>CAVXPX010000001.1:0-786066 GCA_963763845.1 uncultured Acidobacteriota bacterium
TCGTAAGCGGAGACGGACTACCGTCTTGACGTAGGATTAACTGCAAGCGATGGACCGGGCGGATATGTGCCCCACGCTCCCGATGACAATGACGATACCGGCACACTGACTCTGACGGGCGCGCTCTCCTCATTTCCCTACACTCCGGAAGCCTCCATGGAAGCCCTGAAGCACTATTACCGTAACCGAGGACCGACTAACGTCTTGACGTGGGAGACGGGATGATTGATGAGGTCGTGTCCACTTCTTTTGTTAATGGACACGACCTGTGTGACTGGATGTGTGTACTATCGCGGGGTGAGTGCTATGGCGGTATCGGTCAACCCAAGGTTCCAAGGCAACAACTCTGCGATGCGGTTCACTGGGTGGTCAGCGATGCGCTCCAGCACCTGGCGCAGGTAGGCCTCGGGATTGAGGCCGTTCAGCTTGGCCGTCCCAAGCAGGCAGTAGAAAGTCGCGGCTCGTTCCCCACCGGCGTCGGAGCCGGCGAACAAGTAATTCTTGCGACCCACCGCGACCGCACGCAGGGCCCTCTCGGCCGCCGAGTTGTCGATCTCGGTGCGGCCGTCGGCGCAGTAGCGCACGAAGGCGTCCCAGCGCGCGAGGGCATAGTGAATCGCCGCCGAGGTATCGGACTTCCGGGAGAGTTTCGACAAAGATGTTTCCAGCCACGCCCGCATCGCGTCCAGCAGTGGCCGCGAGCGCGTGTTGCGAACTTCGCGTCTCTCTTCAGGAGGCCGCCCGCGGATTTCCTTCTCGATTCCATACAAGGCAGCGATGCGCTCGACCGCTTCGCTCGCAATCGGCGAGCGGTGCGCTTCCATCAGGTCGAAGAATTTGCGGCGGATATGTGCCAGGCACGGAGCTTCTCGTATGCTCCCGTCCTCGTAGAGCTGATTGAAACCGGAGTAAGCGTCGGCCTGCAGAATGCCACGGAACTGACGCAGATGGTGCCGCGGGTGTTCGCCCTTGCGGTCGGGCGAGTAGGCGAACCAGGCCGCTGGAGCTGCGTTCGAGCCCGACGGACGATCGTCGCGCACATACGTCCACAAACGCCCGGTCTTGGTCTTGCCATTGCCCGGAGCCAGCACTGGAACCGGCGTATCGTCCGCGTGTAACTTATCGGCCGCCATCACGTAGCGGCGTAATGCCTCGACTAAGGGTTCGAGTAAGTGGCTGGCCTCGCCGACCCACTTCGCCAGCGTCGAGCGATCTAACTCGACTCCTTCGCGAGCGTAGATCTCCGACTGGCGATACAACGGCAAGTGGTCCGCAAACTTCGAAGTCAGCACATGGGCCAGCAGTCCCGGACCAGCCAAGCCACGATCGATGGGGCGGCTTGGCGCCGGAGCTTGCACGATCTTGTCGCATCCCGCGCAACACAGCTTCGGACGCACGTGGCGGATCACCTTGAAACTGGCGGGAACCCATTCCAAAATCTCGGAGACATCTTCGCCGAGCTTCTTCAGAGTGCCGCCGCACTCCGGGCAGGCTGGTTCCGCAGGGGCGTGGGTCCTGGTCTCGCGCGGCAGATGCTCAGGAAGGGGACGGCGACTCTTGGGAGCCGGAGCGGGTTCTGACGCGTCCGCCTCACGAGCGGGCTGCGGCAGGGACCCGACGCGATGGGCTTCGAGGTCTTCCAGCTTCAGTTCGAGTTGCTCGATCTGCCGCTCGACCTTCTCCGACTTACGCCCAAACTGCAGGCGTCGCAGTTTGGCAATCAGCAGCTTCAGGTGTTCGATCTCGTGAACACGCGATAGTAACTGCTCTTCCTTGACGAGTAACTGCTCCTGGGCCGCGATCAGTTCTGCGTACTGTGCGATGAATCGCTCGTGGGTTGCCAGCAGGATCGCCTGCAACCCATTCCGATCTAGCCGGTTCAGATCGGGCAGCGTTGTCGGCGTGGCAACCATAGCCGGAGTATGTCATGAACTCCGCTGCAACGCGTCCACAGGTGCACAAATAACTGTGCATATCGCACTCGCGAACTCAGATCGCCATCAAGGAATCGGCGGTTCGCACGGGGTGACGCCAATCGATGCCTTCGCACAACATCGACAGTTGCGCTCGCGAGAGGGACACCGTTCCGCGGTCCACCTTCGGCCAGATGAATCGTCCACGGTCTAAACGTTTCGCGAACAGACAAAGCCCGTCCCCATCGAACCAAAGTAGTTTGATCAGGTCGCCGCGACGCCCGCGGAAAACAAAGACATGGCCGGAGAGAGGATCGTGTTCGAGCGTCGTTTGCACCAACGCGCTCAGCCCCGTGAATCCCCGCCGCATGTCAGTCACGCCCGCCGCGATCCAGATGCGCGTGTTGGCCGGAAGCGCTATCATCCGCGCAAACACTCCAGCACCACGCGCAGCGCTTGAACGTCTACCGTGCCCGTGATGCGGATCTGTGCTTTCGCCAAAGTGAGTTCCATCGAACCTGGCATAACCACCGCTTCCCGATTCACGCGGTACGCTGTGCTCACGGCCACCGGAATCGGGGGCTGATTCGGCGCATCTTCGGCAACTCTCACCGGCAGCAACCGCACCCCACTCGCGCGGGCTTCGCCCGCCGCAGTAGCAGGCCGGTCGCCCAGAAGCCCGGCGTGGTACAGCTTGCGCCAGTGAAATACCAGGTTGGCGTTCACGCCCCGCGCCCGAGCCACGATCGCCACCGAGACCCCAGGCACAAGCGTCTCCTCGACGATCTCCCGTTTCTCTTCGGCAGTGCGGTAGTTTCGCTTGATGCGGGTGGCACCGAGATCCGGCGCTGCGGTGTTGTTCATGAATCCCCTCGTGCGCACGACATCGCGCCACAAAGGAAGCATGCCCTTCAGAATTGCTCCCGTCTAGACGGCCTTCGGTCTTCGCTTACGTTAGATCGGCGTGTGCGCATCTTCTTTGGGGTCACGTCCTGCTCTGAATTCTGATCGGGTTCCCCCCGGTGCAGTCTATTGAAATCATCAAGTTAGAGGAAAATCTCTAAAAAATCCTTGCGGCTCAAGATTTTATGGGCAAAATATTGACAACATGAGACTTGCTGGAATCGGTCGCAGTCGCGTTCCGTGGCTGCTCGTTGTTTGATCCGCCGCTTCACGGATGCGTCATCGTTAATCCGCCACTTTCACGGACGCGTCATCGTTAATCCGTCACTTTCACGGATGCGTCATCGTTAATCCGTCACTTTCACGGATGCGTCATCCCGAAGCCCCGCGTCTTTACCAGCGGGGCGAGGGATCTCGCGTACACCGCCGATGCAGCCCGCGCCAGATCCTTCGCTCCGCCTGAAAAGCGGCTCTCCTCAGGATGACCCCAACAAGCAAGAGGCCGATCATCGAGGCAAAGAGGTCTTCTCATCTTGCGCTAGCCATTCGGGAAGTGCGTCATCCCGAAGCCCCGCGTCTTTACCAGCGGGGCGAGGGATCTCGCGTACACCGCCGATGCAGCCCACGCCAGATCCTTCGCTCCGCCTGAAAAGCGGCTCCCCTCAGGATGACCCCAACAAGCAAGAGGCCGATCATCGAGGCAAAGAGGTCTTCTCATCTTGCGCTAGCCATTCGGGAAGTGCGTCATCCCGAAGCCCCGCGTCTTTACCAGCGGGGCGAGGGATCTCGCGTACACCGCCGATGCAGCCCGCGCCAGATCCTTCGCTCCGCCTGAAAAGCGGCTCCCCTCAGGATGACCCCAACAAGCAATAGGCCGATCATCGAGGCAAAGAGGTCTTCTCATCTTGCGCTAGCCATTCGGGAAGTGCGTCATCCCGAAGCCCCGCGTCTTTACCAGCGGGGCGAGGGATCTCGCGTACACCGCCGATGCAGCCCGCGCCAGATCCTCCGCTCCGCCTGAAAAGCGGCTCTCCTCAGGATGACGCCACCAAAAATCGCACAAAAAGCGTTCAGCTGTCAGCCATCAGCCAGTCGCGTTCCGTGGCTGGTCCTTGTTGATCCGCCGCTTCACGGATGCGTCATCCCGAAGCCCCGCGTCTTTACCAGCGGGGCGAGGGATCTCGCGTGCACCGCCGATGCAGCCCGCGCCAGATCCTTCGCTCCGCCTGAAAAGCGGCTCCCCTCAGGATGACCCCACCAAAAATCGCACAAAAAGCGTTCAGCTATCAGCCATCAGCATTCAGCCAGCTCATTTTTTGGCCTTTTGAGACAAAAGACAGATTTCAAAGAACTTATCAGTCAGAGGATCCGTTTGCCCCTTGCAAAATCCTCAGCCCAGGGGTCCAGTCCAAACGCTCCAAAGGTCAAGAGCGCGGGCGGAGCGCCTCACAACCTGGCTGTCTTCGCTAATCGCACTTGAAGAGCGAGGCTGACCAGGTAGGCTCCGATGACGATGAACATCAGATTCTGGTTTCCGATGATCATGCTGAGGTACTCGCTGAATCCGCCGATCATGGCTCCGATGAGGTTGGCTCCGAAGAAGGAAGATGGGTTCGACGCCTGGCGGAACGTGGTGGAGAAGATCAGGCCGGCGAAAAAGATGGGCAGCGGCACCACGAGAAGAGACCACAGCAATCGTTCATTGAAGCTCAATGCCAGAATAGTGTCGCGCTTCACGAAGTAGAGCAGCAGTAGAGTTGCGACGAGTGGAGCGTACAGCCAGATGCGGAAACGGCTCATGCGCATGGCGAGCAGGTTTGCGGCCAGGACCATCAGAAGAACGCCGGTCACGACTACGAGAGTCACAAACCAGGTGGTGCCAAAGTAAAGCGAGCAGTCGGAGATGCTCTTCGTTTCGAGCAGCAGAAATCCCAGGCCGAGGAAAAGAAAGTGGCTGTCATTCATGCCGAAGCCTCGGCCACGCAGCAGGAACACCGCCGGTATCGTGATCGCCAGCAGAATTCCAATCACGATCAGGTAGTCCGCCGGAATGGTTTTGCGCGAGAGGTAAAGAAACGGCCAGTCGTCCGTCGGAGCGACTGCATTGGACACTTCGCCGGTGGGAAACACTGTACGCACGAACCGGCCATACTGCGCCGGTGGCTCCGGATGCTGCCCGCGAAAAGCGCAGATCACGACTTGTCCCTGACTTTGGTAAACAACAGGCGTCTGGCCGGTGGCGACTTCAACCATTCGCACCAGCTTGCGGGCGAGCCACTCGCGTCCGGCCATGAAGGAAAGGGACAAAACTCCATCGTCGTTCAGCAAGCGAAAGGCCGACTGGATGCTCTGCACGGTATAGATATAACCGTCCAAGCGGATATTGCTCATTGAGCTAAACAGTGTTTGTGAGTCCAGGAAGCTGAACACGACCATGTCATATCCGCCGCTAGAGCGCCTCAGAAAAGCGCGGGCGTCATCGACGTAAACGTGGACTTTCGGGTTCTCGTAAATTCCCGAAGCATTGAAGCGGCCAGACAACTTCACTAACATCGGATCAATTTCAACGGCATCCACTTGTTCCGCGCCATTGAGGACGGCAATCTGTGTGTCCGTACCGCCTCCTGCTCCTAATGCGAGGACGCGGCGGTGAACCGGAGCCAGCGCATACGGCAAGTCGTACTGCATTCGTCCATTGAGAATTTCGGTTCGATTCTGGGGAGAGTAGCGGCTCGGATCGAAGGTGCCATCGCTCTGAAGGAAGTAGTGATTCACCCGCACATCGTAGATGGGCGGATCCTGCATCGTGCGCAGCCCCGGATGCGGCTCTCGCACGGGAACTTTGTTGTGATCGGTGATGATGATGCAGTAGTACGGAGACCAGATCGCATTCGAAGCGACGGAAAAATACACTCCAGCGATCGACAAGGCGAGAATCGGTATTGCACGCAGCCGGTACTCTTTTGGAAGAAGCAGAATGATGGCGAGAGCTACGAACGAGACTCCCAGGGTTGGCGAGAAATACTTCAGCGAGAAGAGTCCGAAGCAGAGCGTCCCGGCAAGGCTGCCGCCCAAGTCCCAGGAGTAAGCGAGCAACGGAGGCAGAGCTTCAAAAATCGATCCGATCCGCTGACCCAACGGCACAAAGACGATGGCGTTGCTGATGAAGATGCCCACCAGACTTGCATAACGCACGAGTTGAGGACTGGGGGTGTAGAACCTGCTCTCCGCGGCAGTAGTCGGCAGCGTGATGAAATGGGCAATCAACAGCCACGCGACGTTGATCAGCAGCAGAGCTGGCAGCCATCCGAAGAGCGACTTTCTTTTTCTGCCCAGGATGGCTCCGACGCCCAGGCCGAGGAAGGAACTGATCAGGATCAGATTGGCGTAATAGGCGATCAGTCTAACGACTGCGGGAGCCCAGCGAATCATCATCAATTCGAGAAAGAGAGCGAGGAATGACAGGCAGAACAACTCCAGCCCGCGGCGCCGTCTGAAATGAGCGTCCATCGCTTGAGACAACGGCAGAGCGGGAGATTCGGTTAAAACCATGCAAGGTTCTCCTTGGGGATGGGCGCCTCGCGCACCATCTGCAATTTATCATCTTGTTCGGGTTAGCAGTCCGTGTGCAAGTCAGAATTTCAAACCCTGGGCCTAAAGGCCGCTGATTCTACGGCCTTTGCGGCACGGATAAATCCGTGCCCTGATACGAATCGCACTTGCACCACTGACTGTTAGTTTAGGGGGCGATTGGCTTGGTCGGGATGACAGAAACTTTTTAAGGGCCGATGTTGACGTGCAGCGGCGAGGGGGTTTGCATGCGCTCGCGGTAGATTTGCTTCTTGTGAGCGACTTCGCCGACCACGTCCACGTGCACGACGTAGCCTCCGCGGGGCAGCGTTTCGCCAAATGGCAGTTCTTTGTCAACGGTGCCTCGCGCCAGCGTGAAGTGCTGATAGCCGATCGCGGTCGCGCGTCCATTCTCGGCCACCGCCATCACGACAAAGGTGAGGTCCAGGTCGTCCGGGGTAACGTTGGAAACCTCGACGCTGCCATCGATTCGGTTTCCACTGACGCGGGCTGGATTCTTCCACTTCAGCACCAGCGCCGACCGCACTCGCAGCACAAAGCCTTTCTGCACCGCACCCGGGGGATTGTTTGAATCGGTAACGGAAACGGTGAAATCGAACTCGCCGGTACGTTCCGGTTGGCCGTGCAAGAGACCGTCCTCGTCCAGTTTGATCCCGGGAGGCAGCGCACCCTTTTCCAGCTTCCAATGGAAGTGGGGAACGCCTCCGCGGACGCGAAAGCGGACTTCGTAGCGCGCCTCGGGATAAGTATCCGGCAACTCGGAGTCGTTCTCAATAATGAGACCCGGCTCGCTCTGAGCCTGGGCCGGACCGTCCTGAGCTTGAGGATCAGTGGATTCATCGGCGCGGGCCGGAGCAATCTGGGCCGCCGCCATTACGCTCACGCACAGAAACGCGATGAGCACTGCTGCAATCCGCGTTGTGCCGTCCATCTTCATTCGCGAGTCGCGATTCGGGATTCGGGATTCGGGCGCTTCCATTACTCTCCCACAGTTCACGGTTTCCGTATAGGAATGTTCGAAGCGGGGGATCTTGCAGGGTCGCCTGTTGGAAGTCACCGAGGTCACATTGACTTGAGTTTAGGGTTTCTGAAAAACTAACGCTTCGGGAGCACACTCGGGGCCTCCCGTCGCCCATAACCTGAACTTATGGAACTGCTGCTCAACATCGCGTGGCTGCTGCTGGCGCTGCCCGCCTATTGGCTGTGGCGGGATTGCCGGGCTCCGCAATCGAGAAGGCGCTTTTCCTCGCGGCAATGCCTGCTGGCTCTGGGATGCATGCTGGTTGTCCTGTTCCCGGTTGTTTCCGCGACGGACGATCTACACGCTTTGTGCGCTGCTGTCGAAGAATCTCCCATCAGCAAGCGCAATGTTCGGCAGTCGAGCAGCGCGAAGGCTGCTCCGGCGCAAGGCCAACAGGCGCTGGTTTCGACTGCTGATTTTTCGCCGACTCAGACTGAGTTCTGGTATCAGAGCCCGTCGCTGTTGCACGTCTTCCCTTCTACGCCGGTCGTTGATGAGTTCGGCCGCGCTCCTCCTGCATTGCCTCTCGCCTGATTTCATTCGATCACCGCCAGGAATCAAAAACGCGCAGAAATTGCGGCGGTCTTCCCCTTACGAATCCTCTCGGGATCGCACAACACGATCCCGATGGCAGAAGCACCGATCAGCTTCTGAGGATAACTGTTCCTTCTCCCCGCATTGGCGGACGAGGGAGGAAGCAGAGTCTCGATGCGTTGGACGGGTTTCAATCTGGCAATCTTCATGGTGCTGGCGGCCGCGCCTCTCTGTGCGCAAACGGCTGTGCCGTCCCCTGCCCAGGTCTGGACCTGGGACCAAGTCAAGGACCACTTCGAACTGAGCAACACTTCGCTGATGGCGGCGAAGCTGAATATTGACGAACTCAAGGCGCAGGAAATCACGGCACATCTTCGACCGAATCCTGATTTCACTCTTTCTGCCGACGGCACACAGATCGCGCCCAGCCACGGCGTATGGACTCCTTTTGCGGGGACCTTCGTGTCTCCCGGCGTCAGCTATCTTTTCGAGCGGCGGAACAAGCGCGGCTTGCGCTTCGAAAGCGCGAAAGAAGGCACCGCCATCGGCGCAGCGCAGGCGGACGATACGGAGCGCGCTCTTCTGTACAACCTGCGCACCGCGTTTATCGGAGTTCTCCAGGCGAAGGCCGTCCTGCGCCTGACGCAGGACAATCTCGACTACTACGACAAGATCCTCAACGTCAGCCGCGACCGCTACCAGGCCGGAGACATCGCCCGCATCGATCTTGACCGGCTCGAGTTGCAGCGTCTGCAGTATGAGTCCGATCTGCAGAACGCGCGGGTCAACCTGCGGACGACCAAGATCAATTTGCTGGCTTTGCTTGACGACCGTCGCCCTGTGGACAGCTTTGACGTGGTAGGAGTGTTCGACTTTCGCGAGGACTTGCTCTCGCTTGATGACTGCCGCAAGCAGGCGCTCGATGCCCGTCCCGATCTTCGCGCGGCGATCCTGTCGACACAGCAGGCTCAGACGAATTACAAACTGGCCCAGGCTGACGGGTCGACCGATCCGACCATCGGCGTCTGGTTCACGCACAACGGTTCATTCAATAATCCCGACGCTCTGAATACGATCGGAGCCAGCGTCAGCATTCCGCTGCGCATCTTCGACACCAACCAGGGCGAGAAGCTGCGCACGAAAATTGACATCAACCGCGATGCGAAATTGCGCCAGGGCGTGGAGACGCAGGTCTATAGCGATGTCGACTCGGCGTATGCACTCGTTGCCAGCAACATCGCATTGCTCAAACCCTACAAGCGGCAGTACCTCGATCAGGCAATCCGCGTTCGGGAGACGGTGCAGTTTTCTTATCAGCAGGGAGGAGCGTCTTTGCTGGATTTTCTGAACGCGCAGAGCGATTACCGGACTGTACAACTCAGCTATGTGAACCTGATCGGCGCTTATCTCACCGCCGCCGCGCAGTTGAATGAGGCGGTGGGACGCGAGGTTATCCCATGAAATTGTGTATATACCCTATTCATCGCAAGAGTGCGCCGCAATGGATTGTACTGCTGTTCGCGGTATCAGCTATTTGCGCAGGAGCCGGTTGCTCGAAGGAGACTCCGGCGGCTACGAGCAAGCCTGTCATCACGATCGATCCCAATCTTTACACCGCCGGCCATCCGGAGTTGTTCAAGACAGCAAAGGCAGAACTGCGCTCGCTTCCGACGGTGGTCACGGCGAACGGCACTGTTTCGCCAGACGTAAACCGCACGATTCATATCACGTCGCTGGGTTCCGGGCGCGTGGTGGATCTCAAAGTGAAGCTTGGCGACGAGGTCAAGAAGGGCGAAACGCTGCTCGTGATCTCGAGCCCTGATGTGGCCAGTGCGTTTTCTGACTACGAAAAGGGGGAAGCCGACGAGGTTCTGGCACACAAGGCGCTCGATCGGGCCCAGATGCTCTATGACCGTGGCGCCATTGCGGCCAAGGATCTCGAAGTCGCCCAGGACACCGAAGACAAGGCCAAAGTGGATCTCGACACTGCCAAGCACCACGTTCAAATTCTTGGCGGCGATCCGGACCACCCGAGCCCGCTGATCGCCTTGAAGGCGCCTGTTTCCGGAACGATTGTCGAGCAGAATGTCGCGGGATCCGAAGGCGTGAAGAGTCTCGACAACACGCCCAATTTGTTCACGATTGCTAATCTGGCCGAGGTGTGGGTGGTCTGCGATGTGTTCGAAAACGATCTGGGAGAAGTTCATCTCGGAGACGGCGCTGAGATTCGGTTGAACGCATTTACGGATCGCGTTTTCAAGGGCAAGGTGGCTGACATTTCGCGCGTGCTTGATCCGAATACCCGCAGCGCGAAAGTTCGGATCGTGCTGGGCAATTCCGACGGCTCACTGCGGCCCGGCATGTTCGCCGTTGCGACCTTCCGCTCGCGCAAGCTCACCGATCATATCGTCGTTCCCTCCACCGCCATCATGCGGCTGCACGACAAGGACTGGGTCTTCCGCAAGGAAGGCGAGAAGCAATTCCGCAAGATTTCCGTTGCGGCAGATGGCGTGACCACCGACGGCATGCAGGAAATCCACTCCGGGATAAAGCCTGGCGATGAACTGGTCACCAACGCGCTCGAGTTCTCTACTGAAGTGGCCGAGAAAAAGGTGGGGGATTAAGGGATGATTCGCAAGGCAATCGATTTCGCCCTGGCGAACCCGCTTCTGGTGCTCGGCGGAGCGTTGGTCCTTTTCGTATGGGGCATCATCTCGTTTCACGAGTTGCCGATCGAAGCTTACCCAGACGTCGCCGACACTTACGCGCAGGTGATTACGCAATGGCCCGGTCACGCGGCTGAGGAAGTGGAACAACAGATCACGGTGCCTCTTGAAGTGGAATTAAACGGCGTCGCCCATCTGACGCATCTGCGCTCCGTGTCGTTGATGGGTCTTTCTGTGATCACCATCATTTATGACGATGACATCACGACCTTCAACGCGCGGCAGGAAGTTCTTGATCGCCTTCAGATGGTCAGCCTGCCGCCGGGGGTGAATCCGGCCATCGGTCCCGACTATAGCCCGGTTGGGCAGATCATGTTCTACACGCTGACGAGTACGAATCCGAAATACGACGTGATGGAGTTGAAAGCGCTCAATGACTGGTACGTCGTCAATCAGTTGAAGTCGGTTCCCAACGTGGTGGACGTGAACCCGTTCGGCGGTCCCACGCGCGAATACCAGGTTCAACTCGATCCCGGAAAGCTGGTGTCATACGGTCTGGCGCTGCCGCAGGTCGAGCAGGCACTGGTCGCCAATAACATTAACGCCGGTGGAGGATTCATCGAGCGTGGACAGCAGGCCCTCAACGTCCGCGCGGTTGGCTTGATGCAGACCACCGATGACATCGCTGCCACCGTCGTCAAAGTACAAAACGGAACGCCAGTTCGCGTGCGCGATCTGGGCAGTGTCGTCCAGGCGCCAAAGGTCAGGCTGGGACAACTCGGAAAAACCGTCCGCAAAGAAGACGGCACGATCCTCAACAACGACGATGTGGTGGAAGGCATCGTGCTGCTCCGCAAAGGAGCGATCGCCGAAGTCACTCTTGATGATCTGCACAAGAAGATCGCTCAACTCAACGGAACCGATGGCAAACCCGGCCTGCTTCCGGCCGGAGTCAAACTCGTCCCGCATCTCGACCGCAGCGACCTGATGCACCACACCACGCACACGGTCCTGCGCAACCTGACCGACGGAGTTCTGCTGGTCACCCTGATCCTTTTTCTGTTCCTGGGCAATGTCCGTAGCGCTTTGATCGTCGCCTTCACGATTCCTTTCTCACTTCTGTTCGCCGCGATTCTTCTCGATCTCAACCACATTCCTGCGAACTTACTCTCTCTCGGCGCACTTGATTTCGGCATGGTAGTGGACGGCTCCGTTGTGATGGTCGAAAACATTCTTCGACATACTTCGTTCGGCGATCAGAAGAAGTCGTTTCTCGAAATCGTCGGCATCGCCGCCCACGAAGTTCAGAGACCGGTCTTCTTCGCCCGCATCATCATCATCGTTTCTTATTTGCCGATCTTCACTCTGCAGCGGGTGGAAGGCCGCTTGTTCCGGCCGATGGCATGGACAGTCGCTTTCGCCCTGCTGGGAGCGCTGGCCTTCGCTCTGTTTATTGCGCCGGTGCTGTGCAGCATGCTCTTCAGCCGCGGGATCAAAGAATGGCGCAACCCGGTGCTTGAATGGCTGAACCGCAGCTATTCGCGGTCGCTCGACTGGTGCTTCGATCACATGAAGCTGACGCTCGGTATGGGGTTGATCGCGCTCGGCGTGATGATTTTTCTCGCGACCAGCGGAATTATCGGCTCCGAATTTCTGCCGCATCTCGATGAAGGGGCGATCTGGGTTCGCGGCACTCTGGCGCCCAGCACCGGGCCGACGGCGAGCATCGACATGGCCAAACGAGCGCGCCTCGTGCTCGCCGATTTTCCCGAGGTGACGCAAGTGGTGAGCCAAGTCGGACGTCCCGACGACGGCAGCGACGCCAGCGGCTTCTACAACACGGAGTTCTTCGTCGACCTGCTTCCGCGCGAGAAATGGCGGCCTGAATTCCACGGCAACAAGGATGAGTTGATCGCTGCGATGGACGAAAAGCTTCAGCAGTTCCCTGGCGTCGATTGGAACTTCTCGCAGCCGATCTCGGACAACGTCGAAGAAGCTGTGAGCGGCGTGAAGGGTGAACTCGCAGTCAAACTCTTCGGGCGCGATCTCAAGACGCTGGAAGAAAAGGCGGATCAGATTCAAGGGATCATGAGCCGCATTCCCGGGATCGCGGACCTCGGCACCTTCCAGGTGCGCGGGCAACCGAATGTAAATCTCAATGTGGATCGCGCCGCCGCGGACCGTTTCGGCATCAACGTGTCCGACATACAGGATACGGTGGAATCTGCGGTGGGCGGGAAAGCTGTCAGCCAGATTCTGATCGGTGAGCAGCGCTTCGATCTTACTGTCCGATATCAGCCGCAATTCCGGCGGACGGTCGAGGATATCGCGAACATCCGCCTGCTGGCTCCATCGGGCGAGCGCGTGTCTCTGGCGCAACTATGCAAGATCACGCTCGATGACGGCGCTTCGACCATTTATCGCGAAGGCAACTCGCGCTACATCGCCATCAAGTACAGCGTTCGCGGACGCGATCTTGGCAGCACGGTCCGCCAAGCCATCGACGAAGTTGGACAGAAAGTGAAACTGCCCGAGGGCTATCACCTCGATTGGACTGGCGAATACGAGAGCCAGCAGCGCGCCAATCGCCGCCTTTCCATCATCGTTCCGGTCACAATCCTGCTGATGTCGTTCATCCTGTACTCCGCCTTCGGCTCGTGGAAATGGGTCGGACTGATACTCGCCGTCGTTGCGCTCTCGCCACTGGGAGGTTTTCTCAGCCTGCTGATCACGGGAACGCACTTCAGCGTCTCCTCCGGTCTGGGATTCCTTGCGCTGATCGGAGTGTCGGTCGAAATCGGCGTCATCATGGTCGAGTACATCAATCAGCTGCGCACGCGAGGGCTGCCGGTACGCGATGCCGCTAAAGAAGGCGCTGCCCTTCGACTGCGGCCCATCATGATGACCATGCTGGTCGCCACGCTCGGGCTGCTCCCGGCCGCCATGTCGCACGATATCGGCTCCGACTCGCAGCGGCCGTTCGCCATCGTCATCGTGGGCGGGCTGATGGTGGAACTCCTGGTCAGCGTCATCCTCTGGCCGACACTCTATGTTTTCTGGGCAAGGCCGGGGGATCGCCTGCCGCCATCGGAACAAAGCTTCATGTCCGAAGGGGAACACGTGGATTAGTTGCGTCCTCAGAAACTCTTTGGAGGATGAGGTGTTAGAGAGGAATTCAAGGGGCGTGAAGCGCCGGACGCGTCAGGATCACTAAGTCCACAGGGAAGTAGTCGGGGCGTTTAGCGGCTGTTGGGCCGGTGGTGTAAGGAACACGGCGGACGGCGATTTCGGTCGGCGTTCGCAGATGCAAGTTCGAATCTTGCCTGGTCCACCAATCTCATCCTCACCTGCTCGTGCGATATACTTCCTGAACTTCGGGGGAGCTTCCATTGACTGCGGTCGGCATTCGTACGCAAGATCTGCGCAAAGTATTCAACTCGGCGCCTCCGCTCGGTGCTGCGGGAGGCTTTATTGCCCGGCCCAGCGCCAAAGAGCCTAAGCAGGCGAAGCCGCAAATTGTGGCGCTCAACGGGCTGACGCTTGAAATCTATCCGGGAGAGATTTTCGGTCTGCTTGGTCCCAACGGCGCCGGAAAGTCCACAACCGTCGGCGTCCTCACAACGCGGGTGCGCGCCACAAGCGGCGGGGCGTGGATTGGAGATCACGAAGTCTGGAGCGAACAGGCAAAGGTGAAACGGCTCATCGGGGTCGTTCCGCAGCGGGCGAACCTCGATTTCTCTCTCACCGCGCGAGAAATCCTGCTCTTTCACGCCGCCTATTTCGGCATTGGATCGAAAGCGCGGCAGGAGCGAGCCGAGGCGCTGCTGGCGAAATTCAAGCTGACTGACCGCGCCAATCAGATGGTTCGGGGATTCTCGGGCGGCATGATGCAGCGGCTTTCGATCGCCCGGGCGATGATGCACGATCCGCAGGTTCTTTTCCTCGACGAACCCAGCGCCGGCCTCGATCCGCAGACTCGCATCTTGCTCTGGGAGATCATCCGCGAATACAACCAGCTCGGCAAAACCGTGCTGCTCACGACGCACAATATGGAAGAAGCCGACGCGCTCTGCCAGCGCCTCGCCATTGTCGATCACGGCCGCATTATTGCGCTTGGCACGCCGGGGGATCTTAAGCGTTCTATACCCGGAGGATTTCTTCTACGCTTGCAGTTCGGCAAGCGATCCTCCGATCTGCTGGAACGTCTGCAAAGTCTCTCCGGAGTGCGGGAGGTACGGCCTTCGGACACCATCGGCGCCGACATTTACGCTGACCGCGGAGGCTCTCTGATCCCCGAGATTGCCGCTTTGGCAGTGGCTGCCGGAGCTGAACTCTCTGATGTTCATATCTCCGAGCCGAGCCTGGAAAATCTTTTTCTGCACCACACCGGAAGGAGTTTGCGCGATTGAACTGGAAAGCCTTTGGAGCGATGCTCGCCCGCGACGCCCACGTAGCGCGGCGCAATGCGGTTCAACTTTTGTTCCAGACGTTTCTGCAGCCGCTGCTGTTCGTCTTCATCTTCGGACGCGTCATGGTCGGCAGTGGCTACATGCCTCCGTCGTACAAGAGCCTGCTCCTTCCCGGCATCATTGCGATCAGCATGGTCTTCACGGGAATCTGGGCGGTCGCAATGCCGCTGATCGCTGAATTTCAGTGGACCCGCGAGATTGAAGACCGGCTGCTGGCTCCGATCGATCTGCCCTGGATCGCCATTGAGAAGGTCGTTGCCGGAATGCTGCAGGCTGCCGTGGCAGGACTGGTTGTTTTGCCGTTGGGATGGATCGTGCTGCGGCCGGGCGTGGATATCAGCATCCACGCTCCGTTGAAATTTGCCGTGATGATCGCGCTGGTTGCGCTGTTCTCTGCCGGCGGAGGCCTCGCTCTCGGCTGCTCGATGGATCAGCAGCACATCGGCCTGATGTTCAGCATGTTGATCACGCCTATGATTTTTTTTGGCTGTACATACTATCCCTGGAGCGCCCTCAAAACATTTCCCGTTCTGCAGAAAGTAGTGCTGATCAATCCGCTGGTCTACGCCAGTGAAGGACTGCGCGCTGCCCTGGTGCCGCAATTCCCACACTTGTCCACGGTTGCAGTTCTGGTGGTGCTATTCGGGTTCGATCTGCTGCTGCTGTTTGTGGGGCTTCGGCAATTCGAGAAGAAAGCAATCAGCTAGATCGGGTCGCCGAGTTCCGAGTCGTGGCGAAGTGGCCTCGAGTTGCATCGGCCACGGATTCGCGCGGATTTTCACGGATGAATTATTGGGTTGTATCGGAAAATGGGGACGAACTTCATCGCTCAACGCGACAGTGATCGAGCTTTCGCGCGACCCCGGACGAATGCGTCCGGGGCTACATAAATATTCCGACGGTACCTCAGAATTGGGACGGAGAAATTCGGGCGGGGAAATTCGGGGCCACAAAATAAGAGAGTTCCGAGGTGGTGTAGGGTCCATTCGTCTCGGCCAGTAGCTCGCGTTTGACCCTTGCTTGACCTGCTTTCGTTGCCTCCCTTGCGGGGCGCAACGCGCGATCGTAAGCTCGGGCTCCGGGCTTACCGCCAACCGGATAAACCTACCCTACGCCTCGGAACTCTATCCTGCCTTTAACAGTTCTTCTCGATTCTCCTCGACCAGCGCTTTGCTATAGACCCTCGCTTGCCCTCCGTCTCAACCTTTCGGCTAAGACAGTGACTTCGCTCGAGCCCCGGACGCCGCACCAACCGGAAAAACTTAAGAAGTTGTCAAAGAACGATTATGTTTTTACTCCTTCTATTTTTGGAGTCAATGGAAAATACGACGTTTGTAAGTACATGAATTTTCAATGGAGTGCACGCCGTTCACAGGGCGGTGACCGGAATTGGTGCAATGGGAGGAAGCATGTTTCGCGAAAGCCTTATGCGGTGCGGCATTCCTCGGGATTCGAAGCAGAAGTTGGATCGGGATGAACCCGGCGCATTGTGCGAAACGGTTGTGAAAATCGCGCAAATACCGCGCAGGATACGGGAATTCCGGGTTCCATCCGGGAGAACGTTCCTGTTTGCCCTTGGGCCGAAACCAGCTTGGTCGCCGGCATTCCTTGATTGTGAGAGTGCAAGCTAGGGGCGAATTCTAGCGAAATCGCACCGGGCAGAAATTCCGGCTTGACAATAACTAATCACTTATATAACTTATTACTTATGAGTTCGAGGCTTGATCTTGACTCCGCTTTCGCTGCCCTCGCTGATCCTACTCGTCGCGCGATCCTTTCGCGTCTGGCACTGGGGGAGGCGTCCGTCAACGAACTGGCGGAGCCATTCGACATGACGCAACCGGCCATCTCCCAGCACCTCAAAGTGCTGGAAGAGGCAGGCCTCATTGTGCGGCGTATCGACGGCACCAAACGTCCGCGCCGGCTCTCGATAGAGGGCATCGATGCGATGGACCAGTGGCTGGCGATGCTGCGCAAGGCTCTGGAACGAAACTACGAACGACTCGACCAGGTTCTAGCCGCCATGGACTCAAATCCAAAGGGGAAAAAGAGATGAAGACTATGACTGGACTGACGCTCAAAACCGAAGGCGATACACAGGTTGTGGTAACCCGGCACTTCGCCGCATCGACGGAAGCTGTATACCGCGCCCATACCGATCCAAAGCTGCTGCAGAAATGGCTTCTTGGCCCTGAAGGCTGGACCATGCCGGTCTGCATCAATGAAGCCCGGCCGGGAGGCAAATTCCGCTACGAGTGGGCACATCCCAAGAAGCCGGGATTTTATATAACCGGGGAATTTGTGGAAGTGGTTCCTTACAGCAAAATTGTTCACGTCGAGCGCATGCACCTGCCTGACCCGACTCCCGATAATCACGTCGAAACCCGCTTCGAGGCGGACGGCGACGGTACGCTGATGACGATGCGTATGACGCTGCCCAACAGCCAGACCCGCGCTGCCATGCTCGCCAGCGGGATGGAGAAGGGGATGGAGGCGAGCTACGCCCGGTTGGAAACCATGTTGTGAACTACGGGCACTGAGGACTCACGGTTGGCGTGGCCTCGGAAAACATAAGGTCCCTCCGCGCGTCAACGGATCGGCATTCGCCGATCCGTTGGCTTGGTGGGGATGACAGAAGTGTCGGATTAGCCGGGATGACAGAACTGAGGACATACCGACTGTTGCAGATACAGGCCCTTGTTCAACAATCGGCAATCAAAATTCGAGAATCGCAGCGTCGCCTAGAGCCCCGTCCGCTTTTTCCCTGGAGCGTGCGCGCTCTTTCCCGAGCTCCGTTTCCCTTTGCCGCCGTCGACCAGATCGGCGATCGTTGTGTTCTCGAGAATTTTCGCCGCCGCGTCTCTCACGGCGAGAAAGACCTCGTAGAGCGCGCGATGATCGGCGTCTTTTGCGATCAGGCTGCGCAATTGCTCGGCATCGCCCATGGGAGCGAGTGGACCATCGACCAATCGGATAATATCGCTCAAAGGAATCTCGGACGGAGCACGCCGAAGCTGGTACCCGCCTCGCGCACCGCGCACGCTGTCGACGATGCGGGCATTCTTCAGTTCAAGCAGAATGAGCTCCAGAAATTTCTCTGGCAGGTCGCTCTCTGCCGCAATCTCGCGAATCTTGATCGCTCCCTGCTCGTGCTTGCGGGCCAGCGTCATCATCGCCTGCAGAGCATAGAGTCCTTTTTGCGAAATCTTCAATCCGCGTTTCCTCCGGCCACGCCCAGCATTGTCGCTTATTTCCCTGTTTCTGCATAGACAAAGCAGTGTTCAGGGGCAAGGTCAGGGATTAGAGGCTAGGCCTAGATGCGAATGAGATAGGAGCAGTGATCGAGTACGTTGGGATGCATAGCAGTTGCGGCGGCATCACGCCACACTTGAATGGGTGGAAGGTGGAGAATTTAAGCGAGAACACGGCTGAATGCGCAAGGGGCTACTGACCACTAATCCCCAGTCACAAGCCTCTACTTTTGGTGCCATCGAAGGGACTCGAACCCCCACACCGTTGCCGGTACATGGACCTGAACCATGCGCGTCTGCCAATTCCGCCACGATGGCAAGTGGACTTCAGCCGCGGCAGGCGGGCACGCCGCCGCATCAGGAAGACCTGCATCCCTATTCTACAGTCCTCGCGCCGACTGTCAAACGCGCAACTGATGGCCCGCAACCCCGTTCCCCGACGTTATTCAGCGGCTCACGAAAGCCGCAGATGGTAAGACGTTTGTTATTCATTCTCCCGCTCAGCTCGATCAAGCCATCCAAAAAATGCTGGCGCAACTTAATCAGAAGTAGAGTTGCGCCAGCATGGTTGACACCGAATATTCCGAAGGCCTGGAGTCCGAAGCCGCCCTTACTCGAGCTTCGCGTTCATCGTGATTTTCGCATTCAATACTTTCGACACCGGACAGCCCTTCTCGGCCGCCTCGGCATACTTCTGGAAAGTCGCCGCATCCGCGCCCGGAACTTTGCCCACGACATCAATATGACTCGCCGTAATGGTCCATCCTGAGTCCAGCTTCTCCAAAGACAACGTCACGGTTGTGGAAATGCTTTCAGGGGTGAGGTTCGCTCCGCCCAGTTGCGCGGAAAGCGCCATCGAAAAACATCCCGCGTGCGCGGCTGCAATCAATTCCTCGGGATTCGTTCCCGGAGCATTCTCGAACCGGGTTGAAAACGAGTATTGCGTATTGTTCAGCACTCCGCCCGGAGCCGATAGCGTCCCCTTGCCATCCTTCAGCCCGCCCTTCCAAACCGCACTTGCCTTGCGTTGCATGACGTTCTCCTTACGAAATTTTTGAAATGAAGTCCCGCTGCCATTGTAGCCGCAGCCGTGAATGTGCGTCACGGCGAACGAAGAGTGCGCTATAGATTTTGGATTGCAAATGAAAGTCAAGAGAGGAAAAACAGTGTCGGGTGGCGGCAGCGCGAAATTTGACCTGGGCAGAAAGGCTCTAATCAATATTCAAAATCAAAATTCTACAATTTCTCAGTAGAAATCCGAGCAGCTCAAATAAAACCCACACTGCGGGCATTTCAACTTGCACCGGCTCTCACGCAACTTCGATGAACAGTTCGGGCAATACTGCCCCGGATCCTCTGTCTTCGCTCCCGCCCCATGCCCGCGGTCATTCAGGTTCGCGGACAACCTAGTTTGGTCGGCTTCCATTTTCGATTGTTGCTTACTGATGTGGGGGATCAAGCGGCCTTGTCATTCGCCATGGCCGACGTCCGGCTCCAGCAATCGGCCAGGATCAGCCACGCTCCCAGTCGCCGCCAGACTTTAACATACTTGCCGCGCTCGGTAGTCTTGGCCCCATCGCCTTTGCGTACAACAAACGAGAATCGCCCCAGTTCCATTGCCATATCTCCGGAGTGATCCACGCGAGTCGTTTCCAGCCGCAAATCGCTATATCCGGCCTCACCCATCTGGCGCAGCAAGCGCTCCACGCACTTCTGCCCGTAAGCCCCCTCGTTCTGAGGAGCCATCAGCACACCGTCGCTTGCGAAAAGACTGGCGGCCTGATCGTAATTACCTGTATTGAAGGAGGTTGCGAAGTCTTGGGTGAGATCGCGCAGCTGAGTCTGCACATCCGCAGGCGGACGGAAATCCGCCTGGGAACTTGCGTAAGGCCGGTACATCCACTACCTCCTGGGGGAAGGCAACCAGAGAATCCGCACTCGCCCACTTCAAGGCGGCGTTGTTACAAGCTGGCTCATTCTAGCGCAGTTTGAGTTTGTGGAAAGAGAAAAGTTTTCGACAGCGCATTCAAATTTCGGATTTGGCCGCTCTGATTTCTCTATCTCTCAAATGGAACCGACCGGCTGGGAAGCCGCAACAGGCCTGAATCCGCGCTGATCGGGGTTGCCGGATGTTTTGGAGGTTCGATTTTCAAGCCAGGATGGTCTCGCTCTGCAATCTGTCGCTTCACGCGCTCCATCAAGACTGTCAGTTTTTTTGCCTCATGATCTCTCTCGGCCTGCTTGCACATTTTCTGGAAGTCTTGCGGAGCGTAGGAAACACGATTTGTCATGGGGGATTTTCCTTATGAATCTAATAAAGAGAAGCCTTAGCCTACCCTATCTGCCCCCCCTTGCCAACCCCCTGAACACCCTAGGCAGGCAATGCGCAATTCAGGCGGCTATGCCCCTTTTACCCATATCCTGCAGGCACATGACCTTCGTTACGTTGAGCCGGTGACCAAATTCCCCGAAAATCGACACTGGACCATTCCCTTGGAAGGGGACCGAGTGTGCCTTACCGGCGACTGTTAATTGCATCTTTATTTCTGGCTGCGGCTACTTCGTTCGCAGCCGCGCGCGACCTCGCCGTGGTCTCCAACAAAGCCAACGCCGTCTCCGGAATGTCGGTTGCAGATCTGGTGAGGGTTTCCAAAGGCCAGACGAATCGATGGCCCGACGGCAAGTCGGTGACGTTTATTATGCGCCCCCCCGCCTCGCCGGAAATGAAGTTGCTCGTCGAAAAGGTTTACGAAGTTCCCGAATCGGACGTAAAAGATCTGATTGTGGCGGCGAACCACGGCCGCACCGGACATCCCGCAATCATCATCGTGGATTCGGACGAAGATCTGGTGAATAAGGTCGCCTCGATCCCTGGCGCGATCGGGGTTGTGGATGTATACGCCATCAACAGCAGCGTTGCGGTGGTGAAGGTCGCCGGGAAACTTCCGCTCGAGCCCGGATACCTGCTGCACGGCAATTAATGCATCAAGAACCGGCCGAACGTCGGCCGCAGGTTGCAGAAGCGATCGTTCGCATGAGCAAATACAAGAAAGCTGTAGCCGCTGCCGCAGGCGCTGACTCAAGTGCCGCTGCACCGAGCCCGGGATCTTCCACCAAAGTCTCTTATACCCGTCGCTTTCCCCGTTTCGTCATCGACGTCCGGCTCCAGGTCAAAATGTTTCAGGCGGGAGAATTCCGGGCCTGCTGGGGGCGCTCGACCGAGATGGGACAGGATGGTATTGGCGCGACGCTGACGGGGAGCCTGGAACCGGGCGAGATCGTCACGCTCGAAATTCCGATGCCGCTGACTCCCTACCCGATCAAGGTCCGTGCTATCGTCCGCTACCGGCAGGGGCTGCGCTACGGATTTGAATTTCTCACACTGAACGATCACCAGCGCGACACGATTCGCCGCGTGTGCGAATATCTCGCAACGAAGTCTTAGGGAATCAGAACGACCCTGCGACCGGGAAATTTGCGTCCCCAAACCTCTTCTACCTCTCGTAGCGGGACTTTTTCTGTGTCAATCTGAATTGCACCGCTGGCAACATACGCCAGCAACGTCTGAATCGCCTCCACCCACATCTCAGGGGATGTGGGCGCGTTCCCGCTTCCCGCCCCCAATATCTCAAGCCTCGAACTCCGCAACGCAGCAGCAGGGAGCGAAATCGTCGCCCCGGCGCTCTCGCCCACTTCAACCCAACGCAGCCTCGACGAACCAGCGCCGAAGTCTTCCCGCGTAATCGCAGAGAGCAACGCCTGGGCCGGGGCTCCCCAGAGATAGTCAACGATTACGTCGAAGCCGCGAGTCTCTGTGACGCGCTCAAAATTGCGCTTGAGGTCCTCCATCGATTCGCCGATGTGAATCGTCTCATCGGCGCCGAGATTCGGAAGCGTACTCAGGATTTTTTCATCTCGCCCGGCGGCCACAACCCGACCAGCGCCAAGAAGCTTTGCTGTCTGGATGGCGATTTTTCCTGTCACTCCAGTCGCCCCGAGAACCAGAACGTTCTGTCCTGGAGCAAGTTCCGCCCGCCACTTTAAAGCTCCCCAGGCCGACAACCCTGGATTGAACACCGCCGCTGCCGTAACATCGTCCACCGTATCGGGAAGTGGAAAGCAGCGCGGCTTGGACACGACCGTTCGCTCGGCCATGGTGCCATAGGGCGACCTGGGCAGCGCAAAAAACACTCTGCTGCCATCTTCGAGACATCCCACTCCGTCCATGCCGCATATGATCGGGAACTCGCGAAATGCACTATAGTGCGATCCATCCGCC
Source organism: uncultured Acidobacteriota bacterium (assembly GCA_963763845.1). Classification (GTDB taxonomy): domain Bacteria; phylum Acidobacteriota; class Terriglobia; order Terriglobales; family Acidobacteriaceae; genus Sulfotelmatobacter. The sequence continues at coordinate 22,628 of CAVXPX010000001.1, forward strand.
ATCTGCTTGTCGACAGGCTTGAGCGCAGCCGCTCGCACTTGCACAATGACTTCGTTGGCTTGCGCGACGGGATCTTGAAAGGATTCAAACCGGGGAGATCTGCCGCTCTCGTGGAGTACCGCTGCTTTCATTGTGTCTCGTCAAAAAGTCTCGGCGATGAATGAGCGTCATTATATGCTGCAGGATGTTGGGCCGCTTAGATCTGCATCCACTGGCTTGGCATGGATACCGTCACACGTGCTGCTTCAGCGGCACGTACCAGCGGCTGGAAGCACGGTTCACAGTTCGAGAGAGTTTCGCAAAAACCAATTCCTCTGCCGCTGCATCCGACCGTTAAAATATCCGCAACGGAATGCGTGCTCTCCTGCTCACTCTCGTCGTGGTCTGCACCGCCGCTGCGCAGTCCGCTCCAGTTCCTACGATTACGGTCGTCGATGAAAACGGGGTCGCAGTTCGTTCGGCCCGCGTCACTTTGCAGTCCGGCATGCAGCCTGCTGTCCCCTGCCAGACCGATTTCAGTGGACGTTGCCAGTTCCCTTCGCTTGCCGCCGGAAAATACGACCTCCGCGTCGAAAAGGAGGGTTTCTACGCCCTGGCACAGCCCAATCTTGAGATCACGAGCAGTTCAAATATTGAAGTCGCCATTTCGCACCAGCAGGAAGTGCGCGAGACCGTCGATGTGCACGAATCTCCGCCTGCGATCGATGCTTCGCAGATTGCAGCGCAGGAAACCATCAGCGGCCTCGACGTCATCAACATCGTCTATCCCGACACCACCGACTACCGCAATGTGCTGAACTTCATTCCGGGAGTGGTGCAGGACCAGGCCGGACAGCCGCACGTCGCCGGCGCGGAGACGTATCAGACCGTCACTCTGCTCGACGGATTCAACGTCTCCCAGCCCGCCAACGGTCAACTGCTGGTTCGCGTCAGTACTGACGCCTTCCGCTCCATCCAGGTCGAACCTTCGCGCGAGCCCGCCGAATATGGCAAGGGGTCCGGTGGCGTGCTCAAGCTCAATACTGGCATCGGGGATGATCATTTCCGCTTCTGGGCGACCGACTTCATACCCTCGGTGCAAAACAAGCACGGATGGCGGTTCGACCAGTTTCTGCCCCGCTTCACGTTTTCGGGGCCGATCGAGAAAGGAAGAATCTGGTTCTACAACGCCTTCGATGGCGAATACGACAACTTAATTTTCACCGAACTACCCGTCGGCCATGATAACGACCACGCGCTCCGCCTCGACGATCTCACGAAAATCCAGAGCAATCTCACGAACCGAAACATTCTCACGACCAGTTTTCTGGTGAATTATATCCATGACCAGTACGCGTATCTCTCGCCGCAAAGCCCGCAACTTTCGAATCCCAGGGACGTCGAATCCGCCTACATAGCCAGCGTCAAGGATCAGCACTATTTCAATGGAGGGGAGCTTCTCGAATCCGGAATTGCCTTCGATCAGTACAACCTCCAACTCACTCCTTATGGATCAGTTCCCTACTTTGTGAACATCGAGACGGCTGGAGGAAACTATTTCCTCGCTGAGGAAACTAAGGCGAGCCGCTGGCAGGCTCTCTCGAATCTCTTTGTTCCGTCGCACCATTGGCTCGGACGCCACGACTTCAAATTCGGAGTCGATTTCGACCGCCTCTCTTACAACGCACAATTCGAGCGCACGCCAATTTCGTTTCTGAGCAGCAATAACGTTCTCACCTCTCCCGACCTCTGTCTCAGCGCCGTGCAGGACTCCACTTATCCGTGCACGCGGTATTCAACATTTTCGGCCGCTCCGGTCCATCACGAGTACGACTCGGAATTCAGCGCCTACGCGGAAGATCGCTGGGGAATTACCAACCGTCTCCTGGTCGAACCCGGCGTCCGCCTCGATTGGGATGGAATCATTCGGAAGGCGGAAATTTCTCCGCGGCTCGCGGGGACGTATGTTCTGGACAACTCCGGCAACACGAAACTTTCGGCCGGCATCGGACTGATCTACGAGGAGACGCCGATCTTTCTGGTCGCCCGTCCTTACGCCGGATCGCGCGAAGACACCTTCTACACGGTCAACCAGAACTGCGCGCCCACGTGCGTCACCACGACCGGGCCGGTTCCGACCAACTTTACCGCCGACACGAGCACGCTGACCGTTCCTCGTTTCGTGAACTGGAGTGTCGCTCTCGAAAAGAGGCTTCCGGCTTCGATTTACCTCAAGGCCGAATATTTCCAGCGCCGTGGCTCCCGTGGATTCGTCTACAACACGCTCAATGGTGCGACCAGCGGAGACTTCATCCTGCAGAACACACGAGACGACAGGTATAACGCTTTCCAGATCGCTCTACGGCGGAACTTCCGCGAGTCTTATATGCTCATGGGCTCGTACACCCATTCGAGCGCGCACTCCAACCAGGTGCTCGACTTCAATGTCGACAATCCGATCCTGAGCTCGCAGCAGCCCGGCCCTTATCCGTGGGATACACCGAACCGATTCCTCTCCTGGGGATATTTCCCTCTTTTCAAACTCCCTATCGTTCATCAGTTCGAGGTCGCTTACTCCCTGGAGGCCCGCACCGGATTCCCATTCAGCGAACTCACTCCACAGCAGCAACTGCTCGGCTCGGCCAACGCTTTTCGCTTTCCCGAATATTTCTCTCTCAATCTGCAACTTGAAAAACGCTTTCACCTTTTTGGATATTATCTGGCACTGCGCGGAGGGTTCGACAACATCACTGGCCGCTGCAATCCATTTGTGGTCAACAGCGTTATCGACCTCGTGAACCATCCGACCCCGACCTTTAGCGCGTGCGAAGGCCGCGCCTTCACCTCCCGCATCCGTTTTCTTGGGCGCAAGTAAGAATCGCCCGATCCTCCGAAAACCTCGCAGCGCGATATAATAATGCCAACACTTGCATCGAATCTCCGTCTCCTGTCATCAGAAACCTTTGGAGGATAAAAATGGCACACGAACTACCGCCTTTACCCTATGCCTATGACGCACTGGAATCGACGATCGATAAGCAGACCATGACTCTGCATCACGATATGCACCATGGGGCCTATGTGAAGAACCTGAACGCCGCCATCGAGAAGCACCCGGACCTCGGCGGCAAGTCGGCCGAAGATCTCATCCGCGACCTCAACGCCATTCCCGAAGACATCCGCGGCGCGGTCCGCAATAATGGCGGAGGCCACGTCAACCACAGCATGTTCTGGAAGATCATGAAGCCGAAAGGCGGAGGCGATCCCAGCGGCCCGATCGCCGAAGCGATTCAGAAGACATTCGGCCATTTCAACGATTTCAAGACCAAATTCAACGATGCCGGCGCGAAGCAATTCGGCTCCGGATGGGTCTGGCTCGCAGGAAAATCAAGCGGCGAAGTGCAGATTGTTACCACGCCCAATCAGGACAATCCGATCTCGCAGGGACTCTATCCAATCTTCGGCAATGATGTCTGGGAGCACGCCTACTATTTGAAGTACAACAACCGGCGCCCAGAATATCTCGCCGCGTGGTGGAACGTCCTCAACTGGGACGAGATCAACAAGCGGTTTGCCAGTTTCAAGGCCAGCAAGAGCACGGCCCACGAACCGGCGATGGCGCATCGCTAGAACGTTTGCAGGGGCGGACGCATTCGTCCGGCCCGCGAGCAAAGCGAGCGTAAGGGCTGGGATGCCCGCGCTGCACTTCCCGCTACAAAGCAAAGCCCTCGCCGAGGCGAGGGCTTTTCACTGAAGAGTCAAACTAGGCTGCGCTCTGCGCGCTTTTCGCGTATTGCTCGGGATGCTGATCGAACTTCTTCTTACAATCATCCGAACAGAAGCTGTATTTTTTCCCACCATACTGTGATTGCGCTTTCGCGTCCTTCTCATCAATCTTCATTCCACAAACCGGATCCGTTGTCATAGCTTCACTCCTATATGAAGGATTCGTACTTTCACCATTCTCCGCTCCGAACCCGGAAGTCGCGCTCGGGTAATTCCTGTAATCGCGCCCCGCAAGCGATAATCAAAATTCATCCTTCAATCAATTCCTAAGGCTTCCGCACGACCGCGCCACCTTTCATAACAAAATCGACTTTTTCCATGATTGAAACGTCGCTTAGCGGATCGCCTGGAACGGCGACAATGTCCGCCAGTTTGCCCGGTTCCACTGTGCCGAGCGAGTCGTTCTCTCCCAGCAACTCAGCCGCCGTCGCCGTCGCCGAGCGGATCGCCTGCGCCGGAGTCATACCAAACTTCACCATCGAAGCAAATTCTTTTGCGGGATCCACCTTCCAGTCGAATCCTCCGGCATCCGTGCCGAAGGCAATCTTGACTCCGGCCTTCATCGCCCGGCGGAAAGTTTCCTCATGAATCTGGATCATCTTTACCCACACTGAAGCGCCTTCCGCCGCCCGTCCCTGGGCCACGTACTCTCCAACGAAAATTGTCGGCACATAAAAGACTCCTCGCGCCGCCATCGTCTTCAGGTCCTCGTCGGAGATGTAATTCCCGTGCTCGATGGTATCGACTCCCGCCTCAACCGAATTGTGCACTCCATTCAGCGCCATTGCATGCGAGGCGACTTTGTGCCGCTCGCGGTGCGCCTCATCCACAATCGCCCGCAGTTCCTCCAGCGTGAATGTCGGGATATCGTCCAACACGCCGTCTTCGCGTACGCGATACGACCGGTCGCTGTAAACCTTGATCCAGTCCGCGCCGTGGCTGATCTGCTCCCGCACCGCCTGGCGGGCATTGTCTGGACCATCCACGATCTGCACGCCGTGCGGCACTACCACGCTCGGCGCATACCCCTGCAGCGGATATGCTCCCGTCACATCCAGCGCACGGGTGGCCACCTGCATGCGGGGGCCGGGAATAATCCCGTTGTTGATCGCCTTCTTCACGTCCGCATCGGCGTACCCCGCGCCCTCGGTCTCCAGATCGCGGATCGAGGTGAATCCATAGTCCAGAGCGCGCCGCGCATTCACGGTGGCACGGATCGTTCGGTATTCCGGAGATTCCTTCAGCAGTTGCTCATCATAATCAGCTGCCGTGATGTCGCCGTTCAGCAGAATGTGCGTATGTGTGTCGATCAGTCCCGGCAGACAAGTCTCGCGCGACAGATCGATCACCTCCGCGCCGCTGGGAACAGTCGCCGCAACCTCTTTGATCTTCTCGCCCTGGATCACCACGACCACGTTCTTGCGCAGGCTGTCGGCGCGTCCATCGAACAAACTTCCACACCGGAGCGCAACCGTTTTACTACTCGACTGCGCGGACGCGAAAGCAGCAAAAATTCCGAACCAGCAGCACAGAGCCCGACCAACGACTTTCCGCCTCATGATCCCTCCTCAATGCACCGCAAATCGACGCCAGAATCCTACCAACGAAACGAGGGAGGCGACCAATATTTCCTTCAAACTTCACGGCTCCAGAGTAATAAGCCGGGCAGGAAAAAGCCGGGAAGCCTAGCCTCCCGGCTCGAAGCGAAGTCCTGTAGGCGGCTAGAACGCCCAGCGCAACGAGAATTGAATCAGCCGCGGGGCGCCGGTTGAGTTCACGATCTGTCCGAACGGACCGTTCCCGGTACCGCCCGAGCCGACCCATGCCAGGTAGGCTTCAACATCGGTGACAGCCGGATTGGCAAAATTCGCGTGGTTCCAGAGGTTGAAGAAGTCCGCTGTGAACCGGATATCCTGGTGCTCGCCAATCTGAAAATGCTTGATCAGCGACGCATCCCAGTTCTGCTCGCGCGGCCCGCGGTAGATGTTCCTGCCGAGATCTCCGAAACCTGTCGTACAGTAATTCGGATCGCTCAAGCATTGTGTCGGATAGAGTTGCGGCGCCGGCATAAACGTACCCCCATTGACATACCCACTGGCAGCCCGCTGCTGGGTACTGCCGGTGGTCAAAGCGCTCGCGATCGTCGCTCCGGGGGCGAGGCTCGCACCGAGCAAGGGAGTGCTGCCCTGCCCCAGAAACGCAGTTCCCGCACCCGAGTCAAGAATCGAGAACGGCGTGCCGGATTGGAAGATTGTCACGCCGCTAAGTTCCCATCCTGCAAGCGCGGCGTGAACGAATCCAGACGAGTGCTGGAACATTGGCAATTCGTAAACGTACGTGACTGAGAGTCGATGCGTGCGGTCGAAATCTGAGAGTCCTCTCGAAGCATTGATGTTGCTCTGATCGTTGTACGCCGTGTTGAACGCCGTATTCCCGGTTGAGGTCGCATCGATATTCTTCGAGAACGTGTACGCCGCCTGCAAATAGCTGTTGCCCCAGCGACGCGAGAGCGTTGTCTGAAGGGAGTGATAGATCGAGTAAGCATCGTTGGCGAAAATCTGGTATCCGCTATATCCGTTCAATCCCGGCGCCGGTGTCCGCGCAATCGCATTGGAGAACGTATTGTCTGTGATCGGGTACGTATTGCCACTGGTGTCGGTCACCGTGAAAGGATTGGACGGCGTGGCATTCACCGATTGAATGCCGTCGCGCGTCTCGCGGAGATGCAATCCTCGCGTGCCCACGTAGCCGACTTCCAGCACCCAGTTCTTCCCGAGTTCCTGCTGCAAGGTCAGATTCCACTGCTGCGTATTCGGAACCACAAAATGCCGCGGAACTTCCAGCACGAATAGATTCTGGGTCGAGTTCACGCCCGGCCCGCCGGTGCAGTTGTAAGTTCCGTCCTGCCCACTCGGACTGTTAGGAGTGAAGCTTGTCAGCCGGGCAAGGCAAGGAATCCACGCCGGCGAAAGCTGTCCCGCCACCGGAACCGCATTCGGATTCGTGGCCGGCGTTCCGGTAAAGAAGTTCGAGAGCGTGAATCCTGGCGTCGTTGGGAAAAACACGATTGGGATGAAGGGCGACTGGAAGCTCAATTGATCCACCGCGCCGATATCCTCGCGAACGTAGTACAAACCGTATCCGCCGCGCAGTGTTGTGGTGTGCCGCCCCATCACGTCCCAGGCGAACCCGAACCGTGGTCCAAGCCCCGTGTCCACGCTGTTGGTGAACGTTGAGCCCGCCGCGTTTCCGGTGAGCCCCGAAACTCCCAGCTTGTTCACGCAACTCGGGTAGATAAACGGATACGTTCCCGACTTCGTCAGGTCGGACTCCATGTCGCCGATGTGGCAGTCGCCGTCGGTCCATGCCCCCATGAACTCGGTGCGCAGCCCGATGTTCAGCGTAAGATCTTTGGTCGCCTTCCAGTCATCCTGCGCAAATAGGGCCGAATCGTTTTGCCGGTAGGCATGGTTGTACACGCCTCCCCCGCCAAAGCTGAACTGCACATTCCCGTTCAGGAAATTCTGAAAATCCGTCAGGCCGTTGCTCGTATTTGTAAAGAAGAGCTGCCCGTTGAAAACCTGGGGGAACTTCTTGTCCAGCAGCACTCGAATGTACTGCCCGCCGAATGTAAGCGTGTGCGCACCCTTCACCCAGCTCAGGTTCTCGACGAAGTTGTAATTGTTCTGGGTCTGGTACTGGTTTGCCGGAGGCGTCGGGCCGAATTGAAATCCCGAGGTACCGAAGGTGAATTTGTAGATGCTGCTGGTCAGATTGCTCGTCGGCCGATCGATTCCCACATCCGATGCCTGGACGGGATCGACGTTGATGCCGCTATTGTTTATATGAACCAGACCGAAGCGAAAATCATTCACCAGTCGTGGGTTGAACACATGCGTTTCCGACAGGCTGAAGAATCTGTCGTGCAGAGGCAAGTCGTAGGGGAAGTTCAGATCGGTTCCGCTTGCCGGCGCGCCCAGAGACGCCTGTAATCCGCCCGCGCCGAATGGAATCTGCTGTTCGGAATTCGAGAAGAAGAATCGTGCCGCCACGGAATCCCGAGAATTTCTGAACTGATGGTCCCAACTCGCGGTGAATTGATCGTCAACGAAGGAGCCCGGTTTGCTGACCGTGAACTGAACCGGCGTCCCGGCAGCTGTTCCCGCCGGCACGTTCGGCAATGGGAACAGGTACCCGTTGGCCGGTGCTCCAAACTGATTGCTCTGGAATGCCAGCAAGGATGCCGCTACTGGGTCGATCGGAATTCCACCGAAATCATTCGAGAGGTTCTGCATCGCTTGCACCGAGGTGCCACGGTCCGCTAATGGCACATACGGAACAAAGGTGCTGATCAGCGTTCCCGGAGACTCGCCGCTGCGCTGCCGCGTTCCCTGATAATTCACAAAGAAAAATCCAAGCTTCGCGCCCGGGCTGACCGGTCCGCCCAGGCTGCCTCCGAAAATGTTTTGCTGAATTACGGGCCGCGCTGATCCACTTCCCTTCAGGAAATACTCATTCGAATCCAGCACGGTGTTCCGGAAGAATTCGTAAACGTCCCCGTGAAATTTATCGGTGCCTGACTTCAAAATCGCATTGATATTTCCGCCACCGTTGCGTCCCTGGGTCGCGTCGTACAGTGAAGTCTGAACTTTGAATTCCTGCACCACGTCCGGATTGGGCAGCGGAGTTGTCGTCAGCTCCGCCACGTTGTAGTCCGTCGCGCTGATACCTTCGATCGAATAGTTGTTGTTGTCTTCGCGCTGGCCGTTCACATCAATGTGGACTATGCCGCGGCCGAGCTGCGAGGCAGAGTTCAACTCACCTGAGGCACCCGTCGACAGCGTCAGCAACTGCTGGAAGTTCTGGGTCGCTAAGGGCAGCGCGCGGATCGTGGTGCTCTCGATCGCCTGCCCAGTGGTCGCGTCGCTGGTATCAACGGTCTGCACTTCAGCCTGTACTTCAATTTTCTGCTGGACTGCTTCCGGCGCGAGCTTGGTGGTCATGTGCGTGGTCTCGGTGACGCGCACCAGGATGTCCGCAAAGCTTGCTTGGCCAAACCCCGCCGCCTGAACCGTCACTTTGTAGGTTCCAACTGGGAGCAGAGGCGCCGTGAACGATCCGTCGGCTCCGGTTTTGACCGACCGCTCCAATACGTTTGTTTCTTGATTAGTGATTTGCACGTTGGCATTTGCCACTACCGCGCCGCTCGGATCTTGCACTGTTCCCGCGATGGCTCCCGTGGCTCCGCCTTGCGCGATGCTCTGAGCGGTCAGAGCCAATGCGATGACGCCGAGAACGATAGTCCTGATTGAATTACTTGCCATGGTCATTCCCCCCAAGACTGCTGTTGGAATTCAGGTTTTGTCTATTGAAGCGTCACGAAAGGAAGACATCGCAACAGCGGGCAGAGCTTGCCATGGCAAGGACGAGCGGCCGCTTCCGAGCGCAACGTCCAGGAAAGAACGATCGGTTTCCCGCCATGGCTTTCTGGATACAGCTCTCCCTGCGAACGTCTTCGTGGAGTGGGAAAAGCTTAACCAAGGATGTTGCCGAATTTCAAGTGGAGAACTGGGGGGAGCGTAATGAGAAGCTCTTTCATTAACAGTCAGGAAACCTAATTTCGCCAAGTGTTCGAGGATGTGAAGCCAGCGCCTATTTCGGTGGGATTGCGGTCTTCTATCCTTCCCCAAATTCCCGGTATCTTTCCAGCACATCGCGCTGCGAAACTACGCCTTCCAGTTGCCGGAAGTCCGCTCGGCTGACGACCGGAATCAGCGGCCACCGGTCCACATAGCGCAGCGCCGTCTCCAGCGGATGGTCCGGATGAAGGTATGGCACATGCCGAATCGGTAATAGCGCTCCCAGATTCTCAGATCCCTTGTTCTCCGCCAACAACGTCCGCAGTTGCTGCTTCGTGATCGTGCTCCATCCCGTCGGACTGAGGCGGACCAGCAAATGATCAGTCTCCGAATGCTCCGCCTTCTGCACCGCCTGGTTCACCGTCTCCTCTGCGTCGAGCACCGGCCCTTCAGCCTCCTGCATCGCATCTTCCACCCGCAGGATATCTTCTTCCCGCTGCTCCTCCATCGACGGCAGATCCAATCCGTCCTGGCGGGTCAACAAATCGAAGATCGGGATCGGCTGCAGCCCGCGCGAAATGACGTACGCCACCGTATTGGCGACAATCACCGGCACGATAATCGAATAATTACCGCTGACTTCGAGCACCATGAACACCGATGTCATCGGCGCTCGCAGGAATCCGGCAAACAGCACTCCCATGCCCACGAGTGCGTAGGTTCCTGGAGATCCGGTCAGATGGGGCAGAAAGAAATGCTGCGCTCCCTGCACCGACGCGCCCAGCATTGCGCCAATAAACAATGTCGGGGCGAACATGCCGCCGGGCGTTCCGCTGGTGAACGACAGGAGCGTGGCGACAATCTTCAATCCCGCCAGGATCGCCAGAAACTGCCATGTGAACTGCCCGTGCATGGCCTGATCCATGTATTCATATCCGGCGCCCATGACTTGCGGCGCTCCCAGAACGGCAATGACGCCGATCAACAATCCTGCAATCGCGGGCTGAAGATACTGAGTCCATCGCGGCAGTGATTTGCATACGGGACGCAGTGCAGCAATCCCGCTGGAGAACGCCACCGACGCGAATCCGCCCAACACTCCCAAGACTGCGTATGCCAACAGCTCAGAAGGACGCCGTAATTCCACTGCCGGAATCCGGAACAACGACTCCGATCCCAGGAACCAACGCATGACCACCACGCTCGAAACCGCCGAGAGCACCACCGATCCGAGGATTCCAGCGGTCCACCGCCCGATCACTTCTTCAATGACGAACAGCACCGCGGAAATCGGGGCGTTGAATGCCGCCGCGAGTCCAGCGGCCGCGCCGACCGGGGCGATCAGCCGCATGCGGTCGCGGGATAACCGCATTTTCCGTCCCAGCATCGAGGCCAGGGCCGCGCCGATTTGCAAGGATGGATCTTCCGGCCCAAGCGAATGTCCTGAGCCGATCGCCAGAGCTGAAGTAATGAATTTGCCGATCGCCGTCCGGACTGGAATGTGTCCGTTGTAGATGTAGAGCGCAGCCTTGGTTTGATTGACGCCGCTACCGCGTGTCGCCGGGAAAAAATGGATCACCAGAAATGCGATCACCAGCCCTGCCAGCGCGGGGGCAAGCAGCAACCGTTCGCGGCTCAGCACTGCTCCAGTTCCCAATAAGTACAATCGCGACCAGTCAATCGCGTAGCGAAAACACACCACCGCCAGTCCGGAAAAAACTCCGATAAACACCGACAGCAACAGGAAGAAGCGTTCTTCGCGGAACACGGTCCGCCAGAGCGTTCCGCGATACTGTCCTGAAATCGCGGGCGGCTGCTGAAGCTGTTCTTCGTCCATCAGGACTTCAGTTTCAGAATTCGACGGCAAATCCACTTTTATGTTCCCTCACGCAATTTCGCAATCAACGTTAACGCCAGGTCCTCGCCCGTCGGGGCTCCACATACGAGGCTGGACTGGTGCTCGATCCGGAACACCAGGTCCATGGCAGCATCCACTAGCTCCGGGTTCCCTCGCAACTCCCGCGGTGTAATCTTCGGTTTCATCGCGTTCCACTCATCGCTCAGGCTGGAAGCGCTTCCGCCCGGATGCACACCATTTCCCTGAATCGAACAATTCTTGAGCCGCCGACCTGCGATCTCGAACGCGTTCACGACCATACGGCTGCGGTCCTTTGCCGAGATCTGCCTCTGATACGGATCCATATGTAGCACCATCTCCGTCGTCTTCAAAAGGCCGGCGCTCTGGGTGTCCTTGGGATTTCCCGCAACCGCCTCCTGCAGATACCGTTCCGCGACCTGGTATCTCTGCAACTGAAAAGCCGCATTTCCCGCTCCTGCCAGCGCCGCCTGGTTATGCCGGTCCGACCTGAGTGTGATGCGGAACGCCCCCAAGGCATGCTCGTAATCCTGGGCTTGTACAAACAATTCGCCGATGAGCTCTTCTCTTTTTGGTTCGTCGCCCACATTCTCGGATAACGCAATCAGTTCCGACTGAGCGTCCGTGTAGGCGCGTGCGCGCAACAGCAGTTCGATCAATTCCAATCGGGCCTGATGGCGGTTCTCGTCCTGATCGCTCGGCCACGCCGCATACACTGCATCGTGGTAGTAGCGGATCGCTTCCTTCGTTTTTCCCTGATGCGCCGCAATCCGCGCCAGTTCCAGATTCACCAGCCCGTCATCCGGCTCCCGATCCCACAAGTTCAGCAGGTAAGCCGAGGCCTCTCCGGTATGCCCTTCTCCGATCAGCGCCTCCGCCAGGTTCAGCTGATAGGCGTAGTTGTCTCTCGAATAGAGCAGGGCACCACGAAAATCGGTCACCGCCGGCCCATAGTTCTTTGCATTCAGTTCCGCCACGCCGCGGGTAAACCACCGGGTTCCCAACGATTGTCGCTGCGACTGATACATCCGCGACAATCCGGCTACGATCAGGAAAAACACAATGGCCAGCACCGTCAGCAGCGCAAAAATCACCGGCTGCTGCCGGAAATACAGGCGCAAATTAAATCGTCGTTTTATTCGTGGTTCTTCTTGCTGGAGCACAATCCGATCTCTGATTCAATTCTATGCGGATATTTCAACTGGAAGCAGATTTCCCCGGGATTTTAATGAGGGCGGCCCGCGTCGCAGGCCGCCCACGAAGATTATTGTGCCATTGCAAAGTGGTCCACACGGTTTTCCGCCCAGCACTGCTCATTGTCCTGCGTGCAGAACGGCTTCTCTTTGCCGTAGGTGATCGTCTTGACGCGATCTGCCGGAACGCCCTGCGTCAGCAATTCTTTCTTTAGCGATTCCGCACGGCTCGTACCCAACGCCAGGTTGTACTCTTCTGATCCACGGTCGTCGCAATGTCCTTCCACCATAACCCTAATCGAAGGATGCTGTACCAGGAACGAAGCGTCACCCTGTGCCGCCGGAGTCTGATCGGAGCGGATATTCGCCTTGTCGTAATCGAACAACACGTCCTTCACATTTTGCGCAAACAGTTCAGCGTCCGTTGGCGATGGAGTTGCGGCCGCAGCCTTCTCGTTCACCGTTACTCGCGCGGAAGCGTCCTGTGAACCACCCGGACCCTTCGCCATGAGTGTGTACGTCATCGACTCGCCGGGCGTGACTGTTTTCGATCCCGAAGCCGAGACCGTTCCGACTCCGTCAATCGTCACATCGGTAGCATTTCCGGTCTGCCACGTCAGTGTGGTGGTTTGACCCTGCTCGATTACTGCTGGGTTAGCAGCCAGAGTGGCAGTCGGCGCTGGCGGCGCTGGCGGAGCTGGCGGCGTGGCCTTCGCTGCCTTCTTGCTGCAACCCGCAAATGACAGTACACCGACAAGTATCGTTACAAGCGTTACTACCTTTACATTTGTCACTCGAATCCTCCTCAATACATGTTCAAACGAAGTCTGAAATGGCGGAAAGACTTAGCGCGGCCACGGCCCACGGGATAACGCCCGCCTGAGCAGAATCCCTCGCCGGCGGTGGCTCAGATTGAGTTGTTCGCAAGCGACTACAGAGAGGAAATCAGCAGCGCAGGACCAGGCCGTTTCCGGCGGACAAACTTGCCACGCGGAATTCTTCGATGGGAGTCAATGCCCAAGACGTCAGCGCCAGCGCGCACGCCAACCACAGCCGTAGAGCATTCAGTCCGGCCTGGATAGTCAGGCGTAAATGGGCTGCGGCTCGGACCGCCAACAACGCTGTGACCGGCCCGTGTACGACCGAATATGGGCCCTGCATCGCCGGGAAAAAAAACACCGACAACACGCACAGGAGCGCTACGACGGCGAAGCCACACCCAATTCGGTCCAGAGTTATCACGCTGTTTTTTCATTATACCTATGCGGGACGCGGTTCCCACCGTACAAACCCGGACCGGAGCCCTACTACTAACGTAATGCCGCAACCGCACAAGTTTTTCTAAATCAAGTAAATTCAGATACATACAAGATTCATCCAGAGTGTCCGTCAACCCTTGCTCGCGCAATTGTCCGATCCCAAATCGAACCACATCGGCGAGGAAGCTGCGCCCGTCCGCATTGCGGCATCACCCCCGACCCCATAACCTCGCGGGCTCCGACATTTCCTGCAGATGTTCCCAATCCTTTGCCTTGAGCAGATCGAAGGCCGTGAGAATCCCTACCAGTTCGCCTGTCTTACGATCTACAACTGGACATCGCCCTAACTCTTCCTGCACGAACCGCAATGCCACGTCATGGACGACTTCATCCGAATAAACGATTGGATATTCTCTCTGCGCCAGTTCCTCCGCCTTCGCCTCCGGTTTCGCGGCCAGTAGATCGCTACGCCGGAGCATACCAACCAGATGCGCATTCTCATCGACCACCGGAACCGATCCGTGATTCATCACGTCCGTCAGGAACTCCGAGACCTGTTGCTGCCCATGCACCGTGTCCACGTCGGCTTTCATGACGTCGCGCACGCGCAACAGCTTCATCGGATCCACCGTGTAGGCGTCGGGAACAAGCGTTCCACGACGCACCAGCCGCTCGGTATTGATCGTTGTCCGCATGAAATAATGCACCGCCAAGTCCGCCACTACGGCAACAAGAAAGACTGGCAGGAATGCGTTGAACGCTCCCGTGACTTCGAGCATGAAAAGGATCGCGCTCGGCGTGGCGCGGTAGATGCTTCCAAACAGCGCCGCCGTAGCCACCATTCCATAGATCCCGATCGCCGAAGAATTCGGCAGCACCATGTGGACCAGGGCTCCGAACGCTGCGCCCAGACTTCCGCCAATCATCAATGCCGGCGCGAACGTTCCGCCCGATGCGCCCGATCCCAGCGCCACTGCGAACGCGGCCAGCTTCGCCAGGCCAATTCCCACCAGCCGATGGAGAGGTTGCGGAACCGCCAAAACATTCGCGATGACCGCATATCCGGTTCCTAGCACCTCTGGATAAAACCGTCCCAGGATTCCCACAAATAACCCGCCCAGCGCCGGAATCAGCGGGAACCACACCTTCATCTCCTCAAAAAATTCCTCACATATATAAAGAGCGCGTGTCATGGCCCATGCCAGTCCCGCGCAGCACACACCAAGGAGTACGAAGAATGGCAGTTCCGCCGCTTGAAAGTGATAATTCGTCTGCAGGGGAAAGACGGGCAGCCCGCCCCGGAATCCCATCGCCACCATCGTGCCGGTCGCCGAGGCCAGCGCAATCGGGATGAACGATCGCGCGCGGAACTCAAACACCAACAACTCGATCGCCATCATCACGCCAGCGAATGGCGTCTTGAACACTCCCGCCAATCCGGCGGCCGCGCCGCAAGCCAGCAGGATTCTTCGCTCGGCCGGAGACGATGGGATCAGTTGTCCGATGATCGATCCGAGTGCCGCTCCGGTCTGAATGATGGGGCCTTCCGCTCCGAACGGACCGCCCGTGCCCACAGTGATCGCTGCACTCAGCGGCTTGAAGAAACTCACTCGCGGCTTGACGATGCTGCCCTTGGTCAGCACTACCGCCATGGCCTCGGGAATGCCGTCACCCTTAATCTCCGGAGAAAAGTACTGCACCAGCAGACCCACCCCGAGCCCGCCCGCCGCCGGCAGAAACAGAAACCACCAGTGATTCGGTGCCAGGTTTGGCGGCATGTATGCGGTGCTCCATTTATCAAAAAAGAAAAGATCAGTCAGGAAATTGATGGCGCGCAGCAGGGCCTCGGCCACCAATCCTCCGAGCGCTCCCACCACAATCCCGAGCAGCGAGATTACCAGCAGCCGCTCCCGCGGCCCCGAACCCTTCTTCCGCGAAGTCGCATTGCTCGTATCTTGCATAGTTATGACCAGTTCGTCCTAATTCGGCTACCCACACCTCACCGCGTGCCGCAAACATTGCGAACTTTGACGAAGTAACTTGTGAAATGGATTTCTAACGCAGACTTTTCATCCAGCTTTCGTCGATCTGGTTCCGATGATCGTTCGTTTCTGCCGGGCGGGCTTCCCCAGACGCAACCTTTGCAGCGCCGCGACGAGCCTGGGCCCGGCGGATTGCAACTGTTCGTGATGATGCATGGCCAGCTCGCTCACGACCCGCTCCCCCTTTGGCGTCAGCGCCAGCAGCACCTCCCGCCGGTCGTCCGTTCCCCGTTCCCGCCTTACGAATCCCCGCGATTCCAGCCGGTTGATCAGCTCCACCGCGCTGTGGTGCTGGACCTGCAAGCGGTTCGCCAGATCCCGTATTCGCGGCCGCATTCCGTCTGGCATGCCTTTGATCTGAAGCATGAACTGGTACTGCTGCTTCTCGATGCCCGCCGCGCTCGCCGCCTGCTCGCTGAACCGCAGGAACTTTCGGATCTGATAACGGAATTCCGCCAGAGCTTGATAATCCGCCAGGGTAAGCTTTTTCATGCGCCGATTGTATCGTGATCCGATGATCCCGAAGGAATATATCGCATCACGATATATGTATCGTATCACGACATATTCTGGCAACAACAATTTGGACGGAACCCGATGCGCCCCGAAGGTCACCGGCGTTGGGGCCGTTTATTACGCCCATCATTTAGAATGAGTTCTTCATGCCGACAGGCTCGGAAATTCGCAGACAATTCCTGGACTTCTTTGTGCAAAAGGGACACAAGGAAGTGCATTCGTCGTCCCTCGTCCCGGCGAACGACCCCACGCTGTTGTTCACCAATGCGGGGATGAACCAGTTCAAAGATGTCTTTCTCGGCCTCGAGAAGCGCGATTATTCACGGGCCACAACCTCGCAGAAGTGCGTGCGGGCGGGCGGGAAGCACAACGATCTGGAGAACGTCGGGTTCACGAACCGGCATCACACGTTTTTCGAGATGCTCGGGAACTTTTCCTTTGGCGATTACTTCAAGGAAGATGCGATCGCGTACGCGTGGGAACTGATCACGTCGCCGGAATGGTTTGGGATTGCGAAAGACAAGCTGTACGTGACCATCTTCAAGGGCGAAAACGGCGTGGAGCGCGACAGCGAGGCCTATGACCTGTGGCTTGGGCAGGGCGTGCCGAAGGACCGCATCTACGAGATGGGGATGAAGGATAACTTCTGGCAGATGGGGGACACGGGTCCGTGCGGGCCGTGCAGCGAGATTCATTACGACATGGGTCCGGCGGCGTCGGATCAAGGGCATGCGGATTGCGCGTTCACGTGCGATTGCGGGCGCTATGTGGAGATATGGAACCTGGTCTTCATGCAGTTTGACCGAGATGCGTCGGGGAAATTGACGCCCTTGCCGAAGCCATCGATTGATACGGGAATGGGCCTTGAGCGCGTGACGGCGGTGCTGCAGGGAGTGATCTCGAATTACGAGACGGATCTGTTTACACCGCTGATTAAGAAAGCGGCGGAGTTAACTGGCGAGCTACGCTCGCCCGGACAGCCGAGGGCGGCTGTCCCCACAGGTGCAAGAGCGGGCACTGGCCATGTGGAGACGGCCTCCGTCGGCCGTCTGGCCGAGCTAGGCTCGGCGGCCTCCGCTAGCCACAAGGCCGCAGCTTCACTGCGGGTAATTGCGGATCACTCGCGAGCGGCGACATTCCTGATTTCGGATGGCGTGCTGCCGTCGAATGAAGGCCGCGGGTACGTGCTGCGGAAAATCATTCGACGGGCGATAACTCATGGAAGGCTGCTGGGGCAGACGAAGCCGTTCCTGTATCAGATGGTGTTTGCGGTGCGGGACCTGATGCAGGATGCGTATCCGGAGCTGAATGAGACGGTGGAGCGGGTGTCCAAAGCGGTGCAGGCGGAAGAGCAGAGGTTCGCAAATACGATGGAGATCGGGCTGGAGAAATTGGAACAAGAGCTCCTTGCATCCCGAGCGGATTTCGATATCGCCTCTTCTCTGCGTAATGACATAGAGGCCGGTCGAATCGCTCCAAACCTGAAACAAGAAGAACAGATGAAAGAGCCTCTAACCTCACCGATATTGGCTGGCGAGAAAGCTTTTAAGCTGTATGACACGTTCGGCATGCCGCTGGATTTCATGCAGGACGCGGCGCGCGATCAGGGAATTGATTTTGACCGTCCCGGCTTTGATCGAGCGATGGAGGAGCAAAGGACGCGCGCGCGGGCCTCCTGGAAAGGCGCAGCGAAGCAGACGGCGAACCCGGCGTATCAGCAACTGCCGAAATCGCAGTTTGAGGGATACCGGCAGACGCGGTCGGATGGACTGCGAAGTGTTGGCCATCATTCATAACGGGCAGGGCGTGCAGGAGCTCAAGGCTGGCGAGGAGGGCGAGATCATCCTTGATCACACGCCGTTTTACGCGGAGGCGGGTGGGCAGGTCGGGGATCGCGGATGGCTTTACTCGGACGATCACAACACGGTCGTTGCCGAGGTCAAGGGATGTTATTACCCGATTCAGGGAGTACGGGCGCATCAGGTGGTTGCCAAGCAACCGATTCGCGTGGGCGACAAGGTCGATGCGGTCGTAAATACTGACGTCCGCGAGGCGACGATGCGGAATCATACGGCGACGCATCTGCTGCATGCCGGGTTGCGAGAGGTGTTGGGCAAGCATGTGAAGCAGGCGGGATCGCTGGTGGCGCCGGGGCATCTGCGCTTTGACTTTTCGCATTTCACGGCGGTCGCGGATGAAGAATTGCAGGATATCGAGGACATCATCAATAAAGAGGTCCTGCGCAACCGCAAGGTCGAGACCATTGTGGATGTGCCGATCGATGTCGCGGTGAATGAATATCACGCGATGGCGCTATTTGGAGAGAAGTACGGCGACAAAGTGCGCGTGGTGAAGATCGGTGATTTCTCGACCGAACTTTGCGGGGGGACGCACACGGCGGCGACGGGCGAGATTGGGCTCATCAAAATTTTGAAGGAAGGCAGCGTGTCGTCTGGCGTGCGGCGCGTCGAGGCGATTACGGGTGAGGGATCACTGCATCACTTTCGTCGGGATCATGAACTCGAAAACCTGGTGTCGAGTTTTGTGGCCCCCCACCCTTCGAAAACCGCGAAGGGTGGGGCGCCCATTTCCGGGGCGACTCCCGGCGCCGAAAGACCTTTCTCTCCCGCTGACGCATTAAAGGCCGAGCTAGAGAAGAAAGATGCGGAGATCAAGCGGCTGGCTCGGGAACTGGACCAGGCGCGGATGAAGTCCGCGTCGTCGTCGACGGCGAATGTCGGCGAGAAGGTGAAAGAGATTAAGGGGGTCAAGGTGCTGGCGCATCGCGTGGACAATCTGGAGCGTCCGCAGATGCGAACGCTGGTCGATCAACTGCGGGATAAAATCGGATCGGGCGTAGTGGTACTGGGCTCGGCATCCGACGGCAACGTTGCGCTGATCGTGGGCGTGACCAAGGATCTCACGTCGCGCCTGCAGGCGGGGAAGGTTGTGGGCAAAGTCGCGGAGAAAGTGGGTGGCAAGGGGGGCGGGCGTCCGGACCTGGCGGAGGCTGGTGGGAAAGATGCGGCGGCCCTGGATGCGGCGCTGGATGGGGTCTACGGCGTGGTGGAGGCGCTGCTCGGGTGATTTCCGATGACGAAGTGAAAGAGCGGCTTTCGTTTGTGAAGCACAAAGGGAAAGCCATCTTCCTCATTGATTTCAGCCAGTGCAAGGTGAAGGAGATGGTCCTGCTGCTCGATCAGGTGCGGGCGGCGGTGGCGCGGCACGATCCGGGCTCGGTACTGACGATGGCCGATTTCACCGGCGCAGAAGTCGACAAGAACGTCGCGACGCGCATCAAGGAAGTGCTGACGCTGGACCGTCCGTACGTAAAGAAATCGGCATGGGTAGGAACTGAGGATTTGCCGCACGTCTTCTACGAGAATTTCAAAAGCTTCTCGCAGCGGGATTTCCCAGCTTTCAAAACGCGGGAAGAAGCGATGGATTGGCTGGTCAGGGATTAGGGGTTAGGGTTCAGGCGGCGCAGCGAAAATGCGATCACGTCCTGGCCCTACGAACTTCCGATTAGAACCCCGGTAATAAAGACCAGCACCCCGCCGAGTCCGACTTGCAGCGCTGCTGTAATCCACGGCGTGTCCATGTAGCGGCGGCGGATCCACGTAATCACTCCCAGCTCAGCCAGCACCACCGCACCCGCAGCCCACAGCGCCAGACGGAAGTCCTTGATCAAAAATGGCAGCGTATGCCCAATACCTCCAAGGGCGGTCATCAGGCCGCAAATCAATCCGCGCACCCAGGGATGTCCGCGCCCGGTCAGACTCCCGTCATCCGATAATGCCTCGGCAAATCCCATGCTGATGCCCGCTCCGGCAGAGGCCGCCAAGCCGACGAGGAACGCGTCCCAGCTTTTCTGTGTCGCCAATGCTGCCGCAAATACGGGAGCCAAGGTTGAAACCGAACCATCCATCAGCCCTGCCAGCCCCGGCTGCACAATCTGCAGCACGAACAACCGGCGTTGCGCAACTTCTTCGTCTGCTTTCACATTCGCCGGCAGCTTCTGCTTGTCGAGTTCCTGCGCTCGCACTTCGTGTCCGCGTTCCTCGTTCGCCAGATCGTCCAATAACTGCCGGATACCCGCATCCTGAGTCCTGCCTGCGGCCTTTTCATAAAATCGCCGGGTCTCGACTTCCATCGTTGAAGCTTCTTTGCGCACGGCTTCAATGCGCAGCGGGCGCACCAGCCACAGCGCCGGCCGCTCGACAAACCCGCGAACGTCCTGCCGACGGATCAGAGGAATGTGCTCGCCGAACTTCTGCCGGTAAAGCTCCAGCAGGCGTCTCCGGTGGCCGGACTCTTCTTCGCGCATGCCCTCGAACATCGAAGCCGTCGCCGGATAATCCTGGCGCAAGCCTTCGGCAAAGTCCGAGTAGACACGCTCGTCTTCTTCCTCCAGTGCAATCGCTAGAGCCAGTACTTCGCGTTCCGTGAGTTCTTCGAACTTTTTCATGACGCCATAGATTACCTGTGCGAGCCTCCATCAGACAATCTGGATTTACGATTCTCGCCGATCCGAAATTCCCCGGTATCTCAGTTGCCACTCGCCGAACGAAAGCGAGACTTCGGCATCGATGCTACTATCCAGTGCATGAGCTCCCGGAAATCTCCGCGCTCTCGTGGAAGTCGTCCTCCGAGCAAGAAGTCGACTTCGCGCTCCCGCCAGCGAACGCCGGAACTGGTCATCATTACCGGGATGAGCGGTTCCGGGAAGGCTTCGGTTTTGAAAGCGTTCGAGGACCTGGGCTACTACTGCGTGGACAATCTTCCGGTTGAACTGATTCCGCAATTCGCGGAATTGGCGCTTCGTTCCACGGGAATTCGCCGAACCGCTCTGGTCGTTGACGTCCGGGAAGGGACAAAGCTCGAGCTACTGCCGGGGATCCTCAAATCGGTCCGGCGCATGATTCCGATGAAAGTGGTTTTTCTCGAAGCCTCGGATGCGGTTCTGCTCCGCCGTTTCAGCGAGACACGCCGCCCGCATCCTCTGGGCACCGACTCTCCGGTAAAGTCCGCATTAAAGGAAGAGCGGCGCCATCTCAGCTCGATTCGCCGCCTCGCCGACTACGTGATCGATACCTCGAAGTTCAACGTCCACGAACTTCGCTCCTATATCAACGAACGATTTCACGAGCAGTCGTCCGAAAAGAGCATTCTTGTCTCTTCCGTGAGTTTCGGCTTCCGCCAGGGTGTGCCGGAAGATGCCGACCTGGTGTTCGATGTGCGATTCCTGCCCAATCCGCACTTCGTTCCGGAATTCCGGCCGCTGACCGGACGCGATCCGCGGGTCGCGAAATACATCCGGTCGTTTCCGCAGACGCGGGAATTCATCTCGCGGATTTCCAAACTGCTCGTCTATCTGCTTCCCCATTACGTCGAGGAAGGGAAGAGCTACTTGACCATTGCGTTTGGCTGCACCGGCGGGCAGCATCGTTCCGTCATGATGGCGGAGGAAGTCGGGAAGCATCTGCACCGGGCAGGATATAGAGTCAAGGTCGTGCATCGCGACAGCCCGAACTAGGCCGACCTCTGATAGGGACTCAGGAGGCTTCAGGCATCGCAAAAGGCTATGTCGCGAGGCGGACTCAAGTAAAATAAAACCTTGCACCGCATCTCAATTTCAGCGTCCGCAAGCGATTGCGGCCCGGCCCGCGCGGGAGTCTCATGCGTCAACTGATGCGGCTTATCCGCTATGCCATTCCCTACTGGTGGCAGATCGCGGCCTCGGTCCTGCTGATGGCTGCCGTCGGCGCGCTTGACGCGTTTAAGTACCTGCTCGTCCGGCCAGTGTTCGACCGGGTGCTGAATCCAGCCACAGGCTCGAAGGAAATAAAGCTATTCGAAATCCCTGGCACGCATCACGTCGTTTATCTCCAGCAGTTCGTGCCTTCGCACTTCACGAATGCCTGGACGATTGTCGCGTTCGCCCTGGTCGCTTCGACGATCCTGAAGGGAATCTGTGACTATTCCGGAACCTATTTGGTGAATCACGCGGGATTCGGAATGATTACCGACCTGCGCGACGACCTCTATACCGCTCTGCTTCGTCGCTCGGCCGCATTCTTTTCGAAACACACGACCGGCACCCTGCTTTCCACGATCGTCAACGACATCGAGCGCGTGCAGTATGCGATGTCGAGCGTGCTGTCTGAACTCCTGCAGCAGTTTTTTACGTTCCTATCAGTCGCCGTGGTTGTCGTCATGCTAGGAGGCAATCTCGCCTGGGTCCTGCTTCTTTTCGTTCCGGTAATTATCTTTTCCTCGCGAAAGATCGGTATCCGAGTCCGCCATACTACCCGTCACGGCCAGGACAAGTTGGCGGAGATACAAAATATCTTGCATGAGACCATCACGGGCAACCGGATTGTAAAGGCGTTCAACACGGAAGACTGGGAACTCTCGCGTTTTCGGGGCGCGGCTCGGCGTCTGTTCCGCGCGAATCTTCGTTCCGTGGCCGCGGCCGCGCTCAGTTCGCCGCTGATGGATGTTTTTGGAATGATCGGCGTCGCCCTTCTGCTCCTGCTGGGCCGCGACCGCATCGCCCACAACCAGATGACGCCAGGCGTTTTCGTGGCCTTCATTACCGCCGTATTCAGCCTCTATAACCCGGTGCGCAAATTCGCGCTCTTCTATAACAACTTCCAGCAGGCTCTCGGCGCCTCTTCCGAAATTTTCAAGTTCATGGACGTCGAAGACGACGTCAAGCAGAAGCCGCGGGCTCAGGTTCTGCCGAAGTTCTCTGGAAGCGTGAGCTTCGAGCGGGTCAGCTTCGCTTACGCGAATGATGGAGGCATCGGCGAAACGCACGAGGTCTTGCACAATATCGACCTCGAAGTGGGGCGAGGCGAAGTTCTCGCCATCGTCGGTTCCAGCGGCGCCGGCAAGAGTACCCTCGTTCATCTTATCCCCCGATTCTTCGATGTGACCGGGGGACGACTACTCATCGACGGCCGCGACATCCGCGACGTGACCCTTGCTTCCTTGCGCTCGCAGGTCGGCATCGTGACGCAGGAAACCGTCCTCTTCAATGACGCCGTTCGCAACAACATCGCTTACGGCCAGCCTAACGTTCCGATGAAAGAGGTCGAGGCGGCGGCCCGGGCTGCTCTTGCTCACGACTTCATTCTGGCGCTTCCCTCAGGTTACGATACAGTCATCGGAGAGCGGGGCGTGCGGCTTTCCGGAGGCGAGCGGCAGCGTCTTGCCATTGCGCGGGCGTTGTTGAAGAATGCTCCCATTCTGATTCTCGACGAGGCTACATCGGCGCTCGACAGCGAATCGGAAGCTCTGGTGCAATCCGCTCTGCACAATCTGATGAGCGGGCGCACCGTGTTCGTGATCGCGCATCGGCTATCCACGGTTCGCCGCGCCGACCGGATCGTGGTCATTGAGAACGGCAGCATAGCGGAAATGGGTGCACACGAAGCGTTGATGAAGCAACAGGGAACATACCGTCGTCTCTACGAATTGCAGTTTGCGAACGCAGACGTTCCCAATGCGGTGGCCGGAAATTGAATATGCGATCAAATATCCCAATACGCTCGATGACCGGCTTCGCGCAGGTGCGCGGCGAAATCGCACCGGAGTCGCCCTCAGACGCCGGCAAAGCGCACTCCAACGGCAGACTTGGATTCGTACTTTCTCTGAAGTCTGTGAATCACCGGTTCCTCGACCTCCACTTCCGCCTTCCCTCGGGAACAGATTCTTTGGAAATGCAGCTTCGCCGCCTGCTCAAAGAGAAGATGGCACGCGGTCACGTTGAGGTTTCTCTGAGCCTTGAACGAGCCAGCAGTGAGACTTTTTCTCTGAACCGCGAAATCATCGGCGGATACATCTCTGCTTTTCGCGCCGCTGCGGCCGAATTCTCTCTGACTACTGAGCCTGATCTCAACGCAGTCTTGCGCATTCCTGGCGCGCTCGATGCTGCGTCCGAGCAGACCGATGGTGAAATGGAAGATTCTGTGATGCGCAAGGTCGGGGAGGCGCTCGACCGTCTCAACCAGATGCGCGAAGAAGAAGGCCGCGGTATCGGGCGCGAACTGCGTGAGCGCATGGCGCACCTTTCCGATGCCAGCAAAAGCGTTCAACAGCATCGCCGGGCTGTTCTTCAGAATTACACTGAGCGCTTGAATTCGCGCCTTCAGGAGCTGCTGGGGTCGACCGTGGATCGCGAGCGCGTCCTGCAGGAGGCCGCCCTTCTCGTGGACCGCAGCGATATCCAGGAGGAAATCGTTCGCCTCGACACCCACATCCAGCATTTTCTCGGACTGCTTGACGAAGGCGGAGAGATCGGCAAGAAGCTCGACTTCCTGCTGCAGGAAATGAACCGCGAGGCCAACACTCTACTTTCGAAGACTTCCGGCCTTGCCGGCGAAGCCCTTAAGATTACAGAGGCTGGATTGGCGATGAAATCGGAGATCGAAAAATCGCGCGAGCAGGTGCAGAACCTGGAATGACCTCATCTCAGAAGCCGCTGGTTTACATCATTTCCGCCCCGTCCGGCTCGGGGAAGTCCACTCTTACCAATGAACTTCTCAAGCTCGTCCCGAACCTGGACTTTTCCATTTCCTACACTACGCGTGCACTGCGCGGCAGCGAGCAGAATGGCAAGCAATATCATTTCATCTCGACCGCGCAATTCCAGAAGATGGTAGATGCGGGCGAGTTCCTCGAGCATGCAAAAGTTCACGGCAACTGCTACGGAACCGCTCGCCATTTCTTGCGCGAGGCAGGGCGCAACCACCGCGACCTGCTGCTCGACATCGACGTCCAGGGTGCGGCGCAAATCAAACGTACGTTGACCGATGCCATCAGCATCTTCGTTCTGCCTCCCGACCGCAAAACCCTGGAATGGCGGCTGCGTAACCGCAGCGAGGATTCCGAAGATGTCATCCAGCGACGTTTAATCACGGCGACTCGCGAGATCGAAGAATACGACAAGTACGATTACATCCTGATCAATGACAAGCTCTTAGAATCTTGCGAGAAGTTGCGGGCCATTGTTCTTTCCGAGCGCCTGCGCCGGACCGCACGAGAGCCTTCGGCCCAAGAGAAAAGGATCATCGAACTGGCGGAGCAGTGCCGCCTAGCGAACGTGCGGGAGCAGGTGCAGCCGATCCTGTCGTCCTTTGGTGCGCCAGCGCCCTCGGCACGACCGTAGTTTTCGCGGTATCATTTCATGAACGCCCAGAGCGGGCGTCGGACCGGAAACACAGCAGATGCGGGACCAGCCGAAAGCTGGACGTGTTCTGCGGAATACATCGATTGACACTCGGCATTGATTTGACTTCGAACCTGTTTTCGACTGGAGATTCCCAATGAAGTTGATCGAAGGTTTCGACAGCAACTACCGGTATATTTTGGTAGCAGCACGGCGTGCACGGCAACTCCAATCCGGCGCGCCTCCGGTGGTCGACACAAACTCGCGCAAACCCTGCCGCATCGCGCAGGATGAAATCCGCGCGGGCAAGGTGAAGTGGGAAATCCCAGAAACCCGCTCCGCCACCCAACAGGCCTCCGAGACCCTCGACAAGGCTGTGGGACCGAGCTAGGGCAGGAACTGCAGGTCTTGGGTGGCCGGTTGTTGAATCATCGTGCATACGTTCTGAGTCGACAATCAATCATCAGCAATCAAAATTCCATGAAGATCGCGCTCGGCGTTACCGGTGGAATCGCGGCCTATAAAGCAGCAGAAATCGCCCGTCTGCTGCAGGACCGTGGCATCCGGGTGCAGGTCATCATGACCCGCGCTGCGCAGGAATTCATCCGGCCTCTTACCTTCGCCGCACTCTCGGGAGAGAAGGTGATCACCGGCATGTTCGCCTCCGGCGAGGAACACGAGCCCAACATAAATTCCGCGATCGAACACATCGCTGTCGCGCAATCAATTGACGCCCTCGTCGTTGCTCCTGCTACGGCGGACGTCATTGCCCATTTCGCGCAGGGCATCGCCAGTGATTTCCTGACTACGCTCTATCTCGCGACTACCGCTCCTGTGATCGTTGCGCCGGCCATGAACGTCAATATGTGGAACCATGCCGCAACGCAGACGAATCTCGAAATCCTCCGGAAGCGAGGCGTGAAGATCGTCGAGCCAGGATCCGGATATCTCGCCTGTGGAATGACGGGCCCGGGCCGCCTAGCCGAAAACGAGGCCATTGTCGTCGCCGTCCTCGAAGCCCTTGGCGCCTCCCAGGATCTTCAGGGCGAGACAGTTCTGATCACTGCCGGTCCGACGCGCGAAAAGATCGATCCAGTTCGCTATCTCACGAACCGGTCCAGCGGCCGCATGGGATATGCTCTTGCCGAAGCGGCTTTGCGCCGCGGTTCGCGCGTACTGCTGGTGAGCGGTCCAACTTCGCTCACCCCGCCCGGCGCGGCAGAAGTGACTCGAGTCGAGTCGGCGCAGCAGATGCGCGATGCCGTCCTCAATCTACTGCCTGAGTCGACGATCGTCATCAAGACCGCGGCCGTCTCCGACTATCGCCCGAAAATTGTTGCTGGTCAGAAGATCAAACGAAAAGGCCCGATGACGCTGGAACTCGAAGCGACTCCGGACATTCTGAAAGATCTCTCGCTGAAAAAGAGTTCACAGATCGTTGTGGGCTTCGCTGCGGAAACCGAGAACGTCCTTGAGAATGCGCGCCAGAAGCTTGTCTCCAAGAATCTCGATGCCATCGTCGTGAACGACGTTTCCCGCGAAGGCGTCGGATTCGATTCCGACCGCAACGCCGTCACTATCATCACTCGCGACGAAGTCGTCGACGTTCCCGAAACCACGAAGTGGGAAGTCGCCCAGCGCGTGCTGGATCAGATCGTAAAGTTGCGTCATCCCCGAAAATCTACAGTCAAAGCGTAAGCTCGAAAACTGCACGAACTGCAAAGCGATGTGGTCCTGAGCCGATGTAGCATTTTTGTCGTCGCGCCCGCAATAAGCACACTTTGTGGCTCGCGATGAGCGCAAAATCCTGACGTATAATTCAGGCTGTTCCTGTGGCCTCAATCCAGAATTCCGAACTTCGTCGTGCTCTCGCCGAGCGCCTCCGTTACTACAACGAACTTGGCATATACGATTTCTACCGGCGCGATGGTGTGGCTGCAGTCGCAGTTGAAGCAGTAACAGAAATTTCTGAACCGACACCCGACCTGGACCCCCGAGACGAAATGCCCGCAAAGAAATCCGCCGTCGTGCCCAAGCCTCAAGACAAATCGATTCTCGAAATTCTCAACCCGAAGCCCGAGCAGAGCGTGGTGGATCCCGTTGCGGCGTTGAAGCTCATTCGCGAGGATCTGGGCGATTGCATCCGCTGCAAGCTGCACAAGCAGGGGCGCAAGCAGATTGTTTTCGGCGTCGGTAATCCGCATGCTGAACTGATGTTCGTCGGCGAAGGACCTGGGGCCGACGAAGACGCACAAGGCGAACCTTTCGTCGGCCGCGCCGGTCAGCTTCTCAATAATATGATCAAGGCCATGGGCATTCGTCGCGAAGACGTCTACATCGCCAACATTGTGAAATGCCGCCCGCCGGGGAATCGCACGCCTGAGCGGGACGAATGCGAAACCTGTTCTCCGTTCCTCATGCGTCAGATTGCCGTGATCAAACCGAAGGTGATTGTCGCGTTAGGCGCGGTAGCTGCGAAAAATCTGCTGGCCATCAACGCCCCGATGTCCGAGCTTCGCGGACGCTTCTACGATTTCATGCCCTCGGGCGCGCGCAGCAGCGATCCGTCGTGGCAGGGAGCGAGACTTGCTGTCACGTATCATCCGGCATTCTTGCTCCGCGATCCGCGCCAGAAGGGCGAGGCATGGAAAGACCTGCAGATGGTGATGAACTATCTCGGGCTGAAGCCGCCGCCGAAATCAACCGAGTAATGCAGTCTTTGTAATCCTGAGCGAAGCGAATCGTTCGCCAACACCGGCTCACGCAGTGCGAACGATTCCGCCCTCGCCAATCCCATTCCACATGCTCGCGTAGTTTATCCTTCCACTCAATGCCCGAATTCTGTGATGTAGCCCTGCCGGTGCCGCTCGACATGGTTTTTACCTACCGTGTGCCCGCAGGGATCACTCCGACTGTCGGAGGCCGAGTGCTCGTCCCGTTCCGTCAGCAGCGGTTGACCGGCATCGTCACGGAACTCCACGACCGCAAGCCCAGCATGGCGGCCAAGAACGTCATCAGCGTGCTCGACCTCACTCCGGTCCTCGATGACCGACTGCTTCGCCTCGGTCGCTGGATCGGCGACTACTATCTTGCTCCGATCGGCGAAGTCTTCCGCACGATGCTGCCTCTCAGCGCGGAGTTCAAGCGTATTGTGGGATACCGCATCACCGAGCAGGGCCACGAGGCTTTGCATCTAGCGGGCATGTCCGGATCACCCGGTCGCTCGCGCCGCACTCCCGAAGAGCAGGCTTCGGAATTCCGCCTCCTGGACTACCTCGCAAGCCGTGCCGATGAACCGGAGTTCGCGCCAGCCCCCGCTCCGCATCACGATCCGCATCAGGGCAATGCTTCCGGCGTTCAGGGCCCACTGATCCGAGAAGCAACACTCCGATCGGCCACCGGGGCGTCCCGCACAATCCTCGAAGGCATGGTCCGGAAAAAATGGATCACCCGCGAAGATCTCTCCGCCGTCCAAGACGCCAAGCGCACCGTCAAGATATCCGTGCTGATCTCCTCCGAAGGAAAACTGAACGAGAATCAGCGCAGAATTGTTGATGCGCTGGCCGCCGCCTCGGGTGGACGCCTCCCCGTCGAAACCCTGCAATCCCTCGATGTTCCGCGGACGACTCTCAGCACGCTTGTTAAGCGCGGCGTTATCAAAATCGAAGACGAACTCGCTGACTTCACCGTCTCGCGCGCGAAACCGCGTCCCGCTCTCTTCGATTTCGATCTCAACATGCCGCAAAAGTCCGCGCTTGCCCGGGTTCGGGATGCTGTCTCCGCCAGAAAGTTTTCCGGCATGTTGCTGCACGGCGTAACCGGCTCCGGCAAAACAGCGGTCTACCTCGCCGCCATGCGCTCCGTCCTGGAAGCGCGACAGTGCGCAATTCTTCTCGTCCCGGAAATCGGCCTCACGCCCGCCGTCGCCGCCGACCTTCATCAGATTTTCGGAGACGAAGTCGCGATCCTGCACTCCGCGCTCTCTGACCGAGAACGCGCCGAACAGTGGCACCGGATCAAGCGCGGAGAAGCCCGCATCGTAGTGGGGACGCGTTCGGCAGTCTTCGCCCCGGTTGCGGATCTGGCCCTCATCATCGTCGACGAAGAACACGACTCGTCCTATAAGCAGGAGGAAACGCCCCGTTATCACGCCCGCGACGTTGCCGTCATGCGCGCCAAGATGTCGAACGCCGTCGTCGTGCTCGGATCGGCCACTCCGTCGCTCGAATCGTATTTCAACGCGAAGAAGAACAAGTATGCGCTGATCGAATTACCCGACCGCGTGGAGCAACGCCCGTTGCCAGAAGTCGAGATTGTCGACATGCGCCTCGAATTTCAGGAGACCGGGCACGAGCAGGTCATATCCCGCAGGCTTGCCGCCGAAATTACAGAGCGCCTTAGCCGCAAAGAGCAGGTCATGGTCCTGCTCAACCGCCGCGGATATTCCCCCGTCGTTCTCTGCCGCACCTGCGGCAAGAAGCTCGAATGTAACAACTGCGCCATCGCGCTTACCCACCATAAGCGTAAACACAAAATGGTTTGTCACTACTGCGGCTACACCGCGCCCGTTCCAAAGGCCTGTGTTCACTGCGGCAGTGAATACGTTTATTTTCTGGGTACAGGGTCAGAAAAACTCGAAGAGTTGTTGCACGGCATGTTTCCACAGGCGCGCATCGCCCGCCTCGATCGCGACACAGTTCGGGGACACGAAGATTTCGAGCGGACTCTCGCCGGGCTCAACGAAGGCGAACTCGACATTCTTGTTGGCACGCAAATGATCGCCAAGGGCCACGACATTCACGGTGTGACTCTCGTCGGTGTTGTAGGCGCCGATGTTGCCCTCGGCCTGCCGGATTTCCGCGCCGCCGAACGCACCTTCCAACTGCTAACCCAGGTTGCCGGACGCGCCGGACGCGGACAGGCCCCCGGCAAAGTCATTCTGCAGACGTATTTTCAGGATCACTATGCCGTTCAGTTCGCCGCCCATCACGACTTTGTCGGTTTCTACGAGAAGGAACTTCAGTTCCGCAACTGGATGCACTATCCGCCTTACTCGGCGCTCGCCAATGTCCTGGTACGTAGCGATAGTCTCGATGACGCTCTGCAGTGGTCTGGCAAAATCGGTAAGTGGTTCGATCAGACTCGGCACGAAGGAGTGCGCGTTCTCGGACCCGCGGCCGCGCCGATCGTGCGCCTCAAGCGCGACTACCGCTACCACTTTGTACTGAAATCTCCGAGCCGCGAAAAGCTCAACACTACGTTGCGTGCGATGCTTGCTCACGCCGCCCAACAGAAGATTCCGCGTACGCAAGTAATCGTCGACGTGGATGCTGTCTGGCTGATGTAAGCTTCGCCACAAACACGTCTCAACGCCCGACCGATCCGCGAACGACCACGACCGAGGCTGCCGGGATCTCATACATGCTGTCGCGGCCCGCATCTTCCTTCGTGCGCGCAATAGGTCCATCCGGCTCCGCCCAGCCCTTCGTGACGGCCACAACCGATCGCTCGGCGGCATGTTCGGCGTGCGCTTCGAATCGCATTTGTGATGGATGCCAGTGGTACTGCTCGCTCCCGAACGTCGCAATCTCGACCGGTCCGGTAAAGTTTTCCTCTTTCCCGTCCTTGCCGTTGAATGAGATTCGCACCTTATGGGCAACTTCCTGATCCCGGTTCACCAGCATCACCGCCCACTGCCCATCGGGACGCCTGACGCTATACGCAGTCACCAACTCGTGCCCTGCGCCATCCTCAACATCGCCTTTCGCGGAATAGACCTCGTGCTCGCCTGCACTCGGCTGTACCCACTCCTGGTTGATCAACTGCGCCACAAAGAACTGTGCCAGCCGCTGCTGGATCTCATAATTCTTGTTGATGGTGAACATCCCAAACGTTCCCGGAGACCCGTCGCATCCCGGTTCCATATGCAGCGGCAGATAGTGGAAGAAATAAACTCCGTTCCCGCCTGCGTTCAGAAACGACCCGATATAATCCGCGAGCCATACTCCCGCGAAAATATCCTGAAACGTTTCGCTCGCGCCCGACGACAGATTTCCTTCGGTGATAAACATTGGCAAGTCCGCCGGGATCCCATCTTGGTGCCATACCTGCATGATGTGGCTCACCAGTTCTGGCTCGTCATACAGCATGCCCCACGGGATGCGGCACGGATCATAGGGATAATGTTCGAACGAGAAGAAGGCCAGATCGCCCATGCGTCCATGCTGTTTCAAATAATCGACGAAACGTCCGAGCCATGACACTCTGCCACTCGCGTCGGGCCAGACTTCAATATCCCGATTTACTCCCTGAAACGATGGACCGCCCAGCTTCAGCGATGGGTCTACCCTATGCAGCGCGGTCGCCCACTGCACATACAATGCCGCGTAATCTTCAGGCAGCATGTATTGGCCGTCGGCTTCCTCTCCCATTTCTACGTAGGAAATCGGATATTTACGATTCTCCAGATAGGCAATCTCCGCCGCCGAATTTTCCGGAGTCTCATAGAGCAGGGCAACAGGAATCATCGCCGGCAACCCGCGCGTAACGCCGCTGGTAAAGAACAAATCAAATCCCACCTGCGCCTGCTTCGTCGATCCCAAATCTGATTCCTCGTGCCACGGATCAACCGACGAGCAGTACGTTGTGGTCTGTTCCTGGTCCGGAGTGTGCCGCAGAATGTCATGGAATGCGCCACCCTTCGTTGTAGTTCCCAGATAAAGCTCGCGGATCGCGTATCCAACACAATTTCGTGGATCTCCCGGGCCATCGGAATCACACGTGTTTGACGACTCCGTCATCCATATCCGCAGGAACCGGACTGGCATCGCGGTCGCCGTCAGCCGCACTGTTTCCGTGCCGCCCTTTCCGTTCGTCATGTTTCCCTGAAGGAACGTCTCCCACACGCCGCGCGTAGGGGCATGGATCGGATCTTCCCCGGTCCAATACTGGACGGCGTAGCGTTTCGCAAAGGGCTCTCCCCAGGCAATCCGAATGCTGTCTACCTGCTGCATCTGCGCCAGGTCGAGCACGATCCACTGCGGATGCAGCGAGTCGCTCTCGCCTGTGAAGTGTTGCGTCAGATAGGGATTGCTCTTCCAGAACGTACTAAGATCGCCATCGGTCAGTCGCGAGAAGCCAACCGTGTCGGTTCCATCGTTGCGAGTAAATCCGCGCCGCGGCAGGCTGTATCCGTAGGAATACCGGATCGTCTCCGTCGGCGTCGACGATCCCACGAAATATCCCTTGCCATTCGGATCGCTCCACGTTCCCTTCGGATTCCAGTGCCAGGCCTCGACGGCGAGTTCTGTGTTCTGTCTATACGTGACCGGCTGCCACCCTGATTCCTGCGTTCGTTCCAGAGTCGGCTGCTGCAGATCTTTGTCGATTGCCTCCACCGCGATTCGATCGACACCTGCGCCCAACGTCTCCCGGGGAATGAAGTGATTGGTTGGATGAGTCGTGTCGACCACGATGACTTGAGCTGGCGCTGTGCCAACAAAAGAGCAGGAGAACAGAACCAGGGCCAGGAAAGTTTTCATAGCGATGGAATATTAAAACGTTTCAATAGTGAAGTCTACGGGTAGGCGCCTACGGTAGGGGTGTCAACAAGAAATCACCGAAAGTCTTCGGTTCAAATCCATGAGGATTATCTGGGCTGTAACGGCGAGACAGTAATCGTCAGCGCCAGCATTACCAGCGCCAGCAGGCCCAGCGCCCATCGGCTTTGCGGCAGCGAGGGATATTCGGGCGCTTGCTCATGGCGCCAGGTCAAGATGTTCATCACGACAATCAGACCCGCCCAGAACCACCACACATAGTTGAACCAACCGAGACAGACCAGCACTCCGACCGTGATTAACGAGATCGCGCGATGCGCAGACGGAGCCAGCGCGTACACGATGTGTCCGCCATCCAACTGGCTGCTGGGCAGGAGATTCAACGCCGTGGCATACATGCCCACCCATGCCGCGATCGCCGTGGGATGCAAATAGACTCGATTCAGCGGCAAAGCCGCAATGGCATGTCCGGGCATGATTCCGCGCAAGATGTCGTGAACGAAATAAAAGATCTCTGGCAATCCGATACGCAGGTCCGACGGAGGCATCCCCGGCGTCAGCGGCTTCGAGAATATCAGCGCCACTCCCAACGTGGCGACAGCCACCACAAAGCCCGCAATCGGCCCCGCAATGCCGATATCGAATAATGCGGCTCGCGATTCAATACGACCCTTAATCCGAATCACCGCCCCCATCGTCCCGATCAGAGTCGGCGCCGGGATAAAGAAAGGCAGCGTCGCCCGGATTCCGTAGTACCGGCAGAAAAGGTAATGCCCCATCTCGTGCGCCAGCAGAATCATGAGCAGGGTCGCCGAGAACGGAATTCCCAACAGCAATCGCGAAGGCCGTGCCAGGACCCATCCGATCGGAAAAAATGGAATGTATTCGTTCCCGGCCGTGAACGCGGGCAGGTTGTGCAGGAAGTTGAACTCCATCCGGGCCCCGACGACCAGTGTCGTAAAGCATGTCAGGATCAGCAGCAAGGCATGCAGCCAATACCGCTCCCGAGGCCTCGGCCCCTCGGGTACCGGCAGGGCGTAGTAAACCTCGATCGTGGTGGTGGGAATCGGGGAATTAGGTTCCGACATGCAGATATTCAACGGCCGTCAGGCGCGGATGGTCCCGTGCCGCTTCCATTGTAAATGACATCTTGGTTGATCGAAGGCGCCAAGCCGATCCGATCCCAAGAAGAAAAGTGGGGCAAACGCAATCCAACGACGAACGACAAGCGGCCAACGACTCGGAAGCCGAATCCATGTCGAAACCCCGCACCTACTTCTGGCACTTTCGTGCCATTACCAAGAGGCTATTTTCCCGGTATCACAGATGGCCTAACATGGACCGCGTCACGGGACGCACCGTTCGGGTTCCCAGTCTCCCCACAACCGAAACGGGCCTTGATTCACCCTTGGCGTAGTCGTGTCGGCGAATCGCTTCCTCCGCGACCAACCGTTACTCCCCAAATAGGTCTCCCAGATGAGTCTGGCTGCCCCGATTTCCGATATCGAGGTCCGGTCGACGAGTGCGGCGATTCGCGCCAACTGGTCTGAACTCGACCGCAACGACCTGCCCGCCTGGAATGACATCCTTCGCCGCACCGACGCCTCGGTATATCAATATCCCTTCTGGAACGAGCCCTACCGCCGCCTCTGGGTGACGCCCCGCTATCTTGTATGCGGCTCTGCGCGCAATCCGCTGGCATTCGTCACTATCCTGAGTATCGGATTCGGTCCGGCCAAAGTTGGCCTGATTTTCCGCGGCCCGGCGGACCTGAGTTCTTCCGCATCCCTTTCTCAGTCAATGTTGCGCGGATTATTTGCATGGGCGCGCGCTCACGGATTCATGTTCCTTCGTTTCACGCATTCGGACCCACAAGTTCTCACCGAACTTGCCTCAGTGGGCGATGCCTTTGATGTGGATGCTTTTCCCTATATGCTCGACTACCCGATCCTGTCGGAGGATTACATCGTCGAGCAGCATGACGGCGAGGAAGAAACTCTGGCCAGCTTCGATCGGGAGGCCCGGCGCAAGATTCGCCGCGGGACCGAGGCGGGATATCAGTTCCGCTCTGATGACTCTCCGTTTGCTATGCAACAATCCTGGCGGCTTTATCAGGAATGCGCGCGGCGCAAACATTTCCGGCTTGAGCGGCCGCTTTCTTTCTATCTCGAACTCATGCGCGGAGCGCAGTTCTACAATCGTGCCCGCCTCTATTCCGTGACCCTCAACGGCGCGACAGTCGGCAGCACGCTGATTGTCCGCGATCGCACCACCGCCCATTGTTTGTTGGCGGCATTCGACGCCGAGCACCGCAACTCGGCAGCATTCCTCCACTGGCACTCCATGAGAGACATGTATCGCCTTGGCGCGCGCCGCTACAATATGGGTCCCGGCCCCGGTTCGTTGGCCCGTTTCAAGAGCCAGTTCTGCGAAGTTCCCGCGCGCTATCCCGGTCCCTTAACGATTGTTTTGAAGGAAAATTGGTTTCGGCTGTGGAGAACAGCCTTCGTCCCGATGGCGAAGCAACTACATCCGATGTTGCGGCGAATAGCGTTTCAGCGCGCCGCCTTCAGCCGCTAGCTTAGTCGATGGACTGCAATTCTTTTCCGGGCTTGAAGCGCACCGCTCGCCCCGGTGGGATGGAAACTTCTGCCCCAGTACGCGGGTTCCGCCCGATTCCCGTCTTCCGCGGACGCACATTGAACACGCCAAATCCTCTCAACTCAATGCGATTGCCGGTGGCCAGCGATTTCTTCATGCTCTCAAACACCGTCTCTACCGCCAACTCCGCTTTGGTCTTGGTGATGCCGGTTTTGGCTACCACTTCGTTGATGATGTCGAGCTTGATCACAATGGGCTCCCGGGTGCAGGGTGAATGTTGTGCTTCAAGTTATTGATGCTAAGGAAGATAACGGAGATTGTCAACCGGAGCATCAATCCCGTAAACTGGCAGGCACACCAGCCAAAAGCATTGAGTAATTTTGTAATTTGGTAATTGGGCGATTTTGTCGCGCGCTCCAGGCGATTCCGGCCCCACGGTTCTCCAATTACAAAAATTACAAAATTTCCCAATTACCCAATTTTTTAAGGAGTTCCATGCTCAAGAGCGACCGCTGGATCCGCAAGATGGCCCTCGAACACGACATGATCAACCCCTTCTCGGAGAAGCAGGTGCGCGAGGGCGTGATCTCCTACGGCCTATCCTCCTACGGCTATGATCTGCGCGTAGCCGACGAATTCAAGATCTTCACCAACGTGAACAATGCGCTCGTCGACCCCAAGCGCTTCGACGAAAAATCGTTTGTCACCGTGCAGACCGATATCTGCATCGTTCCGCCGAATTCATTTGCGCTGGCGCGCTCCGTCGAATACTTCAAGATTCCCCGCAGCGTGCTGACGATTTGCGTCGGCAAGAGCACGTACGCCCGCTGCGGGATTATCGTGAACGTCACGCCGTTCGAGCCCGAGTGGGAAGGCTTCGTCACGCTCGAAATCTCCAACACCACGCCACTTCCCGCGCGAATCTACGCCAATGAGGGACTCTGCCAGATCATCTTCCTTGAGTCCGACGAAATCTGCGAAACCAGCTACGCCGACCGCAAAGGCAAATATCAGGGGCAAAAGGGAATCGTCCTGCCGAAATTGTAGGAGTTTTGCCAGCCGAACCACTTTCACTTGGATGCCCCATGTCTCGCCGATTTTGCGAGACATGGGAATAGCATTCACGTTGAAGTTGCGTGGGGCGCTCAATGCACAATCCTGACTGACATCGAGTCGACGCAGCCATCCCTGGCTAATATTTAGCGGGAATGCAGGGTATTCGGCGCGCCAACGCCATCGCTCAACTACGCCACTTCAGCGTGACTGGGCCTTGCATCGGATGCTTCACCGGTTGGCCCGTGCGCCTGGCTTCGAGGTGCGCGGCTTTCAGCTGAAAATACCACTTGGCGGGGCGGTCGGCGTCGTCGATCAGCATCAGGTGCGGGTTGTGCTTCAGGCCCTCCGCCTGCATTTCCATCGTACGGCGATCCTGTTCAACGAATTTTCCAAAGACAAATTTCAGCAGGCCGGGAACGAACGGGAGCCAGCGGAACAGGTTCCAGGCGGCGACGACGTCGATGCGGCAGTGAGTGCGCGCGATCGGCGTAACCGTTGTCAGGCTGGAGAACCAGTACTTGCCGGCGCGAATAGTCTCGGTGCGAATGTTGGGCAGAACGAAGTCGATGGTCGTCGTGATGGAGTCGGCATCGGCGTAGAGGCGCAGAAGCTTGTAGGGCGCGGAGTTGGAACTCGGAGTGTGTGCGCTCATGCGGAATCCATTGGGGATCGGCTCGAAATGCTTCTGCTTCTCGTGGATGCTGTGCCGGCTGCGCCACCACCACGCCTGATGGACAAAAGGTCCATGAGCCGGATCCATCAGTCCGATGATGCCGTGGTCGATGCTGACTGGCATCTCGGCCTGCAGGTAGGCGAGCTTGTACTTCGAGC
Source organism: uncultured Acidobacteriota bacterium (assembly GCA_963763845.1). Taxonomy (GTDB): domain Bacteria; phylum Acidobacteriota; class Terriglobia; order Terriglobales; family Acidobacteriaceae; genus Sulfotelmatobacter. The sequence continues at coordinate 60,080 of CAVXPX010000001.1, forward strand.
TGAATTTCTCGATTGTAGGCGCGGGCTCGCAGGCTTCTACGGGCTTGATGAATCCCGCACTGGGCGGCCCGGGATCGGGGATGTAAACCCAGATGAAGTCGTCCTGCTCTTCGCAAGGATAGCTGCCGGCATAGATGCGATCGATTTTGAGTGTCTGGTCCGACGTGAGCGAGGGGATGAGTTGGCACTGTCCGTTGTGAACATCAAATTGCCAGCCGTGGTAGGGACACTCGAGATTCTCTCCGTCAAAGTGGCCGGAATTGAGCGGCATGCCGCGATGCGGGCAGGAGTCACGGAGCGCGAAAGCTTTGCCTTGGCGGTCGCGGCCGATGACAAGTGGAAGCTCGAGCAGTGTGGCCTTGTGGAGTTGGTTGCGATGAACCCGGTCGGCGGGCAGTGCCCGGTACCAGAAGCCGGTGAGCATCAGCGTGTCAGTAGCCTGTCGTTGCGGGAGATCGAGTTCTGGCATGGGAAATTCGATTGTTGATTTTTGATTGTCGGATGAAAGCTTATGCTAGCATCCGCTGTCGCGTCGAGGATGGTGAGCTAAAACCACACAAGGCACGTAGTCGGACAAAAAGGTATGGAATTTCTTGGGCACTTTCGGCGATTGAGTTCGCCACAGCGGAATACGTTCGTCGCGTGCTTTCTGGGGTGGTCCCTGGATGCCTTCGATTTCTTCATCCTTGTCTTCTGCGTAAGCGCGCTGGCAGCACATTTCCACGAAAAAGTATCGACAATTATGCACGCCGTCTTCTGGACGCTGGCGATGCGCCCGCTGGGAGCTTTTCTATTCGGCATGATGGCAGACCGGGTGGGCCGGCGTCCGACGCTGATGGTCAACATCGTGGCCTATTCCATATTCGAACTGGCATCAGCCTTCGCGCCAACTTTCCATGTATTCCTGATAACGCGGGCTTTATTTGGCATCGCCATGGGCGGCGAGTGGGGCGTGGGCGCGGCCCTTGCCTTTGAAACGTTGCCGGCAGAAGGCCGCGGATTTTTCTCAGGCCTGCTGCAGGAGGGATACGTCGTAGGCTATCTGATCGCCGCTCTGGTTTATGGAACGCTGTTCCCAATCGTCGGCTGGCGTGGGATGTTTGTGGTCGGAGCGACGCCGGCCGTGCTCGCTGTGTTCATTCTGCGAAGGGTAAAGGAATCTCCCGCCTGGCTGCAGGGCCAGGTCTCAAAAAAATCCGGAGAGCACTTATGGAAAGAGATCTGGTCGCATGCGGGAATTTTCGCATTCCTGGTTGTCCTGATGTTCGCATTCAATTCGTTCAGCCATGGGACACAGGATCTCTATCCGACGTTTTTGCAGAAGAATCTGGGCTTCGCTCCGAAAACCGTCAGCTTCATCGTGATCGTCTACAACCTCGGGGCGCTAGCGGGCGGGATTCTGTTCGGCAGTTTGTCAGAGAAAATCGGACGGCGGCGTACGATCATCATCGCAGCATTGCTGGCGATTCCGGCGATTCCCTTGTGGAGCTACTCGCGTAGCGTCGGATTGCTCGCTGTCGGTGGATTTCTGATGCAGTTCATGGTGCAAGGCGCCTGGGGCGTGATTCCAGCGCATTTGAACGAACTTTCACCTCCGGGGGTACGCGGAACATTGCCGGGGTTCGCATACCAGATGGGGAACTTGCTTTCGTCGTGGAATTCGGTGATTCAGGCAAGAATGGCGGAGAACCGGTACGGCGGAAATTTTGCCCCGGTATTAGCCTGGACGGTCGTTGTAATTGCAGGAATGGTGGCTCTCGTTACGGCGCTGGGACGTGAGCGCAGGGGAGCCGATCTGACAACGACTAGTTAAAGAAGAATCGATATTCTAGCGATGTGCAAGAAATGGCACACTTCTTAATATGGCACTAAGGGAGCATTGTCAGGGATGGGGTCCTGTGGTACTTTTAGGGTAAATCCCACGCCTTCGTCGATTGCAATCGTTGGGTCCCAGAGGCATTGATATGTGCGAATGCGTGTACCCAAGGTAGCGCCACTTATGAAGGAATTGATTATGGATCCCGTAACGACCGGTGAATCCGTCGAGCGAGAAAACTTCGGCAACCGAAAACTGATTCGCCCCACTCTCCCGCGAGTTGAGAATCACGGAAATCACAATTCGGCGCCCGTACAAATGCAGGAACGGCGCGAGCGCCCGGAGCGGCACGATCGCCCCGATCGCCCCGAGAGGATGGAACGCGGGGACCGTCCCATGGGCGGAGGAGGGGGAAAGAAGCTGGCGCCTCCGGAGCAGACTAACGCCGAAAATTTTTACTATCAGAAGCAGATGCAATCGCGGACGCCGATGGTCATCGTCCTGCGTGACGGCGAAGAAGTGCATGGAATCATCGAATGGTACGACCGCAATTGCATTAAGGTGAATCGCGAGGACGGCGAAGCGAATTTGATGATCTATAAGCCGGCGATCAAGTACATGTTTAAAGAAGGCGAGAATCAGAAGTAGCGCTCGCCCTTTAAGTTTTAGGTTCCCAAGTTGCACGGTTTCACCTTTCGACTGTCGGAACTTGATACTGACTCGCAAAGTGGACGCGCCTTTTATTTCCTTCCATCCTTTGTTAGCTCCCTTCCGTCGTAGACTATCCTGAGTTGTCTTCAAGGTAATTCCGCGCCGGGAGTAGTCTATGTCTCGCTTGCATTCCGTTTCCCGCAGAAAATTCTTGCAGTCGGCTGCTGTTGTTTCCGCTGCGGCCGTAATTCCAGGAGTGCGCGGGTCTGCGTTCCCAGTCGCTCCTGCGGCGACGGATCCCGTTCGTCCCTCGTATCTGGAGGAGTTTGGCTATGGCGACATTTCCCTTAATAGTCCGATCCATGAGCAGCAATTGCAGGAAACGATTGCCGTCCTGATGGGTCTGGACGACGACGCGCTGCTGAAGCCGTTCCGGGCGATGGCTGGTCAGCCCGCTCCAGGCGAAGATCTCGGCGGATGGTATCGGTACGATCCAGATTACGACTGGCATACATTCGACGCTGGGTTTGCGCCTTCAGCGACGTTCGGGCAGTGGATCTCAGCGCTCGCGCGCTATTACGCGATTAGCGGATCGGCGGCGGCGCGCGACAAAGTGCTCCGCCTGAATCAGCTTTATGCGAAGACGATCGACGGTCAGTTCTACGCGAAGAACCGCTTCCCTGCTTACTGTTACGACAAACTGGTCTGCGGCTTGATCGACTCGCATACATATGTTGGCGATACCCAGGCGTGGGGCATTTTGGGGAAAACGACCGACACGGCGATGCCGCACTTGCCCGGTCATGCGGTCGAGCATGGGACAAATTGGCGTCCGGGAAAAGACGTCTCGTGGTCGTGGGATGAGTCGTACACGATGCCGGAAAATTTGTTTCTGGCGTATAAGCGCGGAGCCGGAGACCGATATCGGGCCTTGGCCGTGCAATATCTGAATGAGACGTTTTATGACCGGCTGGCGGCTGGAGAGAACGATCTGGCAGGACGCCACGCCTACAGCCATGTGAATTGTCTTTGTTCGGCGATGCAGGCTTATCTGACTCTCGGCAACGAAAAATATTTGCACGCCGCGAAGAACGGTTTTGACATGGTGCTGGCGCAGAGCTTTGCGACGGGCGGATGGGGCCCGGACGAACTGTTGCGAAAGCTGGATAGTCCGGATGTTTACGATAGCCTTACGAAGACGCACAGCAGCTTCGAGACGCCGTGCGGATCTTATGCGCATTTCAAGCTGACACGATATCTGCTGCGGGTGACGCGCGATCCGCGGTACGGCGACAGCATGGAACGCATCATGTACAACACCGTCCTCGGGGCAAAACCGTTGCAACCGGACGGGCAAGCGTTCTATTACTCCGATTACAACTTCCAGGGCACGAAGGTTTATTCGCCGCATCGTTGGCCGTGTTGCTCGGGAACATTGCCGCAGGTAGCGACGGATTATCGCATCAGCACGTATTTTCGCGATCCGCACGGGGTCTGGGTGAATCTCTACATTCCTTCAACTGTGCGCTGGACACAGGATGGCGCACAGGTTTCACTAAGGCAGATGAGTGAGTATCCACATGAGGCGCACATCGAGTTCGAGGTGAAGACCTCGAAGCCAACGGAGTTCGCTCTGAATTTCAGAATTCCTGCGTGGGCCGAGGGTGCTGCGGTAGCAGTGAACGGCAGACGGCAGGAAGTCGCAGTCGGAACGTTTGCGACGCTGCAGCGCGAGTGGAAAGACAAAGACTGGATCGAGCTCGAACTGCCGATGAAGCCACGGCTGGAAGCGATTGATGCCCAGCATCCAGACACGGTGGCCCTCATGGTTGGTCCGCAAGTTCTGTTCGCGATCGAGGAATCGCAGCCTGCCGTGACGCGAGCACAGCTGCTGGCGGCGAAGAAAATGGCGCAAGGCTTATGGCATATTCCAACGCCAAACTCTCCCCTGAAGATGGTGACGTTTACGACGCTGGAAGATCAGCCGTACACGACGTACTTGCGGCTGACATAGGCCGGCTATCCATCTGCTCACCTGGTTCTGAAGAGTGCCGCACGGGAATAAGGTCGAAATAAGGTCGAGAAGAGAATCCCCACTTCTCGCAAAATTGGCCAGAAGTGGGGCACCGATATTTTGCTGAACGGCCGACGGCTTAAAGCTGAGGGCGGTTCTACGGGACTTCGATCAGCTGCATCTTGCCGTCTTTGGCGCGGTGCAGGACCATCACTTTGCCCTTTGGATCGCGGAATACGAACACGTCGCGGTCCTTGAAGTGGGCTTCCTTGATTGCTTCCTCCAGGGTCATGGGGCGCATAGCGACGGCTTCGTCGGAGCGAATGAGGTGTACCTCCGTGGTCTTCGCGACCGCGGGATATTTGTGGACCAGCACCGGCACCGCCGTCTTCTCCGAGAGACCGACGGCAGTCTGAATTTCCTCTTGCGCAGATTGCCCATTCCACTTGTTGGCTTCCTCAGTCTTGCGGGCGGAGCGTTTCTTGGATTGCCATCGACTCTTGTGCTTGATGGCCTGCTTTTCCAGATGGTCAAGGGCCTCGTTGACTGCAATCGTCATGTCCTTAGCCTGAGCGAGGCCGACCAAAGGACCGTTGCGGGGATTAATCGTGATTTCAGCTTTATGGCGGTGCTTCTCGACGGCGAGGATAACTTTGGTTTCAAACTTATCGCCCAGAATTTTGCGGATCTTCGTAAGGCCGGTTTCCACTTCCTTGCGGATGGCGTTGGTCACTTCGTACTGTCTTCCGGTGTATTCCACGTTCATGAGCGCCCCTCCATGTCGTTTAGATGAGGTATAACGGGCACTGCATTCACTACGATTGTGTAATTGGGTAATTTGGTAATTGGAAGGAACTCGCACGAGCAATCGGGTTTTAAAATTCCCAAATTACCCGATTACAACAATTACCAAGTCATTTCTTGACCCGGCGCTGGTGTGTGCTCGGGATGCGCATGTCTTCGCGGTATTTGGCGACCGTGCGGCGGGTCACCTGAATTCCCTGCGACTGCAGGATGCGGGTGATCTGCTCGTCGGTCAACGGACGAGTGGGATCTTCTTCTTCGATGAGCTTCTTGACCCGCCGCTTGAGGATCAGCAGCGATGTCCCGCCGCCCTCGGGGCCTTGCACGCTCTCGCTGAAGAAATATCGCAGCTCGAATACGCCCTGAGGAGTGTGGGCGTACTTACTGGCAACAGCACGGCTTACCGTCGAAGGATGCACGCCGATTTCTTCGGCCACCTCCTTGATCATCATCGGTTTCAGGTGATCGATGCCCAGCTCGAGAAACTCCTGCTGCCGGGCTACGATCGAGTAACAAACTTTCGTGATCGTCTGCTTGCGCTGTTCGATGTTCTTGATCAGCTGAATCGCGCTCTTGTAGCGCTCTTTGACGTAGTCTCGGGTGTTCTTGTCGTTGGTGCCGTCGCGCGTCACTAATTTCTTGTAGGCCGGATTGAGACGAAGCTGCGGCAGGTCTTCGTCGTTCATGATGACCAGCCATTCGTCGCCGTGCTTGACGAAGGCGACATCAGGCTCGATCAGCCGGGCTTGGACCTTGTTGTAGCGCAGGCCGGGCCGGGGATCGAGCGTGCGGATATAGTCCAGCGCTACCTGAACGGCTTCGATGGGACGTCCGATCGCCTTGGCGATCTCCTTATGCTGCTTGTTCTGTAGCCCCTTCAGATGCTGATCGACCACGGCCATGGCGTCCTGCAAAACCTGCGCGGTGCCATTGCCGTTCTTGTGCTGCGCCAATTGGACCTGATGAAAACGAAGCTGCGCGAGCAGGCATTCGCGAAGGTCGCGACAGCCGACGCCCGGAGGATCAAGCTGCTGAACGACCTGCAAGGCCTCCTGCAAGTCGGCAACGGTGAATTTTGGCTTGTAGATAGACGTGAGAGGAGCCGCCGGTTCAGGCGCGGGCGCAACCGCCGCAGCCCCGTTTCCCGACGCTGCCAGCGAAGATGAAGACAAGGAGACTTCGGCGCGAAGTTCCGGAGACGCGGTGATGCCGAAATCCGCCTCAGGCGAGGAGTCTAGCTCCGCTGCACTTACATCGTCTGCCGCTGTTTCTTGGACTCCAATCGCCGGCGCTGGCTCACTGGCAGAAATACCGAGCGCCTGTGCCTCGCTCACAATGTTCTTGGCCGTCTCCATGTCGGCTTCCGGCGTTGCCGGGGGGGCGACGCCCAGCAATTCATCTTCGCTGGCAATCAGGTATCCGTCTTCGTTGAGATTGCCGACAATCAGATCCGCAGCTTCGCGGACTTCCGGACGCAAGCTCAACGCCCCCAACTGCCAGGACAGATGATCGGTCAGATTGCTGGGCTTCGAAAGGAAGTTTTCGAACGATGGGCGCTCGATATCCTCCATCTCGCTGTGCGTGCGATATCCAGGATCGAGATAGTCCTGGAAAAATGATCCGAAATCGATTTCCTCAAACGGATCTTTCTTCTCTACTGCGGTGATGGGATTTTCTTCCGGAGCAGCGGCAGTTTCGCGATCGCGCTCTTCTTCCTTCTTACCTACCTCGTCAAGCAGAGGAACCGAGTCTTCGAGTTCCTCAAGGACAGGGTTCTCCACCATCTCGGTATTGATCATGTCCTTGAGCTCAAGCTTGTTGAGCGCAAGGACAGATACCATCTGCACCAGGCCCGGGGTAAGGATCTGGCGCTGCGAGAGCTTGACGCTGAGTCTGTGCTGTAACAAAACCATGTCGTTAGTCGTTAGTCGTTGGCCGTTAGCCTTTCGTCGCGGCCGTTTTGCGAACGGCCAACGACTAGCGACTGACGACGCTCTTCTCACACCAGCGAGAAACTCTCGCCCAAGTACACCTTTCTTACTTCCGGATCGCTGGCCAACTGGCCGGGCTGGCCTTGACGGAAAATCCTGCCGTCATCGATGATGTACGCCCGGTCGGTGACCGAAAGTGTTTCTCGCACGTTGTGATCGGTGATCAGAACTCCGATGCCGCTGGCCCGCAGGCTGCTGATAATCTTCTGCAGGTCGAGCACGGCGATGGGGTCGATCCCCGAAAACGGTTCGTCCAGCAAAATGAAGGTGGGATTGATGCACAGGCAGCGGGCAATTTCCACGCGCCGCCGTTCCCCACCGGAAAGGGCGTATCCGCGATTCTGGCGGATGTGCTCCAGTCCTAACTCGTCGATGAACTTTTCCATCTTCTCGCGGCGCTCGTGCCATGAAATCGGCTGCGCCTCCAGCACTGCGAGAATGTTTTCTTCTACGGTTAACTTGCGAAATACCGAGGCTTCTTGCGGGAGATAACTGATGCCATACTGACGGGCCCGGAGATACATGGGAACGTCGGTGATGTCCTGACCGTCGTAAAGCACGCGGCCAGTGTCAGGCGGGATCAGGCCTACAATTGCGTAAAACGTGGTAGTCTTGCCTGCGCCGTTAGGGCCTAATAAACCAACAACTTCGCCCTGCTCGACGGTCAGGCTGACCCCATTTACAACGCGGCGGCCACGATATGATTTGCCAATTTCTTCAGTGGCCAGGGTACGCATTTATCGTGCCAGCTACAAGCAATTATTGTGCCACTCGCGTCGTCGTTACCACAGATGGACTTGCTTCGCCTTCTACGAGCACCCTATCATCGCGTCTAAAGAAAGTCAACGAAACCCCGGTAATCTTGCCACGTTCGGCATCAAAAATGCTAGGCGGACCACCCGTCAGGACAAACTTCTCATCCGCCGCCGTATAAACCAGCTTCTGACCCTCGGCCCGGCGGGCTGGCTGCTGGATCAAAACCTTGCCCTGAGCGATCAGATGATCGAGCTGTCCGGTGCCTGCAGCTGAGTGACTTGGCGAACTCTGGCTGAGCGGTAAAAGGAACGCGTCCGCTGAATCTGCAGATGCCGTGAAATCCACTCCGTTCGCTACCACGCCTCCATCGTAATGGACTATGCGCTCAGAATCCGCGTAGGTGAGCTTCCTGGCAGTGATGGTGATGGGACTTGATCCTCCGAGCGGCGATTTCTCCTTCTTGCTGGAATTCGCAACACTAGCGGCCTCGGACTTCTCCTGCCCGGGCTTTTCCTGCTGAACGAGAATCGTGTGCACTGGCTGAGAAGGCGTTCCTTGAGCGGTCACGAAACGACGATCGCGGTCGAACTGAATGGAGGGCGCCTCGATGATGTTTGAATCCTGCCAGAGGCGAGCTTTGCCGGTGTAAAGGGCGATGCCGGGATTGTTGTGCGCCGTCATCTTCTGCGCGGTCACGTGAATGGGCGAGGACGAAGCCAACAACGCTCCATCTGGCTGTTCTTTCAAGTCGCTGTAGGTGCTTTTGACGTCGCCATCGGCTGAAGCATCGCCCGTGGTGCGGTCGATGCGGATCGAGTTCGCAGTCGTCTCCATGCCCGCGTTCTCTACGCGCGGGTCCCCGGTGAGAACGAGCAGTCGTGTGCCTGGTGTGTAGCGGGCGAGATTCGCCCAGGCTCGGGTGCGCTTGTCGGGAGTCTGCGTATCGGAATAGACGAAGTTGCCTCTTTGCGTGAGGACGTCGACGCCACCCTGAGGCAGAAACGATGCCTCGACCGACTCACTGGTGCTGGTGCGGTCGGGCTGTCCGGGACTGGAGTTCACGATTCGCGCACCGGGTGCTCCGCGAACGCTCGCCAGGTGGTTGCGCCCGTCCGAAACCGCAAAGTCGGCGTCGAACTTTCCCGCCGTAACCACAGTTCGCTGTCCAGAGGCAGTCGTTCCCGAAGCATTTGCCGGAGTCTGTGTGATCACCATCTGCGCCGGGCCCGAAGTTACCGCGTGCTTGAGGATGTTTCCCTGCTCGACCTTGAAGTCGATGGTTGGGGCGGTGAGTTCGAAATCCTGAGGTCCATTAGCGGCTCCCTTTTGTCCACTCTCGCTCGATGCGGACGCCCGCTCCTTCAAGTGAGCGCCGTCGAGGGCATGCACGGTCTGCAGTTCGTTGTCGCCTGCAAAATCCAGAATGACGCGGCCGGCATCGCCTGCCATCGGCTGCGCGCCGCCCTGCTCTACGTGGACATTGCCGGTGAGAGTGGCCGTGCTCAGGACATTATCATCGGAGTCAAAGAGCAGGTTGGCTTCGTCCGCCCGGCTATGCGTCTCCACCATGGCCTTGGCGGCCTCATGGGCATTCGACGAGGTGAGGTTTGCCGCTCCACTCCGAGTCTCGCTATCGACATTGCCCGTGGCTAACACCCGTTCGACCTGATTGTCTGCGCCGAGATATATCGCGGCCCGATCTGCTGTCATCGTCCCCGAGGCGCGTTTCAGATGAGGATGGTCCAGAACGATTTCGCGCGGATCGTTTGTGATGATGCCGTGCGTTGCGGTAAGAGCGGCCGCGTTGCGCCCAGGTAATTCGATATGTATCTGGGATTCGAGCGTCAGCGAGTTGCTCTTCCCGGAGTACTGCACTCCTACCGCCCAACCGCTGGCCTGGGGGGTGCGAAGCTCAACCCGCTCATCCGTCGACGCGTTGCCGGAATCTTTGTTGAAAACAAGATTGCGGGTTTTAAGGTGGATCGGATTCTTCACCTCTTTGGGAACCGACTGGTCCGGGCTGACGGTGCCTGCGGGGTTTGAAACCAGATCGATTTGCACCTCGCCCTTTGCGGTGACGTCTCCCGTCTTCTGGTTATAGGAAAAGTCGTCCCCGTGAATCTGGTCGTAGCGGGATGAGTCGCGGCCGTAAAGAACGATGTTAACGTTGTGTAGTTCCGCATTGCCGTTAAGCTTGAACTGCTTCAAATCGCTGGCTTCGACCGTGAAAAGTGTGCGTTTCCCGTCGGACTTGGAAAATTGAAATCCTTTGGCAGTCTGCTGGATGTCGTATCCGATCTTGCCGGGAATCGTCTTGAGCACGTTTATTGCCTTCGAACGGGCGTAGAAATACATTCCCGCGACAAAAAGCGTCAACAGGATGGCCGTGCCCGCCAGCAGCCGCCGAAGACTGTAGATCGGAAGGGGCATGTGGCTTCAGTGTAGAACAGTTCTCAGAGGCTATCTCATAAATGGTTCTGGAACGGCCGGGCCTCCAGCCGTGCCGATGAGGCCCGCAAAGATGCGGGCTTCCGCCCGTGAGGGAAACTGACTTTACTCCCTTTCTTCATCTATGGGATCGCTTCTCAGTTGCCGGTTGGTAGTTTGTTGGTACATTTGAATTTGCTGCACTCTGGGTACGGACTCGATGCAAGACACTCCGCCACTACTGGATTTCCGCAACCTGCGCGTAATGCGCGGGCAGAAAATCGCTCTTGATGACTTCAGCCTGCGGATTGAGGCCGATGAGCACGTGGCCATTCTCGGCCCCAATGGCTGCGGCAAATCGACGCTCATCAAGACGATCACGCGGGAGTGCTATCCGGTGGCACGGCCCGAATCGTCGCTCTCCATTCTGGGCGAAGAGAGCTGGGATGTCTTCAAACTACGCTCGCGGCTGGGAATCGTATCGAACGACCTCATGCTGTTATGCACGGGAGATGCGGGCGGCCGCGATGTCGTGCTATCTGGTTTCTTCAGCAGTACAGCAGTTTATTCCAATCACAAAGTTCAACCGGAACAGGCCAGGCTGGCCGAAGCGGCTCTCTCGGAATTGAAAATTTCGCATCTCGCGGATCGATCGGTGTCCGAGATGTCATCGGGCGAGGCGCGCCGAGTGCTGATTGCACGGGCATTGGTTCATAAGCCACGAGCTTTGCTGTTTGATGAGCCCTGCAATTCTTTGGATTTGGCCGCCCAGCGGAACCTTCGCCAAACCATGAGCGCTCTCGCCCGATCGGGAACTGCGATCATCCTGGTGACTCACGAACTGGCCGACATTGTGCCTGAGATACAGAGGGTCGTCCTGATGAGCCGGGGCAGCGTGATTGCCGACGGACCAAAAGAAAAGATTCTTGAGGTCGGCCGGCTCGCATCGCTTTTCGAAGTCGGCGTGCAGATGGAGCGGAGGAATGGGCATTACCACTTATGGTGAGTGGCTTAGACCTCCTCGCGCCGCCTAATCAGCTACCTGCTCGGGCAACGAGGAGTCTCTTCATCCCCGGCAACGTTAGCGATCCGACGCCTTGAAATCGCGAAGTGAGAGTTCCAAACCACCGTATTCCGGATGATCGTTGTTTCCGATGGTGAATGCAATGTCGATCGTGTCCCCGGCCAAGAGCGGGCTTTCCTGCAGGCGTTCTGCCATATGCCACCCGAGCGCATCGAAAGTAATTTTCGAGCTCAGACCATTCCCGGCCTTAGGAGAAATTGCGCCTTGTACTTCGGCGACTGCGGCCGCTCGTTCGCTGCGTCGAATCGAAGAACTGTCAGGATGGCAGCGCGGAGTCGCAACAATGGCGGCCGCGGAAAGCTCCGTCGATTCTTCTGCCGGTTCTGCACTCAAACCGGCCTTGATTTTCAACTTGACGTGCTTGTCTTTCAGGATTCTGGGAGGCGCGGTCAATTGAACTCCACGAGCTGCGAACACAGGCTCAGGATTTCCGACGCCGTAAGGCTCCAGCAATTGGAGAGATCGAAACAATTCCGGCGTAACCTCGGCAAGACTTAGTTCTGCATCCAGATCGAGGATCGGATTGAAATCGTTCGGAGTGAGACGAGCGCGGGCGAATTGATTGAGCCGGGCGCGCAATTCCTCGATATTAGCCGCCGGCATGGCGAAGCCACACGCATGGGAGTGGCCGCCGTAGCGGGAGAATAAGTTCGAGCAGGACTCAATGGCTTCGAGCAGATGAAAGGCCCGGATCGAGCGGCCCGAACCGAAGGCCTCCTCACCCTCACGTGAGATGACAAGAGTCGGCCGGTTATAACGCTCCACAATCCGGGTTGCCGTAATACCGATGACACCGCGATGCCATCCCTCTCCGTCAATGACAATGCAGTAAGCATCGCAGAGTGCCGGATCGCCGCTGAAGCGTTCCTCGACCGCTTTCAGGATGCGGCGCTCTTCCTCCTGTCGATCAGTATTCAACTGGTCGAGTTTGGCCGCCAATTCCCGTGCGCGAACTGCATCCTTGACGCTGAACAGCTCGATCACGTCCCGAGCAACGTCCATCCGTCCGGCAGCATTGATGCGGGGCGCGATACGGAATCCGATTTCTCCCGCGGTCGGTGGACGATTGGCGGAAATCTGCGCTGCTTCCAATAGCGCCTTCAGGCCAGGATTCACAGCCCGGCGTAGGGCCTCAAGACCCAGCGCAGCGAAGATTCGATTCTCCCCAGTCAGCGGCACGGCATCGGCGATGGTTGCAATCGCCACAACCTTCATGAACGAAAGCAAGAGTTTCGAGTAATCTTTGGAGTCCAGGCGCCGTTGCATCAGTCCCTGCGCAACCTTGAACGCTACCCCGGCGCCGCACAGATATTTGTACGGATATTCGCAGCCTCTCTGATTGGGGTTCACTACGGCCAGCGCGTTCGGCACGCCATCGCTACCGGGCAGGTGATGATCGGTGACAATCAGATCGACGCCCAACCGGTGCGCCGTTTCGGCGGGGGCAAATGCGCGAATGCCCATATCGACGCTGATGATGAGGCGAGTGCCCGCTGCGGCGGCCCGCTCAATCACGTCGTCGCGCATATCGTAGCCTTCACGGATACGATGCGGAACGTGGAAATCGGCTGTTCCGCCACATAGCTCGATCGCGGTCTTGAGAATGATGACCGCCATGGTCCCGTCGACGTCGTAGTCGCCGTAGATCAGAATCGTCTCTTTGCGCTCAATCGCTGCGTCGAGCCGATCCACTGCGGCTTGGAGACCCGCCATCTGCTCGGGCAAGTGAAGCTGAGAAATGGAAGGAGTCAGGAAACGTTGTGCCGTATCTGCATCCGTAATCCCGCGACGCACCAGCAAGCGCGCCAGGATATGCGCCGACCACGACGGAGAAGTTCCACGAAACGTCGAGTCAGTCTGCAACGAAGAAACAAGAGCGGCGACCTGGGTCGGATCAAGTGGCTTGGGAATCCATTGCATGGGCGATGGAGAAGTCTACTCCACGGAGAGATGTGCGACCCGGTGTAAAAGCAGAGTTACGATAAAAGCTCGGAGGGGATCCTAGTTCTCTTCGTCCTGGTCGGGCTCATCCATGGTGAGGCCGCCAAATTCGTCGGAAACTTCCAGCAAGTGCTGGTAGCGCTCGTACCAGTCGGTGCTGACTTCGCAGAGGAACATTGAACCCTGGTAGGCCCAGCCCAGCTGGAGGTATCCTACTTTGCCGACGTGGGCCCGAAGCCAGCGCGCATCTTCGACATCATCGCCGTCGGTGAATTCGGAGTTGGTGAGCCTCTGCACCATCTCGTCGAGTTCCTCGCGGTCGAGAGTCCACGAATGCATAGTGAGAAATGGGGTTCCGGCGGCTTTGGCAAGTTCAACGAAGTCCTTCCAGCCGTCGGGATTGTCTCCCATCTCCCACATGACACACTGCACCTCTTCGTAATCCACAAAGCCGTGGAAACGGCGCATGCCATGGCCTTCAATGAAGGCAACCATGTCGTCTTTAACGGTAACGAGATCGTCGGGGATAGGAGACATTTTCCGCAATAACCGCAAACATTTATTGTAAGCCGTTCGCAGATTCAGTGCCAGCACCATCCGCTACGGGCGCGGAGTTGGCGCCTTCATCAGATCGATAAACATGCGATAAAACTTCTCGGTGCTCAAATCAAACTGAATTTCGACCACCTGCGTCTCCGGATGCAGATCGCCCTTCACCGGCCAGGTCAGCGTGTCGCCGTATCCGGGACCGCGGTCGAGATCGACGCTCATATAGCGGGCATCGCTCTTCGTAATGATCGAGGGATCAAGCCAGGCAGCGGCGGTGATTTCGTCCCACATAATATCGGCGCCCGGGGTCAGCATCGCGAATCGAGAAATGTATTTCGCAACCGGGGTCCCGGCCGCTTCGATTTCTTTCACCATCGCCGCCGTCATGTGAGTCTTCACGGAAATGTCGACCGGGGTGCAGACGATCTTCTTCCATGGCGCGCGAAGCACAACCGCCGCGGCATCCGGATCAAACCAGAAATTGAATTCGTGCCGCGGATTGTTCAGGAACTCCGGATTGTCGGTCTGAGGGCCAAGGCTTCCGCCCATAAAGACTAGTTCCTGCGCTAACTCGGGGAATTCCGGGTCGAGCGAGATCGCGAGTGCGAGGTTCGTCATTGGCCCGCCCTCATAGATCGTCACTTCGTGCGGATACTTGTGCACCATGCGGATGAGAAAATGCGGAGCGTCTTCATCCGCAGGCTTCGTTGTCGGCTGGCCCTCGGGCATTGGCGGGATGACAGAAGCCTGATGCCACCAGCGGTCGTCCCACGCTCCGGCATAGGCGACCTTGCCATAACGCTCCTGCCACGTCTGCGCTTCCCTTCGCGTACGCACAAGGGGAAACTCAGCTCCGGGCACGACAGGAATGTCGGTGCGGCCAATGAGTTCCAGCAGACGCAGCGTATGGGCGACCTCCTCGTCGCGCCACTGATCTCCGCTGACAACCGTTATTCCCAGCACGTCTACCTGCGGGGATTGGATCAGCGTGAGCAAGGTTTGCATATTGCTTCCGCCAGGGCCCGAGCAATCTTCGTTGACGATGATCTTGCGGCGTGGTTGTGCAAGACAGATGGTCGCGATTAGGCAGAGGATGAGTGAAAGTAAGAACTTGATTTTTCGCATCGATTCAAATGTCCGGCTGAAGCCCGGAGACCACCTCTTGCAACCCTTGAAGGGCGCAACCAAGCAGCTTCGCTTTCGATTCCTACTTCTGGCCCGAACCCGGCGGTCGCGTCATCAGGTCCGTGTAAATCTTGTAGAACTTCTGCGCGTCGATGTCGAACTGCACGGTTGCCAGCCGCTCGTAGGGCGGGACGGTCGCAGAAGCGTCCCAGAAAAGCGTATTGCCATAACCGGCGCCGTGGTCGATATCGATATCCATGTACAGCTGTTTTTGTCCGGCGATAATCGACGGATCGATGATCGCGATGGCGGCGATTTCGTCCCACATATAGCCGGGCAGCGAATATTTATCCAGGTACTGCGTGATGGGAGTGTTCGCCTTGGCGATCTCGGCCTTCATCTCGGGGGTGTAGCGAGTCTTCACCGAGATGTCGATCGGCGTGATAGTCAGCTTTTTCCATGGCGCTCGCAACACGATTCGCGCCGCCTCGGGATCGAACCACCAGTTGAACTCGCGGCGGCCGTTGATTGCGCCTTTGTCGATGGCGCCTTTATCCGCGTAGAGTCCTCCGCCCATGAGCACAAATTCTTTTGCCAACGTCGCGACCGACGGGTCCAGTTTCAGTGCCAGCGCATAATTCGTCAGCGGGCCGCCCGCCCACAGCACAACTTCGTGCGGATACTTATGCACCATCTGAATGATGAATTGAGCGGCGGTGCCGGGATGCGCTTCCAGATGCGGTTCGCCTTCGGGCATTGGCGGCACAACGTCGGGATCATGATATGGCATTTCATAAATGATTGAGCGGTTCGCTCTAAACTTGTCGGTCCAACAGCCCTTGTACTCGAACTTGCCGTACATCGCTTCCCATCGCTCGGACTCTTCCTTGGAATTGATCAGCGGAAACTCCGCGCCCTGATACACCGGAACGTCGGTGCGATCGGCGATCTCAAGCAAGCGAAGCACGTGCTGCGTTTCTTCCTTCACCCACTGATCCCCGCTAACCGTAGTGATGCCCAAAACATCGAATTTTTCTGATTGCAGGAAGACGAGAATCGCCTGCTGGTCGCTGGTTCCGGGACCACGAGCGTCCTGATCGACGATGACTTTGATTTTCTGCGCTGTGGCGGAGCTGGCAAGAAACCCTGCGAAAAGCATTGCCAGAACCGCGCCGCGGATATGAAGTTGCATGATTCCTCCCATGACTCAGCCCTACAAAAGTGAAGGGCAGAACAGGCGATGCCCGTCTGCCCGAACCATGAAATGCTTACCCAGCCACTCAGAAGTTGAGCTTGAGGGCAAATTGAACCACGCGCGGGTTGTTGACCGTGCCAGAAATCACACTGAAGGTCGACGGAGAGTTTATGTCTTGCATGCCACTCGCCCCTCCCGGCAAGAAGAACTGAGCGTGGTTGAACAGATTGAAGAACTCAGCCCGGAACTGCATGCTCAGCCCCTCTCGCCAAGGCAAGATTATATTTTTGATCGCCGAGAAATCCGTATTCACGAAGCGAGGTCCGGAGATGGGAGCACGAGCGGCGTCTCCAAGTTCTCCAGCAGGAGCACTCACGAACGCGCATGGATTGAACCAATTTTCAATCGTATGGATCTGAGACGGGGCCGAGCAACCTGGGTTACTGGCTACCGGCCCAGCTTTGTTCGGATCGCCCACCTGATTCGGACGGTCAAGAACGTTTCCGTTCCACATGAAGTTCACGTCCGAGGGATTGCTGCTGTCGACCACGAAGAGCGGGAAACCAGTTGTGGCCTTCTCAATTACGTTGACTTGCCAATTCCCGAGAACCGCATTGGTTGCGCCGTTCCACTCGCTGCCAAACTTCTTGCCTTTTCCGAAGGGCAAGTCGTAAAGGATGCTGGCAGTGAACTGGTCATTCAGGTTCAGCTGCGACAGTCCCCAGTCGAGTTTTTGACTGCCCGGCAATGGCCAGTAAGTGGCGCCGGGTGAAGTGCCCACTCCGTCGGGAAATCCAGAATCGAAGGTCCGCGACCAGGTATAGCCGACGAGAGCGTACAGACCGTGGCGCGTGCTCTTAGTCTCAGCCTTCGCAATAAACGAATCGTACCGGGCACGGCCAACGTCGTTATTGTTCGAGACAACCGTGAAGGCTCCGTACGGTGCTGCAAAATAATTGCCGCCTGGCCCGCAGCCCAACGTGTAGCCCGGTGTCGCATCGGGTCCTCCGGCGCACGCCGTTGGCGAACCGACGTTTTCGTTCACGCCATCAACCAGGATGTGCGTGCTTCGAGATCCGTAATACCCCGCTGTCAACACGACGTTCGATGGCAACTGGTGCTCGATATTCAAGTTGAACTGCTGCACCATCCCCTGCTTGAAATTCAGGTTCTGTGACTGAATCGTGCCGGTAAAGCTCGCTGGATCGGGAGCCGAAAGAATTGGCTGGAGATTTGATTGGAGGAATCCGAGTTGCAGTCCGCAGTTCTGCGGCGTCGCAGACAATGCGTTTCCAAACGGACAGGGAAGACCGGGGAAGTAATTGAAGTTATCCACTTCCGCGTAATAGGGCGGGTTTTGCCACAGGCCCTGCGAGCCCTGGTTCCAGGATGAATCGTGATAGATGGCATATCCACCACGGACCACCGTGGTCTGGCTTCCAAGCGCCTTCCAGGCAAAGCCGATGCGAGGCTCGAGAGCAGTTTTGTCGAACTGTACTCCAACGCCTCCCCCGGAAGCGATACAACCCGTGCAGCCGCTAAGAGGTCCGGAAACCAGGTACTGTCCGGTTTGAAAATTGAAGTTCGCCTGCCGCCCAGCTGCTTCGGAGATCGGAGTGGCCAAGGCCCATGCGAGGCCGAGGTTCACCGTCAGATCGTTGGAAACGCGCCAGTCATCCTGGGCAAAGGGCCGGAACAACTTCCAGCGGCGTCCGGTAGTGGCGCCGAGGAAGGTCTGATCATGAATTCCGCCGCCGATCTGGCCCAGAAGCAGATCCGCCGCCGCGTCGCCGGTATAGCTGCCGAACATCAGGAAGTAGCCGTCCCCAAATCCGTTCGTTTCTACGTTTAGCTCGTTGGCACGAAAGCCGAGGCCAACCCGGATGTTGTGATTGCCGCGGATCATGTCAAACGTATCGTTAAACGTGTAAACGTCTGTTCCGCCGATGAAGGGCGAGAATCCACGATCGCCCAGCGACCAGTAATTCGTCATCTGGATTGAGCTTAGACCGCAACTGATGCAATCCTTCGTGGACTGGTTCAGATTGGCCGGATAGCCGGTGATCGAATCGCAAGAGCTGCCCAGATCGGCACCCTGAATTCCGAGCTTTGCCGCCATGCAGGTGCCGGTGCCGAACGATGCGATGTGGTTGAAGATGCGGTTAAACCCGAAACTGGCTTGGTTGATATTGTTCGAGTTAACGATATGCGTTTCAGAGATGACGGCATTGCGGCCGTGGTTCGTGATGTTCTGCGTGCTGCCAAATGGATTCTGTTCCGCAAATCCGGGTGCGCCGCCGGGAACAAACGAGACAGCTTGGTCATAGCTGAATCGGGCAAACAGGGAGTCGTTGTTGGAAAAATTATGATCCAAGCGGATATCGAACTCGCCCTCATTCAGGCTGCGCACAGGCACGTTGGCATAGTTTGAGAAGGTCGAAAAATTTGGCGTGATGCTCGCCGGGTACAGATTGATCAGAGATTGCCCTGTCGGATCGAACAATCCCGTCGGAATCTTGTTACAAGTATTGGTTGTTGCGGTCTGCGTACCGTCGGGATTCGGGGCAACCGGGTTACCGGCATTGTCGCAATAGAATGGGCCGCTGCTGTAGGGATTCGTGAGATTCGGGAACAGGACTTGGTTGTGGTACTGAGCTTGCGCAACGCCACGAGTTAAGCCCAGCGGATCAAACGTGAAGTCGCCAGTCATCATCGCGGGGGTTGGCACTAGACCGACAAACGGGATTCCATGCCGCTGCATCTTCGCCTGGTAATCGATGAAGAAGAATGTCTTGTCCTTCTTGATCGGGCCGCCGAAAGAACCGCCGAACTGGTTCAGATTGAACTGCTCGCGGAAGGCCGCGAAATAGCTGCGGGCATCCAGCTTCGTGTTGCGGAAGAATTCAAATAACGATCCGTGGTATTGGTTCGACCCCGATTTCGTCGTCACCAGCACAGTCGGGCCTGCGCGGGTTCCCCACTCAGCCGAGTAGTTGTATTCCAGAACCTTGAATTCCTGAATGGCGTCAATCGACGGCAGAATCGCGATACCACCAGCGGTCAACTCGTTGTTGTCGTTGCCATCCAGCAACCAGTCAGTGCTTTGCGCTCTCGATCCGCCAACCGAAAGCGAATATGTGCCGCGGGTAGAAACTTCGCTGCTCGGGCCGCCGTTGAAGAAGCTGCCGGGATTCGTCTCCTGCGTAGTGCCTGGGGTCAGAGTCGCAAGCTGCACGAAATCGCGCCCGTTCAGCGGCAGTTCCGCCACTTCCTGGGATGTAATGACCTGACCCAGGGTCGGGTTCGTCGTCTGCACCGCGACTTCGGTCGCATTAACTTCAACGCTGGTCGTGACGGAAGCCGGGACAAGTTTGAAATCGAATTCGCGGTGCTCGTCAATCTGAAGGCGGACGTCTTTCGTCTCCGATACCTTAAAGCCGGGGGCTTCGACTTTGATGGAATAGTCGGCTGCGCTTAGGAGAGGAACGAGGTAATGTCCAGAATCATCGGTAACGGCCTGGCGCGAGATATTCGTCGCCTGAACGGTAATCGTAACCTTCGCGCCGGCCACGACTGCTCCAGAATTATCTGAGACTGTGCCCGAAAAACTGCCCGTCGCCTGACCAAACGCCAGCGGGCTCAATAGAACCACCAACGCGCAGCAATACCACACCAAGAGATTTCTCTTGCTTGGCATTTTGTTGTGACCCCTTTCGGCGGTCCGCCCCAAAAGACAAAAGACCCTCCCCTTCCCCTTGGAAAGTTGGGAGGTCTACTCGACCGCAGACACGGCTTATAAATTGCCCGTCCGGGGTTAGTCAAGAAGTTTCAGCGGTGGAAAATCGGGGCAAAACAAAGCTCGCCTAACATTTGTGCGGCCTGAACGATTCGCTGGCTGGCTTTTACGCGCGAGCAGACCACTCCACATCGAAGCGCGCCCGGTCGAAAAACGATTTTTGAGTTCCGATTCCAGTAGTCGACAGTCCGGCGTACAGATTAGCCCGACGAACCGCCTCGCGTTCGGGAATGCCTTCTCCGAGGAATACGGCAAAGCTGCCAATGAAGGCGTCGCCGGCCCCGGTGCTGTCGATGCTCTTCACCAGAAAGGGCGGAACATGTTCGTACCCCTCACGCGTCGCCAGAAGAGATCCGTTCGCGCCCAATGTGATAATCACCCGCCGAATGCCACCGGCGACCAACCTCTCCGCGCATTTTTTCGCGTCTTCAACCGTCTTCACCGGCGAGCCAGTGATGGTTTCCGCCTCGCTCTCATTCGGAACGAAATAGTCAAGATCTTTGAGCGCCTCCATCTCGACCGACTGCGCCGGCGCAGGATTCAGAATGCAACGGATGCTGTTCCGCCGGGCAAAGTCCACGGTGTAATACACGGTCTCCACAGGAATTTCGAACTGCAACACAATGCAATCCACCGACTTCAGCATGTCGGCAGCAGCATCCACGTCCGCCGGCTTGAGCGCGTCGTTCGCCCCTTTGACCACGAGAATGCGATTCTGCCCGCTCGGGTCCACAAAAATCGGCGCCACTCCGCTGGAAAATCCTTCGACCTGCCTCACGTGGGTCGGATCAATTCCCTGCTTCCGGAAATTCTCAATCGTCGCAGGACCGAACAAGTCGCTCCCTACTCGCGCTACCATGAACACTTCCGCGCCGCAGAGACGCGCAGCTACAGCCTGGTTGGCGCCCTTGCCGCCGAAGCCGAGATCGAATTTTTGTCCGAAGATCGTTTCTCCGGGCTTGGGAAACTGATTCGTAAAAGTCGTGAGGTCAATATTCGCGCTGCCTACCACCGCAATTCGAGGCCGTTTTGCCATGATCGTGTTCATCTCCGGAGCTGAACGAAGGGCGAGTCTATTCAGCGCAGATGCGGGCTGTCAACGACGTATTCACCCGCACCGCCGCTGATGAGTCTGGCTCGCGCTTTCTGCTATAGTTTCGTTCCTCGACAGTTGAGTTGGAGGACCCCATGCCCCGCATTGTCCGCTGCGCCCTGATCCAAGCCAGCAACGCCGTCAGCACCGAACGCCCGCTCGAACAGATCCGCAAGGCGATGATCGATAAACATATGAAGCTCATCGAGCAGGCCGCGCGAAAAAAGACCCAGATCCTCTGCCTGCAGGAACTTTTCTACGGACCCTACTTCTGTGCCGAGCAGAACGCCCGCTGGTATGAACTGACCGAGCGCGTGCCCGACGGCCCCACGACTCAACTCATGCAGAAAGTCGCCGCCAAGCACAAGATGGTGATCGTCGTTCCGGTCTATGAAGAGCATATGCCGGGCGTTTACTTCAACACGGCCGCAGTGATTGATGCTGATGGACGTTATCTCGGGAAATACCGGAAGCATCACATTCCGCACTGCCATCCGGGATTCTGGGAGAAGTTCTATTTCACTCCGGGCGATCTTGGTTATCCCGTGTTTCAAACGAAGTATGCTCGCGTTGGCGTTTACATCTGCTACGACCGCCATTTTCCGGAAGGAGCTCGCATCCTCGGACTGAATGGCGCCGAGATTGTGTTCAATCCTTCAGCCACCGTTGCCGGCCTTTCCGAATATCTTTGGGAACTCGAGCAGCCTGCCCACGCCGTCGCCAACGGCTATTTTGTAGGAGCGATCAATCGCGTCGGAACCGAGAGGCCGTGGAGCATCGGCGAATTTTACGGCAAGAGTTATTTCTGCAATCCGCGCGGCAAAATCTTTGCGCAAGCCAGCCGCGACAGAGATGAGGTCGTCGTCGCCGATCTTGACCTCGACATGATCGCGGAAGTCCGCAACGTCTGGCAGTTCTTCCGCGACCGCAGGCCGGAGACTTACGCCCCGTTGACGGCGCAAAGCACAACCGCGGCCGCAGCGGATTAACTTCCGGGACCAATCATAATCATCCATGACAGAAGCGGCCCAACTCAGTTCGCGCGTTCAGTCCAGCCCGCTCTACAACTCCGATCTCGCGCCCGCAACCGCGGAACAGCGGCATTGGGGAACCTATAACTTCGCAGCTCTTTGGATCTCGATGTCGGTGAACATCCTCACCTACATGCTCGCCGCGAGCCTGATCCAGGGAGGAATGAACTGGAAGCAAGCCGTCGCGACAATCTTTATCGGCAACGTGATCGTGCTGGTGCCGATGCTGTTGAATTCGCATCCCGGCGCAAAATATGGAATCCCGTTCCCGGTGCTGGCGCGCGCTTCCTTCGGAGTGTTGGGAGCAAACGTCGCGGCGGTATTGCGCGCCCTGGTCGCATGTGGATGGTTCGGCATTCAGGCTTGGATTGGCGGAGAAGCAATCAGCACCCTTCTCGCAACCCTGTTTCCCGGCTGGAAGAATTTCCCCTACGGCGCGCCTGTTTGTTTCATTGCGTTCTGGCTGATCAATCTTGCGGTCGTGATTAAGGGAATCGAATACATCCGCATACTGCAAGGCATCAGCGCTCCCGTCTTGCTCGCGGTCGGACTGCTCTTGCTGGGATGGGCCTACCACGCGGCGGGCGGATTCGGCCCGATGCTATCCGTCCCTTCCAAATTCACCACGTTCCCGTCCTTCCTCAAATTCCTGATTCCCGCGCTGAATGGAACCGTCGGATTCTGGGCTACCGTCTCGCTGAATATTCCCGACTTCACGCGCTTCGCGCGGAACCAGCGCGAGCAAGTCATCGGACAAGCGCTCGCTCTCCCGACGACGATGACGTTGTACGCCTTCGTGGGAATTGTCGTGACTTCCGCAACCGTAGTGATTTACGGCACGGCGATCTGGGACCCGGTCCAACTTCTGAGCCGGTTTCATTCTCCCGTCGCGGTGGTGATATCCCTGCTGGCAATTCTGCTCGCGACACTCAACGTGAACATCGGCGCGAACATAGTTTCACCGGCAAATGATTTTTCGAACCTCTGGCCGCGGCGAATCAGCTTTCGAACCGGAGGAATTATCACCTGCTTCGTGGGCGTGGCCATGATGCCATGGAGATTGCTGGCGAACTATCGAACTTTCATTCTGGGATGGCTTGGCGGATACGCGGCATTCCTCGGGCCGGTAGCCGGGATCATGATTTGCGATTACTTCATCGTGCGGCATCGCGAGTTGCAACTCGATGATTTATATCTTCGCGGCGGCCTTTACGAATACACGCGCGGATTCAACTGGCGGGCTGTGGCCGCGCTGGTTCTCGGCGCTGGAACCGCGCTTGCGGGCCTCGCTGCTCCAGCGGTAAGTGCGTTATACGACTATTCCTGGTTCGTCGGATTCGCGGTGTCATTCATCGTGTACTACGCCTTAATGCGTTTCCAGAAGGCAGACTCTTTCGCGCCCGAAACAGCGTAGCCGTTACGATTTGTTCGTCAGAAAGCCGGGCAAAACATCCCGGCGATACGTTTCCAGCGATTCTTCCTCATCCCCGCACATCAGGTAAATATTGAATTGCGTCACCCCTGCTGCGGCCAAGTCGCGCAGTTTTTTCTGATGCGCCTTGGCAGGTCCGATCAGCGAGAAGCGGTCGACGACTTCATCCGATACGAAATTTGCATTGTCGCTCTCGACTTCACAATGATGCTGATAATCGTAGTGGCCCCGTTCCTGCACGTACGACGTCAACGCTGGAGGAAGATCTTCGGGCTTGTATTGTCGGATGAGATCCATCACGTGGTTAGAAACCAGGGCTGGGAACCAGCGCACCCGCTCACGGGCAGCATTTAAGTCATCGGAAACCCATACCGGCGCGGCCGCCATCACTTCGATTTTTCGCGGATCGCGTCCTGCGGCGCGCGCTCCTTCTTTCACAAATCCCATGCACCACTCGATCAATGCGGGATCGGCGAACTGCAGAATGATTCCGTCCGCAACGCGACCCGCCATGTGCAGAACCTTGGGTCCGTAGCCCGCGATCCAGACTCGTGGAGAATCCTTCGCCCACGTCAATCGAGCAGGCTGCCCGTCGTGTTGAACTTCTTTGCCTGAAGTCAGATCGCGGAACTCTTTCACCGCGGCTTCCAGCTGCGACCAACTCACAGGCTTCTTGCCCAACACCCGCCTCGAACTGTCGCCGCGCCCGATGCCCAGTTCCATCCGTCCGCCGGAAATCAGATTCAGCGTCGCAAACAGGCTCGCCGTGACCGTCAAATCGCGCGTTGCAGGATTCGTCACGCACGTTCCCAGATGCATCCGTTCGGTATTTGCGGCCATCAATGTAAGCAGTGGATACGGCTCTTTCCACAAAACGTGCGAATCGAAGATCCAGCCATATTCGAACCCGGCCTCCTCAGCCTGCCGGGTCAGTCCCACAATGCGTTCGACCGAAATATCAGGTTTTATCGTGATCCCGAATTGCATGGCTGGTCCCCTTCGTGAAGTAATACGGGAAGATGCTGGTGAAGAACTAAAGGGCGGCAGTGTAGCATAATTTCCTGCCTATCTCGGAGAGCGCGGGAGGTTGCCTTGGGCTTCGATACAGTGATTCAAAATGGTTCGGTCGTCACCGCAACCGACATCTACAAAGCAGATGTCGCGATCAGCAGCGGCAAAGTCGCAGCAATTGGCAACGATCTGCCCGTGCAGAATGCCTCCAAGGTGTTGGATGCAGCCGGGAAGCTCGTGCTGCCCGGCGGCATCGATGTTCACACTCATCTCGATATGCCGTTTGGCGGAACCACGAGTGCCGATGATTTTGAAACCGGCACGCGCGCCGCCGCTTTCGGCGGAACGACTACGCTGATCGATTTCGCGATTCAATACAAAGGCCAGAAACTTCGCCAGGCGTTTGATACTTGGATGGGTAAAGCCTCGAGCAAGGCGGTGTGCGATTATGCGTTTCACTGCATCGTAACGGACATCTCCGGCGGACAGCTTTCCGAGATGAATGATCTCGTGCACGAAGGAGTCACCAGCTTTAAGTTGTTCATGGCTTATCCCGGCGTGTTCATGCTCGATGATGGAAGCATCTTCAAAGCGCTGCAAACTACCTCGAAGAACGGCGGACTCGTCTGCATGCACGCCGAAAACGGAAGCGCGATTGATGTGATCGTGCAGCAAGCGCTGGCAGAAGGGAAGAAGGCGCCGAAGTATCACGCACTGACGCGGCCTACCACCGCCGAGGCCGAGGCAACAGCCCGCGCCATCGCGCTGGCGGAAATGGCGGGGGCGCCGATCTACATCGTTCATCTCAGTTGCAACGAGGCGCTTGAGAAAGTGCGCGAAGCCCGCGACCGCGGACTCCCAGTCTACGCTGAGACCTGCCCGCAGTATCTCTACCTCTCCATCGACAATTTCGATGCTCCTGGATTTGAAGGAGCAAAGTATGTCTTTACTCCGCCGCTGCGCGAGAAATGGCATCAGGAAAAACTTTGGAATGGACTCAAGCGGGATCACCTGCAAGTAGTTTCAACGGATCACTGCCCCTTCTGCTTCAAAGAGCAGAAGGAATTGGGGCGCGACGATTTCACCAAGATTCCCAACGGCGGGCCTGGTGTGGAACATCGCATGAGCCTGATCTATTCCGGCGGAGTCGCCGGCGGACGGTTCAGTGTCAATCGCTTTGTCGAACTCGTATCGACCACGCCGGCGAAGTTGTTTGGACTCTATCCGCGGAAAGGGACAATCGCGGCGGGAAGCGATGCCGATCTCGTGATCTTCGATCCGAATCGTAAGCACACGATCAGCGCCGAGACTCACCACATGCGCGTGGATTATTCGATGTTCGAGGGAATCCAGGTCACGGGAATGCCCGACGTGGTTCTGTCGCATGGCAAGGTCGTGGTCGAAGGCGGTAAGTTCCTCGGCAAGCCGGGTCAGGGAGAATTCTTACGGCGCGCGACCTATCAGCAAGTGAATGGATAGTCAGCGTAACGCGCGATACAGTGCCTCTTTCCATCGCTTGTTATCGATCTGCCAGCACACCGTGGCTCTGTGCCCACTGCCGATCGCTGCTTCCCAGGTGCCGCGATTGCGCTCATCTTCCGCGACATTCAGGCGATCGACAACAGTCATCCCGCGCGTGAGTTCGCTTTGAGTTTCGATCTCAACGTAGTGCTCGCTCCAGTCCGTTCCCACCGTGGAATCCAGCGCCAGGCACATCGCAACAGGGTCGGGGAGGCAAATCCCATCTTCGCCGGTCTGCACCTTCAGCGCAGTGCGAGCGTGGCTGTTGCACTCGATGGCAAAGTGACCGAGCTTGGTGTTGAACGCTTCGACTTGCTCGATATCACTTCCACTCAAGACTGCCCCATCGCGGCATAGATGCCAACCAATCAACTCGATCGGCAAACCGCTGCGCATCACAATGCTCGCCGCTTCCGGATCGACCCAGATGTTATATTCCGCGGCTGGAGTCACATTCCCTTCGCAACAAGGCGCGCCTCCCATCACCACACATCGGCTGACCTTCGCAGCGATCTGCGGTTTGCGCGAGACGGCGAGTGCAATATTCGTCAGCGGTCCCAGCGTGACCAGCACCAGTCCAGGATTTGCTTCAACCGTTTCGATGATCGCGTCGACAGCGTGGCCCGCCTGCCGTGCAATCCGAGGCGCAGGGTAGTTGTGGTCTCCGAGTCCGTCGCGTCCGTGAAACCAGGTGGCGTTCTCATAGATCCGAACCAGCGGCTTCGCCGCCCCCGAATACACCGGCACATCGGCTCCGCAGAGTTCGACCGTGTAGAGAGCGTTCCGTGTCGCCTGTTGAACGTCGACATTTCCTGCAACAACGGTGATCGCAGCGACGCGGACGTCGGACGCGCGCAGAGCCATGATTAGAGCGACCGCGTCATCGGAGGCGGTGTCGGTATCGATCAGGAAGGTCCGCGGCATCCGCGTAAGGATAGCAGACGCGAAAAAGACACGTCCCTGCGACTACTTGTGACTCTCGGCGAAGAAGCGTAGAGTTACACGTCTTCCGGGGGGATCAATGTTCACACCGCCAACATTTACTGTTGCGCTGCTGATGATGATTTCAAGTGCGATCTGCTGGGGTTCATGGGCCAATACCTACAAGGGCGTCAAGAATTACCGTTTCGAGCTTTTTTATTGGGATTACGCCATCGGAATCTTCCTGATCTCGTTGATCTTCGCCTTCACCATGGGCAACACCGCGCACAACTCCCTGAGCTTTCTCAACAACGTGCAAACTGCCGACCCTTCGAATATTGCCTCCACCATGATCGGCGGCGCCATTTTCAATCTTGCGAACCTTTTGCTTGTCGCTGGAATCGATATGGCTGGCTTGGCCGTCGCGCTTCCGGTTTCTATCGGTATTGCACTGGTGGTTGGCGTCGTTCTAAGTTACGCGCTCCAACCGAAAGGCAACGCGCTATTCCTGGCTCTGGGCGTGGCGTGCGCTGTTGTCGCCGTAGTTCTCGATGGCAAAGCGTTTGGTAGTCTTGGCGCAGGGAAATCTGCCTCGCGCAAGAGCATCGTCATTTGCGTCATCTCCGGGATATTGATGGGCTTGTGGGCGCCGTTCGTTACGCGTTCCATGACCCAAGGCAAAACCCTGGGCCCCTATAGCGTTGCGGTCTTTCTCACTCTCGGAGCCCTGCTTTCCTGCTTCATCTGGAATATCTATTTCATGAAGAAGCCGCTGATCGGCGAGCCCGTGGGCTTTAGCGGATTCTTTCAGGCCCGGCCCTCAGGCCACTTGCTTGGACTGGCGGGCGGGCTGATCTGGGGAACAGGGATGGTCCTCAATCTGGTAGCTGCGAGCTATACCGGAGTCGCGATCTCCTACGCCATTGGACAATCGGCTCCCATGGTTGGGGCATTGTGGGGGATCTTCGCCTGGAAAGAATTCAAAGGCGCTGGGGCACGCGCCAAGGTTTTCCTCAGCCTGATGTTCGTGTTCTATGGTTTGGCGATTCTGTTAGTCGCGCGCGCGAACGGGTAGAGTTATTTCCCTTTCAATCGGCTGACGAATAATTTAAGAAATCCCTCGGCATTCGAGGCCAGGCACACTCGCGCGTTCGGCGTCAGTGGAGTCAGGCCGTCGATTTCGTAGTGATCCCCGTGGAGAACATTCTTCTCGTCGTAGCCCATGCGATTGGCGACGGTTTCGCCGCGCGTAAATTCTCCCTTCGTCTCCACGTCGACATGCATATCCTTCAGCGTCACCAGCGCAGGATTGATCACTGTTGCCACGGCCAGCGGATCGTACATTGCAGCCCCCTGATATCCGCTTTTCTCCGATCGCGTCAGGTAATAATCCGCAAGCTTCGCGATGAAATCGCTCTCAGGTCCGGGCTGCGATTGCAGGTCAGCGAGATGACTCCGCATCATCAGAGTCTTCTCGCCCACGTCAGATCCAATCATCGTGACCATCCAACCCGCATTGAAGACAATCGAAGCCGCTTCCGGATCGTTGTAGATATTCGCCTCCGCGGCGCCATCGACGTTTCCGCCGGTGATGGAACCGCCCATGATCACGATGTCCTTCACGAGGGGAACGATCGATGGATCCTTCGAAACCGCAAGAGCGATATTCGTAAGCGGTCCCACCGGAATCAGAGTGATCTCATGCGGATATTTGTGCACCATCTCGATGATGAGATCCGGGCCGAAGCGGGCATCCGCTTTGCACTTCGAGACCGGCAATTCCACTCCCGCCAGGCCATTCGGGCCGTGCCAGTACTGCGCGGTGATCAGTTTCTGGTTCAGAGGATGCTGAGCGCCGCCGGCCACGGTCACATCGCAGCGGTTCGCAAGCGAGACGATCTTCAGAGCGTTCTCCAAGCCTTGCTTGCCGTCCACGTTTCCGGGAACGACTGTGAGCGCCTCAACTTTCAGTTCCGGAGAGTTCAGCGCCAGCAGAATCGCCATCGCGTCGTCAATGCCGGGATCCGTATCGATGATCACTCGTTGCGGCGAAGAAGCAGCAGCGCTTGCGAGAGCAGACAAAAGAAATGCGCACACCCCGACAAGGCGGTTCATGAAAACAATCCCCTATTTTGATTTTGAAAAAAACTCACAGCAACATGCCCGCGATCGAAGCGGACATAAGATTCGCCATGGTTCCCGCGAGCATCGCGCGGAATCCAAGTCGCGCCAACTCGCCACGCTTGTTCGGCGCCAGCGCTCCGATTCCGCCAATCTGAATTCCGATCGAGCTGAGATTCGCAAATCCGCATAGCGCGAACGTCGCAATCGTGAACGAGCGTGGATCGAGCGTCGCCCGCTGCGGCCCCAGCATGGAAAATGCGACGAGTTCGTTCAGCACCATGCGCGTGCCGAGCAGGTTGCCGATCGCTTTGCAGTTATGCCACGGAATGCCGATCAACCAGGCCACGGGCGCGAATAGCACTCCGAGGACGCTTTCCATGCTCACAGGAAACCAGCCGATATGACGGTGAATGCCCCCCATAATCCCGTCGAGAAGGGCGACCAGCGCGAGGAATGCAATCAGCATGGCGCCGATGTTGAGCGCCATATGTAGCCCATCGCCCGTGCCCCGTGCGATGGCGCCCAGCAGGTTCTCGTGTTTTTCCTTTTCGGCCTCGTTCTGGTTCATTACAACCTGCCCCGCAGTTTTTGGCGTTTCAGTCTCAGGCACAAGCATCTTCGAAATGAGGATGGTGCCCGGAGCGGTCATGATAACGGCGCTCAGCACGTGCCGCGGCTCCGCCCCAAACGCAAAGTAGGCAGCCATAATCGAGCCCGAAACGTGCGCCATCCCGCTGGTCATCACGGTCATCAGTTCGGAACGAGTCAGCTCAGGCAGGAATGGACGAATCGTGACCGGCGCTTCCGTCTGTCCCATGAAAATGCTGGCGGCGACGTTGAGCGACTCGGCGCCGCTTGCACCCATGAAACGCGTCATCGCCCATGCAGCGATTCGAATAATGAACTGCATAACGCCGTAGTGATAAAGAATTGCAAAGAGCGCGCAAATGAAGATGACGACCGGGAGAACTTGAAACGCAAAAACAAATCCGATATTCGAATTCTGCTTGCCCAGTGGACCAAAAACAAACTCCGAGCCCGCATAGGAGTACGCGAGGACGCGGTTCGCGGCATCGCCAATCACTTGAAACATCCGGCGGCCAACTTCTACGCGGAGGACGAAGATGGCGAAGACTATCTGCAGACCCAGCCCCCAGGCAACCGTCTTGACTCGAATTGCGCGACGGTTGGTCGAGAAGATGAAAGCCAGCCCGAGCATCGTCAGAAGCCCCAGAATTCCCGTAAATCGTCCCATTCAATTCTTCTCCCCGCGCATTATGGCTTGCGGATGACTCTGTGAATCAGCGGCCTCGGCTCCGGTGCAGCGTCGCCGATCTCACAGCTCTGCGAAATCAGCTTCCGCGCTCGTTCGGCCCGCGATGCGTCGTTATGGTGAATCGTGGCAATTGGCTCTCCAACCGTGACGCGGTCTCCGACTTTCTTATGAAGCACGATTCCCACCGCCGGGTCGACCGAATCTTCCTTGCGTTCCCGCCCGCCGCCGAGGATCACGCACGCCGTACCGATCTGCTCGCACTGCATCGAGCTGAGATTCCCGGCCTTCGTACTTGGGACTTGCATTGTCTCGCGAGCGCGCGGAAGCCGGCCTGCGTCGTCGACAACGCGAGCATCGCCTCCCTGCAGTTCGATCATTCTCCGGAATTTCTCTAGTGCCGCTCCCGATGCAATGATCTCCGCACTGCGCTTTTTTCCCTCATCGACATTCTTCGCCGCGCCGCCCAGATGCAGCATCCAACCAGAGAGTTCAAGGCACAACTCCTTCAGGTCTTCCGGTCCGCCGCCCTTCAGAACCTCGATGACTTCGACCACCTCAAGCGCATTGCCAATCATGTTTCCGAGCGGCTGATTCATGTCTGTGATCAAAGCGACCACTTGCTTCCCCATCCGCTCGCCCGTTTCGACCATTAGCTCGGCAAGAAACGCTGCGTCCTTTTCATTTTTCATGAAGGCGCCAGAGCCGGTCTTGACGTCGAGCACAAGGGCATCAATGCCTTCAGCCAGTTTCTTGCTCATAATCGATGCGCAGATGAGATATGGACTCTCCACCGTGCCCGTCACGTCGCGCAGCGCGTATAGTTTGCGGTCCGCCGGAGCGATCTCTGCCGTCTGACCGATCATCGCGCAACCGCAAACTTCAAGCAGACGCCGAAACTCCGAGACTGTCAGATTCACATTGAAGCCGGGAATCGCTTCCAGCTTGTCGAGCGTTCCACCTGTGTGTCCCAGTCCGCGTCCACTGATCATCGGCACCACGATGCCAGCTGCCGCCGCTACGGGAGCAAGGACGAGAGATGTTTTATCGCCGACCCCGCCGGTGGAATGCTTGTCGACTTTTGTCGGAGCCAAGCTGGAAAGGTCGAGTATCTCCCCGGAGTGCAGCATGGCATCCGTCAATGCCGCGGTCTCCGGACGCGTCATCCCCCGCAGAACCACGGCCATAAGCCACGCAGAAACTTGATAGTCCGGAATCGCGCCTTTCGTATACGCGTCGACCAGCCCTTCAATTTCTTCTTGCGAGAGCTCCATCGCGTCGCGCTTCTTGCGGATGACGTCGATTGCGCGAAATGTTTGCGAAGTGGTGATGGGCGGACTCACTTTAGACGAAATCCTTCGGGAAGTAGTTCCGTGATATGCGCCTGCTTCGGACCCGTAGCGGCCTGAAAATAAATGGTTGCCTTGGGTCCAAATTCGTAAATCACTTGCCGGCAGGCGCCGCAAGGCGAGCAGGCGACGCCGTGATCGTTGGTCACGGCAACTGCGCGAATCTCAATCTTTGGACCCAATTCCGCAACTGCGGAGAAAATTGCGGTGCGTTCCGCGCAATTCGTCATCCCGTAGGAAGCATTCTCCACGTTGCACCCGGAAAAGATTTTTCCGTTCGTCAGTAAAATCGCCGCTCCCACGTGAAAGTTCGAGTACGGTGCGTGCGCGTTCTTCATTACCTTCTTCGCAGCGCGCTCAAGTTTTTTTCGAACGCCCTCAGTAACGTCAGTTTCGCGAGTTGAGGAGCGCACCATGCCAGTGGCGAATCGATTGGGACTTTAGGATTGAGAATCGTGCGCCATTGTAAACCTTCGCGGCTCATCCTGTTACACCACTACGAAATGTTTCCATTGAATACTCCCCGGTACGACTCGCCTTGCGGCACTCGCTGCCGTACAATGCAACCCAAGACACCGTGCCTGCGCTGCAGGCACCAAGCTGGAAGGCCTGTCGAATGCCTGGCGATTACGAGCACTCCAACGTCGCGCGGAATTCAGAGCATCCACCAACTTCCGCCGATTTGTACCCTGCCCACTTCATTGCCACTCTGAATGGCCGCCCCCTTCTCGCAAATACCGGCATTCCTCTCGACTTGAATTGGGTTCAAGAAGTTCGGGTAAACACGAGTGCAGTAGAACGCCGTGTCCAGTCGCAAGTCGCGCGCCGCACGGTGAAGAAGGAGTGGCAAGCAGCCTGGTTGCTGCGCGCGATCTCGTGTATGGATCTCACGACTCTCTCCGGGGACGACACAGATGAGCGCGTCCGCCGGCTCTGCGCCAAGGCGCGCCATCCGGTCCAGCAGGAACTGGTAGAAAAACTTCACATTGAAGAGCTCGGGATTAAAGTCGCCGCTGTCTGCGTGTATCACACATTCATCGAAACAGCGCTGCAAGCCTTAGAAGGAAGTGGAATTCATGTGGCGGCTGTTTCCACGGGCTTTCCTGCCGGGCTTTCTCCGCTCGCCGAGCGGGTGGCGGAAATTCGCCGGTCGGTGGAAGCGGGAGCGCACGAAATCGACGTCGTCATCACGCGCGCCCACGTATTCGGCGCCCGATGGCAGGCGCTCTACGACGAGGTCGCGGCATTCAAGCAGGCCTGCGGGCAGGCTCACATGAAAGTGATCCTCGGAACGGGCGACCTCCTGACGTTGCGCAACGTGGCGCGCGCCAGCGTGGTTGCGATGATGGCTGGCGCCGACTTTATTAAGACGTCAACCGGCAAAGAGCCGACGAACGCAACCCTTCCCGTGAGCCTGGTCATGGTCCGCGCAATTCGCGAGTACGCTCAGCAGACGGGGATGGCAGTGGGATTCAAGCCTGCCGGCGGCATTCGGACCGCAAAACAATCGTTAGACTGGTTGGCCATGATGAAAGAGGAATTGGGAGACTCATGGCTGCGACCGGAGATGTTTCGGTTCGGAGTGAGCGGCCTGTTGGCAGATATCGAGCGGCAACTGGACCATTACGCGACCGGCCGATACTCCGCCGAGTATCGGCACCCGATCGCATGATGTATTGCTGGACGAGTCATCGAGATCTATGAGCATCGCTGAAAAATTCGTAAGCATGGAATACGGACCTGCGCCTGAGGATCCGAAAGAGGCCAAGGCTTGGCTGGAACGCCACCAACGGCGTTTCACTCTCTTCATCAACGGCAAGTGGCAACCACCGGCGGCAGGCGAATTCTTCGAGACCCTCGATCCGTCGAATGGAGAAGAGCTGGCCAGCATCGCTCAGGGCGGAACTGCCGACATCGATGCCGCCATTCAGGCGGCAAGAGCGGCATCTCCGAATTGGCGGGCACTCACTCCTCATGCTCGTGCCCGCTATTTGTACGCGCTCGCGCGCCTCGTTCAGAAGCATTCGCGATTGCTCGCCGTCCTCGAGACAATGGATAATGGCAAGCCGATTCGCGAGAGCCGAGACATCGACATTCCGCTCGTGGCAAGGCATTTCTATTACCACGCAGGATGGGCACAACTTCTCGAGCAGGAATTCCCCGACTACGAACCCTGCGGCGTAGTCGGACAGATCATTCCATGGAATTTTCCGCTCCTCATGTTGGCGTGGAAGATCGCGCCTGCCCTCGCCACCGGCAACACAGTCGTCTTGAAACCTGCCGAATTCACTCCATTGACGGCGCTCGCCTTTGCTGAACTGTGCCAGGAAGCCGGATTGCCCGACGGCGTCGTAAATATCGTAACGGGCGATGGCAGGACTGGCCAAGCTCTCGTTAAGCATCCGGAGATCGACAAGATCGCGTTCACCGGTTCCACCGAAGTGGGACGCGCCATTCGCGGAGCTACTGCCGCCAGTCACAAGCGGCTCTCGCTGGAACTTGGTGGAAAATCCCCCTTCATCATCTTCGAGGATGCGGATCTCGACAGCGCTGTCGAAGGCCTCGTCGACGGAATCTGGTTCAATCAGGGACAAGTCTGTTGTGCCGGTTCGCGCCTGTTGATGCAGGAGAGCATCGCCGAGGCACTCATCTCGAAAATCCGCGACCGGATGAGCACTCTTCGCATCGGCCCTCCACTCGACAAAGCAATCGACATCGGCCCTATCGTCGCGCAAGTTCAACTGAATCGCATTCAGCGCATGGTTGCGCAGGGAGTCGCGGAAGGCGCGACTTGCTGGCAGCCGCAAGTTGCCTTGCCTTCGCGCGGGCTCTACTATCCGCCGACTCTTCTAAGCAACGTTCATCCCACGTCGATCGTGGCGCAACAGGAAATTTTCGGACCCGTCCTCGCGGCTATGACGTTCCGAACTCCGAGAGAAGCTGTCGAACTGGCCAACAACACCGTCTACGGTTTGGCGTCTTGCGTGTGGAGCGAGAACATCAACGTCGCGCTGCACGTCGCGGCACAGATTAAAGCCGGCGTTGTCTGGGTCAATTGCACGAACTTGTTCGATGCGGCCTGCGGCTTCGGCGGATATCGCGAGAGCGGCTACGGACGCGAAGGTGGCAGAGAAGGTCTGCTCGAATACCTGGAGCCGAAGTGGTTTAAGCATGCGCCGAAACTGCCTGCATCAATTGCGCACGCTGTCGCACCGGACGAGGATGCTCCGGAAGCCAGCACTCCCGCCATTGACCGTACGGTGAAGCTGTACATCGGAGGCAAGCAAACGCGCCCCGATTCCGGCTACAGCATGGAAGTCCGCGCCGCAGACGGCCGCCGGTTGGGCGAAGCGCCTCTCGGGAATCGCAAAGACATTCGCAACGCCGTCGAGGCCGCTCGAAATGCCAGCGCTTGGTCGAAGGCGACGGCTCATAACCGCGCCCAGGTTCTGTATTACTGCGCGGAAAATCTCGAGTTGCGGCGGGATGAGATCATTCGCCATCTCGCAGCGGCCGTGGGAGAGAAGCAGGCCACGTCCGAGTTCGACGTAAGCATTCGGCGGATCTTTTCTTATGCGGCATGGGCCGACAAATTCGATGGCGCGGTTCACAATCCGCCATTTCGAAACATCGCAATCGCTATGAACGAGCCGATTGGGACCGTTGGCGTAATCTGCCCTGCCGATACCCCGCTACTGGGCTTCGTCTCACTCGTCATGCCGCTCATCGCGATGGGAAATACTGTGGTCGCGATTCCGTCGGAAAAATATCCCCTTATCACGGGCGACCTCTACCAACTCTTCGAGACCAGCGACCTTCCCGGAGGCGCGGTCAATATCGTTACGGGCTATGTCTCGCAATTGCTGAAGACGCTTGCCGAACACGATGACGTCGATGCCATCTGGTGCTATGGCGACGAAGCCACCGTAACCTCCGCAAAAGCCATGTCCATCGGAAATCTCAAACAGGTCTGGACCAACGAAGGGCGGGAAATTGACTGGTTTGATACGAAGATCGCGGAGGGACGCTGGTTCCTCGAGCATGCAATCCAGGTCAAGAACATCTGGGTCCCCTATGGCGAATAGACCTGCAACTCATTTTCGGCCACCCACTTGGATGGCAGCGCAAGTTTCGCTCAGTGCTCGTTGCTTTTACTTTTAGCCAGAGCTACGATAGCCGCAACCTTTATTTCGCCCGGCATTATCTCTCTTTCAAGTCCACGTTGACCAAGGAGGACCTACTATGGGCATCGCAGTTTCTCCGCAGATTCATCCGCAAGTGGCGGAGTTCATCGACAAACCACGAAAGATGTTAATCAACGGACAGTGGATCAATGCCGCGTCCGGAAAGAATTTCCCCACTTACAATCCCGCCACCGGCGAAGTTCTTGCTCAGGTCGCCGAGGGCGATCGCACCGATATCGATCAGGCCGTGCAAGCGGCGCGCAAGGCTTTCGATCACGGCCCTTGGCGCAAGATGACGGCGTCCGAGCGCGGGCGCCTGATCTGGAAACTCGCCGATCTGCTTGAACAACACACCGAAGAGTTCGGATATCTCGAATCACTCGACAATGGCAAGCCGCTCAACATCGCCAAAGCTGCCGACGTTCCTCTCGCTGTGGATCTGTTCCGCTACATGGCAGGATGGGCCACGAAGATCGAAGGCAACACGATCCCGCTGTCAGTTCCCTATACACCGGGCGCAAGGTATCTCGCGTACACGTTGCGTGAGCCAGTCGGAGTGGTTGGGCAAATCATCCCGTGGAATTTCCCATTGCTGATGGCGGCTTGGAAACTCGGCCCCGCTCTGGCGACGGGCTGCACTGTTGTCCTCAAGCCGGCCGAGCAAACGCCGCTCTCCGCGCTCCGTCTCGGCGAACTGATCCAGGAAGCCGGCTTCCCCGATGGAGTCGTGAACGTCGTCCCCGGCTACGGCGAAACAGCGGGCGCGGCCCTCGCCGCTCATCAGGACGTCGACAAAATCGCTTTCACCGGCTCGACAGAAGTTGGAAAGCTCGTCGTTCATGCCGCCACCGGCAACCTCAAGAAAGTGTCTTTGGAGTTGGGCGGAAAATCTCCCAACGTTGTATTCAAAGATGCCGATCTCGACACAGCAATTCCCGGCGCCGCCGGCGCGATCTTTTTCAACCACGGTCAGTGCTGCTGTGCCGGCTCGCGCTTGTATGTGGAAAAATCCGTTTACGACCAGGTCGTCGAAGGAGTCGCCGCCCAGGCCAAGAAGATCAAGGTTGGCTCCGGGCTCGATCCTGACACGCAGATGGGTCCGCTTGTTTCGGAAGAGCAACTCAGCCGCGTCTGCGGATATCTTGAATCAGGACTCTCCCAGGGCGCGAGAGCCGTCGTCGGCGGCCGCAAGGCAGGCGACCGCGGATATTTCGTTGAGCCGACGGTACTGGTCGACACAACCGAAAATATGAAAGTTGTGCAGGAAGAAATCTTCGGACCGGTAGTCGTGGCCATGCCCTTCACCGATCCGGAGGAAATTATTCCTCGCGCCAACAATAGCGACTACGGTCTGGCCGCCGCTGTCTGGACGCGCGACATTGGAAAAGCGCACCGCATGGCGGAGCAACTTCGCGCCGGAACGGTGTGGATCAACTGCTACAACATCTTTGACGCTGCCTTGCCCTTTGGCGGCTATAAACAATCCGGATGGGGCCGCGAGATGGGGCACGATGTGCTCAATCTCTACACTCAAACCAAGGCGGTCTGCGCCAGAATTGCCTGAATCATTCCAGGCCAAATAAAAAAGGACGGTGCCGCAAGCCACCGTCCTTTTTCAATTCCCGCGAAATATCACTTCTCCATAAGCAAGACCTTTTCGGCATCGTCTATTTCGGCGAGCTTGACCTCGATGACTTCGTTCATGGTGGTCTGCACGTGTCGTCCCACGAAAGTAGCTTCGACGGGAATTTCGCGGTGGCCGCGGTCAATCAGCACGCATAGTTGCACCCGGCGGGGCCTGCCATGCGAGAACAGCGCGTCCAGCGCGGCGCGGGTGGTTCGTCCCGTGAACAGAACGTCATCGACGAGCACAATATTCTTGTCTTCGATTTCGAACCCGATTTCTCTTTCCTGAACCACCGGCTTGGGGCCGAGCGTCGACAAGTCGTCGCGATAGAAAGTGATGTCGAGCGTTCCCACCGGAACTTTCGCGTCTTCGATGCGAGTAATGATCTTGCCCAGACGCTCCGCAATCGGAACGCCGCGCCGGCGGATTCCGACGAGCCCCAATCCAGAAACGCCGTCATTCTTTTCTACGATTTCGTACGCCAGACGCACCAGCGTCCGCTCGATTTCCGATGCCGACATCAGTTGCGCTTTTTGGCGAAGGCCGGTTTTCCGCGACGATTGTTTTACGCTCATTAGGATTTATGCCCTCGATGATTTCAAAGCCGGATACTCAATGTAGTCAACACGCACGTGGAGGTCAAGCGGAGCTGCTGAAACAAGTGCGGGTCTTTCATCGAGCAACTACGCGTTAATTTTTTTCGCTCACTATTGAGCGATCCGACACAACTTCTGAACTGCCGGGTCGTTCAGGACACTCGGTTCTGATTATTCGAGCCAACGGCGAGCTTCCCTCGCGCAGCGATGAAAGATCAACGCCTTCAGGATTCTGATTTGCATTCTCGCTGGCAATGATTCCCACTGACTGATTTCTTCCCTGAGATTTCGCGCGGTACAGAGCCGAGTCGGCAAGAATAACAACCTCTTCCGCGCACAGCGCCTCGAATGCATTCCGGCACCATGGGTACGCCGCCCATCCGATCGAGCAGGTTTTCCGCACCGATACCCCGTTGCCCAAGTCGAACGATTCGGCCGACATCACTTCCAAGATACGGCTGCAGAAAGCCGGTGTACCCGATGGGTCCGCCGACCGGCTCATGATCAGGAATTCCTCTCCGCCCCACCGTACGAGCACATCGGACTTCCGCACTACGGTAGATAGTCTCTGCGCAACCAATTGAAGAAGTCGATCGCCTGCCGGATGCCCATGAATATCATTCACTTCTTTGAACAAATCCATGTCCACCATAATGAAGATGAGGTCGCGATGATCCATCTTGCGGACTTCCCCGGAACCGGCGCTCTGGTAATTCCGCAGAACTTGCCCGGCTTCAGAAGTCAGGATCTCCTCCAGATATCGGCGATTCCAGATGCCAGTGAGCACGTCAGTGAAAGAGATTTCCTCCAACTCCATGTTTTTCCGTTGCAATTCCAGACTATGCCAGCGCAGCGAATGTTCTTTGTTCTCCAGTTCGTCTTTCAGCCCGCACATTTCATCAAGGTTCTGCCGCGATAGTCTCAAAAGGCTCAGCAGTTCCTGATCGAGTAGATGTTGTTTCACAAACACAAGCGCGCCCATCACCAGCATCACGCTCACGGTTAGAAATAACCGGTATGTTCGCACCCGATGTGGAACATTTCCGCCAAGTTCTGCCCAGGCCACCATCAACGGAGTCACGAACACGGCCACCATCGCAATCCGCGCTTTCCAAATCCCAAAACCACGAGCAGGGGCCTCTTCCGGCAGACTTTCCGCGTCGGCGGATCGTCCCAGAAATCCAATGCGCACGAACCATGCCATGGACGCCACGAGCGGCACGTCGAACAGGCTGCCTGTGTAGTACAGGTGCAGATCGATCGCCTCACTCGCCATGAGCGACGCCACGCAGTAGAGCAGGGTTGCGGCAAACAGATGAAAGTAGATCGTGCGCCAGGCGCCGCGGCACCGCCGCCAAACCAGAAACAGTCCGCCCGCCAGCACCAGCTCTTCGCTCACATAGAGGAGATCGAAACTTCGACCGTACAACGCTTCTGACGGATGCACGTACTGCCATGGAATCACGATGAAGAGATATAGAAACAACCACCATGTCAGAAGCAGTGCGAAATCCAGACTTCCGGCCTTAATCACACGTTGTTCTTGCTGGAGATGCGGCTGAAGTGTGACGGCCGCCATCATGGGAACGACGTGCAGAAACAGAATGACGTCTCCCACGAACGGGTTCGGCGCTTCCTGACGCAAGTAGACTTCGAAGTAAGTCCACATGACTTGCGAAACGAGCCACATGGCCAGACCGAGCCCCATCAGCGTCCAGAAAAGGCGCGCTTTTCTGCCCTGGGTCCGAATATTGGAGAGGAAAGCGAGGGTTGCCACGAGCAGAACAGCATTCTGGAGAATATCTCCGAATGCCGTGAGCCCGAAACTACGGTGCGCCGCCAGAGACATCGCGACGTGCACGCACACTACCGCGCCGATTCCAAGGGCCCACTTCCGTCCGTGATGAAGCCCAGAGCTCTCCACGCTACAAATTGTAATTGGGGCCCGATCGATAAAATGGATTACCGAAGTAACCGGAAAACGACGAAACGAATGTGGAATGAATACGTCACCGAAGCGCCGCGCAAAAACTCTGCACGAATCGATACACATCCTGATACGTGTTGTAGAGCGGCGCCGGAGCCACTCGAAATGTGTCAGGTTCGCGCCAGTCACCGAATATTCCTTGAGCCGCCAGTTGTTCCCACAAAGCGCGTCCACTCTCAGGAATTCGGATGGATAACTGTGCTCCCCGCCGGTGGTCTTCCGACGGAGTGATGATGGAAAAGTTTGTCGATTTCTCATGCTGCAGAAGAAATTCCAGATAGCCCGTCAGGGAACTGCTCTTCTCTCGCAATTGCTCGATGCCAGCTTCCGCAAAGATCTCCATCGACGCGCGCAACGGCGCCATGGCCATGATCGGCGGATTGCTCAACTGCCATCCTTCTGCACCGGACGTCGGCTTGAATTCCGGTCCCATCAGAAACCGAACCTTTTCGTCGTGCCCCCACCAACCTGCGAAACGCGGCAAGTTCCATGCATTGGAGTGGCGCTCGTGAACGAAACATCCTGCGACACATCCCGGCCCGCCATTCAGATATTTGTAACTGCACCAGACGGCGAAATCGGGGCCCCACTCATGAAGACGAAGCGGA
The DNA here is from genome assembly GCA_963763845.1 of uncultured Acidobacteriota bacterium. Lineage (GTDB taxonomy): Bacteria > Acidobacteriota > Terriglobia > Terriglobales > Acidobacteriaceae > Sulfotelmatobacter. The sequence goes on from CAVXPX010000001.1 coordinate 100,986, forward strand.
ATATTGCCGACAGCGTGCGCCAAATCGAATCCAACGATACATCCTTTTCGCCGGGCCGCTCCTGCGATCCTCGGCATATCGAAAACTTGCCCGGTCGCGTAATTCAGGCCCCCAATAAGGATCAGCGCAATCGAATCGCCCTCTCGCTCGATCTGCGATTCCAGATCTTCATCTCGTATGCACGACTCTCCTTCGCGGGGCCTTATCTCGATCAGAGCAGAAGCAGGATCAAATCCATGAAATCGAAGTTGCGACTTCACGGCATACTGGTCCGAAGGAAATGCCCCGCGCTCAATCAGAATTTGGTGCCTCGACTGGGTCGGCCGGTAAAACGAAACCATCATCAGGTGCAAATTCACCGTGAGAGAGTTCATAACGACAACTTCCCCGGAATTCGACCGAACTAATTTTGACATCTGATCCGCGAGCAATCGGTGATAGGGCAACCAGGGATTCCTCGCGTGAATATGCCCTTCCACGCCCAGTTCCGCCCAATCGCGCAACTCCTGCTCTACGTACGTCTGAACGGTTTTTGGTTGTAGACCAAGGGAGTGCCCGCAAAAATAGACGGAATCGGCGCCCGACCCTGTTTTCGGAATGAAGAAACGCTGGCGAAAAGACGCCAGAGGATCGCATTCGTCCATCTCTGCCGCAAATTGCTCTCCGAGTTGAAATGGACTTGCGTTCAACGGATCTCCAAGGGCGTAAGGTTCCCACGGATCAATCGATCCGCTCGACTCCAGTCCAGTTCATCCAGTCGCTCGATCGGATCGCACAATTCTGCCAGCACCGTCTCTTGCATCTGTCCTCGCTTGAGAGCCACAGCGTACGGAATCCGATGAAACGTGACCATCGCGTACTTCGGAACAAAAAGTTTTGGATACTTCGCTTCCAGCGCCAGCTCTACTTTCTTTCGGAGCAGGAATCTCGGATCGGCTACCCGGTCTCTCATCTCCACGAAATTCTCTACCGCCATATCGGCGATCGCGTCCGTGTTCTCCCTGCGTGCCGCCTCGAATTCTGAAAAGACCTTTTCCCAGTCGGATCCGCGACGGTCCAGCAGTTCGAGAAAGATCGTGCAATCCTCGAAGCCGCAATTGATCCCCTGTCCGAAAAACGGAACGATGGCGTGGGCAGCGTCGCCCAGCAGCAGCGCTCGCCCACCGACATGCCATGGCGAACACTTGATCGTAACCATCGCGCCAGTCGGATTGGCGAAAAAGTTATTTGCAAAGTCTGGAATCAATGGAATTGTGTCCGGAAAGTGCGCGCGAAAAAACTCGCTTACCGCGTCTCGTGTGGTCAGTTGCCCGAAACTATCCGGCCCCTCGAAGGGAAGAAACAAAATACACGCGAAGCTCCCATCCACATTCGGCAGCGCAATAAGCATGTAATTCCCCCGCGGCCATATGTGCAGAGCATTAATCTCCAGAGCGTGCTTCCCTCCTCGCGCCGGAATCGTGAGTTCCTTGTAGCCGTAATCCAGATATTGCTGCGTCAAATTGAACCGGCTCCGGCGCAGCATTTGCCCGCGAATCACCGAGGCCGAACCATCGCAGCCAATCACGACGCCGGGCTCGATCGTCCGCTCTTTGCCGGATTCTTCATTGCGCAACCGCACCGCTCCCGTCTTGAAGTTGATTCCGGTACATCGCTGCTGAAAGTGGATCTTCACTCCGTGCGCCTCAGCAGCCTTCATCAACGCAATATTCAACTCGGCGCGAGAGATTGAGTTGATGACCTCTGAATCATCTTTGCCGTATCTCTGGAATGTCAATTCCGAGTTGGCCGAGTGCATCATCCGACCCCTCATCGGAATGACGATCTTCTCCATCGTCTCCCACAATCGAGCCGCCTTCAGCGCGTGGATCCCGCGCATCGAAATTGCCAGATTGATCGAACGCCCTGCGGCAATTTCAACCCGCCGCATATCGGGACGCCGTTCATAGATTTCAACTCGGAAGCCGCGTTTCACCAGTTCCAAGCCGAGCAGCGGCCCGTTGAGACCGGCACCAATCAACGTGATAGTTTCGGGATGGTGATTCATCAGAAGCGCGTCAGCGCACTACTCTGTCAGCAGGGTCCTGGCCTCCCAGAGTTCCGGGAAAAATTTCTTGTCGAGAGTGAGTTTCAAATACGAAGATCCGGCTGTGCCTCCGGTGCCCATCCGGATGCCAATGACTCGCTCAACCAATTGGATATGCCGCAACCGCCAGCTCACCACCAGTTCGTCGAATTCCGTCAGGCGCTCGCAAACATCAATCCAGTCGCGCTGCTGATGTTCATCCCGGTACAGCGAGAGTACCGAGCGAGCGCGCGCCTCGAATCGTTCACGCTCGGCCGCGCTATCTTTGATCTGCAGTTTCCCGAGAGCTCGCAGCGCTTCGAAAAATACATCGTGAAGCGACGGCTCCCGCAGCCTTCGCTCCAATTGCGCGTAGGCTTCGGGCGTCGGCCTGTGATACTTCAGCATCTTTTCGTCTTTCAGGCCGCACAAGAACTCAAGTTCTCGAAACTGCTCCGATTGAAATCCGCTGGCTGGCTCAAGCTTTCCTCGGAACGCCAGAAAATGCGTCGGCAGCATCGTTTCCAGAATCGTGAACTGCTCGATCAATACCCGCGTGATTTCCGTGCAGCGCCGCAGCAGGCGCGCAGCCTCATACACTTCGTCGTGCGATTGCGGATTCATCCCCGCTGCCCGCAGATTCCCGACCACGGCGTCCAGATCATGCAGCAGTTCCTTGAACCACAGCTCATACGTCTGATGAACGATGATGAACAACAATTCGTCATGGTGCTCCGGCCTCGACTGCGGATGCTGCAGCGCCAACAGTTCGGGAACCTTGAGATACGAACTGTAAGTGAGCTGCTCCCCGTGTGACATGTGGGACGCGAGCCGCGAGTCCGTTTTGGCGACCGCTTCACTCTCATCCTTGAGGCCGAGGAATCTTCTCGCATTGCCGCCAAGCAAAAGTGCTTTTGTGCTCTCCAGCAATGGGGTCCGTCGAATCACTCCGCCAATTCCATGCTCGCCCAACGGAAATGGATAATCCGAACCGAGCATCACCTGTTCCGCGCCCATCGTTTCAACCAGAAACTGCAGAGCCCGGGAATCAAACACGGCTGAATCTACAGAAAATCTCTTCAAATATTCGCGCGGCGCCAGTTCACAACTTCCGCGTGCCACAGGATGATGCTGCCACGCATTCTCAAGACGGCCCAGCAGGAAAGCGAAACTTCCTCCACCGTGCGCAAAGCAAATGCGCAGATTCGAAGGCAACTTATCGAATGCTCCGCTCAGAATCATCGTGACAATGCCAAGCTGTGTCTCCGCCGGCATGCCGACCGTCCACGGCATCATGTATTTCGGCATGCGTGCCTGAGCGAGCATGTCCCAGGGATGCACCAGCACAGCCGCGCCCTCATCAGCGCAGTGATGCAGGAAGGTAATGATCCCAGGATCGTCGAGATTCTTCTCGCCGACATGGTTCCCAATCTGCACGCCAAGATGTCCAGCCCGCATGCACCGTGTCAGTTCCTTACAGGCAGCGTCGACATCCTGCAATGGCACCTGGCATAGTGATTTCAGTCGGCCCTTGCCCTTCGCGCAAATTTGAAGGGCCGCATCGTTGAAGAGCTGCGCGCAATCCAACGCATGTTCCACCGGCCGGTCATAGCCGAAGAGCACCGGCGTCGCCGAAATCAATTGCAGGTCCACACCATCGCGATCCATCTCTTGGAGCCGCACTTCCGGATCCCAGCACGCCGAATAAATATGGCGGAAGCAGCGGTCTCCGACCATGATGTCGGCCTTCCCGGCTTCCCTATGTTTAATCCATGGCCAATCTGGAGTCCCGTAGCGCGCCGACAGATCGGGCCAGCTCGGGGGAAAGAAGTGATTGTGAATATCGATGACTTGCATTTACTGTTTGCCGGGATGGATTGCGCCACAGTGCTTGCACTTGCGTACGTTATCGTTGCTATAGAACTGTTCAAATAGCGGCGGCAGATCGCGCACGATACTCTTGAGTTTTACCTCCGCGCGGTGCAGCAGTTGATGGCAGTTTTGACAGTACCACTCGAAACCGTCCAAAGCGCCCTCCGGACGTGGCATCTCAACCACCACTCCGATACTGCCCGCCTGCCGCTGCGGAGAGTGCCGCATATGTTTCGGCAGTAGAAAGATCTCGCCTTCTTTAATCGGAATCTCGACGGGAGCTTTCCCCGGCGTCTCCATGAGTCGAAGGAGAATATTGCCCTTCAGCTGATAGAAAAACTCCTCCGTCGGATCATCGTGATAATCACGCCGCTGGTTCGGTCCCCCAACAACGGTCACCATCATCTCGCCGTCTTCCCAGACTTGCGCGTTCCCTACCGGAGGTTTGAATTTTTCTTTGTTGTCTTCGATCCACTGCTGAAAGTTAAAGGCCCTCAATTGCTTGATCGACGGCATATCTCCTCCTACTTCTCCGGTTTATACGCGACCGCGCGGATTTCAATCAGCAGATGCGGATGCGGCAACTGATGCACGGCAACCGTCGTTCTCGCCGGGCCGTCCTGATTGAAATACTCTCCATACACTTCGTTGTATCCGCCGAAATCGTTCATGTTCACCAGATACGAGGTCACCTCTACGACGTCTTTCAGATCGGCATCCACCGAACGCAAGATGTCGCGAATGCTTTCGATAACAGCCGCCGTCTGGACCCGTATGTCGAGACGCGTCGTGCCGAGTTCGTCGACTTCGCCGCCCGCGATCGTATTGTCGGCGCGCCGCGCGCTGGTGCCGGAAACAATCAGGAAATCCCCGGCGCGCTTCACATGCGGATAGTTGCCGCGCGGCTTCGCCTTTCCACCAACGACTTTGCTTTCAGATTTCCCCATCTTCTGCTTCCGCGGCGTAAGCCGTACTCAAAGCCAGATACAGATGTTATTCAGCTCTGAATAAAAATTCAGCGAGTGCATCCCGCCTTCTCGTCCAATTCCCGAAACGCCGGCGCCGCCGAACGGCGTTCTCAAATCGCGCAAGAACCAGCAATTCACCCAAGTGATGCCCACATTCATCTGCTGCGCCACGCGGTGTCCACGCTTCAAGTTCGTCGTCCAGATCGAAGCGGCGAGCCCATACTTGGTGTCGTTCGCCATCTGCACTGACTCTTCCTCCGTATCAAACGGCGCGACATGGCAAACCGGCCCGAAGATTTCTTCTTTCACGCATCGCGCAGACTCCGCCAGTCCAGTATAGATGGTCGGTTGAACATAGAAGCCGTTGTCAAGCGAACTCTCAAAGCGCGGAACACCGCCTCCGGTGATGGCGGTCGCCCCTTCTTCGTGCGCCAACCGGTAATAGGAGAGAACCTTCTCGCGATGTTGCGCCGAGATTAGCGGACCGGTTTCTGTGGCGGCATCCAATGGCGAACCCAGGCGCAAGCTTTCCGCTTTGCTCTTCAAAGCTTCAATGAAGCGTTCGAAAATCGTGCGCTCGACATATACCCGCTCCGCGCAGAGACAAACCTGTCCCGTATTCAGGAATGCGGCTTGCGCGATGCCGCTCACCGCCTCTTCGAATTCGCAGTCGGCGAAAATAATCGCGGCATTTTTCCCTCCAAGTTCAAAGGAAACCGGCTTGACCGACGCGGCAACCGTCTTCATGATCGCAGCGCCGGTCTGCGATTCACCGGTAAACGTCACTGCATTCACATCGGGATGCTGCGTGAGAAATTCCCCCGCCGAATTCGGACCAAAGCCATGAATCACGTTGTAGACGCCATCCGGCACGCCGGCTTGTTGCATGACCTCAGCGAGAAGCGTCGCAGTGGCCGGAGTTTCTTCGGATGGTTTGACCACAACCGCGTTGCCGCAGGCTAGCGCCGGAGCCACCTTCCAGGTCAGCAACAGAAGCGGCAAATTCCAGGGAGTGATGATTCCGACGACGCCAAGCGGTTTCCGCACCGCGTAATTCAGCGCCCTCCTTCCGTCCGGAGCCTCCGTTTGAAACGATTCGAGCCCTGCTGTCCTCATCACATCCGCAAAGACCCGAAAATTCGCTGCTGCACGCGGAACATCGAGGGTTGATGCGATCGAAATCGGCCTGCCAGTATCGGCGACTTCCTCAGCCACAAAGCAGTCGAACCGCGATTCAATCGCATCGGCGACCTTGTACAGGAGCGTCGCGCGCTCCCGCACTGCACAACGTCCCCACTCGCCGCGCAACGATTTCCGTGCCGACTGGACGGCCGCATCCACCAGCGCTGAATCCGCTTCCGATACTTGACCGACAACCGTGCCATCCGCCGGATTCACATCGGCAAACTGCTGCTTGCTCCCAACGAACTTTCCATCGATGTGGTTTTGGATGAACTTCACCGGCGTGAACCCCGCGGCATCCTAACAGTCTCAGCTGAGAGGAGGCAATCTTTGAAAACCTTCAGGCCACTCGCTCTTTCAAGTACCGCTTCAGCGCATCTTTCCACATCGGCATTTCGATGCCATAGCCATGCAGGCTCGTTGCCGAAAGAACAGAATAGGCCGGACGAGGCGCTGGACGCGACATTCGCTCGCTAGTGGTTGGTCTCACCTCGGTCGGCAGGCCTGCGGCCGCGATGATCTCGCGGGCAAATTCATACCACGTGCAATTCCCGCTGTTCGTTACGTGGATAATTCCGCAAGCGTTCTTTCGGCATAACTGCATGATTGCGTTTGCAAGATCGACCGAATAGGTCGGACATCCTCGCTGATCGTCCACAATGTCCAGCGCTGGACGGTTTGCCGCGAGCTTCAGAATCGTATCGGGGAAGCACTTGCCGCCGTTGCCGAACAGCCACGACGTGCGCGCAATGCAACATCCCGGCAGAGTTTCGAGTAACCGCATTTCGGCTTCGGCCTTGGACCGTCCATAAACGCTTTGCGGATTGCGCATGTCTTCAATTTCGTAAGGCGACGTCTTCCTCCCATCGAATACGTAATCGGAGCTAAGAAATATCAGCTTCGCCCCAATTTCCTTCGCTGCTCTCGCGATATGAACGGGGCCGTCGCGATTGACTGAAAACGCCAAGTCTGGCTTGATCTCGCAACCATCAACGTCCGTATACGCCGCCGTAAGCACAATCCACTCAGGACGGATCGCGCTGACAGTTTCCTGCACTCTGACACCATCCCGAATATCCACATCGCGCGAACTGAGGCCCATCACTTCATCTTCATCCCACTCCCGCATCAGTGTCTTGCCCAGAAGTCCCGTAGCGCCGAAGATCAAGACTTTCATTTTGTATTTGCCCTGGCTTACGCGAAAGTCTCGGCGTCCCGCAGAGGGACGCCACGCTGATCTTTGGTGGAAACGATCGGCTCGCCGTCAAGCTCCCAGCTGATCCTCAGATCAGGATCATTCCAGGCGACGGTTCGCTCATATTCCGGGGCGTAGTAATCGGTCGCCTTGTACAAGACATGCGCCGTTTCTGAAATCACGCGGAATCCGTGCGCGAAGCCCGGAGGAATCCACAGCATTCTCTTGTTCTGTCCCGAAAGCCGCACCGCTTCCCATTTTCCGAACGTCGCAGAACTTCGACGCAGGTCTACTGCGACATCAAGTACTTCCCCCTCGGCGACACGCACCAACTTCCCCTGCACGTGTTGAATCTGATAATGGAGCCCGCGCAGAACATTGCGCGTCGAGAATGAATGATTATCCTGCACAAATCTGTCGACGATCCCCAATCCCGCGAAGACTCTCTCGCTGTAACTTTCCAGAAAAAATCCGCGTTCGTCGCCAAACACGCGCGGCTCCAAAACAAAAACGTCCGGCAACGAGGTTGCGATCTTCTGGATGGAATCCATTCGGAGAATCGCGGCTGCGGCCGCGCTAGAACACCCTTTCCCGCAGCAATTGCAACAAATACGCGCCGTAGCTGCTGTTCTTCATCGAATTCCCGACCGTCTCTACCTGTTCGGCCGTGATATAGCCCGACCTGTAAGCGATCTCCTCAGGACACGCGACCATCAAGCCCTGCCGCTTCTCGATTGCCTGTATGTACAACGCGGCATCCATAAGCGACTCGTGCGTGCCGGTGTCTAGCCAGGCCATGCCCCGTCCCATGACGCAGACTTCCAACTGTCCCTTTTTCAGATATGCCTGATTGACGTCGGTAATTTCGAGTTCGCCCCGGCCGCTCGGTTTCAACGATTTCGTAATCTCGACCACCTGGCGGTCATAGAAATAAAGTCCCGTCACGGCGTACCTGGACTTCGGCTGCTTCGGCTTTTCCTCAATACTCAGCGCGTGCCCATTTGGATCGAACTCCACCACTCCATAACGTTCGGGATCATGCACCGGATAGGCGAACACTCTCGCCCCATGCGCCTTCTCCGCCGAATTGCGCAACTCTTTTGCAAGGTCGTGGCCATAAAAAATGTTGTCGCCCAGCACCAGCGCACAGGGACTTCCGCCAATGAACTCCTCGCCCAGCAGAAATGCCTGCGCAATCCCTTCCGGCTTGGGCTGCATGCAATAGCGCAGACTGATGCCGTACTGGCTTCCATCGCGCAGCAACATTTCAAATTTCGGGAGGTCGTCCGGCGTGGAAATAATCAGTATGTCTCGAATTCCCGCCAGCATCAGAGTGCACAGCGGGTAATACACCATCGGCTTGTTGTAAACGGGGAGCAGGCTTTTTCCCATGGCCTGCGTCACGGGATACAGGCGGGTGCCGGATCCTCCCGCCAGGATGATGCCTTTGTAGCCCACGCTTTCGCTCATGATTTTCGAAATTGAAAACGACAGCTAACCAGAATAATGCGTCGCGATCCACTGCCGGTAACTGCCGCTGGTCACATCGCGCACCCACTCTTCGTGCTCCAGATACCAGCGCACCGTTTTTCGAATCCCGCTCTCAAATGTTTCCTTCGGCTTCCAGCCGAGTTCACGTTCGATCTTGCGCGCATCGATCGCGTACCGGCGGTCGTGTCCCGGACGATCTTTCACAAACGTGATCAGTTCCCGCCGCGACGGTCCTGAGCGCGGCGCCATCTCATCCATCAGATCGCAAACAGTTTGCACGATTTCGATATTCGGCTTCTCGTTCCAGCCGCCAACGTTATAAGTCTCTCCCAGCTTGCCTCGCCGCAACACCGTTCCGATCGCCTCGCAATGATCCTCAACATATAACCAGTCGCGAACGTTCTTTCCGTCTCCGTAAACGGGCAGCGGCTTGCCATCCCGCGCATTCAAAATCATCAGCGGGATCAACTTCTCCGGAAACTGAAAGCGCCCATAATTATTGGAGCAATTCGTGGTCAGCGTCGGCAGCCCAAATGTGTGGTGATACGCGCGCACCAGATGATCGGACGCCGCCTTGGACGCCGCATACGGACTGTTAGGAGCATACGCAGTCTTTTCAGTGAACGGCGGATCATCCGGCGCAAGCGATCCGTAGACCTCATCCGTGGACACGTGCAGAAACCGGAATTGCCCTTGTGTTTCGCCCGAAAGCTCGCTCCAATACGCGCGGACCTCTTCGAGCAGCGCGAATGTTCCGTTGATGTTGGTATGAATAAAGTCATCGGGACCGCGAATGGACCGATCCACATGGCTCTCAGCGGCAAAATGCACAATTGCGCTGGGCTGGTACTTACGCAGGAGCTTGCCTACTCCGCCCCGGTCCGCAATGTCCCCTTGCACCGACTCGTATCGCCGGCTCTCGGCGATGCTCTCGAGATTCCGAGGATTCCCTGCATAGGTCAACTTGTCCAGATTGATAACCGACACGGATTCATCCTGCATCTGGTGCAGGATGAAGTTCGACCCGATAAATCCCGCGCCACCCGTGACGAGAATTCGATCGTGCATGAGAGAGTGTGATTGCCTGGGCCGCTTCTCCGCCGCACCCCAAGCGAGCCAAGCTTTAGATTGTAATAAAAAAGGCGGGGATTAGCCCGCCCGCAGGAACGCTCTGTGAACTTCAGCCAGGAAAAACCGCTGTCTGCTTTTTGACAATGGCCCTAAATCCGCTAGCTCGCCCGCTTCGCTGCCTGGCTCTGTTCGCGGATTTCGGCACGAATGACCGGCTTCTTTTCGATGAGGTCGGGTAGCCTCCAGCCGCGCAATTCGAAGTAGGCCCTCTCAATGTCTTCCGCAATCTTCTGCCATTGATATTCCTGTTCAATCCGCTTGCGTGCGGCTTTTCCTGCCGCTTCGCGGACTGCAGGATTCGCCATCAGGAACTGCAGCCGATCCGCCAAGTCGCCGGCATTCCCCCGTTCAAATGTGAATCCCGCTCCGTTCACGACCTCGCGATTCTCGGGAACGTCACTGGTCAATACGCACAGTCCGGCACCCATCGCATCCAGCAGCGCCAGGGACAGCCCTTCGAGATCGGACGGCAAGACGAAAATCATTGCGTTGGTCAGCAGTTCATCCAAGGTGTCGCCCGAAACCCAATTGAGCATCCGGATGCGGTCGCTGGCATGTGTTCGCAGTTCGCGGCTGTATTCATCGCAGTAGCTCGAAGCTCCCGCCAGCACCAATTTCACGTCGCTTTCAATGCGCTCGAAGGCATTCACCAGCAAATGACACCCCTTCTCTGGGGAGAACCTGCCGAGAAACAAAACGTACTTCTGCGGCCCCAAGCCCCATTCGAGAATTTTGTGGGGAGTGCTTCGTTCCCTCAGAACTCCGCCATTGGGGACGTACAAGGTATTCGTCCCATGCACCTCAAGATAATGTTGCTTCAGAGTTCGCGACACCACCATCGTCTTGTTCGGAAATCGCGCCGAAGCTTTTTCGCCCAGCCGCAGCACCCAGGATGCAATCCGCCCCCACTTTTTCCGTTGCCAGTCGAGACCCTGCACCGTAACCACCGTCTTGTTCCCGAGCATCCTCGGAATGAACGAAAACAATGCCGGACCGAGCGCATGATAATGCACCACGTCGTACCGCCGTGTCAGGGCATGAGCAGTACTCAAAAAAGTGTGCAGCACGGTTTCGAGATGCTTGCTGCGAACCGTCGGCAGCCGGACCAGCCGCATTCCGTTATGCTCCGCCAACGCCGGTGTGAAGTGGTTTCGGCAGTAGATCGTGACCTCGTGGCCCATCTCCGCCAGCCGTTTTCCAACCTCCTCGTAGTATGACTCGATTCCGCTGTACTTCGAGATCACCCCGCGCCCGCCGATGAACGCGACTTTCAATTTCGCTCTCTGGTGGACCGCCATTCTGTCATCACTAAGCCCCCAACTACTACGCAGCTTCCTTAGCTGGCGCTGCTCAGCTTTCTTCGCCACTAATTCTTCATAAAGGTTCACGAGCGTTTGGTAGTGCTCCGTTGCCGTGTACTTCCGCAGAACCAGCTCGCGTCCCGCCTGTCCCATTCTTCCCGCGAGCTCGGGTTGAAGCGCGAGCATTTCGATGGATCTCGCGAGTTGGTTTACATCTCCGCAAGGATAAAGAAGACCCGTTTCTCCATGGCCTACCAGTTCACGCCGCGAACCTCTATCAGAGGCAATCACCGCACGGCCCAGGGCGTAGGATTCCAGGATCGTCTTACCGAACGTTTCGTAGGCATGGGAGGGCATCACGGTGAAGCGCGATTGTGCAATCAGCCGATCCCGTTCGACCTTGTCGACATGCCCGACAAACCGAACGTTCCGCAACCCGAACATCGTCGCCCGGTGCTGCAACTGGCTGCGTTCTGGTCCATCCCCGGCAATCACCAAACTCAAGTGAGGAAGCTCGCGCATTGCCATGAGCAGATCGGGAACTCCTTTCTCCGCCGAAAGCCTGCCAAAATACAAGACCGACGCATTCTCGGGAGCACCGGACGCCGGCTGCGGAGATACTTCCTGGAAATGCGGCAGTACCTCGAACCGCCTTGCGCCCCACCCGTGCTCCGCGAATTTCTGCCGCACAAACTCGCTGGGCGCCAGAAATAAGTCGACGCACTTTCGGTACGTTCCCAGCCAGCTATGCGCATACGCTTCCGCCGTCAACGCCACCCGTGCTCCTAGCCCGGGATAACAATCTCGTCCCACTACATGCCAGAATGCGCCGCCCTTGCACGCCTCGCACGATCGACCCTGCGAGACCATGTTGTAGCTCGGGCACAACAGCTTGAAATCATTCACGTGATAGAGCACGGGAACGCCTTGCGCCTTCAGCTCCCAAAGAATCGACGGCGACAGATGGTGATAAATATTCCGCACATGCGCCACGTCGGGCCGGAAATCGCGAATCATGGCGCGGATCTTTTTCCGCGCTTCAATCGAGTAGATCGCGTGCGCCGTCTGTTTCGCCTTTTGCCAGAATCCGCTGTTGGCCTTGAAATCAATCGGCTGCACGAAATGGCGGTCATATGGAGTCTCGTCTCCGCGCACGTCCTGCATCGAGAACAATGCAGTCTCGTGCCCGCGAGAGCGCGCCAACTGCATCACCTCGAACAGATAAACTTCTGTGCCACTGAATGGATAGTTATATTTGTTGCAATATAAGATTCTCATCAGGAAGACTCTCGTTTTGCGGCGCAACGTGTTCTAAGAACAGGTCTACCAGGGACTCCAGATTTTTCCCCTTATTGAAGTTGTGGCGAACCTGCACTCGCGCTCCATGTCTGATCCAGTCAAGAAATTTGGCGCCTTCGCGAGTGCGAACCTCCCCAACTCCGTCGCGCGATTGCACCAGCGCATACACAAATCGCAGGCGATCGACAAAATCGTCCATTGACGCAGATTCGTACAAAAACCCGGTTTTCCCCGGAATCACCAACTCCGGAATCCCAGTGATCGCAGGAGCCAGCACCACTCGCCCTCTCGCCATCGCTTCCATCAGCACCAGCGGGATCCCTTCGCTGCGGCTCGTCAGGACGACGACATCAGCGCGGTCATAGAGCGAGTTCATCTGCTCGCGGGCAACGTGACCGAGCAACGTGACGCAGTTCTCTAGTTCGTATTTCTGGATCAAGTACTCCAGACGCCGCCGTTCCGGCCCCTCTCCGGCGATGTAACACTCGAAACCCAGATCGAGCTCGCGTAAACGCGCACAAGCTCGCACCAGGAACGCGTGGTCCTTCACCTCGTGCAGGCGGCCCACCGCCAGGATCGTGAACGGCTCGGAATTCGGAGTTCTCCATTGAGAAACTATTTCAGGCACCTGCACTCCCAACCGCGCTACCATCACCTTCCGGCGATCGGCCTCGGGATAACGCTCCAATACATATTGCCGGTTGTATTCAGAAACGGTGAGGCAAAAGGCGCAATTTTCAAGTTTCACATCCAGGTAGATTCCGTGTAACAACAGGTCTGATCCGTGCAGTGTCAGACTGAATCCCACTCCCAGCAACCGCGCGGCGGTCATCGCAATCCACGATCCGAAATATCCGTGATGCGCGTGAATGTGTTCGACCGCCAATTCCTCAAGCTTTGCCGCGTAGCACGCTCCCAGGAAGGTGTGCGCGAGCGCTTTCACTCGCTGCGATAACGACTCACGGCCGTGGAATGCCACGCGTCCCACTAACGGAGCAACCTGCTTCAACCGGCGAACGCAAAGCAGCAGCGCCCGTGTTGCAATCACCACCGTGAGCGGCAGCAGGACGATCTCCACCTCTGATCGTCGTGACGACGCTTTCGGGCGCCGTACGCTCGTCGTAATGACCTGAACGCCCCGCCTCCTGAGCTCTTCGATCTCCTCGCTGACATACGGCTCCACGGCAGAAGGAAACTCATTCGCGAGATAAGCGACGATCAGCATGGCCGCTGGAACTCCGCCCGCTTCTTTTGCGCGGCCAGCATTCCGGCCATCGTAAACAGCAGTCCGTTCACAAACTGATAGCTCATCACCACAAGAGCCGCATTGACCCAATAGACCGCGAGAAGAATCGGCCAGAGGCGATGAAAATGGCGGCCCAGAAATCCATCGCTCTCGTCCGCCGGTATTGCGCCTCGCCCAAGCCCCAATAGTTCCCACATCAGCCACACGTATAAAGCCAGTCCGACCACGCCATGTTCCACCAGCAATTCCAGATAGGTGTTGTGCGGATACAAGACTTTCTCCCGGTATCCGCTGACGTGGCGCGGCAGCTCGTACGGCATCTGATGAAATCCCCATCCCCACAACGGCTTCTGCTGGAACATCTCCCATCCGCCCGCGTAGACGGCCTCGCGATAATCAATCGGCCCCCGCTCCTGAAGACGGTCGTTGAGCGAACCCGCAAATTCACTGGAACTCATCATTACTGTCAAGCCGGCTGCGCCCACCACAACAGCCGCAATACAGATCCTCCGGAACACTCGATTTCCCGACATCAAAATCAGCGCGAGCGCCGATCCTGCGAACGACAACCACACTGCCCGCGTCATCGTCGCCAGGATCGCAACCGGCACCGAGGCCAGCAGGATCCAAATCTTCGCTCCACGCGCTCGTCCGCGGAGATAGGCGTGCGCGGCGAGAAGTCCAAGAACGTTCAGCGAAACTCCATTAGCCACCGCCTGTAGCAGCGGCCCACGCGCCCGGTCTGCGTGCGAGCCCAGGCTCTCGTCGAGAATGAATCGCGGAAATATCAGCGACCGCGCTCCCACCAGAAAAGCAATCGCGGTAAAACTGAGATAGGCCAACACAATTAAGGCGAATATCTCGAATTGCCGGCAGCGCTTCTCCGTCGTAAACACCAACGCCGCAAGGTGGAACAGCGTGAATGGCACGATGAACTTCGAAGCCAACAGACTCCAAGTCTCATGGTCAAACGGGTGGACGGCGATGCCGGCCAAAGCCAAAATCATCAACCCGAGCATCGGCAGGCTGGCGCGCGCTACGAACGGTGCCTGCCGCAAAAGAATGACTCTGCCGCTGACGCCTAAAACAAGAAGTCCAAACGCAACGCGGTCCATTTCGTAGAACTGTACGTCCGGATGCCGAAGCAGCATCGCTGTGAGCGCTCCAAGGAACAATAGCGACGGCACCGAGATGAGTACTCGAAGAGGCCACAGCACGGCCCTGGCAGCACAGAGTTCGAATTCCTGCAAAACCCCCTCGAGTCCGCCGACTCGCGACGACAATTCCATCACTGCCCGCTCCCGCAGACGACGGCGCGAAAGGTCATCAGGAGAATTCGCATGTCCGAAGCCAGACTCCACGTGCGGATATATTCCCGATCGAGTTCCACCCCAAGATCAAACGATGGATCGCTCCGGGCCTTAACCTGCCACAGGCCGGTGATTCCCGGAGTTACATCAAGACGAGCCAAGTGTTCGATCTGGTAACCAGCGACATCATCCAACGGGTGCGGCCGCGGCCCAACCAGGCTCATCTCGCCTTTCACCACGTTCCACAACTGCGGCAATTCGTCCAGGCTGTAACGCCGGAGATAACGTCCGACCCGGGTAATTCTCGGATCGCCGCTTATCTTGAAAAATGGCCCGGACCTCTCATTGTTTTCACGCAGGCGGTCTTTTAATTTGTCCGCGTTGTTGACCATGGTGCGGAATTTGAAGCAACGGAATAACTTTCCCTTTCGTCCCGCGCGCCGCGCACAATAAAGCACCGGCCCGGGCGAGTCGAGTTTGATCAGCAGCGCGATCGTTGCCAGCAACGGAGCTAACATTGCCAGTACCCCGGCTGCCCCGGACAAGTCCATCAGGCGCTTCAGAACCAGAGTTGCCGTCGGCAATCGCTCCGCATGCACGCAGATCATCGGAACGCCGCCCACTCTCTCCATTGCAGGCTCGGCCGCCCTGCACCCGAACAGTTCCGGGACGACCTCCACGTCCAGGTGCAGCCGCCGCGACTCCTCGATCACCCACCGCGTGAGCTCTCCTTTTCCAGGAGCCGCCAATATCACTTCGTCGACGAACTCCTTGCGCGCCACCCGCGCAAGATCGACCGTCCGTCCGATCACCCCCTTGCCCAACGGCTTGTCATCATCCAGGAATCCGCAGACAGTGCGGCCGTTTGAAGGGTGCTGCCGTGCGTACTCGGCAACACGCCGTCCCACTCCGCCCGCTCCAATGATCAGGACGTTCCTGGCGCCGCCTCTGTCAGCTTCAGAGTCGTAGTTCCACGATCTCCAGGCCCACAACGTTCCAACGTTCAGGACGCCCACAATGCAGAACAACCCGATGGTGACCCAGCTCGCGCCCTGCAGGGTGTAGCCAAGGCACAACACCGCCGTCGCCCACAGCACCGACTTTGCAATCATCCATCGGCGCAACGAACGATCGATGTCTTCCCGCTGTAACCCCTCCGTGTATCCGACCAGCGTGATCAATGCTGCGTGTAAGATCGCGACGCCAAGCAGCGACATCGGCGCGCCGGCTGAATATTTGAACGACCACACCCACGGGAACACGGCGCGCAACGGAACCAGGCAAGCCCCCATCAACAACCAGCCCAGCGCAACCATCACAAAGTCGGCCGCCATCGATCGAACCCACTTTAACGCCGTGCGGCTGCAGAGCGGGCCGGGAAGCACGAAGAAAGACAGATTTCGCGGACAACTCTCACGCGTCTCTCGCGTCTTACCATTCTGTTTCCCGATCGTAAATTGTGCCGTACGAGGAGGTTTTCTGTTTTGCGGCCGGATCCGTGGCATCTCGCCCGGAATCAACCGCGACCAGTCTGGTTGCGATTTCGGTTCCTCGGGATAAACAGAAATTGTCGACACGTGTACCGCCCTGCCTTCTCGCCTTCGCTCAACTACTCCACCGGTCAGCTCACAACCAGTGATAAAGCCGTTCCGGCATGGGAAATTCGCGATCGCTTAGCACTGTTCCCAAAATCCGCACCTGGGCCGCGTGCAACGCTTCGATGACCTTCCGCGCCGTGTAGCGCCGCGTATACTCGGCCGAAATGACGAGTATTATGCCGTCCGCGAATTGCGCCATTTCGAGCGCTTCATCGCATTCTCCGGCGGGCCGGCACTCTACGATCGAGTACTCGAATTCCTTACGAATCTGCCCCAGATAGGTGTGCACTGAAGCAACACCCTCCTGCGCTCCACTGTTTTCTCTGCCTGGAAGCAGCCATAAATTACCTCCCAGCGCGGAGGCATTCTTCCGCAGATGCTCGTTTCGACCTTCGACCTCGAAGCCTTGCTCTTCGCACTTCACAATTCCCGGCTGACTTCCAGCCAGCGCCACACTCCCGCGAGTCTCCCCTGCCAGCACCTCACCAACGCGCTTACAAACGCTGCGGACATCAGTCCTCCCCTCGATGGCGCTAAAGACCACTTGCCGGACCGGACGCGGCCTTTGCAAACAGAACACCTGTCGCACCAGCCCGCGAATCTGTTCCTGTGCGAACCTGCCAGGATTCCAAGCCAGTTGAGGCTTCGCCGCGCGGAGATGCGGTTCTCCGGCCTCAGCAACCGGTTCAACCTCGCCGATGTCCCATAATTCTGCGCTCATAACGCCTGCCTTCATGCCGAGAGTCTCCCGCGCCGACTTTTCGGCAAGGACGCCAAGACTGGCGCGTCCAGATAAGCCAGCACATCTTCCGGGTCTCGGAACGATGGACTGAAGTAGTCGGCGGTAAAAGCGGCTCCGGTTCCTGCCGTTCCCGCGGCAATCAAGCCGAACGCCAGCACCGTCCATGCCGAATGCACCGGCAATGCTGGCGCGACCGGCTGCTCCGCGATGGCGACATTCACAATGCCCCGCTCATCCAGGGCATCGTCCATGCGCGCCTCTTCATGTTTCTTCACGTACAGCAGATAGCTCTCCTCCGCGGCCTTTTCCGTACTCAGCAGGTCATCCTGTGTAACGGCGTCCTGGCCCAGCTTTTCCGTCATCGCCCCATACCCAGCCTCTTGCGCCGTCGTCGCAGCTTCTCGGGCTCTGAGCGCTTTGAGCTGTACCTGCGCTCGCTCCAACTCCGACTTCGCCCATTCGTACTGCGTGCTTTTGTCTGTCGTTTCCTCCCGCACCGGAGTCAGCCGTTCGGACGCAATGGCTTGCTGGGCCTGCGAAATCTGCGAATCGACTTCCTGCACCAGAGGGTGACTCGGCTCGAACTTGGTCAGCAACTCGGTTCGCTTCAACTCCAGTTCCAGAAGTCTCGACTTGAAGGACTTCGACAATTCCGGATTATCCGCAGTTCGCATCTGCGTCGTCGTCCGCTCCGGAAGGGCCGCCAGCTGGTATTCGAGTTCCGACACTTTCTGTTGCGTTTCTGTCAATTCAATCCGCGTCTGCCGCGCGCTGGCATCGATTTCACTCAATCTTTGCAACGCAAGATCACGCTGCTGAGCCGCGGCCACCACCTTGTGTTCCGTCGTGAATTGCAGAAGTCGCCTCTGAGCCTCTTCCAGCTGCCGACGCGATTCCGACGTTTGCTGCTCGAAAAAATGCGACTCTCCATCCGGACGATGCACCGCCATGTGCTTTTCCAGATAGATCCCCGATAGCGCCCGCAACACCTTCGCCGCAACCTGCGGATCGTTCGCCGAGTAACGAATCGTAATCAGATTCGTCCTCTTGATCGGCTCCACGCTCAGCCGGAGAGCCACGCCCCGCGCCAGCCGCTCAATTCGTTGTTCTCGTCCTTCCCCTGGCCGGAAAACGTGGAACCAATCTCTGCCGCCGATTCCGGTCTGCTCCACCACCTTTCGCAGGACTTCCTCGTCGCGTAGAAGTTCGACCTCGGAATTCAACTCTTCTTCCGTCACTCCAATCCGCGTGAGATCAAGCGGCGCATTCTCCTCAGCGCTCATCGGAGCATCAGCTCTTCCCGGCCGCACCAGAACTTTCATGTTGGCCTGATAGGTCGTCCCCAAAAGTGCATACAGCACCGCAACCGCAACCCCGAGCAACGACACAGAAACCAAGACCCTCCTCTGTCGGAACAGCACCATCGCCATTTCCCGCAGAGTGGGCGTCGACGGCGTCACTCGTCCGCGATTTGGGTCTTCGTCTGTCACGCAAATGGAGGAAGGCTTTCTCAAAATTGGCCGGAATTCATGTACATGCTCACGGAAGGCCGGCTGAGGAAATGCGCAATCTTTGAAATCGCATTTTGCGGGACGAACACTAGATCCCCCGGCTGTAGGTGCGCATCTTCTTTCAGACTTGTTTGCTTCATCATTTTCTTCAGATTCAGCAGCCGCGCTTCCACCAGATCATCATTGACGCGCCGGAAGAGCACGACCTGCGAATGCTTGGCCTGCTGCGTGAGTCCCCCGGCAATCTCAACCGCCTCCATCACCGTCGTATCCGACCGCAATTCGTATTTGCCGGGCTTCCCCACTTCTCCGCCCACGATGAAATATGGCCGGTCAAAATCCTTGAGCGCCACCGCAGCCTGCGGATCGTGGAGATATCCTCGATACGCTTTCTGAACCGCCTCGGTGAATTCTTCCAGATCGAGCCCTTGCGCCCGCACCAGCCCGGCATCCCTCAGCATCACGTAGCCGTCCGGCTGCACAGTCAGAGTCTGATTAAATTCAGGTGCCACGGTGAAACTCACCTCGACCACATCTTCCGGACGCAGCCGGTAGAGCGAATGACGGATCCCTCCGAGCGAAAGATTCTCCGTGTCATTTGCTCTACCCGGCTCTGCGGCCGTTTGCCGAGATCCTCCCGCTTCGGCTCCGGTTAAGCCGGACCGGGAAGCCTCTTTCCCTTCACCCAGGCTGGACTTGCTCTCCTGGGCGAACACGGCGCAACTCTCGAAACAGATCAACGCAACTGCTATGAGTCGGACGATTATGAAAATGCGCTTCATGTCCGGTGCGCCGCACTTCTGGTCTGAGCCTCGCCACCTGCGCGACTCTCACGCGCAAGTTAAGGCGGATTGACCCGCGTAACAAGACGCGGGAAGTAGCACCTACATAAGTGGAAGGCGTTTTCTTATCCGGGAAGGGTTACTTAGCGGGAATTCGGCTCTCTAATTCGAGAATCGTGTTTTCCATCACGCGACTCCTCCGCCCGCCCTTCGTACCATCTACGAAAGTGGACTTGCATGTTTACGACATCACAGAGTTATCGAAGTCGACCGCCCTCGAAGATGTGGAAATCGTCCCAAGTGTAAATTTTTCGCTCCCTGAATATCGAATTCCCAGATGCCCTGCGGTCCATCGATCGCCTTTCTCCGACCTCGCATCCCAAAGCAGGAAGCACACGCGAACTTGATTTCAACAGCCTCAGCTCTCTCTGTTTGCGTTTCCCCGCACAAAAATCTCAATTCCCATTTTGAAAAGCGCTCGCTAATTTTGTGAGCAGATTCCTTGTGAATGACTTTCTCTCTCCCTACAATCGCCGCATTAACTCTCTTCTGCTGACAGGAGAGATTCAGCCGTATGACTCTGGCCGCCACTTCCGACTCGATTGGTGTCCTCATCGCCGATTCCAATCGTATGCAGGCGCAACTGCTCACCAGCGCCCTGCGCCGCCACGCGGAATTTCACGTCACAACTTGTGCGATGGATGCATTCTCAATCTTGCAGGCCGCGGCCACTAATCTTCCGCGTGTCGCCTTCTTAACTCCCGGATCTCCGGCCAGCATTTCCGACGCCATCATGACATTGCGGCGTTTCCACCTCGCGCATCCGGGCGTCGCCAAAGTGCTGCTCGTCGATTCCTGCGAACGCGAACTCGTCGTCGGCGCGTTCCGCTCCGGCGCGCGCGGCATCTTCTCCATCACCGATGCCAGCCTGCGCCTGCTCTGCCGATGCATTACTCGCGTGGCCGCTGGTCAGATCTGGGTTAACACGGAACAACTGAACTACCTTCTCGATCTGATCTCTGAGGTGCCTTCTTTGCGGGTTCTCAACTCGGCGGGCAATTCTCTGCTGACTCCGCGCGAAGAACAGGTCGTGGCTCTGGTCGCCGAAGGTTTCGGCAACCGCCAGATCGCCGAAGAACTCAACCTGAGCAAGAACACGATCAAGAAGTATCTTTTCCGGATCTTCGACAAACTAGGCATCTCCAACCGCGTGGAGCTCGTCCTCTACGCCGTCAACAACGGAGACCCTCGGCAAGCAGAATGGGTCGCCGGCGCCAGCCACCTTTTCCCGTTAGCTTGAATTCGGATGGCTCGATCGACCTGCTCTTTCGTAATGTCATGTTGAGCGAGGATTGAGCTTCGCGAACGCAAAGCTCAACCACAATCGAAACATCCCTGCCTCGCGAATAAATCTCCAGTAATGAAACGTCAACGAAGCAACATCTGCTGAGGCGTGACGCGAACCGCGAGAGAAATTCCGTGGTTTGAAACCGAAGGTCCCACCCTGTATAACTTTGGACGTACCCCGTGCCCGACAACGCCGCCAATTCGCCCCCGCAACCCAAGCCGCGCCGCTGGAGCATCATCGCCGCAGGCCTGCTCTTGTTGGCTCTCGCACTAGTCGTGCTCCACACCAGCCGCGCGGCCTTCTCGAGTCCGCTTGCGCTGGTTGTGATAGCGGCGATCGGACTGGCAGCACTTCTGCTGCAGCTGCGGCTGCGAAAGGATTTACCGAGTCCCGTCCGCGCTCCGATATGGCTCAACGCCATCGGCCTGATCTGCGCAATCGCCGCCGTCTTCGCCGACCATCTGCACCTGAGCACGGCTCTGATGCTGATGGCTGCCCTGGGCGCAGTCCTCTGCTTCGGCATCAGCGGCACAAAGATTCTTCACAATCTGCGAAAGAAATAATTTCGGAAGAAGAAGAAAGAAACACCCTAACCATTGTCATCTCGACTGGAGCATTGCGTTCCGCGCAGCGAAAGACAATGCGGAGTGGAAAGACCCGTTGTTTCGGAATCGCGTACACCGACGCCCGAAACGACACGAACTTACTTCCTGAACTCCACCGCCATAGTCGTTTCGACCGTCACAGCCCTCCCATTCACGCGGTAAGGCTGAAATTTCCACCAACGCAAAGCATCCATCGCCGCCTGCGCGAGCACATCCGGACCGTTTAGCGCCTGTGTGCTCACCACCGATCCATCGGTCGCCACCACAATATTCAGCGCGATCACTCCCTGCAGATTCTCCCTGCGCGCCTCTTCCGGATAAACGGGCTGCACCTGATGCACGAGTAGTTTCTGCATAACGTCGGTAGGGACCTGGACCGGTACGGACGTGGCATCCGCGCTCCTCGTTCCCGGTTCCAACTGCTCCCACCCGCGGTTCCATTTCCACCAGAAGACCGCGCTCGCAATCAAAAGGAACACAAACCCGAGGATCCATCCTGGTCCGCGTCCGCGACTTCTCCGTTTGCCCGACGCTACTGCCGCACCCGAGGGACTCGCTCCCTTTCCCGCCTCCGCTCCGGTGAAGCTCGTCACCGGAGCCAAAGTCACTTCCATTTCCGGATTCGCCTTCTTCGCCCACTCCCGGATCGCCGCCCGCTGTTCCGCCGTGATCTCCACGAACTCCAGCCCGCAGCGAAGTTGGTCTTGATACCGTACCGTCGCCCTCGCTAACAGCGGCTTCGACGTCTCCGAAAAATGGATCTCAAGTTCGACTCTCTCCCCGGCAGAGAACTCGCCCGCAGCTACCGCGCCGATCCCGCGCTCACCCACATTCACCGAGCGTCCGGGAATGGTTTCCCGCACTCCTTCCCTCACCACGGTGATATCGACAGGCTCTTCCATCCGGAAGCGTGGCACCCGCCGGCGCGAAGCCGGATTCCCTCCTTGCATTGGTTTGCCAGATGTCATTCGGGATAGAGCTTACTCAATGAAAAACCGATCCGCCATTTTGCGGAACCTATCTCGATGTCAATTTCTCGGAGACTGCCGATAAAACCGGTAATGTGAACGCCAGCGGATCGCTAATCCGGGTTGCTCGCTCCTGCTCACCGCGTCAATTGCACAATCTCGCTTCCGCGCGCGAACAGCGCTACGCTCGCCATGCCGATGAATAATCCGTGTTCGACGACGCCGGGCATCGCGCTCAACTCCCGGGCCAACCCTTCCGGATCCTGAATCTGCCCAAACCGGCAATCGAGAATGTGGTTATTTTCGTCGGTCACGTACGGCTTTCCATCATCGCCCATTCTCAGACGCACATCCGCTCCCAGCGCGGCGATCCGTTTCGCTACCAGGGCCTGCGCAAAACGTATCACTTCGACCGGCAGCGGAAACTTCCCCAGCATCTGAACCTGCTTGCTCGCATCCGCCACAATCACCAGCCGTCGAGTCGCCGACGCCACAATTTTTTCCCGCAGCAGCGCCCCGCCGCCGCCCTTGATCAAACGCAGTTTCGGATCGACCTCATCCGCCCCATCCACCGTCACTGCAATTTCCTGGCAATCATCCAGTGTGATCAGCGGAATCCCCAGGCTCTCGGCGAGTTCTTTCGAGCGCACGGAGGTCGGAATCCCGCGAACTTGCAGCCCCTTCTTCACCTGCTCGCCCAGCAGCTTAATAAAATGCGCCGCGGTTGAACCCGTTCCAAGCCCAACCACCTGCCCGTCTTTCACGAACTCCAAACTTGCCCGCGCCGCCGCTTCTTTTTCCTGATCGTTCCCCATATAGTTCTTGTCCCGCACAACCCCGGCCCGGTCCTCAGAATCTCAGCCGAGCACCTTTTCCGTGTAGATCAAGTATCCCGCCAACGCTAAGCCAATGATCACAGTTAGTACCGTCAGCAGATCAAGCCCAAATCCCGCCGGCTTAAACGTGCCCGCTTCCAGGCGATCCCGGTTCTTTCGATACCGCAATAACCCGCCAAACACCATGAGCAGGCCCGCGATAATCGTCCCCGATCCCAGCCAGACCGACACTCCGGCCGTTCGGATCCCATGCCCCTGCAGGGCTGCGAACTGCCGGATCGCGATCGAGAAACGCCCGATGGCAAATCCGAAAACGATAATCGCCGCGCCCGTCCGCACCCATGCCAGAAACGTCCGCTCGTTGGCTAGATGATCGCGCGCGCGATCCAGATTCGATCTCTCGTTCTCGCTCAATGCCGCTCCGATTCCGCCAGCATTATTCCACAGCCTTCCCGATCACTGCTGCCGCTCCCGCAAGATTCTTGATCAACTCCGCAGGAAAGCCATGCCGCGCCTGCAGATATTCCGGCGTGTTATACGTCACCGAAACGCTTCCCATCTCATCTTCCGCAACCAGCGCCTTGAGCGGCAAATCAATGGCCAGGCTCGGAGCCGCCTCCATCAGCGGCGTCCCACCTTTCGGTGAGCCGAAGATGACGACCTTCGTCGGCCTCATCTTCAACCCCGCTTTCTCCGCCTCACCGCCGTGATCAATGAGGGCAAACACCTTCATCCCCTTCTCGACAAAGGCGGCCTCCAACCGCCGCACCGTTTCGTCCACGCAATATCGACTCGCGATCTGTACCAGTCCATTTTCTTTTGTCATCTTCCTACCTCAGAACACTTCCCCGGATTATCTCCGACGCGATGAGGTTATGGAAAGCAGCAGGATCTCGCGTAGGCGCAGCCCCTGTGCGCTTGCGTAGGGACAGCCGCCTCGGCGGTCCGTGGAGCGAAGCTCCGCCTCACGGCTCGAGAGAAAGCAACTCTGATTTCTGGGATGATTTCGGAACCATCTGGAAGGAACTACAATCCAAGCGAACCATGCACTTGGCCTGACTCTACGCGACCGCTCCAGTCGCCAGGGCCGCCGGTCCGAGCGCAACAACCTTGCCCACCCCCTGGGTCATTGCCTGGTTCAATGCGTGCTCGACTCGATTGATCACTTCCGTCACAACATCGATCGGATCGTATTCCGTCCGGATCACCGCCTCGGCAACTCCCGCCGCGAATTGCGCCGGTTGTCCCTGCGCCGCTCCATCTTTCGCGGGCAGGCGCACTTCAGAAACGATCTTCCGCAGCTTCTCGATCGCGAGCATCGCTTCCTTCTCCGCCGTCTCACCCAGAAGAATCGCGATCGTCGAAGTGCCATAGCGGAACGCCAGATCGTTCGATCGTATATTCGCGGCAAACAGTTGACCGGCTCGTTCGATCATCGCCTGCACTTCCGCTTCACCATATTCCTTGACCAATGCCGCGCTCTTTCCAAACTGCAGCAACACCACCGACAGCGACGAGGCATTCTGGATCGCACGCTTGCTCTCGGCCAGCAAAAGATCGATATACGATGCTCGCTTCAACAACCCCGACTTCTCATCGGTCACCGACAGATTCTTCACCAGCCGCCGCAACCCGGCATTATTCAGCGCAATCACCATCTGATCGGCCAGCGTCTTGAGCACGATCATATCGGCCTGCTGCCACACTCGGCCCCGGTTGTGAACCAGCACGAGAACCCCAACCGTTTCTTCTCCATCACCCAGCGGAACGGCCAATACGGAAGAAGCACCGAGTTCCGAGACAAGTTTCCTCGACTTTTGCAACTCCGGCGCCTTGGGCGCGTCCTGGATCTCGAGCGGCTCATGCCCTTCGACGGCCTGCAGCAAACTGGATGCAAGTTCGCCCACCGCCGTCGGCCCAGCCTTCTTGTATCCCTCGGCGCAGAATTCATCCATAGCACTCGGAGGCAATCCAGCTTTCCCCATCACGGCAAAACAGCGCGTCGCCTCCCAGTGCGCTCCGATCTCTTTGACAGCCGTGCTCAGCACGGCAGCCGCGGTTCCCTGGTGATAGAGCTTTCGAGTAATTTCCGCGACTCGCGTAAAGCTCCGCACATCCGCCGCCGGATCCGGTGCCGCAGCGACCGGAGTTGGGGCAGCCGGCGCCGGCGCTGCAGCCGGAGGCAGAGGCGCCGATCCCGCATACCTCGGCGTCACCCCGGCCGCCAGATACAGCCGCTGCAAATCTTCGTTCCGCTCTTCCTCGCGCGGAAACAGTTCCTGGATTCGTTGCAGCCGCTCGACGGCCTTGTTCCGCATCCCGTACTGCACCAGAATCTCCGCTTGCAGCATCAGATCCTGCAGTGTTCCGGCTCCCAGCGTCGGGCCTTCGGCGTGAGTCGGTTCTTCCGAAGCTTTCGAGGCCGAACTGAATCGCGACGCAATCACCTTGAATCGCGACTCGTCGACTTTGCCTTTGATCATTTCCAGCCGCTTCAAATGTCCCGGCTCATACGGATCGACTTCCGCCGCCCGGTCCAGGCACTCCGCAGCTTTCGCAAAATCTCCCGTGCTGCAGTACAAATCGAACAGCTTCAGCAGAGTCTGGCAATAATCGTTCTCGCGGTTGGACGAGTTGTAGAGTTCGCTCAGAAATTCCAGCATCACGGATGACGGCCGGTGCGCCGACGTGATGTCTTCCATGATCGCGATGAACTGCCGCCGCTCGCCCCGCCGCCTCTGGAATTGTTCCAGCTTCCGGGCCAGCGCAACCGCAGCCTGATCCTGATCTCCATCCAGAAAACTGCCAATCAATCCGATCACCTGCTGCACTCGCCCGGGATTCTGCTCAAACAGCTGCCACACCAGCGGCTCCGCTTCGGCATGACGCCCCGCCGCCAGCAGCGCATCGGCATAGGTTTCGCGCAGCGCAGGTAGAACCTGCCCCCCGGAATTGAGCTGTGGCTCCAGAATAAAAATCGCTGCGCCCGCCTGCCCCTGCGCGAGCAGACTCTTTCCATAGGCCAACACGATGCTTTGATCGGAAGAATCTTCCTGATAGGCGCGCTCATACCACTGCGCGACATTCCCGCCCTCGGCCTCAACCTGCAGGGCAATCTTCTGAAACGCCGCGGCTGCGGCTTTCCGATTTCCCGACTCCGACGCCAGTTCCGCAACCCGCAGCAAATTCGCCTGCGTCGGCTCAATCGCCACAATGCGGTCCAGAATCTCCGCCGATTCCTGCTTCTTTCCCAGCTTCGCTAAGTCCAGCAGCGCGGCCTCATACGTTCCGACCGCCAGCTTCTTGTTCGATCCCTCCAGCAGTTGTCCGAACCGGAACTTCTGCTGCCAGCTCGGGTTCCCGTGCCTCGCCAGCTTCTTATAAGTCAGGCTCGCCCGGGTCGCGTCCCCGGCCCCTACCTGCCGCTCGAATAGCTCCCCGAGCAACTTCACGGCCTCGGCATTCCGGCTCAGCGACAGACACAAATCCGCCGAAAGCTGCCGCACCACGTCATTTTCCGGATCGTCCTTCAGGACAAGCAGATACTCTTCCAGCGCCTCGGCAGTCTTCCCCTTCTGCAGGAGCTTTTCTGCGCGCTCGATACGTTTCCCCAACTCGGCTCGGTCCAGGCGTCTTGTGATCTCGGGCATGCAGAAAATAGGGCGGAGTGACCCTGCTCCGATTCTAGGAGCCGCTCCCACCCCCAGCAATGCGGTAACGCCGGCCCCCGATTACGAAGGTCACCCCTGTATTCATCATCCAAAATCCCGATCCTGAAGGGATAATTACCAAAAAAATCTATGCCAAATCGAGCTGATCAGCATTACCTTGGTAAGCGCAGCTTTCCGCGCACGGTGCCGAAGTGTCTTACGTGCGAAGATTTGGGATGCGAGCCATTCTCAAACTTCGGAGAGGTTACCGCCGTGCCAGCCACAGCCGAGCCATTTTCAAATAGAGGGTCTTGCCGCAAACTGTACTCATCACGATGAACGCCGAATCCAAGCCGCGCAAGGATACGCTCAAGGTCGAGAAGTTCTCGCTCTTGATTCTGACTCTTTGCATCGTGGCTCTGGTTTACGTACTGGTCGCGCGGCCTTTCTAGCCCTCTAAGGTTTGCACTCTCCAGCCGGATCTCCCAGATGCTCGAGCAATGATTTCGCCCTGCCGTAGTCCGGATTAAACTCCAGCACCCGCTCGACATATTTCCTGGCCACATCTCTCTGGCCCGCCGCGCAAAACGCCAGTGCCAGATCCATTCCGATGGCGCTCCGGTTTGGCACTCTGGCGAATGCTTCCTGCCACAACTTCACCGCACCGCGCAGATCACCGGACCGCGCTTTCAAGATTCCCAGGTCGACTGCCGCATCATTCGCCAGCGGATTCACCTTTAATGCCCTTTCGTAGAGTTCCTGCGCGTCAGCATTGTGCTGGTGAGCCTGTTCCACAAAACCCTCCGCCGCCAGTAACACGGGATCATTGGGGGTCTCTACAACGGCCTTCTGCAGATACTGCTCTGCTTCGTCGGCAGCTCCTGCAAATCCATGTTCCGCCAGCGTCTCCCACGCCAGCGCATTGTCCCGGGTTGTGGTCAGCGATTCTTTGCTTGCGGGAAAGGCTCGCAAAGGCTTGCCGCGGATCTGCAGTTGCGGCACCGGCGAGCCACTTGGATATCGCAGAATGCGGTGATCGGTCGACTCGGTGTGCGCCACATCTTTCGACGGAAGCTGTGGCATGTGACAGTGCGCGCAATCCGGCTTGTCGGGATGATGCTTCGCCCCGAATGCCTCGCCGTGACATGCCAGACATTTGCCCCGGTAATACGCGGCCTTCTGCTCGGCGGTTGGCTCCGAATGCGGATCGTGACAGCTGCCGCACCACATCTTGTCTCCGGAAGTTCTTTTGCACGTGCTGAGAGCCAGCGCCTCAAACTGGCTCAGCGCGCGCGGGGCCTGCATTTGCGTCTCGGTCAGAACGAAATAATGTACGTAGTCCGAAAGCCGCTCTCCCGGCTGAAACGCGTATGCATGTTTCCCCGGCTGCTGCACCGCGACCGTTCCCTCAAAGTGACACTCCATGCAGACGTCGTCACGGAGTTCCGGACTTAACTTCGCCGGATTCACGATCTTCCCCTTGCCTCCGGCATGCTGCCCGCCCGTCCCATGACAGCGCTCGCAGGTAATTCCGGCATGCTGAAACGGCTTGCCCACGTATTCGCTGTCCGTTCCCGCCACGGGCGCCTGCACGCCGCTGGCATGGCAGTTCAGACAATCCACGTAGGCCGGCAGATTTAACGGAATCTCCAATGCCTCGGTATAGGCCGGTGTCATGTTCCAGCGCTTTTCCTGGGAGTACCAATTGATCGGAGCCTCGAACCAGAATCCACCGTCTGAAAAAAGGTAGGTTCGTCCTTTTTCCCCCGATCCAATGAAGTACTCCAGCTCCTTCTGTCCCTTGATGCCGTCCTTTCCGTCGCGTTCATAACTCATCCACACTTTGCCGTCCTGCTGGTAGACGCGATAATGAGCTCCTGAATTCTTGTCGGAGAAATCTCCCGTGGTCAGTCCGCTGGATGCCGGACCGCTGGCGTTCGCCATCACCGTCGTGCGATATGAGTTGGAAATGTCCGCATGGCAGGAGGAACAAGACTCGCTTCTGGAAGGTGGCGCGGGAGTGGCTGAAAGCCCCGAATCTTTTTGCTGTCCCACCGCTCCAGTGACCAGCAGAACCGCGAATCCCAGCCCGGCAGCCACTCGTAGCGCGCACATGAGACCTGATTCTATATCCGGCGCCGGCTGTTCCCGGTGCGGTTAGTCCGTTATTTCGTCCGTCCGTCTACAGAAATCACCCTATATTCAGCCCCGCATTTCTTGAGCATGATCTCACGGATGGCATTGTGCCTCTCGTAGTATTTTCGCGCCGGGTTCGTCGCGGTTAGGTGATAGCCCAGCATTACTCCGCTCGAGTATTTTCACGGTGTCTCTAAGAAGCGCCGTCGTCTTCTCTCCGCTCGCAGAAGTGGTTGATGCTCCCCCATCTATTCGATCGATCCGTAGTTTTTTCTGAAGCTCCATCTCTCTGGAGCGCCGTCCCACAATCGCGAAGTTATGTCTCGGAGGAGATTTCATATGAAGTCGCAGTGTTGTACGTTTCGCGCTGTTTTGATATCCGCTCTGTGCCTGTTGCTATATTTCCCGCTGGCGGCGCTGGGACAGGGTTCCCTCACCTCAGGAGATGTTAACGGGACGATCACCGACCCGAGCGGCGCCGCGGTCCCTCGGGCAAATGTGTTGCTCAAGAATGCCGATACGGGCGCTTCGCAAAAGACCACGACCAACGGCACCGGAGCTTATCACTTCAATTTGCTGAACCCCGGCAGCTATACCGTCACCGCCAGTTCGCAGGGACTTCAGGGAACGGCGCACGCCATCACAGTCGGGGTTGGCCAGACCAGCACTCTGAATATCCAACTGCAAGTCGCGAGTGCGTCTCAAACCGTCGAAGTCACGGCCGAAGGTGGAGTGATTCAGACGGACAACGCCAATGTCTCGACTACCATCAGCCCTGACATGGTTGCCAACATACCGAACCCCGGCAACGATCTCTCCTATTACGTGCAAACTGCGCCCGGCGCGACCATGAACACGCAAGCCGGTTACGGCAACACGTCGACGTACGGAATCTCCGCGACTTCCAATCTTTTCACTGTCGACGGCATGAATGAGAACGATCCATTCCTGAACCTCAACAACTCAGGCGCCACCAACCTTCTGCTTGGGGCGAACGACGTCCAGACGGCCACCGTCGTCAACAATGGATATTCCGCGGAATACGGCGAACTGGCCGGCGCAAATGTGAATTACGTGACCAAGTCCGGCACCAACAAATTTCACGGCAATGCCGAATACTTCTGGAATGGCCGCGTGCTCAATGCCAACGACTGGTTCCTGAACAACGACGGCGCTCCGCGCTCGTTCGATAATGCGAACCAGTGGGCCGCATCTTTTGGTGGACCGATCAAGAAGGACAAGACTTTCTTTTTTGTCGACAACGAAGGTTTGCGCCTGCTGATTCCGACCTCTCAGCCGGTGTTCGTGCCGAGCCCGCAGTTTCAGGCAGCGTCGCTGGCCACACTCGCGAGCGGCCCCAATGCCGCTGAAATTCCCTTCTACAACCAGATTTTCAGCCTTTATAACGGCGCCCCCGGGGCGTCGCGCGCAACACCAATTTCGGGAGGCGGCTGCGACGGCGGCGTCGTTCTTGCAGGCGGCGCGCCTTGCGTCGATCAATTCCAGTCCAACATCAACAACCTGACTACGGAATGGCTGCTCACCGCTCGCGTCGACCAGAACATCGGCAACCGTGATCGCGCTTTCGTCCATTTCCGCACAGATCATGGACTACAGGCATCGATCACCGACGTTATCAATCCGGCGCTGAATGCGCAGAGCACGCAGCCACAGTACGAAGGTCAATTCCAGGAAACTCACCAGTTCGGAGCGAACGCGGTGAACCAGTTCATCCTTGCCGGATCCTGGTACAGCGCCGTGTTTGGACCGCCCAGCCTGCCCGCTGCCACTGCGCTCATGCCCTATCAACTCACTTTCGGCGGCGGCGAATTCAATACTCCCGGATCGGTTTTCTATTCGTCCTGGCCCCAGGGCCGTAACGTCACGCAGTACCAGGTTTCCGACGATTACGGCATACAGAAGGGAAATCACAGTCTGAAGTTTGGCGTGAATTTCCGCCGCAATGACCTCACCGATTACACGCCCGGAGGCTTCCTCGCCACGATCCCCGAGGCTCTCTTCGCGAACGAAGGAAGTTTCTTCTCCGGAAGCGTCGATACCTTCGAACAGGCATTCGCAACCCGGGCCACCCAGCCTTTGGCGATTTACGCTCTTGGCCTTTATGCCCAGGACGAATGGGCGATCCGTCCCACCTTTAAGCTCACTCTCTCGCTGCGCGCCGAACACAATTCCAACCCGACCTGCATCACCAACTGCTTTTCCACGCTGGGCGGTTCTTTCCTTAACGTTTCTCACGATCCTTCCCAGCCTTACAACCAGGCCATCTCGACGGGACTTAACCAGGCTCTTCCCAGTTTTCAGAGCATCAGTTGGGAGCCTCGCATCGGCTTCGCCTGGCAGCCCTTGGGACGCGGCAACACTGTGATCCGCGGCGGCTTCGGAATTTTCTCCGACATCTTCCCGGGCACGCTGGCAACCGCGTTCGACACGAATCCCCCGCTCAAGAACACCTTCTTCACCAGCGGGCAGCTCGCTCCGGGACTTCCCGGCAGCGCGCAGACCGCTGCCGCAGATTCCAATGCCGCATTCGTCAGCGGCTTCAACTCCGGCCTGAATCTGGCGCAGATCACTGCGCTCGTGCCGAATTTCACGCCGCCGTCGATTACCACCGCAGCCAACAACATCCGCTATCCCAAGTATGAAGAGTGGAACTTCGCCGTTCAGCAGGCGATCGGGACGAAGAACTCAGTCACCCTCAATTACGTTGGGAATCACGGATATGATCTCGCCGCGGAGAATCTGGGCTACAACGCGTACTGCGATGCAACCTGCACGGGCGCGCTCGGTGTCACGTCGTTCGCAGGACTGCCGACGGCTCAGCCGGATCCTCGCTTCGGCACCGTAACCGAAGCGGGAAACTATGGCGTCTCGAACTATAACGGGCTCACCGCCGAATTCACCCGGCGCGTATCGACCAGTCTCCAGGTACAAGCTTCATTTACGTGGAGTCACGCACTGGATGACATCTCCAATGGGGGATTCCTCCCGTTCAATTTCTCGACGAACACGAGTGTCCTGACTCCGCAGAATCCCTACGACTTCAGGCAATATAACTACGGCAATGCCGACTACGACGTGCGCAAGCAGGCGAATCTGAGCTACGTCTGGCAGACGCCAAAACTTCACAACACCTTGCTGGATGCATTGGCGAACTGGACGGTTTCCGGCGTTCTCTTCGTTCGCACGGGTCTGCCTTTCACGGTGATCGACGGCGGCGACAGCGGCACGCTCGCCGGATTCGGTTACAGCAATACACTGTTTGCCGACAGCAGCGTCGGGCAGCTCAGTTGCAGTTCTGCGAACAAACTCAACAACTATGTGGCCACGCCTGCCTGCTTCACCTCGGCAGACTTCACGTCACCGGTAGCGGCCGGTGGCGCCGCCACCTGGGGCAATGAACGCCGCAACCAGGTCTATGGCCCCAACTACTTCGACACGGATCTTACGCTGATGAAAAATTTCCGGATTCCCGGGTGGGAAGGCGCTGAACTGCAGATTGGAGCGCAGGCTTTCAACGTTCTGAACCATCCGAACTTCGATCAGCCCGTGGGCAACCTTGGCGCGCCGGGTTTCGGCCACAGCATTACGACGGTCGCCACTCCAACCAGCATCTTCGGTTCGTTCCTGGGCGCCGACGCCTCGCCTCGCGCTCTCCAGATTCGAGCCGAACTCAGATTCTAGTCACTAACGAACGCAAGCCAGCGGCCCGCCTCCTCCGGCGGGCCGCATTTTTTGCGTGTTGGGGCGGACGCATTCGTCCGCTCAGGCCGCGGATTTTGCGCTCTGCCGCAAGAGCCTCGAGGTATCCCAAACCGATGTATTTCATAGATTCCCTCTTGGTTTCCTGGAGTGGCTCAGTTTGAACTCTGAATCTCGGTGTTCCCGCAGGAACATAACGTCATGACGATAACGGGCATACAATTACGTCATGACAGCTAAGCCTAAGAAAGCAAAGCGGCGAAAAGCGCGGTCGCGGCCGGGGCGAGTCATCGAGCTGCGCGCATCGGCTGAGGACGACTGGTTGTCGCTGGTGGAGAAAGGAACGGGCGCGGAGGCGCGCTGGAACCGTCCACGCAAACGGAGGATCTCGTTGCGCGTGGACACCGAAGTGGTCGACTGGTTCAAGTCTAAAGGCCCGGGTTACCAGACGCGTATCAACCGAATCCTGAGAAGAGTGATGGAGGTGAGTAAGAAACGGGCGGGTGAGAGATAGAGTGGTTTTGGTCTCCCACTCAAGCCAAGATCGGGCCGGGCTCTCAAACCCTTGCGGGCGGCGGCGAGCTCATTTCCAAGCTCTGTACGGCAACATATCCAAAGCAAAATAGGAGGACAGCAAACCCCAGGGGGTCCAGGATCTCGGGCGGACTCGGGAGCCTCAGGGGAAGCGACAAGTTGCCATAAATCGCCTCCACCGCGAAAAGAAGGATGCCTAGAGAAAGGACAGTGCGGTTGGACAGGACGAGGAATCTCCGACAGAGTGTTGGTACAGCGACGACGATTGCCAGTACTGTGAGCGAGATGGCTGCGAGGAGATGATTGTATGGCATGATTTTGAACGAAGAGCCGGTCAATAAGAAAAGGGCAATGCCTGCCACAGCAATCGCGAGTCCGGCTGCAATCGCTCCTTGAAGAAAGAGCCGCAGTTTGTCCCGGCTTAGGTCGAGAAAGGCCAGCAAAGCAATTACCACGACCGAGAATGACAAAACATTGCCGACGTATGGAAGACTGGCCAAAAGCCAATTCGGCAAAAGTCTGAGGTCAGCCAACGAACCAAACAGGTATTCGGTTCCCTCAATCGCACTCCAGATTCCGAGCCAGATGAAGAATTTTCCCGCGCTGCGGCGGCGCATCACGGCGATGGCGCAGACACACAATCCGATAAACAGGAAAACTGTCCCAAACAGGATGTATGGGATGCGATCGCGAAGTACCTCAACCGGAATTTCCATTTTGCTTGCTCAGCCACGAAAGAATACACCCCCGAGTGCCCGGCTCGGCGCCTTTTCCGGGGCTGCCTTCGCCAATTTTAATCCCGATGGGAGTACCGTGCCCTTGTCGCGCTTTGTGCTACCGGGCGGCTGGCCCACCCATCCGAACTTTAACTCCTGACAGCACCACGAAACAGGCTGCCCCACTCGCCGCGCTTTTCGGCGAGTGGGCACCACGCGGTCTGGCGTCGGCGCCGGAACAGTGGAACTGGAGCAGTTACCGTCATTACGCGTTGGGAGAGCGGGGACCGGTGCTGGTCAACGAAGCACAGAGAGCGGAGATGCGTGGTACCCACTCGCCGAGAACCGCGGCGAGTGGGGCAGCCTCGATCGTGGTGGTGCCAGGAGTTACAAACTAGAATGTGTGGGCCAGCCCCCCGACCTTAAGCCGTATGGGTCCGTGGTACCCACTCGCCGAAAACCGCGGCGAGTGGGGCAGCCTCGATCGTGGTAGTGCCGGGAGTTACAAACTAGAATGTGTGGGCCAGCCCCCGATCAAGTACGCTGGTCTCCGTGGGAAAGAAGTGCGCGTGATAGGGAAAAACAGAAGCTCCCTTGGCGAAGACGGCACGATCCAGTGACCGCAATCCCCCGGTTCAACACAGTTGCCCATTTCAGGTTGCGGTGCAGGACGCACGCAACTAAGATTCCAAGTGGTGAATACCGGCGCCCCAGACCGATCAAAGATCGATGAATTCTTATCAATCTACGATTTCAGCGCGACCTACCAAATCGGCATCCATGCCCCGCCCTCCGTCGTTTATGAGTGCCTTCTGCGCTCCGACTTCAACGACCTGTGGCTTGTGCGGCTCCTGATGATGCTCAGAGGCGGAGGGAGACCACCCCGAAATCGCGCACCGGGCGACCTGCATCAGCGGCTCCAAGGCACAGGCTTTGTCATTTTGGACGATGTTCCGGGCGAAGAGCTTGTCATTGGCGTTGCAGGAAAATTCTGGCGTCCCGACGGCATGCGATGCCTCGACCTCACGGCGGGTGATTTTGCCGCGTTCGCTCGCGCCGGATACGCAAAGGCTGCGTGGAACTTCAAGCTCCGAACCGAGTCGTCTACGTCTACGGTACTTTCGACCGAAACGAGGATCAAGTGCTTCGGTCGGGCAGCATTGTGGAAGTTTCGCTTCTACTGGAGTTCGGTCAATACCTTCTCTGGGCTGATCCGCAAGGCGATTCTCAAGCATGTGAAAACCGAAGCAGAGTCTACCCTCACGAAGGCTTCTTGAAGATCACCAAGTACAGGAAGAGCAGCAGTGCCAATCCGCTGAGCACGCTTCGCACGGCGTGCAAGGCACCCCAGCGTGTGAGCAAACGCTCTGCTTCGACTGACCGCTTATCTAGTGTCGGGGGGGCTGGCCCACACATCCGAACTTTAACTCCTGACAGCACCACGAGACAGGCAGCCTCGATCGTGGTGGTGCCAGGAGTTAGAAACTAGAATGTGTGGGCCAGGCCCCATCCCGACACAATCTTCACGAAACTTTACTCAGCGGTGACGCCCGAAACAAAACCTTGCCTTCAGCTTCGTGTTTGATCGGGATAGGATGTCGAGTTACAAAAACGCGAGTTAAGAAGTTGAAGGAAATTACTTATGCGCCGCTTCGCATTGCCGACTTCTTTCCGGATTGCCAGAGCACTCTTCCCCGCTTTCTGCCTCTTCTTTCTCACGGGGTGCGCGTCGCTCCAGGTCCATCTCGGAATGAAAGTCTATCTCGACCGAACTCCTGTGAACTCAATTCAAGCGAGCCTGCCGAAAGGGCTGGACATTGCTCCAGGACAAAAGTCTCCTCTGGTCCTGACATTCAGCGAGCCCAATGGAAAGATTCTGACGACGGAGGGGGCGGGGCAAGGCAAAGTGATGTGGAGCGATCTCAAACTCAGTGCGACGGTGGTCGCGGTAAACAACAAGGGAGTCGTTTCACTTCCGCACGATCCACGCGTCAGTGACGGCAAAATTCCTCACGTTACCGTCACCGTTCCCAGTCATCCCGATCTGCGGGCGGACCTCGATATTCCCATCCGCTACGATGAAAAGTATGTGGCGAATTTTTCCGGAAGTCGCGGATCGGATGGGATGAGTGGCAGCGATGGCAGCGATGGGACGAGCGGCATTGCCGGTTCGATGGATCCCAACAATCCGTCTGCCGGCGGCGACGGCGGAAATGGCGGCGATGGATCCAATGGTCAAGATGGAAGTAATGGGGGGGATGCTCCGCCGGTTCAGGTTCGCATGACGGTGCGGGCAGACGCGCATCCTCTTCTGCAGGTGAGCGTCTCGGCGGATGGACACCAGAAGTTCTATCTCATCGATCCCCAGGGCGGCTCGCTCACTGTGAAAGCCAATGGCGGCGAGGGCGGCTCTGGAGGGCGCGGAGGCCGTGGAGGCAGCGGCGGCTCGGGCGGAATCGGAAGTCCAAATGGATCCGATGGGCGGTCTGGCTCCGATGGCCGCAACGGCGGGGACGGTTCCCACGGCCGCGGCGGACTCGTCACCGTCACCTACGATCCGCAAGCCAAGGCCTACCTGAACACGCTTCACCTCTCCAGCCAATATGGGCCGGCTCCGGTCTTCCGGGAGGAAACGGTAGCGGCCCTGTGGTAGGCGCGCAGACTGAAGCAGGTGCGGTTGACCTGTGCGGCGCGGCTTAAAGCCGTGCCATGCCACAAGACCAGAGCCGCGTCACCCACGCACCATTCATGGAATAGCTTGGCGCACTTGTATTGTTCGCGTCTAACCGAATTAGTTCGATCCGCACGAGCCCGAATAGCTGACCGGCCCCGGCATACGATTCGCCAGCATCGGCTTTCCGACGGCCTGAACGTAGAGCTTGTTATTTCCGGGCGGAATGTCGAGGCTGCAGAGATCCGTCGAATAAGTGCCGGGTTTGGTTTGGGTAAGCTGCGTCAGATTCTGTCCATCGGCGCTGCTGTAGACGTTGTAGTGATCGACGGTGTTCTCGTTTCCGTTGACGCTCCACTTGAGCGTATTGCCCGACACCGAGGCCTGCAGCGAAAAGCAGCTGTCGATCCCAGATTCGATCTCCGTTGCCTCCTCGTAATCGTTCCAGGTCACAAGCTGGAGGTAGGGAAGCTGACGTCCCTGGCTGTAAAGCTGGTTGATCTGATCGAAGGTTTGCAGCCAAGTTTGTCCGCACTGCTGGTCCATGATGCGATTCAAACCCCATGCCGCGAGCGAATCGTTGAATCCCTTGTAGCTCGCGCCGACCGTCTGCTCGCTCGAATAGCCCATACCGGTATCGTAGAAGCCCGAAAGATATCCCAGCCCGTAGTCGCCAATGGTCGGCATCACCCACGAATAACTTCCGTCACTGTCCTGGCGGCTGAATCCTGCCTGATCTTGAAACAGGAATTGGACCGAGCCCGAAACCGCGCTCTTCGCGGTATTCCAATCGATGGAATTCGAGGGATCGACGTTGAAGTTGGTCACCACCGGCTGTCCGCCTAACTTCATGTACGCGGGTGAGGAAAAATATGTCTGTGCCAAGTATTTCAAGAGGGCGGCCAGAGCCTGCTCGCCGCTGCAGCCCGAGCACGCATTTCCCATTGCCCCGGCATCGATCATGATCGCGAAGGTAAATCCGGCGTGCTTCTCCGCTTGGTGCATTACCAGTTGCGTCGCCTGATCAATCGAATTGTTCGGACCATACCAGTCGATTACCACGCCGTCGATGCCGCGGCTGATCATGTCTGTAATCTGCTTCTGCACCTGGCTGGCGTCGTCGGAGTTGTATCCCACGTTCATGTGGTTCGATCCGCCAAACCAGAGGATCATGTGCGCCAGGATTTTCGTCGTCGTCCCGGCATAAAGCAGCGTGTGAACATCGACCTTGCTGACGTTATTCGCGGCCAGATTGCCGTTCGACTGGTTAACAAAACTACTGGACGCGCTGGTGTTGTTGG
The DNA here is from genome assembly GCA_963763845.1 of uncultured Acidobacteriota bacterium. GTDB lineage: Bacteria > Acidobacteriota > Terriglobia > Terriglobales > Acidobacteriaceae > Sulfotelmatobacter. The sequence continues at coordinate 139,164 of CAVXPX010000001.1, forward strand.
CCGTCTGCGCGGTGAATGTGGTGGAACTTGCCAGCGTGGAAGGAGTGGAAGAAGAGGTGTGGTTCCCCGAACCGGAACCGCAACTCGCCAGTACGATGGCGAGCAGAAAAATGGCACAAAATTGTGTACTACGCATCATTCCTCGACACGGAAGGGATCTTGCTTCGATCTTTGGGCTCAATCAGGAACGCAATACTGCGCTGGGATTTCCGTGACCAGCCCGGTCTGTCTGGGATGAACTCAGGTTAAACGTGGAGCGAATGCCGGCCTAGATATCAGAAGTACACATACCCGCCTTGAAAGCCGCGCCCAGCGCGGCATCTGCGGCGTTGACACGAGTGCCATTTCCGCTGAGAATTCCCTCGCAAGAAATAAGGAGAAGAATGCGCAACTTCCTTCCGTTGCTGGCGCTGATCATTTTCGCCGCCTCCGCCTTTTCGCAAGACCGCACCAACGCCCGCAGCATGGTCATCTCGCGGTATGGGATCGTGGCCACCAGCCAGGTTCAGGCCTCGCAGGCTGGAGCCGAGATTCTTTCGCGCGGAGGCTCCGCCGTCGACGCCGCCATTGCCGCCAACGCCACGCTCGGCGTCATGGAGCCCGACATGAACGGCATGGGTGGCGACCTCTTTGCCATCTACTGGGACGCCAAGTCGGGCAAACTTTACGGCCTCAACGCCAGCGGGTGGGCTCCGAAAAATCTGACGATCGCATATCTGAAAGCCCGCGACATGACCCGCATGCCGGGCGAAGGCATCGATACGGTCACTGTCCCCGGCGCAGTCGAAGGTTGGAACAAGTTGCACGGGCGCTTCGGCCATCTTCCCTGGAAAGATCTCTTCGCGCCCGCAATCTTCTACGCCGAGCATGGATTCGCCGTGCAGGAACTGATTGGCGCCGACTGGAAAAGTTCCGCAGAGAAGCTGAAGAAAGATCCCGAATCCCGCCGCGTCTTTCTTATTCATGACGAAGCTCCGAAGATGGGAGAAGTCTTCAAGAATGCCGACGTCGCAAAAGCACTGCGGCTGATCGCCAGCGACGGTCCGCAAGCTTTCTACTCCGGCGAGATCGCGAAAGCCATCCTCTCCACCGAGCGCGAGTTGAATGGCCCCATGCAGGCGGAAGATTTAAAGGAATTCTCGGCAGAATGGGTCGACCCGATCTCGACCACTTACCGGGGATGGAAAATTTACGAACTGCCGCCCAATGGACAAGGCATGGCTGCGCTCGAAATGCTCAACATCATGGAGCAGTTTCAGCCCGCGAAAGCGGGTCCGCTCAGCGCCGAAGAGATTCATAAACGCGTCGAAGCGATGAAGCTCGCGTACGCCGATCTCGCCCGCTACAACGCCGATCCGCGATATGCCAAGGTTCCTTATCTGGGGCTGATCTCGAAGGAATATGCCGCGCAACGGGCAAAGCTGATCGATCCGGAGAAAGCCAACTGCGATCCGGAGGCAGGCATTCCGCCATCGAGTGACACGACCTATCTCACCGCTGTCGACCGCGAAGGCAACATCGTCTCGCTGATTCAGAGCAATTTTTCCAGCTTCGGCTCCGGCATCACAGTGCGTGGCATGGGATTCGCCCTGCAGAATCGCGGCGCGCTTTTCATGCTTGATCCGTCCAAGCCCGACGCGCTCGTCCCGCGCAAACGCCCGTTCCACACCATCATCCCCGCGTTCATGGAGCATGGAGACGATCACATCGGATTCGGCATCATGGGGGGCGCCAACCAGCCACTCGCCCACGCGCAGTTCGTCTCCAACGTCGTCGATTACGGGATGAACCTGCAAGCCGCGATGGAAACCGCGCGCTTCACCGTTCGCAGCAACTTCGATCTGAGTTGCAAGATCCTGATTGAGGACCGTGTTCCGGCGGACGTTCGCCAGCAGCTCACGAACATGGGCCATCAACTGGAAGTGCGCGGCGATTTTTCGCTCTACATGGGGCGAGGGCAGGCCATCGATCACAACACAAAGTCCGGGCTGAATTTTGCCGCGTCCGACGCGAGAACAGACGGCTCCGCCGAACCGGAATTGCCGCCCGCGCTGCGCTAAGGAACTACGCCAGATCTGCCTGGGGATACTTCGTACCCCTTCGTGCGCTTTGTGGTTGGAATTCTGAGCTACCCAAAACACAGACGATTTCGGTATATTTTCTGCTTCCGCTGAACACACCGAATATAGCGAGGCACTCGATTGGGCCGACTCTTGGGACGTTCTCACTTCCTTCTTCTCATCACATTCCTGTTTCTCAATGTCTCATTCCTCTTCGCGCAAGGCACAGCTCCCGAGCGAATCTTCTTTCACGCCAAGGTCTTCACTGCGAATCCTGAGAATCCCTACGCAGAAGCCGTCGCGATTCGCGGAGACAAAATCGTTGCGGTCGGCAATCTTCCCGAAGTTGAGAAATCCGTCTCGGCCAAGGCCGAACGCATCGACCTCGACGGGAAAACGCTCTTTCCCGGCTTCATCGATTCTCACAGCCATTCCATCGACGGCGGCCTCAGCCTCACCGGCGCCGACGCCACCGACAAGGTCGACACCCTCGATCAGGTTCCAGCGTTCGTTGAGGACGCCCGCAAATCCGGACGCGGCATGCGCGGCGACGTCCTCGAAATCCAAGGACTTCCGCTCGAGTTCTGGTCGCACACCGACATCCTCAACAAAGATTTCAGCGCTGGCGCGTTCGAGAATCAGCCGGTGCTACTCCGCGGTATGGACGGCCACACCGCCTGGGCGAATCATGCCCTTCTCCACAATGCGGGCATCACCTCCGGCTTCCTGAAAGGTCTCAGCACCGAGCAGCGCGCCTACTACGGCACCGACAAGAATATGGAGCCTACTGGATTCCTGGTCGATGCCGGCCTGGAACGGATCGAGCCGCTTCTTCCGCCGAACAGCCAGGAAGACCTTCTGACCGCCGGCCGCGCCGCGCTTCATTACGAATACAGCCTCGGCATCACGGCCTGGATTGATCCGCTGGCCACGGCTCCCGTTTTAGCAGCCTACAAACTGCTCGCGGATCATGGCGAACTCAACTCCGAGATCGTTGCCTTCCCGCAAGTGTTTGCCAAGAATCCGGAAGCCGAACTGGCGGCCGTCCAGAGAACGCGCGAGAAATATAAAGATGTTCCACACCTGCACATCACCGGAGTGAAAGTCTTCGCCGACGGCGTTGTCGAATATCCGTCTCAAACCGCGCATCTCACCAAGCCCTACAAAAACAGCGGACGCTACGGCGATCTTCTTTTCGATCCGCAGAAGTTCGCCGAACTCTGCATCCTGGCGAACAAGCAAGGACTCATCGTCCACGTCCATGCTATCGGCGACGGAGCCGTAAAAGCCGCGCTCGACGGAATCGCGGCGTCACGCGCTGCCAATCCCGACTCGACCCTTCCCGATGAACTCACGCACGAGCAGTTTGTCCGTCCCGAAGATTTTCCCCGCTTTCGCCAGCTGAATGTCATCAGCGCTCTGCAACTTTTCTGGGCCGATGCCGGCAACGACACGATCGAAATCCTCAAGCCCTACATCGATCCCGGGATCTACAAATGGCAGTATCCCGCCCGATCGATCCTCGACAACGGCGGCATCATCTCCGGCGCCAGCGACTGGCCTGTCTCCACGGCGAATGTTTTTCGCGCGACTTATCAGGCAGAAACCCGCAAGGGGACGGAAGGAATCCTCGACGCATCGCAGGACATGCCCCGCGAAGCCATGTTCTACGCCTACACGCGCAATTCGGCCAAGGCCATGAACCTGGAGACTCTCGGCTCCATCGCTCCGGGCAAACGTGCGGACCTAATCCTGCTCGACCGCGACGTCCTCACGGTGAGTCCTGAAGAAATGCGCGACACAAAAGTCCTCTGGACGATGGTTGCCGGAAAAACCGTTTACCGGGAGAAGTAAGTCTTATTCAATTTCTGGACTCGGAACCCTTAGCGAGCCAGCCTGAGAATCTTCATTTTTCTGGTTGGATTCTTCCGAATCCGTTGTAAAATGCTCGCCCACTGGCAGGTGAGCCATGGGATTCCTTTCTGTTGTTTCCGCTCAAAACCCCCGTCCGGCAAGCCTTTTCACGTTATGGCCCTGGGCCCTGCTATTCCTGGTGCTTTTCGTTCCGTCAGCGCTTTCGGGGATAGAGTCGGCGCAACCTGCCGACCCGGCGGTTCGCCCCTCCATCGGATCGCAGGCGAAAAAGGCTGACGCCCGCAAGGACGAAAAGCTCGAGAAATACGACGTGACGCGCATCGGCCAGCGCGGCATCGGCCACGGATTCAACTTCTACTCTCGGAAGCGAGAACACGCTCTCGGAGAGCGTCTCGCCATCGCCTTCGACCACACCACGAAAATCGTGACCGATCCCGTGGTCGAGGACTACATCAACCGGCTCGGGCAGAAGCTGGTCCGCTACTCTGACGCCGACATTCCCTTCACCATCAAGGTCATCGACTCCGGCGATATTCCCCGCGCTTACGGCCTTCCCGGCGGATTCCTTTATGTCGACAGCGCTTTGATTCTTTCCGCCGAAGGTGAAGCCGAACTGGCCGCAGTGATGGCCCACGAGATCGCGCACGTCGCCGCGCGCCACGCCACCCGCGCGCTTACCCGCAGAGATCTAAGCGACGTGATTGGTTCCATGGCGATGATGACCGGCCCTGCCGGCGCTGGAGTCGCCGACGTTGGCGGAATCGCCGGCCCGCTTTCGGTGAAAAAATTCAGCCGCGACGCCGAATATGAAGCCGATCTCCTTGGCATCGAGTATGCCTATGCCGCCGGATACGATCCCCAGGCTCTTCTCGATGCCCTCGAAAAGCTGCACGCCATCGAACTCCAGCACGATGCCGCGCTTGCCAAGATCCCCGGCTACCATCTCGCCAGCCACGTTCCTTTCCATCACAAGCTGGCGCGCGGCTTCGCCAATTATCCGCTGACCGAAGAGCGCATCGAACGCCTCCAATCCGAGATCGCCACCTATCTGCCAATGCGCCAGGACTACATCGTCGACACTGAGGAGTTCGAAGAAGTCAAAGCCCGCCTTCTCAGCTCCCGCGGGCCTGTGCTCCGCCACCACAGTTCCGGTGATGACAATAGAGGACCGGTCCTCCGCCGCACTGCCGACAGTGACTTCGATTCCCCGGCCAGCATCCCCCCAACTTCCAACGTCCGGACGGTTTCGCAGAGCCTTGTTTCGAATCCGCGTTAACCGGGCGTTGCCCTGAAATCGGAACCGAGCCAGTGTGCAATTTGCTGCACACCGACAGTAACTTTCGCGGAAGCCCCTCCGAGTAATATCCTTACTGCACGGGTTATTGTCGTTGGGGTAATCTTTTCTTTGTACTTGCCGCACGTCTATGGAGGTCCTGCCGTATCCCTCCATCAACCCTGAGCCCGTAGATTGCTTTCCTGCGGTTCAGATCTCGCATTGCCAATTTGCAGTGGAATTAGAGAATTGAAGAGTCATGGGAATGAATAGTCTGCGAACCATCGTAGTATGTCTTTTTTTTCTCGGAATGCCCCTTTTCGGCCAGAGTCGCACCAACCCCGCCGGCACCGCTCCAGCCTTCGAGGCTAGCGGGGGCTATGTCTTCATGAGCATGACCTCGTCCACGACTCCCCGTCTCAATTTCAACGGCATTGATGGCAATGCAATCATGCAGTTTGCTCCCCGTTGGGGCGGGATGGCCGACTTCACCTTCGCCCGCTCTGGCAACGTCCCCAGCACCGGTCATAGCGACCGCATGTTCAGCGGCCTCATCGGCCCGGTCTTCTATCTGCGGCAACACGGGAAGACGGATATCTTCGTGCACGCCTTGTTCGGCATGGGGTGGGTTGACAGCGCCGTGCTCGTCAGCCCTACTTCAGAATTTAAGGGATATGAAACCCGGTTCTCTTACGCCTTCGGAGGAGCCTACGAGCGAACCGTGCGCGGCCCATTCGCCTTCCGGCTTACGGGAGACTATCAGCGCAGCACCTTCGTCGATTCCACGCTGTCGCTGGTTGGACAGAACAATCTTCGCGTCACCGCGGGCGTCGTCTACCGGTTTGGAAATTATTGATCGGACGCGCCAATTTCGTTGACCGGGAATAGATGTGCGAGCCCGCTGCCGGCCATCCCGCGTGGTCCAGACTCTCCACAACATCAAAGCGGATCGCATCTTGCTGGTGGAAGAACCCGCGCACTGACCACGGTGGCGCAATTCCGGCTGCCTTTAAGCCCGTTCAGGAAATTCTGTGGCCCTCTAGCCCGCGCAAGATTCCTCGCCCTGCTGGTGAAAGCGCGGGGCTTCGGAATGACGCATTCGGACAGCAATACGGTCGTTTGCCAGCACACACCGTTAACTGACCCGCTCTAGAAGCTGATTTTCAAAATCTGCCCGTTATTGCCCACGAACCAGCCGGCATGCGGATTGGCAAAGGCGACTGCCCAATATCCGCTGGCTCCAGATAGCCGGTACCACGTCTGGCCTTCATCCGGAGTCCACGCTGCGGCGCCAGAAGTAAAGTTCGGTGCCGCTTCGGCGGTGATCACCACGGTTCGATCATAGCTGTGGTTCATGGTCGCGCCACTGTTCAGCGTCATACCATTCGCATAGGCCAGGCAAAAAATCGTTCCGCCGATCGGAGGCTTCTTGGTCAGCGTCCATGTCTGTCCGCCATCGTCGGAGGTTGCAGCCTGTATCCGATAATTCACCGACAGATCTCCTCCGCCGACGATTCCATTCATGGCATCGCGGAACGCCACCGACAATCCGCCGGCGCTCGCAGAACTGAACAGAGGCGTGTCGTAGGCATTCCAGGTGTTTCCCGAATCCGTCGTGGCGAGAATGCGCGAAGTGGTCGCCCCGCCCGTGGTGATCCACGCATTGGAATCTCCCTGCGTCGTGATGCAGGTTCCGCTCGATGAGAACGAAGCCTCGCCCGTCAACGCGGGCGGCATGTTCGCCGAGATCGAATTCCATTTCTGTCCGTTGGAGGTGCGGATATCCGGGAAAACTCCATTGACCGAATCGCTGTGCGCGACTCCGCGGTTCGGCGTCCAGAATGCAAAGCAGTCGTAGAACGCGTTCGCGGTCTGATTCTCGAACTGCATGTTCCAGGTCGCGCCGCCGTCAGAAGTCTTGTAGATGCGGAAATCCGTCGTATTATTTCCAATCGACATCAGATAGGCGACATTCGCGCTCACGCCCTGCACATCGCGAAACTCGAGAGCCTCGGCTCCCGGCACCACGCCCGCTTTCCATGTGTTTCCGCCGTCGGTCGTGAGGACGTACGTTCCTCCCGTGCCCGCGGCCCACACCACCTGCGAATTTACCGGACTTACGGCGATGAGCAACTGGGTTGTTCCGCTCATTTGCGGAGTCAATGTTGGTTGCTGAACATTAGAAATTTGCGCAAAGCTGAACGTTGAGAAGGCGGAAATCAGCAGCATAACCAGCGAACGTTGCATCGGAATCCTCCACAGGTGGGCCCTTACGAAGTGTGGAGTGAGTATAGGAAGATGCCGGATCGCGTGTCAAACCGGCAATCCTTAGCCAGCAAACAGAATGTCCCAGAGTTTCAGGAGGGTTCGGTAGAGACTTTGCTCGCAAGGTCTCTGCTGTGAACCAAACGTACGCCGACTGGAGCAATACGCAGAATAGAAAGGGGTTCTCAGTCTCAAAACCCTGTCGTCACAATCTTCCCCATCACGAACAAATACGCCCCAATCACCACCAGTCCGTTGGCCCGGATGGCGCGATAACTCGCCGGCCAGGGAAACATCAGCACACCGTAGACCGGCATGAACTTTTCCGGCCACACCAGTCCAGCCACTCCAAACGCCAGGCAAGCCTGCATAACAAGACACAACAACAGATAACTGATCATAGGATTCTGGGGAGAAGTTCATTCTAGTGAATGGAACTCAGCTTGGGAAGAATGAAATCGCCAATTTGGTTCTTTGCTGCACGAACGCGGCGTGCTATTTCCTGCCCATATATTTGCCGACGATGCGCGCGCAGGCTTCCACGAAATCCCTTTCGATTCTGGTAAACGTGCCCGGGAAGTAGCTCTCGACATCCAACTCTCCCGCAAGGTTTCCGCGTACTGAAATCGGCACGACTATCTCGCTGATCACCATCGACGATCCCTGCAGATACTCCGGATCCTTGGTCACATCATCCACCACAACTGTCGTGCCGGTGCGCGCCGCCAAACCGCAGAGTCCCGTATCCAGCGGAATACGCTCGTTTGGGGCAAAGCTTCCCACATAGGGACCAACCACCAGCAGGTTCGGGTCGGCTGCATCCACCAGATAGAATCCCACCCAGTTATAACGCGCCATTTTTTCGTGCAGCCGCTGTGTAATCTTCTCCATCAGCGGCCTCGCCGTCGCAGCCGTCCTGGCAAACTCCTCAAATTCCTGCAGCAGCCCTTCGTGCTCCATAGTCGTTCTTCCTCGTACCGGACGGTCGATCGAAACTGTGAACTTCATTGTGCGCCAGCGGGCATTGGAAAGAAATATTCAGAAATGTTCTGTGACAGCGATCACCGCGCACGTTCGGGCAGGCAGTTGGCGAAAAAAAAGGCGCCGGGAAGGGTTCCGGCGCCTATGAGAAACGCCTCGCGGGATGCGTGGGCCGCGATGCGGTAAGGAGAAACTTTATTTGCTTTCGGCCACCGAAGGGCTCGCTCCGAAATCGCGGCGATTGTTAACGGCGGTCCGCGCCGCCCGCGTCGACGGCTGATTTCCCGCCGCCGCGCCATACCGCTCCAACAATACCGGAGCCATCGCGTTCTCGGCTTCCTTCACAAAAATCATCTTGTTCTCAGAGGCCATGTCGATGCGGACAAAATCGCCCAGCTTCACTTGCCCGGTGGCAACCAGATTCGCCAGCGGAAACACCAGATTCCGCTCAATGGCCCGCTTCAGATGCCGTGCTCCGTAGCGCGGATCCGTTCCCTCTTTCAGCAGATATTCTTTGACGGCCGTCGTGCAATTGAATACGAACTGATTGGTTCCCGCCGCCATCAGCACGCGCTGCTGCACCATGCCCAGTTCGATATCAAGAATCTGCGACAGATGTTCGTCGCGGAGTGTCTTGAACACGACCGTCTTGTCGATGCGGTTCATGAACTCTGGCGTGAACTTCCGCCGCGCCGCCTCAACCGCAGTCCGCTGAATCTTGTCGTCGAACGACTCGTCGACCTCGACCACCTTCGGCGCAAACCCGAATCCGCCGTCGACGAGATTCGTCATTTCACTCGCGCCCAGGTTCGACGTCATAATGATGATGCACTGCGACAGGTCCACCCGCCGGTTATCGCCCAGCGTCAACGTGGCCTTATCCAGAATTCCCAGCAGCAGCTGCCAGAGTGAGTCGGAAGCTTTCTCGATCTCGTCAAACAGCAGGATCGACAGCTTCAGCTTCTCGGTGAACCACTGGTTCAGGGCTTCCTGCGTGAGCAGTGGATGGGTCTCGCGATGTCCCAGGTATCCCGGAGGCGATCCGATCAGCTTCGCGATCTCGTGCGAATGCTGGAACTCCGCGCAATCGATCTTGATGCAGGCCCGGGCGTCGCCAAACAGCGACTCGGCCATCGCTTCTACCACGCGCGTCTTGCCTGACCCGGTCGGTCCCAGGAACAACAGATTCCCCACCGGACGTCCAGGCGCATTCAGGCCCGCCAGGAACATCTGGTAGATTTCTACGACCTTCTCGACGGCCGCGTCTTGACCGACGATCCTGCGGCGCAGGGCGCTATCAAATTCTCCGGCGTCGTTGCTGCGGCGGTTCGGATCGAGCACTGTTGCGAGGTTCGTTCTCATAGGATCTTTATCCGAAACTTCCGGATCTTCCCTTTCGGCCGTTTTTCCCGGCTCTCCTATATTTGTTGCCGGACTTTGTAGGCCTGATTACGCTTTCTTTGCCTACTCTCTGGAAACTCCCCCACCAATCTTCCAGAAACCGCTCCCATCCGACGCCATCCACTGGAGCAAACCTCTGGCCACGCGAACCGAGCGCCCACACTAAAATGTAACCGCCACAGCATAAAAGACTTAGCTCAGGCTCGCAGCATTTCCCAACGGCCTCAGCCGCACCCTCTCTCACCATAAGGGAAAACCTTTGCACCATCGCGGAAGGAACCTACTAGTAACCACAGGAACCATCGCGCAAGTCCTCCAACTCAGCACTAAGTACGAGTACGGCGTACTGGTATTCAGACAGTCAACCGTTCTCCGACCCACGTAACTAGCCCGCAAACGATTGCGCCCTTACTATCGATTTAGGTAGGTTCGGAGGAACGCTTGCGCCAACCGTCTTCTCGCTTCTTTACGGCAACTCTCTGCCTTCTTTTTGCCGCGGCAGCCTGGCATCTGGCTCCGCACTCGATTTCCGGATTAGCTGCGGAAGCCCAGACCATCAAGCCGGCCGTCGCCGCGCAGCCGGCACAGTTGAAACCCGTGAGCGAGACGACTAAGTCCCCTGCTCCCGATCCCCGATCCCTGCCCGCTCCCGGCACCGAGCTCTACACCGCCAAGCGCGGCGAAGCGATCCCAACCCTCGCCCGCCATTATGTTGGCAAGACCAGCTATCTGACTTCCTCCGAACTCGCCGACGCCATCCGGTCCGTGAACCACAAGTCCGAATCGAGCAACATTCTCAAGGCCAACGAGACGATCGTCATCCCCGGCATCCTCTCCGCCCCAATCACCGCAAAGACGATCCCCGTCCCAAAGGATTTCGAGGTTCGCGCCGTCTACCTTACCGGAGTCATGGCCGCCAGCGATCACGGCATCCGCATCATCAAGCACTGGCGTGAAGTCGGAGGCAACGCCGTCGTGTTCGATATCAAGGACTCCGATGGCAGCGTGAACGTTCCATTCGAATATCCATTGCTGGGCGAACACAAGGTTTACATTCACGACCCGGCGAAATTCGTGCACTTTCTGCACCAGCAGAACATGCACGCCATCGCCCGCATCGCTATTTTCCGGGACGAAGATCTGGTCAAGGCGCATCCCGAACTCGCCGTCCAGTCGCGCAAGAATCACACCGCGTGGCGGGAAAACGGCAAGCTGGTCTGGACCGATCCCTCGAACCCCAAAGTGCAGGACTATGACATCGCCCTGGCCAAGCACGTAGCCCAGCTCGGCGTCGACGAAATCCAGTTCGACTACGTCCGCTTTCCCGCCGAAGGCGACCAGAAAGACGCCATGTTCGAATTCCAAAAAGGCCAACCGGAGACGTCTTCAAACCAAGCGGATCGGCCTTGCGCAGCCGATGTATCACCGGCCACCGCCCCGGAGGGGCAAAAGAATGCAGCCCACGGCGCAAGCCGTGGGGCTGCCGCCAAATCAGCTTCAGCCCCGAAGGGGCGTAAGCCCGGTTGCCTGGCCGCGAAACCGCGCGGCATGCAGCGTTCCGACGTCATTGCCGGATTCCTCAAACGCGCCTACGGCGAACTCCATCCCACCGGCGTCCTGCTCTCGCTCGACGTCTTCGGCGTGATGGCCTGGCAGCGCCAGGTCGACCTCTCCCATACCGGACAAGACATCGTTCAGATGGCCCACTATTGCGACGTTCTCAGCCCCATGATCTATCCATCACACTTCTTTGGCATGGACAACATCCCGCACCCCGGCGACGAGCCCGCCCACTTCATCGGAGAATCCATGGACCGCTTCGAGCTCATCACCAAGGGCGAGGGCGTCGTGATCCGGCCCTGGCTACAAGCCTTCCATTGGCGGACGAAAACTTATTCCCCCGAATACATAAAGATTCAGGTGGAAACGGCGAAGGCCAAGGGAGGCATCGGGTTCCTCTTCTGGAATGCGGCCAACGATTATTCGAAGCCCTACACGGCCATGCCCGAAATGAAGGAAGCGAACTTCAAAGAAGGATCGAAGGACAATCCCAAATACTTCCGCGGCGACGAACTGCCCACCCCAACAATCCAGGCAGCTCTAACCCCGGCGAATTAGAGCTCACGTCAGAGCAGGGTGTGCCACCCTAAACATCCTCAGGTGGCCCACCCTACGTGAATTTCGTAGGGCGGGGCTTTTACTCTTAATCCCTTTCAAAGATTTATTAGGCGATTGCGCGTCGCACCGCTCGCTCTACTGCTTGCGGCAATTGCACCGGCACAAAAAAATCTTTCGGATACAAGTAGTCCTCGCCCGACTCATCAATTACGCGGATCTGATGGAGCGCGGCTGCTGTCTTGTCCGGAATAATCTGGTAGACCTTTCGCAGTTCCAGAGAGGCTGCATACCCCTTGTTTCCAATGCAGATCACGAATTCCGCTTCACGTTTCATATCAGTCGAGGATGCGCTTGATCTTGTACTCTTTCGGCCCAATCCCGTGGGCCTCGTACCAGTGGATTTCCGCATGGCGTATCGTACCATCCGCAAATTGTACAAAGGCAGTACCTTTCAGTTTTCGCCACCGGCCCTTGCCATAAGCTCTCCAGAGACGTTTGCGCTCACGAATAACTTTGCCGGACGCAATCTTTTGAACATTCGCAATGCGCCCGGCAATTTTGAAGAGCATACAAGTGGTGCGCCAAATTCAAAGGGGCGGACGGATGCGTCGTCGTCGTGTCGTGGTTGTTGTCTGCCCTGCGCAAACATTCTTTCTAGCTGCAGCCGCTGGTGCTTCCGCAGCTCATGCAGCGGTAGCAACTGCCGTTTCTGGTCATGATGCTGCCGCAGAAGCTACAGCTCGGAGCGTCTCCGAGATCCACGATGCTCGACAGCGCGTCGGCCGCGTGGACGGAACCCGGCTTCAGGCTTCGGGGTTCCGGCTTGGGCTCAGAAACCTCCACTTCGGCTTCTGATGGCTGAAAGCTGACAGCTGACAGCTTCGGCCTGAGATTTTCGAACAGCATCTGCTGCTGGCCGGTCAGGAAGCGCAACTGCAGCCAGCGGAAGATGTAGTCCATGATCGACTTCGCGTAGCCGATGTCTGCATTCCCCGACCACCCGCTGGGCTCAAAGCGGGTATGGGCAAATTTCTCGCAGAATAACTCCAGCTTGACGCCATGCTGCAGAGCAATCGAGACTGCGAGCGCAAAGCTGTCCATCAATCCGCTGACGGTCGACCCTTCTTTCGCCATCGTGATGAAAAGTTCACCGGGCGTGCCGTTCGGATAGAGACCCACCGTGATGTAACCCTCGTGGTCTCCAATCTTGAATTTGTGCGTGATCGAGGCGCGTTCTTCCTGCAGCTTGTGGCGCACGGCGCGCGGAGGAGCGTTGAAATCCTCTTCCTCCACGGGCTGCAAAACCGGGGCGGCTGTCGCCACGTTATTGCCGGCTTGTGCGGTCTTGGTTCCGGCGGCGGAGAGCGGCTGCGACTTTTTGCAGCCGTCGCGATAGACCGCGACCGCCTTCAGCCCGAGCTTCCAGGCTTGAAGATACGCGTCCATGATGTCTTCGATGGTCGCGTTCTCGGGAAGATTGACGGTCTTCGATATAGCTCCGGAGATGAACGGCTGCGCCGCGGCCATCATGCGGAGATGTCCGGTGTAGTGGATCGAGCGCGTTCCCTTCGCCGGCTTGAACGAACAATCGAAGATGGCAAGATGATCGTCTTTCACATGCGGCGCGCCCTCGATGGTCCCCGTAGCATCGATGTAGCTGACGATGGCGTCGGTCTGCTCATGCGTGTATCCCAGCTTGAACAGCGCGGTCGGCACCGTGTTGTTCACGATCTTGATCATCCCGCCGCCTACGAGCTTCTTATACTTCACCAACGCCAGATCCGGCTCAATTCCCGTAGTGTCGCAGTCCATCATGAAGCCGATGGTGCCGGTTGGCGCTAACACTGTTACTTGGCTGTTGCGGTAGCCGTGCTTTTCGCCGTGCTGGAGGGCTTCGTCCCAGCATTGCTTGCTGGCTTCGTAGAGATTGGTTGGGACGTTGCCTTTGTTAATGCCGTTCACGCTGGCGCGGTGCATGCGGATTACGTCGAGGAATGGTTCGCGGTTGATGTACCAGCCGGGGCAGGCTCCGCCGGGCATGGTGTTGGAACCAAGGTTCGTTTCAGCGAGAGTTTTCTTTGTCGGTTCGGTGGCGGGGCTTAGCGGTTCGCACTGTTCGGCGATGCGGCTACTTTGCAAGTACGCTTCGCCGCACATGATGGCGGTCACGCAGGAGGCGTAGTCGCGGCCGCCGTCGCTGTCATACGGAAGACCGGCAGCCATCAGCAATGCGCCAAGGTTCGCGTAGCCGAGTCCGAGCGGGCGATAGTCGTGCGAGTTGGCCATGATCGCCTGCGTGGGATATCCGGCGTTGTCGACGAGAATCTCCTGCGCCGTAATCAGGATGTCGACAGCGTGACGATAGGCTTCGACATCGAATGCGCCGTTGGGCGCGAACTTCAGAAGATTCAGGCTCGCGAGATTGCAGGCCGAGTCGTCGAGGAACATGTATTCGCTGCAAGGATTCGAGGCGTTGATGCGGGCGGTATTCTTCGATGTGTGCCAGCGGTTGACCGTGGTGTCGTACTGCATGCCGGGATCGCCGCAGTGCCAGGTCGCCTCTGAAATTTTGTGCAGAAGATCTTTCGCCTTGTACGTCTGCACGACGGAGCTATCGGTCACGCTGCGCGTGGAGAAGTCAGTGTCGCGAACCACGGCATACATGAAATCGTCAGTAACACGGACGGAGTTGTTCGCGTTCTGGAAGAAGATGGAACTGTAGGCGTCGGAGTCGGGATGGGAGCCGTCGTATCCCATGGCGACGAGCGCGTGCGCCTTGGCTTCTTCTTTCATCTTGCACTCGACGAAATCCATGATGTCGGGATGGTCGACGTTCAAGATGACCATCTTGGCGGCGCGGCGCGTCTTGCCGCCGGACTTGATGACGCCGGCGAAAGCGTCGAATCCTTTCATGAAGCTGAGCGGCCCGCTGGCGGTGCCTCCGCCGGAGAGAGTTTCGGTCGATCCGCGCAATGGAGAAAGATTTGTGCCGGTGCCGCTGCCCCACTTGAAGAGCATGCCCTCGGTCTTGGCGAGGGTCAGGATCGAGTCGAGCGAGTCTTTCACCGAGTTGATGAAGCAGGCGGAACACTGCGGCTTGCTGTATCCGGTGACGCCGAATTCGACCTGCTGCTTGGCGACGTTCCAGTGCCAGTTCTGTCCGTCGGATTTGGGCTCGATGCGGTCGCATCCGACGTTGAACCAGACAGGCGAGTTGAAGGCCGCGTACTGGCGAACCAGGATGTGCACCAGTTCGTCATGGAACGTGGCGGCGTCGTCAGGAGTGCGGAAGTAGCCCTGGGCGTGTCCCCAGTCGCGAATGGTTTCGGTGACGCGGGTGACGAGTTGGCGGACTCCGGTCTCGCGCTCAGGCGTGCCGAGTTTGCCGTGGAGGTATTTGGAGGCGACGATGTTGGTCGCCGTCATGGACCAGTCCTTGGGGATTTCGACGTCCTTCTGCTCGAAGATTATGTTGCCGTGGGTGTCGGTGATCGCGGCAGTACGGAATTCCCATTCGACTTCGTCATAGGGAGACACGCCCGGTTTGGTGAAGAGGCGGCGGAAGGAAAGGCCGGGGGCCTTCTTCTTCGCAGGAGCCTGCGCGGGGATCGAGGGTGCAGTGGCGGTATCGGTAATGGTCTTCACTTCTGGCATCAAGGACTCTCCTAATTAGATTCTATGGAACTGCCGGCCGATTCGGGCGCCGGGCGCGGGGAATCGGGTCGAAATTGGATCTATTCAGCACGGCTAAAGCCGTACCCTGATACGAATCTTTCAGCCCTCGTTCCTATCCGGCTTAAAAGCCGGAGGGAAACGGGGACGGAGAACTTATGTTGGTCGCAGCCCCGGGGGCGTCCGGTGGAGTCGCGGAAAGGGTGGCGGAGCTTACGCTCGCTCCGCTCGCTGGACAGCCGACGGCTGTCCCCACATTCCCCTTTGCTTCGCTCAGGGTTCGCTGGACAGCCGAGGCGGCTATCGCTACTTGAGTCGGGATGGTCCCTGCGTCTGCCGGTTCCATCGCCGAGGTCAGTTCCAGCGAGGTGGCGAAGTGCGGGCCGATGCCTGTTGCTTTCTCGGCGGAGTTGGCGATCCATTGATTGAGCGCGCTGGCGATGCTGCGGCGCTGGGAATTCTCTTCGATGACGACGAAGCGGATGAAATAGCGTCCGGACTCGAGGCGGGAGCGCATCGGGTGCTGGCGCGAGAGCATGCGGTCGAGGACGAAGGCCATGTCATCGGCTTCGAAGAATTGGGAGACGGCGAGCATGCGGGAGCGGGCTTCGGGCTTCCGGTTCTCGGCATCCGCAGCGGCTAAGGCCGCGAATCCATTGGCGTCGACGGACGGCACGGCTGAACCCGCGCCTTGATACGAAGATCTGGCAGACGGCGCAGGGCCCCCTTGATGCTCCGCGCTGGAGGAGTTTCTCTCTGCCTCCGCGATGCTGCCCTTCGCTTCGCTCAGGGTTCGCTCGACAGCCGAGGCGGCTGTCCCCACGCGGTCTATTTCCAGACTTACGATTTCTTCGGCCATGGCGAAGACGCCGGGCTTACTCGGGACAAATAGAAGACTGTGATGCGATTCGCAGCGGAACCAGCGGGACCACTTGAGGCGGCGATAGTCGAGGGGACGATCGAACCCATGGCGCGCAAGGGATTCGGAGACGAGACTCGTTAAACCTTCCATTTCGGGCTCCTGGACTCGGATGCCACGGCAAAAGACAAGGAAGTTCCCTCATCGCTTGTCGGGCAGGCACTGATTGCTACTGCCGGCTTGCTGCGCTGCTGTCGTACCCCGGGGGAGGGACGGGGAACGGACACCGCGTTACTTCCGGCTCCCGGCTTCGGCCAAACGCCTTCCGGAAACCTTACCTACCTCAGGCCTTCCGGCTTCCGCTAATCCGGACTCCGGGGCCGCTTTAAGTCGGCTTCGGTCTTCCGGCGTTCGGCTTCCAGAAGACCGAAGGCTGAACTTCATTGCACTCTAGGGTTGGGGAGCCAGATTTATGGATCCAAACCGGGCATCCTAGCCCTTCTGCCCACGGTGGCCCGAGTCACCTCTGGCTCGCGCCGTCCCGCAGGATTTCCCTTCACCTCTCGAATTCCGGCCCCATTCCCGTGGGGCGGAATTTCCTGCTTGGGATTGCAAAATTACTCCTGCTTATTGTACCTGTCAAGAGAGAAACACAATAGGTTGTATCCCTAGCAATGACGGGCTTGGTGCGGGGATGGCGGCTTTTTTTCCACACAAGATTAGTTTCGAGTTTCCGGTCTCAAGTTTCGCGAATAATATCCCGTTCCTCGGGCGACCAAAGGCCGTTCTTTCTGGAAGCCTGTAAGAGTGAATTTATGGCGCTTGGCGCTGACTTGAAACTTGAAACCGAGTCCGTTCACATCAAACTGATCCGCGGAGACGTCTCGCGCACGGGCTGCGGCGATTTGCGGCGGGCGCGGGACGATCCGCTAGATTCTGTCTGCAGCGGATAACTGGGCTTGGAGTGAAACCGGCTTCGGACCGTTTCAATTTTCAAAGGCTCGAAGCGCAGGTCGAGAAGATTGAGCGCGTCGTTGGGCTGGAGTGTAATGGCGTTTGACTGGGAGTCGGAGTTGGCGTTTTCGGTTGCGGACATCGAAACGTAGATGTCCTCGAAGATTTGGCGTGGAGCGATGCTGAGCACACCATCGAAGGATTCGACGAGATAATCGCCGCGGCGGCCGCAGTGCTGGCGCCCGAGGTGATCGGTGAAGCTGAGAGAGGAAGTGAGTTGTTTTGCTTTGACGAGGAACCGAGTGCGGTACGTCTTCCATTCAGGGGATTTCATGGCGGTGTGACCTGGTGCTTTGCTACTGAAACTGAGACTGCGACTGCGACTTCACTGCTGATCCTCTTTGTGTCTTTCGGGACAGGAAACCAGCAGCTTTTTTTGTGTGAGGCGAAGCTGAATGTACGAGCGAAATGCTCCGGGGTCAATTCAGTATTTTTGGTGCAATTGAGGAAAACAGTGGCAATGAATTTTGCTCTTTTTCCGCAAGGGACTTGGAACCCGGAGGGGTGGGCGAGGCGCATGGAGATTCAGTTTTCTATTCCGGGACGAAAAGCATGGGCGAAATTGGGGCGAAGGATAGGACGAATATCCACAGCGGTCACACAGGAAATGCAGAAAGGCGAGTCTGGTCAGGAGGCCGCCAGGAGGGACTAATTCTTTTGAGTGATTAACACAGGGGTGACTACAGAATCTACCCTAGTGCGATTGAGGGGGCAGAAACTCTAATATTCCATCACTTTAAGCAAGGGTGTTGGGAGCTGCACCAAAAAAGGGGGATGCAGCTTCTTCACGTTCCTTGCAGCTGTTTAAAGAAGAGTTAACGCCAGTACTCGCCGGTGGCCGCTCCCTGCCGGCGAGATTTTTTTGGGGGGGGATTTTGGGGCGGAAGGCCTGATACGAAATGTGGCTGGTGGCGTGACAGATAGGTAGGGATCTTTCGACTGCGCGGGCCGGCTTTTGGGCGGTCCGCTTCGCTCAAGATGACAGGAATGGCACGCGCCCTTCGCTTGGCGCGGGGCGGGGGAATGCCCCGGCCTGCCTCTACGGCTGGCGAGAGGAGACGAAGGCGGCGATGGCGATCATGTCGTCCAGTTCGAGGTTGCGGACCTGGCGCCGCATCTGCTGCGAGAGGACGCCGGATCGGGCTCCGGAGCGGATGTCATAAAGCTGCCTCACGATGTAGCTGGGAGAGCGCCCGGCTATCGGGGGAACGTTGCCGCTGCCGCGAAGTCCCGGGCCGTGGCACTTGGCGCACGCGACGGTTTTGCCTTTGTCGCCGGTGATGACGAGAGACTTCCCCTTCTGCAGGCTGCCTTCGGGAACGTAGGCGATGAATCCGGAATCGTCGTCGCGGAGTTCGGTGAGGCCGAGATTTTCCGGAATTTCGATAATGCGTTGTCCGATGGCCTCGGTAGCGGGCGGAAGCGTGGGGACGAGCATCCATCCGGCAACGTGGGTTTTGGGGACGGTGGCAGTTTCGACGACACGAATCCAGGGCTTGGGACGGATTTGTGAAAAATATTCGGCGGCGGATTGAATCTCCTGATCGGCAGCCTTGCCTGCAATCGAGACCATCGCGACTTCGGGCAGGTGACGCGGCTCGGACGTCTTGCGGGCGCCGCTGCGGAAGTCGGCGATCTGGCGAACGATGTAGGAGGCAGGAAGTCCGGCGAGCGTGGCGTTCTCGGGGCGTCCTTCACCGTTGGGGAGATGGCAGTAGGCGCAGGCGTAGACGTCAGCCTTGCGGCCGTGGGCGACTATCCCGGGCATGGCCGGATGTCCGGAGGGATGCCAGTCGGGAGGATTGAAGAGATCTTCGGTTTGCGCGACGGTGAAGGCTTTGTCGCTACGCGGGACATGGTGGAGCGAGGTGTCGGGCTTGGCGGGCGAAGCGGTTGGCGGCGGATTGATGGCATAAGCCCAGTAGGGTGTGGTCTGGTTCGGAGTCTGGGAGAAGGCGACGAGGATCAGGAGTAGAAGGACGCAGGCGTAGCGCATCGGAAATACTTTAAACCCTCTGGGCACGGTCGCGGGGCGGACGAATGCGTCTGTCTCCACATTGTTGCCGGGGAGTCAGCGTCAGCGAGGGTGCTTTCGAGGAGGTTCTATCGCGAAGCCTGGGCTTCGTGCAGCAACGGGCGGAGGGATTCGACGGAGACGCCGAGGGTGCCTCCGGTGAAGCCGTCCATGTAAGCCGAGTTGACGCCGATGACTTCGCCGCGGGAGTTGAAGACGGGGCCTCCGCTGCCGCCGTGTGCGGTGGGAGCGTCGTAGATGAGCTTGTCGCCGACAACGTCGCCGAGATGTCCGCAAGTGGTGGACGGACGAATCAGAGAGAGCGCGGCGAGTTCGCTGGCGGCGCTGATATCGTTGTGACGGTCGGCGAGACGCTCGTAAATTCCGGTCGGAGACTTCGCGACCATGCCGGCGATGCCCATGGGATATCCGATGACGGTGACGAGTTGTCCGGGAGCGCCGGGCGATTGCGCGAGAGGCACAACGGCCAGGCTGCGAACTGCGGCGGAATCTTGCGCGTGCAGGACTGCGAGATCAGCGGTCTTCGAAACTGATGCAGGCGACAGATTCACGGGCGTCGGCGAATTCGGGAAAAAAATGACGAGGCTTTCGAGCGAGGGAATGGCTCCCTGCCCGATGAGCTTCTCGGCCTCGGGATCTCCGTACCAGGGCTGCGCGACGTGCCGGTTGGTGGCGATGAGATCTTCGCCGACAAGAAATCCGGTGCCGGAAACACGAGCGCGAATGTCGGGGCGCTGATTGGGGAATCCGACATCATAGACGCCGTAAATGTATCCGATCGAGTTGCGGTAGCGGTTGAGGACGACCGCGGGCATGGACTCGTCCTGCTTCAGTTGCTCGACTTGCGCGGTCAGATCGTGAACCTGTTTTTGCAGATCGTCGGGTGGAACTCCCTGGACGGCGAGAGGTCCGTAATAAAAGACCATGGATACGGCGCCGAGGAGGAGCACGACACCAAGCACGCCCTGGATGAGCCGGGTCCAGCTTTCACAAACAGTGTCCTGATGGGGAATGGACGAGGGGTCGGGTTCGCTGGGTACGGAATCGTTGATCGGGTTGTCGGCCATGGTCGTGGGTAACGATCTGAACCTCAACCCAGCCGGTACTTCCTGCTGGGAGAGCTATCTTCCCTTGACTGGCGCGGGTTTTAAACGGTACCGAAGGGGATGTACGGGGGTTCTAGGAACGAAGGTGCAGTGGGAATGGCGTTCGCTGTCGGATGGCACGAAGGTGGGGGTTCAGGGATTCTTGATGCCGAGGCGGGCCGACATTTCTTCGTAGAGGAATCCTTCGCCGGGGCGATAGGGCTGAAACCATTCTCCGTCGATGACGAGTTGGGGGATGGAGCGCTTGCCGGTGCGGCGGACGATTTCTTCAGCGGCTCCGGGAGTGGTCTCGATATCAATCTCTTGATAGGGAATGTTGTGGCGCGCGAGGAAGCGCTTGGCTTCGCGACAGTCCGGGCACCAGAAGGCGGAGTAGAGGGTAATTTCCATCCGAGACGGATTTAAACACAAAACGAATTGACCACGTAAGGCACTAAGGTTCACGAAGGAGATCCTTCGCTCCGCCTGAAAAGCGGCTTCGCTCAGATGTAATGAAAACTAAAAAGGCGTGCCTCCAAGGGTAAAGTACGTGCTCGAAGCACAAGCCCTGAAGGAGGCACGAGATGATCCACGTTGGCGTAGATCTTCACCAGAGATTCTGTTACATGACGGCGGTGGAAGCAAGGGGCAAGATCGTACAGGCGGGGCCGGTGAGCAACGAGAAGCTGGCGCTGCGTAAGTATTTTCGTCAGTTTCGCGGGCAACAGGTGCAGGCGGCGGTGGAGGCGTGCGGGTTCTGGCCGGCGTTTCGCGAGGTGGTAGAACCGGAAGTCAAGCGGTTGGTGCTGGTGCATCCGCAGCGGGTGAAGGCGATTGCGTCGGCGAAGCTGAAGAACGACCGGGTGGATTCGGAGACGCTGGCGCATTTGCTGCGCTGCGACTTGTTGCCGGAGTCGTGGAAAGCGGACCGGGAGACGCAGGCGCGGCGGCAGCAGGTGCGGTTGCGGGCCACGCTGGTGCGGCATCGGACGCGACTGAAGAACCAGGTGCATGCGGTGCTGCATCAGCAAGGGCTGCATTCGCCGGTAACGGATTTGTTCGGCAAACGGGGACGGCTGTGGCTGGCGGGAGTAAAACTGCCGGCGCAGGCGCGAGAATCGGTGAGCGTGTGCCTGCGCTTGCTGGATGGGTACACGGAAGAGATTCAAAAACAAAATCTCCAACTAAGTGAAAAAGCAAAACAAGACGAGCGGGCCCAGTGGCTGATGACGATTCCGGGGATTGGGGAGTGTTCGGCGATGATGCTGCTGGCCGAGATCGGAGACCTGGGACGCTTCGCTGACAAAGAAGCGCTGTGCAGTTACGCCGGGCTGGTGCCGCGAGTGCGGGAGTCGGCGGGCAAGGCGGCGCGGGGCGGCATCACGCGGCAGGGTTCGCCGTGGATGCGCTGGATCATGGTGGAAGCAGCGCAGGTGGCGACGCGCTGTTCGCCGGCGGCCAAGCGCTACTATGAACGGCTGTCGCGCAAGAAACACAAGCACGTGGCGCGAGTGGCGCTGGCCCGCAAGTTGCTGATCGCGGTCTACGCCCTGCTGCACGACGGCGTGGTGTTTGACGAAGAAAAGTTTGCGGCGGTGTAAGGGGAATCCGTCAGCTCGAAGTCATCCTTGCTCTTCGAGAGCGACGCTCAGATGGAGCGGCGGAGTCCGGACACACCTTATGTGCCTCGAGCACGAATAGAAGCCTGTCCGCATCGCCGCAAAATACCTATGGACAGGTACGCCCGTTTTCATAGAAAGTGAAAAAGCAAAACAAGACGAGCGGGCCCAGTGGCTGATGACGATTCCGGGGATTGGGGAGTGTTCGGCGATGATGCTGCTGGCCGAGATCGGAGACCTGGGACGCTTCGCTGACAAAGAAGCGCTGTGCAGTTACGCCGGGCTGGTGCCGCGAGTGCGGGAGTCGGCGGGCAAGGCGGCGCGGGGCGGCATCACGCGGCAGGGTTCGCCGTGGATGCGCTGGATCATGGTGGAAGCAGCGCAGGTGGCGACGCGCTGTTCGCCGGCGGCCAAGCGCTACTATGAACGGCTGTCGCGCAAGAAACACAAGCACGTGGCGCGAGTGGCGCTGGCCCGCAAGTTGCTGATCGCGGTCTACGCCCTGCTGCACGACGGCGTGGTGTTTGACGAAGAAAAGTTTGCGGCGGTGTAAGGGGAATCCGTCAGCTCGAAGTCATCCTTGCTCTTCGAGAGCGACGCTCAGATGGAGCGGCGGAGTCCGGACACACCTTATGTGCCTCGAGCACGAATAGAAGCCTGTCCGCATCGCCGCAAAATACCTATGGACAGGTACGCCCGTTTTCATAGAAGGATGACGCAACCAGAAGTCGCGCGAAAAGCTGTCAGCCATCAGCCATCAGCCATCAGCACTCAGCCATCAGCGCTCAGACATCAGCACTCAGACAGTCGCGTTCCGGGGCTGCTCGTTGTTGATCCGCGGCTTCCGCTGCTTCACGGATGCGTCATGATCCACTGTTTCACGGATGCGTCATCCCGAAGCCCCGCGTTTTTACCAGCGGGGCGAGGGATCTCGCGTGCACCGCCGATGCAGCCCCGCACGAGATCCTTCGCTCCGCCTGAAAAACGGCTCCGCTCAGGATGACGCAACCAGAAATCGCACAAAAAGCTGTCAGCTGTCAGCTGTCAGCCATCAGCACCCAGCCATCAGCGCTCAGACATCAGCATTCAGCCAGTCGCGTTCCGGGGCTGCTCGTTGTTGATCCGCGGCTTCACCGATGCGTCATCCCGAAGCCCCGCGTTTTTACCAGCGGGGCGAGGGATCTCGCGTGCTCCGCCGATGCAGCCCCGCACGAGATCCTTCGCTGCGCTCGCCCCGTCTAAGCGGGTCTACCAAACTGCGGCTTCGTTCAGGACGACGCCAGTGCGTTTTCACACGCGCTGGAGTTCGCGCTGGGTACGCTCGTTGACGACGTTGCCGGTGTTGAGCGTGGAGGCGGGTTCGAAAAGGACGATCCAGCATTCTTCTTCGGCGGCGGGTCTGTGCTCCATGCCGCGCGGGATGATGATGAATTCTCCTGGCTCGATCCATTCCTGGCGCTCGCAGGAATTTTCGTCGCGGTATTCCATGCGGAAGCGGCCTTTGACGACGAGGAAGAGCTCATCCTCGTGGTCGTGATGGTGCCAGACGAATTCGGTGTTGGCCTTTACGAGCTTGACCATCTGTCCGTTGAGTTCTCCGGCGATGTGGGGCTTGTAGAACTCGGGGATGTGGGAAAACTTTTCCGCGAGATTGACCTTGAGCATGAGCACCGTCCGCAAAAGGATTCTTCGGGGATGGATGATGCGGCGGGTGGGCCGGTCGCAAAATTGTAGAATCGGCGCATGCAGGTTCTTCACTTGCTGGGATGGGCGGCATGCGTTGTCTATGCCACGATTCCGTCGTTCTGGTTCATGATTCATCCGCGGGCGCATCGCTGGCGAGAACGAGCGCGGTCGCCGTTTCGCCTTCTGGTTCCGGCGTGGATTGCGATGTGGGTCGTTCTGGGAGCGGTGACGTTTCCGTGGCGAAGCGTTCGGCTATATGAAACGGAGTGGATGTGGATTCCGGCGGCTGCGTTTTTCGGCGCCGGAATTTTTCTTTATCGGAATGCGGGCGGCCACTTCAGCTGGTCGCAGTTGGGCGGCCTGCCCGAAGTGCGGACGAATCATCGCGACGACCGGCTGGTAACGACGGGGATTCGAGCGCGAGTGCGGCATCCCGTGTATCTGGCGCATTTGTGCGAGATGATCGCGTGGAGTCTGGGGACTGGGTTGGCGGTGTGTTGGGGGATGACCGCGTTGGCGATGGCGACGGGAGCGGTGATGATCCGGATGGAAGACGCCGAGCTGGAGAAGAGATTTGGGGCGGCGTTTGTGGAGTATCGGGCGCGGGTGCCGGCGGTCGTGCCGCGGGTCAGGTGAAGCGGGCGTCTCGTCGTTGGGCGTTCGTCGTTGGTCGTTGGCCAGCGGGACGGCTTGTCGGCATGGCTGAGGCTTTGCCCTGATTGCGAGGCTTCTCACTCCAGGTGAGATGACGATCACCTTTTGGCGTGTCTCCCGTCACTGCAGGGAGGAGCCGCCTGGGCGCCTAATTCTGTTGCGATCACGAATATTTGACGATCCTTGGCGCTCTTTTGTGATGGAGAGAAGGGGAATCGAATGCGCGCGAGATTTGGGGCTTTAGCAATTGCGGTTCTGGTTTGCGGGTTGGCGGCGATCGCGGCGGGGCAGAGTTCTCCGGCGGGTAAGTGGAAGACGGTCGACGATGCGACGGGTAAGCCGAAGTCGGTGGTGAGGATTTGGGAAGAGAATGGAAAGCTTTTCGGGAAGATTGAAGAAATTCTCAATGGCGATCCGGATAATCCGCAACACATCTGCAAGCATTGCGCGGGCGATTTGAAGGACAAGCCGGAGATCGGGCTGAGAATCCTGTGGGACCTGCAGAAGGATGGAGACGAGTGGTCAGGCGGAAGGATTCTTGATCCGCATAACGGGAAGATCTACCGGTGCTCGATGATGCTGCAGGATGGTGGAAAGAAGTTGCGAATGCGAGGGTTTATCGGGATCTCGCTGCTGGGACGGACGCAGTATTGGCAGCGGATGGAATAGCAGAGCACCCGCACGGGGGCTCAAAGCCCGCCTCGAATCGCGGAACAAACGGTCCTTCCCCTGCGCGATGCCTTTCGCTCCGCGGAACGCAAAGCTGTCGCTCGAGATGACATTCATACCTTTATAATCCAGTCGTGGATGGCTGCTGGGGAATGCGGCCGGCCACCACGACTCCATGCGATTTGAACTCTTTGTAGCAAGGCGCTACCTGCGCGCGAAACGGCGACAGGCGTTTATCGGGATCATTACGGCGATCTCCGTCGCTGGAGTGGCCGCGGGCGTGGCGTCGCTGGTGGTGGCGCTCGCCATCAATAACGGATTCCGCCAGGACCTGCAGCAGCGGTTGCTGGGATCGACGTCGAATATCAGCCTGCAGCGAATTAATGACGACGGGATACGGGATTGGCCTGCGCTTTTGCAGCGACTCGAAAAGCAGCCGCATGTGGTGGCGGCGGCTCCGGCGATCTTTGAGCAGGTGCTGATCTCGCGCGGTCCGCGGGCGCGCGGCGCGGTGCTGAAGGGGATGATTCCGCAGTATGAGCGGAAAGTTGGGGATCTGCTGAATTCGGTGACCGAGGGATCGGCAGCTCCGTTGGACGAGAGTGCAGAAAACCCCCATTCCCCTCAAAATCAGGGAGAAGTGGGGCGCCCCACTTCCGGAAATTCGCCCGCTTCCGAAGTTTCCACATCTCCGGATTCGCTGGAGGGCCTGGAGCAACGGGTGGCGGCGATGCCCCCGATCGTGATCGGGAAGGATATGGCGGATAATCTCGGGGCTACGGTCGGGTCAGTCGTGCTGGTGACGAGTCCGCAGGGAGAATTGACTCCGTTCGGGATGGTGCCCAAGTACAACCGGTTCCACGTCGTGGGGGTTTTTAATTCCGGGTTTTACGACTACGACTCGAGTTGGGCATTCGTGCGCTTGTCGGATGCGCAGCGGTTGTTCGGGCTCGGCGATCTGATTTCGGTGCTGGAGTTCAAAATCGACGATATATACGACGCCGACGCGATCTCGCGACGGCTCGAAGAAGCGGCTGGCAACGGATTCATGGCGACGAACTGGATGGAGCAGAACAAGGCTCTATTCCATGCCTTGCGGCTAGAGCGGCTGGTGACGTTTATCACCATTGGGCTGATCGTATTCGTAGCCGCGCTGAACATTCTGATCAGCCTGATCATGATGGTGATGGAGAAGACGAAAGACATTGCGGTGCTGATGTCGATGGGGACGCGCAAGGCGCAGGTGAGGAATGTGTTCATCGCACAGGGAGTTCTGATTGGGGTGATTGGGACGGCGATTGGGCTGGTGCTCGGGTATGCGATCTCCTACGCAGGCGGGCATTATCACGTGATCTCGCTCTCGCCGGAGGTTTATTCGATTGATTATGTGCCGTTCGCACCGCGGATAATGGATGGAGCATTGGTGGCCTTGTTTGCAGTGCTAATCTCGTTTGTGGCGACGTTGTACCCATCGTGGTCGGCATCGAGGATCCTGCCGGCCGAGGCGTTGCGGTACGAATGATGGCCGCGCACCAGGTTGGCAGCGCTGGACAGCCGATCGAGGCTGTTCCCAAACGAACATAACTATCGTGACTTGAATCACATGAAGGGCAGTAGGGCGGGGATACAGTTTTGAAGAGCGGCGCGATGACAAAGCGGAGATGCTGGAGAGGCGGACAGCAAATAGAGTCCGGACGGTATGGATCAATCGGGCAGACAGCAGCCGAATTCGCCGGTTGGAACGAAAGAGTGGTCCATTGCATCTAACAGATGATGATTCCATGCTTCGCGTGGAAGGCCTGAAGAAGGTTTTCCGGTCCGGTGAATCGGATCTGGTGCTCTTTGAGAATCTGTCGTTTGAAGTGAAGCGGGGAGAGATGCTGGCGATTGTGGGCGAATCGGGCGCCGGCAAGAGTACACTTTTGCACATCCTGAGCGCTCTTGATCGCGCTTCGGCAGGTGACGTATACTGCGCCCACTTGCGAGTGAATTCGCTGTCTCACGACGAAGCCGCGGCCTTTCGCAATCGAGAGACGGGGTTTGTGTGGCAGTTTCACTACCTGCTGCCAGAATTCACGGCGGCGGAAAACGTTGCCATGCCGTTGCTGCTCAGAGGGCAAGCGTGGGAACAGGTGGAACCGTTAGCTTCACGCTGGCTGCGTGAGGTCGGATTGGAACAGCGCGCCCATCACCGTTCGGGGGAACTTTCTGGCGGTGAGCAGCAGCGGGTGGCTCTGGCGCGGGCGCTCATTACGAGTCCGAAGCTGTTGCTGGCGGACGAGCCTACCGGAGACTTGGACGGACAGACCGCAGAAGCCGTATTCGCCTTGATCGCGCGATTACATCGCGAGCACCAACTCACCTCCCTCATTGCTACGCATAATTTATCGTTTGCCCGGCGCTGCCAGCGCGTATTGCGGCTGGAGCGGGGACGTATCGAGGAGATCGAGCCGGAATCACTTACGGCGTGAGGCGGGACGCAAGGTTCGTACGAGAAAGTGCAAGGCCACGGTCAGGAAGCGAGACAAAGGGAATCCAAACGGGGTTCCTTCGGTAATGTGGTCAGGGGGTTAGAGCTGGAACGATACTTGGGTCCGGCGGCCCTTTGATTGCATAATGAACTAAGAGGCAGGGTCACGGTCGGTAGGGTCGGGTTTCCCCGGCCGGGAAGGTCAAAGGGGATTATGTTTGAACGCTATACGGAGAAAGCCAGGCGCGTCATCTTTTTCGCACGCTATGAAGCCAGCCAGTTTGGGTCTCCTTATATAGAGACGGAGCACTTGCTGTTGGGGCTCCTGCGTGAGGACAAGGCCCTGACCAATCGCTTCCTGCGCTCGCATGCGTCCGTCGAGTCGATCCGCAAGCAGATCGAGGGACACACCACCATTCGCGAGAAGGTGTCGACATCAGTCGATCTACCGTTAAGCAATGAATGCAAACGGGTTCTCGCCTATGCGGCGGAAGAAGCCGAGCGCCTCTCGCATCGTCATATTGGAACCGAACATTTGCTGTTGGGCCTGCTGCGGGAAGAGAAATGCTTTGCGGCGGAGATCCTGCACGAGCGCGGATTGCGGCTTTCGACGATCCGGGAAGAGCTTGCTCGGACGACCCAGGAGAAGGCGCAGCCGCAGCGGCAGCGTGAAAGCTCGCTGCTGTCGGAATTTTCGCGGGATTTGACGCAGGCGGCCATGGACAGCCAGTTGGATCCGCTGGTCGGACGCGAAGGAGAGGTCGACCGGGTCATCCAGATTCTGTGCCGGCGCACAAAGAACAATCCGGTGCTGATTGGCGAGCCGGGCGTTGGGAAGACGGCCATCGTTGAGGGATTGGCGCAGCGTATTGCGGACGGGGAAGTTCCGTCGTTCCTGGCGGATAAGAGAATTCTGGCTTTGGATCTGTCGCTGATCGTTGCCGGAACGAAATATCGCGGCCAGTTTGAAGAGCGGCTGAAGACGATCATGAAGGAGCTGATGGAGTCGCAGAATTCCATCATCTTTATTGACGAGCTTCACACCCTGGTGGGCGCGGGATCGGCGGAAGGATCGCTCGATGCGGCCAACATTCTGAAGCCGGCCCTTTCGCGCGGCGAGATTCAGTGCATCGGCGCAACCACTCCCGGCGAGTACCGGAAGTCGATCGAGAAAGACCGTTCGCTCGAGCGGCGATTCCAGGCCGTAAAGGTTCCGCCGCCGAACGAAGTGGATGCGGTAAAGATCCTGTTCGGCATCAAAGACCGCTACGAGAAGTTCCACGCGGTCACCTATACCGACGAAGCAATCAATTTCGCTGTCTCGCACTCGAATCGCTACATTCCCGATCGCTTCTTGCCCGACAAGGCCATCGATCTGGTGGATGAAGCTGGGGCGCGCGTCAAGCTGCGCCAGACTTCTCTGCCGGAAGAGCTGACCGAAGTGCAGAAGCGGATCAAGTTCATCGTGCATCGCATGGAGAACGCCATTGCGAATCACGAGTTCGAGAAGGCACGTTTTTACTCCGACGAAGAACGCAAGGAGCGCGAGAACCTGCGCGCCCTCAGAGAGAAGTATCATCTCGACGAATCTTCGACGGGCGTGGTCAACCGCGAGGACATTGAAGATGTCGTCTCGCGGTGGACCGGCGTGCCCATCACCTCGATCAAGGAAGAAGAGACGCAGAAGCTGCTGCGGATCGAGGAAGAGTTGCACAAGCGGATCATCTCGCAGGACAAGTCGATCAGCGCCCTAGCCCGGGCGATCCGCCGGTCACGCGCCGGATTGAAGAATCCGAACCGGCCCATTGGATCGTTCCTGTTCCTCGGACCCACCGGCGTCGGCAAGACGGAAGTTGCGCGCACGCTGGCGCAGTTCATGTTCGGCACCGAGAAGGCTCTGGTGCGCTTCGACATGTCGGAGTTCATGGAGAAACACTCGGTCTCGAAGCTGATCGGTTCGCCTCCGGGATACGTCGGCTACGAAGAGGGCGGACAGCTCACGGAGCGCGTGAAGCGCGCGCCGTATTCGGTGGTTCTGCTCGACGAAATTGAGAAGGCGCATCCGGATGTATTCAACATCCTGCTGCAGGTGTTCGAAGACGGGCAGCTGACGGACGGACTCGGCAACACGGTCGACTTCAAGAACACGATCATCATCATGACCTCGAACATTGGGGCGCGGCACTTGCAGAGGCGCGAGGGCTTGGGCTTCCAGTCGACCAAAGAAGAGGCGATCGTGAACAAGGTCGAAGAGCTGGTGAAGAACGAGGTGAAGCGGACGTTCAATCCCGAGTTCCTGAACCGGCTGGACGAGATCATCATCTTCAACGCGCTGAGCGAGACCGACCTGATCCAGATTCTGGAGCTCATGGTCACGCAGCTCAACGCCAACCTGGCACAGAAGTCGATCACGGTCACCGTGGCGGATGAGGCCAAGCGCTGGATCCTCAACCAGACTCTGACCGACCGCAGCTATGGCGCGCGTCCGTTGCGGCGAGCGCTGCAGAAGTACATCGAAGACCCGCTGTCGGAGGCGCTGATTCAGGGAACGATCACCACGCGTCCGGCCTTTATCGAGGTCTTCCTCGAAGACAACAAGCTCTTCTACCGTCCGGTGGATGCGGAGAAGGCAGAGGGCGTGTTGTTGTACGAGAACTGAAGCTGTCAGCATTCAGCCATCAGCCGTCAGCCAAAAAGCTGGCGGCTTTTGCTTTTTGTGCAGGGGCGGACGTACGGCGCGGGTCGGAACCGCACGATTTTCATTGCGCCTGCGGTCATGTGACGGATGTGAGAACCGTTGCGAGGACAGTGGAGCGGTTTCATCGGCGCAATTTTACGTGCGTGCACTAACATCCTGCTTGCGAGGTCGGCCACCCAACATCCCATTCGCTCGAGACGCTCTTTTCTTCGTAGGGCTTGTAGCAAGCCCTCCCTGCTGTCCAATCTTTGCCATCCACTGTCTGTTGCCGTATGTGCCGCGAAGCAGTGCCGGGACGTAGAGATCTACATTCAGATCCGGCCAGTGCAGGCCAGTTCCGCCGCCCAGAATTTCGATGCGCGAGATCTGCTCTTTTGTCGCCGATTCCAGTCCCTGCAGGTCTTCGCGCGGAATCACATGCCGGCGGCCATCGCTCAGTTTGAGTACAAGCAGATCCAGCCCCGGTCCGGACCTGTACTCCACTTCCTTGACGAGCGGTTCGCCCCGCAATCTCCGGGCGCGCTCGACGGCGCGCTCAATTTCGGAGTCCGTGGTCACGATTCTTGCTATACGCGTTTTGCGCTGGGTTGTTTTATTCGCCATGGATGGACTCCCATAATTCCGTCAGTTCGTCAAAGTGTTCGGCAGCAGCCTGTCAAACCTTCTTCACATCCGATCGTTTGGCATTCGACGGCCGGATGGCGTCGGCTCGTTTCGTCAAGGCAACAGCCCGGTTTCTCCGCAAGTCCACAATCGCTTCCATTCCTGCTGAAAAGCCGTGAACATGGCGCGGTGGATGGTCGTTCGAATAAACAACGAATCGGACTCCGCCAAGCCTTAGCGAAACCACAAGAAACATTATAACCCAAGCGGCGCTTAGGTTATTAGGAAAAAGTCTCTGCGATACGGGACATGTTCTTCTGATTGCACTGGAATTTACGCGATTCCGTGCGTCCCTGCCATAATGTGAGAATGGGGCGTAGTTTCTTGAACGAAAATTGGCTTCCGAAGTCTGTTCTCTGTCTCCGCACCTACAACCGGCACAAGTTTCTGCGCGACGTGATTGCCGGGATCACGGTGGGACTGGTGGCCCTGCCGCTGGCGATGGCGTTTTCGATCGCCTCGGGCTTGACGCCGCAGGCGGGCATTTACTGCGCGATCGTCACGGGGCTCCTCATTTCACTACTGGGCGGCTCGAAGACGCAGATCGGCGGGCCAACCGGCGCATTCGTCGTGGTGGTGGCTGGAATCGTCGCGGCGCACGGAGTCGACGGGCTGTTCATGTGCACGGTAATGGCCGGAGTGCTGCTGGTCATCATGGGCGTGACCGGGCTGGGGACGGCGGTGAAGTTCATCCCGCGGCCGGTGGTGATTGGATTCACGAACGGCATTGCGGTGCTGATCGCGAGCACCCAGGTGAAGGATTTCTTCGGGCTGCATCTCGACAAAGTTCCGGGCGTGTTCTCGCTGCGAATGCAGGCACTCGCCCACAACTTTCATACCCTGTCGTTCACGGCAACGGCGCTGGCCGCTTTCACACTGCTCGCCCTGATCATCTGCCGCAGCCTTTCGGCGCGGATTCCCGGGCCGATCGTGGCCCTGATTCTGGCGACGCTGGCGGTTTATTTCTTCAAGCTTCCAGTCGAAACGATCGGGACCAAATTCGGCGGAATTCCGGGCGGTCTGCCGCATCTGCAGATTCCGAAATTTCGCGTGGACCTCATCCACGGATTGCTGGGTCCCGCGTTTACGGTAGCGATGCTGGGAGCCATCGAGTCGTTGATGTCGGCGGTAGTTTCAGACCGCATGAGCAACGACCGGCACAATCCGAATGTGGAACTCATCGGACAGGGCGTAGCCAACGTGGTTTCGCCCATGTTTGGCGGATTGCCCGCTACCGGCGCAATTGCGCGCACCGCGACAAACATCCGCGCGGGCGCGCAATCGCCCATCGCGGGGATAATCCATGCGCTGACACTGTTGTGCATCTTGCTGTTCGCGTCGCGGCTGGTCAGTTATGTCCCGATGGCGGTGCTGGCGGGCATTCTGATGGTGGTTTCGTACAACATGGGCGAATGGCGGGAGATCCCGCAGTTGCTGAAGTTGACCAAGACCGACATCAGTATATGGATCGTGACATTTGCCCTGACAGTATTTGCGGATCTCACGGTTGCCGTGGAAGCGGGGATGATCCTCGCTGCATTACTGTTCATCAGCCGCGTGGCCTCGACGACGACGGTATCGCAGGTCACCGATGACTACGTTGAGGACGGGCGCGTACACATCCTGCAAGATAAAGATATCCCCTACTACGCCACGATTTTCCGTATTCACGGGCCGTTTCTCTTCGGCGCTACCGACAAAATTGCGGCGGTGACGGAGAACCTGCACAAGCTGCCTCCGGTGGTGATCCTGCGGCTGCGCAACATGACGGCGCTCGATGCAACCGGGCTATTTGCGATTGAGGAAGTTGCGAAGCAGCTGCATGCCAGCAGGCGGACGTTGATCCTGTGCGGGGCGCGCGAGCAGCCGGCGCAACTGATTCACCAGGCAGAATTCGCCGAGGTGATCGGTGAAGAGAACATCTGCGAAAACGTCCAGCACGCCCTTCGAAGAGCGGAAGAAGTGTTTGAAGGGCTCGAGAGAAAGGCCGTACCGGCGACCATCTAGCCGCTACCTTTCGAGATCCCAAGCGCGGCGGCTAGTCTTCGATCTGCTGGACGACTGAGAGAATCTTCCACGCTCCATCGACTTTCGACAGAGTCATGTAATCGACCCAACCGGGCGTGACTAGCTTGGCGGAGGCGATGGTCCCGTTGATATCGAGGACACTGACCTGTTCCGTCTTGCTCGCGGCGGGCATGTCCGGAGGCCCGGATTGAGCGGCTCCGATCATATCGGCCCCAGTGTACTGCCGCACCGGAATGGTGCCGTGGAGCATCCGCTTCAGGTAATGCGGATGAAGCGTGTGCGCCATGCGCGGCGCGTCTCCGGTGTAATAGGCTTCGATGTAGGTGGTGACCGTGGCGCGGATCGCTGAGGCGTCATCGGCGGCCTGCGCGTTTTGGGCGTTGGCTGTGAGCGTGGCGAATAATACGAGCGAAAGTGCGGCGGCGAAGTATCTCATGGACGTGCTCCTGCGGGGTGATGCGGTTCGGGCAGTTTGATTATGAGGGCATGGTGAAGTGGAGGGAACTACACCAACGGTCATGGCCGGAGCAGGAGTCGAGCTGGCGCTCGACGGACAGCCAAGGCGGCTGTCCCCACATGCTCTCCTATTCTGTGTCCACCACTTGAGTAGCCTTTGGCTACGGCTATCCCGTATGCTTTTAGCTTGGGGACCGCTCTCCTCCGATGATCATCAACTTCGCCGAACGCGCGCATAACCACAACTGGGAACTCGACCCGGTCATCCGGTCGCTGCTGGACACGGACTTCTACAAGCTGCTGATGCTGCAGTTTATCTGGAAGCATTTTCCAAAAACGCGGGTAGAGTTTTCGCTGTTCAACCGGCATCCGTCGGTGCGGATGGCGGATATCGTCCACGTCGAAGAACTCAAGGTGCAGTTGCAGCACGTCCGCGGAAGACGGTTCCGCAAGTCGGAACTGGTGTGGCTGGCGGGCAACACGTTCTACGGGCGGCAAAGGAATTTTCGAGCCGGCATTCCTGGACTGGCTGGAGCAGGATTTCCGGCTGTCGGATTATCAGCTGCGGGTGCGCGACGGGCAGATCCATCTGACGTTTGAGGGCGCGTGGACCGAGACCACGATGTGGGAGCTGTATGCGCTGGCGATTCTCGACGAGCTCAAGACGCGGGCAGCGCTGAAGACGCTGAGCGAGTTCGGGCTCGACATTCTTTATGCGCGGGCGAAGACGAAGCTGTGGAGCAAGATCGAGCGGCTGCGCGGCGTGCCGGGATTGAGCGTAGCGGATTTTGGCACGCGGCGGCGGCACAGCTTTTTGTGGCAGGAATATGTCGTGGTCGCGATGGCCACGAACCTGGGAAGCAATTTCATCGGCACCTCGAATGCGTTTCTGGCGCACAAGCACGATCTGGAAGCGATTGGAACCAACGCGCATGAGATTCCGATGGTGATGGCGGCGCTGGCCCCGGATGACGTCGCGCTGCAGGATTCGCAATACCGCGTGCTCGAATTGTGGCAGCAGACCTATGAAGGCGCGTTGCGCATCATGCTGCCCGATACGTTTGGAACCACGCAGTTTCTGGCGGCGCTCCGGACTGGGTGGCGGACTGGACCGGGCAGCGCGTGGACAGCAAGGATCCGTATATCGCCGGCGACGAATATATCGCGTGGCTGAAGGCGAAGGGACGCGATCCCCGCGAGAAGCTGATGATCGCCTCGGACACGCTGGACGTGGATGCCATCCTCGGGCTGCACGCATATTTCGGCGGGATGCTGGGGAAAGACGTTCGTCCGGATGATTTTCGCGGCGCCGCCGATTTTCACGATCGTGGCGAAGTGGACCGGCGACCGGCGCATTCGGTTCAGCGCAGGGTGGGGCACCCTGCTGACGAACGATTTCCGCGGATGCAATCCCAATGACGGCGATGGGTTCGATCCGATCAGCCTGATCTGCAAAGTGTCACTGTGGAGGGGCGTCCGGCGGTGAAGCTTTCCGACAATTATGCGAAGGCGCTGGGGCCGGCGTCGGAAATTGAACGCTATAGCCGAGTGTTCGGGACGGCCGGGATGGTGAATGCGCCGGTGGTGGCGTAGGAGTAGGGAACTCTCGACTATGTGCCGCTCCCTTCGATTCGGGCCGCTTTGCTGGAACGATAATTTTGATTGCTGGTTTTTGATCGTTGAATGAAACCCTGGGGTGCCGCATCCTGTTCTTAGTCAACAATCAATAGTTTCAGGATGACTTCCACCAAATTTTCGGCAGCGTCTCCACATCCTCAGGTTTCTATGTCAAATTAGAGGCACATGCCAGCCAACGACGACGCCAGGGCCGGACGCGCCGCCTTTCAGCATCCTGGATTCGTGCTGTTTGAGATTGCACGATTCCTGATTGTGTCGGCGGTCGAGATGCAGGCCGTCGCCGTGGGATGGCAAGTCTACGAAATTACCAAGCGCCCGCTCGATCTCGGCTACGTCGGCCTGGCGCAGTTCCTGCCGGGCATTCTGCTGTTCCCCATCTCCGGACATGCTTCCGATCGATTCGAACGCAACAAAGTCCTGTCGACCTGCTACGCCGGATACGGCGTCTGCTTCGCGCTGCTGCTGCTGCTGACCGAGCGCGGGGCGCCGGCGATGACCTCGATTTACTCCGTGCTGGCGCTGCTGGGAGTCGTGCGTTCCTTCGCCAGCACCGCGAGCCGCTCGATTCTGCCGCAGTTGGTGCCCGAAGAACATTTTCCCAATGCCGTCGCGTGGAACGCGAGCATCTTTCAGGCTGCAACAATTCTTGGCCCGTCGTTTGGAGGAATCCTCTACGCGGCGTTTCGTGGGCCTTCGCCAGTGTACGTCGTTGCTCTGGTGACGGCGGTTGTAGCCACGCTGTCGTCGTTCCGGATCAAGCCGGAAGTGAAGGCGCGCCCGCGCGAGCCGATTACCATGAAGACAGTGTTTGCCGGGCTCGATTACATCTGGAACAAGAAGCTGATCCTGGGAGCGATTTCTCTGGATCTGTTCGCCGTGCTGCTGGGCGGAGCGGTGGCGCTCCTCCCGGTATATGCTCGCGAAATTCTGCACACCGGCCCGTGGGGATTGGGACTGCTGCGGACAGCTCCCGGCGTCGGCGCGGCGGTGATGGCGGTGTCGCTGGCGCATCGCCCGTTACGCGGACGGTCGGGAATCACGCTGCTGTGGGCAGTGGCGGGGTTCGGAGTCTTCACCATCATTTTTGGCTTGTCGCACAATCTTGTGCTGTCACTGGTCGCGCTGTTTCTGCTGGGGGCGAGCGACATGATCAGCGTAATCATCCGCGCGACCCTCACGCAGTTGGCGACGCCGGATGAGATGCGCGGGCGCGTCACGGCCGTGGACATGATTTTCATCGGCACCTCGAATGAATTCGGACAATTCGAGTCGGGTGTGACCGCGCAGTGGTTTGGCACGGTGCCGGCTGTCGTTTTGGGAGGCGTCGGGACGCTAGTCGTGATTGCGCTTTGGGCCTGGTGGTTTCCGGAGCTGCGGAATGCCGGAGATTTGCGGGATATTACAGCTGCGAGTCTGCAGAGTGCTTCGGAGATTACGTCCGATGGGGAGAGTTTGCCGACTTGAGCGGCCTTGCTCGCGCGTGAGGCAGATGTCGAGCTTCGCTCGACCGGACAGCCGAGGGCGGCTGTCCCTACATGGTTCGTCTCGACACGACAGCCAGCGCGCCGGTCCCTACGTGGTTCATCTCTGTCCGATCGCCGAGGCCGGCTGTCCCTACGCAGTGGCTTGATGCCGTAGAATGTCCGGTTCATTCCCCCGGCATCGAGGATCCTGTTTGATCGAACGCTACTTCCGTCTCAAGGAAAATGGCAGCACGGTTCGCGGCGAGTTTCTCGGCGGGCTGACGACGTTCGTCACCATGGCGTACATCGTGGTGGTGAATCCGCAGATTCTGTCGAAGGCGGGAGTGCCCATCGACGGCGTAGTGTTTGCCACCTGCATCTCGGCAGCGGTGGCGACGTTGGTGATGGGGCTGTACGCGAATTATCCGATCGCGCTCGCGCCGGGGATGTCGCTGAACGCGTACTTCACCTATGTCGTGTGCCTGGGGATGCACGTGCCGTGGCGGACGGCGCTGGGCGTGATTTTCTTCTCGGGCGTGGCCTTCCTGATTCTTACCGTAACTCGAGTGCGCGAACAGATTGTCAACGGGATTCCGGATTGCCTGAAACATTCAACGGCGGGCGGCATCGGAATGTTCATCGCATTCGTGGGATTGCGGAATGCGAATCTGGTGGTGGCGAATCCGGCGACCTTCGTCAGTCTGGGCAGCTTTGGAAACCGCGAGGCGCAGATGGCGTGCATCGGGCTCGGCATCATGCTGGTCCTGATGACGCGAAAGTTAACGGGCGCGATCCTGATCGGAGTGCTGGGGACGACGCTGATCGGCATTCTGCGCGGAATGGACCACTGGCCGTCGGCGATCTTTTCCATGCCGCATCCGGGCTCGACCTGGCTGCAACTCGATCTGCGCGGCGCCATGCACCTCGGCCTGTTTGAAATCATCTTCGTTTTCCTGTTCGTGGACCTGTTCGACAACGTCGGAACGCTGGTGGGAGTCTGTGAGCAGGGCGGATTTGTCGTCAATGGAAAGATTCCGCGCGTGGGGCGCGCGCTGGTGTCGGACGCGGTCGGTACCGTGTTTGGCGCGCTGACCGGAACATCGACCGTGACCAGCTACATCGAAAGCGCGGCCGGGGTGGCAGCGGGCGCGAAAACCGGGCTGGCGAATGTCTTTACCGCCGCTTTGTTTCTGCTGGCCGCTTTCTGCGCGCCGCTGGCGGCGGCGATTCCCGGATACGCGACGGCTCCAGCGCTGATTCTGGTGGGCGCGCTGATGACCGAGTCGATTGGACGCGTGGAGTGGAAAGATTTCACAGAGGCGATCCCGGCATTCGTGACCCTGCTGGCCACCCCGCTGACGTTCAGCATTGCGACCGGACTGAGCCTGGGATTGATCTCTTACACGCTGGTGAAAGTGGCCGCGGGCAGGTTCCGCGAGATCAGTCCGGTGATATGGATCCTCACCGTGCTGTTCATCTTTCGCTACATCTACCTGGCGGCTGGCTAGGACTACGGGACGCTGATCGTGCCGCCGTTGCCGCCGGGGTTGACCGTCGAATTGGAAACCCCGGAACAGGCTGTCAGAACGACGAGATGCGCAAACAAGAGCAGTGGGGGAAGGCTCCAGCCTGAACCGGGGCGGCGCATATCGAAGACATTCTGCGCGAGACAGCAGCCATCCGAAAGAGGTCTTTCGGACATGTCCCGATTCTAAAAGCGCTGGAAGAATCGCCCGCGCGGCACGCGATTCCGATCACTTGCCGTGCAGAACCGTTTTGGCTGCGCCCATGTTGTCGTACTTGTCATAGACGCGCACCACGACAACGTGCTCGGAAGCTGCGGCATCCGTCGCATTCGTGAGCGGGGCTTTGAAGTCGTAATCCTCGATCTTTGAATCGGAGAGCTGTCCGACGGGATCGACGTATTGCCAGTCTCCGGCATCGACGGAAAATTCCGCGTGCTTGATCGTGGAGAAGCTGTCCTCGGCGCGGAAGTGGACGTGAATCTGGCCGCTCTCAACCGCGCCCGCAAGATTCTCGATGCGCGGCGAAGTGGTATCGACCTCAAAGCGGTGGCTCTCGCGCTCGGTGGTGAGCGCTTCGCCGGGGGAATGTGAGGGCGCGTCCGAGGCCACGACTTTGACTGTGTAGCCTCCGTCGGGAAGCAGGCTGGCGTCGAAAGAGTAGGCTTTGTCGCTGAGATTGTCTTTCAGCAGCAGCCAGCGGGATTCGCCGTCGCCGCGGTAGTAGACGGAGTAAACGAGTTGGTCGTCATTCTCGTCGTGCGCGCTCCACTTCACGCCGATGGCGTCGCGATCGTGCGTGCTCGGAACCGGAGATTCGAAGTGAGCACCCGTTGATCCGCTCAGGTCGGGACCGAGCGTCAGACCGGTCGACTTGGCGAGCGGCTGATAGCGCACGCCGGGCTGCACTGAGACGTCGTCGATTTCCGGCGCAACATTCTTAGGCAGGTAATTCAGCGTGACGGTATCTACCGAGGGCTTGGTGCTTCCGGAGTGGAGCACAACTTTCCACTGGGCGTAGCGCGCGGCGGGAACTCCCATCTCGGCGCCTTGGCTCAGATCGACCGGCTTCCACGGACTCCAGTTGCGGTCGGGATT
The DNA here is from genome assembly GCA_963763845.1 of uncultured Acidobacteriota bacterium. Taxonomy (GTDB): domain Bacteria; phylum Acidobacteriota; class Terriglobia; order Terriglobales; family Acidobacteriaceae; genus Sulfotelmatobacter. The sequence goes on from CAVXPX010000001.1 coordinate 178,467, forward strand.
ATCGACGTTGCCGCTGCGGGCGAGTAGATCGACGTTGCCGGCGCCGCGAAAGTCGACGCGTCCCCAGCGGGAAAAAATCTTCGCATCAAAAACGTCGCTCTCGTACGAACCTTCCGTCGCCGGGCCGGGACCGAGCACGAAGACCTTGCCCAGATTGCTGCTGACGGCATACAGGCCTCCGCCGGGAGCCTTGGCGAAACCAGTCACCTGCGAGGCCGGGACTTTCAGCAGGTCGGAAAATTCGTCGGGACCGTCGATGGCGAAGATGTGTCCGCGATTTCCAGTAGCCGCGAGCAGGCGGTCGTGCGAGTCGAAGGCGAGCGCGTAGACGATATCGTCGTGCGAGGTCCATATGCGCGAAGGCGAACCGTCAGTGGCGATGCGGTAGACGTCGGAGCCTCCGGCCGTGCTGCCTCCAATGGGAAACGACCCGAGCTGCACCGGATTCGGATTGCTGATGAGAGGAACTGGGCCGGTGGGCGAGGCGGCCGGAACAGCGCTGGGACCGGTGATCAGCAGCATCGAGGTCGTCGCACCCGAGGATGATCCGGAACTGGCGCGCTTCTCGCCGATGCCCGCGGCATAAATGTTTCCATCGCGATCGAGCGCGAGAGCGGTGATTTCCTTCTTCGGCGCGCTGTAGAGAACGAAGCCTTCGCCCGCGGGAGAGATGCGGTAGATCAGGCCGCTGCCGTCGGTTCCGGCAATCAGGTTTCCTTTGGCGTCGAGTGCGAGGGCGCGGATGTGAGTTTCATCGCTCTTGAAGAAAAGTGAATGATCGCCGTTGGGCGCGACTTTGTAGATTTCTCCGCGGTCTCCGGTGGCGACGTAAAGATTGCCGGACTTGTCGAGGATCAGGTCCCAGATATATTTCGTGCCGGGCGCGAAATAAACGGACGACGTCCAGCTGGGATCGAGAATTGGTTTCGAGTCTTTCGCGGAATCCGAGGACTTGCTTTCACTCTTGCGGGATTCGCTCTTCGCACCCGACTTGTGCTCGATCTTGTACACCTTGCCGTCAGGAGCGGTGGCGGCGAAGATCGCTCCGCCGGGGCCGACGCGCAGGGCCTGCACCTGCAGTTCCTGCGGTTCGAAGATGATGGTCGCTTCGCCACTGGGCGTGATGCGGTAGACGCGCGCTGGAGATCCGGTAGCGGCGTAGACATTGCCGGCATCGTCGGCGGCGACGGCCCAGATGTAGGTGGAGGGCGTCGAGTAGAGCAGCTTGAACGAAGGCGCGAGTTCGAGGCCGCCGGTGCTGCGAACCGCGACACCGTCGGGCGTGCCTTTCACCAGGTCGTCAAACTTGGATTGTTCCCAGGTGCGCGTGCCTTCGGCAAGCGCGAGAAGCGAGAGCGAAAAGATTGCGACGACCAAGACTAAAAGACGGACGGGATTGGAACGCATGAGCACATTGTGCAGTTTCATATATCGATTCAGAATCCAAATGGAGAGCCGCTGGGCGGTTATCTTTTGATTATTCTGGAAACTTTAGGGTAACACGCAGGGGGGTCGTTGTGCGGTTCGGGCCCACAAAGTGCGCTGGATTTGCGCTGATGCAAGCGCTCGATTGCAATCGCGTTTCTGCAGTGCTACCGTGTGACGCCCACGATGAAATGTGGAGGAGTCTGCGGAGCTGAATGAAGATCGACGCTTTGACGCTCTTCGGGCTGTTTGCGGTGACGGCGATGTTGGTCTGTTATGCGCTGGAGGCGAAAAGCCGGTGGTTCATTCTGGCGTTTGCGGGTTCGTGCGCGCTCGGCTCGGTCTATGGCTTCCTCCAGGGAGCGTGGCCGTTCGGCATTGTTGAGGCTGTCTGGTCTCTCGTGTCCCTCAAACGCTGGCATGGTTCGACTCGCGTTTAAGCCTCAACAATCCCGACGTCTTGCTTGCCCGACGGACCCGAGACGGCTGTCCCTACATGTTTCATCTCTGGTATCGTAGATTTTCATGCATCCGCGACAGAAGCTGCTCACGATCCTGGCGCACAAATCGTTCCGCCTGGGAGAGTTCAAACTTTCTTCCGGAGGGACAAGCGACTACTACATCGATTGCCGCACCACGACGCTCGACGCAAAAGGATCACGGCTGACAGGGGAAGTGTTCCTCGAAGAAATCACGAAGCGCGAATGGAAGCCGCGGGCCATCGGCGGATTGACGATGGGCGCCGATCCGATCGTGGTTGCGGTGTCGGTGGTGAGCGGCGAGCTCAGCGGATTTCTGGTGCGGAAAGCGGAAAAGCAGCACGGCACCGGGCAGCGCATTGAAGGATTCCGCGAGCACGGCGCGCGCGTGGTGATTGTCGATGACGTGTGTACGACCGGTTCGTCGACGGTTCAGGCGGTTGAAGCGGCGCGCGAGTTCGGATTCGAGATCGCGGGCGTGATGTGCCTGGTGGAGCGCGAAGAAGCGAAAGGGCGCGCGAACGTGGAGAAGGCAGCGGCTCCGGCTCCGTTCGTGTCGATCTTCACCGCAAATGACGTGCGGAAAGAACACCTTCTGCAGAATGACGAAACCCAGCCCAATATCTTTGCCGTGGCCGCGGCGTGCGACATTTGTGGCAGGCCGGCGGTGACGAATCATCCGCGGAATCTGTGCGAGGCGCATCGAACATAGTTTCAGGTTTCCAGTTTCGAGCCCTGGCATCCAGACCTCGAGTTGCGCGGTGCGATCTTTTCTGGAAACTTGAAACACGAGACTTGAAACTTTTCACTGAGACCTCAGAATGATCCAGACTCTCGAATGGACCGACAAAGGCGTGCGCTTCATCGATCAGACGAAGCTGCCGACCGAAGAAGTTTATGTGACCTGCAAGACGCACGAGCAGGTGGCGGACGTAATCCGCAACATGGTGGTGCGCGGAGCGCCGGCAATTGGCGTGGCGGCGGGCATGGGGATCGCGCTCGGCGTGCAGAATTCGAAGGCCGAGACGACGGGCGACCTGAAGCGCGACTTCGATCAGATTTGCGACGTCATCGGCAAGACGCGGCCGACGGCGGTGAATCTGTTCTGGGCGATCCGGCGGATGCAGGAAAAATTTGAACGCATACGCATTCGCCCGATTCCGCAGATCAAGCAAGGACTGATCGAAGAAGCACAGCGCATGCACGCGGAAGACATTGCTGCGAACCAGGCCATGGGGCGTCACGGCGCGACGTTGATGCCGAGTGAAGGCGGAGTGCTGACGCACTGCAATGCCGGCGCGCTGGCAACCGCAGGATACGGAACCGCGCTGGGCGTGATCCGCGCGGCGGTTGAGCAGGGAAAAAAGATTCATGTGTATGCCGACGAGACGCGGCCGTTTCTGCAAGGATCACGGCTCACGGCGTGGGAGTTGATGAAAGATGGCATTCCGACCACCGTCATTTCCGACAACATGGCCGGAGCTATGATGAAGCAGGGGAAGATCGGAGCGATTGTCGTCGGCGCGGACCGCATTGCCGCCAACGGCGATGTCGCCAATAAGATCGGAACGTACACCGTCGCCATTCTCGCGAAGGAGCATGGAATTCCGTTTTACGTTGCGGCGCCGACTTCCACGGTGGATCTGGCTTGTCCCGATGGCAGTCAGATTCCGATCGAGCAGCGAAACGCGAAAGAAGTTACACACATCGCAGGCAAGCAGATGGTGCCGGATGGAGTCGGCGTGGAGAATCCGGCATTCGATGTAACTCCCGCGAAGTATGTGACGGCGATCGTGACGGAGAAAGGGATTGCGAAGGCTCCGTACGAAGATTCTCTGCGAAAACTGGCGGGGCAAGAGGCGGAGTCAGTTTCTCGTTTCTAGTTCCGAGTTTCGGTTTGAAACCCCATCGTAGGAGGGTTCTCACTCGAAACTCCAACCCCTAATCTCGAATCTTCGTAAAGACATGTAAAGCTGCAAAAAACTTCAGTTACGTCCGCTACTTATTCTTTAGATTCGGGTTAACTCAGGCGGCAACTCATACGTGCTACTCTGAGCCCAGAAGACCCAAAAATTCAGGCCGCGTTTTTCTTAGGGGGAAGTTATGCCGCTTCGCAATCGCCTCGCTCTATCTCTCGCTCTATCCGCGCTCGCCCTGCTGGCAGCTTGTGGAAACAACGGAAGCGGTACCGCGAACCCAGTCGCGCCGCCGACGGGAGCCTTCAGCAACAGCAATCTCAACGGCTCCTACGTATTTTCGATCTCGGGCACCGATAACATCGCGGGAGCGCCATACGCCGCCGTGGGATTGTTCACAGCCAACGGAAGCGGGGGAATCTCAGGCGGGGCGGTCGATATGAACGACGCAGCGTTCCCCTCGAGTTCCATCTCTCCCGTGGCAAACGCCGCGATCACCGGCGGCAGCTATAAGATGGGCCAAGACGGGCGCGGACAGGCGACGCTCTCGGTGGCAACGCCGCTCGGCAGCAGCATTGTACTGGATTTCGTTCTCCAGGATTCGTCCCATGGCCTGGTTACGCAGTTCGACGGCGATGCCACGGGCAGCGGAACCCTTGACGTGCAGACTGCGGGAGTTACTCCGACGGGCGCTTACGCCTTCCTGCTGTCGGGAGCTACGGTGAGCGGCACGACATATGCAGCCGCTGGAAACTTTACGCTGTCGGGGAATTCACTGAGTGGCCTGGCGGATGTTAACAACGGAGGCATCATCTCGTATACCGATCAGCCGCTGAGCGGATCCTTCGCTGTGGGACCGTCCTCGACTCCTTCAACAACATTCTCAAGTTCAAATCTGGGCGGAACGTTCGACGTCATCGCGATTGACGCCTCGCATTTGAAGTTCATTGAACTGGACCAGACCGCAACTCTGATCGGAGACGCTTATTCGCAAACGAGCACGTCCATGCCTGCGGGAACTCTGGCCTTCACCATGCTCGGTTGCGCGCCATGCAGCAGCAGTTCGTACAACCCGCTCGGGTTGGGCGGATTCATGGTGAGCGACGGAAATGGAAACATCACCAACGCCTCGACGGAAGACTACAACGATGGCGGAACGGTCTCGCAGTCCCCCAGCCCGACATTCACTGCGAACTACACGTCGGGCGGGACAGGCCGCTTCGTCCTGAGCAACTTTGCGGCATTCGTTGGAGGTTCGACCTACGTTGCATATCCTTCCAGCGGCGGCTTGTTGCTGATGGAAATCGACGGCACCGGGCTCACCATGGGAGCCGCTTACGCGCAGCAGTCGGGAGCGACGTTTGCTTCCAGTCAAGGTTATGGATTGAACCTCACCGGGCTCAACACCAGCGGCGTGACGGGAACTTCTATCGTCGAGGTGGATGACATCGCCGAGTTCACCGCCGCGTCCGGAGGAGCGCTTTCAGGCGTGATTGACGAGAACTTTGCGCTGGGCGGCGCTCCAAACTATGCGCTCGCGCTTTCAAGTGGAACATACAGCGCGCCCGATACGAACGGCCGGGGACAGCTCTCGTCCGCGGCGGGAAACAGCAATAACAGCACCCTCGAGGGTGGCTTCAACCTGAACTACTACACGGTGGACGGCACCACATTCCCGTTCATCGAGATGGATCAAACGCAAATCTCCGTAGGCGTGATGGTCGAGCAGAATGCGTCGGCCTCATCGTCAGCAGCCGCCAAAGCGCACATGTTCGTCGTGCCGGGCATGATGGCAGCTCACCCGATGTTGAAGAACATAGTAAAGAAGTGGAAGTAGGGCAGATTCGCAGTTCTTGCAGGGCGCGGGCAGCCGCGCCCTTTTTGCTTGATCGCCCCGCGAGTCTGGGCCGTGAATCCTAGCTCTGGCGGACCTCAGCTCTGTGGAACTTCGACCTTCGCCGCAGAGGAAACTCCCGCCGCGGTACGTCTGGCATTGGCGGCAATCCATGTCATCAGACGATAGGCCATCAGCACTCCCAGCACCGTCGCGTATTCCAGCGGCTTTCTCAGATCGGCCTTCACCAGCCAGATGTAATGGATCACCCCAGCGGCCGCGCTGAAATAAATCAGGCGATGCAGGATCTGCCAGCGCTTGCCTCCCAGTTTTCGGATCGCCCAGCGCGAGGAGGTCAGCGCCAGCGGCAGCATCAACACAAACGCTGTCATGCCGGCGGTGATGAAGCGGCGCTTCGCGATGTCTTTCAGCATGTCGTGAACATCGAAAAATTTGTCGAGCCAGACGTACGTCATCAGGTGCAGGATGCCATAGAAGAACGCGAACAGGCCGAACATGCGGCGGAAATTGATCAGCCAGTATTGACGCGTGAGCTTCCGCAACGGCGTGACGGAAAGCGTGATGAGCAGGAAGATCAGCGTCCAGTTGCCGGTGCTGTGGGTGATGAACTCGATGGGATTGGCGCCGAGTTCGGCGTGGAATCCGCGCCAGACAAGAATTCCCGCGGGCACAAGGCATGCCACGAAGGCGGCGGGTTTGGATAGGCGGAGCATAAAAGCAGTTATCAGCAGTCAGCCGTCAGCTTTCAGCACTCAGAAGACATCAAGACATCAGACCATCTCATAAACGGTTTGTGGAAGAGATGCCTTGCTAGCCCTCGCGCGACAAACCACGCTCGCTGCGTTCGCTGGACAGCCGATGGCGGCTGTCCCCACATAGTGCGGAGCGCTCACTGAGTTTCAGAAATATTTTCTCAAATCCATGCCGGCGTAGAGGCTGGCGACCTGATCGTAGCCGTTAAACATCAGCGTGGGGCGTTTGAAGAATTCGCCGAGACGCCGTTCTTTGGCCTGACTCCACCGTGGATGATCCACGTTCGGATTCACATTCGCGTAAAAGCCGTATTCGTTCGGAGCCGAGACGTTCCAGCTATTCATCGGCTGCTTGGCGGTGAAGTGAATCCGCACAATCGCTTTGCCGCTCTTGAATCCATATTTCCACGGCACGACCATGCGCAGCGGCGCTCCATCCTGGTTCGGGAGATCCTCTCCGTACATGCCGAAACAGAGCAATGCCAGCGGATGCATAGCTTCGTCCATGCGCAGGCCCTCGACATACGGCCATTCGAGAACGCTTCTGCGCTGGCCGGGCATCTGCGTCATATCAAACAGCGTGGTGAACTGGACATACTTCGCTTTGCTGGTCGGATTCACGCGCTTGATCAGTTCGCTCAGAGAGAATCCGATCCAGGGCACGACAATCGACCATCCTTCGACGCAGCGATGCCGATAAATTCGCTCCTCGGGCGGCGCCATCTTCAAGATCGTGTCGATGTCGAGTTCCTGCTTCTTGTCAACCTCGCCGTCAATCTTGACCTTCCAGGGCCGCGTGCGGAAGTTTTTCGCCAACTCGGCAGGCTCGTCTTTTTCGGTGGAGAACTCGTAATAATTGTTGTAGTGCGTGACGTCGTTGTAGGGAGTAATCGTTTCGGTGGTGCTGAACGGGCTCTTCTTGATCCCGTCGATCTTGTTCCCCGCAAGTGCGGTGATGGAAGGCTTGACCGTTTCGCGGAGCTTGAATCCGGCGGCAGCGGCCGCACCGGCGATGGCTACTCCCGCAAGAAACTTGCGGCGGTTCAGGTAGAGACTCTTCGGAGTGATCTCTGACGAACGGATATCATCGGCCTTCTTGATCAGCATCGGAACCCCGGTCATTGGCGCGCGAACACACTTCATCTTCGCGCCCGGCGTATATATCTTCAATCCATAGGACGCAGGCGCGGCCAAAAAGTTGCACGGTAGAACAATTGCAGTATTTGTGATCCTCAGGAAAATGCCGGCTATCCGAGGACTTCGCGCACCTTGCGCGACAGACTTTGCAGGCTGAACGGCTTCTGCAGGAAGGCGGTGCCGCTCTCGATGGAGCCGTCGCTGACGATGGCATCTTCGGTATATCCGGAAAGATAAAGAACTTTGGTTTCGGGCCGAATCTTGGCGAGATTCTTGACCAGGTCGCGCCCGCTCATGCCGGGCATGACGACATCGGTGATCACGAGATCGACCTTTCCTTTGTGAGCGTCGGCTGCGGCGAGCCCGGCTTCTCCGCTATCGGCTTCCAGAACTTCGTAGCCTTTTGCGGAGAGCGTGTCGCGCACGAGTTGCCGCACCGATTCTTCGTCTTCCACCAGTAGGATGGTTTCATTGCCGCCCGAAGCTGCATCAGGGACAGGCGCCGCGCTGGTCTCGACGTCGCCCTCGACCTGCGGCAGGTAAATCTGAAAACTGGTGCCCTGCCCTGGTTCGCTCTGGACCATCACGTACCCGCCGCTCTGTTTCACAATGCCGTAGACCGTGGAAAGCCCGAGGCCGGTGCCTTTGCCTTTTTCTTTGGTGGTGAAAAATGGCTCGAAGATGCGCGACTGCGTCTCCTTGTCCATGCCCGTGCCGGTATCGCTGACCGAGAGCATCACATAGCGGCCGGGCCGTATAAACTGCTGGTCGCGCCGATGGCCTTCGTCCATCACAATATTCTGGGTCCGGATCGTGAGTTTGCCGCCTCCGGGCATGGCGTCCTTGGCATTCACCACAAGGTTCATCAGGACCTGTTCGAGCTGTCCAGAGTCGGCACGTGTGTGCGCAGCTTCCGGAGACAGAACAGCGACGAGTTCCACGTTTTCGCCGATTAATGGACGCAGCAGCCGCTCCATATCCTGCACGATCGCATTCACGTCGACAATCTTCAGTTCGAGGAGTTGCTTGCGGCTGAAGGCCAACAGCTGGCGGGTCAGAGTCGTGGCGCGATCGGCAGCCTGCTGAATGGCGCGTCCCTTTTCATGCAGGGGATGATCGGGAGGAAGTTCGTCCAGGATCACTTCGGCGTATCCGCTGATCACCATCAGAAGATTGTTGAAGTCGTGCGCGACGCCGCCGGCGAGCCGTCCGACGGCTTCCATCTTCTGCGCCTGCCGGAATTGATCTTCGAGGGCGCGGCGGTCGGTGACGTCCTCGGCGATGGCTTCAAGCACGTCCGCGGGTTCGTCGGCGCTGCTGACCGCGCGCCCGCTGATGCGCACGGTGATGGTGCTTCCGTCTTTGCGCTTCCACTTCAGCTCGACTCCGTCCAGACGGCCGGCGCGGCGGAAATCCTCGATCAGCCGTGCATGCTCCTGCGGCCGCGCAAAGACATCTTTCTCCGGATCGAGCATCAGCACTTCTTCCGCCGACTCGTACCCCAGCATCGAAATCAGCGCGGGATTCACATCCAGGAATCTTCCTTCGAGACTGGACCGGTAAATGCCGTACACCGAACTTTGCACGAGCGAACGGTAGCGGGCTTCAGAGCGCCGCAGCGCAAGTTCGTTGCGCTTGATCTCAACCGCGCTGGCTAACTGCCGTGCGACGAACGTGAGAATCTCTTTGTCGCGCTCGCCGTAGCGGGTGTTCTTCGAATAGGTCTGTACCACCAGCGCTCCGAAGGTGTGGCTGTTTACCCGTAGAGGAACGCCCATCCAGTCGAGCGAGCGCGAGCCATTGCGCGCAACTTCGCCGCGCTCTTCCATGCTCTGCAAGACTTCCGGAGTTGCCAGCAGAGGTTCACCGGTGCGAATGATGTAGTCGGTCAGCCCGCGACCCATTTTCTTTGGCGTCGGCGCCAGTTCCTGCTCGTCGACAAAGTAGGGAAAGGTCAACAAGTCGCTGGCGGGATCATAAAGCGCGATGTAGAAATTGCGGGCGTAGAGCAGTTCGTCGACGATGCCGTGGACGGCCGCGAAGAACTGCTGCAGATCGTGCGCCGTGCTGCTCTTTTCTGCAACTCGATAGAGCGCCGAGCTCAGAGCCTCGACCCGCTTGCGGTCGGAGATGTCGTGGTATCCCGCATAGAAACCGGCGACCTTGCCATCCAGCAGAAGCGGTGCGCAGGAGACCGAAACTTCGAGCAGGGTTCCATCTTTCTTGCGGCGCTTGGTTTCAAGCGATATGCGTTCGCCTTTCGCCAGCGTCTCGCCAATCCATTGCGACTCGGCAAGACGGTCCGGCGGAACGATCAGACCGTCCACGGAATGACCGACGATTTCCGGCACCGGATAGCCGAATAACCGCACAAAAGTCTCGTTCGCCCACAGAAGATGATGGTCCAACCCGGTGATGCAGAGCGCGTCGGGCGACGCATGGGACATCTGCTCGAGAAAATGCTGGCGCGCGTCCCAATTCTGTTTTTGCTTGTTGAACGCCTCGAATAGAGCGGGACTGTCCGATTCTGCCTGGCAGCCGTTGGAGGGAACAGCGGGTGCGTCGGAGTGGACAAAAGCCGGTGGAGCGCCCGTCTCGAGCGCCTTTTTCAGGCGGTTAGCGCGGGCGAGGTCCGGCGGTCCCGGTTGAGTGACACGTTCGCCCATTCGCCGATTCCCCCCTCAGAAATCGCACGATCTAGAGTAGACGTGCCGGTACTCGCTCGAAAGTTACCGGGGTAATCCCAAAAGCGGCTGAACACAATTGGTAAAGAGGGCTGGAACGTTCGACGTTCGACGTGCGCCGTTACTTTCGTGCGTTGCGTTTGTCATCCGCTGCAATTCGCCGTGGCACAATGGCGAAACGAATCTCACGCACCTTACAACTTGAACACCTCAGCAAGTGTAGCCCGGTGCGGGGAAAATACTTGACAAGGGGAATTGCGGAATGAACCGGCAAAGGACGGATTTTGCCTGTATTTGGCTTCACGCTGCGCTGTCACTACTTTTCATTTGTACAATCGCGGTCTCACATTCACCGGCGGAGACGCCGGGCCTCACTGATAACAGCATTCTGATCGGATCATGCTCAGCGCTCGATGGCCCCGCCCATTTCCTTGGCCAGCAAACCGTGATGGGCGCGACGATTTACCTGCACGCCATCAACGACGAAGGCGGAGTATTCGGACGCAAGATCCAGTTGCTGGCCTTCGATGATGGCTACGATCCCGAAAAATCGCCGGGTTGCTTCAAGCGCATGACGAAAGAAGGCGTGTTCGCCCTTGGATTCTTCGTCGGAACGCCGACAGCTGCGGTTTACGTCCCCATGGCGCAGGAAGAAAAGATTCCGGTCCTGGGATTGTTCACCGGCGCCCAACTGCTCTACGAGCCCTTCAAGCACTACATCGTGAACGTCCGCGCCAGCTATTACGACGAGACCAGGGAACAGGTGGACAGATTGTGGGAGGCGGACATCCACAAGATTGGCGTCCTCTATCAGGATGATGCCTTCGGCAAGACTGTGCTCGAGGGCGTTAAGCTCGCGCTCAAAAAGCACAATTCCGCGCCGGCCGCATTAGGAACATTCGCGCGTAATACGATGGATGTAGATTCGGGGCTGCAGAACTTAATGGCGGCGCGACCCGAGGCGGTAATCGTCGTCGGCCCCTATGGTCCCGTCGCAGCGATCGTTAGGAAGGCGCACGCTTCGGGATGGCATCCACAGTTTCTGACCGTTTCATTTGTCGGGACCGAGGAGTTCATCAAGGAAGCTGGCCCCGACGCGGAAGGCACGATTATCACGCAGGTCGTTCCTCCGTATGACCGCATCGACTATCCGACGGTCGCTCTGTATCGCAAGTATCTCGAGAAATATAATCCGTCGACGCCGCCGAGCTTTGTGAGTTTCGAAGGCTTTGTCGACGCGATGGTCCTGGTCGAAGGCCTGAAGCGCGCCGGCAAAGACGTGACGCGCGAGAGTTTCATCGGCGGCATCGAATCGATCCACGACATGAACATGGGATTGGGATCGAAGCTGGTGCTGAACTACAGCCCCGGACATCACAAGGGCTTCGACAAAGTCTATCCAACGATCGTGAAAAACGGAGCGCCGGTGCTTCTGACCGATTGGTCTGGAATCAAGAAATAGCGTCCCGCAAACTCGCTTCGGGGCGCAGAAAAGAAAAATTCTCGCGCCGCCTTTAATAACCCTCGGCGCGCGCAAAAGTTGCTCTCCGCAACCTGGCGAATCTGCGCCCGATTTCGCCGCCGAAGATGCATCTTGCGCTATTCCTCGAGCATCCAAGAATTAACCAGGCAGTTAATTCGTAAAGTTTCGTCAAAAGGGTCGGAGGTGACCTTCATGATCGCAAGAGGAAAGAAAAGCTTACTGGCGATGGCAGGATCGCTGCTGGCGGTGGGCCTGCTGAGCGCAACGCTCATGGCCGACACGGGGTCGGCCGCCCGCTACGACAGTCAACTGCAGAATGCCGTGACGCATAAGCTCGCGGCGAAGAAGCAGTTCAAGAATGTGCAGTCCACGGTCGAGGACGGCATCGTGTCCCTGACGGGCACGGTCGATCTCTACCAGCAGAAACTGGATGCGGCCAAACTGGCTCGCAAGACGGCGAACGCGCAGGGTGTGCGCAATCTGATCGAGGTGGCCGGACCGAACGTTCCGGACGAGCAACTGGAGCAGAAACTGGCGACCAGGTTGCGCTACGTGCGTTCGGGCTACGACAGCACGTTCGACTACTTCGCCATTGGAGTGAAGGATGGAGTCGTGACCGTCGAAGGCCAGGATCGCACGGGCGTCGGCCGAGATGAAGCGCTGGCCGACATCGCGAGCATGCCGGGCGTGAAGGACGTGATCGACAATGTTTCGATCGCGCCGGTCTCGATGTTCGACGACGGAGTGCGGCTGCGGGCGATGCGCGCGATCTATCGCGACGCGATGCTGAGCAAGTACGCGATGGATCCGGCGCGTCCGATCCGCATCATCGTGGCGAACGGGCATGTCACGCTGTATGGATCGGTCGACAGCAAGGCGGATAAGGACATCGCCGGAATTCGCGCGAACCAGGTATTTGGCGCCTTCAGCGTCGAGAACAAACTGACAGTCGACAAGTCGTAAGCTGGTCGAGTAGCACGAGGGCGCGGCGAGGAGTCGCGCCTTTTTTATTTGCGGAGATTACGGCAGGCGGTTAATCAGCGACGCGACGTATCCGGCGCCGAATCCGTTATCGATATTCACGACGCTCACATTCGAGGCGCACGAGTTCAGCATGCCGAGCAGCGCGGCCAATCCTTTGAACGATGCGCCATAGCCGATGCTGGTGGGCACGGCGATCACGGGAACTCCCACCAGGCCTCCGACGACGCTGGGCAGAGCGCCTTCCATCCCGGCGCACACGACGACGACGCGAGCCTTGGTCAGCGCTTCGCGATTCGCCAGCAACCGATGAATGCCCGCGACACCGACGTCATAGAAATGCTCGACTTCGTTGCCCATCATTTCGGCGGTGACGACAGCTTCTTCGGCGACCGGGATGTCGCTCGTGCCCGCCGAGACTACCGCGATCACGCCTTTGCCGTATCTGGTCGCATCTTTCTGCAATACGATCGCGCGGGCGAGTTCGCGATATTCCACGCCGCGAACTTTTTTCTTCACCGCGGCGAACTGCTTCTCGCTGGCGCGCGTGGCTAGAATGTTTCCTCCGTGCTTCGCCAGCCGCGCGAAAATGGCCGCAATCTGCGGCGCGGTCTTGCCTTCTCCAAGAATGATTTCGGGCATGCCGGCGCGCAGTGCGCGATGATGATCGACCTTCGCAAAGCCGAGATCTTCGAACGGAAGGTGCCGCAGGCGGTCGACGGCATCGTCGGGAGTGATCGCGCCCTTGCGGACTTGTTCGAACAGTTGGCGGATGGATTCGGCGTTCAGACTTCGGTCCTTAGTCGTTGGTCGTTCGTCGTGGCAATTCGCAACGGATTCTAGATTAGCGTGATTGCTCTCTGCGCGTCGAGACTGGCTGCCTGTAGCGGGTCGGAATCAGGCGTGGGCGGCGCGGGCTTGCGGACGGGAAATCGCGCGCAGCTTGGCAATCACGGCGCCACAGACTTTGCGGGCCAATCCGGGTTCGTCGAGATGAGCCAGGAACAAACGTCGGATTCCGCTCGGGGCCAATTTCCCAGCCAGATACGCATCGTAGATCTCGCTTCCGATGCGGTATCCCCAGTCTTGCGCGGACGATTCAAATTCGCCCGCATCGGCGCGTACAGCCATCTGCGCGGCTTTCTCACAGGCCGCGCGCGAAAGTTGTGGAATCGCTTGCGGATCGGGAACCGGGCGCGACGGATAGAGCACCCGCGATCCGAAATAAGCCAACACATGTTCGATCACACGGGCATAAAAGTTGTCGGGCAGGAGCGGGCCCTCAGCGCGAACCGAAGTTTCGACCGGATGTCCGTTGAGCCGGTGCGGCAATCCCTGGCACGCATGGTGAAGAAAGCGCGTGGCGTCTTCGGCGGCGTGCATCATCTGAAATTCGCGGATGCAGAACGAATTCACCTGCGGCAGATACGCGCTGCCGCGCCGCTCGACGCAGTTGAGCATCGACTCGCGGTCGAGATCGCTGATGCCCTTGCGCGAGAGCAGGCGCCGCAACATCGCATCCGACGACCCGCCATAAACTTCCGGCAGCATATCCACCAGAAACTTTGGCTGCGTGCCGTTGTGCGGCGAGTAGCGGTTGATCTCGAGAAAGCTGGCCAGGCTGTCGATCAGGTTGTAGATAGTCGGAGCGAAATCCGGACCGTCGTCGCAGCGGCTCCATTGATCGAGGAAGAGCCGGTAGCTCTCATATTTCTCGAGCGGCGTCGCGTTGAACACGCAAAGGACATCGTCTTTCACTCGCACCGCTTCTATTTTGTCGGCCCGTTCGCCGGCGGCGCGCCAGTAGAGCGCGTCGATATTCTGCAGGATGGTAATTGCTTTCGCTTCCGGAATCTGCTGTTGCAGGACGCGCGGCAGATGTCCGGGAGCAAGATGCGATTCGCCGAACAGTACGAAGATCACGGCATTGGGATGGCGCTGGCGTATCTCGGAAATCTTGATCGCCGCATGTCGGTCGCGCGCTCCGATCTTGCGCAGGTCCTCGCGAGGCATGCAGTCGAGTCCATAGAGGCCCTCGCCGTTATCGCGCGCGGTGACGAGCAGTTCGTAGAACGGAGCCCAGTCGTATCCCCACTCGAGATCGAAGCGAATGCGCTGGCGAAGTTCCGCCTCGTCGATTTCGCGGCGCCACCATTCGTCAAGGATGTGCTGATCGCGGGCAAAAATTGTTTCCACGCCAAGGACGACTGGCCGGTTGCCGCCGAGAGCGCACTGCTCGAGCAGTGACGCGGCCTGCCGCTGCGCCTTGGGCAAGGCATGATAGTCGCCGACGAGAACGATATCGGCGGCGCAGATCGAAGCGCGCAGCTGTTCGGAATCGAGGATCGATTCATAGCTGCGGTAGGCCTGGTTGAACTCGCGCAGATATTTGCGGCGTCCATGCGAATCCTGCAGGCGGATCTCGCGCTCCACTCCCGCCAGCGCCTGCAGCTGCGCGGCGCTGCGCCGGGATCGAAGATTGGACGTGGAGGACATGAATTCAGCTTCTACCTTCTAGCTCTTAGCTGCTGGCTCTTCCTCTCCTCTGGTAAAACTCATCTCACTGCTCATTGCTCACCGCTCTCCGCCTTGACTTCTGCGCCGCTGCCTCCCTATGCTCCTCATTCGAGGCAAGCTTGCCAAACCATCCGCCGAAGAACTTGACGGTCGCGACCACTGGGGCCAGCGGAGCCATTTTTCTCCGGCACCTGCTTCAGACCGTCGCACGCGACCAGCGCATTGCAACGGTCAACTTCATCGCCTCCGACAGCGCGTTGCGCGTCATGGCCGAAGAACTCGGACTCAAAGGCCGCTCCAACCTGGTCGGCCGCATCCTTGCTCTCTCCGGCGGCCGCGCCGCGCGAAAAATTCACGTTCAGTCGAACGCCGACATCGGGGCCAACGTGGCCAGCGGTTCCTATCCCGCCGACGCCATGATCGTCATCCCGTGCAGCGTGGGCACTCTGGCCCGCATTGCCAACGGTGTGGCCTCGCACCTGATCGAGCGCGCCGCCGACGTTTCGCTGAAAGAGAAGCGGCCCCTCGTGTTGTGCGTGCGCGAGACGCCCCTCAACAAAATTCACATCCGCAACATGTATCGTGCGGCCGATGCCGGAGCCACTATCTTTCCCCTGATCCCGGCCTTCTACTATCGTCCTGCTTCATTAGATGAGATGGCTCGCGAATTCGCATATCGCGTGCTGGCTCATCTGGGACTTCCGCAGCCCGGTGCGTTTCGCTGGAAAGGCTGACGCATCAGACACTTACCCGCGTAAGAAAAATGCTCGCCGCCAAATACAGCATCGGCAGAAACATCCCAGGATTTCAGTGTAGAGACCCGAAAGTGCATGCGGCAGATATCCGCCGGACATGTCCAGCCGGGGTACGATTGTTTTCTGCGACGGTCCGAGATTTCCAAATCTCCAATCGCGCGCCGATGACGTACAATTCGGCAACTTTCCGGAAGGTGATCCATGTCTGGATGGCGATGGGGACTCCTCGGACTCTTGTTTGCAATAGCAACCCTTCCTGCGGCGGACGCGCAAAATCCGTTGGCTGGGAACGCCAAGGCGGCGAAGGCTGGCGAATATGAGTTCCGCATCAACTGCGCGCTGTGCCACGGGTTGGGCGCGCGCGGCGGAGGTCGCGGCCCCGATCTGACGCGGGCAAAAAAGAAATATGCCCATACCGATGCCGAGATGTTCCAGGTCATCAGCAACGGCATCGCCGGAACCGCGATGCCGGCCAACGGGACCAACGGCCAGGGCGTCGGCATGACCGACGAAGAGATCTGGCAAATCATCACTTACATCCGCAGCCAGGAAGTGAAAGCTCCGGCAAATTCAATCGGGAATCCGGAGCATGGCAAAGAACTCTTTTATGGCGACGCAAACTGCTCGCTCTGCCACATGATCAACGGCAAAGGCGGACGCTTCGGGCCGGAACTCAGCGAGGTGGGAGCGTCGCGGACGCGTGCGGCGATTATCGATTCGGTGCGGAATCCGAGTCACCATCTGGCGTGGGGGCTGACCGAAGCGACCAAAGAATTTCCGCAGGAATATGAAAGCGTCACGGCCGTGACCGCTGATGGGAAAGAGATCAAGGGCGTCACGCTGAACGAAGACAGCTTCACCGTGCAGATCATGGACACCAGCGAACAGATTCATCTGCTGGAGAAAGACAAACTGAAGTCGTTCCACACGAGCCGCGAGTCGGCGATGCCGAAATACACGGCCGACATGCTGAGCGACAAAGATCTCGACGACATTGTGGCCTACCTGGCCAGCGTGGGGGCGAAATGAAGGCCGACAAAACTTCCCGCGCAACACTCCTCACCGCGCTCGCGGCTCTAGCTCTCTTGTCCCCCGCATTCGCGCAGGTCACCTTCGAACGCCTGCTGAATTCCGCCAAAGAGCCGCAGAACTGGATGATGTACTCCGGCGACTACTCCGGAAAGCGCTTCAGCGGCCTCGACCAGATCAACACGTCGAACGCCCATGCAATGGTTGCGAAATGGGTGTACCAGACGGGAGCGACCGGCAAGCTTGAAACCTCGCCGCTCGAAGTCGACGGAATCCTCTACGCGACGGCGCAGGACGACCGCGCGTTCGCGCTCGATGCGCGCACCGGGCGGCCGATCTGGATGTATCAGCGGCAACTGCCGTCGGACATTCGTCCCTGCTGCGGGCGCGTGAATCGCGGGCTGGCGATTCTCGGCGGCAAAGTTTTTTTCGGCACGCTTGACGCGCATGTGATCGCTCTCGATGCCAAGACTGGAGCCGTCCTCTGGGATACAACTGCAGCCGATTATCGCATCGGCCACAGCTTCACAGTCGCGCCGCTCGTCGTGAAGAATCTTGTTATTATCGGCGTTTCCGGCGGAGAGTACGGCGTCCGCGGATTCATCGACGCTTACGATGCCGATACGGGCGCGCGCAAGTGGCGCTTCTACACCGTGCCCGGCCCGGGCGAGCCTGGACACGACACGTGGGAAGGCGATTCCTGGAAAGTTGGAGGCGCTCCGGCGTGGAATACCGGAACGTACGATCCCACGACAAATCAGATTTTCTGGCCCACGGGAAATCCTTCGCCGTCGAATCGCGGTGCTGGACGCGCGGGCGACAACCTGTACAGCAATTCCCTGCTCGCCCTCAACGCTGACACCGGCAAATTGAACTGGTATTTCCAGTTCACCAAGCATGACGAGCATGACTGGGACGCGACGCAAGTTCCCACCATGATCGACAAAGACGGCAAGCACCTGATCGCGCAGGCCAATCGCAATGGATTCTTCTACGTGATCGATCGCGCGACGGGCAAGCTGATCTCGGCGACGGCGTATGGCAAGCAAACCTGGAGCGATTCCAAAGATGCCGACGGACGTCCTGTGGCGAACAAAAATGCCGCGCCGACTCTCAACGGCCACACAGTGTGTCCGGGCGCGCTGGGCACGACGAATTTTATGGCGCCGAGCTACGATCCGCAGACCGGACTGGTTTACGTCACGGCGCGCGACCAGTGCGACATCTTCAGCACCGCTCCACAGCCGTATGAGGCCGGGCACGCCTACTACGGCAGCGCGTATTTTCCTTCGGAAGACGCGAAACCGTATCTGGGATTTCTGAAGGCGATTGATCCGGCGACGGGCGAGATCAAAGAAAAATTCCAACACACATCGCCGACATGGTCGGGCGTGCTTTCGACCGCTGGAGGACTCGTCTTCAGCGGCGACGCCGAAGGAAACTTCATCGCCTTCGACGCCGCGTCGCTCAAGCCACTCTGGCACTTCCAGATGGGAGGCGCAGTCTATGCCCCGCCCATGGCGTTCGCGATCGACGGCAAGGAATATCTGGCGATCGCGGCGGGCAGCGCGATTTATGCGTTTGGGCTACCGTGAGGGTGTGGGGCGGACGCTTCGTCCGCTCCAAGTCGCGATGAGATGAGTGTTCCTGCAAGAACACATTGTCATGACGAAATGGGATGGACAGTTTCGTCATGACAGGCAAGCCTATGAAAAGAAAAGCGGCAATGGGAACCAGGAGGGAAGGAATCGGGCGCGGGGGCCCCCTCAATGAGCTCTATAAAAAGGGATGTCAAGAAAAAAGCTCCGCCTCGACCGGAGGATCGAGGTTCTTTCTCGAGATCCAGCCCACTTGGTTTCGTTACCTCCGAAGACGTTCGGCTTGTTGTCCATCTCGTAAGCTTTCTCTGCTGCTTGGTGGCAAGGCTCGAGTGTGCAAGACGCGGCAAGCAGGACGAATGTTAACCATGGTTCTATCCGAGGCTCGTGGCCTATCGCTATTTCTGGTTATCCGAGGGGGCATAGCGTGTAATGGGTGACTCGGTGCCGAAGCACACGGGGCCGATCTCATTGACTGATACTCGCCCTCGAACCGAGCATCTGCAGAACCCGACTGCCCACCACCGGAGTACACCGCAGAGATGGAAAAGCCTGTTCCTCAGAGATGCTCAAGCTGCCTGCTGATCTAATTGTTTGGCGTCGAAGTCCACCCCTTTCTTCCAAATGGTTAAACTGATCGCGGCCAGCTTCCGAGCCAAGGTGAGACGGGCCATGGTCGGCCGCATTCCTTTCTCTACCCGAGCCACATAAAAGTCGCGCAGAGGGCCAGGACGTGTGCTGGCCGATACCGCAGCACTCTTGAACAGATTCTTCAGCTCTCGATTGTGGTTGTCATTCAGACCGCGTACCGTCATGCGCTCGCGGTTGCGTTGCAGTTTGCCGCGCACCGAGCGGTACTCCCCGCTGTCGTGGGTCTCGACGGCGAAGCCACTGTAGGCCCATAGTTGGCGCTTGGTACGGAAACGGTGCGGGGTCTGCAGCAAGGCCACCAGCAGGGCCGAGCGAATCGGACCGATGGAAGGAATCTGGCGCAGCAACTTCACGCCCGAATGTTTCTGGCTTTCCGCCAGTAACTCGCGTCGCGCTTCCAGCCGCACCGGTTGCAACAGATCCAGTTGCTGATAGAGCCGCTCGGCGCGAAGCCGAACGCCTGGTTCAGCGATCTTCGCCAACCACTCGGCGCGATGACGGGCAGCGTAGACGGTTGCGCCAGCGCAGGGAATCGCCCAGCTGCGATACAGAGCTTTGATGCGATTCATTACCCGAGTCACATCTTGGGTGATGGTCAGATAACTTCGCCCTAGTTCCTTCAAGGTGCGAACCCCATGCTCTCCGTGGTACACGGGATGGAGTTGGTTGCCGCGTAACAACTCGGCCAGCTTGCGCGCATCGATCCGGTCGCTTTTGTTGCCATCCTTCAACAGAGCGTTCTTGCGCGGATCGCAGACTACAAGATGGTGGACACGAGGCTTCAGCAGGTCATGCAACCAGGCAGCGGAGGTTCCCTCTTCGAAGGTCACAGAAAGGGTTCCTTGCAATCCTCGGATGAAATCTATGACAGTGGCCGCCTTGGTCTCCAGCAGACATTCCATGATCAGCTTGCCCGCAGCATCCATCACCGCCACCGAGATGGTGGCTTGGTGCACGTCCATCCCGATATACTTTTCCTGATTCATAAAGGCGCTCCCTTTCGCTAGGTTGGTGATCCGAACAATCTCAACCTACCGCAAAAGTGGGCGCCTTTTTATATTGCGTGCAATCGCCTGATGACAACAATCAGCGTTATCCGGGGTGGGATGAAAATGAGCGAGTGTGCCAGTGGCCTGTTCGCACGCGGATTCTAGGGCAACGGCTGCTGGAAGTTAGTGCGGCAAAATCATCTTGGAGGACACACGATACTGTCGATAATTAGCATAGTGATGCTCATTCCTAAAACTTAACCCATAAAATCTGATGTCCACCTTCACTACTTTAGGTAGCCACAACGGTGATGCAATGCCGCGAAGGAGAACTTCGCTCAGAATGACCTCTGTCGTTTGCCGATCAAGCCCAACCTCGGGGCGGGGAGCGAGAAGATCGGTCTGTATTTTAATGATGCTGGGTATCCGCTTCACTCACCAAGACCCTACAGGTTGTGGTTTGCCTTTGGCCTTCGCTGAGGTCGGGTGAACTATCCGGTGATGGGTAACGGGATCGACGGCCACAGCTTGCTGCGCCAGACGAAAGAAGAGCTTGCCTCGACTCTTGGATCGACGGCGATTGAACCGGAACGTGAATTCATCGAGATAGTAGTCCAAGTGCTTATGGCTGACTGCTCCCTGGTGGGTTCCCATCAGCCACCGTTTGAGTAAGGAGATCGCGAGGTGAACCCGTGGCATCAGTTCCGATGGAGTCTTCTTTTTTCCCTTTAGAAACGTGACCTCGTGCTGGTAGCCTTTGCTCTCCACGGGCAGATATCCCAGCCAGCCGTCGGTGTGGATGACGCTGCCCGGTTCTACCGAGTCCTGTACAAAGGGCATCAAGCTTGCAGCCGAAGCGTCTACGATGTGGCGCATCCGAATCCGACCGATCCCGGGTCCATCTTCTTGAGCGGCAACGACAATCAGTGCTTTATCCAAATTGAGCCGGCCGGGCAAGCCCTCCTCCAGACCGCCGACGTAGCATTCATCCACCTCCACTCTGCCCGTGAGCAAATCACGTCCCGGTCTTACCATGGCGTGGCGCAACTTATGCAGGATGGTCCATGCTGTCTCATACCTTTTCAGTCCCAGTATCCGTTGAAGCCCCAACGCACTGGCCCCGTTCTTCTGGGTCGTCACCCACCACATGGCTTGAAACCACAAGCGCAGAGAAGTGCGGGTGTCTTGAAAGATCGTCCCTGCCGTCACCGAGGTTTGATGCCGGCACTCACGACACCGCAGCAATGCCGTCCTGACCGGCGAACTCTCTCGACACCCACAGCGCGGACAGCGAAAGCCATTCGGCCAGCGCAGTTGCAACAGATACTCTCGGCAGGCCTCCTCACTCAGGAATCGAACATCGAACTCCTTCAAGTTCCGAGGATAGTCTTCCATTTCCGCATACTAGCCATTGGGGTCTGGTGAGTCAAGCGGATACCCACCTTAATGATTTGGAAATTGCTTTTGTCCAACCATGCGACTCCCTGCACGAGCATCTGCACGGTGGAATGTCTCGGTCCTCTCACTGTCTCAGTCATGGTGGCATGCCCAGGCCGCTGGGCGAACGCCACGACATAAGTGTTTTGGCTGCCAATCCGCTGTTCGCCAAGGTAGCGGAAAGTCGACTCCGATTGGAACGCCGTCGAAAAATAAACGCAGCTCAAGGCAAAGCCGTGAGTAACAAAAAATCGTGAACTGAAGGGGCTCTCTGTACTCAATTCATTAATGCGGTTGCCCTTTTTGTCCATACGGTATTCATCGAATTGAGCCTCATTTCTATCGCCATGAAGAAGAATTAGATATTCGTCTCTAATCTCTTGAGCTAGACGGTCGATGGCAATGCTATGGTTAGCGCCAGTGCTATAGTCGGCGCCAATATTATCGTCGGCTCCAATGCTACGTATTTCTTGCTCTGTGACATATTCGTCAGCGATCAGATTCGGGGTATCGTGAAAGAAACTGTCCACCCGCTGCCCCGCGTGCTGCAAGATCATAGGTAGCCCGTTCTGATCCAGGCTAGGCTGAAGCCCCTTCAGTTCTGGAACCCGTTCGCGAAGCCGTTCCAATGGCTCCTCTGAGTACGGATGTGCGTTGGCGTAGTAGCTTTGAGGACCTGTGTCTTTGTCGGGAAAGGTGTTCGGTGTTGGGCTGATCTCACGTATCGCATGGACGACAAGCTTTGTCCGACAGCATCCAAGATGGCCCCAGTGCGGTGGAAAACCAATCTGAAGTGCTTCAGTCAGCTTGGGGTCGGGCAGCGGCGGGCCATAGAAATCCCCCTCGGACGTTAGATAAACCCTTTGCGAATGAACAAGAAGGTCTTTCAGTTTTCGCTCGTTGCTTTTCGACCGGAGATCGAACTCTACCCAAGTGCTTGAGTAGGGAGAAACAGAGCATGCAGGATCATCCAGTGTCGAATTCTCAGGCCTGATACTCAGAACTCCCCTCACTAGAACTTTGACGTGCTTACCCTGAGCGGTTTTCTCCCGGAGGCTGCATAGCGACGACACCGTGTCCGCGGTTTGTGCAAGGCATACCAACCCGCAAGAAAAAATGGTGATGCCTAGCAGTTTAAGAAGTCGTAGCATCTGTTGCCCTTCGGACGATTCGGGCGTCCCTAACTATAGTTCAAGAATAGTCCTACGAGAACAGTTGGCGTAACATCGCCATAGCACTCATCGTGCCGCCGCAGGGGGTTGGAGCGAACTCGTCTGGTTACGTCAGCTATCCGCATCCAAACGGGACTGCTGCTAGAATTCCCCGCATGGCTAGCAGGTGGATCGGTATACCGTCCCGCGTTGCATTCTTTGTGTGTGGACTGATCTCTGTTGCGTTGAGTCGAATGTACATCGCGCTGCGAGGTCTTGATCCAGCCTCCCACGGAATTTGGTCGCTGTTTTCGGCAGTGTTGATGGTTTTGGGAGTGTCTTCTGTCTTGATCGCTCTACTGCCGGGATCATGGGTTCAGAAGGTGCGCAAGATAGAAGTTGGCAAACCTTCGTCGCTGCCCATCAAGATGCTAGCGGGCTTCGCCGTCGTTTCTTATCTTGTGGTTGTGGGTCTGTCCTTCGCTCCGCATAGCTGGAGTGCTAGCTCCCAGTTCGTTTTTTTCGTTTGTCCAGCGTGTGCGCTGACAATTACGGTTGACCCCTCGCTTGGGACGGTTCTGTTAGGCCTAGCTCCTTTGAGCGCGGCTGTTTACGGTTCGCTCGGCGCTGTATTGGGATACATCTCAGTCGTCCTCCGCAAGGGTAGTTGACGTAACATCCCCTCACTCACTGACGGGCCCCGGCCGCAATCTTCGCTAGAACGCGCGGGCGATAGCCCTGCGCGCCACGGATCTGTTGCTTGCGGGTGTTCCCCGATTGACGCGGCACCGCGTTTCATACTAATCTGCGCTTACACCGGAAAGGAGGTGGTCGGATGACAAGTTCTGATGGCAGTAGTAGACGTACCC
Organism: uncultured Acidobacteriota bacterium; assembly: GCA_963763845.1. GTDB lineage: Bacteria > Acidobacteriota > Terriglobia > Terriglobales > Acidobacteriaceae > Sulfotelmatobacter. Next base: position 202,175 of record CAVXPX010000001.1, read on the forward strand.
AAAGACCAGGTGAGGTGGCTGAGACTTAGAGCGGTCGCTCTAAGCGGGGCTTTGGACGCGGAATTCGCAAGGACCGCAGCCGAGGCTACAGCCCGCACACTACCGGTGATTAAGGATTGATTCCGCCTGACGCAGGTCGGTCAGGAGCCCGGAGTTGCCGAAGAGGCCACGTAGAGTGACCACCTCTTGGTCAATCCCAAACAGTGCACCGGACGGCCCGCAGGTTTCCTAGCCTGCGGGCCGTTTGTTTGTCCGCCGAGACTCAGCATCCCAAGCTCGAAAGACCGGTCTCGCGACGAGCGTTCTTCGACGCCAAATGCTGGATCGCGGACGCAATCTTTTACTGCCGGCCAACCACCACGATCATGAAGGTTCCGGGCTTCATCTTCGGACGGCCAGTCTCCCCCGGTTTTTGCGGCTCGAATTCGGCGGTTGGCAGATAAATTTTGTGCGCCGCGGCATCGATATCCATAGTCCTGGCGCCGAGCGGCGTCGCAACCGTCTGCTCGACCTCAAATTTGCCACCAACCTCACCGGCGACTACGAGCTTGCCATCGCGGCAGCTGGCGAAGGCCTGATGACCGTCGAAGCGCGTGGCGTCGACGCCGGTTCCGATCGGCAGATCGGCCAGCACCTTGCCGTCGTCGGTGCTCATCACAATCAGCTTCTGCGGATTGCGGCATCCGATGAAGAGTCGGTGCCCGGCTGTGTCGATGGCTAATCCCACCGGCGTTCCTCCGGGCGCGACCGGCCAGTGCGCCAGTACCTTCCTCGCCTTGATGTCAACGACGGCGACCTGGTCCTTATCCGCCAGATTGATATAGACCTTGCCAGCGCCATCCGAAGCGAGGAACTCCGGCTTTCCGCCTAAATCAATTGGCGGATCAATGGTCGCAGTCTTCGGATCGGCATCCGGCTTGAGCGTCATCAGCACACCGTCATCGCCGGAAACGGCCAGCACCAGCCCGCTGGCTTTGTCATAGATGATGCCATCGGCGTCGGGCCGCGCTACAATCGTGGCCAGCACCGCGTTCGACTTGAGATCGAAGATCACGATCGAGCCGCTGCCATCGGTGATGAATCCGCGTCCGGCCTCCGGAACCAGAGCGACTCCGTGATTGTGCTTCTGGCCGGGAATGTCGGCGATCGTCTTTCCAGAGTCAGCATCGAGCACCATCGTGTGCGTGCTGCGGGGAACGTAGAGGCGGTGATTCTCTGCGTCGAGAGTGACGTAATCCCAGCCACCCTCGCCGCCAATGTGAAACGTTTTCTCGACAGCCCATTTTTCCTGAGCGAAGGCGCGGCTCGTAAGAGTGAACGAAACTGCTGCAAGCAGAAGGCAGGCAAATGCACTTCGAACGGACATAGGACCTCCCGGTCAATGAGGATCGCCAAAATGCTAGTCCTTCAAGATGAAAGGAACCTGAAAGCGGGAGAACTCGCGGAACTCGCGGATGGGCAACCAAGTCTACGCCGGCTGCGCCTGCTCTTAGAACTACCCCGCTGCAGCAACCTGGGGCATGGGCCCGTGAGCGGACTGTACAAGGCTTTTATTCGGTAGCCAGGAGCGGGTATCCTTGCTGGATGCCGGATTTGGATGATCCCCGGGAACGCCTGCGGTTGGCCACTACCTACGCCGCGATGACGGACGGCGAGTTGCAGAATCTCGCCTGCAATCCCGACGCGCTGACCGACGCGGCCTGGGATGCGCTTGAGGACGAACTCGACCGCCGCCATCTGGAAGTTCCTGCCGAACCGGAGCAGCACCGCGAAGAGGTCGACTTCCGCACGCTGGTCATGATCCGCCAGTTTCGCGATCTGCCGGAGGCTTTGTTGGCCAAGGGAAGCCTCGAGTCGGCCGGATTCGAGTGCTATCTCCGCGACGACAACCTGGTTCGTCTCGACTGGTTCATCTCGAATTTCGTCGGAGGCATCAAGCTCTGCGTCAAACCAGAAGACGCATACGACGCGCGCAAGCTGCTCGACGAGCCGATCCTCGAAGGACTCTACGTCCACGGCGTCGGACTTTACGAACAGCCGCGCTGTCCGAAATGTCAGTCGCTCGATGTGAATTACCGTGAGCTCGACCGCCCCATCGCGTATCTGAGCGCGTTCCTGAAAGTCCCTATGCCTGTGCAGCGCAACGGCTGGCGCTGCCACGCGTGTAATGCCGAGTGGGAAGACGAAGAAAGTCCGGCGCGGTGATCACTCGATAAGAAGCCATGCAATGTTGAGTGGGAAGACGATGGGACTTCCGGAGCCAACTGATTCACCGCGCTAGCGCCGCGAATCCCTTGCGGATAACGTCCTGCGTATCTTCGGCGAGATTCAGCGCCGGGAGTTCTCCGCGCGTAAACCATCGCACGTCCGCGGCATCGCTCGCCGCGCGCAGTTCGCCTCCCACACGGCGGCAGAGAAAATCGATCAGCACGTAGTGATACTGCACACGCTGCTCTGTGTCGTACAGAATGCGGTCGTAAACTCCCAACAGCTCTCCCGGTTCAACAATAAGCCCGGTTTCTTCGCGGGCCTCGCGAAGCGCCGCCTCTCGCACCATCTCGCCGACTTCGAGAACGCCTCCGGGGATCGACCACTGCCCTTGAATCGGCGGATGCGCGCGCTTCACCAACACAACGCGTTCGCCCTCGATAATGATGGCGCCGACGCCCACCAGCGGCATTTCTGGAAATTCACGTTTCATGAGGGATGCGGAAGCCGAATTATAGCTGCTGCGAGTGGCGAGCGATGAGGCGGATCTCTTGCCTTTCGAGCCTCGCTTCGCTCGGGGACGGACGAAGGCGTCCGTCCCTACACGTGCACGGCTCATAGCTCCGAGCTACCCTACGGTGGGACATGTACAGCCATATCGAATGGCGCTTGCTAGAATAACTTCGCAGAACGTGCCTGATGGCTCTCGAAGAATACAAACGAAAGCGGCGGTTTGAAGACACGCCCGAGCCTCCGCCGAAGGTGGAGAAGAAAAAGGGCAACCGCTTCGTCGTCCAGAAGCATGAGGCGACGCGGCTGCATTACGATTTCCGCCTCGAGATGGAAGGCGTTCTGAAGTCGTGGGCGGTGCCCAAAGGCCCGTCGCTCGATCCCGCCGACAAACGCCTCGCCATGCAGGTTGAAGATCATCCCGTCTCGTACTTCGATTTCGAAGGCACCATCCCCGAAGGCAATTACGGCGCGGGCAGCGTGATGGTTTGGGACGTCGGCACCTGGCAGCCGCTTTCACCCGTTCCGGTTGACGGCAAGTACGTTCCGGGCACGGAGAAAGAAGCGGCAGCGATGCTCGCCAAAGGCGACCTGAAATTCCGACTCAACGGCAAACGCCTGAAGGGCGACTTCGCGCTGATCAAGATGCGCGGGCGCCGGCCGGGGAGCAAGGGCAACGAATGGCTGATGATTAAGAAACACGACGACCATGTCGTCGAAGGCTACGATGCCGGAGAGATTGACGAGTCGGTCCTGAGCAAGCGCAGCATGGACGAGATCGCCGGAGACGCGGGATCGCGCGAGTGGACGAGCAGCCGTCCTGCAGGCCGCGGCAAGCTAAAAGCCGCCTGGCTCGCCGACGCAGTCAGAAAGCTCGATCAAAAAAAAAAGCAAACTCAAAGGAAAACCGCCGAGGACACAAAGGACGCAGAGAAAAGTAAAAGGAAGAGGTCCTCGTCGAAGAGCTTCGTAGCGTCTCCGCCGCTTCCAGAACCAGCACTAACCCCTCCTAACCCGCCGGCGTCCTCGGCGGTCATAAGTTCGAAACCTGCCCGCCGTCCCATGCCCGCCAGCATCTCCCCAATGCTTGCGGAATCGATCGAGAAGCCCTTCGACGGTCCGGAATGGCTGTTTGAAATCAAATGGGACGGCTACCGCGCCGTGGCCTTCATCCAGAACGATCGCGTGCGGCTGGTTTCGCGCAATCAAAATGAACTCACCGCGCGCTATCCGGAACTGAAAGACATGCCAGCCGCGGTCAAGGCGAAGAACGCCATCCTCGACGGAGAAGTTGTCGCGCTCGACTCCGAAGGCAAGCCCTCGTTCAGCCTGATGCAGCAGCGCACCGGATTCCGTCCAGGAGGCAAGCGCGCCGCAGCCAACGCCGACGTTCCCGTCCTCTATTACGCCTTCGATTTGATTTATCTCGACGGAGAAGACTGGCGGAAGGTTCCGCTCGATGAACGCAAACGCAAGCTCGCCTCGATCATCAAGCCCGGCGATTCGCTGCGCTACTCCGATCATTACGAAGCGCAAGGACGCGCGCTGTTCGACCTGGCAAAATCCACGGGACTGGAAGGCATCGTCGCCAAGCGCCGCAACAGTTGCTACGAGGAGCGCCGCAGCCGCGAGTGGCTGAAGATTAAGATCCGCCATCAGATCGAATGCGTCGTCGGAGGTTTCACCGAGCCCGAAGGCAGCCGGGCGCATTTTGGATCGCTCGTGCTTGGCCTCTACGACAAGCAGCGGCGACTGATCCACGTCGGACAGGCCGGCAGCGGCTTCAACCAGAAATCGCTCGCCGAAATCTGGAAGACACTGCAGAAACTGGAGACGACGAAAAATCCTTTTTATGGCGAGGTCGAGGCCCTGCGCAAAGTCAGTTGGGTGAAACCCGAACTCGTCGCCGAAATCGAATACTCTGAATGGACGCACGGCACCGGCAGCGGACCGAAACTGCGCGCACCAGTCTTCCAGGGCCTGCGCGACGACAAAGATCCGAAAGAGTGCACGATCGATCAGATCGAAGGCGATCACCCTCACTGAATCCCTGACACGTTCATGAGAAAATTTACTGCCGCGAACCGGCGCGCTGCTACATCCATAACCGCACAGGCAAAGAGTTCGATCTGATCGCAACCGGGTTCACAGGAGAGCAATCCAGATGTCGAGCGTGATGGGAGCGTGGCGCTCCTTCGGGAAAGACGCGTCGGTCTTGAAGCAGAAGGTGAAGCCCGGCACCGCCAAGCGGACTATCCTGTTCGCCGGGCCCTACGCCGGACTCCTGTCTCTGTTCCTTCTGGTAGTGATCGTCGACGCCGCGATCGGCGTGGTCAACCCGCTCATCTACCGCGAGATCATCAATAACGGCATCCTCAAGGGGAACTCGGCGCTCATCATTCATCTCGCGATCATCGTGGCCTGCTTAGGACTATTCGACGGCGCGCTGGGCCTGATGCAGACTTACCTCTCGTCAAAGATCGGCGCCGAAATTGTTCTCTCGCTGCGCACGCGTCTGTTCAACCACGTTCAGCGAATGCCGCTGGCATTCTTTACTCGCACACAAACCGGCGCTCTGGTCAGCCGCCTCAATACCGACGTTGGCGGGGCCCGCACGGCGTTCACCGACATTCTCTCGAACGTTGTCGGCAATCTCATCACGGTCACGCTGATTCTCGGCGCGATGTTCGTGCTCTCCTGGCGCATCACACTGGGAGCTCTCATCCTGCTCCCAATCTTCGTGTTGCCCGCGCGTTTCTGGGGACGCAAGCTGCAAAGCATCACCCGCGAGAGCTACGACCTGCATGCGACCATGAACAATCTCATGGTCGAGCGCTTCAACGTTGCCGGAGCGCTTCTCGCCAAGCTTTTCGGACGCCGCCAGGACGAGGGACAGTTTTTCGAGGAGAAAGCCGCGCGCGTCTCCGCCATCGGAGTCAAGCGAGCCGTCTATGGCCGCCTGTTTTTCACTTCCCTGCTGGTCGTCGCAACCTGCGCCAGCGCGCTCGCCTACGGCTGGGGAGGCGTGCTCGCCGTTCATCACCTGCTCGATGTCGGAACCGTAGTGGCGCTGGTTTCGTATCTGGCGCGTCTCTACGCCCCGCTGCTGGGACTGTCGAACGTGCAGGTCAGCATCATGACGGCGCTGGTTTCGTTTGAACGCGTCTTCGAAGTGCTCGATCTTCCGCCGATGATCCGCGAGAAGCCCGACGCGGTTGCGATTCCTCCCGGCCCGGCGCGGATCGCGTTCGATCATGTTTCGTTCCGCTATCCGTCGGCGGCCGAGGTGTCGCTCGCGTCGCTCGAATCCATCGCGGTTCCCGACAAGCGCGTGCAGAAGACGGTGCTGCACGACATCTGGTTCGAAGTCGAACCCGGCCAACTCGTGGCGCTGGTTGGACCATCCGGCGCCGGGAAGACGACGATTACGCACCTGGTGCCGCGTCTCTACGACGTGCAGAGCGGAGCCGTCCGCATCAATGGCATCGATGTTCGCGATGCCCGGCTCGATTCGTTATCCGAGCGAATCGGAATCGTCACGCAGGACGCGCATCTTTTCCATGACACCATCCGCGCCAATCTTCTTTATGCCCGCCCGCAGGCGTCCGACGAAGAAGTTCGCAACGCATTGCGCGACGCGCAGATTCTCGATCTCGTCGACTCCCTGCCCGAAAAGCTCGACACTCTGGTCGGCGAGCGAGGCTACCGGTTTTCCGGAGGCGAGAAGCAGCGCATCGCCATCGCCCGCCTGCTTCTGAAAGCGCCTGACATTGTGATCCTCGACGAAGCCACTGCTCATCTGGATTCGGAATCGGAAGCGGCCATCCAGCGCGCGCTCGAAACCGCTCTCGCCGGACGAACGTCGATCGTGATCGCCCACCGCCTCTCAACCATCCTGAAAGCCGACCAGATTCTGGTCGTGCAGGACGGAACCATCGTCCAGCGCGGCACGCACGCGGCGCTGATGGCCCATCCGGGAATTTATGCGGAGTTGTATCAGCGGCAGTTCGCAATGACGGCGGCAGTGGAGTGAACGGTCTGTCCCGAGTTTTTGCCGTGTCGGGAGGCAGGATGGCCCACACCATCGACGCGCTAGTCTGTGCCTCCGGATCCCATGAGCCGCACGCTCTGTGGGCTGCTGGGGAGATTGTCTTTCACGCTGACTGTGGCGCTGAGCGTGCCCGACTGGGCCGGAGAAAACGTCACCATGATGCTGCAATTCCCCCCGCGCGCAAGGGTATGCGGGCTGATGGGGCAATTGTTGGACTGGACAAAATCTTGGCCATCCTTACCGGTGATGGAGATACGCGCGATGGCAAGCGGCGCTTTGCCGGAATTGGTGACGGTGATGGCCTGGGGCTTAGCGCTTCGACCCTTGAAAGTTAGGGTTTCCGGTAACATGGTGATCCCGCCGCCCGAGCTGGAAGCTGAAATTTTCACTGCGAAAACTTCAGGGTTTCCGTTGGTGCCGCACGATCCGTTGCATGCGCCAGGGATCTGGTTCACCTTGGGAAAATTGGTCGAGGTGGCCAGGCCTGTAAGGTACACGTTGCCCTGTCCATCCACCCGAATGCCGGCGCCGTAGTCTCCGAAGTAGCCTGTGTTACCGCCCAAGATAGCTGGAGTAATTGAGGGCGCTGGCGTCGGCCAGGACCTCGGCCACAAAGACGATCTGAGGTCCGGTTCCGCAGCCCGGGATGACACGCGCCGGAAATGGGATTGACTTGGGGAAAATCCGTCGAACTGGTGTTGCCCGTCAGATAGGCATTTTCAGAACCATCCACCGCGATGCCGTAAGCCTCGTCGCCGCCACTGCCGCCGAGCAGACTGGAGTAGACCAGCGCGCTGCCGCCGGCTTTGACCTTGGCGACGAAGGCATCAGGATTAACCCCGTCTCCAGTGCCGCAACTACCCTGGCAGGCGCCTGGAATTGAGTTAACCTGGGGAAAGTCCGAAGCGGTGGTGTAGCCCGCAAGATAGATATTGTTCGAACTGTCGAGCGCCAGCGCCTCTGCCAAACCGCCCTCGCTGCCGCCGAGCAAGGTCGAGTAGGCAAGCAGCGCTTCCCGCGGCATTGATCTCGGTCACGAAACCGTCGTAGTAGCCGTTGCCGCTACCGCAGGCGCCGACGCACGCTCCCTGACGTAGGGTTCACCAGCGGGAAGTCAGTCGAATTCGTCTCTCCTGCCACATACACATTTCCGGAGCTGTCCAGGGCGATCGCGTTGCCGTAAGCCTCGATATCTCCACCGAGCAAGGTGGAATAATCCAGAGCGGTGCCCGCGGCATTAACTTCGGTCACGAAAGCCACCGGGTTCCCGGTGCCGCAAGCGGAAACACAGGCGCCGGAAATCTGGTTGACGATGGGGAAATCCGTCGAGTTGGTCCATCCAGTGAGGTAAGCATCGCCTGACGCATCTACAGCGATGCTGGCGGCATTGTCGAAATATTCGCCGCCTATCAGACTGGAGTAAGCCAAGGCGTCGCCGGCGGCATCGACCTTTGCCACAAAAGCAGCGCCGGAAAGCCTGGCCGCTGCAATTGTCATTACAGGCGCCGGGAATCTGATTGACCACGGGAAAATCGGGCGACTTCGCGACACCCGCGAGGTAAACCGCGCCCGAGCTATCGACTGCGATGCTGTTCCCATAGTCGGGACCGGTAGTGCCGCCGATGAAGCTCGAGTAGACAATCGCGTCTCCGGCCGCGTCGATTTTGGTTACAAAGGCGTCGACTCGTTATATATTCCGGTGCCGCAGTATCCGTTGCAGGCGCCGGGAATCTGATTCACAATCGGGAAATCGGGCGAATCGGTCATTCCCGTCAGGTAGACACTGCCGGTGGCGTCTACCGCGATCGCGTTCCCCTGCTCGCCATAGAAACCACTGCCGCCGATCAGGCTGGAATAGGTCAGGGTCGGATCGATAATAAGGGGTCTCGTCCTGTCGTAGCGCGCGATCTCGAAGCTGACCCGATTGCCCTTCAGAACGTATTTGCCCGGCACCCGAGCGGCTGTGCGCGGTGTCGTACGCTGCGTCGCGCGACGGACCAGGGAAAACCGGCCGGAGGTTGCCGGCTGATAGATCAGCGGACGGTGAAAACGCACTTCGCCGCCTGGCACTCCCAGCACCAGATCCCCATTCGCAGCGATATGCAAGGCCGCGCTGCTGGCGCCGTACCGGCCGGGCACGGCCGTCGTTGACTGGTTTCCAGAGGCCTGCAGCGCAAATTTGATTGCGCCAGGGTTCGCGCCGGGCGCCACCACAAAGTCATATTCAAGCTGCCCGGGGTTGCCGTAATAGACCAGATCGACACCGGGGTAGACGCTCTTGTATTCCACTTGGGCGTAATTCGGCACTCCTACTTTCCACTTCGTCGGGTCATTGCCGATGAAATAGTTGCTCTTGCCGGGAATTTGATCGATCCCGATCACCTGCACCGCCGGATTGGCCCCGGCGAGCTTCAGTCGCACGACCGCATCGGGCGTCGCGTGCACCGCCCCACTCGTCTCGATAGAGTTGTGCCAGGCAACCGGTCGGCGGCCAGCTTCGAGTCCGAAGGGCGTTACTCCGCCGGCTACACCCTTCCGCGCACTTTGCGCCGAGGCTCTTAGCATCAGGACTGCTTCTTTGGAGGTCAGGAACACGGTGTAGCCGCTCCCGCGTGAAATGAACTTCACCCGAGCGTCGGTCTGGCCGCGGTTGGCTGTAAAGCTCAAAGGCAAACTTGCATAGGCTGAGACCGAGTGCGAAGCTGCAGCAGAGTGGAGCGTAAGGCCGGGCGCCGGGGGAATCGCGTTCACCGTTGAATGTTTGGCGTGCGTCGGGCATCCCCAAAGCATGCTCGCGCCAAATGTCGCGATGACCAGCAAAGATTTCAGAAATCGCAGCTTACCGATGCTGAAGCCGACATTGTCGCGCATGTGAATCCTCCAGCTATACGAGTTGTGACCGGCTGCCGCTCGCCCGGCTCCGGGTCAGTCGGCACACATTATTTGAAGTCGGAGTCCGGCTCAAAATCCCCCTTCGTGCTCAGTCTGTTGCGAGAAACGTCTGGAGAGAAATCTACGGATTCGACATCAAAAACAATTGCGCGCTGCAAATTCCGTCAAACCGCTCTACTTGATGTCCTTCATCGCCAGCAGAGTGCCGTAATCCCTGCCCGCCGGGTCGACGGCGCGGGCGACCACCGAGGCGAATGCGTCTCTCAATTCCGGATACTTTTCCACCAGCGCCTTCATGACAGCGACATTGGCGGCATACGCCTGATTTGTGTTCGAGGCGTCGGCAATCTGATATTTCACGATCAGGTCCAGATCGTTGCCGACGGCCTCGGGAAAGACCTGCGTAAGCTTGTAAGTCGTCGTCCCGGCCGCCAGGTCGGCCGTCTTTCCGTCGCCGGGCAGATCCGCTGGGCGGACCTTGTTCGATTCGTCATACAGATTGTCGGTCGCGAGCGTGCTCATGAACGACAGGGGAGAAATCAGGCCGCGCGCTTCTTCATAGTAAAACCAGGCATCGTGCATCTGGCCCTTGGCTTTGTATTCGCGGGCCCGGTCGAGAAACCACTGGTTGTTGTGCCCGGCGATCTGCGCGGCCTTGATGTAGAGCCCGCCGAGCTTCCAGTCGGCGCCCATCTGCTGCAGGATCTCCGAAAACATAGTCATGCCCTGCGACGACGTGGCATCGATCAGGACGGTTGCGTATTTTGCCGGCGGAAGATTGTTCAGATAAAACGCCGCGCTATTGGCCGTCTGTCCGTTCTTGCCAAAGACTCCGCAATAAAATTCGGCATGCGGAATCGGCGCCGGGCCACTGGCATCGAGCAGAAAAATCGACTTGATCGCCGGCTGTGCGCCGGCCAGATCCGCCTGATGATCTTTCATCGTGGTTTGAATTCCGGAAAAGTTCGCGGCCAGGCTGGGAATCGCATTCTGCTGCAGCGCTGCCGAATCGCCCTTCGCCGCCATATCGAAGTAGCGCTGGCCCGCATTGCTGATGGCCGTCCGCGTGGCTGCGTCCATCTCATCGGAAGTCTCGCAACTCTGCGCGCGCGCCCCGGCGGGCATGAATGCAACCAAGAAGAAAGAAAAGACAACCAGAAAAGCGAAGGCCTGAAGACTGCGTGGCGTCAGTTTCATGAGGATTCCGCCTTTACTTTCAAAGAGTTGGAGGCCTGGGCACAGTGTACGCTCGACCTCGCCGTCCTTGATAAGATTTTGTGTGGGCGGAAATGGTTGACTCGAATCGCTCTGCCCTCTTGTTGCCGCTTCGTTGCCATGGAAGTACCGGCTTGCAAGAGAGTAACTTTAAAACGTTCCATCTTGTGGGATTCGTGGGCCACCGGTTTCCTCGGGCCTTCCCGGTGCTAAAATCTGGGATAGGCAATCTTGCAGTGTCCCCCCAAAAACGAAGCTGTGGGAGGAGTGGTTATGAGCGCGGGATTCAGATTTAAGAGCGTGGTCGGCGTGGTGTTTTTGTCCGGCGCGATCCTGTGCGCGGCGCCGGTTTTTGCCAAGGCGACCTCCACGCACAGCCAGCACAAGCCCAAGAAACCGCCTCCACCGCCTCCTCTGCCTTCCGGACCGACCGGTGTTCCGGTTCAGCAGATGCCGTTGGATTCGATCGCCGCCGTACCGCCGAAGGTCACATACGAAAATAACCAGCTGACGATCGTCGCCCGGAACTCCACGCTGTCCGATATTTTGCGCGCAGTGCGCAAAGAGACTGGCGCGCAAATCGATGTTCCGGTCGCTCCCGAGCGCGTCGTCACTACTCTCGGCCCCGGCCCGGCGCGGGATGTTTTGTCAGATCTGTTGAACGGTTCTCGCTTCAATTACGTGCTACTGGGCGCTCCGGGAAATGAAACGGTGCTGACCCGCGTTGTTCTGGTTCCGAAAAGCAATGTGGGCGCTGCGGAGCCGGCTGCGGCACAACAGCAAGCGGCCGTGCAAGGAGCACCCGCCGCCCCGCCGCCGGATGCGGATGCCTCGGCTGACGCCGCGGATGCCGACACTCCGGACGACAGCAGCAATGCCGTCGACGACAGCGCAGATCAGAACGCCAGCGACGATCAGTCGAACCAGGAACAGCCGGCGGTCAAGACTCCGCAACAGATGCTGCAGGAAATGCAGCAGCGGCAATTGCAATTGCAGCAGCAGCAGCCGGCGGGGCAGCCGCCGATTCCTGGATCGGGCATGCCGCCCCATTCGCCGCAGCAACAGTAAGAATTTTTCTGGAACGACAAAAGGCTGTGCCTGGTAAGCACGGCCCTTTTCATCGATTCGATTCCTGCCGCAGGCTAGGGTTGGTTGCCGCGCGCGTTCATTGACCGCTGGGTAAGATGGGCTGAGGCGGCGTCTTCACCACCATCGGCCATCGACTTCTCGAGCAGATCCCAGTCGCGTTCGACTTCCGCCTCGGAGATGCCTTTCGGCGAGCGCCGGTTCAACTCGGATTCCAGACGGGCTTCCAGCAACTGGCGCACGAGTTGTGGCGGCGCCTGGCCGTTCAGGACATTTTCGGCTGAATCTCCGACGCGGACGATGCGGTCGTTCACTTCCATTTGCAGCAACGGGCGCCCCTGCGTGTCCACGGTGACTTTCGCTTTCGATTGCCGCTTGCCCCACCGATGATCCACATCCTGATCCGGATAAGTTCCGGCCAACAGATGTTTCAACTGCAGCCGATAAGCCCTGCGATCTTCACGGTCGAGCGGCGGTTCCGGATTTCCGCCCACGACGAAGACCATGGCGTTGCGCGCAGGCTCGAAATGCGTTCCGCCGGTTCCGACATAAACCGCGGCCACACATCCGGCAAAGATCGGACTGACGACGGCGCTGGGAACGATGTACTTCTTCGAGGTGAAGAACGACTCGACGACTCCGTGGACGGTCGTGCTGCGCGGCATGTTGCCCGGAACCTGCGAGATGACGATCCGCGAAAATGGGATTCCCGGATGATGGCCGCTGTACCTGATCAGCATCTTCGCCATCTGCTTGGGAGTAGTGATGCCGACGTCGGCGATCACACTGCGATGCAGAGCTTTCGGATGGTAAAAGTTTAAAATGTCTTTGGCGAAGTCGGCGCAATTCCGCGACACGGTGTGGAAGTGCGATTCATTCGGCGACGAATTCAACTTGTGGATTAGAGCGAGATCCTGCTCCGGCGTCGTCGGAATTTCGAAGCCATAGATTGTGCGGTCGTAGGACGAGCCGACTAGTTCATACCAGTTCCCGCCCGGCATTCCGCCGTTCCTGGCATCGGGCGCGATTTCTTCGAGATACTTGCGGCGATATTGATCGCGGAGAAAGGCGGTCATTCTCGCATCAGCGAAGAGCGGAACATCCTCGGGGCGATCGACCGCATAGAGATACGGGATGAGAGGGATCGCCAGCCAGTCATAGCCACCGATGCCGTCGTAGCGGCTGATGACGACTCCGGTTTCTCCGGGACTGCACGGACGCAGCACCAGCGGCGTTTCGGCGCAGACTCCAGAGAGATAAACGGCCGCGTGACCGGTTGCGGTGAAGAATCCGAGCTTGCCGTAAGGCTCTTCGAGAAGCAGCGTCGCCGAAGCATGGGCCATCCCGGCGCACGTCAGCATCAGCGCGAAAATCGCGACTGATGTGCGTCGTATCCATTGAGCGCTCGGTAAGCCCATCTAAGCCTTTACCCCGGTCTAACCTGCTTAAATAAGAACCCTTTAGCGAAAGATTAGTTGCTGCTAAACGAAAAGAACAGTTACGGAAGATCGACAAATTGGCACGAAGAAATGGCGAATATTACAGGGGGAAAACCCGTCACATCCTGGACTTATCGGATGGTTCGAAGTTATCAACGGCCCAGCGGGCACTTTGGGAAACGGCTTCGTCCTCATCGGAGGTGAGTTTCCGGAGAAGCGAGAGGAATTCGGGATTTCGGCTGTTGCCGATGGCGATGACGGCATTCCTTCGGAGGCCGGAACGCTTGGCGCGACGAATGGGAGATCCGCGGAATTTTTCGCGAAACTCTTCAGCAGAGATCTCGGCGAGCCAGTCGAGAGCCGGATTCACCAGGCCGTGCCGAGGCTCGAATTCTGACGCCGATGTGACCGGCGCTTTTCGATTCCAGGGACAGACATCCTGACAGATGTCGCATCCATAGACGTGGCGGCCCATGCCTTCGCGCAGATCGTTCGCGATCGATCCACGTTTCTCGATCGTGAGATAGGAAATGCATTTGTTCGAATCGAGCTGGTAAGGCGCAACAATCGCATCCGTAGGACAGGCTTCAATGCAGCGCGTGCAGGTGCCACAGCGGTCGGGAGCGGGAAGGTCGGGCTGCAGTTCGAGCGAGGTGAGGATCACGCCGAGAAAAAGCCACGAACCTTTCTGCTGGTTGATGATGCAGGTGTTCTTTCCAATCCATCCGACGCCGGCATATTTGGCGAAGACACGCTCGACGATCGGACCGGTATCGACATAGGAGCGGGTGATAAGACCAGAAGATTCCGCGCTCAGAGTTTCTTTCAATTTCGCTTCGATCTGCTTCAGGCGCCGTAGGACGGCGTCGTGATAATCTTCGCGACTCCAGGCATAGCGGGAGATCCATCCGCGGCTGGCATCGTGGCATTGCGTTGAATATGGATGGGCCGTGTTGTAGTTGATGGCGCAAACGATGACGCTGCGCGCCCAAGGAGCAACGCGAGAGAGAGACGCGCGTTTCAGCTGGCCCGCATCATTGCGAGCTTCCATGTACTTCATATCGCCGGCGCGACCGGCGGCGATCCAGTCGGGGAAGTAGTTGAGCTCGCGCGAATCGGCGGCAGAAGTAATGCCGCAGAGATCGAAGCCGGCGTCGGTGGCGGCGCGCTTGACGATGGTTGCGAGATCTGTGGCGCTGATCGACACGAAGTATTCCCTTAGTCAATTCTAAGCTGGATGCTAAGAAGCGCGGCACACCAGGGGGCGTCCTTTCGAGATAGGCGGCTTTGAGTCAGATGAACTTGATCGCGACGGCCAGCCGCGCCGTACCCAGACCTGCTTCGGATGAATTACGGAGATGAAACGAAGACGGCTAGATGCCGAGCTTTTTCACTTCTTCGTTGTAGTACTTGCGGTAGAGGATGTCCCACTCCTGGGAGCCTTCGAGGATGGTCCGTTTCTGGCTTTCGATTTTCTGGCGGGCGGCCAAATCGATCCTGGCTTCGTGATTGAGCAGATCTTCGAGAACCCTGCGGGTTTCCTGGCGGATGGTGTTGAAGTCTTCGATGAATTCGACTTCATCCATCTGCTTGAGAACGTCAGAGACGGCGCGGGCGAGAACGTTAACCTTGTCGCGGCTCAGTCTCACAGCACCGCCTTGTATTTGCGGACGAGTTCGCTCTTCACCTTGCGAAACATCTCCTGGTAATCCGCGCCGGTGTTGCGCATTTCCTCGGAATAGGCTTCCAGGATGACGCGGACTTCATCGTTGATTCGATCTTCCAGAGAAAGTTCATCCACCAAGGCGGCGTTGACGCGCTCGGTAACAGCTGGCAATGTCGAAGTTTCGATGAACTTTCCGGCGATCAGTCTTTTGGTTAATTCGCGGGCCAGATAGCCCACATATTCCTTCGAAAGAAGCATGTCTGGATGAATGCTCCGCCTGAAATCCTTCTATTGTGTGAATGAAGAAGTGTAGCACAGGAGAAAGGCGGAGCGCAGCCGACACCCGCACGGCTGCGCCGAGGAGGCAATTTCGACAAAACCGGCTGAGAGCTGGGGCTTCGGCTTGCGGCTGGGACTATCTGCCGAATGTGGCTATGCAGGTTTCAACGATCGCTGCGACCAGAAAGATGAAGACAAAGTAGGTGGCAGCGCGGCTGGCAAAAGTATCTTCACGGACTTCCGACATGGTTCCCTCCCAAACTTCGTTGAGCGGATGACAACCGCCCACAGAACTACGGAGCGGGATTATACACGGTTGGAAATTAGAGGCAAGTGCGGTGCTGGGGACGGCGCGAGGCTAGTGAGTTTCGGGAGCAGGCTGGCCGCGCAGCGTGTAGACGAATTGGGGGATCTCGTGGCGCTCGCGTTGGATGGACTCGGCCGATCTCTTTTCACACTCGGAATAGAGACGGAGCTCCTCTCTTGCGTTGCCGGTCTGACCGAGCTGGCGATATTCCTGCGCAAGCCGATAGTGGGCTTCTCCGAGTTGCGAATTGGCTGCAAGCGCACCCCGATATGCGGAAATGGACTCACGATGCTTGCCTTCTTCCGAGTACAGGATGCCTAGCTGCAGACCGGCGGAAGCGAGTTTGGGATCGAGGCGAAGCGCATTCCGTAACAGGGACTCGATTTGGGTCAGGCGGGACCGGTCCGGAGGCATGGGAGGAAGCTTCCAGAGCGCGACCGCATAGTAGTAATTCGCCTCAGAGTTGTCAGGTTGGAGAGTTACAAAGCGGCTCAGCTTTTCCACGATCTTAGGCGAGGAAGTTGGCTCGGCACGCAGAAACTTTCCGAGAAAAAGGTAGGGAGCGGGATCGTCGGGAGTAAAGTCGGAAGCCTCGCACAAGCGAGTGATAGCTTCATCATCGGAACCACGGGCAAACGCTGCAGCACCGAGTCCGATGAGCATGCGCACCGAACGCGGGAATAGCTGGTTTCCTTTGGTGAAGACTTCGATTGCGGGCTCGGTCGCGTGATGAAGAAGCAGTTCGGAGCCCCAATCGAAAAGATAGGTCTCGCTCGGATCGAGTTCGGCGGCGCGCTGATACTGGCGGACGGCTTCGAGTGGGTCTCCGAGCTTTTCTTCCACATTGCCGAGCAGATGGTGCAGGTCCGCCTTGTCCTGGGTAGCGAGCAGCGCTTTCGCTTGGTCGCGCGCCTGTGCATAATTGCCGGCGTCGGCATTGGCGAGAGCCAGATCATAGGAGTTGTCGTAATCCTGGGGTTTCAATTGCGCGGCGCGGTCGAGGAACGGAATTGCGCCGGCCGCTTTGCTCTCTTCGATGAGCAACTGTCCGAGGCGGTGATTGGCATCAAAACTGGAAGGATCGCGATTTGCTTTGGCTCTCAGTTCCTGCTCGACGGCGGGATCGGCACGTGAATTCGCCGCAGGCTCGGATAAAGAGACAGTTTCTTTCGCGATGCTTTCCCGGGTGCGGACGACCACGTCGGAACCGTGGCCGCCGAGACTTGTCGTGTCGGTGACTCCGGCAACGGTAAATTGAGGCTGATCGAAGAACTGCAGTTGAGCGACGGCGGGATTTGCAGCGGGATTCTTCGGGGCTCCCAAGGTCAGGTCGACAGTCTTCGATTCGTTTGACCCAATGAATACCGGGGGAATTCGCGATTCTTCGTATCCAGGCATCGAGGTAAAGAGAATGTAGATGCCTGGGTGCAGCCCGTTGAAGCGATATTGCCCCTTTGAGTCGGTCTGCGCGGTCGGGCCCTCTCGAGGTCCTTTATCTTTGGCCTGCAAGTGCACGGTAGCCCCGGCAGCCGGGCTGCCGTGACCGTCGCGCACTGTGCCGTTCAGGGATGCTTTGTCTTGCTGCGCGAACGCGAGCGGCGAGCAAATAAGGGCAAGGCAGAGCAGCGTGAGATGGAGCCGGGCAAATCGAAGAAGATTGAGAGCAGAGGCCTTTCGCGAGATTACGGCGTAAATCATCATTGGGAAACGCGCCTGTGCCAACGCTGAATTCTAGACCTCAGGCCCGCAGCGGGCAATGACCGGGGATCAGGTTGGGAGGATCGCAGAAAGTTGTGGCGCTTCATGACCGATGAAACTAGAATGCAGAGTTTTGCGTCAGATCACAAATTAAGACGGGACCCCATCCAATGTCCAGAGCATCACGGCTAATCATTTTTGCAATTCTGTTTTGCTTTACGGTGTTCAGCCAGGCACAAACTTCCAAACGAAAAATCATCGTCGATCAGGACGCCGCAGGGCCTGCAGGAACCGACCAACAATCCATTCTGCTGCTGATTCAGTCTCCACAGACCGAGGTGCTGGGAGTCACCGTGGTGACCGGCGACGGATGGCTGCACGATGAGGTGGCACACACATTGCGGATGCTCGAGATGATCGGGCGAACGGATATTCCGGTCGTGCCCGGAGCGGAGTTCCCGCTGGTGCGCCGCAAAGGTGAAACGGAACTTTGGGAGCAGCAGTATGGATCGGTGCCCTGGGTCGGCGCGTGGACTCCGCGGCTTTACCATCCGCCGGACCAGCTGGGTCCGATGCCCGAAGGCAAGCCGACGACGAAACCGTCGAGTGAAGATGCGGCGCATTTCCTCATACGGATGGTGCACAAGTATCCGCATGAAGTCACGATTTACGAGGGCGGACCGATGACGAATCTGGCCCTGGCGATCACGCTCGATCCTGAATTCGTCGGCCTGGCCAAGGAAATGGTGTTCATGGGCGGCAGCCTGAATCCGGAGACGGACGATCCGGAATTTGCGAATACGCCGAGGCACGAATTCAATTTGTGGTTCGATCCGGAGGCGGCGCATATTGTACTGACCGCACCGTGGAAGAGGGTCGTGTGCACGACCGTGGACATCTCGGTCAAAACGCGGATGACGCAGGCATTGCTCGACCGGGTGAAGGCGGGGAATTCTCCGGCGGCGCGGTATGTCGGAACCTATGAACGGCTGTTCACTCCGTACGAATACTTGTGGGATGAACTGGCGGCGATGGCATGGCTTGATCCGAGCCTGATCACGGCGAAGGACACGCGGTATCTCGATATCGATTTGAACCACGGCGCTGATTATGGCAACACATTGAGTTGGAGCGAGCGGGATCGGCCGAAGATCGTTGGGCCTGCGATGGAGATACAAGTCGACTTGAACAAGCAGAAGTTCTATGACGAGTTCGTCGATTTGCTGAAGGCCCAGACGCCGAAGCCTTAGCGATTCTCGTGTCTGCCGGCAGAGATGTAGCGAGCTGCGTGTCTACTGGAGTTGATCGAGCATCTGCTTGGCTTGCCGATGATCGGGATGCTGCTGGAGCAGAGCGAGCAGCACTTCGCGGGCTTTGTCACGCGCGCCTTCCAGGGCATAGACGCGGGCCAGATTCAGATACGCCTGGTCGAACGCGGGCGCGATACGGATGCACTGCTCGAAAGTCAAAACCGCTTCATCACGGTGTTGCGTCACCAGATATAACACTCCCAGATTATTCAGCGCCTCGGGGTAGACCGGCCGCGCCTTCAGCGCGCGCTGCAGATATTCGTGCGCATTCTTCGTATCGTTTCTCTGCGCATAGACCATGCCGAGACTGTAGTTGGCCTCGGGGTCTTCGGGGGCGACTGCGATGGCACGCTCGAGAACCTGCCGGGCGTCGTCCCAGCGCTTTTCGAGACGATAGGCATTGCCGAGATTGTCGAGCGATAGCACGTGATGTGGATTCAGTTGCAGCGCCTGCTGAAAGCATTCGATGGAATCTTCGACGCGGCCTTCGCGTGTAGCTAGAACACCAAGATTGTTCCACGCGTCAGGAATCGTGTTCGGATAACCGGCCCGCAGTTTGACGCAACGTTCGAAGGCATCGCGGGCAGCGGCGTTCTTATTCTGATTCAGATAGACGCTTCCAATTCCGTAGAGAGCTTCGGCGCTCGACGGATCGTCATGAAGAGCCTGCTCGAATGAGGTTTCCGCCTGATCGAGATATCCGCGCTGGTAGAACAAAGAGCCGAGCGAGAGATAGTTGCGTCCGAATTCGAGCGTGTGCTGTGGAGTTGGGAACGGCAAAGCCCGAGCCAGCCGCTCAGCGCCAGAATGCGGAATGTGCTGGAAGTCGTGCTGGACATGCTCAGGAACGATTGTCCCTTGATAGACCTTGACGATTTTTCCGTCGGCATCGATCAGAAATGATGTTGGAAGACTGAGGTCGCGATGACGGTCGAAGAGTTGGCGATAGAGAATGTTGTAAACGGCCGCCGTGTCATCGGAGCCATGCAGGATGGGGAAGGTCAAGCGGTGGTCGCGGGCGTAGGCTGCAAGATCGACACTGCTGGCCGCGTCATTCCCCGCCGCGTTCGCGGCTACATCGTCGACGTTGACGGTCGCCAGGTGCAGTCCAGCCGAAGTCCAGCGGGCGTAGTTTTTCTGAAAGGTTTGAAGATCTTCGAGGCAGTCGCGGGATTTGGTTGTCCAGAAATGAAGCAGGGTCGGCTTGCCGCGCTTCTCTGAGAGAGATCGAGCTTTGCCGGAGAGATCGGGCAAAGAGAAATCCGGAGCGAGAACTGGAACCAGCAGCCAAGTTTCGACCTGCGCGGGCATCACCTCGGAAATTTGCGGCGTGTTTGCCGCAGATGTGTCCTGCGGAACCGTCTGCGTGAACGGCTCAACGCGGGACAGCGTGGATCCTTCCTCGACCCATACGCGGTGGTTGATCGGCAGATTTTGCAATTCCTGCACAAGGCCGCTGGGCCAGCGAATTGAGGCGCGAACCGGGCCTTTTGCGTTTCCCAATCCGAAGAAAACGTCTTTGCTGTGCTGCGAGAGGAATCCTGATCCGGCCTGCAGCGAACGTGCCTGATGCATTCCGCCCGCTTCGATTGTGATGAAGGCGCCGATGGCGTCGCGATTGCTCTTTGTTCCCTGAAGACGAAATGAGATCGATGGCGGAAGATCTCTCGCGACGTTTTTTAACACACGCAGTTGCGGGGCGTTACGATTTTTCAGGATGATTTCGAGGCGGCCGTCGTGGTCGATATCGGCGAGGGCGAAAGATCGCCCGTCTTCGATGAAATCCATGCCGATGACGGCAGAGACGTCGGAAAACGTGCCGTCGCGGTTGTTGGCGTAGAAGACGTTACGCTCGTAGCCGCTCCAGGTCTGATCGGAGCGGATCAGTTCGTTGATGGCGTTCCATCCCTGCTCGTAGTCGTGCGAGGCTCCGGCGGTATCGGGAGAATTAGCAACCACCTGGCGCCAGAAGAAACTGTTGAGATCGGAAGGCGACGGGCCCGAAACCATGCCGTTGGCGATATAGAGGTCGGGAAAGCCGTCGTGGTCGAAATCGAGCGCATCGCTCGACCAGGCCCATCGGCCGATACCGGCATGCGCTGACTGTGTAACATCATCGAACTTGCCGCCTTGGTTGCGGAGCAGAGAATTTCCCATGGCATGCTTCTGATAGAGAGCGCGAATCTCGGGCAATGATTCTGGTTTGAACGAGTGCTGCGTAGAGACGCGCATTCCGGCCGCGGTCCACATGTTGGCGACGTAGAGATCGTTCGCCCGGTCGTTATCGAAATCGAGCCAGCAGACGCTCATGCCCGCGCCAATATCTTCCGCGCCCGATTCGGCAGCCACGTCGGTGAACGTTCCGTCGGCATGGTTGCGATAGAGATTTTTGCGGCCGAAATCATTCACCACGTAGAGGTCGGGCCAGCCGTCATTGTTGTAGTCGTTCCATCCGCAACAGAAGCTGTAGCGCGTGTTGTTCTTGTTCAGTCCCGAACTCGATGTGACGTCGCGAAACGTGCCGTCGCGATGGTTGCGCATCATAAAATTTGGCGGGCCATTCTCGGCGTCGTGGTAGGGCGATGGATATCGGTACTGGCCCGTTCCCTGGTAATAGGCGTAAAGGCAGAAGTAGATGTCGAGCCATCCATCGCGATCGTAGTCGGCCACGGCTGCGCCGGTGAATGTTCCCTGCGGAGGATTGGCGAACTGGAAGGCATCCGGTTTCTCGCGAAATCTTCCGCCACCTTCATTCAGGAAAAGAACCGGGCCGCTGTTTCGCACGAGAATCACATCTTGACGGCCGTCGTTGTTGAAATCGGCAAAGAGCGCGCAGGCTGTGTTTTCAAGAATGCCGAGGCCGGAAGATTCGGTGACATCTTCGAAGGTGCCATCGCCGCGATTGCGGTAAAGACGATTCGGCAAACCGGCAGGCTGACAAACGTAAAGATCGTCGAAGCCGTCGTTATCGATGTCGGCGAAAGAGACGCCGTTGTGTCCGTAGATATCAATGCCGGACGCGCCGTCGAGAACAGTTCGCCAGTAGTCGGTGCCGTGCAGCATTTGACCGGAATAAGAAGGATTGCTTCCGAGCGCTCGGGCGGAGACGTCAAGATAAACCAGCGAATGGGAACGAGCTTGTGTTTCTTTGAGAGTGCGGCAATTGCTGAGAAGAAATTCTCCCGAAGCGGCGGGCGTCCAGGCCATGAGCCATTCGCCTACGCGCTGCTCGCGATAGAACTTTGCGCCCGTTCCGATAATCTCGTAACGGACGCGAGTTCCAACCTGGGCGGGCGGATCCGAGGCATTTCCCGCGTCGATCGCGGTAATTTGAAATTCGGCGACGAGGATTTTGGAGAAGTCTGCCAGACCCGAATGCCATTCTCGCAAAAACGATTCGCGGTTCAGAGTTGCGGTATCCGAGAACTTGTTGCGCCGCACTTCGAGCATCGCGTCGGACCGCACGCTTGCAGATTCAACCGCGCGCGGGGACGAGCCTGAAAAGTTCGCCGCAAGGCTCTGTGAGATCGCCGAA
The DNA here is from genome assembly GCA_963763845.1 of uncultured Acidobacteriota bacterium. Lineage (GTDB taxonomy): Bacteria > Acidobacteriota > Terriglobia > Terriglobales > Acidobacteriaceae > Sulfotelmatobacter. Next base: position 224,371 of record CAVXPX010000001.1, read on the forward strand.
GTCTCCGAAGGAGACTGCATGAGGCTGGCGCTCCATCGGGCAAGAATCGTATTGATCTTGTCCGCATATTTCTCGCTGGAGAAATGGTCCAGTGAGGCATTGACCTTGGATAAAACAGAATCGAGCGGACGCTCGGTGCGATAGCGGGGGCGGAGATAGAACTGAGTCTTGCTGCCGGAATCCAGCGGAATTGCCGACGATGGCGGCTCCGGAAAGTTCAGGCCCCAGAGGCTGGACGGCAGCAGAGTTGCGCCGGCTCCCGCACAGAATCGGACCAGAAACTCGCGCCGGCGAAGATCGATGATGTCAGGCGGTTTCCCGGCCGGGCTCAGAAGAATGTCCCCCGCAAAGTCACGTGTGATCCGAAACTAACACTCGTGTTTGGGGTGGTCAAGGCGCGCACAAGGCTTTCAGGGGTGAAACGATGTTCACCTCCGGCCTGCAGGTTAATTGTTGAATGGTGATTGTTGAATGGAACCCGCTCGGCATGAAGCAACCGCGAAGCTGCAGAGGTTTCCATTCAACAATCAAGAATTCAACAATCAAACACTATCCGCAGCTACGCGGTCTTGCGTTCCGTAGTTTTGGACCGGCTGATCTTCCTGCCTGCCTCCACCGGATGCAGGCGCTCAACGCCGTGCTCGAATTCGCGGAACTCGCGCACTTTCCATGAATGGCCCTCGTTCCACGGTCCGCGTACATCTTTTTCGCCGAAGTCGCCTTCGCCGGTGGAGTCGTTGAAATACTCATCCACCAGACCCGGGGTTGGTTCGATCTGACCGATAGAAAACGGCTTCTTGCCCAGACTTTCCAGAGCGAGGGTGAAAGCTTTCACGTGCGTGATCTCGCGCGTCATCAGAAATTGCAGCGCGTCGATGGATCCGGGATCCTCGCAGAAATCGATCAAGCGTTCATAGACGATCTTGGCGCGGGCTTCGGCGGCGATGTTGCTGCGCAGGTCTACGTCGAGCTCGCCCGTAATCTTCAGATAGTCGGCGGTCCACGGATCACCGCTGGAGTTGCAGAGATTCACGCCTCCGCCTCCCGCGATGGCGACCATGGGATCGGCGTCGGCAGCGTCGCGACCAGACTTTGTCGGCCGGAGGTGCAGGCGAGCCAGATGACCGACCACCTCGAGGTGGCTGATCTCTTCGGTGCCGATATCCATCAGAAGATCCTTACGGGCGGGATCATCGCAATTCAAGCCCTGAATCGAATACTGCATGGCAGCGGCGAGTTCTCCGTTGGCGCCGCCGAATTGTTCGAGCAGCATTCGGCCAAAACGCGGATCGGGAGTTGCAACGTTCACCGTGTACATCAATTTTTTTACGTGGTGATACATAATGACCTCACTTATAGAACTTTGGATTTCAGATTGTCGTTGCCTGGAATGCGGTCTTGCTTACTGCACTTCAGAGGGGCTGGCGTGATGATTTTTGCGCGGCTTACGCTTTATGTTGCGTCGAGCCAACTCGCTCCAGCGAGGCCTTGCCGCTGAAGGCGAAGTTGGAAGGTCGAGTCGCGGGCGCGCTCCTGCATATGACGAATCGGATCCAGGAGCGCGCCTTCTTCTTGCGTTATCGGAGGCCATGGGACAGCGCTTTCGGGATGTTTGGCGCGGAGTCCGGCCGCGAGATAGCGCTGGAATAGAAGCAATACTTCATCATGATTCATGCGGCGACAACCTCGAGAGTTCCGGGCCGGCAGGTCAAGAACGCCAAACTCCGAAACAGGAGCGAAGGGCGCGTAGAGCGTGGAGCGCGGTGCCTAAGGCGCGCTGTTCGCTGAGTGAATTCTCGAGCGAGAACAGTTCGCGCTCGCGATAAATGATCATGCGTTCCGCGTGGCTGATGCGTTCCCGGACGCGGCCGCGATCCGTTTCAAAAAGAGCGTCCCGGTAGGCGAGATACCACGGCTGGCTCCGGTGAGAGCCGGGCGCAGAATCAGTTTCGCGATGAATGGTCGAAGGAATCGGGTTGGCGTTGACTACCATTGGATTACTCCCGTTTGATTACTGCGAACGTGAGAGTTGGCCCGAGTCTTCCACTTCAGTGCGGCGTCCGCGAAGGCGATTGCTAAGCTCCCGCGTCTGACTACAAACGGAAGGATCTGTCGCTGTTGCTGGAGAGAAAAAGTACAACTTCAGTACACAACGGAAAGTTCGCAGCGACAATACAGTGATTCCCCTAATGCGCGCATATAACGCGACGGCTAAGCAATTCTGCTGTGAATTGTCTTCTCCCGAGGGCGGATGAAGAAACCGATCGGAGCCCGCTCGAGAAAAGCAGATCTCCGCGCGATCAAAGGCGCCCGATCGGGAAAGACCAGTGGGACATCCGATTTCAAACCAAAGGTGAAGTTAGTCTTTCAAGTTGGGTTTCAGAGGCAGTTGTGCTTCGACGGTAGTGCCAGTTTCGCCGGACTTGATGGTCAGCTGGCCACCGAGTTGCGACATGCGTTCGCGCATCCCGAGAAGTCCGACGCCGAGAGTCGGGGGCGCGGATCCGTGCGCTTGGGCATGCGGCATGCCATGGCCGTCGTCGGTGACCTGCAATATCAGGGAGCCATCGCTCCTCACCACATCGATTGCGGCCGAACTTGCGCCGGAATGGTGGTGAATGTTATTCAAGGATTCCTGAATCACGCGGAAGAGAGCGAGTTCCGCATTCGCCGAAAGCCGGCCGATTCCATCAGAAACGTTGAGGGCAACTTTGATCCCGGAGCGGGAACTGAAGCCCTCGACGAGCCATCGCGCCGCGGAGAGTAATCCGGCATCCTCCAGCAAAGGAGGATGCAGGAGTTGGGCGACCGTGCGGATCTCCTGGAGAACGTCGTCGACCAGCTTCATCTGCTCGGCCCGCGAAGCAGAATCTTTTCTCTGCGCAATGATCATTTTCAGAGCCACCAGCTTCTGGCCAGTCGAATCGTGCAGGTCGCGGGCGATGCGGCGGCGTTCTTCATCCTGCACCTGCATCAGTTGTCCCGAGAGCCTCTGCAGTTCGTCTTCATAAAGTTTGCGCTCGGTGATGTCGGTGTTCAGTTCGAGGATGGTCGGAGAATCGCCTTCGCGTTGGATGGACCAGCGGCTCTGGACTGTTCTCTGCTGCCCATCCTTGCGGGTGTGGACAAGTTCGCCCTCCCAATAGCCGCTGCGCTGAAGCTGTTTGTCGAGTTTGGAAAAAGGAATCGGGGAAACAGTTTTCAGCAACTCCGAGACATTTTTCCCAATCGCTTCAGTCTTTCTCCAGCCATAGATGCGCTCGGCGCCTAGATTCCACAGCTGAATGGTTCCCGACAGATCACGCACCAGGATGGCGTCACTGGCCAGCTCGAGGAGCGCGGAATGAGTCTGCAGGTCATCGAAATGCAATTTGTATTCGGTTATGTCCTCAATGGAAAGCAAAACCAGTTGCCGTCCGCGGGCCGGTTCAATTCGGCGCGCATCGAAGAGCATGGTTCTGGTGCCAAGCTTGGGGAATTCATGCTGAAATTCGACTTCGTCGACGCGGGTGCCCTGGCCAACAACCTCCTGCAGGCGTTCGCGCAAGCCAAGGGGCATCCAGCGGCCTCCGGCAATTTCGGTCAGCACGTGCCCTTGCACGTCTTGCGGCGACATATGAAAAAGTTTGGCGAAAGCGGGATTCGCCGCGGAGATGCGGAGATTTGCGTCGAGAATCAACAGAGCTTCGCGCGCATTTTGAATGAGTGCGTCGGCGTAGTTGCGGCTCTCGATCACACTTCTCTTGAACTCGTCGATATCCTGGAAACTGATGACCGCGCCTTCGATTTTGCTGTCCCATGTCTTGTAAGGGCGCACGCGCATCAGGTACCAGGGGCCGTCTTTTTCGCGAACCTCCTGCTCGTGCATTGTCGACGTTTCGATCGTGGCCCGCACGACGCTTTCGAAATCTTCCAGGTCGAGATTCGGGCGAATTTCCCTGAGCCGGCGTCCCATGTCTGCGGGAATGAGATTGAGCAACTTCTGCGCGGGAGGAGTGAAGCGGCGGATGCGCACGTCGTTCCCGACCATGACAACGGGAATATTCACGTTGCCGAGCAGGTTCAGGAGATCGTTGTTGGCCAGGCTTAGCTCGGTATTGCGATTCTGGAGTTCCTCGTTGAGAGTAGTAAGTTCTTCATTGCTCGACTGCAACTCTTCCTTGGCAGTTTCTAATTCTTCGTTGGTGCTCTGCAGTTCCTCGTTGCTGGAGAGAACTTCTTCATTCGCCGTTTTGAATTCCTCGGACGTCGTTTCGTGCTCTTCGATCAGAGCTTTCAGCTGCTCACGAAGCTGCGAGGATTCGCGCTTCAGATGCTCATTCTCGCGCGAAACAAACGAGCGGTCCCGCGGCGTAGCTTTCTCACGAGGGGAAGGCTCCCTTTCTGCAATAGTCCGGCGCGAATCCTGGAAGACGACGATATAGAATCGCTCGCTCGATCCCTGACCTCGTACAGGGATCACTTCCAGGTCGACTTCCTTCGCATGGCCGTCGGTCTTGACCTGCACGCGATCGGCTCGAACCGTGGCGTTCGCCTTGCTGGCCTTAGTCAGCGCGGCGCGCAGGTCGACCAGCAGCCCCTCGCGAGCCATTTTGGACAGGCTGAAAGTGGGATGGCCGGAAGCCGGCTCGAGATAGGCGCCCGTACGCCCGCGAAACTGCACAATCTCCATTTGATCGTTCACCACGATGCTGGCGGGGACGAAGCGATTCGCCAAAACTCGCTCCACTTCCTTATCGACCGTTAAAGCGCTGGGCCGAGGGGGCATACGCCGTGCGAGTTCGGGCTTGCGCACTGCGTAATCGGTGCTGGTGAAGTAAGTGATCAGGCGGGCAGCGGTTCGCTTCTTCTGATAGATCTTGTGCTTCTTGTCGATCAGGACAAAATGATCGGAGAACGCACCTAAACTTTCCGAACCACCCAGCATCAGGTATCCATCGGGCTTCAGCGCGTAATGGAGAGTGGGAATGACGCGCTTCTGCAGCTCCGGAGTAAGGTAAATCAGGAGATTGCGGCAGGTAATGAGATCGAGATTCGAAAAGGGAGGATCTTTGGCAAGGTTCTGGCGCGCGAAGACGCACATCTCGCGAATCGATTTGTTGATCTGATATCCGCCATCCAGGCGAACGAAGAAACGCGAAAGCCGTTCCGGAGAAACATCGGCAACAGCCGCCTCGCTGTAGAAACCTAAACGGGCGCGTTCCAGAGCGGATTCACTGATGTCGGTGGCGAAGATTTGGACCGCCTTCGTAGTAATCGGGTCAGGAGAGCCGGTTCGAGCTTTTTCCCACAGGAATTCGAGCAGGCAGATGGCGATCGAATATGCCTCTTCTCCCGTGGAACAGCCCGGAATCCATATGCGGATCGGATTGTCCTCAAGCTTTCTCGACTGGAAGAGCGCCGGAAAAACGCGCTCCGTCAATGCTTCGTAGGCGTGCTTGTCGCGGAAGAAACCGGTCACATGGATCAGAATGTCGCGGTAGAGTTCATCGAGTTCCTTGGGATTCTTGCGAACATACGCGAGATAACCTTTCACACTCGCGACGTGATGAAGCACCATGCGGCGGCGAATCCGGCGCTGCAGGGTTGTCTGCTTATAAAGAGCGAAATCGACTCCCGATGCTTCCCGGAGAAGATTAAGAAGCCGATTCAGGTCGTTGCTCTCCATTCCATTTGAGGGGATCTTGGTCTTTTTTTCGGCGAGGTAGGGATGTTGCCCAATTCTGGTCAATTCTTTGGCCAGTTGTTTGGGAGGCATGACGAAATCGACGCAGCCGGCAAGAACCGCGCTTCTCGGCATGCTTACGAATTTGGCCGACTTTTCGTCCTGAGCGAAGGTGATTCCGCCCCCCGCCTTGATGGCGCGGCAACCTTCCGTGCCATCGGAAGCGGTGCCGGACAGAATCACTCCGATGGCCTGATTGCCTCGCTCTTCCGCCATTGTCTGAAAAAAGGTATCGATGGGCAGATGTTGGCCCCGGATCAACGACCGCGCGCCCAGGCGAAGCTCGCCATCGCGCAGCATCATGGTGGTGTTCGCGGGGATCACGTAAATGCGATTGGGACGCACTTTGATTCCGTCGGTGACTTCCACGACAGGAATCTTGGTGGTCCGCGAAAGAATCTCGGAGAGCACGCTCGAGTGGCTGGGATCCAGGTGTTGTACCAGCACGAAAGCCATGCCGGTGTTCTCGGGAAGGTTCTTTAGGAGTTCGCTGAAAGCCTCGAAGCCGCCCGCCGAAGCTCCGACGCCGACAATCGGAAACGCACCCGGCTCTTGAATTTCCGGATTTTTTTCAGGCCGATGTACGTTCGTCGGTGCTTCCTTGCGGAATGGTTTCTTTTTCTTCATAGAAGAAACTGCCGATCATCTTTGCCACGACGGCGGAACGACTGCTTTCTGATGTGTGGCAAAACTGTAGGGCGCGCGTCGAGAGGTGTCAATTCGGCGCGGAGGGACCGAACAGTGATCGTTCGTTCAGGGAGCTGCCGAAATCCACCACAAGACCCTAGCCACGATGCGCCAGCCGCTCGCCCTATTGAGGATGAGTGGGTCGTGTTCACGATTCTCGCCCTCCAGGACGTCGAGATTCTCGTAGTGGTTGAGCCGGGAAACGCATAATCCCTGCTTCTCATTTGCCGCGATGACGATCTTGCCGTACAGATTCTCTCGTTCGGTCTGGAAGGAATCCACAGCCAGAATGTCCCCGTTGCGGATGAGAGGTTCCATGGAATGTCCGCGGACGTGTAACAAACTGGTATAGGCCGGGTTCGGGCACCAGGGAGCCGGGGCACCAATGATTTGGGTGGAGGGAATAGCCCGCAGGCCGGAGCGACGGTCGCCCTGTCCGCCATGGGTTCCGACCACAACCTTCAGCAGCGGGAGTCCGACAAGAGCCGCTATTTTCTCCATATGTGCGGCGGTGGGCCCGGCGCGAGCCTTGTCGAGCGGCGGCATATCGAAGCCTCGCCGCGCGCGACCCGAGTTGCTCAGAGAGTCGATCATTTTCGAGGCCTGAATGCCGGCTATCTCCCAAAAGAACCAAGCCTCGTTCTTGTTGCCCAAATTGCCGAATTGAATGAAGTGTTCTGCGGACGGCTTCAGAAGTCCCCGCTCCCAGCGGGAAACCGTCATGGCAGAGCATTCCAATCTTCTGGCCAGTTCCGCCTGGTTGATTCCAAGCCGTTCTCGCAAGGCCGTGATCTGTGTCGCCCATTCCTGAACAGCCGTGCCTTTTGATCTTTTTTTCACGGGAATAATCCTAAAAGTAACTCGAAGACAAGACGTCAGCGAGAGGCTTGAGATGCGCACCGTATCCCCGCCGCCGGGAACTTTCGCAGTGGAGATCGTAGCTACCGGGTCTGTGCCGGCTCAATCCAGCAATTCCAGCAGATCTGTATGCTTCAAACTCTATAAGACGCCATTCTATAAGTTAATGGTTACGCCCAAATGGGGTTCTCGTCAAGTTGCTGGGTCGCTCGGTAGTCGTTCGTATGACACAGGCCCACTACCGGGTCGCTCGGCGTTTGCCAGCCTTTCTGGGCTCCACAGGAAGGCGACTGCAATGGGTCCAGTGGGTCTACCCTGGAGCAGTACGTCCTCTAACGTTCCGGAAAAGCTGGTTTGAAGTCCGCGCTTCGCTGTATTGCCATCGGTTTCGTCTCCATTTAAGTGTTGGATAGAGGTAGAAAACTACTAACACGGAGTGAGAAACGATGAAATTTATGTCAGCCAATCTCGATAACCTCAAGAAACTTTACGTGGACCAACTGCAACACCTTCATTCTGCCGAAAGGCAGATCGTTGACGCTCTTCCGGTCATGATCAACAAATCGAGGGATCCGCAATTGAAGCAGGCTCTGGAGACTCACTTACAAGAAACCAGAGGACATGTGACCCGTCTCGAACAGATTCTGCGGAACGCGACCGGTGACGTCGATAACAAGAAGAACAAAGGAATTGCGGCACTGATCACCGAGGGCGAAGACATCATCAAGGACGCTACGGACGATGCCATCCGCGACGCCGGAATCATTGGCGCGGCCCAGAAAGTAGAACACTATGAAATGGCGGCCTATGGAACGGTGAGAACCTACGCCGAGATTCTGGGTTATGCCGATCAGGCCGAACTGCTGCAAAAGACCCTCGACGAAGAGAAGCACGCCGACCAGGTTCTGACGCAGATCTCCGACAGCGCAAATACACGCGCGGAACGCGCAGCCTGACAAGGCAAGAATCACCGAACTGAAAAACTGAAAAATCGCAACGCGACCGGCGGAAGTGATCAGAGTAGCAGAGGGCCAAGCCGGCTCGACGCCAGGTCGCGTTGCAATCGTTGCCGGTCTCGGCAACGAACGATCAGTCGTCGTACAGAAGTTTTAGTCTGGCACAACAGATTCGTACAAACGTCCCCGATCTTCATTAATAGTTACTATCGACGGCTATTCATCCAGCCCCTTGAGCCTCTTATCGAGTTCGGAAAGCGCAAGATTCAGAAGAGTTTGATGCCTGGGATTCTGACTCGATGAAAGCTGCTGCAGCAGTCTCTGCCGCGCGAGGCGGAGATTTTCGCGTTCGCGGAGACGGGCGGCGGCTTCCGGGGTCAATTTCACCCGCGGCTTTTGAGCCTTCTCGCTCGCTTCAGCCTGCTGTGCCTCAACCGATTTGCTTTCCCATCCGCGGGCCATTTTCAAAATTATAGGTCAGAGCTCGCCCAAACTATCGGGTCCCTGATCGTTCCAGTAAACGAAAGAATACCAACACTTAGTCGAGACATTTGACAGGGTGGGTATAATTCAGCGGCGGTAATCGTCTGCCTTTTGAGGGGGAGGCAAACGGAGGACGTATTGGCCTTCGTGTCTTTCTCGGTTGAACGGCGAAACGTAGTCTTTCCCCGCCCGGCGCCAATTCGTGCCGCCGAGGGTTTTTCTCGTGGTAGCTCGTACTCAGCCCGCCTTTCGAGGGTTCCCGGGCAAATTCAGAATCTTGCCTGTGTCTTTTCGGGGACTTCTCCGCCTGCGTCATTTACGGAACGTGGAAGTGCAGTAGCCGGATAAGTCCGGCTTCACACAAATGAGCGGGTCCCTGACAGCTGAACTCAGAGGCAGGCTAAGTTGCCATCATCGGCCGAAACGTTAGCCCAAACCCTACAGCAGGAAAGGCGGCGACTGCAGATGCTGCTTGAGGTCAGCAGCATCGTCGCGTCAGACGCAGACCTGCCCAAGCTTTTTCCCAGGATCTCTGCGAGAATTCGCCGGGTACTGTCCCACGAATACGCCAGCTTTTCTTTGCACGAACCGGGGCGCGATTTGCTGATCTCACAGTCGATCGACTTCCCGCTTGGCAGGGGCTTGATCTCCGCCGCTCAGGCCGCAAGCAGTGAAAGTCCGTCCGCTCATGTCTTTCACCAGCGATCGCCGCGGATTTTTTCAAATGAGGACTTGCGAAATTTCCATAGCGACGCTGCGAAGAATTTTCTGGCTGAGGGGCTGAAATCGCTTTGCTGCGTTCCATTGCTGCGGCCAAGCGGGCCCTTGGGAGTGCTCGTGCTGGGCAGTACTCGAACCGGAGCGTTTCAATCGGATGATCTAAAGATCCTGGAGCAGGTGGCCGGGCAGCTGGCTCTGGCAATCGAAAACCGCCGCGCCGCTAACGAAATCCACGCGCTCGAGGAGCGGTTGAGCCAGGAGCGCAAGTATCTCGAAGGAGCAGTGCGGGCCGAAGGTGAATTCGCCGAGATCATAGGTGAGAGCCTTGCTCTGCGGCAGACGCTCGATCAGGTTTCCACCGTAGCCTCGAGCGAGGCGACGGTTTTGATTCTCGGCGAGACGGGTACGGGAAAGGAACTGATCGCACGGGCGATCCACCGCATGAGCCGCCGCAAAGATGGCCCATTCGTGAAGCTCAATTGCGCCGCAATCCCCACAGGCTTGCTCGAAAGCGAACTTTTCGGCCATGAGAAAGGAGCCTTCACCGGCGCAATCAGCCAGAGGGTGGGACGAATTGAGCTGGCGGATGGAGGCACCCTTTTCCTGGATGAGATCGGGGAGATCCCGCTGGAGGTTCAGCCCAAACTGCTGCGGGTGCTCCAGGATCAGGAGTTCGAGAGGTTGGGCAGCAATCGCACGATTCGAGTGAACCTTCGCGTGGTTACCGCGACAAATCGGGATCTGCACGAGAGCGTCATGCAACATCAGTTCCGGAGCGACCTTTTTTACCGGGTGAGCGTATTCCCGATTCACGTTCCATCGTTGCGAGAGAGGCGCGACGATATACCCCGGCTGGTCCGCTACTTCGTGCATAAATTTTCCAGCCGGATGAATCGCCACATCGAATCGATTCCAACCGAAGCCATACATGCGCTTTTGGAATATTCATGGCCAGGGAACATTAGAGAGCGTGAAAACCTGATGGAGCGATCGGTCATCCTCAGTAGAGGAAGCGCATTGCGCGTGCCGCTTTCTGAGTTGCGAAGCCCGCGTACGGCCGAGACAGCGACGGACCACACCCTGGACAACGCCGAACGGCAGCACATCATTCGGGTGCTGCGTGAAACGGGAGGGGTGATTTCCGGTCCAAAAGGTGCGGCTCGCCGCCTGGGACTGAAAAGAACGACTTTGCAGTCCAAAATGCAGCGGCTGAAGATCACGCGCAAGGACTATTTTCCGCCTCGAAGCTAGCCGTCCTGGGCCCGGTAACATGCTACAAAATCAGCGTGTGACGTTTAGTCGTCGCCTGCCGAGATTTCGGCAACATTGTCGGCTGCACCGCCCTTCGCAACAGCACGCACAACTCGTTCCAAACAGGGAAGTTCCCTTCTTGAAAATCACCGTTCCTGTTTCGGCACGCCAGATGCACTAGCTGCTGGTTCTTAGCCTCTGGCCGGCGTTACCCCGCAATTCCCTGCCTTGGGTAAGACTGTCCCAGTTCCAAACAGAAGTGTAAGGCGCTAAGCAGATCTTCGAGTGGAGTAGCAACGTGCTGTTAGTCAATAAGTATCAAACCCTGTTCCCGGGTGTGCCCGGAAGCAGTCTCGATCTCACCTCTTCGGCTCCTCGAACCCGGCACGCACTCACTAACCGAGAACGCGGTAGTTATCCGGACGATGTCCCAGGCGGGCTGACCAATAACTCCTATTCCTCACTGCCGGATGGAATTGGCCCGTTAGACCGTGAACTCACGGAGGCGGCGAGGAATAGGGTCGATCCACTCTATCTGTTTAGCTGCTATCTCGCGTGGGAACGGGATGAGGATCCGAGCACCGGATGGGAATTGATCGCGGCCGCTCAAAGTCCGGACAGCGAAACGCGCGCCCAAGCGCAGGCCCTGCTCGCGGGTTCGCGTCACCTCAGCGGAATCGGAAGCCACGTGTCGTCGGAACCCGTTCCGAAGAAGAAGCGCCCGACGAGTGCCGAGGCTGAGGCCAGCGCGTCCTACGGGCTCGCCATCATCGAAACATGTTTGGGGTGCGAGTGCAGGGACGGAAGCCATTTCTGCCGTTTTTCGGAACCCGCCCTCGAAGCGTGGGATGAAGCCAGCCATAAAAGCACGCTGCCGGCCGGCGCCATTCTTTTTGTCCAGGGACAGGTATCGCGCGGAGTGTTTATTCTGTGCTCTGGAAAAGTAAATCTTTCGACCACCTCGCGCGAAGGAAAGATTTTGCTTCTGAAATCCGCCAACGCCGGCGACCCGCTTGGCCTGAGCGCAACGGTTTCGGGCATGGGATACGAGGCTACCGCGGAAACTGCGACGCCGTGCCAGCTCTGCTTCGTGGAACGAAAGCATTTTCTCGAGCTGATGGAAACGCACAGCCAGATCGGCCTGCACACCGCACAGTGCCTGAGCCGTGACTTCCGTTCGGCACAGCGTGACATCCACGATCTGATACTCGCTCGTTCATCCACGGGCAAACTGGCAAGGTTGTTGCTCTCACAAAAACCACTGGAACAGGGCGAATTCGAAACCAAGATTCACACCACCATGACTCACGAAGAGATGGCGCACCGGATCGGCGCCTCCCGGGAGACAGTTACACGGCTTTTGACGGATCTGCGAAGAAAGCGATTGATCCGGCTCGACGGTCCGATGTTGGTAATTCGAGACCGTACCGGGCTGGAAGCTCTAACGTTTTAACCTTCCCCCCTAGGAAGACCGGAGGGCGGCTTCTTTTGCTCGCCGTCCTCCGGCGCTTTTTTGAAGACTCCTCCGCAGGCCTTTTGGCGGAGATGCTGAATGTATACCGGGACGCTGATACAGGATCTGCTGAGAACAGTCGAAGATGCGGAGAACTTCAGCCGCACGGCGCGATCTCAACCGTCTGCACCCGCGAGTACCAAACGGACGGATGACCTTTGCGAATGTCACAGTGCACCGTCAGAGTCCGAACAGCTCTCGCAGTCGCTTGGTCTGAGCCCGGCTGACTGGGATCTCGGCCTGCTTCTTGTCGTCCATCCGCAGCTGGTAGGAACTCTTGAACCAGGGGACGACTTCGCGGATACGGTTGATATTCACCAGATAGGAGCGGTGGGCGCGCCAAAATAACTTCTGATCGAGGCTGTCCAACAGCTCTTCGAGGGTGCGGCAATTCGATTGGCCTTCCATCCCGGCCGCACCAGCCGTGACCACTGTGATGACACCGTCTTCAATCCACGCGTAACAGATGTCTCTTTGATCGATCAGGAACATTCGTCCCGCCGCCTTTAGGAGGATCTTCGTCGCCGGCTGCTTCTGTGATTCCAGCATGCGCACAAGGGTCTCGAACTTTTCGGCCGGCATCGTGCCCGGGGTACGCGCTTTCTGGATTGCCTGGGCCACTCGTTTCTTGTCGAACGGCTTCAGCAGATAGTCGACGGCATTCACTTCGAAGGCTTTGACGGCGTACTGATCAAAGGCGGTGGCAAACACGATCTTGGGAAGAGGAATCTTGCGGTCGAGCAGCTTCTTGATTACTCCGAAGCCATCGAGGCCCGGCATTTGCACATCCAGGAAAACGAGGTCGGGATTGTGCTCTTTGATGAGATTAACGGCCTCGAGGCCGTTCTTGCCCTGAGCGACGACATCGACGTCATCGGCATTTTTGAGCAAGTAGGCAAGCTCGTCACGGGCAAGTTGCTCGTCATCGACGATTACGGCGGATAGCGACATTGCGGCTCCGGGAAAAGCGCCAACTTCTAGACTGAGTATAGTGGCGCATTTTTCCCGGTGCAATGAAGCGTGAGGCGTTCAGGTGCAGCAAGCTCGAGCCAGAATGACGGAAAGACCGGCCGAACGGTTCGCTTCAAACCTTAGTTCTGGTGTTGCATCGTGCCGCCCATATCGAACTTCTGATAGCCCGCTGGAATCTCGAACAGGCTCGCGGGCTGCGAACCTTCTTTAATATTTTGCAGTTCCCCAGTCTGTCCGTTCTCGCCCTGCCACTTCAGCGGAAAGTGCAGCTTCGGATCGAGCCAGACCGTGCCACTTTTTCCTTCGGCGTTTGTGCCTTCATATTTCACGGCGCTGCGGCCGTTCACGGTTTCGGTCCCGACTTTATGGCAGGTACCACCTTTATTCGACGGCTGGGCAAGCCAGTCGGAGCAGGCGTTCTCCACGTCGCCAATGTGGAAAAAGTGATATGGGTCTCTTTTATCTGCCATCTGAACCGGCATTTCCATATACATGTGTTGCTGATCCATGAGGATCGTCGAGGTGTGCGCAGCAAGATCCACAATCACAGCGCCGCCGCCTCTCTGCTCGGCCGACTCGATCCGCATTTTATCCTTGGCAAAATAAATCTTCGCCTTCTTGCCAGCACCTTCCCGGCCGGTATTGACAATGTCGGCCGAGAACTCCTGGGCCAGCGCAAAGCTCGCCGCCAACAGGCAGACGATCAGACATGAACTCTTTACCATGGGTCGCAGCATGGAAGCTCTCCTTCGAAAAATAAGGGGCAGAAATTCAACGAACAGGGGAAACGGTCGGTCGACAGCATAGCAGAACCCGTGAGTGCGAGGTCAAGCGCGATGCTCTTTGCTCCAGTGGAGAAGAGCTCCGAAATATCCGTAAGCGAAAACCCGTGGGCTAGACCACATTTTCCAGCGCCAACGCCATGCCCAGGCCGCCGCTGACGCAAAGTGTGGCAACACCGCGCTTGGTGTTGCGCTTCAACATTTCATGCAGAAGCGTCACCGTGATGCGCGTGCCCGTGCAACCGATCGGATGACCAAGAGCAATGGCGCCGCCGTTCACGTTCAACCGGTCGCGATTGAAGTGCAGAGCACGGTCGCAGGCGAGCACTTGTGCGGCAAAGGCCTCGTTGAGTTCCACCAGACCGAAGTCGTGAAGCCGCAGATTGTATTTATCCTGGAGTTTCTGCAGCGCGGGAACAGGCCCGATTCCCATGGTTCGGGGATCGACGCCAGCGGACGTCACGGCGACGATCCGCGCGAGCGGTTTCAGATTATTTTCTTTCACGAAGTATTCGCTGGCGACCACGGTGGCAGCAGCGGCATCCGTGATTCCAGACGAATTCCCCGCGGTGATCGTACCCGCCTTCGAAAACACGGGAGCGAGCTTTGCCAGTTTTTCCATGCTTGCATCTGGAAAGGGGTGCTCATCGCGCGCGAAAACGGCCGCTCCCTTCTTCCCTTCGATCGTGACCGGCACGATCTCCGCATCAAGCCGGCCGCCGGCAACCGCGCGCGCCGCCCGTGTTTGCGATATCAGCGCATACTCATCCTGCTCGTCGCGCGTGATTTTGTATTCCTGCGCCAGGACTTCCGCGGTCTCTCCCATCACCATCTTCGCCAGCGGACAAAAAAATCCGTCGCGATACATTCCGTCGACCAGTTCTTGATTGCCTAACCTATATCCCCAGCGCGCGCCATCAAGATAATAAGGAAGCCGCGACATGGACTCGGTGCCACCGGCCAGAATGCAGCTCGACTCTCCGAGCGTAATTGCCTGGTAAGCGAGCGCAATCGACTTCATGCCGGATGCGCACGCCTTGTTCACCGTATAGGCCGGGACTTCCTGCGGCACGCCGCTGCGCACCGAGATCTGCCGCGCAGGATTCGGCCCGCCGCCGGCCTGCCGCGCGTTGCCAAAGATCGTCTCCTGTATCTGATCGGGCTGAACTCCGGCGCGCTCCATGGCGGCTTTGGCAGCCACAACGCCCATATCGGCCGCGGAGAGCGACGCCAGCGATCCGCCAAACTTTCCGATTGGTGTCCGGACCGCCGAGAGAATATAGACCCCTTGCAATGTCCACCTCCAAACATTTGAGTCTAGCAGGGTCAGTACGGCTGATCCGATCCAGCCCGGACCGTGCTTGCACGAACGAATCAATTTTGCTGTGGGAAACTTTCAACCTACACCCACGGGTTTCGAGGTGTACCATCGACCTAACAGCCGAACCCAAACCTCTCAGTCAACCTCTCACGAAAGAATCAGGAGGATTCCATGTCATACATTGATGCAGGAAAAGAAAATTCCACTTCCATTCACCTCTATTACGAAGACCACGGTTCCGGACAGCCTGTAGTGCTGATCCACGGATATCCACTTAGCAGTGCATCCTGGGAGAAGCAGATTCCCGTGCTTCTCAATGAAGGCTATCGCGTGATTGCCTACGATCGCCGCGGATTTGGCAAGTCGAGCCAGCCCACCAGCGGCTACAACTACGACACGTTTGCCGAAGATCTCCGAAAGGTCGTTACTCACCTGAAGCTGCGCGATTTCGTGCTCGTCGGCTTCTCAATGGGAGGCGGCGAGGTCGCGCGTTATATCGGAAGGTATGGTTCCAGGGACGTCGCCAAGGCGGTGATTATCAGTGGCGTACCGCCGTATCTGCTAAAGACCGAAGACAATCCTGAAGGGGTAGATGCCGCGGTGTTTGAAGGCATTGAAAAGGCAGTTGCCGGGGATCGCTACGCCTTCTTCACCGAGTTTTTCAAGAACTTCTACAACGCCGACCTTCTGCTCGGAAAACGCGTCAGCGAGCAGGCGGTGCAGGCAAGCTGGAACGTTGCCACGATCTCTTCGGCGACGGCGAGCGTAGCCTGCGTGCCCGCATGGCATGAAGATTTTCGGCAGGATGTCGCGAAGATCGACGTGCCCACGCTGGTCATCCACGGCGACGCCGACCGGATCGTTCCATTTGCCTCCGCCGGTCAGCGCACGGCCAAGCTGATCGAGGGCGCCGAACTTGTCGTGATCAAAGACGGCCCGCACAACGTTGCCTGGACTCATGCCGACGAAGTAAATCGCGAACTGATTCGCTTCCTCGGACAGGCATCGAACAAGACGCACACAACGCGCCACAAAGAGCCGGCAGTCGCGTAGATCACTTTACAGACAAAGAGATCCCATCATTGCTGCTCGCGGCAAAGGCAAGGCAAAGATGGGATCTCGTGTTTTTTGTGGATTGCGTAGCGACAGCCGCCTCGGCTGTCCCGTCGATCGCCAGGTTGTGAGGCGCTGCCTATTCGCGCTTGTAGACCAGCTTCAATCCATCCGATTGCAGGATGCGTTTGATCTGGCTGCGGGCATGCACCGACCAGGGGCCGGATGTGTCCAGCCTCACATAAGCCTGCCAGTGCTTGAGGGCCTTGCGGGGCTCGCGCAGCTTTTCAAACGCGAGCGCAAGGTTGTAGTGGGCATCGGCATACGTTGGCGCCAGTTGCAGCGCGGTCTTGTAGGTTGCAACTGCCTCCTGCACGCGGCCCGTTTCATCGAGCACGTTGCCGAGATCGAAGTAGGCCAGCGCGTAGCGCGGATCCGATTCAATGGCCCGGCGGTAGTGAATCTCGGCGCGCCCGAAATCCTGGCGGTTGTAGTAAAGCGTCCCTAAGTTGATGTGGGCCGCCGCATGGACGGGGTCGATTTCGAGAACTTTGTGGTAGGCCAGGATGGCTTCGGATTGGCTGTTCGGATCTTCTTCGAGAGCGATTCCCCGCGCAAACCAGGATGCAATTTCATGTTCCCGCGGGCTCGGCTCAGACCGCGGCACCGGGGTGCTGGTCACAACTTTTTCACGCTCGGAGAAATCCATCAGGAATTGCCCGGCGATTGGCTCCAGCAGCTTGCCGTCATGGCGGAAGGCGACGCGGTGCTTACTGGTCGACCAGGCTCCGGCTTCGAGCAGCGGTTTTTCGACACCAGCCGCTTGTTTGCGCATGGCATCCAGCGACTGCCGGATCACGTTTGGGCGCACACTCATCGCGCACAGGTCGC
This sequence comes from uncultured Acidobacteriota bacterium, assembly GCA_963763845.1. Taxonomy (GTDB): domain Bacteria; phylum Acidobacteriota; class Terriglobia; order Terriglobales; family Acidobacteriaceae; genus Sulfotelmatobacter. The sequence goes on from CAVXPX010000001.1 coordinate 241,583, forward strand.
GGATTTTCTTGAGTTCCAGAAGATCGGAGAAATTGTAGGCTTCGGAGGACGCAATTAAGCCGTTCCGCTCCCAGTTCGCCAACTGGCGCGGAGTGATATGCAGAATTCTGAGTAGATCAGTTCGACTGTACACAGGACCACTGGCGCAACGCCCTGCGAGCCTCGCAAAAAGCGTCCGCGCTCATTATCTTCAACCTGGACCGCCAACGCAACTCGAAACCCTGTGAAAACCTGTGGAGAACCTGGTTGATTTACATGCAACGAAACTAGTGCAACTCTATTTTCACACGCTTTCAAGATCGGGTTCTAAGACCTAGACTGCAACCATCGCCGCCTGGTACTCCTCATAAGACCCCTTGAAATCGGTGATCTTGTGATCGCTCTCGAAGTGCCAGATGCGGGTGGCCACTTCATCGATCAGATCGTGATCGTGAGTGACAAGGAACACGGTGCCCTGATAACGCTGCAGCGAGATGTTCAGGGCATTGATCGATTCCAGATCCAGATGGTTGGTCGGTTCATCGAGCACCAGCACGTTCGGTTTCTGCAGCATCAGCTTGCAAAAAAGTACCCGCGCCGCCTCGCCGCCGGAAAGCACGGTGGTTGACTTCGTCGCTTCATCCCGCTGAAAGAGCATCTGCCCGAGGATTCCGCGCAACTCTTCCGTTACCGCCGCGGGATCCCACTGGTGCAGCCACTCCATCACGGTTGTACCGTCTTCGATCAGGCTGCGGTGGTCCTGGGCGAAATATCCAATGGAAGCTTCATGTCCCCAGATCACTTTGCCGGAGTCGACGAACGGTCCGTCGTAGCCGCTGGTCTTACGCAGTTCAGCTTGCGGCGTTGTCGGAGAGTTCGCCAGCAGAGCGTTGAGCAGCGTGGTCTTCCCTGCCCCGTTTCGTCCCATGAGCGCGATCTTTTCGCCGCGCCCAATGCTGGCGGTGAAATCGCGGACAACCTGATTCTTGCCGTACGACTTCCCGACATGCTCGATTTCTAGAATATGCTTGCCCGACGGCCTCTTCTGTTCGAATTTGATGAATGGGCGCTGAATGTTCGACTTCGCCAGTTCCGTCACCTGCAAGCGCTCGACTTCCTTGCGGCGCGACTGCACCTGGCTCGATCGGGTTCCGGCGGCGAACCTGGCAATGAATTCGTTCAACTGCGCGATCTTCTTCTCGCGCTGCGCATTCTGCCCTTCGATCTGCGACCGCACCTGCGTCTTCGCCACCACCATATCGTCGTACGTTCCGGTATAGGTGATGATGGTTTGGTAATCGATGTCGGCGATGTGGGTGCAGATGCTGTTCAGAAAATGGCGATCGTGGGAAATGGTGATCACCACTCCGTCGTAGATGTTCAGGAATCCCTGCAGCCAGTGAATCGAATCGAGGTCAAGGTGGTTGGTAGGCTCGTCGAGCAGCAAGGCCTGCGGATGGCCGAACAGAGCCTGCGCCAGCAGCACGCGGACTTTCTGTCCGCCCTGCAGTTCGCTCATCCTGCGGGCGTGCAGATCCTCGGAGATATCGAGCCCTTGCAGCAGGATTGCCGCATCGCTTTCGGCGGAGTATCCATCTTCTTCCCCGACGATGCCTTCGAGTTCGCCGAGCTTCATGCCGTCTTCGTCGGTCATGTCGTGCTTGGCGTAGATGGCGTCACGCTCCTGCATGGCAGCCCAGAGCCGCTTGTTACCCATGACGACGCTATCGAGCACGGTGAATGGATCGAAGGCGAATTGGTCCTGGCTCAACACGCCGAGCTTGCGCGGCCGGACGACCGTCCCCTTCTGCGGATCGAGTTCACCGCTCAACAACTTCATGAACGTCGATTTGCCGGCGCCATTGGGGCCGGTCAGGCCGTATCGCTTTCCGGGCGTGAACGCAGTGGAAACCTCTTCGAACAAAATCTTGGCGCCGTAGCGCATCGAAACGTTGCTGACTGAAAGCATAGTTCTGGCTTCTTCCTAGATGTTTTTTCTGAATTTCTTCAGGAATTGCGGAGAAATCCGCCCGAGACGGCGCACCGCTGATGTTTCTAGGATAACACGCCGGATTCCAGCTTTTTACTCCAACCAGGGATTGACGACTCTTGCCGCAACGTCCGAGAAGCGCTCCGTATTTCGGGTCGCTAGAGTTGCGTGGTTGGCCAGGACGATTCCCGCGATCATGCTGTCCCGCAGTTCCGCCGCATTGCCATTTTGTCGCCGTGATGCCGTGAGATTCGCCGACAGGCGAGCTGCCTCCTCACCAAAAACCGCGATCCGATGATAGATGGAATCCAGAAGTCGCGCGAACTGTTCAGAAAACTCTGTCCTTTGCGACCCAAGAGGCTTGATCCGCAACCCAAACTCAAATTCAAGAACTGTGATCGAAGTAATCCAAATCGAGCCTTGGGCTTGCCGATCCAGCCATGACACGACATGCTTGTCGGGGACGTTGCGCATCAGCGCCAAAAGGACGTTCGTGTCGAGAATGATCATCGATCACTCGTCCTCGAACGACACCGCCCGCAGCGGATACCCACGTAATTCTTCCACTTCACAATCCAACTTTTTTCCTGCAAACAGCGACGCAATCTGAGTCCCCAGACCGGGAGCGGATCGTTCAGGCTCGTTCACCGCATTGCGCAGAATTTCCCGAACCTCTTCCTCCATGCTGCGGCCGTGGCGTTTGGCGCGGCGCTGCAGGCGCGCCTTCACGGATTGTTCCAGATTACGGACTACCAGCTGTGCCACCCGGAACTCCTTACGGTGATATCATGATATCACCGTAAGGCATCCGGGGCAATCACTTCGATTGCGCCTGCCCAGCCGCCTGCACCAGTTGCTCAATGGGCCCGGTGACTTGTAGCAGAAGTCCGGCCACCGGCTTCTTCGCGATCTCGATGACCGCGAGTTGCTGCGCCCTCCACAGGTCCGGTTCGGCCTGCCCGTGATCGAGGTAATTCAGGGCATCGAGACCGGCGGAGCTCAGCATCGACAGATTTTGCGAGGTCGGAACATCCTCCTGCAGCAGGGACGATCCTTCGAGTTGCGCATGCAATTTGGGATCATTCTTGCTCCACAAGGTGAGGTACCTGCGGATTTGCTCCTCAGCCGCCTTGTCCTGGTCTCCGCTGTGAATATATTTCTCGACCAACTCTCCGAATTCGCGGGCAGTGTCGCTCTCAGGATACGCGGCGTCGATCAAATGATTCAGGGGAGCGTGAAAGTCGATCGGACCTTTCGCCTCTTCACTCCAGCGGTTGTAATCTTTGACCGGCTCGACCACATTCGCCAGAGTGCGTAATGCCGAGATGTCGGCGGTTCCGGCCATGCGCTGCAGCATCCGCTCACGTGCCGCGTTATGCGTCAGGCCGAACGATTCCAGTTCCAGACTGACCGCGCGCAGACGCGTGTACATCGAGTTCACGTCAGTCACATTCTGCGGAGACCACAATCGCTCAGCGATCGCGGCGTTCCGCGGCCAGATATGGGAATCGACATTCTCCGGCGTCACCCACTCCGCCCACTGGCACGATTCGCCGCCCAGAATCAGCGCCTTCTGCTCGGGCGTAAGGTTCGCCGCGGCGCCGCTCAGCGGATCGACCGCGTAGTGCCGCGACGCCGGCCACATCAGGTCGAGATAGTATCCATAAGACAGCAACCCGCGATATCCCTGCTGCGCCGCGATCGCCAGCGACTGCTGCCCGCGCCAGGATTGCACCACGATATTCTTCGGCAGATCAGGATGCAGGATCTCGTCCCATCCGACCATGATCTTGTGATTCTTGGCCACAATCTTTTCGAGTCGCTTATTGAAGTACGCCTGTAGATCCTGATTGTTCTTCATGCCGTGGGCGCGCTTGAATTCCTGAATCTTCGGATTCGCGTCCCACTGCTTGCCATCGACCTCGTCGCCGCCGATGTGAAAGTAGGCATCGGGAAACAGCTTTGCCATTTCCTCGATGAACTTGTCGAGGAATTTATAGGTCGATTCGCGCGTCGGATCCAGGATGGGATCGCCGTTTTCCAGCGTGAAAGGCCCCGGACCACTGGCCAGATCGGGATATCCAATCACCCACGACCGGCTGTGGCCGGGCATGTCGAACTCCGGCATGACGCGGATGCCGCGCTGATGCGCATATTCGATCAGGTCGCGAATCACCGCCTGCGTGTAGTAGAGGCCGTCAGAACCGTCTCCCTGCAATTTGGGGAATCGCTTGCTCTCGACTCGGAATCCCTGGTCGTCCGACAGGTGCCAGTGCAGGACGTTCATCTTCACCGCGGCCATGCCGTCGATGTTGCGCTTGAGCACCTCGACCGGGAGAAAATGACGGCTGACGTCCATCATCAGTCCCCGCCACTGAAAACGCGGCTGATCTTTGATCGTGAGCGCCGGCGCGGCAAAGCCCGACGGAGTGATCTCGACCAACTGCAGGAATGTCTGCAAGCCGCGGATCGCTCCCAGTGCAGTCGGCGCATTCAGTTGCGCACCTGAAGCGCTGACGGTCAGTTCATAAGACTCGTCTTCACCGAGCTTTTGAATCGCCTCGCGGCCATGATCGGCATGGACGGTCAAGGCCGGAGTGTCCCCCGGCTTCGGGCGGAACGGAATCCCGGTGATCCGGGAAAGCACCGCGGTGAAGCGCTGCACCTCGGCTTCGAGGGACGGATCCTGAGTGCCTGTGATGGCGACGGAGAACGATTGCGTAATGGGCAACTGGCCGGAGCCCGTTTGCACGTTCGACGGCATGGGCATGAGATTGAGTTGAGGTTGAGACTGAGCGACGGCAACACCAGCCAGAACAAAAAGAAGACCTACCAACGTAAGAGGACGCATGAGATCACCTGAAGTTGAAGCTGAACAAGCAACTGACAATATTAAAACGTTTCAGTACAAAGACAAGCCTGAAGGATCACGGGAGCAAAAAAGCGCAGCTCAGTGGCCTCCGCCCAACTCGCGCACGATCGATCCGACGAATTGTTTGGCGTCGCCAAAGAGCATCAACGTGCGGTCGAGATAGTAGAGCGGATTATCGATGCCGGCGAAACCGGGGTTCATGCTGCGCTTGATCACCATGACCGTGTGCGCTTTGTCGACATCGATGATTGGCATGCCGAAGATGGGGCTGGATTGATCGCTGCGGGCAGCGGGATTCGTCACGTCGTTGGCGCCGATCACCAGGGCGACATCGGTCTGGGGCATCTCGCCGTTGATGTCATCCATCTCGACCAGGCGATCATAAGGAATATCCGCTTCCGCCAGCAGCACATTCATGTGCCCGGGCATGCGTCCGGCAACGGGATGGATCGCGAACCGGACATCGATTCCTTTTTTCGTCAGCGCGTCGTAGAGTTCGCGAACCTTATGCTGCGCTTGCGCCACAGCCATTCCGTATCCCGGCACCACCACGACTTTGTTCGCGGCGGAAAGAATCGACGCGGCTTCTTCCGGCGTCGCGCTGCGCACGACTCGTTCTTCCTTCGCGCCTGCGGCGGAGGCCTGCACTTGGCCGAACGCTCCGAACATCACGTTGCTGAAGGAGCGGTTCATCGCCTTGCACATGATCAGGGAAAGGATGAAGCCGGAAGATCCGTCGAGCGCGCCGGCGACGACCAGCACTTTGCTGTTGAGAACGAATCCGAGGAGGGCTGCCGAAAATCCCGCGTAGGAGTTCAAGAGGGAGATGACGGTCGGCATGTCGGCGCCGCCGATCGGCGTAACCAGCAGGATGCCGAAGATCAGCGCAACCACCACCATAATCGGGAACAGGATCGCGTGACCCGGATTCAGAACTAACGCCACCGCGAGGCCCAGCGCTCCGCCTAAGACCGTGAGACTGACGATGTTCTGGCCGCGATAGACGATGGGGCGCTGTGGCAGAATTTCCTGCAGTTTTCCCGCCGCAATCAAACTGCCGGTGAAGGTCAGCGATCCGATAATGACTTCGAGCGAGATCTCGCCCATTTCAAAGCGTGTGACCGGAGTGGTTCCGACGTAGAACTCGGCAATGCCGATCATGGCGGCCGAGAGCGCACCGAAGGCATGGCTCAAGGCTGTTCGCTGCGGCACGGCCGTCATGTGCACAAGTCCGAGCGGAACACCAATGCCCGCGCCAATGATTAGAGGAATCAGGATCCACCGGAACTCATGCAGCCCGGGAGTAAAGAGCGTGGCGATGACAGCCAGGGCCGCGCCGATTTCTCCGCACAAGACACCCAGGCGCGCAGTCGCGGGCGAACTCAAAAACCTCAACGAAAGAATAAAGAGAACAACCGCGGCAATGTAGGCGAAGTCGAGATATTGCTGGAGGCCGGTCGCGGTCATTGTTGTTTGGACCTGCCGGATTTGAACATGCGCAACATGCGATCGGTGATGACAAATCCGCCGACCATATTGCTGAACGACGCCGCTACCGCAATCGCGCCCAGCACCGTCGTCAGCCGCGTTTCATGCCGGCCCGCGATGATGATGGCCGCCACCACGACAATGGCATCGAGCGCGTTGGTCAGCGACATCAGCGGCGTATGGAGCAGAGGCGAGACACGCCGGATCACTTCAAACCCCACGAACCCGGCGAGGATGAAGACATACAAGTTAGAAATGAAATCCGCTGGCATGATTACTCCTTTATTCGGTCACGAACGACTGGCCACGAGCGGCGGCATTCCAAAACTCTCGCGCGCCCGGGCATGCACGACTTCTCCCCCCGCCGTCAGCAGAGTCTCGCGAATGATGTCATCGCTCTCGGGCGGACGAACTTTGCCGTCTTTCACCAGATTCGTGAGAAACAGCGTCACATTCCGCGCGTACATCTGGCTGGCATGATACGGAACGCTGCTGGCAAGATTGATTGCGCCGATGATGGTTACGCCCTGCACGGTTACAGTTTCTCCGGTGCGCGTGAGTTCGCAGTTGCCTCCGCGCTCGGCGGCGAGATCCACGATCACCGAGCCCGGCGCCATCCCCTTGACCATGTCGGCCGTAATCAGCACGGGCGCCTTCTTGCCGGGAATGACCGCGGACGTGATCACGATGTCGCTCTCGCCCACGACCTTGGTCAGCAATTCCCGTTGACGCGCATAGAAGGTCTCATCCTGGGCGGTGCCATAGCCGCGGGCATCCTGCGCATTCTGGGCTTCGATGGGAAGTTCCACGAAGCGTCCGCCAAGGCTCTGCACCTGTTCTTTCGAAGCGGGACGCATGTCGTAGGCGGAAGCGACGGCGCCCAGACGGCGGGCGGTGGAAATCGCCTGCAAGCCCGCGACGCCGGCGCCGATAACGAAAACACGCGCCGGTGTGATGGTGCCGGCGGCGGTAGTCATCATCGGGAAGATGCGCGGAGATGTTTCGGCCGCGAGCAGCACCGCTTTGTATCCGCAGACGGTCGCCATCGACGACAGCGCGTCCATGCTCTGGGCTCTGGTTGTGCGCGGGATCAGTTCGACGGCGAAAGCAGTCACCCCCGCGTTTGCGATCTGCTGGACGATCTCCGCGGAACCGAATGGCCGGAGAAATCCGATAAGGACCTGCCCGCGGCGGTAAAGAGGAAGGTCGGCTTGGCCGGTGGCGTCGTTCGATCCGTAGCAGAGCACCTGCGCGACAATCTCCGCGGCGCCGAAAACGGCGGCTCGGTCGGGTACGATCTTGGCGCCTTTTTCGATATAGGCTGCATCGGGGTATCCGGCCAGTTCTCCGGCGCCAGCTTCGACGATGACTTCGAGGCCTGCCTTGGCAAGAATGGGAATGACAAGGGGAACGAGGGCGACCCGCCGCTCTCCGGGATAGCTTTCTTTCGGAACTCCGACGATCACTTGGACTCTCGTCCTTTCCGCGCCGGTTCAGAGGTGTTCCCCGAATCGGCGATTTTCTCATGCTCCGAATCCACCGAATCGCATTCATGGCGACTCCGTCGAATCAGTGGCACTCGTCACGCGAACGAGCAAAGGCAAACAGAAAACCTTACCACAGTTGAATGAAGGAAATTTGACGGTCGCGATTTCGGGTGGATGGGTTAGTCTCCTTTTCCACAGGGAACGGAAAGCGGGGGGTGGGAAGTAAAGCCCCCGAACTAAAGCGGACTACTCCCAAGCGAATGACTATCTGCATAGGAATGCCGGCGCGTGACCGCACTGTCATTGCCGCTGACGCGGAAAGCGACCGGTACTATAAAGGCGCCCAGCAGAAGATTTCGCGATTGTATACCTGACACAAATGACAGCCTAAAATTGCGGACAGGGAGACAGCGGGATTTACCCAGTGGTTCGTTCTTCGACTAGAGCCGCGAACTTCGGAGCTTGGAGGCGTTCTTTGAGACGAGCGATTACCTGCGTCCGCTCGTTACGAATAGCTGATGCCTGGGCGTCTAGTTTGTCGAGAACGGCTTCTGGATTTAGGTGAAATTGGTGAATTAGAAAGTCGTCCGGGGACATTCTCGCAACATCGTACTGCTGCAAGCATGTTTCCGGAAAATGTCTTTTGTTAAGAGTAAGGATTGCGTCAGCTTTGCCTCTGATGGCGGCGGCCAGCACGTGACGGTCATTTAGGTCCGGCATGCAAGCTAGGGCCTCGGTCAAATTATCTGGAACTTCGACGACTGCCTCCGGGAAAAAATTCCGCATGAATCGAAGTCGCCGATCACGCTGCACTTCGGTCAATCCTAAATCTTGAACCAAAGAAACACCGACCTCTTGGAGAATTGATTCACTCCAAAGAGGTCGGTATAAAGCTGGTTCTTCGGCCAAACGCAAAAGCAGTTCGCACAGTGGCATTGGAATCAGAACACAGGAATCAAGCAATACAGAGTATTCATTGTCCGGCGTTAGAATCATCGGGGATTTTGTCGTAGACCCCCTCGTCGTACTCTGCACGTGCCAAATCATCGAGTGCATTTCGACGAGCGGCATCGCGCTTAGCCTTGTAAGCCAGAGCATCACGTGCGTAGATACGCCTGTGCGTTCCGACCTTATGGAAGGGGATCTCGCCTTTCTCCAAAAGCGTTATTAAGAACTGACGCGAAGTCCCCAGCATTCTGCTCGCTTCCATCGTCGTCAACTGAGCATTGCTCTGCAAGATGGTGACAGAACTCCCAGCCCTTAAATCGGCAAGTAGCCGACAAAGAAAAGAGTAAACGTTGTTGGGAAGAACCTGCGTCTTGCCGTCTGGCCCTACAAGTTTCGCTGCGGCTTCACGCAGCTTCTCGTAAATTTCTTTTATTTCGCGTTGTTCCTTGCCAGAAATAGGGATGTCTGGAAGGGAGTTCTTGGTGTCGTGAGTAGTCATTTCCTCCGTGAGCGACATTGGGTTTTCTCCTTGGGCGGATGCCCCCGTCCGAAGGGATTCGCTTCGCAGAAGCACCTGCGCAGCAAATCGTATGAGCAGTAGATGCTACATACGCTATAGATGATGCAAATGTAAGGTATATGTGCTATAAGTGCAAGTAAGATTTTCGTAAATTTGCGTTACGGAAGGTCCGGGAGGCCGAAAATAGACGGGAAAGTCCGTATAAACTAACAGACTGTGCTTCACTACATAGTAAACACAGCCTGTAGACATTGTATCCCGGGGAGTGAACTCATCCGAAGCGGTAGTGCCACACACGCGCCGCGCCAATGAGGTTCGTGTCATCGCCGAGAGAGGCCAGGGTCAACTCGGTCTTCTCTGCAGGGACGAAGCGGCAGCCGGTCCGGATCAGCGCGCGCACACGATCCAGAAGAAGGTCGGAGCTTTTCATGATGCTGCCGCTCAAGACGATCGCATCGGGAGTGAACAGGTTGATGAGATTCGCCAGGCCCAGACCGAGATAGAAGGCTTCCGTCTCGACGGCCTTCACGGCCCAGGCATCACCGTCGCGGGCGAGTTCAAAAATGCGGCGCGCCGTAATATCGCGATGCGGATAATCCGCCGGAGCATTATGGTGCAGCCAGGCGGCCATGGCGGGACCGGCGGCCAGCGACTCCCAACATCCGCGAAATCCGCAGGTGCATTGCGGACCGGCTGGATCGATCACGTGGTGGCCGACCTCCGGATGCGCGCCGTCGACGCCGCGGTAGAGTTTGCCGTCGAGAATGATGCCGCCGCCGATGCCGGTTCCGACCGTGACGTAGATGAACCGCGAGCGGTTTCTGCCTGCTCCCCATCCAGCCTCGGCCAGCGCTGCGGCGTCGCCATCGTTTTCGAGCGCGACCTGCACACCGAATACGGTCGAGAGATCTTTCACTGGACTCTTGCCGCGCCATCCGGGAAGGAAATTGACGTCGCCGAATTCGCCGCGCATGGGATCGACCGGGCCCGTCGATCCGATGCCGATTCCGGTGATTTGCCCTCCGGCCTTTTGCGAGGTCCTGCGCAGCATGTGCGCGATGAGTTCGATGGCGTCGGAGTAACGGTTGGGATCGGTCGGCGCTTCCATGCGCGACAGCACCTTGCCGTTGTCGTCGACCACGCCGACCGCGATCTTCGTACCTCCGATATCGACAGCGCCGATCATTGCCATCACAAAGCTCCCGATTCCTCGAGCAGTTTCTTCATCCCCGCCCAGCTTTTGCGGGAGGACGCTTCGGGCGATCCGCCACCGTTCCAGTGCGTCTCGAGACTGACGGCGAAGTGGTAGCCGTCGCGCTTGAGAGCCTTGAACTGGCCGGCCCAGTCGATGATGCCTCCACCCATCGGCGCCCAGTCGTACGTCGCGCCTTTCTTCACGACGTCTTTGCAGTGGCAGTGGCCAATGCGGTCTTTGGGAAGAAGACTGTATCCGTCGGGATAGGGAATCTCGCCGCTGGCGGCCGCGTTGCCGGGATCCCAGTTCAGCATGAACGAAGGCGACTTCACTTCCGCCAGAACTTTCGCCGCTTCGGCGGCCGTAGCCGTGTTGCACGCGGATTCATTTTCGAGCACAAGGATCAGACCCTTCTTCGCAATCTTGTCAGCGGCCTCGCGCAGCTTGTCATTGATGGCCGCGCGATAGGGAGCCTGATCTTCGAGCCGCCAGAAATCGAAGCAGCGGACGCGTCCGGTCTGGAACGCTTTCGCCATCTCGATGGCGCGCTCGAGAACTTCGTCCTGCTGTCCAAGCGAGAAGTTGGCGTTGAAAGATTTCGCCTCGCTGTATTTTGATTTCGGCGCGCCTGGCCAGTCGACTTTGAACAGTGGGCTGGCGATGTCGGTCACCTTCAGTTGGTATTTCCGAAGGATGCGCTGGCTCTCGGCCACCTCTTTTTCATCGAGGCTGCAGATGTTCTTGTTCCACATGCCGCGGAGCTCGATCCAGTGCATGCCGAAATCGTGGGACGCCACCTTACAGGAATGACCGAAGTCCTGCGAGATTTCATCATTGATGACGGCCACGCGAAACGGGGACTTTGATTCTGCGATGGCGAAGCGCGAGCTAGATCCTGCAATTGTCATCGCGGCCATTCCTGCGAGGAATTCGCGGCGGCGTAAACGGGAGGGCATGAGTGCTCCTGAAACGTGCGTTCAAGGAAAACAGAAGAGTGCTCACAAATCTACCACGATCAGAACGAGGCGAACTCGACGGAAGGGGAATGATTGCGGATTTACGATCTGCAGGCACGAAGACAGCAGTTTTACGCGCGCAAAACAAAACGCCCCGGACTCAGTTGGAGTCCCGGAGCGTCTGTTGATCAGCCCTCCCCCAAGTGCTGCTCGAGAACCACTCTATTCCTGACCGGAGAAACCGTAAATGGCTCGGTCGTGCTATCGGTTGGCACGAACGGCCCGTGGGGCGAGGCTTTTCGCGCGCAAAACAAAACGCCCCAGACTCAATTTGAGTCCCGGAGCGTCTGTTGATCAGCCCTCCCCCAAGTGCTGCTCGAGAACCACTCTACCCCTGACCCTCGGGACCGTAAATGGCTCCCCCGTGCTACGGCTGGCACGAACGTGTAGGAGCGCGAAGTCCCTGAGAAGAAAGACACTCCGCCAGTTCTGTGGAGGAGCCCAATCTCTCTATCCGGAGGATGCGGGGCTTAGGCCTGAAAATCTGGGCGAAGGCGCACCGGCGTTGATATTCGTCGAGGAAACCGTGCCAATCCGGCTCCGCGAGCCAGCCCAGGGTCGGAAAAGTATGGTAACTGTCACCAAAGTGTCCATTCGTAATTTGAACAAAATACAAGGCGGAAGCAGAATCATCTTCGCCCACCACTTCGTAGTCAGCAGTTGTCGCTTCCTTCCGGATGCAACGCCGCTGAAACAATCCAACCTGGCCGGCATTGATGTGGGGAATGATGTCTCGCAGGAAGGCGACAATTCTTTGTATCGACGATCACTGGAACGGTCTGATCGGACGCAAGCTGCTGCTCGAACAGAGCGGCTATGAGGTCCTGGAAGCGACCGACGGCGATGACGGCCTGAAGCTGTTTCGCTCCCGCCCGGTGGATGCCGTGGTCCTCGACTATCAGATGCCGGGGATGATGGGCGACGTCATTGCCGCCAAGATGAAGCGCATCAACTCCAACGTGCCGATCATGCTCTTGTCGGCCTATGGACCGCTGCCGCAGAAAAAACTGGCCTCTGTGGATAAGTTTTTATCGAAGTCGCAACCCCCAAACGTCCTGCTATCCACATTGCAAGGCCTGTTGGACAGCCCCCAGAAACCGTTTTTCTCTCGCTGGCTCGACCACTGGAAGAGCCGGAATCAGGCGGTGATTCATTGAACCTGCTCAAAAACTTGCTCCGGCGCGCCTGCCCGCACGAGTTCTCCTGGCCGCGCATTGACGACGACGGACGCCATTACCAGATCTGCCTGGCCTGCGGAACCGCGTTTGAATACGACTGGAAGAAGATGCGGCGCACAGGCAAGCTGATGACAGCAACGGTGCAGCACGCAGTAGCGGGCGCATATTCGCACGACGTGCACGGCTACCTGTCTTCCAAATAGAAATAGAAATGCTCCGACGGTCTATATTGCGATACGCGACGCGCGCCCCTCGTGTGAACCTCGATGGGATGGTATCGGTGTCTTTTCAACTCGAAAATGGGCGGCAGCTTACCGGCAAGCTGCGAACTCTGTCGGTGACCGGGGGGCTGCTGGACGTGGCCCTTTACCTTGACGAGCGGGTCCGTATCTCGATGGTGTTTCGATTCGGATCGGAAATCCTGCAGACCAAGGCTCAGCTACTGTTTCCGATGCGGGGCGGAATGGGCTATCTGCAGCCGTTCCGCTTCACTGAGATTGGCACGAATGAGCGGCGGATCATGCAAGACGAGATCGCCGTGCGGATCAAGCAAGCCGCGGCAGAAAAACCTGCGCACAGACTCGGCGCGCATCCTCCGCAATCGTTGTTTGAGTCGTTCTAAGAACCTGCTTCCGATATCAACAAAAGAATCTCTGACCTGATTTGGCAGGCGGGGCGCAATTGGCTTACCCTAGCGCCCTATGAAACTTGCCATGCTTCGCCTCCAGCTTGTTCTTGGACTCATCTTCGCTTTCGCGACTGGCCTACTGGCGCAATCTCCATTCACTGTGGAACAGGTTATGAGTTCTCCATTTCCCGCCGAACTCGTGGCGGCAGAGCACGGAGCCCGTGTGGCATGGGTGTTCGACCTCAAGGGCGTTCGCAATGTCTGGGTGGCGGATGGTCCTGACTTCGCGCGCACGGCGCGTCCGGTCACTCATTCTCTTGCCGACGACGGCCAGCCCATCGCGAGCCTGAAACTCACTCCCGATGGCAAGACTGTGCTGTATGCGCTCGGTAGCGAGTTGAACGACGACAAGGAGAGCGCTAATCCTGAGAGCTGGACGAAGGGCGCCAAGCAGCAGGTGTTCGCGGTCGATGTGGATGCTAAAAACGCAGCGCCTCGGCTCTTGGGCGATATGGGTTGCCCGGATGAAGGCTGCGAAGATATTCAGATTTCTCCGGACGGCAAGTTGGTGGTGTGGTCCGCGAAAAAGAAGTTATGGATTGCCAGTGTCGATGGGAAACAGCAGGCGAAGGAACTGGCGACCGTGCGCGGAAACGCGGTTCAGCCGAAATGGTCGCCGGATGGAAAACACATCGCCTTTGTCAGCGAGCGCGAGGGTCACAGCCTGATCGCGATTTACGACTTCGGCGGCGATGCGATTCGTTATATGGCTGCGAGCGTCGATAAGGATTCGATGCCGCGCTGGTCGCTGGACGGCAAGTCGATCCTATTTGTGCGCACTGCCGGCCAGGAAGCGAAGCTGCCGCTGATTCCGGTGCGCCCTCAGCCATGGTCCTTGCGAATTGCCGATGCGGACACGGGCAAAGGCCGCGGGTTGTGGCGTAGCGGGGAAAAGCTCGATGATTCGCTGCCGCAGCTCACCGAAGACTCCTCGCTTAACGTTGCGGCGGGTGGTCGAATCATATTTTCGTCGGAGCAGGATGGGCGCAATCACTTGTACTCGATTGCGGCTTCTGGCGGCGCGGCCACGCTTCTCACGCCCGGTGATTTCGACGTGGAAGATGTCACGCTGAGCGCGGATAAAGAGTGGGTGATCTATTCCTCGAATCAGGATGACGTGGACCGCAGGCATTTGTGGCGCGTGCCCGTAGCTGGCGGTGAAACACAGCAGGCATTGACCAGGGGCGAAACGATGGAGTGGTCTCCGGTCGAAACCGGCAACGGCAAGAACATTGTCTGCCTGGGCTCGACAGCAACGTCGCCCGCCATGCCGTACGTGTTGACTCCGAACGGCCGCGAAATGATCGCGCAGCAGGCTCTGCCCAGCGATTTTCCTTCAGCGTCGCTGGTTACGCCAAAGCAAGTGATTTTCCAAAGCGAGGACGGTCTTACGCTACATGGGCAGCTTTTTCTGCCGCGCGATGCCAAAGGAAAGGTTCCAGGACTCGTCTTCATGCATGGCGGACCGATGCGGCAGATGATGCTCGGCTTCCACTACATGGACTACTACCACAACGCCTATGCCGAGAATGAATATCTGGCGAGCCGCGGATACGCCGTGCTGTCGGTGAATTATCGACTGGGAGTGATGTACGGACACGCGTTTCGCGAAGCGCCCAATACGATCTGGCGCGGAGCGGCAGAGTACAAAGATGTTGTGGCGGCCGGGCGGTATCTGCAATCGCTGCCGGAAGTCGACGGAGAAAAAATCGGCTTGTGGGGCGGTTCGTATGGCGGATTTCTGACCGCGATGGGGCTGGCGCGCAACTCAGATCTCTTCAAGGCTGGCGTGGATTTCCATGGCGTGCACGATTGGAGCGTGTTCCTCACCGAGCGCCCGTATTTTGGCAATCTGGCGCTGCGGCCTCCGGATGCGGAAGCGGCGATCAAGCTGGCATGGGAGTCCTCGCCCGACGCGTATGTCAGCACGTGGAAGTCTCCGGTGCTGCTGATTCAGGGTGATGACGACCGCAACGTTCCCTTCACGCAAACGATTGACCTGGTGCAGAGGTTGCGGGCGCAGCATGTGCCGTTCGAGCAGATCGTCCTGCCGGATGAGATTCACGGATTTCTGCGCTGGCAGAGTTGGGTGCGCACTTACAGGGCGACAGGCGAGTTCTTTGACCGGACGCTGAAGCAAGGCGAGAAGATCGGGACGGGAAATTAGGATTTCAGGAAGCAGTGGAGCCGACGAGCGGACTTGAACCGCTGACCTGCCGATTACGAATCGGCTGCTCTACCAACTGAGCTACGTCGGCTTGTGATCGATTCTAAATGGCAGGGTGAAAACCGTAAAGCTGCGGATGCGGCCTGCAACATCATTGCAATCACGGAGGTCACTGCGCAGCACGAGGGTTAGATTCCAATTTTTCTACAGTCCTGTGGCTGCCAGAATCCTCGTCCTCACGCGGCTTTGGCTTGGGTCAGCGTGTCATATTCGCGTTCGGAATCCGAAGAGAGCAGAACCCACATGGTGTAGACGCCGAGCGCGGTTCCGAACGGGATGTTCGTGAACAACGAGATGAAGGCCAGAACAAGGACCAGAATGCGCGCCCACTTTTCGTGCTGCAGTAATCCCCAGCCGGCGATGAATCCAACAGCAGCTTTCGCGAACAGCAGGATCGCGATCACGCTCAGCAGAGGACGCAGGAACAGCGAGGGAGGCCCGCCAACTCCGAAGTCGTGAGGGCGCGCAAAAATAGTGTTGGCGATGACGTAGAGCACCACCGCTCCGACGGTGTTGAATGCCGAGAATGCGAGCCAGAAGAGCGCGACCAGACGCGCGTGCTCCTGCACGCGTCCGGGACGCGGCTGGGAGAACGAGACCGGACCGATGATTTGTTTGCCACACTTACTGCAGAAGGCCTGACCCGGTTGCACGACCGTGCCGCATCCGTCGCAGAACATTGCTCTTATCTCCCGGCTCGTCGCGAATTATTCGAGATCGCGAAAAGCTCTCACGATGGTATTACGAAAAACAACAGCAAAGAGTTTCAAACCCAACCGCGAAAAGGGGCCGCTGAGTTTTCCTTCAGTCCGACGGTAAACGAAAAGGCCACCCGGCAACTGGGCGGCCTTCTCTTTTCAAGGGAGAATAGTTCCAACGGAGGCTTAAATTCCGTCAAAACTTTCTGCCGAAATCTTATGAGCCGAAAAACAGGGGTGTCAAGCGATTTTTAGGAAATAAATGTCTTTACTTTCAATGATTTACAAAGTCGGTCAACACCTTGGTCAGATGTGACAAATTGAGACAAAATGGCCTTTCCCAGGTTGTAAGCCAATCTTTCTAAAGGGACTTATCCGCGCTCAGGAGGGGTTTTATGACCCTTGTGGTGACCGTTCTGGTGCCCTTCGTGGCCGCTGTCCGGCAGCTCCTCGACGACGGTTTCGGTGACCCTGACGATAGTCTCGGTGAGGTGGAGCGAGATGAATTCCATCTGCTCGGGGCGATCGAAGACCTTGTCGGGATAGAAACGCTTCATCAGAATGCGGAATCCTCCGAACGCGACTCCGGCGACGATGGCGAGTCCCCCGAGAATCGCGCACAGGACCACGATGTTGAGGATCAGCATGTAGAGATCGTGGACTTCAGTGCTACCGGTCGGAGTATTCCAGGTGACGGTTGCTTCGTAGTTGACCATTCCGAGCAGAGATTTGGCATCGCTGTCGGAGATTCCTCCGGTGGCGATGGCGACGATCGGCCCGGTGCGCTTGTCGAAAAAGGTGCCAGATCCGGCGACGGTCGAGACGCCATTCTGGGGCTGCGCCAGTTGATGAGCGGCATCGATTTTGCGTAGATGATCGGCCGCGATCTGCGGAGTGGGATAAGAAATCAACATGAGCGTTGCCTGCCCGCTGGGAGTGTTGTAGCGGGCGAGACTGACCTCGGCGCTGGTGCCGAAGTCGACGGAAGCCGCGGAAACAGGGGCTGAAACCGCGCTGAGAGCGAGCGGGCCCATGATGTATTTTTGGGATTTGGAAATGTAGTCGCGGCGCGGCAGGAATTGAATGAAGGATGGCAGATTCGCCAGGCTTCCGGAAGGCCGCGGCAACGATCCTGCTAACTCCCGCAGGTCCGCTCCCGACATCGGCGTTTCCTGGCTGAATTGCGCGTCGATCAAGACGTATCCGCGGTAGAAGAGAACGCGATTGCCGAGCGAGGCTCCCTGGTCGCCGATTTCCTCCCTCGTCATGTCGGGCTGAAGATAGAACGTGTAGGCGCCGAAGGCTCCGGAAGCGTCGGCGAAGCGCGCGGCGCGAATCTTGAGGGTGCGTCCGTCGTCGCGGGTATAAATAGCCGAAGCAAAATCGGTGAAACCGTATTCCTTGAGGACAGCGGCGTTGGTGGGATCGGCTGTCGCTGGATCGGTGCTGGGGTGCGCTGAGCCCTGCATTTGCCAGCCTGCGAATGTAGGCGGAAGCAAAGGAGCTGGTGCAGATTTCTGTGGAGGATTCGCCGCTAAGGCCACGCAGGTTAGACCGATAAAAACGGAGAAAACGCGGGCGAAGCGGGAGAATCTCATAACCGGGAGATGCAGCATTTCCTTCTAATTAGACCACAGGGAGAGCGAAAAAGTTTCGTAAGGCTTCGAAAACCCTGTGTTTCTGGGGACTTCCACGCGGCGGAGTTGGTCCCCCCTCGGTGGGTCCTACCCTACACGTCAGAGCCATTCACATAATCGCAACACAGGGGCAAACTAGCCGTGGGTGATTGAATGTCAGCAAGTAGTGTGGAAAAAAGTCAGCGCGGGCGAACGCGGACAAAAGCTGTTATTCCGGTGAGGATTAAGGGCAAAGACAGCGCAGGAAAGGCTTTCGACGAACTGGTTCACACACTGGATGTAACCGCCGCCGGGGTGCGGCTGGGTTCGGTTCACCGCGAATTGAATTTGCAGGATGAAATTACGATTTTTTATCGGCAACGCAAGTTGCAGTTTCGCGTGGTCTGGACGAAAAAAATGAAAGGCACGTCCGAGTTTCAGGTGGGACTGCAAGCGGTGACACAAGATCGAGAAGCTTGGGGATTGGCTCTTCCGGAGCAACAGAACGCGCCCGCTCCGCAGGTTGCGGTTACTCACGCTACGGTAGGTGCTTAGGAAAAGGAGAGAATATGGGCTATTCATTCCGCAATCTTTGGTCGGATGAGCAAGGGCAGGATATCGCCGAGTATTCGGTGATGCTGGCGGTGGTGCTGGTCATCGTCGTCGGCACGGTCCGGTTGATTGGTTCCAACGCCAGCAACGTTTTCTCGCAAGTCGGCAGCTCCATTCAGTAAGACAATTTTGTGTCGGGTAAGTCCTTGGCCAGCAGCGTTCGCAAGCCTGCTGGCCAATTTTGCTGAGGCGCATCCCGCCAGGTCCCTGTCCCACGGTTACTTGCCCGTGCGGCGCGCACGGGGTGGAATCTGTATATGGGCCGCATCTTCGGATTCCTGGGATTAGTGATCGTGCTGGGCGTGGGAATGTACATTTACTCGCGCCAGGCGCAGAGTTCGTCCGCGGCGGCGGGCACGAACAGCCCGAAAGCCGCGATCAACGTCACCGGCGTTCGCACCGATCTCATGACCATCGCGCAGGCCGAACGCGGCTACTACGCGCTCGAAGGAAAATACGGCTCGCTGGATGACTTGATCTCGAGCAAGTCGCTGACGATGCAGCGCGAGCGTCCTCCGTACACCTACGAAGTGGAGAGCAGTTCCTCGGGATTCCGCGTGGTCGCGACGCGATCCGGACCGGATGATGGGTCAGGGTCACCGGCTGAGGTGTCGGTGGATCAGGATATGCAGTTCAGCACGTCGCGATAACGCCCAGTCCTTGGGCGATCACCAAACTCCTCGAGCATGTATTTGAAGCTTGACCTACTGGCCTTCGGCTTTATCGAGTTTGCTGGCCATCTTCACGCCGCTGAGGCCGTCGGCGTATTTGGCGATTCCGCGGTAAAGGGATTCGGCGATGCGCTGGCGGTATTCGCCGGTCTCGAGGCGATGCTCGTCGCCGGGATTAGAGACGAAAGAAATCTCGGCCAGGATCGAAGGCATGTTCGCGCCGATCAGCACGATGAATGGAGCCTTCTTCACGCCGCGATTGCGGATGCCGGGATTCTTCGCCGCCAGTCCGCTATGCAGCGACTCCTGGACGTCTCCGGCAAACTCGCGCGATTCCTCAATTTTTTCTTTCAAAGCGATCTTCTTGACGAGATCCTGCAGTTCGAAGATTGACTTTTCCGAAACCGCGTTTTCGCGCGCCGCGACTTCCAGCGCGTCGGCGGACGAGGTGAAGTTCAGGTAGTAGGTTTCGACTCCCCGAGCGTCGGGATCCTGACTCGAATTGGCGTGGATGGAAATAAATAGATCGGCTCGCTGCTGATTGGCGATCGCCGTCCGCGTCTCCAGCGGAATGAAGGTATCGTTCTTGCGGGTATATACGACTTCGGCTCCGAGGCGCGACTCGAGCAGTTTCCCCAGGCGCCTTCCGACATCGAGCACGAGATCTTTTTCTTCCAGGCCATCCGGACCGATGGTGCCGGTATCGTGGCCGCCATGGCCGGGATCGATGACAATCTTGCCAATCTTCAGTCCCAAGGCCCGGATGAGAGAGCGATCGCCACTTGAGGTTGGCTTTGCCTCGCGGACGTCGAGGTCTTCGGTTGAGTGGCGCGCGGTCAGCCGCGAGGATTTGGTTTTAGAATGCGCCGGAATGTGCGCATGCGTTTCAGCATCCCCAGCCGGGGTGTCGTCATCGTCGTTGTAGACAATCGTCTTGGTCGGGGCCGGGGTTTCGCGGCTGGCATCCACTTTCTTGGGGAGATCGGGCAATCCGCGCCGGTCGGCTGCAGAGCCTTTGGCGACGACCTTGGTATCGTCAGCCACATCTTCGGTCGTAACCGGCGCTTTTCCAGCTTTCGGCTGGCGATCATTTTTTGTCGCCTTCGGCAGCGCGTCGGGATTGGCATCGGCTGGGCCATCCGCATCCGCGTTCGAGCCGGCCTTTGGCGGAGCTTCCACGTCCGCCGTTTCCGTCTCGTCGTTGTCCCTGTCCTTGGGCGTCTTGCTGCGAGCGCTCTTGTTCTTGCCGTGGATGTCGATGATCAGGCGATAGGGATTGGGCAGCAGAAATGCGTTGTAATCGGAAAGGTCGTCGACTTCAAGGACGACTCGAGTACGGCCCGGCTCGAACTGCGCCACGCGGATCTTCTTCAGGAACCCGTCGTCCACATCGAAGCTCTTGCCCACCAGAGTCGATGCCAGCTTGGTGTCTTTCAGATCGAAAAAGATGCGGTCAGGATGCGAGATTCTCGACGACCGGAACTTGATATCGCTCTCCACATCGATCGCGATCCGGGTATAGTCCGGCGTGGACCAGTGGCGGATCGCGGTCACGCGAGGAAGATTCGAGGAAGAATGCTCGGTCGACGCGGCGGTTGCCGTATCGGCTTTCGCGTCTGCATGGCTGTCCGCGGAAGTGTCGCCGTCCTTCGGCTTGGCCGGAGTTTTTTGGGCGACTGCCTTGCCGGGCTTCTTCTTTGCGTCGGCCTTTTCGGCTTCATCGGCGTTGCGGCCGATTTCGGCGATCGCCTGCTGCGCGTCGGGAACGAGCCGGTTATGCGGATAACGCAGCAGGAACTCGTCAAATACGGCATGCGCCTGCTGCGTATCGTTCAGATCGTCCTTATAGATCTCGCCAATCGTGAACAGGGCGTCGCAGCGGTACTTGCTGCCGGGATATTCCTTGCGCAGGAACTTGTACTGCGCGATGGCCTCTTTCAGAATTTTGTCGTCTTCAAAGCGCCGCCCCATCTCGACCAGCGTTTCCGCCACAGCGACGACGCTGGGGTCGGCCCTGGTGGATGTCGGGGAGCCGTAATAGACGTTCCGGTAGGCATTGATGACGCGCTGATAATCGTGGCGGGCGCGCTCGGCAGGGGGGCGTCCGTTCAACGCTTCCCGCATGCGGTCGGCGGAGGCGTAGTGCTCACGCGCCCAGGCTTCGCTGTGGTGCGTTCGGGCGTGCGCCATGACTCCGGGGAGAGCTACGACCAACAGCAGCGCTCCCCAGCGCAAACCACGCTGGCTCAGTGTTCTTTTCAAGGTCGCCGGTCCGTTACTGTCCGTTCCGCCGTTGCATTTGAACTGCCTGGGTACCTGAGAGATTCTAAATACTGCCTCGCGGATTCCCCGCTTACGAACTGCGGAGGTCCCCGATTACTTCGCTATGGCCCTTAAACAGATGCTACGAACCTAGTCCGTGTTGCTGATGTAAAGCACGCCCCGCGCATCCCGTTGAACGCGCACGGGATCGTGGCTGGCGCCGGTGGTTGAGAGATCGAATCCGCCGTGATAGAGATTGGTAATTCTGCGCACGTAATTCTGCGTCTCGGCGTAGTGGGGAACGCCTGCGCTGCGCGCCACCGCACCCGACCCGGCGTTATACGCCGCCAGAGTGAGATTCACGTCGCCGTTGTAATTTTCAAGAAGTTGCTTCAGATGCCGGACGCCGGCATCGACGTTCTGCTCGGCATCGAAGGGATTCTTGACTTTCAGTTCGCGAGCCGTGGAGGGCATGAGCTGCATCAGCCCCATCGCGCCCTTGCGCGACACGGCATTGGAATTGAAATTCGATTCCACCTTCACTACGGCGCGCACAAGATTTGGATCGACATTGTGCCGCGCGGCAGACATCACGATGGCCTGATCGACTTCGTCCGGCGAGGCCTGATGGCCATGAGAATTGGCGGCGACGATCTTTGCGTTTGCTGACTGCACCGAATCGCGGCCAAAGTATTGACTGACCTCGGCGGCCGCAGAACGCGCCGCGCGCATCGAGTCGGTGTTCGCGCCAGGCACAGGCTTCCAGCGGTTATCTTTGCTGCTCCAGTAGACCAGGGTCGACCGCCGCGGTTGCGGGGCTTGTGCCGCGCGGGTTCGAGCCGGTGGATCATCCTCGTTCACGTAGATCGTTCGGCCGTGGTCCTGGGTTGTAGTAATGCCCTGCGAAACACGATTGCCGTCAGCCGCCCAAGCAGGAGCGGCGGCGAGAGGGAAAGAGGTCGCGATTGCCGTAGTGGCCGTCAGCATGAATGCGAGTTGCAGGTGCTTTCGCATATCCGGGTATCCCGCTATTCCCAACTCCTTTGATCAAAGGCCATTCAGACAGACGTGGCCCTCGGTGCTCTACCCGGAACCTGACGGAGAATCATCTACCAGAGTAGGTCGATTATAGGCGGGGCCGCAGGGGTGGGCAATCTCTCCGAAGGGAGTAGAACCAGCGGAGTAATTTTCGGCAACCGCTTGAAACACAAGTAGATTAGAGGATTCTTAGGGAGTCAGAGGAGATGCCGGAGGTAACCGTGAAGGCGGTTACCCGTGATCGGGCGTCGCGGTCCGCGTTGCGCCTACTTCTCCAGCGCCACAGCGAAAGCATCGAGTGACAACGACCGCAGCAGGTTTCGGCGCATGCCGCGCTCGACCTCAGCGAGGCGATCGGAGGCAGCTGTGATCCAGGCAAAATCGGCCGACTCCGCCAGGCCCTTTAACTCCGACAGAATGTCGGTGTTGCGCACAAGTTCCGGAGAGTCCGAATCAAGGAACATCAGATCGCGCAGCAGGGAATAGAGCGTCTTGATGAGGACTTCGATCTTCTGGCGTCCTTCGGCGCCCGGACGATAGGATTCTGTGGTCTTGAAGAGGTCGGTGTGCTCCGCACCACGCAACGCCGACTTGAGAATGGTCAGCGCATGATCCCGGGCCGCCGTGTAGGCTTCGAGATCGAAGCTGCGCGCACGGCCGACGCACCCTTCGCACAGTCGCGCCACCAGGGCTCTTTGGGCGGGCTTCCAGTCGGGATGGTGCTTGGCCAGATCCAGCTCAATTTGCTCGGGCGGCAAAGCGCCAAGGGTAAAGGTCATCGAGCGCGAACGGATCGTGGGCAGAAGTTCTCCGGGATTCTCGGTGAGTAGAAGAATCGTGGCAAATTCCGGAGGCTCCTCGAGCACCTTCAACAGCGAATTCGCAGCTTCTTTCATGAACGCGGAATCGGTGAAGATGTAGACCTTTTCCTCGCCCTCCGCCGGACGGTAGTAAATGCTCCGGATCACGCGGCGGACCTGGTCGACCTTGATCATCATTTGCGGCGGATCCGGCGGGATGACCAACACGTCGGGATGAGTTTGGACGAAAATGCGCGTCTCTTTCTTGTCGGTCTCGCGAAGGTTCTCGCGGATCTCAACGGCTTCGTGAAAGCGCGCGTCGAGGTCGGCGGATTCGGCGATGCGCACGCAATTGGCGCATCTCCCGCAGAAATCGGGCAGCCCATCGCTCTCGGGCGGAGTAAGACAATTCAGGGCTTGCGCCAGCATCAAGGCGAGCGTGTACTTCCCAGATCCTTCTCCGCCGGAGAGCACGACAGCGTGAGGCAAGTGGTCGCGCGCAATCATTTCGCGCAGGCGATGGACAACTTCGGAATTGCCGTGAAAGTCGGAAAACATAGCAATCGCACTCAGCGTTCAGCAGTCAGCCCGTCACTGTTGTTTGCACTCGGACAGACGGTCGCTTCCGGAACGCTTCTGGCCGAACGCTGAGTCCTGAATGCTTAGATTTTAAGCTTTCTGCGCACTACTTCCAGAATCCGATCATGCGTCTGCCGCGGGGTGCCGCGAGCATCTACGGTGACGACGCGGCCGGATTCCCTTTTAGCAATCGCGTGATATCCGTCGCGGACGCGGCCGAAAAACGCCCGATTTTCCCGCTCGAACCGGTTCTCATCGTGGCCACGAGCCGAATTTTTGGAATCGCGCTCGTTTCTACGGCGGGCACGGCTGAGGCTGGTATGCGGATTGGAATCCAGCAGGAGCGTGAGATCCGGCTGCAAGTCCGCACACAGCACTCGATGCAATTCCAGAACTGGCGCGCTTCCCAGTTTGCGGCCGCTGCCCTGATATGCCTCCGTTGAATCCGTAAACCGGTCACACAGCACGATAGCGTTGGCGGCGAGTCCCGGTTCGATCACTTCTGCAATGTGTTGGGCCCGCGAGGCAAACATCAGGGCCATTTCGGCGAGCGGAGCCAATCCGGCGGTGCCGGAATCGAGCAGGACTTTGCGGATTTTTTCCCCGGTCGCGGTTCCACCGGGCTCCCGGGTTTCGACGACCTTATGGCCGGCTTCGCGCAGGGCGGCCGCGAGCTTGCGCATCTGGGTGCTCTTGCCCGTCCCGTCGAGCCCTTCGAACGTGATGAACTTCCCCCGCTTCGACACGGACGGAATCATACCAGCGATCTTCCTTTTGGAATTTGGGCTCGAATTCCACTGCCTGGCGACAGATCGGTTTCCGGTAAGGGGACTTGCCCGTGCCCAGATTGGTCGAGGTTCCAAACTGTGGAGTTTTGGGGCGCGCCCCTGGGCGTGATAGCCTTATTCGCGGCTGGAAAAGGGCTCGTACCTGGGGTGTTTCTCCGGCCTTTTTGTGAGTTTGATGCCTTTCGAAACCAATCCGACGAAACCGGCTGTATCTTCTTCAAGAAAGACGACTTCCTTGTCCTCCGAGGAGTTGGAAACGGCGCAACTTTCTTACACAGATGGGGTTGAAACAGATGTGAGCACTGCCGCACTTGATCGGGGCATGCTGATGGGCACGACGATGCCTGAGCCGGCGGCTGCATTTTCGGCGGCCGCGGCCGGGGAACTGTCGGACGCCGACGTCATGCTGCGGGTCAAGACGGGGGATCAGGCGGCATTCGATTTCCTGGTTCAGAAGTATCGCCGTCCGATGGTGAGCTTCATGTACCGGATGGCGCGGAACTCGGCAGTAGCCGAGGATCTGGCACAGGAAGTTTTCCTGCGCGTATATCGTTCTCGCGAGAACTACGAGGCGAGCGCGAAGTTTACAACCTGGCTTTACCGGATCGCGACGAATCTGGCAGTGAATCACGCCCGGGATACGCGGCATGAACGTCCGGAAGTTCAGGTAAGCCTCGATGAACCGAACGACGAAACGGGAACGACACTGGAAGTACCCGACCGGTCGCTCAACGCCGAGCAGGCGATCGTGCAGCAGGAACGGATGATGGCGATCCGACGCAAAGTGGAAGCATTACCGGAGCAACAGAAATTAGCGGTGATCATGCACAAGTACCAGCAGATGGACTACAAGCAGATCGCCGAGGTGCTCAAAAAGAGCGAGTCTGCGACCAAGTCGCTGCTCTTCCGGGCTTACGAGACTTTGAGAGAACAGTTAAAAGAATTCATTTAGCAAGACAATTGTGAGGGAAGCGGTATTGGCGAAGAGAGTTGAGGGGAAGCGGTTATGAAATGCGATAAGATCCGCGAGAAGATGCCCGATGTGGCGGCTGGATTCAGCCGGCTCACGGCGGAAGAAAGCAATCATCTGGCGACTTGTAATGCGTGCGGTGAGAAGTTGAAAGAGATGCGGTCGACGATGGCGCTGCTCGATGAGTGGCAGGTTCCGGAGCCGTCGGCCTACTTCGATGTGCGGTTGCAGGCTCGTCTGCGTGAGGAGGCGGCTAAGCCGCAGGCGAGCTGGTTGCATTGGCTCCGGCACCCTATTCTGGCAGCCGCGTTGACCGTTGTCATGGGCGTTGGTATCGGGCTATATGTCACGCACAGCAAGGTTCATAACGGCACAGACGCATCGATCTCTGCCCCTCCGGGCAGCGCAGTGAGCGATCTTCAGACTCTGGATAAGAATCACGATATGTACTCGGATTTTGATTTGCTTGACGACCTCGCTGTGCAGCAAAATGTCGTGGCCAACCCGTAGGGCTTGTGGGTAGCAGGATTTCGAATCGAAGTTGTCCCAGTTAGAGAGCGGAAATGAGTCGGGGGAGAAACATCCTGGGAAGTTTGGCGAT
Source organism: uncultured Acidobacteriota bacterium (assembly GCA_963763845.1). Classification (GTDB taxonomy): domain Bacteria; phylum Acidobacteriota; class Terriglobia; order Terriglobales; family Acidobacteriaceae; genus Sulfotelmatobacter. The sequence goes on from CAVXPX010000001.1 coordinate 267,806, forward strand.
TGCGCTGCTTGCAATGGCGGTCGCCGTTCCCTTGCCTTCCGCGGCGCAAAGAGGATCCTTCCGGCCGGTGCAGAGGCGGCAGGCGCCGGCCCGCGAGCCAGCCGCCCGACAGCAGCAGGCTCCACGGCAGCAGGGACATAGCGGCGACTGGCTACGCCGCTACAAAGATCTATCTCCCGAGGAGCAGGAACGGGCCTTGCAGAATGATCCTGCGTTCCGCCGCTTGCCTCCCGAGCGTCAGCAGATTCTTCGACAGCGCCTGCAGCATTTTTCGAATCTGCCGCCGCAACGGCAATTGCAGATGCTGAACCGTATGGAAACGTGGGAGCACCTGACGCCGGAGCAGAAGGCGCAGGCGCGACAGGTTTTCAGCCAGTTTCGCCAGCTTCCTCCCGAACGCAGGCGCATGGTGGCAACCGCGGTCCGCGACCTCCGGGCTATGCCCCCGGATCAGCGTGAGCAGGTCATCAACTCCGATCGATTCAAGGGCATGTTCTCCGACCAGGAGCGCGACATGATGCGGGAAGTGACTCGCCTGCCGCTGGCTCCGCCGGAGGGCGGCGAGGGTGGAGGACCGGAGTAGGGCAGCTCTCAGCCCTCAGTGAAAGCTACCCCGCGCCTTGACGCAAAGGTACTAATTCATCAATGCAATCATTCGCCGGATTGAGAGGGACATCTGGCGGATTTCTTCGGCATCCGAGGCGTTCGGGGACATCTTGAGATACTCTTCCAGATCCTCCGCCGCGAGCCCGTGCATCCCCATGCTGTAGCGCAGGAGCGCGCGCTGTTTCACATCTTCGGCGGATCGTGGATAGATCACCAGGATCAGGTCGGCAATCGGCAGAGCCTTCCGGAAATTTCGGGTGGAGAGATAAACCGTCTTGAGATTATTCAGCATGCGGGTCAGGATTTGCCGGCGGCTGATCGGATGCAGGAATTCGGGCCGTAACTTCATTTCACCGGAGTAGATTTCATCCAGCCGGTTCTGGCAATCCTGGCGGCTCAGAACGTCACCGCGGTTGAAGCAGTCGATCAGCGTTTCGTGGCCATCGTGGCTGTAATGCTTCAGCAGGAAATGGCCGGGCATACCGACGCCATTCAGGTGCAGCCCAACTCTCCGCGCGACCTCCATATAAATGATCGACAGAACGATGGGAATTCCCAGGCCGCGGTCGAGAACGTCATTCAGGAAAGAATTGCGCGGATCGTAATAGTCCTCGCGGTTGCCGCGCAGCTTCGCCTCCTCGAACAGAACTTGATTGAGCACCGGCAAAGTGCGTTGTGCTGGCGAGTCGAACGCCTTCGCGGCCACCCGTCGGGCTAAAGCTTCTATGCGGCCGGCATACTCTTCGATTTGGAGGTTGGGATACTCGGTGCGGGCGATGACCAGGGAGGCGCGAATCAGGTCGATTTTCTCGTCCTCAATGTCGGAGGCGACGAAGATCGAAAATGTCTCGACCAGCTCGGCAGGAGCCGTGTAATGCATACTCCATGCTAACAATCATCGCAAGGCCAGCCATTAGCCCGGAGGTGCCAGCGAATAGCACGATCAGTGCTACGACCGAAGCATATTCCGCGCGATGAAGAAGACGTTCGCGGGGCGCTCGCCCAACCGCCGCATGAAATACGGGTACCACTCGGTGCCAAAGGGCACGTAGACGCGCATGCGCCAGCCGTCGCGAACGAGGCTCTGCTGCAGATCGCGGCGAATGCCATAAAGCATCTGGAATTCAAACGAATCGCGGGCGATGTTTTCCCGCGTGGCGAAGGCCTGCGCCTCGCGGATGATATGTTCGTCGTGGCTCGCGATCCCATGGTAGATGCCGCTCTTCATCAGGATCTTCATCAGCTTGATGTAGTTGGCGTCGACATCGGATTTGCTCTCGAAGGCGATGCTCGCAGGCTCCTTATAAGCCCCTTTGCAGAGGCGAATCCGAATGCCTTCGGCGAGCAGCTTTTCAATGTCGCTCTCCGAGCGCTTCAGGTAGGCCTGGATCACTGTGCCTACGCTGCTGGCATGACCCGGCCTGCGATGCAGTTCGTGAACGAAGTCAAGCGTGCGCTGGGTGTAGGGAGATCCTTCCATATCCACCCGCACAAAGCCGGGCGGGCTCATGCTTGCGGCCTTCGCGACCAGCTCGCTGACAAGCTCGCGGGCGAGCGCCTCATCGACGTCGAGTCCCATGTGGGTGAGTTTGAGGCTGATGTTGGCATTGAGCTTGTTGGCGGCGATCGCATCGAGAATCTGTTGGTAAAGCTGCGCGCTCTGGCGAGCCTCTTCGGGATTCGTGACGTTCTCGCCTAAGTTATCGATGCTGACAGTCATCCCGGCCCGGTTGACGGATTGGGTAACCCGCACCGCATCGGCAATGCCGGTACCGGCGACAAAGCGCCCGGATACGCGCTGTCCGATGGCGGAGCGCTCGGCGAAGTTGCGCATGGAACGGTTTTCAGAAAGATGGACGAAGAAGGCCCTCATCATGGGGGGCTGCCACCTCCGTAGGGATTGGATGGTGAAGCAAGGAAAAAGGAGCTTCTGAGACTACTCTGCAGATCACAGAGATTTTTACCACAAATGGAGCGCGCCGGCTGTGACCGGCGCACTTTCATTTCCCAATTTAGAACCAAAGATAGGAATCCTTCGGCTACTGGCCTGGTTCGTCGGGCGGATACCTCTCTTCGGCCAAAACTAATAGGGTCGACAGGAGAGGCCCGATTTCACCAGGTGTAACGAGCGGTATACGTAATCACCTTTTCCGCATCGGGAGCTATGGTAATGGGAAACTCAACCGTCTGACTGTCCTTCTTCTGGTAGTCATCCGATTTCGAAACGATTTCCCAATTCGTTCCGCGATAAAGGTGCTCGATCACCTCAACCTGGACGGGCTCTTTCTTATGGTTCCGCACCCGTATTTCGAAACTCTCGGTCGCAGTATTCTGCCGCGTTTCAACCGTGTAGTTGGTGCGTTTTCGCTCTCCAGTGAGATCGAAAGCGTTGCCGGTGTAGATGCGAACCTTTTCATCGCGAGCCGTGTGGTCAATGGCATTTTCGCCCGTAAATTCGATCTGACTGTCATTGCTGCGGTAAAAGCGCACACGTCCTTTTGGCAATGGCATGCCCAGATGATTCGCCTCCGAGTTGACAAACTCTCGCATGACCCAGACCTTCGGATTCGATTCGGCGCCGTAGGAATGATCGTTGCGGATATTTTCCCAGTTCCACCCGTTGTAGCGGTTGGAGTCAATCCTGGCGCCGTCGTAGATATAGAGTTGCTTCGCAACGACACCAGAGGCATGGATGAACTCTACTTGCTTCGTCTCCCGGTCGCGCAGGGTAGTGGTTCGCTGCAGAGTGTAGAGGTGATATTCGTCAAATGCCTTTTCTGTAACCGGCGGAGCCATTGCGCCGGCGAGGTTATCGGCCATCGCAGCCTTCATTGCAAACTGAGGGTTATTCCGCAATTTATTGACGTCGCCCGCAATGAGTTTGATCCGGGCATTTTCGAAGGTTTTGCCGGTGCGGTTATCCATGGTGATCCAGCCTACGACATCGACGATGTCCCCTTTTTCCGGCGCAACAATGTTGTAGTCGGCCTGCCAACTCAGCCCGCCGGTCACGTACGAAAATTCTGCCGGAAATTTCCCGGCTTTGTCCGTGGCCAATGTCCACTCCAGACGAGGTTTCAGGATGGTTTCGGCGGCCAGGTCAGGGAAAATCGGCAGTCCAGGCAAGCCAAAGCGCAGTTGGCCCGCGATCTCGATGATCGGATCTTCCGGCTGATAGGCCTGGTTGTAGCCATTGACATTGAAATAGTCCGGACGGACATAGCCGCTGCGAATAATCTTCCCCTTGACGATGGTGTGGTCGGGTTGCTCGAAATCAATCGTCCGGCCCTCGTAGAGCGAAAGTAAGGACGCTTGCGAGATAGGATCGGCGCGGTAATTTTGTTCCAGCACATTCAGATTGCGCTTATCAGAAGGGTCGCGCAGGATGACCGAGTCGGGCTCCATGTGCATGGTGATGTCGTCGACATTCACATGGTTGACGCCCGATTGCAGATCGAGCGGCAGTTCTTGCCGGACCACCGCGAAATCCTGGTTGTAAATCGTGAGAGATGGTTGGGAACTCTGTGCGAAGGCTGTCGCACAGAAAATGAGAAAGCAGACGAAGCGAGCACGCATACGATGGATCCTCCCGATGCGCCTGAGAGATTTATCCACTCAGGCCCCTTCTTATGAACGGCGACGAGAGCGACTCTTGCGTGGCGGGAGGAGCGCCGATTTACGCGGTGACTGAGGTACGAAAGTAACCAAGAAAGAATTCGCAGAAAGCAGTGCGAACGCGTTTCTCGTTCCTACTCTGGGTCAAACGTAATGTCGATCTCTTCTTTCGTCTCGTGGGGCGCGGCCTCGAATTTCCAGTGTCCAACCGCCGTCACGGCGCTCTGGGTCAGAAGCGGATGTCCCCCTTTAACCTCGATGGACTTCACCGATCCGTTCGGGGCAACGTGAACTTCCAGTTTCACAACGCCGTGGATGTTCATGGACCGGGCAAGCGTCGGATAGACGGCTGGCGCCTTGATCAGAATTTTTCGCGCGACGTCCGCTGAATCCTGTGCCCAGGATCGAGGGCCCAAGACAGAGGTCAACGCCAATAAGAGAACAAGCAATGTGCCCTGCCGCATCAGGGTCTTCATAGTGAAACGAGTCTAAGAGAGACCTTAGTTTCACCAGAAGATCACCAAGGTAACGGCATTCGTGCATAGATCGGTTGCGAAAGCTTATTTGCCGTGTTCTTCGAGAAACTTCTCGACTTCCATGGCGGCCATGCAACCGCTGCCTGCGGCCGTAATCGCCTGGCGATAGCGGCGATCCTGCACATCTCCACAGGCGTAGACGCCGTGCACTTTTGTGAACACGTAATTGTGGGTTTTGAGATAACCCTCGGCGTCCATATCGAGCTGTCCGGCAAACATTTTCGCGTTGGGCTCGTGCCCAATGCCAAGGAATAGGGCACTGGTGGGGAAATCCCAGACTTCGCCGGTCTTCGCGTTCTTTAGCTTGAGGCCGGTGACTTCCTGTTTGTTGTGGTCGTACACGTCTTCGACGACTGTATCGAGCAGGAAATGAATCTTTTCGTGCTTCTGCGCGCGCTCGAGCATAATCTTCGAGGCGCGGAATGCGTCGCGGCGATGAATAATGGTCACCTTGGTTGCGAAGCGCGACAGGAATAGCGCTTCTTCCATGGCCGAATCGCCACCGCCCACTACGACAATCTCCTTCCCTGAAAAGAAGAAGCCATCGCAGGTCGCGCAGGAAGAAACGCCGTGGCCGATCAGTTGCTGCTCGTGGGGCAGCCCGAGCCAGCGCGCCGAAGCTCCGCTGGCAATGATGAGAGTCTGTGCGTGGACCACGTTGTGTCCCAGGTGGAGGGCGAAGGGACGCTGGCCGAGGTCGGTGCTGGTCAGGTGGGCCAGCCGGTATTCGGCGCCGAACCGCTCCGCCTGCTTGCGCATGTTTTCGACGAGCTGGGGGCCGAGAATTCCATCGGGGAATCCGGGGAAATTTTCGACCAGCGTGGTCATGGAAAGCTGGCCGCCGGGCTCGTGGCCTTCAACCACCAGTGGTTTGAGATTGGCGCGCGCCGTGTAAAGAGCGGCAGTGTGTCCGGAACATCCGGACCCGATAATGACAACGTTCCGTGTTTCGCTCATGTATATTTTTTTGCGGTAGCAGATTAGATGGCCGACCTCAAATTTCGATCCACGCCGCGGATATCGTCCCTTGCTTACTTCTTCTGACTCCGCGGCTTCGCCTTGGCAGCGGCCCTCGGCTTTGACCTTGTCTGGCTGATTTTTGCCAGTTCCTCCGGCACAATCGCCTTCACGTGCAGCAGGCCCCGATAGTTGGTCAGAACGGAGGAAGCACTCTGGAACAGCGGCTCGTAAGCGCTCTGATCGGGCGCTGGCCCGTTTGGCGGAGCCGAACACCGCGCTAGCGCGATCGACGATTTCCCAAACCGCTCCAACCGTACCCGGCTGGCCGGGGTATCCGCTGCCACCATGCTTGCTGCATTCGTAACCGACGAGGCGCTATCCTCCAGGGAAACTTCAATCAAATCCTTCGGATCGCGCACATGGAAGACCAGCGTTTCCACCATGGTCTGCCCATCGTCGCTGAACGAATACTGCACACTCGAAAAGAGGGCTTGAACCGAGAACTCCCGCCGCATTCGCACGTAGCTGGCGGCAGGAGCGTCATCGGACACGTGCGCGCGCTCTCCAACCGGGACAAAGCTCGGCATTTCGGTCAGGGTCGAACGTCCACGGGAAACCTCGAAATCGGTACCGAACAGCGGCTCTCGCGGAACCCGGGCCAGCGCCGAAGCGATTTCTTTCTGCTCTTCGGCAGAAGGCATACAGACGTTCAGCATATTGACCCTGACCTGCGGCGCGGAGAGGAGCTGGGCCGGCTGCTGGGCGTTTGTCTGTCCCGCCACCGCGAACGCGAAAACGACTAGGCAAAGAGGGAAAACCGGGATTCTAGGCACGCCGGAATTTTAACTGAGATGGCGCGGAAATCTAAATCTGAAAAACCAGCGGCAGGTTGCTCGAACGTCGTAAAATCACTCTATGGCGAATTTAACCTTGGTCTACGGCATGAGGCTGCTGCCTTCCGAAGACATTGCTGAAGTCGGTCAGGCACCGGTCAAACTGACCAATGGACGGGAAGCCCATGTCACCATGCATGTGCTTGAAGGCAGCAAGGAAGATATCGAGAAGCAACTGCGCACAAGCCTGGAAGCTTTCTTTGATCTCTATCCTGAGATCTGATCGGCGGACGATGCATACTTCCGTCTGCCGCGAGTAGAGGGAAATCGCGCCGGAATTGATCTCCCAGATCGCCGTATAATTCCTGATCTTCTGACTGGAATCTCGCGAAACACATGGATTGGTCTTACCGAGAATTGCGGAGCAGGCTCATCCGGACAGAACTATGGCCGGAGGGCCGTATGGCGCGTCTGGCCTGCTACCTGGCGGCTTTGGCCATCGTGCTTTATGCCCTCGAGAGGCTGCTCGACTTGTTTTCCTGGGGCCAGCACCTGGGCGGCTGGATTGAATTCCTCACGTTTTGTTCTGCGGTCCTGTTTTTCATTCTCGCTTTCCGCTGGATACGGCGGCGGATCCTGTGGCGCCTTCGCAACCGCCTCATCGTGACCTACGTCTTCATCGGCGTGATTCCGGCGGTCCTGCTGGTCGCGATGGGGCTGATCACCCTTTATGGACTGGGCGGACAATTTGCGGTCTTCGTTGTGACCTCGGAGATTCACACTCAGCTGCGGAGCCTCGAAGCAGTCAATTCCGCGGTGGGGAACGAACTGGCAGGCCACATTGACCGCGGAGAGAAGCCAGTCTCCGAATCTCTTTCCGGCCTGGAAAAGCGCGATCCGGTGTGGAACCGGCGGCAGGTTTGCGCGTGGTATGGCGATAAGCAACTTCCGTTATGCAGCGAGTATCACGGCGCCTCGCTCACGCTGCCCAGCTTCCTGAAAGGGAAATTCCGCGATATTGTTCGCGACCGCGGCCAGCTCTATCTTCGAGTCGCCTCGATTCTGCCGGTTGGTTCCGGCAAGCTGACGGTGGTAACAAGCGAGCCGTTCGACAAGGATCTGGTCGGCAAAATTGCCGAGAACCTGGGCGAGATCACCCTCTATGCGTCCGGCATCAATCGTGACGAGAGGCAGGGGAATCGACAGCCCTCTCAGCCCGCGCCGAACGCCGGAGTCTCTTTCTCGAATGAAAAACAGGGCTCGAACGATAAGTCGAACAACGGAATCGTCATCACGGGAAATACCGATAAAGGCAAGCAAGAATTGAGTCCCGAGTTCAGGGTGGGGGCTCTTCCGGAATCAACGGGCCCCTTCGATCGCGAGATCACCTTTGCCGCCCCCCTTGCAGTCATTAATTGGACGAACGGCGAGCCGTCGGAGGTCGGAGCTCTCTTGCAGGTGACAACCCGGCCGGCAGTGCTGTATACGCAGCTTTTCGCAGCGCTGGGAGAATTTGTCCGGGGTGTGGCTTACTTCCTGCTCGGCGTCGGGATTTTCTTCGCAGTCATCGAGCTGATCGCATTGATTATCGGCACGCGCATGACGCGAACAGTGACGGCCGCTGTAGCTCAGTTGCACGAGGCAACCCGGCATGTCGATCGCGGCGATTTCAGCCACCGCATCCCGATCAAATCGAACGACCAACTGGCCGACCTTGCGCTTTCGTTCAACTCGATGACCGCTTCGATCGAGAAGCTCATTCTGGAGCAGAAAGAGAAGCAGCGGCTTGAAAGCGAGCTCGCGATTGCGCAAGAGGTGCAAGACCAGCTTTTCCCGCGGCAGATATCGCAACTCGAATCGCTCGAAGCATACGGATTTTGCCGGCCCGCGCGAACCGTCAGTGGCGACTACTATGATTTTCTGGCGGCGAGCTCTCACAAGCTCATTCTGGCCGTGGGCGACATCAGCGGAAAAGGAATTTCCGCCGCTCTGCTCATGGCGACTATCCACTCCGCCGTGCGTGCGTACAGCGTTGAAAGTTTGCCGCAGATGCGCGAACCGGTCGCGGTGGGAGCGGTGGGCGGATCCGGCCGGATGATGGCAACTTGGCCGGAGGGCATTGAGGTTTCTCCGGGAGCGCTTCTTTCGCTGCTGAATCATCAGCTTTACGAAAGCACTCCTCCGGAAAAGTACGCCACGCTCTTCGTGGGAATTTACGACGGCGATTCTCATCGCCTTACCTACAGCAATGGCGGCCACCTGCCGCCGATTCTGATCGGCAAAGATGGCGGAATTCGAAGACTCGAGGCCGGAGGAACGGTTGTGGGACTATTCGAACATATCTCCTACGATGAAGGCGCAGTCCAAATGCATCCCGGCGAGATTTTTGTGGCGTACAGCGATGGCGTAACCGAGCCGGAAAATGATTTTGGAGAATTCGGCGAGCATCGTCTGATCGAGTTGGTGCGCGACAACCGGCAGTTGCCGCTTCCCCAGATCAGCCAAATCGTGACGACTGCCGTCGACAATTGGATCGGCGATAAAGAACAGCCGGACGACATCACTCTAGTGCTTGCTCGCGCGCGTTGAAGCGGGCATTGCGTCCCTAACGGCTTTCCGGGGTTGACACGCGCTGCTCATTGAAATAATTTGGTGCTCCGGCTTTCCGGTCATCCAATGCGGGAGTAGCATAACCACGGCAATGCGCTGGGGTTCCATCCCGGAGATGACGGTTCGAAACCGTTCCTCCCGCCCCACATCTTCGTAGCCGCAACGTTCGCGGCAATTCCAACCAAGTAGGTCTCGAAAAAAAGCGGCGGATGATTGAAGTTCCATCCGCCGCCACTCTCAGGAGGTATGAGCGATGTTCGCTAACCGAAACACTCAGATCGTAAACCGATCTCCACGAAATGAGGAGATCACGAAGGTACTGACTTCCAGTCCGGCGTCTATTTCTTAGGAAGCAGCAATACTCGAGCCGAGATCGCTGAATTCTTCAGCGTGCCCCCCACGACAATTGGCCCCAGAGGGGTAAATAAAATTCCCCGCGCATCGGCCCGGACGTCGTCCGTATCATCGGCGATCGTATCCCACCGGTTTCCGCGCAGTTCGTAGGCGAACGTCACCGGCGAAATCTCAGCCTGCTTGCCGTCATGATCGAGGAACTTGTAGTTATGCGGAGCGGTTGTGCCTCCGGTGAACAGAATTTTGTGCTCGCCTCCGCCCGCCGCGATGCCGAACCGCCCCGGCCCAGGATGCGCCGGCAACTTGGTCCAGGCAATTTTGTCCGGATCTTTGCGGTCGATCTTTCCCATCCAGCATTCATCGGAGGCAACGTAAGGCGGTCCGCTTCCGGGATTCTTCTTCGCCCCATCCACGAAGACGATGGTGTCATCCGTCAAGCCTCCGGCATGTCCGAACACGGGCGTGCCGGGAAACTGAGTGGCGTCGCTCCAGGTATTCTTCAAAATGTCGTAGACCTGCACGCTATTGATAGGACCCTTTGTGGATTGTCCGCCGATGAGATAGATGTAGCGGTCGTGACTCACTCCGATCACGGCACTAGCAACCGGCAGCGGTATATCCGCGCCGCGATACCAGCGATGCTCGTCAGCCAAGTACACATTCACATCGGACGCGATGAATTCATTCCCCTGCCCGTCGACGGTGTATCCGCCGAAGACGAAAACCTGCCCCTTCAGTCCAACCGCCGAAGCGCCCAACCGTCCGGCAACTCCGGGGACGGGACGACCCTCCGTCCATTTCCCGGACTTGAAATGCAGGACGTACACCTTGTTGGTGACCGAGTCCCAGGTCTTCTTCTCGCCCACACCCATGATCGAGTAGACCTCGACCCCGTTCCGGAGCGATGCCACGGCATTGTTGCTGACGGCTAAAGGGATGGGAGGGATTTTGGAGTTTTCGGCGCCCAGCGCCAGGATCGCCCAGAAGAGAGGGAAAAAGCACAGAACCAGTTTTTTCATTGCTCAAATATTACGTCCTCGGGTGGGATGGCGGCAAAACCATCACTTTAGAACCAGGTCTTCCTTCGGTATTCACGGTATTCGTCTCCGAAAGCCGACTCGAGCACCCTTGCCTCTCTGCGTGCCCGAATGGTCTGAGCGATCACCAGAATCAGCAGGAAGACCCACAACACCGGGTTCTGAAAAACAAGAATCACTCCTGTCACTAAGACCATCCCGAAGACATAAATTGGGTTACGAATTTTCGAGTAGAGACCTGTCGTGACCAGCTTATGCGCCTCCGGCCGTATCGAAAATGAGCCGCCCAGTTGATAACGAGCTACGCCGATAAAGGCGATCCCGAAAACTACCAGCACGGTCCCGACTTCGCGCTCCGCGTTCCACGGACCTTTCCAGAAGATCAGCGACCAGACGAGCGCTGCCATGGCCAACACTTGTAAAACGGTGAAGAAATATAGCTTTGGTCCATACATGGATCGACGCGCCCCCCTTACTTTACAAAACCCTGGCGAACTCCATGAATGAAATCAGTGTACGCGGGGGTCTGCCCGGTGTCGCGCATATGGCTCGCAATCTGCCCACGATGGTATGCGGAGTGCAAAATCACGTGCGTCAACACATCCACGATCAAATTCGCAAACGCTTCGCCCTTGGAGTTTCTGTAGGAGATCGTTTGGGCGAGGTCGTTGGTCTTCTCCAAGTACTCGGACCACTCGGACTCCAGCTTCGCCGATTCAGACTCACATCACGCGAGATCCATCTTCGGCCACACGGCAATGCTCTGCGGTAACTGCTTCAGCCTGTCCATCCAAAGGCGTTCGGCGGCGATGATGTGCAACACGAGTTGGAGCGATCGGGCGTCCTCGTGGGCTAATCCTCCAATCTTTCCCATGACTTCTCGGTTCGCCCAGGCGTCATAGGCGAACTGCCGTCGCAAATGATCACTGAGGTTCACGAAACGGCCTCCTTGTGAATAAACCAGCCAGCTTAATAATGTAATTCGTTCCCATAGATTAGCGGGGGGATTGTAACCGTCCTTTCACATTTCGCGGCTAAACTGCTTCAATAGTTGTAATCTCGACGCGCCCGCACTCAGATGCCACGCAAAACGCAACCAGATCGAAAGATCAAAACTGACGAAAGCGAATCTCACAACGGGCAGAGAACCGCGCCCTCCCCAACCAAGCCTCGCAGCGCGGACGATCTAACGAATCTGGCGCTGAAGGCCTGCCTTATCGCGCGCGACGCTGCGTTCAATGTTCAGGACTTGCTTACCACGTCGTCGCGGATGGCGTTTCTAGCGATCAAAGACTGCGAGAAAGAACTCGACCTGATCGAGCGGCAGATCGATGAGCGCCTTCCGGCGGCGATTACGCGGGTGAACGAAAGCCGGGCACGCCGGCTGCTCTCGAGCCTGAAATCGACCACCGATCTGGAGCGCATTGGAGATCTGGTCATGAGCGTGGCGCTTCGTGTCCAGGCCCGCACTGCGAAGATTCCCGGCTCGGATGTCCGGCAGCTTGTAGAGATGTCGACCGTACTCCGCGATATGCTTGATCTGATTTATAAGGGATTCTCCACGCTCGATCTCGAGTGCGCCCGGAAAGTCCTGCAGATGGATAAGGAAATCGACCGCATCTGCCACGGACTGTTTCAGAAACATCTGGCTGAGACCGTTGCCCAGGGAGACACATCCGGCTTCGAGATTCTTCTGATGGCACAGGCATTGGAGCGCGCCGGGGATCATACGACCAACCTCGCCGAAGATCTTTACAGTTTGATCGAAGGCCGCAGCCTGCGGCACGTGCCCAAGAAGAAAGCGGCAAGTTAGGGTGAACCTTTAGCCGAAACCCGCAAGCCCTGCAGCCGATCTATCTGAGCGCCGGTAACCACCACCTCTCAGAAATTCACGGTTCGTTAACAGAGGAGCAACACTCCCGCAATATTCGGCCCATAGAGTCAGACACATATCTCCCTCGAACCAGGATGCAGTTGACTTCGTGGGTAGCCTGACGCAAAGCATGTACCTGCCAACGGATTCCTACGAGAAGCCGGAAGAGCGCAACCTTCCGGGCTCTCCTCGTCCCCTGATTTTCGTCGTTGAAGACGACGCCGATATCGCCCGCCTTATTTCGCACAATCTGCGGGCAGCAGCGTTCGACGTGCAGATGTTCCTCAGCGGCGTATCGGTTCTCGCCGAAGCGGTAAGGGAAAATCCTGCCCTGTTTCTCCTGGATATCATGTTGCCGGGCTTGGACGGATTCGAACTATGCCGGCAGATCCGGCAGACTCCCGCCATTCTCGCGACCCCCATTATTTTTCTTACGGCGAAGACGGCAGAAGCGGACCGCATCAAGGGCCTGGAGCTTGGCGGAGACGATTACGTCACCAAGCCGTTCAGCCCGCGGGAACTGGTTGCGCGCGTCCGCACCGTCTTGCGCGGACCCGGCACACTGCCCGCAGCGACTGAGGTGCTCCGCCTCGGTAATCTCGAAATCGATGTCTATTCCATGACGGTGCAAGTCGATGGACGAAATGTGCTCACGACCGTCCGCGAATTCCGCCTGCTCGAATATCTTGCGAATCACCGCGGACGCGTCCTCACGCGCGATCAACTGCTCGACGCCGTGTGGAAGGAAACTCCGTTCGTAACGCCACGGTCAATTGACGTCTATATCCGCCGCCTGCGCGAGAAAATCGAGCGCGACCCCCGCCATCCGGAATACCTCAAGACTCTGCGCGGGATCGGCTACCGCTTCGAAGTTCCCAAATAGCCACCCATAGGGCCCACATTTTGTTCTGAGCATCGGCTGTTTTCGTTCCACGGACGCGCCTTGTCATTTATTCTGGATTGCATCTTCTTCGCATGGCAAACAGGCCCAAACCGCTGTGGAAAGCGGACGACCAGCAGGCGCGTCTAGCCGAACTCACTGCTTCCTCGGAGGAGCCCGCCAAAGATAATCCCCTGCGCCGTGATGTCCGTTCGCTCGGCGCAATCCTCGGAGAGGTGATCAGCGAGCAATGCGGGCAGGAACTGTTTGAGTCAGTTGAAGAATTGCGCCGCTTGCTCATCGAACACCGCGAAACGGCACGGCGGACTCCGGAACAAGGTTCGGCCTCAGATCTCATGCGCAAGGCGCAAGAAACCATCTCCAGGATGGACCTGACCCGCGCTTACCAGGTCACGAAGGCCTTTGCCACTTACTTCGAGCTGACCAATCTGGCCGAGACGAATCACCGCAAGCGCCGCCGCCGTGCCGGCAAACTCGATCTGGATCATCCCCCACTCGCCGGATCCTTCCGCGGAACTTTGGCTCGCATGAAGCAGGCCGGGATCTCGGCCGAGGATGCCCTTGCCTCTCTGGAACAGATTCACGTTACGCCAGTATTTACGGCACATCCGACGGAAGTTGCCCGGCAAACTGTTTTGTTGAAGCGGCGCCGCATCGCCCAGCAGCTCGAGCTCCTCGACCACCTGCCGCTGACCGCGGAAGAAGCGGAAGCCTGCGAAAACAACATTCACGCTGAGGTCACCTCGCTCTGGCAAACCGACGAAGTCCGTCTGGCCAAGCCCACCGTGAACGACGAAATCCGCATGGGGCTGCGATATTTTCGTCTTTCTCTTTTCGATTCCCTGCCGCGGATTTACGACGAAATTGTGAAATCGTTTCGCGATGTCTACGGCCTGATCCTCGACGAATCAAGCGTGCCCAACGTCATTCACTTCGGCTCATGGATCGGAGGCGATCGCGACGGCAATCCGCTGGTCAAGCCGGACTGCATCGGCGATGCGCTCGAGACGGCCCGCGACCTGATCCTGCGCGAATATGCGTACGACGTGGAATCGCTCAGCGACCGGCTGAGTTCGTCGCGGCGCCAGACTGGCATTTCCAGCGAACTTCTGGCGCGCCTGAAGCACTATGAACACACCATCCCCGGCGTGCATCTTGCCTGGGGACCGGATAACCAGGCGGAAAGCTACCGGCGATTCCTCTCCTACATTTTTCACCGGCTTCGACAGAGCCGCGAGGCGATCGATGCCTCCGCCGCTTACGCCAGTGCCGTGGAATTCGAGCAGGATCTGTTACTCATCCGCAGCAGCCTTCACGCCAATCGCGGAGAACGGCTCGCCCACATCTATCTCGGCTCTGTTCTCCGCAAGGTGCGAAAGTTCGGATTCTACTTGCACACGCTCGACATCCGGCAGCATGCCCGCATTCATTCGCAAGTGTTGAAGGAACTCGGCCCGGCGCTCGATCAGGAGCCGAAATCCGCGGAAGGCGGCGAGCTTCTCGAAACTTTCCGCACGATCGCCCGGCTGAAGAAGATATATCCGCCGCAGTCGATCCGTAACTACATCATCAGCGGAGCCGAATCAGGGAGCGACATCCAGGCGGTTCTGAGCCTCGCGAAACTAACCGGAGTTCAAGTCGCCGGATCGGAGAACGATCCCGGACTGATGCCGGTTCCTCTGTTTGAGTCGATCGACTCGCTCCGCGCGGCGAGCGGCATCATGCGCCGGCTATGGACTGATCCCGATTACAGCGCGCTCCTAGATTCCTGGGGACGCTGGCAGGAAGTCATGCTGGGCTACTCCGACTCCAACAAAGATGGAGGCATGCTCACCAGCACCTGGGAACTTTATAAAGCGCACCGCGAGTTGCATCAGGTCGCGAAAGAGTGTGGAGTGCACCTGCGGCTGTTCCACGGCCGCGGAGGCACCGTCGGCCGCGGTGGTGGCCCCACGCATTCCGCCATTCTGGCACAGCCTCGCGGATGTTTCTCCGGGCACATCCGCGTCACCGAGCAAGGTGAAGTTTTGAACTGGAAGTATGCCGACCCGGTGCTTGCGGAATGGAACCTGGAACTGATGATCGCAGCCAGCCTCGAAGCGTTAACGCGGCCGGGAACCGATCACTCGCGAATTCCGCAGCCCTGGGAAGAAGCGATTGAAGAAATGTCGCAGGAGGCCTTCGGAATCTATCGCCGCGAGATCGCCGAAAATCCGGAAGTGCTCGAATATTTTGAGCAAGCCACGCCGGTGAACGAGCTCGACACCGCGCGCATCGGGTCACGTCCGGCGCGCCGCAGCAAAGGCCGCCGCCTCGAAGATTTGCGCGCGATCCCATGGGTCTTCGGCTGGATGCAAAGCCGCTTCGCAGTCCCGGCATGGTTCGGGGTGGGATATGCGCTCGAGCAGTTCTCGAAAAAGAGCGCAGCGCACGATCACCTGCTGCGCGAAATCGCCCGCGGATTTCCTATGTTCTCCGGCATGCTCGCCAACGTCGAACTGGGGATGGCGAAGGCGGATCTCGGGATTGCGCGCGACTATTCGGGCCTGGTGAGAAATACGTCGCTTCGGAAACGAGTTTTTTCGATGCTCGAAGCCGAATTTCTGCGCTCGCGCCGGATGATCCTGCGAGCGACCGGTAATCGCGAACTGCTGGCCCGCAATCGCGTGCTGGCCCGCTCCATTCGCCTGCGCAATCCGTACGTCGATCCCATGAGCCTGATTCAGGTCGAATTGCTTCGACGCAAACAGAAAGGCGAGCCCGCCGCTGATCTGGAATATCCAATGGGCACCACAATCAACGGAATCGCGGCCGGCCTGCACAACACAGGATGACGAGAACCGAGAGTTAGGAGTGAGCGGCGCTTCGTTCGCGTCCTCTGGGGTGAAGGTTTCCGCTAACCTCGCGCCCTGCTGCCCGTCTGTAGTATGTTGTCTCGTCCGTGGGCGTGTGCCCTTGCACGGAACTTGCTCTCGCCTATGCGCGTATCTCCCACTGGTCTTTTCTGTCCAATTCAAAGTCGAAATCAATTCTCGAGAGGAAATATGTCTATCTCCCGGATTTCAGCTGCGTTGGTCTTAATCCTTGCCATCACGCCGCTCTTCGCCCAGAATATGCCATCGCAATCCGTTCTCCCCGCGGCGGCCGATCAATCCAAGGAACCCGAGCTTGAGCACTTCGATCCGCAACTCGTCGATCCAGCGCTCGATCCCTGCAACGATTTCTACAAATATGCCTGCAGCAAGTGGCTGTCTGCGAATCCCATTCCTCCCGATCAGGTTTTCTGGAGCACGGGTAGCGGACTCGAATTGTGGAATGAAGGCATTCTCCGCGACACTCTCGAAGCTGCCAGCAAGAACGACGCAAGCCCGAGCGCGGTGCAGCAAAAAATCGGCGACTATTGGGCGTCTTGCATGGACGAATCCGGCATCGACGCAGCCGGACTGAAGCCGCTCCAGCCCGAACTCGACCGCATCGCCGCGCTCAAATCAAAGAAAGACCTCACCCTCGAGATCGCTCACATTCATCACACTTTTCCAGGGGCGTGGGAGCAATCCGACAATCAAACCAACTCTCCGTTCTTCGGCTTCACCGGCCAGCAGGATTACGACAATGCCTCGATGGTTGTCGCGCAGATCGACCAGGGCGGATTGACGTTGCCCAACCGCGACTATTACCTGAAGACCGACGCCAAGTCGAAAGAACTCCTATCCGAATATCGCGCTCACGTAAGAAAAATGTTCGTTCTCGCCGGAGAATCCGACGCGCAAGCCACGGCCGACGCGAGCACGGTGCTTGAACTGGAGACTGCTTTGGCGCAGGCGCAGATGGATAACGTCACCAGGCGCGACCCCAAAAACATCAATCACAAAATGACTCTCGCCCAGGTCAAAGCGCTGACTCCGTCCATCGATTGGGGTGCCTACCTCAAAGCTGTGAAAGCGCCGGCCAGCGAGCATTACATCGTCACGTCTCCAGACTTTTTCCGTGCGGAAGAAAAGCTGATCGACGAGCACCCGCTCGATCACTGGAAAGCATATTTACGCTGGCAGGTGATTCATCGGTCGGCCCCGTATCTCACCAAGGCGATGGTGGACGAAAACTTCGACTTCTTCGCCCACACTCTGGCCGGAGCCGAGAAACAACTTCCTCGCTGGCGCCGCTGCGTGCATGGCGCCGATCGGGATCTCGGCGAAGCTCTGGGCCAGGCGTACGTCGATCGCGCCTTCCCGCCCGAAAGCAAAGCCCGAACGCTCCAGATGGTGCACTCGATCGAGACCGCGCTCAGTTCCGACATTCAGAGCCAGAGCTGGATGTCTCCCGCAACCAAGCGGCAAGCCCTAGTCAAGCTGAAAGGGATCGAGGACAAGATTGGATATCCTTCGCACTGGCGCGACTACTCGAGTGTGACAATCGTTCGCGACAGCTGGCTCGACAACGTCAGCCAGGCTTCGTCGTTCGAATTCGAACGCTGGGTCGCCAAAATCGGCAGGCCGGTCGATCGCGCGGAATGGACGATGACTCCTCCGACCATCAACGCCTATTACGATCCGCAGCTTAACACCATCAACTTCCCGGCCGGGATTCTGCAGCCCCCGTTCTTTGACCCGGCCAAAGATGATGCTGTGAATTACGGCGCGATCGGCATGGTCATCGGACACGAAATCATCCACGGCTTCGACGACCAGGGACGCAAGTTCGATGCCCATGGCAACCTGCGCGATTGGTGGACCGACGAAGATGGCCAGCAGTACGACGAACGCGGCAAATGCATCTCCGACGAATACACGCAGGAAGTTCCCGAAGCCGGCGCAGGAGTGAAGCAGAACGGCCTGCTCACCCAGGGAGAAGATACGGCCGACAACGGCGGCATCCATCTCGCGCTGGCTGCGCTCGAAGCCTCGTTGAAAGCGCAAGGCAAAGCGCTCGACGATAAAGGTCCCGATGGATGGACCTATCGCCAGCGGTTCTTCCTTTCTTACGCTTATTCGTGGTGCGCTGCGGTTCGTCCGCAGATTGCGCGCGTGCTGGTCACCAGCGATCCGCATTCCCTGCCCATCTTCCGCATCGACAACGTGGTTTCGAATATGCCGGAATTCGAGCAGGCTTTCAGTTGCAAGTCCGGACAAAAGATGGTCCGCGCCAACGCCTGCCGCGTCTGGTAATACCGTAGCGCTGCTGTCGCGGGGGCGTTTCGCCCCCGCGGCCATTCTGAAATCTAGCGGTTGATGTCCTCCTTACTCCGCAACCGCTTGATATATCCTTCAAGCGCATTCTTATTCGACTCCGGCGCTCCGGCCATCGAGAGTTTAGCTTCCTTGACTGCGCTGTCGAAGTCTCCTTGCGAGCTGTAGACCCGCGCCATACCCAGATGCGAAGTCCAGTAATCGGGATACTTCTTCGCATTCGAGCGATAGATCGCCATCGCTTCTTCCTGCTTCTTGTCTCCCTGCAACTGCCGTCCGTAGAAGTACAACTGCACAGCACTCGCCTTATCGAGCGCTTTCGTACGGAACATCTCCGCATCCTGGGTCCGACCCATCGCTTCGAGGATCTTCGACTTGTTCATCAGGTTGTCGTAGCGCTCTTCCGACAGGATCGACTGATCCTCATACTTCAGCGCCTCATCGAGCTGGATCTTGTTTGCTAGAAAATATCCGGCCGCATCGTCCCAGCCTTCCCAGTAATACTGGTTCAGCCCATAGAGCTGCCGGTGAATGCTCGCCGTCACGATCTCATTCACGTTGACGTGCACTTTGAACGGCACGGCGAGCTTGGCCCAGCTCATCGTCACGACGGTGGAATCCGGCGTAACATCGTCGAAGTCGTAGGCCAATGCGTTGTTGTCGCCAGCCGCCTGCGGTTTCACGTTGACCCGCAGCGCGTCTTTGTCCTGCTTGTAGCTGAAGCTTCCCCAGGAGGTTGAATCCTTCGAGAAGATCACAGTCCACTGATTCTCGCCCGGGATCATGTGCAGCCCGTACGTGCCCTTATCGAGCGCTTGGCCCTCGACGGTCACCGGATCGCTGAAGGTGATCGTCGTATTTTCGTTCGCTCCGGCGCGCCACACCTGCCCGTACGGAACCAATTTGCCCCAAATCTGCCGCCCATTCACCAGCGGCCGATGATAGTTAATGGTGATATCAGTGATGCCAATCCGCTGCGTGACCATGGCGTGTTGGCTGGCGCGAGGCAGGTTGAGCATCAGCGTCTCGCCCGTCGCGGTCTGTGCCGGACTGGCGCATGGGACCAACAAAACAGCAGACAACAAGGCAAGCAGAGAACCTTTGTGCATGAAAATCTCCTTCTCTATGCCCGGGATCGGGCAGCTTCAGAACCTGAATTGGAAAGTCCCCAATGGAAGACACGTACATGTGCTGTTGCGCTTAGACGCGCTGGTGAGAACGAGGTGAGCATCGACAGTCTTTACGGGGATTCAGCCGCCAGAGCAAGTCAATTTTCTAGTACGATGAACATACGCCTATGCTGATCACCGAAATGACTGAGAAGGAATGCCGCGAGTTCCTGGAGCGGGTTTCGATCGCCCGGCTGGGCTGCTCGCTCAACGATCAACCCTACGTCGCGCCAGTGGGCATTGCGTACGAGCAGGACTACATCTACGTCTTCTCGACCTTGGGAAAAAAGATCAAGTGGATGCGCTCCAATCCCAAGGTCTGCCTGCAGGCGGACGAATCGAAGGCACAGTCCGAATGGATCAGCGTCATCGCCAATGGGGAATTCCAGGAACTGCCGGAGCCGCAGTTCACAGACGAGCGCGCGCACGCCCGCAAGCTCCTCGAAAAACGCCATCAATGGTGGCTGAACGCCATGGCGGAACGCCGGAACCAACTCTCGGATCAGGAAATTGCTCCCATCTTTTTCCGTATCCGCATCAGTTCAGTGACAGGCCTTCGCGGCAGCGGCGAATAGGGATAATGCGCCGCTGAAAATCCGGGAAAGCCTGCCATCCCGTCGCGCTTGACAAATGATCCCCCGCAGAGCACAATTCTTGTAGGCGAATAAAAAGCGAAAGTAGGTCCGCCTCTGCGGCTCCATATACTCTGAAAGTCGCGGCGTTCCCTGAAATTCTTGAGGATTCTATGTCTTCCGCGGTGGTTTCCACTTCGGCGGCCCTGGGCCGCCCTTTTATTTTTGATGCCGATCCCGAGCCAGAAGTGGGCTCGGCCTCCGCTGAGCAACTTCGGCAGAAGCCAGTCGCAAAGGTCCTTTATTCAACAATCAAAAATCAAAAATCAACACTGCCTCTTGTAACTCCGGCTTCCCAGCTTGCCATTCGCCCCACGCCGGAAACGGCCCCGAGCGGCATCGCCGAACTCGACGCCCTAACCGGAGGCCTTCCCCGTGGATGCCTCACCGAAATCTGCGGCCCCGCATCCTCCGGACGCACCACGGTACTCCTTGCCGCCCTGGCGGCCGCTACCCGCCGCGGTGAATATTGCGCTCTCATCGATGCCAGCGACGCGCTCGACGCCCACTCCATTGCCGCCAGCGGAATTGATCTCGATCGCCTGCTCTGGGTCCGCTGCGGAGAAGATTCTCCGGCACGCCAATCCACGAAAAAGGGGCCCAGCAAACCGGACAACGCTAATCCTGCAGAGCGCCGTCTCGAGCAACTGCTTCTGGCTACCGATTTGCTGCTCGAAAGCGGCGGCTTCGGCATGATCGTTCTCGATCTCGCCGACGTGACGCTCCAGGCAGCCCGCCGCATCCCGCTGACGACATGGTTCCGCTTCCGCCGGGCGGTCGAACACAAACCCACGATCCTACTCGCGATCGAGCAGCACCCAATTGCTGGAAGCTGCTCGTCGCTGCAACTGCAGTTGCAAGTCCCCACTTCTCCATTCTCGGTTCTTAACTCGAATCGAAGCCCTGCCGAATGTGAAGCCACTCGAAGCGTGCGGCCGACGCACGCGCAATTGCTGACTGGCCTCGAAATCAATGTGGAGCTAGTCCGTTCGCGCATGGACCGCAAGCCCGCGCGCTCCATCGCATTCGAAACCAAAACCGCCTGGGCAGGCTGAAATGAAAACAATTACCCAATGATTTATGTCTTTCGCCTGCATCTACGTTCCGAATTTCTCCATCGCGGCCGTGCTTCGCGCTGAGCCGGAACTGCAGGGCTGTCCAATCTCTGTCTTTGAAGGCAAACCTCCTCTCGAAAAAATTATCGCGGTCAATGAATGTGCCGCACGGCTGAGCATCGTTCCGGGCATGACCAAAACCCAGGCCGAACTCTGTTCTGAACTCGTCTTGCGTCCTCGCTCTCCGCTGCAGGAATCCTCTACGCATGCCGCGATGCTCGACTGCGCGCAATCGTTCTCTCCGTGCGGGGAAGACACAGCCTGCGACACAACCATCTTCGATCTTTCCGGCATGGGATCGTTATTCGGATCGCTTCCCAAAATCTCCTGGGCAATCGCAGACCGCGCTGCCGCCCTTAGGCTCTCAGCAAATATTGCCACCGCCTCCAATCCTGACGCAGCCCTCATCGCTGCCCGAGGCTTCCCGGGCGTCACGATCATTCTCGCCGGCAAAGAGGCCGAGCAACTGGGTTCGCTGCCGATAAAAGTTCTGTTCAACGACCGCCTCGAAGCCGAGGAGAAAGATTCCGCCAATCGTTTGCTGGAAACGCTCGACCGCTGGGGCATTCGCAGCCTGCGCGCACTGGCGGCGCTGCCGGAAGTGTCATTGAGCGAGCGTCTCGGCCAGCAAGGCTTGCATCTGCAAAAACTAGCTCGCGGAGCCGCCTCCCGCACACTCGTTCCAGTCGATGCGCCGCTCATTTTTGAAGAGGCTGTTGAACTCGAGCATCCCATCGTCCTGCTCGAGCCCCTGGCCTTCCTGCTGAATCGTTTGCTCGATCAACTCTGTGCGCGCCTGGGCTCGCGCGCGCTGGCTACCCAGGAATTGCGCCTCGCACTGGAACTCTCAAACCTGACCGGCATGGAAGATGAGTTTGAGAACAGCGGCATTCCTAGCGAGAGCGATGGATCCACGAACTTCCAGGCAACTCAAATCATTTCCAGCCGCCAGACCCAATTCGTCCGCAAACTTTCTTTACCTCTTCCCATGCTCGACGCCAAAGTTTTTTTAAAGCTGCTGCAACTGGACCTGAATGCGCATCCTCCCGGAGCGCCGATCATCAAAATTCATCTCTCCGCCGAGCCGGCGCGTCCACGCTCCGCCCAGGGAGGCCTGTTTCTGCCTCCCTCGCCCGAACCAGAGAAGCTGGAACTGACTCTCGCCCGCATCGCCGGGATCGTCGGCGAGCAAAGAGTCGGAGCCGTGGAGCTGCTCGACACGCATCATCCCGAAGGATTCCGCATGCGCCGCTTCGTCGCCGAGGTCGCGCGCAGAGCCCCGCAGAAAAAAACTCCCGATTCGGTGGAAGCGCAATCGGCCGTCACAGCCCTGCGCCGATTCCGTCCGCCATTGCGCGCCAACATGACTTTGGAAGATGGCCAGCCGCTGCGAATGCACTGTCCCAAGAGAAAAGAAGTGCAAGGCGAGGTCCTCTGGAAGGCCGGCCCCTGGCGCTTTTCCGGCGACTGGTGGGATCGTGACGCTTGGTCGCACGACGAATGGGATCTCGCCCTGCGCAACGGAGAAGCCATCGCCTTCTACCGACTGGTGCACGACCTGCTCGGCGGCGGATGGTTTGTGGAAGGAACGTATGACTGAAGCAATTGAGGCATTGAGTGATTGCGCCATTGATTCATTGGCAATCGCTCAATGACTGGATGGCCAAATGATTCAATGTTTATCGAACTTCACGCCCGTTCCGCATTCAGTTTCCTCGAAGGCGCTTCCCTGCCCGAGGAATTAGTTGGAGTGTGCCAGCACTTTCAGATGCCGGCCATGGCGCTGCTCGATACCGACGGCGTCTACGGCGCTCCGCGCTTCCACCTCGCCGCCAATAAAGCCAAAATCAAAGCCCACATCGGCGCCGAAGTGACATGCGCGCCTTTTGCGCATCTCTACACCACGCTCAATCCCCCACAGAGTCACGGAGCCACAGAGAAAAATCAACCAGCAAAAATCAACCAGCAAAAATCAGCTTCCTCCGTGACTCAGTGTCTCCGTGGTGAATTTCGTATTCCCCTGCTCGTCTCAAATCGTCTCGGCTACCAGAATCTCTGCCGCCTGATCACTAAAATGAAGTTGCGCGCGAAAAAGGGTGAAGGCGCAGTCACCAAGCAAGAACTCGAAGAACATGCCGAAGGACTCATCTGCCTGACTGGCGGCGACGAAGGGCCGCTCGCCGCAGCACTGAAAAGCAGTCCCGATGAAGCCGGTCGCCAACTCGATCAACTTACCGGCATTTTCGGATCGAAGAACGTCTACGTCGAACTCCAGCGCCACTTTCATCGCGAGGAAGAATCCCGCAACAGAATCGCCGTCGATCTCGCCCGCTCATTCAATCTGCCGCTGCTCGCTACCAACGGCGCGAACTACGCCGCGCCCAAGGCCCGCGAACTCTGCGACGCCTTCACCGCGATCCGCCATCACAAAACTCTCTCGACTGCCGGACGCCTCCTTGCCCGCAACTCCGAGCGCCACGTGAAATCTCCCCGGGAGATGCTGCAACTTTTCTCCGACCTGCCCGAAGCCGTCCACAATACGGTCGAGCTTTCGAACCGCCTCGAATTCTCGCTCGACAATCTTGGCTACGAATTCCCGCGCTATCCCGTGCCCGATGGCGAGACGATGGATTCTTACTTGCGCGAACAGGCATGGATCGGCTTTGGCAACCGCTACGGTCGCACCTCGCAGGAAATGCAAGCCAAAGCCCGCCGACAAATCGAAAAAGAACTCGCGCTCATCGAAAAGCTCAAACTTGCCGGATATTTTCTCATTGTCTGGGACTTGGTCCGCTTCTGCCGTTCAGACCATATTCTCGTCCAGGGCCGCGGCTCGGCCGCCAACAGCGCCGTCTGCTACTCGCTCGGCATCACTGCGG
The DNA here is from genome assembly GCA_963763845.1 of uncultured Acidobacteriota bacterium. GTDB lineage: Bacteria > Acidobacteriota > Terriglobia > Terriglobales > Acidobacteriaceae > Sulfotelmatobacter. Next base: position 292,112 of record CAVXPX010000001.1, read on the forward strand.
TCGACGCCGTCGGCATGGAACTTCTCTTTGAGCGATTTCTCTCGGAAGAACGCGGCGAGTGGCCCGACATTGATCTCGATCTGCCCTCGGGCGACGAGCGCGAAAAAGTCATTCAATATCTCTACCAAAAATATGGCGAGCGCGGCGCCGCCATGACTGCCAACGTCATCACCTATCGCAACCGCATGGCCGCGCGCGAAATGGGCAAGGCCCTCGGATTCGATCCCGAAACGCTCGCCAAGATTTCCGCGGCCGTCGCCACCTGGGAATTCCGCGACGAAAACGACGCGCTCGACCGCCGCTTCCGCGATGCCGGACTCGACCTCACGCATCCCCGCCTGCGCAAATATTACGAACTCTGCCTCGCTGTGCAGGACCTGCCGCGCCATCTTGGACAGCACTCCGGCGGCATGGTCATCTGTCAGGGACAACTCGATTCCGTGGTCCCGCTCGAACCCGCCTCCATGCCCGGCCGCGTCGTCGTGCAATGGGACAAGGAAGATTGCGCCGACATGGGCATCATTAAAGTCGATCTGCTCGGACTCGGCATGATGGCCGTGCTCAAAGATTCCATTGAACTCATCCGCGACCACTATCACGAAAAAGTCGATCTCGCGCATCTTCCGGCAGATGATCCGCAGGTCTATTCGACTCTGCAGCAGGCCGACACCGTCGGAATGTTTCAAGTCGAGAGCCGCGCGCAAATGTCCTGCCTGCCCCGCCTTCGCCCGGTGCGCTTCTACGACGTCGTGGTGCAAGTCGCGATCATTCGTCCCGGGCCGATCGTCGGGCAGATGGTGAATCCGTTTTTAGAGCGTAGGCAAGGACGCCAGGAAGTGACCTACGCGCATCCATCTCTAAAACCAATCCTCGAGCGCACGCTTGGAGTCCCGCTCTTTCAGGAACAACTGTTGCGCATCGCCATGGTCGCCGCCAACTTCACCGGAGGCGAAGCTGAGGATCTCCGCCGCGCCATGGGATTCAAACGCTCGCAGGCCCGCATGCGCGAGATCGAAGCCAAACTCCGCGCCGGCATGACCGCCAACGGAATCTCTCCCAGAGCGCAGGAGGAAATCATTCTTTCGATCACGTCGTTCGCGCTCTATGGATTCCCCGAATCCCACGCCGCCAGCTTCGCTCTGATCGCCTATGCCAGCGCCTATCTGAAGTGCCATTACCTCGCCGCCTTCACCGCCGCGCTGCTCAACAATCAGCCCATGGGATTTTATTCTCCCGCAACGATCGTCAAAGACGCCCAGCGTCACGGCCTGAAACTTTTGCCGGTCGATGTAACGAAGTCAGAGTGGAGTTGCACGCTGGAGCGAGTGGCGAGTCCCGAGTCCCGAGTCCCGAGCGAAAACCAAGTCGTTGGTCGTTGGTCGTTGACGGTTGGCCGTGGAGATTCCAATGCCCCAGCCGCGGAGCGGCGGCAGAATGCAGCCCACGGCGCAAGCCGTGGGAAATCGATGGTCGAGGAGCCAGACCCAGAGGGGCGAAAGAATCTGGCGCCTGACGAATCTTCGAACTCGCAACTCGGGACTCAGGACTCAGGGCTCGTCGCCCTCCGCATGGGCCTGCGCTACGTTCGCGGACTGCGCGAAGAGGCTGCCCGCTCACTGCTACTCGAGCGCATGCGCGCTCCCTTCGCTTCGATCCACGATCTCGCCCGCCGCGTCCCCGAACTGCGCCGCGACGAACTCACCACGCTGGCGGAAATCGGCGCGCTGAATTCAGTTTCAAGTTTCGAGCTTCAAGTTTCGAGAGAATTGGGCGCGATAAACCGCATCTCCTACTCGAAACCCGAAGCTCGAAACTCGAAACTCACTCTTCACCGCCGCGACGCTCTCTGGCAAGTCGAGCGCGCGGCCCGCCCTTCCGGCCCGCTCCTGGAAAATCAGCCAGAGCCCGACGAACGCTCTCCGCTCGCGCCCATGAATCACGAAGAGCGGCTGGTCGCCGACTTCCACGGCACCGGACTCACCGTCGGCCCGCATCCCATGGCATATCGCCGCGCATGGCTCAACGCCATGGGGATTCGGCGCGCCTGCGAACTGCGCGATCTGCCCACGGGCAAGCGCCTCCGCATCGGAGGCTGCGTCATCACCCGCCAGCGCCCCGGCACCGCCAAAGGATTTGTGTTTTTAAGTCTGGAAGATGAAACCGGAGTCGCGAACGCGATCGTCCGCCCCGACCTGTTTCACCAGAACCGCCTGCTGCTCACCAGCGAACGATTCCTGGCCATCGAAGGAATTCTGCAGAATCAGGACAACGTAATCTCAGTCCGCGCCGAGCGCGTGCAACCGCTCTTCGTCACGAAAGCAGAAACCGTTTCGCATGACTTTCACTGATCAAACTGTCATCCTGAGCGGAGCAGGTGCGAAACGAAGTGAAGCACTTGCGCGTCGAAGAATCCCTGCATCTCACAGCGAATTCATTCAAAATTCAAATCAACCATCGCTTCGCGGGTTGAGCCTTACTTCCCGGTATAGCTCACCCTCCAGATCGAGTTCGATCCATCATCGCTCACCAGCAGCGAGCCATCCGGAGCCTCCGTCATTCCCACTGGACGCCCCCACACATCACCGTTCGGCAGCACGAATCCAGTCAGGAAATCTTCATACTCTCCGGTCGCGTGCCCGGTCTGATGCAGCGGCACGCGGATGACTTCATATCCCACGCGCACATGCTTATTCCACGAGCCATGTTCCGAAGCGAAAAGGTCTCCCATATATTCCGCCGGAAACTTGTCGCCGTGATAGAACGTGAACTCGAGCGACGCGTTATGCGCCTGCAGCAGAACATCCGGCACGAGCACCTTGTCCTTCAGCTCCGGATGCTTGCCCTCCATCCGCGGATCCTGATGCCCACCAATATAAAAATACGGCCATCCGTAGAATCCGCCCTCCTTCACATGGGTAATGTAATCGGGCACCAGGTTGTCGCCGAGCGCATCGCGCTCGTTCACCGAGCACCACAACTCGCCGGTCTTCGGATTCACCCGGATTCCTCCTCCGGCATTGCGAATCCCGTAGGCGTAAATCTTCAGCTGGCAATTCGCCGCGTCGCAATACAGAATGTCGGCGCGATCTTTTTCGTCGGGATGTGTATCCGGGTCGTCCACGTTCGAAGCCGATCCGACCGCCACGAACATCGTCTTCCCATCCAGCGAGAAGTCGAGCGCGCGCGTCCAGTGCCCGCCACCATTGGGGAGATCTGCAATGTGCTCGGAAGGCCCGCTCGCCTTCATGTCTCCGTTGTGATACGGAAACCGCACCACTTCATTCGTGTTGCCGATATACACCCACTGCGGGTTCGGACCCGGAGGATAAAACGCAATGCCGTACGGCCGCTTCAATCCTTCGGCGAAAACCGACATCTGTTCCGGCTTTCCATCGCTACTCATGCCGCGAAATACGCGGATGTCTCCTGCTCCGCTTTCGGCCAGAAAAATGTCTCCGTTCGGCGCCGTCCTCATCAATCGTGGATTGTTTAGGCCCGCCGCATACAACTCGACTTTGAATCCCGGAGGCGCGATCGGCCACGCGTTCTCCGGACGCGCAACAACATCAGGTGCGTTTTCCGCGGAGGCGGTCGCATAAGGCTGCGGTAAATCCTTCGCCGTGATTTTTCGTGTCGTCCCCGGCTTCTCATAGCGGAAGTCCGTAAACGGCGGCTTGGGCGCCGGAGCCTTGATCGTCGACGTCATCGCTCCGGACGGCGCAGCCGGCGGTTCGGCCGGTTGCCCCACCGCTCCTCCCTTTCCCGGACCCATCGTTTCTACGTAGCTGACAATTTCCCACCGGCTCTTTTCCGGAAGAAATGCCCACGACGGCATGCCGCTATTCTTGTCGCCAGTCGTGACGAACCAGAAGACCTCTCCCTCAGGAACGCCTTCCAGCTTTCCATCCACCAGAGATGGCACATTCCCCGTCCCTTGTCCCGACCGCCCGTGACACGACAGGCAGTTATGGGCATAGAGCGTCTTTCCCGCGGTCACGGCGGGGGCTTGCCCAACATACGGATTCTTCATCTGTTTCGCCGAGTCCGGCGCGTTATGAAAATTCTTGTCGACGGCCTGCAGCGGCGCGATACATAAAAGTGAAAGGACAGCAGCACAGCCAATCTTGACGCTTCTAGGCATAATCCTCTCCCATAGAGTTTCCCACTTAGATTAAGTTCCGGATCAAAGGGATGCGATTTCCAGCAAGCCTGCACTCCCAACCTGCAGAAAATCTGAAATCAACCGCGATTAACAAAAGAAAAGGATCAACCCCGCGAATCTGCCGCGACTTCGAATGCGGACCCCAGCACCTTTATTTGGGCGAGTATACGCACTCTTCCGCTCCTTGCAAAATGCGGCCCCGTATTGCCGTTACAATGCGGGCGCGTGCGTACTGGTCGACATCGACACTCCGCAACTATCCGCCGGCTTCGACCTTAGCGGTGATCAACCCAACGCGATCGACGCCTGCGCCGTGCGCATCGTCGATCACGGCTGCCACGTCTTGCCATGGAACGCTATCGTCCGCCTTAACGAATAAGACCTTCTGCGCCCGTGTTTCGTAAATCTTCACGAACTCACTGTTGAGATTTTGCCAGGTTACGCTCTGCTGATTAATCTCAAGCTTCGGCTCTTGATTCTGCGGACCTGCCAGCACTTGCAGGATCACTGACCGGCTATTCGTCTGCGGCTTTGCGTTTTTGGGTGGGGGCTGCGGGACCAGTGCGTTCTCTCCCAGTGGGGTCACAGGCGAGATGATCATGAAAATTACCAGCAACGTCAGCAGCACATCAATGAGCGGAGTGACATTCATGCTGCCGAGGATGCCGTTCGTTCCTCCGGCTTGCACGGGATCTTATTCCTCCGCAAACTTGGATGCCAATCGCACCCTCTGCGGATGCCGCCATTTGCGGCCCATTCCACGGACTCTCCTGAAACGTGCGGCCCCCACACATCCCAGGACGGCGCGAGTTCAGTCCGAGTTCTTCCGCCTTTCCATCGATTTCCAGTTGTCGAGATACCGGGCAACGTCGAACACGCCATCCTCCCGCCTCTGTTCATCGACGAGCAGAACCTCATCGGGGGTCCCGTAGCCCCGCTCGTATGCCTCGCTCGATACGTCGCAGGTCTTTACCTCACTCGATTTCCAGCGACTCCGCGGCCCGCCCCTCCGGCATGAGCAATACAAGATGTATTCGTCCGAATAGCCATGGACGACCGGGATGAGGTAAGAACCATTCTGTATGGATTGAACGCGATCAGATAACGGGTCGAACACAGCGGACACTCCACGCAGTGGCGAAGGCGCGGCATACAAATGGTCTCCAACGTAAGGGGGAAGTGGAAAGCGGCGCGAGTGTTACTTTCTCATTCAAAATGGTCGGAATCAATACCCACTTGACGACTTCTCCGCATGACCACTATGATCCGCCGAAATGAAGCGCGTGGCCTCCGGGTTCCTTCCCTCCATCGTTATCAACCGCAAGATGTCCCAGCCGCTGCACCGCCAGATTTACGATTCCTTCCGCTCCGCGATCCTGAACGGACAACTTCATCCCGGACAGCGCATTCCTTCGACTCGCGTGCTGGCCGCCGAAATCGGCGTATCCCGCTTTCCTGTTCTCAATGCCTACGCCCAACTCCTGGCGGAAGGCTATTTCCAGAGCCGGGTCGGCGCCGGAACGGTAATCTCCAGTTCACTTCCGGAGCAACTGGCATTCAGCGGCGCCTCCGCCGTAAAAGATCGCGCAACTCGCCGCCGTCCTCGCCCGGCCGCGAAACGCTGCTCGCTTCTAACCCCGAGACAGAAATTCCCGTGGATGATCCACCACGGTGCTTTCCGTGTCGGACAAGTCGCGCTCGATCAATTTCCCGTGCAGATCTGGTCCGCGCTGGTGGCGCGCCACGGCCGCGACATGACGATGGAGTCCGCCCACTACGGCGATCTGATGGGCCATCCGAGACTCCGCCAAACGATCGCCAACTACTTGAAGACGGCACGTTCGGTTCGCTGTAGTCCGGAACAGATACTCATCGTCAACGGCTCCCAGCAGGCCCTTGAAATTTCCGCCCGGGTTCTGCTCGACACCGGCGATCGCGTCTGGATCGAGGATCCGAGCTACCGCCTCGCGCGGGACGTCTTCTCTCTGAACGGTTGTCATCTGGTCCCGATTCCTGTCGATGCGGAAGGTTTGAACGTCGCGGCAGGAATCCAGAAATGCCGAAAGGCGCGCGCCGTATTCGTCACGCCGTCGCACCAGTTTCCGCTCGGCGTCACCATGAGCGCCTCCCGCCGCCTGCAACTTGTCGAATGGGCCCAGCGCGCCCGCGCATGGATCATCGAAGACGATTACGACAGCGAATACCGCTTCGAAAGCTCTCCCATCGCTTCCTTGCAGGGACTCGACAGCAATGCCCGCGTCATTTATGTCGGAACCTTCAGCAAGGTCTTGTTTCCGGCGCTCCGCCTCGGGTACATCGTCATTCCACCCGACCTCGTGGACCGCTTCTTCGCCATGCGCCGCGTGATGGACCTCGGCCAGCCCACGTTTCATCAGAAAGTACTCGCGGACTTCATCGAGGACGGCCATTTCGCGCGCCACATCCGCCGAATGCGGGTACTCTACGGCAATCTCAGGAGCGTCCTGGTCGAGAATCTCACGAAGACATGTGGGCGCACGCTTGAAATGATCGGCGATGAAGCCGGCATGCATCTGACCGCGTTACTCAGGAGCGTTCGCAGCGATGAGGAAATTTCCGCTCGCGCCGTTCGCAACGGCCTCTCGATCTGGCCTCTTTCTCGAATGTACATGGAACGTCCGCGCCAGGGATTCATCCTCGGCTACGGCGGCACCACCGCCCGCGACATCCCTGGAGCCGTTCGCAAGCTGCAATCCCTGCTCCCAGCGCATTAGTGTCATCTCGACCCGAGCGTTGCCTTCGGCCAAGCGGAAGGCATCGCGGAGTGGAGAGACCCTCTGTTTCCCATTACCCTGACTCGCGAATCCGCTCCAGGACCGCCCGTAACGCGAAGCCTTCAGGCACCTTAGCGAATCCTGTTAGAAATCTCCCGATCCAACGACTACCTTAAATGTGCCGCAACTTCAAGCTATGTCGAAGCAAGACACGAGTCAGGACTCCATGTACGAGCAGGCAGCGGGGATCTACAGCTCCGCCCTCGATCGCCTGGCGCGAGCTTACGAATTCGACGCCGAAGCCCGCCGTGACTTGCTGCAGGAAATTCACTTTCATCTCTGGCGCAGCTTCTCCAACTTCGATCAGAGATGCTCACTGCGAACCTGGGTCTACCGAGTCGCTCACAACGTTGCTACTGGACATGTCATTCGGCAGCGTCGCATTCGTGAGAGGCTGGTAAACCTCGAGGACGTGGAGACCATCGAGAACCTCCCTGACAAGAGTCATGCCGAGCTAGCCATCACTCAAAGCCAGGCGCTGGAACATCTCTCCACTCTGATCCAGCGCCTCAAGCCGCTCGATCGTCAGATTATCGTCTCGTATCTCGAAGGCATGCCGGCCACAGCCATCAGCGAAATCACAGGATTATCGCCGGCGAACGTTGCAATGAAGATTCATCGCATCAAAAGAATTCTCAAGCGCTGGTTCGGCGAAGGAGGAGTTCATGCCGAGTGAATTCCACACAAACGACCCGCAAAATGTTTGGCAATCTCAACCTACGGAGGCATTCAAAATGTCAGCAGGCACACTGCGCCTCAAAGCCCAACAAATGGATAGGAAAGCACGCCTCGCGGTCCTCTGGGCGTCCACCGTCGCAATCGTTCTTTGCCTCTGGTTTGGCTGGGGATTCGTCACCTTTCCCGAGACATTCCGAAATTTCAGTTTAGGCTCCGCCGGATTGTGGAGCATGCGCCTGGGGTTCGGAGTATTAAGTCTCTGGGCCCTTTACAGTGGATATAAGGCATACAGAATTCTCTGGCCGAAATCTGCGGCGTCCGATATCGACCTTAAAACGACTCTGCACTCTTACCGGCAGCGACTGGAAAAACGGCGGGACTATTCCCAGAACATCTGGCTGCGCTCGGGTCTGATCGTCTGTTTCCTGGGCATCGCGATGGTCGTGACGCCAGTGATGGTTCGAGACATTCTTTCGCCGCGACAGCTGCTCTTGAACGTTGGTCCGATTTTCGGGCTCTTCATCCTATGGCTGGCGATTTTCCTTTTCCAGCGAAAACGCCGCCAGCGAAAGCTCCAACAGGAAATCGACCAGCTGCGGGCATTTGAGAGGGAGTATCAGGGTTGAACGAAAAAAAACAGGCAACGACCAAGCTGACGCCGCGCTGGTTCACACGACTAACGCAGTCACTGGGCTCGGCGCCTTAGCCGCAGTGAGTTGCCGAGTGCCCCATCCTAAAATCGCGCAGTTGGCGATTTAGGGTGGGGTTTGTCCGGAGCGAAGTGAGCACTTAGTGAGAATATCCTCGGCTAAGTCTTCTGCGCTTCGCGCCTTAGGGCGCGTTGCAGGGTTTGGTCGAGAGCGGCTTTGGTCTTGTCGTACTCCTGCTGGCTGATGCGGCCCTGCTTGTGCTCGACTTCGAGTTCGAAGAGTTCGTCTTTCAGGCCTTCGAGAAGCATCGAGGTGCGCGAGGCCGGCCGATCTTCGTCAGCGACGGTGCGAGTTGTGACTGGGCGCGAGCTTCGCTTCGGAGCAGCGGGAACTTCGAAGTCCTCCAGTTCTTCCATTGCGGAAAGACCAGCGGTCGCGCGGGCTGCGCGGTTTGCGGCCTGCTGACGTGACGCGACGAAGACTCCGCCGATGATGAGCACGGCGGCGAATCCTCCAAGGATGTACCAGCGATATTTCTGAAGCGGATCGGGAGCGTCGATCGGGGGACCGAGTCCGCCACCGGGGCGATTGTCATTCTGCGCCTGCGCGGACGGGCTGCCGCCGCCGGATTGGCCGTTGTCATCCGCCGGAGATTGCAGCGTGCCCTCGCCGGAGAGCTTGAACATCATTGCCTGCCCGATTCCGGTATTGGAGGCGACTTCGACGTTGGCATCGGGCTGTCCGGGGAACGGCGCCACCTTATACATGGAGGCGTTTGCAGGAGAAAACTCCATCGACTTGGGCGCAATCGCGACGAAGTGTTCCAGAGGATACGCGCTCTTGGGATCGATGTTGATGCTGCCGGTGTAGGGCAACGTGTAGACGACGCTGAAGCGGGTTTCGCCGGGACGCAACGGGAACAGGAACGCGTATTTATTCTTGGCGTTTCCACCTTCGGGCACGGGCGCGGACTTGAGCGGCTGGCCGCCGGCGGTCATCGCGTCGCCCTCGGTAATGGTCGCACCCTCAGGAACGTAGAACTCGAGGTTGTGCTCGTTCATCTGCGTGCGCGGAGGCTTGGAATTGTTCTGGACGGCGAAGGTGCGCTCGACCTGCATCCGTCCCTGGCCGGACTGGAATCGCATGATGTCGGCGACCACTTCGATGCCTTCGACTTTCTTGCTGGCGTCGTAGACGTCGACGTCCACCGAAGTGGTTCCCGGAGGCGCCATGCGGTGATAGGTGACGTTCTGATGGATGACACGGATGAGGTGCGGGCCCTGATCGCCGAGCTTGAACGAGAAGTTTCCTTTGGCGTCGGTCTTGGTGCGACCGGCTTCTTCCATGCCTTGTCCAAGAGTGATGAGAACGACGTCGTCTCCGGCGGCGGGCTTGTTCGTGGTGGCGTTCTTAACCGAGCCGGTGAGAGTCTGGGCGGAAGCGAATGCAGAGAGCAATAAGACGCAAAGCAGCAATGGCCATGTGGTGACAGCCGCCTTCGGCCGTCGAGCGGGGCAGACTCTGGCAGCACGACGCATGGAGGCGATGGAGGCGAGCTTCGCTCGACCGGACAGCCGGGGGTGGCTGTCGCCACATGCAAAATTTTCGGTACCGCACGGGTGTTGAGGTAAGTTCATGATCTCGCTTTTCTAGGCGCGGCGGCGGCTTTGGCTTCGAGCCTCGATATTTCTGCCAGGATCGCGGCGGCTTCGTCCTGCAGAGAGGCCTTCATCGATTGGTAGTCGACGTCGGGGATCTTGCCTGCACTGTATTCGAAATTCAAATCGCGCAGATTTTCGTAGACGGCCTCTTTGCGTTCGCGCAGGTAAGAAACGCGCGTCTTCTCTGGCCCGAGATAGAGCTTGCCGGGCAGATAGAAGATGTAGAGAAGCGCGGCAGCGGTCACCAAAAGACAGCAGGCCAGTTCGAACGTCATAGGTCGGTCTCCTGACGCGCCTGTTCGCGGAATTCATCGAGTTCAGCGCCATGGACGGGGCGGATGCCATCGGCGAGCGCGGGCGCCGGGCGATTCTTCCAGGCGCGGACGACGAGAACGACGATAGTTAATCCAACGGCGAGGGCGAGGAACGGAACGATCCAGGCGGTGCGGTTAAAGCCGGTTCCGGTCGGAGCCGCGAGGACCGTGGGCCCGTATTTCTGGACGAAGTCTTGTTCGACCAGACCGTCGCTGTCTCCGCGACTGACGGCGGCCATGAGCTCGTTGCGCATGTTGTCGGAGTCGGGACAGCCGACGTGATTGCATTCCAGGAGAATCTGGTTGCATCCGCAAATGCACATGAGTTGGTGGCCGAGATCGTTGAAGCGCGTGGAAGGATCGGAGGCTCCGGCGAAGGCGAAGACGGCGAGAATAAGAATGGCGCATTCAAGTGCGCGGCGGACGGTCGGATTGGGGTTAAATTTCATTTGCAAAGCTCGCGGCTAAAGCCGCTTTATTTCTGGCTGCCTTACGCGGCATGGGTAAAGCCATGCCCTGATACGGAAGCCGACGACTCAAGCTCGCCTTGATACGAGCCGTCTAAGCTGCCGCGCTTTCGCGCGGCGGACAGCCGAGGGCGGCTGTCCCCACATTTCTCCCGGCCTGTCCCACATTTCTCGCGGCTGCCCCAAATTCTCCCGCAGCTCGCCCCTACATCACTGACTCAATCCCCGGTGGCCACCGGGGCGGCGTGTTCTATTAGTTTCGGCGCCGGCACGCGAACTGGGGCCGGAGCGTTCGGCACGAGGCAAAGCACAGTGCCGCCGAGCATGATCCAGACGCCAAGCCAGATCCACATCACCAGCGGGTTCAAATGCGCTTTGAGGATGGGATGGCCGGTGTCCTGGTTCAAACCTTCGTACACAACGTACAAATCTTCATTCAGCCCGGAACGGATGAATGGCATGGTCGAGGTCTGCTGGCTGGCCTTGTAGAAGCGGCGTTCGGGCGTCAGCGTGTCGATCTGCTTGCCGTCTTTATAAACATCGAGCACGGCCCACTCGCCGAAGTAGTTCGGGTATTCTTCATCGGTGTAGGAGCGGCAGACGAGCGTGTAGGGACCGATGTCCATCTTGTCGCCATAGCTCATCTCTTTTTCTTTTTCCTGATTGAAGGCGGCGCCGGCCAGACCGATGATGACCACGATGACGCCGACGTGAACGATGTAGCCTCCGTAGCGGCGCGTGTTGCGGTGAGTCAGCTGGACCATGGAGGCGAACATTCCCTGACCACTATGGTCCGAGATAACTTTGCCGCCGCGGTAGAACTCGCTGGCGATAGTGAGCGCGACCAGCACTGACAGGCCGATGGCCATCAGGGAATAGAAATACGACATGTCCTGCCAGGGACGGAGGCCGAAGGGTTTTCCCCAGCCGGCAGGCGTGACCATCAGGAAGACCATGACGGCGAGGGCTCCCATGGTGGGCCAGAAGAAATTGCGCTTCAGGCTTTCGAACGACGTCTTGCGCCACGCAAGCAGCGGGCCGACCGCGGTGAGGATCAGGAGCAGGAGCGCGACCGGGATCGCCACGCGGTTATAGAACGGCGCTCCGACGGTGACTTTGTTGCCCTGCACCAGCTCGGAAATCTTCGGGAACCATGTTCCCCATAGAACGGTGAAGCAGAGGAGAACGAAAAGAAGGTTGTTGAACAGGAAGCTGGATTCGCGGGAGACCAGCGATTCGAGCTTGTGCTCGCTGCGGAGATGATCTTTGTTCTTGAAGAAGAAGAAGACGAATACCGCAAAGGTGATGGCGAGGAACCAGGCAAACCAGCTTCCGATCGAGGACTGCGCGAACGCGTGGACCGAGGCAATGATGCCGCTGCGTGTGAGGAATGTGCCGAGGATCGCGAGCCAGAACGTCAGGAATACCAGCCACATGTTCCAGACCTTCAGCATGCCGCGCTTCTCCTGCATCATGACCGAGTGGAGGAACGCGGTGCCGACGAGCCATGGCATCAGCGAAGCATTCTCGACGGGATCCCATCCCCAGTAGCCTCCCCAGCCCAGGACGGCGTAGGCCCAGTGAGCGCCGAGGAAGATGCCGCACGTGAGAAATCCCCAGGTGACCATGGTCCAGCGGCGGGTGATGTGAATCCATTTTTCGCCCGGATACCTCATGATCAGTGCGCCAAGCGCGAAAGCGAAGGGCACGGTGAATCCCACATAGCCGAGATAGAGCATTGGCGGATGGATCACCATCTCGGGATATTGCAGGAGCGGATTGAGACCGGTGCCATCGGCGCGCATGGGGCCGGCGAGCAGGCCGAAGGGATTCGCGGCGAAATTTACCAGCAGTAGGAAGAAGATCTGAACGCCCGCTATGACAACCGAGGCGTAGGAGAAAAGGCGGGGATCGGTTTTATAGCGCAGGCGCAGGACGAAGCCGTATCCGGCGAGCAGAAGGCACCAGAAGAGAATCGAGCCTTCCTGTCCGGACCAGAGGGTAGCGAATTTGTACGGGCCCGGAAGGTCACGGTTGCTGTGGTGAAAGATGTAAGCGATGGTGAAATCGTTGCGGAAGGCGGAGACGACCAGCGCGATGGCGGCGAGAACGAGTGCCCCGAAGACGACGATCCCGGCGCGGCGGGCAGTTTCGCCGACGCGTTCCCAGTGGGGATCATCTTTGAAAAACAGGGAGAGAAGGCCGCCGCCAAAGGAGTACAGGCTCAGCGCCAAGGCGAGCAGCAAGGCAAAACTACCAATTTGTGCCATTTCGAACCCCACGGTATTTTTTCAGAAACTCCGGGTACAAGCAAACCCAAATGGCAAAAAGCTGGAGGGCTTAGGCAAATGGGAGACCTGGAGGCTCGCAGAGACAACAAATCGGAGCGGAGAGCAATCACGTAAACGTTTCCGCCTCAGAGCGGCGGCCGACGTGCGGCCGCCGGGCGGTGCTTGGCGCGTTAGGCGCTCTGTTGATGATACCGCTGACGAACTTCGTGTTCGGCAGCGAGCCAGTCTTCTGATTCGTGGCCCGGTTCGAAGCCGCGACGCTCGGACAGCAGGTAGGCGAGGCTGCGGATTTCCTCTTCAACGTTAATCGGAACGATATTCGGACGGCCGTCGCTTCGGACAATCGTCGGCTTCGGCATCGACTTCTTCGCTTCTTTCCTCACTAGTTCAGAGGTCGGCGCTGCCATCGCGGGGAGGCCAGTGGAAGCCGATTCCGCGGCGGTTACGCCCGCATTGCCATTGGTTTTCTTTGGGAATTTTGGTTTCGCCATAGTTCCGTACTCCTTACAGACTCCTAAATTAAGGAAGCATTGAATTGGTTGGTGAAGGAACAACATAGAGTCGCCCCTACGAATTACTGGTTAAGATCAACTTGGATTCGAAAGATATTCTTACTATAGCGCTTATTACCCTGTGAATGGGAGCGAGTTGCAGTAAAAAAATCGATGGAAACGTGCAGGGAATCCGAAAATGAAACAGGGAAATCGCGTGGAATAAAACTACAAAATCCAACATAACCTCACAGGGCATAAGGATCACGAAGGTGCACGGCTCGCGTGATCATTTATATAAATCGCATAAGTCGAATGGCTGGAACCCATTTACGTCACAACTAACTACGGGAGAGGAAACCATCGGGGAATTCTGTCATCGCGTTGAATAGAATCCGGAGGCGCGCGTGTCTGCTTGCGCGCCACGTAGAGTGGGCCTTAAAATCGAGGTGCGAGTGACCCGCCCAGGGTCCTCGAGTCACGGATGGCGCTATCGTCTAGGGGTTAGGACGGAAGATTCTCAATCTTCAAACCCGGGTTCGATTCCCGGTAGCGCTACCAGATTCCCTCCGCTCGCGCCCGCTCTACTAGCGGGTTTTCTTTTTGGTCAGAAATGTTTAACGATAAAATGAACAGAAAGAAATCGTTTTCCTCGGTGATTCCCTGACCACCCTGGTGTGACCCTGGTCCTTGACGTCCACAAGCCTTCCGCCGATCATGAGGGTCTGGACGAGCAGTCGACGCCCGAGCTAACTCCTTATTCCGGAATATTTTGCCCGTAACTTGTTGAGCGCCATAGATTATTTGTGAATCTAGCGCTAACTCGATGATTCCAATAGACCGGGCGGAGGGGGTACCCTCCACACATCCAAATTCCCCAAAAATGGGAACCTGCAACTAGACCTTCCGCGTAACATCCAATGAGATAGCTGCACGAAAAAACTATGGGAAACACTTTCAAGACTGCGTTCCTCCTCACCGCTCTGACACTGCTCCTGATGTTTATCGGTCGCGCGTTTGGCGGCCAGAACGGGATGATCCTCGCGCTGGTTTTCGCCGGAGTTATGAACTTCGTCTCCTACTTCTATTCCGACAAGATCGCTCTCGCTACGTATCGCGCCAAGCCGGTGACTCGCGAAGAATTGCCGCGCGCCTACGAAATCGTTGAGCGCCTCGCGCCCAAGATGGGCATTCCGATGCCGAAGATCTACGTGATTCCGACCGAGTCTCCCAACGCCTTCGCCACCGGACGCAATCCGCAGCACGCCTCGGTCGCCGTCACGCATGGCATTCTCGGCCTGCTCAACGACGAAGAGATGGAAGGCGTCCTCGCCCACGAACTCGGACACGTCAACAACCGCGACATCCTGATCAGTTCCGTTACCGCAACTGTCGCCGGCGCGATCACCATGGTCGCCAGCATGGGACGCTGGGCCATGATCTTCGGCGGATTCGGCGGCAACGACCGCGAAGACCGCGGAGGTGGAGGCCTCGCCGCCCTCTTCATGCTGATCGTCGCCCCCATCGCGGCGACGCTGATTCAGCTTGCCGTTTCGCGCTCACGCGAGTATCAGGCCGATGCAACCGGAGCACGTTTCACAGGAAATCCGTATGCCCTGGCGAGCGCGCTGCAGAAGATTGATGCCTACTCGCGCCGTTTGCCGATGCAGGCGAGCCCGTCAACGGCGCATCTGTTCATCATCCAGCCGCTGTTGGGAATGAACGCCGGAATGTTCGCGAACCTGTTCTCGACGCATCCGCCAACCGCCAAGCGCATCGAGCGCCTCACCGGAAGGCCCCCGGAGTTTATGCAATAAATACGCTCCTAGCTGATAGCTTTTTAATTCCCCGGGGAAAGAAGGCGCAGCAGGGCACTGCAAGGAAAGGTGTATTGCCCGTTCTAAAGTCGTCGACCAATTCTGTCGGCTTAGCCAGGAGCCAGTAGCTAGAGGCTCCGTTCTGTCGGCTAAGCTAGCAGCTAGAAGCTCCATGACGTACGTAACTCCGCCTTCGGCAATGTCCGATAGTAGAATTCAGAAGATGTCTCCCGAGACCGCGATCGCTGTTTCCCACAAAGCCGTCGAACTGGAAAAGGCTCTGCGCCGCGTCATTCGCGGCAAAAACGATGTTGTCCGCCTCGCTATCGTGAGCATTCTCGCGCGCGGACACCTGCTCATCGAAGGCGTTCCCGGAGTCGGCAAAACCACGCTTGGACAGGCGCTTGCCCGCGCCATCGATTGCACCTTTCAGCGCGTTCAGTTCACCAGCGACATGCTGCCGTCCGATGTTCTGGGCATCTCGGTTTATTCGGCGCTTGAGCAGCAGTTCGAGTTCAAGCGCGGTCCGGTATTCACCAACGTTCTGCTCGCCGACGAAATCAACCGCACGACGCCGAAGACGCAGTCGGCCCTGCTCGAGGCCATGAACGAAGGCCAAGTCACGGTTGACGCGCATTCCTACGAACTGCCTCAGCCATTTCTGGTAATTGCCACGCAGAATCCCGTCGAGCATCATGGAACGTATCCCTTGCCGGAATCGCAGCTCGATCGTTTCCTGATGCGCGTGCGCATGGGATATCCCGATGCGCTGTCGGAGCGCGAGATCTTGCGTTCCGAAGCTGGCGCTTCGAATCTGGATGAGGTGCGTCCGGTCCTCACCGGCGCCGATGTAAGTGAGATGCAGCAGGCGGTGAAGAACATTCGCGTGGACGATTCGCTGGTGAGCTATGCGCTCGAAATCGTGCGCCGCACGCGCGAGTCGGAATTCCTCTCGCTCGGCGTTTCCCCGCGCGGATCGCAGGCCCTCTATCGCGCCGCGCAAGCCATGGCCTTCCTCGAAGGCCGCACTTTCTGCACCCCGGAAGACTTCAAGCCGCTGGTCATTCCCGTGTTCGCCCACCGCGTAAGCGTCAACGGACTCTATGCCTCAACGCTGCGGAAGTCCGAGCAGTCGGATCAGGTGCTGAAAGAGATCGTTGAGACCGTCGCGGTTCCCGTCTGAAGTCTATAATTCCCGTCATGTCATCCCTGCGCTACTTGATGGTGCTCTCGCTCGTCTGCTGGATTGGCGGACTGATCTTCTTCGCGTTCGTGCTCGCGCCTACGGCCTTTCAGGTGCTGCCTTCGACGCATCTGGCCGGCAATGTCGTTGGACGCGCGCTGGGCAAGATGCACTGGATCGCCATCGTTTCCGGCATTGTGTTCCTGTTCAGTTCCCTGCTTTACAGTCGGCTCGCCGATGGAACGGCGCACGTCTTTGCCGCGCGCCACATCCTGATTTTGGTGATGCTCTGCCTGACGCTCCTCTCCCAGTTCTGGATCATTCCGCGGATGGACGCATTGCGGGCCTCGGTCAGCGATTTCGCGACGGTGTCGCTTACCGATCCTGCGCGGGTGCAGTTCGATGCACTCCATGTCTGGTCGACGCGCGTGGAAGGAGCGGTGCTTCTGTTGGGATTGATCGCGATTTACTTGACCGCGAGCGCGTTGAGCGCAAGCTCGCGTTGACGATTAGCGCCTGCTTCGCGCTTCCAGCACTTCGCGGATTTTCGCCGCCAGCAGATCCAACTCAAACGGCTTCTGCAGCAGCGGCATCTCGGACGCGCCTTCCTCATTGATGGCGCTGACTTCCCCTTCGGTATACCCGGACATGAAGATAACCTGGATGTCGGGACGAGACGCTTTCAGACGGCGAACCACCTCCGGCCCGCGGAAGTGCGGCATCACGACGTCGGTTACGACAATGTCGATCGGCCCGACGTAGTGCTGCGCGAGCGCGACGGCGTCGCGGCCATCCTTAGCTTCGAGAACCTGGTAGCCAAGCGCCTGCAGAAATTGGCAGATCATCCAGCGCAGGTCGGGCTGATCTTCCGCGACCAGGATCGTCTCCATCCCGGAGCGCGCAGCTTCGGACGGAGCTTGCGGCAACTGCGGACTCGGCAGGGCAGCCACGCGCGGAAAGTAAACCTGCAGCGTCGATCCCCTGCCGACTTCGCTCATCACCCGGACGAAGCCGCCACTCGCCCGCACGATGTTGTACACCACGGAGAGACCGAGGCCCGTTCCTTCATCTTTGCTCTTGGTGGTAAAGAACGGCTCGAAGATTTTGCTTTGCGTTTCCGCATCCATACCGACGCCCGTATCGGAGACGGCGAGCGTGACATACTCTCCCACAGCCAGCGGCATAACGGCTTTCGGCCGGATATCTCTCGAGCTGACGCGCGCGGTTTCGAGCTTGAGAGTTCCGCCATTGGGCATGGCATCGCGCGCGTTTACCACCAGATTCATGACGACCTGCTCGATCTGGCCGGGATCGGCGCTGATCGAACAGATCTCCGGACTCAGCTTCACCACGAATTCCATTTCCTCTTCGAGCACGCCCAACAGCATCTCGCTCATGCGGTTCACGAGATCATTGAGATCGAGAACCTGCGGGCTGAAGGCATGCCTGCGGCTGAAAGACAACAGCTGCCGCGTAAGATTCGCAGCGCTCTCGGTGGTGCGGACAATGGTTTCCACATTTTTCTTGGCAGCCATCGTGAGGCTGTCGTCGTGCATGACGATCTCCGCGTATCCGGCAATGACCATTAGCAGATTATTGAAATCGTGCGCGATGCCGCCCGCGAGCCGCCCAACGGCTTCCATCTTTTGCGATTGTCTGACCTGATCTTCCAGCGTGCGGCGGCCGGTCACGTCGCGTGAAGTGACGACAATGCCTCCGACTGCGACGTCATTGAGCAGATTGTTGCCGACGGATTCCAGCCATACCCACGAGCCATTCTTGTGGCGAAAACGAAACTCCGGAGGCGCCGCGCTTCCTACCTTAAGAGTCACGCGTTCGAACGCCGCTCGTACCGAGGCTTCATCATCGGGATGGACAAATGAAAAGAAGCTTTGGCCCAGAAGATCGGATGGCTGGTATCCCACGACGCGCTCGCCCGACGGGCTTTGGTACATCATGGTCCCGTCGACGGCGACGACGGTGATAATGTCCGAGAGATTCTGGATCAGATAGCGGAATCGCTCCTCATTGCGCCGCAAGATGGCGGCTGCTTCGCGGCGCTCCCGAATATCCCGGAAGATACCGAGGATCGCCGGTCTTCCAGCCAACTCGGTCGCGCTCGCACTTACTTCCACCGGGACCACGGTTCCGTCGGCACGCAACAACTCCATTTCCCGCCGCGAAGCCCGGGCCGCCTGTGTCGTAAGCAGACCGCGGCGAGCCCCTTCCGACTTAGGCGGATAAAGCTTCGATTCCGGCTCACCAATCAATTGCTCTTCCGACCAGCCGAGCAGGTCGAAGGCCTTATTGTTCGCTTCGAGAACCTTGCGGGCTCCGGTATCGATCACCAGAATTGCGTCGTTCGCGGTGTTGATGAGGTTGCGGTACTTCTCTTCGGAATTGCGGATCTGATTCAACACGAAGATCGAAAACACAACTCCTATCAACAGCAAGAGAGCCGTGGCAACAATCGCGACAATCGACAGCTGGTGATCGATCCAGCGCGCGCCTCGACCGAGCGTCGACGAAAACTCATCTTCCAGAGGAGTGAGCCGGGCATCGACCGCGGCAATCTGATCGGAGATTTGCCGGATCTTCTGTTCGTTCGGATGAACGGAATTGACCTCGTCGTGGAGCTGCCCGGCGAGCTCGCGAAGCTGATCAATCAACACGTCGCCCTGCTGCCAGATGGAAATGGCCCTCGCCATGTACTTCGTTCCGCCAAAGCGCCGGAAGAGCAGGGTCATGCTCTCCACATCTTGCGGACTGTTGCGTCCGGCAACGAAGCCCTGGGTCACAAGCTTCATGTCGGGCGTGGCACTCTGTAACTGCAGGCGGGCTTGCTGATCGCCGAGGGGAACGGCGATGTCGGTGAGATACTCCTGGTAATTCTTCTCGTCGTGACTCGTCGCGTACTGGGTCAGGCTAAGCGCGGCGCGTTTTTCTGCTTTCGACCACAGGCCTTCTCCGGCCACATACGCGCGGACCCCGGCCAGGATCTCGGAACGGACCATCCCCAGATAAAAGACACACAGCACGATGAGGATGAAAATGGCGACCACCCCGAGCAACTTTCGGGCGATAGGAAGAGGATGGAACATCGTGCTCGCAATGCGCATGCGAAACCCAGGTTTCCGGGAAAACAGAAGTGAACTCATTTCCGCGCCCACCAATGCGGAAGCATGTAACGCCGTTCTACCGAGAACGCCCCTGGGCGAACCAATTCTTTCAGTGTTGAACGTCTTGAGAACGTCTCAATTAAGAGAATACTCTTCGGCGGGCACGACGCGTCAAGCGAGAAGGCCTGTGGCTCAAGCGTTTCGGTTGACTTGCTCGATACTCGTAACCGATGCGGCTCGTGGTCACCGGCCAACGGCGTTGTAACGAAAGCAAGTGATGACGTGATCGTTGACCATGCCGACCGCCTGCATGAAGGCATAACAGATGGTCGATCCGACGAAGTTGAATCCGCGGCGCTTGAGATCTTTGCTCATCGCATCGGATTCTACGGATCGCGCCGGCAGCTGCTTGAGCGATTTCTTTTTGTTGACTCGCGGTTTGCCGTTGACGAATTGCCAGATATACCGGTCGAAGCTGCCGAACTCTTCCTGCACCTGCAGGAAGGCCTTCGCGTTTCCAATGGCGGAAGCAATCTTTAACTTGTTGCGAACGATGCCGGGGTCGGCGAGGAGCTTTCGCACTTTGGCTCGATCGTAGCGCGCAACCCGCTGCGGATCGAATCCATCGAAGGCGCGACGATAGTTCTCGCGCTTGTTGAGAATCGTGCTCCAGCTTAATCCCGCCTGCGCGCCTTCGAGGATCAGGAATTCGAAGAGCGTGCGATCGTCGTGGACGGGCACTCCCCATTCTTCGTCGTGATAGCCGATGGAGAGTTCGCCGGTCGCCCACGCGCAACGGATTACGGGATTGATTTCTTGCGTCTTCATCTGCGCCGATTTGTACAGAATTCCTGGAATCGCCGAGGACGCGAAGTTCCACGGAATTCGTGCCCTTTGCGGTTCAGTCTCGGATTTCTACTCCAGCGATTTCGGATCTGACTTGTTGACCGGAGACTTGCGGTCGAGCAGAGAAACGAGTTCGTGAGCGCTCGGCGGAATGCCGACCTTGCCCTTACGGATGATTTCTTCCGCCGTCAGTTTCCTGCCGTAGAGTTTTTCGTTGGCGCTGCCGTCGGAACGAAGCGTTGAGCCTTCGAGCGAGACGCCGGCGAAGAGTCCCCTATTGCGCGAGTAGGAGAGGATTTCGGCCTCCATCACGATGTCGGTGGCGCCTTCGGCGGTGCGGCCTTTGGGCCCAGCTGCGGCCGACGCATCGGCCCCCAGTTTCACTTTGCTATGCAACAGAGACTCCGCGCCTTTGGGATTCATCACCAGCAACACGAAATCGGTAGCCTGCCCGCCCAACTGAAAACCGATGCTGACGCCTTCGAGCGCATAGAGCGCCGGGGCTCCCCACTTGCCCTTGTAATGAGGGCCGCTGCGGCAGATCATTACACCGCGGCCATAACTGCCGCCGATACCAAAGGCTCCCTTCTTGACGGAAGGCAGAATGATCAGGCACTCGGCCTTATCGAGCAGTTCTTGAGGGATGTTGTCGGGGATATTGAGAATCTCTTTCAAAACGTCGCCGGCATCCTTTACGCGGTCTTCTTCGTGCTCATTTTCGGCAGCGAAGGCCAAACTGGACATGAGGAGCACCAGTAGACACACGATCAGTTTCTTCATCGAATCCTCCGAAAGGGATTTAGGAAAACAGCGGCAAAATTCGCGTCAATTATCTTAAACCCTGAATCTAATAAAACTAAGAGCGGAAAGTGTCGAATAAAGGCGGGGGCGGCGCAAGTCCTTCAATTCAGCAACGTTGAGCCATGACCAAACGTGTGCTCCTTTTGTAACTTGGCACGCTGTTGGCGAGGCTCCTACAGTCAATCAGATGCGTCGCAAACCTGCCTTCTGGTTTCGGCATGTCGCGTGCATCGTGTGGCTTGGAAGTGTGCTGAAACGCGGTTTAGAGTGAAAAAATTGGATTCTCTGGGCATGAAGTACACGCGCTGGATTTTTCGTCTTTTGACGCTCTCCCTGGCAACCCTTTTGGGAGCAGGCCAGCTGCGGGCCCAGTCGGCCCTGATCTCCGGAGCCCCGAGTCTCAACCCTGCCAGCGCCACCGAGAACGTGGACGATCCGCAGAGCGCGATGATCACCCTGCATGCGCGGGTGAACGAAGTGAACGTCCTGTTCATCGCCACGGACAAGCACGGCAAGTTCGTGCGCAATCTGAACGAAAACGATTTCAGCATTCTGGACGACCACAAGCCTCCGCAGGCTATTCTGAATTTCACGCGCGATACGGATCTGCCGCTGCATCTCGGACTGCTGGTTGATGTGAGCGGGTCGGTGGACAGCCGCTTCGATTTCGAGCAGGAGGCGGCAACCACGTTCATGCAGCACACGCTCCGAGCTGGGTTCGATAAGGCGTTCGTGATGGGCTTCAATAGCCACCAGCAGATGGCGCAGGACTTCACCGACAGCGTCTCGCTGCTTTCGGCGGGAGTTCACCGTCTGCATGATGGCGGCGGAACGGCGCTTTACGACGCGGTCTACCGTGCCTGCAAAGATAAATTCCTGAAAGATCATCCGGAGCACCCGGTGCGTAAGGCGATCATCATCGTCAGCGATGGTGAGGACAACCAGAGTGAGGTGAGCAGAGCGCAGGCAATCGAGATGGCGCAACGCGCCGAGGTCATCATTTATGCGATCTCGACGGATGATAGCGGCCTGGTGATGCGCGGCGACAAGGTTCTGGAGCAACTGGCCGATGCCACCGGTGGACGGGCATTCTTCCCGTTCAAGATGAAAGACATTACGCACTCGTACGCGGCGATTGAGGACGAACTGCGCAGCCAGTACGTGGTCTCGTACAAGCCCGCGGATTTCGACGCCGACGGGCGGTACCGCTCGATTCAGATTTCCTCTCTCAAGAAAGATCTGCAGGTGCGGGCCCGCAAAGGATACTTTGCGCCGCAGCAGTGAGAGCAGTTCTCAGTTCTCAGAAAACATCTCATCAAATGGTTTGTGGAAGGGCGCGGCTTCCAGCCGTGCCGCCAAAGCCCGCAACAAATGCGGGGTTCAGCCCCAGAGGGTAAGCGGCTCACGCTCATTCTTCGCATGAGATGACTTCTCAGCCCTCTACTGCCAGCCCGCTCCGTTCGACGATTCCAACTTCTATATTGCAGAATGCAAAGCGCGATGGAACGTCGCAGTTTGCGGGGGCGCTTGCCGTGTGGTAACTTCCCATTGAATTCCGGTTCTTCCTTAACTTAGTTCGAGGAGACGCTCATGACCGGCATAATCGTGCTGGTAATTCTCGTCATCATTCTGGTCGTGCTGATCGGGATGTATAACAGCCTGGTGCAGCTGCGAGTGCGCTGCGACTCGGCATGGTCTGACATCGACGTGCAACTGAAGCGGCGGCACGACCTGATCCCGAATCTCGTCGAGACGGTGAAGGGATACGCCGCTCACGAAAAGGGAACGTTCGAGAATATCGCGAAATTCCGCTCGCAGGCGATGCAGGCTACGACTCCCGCCGACAAAGCCGTGGCTGAGAACCAGCTCACCGGAGCTTTGAAGAGCCTGTTCGCGGTGGCGGAGAATTATCCGGAGTTGAAGGCTTCCGAAGAGTTCACGCAACTGCAGGGATCGCTGAATCAGACGGAAGATGCGATTCAGAATTCCCGGCGCTACTACAACGCGGTCGTG
Source organism: uncultured Acidobacteriota bacterium (assembly GCA_963763845.1). Classification (GTDB taxonomy): domain Bacteria; phylum Acidobacteriota; class Terriglobia; order Terriglobales; family Acidobacteriaceae; genus Sulfotelmatobacter. The sequence goes on from CAVXPX010000001.1 coordinate 315,418, forward strand.
CGTGACTTGAATACGAAGATTCAGTCCTTCCCGACGAACATGCTGGCCGGGATGTTCGGCTTCACGGCGCGGCAATTCTTCGAGACCGACGCAGCCGACCGTGAACCGGTTCAAGTGAAGTTCTGAGGAATTTCGCGCCTTGGCAACCGGCAAAGCTCGTACGTTGAAAGCCGCAAAACAGGTCGCCACGTTAGCGGCGCTCTTCTGTATTCTCTGCTGCGTCGCCAGCGCCAAATCGTGGCGCATCTCCGATTTTCAGGACAACATCACCGTCAACAAAGACGGCAGCGCGATTGTAACCGAGCGGATCACGCTTGTCTTTGTCGGAGAATGGCACGGCATTCATCGCGCGATTCCCGTCGAATATCCAGGGCCGAACGAGACGAATTACGAACTCTTCCTCTCCGTAAAGAGCGTTACCGATGGCGAAGGCCAGAAGCTGAAATACGACTCCTCGACCGCGAATGGCGCCCGCGACCTGAAGATTTACATTCCCAACGCCGACGACGCCACCCGAACGGTCGAGATTACGTATTCCGTGAGAAACGGAACGCGCTTCTTCAAGGACTACGACGAGTTCTACTGGAACGTCACCGGCAACGATTGGCCGGTGCCGATCGATCATGCCACGGCCACCGTACAGTTTCCTGAGTCCGCCGCAGGCTCGCTGAGAGCGCAGGCATTCACCGGGGTATATGGTTCAAGCGAGAGGGACGCAACCGCCGAGGTGAAGGGTGCCGACGCGGAATTTGCGACGAATAATCCGCTGCCCATGCGCGGCGGACTCACCATCGATGTTTACATTCCGAAGGGGATTCTCGCCGAGCCCGGATCCCTGACGAAATTCTTCTGGTTCATTGGCAGCAATCCGATCGTTTTTCTTCCGCTCGCGACCCTGGTCGTGATGTTCACGGTTTGGTGGTTCGTGGGGCGCGATCCGGATCCCGGCATGTCGGTCGCGCCGATGTACGAACCGCCGGCGGGGATCTCCCCCGCAGAGGCCGGCACGCTGCTCGACGACAGCATTCATCCGCGTGACATTACATCGACCATGATCGACATGGCGGTGCGCGGATATATCAAAATCGAGGAGACGGCCGACAAGGTACTTGTGTTCACGCACAAGGATTACATCTTTCATCTGCTGAAACCGCGCGAGCAATGGGGCGGCGACCTGGCTCCGCATGAGCGCGTGATGCTCGAGAACGTTTTTGCCGGGGGCGAGCAGACGCGGCTCTCCAGTCTGAAGAACCGCTTTTACACAGCGGTGCCCGTGATTCGGGAAGACATCATGTCGCAGTTGAAGAACAAGGGGATTTATTTGCTCGATCCGGAATCCGCGAATGGATACAGCATCGTGGCTGCGATCGGCATTCTGATTCCCTTCGCGATTTTTCAGTACATGGGCTGGGCTGATTTCCTCAACTCGGCTCCACTAATGATCGGATGCGTGGCAATCTCGGCGCTGATCTGGTGGCTGTTTGCGCGCGTGATGACAGCAAAGACCGTGAAGGGAGCGCGCGCCCGCATTGCCGTGCTTGGCTTCCAGGAGTTCATGAATCGCGTCGACGCCGACCGGTTGAAAACGTTGCCTCCGACGACATTCGAAAAATATCTTGCGTACGCGATGGCGCTGGGAGTGGAGTATCACTGGGCGCAGGCTTTTGCGGGAATTGTCAAAGATCCGCCTGGCTGGTACGTCGGTCCGGGCGGTCCGTATATCGGTGTGTTCAATCCCATCTTCTTCTCCAGTTCAATGAGCAGCATGGCGACGGATATGCACCAGGTGTTTGTATCGGCGCCGCGCGCAAGTTCCGGCGGGTCTGGATTTGGCGGTGGAGGATTCGGCGGCGGCGGTGGATTCTCCGGCGGAGGATTCGGCGGCGGCGGCGGCGGCGCGTTCTAGTTCCTGACAGCTTTGCAATTCGGGAAGCTTCGCGGGGGAACATGAGGTCCCTCCACGCGCCAACGGATCGGCACTCGCCGATCCGCCAGCTTGGTCGGGATGACAGAAGCGTTGGCTGCTATTTATTGTTCGCCGCCCGTAACATTGCTGCCCCAGAGTGCATTGCTTCCCCACAGCGCATTACTTCCCCACAGCGCGTTGCTTCCCCAGAGTGCATTGCTTCCCCATAAGGCATTCGATCCCCACAAGGCATTGCTGCCCCACAGTGCGTTGCTGGCCGAGACGCCGCCAGTTCCAGTCATCGTTGTCGCCGGCGCACCGACGTCAAACTGCGTCGATCCCCAGACCAAAGCGTCCGACCAGGTCGCTGACGTATTCCAGACTGCGCTGGAACTACCAGTCAGATAGACGTCGTTCGTGGACGAATTATATGTCGCGACGGGAGACATCGCCGTGCCCTTCGCCAGGTCGGTGTTGGCAAGAGCAGCTTCGACGTCCACATATCCGGCGCCGATCGTGAAGACGTCATACTGATCGGTGTAGGTAATGCCGCTCGTCGGATCAGTCGTGCTGCTGAAAGCCGGGAACGATTTCCAAGCGGTCTTCATCAGCCGCGCCTTCACCTGGTCGGGGGTCAGGCTCGGATTCTTCTGCAGAAGATCGGCCACGACTCCGCTGACGATGCCTGCGGCCATGCTGGTTCCGCTTAGCGTGAAGTAGCTCGAAGACGAGGCGCTGCTTCCGTTTTTGACGTAGAAGCTGTACGGAACCTGGTTGCCGGGAAATTCGTTGTAGAGCGTCGAATTCGGAGCTTCCAGCGAGACCAGCAGATTGCCGGGCGCAACGATATCGGGCTTCGAGATCGCATCGATCGCCGTTGGGCCTTTCGAGCTGTAGCTGGCGATCAGATCGTCGACGCGCGTCGGCGTTCCCATCGTCTTCATCGCGCCGACGGTAAGCACATACGGATCGTTGCCCGGCGAGGTGATAGTCGCGTAGCCATCGGTTGCCTGATAGCGGCCATTATTTCCAGCGGCCACAACCACGACGATACCCGCTTTCCATGCGGCTTCGGCAGCCTGGCAAATGGGATCGAGCGTGTAGCTTTCGTAGATCGGGCGGCCCAACGAAAGATTCAACACGCGGATGTTGAACAGCGGCTTCAAAGCGATCGCCGTGCTGATTGCGGAAATCACGGCGCTATCGGTTCCTTCGCCGTTCTGATCGAGGACGCGCAGGTTAATCAGGTTCGCCTGCGGCGCGATTCCCTTGAAGCTCAGCGTGTATTGCGGCCCCGTGGAACTGGCGCCGTCTCCCGCAATCAGCCCGGCAATGTGCGTGCCGTGGCCGTACTGATCGTTGGCGCTGGCATTGCCCGAAACGAAGCTCTGATTCCAGACGACGCGCGACAGGCCCAGCAATCCACCTTTGAGATCTGGATGGTTGCTGACTCCGCTGTCGACCAGCGCAACTCCAATCCCTTTGCCCGTGTACCCGGACTGCCAGGCTGCGAACGCGTTCACGGCCGGAGCAGCATTGCTCAACGTAGGCGTCAGCGTGCGGTCGAGGCTGATGTACTTCACATTGGATTGATTGGAAAGCGACAGAATATTCGACAACGGCAATTCGGCGACGATGCCATTCACCAGCGGCAGCGCATTCAGAATCGATCCGAGCGTCGAGAGCAGCTGCAGATCGAGCAGGCCAGGCTGGCCGTTGTACTGCACGACCACGCGCGCCGTTGGCGTGGTGGATTTCTGGAGATCGGGAGAGAGTTTGGTGTTGTTGGCCGCGCAATCCGACGAAAGGATCGCGATCAGAGCTACCAGAATGAATCTCTTCATGAATCCCCCAGACTACTTGCCCACAGTGCGAGTACCGCACCCCGAGTAACCTGAGTACTGCACTCCCGGTTCCAAAACGGGACAGCGTCGTGCTGATTTATCAATGGCTTACGGGTACGTGTTGTGAAATGCAACGGGCGTTTTGTCCCACGCTGCGGGCGCGGGACAGGTTGTCCCGTGGACCGAGTCGCCGCGGGTCTCTATGAAATCGCTTAACTAATTGATTGCAAAGAGGTAAACGATGGTAACCGAGTTGTCCTCTTTTGGGCGGACATGGCGCGCAAATTGTTGAAAAATCTAACTAATTGTCATGTCAAGGGTGGGGTCCATAGGGGTTCGTGCGTTCATTGGCGGAATGGCGCTCGCAGGATCCGTGTGTCTCGTCATCGCAGCCCTACAATGGCATTCGAGCGATCCGCTGAAGTTCACTTGCTATGTGATCGCTGCCCTGCTTGCGTCTTCCCTTAAAGTCAGTTTGCCGGGAATCGAGGGCACGCTCTCGGTGAACTTCCTGTTCACGCTGCTCGGGATTCTCGAACTGAGTCTGCCGGAGACCTTGGTGATCGGGGTGGCGAGCACCCTGGCCCAGTTCTATTGGCGTCCGGCACGAACCCTGAAACCGGTCCAACTCATTTTCAATGTTTCGCAAGTCACAATTTCGAGTTCCGTCGCGTACGCGGCTTACAAGCTGATGGCGGTCTACGTTCTGCACGGGCCGGGGCCGCTGGCGCTCCTGGTGGCCGCGGTGACGCACTTCGCCTGTAACACTTCGGCGATGTCGACCATCATCGGCCTGACGGAAGAGAAGTCGCCGCGCAAGGTTTGGGTCGACAGCTATCTGTGGTCGTTTCCCTATTACATGGTGGGAGCGGCCACGGCCGGTCTGGTTCACTTCCTGAACTCACACATCGGATGGCAGTCGTCGTTGCTGGTGCTGCCGCCGATCTACCTGATGTATCGCTCCTATCGTCTTTATCTCGGCAAGCTGGAAACTGAGAAGCACCATGCAGAACAGGTTTCAAACTTGCATCTGCGGACGATCGAAGCGCTCGCACTCGCGATCGAAGCAAAGGATGAGACCACCGGCGAGCACCTGCAGCGCGTCCGCGTATATGCCATGGAACTCGCGAAAGAACTGAGGCTGAACAACGACGAAACCGAGGCTCTGAAAGCGGCGTCGGTGCTCCACGACATCGGAAAGCTGGCGGTGCCGGAACACATCATCTCAAAGCCCGGCAAGCTCACGCCGGAAGAGTTCGAGAAGATGAAGATCCATCCCATCGTGGGAGCGGAGATTCTGGAGCAGGTGCATTTCCCGTATCCAGTCGTGCCCATCGTGCGCGCCCACCACGAGAAGTGGGATGGCAGCGGCTATCCAAGCGGCCTCGCTGGGGAGGCGATCCCGATGGGCGCGCGGATTCTGGCCGCGGTGGATTGCCTGGACGCTCTCGCCTCCGACCGTCAATACCGGAAAGCGCTGCCGCTCGACGAGGCCATGGCGAAGGTCGTCGCCGATTCGGGGAAGAGCTTCGACCCGCGCGTCGTCGACATTCTGCAACGCCGCTACATCGAACTGGAGAAACTCGCGACCGAGCAGCCACTGCAGGCGCCGGTGAAATTGTCGATCGACATCAAAGTAGAGCGCGGCTCGGCTCCGGACGCAGGATTTGCGGAATCCGCCGAGCCCGTCGCTGCGGCAAAATCGCAGGCCGGCACGAATTCGCCTGGGCGAATCTCCGCTGCCCGCGAGCGCGGCCGCGAAATCGCCACCATCGCAAGCGCGACTGGAGCCGTGAGCAAGGCCGATATCTTCTCCCTGCTCTCTGTCCGAATGAGAGATCTGGTGCCGCATGAGTCGATGGCCGTCTATTGCCCGAGAGGCAAGATTCTCCTTCCGGAGTTCGTGTCTGGAGAAAACGCGCGCCTGTTTTCTGCTCTGCGAATCCCGCTGGGCGAAGGCCTGTCGGGATGGGTCGCCCAGAATCACAAGGCGATTGTGAACGGCAATCCTTCGGTCGAGCCCGGATATCTGAACGATCCGACGAAGTACAGCACTCTTCGATCAGCGCTTGCAGTGCCCATCGAAGCAGCGTCTGCTGTTGTGGCCGTGCTGGCGCTCTATCGCGCCGGGCAAGACGCCTTCTCGAATGATGACCTGCAGGTGGTAGAGGCGCTCGGCTCGGAGCTGGCGATGTCAATTGAGGACGCCGCAAAACCACGAGCGGTAGCCGTGTCCGCGTCCCGGTAGCTTCTACGCTACTCCATCTCAAAGCTCAGGTACATCAAGCCGTCGTCGCGTTCAATCTGAAGCACCACTGGATCGCCCGTCTTCAGCGAGCGCACTGTCGAGCGCACTGTCGCGCGCAGTGTCTCCATGCTGTCGATCGGAGTCAGGTTTATTTGATGGATGACATCGCCGGCCTGCAGTCCGGTTTCGGGTCCGAGCAGGTCCACGGCGCGTCCGACTACGATCACGCCCGTTGGAATTCTCAGGTTCAGCCGCGACTGCAGGTCGCTGGTTAGATTAATCGCCAGCACGCCGAACCGGGGCACGAGGCTGTCTTCGGTATTGATGGCATCGAGCAGTTCGTCCATGTGATCGCGGTGCTCGATGGCAGGAACATAAAGAGTCTTTCGCTCATCTCCGCGCAGGATGACGAGCTTGACGGGCTCGTCGAGGCGATGAAGATACAGGGCCGCGGTCAGCGAAGGAAGCGTTTCGATCCGGCGGTCATCGGCGGAAAGAACAATGTCTTGAATCTTAAGTCCGGCGGCAGCGGCGGGCCCATTGGGTGTTACGTCGGCGACGATCACTCCCCAATGCTGGGGAAGATGAAGACCTTCCGCCAGGTCGGGAGTGATTTCCTGCGCGGCGGCGCCAATTTCCACGCGATGCACGTGCCCATATTTCCGTAGGCTGCGATAGACAAAATCCACAACTCGCTCGGGAATGGCAAAACCCAATCCTTCGCTGCCTCCGCCTTGCGACAGGATAAAGGTGTTGATGCCGAGCACATCGCCGTTCATGTCGACCAGCGGGCCTCCGCTATTGCCGGGATTGATGGGCGCATCGGTCTGCAAATAAGTTATGGGCTTGCTCGGATCGGGCTGGCGTGCCGTCGCGCTCAGAACTCCCATGGTCACGGAATTCTGCAGACCTTCGGGGCTGCCGATTGCAAAAACGAGTTGCCCCACCTGCGGCCGGTGTTCGGCATGCAGCGAGAGCGTCGGCAGTCCGGCGTCGTCAACTTTCAACAGAGCGAGGTCCGTCTCCTTATGCACGCCCAGCAGATGTGCCTCGAGAATGCGGCGCTTCCCGATCGGCACCAGTCCCGAACTGTCGCCCGCCAGAGGCAACGCCACGCGGATGCGTTGCGCACCTTCGACCACGTGGGCGTTGGTCATGATGTAGCCATGAGAATCGACGATGACCCCGGATCCGACGGCGTGCTGGCGCACGATGAACGCGGCCTCAGACTTACCCTGCTCGCTGAGCGGGCCGTATCCGGTGACAAGTATCTGCACCACGGCGGGAGAAACTTTCGCGGCGAGGGATTCGAGGGCGCCGTTGAGTTGCACAAGAATATTCGACGCCGGAGCGGACGCCGAAGCCGTTGGATTGGCGGCCGGTTTCGTCTGGGCTGGCGATGCAGCTTGCTGCCCCTTGCTGTTGGTGGGTTGCAACTTGGACTGAGTCGTGGCTGTCGCGATCAGCGAAGAGCTGCCAACCGCAACGCACGCCAGTCCCGCGCGCAGGAAAACTTGAATTTTCTGTCTATGCACGGCAACACTCGTCAGCAACATGTTCTACTCCGGAGGAAGATCTCTAATCGCATTGTGCCAGAAGCGGACGCTTCATGACGAACGGATCTATCTGCTACCATTTCCATTCGGAAAATTCAGCACTCTCCCCATGGAACCTCACGCCTTTATTGCAGAGGTCTACCGCCGCATGGCGCTTCGCCATGCGGCCGAGCATCACCGTCCGAACTGGGAGGAGATGCAGAAGAACGCGATGGTGCTCCAGGCAGCCGAGCAGTACGCGCCGCACTTGCCGGAAGGCAAGGCGGCCCGCATCCTTGATATTGGTTTTGGCGACGGATGGTTCCTGGCCGCTTGCCTCAAGCTGGGGTACAGTAATCTTTCCGGCGCCGACTTCAACATCCAGCACAAAGGCAACGTTCGCGACTGGGCTCGCGGCTATATCACGCTGCATTTAATCGAGAACAACATCGGCGAGTTCCTCGCAGACAAGGCCGAGTCCTACGACTTCATCCACATGTCTCATGTTATCGAGCACATACCGAAATATTCCTTATTCTGGGTCGTGGATGCACTTTACCGGGCGCTGAAGCCTGGCGGCGGGCTGTTGCTGCGCACGCCCAACATGGAAGGACCGTGTGCGAATTCCAGCCTCTATGTGACCTTGTCGCATGAGTACGGATTTGTCGGTTCCAATCTCATGTCGCTTCTCGACATTTCCGGTTTTGACGACGTCCGATTTCTGGAGTTCCAGGATCGCACTCCGACTCTGAAGCAGCGTTTGGGAAACGCCTTAAGGTGGCCATCCCTCAAAGCGAGCGCATTCCGGAACCGGCTATTCGGCGTGAACTATGGCGGTCAATTTAGCCCGGAACTGATCGTGATCGCCAAACGCGGCAGCTGGCCGCCCTACTTCGACGAGCGTTATCGATAGCCGCGGCGGTTCTGGACCACGGTCAGGCGCCGGGGGGGAACCGTTCCTACCGTTAACTAACGGGTTATCAGCCTTTTACAAGGGTAACTTTCCGTGATATAACCGCCCGTGAGCAGAAAAGTGGGCCAAGGCCCGCTGGGAGCTTGATTCAATGACGTTGGCCTCATTCACTGACGACAAAATAACATCCGGCCAACATGGAGGAGGTACCGTGGGGGAAGAAGCACGGACCGGGAAAAGATTCCCGCTGGAATTGCCGATCAAGATTCATAAGGGCGAGATGGATACCAGCGGAACCACAGGCAACCTGAGCGCGGCTGGCGTGTATATCCGCGCCGATGCAGCGATGGAAATTGGTTCGCCCGTGGAATTTGAAATCACCCTGCCGCCGGAAATGACGGGCGGACAGGAAAATGTCACCATCCAGTGCAAAGGGCGGGTGGTGCGCGCGGACGAGACCGGCGAAGGCGGGGAAGGCCGCGGCGTCGCGTGCGTGATCGACTCATACGAGTTCGTCAGGAACTCTTAGCTTTCGAATTCGACTTTTTGGAGCGCAGACAACATGCTCAAACTGATTCTGGCGGATAACCAGGCTATCTTCCGGGCGGGGATCGCGAAGGTGCTCGCGGTGGAAGATGAGATGCGCATCGTGGCCCAGGCGCAGACTCCGGAACAGATGTTCATGGCTCTGGATAAATTTCGCGCCGCCGTTCTGGTCGTGGCTGCAGGCTTCCACAACGATTTCGCTGCCATCGTACTGGCCGCGAACAAAGCCAAGACTCGCGTTATCGTGCTGGCGGACACCGGCGAGAGCGCGCAGAAGCATATGTCGAACGGCGCGCACGGAGTTGTGTATCGCAACGTGACCAGCGCGGCGCTCGTCGACTGCGTGCGCAAAGTTGCGCGCGGCGAAACCTGGGTGCAGGATGTCGCCGTGCCCAGCGAACTCACCGAAAACGATATGGTCGGATTGCGCGTGCGCGACCGGCTGACGGCGAAAGAACTCCGCATCGTGGCGTTGATCGTTCAGGGATACAAGAATAAAGAGATCGCCACCCAGCTTGGCACCACGGAGCAGGTCATCAAGAATTACCTGCGCAACGTGTATGACAAGATCGGCGTGTCGGACCGGCTGGAGCTGGCGCTATTCACCATCCACCACCGGATTCTGAACGAAGCCGCCGCGGCAACCACGGCAGGCGTGGCGCCTCAGCCGCCAGCAGGCGTGGCGACCTAAATCAAGCTCGTACGGTCGATATGAAAGCCGCCATTGCTGGCGGCTTTTTCGATTTTCAGCGAATCATCCCAAAATCACGGGCATCTATAAGGACCTATGGAATTCCGACAGCTTGGAAAATCTGGATTGAAGGTTCCGGTGCTCAGCTATGGCACCGGCACATTTGGCGGAGGCAACGAGTTCTTCAAGGCATGGGGCGAGACCGATGTTGCAGAAGCGACACGGCTGGTCGATATCTGTCTTGACGCGGGCGTAAATTTATTCGATACAGCGGATGTTTATTCAGACGGCCTTTCTGAAACTATTCTTGGAAAAGCGATCGCGAAGCGGCGCGACAAAGTACTGATCTCGACGAAAGCTACGTTCCGCATGAGCGGCCCCGGCGGTCCCAACGACGTCGGATCGTCGCGGCATCACCTGATCCCGGCGTGCGAAGCGAGTTTGAAGCGGCTGGGGACGGATTACATCGACATCTATCACCTGCACGGATTCGATGCGCTCACTCCGGTCGAAGAAGTTCTGAGCACGCTCGACAACCTGGTGAAGAGCGGGAAGGTGCGCTACATCGCGTGCTCGAATTTTTCAGGATGGCATTTGATGAAGTCGCTCGATGTTTCCGATCGTTACGGCTGGGCGCGGTATGTGGGGCATCAGGTCTACTATTCGGTGATCAATCGCGAGTATGAATGGGAACTGATGCCGCTCGGCGCGGATCAGGGAGTGGGCGCGCTGGTGTGGAGTCCACTGGGCTGGGGACGGCTGACCGGAAAGATCCGCCGCGGTCAACCGCTGCCCAAGGTCAGCCGTCTGCATGAGACCAGCGACAAAGGGCCGAAGGTGGATCAGGAGCATTTGTATAAAGTGGTGGACGCCCTCGATGCCGTGGCGAAAGAGTGCGGCAAGACGGTGCCGCAGGTCGCGCTCAACTGGCTGCTGCAGCGTCCGACCATTTCGACCGTGGTGATGGGCGCCAGGAATGAAGAGCAACTGCGGCAGAATCTCGGCGCTGAGGGATGGAAGCTATCTGCGGAGCAGGTCAGCAAGCTCGATGAAGCAAGTGATGTGACACCAATCTATCCGTACTGGCACCAGCGAGACGCATTCGCGGAGCGCAATCCGAAAGCCGCGCCACCGGCCGAGTGGCGTCATCGCTTCTGAGTGAAATGCAGAATCAGGGTTGAAGCGGCGCGGCTTAAAGCCGCGCCCTTTCAAAGCGCGCACTCCATTCGGAGGGTCAGATAACCTTTTCTCCCACGGACTTCGCCTGCGTGAACAGGTACAGATAGTCCGGGCCGCCGGATTTTGAATCGGTGCCCGACATGTTGAAGCCACCGAATGGATGCGCGCCGACCATCGCTCCGGTGCACTTGCGGTTGATGTAGAGATTGCCTACGTGGAACTCCTGGATTGCGCGCTCGATCTTGTCGCGCGAACTGGTGTAGACGGCGCCGGTCAGTCCGAACTCGGTGTCGTTGGCGATCTCGAGGGCGTGATCGAATCCGCGAGCCTTGATCACCACGAGGACGGGCCCAAAGATTTCTTCCTGCTCGAGTTTCGACTTTGGCGGAATGTCGGCGATGACGGTCGGCTGGATGAAGTATCCTTCGCCTGGAGCGCGTTCGCCGCCGGTGATGAGGCGTCCATCTTTCTTGCCCTGCTCGATGTAGCCGAGGATCGTCTTCATCGAGCCTTCGTTGATCACCGCGGCCATGTTTGCATTCTCGGCGGGATCACCGACCTTGATTTTTTCAACGCGCGCTTTCAACTGCGAGATGAAGCGATCGTAGACGCGCTCGTCGACGATCGCACGCGAGCAGGCCGAGCACTTCTGGCCCTGGAATCCGAAGGCAGCCTGAGCCACTCCTTCGACTGCCGAGTCGATGTCGGCATCGGCGTCGACAATGATGGCGTCTTTGCCCCCCATTTCGAGGATGGTGCGCTTGATCCAGATTTGGCCGGGAGCCTGTGTCGCGGCAGCTTTGTTGATGTGGAGTCCGACTTCGCGCGATCCGGTGAAAGCGATGTAGCGCGTCTTGGGATGCGCGACGATAGCGTCGCCGAAGCTGGCTCCGGCGCCGGGACAGAAATTCACGACGCCTTCGGGCATGCCACACTCTTCCAACAGCTCGACAAATTTCGCGGCGATGGTGGGGGAATCGCTCGACGGCTTCAGGATGACGGTATTGCCACAGACGATGGAGGCGAGCGTCATGCCGGCCATGATGGCGCTGGGGAAATTCCACGGCGGAATTACCGCGCCCACACCAAGCGGGATGTAGTGCAACGTGTCGTGCTCGCCGGGAAGCTGGATCGGGGCCTGCGCTTTGGCGAGGCGCAGGGCTTCGCGCGAGTAGAACTCGCAGAAGTCGATGGTTTCGGAGATGTCGGCATCGGCCTCGGCCCAATTCTTTGAGACTTCGAAGACGAGCCACGCCATGTATTCCATCTTGCGCTGCCGGAGCAGGTCGGCGACGCGGAACAACAGGCTGGCACGCTCTACGACGGGGGTACGGCTCCAGGATTCGAAGGCTTTGAGCGCGGCGTTGATCGCGGGCTCGACGTGTTCTTTGCCAGCCTTCTGATGGATGCCGACGATCTCAGAGGGCTTCGCCGGGTTCAGAGACTTGATTTTTTCGGTAGTCTTGACGCGCTTGCCGCCGATGACGAGGTCGTATTCGCGGCCGAGCTGGCTGCGGACTTTGGCGATAGCGGCGCGCATGCGGCGGGCGTTTTCTTCGTTGCGGAAATCAAAAAATGGTTCGGTAACAAACGGTCCGGTATGCAGAGTTGTCCGCGATGGCCGGACGGGGGCTTCCAAGGTTGCCATGGGAGAAATTCCTTTCGAGATAAGTGCGATCTTTAATGACTTCGATTAGTCTACACCGCATAAAGACGCTGAATTCCGGCGGCGAATGGTCGGTGATGCGCCGGTGGGAACGCCTCAGAGTTCGCAAAGTGGAATTTGGTGCAACAATTTTTTTTAGATCAATTTCCGCAAAATCCTGCTTTTAAAGGACTTGCCGACTCCGAGACAATTTAATCCCGCTTTCCAAAATGATGACTTGGCTCTGGCCTTTGGGGCTTTTCTTCCGGAGTCTCCCCAATGCCGTGGAGCGAAAAGCAGAGTGTGCAGTTCCGCTGGGAGGCGTTCGACGTGACCAACACGGCGCGTTTCGATGCGCAGTTCGCCCTGCGATTCGAATTCTGACAGGCGATTCCGGAATTCAGTGAGCCCGGTGGCCTCGGCGGCTAAAGCCCGCGTTCATTTGTGGTCTCATCGCGGCGCAGAAACGCGCTCTTTCACATGGCGCTTCTGCCAATGGTGCGGCGGGCTATCCCGGGATATACTGCGAAGTCCATCCAGGAGTCCGGATGATGCGCATTCTCTCCGCTTTTGCTCTTCGCCTGTTCTTTGCCATCCTTCTTGCGGCTTTTGTGGTTTCCTGCGCTAGCAATGCTGGGGCGCAACAAGGTCCGGCTTTCCCTACCGTGGCCACGCCACGTCCATTGATTACTCAGCTGGTGAATGTGGCACAGACCACCCGCTTGAGAGGAAATACGCATCCCCTCGCGCGGGCGCAGTACGACCACGGGGTTGCGCCCAGCAATTTGCCGATGCAGCGGATGCAGTTGGTGCTGACGCGAAGTCCGGAGCAGGAGACGGCCCTTCGGAAACTGATCGAGGACCAGCAGACGAAAGGTTCAGCGAATTATCACAAATGGATCAAGCCGGAAGAATTCGGAAAGCAGTTCGGGCCGTCGGACAGCGATTTGCAGATCGTGACGGGATGGTTGCAATCGCAGGGATTTCAGGTGACGTCAATCGCAAAGGGCAAGACGGCGATCGAATTCTCGGGAACGGCCGGGCAGGTGCAGAACGCGTTTCACACGGCAATTCATAAATATGTGGTGAATGGCGAGTCGCACTGGGCGAATGCGAGTGATCCTTCGATCCCGTCGGCGCTGGCACCGGTGGTGAGAGGCGTTCTGACGCTGCACAATTTTCCGCGGCATTCAAACGCGACGTTTCACGGACAGCCGGTAGGGGCGCTCCCGCGGCATACACCGCCGCTGCCGCTCTTCACGTTTACGCAACAGCAGACGACTTACTACGGGCTGGGTCCAACGGACTTCGCGACCATCTATAACGTGATGCCGCTATGGAATGCGGGCATCGATGGAACCGGGCAGACGATTGCCATCGTGGGCGAGTCGAACATCAATCTCAGCGACATTGAGGCGTTCCGCAGCCTGTTTGGATTGCCGCCGAACGATCCGCAGGTGATTGTGAACGGCGTAGATCCAGGGCTGGCGGGCGACGAAACCGAAGCGGTGCTGGACGTTTCTTGGGCGGGAGCCGTGGCGAAAAATGCCACGATCGATCTGGTGGTTTCGGCGATGACGGAATCGGCGCTGGGAGTCGATCTCTCGGCGCTCTACATTGTCGACAATAACCTTGCGCCGGTAGTGAGCGAAAGTTACGGAGAGTGTGAGGCGGCGCTCGGTAACTCCGGGAATGCTTTCTACAACGCACTGTGGCAGCAGGCGGCTGCACAGGGAATGACGGTGCTGATTTCGGCAGGCGATGGCGGTTCGGCCGGCTGCGATAATTTCAACACGGAATCTGCCGCATTTAACGGACTAGGGGTGAGCGGATTCGCATCGACGCCGTACAACGTCGCGGTCGGGGGAACGGATTTCGATCAGACTGCCACGACAGCGCCCAATTACTGGAGCGCGACGAACAACAGCACCACGGAGGCGTCGGCGCAGTCGTACATTCCCGAGACGACCTGGAATGACTCGTGCGCCGGCGAGGGGAGCGATCAGTGCACGAATAGCAGTAGTCTCTTCAACATCATTGGAGGCAGCGGCGGCCCGAGTTCGTGCTCGACGATGGACAGTTCCGGCGCGTGCGTTTCGGGATACAGCAAGCCTTCATGGCAGACGGGCACCGGCGTGCCGCTCGATGGAGTGCGCGATATGCCCGACGTATCGCTGTTTGCCAGCAATGGATTCAATGGCAGCTTCTACATCATTTGCGAACAGGATGCGACCCTGTTCGGCAGTGCCTGCAGCCTGACGAACGAGACGTTTCTCGGCGTAGGAGGAACGTCAGCTTCAGCTCCGAGCTTTGCCGCGATCATGGCCCTGGTGAATCAGAAAATGGCGAGCCAGGGACTGAGTTCGCGCCAAGGGAATGCGAACTACATTCTGTACAAGCTGGCATCGCAGAGCGGGGCGAGTTGCGATTCGTCGACGGCGGCGGTGACCGGGAATTCCTGCATCTTTTATGACATTACGAAGGGAAACAATTCGGTGCCGTGCTATCCGGATACGCCGAATTGCGGACCGCAGCCGTCCGGCGGTGGATTAGGAGTATTGGTCGATCCGAATAATCCGGCGAATGAGGCGTGGTTGACGACTCCGGGATACGATCTCGCGACGGGGTTGGGATCGGTCAACGCAAACAATCTGGTGAACGCCTGGAACAGCGTGACGTTCAATCCGAGCACGACAACGCTGACGAATCTGGCGCCGGCAACTGCGACGCATGGGCAACCGGTAAGTTTCAGCGTGACTGTCGCGCCGCAGTCGGGTTCGGGGACTCCGCGCGGGTCGATCGCACTGATCGCGACGCCTGCGGGACAGAACCTGGGAATCGCGGATTTTCCGCTAAACAACGGAGTGGCGAGCGGATCGACGACGCTGTTGCCTGGCGGAACATACAACGTGAGCGCGCATTACGCTGGCGATGCAAATTTCGGAGGCAGCGACTCGGCGCCGGTGCAGGTGACCGTAGGCAAGGAAAACAGCCAGACGAAAATTACGCTGGTCGCATACGACGTCCAGGGGCAGGGCTTCTTTGACACGACCGCATTGCCTTATGGATCGATTACGTTTGTGCGCGGCGATGTTTCGAATGCGGCGGGGACATCGTGCATTCCGAATCCACAGCAGACACAAGCCGCGTGTCCGACGGGAAGTGTGGGCTTCACGAATAACGGCAGCGCGATCGATGCGGGAAGCTATCCGCTGAACAGCCAGGGATTCACCGAGGATCAGAGCGCCACGGCGGATTTCCCGAGTCTGGGAACATACACCCTGGGCGCGAATTATGCCGGGGATAACAGTTTTAATCCGAGTTCGACAACGCTGAGTGCGGGCGTCACGCAGGGGCCGACGTGGATCAATCTCTACTCCAACATCGGCGGAAGTCCCATCGTATATTCGGGGCAGTCATTCGGGGTAGGCGCGGTTGCCTACACATCGAGCGTTTTGAACGCACCGACCGGAAACATCACCGTGCTGCAAAATGGCTCGACGCCTTCCGGAACATTCCAGACAATTCCGCGGAACGGGCAATACTACCCCGATGGCTCGTTCTACATCGCATATCTGGCGACGAATTGGACGACCGAGATCGATGCCGCAGGCACATATACTTTCACCGCGTCCTATTCCGGCGACATGAACTATGCCGGGTCTCAGGCCTCGTATTCGATCCCGATAACAGTGCTGGATACGACTTTCAATATCGCGACGCCAATCGCGAATGTGACCATTGCGGCGCCGGGGCAATCGGGGACGGCCAGCATCAATCTCGCAGGCACCGATAATTTTCCTGGGACCGTGAACATCACTTGCACGCTTCCATCCCAAATGACGGAAGCGACATGCCCCGCGGTCAGCGCCAACATGTTTGGGATGCCGAATGCCACGGCGCAGCTCACAATTACGACGACGGCTCCGCATCAGCTGGGCGCCGAGCGACATGCGTCGTTGCGGTGGGAAGGGCTGGGGGTGCTGGCGGGCGTGTTCCTGTTCGGGGTGCGGGGAATCCGGCGGCGCAGGCTGCCTCTGATGTTGCTGCTGTTTAGCAGCGTGCTGTTTGCTCTGGGCTGCGGAGGAGGCAGCAGCCCGCCTCCGCCTCAAATGGATCCGGGAACGCCGGCCGGGACTTATACCGTGAATGTGTCGGCAACTTCGTTTGGAATCACGCGGACCGGGACCTTTACAGTTACTGTGCAGTAAGGCTTTCATTGAGGTGCGGTGCGTGGGCGAGACACCCGCGCGAGACCCGGGTCGGCCGCGCTCCTGTGACTATTAACGGCCTGCTGCTACTTCGGCTTTCAGCGGTTCCAGGTGCGCGGTGAAGTGGCGTAAGAATGGGGCTTCGTAGGTCAGGTGCATGCCCCGGATGCGCTTGCGGTTCTTCCAGACTTCCAGGATCACTTCCACGACATAGTCGATGTGGCTTTGAGTGTAGACGCGGCGGGGGATCGCGAGGCGGACGAGATCCATTTTCGCGGCGGCCGCGAACATGAGCGTGCCGATTTCCACGCTGCGGATTCCTCCTTCCAAGTACAGCTCACCGGCGAGCGCGACTCCGGGAAATTGATCCGGAGGAATGTGCGGCAGGAAGGCGCGGGCATCGAGATAGATGGCGTGTCCGCCGGGCGGCTGGACGATGGGCACCCCGTGGCTCGCAATGTGATTGCCGAGATAGGCGGTCGAAGCGATGCGATAGCGCAGGTAGTCTTCTTCGAGCGCCTCCTGCACGCCGATGGCGATGGCTTCGAGATCGCGTCCGGCAAGGCCGCCGTAAGTCGGGTAGCCCTCGGTGAGGATCAGCAGATCTTTTTCCTGCTGGGCGAGAAGGTCATCGTTGGTGCAGAGGAATCCGCCGATGTTTGCCATACCGTCCTTCTTGGCCGACATGGTGCATCCGTCACCGCAGCGAAACATCTCCTGCGCGATCTCTTTTGGCGTTTTGTTCGAGTATTCCTTTTCGCGCAGCTTGATAAACCAGGCATTTTCGGCGAAGCGGCAGGCATCGAAGTAGAGCGGAATGCGGTAGCGCTTGCAGACGGCGCTCACCTCGCGGACGTTCTGCATGGAGACGGGCTGGCCTCCGCCGGAGTTGTTGGTCACGGTGAGCATGACAAGCGGGATACGGTCGCGGCCGACGCGCTGGATCAAAGATTCGAGGGCGGCGATGTCCATGTTGCCCTTGAAGGGATGCTGCGAGGCAGGATGCTTGCCTTCCTCGATGACGAGGTCGACGGCTTCGGCGCCAACGAATTCGACATTGGCGCGCGTCGTATCGAAGTGCGTGTTGTTGGGGACGACGTCTCCTTTCTTGCAGGCGACGCCGAAGAGGATGCGTTCGGCGGCGCGTCCCTGATGCGTGGGGATGACGTGCTTGTATCCGAAGATTTCCTGGATAGAGCTTTTGAAATGATCGAAGCTCCTGCTGCCGGCGTAGCTTTCGTCGCCTTCCATGATGCCGGCCCACTGGCGGGTGGACATGGCTCCGGTGCCGGAGTCGGTGAGCAGATCGATGAGGACGTCGTCAGCGGGAAGCAGAAAGAGGTTGTAAAAGGCGGCCTCCAGGAGCTGCTCGCGTTGTTGGCGGGTTGTCCAACGAATCGGTTCGACGCTCTTGATGCGGAAGGGTTCGATGATGGTCTTGACAGGCATGAGGGCGCATCCACGGGAGAATTCCCGGAGAACGAAACGGCTAATGATACGCGGGATACGGAAGAGTCGCTGTGCGCAAGCTCACGACTCCGCCGCCAAAAAATGTCAGGCGTTCACCTCGCCGGGGACTTCCGGTGCGGGCGCTTCTTCATAAGGAGTTTCGAGGTCGGGATTGCGGCGCCGGGTGCCCCTGCCGAAGACGGCTTCCTTCAGCAGCCTGAAGATCGTTCGACGGTTCTCGGCAATTACTTTCAGCCACGCCACGCGGTTCATCATGGGGAAATAGATCCCGCGGAAACAAAGACGAGCGAGGAAGATGTTGACGCGATAGCCGAGAGGCTGGTCATCCAGCGCATCGACGGCACCCGCCAGCGCTTCGGGGCTGTAGGCTTGGGCCCAACCGTAGTTCACTTCCGAGTGCGCTTCTTCAATGGTCATCTTCAGCGGGGTGTGCGCCATCGCGAAGGGAACGAATTCCTGCCAGTGTTTGGGACGGGTGAGGCGCCCGGCGGCCTCCAGCCGCTTGTAGAGCGGAGTTGCGGGCAAGGGAGTCAGCAGTCCGAAGATGGGCAACCCCGGAGGCCAGGTGCGCACCTGCTCGAGTGTGCGCTCGGCGACGCCTACCGTGTCGTTGTCCATGCCAAAAATAAACGATGTGATGGCGTAGACATTGCGCTTCGCGAGCCGTTCCAGAACCGCCGCATACTCTCCGGGCTTGTTGAATCCTTTATTGACATCTTTGAGGTTGGCGGGATCGACCGACTCCATGCCGATGAAGACCCATTTCCCGCCCGCAGCTGCGATAAGATCGACCAGTTCCTCGTCGCGCAAGAGGTTCGCGCTGATCTGGGCCACCCAATTCACCTGAGCCCCGGCGGTAATGATATCGCGCAGCAGAGACTTGGTGCGTTTCAGGTTGATGGCGAAGTTGTCGTCGATGAAGAAGACCGCCATCTGACCCTTCTCGCTACGCGCCCGTTTCTTCAGCGACAGCAGTTCGTTGACTACGCTCTCATTGGTGCGAAAGCGAATCGAGTCACCGAAGAATCCAGTCACGGTGCAGAATTCGCAACCGTAGGGACAACCTCTGCCCGATTCGACTGGAATGATGCGAAACGTTCCCCAGCCTTCTCCGATCTTCTGGAGCATCGGCTTGGCGAGTTGAGGCACCAGATTGAACTGGTCAAGATCGATCGACTGCCAGGGAATGGCCGGGTATTGTTTCAGGGACGGCTTGCGTTCTTTGCCCGTGGCATCGACAGGAGCGTAAATTTCTTTGAGGGTGCCGCATGCGGCATCGTTGACAATCATCGGCCAGGTTTCATCGGCCTCTCCCAAAGCGACGGCGTCGGCATGGCGCGAGCCGCCATCGCGGCCGAGAGCCTCATCAGCCATCTCGGTGACGTGAGGTCCCCCCATGACGACGGGGACTCCCACAGCGCGAACCGCATCGGCGATGCGATAGGCCTTGGCAATCATCCGGGTCATGGCGCCGATACCGACCAGTCCAATGTTGTGCTGGCGCACGTAGCGTGCGATCTGCGATCCGTCCATGGGCTGCGCGTTGCCATCGATCAACACGACTTCGTGGCCGGGCGGGGTGAGCGCCTGCAGCAGGAACATCCAGAGGTGCGGCATGAAATTGCGGGTTACGCCGTTATCAGGACTATAGAGCAGTATTTTCAAAAGATGCCCCCCTATCGGAGAGTGGCCTGCTTGATCGCAGGGAGCCGCGGCCAGCGATGCCTGGCATGGGCATCGTTGCAAGTATCTATAAACGCTATGGCAGGACTTCCCCTAATCTAGGGATTGTACTCCTATTGTGCGGATTTCGGCGCGAGAACCGTCGGCGGAACCTGAGCCACGAGTCCTGGTGGTAGACTCAAACGTTTTCCTGCGAGGTGGCCATCATGGAAATCGGGACTGTCGGTGTGATCGGTGCGGGCACGATGGGCAACGGCATCGCGCATGGGTTCGCGCGTTCCGGCTACAGCGTGGTGCTTTGCGATGTGGAAGAACGATTCCTGCAGCGTGCTCTGGGGACGATCGCGAAGAATCTGGAACGCGAGGTCAGCAAGAACAAGATCACGATTGCGGATAAAGATGCGGCGCTGGGAAGGATTCAGACGGTGACCGATCGCGCCCAGTTGGCCGAGTGCGATTTTGTGGTGGAGGCCGCGACCGAGAAGTTCGAAATCAAGACGGACATCTTTCGCGATCTCGACCGATTGATGAGGCCGGAGGTGATCCTGGCGTCGAACACGTCGTCGATTTCGATCACGAAACTAGGAGCGGTAACGAAAAGACCCGAGAAAGTCATCGGGATGCACTTCTTCAATCCGGTGCCGGTGATGAAACTGGTGGAGGTGATTCGCGGGCTGGCGACTTCGCAGGAGACGTTCGCGGTGGTGCGCGATTTGTCGGTAAAGCTAGAGAAGACTCCGGTGGAGGTGAACGATGCGCCGGGATTTGTGTCGAACCGCGTGCTGATGCCGCTGCTGAATGAAGCCATGTACGCTGTGATGGAGGGCGTGGCGACTCCCGAGGCGGTCGACGAAGTGTTCAAGCTGGGGATGGCGCATCCGATGGGGCCGCTGACCCTGGCGGATTTCATCGGGCTCGACGTGTGTCTCGACATCATGCGCGTGCTGCAGAGCGGGCTGGGCGATCCGAAGTACCGGCCTTGTCCGCTGCTGGTCAAGATGGTGGATGCGGGATGGCTGGGGCGGAAGAGCGGGCGCGGATTCTATCAATATTGATGATTGTCGATCTTCGACTTGCCGGACGAAAAGAAAACCCGGGATTGGTGGTGCTACCTTTTGGCCGCGTTCTGCGGCATTGCAACCGGGTGCGTGAACGTCCTGATTAATGATCTGCTGCTGATGGCTCTGATGGTCACCGCCAGCTGCATGATGCTCGGATTGCTGCGGGCGCGATGGCCCTGGCGCTGGGTCATGATGGTGGGAGTGTTCATTCCTCTGACGGAGCTGGCGGCGTATGTTTTCCTGACAATAAAGCCGTCGAGAGCACAGGTGTATGGATCATTCCTGGCATTTCTGCCGGGAATTGCGGGAGCGTATGGAGGATCGTTTATGCGCGGGGTGGTGGAAAACCTGCGCGCGGGGAACTAGAGTTTCGTGCGTCGGTGGACGAGTGCGAAACAAAGGCTCTCTCCACTCCGCGTTGCCTTCCGCTTCGCGGAAGGCAACGCTCCAGTCGAGATGACGGTGAGTGGGTTGAGATGGCAATGAGTGGATTTAGTGAGCGACTTCGAAAACGGCGCCGTCTTGATTTTGGCCGCCATTGTCGGTCACGCCGTAGAGATTGCCCGCCTTGTCAAGCATCAGACCGCCATTCGGGTTGTAGCCGTCGACTTGCTGATTGCTGAAACTGTGCAGGATGCTTTCAGTCCAGGTGGCACCGCCTGCTGGCGTCAATTCGAAGACTGTGCCTTGGCCGTCGGAGCCTCCCGAGATGGTGGTGCCGTAAAGATTTCCGGCGGAATCGAAGACTAGACCTGCGGACGGACCGGCGCCGTCAGTCGCGCTGTCGTTGAAATTGTGGATGACGGTTTCGTTCCATTCTCCGCTGGAAGATGGCGACAACTCGAAGACGATGCCGCTGTCGGAGCTGCCTCCTCCGGCGGAAGCTGTCGCGTAGAGATTGCCTTGTTTGTCGAATACGACGCTACCGTATGGATAATGTCCGTCGCCACTCGAGGTCGTGAAATTGTGAAGGACTTTCCCGGTCCAGTGCTTTCGGTTCTGGCCGCGAATGAGTTCGAAGACGGTGCCGCAGCCGTATCTGCATTCGGAGCTAACCCCTCCGCCTTCGTAAGCGAGGCCGTAGATATTGCCCGCGGAGTCGAGAACGACGGTACCATAGGGAACACCGCCCTCCATGCCTCCGCTGAATGAATGCAGTTGCTTCAGAGTCCAGCTGCCGTTTTTGGCGGGAGATAACTCGAAGACCGTGCCCCATCCAAACGCTCCGCCGTTTGCGGTTGTGCCGTAAAGATTGCCTTTGGAATCGAAAACGAGGCCGGCATGAACCTGCCAGCCGTCGCTCCCCATGAAGTCGTGCAGGATGGTTTCATTCCAGCTTCCGTTGCCGGCGGGAGAGAGTTTAAAGATGACTCCGCAACCGAAACCGACAGAACAGTTTCCCGTGCCGCCGAATTGCGCCGTACCGAAAAGATTACCGGCGGAGTCGAAGATGAGGCTGCCGGTCGGAAAGAATCCGTCGATGCCGTCGACGTTGAAGCTGTGCAGAATCGTTTCCGTCCATCCGTTGGCGCCAGGCGAAAGCTCATAGACCGTGCCCATGCCGTAGGTGCCGCCGTAAAAGGTGGTGCCGTAGAGATTGCCGTTCGCATCGGAGATCACTCCGGCCTGCGGCAGTACGTCACCGTTAGGGTCGGAGAAACTGTAAAGCACCGTCTCCTGGCTCCATGCGGTGGCAGCGATTAGAACGATGGCGAATAGCGAGGCGAGAGGAGAAAGGAGATTCCGAAACGCTTGTATACGCATAAGTCATCCTCCAAAAGTTTTGGACAGCTGACTTCCGCGCCGAAGAGTCGCCCCCGCCTTTCCGGCCGCGCGGCACTATACCACGACGGAAGCTGATTTGGGAGGATTCCCTGTCCGGAGCTTTTGGGGTATAAAAGGTATGGATTGACTAAGAAGTTACTATCGATTCCACAGGATCAGCGCGTATGCTGGCGAGCATGGGTGTAAGTGTTTCCATGCTGGCTTCGGGGAGCCGCGGAAATTGCGCGCTCGTGACCAGCGCCTGCACCCGGATCCTGGTCGACGCCGGAATCTCCTGCCGCGAAACATTCAAACGAATGAAGGCGCTGGGGCAGGATCCGCATTCGCTGTCGGCCATTCTGATTACGCACGAGCATTCCGATCACATCTACGGGCTGGCGACTCTTTCGAAAAAATTGCGGATTCCTGTGTTCATGACGGGCGCGACGCATCAGGCGTGGCAGCGCGCGATGCGCGATGACAGCGGCGAGAAGCCGAAGCTGGAAATGTTCGAGCGCTTCGAATCCGGGCACACGTTTCAGGTGGGCGATATTGCGGTGAAGCCATTCACGATTCCGCACGACGCGGCCGATCCGGTAGGATTCACGTTTCGCGCGGAGGGAATCAAAGTGGGCGTCGCGACCGATCTGGGATACATCCCGGCGAGCGTGCGGGATCACTTACGCGGCTGCGATGTGCTGGTGATGGAAGCGAATCACGATCTGGAAATGCTGCGCGTGGGACCGTATCCGTGGTCGGTGAAGCAGCGGGTGATGAGCCGGGTGGGGCACCTTTCGAACCTGGCGCTCGCGGATTTCTTCACCAGCGACTATGATAATAATGCAACGTTTATAGTGCTGGCGCATCTCTCAGAGCAGAACAATCATCCGGAAATCGCCCGGAGAGAGGCAGAAAGAGCGCTGGCCACGCGAGGAGGGCTGTTTACCAATCGCGTGCTGTTAGCGTCCCAGACCGAGGCTTTAGAGCCAATTTGCCTGTAGTTGGGCTCACGTGTTTGGCTGATTTCGTACCTCCCCATGAGTCAGCAGTGCATTGATCCAATCGTAGGCAAGATCCTGGCAGGCTGGCGCTACGACATTTCCGGCTTGGCGCCGGAGATGCGCGGCGATTATGAAAGCCATTTTGCGGGGTGCGAATACTGCCGCGGCCGGCAAAGAATTCACCGCATCATCGATGTCGGACTGATCGCGCTGGCCTCGGTTTCCGCCGGCATGTTCCTTCTGGCTTTTGCCGTGATCCACTATCTGAGCCCGCGCCATGCTCTCTGGCTGGAGATTGGCGCGCTCGCGGGATTTGCGCTCTCAGCGCTGATCTGGCTGGGTGTTGCGGTAGCGACGCCGGCGCCGGTAACGGTGCTCGATGCCGCGAAAGAAGGCGCGCGCCGGGTGCACGACCGTCTGCCGGAGGAAATTCGACAGAGGCTGCCGGAAGAGATCCGCATCAAGATTACCGGGACGTAAAGGCGATGGCCCGATACTCGCGTCTATACGCTCTTACACTCATCGTAGCTCTGGTTGCGGCGGCGTGCGTTGCCGAATCTTCGGTCATGGTCGTAGCTCATCAAGGACATGCTGCTGGATGTCATGACCCGTGGCCGATGACGCCGTCTCCTGTACCGATGAATTATCAATGCTGCGTGAACGGGCATCATTGGGCGACGGCCAGCGCCATATTTTCACCGGATGCCGGGACTGCGGAGATACCGTTCGACCAAGCCCGCGAAAGCTTCTCTTCCAACGCCTTCCTTCGCGACGGAAGAAGATCGTCTCCTTCAGCTGATAGTCCACCTGGTTTGATTCCCCTGCGAATCTAGTCTTTTCGAGCACACCTGCGTAGACGCAGCAGGCTTGTGCCTGCTCACCTTTGTCTTTTCTCTTTCAATTGGGAATTGAGGTGTGTGATGCGAAGGATGAATTACGTCTTCTGGCTGTTTGTGCTGCTGATGGCGCCGGCTTACGCCCAGCGGGACGGTTCAGGAATGAATTCGGGGAGCAACGATCAGAATCGGGGGAAGCCCGTGCCGGCGATGAACATGCCGATGCAGCACGGGGAGGGGCTGGTTCTTCCGTCTCCACATGAAAGCTCGGGAACGGCCTGGCAGCCGGCATCAGTCACCGGTTATGAGTGGATGTGGATGCGAAGCGGCTGGGAGTTCATGGCGCATGGAACGATCTTCATTGACTACAACCAGCAGGGCGGCCCGCGGGGGGAAGGCAAAGCGGAATCGGTGAACTGGGGAATGCTGATGGAGCAGCATCAGCTCGGCGCGGGCACGATTCTGTTTCGCCAGATGTTTTCGGCGGAATCGCTGACGTCGCCGCATCCGGGATTTCCGGAACTGTTTCAGACCGGGGAGACATATCACGGCGAGCCGCTGGTCGATCATCAACATCCGCATAATTTGTTCGCCGAGTTGGCGGCGATGTACACGCTGCCATTCTCTGAAAAAATCTCCTGGGAGCTTTACGGAGGTCCGTCTGCGGAACCGGCGTTGGGCCCGGTCACGTATTTGCATCGTGCCTCTGCGGCGGAGTTACCGCTGGCGCCGTTGGGACACCATTTGCAGGACTCGACCCATACCAGTTTCGGCGTGGTCACGACGGGGCTTGTGATCGACCGGATCAGGCTCGAGGCGTCGGCTTTCAACGGGCATGAGCCGAACGAGCAGCGATGGAGCATTCAGCTGGCGCCGCTCGATTCGTGGTCGACCAGAGCCAGCGTGGCTGCGGGGCGTAATTGGACGGCGCAGTACAGCATTGGAAAGTTGATCCATCCGGAGGCGCTGGAACCGGGGGATCAATGGCGGCAGACGGCGTCGGTCGAATACAACCGTCCGCTGGCACGCGGGAACTGGGCGAGCACGCTGATTTGGGGGCGCGTTCACAACCTGGCCACCGGGACGAATTTGAACAGCTATTTACTCGAATCCACGTTCAACTTCCAGGAGCGGAACTATGCTTTCTCGCGGCTGGAGCTTGTGGATAAGGATGAACTCTTTCCGCAGGCGGCGACTCATCCGGCGTATCGTATCGGCGCGTACACCTTTGGCGGAGTTCGCGATTTGATCCATAACAGGGCGTGGCAGTTGGGTTTAGGGGCGGACCTGACGTTCTATTCCAAGCCCGCGGTGCTCAATGCAGCCTATGGCGCGAACCCGGTTTCTTTTCAGATTTTTCTCCGCATGCGGCCGGGGAAACGTCAAAAGATGCACTCCCATTGAGACTGGAAAAACGATACTTTTGCGGCAGATTCCGACGTAGAATGGCGGATAGTCCGTTCAGAGTTGCACGCGACACTTCATGTTTAAGGCTCTGAAATCCCTTCGAGCAATCCAGTGGTCCCTGCTGGCCAGCATTGTCCTGTACACAGGTTTGGGAGAGATCGTGCGGCCCTTCGATCGCGCGCTCGATCTGGGTGTAGCCCATCTTTTTACCACTCTCGGCGTCGCGATTGTTGGCGTGATCTTTGTGGTTCGGCGAACCATGGTGTTTCGCGCGGAAGAGACCCTGGTCGCGCAACCTGATGATCGGATCAGTCTGAATCACTGGAAAACGGGCTACATCGCGACGTACGCGCTCTGCGAACTCCTGGCCCTGTTCGGACTGATTGAACGCTTTCTGGGCTGCAACACGCAGCAGAGCTTTCCCTACTACATCGGCGGATTCATTCTGATGCTGTTCTTCCGGCCGCGGCAACCGGGCTCCCGAGGCGCCAGTCAAACGTCCGCTAGTACTTGACGTGGCAGCTCGCCAAGCCGCGCTTCTCCAGATATTGCTGGTGATAGTCCTCCGCCGGGTAAAACGTAACCGCGGGAACGATCTGGGTCGCGATGGGCTTCGAGTAGCGGTGCGCTTTCTCGAGGGAATCCTTCGATGCCAGCGCCTGCGCCTGCTGCTCCGGCGAATGGAAAAAGATAGCCGAGCGGTATTGCGTGCCCCAATCCGGACCCTGCCGGTTGACCTGGGTGGGATCGTGGTTCTCCCAGAAAACCTTGAGCAGGTCGGTATAAGGCACTTTGGCGGGGTCGAAATCGACTTCCACAGCTTCGGCATGCCCGGTGTCGTCGGTGCAGACGTCCTTGTAAGTCGGACCTTCGGTTTGTCCGCCGGTGTATCCGACGCGGGTCGAGATCACTCCCGGAATCTGCCGAAAGGTGTGTTCCACTCCCCAGAAACAGCCTGCTGCGAACGTAGCCTTGTCCATGGTTGATCTGCTCCTTAAGAGGCATGCCTTGCCACAGAAAGACAGCTACTCCGGCGCCAGGAAAACCTTTGTAACCCCTTGTGCCTCGAAGTAGTTCTGTGGGTTGCTGGAAATCGTGTATTTTCTCTTATTGGATGGCAAAAGGCCAGAAAAGTAACAGGTTTGTAAATATTGGCCGATCATCCGGCCAAGCAATTGACGGGCCCCCGGAATCACGGTAAAGTCCGGTGAGGGTTCCGCAGGACAGCTTCTGTGAGTTTTCCGACCAGCCAAATTCAAGCACTGCCAAGACTTGCGCAAAAAGCAGGTCTTCTGCTGCTTTTGGGGCTGTTCGCTACGAAGGCCGCGCTGGCGGTTTCGGGATTCAGCGAACCGATGCGGCTTGGATACCAGACAGGCGATCAGTGGGAGCCCGCGATGGCCGCGGATGGTCACGGTCACGTGTATGTTCTCTATCCGCAGTACGGCCCGGTTCCGGGCTGCGCGGCATGCACCATTCCGTCAATGTCGCTGCTGATCAGCGAGGACAACGGCATTTCGTGGCAGCCATCGCGGGCGATGCTTCCCTTCCCGACCGGCCAGTTCGATCCGCAGATCATGGTAGACCCGGCAGACCGGCAGATTGTGTATGCTTCGTGGCTGCAGAACAACAAGCGGGCCATCATTGTGGCGCGGTCGCTGGATTTCGGGCGGACGTGGTCGTTCTCCTATGCAGAGCGCGGCGCGGACGATGCCGACAAGCCGGTGCTGACAATGCGAGGACCGGATGTGTATGTCGGCTTCAATCATGAGGAGCGGTTCTTTGTGGCGGCGTCGCACGACGCCGGCCAGACATTTACGGTGGTGAATGTCAACTCGAATCCCGAGCCGGGATGGTCTCTCGCCGGGGGAGCGACGGTCGATCCGGCGGGCGATGTTTTCTTTGGATGGACCGAGTATGCCCGCCAGGAACTGGCGACGAGGCCGGTTAGCATTTACATCAGCCGCTCGACCGACAACGGACACAGCTGGAGCACTTTGCTGCTGGATCAGTCGAGTGCGCCTCCAGATTGCGAGGCACAGCGCTGCGAGACAGGGTTCCTGGGCGCGCAGATTACGTTGGCGTCTGATGCCGCGGGTGCACTCTATGCGCTGTGGAATGCCGGGGCTACGAATGGCGGGGCGGAGCGGATTTACTTCTCGTCGTCGACGACTAGCGGCGCGACGTGGTCAGCGCGAACGAGCGTTTCGGACGCGGGTGGGACCGTGGAACAGGCATTTCCGGCGATCGTCGCGGGCGCAGCGGGCGATGTCCGCGTTGCGTGGATGGACAGGAGAGCTGCAGATCTGGCTCATCCTGAGACTCCGCTGTGGAATACGTACTATCGAAGCTCGACTAACGGCGGCGCGACGTGGAGCACCGAGACGCGACTCTCGGATTCTGCTAGCGGATACGACTACATTCTGCCGAACGGATTCCGCTTCCCGTTTGGAGACTTCTTCAGCCTGGCGATTGACAGTGATGGCGCTACACACGCCGTATGGGGCGAAGGGCGGAACTACAAGTCGCCGGGATCGATCTGGTACAGCCGCGGTAGATAGTTTTGGATTGGTTCCTGAGACGGTGTATCCGGTTACGAAACAACAAGTCTCTCCAGTCCGCGTTGCCTTCCGCAAGCGGGAGGCAACACTCCGGTCGAGATGACAATGATCTCAGGGTCACAGCAACCGATAAACGGCTAAAGTAGCGGCGCTCTCGACCAAATTATTCCAGCTGCAGGCCGCCGATCAGGTCGGCGATGCGGGAGACATCGCGCTCGCTGCACCACTCTTCCAACTCATCCACAATTTTCTCGGTGGCGCAGGGATCCCAATAGCTGGCGGTGCCGATCTGCACGGCGGTGGCTCCGGCGAGCATGAATTCGATCACGTCGGCCGCTGTCGAAATACCACCCATGCCGATGACCGGAATCTTCACGGCATGCGCGGCGTCATAGACCATTCGGACGGCGATCGGCTTGATGGCTGGCCCCGAGAGTCCGGCAGTGACATTGGCAATGCGCGGCTTGCGGGTTTCCGGATCGATGGCCATGGCAGTGAAAGTGTTGATGAGGGACACTGCATCGGCGCCGGCTTCCTGCGCCACGTAGGCCATCTGCGCGATGCTGGTGACATTCGGCGAAAGCTTGACGATCAGCGGGCGCCGCGCTACACGCTTGACGGTGGTGACGACTTCATCGAGCGAGCGCGGATCGCTGCCGAACTGCAAGCCTCCATGCTGGGTGTTCGGACAGGAAACGTTGAGTTCGAAGGCGGCGATTCCTTCGCCTTCGTTAAGGATCTCGATGGTGCGTTCGTAGTCTTCGCGCGTGTATCCGAAAACATTCGTCATCACGACAATGTTATTCAGCTGGCGCAGGTGTGGCAGTTTCTCTTCGAGAAACGCCGGAGCGCCAATGTTCTGCAGGCCGATGGCATTCAACATTCCGGCAGCGGTTTCCCAGAGGCGCGGCGGAGGGTTGCCGATCATCGGTTCGCGAGACAGTCCCTTGACGACGAACCCGCCCAACTTGGCCAGGTGCACGACGTCTTCGAATTCGACTCCGTAGCCGAATGTGCCGCTGGCGGCGATGATCGGATTCTTTAGCGCGATGCCGGCGATGTTAACGCTCAGATCGGAAGCCGCTTTGGCGGTCATGGATGGCTTTCTCCCGCTGGTGCGCCGTGATGCGGCGCAGCGAGGGCCTCGGTGAGCACGCGTCCGATGGCGTGCGTGGGGGCGTTGATTCCTAACAGCGACGCGAGCGTAGGGGCAAGATCGACCGGCTGCGTTTTCATGCGATAGGTACCCGGCTGAAAGGGCAGACCATACAAGGCAAGCGGCACATGGGTATCGTAATTGTAGGGCGAGGCGTGATCGGTGCCGCGGGCCGAACCGACGGTGTAAATATCGGGGATGCCCATCACATACCAACTACCTTCTGGCGAATAGCTGTTGAGAAATTGGCGGCCGAGTGGCGTGTTGGGGACTTCTCCTACCGCAAGTTGCGACTTGGTGTAGAAGCCGCGCAGGCCGACTTCTTTCATGGCATCGCCGACAGCGTTCTCGGCTTCATGCTCTTTCACGTGGACGGCGGTGAAGGCGTCGTCATCGAGCCATGCCAGCGGATAGTCGAGCTTGACGAAGGTTGTCGAGCGGCCGGGAGAAAATTTCGCGTTGATCGCGGCGTTGATCTGTTCCTGTAATTTGGGGTTGCCAAGATTGGCGGCGGGAATATGCAGCTTCTTCACGACATCCGGCAGAGAGGAAACGCCATGGTCGGCGGAGAGTGCGATCCAGACATTGGCGAGCCCGATCTGATGGCCGAGAAAGTTGAAAAAGTCGGCGAGTTCGTGGTCGAGATCGAGGGCCATCTGGTGCATTTCCGGAGAATCGGGTCCGACTTGATGGCCGAGGATATCGTTGGCCGAGAGGCTGATCGAAAGCAAATCAGTGGCAGGTCCGCGACCGACGTTTTCGTAGAGGACGAGTTGCTTGGCGAAATCGAACTCGTAGTCGTTGGCGAAAGAGGTGGATCCGATGACTTCGTAGAATCCGGCTTCGGCCCCGTTCTTGCCCTGGCGGTGCTCGGTCGAGCGAAGAACCGTGCCCTCTGCGTCGGTCCACTTGCGGTCCCAGTATTTTGGCGGATCCGTCTGATTGAAGTTCTGCACCCACTGCGGCAGATCATTTCGATAATACGTGGAAGTGATGAAGGCGCCGCTTTTCGGATCGATCCAGTAAGCGGCATCCGCCGCAAAGCCACCGGGGAGGATGGCAGCGCGGTCTTTCAACGAGATTGCGAAGACACGCGACTTGCCCTGGGTCGCGAGCTTGAGTTCGTCGCCGATGGTATCGGCGAGCAGATTGTGCGGAGACGCTCCAGCCTCGTTCCCGGAAACGCCAACCAGCTTTGTGTCGTCGTCTTCGACCGAGGTGACCATGCGCTTCTTCTTCGGATCCCACCATTCATTGGCGACAATGCCATGGCCGCTGGTGTACGCGCCGGTGAACAAGGTGGAGTGTCCGGGAGCGGTGCGGGTGTTGGCGTAATCGTAATTGCAGTTGGGGAAATAGGCGCCGTGATCGAGGAAGAGGCGGAAGCCGGAGTTTACGAACTGATCGCGATAGCGTTCGAAATAATCTCCGCGGAACTGGTCGATCACGATCACGACGACGAGTTTGGGATGGCCGTTATAAGCGGAGGCGAAGCTGTGCAGCGAGAGCGCGACGAAGGCCGCGAGACAGAGAACGATAGAGCTGAGGCGAAGTTTCCAGAGAGGCGGTTTCATCGCGGAAGTAGTTTACACAGCGAGAGGGAATTGCCAAAACGCGCAGGCGCATCCGAGGGCAGGATCAGGCAGACGCGAACTTTGGAAAAATCTGGTGGAGGGTGCGCTTCCTCTCGGCGGACGGTCCCGGAGTTCCGGCCTCTGAGGGCGCCAGAATCGATAGTGGCTTGTTGTGCAGCGATTCATGATGGTGAATCGCTCTCAGCAAGAATGCGATTGCGACTCCGAGCCCAAGCGCGAGCGCGACGAAATACCAGAGAGTGGGGAATCCGAGAACGAAGATGAGCACGCTGCCAACGGCGAAGAGAAGGCCCGCGAAGCCTCCGCCGAAAGAAAGTTGGTGCATGGTGATTCCAGGATGACGGTCCGCGGCCATAGCGCACCTCGGTTACTACGAGTATCGTCTCACCGGCAGAGTCGGGATTCAAGGGGTCGGAAGTCTTCTGGCGCATAGATAATAGATAAACTTCAACCAGCAGGGACACTAGGTCACACGCGGGAAAATCGGCATTCTCTCGGGGCAACGACTTGGAATGCCTTCCAGCGTGCATTTCGTCCCTGTTTTCCGATACATTATTCATTCCGATGCTCGACCTGAGTTTTGTCCGTGAAAACCTGCCTTTGGTAGAAGAAAAGCTGCGCCAGCGCGGAATGGATCCGGCTGTGGTGCTCAAGGATTTCCGCGAAGTCGATGCGCAACGCCGACAGGCGATCACCGAGGCTGAGACCAGCAAAGCGCAGCGTAACAAGGCTTCGGAAGAGATCGCAAAACTGAAGAAGGCCGGGCAGGATGCTACGGCCGCCATGGCGCAGACCAAGGACCTGCGCGAGAAGATTTCCACGCTGGAAAAAACTGCGTCGGATCTTGATGGGCGCTTGCGCGAGATTCTTGTCGGCATTCCGAACCTTCCGCATGCGAGCGTGCCGGTCGGCAAGAGTGCCGAAGAGAACGTGGAAGTCCGGCGCTGGGGCACTCCGCCGAAATTTGACTTCACTCCAAAGCCGCATTGGGACCTCGGGGCCGAGTTGGGCGTGCTTGATCTGGAGCGTGCCGTAAAGCTGACGGGCGCGCGATTCGCGGTCTATTGGGATCTGGGCGCGAAACTCGAGCGGGCGCTGGCCAATTTCATGCTCGATCTGCACACCCGCGAACATGGCTATACGGAAGTTCTGCCGCCGTATCTGGTGAATTCGGATTCGATGTACAGCACCGGGCAGCTGCCGAAATTCGCCGCGGATCTGTTCCGCGTGCCGCACGGAGAGAAAGATCTCTGGCTGATTCCCACAGCGGAAGTTCCGGTGACGAATCTTTATCGCGATGAAGTGATCGAGCAGGCGCGGCTGCCGATCTCGCTGACGGCTTATACGCCGTGCTTCCGCAGCGAGGCTGGCTCGTATGGCAAAGATGTACGCGGAATCATCCGGCAGCATCAGTTTCAGAAAGTGGAACTGGTGAAGTTCACGCGGCCGGAACAGTCGTACGAAGAGCACGAAAAGCTGACGCGCAATGCGGAAGAAGTTCTGCAGCGGCTGGGATTGCATTACCGGGTGATCACGCTCTGCACGGGCGACATGGGGGCTGCTTCGGCCAAGACCTACGACATCGAGGTGTGGCTGCCGGGCCAGCAATTGTTCCGCGAGATTTCTTCCTGCTCGAATTTCGAAGCCTACCAGGCGCGGAGAGCCAACATCCGGTACCGGCCGGAGGGCAAGAATAAGACGGAACTTGTGCACACGCTGAACGGAAGCGGCCTTGCCGTTGGCCGCACCTGGGTCGCGATTATCGAGAATTATCAGCAATCCGATGGAAGTGTGGTGATTCCGGAGGCGCTGAGGCCGTATATTGGAGCCGACCGAATTACCGCGAAACGCTTCTAAGAAGGACGGGCGTCCGGCTTTCAGTGGCCGGCTTCCCGGAGCCCCGTCGCAACCGCGGACCCGAGATTCTAGAAAGCCGGGGCGAGGAGCGAGTAGACTTGCCGAGAGCAGAAGTCACGACCGTCGCGCCTGGCGCGCCCGTGCCCATGAACGCCTTCTGGCGAATAATTCGCAGCTACATTCTTTGGCAGCACGAACGGGGAACCCTCCACTACGACATCATGGTCACGATCATCCTGATATTTGTGTTCCTGTCGCCCATGCTGATCAACTTCAATGACAAACCCGTACCCAGAGATCCGCATCCGACAGAAGTAGTGGTAACGGCCGATGCGGTGGGCCACTTGGTGTACCAGGTTACTGCGAGCGCCGTTACGGCCGGGGATGAGCGCTCGGTGCGGGACCAGTTGCTGCGCATCATCGAGCCGATTTCGGGGGCGGTTTCGATTATCAGTTACGAAGCAGTTTCCGACCACAATGGCAGGGTGCAAAGCTACAAGGTCCTGGCGAAACGGGAGTAGGCGCGGTTCCATCAGGAATTGAAAGAGAAACTCCGAATGAAACGTCTCTCTCCGCTCTTTGTTTTCGCGTTGGGGTGCAGTTTTCTGGGGTTCTCCTCGGCTCCTCCGCAAAAACCCGCGAACTCGGCCGACCTTGACGCGGTGCTGAAAAAAATGGACGCAGTTGCCGCCACATTCCGCAGTGCGCAGGCTGATTTTGAATGGCAAACGTACGAGCGAGCCATCGACGAAATGGACGATGTACAAACCGGCACGATTTATTACCATCGCACCGGCAAAGAAATCGAAATGATGGCCGAGGTAAAAAAGGACGGGCCGAGCGCCGACGCAATGAAAGAGGAACCGAAGTATGTGCTTTTCGAGAACGGGAAAGTTCAGATGTTTCTTCCGAAGATGAATCAGGTTACGGAATACGACTTGGGCAAGAATCGGTCAGAGTTTGAGAGCTATCTTGTTCTCGGATTCGGCGGCAGTGGCCAGGATTTGCAGAGAGAGTTCGATGTGACGTATGTCGGCCCGGAGAAGATCGACGGAGTGGCAACGGCGCACCTGACGCTCGCACCCAAGTCGCAGAAGGTCCGCAACACATACAAGGAAATTGATCTATGGATCGACTTGGACAAGGGAGTGTCGAAGCAGCAAAAACTTATTTCTCCGCAGGATGACTACCGGCTTGCAAAATACTCCGAGATCCAGGTGAACGGGAAGAAGATTCCGGACGAAGTTTTCAAGCTGAAAACGAACAGCAAAACGCAATTTGTTTCACCTGCGGGCTAAGTTGTTGAATGTAAAGGGTAATAAAAATTAACTTCGGAGAATTGCACAGCCGACGGTATACTGACCGCACTTCAGTTGGGTTCATTCATGGCCAAAGTTTTTACGATTACAGTCCCTCCTAGGCTGGGAAACAAGCGCCGGGTACGCACCTCCGATCCACGATATGTTGATGGACAGCGGCTGCTCGTCGAAGCGATCAAGTATCTGGCGCAGGAAGATCCGATCAGAAACCGCCCAGCAATCGAGCTGATTTCCGAGCACGTGCGCACCCGCTTCCGCATGAGCGACTCGCCACTGGCGTAGAGCATTCCTGTCTCTGCAGAGCTTCAACATTCTTACGTGCAAATGAAAGAGACGGCTTGCGCCGTCCCTTTTGGCTTTCGGGCTTACCCTCAAACTCTCAGAATGCCAGGCGTAGAGAGAACTGCATCACCCGCGGACTGCTGAGAGTTGTGTTGAATTTTCCAAAGCTGGTGATATCGACCAGATCCTGATTGATCAGAGATCCTGCGGCGTCGAAACGCACCGAGTTGGTGACATTGAAGACTTCCCACGAAAATCTGAGCAATTTCTGTTCTGTGAAATTCCACGTCTTGGCGAGGCCCGCGTCCATATCGAAGAATCCGGGACCGCGGAAAAAATTGCGTTGACCAGCCTCGCCGGGCAGAGTTGCGCGGAAGGTCGCACCGGCAAGCGTCCCCGGACCACAAGCACAAGAAAGAGTTGTCGGATCCTTAAAGACCGTTGGGTCGCCGCTCGCATCGCGAAATACGCCGGTCTTCGGCTTCGGTCCGATCAACACCGACGATCCTTCCAATTCGAAGTCGGTAGACCAGCCCGCTCCGGCCTGCACTGAGAACGGGAAGCCGCTGGTCCAGCGATAGAGGCCGTTCACCTCCCAGTTTCCCAAGACCGCATTCACGAAACGGTTCGTGCCAGCGCCCCACTGGCGACCCTTACCGTATGGCAGATCCCAGACCCAGTTGGCATTCAACTGGTGCGTCGTGTCGAAGTCTGAAATGGCGCGCCATTGATCGGGCGAGAAAGCATTGATGACCTGGCTGTTGTAAGCAAGGCCGCCCGACTCGAACCCATTCACCCGTTCAGCGTTCGACCCAACGTCGATGGATTTCGAATATGTGTAATTCAGGTCGAACTGCAGGCCGGCTGACATGGCGCGCCGGAGGCTAACCTGCAGGCCGTTGTAGTTGCTGTTACCGCGGGTTTGCCAGCCGTAGAGCGACGAGAACTGCGGCTGGTAATACTGGAAAGCGTTCGTCCCCGTTGGCCCGGCGCATGCGGGGAAACAGAAGGCATCGGCAATCTCCAACGCCAAAGTTTCATTGCCTAGAGCGGAGTAATAGAGGTCGTACATATTCTGCGTAGCCGTCGGGTTCGCGGGGATGCCCGGAGCATAACCCGAGATTCCGCCTGAGCCTGATGCAGCCGGGAACATATTTTCCCAGTAGGGAATCGGCGCAATCGAACTCTCCGGCGTGTTTGCGTAGGCAGCCTTCGAAAGCGCCTGCGCCGCGGTAAAGTAGTCCATCTTGCTTGCGGGATCGACGAGATCCAGCGGTTCCGAGAGATCGATTTCTTGCAGCAAGTGATGCGCAAAGCGACCCGTGTAGGTCGCTTCCAAAACGAAGTTGTGGCCCAAATCACGCGTGAGTGAAAAATCCACGACGTGGGAATATGGAGTTTTCAAGTTATCGTCGATACCCCATGCGATCGCCAACCCATAGGTACTCGGGTCGTCCGAGGGTGTGTAAGGGAATCCGTGTGGACTCGGAACACCGGGGCTGGGAGGAAGATTGGTAGCGCCGAGTAGTCCAGTATAGCGTGGAGAGTCATCTACGCTCAGGAATCCAGCTGGATTACTGATGGTGGTGGTTAATCCCCAGGATCCCTGCCGGTCGAAGGTGTTCACGACTCCTTCTCCGAAGTGATCGAAGTAGATTCCATATCCGGCGCGAATCGAACTCTTACCCGCGTCTCCAAAAAGCTTGTGGAAAAATCCGGAGTCGGCATGTGGGGAGTACGCGACTGCGAGCCGCGGAGCCAAATTCCTGTAATCCCAAGCCCAGTAGGGTTTCTTGCCATTCGCCTGACCGGAGAGATCGAAGCTGAGTTCCGGCTGGGTGACCGCGCCGGTCAACATGCCTTGCCATCGATTCGTGAACCACTGGTGCATGTCGACGGTCGGCGAGACCTGATTGCCGTCGGCCTCATAAGGCGGCTGCAGGAGTGAATACCGAACTCCGTAGGTGAAGACGAGGTTCGGAGTCGCGTTCCATTTGTCCTGGAGATACATCTCGCCTTCGAAGTTTCTGAAATGCCGGGGAACGAGCGCGCCACTGGGGATCAGGTTTGCGTTCTTGTCCTGGTTGGTCACTGTGTACACCTGGCTCATGATTCCCATTAGCTGGACCGCGGCGAAATCGTACGAAGTGCCGAAAGAGGGGTCGACAATCGGAAATCCGGGACCAATTTCGGGGTCAAGGCTGCCCAATGTTCCCGAGATGAACGAAGGGTTCATCCAGTAAAGATTGGCGTAACCTTCGGAGAGATTCTGAGCGTTCGACTGCCGATTGTTGTGGATGAGGCGCCAGTTGGTGCCGAACTGGATTGTGTGTTGCCCTTTAGTCCACGAAACGTCGTCAACGAAGTTTTGAACTGGGACATTGGTGAGAATCGTAGGAGTCAATCCCACCGCGTCATCTAATCCGCGGAGACGGTTGAAGGGCTGACTGTTCAGCCCCGTGTCACCCAGTCCTTGGCGGATAAACGCGTAGCGGAAATTGTTGATGAGATTGTTGCGAACGATCCAGGTATATCCTCCTGCAATTCCCTTGCTGTTGTTGGTGAGAACGTCATTGGGAGGAAGACCGGGAAACTGAGGAGGGGTTTTTGTATTGTCGTTCTGCAGGTTTCCGCGGATGAAGAGTGAGTGATTGCCGTCGGCGGAGATCTTGTAGTCCAGTTTGAAGATATACGTGTTCAGGCTAGTGGGATTGTTTCCGGGGAACGTATAAGCGGCCGAGTTCAAGCCGTCGCCGCCGCCTGCTGTGGAGTTCGGCGCGAAATAGCCCATAAAAAGGGCGGCTGGATTGGCTCCTCCAAGATTTGCGATGTTGCCATTCGGGCCGGGGCCCGCGGGGTTTCCGGGAGTCGCCGGACAGGTGCCGTTGCCAGCGCAACCCTGATCCAGCGAGGTAATGTTGGCTTGGTTAAGGGTCACCACATTAAAGCCGGCGAATGCCGATCCCCCGGAGACCACGCTATTCACGTTCGGATTCCCCGCGTAGCAGTTGGCGTCGACCGTCGGATCTGGATCACAAAGATATTTCAGGTATCCGGTCGCGAGGCTTTGCGTTGGAACGATACGCGTGGTTTGCTCCTGGTCCGCGGTGCGCTGTCCTTCGTACGCAGCGAAGAAGAAGAGGCGATCCGTGAGAATTGGGCCGCCAATCGTGCCCCCGAAGGTATTCCGCAGAATATGGCCGGGAACGTTCGGCAGGCCTGCCTGTAGTTCAGCCTGTTTGTTGAACCAGTCATTGGCAACAGTGAATGATGGGCGATGGTATTCGTACAGCGATCCGTGAAAATTATTGGTGCCGCTCTTGGTAACAAGATTCACTTGCGCCCCGGACGACCGTCCTGACGACGCATCATAGTTGCTGGTCGTAACGCGGAATTCCTGCAAGGAATCGAGCGTGGCGCGCATGGCGCCCTGGAAGGCGTACCCCTCGAGTTGATCGTTATCATCGAGACCGTCGAGCGTGACATTGGTCTGATCGCTGCGAGCACCATTGACGGCGCCTCCGCGACTGTCATTGTCCTGATCGACGTTCTTGCCGATATAAACAACACCAGGCTGCAGGCTCAGAATCGAGACTGGGTCCCGTCCTTCCGAAGGCAAATCAATGAGCTGGCGCGCGTTGAAGTTGTTCCCGAGTGTGGCGTCCTGGGTATTGACCACGGGGGCTTCGCCGCTTACGTCGACAATCACGGAACTGCCCTTCACCTGCAGGGTCATGTTCACGGTGGCCGGGCTGCTGACTTGCAGAACGAGGTTTTCGCGGCGCGTGGTGGCGAAGCCTTCTCCGTTCACCGACATCGTGTAAGTGGACGGAGGGACTTCGAGCATCTGATATATCCCTTGGTCATCCGTCTTGACGGTTCTGGAATATCCGGTCGCTTTGTTTTCCAGCGTGACGGTTGCGCCTGCTACGACCGCACCCTTGGCATCGGAGATCGTGCCGCGCACCGATGTCGTTGCCGATTGAGCCAGAGCAAGAGTACTGAGCGACAAAAAACTGAAAAGCAGAACTGCCACATGCCATGAGCGAGAACGCATAGGAAGCTCCCCTTCGCCCGCTTTGAGGGCGTTGTATTCCGTTTACGTTTTGCCCAGGAGTTAAGAAGCCACTGCGACCCTGGGAGACCCCGATGGGCCGCTATTGTGCAACTTCGCTGCCGCGATGTTCAAGTCGAATCTGCGCTCGCTGGCGATGGAAATTTATGCGCGACGATGAAAGAGACCGGATGCCAGGACTATGACCGCGGGATACATTTCCAGTGTGTAGCGGGGCTCTGGATTTTCGAGGCTTCCCAGAAACAGCGAGCGCACAAGCAGAAACAAAACGAATAGACCGATGCCAAAAAATTCGCGGGCGCGAACCAGCCCGGCAGCGGCCATAAGCACGTACACGAGATTGATCACTCCGAAAGCGATGCTGAGGGTAAGCCACCTCGGATCATCGTTAAACTCCCACCAACGCGGATCGGAGGGAAACAGCTCGGTGCGGGGGCGCAGCCACATGTCGGTAATTCGCACCAGGGGCAGCCAGAGGTAATAGCGAAGCGGTGCGGCATGAATTCGCTGCGCGGCCAATTCTCCGAAGCGCGCATCGAGCTCCGGCGTCATGTCGTGATTCCGGTTGTATTCATCGAAAAGCTCGGCGGTGAGCTCGCGCTGCTGCGGCGAATCGAAGGCCCTGCGCGGCAGCCGGTTCACCTCGATATCGTCGCCGGGAACGTTCCAGTAAATTTCTTCCACCGAAACGTATTCGGCCGTCCAGGTTTTGACCCAGCGATTGAAGCCGGCCATCACCGGGTCCTCGGAGTCGTTCGCGTAGCGCGGGGCCAGTGGCTCGAAGCGATGGAAGGTATGCAGGTTGCGCAAGGTCCAAGGGATCAGCGGAGCCAGCGCCCCGGTTGTGACCAGGATTCCGGCGAGGAGGATCCTGCCCGGCATGAGTGGAGGACTCGCGTTCCAGCCGCGATCCATCCGGCTTCGCACCAGAAGCCATAGCAAGTACGCTCCGATCACGGCCAGCAGGATTCCTCCATCGGGCCGCAGCAGAATGGCGCCGGCGATCGCGAGACCGCAGCCGAGCCACGTCAGCCACGGACGACGCGGTGGGCTGCCGATTGCCAATCCGCGAAAAACCAGAGCCAGCGCGAGCGCGGTAAAGAAGATCTCGAGGGTCTCGGTAAGGGCGGTTGCAGCGTAGTTGGCCAGAAACGGGCAAAGAGCGGCGAGCAGGAACGCAACGCGCGCAGCCTGTTCAGAAAAGAGGCGGCGGGCCATGCCAGCAATCAGGAAGCAGGTCGCGAGATCGAACGCCACCTGAATCAGCAAGACGGCGCGAAAATTACCAAACCCGAAAATGGCGAAAACCGCTGCCAGAAACGCCGGATACCCCGGCAACCGGGAGAGCGTCGGCATGATCCGGCCGGAGTTCGTGATGGCATAGATGCCATGCTGCAGCCAGTTCTTCGAAATGTCGGCGTACAGGCGGGAGTCGTCGACGACGGCCGGAAAACGGAAAACCAGAAAAAGCCGGAGCGCAAGAGCGGCCAGGCTCGCGCCCAGGTAGAAACGCAGTCCGCCCCGCTCCTCGCCCGCCCGAGAGAAATCCTCCACGGAGCGAATGATAACGCTTTTCGCGGCAATCCCGGAGCCGGGAAACTGCATCTTACGACCCCAGAGCAGTCACTCACCCTGCCTCTTCGGACAATTGACCGTGTGCCGCGCGCGGCATACGATGAACATTCGTCCTTGCATGGCTGAACCAGTCTTTTATGATCCTCGACGCGCCCGCTGGAAACGTCTGCGGCGCACCATCGATGTGGCGGCGGTTTTACTCTCGGCGCTCATCGTTGTTTTTGTCTATACCGCCATTCGCGACGAGCATCTGCCCGAATTGCTCTTTTATCCGCAGCGGCGGAATTTCAAGGCCTTAAAAGAGAGCGAAAAGCAAAAAGCCCGGGAACGGGTCAAGAAGGCGGTAGCCCGTTCGCACCGCAGGTCCAAGCTAGCGGCCTCGCAGGTCACGCTGAATCAGGAGGAAGGGATTCGCGCGGCCTTTTATGTGCCCTGGGATGCCGCCAGTTTCTCGTCTCTGCGCGATTACTCTCACCAGATCGACATTCTATTTCCCGACTGGCTGCACGTGCTCACGCCCGATGGCCATATCCAGGGCGTCGATGATCAGACCAACAAGTATTTCGAGGTGATCCAAGGCAACTCGGTCCTGCCGGTGGACGACCGGGTCATGCCGTTCCTGAAGAGCGACGATCCGAGCATGGAAGTCTTTCCCATGGTGAACAACTCCGATGGGGTGGACTGGATCGATATCACCGCTTTCTTGAACGATCCGGACGCGCGCGCAGCTTTTCGCCAGCAGATCGCTCTGTTTCTGGCGTCGGGACGATATCACGGGCTGATCGTCGATTTCGAGACGTTCGCTCCTGAGGGGCAGCCCGGATATCTGGCGCTGCTGCAGGGGTTGTCGAGCGATCTCCACTCGCGCGGCATGAAACTGTACGTCGCCGTGCCTCCGCACAATTCCGAATACAACTATCCCGCTCTTGCTGCTGCCGCCGACGGCGTCGTGCTGATGAACTATGACGAGCACTATCCCGGTGCGGCATCCGGTCCGGTGGCATCGCAAGATTGGTTTGTCGAGAACCTGAAGTATGCCGAGACGGTTATTCCCAGGCAGAAGATCATCTCTGCGATCGCCAATTACGGCTACGACTGGGTTTTGAAGCCAAAGAACGGGACTCTGCCTCCGGAAGACCACGACAGCACCGTGAGTGTGCAGGACGCATGGCTCTCGGCACGCGACTCCGATGAAGACGTCAACTTCGACGACGACGCCATGAATCCGCACTTCAGCTATCTCGACGAGCACAACCACCGGCACGACATCTGGTTCCTCGATGGAGTGACGGCGCTGAATGCCATGCGGTCGGCCCAGAATCTGGGAATTCAGACGTTCGCCCTGTGGCGCCTGGGAAGCGAAGATCGCTCGTTATGGAAAGTATGGGATGTTCCGGGCGATCCGGGCGCCGTTGACAAACTGAAAGACGTCCCGCCCGGAGCAGATGTCGATATGGAAGGCCAGGGCGAGATTCTGCGGATTGAGGATAAGCCCAGCCATGGTACCCGCGATATTACCTTCGATGCCAGCAGCAAGATGATTACGGACGAGGTTTTCCAGAATCTTCCAGAACCCTACCGCGTCGGGCGCTATGGCTACAGCCGCAACAAAGTTGCGATTACCTTCGATGATGGACCGGACCCGGACTGGACTCCGAAGATTCTCGACGTGCTGAAGGCGAAACATGCGACCGCCACATTTTTCTTGATCGGAATTCAGACGGATAAATTTTCGAGCCTCGCGAAACGGATTTATAACGAAGGCAACACGATCGGCAATCACACATTCACCCATCCTGATGTGAGCGGCATTTCCACCTCGTATATGAAAGTGGAACTGAATCTCACCGAGCGACTGTTCGGCAGCTTGATGGGAATTCGCGCGACGTTGATGCGGCCTCCGTATGCCATCGATGAAGAGCCGGACACCGCTGATGAAGTGCGGCCGCTCGAGATTCCGCAGGAGATGGGATACATCACGGTCGGGAATCGGGTCGATCCGAACGACTGGAGCGAGAATCCGCGGCACACTGCCGAGCAGATCTCTTCCTACGTGCTGGCTCATCTGCCGCCGTGCAAAGTAGAAGATCTGCGTTGCGGAAACATCATTCTTCTCCATGATGGCGGGGGAAACCGGGAACAGACAGTTCAGGCGCTCCCCCAGATCATCGACGGCATTCGCGCCCGCGGATATGACATCGTGCCGGTCTACGCGCTGCTCGGCATGGAACGCGCCGACGTGATGGCTCCTTTGACTCGAGGCGAGCGCTGGGCAGCCCGGCTGGACCGGCTCGGTTTCTGGTTCTTCGATGCGGGAATCGTGGCAATCACGTGGATCTTCATCATCGGCGACTTGCTGATGACTGGACGACTGCTATTCATTGGCGCGGCCGCCGTCTACGATCGCCTGCACGAGAAGATCTTCGGCAAGCCCGCCGAAGTGGCTTCCTACAAGCCGAAGGTCGCGGTGCTTATCCCCGCGTATAACGAGGAGAAGGTCATCGAACGCACGGTGCGCGCGGCTTTGAATTCCAATTATCCAAACCTGCGCGTGATCGTGATCGATGACGGCTCGAAAGACCGGACGCTCGAAGTTGCTCGAAGTGCGTTCAAAGCGGAATCCGCTGCGGGCCGAGTTCTGATTCTGACGAAGAAGAACGCTGGCAAAGCCGAGGCCCTCAATTACGGAATCGAGCACATTGGCGACGCGGAATTATTCGTCGGCATCGATGCCGATACGATCATTGCGCCCGATGCGATCTCACGGTTAGTGCCGCATTTTATCAACCCGAGAGTCGGTGCGATCGCGGGTAATGCCAAAGTCGGCAACCGCGTGAATCTGTGGACGCGCTGGCAGGCGCTGGAATACATCACCAGCCAGAATTTCGAACGACGCGCGCTGGATGTGCTGGGTGCGGTCAGCGTCGTTCCCGGAGCGATCGGCGCATGGCGAGTCTCGGCTGTGCGCGAGGCGGGTGGATACCACACCGATACTGTCGCTGAAGACGCGGACTTGACGATGGCGCTGCTGCGCATGGGATACCGCGTCGAGTACGAAGACATGGCGCTCGCCTACACCGAAGCGCCGACAAACGCGAATGGCTTGATGCGGCAGCGATTCCGCTGGTCTTTCGGCATTCTGCAGGCCGTTTACAAACATCGCGACGTGGTTGCGCGCAAGGGCGTGCTGGGATGGATCGCCCTGCCCAATATCGTCATCTTCCAGATTCTTCTGCCGCTGGTGTCACCGCTGATCGACATCATGTTCGCGGTCGGCACGATCTGGTATTACATTCAGAAACATTTCCATCCGGACTCAACCGATCCCGCGAGCTTCCACAAGCTTGTGCTGTTCTTCTTCGCATTCCTGGTCATCGACTTCCTGACGTCGGCGATTGCGTTTGCGCTGGAACGCCGTCGTCCAGACGATAAGGAAGACGCGTGGCTGCTCAGCCAGGTCTGGCTGCAGCGTTTTGCCTATCGCCAGCTGTTTTCCGTGGTGCTGTTCAAGACGCTGGCGCGCGCGCTTGAGGGCCGCAGGTTCGCCTGGGACAAACTGGAGCGAACAGCTGCCGTAAAGTATGTTCCGGCCGAGACTGCCGATCACGTCAATGTGCCGTAGGAACTCGCATTCGCCGCCATGATGACGACCCGATTCAGCAGCTGATATAGCTTTTCTGACAACACCTCGTAGCGGGGCTGCGTCGCGGCATCGAAGGATTGATCATTCCACGAGCCCATGCCGCCGAACACCCAAGCATCCTGACAAGCCGCGAGGAGTTGGCAAGCGCTTGGAGGCAGGAACTCCGGACGAGTCAAATCGCTATGATACTGATCGGAAGATGGCGGGTCAGAGTGCAGCCGCGCGCGTGCCGACTTGAAGATATTGGCGAAATTGTCGATCTTCTGCGAGCGCGCGAATTCTTCGATCTCGACCAGATTTTGCTCGAATTCCTTGGAGAGCTTGTCGAGGTTTTCGAGTCCCTGGGGCAGGATCGGCGGCTGATCCTTCGCAATCCGGACATAAGTCACACGCCATATCTTTCGATCGGCGCGATTCCGGTCGCCGACTTGCCAGCGAGCCTCCCAGAAATCTGATAAGCCGGAGCGCTGAGCTTCGATCAACCATCGTCCGCCGCCGCCAACGAACCCGACTAACTCGCGATCAGCAGCCTGCGTTTGACCGGACGGCCCGTACTGCATCCGCAGCGTGTCTATTTCTTGTTTACGCAGCGCCGCGAACCAGGCAAGCGGATCTGCGGCAAACGGCTCTTCAATCCATTTGCCGCCATCTTTGCGAAGATCGAGGAAATTGATGTACTCGCAGTGTTGGAACGTGCTGTTTGCCGGATAAAAATCGGCCACCGCGCTTGGCCGAAGCAGAAACGCATTCCCATAGATCGTCAAAGCGGCAATCTGAGCG
Organism: uncultured Acidobacteriota bacterium; assembly: GCA_963763845.1. Taxonomy (GTDB): domain Bacteria; phylum Acidobacteriota; class Terriglobia; order Terriglobales; family Acidobacteriaceae; genus Sulfotelmatobacter. The sequence continues at coordinate 360,201 of CAVXPX010000001.1, forward strand.
ATGGACGTTTGCATGAGCGCCGTCTCTAGCGGAACAACAACGGAGCAAACGCCGCCAGATTCCTGCGCCAGACCATCCAGGTATGCATGCCGGGCGTTTCGATGTCGGTGTGCTCGACTCCCCTCTGCTTGAGCCATTCGCGGAAATTGCGGTTGGGAGTAATCAGACGGTCCTCGGTGCCGCAGGCGATCCAAAGCAGTTTCAGTTGTTGGTTGGCCTTGGTATCGAGATTCGGGAAATCCTTCGAGAAATCGTCCGGGACGCCTCCAGCGCTGAAGGAGCCGACCCATGCGAACTTGTCGAGATTGTTCAGACCGGCTAACAACGATTCCGACCCGCCCATGGAAAGGCCCGCAATGGCGCGGGATTCGCGGTCCTTTTTGATTCGGTATTCGCTTTCCACCTGCGGCATGACCTCGGTCAGAAGAGCGTCGCGGAATTTCGAAATATTCTCATCGCGAATGTCTTGCCGGTTCCAGACGCCCCAGCCCAGCGTGATCATCTGCATCGTGCCGTAGCCCAGAGGCATGACAACGATCATCGGCTTCGCTTTGCCTTGCGCGATCAGGTTGTCGAGGATTACGTTCGCACGGCCGACGGCAGTCCATCCGCTGGCATCATCGCTATATCCGTGGAGGAGGTAGAGAACGGGATACACCGTCTTCGCGCCCGGATCGTAGCCGGGCGGCGTGTAAACGTAATAGTCACGGTCATCATTCGCGGCCGTCGAATGATAGAAGTGATGGTGAATCTCGCCATGCGGCACGTCATTCAATTCCCATGGCAGCGACGGCGGACCCGGCACATGCACCATATTCTCAGTGTTGAGCAGATTCGGCTTCAACAGCGCGTTGTACGGGTCGATATAGCGCACGCCGTCGGCAACGAAGGAATATCCATAATAGTCAGGAGGCCACGACGGCCCGTTCACAGTCCAGACACCGGATTCGTCCTTCTGCATGGGGAACGCATCTGGGATGTCCTCGCGCATGAGCTTCACCTCTTGCGCGTTGGGAGCGCGGAAGCGGAAGGTCACGCTGTTGTCGGAATGCACTTCCGGCGTCACTAATCGCGGAGGCGGCATCTGTGGTGGAGTTGCGGGCTTCGCATTCTGCGCGAACGTGAGTGCCGAGAGGAAGAAGGAAACTAACAAGGAGGAGTGAAGCTTCATGGCCATGGACTCCTGGACTGAGATGAGACCGTCCATTGTATAAGGCGAGGAGCTTACGAAGCACCACTGGATTCCGTAGTGACGCTTGCCGGCAACGTCTCTGTTGGCGCCGTAACCGAAGCCTGAGGGTCAGTAAGACTGCGGGAAAGGACGGAGTGAGCTACGTCTCTACGAGAGATGGGAATCGAGAATGCGCTACTTGCCGGAAGCTACGTCGAGGCGGGCTTCGGCGCGATGCAGTGAGTCGAGCGCCCGGTCTACATCGACCTCGGTATCGCCATTGGTGAGGCGCTGTTCGGCACGCTGTTTCGCCTTGCGGGCGCGGTCGACGTTTATTTCGCTCGGCCGTTCCGCGGTCTCGGCGAGGATCGTCACCTTGTTCGGCAGGACTTCGGCGAATCCCCACGCGACCGCGAGTTTCTGTTCGGTGGAGTTCTCGCGGTACGTGATCTCGCCGACCGAAAGCTCAGTGATGAGCGGCGCATGTCCGGGAAGAATGCCCAGATAGCCGTTCTTGCCGGGAATCTGGATCTCCTCGGCCGCCGTTTCAACGACTTTCTTTTCCGGCGTGACGATCTCGAGTTGAAATGTATCAGCCATTCGTCGCTAGTCGTTGGTTCTTAGTCGTTAGCCGCTCCGCTCGACGCCAGCAAAGACTTCGCTAACGACGAACAACCCGCGACTAACGACCGCTTTTACGCTGCCGCCTTCATCTTTTCCGCGGCTTCGAGCACTTCCTCGATGGGCCCTTTCATGTAGAAAGCCTGCTCGGGGATGTCGTCGTACTTGCCTTCGACGATCGCCTTGAAGCCCTTTACTGTGTCGGCGATCTTCACGTAGCGTCCCTGCGCACCGGTAAACTGCTCGGCAACGTGGAACGGCTGCGAGAGGAAGCGCTGAATCTTGCGGGCCCGCGCGACGGTCAGTTTCTGATCTTCGCTCAATTCGTCGATACCCAGAATCGCGATGATGTCTTGCAGGTCTTTATAAGTCTGCAGCGTCTTCTTCACGACCTGCGCAACGTCGTAGTGTTCCTGGCCGACGATGCGCGGATCGAGAATGCGCGAAGTCGAAGCCAGCGGATCGACGGCGGGATAGATTCCGATTTCGGTCAAAGCACGCGAGAGCACCGTGGTCGCGTCGAGGTGAGCAAACGTCGTAGCCGGGGCCGGATCGGTCAAGTCGTCGGCCGGGACGTAAATCGCCTGCACCGACGTGACCGAGCCTTTCTTCGTCGACGTAATGCGCTCCTGCAGTTCGCCCATCTCCGTCGCCAGGTTCGGCTGGTAGCCCACGGCGCTGGGCATGCGGCCCAGCAGCGCGGACACTTCCGAACCTGCCTGCGTAAAGCGGAAGATGTTGTCGATGAAGAGCAGCGTGTCGGCACCTTCGGCATCGCGGAAATACTCGGCGACCGTGAGTCCGGTCAGAGCGACGCGAAGACGCGCCCCGGGAGGCTCCGTCATCTGTCCATAGATCAGCGCAGCTTTCGATTCCGCCGGCTTGCCCGGCTTGATCACGCCCGACTCGGTCATTTCGAGCCACAAGTCGTTGCCTTCACGCGTGCGCTCGCCCACTCCGGCGAACACTGAGAAGCCCCCGTGATTCTTAGCGACGTTATTGATGAGCTCCATGATGACAACGGTCTTGCCGACGCCGGCGCCGCCGAATAATCCGATCTTGCCGCCCTTCAGGAATGGCTGGATCAGATCGATGACCTTCACACCGGTTTCGAACATCTCGGCAGTCGTGGCCTGCTCGTCGAACGCAGGGGCAAGACGGTGGATTGGCAGCCGCTCTTTGTATTCGATGGGGCCAAGTTGATCCACGGGCTCGCCAATGACGTTCATCACGCGACCGAGCGTGCCGCGGCCAACAGGCACCGAGATCGGTCCGCCCTGGTCGATGGCTTTCATGCCGCGCACCATGCCGTCGGTGGGTTCCATGGCGATGCAGCGCACGCGGCCCTCTCCGAGGTGCTGCTGCACTTCGAGAATGACGTTGATGGGCGTCGGGACGTTAAATCCGTCACTGACGACCTTCACGGCCTCATAAATCGGAGGCAGGTGTCCCTCGGCAAACTGCACGTCCACCGCCGGTCCCGCGATTTGGATAACATGTCCTACGTTTTGAGCCATAAATTAAGCTTCTAGCTACTAGCTGCTAGCTCCTAGCTTTTCTCGGTTGCACTAAGGCGTTTTGCCAACGCCCGAAATTACTCTCCATTCGACTCTCAATGCCGTTCGCTGGTAGCTAGCAGCTAGCAGCTTCCTTACATCGCCGCCGCGCCGCTGACAATTTCGATGATCTCTTTCGTGATCTTTGCCTGACGGGCGCGATTCATCACCAGCGTCAGGGAATCGATCATGTCGGTCGCGTTGTTGGTGGCCGAATCCATCGCGGTCATGCGGGCCGCGTGCTCGGCCGCCACCGACTCCAGCAGCGCACGGAAAATCTGTATGCTCACATATTTTGGCAAAAGCGCCCGGAATAGCTGATCCGGCGGCTGTTCGTAAATGTAGTCCACTTGCGCCGTGCCAAACTCCGAACCGGCCTCGGCTGCGCCTTCAGTCGTGTGCATGCCGACACCGGCACTGACCGCAGCCTCTTTCGCCTTCTTCTTCTCTTCCTCGGACAGTTCTTCGGCCAGACGCACCGCCTGCTCGCCGATCTCCTCGATGGGAAGAACCTGTTCCACGATCAGCCGCTGCGCAATGACCGACTTGAACTCGTTGAAGACCACGTACACCGAATCGATTTCTTCGCGGCAGTAGCGTTCAATCACGTTTTCAGCCAACGCCGATGCCTGCGCGAACTCCACTTTGCCAAGAATGCCGATGTGCTCGCCCGTGATCTGAATCTCCCCGGCGCGCTCCGGAGTCTCTGGCTCGGTGTCGATCGATTCCTGAAGCTCGGCCAGACTGCGCGTCTGCACCTTCGCCGCCGGATACCGCCGCCGCAGGAAATCGCGCCCTTTGCGGCCTACCGCTTCGATGTCGACGTTTTTCCCCGCCTTCGAATCGAGGAATCGAACCGCCGCCTTGGTGATGTTCGCATTGAATGCGCCAGCGAGGCCCTTGTCGCCGGTAACAACAATCAGCAGAATGTTGTTTTCCGGACGCTGCGCCAGCAGAGGATGCTTCGGCTCTCCGGTCTGAGGATCATAAATTTCAGCCCGCGCGACCAGCGATTTCAGGACACTCGTCAGCATGTGCGCATACGGACGCGCCGACAGAGCACGCTCCTGTGCGCGGCGCAACTTCGCCGCCGAGACCATTTTCATGGCCTTGGTGATCTGCCGCGTGTTAATCACGCTGCGGATGCGGCGCCGTATGTCGAGAATATTTGGCATTTAAAACCAGCTCCCAGTTGCCAGTTCAAACCCCTGTCATCTGGGCGAGGATTTTGCTTCCCTGCAGGCGAAGCAAACCCGCTCTACTTCGCCACTGCTTCCCTCTGGCTCACGAACTGCTGTTTTGCCTGCTTGATCAGATCCTGCATTTGCGCCTTCAACGCATCGTCGAGAACCTTCTTCTCCATGACCGTGCGCAGGATGCCCGGATTGGTTGCGTCCACGTACTTGTACAGCTCCTTTTCGAAGTCGCGGACCTGATCGACCGGCATGTCGTCGAGAAATCCGCCGGTACCGGCCATGATGATCAGAATTTGCTTGGAGAATGGCAGCGGCGAAAACTGATTCTGCTTGAGCAACTCGACCAGCCGCTGCCCACGATTCAACTGGGCCTGCGTGGCCTTGTCGAGATCGCTGCCGAACTGCGAGAAAGCCGCCAGTTCGCGGTATTGCGCGAGTTCCAGCTTCAACGTTCCAGCCACTTGGCGCATGGCCTTGATCTGCGCGCTGCCTCCGACGCGGCTCACGGACAAACCGACGTTCACTGCCGGACGCACGCCCTGGTTGAACAAGTCGGTCTCCAGATAAATCTGGCCGTCGGTGATGGAAATAACGTTCGTCGGAATGTACGCGGAAACGTCACCAGCCTGCGTCTCGATGATCGGCAGAGCCGTCAGCGATCCACCGCCCATTTTGTCGCTCAGCTTGGAGGCGCGCTCCAGCAGCCGCGAATGGAGATAGAACACGTCTCCGGGATACGCCTCGCGGCCCGGAGGACGCCGCAACAGAAGCGAGATTTCACGGTACGACGCGGCGTGCTTCGACAAGTCATCATAAATAACCAGCGCGTGCCGCTTCGTATCGCGGAAGTGTTCGCCCATCGCACAGGCCGAGTAGGGCGAGATGTACTGCATCGGCGCAGGTTCGGAAGCCGATGCGGCAACGACGATCGTGTACTCCATCGCGCCGGCGTCTTCGAGAATCTTGACCACCTGCGCGATCGACGACCGCTTCTGTCCGATCGCGTTGTAAATACAGATAAGATCGTTGCCCTTGCTGTTGAGGATGGTGTCGAGCGCGACGGCGGTCTTGCCGGTCTGACGGTCGCCAATGATCAACTCGCGCTGTCCGCGGCCGATCGGGATCATGCTGTCGATGGCCTTCAATCCAGTGGCCATCGGCTCCCGCACCGGTTGACGATCAATCACGCCGGGCGCCAGGCGTTCCAGCGGGATGAACTTATCGCTCGAGATGGGACCTTTGTCATCGATCGGCTCGCCCAGCGAATTCACGACACGCCCGATGAGGCCATCGCCCACCGGCACGCTCATGATGCGGCCCGTGCGCTTGACCTCGTCCCCCTCTTTGATTTCGGTATATTCGCCGAGCAGCACCACGCCCACCTGGTCTTCTTCCAGGTTCATGGCGATGCCGGCCACGCCGTGCGGGAACGACAGCAGTTCGCCGGCCATTACCTTGTCGAGACCGTAAACCCGCGCGATGCCATCGCCCAGCGTGATAACAGTGCCCGTCTCGTCCACAGAGATCTTTGACTCGTAATTCTCGATCTGCTCGCGGATCAGTTTTGTAATTTCGTCTGCCTTGATTTGCGCCATAAGTCAGCTCTCAGCTTTCAGCCGTCAGCTCTCAGCAAACAACTTTCTCATCCTGAGCGAAGTTGTCGACCGCGAAGCGGTTGGCAACGCACCCGAAGGATCTCTAGGAGCTAATCGCCTCTTTAATCCTCTCCAACTGTCCTTTGACCGATCCGTCGTAAATCGTGCTGCCGACGCGGACGACCGCACCGCCGAGTAGTGATGCGTCCAACCCGTAGCTTGCGCGGACTTTCTTGCCAGTCGTCTTTTGAATCTGCGCCTCGAGCGCCCGCTTTTCGGCGTCGCCTAATTGCCGCGCGCTGGAAATCTGCGCTTCGGCAAATCCCAGCCGGGCATCGAGTTCCTTTTCGAGCTGCTCGACAATTCGTTCCAGAAAATGCAAACGGTGGTGATCGATGAGCACGGCAATGAGATTGCGCACTGGCTTATCGATTCCCTCCGGCTGCACAATCGCATCCAGCAGCTTGCGTTTTTGATCGGCCGGAACCGCGGGATTTTCCCAAACCCGCCGCAACTCGATGCTCTCCGCCATCAGAGCGATGATGCGATGCAGCCCGGCAACAGCACGCCCGGCGTCGAGGTGCTCGTCAAACACCACATCGGCGAAGGCTCGGGCATAAGTGGCGGCGACGGAGGCCATCGGCTAGTTCCCGTCCTTTCCCGCCTCTGGTACAGCGCCCAACTGCCCGGCGAAATTCCGCACCAGCGCCTGATCGGTCCCGGCATCCACGTGAATCTGTTTTTTCGCCAGCGTCACTGCGAGATCGGCAGCATAGGCTGTGAGCTGGCGCCGAGCCGCTTTTCCGGCAGCCGAAATTTCCTGCTCCGCCGACGCGATAATCTTCCGCGCATCTTCCTCCGCCGCTGCCTGGATCCGGACAACTTCGGCGGCGCCTTCTTTCTCCGCGGTTTCGCGCATCTTTCCGATTTCCACGTCCAGCTTCATCAGACGGGATTCGATCTCGGCGAGTTTCTGACGCGCCTCTTCACTCGCCTTTTGCGCCTCTTGCATGGCCCGCTGAATCCCTTCCGTGCGATTGCGGAAGATGGAAGGAAGATATTTGCGGCCGGCCCAGACGAACAATCCGACGACAACCGCAAAATTGGTCAGCATCCCCAGCCAGTAGGAATTCTTCAGGCTCAAGCCCGTGATGCGCGAGACAAAACCGACCGAGGCCGAGTGCTTGAACTCGTCCATGTTATCTTTTTCTTCGCCAGCGGCCTCGCGACTTTCATGCGCCAGTTGATGTCCGGGACCACCCGCCTGCCTCACCTCGTCGCCATCTTGCTGGTATTGCGGAGGACTTGGAGCTGACTCCTGGGCGCGCACGAACACGGCCGTACCCGCTTCCGGCAACAGGAGCGCGAGAACCAGAAATCGAACGATCGTCCTCAGTTTCTTGCTGGAAATCATCAGCGTCCCGCCCCCGCCGGCTGCAACACGCGGCGCATAATCTCTTTCGCCAGTTCCTCGGCTTGGCCTTGCAATCCTTTTTCCGCAGCGGTCCGGTCACTCTCGATCGCCGTTTTCGCCGACTGCACCTGCGCCTGCGCCTGCGAACGAGCCTGCTTCACGGCGATGGAGCGAGCCTGTACTGCCGTCTGCCGGCGCGCTTCCTGGGCGCGGAATACTGCCGCTCGTGCTTCACGCAATTTCTGTTCGTATTCGGCAGTCCGTGCGCCGGCCGCTGCGATGTCCGCTTTCGACTTCTCGATTGCCCCTTCGGTCTTCGTCCGGCGCTCTTCGAGCACAGTGCGCAGCGGCTTGTGTACGATCATGGTATAGAGCGCGTACAGGATCGTCAGCAGAACCACCGTCGGGATGGCTCCGAGCAGTAATTCGCCTAATTGCTGCAGCGTCTGATCCATGTGGTGCTGAGAGACCGGAAAATGAGGGCTATGTAAACTGGTAAGTCTAACGTCCGAATTCGTTTAATGTCAACGCAAGATCGGTTTAGCCGGGAAGGAAGATTTGGGAATTTCCCATATTGGCCCCGGATCAGCTCATGTGGAGAAAAAAACTGGGGTTTTGGGCAGAGTCGGCCAGGTTTTTCCATTTAACAAGGCAATCCGGTCCGGTGCACATTTTCTGCATATATCCCTTGACTTCGGGGTAAAGAGGATTACCATAAAAGTATCACCTCCGATCCAATTCAGGATCGAATGGGCCGATAGCCAAGGAATGTCACCGCTTCTTGGTTGCCGGCCCATTTTAATTGCTTGGAAATCAAAATTCCCTGATTGGGCCTGAGGACTTACTTTAGTAACCTCGCTTGCCTCATTCCTTTTCTGGCCTCTCGGCCCCCTGTGCTGTAATCGAGTCGTCCTAACAATCCTCAATCCTTCGTCCCAGCCCGAGCGGGCCGTTTCGCAGGGGTATTTGTGAATCGCAGAGTTGTCCTTCTCGTCTGCCTCCTCAGTGTGGTGGTGGTGTGGCGCGTTTCCAAGTCGTCCCTGCAATCCAGCAATGCCGCCGCGCCGCTTGCGCCGGCCATTGATGGCAGCCGAGTATTCCTCGTTCCTATTGGATCCTTCCCTGCCGACGAATTAGACCCCCTGGTCGAGTACTACCGTCAGAAATACAGCCTGGAAGTCGCGGTCGTAAGAAGCGTCCGGCTCGACGATTCAGCCCGGGATCCAGCCCGGCAGCAGTTCGTGGCTGAAAAACTCGTTTCGAGCCTTCGGGCCGGACTACCCAAACTCGGCAAGGATCCAAAAGCAATCCTGATCGGATTCACGTCGGAAGACATGTTTACGACGTCGCAAAATTGGCAGTTCGCGTTTGGCTGGAGAGACGCCCGGACTCGAACTGCAGTGGTCTCAACCGCCCGGTTGCACCTGCCCAACGACGATCAGCCTTTCGCCGCCGATATCGCGAGTACGCGCCTGCGGAAGATCGTCACCAAAGATATCGGGATCATGTATTACGGACTGACGCCCAGCCGGGACTCGAAGAGCGTTCTCTACAAACAGATCGCGGGAATCGAAGATCTCGATCAGGCCGGAGAAGAGTTTTAGAGTGCCGAACCCCTTTCGCCTAGATCTCGAATTCAGTGGCTCGGATACGGCTCGGCATAATAGCCGGTCCGGGTGCGGGCGGTGAGCCCGGGTTTATCAACCTTGACCTGCAAGGCGTGATATTCGTCCGGATGATCCGCGGGAGGCGCATCGAAAGACAAGGTGTAAAAAGCCTTTGCATCGTTTAAAGGAGCCGCGAGCAGTTTTTGCAAATCATTGCTCGAATTCAGCACCAGGCCTCCGCTTTGCGTTGCAAGAACCTGCAGGGCCAGATTCCCGCCGTTCACCTTCTGCGCGTTCGCCACTCCTTTCAGGAAACTCTGGTAGTAAAAAGCGCGAAAACTGCCGGCATCGCTCGTCCCCAAGGGATCGATACTGTAGAGTGTGATCCGCGCATCCCGCAACCGCTGCGAGAAGTCGACCACGCTGTTGAAGAGCATCGTCTGATCCTTATTCGTGAGCTGGACACCCGGGCCCGAGAGCAGAGGCCATCCGGGACTGATCCAAACCAGTAATTTCCTCCCCTCTCGTCCTTCTTCAAATCGCGTAATTCGCTCGACCGCCTCGAGGGAAAGTTGAAGGCGCTCTGACGCTCCCCAAAATCCGGCGGACCGTCGCAGCGCGCGAAGGCCTGGCTGATTCGAGCCAAGTTCGCGCGCCAAGACGTTTCCATCACGCGTGGGCTGAGGCTGTATCTGCGTGGAAGTGTCAGTGAAAATCACCAACGACACAGGCAATGGAAGCTGCCCGTCGTTCTGTCGCAGGAATTTTTGTGATTGTTGCGCCTCATAGATGACGCTCTGCGACGAGGCATTCACTGCGTCCACCAGGATAATCGCCTGTACCGGAGGGTCGCTCGGCTCACCCGGCTCCGTGGCGTGAAACGACGTGATCTTGGCCGGCGCCTTGTCATCGAGAATCGTGAAGTCTTGTTCCTGCAAGCCGGAAATGGGCTTGCCGGATTTGTCGGTCACAACGACATCCAGCAGAATTCTGTGACTGGCCCCTGATTGAGCGGGGGCGGCATTTTGCACTGTCGCCTGCGATGAGGCAGCCACTACAAGCGCGGAAGAAAGGACCAACCAGATCAAGGAGCGCACAGTCACCTCAAGTCGTTCGCTCCGTTCGGAGACCAGATTCTGGAAGATGCCCCCACACCGAAATGCGAGACACAACCTGCGCCCAACGTCACAACAAAGCAGCGCTCACTTTACCATGAGATGCGCGGGCTCGCGTATGACGAATTGCTTGAGTCTCCGCAAGACTGACTCCGGAGCATCGGCGTCCAACTCGACCAGTCCATCCTGGTATTGGCGCGAGTAAATTCGGCCGCGGGCTTCGAGCAGCGCCAGCGTTTTCCCCTCTCCTTGCGGCACCAGCAGGTGAACCCGGCTGACCGGATCTTCTTCGATCATCCCGTCGATGCGCTGCAGCAGCACGTCTAAACCCGTGCCTTCGACGGCGGAAACATAGACTATGTTCGAACCTTCGCGCGCGCCGCCAGCCAGCAACGATTCCGCAACTTCCTCGTCCAGCAGATCGACTTTATTCATTACCCGCAGTCGTGGCCTTGTCTCGGCCTCGAGTTCCTTCAGGACGAGCTCCACCTGCGCATCCTGCTCAGCGGAGAGACGGCTGCTCGCGTCCGAAACATGCAGGATTAACGAGGCCCGCTGCACTTCTTCCAACGTGGCGCGAAATGCCGAAACCAGCGTATGCGGAAGACTGCGGATAAATCCCACGGTATCGGAGAGCAGCACCTTGCGTTTCGAAGGCAAGTCCACGCCGCGGATCGTCGGATCGAGCGTGGCAAACATCTTCGGAGAAGACAGCACGCCAGCCCGCGTCAGCGCGTTGAACAGCGTCGATTTCCCCGCATTGGTGTAGCCGACCAGCGCCACCGTGGCGACCGGAGCCGATTCCCGCCGCTGCCGCTGCTGTGCGCGAATGCGCCGGACATTTTCCAACTGTTGCTCGACGTGCCGCACCCGCCGGGCAATTTTTCTGCGGTCGGTCTCGAGCTGGGTTTCGCCGGGACCTCGGGTGCCGATGCCGCCGCCGAGTTGCGACATCTCGACGCCGCGTCCCGCGAGCCGCGGCAGCATGTATTGCAACTGCGCCAACTCGACTTGCAACTGGCCTTCGCGGGTTCGCGCGTGCCGCGCAAAAATGTCGAGGATGAGTTGCGTCCGGTCGATCACGCGCCGCTTGACGATTCTTTCGATATTCCGCTGCTGCGAGGGACTGAGATCGTGATCGAAGAGCAGAACATCGGCATCCACCGAAGCGGCCGCGCCGGCAATCTCTTCCAGCTTGCCCGCCCCGATCAACGTGGCCGGATCAGGCCGGTCGCGCCTCTGCAGGACCTCGCCAACCACCCGGGCTCCGGCACTCTCGGCCAGAGTTCGCAGCTCCGCCAGCGATTCATCCGCGTCAAATTCGGGGATGGTGGGCTTGACGTTGGATTTTGTAGCGATACCGCCGGCTTTGGACTGTGCGGCAGCATCCCGCGCAGCGGACGCTTGCGCGGTAACAGTTCCCTTGCCGCTCTTGCGGGTGCGAACATCGAGTCCCACCAGGAAGGCGCGTTCGCGCTCCGGCTGCTCTTGAACTTCAACGGTGCCGAAAGACACACTTCGGGTGGCGCGCGCGGCATCGCGGGATTTCTTGCGATGAGAACTTCCCAAGCCGAAAAAGCCTATCCTTCAGTGCCCGAAGCAGTCGCCACCGTCACGGTCGCCGTTCCAGCGACCGCCTTTTCCGGATGTGGAGCGTGACCGATATGCGTCGCCGGCACGCGTCCCATCACCACGGTCGAGATGGCATGCTTGAAGATGAGTTGCTCCTGACCGTTCGCCTCCAGCACCACGGAGTACTTGTCAAAAGAGCGGATGCGGCCCGTCAGCTTCACTCCACTGAGCAGATAAATCGTGATGCTCGCTCTCTCCTTGCGGGCCGTGTTGAGGAAGGAATCCTGAATGTTCTGCGCCGGCTTATTGTTGTCCATAGCCGATCTCCTCGATTCGTGAACTGCGAACGTTCCAACGACTGGCCACGCAGCCTGCGTGGCCAGGCAAAGCAAACAGCATGTTCCCGCAAGCCTTCCCACCGCCTCGGGAACAAGGGGGGACAGCCCCGCCGCCGCGCTTCAATCTCCGTACAATCTGCGCTTCAGCGGGCAGATGCAGATGCAGATGAAAGTACCATACGGCGATCCGGCCCTCTTTTCAACCGAGAACTTGCCCTGTTTCTAACGCCTCTACCCTCGGAAGTACACGCGCGGATTCCTGGGGCCGCTGCGGCGAAACCTATCTTCCGGCTGCCTGATCGCACAGTTACCAGATCGCCGGTTACCCAATCGCCGGGTTACCGGATCGACGATCGCTCCGCACCTCGCTTGCCAGTTGACACGCGCGGCACGCCAAGAGCAGACTTTCCACGGCTCAACCGCCCGAAAGACCAGAGACGGTGAGATCGCTTTTTCTGTTCAAGTTGGCTGTCTTTTCCCCGCGTGCCGCCTGTTTCCCGGCATTCGGAGAACCCATAATCCAAATCGAGCTGGGGGGATATCGATGCAATCTTTTCTCTGTTGCGACCACATTGCTGTGGCAACCACGGCTGTCATGCCTAGGATCACCGGAAGCGAAGCCGCCATGCTGATTTTGCGCTGGTTCCATTTCCTCGCCGGCATCACGTGGATCGGCCTGCTCTACTTTTTCAACCTGATCAACGTGCCGTTCATGAAGCAAGTGGACGCGGCGGCCAAGCCCAAAATCTTTCAAAACCTCACGCTACCCGCCCTGAACTGGTTCCGCTGGAGCGCGCTGGTCACCGTCTTTCTCGGCTTCTGGTATTGGGGACAATTCCTCGTCGGCCCAGACGCCGAACGCCAGGGCGGAGGCGGCGGCAGCACCGTCGGCTTCTTCCTGGTGCTCTGGATCGTTGTCTTCTGGATTCTCTACTTCGTGATCAAGAAAGCTGCGCCGAATGGATACGTACTGGGAGTAATCACCACGATTCTTGTCTATGCCGCCGGATGGATCTTCGTACATTACACGCCGGTCGGCGGAGACGACAATCACGTGCTCTGCATCGGCGTCGGAGGGGGATTCGGCATCGTGATGCTGTTCAACGTCTGGGGCATCATCTGGCCAAATAACAAAAAGATCATTCGCGCGACACTGGCCGGAACGCCTCGGGAAGATGCGGCCAAACTGGCCCGGCAAGCTTTCCTGGCCTCGCGCACAAACTTCTTCCTCTCGGTGCCGCTGTTGTTCTACATGGCCGCCGCAGCGCACTTCTCAAGCACGGTGATCTTCGGAAAGTGATTTCAGCGATTGCGTCATTCCAAAGTCCCGCGCTTCACCAGCGGGGCGAGGAATCTTGCGCGGACTTACGAATGAAAAATGGCGCGGCGAAAGCCGCGCCACTTTGTTACGAACCTGAACCTACCCGAGGATGTCTACGTGCACAATCAACTGAACGCCACTCCCTAGCTTGACGTTCTTCCCTTTCGACCTCAAAACGCCGTCCTCCAGACTCAGATCATGGAACCCGTGCACTCCTGTTGCTTTGGGATCCGATACTGACTGAACGACCGGGGAGTTTTCTGTGGCCACTCCGGTTTTGATATCGGAAGTGGGCTTGTAGTCGGGTGCTGGAACTGGCGATCCCCCGCTTAGACCAGCACCTCCACCTCCCTGGTGCGACGATGTGGTTGGCATGCCCGGATCTGCTTCCTCAGCCGGAGGAAACACGGCTTGAACCGTTCCCTTAACCACAAGCTCTTTGCCCTTGGTGACGTCCAGTTTGTCCAGAGCAATCACCAGTTCGGACTCCGGATCTCCTTTGGACCTAGATTTCGCGCTAGTAACGTGACCCAGCATCTTTGATCCCTTAGGCACGAGCGTACCGTCCGGAAGTTTAAAGCTCCCCGTCGTCTCCAACGCGACCGAATCACCTTCTTTCAGCTTGCTGGAGTCCAATGTCTTAGTCACCTTCACCGGAAATGACCCATGCCCTACGGCTGCAGGGCTTGCCGTCTGCTGAGACGTTTGCGCAGCCGCCTGCCCGATGCATAAAGACGCTGCGAACAATATCACCAAAGCTGCTGAGCTGATTCGAGACATAACGCTAACCTCCAGCGCATCAGATCGCTAACAATTGTTTCGATAATTTGGATCTCCGTCAAATTATACTGCGGAGCCTGGCATGCCGCGAGAAAGGAACAAGGCCGACCTTGCGGTCGGCCTTGTTCAGGTTAACTGGTTCTCGGGCGGGACTTAGAAAACGATCTTGCCAGAGAGTTGGACCACGCGTGGAGATGAGTCAAACCCCAGGAAGTTGCCATAGGGACTTGTCGGAACTCCAGTCATAGTCGAGATTTGTCCGAAACCCGGGTCTCCGAAACCGTTATCCGGGTTGCCGAAGTTCGGATGATTCAATGCGTTGAACGCCTGAATTCCGATTGCTGCGTTGAGCCTCTCCGTGAACCTGAAGTTCTTGAAAAGGTTCAAATCCATGTCGAAGAAATGCGTTCCATGGTACTGATTGCGGCGCTGCGGAGACCAGACGTTGAAACCGGTGAACGAGTTCGACGCACTCTGAACAAACACCGAGGCGTCCAGACAGGGAGCCGGGCCACCAGTAGCGCCGGGACTTGCGGTGGCGTTCTTCCCACTGCAGCTACTCAAGCCGGGCGCGGTGCCACCGACGAGAGGCTGAGCCAGAATGGTTGACCCACCGTTAAACACCGCCCCATTCCAGTTGTTATCTATGACCGAGAACGGCAGGCCTGAGCGCCAGAACCACTTGCCCGAGAGCTGCCAGCCTTCGGTTACCCACTTCAGGGCTCCCGTCTTGTGGAATTCCGGATTCACTACGAAATCGGCGTTAAAGTTGTGCCGAATATCGTAATCGGAATTGCCGTAGTTTGCGGCACGCAGACTCGTGGGATTGATCTGCCCCAGGAGAGAGTCGCCATAGGTGAAAATGCCACCGTTGGAGACTTCATCGAGGTTGTGCGCCCAGGTGTAGTTCGCGTGAGCCGAGATCCAATGCGAAAACTGCTTCCGGTAGCTAAAGGTCAAACCATTGTTATTGGACACGGCCCCACTCTGAACCTGAGTGACGGTGCCGTAGTTATTCTCGTAAGGAACAAACGGGACCACGGACGAGGGGTACACCTCATACGGGTCGTAGGCGTTCGGCCATGCATTGGTGTACGGAATCTTGATTCCGTGATTCCCGACGTAGCTTACGATCAGCACTTGGCTGCGTCCGAGTTGCTGCTGGACGGACAGGTTCCATTCCTGCCACTGCGGAGTGTGCATCGTCCCAACCATGGAGGTGAATCCTGGTGGATTGAATGCGGTCCCCAGCGCTGCGAGATTATTTGAGATCGTGTTGTAGCTTTCGTTGATGTTGAAAGCCGCCGCAGAAGCCGCAAAGGTTGCGGGCGCACCGGCAGCGGTGTTGTCGAAGGGCAGGACCCCGATTCCGGCCGTTCCCCGAACCCGGAGAGAAACTGCCGCTGGTGGGTTTCCAAGCAGGTCATCCAGTAATCCTGCAGCAGTCGTATCGTAGAAGATTCCAAATCCGCCACTGACAACCGTCTTGTCGGATCCCAGGGGCGACCAACTGAATCCCACGCGCGGCGAAAAACTCAGCGAATCGATACCCGGAAACGCATTGCGCTGGTTAATTTTTATATCGGAACTGTAGACCGTGTCCCCTGGATCGTTTCCGGCGGCCGCGGACTGAACTGAAGCCAAGCTTGACCACGGTCCCGTGAAATTCGAGAGGCAATTCGTGTTGCAGACAGGGTTAGAGCTGTGCTCAAGACGCAGCGCCAAGGTTAGCTTCAGATTGTGAGAGACTTTCCAGTCGTCCTCCGCGTAGGCACCGAGACCCCATAGGCCGACCGGCACATTGCTCGATTCGTTCAGAGACTGGCGAAATTGATATGCACTCCCGTCGGCCAACTCCTGTAGGCCGTTGTTGTTGTATCCAAAATACACGGCGGGCGTATTAAAGAAGAAGTTGTGGTCGCTAATATCGTATCGGCGGAAATTAGCGCCAAACTTCAAGGTATGCACACCGTGCGTCCAGGAGAAGTCGTCAATGAATTGGTACTGCGTGACGTTTCGCCCCTGCGGGAACGCATAAGCTTCGTTGAAGCTGCTGAAATTCACCGACCCGCCGGAAACGACGATTGAGGTGGGGAAGGTGCTTTGCACGAGAGCAGGGTTTTGCGCGAACTGCGCCACATAATGGCTTGCCGTAGCGGTAAACGAATTCGTCGAATTCGAACCAAAAACATGCGTCTCCTGCGCCTGCAGGTCATAGGAAGGCTGAGGCGAAAGCGCATCGAAATTAGAGTTAATGGCGTCCAGAGTCGTTGGCTGGGTGCCATGGTCTAGCTTGTAGCGGAAGAACATGTTGTCGCTGTTCGATAGCTTTTGATCGACTCTGAACGCGAGAATATATTCTTTGCCAAGTGCTGAGGTTGACCCTCGAAAGGTTTGGTCACAGGGTGTAGTACCGGGAGTAAACCCTGTTACAGAGGGTGCAAATACCAGGCTGCTGCAATAGGAGTCAGGAGCTACCGGTACAGCAAGGTTCTCGCCCTTGGCGCCTGCCCACAAATTGAACATCGTCTGGTACGCCGTAATCTCGTTCGGCTGATAGCTAGGACTCGTCGGGTCGCTGATGTTGCTCATGACTGCGGCTGCGAACGCAGGTGTAGGAACATCGAGACCTGGGTTATTCGGAAGAATGAAACGCATTCCCTCGAAGTCCACGAAGAAGAACGTCTTGTTCTTGAAGATCGGCCCCCCCACCGAAGTGGCCCATTGATTCGCATTCGAGAAAGGCCGCGGTGCGCCAACATTGTTGTTCATCCAGTCATTGGCATTCATATACCGACCGTTCCACCAGTATTGGGCGTTTCCGTGGAAGGCGTTGCTTCCAGCCTTTGTCACGTACGTAACCTGCGCACCGGCCAACTGACCATACTGCCCGCTGTAAGGATTCGTGATCACCGTTGCTTCGGAAATTTCATTCTGCCCCAATGTGAGGTTGGTGGCACCCGAGTTGTTGATGTTGAAGTACGGGTCCATGTCGTTCTCGCCGTTGACCGTGAACAGGTTCGACGTGGCCGGCATACCATTGACCGTGAAGTTGCCGTAACCACCCATCGAGTTGACAACAACACCCGGGCTCGTATCGGCAATGTTTGTGATGTCACCGCCCGCGCTGGGCAACTGCGCGACTTCCGCTTGTGTGAAGGCCGTGTTGATGCTCGGCTCAGTGTTGATAAGCGGCGCCGTTCCCGAAACCTCTACCGTCTCCGTACCCTTCGCGACAGCCAGTTGGATATCCACCTTCGACGTCTGGCCCACCTGCACTTCCACAGTCTGGGCAACTTCCGCGAATCCACCCTGCTTCACGGAAACCACATAGTGACCGGGCTTGAGCAGGCCGAAGTTATATCCGCCGCTGCCGCTGGTCGTCGCGACCGCGGCACCGCCCGTGTCCAGGTTCTTCAGGTTCACGGTTGCGTTCGGCACCACGGCGTTGCTGGGATCGGTCACCGTACCGTTAATATTGCCCGTGGTCAGCGATTGACCGAACAGGGGAGCTGTCGCCAACGACAGCGTCAACAGCAGAACTAGAACGATAGGAAAACGTTCAAAACGCATTTCCTTGCCTCCTTAGAATTTTCGTCGATCAGAATCGGATCCAGCGCTTCGGCCGGTAGCCTGGGATTTCGCGCGATCCGATGGTTTTTCTAAACCGTCGACCACTTCAGAACTCATGTTTGAAGCTGGGATTTAAGAAACTCGACTGCTGAACCCCACCCGTCTTCGCGGGTTTATTGTTCTTCCTTCTTCGTCAACCAAGGACACACCCAGACGACTCAAAACACACTGGTAATGCAACTGTCCGTCCAAACATAGCTTCATACAAACGCAATGTTTTCAAGTGTTTAGTACAGATGATTCCCGTTGTAGTACATAATTCAATAGAAATGCCGCCGGGACTCTATGGTTTTTGGTAGATGGCTGGATCCGCTGCTTCACGGATGCGTCATCCCGACGCCCCGCGTTTTTTACCAGCGGGGCGAGGGATCTCGCCTGCAGCGCCGATGCAGCCTGCGCCAGATCCTTCGCTCCGCCTGAAACGCGGCTGCGCTCGGGATGACGCCAACAAAAAGTGTCGTAAAAAGCATTCAGGGAAGCACAATCGTTATTTCAAGGCGCTAACGCCTTCTTCGGCTTGTCTTCTGCGGAACTTCTCCCGGCGCAAGCACTCGCCGAACAATGGGGGTGTTCAGCTTGTATTTGCGTTCAGTCACGTTTCCCGCATCGTCTTTGACTCGCAGGGTGAATACGGGCAGCGTCCCTTCTTTGTCGAAGTTCTCGCTTGTGACAGTCACGGGAAGAACGCCGTTCAGTCCGTGCTCGCGATAAGCGGTTTCGTAGCGGTGCTTGCGGACATTCCAGGTGAAAACGCGGATCTGGTCGTAGTCAAACGGCAGCCCGTCGTGAGGCTGAGTCATCACGCACAGATATTGTGGGACTTTTTTGTCGCCATCCTGCACCTCATCCAGCTTAAAGAAAGCGACGAAGCGCTGCCCTTCCGCGTACTGCGCGATGTCGAGTGGTACGTCGGCATCGATCATGCGGGCGAGCACCCAGCCCGCCCGGCCCTGATCGTCGCGCACCAGCCACCAGTCTTCGAGCACCGGACCAGCCTCAGCTTTGACCAACTTCCCGCCCACGAACTTCGTCACCGGCCCGGCAGCTCCGGGCTTTTCCGCCGTCGCACGCTTTAAAATGGAGACCTTCGCTCCGGAATTTAGCTGGTAAAGATGTTCGGTCTCGCGCCCGGGCGTGACGTGCAGATTCGTGTCGTTGCGCAGAACTCCCGGCGCCTGCACCGGGTCGTTCTGATTATCCAGCGTCAGCTTCTGAATTTCGTTGAAAGTCTTCTGATCGACCAGGAACCGCTGCTCGATCCAGCCCTCGAGTCCACCGGAGGTGCGCACCTTCGCGAATCGCCGATCGCGGTCGATGATCTCGACGCGCTCCCCATTTTTCACGTAGCCGACTTTGTTAAAGATCGCGGCTACCTGATCGCGCAGCGCCGCCTGCGGAGCCGAGACGTACGCCACTTCGAGCACGCGATGGCGTCCCCGGCCGCAACCCGCCAGCGCCAACATTCCGGCCACAACCAGCGCCACGAATCGAAAGCCGATACGGGATGAGCCCAATACTCTCAGCATGGAAAGGGAACTCTCTAACTATAGCGCGTTGCGCGCGAATTCGCGGCGGTTGAGGTTTACGTCTTGTGCACATCCAGCGGCGCTATCATTCGGCAACAGTTCAAGAGCATGACGAACGTCGTAATATGTTTTATCCGCCGCGCCATAATCGCGGTTGGCTTGGGGAAATGTCCTTGCTTAGATCAACCTTCCTCTGTGCAGCAACGGATTCTTTCCGATGACCACCAACTCGGCTGTGGAATTCCTCGTGTTGCTTCTGGTGGCGGCATCCGGAATCGCAGTTCTCTCCAAATATCTGCGAATTCCCTACACCGCGGCTCTGGTGGTTGGTGGAATTCTGCTCGGCTTGGTCCGAGTGCCGTATATATCTCCAATCTCCTCCGGAGCGCGCCCTCATTGGCTGACGCCCGACATCATCCTGATCATCTTTCTCCCCGCTCTCGTTTTTGAAGGCAGCGTCAAGCTCAATATCCGCGAACTGGCGCGCGACTCCGTGCCCCTGCTCATTCTCGCCAACATCGGAGTCCTTCTCGCCACGGCAGTCACCGGATCGCTCGTCTACTGGACCATCGGACTGCCCATCCTGACCGCCGTCTTGTTCGGCGCCATCATCTCGGCTACCGATCCGATTTCTGTGCTCGCTATTTTCCGCGATTTGAATATGAATCGCCGACTCTCTGTGCTGGTCGAGGGCGAGAGCCTGCTCAACGACGGCACTGCGGCTGCTCTCTTTCAGATCATGCTGGCCGCCGTCATCGGCGGCCATCTGAGCTTCGCCAAGGGAGCCGGCCTGTTTCTGCTCGAAGTCGGAGGCGGCGCCGTTCTGGGATTCTGCTTCGGCTATGCGGCCAGCCGGATCACCGAAGCGCTCGACGCTCCCGAAGTTGAAATCACCCTGACCACGATCGTCGCCTACGGCTCGTACATGGCCGCGTATCACTTGCATCTTTCCGCAATCATCGCCACGGTAACGGCAGGCCTGACCGTCGGCAATGTCGGCGCAAAACGCGGCATGAGCGATCGCACCCGCGCCGCGCTCGTCTCCTTCTGGGAGTATTTCGCTTTCGTGATGAACTCTCTCATCTTCCTGCTGATCGGACTCGAGGTGCGGATCAACGCTCTCGCCCAATCCTGGCGACTGCTGCTTCTTGGTATAGCGGCTGTCCTGGCCGGACGCGCGGTCTCGATTTACCTCCTGGTTCCCGTCAGCAATCTCATCGCTGAGAAAATCCCACTTCGCTGGCAGCATGTGATGGTCTGGGGAGGTCTCCGCGGAGGACTCGCTCTCGCCTTGGCTCTCAGCCTCGATCAGTCTTTCCCTAACCGCATCCAGGTGCTCAATCTCACTTTCGGAGTGGTGGTCTTCTCGATTCTGGTTCAAGGACTCACCATGAAACCGCTGCTTCAAATCACCGGTCTGGCCAGGGAGAAAACCGAAGCAGAAAGCGCAGCGACCCCATGAACCGGGCGGGGACGGTTGATCTGCTGGGTTCTCCACTGACATCCTCATCCACATCGGTTACCATAGAAGGAGCCCTCTGGAATCTGTCGTTTGCAGCCCTCAGGCCGCCATACTGAAGATTCCAGCGTCTAATCATTTTGTGGGGACGATTCAAGGAAATGCCTGACAGGATTATGAATAAGATCTTCGCCCATTTGATCGCCGTTTTGTCGCTGACGTTATTGTTCGCTCTGACCGCTCCGCTGGGAACGGCGCAGGAGACGCCTCAGTCCGTGCTGCGTCCACCCAAAGGATCGCAGGTGGCTATCGTCGTCTTCGAGGACCTGGAGTGTCCGATGTGCCGCCGCACGGCGCCCCTTGTCGAGGAAGCCTCCAAGACCTACAAAATTCCTCTCATCCGTCACGACTTCCCGCTCCCCATGCATCCATGGTCGTATCAGGCCGCCGTGATGGCGCGCTATTTCGACACACATTCGAAGGCGTTGGGCAACGAATTCCGCGATTACATTTTCCAGAACCAGCTCGAGATCGATGCCCAGAACCTCCGCGGATTCGCTGAGAAATTCGCCGCCGCCCACAATGTTGATTTTCCCTTCGTCATCGATCCCAACGGCAAGCTTGCCGCGGAAGTGAACGCGGATCGCGACCTCGGCAAAGCCATCAAGCTCGATCACACGCCCACGGTGTACATCGTCAGCAACCGCAATCCCGGCCATCCTTACATCGAAGTGAAAGACAACAACCAGCTCTACTCCACGATCGACGCGATGATGAAAGAGTAGAAAGCTGGTGGGTTCCGCAGATGCAGGGGTTGATATTCAACAATCAAAATTCAACCATCACTAGCCCGGCCGCCCCGTGTAATGCCCCCTGGCATGCACGTCCTCGTGATCTTCCAGCGACTCGAGATGCGTGACCACCTCGGCGGGGATTTTCAATTCCACTGGCAGACGCTCTTCCAAGGCCGTCGCCAGCCGATGCGCCTCCCCCACCGCCGTCTGGTGCGGAAATAGCAGATGCACTTCGATGAGTTGCCGGTATCCCGTCGTGCGGTAGCGCACGCCGTGATAGTTCATGCCGAGCTCGCTGCAGATCGAATCCAGTTTTTCGCGAATCCGCTTGCCCGTATCGGGATCGGAATAATCGAGCAGTCCCACCGCCGACCGCCACGCCAGTCGCCCTCCCGACCAGAGAATATTCGCCGCGACGGCGATTGCCACCAGCGGATCGAACGGCTTCCACCCAGTCAGCATTACCAGTCCGAGTCCGGCCACGACTCCAAAGCTGGTGAAGCAGTCGGTCAGCACATGTTTGCCGTCGGCTTCAAGAATCAAGGAATGGCTGCGCTTCCCCACTCGCAGCAAATACCAGCCCAGCCACGCATTCAGCAGCCCCGCGGCGAGCAGCAGCAGCGTGCCGGAGCCCAGATTTTCCAGCGGCAATCCCGCCCGCCATTTTTCGATCGCTTCAATCAGGATCCAGATCGCGGCCACCGCGATCATCGCGCCTTCGAAACCAGCTGAGAAAAACGTGATGCGCTCATATCCGTAGAGAAATGTCGGAGCGGCCGGCTTCGTGCTCAACCGCAGGCTGAACGCGGCAAACCCTACCGCGATGACATGCACCACGGACTCGGCGAAATCCGACAAGATGGCCGCCGATCCCGTCACGTAATACGCCGTCGTCTTGCCCAGCAGCATCAGAACGCCGATGGCCAGCGACAGGCGCATCGCGAATCGAGCCGCGCGCAATTCCTCCTCATTGCGTACACCGGCGCTCACAACTGTCGACGAGTTCGCAGACATTTCTGGCATGGGACTCGCAGGATGCGCTAATCCTCACACGAATAACAGGAGACGAATGTGATGCGAATCACATCGTGCGCAGAGGTTGCCCGCAATCCCTTCCTGCCCCGTATTGGCTTGGTTCAGACGCCGTCGAACTCCCGTAAACCCGCGTTCCCGAGCATCTATCAGCGGGAGTTAGAACATGCAAGTTATTCGTCTGGGAGTCGCCGCTCTTCGTTTGAAATTGATAGAGGATAGAGGAATGTATCCAGCCGTGAAACCAAGACAATCTCAGCTAGAG
This sequence comes from uncultured Acidobacteriota bacterium, assembly GCA_963763845.1. GTDB lineage: Bacteria > Acidobacteriota > Terriglobia > Terriglobales > Acidobacteriaceae > Sulfotelmatobacter. The sequence continues at coordinate 383,196 of CAVXPX010000001.1, forward strand.
CAAGACCAAGGCCGCAGTAGCCTCGATTTCTAATTGAGGGAAGGCTCGCTTATGTGGGGACATGCTTATGTGGAGACATGCTTATGTGGGAACAGCCGCCCTCGGCTGTCCGGCGGAGCGAAGCTCCGCTCGGCCGCTCGGGATATAGCAACGATATCCTTACCTGAAGAGAAAACTCGTCGTGGTCCGGGCTGGCGGCGTATAAGCATGTCGCCGCCAGCCGGCCTTGTGTCTATTGCAGCGGCGGTCCGGTTACGTTCAACGTGGCGCTTACCTGAGTCGTCCCCGTGTATCCAGCGTAAGTTACGACGATAGTGAACGCCTGAGTTGTTCCAGCCGGAACGAGCGTGGTAGCCGGTTCGCAGTCCTGAGTGCCATCACCTGCAAGGCCTAGCTCAAATCCGCAAGGTAATCCGCTGCTAACAACCGTGCCATTCTGCTCGGGCGTCAATGTCACAAGAGAAGTTATGTCAGTACCCGCGGAGGTGATTGTGTACTGCTGATAGGCCGTCCCACTTGCAGTGATCGATGAAGTCGCCGGCATAATCGTCATCGTGGTGACTTCCTGCGCCACGGTCGCTGTCGCCGTTCCGCTCACGCCCTCGGATGACGCCGTCACCGTGACCGTCCCAGCAGCAACGCCCTTGAGTATGCCCGTATTCGGATCGAGAGTCGCGACCGTGCCGCTATTGCTCGCGCCCGATAAGCTCCATACCAGGTTCGAGGTGATCTGCGACCGGTTCCCATCCGTGTCCGTGCCCCACGCGGTCAGGTTCTGCTGAAATCCAATCGCCACGGCGGGGCTGGGCGGCTGAATTTGAATGGACTGCCACGTCGGATTCACGAAAAATCCGCGGCAGCTGATCGCCAGGGCCAGCATCGCCAGCGCCGCGAATGCGCCGATCAGTCGGAGCTTCTGCTTGGTCGAGGACATAGTGATTTCAGACTCCTTGGGCGCGCCCGCTCAGGTGCTCTCAAAAGCTATCTCATAAATCGACTTGGGAAGGGCGCGGCTTTCAACGCTGCCGTCATGCCCCGCAAGATGCGGGCTTCAGCCCTCAGGGCTGTCACTTCCCTTAATTCGACATGAGATCGCTTGTCGTCCTGAATTGATTCGTAAACAAAAATTGTAGCAGAGAAACTTTTGCCCAGCGCACACTCCGGTGCCAGGGTCAACTGCGCGGAACCATCCCTGCCACTCGCCAGACAGTCCGCCTCTCCCCAAGAACGCCCGACCCCGAAAAGCTTGCAAAAATCTAAAGCCGCCGGCCCCGGCGGCTTAGACCTATCCAGCTTCGTATCAGGGCACCGCTTCAGAATTGTCATCTCGACCGGAACCACTGTCATCTCGACCGGAGCGGAGTAGAGAGACCTTATGTTCCCCCCCTGCGAACGGAGCTGTCCCTACCGCCGCCGCTCTTCCTTCGGAGGCGCACTCTGGTGCTTTGGAGCCGAGGCTGGCCGCGACTCGTGCGAATTCTGTCGAGACTGATTTTCCTGCTTATTGTTCTGCGGGCGGCTCTGGTTCGAGCGATTGTTGTTTTGTGGCCGCGATTCGTTCGCGTTGTTGTTGTGGTTCGGCGGCGTGAACGAACGGAATCCATCGTTCGACCGATTCTCATTCCGTCCAGCGTTGTTATTATTTCGCTCGTTCGCCACGGAGTTATTGTTGCGATTTGGCGGCGAGAACGACCGGAATCCATCGCTCGAGCGGCCTTCGTTGCCACGATTCGGAGTGTTCACGCGCGCCTCGCGCGGAGACATGGCCGGCGCATGGTAATCCCCGCCCGCGTTCCTGGCCGCCACCACCGAATGCTGGCTGAAATCGCCAGCCCGTGCCGTCGCTGCGATTGCCGGGCGTCCATGATTTTCCGTCGCGAAATTTGCGCGATCGCGCATCGCCATATTCCGGTGGTCGACCTGCGCCTGCAGTGGCTCCATATGGTGTTCGCGTCCGTACATTTCTTCCCGCGCCGTCGGACGCGCAACCAGTCCGCCCCTTCCCCCGTTGAACGCCACATGGTTTTCGTTCACGATCACGGTTCGGTTGTAAACGTTCCTCACGTTGGTCACGCTGACATTCGTGACGTAGCGGTTATAAAAGAACTCGCGTCCGCGCCATTCGCCGCCGGCGAATCCCACACCGCCGTATCCAAATCCGTAATTAATCCCGCCGTAGAAGCCGACGTGCGGCCCCCAATATCCCGAATGCCACAGGTACGCGCCGCCGCCCCATCCCCACCATCCCGGGGTCCAAAGCATCCCCACTGGGGCTACAACCCACGTGCCCGGCACCCAATAATAACCGTCGTCATCGCCCCACCCCCAATAGCCGGGCGTCCACATGTATCCCGGTCCCGGACAGATCGGCTGCGCATATACCGGCAGGGCTGGCGGCCCGAAGCGCACCGAAACTCCCACCGCGATCTGCCCAAACGACGCTGCCGTCAACGAAAGCAGGACTGCTCCCAACACTGCCCAACGCATGATTGATCGATTCATCTGCATGGCCCTTCCTCGCCCCCGAGGTCAACCGAATAAATTTTCTTGCGAGATTCCATTGTGGCCCAAAAGCCGCCACTCGCCCTCATTACGTTCCTCCGATGTAAACACTGGACTTCCGGGTATGTTGCTGACCTGCAGGATTATTTTGGAATGGGATTGCAGCCGGAAAAGCTTGATTGTCTGAGATAAATCTTCTAATTGCGTCATCCCGAGCGGAGCCGTTTTTCAGGCGGAGGGAGGGATCTAGCGTGCAGCGTCCATGCAGGCAGCGAGATCCCTCGACCCACTGGAGAAAACGCTGGCGCTTCGGGGATGACGCACGGAAACTCTTCAGTTCACTTTGCGCGCTCGCGCGATCCGCTCATCGATCGGCTTGCGCCCGGCAAATCCTTCATTCATTCCGTGCCAGTGCGTGATCGATTTCTCTCCCAGCTTCCAGCACAGCAGGATGACCTGCCCTTCCACCATGCAGGGAAAATCAAGCAGTCCGATGCTGAGATCTTTCACCTGCACTCCGATGGAATCGATCTCCCCCAGTGTGTCTTTGGCGCGCTGTTCCGCTTTGGCGCGTTCGGCTTTGCGCCGGGCCAGCGGAACGATCTCCAGAAACATGCCGCCATTCAGGAAAATGCGGTGGTGGAGCGCCTGCAACTCGGCGTCAACTTCTTCCATGACGGTTTTCGCCTTCATCGCCGTGCGCAACAGCGACTCGAGCACCGGCAGCAGCGACTTGGCTTCGTCAAGCGTAAACGTGCGTTCTGGCATGTCCTTGAATTCCTATTTTACCGCAGAGAAAAATGTAGAGACAGCCGAACAAGGTCAACGTAGGAACAGCCGAACAAGGTCAATGTGGGGACAGCCGAACGAGGTCAATGTAGAGACAGCCGAACGAGGTCAACGTAGGAACAGCCAAACGAGGTCAACGTGGAGACAGCCGAACGAGGTCAATGTCGGGACAGCCGCCCTCGGCTGTCCGCGGAGCGAAGCTCCGCTGCGCTTCAGCGCGTCCGCCCGTGCGAAGGATCCTCCGACGTCGCCGAGTTCAAATCAACATGCAATCCCTGCGCAGGCGTCGTCCCCGGAGGATAGCAATTCCCATCCCGGCTGTAATTCGTGCAGTGTGCCGCAACGTCCTTCCGCTGCGGCGATTGCGCGAACTGCCAGACTTCGGCGAATGCCACGCCGCTGTCAGCCGGACTCGGTGGATGTTCGGGAAACGCACATCCCGGCGCCGGCGGGCACGCGTCGTCGATCGCCCAATAAGTAATGTCGCGCTTCCCTGCGCTCTGTCGAATATCTTCCGCAGTGACCACATCATTGTCGTCCGCATTCGGAATGCCGGAACAATAGATGCCCGCGCGAAAACCCGACGCCGTCACGCCATCCACCCACGCGAAGATATAGGCCTTCTGCTCCGGCAACATGCGCCCGCCCTGTTCCTGATCGAGAAAGATAATCGTGCTGCGCTGAAATCCCTCGCGCCGCGCCGACGCAGCCGCAACCCGCGCGTCCGAACGTCCCAGCCGCTGCGCGTTCGCCATCGTTTTCAGCTGCGCATAAAGCCGCCCATTAAACAGGACAAGAAATCCGAAGCCCGCCTTCTCCACCGCCGCGCGATGCCCCACCCACGAATTGGACGACTCTCCGGGAGGATTGTTCAGCCAATAACCGGCGTAAGCAAATGTCTGATGGAGAATCTTGAGATTGGAATCGCCGGGATAATCGTTGCGGTCAAAACCAAGATAAGTAGAAGTCTGTGCAAAACAGAAGCAGCAGCTCAACAAGACCGAAGACGCCAGTGCAGAAACGAACTTTGAAGCCATCAAGAGATTTTATCTCTCAAGAACCTCAGCGTACTCGGCGTACTCTGCGGTGAGATTCAGGGTCTATCCCCCGATATGCACCATAGTCCGCGAAGCTGGCACGAAATCCGGCTCGCCGATGTGATGCCGTTCTTCCTTCTTCATCACGACACCCTGTATGTACTCCGCCAGTTCTTCATCGCTGGCGCCGCGCTGCATCTGCGCGTGCAGGTCGTGATCCCAGACCGAAAACAGGCACGTGCGGATTTTTCCGTCGCTGGTGATGCGGATCCGGCTGCAATGTCCGCAGAATGGATGCGACACCGGAGCAATGATCCCGATTTCTCCGACGCCGTCGTCAAATCGGTAGCGCCGCGCCGTCTCCGATCGTCCCCGCGGAATCTCCACCAGCGGACGATACTCGGACATCCGCGCCACAATCTCTTCCAGCGGCACCACGGTCGAAGGCGCCCACGTGCGATCCTCTTCCAGCGGCATGAATTCGATGAAGCGCACCGTCACGCCTTCTTCACGCGCGAACATGCCGAAGGGAATGATCTGATCTTCATTGAATCCGCGCATCAGCACGCAATTCACTTTCAGCGGCCACAGCCCGGCACGCCGCGCCGCGCGAATGCCCGCCAGTACTTGATCGTATCCGTTGGGCACGCGCGTGATGCGCGCAAAGCGGTCTGGATCAACCGCATCCATCGAAACCGTCACCCGCGTGAGTCCGGCATCTTTCAGCGGCTGCGCCAGGTCTGCGAGCAAATGCCCATTCGTCGTGAGCGCAATATCGATCGGCTCAAAACCGTTGTCATCGTTAGCCGGAGATCTTTCTGACGTTTTGTCGTCCTGAGCCGCAGTGCCTCTAGCCTTGTCATCCTGAGCCGCAGTTCCTCTAACCTTGTCATCCTGAGCCGCAGCGCCTCTAACCTTGTCGTCCTGAGCCGCAGTGCCTCTAGCCTTGTCATCCTGAGCCGCAGATTTTGGCGGCGAAGGATCTATGCATTTTTGCGGCCGCCGCAACTGTCTCAACTCCCGCACAAAATCCACGACGCCATTCCGCAACAGCGGCTCGCCGCCCGTCAACCGCACCTTCGTGATTCCCATCCCCACCAGCACCCGCGCCATCCGCAGATAATCCGCAAACGGCAAGTCACCATAGAGCGCGCCCTCGTTGCCCGTCCGGCAATAGACGCACTTATAGTTGCAGCGGTCGGTAATCGAGATCCGCAGATCCGTAATCGCGCGGCCGAATTTGTCGTAAAGAGGCTGCATTCAAGTCAGCAGTCAGCACTCAGCAGTCAGCGAAAAATGACTCCCAGCCTCAACCTGGCTCCACTGGCCGAATGCTGAGTGCTGACGGCTGAGTGCTTCGAAAAGATCAGATCACGACGGAAAGGAATAAGCAGGCAGGCAAAGACCGGCAGGCTCGTTTCCTTTCCAATGCGCTCGCAACGAGCGCGGGAGGCGCCGGCGTTTCCACCAGCACCCTTGAGAGTAGCGCAGTCTAACCACAGCCGGCGCCACAATCCTTCGCCGCCGCAGCCTTCAGGTATGCCCACAGGCCGGGGCGGTCGGAAACTACTTCTCATTCTTCATTATAGATGCTGACTAGCGCACGGAAGCGGCAGGAATCGCTTGCGATCGAGTTTGGACCAGTTCCGAAAGAAGCCCTTTGGCGCGCATCGCCACGATCAGCTTCTTGATTCGTTCCCGACCTGCGGCCGGCCACATCTCATCCAAGGTCTGCCAGGCCTGCTGTTCGCGCCCGCTGTAGAGATAGCAATATACGATTTCGAGCACGACCGCTTTGGCATCGTTGAAATCCGCGATCTGGAATTGGCCAATCTCGCCGTTGCCGATCTTCGCTCGCGCCAGCGCAATCTCGGAATCATATTGCTCGACAAAGTCCGCGCTGACATCGCGCAAGCCCGCATCGTCAGCCCGCAGCACAACCCGCGGAAACGGCGCGCAAGCATGGCACATCCCATCGAAGTAATCGAAGGCGCCATCGCCGGCCATGATTCGAAATTGTTTGCTCGCCGGATCTTTAAAAAAGAAAAACGGAGAAGCATTTTTGATCGGCGAAAGTACAACCGGCTTTTCGGCCAGATCGACGAGTCGATAGGTGAAGCAGCAATGCGCGCCACCCGAGTAGCCCTCAAGAATCAAGCTTGGGTGGCCGTTGCCAAAAAGATCTTCGCCCGCGCCTTGATAAATCGAAATGGCCCAGTCCGTAAGAAGGTGGGTCTCATGGCCCGGGCGCGCGACGAGATAAGCGCGGCAAAGGGAGTCGTGAATCTTGAGGTCGGGGCCCGGAATGAGTTTTACCTGATATCCACCAACGTGGTAGGAAATGGCCTGGTGGGAAAAACGGCAGCTCGCGATGTCGACCTTCTCCCAGTTTGGCTTGGGCCATTCCGCCTGACTGAACAGCGAATAGGCGGAGAAAAATACAAAAAGGATGGACCAAAGGCCTCGCACGTCAGTCAGTGTACTCGACTCATCAATTCGATAGAAATTGAGCCGCCGCTTACTTCAGCGCCTTTTCGATTGCCGCCTCGGCCATCGGCGCCATGATCTTGAATCCGGCCGCATTCGGATGCAGCCCGTCATCGGCCAGATCTTTCTTCATCATGCCCTTGTCGTCGACCATCGCCGAAAAATAATCGAGAAAAATCAGGTTGTTCCTGGCGCAGTAATCCTTCAACCAGTCATGCAGCGCCAGAATCCGCGATTGCGGACGCTGCGCAAAAAAGTCCTTCGAACGCTCCGTGTAGTTGTGTACCGGCAGCAGCGACGAATAAATAACTTTGATCCCATGCACCTTCGCCAGTTCGGCAAACGACGCGAAGTTCGCCTCGATGTCTACGTTGCGCATCGGCCCCGTATTGCCCGCGATGTCGTTGGTGCCTGCCAGAATTACGACGACCTTCGGCTGCAGATCGATCACATCCTGCCGGAACCGCACCAGCATCTGCGGCGTCGTCTGCCCGCCGATGCCTCGGTTCACATACGGCTTGCCGGGAAAAGAATCCTCGAGCTTCCATATGTCGGTAATCGAATCGCCGAAAAACACGACCCGGTCCTCGCCCGCCTTCGGCGCGCCCAATGCGGCGTTCGCCTCACGATACCGGGCCAACTGTCCGAAATCGTCGGTGAACATGGCAATCCGCGAAGCCCGGTACTGATCCAGCCCGGCAAAACCAGTGGTAGGGATGGCGGGCGTTTGAGCCGTCTGCTGAGCAATAGCAGCCAAAGAAACGAGAAAACAAACAAGAACGGACGTGATGAAGTTGCGCACTTTCATAACCCCTCTTCAGCAAAAATTGCTTGGATTGATCCGCACGAATCCGCGTATATCCGTGGCCGAAAATGTTCTGCCCAAGCCTACATCCCGTCGTAGTTCGGCCCGCCTCCGCCCTCCGGTGGCACCCACGTAATAATCTGATACGGATCCTGCACGTCGCACGTCTTGCAATGCACGCAGTTCGACGGATTCAGGCTGATGCGCTTTCCGTTCGGCTGGCTCGCGTCGTCGACCATTTCATACACATTCGCCGGACAGAAATTCTGGCACGGGCTTCCGTATTCCTTCACGCAGCGCGCATTGCAGATATTCGTATCGTGAATCACGAGATGCGCCGGCTGATCCTCTTCATGCTTCGTCCCTGAGTGATACAGGTCGGTCAGCTTGTCGAATGTCAGCTTGCCATCACCCTTCGCCGGACCGATCAGCCGCGCCTCCGCTCCGCCGTCGGCCGGAAGTTGCGCCAGCTTTTCCATGCGCTCGTATCCCGCGACTCCGGGATACCGGTTGCGCAGCCCGCGCCCGCCCGTCACCATCTGCAGCGCGGTGTGGAACATTCCGGCAAACATGCCGTGCTCAAATCCCTGGTGCAGATTCCGCACCTTCCACAGTTCTTCCTTGATCCAGCTCGCCTCAACTTTCTTCTGATACTCGCCGAGCGTCGCGGCCGAGGAATCGTCTTTCTTCAGCGCTTCAAACGCCGTCTCCGCCGCCAGCATCCCGCTCTTGATCGCCAGGTGAATTCCCTTCAGCCGCGCCGAGTTCACAAACCCGGCCGAATCTCCCACGATCATCCAGCCGTCGGCCGCCAGCGGAGGCACCGCCCACCAGCCACCATAGGGCATCGTCTTCGCGCCGTAGCGGATCATCTTTCCGCCTTCCAGCAGCTTCGCCACCCACGGATGCCGCTTGAACTGTTGCAGCACTCGCTGCGGATCGAGCCGCGGATCAGCATAGTCGAGCCCGGTCACAAATCCGAGAGAGACGACATTGTCCTTCGATCCGTAAATCCACGCGCCGCCGTATTCGTGCGTCGTCAGCGGCCAGCCCATCGTGTAGATGACTTCGCCCTTCGCGATCCGCCCCGACGGCACTTCCCACAGCTCTTTCACTCCCACGCCGTAGGTCTGCGGATTCCGGCCTTTCGCCAGATCGAATTTCTCCACCAGCTGTTTCGTCAGCGATCCGCGCGGCCCTTCGGCCAGAATCACAACTTTGGCCTGCAAATCGTATCCCGGCTCGAAGTTCGATTTCTGATGTCCTTCTTTATCGACGCCCTTGTCGTCGGTGCGGACGCCCGTGACGCGATCGCCCTCATAAAGGAGTTCCGACCCCGCAAAGCCGGTGAAGACCGTAATCCCGGTCTCTTCCACCTTGCCGCCCAGCCACTTCACGAACCGGTTCAGCGAGATGACGTAATTTCCGTGGTCGCGAAGAAATGGCGGCGTAACCGGAAACTTGAACTTCGCTTTTTCAGTGAGAAAATAGACGCCTTCCTTGGTCACTTCGGCGTCGAGCGGAGCTTCTTTCTCAAACTCCGGCAGCAATTCACGCAGCGCCCTCGGATCGAGCAGGGCGCCCGAAAGGCAGTGCTGTCCAATCTCGCGCGCCTTTTCCAGTACGTAAATATTTTCTTTGCTGAGCTGCGCGTCGGGATGCGCGCAATTATGCGCCTCAATCAACTGCGCCAGCCGCAGAGCGCAAGCCATCCCTGCCGGCCCGCCGCCGACAATGACGACGTCCGCCGGCATCTGCGGCCGCTCCATCCCTTCGATCGGTTTGCGGAAGACGAGGGTCATAGGTTTAATCCCGAAACGTGCCGCACAAACGGTAACGCGCGGCTCAACTTCGTAACAAGTGCCTGATCGGCAGTGATGAATTCGCAGTCCATTTCCAGAGCCAGAGCGCAATACACACTGTCATAAACAGAATGACGATGGGTCAGCGCCAGGGAAAATGCAGCAGCTGAAACACGCTCCGACGGCTGAAAGTTCAACGGGAGCGTCAGCAGATCACGGTAGATCGATCTCACCTCTGCGGAAGTGAGCTCATCGCGAACTACACATCTTCTCCACAGAGCACTTCCGGCTTCGACGAGCAGCAGGTCTGGAGCATACAAATTGACCTTGCCGCTCAAGAACTTGATCAGCAGAGCCTCTGCTGCGTCGCTGTCTTCAGGCAAGAACCACTTGAGCGCGACACTCGCATCGACGACATAATTCAGAATCGGCGTGCTCGTTCCTCGCGGATCACGTCAGAGCTATCGCAAAGCGCTCCTACCCGTTCGCGAATCTGCTCCCGGCGGCCCCGAATCCGCTCCAGAATCGCGCGGCTACGCTCAGTCATTTCTTGCTTCGCTTTCTTAGGACACCCATCGTGCTTTGTCGCTCGTCGCATTCACTGTAACCTCTATTTCTGATTGTACCCACGATTGCAAGCAAAGCGCGCCCTAACTCCCCGCCTTGACCTTCTTCACTTCCTCCGTCAGCGGCGGCACAATCTCAAACAAATTTCCCACCACCGCATAATCCGCAATCTCAAAAATTGGCGCTTCCGAATCTTTATTCACCGCGATGATCGCCCGCGAGCCTTTCATGCCCACGATGTGCTGAATCGCGCCGCTGATGCCCAAAGCCAGATACAGCTTCGGCGCAACCGTCTGGCCCGACGATCCAATTTGCCGGTCCATCGGCAGCCATCCCGAATCGCAGATCGGACGCGACGCCGCCAGGTCTCCGCCCAGCGCATCCGCAAGCTGTTTCGCGAGCTCGATATTTTTCTGCTCCTTGATGCCGCGGCCCACGGCCACGATGATCTCGGCCTGCGTGAGATCCACGGCCTGCTTCGCTTCCTTGAAAACTTCCTGCGGCTTGTTGCGGATCACTCCATCGGCGATTTCGACATTCACAGTTTCCACCGGAGCCGCGCTCGCGCCCGTCTCGGCCTTGTCGCCGCGGAACGCCCCGCTCTGAAAAGTCGCGAACCACGGAGCATCGCTCGCAAACGCGACGTCGGCCGCGAATTTCCCCTGAAACATCTGCCGCGTGAACACCAATTTTCCGCCTTCGTGCTTGAAGCCGATGCAGTCGCTGATCACCGTGCGTCCCATGGCGGTCGCCAGCTTGGGCACGAAGTCGCGCACCTGGTAGGTGTGCGGCATCAGCACCAGCGTGGGCTGTTTCGCCGCAAGGAATTGTTTCAGTCCCGCGGCAAATGCGTCCGGAGTATACGGTTCGAGCTTCGGTGACTCGACGGCATACACCTTCGCGACTTTTTTCGCCGCGACCTCGGCGGCGAAAGACGCAACATTGCCGCCGACGACGGCCGCTTCGAGCGCCCAGCCGGTTGCGCCAGCAATCGCCTGCCCGGCTGTGATCGTTTCCCACGAAACCCGGTTCAACTTGCCTTCCCGCTGTTCGACAACTACCAAGATCGTGTCTGGCATAAATTGGCTCTGAGCTCCCGGCTCCTGGCTAAAACATCCGAATTCATGTGGGGACAGCCGCCCTCGGCCGTCACCAGCGCGACTCATGTGGGGACAGCCGCCCTCGGCCGTCACCAGCGCGATTCATGTGGGGACAGCCACCCTCGGCCGTCACCAGCGCGATTCATGTGGGGACAGCCGCCCTCGGCTGTCCGCCGCGCGTAGCGCGGCTCGGCTACACTTATAGCACCCGCAACTCGTTCCTCATCTTGTCCACCAGCTTCTTCGCAATCTCCCCCGGAGACCCCTCAATGTGTTCCGTCTTCTTCGTCTTCTGCGGAATGTACAGCTTCTCGATCTTCTGCAGATTCTCCCCAACCGCAGCCTGCACCTCGGCAAACATAACTTTCCTCAGCGGCTTGTTCTTCGCCTGCTTGATGCCGATCAGGGTGGCGTAGCGCAGCTTGTTGATGCCCGACTGGATGGTCAGCACGGCCGGTGTCGGCATATCGACAAACTGAAAATATCCGGCCTCAAGTTCGCGCTTCACCCGAATCCCGCCATCGGTCTTCTCGATCTGCATAATGATGGTGGCGTGCGGCAGCCCCAGCAGTTCGGCCAGAATCACTCCCGTCTGCGCGTACCCGTAATCGTCCGACTGCAAGCCGGTAAAGATCAGATCAAACTGCTCGTCCTTGATCGCGGCCGCAAACGCCTTCGCGGTATTAAAAGCGTCCAGCCCGACGAACTTGTCGTCCTCCAAATGGATCGCCCGGTCCGCCCCCTTGGCCAGCGCCTCGCGCAGCACCTGCTGCGCCCGCGCCGGACCGCTCGTGATCACCACCACCTCGCCTTTATGCTTTTCGCGCTGGCGCAGCGCCTCTTCCAGCGCGTACGCGTCGGGCTCGTTGACCTCATACGACACATCTTCGCGGATCCACGTCCCGCTCTCATTGAGCTTCAGCGGCGCATCCTTCTGCGGCACCTGCTTCATGCAAACCAGGATCTTCAAGAGGATCTCCTTCCCCACGAGCCCAGAGAAGCTCCGGGCAAACATATGAGTATAAATGACCTCGATCCAGTGGCGAAAAGCGCCTTGTTTGGACAACGCCCTGTGATTCCGATCACAGACTGCCCCCGCCGCACTCCGTCAGCATGACCCAGATACACCTATGCCCAACGCCAACTTCACCGCCATGCGGCAAAGCATTATCGACGGCGCGCCCGACGTGGCCAGCGAGCTCGCGCACGACGCCATCGCCGCCGGAACCGCGCCACTCGACGTCATCAACAACGGATACGTCCCCGGCATGCACGATGTCGGCGAGCAATTCGCCCGTGGACAAATGTTTCTCCCCGACATGATGGCCTCGGCCGAAGCCATGCGCGCCGCCATGTCCGTGCTCGACCCCGAGCTCCGCAAACTCGGCACCGAGCGCCCCATGGCCGGCACCGTGATTCTCGGCACGACCAAGGGCGACATCCATGAAATTGGAAAGATTCTGGTCGGCACGCTCCTCACCGCGCACGGCTTCCGTGTTCATGATCTCGGAGTCGATATCGCCGGCGAAAAGTTCGCCGACAAAGCGCGGGAACTGAATGCCGATATCGTCGGCGTCTCCGCGCTGCTGACTACGACCATGCGCAATCAGCAGGGCGTCGTCGAAGCGCTGCAGAAAGCCGGATTGCGTTCGCAGGTGAAAGTCATGGTCGGAGGCGCACCCGTCACCCGCCGATGGGCCGAAGAAATCGGCGCCGACGGCTACGCCAAAGACGCCATGAGCGCCGTAGCCCTGGCCAGGGAGTTGATGCAACAAAAACAACCGTCGTCGTAGAGACGTTGCTGGCAACGTCTCTGCCGGCAGAGTCACAAACGCGCGAAGGCCACAACGTAAAGTTCGTATCAGGGCATGGCTTCAGCCGTCCCGTCGCGAGGTCAACGAGAAACGGCCTTTAGCCCGAAGGATGTGGAAGAGCGGCCCTTTAGGGCCGCGTTAACCGCGAAATATCGATGGGGCTTTTAAGCCCCGCAACCTATGCGACCCAAATTCGAACTCCTCGACCGACAGCTCATCGAACGCATCCTCGATGAAGCCTTCCAGCTCATCGAAGACCCCGGAGTCCGCGTCGCGCCCTACGTCGAAGACCTTCTCCGCAGCGCCGGCATCACCGTCAAAGACGGGATCGCTCACATCCCCGAAGCCCTGGCCCGCCGCCTTCTCGAACTCGTTCCGCGCGACTTCCACCTCTACAACCGCAGCGGAGAGCCCGCGGTTCACTATGGCGCAGACGACGTCCACTTCGATCCCGGCTCGTCCTGCCTCAACATTCTCGATCCGCTGACCCAGCAGCCGCGCCCGGCCATGTCTGCCGATCTCGCGCGCCTGGTGCAAGTCGCCGAGATGCTTCCGCAATTCGCCGCGCAATCGACCGCCGTGGTCTGCAACGATGTCCCGCAGGAAATCGGCGATTGGTACCGTCTCCTGGTTGTCCTCTGGTATTCCGAAAAGCCCGTCGTCACCGGCGCCTTTTCCGCCACCAGCCTGCACACGCTCATCGACCTGCTCGCCATCGAAACCGGAGGCCGCGAGGCCCTGCGCAAACATCCCCGCGCCGTCTTCGACGTCTGCCCATCGCCGCCGCTCAACTGGTCGGACTTCGCATCGCACAACCTCGTCGATCTCGCCCGCGCCGGGATTCCCACGGAAATCGTCAGCATGCCTCTCGCTGGCGCAACCGCTCCCGTCACGCTCGCCGGATCCATCACGCAGCACGCCGCCGAATGCATCAGCGGCATCGTCATCCATCAACTCGCCCAGCCCGGAGCCCCCATCGTCTGGGGAGGCGCGCCCGCCATCTTCGACATGCGCAGCGGAAGGACTCCCATGGGCGCGATCGAAACTGCCATGCTCGACGTCGGCTGCGCCCAGGTCGGAAAATATCTCGGCCTTCCCACCCACGCCTACATGGTCGCCGGAGACGGCCGCGTGATCGACGCGCAGGTCGAAATGGAAAGCGGCATGTCGTGTGTTCTTGGAGCTCTTGCCGGCATCAACATGATCTCCGGCGCGGGCATGCTCGACTTCCTCGCCTGTCACAGCATCGAAAAACTCGTCATCGACGCTGAAGCCATCGCCTCTGCGCAGCGCCTCATCGAAGGTGTCGAGTCTCGCGGAGACTCACTTGCGACCGCGATGTTCGCGCAAACTGGCCTCACCGGCGATTTCCTGAAGCTGAAAGAAACCCGCAGCCTATTCCGTTGCGAGCAGCACTTCCCCTCCACCGTCATCGACCGCGGACTTCCCCCGACAGACAGCGATCCGGGAATCCTCGAGCGCGCCCGCCAGCGAGTCGAAGAATTGCTTTCCGCCTACGAACGCCATCCCCTGCCGCCCGACCGCGAACACGAGATGATCGCCTTTGCCCAGCGCGAAGCCAAGCCCTATGGCCTGGAAGGCCTGCCGGAAATTCTCCACCCGGAATTCGCCCACCAACCCGGCCTGACAAAGTAGCGCAGAAGTCGCGCGGCATAAAGTAGCGCCGGCGTCCCCGCCCTCCGCGCCGGGAGAAAATAGGAACAGTTCTTCCTTCGTGGAACTTTGTGAACTTGGTGGTTAGCTGGTTACTCGGTCAGCACAGTCGACTGTCCGGAAATGTCAAACCGCTTCCGGCAGCGCATGTTCTTGCAGGCCATCATGTCGTCTTTGCGCACCATGTACGACCGAAACTTCGCAAAGCGCGCGCGATCACGCTCGTCCGCGCGCCCCGAAAGCTGACGCTTCTTGGTGCGCACGATCCATGTCACTTCATATTCGGAGGATTGATGGCAGTGAGGACAATTCAGCGTGGCGGGTTTCTTCTCTTGCTTCTCGTCAAAGAAATCTCGTTCTTCCATAAGCAGCACGCTCGCGGCAAAACTTCCAGCTATTGTGAATTATTGCACATCCATGCGATGCCCGATTGGATTGGTAATCGCAATAATTCACGCTCAGGTTAAACTCTGTTCAACCCGAGGGGACCTAGCGGAACAGTTATGTCCAGGAAGAAGAAGCGGGTGAAACCCTTTCGCGCCGTCACCGCAGTCAAAGAACTAGCTCGCGAGCGCGTCGGGCCGCCGCCCGCCGGAAAAATCGTGATCGAGAAAAAGAAGAAGCCCGAGAAGCACAAGCCCACGCTTGGAAAACTTCTCGGAGATCTCTAGAAGCTGTTCCTGGGGGAACCATGCTGAACACACAAAAGCTAGTCGCGTTCATACCGACCACCGACGCCGCCCGCGCACGCTCTTTCTATTCAGAAGTCCTCGGCCTGCGCGTGGTCTCTGAAGACCCATTTGCTCTGGTGCTCGATGCCAGCGGAACCATGCTCCGCGTAACCGCCGTGCAGAACTTCAAGCCGCAGCAGTTCACCATCCTCGGCTGGGACGTCGCCAACATCGATGAGAGCGTTTCGCAACTCAACCAGCGGGGAGTCCGCTTCGAAAGCTACGGCATGGCTGGACAAGACGATCGCGGTATCTGGAAGTCGCCGATCGGCGCTCGCGTCGCCTGGTTCAAGGACCCCGACGGCAACGTACTAAGTCTCACGCAGTTCCCCTAAGAGTATCCTGTGATCCTAATGATCCCAGGAAGCCGTCGCTACCAGCGACTTGGTGGGCCCACCAGGATTTGAACCTGGAACCAACAGATTATGAGTCTGCTGCTCTAACCGTTGAGCTATGGGCCCGTGCTGATGGAATCCATGATAAACCACCGCTCACCGAGCCCTTCTTGCTCATCGATCCTTGCCTGCGAGAGATCCCCTCCAAAATTGCCGAAGTGCGTCTTTTCCCCCAGCCCCATGCGCTATATGGCTAACATTTATCTGAAGGGAGTGCCGGAAGTCGTCTTTTCAAGGACTTGCGCCAAAGCCGCTTTGGCTACCTCCTTGCCCTTCACTTCTCATCTGGTTCTGGGGAAGGAACTCTACAAGGACGGGGAAGGCAGGGTTGCAGTATGGATGTCTCTGCTCATGACAAGCACCAGCCCAAGTGCTGGCTGTCTCATCACTTCATTAACAAACTCTCTGTGATTATCGGAAGTTGTCAGCTTCTACAAGAACAGGCCGACGAATCGGATGGCCTCGATACCGAATGCGCCCACCGGGTTGCTGTAATCCTGGAGGTCGCAAGAGAAATGTCGAAGGAACTCAAGGAGCACGAGTGCCAACTGGACTCCGCGACAAAGATGTTGTTGCTTGGCCGTGCGTCAGCCTCGGTAACGGCAGAGAAACACTAAGCCAACCGGGCCCGCGCCGCGACCTCATTGTCATCTCGACCGGAGCGTTATTGTCATCTCGACCGGAGCATTGACTTCCGCGAAGCGGAAGACAACGCGGAGTGGAGAGACCCTCTGTTTCGCAATCGGAATCCCCTAGACCTTCGCTGACTTCGCCAGTTTCCCGGCCAGCACCGACAACTCGGCCAGCGACGGCACCGACTCCGGCGCCGTAGTCTTGCTCTCCGGCAGCATCGCGCCTTTGAACGCCTCCACCAGCATCTCGATCGCGAGATCCGTATTCGGACGAATGAAGATCGTCGCCGCCAGAGTTCCGCTGCGCACCCATGCTTGCCCAGTCTTCGGCATCCCGTCGCAACCGGTGATTGGGATCTTCATCCACCGCGCCCGGTCCGCCTCCGCAATCTCGCTGAATGCCTTCCGCGCGCCTATCGCCATGCTGTCATCCTGCGCGCCCACCAGATCGATGTGGCTCTCCTGCGAAGTACGCAGCCGCAGCCACGAACTGACCGCCTTGTACGCGCTTTCCTCGGTCCAGTTGCCGCGCATCGACTTGATCTGGATATTCGCCGGCTTGGTTCGCATCATTCCCGCCGTGCGCTCTCTCGCCGCCGAACTGTTTGCCGGCCCCTCGATGTACAGCAACTTGCCGCCCGTCGGCAGCAGGGCCCCGAATTGCTGCCCCTGGATCTTTCCCACCTCCTGATGATCGGAGGTGATCGCGAATACCGGCACTTTATACAGGCGCCGCAGTTCGAGAATGTAATCCACTTCGTGATTCAGCACGACCCAGCCGATTCCGGCCGCCGCTGCAGCCCGCGCCACTTGAGGAAATGCCGTCCCGCCCGCGGGCTCGAACAAAATCGCATCCGGCCGCCCCGACGCACTCTGCACGTGTTCCAGCAATTGCTGGCTCTGCGACACGGCATCGTTATTCGCGTGGATGATCTTCACCTCCACGCCCAGACGCCGCGCCGCCTTCTCAGCCGCAGCCGCCTGCTCCTGTTGATAGTCGTTGTCGTTGTTGGTGAGCGAAACCAGAAAGTTAAGACGTTTCATAGAAAGGGCCCTATCGCGCGATCATAGATCGCGCGGCCCACATCACCAACGTACTTTGGTAACGATTGCGAGAATGTAGGGACAGCCGCGTTTGCTATGTGGGAACAGCCGTGTTTGCTATGTGGGGACAGCCGCGTTTGCTATGTGGGAACAGCGGTGTTTGCTATGTGGAGACAGCCGCGTTGCTATGCGGGAACAGCGGTGTTTGCTATGTGGGGACAGCCGCCCTCGGCTGTCCGCGGAGCGAAGCTCCGCTGTGAACAGCAAACCTATCTTCGCGCTAGGATCCAGCCGCCGCCTTCTTCGCCGCCGTCCCGTCGCCGATGAAGCTTTTCAGAATCGTATCCAGCTGTTCCCGACTGGCGTCCGTCAGATCGACGAAGCGGAAGGGCTGCATCCAGCCTTGCGTCGCCCACATGGGAAACAGCATTTGCGCTTTGCTGCGAAGCGTCGTCTCGTTGATGTGGAAGATTAGTTCCACCACCAGCTTTTCATCCAGAGGCTTTTCCAGATGAATCACCCCGCCGGTGACCGAAAGTTGGTGAATCGCGCCCCGCACCGCGCGCTTGTTCGGCAGCCGCAGCAGCGCCAGCACCGACCCGCGCAGCTTTACGCGAAAAGGCCGTTCCACCTTCTCCGGCTTCTCCGGCTTTTCAGCCTTCTCTGGCTTTTCAGCCTTCTCTGGCTTTTCCGGCTTTTCAGCCTTCTCAGGCTTCGCAGGCAATAACCGCGCCGATGATTCGAACTCGTCTTCCATAGGCCTACGCAAAGTATGGCAGCCTCTGTAACCATCGCGAAGTTACCAAAGCCCAACAAGCCCGATAGTTTTTCGATAGTGGGGAGAGGCGCCTCGGCTGCCCGCGTCGCGAAGCTCCGCATGATCATCGCTTAAACACTGCAGGGTGGCCCAAACACTGCAGGGTGGGGATTTTGAACTTAGATTTTGACGTTGGATTTTGAACTTAGATTTTGAACTTGGGTTTTGACGTTGGATTTTGACGTTGGCTTTTTGACTTTAAATCGAAAGGCGCCGTTTCAAACGCGCGGAGTTCCCTCGCGATGGCCGGAACTGACCCGTTACCTCTTCCCCGGATGCACTTCCGCTCCATCCGAGAACACGTTGTAAGGCCAAGCCTTCTTCTGCACCTTGAGCTTCGTTGCAGTATCTTCCGGACCACTCGCCGGCTTCGTGCTCACCGGATCGCTCTTCGCCGCCGCGCTCCAGTCTTCCGGAGGATCCGCAATTCCCCATACATTTCCGTGTGTGTAGAGCGCGACGCCAATCAGAAAATACTTGCCGTCATTCCCGAGCGGCAAACAGTTCGCCACGCGCCCCGTCACGCTGCCTCCGCCCGGCAGCCCGCTCAGCATAATCGGAGTCTCGATCTCCAGCGGCTCCGAGCTGCGAAATCCGCATCCCTGCGCGCTCACCACGAGCAGCATGCACTTCTCTCCAAACGGACGTCTCCGGTCGAGGCTGATCACGCTCACCGGAATCTCCACGCGCAACCGCGTGCTGCGTCGCACCGCTTTCGACGTCAATACTTCCATGGCAACAATCTCGGCAGTCCAGCCGCATCACTTCAGGCGGGACTCCTCCGAAAGTTATTGTGTCAGATTCGACTCCGACTCGGATGGTGACGAAGGTAACCGCCCCCGGTTCCCTCGGAAATGTTGCGCCCCAACCCGCACTGCCCGCCTAGAGACGTTGCTGACATTCCTCTCTGCCAACACCACCACAAATGCCGTCGTAAGACTAAGACGGAAGGGTGTGTGCCGACGAATCCTTTGAATGGGGGACGTATACGGGGGCTGCTCCATCCGCTCCGATCAACCCCAACGTGGTTGCCGCGCCCTTCCCGTGTCTTGTGAGGGAGCGCGCCCCCTACTTCGCGTTCTTTCTCGCCTGCGCGATGCCCGCCCGGATCCCGCGATCTACGGCTCGCTGATATCCAGCCTTATCCATCGCGGACATTGTCGCGGCGGCAATCCCTCCCGGCGTTGCCGCTTCGTGCAGAAGTTCCGACAGATCGAGCCCGCTCTCGCGCCAATACAAGATTCCGTCGGCCAGCGCATGCGCCGCCGACATCAACGCCGTTTGCCGGTCCAGCCCTGCCTTGCGCGCCGCTTCGGCCAATGCCGCCAGCGCGTGATATCCGTGCGTCGGGGATGCCGCCGCCGTAATCGCGTCGAACTGCGATTCTGCAAGTTCGACCACCGGTCCCACCAGTTCGAACAACGCGCGCACCCGCCCACGATCTTGCCGGGAGAGGCCACGCTCAAAACTAACCGGCGTGAATCCCTTGCCAATCCGGCACACTGGACTCGGCATGGCCCGCGCCCATCGCACCCGATCGCCCAGCCCCGCTTTCAGATTTCGAAATGGAATCCCGGCCGTCAGGCTCACGTACAACCGCGGAGGCTTCGCGCCGCACGCCGCAACCTCGGCCAGCATCTCCTTTACCGACGCGGGACGCACCGCGACAATCAGCATCTCCGCACGCTCGACCGCCGCCTTCAAATCGAGCGCAATCTTCACTCGCGATTCCCGCCACAGCGCCCGCACTTTTTCCGGATGCCGGTCGTACACCACGATCTCGCGCCGATCGCCCGCCAGCCGCAGCCCCGCCGCCAGCGCTCCCGTGATCCTGCCGCCGCCCAGAAAAACCGTCGTTGACTTGCGAGCTCCCGCCACTAGTCTGCCGTCCCTCCGCCATCCACCACCAGCGCCGCACCCGTCATGAACGACGAATCCTCCGACGCGAGAAACAGAACTGCCTTCGCAATCTCCTCCACCGTCCCCACTCTCCCGAGGGGACGATTCACGCACCCGGCCATGTAGTCCTCCCACTTTAGACCGCGCATCTTCGCATCTGCGGGAAGCATCGGCGTCTCCACGTCACCCGGACACACGCAATTGATGCGAACTCCCTGCCGCCCATGATCAATCGCCATCGCCTTCGTCATGAGCACCACGCCGCCCTTCGACGCGCAATACGCTACCGCGCAATCGCCTCCAACAATGCCCCAGCCGGAAGCGTTGTTGACAATGACTCCGCTCTTCCGCGCAATCATGCCCGGCAGAACGCACTTCGACATCAGAAACGTGCCCTTGAGATTGACGTCGACCTGCTCATCCCACTCGCGCTCCGAACACTCGAGCGCTGTCTGCGGATAAAACACTCCGGCATTATTGAAAAGGATATCGACCGGACCCAATGCCCGCACAGTTTCATCGACGGCCCGCTGACAGTCGGACGCCACACTCACGTCCGCCACGAGAAAAATCCCATCGCGTCCAAGCTCGCGGATCCGCTGCGCAACTCGCTCCCCGCGCTGCCGATTCCGTCCCGTGATCGCCACCCGCGCTCCCTCGCGCGCGAATAGCAACGCCGCGGCCTCGCCAATCCCAGACGTGCCACCAGTAATCAATGCAACTTTGTTCTCAAGGCGCATGTCTACTCAATATCCATAAAATCCACGAAAATCCGTGGCAAACATCTTTACCGGCTCGCCAATCCTCCCGCCGTCTCGCCGCCATCCAGCGTATAGACCTGCCCGGTCGCGAACGCCGCATCGTCCGACGCCAGATATGCGAACAGCCCCGCAATCTCCTCCGGCGACGCATGCCGCCCCATCGGAATCTTTTGATTCACTTCCGCCAGCATCGCCTCCGAATATTCCGCTCTCTGCATCGGCGTGAGCACATATCCCGGCGCCACCGCGCATACCCGCACCCTCGGCGCCAGCTCCAGCGCCATCGACTTCGTCAGCTCGATCACGCCCGCCTTGGTCGCGTTGTAGTCCGCATAGTATGGATACCCCATCACGCCATTCGTCGACGCCGTCTGCAGGATCACGCCGCTGCCGTTTTCCCACATGTGTCGCGCCGCCGTCTGCGCCACATAAAATACACCCGTCAGATTCACTGCGACAACGCGATCCCACTCCTCCGGCGTGATCTCCAGAAACTTGTGCCGGACGCTGATCCCGGCATTGTTGATCAGCACATCCACGCCATCCATCAGCCGCAAGGCCTCGGCAAACGCCGCCTCCACCTGCATCAGATCGGTGACGTCCGCGATAATCGCCTCGCCCAGTCCCGGCAACTCGTGCTTGAGGCGCCCGCAGGCCCGTTCATCGCGATCCAGCACGCACACCCGCGAACCTTCTTCCAGAAACCGCGCTGCCGTAGCCGCCCCAATCCCCGAAGCCCCACCCGTAACCAGTACCCGCTTATCCTTAAGCCCTTTCATGAACTCTCCTTAAGTATGGCGACGCAATTACTCGTGGGTGGTGAACAATTTTGTAATTGGGTAATCGGGTAATTTAAAGTCCGCCAAGGTTTTCAATTACCAAATTACGAACTTACCCAATTACCTCAATCACCCTCCGGCCCTTACCGCGATGGTGTGCGGCACGGCGCGGACCAGCCGCATCAACTCTTCGTCGCAGGGACGATTGATGTCGTAGATCGCGTATCCGAGCGAGCCGCGCGTGTCGAGTACCTGGCGCTCGATGTTGATGCCGCGGTCGCCGAGAATGTCGTTGATCGCGCGCAGAATTCCCGGCACATTGTGATGAATGTGCATCAGCCGGTACGAGCCTTCTTCATACTCCAGATGACATTGCGGCAGGTTCACGCTCAGCGTCGAATCGCCAGTCCTCACATAACTGATCAGCTTCGCCGACACGAACTGTCCAATATTCTGCTGCGCTTCTTCGGTCGATCCGCCGACGTGCGGAGTCAGAATCACATTCGGCAGTCCCTGCAGCGCGCTCTTGAATCCCGCGCCCGACTCGGGCTCTGACGGAAACACGTCAATCGCCGCGCCCGCAATCCTATCCGACTTTAGGCATGCGGCCAGCGCATCGTGATCGACAACAAATCCGCGGCTCAAGTTCAGGAAGCATGCTCCGTCTTTCATCGCGGCAAATTCCTCTTTGCCAAACAGATTCTGATTCTGCGGCTTGCCATCGACGTGCAGGGTGACCACGTCCGCCATCCCGAGCAACTCGCGAAATCCCACCGGCCTCGCATTGCCGCGCGCCAGCACGTGCGAGACGTCGAAGAAGACCACGCGCATGCCCATCGCCTCGGCCAGATCCGAGAGCTGCGAGCCGATCTTGCCATAGCCGACGATGCCCAGCGTGAGCCCGCGCACCTCATGCGCGCCCGCCGCCGACTTGTTCCACACGCCCCGATGCATCTCCGTCGACGCCTGAAACGTTCGCCGCAGCAGCAGGATGATCTCGCCCATCGCCAGTTCGGCCACCGAGCGCGAGTTCGAATGCGGATCGTTGAAGACCGCGACGCCATGTTCGCTGGCGGCCGCGCGATCGATCTTTTCGACGCCGATGCAGAACGCGCCGACGGCGACCAGCTTCGATGATGTGGGGACAGCCGCCCTCGGCTGTCCAGGCGAGCGCAGCTCGCCAGAATTCGCAGCCTCAATCACCGCCGCCGAAACATGCGTCTTCGAGCGCCCGCCCAGAATCGAGACGCCGCGAATCTTCTGGATCAGGTCGCGTTCGTCCAGCGCTGATTTGTGGCACTCGACGTCGTATCCCGCGGCGCGGAAAGAGTCGGCGGCGGCGCCGCTGATGTTTTCGAGCAACAGAACTTTCAAGAATCCTCCGGTGGTTGGGGTAACGGAGAATTATCGCAGAGGAGCGGTTTCAAAGTTTCGAGTGTCGAGTGCCAAAGACCCGCGTAGGGACAGCCCCCTCGCATGTCATGTCATCGCGAGCGCAGCCTGCAAACGCGAACTCCGGTCAGGATGACATTGTAGGATGCAACAATCTCAACTTTGCGATGCGGCGATCGCTTTTAAATTACAAAATTACCCAATTACCAAATCCCTAGATTGGCTTGCCTCGGAAGAAGTAGACGAGCTCGATGATGAGGATCAGGACAACCAATAATTCGAGCACGAAGGCGCGGGACTGGTTGAATTGCTCGACCATGAAGCGGTAAAGATCTTCGGCGGTCTGGAGCTTTTCTTTGACGAGGTCCTTGTAATCGGGCACGCCGACTTTCTGGGCGCAGAGTTTGTAGAGGCGCGCGGAGAACATATCACTGAGGAACTTGATGGCGTTGTCGGCGCGCTCGGTGAGTTCGTTCACGTCGAGCAGGACGGTGTGCAGCTTGGAGGCAGCGCGGGCGGTCCGCCAGCGCGACCACCATCCCGTGCCTCCGACTTCGAGGAAGTCGTACACGTTCGCGAGTTCGTTGGTCAGCAGTTCGTCGTAGTGGCGGAATTCGAGCAGTTGCGAGTTGGCGTATTGCAGCAACTGGATCGCGGTCTCGGCTCCGGCCTGCGTATCGTAGATGAAAGCGGCATTCCATCCGATGACAGCCAGATCGTTGGGATAGTAGGAAATGCGCGACAGCAGAATCTCCTGGCGCTCGCCTTCGGAGAGCGTCTGCATCTCGCCGCGCACGACTTGGGCAATCTTGTCTCCCGACGAAGCCAGCAGGTCGTTGGCCGAGGGAGCGCCGTCGATCTCGCGGACGTAGAAGATGAAATAGTCCTCTTGCAGCCACTCTCCGGTGTAGGGCTTGACGAGTGCCGGGGCGGCGCGCTCGAGCTTCTGCTTGACGACGCGCGAGGCAAGCTTTTCGAAGTTCGTGTCGGAGGTCCAGCGGCAGGAAAGTTCGATGAGCGTGTCCCAGCCGCCGGAGAACGGCAGCTCGAACTCGAGGCTCACGACGCCGTAGTCGTAGTACTTCATCTCTCCGGCAAGACGTTCGCCGGAATCGAGGATGAGCGGCTCAAGCGTCTCCTCGACGGGAGGACGCTGGTAGCGGACATAAGCCGGCGCCTTCTTGAGGCTGGCCTCGGCCTTGCGCGCGGGAAAGAGGGTGCGAAGAGTGTCGAGGCGGATCTCTTCGCAGACGTCGTACTGGATCAGGACGAGGACGGACCCGCGGAGAGGGCCAGGCTTCTGAGTCTGGACGGACTGCTGCACCGCCGACGAGAGTTCGCGGGCGACGTCGGTGCCGACGATGGTGGTGAGGTCGCGGTCCATAAAATCGGTGGCCAGGGGCTAGCGGTCAGTTGCCAGTTGTCAGTGCTTTTGGGCGACTTGTGGCGGAGCGGGAGACGTCCGGGCTCTGGATATATTTTCCCAGAAAGGCGGGGTTTGGGGTAGGGTTGTGTAAGTTGTTGAATTCATAGGGTTAAGTTGGCCCGGCGAGCTTTCTTTCGCCGCTATGGGGCTTGGTTCCAGCTATTTCGATTTCCCCACGGCTTGCGCGGTGAGATGCATTCTTTCGCGCTTCCTGGCTGCGGTTCGGACGTGTGGGTGAGATTACGACAGCCGTCTCCGCTGTGGAGGAAGTCAAAAAATGTGGGGAAAACCTTCAGCTGTGGAGCGAGCGCCAGAAAATGTGGGGACAGCCGCCCTCGGCTGTCCAGCCGCGAAGCGGCGTTACAGGACCTTCAGCGGTTGCGGGTTACGGACCAGAGGAGGAGTCCGGCGGCGGCCATGGCGGCCAGCTTGGTTCCGGCTTGCTTCATGGATTCGCGGATTTCGGCTTCGCGTTCGCGGACTAATCGCGACTCCGGGTAGGGATCATCCTTATCCAGAGCTTTATCCAGAGCGCTCGGCTGGAGGGCCATCTGCAGGACTTCGGCCAGGTGGAGGGCGTGGCGGCCGGTGCTTTGGGCGATCTGCTCGCGGCAACTGAATCCGTCGGCGATGATCAGCCAGTCGTCAGGAGCGCTGCGCACGGCGGGGAGGAGTTCGAGTTCTCCGATGGCGGCGGAGACTTCGTACTTGTCGGCTTCGAAGCCGAAGGATCCGGCCATGCCGCAGCATCCGGGGGCGGGCGACTGGAAGTCGACCCCGAGGCGGCGCAGCAGGGATTCCTCGGCCGTCATCTTCATGATCGACTTGTGATGGCAGTGTCCGTGAAGCAGGGCGCGCCGGTTCAGCTGAGGCAGAGTGGCTCCGGAGGCGATGTTGCGTTCGAGGAATTCGCTGAGCAGGAACGTTTGGCGGCTCAGGGCTTGGGCGCGCTCGTCGTGCGGGAAGAGATTGATGAGTTCGTCGCGGAAGACGGCGATGCAGGAAGGTTCGAGTCCGACGATGGGGATTCCGGCTTCGATCTCGGGCTCGAGCGTATCGAGAATTTCGAGCAGGAGGCGCTCGGCGCGATCGAGCATGCCGAAGTCGTAGAGAGGGCGTCCGCAGCAGAGGTTGCCGCGAGGGACCAGGACGCGGTACCCGGCGGTTTCGAGGACTTCAACGGCGGCGCGGGCGGTCGAGGGGAGGAAGTAGTTGTTGAAGGTGTCGGCCCAGAGGAGAACGGCGGGAGCTGAGGTGTTGTCGAGGAAAGCCCCACTTCTCCCAAAATCAGGGAGAAATGGGGCACCCTGATTCTCTTCATTTCCCGACATTTGATTGTTCCGGCCGCTGGTGCGGAAGAACCATTGTTTGAAGGTCTCGGGAGCGAAGGCTGGGATGCGGCGCTGGGGCGGGATGTGTCCCAGGAACTTTGTGATGTCGCGGAGGAATGGGATCTGCGTCGTGAGATTCACGAGTCCCGGAACGTTCGAGGCGAGGCGCGCCCAGAAATCGATGTTGCCGAAGGCGTAGGCGTTGAGCGGGCGCAGGCGATCTTCGTAATAGTGCGAGAGGAATTCGGCCTTGTAGGTCGCAACGTCGACGCTGACGGGGCAGTCGCTCTTGCATCCTTTACAGGCGAGGCAAAGATCGAGCGAGCGCTTGACCTCTTCGCTCTGCCAGCCGTCGCGGATGACGGCGTCGCTGCGATCCGGATTTTGCGTCATCTCCCAAAGAAGATGGGCGCGGCCGCGGGTGGAGTGTTCTTCTTCGTGCGTGGCCCGCCAACTGGGGCACATCACGCCGCCTTCTTCGCGGCGGCACTTGCCGACTCCGACACAACGCAGGGCAGCGTGGGAGAGGCTGCCGTGATCCTGAGGGAATTGAAAGTGCGTCTTTGGCTGCCACGGGGCATAGCCGGCGCCGAGGCGGAGATTTGCGTCGAGTTTGTTGGGCGGCTTTCCAGGGTGACCAATTAGTTTGCCGGGATTCATCTTCCAGTCGGGATCCCAGGCGGTCTTGAATTTGCGGAAAGCCTCCATCAATTCAGGGCCGAACATTTTCGGAAGAAGTTCGGCGCGGGCTTGTCCGTCGCCATGCTCGCCGGAAAGCGATCCGCCATAGCTGACGACCAGGTCGGCGGCCTCTTCTGCGAAGCGCCGGTACTTGGCGATTCCTTCCAGCGATTCCAGATCGAAGTTGAGACGGGTGTGGACGCAAGCATGCCCGAAGTGTCCGTAAAGCGAGCCTTTGTAGCCGAAGTCGGCCATCATCTTGCGGAGGTCGCGCAGATATCCGCCAAGTTTTTCGGGAGCGACCGCGGCGTCTTCCCAGCCTTCCCAGTTCAGTGGCTCGCCCGGAACGTGCGAGGTCGCGCCGAGACTGGATTCGCGGACTTCCCAGACGCGCTTGGCCTGGGCGCCGGAGTAGACCTTGACGTTGGGAGGATTCGGACTGCGGCGAAGAGCGTCGATGAGGCGCTGGGCCTGCATTTCAGCGCCGGGGATGGAGTCGGCGCCGAATTCGACCATGAGCCATCCTCCGCCTTCAGGGAGCAGAGAGAGTCCTTCGGTGTTGATGCCTTTCGTGCGCTCGTAGTAGACGAGGAGGTCGTCGAAACCTTCGAGGCCGATCGGCCTCGACGCGAGGACCTCGGGGATGTGATCGGCACACTGGTAAATGTCGGGATAGGCGACGACCACAAGAACCCGCGACGGAGGGCTTTCCATCAGGCGGCAGGTAGCTTCGAGTGTGGTGGCGCAGGTTCCTTCGGAGCCGACGAGAGCGCGGGCGATGTGGAATCCGTTTTCCGGGAGCAGGTAGTTGAGGTTGTAGCCGGAGACACGGCGCGGGATGTTGGGGAATTTTTGGCGGATGAGGTCGGCGTAGTCGGCGGCGATCTGGTGGAGGGTGGATTCGAGTTGGGCGGCGCGGCTGCGGCCCGATGAATCCGGGCCGCCGGACAGCCGAGGGCGGCTGTCCCCACCTGGCTCCAATATTCCCTGGCCCACTCGCAAACGGACGCCATCATAGGTGACGACTTCGAGGGCTTCGATGTTGTCGTCGGTTTTGCCGCCCATGATGGAGTGGACGCCGCAGGAATTGTTGCCGATCATGCCTCCGATGGTGCAGCGGTCGTGGCTGGCGGGATCGGGCGCGAAAGTGAGATGAAATTCTTCGGCGGCATCGCGGAGGTGGTCCAGAACGACTCCGGGCTGCACGCGGGCGATGCGGCGCTCAGGATCGATCTCGAGGATGTTCCCCATGTACTTTGTGAAATCGAGCACCACGGCGACATTGCAGCATTGTCCGGCGAGCGAAGTGCCGCCGCCGCGGCACAGGAGCGGCGCGCCGAACTCGCGGCAGACGGAGATGGCGGCCAGAACGTCGTCGGCATCGCGGGGCAGAACGACACCGATGGGAACCTGACGATAGTTGGAGCCGTCGGTCGCGTACAAGGCGCGAGCGCCGTTATCGAACCGGACATCGCCGCGCACATGAGAGCGCAGAGAGTCCGCGAGGCCGAGGGGATCGGTCATTGAGTTCGAAGAAATATGGTCCGTGGGGTCTTGAGGCATGGGACGAAATTGATTGTTACACGCGGAGATTCACGCTTAAGGTCCGAATTTGAGAAATCTCGTCGAGTGTACTCAGAGGCTGAAGCCCTGCTTTGATCTGTCGTCTTATCGCGGCTTCGTCTACTTGTTGGTTTTGCTCACGTTTGTGATCTGAAATTTGGAGCCGTCGCCCTCCGGTTCGACGCTGATGGTGATCATATTCTTCGAATCGTTGGAGACAATGGTGCAGCGGTTCTGGTCGGAAGTCGTCACCATCGCGCCGGGAAATTTGGATTTATAGAAGGTGCAAACTTTGTCGACGCTATCGGCGCTGGTGAAACTGGCCGTCACGGTGTGGAACGAGCCAAAGCTGACGGAAGAGGTGCCTCCGCGCTGGGACTGAGCGCCGGGATAGAGATCGATGCCGAGATTTTTGGCGGCTTCGGCGGGATCCTGCGTGGTCTCGACATTGCCGAAGGGCGTTTCGACTTTGACGTTGTTTCCGTTCTGTTGGACGCGGGAGCGATTGATGATGCGATGGAAGACGACGCCACAGGTGACCATTCCAAGGATCGAGATGAGAACAATCACGCCGACGATGATCAGAATGATCTTGAGGGCACTGCTGCTGCCGGTGCTGGGAGCGGTGCTCGGCGTTGGTCCTGGGGCAGGAGCGGACATGACAGGAGCAGGCGCGCCCGAGACCGCGGCTCCGCACTGGTTACAGAATTTTGTGCCTTCGTTGAGGGTCGCGCCGCACGAATTGCAGAATGCCATAAGCCACCTCAGGGTGAGTTGGGACTCGACGGGCGAGTATAACGCATTTGGGGGCTAAAGCCTCCGGGCGGGATGGGGGGCTGGCGCGGCGCTGAAGGGCCGTTCTTGTACGGATTTTGCTGGCCCGCAACGCCTAAAGGCGGACATTCGTTTTGAGCCAGTTATGGCGCCGCTGAAGCGGTGCCCTGACACAAACCGGCTCTACAAGAATTTATGTTGGAGCTACGAACGCATTAGGGTGGTGATGTGGGGGAGGAGCAATGAGGCGTGGCCTCCGCCGCCGCGGGTGGCGTAGTCGGCCATGGAGAGCGAGAGCAGGATGAATAAGAAGAAAAGCGTCGAAATCACGACGACTTTGAGGAGCTTTTCGCTGGCGCCGCGCAAGTGCATGAAGAAGAGCGCGACCAGAAGCGCCTTGATGCAGGCGATGGTGAGGGCGACGGCGGAGTTGAAGACGCCGAGATCGATTTTCGCCACCTCGTAGGTGAGCAGGGTGCCCACCAGCAAGGCGATCCAGACAGCGAAATAGGTTTTCAACGGCGACGATGTTGCGTGCACAGACATAGCATGAGCCTCAGGGATGCCGGTCAATCAGATAGAGCAACGGAAACAGATAAATCCAGATGATGTCGACGAAGTGCCAGTACAGGCCGCCGATTTCTAAAGGCGTGTGATATTGCGGAGTGAACCGTCCCTTCCACGCCATGACGAAGAGCCACGTGAAAATGCCCAGTCCGACGATCATGTGGAGGGCATGCAGTCCGGTCATGATGAAGTAGAGCGCAAAGAAAATTTCAGCATGCTGCGGATTGGCATATTGGCCGGGATGTCCGGGAATCGCCTCGTGTTCGAAATTAAACGAGGGGCCGGGGACATGGTGTTCAACGAACTTGTCTCTGTACTCGACGCCCTTGATGCCGAGAAAGCAGAGGCCGAAAAACATGGTCAAGGCGAGCATGGCCAGCATGAGGGCGCGGCGGGATGTTTCCGCAGCCCAGATGGCGAGCACGACGGTCAAACTGCTGCAGATCAGAACCGCGGTATTGGTGCCGCCGAGAGCGGCATTGATGGATTTGCTGGCAGCGGCAAAATCGGCGTAGTACCAGTTGCGGTAAATCAGGTAGGCGCAGAACAATCCGCCGAAAAACATGACTTCGGTGGCCAGGAAGATCCACATGCCGAGGTTGGCGGAGTCGCGTTGTTGCTGCGGATCGGCGAAGTGATGCAGCAGTTCGGCACGGTGAACGTCCTCGTGAACCGAAGTTTGAACGGCCACGCTGCTATCCGACAACGGGCACCTCCTCTTTGTGACCGGCATCGATTTCGTCGTAGTTGTAGGCTTCCCAAGTCACGACCGGCTCTGTTTCAAAATTGAAGGTGGTCGGCGGTGACTGCGTCTGCCACTCAAGACCGGCGGCATTCCACGGATTGTCGGGCGCGGGCTTGCCATAGCGCATCGACCAGAGGAAGTAGATCATGGGCAGAAGGTATCCGATGCCCAGAACGGTTGCGCCGGCGGTCGAAAGAACGTTCAGCACCTGGAACTCGGGCGGGTATTGATAATAGCGGCGCGGCATGCCGAGATATCCGAGGATGAATTGCGGGAAGAAGGTCAGGTTGAAACCGATAAACACGATCAGCGCGGCGAGGCGGGCCCAACCTTCGGGGTAGAGCTTGCCGGAAATTTTTGGCCACCAGAAATGCATGCCGCCGAGATATCCCATAAGCGCGCCGCCGACCATGATGTAGTGGAAGTGCGCGATGACGAAATAGGTGTCATGAACGTGCATGTCGACGCCGAGGCACGCAAGGAACAGACCGGTCAGCCCGCCGATGGTAAATAGTCCGAGGAAGCCGAAGGCATAGAGCATCGGCGCATCGTAGTGAATCGATCCTTTATAAAGCGTTGCGGTCCAGTTGAAGACCTTGATTGCCGACGGAACGGCAACGGAATAACTCAGGAGCGAGAAGACGAGCGCGGCGTAGACCGAGATTCCAGCGACGAACATGTGATGCGCCCAGACGAGGAATCCGAAGACCGCGATCGAAAGGGAGGAGATGGCCACAAAGGTGTAGCCAAAGATGCGCTTGCGCGCGAAGCAGGCAATGATCTCGCTAACCACGCCCATCGCGGGCAGAATCATGATGTAGACGGCGGGGTGCGAATAGAACCAGAACAGGTGCTGGAAGAGCAGCGGATCTCCGCCAAGTTTGGGATCGAAGATGCCGAGGTGTAGCGCGCGTTCGGCGACGACGAGGACGAGAGTGATGGCGATGACCGGAGTTCCAAGAATCTGGATGATGCTGGTGGCGTAGTGCGCCCAGATAAATAACGGCAGACGAGACCAGGTCATGCCGGGAGCACGCATGCGGTGGATGGTCACCACGAAATTCAGCCCGGTGAGGATGGACGAAAACCCTGCGATGAAGATGGCGAGCCCAGCTTCGATGACTTTGGTGTTGCTGAAGGCGGTGCTGAAGGGCGTGTAAAAGGTCCAGCCCGTGTCGACGCCGCCGGTCAGCATGGCGTGCATGATCAGGGCGCCGCCGGCGATATAGAGATACCAGCTCAGCAGGTTGATGCGCGGGAAGGCGAGATCTTTAGCGCCGATCATCATCGGCACCAGGAAGTTGCCGAGCACAGCGGGAATCGATGGAATCAGGAAAAAGAAAACCATCACCTGGCCGTGCTGCGTGAACAGTTTGTTATAGGTGTCGGCCTGAACGAGATCTCCGGCGGGAGTCAGCAACTCGAGACGGATGAGCAGGGCGAAGAAGCCGCCAATGAAAAAGAAGAACGTGATGGAGATCAGGTAGAGCAGCGCAATGCGCTTGTGATCCGTGGTGAAGAGCCACGAACCGATCCCGTACTCCTTGTTGAGATAATTCTCCCGTTCGGCGGGGGCGATGGTCGTTGTAGCCATACTTATTGCACCTGACTTCCGCTGCCCTGCGGCGCAGCCATAGCCGTTTTGGCCGGAGACTGTCCGGCAGGGGATAACGATTTCACGTATGCAACGAGCGCGTTCAGTTGTTCTTCGCTGACGAGTCCCTGGAAAGTCGGCATGACGGGCTTGAACCCGTTGACGACTTTGGCGCCGGGATCGAGGATCGATTCACGAATGTAGTTTTCGTCGGCCGTGACGGTGCGTCCGTCTTGCAGCAGGACCGGCTTGCCAAATACACCTTGCAGGTTCGGTCCGCGACCTTGCGTATCGGTACGATGGCAAGTGGAGCAGCCGAGTTCGGCAAATAGCTTCTCGCCGGTGGCCGAGAGCGGTCCGGTGGAACCGCCGCTCATCCATGCTTCGTATTGCGCGGGCTCCATCACAATGACGGAACCGATCATTCCCGAGTGCTGTGTGCCGCAGTACTGGGAACAGAACAGGTGATAGGTGCCAGGCTTGGTCGCGCGGAACCAGGCGACGGTGTAACGGCCGGGCAGCACGTCCTGCTTCATGCGGAACGCCGGAACGAAGAAGCTGTGAATCACGTCCTGCGAGGTCATAATGAGTTTGACGTCGCGGCCGACGGGCACGTGGAGTTCGTTGATCTCGCGCTGACCTTCAGCGTGCTCGATCTTCCACATCCACTGTTTTGCGACGACATAGACTTCGGTGGCATCCCGCGGTGGAGTGCGGCTCTTGAAGTAGACGAGGGCGCCCCAGGCGAAGATCACCATGAACACGACGAGAGGAATAATCGACCAGGTCACTTCGAGCGGAGTGGAACCTTCAATCTGTTCGGCCGGAACGCCGCGGCGATGCCGGTAGCGCGCGGCAAAATAAATCACCGCGGTGAAAATCAGCAACGTCATCAACCCGGAGACGATGACCAGGAAGATGAAGAGGGCGTCGACGTTGGCCGCCATGGCAGAGGCCCGTTGCGGCCACAATGGAAAGTTATCGAACATATTCCGTTTAACTCTGTCCGGCCTGGCCCGGCTTTGCGTGATTCCAGCTTTTACGCGGCGCAGCCGAGCGATCGAGGCGGATCATGATGAACAGCAGAGCGCCGAGAAATAAAATTGTGAGTCCGCCGCCGAGCTTCAGCATGTTACTGACGACCGCGCCATATTTTCCCGTCGCCGGATCGTAGTGATAGCAATAGAGCAGCACCTGATCGACGGCGTTGCCGATCTTTTCGTTCGAGGCCTCGACTAATCCCATGCGCAGGTCTTTCGGCGGAAAATCCACGCCGTAGAAGTAGCGCGAGATATGGCCCGATGGCGTCAGCACCATGATTGCGGTGGCGTGCGCGTATTGATTGCGGGCGGCGTCATACTGATATTGAAATCCGACGGCCTTGGTGAGGGCGTTGATCGAATCCGATGAGCCGGTGAGAAAGTGCCAGCCAGAAGCGGCGCCGGGACGTCCGTAGCGCTTAATGAAGTCGGCTTTCTTGGCCGCGGCGTCGTGCGTGGTTTCGCGCGGATCAAAGCTGACGGTGACGACTTCGTATTCCTTGCCGACGTCGAACTTGATCATCTTCATGGCGCCGCTGAGTCCGGCGAGCTCTTCGCCGCAGAGCATGGTGCAGTTGTAGTAGACGAGGTTGAGGATCAGCGGCTTGGAGCCGAAGTAGTCTCCGAGCATCACCGGTCTCCCGGTGTCATCGACGAAGGCGAGGTTGGGAGGAACCTGGGCATTGAGATGCTGCTCGATGCCGACGTTCTGAAGATAGGGCGGACGCATCGCCGCAGGCGGCGACATGACTCCCTGAGTCATACCCTGAGACATGGCTGGGGCTGCGATCGCGAGCACTACCAGCAGTGCGCCTAGAAGGCGACAGGAGTTCCGCTTGGTAGCCGCGGCTGCCGAGCGTTGCTCGGCTTGACAGCCGAGGGCGGCTGTCCCTACATCAACTCTGGTGGAATTCGAATTGTGGTTCCGATGGTTCACTTCTTGGTTCCCTTCGCTGGTTCGGGACCGGATTTTGCGGTCTGCGTTGAGGGTTCTCCCGTGGTGGATTGCGAGCGAACCGGGAGACCGCGTTGTGCAATCAGGTCCATGGCGCGATCGATCGGAATGCGGACGCTGCCGGCCTTCTGATCGACCCAGCCGTAAGTGCTAAGAACATCTTCCTCGTGCAGCCGCTCGGCATTGAGCTCTGTGCGTTCGTCAATCTCGAGCTGGGGCGCGGGGAAACTTTCCTTGAGATATTTTTCGTAGTTGTTGCCAAACTGCGGCGGAATGTGGCGCGTATCCACAGGAGCGTTGGTGACGAGCGGACTGACGGGAGTCTGCTGGGCTTCGAACCGTTTGTTCAGATACGAGTAAATGCCGTTCACGATGAAGTACACGGCGAGACCGGCGACGAGCAGGCCGCCGAGAAAATAGAGGACGCCGGAGGTGCCAATGTCGCGGCGTTCGTAATCGCCGTGTCCCGGAATGTTCGCGTGATTGTTTTCGTTGCTCATGCGTTCTCGGGAAGTCCGCGGTGATGCAGCGGGTCGACCTCCAGCACCTCAACGGCAGAGGGATCGTAGGCCGGCAGCAACGGCAGCGCAGCAAGATTGCGGAAGAAATACGCCAGCCAGAAACCGCCGATGGCAACGGGCACGACGATGTCGGAAATCGTAATCGTGAAAGTGTTGGAGAAGTTCGGTTCGATAATCCAGAACAGATCGACCCAGCGCATCAGCATCAGCCAGATGGCGACCCAGACCAACTTGCGGATGTTTCGCTTGAACGGACGCGAGAGCAACACCGCAAACGGAACCGCGAAGTGGAATATGGCGAGAAAGAGTCCAATCCATCCCCATCCGCCGGCCAAGCGCTTGACATAGAAAGTAATTTCGGCGGGCAGATTGCCCGCCCAGATAATCAGCCACTGGGAAAAGCTGAAATAGGCCCAGACCATGATGAAGGCGAGCATCCACTTGCCGTGATCATGGACAAAATCTGGCTTCAGCATTTCGGACATCGGCCGGTAATTCGAGAGAATGCGCTCGACCACCACGGCGAAGCAGATTGCCGAGAGGACTTCGCCGATCAGAATGATCAGGCCGAAGATGGTTGAGATCCAGCTGGGATCGAGCGACATCACCCAGTCGATGGCGGCAAAGGAGATGGTGAATCCGTAGAGGATGAGGCCGGGTCCGGCGACGGCTTTGAATTTTTGCGTGTTGTCGGGAGCGCCCGGCTTGTCGGTCTGCTTCGACCACATCGAGAGCAGGAATGACAGAACATTCCAGATCGCGAAGTAGATGATGGCGCGGATGATGAAGCCCGATGCATTCAGGTATGCGCCTTTGATGAAGCTGTGCTTCTCGAGGTGCTCGCGGATATGCGCGTCTTTGATGGCATCCAGCGGCATTGCCCAGGGATAAATGCGATGCTGCAGAACCGCGATGATCATCGGGATAAACAGAATCGCGAGCAGCGGAAGGGTGCGCATCGCTGCGCCCAGCACCCGCCGGATGACCACACCCCAGCCGCCACCCGTGAGGTGACGAATCATGACGATCGACATGGAGCCGAGCGCGACGCCCAGCCAGCACATGAAGCCGAGAAGGTATCCGCGATAGAACTCATCGGGACGAGTGATGGCAAGGGCAAGCGCGCCAATGCCGAAGACGACGCCAAAGATTAAAGACCGCTGGGCGATGGTCTTGACGACCGGCGGAGCCGAGAGATCGAGTGGTTGCGGCGCCGCGCTCATTTGGATTCTTCCTTCATGTCTTCAGATTTCTGTTGGGGAGCGAGGATGGGCAAGGTCGCACCGGATCCGGGCTCGCGGAATTTTGGCGGCTCCGAGGGAATCTTCTGTCCCGCCGGGACGTCGGCCATAGTTGCGTTCTGGCTCAATTGCAGCGCACGAATGTAGGCGACGATATCCCAGCGATCTTTTGTGGGAATCTGGGAAGCGTAATCGGGCATGATGCCAAAGCCGTTGGTAATCACGTCGAAGAAATATCCGACGGGAGCTTTTTCAAGACGCGCGATGTGGAACGACGGCGGCTTGCGGGAGAATCCACGGGAAGGAACGAATCCATTGCCGTCGCCGAGGCGCGAGTGGCACGGGGCGCAGAAGATGTTGAAGCGCTGCTCGCCGCGCGCGAGAACTTCTTGGGTGACCGGGAACGGCATGACGTCTCCGGGATTGCTGCCGTTCTTGCCCGTATAGAAGTAAGTGTCGGCGTGCAATTGGCCGCGGGCCACCGTGCCTTCGACCAATGGACGCTCGGAACGCTGGTCGGTGAAGAAGTCGCTGCGGGAGAGCGGATTCTCGCGCGGCTGCACGTGCATGTCGAGCCGGCAGGCGGAGGTCAGGGCTATGAGCGCCGCTACCGCGGCGATGTGGCTCGGGCGGTGCAAAATCTTTAACCACGAAGACACACGAAGGAAGGCGAGATCCTTCGCTTCGCCTGAAGAACGGCTCCGCTCAGGATGACGGACTTGTGAATCCTGCAGCCGTGAATTATCGAAATTGAAGAGGTGCGGCATTAGCTTGGCACCTCGTCGATGGCACGCGGTTTCAAGGTTTCGAAGAAGCTGCGCACTTCAGTCGCTTTGTACTTTTTGTCGGACGAGAACACGATCAGGAAAAAGCGATCTTTCGACGCCGCCGAGAAGCGCGGGACGTTGAAGACCGGATGATAGGGCATCGGCAAACCGTTTAGCGCGAGCATGCCCAGGACTGCGGAGATTCCCGCGAAGAGAATCGTCATTTCAAACGTGATCACGATAAAAGCCGGCCACGAGTTGTAGGGCTTGCCGCCGATGTTGAGCGGGTAGTCGACGGCCGACATCCAGTACTGCATCAGGAATCCGGTGAGCCCGCCGACGATGCCGCCAATCAGAACAACCAGCGGAACCTCGTCGTGATGGAATCCGATTTCTTCCGCGAGGCCTTCGATGGGGAAGGGGCTGTAGGCGTCGATTTTCTTGTAGCCGGCCTCGTGCGTCTTGCGGGCCGCGTCGACCAGCGCCTGCGCCGAATCGAATTCCGCCATGATGCCGTAGATGGGATCGCGCTTCATCGCTTACTCCTTCACCTCCGCTTCCGGCAGAAGGGTGCGCATCTCGAAGATGGAGATGGCGGGCATCACGCGCAGGAATAGGAACATGGCGGCAACGAACATTCCCAAAGTGCCGATGAAGGTCATCCAGTCCCAACGCGTCGGGTAGTACATGCCCCAGGAGGAGGTCAGGAAATCGCGATGCAAGCTGACGACGACGATGATGAAGCGCTCGAGCCACATGCCGACGAGAATTACGCCGGAGACGAGGAACAACGCGATCGGGCTGGTGCGCAGCTTGCGAATCCACAGTACCTGCGGGATAAAAATGTTGCAGATCAGCAGCGCCCAGTATTCGTGGGCATACGGACCGTGCAGGCGGTTCCAGAGCGTGAAGGCATCGTAGCGGTCGCCGCTGTACCACCCCATGAACATTTCGATCCCGTAGCCGTAGGCGACGATGAGTCCGGTGGCGAGCATGACCTTGGCGGAGTTCTGCAGGTGACGCTCGGTGATGAAATCTTCGAGGCCGTAGATTTTGCGGATGGGGATGGCGAGCATCAACACCATCGCGAATCCGGAATAGATGGCGCCGGCAACGAAATAGGGCGGGAAGATGGTGGTGTGCCAGCCCGGGACGATACCGATGGCGAAGTCGAAGCTGACAACCGTGTGGACGGAAAGCACGAGCGGCGTGGCGAGACCGGCCAGCAGCAGATACGCGGTTTCGTAGCGATGCCAGTGGCGAGCCGATCCCCGCCATCCGAACGAGAGCATGCCGTAAATAACCTTCTGCCACTGCTTTTCGGTGCGGTCGCGCAGGGTGGCGAAGTCCGGAATCAGCCCGATGAACCAGAACAAGGCAGAAATCGTGGCGTAGGTGGAGACGGCGAAGACGTCCCACATGAGCGGGCTGCGGAACTGCGGCCACACTCGCATCGTGTTGGGATAAGGGAAGAGCCAATAGGCGAGCCAGGGACGGCCAACATGAAGCAGCGGGAAAACTCCGGCGCAGGCCACGGCAAAGAGCGTCATCGCCTCGGCGAAGCGGTTGATCGAGTTGCGCCAGGATTGACGCAACAAAAGAAGAATGGCGGAGATCAGCGTGCCGGCGTGGCCGATCCCGATCCACCACACAAAGTTGATGATGGCGAAGCCCCATCCGATGGGGATGGTCACGCCCCAGATGCCGACGCCTTTCAGAAAGAGATATCCGATGGCGAACAGCAGCATCATGGTGAGCATGAAGGCGATGCCGAAGCCGATGAACCACCCGTTGGTGGCCGGACGCGTCAGCACAATGGCGCTGATTTTTTCGGTGATCGTGCCGAAGGTGTGGCCGGGCTCGATGACCGGAGCCCGCTCAAGTTCGGTGGTCGTTTGATATTGCTCTGGCATTCGTCTTGCGAAATCCTCAGGGGCTTAAAGCCCTGTTGCTGTTTCGTCGCTCAACCCCCGGCTAAAGCCGGGCTCTTCCACAAAAATCGCTACCAACTCGGCCGCGCTTTTCGCCGGCCGGACAGCCGTGATCTGCCTATCCCTCCAACTCCGGGTTGGGATTGCGAACTTCCGCCAGATACGTCGTACGCGGGCGGGTGTTCAACTCTCCCAGCAGGCTGTAGTTGCGCGCCTGGTTCTTTATCTTTGAAACATTACTGTTCGGGTCATTGAGGTTCCCGAATACGATCGCTTCCGCCGGACACGATTGCTGGCAGGCCGTCTTCAATTCATCGCCGATCCGGATGTCCTTGCCTTCGCGGACCGAGGCGGTTTCGCAATCGATGCGGCGCTCGTTGATGCGCTGCACGCAGTAGGAGCACTTCTCCATGACGCCACGGCTGCGCACGCTGACATCGGGATTGCGCATCATCTTGTATTGCGGCGTGTCCCAATCCTGGAACAGCAGGAAATTGAAGCGCCGAACTTTGTAGGGACAGTTGTTGGAGCAGTAGCGCGTGCCCACGCACCGGTTGTAGACCATGTCGTTCAGGCCTTCGGTGGAGTGATTGGTGGCGCCAACCGGGCACACAACTTCGCACGGCGCGTCCTCGCATTGCATGCAAGGGACCGGCTGGAAGTACGCTTTGGGATTTTCGCGGTCGCCCTGATAGTAGGCGTCAATGCGGATCCAGTGCATGTGACGGCCGAGCTTGGTCTGCTCCGGTCCCACCACCGCAATATTATTTTCCGACTGACAGGCCAGCATGCAGTTATTGCAGCCGACGCACTTGTTGAGATCGATGGCCATGCCCCAGGCGTACATCTCTTCTTTATAGGGATACGGCTTGTAGAGCGTGAGTTCGGCCGGAACCTCGGGCTCTTCTTTGTGCGCAAAGTTGGGATCTTTTTTGTATTCCTCGAGGGTCGTCTCGCGAACCAGCGGGCGATGGCCGCCGTCGGGGGTGTCCATCGACTGCATGCCCTGCGTGGAAGCGAGCTCGTAGGTGTCTCCGGTCTTGCGGAGGTGAACACCTGTCGCGAAGTACGGCGCGGCGGTGGTGCGGAAGACGTAGGCGTTGAATCCTTGCGCGGTGCCGACGCGGCCGGCGCGCGTGCGTCCGTAGCCGAGAGTGACCGTAACGGAGTTGTCGGGATGCCCGGCCTGAATCCAGACGGCGCCGTTCGCTTTTACTCCGTTCAGCTCGAGTTCGACGACATCTTTGGCCGCGAGCTGTAGGCGCTCGGCCATCCTGGGGCCGATCTGGATGGCGTTGTCCCACGTGAGCTTGTTCATCGGCTTGGGCAATTCCTGCAGCCAGCCGTTGTTGGAGAATTGTCCGTCGTAGATGGTGGGATCGCGGCGGATGTTGAGCTCGATGGCGTTGGCGTCAACGGGAGTCGGCTCGGGGGCCGACACGGTTGCCAACTTTGCTGTTACAGATTTCGGAGCGAATGCCGTGCCTTCGATCCAGCCATCGTGCAGCGACTTGCGCCAGAAGGGTTCGAAGTCTGCGCCAGCGTGCTGCTTTTGCCAGTAGGCGCGGACGATGTCGTATCCGCTGGCGTCGGCCTGGCCGGAGAGCATTGCAACGAATTCGACCGGGCTCTTCGCGTTATAAAGAGGAGCGATCAG
The DNA here is from genome assembly GCA_963763845.1 of uncultured Acidobacteriota bacterium. GTDB lineage: Bacteria > Acidobacteriota > Terriglobia > Terriglobales > Acidobacteriaceae > Sulfotelmatobacter. The sequence continues at coordinate 423,016 of CAVXPX010000001.1, forward strand.
GGGCTGAATGATACTGACTGTGCCGTCGAAGGCGCGGGCATCGCCCCAGGCTTCGAGTTCGTGCGTGCCATTGACGTGCCACTGGCAGAGTTCGGCGGTCTCATTGTTATAGAGGCCGTAGTGGACACGGAGCGGAGCCTTGCCGCTCTTGAGCACTTCGGCAAAATTCAGATCGGCGGGCGCATCGTAGGCCGGGTTGCCATCCAGGATGATCAGCAGGTCGACTTTTCCGCCGTTGATATCGGCAATGAGTTCTTTCAGCGAGTCGAATTGATTGACTGGATTCGCATCGACGGGATCGGTGTAGAAGACCGTCTTGCCTACGTTGCCGAGGCCGGCATTCAGAGCATGTGCCAGGGCGTGAACCTCAGCGGGCTGATGGTCTCCGGCAATAACAATGCTTGAGCCTCGATGGTTCACCAACTCCTGCGAGGCTGCGACCGCAAAATCACCCAAATTCTTAACTGGGCCATGCTGTCCGTATATCCGCTCACCGAGCAGTGAATGGGCGAACTGAACAATCTCGCTCGCCTTCGCGGGCCACCGATGATCCGCCTTCGCTCCGGTCGATGTCGGCATGCTCTCGATCATGTACAGGCGGTTCATGTTGCCGTCGGGATTGCGGCGGCTGGCGAAGTCGCGAATGTATTTCACATTGCCGGCGAAGCCGGCGTAGAGGAAGTCGGCGTCGAGCGAGACCACGACGTCGGCTTTCGTGAAGTCGTAGCGCGTCTCGACCGGCTGTCCGAAGGCCACCTTCGCGCCTTCGAGAACATTGTCCCGGTTCAGCGGCTCGTAGACGTGCCACTTCGCCTGCGGATAGACCTTTTGGAAATTGCGAATCTGGTCGGCCAGGGTGGGCGAAGTGATCGTCCGCGTGAGAATGCGGATGCCCGCGCCCTGCAGCGGTTTCTGCGCGCCCAGCGGCCCGCGAATGGTGCTCATGAACGATCCCCACGAACGTTGATCGCCCATGGAGACGACGCCCTGCGAGCGGTCGGGATCGTACATCGTCAACAGCTCGGCCTGCGTGAAGATGTCGGTGCCGCCGAGCGAGAGCGGATGCTGATCGTTGCCTTCGATTTTGGTCGGACGTCCGAGATGGCTTTCGACCAGGATCGGATTGGCGTAGCCGCCCAGCGTGACCGCGCTGGCGTAGTACATCGGGCGGCCGGGGATGACGTCTTCGGGCTGGCGAACGTAAGGAACGATGGGCTCGAGCGGAAGCTTCACGCATCCGGTCATGCCGGCGAGGCCGAGCGAGGCGCCGAGAACTTTGAGGAATCCGCGGCGCGAAACGGTGTCGAGCCACTCGGACGCGCCCTTGGGAAATTCGCGGTGCAGGGCCTCTTTGAATTCGGCGCTGCCGGCGAGTTCTTCAAGAGAGCGCCAGTACTCGGGGCCGGTTTTTTGAGCGGCGTCGTGCGCGGTGGCAAAGTCGATTTTTTCGGCGACGGCGTTCAGGTCCAGTTTTTTGGAAGGACAGACGTCTTCGCGCTTTTTGATCTCGATCAGGCCGCCGTTATTTTTTTCGTTCGTCATTCCGTTAAATTCGTGATCCTGCGTTGCAAATCTTCTTTCGCCGCTTCGCGGCTTCTCTTCTGCCTTGCTTCTTACTTCTGAATACCTACTTTTTCCTTGCCTACCGGTGGCAGGTGCTGCAACTGGTAATGTCTTTCACGCTGCGCACGTTGTACTTCTTCACCAGAGCCATGCCCAACGCGGCCTGATCGGTGAAGCCCTGGCCATCGACCACTACCGGATTCGAGCCGCTCGGCTGCTGGTAGCGCATGTTAAAAACCTGATCGCGCGGGCGGAGATTATTCTGCGGCGCGCGGTGACAGCCGAGACACCACTCCATCTGCAAGGACTCGGCCTGATACATCAGAGGCATCCGGTCGACGGGGCCGTGGCAAGTGTTACAGCCGACGCCCTTGGTGACGTGGATGCTGTGATTGAAATAAACGAAGTCCGGCAGCTGATTGACCCGCGTCCACTGCAGCGATTCGCCGGAGCGATAGCTGGCGCGGACAGGCTCAAGCAGCTTGGCATTGGTCCATATCTGCGAATGGCAGTTCATGCAGGTCTTGGTCGGAGGAATGCCAGCGAAGCTCGAGTTCTCGACCGAAGTGTGGCAGTAGCGGCAGTCGATGCCGAGGCCGGTAACGTGATGCTGATGGCTGAAAGGAACCGGCTGCGGCTTGCGGACTCCCGCGTAGGTCACGTAAGGGGAACCCTGGATCGCGTATGCGACCCAGCCCAAGGCAGCCACGATGAATACCGCGCCAAAAATCGTGGCGCGAGACAGACTATTCGTACTGCGATGAAAGATCTGCGACATTCCCGATTGCGATCTGAGTGAACAGACCCGGCGGATCGTTCCGCTAGCTCAAATACGTTAATTGCTGTCGAAAGAAAACCACCCACTATGGCTTTCTGGGTTGTGAAACTCGAAATTATAAATATTTCGCGGGAGTTTGTCGCGGGTTTTTCAAAATTTGAAGAAGAAAAAAAACGAATGCGCTGATCCGCTGAAAAACGCAGCGAAAAATTGTTGAAAATTTCAACGCAAGCTCGGCCTAAAGAGCTATTCGCTCAGCGGAGATTCATTACGAGTAGTTTGGGCTCGGTCATCTCTTCGATGGCGTAGCGCAGGCCTTCGCGGCCGAGGCCAGAATCTTTTACGCCACCATAGGGCATGTGATCGATGCGGAAGGAAGGGATGTCGCCGGCGATCACGCCTCCGACTTCGAGCTCTTCATACGCCTGGAACAGCAAATTCGCATCGCGCGTGAAAACGCCAGCTTGCATGCCGTAGGCAGAATTGTTGACCTGGCGCAACGCCTGGTCGAAAGTGTCGTAAGGCTCGACCGTGACCACCGGGCCGAAGACTTCCTGGCAATTCACTTTCATGTCGGGCGTGGTGCCGGTCAATACTGTCGGCTCGACGACAAGCCTGTTGCGGCGGCCTCCGCAGAGAAGGCGGGCGCCATCGTGAACGGCTTCTTCGATCCAGGCGATGGTGCGGGCGACATCACTGCCGCGGATGAGCGGGCCAACGTCGGTGGATTCCTCGAGTGGATCGCCCGTCTTCAGCTTCTTGACGCCTTCCACCAGAAGGTCGGTGAATTTTCCATAGACCGATTGCTCGACCAGGACTCGCTGGACGGATACGCAGGTCTGCCCGGCATAGCCGAAGCCTCCGGTAACGCAGCGATCGGCGGCGTAGGCGAGATCGGCGTCCCGGTGGACGATGACCGCGGCATTGCCTCCGAGTTCGAGAACGACTTTCTTTTTACCGGCGCGGCGTTTGATGTCCCAGCCGACCAGCGCGCTGCCGGTGAAGCTGATCAGCTTGATGCGGTCGTCCGTAACCAGCAGTCCGGCATCTTCATTGGAGAGCGGGAGCACGTTGAGGCCGCCATCGGGCCATCCTGCCTGCTGGACACATTCGGCGAGAAGCAGCGAGCAGAGCGGCGTTTGCGGCGCCGGCTTCAGAACGATGGGGCATCCGGCGGCAATGGCTGGCGCAACTTTGTGCGCGACCAGATTGATCGGGAAATTAAAAGGAGTGATACCCGCGATCGGTCCGAGGGGAAAGCGGCGGACGATGCCCCAGCGTCCGGCAGTAAACTCCTGCCAGTCGAGCGGGAGGAATTCGCCGTAGATGCGGGTACTTTCCTCGGCAGCGACATTAAAGGTGAAGATGGCGCGCTCGACTTCGATGCGCGCGGCCTTGATGGGCTTGCCGGCTTCCTGCGCGAGAGTTCTCGCGAATTCTTCTTTGCGCTGCGACATGGAAGCGGAAATCTGGCGCAAGACGCGCTGGCGTTCGAAGGCGGGAAGGCGCCGGGTGGTGCCGAAGGCTTTGACGGCGGCAGCGATGGCCGCTTCGGCATGCTCCTTGCGGCCCTGCACCACCCGAGCAATGAGGCTGTTGTCGTACGGAGAGCGAAGCTCGACGAGTTCGCCGTCCTCGTGCCATTGCCCGTCGACAAAAAAACCGTGGGTCGCGACCGGCGCGATCGTCATTTCTGCCATGATTTTTTGGAAACCCCCATCGATCCCACTGCAGTCATTATAGGACTTTGGGTGCAGCGGGTGGACTCAGGTTCTTCAGAAGCTGGAACCACAGACGGCGCAGAGGAGCACAGTATTAGCTTTACAATGGCTCGCATTGCCATGACGGAGTTATTCACGATCGCGGAGTTGTCGGCGAAGTTCCGGCGCGCAGAGATTTCTCCGGTTGAGGTCGTGCAGACGTGTCTGAAAAGAATCGAGAAACTCAATCCGGAGCTGAACGCGTTCATCACAGTGATGGCGGAATCGGCATTGGCCGAGGCGCGGGCCGCTGAGGAGGAGATTCGCAAAGGCGAGTGGCGGGGGCCGCTGCATGGAATTCCGATCGCACTGAAAGATTTGATCGATACCGCCGGAGTCCGCACCACGGCGGCCACGGCGCTGCTGGAAAACCGCGTTCCGAAGGAAGATGCGGAGATCGTGAGACGACTGCGGCAGGCGGGCGCGGTCATCCTCGGAAAAAATAATCTGCACGAGTGGGCTTACGGCGGCAGTTCGCTGGTCAGTCATTTCGGCGATATTCACAACCCGTGGGATACGAGCCGGATCGCAGGTGGGTCATCGGGAGGGTCGGCCGCGGCAGTTGCGGCGGGGCTTGCGATCGCGGCGATTGGGACGGATACGGCAGGATCGATCCGCGAACCGGGAGCGCTTTGCGGATGCGTTGGCCTGAAGCCGACCTATGGTCGGGTCTCAAGCCGCGGGATTATTCCGCTGTCTCCGTCGCTCGATCACATTGGTCCGATTGCCGGCAGCGTGGCGGATGCGGCGATGGTGCTGCAGGCGATTGCCGGATACGATGCGGCGGACATTACGACCGCGGATGTTCCGGTGGCGGATTATGTGTCGGCAGTCCGGGAAGATGTGAAGAAAATGCGTGTGGGCATTCCGCGCGCGTTTTTCTTTGACGATCTGGATGCGGAAATCGCCTCGGCAATGGATCATGCGCTGCGCGGGATCGAGACGATGGTGGCGGAGGTTCGCGAGGTTTCCCTCAATGTGCCGACCGACCGCACGCTGCAGGCGGCCGAGTCGTACGCCTGTCACGCGGAAAATGTCGCGAACCACTCCGGCAAGTATCTCCCGGAGACCTTGCGTCGAATTCTCACGGGCAAAGAGATTTCGGCGGGAGAATATATCGCCCGGCGGCGCGAACTGGACGAAGCTCGCAGAAATATAGGGCGCGCGTTCGCCGATGTAGATGTGCTGATTACGCCTACGACGCCGATCGCGGCTCCGTCAATTGCGGCGCTCAAGTCGGATGCAGATGCGCTGCGTCCGGCGGAACTGAAGTTGCTGCGCAATACGCGGCCGTTCAATGTGTGGGGACTGCCGGCAATCTCGGTTCCTTGCGGGTTCACCGCAAGCGGATTGCCGGTTGGGATGCAGATCGCGGGTCCGCCCTGGCGGGAGGATCTGGTGTTGCGCCTGGCTCATGCGTACGAGCAGGCGACGGCTTGGCACAAGCGGCGCTGCTCTGCCTAACCCGGAATCCTCACCACGGAGATGCGGAGTCACGGAGATTCCGAAGGAACAGAAGGTTTGCGGACACTACGGCATTGTGGAGCTCCAGGCCCGGCGAGAACATCCGGTGAAAGAGGACCTGATAAGCACCCCCTGTGGCTCCGTCGTGGGAAATTGCGGCAACGGTTCGCGGTAAGTTCGCGCATACTGCATCCGCGGCGCGGGCGGCGTTACACTAATAGCTGGTAGCAAACCGTTTGAGCAGCCATACGAGAAAGCCATTTTCAACCTGCCTTTTAATTGGAGCCCTCCAATGACACGAATTCCGAAATTGTGGAAGTTTGGTGCGCCCTGCCTTGCCCTGTTTGCAGTGATCGCGATTGCGCAAAATCCTTCGACTGAAGAACAGCACGGAATAGCCGTCGACAACATGAACCGCTCGGTCAAGCCGGGCAACAATTTTTACGAGTACGCGAATGGCGACTGGATCGCCCGAACGCAGATTCCGCCGGACCGCGCCGGTATTGACGTTTTCACCAAGCTTGGCGATCTCAGCAACAAGCGCACGGCGGACCTGATTGCCGAGATTGCGAAATCGAATCCACCGTCAGGCTCCGCTTTGCGCAAGGTGGCCGATCTTTATAACTCGTACATGGACGAGGCTCTGGTTGAGGCAAAGGGACTGGCGCCTCTGCGTTCGCATCTCGAGGCGATTGACGCTATCCACGACAAGAAAGAGCTGGCGCATCACTTCGGCGAGACGTTGCGGGCCGACGTGGATCCGCTGAACAACACAAATTTCCATACGCCGCACCTGTTTGGACTGTGGGTGGCGCCGGGATTCAACGATCCGGATCATTACACTCCATATCTGCTGCAGGGCGGACTGCAATTGCCCGACCGGGAGTATTACGTATCGGACAGCGCGCACATGACGACGCTGCGCGCGCACTATCAAACGCAGATTGCGAACATGATGAGGCTGGCGGGATTCTCAGATCCGGAAGGCCGCGCGAAAACAATTCTCGAACTCGAGCACCTGATCGCCAAGACACATCGTCCGCTGGCAGAGAACGAAGACATTTATAAGGCGAACAATACGTGGACGCAGGCTGATTTTGCGAAGAAGGCGCCGGGGCTCGATTGGGATGAATACTTTCGCGGCGCGGGTCTGAGCGGAGTGAAGAGCTTCATCGTGTGGCAGCCGGAAGCATTCGCGGGAGAATCGGCGCTGGTCGCATCAATTCCCCTGGACACGTGGAAAGACTGGCTGCGATTCCACCTTATTGAAGCGTATGCGGGAGTGCTGCCGAAGGCGCTGGCGGAAGAGCGTTTTGCTTTCTTCGGCAAGGAATTGTCGGGGGCTCAGCAACAGCGTCCGCGGTGGCAGCGGGGCGTATTCGTCGTCGACGGACTGCTGGGAGACGCGGTCGGAAAAGTCTATGCGGAGAAATATTTTCCGCCGGAGGCGAAGGCGCAGGCCCAGGAAATGGTTTCGAACCTGATTGCTGCGTTCCGCAAGCGGATTGAAGCGCTCTCGTGGATGGATCCGTCGACGAAGAGAGAGGCCGAGGCGAAGCTGTCAGCGCTCTACGTCGGAATTGGATATCCGGAGACCTGGCACGATTATTCCAATTACGAGGTGAAGCCGGACGATCTGTTTGGCAATATATGGCGCGGCAGCATGTCGGAGTATCAGCGGCAAGTTCAGCGGCTCGGAAAGAAACCGGACAGGAAAGAATGGTCGATGACGCCGCAGACGGTCAACGCGGTGAATCTGCCGCTGCAGGACGCGTTGAATTTTCCCGCCGCGATTCTGCAGCCTCCTTTTTATGATCCGAAGGCGCCGCCTGCGGCAAACTATGGAGCCATCGGCACCGTCATCGGACACGAGATCAGCCATACCTTCGACACCGAAGGCAGCACGTTCGACGCGCAGGGACGGTTCCGCAACTGGTGGACTCCGTCAGACCTGAAGCATTTCGAGGCCGCGACGGCCGCACTCGCCGCGCAGTACGACACCTACGCGCCCTTTCCCGATCTGCATGTGAACGGCAAACAAACGCTGGCAGAGAACATCGCCGACCTGGCGGGAATTCATGCGGCGTATGACGGGTTCAAGGCTTCGCTCGACGGCAACACGGCGCCCATGCAAGATGGCTTTACGGGGGATCAGCAGTTCTTCATTGCGTTCGGCCAGAACTGGGGAGAAAAGGAGCGGGAAGCTGCATTGCGCACGCAGGTCATGACCGACGAGCACGCTCCGGGGCAATACCGCGCCGACACTGTACGCAATGTCGATGCGTGGTACGCGGCCTTCGATGTGAAATCCGGGCAGAGTTTGTATCTGCCTCCCGACAAGCGGGTGAGCATCTGGTAAGGTAGCTTTTCGCTTTCCTTCCATCTTTTTTCCATGCGCCGGCGAATCGCGATTTCGTCCTTGATTGGAGTCGCGGCCGGCGCATTCTGCTTTTTCCTGATGCGCCGGCTGCATCAGGGAGCGGGTGACTTCGGCTGGGCCATTCATCTGGCGCAGAGATGGCTTGCGCGGCAGAATCCTTACGACACTCCCTTCGAGCAATATCCTTTCACGGCGGCGCTGTTTGGGCTGCCATTCGCGCGGGTGCCACGGGAGATCGCCGCCGGCATTTTCTTCGGGATCAGTTCCGGATTGATGGCGTTCGGACTGACGCGCGAGGGATATCAGAAGCTGTTGGTTTTTCTTGCATATCCGTATTGGATCGCGCTGCTGTATGTGCAATGGGCTCCGGCCATTTTGGCGGGCGCATTCTTGCCCCTGCTCTTGCCGGTCACGATGGCGAAGCCGCAGGTGGGACTTCCGATATTTCTTACGCGGCTCAGCAAACGGGGATTCTGGGCGTGTATCGTGGTCGGCATCGCGAGTCTGGCTGCGTTTCCACGATGGCCCGTGGTCTGGCTGGGACAACTTCACAATTACGAACACTTCATCGCCCTGCTGGTTTTGCCGGGGCCGCTGATTCTTCTGGCGCTGCTTCGCTACCGGGATCGAGATGCGATTCTGCTGGTGTTGACGGCGTGCATGCCGCAAAGATGGTTTTTCGACGCGCTGATCCTTTGGCTGATTCCCAAGACGCGCCGGGAAATCATCGTGACCGTGTTCTTCAGCTGGTGCGCGGGAATGTGGCGCTGGTATCACCCGCCGCATTCGTTCACCGAAGTCGGACGGCTCGTCGTCATCTTCATTTACCTGCCGATGCTGGCGATCGTGCTGCTGCGGGGACGCGCTTCGAAGACGGGAACGGCGGGAAGCAAGTGAGAAAAAGCGCGGACCGGGTCCGCTAGTTTGCCGGAGCCAGAATGCGGGAAACGTCTTCGAGAAGTTTCTCCGCGGCTTCTCCGGGATCGCCGCTCGCAAAATTCTCATCCAGCACCAGGATTTGAACGTCGGGAACAATTTCCTGCAGCGCCTGCCGCACGGGTCGTCCACGCAGAGATTGAATGCGTCCGGAAAGCACGACCAGCTTCGCTTTCGTCGCCTTCAGCAGGATTTGCGCATCGTCGATAACGGTCGTGGTCAGGGCGTTGAATCCAGCGCTGCAGAGCACTTCCCGCAAAAACGTGCAGACATCCGTGGAAGCATAGACGCACAACATCTTGGGGCGGACGTCTCCGGCTTTGCCGCGGGAATATTTTGATCCGAGATAGGCGGCGGTGATTGCCTCTTCCATCGAATCGTAGCTTTCGAATTGCGGCAGAAGATGAGTGAGCTGGAGGATTTTACGAATTCTCGGAGGAATGCCGCTCAGTTTAAGGTCTCCGCCCTTGGAGCGGGCGGCTTGCATGAGCCGCATCATCGCGCCTAACCCGCTGCTGTCTACAAATTCGAGATAATCGAGTTGCAGGACAACGTCGCCGTATTTCTCGATCGCGTCGCCGATCTGGGAGTGCAGCGTGAAGACTTCGTTGCCGGCAACAAGGCGGCCGTGACATTGGACCACGAAGACTTCCCCTATGGGGCGACTCTCCAGGCGCAATTGCATCACGCCTCCTCTCCGGAACACCAGCAGGCCGAATGACGCGACAATTGGCGGGAATCTTACGTTAGGGGAATCGGCAAGTCAACGCACGCGAAACGATGGTAGTGCGTCCGGCTTCGGGGCTTCGAGATCGTGCGACAATCGTACACATTTCGCACTTCCCTGACTGGAGGACCTTCATGCGTCCCATCATCATCTCGATTACGTTTCTGCTCAGCGTCGGGTTCGCGGCGGCGCAGAATGTCGTGCACTACACGACGACCCACGACAATGTGAAATTCCTGTTTGCAACTGCCCAGCCGGTCGCGCATTTGAAATCGGGCGACATCCTTGACACCAACACGCTCGACTGCTTTGGAAACGGGATCAAGAAGCCGGGGGACACGCCCGATATGGCGAAGGGCGATAATCCGCTGGCGGGTCCTTTTTATGTGGAAGGAGCAGAGCCGGGCGACACGCTGGCGGTCAAGATTCTTGACCTGAAAGTGGATGGAGACATGGGAGTGGGCGCATTCTCGCCCGGGTTCGGGTCGATTAATTCTTCGCACTACACACCCATGCTGGAAGTGAAGCCGTTTGAAGACCGGTTATGGTTCTATCCCATTAATCATGCTGACAACACGGCGACGTTCAAGGCCCTCGATTCGGATTTCTCGGTGAAGATTCCGATGCATCCGTTCTTCGGCTGCATTGGCGTGGCGCCCGCGAATGGCGAGGCGCGCAGCTCGATTGTTCCGGCGGAGTTCGGCGGGAACATGGATTCTCCTGAAGCTTCGGTGGGGAATACGGTTTATTTTCCGGTGAATGTGAAAGGCGGCCTGCTTTATCTGGGTGACGGGCACGCGGCTATGGGAGATGGCGAGGCCGCGGGATCGGCGATCGAGGTGCCCCTGAAAGCGCGGGTGCAGTTGAGCGTGATCAAGGGACGCCATATCGAGTGGCCGCAATTTGAAAATGATGACGCCATCATGACCGTGGGGGCATATCGCCCGGCAGAGGACGCGGCTCGAATTGCGCTGACGGAACTGGTGTACTGGATTCACCGCGATTATGGATTGTCGGAGATGGACGCTTACGAGTTGCTGTCGAAGGTCGGGAAGTTGCACTTCAACGAGATGGTCGATCCGAATTATGTGATCGTGGCTTCGATCGAGAAGAAGTATCTGCCGGAGAAGAAGAAATAATTAAGGCGAAGTAGGGGGGGCTGAAGCCCGATTCATAGAGTCCGGCTAACGCGGCGCTAAAGCTCCGTTCTTCCGCGCCGGCTCGCACGTGGTCCCTTGCTCCCACCGTCCGTTGCATGATACAGGCCGGCGTTGGGTTGCCGGCCGGTTTAATGCCAACGAAAGGGCTCTTCCAAACTGTCCTACTAGGAAATGTGTAGGGCGGAATGTAGGCCAACTGACGGCCTTTAGGCCGCATCGAAGTCTTCGCTTGTCCGATCGCTAATTCCCGCAATGGGTATGAGGTCGTTTTATGGTTCGCAAGGTTGGGATGTGCTTGCTTGCCTTGGCAGGAGTCTGCGCCAGTACAGTTCTGGCATCCGCTCAGACCGCGTCTTCATCAACTGACAGCTTCGTTCCAGGTTCCCCGGTAGCATACGTATATGTGTCCAGATATGTGAGCAGCACCAACGCATATCAGATCAATGCGTACGCAGCCGCTACGAATGGATCGCTTACCGGCGTTTCGGGATCGCCTTTTCACGACAATATGAACTATATGGCCGTGAATGGGTCATGGTTATTTGGAGTCGATGAGACGGGCAACAACATCGACTCGTTCTCCATCGGCACAAATGGCGCACTAACGCTGAAGGATACGACCGCGGTGACGAATATGGGTGGCGGACTCATTAGCGTTTATCTGGATCACACCGGATCGACGCTGTATGGGGATTACTACACAACGAACAACGATTACCTGTCGTACAGCATCGACCACTCGACCGGCGCACTCACCTATATTGGCGACCTGGCGGGAGGGCCGCCCAATAACAGCCCGGTGAGTTTCATTGGAAACAATGTGTATGCATACTCGTCGAGTTGCTATCACTTCGGCCCGGAGATCATTGGAGTGCAGCGGGCCAGCGATGGAGCGCTGTCGTATTTGAATAACTTCAATCCGCCGTTTCCGACGATCGCGTCGGGATACTTCTGGTGTCCGTGGCTGGCGGCGGCCGATCCGACCAACCATCTCGCAATCGCGGTGCAGCCGATGAATAGCAACTTTGGGGGCGCGGGCCCCTATGAGTTGGCCACCTACACCGCGGATAGCTCCGGAAACCTGACTACGACCAGCACGTACAAGAACATGCCGAGAGTGCTGGTCGGAAACGTTATCGACTACTGGATGTCGCCTCCGGGCAAGTTCCTGGCAGTCGGTGGGGATTCCGGGTTGCAGCTGTTCCACTTCAATGGAGCAAATCCCATCACCAGGTACACGGGATTGCTGACCAGCGATGCAATCCTCCAGATGTTCTGGGATAATGCGAATCACCTTTACGCCATCACCCAGTCGACGGGCAAGCTGTATGTGTTTACCGTGACATCAACCGGAGTGACGCAGGCGCCGGGGTCGCCGCATAGCATCACAGGAGCGCAAAACCTGATTGTGCTGCCCAAGACCTAGCCTTAGAAAAAATCTGAACGTCAAAAACCCCACCCTGTAGCAAAACTCACGACAAGGGTGGGGCACCCCTTGTTCCTGCTTGCTTTCTATTCCTTCACGATTTTCTTTGCGTTTCCGTCCCAGACTGCGACCGTCTTGTTGAAGTACGAGAAGTTCGCCAGGTGGCATCCGATGGCCGCATTGTTACCGAACACTTCGTTTTCGACAACCGGCTTGCGAGTGCGCACCGCGTTGTAGAAATTGGCCTGATGATCGGCGGTGTCGCTGTAGTCCGGAGGAACCGTGTACGCCTCGGACATTTCGTCAATGTTCCAGTTCAGTGCTTTCGGCTCCGGATGCTCTTCGTGCCACTTCTCGAGATACTGGTCGCGCAGCGCCTTTGGCCATCCATAAATCGAATAGCCCTCGGGCTCGGGGCGGGTATCTTCGGGCCTGTAGGTGAGGGTCGAGTCTTTGATGATCATCGTGCCTTTGGTTCCGTAGAAGCCGATGAACTCTCCACCATTGTTGTTGAGGTTGCAGCGCACCGTTACGCGGAAGTTCGGGTAGTCGTACAGAGTTTCGATCAGATCGGGGAACTCGCGGCCATCCTTGAAATGATAGAGTCCGCCACTCGATTGCGCGCGCTGCGCGGGCTGGTTCGTGCTGGTGATGAAGTGAATGCCGGAGATCAGGTGGACGAAAAGATCTCCGCCGAGCCCCTCGCCGTAATCGGTGAAGCAGCGCCAGCGGAAGAAGCGGACCGGATCAAACGGACGCTTCGGCGCACTGCCGAGGAACGTATTCCAGTCGATGGTCTTTTCGCTGGCGTCGGGCGGAATGGGATAGACCCAGGCGCCGCTGGGCGAGTTGCGGTCCCAGTAAGCGTTGATGGAGAAGACTTCTCCGAGCTTGCCGGAGTCGTAGATCTCTTTCGCCTTCGCATAAAGAATCGAACTCACGCGCTGGCTGCCGACGGCGACCATGCGTTGATGCTTCTGCGCGGCTTCGATCATGGCGAACCCGTCTTCGACTGTGTGCGACATCGGCTTTTCGCAGTACACGTCTTTCCCGGCCGCGACGGCGTCTTCGAAGATGTGCCGGTGCTGATGATCCATGGTCGCGATGAGAACAGTGTCGACATCTTTGCGGTCGAGAATCGAGCGATAGTCGCGAGTTGCCGGCACGCTGGGATTTTTCACGGCCTCCTGCGCAGCGGTGTGGCGGCTGTCGTAGAGATCGCAAACCGCGACGCACTCAATGCCGGGAACGCTCAGCGACGCTTCCAGATGCTCGCATCCGCGAATGCCAGTGCCAATCGAGGCGAAGCGGATGGTATCGCTGGGCGCGAGGCGGCGAGGCGCAGCCGAGAGCAAGTGAGGTTGCAGGATATTTTTGGCGACTGTTGTGGCGGCGATCGCGCCGGTGCCGAGCTGAATAAACTGGCGACGGGACAGGGGATTCTTAGCCATCGGATTTTTTGCCTTCCGGCGTGCCGGTTCAATAAGGAAGCACGCGCGAGAGAAATGATTACGGCTGGGAATTATCCCACAAACGAAGGGCTGGATGCTAAATCGTTTTTCTTAGGCATTGAATCGTTTCTGTGGCACTTGCGGTAAGGGTTCAGTGAGGAATTGGCCGGTTTTCCCGCCACGGAGACACCGAGCCACGGAGAATGCAATGGCAGCGGAAACCTCTTGGTCGAGAGGGTTCGATGGCGCGAGAAAAGCGGCGCCAAGAAATTGAAAGGGCCGTGACGTCGGTCATGCTCCAGCCGCTAGCTCCTGCGAGGGAGCTTACAGCGTGGAAAAATTTTCCGTCACGTCACGACCCCTTGATGCGATCATCTCAAGCAAACGCGCCCGGCAACAATTGTGCGCTACCGGATCACCTCGTAGATCTCGCCACTGGCATACATGCCGTATCCGGTGGCGGTGCCATAGAGGTTGCCCAGACTATCCATTACAAAATTGCTGTAAGGGGTCGCCAGGGGCGTGCCGTGGAAGTGAACCAGGCTGTTGTCGGTATAGCTGCCGGATGCGTTGGGCGACAGCTCGTAGACGACACCGCAACCATCGGCGTTGAAGCATTGGTTGGTACCGCCCTGCCAAGTGCTACCGAATAAATTCCCGGCGGAGTCGAAGATGACACCGCTGAATGGATTGAGGCCGTCGCCGCCCCGGAAGGCGTGCAGGACCCGTTCGCTATATTTGCCGCTGGAATGGGCGACGAGTTCAAAGACGGTGCCGTCCTGATATTTTCCGCCCGCGTAGGTGGAGCTGTACATATTTCCCGCTTTGTCGAAGGTGACGCCATAGACCGGGCCAGCGCCGTCGTTGCCGCCGGTGAAGCTGTAGAGAACTTTGAACGACCATGTGCCATTGGCTTTCGGCGACATTTTGAAAACGGTGCCGCAACCGGGATAAAGGACCGGGCAACTGCTCAACCCGCCGCCCGAGGCGGTCCCGTACAAGTTGCCTTTGGAATCGAAGGTCAGACTGCCGTGGCCCGGATAAGCGCCGTCGCTACCCGTGGTGAAGGTATGCAGGATGTTGTAGGTCCACGTACCATCCCCATTCGGCGTAAGTTGAAAAAGCACGCCGGCGTTAAACGCGCCGCCAAAGGTGGTCGTGCCATAGAGATTGCCGGACTTATCAAAAATCACCCCGGCGATCGCCCAATTACCGTCGGTACAGTCGAAGTCGTGCAGGTTGTTTTCCGTCCACGATCCGTCCGAGTTGTGGGTGAGTTTGAATACGGTGCCGCAATTGGAAGCGCCGCCATATTGCGAAGTGCCGTAGAGATTGCCGCTGGCGTCGAAGATGACTCCGGCGCGAATGTTGAGAGGTTCGTTGCCTCCAGTGGAGGTCCAAAGCACGTTTTCGGTCCAGGTTCCGTCGGCATTTGGACTTAGCTGAAAGACCGTGATCAAGGATGGATCATACTGGTCGCCAGTCGTGCCGTAGAGATTGCCGGCCGAGTCGAAGATGAGGTTGCCTTCGGACTCAGTGCCGTTAAATGATAATAGGATTTTGACCGCATCCTGAGCGGCGGCAGCGGGGGCGAGCGAGCAGGCTACTGCTAACAGCAGAATACCGATGCGATTCATTTTTCCTCCGTGAGATGGACGCATGTGGAACTGCTTACGTGAAGGGCCCGGGGCCGCGCCCTGAAGGAAAGAGTTCGCGGGCGGAACTTGACTTTGGGGAGGGAGTAACTTACCGCGGTATTGTGCGTCCGAAGAGCTGCATTGTCAATCAGGGGAATCAGATCAGGCGGGGAAAAATTGAAAGGGCCGTGACATTGGTTATGCTCTAGCCGCCCGCTCCTGCGAGGGAGCTAACAGCGTGGATGCATGTACCGTCACGACCCCTTGATGAGATCACTGCTTTCACAGTTCCAAACCCCAACTGCACCTCGCAGCGCCGTCGGTTTTTTCAGGTCTGGTCGCCTGGCAGGTCGCCCCGCCCGGCTGATCACTCAGTCTATTTGGGTCGGCTCATATTATTGTGCCGTCCCTTTCGACCGTCGACGATGCAAAGTTAACAGAGCATTCATAAAAGTCAACGCAAACTATTGGTGCAATCGCTCTTTCTCACCCTGTGCATAATCGAAAATGCAAATGCTTGTAATGGAAAAACTTACTTCCTGACAATTTTTACCGGGCCGCGTTTTGCACAGAAACGTTCACAGCGCGGAAGGCAACCGCAACCCGATGAAAGGGAACCAAATAATCGCCTTGACGATCAGGACGCTTCGGGGCACAGTGCAGAGTACAGCGAGAACACTCGAAGTGGCAGATTTGGTGGCCTATGTGGACGGCGGGTGCCTGGGAAATCCGGGCCCGTCAGGTATTGGAGTCGTGATCAGCGGTGTCGCGGACGGCCCCGTCCGCATCGCAAAGTGGATTGGCAATCAGGATAACAACGTCGCCGAATACGCCGCTCTGATGGAAGCTCTGCAATATGCGGTGGCGCTCAAGGCAAGAAAACTCCACGTCTATTCGGATTCTGAAGTGGTCGTGCGGCAGATGACTGGGCAATATACCTGCCGCAGCCCTCGGCTTTACTCGCTGCACTGGACTTGTCAGAAGTTGGCGCGGTCGCTGAAATTCTCCATCTCGCACGTGAAGCGCGAGTTCAATGCCGAGGCCAACCGGCTGGCACAGTCGGCGCTGCGGAGAAAACAGTAAGGGCGCAGCTGACAGCTCTCAGCTCTCAGCTCTCAGCCTTCAGCCCACTGCACGACAGCAAGTGGTGATTCGCCATTAGCAATTAGTTCCTTCCATCATTGGCTCATCATCTCGGAATCCGACCTTCCTTCGGCTGGCTGCTCAAAAGCCGTGGCCTACCGCAAAACCATTTATGAGATATCTTCTGACTGCTGAAAGCTCCTTCCCCCTTACTTTCGTCACAGGGGCCCGGCTGGCTAAATTGTTGACAGGGTGAGCGCAGGGCGCGAGACTGCTATCAGGTACCCTCAAAATCCAGAGTTCAGGTTAAGCGCGCTATCGTTCCCGGGGAGCAGACTCTGCAACAAAACAGTTCAACGCGAAATTCGGAAAACGGCATACCTGCCGTGATTGCCTCGCGGCGGACGGCGGCAGCCTCGGTGCGATTTCCCGGAGAGGACCAGGGACGCTCGCTGGCCGAGATGGCGCAGCGCGATCTCGATGCCGCGCTGCAGTTGCTGGCCGACCGGGCGCAATACATTACCGGGGCAAGCGGGGCAGCCATTGCGCTGCGGCGGCATGGAATGTCTGACATGCTGTGCCGTGCCAGCTCCGGCTCGAATGCTCCGGAGTTGGGGGCGCTGCTGTCCACCGAGTTTGGGCTTTCGGGCGAAAGCGTCCGGACGAAGCGGGCGCTGCGCTGCGATGATGCCGAGCGCGATGCGCGAGTGAACCACGAAGTCTGCCGGCAGCTCGGGATTGCGTCGGTGATCGTGATGCCGGTCGTCAATGACGACGAGGTGCTCGGCGTATTCGAACTTTTTTCCGGGAAGGCGCATGCGTTCGGCGAGCGCGACCTTACCGCGGTGCAGCGTCTGAGCGGAATGGTCGAGACGGCCGTGCGGATGGCGCAGGCCACGGAGAGCCTGCCGGAGCAGTTGAAGCAGCAAGAGACTGCGGAAACCGCTGATTCGAAGTTTGAGGAACAGATCCTCGATGTCGAAGTGTTCGACATTCCCCCGATTGATGCTCACCCAGCAGCCGCGGAAGCCCCTTCTGAAAAGACAGTTACTCCGTCGGTCGCGAGCGAGTCGTCCCAGCCCGCAGTCGCCCAGCTCGCACCGCCGGCCGCGCTTGTGCCGGAGCCCGAGACTACGTTGCCGAAGAAAAAGCTGTTCTGGTCGGCGGCCCAGGATGGAGTCGATACCCCGCAGCCTGCAGAAAATGAGTTGAGCCACGTTCCTCCTGTACTGCGCGGATTGAAGAAATGCGAGGCGTGCGGATTTCCGGTCTCGGCGACGCGCGTCCTGTGCGTGGAGTGCGAGGAGAAGAAATGGCGCGGGCAATTAAGGAAACCCCAGCCGCTGGCCGCCACGAGCGCTCCCGCGAAAACTTCTACCCCGAGAATTGAGGGACGAGCGTTCGCTGCGGCGGCTCTGTCGGCTGCACCAGTGACGGTTGCTCCAAAGCAAAATCCTCCCGCTGCGAGTACCGCAAGCTCAGCACGCGCGCCAATAGTCCGGCCGGAGACGCTTAAGCCAGACACACCAAAGCCAGAAACCCCAAAGAAAGACCTCAGCCCGGCCCAACCGACTGTGCAAAATCTTGCAACCTCCGGGAAAGAGGCGACGCTGCCAGCCAAGGCAAAAGCCGGCCCCCCGGACTTGGTATTCAGCGCCACCCTTGAGCCTCAGCAGTCGTGGTTTAGGGCGCACAAATACATGGTGGCCGTCCTGTTAGCATTGGCCTTCCTGGTTGCCATGCTCTTCCTTTCCCGCTAAACGGCCCAAGCCCCGCTTTTATAAGGGCTTGGAATGGCAGGTACTTGCGCATCGAAGTTCCATTTTGCCTCCGAAACCCTTGACAACACAGGCAACTCTGCTAAAGTGCGAAGGAAGGTTTGGAGTGACCGAATAGATGGCAGGTGGCCTCGATATGAAAAACGTCTACGAAGTGCTGCGGCAGAAAGAGATGGAGCTGACGCGTCTGGAGAAGGAAGTGGAGGCGCTGCGCCTGGTCGCCCCTCTGCTCTCCGAGGAAAAAGAGAGTTTGTCCGACATGTCGAAACCCGCTTTGGCGACCGCGGTCAACGGACCGCAACCCACGTCGCGGATTACTATCCCTTCTTCCCCGAGCATTCCAGCGCCGCAGCCGGTGCGCGCCGCGGGATGGGAAGATACAGCGAAGCGCTGGCCCTAAACTTCCAGAACCGAAGAGTTCTCGATCAGCCCGGGATGCCTCCCGGGCTGATCGCTTTTTGGGCACAATCCTGGTTCACGAATTTGCGAAAGAGGGATACAATTGCCCCGCTTTGGGGACAGGGGCAGCTCTCATCCGTCACAAGTGAAGGAATCGATCCGCCTCTGTAGAAGGAGTATCCAATGGGGTTCTGCGTAAGTTGTGGCGCGCCCATGACAGGCGCGTTTTGCAATAAGTGCGGAGCGCGCGCCGTTCCACCGAGCGCTCCGGCACAATCCGCGCCGCCGCCAACACCGGTCCAGCCGCAAGCCATTCCGCGGACCGCAGCACCAGCGGTGAAGAGTTCGGGCGTCGGAAAAGTGCTGCTTTGGGTGGCAGGGATTTTCATTGTGCTCGTCATCGCCGGAGCCGCCGCCGCGATGTACGGCGTGTACTGGGTAAAACATAAAGTTTCGAGCTACGCATCGGCGGTGACTGGCAACGATTCGAGCGAAGTCAAAATCGTGAGCAAAGGTGACAGTTGCAAACTGCTCTCGACCGCCGAGCTCCAGCAAATCCTCGGAGTCGCGGTGGAGAAGAGCGCCGAAATTGTCGAGGATGACGTCCCCGGTTGCGCCTACTACACAAACGCCCAGGCCTTTGGCCAACTTCGTCAAATGGCGATCGTCGAAGCAAAAAAACAAGCGGACGAAGTGAATTCGCGTCCGGGCCCCAAGCCCGACAATCTTCCCGCTCTGATGAAAAACGCCAACTCGCTGGAAGGGGCGATCAAGGGGCTCGGGCTGACGCAGACTCCGGAGGACGGGCGCGTCTTTTCATTCACCGTGAGCCCCGATGGCGGCGAAGACAAGTGGGCGGCCGAACGGCTGATTGAGACTACAGTGCCGGGCTTCGTCGAAGTTCCCGGCGTTGGCGATCACGCCATGTTCGGAGCCTTCGGACATGCCTTTTACATCCTGAAGGGAAACCGCTTCATCTCGATGACCACGATTTGGGTGCCGGACGCGCACACGCGCGGCCTTGCGATTTATAAGAGGATGGAATCGAGGTTGTAGGGACGGATTTGTTCAGCTGCCGCAACAGAGCTTCGCTCCACCCCGACAGCCGGGGGCGGCTGTCTCCACATGGTCCATTACCAGCGCTACCCGCCCACGATTTCGCCGAGCGCTGCAAGCAGGCGATCGACTTCTTCGGTCGTGTTGTAATGCACGAGCCCGATCCGCAGGAAACCGCCGGACTTTTCGACGTCGAGGTGCTCGGTCAGGTTCAGCGCGTAGTAGTTGCCGTCCCAGGTGAAGAATCCGCGCTCACCCAATTTCGTCGAGAGTTCGAGTGGAGTGTGGCCGTCGATTCTTACAGCGAGCGTTCCGCAGCGTTCGTCGAAGCGTGCGGGGTCGGTGATGCCGTAGATTTTTGCGCCACGGATTTTCTTCACTCCCGCGATCAGACGTTCCGTTAGATTACGCTCGTGCTCGTGAATCGCTGCATAGGCAGATTCAATGGCTGCGCGGCGGGTTACGTTGTTCCCACCCAACGAAAAACGCGTTGGATGAGGCACCCCGTTCTGTGACAATGCACGGCGGCCGAGATCGGCAATGTATTCCACGCACGCCGTGATGCCCGCAATGCATTCGTGATTCAGCGTGCCCCACTCCCAGCAGTTCGGAATGGCATTCGTATTCGGACGGACCTTGTACGGGCGAAGTCGCTTCAAGTGCTCGCGCTTGCCATAGAGCACTCCCATGTGGGGTCCGAAGAACTTGTAGGTCGAGCAGGCAAGAAAATCGCAGTCGAGCGCGGCGACATCGATCAATCCATGCGGGCCGTAATGAACCGCATCAATGTAAGCGAGGGCGCCGACTTTGTGCGCCAGCTGCACAATTTCTTTGACCGGATTGATGGTGCCGACGGCATTGGAGGCATATCCGGCTGCGACCAGCTTTGTTTTCGCATTGATCTTCGAGGCGAGGTCGGACATGTCGAGGGTGCAGTCGGCGTCGTGAATCTCGGCCCAGCGGACGGTCACGCCGCGATCCTCCGCCATTGCGATCCAGGGCGAGACGTTGGCGTCGTGATCGAGGCGGGTGACGACAATTTCGTCTCCGGCCTTGAGTTCGCGCCCGATGGCGCGTGAAATGGCGAACGTCAGAGTCGTCATGTTCGGTCCGAAGACGACCTCGTCGGCGCCGCAGTGAAAAAAGTCGGCCATGGCCGCGCGGGCTTCGGCAATCATCGCATCGGTGTGGCGGCTGGTGGAGTAGGCTCCGCCGGTGTTGGCGTTATCGCGGCGCAGATAATCGCTGATGGCGTCGATGACACGCTGCGGAACCTGCGTTCCGCCGGGGCCGTCGAGAAACGCGGCGGGATGGCCGTTGACGGTTTGGTGGAGCGAGGGGAATTGGGAGCGAGTGTGGGTTAGGTCGAGGGCGGGAAGAATCTTGTCAGCAGTTTGCATCACGTTATTTCTATCACGTTGCGCGCACCTCCGGACGAATCCGTCCGTGGCTACATTACTTCACGGCACGCACGAAATCTGCAAGCAGGCCATAGGCTGTCGCGTAGAGGCCCGGATTCTCTTCTGTTACGGCCAGGCCTGGGAAGATATCGGTCTCGAAATAAACATAGGAAGATGTGCCGGAGATGCGGGCCATCGGCTCGCTGCTTCGGACTTTCTCCGGGCCTACGCTGGCTTCGACGCCCTCGTCCGTGCGGCGGGCGCGGCAGACTAACTTAAACGGCCAGCCATCACGTTTGGCGTTGCGGACTGCGCTGGGGGTCAGGTCGCGGATGCCTTCGCGTTTGATCTGATCGAGGCGAATCGGGACGTCCATCAGCACCGTGATCAGCGCGGCAGTCTTTACGGCGGCGTCCCAGCCGTCGATGTCGTGAGTGGCGTCAGTCTCGGCGATGCCAAGCTCTTGCGCCTTCTTCAGCGCTTCATCGAAGCTCAGGCCTTCTTCCATCTGACTCAGGATTACGTTGGTCGTGGAATTCAGAATTCCGTGGAAGCCTTGCAGATGAATCGCGGGAAGCTGGTCGAAGAGAGAGAAGATGGGCACGCCGTCCATCACGGTCGATTCGAAGAGAAATCGTTTGCCTTTCCTCGCCGCGAGGTCGCGCAGTTCGCGGTAGGCATGAACGATCGGGCCTTTATTCGCGGTGATGGCATGGGCTCCGTGTTCGAGGGCGGCGCGAATGTGGTCGATGGCGGGCTGTCCGCTTTCCACGTTGAGCGAAGTGGCTTCGAAGAGAACGTCGGCGTGGGCAACGGCGAGCCAGTGGCGGACGTCGCTGTGTTCGATTGACTGGGATTTCGGATCTGGCACGCCTGCTGAGAGCAGAGCCGCTGAGTCCAGCCCCTCCGGATTCGCAATCCATCCCAGGCGGCGCGAGGCGATGCCGGTCACGCGGAAAGTGATCCCGTACTGGTCGCGCAATTCCTGTGCGCGATCTGCCAAAAGCCGAACGAGCGTGCGGTTGACGTTGCCGAACCCGAGGAAGCAGAGGTTATAGGAGCGGATGGAGGTCTCCTCTGATAGTCAGATCGCGCGCGGGCAAGGTGCCCGCGCGACAGCCGGCGAGGACGCCGGCGCCACTTATCCCATGACCGTCGTGTGCTCCGGCTTGATCTTGTAAATCACGCGGACTTCGTTGGCTTGGGCGTAGGGATATTTATCGACGCCGAGATATTTTTTCGCCATCTTATTGATGTGCTCGTCGGCGCCTTCCTCGGTAATCTCAACCACGCGGCCGCGTATCTCGAGATAGCGGTAGGGATTTTCTGGATCGACGATGGCCAGCGAAACGCGCGGATCGCGCCGAACGTTGCGGTCTTTCTGCCTGCCCCGGGCGGAGTTGAAGATCACGTGATCACCATCAAAATCAACCCACACGGGGGTGACCTGTGGACGGCCATCCGGCATAAGTGTGGCGAGGCTGGCGAACGCGCGCTTCTGAAAAAGGTCTTTGTATTTATCGGGGACCGCTTGCGACATGAGTGCCTCCGGGAAAATGAAGTCGACGAGCATTATAGCTGTTAGCGGGTACGGAATAATCGGCACGGTCCCGCACATCTTCGTTTAGAATTACCCGCCCCTGCAACTTCCGCTGCAGGAACTCCAGTATTGATCTCAAAGAAAATCTCCTGACCCGGAAGAGAGACGTAGCAAACTACGTCTCTACCGCGCTTCGGCAATTCGGGGTAGCACCGCGCGCAACAGTGCTTCGAACCTGCTCTTCACTCGTTCTCCGGTTTCCATGACTTCAGCATGCGAAAGGGGCTGGTCGAGAATTCCTGCAGCCATGTTTGTAACGCAGGAAATTGCGAGGACATTGAATCCCATGTGTCTCGCCGCGATCACCTCAGCTGCGGTCGACATGCCCACCAGATCGGCGCCGATGCGGCGAAGATATTCGATCTCCGCCGGCGTTTCGTAGCTTGGGCCGAGCAGCGCCGCATAGACGCCTTCGTGAAGCGTAAAGTTCATTTTGGCAGCTTCTTCCTGGGCAATCTTGCGAAGAGTCCGCGAGTAAGCGTGCGTCATGTCCGGGAAGCGCACGCCGAACCGGTCGTCGTTGGGACCGACCAGCGGATTCGTCCCCTGCAGATTGATGTGGTCGCGGATCAGCACCAGCGCTCCCTGGGAGTAGCCGAGATTGATGCCTCCGGCGGCGTTGGTGAGGATGACGGAGCGAATTCCCATGCGCGCGAACACTCGAATTGGAAAAGTCACTTCCTGTGCGGTGTATCCCTCATATGGATGCACGCGACCCTGCATCGCCGCGACCGGGATGTCCCCGGCGTTGCCGACTACCATGCGCCCCGCGTGACCGATGGCCGTGGATTGCGGGAATGAGGGAATTTCGGCATAAGGAAAGCGAGTGGCGTCAGACAGCGAATCGGCGAAGGCTCCGAGGCCGGAACCGAGAACCAGTCCGGTCTTCGGACGAAGAGCGGTGCGGGAAAGAATGACCTGCGCGGCGGAATCGGCGAGTGCAAATTGATCGGTCATAGATTTGGCTCGCAGTTAATTTGCGTTTGCGTGGCTGTCCATCATACAGAAACCCTGCGCTCAGGGGCGCGCACGACTCACGCGGTGGGCAGGGTGAACAGAAATGTGCTGCCGCGAGTGAGTTCGCTTTCGGCGCGGATCGATCCACTGTGAGCGCGCATGATGTGCTTGGCGATTGCCAGGCCAAGCCCGGTGCCACCCGACTCGCGGGAGCGAGCTTTATCCACACGGTAGAAGCGCTCGAAAAGACGCGGCAGGTGTTCAGAGGAGATCCCCGCTCCGTAATCGCGAACGTAGAATTCGATGCCGCGTTGGGCGGCGCGG
This sequence comes from uncultured Acidobacteriota bacterium, assembly GCA_963763845.1. Classification (GTDB taxonomy): domain Bacteria; phylum Acidobacteriota; class Terriglobia; order Terriglobales; family Acidobacteriaceae; genus Sulfotelmatobacter. The sequence goes on from CAVXPX010000001.1 coordinate 446,895, forward strand.
GCGCCAAGTTCGATACGCGCGCCCGAGCGGCCATATTTCATCGCATTATCGACGAGGTTCGAAAATACCTGATGGATGGCCTCGCGGTCGGCGAGCACCTGCGGCAGGGACTCCACGGAATCCTCTACGATCTTCAGTTCGACTCCTTGCGTGCGGGCTACCTCGCGGAAGCTTTCTTCGGCGTCATTCAATAGCTCGAGCGGAGCCACGGGTTCCGGATCGAAGCGCGTCTCGCCGGATTCGACTCGCGCCAGGGTCAGCAGATCTTCGGTGAGCCGGGCCATGCGGGCTGCGTTTTTCCGGATGATCTCCAGAAACTCGCGCGTGGAATCGGAATTCACAGGAAGCGTGTCGAGCAGAGTTTCCGAATATCCCTGGATGGAGGTCAGCGGCGTGCGGAGTTCATGAGAGACGTTGGCGATGAAATCTCGCCGCGTCTTTTCCACGCGCTCGGTCTCGGTCAGATCGCGCAGCACGGCGACCGCGCCGCCATCGGGCAATGGGGCAGCCGTGACGTCGAAGGCGCGGCCGGGCACAATCGAGGTCGCACGCGCCGTCTTCACTTCTTTACCATTCGTAGCGGCTTTCACTGTCGCCAGGAAATCGGGATCGCGGATGGTTTCGACGACCGGGGCATTCAGCCGGGTTCGCTGCGGGACAAGGCGATCCATCGGCTGGTTGGCCCAACGTACCAGGCCGTCGGAACTTACCGCAATCACCGCGTCCTGCATACTGTTGAGCAGCGTCTCGAGCTGGCGCTGGCTGGAGCGTACCGCCGCAAAACTGCGTTCGATCTGCTCGGCGGATTTATCGACCGCTGCGGCCACGCGCCCGATCTCGTCGATGGGACTCTCGTCCACACGGGCGCGAAGATCGCCGCGCTCGATGCGGGCAGCGACGTCGACGATCCGTTGCAGCCGGCGCGAGGTCCAGATGGACGCAGCGCCGGCAATCAGCAAGGCAACGATCGCCGCGAGAATGGACCCCAGGATCAGCCGATGTCGAACCTGGCCTTGTACCGCCTGCAGGTCGGAGAGTGGGTAAGCCAGTCGCACCGCTCCGCCGGAAATTGGAGCGGCAACGTAGAGAAACGGAATGCCGAGCGTGGCACTGCGGCGTTCATTCTCGCCAGTTTTTCCCGAGAGAGCGGCAGAGAACTCTTTGCGCGTCGCATGGTTCTCCATCGTCCCCGGATCGGCTTGCGAGTCGGCAAGCACTTTTCCCAAGGCATCAATGATGGTGGCGCGGGCTCCGGCCGCCTGTGCTTCCTGGGAGGCAATGTCTGCAAGGGAGTGCGTGTGGTCGTTCTCGACGCGATGCGCGAACAGCAACGTCTTTTGCGTGAGATTGCGCTCTATCTCCACGCGCATCGATGTCTGCCATGCATTCCCGATCAGGACGTCGAGGATGGCGGCAGTAGCGGCGATGACGATCAGGAAGACGGCGAGCAGCTTGAAGAAGATGCGGTTCTTCACCTTGTCCTCGTCCCGAATTCTCTGGTCACTTCGGGGCCTCGAAGCGATATCCCGCGCCGCGAACGGTTTTCAGGTAGCGTGGATTTTCGGGGTCGGGCTCGATCTTTTCGCGAATGCGGCGGACATAAACGTCGACCGATCGCGGCGTCACGTAGGCAGTGTCGCGCCAGACGGAATCCAGAAGATGGTCGCGGCTGAAGACGCGACCCTTGTGGCGCGCAAAATAATCGAGCAGCCGGAATTCGGTCGCGGTCGTCGGAACCATGCTTCCGCGCACGGTCAGAGTCATCGCTGAGGGATCAATTTCAATCTCGCCGACTGTCACGGGACTTGGCGGCAACGGGCGTTCGAAGCGGCGCAGCACCGCTTTGACGCGTGCGACCAGCTCGCGCGGACTGAAGGGCTTGGCGATGTAGTCGTCCGCCCCAAGCTCAAGCCCGAGAACGCGGTCGGCTTCGCTGCTCTTCGCCGTCAGAAAAATTACGGGAACGGAGGAAAGACCGGGCGTCTGGCGGACGCAACGGCAGATTTCAAGGCCGTCCTTGCCCGGAACCATGATGTCGAGGACAAAAAGAGCAGGGCGCTGACGCTCCGCGTCGGCGAGGACCGTTAATCCCGTGGGATAGATGCGCACGACGAAGCCTTCGTTCTCCAGATGATGGCGAACCAGGCGGGAAATATCGGGATCGTCTTCGACAACGAATATGCTCGGTTTCACACCATGATTGTAACGAAGGCGGTACTCAGGACCTAGTCTTCCGTACCCGGTTGACGCGTCGGGCAGGCCAATTTTCATCGAACTTTAACAATTCTGTGGAGAGCCGCTTCAAACTACGGCATGCAACGCTCAAACGCTGACGATCAGATTGCCGGCCTTGTCGATATGGAAGCGCTTCTTGGGAGGGATGACCGTCGTGGCGCTGTATTCGGTGATGATCGCCGGACCTTGGTAGCGTCTGGCCGTCGATAATTCTTCGCGATCGCAGATCTTCGTTTTTGCTTTCTTGCCATCGAACAGGACCGTGGCTTCGAGTGGGGACAAGACACCTCGCTTCGCTCGGGGGCGGACGAATGCGTCCGCCCCTACACTTTCGTGGGCGGACTTGAGGACGGCTCGCATGCGCAGTGTCACCAGTTCGATCTCACGGTTCGCGTGAGCGTAGCCGTAGCGACGCCGGTGTTCTTCTTCGAAGTCGCGCACAAGATTTCTCGAAAGTGGAAGATTGAGTTCATAACCCTGTCCCCGGTAGCGGAGGTCGACGGTGCGCAGAAATCTTGGATGTCCTTGCCAGGATTCGCCGCGAAAATCTCTGGCCGCAGCTTTTTCAAGCGCAGCAAACTCCTGATTCAACTTCGCCCCAGGAATTTTTCGCGAAACGCGCCATAGAACCGTCCGCGAGTAATCTTTGACGACGTCGCTGGCGAGAATCCCGAGAGCTGAGAGAGCGCCAGGAAATGCAGGAATGATCACCTTCGGAATGTTGAGCGCTTCAGCCAGGGCGCAGGCGTGCAGGCCGCCGGCGCCACCGAAAGCGACGAGGACAAAGTGGCGCGGATCGCGCCCGCGTTCGATAGAGACGACGCGGATCGCCTTTTCCATGGTGGCATTGACGACTCGAATGACGCCTGCGGCGAACTTTTCCAGAGGCAGATTCGAGCCTTGCTTGTTCAGCCACTCCCGCGTGATGCGGCGAGCTCGTTCGAGATCGAGTGTGAAATCTCCGCCAAGGAACCGATCCGCCTGCAGTCGTCCGAGAAGGAGATTCGCGTCCGTGACGGTCGGCTGCGTGCCGCGCCCGTAGCAGATCGGGCCGGGATCGGCTCCCGCGGATTCCGGCCCCACATGGAGAGCACCGGCAGCATCGAAGCGGGCGAGCGAGCCTCCACCGGCGCCGACCGTATGAATGTCAAGCATCGGAACGCTGATCGGGAACCCGGCGATCTGAGCGTCATTCGCGGTCTTGATTTCCCCTTCGACCAAAGAAACGTCAGTCGAGGTGCCTCCCATATCGAAGGCGATGATCTTGTCGAATCCGCTGCCGCGAGCAGTGGCGGTGGCGCCGACGACGCCTCCTGCAGGACCGGAGAGAACTGTGCGGACCGGTTCGCGGGCGGCCGTGGAAAGAGCAGTGATCCCGCCAGAAGATTGCATGACGAAGATGCGCGGGCATCCGGACGTGGCCTGAGTTTTCTTCGCTTGAGCATTCGTCTTCGTGGCGGGAGAGACGTTGCTCGCAACGTCTCTACGGGAGCGGGATTCCAGGTTCCGCAAATACGTTTGCATCACCGGCTGCAGATAAGCATTAATCACGATGGTCGAGGTGCGTTCATACTCGCGAAACTCCGGCAGTATCTCGTGAGACACGGATAGAGGGACGTTTAGCGGCTTCAGGGCGTCCGCGATCGCGCTTTCGTTCTTCGGATTCGCGAATGAGAAAAGGAAAGAGACAGCGATGGACTGCGGCTCAACAGATGCAAGCTTCTCGAAAAGCGCCAGCAGATCTTGCTCGCCTGGCGATCGCAGAATCTCACCGTTGGCTGCGGTCCGCTCACTGATGCCGAAACGAAGATCCTGCCGAACCAGCGGTTCGACACGTTCGAAGAAGAAATCGTAGAGCTTGGGACGAGCCTGGCGTCCGATTTCGATGGCGTCTTCAAAACCTGCGGTCGTGACCAGCGCCGTGCGGGCGCCTTTGCGCTCCAGCAGAGTGTTTGTGCCGACCGTTGTGCCGTGCAACAGAATGAAATCTCGTACCGTTGGCTTATCAGTGGAGGTTCCCATGTCTCGCAAGGGAGGCGAGACCTGGGGCACCCCGTTCAGGATTTGATCAATGGCTTCGAAAATCGCTTGGGATGGATCCGCTGGCGTCGAAAAAACTTTGAGCATTCGCAAGCGGCGGGTTGAGGAATCAACCCAGATGCAGTCGGTGAAAGTGCCGCCCGTATCAATGGCGATGCGGAGAGGATTGTGCAACGAAGGCATGGCGGTGCGGATTAGGTTAACATTCCTTCCAGTACGTTATGAGAAGAATGGCCGATTGACTCTTCCCCGGCGAAATGATTTGATTGCCATTCGCACGGTCTATCGGAGGAGTAGGTATGTCGTTTGAAGAAGCGTTGGTTTTGGCATCGCGGGATGAGGGATTCAAGGCTACGGTTTACGCGATGAATACCCTTCTGATTCATAAGGGTATCTATACACAGGACGAGTTTCGCGCGCTTTTCGTGGAGTGGGTCGAGAAGGAACAGAGACGTAAAGGTGTAGAGGAAAGGCGTACCGAGGCCTCTAGTGCGTACTCCGCCTAGTCGTATAAGAAGGGTGCTCGCAGTCCGGCTTCCTGCCGCAGTGAATCCCTACGTCGCAGGCCCTGCATTCGCAGCGACAAGGCGGAGCAGGTTTAACTTCTTTGGGTTTTCTTTTCGGCCGGCATTTCTGCGCTGCCTCTAGCTTCTGCACATAAAACACCTGCTTATTTACTTGATCGTGAAGGCCAGCGTCAGCAGCGTCTTCTGCTCGACTTCGTGCGCTTTCGCGCTGCCTGTGGCCGGGCTGGCGCCGGAACTCCGCTTCACGCTGAGGACGGGCCGTTCTCCGGCAACGCGCTTCAGGCGCGGCAGCATGTTGAACATCGCTCCCATGTTGGCCGGCTCTTCCTGAACCCAGACGATGTCGGCATGTTTGCCGTGGCGATCAAACTCGGCGGAGACTTCGGCTTCCGGGAACGGATACATCTGTTCCAGAAAGACGATCGCAGTGCTCGCATCCTTGCGCTTCTTGCGCTCGGCCTGGAGTTCGTGCCCGATCTTCCCGGTGCAGATCAGGATGCGCTCGGCTTCTCCGACCGTCGTGTCGGGGATGACGTTCAGGAATCGCTTGTGCGTGAAATCCTCGATTGGAGAACTCGCATCCGGATGCCGCAGCATGCTCTTCGGAGTAAACACGATGAGAGGCTTGCGCCAGTGGCGCAGCGCCTGCCGCCGCAGCAGATGAAAATATTGCGCGGCATTCGACGGCTGCGTGATCTGGATATTGTGTTTCGCAGCCAGCTGAATGAAACGCTCGATACGGGCGCTGGAGTGTTCCGGCCCCTGGCCTTCGTAGCCATGTGGAAGCAGCATGACTAGACCGGAAAGCAGATTCCACTTGGCTTCGCCTGCGCTGATGAACTGATCGATGATCGCTTGCGCAACATTGACGAAGTCGCCGAATTGCGCCTCCCACAAAACAAGCGATTCGGGATAGTCGCGGCTGTAGCCGTATTCGAAACCTAAAACTCCGGCTTCCGATAGCGTGGAGTTGTAAATCTCGCAGCGAGCCTGATCGGCGGCAATGTTTTCCAGCGGCACATATTCGTCCTCGTTCTCGATGTCGATGAGGACCGAATGGCGCTGGTTGAACGTACCGCGGCGGGAATCCTGGCCCGACATGCGGACATGTGTGCCGGTTTTCACCAGGCTGGCAAAGGCCAGGGCCTCGGCCATTCCGTAGTCAACCGGGCGCTTTCCGGTTCCCATCTCCGCCCGCTGTTCCAGCAGCTTCTTGACTTTCGGATGGATGTGGAAGCCTTCCGGATAGGTCGTCAACCGGCTGGTGAGTTCGGATAACTCTTCCGGTGAAAGTCCGGTTTCGACGTCGTATTCCGGCCTATAGAGTCCGCCAAAGTAGTTGTCCCAATACTTCGGAAGTTCCCGTAGCAAAGGTTTTTGCTTGATGCTGCCTGCTTTTTTCTGGGCGGCCTCGAAATCGGTCTTGACCGCTTCAGCCTTCGCCTGCGCATCGCTTGCGCCAATATCGTCGGCATAGATTTCCCAGAGCGGCGGATGCTGCTTGATCTTCTTGTAGAGCAAGGGCTGCGTGATCGTTGGATCGTCGACCTCGCTGTGGCCGTGCCGGCGATAACCGATCAGATCGATCACGACGTCGGTGCCGAAGCGGTAACGATATTCCACGGCCATGCGGGCCACGCGAACGACTGCATCGACGTCTTCGCCGTTGACGTGGAAGATGGGAATCGACTGGCGGCGCGCAATGCATGCAGCAAAGCGCGTCGAGTGCTCTTCGGTATAGCTGGTAGTAAATCCGAGCAGGTTGTTGACGACGACGTGAATCGTTCCGCCGACGGTATATCCGGGCAGATCGGCATAGTTCATCGTCTCGGCAAGAATTCCCTGCCCCGCAAACGCCGCGTCCCCGTGGACGAGCAGCGGCAGATATTTCCCGCGGCCGCCTTCGCCGGTCCGGTCCTGCTTGGCGCGGGTGCGGCCCACAGTCACTGGATCGACTGCCTCCAGGTGGCTTGGATTTGAAACCAGGTGGATGTGGATCTTACCGCCGCTGCGCGTGATGTACTCGCCCGTGGCGCCCATGTGATACTTCACGTCACCTGAGCCGAGAACGCTGCGCGGATCGACATCTTCGAATCCCGCAAAAATTTCTTCCGGCGGACGTTTGGCGACATGGGCGATGACGTTGAGGCGCCCGCGATGGCTCATGCCCATAACCAGCTCAATCGCGCCCAGCCGCGAGCCGGTATCGAGGACTTCATCGACCAGGGGGATGAGGGCCGTGACTCCCTCGAGCGAGAAGCGCTTGCTGCCGAGATAACGCTGCTGCATGACCTGCTCGAAAACATCGGCGCGAATGAGCAGGTCGAGAATCCGCTGCTGATCTTCCTGCGGAGGCTCCGATTCCATGCGCTCGAAGACCCAATGCCGCCGCTCGGGAGCGTAAAGGTGGTTGATCTCTACCCCGATCGTGCTCGAGTAGATGTTGCGGGCCTCGCGAGCATACTCGCCGTCTCGTTCAAGTTCGGGAGTCGGGCGTGGACGAAGGAATCCAAGGGGATCGAGATCGCCTTCGAGGTATCCAAACTGGCGGTAAGCGGCGAACACGCGTTCGCGCTCAGGGTTGTAGCTGGCGAGTTTCGAACCATTCGTGGGAGCAGATTCGACGGCGGTAGTGCCGGGGACCTTTGTTTTCGGCATAAGAATGTAATTCCTAGAATAAAGGATGCGGGGCTTTGGCGGGGGATTCTGCGGCCTAAAAACAGATCTCTCGGGGCGCACGGAGAAAAACTAAAAAACCCACTTCTGGCAAAATCCGTCCAGAAGTGGGGCACTCAATTTAATTTCCCGGTTCGCGTTCTCTTCCAGCTACTTGTTGAACGTGAACAGGTCCATCAAGTCGCCGAGGGCGGGACTGTTCAGCGGAACGTAAGCGTTGCTGCTGCTGGTGATTGGATTCGGGAAATTGTCGCGGCTCCGTTTAGTAAGCGGCGCCAGATTCCAGTTCGCTTCGATGAACTTCAGGATCGAAACGTGATCCGTGTAACTGTGCGAGATGTGGCCCGCCGTCGTCCACGGAGAAACGACGATGAGGGGAATCCGGGTCCCGTCACCGAAGTAGTCGAGCGGCTGAACGTAGCCGGAGTCGTAGTAGCCTCCGCCTTCGTCCATGGTCACGAAGATCGCGGTGCTATTCCACAGCGTCTTGTTGGCCTTGACGTCGTCCACGATCTTCTTCACGAAACCCTCGAGCAAGATCAGCTTCGAAGAGGCCGGATGACCGTCGAGATATCCATCGGGTTTCACGTAAGAAACAGCCGGCAGCGTGCCGCTGTGAATTGCGGCATACAGGTCGGTCGTATCCTGCAAATTCGCCCGGCTCGACGTGCTGCGCATGATCGACGTCGAGTATTGGAAGAAATTGCAGATGTTGCAATACGTGTTCCACGGCACCACATAGTTCAGGTCCGGATTTTTCTTATAGGCGTTCCACTGGTCGCCGTAATAGGCCCAGGAAATGCCCTTTTCATTCAGCTCATCGCCGACGTTGCGAAGTGTCGAGGGTGGAATGGTGAACACGGTCTGCTCCGGATCGTCGATGTCGTTATAGGCGTTCGTGCCGTTGCCGAAGTATCCGGGGTTGTAGTTGTTAAGCAGATAGTAGTGACCGGCTTCGCAGTTGGGATTGATCGGCGTGCTCAGCGAGGCGAGGAACTTGGTGATCACGCCAACGCCAGCTTGCGTAGTGTCGGAACAGTTCGAGTAAGTTCCGCCACCGTAGGAGGCAGATCCGTAGGAACCGCCGCCGTAACCATCTTCGCTGTACCAGTTGTTCGTGCCAGGCGCGGCATTCGGGTTTTCGACCTCATCGACCACACCCGAGTTCGGGCCGGCGTTGATCATCTGATTGTGCGGCGGTTCAATGGCTTTGCCCTTGCCATCGCTGAACCAGATTGCGTCGCCGGTTCCCATCATGACGTGGTTCGCGCCCGTTCCGCCTATCACGGCCTGGTGGTAGTTGTCGCTCATCGCGTAGTGATCCGCCAGGGATTTCAGGTAAGGGGCATCCCCCTGCTGCATGTTGTAGAAGCCCATCGACGTCGAGCCTTCCCCGGTGCTCGTGTCCGTGAATCCGGCAGGTTGCGGCAACCCGTTGGATCCGGCGCCGATCGTGTCTTCTACCCAGGGAAACAGATCGGCCTTGCAGCCGCTCGGATTCCAACTGGAAGCATTGCTCACGTTGCAATCTTCCTGCTGCCACATCTGATAGAAGCGATGCACCGGGCTATTGTCGTAGGCGTCGTACGGATGCGTGGCGGAGGTCAGCTGGAATGGACCGTCCGGCAACGTGGTTGCGTTGGGGACTCGCGTGTCGACGGCACCGTGGCTGAGTCCCGTGCCGCCGGTGGTCAGGTAGACGTAATAGTCAGAAGGCAAGGCGTTCTCATAGAGCTTGGCCGTCTTGACGTCAGGAAATGGCGGTGTGGTGTATCCGCCGGCAAGAACTGGCGGCAGCACAGAATACGGGGTGTTGTCGGAAGGGCTCATCTGATAGCCGTCGGTGCTGTCGTCGTTTGCCGTCGACTGCGCGGCCATGCTGAAGTTGGGGCCCGGCGTGCCGTCCGCATTGACGATGCCCTTCGAGAACAGATTCGAAACAGACTGACCCGCTACTGGCTGGTAAGTCGCAAAGACCTGATCGAACGTGCGATTCTCTCCGATGATTACGATCACGTGCTTGATCGGAGTTGTGGTCGTGTATTTTGCGGCATCTTGTGCAGCGGCTGGAATGGGAGTTCCGAGATTGGCGATGAGCGCCACTAGGCTGGCGCCGACCGCAAGGTGCTGCCTGGCTTGTGCCAGGATACCCGGTTTAGACATGAATCTCCTCCTGAGAGATGAACTACTTCACCGAAGGTAGCCGCCAGTCCCTTACAGGAAAATGAAACGGAAATGAATAGAAGATCAAAAGAAATCCACAGGGGCTGAGCCGGGGCTTAACCCCGGCCTGGGCCAACCGGAAGCAATGAGCATTTATGATCCTTTCGACATGAAAAATAACGGTCTACCGGTTCTGATGGGGATTCCGTTTGACGGCCAGTCTTCCTACCTGCGCGGCGCGGGCGAGGCTCCGCCGAAAATTTGCGAGGCCATGGCGTGCAATGCCTCAAATAAGTGGACCGAACTGGGTGTCGATCTCGGCGCCGCAGGTATTTACGAAGATGCCGGCGACATTACGTTCTTAGAAAGGGACGCGTTTGCGGCCATTGAGGCGCGCATCGGCACGTTAATCGACCAGGGAAAGCGGCCGGTCTCTCTGGGCGGTGATCATTCCATTACCTATCCAATCGTGAAGGCGTTTGCGCAACGGTACCCCGATCTGACGATCTTCCATTTCGACGCGCACCCGGACCTCTATGACGAGTTCGAAGGGAATCGCCTCTCCCACGCGTGTCCGTTCGCGCGAATCATGGAGGCTGGCCTGGCGAAACGGCTGGTGCAGATAGGAATTCGCACGATGGTCGGCCATCAGCGGGAGCAAGCTGAGAAATTTGCAGTCGATGTCATCGAAATGAAACAACTTCCTGCCTTTGAAAAGCTCCAGGCCAAAGGTCCGCTATACATCAGCTTCGACATCGACGTTCTCGACCCGGCCTTCGCTCCGGGCGTCTCGCACCGTGAGCCGGGAGGAATGACGGTGCGCGAAGCCATTGTGCATCTGCACGCGATCCGCGGACCGATCGTCGGCGCCGATCTGGTGGAATACAACCCGTTGCGGGATGTCGATCGATTGACGGCCACGGTCGCCGCAAAGCTTCTAAAAGAAATCCTCGGCAAAATGATCGCCGGCTAAACCTGGGTTGGTGCCGGACCAATCCGCGAAATTCCATCCCGCCGAACCTGGAATGATCACAGAGAAAATCGATCTTCTGGAGTACAATCCCCGGTCATGAAAATTGCCAGCTTCCTCCTCATTTGTGCCTCAGCTTTGTTTTCAGTCGCCTGCGGCGGGGGTGGAATGGGATCGAATGGTGGTGGTGGCGGCGGTGGTACGACGCCGCCCGATGCCACCATAAGGGTCTCCACGACCACGAACGGGGCGTTCAGCGTCGCGATGTCGACCTCGTTCCAGCCGGCCGAATGGGATTCTTCTTTCTTCACTCAGAATTCCACGGCGACCACGACGCTCGGCAATCTTGGACCACATCACATCCGCCTGCAAGGCGTCTCCAAGGGAGTGCCGCAAGGATCGGAAGGAACGAACTCCACCGCGTGGGATTTTTCGACTCTGGATGCGATTGCTCAGCCGGTTCTCGGCGTGGGCGATCATAGTCCTGAGTTTCAGATCGCCAAAGCGCCCGCCTTCATGTACTCGGGAGATAACAGCGGCAATCCTTTCACCGACACCACGTTCGCTTCGTTCGCGGGCTATGCGCAGAATCTGGTGGAGTACTACAACAGCGGCGGATTCTCGGCGGGCGGGCAGGTGTATGTGTCCCCGGCGTCGGCCCAGGGCTTCACCGTCAGGTGGTGGGGCATCTACAACGAACCGAACATCAACAATAGTCTGGCGCCGTCGGATTACGTCACGATGTACAACGAAGTCGTGCCGGCAATGCAGAGTATCGATCCAACCATCAAGTTTGCGGCGCTCGAATTGGCCGACTTCTCCGGGCAAGTTCAGTCCTGGGTCCCCGTCTTCGTCAACGGGGTAAGCGCGCATGTAGATGTCATGGCGACCCACTTCTATTCCACCTGCAATCAGAGCGATTCCGACGCCACCATCTTCAGCACGATTCCCGGATTCGTCACAGACGTGCAGTCGTTCTACACGTACATGGGAACGAACCCGGCGCTGGCGGCCGTGCCGGTCTGGGTTACGGAAAATAACGTCAATGCGGATTTCGAAGGCGCTAATGGAATGAGCACCTGCAATCCGAACCAGGTGTTTGTGACGGATCAGCGCGGATCAAGCCCGTTTTTCGCGGCGTGGCGGCCTTATGTGTTTTCACAGCTGGGCCGGGCCGGCGTGCAGGCGCTCTATCACTGGGATTTCGGCGCCGACAAGCAATACGGCGAAGTCGATTACTCCAGCGGCGCTCTTCAGCTCAGCTACTGGGTGGACTACTGGCTGGGCCAGATGTTCCCGTCCGGCGCGGGCTCGCAGCTTCTGCAATCTACCTCAACGGATGGCACGGATCTGGAGACGCTCGCCGTCGTGAACAGCGACAACAGCGTCGTCATCATGATCGCAAATCACACCGTGGATGCCTCCACCGACAACAATGGACCCGGCGTCTCGAAAGATGTTGAAGTGGATGTTTCTGCGTTGGGAACATTTTCCAGCGCGAAATTGCTGGTGATCGACAAAGATACCAGTGTGGCCGGCGGCCCAAACGAAACGGCGATCACTCCGGCCGCGCAGATGACGGTCACGCTCAATGGATACTCAGTCGCCTTCTTACGTCTGACTCCGTGAAATATGCGTGAAGTGTGCTTTCAAAGCGGAGTCCGGCTCGCGTAAAGTAGTCTCATTACCCTAACCCTCATGGAAAATCGCTTTAATAGACGAATGCTGAAAAGCCTGCTGACCGCGGCATTGATGGCCGTCGCATTCACTGCTGCATGTTCGAAAGACTCCGGGCAGAATCCGAAAGCCGCCGGACCGCCAGCGATGCCCGTCAAGGTGATAGAAGCCAAGGACGTGCCTGTAAGCGATAGCTCGGAATACGTCGCGACTCTGAAGTCCCGCGACTCCGCCGTGATAATGCCGCAAGTCGAAGGACAGGTGACGCAGATCTTTGTGCATTCCGGCGATCGCGTGAAGGCGGGCAGCGAGTTGATGGAAATCGATCCGCTGAAGCAGCAGGCGACCGTCAAGAGCCAGGAAAGCGCCCGTGCCGCGCAGAAAGCGAACCTTGCGTTGGCCAAGCAGCAGTATGAGCGGGCGGAGGGACTCGCGGCTGCGGGCGTCGTCAGCAAGCAGGATCTCGATCAGGCGAAGGCGACTCTGGACGCTGCCCAGGCGCAGATGGATGCGCTCGATGCGCAAGTCAAAGAGCAGGAAGTACAGCTGCACTATTTCCGCGTCGTCGCCCCGCGAACAGGGATCGTGGGAGACATCCCGGTGCGAGTGGGCGATCGCGTTACCACCTCTACCCAACTGACCACGGTCGACCAGCCTGGAAGTCTCGAAATCTATGTTTATGTTCCAATTGAACGCTCGTCGCAGCTGAAAATGAACTTGCCGGTGCAGGTGATCGACGGCACGGGCAAGGTGCTGGCCGGCACCCGCATCAGCTTCATCTCTCCGCAGGTGGATAACACCACGCAGACGGTTCTGGTGAAGGCGCGGATCGCGAACGGAAACGACTCGCTGCGGCAATCGCAGTTCATTCGCGCGCGCGTGGTCTGGGGAACCCATGAGAATCCTGAAGTTCCGATCCTGGCCGTTACCCGATTAGCAGGGCAGTATTTCGCGTTTGTGGCCGAGCCGCAAAACGGCGGATATGTCGCCCGTCAGCAGCCGCTCACCATCGGGCAAACGGTGGGCAATGATTATGAAGTCCAGCAGGGCATCAAGCCCGGAGATAAGGTGATTGTTTCCGGAACGCAATTTTTGCTGGATGGGGCGCCGGTGATTCCACAGGGATAGCCCCTTTCAAGTTTGGAGAAAATGAAAACCGCAGAGGACGCAAAGGACGCCGAAGATTGGATTTCGCAATCGGTTTTCAAACTTTTTCCGAGATCAGATTCAAAGGTTTCAACCTCAGCGTATTCGGCGTCCTCTGCGGTATGGATTTTTAGCCTTTAGGTTCGGCATTCGAGGCCCTGCTTTTCATGTTCGTTGATTTCTTCATACGACGTCCGGTCTTTGCCACGGTTTGCGCGCTGCTGATTATTCTTGCCGGCGCGGCAGTCATTCCGACGTTGCCCATCGCGCAATTTCCAAATCTGGCTCCGCCGCAAGTTGGGGTCACCAGCGTTTACATCGGAGCGAGCGCCCAGACCGTCGAGAGCGCGGTCACCATTCCGCTCGAGCAACAGATCAACGGCGCCGAGGGGATGAAGTACATCACCTCCAGCAGCGGCAACGACGGGACCAGCCAAATCTCGGTGACGTTTGATTTGACGCGCGATCCTGACCTCGCCACTGTCGACATTCAGAATCGTGTCAACACGGCGCTTGGAAGGCTTCCGAGTGCGGTCAAGAATGTCGGCGTCACCACGACCAAGACGTCGCAGAACTTCGTCTTTGGCGCGGCCGTCATTTCTGACAACAACCGCTATTCGACGCTCTTCATGAGCAACTACCTCGACGTCTATGTCCGGGATTCGCTGAAACGAATCCCGGGCGTCGCCGACGTTGTCATTTTCGGCGAGCGCAAATATTCGATGCGGCTTTGGCTCGATCCCGACCGCATGGCCGGACGCGGCCTGACTGCGCCGGATGTCGTCAACGCTTTGGCCGAACAGAACGTCGAGGTTGCCGCCGGGCAAGTCGGCCAGCAGCCCGCAATTCCCGGACAGAACTATCAAGTCAGCGTGCGGGCCATTGGCCGGCTCAGCGAACCCGCGCAGTTCGACGACATCATCCTGAAAACCAATTCCGACGGCACTCTCGTCCGCCTGAAAGATGTGGGACACGCGGAGCTCGGAGCCGAAGACTACTCCTCGGATCTTCAATTTAACGGGCAGGATGCCGTCGGCATTGCCGTCGAGCAACTTTCCACCGCCAACGCGCTTGACGTTGACCGCCGCGCCGTAGCTGAACTCGACCGTCTTTCGAAAAGTTTCCCTCCGGGGATGCATTATCGGCTGGCATTCGACACAACGGATGCAGTGAGCGAGTCGATCCGTGACGTGTTGAGCACTCTCGGCACCGCGATCGTTCTCGTCATTCTCGTAATCTTCGTCTTCCTTGAAGACTGGCGCAGCACGTTGATTCCTGCCGTCACGATTCCAGTTTCGCTGATCGGAACGTTCGCCTTCGTCAAGCTTCTCGGCTTCTCGATCAATACGCTGACCCTGTTCGGCATCACTCTGGCCACCGGCCTCGTCGTAGACGACGCAATCGTGGTGATCGAAAACATTGAGCGCCACATCCAGGAAGGCGAGCGAGACGCCCGTAAAGCTTCGTCGGCGGCCATGGGTGAGGTCACCGGAGCAGTCATCGCGACGTCGCTGGTGCTGGTCGCCGTGTTTGTGCCGGTTGCGTTCTTCCCCGGGACAACCGGGATTCTGTTCCGGCAATTCGCTCTGACCATCGCATTCTCAATCACGATCTCCGCTTTCAACGCACTGACGCTCACGCCGGCGCTTTCCGCTCTGCTGCTGGGCCGCGAACATGGCGGAAAAATCTGGCTGTTTCGAGAAGTCGACAAAGTTGTCGGCGCCACGACTGCCGGCTATCGTCGGACCCTTCGCTTCCTGCTGAATTATCGATTGCCGATGGCGCTGCTCTTCTTTGTCGGACTCGGACTCACCTATTTCGTGTTCAAGCATGTTCCGACCGGATTTGTTCCTGATGAAGATCAGGGATACTTCATCATCGTCGTGCAGGCGCCGTCGGGAGCATCGCTCGAATACACGAAGTCCATCGAAGATCAGGTCACGAAATTAGTGACAAACATTCCCGAAGCTGAGGGAACTTTCTCCATTGCGGGCTTCAGTTTTGCCGGCGCGGCGGCCAATCAAGGGTTGATGTTCGTTTCTCTGCGCCCGTATTCCCAGCGCAAGGGAGACGAGCACGCAGCCGCGGCTGTGTTGAACCGCCTTCGCCCGATGCTTTTTGGAATTTCCGGTGCCATCGTGTTTCCCTCGCTTCCCCCAGCAGTGCAGGGATTAGGACAGTTCGGCGGATTTCAGTTCGAAGTGCAGGATCAGGCCGCACACAAACTCGATGACCTTGCCAGCACGGCTCAGGCGCTGATCCGGCAGGGCAGCCAGCAAAAAGACCTGTCCCAGCTCTACACTCCCTTCACCGCGAACGATCCGCAATATGTCGTCACCATCGATCGCGAGAAGGCGAAGAGCATGCACGTGCCGCTTTCGCAGATCACCGACACGCTCGGCATTTATATGGGCTCTGACTATGTCAACGATTTCGACTTCAACAACCGTTCCTACCGCGTCTACGTGCAAGCCGACAAGCAATTTCGCGCCACCGCGCAGGACATGAAAGAGTTCTACGTTCGCTCCGATAGCGGAGCGATGGTGCCGCTGGAGAATCTGATCAATATCACCCAGACGACTACGCCGCAGGTCATCACTCATTACGACTTGTTCCGTTCGGCGGAGATCGATGGATCGCCGGCCAAGGGATACAGCTCTGGACAGGCGATCGCCACAATGGAGGAACTCGCCAAAAAGATGCCGCAGGGATTCTCCTATAGCTGGACGGGACTCTCGCTCGAAGAATTGCAGGCGGGCGGAACCTCGCTGGTTCTGTTCGGATTGGGCACGCTCGTCGTCTACCTCACGCTCTCGGCGCAGTATGAAAGTTTCGTGCTGCCGTTCATCGTCCTGCTCGCCGTTCCGATGGCCCTGCTGGGAGCGCTCGGAGCGCAGTGGGCGCGCGGACTGCAGAATGACGTTTTCTGCCAGGTTGGGCTCGTCATGCTGGTCGGCTTGTCGAGCAAGAACGCGATTCTGATCGTGGAATTTGCCGAGCAGTTGCGCGAGCGCGGGCTGCCTCTGGTTGAAGCGGCCGTTCAGGCGGCAACGATCCGTCTGCGCCCGATTCTGATGACCTCCCTCGCATTCATTCTCGGCGTCGTGCCGCTGGTATTCGCGACGGGCGCTGGCGAAAATGGACGCCACTCCGTCGGCACGACCGTCTTCGGCGGCATGATCATGTCGACGGTGCTGAACCTGTTCTTCATCCCTGTCCTGTACCTGATCATCGAAGGCTGGCGCGAGCACGGAAAGACACCGGAGCAACGCTGACGGCCTTGCTCCGTATTCTTTTTTCGATCGGACGAATTCCAGTTTCCGAGAGCGTGCCTGGCACGTATCATAGGGAATTCCATTTCCATCATTTCTATCGAGTCGATTCGTGGCGAAGAACACTACAACTTCAACAGAAACCGTCCCGGCGGACGCGCGGCACACCGCCGCGGCGAAGCTCGCTCTCATCGGCTTTGGCACTGTGGGCCGCTCCGTGGCGAAGATACTTTGTGAAAACAGCGCCGCTCCCGTACGCCTCACGCTGATCTGCAATCGCAACGTCGAACGGAAGAAACAGCCCTGGGTTCCCGCCGATGTGCTGTGGACGGAAGACATTGACTCTGTCCTCAAATCAGACGTCGATATCGTGATCGAGTTGATTGGAGGCCTCAATCCAGCGGACCAGATTGTCCGCAGCGCTCTCGCGTCCGGCAAGTCGGTGGTCACGGCCAACAAGCAGCTCATTGCCCGGCACGGCCCCGCTTTGCTGGAACTGGCGGCGCGAAGCGGATCACAGCTGGAATTCGGCGCATCGGTCGCTGGAGGAGTTCCGGTGCTTCCCGCTCTGCGCACCGGCCTGTCTGGCGATCGTCTGCACGGAATCGCCGGCATCCTGAACGGGACCTGCAATTACATTCTCAGCCGCATTGAAAGCGCGCGCATCCCTTTCAGCGAGGCGCTCGAAGAAGCGCAGGCGCGTGGATACGCCGAGGCCGATGCGTCGGAGGATCTAGACGGCGGCGATGCCCGCGCCAAGCTGGCGATCCTGGCTCTGGCCGGCCTGCATACCCCGGTCGAACCGGAGTCCGTGCGCGCGCGGACCATTCGCGCTGTCGATGCTGTCGACTTTGACTATGCGGCGGAAATGGAGTGTACGATCCGACAGATTTCCCGCGCCGACTTGAAAGGCGACACCCTCTTTGCCGACGTGGGTCCTTGCCTCGTTCCCAGCAACTCTCCCTTTGGGCGTGTGCAGCGAAACCTGAATCTTGTCCTCACCTCCGGCCTGTACGGAGGAGACATGGCCTTTCTGGGCGCTGGGGCCGGAGGTGATCCCACGGCAGTTGCCGTCGTCTCAGACGTTCTCTTTGTCGCGCAGAACCTTGCCGGAGGGAAGAAGGACGCAGCCAGCCAGGTAACCACGCCTGCAATCAGCAGTGATTTCGAAACTCCGTGGTATTTGCGATTCTTTGTGCGCGATCAGCCAGGGATCGTTGCGCGCCTGGCACAAATCCTGGCGAAACACCGCCTGAACATCGACTCGCTGTTGCAGAAGCCCGGCTTCGAGAAAGCTTCCCTGCCCTTCGTGATTACTCTGGAACCCTGCCGCGATTCCCTGCTTCATCCGGCTCTGGAAGAAATGTCAACGCTGGACTTCAATCTGCGGCCCTGCCTCTGCCTGCCCATCCTCCGGTAGCGATTTTCGATTTTAAAGACAAAAATAGCGCCGAGTCCGCTTCAGCGAACTGGCGCTGGCTTGAGGCTAATTCCAGAAAGGGTTGTTGAGACCGGCTGGCGCAAGAGCGCTGTCACTCTTGGTTTCTGTCCCGGTTTCATCTGAAATCTTCTCGTCGATGAAGCGGGACGGCGGAGCCTTGACTTCCTCATCTTTGGCGGGCGTCGGATTAAAAGGATATTCAGATTTCACTTGGAACACTCCTCCATCTATATGATCTACCCTGATTAAACACCCCGAAACCCGTCGCCGTGACACAAAAATTTTGATAACTCCCATCAAAAAAATCGAAGGTAACACGGCCTGAGGTATGGAGAAAAACGGCTCGCACGCGGCCACGCAAGTATGCTCGAGGACCTGCGTTGCAGCTGCCTGTTCGCCCCGCAATTCGACTTCGATATATGCTGTTCAGTCCGTCACAATAGCTTCCGGCAACGCCGCCATCACAGGAAAGGACGCATCATGAAATACCGCAAGTTAGGCCGCACTGGATTTGAAGTCAGCGATATCTCCTACGGGCTCTGGGGGATGAGTGGATGGAGTGGCTCCGACGATCGGCAGTCCCTGAGTTCGCTGCAATCCTCCATCGACCTTGGCTGCAATTTCTTCGACACGGCATGGGCCTACGGCGACGGCAAAAGTGACGGACTGCTGGGCGAGACCATGCAACACAATTCGGGTAAACGGCTCTACGCCGCATCGAAGATCCCGCCCGGGAACGGGCAGTGGCCGGCCCTGCCGACCTATAAGTACCACGACGTATTTTCGCCGGAGCACGTTTTCAAGTATGCCGACCTGATCCGGAAGCAACTCCAGGTCGACACCATCGACGTTTTGCAGTTTCATGTCTGGTCCGACACATGGGCCGATGAGCCCGATTTCCGGTCAACGGTAGAGAAATTGAAGCGCGACAAGTGGATCCGCTCTTTCGGAATCAGCATCAACCGCTGGGAACCCGGCAATGGAATCCTGGCTCTGCGCACCGGGCTGGTCGACGTCGTACAGGTCATCTACAACATCTTCGATCAGGCTCCCGAAGATGAATTGTTTCCGGTCTGCCAGGAACTGAACATCGGCGTAATCGCTCGCGTGCCGTTCGATGAAGGCAGCCTGGGCGGGAAAATGACGCTCGAAACCCGCTTTCCGGAAGGCGATTGGCGCGCCGGATACTTCGGTCCAGAAAATCTGCCCAAGACTATCCGCCACGTCGAGGAACTGAAAAAGATCGTGCCCGCCGGCATGACGCTGCCGGAAATGGCCTTGCGCTTCATCCTTTCCAATCCGACCGTCAGCACAACCATTGCTGGAATGCGCAAGCCGGACCACGTGCGCCAGAACCTTGCCGCCAGCGATCTGGGGCCTCTCGATAAGGGCCTTCTTGCGGAGTTGAAGAAGCACCGTTGGGAGCGCACTCCGCAACACTGGTCCGACTGAGCGTAAGCCGAGACAGATCCATTGCCTGCTTCCTGCTTGTGTACCCGCGCTACGAGTGCTGGTAGTAGCGCGCGTGAGCAAGATACCCTCGCTCTTTGTTGGCCGCAGGCGCGGCCCTTCCCGGACTTTGATCCCCATCGTCTTCGTGTCGAAAGCGAGGAAAAATTTTGTTTCGGAAAGCCATTTTCTGCTATGTCGTCTTCTCGGTTGCTTGTCTGACGATCTCAGTCGCGCAAAATCCAAGGGGCTCTCTGCGGGGAGCGGTCCAGGACACCAGTGGAGCGCGCATTCCTTCCGCCAAAATCGTCGTCCAGGCGCTCGATTCGTCTTCCTCCATGAAGCGGGAAGCTGTGTCGGAGGATCGTGGCGAGTTTCGCATCGACGATCTCGCTCCGGGCAACTATCGAATCACTGTTTCCGCCTCAGGATTCGCCGACGCGCAGGCCAACGTTGCCGTTGAAGTCAGCTCAGTGCGCGAGGTGACGGTAACATTGAAGCCGGTGGCCGCATCGGAAACGGTGAACGTGAAAAGCGGAGAGTCTTCGATCACCACGGAGCCAATCGACCTGGTCAGCGTAGTGCATCAAGGTGTAATCACCAGCCACGATCTTCAGACGCTTCCGCTTGCGGCGCGAAGCTTTGCGAACATCGCGTATCTCGCCCCCGGAACCGAACCCGTCGAGCCTTCCGATCCCACGAAGGCGCGCATCACTGCGGTTTCGACCGGAGGCAGTTCGGGATTGAACAACGAACTCTCGGTAGACGGCGGCGATAACTCCGACGACTGGATTGGCGGATTTCTGCAGAATTTCTCTCCCGATGCAATTCAGGAGTTTGCCGTGCGCACGGCCAATGAAGATGCCGACACGGGGGGAACCACCGCAGGATCGGTCGTCATCACCACCAAACGCGGCACCAACGACTGGCACGGGACCGGCGCATTTTACGAGCGTGCCGCGGCATTAAATGCCAGGTTCCCGATCGAGAATCCGGCGCAAACCTGCGATACGAACGGATGCGTGAATAATCCCAAGCAGCCATTCTCGCGGCAAAACTATGTTGGCACCCTCGGCGGCCCGATCACACGCGATAAGGTCTGGTTCTTTTCATCGTTGGAATACGTCCACGAAAATGCCAGTATCGCCTATAGTCCCGCGAGCAGCGAACAGTTCAACGCTCTGGCGCAACTCGCTTCGGATGGCTTGATTCCGGGTGTCCCGTCGATTTCCGTACCTGCGAACGTTCCCGTTCCTTTCCGCGACTACCTCGGCTCCCTGCGATTCGACTGGGCGCAGTCGACCAGTTCGCAGTGGTTCCTGCGAACGTCCGAAGACAGCTACCTGACGCACAACAGTCTGGTGCAGCAGGCCACGCTGCCCTCGACCGGGCTGACCACCCACAATAATTACTGGAACACCGTCCTCAGCAACACTTACGCCTTCAGCCCCACGTGGCTGGGAACGTTTGTCTTTGACGCGAGCATGCTGCATCTCACGCAGGCTCGGAATTCGACGCTCGGATTCGCCTTGGCCTTCCCGTTCAGCGCGACTTCGCTGACTGTCTCCGGCTTCGAAACCTATGGCGACAATCAGTTCGCCACTCCAATCACTTTCTTCCCTTCATTGCGCAATCAGGAGAAATATCAGTTCCGCTACGACGTCGACCATGCGACCGGAGATCATTCCTTCAAGTTCGGCGTGAATTTCATTCACGAGCCCGTATTGAGCGGCGCTTTTCCCGGGAATCAGGAAACCTTGTATACGTTCCCCGAAGATCCCACGTTCTATGCCGCGAATCCGGGACAGTTCCCGATCGACTATTCCGCGGGAGCGTCGACCACTCCCGCGAGCGATGGAGGTTTCTCGCAGGATATACAACGGCTTGCCCTGTATGCCGAGGATTCGTGGCGCGTCTCTCGGCATTTGACCGTGGATTACGGACTGCGCTGGCAGACCACTTTCGGACTCTTCATCGGCTCGGGAAACAGCCAGGCTCTGAATCCAGAATTCGTAACCTTGCAGGCCCTGCAAATTCCCTGGGCGTCGGGCGTCCCGCATGATTACCGCAAGCAACTCGGCCCGCGCCTGGGGATCGCCTACTCTCCCGGCAATAGCGGGAACACCGTACTCCGCGCGGGCTTTGGCATGTTCTACGACGACCTCGCGCAGAACGGCTGGGCCACCGCTTTTCAGGGCGTGAATTCCGCGAACGCTGTGACCGGCGCTTGCGCGCTCAATGGCACGAGCGGTTCGTACTCGCTCGCGGGCGCTGGATGCCTTCAAGGCGGAGCGGGCGCGACCGGGAATCTGGTTGACTCGAACTACAAGACTCCATACGCCATTCACGCGACCGCAGGCGTGCAGCATGCGTTCAATCGCAATTGGACCGTCAGCGCAGACTTCACCCACGAAGAGGGCAACCACGGCTATCGCGCGTACAACTTCACCAGCGATGCGAATCTGTTCACGCCGCTGATTCCGGCTTCGGACCCGACCTATGACGCCGACCAGCAGAGCGTCGTGCCTAACCTGAATCTTTTCAAGTCCGACAACCGGTCGAGCTACAACGCGCTGATGATCGTGGCGCAGGGCAACGTCAACCGCCGCTTCAATCTGATTGCGCACTACACGTTCTCCAAAGCGCAGACTTGGGGCTGTCTGCTGGGAGAGCTTTTCGATTACGTGAATGGCGTGTGTGATCCTCTGAATGCGTTCGGGCCTGGTGATTACGGGCCGTCCGGAGAGGACGTCCGCCATCGATTCGTGCTGGCCGGCACTCTTCATCTCCCGGGAGGAGTCGAGCTGACGACTTTGACGCAGGCTGAATCGGCGAGGCCAATCACGCTGACCACACCCGTGGGAACTCGAGCCGTCGTTAACGGGGTGGAGACGACTCTCGACGAGTTTCGCGGAACTCCTTACATTCAGGCGGATTTTCGGGTAAGCCGACCGATCCGCTTCGGTGATCGATGGGAAGTCCGGCCCTTCGCGGAGTTCTTCAATATCTTCAACCGGAACAATCCCGGCGCGAACTACGTCACCGATATTTCCGCGCTCCCGAATCCCGTCAACAATCTCGCCAACGTTACCGAGATCTGCGCCGATCCGAGTTGCACGTCGATGGTGGCCATCACCAATCCTCAGAAACAGTTGTTATTTCCTTCAGGAGCGCTGGGAGATTTCTTCGGTCCGGGTACAACAGTGGGCATTCCGTTTGCCGCGCAGTTGGGAGTGCGGGTGAATTTCTAATTTCTAAAGAAGGCTTACCGCATCAGCCACTCGGTCGCGGTGTGTACTTCCGAGAGCAGGTGCGAATAAGTGATCGCGAAGAAAGCCAGCGTCACCAACGCAGCGCCGAGGCCGTGGCGGATGGAGAGGATCTGCGGCGCCTCGCTTCGATCGCCGCTCCAACTTATGAGACGTTCGACTCGGGCGTTCATCATCGACGCGGAAGTCTGCACCAGCGCGGCAGTGAGATCCGCCACAGCTTCGTTGGAGCCCAGCCGAGAAAGCTTGATCAGAGCTGCAGCCAGATCGAGTGCTTCCCCGGCATTTGAAACTGCCGCGTCATCCGCCGCCATTTCCGTGGCCTCGAGCCATGCCGATTCCAGGGCTCGCATCCTGGGAAAGGCCACCAAGCAGAAGAGAAGCTTCTTCAGATTGTCGCGCCGCCGCACGTGCGCGATCTCGTGCCGCAGTGTTGTCTGCAATTCACCCTCACTCAACAGCGATTCCGCGGAGCCCGAGACCAAAACCCGCGGCCGTAAGATTCCGGCAGCGGTCATCGCGGGGATGCTGGGACGAATCCGCACGACGGGAACTTTCGCCACAGGGTCGCCGGCTTCGGACTCCCTTGTCCAGCCCGAAACGTTTCGCGATGCCCGCAGCAGGGCGATGATCGCCTTCGCCGTTCCGATCGCTGCCAGCGCGGCTCCGCATATCCCAAGCACGAGCGGCGCGCCGCCCAGCGGCTCATCGATTGCCCGCGGCTCCAGCAACAGAAACGATGGCACCGTAAATGCCGCCGTGATCACCGCGGCGGTCACGAACGGAAATATGCGGATTCCAAACAGCAGGTCCGCGACGCGATGAATGCGATAGCGCTGAATCCAGCGATGAACCGGGCGCCAGAAATACGAGACCGCCAACGACAAAGCGCAGTACACCATAAAGAAAACCGAGAACGAGATGGCGATACCGCGCAATGCAAACATCAGGCTTTGTCCTTGGCCGGCTTGTTCAGACTGTTCGAGTGATCCGCTTCGGCTGCGCGCAGTTCACAACGTTTCGCCTCAACGACCTGCTGCAGCTGATCGAGAAGCTGCGCGTCGCGTTCGGTCACGATCTCCACAAAGTAGGATAGCGGCAGAGAAGACGCGGGACTCGCGCTCAGCAACTGGCGCAAAGCCTCGCCGATCGCCTCGCGATGCAGTTCTTCCCGCGTAAACCGCGGCATATAACGAAACGCGCGCCCTTCCCCTTCGCGCGATAGCAGGTTCTTCTTGAACAGGCGGTCGAGCGTGGTCATCACGGTGGTGTATGCCAGCTCGTGACAGCACTCGTCCATCAACTCCCGAACCGTGCCGTTGCCGCGCTTCCAGAGCGCCTCAAGCAAACGTTCCTCGAGCGGACCGAGTTCGGAGGAAGACGTGCGGAAATGGAAGGTGCGCTTCATTCTTAAACCGAGCAAGAATCTTATCTGACGCCGACGGAAATGGCGACCCCGGAGGGACTTGAACTTGAGGCGCCTAGCGGGCGTGAGCGAAGCGGGAGCACGCTGCCGAAATCCTGAGCACAGCGAAGGACCTCACAGCAGATGGCGACCCCGGAGGGACTTGAACCCCCAACCCTCAGTTCCGAAGACTGATGCTCTATCCAATTGAGCTACGGGGCCGTGCTTTCAAGAGCTGGCAGGCTGCCTCACTCTGCTTGGCCGGACAATCCAGGCGGCTGTCCCTGCAAGAACAATTCAGAAACTTGGGGTGGGAGACGGGAATCGAACCCGCAACCGTCGGAGCCACAGTCCGGTGCTCTGCCAGTTGAGCTACTCCCACCACGAGAGTTTCATTATAGCAATTGACGGGCAGTCCATCTTCGTACTACTTCCCGCGTACTACTTCCCGCGTCTCGCAAATGCGGCGAGACGTGGGGCCCCCGCGGGATCAGGTGGCTGGAAAATAGCAGGGTGTTATCGCGAGAGTTGAAAACTGAGTCCGTGATCGGCGATTTATATGCGGCCGACGCCGACGTATTCGAACCCCAGCGCGCGCAGGCGGGTCGAATCGAGCAGGTTCTTGGTATCGACGATGACCGGGTTCTTCAGCAGATTCTTGATGCGGTCAAAGTCGAGGGCGCGGAACTCCGGCCATCCGGTACCCACGACCAGCGCGTCAGAACCCTCGGCCGCCGCATAGGCAGAATCGCAATAGTGGACCGATCCGCTCAGATGCGACTTCGCCTCGGGGATCGCCACCGGATCATAGGCGCGAACCCGCGCTCCCTTCGACAACAGCCTTTCGGCCAGACGCAAAGACGAAGAGCCCGCAACCGAGTTCGTATTCGGTTTGAATGCCAGCCCCAGAATTCCGACATCCTTGTTCTCGACGGAATTCAGTGCGTGCGTTATCTTTTCAACCAATCGTTCAGCCAGCTGATGGTTCACGTCGCGTGCTGCGTTGAGCACCTTCAGCGATACGCCGTGCGACTGCGCCAGCTGTACCAGCGAATCCATGTCGGACTCCGCGAAAACTCCGCCCATGCCCGCTCCGGGCTGCAAGCAGCGGGGAGCGATTTTCTTGTCCAGCCCGAGAGCCAGCGCAAGGTTGACCGCATCGGCGTTCACGCGCTCGCACAGCGTTGCCACTTCGTTGATGAAGGAAATTTTCGTCGCAACGAACGCGGTGGCCGCTTCGCGCACCAGTTCCGCCGTTGCCTGGCTCGTCACAATCACCGGAACCCCGCGCATCACCAGCGGATGGAAAATCTGCTTCAGCGTCTGCACCGCTTCATTGGAGGTCGAGCCCAGGATGAGCCGGTCGGGCCAGTTGAAATCCTCAACCGCGCAGCCGTCGGTGAAGAACATCGGCTGGGAAACGATGGTCGCCTGCAGTCCCAGATCTTTCAGATTCTTTTCCAGCGAATTGGCCGTGCCTACGGGGACGGGCGTCACAATCGTCAGGATCGGCGGCTTGGGCGCGAGCCGCACAATGCGCATCACGATGTCGTTCAAGTTCTCGCCCTTGTCTTCCGCCAGAAAGATCACCCCGGTCTTGCGCGCGAACGATTCGATATCCGTCGAGTAAGCCAACCGGCCGGCGCGCACATTGCGGCGAATGATTTCCTTCAGATTCTTTTCGAAGAACGGGATATTTCCCTGCGCCATTTCCACCATGCGCGAGCGGTCGGGATGGCAACAGGAAACCGGCGTCCCAAAATCTGCGAGGCAGGCCGAAATGACTGTGCCCAGGTATCCCGAACCGTAGACCCCAATCTGCATGTGCTGTCTCCCGTGGCCGCTGGAAATGGCCGTCAGAAGCGCCTTCTGACGAGAATCACCGGATGCTTCCTATGCTCATTATCTACAGGTGTGGGGACGGCTTTTCAATGCACGGGAGTGAGATGTACCTAGGGCCATGCACGCCCGGTATGGGTAACTTGAGCAAGGTAATCGGCGGATGTTACGACCGGCTATCGCGAAACCAGGGTGCGGCCGAGCAGCACAGGCGCCAGATCGGTCCAGTGATTCTGCGCGTCTTCGCGCACAAAGGTCAGCTTTTCCAACAGAATACGGCGGGACCCCTGGTAGTGCGACCAGCGCTCGCGGGCAATCTCAACCGCCGTTTGCGCCTGCCGCTCTGCCCCCATTTTCGCAATGGTGAGGTGGGGGATATAGGGCCACTCTTCCTGAAACTGCAGCACTTCCGTGTTGAGCTTGCCGTGCAGTTCACTCATCCGCGAAGCCGTTTCCACCCGGATATAGACCGTTGGCGTCACCGGGCAAAAAGTCTCGACCGGACCGAGAGTCACGGTGAAAGGCTCCTCTTCCCCGCAAAGTCGTTCCAGAATCTGTATGGCCGACTGTTCGGTCCCATGGAGCGGGCGCGGAGGAAGAATGCTGAGATGCGCCGCCAGGTGAGGCAGGTCCGGATGCAGGTCTTGCAGGCCCCGCCGCAGGCTCTCAACAAATTCCCCGGCCGGGTTCCTTAAATAAGCCACCAGCGCATAACGGCATTTCTGCATCTTGGGAGAAAATTATACCGCGCCGCGTGGATGGGGCGCCTTCGGGAGATTCGGACGGGCCGGAAGTGGGGCAAGAACCAGGCAAACGATCCCGTCGTTTATAATTTCGAAGTCAAGCAAACAGTCGGGGCGTAGCGCAGCCTGGTAGCGCACCTGCCTTGGGCGCAGGGGGTCGTAGGTTCAAATCCTATCGCCCCGACCAAATCTAAAAGAGTTAGTCGGGCTTCCGTGCCGTTTCCGTGCCGCTCAACGCGAGCCGCACAATCTTGCCGTGTGCTTCGCTCATGTCCGGCGTCGCCGCATCGCCGTATATATTCATCGTGGTTGCAATGTCCGCGTGACGCATGAGCCGTTGCTGTACTCCGACCGGCGTGCCGACCGAATCAATCCACGTCCGGAACGTATGCCGCATTGAATGGCTGCGAAGATGTCCGAGTCCAGCGGCATCAGCGGCTCGCTGCAATTCTTTGCTGACTCCGGTGTACGAGTACGGCAGTCGGCCAATCTGGACCGGCGATGCAAAGACCCAATGCTCCGGAGCGGAGAACTGAGTCGTTTGCTTCCAAGTTTTCAGCACGTTTAACAAGTCTTCGGAGACTGTGAGCGTCTTTCGTGAGTCCGCCGTCTTCACATCGTCCACAACTTGTTGCACGATGCCGCGCTCTACTCGCAATGTGCCGTCTAGCCAATTCACATCCGCCCACTTGAGCGCGAGTGCTTCACTGATGCGAAGACCAAAGCACACGCACATAAGCGCTAGCGTCCTGAATGGCTCTCTCAGATGCGAGAGAAGCAAACGAAATTGCTCAACCGTGAGACTACGCGGTTGTCTTACGCGCTTGGACGCGCCTTTGACGGTGACAAGGCTAATCGGGTTGACTTGCATCGGTATGTCTTGCTTCCACATCGCGTAATTCCACAGCGAGCTAAGAATGCCGCGAATGTGGACCTTGCTTTTCGGCGCGAGCGGTTGAGACTCAAGCCACATCTCTACCGGACGCGCTTGCAAGTCGGTAATCGCGCATTGTCCCCACTTCGGAAGGATGTAAACGCGGAGCCACGATTCGTACCCGCCTCTTGTGTCATGGCGTGTTGGCATCTTCTCCGCTCGGTATTGATCTACCAGCGCGGCCACTGTGGGCACGCTGGATGGTTTAGGTTGATGCGGTTGGACTCGGAATTGTTGCGCCGCGTTCCGTGCCGCCGTCTTCGTGGGGAAGCGTCCTAACGTCTTGCTGTGACGGCGTCCATCGGACCACCAAAAAAACTGCCACAGTTGACTTCGCCGGTCCTTCACCACACTGCCGGTTGTGCTCTTACTTTCCCGTCGCATTGAATGAGTCTCCATTCTTTGCGGCAGATGGCGCGGCCATCATAGCACCGTCCAACTCGTCAGCACGAAAGCGCCATGTGACACGGGCAGTCCCGGACAGCCGGTGAGCCGGGATGCGGCCTTCCTTGGCCCATTGCAGCACCGTGCGATGTGCTACGCGGAGATATTGTGCTGCTTCGCGGGCGTTGAGCCACGGCGTTTGCTCCATATTGAACATCCTTTGTTTTCAACACAATATGATAAATGGTAGAAAACAGTGTAAAAATTACACGTTTTTCAGAATTGGCGTATATGTAAGAAAAAGGGTTGCGGCGGGCTATAAGCAATCGGTCCTCAAGATTTTCGCCTGTTTTTTGATCCATCTTGGCGTATCATCTAGGCGTTAGAACTCGTCTGATACGTGGGAGTGCAACACTCATGAAAGCACATCCCATCCCACTTAAATCGAATCCGCATTCGACTCATCTCTGCCACATCTGCGACAAGCCCGTGTCTCTTGAGGACGCCAAGACAGACGATGGTGGACACACTGTCCATGAAGACTGTTACGTCCTCAAGCGCGTCACCGATGACCGCGTTTGATTGGCAACCACTCCGTAAATGTATTTCTCTCCTGCCCAATCCCTCACCACCAGAAGAATTCTTAATTCTGATGGTGGGGTGGGTAGTGTCTGACGTTGGCAACAATTCTTTTCTATCTATAGGGCTGCTGCCAATTCCCCGGTCTGTAAACCGCTTGAATCTCCACGATGCGAACGCTACGCGCTACGCGCCTATAGTATTTGAGTGTTGCGTAGAACCATCACCACATCACAGTGTGGGTGTATTGCAAGCAATACCCCCACACAATGCTGTGTTTTGTGTCGCGTAAAAAACGTTACGCGGTTGAGTCCGCTGGCTGCTCACGCTGTGCAAACACGCGGTAATAGCTAGGCGGCTCATGGAAGATTTGCCGGATGTTCCAACCGTCCGCGTTTAGTTCTTTGATTGTCCTGTCAAGCAACTCACCCTCACATCCGACTGCACAACAGTCCACACGCCGTGGGTTTGACTTTGGTCCTCTGAGAACGCTCATGCTGTCTCTCCCGTAGTTACTCCCGTACCATTGATGCGAGCACGGGCCTTGCTTATCCACGTTGTACCGCGCTTAATCCCGAGCACTTTCAACTGCTCTTCTAGTTCCTTGATTTTCAGCGTGGGGTTGGCCCGGATAACAGCCTCCGCAGCCTCATCCTTTCCGTCCTTGTTCCCCTTGTTGCCTTTGCGCGGCTGTAACGTGACTGCTCGCGTGCTCGGGTCACCCACGATATGCAACCGGCAGTCCTCACCCGATGTGACCTCAAAGTCTTGGCTCTGAAAATCGCGCTGCTTGAGGTTGGACGTAACGGGGGACGTACTACCGTCTTGACGTGCGAGACGGGATGAGGTGATGAGGTCGTGTCCACTTCTTTTGTTAATGGACACGACCTGCTGGAGTGGATGGGTGTGCTATCGGGTGGAGAGTTCTGTGGCGGAGTCGTTCAACCCAATGTTCCAAGGCAACAACTCTGCAACACGGTTGACCGGGTGGTCGGCGATGCGCTCCAGCACCTGGCGCAGGTAGGCCTCGGGATTGAGGCCGTTCAGCTTGGCCGTGCCCAGCAGACAATAGAAGGTTGCGGCTCGTTCTCCTCCGGCGTCGGAACCGGCGAACAAGTAATTCTTGCGACCCACCGCGACCGCGCGCAGGGCCCTCTCGGCGGCGGAGTTGTCGATCTCGATGCGGCCGTCATCGCAATAGCGCACGAAGGCGTCCCAACGGGCGAGCGCATAGTGGATCGCCGCCGAGGTATCCGACTTCCGCGAGAGTTTCGACAAAGATGTTTCCAGCCACGCGTGCATCGCGTCGAGCAGGGGCCGCGAGCGCGTGTTGCGAACGCCGCGTCGCTCGTCGGGAGGCCGCCCGCGGATTTCCTTCTCGATCGCATACAAGGCACCGATGCGCTCGACCGCTTCGGTCGCAATCGGCGAGCGGTGCGCTTCCATCAGGTCGTAGAACTTGCGGCGGATATGGGCCAGGCACGGAGCTTCTTGTATGCTCCCGTCCGCGTAGAGTTGATTGAAACCAGAGTAAGCGTCGGCCTGCAGAATGCCGCGGAAGTTACTCAGATGTTGCTGCGGGTGTTCGCCCTTGCGGTCGGGCGAGTAGGCAAACCAGGCGGCTGGAGCCGCGTTCGAGCCCGACGGACGGTCGTCGCGAACATAGGTCCACAAGCGCCCCGTCTTGGTCTTGCCATTGCCGGGAGCCAGCACTGGAACCGGCGTATCGTCAGCGTGTAGTTTGTCGGCCGACATCACGTAACGGCGCAGCGCCTCGACTAATGGTTCGAGTAAGTGGCTGGCTTCACCGACCCACTTCGCCAACGTCGAGCGATCCAAGTCGACGCCTTCGCGAGCATAGATCTCGGATTGCCGATACAACGGCAAATGGTCCGCAAACTTCGAAGTAAGTACATGGGCCAGCAGCCCTGGACCGGCCAGGCCGCGATCAATGGGACGACTCGGCGCCGGCGCTTGCACAATCTTGTCGCATCCCGCGCAACACAGTTTGGGACGTACATGGCGAATCACCTTGAAACTCGCCGGAACCCATTCCAGAACCTCGGAGACATCTTCGCCGAGCTTCTTCAGTGTGCCGCCGCACTCCGGGCAGGATAGTTCCGCAGGTGCGTGTGTCTTAATCTCGCGCGGCAGATGCTCGGGAAGGGGACGGCGACTCTTCGCAGCAGGAGCGGGTTTCGGCGCGTCCGCTTCACGGGCGGCCTGCGGCAGGGACGCGACGCGCTGAGCTTCGAGGTCTTCGAGCTTCAGTTCGAGTTGTTCGATCTGCCGCTCGACCTTCTCCGACTTACGCCCAAACTGCAGGCGCCGCAGTTTGGCAATCAGCAGCTTCAGATGTTCAATCTCGTGGACGCGCGAGAGTAACTGCTCTTCTTTGACGAGTAACTGCTCCTGGGCCGCGATCAGTTCTTCGTGCTGCGCAATGAATCGCTCGTGGGTGGCCAGCAGGATCGCCTTCAGCGCATTCTGATCTAGCGTAGTGCGTCACAACTAACAACCTTTATAGCTCCGCGAGCGTCTTATGATAGAGGAGACGCTTGCGGATGCGAATTGCCCCAGCCATTACGTTGAGTTCGGAGGAACGGACGGTGTTGGAATCCCAAGCCCGAAGCCGATCCCTCCCGGTGCGAGTGGCGGAGCGGGCTCGCATCGTGTTGTTCGCGGCCTGCGGTCAGCAGGATATTGAAATCGCCGCCCGCATGGCCACTACGCCGAAGAAAGTTTCGCGGTGGCGCAAGCGCTTCCTGGCGCTGGGCGTGGCGGGGTTGCAGAAAGACGCGCACCGACCCGGACGCAAGCCCACCATCGGTGCCCGCCTGACGAAGCGTGTGGTGACCATGACCACGCGCCAGCAGCCGGCCAACGCCACGCACTGGAGCACGCGCACCATGGCTGCGGCCGTCGGCATCAGCGAAGCCAGCGTGCGGCGCATCTGGCGCGCCCACGGATTGAAACCGCATCGCGTGGAAGCTTTCAAGATCAGCAACGATCCTGCATTCGCCGAGAAACTGGAAGACATCGTCGGCCTGTATCTCAACCCGCCGGAACACGCGCTGGTGCTGTGCGCCGACGAGAAGAGCCAGATTCAAGCTCTGGATCGTACCCAACCCGGCCTGCCGCTGAAGCGCGGGCGCGGCGCCACCATGACCCACGACTACAAACGCAACGGCACGGCCACCCTGTTTGCCGCGCTGAATGCGGCCAACGGCGAGGTCTTTGGCCTGTGCCAGGAGCGCCATCGGCACCAGGAGTGGCTCAAGTTTCTCCGCCTCATCGACCAGACTATCCCCGCCGACCGGCAACTGCACTTGATCTGCGATAACTATGCCACCCATAAACATCCCAAAGTGCAGCGCTGGCTGGCGCGGCATCCGCGATTTCATCTGCACTTCACTCCCACCAGCGCGTCCTGGCTCAACATGGTGGAACGCTTCTTTCGCGACTTGACTCAGAATCGGCTTCGGCGTGGCGTCTTCCGCGATCTGGAAGAACTCATCATGGCCATCGGCACCTACATCGACCGCCACAACGAAAGCCCGAAACCATTCATCTGGACCGCGCGAGCCGCCGACATCCTGGAAAAAGTAAAACGCGCTCGACGCACTCTGAATAAACGTCAATCTGCTTGACGCACTACACTAGCGTGTTCAGATCCGGCAGCGTCGTGCGCGTGGCAACCATCAACGGAGTATGTCATGAACTCTGCCGGAATGCGTCCACAGCCGCATAAATAGCTGTGCATATCGCACTCGCGAACTCAGATCGCCATCAAGGACTCCGCGGTTCGAACCGGATGACGCCAATCGATGCCTTCTAACAGCATCGATAACTGCGCGCCCGTCAACGATACCGTTCCGCTCTCCACCTTCGGCCAGATGAATCGTCCACGGTCCAAACGTTTTGAAAACAGACAAAGCCCATCGCCATCGAACCAGAGTAGTTTGATCAAGTCGCCGCGCCGCCCCCGGAACGCGAAAACATGACCGGAAAGAGGATCGTGTTCGAGCGTCGTTTGTACCAGAGCGCTCAGCCCGATGAAGCCGCGTCGCATGTCGGTCACGCCCGCCGCGATCCAGATGCGCGTGTTGGCCGGAAGCGCCATCATCCGCGCAAGCACTCCAGCACCACCCGCAGCACTTGAGCGTCTACCGAGCCCGTGATGCGAATCTGTGCTTTCGCCAGAGTGAGTTCCATCGAACCCGATACAACCACCGCTTCCGGATCGACGCTGGACTGTGTGCTCACAGCAGCAAGAAACGGTGGCTGGTTCTGCGTCTCTTCGGCAACTCTCACCGGCAGCAACCGCACCCCACTCGCCCCAGCTTGGCCCAGGGAAGTGCCGGCCCGGTCGGCCAGAAGCCCCGCCTGGTACAGCTTGCGCCAGTGAAACACCAGGTTGGCGTTCACCCCATGCGACCGAGCCACAACCGCCACCGAGACCCCGGTTGCAAGTGTCTCCTCGACGATCTGCCGTTTCTCTTCGGCAGTGCGGTACTGTCGTTTGATACGTGTGGCGCTGAGAACCGGCGCTGCGCTGTGGTTCATCAATCCCCTTCGTGGCATGACATCGCGCCACAAAGGAAGAATGCCCGTCAGAATTACTCCCGTCTAGACGGCCATCGGTCTTCGCTTACGGTTGGACAGGAACGATGCGGACTCATATGGTTTGCTTTGGTCCTGCAGTCGCGTCCCCCAACAGCACGCCAAGAATGCGCCCATGTCACCGCTGCCCCGCATTGCGTTCTCAAGGGTCATCACCTCTCTGTTTCCACTTCCCTTTGGCGAGTGATGCAGCATGATGACCGACTCGGCTCCGCTGCGTAGCAGAGCAAAGATGCCGTCAGCGAATGCACGGACATCCGCTGAGCTGTTCTCATCACCCTCTAGCAGGCTGCTGAAAAACTAGCGACGGACTTAGTTTCCTTTCCGTCCTTCATTGTTTTTCATCATTTCTATGTCGGAATGGTTGATTCTCAGTGCTTTTGTAGCCCCCAGCGCTACCTTATATGTGCTCCGAGACACACTTCGGCCTCGACTTACACCGCAGGAACTGCGGCCGCGAGGTTTCGCATGCGCACCAGATTGTAGGCCGCGCAGGCGAAGGTGAAGATCCAATCCACCCTGCAAACTCCACGGTGCCGCAGCTTGCGCATCAGCGCAATCGTCTTCAGCCAGCCGAAGCATTCTTCGATTCGCTTCCTCTTTCTTTGGCTGATGGCGTAGCCCGGGTGCCGGGTCGTGCGTGCATCGATCGCGCTGCCACCAGGCCGTTTGTGGTTCTGCGCCACATGCGGCGTCACGTTCAGATTCCGGCACTCGGCCACGAATCCCTGCGTGTCGAATCCCTTGTCTCCGCCCACTGTCACCGGCTGCGTCCCCGGCAACTTCTCCAACATCACCAGCGCCGCATCGCGTTCTGCCATCCCGTTGGCCTGGAACACTTCCGCCGCGACGATCAGCCCGTTGCGGTTCTCCACCAACAGGTTCCCGCTGTAACTCAACTTCGACTCCTTGCCCGGCCCTTTGCGCGCCAATTGCGCCTCGGGGTCTGTCTTCGATTCGTGGGTATCGTTGGACCGCTGCTCGCCGTGAAAGTCTACCGTCGGGTTGCCCGGATCATCCGGCGGAGGCCCGGGTTTCCCCGCCTTCGCTTGAAAAGTCTTTGCTCCCGCCCAGGCTTCCAACAATGTCCCGTCTACGGTGAAATGTTCATCCGACGTCAGACCTTGAGCACCCGCTTGCGCCACCACTTGCGCCAAGAACTCCTGGGCCACGTCGGCTTGCAGCAACCGATCACGATTCTTGGTGAACGTGGTCGCATCCCACACCTCGTCATCCGCATTCAGGCCCACAAACCAACGGAACAGCAAGTTGTAGTCCATCTCTCCCATCAGCAAACGCTCGCTGCGGATGCTGTACAGCATCTGCAGCAACTGCGCCCGCAGCAACTTCTCCGGCGCAATCGACGGCCGTCCTACAGAAGCGTACATGCCGTCAAACCTTCGCGACAGCCGGGCCAAGACTTGGTCAACCATAGTCCGGATGTCACGCAGTGGATGATCCTTGGGCACGCGCTTTTCGGGAGACAAATAACTGAACATATGACTCTGCTGCTCATCAGTTCCGCGCATGCTTTCTCGTACCATAGTTCGCTGTGGATTAGCAGTAGTTTTTCAGCAGCCTGCTAGGAATCGAATAGCGGTGTCCAGCACAACCACGCTGCCCGGCAATGCTTGTTTCAACGCCTCATCATTCAGCTTGAGGTGACCCTCCGCGCTCAGTGTCCGGTAAAAGAACGTCTGCCCCACGTAATCCATCAGGCCAATTTTCTTCAGACGGTCAGTGAATGGGCCTAGGCTGCATTCTGGAACCAAGTACAGTACACGCTCCGGCTTGTGGGTCACTTCAAAGTGGTCAAACAGTTTCTCCCCGGTCAACAGCGCGTGGCACACGTTGAGTGCAATGAGGCTCTTGCGCTCGCGCACCGGAGCCGCTATTGCAGTCACGCCCTCGCGCTGCAGGAAGTCTTTAATCAAGAAACGGACGGGCGGAGCATTGAGCGCGTCTTCTTTGCTGTGGAATAGCTCACGCCAATCGGTGACCTTCTTTTCTTCGGGCTTGCTGCCGCCGATGGTTACCACGGGGTCCGGACCGACGTTGGGATACAGTGCATACTGCTTGCGGACGATGTCCTCAACTTCGGACTCCGGGAGTGGTCCCTTTGTGTATTGCTCATTGCGGATGAGACAGAGATGTAGGCACTCCGGCTCGGTCAGAACCATCTGCTTTCTGAGTTTGCCGATGTGAGAGCACATCTCGCTATTGCGGCTGTCCGTCTCAATGCCACCAAGAGCCGTCTGGACATCCTGCGTCTTCTTGAGATGCTTGACAAACTCCGGTGTCGGAGCAATCGGCGCGTCCACAAGCACAACGTACTGCTCGCCGGTGTCCGGGTGAATCGAAGGCGGAGCCACAACAAGCCCGCCCGCGCTCTTTATATCGCCGCGCACGCCGTCCAGATCAAGCTTTGAATCCGGTACGGGTCCCTTAAAGTACATCTGGACGCCAAACTCCGGACGCCGTCCAGATCGCACACAGTAGGTCTGTGGAAGTCCGTTCCGCACACGCCACGCCTCGAAGTCCTCCAAGCTAGTGAGTCCGTGGTCCGCGTCGAGCACACACAATTGGCTTGCTCCACAGGCTATGCCGATATTCGCGTCTGGATTTTTTGTCCACCAAAGGCGGATGTAATCCGGGTCCTTCGTTGCGGCTTTGAACCCTCCGGCCACAATCGGGCTTTTGTCACGTGGCTTGAGCGGAAATACGTGGAAGCCACGTGAAGCAAGGTCTAACGCCGTCTCAAGAAAATTACTCATGGCGACCACAGGACCTTCCTTCGTGATTGCAATCCGGCAGAAGGTTGTATAGATGGTGGAGGGCGGCGGAGTATGCTTGGCTTGACCGAAGGAAGTGACCCTCACCGTAGTCTGTGCGGTCATACCCGACCAATTTGAGCAACTTTGGCTTGAATGTTTTGTACCAATGGTAATTGGCACAGAACTCGGCATCATTCGGCGTCCGCGAAGCTAGACTCACAATTTCCTGCTTTAGCACACTCAGACGCGGCTCAAGCAGTGTGAGACGATTGAAGGATATTTCCGATTTTTCTTCACGTAACGGAATGAAGCCAATAGCGGTAAGCAGAGCGCACCAATGGCAATACGGCTCTTTCTTAATGAGGACTACACTAGGCAGATTGCTACAGCGCGTACACAGTCCCGCGCCGTCTACTACTTTGAAGTTAAGTACATCTGTGGCTGAAACCATATTTTTTTCTCTCTTTCTTCTGCCCGGTTAGGGACGGGCTGCCCTCACATAGAGTAAGAATTGCGTTAACTGGCAGACGGCGAGAGACTTCCGAGTAATTGACCAAAGTCACAACCGGCTGCCCTTTGTGGCTCCCCGCAACTCGGAGCAGCCGGTCATTTGTTGCGCTGTATGTCAGAAAAACCCGGTACGGCGGTCTAGTGGTCTTGTGCAAGAAGACTCACTCGTGCGGACCGTACAAGGACCGTCTGACTCGGCTCATATCTCCCCGCACAGGAAAGTTGTTTAGCTATGGAGCGTGACCGCTTGGATTGCTTCCGAGCGCCGGACACGTCCGTCCGTTCTGCGGTAAGCAAGCAACACAATCAAGCCCTCAGTGGCGCGTGGTTGGTCAAGAATCTTGACGTTGATTCCAGAGCCGCCACGGTCACCGATGACGTAGCCAATCTTGAAGTCTCCAAAGAGAATCGGAGTCGCAGCGGCTGCAATCGCGGGCATAGCAGTCGAGTACACGACCGGGTATCCGTGGAGATAGTCTTTTCCGCCGGTGCGTACAAAGACCGGCTCGAAAAGAGGGAATTCAGACTTTGTAGTGGGTGACGATCTCGGGATGCGACAATCTGGGGATGCAAGATCGTGAACTGTACCGCCAGATTCTGGGGATTGAAGCGCCCTGGTTTGTAGAGCGAGTGGAACTAAAGCTGGCCGAGGGCGAAGTGCACATCTATCTGGAGCACGGAGAAATGGCCAGTTGGCCGTGCCCAGAATGCGAAGCGAGTTGCCAGTTGTATGACCATCAAGGGGAGCGGCAGTGGCGGCATCTGGACACCTGCCAATATCAGACGATTCTGCATGCCCGGCCACCGCGCACGGAGTGTGCCGAGCATGGGGTGCGGGTTCTGAAGTTGCGGTGGGCGGAGCCCTCGAGCCGATTCACCGCACTGATGGAACGGCTGGTGATTGATTGGCTGAAGGCGGCCAGTCAGAAAGCAGTGGGCGAACAGTTGGGATTGAGCTGGGACGAAATTCACGGGATTATGGAGCGGGCGGTGGCGCGGGGCTTGGAACGGAGGCAGGCCGAGCCTTTGCCACAGCTGGGAGTCGACGAGAAGGCGTTTCGGAAAGGGCACAAGTATTTCACGCTGGTGAATGACCTGGAGCGATCCCGTGTGCTGTACGTGGCCGAAGATCGCACGCAGGCCAGCTTAGATGGATTCTGGCAGACCCTGACGGAAGGACAGCGCGAGAGTATCGAGGCCATCGCCATGGACATGTGGGATCCCTACGTAGCTTCGGTCCGCGAGCACCTGCGGGAAGGGAGGCAAAAGATCGTCTACGACAAATTTCATATCGCCAAACATCTGGGCAATGCCGTGGACAAAGTACGGCGCCAGGAAAACCGCACGCTGCGAGCGGCCGGCGATGACCGACTGACAGGAACACGCTACGACTGGTTACGGAATCCGACCGCCATGGAACCGGCCGATCGCAAAGCCTTTGCCGCGTTACGTCAGAGTGGGCTGAAGACGGCACGGGCTTGGGCTCTGAAAGAAACGGGCATGGCATTTTTCAGTTACCAATACGAGCGGCCCGCGCGGAAACATTTTCGCTGGTGGCACGGCTGGGCGGTGCGCAGTCGGCTGCGTCCCATGCTGGAGGTAGCCAGGACCTTGAAGCGACGCTTCGAGAACATTGTTACCTATCTCCGCTACCGCGTCACCAATGCTGCCAGCGAATCCATCAACGCCAAGATCCAGTGGGTCAAGTACACCGCACGCGGCTTCCGCAATAAAAAGAACTTCGCATCTGCCATCCTCTTCCACTGCGGCGGTCTGGATCTGGCTCCTTAAGCCACTAAAATGCCGGAAGAGCCCGAAAAGATTGGCTTGCTTCTGTGCTTTGCGGAGCACGATGGACGTTGCACGAGACATCAGCCACGATGCATTCGGGTGATACGCCGTCTTCAACGTTCCCATGACATCAAACGTCGAATCCAGCAATTCGGATGCGTAAGTGTCCGTACCGGCAACGATGCCAGAGACGCCAGCGCCAACGTTGCCGATGAGCCCTTGTGCCTGTCCGGTTCCGGTTCCGTTCACGAAGAGATTCTCTTCGTAAAGACTCTGAGCGAGTAGCATGTCGGAAACGGCGAAGGACTGGAACGACTGGACATCTTGCGCCAATTCCCACGAAATGATGTGGCTCAAGCCCGCCATGAAAGCCGACAGAGTGAACTGATCAAGTACCGGCTCGCTCTCCGTGAAGAGATTGGAACCGCTGCCCGTTCCCTCTGCTTTCGCAGTCGCCGTGCTGATAGTCGTGGAGCGCGGCACTTTGATGTCCATGCTAGTCGGAATGACCGTTGCCACTTCGCGGACGCCCATATCGGTCGGAGCCAACGGCACAATCTGTTGGTCAACCGTGAGCGGCAGAACATATCCACCAGCGGAATTGCTGCCCTCGTACAACGCTGCTTCCATTCGCTGACCGCCGCTGGCGATGTAGCCAAAGAACGCATCGCGGTAGTCATCGCTGAGCACGAACGGACCGTACTCAGTGCGTGGCTGACCGGCCATGCGCTGCGACGGGTTAGCAACCGGCAAGCCCGCGCCGGGGACGAGATGACGGCTCAACGTGTTGACACTCTCAATTTTCTTAATCTGTGGCTGAAGTGTCTGGACGGCTGCCATTGCAACCGCAAATTCGCTTTGTTCGGATTCCGTCATTTCACGGCCCGCCGATTCAGCGCCTTGGACGATGTGCTCCGCCTTGCTGAGAGCGAAAGCAGCGTCCTTTTTTAATTGGAAAAGATTTGCCATATCGTGTGTTCCTTTTCTCTGATTGATTTCCGGTTAGCCTTGGCTAATCCGGTTGCTTCGCTCACGCCTCACAACGGCGAATTGCCGGGGTCATCGTGAAAGCCATCGGTCCTTTTTGACCGTGGGACACATTGAACTTTTCTCTGCGCGGCTCAGTTGGTCCGCGTATCCGGTAACTCCCACATCCGCTCTAGCCAATCGTCCTTGGTTCGCGCCACAACGAGTGCGGCGAAGTCACGGGTTGCCGCCGCACATACTGAGACAGCGTCTATACCCGGCTCGGTCCGGGCCACGCATTGACCGTTAACAAAGCCGAGCACGCCGCAGAATTGATAACCACGCTCGTGGGCTCGTTCTACGTCCTCTGCGGCCAACGGCGGACCGTCCAACGGCACGAGCATGAAGCCGTGCGCTAAGTTGCCGAGCACTGCACAGCAAAACTCGCTCGAAAAGGCCAATGCTTGTTGTGCGTCCAGTCTGTCCATAGTCTTCGTCTCGCTTTCGTGGTAAAACAGAAATGCCGAATTTTGCGAATCTCGACAGGTTCTAAAATTTTGGCTCCCGGCTCCGAGCGGTTGCCGCCGCTTGGAGCCTTCGTCTTTCCTAGCTGTCTAGGTTCAACGCGAACGTCTCATCAAGCCAGTTCTGAAACGCGGCGGTTACAAGCTGTGTTCTCAGGAATGGCCGTGCGCCTAAAAGCCAGTTCTTAACTTTCCAGTCCCGGATGCCGAAGACCACGCCCACGACGATGCAACACTGACCGGACAGCGCCGCTTGAATCTCGGATTCCTTACCGGGAACGTAGGGCTCTGTGAAGAGCGCGGAAAGGTCGGGAGTCAGATACCCGATGTGAACGAAAAAGTCCTTCGCATCCATTCCGTCTGATTCAATCTGCTTGTACATCGCCCGCGCCGCGTGGATGGACTCGGACACGGTCCGCAATTCGCTCTTCAATGCTCCGGAAGAGAGGCGTTGCTGTAATCGTTGCGCGTCCGTCATGTTCTCCGCCACTTTCCGCTGTCGGCTCTTTTTGTCTTGCGTCGTTGTCATTCGGGTATACCCCACAATTAAGAGTCTACGCGGCTCGCCGTGCGCTGTCAATGGTTATCAAGGGTTATCAAGGGTTAAAGTGGTCTAGCGCAAAATTGCGCTAAGCCGAACGCTGGACGAGTCATGCGGGCAAGGTAGCGCAATACTGCGCTAAGCTAAGGGCAGACCGGAAAATCTCAACACCTAGATGCCATTTCCCGCGCATTAGGACCGCTGAGAAGCGGCTTTAATTTTTTGTGGCTAGGACCCCTGCGGCACTTTTTGAACGGTTACGCATCGTCTGCGATTTCCGCCGTTGTCGCGTTACAATGCGAGCCGTGCCCAAGAAAAAACCGGCTCCACAGATGCCAGTGGGAAGACCGTCCGCGCTTGTGGACACTCGCGTCATTTACTGCGGGGACAATCTTGAGCAGCTAAAGAAGTTGCCGGATGCTTGCGTTGACCTGATCTACATAGACCCGCCGTTCAACTCAAATAGGAACTACGAAGTGTTTTGGGGAGAAACGAAGGAAATGCGTGCCTTCGAGGACAGGCACGAATCAACGCAAGCGTACATAGACTTTATGCGTCCGCGTTGTGTTGAGCTAGCGCGAGTGCTCAAGAAGACCGGCAGCTTCTACTATCACTGCGACTGGCACGCAAATCATTACGTCAAGGTGATGCTTGACCAAATTCTCGGAGAAAACAACTTTGTAAATGAGATCATCTGGAAACGGCAGTCTTCGCACAATGACGCGAAGCAAGGCTCGAAACACCTTGGCCGAATCCACGACACGCTGTTTCTCTACAGTGCCGCTACACCGAGCCTGAGACGGGAAGGAAATATCGTCTCGGTGATCTGACTGCGCCCGGAGGCGCGTCACCGTCGAAGGGAAACCCTCATTACGAGTTCCTTGGCGTCACGCGATACTGGCGCTACTCAGAAGAGAACATGCAGGAACTTTACAAGCAAGGACGCATCATTCAGACCAAACCAGGAACAGTTCCAGCGTACAAGCGATACCTTGACGAAGGTAAGGGCGTCCCGCTTGGCTCCGTGTGGGATGACATCGGCCCTGTGCAGGGAGCAGCGGGAGAACGCCTCGGATACCCGACTCAGAA
Source organism: uncultured Acidobacteriota bacterium (assembly GCA_963763845.1). Lineage (GTDB taxonomy): Bacteria > Acidobacteriota > Terriglobia > Terriglobales > Acidobacteriaceae > Sulfotelmatobacter. Next base: position 488,462 of record CAVXPX010000001.1, read on the forward strand.
GCCACTCAAACTGCTGGAAAGAGTCGTGGAAATATCGTCTCAGCCGAATGAAATTGTGCTTGATGCGTTCTGTGGTTGCGGGACGGCGCTTGTTGCTGCGCAGAATCTAGGACGGCAGTGGATTGGGATAGATATCTCCCCGACTTCATGCCGTGTCATGGCGAAACGACTGAGGGACATCTGCAAACTTCCCGAAGATGAGAAGCTATGGCGCGGCGGACGCGGCTTCATCGTCCGAGACTTGCCGCGCACAGAGCCGCAATTGCGCGTCATGCCGCCGTTTGAGTTTGAGAATTGGGCCGTTATCGCGCTCGGCGGAATTCCGAACAAGACGCAAGTTGGAGACATGGGAATTGACGGTCGCATTTATCCGGTTGGTTCCGTGCCACGAGTGAAAGACTCTCACTCAGCGGAGTTGGATTTTATGGACGAGTGGTATCCGATTCAAGTTAAGCAGATGGACCGCGTAGGGCGTCCAGACGTGGATAAATTCGAAGCCGCCATGATGCGGAGCCGTCGTAAGAAAGGTTTCTTTGTTGGCTTTGACTTCTCGCGTGACGCGCTGACCGAGATTGACGCATTCTTCCGGCGCGAGCATACCGTCATCATTCCACTGACGGTCCGCGAAATTCTGGACGAGCACATAGCGCAAAAGCTAGCGTAGAAGCCGTCGAAGTCTTCAAAGCTGACAAGACGGGTTCCGAGATTAGCGCACATAGCGGTGTGATTTAAATCACATCCCCTGTAATGCAGGAAATGAGACTCTAATCACACATTAGGGACGGGAGTAAAGGCGGTACAGTCTGTATGAGTAAAGCAAGTGGGGAGAGTTATAAGCCCAAATGCCTGCTGAGTCACGAATTGTTTAACAAGCTGTCCGTTGTAATTGGAAGTTGTCAAATTTTGCGCGAGCGGATGGAAGAGCTAAAGTACACGGACAGCCAATGTCAGCATCACGTTGACGTACTCGAAAAGGTCGCAAGAACGATGGCCGATGAGTTGAGGAAGCATGAGTGCGAGTTAGACGCCGCGCTCAAGGGCGTGGTGATAGCCCAAACCCGGCCACATGCTCACAGCAGACAGTAGCGCGGTCACCAAGCATGGCGTCGGGACTGCTATCTCCGTGCCGTTTCCCGTGCCGTTAACGCGGGATTGGCTGTAACTAGCCGCGAAAGATGCCATCTGCCGCTGGCTAACTACATGAAACTACGTGTTGACACGGATTCAAATCCTATCGCCCCGACCAATCCCCCTTGCGTTTTCAATTGATTCTCTCCGGCGCGGAGCGTTCCGCGTCTTGAGTCCAATTGAGTCCAAATACAATTGCAACGGATGTTCTGCTATTGCCTCAACCGTGGCCTCGACCGCCAGCGCGAAACGCTCCCCAAGCTCCGGGCGGATGTTGTTATACCAAGCCCGCCTTCCAGCAAATCCTCATTCGCCTCGGGTGTCCAGACGACCGGAAGTGTCACGGTTTCTTAAACAGGCTCGCCCTGACTTGCTGCCACGGGATGACATCGGAGGGGTTTTGCTCATGCCGGGCGATGCGGTAATCAAGCTCCGCCCGCTGCGCATCCGTCAGTGATGCCGCATCCGCTTCAAGGCTTTCCCAGACGGTATCCAGAAGTTCCGCCTTCTCCGCAGGGGAGAGACTACTTATCTGGCTTCGCAAATCGCTCATACGTGTATAACCCTGGCGCGGTTTTCCGGCTTGTGCAAGGCGTGGCTCTTGTCGGCTCAGTGTTGAAGGGCTAACGCTACTCTAGACGCAAGCCCGGCCAGTACGAGCTCCTCTCTCTTCTCTCGAGGAGCTTACCCGCCCGCCATCCCTCGCTTTTGAACCGCTGTGTCTTCGCCCCGATCATAGCCTCCTGTGATTCCCATCACAGACCCTCGCCCACCGCAACGGCAGAATCGCTGGCGGACATTTTGCGGTGACGAAGGAGTCTTTTTATGCCGACTGCGATCTCGATCGAGCGCGAGACTTTGCGAACCCTGCCTTCGGATGCGGCGCGTCAGCTGCAATGGGGATTCGCCGATCGCTACGACCTGCAGATGCTGGTGCAGTCCACGCGGGCGGTCGCGCGCGGTCCGGTGGCAAGGCTGGTCGCCAGCGGTGGACGAAACTCGCATGAGTGGACCGAGGGCAAGGCTGCACTGCTCGACGCCTTCGATGGCGCCGGAATCACCGCCGTCTTCATGGATCCGGAAGAAGGTGGCCTATTCTCAGGTCCAAAGAACCTTGCTCTCGCGCTGGTCGCATTCGAACTCGCCTGGGTCGATGGCGGCGCGGCGACGGCCAGCTTGGCCGGATGCCTGGCTCTGGCTCCGATTCACGAGCGCGGCACCGAAAAGCAGCAGCGCCATTACATGCAGCTGGCCGCTCCGGCCCAACCCGGCGAAAATCGCAAGCCCTTGCGCGGCGCTTTCTGCCTGACCGAGCCGATCCCGTACGTCGGCGTCGATACCGGCATGCTCAACGGCAAAATCCGCATCGTGGAGTGGAAGCCGGGAGAGGACCCGGTCCTGCAAGTCGAGAAGCGCGGACGTTTCATCACCAATATCGGCTTCGCGAATTTCGTGACCGCTGCGGTCGATTCCGGCGACGCGCGCATCAAGGGCAGCTGCATGGTGATTCTGGAAGAAGGCGATCCCGGAATTTTCGATCGTGGCACGCCGACGCGGAAGATGGTGCATCAGCTTTCATCCACGGGCGATCCCATCTTCAATCTGCGTATTCCCGCCAGCCGGATCGTTGGCGGATACGAGATCAAAGACGGCGTGCTCATTCCACGCTACAGCCACAGCGAAGTCATTGAAGCCGTGTTCCGCCGTACGCGCGTGACTGTGGGCGTGATGACCTCGGCCAAGCTGCTTTCGGCTGTCGAGCCTATCGTGCGCTATCAGCGCGGAAGATTCCGCGGCGCCGAGACTGCGACGCCTGGATCGGTTCGTTATCAGATGGGCCTGCAGGCTCGGGAAGATTCCCTGCATCGCCTGGCTGACGTATGGGCGACGGGCGAGGCCAGTGCTTCGCTCGGTTTTGCCGCCGCGCGAACCTTCGATGAACTCGATCCTCTCGAAAAACAGATGGACGCCTTCTACGCAGATCGCGGCGTCACTGGCGCCAAAGCGAAAGCAAAGCTCCTGCGCGAAGCAGCCGATCGTGCTGTCGCGTTACTGCAGTTGCCGGCAGGCGATGACCGTAAGGGCGCGCTGAACTCCGATCTGCTGCTTCACTTCGTCACACTCGATTCTCTCGCCGATGTACTCTGTCCCGCCGCCAAGTTGTGGAACACGGGCTGGGGCGCGCAGATGATGCGGGAAGCGGTGAGTCTGATGGGCGGCTACGGCATCACTGAAGACTGCCCCGGATTCCTCGGCAACAAGTGGATGGACGCGCAACTCGAGGCCACCTATGAAGGTCCGGAGGCCGTCCAGCGCCGCCAGCTTTCGGTCACGATGACGAATCCGGTCTTCCTCGCCCAATTCCGCAGCTGGATTCGCAAGATGCGCGGCATCGCGTCCGAGCATCCGGGCACCGGAGCTTGCGCACTCGCGACCGCAATGACCATGTGGCTGTGGACGCTCGATCATCTGCAACACAGCAAAGACGCCGATGGCGGCAAGCTCTATCAGAGTGCCCGGCAAGGCGTGACCTTCCCGCTGGCCGATGCGCTCTGCTGGCTTGTCGCGGCGCGCTGCCAGATTCTTGACGTCTTGCGATTGCAGAAACACGGCGCCGAAGACGCATCCATCGCCGAGGGTTTGCCCGGACTCGTAAATTTCCTGACCGACCTTTGCCATGTGCAGTCGGCGCGCGCCAGCGGAGAAGTCGGCAGAATCTGCGCCGAACTCGTCTTCGGCTACAACCGTCATCCCGCATGGGACGAAGAAGGAACGCGCGGCTGCTGGCACCAGAACGAACTGGATGATCTCGAAGCGTGCATGCCGGGGATCAATTCCTATGGACTCGACGTGATCGGAAACCATGGCTCGCATCCGAAAAAAGCCGGCCCCTGCGTCAACTGCGCAGGCCAGCTACCGTTTCTTTCCCTCCAGACAAAACTCAGCGGATGCCTCACCGGATCGCGGCTCGCTAAAGATCGCGCGGCCGACGCCATCTCGAAGCTCATGATTCCGGAAGCTCTGGACTATCCCGCATGAGCGCTCCGTCCGCATCGCCATCTATTCCGGTTGAGCGGCAGCAGATGTCGGTGGACATTGCCGGCGTTGGCTTTGGGCCGGCCATGGGCGGATTTCTTACCACGCTCTCCCGCAATCTGGTGAACGAAGACGGAACGCCGCGGCTCGAGAGCGCGGTGTCGCCGGGCATGCCGCTCCAGGTCATCTGCTACGAACGCGCGGACGGCCTCGGATTCGGCGTCTCCGGAGCCGTCACGCGGGCGCGCGGAATTCGCTCGAGTTTTCCCGGGGCAGATCTCAGGCAAATCCCCATGGCAGCTCCGGTGACGAAAGAGAAGCTCGTCTATCTTCTCGATCCGGCCGGGGCAAGCCGCCGGTCGTTCGCATTCCGTATGGCTGATCGTTTTATCCGCGCGTTTCGACCGGTTGCGCGTCTGCGGAATCACGCGGTCGAGTTGCCATTCACTCCCAAATTCATGCGCAAGCACGATGGCATGATTTTTTCGCTCGGCCAATTCAATCAATGGGTCAGCGAACAGGTCTCGGCCTCAGGACTCGTCCAGATCTGGCCGGGCATGCCGGTAAGCGAACCTTTGATCGAGGGCAACGCCGTCCGCGGAATTCGCCTGAGCGATCAGGGGGTAACTCTCGACGGAGTCCCGAGCGACGGCTTCATGCCCGGCATGGACATTCGCGCCGCGCTCACCGTCGTTGCCGATGGCCCGGTCGGAGCCGTGGGCCGTCAAATCGATGAACACTTTGGCTTGCCCGAGGGCCACCAGAAAAATGAATGGGCGCTCGGCATGAAAATGGTCATTGAGCTCCGCGAAGACTGTGCGCTGAAGCCCGGCACTGTATTGCATACCATCGGATTTCCCGAGCCGGAGATTTTCGGCTTTCTTTATGTGCATCCCGACCGGCTTGCATCCGTCGGCATCTTTATTCCTTCCTGGTTCCGCAGTCCGGTGCGCACCGCCTACCGATACCTGCAGCATTACATCCTTCATCCTTATTTGTGGCGGCATCTGGAGGGTGGAACGTTGAAATCCTGGGGCGCGAAGTCGCTGGAGGAATCGGGCCGCCGCGGCGAACCGTTTCTGGCCGGCAATGGATACGCTCGCATCGGCGAAGGCTCCGGCAGCACGAATATCCTCGCGGGATCGGGCGTCGACGAGGCCTGGACCACCGGCGTTCATTTGGCGCGAGCGGTGATCGAACTGGTGGAAGTGAAGAAGCCCTTCACTCGCGAGAATCTGGAATTGGCTTACGTCCGGCGCCGGCGGGCGAGCTGGGTGGACGAAGAATCGAAGATCGCCGCACATGCGCGCGACGGTTTTCAGCAGGGCGTCGCCAGCGGGCTCATCGGGATGGCGATCGCCGGGCTCACCCGCGGCGCATTCTCGTTTGTTCCAAATGTCCGCCGCAATCCGAAATCTACATCCTCTCTCGAAGAATATTGCGGATCACGTATCTCTGCGCCGGAATTGGAAGAGCTTCAGAAAGATTGCGCCGCGCGCGGAGTTTCCCTGCACGACCGCATCATGGAGCGCTGCGGCTGGCCCGAGATTCCCTTCGATGGCCGGCTTTTGATCTCGCATCAGGATGCTTTGTTAATGGGTGGAAGCGTGCAGGCGGCGCCCGGATATGCCGATCACGTTATCTTCCTGCGTTCTGAAGTATGCCGCGAGTGCGAATCGAAACTCTGCGTCGAAATGTGCTCCGGACAGGCGATCACTCGCGGCGAGAATGGCATCCCGGCATTCGACCGCGAGAAGTGCGTGTACTGCGGTGCGTGCCTGTGGAACTGCGCCGCGGCCAATGACGGACAAAAAGGAAACATCGCATTCCGGGCTGGGGCGGGAGGATTGCACTCCGCGTTGAACTGATCCGTTGCGGATTGGGTTCGCATAATCAACCAGGAAAGAACACGAAGGAAGTCTATGACTCACGCTTTTCACATCGTTGTATGCGCGGGGATCGTGCCTGATCCTCTGCAAACGCTCGAGCCCGTCACCACGCCGAATGGCCCTGCGCTGAAAAACGAAATGATGCTTCCCGCGGTGCTCGATCCGTGGGCCTCGCACGCGCTCTATGAGGCTGCAAATCTCGCGGCAAACGCCGCCGGCAGCAAGGTCTGGCTGGTCAGTGCAGCGCCCAAAGCAAAGCTGCAGCAGGTCATGATGAATGTCGCACAGAAGGCCGCCTTCGAACTGATCGCCATCGACGCCTCGGCGAACGGCTTTGCCGATGCGCGCGCGATCGCAGGAATTCTCGCTTACGCCATCCAATCGATCCAAGGTCTCGATCGCTCTCGCCTGCTCCTGTTCGGAGGCTGGGAATCTGCATCGCGCGGCGCGGGAGTCACCATGCAACTGGTCGGCGAGCAACTGGGAATCCACGATCAATTTCAGGGCGTCGATCAGCTCACGGTTCAATCCAATGGATCGTTCGAGATTTTCGAACGCATCGAAGGCGGGCGGCATCTCGTATCGAACTGCCAGGGCCCTCCCGCAGTGCTGGGATGGGCGACCGGCAATCTCCCGGAGCCTAAAAATAATCCGCAGGTCGGCATGGCAAACATGCGGACGATCATGCCGGCACTCCAGAAATCGAAACCTCAGCCCGTCCCGCAGAATCCGGTGCGATATCTCAGCGTCGCACCGCCCAAGCAGCAACGCCAGACTCGCATTGTGAAAGATCGTCCGGCGGCCGAAATTGCGGCTGAGTTGCTGGAGTGGATTACGCAGGGCTAGCGCAGTTTCACGGTCGGTATGTCCGATTCACATATTGTCATCCCGACCGCAGCTTGCCGTTCCTGAAGGGAATCGCAAGCGTAGTGGAGAGACCCTTCGTTCGGGTCGCACTGTACCAGCAGAGGATTAGTTCGCTCGCGAATTTGAATTCGAGATTGAGGAATACATGTCACAAAACATTCTGTTTCTCGCTCACGTCGATGAATCCGGAACCAAGCTTCCCAAAGCCGCCTACGAAGCGCTCGGCGCGGCAGTCGAGCTTGCCTCCCAGTTCGGCGCCACCCTGACCATCGGGCTCGTGGGCGCAAACATCCGTGAAGCAGCCGACGCACTGCAGGCCACCGGAGCGCAGATCGTGGGAGTATCCGGCGAGGACTTCGCTCATCCTCGCTACGCTACCGACGCGGCGGCCGTCGAAGCAATCTGCAACAGAGTCTCCCCAGAATTTGTGATCGCCCCCGCCTCCTCGCGTTTCCTGCGAGTGATGCCCGGCGTGGCGTACCGTCTCCATGGACAGGTCGACACGCACATCGCGTCCATAGACGCCGGCGCCGGCGCCGTCTCGGCGAAGCGCTGGTACTATCGCCAGCGGCTGGAAGCAGTCATTCAGCGGGATGCGCGTCCGTGGTTTCTGGTTATGGATTCCGGTTGTCATTCCCCATGGACCGGCGCGCCGGAAACAGCAAGTATTGAGATGCTCGACGTGCCGATTTCGCCGGAAACACGGCGGACTTCCTTCGTGCGCATCCGCGTCCCCAACGCAAACGCGCAGACAATCCGTCCTGAGGCCAAGCTCCTCTTCGTCACCGGAGCCGGATGGTGCAAGAAGCAGGCCGACGGGAAAACACACCTGCCCGAAGCCGAGTCCGCGATCTTGAATTTCCTCGAGAATTCCGGCGCCTCCCTCGGCGGAAGCAAGTCACTCGTCGATCAGACCGGGGAAAATCAGGCGGTCTTACGATTTATGACTCACCTGAATCAGGTCGGCCAGACGGGATCGACGCCGCGCCATCCGAAAGGGCTTTCGACCTGCTGCCACGGAGAAGAACCGCACGTCGTCGGCTGGCGTTTCATTAATGAACGGCGCGCGATTAATCTCGATCCCAACTGCGGATGGGCGCGCGGCAAAGCCGACGTCCTCTACGTCGCGGACGCATTTCAGGTAATTGCTGCATTGAATTCTCTGCTCTCAGAGAGAGCAAGAGAAAAGGAACAACTGGCAGTAACATCCGCGTAAACCGGCTACTTCGACTTCATCTTCATCTTGCGCCGCGTCCTGATTCTTCCCTGCGGACGCGCACCCGCCAACACCAGCGCGCAAAGGCGATCCACAAAATCCGCCGACAATCTATCGTGGCGGATCAGAAACCGCATGTAAATCGGGCCATAGAGGGAATCCAGCAGGAGATTGGGGTCGACATCTCTCCGCAGCTCGCCTCGCAATATTCCTCTTCGCAAAGTTGTGAAAGCTTCCTGTCGGCGGGGTATGAGAAACCGTTCACGAAAGGCCGCAATCAGCTCCGGATCGCTTTGCCCGGCGCCAAGAATGGCGGAAACAATGCGTCCGCGTGGACTGGAAAAGACTTTCACCAGCTGGCGCATCTGACGGCTCATGTCGCGCTGCAGGGATCCAGTGTCAGGGAAGCGCAGCCGCATGACTGTGCTGTTGGCAAACGCATCGGCGATGAGTGCCCCCTTGTTCGGCCACCAGCGGTAGACAGTCGCCTTCCCGACGCCGGCGCGTGCCGCGACCGATTCAATCGTGAAGTCGGCAAAGCCGTTTTGGCCAAGGATCTCCAGCGTATTCCGCAGAATCGCTACCCGCGCCTCTTCACTCCGTGGACGCCCCGGAGGCCGCTTCCCGTCAGGTCGGGTGCCATTTCCCGCCATGGAATGTCGTTGGCGCATTGTCCCACGCTACCATATAATCGTCAGGAAGTATTAAGAATCCGATACGGTCAGTATCGAATCTAAGTTGGCATTTGCGGCATCGGCTTGGGGGCGGATCGCAATGCGTGTCGTTCGATGTGGGGGAGTACTCGTAAACAATGTGGATTGTTGCCTTAGCCCTGAGACGGCCCTACACCTTCATCGTGATGGCGCTCGTCATCATCATCCTGTTCGTCGTTACCGCCTTCCGCACTCCGGTTGATATCTTCCCGGACATCGATATCCCCGTAGTATCTGTGGTCTGGTTTTACACAGGAATGTCGCCCGAGGATATGGCCGAACGAATCGTGGCCAACTCAGAACGCGGCATCACCACTACCGTTAACAATATCGAGCACATGGAATCCCAGTCCGTCTACGGGCTGGGAATCATCAAGGTCTTCTTCCGTCCCGGCACCAAAATAGAAGGCGCCATCGCCCAGATCACGGCGATTTGCCAGACCACCGTTCGCGGCCTTCCACCCGGCACCACTCCGCCGCTCATCATTTCCTATAGCGCTTCGACCACCCCGATTATCCAGCTCGGATTGAGCAGCAAGACTCTACCCGAACAGGAACTCTTCGATCTCGGCCAGAACTTCCTGCGCACCTACCTTGCTACTGTTCCGGGGGCCGCGACTCCGTATCCCTATGGCGGCAAGATTCGTCAGATCCAGGTCGACCTCGACCTTCCAAAACTGCAGGCATACGGGCTATCGCCAACCGACATTGTCAATGCCGTGAACGCGCAGAACATCATTCTGCCCGCCGGCACCATGAAGCTCGGCTCGCTCGAATACGACGTCGAGATGAATGGAACTCCGCAAACCATCGCGGAGCTAAACGATCTCCCGGTCAAGACCACGAATGGCTCAACGTTGTATATGCGCGACGTGGCGCATATCCGCGACGGCTTCGCGCCGCAGACCAACATCGTGCGACAGGACGGGAACCGCGGCGCCTTGATGTCGATTTACAAGAACGGCCAAGCCTCTACCCTGCAAATCGTCTCCGGCGTAAAAGACATTGTGCAGCAGGCGGCGCAAGCGCTTCCCCCGCAACTGAAAGTCTCCGCGCTATTCGATCAATCCCTGTTTGTGCGCGCCTCCATCTATGGAGTTCTCCGCGAAGGCCTGATTGCCGCCGCGCTCACGGCCCTCATGATTCTGATTTTTCTTGGCGATTGGCGTCCGACGATCGTCATCTCGATTTCGATTCCGCTCTCCATCTTCGTCTCGATCATCCTGCTGGGCGCCATCGGACAGACGATCAACATCATGACGCTCGGAGGATTGGCGCTCGCCGTCGGCATCCTCGTCGACGACGCCACCGTGGAAATCGAAAACATTGAGCGCAATCTCGCCATGGGCAAAGAAATGCGCCAGGCGATTCTCGACGGCGCTCAGCAGATCGCCGTGCCGGCCTTCGTTTCAACCCTCAGCATCTGCATCGTCTTCGTCCCCATGTTCTTCCTGACGGGCGTCGCGAAGTTCCTTTTTGTGCCCCTCGCCGAGGCCGTCAGCTTTGCCATGCTCGCGAGCTATCTGCTGTCGCGAACTCTGATTCCGACCCTCGTCATGTACATCATGCGCGGGCATGAACACCGCGCCGACGCTCCCAGGACTTTTCTCGGACGTTTCCAGCGCGGCTTCGAGCGCAAGTTTGAAGACTTCCGCCGCAGCTATGAGGCGCTGCTCGAAACCACACTCGAGCATCGCGGAATTTTCGTTGTCTGCTTTCTTATCTTCTGTGTGCTCTCCTTAGGCCTGTACCGCTTCCTGGGACAGGATTTCTTTCCCCAAGTCGATGCCGGACTGCTTCGCCTTCACGTTCGCGCCCGCCCCGGATTGCGCGTCGAAGAAACGGCCCGGCTCTGCGACGAGATTGAAAGCTCGCTTCGCACCCAGATTCCGCCCGGTCAGTTGCAGACGCTGCTCGACAATATCGGCCTGCCGAACTCGGGCATCAATCAGTCTTACAGCTCGAACGGAACCATCGGCACCAGCGACGCAGAAATTCTGATCGCTCTCAATCCTGAACATCATGAGCCGACCGCCGACATAATGCGGCATTTGCGTCTGTACTTGCCCGAACATTTTCCCAGCGTAGAATTTTTCTTCCAGCCGGCCGACATCGTTACCCAGATTCTGAACTTCGGCCTGCCCTCCCCGATCGATGTGCAGATCGTGGGAACCGACTTGCAGACCAGTTACGACATCGCCCAGCAGATCGCGAACAAGATGCGGCACGTGCCCGGCGCCGCCGACGTGCACGTTCAGCAATTGATGTCGCTCCCCGCACTGCAGATGGATATCGATCGCACGCGCGTCACACAGGTTGGCCTCACCGCTCGCGATGTCGCCCAGAGTGCCCTGGTCTCATTGAGCGGCAGCTTCCAGACGTCCCCCAATTTCTGGTTGAATCCCAACAATAAGGTCACGTATCAAATCGCGGTTCAGGCGCCGCAATACCGGATGACGAATCTGCAGGATCTCATGGACATTCCGGTGATCTCGCAGCAAGGCCCGCAATTAATGGGCAATCTGGTGCAGGTAAGGCCCACCGTGGCTCCGGCTACTGTGAACCACTGGAATGTGCAGCCGGTGATTGATGTCTACGCCAGCACGCAGGACCGCGACCTGGGCGCCGTCGCCGTCGACACTCAAAAAGTCATTCAGAGTTTTAACGGACACCTTCCGCGCGGCACTCACATCGTCATGCGCGGCCAAGTGGCGACCATGCGTTCCTCGTTCATCGGCCTCGGGGTGGGTCTGGCCGGAGCGATCCTGCTCGTCTACCTGCTGATCGTCATCAACTTCCAGTCGTGGCTCGATCCATTCATCATCATTGCCGCCTTGCCCGGAGCGTTAGCCGGCATCTGCTGGTTCCTGTTACTGACTCATACGCGGTTGAGCGTTCCTTCGCTGACCGGCGCGGTCATGTGCATGGGCGTCGCCACGGCAAATTCCATCCTGATGGTCAGCTTCGCGCGCGAGCAGATGGATGAGGGCGTCCCTGCATTTCGAGCTGCGGTATCTGCGGGATACACCCGCGTGCGTCCGGTGCTGATGACCGCTCTGGCCATGATCATCGGCATGGTTCCCATGGCCCTAGGGCTAGGCGAAGGCGGAGAACAGAACGCGCCCCTCGGCCGCGCAGTCATCGGCGGCCTGCTCTTCGCGACCCTCGCAACGCTATTCTTTGTTCCCAGCGTGTTTGCAATCTTCCACGGCTGGCTGGAGAGGCGCCGTGAACTCTTGTAACCGGGAGGGAACGAGAAGCAACCAATGAATTTGGCGGGGCCGATCGGAGTCGGGGCATGAGTGTCGAGAAAGAAATATGGCAAGCTGAGGCAGAGGAGCAGAACAAGGTGATGGAAGATCCCAAGCGCTCGCAGCATGAGGCCGAACGTCCACGTCGTCCGGAGCACACGCGCGTTCAGATCGACGAAGAGATCGCTGCGATGGAGGAACACTCGCGCCATCAGCCGCCCAGCATCCAGCGTCCGCCCGAACTTCCGCCTGCTTCTCCCCGCAAAGCCCTCATGATCGTGGGCATCCTGCTGCTTCTGTTGCTTCTGGCTGGTGGCGTCACCCTGCTGCAGCACGCCAGCCATGAGCGCGCGCTCGCCAAAGAAACAGAGCTGCAAACCGTACCGACCGTCGCCATCGTTCATCCCATCGCCGAGAAACCGGATGTCGAGCTGGTCTTACCCGGATCGTTGCTGGCATTTGAAGAGTCGCCCATTTATGCCCGAACCAGCGGATATCTCGTGCGCTGGTACAGAGACATCGGCAGCCGCGTCGCTGAGGGCGAACTTCTGGCGACGATCGATACTCCGGAAGTCGATCAGGAATTAAATCAGACCCGCGCGGCGCGTCAGCAGATCGTTGCGCAACTGGAACTTGCCAAGATCAGCGCAGAGCGTTGGGAAAACCTGCGCAAGACCGATTCCGTTTCCGCCCAGGAGGCCGATCAGCAGACCAGCGCCTACAAGCAGGCCCAAGCCAATCTGGCCGCGGCCGACGCCAACGTTCGCCGCCTTGAGCAGCTTGAAGGTTTCAAGAAAGTCTATGCCCCATTTTCGGGCGTAATCACCAAACGGAACGTCGATCCCGGCGCTCTTATCAATGCCGGCGCAGGCGTGGCTGGCCGGGAACTCTTCGACATCGCGCGAGTCGATCCTCTGCGCGTTTACACCAGCGTCCCGCAGGCGTACGCGCCATTTATCAAGGTCGGCGGCGAAACCTATGTGACGCTCCAGGAGTTTCCCGGACAGAAATTCAAGGCCAAGATCGCCCGCACCGCGGAAGCCATCGATCCGAATACACGCACCCTTCTCACCGAAGTGGACGTGCCCAATAAGGACGGCCGCTTGCTCCCCGGTTCCTTCGGCGAAGTTCACTTTGCCGTCGGTTCGAACGTGGACAAGGTTACCGTTCCCGTAAACGCCATGCTGTTCCGGTCGCAGGGCGCCCAACTTGCCGTCGTCGGTCCCGACAACAAGATCCAGCTGCGCGCCATCAATATCGGCAAAGACTACGGGACAAGCCTGGAAATTTTGGGCGGAGTGATTATCGCCGATCGCGTTGTTATCAATCCTCCGGACTCGCTCGAACCAGGGCAGCAGGTCAACGTGGCACAAGCTCCTCCCGGACAGGGAGAGCAGGCGAAACCTGCAACTCCGCGCCAGGAGGAAAATGCTCCGGAGAAACAGACTCAGACTCCTTCGGCCCGACTGCAGGGGAGAAAGCAGTGAAGCGGAGTCGACTTCTCGTCGCCATCGCGACAATGACGGTGATGTTTTCTGCGGCTTGCACCGTAGGACCGCGCTATAGCCGTCCTTCGGCTCCGGTTCCTGCGCCCGATGCGTGGAAGACCCAGCCGCCGTGGGAGGTCGCCGCTCCGAAGGATGCCGTTCCCAAGGGAGCCTGGTGGCAGGTCTTTCATGACCCTGCTCTTGATGCCTACGAACAGGAATTGCTCAAGGCGAATCAGTCGCTCGAAGCCGCTCGCGACCGTCTGGGTCAGGCCCGTTCTCTGGCCCGCGTTGCAACCGCCGCTTATTTCCCGCAAGTCGCAACCGATCCGAACGCGGTTCGCGAACGCGGCGCCGGCAATCGCCCGCTGAATGGAGCCGCGCCCGTCATCACTAACGGAGTGGCGCAGCCCGTCCTTCCTTATACGCAAAACGTGTACACCCTTCCCTTCTCGCTGAGTTACGAAGCGGATCTCTTCGGCAGCGTGCGCCGCAATCTGGAAGCCGCGAATGCCTCTCTGCAATCTTCTGCCGCCGATCTGGGAAACACGCAGCTGGTGCTGACCGCTGAACTCGCCGCCGATTACTTCACCCTCCGCGAGCTCGATGCCGAGTATCAGGTCGTCCAGGAATCGGCTGGATATCAACGCAAGGGACTCGACCTGGTTGATAGCCGCCATGCTGGCGGTATCGCCAGCGGTCTGGAAGTCGCGCAACAGGCCACAGTGCTGGATTCCACTATCTCGCAGGCCGCCCTGGTTGAGGAATCGCGCGCGCAGTACGAACACGCCATCGCCGTTCTGGTAGGACAGCCCGCTTCAAGTTTCAATGTTCCGGTTGCGCCACTCAAGGCCACGCCACCGCCGCTTCCAGTGGGTGTCCCATCGGATGTGCTGGAGCGCCGTCCGGATATTGCCACGTTCGAACGCGAGATGGCTTATGAGAACGCGCAGGTTGGCCTTGCCTATACCGCGTTTTATCCGCACATCACGTTGAGCGGCTCTGGCGGATGGCAAAGCTCGAGTCTCAGTTCCTTGCTGAATGCTCCGAGCCTGTTCTGGTCCCTGGGCGGAGACGCTCTCGAACCCCTTCTGCAGGGTGGACGCAATCGCGCCAATCTGGCTGCCAGTCGTGCCGCTTATGACGAAGCCGTGGCCAATTACCGCCAGTCGGTGCTGACCGCGTTCCAGGAAGTCGAAGACGGCATCAGCAATCTGAAAACTCTGTCTCTAGCGCTCTCCACGCAGGGTAAGGCCGTGGACGACGCGCGCCGCGCCTTGGACATCGCAAATAACCGCTACGTCGGCGGCGTCACCAACTACCTTGACGTCATCACCGCCCAGACCACCCTGCTCAGTAACGAGCGCCTCGAAACCCAACTCCTGGGCCAGCAGATGGTGAGCTCGGTCTACTTGGTAAAAGCCCTCGGCGGAGGCTGGGACGCCAGCCAGATCCAAAACGAGCAGGTTCGTCCCCACCCCGGCCAGATCCTGCAGCAGTAAAACGTTCCACCATCTTCGCGCTCCTCATTCTTTCAATACCTGGCCCGTACTTTTAAACGTACAACCGATTACAGCGTTTGCAGAAAGTTGATAAGGTCCTTCTGCGATTCAACTGAATCCGCAATATGCGACCGCGCACCAGTGGTATGCGGAATCTCTGTCGTGGCAAGGACGATTCCAGGGAGCCTTTGCCCAAAGCGAGCAGGCGAGGCAACTGGATCCAGGCGAACTCATAGCTCCCCGGTCGATGCAACTTTTCTCCGCAGCCCGCTGATGCGTTTCGAAACACGAGTCGAATCACTCTCTTGAAATCGTGTTGTTTCTCATCACTCCCAGATGTGATTCGCATCACTGTCGCAATCTGCGGAAAAGAAGATAAACACTCCATTCGACTTGTAGTGGACTCACCAAAGTCCAGAAAGGAGTCGCCGGAAAATTGCTCGGGATTGCGGTGCTGGTCGGCATCTTTATCCGTCTTAACGTCTTTCAGAGTCTCCCAACCGGCATTCCCCTTCAGTTTCTGACGATCTCCTCGCAGTCGAATGACGAACGTTCGCTGAAAACGCGTCTTTCTCCGTGCCCGGATCACAAACACGCCAGGAGATACTCGCGTTTCCCAAGATGGACCATTCGAGCTCGAATTGGCCGATGGCCAGATTGCCAGGGGAGCTGTCTATGTCGACAGGCGAGAAAGAAACCATAGGGGCACATCTGCGAAAGAGCGGAGTGTCCCGCAGAAACTTCCTTCAGCTGTGTTCCAAGATCATCCTGGCCGCGCCGGTAGGCCTGGCGCTGACGCATAAAGCCACCGCCGCGCAGGTTGCGAAGCTCGTCGGCAAAGCTCGCCGGCCCTCCGTCATCTGGCTGCACTTCCAGGACTGCACCGGATGCACCGAGACTCTGCTCCGGACCACTGCTCCCGACGTCGCCCATCTGATCCTCGACGTCATCTCCCTCGACTATCACGAAACCTTGATGGCGGCCTCCGGGGCGCAAGCCGAAGCAGCGCTGAAATCGGCAATCGCCGACAACGCCGGAAAGTACGTCCTCGTGGTCGAGGGCTCGATCCCGACTCGCGACGACGGCGTCTACATGGAACTCGCCGGCCGACCGGCAATTCAGGTCGTCAAAGAAGTTGCATCGCAAGCCGCCGCCATCATCGCGATGGGCTCCTGCGCCTCGTGGGGCGGCGTCCCGTCAGCCGACCCCAATCCGACCGGAGCCATGGGCGTCGATTCCGTCGTCACTGGCAAGCCGATCATCAACCTGCCCGGCTGCCCTCCCAATCCTTACAACCTGCTGGCCGTCGTCCTTGAATACGTGACCATGAACCGGCTGCCGGAAATGGATCAACTGCATCGGCCGCGCTTTGCCTATGAGCGCGTGATCCACGAGAACTGCCCGCGCCGCGCTCACTTCGATGCCGGACGATTCGCCGCCACATTCGGCGATGAAGGACACCGCAAAGGATGGTGCCTGTACAAACTCGGGTGCAAGGGTCCCGTAACTCACGCCTCGTGCTCGACGCGCCACTTCAACGAAATCCCCGGCGTCTGGCCGATTGGCACTGGCGTCCCCTGCTTCGGCTGCACCGAGAAAAACGTGGTCTGGAAGATGGGTACGTTCGAAACCGTGCCGATTCACCTGGCAACGCCTCCGGACACTTATCCTCCGGTCTACAGCACCGCCGGACAGCTCAAAGTCGGCGCTGCCGCGCTCGTCGGGGCCATCACCGGCGCCGTGGGCGGAGCCGCATGGGTCGCCTCGCAGCGCTTCCAGAGCAGCATGGAGGCGGGCGTTACGCGTATCGCTGCCGATCGCGCGCATGCCGAAAATCTCAAACCTCCCGCAGAGAACGCAGCCGAAAAGAAAGAGGACTGACGTGGCAATCACTCGGCGACAACTTTTCAGCGGCATCGCGAAGGCGGGAATTCCGGCCGCGATTGCGATCACGGTCGGCACCGATGTGCTGCAGGCCAACGAGAAGATTCCCGTTCCCAACGCGGCAGTCGGCCTGCTTTACGATGCCACGGTCTGCATCGGTTGCAAGGCATGCGTCGCGGCTTGTGCCGAAGCCAACGACACGCCTCCGGATACGCGCGGCGATGGACTGCATCAGGCTCCGTCGGATCTCAACGATCTGACTCGCAACGTGATCAAGCTCTACAAGCCTGAGGACGGCTCAGTCTTCTCGTACGTGAAGCGTCAGTGCATGCATTGCCTCGACCCGGCATGCGCGGCAGGATGCCCGTTCCAGGCGCTGCACAAAGATCCCGAGAGCGGCATCGTCAGCTGGACGGCCGAAAAGTGCATCGGCTGCCGTTACTGCACGATCACCTGCCCCTATCACATTCCGCGCTTCCAGTGGGCTGGATTCAATCCGCGCGTCACCAAGTGCGAATTGTGCAGCCAGCGCCTTGAGAAGGGCCTGAAGCCGGGTTGCACCAGCGTGTGCCCGACCGGTGCGGTGATGTTCGGGCCACGCTCGGTGCTGCTGCTCGACGCCAAACAGCGCATCAAGAAAAATCCCGGCCGCTATTACCAAGATCGCGTCTACGGAGAAACCGACAACGGCGGCACCCAGGCCCTGTATCTCTCCCGCGTGCCCTTCGAAAAACTCGGCTTGCCGGAACTCGGTCCGGAATCGGTCCCGGCGAAAACTCTCCGCTGGCAGCGTCGTTTCTATCAATACTTCGCCTTGCCCGCAATTCTCTATGCGGGCCTGGTACAGGTAATCCGCAAGAGCCTGAAAGGCCATGAAGACCAAGCGCACGAGCGTGAAAGAGAAACCGGATTGAGGGCGCAACTATGAGCACCGTTAGCACGCCGATCAAAAGCGCTCCGAGCACTCGCTGGGAAAGAAACGTCCCGGTCTATGGATTCCCGGTGATCAACGGATTCTTTCTCGTCCTGGTCGCGCTTGTTCTTTTGGCGTTCATTCTGACCGGATACCGCGAGTTGGCCGGACTCGGCCCCGTCAGCGGAATGAACGACGCGTTCGGTTGGGGCATCTGGAAGACTTTCAACGTCATGGTCCTGACCGCGCTCGGCTCGGGAGCATTCGCGGTCGGCATCGCCGCCTGGGTCTTCCG
Source organism: uncultured Acidobacteriota bacterium (assembly GCA_963763845.1). Lineage (GTDB taxonomy): Bacteria > Acidobacteriota > Terriglobia > Terriglobales > Acidobacteriaceae > Sulfotelmatobacter. The sequence goes on from CAVXPX010000001.1 coordinate 506,643, forward strand.
CCGCAAACGCTTGCACTCCCTCATGCGCATGGCGCTGCTCACCAGTTTTCTGGCGTATGCCTGCGGCCTGCTCCTGCTTGGCATCGACGCCGGACGCCCCTGGAATTTTTACTGGATGGTCTTCCCGTGGAAATGGAACATGCACTCGCCTCTCGCCGAAGTGGCGATCTGCATGTCCATCTACGCCATGATCCCCCTCGCTGTTGAGAACCTTCCCCCCTTGCTCGAACGCCTGTGGTACTTCGATTCGCGCCTGCGTCCGGGCGTGGAGTCGGTCGAAAAACGATTGCACTACTTTTTCCCGTGGATCATCGCTGCAGCCTATCTGCTTCCCGGCATGCATCAGTCCTCCCTCGGCGCGCTCATGTTGCTGGCAGGCGAGCGCGTTCACCCGCTCTGGCAGACGCCGTGGCTCCCCGTGCTTTATCTGGGCGCGGCAAGTTTTATGTCGTTCGGCTGCGTCGCCGGAACCACCATGCTCTGCTGCCTGATCTGGAAACGAGCCATGGATATGGATGTCCTCGAAGAAGCCGCCCGCATCACCGCCTGGCTGATCTTCGGATGGCTCGCTCTGCGCCTCCTCGACATCCTGTTCCGCGGAGCCCTTGGGACGGCCTTCCACTTCGATCGCTTTGCCGGCGTCTTCTGGCTTGAGACCTTTTTCATATCCATCGGCGGATGGCTGCTCTATCAATCCTCGAAAAGTCACCACCCGCAGCCGATGTTTATCGGCTACATTCTCAGCTCTGCCGGCGGAATGGTTTATCGCTTCAGCCCTACCACGCTGGCGTTCCGGCCCAATCCGCAGGCGCTCTATTTCCCCGCGACGATCGAAATCCTCGTTTCCCTCGGATTCATTTCTCTCGGCGTGGCCGGCTTCCTGATCGCGGTGAAACGTCTCGCGATCCTACCCGCTCCCTTGAGCGAATGGCACGACATGGCGGCTTACTTCCGCTTCCGGCGTCCGTACATCCGGTGGACGGGATATTTCAAGTACGGATATTACGGCGAGAACGAATCTGAAACCCCTGGCGGCGATTAACAGCAGGCTCTTATGGCGAAACGAATCACCATCGATCCGATTACACGTATTGAAGGCCACCTCCGCATCGACGTGGAGGTCGACAACAACGCGGTCAGCAACGCTTGGGCTTCCTGCACCATGTGGCGGGGCATCGAAAAGATTCTCCGCGGCCGCGGTCCGCGCGATGCCTGGATGTTCACCCAGCGCTTCTGCGGCGTCTGCACCACCGTCCATGCCATGGCCAGCGTCCGCTCCGTGGAAGATGCGCTGAAGCTCGAAGTTCCGCTGAACGCGCAATACATCCGCAACCTCATTCTGATTGCGCACGCTCTCCACGACCACATCGTGCACTTCTATCAGCTCTCCGCGCTCGATTGGGTCGATGTGCTGCAGATTCCCAAGGCCGATCCGGCCGCGACCTCGAAGCTGGCCGAAAGCCTTTCGCCCTGGACGCGCAATTCCCGCAACGAACTTAAAGCCGCGCAGGATCGCGTGAACGCCGTCGTCTCCAGCGGTCAGCTCGGAATCTTCGCCAACGGTTACTGGGGACATCCCGCGATGAAGTTGTCGCCGGAGGTCAATCTGCTGGCCTTCTCGCACTACGTGCAGGCGCTCGAATATCAGCGCAAGGCCTTGCAGGTTGTCGGAATTCTCGGCTCAAAGACGCCGCACATCCAGAACCTGACCGTCGGCGGAGTCGCCAACGCGATTGATCTCGACAGCCAGGCCGCTCTCGGCATGGATAAGCTCGAGATGATCCGCACTCTCCTCGCCGAAGTGACGCAGTTCGTGCAGCAGGTGTACTTCGTCGATGTGTGTGCCGTCGCCTCGATGTATGCCGACTGGTTCAAGATCGGCAGCGGCGTGAAGAACTATCTCGCAGTTCCCGACCTGCCTCTCGACAGCCGCGGCTCGGCCTATGACCTGCCCGGCGGATACATTCACAACGGCGATCTCGCTGGCGTGAAGTCCTTCCAGACCGCGGCGGATCCTGCGTTTCGCGAGGCCGTTACTGAAGATGTAATGCACGCCTATTATCAGGGCGACAAGCCGCTCCACCCATGGGTCGGTGAAACCGAACCCGCGTTCACCGGCTGGGATGGCGATCAGAAATACTCGTGGGTAAAAGCTCCACGCTATAACGGCGAACCGGCGCAGGTCGGTCCCCTGGCTCAGGTTCTGGTCGGCTATGCGCAGGGACATCCTCTCACCCGCAAGTACACCGGCATGGCCATCGACAAGATCGCCGCCATCAGCGGAATTCGCGCCACGCCCGCCGCCCTGCATTCCACGCTCGGCCGTCACGCCGCCCGCGCCATCCGCGCCTGCATGTTGGCGGAGCTGGCCCAGAAGCATTGGCAACTGCTGGTCGACAATATCGCCAAGGGCGACTACAGCGTTTACAACCAGCCCGTGCTTCCCTCTCATGAAGTACAAGGCGTCGGAACGCACGAAGCGCCGCGCGGCACGCTCTCGCACTGGATCGTCATCCAGGACGAGAAGATCAAGAATTATCAGGCCGTCGTCCCCTCCACCTGGAACGCCAGTCCGCGCGATAAGTCCGGAGCCCACGGGCCGTATGAAGCTTCCCTGCTGCACACCCCGCTCGCGCGCCCCGAGGAGCCGTTGGAAGTCTTGCGCACGGTGCACTCGTTCGATCCCTGCATGGCGTGCGCGTGCCATGCTTTCGATCCCTCCGGACGCAAGATCGCGGTGGCAAAGATCCTGTGACAACCGCTCTCATCGGCGGCGTGGGCAACGTCTTGCTCGGAGATGACGGCGTTGGTCCCTTCGTTCTGCGTCAGCTCGAATCGCGATACTCCTTCGCCGATGATATCGAACTCATCGATCTCGGCACGCCCGCGCTCGATCTCACGCATCAGATCGTCGGGCTGCGCTCGCTGATTCTCATCGACTCCGTTGCGAGCGACGATCCGCCGGGAACCGTTCTTCTTTACCGTAAAGACGACATCCTCCGCATCGCTCCCGCCCAGCGGCTCGATCCGCATTCCCCGGCCCTCTCCGAATGCTTGATGACCGCCGAAATGTTAGGCACCAGCCCGCAGCATGTTCTTCTCGTTGGAATTGTGGGAGAGAACTACGAACCGGGCGCGCCGCTGAGCGAGAGCGTCAAAAACTCAATCGACCGGGCGAACGAGGAAATCCTGAAAGAACTAACAAGTCTCGGCTATTCGTTCCACCAAAAAGCAGAGCCTGAAACCCCGATCATCTGGTGGACACAAGATAGCAGCGAAAGACCTGCACTCCCGCGCCCGTAGACACTTTGCTGGCAACGTTTCTCTCGAAGCCATTCGAACTCTTGGCAGGAAAAAGCCTGGCGACAGAGAGTGCTTACTGAATGCAACTCCCCGGGTTGCCGATCGCCCCCGCGAGATCCGCCAGAAACACCGCCGCTCGCGCCCCATCGGCAACCCGGTGATCGCAGGAAACCGTCACCGTCATCATTGGACGCACCGTCGGCTTCCCTTCGACAGCGACAACGCGATCCGTAATGCTGCCGACCGCCAGAATCGCCGCTTGCGGCGGCGTAATGATCGCGCTGAACTGGTCCACCTGATACATCCCAAGATTGCTGATCGTGAACGTCGCGTCGGCGATATCAGCAGGCCGCAGCTTCCCCGCCCGCGCCCGCTCTGTCAGTTCCTGTCGTCGCGCCGCAATTTCGGCCAGCGTCGCCGTATGCGCGTTATGAATGACCGCCGCAACGACTCCATCATTCACCGCAATCGCCAACCCCACGTGCGCGTGATCGTGCAGATGAATCCCGTCCGCCTTCCAACTCCCATTCAGCCGCGGATGTTTCATCAGAACCCGCGCCACCAGCGCGATCAGCAGATCGGTATGCGTGATGCGTACGCTCTGACTCTCCGCGCTGCTCTGCTCGCGAAAGCGGTTGAGCGCCGTCGCATCGATCTCGCGGCTGACAAAGAAGTGCGGAACGGTAGTCCAGCTTTGGGTCGTCCGTTCGGCCATAATCCGGCCGATTGAACTTGGCGCCTCGATCCCGGCGCGCGCCTCGGACGAAGCCACAGATCCGCTCGCAGCCGCCTCAATATCCGACGCCAGAATTTCTCCACCAGCGCCCGAGCCGCGCACGGTCGCCAGATCGATTCCTAATTCTTTGGCAAGCCGGCGTGCTTTTGGGGAAATTCTCGCGTTAGCCGCAGGCGGAGTGGCCGAAGCCGCAGCGATCACAGGCGCGGCCTGCTGAACCTTCGCGTGCGATCCACCTCGCGCCGTCAGTACAGTAGGCTCGCTGTCCGTCGGAGGTTGCTCTCCCGCAGCAACAATCCACGCAATCGTCTGCCCGACCGGAATCTCAGCCCCCTCACTCGCTTTGATTCCCGCCAGAACTCCATCGGCCGGAGCCTCGATTTCAACTACAGCTTTGTCGGTTTCGATTTCCAGAAGAGGTTCGCCCTTCGAGACCCGCTCTCCTTCTTTTTTCCGCCAGGCAAGGATCTTGCCGGTTTCCTGCGCCATCTCGAGGGCGGGCATGACTACGCTGAAGGCCATAGTGTTTTATCGGGGGAAGGCTACTATGGCCCTCAGCTCGAAACCCCCACGCGCTCTGTCTTCGCGCTCGCCTCAATCATCTCGAGCACGCGGTCGCTTGCCGCAGCTTCGCTTTCTCGTGTGGTCGGCAACGGACCGTTTACCGTAAAGTAGTGCGCCCCGGCCACCAGCAGTTCCTCGGCCGGGAATCGAGTGATCACTTCGTGTCCCGTCGGCGTTACAACAATCTCTTCTTCAATGCGCGCGGCGCTCCACCCGTCCGTGGAAGGCCAGAACGTTTCCAGCGCAAAGACCATCCCCGGCTTGATCTCGACCGGATGTTCGAACGAGACCAGCCGGCTGATTACCGGCTTCTCCCAGATCGCGAGCCCGATGCCATGCCCATACTGCAGCGCGAACGCGGCTTCTTCATTGGGGAATCCGAAGTCCGTCGCCTTCGGCCACACCGCCGCGATTTCCGCCGTCGTGCGCCCCGGGCGAACCAGTTCGATCGCGGCATCCAGATAATCGCGGCACCGCTTGTAGGCATCGACCATCGCGTGCGACGCGTAGCCGATCGTGAAGCAGCGGTAATAGCACGTCCGGTATCCCATGTACGAATGCAGAATGTCGTAGTACACAGGATCGCCCGGCCGTAGTACGCGATCGGAAAATACGTGCGGATGCGGATTGCACCGCTCGCCCGAAATCGCATTCACCGCCTCCACGTATTCCGATCCAAGATCGTACAGCACCTTGCTGACCAGCCCCACCGCTTCGTTCTCGCGCAGCCCGGGCTTCATCGTGCGGTAGAGCTCATCGTAGGCGGCGTCCACCATCATCGCCGAGTGGTTGAGCAGCCAGATCTCATCCTGCGTCTTGATCACGCGCGCTTCCGACATGAGTTGCTGTCCATCGACAACTTCCAGCCCCTCGCGCTGCAGCGCAAACAAAACCGGCAGCTCGATAATGTCGATTCCAACCGGCTCTTTATGCAGCCCGCGCTTTTCCAGTTCGATGCGAATCTTCTTCGCAACATCTTCGGCGCGGCCCATTTCGGGCGTCATCGCTCCGCGCAGCATGGAAATTCCCGGCCGCGAGCGCTCCCCAAGCCACGGGCAATTCAACTGATGATGTTTCGCGGCAGATCCGAAGTCCCACAGAATCGGCTCATCATTCTGCGGCAACAGCGTAAAGCGGTTCGCCTTGTCCTGCGCCCAAGTCCCGATGTGCGTCGACGTCAGGTATCGCACATTATTCATGTCGAAGCAGAGCAGCGATCCCATCGACGACTTGGCCAGCAGATCTTTCGCTTTCTGCAGCCGTTCACGGCGCAACCGGTCGAAGTCGATACGATTCTCCCAGTCGACCGCCATCGCTCCATAAGTTTTGAGTGCCATAAAACCTCCGTACAAACGTTGCTCGCAACGCCGTTGCTTGCGGCATCAGGAAGTGCCGGTAGAAAAGACGCGGACCAAAGCGTCTTTAAGCCTTGCCGCACATCTGCTTCGCGGCTTCGAATATCGATTCTTCTGTCGGAACGGTTACATCTTCCAGCGGCGGCGAGAACGGGATCGGCACATGCATCGCTCCCATGCGCTTCACCGGAGCGTCGAGATCGTAGAACGCGCCTTCGGCAATCACCGCCGCGAGTTCGGCAGCCACCCCATACCGTCCATATCCTTCATCCATTACGATCACGCGGGAGGTCTTCTTAGCCGAATCAATAATCGTCTTCTCGTCCAGCGGCCACGTGGTCCGAGGATCCACCACCTCCGCGCTGATGCCTTCCTTTTCCAGCAGGCCCGCCGCGCCCAATGCCACCTGCACCATGCTGCTCGTTGCGACCAGCGTTATGTCGTCGCCGGCGCGCTTGATATCCGCGACGCCCAGCGGAATCGTGTAATCTTCCGCCGGAACCGGTCCCCTCGCCTTGTACATCATTTTGTCTTCAAAGAAGATGACGGGATTCTCGTCCCGGATTGCCGTCTTCAGCAATCCTTTCGCATCGTACGGAGTCGAGGGCAGCACGACCTTCAGACCTGGAACGTGGCTGAACCACGCGTGCAGCGACTGCGAATGTTGCGCCGCCGAGCGCCGTGTCGCGCCCAGCGTCGTCCGCAGCACCATCGGAACTTTCCAGTGGCCACCGGACATGTAATGCACTTTGGCCGCCTGGTTCACCATCTGGTCCATCGTGAGCGTCAGAAAGTCGCCGAACATGATGTCGACGACGGGCCGCAATCCGGTCATCGCCGCCCCCACGCCAATCCCGCAAAATCCTGCTTCCGAAATCGGAGTATCCAGAACCCGCTCCGCCCCAAACTCCTCGACCAGCCCGGAGAGAACCTTGAAAGGCGTTCCAGCCTCGGCGACATCTTCTCCGAAGATGCAGACGCACGAATCGCGGCGCATCTCTTCCGCCAATGCTTCCCGAACCGCCTGCGCGAAGGTAAGTTCGCGGTCAGGCATACACATCCTGCATTGACCTGCTCAACGCCGGGATAAGGCGCCGCAATCGCGAATTTCACCGCCGCTTCCATTTCACTGCGCGATTCAGCCGTAATCCGGTCGAGGTCGCCCGTCTCGACGTATCCCTGATCGACGAGCCACTTCGCGTGCAGCTTGATTGGATCGCGCTCCGTCTTCCACTGCTGCTCTTCCTTCTTCGGACGATAGTACTCGCGGTTGATATCGCCGACATGATGTCCGCTGTAGCGATAGGTATCGGCCTGCAGGAACGAAGGTCCGTCTCCGGCCCGCGCGCGCTTCACCATTCGCGCCGCCATTTCATTCACCGCGCGCACGTCCTGCCCATCGACAATCGCCGCTTCCAGCCCGAATGCCGTTGCACGGCCGACAATCGTCCCCGCAGTAGTCTCGGAATAATGTGTGTACTCGTTATAGAGATTGTTTTCGCAGGCGTAGATTACCGGCAGTTTCCAGAGCTGCGCCAGGTTCATCACTTCGTAAAGCGATCCCTGTCCGAGGGCCCCTTCGCCAAAGAAACATACGGCGACCCTGCCGTTCCCCAGCCGTTTCGCGGCAAACGCCGCGCCGGTCGCGATCCCCACGCTGCCGCCCACAATCGCGTTCGCGCCAAGATTGCCTGTCGCCGGATCCGCAATGTGCATCGATCCGCCTTTACCGCGGCAGTATCCCGATTCCTTCCCCAGCAACTCCGCGAACATGCGGTCGGGAGACGCGCCTTTCGCCAGACAGTGCCCGTGCCCGCGATGCGTGCTGGTGATGTAGTCATCAACGTTCAGCGCCTCGCAGATTCCGACAGCGACTGCCTCTTCGCCGCTGTAAAGATGTGCCAGCCCCGGCATCAGTGCCCGCGTGTAAAGCTCGTTCACCTGCTCTTCAAACAGCCGGATGCGCGCCATCTGCCCGTAGGCGTGAATCCATTTCTCTTTTTCGTCGGCGACGGCATGATCCGCCCGCTGCCTGGAGGTCACAGTCGTCAACTCTTTTTGCCTCCCGCCGTCACCGGAGTCGTCACCCCCGACATCGCCGCCAGCACGTCGAACACGCAGGCGAAGTCATATTTCGTCCAGCCCATGCCCCGCGCCGCCGTCAGGAATTCATTGCTCACGGCGGTAGTCGGAAGCGGCACATCCAGCTGTCGGCCCAGATCCATCGCCAGCACCATATCCTTCTGCATCATGTTCACGTCGAACCACGCTTCTTCCGGCTGCTGCAGCACGAACGGGCCGCGGTACTGAATCATCGGCGACGCAATCGCGCTGTGCGTCAGCACATCCACCGCAACTTCCCGCTGGATCCCGCTCTTTTCCGCCAGCAACACGCCTTCGGAAAACGCCAGCATCTGTACCGCAAGACTCAGGTTGGTTGCAATTTTCATCGAAAGCGCCAACCCGTTATCGCCCACATGCGTCACTTTCGGCCCGATGTCGAGCAGCAGTGGCTGCACTCTTTCGAACGTCTCTTTGCGGCCGCCCACCATTACCGACAGCTTTCCTTCCTGCAGCGTAATCACGCTTCCGGATACCGGCGAGTCCACCATGTCCGCGCCCAGAGCCCGCACTCTCTCCGCCAGAGCCCGGCTCACCGCCGGACTGACCGTGCTCATGTCAAGAAAGACCTTCCCCGCGCTCAAGCCCGCGAGCATTCCGTCAGGACCCTCGGTGATCGCCTGAATCGCGGCCGAGTTCGTCACCATCGCGAATGTGTAGTCCGAAGCACTGGCGACCGCCCGTGGAGAATCCGCCCACACCATCCCTTTCTCGATCAGCCACTCTGCTTTCTTGCGAGTGCGGTTATAACCCGTGACGGTGTGGCCCTTGCTGAGCAGCCGATTCACCATCTGGCTGCCCATCACGCCCAATCCGATGAAACCAACTTTCGCCATCCGCGAACTGCCTCCAGAAATCTTCCCGGTCAATGTCCGTCACCCGGGTGCTTTGTCGCCGGCGCCGTACTGTCCTCGCGCACCTGCAATAAATGAGCGCGCATCGCCTCCCGCGCCGTGTCCGCATCGCGCCGCTCCACTGCCTCAAGAATTCTCTTGTGATGAATTTGGCCGCGCTCCGGTCCCCCTGGAACGCGAAAGATCCGCAACCGCTGCTCGCGCAGAAGGCCCACAATCGAATCGAGGAGCGAAAGAATCAGCGGGTTCGCCGCGCCCTCGGCGAGAGCCAGGTGAAAATCGAGATCGGCCTCGATGTACGACTGCGGATCCTGCCTCGACCCGTCCATCACGGCGACGGCTTCGCGCATCGTCGCCAGTTCGGTTTCCTGTATGCGCTGCGCTGCCAGCCCCGCAATCTCCGGCTCCAGAATCGCGCGCATCTCGGCGAGATGAGCGGATCCTTCCGCCTGTCCGATCTTCACCATCAGATCGAGCGACTGTCGAACGGCCTCCGTCGTTCCATCGGTAACAAAAGTTCCCCGGCCGGAATACGCTTCAACTAATCCTTTTTCGCGCAGCGCCTTCACCGCTTCGCGCACCGCGGTTCGGCTCACGCCAAATCGTAGTGCGAGCTCGCGCTCCGCGGGAAGTTGATCTCCCGGTTTCAGGTCACCTTTGACAATGGATTCTTCTATTTGCTGGACGATTTGTTCGTAGAGTCGGGATGTACGGACTAATTTATACACAGCCCCCTCCGCAAGATGTGGTGCGGAGCCGGGAAGAACCCCAGCGGTGGTCGGGCTACTATACCGCATATCCGCCGCCGAATAACAGGTCAATAGCGAAGAAAACATCGGTTTGGTCTAAGGTATGGTGGTATGACCAGCACATAGTACTATTCCTGATCGCCGATTTCAAGAACCTTCTCAGTGTTAGCGTTGCAACCCCGCCGAAAGTCCGGCAGGTAATACCTAAGTTAACTTTTCCGTTCTTACTGAATTTTCTTGACACCGTTTCCCCGATGGTGGTATGGCTGTCGGACCAGAAGAACCCGGGGGGTTTATGTCATTCGTCGCTCGCGCGTCCCATGAAGGACGCCTCACTGCCGTGTCGCGCCTGTTGCTCGCTCTCACCGTGTCGCTGCTCGCAACCTCGGCTCTCGCGCAATCCACCGCTGGCCGCATTCTCGGAACGCTGACCGATCAGAGCGGCGCTGCCGTTGCCGGGGCCACTGTCGTCGTCACCGACATCCAGCGTGGAACCTCGCGCACGGTCTCCACTGACGATTCCGGAAACTACGTCGTGCCCGATCTTCAGCCCGGCACTTACAAGGTTCACGCCCAAGCCAAAGGCTTCAAGTCGGTGGAGCGCCCCAGCGTTCTGGTTGAAGTCGCCACCGATGTCCGCGCCGATTTCGCTCTCCAACCCGGCGAAGTCACCGAGACTGTGACCATCAGCGAAGAAGTGCCGCTGGTCAACACGACTTCCGCCACCCTCGGCGGCACGCTCAGCAATAAAGAGATCAACGATCTTCCGCTGAACGGCCGCAACTACGAAAACCTGCTCCAGTTGCGCCCCGGCGTCGTCCGCTATCCGGGCGGTGGGTTTTCGACCACCAGTTCCAACGGGCTGCGCGCCGAAGACAACTCGTACTTCATCGAAGGCCTCTTCGACAGCGAACCTTACTCCGGCCAGGCCATTATCAACGGCGCAGGCATCGCCGGAGATTCAGCCACCATCCTTCCGATCGACGCCATCCAGGAATTTAACGTCCAGCAGAATCCGCCCGCCGAGTATGGTTGGAAGCCAGGTGCGGTTGTAAACGTCGGCCTGAAGTCCGGCACGAACAGCGTTCACGGCACCGCCTTCATCTTCGGCCGCGATGGCGCCATGGACGCGCGCAATTACTTCAACATGACTCCAAGCCCGAAGCTGCAGCGCACGCTCGAACAATTCGGCGGAAGCGTCGGCGGCCCCATCGTCAAAGACAAAGTTTTCTTCTTCGGATCTTACGAAGGACAACGCTACAACGTCGGCAATTCGTTCGGCGGTGTGACCAGCCCGTCGATGGCCCACATCGCGGATAACGGAACGCCCTGCGCTGGCGGTTTCGCAGGAGATTGCGCCGAGAGCATCCCCGATGCGGTCTCTGATCTTCAACTGGCAGGAGTTCCAGTTGACGCGGCGAGCCTGAACATCGCCGGCTGCGCGCTCTCCGGTTCCACCGTGACTTGTAATGGCTCCGGCTTCCCTTTGAACAACACCCAGGGAATCGGCATCACCAATGGATTTAATAACGTCGTCCACGTGAACAATTTTGTGGGCAAGGTGGATGACCGTCTGAACGATCGCCATAGCATCAATGGCATGTACTTTTTCGGAAACAACTCCGGAACCGTCGAAGACTTTCCCGAGCTTCAGTCGAAATGGCTCTCCGACATTCACACTCGGGCTCAGGTGGTGGGAGGCAGCTGGATCTGGACTCCCGGGACCAATTGGGTGAACGAAGCGCGCTTTGGCTACAATCGGCTTTACCAGCCCACACTCCCCGGAGATCTCAATGCTCCGGCTTCGTCTTACGGCCTGAATACGGGTGTCAGCGGTCCCTTTACCGGCGGCTTGCCTCGCATCGGCTTTGGCGGATACTTCTTTCCCGGCCTTGGCGGATTCAAGTGGCCGAAGTTTCAGGGCCCGGACTCCATCACCCAATTTGTCGACCATGTCGCCTTCACTACCGGAAAACACGCCATGACGTTCGGCGGTGAACTCCATTACGACAAAGTGACGAATGCCGCTTATGGCAATTCTCGTGGCAGCATTACTTTTCTCGGAGGAGTCGCCATCGGCACCGGAGCCGGCTCAACCCCACTGGAAGATTTCTTTGCGGGAGTGCCCTTCAAGTCAACCGTCGAAGTCGGCAATCCGACTTTACATCTGCACAGCTGGGCCTATGCCGGATTTTTCGAGGATGATTATCGGGCCACCAAGAACCTCACGCTGAACTTCGGCGTGCGCTACGAGTTCAGTTCCGTCCCTCAGGAAGCCAATAATCTGCTGGGAAACTTTGACCCCAGTGTCGGCCTGGTGCAGGTCGGACATCAGATCGGCAGCCTCTATAACCCCGACCATAAGAACTTCGGCCCCCGCGCCGGTTTCGCGTGGGACATCGCTGGCAAAGGCCGCACCGTGCTACGCGGCGGCGGTGGCCTCGCCTACGAGACGATTAATTGGCAATCGTACGTCGCCTTCAACAATGCCTTCGGGCCGGGCAGCGTTCCCACCGGCGCTCCCATCGATGCCGGCGGAGACACCTCCGGAGGCACGATCACGGCAGGAAATGTCACCGTGAAGAATTTCCTGAATCCCGTTCCTTGGGACACCGCGGGTTCTCCGCTCTATGGCGGCAGCACGATCAACTGCTTTGACAGTGCGTGCCCTATCATGACCGTCGACCGCAACCTCACCACTCCCTACGTTTGGAACTGGACTTTGGACTTGCAGCACTCCTTCACGCCGAACCTGTCGCTGGAAATGGCGTACGTGGGAAACCGTGGTTCGAATCTGACCGGCATTCGCGACATCAACCAGCCGCCCGTAGGATCCGGCTGGCCTGCCGCCAACATCGTTTCCTGCACGCAAAATCTCACGCACGCCGGCCAATACGACACGCTTAACAATCCAGCGTGCCAGGTCGCTGCTGAAAACGGACCGTTCGCCTCGAAATTCCCCTATCTCGCAAACATTTTCCAGATGGGAAACGTGTATCGCTCGAACTACAACGGCCTGCAAACCACGCTGAATGCCCGCAACTTCCACGGCCTGAGCGCCGTCATCGGTTACACCTATTCGCATGCCTCCGACGACGTCGGCGCGAACTGGGATTTCGGCTACGGTTCCGGACTTCCGCAAAATGCATACAACGTTGGCGCGGAGTACGCGAACAGCGATTTCGATATCCGCCATCGCCTCACGCTCTCGCTTACCTACGCCATCCCCGGACGCTCAGGCTTCGGTCAAATGCTCGAAGGCTGGGAGATTAATTCGATCGCGACGGTGGAGACCCCGCAGTTCTGGGGGCCGATTGATCTGGGAACCGACGCGGCCGGTGTTGGGCCGTTGCCCGTCAGTCCTCCGGCAAACAGTCCTATCCGCTGGAGCTTTTACGGCAAGACGTCGGACTTCAAGTCGCGCGGCGGAGTCTACATTCCCTTTTATGGCGGCAACAACAGCCCCAGCGATCCGAGTGCGAATCCTGCCTGCAACTCGAAGGCTCTGGCTCTGGACGGCGGCAGCCCCGGTGCATCCACCGAGTCGCTCGCCTTCTTCGGATGCTACGCCCAGGGCAACTCAATCATGCTTCCGCCTCCGCTCGGCCAGTTCGGAAATATGGGACGCAATATGTTTCAGGACTCGGGCTTCCGGAACTTGGATTTCTCCCTCGCGAAAAACTTCCATTTCGGAGAAGTCGACCGCCTTCAGTTCCGCGCCGAGTTCTTCAACATCCTCAATCATCCGAATTTTGCCAATCCCTACGGAGGGCAGAACGGATACGGCTTGAATGATCCTTCGGTGCAGCCGTTCGGATGCGGTTGCGCCACGCCGGACGTCGCGGCCGCGAATCCCGTCATCGGCTCGGGCGGAAGCCGCGCCGTCCAGCTAGGACTGAAGTTCATCTTCTAAAGGGTTTCGGCACTGGTATGCCACATTCACTGAATGTCATCCCGACACTGAATGTCATCCCGACCGGAGCTTGGCATTCCCGAAGGGAATGCCAAGCGGAGTGGAGGGACCCTCTGTTTCTCACGAGGCTATATCAACACTGAAAGTGGAGAAATTTGATCGGAGAGAGCAGTACCTGAGGCCGGACGCGAATCCGTCCGGCCTTTTCATCGCGCATTAACCAAACTGAAAACGGGAATGACGAATCATGACTATGACGCGGAAACATTTCATCTCAGTTACGGCATCATTGGCCGTAATCGCATTCACTCTCATTAACGCTATGGCCCAGGAACGCCGCGAACGCACGATCGACGAAATCAGGACGGAAGCGATTCGCCGCGCCGAAGTTGGACAATATCCGCTGATCGGTCTCGACCCGGCCGATGTGCGAGAAGCTTTTCAAAGTATTCACACCGCGGACAAAGACGAGTGGGCCGCCGCCTTTATGCACGTTGCCGACCGCTACTTCAACCAAGCGAAGGCGATCGAGAAAAGCGATCCGGCCAAGGCGAACGCCGACTACATCCGCGCGTGGCGGCTCTATTCCTTCGGACGCTGGCCGATTCCCGCATCTCCCGGAAAGCAGCGCTCCTACGAAAAGGCGATCGAAGCTTTTCTCGATCACGCAAAGTTCTACGATCCTCCGCTCGAAGTTGTGCACATCCCTTTCGAAGGCAAGGAAATCATCGGCTATCTGCGCCTGCCGAAGAATGCGAAAGGCCCGGTGCCGCTCGTCATTGCAATCAACGGGCTTGACAGCCGCAAGGAAGATCTCACTGAAAGCTTCGGCGCGATTCTCCCTTTCGGCATTGGATTTCTCGCCGTCGATGGCCCTGGCACTGGACAGGCTCCGATTAAAGTAACGACGAGTTCCGAGCGCATGCTGTCGAAGGTGATCGACTATGCGCAATCGCGTCCCGAGATCGACAAAAACCGCATCGCGCTGCACGGCGTGAGTTGGGGAGCGTATTGGGCGACGAAGATGGCCATCGTCGAGCACGCCCGCCTGCGTGGTTGCAGCGCGCAATCTCCACCGGTCGATGCATTTTTCCAGAAAGATTTCCTGATGAATCATCTGCTGGGCAATCGTGAATATCTGTTTGATCAGGTGCCCGCGCTGATGAACATCCTGGACGGCGTGCACACGCTCGATGAAATGGGCGAATACTTGCCCAAACTGTCACTGGTGCAGCAAGGATTGCTGGGCAAGCCGATGGCGCCGATGCTCGTCATCGCGGGCGCGCTCGACACGCAAGTTCCCATCGCCGACGACTTTCTTCTGCTGAGCAAGGGCGACATTCCGAAAGACGCCTGGATCAATCCCCAGGGCGGACATCTCGGGCGGCAGGTCGGAGTCTGGCCCGATCCGAAAATCTTCAAGCAGGTGATCATCCCCTGGCTGGTGAAAACACTCGAGGCAAACGGGCCTGCCTAGCGAAGCGGATCACGCACACTGTTCAAACGATTTCGCCTCAGCCGCAGACTGGATCTCCGTCCGCTCGCTCACCCGCTCGCCTTTGCGGATCAGCAGGACCGCTCCCAGAATCGCGAACGACGCCAGCACAAGCCGCATCGTCAGAGGCTCAGACGCTACCAGCCATCCCAGCAGCACGGCTACCACCGGATTTGCGTATGTGTGCGTCGCGACCAGCGTCGGCGGGCAGCGCTGCAGCAGCCACGTGTACGACGTGAACGCTACGATCGATCCGAACACGACGAGATAGCCAAGTCCGAAAATGGATCGCATAGAAATTGCCGACCAATGCAATCCATGGAACTCCCCGGTGATCCCCGCGGCAGCAAGCAACATCACCGCGCCACACACCAGCGGCACTGCAGTACGGGCCAGCGCGTCCGTGGGAAGCTTCAGCTTCGGGGAAACCACCACGCCCGTCGCCCACGACAACGATCCAAGCAAAACGGCCAGCATCCCCAGCAGCGTGGAATCTTTGCTGAGAAATTCGGCGCCCGTCAGGATCGCGACTCCTACCACGCCAACAGCCAGGCCGAGCGCGCTCAACCGGCTGATCTTCTGTTGGCCCGTAGCCCACGCGAGCACCAGAATGAACATCGGCTCCGTGGCAATCAGCAACGCCGCCAATCCCGACCCGACATGCTGCTCCGCCCAGTGCAGTGTTCCGTGCCCAATCAGAAAGAACAGCGCGCCGAGGATGACTCCCGCAATCCAGTGTTCCCGCTTCGCGCGGAAGCCTCGCGCATACGCCCACGTCAGCAGAACCGTGCCAGCAATCGTGTGCCGTACGCCAGCCGCAATCAGCGGAGGAATTGTTTCGACCGCATAGTGGATCGCCAGGTACGTCGATCCCCAGATCAGATAGATCGCCGCAAACGCGAGCGCAATCTTGACCGACTCGGAACGATAACGGCCACCGACTGGCGAATTGGAGTTGGGGACCATCACGGGCCTGCCTCCTATATTTATCATCCTGTCGCGAATCAGGGCCTGAATCTGGGCTGGTTTTTCGAGAAACATCTTATAACCCTTAAAGTAGTGTTAATCGGTTAGGTCAATCGTATCCTCAGCGAGCTAACTTGTCAATACAGTTTCAATGGTTAGATAATAGGCCTAATGGCTATGAGCGCAGGTCCCAGGAAAAATCGAAACAAGCCTCGCCGGCCACCGCGGTTTGACCTCATCGGAGGTCCGGTGTGCCTCGACTTCGTCAACACGCTAGACGATCGTTACAGCAATGAACCAAAAGAATTGTTGAAGAGCTACATCGATCTCGCGCGCTTTGCAGAGGACACCGGCATTCTTTCTGGCGGCGAAGTGGACCGTCTGTTTCAAAACAGCATGCAATCGCCCGAGGCTGCGGCGCACGCGCTCGAGGATGCGATCCGATTGCGGGAGGCGATGTACGAGGTGCTCTGGGCAGTCGTGCAGAAGCAGATCGTGCCGAAAGGAGTGTTGTTTGTTCTGAACGGCTACATTCAGGAGGCGGCGCGGCGGGCAAGCCTGGTTCCGGCCAACGGGCACTTCGAATGGCAATTCGAATCTCCGCTGAATGATTTCGACGCTCCGTTGTGGCCGATCGTGCGGTCGGCGGCGGATTTGTTGAGTTCCGATCAGCTGCAGTTCGTGCGCGCCTGCGCGTCAAAAACCTGTGAATGGCTTTTTCTCGATGAGAGCAAGAATCACCGGCGGCGCTGGTGCGACATGACGAAGTGCGGAAACCGCGCCAAGGTGAAGCGCTTTTATACGAGGAACAAGAAGGCTTCGCGTTAAAGATCGCCGGCACTCAAGAGCGGGGACGGAATGCGACCAGCGGCAATTCGCGCACCAGGCGACGGCGATCGTCTTCCGAACCGCGATACGTCCAGCCAAGCAAACGGGTAAGCACCCAACGGACAATCGGAATCATGAATCGGTTGGCGCGTTCATAATTTTTGACGACGTTGACGGCCTCATCTTCGCCAAGAAAACGATGTGTCGCGGCAAAGTGCTCGCCACCAATCGTTACCTCTTCGTTGCCGGCGGTCTCAATATTGCGGAGCCAATCCGAATTGCGGCCGAAGCCGCTCATCACAACCGCTTCAGGAACTTCCTTTCGGTACTCCATCACTTCAAGAACGGTCTGACGCCGCAAACCGCTGCGGCGGCCGGTGTGGGTCAGCAGCAGGAAGCGGCGGCCGAGGAGGCGTCCGAGATGCAGCCGGTAAATGTAAACCGGCGCGCGTAAGAAATAACGGAGTGCTCGTTGGCGTGGACTCGTCATTGAGGACTTTCCTGTGTGGGTGCGCGGGCTAGGAGTCCGCGCGACAGCCGGCGGGGCGCCGGCGCTAGTGTTGAAGAGGCCAGGCTGCGCATGCGTGATTCCGAATTTGTTGACGAAGGGATGCTGGCTATCCGGCGGCCCACCTTGAAAATCTTTTCACACTGTGCGAAGGAAGGAAACCGTTATATATTTGGCGCCACCTCTGTACGCATTTGGAGTGCCTGCCGGTTTGCCGAAACCCGGGCTCCCACAGTAAGGGCTCCCCCGCCTGACAGAGTAGAGACCGACGGAGACGCATCCATGAAGTTATTCCCGCTGACGTGTACCCTCGTGGGCTTGCTGTCGTTTATAGCCTGCGGAGGCGGAAGCACGGGGACAACGAACCCACCACCCGCACACTACACAATCAGCGTGACGGTTTCTGGGCTTACTGCTTCAGGCAGTCTGGTGTTGCAGGACAACACCGGCAGTCAGCTGACCTTTACTTCTTCTTCGAGCACCAGCCAGACCTTTTCCAATTCGTATGCCAGCGGTTCGTCTTACAGCATTGCCATGCCTACGAACTCAACCGGAGAAACCTGCACTCCAGGCAGTAACGCCAGCGGGACCATCAGTTCGAACGTGACGATTGCGGTCGCGTGCTCGGCGTCGACCACGAACATGTATCAGATCAGCGTGCTGCCGAGCGGGCTCAGTGGAACTCTAGTGGTGCAGGACGACAAGAATGACACGCTGACTTTCACCGGCAACACTGCACAGACATTCGCCTCGTCGTATGCGAGCGGTTCAAGTTATACGGTCAGCGTGAAGACTCAGCCGACGGGCCAGACTTGCACTCTCGGCAGCAATGCTACCGGGACCATCACATCGAGTATCACCGTAACGGCTACCTGTACCTCGAACGTCGTGAACTACACGATCAGCGTGCTGCCGAACGGGCTCAGTGGAACTCTGGTGGTGCAGGACAGCAAGAATGACACACTGACTTTCACCGGCAACACCGCGCAGACATTCGCGTCTTCCTACGCGAGCGGGTCGCAGTACACCGTCAGCGTGAAGACTCAGCCGACGGGCCAGACTTGCACTCTCGGCAGCAATGCTACCGGGACCATCACATCGAGTATCACCGTAACGGCTACCTGTACCTCGAACGTCGTGAACTACACGATCAGCGTGCTGCCGAACGGGCTCAGTGGAACTCTGGTGGTGCAGGACAGCAAGAATGACACACTGACTCTCACCGGCAACACCGCGCAGACATTCGCCTCGTCGTATGCGAGCGGTTCAAGTTATACGGTCAGCGTGAAGACTCAGCCGACGGGCCAGACTTGCACTCTCGGCAGCAATTTCACTGGAACGATCACGTCGAACATCACGGTGACGGCTACCTGTTCCTCGACTGTCGTGAACTACACGATCAGCGTGCTGCCGACAGGACTGAGTGGAACTCTGGTGGTGCAAGATAACAAAGCTGATCAGCTCACATTCACATCGAACAGCGCGAAGACGTTTGCATCGACCTACGCGAGCGGATCGACGTATTCAGTCACGATCCAAACGCAGCCGAGCGGGCAGACCTGCACGCTCAGCAGCAACGCCAGCGGAACCATCACGTCGAACATCACAGTCACGGCGACCTGCACGACGAACTCCGGCGGGTTAACGATCAGCGTCGCGCTCAGCGGCCTTTCGAGCGGCGGCAGTGTGACCTTCTCGGACGACAAGGGCGACGCGCTGACGTTCAACGGAAACAGCACGCTCACCTTCTCGGGTAGTTACACCAGCGGCGCAACGTATACGGTGAACGCTTCTGCGCAGCCGACTTCGCAGGCCTGCACTCCGACGTACCTCACCGGAACCATCAGTTCGAATCTGACTCTTTCCGCGGTCTGCGCGACGGGAGCGACTCGGCAACTGGGCACGATCAGCAACGTTTCCAGCATCTCCTGTTCGGGATCGATCAAGAATGGAGTCTGCCAGCAGATGACGGTCGCTTGCCCGGGCGTCCCGAACATCTCCGCTTATGTCAAGACGAACGCGCCTTCCGGCACTTCCAAAGGCACAGTCACCTACGGAACGGGCACCGACGGGAACGGGCTTTACGAAAGCATCTTCATGTATGGCAGCACCGCGGTGCAAAACGTGATCAATGGCGGATACACGACCGTACAGATTTCTTGGGGGACGCCGTTCAACAGCAATCAACCCAACGGCTGGGCGGAAGGGCCGGGTGGGCTGCTAACGGCGGCGTGCCGTTATGCCACAGTGACGAAGTGGATTTACGACAACGTTCAGAACAATACCAGCCTGCCGATGTGCGCGACGGCAAACAGCGGAGGAGCGGGCGCGCTCGCGTATGCGTTGTCCCAGTACGGATCGAACGACATCCTGTCGATGGCTGAGGTCACGAGCGGACCGCCGACCGGGCGACTCGACTGGGGCTGTGGATGCACCCAAGGCTCGCTGCCGGTCTCGTGCGGTCAGAAGTCGCCGATGGGCACGTGCTTTGGAACTGCAGACGCGCCGGTGTGGGACCCCGCCTACAATCCGAATGCCTCGACGGGCGTATGCACCGCTGCGGTCAACGGAACACTTCCTCCGGGCGGACTGGACTTTTTCCTCGGCGACAGCGCTGAGGCTCCGGGCGCCACCTACAATTTCTCCAACACCTACGTGAACCTCGTGTTCGGCGGGCAGGACACAAGTTCGGCAATTCCGATCGGGCAGGACTGGTTCAATCACATCACGAGCACTTCGAAGGGCCAGGAGTGCATCGCAGATGCGCCGCACTCGATCGCGAATGTTCCGGATGGTGCGGCGCAGATTGCTACTGACATTCTGAGTAAGTGCGTGAAATGAGATACAAACTCCCCACCCTGAAATCGCACAAACCGCGATTTTAGGATGGGCCACCCAGACTCTGATTTTTTGTTAATTGATCGTGGTTACGTCGTCGGGCAGGGTCAGGATGAACTTGCAGTTCCCCTTCGTGACACAGGAAAGCGTTCCGCGGCGCAGGACTTTGACTGGAGTGTCGTCCGGGAAGGTCAGGTGGTAGTCCGCGGCGCGGAGAGCTTCCGTGTAGGTTTTGAGCTTCTCGTCGCCGCTGATAAATTTCACCGCCTCCGCTTTTGCCGCTTCTCCGTTGCCGCCGTTCAACAGAACAAAGAAGTCGGCGTTGCCAGTTTCCTTCGCTTTGCCAAGATCGATGGTGCGGAGATGCTCAAGTTCTTCTTTGTAGTGGGCCACGGCCGCGTCGGCTTTGGAATCCCCACCGGCAAGATTGGCGAGGCGCCCGCGAGTTTCGGGGATCGGGCGCAAGCCGCTCAGGGATAAGGCATAGGTGCGGACCGCGAGATCCTTGTGGCCGAGTTTTTCGTAAATCTGTCCAAGATGATCGCCGACTTCGCCGTGGTGGCCGAGTTCCCAAGCGGCCGCGACGTACTTTTGCGCCTTGTCGAAATGGCCTTCCCCGAATTCGACCCAACCCAGCGTGTCCCAGTAAGCGACCAGCGAACGCACCAGAGGCGGATCATTTGGCGTGAGGCGATCGAGGGAAACATTGCGCAGAGCAGCGTCGGTCGCGGAGACCGCCGATTCGGCGTACTGTTCCGCGCGGTCGAGATGGGACTTTTTCAGCGAGAGCTGATAAGCGATGTTGTTCCACACCAAAGGCGTGGCATTAAGCTCGATGGCATGATCGAAGGCTGCCAGAGCTTTATCGTCCTGGCCGAGGTTCAAATAAGAATCTCCCAAGCTGACTTGCAGGGCGCTTGCCTGCGCCTGGGTTTGTGCATCGGCCTCGCCCGTAAGCGATAGTGCCTTTTCCAATTCCGGCACGGCCAAGTCGTACTTATGCCATTCTTCGTACATCTGGCCGAGATTGGCGTGGGCGAACTTGTCGAGCGGATTATTTCCCAACTGTTGGTTAAAGGCCTTCACCGCGTCGTCATACTTGCGCTCCTGCCAATAGGCGCGGCCGAGATTGTTGTAGGCATACTCGTCGTAGGGATTGACTTCGATCTGCTTCTGGAAGCTGGCGATCGCCTGATCATCCTGCCGCATCTGCAGGTAGATGAGGCCGAGATTGTTCCACGCATATTTGTTCTTGGGATCGACTTCTGTGGCGCGCTTGAGCAGGGCTTCGGCGACCATCAGATTGCCGCTGTCAGCCGAAGCTTTAGCGCTTTGAAGCAGGTCGTCAATTTTCATGTCGGCGGGAGGCACGATGGCTCCAGCGACGGTGTTCTCGACCGAGAGCTGCTGGGCGAGATCGGCGCCGACCGCACGGCGGAAATTTTCATAATCCGCGGTGCGCGCGGCCGGAAGATCGTCCTGATGCAGGGTGAGGACTCGGGCCGCCGTGAAGGTGTTTCCTTGCAGCTGATAGGTGGCGTCGTATCCGGCGTAATCGCGCTTCAGCGAGAAGGCAAGCGGCGCGCTCGCCGTGTAATTCGCGGGCAGCTCCAGCTTAATCTTGTAGGAATATTCGCCTTTAGGACCGAGCTTGATCGGCTCGGCATCGGGATCGTTGTCAGTGTCGCTGTCATCCGCTGCGGGCAAACTGAACTGGACGAGCGGCAGGATGATCTGCGTTTTCTTCTTGGACCAGTCGAGAAAATTCGGCTTCGAGACGTCATACGACATCTTGAACGGCTCGCGGGTGGCGGCCGGATCGCTCACGATGAGATGAGTGACATCGCCGCCGAGACCGGCGTTGATGTTTTCCGCGACCCGCTGCCAGTTCGAGGCCGGCACGCGGCGGAAGACGGAGCGCAGCAGGAGTTCTTCGTCTCCGCGAAATTCGTAGGTGATATGCGCTTCGAGCTTGCCGATCTCGTTGACCTTGCCTTCGATCACCGAGCGTTCGTAGTCGGGCATCGGCGTGTCGGCGGGAGTCTTTTCCAGATGCGGCGCAAGGCTCGACGGCGGAACGGCGGGGGGAATCACCAGCGCCTGCTTGTTGCGCAGTGAATAGGCGAGCAGGCGAAAGGGAGCGACCTCGGCGGTGGTGTCCATCCAGACTTCCTGTTTGCCCATTGGCAGCATGGTGATGACGTGATCGAACTGCGAGGGCGAGGGCATGTCGGGATCGAGCTTGCGGCTGGAGTTAATCAGCACTGAATCGGCATGAAAGCCTTCGGCTTCGAGCAGCGACGCCAGCAGCGTGTGCTTATCTTTGCAGTCGCCGTATTGGTTGTGGAGAACGTCGGTGGCCGCGTGCGGTTGATAGCGTCCGACCCCGAGCGAGAGGCTGACGTAGCGGAAATTCTTGGAGACAAAATCGTAGAGGGCTTCGATCTTCTCGAGATCAGTATTCAACCCTTTGGTGAGTTGCTCCGCTTCGGCGCGAACGTCGGGAGTGGGGGCGCGGCGATCTTTCTCAAGACTGGCATACCAGCGGCCCACCTGCTCCCAGTTCTCGAAGGTGGTCAGCTGAACGTCGGGACGGTCGTCATCCGGATGGTGCTTCTTTTTCTTCTTCGTATCGTCGGGCTTATTGTCGTCTTCACGCTGCAGATGAGAACTGGCCCAGTGATAAATACGGCGGCCATTCTGCTCGGTGATTTTAGGATCCATCCCCGGCTTGCATTTGAGTTTCAGAGGACGATCGGCAGGGACATCGACGTCGAGAGTTTCGTCCAGATCGATATTGCTCTTGTCGAAATCATAGTCGGCCCAGAATTGTCCGGCGGCCAGCGGGGTGTGGATCACGGTGACCAAGTCGTACTCGAGAACCTCGCCGGGACGCAGACCGGGCACGGTGATGTGCTTCTGGCGGTAATCGGTGTAGACAGGGGCTTCGTGCTCGATGGGGGCGCTGAGGTCCTGGACGGCGTCGTCTCCAGCCTTTACGACCGTGCCGTCGGCCTTGATAACCCGGACATAGGGGATCTCCACGCGCTCGTTGGCGGAGTTGTAGCCTTCGAGCAATTGTCCCCACTGCTGGACGCCAGCTTCGCTTTGCACGCGGATGCGCGCGGTGGTCTCCTTGCGTCCGGTGCCGTCGGACTCGAAGCCATAGTAGGAGTGCATCTTCTCGATGACGAAGGACTCCTTCGAGTAATCGGGCTTGGAGGCAGATTTGGAGGCATCCGCGGCAGCCGCGGCTTTTGCCGGAGCGGACGTCGGCGGCGATAAAGGATTGGGCTGCTGCGCGAGCGCACTCGTGGCCAGCAGGCAGCAAAACAAAGCGGCGACAATACGATTGGACATAACTGGAATGGGCTGAACCACTATTATCCCATGCAAGAGCGCTTGTAGGAGAGAAGGAGCGTAGGGCGAAAAAAATAGCAGAGACTGGAGTGATTTGCCTATAAGTTAAATTAATTTGACCATTGATACTGTGATTTCAATCACATTTTTCTCTTCAGTCGGATCGAAACGGATGTAAAATTCGCCAGATAGTCCTGCATCGCTGTGATGCGAGGCAGGCGTGACGCATAACGTGCTTGCGCCACGATCCTTCCGTCGGGAGGTCTTGCATGGAAGATCGGGCCCCTGTCGTCTCTTCAGTTCCGCAGTCCTCGAGTGCATCCACACCGAAACCACATCCTCATGAAGGCCGAGGAGCCTGGGTGCTAACGTGTTACGGCATTTCGGGATTGGCACTGTTCGGGGTACTGGCCTACTTCATCTCGGACTTCATCGCGCACTAGTCCAGGCTGGGAAGTGGCGAACGGGCGTGAGCGCCCGCGGAAGAAGGTGGAAGTGTGGGCGGCGAGATGATGATTCTCGCGCGATGTGGTTGTCCACACCCAAGCAGCAGGTTTGAACGTGCTACAATTGGCGGCCTTGGATAGTTGCTTTGACGTCCGGCACTGAACCCCACAACACAGGATCAACTCATAAGCGGAAGAAGCTGTGCCCAAGACTCCCACGTCCAGTCCGACACCGATCACGTACGCCGATGCGGGCGTCGACATCAGCCGCGCGAATCGCACCAAGCAACGCATCAAGTATCTGGCGCATAAGACATTTACGCGCGGAGTGCTCAGCGAGATTGGTGGATTTGGAGGACTGTTTGCGGTCGATAAGACGAAATTCACCGATCCGGTGCTGGTTTCGAGCGTCGACGGCGTGGGCACGAAGCTAAAGATCGCCTTTGAGATGGACCTGCATTCGACCGTGGGCGCCGACCTGGTCAATCATTGCGTGAATGACATTGCGGTGCAGGGCGCGACGCCGCTGTTCTTCATGGACTACCTGGCTACGGGCACGCTGGATTCCTCGGTGGCCGAGAAGGTTGTGGAAGGAATCGCCGATGCCTGCAAGCACAACGGCTGCGCTCTGATTGGCGGAGAGACGGCGGAGATGCCCGGGTTTTATCCCGATGGCGAATACGATCTGGCAGGATTCATTGTCGGGGTTGTGGATCGGGAGAAGATCGTCACCGGCAAAGATGTGCAGATCGGCGACATCATTCTCGGCCTGCCCTCGAACGGATTACATACCAACGGCTATTCGTTGGCCCGCAAGCTGCTGTTCGAAGTTGCGCACTACTCGCCCGAGACCTACGTAAACGAGATCAAGAACAAGGTCGGCAACGAGTTGATGCGGACGCACAAGAGTTACTGGCCGGCGCTGCGGAAACTGATCGACGCGCAATGTGTGGCGGCGATGGCGCACGTCACGGGCGGCGGGATCACGGAAAATCTGCCGCGCGTGCTGCCCCGCGGAACGGCAGCGGCGATCGAGCTGGGATCATGGCCGGCGCTTCCGATCTTCGAGCACTTGCAACAACTTGGGAACGTTACTCAGGAAGAGATGCTGCGAACTTTCAATATGGGGATGGGGATGCTGCTGGTGATTCCTGCGGCGAAATTCAAGAAAGCGCAGTCGGTGCTGGAGCGCGTCGGCGAGAAAGCCTACACCATCGGCCGAATTATCAAAGGCGAGCGCAAGGTAACTTACAGCTAGCGGGTCAGAAAGCAGCGCCTGAAAAGGCGCGCTCGTCGAGAGCCTTTACGGCACCCATAATCAGTGCCCTGATACGATGCGGGCTTGCCCCACAGCCTGCGGGCGTCAGCACAGGCTCCGCACTTGCATTACTAGCTCCGAGGCAGTGATCCTGCCCGCGATTTTCACACTCCTTTAACACTCCGGCGCGCAAACTGGACCATCCTACCAAGGAAGCTTTTAGGAGGAGCGTTCTGATGAAAAGCATTCGCGGCTTCCGTATTGCATTCCTCTGCCTCATCCTCATTTCGGCAGGGGCCACTTTTGTCGCCTGCAACTCGTCGAAAAATGCGCCGGCTGAGAATCAACAAAAGACGCTGATCGGCGCGGGCTCGACCTTCATCAATCCGATAATGTCGCATTGGATCGCCGACTTTCACAACAGCCATCCAGATGTGGAGATCAACTACCAATCGATCGGCAGCGGAGGAGGAATCCAGCAGTTGAAGCAAGGGCTGGTGGATTTCGGCGCCAGCGATGCCGCCCTGGATGACCAGCAACTGCAGGGAATGCCGCCGCTAGTGCAGATTCCCGAGAGCGCAGGACCGGTGTGCGTCACCTATAACCTTCCAGAACTGAAAGAACCGCTCAAGCTGAGCGCGGCAACGCTGACCGGAATTTATCTGGGTGAAATCAAAACGTGGCAGGATCCGCGGATCAAGAAGGACAACGCGGGAGTGACTTTGCCAAAGGATCCGGTGGTGGTCGCGCACCGCTCCGATGGCAGCGGCACCACGAATATTTTCACGACGTACCTCACTGCGGTGAACCAGAAGTGGGAAAAGAAAGTTGGAAAAGGGATCGCCGTAAGCTGGCCGGTCGGGCTAGGCGGCAAGGGCAGTGAAGGGGTGACGGGCATAGTAAAACAGACGCCGGGCGCGATCGGCTACGTCGAGTTGTCGTACGCCACGGAAAACAAGCTGCCGGTGGCGAAGATTGGGAATGCAGCGGGAGAATTTGTTGCACCCTCTGCAGCCGCCGCGACTGCGGCGATCGAGGCCTTCCAAGTGGATCTGGCGAAGGATGTGCGAACTCCGGTAGTGAATCCTCCGGCATCGGCCAAGGATGCGTATCCGATCTCGGGATTGACGTTTCTGCTGATACCGAAGCAGGGTAAGAGTCCGGGCCGGGAGCAGATCGTGAAGGAGTTCGTGCAGTACATCATCACCGACGGCCAGAACGTGGCGGAGGGACTGCAATATTCGAAGCTGCCGACAGGACTGGCGGATCAGGATCAAAAGCTGCTGGCGGAGCTGCAAACCGGAGGCCAGCAGACTTCGAGCAACCAGACGCCGGCGAAGTAATAGAACCGGGACCCGTTTGTCGCGGAGTCTAGCCGTCGTTCGCGCGCGCACTGAATTATCATGGGAGCGAAAGCTGAGAAGTGATCTCATCAATGAAGAGAGTAAGGTTGCGGCTTGAAGCCGGACCCTGCCAAAACTATTTATGAGATAACTTCTGAGAGCTGACAGCTGACGCTCCCATGAAATCGTTAGGCATTCTTCTCTCTGGACGCGGTTCGAACTTCATCGCCATCGCCGATGGCCTCGACGCCGGACGCATTCCAGACGCAAAAATTTCGGTTGTGATTTCCAACCGGGCTGCTGCCCCGGGCATAGCCGTTGCCCGCGAGCGCGGGCTGAACGCGCTGGTCATTCCTTCCAAGGGCAAAGAGCGGGAACAGCACGATCGGGAAGTCATTGACGCGCTGAAACACAACGGAGTCGATCTCGTCTGCCTTGCCGGATATATGCGGCTGCTGTCGCCGTGGTTCGTCCGGCAATTTCCGCACCGGATTCTGAATATTCATCCCTCGCTTCTGCCCGCGTTTCCGGGGCTCGAGGCGCAGGAGCAGGCGTTTGCGTATGGCGTGAAGGTTTCGGGATGCACGGTGCATTTTGTCGATGAAGAGCTCGATCATGGGGCGATCATCGTGCAGAAAGACGTGCAGGTGCTGGAGGATGATGATGAACATTCACTGGCGGAGCGGATTCTGAAACAGGAACATCTCGCCTATACCGAGGCCATTCGGATTGTGCTCGAGGGAAAGTTCGAGATTGTGGGCCGGAGATTGAAGAGGAAGTAGTCTTCTTGATAGAGAGTCGAAATCCCCACCCGTTTCCCTGGCTTCGCTTTGTCGAAAATCGCTCATTTTTTTAGAAGCTGCCGGTAATCTTCTTCTGCATTTTTACGATCGGCAGCGACTCTCCATTGCTTAGCGGGACCGATTGATTCTCGATGGCTTCGTATCCTTTCGCGCGGTAGAAGGCAACGCCGCTGAGAGTCGCTCCCATTTCGAGCTGGGTGAATCCCGCGTCCAGAGCGGCTTTCTCGCAGGTCTCCAGAATCAGGCTGCCGATTCCCTGCCGCGCCCATTGCGGGTGGACAAAGAAGGCGCGAATCTTGGCGGCATCGCGCGCGGGATCGAGTAAGGAATCTTCGCGGCCGGAGAATTGATCTCCGCCATAGAGCGTTCTGCGCCGGCTCCATCCGCCGCAGGCGACGATTTCTTTTTGGTTCCCTTCGTGAACAGCCTCTACTGCGAAATATGTTCCGTCAGCGATGAGCCGGCTATCAACGCCGTAGACGCTTTCGAGCGCGCCTTCGATCTGCGCCGCAGAATAATCCTGCGCCTGCAGTCCGCGGACGGAGGCTTCGATGACTTCGCGCAGGCAGGGAACGTCGGCGGGCGTCGCTTTTCTGATTTGAAGTTTCATGGGTTGCGCCATTTTTCAGGGTTGCTGTAGCGCAGGAAAAACACAAGGTTCCTCCACTCCGCTCGGAATGACAATAGGGGAAGTGAAACTGTTCTCGCCGCGTGGTTATTTTACGGGCTCGCGCTCGGTGGTTTGGCGCGGCGTTCCTTATAATGTCCTTTCTCATGGCAAACTTCGCTCCGGTAGAGGAACAGCTCACTTACCTGAAAAAGGGCGCGGCAGAGATCATCCGCGAAAGCGAACTGCGGGCCAAGCTCGAAAAATCTCGCGCCACGGGCAAGGCGTTGCGCGTGAAGCTGGGCATGGACCCGACCGCTCCCGACCTGCACCTGGGCCACACGGTCGTGCTGCGCAAGCTGAAACATTTTCAGGATCTCGGGCACACGGCGATTTTCCTGATTGGCGATTTCACGGGGATGATCGGCGATCCGAGCGGGCGTTCGGCAACGCGGCCTCCGTTGAGCCGCGAACAGATCGAGCAGAATGCCGAGACGTATAAGGCGCAGGTCTTCAAGATTCTCGATCCACAGAAAACCGTGATCGACTTCAACCGGCGCTGGTTTGGCGCGATGAATTCGGACGACTTCGTGAAGCTGACGGCGAAATATACGGTGTCGCAGTTGCTGGAGCGCGAGGACTTTCACAAGCGCTTCACCGAAGAGAAGCCGATCTCGGTGCACGAGTTGCTGTATCCGCTGGTGCAGGGATATGACTCGGTGGCGCTAGAGGCCGACGTGGAACTGGGCGGCACCGATCAGAAATTCAATCTGCTGGTGGGGCGCGAATTGCAACGCGCGTACGGGCAGGAGTCGCAAGTCGTGCTGACGACGCCGATCCTGGAAGGACTCGACGGCGTGCAGAAGATGTCGAAGTCGCTGGGGAATGCGATCGGGATTCACGAGGCGCCGCTGGAGATGTATGGGAAGGTGATGAGCATCTCGGACGCGATGATGTGGCGCTACTACGAACTGCTGACGGATGTGCAGGTAGCCGAGATCGAGAAGATGAAGCGGGAAGCGCATCCGATGCAGGCGAAGAAGGATCTGGCGGGGCGGATCGTGGCGGACTTTCATTCGGCGGAAGCGGCGCTGAAGGCGGCGGAGGATTGGGCGAAGCAGTTCCAGAAAGGCGAGGTGCCGGAGAGTGTAGAGGAAATCAGCGTCACCCTTGCTGAGGTCGGAGGGCATGTGGTTGATACGGATCGCGGGCGCGAAGCAACGATCAGAGTCGATCGACTTCTCGTTCGATGTGGACTCGCGGATTCCACAACTGACGCCGGCAGAAAGATAAAGCAGGGTTCCGTCAGAATTGATGATCACGTAGTGACGGAACTTTACTTCAATTGGAGTGGGCCGTCACCGATGAGATTGCCTCTGAGGGTTGGGAAAAAACTGAAAGTCGCTGTTGTGAATTGGTAGTGATCTCTGACCATGTGGGGACAGCCGCCCTCGGCTGTCCGGGCGAGCGGAGCTCGCCTGGGTTTTTGATGGCAGCATTCCCGATCTGGCACTCTCCATAAAAAGCAGTCCAAAACACCAAAGATTACCGACCTCTCTGCCTTACCATGCAAAGCGGAGCTTCGCTCCGCGGACAGCCGAGGGCGGCTGTCCCCACATAACCCGGCTGTCCCCACTTGTGTCTGCTATGCCGCTCTGCTTGGGTTTTTGATGACGGCATTCCCGATCTGGCACTCTCCATAAAAAGCAGTCCAAAACACCAAAGATTACCGACCTCTCTGCCTTACCATGCAAAGCGGAGCTTCGCTCCGCGGACAGCCGAGGGCGGCTGTCCCCACATAACCCGGCTCTCCCCACATGACCCGGCTGTCCCCACTTCTGTCTGCTATGCCGCTCTGCCTGGGTTTTTGATGACGGCATTCCCGATCTGGCACTCCTGCCATGAAAAGAACAATTAGAAACACAGGATTCCAGGCTCTACTGTCTTACCATGCAATAGCGGAGCTTCGCTCCGCGGACAGCCGAGGGCGGCTGTCCCCACATAACCCGGCTGTCCCTACATGACCCGGCTGCGCCTACTTTTGTCTTTTGCTATGCCGCAGGCTTTTTACCGCCGACAGCTTCCTCACCTGCAGGTCGATGACAAGCCGCACTTCATCACCTTCTGCACGGATCGCCGGTGCGTAATTCCCACGCAGGTTCGGTCAATTGTCCTCGACTGCTGCTTGCTTGATAACGGCAGGAAATTCGATCTTCGAGTTGCAGTCGTCATGCCTGACCATGTGCACATGATTCTCACACCGCTTGTCGATTACGAAGCGATGGAAATCGTATCACTGGCCAAGATCATGAATGCAATCAAGGGAGCATCAGCCCATAAGATCAACAAGGCTCTTGGCAGAAGAGGACGCTGGTGGCAACCGGAGTCTTTCGATCATGTGCTGCGGTCGTCGGAAAATGTGGATGCCAAGATCCAGTACCTGCTGGAGAATCCTGTGAGGGCAGGATTGGTCCGAGAATGGCAAGACTATCGGTGGCTTTGGAAGAAGGCCTTTGTGAATCCGTTTGGCCCCGGCGGTTGAATGCTGCCGGCAATAGCGGAGCTTCGCTCCGCGGACAGCCGAGGGCGGCTGTCCCCACATAACCCGGCTGTCCCCACAATAATCATTTCTGCTAGGCTCATCGGCGCGGATGCGGGCGGCGGCTATTCTCGGGTTGGGATGTTCCTCGAAAGACCTGAAACCATTTCAGTCGGATGGGAAGGTCGAGTGGCAGATGGGGATGCCTTCGTCCGGCGACGAGGTGGAAGCCATCGTTCTGTTCGGCGGAGATGGCACGGTTCACCGGCATCTTGGGCAACTGGTGAAACTTGGGCTTCCGGTGCTCGTCGTCCCGGCGGGCAGTGGAAATGATTTTGCGCGGTCGCTGGGACTTGGCTCCGCGCCAGATTCGAAAGCGGCATGGAAACAGTTCTGCGACGGCGCGGGGGTGGCTCGCGCGATTGATCTGGGAACGATCTCCGATACTGGTGCGACGCAGCATTATTTCTGCTGCGTGGCTGGAGTCGGGCTCGATGCCGAGGTGGCCCGGCGTTCCAACAAACTGCCGCGGTGGCTGCGCGGACATGGCGGATACGCGCTCAGCCTGGCTCCGACGATCTTCCGCTTCGCGCCGTTTCCGATGAAGGTGCTGGCTACGAACGGGAATCCAAGCGGCGATTGGGATGTCCGCAGCGATCAACCGACCATGCTGGCAGCGTTTGCCAACGGTCCTCTTTATGGCGGAGGGATGAAGATTGCTCCTCGGGCAAAAATGGATGACGGCCTGCTTGATGTCTGTATCGTCGGAGCAGTCGATCCGTTCAAGCTCTTCTGCCTGTTCCCTACTGTGTACAGCGGGCGGCATTTGAAGGTTCGCGAGGTGCAGTACTTTCAGTCCACGGCGGTGCGGGTTGAAACCGAACATCCTCTCGATGTTTATGCTGACGGGGAATTCGTGTGCCGCACTCCGGTCGAAATCTCGGTGCAGAGAGCCGCGCTGAGAGTGATTGCTCCCTAGCGTTTGAGATTTGCGGGTATCTCTTTGCGAAAATGCTGCCATCCTCAGGGTTGGTGTAGCCGGATAAAAACATAAGGTCCCTCGACTCCGGTCGGGATGACAATGCGTGAATGGGCATTCCAACTTTGAAAGTGCTCGGCGCGTGTGCGCATCGACGGGCGGGTGCTACACTTTTCTCATGTCTGAAGGACGCTCGCGTACTTTGCTCTGGGTTCTGGTTGGCGGGGGAGCGTTTTTTCTCTTCGTCCTGGCGGTCTTCACGCTGGTATATCTGACGCTGCATGCGAGCGGCACGGAAGCGGGTTCGTCCGTGTTCGGCGGCGGCGGTCGCATTGGAGTGGTCGATCTCGACGGAGTCATTCTCTCGCCGGAGCCGGTGGTCGACGAGCTGAAGAAATTTGGCGATGACTCGTCGATCAAGGCGATCATCTTGCACGTGAATTCTCCGGGCGGCGGCGTTGCGGCCTCGGAAGAGATTTATCGCGAGGTGAAGCGGGTCCGCGAGGAGAAGAAAAAGAAGATCGTGGTCTCGATCGAGACCGTGGGCGCGAGCGGCGCGTTTTACGTTTCGGCCGGGGCCGACAAAATCTACGCTGACAACGGCAGCATCGTGGGGTCGATCGGCGTGATTGCGCAGTGGGTCAATTACGGCGACCTGCTGAAGTGGGCCAAGCTGAAAGACGTGGTGATCAAGACGGGCGAATTCAAGGACACGGGGAATCCGGCGCGCGATCTCACCCCGGCCGGGCAGGCTTACATGCAGTCGCTGATCGACAACATGTTTGGGCAGTTCATCAAAGCGGTAGCCGACGGACGCGGCATGAAATACGACGACGTGAAGGCGATTGCGAACGGCAAAGTCTGGACCGGCGAAGAAGCGGTCTCGATGAAGCTCGTCGACAAGATTGGCGATTTTCAGACGGCGGTGGCCGATACGGCGAAGTCGGTGGGGATCAGCGGCGAACCGACGCTGGTGCATCCCGAGACGGAGCGCAGGACTCTGCTGGACTTGCTGCTGGGCGATGTCTCGCAATATCTGCCGAGCCGGGAAAAGCTGATGGAGCAGCAGGTCGGGTTCTATTATCTCTGGAAATAGGGCTGATTGCGGGGCTCGGGCGGGGAATTTCAGTCCGGTTCCTAAAGCGTGACTTGCGTCCAACCCCTGAAATTTGAGAAGGTTATGGATGCTGCCATGGCTGGCCGTGACTTGGCGGCAGTTTGCGCCGGAAGAGTTTAGGATTTCGAATTCCAAAAAGCTTGGGCTGAGAGGGGCGTCATGACCAAAGCCGATCTGATTGACGAAGTCTCGCGTTTGGCGGAACTTACGCGGAAAGACAGTGAAGTGATCGTAGAGACCATTTTCGATAGCGTGGTGCGCTCTCTGCGGGCGGGCGACAAGATTGAGATCCGCGGCTTTGGCAGCTTCCGGACGCGGCAGCGCAAGCCGCGGGTGGGACGCAATCCGAAGACCGGCGAGCGCGTCGAAGTGCCGGCCAAGAAGATTCCTTTCTTCAAGCCCAGCAAGGAGTTGAAGGATCTGGTGAACGAGACCACGCCGACTGGTGCGCCGGCGGCAGCGGCGCCACCGGCAGCGCCGCCTAGCGCGTAGATCTTTTCTGGATGGTTCGTAGAGGCGTTGCTCTGCAACGCCTCTTTTCGTTTTCTGGGGCGGTTTTGCAAACTCTAAACTTCCCCGTCAGCGGAGATCAGAAAGACCACGCTCTCGTGGCGGCCGCCCCAACCATTGTCATCCTTCTATGAAAACGGGCGTACCTGTCCATAGGTATTTTGCGGCGATGCGGACAGGCTTCTATTCGTGCTCGAGGCACATAAGGTATGTCCGGACTCCGCCGCTCCATCTGAGCGTCGCTCTCGAAGAGCAAGGATGACTTCGAGCTGACGGATTCCCCTTACACCGCCGCAAACTTTTCTTCGTCAAACACCACCCCGTCGTGCAGCAGGGCGTAGACCGCGATCAGCAACTTGCGGGCCAGCGCCACTCGCGCCACGTGCTTGTGTTTCTTGCGCGACAGCCGTTCATAGTAGCGCTTGGCCGCCGGCGAACAGCGGGTCGCCACCTGCGCGGCCTCCACCATGATCCAGCGCATCCACGGCGAACCCTGCCGCGTGATGCCGCCCCGCGCCGCCTTGCCCGCCGACTCCCGCACTCGCGGCACCAGCCCGGCGTAACTGCACAGCGCTTCTTTGTCAGCGAAGCGTCCCAGGTCTCCGATCTCGGCCAGCAGCATCATCGCCGAACACTCCCCAATCCCCGGAATCGTCATCAGCCACTGGGCCCGCTCGTCTTGTTTTGCTTTTTCACTTAATTGGAGATTTTGTTTTTGAATCTCTTCCGTGTACCCATCCAGCAAGCGCAGGCACACGCTCACCGATTCTCGCGCCTGCGACGGCAGTTTTACTCCCGCCAGCCACAGCCGTCCCCGTTTGCCGAACAAATCCGTCACCGGCGAATGCAGCCCTTGCTGATGCAGCACCGCATGCACCTGGTTCTTCAGTCGCGTCCGATGCCGCACCAGCGTGGCCCGCAACCGCACCTGCTGCCGCCGCGCCTGCGTCTCCCGGTCCGCTTTCCACGACTCCGGCAACAAGTCGCAGCGCAGCAAATGCGCCAGCGTCTCCGAATCCACCCGATCATTCTTCAGCTTCGCCGACGCAATCGCCTTCACCCGCTGCGGATGCACCAGCACCAACCGCGCGACCTCCGGCTCCACCACCTCGCGAAACGCCGGCCAGAACCCGCACGCCTCCACCGCCGCCTGCACCTGTTGCCCGCGAAACTGACGAAAATACTTACGCAGCGCCACCTTCTCGTTGCTCACCGGCCCCGCCTGTACGATCTTGCCCCTTGCTTCCACCGCCGTCATGTAACAGAATCTCTGGTGAAGATCTACGCCAACGTGGATCATCTCGTGCCTCCTTCAGGGCTTGTGCTTCGAGCACGTACTTTACCCTTGGAGGCACGCCTTTTTAGTTTTCATTACATCTGAGCGCCTTCTGCGCGAAGGACCTATGCATTTTGGCCGCGGCATCGGCGCCGCGCGCGAATGCATAGATCCTTCGCCGCCAAAAGCTGCGGCTCAGGATGACAAGTGGCTGCCGGTTCCACGCGGACGTTTCGCTACTGCAGACGTTTCGCTACTTCTTGAGATAGAGATCTGCGACTTTCAGGGCCAGGGCTTCCGGACTGATGTCCGTACGGTTGGCCAGAACGATTACCGTGAGCGTGTCGTCGGGAAAGCGCTGGATGGTCGTTAGGAATCCGATCGTCTCGCCGTCATGGTACATGCGGCGATGGCCCATGTAGGGGTCGAGAAACCATCCGAAGCCATAACGGACGGGCTTGCCCTCAGGCAGGGACGCATTGGCTGCCGCCGGCTGTACGGGCGTCAGCGCGGGCTGCATTTCGGCGGCGGTCAGCAGAGTGTGCTCGTGGAGAGCGCGATCCCACTTGGCGAGGTCGTCGAGCGAAGAGTAGATGCCGCCATCGCCCAGGACTGCCGAGGTCGAACTCTGATCGGTCTCGCGCCAGCCGTCTTTTTCCTTGGTGTGTCCATAGGCGCGATGCGGCACTTCGTTCTTGCCTTTTTCGTAAGCGAGCGTGTGGTCCATTTTCAGCGGGGCGAAGATGCGGTCGTGGAGAAACTGGCCGAAGGGCTGGCCGGAAACTTTCTCGACGATCATCGCCAGCGTGGCGTAGCCGGAGTTGCTGTACTCCCACTTCGAGCCGGGCGGAAACTTACCTGAGGATTGCTGTTCGAGCAGCTTCAGCACGCCTGCGTCGTGAATCTGCGGAATTTTGTCGTCGGGCGTGTTCGGATACTGCTTCGTAAGGATGTCTTCGTAATCCGGCAGGCCGGAGGTGTGGTTGAGCAGGTTGCGAACGGTGATGCGGCGGCCGTAGGCGGGGAATTCGGGAAAGATCTCGGCGAGAGGCTCGTCGTATCGGAGTTTGCCGTCGCGCACGAGCAGCATGATGCAGGTTGCGGTGAACTGCTTGGTGAACGATGCGAGGCGAAAGTTCGTTTCCGGAGTGATCGGATGCAGCGTGCGCAGATCGGTGACGCCGTATCCGCGACGAAAGACAGTCTTGCCATCATGCACGACCAGAACGGCCGCTCCGGGAGCGTTGCTGGATTTGAGCGGGGCAAGGATGGAATCGATCTGGGCGGGAGAGACCTGGGCGTAAAGAGAGACAAGCGGACACAGGAACGCTGCGAGAACTACGAGGAAGAATTTCGTTTTCAATCTATACCTCGGCAAAAGTTATTGCGCTCGAATCCCGGCCACCCCCATTAGCCGCCCGGTCTTGCCTTTCTCGGCACGGTAAGAAAACAACAACTCCGGATGGCAATTGGTACAGAACGGCAATGCTTCGATGTTCTTCTTCGCAACGCCCGCCGCGAGCAACTGCCGGCGGTTGGCTTCGACGAGATCGAGGAAAATTGTCTTCGGCAATTCGCTGTGGCCGGGAGCGCGCGCGGTCAGAAACAGTAGCGGATATTTCTCGCGCACCGGGTCGGAATCCTTGACTTCGCGGAACAGGCTCGCGGCATACGCGAATTGCGATTCAAACTTCATGCGAACCTCGTCGCCGACCGCGTAGCAACATCCTTGAATGCCCGGGCCAATGGCGGCTTTGAGATCACGGGGAAGGGTTCCGAAGTGACGGTACATTTCTCCGACGCCTTTCTCGACGATGCGGGCCAACGTGCCACGCCATCCGGCATGAAAGACGCCAACGGCATGACGCTTGGCATCGACCAGGATCACGGGCAGGCAGTCGGCGGTCTGGATGGCGAGGAGGAGTCCGGGAGTGGAGGTGATGAGCCCATCGCCAGCCATCGGCTCTTCCGGCACGCTATCGACGCAGTGAATGCGGTCGGAATGAATCTGGCGGAGGGTGATTAAGGGCCACAGCGCCTCGCCGTCGAGCTTCGCTCGAGTAGACAGCCGAAGGCGGCTGTCTCCACACGATAGGCGCGACGCGCCGAGTTCCTTCAGAAATGCCGCGCGATTGCGCTCGACCGTGGCGCGGGAATCGTCTTTGGTGAATCCGAGATTCAGGCCGGCTTTACCGTAGGCACGGGAGAATCCGCCGACGCGCGTAGAAAACCCGTGGACGAGCCACGGCAGCGCGCTCAGGTGGCTGGCGCGCAGAATCTGGAGTTTAGACGGCTTGCTGGTTTGTTTGCGAAGAGCCCCGGTCACCACCGTCCTATGTTACAGGAAGGCTGCGTCGCGGATGAGCCTCGCTCCGCTCGGCAGACAGCCGATGGCGGCTGTCGCTACAGACAGAGTGTTTGCCCGCATAGCTTCGCCTCCGCTATAGTTTTATGCATGTTTGAGAACTTCAAGGCGACGGACCGCTGGACGAAAAAGCAGGTGCACTGCGTATATCAGGCGCAAATCGTGGCGATTGCCACCCGCCACGCCGACGCGGTCGACTACAAGTTTTTCGTTGACGGACGCAAGGTCTGGGTGGCGCTTCCGCATCCGGCGTGGGTGGAATATCACAAGCGCACGGGGAAGATGATCACCGATTCGCTGGGCGTCGAAATTGCCGGGCATTATCTGAAGTCGGCGCTGGAAGCGGGCGAAGGACTCGGGCGGGAGATGTATTCGCTGACGGTGGAGGAAACGCTGAAACATCTGGATGCGGCCGTGGCTGAGATGGAAGCGGCGCCAGCGTAAGGTTCAGTGGCGGGCCGTGGAATCATGATACAAATCGACCCACAGATGGTCTTTCAGATAGGACTTAGATCCTTTCCTTGGGCCGGCATGCTGCAACCGGTGCCTTTCGCTATCTTCGGATTTCTTCTCTTTCGGTTCTGCCGGGGCAAGCAGATTTACCAGGTTACGGGCCTTATTGTGGCTTCGCTGGCCTCAGTTTTCCTTCTCGTCGCGCTGGTCGTCTTTATCCCTAGCTTTGTCAAGGTCCGCAGCGCTTATCTATCTGGCAGGAGTTCGGTTGTCGAGGGTGTCGTCGAGAATTTCCGCCCGGCACCAGCCCTAGGTCCGGCCCGAGAGTCCTTCTCGGTAAGCGGAGTTATTTTCTCGTACAACGCGCTCGACGATACGTCCTGCTTTCACAATGCTCCTCTCCACGGGGGGCCGATTCGAAGCGGGATGGACGTTCGGATTCACTACGACGACGGCTGTATTCAGCGCGTCGACGTACTTCGGTGAGCCGAATAATGTGAGTAACCGGATTCTGCCGAAGAATAATTACACGACCACTGCTTCCTTGTACTCTCCAAACACGCGGCGCATCGCGTCGGAGATTTCTCCTACGGTTGCGGAGGCTTCGACTGCGGCGAGGATTCGCGGCATCAGATTTGCGCCGGAGCGGGCGGCGTCTTCCACCCCGGCCAAGGCCGTTTTCCACGGGGCTGCATCGCGTTTGGCGCGCAGGGCGCGCAGGCGCTCGACCTGCTTCGGTTCGAGCGCGGGATCGATGCGCTGAATGGGGATCGGCTTCTCTTCTTCCACTTCGAAGCGGTTCACGCCGACGACGATTGCCTCTTCGTTGTCGACTTTCTGCTGGTATTCGTAGGCGGCGTTTTGAATTTCGTGCTGCACGAATCCGCGCTCGATGGCCCGCAACATCCCGCCAAGAACCTCGATCTTGCCGAGATATTCGGCTGCCCGCTTCTCGATTTCGTTGGTGAGCGTCTCGATGTAGTACGAGCCGGCCAGAGGATCAATGGTCTGCGGAGCGCCCGATTCGTAAGCAATGATTTGCTGCGTGCGCAGGGCTATCCGGGCTGCTTGTTCCGTTGGCAAGGCGAGAGCTTCGTCGTAAGAATTGGTATGCAGCGACTGCGTGCCTCCGAGCACGGCCGACAAGGCCTGAATCGCGGTGCGGACAATGTTATTTTCGGGCTGCTGCGCGGTGAGCGTGGATCCGGCAGTCTGGGTGTGGAAGCGCAGCATCCAGGAGCGCGGATTTTTAGCCTTGAAATGCTCACGCATGATGCGCGCCCACATGCGGCGCGCGGCGCGGAACTTGGCGACCTCTTCGAGAAAGTTACTGTGTGCGTTGAAGAAGAACGAGAGCCGCGGAGCGAACTCGTCCACATTGAGCCCGGCCTTGATCGCCGCTTCGACGTAGGCCATGCCATTCCCCAGCGTGAACGCCACTTCCTGCACGGCGGTCGATCCGGCTTCGCGCATGTGATAGCCGGAAATCGAGATGGTGTTCCACTCGGGAACATTGTCATTGGCCCACGCGAACATATCGGTGATGACGCGCATGGCCTGCTGCGGCGGATAAATATAGGTGCCGCGCGCAATGTATTCCTTGAGGACATCGTTCTGCACCGTGCCGGAAAGTTTGCGGATGTCCGCACCCTGCCGCCTCGCGACTCCGATATAAAGCGCAAGCAGAATGGAGGCGGTGGCGTTGATCGTCATCGAAGTGGAGATCTTCGTCAGATCGATGCCGTCGAACAGCCGCTGCATGTCTTCGATCGAATCGATCGCGACGCCGACTTTGCCGACTTCTCCCATGGCGAGCGGATGATCGGAATCCATGCCGATCTGCGTGGGAAGATCGAACGCCACGGAAAGCCCGGTCGTGCCGTTGGCGAGCAGATATTTGTAGCGCTTGTTGGATTCTTCGGCGTCGCCCATGCCGGCGTACTGGCGCATGGTCCAAAGGCGGCCGCGGTACATCGTGGCCTGAACGCCGCGGGTGAAGGGATATTCCCCGGGATATCCAACTTCGGCTTCGTAATCTGTGCCTTTGAGGCCGGCGGGGGTGTAGAGAGGCTTGACCGGGATGTGCGAGGAAGTTTCGGCTTCAGGAGCGATGGCGGACTTTGATTTTTCGCTCATCCGTTATTGCCGAAGTGCTGGCTCTGATTTTCCGACAACTGAGTGCATAGGTCCTTCGCGTTGCTCAGGATGACAAACGTATTTTTGCACGTGGTGTCATTGACGCTGGCTCTTTCGGTGCACTCTCCAGAACGAGCTCAATCCGAACCAGGCAAACAGGACGGCGCAGGTAATCGCGATTTCCATGCGGCCGGGACCGATTTGTCGAGCGTGATATTTTCCATACTCTTTGACGCTGGCGCCGGCGAAGCTCAGGGCCATCACGAAGAAAATCACACCCGTGACTTCGAGCCAGAGCATGTGCATGACGTGGCCGAACGACCGTGCCGTTGCGCGAACGGCGCCCATCACGGCATTCAAGGTGCGGCTGCGCCCGGCTTGCTGGCCGGCCACGCGGGCGACGATCCCGGCTTTTCGCCATGCGGAAACTTTACTCACGTCCTCGATTTTATCAGCCTGCAGGGCTAGAATAGCGGCACTCTGCGCTGTAGCGAACCGATCCGACCCCTGGGGCATCTAAAAAGGAGAAAGCATTCCATGCGACCTTCCGCGCCCGATCTTACTCAGCTCAAATCCCGCATGAAATCGACCTGGATGGCCGGCGATTTCGGCACAATTGCGCATTATTCCGCGCCGGAGGCGGCGAATTT
The DNA here is from genome assembly GCA_963763845.1 of uncultured Acidobacteriota bacterium. GTDB lineage: Bacteria > Acidobacteriota > Terriglobia > Terriglobales > Acidobacteriaceae > Sulfotelmatobacter. Next base: position 546,715 of record CAVXPX010000001.1, read on the forward strand.
CGTTGGCAGCGGCTTGGGCATGGGGCAAAGCACGTGAACTGCACGCGGCAGCAGGTACATTTTTCGTATCCGTTTAGCGCGCGCGAGACCGTGGAATTCTTCCGGCAGTATTTCGGTCCGACACAGATGGCATTCTCGCGGCTCGACGAAGCGGGACAACAGGCTTTAGCGATGCAACTCGAGAGCCTTTGGGCGGAGCATAATACTGCTGAAGACGGAACGACCGCCGTTAAGGGCGAATATCTGGACGTGCGCGCGGTTCGCGCATAGTCTGGGATCATGGTAATTTGGTTTTATATGAGGGGGCTCAGGTGGATCCACAACTCAAACAACTGATGAAAGAGCTCGGCGACGCTATTAACGAATCGCTTTCCGACTCCGAGCAGATCTCTGAGGTTGTGTCTCGAATAAAAGAGGGAGGATACGATATTTTCCTGGTCCTCGAAGCCACCATCGGCGTGAGCAAGCAGGGCGAAAAGACGCCGGACAAGACTTCGCTGGTTTCCACGCTGACGACGAATCCGGAGTTCAAGATCAGCGATCAGGATCTGAAGTTCCTGAAGTCTCTGCGCATCAAGATCGACGAAGAGAAGAAGGACAAGTAGCTCATTACACCCGAAGAGTGTGGTCGATGAGATCCTTCGCTCCGCCTGAAAAACGGCTCCGCTCAGGATGACCTTTTCCAGTTTTCTCTTGATTCCCCGCGCCGATTGCTGCGGTTGCTACGTCAATACCTGTGCGAGCAACTGCTCCACGGCTCGATTTGCCTCGATGATGGAAGACTTGTGATCGGGCATCCCCGATAAATCCACGTTCGCGAACGCAATCCTTCCGAACGGCGCTGACCGCAGCAGCTCTCCCGGCGCAGGCTTGCCGTCTTTGCCGAAATAAAATCCCGGAGCCGGGCTCGCATAGGCGTGCCCCCAGCGGTTCAGGATAATTCCGGCGACGTCGCGGCGAGCGTCGAACCCGGTGCGGGCAAACATATCGGTGAGCTGCTGACGAATCTGGCGCTCGTATTCGGCGAAGGGTGTCGAGATCATCTCCGCGCGCCCCATGTGGCCCTGCTGCTCGGTGGTCTTTCCCGGATAAGAGTAGAGAACCTTGATCGTGAGCACGACCGGCGAGTCGGGCCCGATCGTGGGTGAATCCGCGCCGCAAAGCGCCAGCTTGCGAACTTGAATATAGCTGCCGATGCCCTCGAACCACTGGCATCCGGAAATTCCCATTTTGTAAAGGAAGCGCCAGTTTCTCACCGCAACGTTGGCGAGCAGGCACGGGGAACGATGGAACTGCGCGTAAGCGTCTTTGCGGTCGCTGGGAAGATCGCGCACGATATGCTTCGTCGTCCAGCTGCCACCGGCCATAATCACCGACCGTGCTTTCACATGGCATGTTTTTCCTGCCTGGGTGTAGGCGACGATTACCGATTCTGATTTCGCCGGATCACCCTCATGCTTCACCCAGACGGCGGTCGAGGCGAGGCGAATTCGACTGGCGGATCCCGGGCGGTCGAGGGCGGAGAAATTCACGTTCTTGCGGCAGATATCCTCGAGAGTTCGCTCTCCCGCGATCGCGTCTGGAATCATCGTTTTGACGATCAGACGCGCGATGCCGCTGTTGCCGTCGGGGAACATCTGCGACTCGTCATCGACTAATCCACCAAAGCCGTCGAATGCATAAGCCGTGTAGCCTGAGAGCGCATCAGCCCCCAGCCCGAAGCCGCTCCCTTCATCCAGCCCTATAAAATTGCGGACCGTTTGGCGGCTGATACCGTACTTTTCCATGATGTGGTCTTCGAGCGTGATGGTGTCGAGGCGTCGTGAGATGGCGTCGCCGCGATACTCGGGTTTTTGCGCGGTTCCGGGACCTTGCGCCTTTAGCCACTCGTCGCGAGCCTGGGCGGAAATCGGCGCGTCCTGTAATTTTTTGCCCCACGGATCGGTGAGCCACAAACCTTTCGGCTGACCGAACTTCGCTCCGAAGTACATTCCAGCGGGCGCGCCGCCGAGATAGGGGGTGGTAGTCAACGGAATTTCAGGATCGGGGCCGGCCCATTTCTGATATTCAAGTCGCGGCGTCTTCAACCCGATCGAATCGTAGAAGCGCTCAATGAAACTGTGGGAATAGTTGACCTGGAATAATGCGGAGCCCTGATGCGCAATCAGGCGGTGTCCGTCGACGAGGAATTCGTTGCGCTTGGCCTCGCCGCCGAAGATTGGATGATTGTCGAGAACGAGGCAAGTCTTCGCTTTGCCCGCGAGTCGCTGAAAGGTCAAGGCCGCGGCGAGTCCGCTGATTCCACCGCCCACGATCACGCAATCATAAGTCTCTCCGGTGTCGATGACGGTGGCGGGGAGGCTCTCGAAGTCGCCGTTGCGGATCTGGTGACCGGCGTTCATCACGGCATAGGTGTTGCCGTTGAAATGGGCGTAGTCGCCGACGCCGCCATAACCGGTCCAGTCATCGCTGCCAGAGCCTGCCGAATCTGATTTCGCTTTGGCCAGTAGCTGCGCTGGAGAGACGGGACAGAGAAGCAACCCTCCAGAGGCCAGGAGCGTGGAATTCAGAAAATCGCGGCGGGTGATGTCGTGATCGAGACCCAGAGCTTTCTCGGCAGGTGAGCGGACAGCCGAGGCGGCTGTCTCTAGGCTCGAGGTTGAATCCGCTTTGCAATGCAATGGCGCGCGATCGCTCTTCCCTTTTTTCCGCAATTCTCCTCCATCATCAGAGCGCAGACAGGACTGCTGTATCTCGAGCAGCACAGAGCGGAGCTTCGCTCCGCCGTAACAGCCGAGGGCGGCTGTTCCCACACGGCCCGGGGCGCTGTTCCTACGCAACCCTGGTGGCCAAAATTATATTCGCTCAGTCGATTGTGCGCGCTCCCAGCAACCCCGCCCGGCTGTGCTAACATCTACTGTTTTCTCTTCGCACTTGGCGGACATCAGAGATTCCGTTGGGGAAAAGCATGCGGGATCTGAGGATCGGCATGAAAGACACTCTTGGGGTTCTGTTGGCCGGAGGAGCCGGCGAACGACTCTATCCTCTCACTCGGGACCGCGCCAAGCCCGCAGTGACTTTCGGCGGCATCTACCGCATCATCGACGTCACACTCTCCAACTGCCTGAACTCGGGCCTGCGCAAGGTCTACATCCTGACGCAGTACAAGGCGCTCTCGCTGAACCGGCATATCCGCGAGGGATGGAACATTCTGGGCCGCGAGGTCGGCGAGTTCATCGAAGTGCTGCCGCCGATGAAACGCGTGAGCGACCAGTGGTATCAGGGGACGGCCGATGCCGTGTACCAGAACATCTATTCCATTGGATCCGAGGAACCGAAGCGGGTTCTGATTCTTGGCGGCGATCACATCTACAAGATGGATTACGGCAAGATGCTGAAGCAGCATGAGGACTCGGCCGCCGACATCACTCTGGCCACGATCCAGATCGATCCCAAGGAGACGTATCAATTTGGCGTGGTCGAGGTGGACGGGGAGGGAAGAATTCACGGTTTCGAGGAGAAACCGAAGGTCACGCATCTACGCTCCCCGCTGAATCCGGAAAAGGTCGCCGGTTCGATGGGCGTTTACCTGTTCAACGCCGACGTGCTCATTCCGGTTTTGCTGAAGGACGCGGAGAATCCGCAATCGAGCCACGATTTCGGAAAAGACATCCTGCCGAAGATGGTCGACGACTACCGCGTGTTCGCTTACGACTTCGTGGACGAGAACAAAAAAGAGGCGCTCTACTGGCGCGACGTGGGAACGCTCGAGGCGTATTACGAAGCGAACATGGATATCGTTTCGGTTTCGCCGATCTTCAATCTTTATGATGAAGAGTGGCCGATCCGCACGCACCAGCGGCAGTATCCTCCGGCGAAGTTCGTGTTTGCAGAGCCGGGTCGGACCGGAACTGCGCTGGATTCGATCGTCTCGAACGGATGCATCGTTTCGGGCGGCATGGTGAAGAATTGCGTGCTTTCGCCGGACGTGCGTGTCAACTCTTATTCGGAGGTCGAGAACTGCATTCTGTTCTCACACGTCAGCGTGGGACGCCGCTGCCGCATCCGGCGCTCGATACTCGACCGCGACGTACACATCCCGGAAGGGACCACGATCGGCTACGACGCGGAAGCGGACCGGCAAAGATATTTCGTCACCGAGAGCGGCATCACGGTGGTGACGCGCGATTATTCGCTGTTCGAAAATCCGGTGACAGTGGATTATTTCACCAGCGAGTAAGGGCCGAGGTACATTCGTCCGAAAAGACCGTTTGACGAGTGGTGTTAAAACTCTCTGCTAGAGCCTTTGCTCCGTATTTCTTTGGTAACCGCAGTCCCAGGCATCTTGCTAATCTCCTCTGAATAAAGTAGTTACTGCCTTCCGCCAGTCTGAGCGTGACAAGAACCAAAGGGTGAAACACGCGATAGCCCGTTTTTCCTATTGACTGTGCCAATGCACCGCTCATAATCGCGTGGGGGTTCGCGTTACATCGGCCGTGAGGATTCCGCCGGTTCTGTGGGGCCGTCTCACGTGGCACCTCTTCCCCTGCCGGAACGTGAAACTTACTACATCTCCATCGTTCCAAGGAGCAATTCCATGAGTACTTGCAAGAAACAGCTTGCGCTCGCAGGGCTGTTGCCCGGAGTGCTGTTGGCGTGTTTGGCGATCCCTGCCGGTGCGCAAAGCGCCGCGGAATCCCATCCAGCCCGCGGATTTATGCAGCCGTATGATGCCGCCCACGAATTAACCGTGACCGGCACTGTGCAGGAGGTCGTCACGAAGCACGCGGTGGGCAGCCCCGCAGGTATGCACCTGCTTGTCAGCGGATCTGAGGGCATGGTCGACGCTCACGTCGGACCGTTCATGTCGAAGGATGTGCAGGAAGCCCTGCATACGGGGCTCCCGATTCAGATTGTCGGAGCGATGGAAACTCTACACGGCAAGCAGTTCCTGCTGGCGCGCCAGCTGATTTTCGGCGGGCGCATGGTTACGGTGCGCAGCCAAAACGGATTCCTGGTGCGGGGAACATCCATGAATGGAAATTCGATGAGAGCGCCGAAGGGAAACGGAGGTGTGCAATGAAATTCTACCGAGCGATTTCCAGTGTCCTTGCCTTCTTCGTGGCCGCAATGCTGGTCGCATGCGGCGGCGGTTCGAATAACAACAATAATGGCGGCGGCGGCAATCCGATTTCTGTCGCACTCAGCGGAACGGTACCAACTTCATTGGCAGAAAACGCGAGCGCCTCTTTGACCGCGGTAGTGACAAATGATTCGGCAGCCAAAGGGGTCACCTGGAGCTGTACACCGAGCGGGGCCTGCGGATCGTTTAGCAACACTTCTACAGCCAGCGGGGCAGCGACGACGTACACCGCTCCCGGCGCAATTCCGACCGGCGGATCCGTGACGGTCACGGCAACCTCTGTCACCGACACGACGAAATCGGCGCCGGCGACGATCATGATCACGGCGCCGTCCGGCCCGACTCTTTCCGATGGCAGCTATGTCTTCTCGCTGGGAGGAAGCGATGCTACGCCCGCGCCCTACTTTGTGGCGGGAGTCTTTACGGTAAAGAGCGGCGCGATCACAGGGGGCGAACAGGACTTCGCGGCCTGTTGTAACCATGCGACAGACATGATTAATCCGACGGGTAGCTCGCTTTCCACGACTCCCAGCGGCAATCTGGAGATTACGCTGACGACCTGCACCGGAACGAACTGCTCGAGCCCCGACACCACGGTTGGAGTAGCGGGTGTTGAAACCTTTGCCGCTTCGATGGTTGCTTCGGGGACGTCGGGACGCATCCTCGAGTTCGACGCGTCAGCATCGTCCAGCGGCACTCTGGACCTGCAAACCAGTAAAAGCGCTCCGGCCGGAGGATATGCCTTCGCCGTCCAAGGCGCGAATTCGTCAATCTTGCCATTGGCGATTGGCGGCGTAATCAACATTTCGGGCACCTCAATCTCGACGACAACCAGCGCGTTCGATTTGAACTACGCCGGAAATACGTTTGCGGATCAAACCTTCAGCGCTGGTACGGTGAGCGCACCCGATGCTTCCGGGCGGGTCGTGTTCTCGATGACGCCGTCGAATACAGGGATTCCCCAGGGAGTCGGACTGGCCGGCTACATCGTCGATGCGACGCATATCCGTCTGGTTGAACTCACCGACGCACTGGATAGCGCTACGGGAGGAACAGCTCTCGGGCAGAACTCTGCCAACTTGTCAGTGTCCGGCAACAGCTACGTTCTGGGCCTGTCGGGCTATGACGGCAATGGAGTTCTGCAGGCGGCTGGCGTTCTCACTCCTGCCTCCGGCGCCACCGGTGTAAGCGGAAATGTAAGCTACAGCGACCTTGCGGGTGGCGGAATCGCATCGCCCCTGACGGGAGGAACGTATGTGGCTGACACGACCATACCGGGACGTGTGACGATGACCGGCGTAACCGATGGCAACATTAACGTCAACCTCCAGGTGTACGTGGATGGTAATGGAAATGCCCTCGCGATTACATTGGACAGTGGCGACGTTCTCGAAGGCGTCGGCTATCAACAAACTGGCGGCGGAACGTTCACAGCAGGCTCGTTTAGCGGCAATTATGTGATGGATGCCACGGGCGTGGATTCTGTGAATGAACTGGAACTTGATGCCGTCGGTCCGATCAGCGCAGATGGATCGTCGAAGCTCACGTCTCCTGCATCTACGGCATTCGACCTCAACTCGTTGACCGCAGGCGTTCCAGCCTCGAATCTGACTGTCTCAGGAACCTTTACCGCTTCCGGAGATGGCGTCTTCAATCCAGGCACGCTCACGGGTCTGGACGTCACAACTTCAACGAACGCGGACACCTTCGTCTATTACTTGGTGGATACGACCAAGGTGATCGCGATCGAAGCGGATCCGAACCAACTGACGCTGGCGTATCTGGGGCAGTAGGCTCTCGATTCGCGTTTGCACGAATTCGGTGGCGCACTTCGGTGCGCCACTTTTTTTATTGCCGACTTTGCGCCTAAAGTGTAGTTCCCAAAGTGACGCTCGCTGCGCCATCTGCGCATCCGCGGTCACTGAGGATTCCTTCTCTCCACTGCTACAATGCCCTGTTTCAGGTCGATAGCTCGGGCGGGCTGCGAACTTGATGGCGTGCAAGCACGTACTGTCTAGTGGGCGTTGAGTTGGTCTCGGTTTTGCAGCCCAAGTCTCAGTGGAGCAAGCTGTAGTTTTTCCGGGGAGCACAAGTGGAAGACGTCCAGGTCGTCGCGATGCTGGTCCGGCGCTGTATCGCCGGAGATGCGGGCGCCTGGGAGGAAATCGTGCAGACCTATAACCGGAGAATCTACAACATCTGCTACCGCTTCGCGGGATCGTCCGACGACGCCCAGGACCTCGCCCAGGAGGTCTTCATCAAGATGTACCGCACGCTTACGAGCTATGACCCGTCGAAAGGGGCATTCGTCACGTGGGTGACGACCATTACCCGGAACCTGCTGGTGGACCATTTCCGCAAGACCAAGCAGGACCGGATGACGGACTCCATGGACTCGGCCGCCAGCGAGCACGAGGACGCGCAGCCGCTCAGCGAGCAAATACCGGACCAATCGGCTCCGCCGGACGCCCGGGTGCGCCAAAGGGAGGCCTCGGAAGCAGTACACCAAGCCTTAGGCAAGCTTTCTCCCGAGCTTCGGGAAGCAGTTATTCTAAGGGACTTACAGGATTTTGATTACAAGGAAATCGCCACCGTTTTGAGGGTTCCGGAGGGCACCGTGAAATCGAGAATAAACCGGGGTCGGGCGGAACTTGCCAGGCTCCTACAACGTACCTATAGGCAGGTGATGTGATGCCAGATCACACCAATAACGGAGTGCAGTGCAACGAGTTCGATCAACTGCTTGCGGACGCGCTGGATGGCGTGCTGAGCGGGGCTCGACTCGAGCGCTTCCAGACCCACGCCCAGAGTTGCAAGGCGTGCGGAGAGCTGCTCGCAGAAGCGGAAGCGGGCCGCGGCTGGCTGAAAGGTCTCACGGAGGTGGAGCCTCCGGCCAGTCTGGTTACGAATATCCTGGCATCCACGACGGGCGTTGACACCCAACGCCTGTGGGCTCACAAGCCTGTGCGTCAGCCGCGGGTCTCGTGGTTGGAGCACGTACAGGCGTCGTTCCTCGAGCCGCTGTGGGCGATGGTCCGCCAGCCGCGCTTTGCCATGTCGTTCGGCATGGCATTCTTCGCGCTGTCGGTGGGACTGACGGTCGCAGGGGTGAAACCATCGGATATCCGGTCGATCGACTTGCGACCGACGGCGATCCGGCACTCGTACTACAATACGCAGGCTCGCGTCGTCCGATACTTCGATAACGTGCGGGCCGTGTATGAGGTACAGGCTGCGCTGCATGGAATCAAGCGCAACCTGGTGCCCGCGGTCGAGGCCGCGCCCGAGAAACGGAAGGAGCACAAGAACGACACAACACAACAGCCCGAGCAGAAGCAGGAGCGGAATTACAGCCAGAGGGAGAGTCAATTGATTCTGGCTAGCGCTCGCCGGGGTCCATGTCTCAATGGAGTGAATGCTTGCGATCTGCCTGTAGTGTCGGTGACCACGTACAGGAGGTTCGTATGAACTGCGCCACGCATAGCGATCAAGCTGCAGTGGCATTCTGCCGCACGTGCGGAAAGCCACTCTGTAATCAGTGCACCCGCGATGTACGAGGGGTGATCTATTGCGAGTCTTGCCTGGCTGCGCGGATGGAAGGAGCGCCGCCGGCTTCTGGATTCGTTGCGCCTGCCCAAACGGTGTATCCGCCGGGAGCCGCTGCATTCACTCCGGGCCTGCGTCCGCCGATGAATTCGGGGCCGAATCCGGCGGTGGCGGGAATTCTTGCCGGCTTTTTCCCCATCGGCGTGGGCGCCGTTTACGCGGGCCAGTACGCCAAGGGACTGTCGCACCTGGTCATCATGGTGCTGCTGATCCTGGGCCTGGGCTCGGATCTGCCGTGGTACGTAATCACGATGCTGGCGATCGCGACCGGCTTCTTCTACGTCTACCAGATCATCGATTCCGTAAGGACGGCCAGAGCCATTCAGATGGGCGAACCTGCCCCGGACCCGTTCGGACTGGCCGCCACGTTCGGTGCGGGCGAGAAGTTCGAAGGGACCAAGGTCCCCGCGGGGGCTGCGATCCTGATCGGCCTTGGCGTTCTCTTCCTGCTGCATACGGCCGGATTATTTGAGTTCGGCCTGGACCGCTTCTGGCCGCTGATCCTGATCTTCCTCGGCGTGTGGCTCTTCGCCAAACAATGGGGCCTGATCGGGGGGACGATTGCGCGTTGCCAGTGCGACCGCTGCCGGACGCGGCGGCTGATGGGTCCTGCCATGCTGGTGACGCTGGGCGTGCTGTTCCTGCTGGATAGCACCTCGCGAGTGGACTTTGGCAAGACGTGGCCGGCGATACTGCTGGTCGTGGGAGTCGTCAAACTGATCCAGAGCAACGCTTCGTACACGGGACACGTTGGGCCGCTGCCTCCGGCGACGCCGGGGATTCCCCCGATTGCTCCGCCACCTCCTGCAGCGCCGGGATCGCAGAGTTCGATGCCGGGTTCGCAGTCCACCTCTTCTGGCGAGGTGAAAAATGTCTAGCCCAATTATGACTCCTCCGCCCATCGCTCCTCTGCCGCCGCGGCGTCACCGGTCGATGGCGGGAGCATTCGTTCTCATCATCGTCGGGACGATTTTTCTGCTCGGCACATTGCGGATTCTGTCGGTCAGCCGGTTAGCGCATTTGTTTGCCAACTACTGGCCGGTACTGCTGATTCTGTGGGGCGTCATCAAGCTGATCGAACATATGCAGGCGCAGCGCGAAGGAACTCGGGCCTCCGGCATTGGCGCGGGCGGAGTCCTGCTGCTGGTGATGATCGTGGTCTTCGGACTGGTGGCCACGCAGATGGAGCACGTGAACTGGTCGGGGTTGCGCGATAACTTCAACTTCGATAACGACGACTTCCCCAACATATTTGGCGGCCAGACGTACAACTTTAACGATCAGCTGGTGCAGGATTTTCCCGCGGGAGCCGGTCTGAAAGTGATCGACACGCGCGGCGCGGTCACGGTTCACGCTTCCGACGACAACAAGATTACGGTCGTCATTCGCAAACGGGTGGCTGCCGAAAATCAGGGAGACGCGGATAAGTACAACGGCGAGACGAGGCCGACCATCACGACGATTGGCGGACTGGTGACGCTGGACGCCAAAGTGGAAGGCGCGGGCGATCACCCGGTCGAAACGGATCTTGACATCTCCCTGCCGCGGAAGGCGGCGGTCACGGTCAGTTCTCGCCGCGGCGATGTCAGTCTGGCCGGGCGCGACGGCAGTGTCGACATCTCAACCCAGCACTCCGATACATCCGTCGAAGACGTCAATGGCAACGTGAAGGTGAGCCAGGAAAAAGGCTCGGTGAAGATCGAGCAGATCAATGGGGACGTTCATGTCGAGGGCAGAGTCGACGAAGTCTCGGTGGCCGACGTCAAAGGATCTGTGGCGCTGGACGGGGAATTTCAGGAGAGTTTGAAGCTCGAGCGCATCGCGAAAACTGTGTCGTTCAAGTCTTCCCGAACCGACATGGAGTTTTCGAGCATTGCGGGTTCCCTGGATCTGGACTCCGACGAACTTCATGCCGAGGAGATTACCGGGCCGCTGCACCTGACAACGCGCTCGAAAAATATACGTCTTGACGATGTCACTGGCGATGTCCGCCTACAGAACGACAACGGATCGATCGAACTCGGGATGCGGAAAGTCGGCAATATTCAGATCGACAACCGGAGCGGCGATGTTCAGATCGGCTTGCCGGAACACGCCGGTTTCCGCGTGGATGCGCAGACGAGGGATGGGGAAATCCAGTCGGACTTTCCTGAATTGAAAGTGAATAGCAATGATAACCAGTCGCGCGCCAGCGGAACTGTGGGCAACGGGTCGTCCCATATCGTCGTCAATAACGAGCACGACAATATCGAGATTCGCAAAGCGGCCACCGCGGGCGGCCCCAAAGAGGGCGTCTCTGGCGGAGTGACCGGCGGAGTTCCCGGAGCGAAACAGCCCAAGACAAAGGAACTTCCTGCGCCAGCGGAAAAGGTCGAGCCCACCGAGAACTGATTGAGGTCTAAATGATTTTTAATCCGGCGCATCCAGGTGAAGTTCTACGAGATTATCTCGGAGAGATCAGCGTAAAAGAAGCGGCGCGCCATCTTGGCGTAACCAGAGCCCATCTATCCAGGATTTTGAACGGGCGAGCGGGGATTAGCGCTCCCATGTCCCTGCGGTTATCCGCAGCTCTTGGGACGTCCGCCGATTTCTGGCTCAAAATGCAAGTGCAAAGAGACCTCTGGCTGGCGCAGAAGGCCCACCGGCCAAAGGTCCGACCGTTCCCTGGACTCCGTCGTGCCGCTTCCGCAGCACGCGGGTGAGTCCCCGAGATCAGGCACGGTCACGATGGCTTTCGCGCGACCAACTCTTCCACACGCGCCAGCACTTCATCTTCACTCATCGCACTTGAGTCGATAACGACGGCGTCCGCAGCAGCCGCCAAAGGGGACGCCGCGCGGGTGCGATCCCTGCGGTCGCGCTCGCGGAGTTCGGCGGCGACGCTGGCTGCGACCTCTCCCTTGATCTTCTGCTGCGCCATGCGCCGCTGCTCGCGGACGACCGGATCGGCATCCAGAAAAATCTTCAGATCGGCGTCGGGAAAAACTTTCGTTCCGATGTCGCGGCCTTCCATGACAATTCCGCCGCCTGCTCCCATCGCGCGCTGATGCGCCACCATCCACTCACGAACTTTGGGATGAACCGACACGCGCGAGGCCGCTTCGGTCACATCCCGCTCGCGGATCCGCGAAGAAACGTCTTTCCTGTCGAGAATCGTGCGGTTCCCGCCGAGCGTGGGTTCCAACCGGATGTGCGAAGCTTCCGCCAGCTTCACGAGAGCGGGTTCGTCGTCGAAGGACGTATCGGTGTCGATTGCCTTGAGGGCTAGAGCGCGATACATTGCGCCGCTTTCCAGATTCACGTAGCCAAGTTTTCGCGCCAGGCGGGAAGCGATCGTGCTCTTCCCCGCCCCGGCCGGGCCATCGATGGCGATGATCAACTTGCGGGGAGGTTTGTCCGTGGGGTGATCGTTCATTGTCGAGCAAGATTGTACACGGTGAAAGTGGTGAATTTGCCGCGATCTCGGATGTCATGAAAAGTTTATCGGATGGCGCTTGATGGCGTTCGCACGCGCTCGGGCGACCATCCCAGCTCGCGCAGCTTGCGAATGCTGAGAGAATCGTAGCGTTTCGCGAGCCTGATTCCAGCGTCATCGCACACGAGATCGCAGTGATAGTAGTCAGGGATTGGCCAGCCGAGAGCACGAAATAGGAGAATCTGCCGGGCGGTCGATTTCAAGAGATCGGCGCCGCGGACGACTTCTGTGATCTGCATTGCAGCATCGTCGACAACGACCGCCAACTGATAGGCCGCAACGTCGTCACGCCGCCATACGACGAAGTCGCCGAAGTCACGGCCGGCGATGAAGTGCTGCGGGCCAAGACGGAGATCGGTAAACGAGACCTCCTCGCCGTCAGGAACACGAAAACGCCAGTTCCTCCCGGCGGGCCGCTCCGGCGGTATGGAGAGAGCCACGCCTGGCTCCGATGCCTGAGGGCGGCATTTGCCCGAATAGACGGGCTCGTCATCGGAATCGTTGGGCGCGGCTGCCGATTGCGTCACATCTTTGCGCGAGCAGGTGCAGGAATAAATCACTCCCAATTTACGCAGACGCTGCCACGCGGCAAGGTAATGCTCGCGGCGTTCGCTTTGCGTGTACGGAGCAAACGGTCCGCCACAATCCGGTCCCTCGGACCAGGAAATTCCCAGCCAGTGCAAATCCTCGATCATCGCCTGCACAAACTCGGGACGGCAGCGCTGCGCATCAAGGTCTTCATTTCGAAGAATAAGCGTTCCGTTGCGCTCGGGGGCTCGCTGAGCCGCAATCCAGAAGGTGCGAGCGTGGCCAACATGCAGAAGGCCGGTGGGCGAGGCGGCGAGGCGGCCGCGATAAGAATTGGAATTGGAAACGGACACGGAATTACCGGAAGTCATCGTGCGGCGGTATGCGGAGGAGCGGCGACAGTTTTCTCGGGCGCGATCTGCAGCATGGATTTTCCTCCGACGTGGACGAAGCTCAGCTCTCGCGCGGCCAGCAGCGCGTTCACGGCGTCTTTAACTTTCGAGCGCGCGATGAAGTTGCCGAAGAAGGCTTCCAGTTCCGACTGCTCCACGGCGATCGCGCAATCCAGATATTTGGAAACCAGCGCCGAGAGCGCCTCCGGAACGGACAATCCTACGCCTTCCTTGACCGCATCGGGCGCCCAGCGATAGAGCAGATCCCAGACCGATCCCTCACTCGCCTTGTAGTCGACGCGCGTGATGCGGAGCTTGGACCACAGCTCCGCGAGGGCTTTGTCGAGCGCCGGCGTGGAGGTTCCTCCACCTAATTCCTCCAGCAGTTTCTGCTTCGAGATCGCGCCCTCGCGCTGAATCAGGGCGTATGCGTCGCACGCGAGCGCGGAATATGCGGAGCGTGATCCGGCCTTCGGGGGCAGCTTGGGATTGCGCTCGCCCATCATCGCGTAGAAATACGGGAAGACCGACGCGGCCACGAGAAATCCGTTGTTCTCTTCAAACAGATTGGCTTCGAAGGCGGTGCGCTCGCGCAGAAGGCGGACCATCAATTCAGTGGCCTCGGCCGCCCGCGGATCCTTGAAGGCATGCTGCCACTCCGGCAGCCGGTCGTCGCCACCGACAAATGCGCCAATAAATGTCGGCACCAGCAGAGCCGGGCGCTGCGGATACATCAGGCAGAATCCGACGTCCTCCAGGAAAACGCGCGCCTGCTCGATGGTCCGGATGGGCTTGCCATCCAGCCGCCACTTCTCGCGCCGCAGCTGTTGAAGTTCAAGATCGGTCATGCGAGTTGCGAGTCGTGAGTCCAGAGTTGCGAGCAATTCTACAAACTCGCAGCTCGGAGTTCATGACTAGATTCTTTTAAACGCCCGTTGAATGTCCTTCACAGAATACCTCAGCACGACGGGCCTGCCGTGTGGACACGACATTGGGTGGTCGGTTTTGGCCAATTCTGAGAGGAGCCACTCCATTTTGTTCTGCTCCAGCGGCATGTTGACCTTGATGGCGGCGTGACACGCGATCGAAGCCGCAATGCGGGTGCGGATCTTTTCCAGATTCAGGGATTGCTCCTCGCGCGAGAACTGGTCCAGCAATTCGTGCAGCATGCGTTCGACCGCTCCGGCGTCGATTCCGGCGGGCGCGACGTTGACGGAGACACTGCGCGCGCCAAACGGCTCGGCTTCAAACCCGTTGTGCTGCAGTTCGCCGGAGATCTCGTGGAAAACGGCTTGCTGCGCCGGAGTCAGTTCCAGAAGAATCGGCATCAACAGCCGCTGGCTCTCGACTTTCTGCGCAGCTCTCTGTTTCAGGACACGCTCGAAGAGCACGCGCTCGTGCGCAACGTGCTGGTCAATGATCCAAAGCCCATCTTCGTTGACGGCGAGGATGAACGAATTACGAATCTGCCCCAGCGGACGAAGTGTGCTCAACGACGAGAGTGTCGGTTCGGCTTCATTGACATCGAGAACTGGAGAGCAGCCGTTGTCAGGAACCGAGTCGAGTTGCGGGAGCGTGGACGCGAAGTTGGGCTCGAGAGCGGCGTGCTCCAGGCCGCGCGCAACGGGGATAGCGGCGTTCGCTTCGACGGCGATGGAACCATCGAACTGCAGGCGCGCGGAAATTGATGGCGGCGCTTGCGCTTGCAACGCGAAACCGGCTTCTGGTTGCCGGCGTTCGGCTTCCGGAGCGCCTGGGGCATGGAATGATTCCGAGGATTGCGCTCCGGGCGTCAATGCCGAGCCGGCCGTTGCATGGGCGCGAATCTCAGTCACGAATTGCGGCACGGGACGCGCTTTCATGAGCGCGGCACGCACCGAATCGCGAACAAAGTCGTGCATCGCGGTCTGCTGGCGGAAGCGAACTTCCGTCTTCGACGGATGCACATTGACATCGACTTCCGCGGCCGGCAACTCCAGAAACAGCAGCACCACCGGATAAACTGTCGGCGGAATGATGTTGCGGTAGGCTTCGGTGAGGGCGTGCTGCACGAGGCGGTCGCGAATGAGGCGTCCGTTGACGAAGACAAAAATCGAGTTGCGGTTGAGCTTCTGGATTTCGGGCTTCGAAACGAATCCGTGCAGCCGCATCTCGCCCGGCGTGGTCGTGCTGGAATCCCCATCATCGTCTTCTATTTCTCGGCGGCGCCACGGAGGTGGCTGGGGCAATCCGATGCGCTCGAGCTGCTGCCGGGCCGCCACGGGAATCAGCTGATCGAGCGTTTCTTTGCCGAAGACCTGATAGACGCGCTCGCTGTATCCGGCGACCGGAGGCGCGACCAGCATGGCGTTCGTGGCGGAGTGCAATTCGAAATGCTTGTCGGGATGAGCCAGCGCATAATGCGTGACCAGCGAAGCGATATGCGAGAGCTCGGTTGATTCCGCCTTCAAGAATTTCTTTCGCGCCGGAACGTTGAAAAAAAGATCGCGAACCGTGATCGATGTTCCCACAGGAACGCCGGCTTCTTCGACGCGGGCGATCTTTCCACCGTTGATCTCTACGATCGTGCCGGCGGGATCTTCGGCGGCGCGCGTTTCGAGATGCAGGCGGGAGACGGATGCGATCGAGGGCAGAGCTTCGCCGCGAAATCCGAGGGTCGCGACGCTGAGCAGGTCTTTCGCGTCTTTGATTTTCGAAGTCGCGTGGCGCTCGAAGGCGAGCATGGCGTCGTCGCGGACCATGCCGCATCCGTTGTCGGTGATCTGGATCAGCTTTTTCCCGCCCGCCTCGATGTTGATCTTGATCCGAGTCGCGCCGGCGTCGAGGGAGTTTTCGAGCATCTCCTTGACGACGGACGCGGGCCGCTCCACGACTTCGCCGGCGGCGATCTGGTTGGCAACGGTTTCGGAAAGAACGTGGATGCGAGCCATGGGGCGGTCGTTAGTCGTTCGTCGTTCGTCGTTAGTTTCTCAGAAGCTATCTGATAGCTGGTTCCAGGAAGGGTCCGGCTTCAAGCCGGGCCGTTTGTGGCTCTCAGACATGCGGGCTTGAAGCCCCTGAGGGCCGAGCTATTCTCCTCGAACCAGAATGGTCAGTTTCGCAGATCGGGTCGGGCATGGCAAAGCGGCGCCGTGAACGGGGCGATTAAACATCGCCACTAGATCGGATGGGGATCTCAGAACATGCAAAATGCGGGCGGCGTTCCGTTACATATCTACTTGGCTTCCGTCACTTGTTCCCGCGATTGGATGTAGGTGCCAAACTTTTTTGCGACCGGCTTCAGCGTGGGATAGAACTGCACGAAAGTATGCTCCACGGCGGCGTGGGCCTCGTGACAGGACCAGCACGGGTTGCCGTGGGGCATGGCCTCAGCCGTCTGGCCGTCGGCGCCGAATGTGTAATAGGCCCACTTGTCAGGATTGCGGGAGGAATCCTTGACCTCGGCCGCGAGTCCCATGAGATCGGTCTGGTAATGTCCCTTCTGGTTGATGGAGCTTCGGCTGGCGGCGTCGCGCTCGTCAATCACAAACATGCTCTGCTCGGGCCACTTGCCGGAGTTGACAAACTCGTCGTAGGCCCAGCGCTGGACGAAAACATTGGTGAACATCTCGTGGCTGCCGGGAGCGGGACTGTAGTTCATGCCGTATCCGGCGGAGAGAAAGATCCATTCGCGGTAGTCGGAAGGGCGCACGAGCTGGCCTTTGGCGTTGTATTTCGGCTTGGGATTAGCTGTCTCGGGCGCGGCCGCGAGGAGCAGAACGCAGGCCAGTACCACAGACGTGAGAATGATCTTCATGCTACCCCCAGTTGGAGATTAGACGTGCCTGTATCGCGAATGCAGATGATACGGCTAGATACGGTAGAAAATGTCATCAGGTTCCGGAATTAGCGTGGGCGGGGTCGGCACCGCTGAAGGGGTGCCGTGATATGAAGCTGGAGTTGCCGGCGGTGCCGAGCTTTGCTCGGCGGACAGCCGAGGGCGGCTGTCCCCACGTTGCATCTTTGCGCTTCGGGCAGGCTGGCCGCGCTGAATTTCCGGCCAAATTTACGGCGTCACGGTCAGCTGGAACGTCAGCACCGGCGATGCCGTAATCGGAGACGATCCAATCGTGCTTGCGTTGACCGTGACGGTGTACGTGCCCGTGGGAGTTCCGAGATTCTTAGGAGCTCCCTGGGTGTTGCCGCCGCAGGATCCAATCCAGAGGGTAGAGGATCCGAGAACCAGAAGCAGACCCAGCGCGCGCATTCCGCCTCGCATTCCGCCTAACGGCCGCTTGCGCGACCCGAACGTGAAGAAGACGCCGAGCAATCCGGGCAAGAGGACGGCGTAGAAGATCTTGCCTCCACGATCGAGAGGATTGTGCAATTTGGCGGTTGGAGCGTTTGTAACGATCGACATCGCGACGGCGACGGACTGGCTCGGTGTCCCCGGGCTGAAGGTGCAGCTTGACGCGTTGGGCAGACCAGTGCAGGTGTAATTCACCGGCAATGCGGTTTCGGTTCCCGATCCGCTGGAGATGATGAAGGACGGGTTACTGGTGCTGATGACTGTGAGATCGGCGGTGGCCGTCTGTCCCTGCACTACCGTTAGCGTGGAACCCGGGGCGGGGCTGGAGGTCAGCGAGAAGGTTCCGGAGTTCACGGTCAGGGCGATTGAACCAGCCGAATGGCTCATCTGGCTCAAGCTGCCGGTTGTGGCGTTGATCACTACGGTCCCGGCGGTCGAGCCGGCCGTAATCGTCGCGGTGGTTGTTACGGCCGCGCCGTTCGGAGTTACCGTGGACGGACTGAAGGTGCAGGTCGTGCCGCTCGGACCGGTACACGAGAAGCTCACGGTTCCCGTGAAATTGTTTATGGGCGTGATGGTGATGGTCGACGTGCCGGTTTGTGTCGGCCACAGAGTCAAAGTGCTGGCCGAGGAGCTGCCAGTGAAGTCCGGCGTGGTCTTCAGGGCAACGGCGAAATTATTCAGATCGAGGGAGCCCAGGCCGGTAGCGAGATCGAATCCTGCCGACGCGCTGTAGCCCATGACGCCGGAGGAGGGACAGAGCAAGGAGGAAAGCTGCCCCGTGGGCGTGCCGACTTGGCAATACACCTTGTTGTCAGCAGCTGTCACGTCGTGGAACGCGGACGGCGCAACGGCAGCCAACTTGTAGAGAGAAGGATTGATATTTCCCTGACCCGCGCTGCCCGTGTATTGATTTAACAAAGCCACCATGCCGGCAAACACGGGAGCCGAGGCGGAAGTCCCACCGATGATGGAAAGATAGGTGTCAACGGCCGTGGAAATTCCTTGATAGCAGGTGCTGGTGTTGCTTGTAGTTGTAGACAACTCGGACTGCGGGGTGCAGAAAACGTAGCCGGGGAAGTTCGGTGATGCGAACAACGAGATGTCGGGAGACAGACGGGTCGACTGCCCAGCGACGGTTACGGTCTGCCAGGAGGGCTTGGCAAAGCCGGAGACGCAGGCAGAAAAGTTCGAGTTTTGAAGCGAGCAGTTGCTCGATCCTCCCCCCGTAGCGGAAAGACCAATGTCGGTCTGAGCGGTGGATTCACTAGTGATCGCGACCCAGCCCTTTACGGCAGTTTGGCCGCCTTGATGGCAGAACGGATATCCGGGAGAGTTGGTCGCAGTGTTCAGCGCGCAGAATTGGGCGATCTCGTAGTTATCGTTCCAGGCCTGTTCGGGAATATAAGAAATAGCACTACCGCCATTCAATCCGTTCGTTGTTCCCCAATACTGAGTGCTGGTCCAATCCGCAAACATGATTCCCGTACCCCCGGCGGCGGTGACTTCGGGGCTGCTTGCGGGATAACTCACAGCAAGTCCTTGAGTAGCAAGATTTGCGCTCGTCACGGTTTGGTAGTAGTCGCACTCCGCCGCACCGCTGTCGCCGCTTGAGTTCACAAAGGTAATTCCTTGGGCGTTCGCCTGCTGCAGCACGGCTTCGTTAGAGATTGTTTCGCCAGGATAGGGTGAGTTCACGTAATTATCGTCGAACTCGCATGCGCCATAACTGAGGCTGATAACGGGAGCTAGGTTGTTGTCGATTGCGTAATAGAAGGAGGTAAAGGTATTCGACGAATTCACATAGATAATCTGTGCATTAGGAGCTACCGCTCCGGACCACTCCAGATCAAGATCGGCCTCGCTAATATCGCCGTTTGTCGAGAGGGTAGAGCTCCCGTCCAATACATATTTGAAGTGCGGATCGTTGCACGCTGTAATCAATCCGTTGGCGTCTGTCGTACAGCTCAGAGTGGAGAGATTGAAGCCGGACCGGAAATCGTTTAAGTCGGCCAGATAAATCTCCGTCTGACCCATGATGGCAAGCTTCTCTCCCGTGCCATCGATTCCTGAGTTATAGAGCGGCGTGATGTCATAAATCGTCTCGATATCCCCGGGAGCAATAAAGTCACCGTAGGTTGCGCTGTAGTAATAAGGCCGCGCGCGCTTCGCGTTCATCGGATGCGGCTTGAAATCCGTCAATCCGCGGAATCCGGTGACAATGCCCGCCAATGCCTGCGGAATCATTGGAGCAGTAGCATTGGCGTAGTGCATCTCGCCCTTGATGTTGTAGTGGTGAATCTCGGTGCGGAGGGCGGACTCGACCTGGGCGGCTGTGCCGGTGAACGAAACCCAGTTGCGTCCGCGGGCGGGGTGAACGTTGGTAAATCCCTCCGACTCAAGCCAGGCCGCGATCTGCTGAATATCGTTCTGGCTGAGGCCGAAGCGGTCGGCAAACTGTTCGGGGGTCAGCCACTTGTGATAGCTGGGAGACCTGGGATCCTGCTGCTGGGCCAGGAGTTGCTTGAGAGCCTGCTGTTGAGCGATGGTGGGGGCGGTCATCAGGGTGATGGTTCCCAGCTGCAGAGCGGGGTCGACGGCTCCCTGATCAAACTGCGGCAAAGCCAGGCGATGGACGTTGCCAGCCAGGGCGACGGTGGGTCCGGCTAAGGCGCCCTGAATACGGTCCGCCGACGTGGCGCCATACGACAGGCTCGATAGACCAAACGCGATCGACAGCAGACACACAATACCCCTGCTCTTCATAAACGCTCCCAGAGTTTTCATAAAAGGGTGCAGATTTTCGGGTGTTTCGAACCTATCTTACCTTCGATCAAGCGTCTTGTCTCGAAGGTTGTACGGCTGACATAAACTTAACAAACAGGTTACGTCAGGAAAACCGGCAATTAGGAGCGGAATCGGCGGATCTCCCGGCTAAAAACCGCGCTAACTCACGGCGTGATCAGGACCACATCCGGAGCTGTCGGGATTAAACCCGGGAAAAACACGGAGTTCGCCGACCTGCCGTATACTGCCCAAAACCCCGCATGCCAGCCCCTAGCGCGTCGAAGCCCCGCCTTGCCTACATCGATTGGATGCGCGGGCTTGCGTGCGTGCTGATGTTTCAAACCCATTGTTTCGACTCATGGCTCGGTGGACAGGCCCGGCAAAGCAGATTTTTTATGGATTCGCAGCTGGGAGGGACGTTTCCTGCCCCATTGTTCCTGTTTCTGGCCGGGATCTCGTTCGCGCTGGTGACGGAGAAGTTGCGGCAGAAGGGCTTGCCGGCAGGGGAGATTACGCGGAGTACGATCCGGCGCGGGGCGGAAATCTTCGGTTTCGGATTGCTGTTCCGGCTGCAGGAATACGTCATCGCGTGGGGCTGGGCGCCGAAGAGCGACCTGCTGCGGGTCGACATTCTGAATGCCATCGGCCTGTCGATGATGCTGATGGGAGTGCTGTGCTGGGTGGTGCTGCGAATCGCGGGGACAGCTAATGTGGGGACAACCGCCTTCGGCGGTTCGGCGGAGCGAAGCTCCGCTGCGACGCTCGCGATACGGCAACTCCGTCTTCGCTCCAGGCCGACACGCGTCTTTCTGGTGCTGGCTGCGCTCGGGAGTGCCCTGGCGATTTCGTTCATGACCCCGCTGCTATGGACCACGTGGCGTCCGGACTGGCTGCCGTGGCCGATCGAGTCCTATATCAATGGCGTGCATAATCTCGGCGCGCCGCAGGCTTGGCTGTTCCCGATATTTCCCTGGGCGGCGTTCGCATTCGCCGGCCTGGGCGTGGGATTCATCCTGCAAAGTGAATGGATGCGCGCCCGCGAAGCGAAGTTCTTCTTCGGCGCGGGAATCGCCGGGCTGCTGCTGATCGAGCTCTCGCGCTGGCTCGACGCGCTGCCATGGCATGTCTATGCCGTGTATGACTACTGGCACACCAGCCCGGATTTCTTTCTGATCCGTGTCGGCATGCTGCTGGTAATTCTCTGCGGATGCTACGTGTGGTGCCGATGGGGAGCGGCGCAGTGGGGATTCAGCCCGTTAATCCAGCTGGGGCAGGCATCGCTCCTCGTGTACTGGGTGCATATTGAGTTCGTGTACGGGCGCGTGTCGATCCTGACGAAACATGCGGAGAGCATCAGTGGGGCGTCTTTGGGATTAGCCATCATCTGCGTGGCGATGGTGGCGCTGGCCTACATCCGCACCCATACCAAGGGCTGGATGAAAGGGCGCGGGGCGGAAGTGCTGGGCTGGCTGCGTCCGGCCCGAGCGAGCTAAGGGAAGCTAATGTTCATCCCGAACGGCACAGCGGAGCTTCGCTCCGCCGGGACAGGCGAAAGCAGCTGTCCCACATACTTAAGCGAAACGGCGCAGGAACTCCACGACTTCGCGCTCGGCCCAGTGCCCGTCGTAGCCGTCGCCGTCGGGATCTCCTATGAAGGCGCAATGGCCGCCATCGTCCGTCTCGATGAACGTGATGTGGGGGTTGGCGAGGATGCGTTCCCGCGTCTGGGGTTGAATCCGGATAAACGGATCGTTGTTGGCATGGATGATTAGCGCCGGCACGGCGATCTGGCCGACAACATTCGCCGCAGCCGCGCGGGCGTAATAATCGTCGGCGCCGGTGAATCCGCAATAGTGCGCGGTGACGCGATCGTCGAAAAGACGCAGGCTCGAGACTCCGCGCAGGCGGGAGACGTCGAAGTCGTTGGGAAAAAATCTCACCTTCTTGCGCATGCGGCGAAATAGCTGAACCAGAAAATACCACTCGTACAGACGGTTCGCGGGTTCGTGCAGGGCGTCTGCCGAGGCGGCCAGATCCATCGCGGGACAGACTGCCGCGACTGCTCGAAACTCCGGCGGGGCATTCTTGGCCCATTCACCGGCGAGTTTCAGCGCAAGATTGCCGCCCATGGAGAATCCGGCGAGAGCAAAGTGCGAGGCACCTTCGTGCTCGACCAGGTGCCGCGCGACGGCGGCAACATCTGCAGAGAGGCTTGAGTTGTAGAGCGTGGGCGCGAAGTGGTCCATGCCGCCGCAATTGCGCTGGTTCATCAGCACAACATTCATTCCGGCCGCGAGGCCGTTGCGGGCGACGCCGAGCATATACTGCGACTCGGACGAACCTTCAAGACCATGAACGACGATGAGCGTCAGCCGGTTTCCATGATCGGGGGACCGCCAGCGACACCAGCAGCGAACTTTGACTCCGGGAGCGACTTCGACCAGGCGCTCTTCGGCGGGAGCTAGATGAATTCTGCGCGGGGCAAGAAAACTGGCGAGCGTCTGGACGTGGCCGCCCCGCAGCCACCGGCGAGCCCGGAATGGCTCGCGTGGTTGCCAGGGCAGCTCTTTGCCCGGGTTGGAATCGCGGATCGGGTTGGAATCGCGGTCCGATTCCGAGATTTGCGAACTTTCCACAAATTCATTCTAATAGGTAGCGGAGTTGCCCATGCCTATCTACGAGTACATCTGCAAGGAATGCAATCACCGATTCGAAGCCCTGGTCTATGGCAAGGAAAAGGCCGAGTGCCCGAAATGCCACGCCAGGAAACTGGAACCGCAGCTCTCGGTATTTGCC
This sequence comes from uncultured Acidobacteriota bacterium, assembly GCA_963763845.1. GTDB lineage: Bacteria > Acidobacteriota > Terriglobia > Terriglobales > Acidobacteriaceae > Sulfotelmatobacter. The sequence goes on from CAVXPX010000001.1 coordinate 569,730, forward strand.
GTGTCAGCCAAAGGTTCGTCGAGCACATCGCCTGCCGCTGGTCCTTGTGGATCGTGCGGCGATCCTCGCGGCCCGGGCGCGTGCTCGCTGGGCGACATGAATTAGGGCGCGTAGCAACAGCCGCCCTCGGCTGTCCGGTTTGTGCAGGGGCAGCCGCCCTCGGCTGTTCGTCGGAGCGAAGCTCGGCTGCGCGGTTACTCTGTAGAGGAAACTTCGGGGAGGGCCGGAGGAAGGCCGAACGCGTCCGGACGGAACATCAAGAGTATGCCCCGCTGATTTTGTCGAGGCAACAAGAATCCGCGCGACACGCTGCGCGGGCTGCACAAGCTTTCCCTTTCCTTGCATAACAGCAGCACAAACCTTGCAAATTCCGTCATGCGTGCCAGAATTTGCATACCGCAGGTTTCAAAGTTTCAAAGTTTCAAGGTTTCAGAAGTCGCTTGGCACCGGAAGGCGTTCCCCGGAAAGCCCAGCGATCTTCTGAAACTCTCAAGCCCAACGAATACCTTTCTGAGCGGTTTTTATTTCTGCGGCTGCGCCAGCAGGGTAAGCGCGTCCAGCGCACTCGGGTCTCCGTACTTGTCATGATGGCGCACCCAAGCCATAGGCCAGGGCAAATTGTCCTCGTCGCGGCCTTTCGGCGTGAGATCGAGGAAGTTGTATGCGTTCAGCATCATGTCGAGCCCGCGCCCATATGTGGAGTAGGTGTGGAAGATTCCGCCATCGCCGTTGAAGAAGACGCTCGCGCCCGGGCCTTCTTCCGAGGGAAATTCCGAAGTCTCGTAGTTGTATACCGTATTCTTGTTAGTGACGTCTTCCTTCGAAAAGGACACGTGATAGTCGTAATTGAAATCCGTCCCATTCGACGAGACCCACTTGAACTTCCATCCCATGCGCTTCTGGAAGGCTTCAATCTCGGGCCATGTGGCTCTCGAAATGGCAACCAGGGTCGTGTCCCGCTGCGCCATGTGCAAGGCGATGGAATCAAACTGGTCGGCGATGTATGAGCAGCTCGGGCATCCTTCTTTCCATCCCGGACCGAACATGAAGTGGTAGACGATCAGCTGGCTGCGGCCGCCGAACAGATCGGCCAACGACTCTTTGCCTTTCGCTCCCTGGAACACATAATTTTTTTCGACTTTCTGCCACGGCAGTTCCCTGCGCTGGCGGCTTAACTCATCGCGCAGACGCGTGAATTCTTTTTCTTTCGCGAGAAATGCCTTGCGCGCCGCAAGCCATTCCGCCGGGGATACCAGTTTGACATCGGTCCTCTCAATCGTTGCAGTCGTCATGATCTACTCCTTTTCCTTCGATTCACTTTTCTCACCCTTCTTCTTACGAAGGACTTTTACGGCCAGCGCGGTCAACCCTCCGGTTGAAATCACGCCGCCCACGACGATTCCGGCCGCTGCTAAGCAAGCTGGGCACATAACTACCTCCTTCGTTCGTTGCTGTGAAGCGTCGAGCTACTTCTTACGCGCTTCGGCACGCGCCTGGATACGGCTCAACATCTGGCCCCAGCCCTCATTCATGCCGCGGCGATGCTCGTCGGGAATGATGCCGAAGGCCTTGTGATGGAACGTGAGCAGCGTTCCTCCCGGCTCCTCGCTCAGGCGGTACTGCACGTTGTTGGCAACGGCGTACGACATGAACAGCGGCCCGGTAATTTCGAGCAGCGCTGGACGCTTGATCGCCTGCACATGTCCCCATAGATGGCCGTTGTTATCGCCCAGGTCGCGATACCAGCGGCCGCCCGGCCATGCCTCAAGCTTCATGGGCATCTTGTGCTCTGGCGTCTCGTTCTCGGGGCCGAGTTGTTCCAGCAGCGACTCAAACGTTGTCTCGAGGCTGGCCTCGATGTGCATTTCCCGCGTGATGACCACGCTCAGACTTTCAATGCCCGGGATGGTTGGACTCATGCTCATGATTTCCTCCGTTGGATAAAGTTCTCAGTTCCTGGTTCTCAGAAGCTGTCCCTCAAATCGTTTCGAGTAAGGCAGGGCTTCCAGCCGTTCGCCCGGCTTTTTGTCATCAAGCGCGTTCTGTGTGCGAAGGACCTATGCATTTTGGCGGTAGCGGCGAATGCATAGATCCTTCGCCGCCAAAATCTGCGGCTCAGGATGACATGGCTATTTCGGTTCTCCTCACTTCTCTTCTCTTCTCTTCTCTTCTCTTCACTCTTCACTTCTCTTCACTTCACTTCTCTTCACTTCCCTTCACTTCTTCTTCACTTCTTCACGTCTTCACTTCTTTTTCACTTCTTTTTCACTTCTCTTCACGTCTCGGTCGCCTGGCGTTCTTTCTGCTCGGCGCGCTCTTTGATTCGCAGCAACTGATGTGTCCAGAGACGCTCGAAGGTCTTCGTCCACTCATAAAGCGGGCGGATCCCATCCGCATTGGCCTGATAGAGCATTTGCCTGCCATGCCTCCGCACTCGAACCAGCCCCACCTGCCGGAGCACCTTCAGGTGCTTCGAAACCGACGGTTGTTCCATCCCCAGCTTGTCGACGAGGTCCCCGACCGGGCGCTCGCCCTGGGCGAGATAGTCGAGAATCTCTCGCCGGCGGGGTTCGGCCACTGCGTTGAAAGAGTCAGAGGTCGTCGCTGCCCTTGCCATGCCAGAACCATATATTCCTATATGGGAATATGTCAAGGGAAAAATTCGCCGTTGGCGTGGCTCATAAATCGCTGGATTTTTAGTGTCCGGCGCGGAGGACGCCCTTTTTCCCCACGGATTTCTTCAAGGCTAAGACGATGGGGATACAAGCGAAACACATGATCGCCATATAACGAAAGTCGTCGACGTACGACCATAGCCGCGCCTGGGCGTCGAGGCCGCGTCCGAGAAGCGCGTAAGCCTGATGCGCCGCGTCTGCCGGAGGGGTCCCTTGCGCGGATAACAACCCTTGTATTCCGTGAACTGCACCCTCCACCGTCACTCTTCCAGCATTGAGCGAACCGGCCATTTCATTGCGATGCAGTTGCTGGTGACGCGCGACGATGGTGTTCACGACCGAGATGCCGATGCTGCCTCCAATGTTGCGGAGCAGGTTATAGAGCCCGCTGGCATTTCCGATTTCCTCATTTTTCAGAAACGCCATCGTGGTGGTCGAGAGCGGGACAAAGACACATCCCGAGCCGAAACCGCTAATGATGATTGCCCACAGGAACGTCCATTGTCCGATCGAAAGATTCACCTCGCCGAACCAGAGGCTGGCAATGGCGAAGAGGAAAAAACCGAAAACGATCAGCCAGCGGTTGTCGATTCGCGCCGTGAGATATCCGATGAGGGGCATGGCAATGATGGCGCCCACGCCGCGCGGACTCACCGCCCATCCGGCCGCGAGCGCTGTGTAGCCGAGCAGTTCCTGATAAAAGAGCGGCAGCAGAGTCACCAGTCCGTAGATCGCCGCGCCGAATAATCCGATGAGCAGACAACCCAGAGTGAAGTTGCGATGCTTGAACACGCGCAAATCGACCAGCGGATGTTTGTGCAGAAATTCGCGCACCAGGAAGAGCACGAGGCAAATGATAAGAAGTCCGAAGGCCCAGCGAATCCAGGGCGCGCCGAACCAGTCATCTTCCTGCCCCTTGTCGAGAATGATCTGCAGACAGCCGAGCCAGACGGCCAGCAAGCCCAGCCCGATGCCGTCCAATTTTCCGGGGTGAGCGTCCCGCACATACGAGGGATCCTTGACGTACCGCGAGATCATGTATACGGCGAAAATGCCGACCGGGATGTTGATGTAGAACGCCCAGCGCCAGGAGTAAGCATCGGTGAGCCATCCCCCGAGAGTGGGGCCGAGGACGGGCGCAACGACGACACCGAGCGCGAACACGGCCATCGCGCTGCCGCGTTTTTCCGGAGGAAAACTTTCAAGCAGGATCGATTGCGAGAGCGGCTGCAAGGCTCCGCCACCCGCGCCCTGAACGGCGCGCGCAATCAGGATCATGCCCAGGCTCGTCGCCGCGCCGCACATGAAAGATGAAACGGTGAAGATTATGATGCAGGCGATGAGGAATCTTTTTCTTCCGAAGCGCAGCGAGAACCATGTGCTCGCGGGCAGAACGATGGCGTTCGCGACCAGATAGCTGGTCAGCACCCACGTAGCTTCGTTGTTGGTCGCCGAGAGGCTTCCGGCGATGTAAGGCAAGGCGACGGCGGCGATGGAAGTGTCGAGCACTTCCATGAAGGTCGCCAGCATGACCGCGACCGCGACCAGCCACGGATTGATTCCACCAGTAGCCGATCGGTCTTGCGCCGCTTGTGGAGTCATTCGTTCCTGGGCCGTCAGCTCCCGAAAACAAAAAGAGGAGAGACTCTAAAGATGCTACAGCAGGCAACGAGGTTTCTTTATGTTGCCCCATCAACTGGGTATAACCGAACAGGGTGCCCCACAGGAGACGTCAGAACAGAAAGCGACCTGGCCGTTCCTTCGTGGAATTTCGTGTCCTTGGTGGTCAAAAATATTTGCCGGTTGAGGCTGCTACACTCGCTGCATGCAAGTGAAGATTCTGGGGTCGGCCGCAGGAGGCGGGTTTCCGCAATGGAATTGTGCCTGCCCGAATTGCCGAGCGATCCGCGCTGGAAGTTTTCGCGGCAAGAGCCGGACACAGGCGCAAGTCGCAATCGGCGGAGATTCCGGCTCGTGGTTTCTGCTGGGAGCGTCTCCCGATCTGCGTGCGCAGATTGAAGTGACTCCCGAACTGCATCCTCGCGTTTCACGCAACGACGAAGGGATTCGACACTCGCCGATCGCCGGGGCCGTCTTGCTGAATGCTGATATCGACCATGTCCTGGGATTGCTGTTGCTCCGCGAGTTGCAGCCACTGCGCGTACACGCCACGAAATCGATTCGCCGCATTCTGACCAAAGACAACTCCATGTTCGCCATGCTGCAGCGGGTTCCGGGCCAGGTGAGTTGGAATGAGTTCACGCCCGGTACACAGTTTTCTCTGCTCGATCCGGCAGGAGTCGACTCGGGCCTGCGGTGCCGCGCAATTGCGCTGGGAACGCATTTTCCGGCGTATGTATCGGCGCCCCGGCGGTCCCAACTTTCTCCGCTCGAATCGTCGCTTGGCCTGATTGTCGAATCGCCATCGAACAAGCGATTGGCGTACATGCCGGCGGTTCCACGCATCGACGCGCCATTGCTGCGACAGTTCGAATCCTGCGATGTGCTGTTGTTCGATGGAACATTCTGGAGCGATGACGAACTCATCCGGCTGCAGGCGAGTGGACAAACGGCGCGGGATATGGGACACGTCCCCATCTCGTCGCCGCAAGGCAGCCTGGCTCAGTTGGCGCAAGTGAAGCGGCCACGTAAAATCTATATACATGTGAACAACACGAATCCCGTGTTGAACGAAGCGGGTCCTGAATATCGCCAGGTGCGCGATGCAGGCTGGGAAATCGCGGAGGACGGATGGCAGTTCGAATTGTAGATCCCGCGCAGAATCATGCGCTGCTGTCGTTCGACGGATTGCGGGCGCAGTTGCGCAGCGTCGGCGAGGAACGTTATCACCACCAGCATCCGTTTCATCTGCTGATGCACGAAGGCCGCCTCAGCCGCGGACAGCTTCAGGCCTGGGCTTTGAACCGTTATTACTACCAGAGCGTTATCCCGATCAAAGACTCGATCATTCTGTCGCGAGGGCCGGACCCGGCGTTTCGACGGGCATGGCGAAAGCGCGTGATCGATCACGATGGAGACGCGCACAGTGAAGGCGGCATCAAACGGTGGCTCAAGCTGGCGGAGGCTACGGGACTCGATCCCGAGCAGGTTCGGGCCGGAGTTGGAATCCTTCCGGCAACGCGGTTCGCGGTGAATGAATATCTGAATATTGTGCGCAGCCGCAGTCTGCTGGAAGCGGTCGCGTCGTCGCTGACGGAATTGTTCTCGCGCGACCTGATTTCTCTTCGCATGGACCGGCTGCGCCAGCATTATCTGTGGCTCTCGGGAGGGCTGGATTATTTTGAAGCCCGCCTGACGCAGGCGCCGGAGGATGCGAAGTTCGCGGTCAATTATGTGTACGAAAACGCGCATACGCGGGCCGAACAGGAACTGGCGATCCAGGCGCTGCGCGATAAATGCGACATTCTGTGGGCACAGCTGGACGCGCTCTATTTCGCCTACGTGCAGCCGGGATGGCCTCCGCCGGGGGCATTTCGCATGGAGGGTGATTGAGCATGGCGCCTCCTTCCGACACGAGCCAGCCGCGCCTAGCCGCAGGATGCCGATGGGGCGGTACCGAAGAGGATCGAATGATTTTGTTTCCGGAAGGCGCCATCAAGCTGCAGGGCACGGGGCGGCAGGTATTGGAGCGCTGCGACGGAACACGCACCTTCAGCGAAATTATTGCTGAATTGCAGAAGGAATTTGGAAAGACCGATCCCGGAAAGATTCGCTCTGATATCGGCATGTTTCTGGAGCAGCTGCAGCGGAAACGAATTGTGGATTATTGAGTGGAGGCAGAAACCACTTACTTTTTCTATACGCAGCAATAGCGCTGCACGCAAAACGCAGCAAGCTCAATCATGGCTTCTCATCCTCTTGCCCTCATTGCCGAAGTCACGCATCGCTGCCCGCTGCATTGCGTCTACTGCTCGAATCCGATGGAGTTAGCCGCGGTCGAGTCAGAATTGTCGACCTCGGAATGGACGAACGTTTTTCAGCAAGCCGGTAAAGTTGGCATGCTGCACGCGCACTTCACCGGCGGAGAACCTCTGGCGCGCGCCGATCTTGCCGAACTGATTTCTGCCGCACGCAGCGCGGGGCTGTACACGAATCTCATCACCTCAGGGATTGGCCTCAATGAGGCGCGGCTGCAAGAACTCGTGAATGCAGGGCTCGATCACATACAAATCAGCTTTCAGGATTCCCGGGAGGCCGCGGCGAACTGGATCGCGGGCGCGAAGGCGCATGCGCACAAGATCGAGCTTTCGCGCGCGATTCGAAAGCACAAGATTGCTTTCACGGTGAACCTGGTGGTGCACCGGCAGAATCTCGACCATCTGGAGGAGATGATCGCGTTTATCGAGCAATTAAATCCGGAACGAGTGGAGATTGCGCACACACAGTATTACGGATGGGCGCTGGCGAATCGCGCCGCGCTGATGCCGACGCGTGAGCAATTGGAACGGGCGGTCACGATCATCGCGGATGCGGAGAAGCGGCTGGCCGGACGGATGCGCATCGACTCGGTTGTGCCGGATTACTACGCGAAGTATCCGAAGGCGTGCATGGGAGGCTGGGGACGAAGATTGATGCTGATCAATCCAGCCGGAAAGGTTCTACCGTGTCATGCAGCGGAAGTGCTGCCGGGAATGACTTTTGAAAATACCCGCGAAAAAAGTCTGGAATGGATCTGGCAGGAATCATCTTCATTTCAGCGCTTCCGCGGAGAAGAGTGGATGCCGGAACCTTGCCGGAGTTGCGAGCGGCGCGCCGAAGATTTTGGTGGATGCCGCTGCCAGGCATTTCTGCTGGCCGGGGACGCCGCTGCTACCGACCCGGCATGTTCGCTCGCGCCTGCACACGGAATTGTTGAGGCGGCGGTAAGAGAAGCCAACTCCGGCGCGGGAAGCGCCGAGCCAGCCTCATCGACCTCGTTGGTTCAACTTCAGAAACTCACTGCGGATTTGTGGAAGTACCGGACCAATCCTGAGTAAGTTCCTTCGGCGTCTCCCGAAAAGGCTCCCCCACAGAGGATCACAGGGTTCGCAAAAATACGAAGCTATTTCCCCCAGCGAATGCCGATGGTGATCGGGCGGAAGTCCGTGGTGATGTTGTTGTATGTTCCGTGAAAGTAGCGGAACTCCGCGTAAAAATCCATATTCGGGCGGATTTTGCGGGTGATGCCGCCGCCGAAATCTTCGCCGAACTCGTTCACGCTGGAATGGAGGAAATTTCCACTGAGCGGCAGGCTGCCATTGAAGCAGTGTCCCCACCATAGGAAGAAGCCGTTGCAGGAGTAGCCCGGAATTGCGGTCGAAGATTCGAGTTTGCCGGAGCGATGCAAGAAGGCGCCGCCGACAATGATGTATCCGCCCCAGTCTTTGGTGACCGGGATATTGATGATGGGCCCGAGAGCCAGCGAGTAAGCGTGATCGGTGGCGCTGGGGGCTTGCGCGGCTTGAAGTGCGGTGGTTCGCAGCGGCAGGTTATCGAACTGGAAGTCGAGACGAAGCCCGAGATACTTGTTGGCATTGCGGGCGACACCGGCCGCAGCGATGCCGCCTCCGCCGCGGACATAATGTTGCGTGTTCCCGTTGGTGAGACTGGCGCCCCCGCCCACGTTGAACGACCAGTTCGTGTAGCCGCGCGGCTTTGGCGGGCGAATGGGGATCTCTTCAGGCGAGGCTTCCTGACTGCCCGACTGCTGGTTGCTCGGTTGCTGGGTCTGGGGCTGCTGCGGCGGGTCCTGGGACGCGGTTTGTTGGGCGTAAACGGTTGCGACTCCCGCCAGAATCGTTATCAGGATCAATTGCAGAACGACGCTGAAGCCGGGAACCACTCGACACTTTCGAATCATTCATTCTCCTCCCGCTGCCGGGCGTGAAAGCGGACGCAGCGCTCGAACTCGACAACGACAGGCGCTTTGGAAAAGAGCGTGTCCGCAATGGTCCCGCCGGGATGACGCTCGCAGCAGGCAGGCACCATATTACCAACTTTGATGCTCAGTCGCCGCGCGATGCCGCCCCGGAGGGACAGGAGGGTCGTGGGTTGCTGGATGAAGAATCTCCTATGGCGAGAAGCCAGGATCAGGCACGAACTTTCTTGTTCTTCCGCATGATCTGTTTGTCTGCGTCTGCGCGTTTCTTCTTGCGGGCGTCGCGGCGGCGCATCTTGGCCATCCACTCGCGGGAATACATGGTACCGCGGCATTTTGGCGAGCCGCAGTGGCAGGGCGCCGGCTCTTCATCATCGTAGAGGTTGTAATCCCATACGAGTTCTTCCCCGGCGGAGATATCGCGCAGGGCGAACAGCCAGACGCGCCTTTTGATCTCGTCGACTTCGCAATTCGGATCGCAGGAATGATTGAGGTAGGCGCCCAGACCTTCGCCGTCGATGACAGTCTTGCCGTCGTCGAGACCGTAGAGGTAGGTGCGCGTGACCCCTTCATAGCGGCGGTCGGCTTCTTCGGGGGTGATGCGCTCGCCGGCGTACTCGACGATGCGAGTTCCCTTGCGGATCGGCGTCGAAGTGTACACGCCGACGGAGTGAATTGGGGATGGGCGGACAGCCAGGGCCATGAACTAATTTCGCACGGCTGCGCGGATTAGGGAAATGCGAAAAATCAAATCGCGGCGATGCGTCGGGGACTTGCGTCGAAAGGGGCGGTGAATGTGGCCTCCGGTCATGCCGGCAACTCGAAACCCTTGCTGGACGCGCCATCTGACTCGCCTGATCAAGAATTCCTGAGTGAAATCAGAATTTGCGTGATAGACTTCGCGGGCCGATTTGTGGGCGGGCTGGATTCTGGGTTTTCTCCAATTCAAAAAAGCGAGGTAAATCGCATGCGCGGGATTCGGGCAATCGTGGGGCTCGGTTTGATTCTTATTGCGCTGGGCGGAGTATCGGCGACGGCGCAGACTGGCAAGACGAAGAAACTCTCGATCATCGATCAGGCAAAGGCCTATTGCGCATCGACGGGCGGATTGGTCGAGTTACGGCAGGCGGTCTATGGCACGAATAATCCACAACAGGATTGGCTCTGGCTAACTGGAGAAGAATCGTTCTGCCAGTACACGCTGGCCTCGGATGGGTCGCGGATTCACCTTTCGTTGCAGACCTTGTTCTCGACCAAACCCACGCTCGCTGCGCTGGCGTATTACGCCGAGGTGCCGTGGAATGGGCAGGGCAACGGAAATCCGGCGTCGTATTACTGCACGCAGTTGGGCGGAGCCGAGATCGGCGCGACCGATCTGGCAGGCGGAGGCTGGGTCTCTTCCGGCGGGATTGATCAAATACTGGAAGCTTGCGTGTTTCCCGACAATTCGACGATCGATTCGTGGGGACTGTTCTATCACTCGGACAACATTATTCGCGGAATCGATTTGTCGACCGTGCTGAAGTATGCGAATCCGTACGCGAGCAAGAAGTAAGCTTCCGGCTTCCGGCTTCCGCTTTCCGGCTCTCGGCTTTCGGCTCTCGGCTTTCGGCTCTCGGCTTTCGGGAAGAGTACAAAGAACAAAACCCCTGCTTGCGCCGCGGCTTTTCTGTTTCTCAAAATCCCTATTCTCAACATCCCCACTCTGGCAACACCGGCCAGAAGTGGGGCAACCTGGTTGAGATCAGCTATTCGAGGCCAGGTCTACGGATCGTAAACGGTGCTGCCGAAGCCTTGTTTGCGGGCGGATTCCTGCATATCTTCGAGGCGCTTCTGCTGGTCGGCAAGCTGCGCCTTCATGCTTTCGACCTGATCCTGCTTCTGCTTCTGGCGCTCATTCCATTCCACACAGTTCGCAACGCAGTTTCCGCCGGCGTACTGGATTGACCCGCCGATTTCATCGATTTGCCGCTGCAGAGAGGTTATCGCCTGTTTCTGGGATTGGATCTGCTGCTTCCATTTCTCGGCCGCTTCGGTGCGTTCGGCGGGCGAGTCGGGCTGATTGTCCTCGGAATCATCTTTAGCCTCAGCTTGCGGGACGGGCGCAGAGGTCACGATCGCGGGACTCCCGATGTTCTCATTGGTGATGACGTGCGGAGTCTGAATGGCAGGCGGCTTGGCCGCAGACTTTTGGGCGGGACTGCCGGTGGGCGCCGACTTCGCCGCATCTTTCGTTTGCGGATCTTTTAGTTGCTTCTGCTGACGGACCTGGCGCGCGAGATCGCCGAGAGAAGGCGAGTCGTCCTGAGCGTACGCGCCTGCGGCCAATAACAACGAGGCGGCTGCAAATAACAAAAATGTCTTTGGCATGGAGGAATCCTCCGGGCAGTCCGTGCGGGGGACGGGGTGCTGGGAGAATAGTAGCGAGACGAAGGGGACAATCCGAGATTACCTTGGTGCGAGTGCGGCCGGTACTGCTATAGTCAGCTTCACCGCAACTGTTCATTCCCCGCAGCGGAGCTTGGCTCCGCCGGATAGCCGAGGCGGCTGTCCCCACATAGCCCGGAGATACACAACTGCGAAACTACTCTAAGCAGGTGTGAATCCAGCGATTAAGCGTCGAGCTTGGCGAAGAGCGCGTCCTTCTTGGGCTTTACGGCACGGCTTGAAGCCGTGCCCTTAGCCTAAACCATTTGTGAGACAGCTTTTTACTGTTGTGGCTGCGGGACGGGCAGCGCAACCGTATCGATCGTGGCAGGGTCGTCGCGCAGCTTGATGTAGAGAGTCTTCCCTTTTGGGGGCGGGATCGCCAGCGCGTCTTCGACGAATCCTTCGGGGACCATGACCGCGTTAACAAAATCGGCGTCGGCGCTCACGGAGTCGAGCAGGAAGAGTTTGTCGCCGCTAAGAGTGCAGCGACTCTCCGGCGCGGGGACGCAATGAACCGCTTTCAGCATCGGAATGCGCACGAGACTCACGAGCGACTGCCAGTCCCCCGCTGTGCCGTCGGCGCTCACAGGCCGGTATTTCAAGGGACCGAACGCTGACGGGCCGAGCAATTTCAGCGGATCGAGAACGGCGAGAACAGTCTTGGAGTCCTGCATGGTGAGATTGCCGTCTTTGAAGCTGAGCATGACGCGGAAGGATTCATCGGCGGTGGCGACTTCAATTTTCTCGGTCGGAGGAAAAGCTTCGGGGACCTGCGTCTTCAGGAAAAAATTAAAGCGGCCATCCTGCGGGACTTCGTCTCCACTGCCGAGATGAACGGCGGAAGGCGAAGAATCGGGATCGAGTTGAATGCTCTTGGTCAGGATGGTGACTGCCGGGCGGGGCGCGTCAATTTGAGTTTTGAGATCAAGCGTGCGGCCGTCTTTGAGCGTGGCGTGAACGACAATGGCGTCGCCTGCGTGCAGCTTGGTTTTCACGGCCGCATCCTGCGTCGTGAGTTTAAGTTCGTCTTGCTGGTTAGCACGGGTTAGGCCGTCGGGCTTGAATGAAAGTCCGTCAACCGAGAGCGATTGAACTTGGTCGAGGCGAGTGCCTTTCAGGATTCCGCCGGCGTCTGCAGCGTGGATATTGAAACTGTCGAGGCGGCCGGCTTCGGCGTAGGTGTGAAGCGGAATCTCGTCGACTTCACGAAGGCCGAATTTCTTGACCTGCATCGTGACCCATCCGGCGGTCGCTGCCTGCAAAGGCACTTTCACTTCCAGTTCGTCGGCTTTGGAAGCTTTCCACGCGGTCGTAAGAATCTTGCCCTGTTCGTCTTTGAGCGTGACTCCGCTGACGCAGCAGGCGTCGGGAGACTGGAGATGAAGCGTGTCTTCACGTCCAACAATCAGAGCGCTGGCATCTTTGGAAGCGACGATCCATTGCGCGGGGCGGGAGGTGCGAAGGCGGTAATGGGGGCCGTCGAAGGCGTGATAGCCCCATAACCCGCGGACAGTGCCGGTGACTTCCGCATCAAGATCAGCGGATTCGAGGGCGTGTGTTTCGACAACGAATCCGCCCTTCGCGGGATCGGGCTTGGCAGGCAGATTGATGCCGTGGCCGGACTTGGTGTCGACGTGGAGAACGAAATCGTGCGCGAGGTCGGTGGCAAATGCGAGAGGGGCGCCTTCCGCAGGAAGCAACAGCGAAGGCTTGCCGGCGCAGAGGACCTCGACTGGCTCGACCGCGCGCAGAGGCGGGGGAGGGGATGGGCGGACCGGAGGCAGTCCGACGACGATGACCGACTTCGGATTGCGGAACGATGGCGGATTGTTGAGGCGGAGATTGAGTTCGTTTTCCTTGGGCAACGCCAGCGCCGGAATGTACTGGTACTGCGCGGTGTGGGTGGTGCTGAGAATGCGGACGACATCGACAACAGCGCCGACATAAGGGCTGTAATATCCGCCTCGGGCCTCGGGGGTGGCGCTGATTTGAGCGAGGAGATCGGAGGAGGCTCCCGAGGTGAGCGATGCCACCATGGTCTCGCTGTGGGCATCGTCGAGTACGAGCTGGTCTGTGTTCTGGGTAAGGCACGGGGCCTGCTGGGCGCTGGGCTTGTCAAAGCACTGCTGGTCGAGCTTCATATTGAGGCTACGAGCCAGCATGGTGGTGTGTATCTTGGCCTGATCGGGATCGGCGGTGTAGGTTTCCCGGACCGCTTCCAGATATTTCTCGAGGCGCTGGCGGTCCAGACTCGCTTGCTGCAGGTCTTGGGCGGCGCGGACAAAGGCGCCAGGCTTTCCGCGAACGGCGGCGCGGAGCGTGCTAAAGGCGCCTCCTGTTTCGGGAGCGAGAAAAACCAGCGCCTCCTCAGCTTCCTCGGGGACGATAACGAAGACGCCCTCATCGCGGACCGGCTTGGACCAGGTCTCAACCCGAGTAAACCAGGAATCCGGCGGAGGATTCGTCGCGCCCCGAAGGAAAACAATGACCATCAAGTAGCGCACGGACTGGCTGTCGGGGAGGTCGGCGTGGACCCATAAGCGATCTCCGGCCTGGAGATTCGGGACTTCAGCGATCGGCAGAGTGGTTCCGGCGCGCTGAACACGAACTTCGATCTTTGGCCCGATCAGGTCAAAGGCTGCGCCGTCGGCGTGAGCGCGGCTCAGAGGATAAAGGATGAAGAGAAAAAGGAGCGACGCGGCCAAGCGGCGCCGTAACCACTCCATGGGTCCCGTAAGACGCACTACTTCCCTCTCAAGCTTTGGAGTTCCGGCAATTCGGCTGTCCGCCTATTTTAACTGATTTAAATCAGGGTCTGGTCAGCAGAATCCGTATCGGTGGGCCACAAACTATCGGATGTTCCGCGGGCAAGGTAAGTTGCTTCATTCGGTAGTCGAAAGTTGTAGGTACTGGTGCGCGTTGCGGTAGCAGACATCTTCAATAAGGCGCCTTAAAAGAGCTTCGTCGCTGGGGAGTTCTGCGCGGACGACGTCGCGGCCTATGATGTCGCACAGCACGCGGCGGAAATATTCATGCCGCGGGTAGGACATGAAGGAGCGGGAGTCGGTGACCATGCCGATGAAACGAGAGAGCAAGCCGACATTAGAAAGCGCATCGATCTGCGCGGTGATTCCGTCCTTCTGATCGAGAAACCACCAGGCGCTGCCGTATTGAATTTTGCCGGGCTGATTTCCATCCTGGAAGGCGCCGACGAGCGTGGCGAAAGAAAATGTGTCGGCGGGATTGACGTTGTAGAGAATCATGCGGGGCAGCGCATTTTCACGCGACAAGAGATCGAGATACGCCGCGAGTAACCGAATCTGGGGAAAATCGCCAATGGTGTCGTAGCCGGTGTCGGGGCCGATCCGTACGCAAGCCGCGGAATTCACGTTACGCAGCGCGCCGAGGTGGAGTTGCTTCGTCCATCCTTTCTCAGCATCGAGACGCCCGAAAAACAGCATCATGAACGAGGCGAACTGCACGCGCTCTTCTTCGGTGATGCATTGTTTGGTGCGGGCCTTCGAGAAGATGGCAGCGGCTGCTTCTTCTGAGCACGGGGTGGCAAAGCAATGCTCAAGGCCGTGATCGGAGAGACGGCACCCGAGGGAATGGAAGTCGTCATGACGTTTGCGAAGCGCGTCGAGAAAGGTGAGGAGATCGTGGATATCGACGTTCGACGCAGCGGCGAGTTTGTCAATCCCGGAGGGAAAATCGGAACGTCCAACCCAGAGCGCCTTGTCAGGCCGGAACGCCGGAAATACGCGGGTCGATAGACCTGATTTCGCGAGCCTCTGATGATGACGCAAATCATCCGTGGGATCGTCGGTGGTGCAAACGGCTTTGACGCGGAAGTTCTGAAGAATATTCTGAGCCGTCAGTTCACTGGCCAGCAGGGCATTCGCGCGTTCCCAGATTCCTGGCGCAGACGTTGCATCCAGCAAATCTGAGATTCCGAAATAGCGTTGCAGTTCGAGATGCGTCCAGTGATAAAGGGGATTGCGGAGCGTGTAGGGCACGGTTCGCGCCCAGGCGAGAAATTTGTCATACGGGCTCGCGTCCCCGGTGATGTATTTTTCCGGAACGCCGTTGGCCCGCATGGCGCGCCACTTGTAGTGGTCGCCTTCGAGCCAGATCTCGAACAGATTGGCGAACCGGCGGTTGTCGGCGATGTCCTGTACGGGAAGGTGACAGTGGTAGTCGAGAATGGGCTGGGGAGCGGCGTAGTCGTGATAAAGTCGCCGTGCGACATCGTTGGAGAGAAGAAAATTCTCGTCAAGGAAGGCTGTCATCGGCGCGGAGTTTCCCGCATGCCCACACGGAGCATGCGATTCCAAGCCATGAATATACCAGTTTCAGCAGCCTTGACGAGGCAACTCGATACGATGTCTATTGACCTATTCGCCTGATTCGCAGAGTCCGTTGAGCGCGCATTCTTCAACTTCGAATTCCGCCGAAACGCCATCCCCCGGCGTGGAGACGACCACGGGCCACGTTCGGTGGCTCATCTGCGGGCTCTTATTCTTCGCCGCGTCCGTGAACTACATGGACCGGCAGGTTATCGGCCTGCTTAAACCGACATTGCAGGCGCAATTCGGATGGACGGAAATCGGATATAGCAACATCATCCTTGCTTTTCAGTTCGCTTACGGAGCGAGCCTGCTCTTCGTCGGAAAGCTGATTGACCGACTGGGGACGCGCAAAGGATTTTCGCTGGCGGTGCTGTTCTGGAGCGTGGCGGCGATGGCACATGCGGCGGCGAGTTCCGTGCTGCAATTTGCGATTGCGCGGTTCAGCCTGGGCGTAGGCGAGTCGGGCAGCTTTCCGGCATCGATCAAGGCAGTGGCAGAGTGGTTTCCGAAAAAAGAGCGCGCGCTGGCGACGGGAATTTTCAACTCCGGGGCGAATGTTGGCGCGATTCTAGCGCCGCTGATCGTCCCATGGTTAACGCTGCGATACGGGTGGCGCATGGCTTTTATTGGAACGGGCGCGCTGGGAACGCTCTGGATTTTCGCGTGGCTGGCTCTGTATCGGCGTCCCGAAGAGAGCAAACTGCTGTCGCCGGGAGAACTGGCGTTCATCCAAAGCGGGGCGGAAACCACGGCGCCTGCGCCGGTTCCGTGGCGAACGATGCTGCGGTTACGGCAGGCATGGGCGGTCGGATTGGGCAAGTTTTTTACCGATCCGATCTGGTGGTTTTACCTGTTCTGGATGCCGGATTTTTTGAGCCGGAACCTGAAGTTGAATCTGCGGGGGATGGCGCTTCCCCTGTTTGTGATCTACAGCGGGGCGAGCGTGGGAAGCATTGCCGGAGGATGGCTGTCGTCATCGCTTATCAAAAGAGGATGGTCCGTCAACGCCAGCCGAAAAACCGCGCTGCTGGTATGCGCGCTGGCAGTGACTCCGATCATTATTGCGTCCAGGACAACGAACGCGTGGTTTGCCGTGTCGCTGGTTGCGGTGGCGGCGGGGGCGCACCAGGGCTGGTCGGCGAATATTTACACCCTGGCCTCGGATATGTTTCCGCGCGGCGCAGTGGCTTCGGTAGTGGGATTCGGCACTTTGTTGGGGTCGATCAGCGGGATGTTCATGGCGGAGGTCGTGGGATACATTCTGGAGCGCACTGGATCTTACGTGATGATCTTTATTCTGGCGGGATCGGCGTATCTGATCGCGCTGGCAGCCGTGCAGGCGCTGGCGCCCAGGATGGAGCGGGCAGAGATCCAGCAACGCTAGTGTGACGTTGTTTGGATCGCTCGACTTGTATAATTCGCTCACCTTCCCATGCTCCTGAAACTATTCAACGACTCCGAGGCGCTCGCCGTAGCGGCCGCTGCAGACGCGGCAACCGCCATGCAGGTTGCGATTCGTGATCGAGGCCGCTGCCGGATTGTGGTGGCGACCGGCGCATCGCAATTTCCGTTTCTCGAGTCGCTGACTGAAGCAGCCGGAATTGACTGGAACAAAGTCGAGGCGTTTCACCTGGATGAGTACGTCGGGATACCCATGACGCATCCCGGAAGTTTCCGCCGAATGCTGGTCGAGCGCCTCGTGAACAAGACCGGTATCACGAATTATCACTTCGTCGAAGGCGATGCTCCGGACTTGTCGGAGGCCGTTGGTAAAGTGGGCGAACAACTGAGGTCCTCGGCAGTTGATGTGGCGTTTGTGGGGATCGGGGAAAACGGGCACATCGCGTTTAACGATCCGCCGGCAGATTTCGAGACAGCAGATCCTTACATCGTGGTGGAACTGGACGAAGCATGCCGGCGGCAGCAAGTGGGTGAAGGTTGGTTTGCAGGTCTTGCGCAGGTGCCGACGCGGGCGATTTCGATGTCGCCACGGCAGATCCTGAAGGCGAGGCAGATCGTTGCTGTTGTGCCCGACCTGCGCAAGGCAAAGGCAGTCCGACTTTGCATGGAAGGAGATATCAGTCCGATGGCGCCGGCTTCGATTTTGCGGCGGCATCCGAACACGACGGTTTATCTCGATTGCGATTCAGCGTCGCTGCTGAGTCCCGCGGTTCGAAAACAGTTAGAAGAAAAATCCGAAGTGATGCTTCGAGCATAACTGAACCCTCATCCCGCCGATGGCGAGAGCCCTGAAGCCCATTCCGAGACTGCGCTGGTGGATTGGCGGGCTGCTGTTCGCATCGACTGTCATCAATTACATCGACCGCCAGACGCTTTCGCTGCTCGCTCCGTACCTGAAACTCGAATATCACTGGACGAATTCCGATTACGCGAATCTCGCGATTGCCTTTCGCGTAGCGTATTCGATCGGCCAAAGTCTGTTTGGCAGGTTGATGGATCGAGTTGGCACAAGGCGCGGACTCACGGCGACGGTGATCTGGTATTCGCTGGTCTCGATGCTGACCTCACTGTCGAGAGGTTTCTACAGCCTGGCGACATTCCGATTTCTGTTGGGCGCCGGAGAGTCTGCGAACTGGCCGGCCGCGACCAAGGCCGTTTCCGAATGGTTTCCAAAGCGCGAGCGGGCTTTGGCGACGGCATTATTCGACAGCGGGTCGTCGATCGGAGGCGCGGTCGCTCCCTTCATTGTTTTGTGGATTTACTTCCGGTGGGGATGGCGGCCGGCATTCGCTGTACCGGGTGTGCTGGGCTTCCTGTGGCTGATTGCGTGGCGCTGGCTCTACTATTCGCCGGAGAAGCATCCGCGGGTCAGCGAAGCCGAATACAAAATGATTCTGGCCGACCGGAAGGATTCGGAAGTTCATCCGGCGGAGATTCCACGGCAGCGCTGGCTTGATCTTTTGAAGCTGCCACAGACATGGGGCACGATCATCGCGAGGGCTTTTACCGATCCCGTGTTCTTTTTCATCGCCGAGTGGTTTCCGATTTACCTCGTCGCCAAGGGGATAAACCTGCGAAACGGGCTGATTGCGATTTGGATTCCGTTTATCGCAGCGGATCTGGGAAGCTATGTTGCAGGTGTGCTCTCCGGCTGGCTGGTGCGGCGCGGGATGTCGCTGGGTTTCGCGCGCAAAGTCCCGATCGTCTACGGTGGGATCGGCATGACTCTGCTAATTCCGACCATCTTCACGACGAATTTATATGTGATTGCTTTTCTATTTGCGGTCGTCACCTTCACTTACGCGGGCTTCACGATCATGGCCAACGTTCTTCCGTCGGACCTGTATCACAGTGAATCGGTGGCGTCGGTGAGTGGTTTGAGCGGGACGGGAGCGGGGCTGGGGACGATTGTTGCATTCAAGTTGATTGGCTATTTCACAGACGCACGGCGGGCTTCGGGAACGCACTCGTTCGACCCGATTGTGATTGCGGCTGGAATTCTTCCTTTCGTCGGGATGATTCTGGTGCTGCTGCTGGTCAGGAATAACGAAGCGACGGATCGGGGATTAGTGCGCCGAATCTGAGCTTTGGATACACTCGTGGGTTCGAGATTGAGGAGAAGCGAGTGAAGATTACGGATGCCAAGGTGTTGGTCAGCTGCCCGGGACGGAATTTTGTCACGCTGAAGATTTTCACCGACGAGGGCGTTTACGGGCTCGGCGACGCAACCCTGAACGGACGGGAGCTGGCGGTCGCGTCCTATCTGAAAGATCACGTCATCCCTTGCATCGTTGGACGCGATCCGTTTCAGACAGAAGACCTGTGGCAGTACCTGTACCGTGGCGCATACTGGCGGCGCGGTCCGGTGACGATGACGGCAATTGCGGCCGTCGATATGGCGCTCTGGGATATCAAGGGTAAGTCGCTGAATACTCCTGTCTACAATCTGCTCGGAGGAATCAGCAGAACTGGCGTCATGGTCTACGGGCACGCGAACGGGCGCGATATCGAGGAGACAGCCGATCAAGTTGGGAAATATAAGGAACTGGGATACCTGGCGATCCGCGCACAGACGGGAATTCCCGGATTGCCATCAACCTACGGCGTCGCCGGCGACAAGTTGTTTTATGAGCCGGCAGAGAAAGGATTGCCGCCGGAGAATTCGTGGTCGACGGAAAAATACCTGCTTCATGTACCAAAGCTTTTTGAGAAGCTGCGTCTGAAGTTCGGCGACGACCTGCATTTATTGCACGATGTTCATCACCGCCTGACTCCGATCGAGGCGGCGCGATTGGGCAAGAGCCTCGAACCTTATCATCTCTTCTGGCTGGAAGATGCCGTGACGGCGGAGTTGCAGGAGGGCTTCCGGCTGATCCGGCAGCACACCACGACTCCGCTGGCGCTGGGCGAGGTGTTTAATTCTGTTTGGGATACGCAGATCCTGATCACTGAACAGTTAATCGATTATTTGCGAATGACGGTTGTGCACGGCGGAGGCCTGACGCACATGAAAAAGGTCGCGGCACTGGCGGAGATTTATCACGTGCGCACGGGCTGTCATGGAGCCACCGATCTTTCTCCGGTGGCGATGGCGGCGGCGTTGCACTTCGACATTTCGATCAATAATTTCGGCATTCAGGAATACATGCGCCATACGGCGGAAACGGACGATGTATTTCCTCATGCCTATTGGTTCAAAGCTGGCTATTTGCATCCCGGAGATAAACCCGGGCTGGGCGTCGATTACGACGAAAAACTGGGAGACAAGTTCCCCTACGAGCGGGCCTATCTGCCGGTGAACCGCAAGCTGGATGGAACGATGTTCAACTGGTAATCCGAAGTTTTTGATTTTTTTATCGAGGAGCTATGGCGTACAAGCCTTTAAGTCTGGATGGAAAGATAGCGGTCGTTGTAGGAGGAAGTTCCGGCATCGGAAGAACGATCGCGCTCGGGCTGGCACAGGCCGGGGCAGACGTCGTGTCGAGTGCGCGGCGCATGGAACTCGTGAATGAGTTGGCTGGAGAAATCGAAGCACTCGGCCGGCGATCGTTGCGTGTGACGTGCGATGTTGCCGACCGCGGTTCTCTGGAAAAATTGCTGAAAGCCTGTCTCGACGCGTTCGGAAAAGTCGACATCCTGGTCAATGCGGCGGGGATTACGAAGCGGGCTCCGACGCTGGAGTTTGCGGAGCCGGACTGGAACAGGATTCTCGACACGAATCTCACCGGAGTGTTGCGCACCTGCCAGGTATTTGGGCGGCACATGATCGAGCGGAGATATGGGCGCATTATCAGCATCGCCTCGATGGGATCATTCCTTGCGCTCTTCGAAGTCGCGGCCTATAGCGCGAGCAAGTCGGGATTGCGATCGCTCACGCAGTCGCTGGCAGTCGAGTGGGCGAAGTACGGCATCTGCGTGAATGCAATCGCGCCAGGATACTTTCGAACTCCGCTGAGTGAAAAGCTTCTGGTCGGGACCGGGCGCGGGAACGAAGTTCTGATGCGAACGCCGATGAGCCGGTTCGGAGAACTGGACGAACTGATCGGAGCGGCGGTTTTCCTGGCCTCCGATGCGGCGAGCTTTGTGACCGGTGTGGTACTGCCAGTCGATGGCGGAGTGCTGGCCAGCGGCGTGAATCAATAAAGCTAGGTAGATGCTAATGCGGATTTTTTGTTTTTCAAGGCCGCGCGGGCGTTCGACACCGCGCTAACCAGTTCCCGCGCCGCGGCGGTGATTTTCTGCAGATTGCCTTCTCGCAGAGATGTGGCATCGACGAGATCGGCTCCCACGCCTAATGCGAACGCTCCCGCCGCGATGAAATCAGCGGCGTTCGCGGCATTGACTCCGCCTGTAGGAATCAGACAGGCATGCGGAAAAGGAGCTTTCAACGATTTGAGATATTTTGGTCCGCCGACGTTTCCGCAGGGAAAGATTTTGACCACGCGCACGCCCTGCTCGTTGGCATTCATCAATTCGGTGGGAGTAAGCGCTCCGGGAATCGCGAGTTTTTCATTCGCCCTAGCGATAGCAAGAACGGACACGGCGAGGCCGGGGCTGACCAGGAACTGCGCTCCAGCACGCAGGCAGGATTCCGCTTGTTCAGCGGTGGTGACTGTGCCGGCGCCGATCAGAACGTCCGCGCCACGTTGCTGGGCTAATTCACGAATGACGGAGATGGCGTTTGGGACGGTCATCGTGATCTCAACAACGGGGATGCCGCCGGCGCAAATGGCTTCGACGGCGCGATTGGCTTCCTCCACGCTTGCGGCGCGAACCACCGGCACGATTCCGATTTCGGCGATCTTTTGAATCACTTCCTCAATGTTCATCGTTTCGTCCCATTCCTGATGGCAAAGGTTCCACCGGAAAATCACATCCTTCAGCGCTCGATTCTTGCCGTGCGCGCGGTCATCGCTTGCAGCACTTCCGATAAGGTGGCCATGGTCGTGTCGCCCGGAGTTGTCATGGCAAGCGCGCCGTGCGCGGCGCCGCATTCCACCGACCATTGCGGATCTTTGCCCGCCAGGAATCCGTAGATCAGCCCTGAAGCGAATGAGTCTCCGCCGCCGACACGATCGTAAATTTCCAGATCCTCGCGGACGGGCGCTTCGTAGAATCTGCCTTCGTGAAAGCAGAGAGCGCCCCAGTGATTTCGGCTCGCAGTCTTTGCCGTTCGCAGTGTGGTCGCGATTACAGCCATCGACGGATATTCTTTCACCACGGCTTCAATCATCGTCTTGAAGCCGGAAGAATCAAGCTTCGAATGGTGCTCGTCCACACCGGCAACCGAGAATCCTAGGGCAGCGGTGAAGTCTTCTTCGTTGCCGAGCATCACATCGACCATCGGAGCAAGAAGACGGTTAACTTCCTGCGCCTTAGCTTTTCCGCCAATCGATTTCCAAAGTGAGGCTCGGTAATTCAAGTCATACGAAACGATTGCCCCGGCCTTTTTGGCAGCTTGCATCGCTTCCTGGGCCACCAGAGGCGTCGTTTCCGAGAGAGCACAAAAGATTCCGCCGGTGTGAAACCAGCGCGCGCCATCTCTGGCGAAGATCTGGTCCCAGTCAATTACGCCCGGCTTCAATTGGGAAGCGGCGGTGTGTCCGCGGTCAGAGCAACCGACAGCGGGGCGCAAACCGAAACCGCGTTCGGTGAAGTTGAGCCCGTTGCGGACAGTGCGTCCCACGCCATCGTAAGGAACCCAGCGAACATATTTCTGGCTAACGCCACCCTGCAGCATGAGATCTTCGACGAGCCGTCCGACAGGATTATCGGCAAGCGCGGTGACGACGGCGGTGTCCATTCCGAAGCAGCGGCGAAGACCGCGCGCAACGTTGTACTCGCCGCCACCTTCCCAGGCGCGAAAATAGCGAGCGGTGGAAATTCGCTCGTCTCCCGGATCGAGGCGCACCATCACTTCGCCGAGGCTCACCAGATCCCACATGCAGCCTTGTTTTGATTTGATATTGAGCGTTGTCATGAATCCGCTAGCCTGGGAACGAATCGAGTGCAACTACTCCGACCACTCTAAACAAACGATACCGCGTTGTCTTGCAAAGGCGGATTGATTTTAAATGATTTGCCTTGGCAAGGAGATCATTCCGAGTGCCGCTCAACGGCTTGGGCGCATTAGTCAGCGCAGAGTTTTATGAAGAAATATTTAGATTGCTTCTAGAAGATTTCCCGTCTTGAACAGCAGCGAACTTTCTGCTGGAAGTAAATTTAATCGGGGCCTCTTCGTTCTGGCAGATTCGGGTAGACGCTCACAAGCTTAGACTGCATCTTCGACGCGTCACTGGCGCCAGAAACTTGTCTAGAGTTCCCCGTTTTTGCGAATCTGATCCAGGATTCGGTTCGGCAAGCTAAGGCCGAAACCTCACTGGTGCTTCGTGCCCGATCACAAGCATGGCCCCGGTACTGGCGATCACTGGCATGGTGGCAAGGACCTCGCTGTAACGGCCCTTCGACCCCGTTGGGGAGATTTATAAACCGTTCGTCACCGGGCCGAACCGGATCCCAATTTCCACCGAGGAGAACAGGGATGACGATAGACCAGAAGCAGCGAAACCAAAAGGAGAGAAAGGAACTGGCGCGGCGGCTGCGATCGGAGGACCCGGGTCTGGAGGTAGTCCATCCACACGCTGCGGGCGTCGATGTGGGCAATAGTGCGCATTACGTCGCCGTGCGGCCGGATCGCGATTCACAACCAGTGCGGCGATTCGAGTGCTTCACAGCAGATCTGCATCGTTTAGCCGACTGGTTACAAAGCTGCGGAGTGAACACCGTGGCCCTGCAGTCGACTGGGGTGTATTGGATCCCGCTGTACGACATTTTGGAAGAACGCGGCGTCGAGGTCTATCTGGTGAACGCACGGCACACCAAGAACCTGCCGGGACGCAAGAGCGATGTGCAGGAGAGCCAGTGGCTGCTGAAATTGCACACCCACGGATTGCTAAACAATTCCTTCCAACCAACTTCAGAGATTCGGGTCCTTCGCACCTATTGGCGGCAACGGGCAGAACATGCGCGTGGAATAGGGACGTGCATTCTGCGGATGCAGAAGGCGCTGACGCAAATGAACCTGCAATTGGCGAACGTGATCAGCGATCTGAGTGGAGTTACCGGACAAAAAATCGTTCGTGCCATCGTCGCCGGAGAACGCAATCCACGGAAGTTGGCTGAACTCAGTGATCCGCGGATTCACGCCACCAAGGAGGAGATTGCCAAAAGCCTGGAAGGCAACTGGCGCCTGGATCTGCTCTTTGTGCTGCACCAGGAAGTCGAGATGTACGATGTTTACCAACGACGCATCGCCGAGTGCGACCAGCAATTGCAGGAACACATGGCCAGTTTTGCAGATACTGTTCCGCCACAGGCGAAAGAAGGAGAGCCCCAGAAAAAGAAGGCCAAACCAAACAAGAATACTCCCCAATTCCATCTCAGCAGCGAACTACAACGCATCACCGGAGTCGATCTGACACGGATTGACGGCATCGACGTGATGGTTGCTCAGACGCTCGTAAGTGAAGTGGGACTCGACATGAGCCGATGGAAAACCGAGGCGCACTTCGCCTCGTGGTTGGGACTTTGCCCAGACAACCGTATCAGCGGGGACAGGGTCCTGAGCCGAGGCACGCGTCATGTGGTCAACCGCGCTGCCACAGCACTGCGGATCGCAGCCACCACCCTGCTTCGAAGCCAGACCTACCTCGGCGCGCAGTACCGACGTTTGCGCAGCAAGCTTGGTGCTCCGAAAGCCATCACGGCCATGGCGCACCGGCTCGCCCGACTGGTCTATCGAATGTTGAAGTACGGTCAACAGTACGTCGACAAAGGCGCTCTGTACTACGAGCAGAGAAACCGCCAACAACAAATCGAGTTTCTCAGAAAGAAGGCAGCGCAACTCGGCCTCAGGGTCACACCTGCCCAGGCTTGAATCAATCCTCCAAGAAGTTTCTGGGGAGAGGTCATCTGCAAGGCAATAAATGGCGGAAGCGAGTGGGGGTCGAACCTGCACTAGAACGTAGTTTCAATTACATAGCAGGCAACGGACGGCACATTCCACGATCTTAGTACATGGTAGGCAGTGACAACGGCAGGTGAACGGCAGGTGCGGCACGGTAGTACAATCGCCTAATGTTCCTACAAATTGACATGCTTGACTCGCAGATCAACGAGAGACCGGATGGCTCTGTAGAAATTCTCGGTCAAAGAGGCTACATCGTGCTCAAGGCTGAATACGCCAAGACGATCAAGGCCAACTACCAAGAGCTTCTAAAAGCGTACCCGGACAAAGACAGCTTGAAAATCGCCGTCAATATCGAAGTTCCGCAGCCTGTAGGACAGCGGGTTAACGAGGGGTAGTTTACAAATCCTTGGATGACTGCTTTGGTTTCGCCGTTGCAGCTTGCGCTGCGAGGGCTTTGTTCTCCGTCACCAACGCCGAATAGTCCACAGAACCGGCATATTGACGCAGTGTTATCGTCGAAACACTGTTGTCCCAAGTCGCAACGCTCCCGGTGAACTTTGCTCCGAAGCCATTCTGGTATTCAGCGGCGGTTACCGATGGCGTGCCGTACTTTCCCGTCAACGCCTCTTGCATCGCAGTGAAACGCGAAGCGTAGAACGTCGCGGAAATCCGATACAGCTTACCTTGATAAAAATCAAACTGCGTCGTTGCGGGGATGTCGGCAATCGTGAACTGAACGCCCCGCTGCTCTTCAAACGGGAAGTAAGGTTGACAATAGATCAACCCTGCTTGCGTGTAGGCGCTGCTGTTAGCTTCTCTGCCGGGAGTCAGCCTCGCCTCGGGATAATCATCCGAGCAGAACGGCGCAAACTTTGCCGGGACCCCGAATTTTTTCTGGGACTTCTCATCACAAGTATCCGCACAGTGGTGAAACTGGGCCTTGAAGTCCTGCAAAGTGCTTTCCCCGACCGTAAAACCCTTGAGCGAATATGGCCTGTCTTTGCGCGAATGCGGACGCTGCGAACGCAAGCACTGCAAAAACAAAAAGCCGCTTCATTGGCGTGATCTCCCATCTGGTCCTGCGATTCCCGTTACCGCGATTCAAATTTTACTCCTGTCCCTCCTTCGACTGAGAATTGATCCTCGCTGCGATCTCCGTGAATGCTTGTGAGTTCCTACCACGGAACTCAGGCGGTTTGCTGTGTGCGCTTATCTGCTGAGTGTGGAGAAGTGCTCTGTTCGATTGCTCGACATTGCAGCGTGTGACGCCAAGCGTCCAGCGCATCTATCTGATGTGGATTCGGAAAGCTCCACCCGTACAGCCATTCTAGGCTAGGCCGAGGCACGTCCTGAAGGATCGTGAATGGCTCCACGGTTGCCAGCACTTTCCGTTGTTGTCTGGCATACGCCGTGCGCTCTGCCGATGTGTGGTATGGGAGCGATCTGCCACAAATCAGCGAGTCTGTGCTCGTATCCCTCGCGGGTTCCCTACTCCAAACCCAACTTTTACCAGTCCACTTTGCCCGACGCACAGGCAATGGGCACGATCTGACTAATCCCTCTGCTCCCTTTCTTACATATGTCCGTCGTGCGACGCCCTTCGGCAGTTTTGCTGATTCGACGAAGGGTAGAAATCTCCGTTTGCGCCCGTCATCGTTGTACATGATGCAAGCGTCCAGTTTGTCTAGCAGGAGATCGCTATATACCTCCCGTCTCAACGGCTCCCAAGTCAGCATTGCGTCGTGCTCCGTGCGAATTTCTGGGAGTGAAATAACATGCCATTTTCCATACCAGCCTGAGAGCCGTCCTTTGAACACATCTGCCATGAGTGTTTTCCAAGTGGTAGTGAGCACCCATGAGCACAGCACCATTTCTCCGTCTACCATTGCAGCACAGCGCGGAATAGCATTGTCACACCAATACAGGCGCGTCCCTGAATTAAACGGTTCTCCCGCTGCGAAATGCCTTCCTCCTTTGCAATCGAGTGGGTCAACTATGAGTCGGTTTAGTTTCTGCTGCCACTTGGGTGTCGCTTTTACTCTCCAGTTCGCATCTGCAACAGTGACAGGTTGGATTAGATTTCTTAGTCTGGTTTGCCATCTGGCGCGTACTTGTTTGCGCTTCCTTTTTTCTTCATTAGAGGCTTCCCCATTCCATTCAGGAGAAAAGAAAGGGCCATAAATTACGGCTGGTTTGATCGGCTGTGGGTTCCAGAGTATGTTTTCCGTCTCCTCGTCGATCACGATGTTCGGGTTAGGTGTTGGGAACTGCGCCAGATCAAACCACAGCCCTTTTGGATTGACCCTGAGCCTTGGGTTCCCGTGCCAGCGCAAGTTCCGAAAGAAAGTAGCAACGCGGCCACTGCGACGCCTCGCATAGTTCTGGCGACGCTGTAGCATCCTGCCTGTCAGTCTAGCTTTTTTCACTGCTGGTGCTGGTGCTACTGCTGTCGCTGTTCCCACCTGTTTTCCTCCTTTCCAGCTCCTTCAGTTTTTTCATCACCAACCCTGTCGAGATGTGCAAGTCCTTTGCGATCTTCCTTACAGTGTGACCCTGATCCCTGCGATCAGCTAAGTCCGACAGGTCAACGAACTTCGGTAATGCGCCAAGGATTTTCCCTTTGGCCCGTGCCTGCGCTAGGCCCGCTTTGGTGCGGTCGCTTATGGCGATGCGTTCCTGCTCGGCAAGCGTGGACATGATGGAAATCACGATGTCTTTGAACTGCCCACAGGAATCGAAAATCGGCTCCATGTAGCTACGCCACTTCACTCCCCACTTTTCCAGCCTGTCGAGATACTGAAACGTTTTGCGCGTTCCCTCACGTGTCAGCCTGTCGAGTTTCCAGAAGAGAAGCAGATCGAACTTGCGCTGTGATGCAGCGAGCCATCATGGCATCGAACTGCGCACGGTCTTTCTTGCCTGAGCCTGTCACCACGTCCACGAACTCAAAGACCAGTTCCCAGCCCGCTTGTGTGGTTATGAATCGCTTCAGATCGTCAATTTGGTTGCCGTTGTCCTGCTTGTCCGTGGACACGCGGCAGTAGATGGCTACTTTCATTGCTCCCTCCGTAAGTGGTCACGGCGTTCCCCGCCGATGTACTCAACGTCCGTGCGCCCGCTGACGGACTCCTTAGCCCGTAGCAGGATCATCGCCACAACGTTTTCGATCATCTCGTAGCTGGCATTATTGGGCAGTGTGACCAGCTTGGCGAACTCGATTGCCTGACGTTCGTTCATCAAGTAATTGAAAAATTGCTGTTCAGTGCTGCTCAGAACTCTTCCAATCATGGTTCCTCCCTTCGGTTGAAATTGGCGGAAGGCCCTTCCGCAGGGTGTATAACG
The DNA here is from genome assembly GCA_963763845.1 of uncultured Acidobacteriota bacterium. Lineage (GTDB taxonomy): Bacteria > Acidobacteriota > Terriglobia > Terriglobales > Acidobacteriaceae > Sulfotelmatobacter. Next base: position 597,834 of record CAVXPX010000001.1, read on the forward strand.
TACACCTGAAAACCCGAACCTGAGACACGTCAACCCTAGTAGTGAACAGAGCATCACCACTGCACCGCAGATGCCCCTGTGGGCTTCTCCGCTGCATTGCCGATGCGTTCCCAATCGCCCCGCGCGTCACTGCTCGTCACCACTCCGCAGACCCCACGCCACAGCCCACGTCACCGCGCGTCACGTTCCACTTTCACCGCGTCACCGCGTGACAAACGTATATCCATGACCATCTATGTTAGAAGTGACTTGCGATGGTTTCCCACTTTCTACGGCTCTGCGCACGGCTTTTCACCGCGCGTTGCATGTCCACAGCGTGCTCAACGCATATCATTTGCCCGCACATCCGCCTAAACCTTGCTGTCGGCTAGGCGGAGTCCCTGCTGTCTCTACTCTCGCGAGATAGCGGCAACACGTCGGAGACCTGACGGAAAGACCTGACGATCACCACAGCTAGGGCTTACAGCGTTGAGCACTCTGTCACGATGCTTCGCCTGCCTGCCGTCCAGTGGCGTCGGTTTGCTTTCTTATTGGGCCAGCCTGTTCACCACCACAGGAAGGGCACCTGCTTTGCTTCTGGCCTGATTGTCAAAGATCGCAGAACGCAGAGTGTGTTGCAAGTGACGTTCCATTACAGATACACTCACTGGCAACAGCATAAGTGTTTAGTTTCATCTACATACAGACGGTGTAGACGTTAGCCGAGACAGGATGAACAGACAAATTCTGTCGAAAGTGACACTTTCTGTTCCCATTTTCTGTCAGTCGAATCGGCCCGATTTGCAAGACAAATAAAGGAATCGCGGGCGTGCGTGGTAATGGGGATTCGGTCGGATAGGGACTTAACACCAGCTATACCAGTCGGGTATCCTGTACAGGCATGGTAGGCCACAGGCAGTGGTTAGAGTATGGCGTCGGTGCCCCGCATTTCTTCTAGCCCTAGGCTGCTGTCTACAGCCTAGGCTTCGATTCTAGCCTAGGATCGTTCACCTGAGCTACGGAGCCATACGGTAGGCAGATGGCTCACCACGGGGCTGCAAACGCAAGGGGGTGGCATTCCCTCCGACAGGCCGATGCTCGGAGGAGCTTATAGCTAACATACTGATTCTTATAGCGAGTCACACACTCCGAATCTCGGACCCCACAAATCTCAGTTTGCGACGGATCAAAAGTGACTTGATCGTTAGCTTAGAACGTGCCATACTATCGGCGACGGCGTTAGCCTCGTCTACACTTGCGAGCAGATTCCCTCTAATTCCTCCGTTAAATCTGTGCTATATGGCTGTGTTATCTATAACTTACGCAGGATACAGCCGATCTGCCCGAATCTGCCCCTATATATGAGGGATATTACAGAACATCCTTAGTTCAATCTTGAAAGGACACAATGAAAATCAAATCCCCTCGCAACTTTGCGACGCTACCACCACTTACGCCAGCACTGCCACCGTCCGAATTTTCGATGGAGCAGCAACGCCAGATCGATGGCCTACGGGCGACGCTCGAATCTCTCGAACGTCGGTACAACGATCAAGAGAAATTTATCAAGACGCTGAAACCACTTCGCAGAGAAGTACTCCTCCTGCGCGAAGCGATCTACGACATGGGACCACTCAAACCATCACGGCTGAACAGACCAGCACAGAAAGGCGAGGGACTATGAACGAAAAGCAAATCAAGGATGCGCTGGATCGTTGCCAGCACGCTCAGAACTTGCAAACGGATGAGATAAAGCGTCTCACCTACCGCATTGAAGCACTTGAAAAACAGATCGCAGAACTGAAAGGACAAAGTACCGATGGCAACTGATCCCACAGCAGCACAGAAATTACAGGCAGCAGCAGCCGAAGCGACAGCAGCAGCGCAGCGAGCAGCCGAAGCCGCACAGGTTGAATTTTTCGACTCTGTGACCAACGTCAAGCAATTGAACACTGGGACTGACTTTCAGAATCGCCAGAACAAAAGCAAATACATCAGCCTGTTCGGGCTTGATCGGTGGACTGAGCTAGTACGGAACAGCCGATAGAGTTTGCCCTGACAGAGTGGACACCTGAAGGGCGAAATGGAGGGAGCAGCCGTGCTAGTAGTCACGGTGCATCGCCGTGGGCCTGAACACCCCACGGCACTCCTTCACAATTTATGAGCAAACCCAAGCATAAGAAGTCGATCAGCGAATACATCGCGGATCGCATCATGCGTAATCAGATGCGCGTGAAATTTTCAACCGCACACGCGGACTTTTTAGAGGAGCAATACAACATGAGCATCAATACCAGATCAGCAACCACGACTGGACTTGCAGTCAACGACATGCGCGACAATCGCATCGCTACGCAGGCAGCCGCAGAAGCCAACGCAGCCGCACAGGGAAAGAAGTTCACCGCCAATCCCGAATTGAGCAGCATGGGCGAAGCATTTCAGCCTGCCCCGATTGTGGTCAAGCCTGTCGATTTCAAGACGATCACGGGAAGCTATGCGGGCGATCACCGCGCCGAAGCATCTCCCGCGCAACTGCCCAACCAGCCGAATCCTCGCCAGCAGATGGAAGGCCAGCGCGACAGCCGCAACTACAACGAGAACGGAAAAGCGTTCAAGAGCACTCCCACGGGTCTTGACTCCGAGGCAGGCAACTAATGAGCGACACTCATCCGTCAAAAGCATTCATCAATGAACGTGGCCGATACATTCACGATCCTGAAAATCAGCACCTTGCCGAGATGGAAAAGCAGGGTAAGACAGGTGCGCAGCCATTCGCAAATCGTCAGCATCCCACGCCGATCAGTGGATACTGCGAACACGGAAAACTCGGCGGCATCGGCTGCGCGGCTTGCCCGAAATGACCAACAACGAAGCAATCAAACGGATTCAAGAAAAAATCCGTTACATGACATCCAAAATTGCCGAGTCTCCCACCACTGACAGAGCAAACTTTTGGCGTGAGCAGGACTGCGCTGCATTCGAGCTTGCCATTGCTGCTCTGGAATATGCAGAGCAGATGCGCCTGTACGAAGAATCTGCAAAAGTTCCTCGCTGACCCTTTCACAGCGAGTCGGGCAGAGCATCGCCCGATAGCACACGGCTGTGGTGCGCAGCGGGATGCTGCGACGGCCTAGCGTCCATGAATCACCGTGTGCAAGTTCGATGCACTGGTTCCGCGTTTCTTAGAAACAGAGCCATGCCGAAATGACGGCGGGGCGGGTTCGAGTTAGGTCTAGCCTGCCCCGTGCGCGACTTTCACATCAGATTTTCAGGAGCAACATGACATTTACGAAGAAACAAGCAGCAGCCCTGCTCGGCATCTCGCCTAGAACGCTGGATCGGCGGATGAAAGCAGGCGTTTACAAATTCACACGCACAGGTGAGGGGCAATTCGCTGAACTCTCATTCACGCACGCCGATCTTAGGACTGCCCGAACCTGTGCCAGTTATCGAAACTGCGCCCGCGCCAGTGCCAGCGCCCGAACTAACGTCCGCACCGTGTCCGCTGTCAGACATCGAACTCAGGGCGGAAGCAGATCAGCGATTCGCGGACGATTTCAAACGCGGAGTAGCGACCGATTCTCTCGGAAACAAGATCGGCGGTATGAACGACTCTCGCCCTACCACGGGAGCGGTATCGTTGGTCGGGAATATAGACCAGACGCAACGCCCCGCAATCGACTCACAGGCACACATGACCAGCCCTATCGGTGCTCCTGATGCCATCAATGCACCGCGCTGGTCATTCGATGAGGGACTGTCTGACGACGATCTAGCAGCCATGCGATCTGATTGGCGAAGGCGTCACGGTAACGCACCTTCTATGAGTGAACAACGCGAAGCAGTAGAGCGCAGCAAGGCCAACATTACAGCCGCATTCAATTTCGCAAGGCGGGGACGATGAAACCGAGACTAGAACACGTACTCACAGGAGCAAGGAATTTTATGACGATCACAAAAGAACTGCTGACAAGGAAAGACGTTGCCGAACTCTGTCAGGTTTCATCGCTGACGGTGATTCGCTGGGAACAGAGCGGGAAATTGCCAGCGATCAGGCTAGGCGCTGGGAGTGTCCGATACAGACGCGCTGACGTTGAAACCTTCCTCGCGGGTTGCAAATGAGCCGATACGAAGAATGGCTCATGAACAATCCGCAACCTTTGAGCATGATGCCAGAGGTGCAGAGAGAACAATGTCAACGGATCATCTCAGGTTGCATCGGAATCGATGATTGTTGGGTCTGGGCAGGTGCCAGAACGCACGCGGGCTATGGCACGATTCGAGTAGGGTTCAGCAATCGGGTAGTGTCCCGTTTGGCTCTCTGCCTTCATACGGGGCTGAGCCTGTCCATTCCAGCCGATGCGTGCCACATCCCAGAGTGCCTGTCACGGGCGTGCTGCAACCCAGCGCACCTGTTCTGGGGAGATCACAAGTCGAACTGTTCAGCGCGTGAGCATCGGGACTTACGATGGGAGCGGTACATCAACGCACTCGCGGGCGAAAACAAGTCTGTGTTCGTGGTCTTCGAGAAACGCTGGAAAGCAGGCTGGGGAATGCTCGATTGTCGGACGGTGCAGCAGTCGTTCAAGCATTATCCTACAGCTATGCCAAACCAAAGCCCTGCATCACTCATCCCGTTGATAAGCAACGATCTCCTACAGCCTTGCCAAACTTTGGCATGACGTAGGATATACGTCCCAAAACGACTGGTTTGGCCCTCTGTAGGATATGCACTGGGAAACCGTCAACGCTGACTGAACACCGCTCTGCGTTGCTCCTGCATCTGTCTTTCTCAGCCATAGCATTTCAGGCCCGAATTTCAGTGTCTACACCTGAAATGATTACTGGTGATAACAAGTGTATTTCGTACACCCGTATCGTTTCACAGTGCCAGCGTTCCCCGCGCCGGCCGATCTTAATGAACAACCCAACCGAAACACCGTGGCTGACGTGCCGTGAGGCAGCCAGCTACTTGAGAGTAGAATCCCGCACGTTGCTCATGTGGGCAAGGCAGGGCAAGGTGAAAGGCTACATTCTCTCTGGCACTCTCCGCCAGACTTGGCGATTCCTTCACTCCGATCTGGATGGTATGCTGTGCTCGCCGTCCGTTGCCACGAAACGGAGGATTCAGTGAGGCAACGGCAACGCAGTGGAAGTGTGGTACTCGACAAACGCATCAGACAGTGGAACTTCTTTTGGTGGGAGAACGGCAAGCGACGATCCAAGAAAATCGGCACCGTGCGCCAGTATCCGACCAAAGCATCCGCATGGCGAGCAGCAAAGACGCTACGTGATGCGGTAGAGCAACAAGCCGAAGTAGTTAGCAGTGCGCCAAGCGTCAGCGCACCGACAGTCAAGACGCTGATCGAGCAGTACAGAGTCGAGAAGATGCCGACACGATACAGCACGCGACGGAGTTACGATGTTTGGCTGCGTCGCATCGTAGAACAGTGGGGAGCATGTGTTCTCTCAGACGTGCAGGCGCGTCCCGTCGAACTGTGGCTGCAATCTCTGGCGCTGGCACCGAAGAGTAGAGCAGAGCTTCGCGGGCTGCTTCGCATCCTGTGGGACTTCGCTATGTGGCGCGGTGACGTGCCGACGCAGCGCAACCCTATGGAACTTGTCACAGTACGAGACGCGACGAAGCGAACGCGACAGCCGCGTAGCTTGACTGTGGAAGAGTTCCAGAAGTTTGCACGGCACCTCACGGAGCCGTTCCACACGATTGCTTTGCTGTGCGTCTGCTTAGGGTTGCGAATCAGCGAATGCCTAGCACTGAAGTGGGCTGACGTTGATTGGCTCGACAGCAGACTCCGCGTAGAGCGTGGCATCATTCGACAGCGCGTTGATGACGTGAAAACCACAGGATCACGAAAGAACATCACCATCGACGCTGAACTGCTGAGTGCTCTACAGACGTGGAAGCAAACGACGCAGTTCTCCGGTGCTGACGATTGGATGTTCTCTTCCCCGACCAGACACGGGCGATTGCCGTGGTGCTATGACGAAGTGCTTCGCAGATTCTCCAAAGCAGGAACAGCAGCGGGAATCGGCGCGGTACTCACTCACACGATGCGGCACAGCTACCGCTCATGGCTTGACGCTGTAGGAACTCCTATAGCCGTGCAACAAAAGCTGATGAGACACGCGGACATCCGCACGACGATGAACGTGTACGGCGACATCGTGACCGATGAGATGAGCACTGCCGCGTCGAAAGTGGCAGGGCTGGCACTCAACGGCAGGTGAAACGGCAGGTAATCCCTCTAACCCATTGAAAAATGGCGGAAGCGAGTGGGGGTCGAACCCACCAGCGACGGGATTGCCCGCCGCTCGCCGGTTTTGAAGACCGGGACGATCACCGGACCGCATGCGCTTCCATTCTGACCTGGACTGCCGAGCCAAGGTCGCTATTCCCTGGATCCGACGGGGAGCATGGACGCAAATGATTATCTCAAATACGTCAGAGTTGAAAGGGAACCGAGGAACCGCATGAAACCGGCTCGGTGAACCGTTTTGGATCGGCGAAATTGTCAGAAGTTGACGCTTGCTGCTTTCGTAAAACGTTCTAGTGTGAACTTCGGAGGGTCAGACTCGCAGAGTTGCAATCTGCGTTCTGATTCGACAGAAGCGGACAACCTGGCAAAAGGTGTGTCCCTTTCCGATTGAGTCGTGATCTTTCCGAGAGGCATCCCGTCGTGGCCGGATGCTGAAGGTCGTCAGCACCAACAAGACTAGATCCTCTTGAAGCGTCAAAGTGTGCAGCGGCCGTGTCCAGGCGTGCTCGAATGCGCGAACTTACGGTGCTTTGCGCCGATCCCGTGCAGGAACGCCGGTCTCACCTCGCTGGCGCATTGCGCGACGGCGGCTTCCTGGTGCAGGAAACCGATTCGGCCGCCGGTTGCGTGTCGACCGCGGCCAGTCAGAAGCCCGACGCAGTAACCCTGGACTCGGATCTTCTCCACGTGGATATGGAGAACATTGCCGAGTACATTTGCCGAGTCAGTCCGGCAACCAGAGTGATTCTCACCGTCGATAACGCCTTGCTCTGGCGCAATACTCCGCCCTACGTGTCCGCAGTCGCGGCGCGCGAGGATACTGGCCAAATCATTTCGCTGCTTCAGGAGACGTTCCTAGCCGACCAAGAAGCCTAAGCTGCTTGTTCGCTAGCCCGATTCGCTGCCGGAGTAACAAGTCCGGTAGCGCCGGGGCTGGAAAGGGCGGGAGAGCCGCAGGCGGCTGCGATCGCCGACAGAAGCACCGCCGTGGGCTGACCCTTCTGAACAAAATTGTCGACCAGCTTCAACACTCCCTCAGGGATATTGCGTATGGCCCCTGAAAGCAGCAAAACGGGTACGCGTGGCTTCAAGTCTTGCAGGACCCTGGACAGAGATTCTCCATTGAAATCACCGACCCAATAGTCAAGCACAACCAGATCGACGTCATTGTGCTCGAACAGGCGCAAACCGGCGCGGGCGTTGGCGGCGGTCAACACGCGGTATCCGAGAGCTTCGAGCAATACTTTGCGGACGGCGAGTCCTTCCGGATGCTCGTCGATGCAGAGTAGAGTAGGGCCCTGGATTTGCTTGGGAATCGGTGATGACTGTGGTGGACTCTGTGGAACAGTCGGAGGCTCGGTCGCTCCGTTCATGAATGATTTCATTGACCAAGCCTGGATCTCGGCAGGTAATGCGATTACGGCGCTGCGCATCTTCCCGGCGGGCCGGCGAACGGGAAATCCACAATGCTTCTCCCAGCGTTGCACAGTTCGTTCGCTTCGCCCGACGTAATGCGCAATTTCCTTCCATGAATTCAGCAGTAGGTCACCTGGCATGCGTTCTCTCTCCCCATTTTATGGATGGAAACTGTTGGTCTGGACGCCCAACAGTCATACCGCCCTACTCACACAACGCACACCCCAGCATTAACTGTTTACTTAATATAAAAACGGAAAATAAAGAAGGCATAAATGACACGGGGTTGGTTGCTATACGAACCCGAGTCGATACGAACTGGGTCTGTCGCAGGTTGACGCTTGAGATTGTTGGGGCCGAACGGTAGGCTTCACGGACGGGAATGGAAATTCTAAGGGGATGGCGGGTTACCTCAAAACTGCCATCCGTTCTGTTCGTCGTCTTTTGGTTGGGGCTTACGCTTGCGACCAGACAGGCATTCGGACAAGGACATCGAGACGCCGAATCCGCTGCGAGACTGCACTTCCCCCTAACATCCTTCTATGACGTTACGATTCCGCTGGCGTCCGGCAAGCCGGGCACGCTGATACGCTCGGAGCCATTCGATCAGTACGAAATTCCTTTCGGCGCGTCAGCGATTCGTATTCTTTACCACTCAGTCTCGGCCAGCGGAGAAGATGTGGCCGCCTCGGGGGTAGTTATGATTCCGGCGGATCCGGCTCCGAGAGGCGGATGGCCGGTCATCGTTTGGGGGCATTCTCTCCTCAGCCCTGCTCGAGCGTGCGCGCCGTCATTAATGAAGGTCCCACAGGGCGGCCCGTTTCTGGGTATGTACCTCAATCTGGGTTTCGCAGTCATCGCGCCTGACTATGTTGGACTGGGAACGGCCTTCCGTAATGCAGCGCTGGATATGAGATCGAATGCAAACGATCTTATGTTCGCTGTGCCTGCAGCAAGGCAGGCGGTACCGCAACTTTCCACAAAGTGGATTGCTCTTGGTGATAGGGATGGCGGAGCGGCTGCCGTGATGCTTGACGAAATGGAAAGCGCGATTAACGATGCGGGCTATCTCGGCAGCATCTCGATCTCTGGCGAACTTGATTTGAAAACTATCCTGCAGCGCGCTGAGAAATCAGCATGGAACGACGATATCGCGCTCTTACTGTATGGAGCGAAAACTCTGTTCCCTGCCTTTCACCCGGAAGAAGTCCTGAGTGCTGCCGGGCTCGCGCGGTATCGGCAGGCAACGGAGGAATGTGCTGCTCCTGTGCTGCATACAGTGCCCCTGCTTGATGAAATGCTTCGGCCTGAAGCGGCCAAGAGTCCCAATCTACAAAAGTTCGTTCAGCGAAATACGCTTGGCCTTCAGCGGGCAAAGGCTCCTTTGCTAGTGGTCAGCGGACAAGATCCGGAGGCGAACGGATTCCCTGCCGAGACGGTTGTCCATCGGCTGTGTGCAACAGGAGATCAGGTAGATTTCGAAACCTTTCCCGGCGTGGATCCCGGACATGTGATCGGAACGTCCGTCGCGGCGCAAATCAGCTGGATCAAGGCGCGATTTGCGGGACGAGTGACGCCGAACAGCTGTCACTGATTCAGTATTTCTGGGCAATCAGGACCGCCAACACAACCGGAAGATAAATCACCGAGGCATGGAGCAGACGGCCAGCCGCCATCTTGGAACCGTTCCCGGCAAGGCGGATACTCTGGAAGAGCAGAAATACTCCAGCACCCAGCATAACTAAGAGGGAAGCGATACTGCGGCCTTGGGCCGACGCGCAGATTAATGTTACCGCCGTGAGGAGAACGGTGAATCCGACGATTTCCGCGCGCGTGTAGCGGCCTTCGCGGTCGCGCACCGGCAGCATCCGATACCCGGCGCGCTCGTAGTCTTCCCGATACAGAAGGGCGATCGATAAGAAGTGCGGGAATTGCCAGAGAAATAAAATCGCGAAGAGCAATGCTGCTCGCAGGTCAATGATCGCGGAAGCGCCGGTCCAGCCGATTAAGATGGGCATGGCTCCAGGTATTGCGCCCAACAGCGTGCACAGCGCAGTCTTCCGTTTTAATGGTGTGTAAATGAATAAATAGGACAACAAGGTTGCAAGCGCCAGGGCGGCCGACTGCCAGTTTACGAGTACGAGCAACTCGAGGGTGCCTGCAACGCTCAACAGGATCCCGAATACCGCGGCTTCCCAGCTCCGGAGCCGCCCATCCGGCAGCGGACGCCTCGCCGTGCGGCGCATGCGAGCGTCATGAACTTTCTCCATCACCTGGTTCAGGGTTGCGGTCCCGCTCGCAACCAGCAGCGTGCCGATGAGAACGCAGATCAATCTTGCCCAATTCACGTTTCCGGAACTTGCCAGCACATACCCCGCAGCTGTGGCGATCACAACCAGGAGATTCACTTCAGGCTTGGTGAGCGCGTAGTAATCCGACAGCTGTGAAGTCAGTGACGGCTGCGCTTTCAATGGACGGGATGTCAGTTGTGTCGCCATTTTGGCCCCAAGCGAATCGAATCGCCCTTGAGAAACCCAACCTGTCGCGACGAGCGTTCTCCTTGCTGCCCGGAGAAAGTACTCAGCCTCGATGGATAGACACTGTCTCGAAATTGATTTCGTTTACGATAAACGAGAACGGTGAACGCGACAGAGAGAAACATCGGAGGTATTACGAGTATAAGGATGCCGTTGCGCAACGCCTGGATCATTCGATGACCCGATGAAGCAGCCTGCGTATAGCAAAGGGCGCAGCCTTGAGCGTGGGCTGGAATGGTCGAAAATAGAAGCAGAATACAGAAAGCCACTGCCACGACCGCAGTCGATCTTCCAAACCGGTGAGCCCGCCCCATCATGAACACTTCTCTCCACAGTAGACAAGGCGGAAGCTATCCGTCCAGCCATACTGCATGGCCGCAATCGCAAAGACGCCGATGAGCACAAAGAGTATAAAGGTGCGTTTCTCGGTCCACAAATGCATAAAGAAAAGGACTCCAATCGCCGCTTCGATGAACGCGAGAATCAGCATGCGAACGAGCATCTCGTGTACCGTGAGGCTCGAAAACGCCATCAAGAATTGAAGGGCTGCAATGACCAGGAGCACGACGTACATCAGAATTGAAATTCCCATCCCCCTCACCTGTCCGGCTTTCATAGGCGCCCCTTTCCAGTGTCAATCTACCGTGAGAAATTCAACAGGTAAACCAGCGGCACGACAAACATCCACACCAAATCTACGAAGTGCCAGTACAAGCCTGCAGTTTCAATGTGATTCGCGTCGTACCGCCCGCTGTTGTAACGCTGTGTCACGAAAAGCAAAACAAAGAAACCACCGATCACGTGGAGTAAATGAAGCCCGGTCACGCCGTAGAATGTGGCGCCAAACAGCTGCGATCCTCCCCACGGATTTTTAGACAGAGTCAGGCCCTCACCAATCAACCCGAACCATTCGCGGATATGGAGAAGGGCGAATATCGCGGCTAAAAGGGCGGTGAACAGAACCCAGCGAATGGCGGCCTTCTTGTTTCCTGCATAGGCTGCTTGTACGCCAAATAGCATGGTCAAGCTGCTGGTGAGCAGAATCAAGGTCATCGGGGCGACATTGGCAATGCTGTGGAAAGGGCGAGGCCAGTTCGGATCTGCGTTGCGAATAAATCCGTACGCCACCAGCATTGCCGCGAATGTGGCGGCGTCGGCAATAATGAACAACCATATAGCGAGCTTCTTGGAAGGAAGCGCAAAAGGAGACTGCTCTACAAGTTCTGCAGAATGCCCTTCTCCGTGCATCTGATGCCCAGCAATCATGTGCGCTTCGCTCACAGTTCCTCCCGACCTCTAGCTCGCTAGAGTTTCGCCCACAGCAGTACCAGCAGGTACACCCAAAGCACATCCATGAAATGCCAGTACTTCGTGGCCACATCGAGTGTGCTCTTGCGCAAGGTCGTTCTTCGCAACTTCACGAGGATGTACGTCAGTCCACCTAGCCCGCCCAGCACGTGCAGCGCATGCGCCGCGGTCAGTAGATAGAAAAATGAACTGCTCGGATTACTTGCAAGATACAGCCCCTCTCCTTGCAGCTGTTTCCATGCAATATATTGGCCGGCAACAAAGAACATCCCCAGCAGTAACGTCGCGTATAGCCACAAGCCGGTTACCTGCGACTGAGGATCAGCCATTCCTGTAGCCGGCAGAAAGTCCCGACGGAACAGCTCCAAGGTGACGCTGCTGACAAGAAGAATCAGCGTGTTCAGCAGAAGAATATTAGGCAACGCTAAGCGCTGCCAATCCATGCCTGAGCCTTGCCGAACGACGAGGGCGCTGGTGAGCGCGGCGAAGGTCATAGTAATCGCGGCGATTCCGACCCAGATGGCGGTGCTGCCAGGAGGGGGCGATCCATCCTGCAACGCACGAAGGCGGCCATCATTCGCATTCATGCGTGGCGGCCGATCATGACCCGATCCGCCTAATCTCGGAATCGATATGCTCTTTTCGGTTTCGTGAACATCAACGGGCATTTTGCTTAACTCCCTGAATATCGACCCTTGCCAAACCGACTACGATTCGGCTGGCGCTCGAGGCGCGATTCCTTCTGGAGCATCTTGCATAACATAATCTTTGCCGTCCGGAGCATCCACGCCGTACTGATAGGCGTCGTGCGTCACGATTGGATGCTTCCCGCCGAAGTTGTCGAACGGTGGCGGAGATGGAATCGTCCATTCCAGCGATGTTCCCTCCCACGGATTTTCTGGAGCTGGCTTTCCCCAGAATCGACTGTGAAAGAGGTTATAAAGAAAGATGAACTGAGCCGCCCCAGTAACCAGCGCGGCCACCGTAATGAACTGATGGACGGGGATTAGATGCACTGTGTAGTCATCGACAAACGCCTGATAGCGGCGAACATTTGCAGCAAACCCGAGATAGTGGAATGGCATGAAGATGCAGTAGGCACCTACAAACGTAAGCCAGAAGTGGATTTTGCCGAGCCTCTCGTCCATCATCCGGCCGAACATCTTAGGGAACCAGAAATAAGTGCCGGCAAAGATGCCGAAGATAGCCGCAACCGCCATCACCAGGTGAAAGTGCCCTACCACGAAGTACGTAGCGTGCAGCATGATATCGATGGTTGGCTGGGCCAGAAAGAAGCCGCTAATTCCGCCAGAGATGAACATGGAAATGAACCCAAGGGCGAATAGAGAGGCGCTATTGATCCTAAGCCTCGATTTATAAATACTCCCCAGCCAAATCAACACAATGATAGTGGCAGGGATCGTAATAATCAGCGTCGGGAACGAGAATGCCAACGACGACACCGGATTCATGCCGCTGACAAACATGTGATGCCCATAGACCATGTAGCTAAGGAATGCGATCGTAAGCATGGACCCAATAACGACTTTGTAACTTAATAAAGGCCGCCGTAAGTTGGTGGAGAGCACATGCGAGACGATTCCCATACCAGGCACGATCGCGATGTACACTTCCGGGTGACCGAAGAACCAAAACAGGTGCTGCCAGAGCAGGGTCGATCCACCAGCGTGGGGAACCAGTTGATCATTTATGACCAAGTTGGATGCCACAAAGAAGCTCGTACCAGCAACATGATCGAGAATAAGCAGTATGCACGCCGGCATCAGGACTGCGAACGCTGTTAGTCCCATGAGGGACGTAATGAACCACGCCCATACGGTGTAAGGCATCCGACTGAAAGTCATTCCTTTAGCACGAAGATCAAGAGTAGTGGGGATGAAATTCAGAGAGCCTAGCAACTGCCCTACGCAGAAGATGGCGATAGACGCCGCCCAGAGAATTTGACCCAATCCCTGTCCCGGGCCGGCGGCAGAGCCCACCGCACTGAGAGGTGCATATGCGGTCCAACCAGCAAGGGCCGGGCCGTCGCCCACAAAGAAGGACGACACCAGAACGCAGAAGGCTACGAACGTAACCCAGAACGACATCATGTTGATGTGGGGGAAGGGCATATCTTCGGCTCCCACCTGGATGGGGAGAAAGAAGTTTCCATAGGCGGCAAAGGGAGCGACGGTCAGTACGAAAAACACCATCAGGGTTGCATGCATCGTCATGATCTGCAGGTATAACTCGGGAGTGATCACCCCACCCGGAGCGCCGACAGGCGTGAAGAAGCCAACCCCTGGGATTTTGGCGTTCGTCCAGCCTAAATGAATGCGCATGATCCAGGACAGCACCATTCCTGTAAATGCCGCGAGAAGACCCAGAGCATAGTACTGCTTGCCAATCACTTTGTGATCGATGCTGAAGATATATTTCCGGATGAATCCCTGTGGAGGCGCGTGATGCAGCGTAGGATCTGCCGGCATGTTATGCATGGAGTCTCTCCCGAGGTCGTAGTCCGCGTCGAAGTATTACTGCAGTGCCGCTTCTTGCTTGAGCCACTTATCGAAGTCATCCGGCGAAAGAACATTGAGATAGGCTTTCATATTGTAGTGACCCAAGCCGCACAGTTGGGTGCACACGATCTCGTACCGGCCGATCTTAGCGGCCGTAAAGTGGAGGGATAAGTCAAGGCCGGGCACAAAATCCTGCTGGATGCGCATCGCGGGCACGAAGAAGGAATGCCCCAAATCCTTAGAGTGCATCAGGAGGTGAACCTCTCGATTAACCGGGATATCCATTTCAGCGGTCACGATGTCATCTTTCGATGCCGCATCATGGGTGGTGTCGAGTCCGAAGAAATTCTCGGTCGCCTCACTGATCATGTCAGGATGGATTGGACCAAACATCCCATCAGGACCTGGATAGCGGAAATAGAAGGCGAACTGACCAGCCTGCACTTGCACAGGCATCGCATTTGGTCCGGGCTGCTTGAAGTAGACCTCTGCCCAGGCGCGCGACCCCATAACTCCGAGAGCGATTACTTCGGAACCGACGACAAGAAAGGCCAGGATTACGAGTCCGAGAGCGCCTCCGGGGAACCTGCCAATACTGTGCTCGCGACCACGGTTCGCGTACTTCCAGATAAAGATCGCCAGCGCGATCTGGGAAACGAGGAAGCAAATGCCGGATTCCACCATGGTGTCCGACATCTGATCATCGATAAGATGGCCGTGGGTGGAGACGTTAGCAGGCGGCTCCCAGAAGTGTCCCACAATTGGAATGGCTGAACCGATCGCAATGATGATGATCGTTACTGCCAGCAGCTTCGCCATAGGTTTCGCCTCGTACTGCAGCGGGCCGATCAGACTGCATCACAGAGAGCCGTTCGGCACCGCTGCGTACCCAGGAATTACTTCGCCTTATATGTGAAATTCAACGTTGCTGCTTGTCCGGCGCCCACGGTTACCTTCTGCGCCTGAGTACCATACGTTTCCTGCCACGCGGTAACTGTATAGTTACCAGGCGGCACATTCTCGATTGTGTAATTGCCATTGTCATCCGTCGTGGCATACGGTCCTTTTACAGGCACAAAGTAGCCATGCATCCACGGGTGAATGTTGCACTTCACCGGGATAGCGACTTCCTCGGCCTTCCAGCTCTGCACGATAGGAGCGGCGCCAGGCGGCTGTGAACGGTTCCACGGAATGTTCCCCGTCATCGGGTTTGGTTCCGGATGGATGTTGTGTGTAGTTTGATCGCTAGTAATTACCTTGTAGTCCTGGCCAACGTCCATTGCCAGCACATGTGGACTGTACATACAATTCTTCTGATCGAAGACGGGCACGGTCGTTGGCTTTTGGGCAGTTTCTGCTCCACTCAAGCCTTGAGAGATATAGAGCACTACATTCTCCAGACCGCCACCATTCCCTACTTCGACGAGCTGAAGATGGACCGGGTGGCCAGCGTTTGCCTTTACACAATACGGGTCCTTCGACATGTCGATGCCCTTCATGTGCGGAGGCGTACCGTCAAGTTTTACCGTTCCCTTGATCGACCCGTCGCTTGCCGCGCGAACTCTCTGGTTGAGCATCAGCCCTGCAATGCAAATTAGGGCAATAGTGACGAAGATCGCGGCAAATCGTTGTTGGTAATAACTCTTCATTTCTTTCTCTCCTGTTCCTGGCAAACGTTCGATAGCTACTGACCGCCGGCGTTTGGATTGATCGGTTTCAAATTGAGTTGCTTGGCGATCGTTCGTTCCTTCTTGTTGTACTCATTCGGCGGTTCCAGTGTCCGCAGGAAGAACACCAGTTCCCATGCCTCATCCGGCTTGATATTGTCGGCAAATGAGGGCATCGGCGTGCCATCGAGTCCGGTCATGAAGATACGGTAGATATCGCGATCGGTGCTGCCGCACTTCGGACGGGCGCCTTCGGAGAAGTTATAAGGAAGAATGGGTAAATTGAGGTCAGTTGTAAGCGTGGAGGCGGAAGGCCCATTTGCCTTACCAGTAACACCGTGACACTTCCAGCACTGCACCCGCGCATAAACTTCCTGTCCGGCCTTGACGCGTTCGGGAGTGATCTCCGGCTCAGCCGGAATCTGGATTGGGGTGCCGGGTTTTTCGTTTTGCCAACGTGGAGAGAAATGCTTTATCCAGGCAACGAAGTCGGCGCGCTCTTGTTTTGTGAAAGTGCTCCATGGGGGCATATTGGACCGATCCAATCCGCGAGCGATGGTGTCGAACAGGTCTTGGTCCGTTGGCAAAGTTCCCGTGGGCGTGGAACGGCACTCGAAGACTGCAAGCTGAAAATCCCGGGGTTTCGGGAACTCGGGGGGTTGAAACCAAGCCGCGTTTTCCCCATTGCCGTCCCCAAGATCGCCGTGGCAGCCCACACAGTACCGGCGATACGGCACCGCCGCCGCCCGCGCATTGCCCGTGATGTTCCCAATATGGCTCGTGACGGCAGGAGTGTTGAGCCATTGCTCCTGCTGGTATTCGGTGAGCTGCGCCAGAGCGAAGCTGGGAACAGTGATCAGGGCAGATATCAGCATGGGGCGCAGCCATCTGAGTAATTGCGAGTTCATTCGATGTTCCTTTCTAGAAGTCAAAATCAAATCCTGTCAGGACTTCGCTGGTGTTGACGTTCACAGTGCTCAATCCAAGAGTCGGTCCGGTACCATCCTGATGCAGCCAGTTGTATTCGTTGTGCCAGGCAAAGCCGGCACGGCTGGTCATGAACGGGTTATAGCGGAACCCAACCGTGTAGGTGGAAATGTTCCCGTAGTTAGAAGCGGTGGGACCCGTAATTCCGTTGGACCCGGTTGCGGTGTAGGCCGCACCATCGGCTTGTTGCGACATTCGAATCGTCTCGTAGCGGCCAAGTATGATGAACTGCGGGCTGACAACGTAGTGTGGTTCAAACAGCACGCCATTCCATGCCGGCGCCTGCGAGCCCACCGGAAGTGCAGTGCCGGGTAAGTTATTAGGCGCTCCAGCCACATCGATAGGATCGCCATACCCCTGACCAAACCAGGCGCTATCCGATCCGTGCTGTGTGACAACCGTCAGGTCGACGTGCCGGCCGAAGTAGAACAGACCAACAAATCCTTCTCGGTTGAATCCTTTGTTTCCAATTCCGGTACCGGACAGAGCAGTTCCTCCGGATGTCTGATAGTAAGTTGGCGCCTCGCCAAACATTGCATAACCGCCGATTCGCTCGACTCCCATCTTGCCGGCATCGAAAGCCTGACTAAAGGTGAAGAATCCCGTGTAGGCGCTGCCATAAGGGAGCCCCACATTGCCGTCGGTCGAACTGAGGAGAGCAGCGGAGTAACGGGTCCTATCGTCATAAGAGTGCCCCATCAATTCCACACCGAGTTGGTTGTCGCCCATTTGACCGAAGATATTACCGTCGCCGACAGGGATGAAGTGGTAGAGCTGGTATACGCCGCCGTTGCCAGTGAGGGTGAGAATTCTCTTTTCCGATAATAGGTTGTCGAGTTCGAACTTGCCGAGCTTCAGGTTTAACCAGGTGCTGCCAAACATGTTATCGAGTCTCGCCATGACCGTTTCGAAATGAAACGCGCCGGTGTTATCAGACGATGGCAGAACGTAGAACGAGAAGTTTTTCTCCAAGGTGCCGCCCGTGTGAAAATCAAGGCCGCTCAGGTCGAAGCCGGAGGTGGTGACACGCCGAACGCCGCTATCCGGTACCAGCGCCCCTCCGGGATACGAATCAACCAGAACCTTACCGGTACTGACTCTGTGCCATACTGGAGTCATACGAAAAGTTACCGGCCAATAGGATGGGTTCTGCCAGACCGGCGAATCACGGTCATTCATCAACTGATAGCCATTGTCTTTAAACTTCTGACCGAAATAATTGAGCATCGGCCAGGACTCGTGACACGCGGAGCAGCGCAGTCCGTACTTTCGCGCGAAAGCCGGGATGGCATTAGCATCGGTTGACAGTGCGACCGGTAGCAACAGCAGGACAACGATCAAGCCCAGAAGTGCCTGACGACGGCTCATTTCTCCTCCAGAGTGGCATAAGAAAGGAAAGATTGGTGAGAGCCATGCATCGCTTGGGCGTGGGCGCCACAGACCTGGATTCCAAGCGTCCTAGATCTCATAACGTGCATGTCTAATCTGCACGTTACACCGCCATAAGGTGAGAGCAAGCGTCAACTTCCGACAGAGGGAAACTCGCAACATTAGCGAGACGATTATTTTTTCTTTATTTTTGGCTTCCATTCCGCCCGAACTGTCATCTCATTTGTTAGTACGCCCCGGGGTTCATCCGCAAAAAACCAATTCTTGGAGGTCAACAGTGACACCCCACAAACTGTTGATAGTGGATCATGACGTCCAGACCCGAAAGAAGTTGCGCACGTCAATTCTGAGTCACGGATACAACGTAATGGAGGCCGAGTCGGCCGAAGAAGGCTTAAGAAAGCTGGCCAGCGAGGGCTGTGATTTTGTCCTGCTGGATCTGGCGCCGCCCGATGTCGACGGACTCGACCTCTGCCGCAGGATTCGAAGCGATTCTGACATACCGATTGTGGCGCTTTCGATCCGCAGTTCTGAAAAGGACAAAGTGGAAGCATTCAGCGCGGGAGTTGACGACTACGTCACGAAACCTTTTGGAAGTCAGGAGCTTCTCGCGCGCATTGACGCAATCTTTCGAAGGTGGTCCCCTCGAGAAACTGTTCCTCAAATGTTGGCGCTGGATAATGCGCTTGTGAATTTTGCGACTCATCGCGTCAGCATGCCCGACCGGGAAGTCCACCTGACTCCGAAAGAATTCGAATTACTTCGTTATATGGCGGCGCATGCCGGGCAGATTCTTCCTCATCGCAGACTGCTGCAAGCGCTCTGGGGACCAGATCACGGCGACGAGGTTCAATATCTGCGAGTCTTCGTAAACCAGTTGCGAAAGAAGATTGAAGCCGACCCTCGAAACCCAAGGCACCTTCTCACCGAGCCGTGGGTGGGATACCGCTTCGTGGCGCGTCAAGAACCTTTGTCGTTTGTGCCATCGGTTCAGGCAGCGGATTGAGTCTCAGGAGATTCTTCACCACCTTCCTCCGCTTCTGGCGCCGGAGCCAGGTATTTCTCGAGGGGCGCCCGCGCCGCCTGCGAGACAATCATGATGGCGCGATCGTTAGGCTGCAAAAGTGTATCCCGGTGAGGCAACAGGATGTGCTCGCGACGTCGAATCGCCACAATTTCAAAGTCCTCCTGCCCTAGTTTCTGGTACAGACTGCGAAGCGTTTGACCCACAATCGGGCTATCCTCCTTGACGATTCCCATGGTGAGCTGTCGTCCTCCCGGCAGATCAAAACGGATCCGCGAACGCAACAAACGCAGAAGGTCGAGATGACCGAGTTCATCCATCATGGGAAGATTTTTTTTACCCAAAAGCTGCAGCGCAACCTGGATGTGTTCAAGATAGTGCGCGGGAGAATCTTGCCGCGTCGGGACTTGGCCTTCATACAAGCTTCGATACTTGAGTGCCGAGGCAAGGCGCCCCTGCAGCAGGTAGGCGATCATCACTGCCATCCCAGCCGGAACCAGCAAATAATAGCCACCCGTCATTTCGGTGACCATCAGCATGGTTGCGATAGGCACGCGAGCCGCGGCGCCAAACACGGCGGCCATTCCCACGATCACGAAAACCGCAGGAAGCTGGTGCAGGAGAATCGCGAAGCTGCCTCCCAGCATTGCGCCGACGAACAAGGTAGGAGCGAATACGCCGCCGGAACCGCCCGACGAAACGGTAAATGCAAACGCGAACATCTTCGCGACAATCAGGATCAGAAGGACGAACAGTGTCAGCTTGCCGTCGATCGCGAGCTGAATCCATCCGTAGCCTCCTGCGAGGACTTGCGGAAGCCGGAGCGCGATCAGTCCGACGCACAGGCCGCCGATCGCAGGTTTGCTCCAGGCGGGAATGGGCAACTCACGAAAAAAGTCACGCATGTAATAGAAGACCTGCGGCAGCACAGTCGCAATGATGCCTGCCCCCAAACCTAAAACCACGAATGCCGCATAATCGGCGAACGCCGGCATAGGCACGACCGGAACTCTGAACAGGGGATGGAAACCAATAAAGGCCCCATTCAGCGCGTACGCGACGCCCGACGAGAGCATAGTGTAAAGTAGCGCGCCAACTTCAAATTCCATGTTTCCGTACAAGACTTCAATCGCGAACACCCCAGTTCCCATGGGCGAACGGAAGATAGCAGACAAGCCTGCGGCCATACCCGCGAGCAAGAGAAGCCGGCGCTCTTCCTCGGGACGATGAGCTATGCGTGCGTAAACCGAACCCAAGCCGGCCGTGATTAGCGCGATTGGTCCCTCGCGGCCGGCAGATCCGCCTGACCCAATCGTGATTGCAGAAGCCACCATTTTGATCGGTGGAACGCGCGCTCGGATGATCCCTTCTTTGCGATGAAACGCGTCGACAGCGGTATCAGTGCCGTGACCTTCGGCTTCGGGCGCAAAACGATAGACGAGGATCCCCGAGACAAGTCCACCTAGCGTGGTAACGATGGGTATCCACCAGAGCCCGTGAGAGCCGATGCTCTGCGCCACAACCGACCCGCCGGCAGTTATGTCCGGCGCACGATATCTCGCGATCCCGTAGAGGAGAAGACGATTACAAATGTGAAGCATCCACATGAAGAGGCGAGCGCTCAGTGCCCCAATCACACCCAGAAGGGTGGATTCCAGAAGAAGCCGGGGCTCGCCTTCGCGCGTCAACTATGAATTTTGCCTCTCAGCGTTTTGAGATGTCGCTAACATCCAAGTCGGAATGCGCCACGTTGAAGACTTCTTTCTAGGATGGGGAATCTGGCGAAAAGGTATACCAACGCGCGGCAGGACGATCGATTCGAAGATTCAGACCTGGACCGGTGGTTTGGCGCGACGCTTGCGCTTCTCGACAGCAGCACCGAATCGAAAGCGCGAGAGGAGATAGGAGATTTCGCCGAGAAGCTGCTAACTCATACTTCCTGAGTCGTCAACGCCCGACTTGCCACTGTTCCCCAAGCCAACAGTGCGGCGCAAATCTGAATCTGTACTTGTGCGCTGGAGGACTAACATCGTGGAACGCTTCATGCACATTCGCCATTCGATTGCCATCGCTATCGCAGTTTGTATTCTCGTAGTGGGAGCCACTCTTGGCGTTGGACTTACCTCCTGGTCCGGACACACAGTTTTCGGTTCGTCGCGCGGAATCCCGGTGTACATCGGGCAGTCGAAAGCCGGCCACCAATCGGAACCACCCAATGGAGAAGGCTTCGCTCCCGTCCTGGCACCGGTTCTTCCCGCAGTAGTCAGCATCACGTCTTCGAGGATCGTCACCGCTCCGCAGAATCCGTTTTTCAACGATCCGTTTTTCCGGCGCTTTTTTGGCGGGCAGATGCAGCCCCAGCAGCAGAGGGAGATGGGACTTGGATCGGGAGTTATCGTCAGCCCTGACGGCTACATTCTCACTAACAACCATGTCGTTGAAAAATCCAGTGAGATAAAGGTGATTCTGGCCAATAAGCGGCAATTCCCGGGCAAGATCGTTGGAACGGATCCGAAGACAGATATTGCGGTCGTAAAAATTGCGACCACCGGATTGCCCACTGTAACTCTCGGAGATTCGTCGAAGCTGAGCGTCGGCGATTACGCGTTTGCAATCGGAGATCCCTTTGGGGTGGGCGAGACCGCAACGATGGGCATCATCAGCGCAACCGGCCGCAATGGGCTCGATATTGAGGACTACGAGGATTTCATCCAGACGGATGCCGCGATCAATCCCGGCAATTCCGGCGGAGCTCTTTTGAATGCCCGTGGCGAACTCATTGGGATCAACACTGCGATTCTTTCGGGCGGCGGCTCAGGCGGAAATGAAGGCATCGGTTTCGCAATCCCTATCAACATGGCGAAGTACGTCATGGACGAAATTCTTCGCCACGGAAAGGTCGACCGTGGCTACATTGGAGTTGGCATTCAGGAGGTTACGCCGGATCTGGCCAAGGCTTTCCACGTTCCCGCCGAAAAGGGCGCGTTAGTGGGGAATGTCGAACCAACGAGCCCCGGTGGCAAAGCTGGTCTCCAAAGAGGCGACGTGATTACCGAACTCAACGGACAACCGATCACCGGTCCGAATGACCTTCGCCTGAAAGTCGGGACTATGGCCCCGGGAGCCACAGTGCATCTCAAGGTGGACCGCAGTGGAGAGTCTAAGGGTTTCACTGTAGTCCTGGGAGAAGTTCCCAGTACGAAGAAAGCCGGGACCTCGCCCGCGGGCTCCGAAGAAAACAATGCCATGAGCGGAGTCGAGGTTCAGGACCTTACTTCGGACATTCGCAATCAACTTGGCTTAAATTCTGACGTTAAAGGGGTTGTAGTAACCAATGTTGCCGAAGCTTCCCCAGCAGCGTCGGCAGGACTGCAACGGGGCGACGTGATTGAACAAGTGAACCGCCAGCCGGTAAACTCAGTCGGCGATTATGACCGTCTCGTGCAACAGAGTGGCAACCAGGCCTTAGTGCTATTGGTGAACCGGGGAGGTAATACAACCTTTATGGTCATCGAGCCGCAATAGGACTTTCGCATCGCCTTGAATATCGGCTGCCAAATGTTAACTATTTGGATGTATCATATCCGTTATAGCGGACTTGCTATGCGAGGAACGCCCATCATGCAGCACAACAATGGCTCACCGGCTCGCAATTCACAGGAACCCCTTACAAAAACCTTTTCACAATCCTCTACTGCACGAGTTCATGAAATAGTTGCAGGACTCTCCGTCGCAGTCCGCCCCCGGACCTCACAAGACAACGGCTCGCACAAGGGTGGGGCAGCGCAGGTCTCGAACGGAAACGGCGCAACTGCAAATACACTTGCCCTCGACCCTGCCGCCCATAGCGTCAGCGTTTCGCCGGCAGACCAGCAGAGCACCTCGTCGGCGTTCGCAGCATTACGGACAGCTAGCCGCGCGATAACTCAGTTTTACGATCTAGTCCTCGCGCCCACCGGCCTGAAAGGCACACAATTCGTGATCTTGCAGGCGATTCACGAAGCAGGAGAAGTTGCGCAATGCGATTTCGCGCGTGACTTCGCCATCGCCGTTCCAACCCTCTCGCGGCGTTTCGGTGGGCTTCGCAGAAAAGACTACATCCAGATTCGAAGAGGCGACCGGCATGGCGAGCGCATCTACAGCCTTACGGAAAAGGGCGTGGAGACTTTCAAGAATGCTCTGCCCTACTGGGAGCGAGCTCAGTACCGGCTCCGAATGGCGTTGGGAGAAGACTCCTGGGCGAGAATGCTGGAGCTTACCGACCGAATCCGTCAGGCGGCGGTGGATGCCGAACAGCTTCGAACCGACAACCAGCGCCCGGTATCAATGCAATCGGGCACTGATACTGTATTGGCGATCGAGTCCGACTGACTCATTATTCAACCGGATCTTGCGGAGTAGCGGCTGATTCGAGGTTGATCCTCTCATACGCGTCGCCCGACGACCTGGTTACGTCTGTCTGCCCAAGAGTGTGTCTGCTGAATTCAAAGGAATCGTGTAGCGAAAACAAATCTCCTCAGACAGAAGCCACAAGAATAGCAACGGCGTCGCATGCTGAAACTACTTCGTCTCTCAGCATCCGACGCCGGAAAGCATCCACAAAGGATTCTCAACGCTCTTATTTCGGCTGGGCCACAACTCGCAGATACGGCTTCAGTGTTTTGAAGCCAGGATACTTCTGCTGGGCCTCTTCGTTCGAGACCGCCGTCGAGATGATCACGTCGTCTCCGGGTTTCCAATTTACCGGAGTTGCGACTTTGTGCTTCGCCGTGAGCTGCATCGAATCGATCACACGCAGGATCTCGTCGAAATTGCGACCAGTGCTCATCGGATAGCTGAGCTGCAGCTTGATCTTCTTGTCAGGCCCGATCACAAACACTGTGCGAACCGTAGCGTTATCGACAGCCGTGCGGCCGTCGCAAGTTTCGCCCGCATCGGCCGGAAGCATCCCGTACAGTTTGGCAACCTTGAGTTGCGGATCGCCGATCATCGGATAATTCACCTTCGCGCCTTGCGTTTCTTCGATGTCGGCCGCCCACTTGCTGTGATTCGTGACCGGATCCACGCTGAGGCCGATGATCTTCACATCACGCTTGGCAAACTCGGGCTGTAGCTTCGCCATGTAACCGAGCTCAGTGGTGCAAACTGGGGTGAAATCTTTCGGGTGCGAAAAGAGAACGGCCCAGTGGTCGCCGATCCAATCGTGAAAGTGAATCGTACCCTGTGTGGTTTCGGCGGTGAAGTCCGGAGCCGTGTCATTAATTCTGGGAACTGTATATGTTTCGCTTGCGGTCGCGGTAGACATGCTGTCTCCTTCTCATAAATTTAATCGGCTGAAGATTTTTTCGAAAGTCGCCCTACCCGGGCCCAGCTAAGAAAAGCGGATGAAAACAAAACCCACCCGCTAGCCGGGTGGGATGGGAAGAATTTCGCTGATGCCCCTATGCCCACGCCGGCGTCGAGCAACAACAACACATCATTCCGGCGATCAAGGAGCAGATCATTGGTTAAGCATAGGCGCGTCAAATACGGCGTGTCAACGGGGTTCACCGCATTCACCGCATTTCGTGTCCTCGTCGCAAAACCTTTTCTGCATCGCAGCTTGAGCTCTCGTCATCGCTTCTCTTGCAGACTCAAAGCGAGAAATCGAATGAACAAGCCATCTCGCCGTTTCGCGATGACGCAATGGGACGTTTTTGCTTCAACCCCGCTCGAAGGAAATTCGCTGGCCGTCCTCGCGGATGCGCGCGGGTTGAGCGATTCCGAAATGCAATCGATTGCGCAAGAGACGAACCTGTCGGAAACCACGTTCATTCTTCCACGGGAACCGCACGTCGAGCGCGAGCGAGGCGTGCGCGTACGAATTTTCACGGTCCAGGAAGAGCTGCCTTTTGCCGGACATCCTACTCTTGGAACCGCATTCGCCTTGCGTGGACACTCGGGCACGAAGGAAATCGTTCTCGAACTGAATGTGGGAAGAGTTCCAGTGCGATTCGAGGATTCGCAAGGCGAGCCTGTGTTTGGCGAGATGACACAAGTCGATCCAGTTTTTGGACTTCAGCATGACCGCGAAGCAGTAGCACGCGCTACAGGCTTGGGCACAGACGATTTTGATCCCTCGCTGCCCATCCAGACCGTTTCTACGGGGATCCCGTTTACCGTGACTCCGCTGAAGTCGCTGGCAACGGCGCGGAGGCTGCGAGTCGATCTGCAGCGCGCTGCCGAGTACCTGGAAAAGACGGGCGGAAAATTCCTGTATTTCGTCACGCGGGAAACGGTCGATCCAGCGGCCGGCCTTCACGCGCGCATGCTCTTTTACAACGGCGAAGATCCCGCGACCGGTTCGGCGGCCGGCTGCACCGCAGCGTGGATGGTCGCGCATGGAGTCGCCGAGCCAGACCAGCGCGTCCTCATCGAACAGGGCATCGAGATGCACCGTCCGAGCAGGATTTTTGTGCGCGCAGCGCGCCGCGATAACGGGATAGTTAACGTTCGCGTTGGAGGCAATGCAATCGAAGTCATCCGCGGAGAATTTTTCTTGTGACGCGAATGGCGCAACGCGCGGAAAATACTGGCGCGCATTTACTGTTCAGAAAATCAATAGCCAAAAAGTTCCATTAGCATCGACGCTACTTTACAGGCTCTTCATTTCCCTTTAGCATCCATTTCGCCGTCATACTTCATATTGAGAAAAGCTTCCCTTCCTCCTGCGATCTCGCGGGGCTAAGGGATGCAGAAGGCTGATGAAACCCAAACGGACTATTTTGTGCGTCGATGATAATGAGCAGTCCCTTTCCCACCGGAAAATAATGCTGGAGACCCGCGGATATCGCGTCGCAAGCTTTGCGCACGGTGAGGATGCTTTCGCGCGCTTCGAGCAAGGCGGCGTGGACCTCGTAATTGCGGATATGGCAATGCCGGGCCTCGATGGCCCTCAACTCATCGCCAAGATCAAAGATCTTTCACCTCACACGCCTGCGATTTTGATATCCAGCAAGGTGCGCATTTATGATCACGCCTCGCGAGCCGACGTTTTTCTGACCAAGGGCATGTATGGCCCGGCCGATCTGCTCGAGCGTGTGCGCTTACTTCTGGTTCGCAAACGCGGCCCCAAACGCATGCATCAGCCGCGTCTTTCGCCAATTCCCAACCACGTCGGAGTGGCCTGAGGCCGATCCCTCCGGAACCCCAAGCACACGGCTGACCAGCCAATTCGTGTAAGATTCTTGCCAGAATGGCCGGTGAATTCATTGAGGCGAGAGATCTTCGTAAGACCTACCACATAGGCAAGATCGAGGTAGAAGCCCTGCGCGGCGTCTCGTTCAGCGTGCAGAAGGGCGAATTCGTCAGTGTCGTCGGCCCGTCCGGCAGCGGCAAGTCTACCCTTTTTTATTTATTGGGCGGACTCACTCGCGCCGACGGCGGTAGCGTTGTGCTCGACGGAGATGACCTCGCTAAACTTTCCGACGCGCAGCGCACCCGCATGCGTAAGCACAAGATTGGCTTTGTGTTTCAGAAGTTCAATCTCTTGCCGACTCTCGACGCACG
The DNA here is from genome assembly GCA_963763845.1 of uncultured Acidobacteriota bacterium. Classification (GTDB taxonomy): domain Bacteria; phylum Acidobacteriota; class Terriglobia; order Terriglobales; family Acidobacteriaceae; genus Sulfotelmatobacter. The sequence goes on from CAVXPX010000001.1 coordinate 624,486, forward strand.
CTCGAACATTCAGATGGCACAGGAAATCTCCGGGAATAGCGATAAGGATCCTGCATATTTCAACCGCATCACCGAAATGCTCGGATTGAGCAAGCGCCTCCCTCACCGCCCGTCGGAACTTTCCGGGGGCGAGCAACAGCGTGTCGCCCTAGCTCGCGCGCTCATCAACAAGCCGACCGTTGTTCTCGCCGACGAACCCACCGGCAATCTGGATTCTAAAAATTCAGAGGTTGTCCTCAGCATGCTGCGAAAGTCGAACCAGGAACTCGGGCAGACCGTTTTGATGATCACGCACAATCCTGAAGCCGCGAAGTACGGTGACCGCATCATTCATATGCGCGATGGCCAGATCGTGCAGCCTGACGAAGATCCGCAGTGGGCACACCCGTAAGTTTCGCGATATCCTGATAAATCAATCCCGCAATCGAGGGCCGTAATCTCTCATGTCTGATCCACTTACCTCCAATCCCGAAACTTCCCAACAACCTGCTGGGAACGCTGAATCTTTCGGCGAGATATTTTCCGAATATCAGAAGAGCCACTCCCGCAAGGCCGCCGGCCATGCACAAATCGAAGCCACAGTGATCGCGGTAAATGCCGAGTCTGTTTTCTTCGATATCGGTTACAAGTCAGAGGGCATTCTTCCTGTCTCTGCCCTTCAAGGAGAGACGCTTAAGCCGGGGGACAAGGCGCTCGTCACTGTCAAGGGACGCGACCTCGACGGATACTACGAACTCTCCCGCTTCAAAGTGGAACGTCCCACCGACTGGACCGCTCTGGAAAAAGCTTTCGCAGACAAGTCGGCGATACTGGGGACGGTCACCGCGGTAGTAAAAGGCGGATTCAGCGTCGACGTTGGCGTGCGTGCTTTCATGCCCGCCTCCCGCAGTGGCGTTCGTGAAGCCGCTGACATGGAAAAACTGGTTGGACAGGAGATCCGTTGCCGCATCATCAAGTTGGACGTGGCAGACGAAGACCTCGTCGTCGACCGCCGCATTGTGGCGGAGGAAGAAGAGCGCTCCGCCCGCGAGCGCCTCTATGGACAGATTAAGGAGGGCGACGTCGTTTCTGGCACCGTTCGCAGTCTTACCGATTACGGAGCCTTCGTCGATCTCGGAGGAGTCGACGCTTTGCTCCACGTTGGCGACATCGCCTGGAGCCGCATCAACAAGCCCGCAGACGTAATCTCCGTTGGCCAACAGGTTGAAGTGAAAGTGCTCAAACTCGCGAGCGAGGGCGACAAGCGGCGTATCTCGGTCGGATTGAAACAGCTGCAGACGCATCCCTGGGACTCGGTCGCCCAGAAATATAAGGCTGGCGATCGCGTTCGCGGCACTGTCACGCGCATCGTCGATTTCGGAGCCTTCGTTGAACTCGAGCCTGGGATTGAGGGACTCATCCACATCTCGGAAATGTCGTGGACGAGAGGAAAGCTTCGCAAGGCCAGCGATGTCGTGAAGCAGGGCGAAACCGTTGAAGCCGTGATCCTCGGTGTGAACGCTGCGGAGCGCCGACTGGCGCTCGGTCTCAAGCAGGCGCTCGGCGATCCTTGGAATGACGTGCCGCAGCGATTCCCTCTCGGATCACAAGTCGAGGGCCCGATCACGAATCTCACCAAGTTCGGCGCCTTCGTACAGCTTTCGGAAGGCGTTGAAGGCATGGTCCACGTCAGCGATATCAGCGCTGAAAAGCGAATCAACCAGCCGGCAGAAGTGCTTCGGGCCGGGCAAGTCGTCAAAGCCGTGGTTCTGGCGGTTGATTCCGACAAACGCCAGATGCGGCTCGGCATGAAACAACTCGTCCCCACCGGTCTCGATGAATACGTCGCCGAGCATAAGGAAGGCGACGTCGTTACGGGCCGCCTGGTCGACGAGTCTGCCCATCAGGCTCGAGTGGAACTGGGAGAGGGAATCTTTGCGACCTGCAAGCTCGCCGAAGCTCACCCCGAAAATGCCGAGGCTCCCACACCGGCCAAAGCCGATCTTTCCTCGCTGAGTTCCATGTTGCAGACGCGGTGGAAGACCGGAAGCGGCGGTCCTCCGAAGCCCGAGCCTGCGCGTGCCGGGCAAATCCGCAGCTTCCGGATCGTGAAGGTCGATCGTGCCGCAAAGAAGATCGAACTCGAACTGGCATAGCCGAAAACGACGATCACGTCGGTAACGCGGCGCCATTCCAAACGGGTCTTGGAATTGTCGAATGCTGTATAATTTTCACGTCGAGCGGGAGTAACTCAGTGGTAGAGTGCGACCTTGCCAAGGTCGAAGTCGCGGGTTCAAATCCCGTCTCCCGCTCCAGATTTTATGCGGCTTCCCACACCGGGGAGCCGTTTTGCTGTACACGTTACTGCACACGTTGTCCCTTCAGGAACTCTCCGAGGAAATCCCCCTGCGCCTTGCGTGCTTTCTTGTCCAAATGGGTGTAGTGCATCGCCATCTTGACCTCCGTCTGCCGGAGCATCCGCACGACGACCACGGGCTCGACACCGCTGTCCACCAGCCAACTCGCCAGTGAGTGCCGAAGATTGTGGAACCCAAACCGCTTGCACTCCGGTGGTCGCAGCCCCAGCTTCTCAGCGGCGGGGCGAATGTAGTCCGCTACGAGCATGCTGCCGACACGGGGCTTGGCACCTTTCAGGCGATAAGAGGGAAAGATGTAGTCCCCTTCCTTGGCGTAGATGGTCTGCGCTCTCCAGTCCATGAACACGGACTGAAGTGCCTCGTGCATCTCCACTGTGGAGCGGGATGCACGGGACTTGGGCTTGTCGATCCCCCCGCCGCTGGTGAATCCCCGCTGGATGCGTATCTTCCCCTTCTTGAAGTCCAAATCACTCCACCGTAGTCCCAGTGCCTCGCTGACTCTCAGGGCCGTCACCGCCAGTATCACCACAAGCGTCCACACTAAGGGATCGTTGATTTCCTTCAGCAGAGTGAAGGTCTCCTCCGGGCTCAGGCTGATCGCCTCGAAGTCCGTCATGCTGCTGGTGCTGATGTCCTTCAGTGGGTCACAAGTGCTGGGTATCAGACCATCCACTCGTCCATGTCGGTAGATGCTGCTCATGAGCCAATGGAGCTTCGACCGCAGACCGCTGGATTGATCAGCTAACCAGTCCTTTATTTGTTTGGGCGTGATCTCCACGGCTTTCCGGCCATCAAATTCAGACAAATGGATGCGGCAATTCCGTTCCTCCGTGCTGCGGGTACCACGGGACTTCGGTCGCCCGGCTTTGGTCGTGCCATCCAGCAGGAATGCCTTCTTGAGGTCACCAAAGGTGATGAGGCTGGGATCGGGGGCACCAGCCAGTAGTTGATACCCCTTTCCCCCAATGATCCGCCATGCCTCATCGTCATCGAGGTCAGCGGAGCCCAGTGTGCGGGACTTCGTTTTCCCCAAGGCATTCTTGAAGCAGTAGAGCGTGGAGTTACGGCCAGCGGGACGCAGAAGCCATCCTTTAGGCGTCATACGTGTCTCCGCTGCAACCAGTCAGCGACTTCAGACAATCGGAAGCGATAGGTTTTGCGGGGGCCGGTTCCAACGGGGTGAGACGGAACGCCGCCCTTTTCACGAGCGAGTTCCAGCACTCGGCGACGGGTGAGGCTGAGGAAGGACGCCACGGTGTCGGCGTCCACGAACGGCTCGAAGTCCTGCATCTTCTCCTCGACATTGTGTCTTGGAAAATTGTGCAGGTGGTGTGCAGCACTGACTTAGATGCGGCGGAAGGCCCGCAGGGCCTAAGGGAATGTTCGGCTGCTTCTGTGCGGTGAAACCATTGGTCACAGACCAGACAACGCCGGGACATCCCCCCAACTTGGAACACCTTGCCCACAGTGTCCTCCATTTAGGCAGCAGCCTTCTTCCCCGCACGGGTAGCCAGTTTCAGCGCCTTCTTGGACACACGATGTGGCAACCTCACCAGCTTGCCGCCGATCCGCACGCCCTTGTGAAAACGGGTCAAGCTGTCCGGCGTCAAGCATTCTTTCCGGTCAACGACAATTAGATTTCCCGATGTTGTTTGAGAGATACCAGCAGCAGTCGGGGCTGTGGGAAAAGTGGGAATCCCGCGGGTTTTGCGGGATTTCCAAGGGCGGTGGGAAGGGAGGAAAACCTGCTTTTGGTTTTCCTCGCTTTCCACCGCCCGGCTTTTTCCACAGCCCGTTGGCCGCCGCGTTTTTGTTGTTAAAGAAATCATCGATGTTCACTTTGCTTCTGCGGACTCCAAGCCAGCATCCCGATTCTTCTTGGCTTGTTCCATGCGGTAACTCGGGATGTTCAGTTCCAGGATTACGCAATGATGGACGAGACGATCGATTGCGGCCGCGGTGGTCATCGCGTCTTTGAAAATGCCTTCCCATTTCGAAAATGGCAGGTTGCTCGTCAACAAAACGCTGCCGCGTTCATAACGCTCCGCCAATAATGTGAACACGACCTCCATCTCCTCGCGACTTTGCTGCACGTACCCCATCTCGTCGATGATGAGACCGTCGTACTTCGCCAGCTTCTTAATTTCCTTGCCTAACCGCAGATCCCGCTTCGCGGCCAGCAGATCTTGCACCAGCAGCGGACAGGTAGCGTACTTGATCTTTCTCCCGCGCGTGGCGATCAACTCTTGCGCAATGGCACACAGAAGATGGCTCTTCCCCGCGCCAGGATTCCCGAAGATCAGTAAATTCTCTTTGCGGTCCAGGAACCCTCCCTCCAACAGCACCTTCATCTGTCGACTCACCTTCACCGGCAAACGCTTGCCGTCGAAGTTTGCCAGGGACTTCTCCAGAGGTAGACCGGATTCCTTGAGTAGCTTTCCGATCCGCTTCCGCCGCCGCTCTTCACACTCTCGCTGCGCCAGCTCCAGCAGGTACTGCTCATAACTGAGCGTTTCCTTTTCCGCGCGCCGCGCCGTTTCCTCAAAGCACCCCCGCATCGTCGGCAGATGCAGCTCTTTCAGATTTTCCACCAGCGTGGTTCTCACTTGGCCCATCTCCCCATTCATTGCAGCACCTCTCCACTCCCACAGAGTTCATCAAACATTCGCAGGTCCACGCTGGCTACTTCGACCTCGCGAATGCTCCCCTTTCGCTCCGCCACCCTGAACTGCTCGCGCACCGCCTCCGCCCTCACCCATCCTTCGCCTTTTTCCAGCAGCCCGCGCAGCGCCTCATCTACTTTCGCCTCGCTCTCCTTCGCCGCCAGTTCCAGGATCGCCAGATATTCCTTGCTCCCCCGCGAACCCAACCGCTCCTTCAGTTCATCAAACGCCATGCGAAATCGGCTCGTGGGAAACAAGTCGTCCCGGTAGCGATAGTTCTCCAAGGCTCCCGGCTTTCTCACCAGCCAGTCGATGATGTGGCGATAGTCCACCCGGTGTCTCCTCCGCCCACGCAATCGCGGCATCTCTTCCACCTTCTTCTGCCCGTACCAGATCTCCACCCGCTCCATGTACAACCGCACTTCGACCTGCTCACCGATCAGCCGGCTGGGCACCGAGTACACATTTCGGTCCGTATAGATCAGACTCCCCGAGTCCACCTTTACCCGCTCCCGCTTGCACGATTCCAAGCGTCGTTCCGGCAACTCCTTCATCACCCCGATTTCTTCTGCCAAGCGCGCTTTTCGTCCGGCATTCAAGCGCGCCAACAATCCCGCTACGAACTCCTGGTAGTCCGCGACACTGACAAAGTCCTTGCTCCCGCGCAGCATCAACTCCTGCGCCAGAGCCCGTTTCAAACGATGATGTCGTTGTTCCACATCTCCGTTCTCATGCCCTTGCCCCGCCTGGATCTTCTCTCCCTCCACCCCGTAATAACGCAGCAGCCCAGCGTACCGTTCGGTGAACTCCGCCGGTGTGCTCATGTTGTTTACCGCCGTCGACAGTCGATCGGTTCGGTGCCGCTGCGGCACTTTCCCGAGTTCCCAAACTGCGTTTTGAAAACCCTCACACAAACTTTCAAAGCTCTCCGAAAAACACACCGTGGCCGACTCCCAGTTCGAATACGTCAGCACCAGGTGATAGATCAGGTGCGGAAAACTCTGCCCCTGGATCGTGATCTCCAGCTCACTCATGTGCGTGAAGTCACTTGCACTCAGCCTCCCGGGGTGATGTCGCTGCGCGAAGAACACTTCCTTCACCGGTCCTTCCGTCGCGCGCCACACTTTCACTCGTCGCTGCAACGTGCGCAGTTGCCCATCCGCAAATCGCCCGGCATAACGCCGCTGCAGATACTCAAAGATCGTTTTCGCTTCCAGCCCTGGGTTCACCTCCAGCAGGCTCTGCACTTCTTCCCAGACCCCCTGAAAGCAATCCTCTCGTGTTCGCCATCGCGGTCCAGGCGTCAATTCGCTCGGTACTCGCCCCAGCCGGCGATACTTGCGCGCCGTCTTTGCGTCCATGCCCGCTTTGGCCGCCGCGGTTTCCAGATTCGTTTCCACTTTCCCCAAGGCAAACAACCTCCTCACCTGCTTGTCTGTCACCAAATTGTGAGTGCCGCCAAGAACCCAAAACCAGAGCTTGGCTATTGTCGCTGATCGGGAATTCTAATTGTCGTCGCTCGGGAGGTATGATTGTCGCCCATCATCAAGCTCACCCTAAAGCTGTGCAGCGGATCGTCGGCGGTCTGCTGGTAGCGACCAACAGCACGTGCAATGGTCTCCATCGTTTTGCCCGATTTCCACATTTTGAGAACGATTTGGTACGGAAACTTTCGGCGCTGCATCGGTTTCTTCACGGCGGGTTTCGCGGCCTTCCGCTTAGCCTTCTGCGCCTTCCGCAGTTTCTTTGGAGCGGCTTTCCTTGCTCTGGCTTTCGGTTTCGATACCTTCTTCACCTTGGCAGCGGGTTTAGTCTCCTGTTCTTTCTTCACATCAGCGGACGATACGATCTCGTTGTTCATTTTCCCTCCTTAGTTTGATTGGAAATGGAAGGGGAGGTTGGTACTGAGGTGGCTGAAATCTCTTAGCTCAACTTCTTCGTCCAGAGCCACGTGGACGCATTTCACTCATGGTCGTGCTTCCAGACAAGCACAAACGTTTTTACCAGAACCATGAGCCTCTGGATAAGGCCAACAGGTAGGTTGATCGGCGAGAGAGGAAGTACTGGCAAGCGTTGCAATCGAGGTAAGGCTCTAGCCATACCCTAAGTATACTTAGGCCATGGCTGTTTCAGCTAAGGCTAAGGGTCATGCAATCAGGTTGTTGCGGAGCCTTTCTACTTATTTCCTTTTTTGCGTGTGGCCCATGAGGCTTTCAGCTTAGCTGACATGGCCTTCCGCTCTGCTTCTGACCATTTGTGACCCTTACGTTTAGAACCGTTTCCAGAGGCTTTCGTAGGCTGTGCCTTGGTGCGACGGCTGGAGGTTGTGGGCGCAAAGTTTCGGGCTAAGGTGCGGTTCAAGGCTCTGATCGCTGCGTCAATGTCGTCCCGCTCTTTCATGAGGCTCTGTAGCAAGTCTGCTGTATCTATCTTTGGCATACGTTTTATCCCTTCGCTGACAACGGATTCTAGCACGGGGGCCTCAAAATTCGACCAGAGGCATTCAGTAACGTATTCCCGCGTCCATCTGTGGTTGGTGTTGTCCATGCTCTTCTGTAAACGAATGCGGATGGGCTCACCTGAAAATACGATAGAGCCCATGGCCGCCCCTATCTTCGTATTCCGACAATACCCAGCGAAAGTTGGCGCGGAGCAAAATATCCACCATCTCCGCGTGGTCAATGTCAGTTTGTTTGTACGCCTTGACATCGCTATTCTTGTAAGGCCCGTCAATGTAAACGATGTCCCCCGGCCCACATTGCTGTAGAACTTCCCGATAGCCCATTGAAGTGATGCGGGGTTTGGTGGATCGAAGGATGAATTGGGCATTGTGGACGTTGCGTTGATACCCTTTGTGCGACACCCCGCCATGCTTGGCCCTTCGAGGCCCCCCAACACCGTAGCGGGAGCCGCTGAAAACAACATAAGGTTCAACTAGGTAAGCTAGGTTCCGCTGACTCCCCTTCTCATCTTTTCCGAATACCTCCCATGGAATGTCATATACCGTGCGGGGATCGACGCCTGCTTTCGCCAAACTTTCAGAGATCATCGTCGCTTTGAAGGTAGGGCTATCCACCATAGCCTTCATCCGGTCGTGTAGCTGCCTGCCCTCCCTTGGTGGCACAGCAAAGTCAGAATCACGCACAGCGGTTAGGAATTTGGTGGTTCGAGTGTCGTTGAGCCAAAACCGCTTATAGTTCAGAAGAGATGCAACAGCGAAAAAGATGTTGGCACGACCCACGAAGGGTTCTACAAAGCGATCACCATTCGGGGGGAACAAGGAAACAATTCGGCGTGCCAAGCGGGCCTTACCACCGGGATAAGCGAAACGGGGAATGTAACGGGGACGGGCAACAAGTTCGGGGAACACAACTCAGCATCCCACAATCGGGGGAGTTAGGCCAATAGTCTATTCCGCAGGTGGAATCGTCGTGCCGTAGTGAACCGAACCCCGCCGAGACCGTTTCAAGCTGAATCACAACTGCGCCTCCATCAAGTGCATCACTTGTGTGGAGAAAGGAGTGATCATGGCCGATGCGTCCAGATGATTTGCTCGATGCCGTGCATGCTGAGGTAGTTGTTGGCTTTGCGGAAATGACCACACCCTCGAAAGCCTGCTACCGAAAGTGGCGACGGATGCCCCGCTTTAAGAACCAAATGCCGTCGCTGATCTAGAAGATGCTCGAACGACTTGGCGTGAGCGCCCCACAGCATGAACACAAGATGCTCGCGCTCGGCGGACAACTTTTCCAAGCTCGGAATGGTCACTGCCTCTTTCCACCGAATCATCTTGGCGTGGATGTTGCGGCGACCATCCTCCACTGTCAGGGTGGTGTTCAGCAGGAACACTCCCTGCTTGGCCCACGACTCTAAGGTCGGTTCCGGCATCAACTGGTTCGGGTAGTCGCGCCCCACCTCTTCAAAGATGTTCTTGAGTGAAGGTGGCACTTTGGTCGATTTCGGCACGGCAAAGGCTCGGCCTATAGCCTGACCCTCATTGGGGTACGGGTCTTGGCCGAGAATAACCACTCGAACTTTCTTGAAGGGGCAGTCCTCGAAAGCATGGAATATATCCTTCTGGCTCGGGTAGACGCTCTTGCCTTTCTTTCGCAGGGCATCTACCTTCGCCAACACGTCACCGCACTCAACGCTTTCGAGTATGGACTTCCAATCGCTGTTGCCCTTCATTCCAATCCCTCTCTGCTATTCATTGGATTCCTAGAGGTGCTGGGAGGTTCTAAAACGAAAAGCCCGGCGTGCGGAACACCTCTTCCGGTTCTCGATCATGTATCCATTCCCAGTCATCTTGCGCCCATATCACTTTCTCTTCTTCGCAATCAGCGCAAAACTTGATGCGGGCATCATCCCCTCCATCTATGGCGAAAGCATACTTGCAGTTTGGACATCGCCAGTTGTCATCACTCAAGATTTCACACTCACGGTCGATCCAGTCCTCCGTGCTTTCACCGGAGAATGGCTGGATCATCGGGAAGGCGTCGTCCAGCCTGTCCAAGTCCTGTGCGTTCCGGATGCTTGCTTCGCTGGCATCAGCAACCACAATGTCAACGAACCTTACTCGCTTGTCGGGTTCAGGCTGGCGCTTTGCTGCCCTCTGATCATCCTCCCGCTGGCGTTTCTCCATGAGTAAGGGGATGCGCTTGTCCGCCTTAGGCAGGAAGATTTCGTAGAAAGCCATCGGGAACTGCTTGACCAAGGAGACCATGGGATTTCTGGCAGCGCGTAAATTTCGTGCAGTGAAATCATTCCCGTACTTTGCACCATCAGGATCGTCCAAGCGGCATAGCCAGATGAGAAACCATTTGAACCTTTCGTAGTCCAGTCCGCTTCGGTTGAACAGGGACTCCATAGGAGTTGACAATGCCTCTAGGGTTTTTGCGTTATGGAATTGGGAAGGACGACCAAGCTCCATCCAAAACCTGAAGGCAAGCCTTAGACCTACCGAACTCTGGCCATCTATTTTTAACCTCGTCTTTTTACCCATAAATCCCCCTACTGGTTTTGCCCTCGTTGTGGTTTTTCGCTTTTGCTAGAGATGGCGAATGGAAAAAAGGACAGATCGCGAAGCGATTCAATTTCTCTTTCAATGTCAGTCTCAATAGGCAACATCAAGCCCAATCACAATCAGCAATCACAACCTCAATTCCAATCCCAATTCCAATCCCAATCTCAATCCCAACCTCAATCTCTGTAGCAATCTCAATCTCAATGTTGACCGTGGTTATCCGTGGTTAACCGCACACCAACATTTGCAATCGGTGGACAACCACGGATGACCGTGGTCACAACTCGCTTTCGTTGGCCTCAATGTCACCATCTCCGTCATTTGACGGGGTTTCCTTACCTCCCTCAGTCTTGGCCTTTTTGGGTTGTTTACCCTTTCTGCGTTTGGACTGCATTTCGCTGCCCTCGATGAGCTTTATCCAGTCACGAAGCAGCCGCTTGTGCGATAGAACTTTCACGCCCTTTACTTCGATCTCTTGAAATTTCACCATGATGGCTGTCTTGTTTTGCGCCCAGTTGTCCAGCGTTCCCGCGTCAGCGAGAATCCACAACTCATCGTCAATGATCGGAAGATAGGGACGAGTGGAGCAGTAGAAGGCAGCCTGCAACAATGCTCGGTAGAGGTGCCGTTGCATGAAGTTCATGCCACGGGACACGCATTCGTCGGCCCAAAAGTCTGCCTCGTGCCAGAACTGGTAGGGCGGTTGGTATTCCTGACCGTTACGCTTTAAGGATTTTTTTGCCATACGACCTCACACGGTCACATGGCCTTGGGAGCTTGATTGTTTCGCTAGGTTGGATCATGAGCCGTCTTCTCTTGAGGGTTTTGGTCGTCCAATTCATGGACTTTCGGTTAAGTGGGGAAGTGGAAACGGCTCAAGTGAACCACTCCCCCCCCGAATTTTCAGATCGTCCTGACCTGTCGTGCATAAAATGAATTTCGTAGTCAGCGAAACTCATTCACAAGTGACTAACCTGTCTCCTGCTAATACTGCGGCCTTTCCAAAACAGCAAAAGAATCTTGATGCACAGTACGATCCCACCAAACCGCCGAGCCGCTGGGCATGGAGAACTGCGCGGCGGTAAATAGGGCCTGAAAGTGTTAACATCGCTCCATTCAACTGAGGCCAGACAGGAGAGCAGAACCTTGTGACACAAGAAGCGGTGGTCACGATTATAAGCACGAGCGTGGCTTGCGCTGGTGCAAGCGATGTGTCGAGCAGATGCGCCAGTACGAAGGCTGAGGCTGTCGGGCGATTGTCAGCCTACGGGATGGGCTGATTCTAAATGAGCAAAATGGCCTGCTTACAGCAGCCATCTGAATAATTTGAGAAGTTCTATTATCATCTTCCTGATGCCGCGATCAAAAGTGATGTGTATCCTTTTGCTGGTTGGGGTGGCTATTCCCAGCACGGCAAGGACGAAGATACCTCCTGTGTTAGCTGCTTGCTCGGCATTTGCTCCCGATGGGACTTCCGCGATGGCTACTATCACCGGGGACACGCTCGAACTGACGGTGGCGGATTTGTCTGGTCAGAACTCGAAGCTGACGTTGCCACTGAAACATCGAGCGCAGCAGTCGCAACTTGATAACCCTGCCGCCCGTTGGCGTGTCTACAACTGCTCACTCTTCTTCAATAGCACGAGCGGTTTGGTCGCCGTGGGTATTACGACGGAGTCCGAGCCGCCCCAAAGGCTTCAGGTCGCAGTTGCCGATTTTAGGACGGCGAAGTGGCTCTCCGACTTCGATGTTGAACCTCGCAAAGAATTGGGTTCAAGAACGAATCTGGCTGGTTTTCTCAGGGACACAGACTCAGTTGTCGTCATTCGAAACTGGAATTCTTCCGTAAGCGAATCGATTGCAGTACTTTTGTTCAGCACACGTGGAGAGCAACTCCCGACTCAGCCTCCGGTTCGGGTGTTGTCGGAAACTCTCTTGCCCTTTTATGCAGACCCCCATAACAATCGGCTCTGGGTATTCCACTGCACCGTAATTTCGGCACGCGCCGCCCAGCAGCCATTTTGCCCAATCGATGAGACAAACTTGGCTGGGGAACAAGTGTTGAGTGCGAAATTCGACCCAAGCCGTTCAGGACTAAAACGCACCGAACTTTGGGAACTGCCACATACGTTCGCAGCCCCCGATCAGAACACTGTCCTGATTGCAGGAAGCGATACGGTGTGGAGAGTGGAAATGGACACCCAACAACTGATCCGATTCGCTCTACCTAAGGACCATTTTTTGAAATGGAATTTCGAGCACGACGGAACGATCTCTCCTGATGGGGTTGCCTTCGGCTTCCTGTTTGGCCAATACAGAATCGCCTTTCCCTACATTGTCGATAACTACGTCTCCGAAGGAGATGACGTTGTCGTTTTACAGGTCAACCCGCTGCGGCTTCTTGGGGTCGTGGGGCGCAATGGCGTGAAATACACAAGAGGGCTGTCGATTGACCATCGAAACGGGAAGACGACAGTTCTCGCGTACCGACAAGACCACTGGGAACGTCACGACTTTCCTGATGTTCAGCCCTGACCGAGGGAGTCCGAGCACGCTGGCGTTACATCACCATTACGCTCATCGACCCCGACAGCACAGTCATAACTGATTCCAGCCACCGCCTCGTGGTATCGGTCGGGGCACTGGTAGGTCTCTGGGATGGCTGTGGAGAGCCCCGGCAGAAAGTTCCGACGCCAGATGTGCAACTGCTTCCGCCTTTGAGAACCTAGTCGAACACCGTTCCCAAAACGGTCACCAAGTTTGGAGTCCCCGACGACCGAGAACAAACAACTTAGCCTGATGCCCAGCCTGATGCCTTTGGGCGTTCCCAAATCGACCGCTATTGGCACGAATGGGCAATTCCCCATCTGCGTTTCGCCCTGTAGAGTCAGAGTCACAGGGTACTCGTGGGTTCCCGCTGAGTGCGTTGTTGTCAGATCGGGCGGGACTCCACTGCTAAGGAGGGCTGGTCAACATGGCCGAAGATAACATCGCTAATCGCAGCGAATGGGTTCCTGACGACCGAGTTGGCAAGATTTTTATCAGAATCTTTACCAACGGAGACCTTCCGAAGAACCCAATGATACTAGGTGAATGTGCGGTGTGCGGAGAGGTGTTCACCCGTGACCAATCTCGGGAACACTCTGATGCACGGTGCCAGCCATCGTCCGAACAACCCTTTGCCGCCGCTGGTCGCTACAACTAGTTCGTCCCTACGAAGCGAACGCCACCATTTCCAAGCAAGGTTCGACCAGTCCTCGTCCAACTCAGGTGTTGCTTCAGGTCGGCCTACCGCTCACAATGTCGTCATGGCACGCCATCCTGATGATTGGAAACAAATGTCGGGCAAGGTTACAACGAGCAAACGGGAGCGTAGACAATGAGTGGCACCGAGCAAATCGACGGCACCAATGGCAAGCCAGAAACGAGGCGAATCTGGTGCAACAAGTGTGGCGGCGCTCGAATTCACGAATGGAAGTTTACGCACCATGGGCATGAGGGTGATCCTTCCGAAGATCAGTACTTCGAGGAGTGGACTGATTCCCTATGGGCATGTTGTGGTTGCGAATCGGCAGTCCTTGTGCATCGTTGGGAGATGGTAGGGGCTGAAGGGGAACCCGGTGCACCGCAACCAGAGGTTTTCGTCTATCCCCCGAGAACTTACGGAAAGAAGCAGCCAAAGTATTTCATCAAACTGCCGAGACCGTTGTCGAAGTTGTACAACGAAGTGGTCGAAGCGTTCAATTCCGGCTCAATGTTGCTCTGCACCATTGGGTTGCGTGCTCTGATTGAGGGTGTTTGCATCGACAAGGGCATCACGCAAGGTAAGTTAGAACAGAAAATTGATGGACTGTCCAAGTTCTTTCCCAACAAGACCCTCATCGATTCCCTGCACGGGTTCCGATTCACGGGAAACGATGCGGCGCACGATCTTGAAGCGATGTACCCGACCGAGGCGTCGGATGTCGTTGACGTGATGGAGGACTTGCTCAACTTTCTATACGAATTCGACTACAAAGCCTCTCAGATTAAGAACGCTTCTCGACAGGCGAAAATTAGGGAGGAGAAGGCAAAGGCGAAAAGCGGAAGCGTGCAGTGAATCAATGTGCCGTAAATGTGACGTGCCCCAAACAAAAAACCGTGGGTTTTCCCGAAAGCCATTCGCAACCTGAAACGGAACGTACTAGAGTCAATCTTCAGAGTCGCTGGTGCGAGGGGTCGGCTGTTCCTTGAAGTACTCGTTCAATTCGGTGGCCAACTGGCGGCCAAAAATCAACAATGGACAATGAGGCTTTATGCACTGGCTGTGAGTCCAGACCATCTCAACGATTTGGGCGTCGGTGATTTGCTTAGCCGGGCGGCGGTCACGACCTTCCACGAGTGTCAGAATTTCGTTCGCCAGACGGCGCTTGCCCCGTGAGTCGAGCCCCGGCACCAGCACATCGATGCACTGGAGCACAGCCACTACTCGGCGACGTGCGAGGTCGCAGATGTGCTGGCAATCACGATCTGATCGGCGATAACGGCTCACAAGAGCCCCCAGTGCCATGCCAGAGCCCCGCAGGTGAGCAGGAACACGACCCATGGCATCACGAACCCACCCGGTCGGTGAAAGACGATGCGGCGGATCGCTATCCACCAAATAGCGGTGCTGAAGGGCAAGAGCAACATGCCGGGCTGCTGGATCAGCCAAATCTCATCCCGACCGAACCACTGGGGAGCCACGTGGGTGAGCACCAGTAACACGGGCATGAGAAACACGAACAGCGGAACAGCGATAGCGGCAGCGATTGGCATAGGGTGCATGTACGGTACACGTCAGTCGATACGTCTTGGGCGTGCTTGCGGGGGATTGGGGGAACGTGCGAAACTACGTATGTCGTTGAGCGGGCTGATTAACGTGACCTTGCCAAGGTCGAAGTCGCGGGTTCAAATCCCGTCTCCCGCTCCAGATTTCCATTCCCACCCGATCCGTTGCCGCTCGAATTGAAGTAGGCGGCCGGAACGCAAAGTATGGTCGAGGGCGCGGTACCCAAGTGGTAAGGGAGAGGTCTGCAAAACCTTTATGCGTCGGTTCGATTCCGACCCGCGCCTCCAATCCTCCTGCGGCTGAAGTTCCCAGCGATTGCGTTTTGTCTTGAATCTCTAGAGCAAAGCGCCCCGGTGCTGGCGGACTAACGCGCCGAAAATGCCGGGCTCACATCACGGTTGCCCCGTCCGTGCTATCCTTCGCGGTGCCGTTCGTATACAGTGCAGCAATACCGATTTTCTTGCGGGTTCGACGCAGGGAGGAATCATTCTTCCCGCAGTCAACAAAGCCGGCCCAACGTGCCGACGGCTCAGTCCCCGCGCAGGATATGGGAGGTTCCATGCGTTCTCGTCACTTCGTACTTCCATTTGCCCTGATCGGCATTTTCTTATCAGCTGCCGTATCCCAGGTGTCACGGCCAGCCTACGAAGATCCTTCCCTTCCAGCGGAGCAACGTGCCGCCGACCTCGTTCAACGCATGACTCTCGAGGAGAAGGTCGATCAACTGGCAGGAGGCCGCCGCCGATCACATGCTGCCGATCCCGAAGAAAAAGAAATCTTTCAGGATCTGGGAAAACTCTATCGCGAAGACTCTCAGGTCAGCCCGCGCGACGCGGCCGTGCTCCGCAACAAAGCGCAGCATTACCTGATGGAAAAGACTCGCCTCGGCATTCCCGGAATTTTTCAGGGTGAGGCACTCCACGGCTTCATGGCGTATGGCAGTACGAGTTTTCCGCAAGTGCTGGGCCTGGCCAGCACGTGGGACCCCGGCCTTGTGCAGCAGGCCTTCAACGCCGCTGCCGACGAGATGGCATCCTCGGGTGTGAATCAAGCCTTCACTCCTGTGCTCGATTTAGCTCGCGATCCACGCTGGGGACGAACCGAAGAGACCTACGGCGAGGATCCTTATCTTGTCTCGCGCATGGGAGTGGCCGCCATCGACGGACTCCAAGGCACAAACTGGAAGATCGACCGTCATCACGTCATGGCCACGATGAAGCATTTCGCGGCGCACGGACAGCCTGAGAGCGGCACCAACACCGCTCCGGCAAATTTCTCGGAGCGAGAGCTGCGCGAAACGTTTCTTGTGCCGTTTGAGGCTGGCGTGAAAGAAGCCCACGTCGGCAGCGTGATGGCTTCATACAACGAGATCGACGGCATCCCTTCTCACGTGAATCCGTGGCTTCTCGACAAAGTTCTGCGGCAGGAGTGGGGATTCCGCGGATATGTGACCTCTGATGGAAACGGCCTGCAGATGCTCGTCGAAACTCATCATGTGGCCGCCGACTTTGCCGAAGCTGCGCGCAAAGCATTAGCAGCTGGAGTTGATTACGACCTCTCGGATGGTTCCGTCTATGCCACGCTGGTCGATCAGGTTCGGGAAGGCATCGTTCCGGAGGCGGAACTTGATCGCGCCGTAGAACGCGTTCTCGAAGCAAAATTCCGGCTCGGACTGTTTGAAGATCCCTATGTCGATCCGGACTACGCACAGAAAACCACCAACAGTCCCGAGCATCAGCAACTGGCGTTGAAAGTCGCGCAGGAAGCAATCGTTCTGCTGAAGAATGATAACAACCTGCTTCCGCTCGATCTTCAGAAGCTGAAGACGATCGCCGTTATCGGCCCGAACGCCGCCGACGTGCACCTCGGCGGATACAGTCGAGATCCCGGCCCCGGAAATCAGATCAGCATTCTCGATGGCATTCGCAAGCGCGTTCCGCCCAGCGTGAAGGTTCTCTATTCCGAAGGATGCAAGATCACCACGGGAAAGCAAGGCTGGGCCGGATGGTACGAGAATAAAGTCGAGCAGCCTGACCCGAAGGCCGATGCCGAGGAGATTCGCGCTGCAGTGGCTGTCGCGCACAAATCCGAAGTGGCCATCGTTGTCGTTGGAGAAAACGAAAGCACGAACCGGGAGGCCTGGTCGGAGCAGCATCTTGGCGATCGCGACTCTCTCGACCTGCTCGGCTCACAGGAAGCTTTGGTCAAAGCTATCGTCGAGACCGGAACTCCCACTGTCGTCTTCCTGATCAATGGCCGTCCCTTGTCAATCAACTACGAGAAGGAGCACGTTCCGGCGATTCTCGAAGGCTGGTATCTCGGTGAGCAGGGTGGAACCGCTGCGGCGAACGTCTTATTCGGCGACGTGAATCCGGGCGGAAAGCTGCCGATCAGTTTCCCGAAATCCGTGGGACAGCTTCCTGATTATTACGATCACAAACCGTCGCGCAACCGCAGCTATCTGTTCGACGGACGCGAGCCGATTTATCCGTTTGGATTTGGCCTCAGCTATACGCAGTTCCGCTTCGACAACGTCCGCGTCGAGCCGACGACCATCAAGACCGGCGGAGAGGCCAGGGTTTCGGTCGACATCACGAATACCGGGAGCCGCGCGGGCGATGAAGTTGCCCAGCTTTATATTCATCAGCGCGTCGCTTCGCGTACTCGTCCCGTAAAACAACTGCGCGGATTCAAGCGCGTCAGCCTGCAACCGGGACAGAAGACCACGGTCGAATTCACGGTCAAGCCTGAGGATTTGTCCCTGATCGACTTCAACATGAATGAAGTAGTGGAACCGGGCACGTTCGATCTCATGGTTGGTCCGAGTTCGGTCGACACGACGAGCATTCCATTGCAGGTTACAAATTAGATTTTATTGGTTGGAAAGGCCGGCGGTGGGGACGCGCCGGCGGGAGACAGCAGCCATCATGAAACTTCGCTCTCGGCAATTCCTCATCGCATTGTTGGGAATCTGTTTTTCGTTCTTTTCCGTGCCTCGCGCGCAAGCGCAGTGGAAGCCGATGAACCCGGTCAAGAGCGTGCAACAGGAATCCGATGGCGCGGTCTTCACCATGGGCACGGGCACTTTGAAGATCGAAGTCTGCTCCGATTCCGTTATTCACGTGCTCTACTCGGCCACCGCTTCCTTCCCCAAGCGCTCCGATTATGTGATCACCAAACAAAGCTGGCCAGCGGCAAAGTTCACCTTGCAGTCCACAAATGACACCATAACTTTAACCACTCCCCTACTGAAGATCACCGTCACCCGCAAAGACGGCGCCATTGAATACGCCGAGACCAGCGGCGCGCCGCTGGTGCAGGAAGCTACTCGCAGCCTGACTCCGGTGAAAGTCAACGGAGAGGATACCTATCATGCCGAATCTTTCATCAGTATTTACGGCTCGCACGAGGGCATCTACGGTTTAGGGCAGCATCAGGCGGGAGTGTGGAATTATCGCGGCGAGTCGGTCGACATCGTGCAGGACAACAGCAACATCTCCGTGCCGCTGATGCTCTCCAGCAAAGGCTATGGGATCTACTGGAATAACGATTCCCGCAGCCGCTTCAATAACCGGTTCGCGAATTATCTCTACATCAGCTCGGAAGTGGCCGACGTCATCGACTACTACTTTCTCTACGGCCCCGACTTCGACAAGATCATCGGCGAATATCGCGATCTCACCGGGCCGGCGCCCATGTTCGGAAAATGGGCGTACGGATTCTGGCAGTGCAAGAACCGCTACAAATCGCAGGACGAGATTCTCGCGGTCGCCAAAAAGTATCGCGAGCTGCACATCCCTGTCGACGACATCGTGCAGGACTGGTTCTGGTGGAACCGCAAGGGAGAGTTCGTCTTCAACAAGAATTATCCCGACCCGAAGGGCATGATCGATCAGCTGCACGACGAACACTTCCACTTGATGATCTCGATCTGGCCCTTCTTCGAGCCCGGCTCGACGAACTACGACTACATGGACAAGAAAGGGTGGTTCGTCGACAAGTTCAAATTCGCCAAGCCTCCATATCACGCGAATGCGATGGCGGTGTACGACGCGACCAGTCCCGAGGCGCGCAAATACTACTGGGACTTAGTCGATAAGGGCCTGTTCAGCATCGGCGCCGACGCCTGGTGGATGGATACCACCGAGCCGGAGACCGAAGGCCAGGAAGAAAACATCCTGCTCAATCACAAGCTTGCCGCAGGAAGCGGGAACCGGTATGTGAATGTGTATCCATTGCTCGACACGCAGGGCGTGTATCAGGGTCAGCGAAGCGCGTCTGATAAGAAGAGAGTATTCATCCTCTCGCGCTCTGCCTTTGCTGGGTCACAACGAAATGCCGTCACGGCGTGGTCGGGAGACATCAATTCCGACTGGTTTAGTTTTCGCCGCCAGATTCCTGCGGGATTGAACTTCGCCGTTTCTGGAATTCCTTACTGGACAACCGACATTGGCGGATTCGTCTTCGGCAATACGACCGATCCGGCATTCCGAGAGCTTTTCATCCGATGGTTTCAGTACGGCACGTTCAACCCGATCCTTAGAGTTCATGGCACGCGTCATCCGGATGAAAACGAATTGTGGTCGTACGGGCCGGATGCGCAGGCAGTCCTGGTGAAGTTCGACCGTTTGCGCTACCGCATGCTGCCTTACATTTATTCGCTGGCGTGGAGGACAACGAATGAGGCGTACACGCCGATGCGTCCTCTCGTGATGGACTTCCGCGCTGATCCCCGCGCCGACAACATCGGCGACCAGTTCATGTATGGACCCGCATTTCTGGTGAATCCGGTGACCGAACCTGCGGCCACGACCCGGCCTGTCTATCTTCCGGAAGCCAAGTGGTACGACTTCTGGACGGGCGTTGAACTTACGGGCGGCAGAATGCTGAACGCGATCACCCCATTGGATCGTCTGCCTCTTTATGTGCGCGCAGGATCCATCGTCCCGCTCGGGCCTGATGAAGAATGGTCGACCGAGAAGCAGGAAGATCCGATTGAGCTTCGCATCTATCGCGGCGCCGATGGAGACTTCACCATCTACGAAGACGAGAACGACAACTACAACTACGAGAAAGGCGCTTACGCGACGATCCCCTTGCACTGGGACGACACCGCGCACACGCTCACAATCGGCGACCGGAAGGGCCAGTTCCCAGGCATGCTGGAAAATCGCACCTTCCGCGTGGTTTTCGTTCGCGAGAATCATGGTGCCGGCGTGAACGAATCCGACGAGTCCGACAAAGTCGTCCAGTACTCGGGAAAAGAAATCACAGTCTCGGAGTAGCCTCAAGCGCACCCTTATAGTGAGGCCTTCGTACGGCTTCGTATCCTTAGTGTGCTAAACAAACCTTGCCGCGCGCGTTTCCGGCTTGTGGCGAACTCTCGTGGCCTGTAGACTCAGCCGCCGAGAGGACTTCACCACCTTCATGCGCATCTTTCGACTTCTGCTGACGACCTGTTTCTTTCTGTCTGGCGTCCTGTCTTTAGCGGCACAGCAACCCACGATTACAGCTGCAGTCGATGCTTACGTGAAATCGGAGATGCAGCGGCAGCACATCCCTGGACTTTCGTTGCTGATTGCGAAGTCAGGGAAAATCGTCCGCGCCGAAGGATTCGGTCTTGCCAACATCGAGCTGCAAGTTCCGGTCAAGCCGGAAACCGTTTTCCAGTCGGGATCGGTTGGCAAGCAGTTCACGGCAACCGCAGTCATGATGCTGGTCGAAGAAGGTAAGATCGGCCTCGACGATCCGCTGACGAAGTTCTTCGCCGACGCCCCGCCAGCGTGGAAGGACGTCACGATCCGCGAGCTTCTCAGCCACACTGCCGGCTTCGGCGACTATCCCAAGAATTTCAATTTCCGAAAAGACTGGACTGAGGACGAATTGCTGAAGCAGGTCGAGAGCATCCCGCTGGCTTACGAGCCCGGCACGAAGTGGGACTACAGCAATCTCGGCTATCTCACGCTCGGCATCGTGATTCATCGGGTGACCGGAGAGTTCTACGGCGACTTTCTGCAACAACGAATCTTTCGGCCACTGGGCATGACCTCGACCCGAATCATCAGCGAGGCTGATATCGTTCCCAACCGTGCGGCGGGCTATCGGCTTGTGAAGGGCGAGTTGAAGAATCAGGAGTGGGTAGCGCCAGCCATGAACACCACCGCGGACGGCAGCCTGTACTTCTCGATCCTCGATCTTGCGAAATGGGATGCTGCGCTCTACACCGAGAAACTTCTGAAGCGCTCGAGTCTTAACCTGATGTGGACTCCGGTGAAGCTGAAGGATGGCGAGACGAACAAGGGCAATTACGGATTTGGCTGGTTCATCGAAGACCGGAAGGGACATCGCTGCGTTCACCACGACGGCTCGTGGCAGGGATTCGAAACAGCGATCGACCGCTATGTGGACGATCAAGTGACTGTGGTCGCTCTCACCAATCTTTCGGGAGCGGCGCCGGGAAAGATCACGCAGCACGTGGCCGAAATGTATCTCGCGGAGAAATAGCCGCGACTCACGCAGGGAAAGCAGGCTCTCGCGCTTGCAACTGCATTCTCATACCGTATTTTGGACGCAGCGTGATGAGCGGCTCGGGTTCGACCGGATGTCCCGGGATGAGTTTCAGCTTCCACCTCTGCCCCAGCGTGGCCAGGAGGAGCACGCCTTCCATCCAGGCAAATGATTCACCGATGCACTGACGCGCTCCCGCTCCAAAGGGAAAGTAGGTGAACTTCGTGCGGCGAGCTTTCGCTTCGGGCGTAAAACGCTCGGGATCGAAACGCAGAGGATCGGGAAAGAATCTTGCATCGCGGTGCAAAATAAACTGGCTGGCAAGCACGGTCGTCTTGGCCGGCAGGAAATATTCCCCGAGCCGGAAATCCTGCAGAGCGTACCGTCCCATCGCCCACGCCGGCGGATAAAGCCGCATCGACTCGGCCATGACCATCTCGACGTATCGCAAGCGCGGAACATCCTCGACATCAGGTTGACGGCCGTGCAGTTCGCGGTCGATCTCGTCGTGGAAACGCCGCTCACACTCCGGATTCTCGGAGAGCAGATACCAGGTCCAGGAAAGCGCGTTGGCGACAGTCTCGTATCCCGCCAGGAAGATTGTGATGACCTGATCGCGCAACGACTTCTCTGACTCCGGGCTCCGGTCGGGCGAGGCCGCGAGCATGAGGTCGAGCAAGCTCCCGCTGTCTGATGAACTCTCGCGGTGCGCCTTGATCATGCGATAAACGACGGCATCGATTCGCTTGCGGGCGCGCACAAAGGCCGCAAGTCCCGGAGGCCGCACATGCACCAGCCATTCGGCTGCGGGAAGCATCACGAGAAAGTTGTAGAGCCCCATGATGCGGTTGATGGCATCGGCAAGCTCATGCACTTCGTCGCGCAAATCAGTCGCAAACAAAGTCTCGGCGACGATGTTCAGCGTGAGATGCATCATGTCGATGGCGATATCCCGTTGCTCGCCGTCGCGCCAACGCTCGCGCATGCGAACGGCTTCGCGCACCATGGTGCCGGCATATTCGGGAATGCGCTGGCGATGAAAAGCCGGTTGCGCGACCTGACGTTGTGCCCGATGCTGGGCGCCTTCGCTGGTGATCATCCCCTCGCCGAGCAGCATTTTGCTTCGCCGAACGGTGCGTTCCTTGATGAAATTGTCGTTCTGGACGACGAGCACTTCGCGGACATAGTCGGGATGGTTGAGAAAAACAATGTGATTCCAACCGATCTTGTAGTGAGCGATGTCTCCGTATTCGTCGGCCAAGTGCTGGAAGAGGTAGATGGGATTGGCGGGGCGGACCCGGCGAAAGGCTAACCAGAGCAGATTCCGCTGAAATCCGGGCGGAAAATGGTATGAGCCGAATTGGTTGGTCTGATCCGGGAGACCGTTTTGAACAGCGGCTGCCATAGGCTAGTGTGGGGCTCCGGCGGTGCAGATCGCACGAATGACGGGCGTGCTATTTTTTTTGACCTTAACGTGTAAATTATTCATTTTACGATAGTTACGTCTTGATACACCGCGTCTCGCCGGGCAAAATATTGCAAATAGCTTACGCGTAAAATTTGACATATATAAGGACTTAACTTCGATGACAGAGTCGGGTCTCCGTCGGCTAGTGAGGAGTCGATTCGCGGACGATTCTCGCATGTAACCAGTTTGCGCTTTCTGTATCCACGGTCAAGGTTGTACGTCATACGATGATTCGATTTTTTGGCGCTCGCCTGTGGAAAACTTCCGGCGAACGAGATTGCGCCTAAAGGCAGGTTGATTTTGGGGAAAGGGTTCGTTACCGCACGCGGCGAATACGTGCCCATTTACGGATCGAACCACGCCCGCACCACATTCTTTCGTCCCTCCGGGGCTTGCTGCCTATTCTCATGAGCTCACCGACTACTTCCGTCGTGGGCGGCATTCTTCCGCCACTTCGCGGCTGAGGAGTGGGCTGTTCCGTACTCGTTTAGCGTGACGCCGGCTCCATCTTCTGCAGCTGGTCGAGTTGGGACAGGACTTCGGCGCTGTGCTTTCCTGGATTGACGCTGGTGTAGACCTTGGCGATCTTGCCGCCGGGATCGATCAGGAACGTATGACGCGCCGCGAACTTCACTACACCGAGATTCGTGAGCGACCCATAGGCACTGCTGACCTTGTGGTCCGTGTCTGCCAGCAACTTGAAATTGAGGCCTTCCTTGGTGCAAAAGTCCTTGTGCGAATCGACGCTATCGACGCTCACGCCCAGGACCACCGCATTATGTTCGGCGTACTCGGGTTGGTCCACCTGAAACTGGTGGGCTTCGAGCGTTCAGCCTGCGGTCTTATCTTTCGGATAGAAATAAAGGACGACCCATTTGCCGCGGTAGTTAGCCAGGCTGACGGGAGTACCGTCCTGCGAGGGCAGGGTGAAACCCGGAGCTTCGCTGCCGACGACCGGTGTCGCGGTGTGGGACAGCAGTCGCGGAACTAGAAGCACGGCGAGGATTACCGCTAATACAACCAGCACGATCTTTAACATGTGGGACTCCCAAGGTTGCGCGCTTCCCGAGTTAGTGTATCTGATGGGGGAACAAAGGGTCTCTCCACTCGGCATTGCCTTCCGCTTCGCGGAATACAACGCTCCGGTCGAGATGACAATGATTGAGTTCGAGAAGACAAGGAATTGGCGCTTACGGCACACATGAATGCGCGCACCGATACGAATCATTGGTAACGGCCTTTGCATCCGCAAAAATGCGCGCAATTGATATGATGGAATGTTCCGCAATCTTCTGGGGGAAAATCAGACGTGGCTCAGACTGAAACTGACGGGCTAGAAGTGTTGGAAATCCGGGAGTGGGTAGATTCCCTGGATTATGTGCTTTCTCAAGGCGGCCCGAACCGGGCCGGCCGTTTACTACAGCAATTGGCGTTGCACGCCCGGCGGGAAGGCGGCGTGAACCTGCCCTTTACGGCGACAACGCCGTATCAGAATACGATCCCGTCGAAGCAACAGCCGCCGTTTCCCGGTAGCCAGGAGATGGAGCGCCGGATCAAGAGTCTGGTCCGCTGGAATGCGCTCGCCATGGTGGTGCGCGCCAATAAGATTCAGGAAGGCATTGGCGGGCACATCTCGACTTTCGCCTCCGCCGCGACGCTGTATGAAGTCGCTTTCAATCATTTCTTTCGGGCACAAACCGAAAACGGAGATCGCGACGTCGTGTATTTCCAGGGACACGCCGCTCCGGGGATTTATTCGCGGGCGTATCTGGAAGGGCGCATCTCGAAGGAAAAACTGCAGAATTTCCGCCGCGAACTGAAGCCGGGCGGGGGATTGAGTTCGTATCCGCATCCTTGGCTCTTACCCGATTTCTGGGAGTTCCCGACGGTTTCGATGGGGCTTGGACCGATCCAGGCGATCTATCACGCGCGGTTCATCAAGTACCTGGAGAATCGCGGATTAAAGCAGTCTACCGGCGGGAAAGTCTGGGCGTTTCTCGGCGACGGCGAGATGGACGAGCCGGAGTCGCTGGGCTCGATCACGCTGGCATCGCGCGAGAAACTCGACAACCTGATCTTCGTCGTCAACTGCAATTTGCAGCGCCTGGATGGCCCGGTGCGGGGTAACGGAAAGATCATTCAGGAACTGGAAGCGATTTTCCGGGGCGCGGGATGGAACGTAATCAAAGTTGTCTGGGGATCCGATTGGGACTCGCTGATCCAGAACGATCGCGCCGGCTTGCTCGTGCGGCGGTTGGGCGAGATCAGCGATGGGCAGTACCAGAAATATTTTGTCGAGAGCGGGGCGTATTTCCGGCAGAACCTGTTCGGAAGCGATCCGCGGCTGCTGAAGATGGTGGAGCATCTTTCGGACGATCAGTTGGCGCGAATGCGGCTGGGCGGGCATGACCCGATCAAGGTGCACGCGGCGTATCGCGCGGCCGTCGACCACACGGGATCGCCGACGATCATTCTGGCCAAGACGATCAAGGGTTACGGGCTCGGCGAAGCCGGCGAAGGCAAGAACATCACGCACCAGCAGAAGAAGCTCAACGAAGACGAGCTGGAGATGTTCCGCTCGCGCTTCGGGATTCCGATACCCGACGACGAGCTGCACGAGGCGCCGTTCTACCGTCCGTCCGACGACAGCGCAGAGATCAAGTACATGCAGGCCCGCCGGCAGCAACTCGGTGGATACATGCCGCAGAGACGGATGAAAGCCGCGCCGATGAAGCCGTTCCCCGAGGCGCACTTCGAGGAATTCCACAAAGGCACCGACGGGCGCGAAGTCTCCACGACCATGGTGTTCGTGCGGCTGCTGGCGAAGCTGTTGCGCGATCCAGAACTCGGAAAGTTCATCGTTCCGATCGTTCCTGACGAAGCGCGCACGTTCGGAATGGAAGCGCTATTCCGGCAGGTGGGCATTTATTCCAGCGTCGGCCAGAATTACGAACCGGTCGACATGGATACGCTTCTTTATTACAAGGAAGCGAAGAATGGACAGATTCTCGAAGAGGGCATCACCGAATCGGGATCGATGTGCTCGTTTATTGCGGCGGGCACGGCGTATGCCAATCACGGAATCAACACGATTCCCTTCTTCATCTACTACTCGATGTTCGGATTTCAGCGGATCGGAGACTTGATCTGGGCCGCCGCGGATATGCGCTGCCGCGGATTCCTGATCGGCGGCACGGCCGGACGCACGACGCTGGCGGGAGAAGGACTGCAGCACCAGGACGGTCACAGTCACGTTCTCGCGCTGCCGGTGCCGAACTTGCACGCGTATGATCCGGCGTTTGCATACGAGATCGGAATCATCATTCAGGAAGGCATCAAGCGGATGTATGTCGATCAGGAGTCGATCTTCTACTACCTGACGGTCACGAATGAGCCGCTGCCGATGCCCGCAATACCCGATGTGGCGGGCATTCGCGAGGGAGTGCTCAAAGGGCTATACAGATTCAAGACTACGACTAAGAGCGACGCGAAACTTCGGGCGCAACTGCTGGGAAGCGGGACCATCATGTACGAAGTCCTGAAAGCGCAGCAGATTCTGGAAGAGCGGTACGGGGTCGG
This sequence comes from uncultured Acidobacteriota bacterium, assembly GCA_963763845.1. Taxonomy (GTDB): domain Bacteria; phylum Acidobacteriota; class Terriglobia; order Terriglobales; family Acidobacteriaceae; genus Sulfotelmatobacter. The sequence continues at coordinate 650,893 of CAVXPX010000001.1, forward strand.
CGTCGACGTGTGGAGCGTAACCAGTTACAAGGAGCTTTACCGTGAAGCCAACGATTGCGAACGCTGGAATATGCTGCATCCCGCGGATGCGGCGAAGGTTCCATATGTGACGCAAATGTTGAAAGACGCGCAAGGGCCATTTATCGCGGCATCAGACTACATGAAGATTCTGCCGGAGAGTCTCAGCAAGTGGGTGCCGGGGCAACTGGTCTCGCTCGGAACCGACGGCTTTGGCCGCAGCGAGAATCGTGCGGCTCTGCGCGACTTCTTTGAAGTCGATGCGAAGCACATTGTGCTGGCGACCTTGGGGGCCTTGGCGCGAGAGAAGAAAGTTGGAACGGATGTTGTCAAACGGGCGATTCAGGAGCTTGGGATCAATCCGGAAAAAGCGAACCCAGCAATAAGCTAATAAGCTTAAGACGAGTAGGAATTTCTGTAAGGCTGCAAAAAGGTCCGCCCACTCGCGGCCGGATGGGCGTTGCCGATCCAGCCACTTGCTCGGGATGACAAATCTTCTGTCAATGTGGAGCGGGAATCAGATCTGAGACGAGGAATGGACGCGGTGATTGAATTCAAACTACCCGAACTGGGAGAAAATATCGAACAAGGCGATCTGGTGCGCCTGATGGTGGCGCCGGGCGCATCGGTGAGCGCCGGGCAGTCCGTGATGGAACTTGAAACCGACAAGGCAGTTGTGGAAGTGCCGTCGTCGGTGAGCGGGACCGTCCAGGAAATTCGCGTCAAAGAAGGCGACAAGATCAAAGTCGGCCAGGTCATCTTTACCGTGGATGGAGCGGAAGGAAGGTCCGCTGCTGCGTCGGCGGCAACAAATCTTTCGTCGGCTCAGGCGGCCGCGGCATCCAATGCTGCAACGTCTGCCGCTGGGATGTCTACTCCGGCTCCGGCTGCTGCGCCCGTTTTTTCCGCCACCGAATTCAAGCTTCCCGAACTCGGGGAAAACATCTCGCAGGGAGATCTGGTCCGGCTGATGATTTCTCCGGGCACGAAGGTTTCCGAGGGCCAGCCCGTGATGGAACTGGAAACGGACAAGGCGGTCGTGGAAGTTCCTTCGTCTGTTACCGGCGTGGTCAAAGAAGTAAAAGTGAAAGAGGGCGAGAAGATCAAAGTCGGGCAGGTGATCTTCACGCTGGAAGGCGGTGGCGCGACTGCGGCACCGGCGCGGCCTCGGTCTGCGCCCGTCGAACACGTGTCCGGACAGCATGGAGCGCGGCTCGCCTTCCAGGCGGCGATTCGGGCGGAAGGAAAGACGGAAGAGCAGGCGCTGCCTCCCGACCAGCCACAGGCGGCCGTGCCTGCGTTCAGCATGCCGGCGCAGTTGGGGAAGGTCGCGGGGACGGAACATCGTCAGCCGGTTCCGGCGGCGCCTCACGTGCGGCGTTTGGCGCGCGAAGTTGGAGTCGATATCTACGACGTCAAGGGCTCCGGGCCGGGCGGTCGAATCAGTGAAGACGATGTGAAGGGGTATGCGAAGTCTCTACTGACGGCTGCAGTGAGTGTTGCGCAATCCGCGCCGCGCGCTGGACACTTCGCGCAGCCAAAGCTTCCGGACTTTTCCAAATGGGGCAAGATTGAGCGGGTCTCGATGCGCGGAGTTCGCCGCAAAACCGCTGAACATCTCGCGGAAGCCTGGAATACGGTGCCGCACGTCACCCAGCATGATCGCGCCGACATTACCGAACTCGAACACCTGCGCGCGCGGTTCGCTCCCAAGGCAGAGGAAGCCGGCGGAAAGATGACGGTCACGGCAATCGCGCTGAAAGTTTGCGCGGCGGCGCTGAAAGTCTTCCCGCAGTTCAATGCCAGCATCGACATTGATAAGGAAGAGATCGTCTACAAGCAGTACATCAACATCGGCGTCGCCGCCGATACGGACCGCGGCCTGCTCGTGCCGGTGATTCGCGACGTCGACAAGAAAAACATTGTTGAACTTGCGGTGGAACTGTCCCAGTTATCGAAGAAAGCGCGCGATAAGAAACTGGCTCCTGCCGACATGGAAGGTGGCACGTTTACCATTACGAATCTGGGCGGAATCGGCGGCATCGGGTTTACCCCGATCGTGAATTATCCGGAGGTCGCGATTCTTGGACTCTCGCGTTCGCGGGTGGAACCGGAGTGGATCGAATCCAAGGAGGGGGGCAAATTCGAGCCGAGGCTGATTCTGCCGCTCTCGCTTTCCTACGATCATCGGCTGATCGACGGGGCCGACGCCGCGCGCTTCCTGCGCTGGATCGCGGAGGCGTTTGAACAGCCGTTCTTACTTTCCGTACAAGGCTAGTAAAAATCGAAAACCACAAAAGGCACGAAGGAATACGAAGGGTAAGAACGAAAGAGCATGACTAGAGATAAAGTCTCCTTCGTGACGCTTCGTGTCCGTTGTGGTTCAGAGTTCTTATGTCAGAAAAATCGAACGTAAGCGTTGCGGTTGTTGGCGGCGGGCCTGGAGGGTATGCTGCCGCATTTCTTGCTGCCGATCTCGGCATGAACGTCACGCTTGTCGACCCGGAGTTGAATCCCGGTGGCGTCTGTCTCTATCGCGGCTGCATTCCTTCAAAGGCGCTGCTGCACGTCGCCAAGCTGATCGAAGAATCCCAGCAAGCGAAGGACTGGGGAATCGAGTTCGCGGCGCCCGAAGATCGACCTGGCACGCCTGCGCTCGTGGAAAGAAGGCGTGGTCAAGAAGCTTACCGGCGGACTGGGCATGCTCTCGAAGCAGCGCAAAGTTCATTACATCCAGGGGCGCGCCGCCTTTGAGAATTCGACGACGCTCCAGGTGACGAAAACCGGCGGCTCTGTCGAGTCGCTCAGCTTCGACCGCATCATCATTGCGACTGGCTCGCGGCCGGCAATCGTGCCCACATTGAAGCTCGACACGCCGCGCATGATGGATTCGACAGGAGCGCTCAATCTGGAAGACGTTCCGAATACTTTACTGGTCGTTGGCGGCGGTTACATCGGTCTTGAGTTGGGCTCCGTTTATGCTGCGCTCGGAACGCGGGTAACTGTCGTAGAAATGCTTCCCGGACTGCTGCCGGGAGCGGATCGCGATCTCGTGCTCCCACTTCATAAGCGACTGGAGAAAATGTTCGAGTCAATTCTGCTGAACACGACTGTCGCTGCGGTGAAGGATGAAGGCACGGGAATTCGCGCGACGCTGAAAGCACAAGACGGAAGCCAGCAGGAAAAAGTCTTCGACCGCGTCCTCGTTTCGGTCGGGCGCAAGCCGAACTCCGAGATTCATGGACTGGCGAAAACTCGGGTGCAAGTTGGGCAACGCGGATTCATACAAGTCAACAAGCAACTCCAGACCGACGATCCTTCCATTTACGCTATCGGAGACGTTGTAGGCGAGCCGATGCTCGCTCACAAGGCATCGCACGAAGGGCGCGTGGCTGTTGAAGCAATTACCGGACACAAAGTCGGGTTCGAGCCGAATGCGATTCCTGCGGTTGTCTTTACTGATCCTGAAGTCGCGTGGGCCGGCCTGACTGAAACGCAGGCGCAAAAAGAAAATCGTGAGATTAAGGTTGCGAGGTTTCCCTGGGCTGCGTCCGGACGCGCCGTCACGCTCGACCGTCCCGAGGGAATGACAAAGCTGCTGATCGACCCGCAAACGGAGCGCGTACTCGGCATGGGCATCGTCGGTCCCAGCGCAGGTGAGATGATCGCCGAAGGCGTGCTCGCGATTGAAATGGCGGCGTTGGCGAGCGATGTTGCGATGAGCATTCATCCGCATCCGACGCTGTCGGAAACCGTGATGGAATCCGCCGAAGTGTTCTATGGGACGAGCACGCATATCTACCGGCCGAAGCGGGCATGAGAGGCATGTGGTGAAGGTGTAAAAGACGCGGCCGATTGCGCGGATTTTACGTCATAAATGCGCGCCCCGATACGAATCGGAATTTTGTGGCACGCTATCTTTTCTTGCTGGTATAGCCCGCGAAAACACGGGGTCTCTCCACTCCGGTCGGGATGACAATCGGTGAAGGGGACATCCCGATGGTGAAACTGCTCTAAATGCGTGTGTTCCGCGCCGGTTCGGGTTGGAGAAGATCATGCCTTCATTTCCGAGAACAATCGCCGTTGTTCTTGCTCTGTCTTTCGCCGCGAGCGTTCCATCCAGAGCGCAGTCCCCGCTCAGCGGTGTATTGCCTTCGACGTCTTCAGCGAGCACGTCGAGTTCGCCATCCGATCCACTGGGGCGGACGACACCGTCGGGATCCGTGCTTGGCTTCCTGCACCAGGCGCTGTTGGGCAATTACAGTGTAGCGGCGCAGTATCTGCAGATGAGCGCGACCAAGCGGCAGATGGAAGGCGAGCAACTTGCGCGGCAACTGAACGCCGTGCTGAACAGCCCTGCTGCGACCGGCGTCCGCATAGGGAACTTCACTCAGCCGGAAGGAACTCCGCAGGAGGGCGTCCCGCTCGGCCGGCAGAAACTTGGAACTCTTAGCTCGGGCGATATCGAAGCCGATCTTGAACTGGTACGAGTGTCGGAGCCCAGCGCCGGAAAAATCTGGCTGATCTCTGCAGAGACACTGACCAAGGTTCCTGAACTCTACGATCAGGTCGAGGCCCGACAGGTCGCCAGCAAGCTGCCAAGCGTGCTGGTGAAACATCAGATTGCGGGCATGCCATTGTGGCAATGGCTGGCTCTGCTCGTCGGTCTGCCGGTAGCTGCGGGAATCGGCTGGCTGGTACTGGTGCTGCTGGAGATTCCGGTGCGGTGGTGGGCGCGGAGGCGCGGGCAGACGGAGATTGCCAACTGGCGCTCGGTATCGGCCCCGGTGTGGCTGCTTGCCGGGACGTTGGTCCATCAGTTCTTTGCTAGATATCTTGGAATTGCGCTGCTGCCGCGTCATTACTACTTTCAACTGTCGTCCATCGCGCTGATCATCAGCGCAACGTGGATCTGCTGGCGCGCGGTGCGATGGTCGTTGCGGCGGGTGCGGAGCCGCGCCCTGGCCCGCGGACACGCCGGCACGGGATCGCTCATGTTGCTGGGCGAGCGCATTCTCAAAGCAGTCATCTTCGTTCTCGGCGTGCTCGCGGTGCTCGGCAACCTCGGATTCAACATGAGCACCTTCCTGACTGGACTTGGCATCGGCGGGCTGGCCATCGGCTTCGGCGCGCAGAAGACGATTGAGAATCTTTTCGGCGGCGTTTCGGTGTTGGGCGACGAGGTCTTCCGGGTAGGAGACGTGTGCCGCTTCGGCGACCGCACCGGCGTCGTCGAGGACATAGGGCTGCGCTCCACACGCATCCGCACAGAGGAGCGCACTCTTGTTGCAATTCCTAACGGAACCGTGGCCACGATCAACCTGGAAAATTTCAGCCGCCGCGACAAGATTCTGTTCAAAACGAATCTCAGCCTGCGTCCCGAGTCGAAAGCCGATCACGTGCGTTTCGTGCTGTCGGAAATCCGGAAGCTTCTTTACAGCCATCCGAAAGTTGAAACGCAAACGGTTCGCGTGCGTCTTACTGATATCGGAGGCAGCTCCCTCAATCTCGAAGTACTCAGCTACATCCTGACTCGGGACTTCAATGAATTCGTTGCCGTGCGCGAAGATTTACTTTTGCGCATGATGGACGTCATGGAAGATTCGGGAAGCGGACTCGCCCTTCCGGCCCAGACACTTTATCTCAGCCGCGATGGCGGAGTTGATAAGGATAAGGCTGAGGGCGCGGTGAAAAAGATCTCGGAATTGCGCGACGGGAAAAAGCTGCCGTTCCCTGACTTTCACAAGGATGACATCTCGTCATTCAAGGGCTCGATCGATTATCCGCCGTCAGAGTCGACTCTTCGCAAGAATGATGGCGATGGGAAAAATCGGTAGTCCGCTCTCCCTTTATAGCCCACAAAACACAGGGTCCCTCTACTACACTTGCCCTTCCCTTCGGGAACAGCGAGCTTCGGTCGGGATGACAATAAAGGTGAATGAGACATGCCAACGTTAAGGGTGTCTAGTGCTGTCCAACCCGCCATCGCGCGAACCGCGTCAGGAATAGGTGCGTGGGAAAATACACGCAGAGCGGGACCAGCACGAGATAGGTCGCCAGGTAGAGCCACCCCGGAACCAGATGTTGTTGATGAAACAAAAGTCCGCGGGCCCAGTTCACGTTCTGTTCGGGGCGCCAGAAATAATTGACCGGGACTACAACCCACGTCATTACAGTCTGGATTTTCCATCCGCGGCAGTCATAACCCAGCCGCCAGATCGCCCACAACAAAAGAGGGGGCGTCACCACGTGGAACAGACTCAGCATGCGAATCAACAACGAGAGGTGAGGATCAAACATGTACGAGGTGGCGCCGACGAAGTGGCCGCCAGTCAGAAGTTCGCCGGCGAGATCAATCGTGTAGAGCGTTTGGAACAGCAATAATCCGCAGGCAGCCCAGGAAAACATCAGCGGACTTTCCAGCCACAGTCCTACTCCGATCAGGATGTTCCCGAGATCGCAGAAGAAGAGAAAGTTCTGCGCGCCGTATTGCCGCCAATAGAGAGGAGCCCAGACCACCAGCCAGATCGTCCAGCCGATCTTCAACCAGAGTGGGACGCGCATGGCCCGCTATTGTATGCGACGAGGGCGCGATTACCGCGGCACATGTCCGGAGGTAATTCTGATTGTTCGCGTATGCATTTCTTGCGCGCCACCATAAAAATCGGGCTACCGCGAATTACCAGCGTAACTTGCTGGCGCTTACAGGTGTACCTACGATGACCTTGATATGGGTTACCAAGCTCTTCTCTTCTGTCCCGATGAAAAGACCGCTCGTACCGTGACGCAAGTCCTGGGCGAGCTCGAGTTCAACGTCGAGGCCTGCATCGAGCCGTTCGCTGCAGTTAAGAAGTTGATGAGCCAACACTTCGACGCTGTCGTGGTGGACTGCGATAACGAGCAGAATGCCACTTTGTTGTTCAAGAGCGCGCGTAATTCGGCGTCCAACCAAACGTCGCTTGCCGTGGCCGTTGTGGAAGGTCAGGCCGGGGTCGCCAAGGCATTTCGGATTGGCGCGAATCTCGTCCTGACCAAACCCATCAATATCGAACAAGCCAAAGGAACGTTGCGGGTGGCGCGGGGTCTGCTGCGCAAGAGCGATCCGGCCAAGCAGCAAGCTCCGGTGGCCGCTCCCGCCCCAGAACCGCCAATGCCAAGGCCCGCACCGCTGAAGCCGATTCTGGCAGCGAAACCTCCGGGACCGAGCACGCTTCCGCCAGTTCCCGTGCGATCTGTCGAGGCGCCTGCACCCAAGCCTCCGGCTGCGCCAGCCTGGCCTGTTGCCCCGGCGGCCAGTCGTGTGCCCGCGGCTAAAGACGACGAGCCGCTGGATATCAGCTTCGATGAGCCCGCAGCAGCGGTACCGAAGCTCAAAGAGATCATTGCGGCTGCTCCGCAGCCCGTTAAATTACCGGAGCGGCCGACTTCTGTCACTGAGAAGCCGGCATTTGCCGCCAGTTCCCCAATCACGGGAGGCGCGGCGAGCGCGCCTGCTCCGGCTCGGAAGCCAGCGGAAGTTCCAGTTACCGAAAAGCCCGCGGAACATGCGGCTGCTGGTCTCCTCGAAAAGCCAGCGGAAAGTGCTTCACCAGAACCCATGGGCATTGTCGGGTCGGCTCCGTCGTTCACCTTCGGGGGAGCGAATGTAGACGCCGAATCGGGCAGCGGAAGCAAGAAAATTCTGATCGGAGCCGTTGCGGCGATTGTGGTCGCTGCCGCCGGCTACTTCGGATGGACGCAATACCAGTCACATCAAAGCCAACCGGCTGCGACGCAGGTGACTGCGACACCAGCTTCGGCAGGTTCGCAGTCGGCTAAGCCGGCGGGTGGTCAGGTATCGCCTGCCCCGGTCCAGCCTGCGCCTGCTCCGGCTCCTGCGACAACGGCTTCAAGTGCGGTTTCGGAGCCGCCAGCCGATGCGATCGACGAAACAGACTCGAGCGCGAAAGAGATTAAACTGCACTCCGCTCCGGCAGCCACAAAATCAGAGCCTGCGTCTCATGCTGCGGAGAAGCCCACAGCACCCGAGAAGCCGACCGAAATTCCGCTGGTTGTTAAGGGAGGAAAAGAACCGGCCGTTCATGCGAAATCGGGCCAGGCGGATGCTCCGGCCCCGAGCATGATTGGCATCGCCGAGCCAGGCGCTTCGGCGCCGCCTCTGAATTTCGTGCCAGCGGGTGACGCCTCGGTGAAGCCCATTCTGCAGAAACTAAATATTTCGCAAGGCGTTTCGCAGGGACTTATTATCAAGAAAGTTTCCCCTTCGTACCCGGCAAGCGCGATCCGTATGCGGATTGAAGGCACGGTTGAGTTGCTGGCAACTGTCTCGAAAGATGGCAACATCACGCACATCAAAGTGCTGACTGGACAAGCGCAACTCACCAAGGCTGCGGTGGACGCCGTGAAGCAATGGAAGTATCGGCCCTACCTGCTGAATGGCGAGCCAGTCGAGATTGAGACGCAGGTTACGGTCAATTTCAAGTTGCCGGAATAAACATATATCCATCGTTCACGGGGCATGCGGATCAGGTTCGCGTGCCCCGTTTTCTTTTGCTCGAAGGCATCGTGCCTTCCGCGTGCCAATGGGGCACTTTGATGTGGGGCTCAAGCGCGGATCTGCCATCTGGCTCAGTTGAGATCTCACTCCGGGAGCCCTTTGTCGTAAGGTAAGGCAGGGATGCTTCGACCGCGGACGAGCTTCGGCCTTCGCGAAGCTCAATCCTCACTCAGCAAGACAGTGAAAGGAGGGTCTCGATAGGGGTGCGCTCGTCGGCGCTTTGAGGCCGCTCACGGCCATCAGTCATTCTTCACTAAGGGCAGAACAACAAGCACAACGGATCTTCGCTCCGCCGGACAACCGAGGCGGCTGTCTCTACGCAATTAACGTTTAATCGATGCACGAGCCTTGGTTTCGCGGTGACTCTTTACTGCGCTTGCAGGACTTCGTCGATTACGACTTTGCCCTTCTTGTCGGCGGTGATGACTTTGTGCACGGGCGCGTATCCCGAGAGGGTGATGTCGACCTCATAGTTGCCGGGATCGAGCATAACTTCGACGGGAGACATCTTATCGAGCATGTGCTGGTTGATGGCGATCTGCGCGCCTTTGGGCTGGGTGTGAATGCTTACGGTTGCCTGGCCCGGCTCGCCTTTGTTCCCGCCGAAGAGCCGCGACATCTTGCCGACCGTGTGGATGCTGTCTACATTGCCCAAGGCTCGCAATGTGGGCGAGAAGTTGAATGTCTGTCCAGTAACGAATTGCGTGCTCATCGTCTCATCGATGTAGCCGGGCAAGCGGACCAGCACAACGTGTTGGCCTTTATTCACGCTGACCTGGGCGGGCGTCTTGGCCCCGACATTGTGACCGTCGACAAAGATGTTCGCGCCGGCGGGGCTGCTCTTCACAATCAGCGTTGCCAACATTTGTGTCAGATGGACGGCTGCATTCGCCCGGTATCCTGACGTGACTTCGACCGAACGTGAATCCGTGACGTATCCGGCCTTGCTGATCGTGATCGAATGCTGGCCGGGCTGAAGATTCGTCAGAGCGAACGGAGTCACCCAGCTGGGATCGGTTCTCCCGTCGATCTGCACCTGCGCGCCCTGTGGGGTGGAATCCACCGCTAACTGTCCGGGAACGATCGCCGGTGCGGCCGCAGCTTTTTTGCGCGCGTTGCGGGATCGGCCATGATTTGCGCGGGTAGGTTCAGTCTCGGCTGGTTCCTGAGTCTCCTCAGGCTGAGGCTAGAGCCTCGGCCTGAGCCGGAGCTGGAGTGGCTTGGGCCGGAGCAGGCTGCGGCTGCGCGGGAGCCTGGTCAACAGCTGCCGGGGCAGGACGCGCCGAACCAGAATCGTCGTCGCCGAGACTGTGGATGTACATCGTCATTCCGATCCCGATAACCAGGATCAGAGCAGCCGCACCGGCCAGCGAATACATCATCAGCTTGGGCGGCACGCCTTTGATTTCTTTAATGGCCTTCTGCGCGACTTCGCGCGGCTGAACTTTCGGCTTTTCCTCCACCTTCGGAGTTCCTTCAAACATCGTGACCGCTGCAGGCGCCTGCTTCACCGGCTGATACGAGCTAGTCTGCGGAGGCGGAGGCGGCGCGACATAGACTTCTTTCAACGGCGGCAATTCGGAGATCTCGGAGAAGCTTGTGCCTTTCGAAGGGCCGGCTTCGCCTTCGGCCATCATGGGATCAATGGCGATGGTAGGACCGTCCTCGCCCTGAGGCTCGAATGTCTCCACCTGTGGCTCGTCGGCCACAGCCGCAGACATGTATTCTGACGAGCTCTCGACGGCTTCGACCGTTGGCTGAGCCGAGGAAGGAGCGAAGTCGTTGGAGAGGTCGAGTTCAGGAGTTTCGTAAGGAGCGGCAGAGGTATCGCTGGAGCCAACGCCCGCTGCGGCTGCTGCGGCCTTTGGCGGTGCTGGTATCGAAACTGGCTTTGCCACGCTCGCGGGGGTGTTCGGTGCGGCTGGGGCAATCCTCTTTCCTACTGCCGGTGTCACGGCTGGTTTCACTGTTGAAGCAACAGGCTGCGCTGGGCGCGAAACTTGCGGCGGTGCTGCGGGGCGTACCGGAGCAGATGGCTTCGGAGCCGCAGGCTTGGCCGGCGGCGCGCCCATAAACTTTGCTTGCGCTGTAGCTTTCGCCTGGTTGGGCACGGCCAGTCCCTTCGCCGGTTCGGCTTTCTTTGCGGCAACGGGCTTGGACTCTTTACACCTTTCCAGATCCTCCAGCAATTCCCTGCCACTTTGGAATCTCTCTGCCGGATCCTTTGCCAGCGCCTTCATGATGAGTCCGCTGAGAAGCGGGTGGATCTTGGGATTGACATGGAGAGGCGCAACGGGCGTGCTTTCCAGAATGCTCTGCCGCAGCGATTCCACGTCCTCGCGGTCAAACGCCTTCCGCTCGGTCACCATTTCGTACAACATCGCGCCCAGGCTGAAGAGATTGGACCGGCCGTCGGTCGCTTCTCCACGCACCTGCTCCGGGGACATGTAATACAGGATGGAGGAAACTCCCTCGGTGGCGTGATGCACGAAATTCCCTACACTAGAAACGCCAAAACTGAGGATTCTTACCGTGCCGTCCCAGCCGCACATGATCTTTGACGGTTCCAGGCTGTGGTGGACAATTTTCTGAGAGGCTGTGTAATCCAGTCCGCTGCAGAGCTGACGCCCAATGTCGAGCAGATCCCAGATCGAGAATCCTTCTTTGCGGGCCAGCATGGTGGCGATGCTGTTTCCCTGAACATACTCCATGGCGGCGCAGAACTTGCCTTCAATTTCTCCTGCGCCGTAGACGTTCGTGATGTTCGGGTTGCTGAGAACCTTTGCCGCCTCGGCTTCCGCCAAGAGCGCGTGTTCCAGCGCCTCTGCACTCTCGCCGAACGCACTCAACTGGATCGCTTTCAGCGCGATGGTCTGCCCGCTCTCCGGATCGTTGGCTTTATACACAACGCCGGTTGATGACTTCGCGAGTTCGCTCAGAATCTCAAAGTGGCCGATTTTCGTAGACATCGTCTCCTTGCTCCAATCCATCACACGTCGAACGCATCGCTGCAATCGAGGTGCGCCGGGCAAGACGTCCGGAGATAAAAGGTAGGCTTAGGATACCGTTGCGCGTGCGATGCTTCGAGTTACCAAAGTAAGCCGAAATCTGCCGCGTAAGCTATTGCACGTCTAGGAGATCGCGAGCATCGGGCGCTCGGAAAGGTTGCGAATATGGTTAATCAGTTCCGGAGGTTCATGCACGCGAAATGGAACCCCCAATAATGAAAGGTGGATGGTGATTCCCTCCAAGGAATGAGAGCCGGTGCGAAGCATGCAGGAATTCTCGTCGATCACTTCCAGCACTCCGGCGGATGGAGGAATCTTCTTCGCCAGCGATTCGGCCGAGGCGTGCAAAGTCACTCTAGCTCGAAACGGATACGGAACCTGCGACAGAGACTTCGAAACAAAAACTGCAAAGTCGCCCTCCGGGGGTTGGCGAGGCTGGAATCGAATCGACGTTTTCGGCTTGCCGTCGATACGGTCGATGCGGAACGTGCGCCAGTCCTTCCGGCCCGAATCCCACGCAACCAAGTACCAGCGCGAACCTGTATGCACGAGGCGATGTGGTTCGACCATGCGCGTGCTCGCCGAACCGCTGCGATCCTGATACTTGAACCGGATGCCTTCATGATCGCGGCATGCGCCAGCAATGATTGAGAGCAGGTTCGCATCCACGGTCGGCCCGCGCGATTCCAGCGGCACGATATATCCATGCAATGCAGCGACTCGATGCCGCAGCCTCGGCGGGAGCACCTGCTCCAGCTTCAAGAGCGCGCGGACTGACGCCTCGCCAAGCCCGGCAACGCTGCCGCTCGCCGAGGTTCTCAGTCCCAGGGCGACGGCGACCGCCTCTTCATCGTCCAGCAACAGCGGCGGTAGGTTCGCCCCTGCTCCGAGCTGATAGCCGCCGGCGACTCCGGAGGTGGAATGCACCGGGTATCCCAGATCCCGCAGGCGGTCCACATCCCGCCGCAAGGTCCGGCCGGTGATTTCGAGTCGCCCCGCGAGTTCGGCGCCCGACCAATATCTTTGCGCCTGAAATAAAGAGAGCAATCGAAGCAGGCGGGCCGAGGTTTGCAACATGTTTCGTATTGTTCCACAGATTGAGGACCGATATTGTCCTCAATTGCTGCTACGGTTCTCTTCGTTGATTCCGCCTTCAAGGCGAAATCCTGAGAGGATTGCAGAATGAAACTGACCGAATTCTTTATCGCCGAACTCGAACGCGAAGCTCACACTTCCCGGCTAGCGTTGCAGCGTGTGCCCGAAGGACGCAATGACTGGAAGCCGCACGCCAAGTCGATGCCGCTCGGCTATCTCGCATCCCTGGTCGCGACCATGCCGGGTTGGATCGTTTCGATGGTGAAGCAGGACGAACTCGACTTGAAATCTCCAGCCGCGGAGAAGTTCAAGCCACTCGAATGGCGCACGCGGGCCGAACTTGTTTCGGCGCTGGACTCCGCTGTTGCCGAGGCGAAAGGGGCTCTCGAAAGCACTACTGATGAACATCTGCTGAAGACCTGGAAACTGGTTGTAGCCGGCCAGGTCGTCAGCGAGGGTCCGCGGCACGTTATGATTGCCGACTCCGTATTCAGCCATCTCTCCCATCACCGGGGCCAGTTGACCGTGTATCTGCGGCTCAACGAGGCCTCGGTGCCCGCTTTGTTTGGACCGTCGGCCGATGAAGGGAAGTTTTAGTCACTCCGTTTTGGTTTTAGTACAGCGGCAAAAAACACAAGGTTCCTCCACTCCGCTTACCATTCCCTTCGGGAACGGCAAGCTGCCGTCGAGATGACAATAGCTAGATGGGCGAGACTGCTCTGGTACAAGCCGTCCGCGTGATTGTGAACACTGCGTGAATCGTGGATTTCCCCGTAACCTTCTTCTCGCATGAGCCGTTGTGATTGTTATGTGCTGGTGCGTGTGACATTTGTCATCCGCATGCGATGACGATCTCCACTTGCGGTTGAGCTCCCGACGCGACACGATAGGGACACTGCTATCGATCGAGGGAGATGCAGATTTTGAGGCAGAATTTCGATCCCGATTCGGTTGTCGCTGCCGCGCTAATTCGTCTATTCTGTGAAGGCTGGGGCGCACACACCTTCGGTTCCCGGTTCCCGGATTCCTCTGGAGTACGCCGATGACGTTGACCCGGTTCGTCACGAAAAACGCTTTTCGTAACAAGCGGCGCAGCACGCTGACTGTCCTAAGCATTGCCTTCTCGCTGCTGCTGCTGACCCTTATGATGACGATATGGCATGCCTTTTATCTCGATCAGGGCAGCGCCGAATCCAACGAAAGACTAGTCGTACGTCACCGGGTTTCGTTGACCTTCACGCTGCCAATGTATTACCGCGAAAAGATTCGTGCCATACCTGGCGTGGTTGGGGTCGTACCGGTTTCCTGGTTTGGAGGCATTTATAAGGATCAAAAGCCGGAGAACTTCTTCGCCCGCTTCGGCACCGATCCGGATGAGTTTTTCCAGGTCTTCCGCGACGTCAAGATGCCCGGAGATGAGATCAAAGCCTGGCAACGCGACCGCCAGGGCGTGATCGTCGACGACTATCTTGCGAAGAAATACGGATGGAAACTCGGTGACCGCATCTTCATTCAGGGCGATATCTATCCGGTCAATCTGGAGCTGAACATCCGCGGAATCTTCCACACCGATCCCGACAACAAGTCGGTGTATTTCAATTCCAAGTATGTAGAAGAGGCAGTCCCATTCTTTAAAGGAGAGGCCGGAACTTTCAGCATTCTCGCGGACTCGCCCTCAGACGTGAGCAAGGTAGCGTCCGCGGTCGATGACATGTTCCATAATTCTCCGCAGCCCACGAAAACCGAGAGCGAGAAGGCTTTTGGCCTGGAATTCGTGGCCATGCTGGGGAACGTGAAGGCATTCATTCTGAGTATCTGTTCCGCCGTTGTATTTGCGACGTTGCTGGTGTCGGCCAACACCATGGCGATGTCGATTCGCGAACGCACACGCGAAGTGGCCGTGCTCAAGACTCTCGGGTTCACCAGGCGCGGTGTTTTGGGCCTGTTTGTCAGCGAGGCGGTAGCGCTCTCGCTGGCTGGAGGATTGATCGGCGCAACCCTGGGGTGGCTTTTGATCTATGGCATCACGCATTCAAAGCAGTTTGTGAGCTTCTTCCCGATGAAAGTCACGCCGGAAATATGGCTGGTTGCTCTGCTGACGTCAGGCGTGGTGGGGCTTCTGAGTGCGGCATTGCCGTCGTATCACGCATCGCAGATCAACATTGTGGACGGACTCCGCCACATAGGGTAAGGGAATGACTCTTGGAAGCTTCGTAATTCGCAACACGTTTCGGAACCTGCGGCGCACGCTGCTGACCATGTTCAGCATCAGCTTCTCTCTGCTTCTGCTGACCATGATGATCTGCATCTGGCGCTCTTTTTATGTCGACCAGGTCGCGCCGGAAGCGGCCCGGCGGCTGGTCATCCGCGATCGCGTCTCGTTGGCATTCTTCCTTCCGGCATTTTATCGCGACAAGATCCGGAGCGTGACTGGGGTTACTGCCGTCGCTCCGATCACGTGGTTTGGAGGCCGTTATATCGATGACCGCCCCGAACACTTCTTTGCGCAATTGGGCACCGATCCGGACGAGTATCTCAAGGTTGCATCGGACAAGATCATTCCGCCCGATCAGGTGAAAGCGTGGCAGCAGGATCGCGCGGGGTGCATCGTGGATGTGACGCTAGCGAAGAAATATGGGTGGAAACTCGGCGATCACATCGCCTTGCAGGGAACTATCTTCCCGGCCAATCTCGAGCTGACGATTCGGGGCATCTATCACCGGGATCCGCCGCAGAACGCGCTCTATTTCAACGCCAAGTATCTGGAAGAAGCGGTGCCCTGGTTTAAAGGGCAAGCCGGCTGGTACTCGGCTCAGATCGATTCGCCGGAGCATGTCGCCGACGCATCGAGAACGATCGATGACATGTTCCGCAACTCGCCGCTGCAAACCAAGACCGAAAGCGAGAAGGCATTCCAACTGGGGTTTGTCGCTTCGCTGGGCAATATCAAGGCGTTCATTCTGAGTATCTGCGGCGCGGTCATGTTCGCCATCATGCTGGTGTCGGCAAATACCATGGCGATGTCGGTTCGCAACCGCACGCGCGAAGTTGCGGTATTGAAGACGCTGGGCTTTACTCGCCGGCGCGTACTTTCGATCTTCGTCAGCGAAGCGGTCGCGCTGGCGTTCGGCGGCGGGCTCATCGGCGTTCTTATCGCGATACCCGTCGTTTCTGGAATGACCCATCGCTTCATCGGGCTGGGCATTCCGCTCGACATGAAGGTGAACGGAATCACGGCAGCAATGTCGCTGTTCATTGCGGTAATTCTTGGAGTTGTAAGCGGATATATCCCAGCGTACCGGGCATCGCGCGTAAACATTGTGGAAGGACTGCGGCACATCGGCTAAACAGAGAATTCATATGGCAATCCCGATCAGTTACAACATCCGGAATTTGAAACTGCGTAAAGGGCTTACGGTGATGACGGCGCTCGGCATCGCGCTCACTGTCACAACGGCGATCTTTCTTATGGCGCTGGTCGCGGGCCTGAAGCATGCATTTGTCAGCAGCGGCAGCCCGTTGAACGTGCTCGTGTTGCGGAAGGGATCGGAGGCCGAACTCTCCGGCGGATTTGATGCTTCGCTTTTCCCGACGTTGAAGACTCTTCCCGGCATTGCGAAAGATTCTCATGGGGAACCGATGGCCTCCGGCGAGTGGGTTGTCGTCATCGTGTTGCCCCGCAAAGACGGCACGGGCGAAGTAAACGTCACGGTTCGCGGCATGATGCCCGATGGTCTTGAAATGCGCCAGCTTCCGGATCAACCGGGTGGGAAACCCAAAGTGAAGCTGATCGCAGGACGCTGGTTCGAGACTGGGCAGCGCGAAGTCGTGGTCAGCAAATCGATTCGCGACCGCTTCTCCCAAGCGAGCATCGGCGACACCATGCAGTTTGGAAAAGGATCATGGAAGGTGGTTGGCGTGTTCGATGCGGGCGGCTCGGCGTACGAATCCGAAATCTGGGGGGACGTCAACCAGATGGCCTCCGACTTCGACCGTCAGGGCGGCTTCTCTTCGGCTTACTTGCGAGCCACCGACCCGATCTCGGCGGAAGCGCTCACCAAACGCGTGAGCGACGATCAGCGGTTAAAGCTCGATGGCGTGCTCGAAACCGATTATTACGCGAAGCAGACCAGTTCCGGCACTCCGATCAAGGTGATCGGATGGGTGGTCGGCATCATTATGGCGATCGGCTCGATCTTCGCTGCGATGAACACGATGTACGCGGCAGTGGCGTATCGCGGACGCGAAATTGCGACGCTCCGCGTCATTGGATTCTCGCGGCCCGCCATTCTGACCTCATTCGTTCTGGAGTCGCTATTGCTGGCCTTGCTGGGGGCGTTGGTTGGAATTTTGCTGATGCTTCCGTTCAATGGGATGGAGACCGGCACATCCAACGCAGTCACGTTCAGCGAGGTAGTTTTTGCGTTGCGGATCACGCCGGCGGTCGCGGGTTATGCGATTGTTTTTGCGCTGGTAATGGGATTCGTTGGTGGGCTCGCCCCGGCCTGGCACGCGGCCAGACAAAATATCCTGAGCGCGCTGCGAGGGTAGCTGGTTGGATGTCGCGACATAAGGAAGACGATTTGAAACTAGGAAGAATGAGCGGACGTAATCACTCTCATGGGAATTGATACGAAACACGACGACCTACAGAGCTTGCGCATCGACCGTTCGCAGCGAGGCGACAACCCCGGCGGATCTTCAACGTGGGCGCGCCGCTACATCACTGTGGGCATTGCGATCATTGTCGTGCTCGGGATCTGCACGCTGGCGTATCGCGCCTTTTCCGCGGACATCCCCGAGGTCGATGTCGTCCGCGCCTCGGCGGACACGACCGGCAACGACGAGGGCGGCATCGTTCTCTCGGCCACCGGTTATATCGTGGCTCACCACACGATCAATGTGAACTCAAAGGTCACGGGCCGCCTGAAGTGGATCGGGGTGGAAAAGGGCGACAAGGTGAAAGAGGGTCAGGTCCTGGTCCGCCTGGAAGATGATGAGTTCCGCGCGTCGTACGAACAGGCCAAGGGCGCCGTCGAAAATGCCCGAGCATATCTGGAAGAACTGCAGCACGGATCTCGTCCGCAGGAAATCCAGGAAGCCCAGCATAATCTGGACGAAGCTCAAGCCACGCTGGTCAACGACAAACTGACGCTCGACCGGACAAAAGAACTTGCGGCCAGCGGCGTCGACTCGCGCCAGCAACTAGACGATGCGACCGCGAAGTTCGATTCCGACCAGCAGCGCGTCAACTCGCTGCGGCAGGCGTTTACTCTGACAAAAATCGGGCCGCGTCCGGAGGAGATTGCCCGCGCGCAGGGAGCGCTGATCCAGGCTCAGGGACAGCTTGATTACGCGAAATCGCAACTGGACGCGACCGTAATTCGCGCTCCAGTGACCGGAACGATTCTGGATCGCACTGCGGAAAAAGGAGAGTTAATCACGGCGCAATTTGCCAGCGCTGCGGCGGGCGGCCCGCAGGGCTCGGTCGTCTCTCTCGCGGATCTGAACGATCTTCAGGTCGAACTCGATATCGCGCAGGCAGATTTCGCGCGGCTGAGTCCGAATCAAAAAGGAATCGTTACCACGGACGCTTATCCCGACAAACAATACGATGGGCAGATCGCGCAAATTTCTCCCGAGGCGAATCGTCAAAAGGCTACCGTGCAGGTGAAGGTGCAGGTGCTGAATCCGAATGAGTATCCTGGCATCCAGCTGCGGCCTGAGATGAACGCCACTGTGCGCTTCCTGGCGAACGAGAAACCGAAGAGTGCGAAAGGTCCTTCAGGAGTATTCGTTCCGGCGAATGCGATCCGCGATAAAGATGGCAAGAAGATGGTGTTCATCGCATACAACGGCAAGGCCGTCGAGCGAGAAGTTCACATTACTGGCCAGCGGGCCGACGGCTCTCTGGTCGAGGGACTGGTGGGCGGAGAGAACGTTATCACCACCGCTCCGGCCACTCTGAAAGATGGAGACCGAATTAAAATTAAGGGGCAATCATGAGCACAGTCGCAGAAACGAACGTTGCCACGACCACGAAAGTTGTCCAGGTGCGTGGAGTCAGCAAAATTTTTAAGCGCGATGCTTTTCAGGTGACCGCTCTCGACGACGTCTCGATTGACATCGCCAAGGGCGAGTTCCTCGCGTTGATGGGACCGTCCGGCTCGGGAAAAACCACGCTGCTGAATATGATCGCGGCGATTGATCGCCCGACCGCGGGCGAACTGCTGGTCCAGGGACAGGACATTTTCCGCTTCAACGATGCCCAGATTGCCCGCTGGCGCAACGAACACATCGGATATGTCTTTCAGACGTTCAATCTGATTCCCGTGCTGACGGCGTTTGAAAACGTGGAGCTCCCGTTGCTGCTGACGAGGCTGACTGCACAACAGCGAAAAGATCATGTGATGACAGCGCTGAAGCTGGTTGGGCTGGAGGATCGCGTCCATCACCTGCCGAAACAGCTGTCTGGTGGACAAGAGCAGCGAGTGGCCATCGCGCGCGCCATCGTCAGCGACCCGACTCTACTGCTCGCAGACGAACCGACCGGCGATCTGGACAGCCATTCCGCGACGGACGTTTTGGAGATTTTGAAGCGTCTGAATGAGGACTTCCACAAGACGATTGTGATGGTCACGCACGACCCGCACGCCGCATCGTATGCCCATATGATCCGGCACCTGGAAAAAGGAATGCTGCTTCCGCCGTCGTAAACGATGGAAGAGGCCGGACGATGATCGCGAGGATCTGGCCCTTGCGATCGACAAATTCTAGAGCTTCACTTCAGGCGACGTTGGTCGCCAGTTGCGGTTCTTGTGCGGGCAATGCCGGGCTGTCCGTGACCCAGCGCCATGCGCGGCGTCCGTTGGCCATAACGGCTTCGGCCTCGCCATAATCCACCAGCCGGTTCAAGACTGTCGTTACGGATGCCAGCGGATCTTTATGACGGGCGAGCAACGCCGGCAACTTCTGCTGGAAGTAATCGCAAATGTCGCGGGAATTCATGGCGCGTCCGGATTCCATCAGGATCATGCGGCAGGCCTTGGTGAATCCAGGCTGGCGGCCGCTGTTCTTGCGGTCTACCAGTTCCATCAATTCTTCGTTCAAAACCCCATCTCCGAAGAGATTCGCCAGACCAGAAATTGTCTGTTTGACCGTTCCAATGCGCTTCATGATCTCGGCGCGTTGCTGCAGCAACTGCCGCAGTTCCCCATGTGCCTGCCGGATCACCTCTTGCACATGTCCGATGTCGTATCTTTCCACTGGCCTTAGCGAACTGATCGAATTTTGCCCGTTTTCCATACTTCTCCCCCACAATATGAAAGAACCAGACCAAAAGACTGCCACAGAGAGCTATACGTGAGATGCAGTGAAGGTGTTCCCACGTTTTCCCAGCAACATCGATTTGTTAGACGGACCAGTCAACGATTGGTAAACAGGAAATTAAGCGGACGGGCGTGCACAGCCGCGAACTTTACAAAGCTGGGCTCAGTTACTGCAGGAATATGACCAAAAGCCGGCCGTCGGAGTGATATCCGTCTCCGGTGGCGTTCTTGGCTTCCTGTACAGGATTCGGCGGGAGATAGTACATCAGGCTCTTTGCTTTGCCGGCCTTCTGCAAACTGCTGCCGATGTTTTCGCGCTCTCCGTCCACGGCGGGATCAATCTTGTGGGTGACGTTGTTGTTGCGCTTATCTTTGGCGAATCCGATGTCGTGCGTGCCCGCTCCGACCCAGACTTCCTGTCCTTTCCAAGTGAATGGAGCCTTCCATATGCGGAAATGATTACGACTGGCGACCATCGCAATCGGATCGGCCATCTCGTACCCGAAATCCTGCTTGCGGCCAAACAGGTATAACGTGCTCATGGGCATGGCGAGGTAGTCTTTGTTGTCGTAGGTTTCCATCACAGCATTGAGGACGGCGTTGCGATTGCCGGTGTCAGCGATGTGCCATGAAGCGGCGGCCAGCGCGTCCTGCAGTTGCTTCTGCGAACCGACGATGACGAAGTTGACCATGTCGCCAAGGTTGTTGAGTTGATCGTTCACTCTCCGCGGAAGGCCGTCGAGGTCTTTGCGGGAATCCGAGTCCAGAGGCGCATCGGAAATCCTCAACGAAATAGGCGGGGCGGCTGCGCTCGCGCCAGTAGCATTATTGGAGGAAGCCGCGCTTGACTCGGATTTTCCCATGCCGAACTGACCCGACATGAAAACCTGCGCGGCGCTCGAAAGCTGCGACTTGAGTTGGTCGCCACGCGTCTTAGGTGCTGGATTCGCCGTCGTTGTCCCGGCTGGAATTCGCTGGACTTTGACCGAGAATCCTCCCTGGCAGGGCGGATTTGCAGTGACGTTCATGCCGAGGAAAAGATGGGACGATTCGTCGATCTTCCGTTCGCTGTTCGTCCCTATCAGAATCGGTGCAGCGCCTTGGGAATGAAGCTTGGCGAGGAGCGCGCCTGCGGGGGCGCTCGGAAGCGGCAGACTTGCCGTCGCTGCTGCGCCGCTCCCACCGTTCGGATCGCAGGCTTGCGAACCAGAAAGCGCTGACGTGGCTGAAATCTCCAGGACGTCTCCCGATTGCAAATCGAGTCCGGTGTCGGTCCATTGCGGCGTCGAAGAAACTTGGAACGTAAGCTGTTGTGTGGAGGATGATTGCGCAAGAGCCCACCCAGAGCAGGCTGCAAAGCAGGCAATGATTAGAATCGAAGGTCTCGACATAATGCTTGCTGCACGTACAAAACTAATTATCTTCTAATCGTCCCCCTCATTGGCAAGACGCCAGGCTTCGGAAATGATGGCCTGCGCGGCCCGGGTCCTGTTTCAGAACTGGGCTTCATCCCTCGAATCTGAACTCTGTTCCGCACTAAACTTCAGTCCGACAGATTCCGATGGTAACTGGTTACGGAGTGATTTCAGTGACCACGGCCGCACAACCTGCCTTCGAGCGTTTGAGAGTGCTTCTGGTCGGCAATCAAGAGGAAGACTTCTATCTGATTCGGGAGATTCTGGAAAGAAGCCGCGCAATGCTGGCCTCCGACCTCGATCATGCCCGATCAATCGAGGAGGCAAAGTCGGTGCTGCGGAGGCATCCCTACGATCTGGTTCTCTTCGAATACGAAACGGGCGATGCGGAGGCGATTCAACTCGTTTCGGAGTTTCTGCACGCGGGTGTTTCTGTGCCTTTCATTCTGCTCACAGAAAATGCCGACGAGAAGACCGTCGCGGAAATAATAGAATCGGGGAGCTGGAATTGCGTGCCGAAATCCCAACTCGACAGTGCGACGTTGGTCCGAACGATCCGCAGCACGCTGGCGCTGCACTCGCTCGAGCAGGAGCAGCAGCAGGCGGAAGAATCGCTGCGGAAGCTGTCTCGCGCGGTGGAACAATCGGCGGACACCGTCATCATCACGGACCGAGAGGGCATGATCGAATACGTGAATCCGGCTTTCGAAAGGCTGACCGGATACAGCCGCGAAGAGGCTTGCGGACGAACGCCGCGTTTGGTCAAGTCGGGCGAGCAGTCGCCGGAAACCTACCAGGAGATGTGGAAGAACATTCTTTCTGGAAATGTGTTTCGTGGAATTCTGGTCAACCGGAAGAAGAACGGGGAATTGTATTACGTGGAGGAAAGCATCTCTCCAGTGCGAGACGGCGCCGGCCAGATCACCCACTTCATTGCCAACGGGCGCGACCTGACCGAACGGCTCCGGCTGGAAGCACAACTGCTGCAGGCGCAGAAAATGGACGCTGTTGGACGGCTGGCCGGAGGCGTCGCTCACGACTTCAACAATCTACTGACAATTATTAGCAGCTACTCCGAGCTCGCGCTCGACGCAGTTCCGAAAGGGAGCCACCTCGAAGCGAAGCTGCAGGAGATCCTGCTTGCGGCCCGGCGCGCGGCTGAGTTGACGCGGCAGCTACTGGCATTCAGCCGAAAACAGCCACAGGCGTTGCGCGTTGTAGAACTGAACCCGGTCGTGGAAGGAATTGCAAAGACCCTGCCGCGACTGATCGGTGAGGACATCGAGCTCTCATTTACGCCCGGCGGAAGGGTGGGTTGCGTGCGAGCCGATCCGGTGCAAATTGAACAAATCCTGATGAATCTGGCAGCGAATGCGCGCGACGCCATGCCGCAAGGCGGTCATCTGCGAATCGAAACTTCGAGTCTGCATCTGGATGAGGCCTGCATACAGGACAAGCCCACGAAGATTCCTCCGGGCGATCATGCGCTCATCACGGTAAGCGACGATGGTGCGGGAATTCCGCGCGAAGATCTGCCCCACATCTTTGAACCGTTTTATACGACCAAACCTTCGGGCAAGGGCACCGGGCTTGGACTGGCGACGGTGTACGGAATCGTCAAGCAGAACAAGGGCTTCATATGGGTCTACAGTGAACCGGATTCCGGCACTGTCTTCAAAATTTATCTTCCGTCCGTACTTGGGAGGAATCAAGTTGCTAATGGCGGCCCCCTGGAGCCCCAGATTGCAACCCGTGGAACCGAGACGATTCTGCTCGTCGAGGATGAAACGGCGGTGCGCCGATCGACGGCCGAATTTCTCCGGCTGCGGGGCTACAAAGTAATCGAAGCCAAAGACGGTCTCGACGCGCTGGCTGTCGCGCAAAAACACGATGACACAATCCATCTGCTGGTCACGGATGTGGTCATGCCGAACATGAGTGGCGGAGAGCTTGCGAAGGAAATGGGGAACCTGCGGCCAGAAACACATTTGCTCTTTGTCTCCGGATACGCCGGGAAAACCGTCCTCGATCACAAGGTGGTCGATCTGGAAACGAATTTCTTACAGAAGCCGTATACGCTAAAGCAGCTTTCTGCCAAAGTTCGCGCCGCTTTGGATCATTAATCTAGGAAACCCTGGGCATGAGGCTTCATGAGTCCCACTTCTTGCAGTTCTGGATACTCAAGAGCTACGGTGTGATTCGTGTCAGGCGCCCATTCTTCAGTTGGAATTTCTCTCCACGCCAAATCACGGTCTGACCAAAGAAGCTGGCGAGCCAGACTCCGACGGCGATGAGATCCCGCAAGGGAAGAAGCCAGAGCCGAGAGGAAACCTGGCGATCATGGAGGATAGAGTTTCCAACCGCAAACGCCACTGCGATCCGGAGGAGAACAACTCCTGCGAGGACGGCCCATGACCAGGGCGCAGCGCGAGCGAGAATGAGATTCAGCAGCGACCAGAAGATGCCGAAGGTCGAAGCCAGGCCGATATAGCCTCCGAGGCGTGCATCGCGGATGCCGCGGGCCCAGCGCAGCTGGTGTGAGAGAAAGCCGCGAAGGTCATAGGCGGGCAGATGCGTCTCGACTACAACGTCGGAGAGCAGAACTTTCAATCCAAGATCGGACAATCGTCGTCCAAGTTCGTAATCGTCGGCGAGATAATCGACGATGGCGCGAAATCCTCCAATCTTGTCGAGATCGATTCCCCGGAAGGCAAGAGTGGAGCCAAGGCCGAAGTGAAGGCTGCCTTCGAGCTGCTGTGCGGCGAGAACTCCGGCGCAAAAATCTGTGCTGATGCCGAGCGATTCGAGTTGGGATCCGAGAGTCGGCTCGGCGATGCCGCGATAGAGACAAGTCACCATGCCGATATTCGGGTCAACCAGAGGCGCGACGACTTTTTGCAGATAGTTGCGTTCGACGAGGATGTCACTGTCGTTGACGATCAGATACTGGTAGCGCGCGCCGCGGACCATCTGCTCGAGATTGCTGACTTTGACGTTGGGGCCGAGTTTCTCGGGACAGATAACAAGCCGGAGCGCGCGATTGGGAAATTCCCGCTGCAGCTGTTGAACGCTGGTGATGGCGGGATCGTCAGGGTCGCTGACTCCGAAGATGATTTCGAATTCGGGATAGTCCTGCAGGCAGTGGCTGCGAAAACTCTGATAGATATCAGGATCGGTTCCCTTCAAAGGCTTGAGAATGGAGACTCCGGGCAGCGGCTTTGCGGCTCGGGCATCCTTCTGCGAACGACGCCGCCCAAGAAATCTCCATGCACTCCATAAACAGAGAAGGTAGAAAGCAGAGCTGGAGGCACATCCGAGAATCGCGATGATCTGGAGGATCGTGCCGATAGAGTGAATCATGCGCGGGCGCAGGCCAGCTTATTCGTACCGTAGCGACTCGATCGGATCAAGATTCGCCGCTTTCCACGCCGGATAGATCCCGAAAACAAGGCCTACCCCGGCGGCGGAACTGAAACCGAATGTGACCCAGAACATGGATAAGCGCGCGGGCAGGGAAGGCCAGATCGCAGGAATAGCCCAGACGATGATGGCTCCGAAGAGAATTCCCATTACGCCACCAACAGCCGTGAGCATAATCGCCTCGAGCGTGAACTGCAGCAGAATGTCGCGCTTGCGGGCTCCGATGGCTTTGCGCACTCCGATTTCACGCGTCCGCTCGGTCACACTGACCAGCATGATGTTCATGACACCGACGCCGCCGACGACGAGGCCTACGCTGGATATCGCGAACATCCCGACGAAGAGCGCTCCGGTAAGCTGGTTCCAAACGTCGGAGATCGAAGTAGAGGTCATGATCGCAAAATTGTCGGGCTTGTCGAAGGGAACGTGTCGCCGGCGCCTCAGCAGTTCGCGAATCTCGTCCATGGCCTTCGGCATGTCGTCGTGTGATGTGGCCTTAACGCTGATCACGTATTGCTTCATTTCCGGATGCAGTGTTTTGAACGTTTTCAGCGGGAAGAATACCCGATTGTCATTCGGATCCTTGCCGCCGCCAAATACTGACTTGATCTTCTGCACGGTGCCGATGACTTCGAACAGCCGGCCCTCAATGTTGACCTCTTTGCCTAGCGGGTCCTGATCCCCGAAAAGTTCATGTTGCGTGTCATAGCAAATGACGACGACGGGCGAGCGATGTTCATCATCGATGTCGCTGAACCAGCGGCCGCTCGCCATCGGCAGATCAAACACATCCTTAGCGGCCGCCATGTCTCCTTCGAGAATCGTATTCTTCACCTTCTTATCCCGATATTTCACCGAGTAGCTGCCAACTCCAAATTCGGGTCGGAAAAGTCGTAAGCCTGCCGTCACCGCCTGGACATGCGGCAGATCGCGCATCGCCATAGCGTCGTCATAGGTCAGTTCTTTACGCTTGCGCATTTCCTGCGTCAGACGGCCAAAGGTGAAGAAGTCCAGGTGAAATACGAAAATGATGTTGGAGCCGATGCTGGCGACTAGATCGCGGACATTGTCGTCGAGCCCGCGGCCAATGGAAGATACGCCGATGACGACGGATACACCGATGACGATGCCGAGGACGGTCAGGGCCGAACGCAGCTTGTTGCTGCGGATCGTGTCCGTCGCCATATGGACGATCTCGCCGAATTCGGATTTGCCAATCATACGAATTTAGTAATTGGATAATTTTGTAATTTGGTAATTGAAACCCTTCCATTACCGCGAATGCTCAGCTTCTCGATTGAGTCCATTTATTACATCTCGAAACGCAACGCTACAATCGGATCTAGCTTGGCGGCTTTGCGCGCGGGATAGACGCCGAAGAAAACTCCTACACTCGCGGCGACTGTAAGTCCAGCGGCCACGGCCCAGAGCTTGATTGAAGACGGCATCCCGATGAGGGCGGTCACCAGCTCCGCGAGAGTTATGCCCGACAGAACTCCCAATGCTCCTCCCGCAAGCGCCAAAATTACGGATTCAATCAGGAACTGCAGGAGCACGTCATCGCGGCGCGCGCCGAGAGCCTTGCGGATGCCGATTTCACGCGTTCGCTCGGTGACCGAGACCAACATGATGTTCATGATGACGATGCCGCCGACGACGAGCGAAACAGCGGCGATGCCGATGGTCGCCATGAAAAATGTGTTGCTCAGGCCCGACCAGATGCCCAGGAGGCTTTCGTTAGTCTCGATTTCAAAACTGTCGTCCTTGCCGAGACGGTCATGACGATGTGTGCGCAAAGCGACTCGAGCTTCGTCAATGGCCTGGCTCAACGGAGCGCCGGTCGCCGAGGCTTTGCCCCAGATCCCGATACTGTTGTTGTGTGCTCCATATTGCTTCAGGTAGACGGTGATCGGGATAAGCGCATAGTTGTCGGCGCTCTGGCCGAGCGTCTTGCCTTTTTTTTTGCCGACGCCGATGACCTGGTAGATCCAACCATTAATGCGAACTTCCTGCCCCAGCGGGTCGACGCCGGGAAGCAAGTGCTCGACGATGTCGGTGCCGACGACGGCCACCTGGGAGTGGTTCTCGAGATCCGTCTGGTTGATCATGCGGCCGGATGTGAGGTCAGTGTCGACGATGGTTGCGATCTCGGGAGTCACGCCCTGGACGTTGGTATCGTCGATGGATTGCTCATTGTGCTTGACACTACTGCTGCTGCTGACGAGGGCTCCCACGTAGTCGCAGTGGCGGCAGGCGGCGCGAACAGCTTCGTAATCGTCCATGTCGAGATTCTTGCGCTTCTCGGCTTCGAGAAAGTGGTCAACGTTGGTCTCGACGGCCGACATTTTGGAAACGATGAAGACGTCGGCCCCGAGATTGAAGATCTTCTTGGCAACGTAATCGTTGATACCCGAGACGAAGGTTACGACCGCAATCACCGCGCCAACACCGATGACCACACCGAGCAAAGTCAACACCGAGCGAAGCTTGTTCGCCCACAGAGACTGGAGCGCGACTTTGACGGCTTCGCGGATGTTCATGGTGGCTTCGGTGTAAGGCTTTCAGGATTCGCTAGTCGAACTAGACCGGCGGATTTGGGACATCTAAGTTTATCAGTCTAAATGGCGGGCGGACCGGAAAACGAAGCGGACTGGCTGGTGTCGAGCGTCGGCTGAGGCGTGGGCGGCA
This sequence comes from uncultured Acidobacteriota bacterium, assembly GCA_963763845.1. Lineage (GTDB taxonomy): Bacteria > Acidobacteriota > Terriglobia > Terriglobales > Acidobacteriaceae > Sulfotelmatobacter. The sequence continues at coordinate 678,422 of CAVXPX010000001.1, forward strand.
TCGCATATAATGAGCTGGTAGGCAGCCGGACCGGACGGCCGCCCCGTCCATTCTGGCAGGAGCATGGAGCGGCTCTTGCGAGAATGGGCGGGGAGGAAAGTCCGAACTCCGCAGAGCAGTGTGCCGGATAACGTCCGGGAGATCCGGTTCAAGCCGGATCGACGGAAAGTGCCACAGAAAAGATACCGCCCCGATGTCGTTGTGGGCGCTTGTTCAAGAAGAGCGTGCCAAGAGCGCGATCATTGCGTCGCAAAGAACGCGACGTTTCGCGCGGCACGCCCAGATCCTTCGCACGGCAAAAGAACGCTTCGCTCAGGATGACAAGTGCTTAGAACGACGTCGGGGTAAGGGTGAAAAGGTGCGGTAAGAGCGCACCGCCGCGGCAGTAATGTCGCGGGCATGGCAAACCCCACACGGAGCAAGACCAAATAGGGAGGAAGTTTCGCCGTCGCAGCGGGTTCTTGGAAGGTTCAAGAGCTTGCCGCGACGGCGGAACACGTGCCGGCTCGGTGCGTCCAACCTTCGGGTAGGTCGCTAGAGCCGCGCAGCAATGCGCGGCCCAGAGGAATGGCCGTCCTGCAGGAGCAATCCTGCGGACAAAATTCGGCTTACAGGTCCGGCTGCCGACATTATTATTCTGTTTCTTTCCTCATTCTGCGCGCCACTTTTCCCTTGCTATGATGTCCTCTTTACCTATCTTTGATTTTTTGAGGTCGCAAAGTGCGACCTCAAACCTGGTGATCTATCGTGAATAAGACTGCCATTACTTTGGCTAAAAAAGTCGGATCGAAGATCCTCGTTTTGCGCGATCAAAAAGTGATTCTCGACACGGATCTGGCTGAGCTTTACGGCGTGCAAGTCAAACATCTGAATCAGCAAATCAAGCGCAATGCTCACCGGTTTCCGCCGGACTTCGTGTTTGCTCTGACCAAGGCAGAATATGAAAGTTTGAGGTCACAGATTGTGACCTCAAATCCGGGTCGCGGCGGCCGCCGCTACCTGCCAAATGCCTTTACCGAACACGGCGCGATCATGGCGGCGACCGTCTTGAACTCGAAGCGCGCGATTGAGATGAGCATCTTCGTGGTGCGCGCCTTCGTCGAGATGCGCGAAACCTTGCTCCTCAACCAGCGCGTCGTGTCGAAGCTTTCAGAACTCGAATCACGGCTGGACTCGCACGATGCCGAACTCCAGGAACTGGTCGAAGCCATTCGCGAACTGATGGAGCCGCTTCCAGCCAACAATCGGCCGATCGGATTTGAGCTGCAAAAAGGAAAATAGAAAGAAGACAAACTTCTTCAACCACAAAGGGCGCGAAGTTACCCGAAGAAGAAGACTCTTGCTCATTCGTAAGTTGAACTCAGACGATTATTTAGCCAGGAGTTCAAATGCTGGATAACTCTTAGAGACCTCGGCAAATGTTTCGGGTGGAGATCCTGCCGGAATGGTGAAGTAGCGCTGCACTGCCGTCTTGAAGTTGTCGAGGTAAGCCTTGAGGACCGGAAGCTTTTCGACGTCGTTCAAGGCACGCAAAGCGAATGTCTGACGCTTGCTTCCCCGCTTCAGAGTGATTTCGCCGGACGCTTCGGCATTGCGGACCCACTGCGTACGGCCTCGAGGCGCGACGAGATACCGTTTGCCGTCCAGTTCGAGCAGATCGACTGGAGTCGAATAGAGTTTGCCAGATTTACGTCCGCGCACTTCCAGAATGTAGATGTAGGAAGGCCCGATTCCGAGGCCGACGAGGAATCCGAATGTGCGGTTGAAGAGTTTTTCGACGGCAGTGGGTTCCCGAAAGACGGTCATATACGTATTTGATCAGAGGCGGCGCGGCGCGATGCGAAATCTTGTTCCGCGCTCAGAGGTATCCGGAGGCCGAGGCGGAGGTCGACCTTTGAAAATTACGCCCTTTTCACGAAGCGGAGCGACGCGGAGTTCATGCAGTAGCGGAGATAGGTCGGAGCTGGTCCGTCGTCGAAAACGTGGCCGAGGTGGGCGTCGCACTCGGTGCAGGAAACGGTGGTACGGACCATGCCGAACGACGTGTCGCGCGTCTCGGTGACGTTCTCTTGCGCGATGGGCTGCCAGAAACTCGGCCATCCAGTGCCGGAATCGAACTTTGTCGCGGAGTCGAACAGCGCATTGTCGCAGCAGATGCAGCGATAGAGTCCGCCGTCGTGCAGGTTCCAGTAGGCTCCGGTGAAAGCCATCTCGGTATCGGCATTGCGCGTGATGTCGTATGCATTGGGCGAAAGCTGCTGCCGCCATTGCTCCGGAGTCTTGCTAACTTCCGGAATGGTCGCTTTCCTCAGGCGCTCGCCTGTGTCGGAAAAGAGAACAACCGTCACATCTTTGGACTCGGTAGATGCTGCAGCCACCACGCCCCGCGGCCTCCTCCATTGCCAGAAGGCAAGGCCAAGCAGAGTAGCCGCTGAACTCAGGATGAACACGCGCCGCTGCATATTGGGCGCAGAAGGGTGCAGGTCTCGCTCGACTGGTTGGCCGGGAGCCGGTGGTTTCACGTCATTGTGCGCATCGTCGATATCAGAACCAAACATCGTCTTTTCTCACTGCGCTGATTTCGTGTAGCGATCTGGGAACTCTTGTTTCAGGTGCGTGACCTTCGGGGCATCGTTGAAAACGATGTACGGGTTATCCGGATGCAACGTGGCGTAGTTCTGGTGATAGGCCTCCGCAGGATAAAAGGCATTGAGCGGAACGACCTGAGTCACGATGCGATGGGGAAATACTTTTTGCTGATCGAGTTGCCCGATGTAGGAGTCGGCGATTTTCTTCTGCTCGTCGTTCGAATACCAGATAACGGAGCGGTATTGCGTGCCGTCATCAGGTCCTTGTCGATTGAGTTCGGTGGGATCGTGGGCGACAGAGAAGAAGATGCGCAGCAGATCCCCGTAGGTGATCAGCGACGGATCGTAGACGATCTCGACCGACTCGGCGTGCCCGGTTTCGCCGGTGCTGACAATTTCGTAATCGGCGGTCTTGGCGGATCCTCCCGTATAGCCGGAGGTCGCGCTGATGACTCCTTTCACGTGCTGGAAGACGGCTTGAACGCCCCAGAAGCATCCTCCGGACAGAACGGCGGTCTGGTGACCAGGCGCTGCGGCGCGTGGCGCATCGACAGCGGGCGCGGGCACGGCCGTCGCCGGATTCGCCTTCGCGTTGCAAGCCGTGGCGGCGAAAAGCGAAGCAGAAAAAATCAAAGCAAGGCGTGTAAAGGATGGCATTGGATTTTCCCCAGTTCAAAAACTTGGATGGCAGATTGGAGTGATGAGTGGGGAAAAAGTTTCAAGGGCGGACACCTGACATTTGTCGAGCCGCCAGAGAGACATGCGGCAGTTCCCGGACGTGCAACTCACTTCTTGCTTGCTTTTCGCTTTATGTTCGCCAATAATGAGCGCATGGCGATCACACGCAGGCAGCGCGAAGTCTACGACTTCATTTCAAGGTTCGTTACGGAAAACGGCTACTCACCTTCCTTCGAAGAGATCGGGCAGGGGCTGAAGCTGAACTCACTGGCGACGGTCCACAAACACATTACGAATCTCGAAAAGAAAGGGCTGCTGACGCGTGACTACAATCGCAGCCGCTCGATCGACCTGTTGCCGCCGAAAGGCAAACTGAAGCAGTCAATGAGCGTGAACACCGGGGTTGTCCTGCCGCTGATGGGGCGGATCGCCGCAGGGCAACCGATCGAGGCGGTGGAAAATCCGGAGACTATTTCGCTGGCGGATTTCGTGCGCTCGAAAGATGTATTTGTTCTCGAGGTGCGCGGCGACTCGATGCAGGATGAAGCCATCCTCGATGGCGATTATGTGCTGGTCGAAAAGGCGCGGACGGCGCACAACGGAGATATCGTGGTAGCGCTGGTAGATTCGAATGACGCGACTCTAAAGCGTTTCTACCGCGAGGGCGACAACATCCGTCTGCAGCCTTCGAACGCGAACATGAAGCCGATTATCCTGCCGGCGGCGGCGGTGGATGTGCAGGGGCGGGTGATTGGAGTGCTGAGGAAGTATTAACTCAGTTCTCGGCGCTGCAAGAACAAAATGCCCGGGATCACTCCCGAGCATTCGAAGTTAGACGAACCGGACCTTAGCCGATGTGCTTGTTCAGAGCCTGGGCGATGGCGTCTTTGGGCTTGTAGCCGACGAGTTGCTCGACGACCTGTCCGCCTTTGAAGACGAGCAGCGTGGGAATGCCGGTCACGCGATAACGCTGCGGGGTTGCCATGTTGGAATCGACGTCCATCTTGCCGATTTTGATTTTGCCCTGATACTCGGCCGCCAGTTCCTCGACGATGGGGGCGATAGCGCGGCAAGGACCGCACCACGTTGCCCAGAAGTCCACCAGAACGGGCTTGTCCGATTTCAAAACATCCTGGTCGAAGTTCGCATCCGTTACTTCGACGATTCCGTTGCCTGCCATGTTTTCTTTCTCCTCGTTGTAAACGTCGCGCTATCGGCGCACGCTCCATCGACCTGGCGCTGCCGGGGCGATCGGTATGAGTGCTTCCCCGTAGGGAGTCGAACTCACTATCGTAACACTGGAGTTAGATGCCGTGGGAGAAGGAAAGTCGCAAGATCCAGGGAAGCGCTAGTGCTTCGTATCTCCCTGACCCGGCAGGGGTTTCGACGGACCCGAGAGAGACTTGAGATAGCTGACCAGTTGCCAGCGCTGGGATTCGGGCAGCTTTGACCAGACGGGCATGCCGCGCCGCACAACCCCGTTGGTCAACAGCCAGAACAGACTACCGGGCGTAGCCTTCTGTACGTCGTCCGCCATCAGGCTGGGGGCTTTCTTTCCTCCCTCAGCCATTGCTCCATGGCATTCTGCGCAATGCATGTGAAAGAGCTTATCGCCGGCCGGAATGGCTTCCGGATCGCTCTCCAAAGGATTGGAGCGGTCGGCGTCCTTCGCGGGGGCTTTCGTGAGTTCCGCATAGACCGACGCCGCGTCGGATGAGGATTTATGACGCCGTGCCAGTGCGTGGTCGGAGCAAAGCAGCATAGCGATCGAGACGCACGAAATCGTTGAGACGGTTCTGGCATTCACTGGCGACCTCCGAACAAGCGGCTGAAGGCCTCCCCGAAGCTGGAGAATTCACGCGAAAGACCCCATCGAAGCAGAAATTGATGGCTGTTGTCATTCAGCCCAAAACCGGGAGACAGACGGATCGTCCAGTCGTTTGGCAGGTTCCACGCCACGACGGGCGCGAGATAGTGAGACGTATCGCGAAGGCCAAAGCTATTGCGATCGCCAAGGCCTCCGTACATCTCGACGCCAGCAATGAAGTTCTCGGGGCAAAAATTGCAATGTTGTGCCGAGGCTTTCAGAGCTAAGGGGCGGCTTGCGCCCATGGCGTACCCGAATTCCCAGGGATTGCCGCCGGTCAGGTTCTTTGTGGCCAGCGTATTTTCAGCGAAGTTCCATCCATGAAAGTTTCGCGAGAGCAGTAGTTTGAACTCCATCTCGTGATCGTGCTCCCGACGGGCGATTGAATTCGGTGTGACGTAATCCGATTCGACATCGTGTCCTTCGACTTCCTTCAGGATCTTGTCTGCGCCGCTCGTCTGTTCGTACTCGATGTAAAGAACGGGATTGATGAAGTGTTCGCGCTGCAATACACGAAAGCGATTCTCCCAGCGGAATCCGGTGAAGAGCGTGCTTTCGTTGAAGGTGGATTGGCCGTCGAGATAAAACTCCGTGGTCCACCAGGCGGTCGCGCCATATTCGAACTCTGACCAGAAGGCGTGGAAATCGTTGCCGCCGCGCTGCGTGCCGAAGGTAGAGAAATATTCGACTTCGAGACTGCCGGGCTCTTCGAGGTAGTGGTCGTAGGTCACGATGTAGGGACTTTCCTGGGCATGTGCGGCAAAGCTGAGGAGGATCAGCACAAGTGAGCCGAGAAGAAGGAATCTATATTTGCGACTAAGTCGCATCTCATAATGGGTCATTAGTTTTACCGGGATCCATTCTTATTATCCTTGCTAGTTGCAACTCAGTCGCATCTAGGGTACAGTGATGATACTGACGCAACCGCTTCGCGCGCGTCAAGCATGCGCGACAGAATTCGTCGCATCGTGATTGCGACCAGTTGCGACAGGGAGAGAATTCGCTATGCCACTACCTCAGACAGAAATGCCGGGACGGCTGCAGGCGCACTTTGTGGAGCGCGGAATCCGCATGACGGAGCAACGGCGCGCGATCCTCAGCGTGATGGAGACGGCGAGCAAGCATCTGGACGCGAGCCAGATTCTGCGGAAGGCGCAGAAGATCGATCCCAGCGTCGACCGGAGCACTGTGTACCGGACCCTGCGCCTGCTGAAGAGGCAGGGACTGATCGATGAACTGGATCTGATGCACCTCAACGGCGAGGGGCATTATTACGAGCGCAAACTCGAGCGCGATCACATTCACATGGCATGTCTTCGCTGCGGAAAGATCACAGAGTTCGTCAGCGACAGCTTTGAGAAGCTTAAACAGCAGGTCGAGAAGGACTGCCGCTTTCGAGTGGTGGTTTCGCGTCTCGAAATTGGCGGATACTGCGCCGCATGCCGTGGACCACGATAGAGAGCCGATTGACGGAGATCCGATTACTCACGGCCGATGATGCGAATGAGTGGTGCCGGCTGCGGCTGGAGGCGCTGGAGAATGATCCAGAAGCGTTCAACCGCGGGCGCTGAAGATCGGCGAGAAGTATATCGACGAGGAATATATGATCTTGCGGCTGAAAAGTCGCAAGTAGAGGAACGAGTCCAAAAGGAAAAAGCGCCCCGACTTAATCAGTCCAGGACGCCTCGGCAGCCCTCCCCCAGAACTGCCAAACCACAGGAGCGATACTAGGGTTCACCCGGATTTATGTAAACGTCACTTTGGTAATGGAATTAGCGGAAAGCTAATCTGGCAAAGCGGCACAAATTACTTTTTTTGCCAGGTCTGGCCTGCATCGGATGTAGTCCAGACTTCGGAAGTGGACGTCGTCACCTTACCATGCTGAAGATCTGGAAAATCCAAAGCTATAACGTCACCGGTAAGTGTTACGCCGGAAAAAGCAGGAACGATGCGGGTCCAGTGAATGCCGGAATCGACGGAGTGATAGAGCATGGCGGAGGATCCACCAGCCCACACGTCAGATCCATTCGCCGCGAGGGCTCGAAAAACGGGCGTTCCAGATTTCTTCGCTAGAGCGACGTTCTCATTCTTTGCCTCTGGGCTCGATTTCTCGACGGGCAAATCGAGACTCTCCGCAGCCGGAGCCGCAGCCGCTACATTTACCTCCAGCCATGTGTTGCCCTGGTCGTAAGAGCGTTCCAGGGCGCCGGAGGAATTAATGGTCCAGCGGGCAGCGCCGACGGCTTTCGTTGAAAGCCTGTCGAGCTGCGCGGGGGATCCCGCCGGCACTTTGCGGGACGCGCTCAGGTGCAACTCGTCGGCAGGCTTGGCTCTTTCCACATTGTTCTGCGCGAACTCATACGTAGACGGCTGCTGGGTAACCGACTGGCTCTGGACCGTCATCGACGTCGCGTCTTCGCCGGAAGGGGCAGTCTTGGCAGCGTTGCCGTGAAACGACTGCGACGAAGCTGCCGCCTGAGCCTGCTGGGTTGCGGTGGGCCTGGCAAATGGAACAGGAGCAGGCGCGGCGGAAGTTTGCGGCAGAGAGTTATTGGCGTTCTGCTGCTGAAATTGATTCGGCATTCGGGGCCCATGGGGCAGAGGACCGCCGATGACTGCTCCGGCGGCGCGTTGGCTGAGGGGCGCCCCCGGAGCCAGCCGGGCAGACGTCTGCAACGAGTCCGCGCGGCCATTGATTGGCTCGCCTTTGCGCTGCTTTGAAATGCTGGGCGGCTCAGTCTTATTGGACTCTTCTTGAGATTGCGCCGGAGGCGGAGCGGGAGCCGCTACCCCCTTGTTCTCGGCCTCCTTGACTGCCGGCCCAGGAACCGGTCCCCTCTCGGCCACTGCCGGGCGGTGGATATGGCGGTACTGGACCGTCCCAAGCGATGCAATGACGAGAATTCCAGCCGCCACGAAAGCCCAGCGGAGAGTCGGCCAAGCCAGCCAAGTGGCCGAGGGGGCCTGCGCCGGCGTCGGAACACTGGCCTCCTCTGGGAGCGCCAAAGACACAATCTCGCGGCAGTCAACGCAGCAGGCGAGATGCTCGAGGACGAGACGCCGCTCCGACTCCGGCAGCGATCGCTCGGAGAAGGCCGTCAGCAGGTCCGCGTCGGGGTGCGCACCTCTGGGCAGGGCTGTCTTCAGGCGTTCTCGCACGATTTTGGGAACATCGGTCATCTCTATTTCCAGCCTGCTAAGTCGCTGCTAAACAGTCTTTTGCCGCTAGCCTTCTCCTTCGCGGACTTCGGCCTCGACTCTCTTCTTTGAGAACGAGACCGGAGGAGATTCTTGCGCAAGGCTGCGACGAATATCCAGCTGCAAGTCCCGAACATCCACTTCCAGAGCTTCTTCGGCCTGGCGACGGGACATGCCGCGCCGCGACAGGGCCGCAATGATCTGCTTGCGCAAGGACTTAGCTAATTTGTCGACCTTGCGGCTGATGGTGGACTCGTGGACGCCCAGCGTACGAGCAATCTCGGCGAGAGTACGGCCATCGAGATAATACGCGCTCAGGACCATGCGATCCTCCGCAGAAAGCGCGCCAAGGACCTCGTCGGTAGTCTGGGCAAGGCGGTTGTCGGCGGCAGGAGCAGGCTCGGGCTGCGGGGCAGGAAACTGAGCGCCATCTTCGGATTCTTCCTCGAGGCTGACCAGGCGTTTGGTGCGCCGGTAGCGATTTACGTACTCCTGGGCGAGGACGGTGCGAAGCCAGCCTTCCAGCGATCCGCGCCCGGTGTAAGAAGCCAATTTCGAGACGCGCTGACCGTCGCGGGTGTTCGTGCCGTAAAGATCGGCGTAAAGCGTGTCGGCGAGCTCGCGGGCGGCGGAGTCTTCGCGAGCAATCCGGAGGGCCGAGAGATATAGCTTTTCGCGATATCGCGTGAGGAACACTTCCCAGGCCCCGTTGTGTCCGTCGGCGCAGGCGCGGGCGAGGGCAAGTTCGTCGACGCGGAGGCTGAGATAGAAGACGCGGAGTCCGGGCTCTGCGCCGCCGGAGGAGAGGTGTTTCGCCCCGATCTCGATCAGAATTGCGCTGAGAGAATCGCGCGTGAGGCCGAATTTTTCGCAGCCGCTTTTGGCATGTAGTTCGGACAGAAGGTCATTCACGACCGACAGCACGGCGGAACTGGGTTTGCCAGAAGTCATTCGGAACAGAGCAGCCAACGTTCAGGCAATCCCCATTGTACTGTTGGAATGGCGGAGGCAGAATGGCGAATCTTGTGAGGACCGGCTAGCCGGCTGCCCCGGCGGAGTTGCATTCCTCGCAGGGGCACACTTCGCGAAGGAATTTCCACGAATATATCCCGAGATCGTGGTTGTCGTTCCAGGAGAACTTGATGGCGTATTTGCCGACGCCTTCAGCAGAAATCGGCTTAGCCGTAGGCTTGAAGATCAGCAACGCGCCGGGGGCAGCAGTGGCGGGATCGCCGGGACGGCGTCCGGTTTTGCCCCGTTCTTCTTCGCACATGGCGCAGGGGCAGGCGTCGCGCAGATAGACGAACGTGTAGTGGGAGACGTGGCCGTCATTCCACTCGATATCCACGCCCGCGCCGGAGGTGAGGTTCACCTTTACAGACTTGGGATCGCTCGCAGCCGTTGGGGATTGAAGCGGGGACTGCATGAGTTCAGTATCGCATGAACGAGATTAGGATTCCCGTTTGAAAAGCATCGCGAAATGGTTCCGGGCAAAAGGTCCCACCAGGGTTTCAGGATCGACTGTCCCGGGGTATTCGTGTAACCGAATAAATCTCCCGCCCGGTAAACGAGGCCGTTTTCGTTTTTGAGCCTCAAAATTGCGGAAATCGCGTTCCGTCCTGTAAAATCTAGGTTTGCCCTACAAGATCTGAATCATTTGGGAGCAGCAGTCCAATGGCACAACAATGTGATATCTGCGGCAAGAAGCCGCAAGCGGGAAACCGCATCAGCCACGCCCACAACGTCACCAAGCGGCGCTGGAACATCAACTTGCGTCCGGTACACGCCAAGGTGAACGGTCAGGGAAAGCGGATCCGCGTCTGCACGTCCTGCCTGCGCAGCGGCAAAGTCGTAAAGGCCTAAGAGCTTTTCACCGCTGAGGTCGCGAGTCCGCCGAGTAATTCCATTTCTCAACTGAAGGTGAGCGAGAGAAGGCGGGATGCTCGTGTCTTCTCTCGTGGATGTTTTTCGGCCGTGCCCTAGACGCTTACTTTATCCCCAGCAACTGAATGTCGAAGATGAGCGTTGCATTGGGAGGGATGGCGCCCGGGTATCCGTCCTTGCCGTAGGCTAGGTCCGGGGGAATTCGCAACTGGCGTTTGCCGCCGACTTTCATTCCGGTCACGCCCTCTTCCCATCCTTTGATGACATCGCCGTTGCCGATGCGAAACTCAAATGGCTTGCCCCCAACGGAACTATCGAATTTCTTGCCGCTGGTGAGCCAGCCGGTATAGTGGACTTGCACGTGGTCGCCTTTCTTGGCTTCCTGGCCGGTGCCGACCTTGATGTCCCAGTACTGGAGCCCATCGGGCGTTTTCGTGCCTTCCCCGGCGATTTTGGTGGGCGCGTTGGTGTTAGGACGAGCGGTTGTGGCTTTCTTCGTTGCTGTTTGCGCAAAGGTGAAAACGGTCATCAGACCAACTAAGATCAAAACGATTACGTATATTTTCCTCATCATTAGCTCCTTGCAAGACGCTCGTTGCTGACAGTTGCGATGGTGGGACGCCGGCGCTACTCTCTATGCCAGAGCGATCACATCGATTTCTACTAGCACGTCCTTCGGCAGTCGCGCGACTTCGACCGTCGTGCGTGCCGGAGGGGCCGAGCTGAAATGCTTGCCGTAGACTTCGTTCATGGCGGCGAACTCAGTCATATTTTTCAGGAACACACCGGAGCGGACGACCTTCGCCATGGAACTCCCGGCGGCTTCCAAGACTTGGGCGATATTCCGCAAGATGCGGTCGGTCTGCACTTTAACATCTCCTTCGATGATCTGCTGTGTCGCGGGATCGATGGCAATTTGTCCGGAGACGAAGATGAATCCGTTCGCTTTGATGGCTTGCGAGTAAGGACCGACGGCTTGCGGGGCGTTTTTTGTGTGAATGACTTCGCGCATGGCAGTTCCCAGTTCTCAGAAAGAGCTAAGACCACAGCGGGCACAGGGTATCACAGAGGAACGCCGGATGTACTTTGCTGTGGCTGAGTACCGAGAACCGAAGTTAGATCTTCTGCAGCCGCTGGACTTCATGTACGCCGGGGATTTTTCGCAGGCCGGCGATGATCGTCTCCAGGTGCTTCAAGTCTGAAATATCCAGCACAACTTCCACGCTGGCCTGGCTGTTGGCGGTATGGGCGGTGATGTTGCGGATGTTGCTTTTGGCGTCTCCGATCACACCGGTAATGCTCTTCAGCATGCCAAAGCGATCGTCGCAGAAAACCGTCAATTTCACCGGATAGGCGGTCGGAGTGGCGTCGTCGCGGGCCCATTCAACGTCGATCTTTCGCTCCGGTTCGTAGAGAAGATTCGTCACATTCGGACAGTTCACGGAATGCACGGCCACGCCCTTTCCGCGCGTGATGTAGCCGACGATGCCTTCTCCGCGGATCGGATTACAACAACGCGCGCGATAGACGAGCATGTCTCCCTGGCCGCGGACGGTGATGGCGTTGTGATCTCCGAAAACGCGGCGGACGACGTTGGCTATCGCGCCGGGGTGCGAGGTCAGGCCCTCAGCTTCGATGTCTCCTGCGATGGAGTGCGTCGCGCCAGCCGGCAGCACACGGGCCAGAACCTGCCGGGCTGAATATTTTCCGTAGCCGATGCCGGCCATAAGATCTTCGATTTTGCCGAGTCCGTATCCCGAGGCCACTTTCAACAGATTTTCGTCTTTGATTTCCTTGAGTGCGATGCGGTACTTGCGCGCTTCTTTCTCGATCAGCTTGCGTCCGATTTCGATGGCGCGCTCGCGCTGATGAACGTTGAGCCAATGCTTGATCTTGTTGCGCGATCGCGAGGACTTGACCAGACCCAGCCAGTCTCGGCTGGGCTTGTGTCCCGGCTGTGTAAGGATTTCGACGATGTCTCCGGAGTGCAGTTTGTAGCGAAGGGGAACCATGCGGCCGTTCACTTTGGCGCCGATGCAGGTGTGGCCGACTTCGGTATGAATTGTGTAGGCGAAGTCGACGGGCGTCGCGTCGCGAGGGAGAACCACAACTTTGCCTTTGGGCGTGAAGGTGTACACCTCTTCGGGATAGAGGTCGACCTTGAGCGTGGAAAGAAATTCGTTGGGATCGCTGACGTCGCGCTGCCACTCAACCACCTGACGAAGCCAGGCGAGGCGCTGCTCGTCTTGCGCAGAGACCGGGCCGTCTTTGTATTTCCAGTGGGCCGCAATTCCCTCTTCGGCCATCTTGTGCATCTCTTCGGTGCGGATCTGGATTTCAAACGGCGTGCCGTCTTCGGTGATCACCGATGTATGCAGCGACTGATAAAAGTTTGGCCGCGGCATGGCGATGAAGTCTTTGATTCGTCCGGGCACCGGCCGCCATAGATTGTGAATGATCCCGAGTACCGCGTAGCAATCCTGCAGCGAGCGCGTGACCACCCGCATGGCGCAGAGATCGTAGACCTGATCGACCGAGATACGCTGGCGCTGCAGTTTCTTGTGGATGCTATAGACGCGCTTGATGCGGCTCTCGACGCGGGCCTGGATTCCGGCCTCCTTCAGCTTGTCGGTAATGATCTGCTGCATCTTGGCGAGGAAGGCTTCGCCCTGCTTGCGGCGGGCGTTAACGGCCTTTTCAACCTGCTCGTAGCCGACTGGATCAAGGAAGCGGAATCCGAGATCTTCCAGTTCGCCGCGAATCTTGCCCATTCCAAGGCGGTGCGCAATGGGAGCGTAAATCTCCAGAGTTTCTTCGGCGATCTTGCGCTGGCGCTCGGGAGCGAGATGTTCGAGCGTGCGCATGTTATGAAGGCGGTCGGCGAGTTTAATCAAAACGACGCGGATGTCGTCGACCATCGCCAGCATCATCTTGCGGAGGTTTTCGGCTTGCTGCTCTTCGCGGGTAGCAAAGTCAATTTTGCTGATCTTGGTGACGCCCTCGACGATGTGAGCCACTTGCTCGCCGAATTCCTGGCGAATGTCCTGAATCGTGACCGACGTGTCCTCGACCGAATCGTGAAGTAGCCCGGCAGCGACGGCGACCGGATCCATCTTCATTTCAGCCAGGACGAGCGCAACCTCAAGGGGGTGGACAAGATACGGCTCGCCCGAGGCGCGCGACTGGCCTTCATGGTGCTTCAGGGAATAGTCGTAGGCCTTTTTGACGATGGTGAGATCGTCATGCGGACGGCTCTCCTGCATCCGCTTCATCAGATCGCGGAACTTGGTCAGGGTAAGTGCAGTGGTAGCGATCTGTTGGCGTAACGTCGCCATGATGGATTATACCCGCGAGGTCGGGGGAACTCCGGGCAGAAAATACGCGGGAACTGCATAGATTATAGCAATCGCGCAGTACTACAAATGACCGCAAATGCCACGCCGGACGCCAGACTGGAAGTCAGGATCAACGCAATCAGCGGATTCAAAAGTTCTGTTCCAAATTTTCAAGTCAGGAAATTCACCCGGGTTTTATTCTGAAAACACACTTCAAGCGTCGCGTGTTCTGCTACAGTTTCCAACAAATGACGGAGATACGCGGAGCACGGATTCTGGTGAGCGGCACATCCGGTATGGTCGGATCGGCGCTGGTGTCGTCTCTGAAATCCGGCGGAGCAAGGATTGCGCGACTGTCGCGGCCTGGGGCGCGGTCTGACCCGAATAACGAACTTATCCCGTGGAATCCGGCTCAGCCTGTCGAGACGGAGTGGGTGTCGGGGTTTGATGCTGTTGTTCATCTCGCGGGAGAGAGCGTCTTTGGACGATGGACCGAAGAGAAGAAAGGGAGAATCCGCCATAGCCGGATTCCGGCTACGGCCAATCTGGCCCGGGCTCTTGCGCAGGCGAAGATGAAGCCTCGGGCTTTCCTTTGTGCCTCCGCGATCGGTTACTACGGCAATCGCTCAGATGAAGTCCTGAACGAAGAAAGCGCCCCGGGCAGCGGATTTGCCGCTGATCTTGCCCGAGATTGGGAGGAAGCGACGAAGCCCGCTGCCGACTCGGGAATTCGCACTGTGCGAACAAGAATCGGCATCGTACTGGCGAGTCGGGCGGGCGCGCTGGCACAAATGCTTCCCGCCTTCAAAGCCGGAGTCGGAGGCCGCGTCGGCAGCGGCAAACAATGGATGAGCTGGATCGACCTGGACGACGTGGTCGGAGCGATTCAGCATATTCTGCGAACTGACGCGTTGGCTGGACCGGTGAACCTGGTTGCGCCGAACCCAGTCACAAATATTGAATTCACCAAAACTCTGGCCTCGGTGCTGCACCGGCCCGCGCTGTTTCCAGTTCCGGCATTTGTCCTGCGGCTGGCCTTTGGCGAAATGGCCGATGAACTTCTTTTGGCCAGTGACCGGGTTCAACCGAAACGCCTGCTCGACAGCAGCTATACCTTCCAGTTCCCGACATTGCGGGAATCCCTCGAAAATACGCTCAAAGCGTAAGAAGTCGCTCACGCTTTCCTGTGATTCAAATCACATACTGCCCGCATCCACGCGTGTCACGCTGGCCGCAGAGATGAAGCAGAAGATCATAGCTGCGGTGGCATTGGCTACACTTATCAGTGTGAGCGCTCTGGGTGCTTTGCCAGATCGCGCTGTGGCGCGTGTCTCATCTCATTCCTGCTGTCCGGGTTCACACGGCCGGATAAATTACGCTTTGTCGATAGGTCTTGAGCGGCCTGCCGTACCTTGCCGCGGTCAGCGTCCGTGCTGCGCTAGGCATGCGCCCGAAAGCCCGGCGACACTGCCAACGGCGAGTCGCATGAGGGCTCCGGATGCTGAGGCGGGAACAATCGCGCCGCGGGAGATTCAGAATCTGCGCGGCGATAGAATTGTCGGACTGTCGATCTGCAATCTCAGCCCTTCTCGCTTCGAACGAGGCACGATCCTGCGCATCTGAGTTCCTCCGCGCGTTGAATTGTCTTCACTTCAAATTCAAAGATCACGGAATTGCAGGTATTCATTGGGCGTATACCACACACCGAAATTCATAAGGAGATTCAGATCATGAAGCACAAACTTTTCGCACTTATTCTTGCCCTGACAGTCGCATCGTGGGCGCAGACCGCAACCCAAACCACACCGTCCACACCGCAACAGAGCACGACGTCAGCCGAAAAGAGCAAGTGCGCCTGCTGCGACAAGATGGCCAAATCCGACACCAAGGCGGGGAACTCTTGCTGCGCTCGTCACAAGATGCAGAGCGCCGACAGTAAGGACATGGCATCATGCTGTTCCAGGAAAGACGCCAAGTCCTGCTGCGGGAAGGATGCGAAATCCTGCACGCGGAAAGATAAGACAGCCTCGTGTTGCCAAGACTGCGGAAAAGACAAGATGGCTTCCTCTTGCTGCGGCGGACAATGCGGAAAAGACGGCACAGGATGCTGCTCCAAGAAAAAGGCCGAGACCGCCAAGAATTGCTGCGGAGATCGGATGCACAGCTAGTTTGATTGGACGGATGGAATCATCAATCGCCCCGGAGCGAAATCCGGGGCTTTTTCTTTTGCAATCGGCGCGACATTCGCTGCCGGGCGGTCAAGCCGCCGGCGATACGACGTATAAATTTTCTCTGAAGAGTGGGTCTACTGCTGGTTGGGGCGGTTCATCTCTTCCTGCAGTTTTTGCAGGAGCTGGGCTCGCTGCTCGGTCGTCAGTTCGCGCTGAAGTTCTTCCAGGGCAAGAGAGACGATGTGGTAGTGATGGGCTCCGGCGAACTTGGGATCGGTTGTGATGTCGAGCCAGAGTTTGTGCATCAGCTCGACGTCCTGCCCGCGCATCCGCGGAGTGTGCGGGCCCAGCGCATATTCGCGGACGGATCCGTCGGGTGCGCATACCTCCAGCGTGAGCCGAGGACGCGGTTCGGGCAGTCGCTCCCAGGCGTCGCCCGTCAGCTTGGCTTGCTCGTCAGAGGTCAGCTTGTTGGAAAGTCCGCAAATCACGCGGCTGGAATCGATCCGCTGGGCGGTCACCATGATCGCTTCGAATACATCCGTTGCGGGCACGACCAGCAGATGAATGGGCTTGCCTTCCTTCTCGGCAACGGCGACAGCGGCCGTGAAGAGCTCCTGCTCGTAATGATCGAAAACCTGTGTCGCGTCGAATACGGTGCTGCCACTGAAGGTGTGTTCGCGGTGATAGAGCCGCGCGCTCATTACGACGACGTCCTGCTTCGCCGTGTTGGTATGGCTCAGGACGTGGCGCAGATAGTAAAGATTGCGGGGATCGCGGACCGCGACCAGGACGTTGCCCGCGTGTACGCCCATGGCTCCGCTGCCCAGTTCCTGATTGCCGTATACGCGAAACTGGTCGAGCTGCTCCGGCTTGCCATGGCGCTGCCTTGCGACGTGGTGCTCCGATAACGTGAAGATCGTGAAGAAGACTGCGCTGAAGATGACTCCCGCGATCGTGGCCTCGTACTTGGTGAAGAGATTGACGATGGCCGTCGTAAACAGGACGACCGAAATCGCGAGCAGTCCGAGCGGAATCTCTGTCTTGCCAATCCGGAGATTGCCCGGGACCTTCCATTCGCGGTTGCCCGGCTCGGTGAAGCGCAGCACGAGCACCGCCAGCGATTTCATGGCGAAGCTCCAGATCACGCCGAAGGCATATAGGGCGGCCAGCACGTAGACGTTGCCGAGGCTGACGAAAATCGTCAGCAATTGCATGGCGACGATCAAATTGATGATGCGGTAGCTGGTACCGTAACGGTTGTGGGGCTTCTGGAACCAGCTGGTGAGGACTCCGTCTTCCGCTACCCGGTTAAGGACACCGTTTGCGCCCACAATCGAAGTGTTCTGCGCGCCGGCAAGAATCAGGACTCCGACCAGCACCACGAATCCGTGGAACAGCAGCTTCAAACTGGTGGGCCCGACGAGATACATCGCGATGCCGCCAATCAGGTTGGCAAAAAAGCTCGGCCGGACGCTGTCGGGAATAATCATCACCGCGAAGAACGAGACCAGCGAAGTGAAGAGCAGGCTGTAAATGAAAATCACGAGCCCCGTCTTTTCCAGGTTCTTCAGCTTCGGGTGCTCGATTTCGCGGTTCACCTGGGCCAGGGTTTCTTCTCCGCTCATGGCCAGCACGGAGTGCCCGAAACCCACAAAAAGGATGATCAATGTCAGATGGGAGAAGAACGATCCATTCAGCCAGCCCAACGAGTCCTTGTTGAGCGGAATCGCACCCGCTGCACTGAACGGAGTTGGCGGCAATTGCACGGGTGTTCGCAAGACCGTGACCAGGCACCAGAGGATCAGAATCACTACCATCACGGTAGTGATGACCATGATCTGGACAGCTTTTTGACTGGACTCGTGGATGCCCTGGGTGTTCTTCCACCAGAAATAGAGCACAACAATCACGGCCATCCCGGCGGCAAAGTAGTCGTCAGAGAAAGTCAGGTTCCGGTGGAACAAGTAGATTCCGAGATCTTTGATGAAGCCCGCCAGATACTGACCTGCGGAAACGGCGCTGATCGGTCCCGTGAGGACGTAGTCGAAGAGCAGGGCGGAGACCGAGAACTTAGCCAGCTTCCCGCCCATGGCCTCCTTGACCACCCGGTATACGCCGCCACGAACGAACATGCTGCTGGACTCGATGTAGAGAGCCCGAACGGCGTAGCTAAAAAGCATGACCGCCAGGATGAACCAGGGGGCGCTCTTGCCGATGACTTTTTCGGCGTCGCCGCCAGCGTAGTAGGCGGACGAGGCAAGGTCGGAAAGAACGATGGCGGCGGCGCGCCAGAACGAAATAAAGGTCAGCATCACCGTCGTGGCGACGAAGACCTTTACTGCCGGTTTTGCTCCTTCAGAGGAGGTAGCCATCGTGGAATAACGATTCTGCGGTCAAAGATGAACTACTGAAGATAGCACAGTGCGGAGACTGCCCGGATGAACATTGCCGCAGCAAGCGGGGCCTGCTCCAGCGCCGTCTTACCTGGCTTTTTGTTGCGCAATCCACTTATTCGTGCGGGCTTCGAGCATGTCCAGGGGCAGCGTTCCGCCATCAAGCATCTGGTCATGGAATTTGCGCAAATCGAACTTGGGTCCCAACTCCTTTTCAGCGCGCTCGCGCAATTCGCGGAATTTCAGCTGGCCGAGTTTGTAGCTGAGCGCCTGCGCCGGCCAGGATATGTAGCGGTCTGTCTCGGTCTGAATGGTGGGTTCGTCGACGGCTCCGGATTTGCGCATGAATTCCACGACCTGGTCGCGGCTCCAACCTTTGGCGTGAATTCCGGTATCGACCACCAGCCGAACCGCGCGAAACAGTTCGGAGGAAAGCCGGCCGTAGTCGGACACCGGATCCTGATAGAAGCCGACTTCCTTCCCGAGTTGTTCGGCGTAAAGAGCCCAGCCTTCGGTGTAGGCGTTGAAGCCGAGGCCATGCAGGCGGAACTTCGGAAGTCCCTGAAGCTGCTGCTGAACAGAAAGCTGCAGGTGATGCCCGGGGACGCCTTCGTGGTAAGCGACTGCCTCGTCATCGATGAGCGAGCGCTCCGCAAAGTTCGCAACAGCAACCACGACGCGGCCAGGCCGCTTGCCGTCGGGCGTGCCGGTCATATAGTGCGTCATGGCCCCGGCATTAAATGGCGGGATCGCTTCCACGGTCACCGGAGATTTCGGCAGAAGCGTGAAAAGATCGGGCAGCTTCGGTTCCATTTGCGCGATGTATCGGCGGAAATCGTCGAGGATCTGTTCGGCCGACGTTGGGATGTACTTGGGATTCGTTTTCAGCGAGGCGCGGAACGACTGGAGGTCGGCGAAGCCTTCTTTCTTCGCGATCAGCGTCATCTCGCTTTCAATGCGATCCATCTCGCGAAGGCCCAGTTGATGAATTTCGTCAGGGCTCATGTGAGTCGTGGTCCGGCCGTAGATGTCGTTCGCGTAGCGCTTCTCGCCATCGGGTAACGACATGACGGAAATAATCGTGCGGCCCTGCGGAGCGTATTCCGCTTTAATAAAGCCCGCAAATTTTTCATAGGCGGGTATCACGTCGGTATTCACCGCCGCGGTGATTTCGGCGGTCAGCCGCTTCTGGTCTTCGGGAGAGACGCTGGCGGGATACTTCTTGGTGGGATGCAGAAACGGGTCAGCAGTGATGATCCCGTCGCATTGAGCCGGAATCTTTTCGGCGAGGAAACGCACCGGCATGAGCTTATCTTTCATCCCCGCGCGGAGGACTTCCGTCATCTGACTCAGAGCCCGCGGAATCTGGTGCAGGCGGGCAATGTAATCTTCGTAATGCTTGATTGAGTCGAAGGGGACGGCCTGCGGCAGATCGGCGAGGCTGGTGTGGATGCCGTACTGCTGGGTAATCGGCATCTCGTATTCCTTGAGATCGAAGTCGGCAATGCGCTGTTGCAGCACGCGGATCAGCAGGTCGTGCGATAGCTGATCCTGGTCGGAGAAACCGGTCGTCGGCACCGCTTCGATCCGGCGCAGGAAGGCAACATCCGCGTCGTGGCGCTTCAAGACCCCGTTGAGGGAATAGTCATTCAGCTTGTCGTTGTAGCGGTAGTCGCCGAAGGCAGTGGCGCGCTCCGGAAAATTGCGCAGATCGGTTTCGTACTGTTCGTCGAAGATCGTGTTTTGCTCCGCGAGGCGCTCGGGGACCGGCTTGAGATTTTGCGAGAAGGCGCTCGCGGCGCAGGCGATAAGGGTGAAAAACGTAAGCAGGTTGCGCATGGCGTAGTAGCGTACCAGAGGAGGTCCGAAGCGAAAAGGAAATCTCCGGTCAGGTTATGGTTGGCGAAGTTCGTGCTCTACGAACGCGCGCTGTCATCCGGGCGCTCGGCGGGGGCTAAATAGGTATGCGTGATCCGATCATGCCAGCAGAGCGCATCTTCATCGAGGAAGACCCAGGCATACCCCATTCCGGCGGAGACGGTAGAAAGGCAGGAAGCCAGAACACGCCAGCGCCGTAAGGATCGACTGGTCGGAGAGCCGTCGAACTTCGCAAGTTTGAGGCCCGCGACTCTTTGTCCCGGAGTGGTGGCGCCGTACACGATTAAGAGATAGTTATATCCGGCCCAGAGAGCGAACAGCACTCCTGTGGCGATTCCCACGATTTGAAATTTCGGCGGGCGAAATGCGGTGATTTTGCAGAAAATGAATCCGAAGAGAGCGGCAGCGACCGCAAGCAAGAAACCGTCAATCGCAGCCGCAATCAGTCGCCGCCCCGGCGGCGCGCTCTGCAGGGGAACATCGATTCCGGGACGTTTCTCAGGTTCTTCCCGCTGGACCGGTTCAATCGTGATTCCGCCCAGAGCCGGTAATGGAGGTTCGACATCCGGCACTTCAAGAATCCTTGGCCGATCGATAACCGGTTCAGCAAGTTGGTCGGGCGGGGGTAGAGGAGGAGCCCACGCAAGTCGAGGGAACTCAATAATCTTAGCGCCGGAGTGCGCGGCGGCCTGGGGAGGTGCGGAAATTTTCACCGATGGAGCAGGATTCTGGCTCGGCTCCGGTTCCGTGTCGCATTCAGAAATTGAAGCAGCCTCGCGCATCCCATCGAGCGCGAGAGCATGATTCGATGCAGGCCCGAAATTGTGAAAAGAATCTTCGCCTGCCGCGATGGGATTGGCTGAGGATGAGACCGGTTCAAGCGGCAATCTCAAGGATGGATACCGCGGCGGAGGTGCTTTGCGACGCGTACGATATCGGCTCAGACGCGCGGATAGTTCGTCACGCCAGGCAGAGGACTGAGGCTCCTCATGATTCGACTCAGAGGATTCCGTAGGCAGATCGATCTCCGCGGCTGCACTTAAGTCCGCAGAAGCACTGACAGCGGCATCCACCGGACAACTACAATCTTCACCGCACTTCGGACAATTCATGAAATGAATCCAGAAACTTTAAACTTACGAACTTCATCAATACAACCGCGAGAGAACCAGCAACAATCCTACCCTTGGTCGATACTTTTCCTTGCGGGCAGCGCCGTGCTAACTTCACGGTGCCGCGGCAAGACACGCGAAAGGACAGGTTCGCCTGCGGTGGACTGCCGTCTTCGGTTGATTTTTTCCCGATGAATTTCCGCACTAGATTCCTTATCACGGCGCTGTTTCTTTGTCATCAGGTTCTCGCGTCGGCGCTAGTAACCAGCAAGTTGCTTTCGCAGTTTCCTGCGCAAGTCGCGGATTCTTCGGCAGAGCACACGACAGAAAAAACCAGTGCTGAAACTTCAGAGGCGCCATGCGGCAGCCGCGCCGCGACCGTTCTCAACGATGGCACAATCTTCTGTGCCATGCAGCAGGAAAAAGCCGGCGACGTTTACAAGCTGCATGGTGATGTAGAAATTCACTACCGGACGTACGTCCTTCGCGCGGACGAAGCTACCTACAATTCCGACAGCGGGGAAGCTACGGCATCCGGCCATTTCCGTCTCGACGGCGGCCCGAATGACGACCACATCCGAGCCAGCCACGGCGATTACAACCTGACGGCCGAAACTGGGAGGTTTTACGACGTCACCGCGACCACAGGAATGCGGATCCGGGGCAACCGGATTGTTCTCACGTCCACGGCTCCATTCGCTTTCAACGGCAAGCTTGTGGAAAAAACAACTCCCGAACGTTATTTGGTCTACGACGGAAGCATCACGACTTGCGAACTCCCGCATCCCAAGTGGAAATTCGACGCCCGCAAAGTGGTCGTCGATGTCGGCGGCAATGCCGCCATCTATAACAGCGAATTCCTGATCCGCGGCATCCCGGTCTTCTATTTCCCATACGCCACGCACCCCGTGGCACGCGAAACTCGACAGACCGGTTTCCTGGTGCCGAGTGCCGGACGATCATCGACAAACGGCAACGAAATTGGCGACGAGTTCTATTGGGCAATCAACCGCAGTATGGACGCAACAATCGGCGGGGAATATTTTTCCAAGCGCGGCTGGTCGCAGCGGGGAGAATTCCGCGCCCGTCCGACCGACACCTCGTATGTCGACCTGAGTTTCTTCGGCGTGATCGACCGCGGGATCGAGGTTGGTACCGCTACCTCTGCCGTACCACAACTGCTGCGCGAAGGCGGACAGGAGGCGCGCCTGATTGCGGAAGGGAATACACACGGATTCCGCGCCGTTTCGAACGTCGATTACCTGAGTTCGTTCATTTTTCGGCTAGCTTTCAACGACGTATTCACGCAAGCCATCAACTCCGAAGTAAAATCGCAGCTCTTCCTCGCGAAAGACTTCAATGGCTTTTCGTTCGGGGGAATGGTTGAGCGCTATCAGAATTTCTTCCAGACCACATCTCCGAACGGGACTCCGGCGTTCGACTCAATCCGGATTTTGCACACACCAAGTATCGACGCATCGAGCGTCGACCGGAGGCTCTGGAATTCTCCGTTTGAGTGGTCGTTTGATGCGTCAATGGGCGGGCTCTCCCGGAGCGAACCGGGATTCCAGACAAGCAGCCTAATAGGCCGTTTCGACTTCAGCCCTGAAATCTCTCTGCCGGTGCAATTTCACGGTTGGTCGTTCCGCCCGGGGCTAGCTCTTCACGAAACGTACTACACCGAGCGTTTTGTGGACGGGGTCGATGTGCATGATCCGACGAACCGTCAGGCGCTGGAAACTTCCGTGGAGGTTCGCCCTCCGGTTTTGGAAAAAGTCTTCGACAGAGAATTTCTGGGCCGAAAGTGGAAGCACGTGATCGAACCGCGCGCCATCTATCGGTATGTCACCGGCGTGAACGACTTCGCCAATGTGCTCCATTTCGACGAACGCGACATTTTGAGCAATACAAACGAGGTTGAGTACGGAGTTGTGACGCGTCTCTACGCCAAGCGAAGACCGCGGTCGATTGGGGAATGCGAAACGCAGATGACCGGCCTCGCCGTGGGAGCGCCGGCGCCGGAACAGACCGTTCCATGGGCGCGGATGACGAGCCTCGAGAGCCAGCCCTGCACTCCCGAACCTGACGTCCGGGAGGTCGCTACCTGGGAGCTAGCGCAGAAATACTTCTTCGATCCTAAGTTTGGCGGAGCCCTGGTACCGGGACAGCGCAACGTCTTTACGACAACGGAAGAACTCACCGGAATCGCGTTCGCTACGGAACCGCGGCAACTCTCGCCGCTGATTTCGCGGCTGCGGATCGCGACCAGCAGCCGCACGGACACAGAGTGGGACATGGACTACGATTTCCAGCTTGGACGGATCAACGCAAGCACTCTGCTCGTGAACTACAACCTCGGAAAATTTACCGTAGGCGGCGGTGACGCATTTCTGCAGATCCCCGAAACGGTGACGACTCCTCCGAGTCTCAGCGAAGGCACCTGTGGCGCCGAAACGCCGGGTTCTCAAGTCACGTGCAAGTTCCAGCAGTTTCGAGTGGCGCTGGGCTACGGCAGCCTTGCGAAACGTGGGGCAAGCGCCGCGAGCAGCTTTGGTTTCGACTCAGAAACCGGCCAGTTGCAGTTCGCGACCGCCCAGACTACCTACAACTGGGACTGCTGCGGGTTGACTTTGGAATACCGCCGGTACGCCATCGCCAACGTGCGCAATGAGAATCTGTTCCGCTTCACCTTCAGCCTAGCCAACATTGGATCGTTCGGCAATCTCAGAAAACAAGAACGGCTGTATTGATTCCGCTTGAGACTGCAGGCTGATACGATAGTAGCCATGCCAGTTCCCGGGCTCAGCCTCGCCGAGAAAATGTCCGCGCTCGAGGCCGACCTGCGATCCTTAGGCCGGGTGCTGGTCGCTTACTCGGGCGGCGTCGATTCCGCGTATCTCTCGTGGATCGCTCATCGGACTCTGGGAAGCAACATGCTGGCCGTAATCGCCGATTCCGCCAGCCTGGCCCGTACCCATCTTGCCGATGCTTTGGCGTTCGCGAACGAACAGGGCATTCCGGTAGAAGTGATCTCCACGTCGGAACTGGAGCGTGCGGAGTATATTCGCAACGACGGGCAACGATGCTTCCATTGCAAGGACGAACTGTTCACGGTTATGGAAGAACTTCGCGCCTCCCGTGGCTTCGAGACCATAGCCTACGGCGTAAACCTGGACGATCAGGGCGATTTTCGGCCAGGACAGCAGGCGGCCAAGCTGCATCATGTCGCGGCGCCACTTCTAAAGGCTGGACTCACAAAGCAGGACATTCGCGATCTCGCTCAGAACGCCGGCCTTCGGATCTGGGACAAGCCGGCATCGGCTTGCCTATCCTCGCGGATCGAATACGGCCGCCCGGTGACGCGCGAGGCGCTCGATATGATCGAACGCGGCGAGGACGCCCTTCGCTCTCTCGGATTCCGGCAGTTCCGGGTTCGGCATCACGGCGAGATCGTCCGCATCGAGATCGCTAGCGAAGAGATGGGTCGCGCGCTGAGCCCTGCCATGGCCACTCAATTCACCGTCATCTTCAAGCAGCTCGGATTCAAATTCGTCACCCTCGATTTGGAAGGATTCCGGTCCGGATCGATGAACAGCCTGCTGCCGCCAGAGCAGATCCGGCGCGCTGGGTGAAACGCTGGATGGGCGGCCTGCGGCGCTCCGCTGCCCGTACCCTGTGAGATAATCAAACCTTACCAAAGTCATGCTAAGGCGGTTTCTAGTGATATTAATTCGGCGTTCCCTGTTCGTTTTGCTGTTGGTTTGCCTGGGCTGCGTGGCCCAGTCCGCGCCTCCCGGGGTGGCTCTCAAGATCGAACATCAGGTGCGCTCGTTTTACAACATTCCCGCCGAGGTGAAAGTGGTCGTTGGGAGCATAACGCCGAACAGCGATCTACCCGGATTCGATACCGTCTCAGTGAACATCGACGGAGGGCCGGGCAAGAAGAAAGACTACAATTTCCTGCTTTCGAAAGACCGCAACACTCTCCTTCGGGTGACGAAGTTCGATCTGAGCAAGGATCCCTTTACCGACTTGATGAGCAAGATCGATGTACAAGGCCGCCCGAGCCGCGGGGCCAAGTCCGCCAAAGTGGTCGTCGTCA
Organism: uncultured Acidobacteriota bacterium; assembly: GCA_963763845.1. Taxonomy (GTDB): domain Bacteria; phylum Acidobacteriota; class Terriglobia; order Terriglobales; family Acidobacteriaceae; genus Sulfotelmatobacter. The sequence continues at coordinate 703,631 of CAVXPX010000001.1, forward strand.
ACTACGACGATTTCGAGTGCCCGTTTTGTGCCCGCATGCACGAAACCCTGTTCCCGGAAATCCTGAAGGAATATGGCGATCGGGTGGAATTCATCTACAAGGATTACCCGCTGATTGAAATCCATCCCTGGGCGCTGCATGCCGCAGTAGACGCCAACTGCCTCGCCGGCCAGAATGTGGATGCCTACTGGGATTTTGCGGACTACATTCACGCCAACAAGCATGATGTGGACGTGGAAAAGACGCCCGCAGCGCGATTCGACGCCATCGACAAGATGACGATGCTGCAGGGGCAGAAGCATAATCTTGACGTGACGAAGCTGCAGTCTTGTGTAAAGGCGCAAAATGAAGATGCCGTGAGGGCGTCCATGAAAGAGGGCGATGGACTCGGGGTGAGCGCGACTCCGACGTTGTTCATCAACGGCCAGAAGATTGATGGAGCAGTTCCCGTCAGCGAACTGCGAGCGGCGCTGGATAGCGCGCTGAAGGACGCGGGGGTGCCCGTACCGGAACATGCCCCGGCCTCGCCGACCCCTGCTGCATCGTCCGGACCTGCATCCAAGTAGACAGGGCTGATAGAGCATTCGGTTTCGGGCGTTTGCCGGCTCTCGGCCTGAATTTCGTTTGTGTTTCGTTTTGTAACGGAGAACATCCTTGAAGAAAATCTCATCCCGGGCCCGGATCGCTTCCGGGGTCGTGGTTATCCTGCTGCTCTCGATCCTGGCGGCCTGCAATTCCCAACCGACTGGCGACGTTATGGCCACGGTGGACGGCCGCAAAATCTTCCGATCTGACGTCGATAAGTACTACGACAATCAGGTAGCGTCAGCCCAGCAAGCTCCTACGGGTGAACAGGCGACGCTCTTGCGTCTAAACATCCTGCACCAGATGATCGATGACGAGATCCTGATGAGGCGCGCCGAAAAACTCGGACTGCTGGCCACCGACGACGACGTCGATAAGAAATACAACGAGATCAAGGCGCCCTTTACCCAAGAGGAATTTCAGAAACGCCTGCAGGAAAAAAAGATCACCGAGGTGGACTTCAAGCGCGACATCCGGCGCTCTATCACGGTCGACAAAGTTTTGAATAAAGAAGTCGATTCCAAGATCAACGTCACCGACCAGGACATCAACGACTATTACAGCGCCCACAAGGCTGAGTTCAACCTGATCGAGCCCCAGTATCACTTGGCGCAAATCATGGTGACGCCGATGCCGAATCCGCAGGCCCACAATCAGAACGACAAAGCCCAAAACGAAGGCGACGCCCGCAAGAAGATTCAGATGATCGCCAACCGGCTCGATAGTGGCGACGATTTTGCTACGCTCGCGATGAAGTATTCCGAAGACCCGGAGACATCCGGAAACGGCGGCGACCTGGGCACTGTGCCCGAGTCTGGACTGAAAGGCACCGATCCGGCGACGCGCGATGCGGTGATGAAGCTCAAACCAGGGCAGTACAGCCCAATTGTCGTGGTGACAAATCCGGCGACGCGTCAGTTAATGGGGTTTCGCATTGTCAAACTCGTGGGTAAAGAACCGGCTGGGCAGCGGGACCTGTCGGATCCCCGTGTCCAGCAAGCGATCCGTTCGGAACTCCACGATCGCCGCTCACAGTTGCTGAAATCCGCCTATTACGAGGTTCTGCGCGACGGCGCCAAGGTTGAGAACTACTACGCGAAGAAGATTCTCGACAGCAACGGCATCGAGAAACAGTAGAGTCTATTCGACAATGGCGAGGACGTCCCCGGCATTGACGGCCGCGCCTTCGGCGACCAGGATTTTCTGAACTGTCCCTTTTTTCGGCGATTTCACCTCGTTCTGCATCTTCATCGCCTCGACGACCAGAATGCCCGCTCCGGCTTCAATTTCCGTCCCTTGAGCGACGAGAAGACGAACTACTTTCCCGGGCATCGGCGCGGTCAATTTTCTGGGACCCTGCTCATCGCTAGCGCGGGCCCGGCTGCGAAGCGACCGAGGATCGCGAATCTCCGCCGCAAAACGCCGGCTTCCCACCCAGAGATGCAGGTCGCCGCCAACGCGCTCGCATTTGATCTCGTATGCTCTGTTGCCGATGCGCAGCGAAATCACATTGGGACGCGCCAGAACGGCATCGACTTCGACGGCTCGCCCGTCCACGCGACAATTCCATCGGCCTTCAGCCTGCTCCAACTCGAGCCGGTAATGTTGGCCGTCGATGGCGATGTCGTAGGTCATGACAAGTAGTTCTCAGTTCTGAATCGCGAGTTCCCGGAGCGGCGGTTTACTGCAAACCTTCGCGATAGGCCACATTCTTCCAGTTCGACGAAGGCTTCGAATCGCGGGCTGATCCATCAGTTCCTGCTCGCTCGCCTGGGACCGCTGCCGTCGAGCCCAGCACGGCGAACATACCTGCGGCGATCACGGCAACTTCCGCCGCCTGTGGGTCTGTGTCAGCCACCGCGTCCTTCTCCTTCAGCAAACGATCCAGGAATCCCGTGTCGATCTTGCCGGCGCGGAACTCAGGATTGCGCAGAATTCGTCGGAAGAAAGAAATGTTCGTCTTGATGCCGCCGACGAAATATTCATTCAGCGCCCGGCTCAGGCGCCCAATCGCCTGATCGCGGTCCGTGCCATATCCGATCAGCTTGGCCAGCAACGGATCGTAATCCATGGGAACCGTCCAGCCTTCGTACATTCCGCTGTCCCGGCGGATGCCCGGCCCTGAGGGCAGCAGCAGCAGCGTAATCTTGCCCGGGCTGGGGAAATAGTTGTTATCGGGATCTTCGGCGTAGATGCGGCACTCTATCGCGTGTCCGCGAATGCTGACCTGCTCCTGCGTAAACGGCAACGGTTCCCCGTTCGCGATGTGGATCTGCAGGTGGACAAGATCCAGTCCGGTAACAAGTTCCGTGACCGGGTGCTCCACCTGCAGACGCGTATTCATTTCGAGGAAATAGAAATTCTTCTCTTGATCGACCAGGAACTCGACTGTGCCTGCGTTTGTGTATGCGGCCGATTGAGCGACTCGAACCGCGATTTCGCCCATACTCCGCCGCATCTCGGCGTCCACGATCGGCGAGGGCGCCTCCTCGACAACTTTCTGGTGCCGGCGCTGCAGTGAGCACTCTCGCTCGCCGAGATACACCGTGTTCCCGTGCTCATCGGCGAGAATCTGCATCTCGATATGCCGAGGATTCAGGATCGCCTTCTCGATGTACACCTCGCCGTCGCCAAAGGCACGTTCCGCCTCGCTGCGGGCGCTTTCGAGCGCCGATTTCAGGTCTTCCGGCGCGTGAACCAGACGCATTCCCTTGCCGCCGCCTCCCGCAGCGGCTTTCAGCATGACGGGATATCCAATGCGTGTGGCAACCTGCTCTGCCTGCTCGAACGACTCCAACCCCCGCGAGGTTCCCGGCACGAATGGAACCCCGGCTCGTTCCATCGCCTGGCGGGCGCGGGTTTTCGACCCCATGGCGTCCATTGCCGCCGCCGTTGGACCAATGAATTTCACCCCCGCCTCGGCACAGGCGCGAGCGAACTTTGGATTTTCGGAAAGAAATCCGTAGCCGGGATGGATAGCATCGGCCCCAGATCGCTTGGCGACATCAATAATCTTGGCGATATTCAGATACGACTCGGTGGCTGCGGGCGGTCCAATGGGATAAGCCTCATCGGCCTTGCGAACGTGGAGCGAGGCCCGGTCGACGTCGGAATAGACAGCGACCGCAGCAATGTCCATTTCGTGGCAGGCGCGAATGACTCGTACGGCGATCTCTCCGCGATTCGCAATCAGAATCTTCTTGAACATGGATGCTGCTTCGAAATCCGCTCAGCTTGCGGCATTCAAACCGCTTATTGTACTGCCTTCGGTGCCGACTTGTTCCTGGCGAGGAATGTTGCATTTGGTCGGGTGCTAAACTCGTCGCCGGCGCTCACGATAGTATGATCGGTTGCAAACTGGTGTTGACTTCTCTCGCATGCAGTCCTCTCAGGCCGTGAATTCGGCAAAGACTCCAACAGCTCAGCCTGAGTCTACCGGTGCGTTCACGTGGCTCGCCGTGTTGCTGTTGTCGGCAGCCGCGCTTGCCATCCGCCTGTGGTGTCTCGCCTGCAAGCCTTTCTGGTTCGATGAGTGCTTCAGTGTCGAGATCGCCCGCATCAGCTGGGGCAATTTTTCCCACCTGCTGTGGTGGCGTGAAGCCAACATGTCGCTTTATTACCTGGTGCTGCGGATCTGGCTGCATTTTGGGCAAAGCCCGTTTTTCATCCGAAGCCTGTCGGCGGTGATTGGAGCAGCGACCGTGCCGGCCGTGTATTGGCTTGCCAAGATTCTGTATGACCGGCGGGTCGCGCTGATCGCCGCCGCCCTGCTCGCGTTTAATGCCTATGACGTTCGCTATTCTCAGGAGGCGCGCAGCTACGTTTTATTCGTACTGCTGGCCGCGATTTCTTCGGGATTCCTGGTTTCGTGGCTGCGCGAGCCGACCCCGCGGAGCCGTACAGGTTACATCGTTTTCAGCATTCTTGCCGTGTATGCCCACTTCTATGCACTGCTGTTGATCGCGGCCCATTGGCTGGCTGTCGGACTCACGACTGCGGGTGATCGCACATCAGCCGGCCTGCGCCGCGCATGGATCACAATCGCTGTTGCGGTCTCGCCCTTGCTGATCTTTGTGGCAAAGACGGGAGCGGGACCGATCAAGTGGATTCAACGTCCGGGCTTTCGTGATTTGCTGGAATTTTTTGAGCATCTCTCCGGAGGCAGCAGATGGGAATTGTTGGCGGCTTTCATCATCGCCTCCGGCTTCGCAGTCGCGCCTTTCATCCCGAGGATCTTCAAATCAGGCGAGGATTGGGGGACGTGGCGCTGCCAGTTTCTGCTGATTTGGCTGCTCTTCCCGGTGGGGCTGACGGTCGTCTTGTCGTTTGCGCGGCCGGTGTTCCTTCCGCGCTACATGATCTTTTGCCTGCCGCCGATCCTGATCCTCGCGGCAGCCGGAATCGCGCGCTTGCGCCGTGCCTGGGCCGTTGGGGCAGCGGTCGCGGCTGTCCTGCTTCTGGCTTCGCAGGGAATTTTCTTCGTATATGCGCACGATTTCGACAACGAACGAGACGGCTCCGGCGCAGCGACCAATTTCATTCTCGATCATGCCCAACCCGGCGACGCGATTCTGTTTCACATCGCCGAAACCCGCGTGCCTTATGAATTTTTCCGCTCGCTGCGCGCTGAAAAAAATACCGCGAGTCCCAACTATAAGGGTTGGTTGGGGCCGGAGATTCTATTCCCAAATCACGGACCGGGTTTGGATTATCGCGACTTCACCGGGAAACCGACAGCGGACCTTGTGCGCAGCGCCGCACCCCAGAATCCACGAGTTTGGGTGATGCTGATGAACAACGGCCCCGCAGGTAAGCCCGATCCAACGACGACGATGCTGACGCATGTTCTGCCGGAGATGTTTCCTCACGCCGAACAGTGGGAGTTCCCGAAGGTGGAAGTCCTTCTTTATTCCAAATAGAAAGAGTTGATGGTATGGCCGGAAACAAAAGCCTCCTGCAACCGGGAGTCGCAGGAGGCTGAATTACTTGAGGGCCACGGCTATTTCGTTGAGTCCATCGTGATGCCGCCGCTCTGACTTTGCGCAGCCTTTTCCGCCTTCACTTTCTTGACGCGCAGAGTCTCATCCACCCAGTGATCAGCGGTCTTCAGATCCTCAGCGCGTGCGGCCGGATCATCGCACTCGACGTCCGCACGTTCGCGGTACATCAGGTTCATGTACGCCATGGCGTCATCGTAGTCGGGACGCAGTTGAATCGCTTTATTCAGGCTATCGATGCCCTCCTGAATGTACGGGCTATTCTTTTCCTTGAGCTCCGCGCAGACTTTTTTCTGATCTTTGTTGCTGGCGTTCAGGTGCTCTTCGGGCTTCAGGCCCAGCTTGGCCCGCTCTTCCATCCGAGGCTGATAGCAAGCGGTCCAGTCAATCACGCCGATCGAGTAGTAGGGTTCGGGATCGTTGGGGTCGAGTTCCGAGGCCATGCGGTAGTACTTCTTCGCATCGTCCCATTTCTTCTCGTTCAAGTACAGGTAAGCGATGCCTTTCGCGCTGTTCACTTTCTGCTCGCGCGAAGGATTGGCATCGATCACCTTTTGATATTCGTCGATGGCCTGCTGCGCCGTCCGCAGATTGTCCGGTGAATCGACTCCGGGAATATATTGCGAGACGAAGGCAGTGGCCAGATACATACGAGCGTTGATCAGGCCGGGATCCAGTTGCACGGCTTTCTGGAAATGGTCAATCGCTTCCTCGTAGTGATTGTCTTTGTAGGATTTCACGCCCTTGTTCAACTGGTCGCGCGCCTTCAGCTTGTCGCATCCCAGAGAAGAGAAAAGCGCCAGCGCTACTGCCGCCAGCGTCAGCAGTCTTAGAGTTTTATTCATTGCGGTATAAGTCTCCCTCGCCACAGCATCCTAGGCCCAGAGACAGCGGTTTGACAAGCGGAGTCCGGGGCAGCACGGAAGCACTTGCCTCCGTGCCGTTCGGCCCGAATGAGAAGAATGCAGCCCTGGACCTTACTACTCGGGACTACTCGGGCAGCCTAGCTGCCGGCTTCAATCTTGGCGGTAATCAGGCCGACCTTGTCCACGCCAGCAGCGTGAGCAATGTCGATGACGTTGGCGACGTTGGCGAAAGGAATTGCGTCATCCCCTTTCACAAACATGACCTTCTCCGCGCGTTGCTTATAAATATCGGTCAGACGCCCCTGCAGGTTGTCCCAAGTCGCGTCTTCGTCGTTGATCTTGACGCCAGGATCCTGTCCGGGCCCGCGGTCGATCAACTGTACGACGATGGTGCGGTCAGGCTGAGTGTTCTTGGGCGCATTGGGCGGAGGCGGCTGCGGTACCAGCGCATCCAGTCCTTTCGGCGTCACGGGCGAGATCACCATGAAGATGATCAACAATACTAGAAGTACGTCGATGAGCGGTGTGACATTGATGTTCGCACTCTGGCCTCCGCTCGGGCCAACTGCCATTCCCATGATCGTTCTCCTATTGCCCGGCCGTCGGTGGAGGCGGCGGGGGCGTGTTCATCTTTTTCTGATCGGTTAGCAAGCCGAGATCGTCCACTCCGGCGGCTCGAACTGCATCGACAACCTGTACGACTCCGCCGAAGCGCGTCCGCATGTCTGCTTTCACATACACGCGCTTGTCGGCTTTGTTCGCCAGCCGGTCCTTGACTTTCTCGGTCAAGCTGTCAACGGTGGTCTGTTGGCTGCCGAAATAGATCTTGCCGTCACGCGTGATGGAGACCAGCAAAGCGTCTTCCTTATCCGCGTCCGGCATCTGTTCCGGATTGTTGACCTTCGCCATGTCCACGCTGATACCTTTCTGCAACATGGGCGTAACCACCATGAAGATAATCAGCAGAACCAGCATCACGTCCACCATGGGCGTGACGTTGATTTCCGAGGTGACCTTGGCGCCTTCGTTCCGTTTGGCTATTGCCATAGTTTGATATCTCCCGTGCCTCCGCGTGGCGCTGAAACTCGTGGCGCTCTCAAGTTGGGAAGGTCCGGCGCCGGAGTGCTCCAGCGCCGGACAAGCAACTCATTGCGGAAACAATTCGGCCTTACCGGCGAACGTCGCCGCGCTTCTTCAGGAAGTAGTCGATCAATTCGCTGGACGAGTTGTCCATTTCGACGTCGAACGCTTCCACGCGGCCGGTCAGGTAGTTGAACATCATCACGGCCGGGATGGCAACCAGCAGGCCGATCGCGGTCGTAACCAGGGCTTCGGCGATACCGCCGGCGACGGCGGCCAGACCGGTGGCTTTCGAGTTGTTGATGCCGATGAAGGCGTTCAGAATGCCCATCACCGTTCCGAACAATCCCACGAATGGAGCTGTCGAGCCGATGGTGGCAAGTCCGCCCAGTCCGCGCTTCAACTCGGCGTGGACGATGGCTTCGGTACGCTCCAAGGCGCGCTTCGAGGCTTCAATGGTTTCGCCGGGGATTGCGCCGGGGCTATCCTGGTGAGCCTTGAATTCCATCAGGCCCGCGGTGACGACCTTGGCCAGGTGGCTCTTCTTGTTGCGCTCGGCCACCTTGATGGCCTCGTCGATGCGGCCATCGCGCAGAGCGCCTGCAACTGCTGGAGCGAAGGCTCGCGACTGCTTGCGGGCCGCGCTGTAGGCCATGGCCCGATCGATCATCACGCCGATAGACCATCCAGACATGATGAAGAGAATGATGACAACCGTGCGAGCGACCCAGCCCATGGCCTTCCACAGGCCGAGTGGATCAGTTGCCAGCGTGCCGCCCTCCTGCATGACCCAGGTGGCTGCGGCGGGTACGTGATTGAGTAGTGCTACGTGAGTTGCGAACATGAGTTGCTTTTTCCTCCTCGGAACTCTCTACCTACTTGGACACTTTGATGCGCTTCCTGGTGCCAACCGCTGGATAGGAACTCCATTTGCCGGAAGGCGTACGGCTCTTGGCCGGACGTGCGCGGACTGCGATGGCCAGAAATTACAGAAGGCGGCGAGCCCGGACACTTTGAAGCGCCTTCCCCGCCTCCCGTTAGGTAGGAGGGGAGGGTCAATCTACATTCGAAACGAACTACTGTACTCCTCCGGCGATCTAACCGCCAGCGAGGGTGAAGTTCACTTGTATGGTCGTCTCCACCTCGACCGGTTCGCCGTTCAGCAAATATGGCCTGTATCTCCACTGCTTCACAGCCTCGATCGCCGCTGGAGCCAGCATCGGGTGGCCACTGATCAGTTGCAGGTTCTGGATCGTCCCTTCCTTGCTGATCTGCGCCTGTAGAACCACCGAACCCTGAATGCGGGCCTGGCGCGCAAGCGGCGGATAAGACGGGGCCACTTTGCGGATCAAAAGCCCCTGCGACACACCAGAAGAAACGCGGACGCGCTGCGGAGTCGCGATCTTCGGGACCGCTACCGGCGTCGTGCTCAACACGCTGCCGATCACGCCACCCATCGAACCGCCGGGAATGCCGCCCGGAACGCCGCCGACCACACCGGCAGACGCCATCGGCGGAGGAGCCTCGTCCTCTTTGATCATCTGAATCTTCTTGGGAATCTTGGTCGGGGTGCGCAGTTCGCCGTTGACGATGTCGGTCTGAATCTGCTTCACGATTTTGACCGGAGTTGCGGCTGGCGGAGGAGGCGGTGGTGGAGGCGGCGGCGGCGCCACCAGAAATGTCATCAGCTGCTGCTTGGGCAGGGCTTCCGTGAATATCAGCGGAATCAGAACCATGACGCCGACGATCATCGCCTCCAAGATAAAGGCAACAACCGACGTCCGTCCTCGTTTCGTCTTCAGCCTGCCGCCTGATTCGATAAGACTGTCTTCAAACATTGAGATTCTCCCCAAACTGCTTTCGGACCCTTACGGATACTTAGACACCAACTAGCTCTCCTTTGCTCCCGGTTTCGGTGCTGCGCGCCAAGGGCCGGAATGCAGCTCCAAAGCGCGCCGAGCAAACCCTCGTAAGCTCTTACGTAAGAAGGCGTAACGCAATCAATTGCATAGTGCCATACGGTAACTTACCTAGCTTTGCCGGGCATGACGACCGGACGCTTGCCCTTTTGCACCCGCCAGTCCTGATAGGCCACCAGGATGGGAGCCGCAATCGCAATCGATGAATATGTCCCGATCAAAATACCGATGACCAGCGCGAGGCTGAATCCATGAAGCACCTCGCCGCCGAACAGAAAGAGAGCAAGTACAGTAAGGAAGGTTAGGCCCGCTGTCAAGATGGTTCTGCTAAGAGTCTGATTAATGCTGCGGTTGACAATGTCTGACAGCTTTTCGCGGCGCATCAGTTTAATGTTTTCCCGGATGCGATCAAATACCACGATCGTGTCGTTATTGGAGTAACCAATCAGGGTCAGAATGGCCGCAATCACCGTCAGGGTGATGTCTGTCTTCGTAAGCGAGAAGGCGCCAACCGTGATCAAGGTGTCGTGGAATACAGTAATTACGGCGGCAACGCCATAGATCCACTCAAAGCGAAACCCGAGATAAACCAGCATTCCCAGGAGCGAGTATAGGGTGGCCAATCCGGCCTGCTTACGAAGCTGGCTGCCCACCTGCGGACCCACGATTGCGACATCGCGAACACTGAAATCGGAAAGGAAGAATCCATCGGACAACGAGGGTGCGACGGACGGATCTATGCCGGGTGCGCCTTTCAATTGATCGAAGGAGTTGAATACGCCTCCCAGAGTCTTGTCTCGATAGTCGACGATTGCCTGAGCCTGCGCCGAGTATTTCTGGTCGGCATCGGTGCCCAGGCGCATGGGATCCTTGTCCATCAAGTAGTTCTTGATCGCCAAAACGCTGGCATTATTCAAGTCCTGCTTGCCGGCCGGCTTATTCGTCTCTAGAGCGCTGATGATTCGGTTCTTACCCAAGTCGAGCGCTTTTTCGCTGGTCTCGGTAACGTCCAGATCAACCAGGACTTCGTTTACCACGCCCTCGCCACCGATGCTCTGAATCTTGGCATCACGCAGCCCGGCGTGGTCCATGGCGGAGCGAATCGCACGGTCATTCGGCGTGTGTGAGAACTTCACGGTGACCAGCGTGCCGCCGCGGAAATCGACGCCCCACGGGATGCCGTGCCAGAACAGCATGGAACAGACACCTGCGACGCTGAAAATCAGCGAAAACGCAAGAAAATACCACTTCTTGCTCAGAAAATCGATGTTGACGTCATGAAAGAACTCCACCTGTCGTAGCCCCTTATTCTTGCAATGATTCCACAGAAAAATTCGTGATTTTGTAATCAGGTAATTAGAGAAACGCGCCGATTTTCAATTACCAAATTACCAACTTTCCCAATTACCAAATTCCTCATATGCTCAGCGCTTCGCCGCGCTGCTTGCGGCTGAGCACCCACTCGAAAATCACTCTCGACACGAACACCGCCGTAAACAGATTGGCCAGCAAGCCGAAGGTCAGAGTAGTGGCGAAACCCTTGACTGGACCGGTGCCGAAGATGAATAAAATCGCCGCCGAAACAATGGTCGTGACGTGCGTGTCGACGATCGTAATCCAGGCGTGACTGAATCCCTGATCGACCGCTGACGGCGGCGTTTTGCCGTTTCGCAATTCTTCACGAATACGCTCAAAAATCAGGACATTGGAATCCACGCCCATACCAACCGTCAGAATCACTCCGGCAATGCCCGGTAAGGTCAGGGCAACGTTGACGCCCGCGATCGTGGACCAGCCGAGGAATCCCAACAGAATGATCAGGTTGAAGATGAGCGCTACATCTGCATTAATGCCTGCGCCGCGGTAATAGATGAGCATGAAGACCAGCACCGCGACCATGCCAACAACAGCCGCACGCACGCCCGCGCGAATGGAATCAGCACCCAACGAGGGCCCGACAGTCCGCTCTTCCAGATAGCTGATGCTGGCAGGCAGAGCTCCTGAGCGCAGGATCATGGAAAGATCCTTCGCTTGCTGCTCGGTCATGCGGCCACCGCTGATCGTCCCCTGATCTCGAATCGCTTCCTTGATGGTGGCAACTTCCTGAACTTTGTTGTCGAGGACTACAGCCAGACTGTCGCCCACGTGTGACGAGGTGAAGTTGTAGAAACGTTGCCCGCCTTGTCCAGTGAGGGTAAAAAGGACGCTGGGCTGGCCGTTCTGATCGGTGCTGGGCTGCGCGTCGCGCAGATCCTTGCCGCTGACGGCTGAAACGCGCGAAACCAGATACCATGTCTGGCCTTCATCCGGAGAACTTGGCTCGGCGTGCCCCGGAAGCAGCATTGAGTCGACGGGAAGAACTCCGCCCTTATCCTGCATAGCGGCTTGCTCGCTCGAATAGGGCCCGCCCAACTCCTGCTTGATTTCGAGCATAGCGGTGGACTGCATGATGTCCTTCACGCGCTCGGGATCGTCCACGCCAGGCAGTTGCACCAGAATCTGATATTGCCCGAGCCCGTGCTCTTCGATGGTGGGCTCACTCACACCAAGCTGGTCAATGCGGTTCCGGATGGTTTCGATTGCCTGGCTGACCGCTTTGCTCTTCAGGTCTGAGAGCTGGGACGCCTTCATCGCCATGGTCCAAGTGTTATTCGGGCCCCCGGTGAGGTCGTATTCGGGCAACCGGTCTTGCACAATGCTGATCAGGTCGGAACGCGCGCCCGGCTGAACCCCCTTGATCAGAATGTGGTCGGGATTGTTCTGGGGATCGGGCTGGGTGATATCGGAGTAATCGATCTTGCGGGCGCGCAGCTGGTCTTTCAGGGCTTCAATGGCATTCTGTGCATCGACGTTGATCGCATCATTGACATGCACCTGCAGAATCAGGTGAGTTCCGCCCTTCAAATCCAGACCGAGATGGATGTGGTCGGTCAGAGCGGTCAGCAGCCCGGAACCGGAAAGACTCTGGGGAACCCCGAAGATTCCGAAGAGGAAAAAGAGCATTATCGCGATGATGAAGACCAGCTTCCAGAATAGGTTCTTTTTCATAAAATGCCGTCGTCAGTTTCCGGGCCGAGCCTCGAGAATCCGGCTTCGCGCCGGGACGAAGCTTGAAGCTCGACTCTTGAAGCCTTATTTCGTTTTCGCATCCTCGTCGGTCGTCGTCACCTGCGTGACCGACGCCTTCGTGACCTCCACCACCAGGTTATTCGGAGGCACCCGCAGGTGGATGGAATCGTCCTTCAACGCCATGATGGTTCCGCGCAACCCGCCGCTGGTTGTGACTTTGTCGCCAGTTTTGAGCTGATCGAGCATGGCGTGCCATTTTTTCTGGCGGCGCTGCTGCGGCAGGATCAACAGAAGATAGAAAATACCGAAGATGAAAATAAGGGGGGCGATGCTGAGCCACCCCATACTGCCACCTGTCTGCACTGCCAAGAAGAATTGCATGCTTTTTGAGGTCTGAGCGGAAGAATCCGCAAAAAACGCCCGCGCCCATTAGCGCCGCGGGGAGCTTTGATTCACCACGGGGTTTTGGTCGACTTCGGCCGGGTCCTCGGCTTCAGGCTTGAACCGGGAAGATCTTCCCATGCAGTCTAGGCTTTCGGTCGCGACCAGACACCAGAATGAAAACGGGACTCTTCCCCAAGTGAGATAGAATGCCGTACCCGCTGCATAGTGTCAAGGTAGAAACTGAGATTATGGACTGTGTTCAAGACCTGCGCCAACAGTTCGTTAGATGCATAAAGATGGCGTAAATAGGCCCGGGAATAACGGCGGCACACGCTGCATTTGCAATTCGGGTCAAGCGGCTCGGGATCCTGAGCGTAGCGCGCCTGTTTGATGGAGATTTTGCCCTCCGAGGTGAAGAGCAGGCCGTGCCGCGCCGCGCGCGTCGGCTGGACACAATCCATCATATCGACGCCAAGCCCGGCATATTCGACGATCTCTTCCGGATTCCCCACTCCCATCAGATAGCGGGGCTTGTCCTTGGGAAGGTACTCGAGCGTGGACTCAACGATTTCGCGGGTAAGCTCCCGCGGCTCCCCTACGCTCAGCCCGCCAATAGCATACCCGGGGAAGCCGATTTCGACCGTCCGCTCGGCGGATTCCTTTCTGAGGGCGCGGTCCATCCCACCCTGGACGATACCGAAGAGAGCCTGAGACTGATCAGGGCTGATCTGGTCGAACCCGGAAGCCGGAAGGCGGGAGGCTGCAGCCGAACCCCAGGGGACTTCATGCTTGTGCTCCTCAAAGTATGTCTTGCTGCGCGCGGCCCAGCGCACGGTCATCTCCATGGATTCGCGGGTTCGGGCCGGGTCGGCCGGATACTCCGTGCACTCGTCAAATGCCATGATGATGTCGGCCCCGAGGCCGATCTGCGTTGCGATGGAGCTTTCCGGGCTGAAGAAGTGCGACGATCCGTCCAAGTGAGAACGAAACGTGACGCCCTCCTCATTCACCTTCCGGAGCTCGTTGAGGCTGAAGACCTGAAAGCCGCCGGAATCCGTCAGAATCGCCCGATTCCACGACATGAATCCATGCAGGCCGCCCATTTTGCGGACTGTCTCTACGCCCGGCCGAAGGTAGAGGTGATAGGTATTGCCCAGAATGATCTGCGCCCCGAGGCTCTCGAGCACGTCCTGGGGAACGGCCTTGACCGACGCAACCGTTCCCACCGGCATGAAGACGGGCGTCTGGATCTCGGCGTGCGGAGTGATCAGCCGTCCGAGACGGGACGGACCGACTCTGGCATCAATCTGAAATGAAATCGACAAGCTTAGAATTGTAGCAATCGTGAGAGCTGGAGCGGGGAACTGCGCGATCAATCAAGGCGAGAGTCTTCAGTCCGCAATCCTAATGATCTCGCCACGGATTTTTCCGCCATCGACCTGCAGCTTCCCGATAGTGACCGGCAGTTTAAACCGCCTCGGTCCGGCGCTACCGGGATTGAAATAGAGCACGCCGTCTCGCATCTCCTGCTTCGGGACATGACTGTGGCCTGAGATCAGGGCGGCGAAGCCGGCGGCTTCCGGCTTCAAATCCAGCTCCGCCAAGTCGTGAAGCACATAAATCGAGACGCCGCCGATCTCAACGACCTCGGTTTCGGACAGGCTGCGGGCCCAAGCAGCTTTATCGATGTTGCCGCGAATCGCGGTAAGCGGCGCAATCGCCCTCAGCTGATCGAGAATTCCTGGATTGCCAACATCTCCCGCATGGATGATGTAGTCCGAGCCATGCAAGGCTCTTACTGCTTCGGGACGAAGCAGGCCATGCGTGTCGGAAATGACGCCAATCAGGATCAGTTCTCGGTTCCCTGCTCTAAGTTCTCAGTTTTCCCCACGGGCCGCATCAGCTTGTTGATCTCCGCGTGCGGCGGGGCGCCGTTCAGCAAGGAATACGTGCCTTGGGACTGTAATTCCCGGGCCAGTTGACGCAGCAGGCCGAGGGTGACGCGCATCGGTCCGGAGCCCAGGCTGATTCTCCTCACCCCAAGGGCAGCGAGGTCGTGAACTGAAGGCGAACCGGGCACAGCAAGAATGTTCACCGGAGAGCGCAGGTCGGCAACAATGCGCCTAATCGTCTCGGCATCGCGCAGTCCGGGAAGAAAAACGCAGTCTGCTCCCGCATCGCGGAAGGCCTGCAGGCGCCGCAGAGCCTCGTCGTAGCGTTTCGCCGGATCTCCCAACTGCAAGAGATACACATCGGTTCGCGCGTTGAGCACCAGTTTCATGCCCGCTTTCTGAGCCACTTCGCGAATCGCCCGGATGCGCTCCAACTGAAGAAACAACTCCGTCAGAGGATGGTCTGGCTCTCCCGTGGCATCCTCGAAATTCATCCCAATCGCACCGGCCTCGATGACGAGCCGCGCGGTTCGCGCCGCATCTTCAGGCTTCTGCCCATATCCCGCTTCCACGTCGGCGGTGACGGGCACTTTCACCGCTGCCGCAATCGCAGCGATCACCGAAATCATGCGCCCGACAGGAATCTTCTGCCCGTCCGGAAATCCTTGGGAAAAGGCGATGCCGGCGCTGGTTGTAGCAAGAGCGGGAAAGCCGGCCTCCTCGACGATGCGCGCGCTGGCCACGTCCCACACATTGGCAAGAAGCACCACCGGGCCGGCCTTGTGCATCGCAAGGAACGCTTCGGCCTTCTTCGCTTGTTCAGAATTGGCCATACGCCGGGATTGGATGCGTTTAGCCCCTTCCGTTCTTCATCTTTTCGAGAAAACGCGAGACGCGCACCGCCGCCCGCCCCACTGTGCCTCGTCCAATTTCCTGTGTGTCATCGTGGGCGGTGACCCGGAGACTGTAAAAGCGTCCGTCAAAAACCTCGAGGACGGCGTCGGCTTTAATGTGAGCGCCGATCCCGCTCGCGGCGCGATGTTCGATATTGATCGACGTTCCCACGGTGATTTCATCGTCCTCACAGTATGGTGCCAATGCATGAAACGCCGCTGTCTCCATCAGGCGGATCATGTCGGGCGTCGAATACACCGGCGGGAGTTCCGGATGGTGCGACGTCAGGGTGTGCTCGAACTCGACCGTTTCCTCCGCCACGCCCCGAGCACCGATGGGAATTTCTTTCGGCACAATCGTTTCCTCCAAAGAAATGAGCCAATGATTCTAACGAACCATTGACTCAAAGGACCAAACTGGGATGTTTAGTTAAACCAGTGCCATGGCCGAGCGGCGTGCGTCGATTCCGTCCAGCGCCTTCCACAACATGCGAGCGGTGTTCTCGGCGGTGGCGAGCGCGCCATCGGCGGCTTCGGGGTGAGCTGCTATGCGTTTTTCCAGTTCGCTGCGCCAGATGCTGGAATGATGAAAATTGGCAGCCGCATGCAGAGAGAAGTATCCGCAGGTCTTGTCGTCCGCGCCATAGATTTCCCGCAGCCCACGTTCTTTATCGTTCGCAATACGGGGCACTTGCGATTCGTAGGTATAAAAGGCGGCTAGGGCCTCTTCCGGCGTGCCATCGCTGGCGACCTTATGGAAATGTCGAATCAGATCGCGAATCTCAGGGGCGGGACTGTGCCATTCCAGATTGCGGCTTGATCCCATCCCTTCCGCAAAATCCAGCCAAAGATCGGAATGCGGAACAGCGTCCTTTCCATCCGCTCCATCTGTTCCCTTTTCGTCGCACATGGACGCCAGTATTGCCCGGCGCAACTCACTATCGTCGAGCCGCAACCCGAGGGCAGCCAGATACGACGGAAATGCCTTTATGTGATGAAAATAGTCCTGTGCGTACTCGCGCAGATCGTCGCGCGTCAGCCGGCCTGCCGACCATGCCTTGTAAAACGGATGGTAGAGCATGTCATACTTCGCAATCCGAGCTTCGAGCTGCTCAAAAAAATTCCCGGTATTCATGCGTCCTCCTACCGCTTCGGACAGCTCACTATACGGCCCGACCGGTTGGTCGGGAAGTGATGCAGATCACCAGATCCGCCAAGTTGCTAGAATGAAAGCAGAAAAGACAAGGATTTCTGGGGTTGTCGAGACAATTTCTGATGCAATTCACCGAACAATTCGATGTAGTCGTGGTCGGCGCCGGTCATGCCGGATGCGAGGCCGCCATGGCCTCCGCGCGTATGGGCCTCAAGACCGCGCTCTATACGCTCAACGTCGATCTGATCGCGCAGATGTCATGCAACCCGGCGGTGGGCGGCATCGCCAAGGGACACCTGGTCCGCGAGGTCGATGCCCTCGGCGGCATCATGGGCGAAATCACCGATGCCGTCGGAATTCAGTTTCGCCTGCTGAATACATCGCGAGGGCCAGCGGTCTGGTCGCCCCGCGCGCAATGCGATAAGCAGGCTTATCGGCTGAAGATGCGCGAGGTGCTCGACTCGCAGCTGAATCTGAAAATCAAGCAGGCGGAAGTGGCGGACCTGATCGTGGATCGGTCGTCAGCCAATGGTCGTTCGTCGATGGCTGAAAACTCGCCAAGGGAACCTTTTGCCAACGACCAGCGACCAACGACCAACGACGGGGCTCGGGTTCTTGGCATCAAACTTCGCGACGGCCGCACCGTGGGCGCGAAGGCTGTCATCATCACGACCGGTACATTCCTCAACGGACTCATTCATTGCGGCGAGCAGCAGTATCCCGCCGGACGCTCCGGCGAGCCTAACGCCGTTCTGCTCGGCGAAGCCCTGAAGAAGTTCGGGCTGCGCGGATGCCGCCTGAAGACAGGTACTCCGCCCCGCCTCGACGGCCGCACCATCGACTGGTCGAAATTTCCGGCGCAGCCCGGCGACGATGATCCCACGCCTTTCAGTTTTCGGACGAAGCGCGTCGCGCACCACGACTCGCAGGTGCCTTGTTATATCGCATGGACTACGTCCGAGACGCACCGCATCATCCGCGAGAATGTCCATCGCTCGCCGATGTACAGCGGGCAGATTCAGTCGGTCGGTCCGCGTTATTGCCCGTCGATCGAAGACAAGATCGTGAAGTTCCCCGACAAGGAGATGCACCAGCTTTTTCTTGAGCCTGAGGGACTGAATACGCACGAGATCTACGTCAATGGCATGAGCACGTCGCTGCCGGTGGAAGTGCAGCTCGCGATCCTGAAGTCGATTCCCGGCCTTGAGAATGCAGAAATGCTGCGCCCGGGATACGCGATCGAATACGACTCCATCGATCCCACGGAACTTGAGCGCACGCTTGAGACGCGCAAGGTCAGCGGACTATTTCTGGCAGGCCAGATCAATGGAACGTCTGGCTATGAAGAAGCTGCATGCCAGGGAATCATGGCCGGGATCAATGCCGCATTGCAGGTCGAGCAGCAGCCTCCGCTGATTCTCGACCGCACCGAAGCTTACACTGCGATTCTCATCGACGACCTCATCTCGAAGGGGACGAACGAACCCTACCGCATGTTCACCTCGCGGGCCGAGTTCCGGCTTCATCTGCGGATCGATAATGCCGACCGGCGACTCACGCCTCATGGCCGCCGCGTGGGATTAATCTCGGACCAGGCCTGGACAGATTTCCAGGCCAAGCAGGGGCGATTGGTACAAATGAAGAAGTTGCTGGACTCGACGCGCCTCACGCCGGAGATGATCGGGAAGATCAATGTGGGGACAGCCGCCCTCGGCTGTCCTGCCGAGGGAAGCCCGGCGGATGATTTCTCGTCGGCAATCGGCCAAACCTGGGCCCAACTTCTGAAGCGCCCCGAAGTGACAATCGAGCGACTCGTACCGCTTCTGAAAGAATCAGTGCCGGAATTTTTCGCGAGAGATTCCTCCGGGCCCACTGCGGTTTCCATTTCTTCGGAAGTGAGAAATGAGTTGAAGTCGGTGGAAACGGAAATCAAATATGAAGGCTATCTGTTGCAGCAACAGCGCGCGATGGAGCGCTTTAAGAAATCGGAGCAGCACGCAATCCCTGAGTGGTTCGACTATCGAGCCGTCAGCGGACTCTCGCGCGAGATGCAGGAAACATTGAGCAAGGTGCAGCCACGCACGCTGGGCCAGGCGTCGCGCATTCCCGGAGTTACGCCGGCTGCGGTTTCGCTGGTGAATGTCTACATCGAGATTCAGGCGCGCCGGCGCGAACAGGCAACCGCGATCTAACTTCGGCTAGTGAGCGTCCTGCTGAGTCTGTAATTCCTCGGAGAGCTTCAACTCACTGTCGGCGCTTTCTTTGTTCCCCATATCGCGGTAAGCCTGCCCGAGCAAGTGGTGCGTGATTGGATTGTTCGGGTCCATCGCCGCCGCACGCTGCAATGCGCGGACAGCCAAGGCGTACTCACCTTTTTTCTCGAGCACCTTCCCCATCAGAATGTACGGACCGGTTGAAGTCGCATCCAGCCAGATGGAGCGCTGCAACAGGCGTTCCGCGTCGTCGAATTTCTGCACGCGCGAATAGGCGTCCGCCAGCTTGTAGTAGGAAGCGGCGTGCGCTGGATTGATGGCCAGTTCCTTCTGAAATTCCGCGATTGCCTCAGGCACGCGCGACTTGTAGAGATACAGTTCACCGAGCAGGAAATGCACGAGCGGCAGTTTCGGATCGAGCGCGGCCGCTTTCTGCGCGTATTCCTCCGCGATCGGATCGTACTCTTGCCGGAACAGCATCCGGGCCGTGAACAGGTAAGCAGAGGCCGAATCCCCGGGCACGTCAAACATCCTGCCGAACGACTTGCGCGCCTGATCATAATTTCGCGTCTGGATGTAGCAGATGCCCAGAATGTATGCGGCATCGACGTTCGCGCGCGGATACCATCCCTGCACTTTTTCTAGCAGCGGAATCGCATCCGCGGGATGCCCACCGAGATAATCCGACAATCCCAGCAATTGGACTGCTTCCTGGTTGGCAGGGTCCTCAGCGGTGGCTTTTTTGAAATACTCGATGGCTTTTGGAAAATCACTCTTCTTGTAGTACGCGGTTCCCAGTTCGAGTGCCAGGCCTTTCATCGCAGGATTGCGCGACTCGAGCTTTTGCAATTCGGCGATCGCCTCGCCCGACTTTCCCTGCTGCATCAGCTTCCTCGCATCGGAGAATTCTGGCGACGACTGTGTCGGGGCATTTGCGGGCGGAGCGGGCGGCGGCGCAGGTTGCTGGGCAAGGCTGGCCATGCAAAAGGCGAGTAGCAGCGTTACAAGCTGCGAGAACGAAATTTCTCTCCTGAAAATCATCTCGGGTCTCATCGCTACAAAGTGCCGGCGACTTCTACTTTGCAGTCATCTCTTTCTCGAGCTCCTGGAGATTCTCTCTAGCGATCGGCTGATTCGGATCCAGCTGCAGCGCGTGTTCAAAGTGCCGCTTCGCTTCTGGCAGACGTCCCATCTCAGCCAGCGCCGCGCCGAGATTCGCCTCCACGGACGCATCCTGTGGCTGCAGTTGCAGGGCCGCCTGAAATTGTTCGGTGGCGCCGGCAAAGTCATTTTGGTTGGCGAGCGCAAATCCCAGATTGTAGTGCGCATCGAAATAATCTGGACGCGCTTTCAGCGCCGCCTGCAAATATTCCGCAGCTTGGTCTGGATGCCCCGCGGCCACCAGCGCCCCCCCCAAAGCATTGTTCCCAGCCGCGTCCTGCGGACGGAGCTTTACCGCCGCACGATATTCCGCAATCGCTGCTTCGAGACTATTCTTCGCCTGCAGCATCGCCGCCAGGTTATAGTGCGCTTCGAAATCTCCGGGATTATTCTCCACATCGTGCCGCGCCAAGGCTTCCTGCAACACCATTCGCGGATCGCCCTTCGCCGGATCGAAATTTACCGGGAGCACCTGCAGCCACAGGTGGCACATCTCGTCAGTCGAACGGTTTCCGCCCTTCACCTCGATCGGCGGATGATTCGGGTTCAGTTGATTGTCATCGGAGTTGTCGTAGGTGTACTGCAGGCTCACCGTGGTCCCCTTAGGAAGTAAGACAGCCTCGGCGTAGCGATACACCGCCTGCCAGTTGAGGTTCCAGTCGGGAATGTGAATCAGAGTTTCTCGCGTGCCATTGGGAAGCGTGGCATGCGCCTGAATGTCTTTGCCCAGATAATGCGCATGCGGATAAATCGCAAGCAGCTCGACATCGACCGGCAGCGTGAACCGATCCTTCACAACAAACGACTTGTCGCCGGCCGGGATATCGAGCTTCACGTCGTTTTCAAGCTGCAGCAGCATGGGAAGCTTTGTCGCCGGATGCGGCGTGAAATAGAGTCCTATGCTGGGACGAATCACTTCCGGCTTCCCTGACGGCTGCAGATGCGTGTTGAGAATGAGATCCGTCCCCTTGTCCAGGCGAAGCGCCATGCCATCTGGTTCGACATAAGGGACCGTTCCGGGCTTCCAGAACAGCAGATGGCTGTCGGGATCGAACACCTGCGACTCGATGCGAATTTCCATGCCGCCGAATCCCGCGCCCGGCTCTTTCTCCCGCTTGCGAGAGGTACCTTCGCGGTCCACCAGAATGTTCGCATGATGCACGTACTGCTTGTCTCCGGGACGGATCTCGACCGCTTTCACCCATTTGGTTCCTTCAATCGGAACAGGGAAAATGAAGTTCCAATACGTGTCCGTGCCCTGCGGCGGAAGGACCAACGGCTTCGTCGCGGTGAGAATCATGTCCGGCTGCCCCAGGCGCCAGCCCTCCACGAACTTCGGCGGAGGAGGAAGATCAGCAGGATTGCCTTCGATCTCTCCCTGGTCGACCCAGCGCTGAATTATCTCGATCTCGGCACTCGAGAGCCGGAGCTCGTCGGCGAATTTAAGCTTCTGCGGCTCCGGAAGCCATGGAGGCATCGCTCGTGAATGGGTCACGTCCGCGATCTGGTGCGCGTGCTTTCGCACATCCGAGTAATTCAGCAAAGAAAACGGCGCAGCTTCCCCGGGACGGTGACAGGTAGAGCAGGAATGAAAGATGATCGGAGCAATATCGCGATTGAAAGTTACGGGAGAAGAACTCCTGTGCTCATCAACCGATTGCGCCAATAGAGGCTTAACGGCGCAAGCGCATGTCATCACCACTACGATTCCCAACGCCTTCCGCTGCAGGAGGCTCATTCCAGATCCGAAATGTAGCATCCCACTCCCCTGACTTCACTTCGGGCGACAGCCTCGCCTGACAACACTGCGTCAATTACATCTTCGAGCTCGTGGGTGGTCGGCGCGGGTCGCGGGTGGAAAAGGTCGACGTACCAGTTGTCGATTCGCCCGTCATACACCAGATGCTGATTGCGATCGAACACTCCGACCTCAGGTGTGATCTGAACATGACTGAGCTTCACGAGAGAATGCCCCGGATCGCGCAGCACGGGAATTTGGTAGCCGAAGTCGGAAACCGACTTGCGGATCGCCTGCGGAGTCTCGCTTTTGTCGGGATAGATCAGCCAAAAACTGACGCGGTCGGCATAGCGCCTGCTGATCTGCTGAATCAAAGGAGCGTAGCGTCCCGAAACCGGGCAGTCACGCCGCAGGAAAACAAGAACAACCGCTTTGCCGGAGGAGGCAGAAAATGGATTAGCTGCGTGCCCCTCAAGATCGACGACACCCTCTTGCGCCAGAAGGGCGGAAGACACGAACAGCAGAACAGCCAGCATCAGTCGAAACCGCAATTTGCCCCACTGCATAGAATCGGCGCCCGCAGAACTTCCACCGATTCTAAGAGCCTTGCGGATGAGTGTCCATCCCGTTCCTGGGCCAGAGTCTGGGAAACAAGAATCCGGTGCTTCGGCGATACGCCAGGTACTGTTCGCCGAACTCCCTGGTCAGCAGATTCTCTTCCCGAACTGCCTTGCGCGAATGCGCCGCCAGCAGCAGCAAGATGGCGATAATTCCGCGCCATTCGCCCGCCACCAGCGCCGTTCCCACGCACGCGACCAACATCCCGGTATAAATCGGATGCCGCACCAATGCGTACGGTCCCGAGCGAATCAGCTGATGCCCTTCCTTGAGCGTAACTCGCGCACTCCAGTAAACCCCAATGCAGTAACGCGCCCAGATCGCGACTGCCACTCCCACCCACGTCACCCCGATCCCGGCCCAGGCAATCCACTCTTCGTCAGGAACGAAGCGCAACCGCAATGGCCCGATCCGGAGCCACTGGGCAAACAGCAACTCGTAGGCAAGCACCACGACTGCCACCGTGATGAGACGATCTACCGACGTCTCCCGCGCCTTGGTCGGGTTTACGCGAAGCCAGCTCACCAGCCAGTAGGCCACAAATACATACCAGGGAATCAGTCCCACTTGCCAGATGCTCAGCGATTTCATACTTCACCTTCAAATTCATTTTCTGATTCGAATTCGACCCCGCTTAGTGTTGGTGCGAGGACCGTTTTGCAGACTCAGATCGTTTTCTCGATCCGCCGTAGATGCCGGATCCATTCGCATTCCACTTCGATCTGCTTTCTCATGTAGCGCACGACTTCCCCGCCAAACTTGCCCAGATCCATCTTTCCTTGCAGGGCCTGCAATTTCTGATCACGGCGCTGCAAATAGTTTTCCCGTAGCGTCAGAATCGATTCGCGCGCTTCTGGCTTCAACGCGGGGAATAGGCCGACCCGGAGATGGAAAGCATCCTCCGAATGCGCGTCCCCCTCTCCGAAGGCATTCATCCGCTCGAACAAATACCGGCGCCCTTCGGAGGTCAACGCGTATTGCTGCCTCGTTTGCCCGCGTTCGCCCGGTACTTCTTTTTTGCTGACCCATTTTTCCTCTAGAAACCGCCGCAGCATGGGATAGACGATGTTGTTGTGCAGCTCCTCCTGCCCCGTGATCCATCCTGCCTCGCGCTTGAGCTGGTAGCCATACTTGGGGCCGTCCAGCATCATAGCGAGCATTAATAGGTCACTCATGACAGTGTCAATGTTGATCCAGTGGCCAAGTCTTGTCAAGATGGAAAATCAGGACCGATTCCCGCTCACGAGGCAGACTCCAGCGATCCTCTGTGTCCTCGTAGTGAAAGATTCCTGTAGCCACCCGTTACAATGGCTTCGGCATGATTGCGCACCTTCGCGGCAAGTTGCTGGCTAAACATCCCAACCAGGCCATCGTGGAAACGGCCGGTGTCGGTTACGACGTGACGATCAGTGTTCCCACCTTTTCCGATCTTCCGGCGGTCGGCACCGACGTGGCCCTGCACATCCACACCCACGTGCGCGAAGATGTGATTGCGCTCTACGGATTCCTGCGCCCCTCGGAGAAGCTGCTTTTCGAGAAACTGCTCACGGTGAGCGGCATCGGCCCTAAACTGGCCATCACGATTCTTAGTGGCATGGCGGCCGACGAGATGGTCGGAGCCATTCGCGGCAACGACGTAGTAAAGCTGACACGTATTCCCGGGATCGGAAGGAAGACCGCCGAACGCATGGTGCTGGAACTGCGCGATAAGCTACCAGCACCAGGAGCGGGCACAGCGCCACCTATTTCACCACTCAGCCCTATGGCGGAAGATGTGCTGTCGGCGCTGATGAACCTCGGCTATCCGCGCCCCGCCGCGGAGAAGGCTCTGGAGTCGGTTGTAAAGCAAGGGGATATGAAGTCCTTCGATCAGATGTTCCGGGCCGTGCTGGGGCGACTGTCGAAATAGCCCGATTCCCCCATGGACAGGGCGTCCGGCCCGGAGTTTAATGCTCGGTCATGCAAACGCTCGGGTTGTCTGATTCGACCACTCGTAGCGAGAATCGGCTGAAAAGCCTCTTCTGGCCATCGATCCAAAGCGGGGCTGACGTCGACTATCTCGCCGGGCAAGGCTTCTGGGTCTGCACGATCGTCGGCGCAATGTCGCTGGCGTTTCTGGCTTTCAATCGCCAGCCGATTACAGGCCTGCTGATCTTCCTGCTGTTTCACTTCGGCGGGATTGGCGTTCGCGAGCACAATCCATTTGCAGCTGCGATCACGCTGATCTACTACCTTGTGGACTTTCTGGCGTCGTTCATTTTCCTGTTCCTTAACTCTCCCGGGATCGGGGTGGTCAAGGTCATCGTGATCGCGCTGCTTATTTCGAACCTGCGCGCGACGTGGATCGCCGGCAATTGGAAACCCGATTCCGAGGAAGCGGCGTTGCCTCCGCGGCTGGGAGAAACGCTTTTCGACAAATTCGCCGACAAGTGGCCGGCATTCATCTGGCCGAAAGTGAAGATCGTCTATTACATTTTCTCGTTTGCAATGCTTGCTCTTACTACTTCAGGGCTGATCATTGTGTACTTGCGAGGCGCGCGGTAGACCTCGGTTAGCGCGTTCGTCATTTTCCGATGCAGAAGGTGCTGAAGATCAGATTGAGGATGTCATCTGTCGTGGTAGCGCCCGTGATGGCATCGAGCGGCCGCAGCGCGTTGTAAAGATCGAGGAGCAGCATCTCGTGGGGAATCTTTCCAGCGACGGCGTTCTTTGCAGCGCCCAGCGCGGCGAGCGAATCGGCGATCAATCCCTGGTGACGAATGTTCGTGAGAAATCCGGCCTCCACCGAAGTTCCGCTTTCTCCGCTGATGTGCCGCAAAATCTCGGAGCGCAACGCATCGATTCCTTCGCCCGTAACGGCCGATGTCAAGATGCTCGGACCCGCGGCTTCTGGTTCCTGAGGGGTGCCCCGCTTCTCGCCGCTTTTGCGAGAAGTAGGAATTTTCTCATTCCTCAGATCCGATTTGTTCTCAACCACAATGGCAGGCCGGCCCTCGGCATGGCGAAGCAGTTCGGCATCCTCGCTGCTCTCTTCCTGGGAAGCGTCGAGCACGATTAAGACGAGATCCGCGTCAGCCAGCGCCTCCATCGATTTCCGAATCCCGATCGACTCTGCTTCATCGATCGCCTTGCGAATGCCCGCCGTATCCACCAGCTTCACTGGGATGCCGCCAATCGCGACCGATTCGCTGACCAGATCTCGCGTGGTTCCCGGAGTCGCGGTCACGATAGCGCGTTCGCGCTCGATGAGGCGATTGAACAAGCTCGACTTGCCGACGTTGGGGCGCCCGACGATCGCCAGCGTCAGTCCTTCATGAACGATCTTCCCATACGCGAAACTCGCGCTCAGCTGCTCAAGCGGACGGCGCACGCTCGTGATGTGATCGAGAATCACCGCACCCGGCAAAACCGACACATCGTCTTCCGCAAAATCAATGCCCGCTTCCAGCAGAGCAATCAGTTCGACCAGCTTCTGCTTTATTGGCTGCAGCCGGCGCGAGAGGGCGCCCTCCAACTGTTGCGCGGCCACCTTCGCCTGATACAGAGTCTGCGAATCGATCAGGTCGCGCACGGCCTCAGCCTGCGTCAGATCGATGCGGCCGTTCAGAAAAGCCCGCATCGTGAATTCGCCCGGCTCTGCCAGCCGCGCGCCACCTGCCACGCAAAGTTCGACAATATGCCGCAGGACCACGGGAGACCCATGCGCTGAAATTTCAACGACGTCGTCGGTAGTGTAAGAGTGCGGCCTGGCAAAATAAGTGACCACCACTTCGTCGATCCGAGTGAGTTGTGTGGGGACAGCCGCCCCCGGCTGTCTGGCCGAGCAAAGCTCGGCAGCCTCACCACCAGGCTCGGTAAGCTCACCAAACAGGGCGCGCCCCGGCTCCAGCCCATGCTTCAGCCTCAGCATCGGCGCTGCGATCTTGATCGCGTCCGGCCCCGACAGGCGCACGACTCCAATGCCTCCGCGCCCTGGCGGAGTCGCGACCGCGACGATTGTGTCATCAAGATTCACGCGCCGATTGTAACGGGTAAACTAAATGCCACCAACGACCGCGGCACCAACATGGGGTGCCCCTCGATAAGAACGAAGGTTCTGTCAAGGCATAGTTATCCTGGGCGGTGGGGAAGCACCGCTTGCTTTGTCATACCAGAGAAGGTTGAGGACCAAGACTCTGGAAATCTCACTCTGAATCATCCTGCGGTGGATCGTTCCACCAACCATCGATTCGGCCCAATCATCGACCATGATTCTTCTATGCGAACATCCCGTCTCTACGGGATGCGAGAGCGCCCAATCAATCCTGCGGTCTAGCTTGCGCCGACCAGGGGCACCCGCGGGCTGCTCTCGATGCGAACGATCTCTGGATAGCCAACATTGGTGCGCAACATCCAGTAGAGTCGTACCGCTAACTTGCGCGCCGCTGCCACCTTGGCCACTCCCTTCGGCTTCTGATGACAGCGATGCAGATACTGCTTGCGAAAATCAGGATCGAAGCGCACCGCGATCTGCGCCGCCTCCACCAGCAACGAACGCAGCATGCGGTTGCCTTGCTTGCTGATCGCGCCCAGCTTCTGCCGTCCGCCCGAACTCTCCTCGCGCGGAATCAATCCCAGATAACTGGCGACCTGCTTGCCTCGGCGAAAGCGGCTTACGTCGCCGATGGTCAACACAAACGCCAGAGCCGTGTTCGGACCCACGCCCGGTTGCGTCATCAGCAGTCTGGCCTGCGGGTGTTCGTCGGCGGTTTTCTGCACCGCCGCATCGAGCCTGCCGACCTGCTGGTTCAACATCCCCAGCAGTCCCAGCAAATCTTCTCGCCGGCACGAAGCCCAGGGTTTCAACCGAAGCTCGCGCAACATCTTCTGTCCGGCCTCGCTCCACAGCGTGCGCTTCTTCTGCATGCCCTTATTCATGGCAAGGTGTTGCAGTTCGTTTTTCACCCGGCTGCGAATCTCCACCAGCTTGTGCCGGTGCAGCACCAGCTGCCGCAGATCGCGCTGATCCCGATCCGGACTCCACAGCCGCGGGAAGCGGCCCTCCACGACCAGTTTCAAAATATGTGCCGCGTCCCGCTTATCCGTCTTCTGCTTGCGCACGTAGCTGGCCCGGATCTGCGCCGCATCTCCGATGTAGATGACGTGTCCCAGGTCCTCGACCAACTCAATGAACCACTGGCTGTTCCCGGTCGCTTCCATGCCGATCAGCACCGGCGCCGACAGTTGCTGATAAAACATTTTGGCATCGCCGCTGGCATGCACCAGTTTCCGTTCGCCCGTCTCCCCAGTCTCGCTATCCAGCCACGCAATCTGTTGCCAACTGGGATGGAAATCACATCCTATAATCATCATCGCGAAGGCTCCTTCCTTTCCGAGAAGCCTTAGTCCTCAAACCAAGACTACCCCGGTTCGATGGAGCCTTCGTTCTTATCCAATCAATCCTTGTCGCGCCCTTTGTGGCAGGGTGGGGATCTTGACGTTCCCAGGAGACTCAACATTGTCCGTCGCTGACGAACTCTTAAAAGCCAACGAAACTTTCGCTCGCAACTTCAAACTCGGCGAACTTCAGGTCCGCCCCAAGCGGCACGTCGCCGTGCTGGCCTGCATGGATTCGCGCATCCTGTTCGAGCATTGCCTCGGGCTGAAGCCCGGCGATGCTCACATGATCCGCAACGCCGGCGGCATTGCCACGGAAGACGCGCTGCGATCTCTGATCGTCTCGCATCATCTGCTCGACACGCAGGAGTTCATCATCATTGGCCACACGGATTGCGGTCTACTAAAGGTGCGCGAATACGAATTGCGCTCGAAATTGACCGAAAAGATGGGCGTTGTGGCCAGCGAACCGGCAAATTTCTACGCCTTCGACGATCTGGAAGCGAACGTCCGCGAGCAGGTGCAACGGGTGAAATCGCACCCGTGGATTCCGAAACATCTTCCCGTCAGAGGGTTCGTTTACGACGTGAAGACAGGAAGACTCAAGGAAATAAAGTGAACCATGTGGGGACAGCCGCCCTCGGCTGTCTGGGCGAGCGGAGCTCGGCAGCTTAGTCGACGGCCCATCGGCCATGGCTACCGTAGCTGCCATCCAGCAAATGCTCGGCGCCGTCAGCTACTTCTATTGGGGTGGGCTGTTTCCGGGGTAACCGCCCCGAGGACAACAAGAGCGGCCCCAAGAAGCAGGAATGCAAAGAGCCAATTTTGCTCTCGGATAAAGTGCGATCGCAATGATGGGTCCAATCACGATACGAGGCATCCGATGCAGAATACCGGATGGAGGACCTTCTTCATTTCGGGAGCATTGGGCGATGCACCCGCGCCAGTTAGTTACCTTACGACCTTCTCGATCTCTGCCCGCAGTTGGTCGTATGGCACGGCCCCCGGATGGTACCAAGCCACCTTGCCCGCCCGATCCAGCAGCACCAAAGTGGGCGTGGTCGAGGCTCCATACACTTCGAAGTTGTGCGTGCTGATGGGTACCGGCATATCGAGTAATCCGCTGTAGAAGCGATGGCGGACCGCGTCGATATATCTCAGTTCATCAGCCGGCGAGGCATGCTCAATCTGCGCCGTGTAGCCGTAGAAGCGAGTGGGACCGACCACTTTAAATCCCCTGGCGGCGAACTCCGAGCGCAACTGCGTAATAATTGGCGCCTCCGCCTTGCAGTCGGCACACCAGTGCGCCCAGAAGAAAAGCAGCACCGGCGATCCGCGAAGCTGAGCGGCAGTCGGGAGCGGCGCTCCCAGAAACTCGCCTGCCTTCAGAGGCGGAGCCAATCTCCCCTGAAACGTGAGCAGATTCAGGTTCTTCTGCAGGCGGTCATGAATCGAAGTCTTCCCGTAGGTCTGGAGCGCAGATCGCAGCAGGGCAATCGCCTGCGCGCGTTGCTCGTGCGCGGCCAACACCTGCGACTGAACCTCGAGCGCCGCGCCCAGCGCGTTCGGCAGATGCGGTTCGGCATCGAGCGGACGCCGCTTCAACTCCTCCAGAACGAGCGCCTTGGTCTGTTTTGCGTACGAGGCTGCCCGATCGTACTGGCCCTGGTCGAACGCCGCGCGAGCCACCCACGAGTACGCGTCCAGATATTCGGCGTCCACGCCTCTTTGGGAGCGGTAAGAATCAAGCTCGGATTCTGCGGCGGCAAAGTTATTCTGCGCCAGCGCGTAACGCACGTTGTCGACAATGCCGGCCCACGATACCGAAACCGCAAGCAGAAGAAAGCCCAGAAGAATTCGCAATCGCATTTTTCTTATGATGATTCTTTTGTCGAAAGGTGGCAAATCGCGCAAAATGCTCGCGCTCACGGTAGCGCACATAACATCCCGTATATCAGCTATTTACGCAAGCTGCTTTACGATTTCTGTAGCTATTTCTGTGCACTTTCACGTAGAATAGAGTCGCGTTTGACTTTAGAGTTCCTTCGCAGTACAAGCATCTCCGCTTAACCCAGCGTGTGACCTGCCTGCAGAAGAATCCTGAAAGCTTCAGCGCTACATCAAGAAAAGGAACAATGCAACAACATGGAAACAGGAACAGTGAAGTGGTTTAACGACGCCAAGGGCTATGGTTTTATCAGCCGCCAGAACGGCGAGGATGTCTTCGTACATTTCTCCGCCATTCAGGCCAGTGGATTCCGCAGCCTGCAGGAGGGTCAGCAAGTACAGTTTGACGTGGTCAAAGGCCCCAAGGGCTGGCAAGCTGAGAACGTCAAGGGCGCCTAACACCGTTTTGCAAACAATCCGCATGAGGGCGGCCAGCAATGGCCGCCCTTAGTGTTTTTGGGCTAGAGCCTTTGCTCTTGATGATCTATAGTACGCTGCGATATAGTACGCAACGTACTATATGAAGCGTACCAATTCCCCTCCGGTCCCTTCTCTCGGTTATGCCCTCCTCGGGCTGCTCCATGGAAAGCCCGCCTCCGGCTACGACCTCCGCAAGATTTTCGCTTCGACCTCGATGATGACCTACAGCGACAGCCCGGGAGCGATTTATCCGGCACTACGGCGACTGGAAAAACAAGGACTCATTCGAGGCACCGTCGAGAAAGGATCCGGCATGCGCCGCCGTCAGGTCTTCGGTTTGACTGCGAAAGGCCTCGCCGAACTGAAACGATGGATTTCCCTCCCCATCGGTCGTGATGACCTCTCGTCGGGACTGAAGATGGTCATGCTCCGCTTCGCCTTCAGCGAAAAGGCCGTGGGACCTTCCGCCTCGCTCGACATTCTCAAATCAGTGGAAGCCGCGCTCGGGCCTCACTTACAGGACTTGGGGGAAAAACTGGAGAAGATGAGGCCGGTAGCGCCCACATCCGGGCGGCTTGCCCTGGAATGCGGGATACGAAGTTACGAATCTCTTTTGGAGTGGAGTCGTTACGCCATTCTCATCTTCGAAAAACAACTACAAGGAGGGCGTCGTGAAAATTAGTCAAGCAATCCTGCGTGGTGCATTGGCATTCATTGGCATCATTGTCGCCCAGGCGATCGGCGGAATGCTGGTTCTGCTAAAGGTGCCTCCGACACCTCACATGTTCGAATGGTTATTAGTGGCGAATGCAGTGACGGCTGCGGCGCTAACGATTCTTGCCGTTGGCTCCGACTGGCGCGGCTGGCAACTGGGCGTCGCGGTTGCTGCCATCCCCTTCATCATCAGTACGGCCAACATCATCGAAGGCTCGGTATTCTTGAAAAATTCACATCTGCCGTGGGAGAGAATCTTTCTCCACTCGCTGATCTCGGCCGCCCTGGTCATTCCAGTGTGGACGCTTCTCTTCGGTAAAAGGGAGACTACCCCTCCGCACTACCACCCGATTCAGGCGAAAGGACGAGGAGAACGGGCGTGGAAATTCGTGGTCTCCGATCTTTCTTACATTGTCCTGTACTATGCCGCCGGGATGATCATCTTTCCGTTCGTCCGGGATTTTTACGCGACACAGCAGCTGCCTTCTCTGGGAACGATCGTCGCGCTGCAATTATTGATCCGCGGTCCGATCTTCGTCATCCTCTGTCTCGGCCTGACCCGGATGCTTGGCATGCCGCGGCTGACCGGCGCCCTGGCGGTCGGAGCACTGTTCACGATTCTAAGCGGCGTCGCTCCCTTGCTGATACCGAATCCTTATTTTCCGGACGCGGTTCGCTGGGTGCACTTCTGCGAAGTCGTCAGTGTGAACTTTGTGTTCGGCGCGATCGTGGCGTGGCTCTGGGGAGCGCCGGCGGCATTGGTCGCCAGGCATAGTGTGCCTCAAGCTGCATAGACTACTGGGGAACGCCGCTAATCAGGGGCGCATATCGCGGAGGAGCACAACGTCGAAGTCGCTGTGTCCGCGGACGAGGGCAAGTTGTTTGCCGTCAAAGGACCAGTGAAAGTCGTAGATCCGCTCGGCCTTGAAATCGGTGAGGCCGTGCCCTTTCGCGCCATCTAAAGGCTGCAGCCAAAGATTGTCGACGCCATTTTCGCGCGTGGGGTAGATCACGGCTTTTCCGTCGCGGCTGAAGCGCATGGGTCCGAAACGCAGCCGCTCGAAGTCAGTGATCTTGGGCGGCACGCCCGAGGCTGGATCCGTCGATACGAGGGCGATTTTCTCTTTGTGGTCGCCCGAGTGCTCGAGCGTGGCGAACGCTGCGAGTTTGCCGTCAGGAGAAATGTCGAACGCCTGGTTCAACGGAAGATCGGAAATCGTCTGCGCAGTGCCGCCATCGATCGGGACACGCGCCAGTTTCCCCTCCCCTGTCTCGGCATCGTAATAAACCCAGCGGCCATCGGAAGAACACACGGGGTGGCTGTCGAGCGCTCCCGTGGTCAGCTGTTTGAGATTGCCTCCGGAAGAATCGATACGCCAGATGTTCGAATCGCTGGTTCCTCCGTGGAATCCCAAGTCGAACACGACGTAGCGTCCGTCGAGACACGCCGAGGGATTTCCTCCCGGTCCTCCGTTTTCGGTCGCCATTGGCGTCCTGTTTCCCGTAGAAGGATCAATCAGGGTCAGCGAGTTGTCCTGATCGCCAATCAACCGCCCGTCTGTTGTCCAGGTAAAGTTGGTAAAGGCGCTGGTCGGAGCAATATCGTGGGCCTGGAAATTCGGCTCAACACTCGGCCCGATCTCAAGATGCCAATGCCCCTGGCTAAGAATCGCCGCCAGCAGCCGGCTGTTCCCGGCGATGCTCAGGTCCGTATAGCTGTTGGTGTCTCGCGTCACTGGAGTGATCTTGCCCTCTGGATAGGAGACAAACATAATCTGGGACTGGTTGAAATTGGTGCGCGCCTCTCGCACCAGCCCCAGCAATCCGCTGCCATCGGGGAGCCAGTGTGGTGATTCAAATAGTTCGGTATTGCCGCCCTGGAACAGGTTCTGCTTCCCGCTTGCAACATCGATCGCCACCAGGCTCTCCGGCGCATTGCCTACATGCACCACATCGCAAACGATGGTCTTTCCATCCGGAGACCACGTTGGCAGATAAAGCGCTTGCGAATTCGAGCCGCTCGCCAGAACCTTGTCTTCCCCGCCACCCAGCGGATGAATGATGAGCTGATATTGCCCCGGCACCGGATTGTCATATCGCATGAACGCGAGCTTCGTGCCATCGGGCGAGAACGTGACGTTCGAATCCACATCACTGATCAGCTTTTGCGGAGTGCCTCCGAGAAGCGGGGCGCGATATAAAAACTTCAGCTCGGGATTTCCCGGATCGCTGCGCACGAAATAGAAGTAATTTCCGTCAGGCGAGAATTGCAGCCCGTTGTAGTACGTGTCTGCCGGAGGTTGCACCTGCGTATCGCTGTTGGTCGGAACATTCCGCAGCGAGAGGCTCGCCAGGCCATTTCTACGGGTCAGACTGAGAACGTATTTGCCATCCGGCGAAATTGCCGCCAGCAACGCATCCCCCGTGTTCGTAACCTTTGTGACGGAAAAATTCTGGAATGGCGCCGTCCGTTGCCGCGTGACAAACGAATAGACTCCGTAGCTCGCAGCCGCCAGCAGGATCAACGCGACTCCTACGACGAGCCCGGTGCCGAGTTTGTTTTGACGCGCGGCAGTGACTACAGAAGAGCTTCCACTACGCGCAGCCGGAATACTTCGGTCGGAGACTCGCGCAGAAGGAACTTCTTCAGCTACGCCTTGTACAGGCGCGCCGGACGGTCTTCGTCCCGATTCCACGTCCCGCTTCAGCCGCTTCAGATCGCCGCGCAAATCCGCTGCGGATTGATACCGCAAGTCACGATCTTTCTCCAGAAGCTTCTCGATAATTTCCTGCAGTTTGGCCGGCAGCGCGGGATTTAGCTGCTGCACCGGCGTCGGATCGAGTTCCAGAATCGCATGAAACACGACGGCTGAAGTCGCGCCGGTAAACGGCAGCTTTCCCGTCGCCATCTGGTAGAGAACGGTTCCCAGGGAGAACAGGTCGGTCCGCGTGTCGAGTTCCTCACCGCGGGCCTGTTCCGGAGACATATATGAAATCGTGCCCACGGTCGCGCCGGGGCTTGTGAGATGAGCGGGAACCGGAGATTCCTGGGTTGCGCCGATCGTCTCCATCTGCATCTCAGGACGGATCAGCTTGGCCAGTCCGAAATCCAGCACCTTCACTTGCCCACGCGGCGTCACAAAAATATTCGCGGGCTTGATGTCGCGGTGAATGATTCCTTTCGCGTGAGCTGCGTCGAGCGCATCTGCGAGTTGAATTGCAATATCGAGTAGCCGGTCGGTCGGCAACGGCCCGGAGCGCAGCTTCTGATCGAGGTTCTGGCCCTCAAGCAATTCCATCGCGATGAACGATTGCGGAGCGCCGTTATCCCCAGGAGCCGTTTCCACCGCATAGATCGTGCAGATATTCGGGTGGTTCAGTGCCGAAGCCGTCCTCGCCTCCAGCAGAAACCGGTCGAGCGCATTCTGATCGCGTGCGAACTGCGGCGGTAAAAACTTCAGCGCAACTTTACGTCCGAGATTCAGATCCTCCGCTTCATACACCACACCCATCCCGCCGCTGCCAAGCTGGCCGGTGACGCGGTAATGCGAGATGGTCTGATTAATCATCGACGGTTAGAACCCGAGGCAGGAGCGGAGTTTTCATCTTAGGTGGGATGAAAATCTCAGTCAAACAGGAGCACGCCCCGCGGATAAGCGCATGCCTTCAATTCGCGGCCGGAAGAGGCTGACTCTGCCCGGTGTTCAGGCGTTCCACCATTTGTTTCGGCATCTCATGCAGCAGTTCGAGAATCGCGGCATTGGTCCAACCGAAGCCGACGACATTCATGTGATAGCCCAATTCGACGCGCGATTCGGATGAGCGCGTCACGACGTTGTACTTCTCCCGGATATTTCCGTCCCGCCGGAAATTGTCCGCGACCATCGACACGAACTCATACGAGATGCGGTCTGCGTCCGCGTTGTATCCGTAACGGCGAAGGCCTCTGATCGCCAGCATCTCGATATTCCCCCAGCCGTAGGGAAGGTCCCATTGCGCGCCGGTGTCTTCGGTGCTCATGGGAAGTCCGCCGGGCCGTTCGAATACTTTCACATTACGTTCGACGGCTTTGGCCTGTTCCCGCGTCGCAAGCCCCGCCCATAGCGGATAAAAAGTGCTGGCGTATTTGTATTCCGACATTCGGACGTTCTTGAAATCGTAATCGAAAAACATTCCCTGTTGCGGATTCCACAGATACTTCGTGATGAGTTGCTTGCGATGTGAGGCGCGTTCGTCCCACATCTTCGCATCATCGTTTCGCCCGAGCCATTCGCTAATCTGCGCGAGATCTTTCTCTGTCTTGTAAAGCAGGCTGTTCAGACAAACCGGAGCGTAATACTGCGTGGCTGCGCCAAACGGTCCGAAGCGGAAGCTGACGTCGAATCCGGACTCGCGCATCGAGCGGTCGCCCTTATAGTAGTCGGCACTTAGTTTGAACTGCTTCGCTTCATCGCACTCCGGATGGGCCATGGTCATCGACAGATCACACACTTGCATGGCGTAGGTTCGTCCGGCAACAGCCTCGTTATTGCCGGCTCCGCTTTCGACGATGTAGCCATGGTCCAGAGCCGGATGAAAGAAGAAGTACTCGGCAACCTTCCGGTAAATGCCCGCCTCGTCTTGCTCCGCTTCGGGTGGCGGCCCTGTGCCGAAATCGTAGTAACGCGACAGACCCGTCTGACCCGCCAGATGAGGTTCACGCGTCCACATCGCATAATCCTTGCCCAGATCGCTGTACGCGCGCTCCAGCCAGGTACGGTCGGCGTGACCGTTTTTCTCGGCACCATCCTTCTGCATCGCTTCGTAGACGTCCACCACCATCGAACTCATAAAGGGCGGCTGGGACCGCGTCAGATAGTACGTGCGGTTCGCATTGAGCATCGCACCATAGTGTTCGACTTCGAAAAAAAAGTTGTCGACCATGCCTCGCGCCAGATCCGCCCGGCCGGCCTGCAGAAGCCCGCGAATAATGAAGTAACTGTCCCACCCATACATTTCATTAAATCGACCGCCCGGAACCACGTATTTTTCGGGCAGATACAGAAGCCCCGGAGGGCTGATCCTGCTCGTATCGATCTCCCCCAGCCGATGAATTTCGATTGGCAGATGTTCCACGCGCACATTGCAGTGTCCGGCCAGAGACTTCACCGATTCTGGCTCCGCGAATCCCATTGGCAAATACAGAACCGACGCTGCCGAAATTTTCGGGTCGACAATGCTCTGGCAATCCGCCATGGAGCGAGTCAGCGTGTCCCATGCCGTCGAAATGTAATCGAGGATGGGCTTCAGCCCTTCCGAGTCTGCCGGCGGTGCGGCGAGAACCGGAGCCTGCGCCGCAGTACAAAAGACCGCAACGATCGCCGCCCAACAAATGAAGGAACCAAGAAGACGTCTGCGTAGGCTCTGGATGTTCATCGGAGGTTCAACAAAGCCTCGCCATCATAACCGCGCTTTCCGACCGCGGCGAAAATAATTTGGAACGCATCCCCGTTGACGTCATCCCTAGTCCTGCGTTCGATCAGTGCGCGTTTGGTTTATTCTATTTAGTCTTGTGTCTCGTGCGCGAGGGGGCTAAAACGTGAACCGACCACTGCCAGTCCTTCGTCTTTTCCTTTCCTTGCTTGTTGTTCTACCGGCAATACTCATGGCGCAGATTCCTGAAAACACCTATCAGGAACTGCACTGGCGCATGATCGGCCCATTTCGCGGGGGCCGCACCCGTGCCGCCTGCGGCGTCCGCTCGCAGCCCAACGTGTTCTATATGGGCCAGGTGAATGGCGGGGTCTGGAAATCGGACGATTACGGACGCACTTGGAATCCCATCTTCGATCACGAACCCACACAATCGATCGGCGCTATTGCCGTAGCTCCCTCCGATCCCAGCATTGTTTATGTCGCCAGCGGCGAAGGGCTCCATCGTCCCGATCTTTCTGTTGGCGATGGCATCTACAAGTCAACCGATGCCGGCAAGACCTGGACTCATCTCGGCCTGCGCGACGGCGAGCAGATCCCCGCCCTCGCGGTCGATCCCCGCGATCCAAATAAAATCTTCGCCGCCGTCCTCGGACATCCTTACGGCCCCAGCCAGGAGCGCGGAATCTATCGTTCCACCGATGGCGGCCAGAATTGGCAAAATGTTCTTTCCAAAGATGAGAACACCGGAGGGTCCGATGTCGAGATCGATCCCTCGAATCCCGATGTCGTCTACGCCGGGATGTGGGAAGTCCGTGAGGGGCCGTGGGAAGACAACAACGAATTCAATGGAGCAGGTGGCGGGCTTTTCAAATCCACCGACGGCGGCAGCACGTGGAATCAACTCAAGAACGGCCTACCCGGCGACCTTTCGCAGATCTACGTTGCGATTGCTCCCAGCGATTCGCGCCGCCTCTACGCGACGCTCGCGACAGCTTCGGGGAAGCTAGGCGTCTATCGCTCTGATGACGCCGGCGACAGCTGGACGCAGATCACCACTGACGCGCGTCCCTCCGGCCGCATCGGCGGAGGCGATCTTCCGATCCCAAGAGTCGATCCGAAAGATCCCGATCTCGTTTACGTGGCGAGCACCGTGACGATGCGCTCCACCGACGGCGGCAAAACGTGGTCGGGGTTTCGCGGCGCGCCCGGCGGCGATGACTACCAGAATCTCTGGATCAATCCCAACAACGGCAACATTATTCTTCTCGTCAGCGATCAGGGCGCGATCGTCACCGTCAACCGCGGGCAAAGCTGGAGTTCCTGGTACAACCAGCCCACCGCGCAGTTCTATCACGTCGTCACCGATAATCATTTTCCCTACCGGGTCTGCGGAGGCCAACAGGAAAGCGGTTCGGCCTGCACGCTGAGCCGCGGCAACGACGGCGCGATTACGTTTCGCGACTGGCACCCGGTCGGCGTGATCGAATACGGCTATGTCGCGCCCGATCCGCTTAATCCTGATCTGGTCTACGGCGGCGGACGAACCGAAGTCTCGAAATTTCATTGGTCGACCGGCGAGGTTCAGGATGTAACTCCGATCCCGCTGCGCGATCCGAAATACCGCACCGACCGCACCGAACCCCTGATGTTCTCTCCGGTCGATCCGCACATTCTCTACTTCGCCAGCAACGTGCTATTCAAAACCATGGACGGCGGAAATTCCTGGCAATCCGTCAGCAAAGATCTCACGCGTGAAAATCCCGCCGCTCCGTCCAGCGTCGGAAAGCTGGTTCGCGAGAGCTCGGCAAAACAGCGCGGCGTGATTTACGCCCTCGCTCCGTCATTCAAAACTGTGAATACTGTCTGGGCCGGCACCGACGATGGCCTGATCTGGGTGACGCGCGATGCCGGAAAGACCTGGAACAACATCACACCGAAAGAGCTGACTGACTGGAGCAAGGTCACTCAACTTTCAGCTTCACACTTTGATGAGCAAACTCTCTACGCCTCGGTGAGCCGCTTCCGCGTTAACGATATGCATCCGTACATCTACCGCACGCACGATGGCGGCAAAAGTTGGACTCTGATCACATCCGGTCTGCCCGATTTTGGCCCCGTCGACACCGTGCGCGAGGATCCCGTTCGGAAGGGCCTTTTGTTCGCGGGAACCGAGAACGCCGTGTGGGTTTCGTTCGACGATGGCGACCACTGGCAGTCGCTGCAGCTGAATCTGTCCCACACTTCCATGCGCGATCTCTGGATTCACGACGACGACCTGATCGTCGCTACCCACGGCCGTTCCTTCTGGGTGCTTGACGACATCGCTCCCCTGCGCCAGATTTCCGCAGCGATGGTAAACTCTGCGCATCTGTTCGCTCCCGCTCCCGCGTATCGCATCGAGCGCGATACGAATTCTGATACTCCTCTGCCTCCGGACGAACCAGCCGCAGCCAATCCTCCGGACGGTGCAATTCTCGATTACTATCTGCCAGCAGCCGGAAGCACGGTCACCATTGAAATTCTCGATGCCCAGAACCACGTCGTCCGCCGCTTCTCCAATAATGACAAGCCGGACGTGAGCGAAGCAGACCTGCAGAAGCAGTTGATCCCGCTTTACTGGCTTCGTCCGTTCCACAGCCTCTCGACCGACGCTGGCATGCACCGCTCGGTCTGGGATTTGCACTATGCCACTCCGGCCTCGACGCGCCACGAATACCCAATCTCTGCGATTCCCCACAACACTCCGCGTCTTCCGTTAGGCCCGAACGCTCTGCCGGGAACTTATACCGTCCGCCTCACAGTTGATGGGAAAAGTTCTACGGCACCGCTGACGGTAAAAATCGATCCTCGGATCAAGACTTCGCTCGAAGGACTCCAGAAGAAATTCCACGCCGAGATGCAGCTCGCGTCGATCATGACCGAAACGGCGCAAGCTCAGATCCAGGCCGGCTCGATCCGCGCCCAACTGAATAAGCTTTCTCCCGAAGCGAAGTCTCAAACTAAGGATGCCGTCGAATCAGCGGACAAGAAACTTGAGTCTCTGCTCGGCGCACCCGGCGGATTCTTTGCTCCGCCTTCGAAGGAAGTCACATTAGGCCGCGTTAACGGAGAAGCCAGCACGCTCTATCAGGAAATCTGGCAGGCCGATGCAGAACCGACCGCAGCGCAGACTCAGGCGCTGGCCGCACCCGATCGCGACAGCGCCGACGTTCTCAAGCGCTGGAATGATTTCAAGAGCGCCGACTTGCCCGCGCTGAATCGCGTGCTGAAACAATCGAATGTTCCTGAGGTCGACATCCATGCGAATTTTACTCAGGAAGAAGTTGAGATCGATGAAGAGTAGTTGTTAGCCCAACCGATTTCGAGTTCGCAACTGCTAAGCAGAGAAAATTGCGCGGCGAGGTTTTCGGTGACCACATCGATGACAAGGGTGTCAGCACGAGCGGTCACTCTGCAAATTCTTGCAGATTTCTGACTCGCAGTTTGCAACTTCTTGCCACATTTCGCTGTTCTGAAGAACATTTTTGTAATTTACGCATGACTACTACTTAGAACCGCCTCATCCCACGTTATAATCCACCGACTTTGGGGACTTCGAGTTGGACTGCCGTGGGGACTCTTTCCTTCTGTGGTGGGGAGATCATTGGACGTCCGCGTCCGAAGCCTCGTTTCGAAAAAACCTGACAATGCGAGGTCAATACTCTATGAAGGCATTCCGAGTATTCGGAATTTCTTTGCTTGCTCTGCTGGCTTGGTGCACCATTGCCAGCGCCCAGACGCCGTTCACTGCTGGAACGTGGACGAAAACAAATAACCCTCCTGCATCCGCCGTCGCTCACGCCATGCTGCTCAACGACGGCTCAGTGCTGGTCAACAGCATGTTTTTCGAAAACCATACTGACCCATGGTATCGACTGATTCCCGACGCCACCGGCAGCTACACCAATGGAACCTGGGTCAACGCCGGCACACTGCCCAGCGGCTACAATCCACTGTATTTCGCCTCTTCCTTGCTTCCCAGCGGACAGGTCGTCGTTATCGGCGGCGAGTACAACAATGGCACCGACGTCTGGACTACCAAGGGCGCTGTCTACAATCCCAACAACAGCACCTGGGCCAGCGTCTCCGCTCCGAGCGGCTGGACCACGGTCGGCGACGCACAAAGCATTATTCTTCCCAACGGAAAAATGATGCTCGCCAATTGCTGCACCACGCAGGAAGCGATCCTGACGCTCAATGGAAACACCGCGTCGTGGGCTACCACCGGTACTGGCAAATTCGACTGGAATGATGAAGAAGGCTGGACGATGCTGCCCAACGGCAACATCCTCACCGTTGATGCCTATGTCGGCCAAAGCACCTGCTGCCAGCTTGGTTATCAAATCTATAACCCCACCACTGGCACTTGGACTACTCCTTCCAACAACACGGTTGTGAACCTCGTCGATCCCGGCTCGCTGGAACTCGGCCCGATGCCGCTGCTTCCGAACGGCACGGTCTTCGGCGCCGGCGCCACCACCAATAACGCGATCTACACGGTTTCGACTGGTTCCTGGGCGCAGGCTCCTTCCTTTGGCAGCAATCTCGACATCGCCGACGGACCGGCCGCCGTTCTCCCCAATGGCAACGCCCTGTTCGACACGAGTCCGGGAATCTTCCAGAACGGCAGTGTTTTTTTTGAGTGGGACGGAACGACTCTGAACAAGACCACCGCTCCTGCGAATGCTGCCATCGATTCTTCTTACGTCGGCAATATGGTTGTCCTCCCCAGCGGCCAGATCCTCTTCACGGATTTCACGTCCGACGTCGAGATCTACACGCCTGCCGGAAGCGCCTGCACCGG
Organism: uncultured Acidobacteriota bacterium; assembly: GCA_963763845.1. Classification (GTDB taxonomy): domain Bacteria; phylum Acidobacteriota; class Terriglobia; order Terriglobales; family Acidobacteriaceae; genus Sulfotelmatobacter. The sequence goes on from CAVXPX010000001.1 coordinate 744,914, forward strand.
CTGCGCTCCCAGCATCCGGAACGTTGCCACCACGCTGACTCATGGATCGAAGAACAACCAGATCATGGGCACGCAGTTCAATGGAATGGATCAGGGGGGCTACTACGGCGACGACAATCAGAATGCGAGCAACTTCCCTATCGTTCGCATCACTGATTCAACCGGCGCTGTGGTCTATTGCAGGACTCACGGTTGGCTCGGCGGTGTCGCGCAAGGATCGACGGTCACGAGAGCGCTGTTCGACATTCCTGGCAACATCCATACGGGAACTGCGAGTCTCGTAGTCGTCGCAAACGGAATCGCGTCCTCCGCGAGGACGGTTACCATCAACTAACTTGCTGTGTGGCTGAAATTACCTGAAGTCATCCCGGGCGCTGCATCAAATCAGGATTGCGGCGCCCGTTTTTATTTCAGTCTCAGAGTTGCTCGACCTCTTTCTGTAATTCCTCAGCAATCTTCCCGGGATCTGTCCCCGGCGGAAACTCCATCGGCTTCCCGATGCGAACCGAGATCTTTCCCGGCGCGGCGATTTTCTTCCCCGCCTGCTTCAGTTCAAACAATCCATCAATCCGCATCGGCAGAACCGGAATCCCCAGATTCTCCGCCAGCAATCCGATTCCTGCGCGAAACGAATTCATCTTGCCCGTAGTCGTAAGCCTTCCTTCGGGAAAAATGAGCACGCTGTATCCGCGATCGGCCGCTCGCCCGGCATAGGCAAAGCTTTGCCGGAAGCCCGATTCGCGCGGCAGCGGAAATAGATTGAGCAGCGAAACCCCCAAGGACCACTTCACCCGATCGTACATTCCTGCAATGAATCCTCGATCGGCCGCAGGAACACGCAGGGCTTCGAGCGCCTCGCCGCCCGTTGCAGTCACCAGCCGATGCCGAAACCGCGCCGGCAACGCCGTGAGAATGAATCCCGGATCCACATCGCCGACGTGATTCGAAATGACCAGCAGCGGCCCTGTCACGCCGCGCAGGTTTTCCCTCCCGATCACGCGCGGCCATCCCAAAATGAGCACAGCCGGCCACATGAGCGCGTAATACACCAGCAGCCGGACCCACGTCACCGGCCAACGTAGCACCCATGCCGGATAGTGATATCCGCGGCCCGGCGCCGCGTCTCCGCGCAGCATCCGTTCCAGATCGCCGACAGTTCTCACCGTGCTGAAACGCGCCTCGCTGAGATCTACCTGATAGCGGTCCTCGAGAGCCCCCAGCAATTCCACCCGATCCAGCGAACTGAGCCCGAGATCAGAATCGAGACTCGCATCCTGGCGCAAACTTGGCGTCGCTCTTCCTGTGACTCGCGAAATCAACTCCTGAAGCGGTTGCGCCCTTCCGCGGCTTGAAACATTTGCGCCCGCGCCAAACTTCTCCTGAACTGCTTCAGCAATCACCTTCCGACGAGGCTTCTGCGTGCTGGTTCGCGGAAAATCTTCCTGCGGCCACTCCATCCACATGCGGATTCGCTGATACTCCGCCAATGATTCATTCGCCCGGCGCACCACCGATTCCACATCGCTGTTCTCCCGCAGAATGACCACTGCGCAGGGCTCCGCGTTGCCCCCGCGCTCGACCCCGACCACAACACAATCCTTCACTTCCGGTTGGCGCCGCAGCGCATCTTCGAGATCTTCGGGATAAACGTTCGTTCCTCCCGGCGTCACGATTACTTCTTTTTTGCGGCCTTTGAAATAAAGATTGCCTCCCTCATCAATCGCGCCAATATCGCCTGTGCGGTACCATCCTTCTTCATCCGCGACGGTGTGCGCGCCGCGGTCGTCCCAATACCCCGATGCCACGCCGCCGCCGCGAACCAGAATCTCCCCGTCGGGCGCGAGTTTCACCTCGCGCCCCGGCAGCACCTTCCCAATCGACCCTTTTCCCAGCCGGAATGGATGATTCACACTAATCAGCGACGTCGTCTCCGTCAGCCCGTACCCTTGAATCACCGCATAACCCAAACGCCCCCAGAATTCTTCAGTCTCGCGATCGAGCGCCGCGCCACCGGAAATGAACGCCCAGAATTTCCACCCGAACTGCCGACGGATCGTCCGGAAAATCCACCAGCGCCGCAGGAAGTGTTTGCTCTCGGCTCCCCCAAAACGCTTGCGGAACGAGTCGATCTTCCCTTGGTCGATTAAATCGCGTTCCAGTTTCTGTTTAAGCGATTGCAGAACTCGCGGCACGCTCACCATCACCGAGACTTTTTCTCGCCGGATGGTGCTGACGATCTCCGAAGGCTTCAACTCCTCCTGAAAAATCACCGTGCCACCGAGCAGTGGAGGCAGAAACATTCCTAGAAACTGCCCGAATACATGACTCAGCGGGAGCAGATTCAAAAACCGGATCGGGTGCACGAAGCGCTCGTACTTCAGGTAGCGCTGCATCTCCTGTTCGAGCGGCGCAATATTCGCCAGCACATTCCCATGCGTGATCACGACGCCCTTCGGATCAGCCGTCGTCCCCGACGTAAAAACGATCTGCAGAACGTCATTGCGTTGCGCGACAAGATTCGGAACCACATTGGTCCGCAGTCCGATCGTCTGCGTTAGATCTTCCAGCACAAGCAGTGGAATCTGCCAGTTCGCGGCTTCGCATTCCTGCGAGTGCTTTCGTGAGGCGACCAGCAATTTGGCCTCGACCTGGCGCGAGACACGCTCGGCAAAACCGGCCGACGCTCCATCGTCCATCGGGACCACAACCGCGCCGCGAATGGCGCATCCAAAAAATACTGCGACCCATTCGGCGCAGTTTTCGCCCCAAACCACGACGCGCTCGCCCTTCCCAACGCCGCGCGCCGCCAGTTCATGGTCGAAGCCGCACGCTACCTGCAACACCTCTCCGTAGGTAAGCGATTCCGTCCGGTACCCGCGGCGCTGGCGGTAGCCACACTCCCCCCGATGCGCTTGAAAATTGTCCAGAAGGAACTGAGCCAGAGATTCGGCCATACGATATCCGCGACCTTACACGCCACTCTCCAATTGAAGTCTAGTGGATTCCGTCCAACAGTCGGGAATAGGCCCTTTGCCTCGCCAGGCTAAGTTCGGCCGGTCAGCCCCACAGAAGGAACTTGTCTCATCGTCACATTTTGTGCGACATACATCTATGCGATTACCCTTCCTCTGGGGACTGGTCTTATCTCTGTCGGTGGGCACCCTGACGGTCTCGGCCCAAGATAAGTCTGATGCCGCCACGATCCGCGCGCTCGAAATGAAGTGGACCGAATCCTACAAGCAGCGCAACATCGACATTCTTTCTTCGCTGCTCGCCGACGACTTCGTCATCACCGTTGAAAACGGCAGTGTTTACAGCAAGGCCGGATACATCAGCCACAGCGCCGACAGTTCCGTCCACGTAGAGGTCGCGGAACTCTCCGAGCTGAAAGTTCGCATGCACGGCGACACGGCCATCGTAACCGGCGCCTATCACGAATTAGGCGAGTCCAATGGCAGGCGCTACGAGTATCGCGACCGCCTGACCGATGTCTGGATGAAAACCGGAGGCCGCTGGCAGGTCATCGCCTCACATTACAGCGTTCCTTACAAGGAATGACGGCAATCGCACCGCAAAGGATTTCGTTCGCTCTTAACGTGAATTGGAAAAATCAATCCGTTATATAATTCCGCTCTTCACATCGCTATGAAAACCTTTTCCTTGCTGATGGTGATTTCCTCGACGGCGTTTGTTCTCAGCTGCGGCAGTTCCTCCACACCTCCGAATCCGCTGGTAGCGCAATACGCAGTCAGCGCTCCCGCTGGATCCAGCGCTGTTGTGCAGTTCGGGCCCGATACGAACTATGGCATGACGACTTCGCCCGCGACGGTTCCCGATGGCGAGACCTCTGTGACCGTCGAGGTGGCGGGCATGAAGGCGCGATCGACGTATCACATGCGTGCTGTCACCACCTTGCCCGATGGCACTCAACAGACGGATCCCGATCGCAGCTTCACCACCGGCGCCGTTCCCTCCAACATCATTCCTCAATTCACCGTCACTGCAACGCAGGGAATGACGCCGTCGCCCGGAGTGGAACTTGTCGGCCTGACTTCAGGCCAGAAAAACCTAGCCGACAACCTCACGATTTTTTCTCTTGACCCATCCGGCAATCTGATCTGGTACTACGATTACGATCACTCGCTCGGACTCGCCGAACCGATCAAGCTTCTGCCCAATGGCCACTTCCTGATCGTCTTGTACGTCGGCACCTCGGTTCCCGGAGGCATCGTTCGCGAAATCGATCTCGCCGGCAACACCATTCACGAATTCAACGTAGGAAAACTGAACACGTGGCTCTCCGCCGCTGGATACACTTGGAGCGCCAACTCGATCCACCACGATTTCCTGTACTTGCCCAACGGCCATCTGATTCTGCTGGTCAACAGCAATAAAGACTTCACCAACCTGACCGGTTATCCCGGGACAACCACCGTTCTCGGCGATTCCATCATCGACCTTGACCCCAACTACAACGTGGTCTGGGTCTGGTCGACGTTCGATCATCTCGACGTGAACCGCCATCCCATGCTGTTCCCCGACTGGACGCACAGTAACGCTCTCGTCTACTCGCAGGATGACGGGAATCTTCTGCTTTCTATGAGGCACCAGTCTTGGGTGATCAAGATCGATTACGAGAATGGAGCGGGAACGGGCGACATCATCTGGAAACTCGGCTACCAGGGGGATTTCACTCTCTTGAATTCCACTTCCCCAGCCGACTGGTTCTCTGCTCAGCACGACGCCAACATCGCCAGCCCCAATACCACCGGCGACTTTCAGCTTGCGCTCTTCGATAACGGCCTTAACCGCGTCCTCGACTCGAGCGGCACCACCTGCGGATCCACCGGCGCCGCCGCATGCTATAGCCGTCCCGCAATTTTCGACGTGAATGAAACCACTATGACGGCCCAACTCCTATGGTCTTACCCTACCGTCTTCTCACTCTGGGGCGGAGTAACCCAGGAGTTGCCCAACACGAATATGTTCGCGGATATCAACACTCCAAGCGATAATCCGACCGGAGCCCGCATCGTGGAACTCACCCAGCAGCAGACTCCGCAGATTGTCTGGGAACTCGATGTCAACGGACAGAACTCCTATCGCACCATTCATCTCGGGAGCCTTTACCCGGGAGTCCAATGGTGACGCGGGGTTTCGCCACTTTTGACAATTCTCTGACATTTTCGTGACATGCATTCCGTAGGATGTCCCTACCCTGACTGGGCCGCACCAGGAGAACTCAGCATGCACGCCACAAAAGATTCTGTGCGGGGCCGCTTCGTCATCGCCGCCCTTCTCACCCTGTTATTCGGCCTGTCCACTCTGGCCATCGCTCAAACCGATTCTTTCCAGCCCAGCCCCGCCGCGGGGCCAAACAATATTTTTGTTCACAGCAAATTCGGCGGGCAGATCTTCGGCTTCGACATCGATCAGAACGGCACGGAGGGCATTCTCGCCGAGTCAAATCTGCTCTCGAACGGAAACATCCTCGCCGCCGTTGAGACCTTCGACCAGAACACCGGCAAGATTCTCAGCGTCGTCACCGAAACGCAGAATCAGGACGACTTCATTACGCTCGGAGTTACCGGAACCTCCGTCGGGCTCTTCGAGCACGAGCACGAGATCAGCTTCCTGCACGTCAAGCGCACATTCAGCACGGTCAATCCGCTGAGTACGAACAAAATTACCGGTAAATGGACGCCCCCCATAGGCGCCCAACACCTGCTCAGCGAAGTCAGCCGCACCCAGGGCTTCACCAGCAGCGCCGTTTTTGCTTACGACAATAGCGGAAATTTCATTCCCTGGGTCTTCAGTTCGAACGTTGCAGCGAATACGTTTGGCCCGATTATCAAGATTACCGATTCGCTGAACTTCGGCAGCCTTCCACCGCCCATGGCCTATAACACGCACACCAATCAGGCCATTCTTGGTGGAGGAGATGGTTGCTTTGGTTGTCTGCCGGTGATCGGCGTCGCGAATCTGGGCAAGGGAACTTTCACCGAATTCACTGGTATCGGCTTCGGATTCGTGAACGGCATCGCCGTCGATTCGGCCGATAACATCGCCTGCACCACGACGGAGGACGATGCCAGCGTTGAGTTTTACGATCTCACCACGGAAAGTGGATTCACCGTGGTCCTGCCCAATAGCGGAGAGCAACAGTTTTTCAGTGGCGCCGACGTTGAGTTCGACTCCATTCACAAACTGTTTCTGGTGGCGCAGCCGAACTCCAGTTCGTCGCAGACCGGAAGCACGATCTACGTCTACGACACAGCCGGCAACCTTCAAGAGACGCTCAATGGATTTAGCTTCTCCAACAGCTTCAATGTGGTCGCCGCGCACATCGCCATCAATCCCTCGAAGCGTACTGGATTCATTGATGGCCCCGCGTCCGGAGTCAACGAAGTCCAGGGATTCACGTACTAAGCAGCGAAGCGCCGGCGTTGCAATTCCCCCGGTTCAGGTTTGCCCCAAATACGTCTCGGAAAGCTGCACGAAACCCTAGCCGAGCCAAATCGCGCGTTCATACAACACAAACTCGTTCGCAACCCTCGCTCTCGCAGAAATCTGCAACTAATCCGCTGTGGATCGAATAAACGCGACCAAGCTGGAAGACGAACTGGTCCCTCCGGTAGAACGAAGGAAATGGCACACGCATCTGTTGATCGGCAAGACGGCCATCGTCAGCCTGGTCGTCATCGGCACAAACGTCATGGGCAACTATGCGCTCAAGCGTGGACTGCGGCAGATTGGCGCGGTCGCGTCCTGGTCGCCGATCCCCTACATTCGCGCCTTTGCCCACCCCTGGGTCGCGATCGGCGTCATATTTATGTTCGCCTGGCTGACGTCCCGCCTCTCGCTCCTGAGTTGGGCCGATCTCACGTATGTCCTGCCCGTAACCTCGTTCTCCTATGCGATTAGCGCCATCGTCGGTGCCGTCTACCTTGGTGAGCAAGTCAGCATCCTGCACTGGATTGGCATTTCCACCATCGTTCTGGGAATTCTCCTGGTAGTTCTGACCTACCCCCAGACCACCGCTGAATCGGAGCCGGACGAATGATTGGGCTCCTGGTCTTTCTCGTGGTCGTTCCCGGAGCGCTGGGAGATCTGCTGAACAGCGCCGGCATGAAACGTCATGGCGAAATCAAAGACTGGAGCTTCATGGGCCTTCTCCGTCTCTGCCGCGACCTGTTGCAAAACTTCTACATCCTGGCGAGCATCCCCGCGATGGCAATTTCGTTTTTTGCCCTGATGGCGCTGCTTTCCGTAAGCCAACTCAGCTTCGCAGTTCCAATTACCGCATCCAGCTACATTCTCGAGACCGCTCTGGCAAAGTATTACCTCAAAGAGCATGTGGACTGGCGCCGCTGGCTTGGCACTACCCTCGTCGCGGTCGGAGTCGCACTGCTCTCGTTCTAAATGGACGCGATATTTACTTTCGTAAAGAACGGCGCGTTCGTAGCGATCATCGCTCACGGCTTGATCGGTCTGTCTCTCGTCTGGGACAAGGTTCTGCTCCGGAGGCCGGGCACGCAGAATCTTTTCAGCTACGTCTTCTGGCTGGGCAGCATGAGCGTTTTGGGGGTCTGCCTGGTCCCGTTTGGGTACAACTCCCCGCCACTTTCTCTAGCATGCCTTGCGTTTGCCGCAGGAGTCATTCATCTGGTCGGCGTCTTCTTTTATTACGCGGCCCTCAAGCGCGGAGAAGCCTCCGAAACCCTGGCCGTCATGGGCGGATTCTCCCCGGTGGCAACGGTCGCCATCGGCTACGCCCTGCTGGCTCATCAGATGACCAGCTATCACTTGATCGGTTTCGCCCTGATGACCGCCGGGGGCTTTTTCATGTTCTTCGCCGAGAAACTTCCCCTGAAACGCCTTCTTCCACCAGTGCTGCTGGCCGCTGGGCTGCTCGGTCTCGTGAATGTCCTCGAGAAAGTGGTTTACGACCGCACCAACTTCGTCAGCGGATACGTCTGGTTCACGATCGGAACCTTCGCCGGAGCACTCGCGCTTCTGATCCGCTCATCCTGGCGGAAACAAATCTTCTCAGAATCCGGCCAGGATGATCCGCGCAACCGATTCTGGTATTTCGTCAACCGCTTCATTTCCGGCGTCGGATCTTTCCTCATTTTTTATGCGATCAGCTTGGCACATCCCGCGATTGTCGACGCTATTTCCGGCGTCCGTTACATCATCATCTTTTTGGGAGCGCTCCTGCTTACGAAATTTCGCCCCCAGTTGCTCAAAGAGAGTTTCAGCGGCCGGGAGTTCGTGACCAAAGCCATCGCCACCTGCCTGGTGGTCGCCGGACTCGTTCTAGTAGGCCTCAACGGCGGAAAATCCGCAGGTTCCAGCCCTACGGCCTTGAATAATTCCGCCCCTCCCAACATGATCAACAAGGTCGAACTCCACTAAACCGCTCCAAATCCCGAAGTAACCCTTTCGTACACTCCCTTTCGGTAACCCTTGGTAACCATGCGGTTCGTGACGTCCGGTCGTACAATTGGCCTTGTCCGGCAGGTCCATCTGCCGATTATCAGCTTGACCCTCCGGACAGCACCCGGGAGCCGTTGCCCCGAAACGTTTCGCCGGTCATCAAGCTTTTGTATTGAACACCAGGTTCTGGAGTTCACTCTTATATGGCATTGTTCGGCTTCAACAAGCAAAAGGTTCTTGCCAATGCGGAGAAGTATGTCCAGCAGGGCAAGCTGCAGAATGCCATCTCCGAATACGAAAAGGTTCTTAAGAACGACACCAAGGATCTGACCGTCACCAATACGGTCGGCGACCTCTACTCGCGTCTCGGGGAAGCTTCCAAAGCCACAGATTATTTCAAGACCGTCGGCGATGCCTATGCCAGCCAGGGATTCACCGTCAAGGCCATCGCCATGTACAAAAAGATCTGCAAGCTCTCGCCCTCGCTCGAGAGCCTGCTCAAGCTGGCCGAACTCTATACCCAGCAGGGCCTGTTCAACGACGCCCGCGCGCAATACCTGCAGGTCGCAGAAGAATTCCTGAAAGCCGGAGAACTCGATAACGCCGTTCGCATCTTCCAGAAGATTCTCGAGATGGACCCGGAAAACAGCAACATGCGCATCCGCCTCGCGGAAGTGTATGTGCGCCTTGGCAAGAAGACGGATGCCTGGCAGATTTTCACCGCCGCCGCCGAGAGCCTTCGCTCCAAAGGTTCGCTCAGCGCCGCCGACGAAGTTCTGCAGCGCATGTTGACCCTGGATCCAGGCAACACTTACGCGCTGCTCATGCAGGGCAAGAATCTGGTTGAATCCGGCGATGCCGCCGGCGCTGTCACCGTCCTGCAGAAAGTTCCGGACATCGATTCCAATGCCGATGGCCTGCGCGATCTGCTGAAAGCATATCTGCTGACCGGACAGCTCTCCGATGCCGGAGCGATCGCCAACAAGCTGCTGACTGTCCACAACGATCTTTCCGCGATCTCTAGCTTCGCCGACGCCCTTATGCAAGCCGGGCAGTATGAGAACGCGCTGCAGGTTTTCGATCAGCACGCCGAGCGCTTGCTCGCGGAAAACTCCAGCAAAGTTCTCGACTGCCTGCACACGATCATCGGGCACGTTCGTGATAACCCGGACTCGCTACAGAAATTACTCGACCTCTTCCATAAGGCTGGCGAGACCACTCACGTCAGCGAAGTGATGGAACTCCTGGCACACGCCAGCGTGCAGTCCGGAGATCTGGCACGCGCCCGAGATCTTTACCAGAAACTGGCGCAGCTCGAGCCGCAGAACCCCTTGCACATGCAGAATTACCAGCAGGTGGTCGGGCAGATCGGCGGAACTTCGGGCGCCAAGCTCATTACTCCGGAAGAAGCGGTCGTTCTGCTCGACGACCTCGAGGCTACTGCGCCTTCCGTTCATCAGCATTATTCGGACGAAGTTGCGCTCTCGGTCCGCTCCGCCTTGACCGATGCCGAGCTTTTCATCTCCTACAACATGCCCGCCAAGGCCCTCGGGCCTCTGGTGGCAGCTCTGCCGCTCGCGCCCAATGATCTCCGCATCAATCAGCGCCTGGCCGCTCTGCACACGCGCGCGGAACGTTTCGCCGAAGCCGCGCTCTGCTGCCGCACTTTGCAACGCGTGTACTCGGACGCGGATTATCCCGAGGAAGCCACTCGTTACGGCGAACTGGCCGAGCGCTACGAAGAGCGTTCGTCCACTTCTACAAGCGCGGTTTCCGCGGAAGAACCTCATATTTTCCTGGATGCTCCGGCTGCTCCAGCTCACGAGCAGGAAGCAGTCGTGCCGGAGTTTTCGATCGACGAATCTCCAGCGGAGATTTCGATCGATGCCGAACCCGCCGCCCAGGAACACCAGGAAGAAATACCCGTCCAGGCCTCAACGCCTTGGCCAGCGGCTCCCGACGTGGCTCCTGAGCCCGAGTTCGCCGTAGTCGACGAGGCCGTCGCAGCGGCGGCTGAGCCCGAAGCGGCCTCCGCTGAAATCGACCTTTCCTCCGAGTGGGATGACGCCATCACCATCGAAGCGGACGCTCCTGCCGAACCAGCCGAAGCCGAGCCTGCGGTTTCTGCGCAACCGGAATCGGCCGAGCCCACTCAGGACGACGAGACCATCGAGGAAATTCACTTCTACCTGGCGCACAACATGCTGCCGCAGGCCATGGCCGCGCTGGCCAAGCTGCAGACTCTGACTTCGGATAAGGCACGACTCGCCGAAATCCGCGCCCAAGTCGAAGCCGCAGCCCAGGCAGCCGCTGCCGCCGAGGAAACCCCCGCCGAACAGCCCGTTGTCGAAGAACTCGTTGCCGAAGATATTCCCTCGGTGGAAGTCGTCGAGGAAGTTCCGGTCGCAATCGAAGGGACCGCTCCGGTAGAACCCGAGCCGGTTGTCGAAGATTTACCCGTCGTTGCCGCAGCCTTGCCTGAGCCCGAGCCCGCGGCCCCTATGCACGAACTGCACGAACCGGCGGCTGCCGCGCCCGCTCCCGAGCCAGAGCCCGAGCCAGCCGCTCCCAGCGTCCTGAAAGAGTTTGTCACCGATCTTGAGTCCTCTCTTGGCGACGGTTTCCTGCCCGGAACCGTCGCCAAACCCGCCCCGCCCCTGTCGGCTCCGGCGGTGCACCCTGAGCCGGTTGTTGCTGCGGCCAAGTCCGCGCCGCCTATGGGTGAATTTGTCGCCGACATCGAAGCTTCTCTGGGAGAAGATTTCCTGAAAGCTGCTCCGGTCGCGGAGCTGAAACCAGCCGCAGCGACTCCGAGGCCGAAGCCAGCGCCTCCGGCTCCAGTTGCCGCGCCCGCTCCAGCGAAAGTCGCGCCGCCGATGGCGGCCAGCGCGGCAGCATCCGCTTCCGTCACCAGTCATGTCGCCGCCGTTGCCTCGCCAGCCGCTCCCGCGCATTCAGTTCCTGCGCCGGCAGCCTCGGTAGCATGGTCCGCTCCGATGCCTGTTGCTCCCAAGCCCCAGCCTCCCGCGCCGGCCATGCCCGTTGCGCCTGCTGCTTCGGCTGCGGCGGCAAAAGGTTCTCCTTTCGGCGAAGACGCCGGTGTCGATCTGGCCGAAATGTTCGGAGAACTCAAACAGGACCTCGAATCCGATGTCGCCTCCGCCGATGAGGATCCCGAGACGCACTACAATCTCGGCATCGCCTTCCGGGAAATGGGACTCCTCGACGAAGCCATTGGCGAGCTCCAGAAAGCCTGCCAATCCTTTGACCGCGGACATCCGTTCCTTCAAGTCATGCAGGCGTATACCTGGCTCGCGCAGTGCTTCCTCGAAAAAGGTGTCCCCGAAGCCGCGGTCCGCTGGTATGAAAAAGCTCTGGCCATGCCGACTATCGACGGTGAGACGCGCGTTGCGCTCAACTACGAACTCGCTTCCGCCTACGAGGCTGCGGGAGACAAGCCCGCCGCCGTCAAGCATTTCATGGACGTCTACGGCAGCAACATCGACTATCGCGACGTCTCCGAGCGCATAAAGGCCCTGAAGTCGTAGAATAGTTCGATGGCCTTTGTGCCCAACCAACTTATTCTGTCTTCCACCCTGATTTCGCGGGAGGTTTTTTTTACGCGGGGGAATTTCCTCGCATGACCGATCCCGCATTGTCCGGCGCACCCAGCCGTGCGCCTGAGCCGCCGCGCCTTCCCGAGGACGCCGGATTCCTCGATTCCGAACACTCACGCCTCCCGCCCACGGGCCTCCAATTATGGATGCATCGCATCTCGGTCTTTCTTTTCGTATTAATAAGCGCAGTCGCTGGAGTCTTGCTGATCATTCTTCCGTGGACCCCGGAGTGGACCGACAACTATCTTCTGCTCACGTTTCCCTGGCTTCGGGATGTGGTCTCAAACGGATTCTTCCGCGGCATCTGCAGTGGCCTCGGCCTGCTCGATATCTGGATCGGTTTCTGGGAGGCGCTCCACTATCACGAGCAACAGTAGATCGCGCGCATTCGGAATGAATCCAACTGCGCCGCGGCGGTAGAATGCAACCCGCAACTCTCGAATCGCCTGAAATGCATTGACCTCTAACGAGGAATAAGAAACGAGACGCTCTTCAAATCGCTGAACCAACCCGGGTCCCATCTCACTTCTGAGCTATCGAATGACTGAATTTCTGAAATCCGCTCCCGTTGCTTACGAGAACGAACCATTTCTCAACAGTCCTGACGGCCGCATTCTCCGCATGCTCGCCGAATATCAGGAGCCTCTCGCCCGCTTCCGCCGTGAGCAGATCCAGGACACAGTCGTGTTCTTCGGCTCGGCGCGCTTCCAGGGACACAAAGATGCGAGCGAAAAACTCGCCGTCGTCGCACAAAACCACACCGGAGAACCGGCTGCCAAACTGGAAGAGGATCTGAAACTCGCCCAGGCTGGCGTTGACATGGCCCGCTACTACGAAGACGCCCGCAAGCTCGCCTACATGCTGACGAAGTGGTCGATCCAGATTCCCGCCCGCCGCCACCGCTTTGTGGTCACCACCGGCGGCGGTCCCGGCATCATGGAAGGGGCCAATCTCGGCGCCCATGAGGCCGGAGGCAAGACCATCGGCCTCAACATTCAGCTTCCTTTCGAGCAGCATCCGAACCAGTACATCACCCCCGCGCTGAATTTCCAGTTCCACTACTTCTTCATGCGCAAATTCTGGTTCGCCTACCTCGCCAAGGGACTTGTTATTTTCCCTGGCGGATTCGGCACGATGGACGAGCTTTTCGAAATCCTCACCCTCGCCCAAACCGACAAGCTGGCCAAGAAGATTCTTGTGATCATCTACGGCAGCGAATACTGGAACCGCATCATCAATTTCCAGGCCTTCGTCGACGCCGGCACAGTGTCGCCGCAGGACGTCGAACTTTTCAAGTTTGTCGACAACCCGGAAGAGGCCTTCGAATTCCTCCGCGATGGCCTGACCAAACATCACTTGGGCGGAACGCCGAAAAAGCAAGGCGAAGTCCTGCCCGAAATCGCAAGGACGAGACCGTAGAGTTTCCTTCGTGAAACTTGGTGCCCTTGGTGGTTGGTTTCTTGTTCCCGCAAGCTGATGGCAGAGAGCCCGCTTCTTTACTACATCACCGACCGCACTGCACTCGCCCCAGACGAGCCCGCGCGCCGCCGGCGTCTCCTTGAAAAAATCGCCCAAGGGGCCCGCGCGAACGTCGACTACATCCAGCTCCGCGAAAAAGATCTCTCCACACGCGAATTGGAATCTTTAGCAAGCGAAGCGATGCGCATGATCACGAAACTGAGAACCGGGAACCGGGAACTGAGAACCCGTCTATTAATCAACTCCCGCGCCGACATTGCCCTGGCCGTCCAAGCCGATGGCGTGCACCTCCGCTCCAACGACGTCTCTCCCGGAGAAGCTCGAACAATGTGGAGATGTAGTCGTGTGGGGACAGCCGCCCTCGGCTTTCCAGCGGCACGAAGTGCCCCAACTGCGGGCGATGAAGCCCGTGCCTTTCAACAAGAACCACTGATCGGAATCTCCTGCCACACTCCGGAGGAAGTCGCCGCAACGAGAAATAGCGGCGCCACCTTCGCCGTCTTCGCCCCAGTCTTCGAAAAAAAAGATGCCCCCGGCGCACCGCCGGCGGGTCTCGCCCAACTCCGCGAAGCCTGTAAGGTCGATATCCCCGTTCTGGCTCTCGGCGGCATCACACTCGCAAACGCCCATTCCTGCCTCGAAGCCGGAGCCGCAGGCCTCGCTGCCATCCGCCTCTTCCAGGAACATGACATCGCGGAAGTTGCGGCAAGATTACGGAATCTTTAACGGACTCCCGGCGCTCTCGGCGGTCAAACTCTATGCGATTGCTAAACTGATCTCGTCCATGACGATCAATTTGCAGTTGGAACCAGATCTGATCCACGTCACCGGAGCTGAATTCCTCATGGGCTCCGGCTTCGGCCAGGATTGCGAACGCCCCGTCCACCGTGTCTGGATCGATTCCTTCTTTATGGCCGCCACGCAAGTCACCAACGCACAATACGGAGAATTTCGCCGCTCAACCGGAACTCAGCCCCCGCCATTCTGGGAAGATCCCAACTTCAATCATCCCCAACAGCCGGTCGCCGGACCTTCCTGGCACGAAGCTGTCCGCTACTGTGACTGGCTCGGCGCTCAAGCTGGACGCCGCTTCCGCCTGCCCACCGAAGCCGAATGGGAGTGCGCGGCTCGTGGCGGCCTCGAACAGAAGCAATTTCCCTGGGGAGACAATCCGCCGCAATCTTTGCCCGACTACGCCACGCGCTGGCAAAACGGCCCCGAGCCTGTCGCCCGCTATGCTCCAAACAATTTCGGCCTCTACGACATTGGCGATAACGTCCACGAATGGTGCAGTGACTGGTACGACCCGAACTATTACGCGGTCTCGCCCGACCGCAATCCGCAGGGCCCGGATCAAAGCCCGATGAAGCCCGCGCGTAAATCGTCCCGCGGAGGCTCCTGGCGCCATCACATCAAAGTCGCCCGCTGCTCCGCCCGCTCCAGCATCCCGCCAGAATTCCAATACGCCGACTACGGATTCAGAGTCGCGTCCGATTGAGTAATTGTGTAATTTGGTAATTGAATAATTGGGAACCCGGTCGTTCAGGTTTTCAATTACTCAATTACTCAATTTCACAATCACTCAATTCCATGTTCCAAACCGACCTGCTGAAATCCAAGCGCATCCTCGTCACCGGCGGAGGGACTGGCCTCGGCAAAGGCATGGCCTCCCGCTTCCTTGAACTCGGAGCCACTGTCTACATCTGCGGCCGCCGCGAAGAAGTCCTGAAAGCCGCCGTTGCCGAACTCGCTGCCAAGGGACCAATCCATGCGATCCCCTGCGACGTCCGCAATCTCGAAGCGGTCGAGCAGATGCTCGATCAGATCTGGAAGGACGGTCCGCTCGACGTCCTCGTCAACAACGCCGCCGGCAACTTCATCTCCCGCACCGAAGATCTTTCCCCAAACGCCTGGCAGTCCGTCATCAACATCGTTTTGATGGGCACTCTCAATTGCACCATGGCCTGCGGACGCCGCTGGCTCAAGTCTGCACGCCAAGGCTCTGTGCTCAGCATCTCGGCTACCTACGCACCGGTCGGCTCCGCCTACGTTGTTCCATCGGCTGTCTCCAAAGCTGGTGTCGAAGCCCTCACGCGCAGTCTCGCTGTCGAGTGGGGGAACCGCGGCATCCGCATGAACGCAATCGCTCCCGGCCCAATCCCCACGCAAGGAGCATTTTCCCGTGTGCTCCCGCATCCCGGTCTTGAGAAACTGGCACTCGATCGCAATCCGCTCCACCGCTTCGGCACCGTCGAAGAGTTGGCTAATCTGGCGGCTTTTCTGGTGAGCGACAACTCCGGCTACATCAACGGCGAGGTCATCCGCATGGATGGCGGAGAATTCCTGCAAGGCGCCGGCGAATTCAGTAATCTGGGAAAAGTTTTAACCGACAAGGATTGGGAGTCACTGAAACCGCGCAAGGGACAAAGCACTTCGCCCTCGCAGGCCCCCAAAAAGTGATCCTTCTTTATGCGACTTTACTGAACTTTACCCGGCTTCACGGCTCGGACAACAACTTTCTCTGCCCCAGGCGAGTTCTTTCCTTACGAAGGATGTCCGAACTGGGACTCTACGGAGAAACGCTATGAAGAGGAGTTACGCTTGCTTCACCATCGCAATCGTGCTGTCACTATCCAATTTTCTGGCTGCCAAAACGGCCAAGACGGCGAAACCAGTGCCTCCTCCAACCCACGTCCCGGCGCAAATCCTCTCCGCAAAATCAGTTTTCATTTCGTACGCTGGAGTTGACGATCCCTACGTCGTCTCACAAGTACCGAAGTTTACGGGAGGAGACCCGAACGGCGTCTACGACCAGTTTTACGACGCCGTTAAGACCTGGGGACGCTATCAACTGGTCTCCGCTCCCGCAGACGCTGATCTGGTGCTTGAGATTTCTGTCCACGCGCCGCCGCGCGGCAATCCGATCCTGCACTTGCGGATCCTCGATCCTAAGAGCAAGGTCGTGCTGTGGGCATTTATCGAGACGCTCGAAACGTCGCCACAAGGATGGGAGAAAACACTGGGAAAGATTGTCGGCGATTTCCAACTCATCGCGACTCAAACTCCGGTCACAAATAAGTGAGGAGCTGAGAGGAGTTTCCTGGAATTATTTGCGGTCGTCTTTCGACGGCGCGACGACAGCCTTTAACAGCATATTCACCAGGCTCAGCACAATCGCTCCGATAAACGCTGCCAAGAACCCACGGACATGAAAGCCGGGAGAGAGCAGCGCCGAAGCCAGCTCCAGCATCAGCGCATTGATCACGAACCAGAATATGCCCAACGTGATCAGCGTCAGCGGAAACGTGACAACCTTCAGCACGAATCCGATGGTCGCGTTGATAAACCCGATCACGAGCGCGGCGACCAGCGCCGCAACCGCGCCTCGTACGGTAATGCCAATGCCGAGCTGCGCTACGATCCAAACCGCCAGCGCGCTCAATACCCAGTTCACAAGCAGCCGCATACCAGTCTCCGCTGTTCGTCAAACTATAAGCCCTAAGCTCAAACTTGTCATTCACGGGCGAACCCGGGTGGCCCACCCACGTGATTTTCGTAGGGTGGGGATTCTTGTCATTCCAGACCATAGTTCCTCCCACGACTGAATCTATCCCGAGGTCACACCACAAGAAATTTTCACGCGACATTCTCCCGGCGCCGCGAGCTGGTACGGTACACTACGCAATTCGACTTCAAGGAGGATACTCAATGCCCGATGCCGCACTCAGCGGATCTGAATTCAAAAAGCAATTGCGCGCTGGACAACCCAAGATGGGCCTGTTCCTGAATGCGCACAGCCCTACCGTCGCCGAACAGCTCGCACACAGCGGGTACGACTGGCTGCTCGTCGACACGCAACACGGCCCCATGGGCTACGAAAAACTTTCGGCGATGCTCAGCGGCATTTCCAACGGCGGCGCAAAATCCCTGGTTCGCGTCGGCGGATACGACGACCGCCCCGGCATCCAGCAGGCGCTCGACATGGGCTCCGACGGTATCCTGATCCCGTACATCAATACCGCCGACGAGGCGCGTCAGGCCGTCAGTTGCACGAAATATCCCACCGTCGGCACGCGCTCAGTCTACTTCCCGCAGCGCAGCATGAACAAAGCCGGACTCCTCGGCTATGCTGGTAGCTGGAACAACGAAGGCGTCGTCGCGCTGCAGGTCGAGACCGCCTCCTGCATCGAAAACATCGCCGAAATCGCCGCCGTTCCTGGCGTCGACATCCTCTTCCTCGGCCAAAACGACCTCTGCATGTCGATGGGCCTCTACAACAAGTACGAGTTCCCGCTCATGTACACTTCGCCCGAACTCGACGCGGCCACCAAGAAACTGGTAGAACACGCTCGCAAAAACAACGTCATCCTCGGACTGTTTCTCTTCGGCACTGCGCGCGTCGGAGAATTCCTCGAAAAAGGATTCACCTTCATCAGCGTCGGCAATGACCTGCACCACGTCCTGACACAAGCCGGAGCCTACGTCGCCGACATGGAAAACATCGCCAAGGAAAAAGGAAAGAACTGGAAGCGCCGTCCAACCGCTCTCTTCTAGTAAAGAACCCAGGCATTGAGGGTGGCCCATCCTAAAATCGCGATTTGTGCGATTTTAGGGTGGGGACTTTTTCTCGCTCCTCGCGATCACCTCTGTGATAACTTCCTTCCGTCCTTCAAGTAAAATCAAAAATCCCCCATGCAAGTCCTGACCGAAATCGAAGCCCGCGTCCTCGGATCTCTGATCGAAAAGGACATCACCACACCCGACTACTACCCTCTATCCCTGAACGCGCTCGTCAACGCCTGCAATCAGAAGAACAATCGCGACCCGGTGATGACGCTCGACGAAAACGCGGTTCGCGATGCGCTCAGTACGCTGCAGGAAAAGCGTCTCGCCGGACCTGCCAGCGGCGCTGACAGCCGCGTCACAAAATACGAGCATCGCCTGCAGGAAGTTTTCAACTTCGACCGCCGCGAAACCGCAATCCTCGGCGTACTGCTCCTTCGCGGACCCCAGACTCCCGGAGAACTCCGCAGCCGCACCGACCGCATGTATCACTTCGAAGCTCTCGATGATGTCGTCTCGACGCTCGATCGCCTCGGCCAGCGTGAGCCACCGCTGGTCCGCATGCTCCCACGCCAGCCCGGCACAAAAGAATCGCGCTACACGCATTTGTTCTCAGGAGAACCGCCCGAGCAGCCCGCCGTCCCAATGGCGCGAGCATCGTCGCTCGACGCTCCGCCATCCGCAGATCGCATTTCGAATCTCGAAGAAGAAGTCGCCCGTCTCCGCACAGAACTCACTGAAGTCCAACAGCAACTAGCGCCATTCCGGAAACAGTTCGAATGAACGTCTCCATCACGGTCGACGACTACAATCCGCGCTGGCCGGAGCGGTTCGAATCCATCCGCTCTCGCATCGCCCCAGCTCTGGGCGCGATCGCCGCAGCCATCGAACACATCGGCAGCACCGCGGTTCCGGGACTCGCCGCCAAACCCATCATCGATCTCGACGTGCTCCTGCGATCCGAGGCCGACCTTCCGGCCGCCATCTCGAAGCTGGCAGCTCTTGGATACGAGCACCAGGGCGATCTCGGCGTCACCGGCCGTCATGCTTTCAAAGCCCCGTCTCACGACGTTCAGCACCATCTCTACGTTTGCCTGCCGAGCGCCGACGAGTTTCCCCGTCACATCGCCTTCCGAAACCATCTCCGCGCTCACCCCAAGGATGCGAATGTCTATTCCAGCCTGAAGCGCAGTCTCGCCCAAAGATTCTCGCTCGACCGCGACGCCTACACCCACGCTAAGACTCAGTTCGTGCAGGAAATCCTCCGCCGCGCCAAAACCATGGAACCTTCCGCCATGGCCGCACGTACAATGAATTAGAAGGAGGTCTCCGCCATGTTCACGTTTCTGCTGTGGTGCCTTCTGTTCGTTCTGTGCTGGCCTCTGGCCCTCCTCGCCCTGATCGCCTACCCATTCATCTGGCTGCTGCTGCTCCCCTTCCGCATCATCGGAGTCGCGGTACACGGCGTCCTCGAAGTCATTTATCTCGGCATAACACTCCCCTTCCGTTTGTTAGCCGCCCCTTTCCGGATTTAAAGCGCCAAATGCGTTGTCACCCTGAGCAAAGCGAAGGGCCTATGCATTTCGTTTTGTCACCCTATCGCGGCCTAAGACAAGTCCACAGCTTTCGCACCAGCGCAAGTTGGTGTAGCCTCAAAGAACGCCACCGTCCTCAGGAGGCCTGAATGCGTCGCCGCGAATTCCTCATCCGCACGGCCACCGCCGCCGGAGTTGCCTGGCTCTCTTCGAAATCCATCCTCACGGCTCTCGCCGAGCAAACTCTCTCGCAAAAATTCTCCGCCTCCGACACCGTCACTCTCGGACACACTGGCATCAAGACAAGCAGGCTCGCGATGGGCACCGGCACGGTCGGCTCCGGACATCACTCGCACCAGACCGCGCTCGGCATCAAAGGCCTTTCCGATCTTCTGCTCAACGGGTACGATCACGGCCTGCGATTCTTCGACGCTGCCGACTCCTACGGTAGCCATCCTCATGTCGCCGAAGCCTTGAAGCACGTGCCGCGCGACAAAGTCACCGTGCTCACAAAATCCTGGGCGCGCGATCCCGCGGAAATGCGCTCCGACCTTGACCGCTTCCGGCGCGAGCTCGGCACCGACTACCTCGACGTATGCCTGATGCACTGCCTTACCGAGGCCGACTGGACCGACCGCTACAAGGGCGTCATGGACGTCCTCTCTGAGGCCAAGCAGAAGGGAATCATCCGCGCGCATGGCTGTTCGTGCCACTCGATCGAAGCGCTCCGCGCCGCAGCAAAATCTCCCTGGGTTGAAGTCGATTTCGCCCGAGTGAATCCCATCGGCGCCTACATGGACGCCGATCCCGCAACGGTCATCAGTGTTCTGAAAGAAATGAAAGCCGCAGGCAAAGCGGTGGTGGGAATGAAAATCCTGGGCCAGGGCACACTGCGTAATCGTCAGGACGAAGCCCTCAAATACGCGCTCTCCAACGGCGTGCTCGATGCCTTCACCATCGGCGCCGAAAGCAAACAGGAACAGGAAGACCTCATCCGTAGAATCGCCAGCGCGTAAAGAGGTTTGCGACTCCAGCCTACGAAACTCTTGGATGGCCCACCCTACATGATTCTCGTAGGGTGGGGCTTTTGGCTTTGACTTTGACTTCGACTCCAATTCTGACTTGCCCAGCGACAGCCGCCAATGCGGCGAGAACAGAAACCTACGCTTCCATCACCTTCAATCCCGGACTCACAACCAGCCGCGCCTCGGTCGCCCGCTGCACATCCTCCACTGTCAATCCCGGCGCAATCTCCTCCAGCAGCAGCCCGTCGCGCGTCACGCGGATGTACGCCATCTCGGTCGCGATGGTATCAACCACCCGCACTCCGGTCAGCGGCAGCGTGCACTTCTTCAAAATCTTCGGAGCCCCTTCGCGCGTCGTATGCTCCATCGCCACCACCACACGCCGCGCTCCCGCCACCAGATCCATCGCGCCGCCCATACCCTTCACCATCTTTCCGGGAATCATCCAGTTCGCAATGCTGCCAGTCTCATCCAGTTCCATCGCGCCCAGCACGCTCAAATCAATATGTCCCCCGCGGATCATGGCAAACGAATCCGCGCTCGAAAAATACGACGTCCCCGGCATCTCACTCACCGTTTCTTTGCCCGCGTTGATCAGGTCCGGATCTTCCTGCCCCTCGATCGGATACGGACCAATCCCCAGCATCCCATTCTCCGACTGCAGGGTGACAGTCATCCCGGCCGGAACGTGATTCGCAATCAGCGTCGGCATGCCGATGCCGAGGTTGACATAAAACCCATCGCGCAATTCGCGCGCAATCCGCCTCACAATCCGCTCGCGCTTATCCGTGTCTTTGCCAACTTTGTTCATGAGAATCGTCGTCAGTCATTCGTCGTTAGTCGTTGGACGTCACTCCAACCATTGTCATCCTGAGCGAAGCGAAGGACCTATGCATTTCGTTTGTCATCCTGAGCGAGGATTTTGCTTCGCTGAAAGCGAAGCAAAACCGCAGTCGAAGGATCTCTACCCCGAGCACGAACCCTATCCTGCCTTCCTCACCGTCCTCCGCTCAATCCTTCGCTCATACAACTCGCCCTGGAAGATGCGTTTCACATAAATTGACGGCGTATGAATCGCATCGCCATCCAACTCGCCGGCATCGACGAGATGCTCAACCTCCGCAATCGTCACCTGCGCGGCCGTCGCCATCATCGGATTAAAATTTCGCGCCGTCTTCCGATAAATCAGATTCCCCGCTTTGTCGCCTTTCCACGCCTTCACAAACGCGAAGTCCGCGCTCAGCCCTCGCTCCATCACATACAACCGTCCATCAAACTCCCGCGTCTCTTTTCCTTCGGCGACAATCGTTCCCACACCCGTCGGCGTGTAAAACGCCGGAATCCCCGCACCGCCGGCCCGAATTCTTTCGGAGAACGTCCCCTGCGGAACCAGTTCCAGCTTGATCTTGCTGTTCAGCACCATCTCTTCCAGCAACTTGTTCTCGCCAACATACGTTCCAATGTGATGCACAATTTGTCCCGCTGCCAGCAGCAGTCCGTTGCCGACTCCGTCGATTCCCACGTTGTTGCTGATCGTATGGAGATTCTTCGTGCCCTTACGCGCCAGCGCGCGGATCAGGTTCTCCGGCATGCCGCACAATCCGAAGCCGCCAATCATGATCGTCGCGCCGTCAAACACGTCGCGAATGGCCTCATCCGCATTGGCCACAACTTTGTTCATAGCGAAGGAAATTCTAAATGAATGTTTGAATGTTGATCGTTGAATGCCGCGATTCCGAACCAGAAAGCGGGCTTTCAGTCAAAACTCAAAATTCAAAAATCAACAATTTTTCTTCTTCCTCAGCGCATGCGCCTGTTCAAACTCTTTCGCCAGTTCGCGCGTCGCCAAATTCTCTCGGATATGCGCCAGCCGCTGCTCCACCTTCCACAATGCATCCTCCAGATTCTTTTTGTTGCTGATCGCCACGTCCCGCCACATCGAGTACGGACTGGCTGAAATCCGGGTCATCTCCTGAAGCGCGCGTCCGCCCGCGGGCAGCAGCGGCGCCTCCGACCCAAACTCTTCCACCAGCGCCGCCGCCAACGCCGTCGACATCATCTGCGGCACGTGGCTGATCCATGCGCACAAGCGATCGTGCTCGTCCGCCGGCAGCATCGCGATCCGCGCTCCGATCGCATCAATCCATCCCGCAAACTCCGCGCAGAGGCCTTCATTCAGATTCTGATCCGGCAGAGGAGTCAGAAACCATACCGCCTTCTCGAACAAATCCGGATCCGCATAATCCACTCCACTCAATTCCTTCCCGGCCATCGGATGCCCGGCTAAAAATCGTTTCCCCGCAGTCTTCCCAAACACTTTCAGCGCGCGCTCCACCACCGCGGCCTTCGTACTCCCCACATCCGTCAGCAAAGCCTTTACAGGAAGTGTCGGACCAACCCGCTCAATCAGATCCACGATCCCGAGCACCGGAGTCGCCAGCACCACAAGCTGGCTCCCGCGCACCGCGTCTCCAGGATTCGGTGATCCGTCGTCGATCGCCCCCCGATTCCGCGCCCGCTCAAGCGTCGCCTCGCGATCGCATCCCACAATCCGCCCGGCAAATTTCTTCTTCCGCAGCGCCAGCCCAAGCGACCCACCAATCAGCCCGGTCCCGACGATCGTAATTTGCCGAATAGCCATAACAAAATTTGGTAATTGGATAATTTAGTGATTGGGTAATTGGAAAACCGGCTGCATCTCAAAGACGCGCCGGCCTTCAAATTGCAAAATTAGCCGATTACCCAATTACCAAATCACCCAATCTTTCGTCCCACTGCCGGCGCAATCATCCTCAACTCATCCATCAATTCGCTGAACTGCTCCGGGAACAGCGACTGCGCGCCATCCGACAGCGCCTTATCCGGATTGCAATGCACTTCAATCAGCAGCGCGTCCGCGCCTGCCGCTACCGAAGCTCGCGCCATCGGCGCAACTTTATCCCGCCGCCCGGTTCCATGCGATGGGTCCGCCGTCATCGGCAAATGCGACAGCTTATGAATGATCGGGATCGCCGAAATATCCATCGTGTTCCGCGTATACGTCTCGAAGGTGCGAATTCCCCGTTCGCACAGGATCACGTCGTAATTCCCGCCCGCCATGATGTACTCCGCCGACAGCAGCAACTCTTCCAGCGTGGCAGCAATCCCGCGCTTCAGCAGCACCGGCTTTCGTATCTTCCCCAGTTCGCGCAGCAGGTTGAAATTCTGCATATTTCGCGCGCCCACCTGAAGCACATCCACGTAGGGCAGCATCAGCGGAATCTGCGAAATTTCCATCACCTCGCTGATCACCAGCAATCCAAATTGCTTTCCCGCCTCTTGCAGCAGCTTCAGCGCCTCTTCTCCATGTCCCTGAAACGAATACGGAGAACTCCTCGGCTTGAACGCCCCGCCGCGCAGAACTTTTGCGCCCGCCTTCGCCACCGCCTCGGCCGTGGTAAAAAGTTGTTCGCGCGATTCGACCGAACATGGCCCGGCCATCACCACCACCTCATTCCCGCCGACACCAATTCCATTCGCCAGCTTGACGATCGTCCCCTCCGGACGAAACGTTCGTCCCGCCAGCTTGTATGGAGAACTGATCCGGTGCACCTCCTGCACGCCGGGCAGCAACTCCAAAACGCGGATGTCGAAATCCACATTCGCCCCGACCGCGCCAAGCACGGTCATGCGCGCCCCGGTCGACCGGTGCACTTCAAATCCCATCTTCACCAGGTGCTCAATCACCTGCTGTATCTGCGCCTCGCCGGCGCCTTCCTGCATCGCAACAATCATACGAAACAAGCTCCTGGCTCTTAGCTTCTAGCTTCTAGCTCGCTTCCAGCTTTTGGGTTTTGCTAGAGGCTAGTAGCTGGAAGCTCCTCAGTCATTCACATCCGAGTCCAGTTCCGTCTCCGTCTCCACCGCTTCCGGATGCGGCACGATTTCTTCCTTCTGGACATTCCGCATCACGTCGATGATGCGCTCATAAATCCGCACCAGATCCCGTCCAGGCAGCGGCCCCGGGTTCGCCCCCTGCACATTCTCAAAGACAATCCGCTCTCGATCCGGCTCATAGATCGGCAGCGACGTATTCCGCTTGAGCTTCCCGATCTCGACCGCAGCCCGCGCCCGCTCGCTCAGTAGCGCCACCAGCTTCCGGTCCAGCTCATCAATTTTCTTCCGCCAATCCCCGATATCCATAAAGTCTCAGATATGTCAGTCCAGAGTCGCGAAGTGGAGGGGGACTTTCACTCACAGAAACCCTCACCGCGCCGAAACAGAAACGTCAGCCGTCAGCCCTCGCACAAACTCTCCCACCGCAGCCGCTTCCCGCCCCTTGTTGCGCTCGATCGTCTCCACAATCGCGCTGCCGACTACAACCGCATCGGCGAATTCCCCAACCTCCGCAAACTGTGCCGCCGTCGAGATCCCGAATCCCAGCGCAACCGGCAGCTTGGTCGCACGGCGCAGGCGCTTCACCAGTTTCCGTGCATCGTCCGCCAACTGCTGCCGCTGACCTGTGACACCAGTCCGCGAAACCGCATACACAAATCCACGCGAAGCGTCCGCGATCCTCTTCAGCCGATCATCCGGGCTCGTCGGCGCCGCTAAGAACACCGGAGACAGATCATGCTCGCGCATCGCTCTCAAATAGTCTCCGGCCTCTTCGACCGGCAGATCGGTAACGAGTGCGCCATCCACTCCCGCCGCCCGCGCTACCTTGCAGAATTTCTCCAACCCCATGCGCAGAATCGGATTCAGATACGAAAACACGATCAGCCCGGTCGATTGCGCCTGTTCTCGAATCTCCGCCGCCAGGGTCAGTACCTGCCTTAGGGATGTCCCATGCTTCAGCGCCCGTTCGCTTGCCCGCTGGATCACCGGACCATCCGCCACCGGATCACTAAAGGGCACGCCCAGCTCAATCACATCCGCCCCAGCCTCAATCGCCGCCAACACAATCCCGCGTGTCGTCGCGACGTCCGGATCTCCGCACGTCACATACACCACCAGCGCCGGCTTTTTATAGAAAGTTAAAGGCATGGCTATCGAGCCATTTAGTGATTCAGTGATTCAGTCATTGAGGTTGCCGGAATGTTGTGACATTTGACTTCATCCGCTGTTGGCTCAATCAGCCAATGGCGAACGACTCAATCCTTCAATCGATTTCTAGGTTCTCCCGCAATATCCCGACGTCCTTATCTCCGCGCCCTGAAATATTCACAATCACCACGTCTGATTTCTTCATGCTAGGCGCGCGCTTGATCACCTCGGCCACCGCGTGCGCCGACTCCAGCGCCGGAATAATCCCCTCCGTCCGCGCCAAAGTTGTCGTCGATTCGAGCGCCTCGGCGTCGGACGCCGGCACATACTCCGCCCGCCCCGCATCGCGCAACGCCGCATGCTCCGGCCCAATCGACGGATAATCCAGCCCCGCCGATACCGAATGCGTCAACGCAATCTGCCCGCCCGCATCCTGCAGCACATACGAATACGTCCCCTGCAGCACGCCCGGAGACCCTCCGCGAAACCGCGCCGCGTGATCGCCGAGAGCCTCGCCGCGTCCTCCAGCTTCCACGCCAATCAACTTAACTTTTTTGTCTTTAATGAATTCGTAAAACACTCCAATCGCATTCGATCCGCCGCCCACGCACGCAATCACCGCTGCCGGCAGTTTCCCCTCAGCTTTCAGAATCTGCGCTCGCGCCTCGCGCCCGATCACGCGATGAAAATCGCGCACCATCGTCGGATACGGATGCGCCCCCAGCACGCTCCCCAACAAATAATGCGTCGTGCGTACATTCGTCACCCAGTCGCGCATTGCCTCGTTGATGGCATCTTTCAGCGTGCGCGATCCCGACGACACCCCGCGCACCTCCGCCCCCAGCAGCCGCATGCGGAACACATTCAGCTCCTGCCGCCGCATGTCCTCGGTGCCCATGTAGACGACGCATTCAAACCCCATCAGCGCGCACACCGTCGCGGTCGCAACACCGTGTTGCCCCGCGCCAGTCTCGGCGATCACGCGATGCTTCCCCATCCGCTCCACCAGCAACCCCTGCCCCAGGCAGTTATTGATCTTGTGCGCTCCGGTGTGCAGCAAATCCTCACGCTTCAAATAGATCTTCGCGCCGCCCAATTTCTCGGTCAGGCGCCGGGCAAAAAACAACGGCGTCGGACGCCCCGCATAAGTCGTCAGCAACTCCGTGAGCCGCGCCTGAAACTTCTTGTCGCGCTTGGCCCGCTCATACTCGCGCTCCAGTTCCTCGAGCGCCGCCATCAACGTCTCCGGCACATACCGCCCGCCATAAACCCCAAACCGCCCCGGCTCCTGTGGGTGGCCCACCCTACGTTCTTTTCGTAGGGTGGGGATTTTTACTTTCCCAACGCGCAGGGTTTTTGCCGTCCGAGTTCCCGGAACCGTCGCCATCCTTAACTCACTTTCCGATCGTATTCCCGCACCGCGCGCACAAACGCCCGCACCTTCTCTGGATTCTTTTCCCCGGGAGACGACTCGACTCCCGATACGACATCGACTCCCCACGGCTTCAGAAACTCTGCCACGTGCGTGACATTCGATGCCGTGAGCCCGCCAGCAATCACCACCGGATGCAGGCGCATCAACTGGGAAACCAGCCAACGCGCCTCTGCCCACGCAAACGTCTTTCCCGTTCCACCACGCTTCTCTGGAAATCCAGAATCCAGAAGAATCATTGAGGATTCCGGAATTTTCGGAATTCTGAACTCAGCGATCGGTTCTGTCAGATTGTTGAGCATCTGCGCAACTGGCAAGGTAAAAAAGATCTTGCCGCCGTTCAAGTAAGGCTGAGGATTTTTATACTCGTCGCCGTGTAGCTGCGCCGCGGTCAAGCCCGCACGATCCGCCACCTCCGAAACACGCTCCGGCGATTCGTTCACAAACACTCCCACCTTCTCCACATTCTCCGGCAACTTCTCCACAATCCCCCGCGCGGTTTCGACGCTCACATATCGCGGACTCTTCTCATAAAACACAAACCCCACCGCATCCGCCCCCGCCTCGACGGCGACGAGTGTGTCCTCCAAATTCGTCATCCCGCAAATCTTCACCCATGTCATTTTCAGTTTGTCATCCTGAGCGAAGCGAAGGACCTATGCAACTCGCCTGTGGCACAAGCTCAGCCGCGTCCACTGGGTACCCGCAACTCGCCACGCGGCACTCTCATCAACTCCCGCAACGCCTCTCCCGGCGACGCCGCCCGCATCAGCGACTCTCCCACCAGAAACGCGTCATACCCGGCCGCCCGCAACCGCGCCACATCCTCTGCAGAATGAATCCCGCTCTCCGCCACCTTCACCACTCCCGCAGGAAATTTCTCCGCCAATGCAAACACCGCCTCAAAATCCACCTCGAACGTCCGCAGATCGCGCGTGTTCACCCCTATCAAATCGAACCCAGCGTCCAGCGCCCGCTGCAACTCCTCGCCATCATGCACTTCACACAAAAAATCGAGGCCGCGCCGCCGCGCTCCTGCCGCCAGAGAACTCAACTCCTCCGCAGACAACGCCGCCGCAATCAGCAACACCGCGTCGGCACAATTCGCCCGCGCCTCCACTAACTGAAATTCATCGACGATGAAGTCCTTTCGCAGGCATGGAATCGCGACGGCTGCCGAAGCTTGCTGCAGATTCCCCAGCGATCCCTGAAAGAATTCTTCATCGGTCAGCACCGACAAAGCCGCAGCACCAGCCGCCTCCAACTCCCGCGCCAGTTCCGCCGGACGAAACTCTGCCCGGATCAATCCCTTCGACGGCGAAGCCTTCTTCAACTCCGCAATCACGGCCACGCCATCGCGACTCCGCGCAGCCAGCGCCCGCCGAAACCCGCGCGGCACATGCGCTTCGGCCCGCCGCTCCAGCGAACCCAAATCCGCCGTGCGCCTGGACTCCGCCACCCGCGCCCGTGTAGCCGTGATAATCCGATCGAGCACAGCTGTCATAATGAATCTCTAGATTATAAGGCCCCGAGTGTGCCCCGCCCTTGTCCTCCGTTTTTGGAGGACAGAGCCTGCCCTGAGCGCAGTCGAAGGGAGGATCTTGATTTGGAATTGTTTGCTTGGACTTTTGCCTTCTGCCTTCTGACTTTTGCCCTGAACGTAGCTCTGTACTCTGACTCCCGACCCGTCACTTCATCCCCAGCGACGCCTTCACCGACTTCCCATACTCTCGCGCCTTCTCAAGAATTTTCGGCTCGTCGAGGGTGAGCAGTTTCCGGTCGCGCATCACAACTTTGCCGCCGATGATCACCGTCTCCACGTCGCTCCCCTTCAGCGAATACGCGATCTGCGCATAGACGTCATACATCGGCACCGCATTCGGCTCGTCCAGGCTGATCAGCGCCAGATCCGCCTTCTTGCCCGGCTCCAGCGATCCGATCTCCTTCTCCATATGAATCGCACGCGCGCCGTCGATCGTCGCCATCGCCACCACATCTTTCGCGCCCAGCGCCAGCGGATTCATCTTCGTAATCTTCGCCAGCTTCGCCGCCAGATCGATCTCCTCCATCAAATCGAGATCGTTATTACTTCCCGCCGGACCATCCGTCCCCAATCCCACTGCGATGCCGGCGGCACGCTCCTCCGGCACCGGGGCCACTCCGCTCGCAATCATCATGTTGCTCGACGGATTATGCACGCAGCCTGTGCCCTTCTCCGCCAGCAACTTGCGGTCGGCCGCGTCAACAAAGATACAGTGCGCCGCGATCACATCCGGGCCCAGCACTCCAATTTTGTCCAGATACTGCACTGGAGACATCCCGTTCTGTTTCTCGCTGTCCTCCCACTCTTTTTTCATCTCCGCAACATGGATCAGAATCAGCGCGTGATATTTCCTCGCCAGCGCCGCCGCATCCTGCAATGTTTTCTTCGAGCACGTATAAATCGAATGAGGCGCCGCAGCCGCCTGGATCAGCGGATCTCCCTGCCACTTTTTCAGGAATTTTTCCGTGTACGCCAGCATCGCCGCCTCGCTCTTGTTATCCGGAGCCGGGAAATCGATGAACGTCTCGCCCAACACGCCGCGCATGCCCGCCGCTTTCGTCTCCTCGGCGACCGCGTCCTCGAAGTAATACATATCGACGAACGTGGTTACGCCCGAGCGAATCTGCTCCGCCGCGCCCAGTCGCGTGCCCCAGCGCACGAACTCCTCATTCACGTTCTTCGCTTCCGCCGGGAAAATGTATTTGTACAGCCAGTCGTTCAGCGTGACGTCATCATGGAGGCCGCGAAACAGCGTCATCGGCACGTGCGTGTGCCCATTGATAAATCCCGGCAGCACCAAGCCGCCATGCGCATCGATCAGCTGCGCGGCTCGATATTTCGCCTCAATCTCCGTCCGCGGCCCGACCGCCACAATCGAATCTCCACGCACGGCCACGGCGCCATCCTGATAGATCGTTCGCTCCGGATTCATCGTCACCACAATCCCATGCGCAACGATCATGTCAGCGGACTGTTTTTGTGCAAACGTTGCTCCAGACAAGAGAAGTAGTAATCCGAAAATCCCGATGATAGTTTTCATAGTTGTGTCGTTCTAACTGAGCAGTACGTACTTAAGATTTATTCTGCCCGCACTGGCGATGCCGCGGGGTTCCACGCTTCTGGCCGGTTTTGCCAGAAGTGGGATTTTTTTAAACTAAATCTCCTTCGTCTCGACCGAATCCAATTCCAGATCCTTTACCGGGCGACTCCGCCACACACTGAAATCCTTCACGTCCCTCAGAGAAAATGTCGGAACACCCGCATGCCTCGCCGCCTTGATTCTTCCAAACTCCGCTCCGTCAACATCCTCCAGCACAAACACCGGCCTCGCATCGGCGTTCGCATGCTCAATCTTCACTCCATTCATCTCCAGTCCCTTCACATGCCGGACGAAAAAACCGTGCGCCGGAGTCACTCCAAACATGTTCGGCTCCGGATACTCCTTCTCTTTCTCTGCCACTTGCCGCGCAGCATCTTCCTTCGTTCCTCCGCCCGCGCCCACCACTATCACGTCGTGGATCTTCACATCTTCAATCGCATGTCCTGGAATCCCCGCCAGAATCGACCCAATCCGCATCGAATTCGGAGACTGTATGCACGTGATGTTGCTCAAAATCACCCGCCGGATCGTTCCCACTGGAACTCCGTCCGGTCCGCGCATCCGCGCCTCCAACCGTATAAAAATCGGCGCGTCGTACACATCTCGCATTGTGATGTTCGTGCACGTGACGTCTTCGATGATCGCTCCATCCACGCTCTCGATCGCCAGCCCGCGGCATCCGTCAAATACACAATTCGTAATCGTGATGTTCTTGAATCCCCCATTCGACTCCGTCCCAAACTTAATCCGCCCGGTCCGCGACACCTTCTCGCCCAGCGGAAATTTCTTCCACGTGCCATCGAGCAGCGTTCCTTCCTCATAACTGCCCGTCACCATGCAGTTCGTAATCGTCACCATTTCCGTCGCTCGCGCATATCCGAGCGCGTACGAACCCTTCAGGCAAATCCCATCATCCCACGGAGAATTCACGCTGCAATTCGACACTCGCACATTCCGGCAGCAGTCGATGTCCATGCCGTCGCGGTTCGTATCGATCTTCAGATTGTCGATCGTCAAATTGTCAACGCCGGTAGCCAGAATTCCGAAGTGGCCGCCGTGGAGAATCGAGAAATCGCGCAGCTGCACATTCCGGCAATTCTTCAGGGCAATCGATTTGTTCCCGACCCCCGGATTCTCCGCAACCGGCCCCGCGCCCGATCCCCGGCTCAGTCCTTTGCCCCATATCAATCCCGCACCGCAGATCGACACATCGTGCACTTCCTCGCCCCAAATCAGGCTGTTGTGCCAATGATTGTGCCCGTAATCCTGATACTCCTCCCAGGGCTTGTTCGATTCCGCCAGATCATAGCAGTGCGCCGGATCCCCAGTCTCCGCCGCCACAATCGTCGCTCCCTGATCCAGATACAGCATGATCCGGCTCTTCAGATGAATCGAATAACAAAGATAATTCCCGGCTCGTAAGTAAACCGTCCCGCCGCCAGCCGCAGCCGCCGCTTCAATCGTCCGATTGATCGCCGGACTATCGATCGTCTTTCCATCGCCGACCGCTCCAAACTCTCGCGCGTCGTAAAAAGCAGGGTGCCCCGTGCGAAGCGCCGCGTCGCTTGCGACGTTCAGGACGGGGATTTTCCCCACCATCGCCGCAGGAATCGCCGCCCCGGCAATTCCCGCACTCTTCAAAAATCTCCGCCGCTCCGTGTCTCCACTCCGCATACTTTGTTCTCGATGCCTGGCTACCAAGCTCCCTTGTCATCCTGAGCGAGACGCTTTCTGTCTCGCGAAGGACGTAGGCGCGCCGCGCGAACAAATCGCGCGCCTGGCGCGCTTCCTTATTGCGCCACCCTCTTCAAATAGAACCGGAAGAAATCCTCCGCATTCGAATTCAAGCAAACTTGCGCATTTACCGGCCCCGGCTTCTCCCGCGTATAGCCTTTCTCATCCACATCGATATGCATCCCCGTTACCGGACACAGATCCGGCCGCAGCGCAAACACCAGCGTCATCGGATCGAACAACGTCGGCGTCTCCTGTCCCCACAAGTGATACAGAATCGCCAACTGATCCGTCACCGCCGTCCCGCGGCTGAACAGAAACGCCCGCTTCACTTCGTCCAGTTTCAGCTGCGTCGAATCCAGCGGCATCACATATAGCGGCACTCCCGACGCAAACAACTTCTGCGCCGACGCAATGTCATTCAGGATATTCCACTCCGGCATCGCCGGCACGGGCGCCGTATATCCCAGGTCGCCATACCCGCGCCGCACCGATCCTCCCATCAGGACCACGCGCTTCAATTTCCCGAACGTCGCCGCATCCTCATCGATCGCCGCTCCCACATTCATCAGCGGACCAATCGCAATCAGCGTTATCTCCCCCGGATATTTCCGGATCTCATCCAGCAGGAATTCCACTCCATTCCCTTGCGGAGTTTTCTCCAGATGTCCGCCGTCCGCATACCGCCGCTGCGACATCGGATTTTTCGTCACCGTCCTCTTTCCCGCATAGACCGGAATATCGGGCCGCCCCACCGCGCTCAGAAACCGCTGCGCAATTTTCGCGCGCGTCTCGGTATCGCCAAACGTCGTCGTCACCCCCAACACCTCGAACTCCGGACTCTTCACCGCCAGAGCCAGCGCGAACGCATCGTCGATATCATCGCCAATATCGGTATCAATAATGACCTTCTCCGCCGCACGAGATGAGGTAGTCGAGCCTGCCTGCGCCCGCACCATTCCCACCCCAAAGCTCATCGCCAGACACAACAACCAAACCAGCCGCCGCATCCCAACCTCCCAACCAAATTTCCCAATCACAATCATCCGAGCCGTCCACGATATCCGAAAATCCGTCTCCCCGTCGAAACCGAATCACGTAGGGATGCCCGCGGCCGAACCGAATCACGCGGGGACAGCCGCCTCGGCTGTCCTGCGGCGCAGAATTACCGCGCCGCGGCCTTCTCTTTCCCCCCGCGAATAACGCATCCTACATCTACATTCCACTCCGCTCCCATACAT
Organism: uncultured Acidobacteriota bacterium; assembly: GCA_963763845.1. GTDB lineage: Bacteria > Acidobacteriota > Terriglobia > Terriglobales > Acidobacteriaceae > Sulfotelmatobacter. The sequence goes on from CAVXPX010000001.1 coordinate 778,147, forward strand.
TCCACTCCCGCTTGACAGAATCTCCGCCGCAGGCGCAGACTCCCCGTACTGGCGTGAGCCGCTCTTGCAGGCGATTCCCGCCCCGCCGCACTGCCCGACTTCGCACTGTCGAATTCCGGGCATGGGGAAACTCAGTCACAACTTCCGCTCCTCCCCCAGGATGGAGTGAACCGCCAGCACACCACCCTCGGACGGCGCAATCGAACGACAAAGCCGCCCGGGTGCAGGGCCCAAGTCCGCAAAACCGTCGTCACCAGGATTCAGGAGAGGAGTTTACTTCTATGCGCAAATTTCTATTCGCTGCCGCCCTCGCTCTTTTATTCTCCGGCCTCGTCTACGCCCAGGATGACGCGCCCCAAGCTGCGCATCCCAGCCGTTCGCTCGGTTCCGTTACCGCCAAGTCGATTTCCTGCAAATCCGGCGGCATGAAGAACGCTACCTGCAAGCAGCTCACCGTGTCATGCCCGAGCGTTGCCAACGTCTACGCTTATATCAAGATCAACACTCCATCGAATCCCACTGGCACCGTTCTGTATGGCACGGGTACCCAGGGCAACGGCCTCTACGACACCCTGTTCACCTACGGCAAAACCGCCGTCCAGAACGTCTACAACGCCGGATTCCGCACCGTCCAAATTTCCTGGGGCACTCCCTTCAACAGCAGCCAGCCCGGCGGATGGGTCGAAGGCCCAGGTGGCGTGCTCGCCGCCTCCTGCCGATGGGCCACCGTCGCCAACTACGTCTACACCACGATTCAAAACAACACCACCAAGCCGATGTGCGCCACCGCCAACAGTGGAGGCGCCGGCGCCCTCGCCTACGTCCTCTCGCAATATCCGAACAACATCTCCATGGCCGAAGTCACCAGCGGACCTCCTACGGCCCGCCTCGACTGGGGATGCATGTGCAAGCAAGGCAAGGAACCGACCTACTGTGGAAAGGGAAATCTCGGTACTTGTTTCGGAGTCACTGACGGAGCCGTCTGGGATCCCGCCTACACTCCCAACGCTTACTGCTCGAATGCCGTCAAAGGCAATCCTCCTCCCGGAGGATCGTCGTACTTCCTGGCCGATAGCGTCGAAGCCAGCGGGGCCACCTATAATTTCTCCAAGACCTATGTCAACGTAGTCTTCGGCGGAACAGACACCAGCTCCGCCATCCCCATCGGCCTCGACTGGTACAACAAAATCACCAGCAGCAAAGAACAAACCTGCATCGCCGACGCTCCACACTCGATTCCAAACGTTCTGGACGGCGCCACCCAAATCGCCAACGACCTGATTGGCCTCTGCAAGATCCAGAAATAAGGGGTACCCAGGGCGAAGAAATATGAGGGCAAAAGATGTCTAAGCAAGAAGAAATGTGTGGAATGGAAAATCGACGCGGGGGTGTCCCATCCTAAAATCGCGATGTAGTGCGATTTTAGGGTGGGGATTTTGATTTTGAGTTTACTTTCCCATTCTGAAATCCATAACCCAAAGCGCTCCCTACTCACCCACCGTAATAACAACTTTCGCTCTCGCGTGTCCTTCTTCCACATAGGCAATGGCCGAAGCGGCATCAGACAGTGGGTAGCGCCGGTCGATAACCGGACTCACTTTCCCTGACTTAATAAGTTCGCAAAAAGTGTTTAAGTCCTCTCGATGCATCTTCGCCAGGAAGAATCGGAACTTCTGTTTCCAGACAACCGAAAATACGAATGCCCCCAAGATCCGAATCAGTACCGACCCGAGTGTTTTCGGCGCTCCTGCCATAACGCACTTGCCCCTCGGATTCAGAACGCCGTGCATCTCGGCCAAGCCGCGGCTCGCTGCATTATCGAGAATCAAATCGTAACGTTCGCTGTCGCGTGCGAAATCGTCACACGTGTAATCGATGACCCGGTCAGCGCCGAGCGAACTCACCAGTTCAACATTTTTCGTACTACAAACCCCAGTAACCTTCGCCCCCATAGACTTCGCAATCTGCGTCGCAAACGTGCCGACCCCTCCTGCCGCTCCGTTAATCAAGACTTTCTGTCCGGCTTGGAGATGTCCTTTGTCGCGAAGCCCCTGCAATGCTGTGAGGCCAGCAATCGGCACCGCTGCCACCTGCTCGAAGCTCAGTCCTTCCGGCTTTCGCGCCAACGCGGCTTCACGAGCGCGCGCGTATTCCGCAAAGGCTCCTCTGCCGGCTCCAAATACCGCATCGCCCGGCTTGAACTCTGTTACCTTTCGTCCGACAGCCGCAACTTCACCGGCCACATCCACGCCCGGCCGTTGCATTTTCATGCGCCAGTCCAGCGGATTCACCGACGCAGCGCGAACCCGAATCAGGACCTCATCATCCTTCGGAACCGGCTGCTCGATCTCTCTGATCTCGAGGACCTTGCCTGACTTCCCTTTCCTGTAAACGGCGGCTCTCATATGGGCTGAAATCCTAGCAGCGTTCCGTTCAATCCGATATGCCGCCCATCATAAAGCCTATTGGAGAGATCAAGGCATTCCTGTTCGGCAATCCCCCGTGTCCCCCCACCCACGCCCGTGTCTCTCATCCCACGACTCAACCGTAACCAATCCCCGCTAACCCTCGCCAAATCAATATTCCCGCGAATGGCCGAGCCCCTGCACTCTTCCGTAACGCCGCGACCCGGCAGGAGGCAACCACTATGACCCGCATCAACCCGATTCGCAACACCCGTTCCTCACTTTCCTGGGGAAAGAACATCGCCGGCGACATCAACGTTTTCGTTTTTGCCGCCATCCTGATCGTCTGCTCCGTAGCCGTCGGATGCTCGAGCGATAAACCGAAACCCGTAACTAGCAACACTCCGTCCCCCGTAACGCAAGCTCCGGCGCCCGCGCCCATGCCCGCGCCTGTCATGCTGGCTGAGACCAAGCCTGCTCCGAAGAGGTCGGTCGTTCACCGCAGGCCCCCGACTGTCAACTATGCCGACAAAACCTACGGCGTGACCTTCGAATATCCACGCCGCTTCGCCATCGAAACCGGAGACGCCGCCTCACGGCTCGTCTCTTCCAATCCGCTGCCGATGAATTTCGTGCAGCCCGGCGGAGTCGCTCTCGCCGCTGTCGAACTCCCCGAGACGTATTACGTCAACACCGACTTCTCGTCCGCGTTCTTCAACGTGAGCGTCAACAAATCGCTCACCGCCGATCAGTGCAGCGAGTTCGCCGTCCCGCAACCGAAATCGGTAGAAAAGCCAGCAGAAGACAAGTCAGCGGATAAGTCCGACAGCTCGACTCCGGCATCCACCGATGTCGCGAAGCAGGACTCGCCGAAGTCCGATTCGCAGCCGGCCGCGCAGCCTGCGACCACGGACCAGGCCACCACCGCGAAATCGGATGACGTCAATCCGAACTCCAAGCTCCTCATCGGAGACATGGAACTCCGCGCCACCGAAGCCGTCTCCGGCGAAGGCACGCGGCAGAACGACTCGAAGTTCTTTCACGTCTACCAGAACGGAGCCTGCTACGAGTTCGCGCTCAACGTCACCACCGACGCCTCAGAGGAAGGACTCGTCAAGCACGTCGACCGCGACCGTGTCTTCAACCGCCTCGAAGCGATCCTCTCGACGGTGAAGATCAATCCAGTCCAACCCGACGTAACGGCCGAAGCCCCCACTCCCGCCGCGCCCCAAACCCCCGCGCAGTAACGGCGTGTGCAGTGGAATAAGCCGAGGGGCTTGCCCCATCCTGAACTCGCGCAGTTTGCGAGTTTAGGGTGGGGCTTTTGACGTCGGACAATTGTTGATTGTTGATTTTTCTTGGATGAAAAACTTCTTCACCCCGGATGGTTCCCTTCAACAATCAACAATCAATAATCCCTTGCGCCCCAACCCACCTCCGCAGTAAATTGAAGCACCTTTCTCCGTACCAAGCGGGCCTTCCGTGTGCGGCGGACTCCCGGCATTTAGGGCCAACGTCCGAGCCAAACCCTGTGCTCCTCTGTGTCCGCCGCGGTGAGAGTTCTTTTCGCCCCGGCCAGAGCAAAACAGGCAGAAAGGAAACCACCATGCCAAGACGACCGAAAGCTCCTCTCTCCCAGCCTCTGTTCAGCGAGCCCGTATTTCAGGAAGAGGTCCCCACGCCCGACCCATCACAATTCCAGGTCACGCCCGACGACGAGAAGTTCTACACCAAAGAACTCCAGGCGCTGCTCACCAAAGACGTCGTCGGATTCGACAAGGCCGACGGCCAGCCATCCGATCTCTACTCGCTCGCCGAAGCCTGGGGACCGCACGGCCCCGACGTCGTCAACAGCATCACCGCCGCCAAGACCATCCATTTGCACATGATCGGAGACAGCGGAGCCTCCAAGCAATCCTCCTACGCCTCCGAACTCAAGGTCGCCGACGCGGTCACCAACGACTACCACACTTCGACGCCCGCCAACCGCCCGTCGTTCCTCTATCATCTCGGCGACGTCGTCTATAACTTCGGCGAATGGAACTATTACTACGACCAGTTCTACGACCCTTTCCGCAACTATCCCGCACCCATCTTCGCGGTCCCCGGCAATCACGACTCCTTCGTGCTTCCCGGAACCGCCGCCGGCGACGAGCCTCTCACCACTTTCCAACGCAACTTCTGTGGACCATCTCTCGCCGTCACCAAAGATGCCGGATCGCTTCACCGCACTTGCATGACGCAGCCCGGCGTCTACTTCGCGCTCGACGCCCCCTTCGTCCGCATCCTCGGAATCTTCTCCAACGCCCTCGAAGACCCCGGCGTCATTTCGAGCGAAACGGCGAAGGGTAAAGCCAAGTGGCCCGCCGTTCCCGACTACCAGCTTGACTTCCTTACCGCGCAGTTACAACAGATCAAAGCCAGTAACTATCAGGGCGCGTTAATTCTCGCCGTGCACCATCCTCCATTCACTTACTCGCCGGAGTCATCCGCGTCCGGAGGAGGCAAGCACTATGGCAGCCCGATCATGCTCTCCCAGGTCGATGCCATCTGCCAGCAGACCGGAGTCTATCCGCATGCCTTCATCTCCGGCCACGCCCACAACTACCAGCGCTACACGCGCACGCTGAAGTTCGCCGGAAAGAATTACTCCGTGCCGTTTATCATCTGCGGAGACAGCGGACACAACGTCACTCCCCTCACCAGCGCCAGCTTCGGCAAGAAAGTCCCCGAACCCGCCGACAATCTAGACGTCAGCTATATGGATTCGAGCACAACGGTCCAGAAGACCGGACTCACGCTCAACCACCACGACCAGACAAACTCCGGATTCCTCCGCGTCTCCGCCACCGCCCAGAAACTTACCATCACGTTCAATCCAGTGAGCAAGTCAGGAGCAGCAGTAAAGCCCGACACCGTCACAGTCGACCTGAGCGCGCACACGTCGTCGTGAGCAGCAACCTGGAAGAGCGTCGCTTAGCGCTGCGATGAAACGAAAAATCACGGCAGGTGCCGAATCCTCCCACCCTCCCCCGCATCCAAACCCCACAAGGAGGTAATTATGTACGTAGTATTGGGAGCAAGCGGCCACACTGGACACATCGTGGCGTCGAACCTTATTGCCCGCGGCGAGAAAGTTCGTGTCGTCGGCAGAAGCGCCGCCCATTTGCAGCCTCTCGCGGCCAAGGGCGCGGAAACTTTTATCGGCGATGTGCGCGATCCGAACGCCCTCACCAAAGCCTTTCAGCACGCCGACTCGGCCTATGTGCTGATCCCATCTAATCCCACCAGCAACGATCCCGTCGGAGAATCCGGCCGCCTCAGCGACGCCATCGCCACCGCCGTGCAGAATGCCGGAATCAAAAATGTTGTCGCGCTCAGCAGCATCGGAGCCGACAAAGCCAGCGGCACCGGGCCCGTCGTGGGCCTTCATCATCTCGAAGAAAAACTCAACCAGATCGCCAACACAAACGTTCTGGCGCTTCGCGCCGGATATTTCATGGAAAACACTTTGCCCCAGGCGGGCGCCATTCAGAAGATGGGATACAGCGTCGGCCCTCTCCGCCCTGATCTGAAAGTTCCCATGATCGCCACGCGCGACATCGGAGCCGCCGCCGCCGACTGGCTCCTCAATCAGCCGCGCGGCAAGCATATCCGCGAACTCCACGGACAACGCGATCTCAGCTACACCGAAGTCGCCTCAATTATCGGAAAGTCGATCGGCAAGCCGGATCTGAAATACGTTCAACTCTCCGACGAGCAAGCCCGCGGAGCCATGGTGCAGATGGGAATGTCCGACCAGTTCGCCCGTGTGCTGCTGGAGATGACGAACGCGCTCAACAACGGCACGATGCGACCGCTAGAACCGCGCAACGCGCAGAACACAACTCCAACCAGCTACGAAACCTTCGTCGCCGAAGTATTCATTCCGGCGTATCAACACCAGGTCGCAGCGTAAATCAGGAAGAAGAAAGTAAGTCCACTTCGGATCAACCCGGGTTTCAGGTTTCATGTTTCGTAGTAACTTCGTTGCCTCGAAACGTGAAACCTGGAACTTACGCGGCGAATTCTCCGCCCACTCTACTTCTTCGCAATCAACACATGCGTCGCATTCTCTCCCGCGACGGTCCGTAGCACAGCGTATCCCAGTTGATGCAGATTCATTCCCGCGAACAGATTCTCGCCTTCGCCCAGCAGAACCGGGGACACGGCCAAATGCATCTCATCGATCGCACCCGCAGCGAGATACTGCCGAATTATTGACGCGCCTCCACCGATGCGCACATCCTTGCCACCCGCGGCCGCCTTCGCTTGCTCAAGCGCCGCGTTCACGCCTTCCGCGACAAAGTGAAACGTGGTGCCGCCCTCCATCTCCAGCGGCGCGCGCGCTTGATGCGTCAGCACAAAAACGGGCACATGATACGGAGGACTCGGCCCCCACCATCCTTTCCATAAATCGCCGGTTGAAGGATCAACGACCCAAGGGCCGCGCACGGGACCGAACATGTTGCGCCCCAGTATCCACGCGCCGACATTTTCGAACGCCTGCGCGGCAAAGTTGTTGTCGACCCCGTTCGTCCCGCCGCTCTGCCCGGTCATCCTGCGAAAAGCTTCAGTGGGATAAAACCACTGATGCAGTTCCGATCCGCGCACCCCCAGAGGATTCTTCAAATCCTGCCGCGGCCCGGCCGCGAATCCATCGAGTGAAATCGAAAATGCAGCAATTTGACTTTGCTCATTTCAAGATCTTAAATCTATAGGTCGCGGTAGGGACGGCGGTTGCTCACCGCCCCCCGCGCAGATCCGTACGTGCAGCATTACCGCATACGGCTCTTGCCTAAGGTCGTGACGCGTGAAACCGCTGTTCCGGGTAAGCATGCAGCTTGCGCGGATACGGTACGAAGCGAGTAGCAAGCCGATTGAACCGATCCCACGCCCACCGGTGTCGCTGACTTCTCCGCAGCAATGCATGGCGCCAAGCGCGACACACTTCGCTGCGGAATCCGTCCAAGCGCACCAGGTTAGTGGGAACAGCGTGGTAATTGAAGTAGCCTCGCACCACGCGGTTCAACCATGCGCCGATGACGGAGACGGATTCGTGCCGCCGCCGCATCAGCGTCCCTCGGATTGCAGCCAGAGTCGCACGCATGCGTTTCTTCGCCGTGAGGCGAATGACTCGAAACTGACCTTTACGGTCTGTTCCACAGCAGTGCGTGAATCCGAGAAAGTCGAAGGTCTCCGGACGACCTTCACCCCGGCGTCGACGATCTATCGCGGCAAATCGACCAAACTCGATGAGCCGTGTCTTGTCGAGATTCAGGGTCAATCCGAATTTCGCGAGACGCTCACTCATATCCTGCAGGAAGCGTTGTGCGGTCTTCTTGTTCTCGAATCCAAACACGCTGTCGTCCGCATAGCGTACGAGGATGGCATCACCAAAAGCCTGTTTCTTGCGCCATTGGTGGGCCCACAGGTCGAGCGCATAATGCAGGTAGATGTTGGCCAGTAGCGGTGA
>CAVXPX010000002.1:0-138256 GCA_963763845.1 uncultured Acidobacteriota bacterium
GATGGGATGGTCGGCGATGCGAGTCAGGACCTCGCGCAGATAGGCTTCGGGATCGAGGCCATTGAGTTTCGCTGAACCGATCAGGCTGTAGATAGTGGCTGCGCGTTCGCCGCCCACATCCGACCCGGCGAACAAGTAGTTCTTGCGGCCCAGGGCCACGCCGCGCAACGAGCGTTCGGCGGCGTTGTTGTGTGTGCCTTGATAAGGTACACCATTCTCCCCGGTGAAAATCCGGGCCGGCTAGCTTTCGCTCCAGCCGGAAGCACTCGGAGCGGATCAGGAGGCAACGAATGGTCTGAAGCACTTCGAGAAAAGGTCTCTTCAGGAGATCAGCGGTCCGCGCGGGCTGCAACGCGAGTGAACGTCGAGCAGGCCTCGAAACGCCAGATGTGGGAGCCGACCCGCCATAATAACGGGGAAGGCCGATGTGACCGGTGAAGCGAGCGAGACACGCAGCCGGTTGTCCCACCGGGGTAGTGACGGCGGCACGTGCGGGAGATGAAAGGTGTGCAACAAGGGAAGTCCGCACCCGTGGTTGGGAATGAGAAAGTCTGACCAATGATGAACCCGCAAGGGCCAGCATCGGCGGATGCGGATGACGGATGGGTTCATAGTACCGATGAAGCTGGGTAACGCCAGCGGAGGGAAGGAGCCCTGACCCGTTCTTGGCGTGGAAAGGGGCGACAGCCCGGTGATTGACGATGAGTCTACAAACACCGCTTGAAACGGTTGCGAAGCTCCAGACCTCGCTGCAGGCGAAAGCGAAGGCTGAACCCGCCTATCGATTCTATGCCCTCTGGGATAAGGTCTGTCGCAAGGACGTTCTTCAGGAAGCCTACGAACGCTCTCGCAAGAATGCGGGTGCGTCGGGGGTTGATCGACAGACGTTCGAGCAGATTGAAACCGAGGGAGTGGAACTGTGGCTGGAAACACTGCGACAGGAGCTGATCTCGGGAACGTATGTCCCGCAGCCCCTGTTGCGCGTATGGATTCCCAAGAGCAATGGCGGACAGCGCCCGCTCGGTATCCCGACCATCCGAGATCGAGTCATACAGATGGCGGTGGTGCTGATCATCGGGCCGATCTTCGAGGCGGACCTGCTACCACAGCAGTACGGTTTCCGTCCCGAGGTCGACGCCAAGATGGCTCTGCGACGGATCTTTTGGCACGTGACGCAACACGGTCGGCGGGAGGTGGTAGACGCAGACTTACGCGACTACTTCACCTCGATTCCGCACACGCCGTTGTTGCGAAGTCTGCGCCGACGCATCGCCGATGGAAAGTTGCTCCACCTCATTAAGAGCTGGTTGACAGTTCCGGTGGTGGAGTACGTCGACGGACAAGCGGTGCGGACCACAGAAGCACGACGGACGAAACGCGGCACGCCGCAGGGAGGAGTCATCTCCCCGCTGCTGGCCAACTGCTACTTCCGTCGCTTCCTGCTGGCCTGGGAACAACACGGTCATCAGAATCAACTCAATGCGCATGTCGTCAACTATGCCGACGACTTCGTCATCTGCTGCAAGCCAGGTAACGCGGAAGCAGCGCTGGCGCGGATGAAGGCGTTGATGGTAAGGCTTGGGTTGGAGGTGAACGAAACCAAGACCCGTATCGCACGATTACCCGAGGAGTCTTTCAACTTCCTGGGTTATACGTTCGGCCGCTTCTACGGGAAAGCCGGGCGTCCGTACATCGGAACCCGACCGTCACGAAAATCGGTCAAGAGCCTGCTTAGGAGAATCCACGAGCGGACGACCTCGCAGTGGTACGCGGATGAACCTGAGAACACCATAACCGTGCTCAGTCGGCTGCTTCGCGGCTGGTGCGGCTATTTCGATCAGGGACCGGTCATGCCTATCTATGATCTCATCCGGCGCTACACTGAGCGGCGTGTCCGTCGTTGGTTGATGCGGCGAAGGAAACTTAGAGGAGTGGGGTTCGCTCAAATCTCCGACGAGTATCTCTACGAGACGCTCGCCCTCTATCGTATCCCGCTCCGTCGCAGTGACCTGTCGAGAGCGAAGGCCTGAGGGATGGGAGAAAGCCGGATGCGGGAAATCCGCACGTCCGGTTTGACGAGCGGGAACAGGAAACAGAGCCAAGCCCAGCCGGACTGCGGCGACAAAGCGAAAGCTTCGTCAAGACGCCACCGGAAGACTAAAGCCACTGCGCCTGTTCTCGACTCTACCGATCTCGATGTGTCCATCCTTTATATAGCGCGTAAGCGCATCCCATCGCGAAAGGGCATAACGAATCGCCGCCGTCGTCTCCGACTTGCGCGAGAGCTTCGACAATGTCGCTTCGAACCACTGTCGCAAGGAGTCGAGCAGCGGCTGGGCCTGCTCCTGGCGGACCTCGCGGCGCTGGTCCGGGGGCTTGCCGCGAATCTGTTCTTCGATGCCATACAGCGTCCCGATCCGGTGCAGCGCTTCTCGCGCCACCGGGGAATCGTGTGCTTGTTCCAGATCGTAAAACTTGCGCCGCACATGCGCCCAACACGCGGCTTGTTCGATGCCGCCATTTTCGTAGAGCTGATTGAATCCCGCGTAGGCATCGGCCTGCAGCGTGCCACGAAACGTTTCCAGATGCTGCGCGGGATGCTCGCCTTTGCGATCGGGTGAGTAGGCAAACCACACGGAGGGAGATGCGGTGTCGCCCGCGGGACGGTCATCGCGAACGTAGGTCCACAATCGACCGGTCTTGGTCTTGCCCTGGCCCGGAGCCAGCACCGGCACCGGCGTGTCGTCGGCGTGCAACTTACTCGCCGCCATCACGTAGCGGCGCAGCGCTTCCACCAACGGCTGAAGAAGGTGCGCACTGCCGCCGACCCAATCGGCCATGGTCGAGCGCTCCAGTTCTACGTCCTGACGCGCATAGATCTCACTTTGCCGATACAGCGGAAGATGATCGCAGTACTTACTCACCAGAACGTGCGCCAGCAGCCCCGGCCCGGCCAGGCCACGCGCGATTGGTCGGCTCGGCGCTTCGGCCTGCACGATGCAATCGCACTTCGTGCAGCTCAGCTTGGCGCGCACGTGGCGAATCACCACGAAGCTGGCGGGCACGTACTCCAGCATCTCGGAGACATCCTCGCCTAACTTGCGCAGTTCGCCCTGACATTCCGGGCATACCGTTTCTTTCGGCTCGTGTCTGCGTGTTTGTCGCGGAAGATGATCGGGCAGGGCGCGGCGCGTGGGCTTCGTTATAGGAGTTGAAGAGGTGGTGACGGGAGCCGGGGTTGGCTCGTTGGGCTCTCGCTCGCTGCGCTTCGATTCCAGTTCCTCCAGCCGCAGCTCCAACTGCTCGATCTGCCGCTCCAGCTTTTCCGACTTACGCCCAAACTGCATGCGCTGCAGCTTGGCCAGCAGCAGCTTCAGATGCTCGATCTCGCGCTCCCGCGACTCTAGTTGTTCGTCTTTGGCGATGAGTTGGGTGTGTTGTGCCAGGATCAGCGCTCGCAGCGCATCCGCGGGAAGAGCGTTGAGATCGGGGAGCGCCACCGCTGACATGCGCGGAGTATCGCACGAACGCGCGCGTTTTCATCCCCGTGCGCGCAAAAAAAGTTGTGCAAAGAATCTCGCAGGTTACACCGACAGCTGCGGCTCCCACGTCCGCTCCGGCCGCCGCCAATCGATGCCTTCCAGCAGCATCGATAACTGTGCCCGCGTTAACGAAACGGTGCCGCTCGCCGCTTGTGGCCAAACGAAGCGCCCGCGCTCCAGCCGCTTCGCGAACAAACACAACCCGTCGCCGTCGTACCACAAAACCTTGATGAGATCGCCTCTCCGCCCGCGAAACACAAACACGTGTCCCGAGAACGGCTTCTGCTCCAGCTTGCTCTCCACCAGCGCGCTTAGCCCAGTGAAGCCGCGCCGCAAGTCTGTCACTCCCGCGGCAATCCAAACTCGCGTGTTCGTCGTCGGCCCGATCATCCTCGCAGGCACTCCAGCAACACGCGCACCAGCGCCGCATCGGCGCTGCCTTCGATCCGCACCTGCGCTTGCTTTAGTTCGATGTGAATCGTGCCCGGCTGTGGTCTCGGGAAGTCGACGGACCCACGCTCCGCCAGAGGCGCCGGCAAACTCTCGCTCACCCGAACCGGCAGCAACTTCATGGTCGGCTTGCACTCCCCTAGTCTTCCTGCCAGGTAGAGCCGACGCCAGCCAAAAACCTGGTTCGCGTTGATGCCATGCGCCCGCGCTACCCGCGCCACTGACGCGCCTTCCACCAACGTCTCTTCGACAATCCGCCGCTTCTCCGCGATACTGCGTCGCTGCCGCTGCCCTGCGACCGAGGTCTCTTTGTCTTTGGGAATGATTGCAACTTGCTGGAAAGTGTCCATCTCGTAAGCGTAGACCGATGGCCGTCTAGACGGGAGTCGTCCTGACGGGGCATTCTTCCTTTGTGGCGCGAGGTCATGCCACGAAGGGGATTCATGAACACCAGCGCGGTGCCGGTTCTCAGCGCCACACGAATCAAACGACAGTACCGCACGGCCGAAGAGAAACGGCAGATCGTCGAGGAGACGCTTGCCACTGGGGTCTCGGTGGCGGTCGTGGCTCGGGCGCATGGCGTGAACGCGAACCTGGTGTTTCACTGGCGCAAACTGTATCACGCTGGGCTTCTGAGTGACCGGGCCGCCACTTCCCTGGGTCAAGCTCGGGCGAGCGGGGTGCGGCTGCTGCCGGTGAGAGTTGCCGAAGAGGTGCAGAACCAGCCACCGGTTGTTGCTGCGGTGAGCCCACAGTCCAGTGTCGATCCTGAAGCGGTGGTTGCGCCGGGTACGATGGAACTGACTCTGGCGAAAGCGCAGATTCGCATCACCGGCAGGGTAGACGCGCAAGTGCTGCGCGTGGTGTTGGAGTGCTTGCGCGGATGATGGCCCTTCCTGCCAACACGCGCATCTGGATCGCGGCGGGTGTGACCGACCTGCGGCGCGGGTTCACGGGGTTGAGCGCGCTGGTACAGACGACGCTCGAACACGATCCTCTCTCCGGTCACGTCTTCGCGTTCCGCGGGCGGCGCGGCGACTTGATCAAACTACTCTGGTTCGATGGCGATGGGCTTTGTCTGTTTGCGAAACGTTTGGACCGTGGACGATTCGTCTGGCCGAAAGTGGAGAGCGGAGCGGTGTCGTTGACGGGGGCGCAGTTAGCGATGCTGTTAGAAGGCATCGATTGGCGTCATCCGGTTCGAACCGCAGAGTCCTTGATGGCGATCTGAGTTCGCGCGTGCGATATGCACAGCTATTTATGCGGCTGTGGACGCATTGCCGCAGAGTTCGTGACATACTGCGTCCATGGTTGCCACGCGCGCGACGCTGCCCGATCTGAACCCGCTGGATCGGGATGCATTGAAGGCGATCCTGCTGACAACCTATGAAGAACTCATCGCGACAGAGGAGCAGTTACTGGTCAAAGAAGAGCAGTTACTCTCGCGTGTCCATGAGATCGAACACCTGAAGCTGCTGCTTGCCAAACTGCGGCGCTTGCAGTTTGGGCGGAAGTCGGAGAAAGTCGAGCGGCAGATCGAGCAACTCGAACTGAAGCTCGAAGACCTGGAAGCTCAGCGCGCCGAGTCTCTGCCGCAGGCCGCCCGTGAAGCGGACGCGCCGAAACCCGCTCCCGCCGCGAAGACTCGCCGTCCCCTTCCCGAGCATCTGCCGCGCGAGACCAGGACCCACGCACCTGGGGAACGAGCCTGCCCGGAGTGCGGCGGCACGCTGAAGAAGCTCGGCGAAGATGTCTCCGAGGTTCTGGAATGGGTGCCGGCCAGTTTCAAGGTGATCCGCCATGTGCGTCCGAAGCTGTGTTGCGCGGGATGCGACAAGATTGTGCAAGCTCCGGCGCCGAGCCGGCCCATCGATCGCGGCCTCGCCGGTCCAGGGCTGCTGGCCCATGTACTTACTTCGAAGTTTGCGGACCACTTGCCGTTGTATCGCCAGTCGGAGATCTACGCTCGCGAAGGAGTCGAGTTAGAACGCTCGACGCTGGCAAAATGGGTGGGCGAGGCCAGCCACTTACTCGCACCCTTAATTGAGGCGCTGCGCCGCTACGTGATGTCGGCCGACAAGCTGCACGCCGACGACACGCCGGTTCCCGTGCTGGCTCCCGGCAATGGCAAGACCAAGACCGGGCGCTTGTGGACGTATGTGCGCGACGATCGTCCGTCGGGTTCGAACGCGGCTCCCGCGGCCTGGTTCGCCTACTCGCCCGACCGCAAGGGCGAACACCCGCAGCGGCATCTGAGTAACTTCCACGGCATTCTGCAGGCCGACGCGTACTCTGGCTTCAATCAACTCTACGAGCATGGCTCGATCCAGGAAGCACCCTGTCTCGCCCATATCCGCCGCAAGTTCTTCGACTTGATGGAAGCGCACCGCTCACCGATTGCGACCGAAGCGGTCGAGCGCATCGGCGCCTTGTATGGGATCGAGAAGGAAATCCGCGGGCGGCCTCCCGACGAGCGACGCGAAGTTCGCAACACGCGTTCGCGGCCACTGCTCGACGCGATGCGTGCGTGGCTGGAAACATCTTTGTCGAAACTCTCCCGGAAGTCCGATACCTCGGCGGCAATCCACTATGCCCTCGCCCGTTGGGACGCCTTCGCGCGCTTCTGCGATGATGGCCGCATCGAGATCGACAACTCAGCGGCCGAGAGGGCCCTGCGTGCGGTCGCGGTGGGTCGGAAGAATTACTTGTTCGCGGGTTCCGACGCCGGAGGAGAACGAGCCGCAACCTTCTATTGTCTGCTGGGCACGGCCAAGCTCAACGGCCTCAATCCCGAGGCCTACCTGCGTCAGGTGCTGGAGCGCATCGCCGACCACCCGGTGAATCGCATCGCAGAGTTGTTGCCCTGGAATCTTGGGTTGAACGACTCCGCCGCAGAACTCCCCACCCGATAGCACACCCATCCACTCCAGCAGGTCGTGTCCATTAACAAAAGAAGTGGACACAACCTCACCCTTTCTCCTACGTCAAGACGGTAGTCCGTCTCCGCTTACCTTAGTACTGGGCTGCCTCGCACAGAGCCGCATCGCGACCGCCGATTGATCGCAGCAGATTGAGCCATGGCAGAGCGCAGCTTCGTCATCGTCCTGAGGTTCGGGGAGCAGGTTCCTTCCATGGCTTCTTGCGCCAAATGCCAATACAAGTTCTTTACCCCATTTGACCTTCGGCGCGACCGCGTAGGCGCGGAGCTGTATCTGTTAGACAAGTTCGATCTGCACGAATGTAGGGAAGAAGCGAAGAAGCAAAGGGATGAGCGACCACGATCTCACCGGGCGACTCGCCCAACTCCCGTGTGGTCGGCAACCCCTTCCTTTACCCGGATTAGGTAAGAGTTGCCCGTCATCCGACCGCAATCAGCGGCAAGCGTCGACGGCATCGTCTTGCCGCGTCCAGAAGTCTATGATCATGTGTGGGTACGATAGTCCTGTAATTACCGATGCGAATGGCCCATTTCTTTGGGGATTCATATTATGAAGACGATGCTCATCCTTGCTTTCGCGCTCCTCGCTCCGTCCGCTCTGGCCCAGGACAAGCCCGCCAAGGCCGCAGAGGTGCAGAAACTGCCGGAGCAGCTGTCCTTCGAGAAGTGGTTCGTCGGGGACTGGATCTGCGAGGGGACACAGCACGCCTCGCCGATGGGGCCGGGAGTGAAGTTCATCGATCGGTTCAGCTTTAAGATGGCGCTACGCGGTTCGTGGCTCATCTACCACATCGATCAGCTGAGCGGGCCAGTGAAGGGCAAACAAACGCTGATCGGATCGAGTACCTGGGACGCCAACGCCAAGGTTCACGTTCGCCGGGACATGAACATAGGCGGCTCACGGGTGGACGTGACCTCGCCCGGATGGGATGGCGACAAGCTCGTCTATACGGGCTACATGATCATTGGCGACGACAAGCTACCGGTCAAGCACACCTTCACCAGGAAAGGCGATGCGGTGTACGATAGCGCGCTCGAAGTGACCGGCGCCGACGGCAAGCCAGCGATGTGGGAAGAGGAGAGCTGCAAGAAGGTTAAAGGCATCGGACGATGATGCCCAATACTCCTGCGGTCTGGCCCGGCAAATCGGCTTCAGCGTTCTCGCTGAGCACTCCCGCGCAACCGCAATCGCATGGACTAAGCTCCACTCGGCTACCTTTACGGTTGGGGTGGCTATGAAAAGGAAAGTACTGATTGTGTTCTCCGGAACACTGGTAGTCCTCGCGGCGCTTACGACGTACGGCAGCATGCAGGTCCGCGCGACTCCTAGCGAGCAGGCCCGGACTCTTCCCGGAGACGGCCTGATTCCCCAGCCCATCGGCTCGGTCAATCACGCGGTCACCATTCGTCGCCCTCCTGATGACGTCTGGCCTTGGCTTGTCCAGATGGGATCCGGCCGAGCTGGGTGGTACGCTTACGACTTCATCGATAACGGCGGCCACCGCAGCGCGGATCGCATCTTGCCTGAGTTTCAAAACATCGAGGCGGGCAGTGTATTCCCCGCGCTCCCGGGAGTAACCGACGTGTTTACGGTCGTGCAGTATGAGCCCGAGCATAGCCTCGTTCTCTCATGGCGCTCGCCTAGCGGCAGGTATTTGACGACCTGGGCGTTCGTACTTGAACGGCTGCAGCCGAACTCTACTCGCCTGATTGTGCGCGGGCACGTGGCGCCTGACTACCATCCCTACGGTCTGCCACAATGGATTGCCCTACTGCTTGCTCGGCCGGCGCATTTCATCATGGAGCGTAAGCAGTTGCTTGGTATCGCTCGGCGCGCAGAATCTCTTCCATAGCTCGCCGTCTAACGGAGCTTGAAAGGCACGAATAACCCGACCGATTCATCAGCGACGTTCCGCCTCTGACCAAAGGCCTGTCGGTTCCGACATTCCGGTTTCAATAATCAAGAAGGAAATCCAAACTCATAGCGGTTGGTCGCGCACTACTGTCTCATGCGCGGCCATCAGCCACTTGCCGTTCACTTTTCTCAACACTATTAGAATGCGCCCATCGACCGTCACACCGGCGTTGGTCGCTTGGTAGGTGCCCGCACAATAGGCGAGGTCCCCGGTGTAGTAGAGCGTCAGCGGCTTGATGAAATCGATGTGCCCACCCGCCTTGATGCCGCGTTCCCAATAAGCCTCGATCGCCTGCCTCCCGTGCGCCAGGATGTGTGCCGAGAGATAATAGCCGTCGTCGGTGTACAAAGCCGCGACCTTCGCCGCGCCCCCGGCGTTATAGAACCTGATCCAGTCGTCCGAGACCTGCCGGATGGCCACCTCGTCGGTGCTCATCTGCTCGCGCCCTTCAGGCTTTGGTGAGGCCGTTTGCGGATCGGCAAAGGGCAAGGCGATCCACAATGCAGCAAACAATACAAAGGCTCTTTTCATGGTCCGCACGATAGCACAGAAAGCCAGAAGTGTTTTTGGGGGCGTGGGACCTCCGGGATAGATGCTGAGCAAGGGCTCACTATTTTACGGGTCCGCTGGTCAGTTAGCGGTTCGTCAGTGATTCTCCCGCAATTGGCGGCGAGCCCAAATGGATCTTCATCCTGATATCATCGCTGGTCTGAACGGAGCAATCATGCGCAAGCTGATTTTCTCAGCAAACACTGGTCGGGGTCTTTCCAGAGGTAGAGTCCTGTCCGCAGTGAAACAGAGAATCTTTGATTGATCGGTTCCGAATGATGGGCCAAGCGGAAGCCATCGGTTTCACGAGAGCGAAATGGCACTCTTCTCCTGCAAGGGCCAAGCGGGCGTCTTCTCCACGAACTGGAAGCCATACCGCTGCCAAGGAGTGCCGGAGGATTCCTTTCGCACCACCCGAGCTCGTCCAGCATAATGTTCGCCTCCGCTGCTCAGAATAACCTCAACATTCGCATCCTTGACCAGTGAAGACATGCAGTTGCACATAAATCCTTCTGCGCTCACGTTTTCGGTAGTAGTGATTTCCTCGAATGCTTTTCCACTAGCGTCAGTGCCCCGCAATCTGAGGGCAAGTCGCATGCGGACACGCACGTGGGCACGTTGCTCCGATCGCTTGCTCTGGAGTTCCACGGTTAGCCTGCGCCGGAGTTCATTGAGTTTGAGAGGCTTCTCAAAGTACGCAACGGCGCCAAGGTTTGCGCAGTGATCCTTATATTTCGCCCCCGTCTCTCCCGTGATAACAACGATCGGAATCGTAGACGTGTAGCTCAGGGAGCGAAAGCTCTGGCATAGTTCGAATCCGGAGAACTTCGGCATCATGAGGTCCAAAAGAATCGCATCCGGCTTGTGTTCCAGAGCCAGCCCCAGAGCTTGTTCCGGGTCTTGTGTGTCGATAACCTCGTAGCCTTCGGACAAGCAGGCTCGCAGCAGATCGCACGACGCCTTATCATCGTCCACGATCAGGATTTTCTGCACGCGCATACCTCCACTTGAAACAACTTGCGCCGCCGATTGGAAACATTTGCCACTGGTCTGCTACGCCGCGAGAACTTCTCTGGTGGAGCAGGATGAGACCCGTTTTTTATCCCCTCGATGCTTTCGCTTTGCCCACAACTTGCGTAACGGTGTGAATCAAAGCTGCAGAATCGTTTTCGAGTAGTTTGTCGGACTTTTCCACGCAAGCTGCTGCACCCTCATTTAATAGTTCTTCCTTGGTTGGTTCTGAAAGTGCCGCGAGGACGATCACGGGAATGCTCTGTGTAATGGCATCCCTCTTCAGGGCTTTTAGTACGTCGAGGCCTGAGATTGTGGGTAGCACGAGGTCCAAGAGAATCAAGTCAGGTAGTGTCTCGCGCGCTGCACGTAGACCCGCCTCACCTTCGTTGGCGGTGTGGACGGTGTATCCCGCCCCGGTAAGCACTCTCTGAACTGCGACTCGCATGAATTTGCTGTCCTCGATAAGAAGTATTTCTCGATTCTTATCTAATAGCGATCTGACGGTACGAGCCAAGGCGTCGAAACTAAATGGTTTTTGCAGGAATTTTCCGAAGCCTATCGCTTCGCGGTCTAACGGGCGGTCTGTGTATCCGGACACAAGAACAACGGAAAGCGTTGGCCGCAGCTCCAATGCGGATTTGGCCAGTTCCAATCCTCCCATACCCGGCATCACGATGTCTGTGATTAGCACGTGAATCGGGCGATCATGGCTCTGGCAAATCTTCATCGCTTCTTTCGAATTGCCGGCCTCCAGCACGGTGTAACCCTTGGATTCCAAGTACACTCGGCATACGTTGCGAAGCGCGGCTTCATCCTCCACCAAGAGAATTGTCTCAGTCCCTGCGGATGGCGCATGGACTAGTTGGAGGCTCCCGTCGGAGTCCACAGCAGCATCGACACGGGGAAGATAAATCTTGAAAATGCTGCCTTTGTCCGGTTCACTGTAAACCCAGATGAATCCGTTGCTCTGCTTCACGATTCCGTAGACCGTCGCCAAACCCAACCCCGTGCCTTTTCCTGCTTCTTTGGTCGTATAGAACGGTTCGAAAATATGAACTTGAGTCTCGGCGTTCATGCCGGTGCCTGTATCGCTGACCGCCAACAAGACGTACTGCCCTGGCGTGACCTCGACGCCTTGGTAGTAAGAGGCGTCCAGTGCCACGTTACTCGTCGCGATGGTGAGACGCCCACCTTGTGGCATGGCATCCCTTGCGTTCACCGCCAAGTTCATGATGACCTGCTCAATCTGACCTCGATCAGCCCGCACTGTACCGACCTGAGGATCGAGCTCCAGCACTGTTTCAACATCTTCTCCCAGCAAACGTGGCAACATTTTCGCCAGGTCCTTCACTACGTAGCTAAGATCGAGGACAGTCGGTTCGAGCACTTGTTTCCGACTGAACGCCAACAGTTGGCGAGTCACCGTAGCGGCTTTGGAGCTGGCATCTTGGATGCGGGTGGCGTATTCAACTACCTTTTTAGGGTCAGCAGAGGATTCGTCCAGAAGCTGTGCGTACCCGCTGATAATCATGAGCAGGTTGTTGAAATCGTGGGCGACTCCGCCCGCTAATCGGCCAACGGCTTCCATCTTTTGGGCGTGTTCAAACTGCTTTTGGAGAGATCGATGTTCGGTAATGTCCTCAACAAAGACTTCGAACCCGCCCGGAAGCTCATCATCATCTGGCAGGCGCCGCCCACCGAGTCGCACTGTGATCATCTTCCCGTCTTTACGCTTCCACTTGGTCTCGTAACCAACCTTGGGATCTTCGGATGCATAATCACGAGCGAGTTGCTGCTCCGTCGGATTGGGATAAACGTCCGTACCCGTATTGAGGCCCAGCACCTCGTCTGGAGCTTGGTAACCAAGCATACCTGCGAAGGTTGAATTTGCCATGGCGATGCGACCATTCTCGTCAACGCGATACACGCCATAAGGTGCACTCTCAATGATTGAGCGATACCTCGATTCGGACCGCCTCAGAGCTTCCTCGGACTTCTTGCGCTGAGTAATATCGAAAAAGGTGACGACGCTGCCTACAACCCGACCATTGTGGCGTACGGGATAAGACCAGTACTCAGCGGGGAAACTCGTTCCGTCGGCGCGCCAAAGAACTTCGTCCGTCACATGCGTCCCCTTCCCCTGCCGGAAAGCTTGGAAAATCTTGCATTCCTCCACGGGATAGGCGCGCCCATCCGGCCGGGTGTGGTGCATCAGCGCATGCATGTTCTTTGCAAGTAGTTCCGAGTCGCGACTGTAGCCCAACAATCGAAGACACGCTGCATTGCAGAGTGTGCAAGCTCCATCAACATCAATGGAGTAGATCGCCTCCGCAGTGGAGTCGAGCAACAATTGCAACTGATCTTTGGCCTGCAGTTCCAAATTCAACTTGTGAATCTGGCCCTCTACGCGTTTCCTTTCGCTAATGTCGCGAATCGCGGCCGTAACCAGAATGCCCTCAGCAGTCTCTAAAGGACTAAGACTAATCTCGACGGGAAACTCGTGGCCATCCTTGCGAATAGCGTAGAGTTCCGGGCCTACCCCTAGCGCTCGTACGCGGGGATCACTCAAATATGCTGCCCTGTGGTCTAGATGTCGATCTTGAAAGCGGGCAGGAATCAGTCGCTCGACCGAATGACCAAGCAGATCCTCGCGGTCGTATCCGAACAATTTTTCTGTCTGAGAATTGATGAGGACGATTTCCCCAGCTTCATTGACGATGACCATCGCGTCTGGCGCCGCCTCAAGCAACTCACGGAATGGTTGGAGGATTTTGGTCTTCACAGCAAAATCTGACATACAACGAAGTTAGCGCCGCGCACGGTGATGATCCGCTTCTCGTTAGTAAAGACGGGCTTGACTTAGCGAAGATGAGCTCGCAGAGGGTAAAGACGGGCTCGACATTAGTAAGGATGAGTGTTACAGGTTCAGGGCTGCTTCGGAATCGGAATCCCCATTTTCTCGGCCATCCTGACCAAGTCAGGTACGGAGTCCGCAGCCATTTTTCGCATCAGTTGGCTGCGATGGACCTTGACGGATGCTTCGCTTGTTCCGATGGCGTCGGCTATCTGTTTGCTCAGGAGGCCAGAAACGACCCAAGGCAGCACTTCTCGTTCACGAGGTGTCAGCGATTCGAAGCGCTCCCGCAACACCGCGATTTCAGCATCTCCTTGGCGCCTGGCGCGGTCCCGCTCCAGTGCCACCTGAATCGCATCCAGCAGATCCTGTTCACGAAATGGCTTGGTGAGAAACTCTACGGCCCCCGCCTTCATGGCTCGCACAGTCATAGGAATGTCGCCGTGCGCAGTTATAAAGATGATCGGGATATGAATGTTAGCCTCGGCCAACTCGTGCTGGAAGTCGAGCCCACTGATCCCTGGCAACCTGATGTCGAGGACGAGACAGCTGGGCGCGTCCGGACGCTTGCTTAACAGGAACTCCTGTGCGGACCCGAACAGCTCGACTTGCAAACCGACCGATCCGATGAGGCGCTTGATCGAACGACGAACCGAGGGATCGTCATCGACTACGAAAACGATGGGTGCGCGCTCGTTCATGCAACCCCGTTCCCATTGATTGGCAGGGTGAATTGGAAGAGCGCACCAGAGGAACCAGTTACGGCCCACAAACGACCACCATGGGACTCGATGATGGAGCGGCTGATCGACAATCCCATTCCGATACCCTCCGGCTTGGTGGTGAAGAATGGTTCAAAGATACGGCCTGCCTGCTCCGGATCGAGTCCTTTTCCAGAATCCTGAACTTGGATCAGCACAGCATCCGAGTTCCTCATCGATTTTATGAGAAGCTCCCGTGGCCGGTCAGTGAGGGTACGCATCGCTTCAATGCTGTTGATGACTAGGTTAATCAAGACCTGCTGCAATTGCACATGGTCGCCGAGCACGCGTGGCAGATCAGCGGCAAGGTCGAGCCGTACGGAAACACGGCTTCGGGTCGCCTCATGGCGCACAAGAATGGCGACTTCCTGAATCACCTCATTGATGTCCAGTTCAACCCTATCAGGAGCGCCCTTCTGCAACAGCGCGCGAATTCGCGAAATAACGGCGCTGGCCCGGGTTCCGTCATTCACAATCTCCGCGATTGCCTCCCTCAACTCCTCCAGGTTCGGCGCCCCACTTGCGACTTGGCGCAGTGCAAAATTGCCGTTGTTGACGACCGCGGTTAGCGGTTGGTTGATCTCGTGGGCGATGGACGCGGTCAGTTCACCCATGGTTGCGATTCGCGCCACATGGGCTAATTCCAGTCTGGTTTCGGTCAGGGCCAGTTCCAAGCCCTGAGCGTCGAATCGCCGGTCCACGAGGGATGACAATACCGCCAAACCAAGGACTTGCAAGGTAGCGGCAGCGATTCCAAGCGTACCGAGGGACGAGATGCTCACTGCATGCGACTGGTCCACAGCTCGGGCTGCGGGAATAAAGGTCGCCGCAGCCATCCCGGTGTAGTGCATGGCTGAGATGGCCACGCCCATGACCAAGGCGCTTCCCAACTTCCGCCAAACACTGTTCTTGGGCTCATCCCGAAAGCAAAATTCCAGCCACAGCACGGCAAAAGAAAATACCACTGCAAGTACCACGGAAAGGGCTACCACGCGAAAGTCAAACCGGCATTTCGCAGGCAAACGCATTGCAGCCATGGCGATGTAGTGAAGGCCTGCAATGCCGCAGCCCATCACGACGCTGCCGATCAAGGCATAAGTGAGTCCCATTTTTTTTCGACTCACCACCACCAGCGCGAACGCAGAGCAAAGGATGCCCACTAGGAGCGAAAGCAGAACAGTAGGCCAGTCGTACTCCACGGGCACCGGCAAGCGGAAGGCGAGCATTCCGACGTAGTGCATGGCCCAGATGCCGATGCCCATCGCGGTGCTTCCGCCGATCAGCCAGACCAAGCGTGCTCGGCCGCTCGTCGCTGTTACCCGTCCAGCAAGATCAAGACCCACGTACGACGCGGATGTCGCAATCAAAACCGAGAGAGCGACCAGCGGAAGGTCGTATGAGCTAGGTAGCGCCGTGTTTGCAGAGATCATCACAGAGGATCTCCTCTGCCGGTTCGGGAGAGCCCGACAGTCGCCGCACAATCAGCACGTCTTCAAGACGACCAGCGTAAGATCGTCAGCCAACAGCCTTGTTCCCCGAAACTTGGTGATCGATCGGTAAATCGTCTCTACCAGTTCGTTAGCACTCTGTTCCGGGCATGCACTCACGATCTTAGCCAGCCGTGTCGCGGAGTATTGTTCTCCCGCTGAATTCTCAGCCTCGACCGCCCCGTCAGTGTACAGAACCAGAACGTCTCCTTGGCGTAGATCGACCGTGTCACTCTCGTAGTCCGAATTGGGAAGCACACCCAACACCGGACCTCCTTTATCCAAAGTGTTTGGATCAGTACCAGCACGAAGCAGGAGCGGGGGATTGTGTCCCGCGTTTGTATATTCCAAGGAACGTGACTGGGCGCAGAGTTTCCCATAGAAGAGGGAAATGAATCGGTGTCCGCCTGTGACCTGGCAGACGACGTTGTTGAAAGTGTGCAAGAGATCACTCGTCCTCGGGAATCGCGGCGCGTCCAGGCGGAGGGCAACTTCAATGGAAGGCATCAGCAGACCAGCAGCCACTCCCTTTCCCGAAACATCAGCAATCACCACCGCAATTTCCCCGGCAGGCAGCTCAATGAATCCATAGTAGTCCCCCGCCACTGTCTTGGCAGGGTACATTCGCGCCGCGCAGTCAAATCCAGGTACCATGGGTACGGAACGGGGCAAGATGCTTTGTTGTACTTCTGCGGCCAAGTGAATTTCACTCGCAAGCTCGTCGCGTTCTCTTGCAGCCAGATCCGCTAGTCGTTGTCGCTGCGTGCCCAGCTGATTCACGACGACGACAACGAAGACATATCCAAGAAGGGTGGTCGCATCCTTGGTTAAGTGTCGGGTTCCAAGATCACGGATGGGGCCAACAAAGTCATGCAGAACCAGACAGACAATCGAAAGCGCAAGACTGATGCGAAGCGGATGGACTAGAGCGCTCAGAGCTAATGGCAGGAAATACAGAGGAGCGAGGGAAAACGAAGCCACGGATTTGTCCGCGAAGGCTACCGCAGAGATCCCCGCCACCACCACAATGGTGAGAACGAGAACGCTCATCCGCTCATCGATGTAGGGGCCTTCGGTCGTGACCCTGCGAAGAACGGTCGACCATCGGGAGGGCATCATAGCGTCAAGTGACCACCAGTTTGCAACACCTCATTCACGCCCGTCACCTTCAGAGAGACCCAATCCTTAGGCTTACAGAGACTAACGCTGATCTCAAATCGCTTCAATGGATTAGCCCAGGCAACACTTGATCCCAAGCGCCTGGCCCAGCGGCGGAATGTGTTCCTCTTGTTCCGATGCCTGTGGAAATCAGCTCGAAGTTGCAGGAGAAATTTGGGCTGTAATTGCAGGGGAAAGATGATTACCTATCGTATTATCAATAACTTGCAAAGGTGATGAACGCCCCAGTTATATTATGTTAAGACACTAAGAAAATCTGCTATCAAACAACTAAGATATTGCAACCTTTTCCGCTGCCCGTGCGTCTATTCACATCGAAAAAACCAGGTAGAGTACCCCGCCTGGAAACTCAAAAAAGGAATTTCTTAGCATGGAGGTATGAATATGACGAGCTTGAACCGATTCTCCTGGTTCTTCCTACTCGCGCTCTTGCTGGGGATTTCTGGCTCCGCGCTGGGGGGCGATGGAGGAACTACAACTGCGGCGAGTAAGGACGCCGTTCTTACTCAGCAACTACAGCAAGATTTCAGCAACCGCCTGGAGTTCCGCAACGTCACCGTCGCGGTTGACGATCGAGTCGCGCTGTTGCAAGGCTCGGTTGAGACCTATCGCGAAAAGATGGATGCCGAGCACCTAGCGCGCAAGCACCACGGAATTGAGGGCGTGCGCGATTTCATCGCGGTGCAACCGATTGTCCCGGTTTCGGATCAGGAACTGCGCGAGACCATTGCCAATCGGCTTCGCTATGACTGCATTGGCTACGGGATCACATTCAACAATTTCGAAGTAGACGTGAGAGATGGCGTCGTAACCGTCTCCGGCGAGGCTCGGAGCTACCCGGACAAGACTTCCGCCCTCGGCATTGTGGAGGACACTCCTGGCGTGCGTGACATGAGGGACGAAATTAACGTCCTGCCACTCTCTGAATTTGATGACGAGTTGCGCGTACGCACGGCAATGGCGATCTACCATGATCCCGCGCTCCAGAAATATTCGCTGGATCCACAGGCTCCCATCCGCATTGTGGTTGAAAACGGAAATGTAAAGCTGTACGGGGTTGTGGATAGCGCGATGGACAAGCAGATTGCGGAGATGCGGGCGCGCGAGGTGATCGGGGTGTTCTCGGTCGAGAATCACCTGCAGGTAGCCAATCAATGAATCGAGGTTCGTGCACCTAATTTTCGTCAGCCTAATTGACGACCTAATTTCGGAGGATTGTATGAAGACCAAAAAAGCAATTCTGATGCTGGCAGTTCTGGTGGTTTTAGCAGTGGTCCCCGTTCTTAGTTTTGCGCAGGACACAGCCGCGCCGTCGTTCACGCCGGAGCAGCTCGACAAGCTGGTAGCGCGCATTGCGCTGTATCCGGATTCGCTCCTGGCTCAGGTTCTGACGGCATCGACCTATTGGGACCAGATTCCGGAGGCGGCAGCGTGGGCCGCTCAGCACAGCTATCTCAAAGGCGACGCGCTTGCGTCGGCCATCCAGGCTGACCATTTGCAGTGGGATCCCAGCGTGCTTGGGTTACTCCCGTTTCCATCGGTGCTCGACATGATGGCGCGGGACCAGGCCTGGACTGAACAGCTTGGCAATGCTGTGTTGAACCAGAGGCCCGACGTCATGGATGCCGTCCAACGCATGCGCCGTCAGGCCAGAGATTACGGCTATCTGGTGCCAAACACATATGTGAATGTCGTCGATTCGGGCGGGTATATCCAGGTCCTCCCCTTGAATCCGTGGGTGATTTACGTGCCCTGGTATGACCCATACGTCGTTTTTGCCCCGCCGCGGCCTGGCGTTGTCGTAGCAGCGGCCGTTCACTTCGGCCCTGCCATCACGATCGGCGCGACCTTTGGGACGTGGGGTTGGTGGATCGGTTCGGGATTCGTATGGCCCACTCATACCATCCTAATCGATCATCGCCCGTGGATGCGGGTCTGGGGAAACCGTGCTGGCTTTGTTCACCCCTATGCCCATCCATGGGTACGTCCGGCTGGACCTCGCGTCGAGATCCACCATCCGGGACGCTAACGACCGCGAGTGTGCCCACGCCGGACTGCCCGGCGTGGGCGGCACCGCCTGATACATAGCTTGAATTCACTCAATGAGAAAAGAGAGAAGGAGGAAACTGCCATGAATGTTCTGAAAAAGCTTTCGTTTATCGCAGTAATGCTGGCCGCCTTCGCTTCGCTTCCCGCGGCGGCTCAGAAGGTGGAAACCGACTACGATCATTCGGTCAATTTCACACAGTTCCACACGTATTCCTGGGGCCATGTCCATTCATCGGATCCTTTCGCCGAGTCTCGGATTCACGAGGACGTGGATCACATTCTCCAGGCGCGAGGTTGGGAGAAAGTGCCGGCTGGAGGCGATCTCACACTGACTGCGATTGCCGTGAAGAGGAATCGCGCGGAATACGACACGTTCTATGAGGGCCTTGGTCCAGGCTGGCGGTGGCATGGATGGGGCGGAATCGCCACAACTACGATCGAGACTGTCCCGGTCGGCACCCTTGTGGTCGACATCTATGAAACCGACACGCACCATCTTGTGTGGCGCGGCATGGCTCATGACACGTTGAGCGACAATCCGAATACAAATGCAAAGAAGCTGGAAAAAGCGATCGATAAGATGTTCAGGAAATTCCCGGCTACCCTCTCTTAAGAGAGGGTAGCTGGCTCGAACCCGTTTGGTCCTTTGATTTTGTTACTCAAAGTGCTATGGTTGCGCTGCTTCCGAAGCATGAAACGCCACTACCCGCCACTTCTGTGATTCCCGAATGTATGTCTTTGTGAAGCGCCAGTCATCAGAGATTTCTTGTCCATTCATGGAGCGAGTTCGTTTGCAAGCGCCCCGTCACGACCGCAGCATCGCCGTATACACGGACGCGTATGTCCGAAGTGCGATAGCTTAGGAATTTCATCCGACCAGAACGGGCAAATTTGAGAGCGTCGGATTCTGTGAGCACGGGCATTTTGGGAACGGAAATTTCCATATCGTCTGCCCATAAGCCCGCCAAGGCATCTGCATCCCCGTGCTCGTGGGCTTCATTCCAGACAGTTTCAAGTCGTCCAAGCTCCCGAACATCCGCATCATGCGTTGACTGAGCGGTGCTGAAAGCAGTTCCCGCCAAGGTAACTAGGAAAAGCATGACAAGAATGCGGTGAGAAATGGATTTCACTTCAGCAAACCTCCGCGCCACAAAAGGCTATCACCGCTGCACGGGGTTGCCAACGTCCGACTTTCTCCTAGTTCAGACGGCTGCCTTCTCCCTGATCGGCGGTGTTTGTGACTTCCAGTGAATCTCCCGTCCGATGTTCGGTTATTTGGAATCTCAAGAACTTGTGAACAGCCGCCAACGCCTCTGCGTTATCGAGGGCGCGGTTTCAAACACGGTAACGACAGCGTAGAATTTGTGCCAATTCCACGGAGAGCAAAAAACAATGCGCCGGTACCATCACATCGGAATTCCCACTACTGAAGCGAAGCCTGGCGAGACCCACTTGAAACACCTGAAACTCTTTGTCGTCAGCCACGAGAAAAGCGAATTTGGCGTGGAGTGGATGCGTTTCGAAGCGGACGCGGCGGTCTTTGCAGTGTGGCACAAAGATAAATGGATGTCCCCGGCGATGGAAGCATTTTTGTCGCTGCTGCGGAAGCGATTAGGATCGAAGAAGAACTCAACTTCTACAGGCAGAGCTTAGAGAGCTATCAAACTATTCATGGCAGAGTCCTGCTATTTCCCGCTTCGTCTGGAATTCGTACTGCTGCGGACTTGGATCATCTCGCTACTAGCCGGAAAAGGACTGTACTGGAAATGAAAGATAAGCCGCTCACGAGTGCGTGTTGAGCGTATCGCGGTTTCTCGGTATGGTGCCCGAGTACACCTTTGACAGCGCTTGCAATCATGTAGAAGAAACCGCCCGCCACATGTGCGAACAATATGCCCAACCACAGCGTGGACGTGGAAGTCACTAGGTAGGACCCGACAGCGCCTCCAGCAATTGTCATGCTTTCCACTCCGAGCGCCCAGGTGATTGCTTTCTTCCGCTCAATTCCCGCACCGAGCAGTAGCAGTATCAGGGCCAGACCCTCGGGTATCTTGTGGACAGATATTCCGGCCACAAGACTAATATCCGGATGGCCAAGCAGATTGTCCCCAAACGCGATGCCAAGTCCATCCATAGTGCAGTGCAGACCGAGTGCGACCATCAGCATCATTGCTGTCTGCGCCAACTGGGGATTTGCATGTTCGAGGTCGTTCACTGCGCACGCCGGACAGACGTGGTAGACATACTTGCCGACGACCCAAAGAAGAAGATATCCGCTAGCTCCGGCGAGAAGGAGCGTTGGCCAAGTCACGAACTGTTTGGCATCCGGTAGTACGTCAAACAGCGTAACAGCGAGCAGCGTGCCCATTGCGGCCGCCACAAGCAAGCTGAGTCGATGCAACGCGATCTTGCGAAGAGCGAGGCCCAGCGCTACTCCTCCAAATGCAAACAGAGTGGCCACGGCTGGGTGCAGGAAGACCGCCCTTAGAGAGTAGACCACGATGATCATACTAAACCATGTTTGCTGAATTCGACTACCATACCAGGTATGGTATAGTGAAAGCCGACTATAAAACTATGAGTCACACAGTCAAAGAAAAGCAAAATCTGCTCCTCAGAGCCAAACGTATCCAAGGCCAGGTGGAGGCTCTGGTGCGCGTTCTCAGCGAAGAACGCGATTGCTCCGAAGTTCTGCAAGTAATGAGCGCAGCCCGAGGCGCCATGAACAGCTTGATGGCAGAGCTTCTGGAAGGCCACATACGGAGCCATGTTCTCAACGGGAAGCACAAACCGTCTTCACAGCAGCTAGTAGCAGCAGATGAAGTGATCGACATGGTCAAGTCGTATTTGAAATAAGCGCCTCCTGCGTCAGGGAAGGACATTTAGATGAGTGCTCCACACTTGATCGAAAGAAACCCTGCAAACGGTCCTCAGCTTCACGAGAGCTCGCATTCTCAGGATATGAAGGAGTCCGAAGCCTCGGAGCATTCCGAACACGAGCACGGACTCGAATGGACTGAACTGGCTCGCATTGCCTTTGTAGCGTTGGCTGCGGCTGCGGTTTGGTTTCGACTTTGGGAGCCGTTTCCCCACGTCAGTGTGATCGGCATCGCGGCTACCCTGATCGGGGGATATCCCATCTTCAAGGAAGCCTTCGAGAACATCGTTGAACGAAAGATGACGATGGAACTCTCGATGACGATCGCGCTGCTCTCCGCTTTGGCGATCGGAGAGTTCTTCACCGCTCTAGTCATCACTGGCTTTGTGCTTGCCGCAGAGGTTTTGGAGGGGCTCACAGTAGGTAGGGGCCGGCGGGCGATCCAGAGTCTTCTCGACTTTCTCCCCAGAACCGTCGCAGTCCGCCGTAATGGTCAGGTGATTGAAGTACCGTCTGACCAGGTTCAAGTCGGTGAAACCGTCATCGTCAAACCGGGGGGGCACATCCCTGTCGACGGCGTTGTGCTTGGTGGCCGCTCATTTGTGGAACAAGCTGCTATCACCGGCGAGGCCATGCCAGTTGAGAAAGCACCCGGAGATCAGGTCTACGCCGGAACCATCAATCAATCGGGAGCCCTGGAAGTCGACGCCCAAAGACTGGGGCGCGATACTACGTTTGGAAGAATCATTGAGGCCGTCGAACGCGCAGAAAAGTCGCGCGCTCCTATCCAGAAGACTGCTGATCGCCTGGCTGGTTACCTTGTCTACTTTGCCCTGGGGGCGGCGGTTCTGACCTTCATCATCACTCACAATGTCAGGTCAACCATTTCGGTCGTGATCGTTGCCGGAGCCTGCGGAATTGCGGCCGGAACGCCTCTTGCAATTCTCGGGGCAATCGGCCGCGCGGCTCATCACGGTGCCATCATTAAAGGGGGCCTCTATCTGGAAGCACTCTCAGCCGTAGATACAGTGCTCTTAGACAAGACGGGTACGCTGACTTTCGGTACTCCGCAGATCCGGGAGGTTGTCTCCGCCAATGGCTTCAGTGAGCAGCAGATTATAGCCGCCGCCAGCATTGCGGAGCGCAAATCCGAACATCCTCTTGCGAAAGCCGTTGTCGCGCGGGCGACCGAGCTCGCGATTCCGCTGGTGGAGCCCGATGAATTCTCGTATACGCCCGGACGAGGAGTCCGTGTGAGTTATCGAGGCGAGGAAATCCTTGTGGGCAGTCTGGCGCTTCTCGCGGAGCACGGCATGACAAGGGGTTTGCCCACGCCTAGTGATGGTGCGGACGGGGCGTCGGAAGTCTACGTCGCTCGCGCCGGAGAAGTTCTTGGGAGTATCCGAATTGCGGACGTTTTGCGTCCCGAGGCCAAGAATGCGATTGCGGCAATGCGACAAATGGGTTTGAAGACTGTTCTCTTGAGCGGAGACACAAAAGTTGCAACTTCATCTGTGGGCCGCGGTCTCGGGGTGGACGAAGCGGTGGGAGGACTCCTCCCTGAGCAGAAAGCAAAGTGGGTGACTGAATTGCGTAGCAAAGGGCGTAATGTCGCGATGGTTGGCGACGGAATCAACGACGCTCCAGCCCTAGTTGAGGCGAATGTCGGCATCGCCATGGGATCGGGAACCGATGTTGCTCGGGAGAGCGCCGATGTCATCTTGATCGGAAGTGACCTCTCGAAATTGGTTGAAACATTGCGGGTTGCTCGCCGCTGTCGCGGGATCATCATGCAGAACTTTGTGGGCACGTTGGTGGTGGACAGCGTGGGAGTGGGAATGGCAGCGTTCGGATTTCTCAATCCGCTGCTGGCCGCCTTTATTCACGTGACCTCCGAGCTGGCATTCATCCTCAATTCCACGAGGTTGTTGCCTCGGAGTTCCGAAGCCGGGCAATGAAATCGAGAAGTTTGCAGCAAAAAGCGTGAGCTGTGAGTATGCATTTTGCTCATGTCGTCAAGAATCGGAAAGAGCTGGCTTCGGTAATCTTCTTTGTCCTTATCCTGGGGATTTCGCTTGCCGCTTTCGTTTTGTTGTCTGGCAAATTTCAAGGACCGTTTGATGTAAACGAACTCTACGGCATATTGGATTGAGTGGCTTTAGAGGCAAGGACGGATCGAGCACTGTGAACGAGGATAGAGATTGTCCGCTGAAGACCAAACGCCTCGTCGTCGGACAAATTACTATTTGTCGGGGCTGCTGTTGCGGCAATGTCGAGCGTGGGCTGCCCGAAGTTCCGGTGGAATGGCTGAAGAGTGAATGGCGGAAGCGAGGACTGCTGGAGCGAGTCCAATTGACCATCAGTGGTTGTGTTGGGCCTTGTGACGTGCCCAACGTGGTCGTGATCACAACCTCATTGGGAACGGAGTGGCTGGGGAATATTGTTAAGTTCGACCAGTACCGAAGCCTGCTTGAGTGGGCCGTCGGGTGTCGGGATGCAGGTGAGATGTTGACGCTGCCGCGCGAGTTCCATGAATGCAGGATCAGCCCCTTTCGTTCATAGAGTTCGGTTGATGGAGTTGTCCGATTATGATCGTCGCCGGTACCGGGGACCGGTTTCGAAGCACGCTCACCATTCCAGGTATTCTCGAACGGTGGCCTTGACCGATGGGAAGGGCGGATGTCAAACTGTTTGTGGCAGTTTGAGAGAAAGCGCTTCGGCGCGCCGTTTCCTCTTCTGCGATGCGTTCGCCGTACAATAAACGTACAATGGAAGCGGGATTGTGGGGCATTTGGGCCTTTACGCCGAATGCAAAATCTATAAGTTACGTGTTATCAACGTGATGGAGTAGTTCAAATCCCCCCTTCCGCACCATGATTCACCCCTCGTGCCGACGGGGCAGCCAACAAACTCAATCACCTCTAGGAAAAGCTTAGAAATGTTCTACTTGGTCACGGCCATCCACATTATCATCTGTCTGTTCATCATCATCGTCGTGTTGCTGCAGAGCGGCACCAGCGGCGACATTTCCGCGGCATTCGGTGGACAAGGCAGCCAAACCGCTTTTGGACCGCGCGGCGCTGCCAGCGCGCTCTCCAAGGTAACCACATGGGCGGCCGTCGGATTCATGCTTACCTCGATAACTCTGACCGTATACTCCAGCCGACGAGGCGGCCCGACGTCCGTGTTGCAGGGCGTGAAATCCCAACCGGTGAAAACGCAGCCGGCGCCGCACAAGTAAGCACGCGCGCCCCGGCCCAAGACCAGGCAGGAACGTCGACTGAATCTGAGTCATCGCAGGATCTCAGGCATTTATTCCTGCGATTTCGGCTGCGTTCCAGCGGCGACTTGTCTACGCGCGGGACCATACAGACTCCCCTGTAATTGAATTCGCGGGACGGAGGATGTACCATCCGTCATAGACGCTTTGAGGAGGCATCATTATGTCGGATCACGACGGCAATAGTTTTGTATGGTTCCTGGCTGGGCTGGGATTGGGGGCGTTAGCTGGCGTGCTCTACGCGCCGCGCTCGGGCAGCGAGACACGGGATGCTCTGCGCGCCCGCGCGGAAGAAGGTCGCGAATACATGCGCAGCCGCGCACGCGAGGCAAAAGATCAGGCTTCACAGTGGGCGGATCGGGGAAAGGACGCCGTCAGCCAGCAGAAGGAACAGTTCCGCGCCGCCTATGAGGCGGGCCGTCAGGCGTATCACGAAGCCACCAGCGAGACCGGAACCACGAAGTAAGCTGTACCACGCCGGCCAGTCCGCGAACTGACTCGAGAAATCGGCCGGAGGAACGCTTATGGAAAATCTGAATATCTTCATCGGCCTGACCGCGTTTGCGATTCTGCTGCAGGCGGGCGTGCTTCTGGCGATGTACATCGCGATGCGCAAGAGCAGCGCGCGCATGGAGGCGCTCGCCACGGAAGTCAAGAGCAAGGTTCTTCCCACGGTCGAACAGGCGCAGCAAATGCTGACCGAGATGCGCCCCAAGCTGGAAACCATCGTCGATAACGTGCAGGACGCCACGACGGTGATGCGTTCCCAGATCAAGCGGGTCGACGCGACCATCAACGATGTCGTGGACCGCGCGCGCCTTCAGGTTATCCGCGCGGACGAACTGCTCAGCCGCACCATGGACCGCGTCGAACATACTACCGAAGTCGTCCAGAAGACGGTGGTGTCGCCTGTCCGGCAGATTTCCGGCCTGATGCAGGGAATCACGGTGGGCTTGGAATTTCTATTCGCACGCAGCCGCAGGAATGGCGGAGGCCGCGAAGATCGCCGTGCCGTTCCGCAGGACGAGATGTTCATCTAAATCGCGCATGCGGCAGGATCCGCGCCAAGCTTCATGAGTTTTCATCGTGCCTTTCGCAGAAGAGGTATCTCTATGCCTTCATTCTTCTCATTCCGCATTCATGTGATCGCTGGCGCTCTAGTCGTTGGAGCGTCGCTAATGGGCTCTTGTGTCGTGCTCTCCGCCCAGCAGAACAAGGTTGTCTGGAGCGAACAGGAAAAACCAATCGTCGAGCAACTCCAGGGATTGCGCAAGCTTGACGATAAGACGCGTATTCAAGTCACTAAACAGCTGGCGGTGCAAATCCGCCAATTACCTCCCCTACCTCACAAGTTGGGACTGGCCGGAGCATTGGCGAATCTGTCGACGGAAGGCGATTTCGGGCGCGACACGCTGCAAGAAGTCACCACCACGCTCGCGATGGCATTGCGGGAGCAGCCGGCGCGTCCCGAGAAAGACGGAAGCCCAAATCATCACTACATGGAACTCGCATCGCTGGTGCGATACGAGCACATGAAGGCGGAGTCGAACGATCCGCAATTCGCAGAAGCGGTAGCGCAGCTGCAAGCCGCGGACGAGGCACGCCAGAATGCGGATTTCACGCTGAGCGATCTTGAGGGCGAGAGCTGGCATCTGCAGGAACTTCGCGGGAAAGTCGTGTTGGTGAACTTTTGGGCGACGTGGTGTCCTCCATGCCGCAAGGAAATGCCCGATTTACAGGCTCTGTTCGACAAGTACAAGAGTCAGGGATTAATCGTGCTCTCGATCTCGGATGAAGAGGCGGCCAAGGTCGCTCCGTTCATTAAGCAGGAGAACATCACATATCCGGTGATGCTCGATCCCGGCGGCAAGGTTCACAAGCTGTATCAGGTGGAAGGGATTCCGAAGAGCTTTGTCTACAATCGCGACGGTCAACTGGTCGCGCAGTCGATCGACATGCGCACGAGAAGTCAGTTCGAGGAAATGCTGGCCCAGGCCGGGTTGAAGTAGCAGAAAGTAGACGCGCGCCGGTTTGGAAATTGAGAACGGGCAGTCAGGAGTTGTCATGCGCTATCTGGTACGAGCCAAGGTCAAGCCGGGCCGTGAAAAGCGCCTGCTCGATGCGATTGAGGGCGAGACTTTAGGCTTGGGATCGGTTGCCGGAGGGGAATATTTGCGGAATATGCAAGACGCGCGTCTTTGCGATGACCAGACCGCGCGCTGGGTTGAAGTCTGCTATTGTCCGACTCCGTTGCAAGAAGAGCGTGCGTACTGGGAAGAATATTTCGATCTCACACGCGTGCAGGACGCCCACGACCGAAGCAAGTGCCGTGATGAAAACAGCATGGAGGCCTGGGCTTGCGGCGATTGCGATTGCACGGCGCGCCTGGAAGAAAAACTGAAGTGCAGCGGCTCGCCGTTCCTCGAATGTCTTCGTAATGATGTTGCCTGCGATGTGCCTCTAACCGCCGTCCGAAGAGCCGCCAGCAAGACCTAGCGAGCTACGTTTCTACGGTTGCGCGTGCAGGTTTTGTCGTCCACTCAAGCGCAATATAATCCCCGCATGGCCTCTCCGCACGTCCATGTAATCCTCAGCGGCGTTGTTTTCTGCGAAGGATCTCTGCAACTTGCCTGCGATCGGATATCCTGCCGGCGAACTACAGAGGTCCTTCGCTTCGCTCAGATGTAATGAAAGGGGAAAAGGCGTGCCTCCAAGGGTAGAGTACGTGCTCGAAGCACAAGCCCTGAAGGAGGCACGAGATGATCCACGTAGGAGTAGATCTTCACCAGAGATTTTGTTACATGACGGCGCTGGATGCAAGAGGCAAGATCTTGCAGGCGGGGCCGGTGACGAACGAGAAGGGGGCGTTGCGGAAGTATTTCCGGCAGTATCGCGGGCGGGAGGTGCAGGTGGGGGTGGAGGCGTGCGGATTCTGGCCGGGGTTTCGCGAGGTGGTGGAGCCGGAGGTGAAGCGGTTGGTGCTGGTGCATCCGCAGCGGGTGAAGGCGATCGCGTCGGCGAAGTTGAAGAACGACCGGGTGGATTCGGCGACGCTGGCGCATTTGTTGCGCTGCGATTTGTTGCCGGAGTCGTGGAAGGCGGACCGGGAGACGCAGGCGCGACGGCAGCAGGTACGGTTGCGGACAACGCTGGTGCGGCAGCGGACGCGGCTGAAAAACCAGGTGCACGCGGTGCTGCACCAGCAGGGGCTGCGCTCGCCGGTGACGGATTTATTTGGCAAACGCGGGCGATTGTGGCTGGCGGGGGTGAAACTGCCGGAGCAGGCCCGGGTGTCGGCGCAGCGTGTTTGCGCATGATCGATGTACACTATGGCGAAGAGATTCAAAAGCAAAATCTTCAACTAAGTGTAAAAGCTGAAGGAGATGAGCGAGTGCGGTGGCTGAAGACGATTCCGGGGATTGGCGAGTGTTCGGCGATGATGCTGCTGGCGGAGATCGGGGACCTGGGACGCTTTGGCAGTAAAGAGGCGCTGTGCAGTTACGCCGGACTGGTGCCGCGGGTGCGGGAGTCGGCGGGCAAGGCGGCGCGGGGAGGGATCACGCGGCAGGGATCGGCGCGCTGCGCTGGATCATGGTGGAAGCGGCGCAGGTGGCGACCCGGTGTTCGCCAGCGGCCAAGCGTTATTATGAACGGCTGCTGCGCAAAAAACACAAGCACGTGGCGCGGGTGGCGCTGGCGCGCAAGCTGCTGATCGCGGTGTACGCGCTGCTGCACGATGGCGTGGAGTTTGCAGAAGAAAAGTTTGCGGCGGGGTAAGGGGAATCCGTCAGCTCGAAGTCATCCTTGCTCTTCGAGAGCGACGCTCAGATGGAGCGGCGGAGTCCGGACATACCTTATGTGCCTCGAGCACGAATAGAAGCCTGTCCGCATCGCCGCAAAAAATACCTATGGACAAGTGCGCCTTTTTTCATAGAAGGATGACAGCGGGAGCGGCTAATGTAACTTCCGCTTACCTGGCAAAGCTAGGTGATCCAGCCTCCGCCGACCACTACGTCGCCCTCATAGAACACGGCGGCCTGGCCCGGCGTAATCGCACGCTGCGGCTGGTCAAAGGTCACGAGAATCTCGTCGTCTGCCGCGCGCTCGATCGTTGCCGGCGCCGGCTCGTGACGATGCCGGATCTTGACCGCGACTCGCATCGGCTCCCGCAGGTCGGCGACTGAAATCAGATTCACGCGCCGGGTGCGAAGCGTGCGCGAGTAGAGAAGCTCGTCGCCACCAACGATGACCTGCTTATCGGCGCCGCTGATCTGGATGACGTAGAGCGGAGATCCCGTGGCGACGCCCAGTCCCTTGCGCTGGCCAACGGTGAAGTTGTGGATGCCGGTGTGCTCGCCGATGACTTGACCATCGGCCGTGACCAACTCTCCCGCAGTATCGGGCAGGGACTCACCCTGTTCAGCGAGATAGGCGTCGATGAAGCGCTTGTAGTCGCCGCCCGGAACGAAACAGATTTCCTGCGAGTCGGGCTTCTCGGCCAACGCGAGGCCGTGCTTGCGTGCCAACTCGCGCACCTCCGGCTTGGTCATATCTCCGAGCGGAAACAGAGTGCGGCTCAGCTGATCCTGTGTCAGACCGAAGAGGAAATACGTCTGGTCCTTGCCCAGATCGGCGGGCCGCTTGAGCAACCAGCGTCCGCGCGTGTCGTCATATGCGACGCGAGCGTAGTGTCCGGTCGCGACGCGCTCGGCGCCAATCTGCCGCGCAACGATCAGAAGCTGGTCGAACTTCAAATGATTGTTGCAGAGACTGCACGGAATCGGCGTTCGTCCGGAGAGATACTCTTCGACGAACGGACGAACGACATCGCGCTCGAAGCGATCCTCATGATTGACGACGTAATAAGGAATGCCGATCTGCTGCGCGACGCGCCGCGCATCGTAGACATCGTCGAGCGAGCAGCAACGTCCGGTAACCTGCTCGGGCATGCCCTCGCGTCCGGCGAGGCGGCGCTGATTCCAGAGCTGCATCGTCAGGCCGATGACGCTGTTCCCCTCGGCGCGCAGCATGGCTGCGACGGTGGACGAATCCACACCGCCCGACATAGCGACTGCAATAGTGTCTGAATTCAGCTGCCAGCTCCTAGCTCAACCCCGTCACAATCGATAGATCCTTCGCGGCAAAACCTGCCACTCAGGATGACAAAGCATTTATGTGCGCACCGGCTGTTTCTTGTACGTTGGCGACAGTTCGCGCAGCCGCGCCACCGTTTCGGACACGAGGCTCAGGGCGAAATCGATGTCCGCGGCCGTTGTTTGCTTGCCCAGGCTGAAGCGGATGCTCGACCGCGCCTGATAGGGACGAAGCGCCATCGCGACCAGTACGTGCGAAGGCTCGATTGCACCCGACGAGCAGGCCGCACCAGTAGAAACCGCCAAACCTTTTAGATCCAGCGCAATCACCAGGGATTCACCTTCGATGTAATCAAAGCGGATATTCGCGGTGTTCGGAACGCGCGGCGCGCCCGCAGAGTTGACGCACACGTCGTCGACCTGCCCGAGAATTCCCTGCTCCAGCCGGTCTCGCAACGCGGCCAGCTTGCGGTCTTCGCCGACTTCAAGCGCTTGCCTTGCAATCTCCGCTGCCTTACCAAGAGCAACAATACCCGGGACATTTTCGGTTCCCGCGCGCCGGGAACGCTCGTGACGTCCACCATAAAGCATCGGCCGGATGGTCGTTCCCTTCTTCACATACAGCGCGCCCACGCCCTGCGGCGCATTCATCTTGTGCCCGGAGATCGTAAGCGCGTCGCAAGCGATGGTCTTCACATCGATCGAGATCTTCCCTGCCGCCTGCACCGCGTCGGTATGGAAGTACACGTCTGCCTCAGCCGCGATCTTTCCAATCTCTTCGACGGGTTGGAGCACGCCCGTCTCGTTGTTCGCCATCATGACGGAGATCAATTTCGTGTTGGGCCGTAATGCTCGCTTCACATCCGACGGATCGATCACTCCACGTCCATCCACCGGCAGAATCGTCAACTCGCATCCAATCTCTTCCGCATGCTTGGCGGCGTGCAGCACGGCATGATGTTCAACGCTCGAAGTAATGAGGTGATCGCCAGCTTCCACCAGCCCGGCAATCGCGAGGTTGTCGCCCTCGGTCCCGCCGCTGGTGAAAACGATCTCCGATGCACTGGCGCCGAGTAACCGCGCCACGTACTCGCGCGCATCCTCGACCGCAGCCCGCGTCCCCTGCCCATGATGGTGGATCGACGAGGCATTGCCGAAATGCTCCGTAAAATACGGACGCATCGCCTCAAACACCTCAGGCAATACAGGCGTGGTGGCGTTATTGTCCAGGTAAACGTGGTGCATACAGAACCCGCTTCTATTCTACGGGATCAGGCCGGTGGAGACGTAGCTTGCTGGGTCTGGCTGGCAGTACCGGCGTGCCGGAGCAAGACGCTGCAAGCAACGCTCTACAGAGGCGAATCAGGAGCGCTGGTCGATCGGGATGTACACGGCCGGGTATTCCGGTCCCAGATATTCCGCCCGAGGACGGATCAGGCGGTTGTCGTCAAGTTGTTCGATGACGTGTGCGGTCCAGCCGCTGACGCGCGAAACGGCAAACACTGGAGTAAAGAGATCCACGTCGATTCCCAGCGTGTGATAGGTCGATGCCGAGTAGAAATCGACATTCGCGTTCAGTTTTTTGTCGGCTTTCACGAATTCCTCGATCTTGTGTGAGATCTCGAACCACTTGGCCTGTCCGCTGGAAGCACCGAGATCGCGCGACATGACGCGCAGATGCGTGGCGCGTGGATCTTCTGTGTGATAGACGCGGTGTCCGAAGCCGGGAACTTTTTTCTTCTGCGCCAGCATTCCCTTGATGTACTCGACCGGATCAGCGCCAGAGCTGTCAATGGCTTCGAGGATGTGGAACACGGCTTCGTTGGCTCCGCCGTGCAGCGGCCCTTTGAGCGCTCCAATCGCCGAAGTGATGGCCGAATGCATATCAGACAGTGTTGCCGCAGTCACGCGAGCCGCAAAGGTCGAAGCGTTGAGTTCGTGATCGGCATGAAGGATCAGCGCAATGTCGAGCGCGCGCTCGGCAGTCGGCGAAGGATGCGTGCCATTCATCATCAGCAGAAAGTTCGCCGCATGGGAAAGGGCACGATCCGGTTCAACGACCGCGTGGCCCTTGCGAACGCGGTCATAGGCCGCGACGATCATGGCGATCTGCGAGGTCAGCCGGATTGCCTTGTCCACATTGGCTTTTCGGTCATTGTTCTTTTCTTCAGGGTCATAAAAAGAAAGCGCCGAGACCGCAGTTCGAAGCACGTCCATGGGGAGAGCGTGGCGCGGAGCACTCCTCAAGAGATTGATGATCGAGGCGTCCAGCTTGCGTTCTTCGGCGAGCCGATCATGCAGTTCGCGGAGCTCGCGCCGCGTGGGCAGTTTTCCAAACCAGAGCAGATAGCAGGTCTCTTCGAAGTTGGAGTGATCGGCGAGTTCGTGGATGTCGATGCCGCGATAGGCTAGAACGCCGCGGTCACCGTCGATGTAGCAGATCCTGGAACTGGTGGCAACAACGCCCTCGAGACCTTTGGGGGCATGCGTCTTGGTCACGCTCGGCATTCGCTTCTCACTTCGCTCTTGGATTTTGCGTTGCTGGATCGCGCAAGGAGGGCGCGAGGCGGGCAACCTTGTTTTATACCTGATTCGTTGCCAACTTTCCAAGGCACGCCAGCCCTTGCCGAAACGAATCGATAGGAAGTCACCCCATGCCGCCGGATCTGCCCGCCGACGTGCGTGAGCAGGCGGCACTGTTTTCCGGGCGCTCGCGGCTGGGCATGACGCCTACGCTGCGCTCTCCACGCGCGGTCACAACCAGCTCGTTCCGGATTCCGGGCACTTTATCCAGGTCGACAATCCCGAGGTGGTTCTCGCGGCGATCAATGGCGTGCTGGCAGAGATCGCACCGCAACCGCCCTCGCGAACGAATTAAAGGGAACGAAGCAGAGGGCGCGAAAGCCGGAAAGTAAACTCGATTTTGCCCGAAAACAAATCAGGCTCGTCATCTCGGCGAGCCTTTCTTATTTGGGAGACAACTAAGCGGGCCAGATCGTCAGCGCGGTTTTGCTCAGAATCTGCTGTTGTATTGGCTCGCTCAGCGGAAGGGCGCGGAATTCGTCGAGATTCTTTTTGATGTCGGGCACACCCGGCCCCGGCCAATCCGTGCCAAATAAAGTCTTGTGCGCGATTTCCTCGAGGCGTGGAAAGTACTTGAGCAAAGTCTTCGGAGGAATCCCGCTGATATCCAGATAAACGTTGGGATGACGCCGGATCAGGAAGAATGCGGTCTGCATCCAGAGCGGCCGCCCGCCATGTGCCAGCAGGATCTTAAGTTTCGGGAAATCGACGGCGACGTCGTCGACATAGATCGGATCGCCGTATTTATTGCGGGCTCCGGGAAAAATTGATGTTCCCGTGTGGAACATCACCGGCACGCCGTTGGCCTCGGCGGCGCGGTAGATGATCTCGAGTTCCTTCGCTCCACTCAGATAATCGTTGGGAAACAGCAACTGGTGCGGTGGATGAATCTTGATCATCTGCAATCCGAGCCGCAGAATTTGCTCGACATCGGCCAGAACATTCGTGGTGTGCCGCGGATGCAGGCTGCCGCAGGACAGCAGACGTTTAGGATCTTCCTTTACGTAATCGGCGACAAACTGATTCACGCCGCTGGTGAAGCCGATTACCTCGGGAGCCACATAGTTGATGAGCATGGCGCGGTCGATGCCGCTCGCATCCATGAACTTGAGAAAAGATTTGGGCGACCGGCAGAATTCGACAATCTGGTCGAAATTCGGCCGCTTCTTTTTCATCAACTCCAGCGCGTGCGGCTTGAACATCTCCATGGGCTGGATATGGATGTGGCAATCAGTGATCATGAGCGATCAATCAGGAGCACAAGAATAACAGAGGTCAATTACCAGCTGCCGCCAAAACCGCGCGCTTGGTGAATACGCGAATCATCTCGCGGCGATACTCCGGCGTGAGAGCGGACGTGGTCAGCGGCTTCGCGGTTCGTGCCGAGAGATCTCCAGCCGCCTCGGCGAGTGATTCGTTCATTACCTTCCCCGCTAGCAACTCGGTTGCGCCCTTCACCAGCAGTGGAGCAGGATTCACAGCGGTAATCCCGATACGCGCGTCGGTGATATGGCCGTTCGATCGCTTCATCACCACCGCAACTCCGGCGAGCGGATAATCGATCGAGCCGCGCACCCGCAACTTGCGATACACGCCACGATATCCGGCTGACACAGCCGGCAAGAAAACGCGCGTGACCAGTTCTCGGGGCTGCAGCTTGCGGTAGTTGTCTCCGAGACCGGTATAAAAATCGCCGAGAGGAATGCGCCGAATGCCTTCGGGCGATGCGATTTCAATTTCGGCACCCAGGCACAACAAAGCCGGCGGCGTGTCGGCCGAGAATGCCGCCCAGCACTTCGTTCCGCCCGGAGCAACGTGACAGATATCGCCGTCTTTTTTGATGCAGAATCCGCAACCCTTGCGCCACGTTAGCGACTGGTTGTACCAAAGGCAGCGCGTGTCGAGACAAATGTTCCCGCCGAGCGTCCCCATGTTGCGCAGGACGGGAGAGGCCACGGTCGCCGCAGCCTCGGCCAACACTGGAAAATTCTGACGCAGAAACTCGGAGCGCTCGATGGATCGCAGCGTGGCCAGCGCGCCGATTTCTGCGCCGCCATCCGGCAGTGGACGAATCTCGCGCAGTCCTGCAATTGCACCAAGATCGAGCACATATTCCGGCTCGAAGAGTTTCTGCCGCATGGAGGGAATCAAGTCCGTCCCGCCGGCCAGCACGCGGATCGAACCTGCATGCTTAGCGAGAAATCCAATTGCCTCTTCGACTGATCGAGGCCGCAGCAGCTGGAATTGCGGCAGGCTCAATCGGCACCTCCGACGCCTGTCGGAGTGCTGCGGCGTGATGGATCGAGCTCGTGCCGCACAGGCCCTTTTCCCTTGAACCACAGAGATCCACCGTGCTCGCGGCACCGAGCAGGCGAGGTTGGGTCAATGCCTTCCGTCAGGTTCAACGGCTTGGCGTTCTTCTTCGCGCGGAGCGCGGCGAGAACTCTTTCCGGCGTGAAGGGCGATTCGTGCAGCCGGATTCCTACTGCATCGTAGATTGCGTTGGCGATCGCAGGAATCGTCGCCGCGAGCGAACCTTCGCTGCATTCTTTGGCGCCGAATGGTCCCTCGGGATCGATGCTTTCCACAATAATCGGCTCGACATCAGGAGACTCCACCGACGACGGGCTGCGATATTCGAGCAGGCCCGGGTTCATCAGCATGCCGTCTTTCCAGACCATTTCTTCGGTGAGCGCCTGCCCCATGCCCATCCATACTGATCCGATGATCTGGCCTTCGACCGAGACGGGATTCAACGCGCGGCCGCAATCGTGGGCGGCCCAGACTTTGTGCACGGTGACTTCGCCGGTTTCTTCATCAACACTGACTTCAGCCACTTGCGCGGAATAAGAATAGGCCGGTGATGGGCCGACGCCCGCGCCCTTGTGCTTGCCGCCGCGAGCTTCCTGCGGCGGAACGTAGGAACCTGTGCCGGTAAGGGCTCCATGAAAATCGATGGCAGCGACTACAGCTTCCTCGAAGGTCATGCGATCCTTCGGACCTTCCTCATTGCGCTTCTGTTGCAGCGAGCCGCGCAGAATCTGGCCTTCGACATGGCCGGAGACCGAGGCTGCCGAGTCGAGGTGTTGGGTCGAAGATGAACCCTGTAGGGACGGCCGCCCTCGGCCGTCCTGTCCGCGCGAATCCTGCGCGGACGGCTCGCGATTATTCCTCAGGATCATGTCACTCCGAAAAATCACGTCCTCCGGAGAACATCCCATCTTCTTCGAGGCCGCCGCGGCAATCAGTTTCTTCACTTCGTTTGCAGCGCGCAGAGTCGCATTCCCGGCCATGAAAGTTACGCGGCTTGAATAGGAACCGATATCGATGGGCGTCAGATCGGTGTCGGCGGCAATGACTCGCACTCGCCCGAGCGAGCAACCCAACGCTTCAGCGGCAACCTGTGCAGTCATCGTGTCGGAGCCCTGTCCGATCTCCGATGCCCCTGTGTACACGACTACTCCGCCGTCGCGATCGATTTTGATGTTCACCGTCGAGTGCGGCATGTCGGAGCGAATAATCGAATTCGCAGCGCCGCTGACGTAGTGACTGCACGCGATGCCCAGGCCGCGACCTTTTGCCAGCTTGCCCTTGCGCTGCTTCCATCCGGAGCGGTCGACTGTTTTCTCAATGCACTCGGGCAGGCCGTAACTTTGAACGCGCAGCCCGTTGACGGTGATGCACGGCGGCTGAAGCAGATTGCGGCGGCGGATTTCCGCTGGATCCATCCCGATCTTTGCCGCGAGTTCATCGAGTTGAGATTCAAAAGCAAAGCGAACGTTGACCGTACCGTGGCCGCGCATCGCGCCGCAGGCCGGCTTGTTTGTCAGGACGCGGTATCCGTCATATTGAATGTTTGGGATATCGTAAAGCGCGCCCAGCAGCGCGCCGGAATAAAGAATCGTGACGACGCCATAAGAGCAGTACGCGCCACCATCTTGCACGACACGCGCTTTCACCGCGGCGATGCGGCCATCGTTCTTCACGCCCGTTTTCAGATCGACGATGGTGCGCGGGCGGCCACGATGCGCCCAGAAGACTTCCTCGCGCGTGTACGTAATCTTGACCGGGGCCTGCGCCTTGCGCGCCGCAATCGCCGCGATGATCTCCAGCGGAATCACTTCACTCTTGCCGCCGAATCCGCCGCCCACTAGCGGCTTGATCACGCGAATCTGCTGCATCGGGATTTCCAGAACGAGCGACAGCTTGTGCTGCAAGTAGTACGGCACCTGCGTGGACGACCAGACCGTCAGGCGTCCCGGTTTCCCAGTGTGCGGATCGATTTCAAACGATGCCAGCGTGGAGTGCGGCTCCATCGCCGCGTGC
Organism: uncultured Acidobacteriota bacterium; assembly: GCA_963763845.1. Taxonomy (GTDB): domain Bacteria; phylum Acidobacteriota; class Terriglobia; order Terriglobales; family Acidobacteriaceae; genus Sulfotelmatobacter. Next base: position 36,900 of record CAVXPX010000002.1, read on the forward strand.
GTGACTTCGTTCGCGATGAAGCGTGCTTCCGTAATCTGATCGGCGTCGGCAAAACCTTTTTCCGGATCTCCAAAGACGTGGTGATAATCCTTCTCAATGTTGTTGGGCTTGTTGTCGTGGATGAGATGCGCCTGCGCTTTCATCGATTCTTCGGGATCGAAATAGGCTGGGAGAACTTCGTATTCGACATCGATCAGTTCGAGAGCCTTTTCCGCAATGGCCTCAGAGACGGCGACCACGCAGGCAACGTTATCGCCAACGTAGCGGACTTTGTCGAGCGCGAGCGCGTACTCGTCGTGACCGACGGGAAGAATGCCGTAAGGATTCGGCGCGTCCTGGCCGACGACCGCCGCAACCACGCCCTCCAGCTTTTCGGCGCGACCGGTATCGATGTTTTTGATGCGCGCGTGCGGATAGGGCGAATGCAGAATCTTGCCGACCAACATGCCCGGGACGCTGAGATCGTCGGTGTACTTGCCGGAGCCGGTAGTCTTCTCGGCCGCGTCGACCATCGCGGTGGGCTTGCCGATGATGGAGAAATCAGTCGTTAGTCGCTGGTCGTTGGTGGTTCGCTGAGTCATCTCGCTACTCGGTACTCGGCACTGCGGAGCGTTCCGCCGCGATCGCCGCCCGGATCGCCTCATACATCTGGTTATATCCGGTGCAGCGGCAGAGATTGCTGCTCAGAGCGTCGCGGATCTCCGGTTCGGACGGATTAGGATTCTCCGCAAGCAACGACTTCACGGTCATGATGAAGCCCGGTGTGCAGTATCCGCATTGCGCGCCGCCCCAGTCGCCATAAGCCTTCTGAATCGCGGCCAGGCTGCCGTGCTCGCTGACGCCCTCGATGGTGGTGATCTCCTGCCCTTCGCAACTTGCGGCAAGCAGGGTACACGACATCATGGCAACGCCATCGACGAGCACCGTGCAGGCGCCGCAAGAAGAGTCATCGCAAGCGCGCTTGGAGCCCGTAAGCTGAAGCTGCTGGCGAAGAACGTCAAGCAGCAGGGCGCTCGGCTCGACCGCGAGTTCGTACGAGCGGCCATTCACGCGAAGTTCGATGAGTTCTTTTTTCATGAGAGCTTCCAGTTCCTGGCTACTAGCCTCTAGCAAACCCAGATTGTTTGGCCAGGAGCTGGCGTCTAGCAGCTACTTTCAATACACCGGCACCTTCGGATCCACGCGCCGCGACCAGGCATCGATTCCACCACGCATCGACTGAACGTTTTCGAAGCCTTGTTGCCGGAGCCAAACCGTCACGTTCATCGAGCGCACGCCGTGGTGACAGAGCACGACAATGTGATCCTCCGGATCAAGTTCCTGATGCGCGCGCGACGGCACGTCGCCCATCGGAATCAGCCTTGCGTTGGAAATGCTGGCCGTCTCAAACTCCCACGGTTCGCGCACATCCAGCAATGTGAGCGCAGCACCCGCATCCAGCTTGCCTTTGACCTCTTCGGGAGTGATCTCGTAATCCACAGCGCTAGTTCCCAGTCCACTTCGGCGGACGCTTCTCCAGAAATGCGCGAACGCCTTCTTGCGCATCCGCCGTCTTCACCAGTTCTTCCAGATAGATCTTTTCCGAGCGGGCCAGACCTTTATCGAAATGCATTGAATCCCATGCATACAAGGCTTTCTTGGCAATGGCGAGCGCAGCCGGACTCAAACGGAACAGGGCGTTCACGCACTCATCCACCGACTTTGACAACTCGCTTTCGGAAACAGTATGAGTCGCCAATCCGATTTCGGCGGCCTCTGTGCCGCTGATCGTTCGGCCAGTCAAGATCAGTTCGGCTGCGCGCTTCTGACCAACGAGCGCCGCTAATGCCGTGCAGGCCACCGGCGGATAGCACCCTAATTTGATTTCAGGAAATCCCCACTGCGCATCGGGCGTCGTGTAAACGATGTCGCACACCATCGCCAACTCGGCGCCACCACCGAGGCAATGACCGTACACCTGCGCGATGGTCAGTTTCTTCGTCGCAATCAGGACACGGATCACCGCATGGAACTTTTGCAGCATGTCTTCGACTCTGTCGGGTGTGTGCGCTGCCACATCGACGCCCGCGGAAAAGGCATTGCCTTCTCCCCTGATGACGATCGTGGAGACGGCGGGATGGCTTTCGATCTCGGCGAGTATGCGGGACAACTGCTCCATCATCGGAATATCGATGACATTTAACGGTGCATTCGCCAGAGTAATGCGCGCCAGTGGGCTGGCGATTTCAAGCGAGACGCGGTGCGTAGCTACGGTTGACAATGGCATTGACTCTTGCGGCGTGGCTTGAAGCTGCGCCCTTTCAAATCAGGGGAAGTCTCTTAAAGATTTATGGCCGACTTCCGGACCTCCCCGATGCTTGCGAGCGGGTCGCGGGCACCAGTCTTTTCGGCAATCCACTTCTTTTCGGTTTCGATGATATCGAGCAGCAGCTTTTTGTCGGCTGCCGAGGGCATGAATTCCTTCAAATGCTCTTCGTAAGCCCGATCATCGAGCGAATCGCCCGTCTGCGCGTGGAACTTCTGCGCCGCCCATCGGCCAATCGCGCGATTGAACTTGATGTGCGGCGCGTAAAGCTTCGCTTCCCCGGGCTTCAGATATCCGTTAAAGCGCTCGATCAAGCCCGATACTTCATTGCGATAAAGATTGCGGTTGTAGTCGTTCAGATCGTCGAGATCGGCGGCCGTGTCGTTCTTCGGCTCATCATAGCGACCCTTAATGCCCCAGACGTAGGCCCAGTGTGCCGACGAAGAGTGATCGGTGCCAAACAAATCGTAGGAACTCGAAATCCATTTGTTGAGATATTTCTGGATCAGCCATCCCGGAATCACTCCCGCTTCCACGATGCGCCGCAATCCATCGTTGCCCGTGCCCATGTGGAACGCCTCTTCCCGAAGCATGTACGACATGGACCGGCCCAGCGGAGCGAACGCCGAGTACTTCAGCATCTGCAACTGGAACTTGCCGTCGCGATCGACGAAGTCGGTATAGGTAAAAAAGTCCATCCAGTTATCGACGTCGACGTTGAACGCGCCGAGCAGGCGCTTGTTCTCGAAGGCGCGGCGCTCGAGCATCTTCTGGGCTTCAACTTTCCCCGAGTAGCCAAAATGATCGACCAGCAAGGCGCACATCTGCCATCCATGCCGCATTTCTTCGATCATGACTCGCGTAATCGCGCGGCGATCCCATTCGGTCGGTGCGTTCTCGAGCAAGTTGCGCTGCTGCTCGACGCTCGCAAATTCGGTGTCGCCCTGGTAGACGATCATGTTCATCAGGGCGTCACGCATTTGCTGCGTGGGAATCTGGCGCAGGTTCTCCCACTTGCGGCGGCCCTTGTAGTGGCCGAACTCGATGTCCTCGGTATCGACCGCGCCGTACAGCGTATCGAACTTGAAGGCTTCGATATCTTCCGTGTTGACGCCAATTTCCTTGCGCCAGTCGTTAAATAGACCGATCCAGTCACTGAATGTTCCGATTTTTGCTACTTTGCCTGGCATAACCTCTCCTGATTGTCATCCTGAGGCGCCTGTCTTCGGCGCCGAAGGACCAGGCGCGCCGCGCGAGGTGCTCTTTGCGAACACAATATCGCGCGTCTGGCGCGCTTCCCTATCCCATGTTCAGCCATACGGTTTTCAGTTCCGTGTAATGTTCCATGGCGTGCGCTCCGAGCTCGCGGCCGAAGCCGGAACTCTTGTATCCGCCGAACGGCAGCGATGCATCCATCAGGCCGTATGTGTTGATCCACACCGTTCCTGCCTTCAACCGGCGCGACACGCTGTGCGCTTTTTTCACGTCTTTGGTCCAAACCGCTGCAGCCAGGCCGTATGGATTGTTATTTGCCTGCTCGATAACTTCGTCGATGTCGTCGAAAGTCAGCACGGAAAGAACCGGGCCAAAGATTTCTTCCCGGGCGATCTTCATATCATTGTTTACGTCGCCGAAAATTGTCGGCTCGATAAAGAATCCCTTATCGCCGTTCACGGAAGCCCGATTCCCGCCAGCGACCAGCTTGGCTCCATCTTTCTTTCCCGCATCGATGAATGCGAGCACGGTCTGCATCTGCTCCTGGCTGACGATCGCGCCCAGACGCGTCTTGGGATCCAGCGGATCCGCCGGGCGCATCTTCGCCGCACGCGCCACAAGCTTCTCGGTAAATTCATCTTTGACCTTGCGTTCCAGGAAGAGCCGCGAGCCCGCATTGCACACTTCGCCCTTGCCGTAAAAAATGCCGTTGATTGCGCCTTTCACGGCGTTATCAATCTCGGCATCGGCAAAAACGATATTGGGAGACTTCCCGCCCAATTCGAGCGTCACGCGCTTCAGCGTGTCGGCCGCTCCACGCATGATTTCCTTACCCACCGCGGTCGAACCCGTGAAGGCAATTTTGTCGATATCCGGATGAGCGACAATCGCTTTGCCCGTCTCAGGACCGCCGGTAAGAATGTTCACCACACCACCGGGGAATCCGGCTTCAACCACGAGTTCTCCGAACCGCAAAGTCGTCAACGGCGTCTGTTCGGCCGGTTTCAGCACGACTGTATTCCCGCAAGCGAGCGCCGGACCAATTTTCCAGGACGCGAGCAGCAGCGGAAAATTCCACGGGACGATCAACCCGACAACACCCACCGGCTCGCGCAGCGTATAGGTGAAAGCAGACTCGAAGGTATTCACCGTCTCGCCGTGAATCTTCGTGGCCAAACCTGCGTAGTACCGCAGGACGTCGATGACCATCGGCATATCGACGTATCGGGATTCGAAAATCGGCTTGCCGTTATCGAGCGTTTCGAGTTCGGCGAACTCGTCGATATTCTTCTCGACCAGGTCGGAAAGCTTCCACAATAGCCGCCCGCGCTCGCTGGCGGAAAGCTTGCGCCACGCACCATTGCGATCTTCGAAGGCCTGGCGCGCTGCATGGACGGCGCGATCCACGTCCGCAGCAGAAGCTTCTGCGATCTGGGTCAGAACCTCACCGGTCGCGGGATTAATGGTGTCGAAGTGCTTCGATGCATCGACCCACCCACCGCCGATGAGCATTCTGCCGGGTTTTAGATTCACTTTCTGCGCGGTCAGCATTAATCACCTATCAGTTTCAAAAGCGGACGGCCGCTGGCGGCCGTCCCCACACACAATTCCTACTTCGCTTTAAACGCCGCCGGCCGTTTCTCTACATATGCAGCCAGACCTTCCTTTGCGTCTTCACTCTGGAAGAGCAGTTGCTGATTCTCACGTTCCACAGCGAGCGCCGATTCCATCGGAATCTCCCACCCGGTCTGCACCGCGCGCTTGATGCGTCCGACAGCCTTGGCTGCTTTGTTCGGCGGACAGAACTGCCGCGCGTATTCCATGATGTTCTCCATGAAACCTTCCCGCTCGAAGATGTCGTTCACGATTCCGAGCTCCTGCGCCTCTTCGAACGAGAACGTGTTGCCGGTCACCATCAGTTCGATTGCTTTGCTTTTTCCCACCAGCCGGGACAAACGCTGAGTGCCGCCCGTTCCTGGCAGAACGCCGAGATTGACCTCGGGCAGACCGATCTTGCCCGCATCTTTGCGCGCGATGCGGATGTCGGCTGCCATGGCGATTTCGAGTCCGCCACCGACGCAGTGGCCATTGATCGCAGCTATTACGAGTTTCGGCGTATGCTCCAGGCGCAGCAGCATCTCGTTGGCGTGCAGGCAGAAGTAATACTTAAATGTCGGATCGACGCTGGCCAGCATCTTGATGTTCGCGCCTGCGGAGAAGAACTTGTCCCCCGCGCCGGTCAAGACGATCACGTACGCGTCGTTGGCCATGCGCGCCTTGAGAATCGCGTCGTCCATCTGGCGATTCATTTCGTAGGTATACGTATTCGCGGGCGGATCGCACATTTCAATCACCGCGACGCCGCCATCGATGCGGTAGTTCACAAGCTGTTTGGTGGTTTCCTCGGCTGCCGGTTGCATTGTCGTCGCCATCGAGATCACTCCTTAAATGTGAATGTCAGAACTCTTTAGTCTCACCGCTCTCTGCGGCCCTTTTCGCTCGCCATAACTCCGCGCAAGAATAAATCGCCCATCTCTTTCGCGATCGAAGCGGCGTCCGCGTCAATGCGAGGTTTGTGCCATGTGTAAATCCAATTCATCATCCCGAACAGGCCGAGCACCGCGATTCGGGTGGAAAACTCGAGGCCGCGTTCCCGCTTCAGATCGTCGAGAAGCCCAACACAAATGCGGTAGTATTCGCGCTTGATTGCCGCCACCTCGGCCCCGAAACCGTTCTTCAACACCTCGTCCTCATGAGAAAGAACCTTCATTGCCGCCTGGTTGGAAAGAAAATATTCCAGATGATTCAGGATGAAGATGCGGACGCGGTCTTCGGGATCGCTTACGCCCTGCAAACGTGATTTCAACCGCTGCACGATCGTGGTGAACGTATGCTTCTGGATGAGGTAGAGCAACCGCTCTTTGGATTCGAAGTAATAGTAGAGCCCTGCTAAAGACATGCCGCTTTCGCGCGAGAGATCGCGCATGGAGGCGCCCTCGTAGCCTTTTTTGCAGAAAACTTCGGTCGCGTGAGTGAGGATTTCAGAAAGCCGGCGGTCGTAGCGTGTAGCCGGTGCAGAGGCGGCGCGATGCCGCGCTGTCATGCGCTTTGCTGTAGAAGGACTCCCCATAATCTCCGAAGCGGCAGATAATTCGAACGTTCGTTCGAACTTAGTATACCCCCGCGTGATTCAAATCACAAGGAGGCGGGAGGCGCTTTGTTTTCTGCGAGTTCGCGCGCCGCCAGGAACCAGGGAGAGGCTCTCGGGTCTGCACCACCGGTTGCGAGAACAGGAGGTCTCTCCACTCAGCGTTGAGAAGACAATAATGTCGAGATCTAACTCTGACGCCTCACCCCTGACGGCTAACCTCTGAACCCTGATAAATCTACGGGCACGGATACGGAGTGCCTGGCGTTGGCGGCGTGCCGGGAATAACCGTCGGTGGGCCCGGGACGCCATCTGGTCCGGGAGTTCCCGGGATTACTGTGGGAGGAGTGCCGGGAGTTCCGGGCGTGTAGCAGGTTCCGTTGTTACCCGGCATGCCGGGCGGAGGTGGCGGCACGGGGCGCGGAGCGACGGGCTGCTCGGCGAACGGATGTTGCGCCGACTGCTGCACTGCCGAATCGACTTCGCCTTGCTGCAGGATCAGCGGGCGATCGAGCGTCATGTCGACGGGCGAGCCTACGTCCATGAAAAAGTGGTGCGAACTGAAGAGCACCGTCATCGCAGCAACTGCTCCAACGGCCGCGCCGATGCCGGCTCCGATAATGGCGTCTTTGCCCTTGGTGCCGAAGACGGGAGTCGTTGTCGAGAGACAATAGGGTGGTGCGCCGACGCATCCCGGCGGCAGCGTGGTGGCGGTTTGCGACTCTGAGCGGCCTATGGAGTGGCCAATCAGGGCGCCCAGACCCGCGCCAGCGGCGGGCAGGATGAATGCGGCAATGCCGCGCCGTGGGCTCACGTCTTTAATCGTGTAACCCTCGTTGCCTTCCAGAACGATGGGTCCAGCGACCGGAGCGACGTAGCCGTCAGGGAATGTGATCGACATCGACTGCAGATGGAGTTCTCCGCGGTCGTGATTCTGGACGAGCTTGTCGACAGTTCCCTGAATAAGAACGCCGGGCGGAATGATCATCTGGTTGCCGGAATTCACGGGCGAAATGATTTGCGCGTAGATGTCGTCTCCGCGATGGATGTCGCGGCTTTCTACCGGATGGGTGAGCACCATCGCCAGCTGCGTGCCGGCGGGAATGGTCACGGTGGAATTCCTGTTGTCGGCCGGTGTCTGACTCGTTTGTGGCGCGGCAGTTTGCGGTTGATCCTGCGCAAGACAGAAGACGGATGCGCAAAAGATTGCAGCACCTGCTATACGCATGAGAGTTCTGGTTGCAGTGAGAGTTGAAATGGAAACGTCCGAACAGCGAGAGCGAAGGCACAGCATAAGCACCTCCCCTCGAAAGCCTGTGTGGCGCGCTTTCGAATCGTAGCGGGTCCATTTGAGAAAACCCGCTTTCGTATATATGGACTCGCCTGCGATGCCAAAGGTATCCTGCGCGCGGGTAAAACTGTGCAAAGAGAACGTCTCGATTTGTAAAGCGCGCGGTTTACCGTGGCACACGCCGATACGCCAAAGTGCTGCTTCAATAACGGCGCTGTTCGGGAGTCTATGCAGTCTGTTGATCCTGACCTTCAACGCTGCGTAGCAAGCTACGTCTCTACGAACCGACGGTTTCGGTGACCCAGCGGGAGATGGCGGTGACCATTCTTCTCGGCGCGAAGCGGGTGGATTCGGCGACTAGCCAGTTGTGGAATCCGCTGATCGCGAGAGTGCGGCCTTCCATGAGGGCGCGGTAACCGACGAGCGCGACTTTGCCGGCATCCATAGCGCCGAATGTTTGGAAGACTCGTGACTTGTCGTTTCCGGCACGCTTGGCGAAGCCGGTATGCGTGGCGCCCGGACAGAAACAGGTGACGGTCACGCCGCTGTGTTTCAGCTCATTAGCGATTGCCTCTGAGAATGAAATGACATAAGCCTTGGTGGCATAGTAGACGGCCATCAGTGGACCGGGCTGAAATCCGGCGGTGGAAGCCACATTCATGATGCGTCCGCTGCGGCGCGCAAGCATCGGCGGAAGAAAGAGCCGGGTGAGTTCGGTCAGCGCGGTGATGTTGAGCTGAATCTGCCCGAGGATCTGCTCTTCGGGCATTTGTGCGAACTCGCCAAGCGCGCCGAAGCCGGCGTTGTTGATCAGCATATCGACGGACGCGCCTTCTCGTTGCAACTGGTCGAAGAGGAACTTTGGAGCCTGCGGAGTTGCCAGGTCGACGGCTAGCGTCTTGACGGTGACGCCGTGACCTTGCAGTTCGGCGGCAACTTGCGCGAGTTTGTCGCCACTGCGGGCGACAAGAACCAGGTTGTGGTGGTCGCGGGCGAAAAGTTTGGCGAGTTCGTATCCAATGCCGCCGGACGCGCCGGTGATGAGAACGGTTTGCGCTGCCATGGGAGTTCCTTTCCAACCACTCCAGTCTGAATGATTTTATGCGCTGGCGTGAAGTTCAGGCCGGAACGGCATCTCTCTGCGAAAGTAGCACGTCAGCGTAGACGAATCCGTCGCGAGTGACGATTTCACCGGACTCGATCGGAATGGGTTCATAAAACATTGGACCGGCATAGGCGAACGTGTGGAACTCTCCGTTTTCCGCGCAAGGATCGATCCCGGCGGGCAAGCGGCTTAGAATCTCGCGATCCAGATCACAGCCTGCAAAGTCTGCCGGTAATTTTGACGGATCGACGCAAACGATGCGCGCCCGCACACCGCCCTCCAGCATTTCGGAGATCAATTCGCGCGTATCGCGTCCCCAAAGCGGGAAGAGCGGATCGAGACCAGTTCCGCGCAAACGGTCTTCGCGGTAGCGGCGGACATCTTCGAGGAAAAGATCGCCGAAGGCTATGCCCGAAATTCCTTGCTTAACGGCCGTCGCGCACGCCGCAGCCATTGCCTTCTCATACACCTCGTTGCTGCATGGCCATGGCAAAGGAACTTCCCAGAGCGGAAGGCGAGACGAGGATGCCTGCGCCTTCAGCAATTCATAGCGCGTGCCGTGCATCGCAACACGCTGGAAATGCGAATTGATCGTGGTGAGCAGACCAACCACTTCGACGTCCGCGCGCTGGCGAAGTAGGTGCAGCGCCCAAGCGCTATCTTTACCGCTGCTCCAGGAGAGAAGGATCTTGCGCTTCATCGAGCCTCGCATCCCAACCAAAAAATAAAGGCGCGGGCGTGAGTGCCCGCGCCAAACGCTTCTGCAACATTTTAGGCGTGGACCAGTTCCACTCCGTAGATCGAGTGCCAGCTGGTCGCGGCTTTGAGCTTGTCGTTGACGTTGTGAATGTTCTTCACGCCTTCGGTCTCAAGCCACTTGCGGAATGCGGCTGCGCCCTGCTTGGCATAGATGGGAATACCATCCTTCCAGGTCGCGCGGCCACAGAGAACTCCGTTGAACTTCACGCCAGATTCCCCAGCGAGTTCAAGGGTCTCGCTGAATTCCGCGTTGCTCACACCGGCCGAAAGATAAATAAACGGCTTGGTCGCGACGTTGGCGGCTTTGTGGAAGAGATCGATCGCTTCCTTCTTGGTATATGCCTTCTGGCCGGCGAAGCACTTTACGCCTTCGACGAATTTCATATTGACCGGAACTTCGACCTTCAGGACGTCAACGCCGTAACGGTCCTTGGAAAACTCGCGCATGCTCTCGGTGACGATGTGCGGTTTCTTCTTCGCGTATTCGATACCTTTTTCGTCAGCGCCTTCTTCGTATCCGACGAACTCGAGGAAGAAGGGGATGTCGTTGGCGCGACATTCATCGCCGATGCGCTCGACCCAGGCATGTTTCGTTTCGTTGACATTTTTCGGATCGTTGGGGGTGTAGTAGAGCAGAATCTTCACGCAATCGGCGCCGGCTTCTTTGAGGCGGCGGGCCGACCAGTGGTCGAGCAGGTCGGGCAGACGGCCGGGGCCGGTCTTATCGTATCCGGTCTTTTCGTAAGCGAGGAGCAGTCCGGCATTCTTGGCACGACGCTTCGAGGCGGGCAGGCCCCACTCAGGATCGAGCAGGATGGCCGAGGCATGTGGTGTAAGGACTTCGGTCACCAGCGATTTGAATTCCTCCATCATGGCGTCATTGACTTCGCCACCTTTTTCCTTGGCGAGGGATTTTTGCAGCGAGCCGCGCTGATCCATGGCGGCGGCCGCGATAATGCCACGTTCGGTTGAGACTTTTTTGAGACCGGCAAGTTTGCCAGGGGTAAGCTTCATGAGACTCCTCCTAGAGCGGATGAAGATGATTGCTGAGAAACTATTAATTGTAAACCAACGCCAGCGGGAATTCTGTGTTCCCTGGTAACTATCTAGCGGTGATTTCAGTTTGGGACAAAGGTTCGCTGCGCTCGAACGAGCCGATCATTGGCGAACTGCGGATGTGCGCTGCCGAACTTCAGCTGCAAAGGCCTGGTCCTTGATTGATGCGAGATTGATCTCGACATTGGCGAGCGCGCCAGTGATCGCCGCTCGCGCAAGGGCGGCGGCGGTGGTCAGATCCGACTTCATGTTTGGATTGGTGATCGGGCTGAGAGAGTCGGCGATTCGCGCAACTTCAAGTGACTTTTCAGCCACGCTGAGGGGAACTGCCGTAGCTTCCTTGAGCGCGGCTTCGATCAGGGCTTCGCCGGATTTTTCGTCGGCGGCTCCGCGCGCCGCTTTGTAAGCCTTCATGACGGAGTTGTAGGACTCGGCGTCGGCGTCGATCGCAGCTTTGAGTTCTTCCCGCAGAGGAGTGAGCCGGGCGATCGCGGCACTGAATTGCGTTTCGTATTGCAAGTATGCCTTCTTGCCGCGCGACATGGATGCAACCATAGTGGCGAGACCAGCGGCCATCGCTGCGGATGCGGCAGAGGCGCTGCCTCCTCCGGGAGTTGCAGTCGGAGCGGCGAGTTGCTCGACAAATGGCTCGACTCCGGCGCGTAGGCCGCCAACTGCCATCTTTCCGCCCATCACGGCCGCGAGGCGATTCTCCAGGATGAGTGAAGAGTCAAAGTTTTCCACCTGCAAAAACCATTCGGCGGCCTGCTCGAGCGCTTTCTTGGGGATGAGTCCCACGATTTCGCTTGAGAGCGGCATAAGGCCATAGCGGGCAGCTTCGCGCTTGACCATCTCATAGACGCGATGGATCGAAGTCTGTTCGAAATCGGTGAGGTTCATCGAAACCTGAGCGAGTCCGCGCACGAGGAATCCAGCGCCTTTAACGAAACGCAATCCTCCGCTGGAGAAACGCACGGCTTTGGCGATCTTCTTGGCGATGTCGACATCGGGAGTGTTTAGAAAGATGTTGTAGGCGATTAGAAACTTACGCGCCCCGACGACGGTAGCGCCAGCGGTCGGGTGAACGCGAGGTTCTCCGATATCGGGCCGGCGCGATGGGTTCGTCGCGATCTCTGCGCGAATTCCTTCGAACTGGCCGCGGCGGATATTCTCGAGGCCCTGGCGCTCTGGAGTGCGGGCTGCAGATTCGTAGAGGTACACGGGGATCTGGTAGCGCTTCCAGATTTCCTCACCAACGTGGTTCGCCATCGCGACGCAATCTTCGATGGTGACGCCGTCGATGGGGATGAAGGGAACAACGTCGGAGGCGCCCATCCGCGGATGCGCTCCCTGGTGCGTGTTGAGATCGATCAACTCGGCGGCCTTTCCGACGCCGCGGATGGCAGCTTCCTGCAGCGCTTCCCGCTCGCCGACGAGGGTGATGACGCAGCGGTTGTGGTCGTAGTCCATCTCGCGATCGAGCAGATAGACGCCGGGCATCTTCATGGCGTCGACGATGGCGTCAACTTTGGCTTTGTCGCGGCCTTCGGAGAAATTCGGAACACATTCGACGAGCGTGGACATCACGGATGAGGATAACGGTCAGATTGTACGGACGCAACTCAGGGTCGTGGCTTTTCTCGCCCACTTACGGCGGGCTGAAACCGAGACGTTGCGAGCAACGTCTCTACGAAAGCGTTAATGCCTCGAGAAGAATTTTCCAAATCCGAGTCTGACCTGTACTGTGTTTGTACCCGGATTCGGGACCGCCAGTCCCGCGTTCGAAATGTGCATATAGCGCAACTCCAGGCTGACACTGTGACGCGGGCCTAGGATGTGCATGCCGAATGCGGCTTGGTCGGTGAAGTTCACGTTGTTGGTTCCGTAAGGGACATCATGATTCGTGAAGAGCGTGCCGCCTGTGAGTTCGAGGTATGGAGAGAAGCGGCCGTGGCGTTCGAAATTCCACTTGAGGACCAGCGGGTCGAATCCGGCGCCGAATGCTGTATTGGCTGGCTGAAAGACAAAAAAGACCGGAACGGCATCCACGGCGTATTCGAATCGTCCTCGTAGAACGCTGGGGAGATGCGGGCCAGTCAGAATCCATCCATAGCGCAGTCCGGCGTTGAAGGCGCTGATATTGCCGCGTCCACCAGGGACGGAGTGACCACCGCCTGCCCAGACTTCGATCTCATGGCCACCTTGCTCGGGACCGGTTTGCGCAGTGAGCGCGGACGCAAGTAGTAGAAGCGGGATCAGGAAATGGAACGTACGCATAGCGATTCACGTCGAAGACGGTAGAGCTTCGAAGTGCGAAGAATCAACATACAGGAAGCGTTTGCCGGGGACAACGGGAGCACCGGGCGATGCTTGCAAGCAGCAGATTCCTTGCTTCGCTTCGGATCGACAATCATCAAAAGGATGCGCGACTATCCGCGTTCTGCGCGCGGGTGTTCCGCTGCGAGTTGCACCAAATCGCGGGCTACGCGCGTCGTGTTGTGGCGGGCAACTCCGGCTTCCTCAAGGTAGTCGCCCAGAACTGGAATGACTCCCAGAGCTTCGATCGCATCAAGGTCGTTTTCGATCTGACAGGCGCCTTCGAGCGCGTACTTGGATTTCATCTCGTCCGAGGCCGGAGTGCGATTGATCAGCGCGTAGTCAAAGATCTGCTTCTGGGCATGACGGTTGAGCGCGCGGATGTGATCGGCAGCGCTAAGGCCGAGACTTTCATTCGCCTGGGTCATCAAGTTGCAGATGTAAACCTTGGTGGCCGGCGATTCGACGATGGCCTGTGCGATGCCGCGCACCAGAAGATTGGGAATCAAGCTGGTGAAGAGCGATCCGGGGCCGATCGTGATTTGATCGGCATTGGCGATCGCTTCGAGAGTCTGCGGCATGGGATTCACCCCGGGAGGAACAAGGAACAGTTCGCGAATCCGTCCTTTGCTGGCCGTGATCTTGGTCTCTCCGCGCACGCGGGTACCATCCTCCATCAGAGCTTCGAGTTCAATGTTGGAGGTGGTCGCCGGATAGATGTGGCCGCGGGTGAGGAGGATTTCCGACGACAGGCGGACCGCCTCAGAAAAATCCGAGGTCAAAGAAGTGAGGGCGGCAAGAAAGAGATTGCCAAAGCTGTGGCCCTCCAGGCCTGACCCTTTGTCGAAGCGATGGCGAAACAGTTTCGAAAGCAGAGCTTCGTCTTCGCTCAAAGCGACGATGCAGTTCCGGATGTCGCCCGGCGGCAGCATGTTGAACTCTTTGCGCAGACGTCCGCTGGAGCCGCCGTCGTCACTGACGGTGACCACAGCAGAGAGATCCCGGATTACGGCCGTTTCGGATCCCGGACAGGGAAGTTCGCCAGGCCCGAGGACAAAGCGTTTGAGTCCTTTGAGGAGTGTGGAAAGGCCGGTGCCGCCGCCGATGGCGACGACGCGGATACCGCCCGCATGTGCGGTTTCCGGCGTGCTTGCCGACTCGGCGGTTTTGGTCTCCATCGGGAAAAGAATCCAGCGATCTGCTCAGACCGGTTCTTCCTCGCCAATCATTCCGACGGAGGGTCCGAGGTCGCCTCCCGGATCCGGATAGAGCAACTCGGTGAACCGGGGATCCTCAGCGAGGTTCTGAAAGTCGGAATCGTTCCGCGCCTGAAACCGCAACTGCGCATTCAGGCGAAGCGCTTCGTCCAGACGGCGGAGAGAATCCTCGACGTGGCCGGTCAGGCAATCGAGCGCGGCCAGACCGTAGATGACATAGTCGGACTTGGCATTCTGCTTCAGCAACTTTTCCAGATGCTCCCGCGCAGTCACGTAGTCGCCAACGTTCATCAGCGAAACAGCGTAATCGAAGTGCTCCTCCGGAGTCTTGAACTGGTTGACGGGGGTGCGCTCGAGGTGTTGGTTGCAGGTATTCAAGTGCACGTTGGCGCGGTCGGTCAACTCTTTGCTTGGTCCGGCAACGACCTTCTGGAAATGAGGCTTGGCCTTGTCAAACTTATGTTCCTGCATTGCGCGCAAGCCCGATTCATAACTCTGCAGGGCCTGGGTGTAGCGCGGATCTTCCGCCATAGTCTTCTTTGCGGTGGGTTTCTGAGCCATGTGCAAAACTCTTCCTGTGCTCTTGGTAATGGGGAACTCCTTGCCGATCGCGTTCCTGATTGAGCAGTAAAGTATCGCGCAAAATGCGGGTGCGGAGCAAACGTCCAAGCGTTCCTGACGAATCTACCAGAAACACCCGAGGCGGGAACCGATCCAAATCACTGGATCAGTTGATCGATGCCGCCGTAGCCAGGTCGACCTGTTGCCACTCGCCTTTGATGATGCCGGCACGAATTTGGGCTGCCGTCTTCCCTTTTTTGTGCTGGACGTAGGAGTAATAAAGCTCCTTCAGGCAGGTCGAGCAGCGCGCGCCATGGGTGCCCTCAAAGCAGCTGTGCAGGCTGTTATGGCCCATGCGGTCGCAATAGCAATAACAAGGCTGCTGATGAAGGACGACCGGAATCTTCGCCGCGAGTTCATAGGCATGCGTTTGATATGGATACTCGGCGTCCTGGCCCCAGAGATCTGCCTTCGTCAGGATCGCGGGCAGTTTCGCGCCCTTCGGCGGAGGCCCGGCGTTGTAGGCAGGAATGCCTCCCTCGTCATCCGGCTGCGCCCATTGGGCCGAGACCGTCAGGGTGATGAGGAAAAGAAAGGCCAGGGTCAGGCCGCGATAGATCAACTTGCGTTGCAGCAGGCGTGTCATAGATTCCCCCGAGTTCGGATATTGTAACCCGGAGCATCGCGCATTTGAAGAATCAACGCTGATGGAAATTCGCCAATACAACCCGGCGTGCGGGATAATCTTCTGTATACAATGGACAGGCATGCCAGAAGTCCCCCCAGAGACAAATCCGGACAACGAAGGCGAGTTGAGTCAGGCTCCGGCCTCGTCGCCGAACCCAGCCCCGCGACCGGTGATCGCTGCGACTCCCGCGACCACGCCAGCTCGCACCGGCTTTGGCGTGTGGGTGCGGGACCTCGTCATCTCTCTGGCAATTTCAGCCTTTATCATCATCTTCCTTTATCAGCCGGTAAAAGTGGAGGGCACCAGCATGATGCCCTCGCTCGAAGATCAAGAGCGTATCTTCGTCAACAAGTTTGTGTATCGGCTGGAACCGATTGAGCGCGGCGATATTGTGGTCTTCCGCTATCCGCGCGATCCTTCGAAGAGCTACATCAAGCGCGTGATCGGCATGGCCGGGGATCACATCCGCATCGACGGCGGGCAAGTGTACGTCAACGGCAAAGCGCTGGACGAACCCTACGTGCCAGCCGAGTACGCCGATACCAGGTCATATCCGGATACGATTGTGCCGCCGGACTCGTATTTCGTGCTCGGGGATCATCGGTCGATGTCGAACGACAGCCGCGACTTCGGGTCGGTGAACCAGAGCTACATCTATGGCAAGGCCGTATTCGGATACTGGCCGATGGACAAGCTGGGACGGGTCCGGTAAGCGACTCCGGGAGTCAGCTACGAATCGTCGATTCCGATCCGCCGGATTTTAATTTTGGCTGAGTTTTCCTCAGCCTTCGTTCGTTCTACGCTTGGCCCCTGCTGTGATCCCTGCTAAAATCCGTAAAATCCACTCCTTGGAGCGAGAATGCAGGCTATCCTTGCGCTGGAAGACGGCAGAGTCTTCCGAGGCAAAGGCTACGGCGCCAAAGGCGAATGCTACGGCGAAGTCGTTTTTAATACTTCCATCACTGGATATCAGGAAATATTCACCGACCCTTCCTACTCCGGGCAGATCGTCGTTCTGACGAATCCAGAAATCGGAAATTACGGCACCAACCAGGAAGATAACGAAGCCACGCGTCCGTGGATCGAGGGGCTGATCGTGCGCGAGTTTTCGCGCGTCAGCTCGAACTGGCGCTCGCAGCAGGTCGCCGAAGAATATCTGGAACAGTTCAAAGTGCCGGTGCTCTCGGACATAGACACGCGCGCTTTGGTTCGTCATCTGCGCGACCACGGCGTGATGCGCGGCGTGATCTCTACTATCGAGACCGACACGGAGAAGCTGATCGCGAAGGCGCGGTCTATTCCGAAGATGGATGGCACCGATCTGGCGAAAGAGGTCAGCACCAAGCGCCCATACGTTTGGGAAGTGGGCGAGCGCTCACACGAGCCCGTCGCGGTTGTCGGCGTGAAAGATGAACCGCCGCGATTCCACGTCGTTGCCTACGATTTCGGCATCAAGCAGAACATTCTGCGCAAGCTGCGCGGCGAGGGATGCAAAGTCACAGTGGTCCCGGCGCAGACTCCAGCAGAAGATGTGCTCGCTCTGAAGCCGGACGGCGTGTTTCTGTCGAACGGTCCGGGCGATCCCGAGCCTTGTACGTATGCCGTCGATTCAATTCGCAGGCTGATGGGGCGGCAGCCAATTTTTGGAATTTGTCTCGGGCATCAGCTGACGGGAATCGCGCTCGGCGGCAAGACGTTCAAGCTGAAGTTCGGGCACCATGGCGGGAATCATCCGGTAAAGCAGTTGAAGACCGGGAAGATCGAGATCACGGCGCACAACCATAACTTTGCGGTCGACCCAGACTCGCTGGCGGAGAGCGAAGTTGAGTTGACGCACATCGATCTCAACGACGATACGCTCGAAGGCCTGCGTCACCGGAACATGCCGCTTTTCAGCGTGCAATATCACCCGGAAGCCGCACCGGGGCCACATGATTCGCATTATCTGTTCAAGGAATTCACGAAGATGATGGAGGAGTTCTCCCGCAGGTCGTGAGCACCGCTATATCCCAAGTCGAGACGGCAGTGCAGCCGGAGGGGACTCACCAGGGTGTTCGAGTCAACATCGGATGCGGTATCAATGCGCCTGAAGGTTGGTACAACATCGATAACTCGCCAACGATATTGATGTCGCGTCTGCCGATCCTGCGAAGGGTCTTCGATACTCCGGCGTGGCCGCGCAACGTGCGACGACATGATGTGCGCAAGGGACTTCCCTTTGCTGATGCGAGCGTGGACTGCATTTATTCCTCCCATGCTCTTCAGGCGTTTACCTATTCGGGAGCACTGAAATTAGCGCGGGAATGCCTGCGTGTTCTGAAGGCTGCTGGAATTTTGCGAATCGCGGTCCCTGACCTCGGGAAAATGGTTCGAGATTATTTGGCGGATTCGTCGCCATTGGCCTCCCACAGGCTTGTAGAGCGATTACTGTTGCACCATACATGGCAGGATGTGCTTCACCCAGGCGCGCATAATTCGCAGATGTTCGACTCCCGTGCTCTCGTTACCCTCCTGCAAGAGGCTGGCTTCGTGGATGCTCAGGTCAGAGAATTTGGAGTGAGCGCAATTGGTGCCGTTATGCAAGTGGAACTGGAATCACGCAGACGAGAGACGCTGTACGTAGAAGGCGAGAAAAAAGAAGTGCTCAAAACCGGGACCACGTCAGCAGCGTTGGCCGAGTTGCAGCAGGTTCACTGATGAGACCAACCCGAGAGCCGGCGACGAGCAATGGCCAAACATACATGATCACATCGTCGATGTGCGGCAGGCGGACTCTCTTCTCTCGAGAGGTTTGGGCGAAGTTGCGAGCAACATTTTCGTGCGTATGGTTGCTGGCTGCTGTCATTGTCACCCTGGCGGAATCCTCACCACAGTTTGTGAGCTTTGATCGGTTGTGCGGCGAACTGAGTTTTGTCACGCCCATTCCCGGAGGGGGGATGGACTCAAAAGAATTGAACAATGTAAAGCTGGAGCTTTATCCCTGGGAAGAAGGAATTGCATGCTGCCGTAACTCACATCCGTTTTTTAAAACGGTCACCGGTAAAGAGGGAGCCTTCGAGTTCAAAAACGTCGACGCGGGACGATACTGGCTCGTGGCGCACTACCAGAGAAAATTGTTTCGGTTAGCGATCGCATTCGATCCTGATGAGCCTGACACCGCTGCGTGCGGATACCGGTTATTCGAAATCGACGCGAAGGGCCATCTTACGGCTGCGTTGAGGTCTGAGATGTGAGGCCGGTTGTGACACGGCGCGACCGAGCTTTGAAAGGGCGCGGCCTGAAGCTGCGCTGTGTTGAGATGAAAACATTTCTGTCATCCCGAGCGGCGAAGATTATTCGCGAAGCGGACGATCTTCGCAGTCGAGGGACCTTGCGTTTCGCGGCCAGCGCCTCTGCTGCCGAGCGGGAACACACGGTCCCTCCACGCACGAGTTGATCGCTTCGCGATCAACCCACTTGGTCGGAATGACAGAGTTGAGAACAAGAATTGAATAATGCCCAAACGCACTGACATCTCGAAAATCCTAGTCCTCGGCTCCGGGCCCATCGTCATCGGGCAATCGGCGGAGTTCGATTACTCCGGCACGCAGGCCTGCAAGGCGCTCAAGTCGGAGGGCTTTGAAGTGGTGCTGGCGAACTCGAACCCGGCGACCATCATGACCGATCCGGAGTCGGCCGACCGCACGTACATCGAACCGCTCACGCTGGAATATCTGGAAGAAATCATCCGCATCGAGCGCGAGATGTCTCCTGGCGCGGGTTTTGCCGTGCTACCGACAGTGGGCGGGCAGACCGCGCTGAACCTTGCCATCGAACTTTCCGACGGCGGCGTGCTCGAAAAGTACAACGCGGTTCTGATCGGCGCGAATGTCGCTGCCATCAAGAAGGCGGAAGACCGGCTCTTCTTCAAAGACGCGATGCAGAAGATCGGCCTCGACGTGCCCAAATCGGCGCTGGTCAACAACGCGAAAGATGGGATTGAGTTCGCGGGCAAGATTGGATTCCCGGTGATCGTGCGCCCCTCATTCACGCTGGGCGGCACCGGCGGCGGCATTGCTTACAACCGCGAAGAGCTCGGGGAAGTGCTCGCCCGAGGCCTCGATCTTTCTCCGGTACACGAGGCGCTGATCGAAGAGTCAGTTCTCGGATGGAAAGAATTCGAGCTGGAGGTGATGCGCGACACGAAGGATAACGTCATCATTGTCTGCTCGATCGAGAATTTCGATCCCATGGGCGTGCACACCGGCGATTCAATTACCGTCGCTCCCGCGCAGACACTGACCGACCGCGAATATCAGGCGATGCGCGATGCTTCGATTGCGGTCATCCGCGAGATCGGCGTCGATACCGGTGGATCAAATATCCAGTTCGGCGTGAATCCTGAGACCGGACGCATGGTCGTGATCGAGATGAACCCGCGCGTCTCGCGGTCGTCGGCGCTGGCTTCCAAAGCTACCGGATTCCCTATCGCGAAGATTGCCGCCAAACTCGCCGTCGGCTACACGCTTGACGAGATCCGCAACGACATTACGCGCAAGACTCCAGCTTGTTTCGAGCCGACGCTCGATTATGTTGTGGTAAAGATTCCGAAGTGGCAGTTCGAGAAATTCCCGGGCGCCGACGATACGCTCGGCCCGCAGATGAAATCGGTCGGCGAAGTGATGGCCATCGGCCGCACCTTCAAAGAAGCTTTGATGAAAGGCATCCGCTCGCTGGATACCGGCAAGAAAGTTGGTTCCGACAAGATCGAGCCCAAGATTCTCACGCAGCGCCTGGTCACGCCGCATCCCGAGCGGTTGGCCTATGTGCGCTATGCCCTGCGGCAGGGACACACGGTCAAGCAGATCGCCAAGATGACCTCGATGGATCCGTGGTTCCTGTATCAGTTGAAGGAAATCAACGACCAGCAACTCGAATTGGAGAAGCATCCGATGGAGTCGATTCCCCCGGATGTGCTGCGCGAATCGAAGCGCATGGGATTCTCTGACGGGCGGCTGGCGCAGGTCTGGCGTCTCGAAGGCCAGGAAAAAGTTCGGCACCTGCGCAAAAAGCACGGCATCATGCCCGTGTACAAGCGCGTTGACACCTGCGCGGCGGAGTTCGAAAGCTTCACGCCATATCTCTACTCGACGTACGAAGACGAAGACGAAGCCGCGCCGACCGACAAGAAAAAAGTCATCATTCTCGGCAGCGGACCAAACCGCATCGGTCAGGGAATCGAATTCGATTATTGCTGCTGTCACGCGTCATTCGCGCTGCGTGACGACGGGTACGAGACGATCATGATCAACTGCAATCCTGAGACCGTCTCGACCGACTACGACACCAGCGACCGGCTCTACTTCGAGCCGCTCACGTTCGAAGATGTATGGGCGATTTATCAGCATGAAAGCTCAAAGGGGGCGGACGTCGGCGTGATCGTGCAGTTCGGCGGACAGACTCCGCTGAACCTCGCGCTGCCGCTGAAAGACGCGGGCGTGAAGATCATCGGGACTTCTCCGGAATCGATCGATCTCGCCGAGGACCGCAAGCAATTCAACAAGTTGCTCGAAGATCTGCAGATCCCGCAGGCGCCGGGCGTGATGGCAACTTCGATCGATGAAGCGGTCGAAGGCGCGAAGCGGATCGGTTTCCCGGTGCTGGTGCGGCCTTCGTACGTGCTCGGCGGGCGCGCCATGGTCATTGCCTACGACGAGCAGTCGATCGTCCGCTACATGCAGGAAGCGGTAGAGTACTCGCACGACCGCCCCGTCTTGATCGATCACTTCCTGGAAGATGCGATCGAAGTCGACGTAGACGCGCTTGCAGACGGCGACGACGTCGTGATCGGGGGAATTATGCAGCACATCGAGGAAGCCGGAATTCACTCGGGCGATTCGTCGTGTGTGCTGCCCGCGGTCGATATTCCGCAGCACCTGCTCGATCGCATGCGCGAATACACATTCAAACTGGCGAAAGCGCTGAAAGTCGTCGGGCTGATGAATATTCAATTCGCGATTCCGCGACGAAATGGGACTACGGGCAACGGTTCCGAAGGCGGCAAAGTATACGTCCTTGAAGTGAACCCGCGCGCTTCGCGTACCGTGCCGTTTGTCTCGAAGGCAACCGGCGTTCCCCTGGCGAAGATTGCGGCCCGCCTCATGACCGGGCGCAAGCTGCGCGAATTCCTGCCGGACTTCATCGACCGCCGGGCCGACCTCGACACCGGGAGCTGCTACTACGTGAAGTCGCCGGTCTTTCCCTGGAGTAAATTCCCGGGCGTCGACACGGTGCTTGGGCCCGAGATGAAATCGACCGGCGAAGTGATGGGAGTCGCCGACAACTTCGGCGAAGCGTTCGCCAAGGCGCAACTGGCCGCGGGCCAGAAGTTACCCACACAGGGCGCAGTGTTCATCAGCGTGACAGATCACGACAAGCGTCATGTGGCACCGGTCGCTAGAAAATTTGTCGACATGGGATTCAAGATCGTGGCAACTGCTGGGACCGCCGACGTGATCGAGTCCGCGGGCATGAATGTCGAACGCGTCTACAAAGTAAAAGAAGGACGCCCGAACGTTGTCGACTTCATTAAAGGTCAGCGCATTCAACTGGTCGTTAATACTCCGACCGGACAAGAGCCCTGGTTTGATGAGAAGGCAATCCGCCGCGCCGCCGTAACCGCCAGGATTCCGACGATCACAACGCTGGCAGCAGCGCGTGCCGCCGCCGAAGGCATTGCAGCTCTACAACGCGGTGAGGTGAACGTGCGCGCCCTGCAGCAGTTGCATGCGGAACGACACGTCAATTTGCGATAAGTCCGGGAACGTGGTGTAATTCCGTTCCGATTGACGGAGCTCGCGATGAGCAACTGGTCCGCTTCGCAGCCTGTGCCGCCTGCTGTTCCGCCGGCCAAAAATCAAACACTCAAGCGGTTGATGGTACTGCTGGTCCTGCTGGCAGTTGGACTCGCGATCGTTGTATGGGCGCTGGGGAGACGCACCTACCGGAATTACGGGATCACATCCGCGGCTGCGGATCGCTTTCACCAGGAACTGAACAACTCCGATTACGATGCGATCTACGAAGAGGCTTCGGATGAATTCCGCCGATCTGGAAACCGGCCCGATATCGTCAAGTTCCTGCAGATGGTTCACGAGAAGATGGGAGACTCGGGCAACAAAAAAGCAGCGGGTTTTCACGTGAGCTGGACAAACGGGCGGACCACCGTGGATCAGGTCTTTAATACTGAATTCGCGCTCGGCCAAGGGCAAGAAAGCTTCATCTGGATTGTCCGGCAGGATCAGGCGCGGTTGTACAGCTACCGCATCAACTCGCCCAATCTTCGCTGATCGAGTGGCTGCATAGTATCCTGATGGCGTTGAGGAATCAGACATGCTCTTACAAGGTATCTTTCCCCCAATCACCACGCCCTTCTATCCCGATGGCAATATCTATTTCAAAAAGCTGGAGCACAACGTAGAACGCTACTCGCGCACTCCGGTGGCGGGTATCGTTGTTCAGGGCTCGACGGGCGAGGCCATCATGCTCTCTGACCAGGAGCGGCGCGATGTCCTGAAGTGCGCGCGGCAGGCCGCGGCTCCGAATAAAGTCCTGATCGCGGGAACGGGCATCGAGTCCGCGAACGAGACGCTTCGCCTCACGGAATATGCCACCGAACTCGGCTACGACGTCGCCATGGTGCGCACCCCGCATTACTACAAGAAGCAGATGCTGCCGGCGAATATGCTCGCGTTCTATCGAACCATTGCCGACCGGTCGCCGCTGCCGGTGATCATTTACAACTTCCCGCAAGCGACCGGCTATGACATTCCGGCGGAAGTGGTGATCGAACTGGCAGAGCATGTGAATCTGATCGGAATTAAAGAGTCGAGCGGAGACGTCGAAAAGGTGGGCAGGATGGTCGAAGCCACGCGGCATGTCAAAAGGAGCGCAACCGTTACAGAGACGTTCGATGCTGTGACTCCGCGCATGATTGCGGCCGCCGCAGCTACGCCGGCAGACGGTGGGGAACTTGTTCCGGTGAGCGTGCTTTCTGGATCGTCGACAATGAAGCCCTCGTCTTCCGCAGTTACCGTCGTGGGCAAAATGAAGACGCGCCAGAAGGAAATTGGATTTCAGGTGCTCGTGGGAGCGGCGCATAAACTGCATCCCTCGCTCGACGCCGGAGCTGTTGGCGCCATTCTCGCGTTTGCCGACGCTGCACCCACGGCCTGCTATGAAATTTACGCTGCCTGGAAAGAAGGAGACGCCGATCTTGCCCGCCTGAAGCAAGAGCGCATCATCAGCGCTGCACAGAGGATTGGCGGCGAACTTGGAATCCCCGGCATCAAGCATGGCATGGACTTCAACGGTTATTACGGAGGGCCGGCGCGGCTGCCGTTCCTGCCATTGACGGCGGACCTGAAGAAAGAAGTCGAGCAATTGCTGGCCGACATCCGAAATTAGAGATCCTGCTGGAAAGGTACAGTGCCGCGGCGCGAGAAATCGCCAGCCTCCTCCTGAGCAGATGATGGCTTATGCCGCCGCAATTTTGGCCGAATTCGCGGATTGGCCTCAAGTTCAATCGGGATCAGGATTGAGCCCACTTTCAACAGCGGTCAATTCGATAAAATCGAAAAGATGAAGAATCGTTCTGTCGCAGTCTTCGATCTGGGCGGAGTTTTGATCGACTGGAATCCGCGATATCTCTACCGCAAGCTTTTCGGCGCCGATGAGGCCGCCATGGAGCATTTCCTCG
The DNA here is from genome assembly GCA_963763845.1 of uncultured Acidobacteriota bacterium. GTDB lineage: Bacteria > Acidobacteriota > Terriglobia > Terriglobales > Acidobacteriaceae > Sulfotelmatobacter. The sequence goes on from CAVXPX010000002.1 coordinate 61,298, forward strand.
CCAACGTTTGCACTTCCAATTGGAACGTCCAGCAGGATGCCGGCCGCACCCTCGCCGAAGGCTGCGCCGTGCTGAAGAAACAACATCCCGAATACGCGGAATTCATCGACGCATGGCTGGAGCGCTACGACGAAATGCTGGGCGGTGCGATTCTGGGCACGGTCGAGATTCTTGCCGAGCTACGATCCCGCGGCGTTCCCATTTACGCCTTGAGTAACTGGTCGTCTGAGACATTCCCGGCAGCGCAAAGACGCTTTGATTTTCTGAACTGGTTTCGCGGAATCCTGCTCTCCGGTCACGTGCGCCTGATTAAACCGGACCCGCGGATCTTCCAATTGTTCTGCGAAACTCACGCCGTGAATCCAGCGCAAGCGGTTTACATTGACGATCTGCGCCACAACGTCGATGCAGCCACGACGTTGGGTATGCACGGCATCCAATTCACCGATCCCGCCGCACTTCGGACGGAACTGGTCATCCTCGGATTATTGCCGCAATGAGTCTGCAAGCAGTGTCTTTTGGCCGACGCCTGAATGCTAAGGGCTGATTGCTGAATGCCGAAACGTTACGTCACTCCCACTCGATCGTCCCCGGTGGCTTCGAGGTGATGTCGTAGACGACGCGGTTCACGCCTTTGACTTCATTCACGATGCGGGTCGAGATGATTTTGAGCACTTCGTGCGGCAGCGGAACCCAGTCCGCTGTCATCCCATCTTCCGAAGTCACCGCCCGGATCGCGCACGTATACGCATAGGTCCGCATGTCGCCCATCACGCCGACCGACATCACCGGCAGCAACACAGCAAACGATTGCCAGACCTTGTTGTAAAGCCCGGCCTCTTTGATTTCGCCGACCACAATGTCATCGCATTCGCGCAGCAAAGCCAGCCGCGCCGGCGTGACTTCGCCGAGAACCCGCACCGCGAGTCCCGGTCCCGGGAATGGCTGCCGCTGCAGGATCTCTACCGGCATCCCAAGATCGCGCCCAATCTTACGCACTTCATCTTTGAATAAGTCTTTCAGCGGCTCGATCAGCTTGAGCTTCATCTTCGCCGGCAGTCCACCAACGTTGTGATGCGACTTGATCACCTGTGAAGGCCCGCGCACTGAGCGCGATTCAATCACGTCCGGATAAAGCGTTCCCTGCACCAGCCATTTCACCTTGCCCTCGGTCTTCTCGATGCGCCGAGCTTCCTTCTCGAAGACCTTGATAAACTCATTGCCGATAATCTTCCGCTTCTTTTCCGGATCGCTCACTCCGGCAAGTTTCCCGAGAAAGCGATCGCTGGCATCCACCGCTTCCAGGTGCAGTCCCAGCTTGTCTCGCAGCGTGTTCTGCACTTTCTCGAATTCGTTCTTGCGCAGCACGCCATTGTTCACAAAGACGCACGTCAGGCGCGACTTCCCTTTCGCATCGCGAAGCGCGCGATCCACCAGCACGGCCGCCACCGACGAATCCACGCCGCCCGAAAGCGCACAGATCGCGCGTCCCGTGCCAACCTGCTGCTTGATCTGCTCGATCGTCGAATCGATAAAATGCTGCGCTGTCCACGTCGGCTTCGCCCCGCAAATCTGAAAGATGAAGTTTTTCAGAATCTGGGTGCCTTGTGGCGTGTGGTGCACTTCGGGATGAAACTGCACCGCATACCACTGCTTCGCCACGTTCTGGATTCCGGCCACCGCGTAATGCGTCTTCGCCATCAACTCGAAGCCGGGAGGCAGTTCCAGCGCCTCGTCGCCATGCGACATCCACACCGCGAGCTTTTTCGCGAGCCCCTGAAACAAAACGGAATCCGAAACGATGTCGATCTCCGCCGAGCCGTATTCGCGCTTGTCCGCCGGACGCACCTTGCCGCCCAGCGTGTGCACCATGAACTGCAGCCCGTAGCAGATTCCAAGCACGGGAATGCCCATGTCAAAGACATGCGCATCCGCCGGCGGGGCGTCCTTGTCGTACACCGACCACGGCGCGCCCGAAAGCACAATGCCGACAGGGTTATGACTCTTCACCTCTGCCAGCTTCTCCGTGCACGGCAACACGACCGAAAAGACGCTCTGTTCGCGGATCCGGCGCGCGATCAGCTGGGTGTACTGCGCGCCAAAGTCCAGAATGACGATGGATTGATTTTGCAAGGGATTGTGCGGGGATTTGGATTCCACGCATGAGTTTCTCAAATTGGCGGACAAGGTGTAAAGGATTTCGTAGTCACGTTACTTGCAAGGTTACTCTCAGCATCTTGTGCAATTCTCGGGCAAGACATAACAAGTTAGGTTTCCGAAACCAGGCCGGGCACATCACTCAGAATTAATTCATCGCGGTCGATCGCTGTCTGCAGCGGCGGAGTAATCGGCGTGACTGGAGTTGGAGGTCGCAGCCGAGATTCGGGTGTCTCGGCAATGAAGACGTATCCCGCCAACCGTGCCACGTACAGCCAATCGGCGAACGCGAAATACAAAAGCGTGACGATAATGATGCCCAGAGCGATCACCCGCCAGTGGAGTGCGCCGGCGAGACCGACCAACATCGAGATCACGCTGCACCCGATCACGAACCCGACCAGATGAGCCAGCGCGGTCCAGATACTCACAGCGAACACGGCTCCAGTACGTTCCGCGCAGAAAGTTGCTGCAGCCGAGATCGCTCCCGCTGCATCTTCGCCATCGCCGGCGGCGAACATCGTGGCGAGCGATAAAAACCAGTTCAACAGCCAGCCAGCGAGAAGGATTAGCGCAGCGATCGGAAGGAAAAAGAGAAATCCAACGCCAGGCGCGGAATCACTCGAAGGGGAAACAGCCCCGGCCAGCATCGCGCCTCCGGCCAGCCCGACGCCAACAGCAATCACAACCACTGCGCGCAGGAAATTCAGACTCAGCAGCGTCCACCAGTCGGCGCGAATCTGATCGCGTTCGTCCTTCCAAAAATGGTCAGCCAGCGCGCGAACCGTGGCAATCCGGCCGAATGACGCCGCAATCAGCCAGAGCATCATCAGCAACAATGCTGCAAACGCCGCCGTCATCACTCCGCGGCCAAGGCTGCCGCGCAAAATATGCGCGATGGCCTGCTCTACAAGAAACGGCTGCTTGCTGCGCAGGAAAAGAAGTTCGCCGCTCGTCACGGGCAGCGTATCGAGGAATTCGATTAGACCGAACAAGAATAGGACGACTGCGGTGCCGCCGAAAGCCCAGCGCCAACTGATCTCCGCAAACGAAAACAACGGCCGCCGAAACGCGGTGCGAAATCCTTCAGCCGTAGGCGAGAGCGACATGTGTTGTCAGGATAACTCACATGAGGGAACTGCAAAAGGGAACGTCGCGGCTCAGCATTCATCGGTCGCTGTCATTCCGAGCGAGGATGCTGGTTGACGAGCGGCCAGCGTAGTCGAGGAACCCGGTGTTCCCGGTTCGTATCAAGCCGCCGAGCGCCGAGCGCTATTTCACGACCAGATTCACCATCTTGCCCGGCACATAGATCTTGTTCACGATCTGCTTGCCGGCGATAATCGATTTAATCTTCTCATCGGCCAGCGCCTGCCCTATGACGAATTCCTCGGTCGAATCCGCAGGCACAACAATGCGGCTGCGCAGTTTGCCATTCACCTGCACCGGGATCTCAATTTCCTCTTCCTTCGCGAGCTCGGGATCATACTTCGGCCAGGCCGTCCGCAACAGACTTCCCTGCTCTCCGTTCATCTCCCATAGTTCGTGGGCTAGATACGGAGCGAAAGGCGCCAGCAACAAAATCAGATCGCGCTGCACTTCAGCTAAAAACGCTGCCGGGACTATCTTCCGTGCAATCGCATCTTCGGCCGCGTAGAGAGCATTCACCAATTCCATGATCGCGGAGATGCACGTATTGAAGTGCCAGCGTCCCTGGAAGTCGTCGCTCACACGCTTGATCGTCTGGTGCAACTTGCGTTGAATTGCCCGCGCCTCCGGCTGCAGAGACGTTGCTTGCGACATCTTTGCCTGCGCGGTTCCGGCCGACGAATTCTTCACAAAAAATCGATACACCCGCCCCAGGAAGCGCTGAATCCCCTCGATTCCCGAATCCTGCCAGTCCAGATCGCGGTCCGGAGGAGCCGCAAACAAACTGTACAAGCGCGCCGCATCGGCCCCGTAGCGGGCCACCATCTCATCGGGTGAAACGACGTTGCCCAGATTCTTGGACATCTTGCGGCCCTCTTTGATCACCATGCCTTGCGTGAAGAGCCGCTCGACGGGCTCGTCGTTTGTAATCATGCCCAAGTCGCGCATGAACTTCGTCCAGAAGCGCGAATAAATCAAGTGCAAGATCGCATGTTCAACGCCACCGATGTATTGATCGATCCCGCGATCGCCGAACCAGTATTGGGCGACCTTGCTGTCGAAGGGAGCGCGGTCGTTGTGGGCGTCGGTGTACCGGTAGAAGTACCAGGATGAATCGACAAACGTATCCATCGTGTCGGTTTCGCGACGCGCCGGACCACCGCACTTCGGGCAAGTAGCATTCACAAACTCGGGAACGCCGCCAAGCGGCGAACCACCAGCCAGTGTGACCTTCACGTTTTCGGGCAAGATCACCGGCAGATCTTTTTCTGGCACGGGCACGATGCCGTCCTTTTCGCAATAGAGCATCGGAATCGGCGTACCCCAGTAGCGCTGGCGCGAGATGCCCCAGTCCTTCAGACGGTACGTCACGGTCGCCTTGCCGAATCCCTTTTCTTCGGCATACGCCGACATCTTCCTGATCGCGTCGGCGCAACTCACTCCGCTGAACGGTCCGGAGTTGATCGTCATTCCGTCGTGCGCCACAAAGGGCAACTGCGGCTCCGTCATCGTCTCTTCGGGATCGTTCGAGATCGGAAGAATGACGAGCCGTATCTCCAGCTTGTATTTCTTCGCGAACTCGTAGTCGCGCTCGTCGTGTGCCGGCACGCTCATGATCGCGCCCGTGCCGTAATCCATCAGGATATAATTGGCGATCCAGATGGGAACCTTTTCCCCGCTGAAGGGATTGATCGCGAAGCGGTGCGTGTTCACGCCGTGCTTCTCGATCTCCCCGATGTCGCCCGTCTCTTTCGCCTTTCGCTGCTCGGCAATCATCTGTTTTACTGCATCGCCAAGCGGCTGGTTATAACGAGTGAAGTCGGCAACCAGCGGATGCTCGGGCGCAAGCTGCACCGAAGTCGCGCCGTAGATCGTGTCGACGCGAGTCGTGAATACGCTGATCGTCGAACCGGCCGGCCCAGGATTGCCTTCGAGTTTGAAATCGACGAGCGTGCCTTCGCTGCGGCCGATCCAGTTGCGCTGCATGGTGCGCACCTTGTCGGGCCAGCCCTCCAGCTTGTCGAGATCGCGCAACAATTCTTCAGCGTACTTCGTTGTGCGCACGAACCACTGCTCCAACTCGCGCTGTTCCACCAGCGTGTCTTCGTGGCGCCAGCAACATCCGTTACCCAGAACCTGCTCGTTCGCCAACACCGTGGCGCACTTCGGACACCAGTTCACCTTGCTCTTCTTGCGGTAAACCAATCCGCGCTCGTAGAGCTTCAGAAAAAACCATTGATTCCAGCGATAGTATTCGGGAAAGCAGGTTGTAACTTCGCGCGACCAGTCATACGCGAATCCGAGCCGCTTCATCTGCGCCTTCATGTTCGCGATGTTGCGCAGTGTCCATTCCCGCGGCGGCGTGTTGTTTGAAATTGCGGCGTTCTCCGCCGGCAAGCCAAACGAATCCCATCCCATGGGATGCAGCACGTTATAGCCGTTCATCCACATGTAGCGCGCCAGCGCGTCGCCGATCGAGTAATTACGCACGTGTCCCATGTGCAGCGCGCCCGAGGGATACGGCAGCATTTCGAGCACGTAGTATTTCTTCTTCGTCGAGTGCGGCTCGGCGGCGTAAAGCGACGCATCCTGCTGCCAGCGCTCGAACCATTTCATCTCGACGCGCTGGGCATCGTAGCGTTCATCATTGGGACGATCAGCTTGAGTCATAGTGGCTTTGGTTTTTTCTTCGGATGGCATACGGATCTGCGACGAAATGCTGAAACCTAGATTCTACAATGCCCCGCGTAGAGACGTTGCCGGCAACGTCTCTGCCGGCAGCATGTACGCTGTTCGGGACTCGTGAACGCCGGCTGAGACGTAGCCAGATACGTCTCTACAACTCTACGACCAGTTTCTTCAGGGCAGCCACGTTTCTTCGGTCGTCCCCCGGACGGTCAATCGGCGTCTCCGCGATAAATGCCGCGCGCGCGAGCCGCAGATCATTGAGCAGTATCCGGAACGTCTCTGTCCCGATCGTTCCCTTCCCGATGTGCTCATGCCGGTCAAGCTTCGAGCCGCGCGCAGCCTTGGCGTCATTGCAGTGCCACACCTTCACCCGGCTGAGGCCAATCGTCGCATCCAGATGACGCAGCGTCTCGTAGATGCCTTCCTGACTGACGATGTCGTATCCAGCCACATGTGTATGGCATGTATCGATGCAGGCCCCCACCGGGACGATCCCTTCCAGACGCTCCAGCACCTCCGCAACCTGCTCGAAGCTGCCGCCCAGCGAGAACTCGGCTCCCGCTGTATTCTCGATCAGGATCGTCAACCCTCCCTTCGCCAGATCCAGTCCCTGCGACGACGCCGCAATCGCCGCTGCTGTGCGCAGCAGTCCGTGTTCGCGGTCCGCGCCGCGAAACGATCCCGGATGCAGCACCAGATAATCCGCGCCTAACGACAGCGCCCGCTCTACTTCGCCGCGAAACGCTTCCATCGACTTGCGGAGAAACAACTCGTTCGACGCGGCCAGATTCACCAGGTAATTCGTATGAATTGCCAGTGGCTTCAGATCGTATCGAGCGCGCAGACGATTCATCTCGTCGCACTGCGGAGCTCCCAGTTCATACGGAGCCCATTGCCTCGGGCTCGACGAAAAAATCTGCAGCGTGTTGCATCCCAAGCGGTAGGCGCGCTCCGCGGCATTCTGCACGCCTCCAGCCGAAGAAGTATGAATCCCAATCCGCCGGGACGTCAGCTTCGGCGCTCGTTTCGGCGCCGGCAATTTCAGAATGTCCCGTTCCCCCGCCATCGGTTGAGTATATGGGCCAACAAAAAATCGTGGGGACGTGAACGCCCCCACGGTCGATGTCGCACCACGTCGCTCTTACCGTTTCACGTCCGCCAACTTCCGGAACTCCTCGCTCGTCAATCGCAACGACGCTGCCGCCAGATTCTCTTCGAGGTGGTTCACAGAAGACGTCCCCGGAATCGGAAGCATCACCGGCGACCTCTGCAACAACCACGCCAACGCCACCTGGAGCGGTGCCGCCCCATGCGCCTTGGCCACCGCGTTCAGCGCCTCATGCGCGGCTTTGCCCGCTCCGAGCGGGAACCACGGAATAAACGCAATTCCGTTCTGCGAACAATAATCCACCAGCGAATCCCATTCACGATCGGCAAAGCTGTAGCGGTTCTGTACCGACGCAATCGGCGCAATTTTCTGTGCCCGTTCCACGTGTTCGCGCGTCACATTCGACAATCCCACCAGACGGATCTTCCCTTCTTCCTGCAAATCCGCCAGCGCTCCCACCGAATCGTCAAACGGAGTCACCGGAGCCGGAGCATGCAGCTGATACAAATCAATCCGCTCCAACCGCAATCGCTTCAGGCTGCCGTCGATCGCCTCGCGCAGATGTTCCGGCGTCGCGTCGTGCGCCCACAGATTCGGTCCTGGACGCACCCATCCACCCTTGGTCGCAATCACCAGATCCTTCGGATAAGGAAACAGCGCTTCCGCGATCAACTCTTCGCTGACGTCGGGACCGTAAGAATCCGCCGTATCAATAAAATTGACGCCCAACTCCACCGCGCGCCGCAACACTACCAATGCCTGTGCCCGGTCTTTCGGCGGACCCCAGATGCCGTCGCCCGTGATCCGCATCGCGCCAAAGCCGACGCGGTGAACAGTTCTCTGCCCAAGCAGCGACAAAGTTCCTGCATTGCTCGCCGAAATATCCTGTACGCGAGTGCTCATAAAAACCTCCTTGCCCTCAAATGAAAAGGTTAAAGACAGCAGAATGAAGAAGTTGAAGAATACATTGTTCCAGATCCGAATTGCGACCGCGGCAGACTAATAGATGTGTCGCCGGCGCGGCCCGATTCACAAAACAGTTCCTGATTGCCGGGTTCCGGCCCGCCGGATAAACTTAATGGTTTGACCCGCAAGGGCGGAGTCCTACGTCACGCGCAACTTCCGCCCGAGGAGAAGTCATGCTCGTTGTCATGAAGGCGCAGGCCAGCGAAGAGCAGGTCCGAGCCGTTTGCGAAAAAATCGAAAAGCTTGGATACCGCGCGCACCCCATGCCCGGCGCCACGCGCACCGCCATCGGCATCACCGGCAATAAGGGAGAAGTCGAGCAAGGCACGCTCGAAGAAATGCCGGGCGTGCAGGAAGTCATTCAGGTCTCGAAGCCCTACAAGCTCGTCAGCCGCGATGTGAAGGAAGAAAACACCATCATTCGCTTCCCCGGAACCAACGCCACGATCGGCGGACCGGCCCTCGCCGTCGTTGCCGGACCTTGCGCGATTGAAAGCCGCGAGCAGGCTTTCGCCGTTGCCGAACGCGTGCAGAAAGCGGGCGCCCAGTTCTTCCGCGGCGGCGCTTATAAGCCCCGCACCTCACCGTATTCATTCCAGGGACTCGGCGAAGAAGCCCTGCGCATCATGGCCGAAGTCCGCCAGCAGTTCGGCATGCGGATCATCACCGAAGCGATCGATCACGAATCCCTTGACCTGGTCGAAGAATATGCCGACGTCATCCAGATCGGCGCCCGCAACATGCAGAATTTCTCTCTGCTGAAGCGCGCCGGACGCGCCCGCAAGCCCGTTCTCCTGAAGCGCGGCATGTCGGCCACTCTTGAAGAATTCCTGATGGCGGCCGAGTACATTCTCAGCGAAGGCAACTACAACGTCGCACTCTGCGAACGGGGCGTCCGCACCTTTGCCGACCATACACGCAACACGCTCGACCTGAGCGTGGTGCCCGCGGTGCAGCGCCTCAGCCATCTGCCGATCCTTGTCGATCCCAGCCACGGCACCGGCAAGCGCAACAAAGTCACGCCTCTCTCCCGCGCCGCAGTCGCCGTCGGCGCCGACGGACTCATGGTCGAAGTTCACCCAGCACCCGACGAGGCGCTTTCCGACGGACCGCAGTCTCTGTTCCCCGACCAGTTCGACGAACTGATGAAGCAAGTCCGCCAGATCGCACCTGTCGTCGGACGCAGCGTGCTGGAGATCTGTGTGACGGAAACCGTCGCAGCGAAGTAAACGCAAACAGAAGCAATTGATGATGAGGTGCATTGCCTTAACAGCGGTCGTTTGCGCCCTCCTCGCTCTTCCTTTGCGCTCCGGTCAAGCAGCGCGCTCGCCAGTGAGCGCCCGACGAACATCCCTCTCTGCGCCTTGGCACCCAATGACTCGAGCAATTCCCCAGACCACATGATCCGCCAAAATACTGTATAATCATAAAATCTGATTTTATGAAAAAGACAGTGATCTCCGTTACCGAAGCTGCCCGCAATTTTGCCGATTGCGTCAACCGCGTGCGTTATCAAGGGATGACGATCGTACTGGTGAAGAACGGCACGCCAGTCGCCCGACTGGTCCCGGAAGAGACGAAAAGCGGTTCCGTGCGAAGGCTGGCCACCGCACTGCGTGAGTTTCACCTGTCGTCGGAAGAAGCGCGGGCTTGGCGTCGCGACCTTCGCGCGGCGCGCCGGATTCTGAAGCCGCCCGTTGACAAATGGCGGAAGTAAGCGAGTCCCCACTGCAATGCCGGTCATCCTCGACACCGACGTTGTCATTCGCGGCGAGCGCGGCTTGTTCGATCTGGCGTCGTGGCTTGAAACGCAGGCCGAAAGTGACCCCGCCATTGCCGCCATCACCGTGGCTGAGCTTTGGCATGGCATAGAACGCGCCAGCGCCGCCCATCGACCCCGGCGCGAAGCCTATGTCAAGATGATCACGAAAGGCTTGCCGGTTCTCCACTATACGGAAGCGACCGCCATTGAGCATGCTCGTGTTTGGGCGGAACTTGAGTCATCGGGCAAGATGATCGGCTATTACGACCTGATCGTCGCCGCAACCGCACTGGAACATGGAAGTGCAGTCGCCACTTTCAATAAACGCCATTTTCAGAACATCGACCGGCTCACGGTGATTGAACCAAAGTGAATCTGCCCGGTCGGCTTTCTGCTAAGCTTTTCTTCCTTAACCGACAACCGTCTTGCGCAAAGTCCTGTTCATCGCTGTCCTGCTCCCCATCCTCGCCGGATTCGGCTGGTGGTACTTTCGCGAGCAGTCCCTCACCGACTACAGCCCCGCCTTCCGCGAATATGCCTACGTCACGAATGGCAAGAGCAACACCGTCAGCGTGATCGACCTGCGCACATTCGCGCTGGCCAAGACGCTACACGTCGGCAGCGAACCCACCGGCGTTGCCGCCAACAGCAGGAAAAATGAAATCTATGTCGTCAACGCCGGCTCCGACAGCATCAGCATCATCGACGCCGAGACGAATACCATCGCCGCCACGATCGCCGTTCACGCCCGCCCATATTTCATCGACGTCTCCGAAGACGGCAAGCGCGCCTACGTCGCCAACTCCGGATCGTCCAATGTGAGCGTCATCGATCTCGAGAAGCGCATCGTCATCGGGAATATCCGGGTAGGCGCGTCCCCAGGTCTGGCGCGTGTTTCGCCAGACGGATCCACCGTCGTGGTCTCGAATCGCGGAGACAATACCGTCTCGATCATCGACGCCAAACTGCTCCACGTCCGCGCCACCCTGCCCGTCTGCCGGCAGCCCGAAGACATTGCCATCGTTCCCGATTCCAGCAAGGCCTTCGTCTCTTGCTCCGGATCATCGCAGGTCGCCTCCATCCAACTGGCTACGCCGGCTCATCACGAAGATCGCGTGCTCGCGCTGATCGACGTCGGCCATACGCCCGTCAGCCTCACGCTTAAGCCGGATGGCGGCGAAATGATTGTCTGCAACTTCGACTCCGACAGCATCTCGATTATCGAAACCGGCAACGACGAAGTTGGCAGCAGCCAGGAGATCGGACACAATCCGTCCCACGCCGTCGTCACGCTCGACAACTCCCGTCTTTACGTTTCGAATTTCGGATCGAACAGCGTCGCCGTCTACGACATCGATATGGGACGCCGCATCACCACGCTTCCGGTGGGCAGCCATCCGGATAGTCTTGCATTAACGCCCGACCAGAATTATTTGCTTGCCGTGGATTCGGAATCCGGAGATGTCACGGTAATTCAAAAGCGCACGCCGCGCCGCACCCTGGAAACATCGGAGTACTCCCTGCTGACCCTGATCCCGGTAGGCATGCAGCCGAATGGAATTGTAGTGAAGACGTTCTTCGCCACGAAGCCCGGCAAATAGCCCGTGGAGACGCAGCTTGCTACGTCTCTCCAGCCACCAGCACTTACGATCGTGCCGCGACGCCCTTCCCACAATGCTGCTCGAACGCCGCCTTCAAATCCGCGGCAATCGCCGGAGCTTCACGCGATTCAATATCGCGCCGCGGCATCATGTACACAAGTTGCCCTTCGCGCAAAATCGCGATCGACGGCGAAGATGGCGGCTGCCCAGTGAAATAATTCCGCGCCCGCTCGGTCGCTTCCGTGTCCTGCCCGGCAAACACGGAAAACAAGTGATCCGGCTTCACCGAACTCTGCAACGCCATCCGGACTGCCGGACGCATCCTCCCTGCCGCGCACCCGCAGATCGAGTTCACCACGACCATCGTCGTCCCGGGCGTCTTCAGCGCACGATCCACCTCTTCCCCGCTGCGCAACTCTTCGACTCCCAGACGCGTCAACTCTTCGCGCATCGGCACAACCATAATTTCTGGATACATCGGCATGATTCTGAGTTCCTCTCTGAGTAGATTGATTCCATTGTACCGTGCCGTCGTCGGAGAGACATTGCGTGCAACGTCTCTATGGCCACGAGCAAGTTCGCCGACGTCATTGCAGCTGTGTATATTGAAGGCGATCCATGCCAGTTCAGGAAAATGTTCCACTCGCTCCGCTGACGACCTTCCGCCTCGGAGGTTCGGCGCGCTTCTTTGTAGAAGCGAAATCGCGCAGCGAAGTGAAAGACGCGGTCGACTTCGCCCGCGCGCGGGATCTGCCTCTCTTCATCCTCGGCGGCGGCAGCAACCTCGTCGTCTCCGACGCAGGCTGGCCCGGACTCGTCCTCAAAATCGCGATCACCGGAATCGAGCGCCAACCGGGTGAAACCGACGGCAGAGTAATCTTCGAGGTCGGCGCCGGCGAATCCTGGGACGACTTTGTTTCGACGGCCGTTGATGCGAATTGCGGGGGAGTCGAATGCCTCAGCGGAATTCCCGGCAGCGTCGGCGGCACTCCGGTCCAGAACGTCGGCGCCTACGGACAAGAAGTCTCCGACACGATCGAGTCGGTCGAAGTCTTCGATCCTAAAGACAACCAAGTCCGCGAACTCTGCCATGAGGCCTGCGGCTTTGCCTACCGCTCCAGCATCTTCAACACGACCGAACGCGGGCGATTCATCATTCTCCGCGTCACTTATGCGCTCGCGCTGGGCGCGGCGTCGCATCTTGCCTACGCTGACTTGAAACGATACTTCGAAGGTCGCGCAGCCTCACCGAGTCTCGCCGAGACCCGCGAGGCCGTCCGCCAGATCCGCGCCCGCAAAGGTATGCTGATCGTCGAAGGCGATCCCGACTGTCGTAGTGCCGGATCGTTCTTCAAGAATCCTGTCCTTTCGGACGAAGCGCACGGCAATCTGAACAAACGTGCCGCCGCCAAAGGACTCATCGTCCCCAGCTACCCGGCGCTCGACAAGAATAAGAAAATTTCCGCGGCATGGCTGGTCGAGCATTCCGGATTCTGCCGCGGATACATGCTCGGCCACGCCGGCATCTCGAGCAAACACACGCTCGCGCTCATCAACCGCGGCGGAGCCAACGCCGCCGACATCCTTGCCCTGAAAGACCAAATCCAACGCCGCGTCCAGGAAACCTGGGACGTGCGGCTTGAGCCAGAGCCGGTGTTCGTCGGACTCTGACTCGTAGAGACGTTAAGTTGTGACGTCTTTGCCGGCGGTGGCAATCCGTTGTCCTCCTGATAAACGCGCCCATGCTGCAAGCAACGTCTCTACCTTCGTTCTTCCGAAGAAATTCCTGAACAAAGCGGTCTGCTGGACGGTCTTCATGTTTGAGGGCAAACGAGTGGTGGCGGGAGAGGCGATCCTGAGCGGCGTGACCACGATCAACCGTAGCGGCGCCGAAACCAGCGACTCTGAGCAGACGGACGCCGTGCTCGCATTGCTTGTTCGCCAGTATTCGCGGCTCGTCTACCGCATCGCCTATGCCGTTCTGCGACGCCATCACGACGCCGAAGACGCCACGCAGGAAACCTTCTTGCGTGTGCTGCGCTACAGCCCGAAGCTGGCTTCAGTGGACGATCCGAAAACCTGGCTGGCGCGGATTGCCTGGCGCGTCGCCATCGATCGCAGCCGTCACTTGAAGAGCAAAGGAGAAATCCCGCTGGACGATCCTGAGCAACCACGGGTGGAGATTGCCGATTCCGGCACGCGGGCCGACGACAGCCTACACGGAGCGCAGATCGCCACAACTGTCACGAAGCTGATCGCGGCCCTACCGGCAAAGCTGCGCGAGCCGCTGATCCTGTCGACCATCGAAGAAATGTCGCCGAAAGAAGTGGCCGCGACCCTGAGAATCAATGAAGCAGCGGTGAGATCGCGGGTATTTCGGGCACGTCAAATTTTGAAAGAAAAGCTTTCCCAAACGCTAAACCGGAAATGGTGATTATGCGACAGACCAATCATCCACAAGATTCCAGCACCGGCGATCTCGAGCGGCTGCTGGATGCAGCTCTGGCAAAATACGCCGACGCAAGGCCGCACACGGGACTGGAAGAGAGAATCCTTGCGAACCTGCGCGCTGGGCAATCCCGCGAGGTCACGCGTTCGTGGTGGAAGTGGGGTTTCGCTGCTGCCGCCGTGGCAGCGGTCGCGCTGTTGGCAATTGCGGTGAGTTTGCGATTCGGAGAAACTGCTCATCCCGTGATCGCCAAGCGTCCACCGGTTTCGTCGCGGGCTTCGAGAAATTCGCCGTTCGTCGCAGAAGTGCACGCCGAGAGCCACGAGACAATCGCACCGGTGCGGCGAGTGCGCCGAACCCCGAAACATCCCGCGCAACCCGCAGCCGTGATCGCCGACAGTCCGAAGCTCGACCAGTTCCCCTCGCCGCAGCCCTTAAGCGAGCAGGAGCTCGCTTTGGTCCGATATGTTCGGTCGTTTCCTAAAGAAGCCATGCTGATCGCCCAAGCACAAGAGGAATTCGATCTTGAGGCACAGAGGCAAATGAATAATGGCGCTTTACAGAACCAGCGTTCCGATTCGATTCAACAGGAAAGGTGAGCAAACATGCGAAGAACAGTTGTAGTGTTCGTTGCCCTAATCTTCATTGGACTCGGCTGTGGCCTATGCTCGGCGCGCGCCCAGGAAGAATCAAAAAACAATGCACCGGCGCAAACCTCAAAATTCCAGCCGATACAGCCGTATCGCCTGGATTTTGCCTTCAAAGAACTGGCGGATGGAAAAATCGTAAACACGCGGCATTACTCAATGGATCAGACCACTGCAGAACCCAATGACATCAAGATCGGCACGCGGGTCCCCGTAGTCTCGGCTTCCAGCCTCAGCGTACCTGCCTCGCAATGGCAGTACCTGGATGTGGGCACGAACATCTGGGCTCAACTGCAGGATCGCGGCGGTGAATGCGTGTTGATCGTGCACGCCGATGTCAGCAATCTTGATACCAGCAACGACTCCGAACATGCAGGAGGATCACCGCCCATCGTTCGGCAGATCAAGATCTCGGGCAGTACGTTGTTGGTTGTCGGCAAGCCGATCCTCATTGGCAGCATGGATGATCCCAATTCGAAGCGGCAGTTTCAGCTCGAAGTCACGGTGACCCAGCTTCGGTGATTTGGAATGACGTCGGCCGCGCGGGCGGGGACGCCCGCGCTACAGCCGGCGGGTTCCGGCGCTACGATCCTCTACTTCTTCCCTTCGGCCAGCTTTCTTGCTTGCTGGAAGATTTTCACGAACATTCCTCGCGTCAGCTTTCCGGTCTGGGTGTTCTGGTTCGACGGATGATAGGAGGCGAGCAGCGTCTTGCCGTCCGGCATCGCGTAGCTGGCGCCGTGGCGGAACACGAAGTCCTTCTTACTTTTGAGCAAGCCGCGACGCTTCAGGTAGTTCAGGTAGGCATCGAATCCGATCTTGCCAAGGGCGACGATCACTGTGACGCGGTCAAGTCCTGCCAGCTCGCGATCGAGGAACATCGAACAATTCGCCAACTCCGACGGCAGCGGCTTGTTGTCGGGGGGGGCGCATCGCACGGCGGCGGTGATGTAGAGATCGTGCAGCTCGAGTCCGTCGTTGCGATCGATCGCGTTCGGCTGGTTCGCGAATCCTGTCTCGTAGAGCACCGGATACATGAACTTGCCGGAGGCGTCGCCAGTGAAAGGACGTCCGGTGCGATTCGATCCGTGGGCGCCGGGAGCGAGACCCATGATCAGCACGCGCGCCTCGGGATCTCCGAAGCCAGGCACGGGCTTGCCCCAATAGTCCCAGGCAAGGTAGGCGCGCCGCTTCTCCCGCGCCACCTTCTCGCGATACTCGACGAGCCGAGGGCAGCGCGTGCATGCGATCACGTCGCGGTTGAGGACGGTGAGCCAGGACATTGTGCCATTACACCACGGCGCGACAGCTTCCGGCTCCTAGCTCATAGCTTCCAGCGAAACCGTAACTTGCCGGCTCGCTCAAAAGCTTTTGGGGTGATTTCGAAAAATCCCACATCTTGTTCTGAGACAGGCGTTTTCTCTTTTTCCGTTTCACTCTCTCTAGCCTCTTGTAACGCATTACGCTCCAGAATCTCAGCGTTCGCGGCGGCCCATCCTCCCGCACAAAGCGCCGGAAGGATGGAGCAACCACTTTGTTGGATACTGCGCGATCGAGAGCCGGGGCCGTCCAAGAGAAACACGAGGTCCCTCCACGCCGCAGATTATCGCCTTCGCGATGATCTGCTCCGGTCGGGATGACAGAATTTAAGAGGAGGATTCAGGCTTATTCCCAACGAGTCTCGTTGACTCGCTCCCGGATCACCCATAACATGATCCGATATTCAGGAAGGCTCTGAAGAAGGAACTGGGGATGATCGGGCAGACAATCTCGCATTATCGTGTGCTGGAAAAGCTTGGCGGCGGGGGCATGGGGGTGGTGTACAAGGCCGAAGATACACGGCTGCGCCGCTTTGTCGCGCTCAAGTTCCTGCCCGAAGAGGTCGCCAAAGATCCGCAGGCGCTGAGCCGCTTTGAACGCGAGGCACAGGCTGCGTCGGCGCTGAATCATCCGAACATCTGCACGATTTACGACATTGGCCATGAGGATGGAGTCGCGTTTATCGCGATGGAGTTTCTGGAGGGCAGGACTCTGAAGCATGTCGTCGGAAATCGCCCCATGGACCTGGAAGCCTTTCTCTCGCTCGGAATCCAAATTTCGGATGCGCTGGATGCGGCGCACAGCCAGGGAATCGTTCATCGCGACATCAAGCCGGCAAATATTTTCGTGACCACGCGCGGTCACGCGAAGATCCTGGATTTCGGACTGGCGAAGATGACGGCGAAACCGTCGGGAGAAGCGACGCTCACCAATTCGACCGATCCGAATTTGACCAGCCCTGGATCGGCAGTAGGAACGGTTGCTTATATGTCGCCCGAGCAGGCCCGGGCCAAGGAACTGGACGCGCGCACCGATCTGTTTTCGCTGGGCGTGGTGCTTTACGAAATGGCGACCGGGCAGGCGCCGTTTCGCGGCGAGAGCACGGCCGAGATTTTTGACGGAATTTTGAACCGGGCGCCGGTCGCGCCGGTGCGGCTGAATCCGAGTTTGCCGGCGCGCCTGGAAGAGATTATCAACAAAGCGATCGAGAAGGATCGCGAGTTGAGGTATCAGCACGCGTCGGAGATCCGCAGCGATCTGAAGCGCCTGCTGCGCGACAGCGGCTCAGGACAGCATGCGGCGACGGACAGCGTGAGCGATGTTGCTGCGCTCTCGCAGCCCTCGTCGGCGCAAGCCGGTGTCTCGGCTGCGGTCGCGAGCGCGTCATCGTCGGGCGTGCGATCGCAGAGTTCAAGTTCGGCGATCAGCGAAGTCGCGCGGCAGCACACAATCGGCGTGACCGTGGGATCGCTGATCGCAATTCTGATTCTTGCGGCGGCTGGATTTGGCATCTATTCGTTTCTTAATCGCAGCGGTCCGGTCCCTTTTCAAAATTTCACGATCGGGCAGATTACCAGCACCGGGGAGGCAGAAGAGGCTGCGATTTCTCCCGACGGAAAATATGTTCTGAGCGTGCAGCGCGACAAAGGATCGTCGAGTTTGTGGCTGCGGAATGTCCCGACCGGCAGTGATACGCAAGTGATGCCGCCGGAGGCGACCAGTTACAAGTCGCTGGCGTTCTCCCCGGACGGAAACTACATTTACTTCCGCAAAGCGAACAGCGCGCTGGGGGCCTCGTGGGATATGTACCGCGCGCCGGTGCTGGGCGGCACGCCGCAGGATATAGCGCATGATGTGGATGCGGGGCCGGCGTTCTCGCCCGACGGCAGCCACATGGCGTTCGCCACCGACAACGACCCCGATGTCGGCAAATTTCGGCTGATGATGGCGAACGCTGACGGAGCCGGCGAGAACATTTTATACATCGGAGATATCAACAAGGACGATGTTCCGCGAGATCTGGCGTGGTCACCCGATGAGAAGCAAATCGCCTATCGGCATTTCGGCGAGTCCGGAGTGATGAGTGACATCGACGTATTCGACCTCGGGAACAAGAAGGTGCACCGGCTGGGCACGTTCAAGAATGATTTCGTCTATGCGATCCAATGGATGCCGGACGGGCGCTCGTTGATAGCGGTCTTTGCGCATAAAGGATCCTCGGTGGCGCGGCAGCAGATTGGCTGGATTTCGGCGCATGGCGGCGATCCTCAAGCGATCACGCGCGATACCAATAGCTATCACACGCTTACGTTGTCCGCTGACGGCAAGACCGCGGCCACGGTACAGACGAAACTGAGCCACGAGATGGACCTGGTTTCGGGCGGGTCGGCCGTCGCTGCCACGGTACCGGATGCGCAGAATCTTGCTGGGTTCGATTGGAGCGCCGACGGCAAGTTGCTGGTGAGCAACGGCGCCAGTCTGTTCCGTGAAGCCGCGGCCGGCGGCGGTACGACGACATTAGTTAGCGATGTGAATGCATACATCCTGAATCTCAGCTCGTGTGGACCGCGCTACATTATTGCGGCATGGACGTTCCGGGACAATTCGGCGGGTACGCAACTGTGGCGCCTGAACAGTGACGGATCCGGTGCGGTGGAACTGACGAAGGGACAATTCGACCACAGTCCAACCTGTTCTCCCGACGGCAAGTGGGTCTATTACTGGGGAAACAATACCGGGGGTTCGGTGCTCCGGGTGCCGCTCGACGGCGGAAGCTCGGAGCCGGTTCCTGGCACGAAGGTTAAGGACAGCTTCGGCGACATAGGCAAGGTGTTGTTCACGGCCGATGGCAAGCAGCTGATTTTTGGCGCTCAGATTACGGACGCTGCCAACCAGCGCGCCATTCCAAAAATTGCCATACTTAACCTCGACCCTCCCGCTACGTCTCCTCGACTGATCGACGCAGATCCGCGAATCAGCGGAAACCTCGGCTTCACTGGAGGCCTGCGAATGACGCCGGACGGCAAGGCAGTCGCTTACGCCATCACCGACAAAGGCGTGGATAACATTTGGGTGCAGCCGCTGGACGGCTCAGCGGGTCATCCGATCACGAATTTCGCATCCGACCACATCGCCGATTTTCACTGGTCTCCCGACGGCAAGACCTTAGCGGTCGAGCGCACGCACAATACGGACGATGTCGTGCTGCTGCGCAATTCTGGCAGCGGGCAGTAGAGCGGTGCTGGTTCTGCCGTTTGACGCTCGTCTCCTTCTATCTTTAAACTCACAGTAACGGCGCATGAACTGGAGCGGACTCGTAGGCTCTGCCGCGCCGAGATCCCAGCCCGGTTGCCAGACGTTTTGAGAGTATGCTGAAAGGGTAAACGTGAGTCCCACAGACACCATCGACGCGAAAAAAGACGGCGTCAAGCGCGAGATCTCGGTCGAAGTCCCCGCCGAAGAAGTCAGCCGCGAAACGGAAGCATTAATCCAGAAATATCAGAAGGTCGCCAAACTGCCCGGCTTCCGCGCCGGACATGTGCCGGCGTCGATCATCCGGCAGCGCTTTAAAGAAGACCTGAAGAGCGATGTGGTCGAAGCGCTCGTCCCTCGCTATTTTCGCAAGGAAGCCGAGAAGCTCGGTATGGTTCCGGTATCGCAGCCGCGCGTGACCGATCTGCATATCCACGAAGGCGAGCCGCTGCGTTTTAAAGCCAGCTTCGAGATCCTGCCGGAGATCATTGTCCAAGGCTATAAGGAGCTTCGCGCCGACCATCCAGAGATCGCGGTGAAAGAAGAAGAAGTCGAAGAGGCGCTGAACAATATTCGCGAGCAGCATGCGACGTTCACTTCAGTAGAAGGAAGCGCGCTCGGCGATGGCGACTTTGCCCAGGCTTCGATGAACGGCCGTCCCAAAGATGTTGACGATAAAACACAGCCGGTACACATGGACGAAGTGCTGATCGAAATCGGCGGGAAGAATACGGTCCCGGAATTTACCGAGAATCTTCGCGGCGCCAATACGGGCGATGAACGTTCGTTTGAAGTCAGCTATGCGGAAGACACCAATGACAAGCGCCTTGCGGGCAAGACTTTCATCTATACGGTGAAGGTTCAGGCGATCAAGCAGAAGAGTCTTCCCGAGATGAATGACGCGTTCGCGAAGGAGTTGGGCGAGTTCGAGAACCTGGAAGCCGTCCGCAAGCAGATTCGCGACAACATCGAGGCCGAGCGCAAGCACACTGCCGAGCGCGAAGCCAAAGATAAGCTGGTGGCCGAACTGGTGCGGCGCAATGATTTCGAAGTGCCGGAATCGCTGGTCGACCGCCAGATCGATCTCCGCCTTGAACGTGGCTTGCGCGCTTTGGCGGCGCAGGGCATGAAGATGGAAGACATGAAGAAGATGGACCTGCCGCGGTTGCGGGCAGGGCAACGGGACCAGGCTGTACAGGATGTGAAGTCGTCGCTCTTACTGGAACGCATTGCGGAGCTGGAAAATATCAACGCCGGTGAAGACGAGTTAAATCATGAACTCGAAGCGCTGGCGACGCAGACAAAACAGACTTCGGAAGCGGTCCGCGCTCGTTTGACACAAGATGGGGGCCTCGATAGAATCCGGAACAGAATCCGCAGCGAAAAGACCCTCGACTTTCTGTATCACCAGTCCGCGTAATACAAGCGGACCTTTCGACCCACCCCATGCAAGATAGCCGTTGCGTCGGGGCGGAGTGTGGCAGGTGCACGTGAAAACGAATGATCCTCAAATGATGCTGGTACCAATGGTGATCGAGCAGACCGGACGTGGCGAACGCGCCTACGATATTTACTCCCGGCTGCTCCGCGACAACATTATCTTCATCGGCACGCCGATTGACGACAACATCGCCAACCTGGTGATCGCGCAGATGTTGTTTCTGGCTCAGGAAGATCCGGAGAAAGATATACAGCTTTACATCAACTCTCCGGGCGGCTCGATTACGGCGGGCATGGCGATTTACGACACCATGCAATATGTCAAGAACGACGTGATGACCCTGTGCGTGGGCCAGGCGGCATCGATGGCCGCGTTACTTTTGGCATCAGGGGAACCCAAAAAGAGATTGGCGTTACCGAATTCGCGGATTCTAATACATCAGCCCTCCATGGGAGGGTTGTCGGGCCAAGCGACTGATATTGATATCCATGCGCGCGAGATTTTGCGTATGCGCGAGATCACAAATCAGTTGCTGTCCAAGCACAGCGGCCAGAAACTCGACAAGGTAGAAAAAGATGTCGAGCGCGACTTCATTATGAACGCCCAACAGGCTAAGGAATACGGAATCATAGACGATATCATCTACAAGACGGTAAAAGCGGTATGATCGCGCTTTCGCCATCGGGATCAGGGGTCGCTGTAGGGATCAGGGACTAGAGGTTAGGGATTGGAAAGAGCGTGAGAGCTAGTGGGTAATTCAGATCTAGTCCCTGTGGCCCCTAAGACCTAGCCCCTAATAGGAGTCGAGCTGAGTGAAAAACAAGTCGGGAACCGATGAGATTCTGCGCTGTTCGTTCTGCCATAAGTCTCAGGATGCTGTAGCCAAGCTGATCTCGTCGCCCAGCGATTATCCCCGCGCCTATATCTGTGACGAGTGCGTAGCCGTCTGTAATTCCATCCTGGAAGACGACCGGTCGGCAACTCCGCCCAGCAGCACCCCGAATCAACTGCCCAAGCCGCAGGAAGTGAAAGCCTTCCTCGACGAATACGTCATTGGGCAGGAGCAGACCAAGAAGAAGCTGGCGGTCGCAGTTTACAACCACTACAAGCGCATCTTCATGAATCGCCAGAAGACCGGCGACGGCATCGAGCTGTCGAAGTCGAACATCATGCTGATCGGTCCCACTGGCACCGGCAAGACGCTGCTGGCGCAGACCTTGGCGCGCATGCTGGATGTTCCCTTCGCGATTGTTGACGCCACGACGCTGACCGAGGCCGGATACGTAGGCGAGGACGTGGAGAACATCATTCTCAAGCTGCTGCAGGCCGCCGATGGCGACGTCAGCCGCACTCAGACCGGCATCATCTATATCGACGAAGTCGATAAGATCGGGCGCAAGGATGAGAATCCCTCGATTACGCGCGATGTTTCGGGCGAAGGCGTGCAGCAGGCTCTGCTGAAGATTCTTGAGGGCACGATTGCCAACGTTCCCCCGCAGGGTGGACGCAAGCATCCGCATCAGGAGTTCACTCCGGTCGACACGACAAATATTCTCTTTATCTGCGGCGGAGCGTTTGTTGGACTGGACAAGATTATTTCGCGGCGCATGGGCAAGAAAGCGCTGGGGTTCCGAAGCGGTGAAGAAGCCGAGAAGGAAGATTCCTTCACCAACAAGAAGCGCAGCCAGGAAATGATGCAGGAAGTACAGCCGGAAGACCTGATCAAGTTTGGGCTGATTCCGGAATTTGTCGGGCGCCTGCCGGTGGTTGGCATGCTCGAAGATCTCGACGAATTCGCGCTGATCGAAATCCTGACGCGTCCGAAGAACGCCATCGTCAAGCAGTACCAGCGGCTGTTTGAGTTCGAGAATGTGCGGCTCAAGTTCAACGATGAGGCTCTTCGGGCGATCGCGCGCCAGGCCATGGCGCGGAAAGTCGGCGCCCGCGGCCTGCGCATGATTCTTGAAGAACTCATGCTCGATCTGATGTTTAACCTCCCGAGCCAAAAGAAGTTAAAAGAGTTCGAAGTCACCCGGGAGATGGTGGAGAAGCGCAGCGCCTCATTCGCCACGGTCATGGAAAAGGCCGGATAGGATTTCCTTCGCTGTTCTTGGGGTACCTCGGAGAGGCGTAGCTGGCTACGTCTCGGCCTGCAATCTCTCTCTCGGCCGCACTTTCCCAGTCAGGTTGCAAATTGCTGCAGACAAGAGCCGTTGCAATCAACACCCCTACAACTTAAATGCCATTTCGCCATACCCTCCGCTCAAGGTAGAATTCTTATAGCTCGTCGTTCGGCGCGACCCAGGAGACTCAGTGACTACATCCAAGGAAAAATACGAATCCAGAAAGCTGCCGATGATGCCGATCCGGGACGTCGTCATCTTCCCGTTTATGATGACGCCGTTCGTCGTGGGACGCGAATCAAGCGTGCACGCTCTGGAAGAGGCTCTCGCAGCCGACAAGAAGATTTTCCTGGCCACCCAGCATGACGCCTCCATCGATGAGCCCAAGTCCAACGAGATCTACCAGGTTGGCACCATCGTCAACATTGTCCAGAGTCTTAAGCTTCCTGACGGCAATATTAAAGTTCTGGTTGAAGGCATTGAGCGCGGCAAGATCCTGCAGGTTGCAGACACGGAAGGCTTCATGCAGGCGACGGTCCGCGTGGCGCGATTCACGACTGAAACCAATCAGGGAATCGAAGCCAGCATGCAGCGGGTTACGTCGCTGTTCGAGCAGTACGTGAAGCTCTGCCAGGCTCTGAATTACGAGACCATGATTTCAGCCGTACGGATGGAAGATCCGGCGAAGCTGACGGACGTGATCTCCGCCAACCTGCAGCTGTCGATCGAAGAGAAGCAGGAACTGCTGGAAATCTTCGATCCGGCCGAGCGTCTGACCCGGATCGCAGATGTCCTCGATATCGAAATCGAGAAGCTGAACGTCGATCGCACCATCCAGTCGCGGGTGAAGCGCCAGATGGAGAAGGCGCAAAAAGAGTATTACCTCAACGAAAAGATCAAGGCCATTCAGAAAGAGCTCGGCCGCGGCGAAAAGAGCGAGTTCGACGAACTGAAGAAGAAGATAGAGTCCGCCGGCATGCCGAAGGAAGCCAAGGATAAGGCGCTGCAGGAACTCAAGAAGCTCGAAGCCATGCCGCCGATGTCGGCAGAATCCACGGTGTCGCGCAACTATCTCGACTGGCTGCTGGCCGTGCCGTGGAAGAAACGCTCGAAGGAAATCCGCAACATCTCACGCGCGGAGAAAGTCCTGAACGAAGATCATTATGGGCTGGAAAAGATCAAGGAACGCATTCTCGAATTCCTTGCCGTGCGCCAGCTGGTAAAGAATCCTAAGGGATCGATTCTCTGCTTCGTCGGGCCTCCGGGGGTCGGCAAGACTTCGCTGGGCATGTCGATCGCCAAGGCGACCGGGCGTAAGTTCGTTCGCATGTCTTTGGGCGGCGTGCGGGATGAAGCGGAAATCCGCGGCCATCGCCGCACTTACATCGGGGCTCTGCCCGGCCAGATCATCCAGATGATGAAGAAGGCCGGCACGAAGAATCCGGTGTTCATGCTCGACGAAGTCGACAAGATGTCGATGGACTTCCGGGGCGATCCGTCGGCTGCACTGCTCGAAGTGCTCGACCCAGAGCAGAATTTCATGTTCGTCGACCACTACCTCGACGTCGAATACGACCTGTCGCAGGTCTTCTTTGTCGCCACCGCGAATGTGATGCACACCATTCCGCCGGCCCTGCAGGACCGCATGGAAGTGCTTCGCTTGCATGGCTACACCGAGCAGGAAAAAGTGGAGATTGCTAAGCAGTTCCTGGTCAAGAAACAGATGCTCGCCGCAGGGCTCTCGGAAAAGAACATCAAGTTTACCGACGAAGCGATCACGTCGCTGATTCGCTCTTACACACGGGAAGCAGGGGTTCGCAATCTCGAGCGAGAAATCGGCAACGTCTGCCGCAAGATCGCGCGCAAGGTGGTCAAGGAAGGCGAGAATTTCTCGATCACGATCACCGGCGGGAACGTCAACGACTTCCTCGGCGTGATCAAGTTCCGCGACACGGTGGCCCACGAAAAATCCGAAATCGGCCTCGTGACCGGGCTGGCCTGGACGGAAGTTGGCGGTTCGATCCTGAGCACGGAAGCTACCGTGGTCGATGGCAAAGGCGGCAAGCCCATTCTTACCGGCAAGTTGGGCGACGTGATGCAGGAGTCGGCACAGGCTGCGATCACTTATGTGCGGTCGCGATGGCAGCGCCTGGGCCTCTCACGCGATTTCTATCGCAGCATTGATATTCACATCCACGTTCCGGAAGGCGCGATTCCGAAAGACGGGCCGTCGGCGGGCATCACCATTGCTACCGCCATTGCCAGCGCGCTCAGCAGGATTGCCGTGCGCCGCGATCTGGCGATGACCGGCGAAATCACGCTGCGCGGCAAGGTTCTTCCGATCGGCGGATTGAAAGAAAAGTTGCTGGCCGCTCACCGGGCGGGCCTGTTTGAAGTGATCCTGCCAAAGGACAATGAGAAGGATCTGGCAGAGGTGCCAGAGAATCTGCGGACTGCGATGAAGCTGCATTTCGTCGATACCATGGATCAGGTGCTGCAGATCGCTCTGGAATCGCCGCTGCCCAAGGTCGAAGAAGAAGTCGCGCAGCCGATCGCCGCGTTGACTCCGACCACCGAAGCGCCGACAGCGCATCAGTAGCGGGCTGTGGCGGCGGAGACGCCGCCACGACAGCCGGCGGGACGCCGGCGCCAGGTTCGTCGCTTATGACGCCTTCCTCCGATAACGTTCAAAGGCCCGCCTGCTGCGGGCCTTTTGATCTTCTCCGTGTTTCTGTGCCTCCGTGGTGAAAAACTGAGACTAAGCGCAGGCGGCGCGGACTCGATCGCACATCTCGGCCAGCGAGCGTTCCACACACTCCGTCAGCCACTGCTCGAGGGTGGTGCGCTGCGGCTCGGGAATGTAGCGAAAGCGCACGCCGCAGGCATCGGCCGTCTTCCAGATGACGGTTGCCGTGACGTCGAGCATTTCGTCGGATTCGGGCAGGCTGAAGCGCAGCCGGACATCCTCGCCGGAACTCACCGAGACGCCCGAAATGAAATCGGGAATCGATGTCTTGAGTCCCGCTCCGCCTTCGCTCAGATTGACGATCATCGCTTCGCCAACGGATTGCACTCGTTCGCTGACTGCGGCCAGGATTTCCACGCGCTCGCGATGTTG
Source organism: uncultured Acidobacteriota bacterium (assembly GCA_963763845.1). Classification (GTDB taxonomy): domain Bacteria; phylum Acidobacteriota; class Terriglobia; order Terriglobales; family Acidobacteriaceae; genus Sulfotelmatobacter. Next base: position 87,079 of record CAVXPX010000002.1, read on the forward strand.
TTTTCTGCGGCGAGCTACGGTCGCGCAATATGCCGCCCGCAGGCAGCGCTCGATCTGGACGGCCGATGCCGGCTTGTGAATCAGGAAATGCGCTCCCGCGGCGAAGGCCTGCCGCAGGTCCAGCAGATCGCGCACGATCGCCACCAGCACGCAATCCGGATTGAGCTTTGAACGCCGGACCGCGCCGAGAAAATCGGCTACATTGTCGATCTCGCGCCAGTCGACGATGACGACATCGAACTCCTGCTCCTGGATCATCCCAAGGGCCGCCTCGGAGCTGGCGACGATTTCCGGCATGACCTGCAGTTGGTTCAGGACGTGGCGCGTAATGCCGAGAAACTGCGCGTCCGCGCACAGCAGCAACGTGTGCATTTCGATAGTCGCTCGCCGCATGTTTTCCATGGTGCTCTCCTGCTACAGGTTCAATCGGCGCAAGACATTCGAAGTTCAATGGATAGCGGCACGACGGAGAAGGCAGGTGTTACTTCCGTTTCAGCGAAGTGCTGAAGTTTCCGAGCGCTGCGGTAGAGACGTAGCTTGCGACGTTTCAGTTCTGAATGAACTCTGCTGATACCGCAAGCGCCTCAGAGGCGAGGTTGATTCGTGTGAGGAGATGCGCCCACATGGGATTAGCTGATCAGATCCGAAAACTCACATCGTCCGGGCAGGACTCGGCCGCGCGTTTCAAAATCTGCTTGACATTGCGCATGAGTCGCCTTCGAATAGTTATCGTGAAGAGGCTGCCTGCGATTCTCGTTGCCGTACTTGTCGGGCTGCCACTGCTGCTCGGGGCAACCGGATCGCCGGAGGAGAACCCTGCCATGTCGTCGGACCGCGCAATGTCGGGGCTCCGGGGACCGGTAAAGTCCTGCTCAGAAGAAAGCGTTTTCACCCCCATTGCCGGTACGGGTGCAACGGCTTCGGAAGTCCGTTCGGAATCCACGAGCGAGTACGATGCCGACGGTCGTATCCTGCAGCGCCGCAGCCGGAACAGCGACGGTTCGTACTGGGTGATGCGCTACGAATATACGAGCTCTGGTCGGCTGCTCAAGACGGTCTCGGGGACCGAAGGACAACCTCTGACTGAAACGCATTATGCCTACTCGTACGATCCGCAGGGAAGACTTCAGAGCATTACGACAGATGAGAAGTCGAAGGCGCCGGTGTCGTTTCGTTATGACGAACTCGGCCGAAAAACGAAAATAGAGACTTCCCGGGCGGAAGATTACCGCGCCAGCATGGCAAGCGTCGGTTCCCCATTCGAGGCGGCCGATCAGGCGCCGAACCTGCCGGGCGGAGGCAGCGCCACGACAGTCTACGATGAGCACGACCGTCCCATCGAGGTGCAAGTTCGTGATGCCAGCGGTGAACAACTGAGTCACGCGTTGCGCACATACGATGCCGGGGGGCACGTTATCGAAGAAAAGCAACTGATCGATAATTTCGTGGGCATGGTTCCTCCGGACGCCCGGGCGAAGATATTGAAGGAATCCGGTCTTTCTCCTGAGCAGTTGCAGAGCGAGCTAAGCAAGAAAATTGCGCACCTCATGGGCGGACAGGCGGAAACATACACGGTCCGCTACCGCTATGACTCCGGTGGCCATCTGATCCACACCAGTCGCAGGATCTTCAATCAGGAAGACGAGATCGACGCCACCGACAACGAACACGGCGACGCGGCTTCGGAGATTACTCGGGGTACGCGATTGGCTGGAGAGAACAATCCGGCGGCTGCGCCTTCGACTTCCTACAGCGAGGTGCAGTATTCCTATGAGTATGATCCGCGCGGAAATTGGACGGTGAAGACAACCTCATACCGCTCTGGCGCAGATGCGCCATTCCAGACTTCCACGGTGGAGAGGCGGACGCTGAAGTATTACTGAGAAGACATCCCCTAAATGAAGTGAAGAGAGTAAGCTCCCGGATTCCTCAGGGGGCTGAAGCCTGCATTTTTTATCAGCTTTAGCGCCACGGCTCGAAGCCGTGGGTTTCCACAAGACCGTTCATGACCTGCCACGAACCGTTCATGAGATATCACGAGTACTGCTTGCCAATCCGCCCCGCTCCATAGGAAACTTGCTTATGAGGATTCTCTCGCGTTTTCTCGCGGCCGCTACGGATGCCGCCCACTTTCCTGCGCCGACCATCCCTGAGATCGCCTTCCTGGGACGCTCGAACGTGGGCAAGTCCAGCGTGATTAATTCTTTGGTCGGCGCCAAGCTGGCCCGCACGAGCTCCACGCCCGGACGCACCCGCAGCATCAATTTCTTCGAAATCCGGTGGCCCGGAAAGCCGCGCCCGGAGCTCATCTTCGCCGACCTGCCCGGCTACGGATACGCCAAGATCTCGCGCGAGGTTTCGCAGGAATGGCCGAAGTTCATCGAGCCTTACTTGAACGAACGTCCGACTCTGGCGCTTTGCGTTACATTGATCGACGTCAACGTTCCTGCGCAGCAGGGCGACCGCCAGCTGCTCGACTTCCTCAGCGCGACGGGCCATGAATTTCTGCTGGTCGGCACCAAGAGCGACCGCCTCTCGAACAATCAGCTGAACAACGCTCTGCGGACGCTGAGTAACGAATATCCGAAGGCTCGCCTGCTTCCCTATTCCTCCAAAACGGGCGCTGGGCGCGACGAGTTGTGGAAGCAGATCCGGCAGGTGGCCGAGCAGTTTGCCTCGCAAGCACCTTCCTCCATTGCCAGATAGTTCCCGCTAAAGTTCCGGTACAGTTCAGCCGATGAAACCTGCAAATCGGACCAAGAGGTACCGAACAGCGCCCATGTCGGCGGAGAGTCGCCTGCCGAGTCTCTTCGTACTCCTTGGTATCGTTGAGGACTTGTTATGGCCGAGGAAATCAAGGAAGGCGTCGCTTATCTGATGGCGCTGAAACAGTCGGCGAGTCCGCAGGACGCCAGTGCCGGGATACCGGAGACATCGAGTGGGGAAACAGCTCCAGCGGCGGCCACGGTGGGCGAGCGCTTTGAAGGAGCCGAAAAGCGGCGCAGCGCACGCTACAAGTGCGAGGGCAGCGCGCAAGTCCGCGAGGAGAATTGCGACATCCACACCTGGGTGACATTCACCGATATCAGCCTGCACGGCTGCTACGTCGAGGCGCAGGCGACCTATCCCGCGGGAACCGTGTTGTCCATGAAGATGGAGACGAACGGAATCCGCTTGGAGACGAAGGGCATCGTGCGGGTGAGCTATCCGTATCTCGGCATGGGCATTGCTTTCGCGGAGATGTCGGAGGAGAACGTGGAGACGCTGAAGCGTTTACTCAGCACGATTTCCCGGCCCACCGTGATCATGGGGCCCGGCATCGCGTCGTCGCTGCCCGCGGTCGAACCTCTCAAGCTGCCTCCGATCATGAAGCCCGACGCCGCAATCTCCGCGCTCGTGGAATTCTTCGAAAGCCGCCAGATGCTGATGCGCGAAGAATTCGCAAGAATCCTCAAGAAGAGTCAGGCCGCGGACACGCCGCGATAAGACACAAGCCACGTTTCAAGGTTCACGTTCTTGAGGCTTCGGTTCGCGCCTCGAGATCGGGAAATCGGACGGAAGCCCGCTTCTTGAAATTTTGAAACCTTGAAACCTCGAAACCTGCTTTATGATGTTTGGTCATGGCTCTTACCCTGATCACCGGCATTGGAGGCTTCATCGGATCTTCCCTCGCCCGCGCCCTGCTTGGCCGGGGCGAGCAGGTTCGCGGTATCGACAACTTTTCTACCGGCAAGCGCGAGAACATCGCAGAGATTCTCGATCGCATCGACTTTTGCGAATGCGACATTCTCGACCTTGACGCGATGCACAGCGCTTGCGCCGGAGCCGATTTCGTCCTGCATCAGGCCGCGATTCCTTCCGTGCCGAAATCTGTGCTCGATCCTCTGGGCAGCAACCGCGCCAATGTCGATGGCACGGTGAATGTTCTCGTCGCAGCGCGAGATGCGAAGGTGAAACGCGTGGTTTACGCGGCATCGTCTTCCGCCTATGGAGACACACCCACGCTTCCCAAGCACGAGCAGATGAAGCCGGACCCGATCTCTCCCTACGCAGTGGCCAAACTGGCGAGCGAGCAGTACATGATCTCGTTCTACCGCTGCTACGGCCTTGAAACGGTCTGCCTGCGCTACTTCAACATTTTCGGACCGCGTCAGGATCCTTCCTCGCCCTACTCCGGCGTTCTCGCCAAATTCATTACACAGATGCTGCGCGGCGAGCAGCCCACGATCTTCGGCGACGGCACGCAGAGCCGCGACTTCACCTACATCGATAACGCAGTCGAAGCCAATCTGCTGGCCTGCAAAGCTCCTGCGCAAAAAGTTGCGGGACAAGTTTTCAACGTGGCGACCAGCCGGAGAGTCGATCTCAACGAGACATTCAGGCTCTTGCAGCCGCTGACCGGGTATCAAGGCCAGCCGAAATATGCCGCTGAACGTGGCGGAGACATCAAGCATTCCCTCGCCGACATCTCGAAAGCCGCAGCGGGCCTCGGCTATAAGCCAGCGGTCGATTTTGAAGAGGGCCTGCGGCGCACCGTGGAGTGGTACCGGAAACCCGGCGTCGGACCTCGGACTTCGGGCGGCAGGGAAACTGTGTCGTAGTTGCCGAGCGCGATCATCTCTTCACCGCATCCGAACTCCCGTTCAAGCATCGAATTAGCCGGAGGGCCATCGCTCTTGACTCACGTCTGCGTCACTTGCGGCACACAATTTTCTTCATCCGAGAATCCGCCCGCGAATTGCCCGATCTGCCAGGATGAGCGCCAATACGTCAACCCCAACGGCCAGCAATGGACCACGCTCGACGACCTGCGCGGCAAACATCACAATGTCTTCTTCGAGGAGGGCGAACAACTCTGGGGAATCCAAACGCAGCCGCAATTTGCGATCGGCCAGCGAGCATTGCTGCTGCAGAGGAAAGGCGGCGGCGTACTGTGGGATTGCGTCAGCTTGATCGACGACCGCACGGTGGAAGAAATCAAGCGACTCGGCGGACTCACCGCGATTGCCATTTCGCATCCGCACTACTACACCAGCATGGTCGAATGGAGCCGCACCTTCGGCGGCGTCCCGATCTATCTACATGAAGACGACAAACAGTGGGTCCAGCACCGCGATCCGTCTATGGTTTTCTGGAAGGGCGAGACTCAAGAGCTGGGGGAGGATATTACGCTCATCCGGCTTGGCGCGCACTTCAAGGGATTTCAGGTGCTGCACTGGGCAGCTCACGGCGGAGTGCTGATGACAGGGGACATGCCACAGGTCTGTCCCGATCGCCGCTACGTGAGTTTCATGTATAGCTATCCGAATTTTGTTCCGGTCGATGCAGCCACCGTTCGCCGGATCGTGACGACGCTTGAGCCTTACAAGTACGCGAGCCATTACGGTGCTTGGCCGAAATTCAAGGTCATCGGAGATCCCAAGGAAGCGCTTCGCCGTTCCGCAGAACGTTATTTGAGAGCAATTGGGGAAACAGGCGGTAGGGGGCTAGGGGTCCGGGGTTAGAAGGCTGAGGTCGGACGACCGGAAGCCGAAAAAGAGGAAGGCGGACGCCGCAATTACGTTAGTTATCTTCGCCTGGGTTACCGGCGCGACTAGAGTGGTCCGTATGACACTTTCCTCGATGGTTCTCTCGCGCGACTGGCAGGAAATCAGTGTTCTGGAATGTATCCTTGGCGGGCTTCAGATCGATGTCGCAGTGGAAAAGGAACCGCAGCGCGCGCTGGAGCGCCTCGGCAAATCCAAGGTCGACGCGCTGATCGTCGATTGTGACCTCAACGGTAGCTCGCAATTTCTTCGCGCGCTGCAGAACTCCGACAAGTGTCAGGCGCAGATTCCGCTCGTGATCATGGGCGGGCCGAAGTGCACGCCCAGCCTCGACTCCACGGGAGCTCTGTTCGCGTTCGAAAAACCGATTTCAGTCGAGCAGGCGGTGCGCACGTTCACCGCCGCGCGAAGCATCATCCTCGATGGACGTCTCCGCTACCATCGCGCCGGCCTCGAAGTGCCGGTTTCGCTCAAGTACAAGGGCGCGAAGGCGGTGGTGGGGCATCTTCTCAACCTGAGCCATGGCGGGATGCTGGTTCACACCGGGCAGTCTCTCGACGCCAAGTCGGCGATGCAGGTCGCGTTCGGTTTGCCGGGAGCAAGGGCCGGGTTTACGATTCACGCCAAAGTTGCGTGGCAGGACAACACCGGAAATGCCGGCATTCGATTCACGAGAATTGCGCCCGCGCAACAACAGATGCTGGAACTCTGGCTTGCGCAGCAGTTCCTTGCCAACTAGGCTGGCTTGATGGTTCAGGCGTCCCTCCGGGACGCTGCTTATCTTGGCGACGCGGACATCTTTAATGTGGCCGCTCGAAATTCTCCTCACCGGAATCGCGCTGCCCTCTGTTGCTCATCCTCATCGACCGGATAGCCGGCCAGGCGCGCCAATCGCGTTCCGAGGCTCGTCCCGCCGAATAATTGGAAGAAGATCCAATACAATCCCGCGACCACAACCATCGCTCCGGCGGACATCATCAGCGGCCATCGCGGTGGTTCCCGCGTAATCGACAAAAACACCAGCGCGAACAGGAGCAGCGCCGCCACCACGACCAGCACATGGATCGTCCACGCCAGCCCGCGTCCCGAGAGCGGCTGCGATAGCCAATCTAGCCCGGTCAGCGCCGTTTCTGCTGCAGCTTGCGTCGGTTGAAGGCTCGGCATCACGGGCTCGTGACGGATGGGCAACTCGATTACCTTCACCGGAGCAGCCGAAACCAGCAGCCCATCCTGTTCTTCGCTCTGCCGGACGGCCTCGCCTAGTGGCAACTCCTGCGCAGCCGTGGAGGCAGCGAACATAGACTCGGCCGGATCGGCATGCAGCGAAATTCCCTCCAGCAGATCGCCGAAGATCCACTCGCCCATTTGCCGGCCCATCTGCGGAGGCAAATCGACAAAGCGGATCCCGCACTGCCCGGAAAGCGTGGCCCACATCACTTCGCCCTGAACTTCGACGCGCAAACGGGGATACTTCAGCTCAAATCTCACGCGCAAACGTTGATGTGGACGCACCACCGCCAGGACTTGCGCCCCAATTCCGCCATGCCCAACATTGCGCACCACGCCGCCATTCGTATCGTCGAGCGTAAGATACGTCAAAGAGCCGAGTTCGTGCCGGTGTTGGGCTCGTGCTTGCCTTGTGGAAGAGAGTGCTGCGTCCATAGCCCACCCGGAGAGAATCTGCTCGGCCAGAGCCCTGTTTCCAGCATCTTATGCTGCTGCCATTTCGCCTTTTAGTAACTGGGATGGTTCGAGAGATAATTCTCCAGCCTCGGTTTGTTGGGCACTGACAGGGCCTTCCCCATGAAGGAGCGAATGAAAAGAGAAATGACACCAAAGTTCATGCCCAATAGGGCATGCCGGGGTAATTGCATCTCGAGGCAAAGACCGATAACTTACTCCTGAGCTGTGTTTAAATGGCGACTTCTACCACCAAGCCCGAGCTGGGGTTGACGGAACCCGTCCGCGGGATTACTGTACCTGCCTGGCCGATGGCACATAGCGCAGCTTCGTCGATCCCCGACCGGATCGGGGCTGAGTCTCCGTGCGCGCCCTCGCCACAGGACGCCCTGCAGGCTCTACTCGCCTTCTCGTCATTGCACGAGCAAGTACGCCGCCGGAAAGCCTTGGCCGCGCGCCACAACGGATTCGATTCCAAGACTCCGGCCACCGAGTTTGAGCCTTCCGAGCTGTTCGTACTCGACGATGTCCTGCAACTGGTGGCTGAGCGGGCGGTTTCCATTACCGGCGCGGACGGCCTCGCGATCGCTCTGGCGGAGAATAATGAGATCGTCCTTCGCGCCTCGGCGGGCATGGTTCGCCCCGATGTTGGAGCGCGCATCGACCGCGACTCCGCCTTTTCCGGAGCTTGCTTCCGCACCGCGCAGGTCATCAACTGCGACGATACCGAGACCGACCCGCGCGTAAATCTGCAAGCTTGCCGCAAACTCGGGGCGCGCTCCATGGTTGCGATCCCCCTCTGCGGACGGCGACGCGTCATCGGAGTTCTCGAAGCCTTCTCCACCTGGCCCTTCGCATTTAACGATAGCGATATCCGAAATCTGACGCTGCTGGCCGAACTGGTGCTCGCCGCGCTCAAGCCGGAGGATGAAGACCGCTTCGCGCAGTCGGCCCAGGTCGCCGCCACCAAGCTCGAACCACCCAAGCCTACAGTCGTTCCCGCGCCGAAAGATGTTGCGCCCGCTGCGCCATTGGGAACGCCAGCGCCCAAGGTTACGGCAGCCCCGGTCTCCGCAGCGCAGCCTCAGGTAGCAGCGCCGAAGATCGCGCCGGCTCCGACTCCCGCCGCGCCAAGGATCGATCAGGGACCACGCGATGCTACCCCGGCCGTTTCCCTGCCGAAGATTAGCGGTATTGCCAAAGATGCTCCGGTCGGCGCGGCGGCCAAGGCGGAGGCCCCCAAAGCGCCGACAACCAGCGCTACGGTGGAAGTCAAAGCGCCAGTTGTCGACCCGGCCGCTCCGGCAGCGAAGGCGGCGGAAGGCAAGGCCGCCGAGGCCAAGATCGTCGAAGCGGTCACCGAGTCCGCGCTGACCTTCGGCCAAACCGAGCCTGCACCCTCCTCGCGCCGTTTCGCAGTGCCGGCAATCCTGATCGGCATCGTGGTTATTGCGGCATTTGCCGGAGGCGCCTGGTGGAAGCTCAAGATGTCGGAAGTCGGCAGCTCAATCGTCCACAACGAAGCCCCGGCAGCCAAGCCGAACAAGACTGCCCCGACCCCGAAGCCAGTCGCGCCCCCAGTCAGCGCCGCGCCTGCGCCATCCGCCACGCCGGCGATTGATGGTTCCGAAGCATCCGATTCCGACAACACTCCGGCGACGCCGCAGGAACTCGCCAAATTCCCGCGGATCACCGGCATCCGCCACTGGTCGTCGCCCGATTCCAGCACGGTCGTTCTCGATATGGAAGATCAGGTCCAATACGAAGCTCACCGCCTCACTGGACCGGACCGCGTCTACTTCGATCTGCACGACACCCAGCTCGCTCCCGATCTCGTCGGCAAGTCGATCGATATCGGGGACGCGTTCATCGGCCGCGTTCGGGTGGCGCAGCCTGTGCCCGGGATGACGCGCATCGTGCTCGAGACCAAGCCCGACACGAATTTCTCAGTCAGCCTCGAACATAATCCATATCGCTTGATCGTTGAAGTACGCAAGAAAGGAACGAATCCCAAGGGCGCCGTCAATCTGTTCCCCAACGCTCCGTCGACGCAGCCCAAGATGGCGATCGTGATTCCGCCGCCCACGAAAGAAGACTTGCAGATGCGCGCCCGCGTGCCGAAGCTGCGCATCGTGGTAGATGCCGGACACGGTGGATGGGACCTTGGCACCGTAGGACGCCGCGGCCTGCTGGAAAAAGATCTGGTTCTCGAAATCGCACAGCGCCTCGGCAAGCTGCTCGAATCGCGGCTAGGCGCCGACGTGATCTACACGCGGCAGGATGACAACTACGTTCCGCTCGACGAGCGCGCCGAAATCGCGAACCAAGCGCAGGCCGATCTGTTTATCTCCGTCCACGCCAACTACAGCGACTTGCCTTCCGCGCGCGGCGTCGAGACGTATTACACGAATTTCTTCTCGGCGCCGGGTTCGAAGGAGGCGGGCTCCAACGCTCCGGATCCTCATTCTGCCGCGGCGAACATCAGCACGCCCACGCTCTCGGCGGTGGACCTGCATGACCGCATCGAGCAGTCGCGGCGCCTGGCAGCGAGCGTCCAGCGCTCACTTTATGGGATGCTCTCTGTACAGAATCCCGGCCTGCGTGATCGCGGCGTGAAAGAAGCCAGCTTCGTCGTCCTCACCGAAAGCGCGATGCCGGGAATTCTCGCGGAAGTTTCATTCGTGTCCAGCCCGACCGACGAACAAAAGCTGCGCAGCGACGGATACCGCGAACGCATCGCCGAAGCCCTCTACCGCGGCATCGCCCACTACGCGGCATCGTCGAAGGGCGTGAAGATGGCCAGCGCGAAGTAGCAGCCCTCAGCCGTCAGCCCACAGCTTGTAGGGACGCGAGGCGAAGCCGAGCGCATTTTGGCCTGAGACTATCTCCGCAATGCCCTCTAACTCTCCTGTCTTTGTGAACCCCGACAATCCAGCACGTGATTGCAATCACGGACGCAAACCATTGCCACGCTTAGGCTGGAATCATCCTGATCTGGGAGGGACACAGAGTGATGAAATCTGCAGGGCCCGTGTCGGTGCATCCGTTCAACCGTTTGGAGTTCACCTGCAAGTGCTGCGGCGCGGTGGGCCGAGTCGACTATGAGTATGGTGTTTGGCCGGTGATCGGGCAAGAGCGGGAGTACCGGCATTGTCCAGGAGATCAGGTACGGCAGCTTCCGGGCCCGATTGTGGCGGTGTGGGAAAAGCGCGGCGACCACTGGGTCCTGGCCGCAAACCGGGGGACTATCGAGGAACTAGCCGCCGCGAAGTAAGTTGCCGGGGTAATGTTTACCTACCGAGAGTTCTTGATCGAGATGATGTTCTGCTCGAGCGATCGCGAACCTTGCCGACGCGTGATTCGCGATTCCACGATTCCTTTCTGACTGCTCGGGCCGGACTGCGAAGAAAGCACAACTCCATCACTCACCTGCGCGCAATCCATGCGCAACGTGCCGTTGTCGTTAAAGACCATGCCATCGAAGCGCAGGACGCTGCCCGTGGCGAGCGCGGCCGTGTTCAGCATCTGCGTGTTGCTGTCGACATAGACTTCGATCTCATTCGGATTATTCTCGACTGTGGTCTGCCCCGGCTGAACGGCAAGCATCGGGAACAGGTCGTATGAAGCGAGCGAAATCGTGTAGTCGGTGAAATTACCGGCCGGGGTCGAGCCCATCACGGTGCCGTTCACGATCTGCGGCATCAGCGTCATCGTGGTTGCGGGTGGATATGTGCCGCTGGATGTCGAAGGCGCGGAGAAGTAAACTTCCTGCCCGGGCACCATATTCGACGCGTTGAAGCTGGGCACAAACGGCAGGCTGGCAAGATTCGTCATCGCGCCAGAAATCTGAAACGCGGCGTTGCTGAAATCGATGAACTCCGCTCCGACGGGGAATCCGTTGATCCCGCTTCCTTGACTCATTCTTGGTAATTGGGCGACGACCGAAACCGAGGGCGTGACCATCATGAGTGGTCCGCGAAAAACTTCCGGCGCCGTCGGATCTTCGATCGCGATGCGCGACGCCAGCACGGACCCATCCGCCTGCAGTGCCCCGTCCATATCTACAAACATGCCCTGGGTGAGCGCGGAAAAACCGCTGACACCCTGATACGCGGTGTTACTGTTCGAACTGGCGGTAATAGTCCGCGTCGCAGAGAAAGCTGGAATCGACAATGTGAGGCTCTGTCCGCTGGACCCGATTGCGGTGATCTCGCCATCAAGATCAAATACTGTCCCGTTCGCAGAGTTCGTCGGCGATGCAGAGACAGTCAGTGGTGCAAGGGTGAACACAGGAGTAATCGAAAAGGTATAAGTCCCGCTCGGGTCGTAGCAGCTTGAGTACGTCGCGGAGAGAGAAACATTCAAGGCGAGCGAGAGGGCCATGCTCTTGCCGGTGACGGTGATCGGGGCGGGCAGGGTAACTGTTGTCGAAGAGGGAGCAACGCCGAGATCTTCAAATATGTGGGTGTCGAGCGTTCCCTGACCTCCGGAGCCGGTCGTGTACAGGTCGATGCAAACGAATTCGCCAGCTCCAGGGGTGATCGTTGCCGCAGTGTAAACGTCCTGGGGAACGTTCGCCGTGAGCAATGGCTCGGCGTTGCCATTGATGTGCATGAACTCCGCACTGAGACCCGTACCAGTGGATGGCTGCAGGGTAACGGTCTTCCCCGACTGGCTGGTGAGCGTGATGCCCTGGAACTGCATATCGAATTCCGAGAGCTGATCGTTCGCCGTACCGGTCAGCATCAGCGTGAGATTCGTATTCCCGGTCAAGGTCTGCTTGGGAGTTCCACTGGACCCGCAGGCCGTCATGATCCCAGCCGCAACGATTGCGGCGAGAACTGCAAAAGAAACAACCAGAGAAGAAGATCGAAACGACGAAGAGGCAGCAGACATGGACTCCTCCAACGAGCGGACGTAAACACGGGGAAGATCCAACAGCCAATTACGCTTGCTAAGGCCGTTTCAGCCGGCTACCTTTGCCAGCTTAACCTGCCAGAACCAGCACCACAATGATAGTTGGAAAAGTGTCAAGCGGCATAGTAACTTTGTGCAGAATTGTAAAAGATAGACGTAATCTGTAGAGAAGTTACAGGCAAGAACGAAGGGCCTCCTTTCGGAAGCCCTGTTCGGCGCGATATGAATTGTTATGAGTAGGCGCCTAAGAGTAAGTTATCCTCTGGCTGCGTGTTGCTTTGCCTTGGCGATGTACTGTTCGACCTGCTCTTTCTGCGGATAATCCGGGTTCGTCTTCAATAGCTGCTGCCACGCCTCAACCGCGCCTTTGGCATCACCCTTACCCTGCCAGCGGACCCAGCCCAGGTTGAACAGCGTTTGCGGGTGTCCGGGATGGTACTTCAGCGCAGTTTGCATCTCCTCCAGCGCCTTATCCACATTTCCCGCGTACCAATACGCGGTGCCCATGTCGGTGCGCACATCCACATTCTCGGGGTGAATCGCGATGGCACGCTCGTAATACTGAATCGCCGGCGGATACTGCTGTGCGTCGTAGTACAAATTTCCGACCTTTACCAGCGAATCGTAATCGTTCGGATCTTTGTTAATCGCCTCCAGATATGGAGCCGCCGCCTGCGTCAGCGCGGCCTGTGCCTCGGCCGTTCCCGCGTGCTTCTGCGAGCCGGTATCTTGGGCAACGGCTGCCGCGGCCGAAGCTCCCGGCGAGGCCGATCCGCGATACAGATATCCCAAGGCAACCCCGAGCACCAGGCAGAATGCGGCAAGTAAGTACGCCTGCAGTCCGGTCCATCCCACAGAACCCGAGTTAGTAGTTGATTGCGACGGCTCTCTGTTTGGTTGGCTCATTGACTTGTTTCTCCGATCTGGTGCCGGCAAGCGCCATGTTCGGCGATGCCAGGTGAAACAGCCGCCTGACCACAGCTGTCATCTGCGCCTGCTCCTCCTTTTCTGGAACTTCCTTGAGTTCGCGCGCCAGGGAGCTGGCAATCTTCTGTATGACTTGAGCTGTGATTGCATGTAACGAATGATCCTGCTCCCGGGTAAATGGCCCGCGTTCTGCGATAAAGGACTCCAGTTCTTGCCGGCAAATCTCTTCCAGCCGCTGCCGCAGCGCCACGATCGTGGGCAACGAGCTTTCTGTCTTCAATTTGCTGCGAAATGCGTGCGCCTCCGCAGCTACAATCTTCTCGGCCTCGGCGAGCTCCTTCGTATGATCCAACGCATCACCGCGCATTGTGCGCTCGAGAGTCTCAATGTCGTACAGCAGAATTCCATCCACGCGCCGCACGTCGGGATCGACGTCCCGGGGCATTCCGATGTCGATAATCAACAGCGCAACACGGTTCCTTTCGGCCGCAATCCTCTCCGCCTCTTCCCGAGTCAAAATCACATGCGGACATCCGGTCGCGCTGATCACGACATCCGCGTCGAGCATCCGCTTCCAGCGATCTCCCAGCGTGGCCGGCATGCCTCCAAGCTTCTCCGCCAATTCCGCCGCGCGCACCGGAGACTGATCGATCACCACAACTGGCCTGGCACCGTCTGCGATCATGCGGCGGGCCGCGAGTTCACTCATTTCTCCTGCGCCCAGCAACAACACACGACGGCCATCCAGATCTCCAAAGATCTGCCGCGAAAGTTCAAATGCCGCCATCGGAATCGGAACCGTCAGCTGACGGATCGCCGTCTCTTCGCGCACTCTCTGTGAGGCCTTCAGCGCTGCATCGAGTGTCGCATCGAGGAATGGCCCGGACGCGCCGATCGCCTGCGCCTGCTCCCACGCCGCCTTCAATTCCGCAACAATCTGCGACTCGCACAGCACCAGCGAATCCAGTCCCGAGGCCACGCGGAACACATGAGTCAGCGCCGCATCGTCCAGCAAGCGATAGAAGTGTTGCCACTCACTGAGCCGCAGACCATGCTCCGATCCTAGAAACTGCAAGATCGAGTTTGCGGCCAAGGTTGGCTCGCTCGCCCATAACAGGAATTCTGTCCGGCGGCAGGTGGAAATGATGAGGATCTCTTCGATGCCCTCCGCGCTGCTCAGCCGCCGGAGAACCTCATAGCGCCGGTTCTCGCTCACCCAGAACCGCTCCCGCATTGCCAGCGGCGCGGTGCGGTGATTCACTCCGATCACCATTATTGTGGGTTCCACGACGAATCCCTCGGGCGCAAGTTGCATTGTTCAAAGCGCACGACGAATGCCAAATCATTCCGGCACATGACGCTAACATTTCTTGCATTTTCATACGCTTGGAAGATGAGAATCGTTTCGAACGACTGTTCAAATTCGCATCACTGCGGGATATCACGCGGACCGCGAGTCTTTTCACACCATCTGCTTGTATTTCCATGAACTTGGAGCGCTGTCACGATCACGAGGGCGCGTGACCGCAATCACAGACCATCTTCGCCATTTTCGTAGAAACTGCCAGACGGTTAGTAAGTTCTCATCGCGTCTTGAGCTTTGTCTGCGCTGTTCGCATGCTTCGGCGCAGCGGGGCCGCAAGACTTAATAGTTGTGAAAGGAAACGCAATCATGAAGACAACGAAGCTTGTGCTCCTGATTATGATGATCGCACTAGCACTATTCCTCATCTTGCCCAACCTGTCCTGGGCCGGAGATGACGGTGGCGCTATCTACAAGGCGAAATGCGCCGCATGCCATGGCGCCGACCTCGCCGGGAAGCCTGCCATCAAGGCTCCCAGCCTGGTGAGTGAAAAGTGCAAGAAGGCTTCGGATGAGGATCTGACTGACATGATCGCCAACGGCGGCAAAGACAAGAAGCCGTCGCACGCGTTCGCGGCCAGGGGATTGAATCCCGACCAGGTCAAGATGGTCGTCTCCTACATCCGCCAGGCGCAGAAGTAAGGCGAGAAGGAAAAACTTTTTGCAGGATAGCTGTTCCGGCAGCGCGAACCGCGCCGCTTCACCCAGCGGGCGCGAGAGACATGAGGGTGACTCATCCGCTCACCGGTAGGATCTGGCGATACGCCGGACGGCCGGATTGCCCCTCGTTCGCCATCCAGCGGAACAGCCCGCCCGGGTCTCGGTGCTCACCCCCAGACCCGGGCATTTGTTTGTAGGGAATTTGCGTAGCGACAGCCGCCTCGTGTCCGGTGGAGCGAAGCCCTGCGGCGAAGGCCTACTTGCTGCCCAACGCCTGCTCGGAAGGGTTACTCGCCGGGGGGCAAACAACTGTTCCGTCCCGCTTTGGTAGTTTCGATATCTGAGCCGCAGATACCACCACATCCAACGACTCTTGACCGCCTTGCCCCGTATTCGTTGGACGTGTGCGGATTGCTTGAGTCCTTAGTGATCCCCAGATCGTAGAGTTGCCGTTAGACTTGGGGATACTGACGACCCCTTTCCCCTAAGTCCTGTCCTTTCCATCACAAAACCGTGTGATTTAAATCACAGTCTTTTCGCACCCCCGAACTTAACCTGAAACTTGCCTGTGGGAGTTCTTTCATAGCTTTGCCGTTAGGGGGAAATTATGGTGGTCGCTGGCACTACTCCAAACATGAGCCGCATGGCTCGGGACTTTTCCAAAAATCCCATGCTGGTTTACTGGGAGATGACCCAGGCTTGCGGCCTGGCCTGCAAACATTGCCGCGCCGAGGCCATGCCCAACGCCAATCCGCTCGAGCTGAATACCGAGCAGAGCAAGCAGTTTCTGCGCCAACTGGTCGACTTCGGCGATCCTCTGCCGCACCTGATTCTCACCGGAGGCGATCCGCTCAGCCGCCGCGACATTTACGAGCTGATCGACTACGCCAACGGACTCGGCCTCGAAGTCTCGATCACGCCCAGCGCAACTCCGGAACTGACCAACGACGCCATCACCCAGCTGAAGGAACATGGCATTCAGAGCCTCGGCCTGAGCCTCGACGGATCCTGCGCCGCAAAGCATGACGCGATCCGGGCCGTGCCGGGAACGTTTGACCGCACCATCGAAGCCGCCCGCCATTGCGGACATCTCGGCCTGCCGATCCAGGTCAACACGCTTGTCTCCGAAGAAACCGCCGACGATCTGCCGGCGATTTACGAATTGCTGCGCACGCGCTTTCCAGTCATGCGCTGGAGCCTGTTCATGCTGATCTCGGTCGGACGCGGCAAGGCACTGAACGAAGTTTCGCCGGAAGAAGGCGAAAAGATCATGAGCTGGGTCTTCGAACTCTCCGAGGATTCGCCGTTTGCGGTGAAGACGACCGAGGCGCCGTCGTACCGCCGTATCGCCATCGAGAAGATGCGAACGTCAGGAACGCCGAAACCCGACA
Organism: uncultured Acidobacteriota bacterium; assembly: GCA_963763845.1. Taxonomy (GTDB): domain Bacteria; phylum Acidobacteriota; class Terriglobia; order Terriglobales; family Acidobacteriaceae; genus Sulfotelmatobacter. The sequence goes on from CAVXPX010000002.1 coordinate 103,563, forward strand.
TGAAATCGAGTTCCGTGTATCAGGGATTCCAGGTTCGCGATGGTCACGGCATCGTCTTCGTCTCGAATCTTGGCGAGATTTATCCCTCGGGATTTCTGCCGCTGCACTGCGGAAACGTCCGCAAAGATTCGCTGGTCGAGATCTACCGCAACTCGGAAATTTTCCGCGGCCTGCACTCGCCCGATCAGTTCCATGGCAAGTGCGGAGCCTGCGAATACAGTCACATCTGCGGAGGCTCGCGCGCCCGCGCGTTCGCCTATACCGGCGATCCGTTGGGAACCGATCCGTTCTGCCCGTACGAACCGGGAACAGACCAGCACGATCGCGGGTAAGAATTACTGCAATGTACTGTAAGATTTGTGATTCCGACCAAGTGGTTGGATCGGCATTCCCGATCCAGCCGCGCGTGGAGGCACCTTCTGTTTGGACGGGTGCAGTAACTCCTAATTCGCTTAGAGCGATGCCGAATGGAGTGCCAAGCCGACGGCGCTGATAGTCGAAAGTAAGAAGTCATCCTGCAAATGAAGGAAGAAGTAAACTCAGGTTCCCTCAGGGGGCTGAAGCCCGCGTCTGTTGTGGGCTTTGGCGGCACGGCTTCAAAGCCGTGCCCTTCCACGAACCATTAATGAAATGCCGGATGTCCTCTAAGGACTGGGTTACGAATACAGCGGGATTGGCTGCACGACACGTGAGATGGTTCCGCTCGGGCTGGGCTGATCGGGCTTCAGTCCGCACCGCATCGAACCGAAAAGCCCGAGCAATTGTCCCAGCATGACGTCGAGCACCGCGCGGTGCTGATCGTCGAAACCAGACGGCAGCGCGAGATTCAACGCATAATCCGCGAGACCGGACACATCACCGCGATCCTGCGCGGTCACAATCACCTTCACTCGCCCCAGTCGTTTGCGGTCGATTTCCCGCAGCAGATCGAGTTCGTACCCGCGACGTCTTGGTTCGCTCGACAGAAATGCTGTGAACGCCGTGTCGCCATTCACGCTCGACATGGGCCCATGCCGCAGCCCGAGCGGCGTTTCTGCGAGGGCGGTGATTTTTCCTGAACTCAGCTCGACAACTTTCAAGGTGCATTCGTCGGCCACGGCGCGCAGAACTCCGGCGCCCACGAAACACGCGCGCGTGCATCCGAGGCTGGTAACTTCAAAGGCCGATTCGGCTGCTGCGGCGAGGAAATCTTTGCCCGCGCGCGCCATCTCCGCGACAACAAGTTCGAATGGATCAAGTTCATCGAGGTGAGCCATGCACTGCCCTGCCAGAACCATATTGCTGAAGGAACTGGTCATGGCCAGGCCGCGGTCGTTCACCGATTCGTCAAGCACCAGCACGAAGGCGCGGTCGGCATGGGCCGCGCAGAGTTCCGCCATCTTCCCCTGCTGGTTGCAGGTGACGATCAGATGGCGGATTGAGGGATTGCGATCGAGCGCGCGCTCCAGCAGAGCGACGCCTTCCGGACTGTCTCCGGAGCGCGAGAAGGAGATCCAGAAATACTCTCGACCCGCGCGATGAAAGTCATCGAAGTCGGTAAGCAGGGTGGTGCTGGGGATAGCCCACACGTCGCAATTCCACCGCCGCCGCAAAAGCGGAGCGAGCGCGCGGCCGGTATAGTCGGAAGTGCCGGCGCCGATCAGATAAACCGTGGGCGATGAAGTGCTCCCGCGGCCAATGCCGGCGCGGCGAAGCACGTCCGTGAGTTGCGGCCGCCGCTCGCGGCACAAACGATAGGTTGTGCTCCAGGTGTCGGGCTGCTGCCAGATTTCACGCGGGGTGTGGACCAAGCCGCGTTCGATCTTCTCGTGTTCCGGCAACTCCAACAACGCGCGCAGGGCATTTCCCAAAGTCAGACCCTCCCGACGAGGACAAAACAGTCTATTACAGTGTGCGCCAGTTGAAAAGGTTTCGAAATAAAAAGAAAGCTGCTTCGGAAGGAAACGTTATAGGAGTTTTGAGGATTTTCGACGGGGCGTAACGGCGACATTTGGCCAGTATGAGGTAGGGCCGCCCTGGCATTGCGCAAGAGGGGGCACTGCGCAAGAGGGGTTGACCAGATCCCAAATACCGGCTCTCGCCGATCCTATACCGCGTTTAGGCTCTGGTAGAGCCACATGCCTGCGAGGACCAGCAAAAATATCCCAGACCCGATACTGAGCACACGCACCGGGATGGTAAGCCGGCTAAGCTTAGTCAGCAGTTCGGTGTGCTCCTCGTGCATCTGCGAACTCGCGTCATCCAGAAATAATTGTTCATCTTCGTGCAAACTGAGTGTGCTCCTGTAGATCAGGAGGACGATAAGTCCGATTGCGAAAGCTCCGAAGATCACGGACACGATGGTCAGCATCATAAGCCACCCCCGCAAGTTCCAATTCCAGCCGCAAAGGAACTGCGCCAGCACAACGCTGACATCGGCAGGAAACCTTTTATGTGACGGGAATCACGGGGCGCGGTGATTATAGCCGCCGAGAGAACTATGTCTCGTCGGAACGTAGCCCCAGGGCGCGGCTAATTATCAATGTGGATCTGGATTACCCGCCCTTTCCGCGTTTTCGACAGCAGGGATGGTTCGAGCGTGATCAGCGCATGAGACCTCTTGAGTTCTATTGAGACTTCCGGACTAACTTCTTCGACGTGCCATCTTGCGTGCAGCGGAAAGCCAACTCGGTTTGAAAGGGCGCACCCAATGGTGAAAATGCCAAAAATTATCGCCAATGGTGCGAAGACCAGTTCACCAAACCAGATCGTGTAGAGAACAGTTCCTCGCTACTATGGGTCATCGTGGAATGAAGCCTTGCATCTTTCTGGCTGATTTCGTAAAACCAGAACTTTGCGGGAAGCAACTAAATATCTCTGGAAGTGTTTTGAGCTCTATACGGTGTTTTCGACTCGATAAGGAGAAAAGCATGAAACGTTCGCATCCCCTGAGTTCGCTGGTGCTGGTGGCCGCGATGTGCCTGTCAGTAGCGGGACTCGCTTGTGAACATCACTACTACCGGGTCTATGACCCGTACTATACGGATTACCACGTGTGGAATGGCGACGAGCAAGTCTACTATCAACGCTGGGCCCAGGAGACGCATCACGACCCGCATCGCGATTTCCGCAAGCTTTCTAAGGGAGATCAGAAGGAATATTGGACGTGGCGTCACAACCATGGCGACCATGATCACCACTAGAGATCAGGCCGGGCTCTCAGGCGAGCGCATTGAGAGCCCGGCCGGTTGTGGTCAGTTTCGCGCCCAGGCGCTGCCATTCGGCGAGCGCCCTCTCGCCTTCTTCGCGCTTTAGAGTTTCAATTGCATCCTGGACCACGGCGACGCGGCGTCCGCGCTCGAGCAGGCCCTTCACGGCAAATCCAACACAGTATTCCGTGACCACTCCGAAGACCACGAACTCGGCGTGATCTCCCAACTTTCGCACCAGTTCGTCAGCATGACGGCTTTCGAAAATACTCAGTGTCTGTTTTTCCAGAAGAATCTGCTGATAGTTCGAAAGATCGTCGGGAATCTTCGCTTGGGGATCATTCGGCACGCGCACTACTTTTTCAGTCAGAGCCTCGGGGACCAGTTCTGCGCCCGCGGTTCCCTTCACGCAATGCGGCGGAAAGATTTTGAACTCAGGATCGTTGGGAGTATGAAAGTCTCCGTGAGATACAAGAAAGACGCGGTTCTGCCGCGCGGCATCGGTGAGCCGCCGGATGTTGGGAAGAAGTTTTTCCGCGCCGGGCACGTAGAGATTTCCGCCCGGCAGGACGAAATCGCGCTGCACATCGACTTCCCAGAAAATGTAATCGCGAGAAACCATCCGTTTCCTTCCGAAGAACTGCGAGCAGCTGTTTTCGATGCCATCGCAGTCTCAAAAATCAGCGCCTGAAGGCGGGTTCATTTTGCCGCCTTTCCGGGATGTATACATGCATGCCCTGATATGCAGCATGTGGTCCCTGAAACATCGGCCCCAGGCCTTATGCAAATCCGTTGCGAGTGAGCGGCAATTCCCTCACCCGTTTTCCGGTCGCGGCATAGATCGCATTGCAGATTGCTGGAGCAATCGGAGGCACGCCCGGTTCTCCAACCCCGGCAGGCGGCGCGCTGCTCGACACGACCTGTACGTCGACGTGCACGGGCGCATCGTTCATGCGCGCGACTGGATAATCCGAGAAGTTCGATTGATCGATCGCTCCGTTGGTCGCGGTGATGGCTCCCGAACGCGCAAGACTCGTGCCGAAGACGGCTGCACCTTCGAACTGCTGGTGAACCATCTCCGGATTCGCGACGATGCCGGCGTCGACGGCGGTGTAGACATGCGGGATGCGAACACCTCCGCCGTCATCGACCTCGACTTCGACGACAGAAGCGACATAGGTCAGGAAACTGCGGTGCACGGCGATGCCGATGCCCCACCCGTTGCCCGGCTTCTTCTTACCCCAGTTCGCCTTGGCGGCAGCGAGTTCCGCCACGTGCCGCAATCGCGCGGTGTCGTAAGGATATTTCTGCGCCAGTGGCGGCGGCTGCGTTCCGCCATCGACCGTCCGCGCCGATCCAATCAGCGCGAGCAAATAATCATAAGGATCGCGGTTCGCCGCGTAAGCCAGTTCGTTCGCGAACGACTGCACGCCGAATGCGTGATAGATATTCGCGACCGACCGCAGCCATCCGATGCGCACATGCGCGACGGCTTCGCCATTTTCCGAACGGAAATTGGGCAGATCGAAAGGAAGCACGTCCCATCCCATCGACATTTCGCCGGCCCCGCCATACACAGCCTTCGTATCGAAAGTGGATCCGATCGGCGGAAACACCGAGCGTTGCAGCCACGCTGTCGGCTTGCCGGAATTGTCGAGCGCAGCTTTCAGATACATCGCAGCCACCGAGTGATAGTAATCGAACTTGATATCGTCCTCGCGGCTCCAGACGACCTTCACCGGCTTGCCGGTCTTCTTGGACAGCACGGCCGCTTCGACGGCGTAATCCGGCTTCGATTTTCGTCCGAAGCCCCCGCCAAGAAATGTCACGTGGCAAACCACGTCTTCCTTTTCCAGGCCAAGAGCTTTGGCGACTTCTTCGCGAACTCCCACCGGATTCTGCGTGGGCGACCAGACGACCGCTTTATTGCCCTGCACATCGGCCACGGCCACCGGAGGCTCCATCGAAGCGTGCGCGAGATGTGGAGCAAAATATTCCGCCTCGACAATTTTGCCGCCCTTGCCGAATTCCGCGTCGGGATTGCCAACCGTGTGCACGACTTTGCCCGGCTGGCGGGCGGTTTGCTGTAGCTGCTTCCTATATTCTTCCGAGTTGTAGCTGGCGTTCGCGCCGTTGTCCCACTCGACTTTGAGCTGCGTGCGGCCTTTGAATGCGGACCAGGTATTGTCGGCGATCACCGCGACTCCGCCGAGCGGTTGAAAGGCATGCGGCGGAGTGAAGGGCTGAATCGGAATCGTCTGCTTGACGCCTTTCACTTTGAGCGCCGCGGAATCGTCGAGCGACTTTATTTTTCCTCCCAGTACCGGCGGATGCTCGACTGCGGCATAGAGCATGCCGTCGAGCCGGACGTCCATCCCGAACAGCGACTTTCCGGCGCAGATATCGGTCACATCATAGCCGGGCGCGGGCTTGCCGATGTAGCGCCACTCCTGCGGCGACTTGAGCTTGACGTCTTCTTTTTTCGGCATCGGTTGCTTCGCTGCCAGCGGCGCGAGTTCGCCGTAGCCGAGGCGGCGATTTGTGCCTGTGTGCGTCACGCTGTGGACCGGATCCGCTACGCACTGGTCTTCGGGAACGCCCCACTGCTGCGCCGCAGCGCGGATGAGCATCAGGCGGGCGGTTGCTCCGGCCTCGCGCATAGTGTCGAAAAATTCGCGCACCGAGTGCGAGCCATCAGTATCCTGCGATCCATATTTTTCGTCGCCATCGCCCTGGATCACCTGGACGCGGCTCCAGTCGGCATCGAGCTCGTCGGCGAGGATCCGCGGCAGGCTTGTACGCACGCCGTTGCCCATCTCGGTCCGATGCGCAACGATCATCACCATGCCATCCGGTTGAATGCCCAAATAGACTCCGGGATGAAACACTGCGCTATCGACGGAAGGAATCGCCATCGTGACATTCGCCGGAGGCCCGACCGTGACCGCTGCATTGGCAAGAATTGGAAATTGCCGAACACACACGACGAAAGCTCCGGCCGAAAACACTCCCTGGAGAAAACTGCGGCGGCTGACATTTTCAAGCGCGGTCATGCGGTCTCCTTGGCGGCTTCTTTGATGGCAGCGCGAATGCGCTGATACGTGCCGCAGCGGCAGATATTGCCCGACATCTCGTCATCGATATCCTCGTCGGTGGGCTTCGGTTTTGAGGAGAGCAAAGCGATGGCCTGCATGATCTGGCCGGGCTGGCAATATCCGCACTGTGGAACGTTCACCACGGCCCACGCTCTCTGCACGGCATGTGTGCCGTGGGCCGAGATGCCTTCGATCGTGGTGATCTCACGGCCGTCGATTTTGCCCATTGGCTGGGTGCATGAGCGGATTGCCTTGCCGCTTTCGAGCACGGTGCACGATCCGCATAGACCCATGCCGCATCCAAATTTTGTTCCCGTGAGTCCGAGGATGTCGCGCAGATACCACAACAGCGGCATCTCCGGATCGCCGTCGAAAGTTTGGGATTGCCCGTTGACCTTGAAGTGCACCATGACAGACTCCCTGGGTTGAGATGTTCGGAAATATTGAGGTTATTCTACTGCGGGATTCGGACGAGCGCATACGGCGTCTGTAGAGACTTGCAGAATTGGGTAATTGGGTAATTTTGTAATTTGGTAATTGAAAAACTCTCCCCTCGCGCGGCGCGCTTTTCTAACTCCTGCCGGCTGCAATCGCGAATGCGGCGGCTGCATAAATGACGAGATTACCGACGCCATACAGCCCGTGCAGCAAATGAATGAGGATCGCCATCACGAAAACTGCCAGCAGCAGCCACGCCCCCCGAACGGCGGTCTTGGGAATCAGCAGAAGAATGCAGCCAAGGATTTCGCCAAAGCCGATAATCATCCGCACGATGCCCGGCAGGTTCGTGCGGGCGAAATCATGCGCGGCGCTGGGCAGCACAAAAAGGAGCGCCTCGATCAGAATGACGATTCCCAACGCCCATTGCAGGACGGTCAATCCAAGCTTTGCCTGGGAACTGCTCATCGATTCTCCTTCGTGTTTTCTGCGCCCTCTGTGACGAAAGATTCAGCTTTTTGCCTTGCCCCGCGACTTCGCCTTGATCTCTTTCAACCTGTGGCTCGCGCTGGAATCGAGATCGAGGCCATAGAACTTCTTCAATTCGCGAATGCGCTCCAGCGATTCGGGGCTGAAGGGAGTCTTCCCGTCGAAGGTGTGTAAGACGATGCCCTCAAGCACATCGCCCAGCGTCATGTCGTGATATTCGGCGAAGGCCTTCAACACTTTCAGGATGCGTTTCTCGATGCGCACCCCGGTTTGCACGCGCTCGATTTCCAGCCTGGGATCGTCCGTCATGTGTACCAATGTACCAAAGTACCTGGATAACATCAAGCGCAAAATAGAGAGCCTGGATTGGGCCTCTTCGCGTTGGCACCTTGCGCCGGAAAATCCGCGCAGGAAAGGCGCATAATGCGACGAACGGATATGGGAGGCCCAGGATGAAAGCTTTCGTATTGGGGATCGTCGTGACTCTGGTTGTGTTCTCTCTCGGCGGCTGGCTGTATCTGAAGCTGGGATATCCCGACCTGCGGGCCAGCGTTGCGCCATCGTGGCTCGAATCGCAACTGGCGACCAGTGCCCTGAACGCGTCGGCCGCGCGCCACGCGCCTTCGCAGCCGAATCCCATTCCTGCCACCGAGGCCAACCTGCTTGATGGCGGGCGCCTGTATCGCGACAAGTGCGCCGACTGCCATGGACGTCCCGATAATCCGTCGAGCGATTACGGCGCGTCGTTCAACCCACGGGCGCCGCAGTTTATGCAGACGCATCGCCGCCTGCCCGAGAACCAGGAGTTTTATCTGATCAAGTACGGCGTGCGCCGCTCCGCCATGCCCGCCTGGGGAAACATCATGGCCGATAGCGAGATCTGGCAGGTCGTCACGTTTCTCAATCACCTCGACAGTCTTCCGCCCTCGGTCCAGCAGGAACTGCACCAGCCGGCGGGGAGCAACTAGAGGCCTTTACAAAAAGAAGCGTCACTCAGCGGCTGAAGCCCGCAGTTTTTTGGCGCTCGGCGGCTCGGCTGAAAGCCGTGTCCTACCCAGAAATATTTATCTATAGCTTTGATTATGTTCGCGGATTCCCTGCCCCATACTCCTGCCACAAATACTCCAGCGCTTCGGTCAGTGTCTGCTCTTTCACGGCATGATCGACGTGTCCGGCATTGCGGGCGAAGACGAACTGGTAGTGATATCCCTTCGCAGCGAGCACCTTCGCCATGCGCTCGTTGGCCAGCACCCAGTCGTGCATGTTGTCCCGCATCACGTTCGGATTGAACAGGTCGCGGTCGCCGACTTCCATCCAGATTCGAATCGGCTTCCCCGAACTCTCTGGAATCAGGTGCTCGTGAAATTCCCAGGCGCCGTGCGGAGTCTCGGGGTTCGACGGCCACTGCTGATTCACAAACGTGCCGGAGTAGCTGAGCACGCGATGATAGAGCTCAGGGTGATACCAGGCCATGATCAGCGCGCAGGAAGCGCCGGAACTGCCTCCCATGGTCGCGCGGCCGTCGGGATCTTTTGTCAGCCTCACGTGCGCTTCAGCCTCCACGCGCGGCAGCACTTCGTTTTCGACGAACTCCGCATACTTGCCCGACATCGTGTCGTACTCCAGCCCGCGCTCGCTACCCTGCGCGTCTCCGCCACCATTGCCGATCGAGATCGCGATCATCACCGGAACTTTATGCTCAGCAATCAGGCCGTCGAGCGCGGAGAACAGCAGCCGGTCGGGACCGTCGGCTCCGACGATGAAGGGCGCGACGCTGCCCGCGACGTATTGCTTGGGGACGTACACGGCAACTTTGCGAGTGTATGGCGCCGGATGGCTCGTCGTCACAATGAGCTTTGCCGGATCCTTCGAATCAGGCGCGCCGAGCGGGCCCGGATCGCGCGCAATGCCCGGATAAATCTTGCTGTCGGCGGAACTCATCGTGAACTCGACGATGTTTCCCGTGGGCGCGTTCGCATCCGACATCTCAGGAACGGGATGATGCGTCGGCCCGAGGATGAAATTTCCGTCTGCATTCGCCGGAGGCACGGCGCCGTCGGGCAATTCTTTGGCTTTGACATATCCCGAAGTATGAGGATCGCGGGTCGGCGGCGCAGGGCGGTCGGCGTGCTGCGCAGCTGAAAACGCCGGTAGAAGACTGAGGCAGACAAAAAGGCTGAGGGTGCGGATGGAAGTCATCCACTCATTGTGCACATTTCGAATTTTCCGCGAAAGGCCGCCGACGCAGACTCTCGCGCGGCATACAGCGCGGACTCACATCGGCCCACGATAGCGCCGCAGACGCACGGCCGCCGCCAGGAACGCCGCAGTGACCGCCAGCCCGATCCACAACCCGGGACTGAGCAGGAAATGAACCGGCACGATGTGCGTCATGGGATTGGTCGGGAATATTTCCGGCCCACTCGCGGCAGCCGGCGCCGATCCGATCAGCCGCGAGGCCACCAGCATCGCAAAATGCGAGGTGCGAAACAGGATGAACTCCAATCCACCGATGGCGACCACCGGTAATGCCGCCCACAGCAGCACCGCGCGGCGCGCCCATCCGGAAACCAGCAGCAGCCAGGCATAGACCGGCATGGGCCAGATCGCGTGCGCGGTGAATATGTGATAGGCGAGCAACAGCCACATCTGCAGGACTGATAACTCCGTCCAATATCTGGCCACGCTGAATCCATTGGCCAGCAAAACGGGGATGGCCATCAGCAACATCAGACACTGCACGCCAATAGTGACGATACAAGCGATCAGCGGCACAACCACGAACGGAATGCTGGCCTTCGCCAAAACGGTGGTCCAATCGGAAACCGGCAGCGATTTCCAGAACAGAATGCTGCGATCACTGCGCTCGCTGTGCAGCGCGTCGCTGCAATAAAAAACGCTGACCAGAATGCTGGTGACCATCAGCAGTCCGGCAACCAAGTCGTAGTGAGTGGCGATCGCGGCGCGATAGCGCATCCAGTCGAACTGCGACACTTCGCGCATCTGGTGCGGCAATCGCGTCAGGCTGATCATGAAACCGAGCAGAAATACGGCGCCCATCAAAATCGGCGCCCAATAGATGAATCGATATTCCCAGAACTCGCGCCGGACCGACCAATAGAATCGCCGGGCGGGCGTGATGACCACCGGCGCTGCCGCTCGTTCCCCCAGCGCAGATTCCGGCATGGCGTTGGCTTGCGTATTCATTAAGCGGCTCCTTTCATTCCGGGTTGATTGCCCATCACGGCGACAAACAGATCAGCGATGCCTGGCCGTCGAACTTCGCCCAGTGCCGCGAGCTTCTGCCGGTCGGCGCCATCGAAGAGAAAGATGCTGCGGCCAATTACCTGGCGCTCATTGATCGGCTTCAGACTTCGCGCCGCCGCGGCGTTTTCCTGATTGACCACCAGTTCGAGATAGCGCGATTCGAATTCCTCCATGCTGCACGAAAACACAATCCGTCCGCGATCAATAAACATCACGTCGGTCAGCACGTCCTGGATCTCATCCACCTGGTGCGTGGTCACGACGATGGTGCGGCTGCGGTCGAAGTAATCATTCAGCAGTGCATCGTAGAATTGCTTGCGATACAGAATGTCCAGCCCGAGCGTCGGCTCGTCCAGCACCAGCAAGCGCGCGTCGATCGCCATCACGAGCGCCAGGTGCAGTTGCGCCACCATGCCCTTCGATAATTCGCGCACTTTGCTGTCATGCCGGATCGTCGTCTTCGCCAGAAAGCTTTCTGCCTTGCCGCGTTCGAATCGCGGATGCACTCCCGCCACGTAATCAATTACCTGCGAAACTCGTATCCAGCGCGGCACAACGGCCACATCGGCGACGAACGAGACATCGCTCATGAGCTCGTCGCGATCTTGCCACGGGTCGCGGCCCAACACTTTCAACGTTCCCTCATACGGAGTCAGTCCGAGAATTGCGTTCAGCGCAGTGGTCTTCCCTGCTCCGTTCGGCCCGATCAGCCCGAGAATGCGTCCTTCCTGCACTTGCAGATCGATGCCGTCCAGAGCTTTCGTCGCGCCAAAAGTTTTTCGCAGTCCGCGCGCTTCTATGCATGCCATGATTTCAGCGCTCCTGTTTCGGCGGATTCGTGCCGTCCGATGCCGACGGTGCAGTCTTCGGCTCGCCTGACGACGGGCCGCCGTTTCCGTCATTCAGTAGTTCTTCGGACTTCAAGCCGAGCCGCTGAATGGTCGCCTGAACGCGCGGCCATTCCTCGTTGAGGAACTTCTGCCGCTCGCCTTGCAGCAGAACTCCGCGCGCACCCGCATTGATGAACATTCCCCGTCCTCGCCTGGTCTCGACCAGCCCTTCGTCGACCAGTTCCTGATAACCCTTCAGGACCGTAAGGGGATTCACCCGATATTCCGCCGCCACCATGCGCACCGAGGGCAACGGATCGCCCTCCTTGAGCACACGGTCGAGGATCATCGCAACCACGCGATCGCGAAGCTGGCGGTAAATCGGCTGACTGTCGTTCCACTCACGGTCCATCCTGGTTTCCAGATCGTCCCTTTCGAGAGATAGGGTCACTTTACACGTTGCAGGTCCAGATGTGCGCGAACCGCTTTATCCCCGGGCATCATAAAAGTCCAGTCCTCGGTGTGATGGTTCGCGTCGATCACGTCGAAGGCAGCGTGTTCCATGTTTCCGAACTGCGTGCTGCCGGAAATATCCTGCAAATTAAAGTCGACCAGCTTGGCATCGGCCGAATCTTTCGCCACCATGTGGGGACGATTTCCGGCATCGCAATAGTGAACCAGCGTGAGGTGATCGCCATCCATGTAGATCATCGTGATAGGATCGTCCTGCTTGGTGTCGTCCGGCGTTCCCGGCTGCTTGATCTCGTGGACAATCGCATTTCCACGCGAGGTCACCCGGATCGTGACCCATAGAGACTTGTTGTTCCAGTCTTGCTGGGCTGGAGTCGCGGTGACAGTTCCGTGCCAAACGCCAGCGAGTGTTTTCAGTTGGTCGAAAGATTTTTGTGCGTCCGACTGCGCCACGGCTGCAGTCGCAAGGGATACCAGAGCCAGAGCCAACACAATTCGCAGAGACTTCATTTTTGTTCTCCTCAAAATCCTTTTTTCACCCCAGCCGAGCCGTTTGTTCTTGAAGTCGGTCAAACATGGACTCGATCCGTGGTAGATATATAGTGTTATAGTTAACTAGCACACTAAATGCAAGGGGATTTTCAGAGATTTCCGCGTAGACCGTAAGTTATTGAAAATACTTTGATTAAATCACGAACTGAGGGATGCCGTTACTTCCAGTCCACCGAAAAGGCCAGCACCACGTTCTCGCGGCATGGCCACCCCATTGGCCGTAGCCGGAGTATGCATACTCAGTTCCAGCGGCGAGGGCAGGGCCTTCGCCCTCGAGCAATCCGCCGTGCGCCTTCTGCCGGTTGACCGTGTCGTAATCGCGCCCTGTATTGAAATCCCAGACGATGTCGCCCGTGGCGCTTGCGTAAGGGCGAAGATGCCCGTCCATCGAACCTTCGAAGACGACGCCCTGGACTCATTCCAGACAATTTCGCCTTAAAACACCGAGCCCCGGAATCCGGAAGCCCCATTTATAATTTCCGTTCCTCACTAGCACGAAAAAGGACGCTCTTTGGCACTGGACGAGAACATCTACGAATTGCGGCGCGAAAAGATCAGGAAGATCGAGGCCCTGGGCCAGCCCGCCTACCGTACGAAATTCGATTTCACCCACACGGTCGAACAGATCCTGGCCGAGTATTCGCCAAAGACGGGCGAAGAACTCGAGCACTCGCGGGTCGACGTGCGCGTCGCCGGACGCATCATGGCGATCCGGCTGATGGGCAAGGCCGGCTTCGCTCACATACAGCAGGGCGGCAAGCAACTGCAGATTTACGTGAAGAAAGATGCCGTTGGCGAGCAAGGATTCGAACTTTACAAGCTGCTCGACCTCGGGGACCAGATCGGCGTCCGCGGATATCTTTTCCGCACCCGCACCGGCGAACTCAGCGTACACGTCGAAGAGATCGCGTTCCTCAGCAAAGATCTTCTGCCGCTGCCGGAGAAGTGGCACGGTCTGACCGACGTAGAACTGCGATACCGCCAGCGCTATGTCGACCTGTTTATGAATCCCGAAGTGCGCGAAGTTTTTTTGAAGCGCACGAAGATGATCCAGTCGTTCCGCCGCACCTTCGACTCGCGCGGATTTATCGAGGTCGAGACGCCGATGATGCAGCCGATCGCCGGCGGCGCGGTGGCGCGTCCGTTCATTACGCATCACAACACCCTCGACATGGATCTGTACCTGCGCATCGCGCCCGAGCTTTATCTCAAGCGGCTGGTGGTCGGCGGATTCGACCGCGTCTACGAGATCAATCGCAACTTCCGCAATGAAGGACTCGGCTGGCGGTGGAATCCCGAGTTCACCATGCTCGAGGCGTATCAGGCCTACACCGACTATCAGGGCATCATGGATCTCACGCAGGAGTCGATCACAGAAGCTGCGATCGCGGTGAACGGCAGCCCGATATCGAAATGGACGCGCCTTGTCGATGGCAAGGAAGTCGTCGAAGAACTGGACTGGTCGAACTGGCAGCGGCTTACCATGCGCGAGGCGATCATCAAGTTCTGGCCGGACGTGTGCGGACCAAAGCCTGAGATGAGCGACTTCACGAATGTCGACGGCGTGAAAAAACTCGTCGACCGATTCAACCAGCATCACGCGCACATGGCGTACGATCCGAACGAGCCGCTCGGAAAGACGATCGCCACACTGTTTGAATCTGTTGCCGAAGAGCACCTCATGCAACCGACCGTAATCTACGAATTTCCCACGGCGATCTCGCCGCTTTCCAAACAGAAACCCGACGAACCCGACTGGACCGAGCGTTTCGAGATTTTCGCCGGACAGATGGAGATCTCCAACGGATTCTCGGAACTCAACGATCCCGAAGATCAGCGGCGGCGTTTCGAGGCGCAACTGAAAGAGCGCGAGCGCGGCGACGAAGAAGCCCACCAGATGGATGAAGACTACATCCGTGCGCTCTCGTATGGAATGCCGCCGGCAGGCGGCGTCGGCATCGGCATGGATCGCCTGTGCATGCTGTTAACCGATCAGCACACCATCCGCGACGTGATTCTATTTCCACTCCTGCGTCCGGAGAAAACCACCCCCGCAGAGGCCGAGAAAAAGTAGCGCCGGCATCCCGGCTGAGGTCGAACGATAACGTCCCAGCTATTAACCGCAAGGTATCTACCCGTGCACTATTACTAGTGCATCCCCATTTCTATACTCTTGACATCAGTTTTGGGCTCGTATCAGCGGCGCTACCGTAATGTCCGGAAGCTGGGGGACATTGGGTCGGTAGCGCTTTGCCATCTCCTCTTTTGTTGCCCACCGTCAGAAGATGTAAATCGTGTCGAACTGCAGCCGAGTGAGCCAGGGTTCGGTGGTCGCCAGCGGACGTCCCACCAGCGCAGTGAAGCCGAGTTGCACGCTCTTGTCGAACTGGTAGAAGGTGTCGAAGCGGTGCTGGGTCACGTTCGTACCCTGCCGGATGTCGCTGTAGTTGAAGTTGCCCAGCACGGCCTCGCGCTCGATGTAAATGTGCGTGTAGCCGAACTGGATGTCATGTTTCTCCTGCAGGCGTCCGATTCGTCCTTCCGCCCAGTAGCCGCGGCGCTGATTCGAAACGCACGGCGCGTTGAGCGTCTGCTTGTAGGTTTGGGTTGCGCTGGCGGCCGGAGCCGGAGCGATGTTCGCGAGATTGCCGCAAGCTCCAATGTTTTGCACGTAGTCGCCGATCAACGAGATCGGATACTTCGAGTGCCCGGTATCGATATCGAGACGAGCGATGTTGTCAAACAACGAGAACTTGGAGGCGAACTGCGCGTTGGTAACGGTCGAGACTCCGGTTGGGTAAGTGGTCCCGCCGATTGTGACGACGCTGGTGGCAGTGGTGGTATAGGTTGAATCCTGAACCGGGTTGCCGGACGTCAATGGCAGCAGTCCAGCAAAGGGCGTCTGAGGATTCTTGCTGCTGGCCCGCGCCAACGCATAAGCGATGGAGTCGGAGCCGCGGAAGTCGTAGAGCGCCGAATACGCACCCAGAGTAACGTGCGGAGCAATCTGCCAGACGGTTTGAATCTGTCCGCCGTAGGTAATCTGCTGGGCGATCCGTTGATCGGTCGAAGATGTGCCCGCGACTTCCGCGAAGGGCAATTGGAATCCGATGAAAGCGATTCGCTTGAGAACCGGCGACGGAATGTTGAAGGAGAGGGCCTCGGCTGCGCCTTCGGGGTTGAGGTCCTTATCCCAGGTGAGTTCGGTGTTGTACCAGGGATAGCGGAACTTTCCGCCAATCAGAGTGAGCGGTTTGAACTGATCGGGCGTAAATTGCACGAAGGCCTGGTCCAGCGCAATTGGTTTGCGGGTATAGAAGCCGGTTAGTGTCGAGTTGGTGGAAGTGGGATCGTTGACGTCGCCGCTGGCAAGAGAGACTCCCGCGTTGAATTGGGAACCGAGGTCGGCGAAGACATTGAAACGCACCCGGACGCGTTCACGCATGCGGTCCATTGATTCGTTCGCAGGTCCGCCGAAGAAAGGCTCACCACGGAGGCGAACGTCGCCGCTGAAGGAGATCGGTCCGATCCCTTTGATTTGGCGCTCCAGGTTCCGGATGCGCTCGTCCGTGCTTCCTGCCTGAAGATTCTGCGCTGCCGGGGGATTCTCTGGAGGAGCAGGAGCAGCAGCGGGTTGCGGGTTCGGCGCCTCGACGTGCGCTTGGGTGACAGCCGGCGAGCTACTCGGGGCCGCCGCCGCTGGAGGCGTAGCGGTCGTTGGAGCTGCAGCCGTCGCCGGAGTCGTCGTCGCGTGCGGTTCGGATTCGTCGCCGCGCCCAGCTTCGAGGGCATCAATGCGCTGCTGCTGCTCATGAATCATAGCCTTCAGCTGTTCGAGCTCCAACCGGAGATCGGAATCCGACGACGGGGCGGCGGGTTTTGCGGCAGGCGCGGCAGCGTGGGTAGCTGCCGGTACCGCGGCCGGGTCAGTTGCGGGGGCGACATTGGAGGCGGTCTGAGTTTGTGCCCAGGCTCCAGCCGTCAAAACGGCAAGTGCCAGAGCGGTTCGCAAAAGATTGGTCGGTGCTTTCATGGGAATACAGTCCTCTGCTTTTGGGTTCTGGTTTTTCGTTAATTCGAGGGGAAGGCCGATGGAAGGCTTCCCTGCCGTAGGGTCGCGGGAGGCCTTTCCTTCGGTGTGGCTCAACAACCTGGGACGGAGCCAAACACCACTGACTGAATTAATACAATAACCTTAGTAGACATTAATAAAACCCCGGTCGTTTTGCATAAACTCAATCGATGTAATAGACATACTTATCATAAGCGGCATAGCAAACGAAATTCCATATCAGTCAAGCATCAGATCCGCAAGACGCCCTTTGCCGTCAACAGCTTGGCACTTTCGCACGGCGGCGAAGGGGTGGACGCATGTGCATCAGCTTGCAGTTTGGTGAAAGAGAGAATCACACTCGCGCTGTGGAAAACCCGAAGGCTTGCAGGTTTTTGCACACTCCAACGCGAGTTCGATGAAGAGTTCGACGAAGCAGGAATCAGCGAGGCGAGACCCGCATGACGAGCACCGTAATGTTGTCGGGACCTCCGCGTTCGAGCGCGATCCGGATCAGCCTCGCGCAGGCGTCCGCGGGAGAGTTGGCTTGCGCGACGCGCGAGAGTTCGTGCTCGTTGAGCAGACTCCACAGGCCATCGGTGCAGAGAATGAGGATGTCGCCCTCTTCCAGGGGGATCGGCTGTTCGGGAGTATGGGGAGTGACATCGCGGCCCGACCCGAGAGCAGCAGTAAGGATGTGGCGCTGCGGATGGGACTCCGCATCTTCGGAGCGTACGATCCCGTTCTCGACCAGGCGTCCGACATAAGAGTGGTCGCGGGTGAGGCGGGCGACGGTATCGTTGCGAATCAGATAAAGCCGGCTGTCGCCGACGTGAGCGAAGTAAAGTTGGTCATCTATGATCGCGATGGCGGTGCAGGTCGTGCCCATGCCGTGGAATTCGGGGTGGTCAAGGGCATAACGCAGGATGTTATCGTGAGCGGATTCGAAGGTCGAAATCAGAGTCTGTTGCGGATCGCCATTGAAATCGCGATCGTAAAGATGACGCACGGTCTCGACGGCTAGGCGGCTGGCTTCCTGTCCGCCTTCGTATCCGCCCATTCCGTCGGCCACAACCGCGAGGCGTCCTTTGCGGCGAAATTCGACATCGGAATCGGGCTCCCAATAAATATAGGAGTCTTCGTTGTTGGCGCGCTGCAGGCCGACGTCGGTCAGGCCCGCGGCTTCGATTCCGGGCTTTGGATTAGTGCAGTCAACGGGCATAAGAAATGCGCGATGGTTCTTACTCGAGGCCTGAGCGGCGATCCGGCACTCCCCAAGTTCGCATAGCCGAACCTAACATCAATTCCGGTCATTATACGGGTAAAGGCAAATTTGCTGTAAACCGATCTTACTTTCCGGCGGCCCGATCGAAGCAAGCTTGCCAGGCGGCGGGCACATCGACGTACGAGCGATCCAGCGCCGCGAGCGAAGGGCAGCCCAACAAGCGAATCGTTCGTTCCAAATCGGCGCGTAGAATTTCTATGGCTCGAGCCACGCCCGGCTCACCGGCTGCAGCTAATCCATATGCATAAGCACGTCCGACAAGAACTGCTTTTGCCCCGAGGCAAAGCGCTTTCACGATGTCGCTGCCGCGTCGGATGCCGCCATCCATGAGGACTTCGATCCTTCCATTCACCGCCGCGACGACCTCGGGAAGCGCGCGCAACGTCGGCGATACGGAATCGAGTTGCCGTCCGCCGTGATTCGAAACCACCACCGCCGCAGCCCCTTCGTCGATCGCGCGCCGGGCGTCGTCCCCCACTAACAGGCCTTTCACGACAATGGGTCCGTTCCATAATTCGCGAATCCATTTCAGGTCGGCCCAGGTCACTGTCGATTCCGACAAGGCCGCGCCAACATCGAGCAGCTTCATCGGCCCTTTGCCCGGGATCACGATGTTTTCGAGCTGGGGAACTCCGCCATCCAGCAGGAATGAAATCACCCATGAAGGATGGGCGAGAATATTCGGAAGAAACGGAATTCGTGCGAACACAGAGCTGCCCAGCAGTTCTTTCATTCCATTCCTTGGATCGCGTTCGCGCATGCCGGCAACCGGCGTATCCACGGTGATGACCAGGGCCGAGAAACCAGCTCGACGCGCGCGGTCGAGCGAGCCCTCCGCTGCTTCGCGACCTCCAAGCAAATACAGTTGATACCAGACCGGGCCTGCTGAGGCGGCCTTCACGTCTTCCAGCTTGTGGGCAGAAATTGTAGAGAGGATGTATCCGGTACCGGCTTTACCCGCTGCGCGCGCAGCTGCGACTTCGCCCTCCGGATGCATCATGCGGCTGTATCCGACGGGAGCCAGCATCAGAGGAAGGGAAATTTCATGCCCAAGAACCGTCGTTTTCAGACTGCATTCGTGCACGGCAACCGCCCCACGTGGACGGAAAGTCACCTCGCGAAACACGCGGCAATTCTCCGCGAGCGTAATCTCGGCTTCGGCTCCGCCATCCAGATAGTCAAAGACGGCACGCGGCAGGCGGCGTTGCGCGATCCGGCGCAGGTCTTCGACGTTGACTACTTTTGAGGTTTTCAATTTGCGGTGCGTGGCAGCCATTTTGAGAGCTCAGAAAAGTCTCTTTGCAGTCGGGCCAATCTAAAGACATCCACGTTGCCGTGGAATAGACTATCACTCTCATTGCGAGAGCACAGTGCGGCAATCCACTTGCGTCCACCGCGCCATGAAGCGTACGTTTTTCCCGAGGAGACGAGACTTGACCATCCTGCGTTCGTCCTTTGCTCTGATTGGAATGGCTGTGCTGACCACCATCGCCTCTGCCGCTCCGGTAAATCTCCGCTGCGAATATCGAACCAATCCACTGGGCATCGATCAGACTGCGCCGCGGCTCTCCTGGCGGAGCGATAGCACGGAGCGGAATTGGAAACAATCTGCGTACGAGATTCTCGTGGCCAGCAGCGCACAAAAATTGGCCGCGGGCGATGCTGACGTTTGGGATAGCGGCAGGACGAATTCGGACGACTCCATAAACATCCCGTATCGCGGCCCGGCTCTTCAATCACGGCGGAGATATTACTGGAAGGTTCGGGTCTGGGACGCGGCGGCGGAAGTCTCGGAGCCGGCCAAACCGGCTTGGTGGGAGATGGGGTTGCTCGAACCCTCAGACTGGAAGGCGAAGTGGATTACATGGAACGATCCTGAGGCTCAAGCGGATCGCGACGAAATGCGCTGGATTTGGATCAAAGGGCAGGATGCATTCGCCGTCGCCCCGCTCAGTTCCGCGACATTTCAACTGAACCTGGACCTGCGTGAGAAACCGCTCGATGGCTCATTGTTGCTGGCGGTTCACGGCAGTTTCGTGGCCGCGGTGAATGGGCATGAAGTTGGCAGCAAAAACAATTGGAGGACGTTTGACCTGCGGGATATCACGGATCAGCTCGTCGTCGGCAAGAATCTGGTTGAAATAAAAGTGATCGCCCCGGGTGAGCCAGAGTCGTCAAACCCCGCGGCCAAGACGACGAAAGTGGCGCTGGCCGCGTTAGTGAAAATCCGGCGGAGCAATGGATCGCTCTTGCGCATTCCGACAGGAAGCCGCTGGAAAGTGATTGCGGGCGGCAATCCGCAGCCGCAGCAGGTCTCCGTAATAGGCGATCTGAGCGACAGCCGCATCGGCGACCCGGGCCCCATGCCCGGCCGCGCCGCATACCTGCGCAAAGAGGTAACAGTTTCGAAAGGAGTTCAAAGCGCAAGACTGTATGTCACCGCGCTTGGCAGCTATCGCGTGTACTTGAATGGCAATCGCGTCGGAAAGGATATTCTCGCTCCGGGATTCACCGATTACCGTAAGCGCGTTCAGTATCAAACTTACGATGTGACGGATCTGCTGCACAAAGGCGATAACACTCTCGGCGCGCTGCTCGGTGACGGCTGGTATGGAAGCCCGCTCACGTGGATTGGAATGCACTTCTTCACTCCACCTCTTCGTTTTCTGGCGCAACTCGAAGTGGAGTTCGACGACGGCACTCGCCAGACATTTCTGAGCGACGATTCGTGGAAAGCGGCGGCATCTCCCATCGTGGTGTCCACGATTTACGACGGCGAAATGTACGACGCCCGCCTGGAAAGTGCGGGCTGGCAGAAACCGGGATTCGATGATGCCCGCTGGAGCCAAGCGACTGTCGCGCCTGCACCTCGAGCGGCGCTGTCCGCGCAGATGGATGCATCGCCCGAGATCATCGATACGATGAAGCCGGTGCATATGGACCGGCGCGCCGACGGCTCCTACATCTTCGATATGGGCCAGAACATGGTCGGATGGGCGCGGCTCAAGGTAAATGGACCGGCGGGAAGCCGCGTCCGGCTGCGTTTCGCCGAGATTCTGAATCCGGACGGGAGCATCTACACCGCGAACCTCCGCAATGCGGAAGCAACCGACACTTATGTTCTTCGCGGCGGCGGAGAAGAAACGTTCGCTCCCCATTTCACGTTTCACGGTTTCCGTTACGTCGAGATGACGGGCTATCCGGGAACGCCCACGTTGGATTCGATTGAAGGCGACGTCGTCAGCAGCGTTCGCGGCAAACCTGTGCTCGAGCTGAACACATCCAGCGACCTAGTCAACCGTATGTGGTCGATCGGAATTTGGGGCCAACGCGGAAATTTCCTGAGCATTCCGACCGACTGTCCGCAGCGCGACGAGCGCTTGGGATGGATGGGAGACGCCGGCGTCTTTTGGCGCACCGGAACCTACAACTTCGATGTCGCTGCCTTCTCGCAGAAATTCATGCAGGACATCGATGACGCGCAGATCGAGGGAGCGTTCTCCAATGTTTCGCCGAACACGCTTCCCCGGGGCAACGGCGCGATGTTCGATCCTGGCGTCTGGACGTTAGACATGGTCGGCGCTCCCGGTTGGGGCGATGCCGGCGTCATCGTGCCGTGGACGACATGGATTCAATATGGCGACACCGCGATCATCCAACGGCACTGGGATGCGATGCAGCGCTGGATGGATTTCATTCAGAGCCGCAATCCGGACTTCTTACGGAAGCACGGCGTAGGCCCGAACTTCGCGGACTGGCTTGCGCCCGATCCGAACACGAACAAGGATCTTCTCGCGACTGCCTATTGGGCGTTGATCGCGGACATGATGTCCCAAATGGCGCATGCAATCGGCAATGAAGCTGACGCTAAGAAGTATCAAGATCTTCTTCAAAACATTCGCGCCGCGTTCCAGAAGGCTTATATAAAAGACGACGGCCAGGTGGGCACGGGCACTCAAACTTCTTACGTTGTCGCACTCTACACAAAGATGGCTCCGGAATCCCTGGAACCGAAGCTGGTCGAAAAGTTGGTCCGCGACATTGAGGCCCGCCACTGGCACTTGTCCACCGGCTTTCTGGGAACTCCATTTCTACTGTTCACCCTGGCCAATCATGGCCGCGTCGACGTGGCTTACCGCCTCTTGCTGAATGATACTTATCCTTCCTGGGGATACATGCTGTCCAAGGGAGCGACGACCTGGTGGGAACGGTGGAATGGCGACACCGGCGATCCGGCGATGAATTCCTACAATCATTACGCCTTCGGGTCAGTGATGGCCTGGGTCTATCGCTATGCAGCAGGAATCGATGCCACGGCCGAGGCGCCCGGGTTCAAGGAAATCATGATCCATCCGCGTCTCGACTCACGCCTGACTTCAGGGCGCACGGAATATGATTCGGTGTACGGCAAGATCGTCAGCGACTGGCATGGCACGCCCGCCGGGCCTTTTTCGCTGCGCGTCACGATCCCGGCCAACACTTCCGCCAAAGTCTTTTTACCTGCAATCACCGGAAGTCAAATCATGGAGGACGGGAAATCTGTGACCGCCGCGCGGCAGGATGGGGAGTACGTGCTTCAAATCGGATCGGGGTCTTATGATTTTGAAGTCAAATAGTCCCTGGCGTGCAGGAAAGTCCCCAAGCGCAACCGCCAGAAACCGCGCCCGCATGAGACAAAGCCTTACCAGCCTTTGCGCCCTACAGCTTTCTATCTAATTGTATCGTATTACGATCTTTCACCGAGCTACTTTTGGCATCGTGCGCCCCTTTCGGCACATCCAATGGAATGTGGGCTGGAAGGAGATGGGGACGCATGAAAATGCGATGGTTTAAGGCGTTAGCAAGCTTCCCCCTGGCCATATTGCTCTCTGGGGCCGCATGGGCGAGCGTGCCGAACACTAACTCGGCTGTACCAGGGACGTTGAATTACGTGGAAGGTCAGTCCTCGATTGGATCTGAGAATCTGAATTCGAAGTCCATCGGTCCCGCCGAATTGCAGCCCGGACAGTCTCTGACGACGGCACAAGGGAAAGCGGAGGTTCTACTTACTCCCGGCGTATTCTTGCGCCTGGGAAACGACAGTGCAGTCAGGATGATTTCGCCGAGCCTGACTAATACTGAAGTGCAGGTCGAGCGCGGAAACGCCATGATCGAGGTGGCGGAGATCCATCCCGAAAACGATCTTCGCGTGAGCGCCGCTGGAACCATGACGCGGCTACTGAAGACGGGATTGTATGACTTCAATATGAGGCAGGACGAGCTGCGCGTTTTTGACGGACAGGCGAAGGTTGAAAACGGCCGTGAGAACGTAAAGGTGAAAGGCAGCCACGAAATCATGCTTGCCCCGAACGTGAAGAACAAAGCGCACAAATTCGACAAAAAGGAATACGAAGAAGGCGACCTCTACCGCTGGAGCAGCCTGCGCTCTTCGTATCTCGCCGAAGCGAATGTCGACGAGGCCTCGAATTACATGAACTACGCCTGGGGCCCGGGGCCCGGTTGGTGGGGCACAGGCTGGTACTGGGATCCATATTTTGACGCGTTCACGTTTATCCCGGGGGGAGGAATTTTCTACAGTCCGTTTGGGTGGGGATTCTATTCTCCGTGGATGGTGTATGACGCGCCGTTGTATGGATACGGTTACGGCGGGTACCACCACTTCAGCAACAACTTTCATCGCTGGAGTCCGGGATCGCACTATGTGGGCGGGAACTATTCGCATGGGATCTACCGTGGTCCCGGCAGTGCCCTGCATTCCGGTCCGGTTGGAGTAGCGCATGGGTTTGGAGGATTCCACGGTGGAGGCGGTTTCCACGGCTCAGTCGGCGGCTTCCACGGCGGGTTTGGTGGTGGCGGATTCCATGGTGGCGGCGGATTTCACGGCCGCTAGGTTTGACTTCTGCTGCATTCGCTTGGGGAAGTTGTAGCTGTGATTTTTCTCCGCTCGCGTAATTTTGTTCGGCAAAAGGAGGAATCGAAAAATATGAAATGCCTAAACTATGTGGCGATTGTTGGAACGGTTGCCATGCTGTCCCCCCTTGCGTTGTTTGCAGCGACAAAAACGGCGCGTAACGTAAACATCGGAGATCCGGTCGTCGTGGGCACCACGCACTTGAAACCGGGAAACTACAAAGTGGAGTGGGAAGGAACAGGTCCGGCTGTACAGGTAAATTTCTTACATGACGGGAAAATCGTCGCCACGGCGCCGGCCACGCTCCACACCGAGGACGCGCAAGTGACTCAGAATGATGTAATCACGGACAAAACGTCGACGAATGGCGAGAGACTGAAGGAAATCGACTTCCAACATCAGAAAGAGGCGCTGGTCTTCTCGCTGGATAACGAAATGGCTTCGCCGCAAAAAGGATAACGAGTCGCAGAACTTTCGCAGGGGCGCGGGCGAAAAACCGTGCCCCGCTTGTTTATCCGCACCGACTTGGCGGCCTCTTCTCTGTTACACTTGGCCGCATGAACGGGATAACGCGTCGGAAATTTGTTGGTCAGTGTGCGAGCGTAGGAGCAGCGGCGTGGCTACTTCCACAAGTTGGTCGTGCGGCAGGAACGAAGAAACCTGATTTCAAATTTCCATCCGAACCGCGAGAACGGGTTTCTGTCGCGGCATATCCCTTTCGCGAATTCATCGTGGGATGGAAAGGGTGGGATGGCAAGACGCCGAGCACGGTCCCCGCATCTCAGCAGATTGAACTGAAAGACTTCGCAGCCCACGTCGCGGAAACATTCAACGTACACAAGATTGAGCCCTGGAGCCCGATTTTTCCTTCGACGGACGCAAAATACCTCGAGCAATTTCGCGCCGCTGTCGAGAAGGCACACTCTGCTGTGGTAGACATCGCCGTAGACGGCGGCTACAGCCAGTATGCATTGGATCCATCGGTCCGCAAGAAGGCGGTCATCGCAAGCAAGCAGTGGATCGATGTCGGAGCCGCATTGGGCTCGCCCAGCATTCGCACTCATATTGATCGCGCTAAGGATTCCAAGCCCGATGTCGGCCGCGCGGCGGATACATTAGCCCGCGTCGCCGAATATAGCGCGAAGAAGAATGTCGTGGTTCATTTGGAAAACGACAATCCGGTTAGCGAAGATCCATTCTTTATTGTGCAGATCATTGAGAAGGTGAACAGCCCGTGGCTGCGCGCGCTGCCGGATTTTGGAAATTCGCTGGCGGCGCATGGCGAGGAATTCTCCGATCGAGCGATGGACGCGATGTTCAATTATGCCTATGGCATCTGTCACGTGAAGGATGGCGAAGTCGACGAGCAGGGCAAAGCCTCTCACGTAGACCTCGCAAAAACGTTTGCGATTCTCAGAAAGCACAATTACAAGGGATATTGCTCGATCGAGTACGACGCTCCGGGCGATCCGTACAAACCGACGGCGACGCTGGTAGAAGAGACGATCAAGTTTCTTTCCTAGCGCGCGGAATTCAGTTGCAAGGTGGGGAAGTCTCGGGCTATCCGGGACTCGGGGACAACCATGGCGGGACAGGGCATTCAGCGGCGGGAAATGCTGCGCATTCTGGGCACAGCGGCTGCGGCCGCGCATTTTCCCGGATTCAGCAAATGGGCATTCGCCTGCGGCCACATCGGAAATGCCGCTCTTCAAATCAAACCTGCGGTGTATCATCCGCAATTCTTCAGTCCGGCCGAGTACCCGATGGTGGAGCGGCTTGCCGACATCATCATTCCCAGCGATGCCACTCCCGGCGCCAAAGAAACAGGCGTAGCCGAGTTCATCGATTTCATGGTCGCCAACGACCCCGATGTGCAATACGGATTCCGCACCGGTTTGTCGTGGCTCAACGCGCACTCGGAACGAACTTACGGCAAGCGATTTATGCAACTCACGCCGGAGCAGCAGACTTCCCTGCTCGAGCCGCTTGGATTTAAGGGCAAAGCGCGTCTCGGCGAGGAAGATGGGCAGAGATTTTTCTCGCTGACGCGCGACTATACCGTCACCGGCTTCTATACCAGCCAGATTGGATTCAAAGAACTGGATAATCCTGCGCTGAAGTTTTATTCGGAATCGCCGAAATGCCCGCACGAAAATGACCGCGAGCACCGGCACCTTCCACAAGCTTCCTAGGGGAATCAACGAATAGAACCATGGCCACAAAAACTTACGATGTCATCGTGATCGGAACCGGCGCCGGGGGCGGCATGGCCATCAAGACGCTCTGCGAGGCAGGACTGAAAGTTTGCGGGTTGAACGCTGGACGAAGGCTCGATCCGGAAAAAGACTTCCGCTATCACCGCATGCCGTGGGACATGAAGTTCCGCGGACTCGACGATCCCAAGCACCGTGCCGAATCCTTCGGCTACATGGACAATGAGTACACCAAGGCGGCATGGGACCACGAGATTCCGTTCACCGTAGCTCCCGGAACGAAGTGGATGTGGCCGCGCTGCAATGCCGTTGGCGGGAAGACGAATTTCTGGGGCCGCAGTTCGGCGCGCTTCGGCGACATCGATTTCCGTGCAGCCTCGCTGGACGGCTATGACGTCGACTGGCCGGTCACCTACGACGAGATCAGCCCTTTTTATACGCGCGTCGAAAAAATGATCGGCGTCGCGAGCACGGTGCAGAATCGGCCCAGCAATCCGGATGGTTCGTATCTTCCTCCGTTCAACTTCCGCTGCCTCGATTACATTCTGCAAGCCGGTTGCAACAAGCTCGGCATTCCTTATCTGCCGGATCGCTGCGCGCAGCTCACCGTACCCTACGAAGGGCATCCGATGTGCCACTTCTGCGGAGAATGCACGACCGGCTGCGACGTGGGCGCGTTTTTCTCGACGCCATATTTCCTGCTGCCGAAGGCCGAGGCGACCCAGAACCTGGAGCTTCGCACCGATGCATTGGCCAAGAATATTCTCGTCGACGAAAACGGACAGGCGAAGGGCGTTGCCTACATCGATCGGAAAACGAAGCAGGAAGTCGAAGTCTATGGCCGCGCCGTCGTAGTGGCCGCTTCCTGCATCGAATCGGCGCGCATCATGCTCAACTCGAAATCGCGTCACTGGCCCAACGGCATTGCGAATTCCAGTGAGCAGCTGGGGAGAAATCTTTGCGATCATCTGTACGGCGATTCCGCCCGAGGATACTTGCCGCAGCTCGTGGGGCAGCCGAGCTTTCCCGATCACGTAGCCGACAGCACGATCGCGTGGATGCCGCGCTGGCAAAATCTGAAAGACCCACACGAAGAAAAGTTCATCCGCGGATATTCGGTCTATCCCGATGGCGGCTGCACGGAATTCCCCTGGATCGCCAACGATCTTGACGGATTCGGTTCGTCTTTCAAACGCGAGATCAAGCGGCGCTATCCGTCTCCGGTCAGCTTTGAAGTCCAGGCTCCGACATTGCGTTCAGACAAGAACTTTATGGATCTCGATCCTGAGGTGACGGATCCGTACGGAATTCCTGTGGCCCGCATGCACTTCGAGTGGGACGAAAACGTGCTGAAGATGTGGGAGCACTCCAAAGAAGTCTGTGCGGAAGTGATCCGAGCTGCCGGCGGGGTTGTGGAAGGTGTAGGAGATGCGCCGGAAATTCCTGGCTGGAGCCTGCATGAGACGGGCACTTGCCGCATGGGGAATGATCCGAAGAATTCCGTCACGAACCGTTTCGGCCGGACCTACGACGTGCCTAATCTTTACGTATGTGATGCCAGCGTATTTCTGAATTGCACCGACAAGACGACGACCATCAGCATTCTTGCGTTTTCTCTGCGGACTTCCGAACATCTGATCGATAATTTCCGGCGAGGAAACCATAAAGCGGCATAGGAGGTGCGATCGGCAACATGGCCTTCCGCGACGCGCTGCCAAGAGGAACGATTCTCATCCGGCTGGCTGTCGGACTGATTTTCTTCTCGCAAGGGATTCTGAAGTACACCGATCCCCATATGGGAGTGGAGCGGTTCACGCGCATTGGTTTTCCACATCCTGCATTCACCGCGCATTTCGTGGGCGCGTTTGAAATCGTTTGCGGATTACTGGTCCTGATCGGCCTGTTCACCCGGCTTGCAGCCATTCCGCTTTTAGTGATCATCTGTACTGCCATCGCGACAACCAAGATCCCGGAACTCACCCGTGCGGCCCAGGGATTCTGGTTCATGGTGAGCGATGCGCGAGCGGATTTCGCGATGCTCATGTGCTTAATCTTCCTGCTGGTCGCGCGCCGGTGAGATAGCGGCCAGTGCTGGTGCATCTCTCTGCGGTCCAAATAATCTCATTGTGAGGAAACTATGAAACAACGAACGATTCTTGCCGCTGTAATGCTCCTCTCGCTGGGCAGCGCTGCCGGTGCCGCCGATCGCAAGTACATTGTGAATCCGCGGCCTGCTGACGCGAAGGCCTTGCCCTTCAGCGATGCCGTGCTGGCAGGCGACACTCTGTACGTCGCCGGACACATCGGTCTTGATCCGAAGACGGGCCAGGCGCCCTCCGATCCGGAGCATGAGGCGAAGCTGGTAATGGACGGCGTTAAAAAGACGGTGGAAGCCGCCGGATTTTCCATGGACGACATGGTGACGGTCCAGGTGTTTTGCACCGATCTGAAGTTTTATGAGACGTTCAACTCCGTCTATAAGACATACTTCCACGGGAATTTTCCGGCTCGGGCGTTTATCGGAGCGGCCACACTGCTGCGCGGCGGAAGATATGAAGTGATGGGGATTGCCGTCAAACGCAAACAATAGCGGACTGTATTCGGTTTTTCTTCGCCTCGCGTCGGCTTTCGTGGTAAATGTATAAAGCATGCGAAAGGCATTGAACCATCTGAAGAAGGCCGATCCCGTCTTGCGCGCCATCATTGAGCGCGTTGGTCCTTATCGAATGGAGTACGGGCCGGCGGAATTTTCGAGTCTGGCTGAGGCGATTGTGTATCAGCAATTGAACGGTAAGGCCGCGGTCGTCATTTTCAACCGATTTGCTGAGTTGGCGGGTGATCCGCTCACGCCGGAAGGAATCCTCAAGCTCACCGACGAACAGCTTCGCAGTGTGGGATTATCGAAGCAGAAGTCCGCGTACCTGAAAGATCTCGCGGCGAAGACGGCGTCCGGGGAACTCGATTTTGCCCGGCTGCCCGAATTATCGGACGAAGAAGTGATCGAGCACCTGACGCGGGTGAAAGGCGTTGGGGTGTGGACGGCGCACATGTTCCTGATGTTCTCGTTGCGACGTCCGAATGTATTGCCTACGGGCGACTATGGCGTCCAGATGGCCGTCAAGAAACATTACCGGAAGCGAAAGCTGCCCAAGCCGAAGGACATGGAAAGGATTGCCCGCGCATGGGAACCGTATCGCAGCGTGGCTTGCTGGTACATGTGGCGGAGCCTGGACATCAAGATGATGTGAACTCCTGCGGAGTTTGCAGGCTCTGTGCTTAAATAGTGTTCGATGACTGAGACCAAGATTCGTGTACTGGTGGCAAAGCCCGGCCTTGACGGGCATGATCGTGGCGCGAAAGTGATCGCCCGGGCGCTGCGCGATGCCGGCATGGAAGTGATTTATACCGGCCTGCGCCAGACGCCGGAAATGATCGTGGCGGCGGCGTTGCAGGAGGATGTGCAGGTCATTGGCTTATCGATTCTTTCGGGCGCGCACAATGCCATCGTGCCGCGCGTCATGGACCTGCTCCGGCAGAACAAGATGGACGACGTGCTGGTGCTGGTCGGCGGAATTATCCCGGACCAGGATATCGGTGGCCTGAAGAAGGACGGGGTCGCCGCGATCTTCCAGCCCGGTACAGCCATGGACGAGATTGTGCAGTTCATCCGCACGCACGTAAAAGGACTCGGCGTGCCTGCGGTCGGGTGATGGCGCACGTCGACGCCCAGCGCGTCCGAAAGATCCTCTCGCAAGCTGTCGGTCCTGCCCCGTGGTATTGGGAGACGTTCCCGTCTTTTCGCGCGCTCTCCGGCCAGCGCTTTACCTGGACTCACCATGGAACCGACGGCGCCATCGCGCATCTGGTAACTCTCGGTCTGGAGCAGGAACGGGACAAGATCCGTCTCGCGCTCAACACGTATTGCCGGCCGTTTCCTGTTCCGCCGCACTTTCTCGGAGTCTGGTGCCCGGAAGGCCGCAATCTTCGGCTCGTGTGTTTCGATCCCGATCAGCTGAAGGCATTTGATCTGGCGGAAGTAGCTGGATGGTTCAAGCAATCGTCGGAGCGGATTTATGCGACCACGCCGCCCGCTGCCGAATTCGAAATTCCACTTGCGCTGGGGCCCGGCACGCACAAGGTCGAGGTCCCTGCGGAGCTCGAAGCCGTCGATGAGTTGATCCTGCCAACCAGCTACAAAGCAATGTCGAACGACGATCCCGCCTTTGCGCTTTTCGTGGCTTACCCGAATGCGGGGCTGGTGGAAGTCTTGCCGCAGCGCTGGTTCACAGCTTCGCAATACCGAGTCGGGCAGCAATGGATTCCGCGCGCGGCCCGCGATCCGGATTCGCATCGCATTGTCGGAGAATGCTTCGGCGTGGGAACTTTTCTTCTGGAAGAAGACGGCTGCAGGCTGGCAGAGTGGATCGAACGCACCTCTTGAACGGTCTCCGAAACTGATCTCTGTGTCAGCAACGAACTATCGCGTGGAGTCGCATGCCGGGGTGCATATCCTCCGGCTGGACTCGCACGACGGAACCAACCGGCTGACGCGCGACTGTGTGCTCGGATTGACCGAGGCGATCGTGGCGTTGGCTGTGCCGCCGATCCCGCTCGCAATTACGGGAAGTGAAAGGTATTTCTCCGTAGGCGCAGACTTGTCAGAAATCTCCGCACTCGATGCCACGGGCGCTCTCGAATTCTCCAGGATGGGGCAGGCGCTGATGTCCGCCATCCACGACTTCCCTGCTCCCGTGTGCGCCGCCATTTCCGGATATTGCATGGGCGGCGGACTCGACCTGGCCCTCGCATGCCATCGCAGAATCGCGTCGCCACACGCCATGTTCGGGCATCGCGGCGCCGCGCTTGGCCTGATCACCGGTTGGGGAGGCACACAGCGCCTGCCCCGGCTGATCGGAAAGGGACGCGCCCTGGAAATGTTCATCGCTGCGGAGAAGCTTGATGCCCGCCGCGCCCTTCGCATCGGCCTGGTCGACGCCATCGCAGAAAATCCGCTTGCGGAGGCAGTTCGCATCTTGCAGACATAGACGATTGTCGTGTCGGGACTCTGCTCGATTGCGCCACTCTGCCCGGCTGGTATACCGTAATTGGTCCACTGGTTCGATTCATGGCTAATCGTAACGAAACCCTCGCAACGAACTCCTCGGCGCCGGGAGACATCTTGCAGACAAAAGTCGATGCCACCTCGCC
The DNA here is from genome assembly GCA_963763845.1 of uncultured Acidobacteriota bacterium. Taxonomy (GTDB): domain Bacteria; phylum Acidobacteriota; class Terriglobia; order Terriglobales; family Acidobacteriaceae; genus Sulfotelmatobacter. The sequence continues at coordinate 134,561 of CAVXPX010000002.1, forward strand.
TCGCTTTGAAGCCAATATGCGTTTCCTTGCGGACCTGATGTCGCAGGTGCGAAACGAAGGCGAGAAGATCTGCGAAGGCGGCGGGACCAAGGGGATTGAGAATCAGCATTCCAAAGGACGGCTGACGGCGCGGGAACGCATCGCGCTCTTGGCGGATCCGGGCTCATTTTTCGAACTGGGGATTTATGCCGCGCACGGCATGTATGAGGAATGGGGCGGCGCGCCCGCTGCCGGCGTCGTTACTGGATTAGCTCGCGTGCAAACCCGCCTGGTGATGATCATCGCCAACGACGCAACGGTAAAAGCTGGGGCATTTTTCCCCATGACTTCGAAGAAAGTCATTCGGGCGCAGAACATCGCCATCGACAACCGCATCCCGACGATCTATCTGGTCGATTCTGCCGGAGTGTTTCTGCCGCTGCAGGAAGACGTTTTTCCCGATACTGACGATTTCGGACGCGTCTTTCGCAACAATGCCGTGATGTCGGCCCTGGGGATTCCGCAAGTCGCAGCCATCATGGGAATGTGCGTCGCGGGCGGAGGATATTTGCCGGTCATGTGCGATCACGTGCTCATGACCGACGGCAGCGGATTATTCCTCGCCGGCCCGGCGCTGGTGCAAGCAGCCATCGGACAAAAAGTTTCGGCTGAAGATCTGGGCGGCGCTGCCATGCATTCCTCCATCAGCGGGACCGTCGATTTTCGCGAGCCGAATGATGAGGCGTGTCTCGCGCGCATTCGTTCGATCGTCGATAAGTGGGGATATCGTCGGCTCTCTCCATGGGACCGGAAAAAACCCGTGGACCCGGCGCTGGCGATCGAGGAAATTTACGGCATCTATGATCCGTCCCCGGCTCGTCCTTACGACATGAAGGAAGTTCTGGCGCGCGTGCTCGATGGCAGCCGCTTCGATGAATACAAACCGGAGTATGGAAAGACACTGATCTGCGGCTATGGGCGCATTGGCGGATTTGCCGTCGGAATCGTTGCCAACCAGAAACTGCACGCACAGCAGACGGATCACGAGGGTCACAAGCGAGTTGAATTCGGCGGGGTGATCTATACCGAATCGGCCGAAAAGGCGGCGCGCTTCATCATGGACTGCAACCAGAATCTCATCCCGCTGGTCTTTTTCCACGATGTGAATGGATTCATGGTCGGACGTGATGCGGAGTGGAGCGGCATTATCAAGGCGGGCGCGAAGATGGTGAATGCCGTCTCGAATTCCGTCGTCCCAAAGATTACGGTCATCGTCGGCGGATCATTCGGGGCGGGACATTACGCGATGTGCGGGAAGGCTTACGATCCGAGATTTGTGTTTGCGTGGCCGACCGCGCGCTATGCGGTGATGAGTGGAGAATCGGCCGCAGGCACTCTGGTCGAAATCAAAGTCAAGCAACTGGAGCGCGGTGGAAAGAAGCTGAGCGAAGAAGAACGCAAAGAACTCTACGAATCGGTGAAGCGCACCTACGACGAACAGACCGATCCCCGCTACGGCGCCGCGCGGCTATGGATCGACAAAATTATTGATCCCATGGAAACGCGGGATGCGATCACCGAGGCCCTGGAAGCGGCGGCTTTGAATCCCGATGTGGCCGAATTTAAAGTGGGAGTGCTGCAGACGTAAGTAGATTCCATGACCATGTCGTCGGGGTTTCGCAATGATTAGCAACCACACAAAGATCCTTTTCCTCGTCGCCATTGTCTGGCATTGGAACCGCACGAATATGGCAGCATCATTCGCAAATGACGTACGAGAAGTCCGGTCATCCTCCAGTCTCTCTACAGCTTGGACCTCAAGACCGGAACGCGGGAAACGAATCGACCTGCTGACAGAGTTCCACTGTTGAGGAGAGCTCTTGGGGTTGTCGGGACCCTGGCATTTCTTCTCGCGCTTCCCTTGTTGGTCAATGACATCACACAGAGGCGACAACATCGCTAGCCTAGACACGAACATGTCCGAAGTTATCAAACTCATCGAATGCCCTCGCGACGCCTGGCAGGGGCTTAAAGGGATCATCCCCGCTGACCTGAAGGCCGACTATGTCAAAGCCTTGATCAGCGCGGGATTCAAGTACATCGATGCGGTGTCATTTGTATCGCCGAAAGCCGTCCCACAAATGGCCGATTCCGAAGAGGTGCTGAAAGAACTCGATCTGCCGGACGATGTCGAGATCATCGGCATCGTCGTCAACGAAAAAGGCGCCCAGCGGGCGATCGATACGAACGCGGTTTCGCCTCTGGATTTCCCTATTCGATTTCCGAGACGTTCTTGCGCAAGAATCAGAACCAGTCTCCGGAAGAGCGCTCGAAGAACTGGAAAGGGTTCAGAAGAAAGCTGATGGTGCCGGGCTCAATGTCGTGGTTTATATTTCGATGGCCTTCGGCAATCCTTACGGCGATGCGTGGAGCGTGGGCGAACTCATCGACGCGCTCGAACTGCTGGAGGCCGAAAGTCTTCATGTGATCTCGCTGGCCGATACCGTGGGCATGGCCACTCCGCAGCAGATCGGCGATGTCGTGGGCGGCGTTCTGGCGAAATACGACGACCTTGAAATTGGCGTGCATCTGCACAGCCGCCCCCAGCGCGGCCGCCGAGAAAGTTCTTGCCGCTTATCAGCAGGCTGCCGCAGATTCGATTGGCGCTGGGAGGCCTGGGCGGATGTCCCTTTGCCCAGGATGCGCTGGTCGGGAATATTCCCACTGAAACGGTCATCGAAGCGCTTCGCCAACGGGGGCGGAGTTGCCAAGCCTGAAGCCGCTCGATACTCTTCGAAGGCGACTGGGGGGATCGCGGCGAAAGATTCGGAGTCGCAGGCCGCCGACTAATTGCCGTTCTCCTCGACGAACGCGCTTAAATGAACACCTCGGTCTAGCATGAGCTATAAGACGATTCAACTCGCACACGACGGTCTAGTCCAACGATCACTCTGAACCGGCCGGACAAACGCAACGCGATCAACTTCGAATTGATCGACGACTTGCTTCGCGCTCTCGATGAGTCGCGAAATCAGAAGCGATCGTTCTGGTTCTCGCCGGCGCCGGCAAAGCCTTTTGCTCCGGGATGGACCTGGATAATCTGAAGGCTCTGCTGGGACGAACGCCGGAAGAGAATTTGCAAGATTCCGAACAATGGTGCAACTGTTCCGGTCGCTCTACGAATTTCCCAAGGTGACGGTCGCCGCCGTAAACGGCCCGGCGATTGCCGGCGGACTGGTCTCGCTCTCTTGTGCGACTTCACTCTAGCGGTTCCAGAAGCGAAGTTCGGCAATACCGAGGTGAGAATCGGATTTGTTCCGGCTATCGTCTCCACGTTCCTCTTGTGCCAGGTCGGAGAAAAGCAGGCGCCGATCTGCTGCTGACCGGCAGAATCTTTGGAGTGATGAAGCACTGCGATTGGATTGATCACGGAAGTTGTCGCGGCGGACAATCTGACAAATCGCACCCGCGAACTCGCTGATGTATTGCTCCAGAACAGCGCCGCTTCTCTGCGCGCCACCAAGCAATTGCTTACCGACCATGCGAGAGCTGAACTCGGTACACAATTCGATGCGCAGTCCGCGAAAATGCGGCTATCCGCACCATTGCCGATTTTCGCGAGGGGATCCCATCGTTTCTGGAGAAGCGTAGGCCGGTGTGGACGGGCAAATGACTTCCAATAACCATCATGCGGTCAACGAAACACGGCTGCGCGTA
>CAVXPX010000003.1:0-306132 GCA_963763845.1 uncultured Acidobacteriota bacterium
GCTGATGGAATGTCAGGCCTGATCACAGCTTTGATCGTTTCGTTTCGACCTGCGTATTCGACCTTCTGGCTCCTGAGTTCGTACATCGACTTTTGTCCGAGGCTCACCGCGTGCTCGTGCCCGGGCGCAAGCTTTGTCTGGTAAGCATGACCTTCGATGCGTCTCCCCTCTCCTGTGCGGTCTGGTGGGGCTGGCAACGCCTGGGCCGGCTCAGTCCGGGTATCGCGGGCGGGTGCCGTCCGATCGAATTCTGGCGACTATGCGTCATCCAACGACTGGAGTCTCGTTAATCGAGCTACTTTGACAAGCTGGGGCATCACCGGGTACAACGTTTCCTAAATCCCCCTTTTGAAACCTCTGCCTTGTCGCGACATGGGCTTTGCCAAAATGGAAATTGCGACCGGTTATATTCTCACTGCTTCGCTACAATGGGGTGTTTCGCCGAGAGGCCATTTCCGCTGCTACGGCGGATCTGTCGGTCACCGATAGCGCGTGCTTCGCCGCGGGAAAGACGAGTTCGTCTTCAATTCTGATGTGCTCTCCGTAAATGGACGCCAGTTCGCCGACGGCCTTCCGAAATTGGGCTGCCTCTCTCGATGACAGATATTGTTGATCGAGGCATCGAATTCCAAGGGCATCAACCTCAGCGTGCAAGGTGTTCGCCTTCCGGTGGTCGACTTCGAGTGCGTCCAGGATTGCAAGTGCCTTTTCGATTTCGGGGTCTTGAAGCTGCCTCAGACGGGGGAAAAGAGATTCTTCCTCGTCAGCGGTGTGCTTCGGAGCCGATTCTCGAAAGTAGCGGAGAGCGGATTCGAGAGCGGCTCGCGTCTCAGCGGTCAAAGGGTGGTCAATGAGCTCGGCAACGCTTTGCAGCGATCCAAGAAACATCTCGATGCGCCGATGGCAATCCGATAGTAGCCCCGTAGGATCGGAAAAACTGTGAGCTTTTGCTCCAATCTGAACAGGCATGTTGAATAACCTCACTCAGCGCTAACCATCTTCATCACTGTGCCGAACATCAGAGTCCACCCGATCAACGAACAGATAGAGTCCGAAACAAACCAGAAACATCAATCCCGAAAAGATCGCCGCTGGCAGCGCGGCGTGATGTTTGCCCGCCAGGAACGATTCCAGCGCCGCACTGAGAAGCCAGATCTGTACGATCAGCAATACGGCGATCAGAGACATCGCGCCAGCAATGGCTGTTAGACCGCGCGTTTTCGGAGGCAGATCGACATTGCTTCGCATGGTCATGATGTCCTTATGTCAACTGCCACGAGTTCACCGCCGCGGGATTCAAGAACGATTTTAGGCAACGGCCTCGGTGGTGGTCCCTGAAGGACCGAGCCGTCCGCGATCGAGAAGAACCCGTTATGGCACGGACATTCGAGCCGGTTGTGCTCCTGCGAGTAATAGACCGCACACGAAAGGTGAGTGCATTTCTGGCTATAGCCGACGTGCTCATTCTCAGATGTTCGCACGAGGATGCATTGATCATCCTTGGTGGGATAGGTGAACAGCTTTACTCCTCCGACTGGAATCTCGCCGAGACGCGCCACGATTTGTCGCGGATAGGAAGGAACTTTCCAGAAAATTGAGCGTGCAAGAATCCAGAGATTACCGACGAACATCCCGAAGCTGGTGAGCACGAGGAACTTCGTCAGCTGTCTCCGGGTAACGTAGCGTTCGTCGGCCGTGCGAACCGAGAACTCTTCCTTCCACAACGGCTCGCTACTCGATCGTCGCAGCCAATTCATGCTGTTCCTCCCACATATAGTCCACTACGTCCAAGGCGATGGCGTCCCGTTCAGCTGGCGCCATCATGAACACCTTGGTGGTAATTTTCTGTTCTCCAAAGTAGAAAATGTTAGTTGGTTTTTCCCGTCGTTTGGCAATCTCTTCCGGGCGCACATAGGCAAGGGCCTGACTCGGGCAAACGGTCGCGCACATCGGCCGTTTCCCGACAGACGTCCGGTCGTAGCACATATCGCACTTCATCATCTGCTGCTCGGGTTCCATCATCTTCGGAATTCCGAAGGGGCAGGCGAGCACGCAGTTGCTGCAAGCGATGCAGCGCGGCTTCAGAGAAGAATGCACGATGCCGTCTTCACCTTTTTTGATTGCATCCGCGGGACAGACTTGCGCACAAGTTGGCTCGTCACAGTGCCAACAAACGTAAGCTGCGGAAGTAATGCTCTCGCGGCGCTCGATGAAATCGAAGTTGATCATCGATTCTCCACGATGGGTTTCGCATTCCTCACACGCCTGCAGACACGAACGGCATCCGATGCAGCGCGAGGGATCGACATAGAACTCGTAGCCGAACACTACTCACCTCCTGTGCGAGCACCGTTATGGGCGGCCCGATCGTCGGGAGACATGTCCGGGCTCGGCTGCAGTTGCGATTCTGCAAGCGGAGACTTTGAATTCCGGGATCTTGCTGCGTGGATCGAGAGTTCGGTGAGTCAGACGATTTGCGCTGCGCGTCCCGGCCCAGTGATAAGGAATGAAGACGGTGTCAGGACGGATCGTCTTGACTACCATGGCGCGAACTGTCAGATCGTCCCGGCGCGTGGTCACCGTGACCCAATCGCCGTCTTTTATACCGTATTGTATCGGCGAGGCGAGGATGAAGTTCCGCGCGCGGTTCTGGATACTGATCGACCAAAGCTCCGATGCGCCGCGTCTGCGTGCCAGACAAATACTGACTTACCACTCTTCCAGTGGTTAGATATAGAGGATATTGATCATCAACGGGATCGCCGCTTGGGCGCCACTCTGTCTCGTTGAAGTGGGCTTTGCCATCGTGCGTGTAGAACTTTTTATCGGCGAACAGAAGCGGGTGTACCCGGATGGTCGAGCGTCGGGACAGGGCCAGAAAATGCCTTTCTGTTTGTCGACCCGTTCATAAGTGATGCCGTAGTAATCAGCGACTCCGCCACGCGAGGCTACACGAAGTTCTTCGAGAATGTCGGCGGGATTCTTGAACGGGAAGATACTGGCCTCGGCCTAGCCGATGCGCGATATCAATAATGATGTCGGAATCTTGCCGGGCCTCGCCGGGCGGATCAATGCTTTTCTGCCAGTGGATGACGCGGCCCTCGGCGCTGCATCCCAAGCCCATCTTCTTCTTCATGCAGGCTGCCAGCGAGGACCACGTCGGCATGATGAGCAGTCTCGGACATGAAAAAATCGATCACTCCGAAGTACTCCAGCTTCGACAAGTGCTTCGCGTGTGAAGTTGGCATCAGGGAGCGAAACCAAGGGATTGAAGCACATCGACAGCAGGCCTTTGATTTCGCCGCGAGTGAATCGCGTTCATGATTTCCTGGGCGCTGTAGCCCGGCTGCGGAAGATCCTCTGGTCGAATGCCCCAGACTCCAGCCACATACTCGCGAGCGGCAGGATCGGCGAGCGAACGCTGGCCGGGAAGTTGGTCGCATTTCTGCCCATGCTCGCGTCCGCCCTGGCCGTTACCCTGGCCGGTAATCATGGTTGGACCGGAACCTTCGCGCCCGATATTGCCGGTCGCCAGCGCAATGTTCACGACCGCCAGAGCAGTTCTCAACGCCCTTCGATTGGTGCTCCAGGCCACGCGCGTGCATCATGATGGCGCGCTTCGATTTGCCGATCCATCGGGCAGCCTTCTCGATACTCTCCGGAGGAACACCCGTCATTTCGGCCGATTTGCGAAGATCCCATTGCCTGGCGGAGTCGGCGACTTCGTCAAAACCGGTCGTGTATTGACTGATGAACTCGCGGTCTTCGAGGCCGTCACGCAGGATGACGTGCAGCATTCCCATGCAGCAAAGCCAAGATCGGTGCCAGGACGCAGCGGAAGATACAAGTCCGCGTTCCGCGTAATCGGCGTCATGCGTGGATCGGCGACGATCAGTTTTCCACCGTTGTCGCGGCAGCGCCAGATGTAGTCGGTCGTGATCGGTGCACATTCGCCGATATTGGCGCCGATGACAAACAGGACTTCGGCCTTCGGAATCTCGCTCCATGGAATCGTGCTGCGGTCGATGCCAAACGCCAGTTTGTATGCAGTTCCTGCTGAAACCATGCACAAACGGCCGTTGTAGTCGATGTGCCGAGTTCCAAGGCCGACCCGTGCAAACTTGCCTAACAGGTAAGATTTTTCGGTGGAGAGCGATGCGCCTCCATAGATGGCAAAGGCGTCTTTGCCGTACTTATTTTGGATGTCGCGCATCCGGCGACGGTGAAATCGAGACTCTCGTCCCAAGTCGCAGGCTCGAAACCTGTTCGCATCCCGCATCAGCGGCGTGAGCAGGCGGTCGGGATGGCTGCTTTGCATATAGCGCTTTACGCCCTTTGGGCAAAGCATGCCGCGGTTGAAAGGAAAATCTTCCCAGGGCTCGAAACCGATGATCTGATTCTCTCGGACCTTGAGTTGAATTCCGCATTGCTGGCCGCAGAAGCAGCAGTGGGTCTTCACCAATTTTTCCGCGGGGTGAATCGATTCATCCTTCCATCCACCGGGAGGAACGTAATTGAGATGAGGCCCGAACTGTTCCTTTAGCGCCTCTTCGGATATGGGGGCCTTAGCCATTGGCTTCCTCTTTCAGTCTCAATTGCGCAAGCGAGATTGATTTGCGCTTGCAGGCCGGACAAAGTTCCTGCCAATTGCTGACGGCCCCGGCATCGAATAGTTGAAGCCCATCTGCGGAAGAACTCTCTTGAGATCTTCCACATGCATGCGTGAAGCGTAGCGCTCGCCGCAGCGGGCGCAAATCGCGCCGCTCGTCTTCGGCCCCGGCCTGCTGATAGAGCTTCACGCCTAGCTGCGCGGGCCGCTGGAAGATGTGGAAGAACTTGCCGAATGGCAGATAGAGCAATGCGGCAATCACGGTAATGGCGTGCAGGATCGCAATGAAATCATAGAAGCTTCCTCCCAGCCACTCCTGCGAGACGGTTAGAGCCAGACCGGTAATCGAGATCGCGAACAGCAGAATCAGAGGCCAGAAATCCATCGCTAAGGTCTGGACGGCCCGTGCGCCTTCATCGCGCATGCGCCGCCAGAGAGACAAGCCGATTCCGCCGAGGACGAGGAACGCCGCAATATCCAGTCCGTGAAAAAGAAGTAGCGCAGTAAACGTGTGCAGGTGGAAGCTGTCCGGTGGGATAGCCGAAAAGGTACGTCACGTAAACCATCTGATCGTTGGGAGCGCTGGTGAAATGGATCCATCCGAATACGAGCGGGAAGGTGATTGCGGCCGCCAACAGGCATCCCCAGAAAATCAACTGATGCATAGCCCAGCGCAGCCTAGAGCGCTTTGCGATGAAGGTCTGCGATAGCAGATGCGTTCCGACGAGGGAAATCACGTGAACGAGGCTGCGGAATACGCCCCGCTGTCGGAACAGCTGCCATCCGCGTTGCCAATAGACACGAGTCGGCGGTTTTCGAATCCAGACCGAGTAGTGATAGACCACGCCCCAGGTGGCAAAGATGATCGCGAAGGTGTAGATGACGAGCGCGGGATCGAAATTCTGCAGATTGCGAGAACCGAGCACAATAGCAGCGACGAGAACGCCGGTCCACAATGTCGCCCAAGCGCCGGCTCGGATTTTGTCGGTGGTCCGGATTGCGGCGGCTGGGAGTTTTGCTTGTAAGCTCGTCTTCCCGTGGCAAGAAAACTTTTGCGTTCGCCCACCACAGAAGGCAGGCCACCGCAGACAAGAACAGAAATCCCGGCCAAACAACCCCGAGTCTGTCACGAAACACTCCCAGGAGAAGAGGCGGGAAAAAGCCTCCCATTCCACCCATCGCACCGACGAGTCCGGTGACCGTTGCTCGCTGATTGGGGAAGTATCGCGGAACAAGCTGAAACACAGCGCCGTTTCCGATTCCCAGCAGCGCCGCGCACCCCAGCGCACCGACCGTGAACGGAATCATGGACTGCACGCCGAGCAACAATCCGAAAGCGGCGATGGCGGGCAGAATCCAGGAAAGAACCCGCGAACCTCCAATGCGGTCCGAGAGCCATCCGCCGAGAGGTCGGCACAAAGTCGCAAGCACGACGAATCCCGCGGTGCGAAAACCGGCGTCGGCAGGTTTCAACTCAAACTGGTCGCGCAACAATGTTGGCAAGATAGATCGAGAAGGCAACGAATCCACCAAAGGTCAGAAAATAAAACGCCGCGAGTAGCCCATGCCAGGGGCTCGCGGCCCAACACTCCCAGCATTTCCGAGAGACCCTTCGGACGCGTTATTTGAGTGGCGTTGCGCGCGAACGCCACAAATACCACCGCCCAAACGATCAGGATGATCGACATCCCAGTGTAGACAGTGCGGAACCCGAATGTGGCGGCGACGACCGGTCCAAGGAATACCGCGGCAGATTGGCCGATATTCCCGAGGCCGTACACGCCGAGCGCGCTGCCCTGGCTCTCCATCGAGAACCAGCGCGAAACATAACCAATACCCACCGCAAACGACGAACCAGCCATCCCCAGAAGGAAGGCAACCAGAAGCAGATTGCGATAACTCGCAACGAACGGAACGAGAGCCACCGGCGCTGCAACGAAAAACATCAATATCGCAAACACAACTCGCCCGCCGAAGCGATCAGCGAGCATGCCCATTGGAATGCGGGCGAGAGCTCCCAGAAGTACCGGAACGGCAACGAGAAACGCCGTTTGTGTCGCGGAGAGATGAAACTTCTGCCGGAAGACTGGGGCGAAGGCGCTGATCAACCCCCACGCGGCAAAACAAACGGTGAACGAGATTGTTCCGAGCAGTAGATGCCGTCGTTGCGAGTTTTCAGATGACCCCAACGTTTGCCTTCGACCCCACAGATTTGCTTATCCTATCAGCTCGATCCCCGCCTCAAAGAAGCCTTGGGGACGTGCTGGCAATCGAGTTAGAAATTTCTTACAGAACATCATTCGTCCGTCGACGAGCTCGCGGCGAGCGGTTGATCATCATTAATCGGTGAAGTCTTGCTGTCGAGCTCCCATTCGAGCCAATCTTCACCGAAGAGTTCAACCGGATGCTGCGTACGAATCGTCCCATTCCCGCAACAAAGGTCATCGGCGGAGCAGTACTTGTCGCATCCCCAGCAGATTCGTTCTGGATGCTTCGGATTGAGTGCGACTTTCGGTTTTGACACGATCATTGCTAGTTATATTGCAACAGTCTTCTCTCGCCGGCCAACTGTCTCAGCGGAGCGATGTCCTGTGTGAGTTCGACCGTCCCAAGGTACTTGCCCTCTTTATCTCGAACGGCAAAATAACGAATGTGAACGAACTTCCCTCGGAGGTCGATCCAGAACTCCGCGACGTTCTGGCGGCGCGCTCGGAAGTCGTCGAGAATGCGGTCTACAACATCGACGCTGCTCGGAGGATGGCAGTGCTGAACCTTGCGCCCGATAATTGCCTTGCTACGAGCGAAGATGCGGTCCGGTCCTTCCGTGAAAAATGCCACCCGATCATCGGCATCGACGAACGTCAAATCAAGGGGGAGGGTTGACAGCACGGATGTTAGTTGTTCAACCGTGACATTCCCGGTCGGCATCATGATTGTTCCGGCGGTGGGTACGGCAGGCGTAAATGCGCCAAGATTCTGAGGAGGAGTGTATCCCTGGAGAGGTTCGACCAGGCACCAGCCATATTTTGGAGATGACGCCCAGATCTCTGCCCATTCGTTCCCGGTCAATGTCTGGAGAGACATCGGAATAAGGATGTTCTCTTCCTTGAAGATCATCTCTTCGACCGCACTGAGGGTCGGCAATACTGATGCGGTGGCGAGATTCTTGCACTCCGTAACGGTTGGCGTGCAATCGTGGGCGGCCTGGTTCATGCGTTTCAGCGATGCGCGGATGTCGTCGTCTTTTGCCCACATCACCTTCGATGGACCGGCGATGCCATGCTTTTCGAGGAATGAGAAAAGAGCGTGTTCCTTGCGCTGATAATGCTTGTCGATGTCCATCAACTCGTTCGCGCTTTGCCTGATTTCGAGGAGTTGCGATTTGCATTCCTCAGTGTCTGGATGCGCAGAAAGCTCGCTGAAGATTGCGCGAGTGTCCGCAATGACTTCGCGGATCGCAGCATTTTCCCGGCGAAACGTATCGACCGGATGGCCGGGCTGAATCGAACTCACGGGAAGCTGCACCAGGATTTCGCGGGTGACCTGCGAATGAAGGTCACACATAGACCGCACTTCTTCGACGAGCATGCCTCCGGATATCAATTCCTGCTCCATGGCCATGATCTCGGAGGGATTCGTCTGTTGAACCATCTCGCGTAACTGCGACTTCACCGCCTCTGGAGCCTCGCCTTCGTGAAGGTGTTGAATGATTTCTTTGAGTGTGGCGATTCTCCGAGCGCGATTGTCGATTAATTCACTCACGGTTATCTCCGATCTTTTCTCCGGTCTTCTCCCCGATCTTCTCTCCGACCATGGGATGATGCTGTTCATTCGCAGCGGGTACGAGTTGAAAAACAACTTGCTGAGGCAAATGAGTCTGCCAGTGATCAGTCAACTTTGCATAGCCAACCAGGCCGAAGATAATGACTCCGATGCCGGCAGCAACCTCCCACGCCGGTATGCGGCGGCGAGCTCCGACGGAGCCGATTAGGTTCAAAGACAATGCGTCTTTCGCAGGGCACACGGCTACGCATTCCAGGCACCCCATACACTCGGCGGAGCGAATCTGAATGAGTTTGTCTACAGGAAGAACGGCTGGACACGCTTTGGCGCATTTGCCGCAATCGATGCATGTGCTCTCGTTGCGGGCGATGCGGACCGGACTCAACATCGAGATCAGCCCCATCCAAGCACCGTACGGACACAGATAGCGGCACCAGAAGTTCTGCACCAGGATCGACGCCAGTACGAACCCGATCAGGACAAAGGCGGTTGTGCTTCCCATGAAGCGGAAGAAATTGAGCATGCGGACATCGACGACAAGGCCATAGGGGCTGGCAACGAAGTCGGCAATCGCTTCGGCCGACATCATGGCTACCGCATAGACGAAAAAAGCCAGAAGCAGGTATTTCAGGGAGCGCAATGGCAGGTCCAACCAGCGCGGCAGCCGGAAATTCCGGCCGAAGACGCGGCGACCATACTTCCAGAGATATTCGGAGACGGTTCCGACCGGACACAACCAGCCACAAAATGATTTTCGCAACAACAGTGAACTCAAAGCGAACACGGTGAAAAGGAAGAAAGCGGCTGGGTGCAGGCGCGGCAGGTGCCCGCTCAGTAGAAAGTACTTGAGCTGCATCAAGCCTTCAATTGGCAGCCATCCTTCAACACCTGCGGGACGCGACAACGCGGGCGTTTGCCCTCCGGTTTCGGCCCAACGGACCCAGAGATAAAACTGAAAGCCAATCCAGATATTCAGAGTGAAGAACACCGCTTGAACAGCGAATCGCAGTTGTTGGGAGTACTCTCTGGCGTGCCGGCGCACGAGCTTGTTGCGGACTTTCTGAATGTCAGTCTCCAAAACGATCGGTTGCGGATCCCGGAGGGTCGTCTCGCTACTACCTGAAGTCCGAGCTTCAACAGTTGCGGTTCCCACGTTGCCTCCTCTAATCCAAAGATAGAGGCGGCCATGACAATCGGATATGACTTATGTCACGGTCGGCGCGCTAAACCAGCGTGCGAATTTCCACCAAAGATATCGGGAGTCGAGCCAGCGAGAATAATTAGCAGCGGAGTCGAATCCTGATTCGTTTCTCGCCCCCGCGATTGTCGGGCTTTAAGGATTCCGCTGGGAGGCAGGCGCCTTGCTAATGAAAGTGGCGACAAGATTGATTGCGAAGAGAGTGACGGCGCTCATTTCGGTCAGGGCAGAGATTGGGAGCCACAACCACGCGGAGTGGAGGAACTCCTGATATGCCAGAATCTCCGAACTGACTCGCAACGCGCAACCCAGGGTCAGCAGCGATAGGGCAGTAAACATCAACTTCGTGCTGAATAGAACTTTCATTCCCGAAAAGGCCGGCAACACCCGTTGGCCGATCGCAAAGACCATTGTGGACAAAAATCCGACGGTCAGCGCATGTCGTGAGGCACCCCAAATGCCATGTGCGTTGCTTGTGAACGCCGCCCAGGTGCCAAGCAGGGCGGCGACTAAAGCCCAGACGTAAGAGAGGCGGACAAAAATGGGCAAGCTGGAATGCACTCCGTTCAATTTGGCTGGCTTCTCAGCGCGTACAAAGAGGTTCAAAGCCGCGGTCGCGACAGCAGTGCCTACAACGAAACCGATTACCGCTAATCTCGTCCAGCCTAGGAAGACCATTGTGATCGCTGCGGAGTTCGCGCCAACCGCCATAAGAAGAATCCTTGCGCGCGTCGGCCTTAAACCGAGAAACACGGGGAGCCATTTGGCGCTGAATCCCCATACAAACGGCACAAGAAATCCCCACGTCTGGAGGACCAGGTATTTTTGATTGAAGCTTGCAGGCACGTCAGGAGTTGTCGCCCGCAGCGCGGACCAGACTGAGACACCAAGATTCACAAGGAGGGTTGCAAGCATTCCTGTGGTTCCTGCGATCACCACGAACACCCACGGTTCAAGCGTCTTTTTTCCGGAGTCCTCAGGCCGATGTCCCGAGACTGTTCGAAAGAAGATCAGGAACGCAGCGAATTCAAGTGCGGCTGACACCGGCAAGAGTGCCTGCCAGTGCCAGGTGTACACGGTGCAGACCCAGCGAGTCGTAACGCCAGTCGTCCAAAGACCCCAGGCCGCGTACACGGCAGACAGACCGAACGAGTTCAGCCGCCGAAGCTTGGGGATCGAGTAAAACCCGATCCCGAGAATGAAAGTTCCGATCCAACCGAAGATCTGGGCGTGACCATGCGCCTGAATCCATGCAGATGAAACCGTGTGGGCGGACTGATGGGAGCTGATTGCTATGAGGTTCCAAACGCCTAAAAAGGTCCCTGGCAACAACATGAAAGCGAGTCCGGTACAGATGTACAGAGTAAGCAGTCGAGAGAGTGTTGCTTCCCGTGCGGCAGAGATGTTAAAGATCTCGATCGGCGTTAGCGGCCGGCCGGCTTCTCTCTCAATTCGTGTCGCCAGTGCGGGCATGATTCCCTCGTTCAGTGGGACCTTTCCATTGCGATAGCACGCGGAAACAGGATGTTGTTCTCAAGGTGAATATGCTGGTGAAGGTCCGCCTCGAAAGCTGCCAGAGCGCTATATAGGGTTCGATAGCTTATGCACGCATCGTCCGGAGGTGCGAAGTCGTCGCTTGCTTTCCGGATCGACCGAAAAGCGGCGCCGGCAGAATCATGGTCGTGCTCCATCATGGCGACGGGATTCTGCACGCTCCCGAACGGGGCCGGAAGCACAGGCTCGCTTTGTATGACTGATTCTTCCATCCTTTCGATGTACGGGAACAGCACCATCTCTTCTTTCATCAGGTGAGTCGCCAGTTCCTGCGACAGCCAGCCGAATGTCTCGCGGATTCCGTGCAACTCTGAATGGTTCTTTCCATGCACCGAGCACACTTTTTGAAGAAGTGCACTCAGGCGCACGGTTTCTTCACATGTGAATTTATGGTGTGTGTTCTTGATGTGTGTAATCAGCGCGCTCAGCGGTTCGTTTTGCCAGTCTTGGACCGGCTTGGCTGTTCGCGCCGTCTCTTCTTCCATTTCGAGAGCATCCAAGACTTGATCGACTAGGACGCCGGCTTTCACGCACGCCTGTTCGAGTGGCTGATTTCCACCACAACAGTAGTCGATTCCAAACTTCTCGAATACACGCGTTGCAGCTGGATTCTCCACAGCTACTTCACGCACCGTCCTTGCTGTCATCACGTTCATCGCCATTCTCCTTGTGGGCTACTGCCTCAACACAGGCTGAGAATAGCGGGCACCAGGGGCGGTGCCGATGACTTATGTCACGGAGCAGTAGGAATAATGCGAAGCGGATCGAGAACTAGTCGGCCGACTGTATTTCTGTTTCCAGGGCTTTGAGATCGATGACGAACACGCTGCGGCCTTCGATCGTGAGCATCCCTTCTGCTTGAAAGCGAGATAAGTTCCGCGAAACCAGTTCCCGAACAGTGCCGATTTGCGACGCCAGTTCTTGATTGTTTGCTGGCAGTGAGATTTCCAGCCCCTTCTCGGTCCGTTTTCCTGAGGTTGTTGCCTGTCGCACGATGAATGCGGCTAGCCGGTGGCGAACTGTTGTAAAAGAGAGCTCTTCGATGATTCCGACAAGACGCCGCAGGCGTGCTCCGACGACACGCAACACCTTAAGAGAAACTTGTGGATGAGCGAGACAGAGAGACTGAAAATCCTGCTTGCTGACGAAAAGCAGTGTAGCGTCGTCGATTGCTGTGACCGACGCCGGGTAGTTGCCGCCATCGAACACGGGAAGTTCCGCGACGGAACTGCCTGGCCCCTCTATGCTTAGAACTTGCTCTCTTCCGCCGGCAGAACTTTTGAAGATGCGCACATGCCCCGATTCAACCACAAAAAGTCCTGCACACGGCTCGCCTTCGGCAAATACGGTCTCGCCTGCGGAGAATCGTCGTGAGACGGTCCGTTGGGCTAAAAAGGATAGCTCGGCTTCGCTGAGTCCGGAGAAAAGAGGGACGCGAGTCAGAGTCTCGCTACGATTGAGTTTTGTGTCGGGCACCCCGACCATTTTAGCTGACATGTCACGGGTGGCGGTCCGGGCGGTACCGCCGCACTGCTAGAACGACTGGGAGAACCGGGCCTCAAGGAATTCACCGAGCTTCGCGGTTGCCTTGAATTGAGGGATCGGCTCGAGTTCCTTGAATGCCGAAGTAAAAGCATTCGAAAGGCACCAGATCGTGCGCGGCCGGAATTCCTCGTACTTCGGCTCGAAGTATTATGTTGTCGACAACATAAGCTCACTTGGACTAAACCGCTTCGCGGTAAGAATCAGGTCGACGTTCAGTTCGTAAACCCGGAGATCTATCTGAGTCTCACCCCGCGTCTTAATTTCCGAGTAAGCCTCTTTGCGGAATCATGGGATTGCTGCTTGCAGCAAATCCGTCCGACAAAGGAGCTTTCCAATGACTTCTCTTCGGCAACGCATGCTCGAGGACATGCAGATCCGCAATTTGGCAGTGAACACGCGGGAGTCGTACGTCCAGCAGGTCTCACTGTTCGCACGCTACTTCAGCCAGTCACCCGAACAGTTGGGACCGGAGCAGATTCGCGCCTATCAGGTCTACTTGACCAACCAGGGTATAGGTCAGGCGGACGTATGGCGGGTTGACTTGAAGGACGCAACGCATCCTCAGAAGGCACCTTTCGCACTGGTTTCGGAGAAAGGCGACAAGATGCGGCCGGAGTTGTCTCCAGACGGAAAGAAAGTGGCATTCGAGTCCGATCGGTTAGGTTTTTGGGATATCTGGACGTGCTTTGTGGATGGGAGCTCTTGTGATCAGATCACCTCGCTGCACGGGACGGCGGGACGCGCTCGCTGGTCACCGAATGGACACTATATTGCGTTTGAATTTCATCCGCATGAGCGGAGTGAGATTTACGTTGTCGAAGTGCCTGGAGGCGTGCCGCGGTTGCTGCCGACCATTCCGGGATCGGACAATCTTTCGCCGAGCTGGTCACGGGACGGGAAGTGGATCTATTTCGCCTCAAAGCAAGAAGCGCAACCTTTCCAGATCTGGAAAATACCAATACAAGGCGGAACACCTTTGCAGTTAACGAAGCACGGAGGAATCTCGCCGGTGGGGTCATTGGACGGACATTATCTTTATTATTCGAAATACGAACAGACTGGCGTCGGGCGGATGCCACTGCAAGGTAGCGGCGAAGAGAGCAAAGTGCTTAGCGACATGGATCCCTGGGGCTGGCCGAACTGGGCCCTGAGTCCGGAAGGGATCTACTTCCTCAAGTTCGGAAAGTTCCCGCACGCGGAGCTGGCGTTTTTTGATTTTGCCGACAGCAAGTCGCACGTTGTTTGGCCTTTGGAGAAGAACCTTGGATGGGGTTTGAGCATGTCGGCGGACCGCAAATCCATTGTGTACATCCAAGATCAGTTTGCTGAGTCGAACCTTATGCTGGTCAGGAATTTTCAATAGAAGCGCGAAGTCAGAACTGAATCAACTCTAACTTGCGACCCTACGACCAGTCACCAACGGGAAGGAGTGCTTCTCCATGACGTTAGTCAACACGCCGGGGACAATGTTTCCAAATTCCACGAATTTTGACTTTCCGGAAGCCGACTTGTGGGGACTAATGCTGTGCCCTCCCGCGGTTTTGACTTGAGGCGTCGGCTAAGATGTTCCTGCACTGGAGGAAAGCTTCATGCGGGCTTCAGAAAAGGACCGTCTGGCTGCTGAAGTGGGAAACTGCTGGGTGGATTTTGAGATGGCTCTTTCGGACAAACGCAAATACCCGGTGCAACAGTTTCGCCAATTTTGGGAGGCCGGGCGGCGCTATGCCGAATTGACCAAGGACGATCCGCTGATTCACCGAAGTGTAGTGGAAGCTGTTTACGGGCTGACGGATTTCGTGATGGCCGAGAGAAAGCGAGTGCCTGAACAGATCGTTCGGGATGCTCAGCGGCTGGAGTCGTTGATCTTCGACGGGGGCGATTCATATTTCGAGGGGAACGAACCGCCTAGCCTGTAGGTAACGTTAGCAGGGCACTACCTGATCTCCCGCCCGTTTCGGCCAATGTCCGATTGGCCGACCATCCGGGAGGCGAACAATACTTGGCTCGAACATGGTTGTGACCATGCTAGTGTGGTCGTCGGGCTAGACCTAAGCTACTGTCGCCCAAGTGGAACCGGGTTTGATCCGTGAGCCCAGCGATGCGGTATGCAAAACGCGAGCGCATGCCTTAGACACCTTAGCGTCCTCGCCGATTGTGAGCCAAAATGAACTGGTTCGGCTCAAAGCTGCGGGCGCAAGCGTACGACAAATTGCGGCGAAGTTGGAGTGGTTTATGGAACGGAGCGGATTCGCCTAAGGAGCATTTAGGTCCTGAAGCATATTGACATCCCCTCAGGTTGCAGCCCAAAATTGGTCCCTAGCATTGCGCGTTCCTGTTTGTAGGGGTCTTCGTGCACTGCTCCACGGTCGCGAAAGACTGTATTTTCTAAGGATTCGTTCTCAGACGGAGACAGACCGTTTCGGTCCAAAGGTCAAAATCAGGGTTTGCATTATGACCTCCAGCAGTGCGGGTGAGCCCGCAACCTCTTCCCGCGACTTCTTGTCAGGCAATAGCGAGTTGGGTGCGCTTATGCGCACCATGGATTGGTCGAGTACTAAACTCGGTCCGATCGAACGATGGCCGCAAAGCCTGCAAACATCCGTCAGCACCTGTCTCAATTCCCGGTTCGCAATCTTGGTTTGGTGGGGCCCGGACCTCATCATGCTCTACAACGACGCCTACCGCGAGATTATCGCGTCGAAGCACCCAGCAGCGCTTGGCAACCCCGCGCGCGAGTGTTGGCCGGAAATCTGGGACACGATCGGCCCTATGCTAGAAGGTGTGATGCAACGCGGCGAGGCAACCTGGTCTGACGATTTACTTTTGCTGCTTGCGCGACACGGCTACCCCGAAGAGTGCTATTTCACATTTTCGTACAGTCCCATCAGTGATGAATCCGGTGGCATTGGCGGCGTGTTTACGCCTGTAATGGAGACAACGGAGAGAGTAATTGCCGAACGTCGGTCGAACACACTGCGCGAATTAGCTGGTTCCATCATCGAGGCCAAATCTGAGGAAAGGATGTGGAGCCTCGCTGCAGAGATTCTTGGCAGAAATCGGCACGATATTTCTTTCTCCGTTCTGTATGCGCTCTCTCCAGATCGTAAACGCATCCATCCAAAAGGATCGAGCGGAATTCTAGCGGATCATGTTCTTTGTCGGGGTGCGAAGGATCTGGAGGAACTAAATTCGCCTCTCCCGCGCGCTATCCGGGATGCGCTGCGGACGGGCGAAATGGTCTTGGTCAGCGATCTGCAGCGGGATTGCCCCGAACTGCCAATCGGAGTCTGGGGAATTAGTCCCGCCGAGGCCGTTGCGCTGCCCGTTGTGTTTCCAGGGCATTCATCGTCTATGGCCTGTCTTTTACTTGGCCTGAACGCCCGTAAAAGATTCGATCAAGACTATAGGTTGTTTCTTGAGACGCTCGCTCGCCAGTTAGGGAGCAATTTGGCTGCTGCTCGGGCGCACGAAGAAGAGACCAAGCGATCCGAAACGCTGGCGGAATTGGATCGAGCGAAAACCGTCTTCTTTTCTAACGTGAGCCATGAATTTCGAACGCCGCTCACTCTGATCGTCGGCCCCCTTGAGAGCATGCTGGGGCGGGCGCGTCCCTCGGCGAGAGTCAGCAGAGAAGAATTGCAACTGGTGCACAGGAATAGTCTGCGCCTCCTGAAGTTGGTCAACACGTTGCTGGACTTCTCCCGAATCGAAGCCGGGCGTGTGGAGGCAATTTACGAACCAACGGATATCTCGAGTTTCACGGCAGACACCGCAAGCGCCTTCCGATCCGCAATGGAGCAAGCTGGCCTTGAATTTGTAATCGACTGCGAGCCTCTAGCAGAGCCCGCATATATCGATCGGGATATGTGGGAAAAGATTGTTTTAAACCTGATCTCAAACGCTTTTAAGTTCACACTCTGCGGTGGAGTCACGGTACGTTTGAGAGCTGTTGCCGATCGGATAGAACTACGCGTAGAAGATACTGGCTTGGGAATACCTGAAGAAGAAAGGTCCAAGGTATTCGAGCGCTTCCACCGCATCGAAGGTGTGAGGGGTCGAACCCATGAAGGCACCGGAATAGGTCTCGCCTTGGTTCAGGAATTGGTGAGGTTGCACGGTGGCTCTATCGGGGTCGAAAGTGTCGTGGGACAGGGCAGCAAGTTTGTAGTCTCCATTCCAGTGGGCCGCACACACTTGCCTGCCAGTCGTCTCGGATCGCAACAGCGGATGCTGAAATCAACCGGGGTATCCGCGGCGGCATATGTAGATGAAGCCTTACGATGGTTGCCCGAGTCTGCGCTAACAACGGAAGCGCCGCAAGTCTTCGCTTCGGATTCAGTGCAGGCACCTCACGTCCAAACGACGAGCGGAAGAATCCTGCTGGCTGATGACAATGCGGATATGCGCGGATACGTCCGCCGTCTTCTCGGCGACAATTACGAGGTTCATGCCGTTAGCAATGGCATGGAAGCGCTTGCCTCAATCCGGAGCAATCCTCCAGATCTTGTAGTAACCGATGTCATGATGCCTGGACTTGATGGTTTCGGGCTGTTGCGCGAGCTTCGCGCTAGCGACTCCACAAGAACGATTCCTGTAATCCTTCTATCTGCACGGGCTGGGGAAGATGCACGTATCGAGGGAATGGAGGCTGGGGCGGACGACTACATGGTCAAACCGTTCACGGCCAGAGAGCTCCTTGCCAGAGTGGGTGCGCATCTCGCCATGAGCCGTTTGCGCCGAGAGGCTGCGGAACACGAGAGGGCTCTTCGCGCCGAAGCCGAGGCTGCACATCAGCGCACCTCTACGATTCTTGAAAGCATTCGTGACTCCTTCTTCGCGCTCGACCGGGACTGGCGATTTTCGTACGTGAACGCAGAATCTGAGCGGACGCTGACCATGAGCCGTGGCGACATGGTAGGACGAAGTTTTTGGGATGTTTTCCCGCCTGCGAAAGGCACCCTTTTGGACGAGCAATTCCGACGCGCCATGAGTGAACGAGTTTCCATCCAATTCGAGAACTACTATCTCCCGTGGCAGCGATGGTACGACGTCAGAGTCTATCCGGCTAACGATGGCGGCATTTCAGTGTTCTACCAGGACATTACTGAAAAGAAACGGATCGAGGAGGCAGTGCGCGAAAGCGAAGACCGCTTTCGCACACTTGCGGACAATATCCCGGCCCTAAGCTGGATGGCGGACCGCGAAGGCAACCGCTCTTGGTTCAACCGGCGGTGGTTCGAATACACAGGCATGAATCTTGAGGAGATGAAGGGGCTGGGATGGAAAGCGGTACACCACCCTGACCACCTTGACCGCGTTCTCGAAAGCCTCTCTAGTTCGCTCGCGACAGGGCGACCGTGGGAAGAAACGTTTCCTCTGCGAGGCAAAGACGGGACTTACCGCTGGTTTTTGTCTCGGGCAGTTCCCATCAAGAATGAAAATGGAGAAATCATCCGCTGGTTCGGCAGCAATACTGACATCACCGAACAAAAGGCAATCGAAGAAGCGTTAGAAGACGCGCGACTGGAATTGGAGAGCCGAGTAGCGAGGCGGACTGGCGAACTTCAACTCGCGAATAAGGAGCTCCGTGAGCTTTCGTCGCGCCTCCAGCAGATGCAAGATGAAGAGCGTAGGCGCTTAGCAAGGGATTTGCACGACAGTGCCGGGCAGTTGCTGGCCGCGATTGCGATGAATATTGCTGTGGTCAAGGCAGAAAACCATAAGCTTAGTGCCGACGCGGCAAAGCGAGTAGACGACAACGAAGCAATGATCAGTCAGCTGACCACCGAGATTCGCACTGTCTCGCATCTCTTGCACCCACCTCTACTCGACGAGGTGGGCCTCTCTTCCGCTCTTCGATGGTATGTCGACGGCTTTGCGCAGCGAAGTAAGATCGCTGCAACTCTCGATATGCCAGAACGCCTAGAACGTTTTCCCGCTGATATGGAAATCGCAATATTCCGGGCTGTTCAGGAGTGCTTGACCAATGTTCACCGCCATTCCGGTGGTCGCTCTTGTATCGTTAAAGTTTTCCAAGACGAGACCGACCTGCACGTCGAAATTCGAGATGATGGCAAGGGGATCCCTACTGAAAAGCGTGTAACGTTGACATCTTCCGGCGGGGGTGTTGGTCTTCGGGGTATGCAGGAACGCATCCGTCAGCTCGGAGGATCTCTGATTGTCGAATCTTCAGAAAATGGCACGACGGTTTCAGTGAGTCTTCCAATTGCCCAAGCAGTTGTTTCTCAAACCGAAGGAGCGGCGTAAGCTCTTTCAGTGAAGGAAACAAAGGAAACAAGAGATCACGAGGCTTGATCGCTAAATGAAGCAAGTGGCACACTTTCCAACCGGCTCGAACACCATCGTCGTGACTCACCTTCCGAACATCGCTGGCGCATTTTAGCAGTTCGCGTCTAGCCTGGCAGACGGTGAGGCCTTGATATTTGGTACGGGCGGCAAGGGTCAGGCAATTCTCGTCGCTCGGGTCAAGATCGAGGACTGGCCGTGATGCATTCCTGAACCGAAGATCCTACGGATTCCGTCGTTGACACAAACTTTGGAAAGGGCCCCGAACAGCACGACAGTCCCCACATTGTGATCGTATTACGGGCAATCCGGAACTCAAGAAGCGCCGAACCTCAAGTTCCGAATTGCCGACGAGGACTAAGCCGCTGGCGCGGCGGACGCTACCGCGTGGATAGACCGAGAGAGTTCAGGAGCAGCTGACATAGTGTGGGTCATAGGGAAAGGAGATTCCTGTGACCCGTTTACGCAAGATGATGCTGGAGGAACTTCAGCGTCGCAACTACTCTGCCATCACCACGCGCAATTACCTGCGGGTGGTAAGCGACTTCGCCAAGCATTTTGGCAAGTCTCCCGACAAGCTCGGTCCCAACGAACTTCGAACGTATCAAGCCTACCTACTGACAGAACTCAAACTGACGCCCGGCACGGTGGTCAACCGGGTCGCTGCGCTGCGCTTCTTTTTCATTAAGACGCTCAAGCGCCATCAGTTTCGCGAGTTCTTGCCCTACCCTCGGGACCGGCGCCGGCTGCCGACGGTGCTCAGCCAAGAGGAAGTTGCGCGCTTGATCGATGCGGCGGGAAACATTTTTCGACGGACGCTACTGATGGCGCTCTACGCCACCGGCATGCGACGCTCCGAACTGGCCCATCTCAAAGTCAGCGATGTCGATAGCCAGCGGATGATCATCCGCGTGGTGGAAGGCAAGGGCGGCAAGGATCGTGACCTGCCTCTGAGTCCTGCTCTGTTGGAGACGCTGCGAGAGTATTGGCGCTGGCGGAAGCCGAAGCTCTACATGTTCCCCACACGCACTCGTGGCCGGACGCTCGATCAGCCAATTTCCGACAAGACCGTCTGGATCGCATGCAGCGAAGCCGCGCGCCGGGCCGGCATCCGCAAACGCGTTACCCCGCATACCCTGCGCCACAGTTGGGCGACTCACTTGTTGGAGGCGGGCACCGATCTGCGCACCATCCAGGTTCTGCTCGGGCATGGCGACCTGGAAACTACCGCACAGTACCTGCATCTATCGCAGCGGCACTTGCAGGCAGTTACGAATCCGCTGGACAGCCTCACTCTATCCAGCACCCAAAACATCAGCCGCAGCTTTAAACGAAAAAACGAAAAATGACTCGGCCCACCTTCGAGGTGGCCGACATTCTTCGCACGCACGGCGATCGCTTTCTGGATCGGTATCGATCCAGCTTTGGCTTTCAGCAGCTCAAAGCGTTTCGGGCCATTCTGCGTTGCCGCACCGCAGCGCTGGGCGGTCATCGCGATGCCTGTCCGAACTGCGGTCATCAGGCCATCTCATACAACTCGTGCAGAAACCGGCACTGCCCCAAGTGCCAGACGCAGGCGCGCGAACGCTGGTTGGCGGCCCGCGAGCGAGAACTCCTGACCACCAGCTACTTCCATGTCGTGTTCACTGTGCCTCACGAACTCAATGTGCTGGCCTTGGAGAACCCGCGTTTGTTCTACGACCTGCTGTTCACCGCCAGCGCTGATACCTTGCTGGAGATTGCCATCGATGGCAAACACTTAGGCGCCGAGATCGGCGTGATCAGCATCCTGCACACTTGGGGACAGAACCTGCTTCTGCATCCCCACATTCACTGCGCCATTCCCGCGGGCGGACTCTCACCCGATCACCGTCAATGGGTCCGCCCACGCTATCCTTTCTTCTTGCCCGTGAAGGTCCTCAGCCGCGTCTTTCGCGGCAAGTTCCTCGCCGGCCTCAAACGTCTGCACCGCCGCAACAAGCTATGTTGCAACGGTCCCGCCGCCGCTCTGGCCGATCCGCAGCAGTTCGCAAAACTCATACGCCGTCTGCACCGCCACGACTGGGTCGTTTATGCCAAGCCCGCCTTCGGCGGTCCTATGCAGGTGTTGCGCTATCTCGGCCGCTACACCCATCGCGTGGCCATTTCCAATCATCGCTTGTTGGCCTTCGATCAAGACCGCGTCACTTTTCGCTGGAAGGATTACGCCCACGGTGGCAAACAAGGCACGATGACGCTCGTGGCCACCGAGTTCCTGCGGCGCTTCTTTCTGCACGTGCTCCCCAGAGGCTTCGTACGCATCCGTCACTTTGGATTCCTCGCCAATCGCTTTCGTGCTTCCCGCTTGGCTCTATCCCGACAACTGCTGTCCAGCAGTTCCTCCACGCCGCTCGAAGCTGGAACCTGCAAAGCTCCCGCGGAGAGTTCTTCTGTCTGGCATTGCCCACACTGCGGCGCGACCATGATCGTGGTTCAGAGACTTACGGCTGCGGAATTATCTACATGCACATACTTCGATTCGTCGTAGCGCATGCCTCACTACTCCTCCTGCGATGTGCACCGGCACTTCGACGCATTCGTGTGCCTACCCCTCGGCCACACTCTGCCGTGCCACCGTCCGCGCATACTTCGAAAGGCATCTGCGACGCGCTCAGCCATCACCACCCCACCCGTCCAGTTCACCGGTGTTCTCCCCCTGCTCGATTCTGCCACCGACTGCCGTTGAAATCCCATAGCGCACCGCGTCCGCCGCAAACGCCAGCGGCTTCCTCCTAGTCTCCTTATCGAAAACGCCTCGGGTCGAGATCCCCCTCTCCCCAAAAGCTTGCCCCGAGGCGTTTCCGATCAAGGCTAGCGACAATACTCCCGGGGCCGTGGAAGCTCTCTCTTAGCGTGCCATCAGACCTAATGCCATGGCTTGAGATTTGGCCACAGCGACTGCAGGTCCGGAGTCAGTCCGACGCAATGATAAATTGGACGGTTTTCATCAGGCCGGGCGTACGGATCGTTGGGACTAGCAACCGTGCGGAAGGACCTGCAATGCTCGACATACTTCTCCGGGGAATCTTCGTCCATAAGGATCAGGCTCGCGCCGGTATACCCCCGAGGCCCCCATATCCAATAGTTATTGGCCGTACTGATCGACTTGGGCAACCCGTACTTGGGTCCAAACAGATCAACCGCCCCGGCATCGCCGTAATTGGAAGCTCCAATCGCCGTCACTTTCTGTTCGTCTGGAGGCAGAGAGTGAACGTAGTCGGCGACGATTCTCACCCGGTGTTCCCACCCCATCATGTCGGCAAAAATCTGAGGAAGCTGGCTCTCCGGCTGGTTTTCGAACCTCTGCTGCTGAATTCCCAGCCTTTTCGTGTACGCGATGTACCCCCCAACCGGCAACAGAGGAATCGCGGTGGGCGCAATCAGCGCCCCAACCAGGAACATCGTCAAGGCATAAACAGGCCGGAGCCACCGAGCCATGCGGCGTTCGGTCAATCGTTCAAAAAGCACTGCGCCTGGAGCAAACACGATGGGATAGACCGGTGCGACGTAGTAGAACTTACCCTTGAGCAGAAGCATGCAACCCAACACGCTCAGGAAGCCCCAGAAAAGAACTCCATAGCGTCTGCCCTGAGGAGAAATCAGAAACCACAGCGCCAACAGCACCAGAAGCGACGAGACAAACCCCAACATCTGAGATTGCTGCGCCAGATACGGCAGAGGCGGCAGCATCACATCGCGCCCATTTTCCCTCACGCTCCTTACCAATTGCACAAAGGGGAAATTCCGATGCATCTGCCAAAGGAAATTCGGCAGCGCGATCAGCGTTGCAAACGCAACGCCTGCCCAGAACCAGGGCCGAACAAGGCTCCGTCGTAGCTGTGAAAAGACAACTCCAGCAAGAAGCCCAACGAGCAAGAACAGCACGCCGTACTTGTTGAGCAGCGTAACGCCTGTCAAAACTCCGATCCATATCCAATTCTTTTCTTTGCCGGTTTGGACGAGATCGACAAGACACCAGGCAATCACGGTCCACAAGAGCGGATCGAAGGCATTCATTGTGAACAAATGCGACAACGTCAGATAGATCGGCGCGACCAGCACAGCAAGAGAAGCCAGAAACATCGCCCAGCGGCCACCGCCTAGCTTGCGGGCCAACAGCCCGGTCATCACGATGCAGCCCACATCGGCCAGCATCGGCAGAAGCCGGAGCGCATACAGCGACACACCGATCGTATGCTCGAGTAGCCACGCCATCCACGCGATCAACGGTGGCTGGTCCATGTACCCCCACGCCGGATGCTGTCCACACGCCAGGTAATACATTTCGTCGCGGAAATACCCGTAGTTTGGGGCCGCCACGAGATAGATCACCGCGCGAACCAGTGCAACGCAGCAGACAAGTGCCACACCGGGCGATATTCGACTTAAGAGCGAAATGGGCTGAGAGAGCGCCGTATCTTTGATTGCCGACCTCCTGGTTTCAAATTCAAAAGGGGCTGACTTCCTGGCCATTCTACGGGGTCCGGACGGCTTCTGGGCTCGGAACTCAAAGAAGCACCGATGTACCGTAGATCTGGATACGCACTTCGACTGTGCGCGGTTCAGCCGAATAAAGAAATATCAGATCACCCGGCATGGCAGCTCCGGACATATCAGCTGTTTGGACAAAGACCTGCTCGTTGTTTCCGGGGCCGTCGGGATCGTGATGCTTGACTAGCGGTTGACGAGCAACTCTTCCCTGATATGGTGTGACCCTGTCAACATCTTCGAATCGTTGGGGTAGTTTTTGCATGTGTCTTTTCGAGGACAGGATCAGCAGCAGCCGAGGCAGGTAATGGCGACGATTGATCAAGCTGATATTCGCGGGTCGGAACCGCATAATCATGATCCGTCGGGAGCTGCCTCTGACTAAGTGCGCGAATCCGGCTAGGCCTGTCGCATAGGGAAGTCGAGGATTCTCCTTCGTGCTTGCTCCGGCTGCGGCTGACCCTGTCCTCGAATTGGAGAGCGTTGTTCATTGGTTGAATCGTTTTTGCTTTTTCCTTATTTGGAAAGTCTTTGCTTTGTTCTTTCGGTTCCCCTCATGCCGCCAGTTGTTGTTTGCAGGACGCTTCGGCCTTGATCCCGATGGCCCAGATGAAGCCCAACAGCTCGCGTGCGACTGCCGTCATGGTCTTTCTCTGCTCCTTGCCTCGAGCCATCAGCGTCATGTAGCGCTTGTGCAGGCGGTTCTGTGCTTTCCATGCAATCTCGGTAATTTCTGCCGGAAGTCCTTCCTGTCGCTTGCGCAACCGGGCTCCGATTGCAGGCCGGTGTCGATAGCTCCAGGCGGATTCGACCACGATGCGTCTGAGGTGCGCGTTACCTGACTTGGTAATGCCGCCTCTTCGAATACGCTCGCCGCTGGAGTCTTCGCTGGGAAAGGCTCCGCTATACCCCATCAGATCCCGCGCGCGCTCGAAGCGGGAGGTGATGTTGCCCAGCTCGACAGCAATCGTGACTGCCGAGATATGCGCAATGCCGCGCAATGCCTGTAAACCGCGAACCACATCCTGCATCGGCACGGGAGCCAGCTGAATCACTTCCACAATCGACTGCTCCAACCGTTTGACTCGTTCTTCCATGTGCTGAACTTCGTTCAGACAATCGAGCAACGTGGCCTCCTGCGCCGGATGTGTGTAGCGCACCTGCTGGACCCACTCCACGTAACGTTCCGTCCACGCCTTCACTCCCAACAGAGGACGCTGGCCCGTACGGAGCAGGAACTTGGTCAGCCGATGCTTCGCGCGCAGCTGATCCTGCTTGGCTGCCTCCCGTTGCCGGACAAGATCGCGTAAGGCTTCCGATGCCTCATCCGGCACCCACACTGCGGTCAAATCGCCGGAGCGGTGACTCCGTGCCAGCTTCAAAGCGTCCCGCCGGTCGGTCTTTACCTTGTCCCCGGGCTTTTTCGGAACCAGCGACGGCGCCACCACATCGCACTTGACTCCCAACTGCATCAGCTGCCAGTAAAGTACGAACCCCGTCGGGCCGGCTTCATAGCAGGCCCGCAGATGCTCGACCGGTCCAAGTTTCCTGATCAACTTGCGGATCGACTCTTCGCGGTTGGCAATCGTTCCCAGGCTGCGAACCTCTCCATCCGCCTCTGCTACTGCCACGGTTATCGTTTCGGCATGGACATCCAAACCCAAAAATCGTAACTTCTCTATCATGACCGGTTCCCTCCGCTTGTGGCTCTGGACTAAAGTTCTTCAAACAAACTCAGCCTAACCCACGACCAGCGCATCGAGCCGGTCACACCATAATGACTAATCCTTTAAGGTAAGGTTTGCCGACCAAGCGGGAGTTATTCCGTCCCTTTCAGAGCCAAGCATGTTCTGATATGCTCTGGCCCCATGCGACGCCGTGAGTTCCTCACCCTGTCTGCGACGAGTATTGGCGGTATGCTCGTCTACTCTCTGGATCGCAAACCTCTTCTATTCTTCGCGCAAACCGAACAATCGGTTCGTATCCCGCTTCGATTCTTCACTCAGCCGGAAGCCCTGATTGTCGCAGCCGCGGCCTCACGAATCTTTCCGAGCGACGAAGCCGGTCCGGGAGCGCAGGAAGCCGGGGTTGCGGTTTACATCGACCGACAATTAGCCGGGCCTTGGGGACGAGATCGCTATCGCTACACTCGGGAACCATTCGAAGAGACCGCCCCTGCCGAATTTGGCTACCAGGGCAAAGCGACACCGCGGCAGGTTTATCGTGAGGGGTTGAAAGACCTGAAGGGCTTCGATCAATTGCCACCGGCTGAACAGGACAACAAGCTGAGACAAATCGAGAGCACTCTTATTTTCTCACTCCTGCGGCGGAACACCATCGAGGGCATGTTCTGCGATCCTGTCCACGGCGGAAATATTGATATGGTCGGCTGGCAGCTGATCGGATACCCGGGACCGCGGATGAGTAACTATGCTGACGTTGATAAACACTTTGGTGAGGCATTTCGCCCCAAGCCGGTTAGCTTGCGAGAGATGTCAGAGGACAACAACTTTCATCTGAGCGAGGACGAGAAATGAAGACCTTGCCTGCGGTGGATGCAGTAGTCGTAGGCGGCGGCTGGACCGGCTTGCTCATCGCCAAGGAACTTGGTTTTCGTTCGGGTCTCTCGGTGGCCGTACTGGAACGCGGAAAGAATCGTGAGTCGGCCGACTACTCCGGCACCATGGATGAACTGGATTACGCGGTACGCCTTCGAATGATGCAGGATCTCTCCCTCGAGACAGTCACGGTTCGGCACGACTCCACGAAGCGGGCTTTGCCGATGCGACAGTACGGATCCTTTCTTCCGGGCTCCGGCGTCGGTGGCGCAGGCGAACACTGGAATGGGATAACTCCCCGGTTCCTGCCGGATTGTTTTGAATTGTTTTCCCGAACCGTGGACAAGTACGGCGCCAAGCGGCTGCCTGCGGATCACTCCATTCAAGACTGGGGCGTCACCTACGATGAGATGGAGCCATACTACACGCGCGCAGAGCGCATGCTGGGGATCTCGGGGAAAGCTGGCAACATCAAGGGAAGAAAGATCGTCGGTGGAAATATCTTCGAAGGCTGGCGGAGCGCTGAGTACCCGACCCCACCCACCAAGATTCCTTATTTTTCCGCCCTCTTCAGCGACGCCGCCAAGGCGCTCGGATACCATCCCTATCCGAGTCCAGCCGCCAACCTGAGCGAATCCTACACCAACCCTGACGGAGTCTCGCGTTCTGCCTGCTTTTATTGCGGATTTTGCGAACGATTCGGTTGCATGGTGGGCGCTAAGGCGCAGCCCACCAACACTCTCTTGCCACTCATCCAGGAGCGGAAAAATATTTCCATTCGCTGTGGAGCGTCGGTCCGCCGCGTAACTTATGGCACCGCCGGCAGCGGGAAAAGAGCACAGGGCGTCACCTATCTCGACGATAAAGGCGAAGAGGTTTTCCAACCGGCAGAGTTGGTTTTTCTGGCTTCATGGACTCTCAACAATACCCGGCTGTTACTCCTCTCCGGTATTGGAGAGCCTTACAACGCCCAGAGCGGAAAAGGTACGGTGGGAAGAAACCTCACCCACCAGGTGTCTATTGGCGCAGCAACCGCGTTCTTCGAGAAGCCTTTGAATCGGTTCATGGGCTCTGGTGCGGCCGGCGTCTGCATCAATGATTTTGATGGAGACGCATTCGATCACAGCGGACTTCCTTTTCTCCGTGGAGGAATCCTGGTGGCTATGAGCATGGGCTACCGGCCTATCGCGAATTTCGGCATACTTCCACCGAGCGTGAAAGCTGGCTGGGGATCGGACTGGAAGAAAGCAGCCCTCGAGAATTACGACCGAACTGGCGTCATCAATTTTGTGGGGGAGCACATCGCCTATAAAGGCAACTACATGGATCTCGATCCTACGTACAAAGACCGCTTCGGTGACCCACTGCTGCGGTTCACGATCAACTGGGGAGAGAACGAACGGAAGATGGCGGAGTTTGTGACTCCCAAAGCGGTCGAACTTGCCCGCGCAATGGGCGCTAAGGAAGTCAGTTCATTCCCGGGCTTGAAAAACTACGACGCCAACCGTTACCAGTTCACTCACATTCAGGGAGGAACCATCATGGGGAGCTCTCCCGACCGTTCTGTAGTCAACCCGTACTTGCAGCATTGGCAAGTCCCGAATCTTTTTGTGTTGGGTGCATCGACGTTTCCGCAGAATCCGTCGGCACATCCTACACTTACTATTCTGGCTCTTACTTACCGCACCGCCGACGCGATCGTAGACCGTTATTTGAAGAGTCCATCCCAATTGGCGTGAAGCTGGCGACTTAATTTCCTAATCGGCATAACCCAGGACCAGGGGTGAGGAGATCCGACTTTTACCTCGGTGATTTTAACCTTGGGCTTGCGCGTTTTCTGGGGCAAAGGCTGTCCTGGGCGGATGACGGGCCATCCAGAAGTCATTCGAACGCAGTCTCAGTTTCTTGTTTGCTGACTAACCACGAGGGATGCCGACTCACAACACAGCACCCAACTGAGATCTCGGCAGTCCCATCCGAGCGCTACTCACCGACAACAATTGACCCTGTCGACCTTTCCGGTGCTTGGCCCGTGTTCTACTAGCAATGCAGCTTTCGGCATCGCCGTACTAGACCCTAGCCATCAGAGGAGCGAGAATTGCTAGATGAAAATGCAAGTTTTCATTGTAGTTGTCGCATGCATATACCCTGGTTCAGCATTCGCCGCTTCTCAAACATCCGCATTCAGGTTCCTGCAAAAGCCCGGACCGTATCAGGTGGGTTTGAAGGTCGTCGACCAGTACGATCGCACACGCACCTACGCCGCTTCCGCGCAGGGCATGTTGAGGTCCTCTCTGGGCGAAGACGCCCGTCCACTGCAAACCTTGATCTGGTATCCGTCGCTGAGAAGTCCAGCCAACCCGATGACGGTTGGCGACTATGTCCGGCTGGCCGACACGGAGATCCATTTCAAGGCTCCGAATGAAAAGGAGAACCGCTGGCGTTCGCTCTTGAAGACGCTCTTCGACATCCCGTTGTGGGCGGTGCGGGATGCGCAGCCGACGAAACGGCGTTATCCGGTTCTGATTTACGCTCCTAGCGATTCCTCCGTTTCATGGGAGAACGCCGATCTATGTGAGTACCTTGCCAGTCATGGCTACGTCGTTCTTGCGAGTCCGTCGATGGGGGTGTTGACACGCGACATGACGGATGATTTGGACGGGATCAACACGCAGGCTCGCGACATCTCGTTCCTTATCACTTATGCCAAAACGCTTCCGGATGCGGATTTGTCCACCGTCGCTGTGGTGAGCTGGAGTTGGGGCGGAATTTCGAGCCTGTTTGCGGCGGCGCGAGATTCCCGCATCGATGCCCTGGTATCCATGGATGGCAGCATGCGCTATTACCCGGGGCTCGTAAAAATGGCCGGGGACGTTCATCCGGAGCAGATGACAATACCGCTTCTTTTCTTCACCCGAGGGGATCCGAACCTTCTTGAAGATATTGAGAGAAATTATGGCGGTCCACCGGCATACGTCGCGGGTCCAAACGTTTTGAACGCCTGGATATGCGGCGATCTCCTCAGCGTGAATATGCTGGGCATGGCACACGCGGAGTTCAGCTCCATGTTTCAGCGCAGGGAGAGCGCGCAGCGCTTTGCGGAAAACCAAATAGCCGATTACGGACGAGAGGACGCCAACACGAGCCATGCCTGGGTGGCGCTCTACACGCTGAAGTTCCTGGATGCCTACCTAAAGCACGATGCTTCGGCAAAAGCCTTTCTTGAAAAGACCCCCGCCGAGCATGGCGTTCCCAAGCACTTTATGGGCGTAACGCTTCGTCCCGCGCAGAAAGTATCTCCCCCCGATAGTAGGTGACCGTATCACGGGCAAACCGGAAGTTACGTTTTCCGGCGGATTCCGACGACTTTGTCCCGAAGTCGGCTTGGAGGAAGTTTCACCACATAGGTAACGAAAAACGCCCTTGTAGTTACTAATTCGCGGGACATCGGGCAAACTGCATTTGTAGCAGCAAGAATTACGATTGCCAATGACGATTGGCATCACCATCGCTGCCTCAACGGCTCCGTTCCAGATCAGAGGGTTTTATTCGAGGTTGATTTTCAACGAAGAGGACTTGGTGCCCCGCGGTCTGCCTTCTCCGGCCGTCTCGGAATTATTGTCATCAATTTCCGCTATCCACGATTCCAGATGCCCCTCCACGAAGGTACGATCCCCATATTTCACACTGCGGCCGTGATCGCCACGCTTCAAAATCTCGAACCCTAGCGCGGCCAGATCGTCGATTTGAGCGTGGCGTGGGAATGGGCCGGCAGTGTCCGGAGCCTCCAGAATCGGCTCAGCCGCGATTTCTGTGGGACCGTACCCTTCATAGTCCGCATGGAATTTCGCCGCAGACCGCGTGCTTTTGGCGAAGATAAACCAATCTTCGTCGTGATCCGCCGTGACAAACAAGCAAGGAGTACAGACAACGTCTCTGGGCAGCAAGGAGGAGTCATCGTGGATGACCTCAGAATCTACCGCTGGAGCGGCGCATGCGGCTTGGCCGCGATCGCCGTGTTCTTTATCGAGTTCCCCTTTTACCTCGTACGGTCCGGCTTTCCCGGCGTCACGGACCCGGCGAAGATCGCCGACTTCACCGCCACCTACGCCACGAACGTCATGACTTGCGTCTTTTTCGACTTCATCATCCTCACTCTGCTCATGATCTTCCTCGCCGGTTTCCGTCACCTCATTCGTCAGGCTAATCGACAGCACGAGTGGCTCGGTACGCTCGTTTTCGGAGTAGGCCTGGTCTACATCACGCTCACTCTCGTTGCCGACTCGCTGCAGGCCGCCACTGTCATCGACGCCCGGACCGTTCCCGCCAGCGGCGTGATCATTCGCGCCATGTTGGAGAGCACGTTCTTGATGTACGGCTCCGTAGCTCTTTTTCTGATGGCGGTGCTTATGGCCATGGCCGGGTACGTCGGCGTGGCCAGTCGCGCATTGCCTGCGTGGAGCGCTTGGGTCGGCTATCTTTGCGCCGTAGGATGCCTCGCCTTCGTTCCTTCGATGTTTGTCGGCAGCCCTGACATCATGCGTTTCTATAATCCTGCGGGCTGGGGTCCGGAGGCCATCGCTTCCGGCTTCCCGCTGGCGGCCTGGATGATCACAATCGGCATCCTCATGGTCCGCATGCGCGAGCCGGTCGCGCGGCCAGCGGCCGTTGCGGCATAGGAGATCACATGTCGGGGTTGAACCGGGGTGGTGATCCTCAGGTGGACGTCCAATGGAGACTACTGCTCAAACTGAGCGGATGGGCTGCGTTAACCGTCGGTACTAAACTCTCCGACCAAAATGAAGTCGTTGGGACCCATGTAGGGCTTAACAGCCTCCACTACTTGTTTAGGGGTTTCTGTTGTGGAGAGTAGCCATGTCGAAGTTAGGTAGTGGGACCAAGAAAAAGGCCCTTGCCTTTTTAGCGCTTCATAGAACGGCGTGTAATTCGGGCCATCGCGATGGCCTCGTCTCCGATCTAGCCTTAGTCCGCTTTGAATGCGCTTCCCCCGCAAAGGAGCGCAATGGCACTTTGCAAATACTCAACCAACCCGCATCAATCAAGCAGCGATGAATTCGACAAAACCTATGAACCAGGAAATCGCAGTTCTTGGTCCGGAATTTATCGATGCCTGGTGTGTGAAGCCGACGAGACGGACGCCTGTTGCTATCCCTCGCATATCCGGTTCCCGACGAACTATTTCTCCACAGACAGTTGGTCTGGCAGCATCTGTGTTGCCGATGGCGCGGCATTCACGGCTGGAGTTTCTCCGGCATTCAGGGAAAAATGCTGCACAATCTTCCACGCCCCGCCAATCTTCTCCATCACAATCAGGTATTGGCCAAGATGAACGACGGGGCCAACCAGCCTTCTCGTTCGCCCAGTCTCGTAGGCGAGCGTTCCAGAACTCTTCTCAGCGATTGGCTCGATTGCTTCCAGCCTGCTTCCTTGATCAAGTCCCGACTTGACCCAGTTCCGAATCTCGTTCTGTCCTCTGAAAGTACCGCCATCACTCACCAGCGTGGCATCATCGGCGTACAGTGCCACCACTGCGTCCACGTCCTTCGCGTTGTACGCTCTGAGGAATTCCTGCCTTACTTGGAGTCCCGGTTCGGGACTGGGCGGCTGCGCCGTGGGCTGCTGTGCCCACATGTTCAAGGTGAATATCAACAATAGTCCTGCGACGAGGTTCGTCATTTGTTCATCTCCGATTCATGCAGGGTGTGATCTTCCAGTTTTTCTCTTCTTGAAAACGTACATCGCGTAGACTGCGACCCCCAGAATGAACATTCCAAACTCCAATGCGGTTGCTTGGACCGCGCTGATGGAGTTGTACAAGCCGAGTCCGACTTTCGGCGAACTACCGAAAAGAAGAGGAAGATCGGACGGCAGCGGATGTCCATAGCTCCATTCCCACGAGCGCCAAGAAAAGCTGGAAAAGGGGATGGGGTGGGAAATGAAGTCCAGCACCCAATGGCTGAAGACCAAAAGCCCAACGACCAAGCCAGCGCGGTATTTGCGATAAACGCGGACAGCCAAGAGAGCGGCGACCACAGACCAGATAACTGACATGAAGAGACCGTGAGACCAAGGGATTCCCGTTTTGACACTCTCGATGCCTGCGAAGGCGAAAGCGATGGCGAGAACATCGAGAATCACTGTGGCTAAGAACAACACGCCAAGCGGGACTTTCGGAGCCAAAGGTTTGGCTGCTAGTCCTACCGCGAAGTGTCCAATCGGACCCATCGAGTCCTCTTCAAACAAGCCATCAGCACTCGGAATTGCCCGTCGTTACTTCCCGCTTCCCAACTGTTGTGCAAGGTAGGCGCCAATGCCCATCTCCTTGATGGAATGAAGCTGACCGTCCAAGAAGTCCGCGTGCCCTTCTTCGTCCTTGAGCATGCGCTGAAATAAGTCGCCTGATCCGTTGTCCCCGGCGTCGGCGCAGATTTTCATAGCGGAGTTGTACTGGTGTACGGCATCCTCTTCGTCCTTG
Source organism: uncultured Acidobacteriota bacterium (assembly GCA_963763845.1). Lineage (GTDB taxonomy): Bacteria > Acidobacteriota > Terriglobia > Terriglobales > Acidobacteriaceae > Sulfotelmatobacter. The sequence goes on from CAVXPX010000003.1 coordinate 32,577, forward strand.
AGGTCGCCTTCGAGTTGCTGCTGCACGTTAGCGCCAAACTTGGGAGCCAGAGCGACATCCACCTTTGGCGTGGCATCCAAGAACACGATGCGTTCGATCAGACCTTCAGCGTGACCCATCTCCTCGATTGCGCGTCTCTTCAGGAAGTCGCCTAGCCGCACGTAGCCCCAGTTCTGGCAGGTCTCTGATTGAACCATGTACTGAACGATTGCGGTCAATTCAGAGGCAAGAGCCGCGTTCAATTGCTCGATCACTTTTTCGTTGCCATGCATAGTTTTGCCTCCGTCCTCTATTGTGCGATCTGGGAAACAGGGAGGCTGTGATGCAGAGCACAGGGGCTTAGGGGTAGGCTGATGCGTCGGACGACCTCCTTACTACCTCGCGGAGGCTACAAGAACTTCCGAACTGATGCCCCAACTTGTCACCTTGTTCTGGTGGTTAGGTTTCCACGCCCCGGACGGAAGGTAATCCGAGAGTTCGATAGGATGGCAGCCGCCCACGATACCCGGACTGAACCGCCACAAGCGGTGCCAGCCCCAACAGAAGGCACGCGAAACGGGAGACATCCCGAACGTCATGCTTACCAGACAGAGCTTTCCTCCGGGGACGAGCACCCGGTGAGTTTCTGACAGGAGTCGCTCGATGAAGTCGGGTGCAAGCAGATCGAGCACGTAAGTGGACACGAAGCGGTCGAAGTTGCCATCTGGTTCAGGTATATGCGGGGAACCGTCACTCTCGTAAACACGTGCGCGATCTGACCACGGCTTCAAACGCTCCTGCGCGAGCGAGACCATCGTCCCGCTGATGTCGAGACCAACATAGCGTGCGTCAGCGGGCAGACGGCGGTGCACTAGACGTGCGGCAAATGCCCCCGTGCCACAGCCGAACTCGAACACGGATTGTGCTGAGTCGAAAGCAGCGTGCGCGATCAGTTCGTTGATGGCTGGATTTTCGTAAAAGCTTTGCCAGTCCTGCGCTGAGCCGAGGCGGTCATAGAAACGCTTCGCCTGTTCGGGCGATAGGTAACGATCCGTTGGCTCGCGCACGCTCACGTGCGAATCTTAGCCCAGTCCGCTTTCAGCAAAGCACTCCGTTATTAGACGCTGGGCTTAGCAAACTGATTGTAGAGCCAAGCAAAGACTGCACCAGCGATGAGACCATCTACTGCTCCGTAGAGAGTCCCGACGATGATTTCCGCGATGCTGCGAGTTGCATGATAGCCGGGGTAGACCGAGGCCACTGTCTGGAGAAACTGCTGACCATAGCCGCTCCAGATCAGGTTCGCCAGTCCCATGCCCAGCATCGACGCTCCCCAGAGGATTCCAGATGCCAAAGCCAGACTCTTTATGCTCAATTTCATGGCTGCTCCTTTCCTTCCTACATTCTAGGGCGGGCAGCCGCGTCCAGTCCCCGATTTGCTTGTACACGGTTGGGAGAATCCACCCGTCGTCGAAGTAACGGAAGAAAGTGATTGTCATCACTTCCTCGTTCGACGAGCTGGCTGGATACTGTAGGGTGACAAGAGCAGTTCAGTTCTTTGAGGAGGTTGCCCATGACCGCCAAACCGAAAACATCTTTGGGACCTCGCTCACCAAAGCCTGACCTCCCAAGCAACGCCGAGGAACGCATCCGCCGACGAGCTTACGAGTTGTACGAGCAGCGCGGCAGGCTTGACGGCTTTGCCTTGGACGACTGGCTCCTAGCGGAACGCGAGATTCTCGGAGCGCAGAAGCAACGGAAGGTCAAAGCTGCAAGAGCGTCTCAGTGCTGACGGCGATCAAGCTTTTGCACACGGTGATTTGGGCGCTTCTGGCAGCGAGCATTCTGGTCTTGCCCGTCGCGGGCCTGTTGCGCCGATTCCGTTGGGCTGCGACCCTCAGCGTGATTGTTCTGGTGGAGTGCGTGCTGCTGGCTGCTAATGGAGGCAGATGCCCGCTGTCCGATTTGGCAGCCCGATACACCGACGAGCGTGCGAGCAACTTCGACATCTACCTCCCGAACTGGCTCGCCAGCCACAACAAAACAATCTTCGGAACGCTGTTTGTCGTCAACGAATTGATCGTGCTGTGGTGTTGGCTGAAGCGCCCGCGATTATCATCAGCCAACGACGGCGGCACCCGGTGATGCAGGTAGCGAAGGCAGGCGTACTCTATTTCGCCCTCGTGTTCGCAGTTGGCTTCGTGCTTGGAGCCATTCGCACGCGAGAGGTCGTCCCTCGCGTCGGCACGAGAACAGCCGAACTGATCGAGATGCCCATCATGCTCCCGGTGACCATTGTGGCGGCTCGTTGGACACTTCTGCGCCTTTCGGTGCCGATCATGTGGTCTGCCCGACTTGAGATGGGCTGCATCGCATTAGCTCTCATGCTGATCGCGGAGTTTGGGTTCGTCCTCTGGATTCGGGGTCTCTCGATCGAGACTATTTCGCCACACGAGACCCTGTGTCGGGAGCAGCCTATTACCTGCTGCTCGTGGTGTTTGCCATCACGCCGCTGCTTGTGTAGGGACGAGCATGTCAGGGCTGCTCGGAAAAGTGGACTAAGACGCCCTTTCGAACCGCCGTTCCATAATGCTCTTTGTGCCAATCCGATTCAGTTCTTGGCAGAGCATGCTGATTGTTTCTGAGCGGTCGTGAAATTCGCAGAGTTGAGAAGGGGTCAAAAGTGCGGGCTGTCCGAATGTCTCGATTTGAACGTCGATGAGCACACGGACTTCATCCTTGATGGCACTGGCTGGGGTTGTCATCATGGGAACCTCAACGACATTCTAGCCGACCGGGTTCGAAGTCAGCCAGCGTTGCTGTGGCTCCGGTGCCATTTCTGTGGAAAAGTAGTCGCGGTAAGGATTAGGTAGGCTGTGGCTGCTGAGCGAGCGGGTTCATGAAAAACAAACTTAAAAAATGGTTGGACGTTTGGAGCACTGCATTTCCCACCGCGTCTAGTCCATATTGGCGCTCGCAGCCGATAGGACGCATGAAAAGCCTTCTGGCTGGAGTTTTCTTCACCGCTTCGGTGGTCGGTTTCGCTTTTGATCTGCTGCAACTCCCTTTGCCTCCTCTGGGTCGAGGTTTCTTTTGGCCTTTGGTACTTGGCGCGGCGGCGGTAGGTACTCTGGTGACCAGCATAAAAAGAATTCCTATCCTTTTATTCTTGATGGTAGTGCTCATCTGGCTCGTTGGGGGACTGTCAGGTCTTGGCTGGTTCGGAGTGGGCTGGCTGACCTATCCGATCTCGCTTTTTGTCGTGCCATCGCCGATCCCGCAAACTAATGAGGCTGCGAATCCTCTTCGATGCCATCGGCATCTGGGCGGGCGCAACTTTGGGCTTTCGGTTGTTGCTATCTTTCGTCACAACCGAAGGTGTAGCGAGCGTTCGGATGCAGACCGAACTCTCCCTCGCCCACGACATTCAAACCACGCTGGTGCCAACCCTTTCTTTCCAGACTCCGAAGTTCGAGGTCTACGGCAAATCCATTCCGAGTACGGAAATGGGCGGCGACTTGGTCGATGTCATCGAGAGCGATGGAAGTCTGCTCGCCTACGTTGCGGACATTTCCGGTCATGGTCTTCCTGCCGGTCAACTCATGGGGATGTTAAAGACCGCGCTGCGGGTCTCTCTCCAGTTCCACGAACAACCCGTGGCTTTGCTCGAAAGCGCAGACCGTGTGCTGCCTGCTGTCAAGGAACCGGACATGTACGCGACTCTCGCCATGCTGTACTTCGATGGCTCAACCCAAGCCGAATATGCTTTGGCAGGGCATGTGCCCATCCTGCACTATCGCCATTGCAGCCGTGACACGGCTCGGCTTTCGATGGAGCAGTTCCCCTTGGGTCTGATTCCCGGCGGGCGGTATGCAAGCCAGCGCGTCAGTTATTCACCGCGTGACCTGTTCCTGCTGCTCACCGATGGCATCACGGAAGTTGTCAACGAGCGAGACGAAGAGTTCGGTCTGGCACGAGTGGAGCAACTGCTGAGTCAACATGAAGACCAACCTCTGTCACAGATTTGGGAAACGATTATGGGAGAAGTGAAGCGGCACGGCGTGCAACAGGATGACCAGAGCTTACTGTTGCTCCGCGTCCGTTATCAATCATGTTGAAGCTCTTGCGGTGCTTGGCTAAAACCGCGGTAAACAGACGCGTAATGGCCATGTAGACGCGTTATTGCCACTCTCAAGACTTATCAATTACGAACTGACGTCGACGGTGGATCACAGAATGACAATCCGCGCACAGAGTGCTCGCACCGGTTCCGCGCACGATAGCGGCGGCGCTGCCGACATGATCAGGGTGCGCGTGAGTGAAAAACGAGGTGCCTGAGCTGGTCTGGCGAGCGGCCAAGCTCGTGGATCGCGCCGAACACCGCGGACTCCTTGCCCGGGAACCCGGCGTCAATCAACGCCAACCCGTCGTCGCCCTCGATCAAGAAGGCGTTTGCAAAACCCATCCGGACGATATGCACACCTTTGATCACGCGCTTCATAGCCAGTAAGTCCTCCGTTCGGAGTGATGCACCAGCGCCCACATCTCCGAAAATCTGGGAAGGCTATGTGCGATGCCAAGGATCCGGAAAGGTTGGCTGCGAACCGAATTGCGGAACGAAAACTGCGTGACAGGCAGGCCCGCCGGGTACAGATCATCAGTGCCGCCCGACGGATAGCAGGGCTTGAAGAATGGCCAATGTAACCGTTCGGCGGCTAACCGAAGAAATCTTTTACAGCCAACCCGTTTTGTACGCTCACTTTGGCAGGCGCGAATGTTTCAGGGGCAGAGCTCGAAGTCAGAGGTCAACTCCCGGAGTTGGGAAAACGCGAAACGCAGCTCCGGAGGAGTAGCCGCGTCATCGAAATGGGTCTGCTCAACATCGGATTCGGAGATCGAACTGGATCTCCCGTCTACAGCGGCCTCAATCTCTAGCGCATCTTGCAGCGGCAGAGAGTGATTCATGGCAACATCGCCAGGTGAGGCAAAAAGGGATGCACTGTCGCGTTGGAGCACGACCAATGTCTCATCGTCGGTACGACATCTGCCCTGAAACAACTCCAGTCGTCCCAACAATGCCCTCCCCAATGATTCGGGCGAATCAATTGGAGCCTCTCGAGCCCATTTCAGGCTCTCGTTGCGAATGCCGTCGTTTTACCTTTACTTACTGACTCGGAACCCCGCACTCAGCCCTTTACGGGTGTGCTTGCGAGGACCTCCACTTTTTCAATTTGCGGGGGAACCGCCAGTAATTCGCTGGCTCGCGCCCCCCAATGCCTTCGCAATCTCGCCACTCAAGTGGGCATTGCGACCGGCTTCATTTGCAAAGGTGTCAAAGATGCCGAACTTCCCCGGCCCGAGCTTGATCGCATACCATTTCAAGGTGCCTTTTTCATCCAGCGCGAGGGGCTGAGCTGACTTTAGAAATGCCTCGGTATCGGCTTCCTTGCCTTGGCGTGCTTCCAGCGTGACTAACAATCCGATTGCTTCCATTAACTTTCCCTCCTGAGTTGAATTTGTTCCCGCAAACATGCCTTAACCCTGTGCGGTCAGGCGCGAAGAATGGGAGCTCCAAACGGGGCGCCCGTGGCTCCGCCATCCACCATCAGTTCGACTGCATTGACGTACGAGGAATCGTCTGAGGCAAGGAAGAGCACGGCTTTGGCAAGTTCTTCCGGCTCGCCCCAACGGCCCAGCGGAATGACGGACGAGATGAACTTCGCAAATTTAGCGGACTGATCTGCCGACCAAGAGGCGCGGGACCCGCGCTTCCAAATGGGAGTCTTGGTCGCGCCTGGTGCGACGACGTTCACGCGAATGTTGCGCGGTGCAAGGTCGGCGGCGATGGAACGCGCCATCGAGACGAGGCCGCCCTTGGTGGCTGCATATGCGGCGACGCCAGGTTGGCCGAGATAGTTATGTACCGACCCATTAAAGATGATGCTGCCGCTGTCGTTCAGCAGAGGCGCCGCTGAATTCACCGTAAAGAATGCGCCATTTAGGTTGGTGTGGATCACGTTCTCAAAAATGGCCTCGTCAGTGGAACCGGTAGGCGTCTGCCCAGAGATGCCGGCATTGGCGAAGACGATGTCGAGTTTCCCGAAATCTTTGGCCAGGGCTGCAAAGAGCCGCTTGCGGTCTTCCGCAATGGTGACGTCAACGCGGTAGCCACGCGCGTTGGGTCCGAGTTCTGTAACCGCCTCATCCAGCGTCTTCTGATCGCGACCGGTTATGGCGACCTGCGCGCCCTCCGCAATGAAAAGACGGGCTGTAGCCAAGCCGATGCCGCTGTTGCCTCCGGTAATGAGAGCCTTCTTTCCTGTGAGCTTCATAATGCCTCCTTTTTTGTATGAGCGACATAAAATATGATGAACGTCATACATGTGATATGATGACGATCATAGATGGAGGATGCAGAAAAAAATATGCGCTATCCCGTCGAAGAGACCGCCGCAAAACATGAACGGATTGTGAAGGAGGCGTCCCGCCTGTTCCGTGAACGGGGGTTTGAGAACGTAAGCGTGGGCGAAGTGATGAAAGCCGCCGGCCTGACCCATGGGGCGTTCTATGCCCATTTCGTCTCGAAGGAACAACTCCAGGCGGCTGCCGTTGTCTATGGCCAAAAGGTTTCGCTAGGGCGCGCGCAGCGCAGCAAGAGTAATAAGACGAGCAAAGGATCGTTTGCTGACCGCTACCTGAGCCGGTGGCACCGAGATAATCCAGGTGACGGCTGCACCATGGCCGCGCTGGCCCAGGAGGTAGCTCGCTCGGGTCCGGAACTCAAAGCCGCGTTCGAGCAGGGATTCGAGGAAATTCTCTCGGCGAGTGGAGGGGACCGAAAAGAAGCGATTTTTCGGACAGCGGCGATGATGGGTGGCGTGGTACTGGCTCGTGCTGTGCAGGACCCACGACTCTCGGACGAAATTCTTGGAAGCGTCCGACAGAAGCTCGGCTGATCGCGTCGTCGCGAAATACGAATGTCACCCTTGTGATCAGGAAGTGAACAAGTTCGTGGATGGTCGGAAACAAGAAGTGGTCGGTTCATTCCGGTTTGCCCGTCCAGAGTCGATAGTCATGAGCCGAGTTGGAGATCGATCGATGCGACGACACACCAAGTGTGTCAGAATGCGTCCGGTAAGGTTTTGGAGCGGGCAGACTCGCGCTGCCGCAGTCCACACATCGAGGGCGCGTTTCGCCCACGCCGGGACTGGAACGGTTCGGATGTGTTTTCCTTTGCCAACGAGGTCAGCGATGACAGAGTGCTCCTCGCGGACTTGAAAGTCTTCCATTCTGAGTCCCACCAATTCAGCGCGACGGACTCCATACCCGATGAGTAGTGCCACTATCGCGCGATCACGTTTGCCGCGGAGGCTAGATGACGGCGACTCCCGGAGCAGGTTCTTTGACTGATCAACCGTCAACCGTTCCCAACTCTCACGCCAAGACGTTTCGCCCCTTTCACACGACGGATCCCGGCGCAAGGTCCGGACTCAAAAGCCCGCTGTCGGAGGCTTCATAGGCGAGGCGTCTCACTGCCGCTAGGCGAACGTTGATCGTAGACGCCGCGAGGTTTTTCTGTTCGAGAAAGAACCGGTAACGAAGAACCACAGTTCGACTCAGTCGTGGTTCGGAGCAATACCACCCGATAAATTCGTCGATTGCATGACCGTATGATTCTTGTGAACTCGCTGCACCGAGTGAGTGAAGAACCGCATTCCTCGACTGCTCCAAGTCGGCTAGTCGAAGCATTGTTCTTGCTTTGGAGCGTTTCGATGTTTTCCGACGCGCTATACTGACGGCCTCCCACGCCGCGATTCAGTATGGTCGTTGAGCACGAATCTTATGGTCTCGAAGCCCGTTTCCGGCCAGCGTCCATTGACCGGGCCGATGGGGAACGCCCAGATTCGTAACGACGAGTGCGCTTATGGGATCAATCTCGAGGTATACATCGAGTTTGTGAACTTCGCTTGCCAGCGTGCTATGGCGGCGCTCGCCATTGAGTTGACTCTTTGGGAGTTCGCTCTTACCATCGCCATGCCACTTCGATCGTAGGGCAGGATGATCGAAACAACCATCTCGCACTACCGCATCCTCTCCAAGCTGGGTGGGGGCGGAATGGGGGTGGTGTACAAGGCTGAAGACACACGGCTGCACCGCTTTGTCGCGCTCAAATTTCTGCCCGATGACGTGGCCCGGGACCCCCAAGCCCTCGCGCGTTTTGAGCGCGAAGCCCAAGCTGCTTCGGCGCTGAACCATCCCAACATCTGCACGATCTACGAGATCGGCGAACAGGACGGACGCGCCTTTATCGCCATGGAGTTTCTGGAAGGACAGACCTTAAAGCAGCACATCGCCGGGAGGCCGTTGGAACCGGAGCAATTGCTTCCCGTCGCCATCGATATTGCGGATGCGCTTGATGCAGCGCACTCGAAAGGCATCATCCATCGCGACATCAAACCGGCGAACATCTTCGTAACCGAACGAGGCCACGGCAAGATTCTAGATTTCGGATTAGCCAAGGTGACGTTCCCGAGCGGCCTCGGCAGCCCCGAATCTGAGACCGTCATATCAGACTTTGACCGCCAGCACCTGACGAGTCCGGGAGCGATGCTGGGGACAGTGGCCTATATGTCACCGGAGCAGGTGCGCGCAAAAGAGCTGGATGCGCGCTCCGACCTCTTCTCGTTCGGGGCAGTGCTCTACGAGATGGCAACCGGAAAGATACCATTCGATGGCAGCAGTTCGGGAGAGATTTGCGGCAGCATTCTGCATAAGGAAGCACTGCCGCCGTCACAGGTCAACGCGCAGATTTCTGTAGGACTGGGAACGCTTATCAGCAAGGCGCTGGAAAAGGACCGCAACCTGCGTTACCAGCATGCCTCAGAGCTTCGGGCCGACCTACAGCGGCTAAAACGCGATAGCGACTCATCGCATCACCTGACTGTAATGGTTGATCCGGGAAAGCAGGCAGAGACGGTGCCGGCTCGCGTAGAGCGCAGGGGTTCCAGTTCCAACCAGCGAGTTGAGCCGTCGCATGTGACTGGAGCCGGGCCTCCCGGGCAGGAACATCGCGGCTTTCCCTGGAAGATCGTCGCCGTGATATTTTTGGCGCTCGCGGCCATTGTCGCAGGAGGGGTGTACTGGCGCTCGCGCCGAGCCCCGATCCTGACCGAGCACGACACGGTGGTGCTGGCAGACTTCAACAACACAACCGGAGATGCGGTCTTCGACGACACCCTGAAGCAGGCGATCGCGGCGCAACTAGGACAGTCTCCATTCCTGAACATCCTGTCGGACGCGAGATCTCGCGCTACGCTTAGGCTGATGGCCAAGCCGGCGAATACCAAGCTGACGCCGGAAGTGGCGCGCGACCTTTGCGAGCGTGCCGGTGGCAAGGCGTACATTGCGGGTTCGATTGCAAGCCTGGGCAGCCAGTATGTAATCGGCCTGGATGCCATCAATTGCAAGACGGGTGACTTTCTGGCGCAGGAACAGGTGACCGCGGAAAATAAAGAACACGTTCTCCGCGCACTGGGCGAAGCGGCGACAACGCTGCGCAAGAAATTTGGCGAGTCCCTCAGCAGCGTGGACAAATTCGACGCTCCTCTCGATCAAGTAACCACGCCCTCTCTTGAAGCCTTGAAGGCATTGTCGTTGGGAAGAAAGATCCTGCAGGAGAAAGGTCCTGAGGCGGCGATCCCTTCGTTCAAGCGCGCAGTCGAACTTGACCCGAATTTCGCGGCCGCGTATTCGGCGCTAGGAATCTCGTATACCAACCTGCGAGAACCGGGACTAGCCAGTGAGAATCTGCAGAAGGCCTACGATCTGCGCGACAAAGTAAGCGAGCGGGAAAGATTCCGGATCTCGGCGAACTACTATCTACTGGTCACGGGTGAACTGGAGAAAGCGATCCAAACCTACGAGACTTGGGCCCAGACCTATCCGCGAAACAACGAGCCTTTTGGCAACCTAGGCGTCGATTATACCTACCTGGGCCAATATGAGTCGGCGGTAAACGCCAGCCTGGAAGACCTGCGTCTATTTCCGGGAAGCGCTGCTGCCTTCACAAACCTGGTTGGTCTCTACACGGCGCTGAACCGTCCGGAGGATGCGAAGGCCAAGTACACGGAGGCCGTCGCACACAAAGTTAACAACCCCGTCCTGCATGGCAATCGCTACGGGGTTGCGTTTTATGAGGGCGACGTAGCGGAGATGGAGCGGCAAGTCGACGGGCAGAAGAACAAACCCGGTCAGGACGTGCTTCTCTCCTTCGCATCCGATAGCGATGCCTTTTACGGGCGTCTCGCTAGCGCCCGCGAAAAATCACAGCGCGCCATCGAAACCGCCCGTCAAGACAACGCCAAAGAAACGGCGGCTGAATGGGAGATGAACTCTGCCCTGCGCGAGGGCGAGTTCGGGAACACGACCCGCGCACGACAGGAGACTGCCTCCGCCCTGGCGACAGCTGCGACCCAGGACGTGCAGACACTTGCCGCCCTGGCATTGGCGCGAACTGGCGAGACTATGCAGGCACGGAGACTCGCCGACGATTTGGCCCATCGTTTTCCGCTCAATACCATGATCAATCGATATTGGTTGCCGGTTATAGACGCCTCGATCGAGATGGGCCGCAACAATCCGGCGAGAGCTCTGGAACGATTACAAACTGCGACACAGTACGAGCTGGGAACACCTGCTCCCCAGTTCGAGGTTGGCGGCTCACTTTATCCGGCATATATCCGCGGGCAGGTCTGTTTGTCGTTGCATCAGGGGGCGGAAGCGGCTTCGGAGTTCAAGAAATTCCTGGACCACCGTGGCATCGCACTGAATTCCCCTTTGGCTGCTTTGGCTCGGCTGCAACTTGGCCGTGCCTACGTGCTGGCAGGAGACAAGACCAAGGCACGCCACGCCTATCTGGAGTTTCTTGAGCTCTGGAAAGATGCGGACCCAAACATCCCTATCCTTCGACAAGCCAAGTTGGAGTATGCGAAGTTGAAGTAATGTCGTGCGATGCCGCCTCGCAATGCGGAACGACGCCGATCGCTTGTACCAGGCCACGCCGCGAAGAAGACCGGCACCGGATGTTATCTACCGATGATTGTCCAGAAGTCTTAGGGCTGTATCCGAAGCGCCCTTACACAGCGTCTCGCATCCCAACTCTTCGCTCGGGGGGCGCTTCAGATACAGCCCTAAGACTTCCCGTTACCAATCTGGACAACTTCCTCGAAGGCCCGTTTCTGGGATAACTTCCGGTTTGCTGACAAGAACGAAGACAAGAACGAAGCCGCTGGCGCGGCGGACGCTGCGCGTGAGATAATCCGCGACGTATGAGGTGGTATCTGCGTCTCTTCTCTGCAGCCTTGGAAATGCCTGCATTCAAGTTTGGTCCAGAACAAAAGGCGAAAAAACACCCATTCAAATTCCATAGCCGACAGCATATCCCGCGCCCGCCGCAAACGCCAGCGGCTTCCTTCTAGCCTGCTCATCGAAAACGCCTCGGATCGACCACAAGAACTTCGCATCGGACTTTGCCCGAGGCGTTTCCGATCAGGGCTAGCGACAGATCGGGAATTGTTTATATGTTGGTCATAAGCGTTCTTGCGGCGCCGGTCAGTAAGAACTACAAAGCATTTTAGAATTGTGCGTTATGGACCCAGCGGTCAGGATTGAAGAACCCAGCGCGCTACTTGCACCGCCGCTGACCGCCGGAACAATAGAAATCACGGATTGCGCAGAAACCGGAGTCATCAGTCCGCCGGTGTATCGGATGTTCTCCTCGCCGACGAAAATATTAATATGGCGGCGAACTTCTCCCTGCTCGGTCAGAACGCGATCGCGCGGCCATGAAAGCCTGATAGTTCTTCATGAAATCTTTTTGCCAGAAGACGGGGACGCGCCCGAAATTGGGACACTCGACCGAGTCCACTTTGGAGAAGACGAAGTCCGGTGTCGCTTTTGATCCGCCGCTGTAGCCCGTGGCCCAGGTGACGAAGTTCACGCGTTTACCGGCTTCGATCCAGGGCGCGATTTTTTCGTCGATCTCCGACCAGTCGTAGCGCGGATTCGCATCCGGACCGCGATCAATCTGGTTCCAAATGAGGTAGAAATTGGCGCCGCAGACGACCGAATTGTGAAGCAGAAGCTCGGTCGTTCGAGCCTGCTTGCGCCGATCAGGAAACATGATCGCGAATAGCCCATGCGGGGCATCAGGGACAGCGACCGTAGAAAGTGGATCGGCACATTTGGGAAAAGAAGGACCAGCCGTAGCCTTCGCCGGAGCTTTTTCTTGCGCTTTCTGTGGGACCCCGAACGGCGTTGCCGCGAGCATTGTCGCGACGACCGCGACGACGAACGTCCATTTCATTCGGCTACCTCGAGACCCTGGAGTGTACGACCCTTAGATGGAAAACACGCTCGCAGGGGAATCGACTCGGAGTTGGGCCTTGTGAGTTCTTGTCGATAGGGTTTGTTCATGATTTTCTGATACCTCTACGCAAAGTTATTGAATTCAGGCAAGTTGGCGTCCGAAGATAGATATTTGTGAAACCAAATGGCCAGAAGGCGATCGCAGTCGCCGAAATCCTTCAATGTGAAGGATTCTGCACGAGCATTTGCTTCACAACAGAAGAGCGGCTCATCGAGTCCCGAGTGCCGAGCTAAAACTCGTGATGGCAAAAACCTCCCAAATCTGCCTAGCTCGAAAGCCGCCTGATTAATAGATCGAAGAAGCGCTGGGAGTTTACTCCCAGCGCCACACGAGTATTGGGAATCCACTTGTCTCTTAAGACCGGTGAAGTCTTTGTTCCTGCTAATGTCGGAGCAGCGCCCCGAATTACCATGTTGGATTCAGCTTTCTTCTCCATTTCCGGGCGGCGCCGCAGATCACCTTGATTCGGGCTGTATCCAAGAGTCTGCCCAGCGGTCAACTCTCCATTTATCTCAACATCGACATAGTAATCGTCAAAGGTCAGGATGGAAGGATCTAGAAATGCTGTCAGGGCCAGTGAATCATGCATGTTAGGTCCGATAAGAAATCCTTGTGCACAGTTGTGGTCGATTGCACTGCGTGCAATCTTGGCGGCGGCCTGACTCACGCGGCTGTTCGACGCGCTTAGCTGCCTGACGTGCTCGTCTGCTAAAGAGCATCTAACAAAACCTCTTCTCATGTTTAATCACTCAGAAACAAGAAACTTTCTATTCCAAAATGCCATTCGACAACGCTTCATCGCCACTCCCAACTTCACGGTGACGCGAATTTTCTATTTGGCGAAACGCGGGGCTTGGTCGACTCCGTCCAGGCAAACCGACTGCGCGACGCCGGAGTAGTCCCTCGCCTACCAGAGCCGGCGTATAATCCTGCCAACCGGGCTGACGACGCACGGGAAACGTCGGGGGGCGGGGATCAGATCATGCGCTGTTCATCTTCGTCGGTGCTCGGCTCGGTCTCCGCCGACAGGTGTTCATGGCTCAAGCAGAGTGTTTTCCTCTTCGCGCTAGCTGTGGCTTCATCTCTTTCTCTTGCCGCTCAAGAGGCAACTATCGTGGGAACGGTTACCGACCAAACCGGCGGTCTGTTGCCGAGCGTGATGGTGACCATTGTTAATACCCAAACTAGAACCCTGCGTACTTCGGTTACGAACAGTGTCGGTCAGTATGTTGCCTTCGGATTGCCCATTGGAACATACGATGTGAAGGCCGAATCTCCTGGATTCGAAGTGCAGGAGTCCCAAGGAGTCGTACTGAACGTAAATGACCGCGTGCGCGTCGATTTTCGGATGAAGATCGGCACGAAAATAGAGCCTGTATTGGTCGAATCGACCCCTATTGGCGTCCAAGCCGACAGCGGTGAACAGAGTTCCCTTGTGAACGGAACACAGATCTCTGAACTCTCCACGAATGGCCGAAGTATCTACACCTACATCACCCTGACGCCAGGCGCCTCAAATTTGATGCCCTCGTTTCAACCGCCGACGTCGGTAGCTGCAAACTCCAACGTGAGCTTCAATGGCAATCGTCAGGGTCATAACGTATACCTGCTGGATGGCGGAGAGAACAATGACCGCGGTGGGGCTGGCAGCTCCATCGTCATGCCCTCGATCGACGCCATCGCAGAGACGCAAACGCTCACCTCGAACTATAGCGCCGAGTATGGACTGGCTTCCGGAGGCACCATCACTTCAGTTCTGAAATCTGGGACTAAAGCGTTCCACTCCTCGCTGTGGGAATTCTTCCGCAACGACGCCTTGGATGCCCGGAATTACTTCAACTTCGTTCCGACTCCAGTTGCAGAGCTGCGATACAACCTTCTTGGGTTTAACGTTGGCGGTCCACTGAGATTGGGGAATTTTTCCAACGCGAATCGAACCAAGACATTCTTTTTTTACAACATGGAATGGCGCAGGCTGGTTCAAGGCCAGACGCTTAATGTAACGGTTCCCCCTACTGATTATTATCAGGGTGATTTCTCAACGTCCGGTTACAGCCTTGCGCAGCTGCACGCGCCGGCCGTTTGCCTACTGTCCTTCGCCATACAGACCGAGTTTGCAACTGCCGGACAGGCACTGAGCGGCTGCACAAACGGCGCTCCCGACCCGAACTTGTGGGTGGCTTTCAACAACAACAAAATCCCGGCGAGTCTGTTGAACGCGAATGCTCAGGCGTTGCTGACTACCGGCGGCAAATATGACGGTATCTTTCCGGCACCCAATAGTGGAAGCACCTTCATCGGCGGCAACAACTTGCCGACAAACGTACGGGAAGAGATTGTCCGGATCGATCAAAACGTCAGCGAAAAACTAGTGATATTTGGGCACTTCGTGGCCGACCAGGTCTCTCAAAACTTCGGAACGGCTCTGTTCAGCCCGGATAACGTGCCATCTATCGGCAGTAGTTTCAGTAGTCCCTCCTATGCGGCCGTGGTCCACACCACCTATATCATCAGCCCGATGCTGGTCAATGAAGCGTCCTTCAATTACAACAGGGATCGCATCGCCGTTCTCCCCGTCGGTTTGGCCTCTGCGCCATCCGATTTCATCTTTAATCGCTACTTTAGCGGGCCGAACGCCGACAACCGCATTCCCTCGATCCTATTGGTCGGTAGCACGGGAGCGCGATACTCGTCCGGAGTGACTCCTTGGAAGAACTCCGCGAATAGCTATCAGGTTCGGGATGACGTTTCCTGGACAAGGGGAAGACATCAGTTCCGAATGGGCGCGAGCTGGTTGCTTTTCCGGAAGGTTCAGGATTGGTTTCAGGCCACCCAAGGCGGCTTCGTCTTCAATGGGCTTTTTACGGGAAACGACTTTGCCGACTATCTGCTTGGCTACACGACAAGCTACAACGAAGCGGCGATCCAAGCCATCGGGCACTGGAACAGCGTTTCTCCTGCCGCGTATTTTCAGGACAATTGGCGCGCGGCGAGCCGGCTCACCCTGAATCTAGGTTTGCGATGGGACGGCATTCCGCATACCTACGAAGCCAACAAGGAAATGTCCAACTTCTATGCGAACTTGTATAGCCCTGCGGCTGCCGCTCAGCTCAGCTCGGATGACCAGACGATTCTTCCCACCAGCCCGGGACTTGGAACCGGCTCAAACGCGATTTTGGCGGGGACGCCCCTCTATGTGAACGGTGTGGGCATCTGCGGGACGCACGGGCTCCCTGCGGGGTGCGTGAATGGCGCGTGGCTGAACTTTGGGCCGCGGCTTGGCTTTGCCTACAGTCTGACCCCCTCCGGTAAGACCGTGCTCCGCGGGGGCTACGGCATTATGTACGAGAGGCTTCAAGGGAATGACGCGTACAACATGGCCGCAAATGCTCCGTTCTCAGCGGGAGTCAACTTCCATCTGGTGTCTCTCTCCAATCCCACCACGAGCATTCCGATAGGCTCCACGATTCAGGCTTCGATCCCGGTCAGCAGCCTCGTTGGCATGGAGCGGAATAACTACGCCGCGCCCGGAAGCAGCCAATTCAGTTTGGGTATGCAACAGGCTATCGGAAAAACAGTGCTGTCAGTAGCTTATGTGGGCACGCAGAACCGCCATCAGAATTTTTACGCCGAGACCAACTTACCACCGCAGAGCCTCCTGCCAGGATTCGCCACCAACACCGCCCTCGCGCAAACCTACAATGCAACTGTCCCTTACGTTGGATACAACAGCGTGCTCATGGCACAGAACGGGGCAAACGGGGACTACAAGTCGATCCAGATATCTCTCCGCGGAACAACTCTGAAAAATGATCTAACTTTTCAGCTTGGATACACCTATTCGCACACCAATGATTCCTTCGACGGCATAACGGAAAGCCAAGGAGATCTCTACAATATTTCCGACCCCTATCAGGGATGGAAATACGATTTTGGACCTTCAGCGTTCGACATCAGAAGCAACTTTTTCACCAACTTCGTCTATCGGATTGGGCTGCTAAAAAACAGCGGAAACCGACCACTGAAAATGGCCCTTGGTGGCTGGGAGATATCGGGCATCGTTACGGCCATATCTGGCGCTCCACTGAACATCGGATTAGCTGGCCCAAACGTCGCGAATATCGTCCCCAATACTGCCAACCGTCCAAACATAAACGGGACAATGGTCAATCCTCATACCGTCAACCAATGGTTCGATACTTCTGTGTTTTCCATGCCAGCCCCAGGAACCTGGGGGAACGAACCCCATAACGGTGTGCGCGGCCCCGGTCGCGACAACTGGAACATTTCTTTGTTCAAGAACTTCCTTATTAATGAAGAACGCGGCACCAATCTCCAATTCCGCGCGGAGTTCTTCAATATTTGGAACCACCCTCAATGGGTGAGCGACACGCTTAATGGCGGCATTAGCACCAACTTCGGCGCGAGTAACTTCGGAGCCATCACTTCCGCCTACGACCCTCGGACGATCCAACTGGCATTGAAGTGTTCATTTTAGAGAACGAGTGAATCGCTAGACAAAGATGCGTCTCTAGTCGGTGAAGTCGTAAGTGGCGAGATGCTCGGCGTACGTCCGCAAGTTCCCATGACACGATCAGGCGTTCCTGAAACACAAGGCGAGCGACTACAGAATTACTTGTGATTCCCTCGGGCCGAGAATTGCTCGTCGGTGGACGCAACGCGGGACAATTCTGTAGCTTCCGTGCTCGCAGTCGCGGCCAGCGTGCGCGCGTGTATCGCAGCGTGAATTCGCTTCGCCTCAACGTCTGAGAATGCGAGAAGGCCTTGAGCGACAAGGCGGAATTGGTTGCCCGACCAAAAAGCGCTCATCAGGCTCCAGCCGGAATGCGAGTTTGTGCCCAAGAGTAGATGCCCAAGCTCATGAGCGATTGCATCTCCGAGCAATTCGCCAAAATCAACCTGGCCTGCCGCGGCACGGTCTTTCGCGACATCGTAGAAAACCGATGCCATGAACCCGAAATCTCTGCCACTGCCTTCGATCGCGGAACCAAGCACGCCACCGGGTAGGCGGAGACGGTCGGACATCGACTCTGGAAGCAGGTTCACAAAAAAGTCAAGAGTTGAAACGGGGCTGGAACAGGCTACGCCACGGGATGAGCCGACCGGGCAGTCGATCCAGCGCGTCGCCACCCCTGCCTTTTGCAGGATGTCACCGGCAACCTGTTCTGCGTGCCGCAAGACCGAGGGATTAGCCTGGGCGTAGTCTCGAATTTGAATTGTGATCTCTCCCTCACCAACTGCTCGCACCCGCTGTGTATTTTTCCTCGCTCCAAAGGCGGGAGTCGCCAAAATTAGACTCGCCGTCAAGCCACCGATGAGCAGTTTTCTCATCGCGCTCACCTCCGCAAGATCGCGTTGCGAGGGCGAGAATGGCCCGGGACGAGAAGTGCCTCCATGCAGACGGCGTCACGTTTGAATCACCATCACATCACGAATGTATCTGTAATGAATTCAACGATTTAAAGGATTATGCGTGAGATATGAGACCTGCTGCCGAACAAGGAGAGGACCCGCGAACCCTGTTCACGGGACGGCGAACTAGAGATCGGATGGTAGACTCTCCCCGCCGGGGGCTGAATGGCCGAAAGCAAGCAGGCTTTTGTCTCAGTTCGTTTCCAGGACTTCGAACTCGATCTTCACAGCGGGGAACTGCGAAAGACGGGTGCTCCCGCCGTCCGCCTGCCGGAGCAATCCTTCCAAATTCTAAGGATGTTGTTGGAGCGTTCCGGCAAAGTTGTTAGTCGGGCCGAAATCCAGCAATGCCTCTGGCCGGACGGCACCATCGTCGAGTTCGAGCACAGCATTGGCGCTGCCATGAACCGGCTTCGACAGGTGCTGGGCGATTCGGCGGAGAACCCGCGGCTCATAGAAACGCTGACTCGTCGCGGTTACCGCTGGATGGCCGGAGCGGAATGGGTAGCGGAAAGTGGACCCGGTTCCCCGGCGGCCCCAGAAGGACTGGTCCAGCACGCGCCCGCTGAGGCGCCTAGGTCTCGAAGTCTCCTTTGGTGGGCGGTCGCCAGCTCAGTGACCCTAGCTCTCGGGTTGGCTCTAGCGTGGCACCTATACTCCCGCAAGGAACGCCGCCTGACCGAAAAGGACACCATTGTCATCGCGGATTTTGCGAACAGCACGGGCGATCCTGTGTTTGATGACACCTTAAGACAGGGCTTGCGCGTGCAATTGGAACAGTCACCCTTCCTCGATGTTCTCTCGGAACAGAAAGTCGATGAGCAGTTGAAGCTCATGATGCGACCGCTCGGCGGGAGCCTCACGCCGGAGTTGGCCCGAGACATTTGTCAACGCGCGGGCAGCACGGCAGTGGTCAAGGGTTCCATCTCCCGCCTAGGCACCAACTACGTGCTGGGTCTCAGTGCTTTCAACTGCCACACGGGTGAGGAGCTAGACGATCAACAAGTCGAGATCGCAAGTCGCGAACAGGTGTTAAAAGCGCTGGGCGCAGCGGCTCAGAACATGCGACTGAAGCTAGGCGAGTCGCTGGCCACCGTTCAGAAGTTCGATGCACCATTGGAGCAAGCCACGACGCCGGACCTGGAGGCCTTGAAAGCCTATAGTCTTGGTGTGTCCAAGTGGGGCAAAGGCGACGCCTCCGGCGCCATCCCACTGTTTCAAAAAGCAATCGAGCTGGACCCTGGCTTCGCAGCGGCGTACCTGGAACTCGGGCGCTCGTATAACATTCTCGGGAAGTATGGCTTGGCACAGGAGCCGATACGCAAGGCTTACGAATTGCGCAAACGCGCAAGTGAGCGGGAGAGGTTCGACATTGTGGCAGGCTACCATCAATCGGTCAGCTTCGACTTGCAGCAGGCCATGGAGAATTGCGAACTGTGGGAACAAAGCTATCCGCGGGAGTTTGCACCGCACCGCATCCTGGGATTCGAAAATGGCGTATTGGGGAGGTATGAGCGCTCTGCAGAAGAGTTCGCCAAGGCCAGGGATTTGGATCCGGGACAGGCGATTCCATACGCAGGCCTCATGGAAGACTACATGGCTCTGAATCGGTTGACGGAGGACGAAGCCGTATACGAGGACGCAAGAGCACACGATGTGGCAGCAGGACTAGTGGAAGACAAGTTTTATCTGCTGTCCTTCCTCAGAGATGACACACCGGGCATGGCGAGAGTGAGCGCCCACCTCTCTAGCGAGCCCGGGTTCCAAATCACGGCGCTCAGGGAGGAAACGAATACCGCAGCTTATTTTGGGCGCTTGAGTGAGGCCAGGCAACTCACCGCCCTCATGAAAGAGATTGCGCTGCGAGAAAAAGATACAGCCGTCGCGGCCGACTTTCTCTCCGACGCCGCATTCCGCGAAGTATTGGTTGGCAATACCAATGAAGCGCGCAGGTATGCTGCCGAAGCCGTGAAGTTGGGGGGCGAGCCGCCGACTGCGCTAATGCTATCGAGCGACCCGGCTGCCGCGACCAAGATGGTAGCTATTCTCGAAAGCAAGAGTCCGCCAGGCGGCTATATGTATAAGGTAAGGCTTCCGCTGATTCGCGGCGCCATTGAGTTGAATCGCGGCAATAGCGCGCGTGCACTGGAACTTTTCGCCCCAGCAGAGCCCTACGAGGCGGGTTATTTCGACCGATACATGCCCGCCTATCTCCGTGGCGAAGCGTATATGGTTGTGCACGGTGGGAAAGAAGCCGCGGCAGAATTTCAGAAAATCGTCAGCCATCGCGGCGTAGTTTTGAATGACGAAATCGGGGCGGTCGCCCACGTCGGACTCGCTCGCGCCTGCGTGATCGAAGGCGACAAGGCGAAGGCAAAGGCCGCGTATCAAGACTTCTTCACATTGTGGAAAAACGCCGATCCCGACATTCCTATCCTGAAGCAAGCCAAAGACGAATACGCCAAATTGCAGTAGCGGTGCGGAAAGCTGCGAGGATCGAGCTTCCCACCTCGACACACTCCATAGTTGTCCCGCTGAGATGCCCGAACCTGTTTCATCTGTTCCGACCGGCGATTGTTTTTTCTGACTCGCCCGTGCCATTAGAGCGGCCTACCGTAAACCGAGCCTCCGCATTCACCTCGCGGATACTCTGAATCCTGACCCTTTCTGACGAGCACTGCCGCGGCTGCTTCGCGCTTGGAATCCAGAATAGCTTCAGCTGGCAGCCGGAATCAGCTACAAATGATTTTTACTCCAAAGGATCATGGGATTCAGACTGCACCGACAACTGTGGAGTCGTACCTGGTTAGAAACTTCCAGCAGATCAAAACGCAACCCAAGGCAAGCAGCGCCTCGTGAATGTCGGCACGCTTCTCATAGCGGACGCGCAGCCGGCGGAACTGGTTCAGCCAGGCAAAGGTCCGTTCCACAACCCATCGCCATCGTCCCAGGCCGCTGCCGTGTTTAATGTTGCGCATTGCGAGCAAAGGCAAGATGCCTCGATCACGCAGACCTTGGCGGATTGATTTCGCGTCATAACCACGGTCGCCAAGCACGCAATCAGGTCTGTGGCGCGGACGCCCGCGCACGCCTTGCAGTGGTGGAATGGCATCAACGAGTGCAAGGGCAAGCTGCGAGTCGTTAAGATTCGCCCCAGTCAGGCGGATTGCCAGCGGAATGCCGTGACCGTCGCAGATCAGATGACGCTTGCTGCCGGGCTTGGCCCGATCGGTCGGATTGGGACCGGTCTTCTGCCCCCAAAAACTGCTCTTATCGAACTACCATCAACAACCGCGCGAGACCAATCTATTCTCTCAGAACGGGCGAGCCAGTCCAGGATTGCAAAATGGATCAATTGCCAGATTCCTGCTTCCTGCCAGTCGCGCAAGCGACGCCAGCACGTCATGCCGGAGCCACACCCCAGCTCCTGCGGTAGCATTTCCCAAGGAATGCCAGTGCGCAACACGAATATGATACCCGCAAGACACGCCCGGTCTGGCGAACGCGGCCTGCCACCCTTGGGGTTTGTTTTCGGGCTAGGCATGAAGGATTCTACGATTCTCCAAAACTCGTCAGGCAAGGGTGCAACGGGCATCGGGAAACCTCCAAGTCCGAGCATATACCGAGCGCGTAAGGGTTGGAGACCAAAGAGCGGTTTTGTTAGAGGCACTAAGGCAAACTCCCCGAGAGATGGGCTGAAGACACCACTGCCGTTGGTGAGAATGACCTCGCTCTTGATCAGTTCGGGGAAAAGCACCTGTTCCAATCCGGCAGACCGGGAGTGGATCCATTGCACGCCGCGACATGAGAAACACATCTCGGAGAAGCGCAAGGGAGCCCGACCAATTGAGAATAATTTCGGCATCGAGTGCGGCGTGGGTGAACTCACTTACCGAGTCTCCGACCACGATCGTTGCCGCATCACGCAACTCGGTAAGAAATGGAATCTTCTCATCGCCAGGTGCAGTCAAGACGAGGATCAGGCTATCGTTCATGAGTTCGTCTCCTCGAGGTCGCGGCATGGTGTGCGGTCGACGATGCTCTTTCGGTATGAAGGGCCATTTGCTGGAAGAACCTCTATACTACCTTCAGATTTTGCCGAAAGAATCGTAAAAGCAAGCGTGCTCAAGAGGTGCGTATGTTTTTGACCAGACGAGAGGCGTGCAGTCTCATTCCGGCGCTCATGGCGGTGGGAACCGCACTTCCAGCTTCCGCAGTCCAGGACGATTCCCTGCAATCTGCAGTTTTCTCGCTCGACAGCCTACGCGTACAGAATTCCGGGCGCGCGCAAACACGGCCGATCATGAAGGGCAAGCTGGCGACTGGCGAGCACATCGAAGCGCATGAGACGACGTTGCCACCGAATGGATATCCGCATCCTCCCCATCATCATGAGCACTCGGAGATGTGGCTTATCCGCGAGGGAACTGTGGAACTCACGATCAATGGCACCAGCCATCGTTTGGGCCCTGGAGGGCTGGGCTTTGTTCGCTCAAATGAGGAGCATGGCATTAAAAATGTCGGCCCTGGTCCAGCCACTTACTTCGTTGTCGCCGTTGGTCCCGGAGCGGACAGCTAACCATGATCCAAAGCTCGACGACGCGCCTTTCGCGAGGGGTAAACATCGACGACCTGCGCGAACTAGCCCGACACCGCGTGCCAAGAATTGTTTTCAACTACATTGACGGTGGTGCGGAAGGCGAGTGGACACTTCGCGAAAATCGCCACGCGTTCGAAGCCGTTACGTTCCGACCGCGCCAGGCAGTGCACGTACCAACGACTGACCTGCGCACCCAGGTGCTTGGCAGGGAATTGTCCATGCCATTGCTCCTGGCGCCTGTGGGATATCTGCGGGTAATGCACCTCGATGGTGAGATTGCAGCTGCCCGGGCCGCGGGGAAAGCCGGGGTTGGTGTGATCCTCTCAACGGTTTCCGGTCATCGACTGGAAGATGTGGAAACTGCTTCTCCCGGCCAGGTCTGGTATCAGCTCTATCTCACTGGTGGCCGCGCCGCAGCCGAGAGTGCGATGCGGCGAGCGATGGACGTGGGTTATACAGTTTTGGTGATTACGATCGATTCTAACGTCATCGGATTCCGGGAACGCGAGGCGCGAGATGGCATGGAGCAGCTTCTGCGCGGGAATGTCTTTTCCAAGATTCCATTTGTGCCGCAAGTCTTTGCTCGTCCACGCTGGCTCGTGCGTTTCCTGCTCGACGGCGGCCTTCCCGACATGCCCAACATCGTCAATTCGGAACGCGGAGTACTCCGGGTGCGAGACGCGCACACTGCGATGAAGCGCGAGGCATTCTCCTGGAACGACATGACCTGGATTCGCGCATTATGGAAAGGACCCATCGTCATCAAGGGAGTTCTTTCGGCAGAAGAGGCAAAGCGGTCGCTCGATCATGGTGCGGCTGCCGTGGTTGTATCCAACCATGGGGGCCGGCAGCTTGACGGAGTTCCTGCGAGTCTGAGCGTGCTTCCGGAGGTAGTCGCAGCAGTCAATGGCAACGCTGAAGTCCTTATGGATAGCGGGATCCGTCGGGGATCTGACATCGTCAAAGCAATCTGCCTTGGAGCGCGTGCCGTGCTTTGCGGACGTGCATATGCCTATGGGCTCGCTGCCAGCGGTGAAGCCGGAGTTACACGTGCGCTCGAAATATTGCGGGCTGATATGGAGAGATGCCTCAAGCTGTTGGGCTGTCCCTCTGTCGACGCTTTGGACGAATGCTATGTGCGGAAGCCGCCGTACTGCTGAACCTGCGGTCGGGCATCGATCATGATAAGTTGCTCGCGCACTGGTTTTCGTCCGCAGGAGGAAATAATGCAGAGACGCACATTTATGAATATGGCGGCAGGGTTCACATCGGCACTTGCATTCGAGCCCCTCGCTTTTGGAGGGGAGCAAGACCGGAAGAATCCGGTACCTTATCCCGACGCGGCTGTGGAAGTGATTGATTCGCGATTTGCAAAATACAAGATCAACAACGCTGCGGTCGAGCGCCTCTACACCGGCGCACGTTGGGCAGAAGGGCCGGTATGGTTTGGGGATGGGCGTTATCTGTTATTCAGTGACATCCCAAATAACCGCATGCTGCGTTGGCTGGAAGACACGGGAGAGGTCAGCGTTTTCCGTAATCCATCAAACTACAGTAACGGCAACTACCGCGACCGGCAGGGCAGACTGCTCACCTGCGAGCACGACTCGCGGCGTCTCACACGGACAGAATACGACGGCACAATCACGGTGTTGATGGATCGCTTTCAGGGAAAAATGCTGAATGCCCCGAATGACCTGACCGTGCACGCTGACGGGGCGATCTGGTTTACCGATCCTGGTTACGGAATCATGTCGAACTACGAAGGCCATAAGGCTACGTTCGAGCTGCCGGATAACGTGTACCGCCTCGATCCGAAAACACGCGAAACGGTTGTCGTTGTGAGTGATTTGGACAAGCCAAACGGCATTTGCTTTTCCCCCGACGAGAAGAAGCTCTACCTTGTGGATACCGGCACACCGAAACATCCCACCGATGCTCATCCGATTTACGTCTATGACGTTATCGATGGCACGCGGCTGACAAATAGACGGCTTTTTGTAAACATGGCGCCGGGATCGTCCGATGGTATTCGTTGCGATTTGGACGGCAACGTATGGTCCGCGGCGGGATGGGGAGACGAAGGGTACAACGGCGTGCACATCTTTGGGCCCGACGGAACGTTGATCGGTAAAATCCATCTGCCTGAAAGTTGCGCCAACCTCTGCTTTGGAGGAGTTAAGAAGAATAGGTTGTTTATGGCTGCCAGCCAGTCTCTTTATGCCCTGTATGTTGGAACGGAGGGGGCTCAAGTTCCTTGAGACAAGAATCTCCCCGAACTCCCGAACCTAAGACTTTCGTGTCTTCAAGTCACCGACGACGAACCAGTAGGCGAGCACTCCTGCAAAAAGGACGATCGAAGCGAGCTCAAAGCCTGGAACATACGATCCAAATGATGTAATGAGGAACCCCACTGCCAGGGGCGCGATGATTCCCGCAAGGTTCCCCGCAAAGTTTTCGGCTCCAGTCCAAACTCCCACGGCTTCTTCTGGTGCACACGACTGGAGAATCGTTAGCAGGTTTCCTGTAGCGAGACCGACAAGAGACGCTCCAATCAACAGGCCGATTGCGATTCCGGTGTGGGTGGTACGCATCGCTGCGATCAAGAAACCGCCCATGCCGAAAGCGACTGCGACGATGCCTTTCCGAGTGGCCGTTTCATTCCAACCGTGACGGATCAGGCTATCCGCCCTCGGGGGTCACCCAAAACCGGCCAATGAGGGTCAGCTGAAAACCGGCCAACGAGAATGAGGCCCGGGACGTTGATTTCGGCGTGAGGCATTTAGCCTTCGTCGATATGAGCAACGTCTTGAGCGAAGCGAAACGACAACAAATAATAGCCCTGGGACGACTGGGATGGCCGTTGCGGCGCATCGAGCAGGCGACCGGGGTGCGGCGAGAAACGGCGAGCGCCTATCTGAAGGCGGCCGGTGTCGGGGTGCGTCGGCCGGGTGCGTGGGGACGGCGGGCGCCGGCAAAACCGGCCAACGAAGTGACCACCGGGTCCGACGCGGGCCCAGTGGAGAGAACGGCCAACCCCAACCCCGAAAACCTTTCTACGAAGGAAAAAGCAAAAGCCAAAAGCGCAAAACCGGCCAACGATGTGACCACCGGGTTTGGCGTGGAGTCGAAAGCAGAAAATCCTAAACGGAGTGTGTGCGAGCCCTTTCGTGAAGCGATCGAACTGGGTCTGAGCCGGGGCCGTGATGCCACCGCAATCTGGCAAGACTTGGTATCGGAGAGCGGGTTCGGGGGTGGCTATCAGACGGTTAAGCGCTTCGTGCGCAAGTTGCGTGGAAAGCAGCCACTGCAGCCTCGCGCAGTGATTCGGACCGCTCCCGGAGAAGAGTCCCAAGTGGACTACGGCACGGGCGCAATGGTCCGGGATCCGCAGACCAGAAAATATCGACGGACCCGACTGTTCGTGATGGTGCTCGGCTGTAGCCGCAAGGCGGTACGCTTTCTAACGTTTCGCTCCAGTTCGCGCATCTGGGCCGAGTTACATGAGAAAGCATTCCGTCGCCTGGGTGGCGCTACGCGTGTCGTGGTCCTCGATAATTTGCGCGAAGGCGTGCTCGTCCCTGACATCTACGATCCCACTCTGAATCCTCTCTATCGCGACGTCCTGGCGCACTATGGTGCCGTAGCCCTGCCTTGTCGGATCAAGGATCCGGATCGAAAAGGAAAAGTTGAATCCGGCGTCGGCCATGCCCAACGAGCGCTAAAGGGAAAACGCTTTGAAAGCCTGGAGGAAGCCCAAGCCTATCTGGATCGTTGGGAGGCAAGCTGTGCCGATACCCGCATTCATGGCACCACAAAACGACAGGTCGCCGCCATGTTTGCCGAAGAAAAACCAACCTTGCTGCCGCTTCCCCTGGAACCTTTTCGCTACTACCAGCATGGCAAGCGGGGTGTGAATCTGGACGGCTGCGTCGAAGTCGCTGCCGCCTACTACGGCCTACCGCCGGGCTGGATCGGACGAGAAGTGAAGGTGCAGTGGGATGAGCTGTACGTGCGCATTCTCGATCCCCAGGAACGGACTGCTGCTGCGCGAGCATGTACGCCAGAAACGCGGCTGGTATCGCATTAAGAAAGAAGACCATCCGCAGCACATGCCGCTTCAGGTTTCCCAGTTACTGTGGCGAGCTGGACGAGCCGGTTCTCACATCGGTACGCTCTGCAACCTTATTTATACCCAGCTCGGAGAAGCTGGCATTCGTCGCATCCTGGGCGTGCTCGCGCTGGCCAAGAAGTTCGGTACCGCCGCGGTCGAGGATGCCTGCGCGGCTGCTCTGGAAATGGGAGTGCACGAGTACCGCTTCGTTCGTCGCTATCTCGAACGCGCCCCACAACTCACCCTGCGGCAAGTCGATCCGCTCATTCGCGAACTGGTCCACTACCGCGATCTCATCAACCTCAGAACCCAGGAGCCAGAAGATGAACCTCATTGAGTTGAATCGTGCTTTAGGGCAACTACGGCTGGGCGGAATCGCCGCCGTGCTCGAAACCCGGCTTCACCAAGCTCAGACCGAAGCCATGCCTCCGATCGACTTCCTCTCCTGTCTCGTCTCCGACGAACTCACTCGTCGCGGCGAACGACTGCTGGAGCGCAGAAAAAAACAGGCCCAGTTCCGCGACCCGCAGAAAACTCTCGATAACTTCGACTTCAACTTCAACCGAAAAATGAATCGCAGTCTGGTCTTCGATCTGGCTACGGGTGCCTTCATCGCTCGCCACGAAGATGCTTTGTTATTAGGGCCGCCCGGCACGGGTAAAAGTCATCTCGCCCAGGCCATCGGACAATCCGCTATCCAACAGGGCTATCGCGTGCTCTATCGCGAAACCCACAAACTGCTCGATGACTTGGCGAGTTTTGCCGCGTCGTCGGTAAAAAGCGTGGCCTCATCGCTGGCGCGTGAGATGGCAACGTACCCAAAGTGGGAGTTGAGCAGGTCCGGGTGAACTTTGGTATCGGCGTGGACGAGAACACGCTCCGCGGTGAGGCCCTGCACTACGCCTTGTACGGCTTGTTCGTTGGAGGCGCTGTAAACAGGCACCCGATGCCTCGGGCCGCTAAACAGCAGAATTACGAGAACCAAAACTGCAGTGCCCATAACGATCTGTGGAATTCTCATAGCACTCCTCTTCTCTTCGGGCTTCATGCCGTTCGACCGCATCAAGCTGCCGCAGTTGGAGTCTCCTGGATCGGCTTTGTTGCTTTGGGTAGCTCAAATCTGAGCATCCCCGCCTGCAGTTCGATCACTGCTCGCCCCGGATCAACTTCTGTCGTCAAGTCGATCAGCCGTAGTATCTGGTCGGGATACTGATCGGCACGCCCAATTGATCCTGCCTCGGTCTGGGAGGTAGTACCCTCTCTCTTTCCGAGGATGGCAAGACGCCTGGGTTCAATGCTGACCTGGAGTTCATTTTCTGTGAACCCGAGTACGTTGGCGCGAATACTGACCCGGTCTTCTGATTCGGAAGTCGCAATTGATACGGGGCACAAGAATTCTGATTCCGCCTTGAACCAGTCTTCCCAGTCGTGGCCGTGTTCGCGGCCACGCTTCTCGAACAACTCGAAAGCCCTACGAGCAATCGCAAGTTGTAGTGGTTGCATTTCCCAACGCACCTTGTCGGGATCTCGCACTTGCAACACGGTGGCTGGCGGTTCAGAAGTGGATGTAGAGAGTTTGGTGGATTTCATGACGCCCTCCTTCGAGCAACTACAGATGAAAGAGGATCGCTCGGCCGCTTGTCGCGATCAGCAAACAGGCTGAAACGAGCCGGTATGGATAGGGCCTGGTTGTTTAGAGAACACCAGTACACTTTGCATTTTCCTCGCCGGGTTGCTGGTTTACCGTGATCCACGTCACTACGCGGCATATTTCTCTTGGGTGACCCAAATGCCATGATCCTAACGAGGAGACCGGCGCAGAAGTTTTTCGCCCATGTCAAAGAGCAGGCGGCGGGGTTGATGTCGGACGAGCACTTCACTGTGGATGGGACGCTGATCGAGGCCTGGGCGGGACAGAAGAGCTTTCGCCGCAAGGACAACGGCGGGTCGGGGAGCGGAGGAGATTTTCACGGCGAGTCACGCCGCAACCAGACGCACGCCTCGCGTACCGACCCGGAAGCGCGGCTCTATAAGAAGTCGGCAGGCCAGGAATCCAAGCTGAGCTATCTGGGACATACTTTGGTCGAGAACCGGAATGGGTTGATCGCGGCAGCGATGACCACGCAGGCAGATGGCAGGGCGGAGCGCGATGCGGCTTTATTAATGTTGTACGAGTTGACCGGGAAGCGAAGCGGTCGGATCACGACGGGAGCGGACAAAGCCTATGACACGCGGGACTTCGTCGACACGGTGCGCGAGTTGGGTGTGACGCCGCACGTAGCACGCCGGCAACACGGCGCGATCGACGAACGAACCAGCCGGCATCCGGGATACGCGATCAGTTTAAGCAAACGCTGGTTGGTCGAGAAACCGTTCGGATGGCTGAAGCAGATTGGGCCTTTGAAGAAGGTGAAACTCCGCGGGCTGGCGAAGGTGGATTGGTTGTTCACAACGACCGCCGCAAAACCCGAGGTCAAGATGGTTCGCTACTCCTTTCCTGTAGGACACTTTCATTCCCTACTACATGCTGTTTTGATCCCCCTGCACGGGCGCGCGCACACTCTTGGCGCTGCCACAATCGTTGAAGCAGTTGCTTCGCAGATAGACTGCCCTCAAGGTGGGGGCCTTGCAAAGTTAAGGCGTTGACTTTAGGAGATGCTAGAAATACCTGTCGGCGGCAGGATTAGGTTCCGAATCGAAGGCTCCCGCCATTTCAAAGTGGCAAGGATCACGGGATCCTGGCTATCGTTGTCTGGTGCTCGTAGCGCGATGTGCTTGGCCGTGGTTGGCGTGCTTCTCGCCTCAGCCGAGTGAAGTTCTGACTCTGCCCTATGGTGTCTTCGACATCCAATCGAACAGTATTCGGTCTGGCGAAGTCGATTTCTCAACCTCCTCGACCCACGCAGTTACCGCTTGCATATCTAGCGGCTTGTCGAATAATGCACAACCTAGCTTCGCTCCCCGAACGCGGTCGGTGTCGGAGAAGGCGCCAGACATAAGAGCAAAATGTCGTTGCCGGCAGCCTTTGGTGATCAATTGCTCGACAAAGTCAATCCCGTTCGCGCCCAACATGTTGACATCCGAGATTACTAGATCCGAACATGAGCTGCCATCAGGACAGGCACATTGCAAAGGGACGTGAAGCGGACAAACACCGGGCTCGGAGAATGTGATGACTTCGTAATTACGCTGGGCAAAGAAATGCCATAGCGCAAAGCGCAAGGCCTTTTCATCATCGAAGATTACAGCACGCCGTCTCATAGATACCATCTAATGCACGACAAAGCCCATACGGTTACTGAGGGCTACTGGTTCTCTAAGTGAAATGTCCCTCAACTAGTTGAGAATTATTGCCTGTTTACTTCTTTCTGTTGCCCGGCATCACCCGAGTCTGACGCAGTGGTCTCATTGGCGTCGACTGTTTCGGTGCATTCCCCTTGATCGTCATAGTCGCAGACGCGGTCTGGATGAGCCTGTTTACATTTCTTGCAGAATTGAGTAGCCATCTCCAACTCTCCTACGTACCTTCGGAGCGGTTTGAAAACCCACAGAGTTCGTAATTTGCTGGAAGGACTCTATCAAACAGCCTGCAGTTGCCTGTGATTGTGATCACTCTACGTTGTGCGCGAGCGCACACTTCGCTAACCGGGAAGTCGACCTCACCCATGCGGCGCCTTGAGCCTTCCCCGACGGACGACATGGCAGGATTACGGTTGCCATTGACTGTATCGCATAAAGATGCTCCTGGCTCTAGTTGAGGCCAACATGCGATGGTTCTCGGAGCAACATCCGTCGATTACTACTGTGCGCATCGTGGCAGTCTAGACATGGTCTCTTCGTGACGGGCCGGTGCTGCCGGACCGACCAGGTTTCCTCGTGGCAGGCGAAGCATACCTTTGGCTTCGGCATCAACAAGGTCAGAGTAGTCATGTCGCCGTTGGTTTGCGCCAAATGGCAGACGGTACACGAAAGCTCGATGGCGGAGTGTACCGATTTACCTCTGGACTTATCCGGGTGACAGGAGGAGCAATTGTCATCAGCATGCACACTGCCCGGGTGTTCAACGCCGCGATTCTCAGCGGCCGCCAATGGCATTGTCGCTAGGACCAGCAGAAGAGATACGGAGATGATCAGGGGGGTTGGCGTGGGGTTTAATACAGCCGACACCGAGGGCAACCTGCCTCTCTGAGCGGGCTTCCCTGTCATGGAAGGCGGCGGGTTCATATGCGGAGCGCCATCCTACCGGGCTACAGTATTCAAGTCTCTACCACGAATCGATTAGATGGAACTGCAGCATCCTCGCGAACTCCCGCATGGCCCAAGCATCGTGAGCTTAATCACATTCCGAAGTGATTCTCGACCGCTTCGATTTCTTGTGGCGGTTTGGCAGCATCCAGCCCGGATGAACTCAAGAGGCTCTGAATTCTTGATCTTTAATGACTAAAGAAGCGATTCGAAGCCACTTCCCTGGCACGAGCAAAATGTGATGCAAATCACATTCAAGTGTGATTCGACCCCTCGCGAGACATCTACCACCGTCGGTAGTATCGCGCCTAGATTGGATCAAGACTAGGGGTCCCAAACTCTCGGAATCTATACGTGGGAGGCGATTCGAATGCGCTTGCGCAGGCCCATATTCGCTCGATGAATCGTGAACGGCACGCGGTGCAGACTCCCGACATTTCTCGCAGAGAACAGAGGGTCGGCAAATAAACAGGAGATTCAAGATGAAAAGAGTCGCGATTGCTTTGTTCATGTCGGCTTCGACCCTGGCATTGCTGTTTGTGGCTGCGCTGAATCCACCTAAGGTGGAGGCGGTTCCCAGTTATGCGCGGCAGACGGGATTAGCCTGCAGTGGCTGTCATTACACTCCGCCCGAACTCAATCCTGCCGGACGAAGGTTCAAGCTGATGGGCTATGTCGACAAGGCGGATGACACCAAAGTCATCAAGGCAGAAGGAAGCAAAAAGACGGCTGCGCTCGAGCTTCTGGCTTCACTGCCGCTTTCGGTGATGCTGGACGCTTCCTTCACCTCTATCAAGTCACCCGTGCCGACGACCCAGAACGGCAACGTCGAATTTCCTCAGGACATCTCGCTGTTCCTTTCAGGTGCCTGGACCAGCCATGTGGGAAGTTTTCTGCAGGTCACGTACGACACGCAGGATGACCACTTCAGCATGGACAACACCGATGTCCGCTACGCGAACACGACGAAACTGGGCGGCAAAGAATTGGTTTACGGTCTGGATTTCAACAACAATCCCACGGTAGAGGACCTTTGGAACAGCACGCCGGCATGGGGATATCCCTGGGTCGCCAGCGATTTCGCGCCTACGCCGAACGCTTCTCCCTTCATTAATGGCGGCTTGGGGCAGGACGTCGGCGGGGTAGGCGCTTATGCCATGTGGAACAACCATCTTTATCTCGATGCCGCGATTTATCGCTCGCAGCACATAGGTAGCGCTCAACCGAACGCGGGAGTCGGTGCCGGAACCAATATTCGCGGCATTGCGCCGTACTGGCGTGCGGCGTGGCAGCAGCTAACGGCCAAGACACAGTATGAACTTGGCACCTATGGGATGCATATGCGATCCACTCCCAACGCAATTACGCAAGCCGACGGGTCCAGCTTCCCGTGGCAGGATTCGTACACGGACTGGGGAGTGGATACTCAAATCGATCGGACGTTGTTCAGAAAGGATGTGCTGTCCTTTCGGGCCACGTACATCCGCGAAAATTCCGACTTGTTAGCGAGCTTCAACGGCAATCCTCAATTGGCCGGGTTGGGACCGCATCACTTGAACACCGTGATGGCCAATGCCGAATACCACTACGGTAACCGCTATACCGGAACGTTCGGTTGGTTCAATACGACCGGCACCTCCGATACCACGCTGTATCCATCCAATGTCGCGGTGACCGGCAACTTCAATGGCGACCCGAGGGGTACTGGCTACATTGCGAACTTTACCTATTGGCCCTGGCAGAATCTGCTATTGGCCGCGCAATACACCGGATACACCCGCTTCAACGGCGCCCAAAACAACTATGACGGTTCTGGCCGCAATGCGGGCTCGAACAACACCTTCTACCTGGACGCAAAGATCATTTTTTGACACACACATAGCAATGATTTCGGACAACTTACAAGGAGATAAGCAATGAAGTGCAAGACATTCATCATGATGGCTTTGATCGCGGGATTGTGCAGCGCGGCCTTCGCGGGAGACATCGAGGGCAAAGTGACGGGAATGAAGGGTCACTCCGTAGTTTACGTGAACGCGATCGCGGGCAAGACTTTTCCCGCGCCCAAAGACCATCCGGTGATCGATCAAAAGGGACTGATGTTCGTGCCGCACATCGTGGTCGTGCAGCAGGGAACGACGGTTGAGTTCCTGAATAGCGACACGGTGCAACACAATGTTTTCTGGACGGCGATCGGCAGCGACAAAAAAGCCGGACACAATCTGGGCACGTGGCCCAAGGGTGAAAAGCGTCCTTTTACCTTCGATAAGCCAGGCGTCGTGCCGCTGCTGTGCAACGTGCACCCGGACATGGCGGGATATCTGATCGTCAGTCCGACTCCATATTTTGCTGAGACCGACGACGGCGGTAATTACAAGATCAAAGACGTTCCCGACGGAAGTTACACCCTGACCGTCTGGCATGAAGGGGCCAAGAATCAGTCGAAGCCCGTCACGGTAGCCGGCGGCGGGAAAGCGGATTTCGCCCTGACGAAATAACCGCATCTCGATCGGGGTGACCGGGAGCAGTTACGCTTGGGGCACTGCTCCTCGAATTTGCAGTTCTCTCTCGTGGTTCAAAGAAGAAGGACGTTCAGCCGCTGTTCCGAGGTTGAAAACGCCGCGCATGCTGAAGCGATTCAGAGACAAGAAGGTTGACGGGGACTGGCTGCACACAAACTTTCCCTGCATGATGGCCTGCCCGGCTCACACCAACGCTGGGCGCTACGTGGGCCTCATTGCCGAAGGTCGCTTCGAAGAAGCCTATCGCCTGGCGCGCGATCCGAATCCTCTGGCCAGCATCTGCGGACGGGTTTGCGCGCATCCCTGCGAGACGGCCTGCCGCCGCGGCGAGATCGACCGTCCCATCTCGATCCGAGCCCTGAAACGCTTCCTTACCGAGCAGTATGGCCCCGAGTCGAAGCGTCCCATCAACGTTAATGAAGGACGCACGCAGAAAAAACTTCCCTATAAAGTTGCGGTGGTGGGCGGCGGCCCCGTTGGCCTTTCGGCGGCTCATGATCTCGCCTTGATGGGCTACGCGGTGACGATCTTCGAAGCAGCTCCGGTTGCTGGAGGAATGCTTTATCTGGGGATTCCGGAATATCGCCTGCCGCGCGACGTGGTGGAGGCGCAAGTCCGCGAGATTCTCGAGACGGGGGACATCACTCTGAAATTAAATCACGCCGCCGGACGGGATTTCACCATTTCGGATCTGCGTCGGCAAGGATTCGACGCGGTAGTGGTTGCGGTGGGCGCGCATCGCAGCCGTGATCTCAGCATTCCCGGAGTCGATCTGGACGGCGTGCACAAGGGCATCGATTTTCTGCTCAACGTGAACTTGGGCTACAAATTCACCATCGGGAAGAAAGTCATTGTGATCGGCGGCGGCAACGTTGCCATGGATGTGGCGCGCTCGGCAGCGCGGGAAGTGGTCAGGCAGCATGCCGGTGGCGTCGAGGAACTAGAGCCTTCCGCGGACAATGTCTCGGCCGTGGCCACTAGGGAGATGGTCGATATCTCGCTCTCGGCGTTGCGCATGGGAGCGCGCGAGGTGAACCTTGTCTGCCTAGAGCGGCGCGAAGAAATGCCCGCCGCCCTCGAAGAAATCGTCGAAGCCGAAGAAGAAGGCATCAAGATGCTTCCGGGGCAGGGACCTAAGCGCATTTTAGGTAAGGACGGCAAGGTCACCGCTCTCGAAACTCTCAAGACCAAGTGGGTCTTTGACCAGAACAGGCGTTTCAGTCCGGCGTTCTATGAAAACAGCGAGACGCAGATCGAGTGCGACACGATCATCATGGCGATCGGGCAGGCGCCGCGGTTGGATTTCTTCACGCCGGATGACAAGGTCGAGCTTTCTCCGCGCGGCCTGATCGCTGTGAATCCGCAGACTTTAATGACGTCCGCCCCGGGCATCTTCGCCGGCGGCGATTGCGTGTTTGGGCCGCGCCTGATTATCGACAGTGTGGGCGACGGGAAGCGGGCGGCCGTGGGGATTGATGAATATCTTCGCGGAGGAATACATCCCGAACCGATCATTGAAGTGGAAGTCCTCAAGCGGCACACCATGCCACTCGGCTACCTCGACATCAACCGCCAGCCGGTACCTATGCTTCCACTAGAGCGGCGCACCGGCGTCACCGAAGTCGAAGTGGGCTATGACGCGCCGGCCGCGATGGCCGAAGCACAGCGTTGCCTGCACTGCTGGGTGAATACGATTTTCGAAGGCACGCCGGAAGATGGCAGCATGTGCATTCTGTGTGGCGGGTGCGTGGATGTCTGCCCGGAAAAATGTCTGGAACTGGTTTCGCTCGACCGCATTGCGTTTGAGCCAGAAACCGTGCAGCACATCCGCGACAACCAGGAATGCTTTGGGGTGGAGCTTGATGAAGTGGCGGCCGACGAGTTAGGGATTGTCACCGGCGCCGCCATGTTAAAGGACGAGACTCGATGCATCCGCTGCGGCCTTTGCGCTATGCGCTGTCCCGTACAGACGATCACGATGGAGTCCTACAACCTGCTTCCCGCCGAGCCGACCGGCCTGATCTCGGTCGCCGCCATCGGCGCGGGCCTGCAGAAGTGAGCTAGAGGCACTGATGGCAGACGAAACCGTGGGTGACGAAATGAAGAAGGCCGACGACGTAAACCGCCGTCAATTCTTTCTGAAGCTGGGGCTGGGCTCTTTGAGCATCGCCGCCCTGGGCACGGCGGCTTTCGCCTATCAATACCTTGAGCCGAATGTGCTCTACGAGCCATCGCCGGTCGTCAATGAGGGCAAGCCGGATCGCTATCCGCTGGACTCTGTCACACTCGACGTGAATTCAGGCATTTACATCATCCACTCGCAAGAGGGCTATTTCTCGCTAAGCGCAGTGTGCACGCATCTGGGATGCCTGACCGCATGGAAGCCGGAGCTGGGCATCATTGCGTGCCCGTGTCATGGCAGCAAGTTCGCAGTTTGGGAGCAAGGCAAGGTGAAACCCGGGGACAAAGTCGAGGGTCCTGCGCCCAAACCCCTACCGTGGAAAAGAATCTGGCTCAACGACGATGGCGATCTGCTGGTGGATCGCTCCACCGATGTTCCGCCCCTGGCGCAGGATTCATTCGTGAGGGTCTGATCTAGAGAAAACCAGTATGGCGAAAACCGATGTGACCAAAACGATGGATCAATATTTCGACGATTTGCGCAGGACACGGGTGTGGCGCTCGATCTTCCGTAGCGGCACCGGCTCGAGCACGCTAAAGCGCGCGCTCGCCATTCAGCAGAATGTGTTTCTGCATTTGTTCTCGACCAAGGTACGCACGCGCATGTTGAGCTTCAGTGCGACCTGGTACCTGGGGACACTGACGCTGGGCACTTTTCTGATCCTGATCGCGACCGGCATTCCGCTGATGTTCTACTACCACCCGTCAGTGCCCCAGGCTTACGCCGACACCAAAGACCTCCAGTTCGTGGTCTCGTCCGGACTGTTTCTGCGCAACCTGCATCGCTGGTCGGCACACGCCATGGTGTTCCTGGTGTTCGCGCACATGTTCAAGGTGTTTTATCGGGGCGCGTACCGCACGCCCCGTGAATTCAACTGGGTGATCGGCGTCGTCCTTCTTCTCATCACGTTGCTTCTCAGCTATACAGGCTACTTGCTGCCATGGGATCAACTAGCCTTCTGGGCGATCACCGTGGGATCGAACATCGCGTCCGCAGTGCCCGTGATCGGCAACAAGATTCGTTTCCTGTTGCTCGGCGGAAACGCAGTCGACGCCAACGCGCTGCTGCGTTTTTACGTGCTGCACTGCATGATTCTTCCTCTGGCGGCGATGTTTTTTGTGGCGATTCATTTCTGGCGGATCCGTAAAGACGGAGGACTGTACACGCACTCGAGCGAACCGGCAGTCGTGCGGGCAAAAGCCGTTGATACCAGCGCCGCCCCTACGAAGGAGGCACATTAGACATGGTTGACTCCAAAGACTTCATCGCCGGCGTCGACTCCAACGCAAAAAAATCTCCCCGCCGCATCGTCTTCATCACGCGGCGCACTTCGGCACAAGTAAAGGCCGAGACGGAAGATCAAATCCAGACGTTCCCGGAAGTACTGTTCCGCGCGGCTGTTGCAGTTATGACGCTTGCCGTCGTGCTGGTGTGGATTGCGCTGCTGTTCAACGCTCCTCTAGAAGGGCGGGCTGATCCTTCACACACGCCGAATCCTGCCAAAGCTCCGTGGTACTTCCTGGGATTGCAGGAGATGTTGCATTACTTCCCACCGGTGGTAGCGGGGGTTCTCGTACCCGGACTGGTGGTAATGGCGCTCATCGTCATTCCGTACTTCAAAATCAACATCGAAGCGGACGGACTGTTTTTGAGGGACCGCCAAAAACGACGGCGCATCTTCTTCGTGGTTGCGAGCGGGCTCTCGATTTTCCTGCTTGTCTTCAAAGTCTACGCGGCCCTGGTGCCGACTCTGATCGTGGCCGGAGTAATGCTGCTGGCAGCGCAGAGTTCTCCAGAGTCCCCCTCGGACTTTCGCCGGTACTTGGCGGCGAGGCCGCTCTCATATTGGGTGATGACCTGGTTTTTATTCGAACTGGTAGTGCTCACCGCCATTGGAACATTTTTCCGGGGGCCGGGCTGGTCTTGGGTCTGGCCGTGGCAGGGCTCTTGAAGATGTCGAGGAGGATGCTTTTGGGGATGCGGCGCTCATGAAAGAGAAGCTCACGTCGTTCTGGCAAAACCTGTTCGGAGATCCCGCTCGCGCGTTTGGCGTCGTCAGCCTCATCTTTCTCGTCTCGCTGGCAATCGCGCCGGCGAAGAATTTCTTCAGCGAATGGCGACACTACCAGCACGACTATCTAAGGATGATCCGCAACCGCGGCGAGGCTAACACGCTGCATCGGCACTTCCACGGGGGCATTCAGCAGATTTGGCTGCCCGAGCTCGGAGTGGTCGATCGCTGCACCAGCTGCCACGTGGGGCTCAAAGAGCCCAGCCTCACCGATGTTCCCACCCAGCCTTACCGGACGCACCCCGTTATCCCTCATAAGATCGACCAATTCGGTTGCACCGTTTGCCATCGGGGACAGGGGGCCGCCACCACTGTCGCCGAAGCACACAACAGCACGTTGGCGTGGGAGCAGCCGATTCTTCCTGCTAAGTACATTGAATCTTCGTGTGGGGAGTGCCACCGCGGCCCTCTGCCCGGAACGCCGGTTTTGAATCAGGGGCGCAGTCTGCTTTCGCGCTACGGCTGTGTGCGCTGCCACACGGTGAAACTGCCCGACGGCACAACGATGAAGGCGACTGACGATCCGCCGTCGCTATCGCACATCGCGGACAAGACTTCGCGAGAGTGGATTTACGCGTGGCTAAAAGATCCACAAGGCTACGCCACCACGGCGACCATGCCGAATTTCAAGCTGAGCGACGACGATGCGCGCGACATGTCGGCGTTCCTCATCGCTAACTCCACACCCGTTCCGGGAGACAACGTTGCACGTTCGACGAAGCCATCCTCCGATCCAATTGCGGGCGCCAGCCTTTATGGAGAATCGTTCTGCGCCTCGTGCCATGCGGTACAGAATGCGGCGGGGAACATAGTAGGTGGCGACCTCGGTCCCGAGTTGACTCGGGTCGGCAGCAAGGTTAGGCCGGAGTGGTTGCAGGCCTGGCTGCGCAATCCGCGCGTGTACGACGCGGGCACGATGATGCCGCATTACCGCTTTAACGATCCCCAGGTTGCGACCCTTTCCGGATTTCTCCTGGCCAAGGCGGATTCCGATCTGCTCGCCAACGTGCACCTTGAGGCGGCAACGCCCGAGCAGATCGCGCACGGCAAGCGCCTGGTTTCTGATTACGGCTGCGCGTCGTGCCATGAGATCGAGGGAATCAAGAAGCCGGAGAACTTTGCGCCGGAACTCAGCCGCATCGGAAGCAAGCCGGTCACCCAGCTTATTTTCCTGTCGGGGATGCCGCACACTCTGCCCGACTACATTTCAGGCAAGATCAAGCAGCCGCGGGCATTCTCGCCGGGTCTGAAAATGCCGCAATACACATTCACGCCGTCGCAGATCGATTCGTTGACCACGGCACTGCTCTCGCTGAACGAGCGCTCAACTACTCTGCCGCCGTCGCTCGCCGTGTCTGCTACGCCTGAATCGGACTACCAGCCCGCAGGTAAGGCGGGAAAGCTGATGAACGACCTGGCGTGCCTGAGTTGTCATCGCATCGCCGGCCACGGCGGCGACATGGCACCAGACCTTACCTGGGAAGGCAGTTCCGTGCAGCGGGAGTGGCTGGCGCAGTTCTTCAAGAATCCAGGGACGCTCCGTCCCGCGCTGATTCGCCGCATGCCGCGATTCAACCTGACCGATGACGAGGTGAACGAACTCACGGACTACATCATGACTGTCTACCAGAGCCCCGCGGTGGATCGGGATTCCATGCCGTTGAGCGGGTACTCGCAAGGCAAAGTCGAGCTAGGGAAGCAACTTTTCTACGGTAAGTACGCCTGCCAGAGCTGCCACATTGTGGACACTAAAACCGATAAGGGCTACATCGGCCCAACTCTTACGCAGGTTGGGTCGCGCCTCACCGCGGCCTGGATCTACCAATGGATGAAGAATCCGCAGGCTCTGCGTCCGGGAACGATTGAACCGAATCGTGCCATGAGTGACGAAGATGCCGCGGCCGTCACCGCGTTCCTGATTTCACAGAAAAGCGGAACGAAACCGGAGGGCACTAAGAAATGACCCGCTGCGTACCCTCTATTTTCACGTTGGTTATTGCGGCGCTGGCAATTAGCATGGCCACGTCTTGCTCGCGTCAAACGGCGACCTCGCCTCTTCCCAAGCCGACGGCATTCGGTGCGTCAATCGTCGAATCCAGCGGTGGAAAGCAGACCACCCAGACGGGAGCGCTGTTGCCGCAACCTCTTGTCGTCCAGGTGAACGATGGACAGGGGAACCCCGTGACCGGTGCGCTCGTCGATTTCACAGCCGCTTCTGGAGTATTGTTCGATCCTTCGAACGGCCTTACCGATTCCAGCGGCCAAGTTACCACCAACGTTTCCCTCGGAGGTATGGCTGGGCGCTACCAGATCATTGCCTCAACCTCCGACAAGTCACATAAGAAAGTCGAGCTCAAGATCGAAGAAATCGCACTCAGCTACCAGCAAACCCTCGGACGCCTACTCAACGAAAAATACTGCGAGCGCTGCCACAATCCCGAGTCCACCGTCGAACGTGTCTCGAACTACGACAACTTAGAAGTCAAGCCGCACGCCTTCACCGAAGGTGACACTCTGAATAAGATGAGCGACGCCGACCTCACCGCCATCATTACTCATGGTGGCCCGGCGCTCAATAAATCGGCGCTCATGCCGGCATGGGGAAACACGCTCAGCAAGCCAGACGTCGAGGCGCTGATCTCCTATATTCGTGCCGTCTCCGATCCACCGTCTCGCGAAGCCAGGCCGGTCTACGCGAAGAACTAGGCTTGTTTTCTCTCTGCTTTCTTCGTCTTTCCGGTTGCATGGGAGACGTCGCTCCGCATCGTCTAGCCGATTCTGCCGGCCTGGGGGATCCGTTTTCAGAAAAATGCGCCGCCTATGAGCGTATGCCCTTATTATCCCTCACCGTGTCCACGGGAAAGGCGGCGGAGTCGGTCACCACGTCTCAACACTGAGCGCATGTCCCCTTGAACTTCAGACAACAATGGCGTGTTGAACCCGGGTGCATCGCTCACCTGTCAACCGTGTGTTTCCTCTGACGTTTACGTGCAGACAATCAGGAAGCCAACCCGCGCTATGTTTTCTCGTGACAGACTATGAGGCCCCGCTGAAGCGGCACGGGAAGGCAATACTATTTGGGGATCAGATACGATCCAGGAATGCTCTCATCGAGGGTCGCTAGGACTGCAGAATTTGCAATGGCAAGCTTGCTTAAGTGACCATCGGTAATTTGCTTGGGCGCTCGGACCCAACTGGGTAGATGCGATACGTCGTGTTCATCTGCAATGAATGCAAGCGGAGAGGTACGCGCCTCCTTGAGGCGCAGCAACAGCGTACGAGCCTGAGTTACGGTAAATCCGTAGGCCGGGGCTTGCGCAAACACGCGCACAAACCCGAGTTCAGTGATTGAGCAACTCGCCAGGTTCGGTGAATTTTGAGATTGGACCCAAGCCGCAAGACGATCGTGGAATTCGTGATTAATAAAGCCCAAAGCCACTAAAGCGTTCACATCGAGCAGATAGATCATGGGAAGTTTGCCAAGATTTCTTCAACTTCCTTGCTGCTCATCGTGGGTGCGTTTGGCCCCGCGCTTAACGCAGGCAGTCCAGTGATAGGGTCAGTCACCAGTTTTGTTCGATGCGTGCGTTTCTTGCGAGGAGTCAGCACAATTCGTCCATCCTCTATATTCGCGTCCAGTGGATCGCCTGGGCGGATGTCGAGGCGGCGGCGAAGCGGTCCGGGAAGAACAACTTGTCCCTTCGTGGAAACCTTAGTCTGCATGGTAAGACAATCTTACTCTGCCTTTCGTCTTGGGCAATCGCGAATTGGTCTTGTGATCTGGCATCGATTCGACGCATTGTTTGGACCGGGCGTTTGCCAGGCCCCGCCCACCGACTGACTAGCCGACAGTCGGAGCGCTTGACCATCTTCCCCGGCCCGAGCTCTGATGATGTAGCACCCGTTAGGCACACAAAGACCGACAAAGACCGATTGGCGACGTAACGGGGCCCCTCAGATCCCGATCAAAATGAGCGGCAAGCCGGAAGTGATCTGCATTTGTCTCTGACCCGTAGGATGTGGCGACGAGAAAAACAGCTCCAACCCGTTCGGTCGCGGCGTGGGCAGTGGACCTGGAGTCGGCGCGGACTCGGACCGGCGCGTGGTCGGGTGCATGTGCGAAGCGGGTTTTGATGCTCGTCATCTTGGCGCTATAGTTCCTTCTGATTTTCGGCACGGACGAGATTTTTCAGGCCAGTCGGCGTAAGATCTGAACCATTGGTACCCAGATCTCAACGTTAATTCTGCAACCTTCTTTCGCAGCTTGGGCCCAGAGCAATTCTCGGGACTCAGCCTTGAGGTGATTCAGCATGGGCGATCCAGCAGACCTCCTACCTGACGACAAGCTCAAGAGTGTTTCGCGGCGGAATTTCATTAAGGGAGTGATCGCCGGAGGGGTGGCGGCATCTTCGGCGAATTATCTTTTCCGCGCATCCTCTCTTTTCGGACAGCCGCCCGGCCTGGGCGACCGGCTCATCACGTTGAACGTGAATGGCCAGGAGCGCCGCGTGGACGTCGCGAAGCAGGAAACGCTGGCTTGGACGCTGCGCTACAAGCTAGGGCTCACCGGGACCAAGCTCGGCTGCGATCGCGCCGAGTGCGGCGCTTGTACGGTGTTGATCGATGACGTGCCGCACTATTCGTGCTCCATCCTGACTCACACGGTGCGCGATCGAAGAGTCCTGACGATTGAGGGATTGGCGAAGCCCGACGGCACGCTGCATCCGGTGCAGCAGGGTGTGATCGACGAACAGGGCTTCCAGTGTGCGTTCTGCACGTCCGGCTTCATTATGTCGGCGGTTGGATTCCTCAAGACCAACCCCAATCCCACTCGCTTGGAGATGGCGCATGGACTCTCCGGGAACCTGTGCCGCTGCCAGGACTACGACAAGATTCTCACTGCCATGATGCGTGGCGCGGAAAATATGAGGAAGGCGCAACATGTCTAACTCAGAATGGAAGCCCAATCAGCAGAAATTCGGGCAGAAGTACAAACTGATCGGCAAAGATTATCCCACGCCCGATTTGTACGCGAAGGTGACCGGGAAGGCGAAGTATGCCGAAGATTTCCGGGTCGACGGCATGCTTTTCTGCAAGCTGCTGCTCAGTCCGGTGCCGCATGGCCGGGTGAAACATCTCGACGTGAGCAAAGCGTTGGCGATGCCCGGGGTGAAAGCGATTCTGACCCAAGACGATCTGCCGGCGCCGGCTGACAGTGTGACCGACCTGGGAGTGGTGATCAAGGCGAACAAGCTGGGCGAGAAGGCGCTCACCTGGGAGCCGCTGTATCACGGCGAGCCGGTGCTGGCGATTGCGGCTGTTGACGAATACACGGCTGCCGAGGCGATTGAAGCTGTCGACATTGAGTTTGAGCACCTCCCGTTCGCCGTGGATCCGCTGGACACGCTGCGTCCGGGTGGGCCGAACCCGAGGATCGGAGGTAATGTCTGGGTGCGGGAGCAGATGCCACCGCCGAAGCCCGGCGAGAAACCACAGAGCCCGCCAGTGCCGCGGATTGGAGAGCTGAAGTGGACCGAGGCTGATTTCGAAGAAGCTAGGCACGGCCGCTTGCCGATGGGCAAGCCGCAGGATGAATGGAGGGTCGGTGATCTGGATGCGGGCTTCAAGAATGCTGCGCTGGTCCTCGATGAAACCTTTGTCACTCCCGATACCAGCCACGAGACGCTTGAGCCGCGCACGACTTTGGCTTATTGGCAGAATGGAAAAGTATTCGTGCACATGGGCACACAGAGCACGGTGCAGACCTTGGCCAGCCTGGCGCGCTGGCTGAATATGGATCCCAACCAGATCGTGCTGATCAGCGAGTACACGGGAGGCGGCTTCGGCAGCAAAGCGACGGGCTACATTTTTGCGATCATCCCGGCGCTGTTGTCGAAGAAGGCGAATGCTCCGGTGATGATGCGCATCAGCCGCGAGGAAGAGCATTTCATCGGGCGTGCGCGCCCGGGTTTTCAGGGACGCATGAAAGTCGGTTTCACGAAAGACGGCCGCATCAGCGCGCTCGACATGTTTGTCATCTGCAATAACGGCCCGTATGACGCGGTGGGCGATGCGGGAACGTCGGGCATGATCGTTTCGTTGCTCTATCAGCCGCTAGCCATGCGCTGGCGGGGAACGACTGTTCTCACCAATACTCCTCCGCGAGGCGCACAGAGTTCGCCTGGCGGTATGCAGGGCATCGTGATTATGGAAACGATCGTTTCCAAGGCGGCGCGCAAGCTGGGCCTCGACCAAGTCGCGGTCCGCCGCCTTAACTGCCCGGAAGGAAAAGCTCCGCTGGGGCCGGTGAGAAACGGCACGCGTGTGCATTCGACGAGCGCGTTCTTGAAAGAAGCGTTTGATCGCGGCGCGGAGCAGTTCCAGTGGAAGGAGCGGATCGCGCGGCCGAAGCGCAGCGGCACCAAGGTGCGCGGTGTAGGCGTTTCTTCGAGCTGCTTTGTTGGAGGATCGGTCGGCTATGACGGCCTGTTCGTGATCCGGCCCGATGGCCGGATCGGAATTCAGTCCGGAATCGGAAATCTGGGAACTGAATCGCTGCTCGACGTTCACCGCGTGGTCGCCGAAGTTTTGAGAGTGCCTTGGGAAAAGTGCGATGTGACCTGGGGCAACACGTCGAAAAACCTGCCCTGGACTTGCGTCTCCGGAGGAAGCCAGACCACGCATGCCATGACCCGCGCGGCGCACGCGGCGGCAATGGACGGGAAGCAGAAGCTGCAGGCAATCGCTGCGAAGACCTTGGGTGGCAAACCGGAACAATACGAGGTCGCCAACGAGCGCGTCTTTCACAAAGGCGGGGGCCAAAGCATGACGTTGGCGCAAGCCGCCCAGAAAGCGATTCAACTCGGCGGCATCTACGACGGCCACGAAGCTCCGGAAGACGTGAACAAGTTCACGAAAGCGTCGATTGCCGGGCTCGCCGGGCAGGGCCTGATCGCGGCTGCCAAAGATAAATATCCGCGTGACGGCCAGACGTTCTCGTATGTGGCAAGCTTCGCCGAAGTCGAAGTCGATCTCGAAACCGGCAAGTACAACATCACGGATTTTCTCGCGGTAGCGGACGTGGGTACCGTGATTCATCCCAAGTCGCTTTCGGGGCAGATTCTCGGGCGATCGACGCTGGGGATCGGTCACGCCATCGGTCAGAAGTGGGTGTTTGATCCGCAGTATGGCCACACGATTTCGCTGCGTTTCTATCACACGAAACCGCCGACCATTCTGGATGTACCCGTCAACATGCAATGGGCGGCGCTCGACATTCCGGATCCGGAAACTCCGGTAGGTGCACGTGGCATTGGGGAACCGCCGGTGGGCGGCGGCTGCGGCGCGATCTTGAACGCCATTTCCGATGCCCTAGGG
Organism: uncultured Acidobacteriota bacterium; assembly: GCA_963763845.1. GTDB lineage: Bacteria > Acidobacteriota > Terriglobia > Terriglobales > Acidobacteriaceae > Sulfotelmatobacter. The sequence goes on from CAVXPX010000003.1 coordinate 77,527, forward strand.
GACGAGATTTTCCGCCGCGCACCCGTCAACCTCGATACGATTCTGACGTCGCTCGAAGCCGGGCGGCCGGTGCAGGATCCACTGACCGCGCACATTTAGTGGACGTGAAACGGAGCGCACTATGGCAGTCATCCGAGATGTGATGCCGGCATTTCAGTTGTATCAACCGACCTCGGTGGCCGATGCCCAAAGGCTGCTCGAACAAAGCCACCAAGACGCGCTGGTGCTCGCCGGCGGCCTCGACAGCATGGATTGGCTGAAGGATCGAATCCGCAAGCCGAAAGCTGTGGTCGATCTGAGCGGGATCACGGAACTGAAGGGCATTCGCGCCACGAACGATGGAATCGAGATCGGCGTGATGACGACGCTGACCGAAGTGGTTCGGCATCCGGTGATTCAAGAGAAATATGGATTGCTGACGCAGGCCGCGGAACTGGTCGCATCCCCGCAGATTCGCAATCAGGGAACGCTGGGCGGCAATGTTTCCCAGGATACGCGCTGCTGGTACTACCGCGCCGGCTGGCCCTGCTATCGCGCAGGAGGAAACATCTGCTACGCCGACACTCCGGTCGGCCGGAATCGCGAGCACGCCATTCTTCAAGCCGAGCGCTGTGTGGCGGTGAATCCCTCCGATACCGCGCCGGCTCTCATTGCGCTCGACGCCAAGTTCGTCGTTGCCACGCCGAAAGGCGAACGAGTGGTCGATGCGGAAGACTACTTTGTCGGCCCCGATCTGGACATCACCCGCATGAATATTCTGCGTCCCGGACATCTGCTGACCTCGATTCGCATTCCTGCCACCTGGGCGAGCGCGCATTTCTACTTCGAAAAAGTCCGTGACCGCAACGTGTGGGACTTCCCTCTGATGAATGTTGCTTCGGCCGCGAGACTATCTGGGGGCACGATTCAAGACATTCGCATTGCGGTGAACGCGGTTGCCGCCCGGCCGCTGCGTCTGAAGAACGTCGAAGACTCTGTTCGTGGGAAGGCTCGCACCCCGGCGACCGGCGAAGCAGCGGGAAAACTGGCGGTTCAAGGAGCCGTGCCGCTGCAGTTCAATGCCTACAAGATTCCGCTCATGCGCAACTTGGTCAAGCGCGCCGTCGGCGGAGTCGTGGAGGCGTCATGGGCATCTTAGAGTGGGCGACCAGTCCGCTGGGGCAACGAGTTCCCATCCATATTGCCTGGTTTCTGATCTGGGTTGCACTGATAGTGGGCCTGGTGTTTCTGGTCGTGCATGCGATCTATGTTCGCTACTTCGCCGGCCACAAGGAATTCGCTGCCGATTCGTCCGCCGAGGCCGTCGCTCAGCTTCCCGCGCGCATTCCGCGACATTCGATGGCCGCGCGATTGTTTCACTGGATCATGGCGACGGCCATGTTCGTCTTGCTGTTCACGGCGTTTCTGCCCAAGGTCGGAGTCCAGTTCAACTGGGTGACCTATCACTGGGTCGCTGGCGCGGTCCTTACGCTTTCCGTCCTCTTTCACATCGTACATGCGACGTTCTACCTTGATTTCTGGTCGATCTGGCCCGACCGGGCGGATCTCGAAGATACACGAAAGCGCCTCCAGCGGTTCATGGGAAAATCGACGGCTCTGCCGCGAAAGTTCGCCAAGTATCCGCTGGAAAACAAGCTCTATCACGCCGTGGTCATACTGACAGGGCTCGCCGTAATCGCGACCGGCATTTGCATGATGTTCCGCGTGCGCACCCTCTTTTTCCCGCGCAATCCTTACCTGTTTAGCGACATGACCTGGGGCATGGTGTACGTGCTGCACGGGCTGGCCGGAGTTTCACTCATCACGCTGACGATGGTTCACGTGTACTTCGCCATCCGGCCGGAGAAGCTGCCCATCACCGCCTCCATGATCGTCGGCTCCATGAGCCGCGAGTTCTATCTGAAGGAGCACAACCCCGAGCGCTGGGTGATCAATCCCAATCCGGAGCGAGGCTTGGCCGATGGCGACTGACTTTCTCGAGCGCTGCCAAGTCATCGAAGAATGCTACGAGTTCCTGCTGGCCTACGCCGGACAAGGGCTGCCTACCGACGAAGGCAGTTCCGCCGGCGGCCAAGTTCGCAGCTTTTTGGACCGTGCCGCTCAGGCTCTCATCGGCTTAGCCAAAAGTTGCAGGCAGGCGGTCCAGGATAACGAACTCGAACCTGCTGGGAAGTACTCCGCCTTTTGCTCCACGCTAGACCGCGACGCGCAGGATTCGCTGGTCGCCATCGATCTGGTCATGGTCCAGCCGTCGATCAGCTCGCAACTCATCGATAACCTGAACGCGTCTAGCCATCTCCGCGCCCTGCTGACCGATCTTTTCCTCATTGGTGAAATCCTCAGAACGCGCAGCCAAGCGGCCATTGCCAGCCCGAACGAGTGACTGAGACAAGAGCAGTTCCATTCCTCGGCGGGGCAACCGTGCCGTCCGATGCGGAGCGTTTTCGTGAATCATCTCGCAGAAAATCTAGCGAGGTTCTTTTGGGAAAATCGTTCTGAAAGGTGGGGAACACATGCGCTCGAACTGCATCTTCATAATTGTCGGGCAAACTTTCGAACCTGATCTTTACTCAAAGCCAATCTGCGGATGATCTCGGTGACCCGCTTCTGCAAATCGGAACGACCTTCCGTCTGTTCATCGCGAGGCAACGAGAGCCAATCGTAAATCGCAAGAAGGTCGCGCTGGGGAAAGGCACGTCTCAGAGGGTCTGTGACCGCCCTTTCAGAATGTTGTCCCAGAAACTCATCGAGCAACTTCAATGCCTCATCATGGGAGGAGCCGCTCAGTAGATATTTGGTTTGCAGCCACAGGTAGGGGTCGAGTTCATCGCCTCCATACAATTGACCGTCAAGCGTGTGCCTCACATAGAACAGACGAAATAATCGGTTCCAGATGTGATCGGGATCGGAGGCATATATAGCCTGTGTAGGTCGTCCGGCTTGAGATTGACCTTCACCGATTCGTTTTGGGACGGTGTCCGCGCTCTTCCCCCGATGGCTGCACAGGACGAAAACCAGAAGCAGAACAGCCGTGCTGACTGACGCTCTGGCTCTCATAGCCGCCCATCGTATCACTGGTTGCTGGAATCCGTAGCTCGTTGCCGATCACTTCGCATACCACTCCGAATGCTGCGACCAGCGTCCGCACGAGAGGCACTGGGTCTCAGCCCATTGGCGTAGGCACACCGGGCAGACTCCTCCCGTCTCGAAGGTATTCCACGAATGACCGCAATCACAGAACCAGTGATCTTCCTTGCGGGGCGACCAGCCGCAGAGCGGGCAGCGGATGCGCGGGGGTTCTGAGGCACCGGGCTTCTTGTCTTCTTCAAGCTCGCGGTCTGGAGCTATGGTGGGAGCATCAGTCGTTGGACTCATCTTTTTGGCTCACTGGATTCTCTCCGCTTCGCCGAGGTTGCCACGGTTCCCAATCACACGAACTTCCTTGCCACGGAGACCTGCATACTTAACCGCCATGCCAGCTACTCCGCTTCCCAGATGCTGGGACTCAAGTTACTGACCAGTGGCTCCGCGGGAATCGTGTATCCGAGCGTTCGGCAGAAAGATGGCGTCTGCGTTGCGTGCTTTCGTCCTCCCTTGGTGCTAAATGTACGAGAGGGGCCTATGGTGACGTTTACTTTCATCGAAGCAGAAATGATTGCTGTCACCTTTGAAAGCTGAAACTACGCAACCGCTCCTCGGCTCTTCAGAACTCTGCCGGTGAAAGCCGCGGAGAAGAATAAACCTGAAATGGCCCAATGTGAATGGTGCCATAAGGAAACCGGTTGGGCATCCGTGAACACCTGCTCGAATCCCACCAGACTCATGGTGAACTGGCTGACGGGCTAAGTCAATTGCTTGGCTGTGCGACGCTTCGGCCCGCGGGAAGCAGATCCATGATCGTTCCCTGTGCACTGCGCCAGCGGTGTTCCCGGTTTGCAAATCGAATCCATCCGTCTTCTTGAAGTCTCCGCGCCAGTTCCGCGAACTCATTGCGATCGAGTGCCACGGCAAAGTCAATGTCTCCGGTATGCCGCAGTTCGCCGGGGAAATGCACCTGGTATGCGATGGCACCGATGATGACAAGGTCCGCTCCGGGTGCAACGCAATGGTCGCGAAGCGCGCGCAGATCAATGATTTGGCCCGAAGTGAGTTGGGGCATCATTCTGACAGGTACTCGCGTTTGATTTCTTCCGCAGCTTCATGCGCCCGGGAATCGGAAGAATACATTAGCTCAGAATAGATGAGCCAGGGATGCGCAATGGGAAATGATCCAGACTCCCGCCAAAAGGTAATGCTGCTGACGGAACGCAGAAAGATGAGTGGCCCGGATTTGTCAGGAATGATCCGCGAGCGCCGACGGAGTTGATCGTTGAGTGACTCGATGAAGATCGGCAACTCGAGTCCGCGATAGAACTTCTGCAGCCGGTATGCAGCGGGAGCGCCGGTTATCGACCATCGGATTGAGTCTTTGGCAAGCGAATCCCGGATGGCGACCAGCATTTCATCGATTTCGCTGGCAGGCGAGCGAAATCGGCCAAGCATCAGCTTCGGGCGCAGCGCTAGTTCGTATCCCCGCAACAGCCGTAAAGGCCCGTTAGAGTTCAGGATCACGATCGATTGATCATAATATGAATACTGCACGTGCAACGGTTCGCAGGCTTTCTTCACCCCGAAATACGATCCACCCGGGCGCAAATACCAGTCGTACAAGTGCCAGATCATGCTGGGCCAGGCATTGTTGAGCATCCACTGGATGATTCCCGTGGATGTGTACTTGTTCCGGCCATACGCTTCCATCATGGCTCGATGTGCTTCATAGACTTGTACTTGCGCCTTCATGGAGTACTCTTCAGCGGAGTTCGACGGACCATATCGCTTGTTGAGCGCCTCGGTGAAGACGTTCAGCGTAGGCGACATTCCCCGGCATGATATTCCCAGACGGAATCGATGGGCCATAAATGATCCGCAGGCAGCATGCGCCGCAGGTTCTCGATCGGAGGAATTGGCGGGCCGGGACTAGTCTCGGTATTGAAGCCAAACGCACCACCGTGGCGCTTGTCGAACTACGAGAACGAAGGCGCAACGTAAACCAAATCCTCTTCGTATCGCACGTTCAACTTGCGCGGGATTGGCGCTTTTGAATCCTGCAGACAAACCGATAGACTCTGGTCCACAATGCGTTATGCGCGTGTCCCGGGTGCGCTGTCCCCTCCTGGCTCAGTCCGTGGCGGCCGTCTGTCTGGTTTTGGCCGTTCTTCCGGAACTCTGCGCGCAGGCTCCCCTGTCGGCTGCAGCTCCCACCACCTTCCACGTCGCCAGCGACTTTGTGCTGGTGGACGCGCTGGCTCTGAACAAGCGGACCGGCGCGCCCATTGGTGCCCTCAGCGCGCAGGACTTTCAGATCAGCGAAGACGGCGTTCCGCAGGCGATTGCGTATTTCAGCCGCGATCAGCTCCCGCTTTCCGTCGTCTTTCTCTTCGACCTGACGGACTCCGTCCGCGCCGCCCTGAAGCCGCTGGCGGCGAGCGCCCGCGAGGTGCTGGCCCACCTGAAACCACAGGATGAGATCGCCGTGATGACCTTCTCCTCGCACATCGATCTGCTCCAGAGGTTCACGACCGACCACGCCCTCGCCGCCGCGGCGATCGAAAAGGCGTCCGCCATGAAAACGGCGGAAGCGACTTTCATCTTCGAAGATGTCTGGGAAGCCGCCGAAGAAGCGGAAAAGGCAACGATCCCCGGGAGCCGCCGCGTTCTAGCCTTCTTCACCGACGGCACCGCCAACCAGGAAACTCCATTGGTGCGCAGGCTCTATGGCAAGCAGGCTCCGACCCACCTGCATACGAAGGACGAGGCCACTGAGCGCCTGCTGCGTTCAGGCGCCGTGGTAGCCGCGCTCATCGAAAGAACGCCGCTGACTGATGTGCTAGTCTCGCAGGACGTGAATCCATTCGCCTGGGCCCTGGGCAGCGGCACGCGCGTGGGCGACGTCCGCCGCTACGCCGACCAGACCGGCGGCCCGTTCCTGAACACGAAGAAGACTGAGGCCGCCGACCGCCTGGCCATGCTGCTGGACGAGCTTCGCGACCGCTATACCCTCGGCTACAAGCCGTCGGCGGCGCATCCCGCCGGGACCTTCTGCCGCATCCGCCTGACTCTTACCCGCGAGGCCCGCCTTCGGCTACCGCCAGGAACCCAGCCCGTGATCCGCGTCCGGACCGGATATTACCGATAGCAGGTTATAGCACTCCAGGCAGCGGCAGGATGGAATAGAAAGGACTGCGAAAATGAAATCTCCAATGGTAGATAGGAACTTGCGATCCCTGGAATTCAGACTACTCATTTCCTAGCTGCTTCTATGTGCGGCGATTTCGTTACACGTCACCGACGAAGCCACCCACAATTTTCTCGCTGTTTACAATCCGACTGTTTAGACGCTACGTGCGCGTGCGCCATGGCTTCCGTTTCCAGTTTTCGCCTCTACGGTTTGGCTCACGGGTCTGTCGATCGCAATTGCTTCTTTCTCCTCTTCTGTCAAAAGGCATGCGCATCAGAGGGCACCCACGCCGCACGCGAAGCGCTCTCCGGCATCTTGTTTCCATGGAGCATTCTACGCGGCCCTAGTTGCACCTTTTTGTTTTCTCAGCACAGGCGTAGAGTTCACAACATGGACGATAGTTCAATCGCGGCACGGACTGAAAAACTCCGTCGAGAGATCGAACTGATCCGGCAAGAAGAGCGATGCTACCGCGATAACAGAAGCCATTCACTAGCTGAGAATGCAGAGCACGAGAAGCGGGAGTTTCGAATCCTTGCGATCCGTGAAGAACTCAGAACGCTTGTCGAAAAAGCAAAGGAACAATCAAGCCACGGATCAGTCTGGTACGGTTGACTTCTTCTTCTCTAAGAGAGAGCAGTTGTGATTCACAAGCTAAGAGATAGCTATTCTTCAGCCTTCCCGTCCCTCAGTCTTCACCCTTACTCTTAGACACGGCGATAGCCACTCCGATCAGAACGACAAACAGGAGGGAGTATCCGAAAATGCCCATGTCAGTTGTTGGAGTCCACATGAACAGCGCTAAGCCAAGGATGCCTAAAGCGAACGCGGTTATCCTGAGAACCACTGTTCTAGTCTGAGCCGTTAATCTCATTGGATTCCACACGCTCACAGCAACCGCTCCACGACACTACTTGTTGCTCGTCGCCTCTCAATCTGGACAGGAGCCCCGAATGGCTCCTCTGCGGACGGTGATTTCGTACTGTGAGCCCAGCCGCTTCTTTTGTCCGATCAGTACCAGAAGTCGATTGCCCCGCGTCATTTCGGTGCGGTTCCTGCTACTTCTTCGGATACCCCACTGATTGCGCCAAGATGATTTTTTGGTTGGCCTGCAACTTCAGGGTCTTGGCGAGGGAGGGCTTGTCGACGCTCGCCCGCACCACTGCACCGAGCCCCTCGGACGCGCAGTAGAGGTAAACGTTCTGCGCGATGAACCCCACATCAGCGGCGGTATATATCTGAGCGTCCGAAGAAGCCGCACGGTCAGTCTTCGAAAGATCGGAAACATAGACTAGGTTTACGGCCGCATCCTTGACGAAGGACTGCGTGCCGGTAGCCGCTCGGAAGTCGCCCGCAACCACGGGCTCCAATGCATTCGCCTTGGCATCGTAGACATACACGCCTGCCGGAGTTGCCACGTAGATGCTGACCTCCTGCCAGTTCATGGCGGAGGGCGCGGTACGACGCCCATCGGGTCGGTTGATTCCGAAGGCCGCCCAGAGCAAGTTCGAAAGCGTCTGCGGCGAGAGCGTACCCGAACCGAACTCGCGAGTCGATTTGCGATCCTTGAGAACTTCCATCAGCGGGCGTCCGCCTGTCATTTGCGACGGAGGAAGCTGGATAGGTTTCAGCGCCTGCGCTGACGCGATAACAGAGAAGCAGACTGCTGGCAGCACGACTCTCAGGAAAAACGGAGATTTGTGTTTCATGCGGGAACCTCCCCGGATGTTTTCAGCCAAGAATCTTGGCGTCCGTGACAATTCCTAAGATAGGAGGGTTGGTTGCCGACGTCTGTGACGCACCGCACGAACTTCTTCTTTATCAAGGTTCCGCTCGTCATGGCGGGACTCATTTCGGATTGATCTACGTGCTATCATCCGCTCGGTGCTCTGTCCCCGTTTCACCGATGCCGCGTATTAAGGAGGAGCAATGCACTGGTATTTCTACGTAGCCTATTTCTTCGCTGGTGCTTTCTTCGCCAATGCCGTTCCGCACTTCGTTAACGGCATTTGCGGACGCTCGTTTCCAACCCCGTTCGCCTCACCGCCCGGTCGCGGACTGTCCTCGCCGATAGTGAATGTGCTCTGGGGCACTTTCAATGCGGTGGTCGGATACTCTCTTGTATGTCAGGTCGGCGAGTTTCACATCCGCCATATCTTTGATGTGCTTATGTTTGGAGCAGGGAGCCTGCTGATGGCGGTCATGCTGGCGCGGGCCTTCGGTCGTCTCGACTCGGGTAGCCGATAATTCCATTGAACCAGCCCGCACCTACACTCGCGCGCTAGACCATTCCCCGACCTTCGTGATGCGCACCTTCCCGTCCGGTTGACTGCGCACCGAGACTTTGCCCAATCTCACAGCCGCGTACAACCCGAAGCGGAATCGGTTGCGGCTCCTCTCATCTACACCCACGTCCGGAAGATCGAAATGTTGACCGACCTTGAGCCTGTGGACTCGGTCAGCAATCTTGCGGTACTTGCCCGGCTGCTCGACGCGAGGACCGAGATAGGCGTGCCGCAGCGCGATGCAGTTTCGATTGCCGCAGGAGGCATCGACAACTTGGCTGGGAGGAACGGAACCGTGGGCGTCAATCCAGTTGCGCCGTCTGCGACCATAGGCGGTTGACGGGTTGGCGATGTCTTCGCAGTCACCATGTCGCTTTGTTGGCGAGAACTTTCCCATCGCGAACCATTTTAATGACCCTTGTCCGAGTATCTAGCAGCTTTCCGATTTTCTAGGCGCTCTGTCACCTTGGCTTCCCCAGAATCGTTGAGATGACTCCGGTAATTAGCGGTTCGAAGAGTGATCTCGCTAAATTTAAGGTCGGGGTAAAGGTTATGAAGCGAGTTCTGATTGTAATTCTAGCAATAACGACCCTAGCGTCGGGTCGCGATAAAAAACTAAAAGGTCAGCCGGGACCCTATATATTCTTCAGCAAAGCTCCCGCTCAAACTCTAAAGGCTCTAATCGTCCAAGCGAATCTAAACGAAGGGTATGTCCTCGATGCCGACGACCACTTGCAATTTAGCTTCTCGAAGCCAGCGCAGATGCCTATCGTCAGTGCGCTTTTCGTTGCCTCAAGTGCGTGTACTGGCATGACCACGAAAAAGGTCTGGTCATACACGCTGACGGAACTCCATGGCATTACAAAGGTGACTGTGCAGCCTGTCTGGGAATATCCGGACGATTACTGCAAAAGGCAAACTCAGGAGTTGATATGGGGCCAGAAAGATGAGATTGCGGTATTTCAAGCAATGCTAGACAAGGCTCCCACTTCGAATACGCAAGCTCCGACTCCTCCTACTCCAACTTCGTCGGCGGATCAGCAGCAGAGCATGACGCAACGTGCGGCTTGTCTGGAATTAGCGAAGGATAATCCCAGTGTCACTTGCAAGTGAGCGCCGGGACGCTGCGATTGTTTTTAAGAGATGCAAGCCTGCCACTACTCGCCGTAGCAGGGCCCCAAGCTCGCAGGTTTCCCTGATCGCCGAGACGCCCAACACAAGGGTCAGTGCTCCTAAAATGCTACGCCTTCTTCTTTTGACCGGCCTTCAATTTCGCCCACCGCGCTCGTTGCGCTGCCGCGATTTTCCTGCGGGCCACAGCCGACATCGTCTTCTTCTTGGGCATACTGACGACCTTGGGTTTCTGACCACTCTGCCCAATTTGTCCGCGCACCTTCGCCCATCGTGCTCTTTGGGCAGCCGCGATCCTCGCCCTTGCTGCCGTCGATAAGCTGCCGCGACGACTGCCAGTGCTTTTCCCACCTGAAACGCCATCCAGTGCAGCGAGTGCAGCATCGAGGCTCTTCACCTGTTTCGCCGCTCGATCCCGTTCTTTCTTTAACTGCTGGACTACACCAGCCAAGTTATCCATGAAATCCTCCGGGCGGGATTGTATCAGGCATACCGTACAGGGGGCCGATTCTGAGGGCGAGTTGGGTGATGGGAGGAATTGACGAGTCTCAGCAATCGATGGCGCTGGACACAGTCGAGAACGCATGAGAGGACACGTTCATGCCGCTCTGAGTACGCCTTCGGCATTGAAAACAGTTTCTACGTTGATGCGGAGAGACTCCACAAACCTGCCTGCCTGTGCCAATCTGGTCATCGACTCGATGATAAGGCTCAACTCGGTTGCCGGAATTTCACGCACCTTGGCGATGAGTTCCAGATTGTACTTGGCCGTTTTCGCTCCGTCGTCGTCTAACTGTTTCTTCTGGCTCCGCAGCGTGCCTCCTACCATCCGGAAAAGATTGACAAGGGAGTGGCTGCCGCAAACCGTGCATGCATCATGCAGGCTGTTGCTGATGGTTTCACAATCGACGCAAAACACGGCATGGAGGAGGGGAACTGCGTTCAAGCCTTTTTCCCTATCGGCGCCTGTGTTCATATCTGACCTCTAATCAAGAGATACTGACAGGATACGCTCGTTTTTTTTCATTTCGTGTTGTGGCGTTCCCTCCAAGAACTCGATTTTGGGGCGATTCCGCTGCCCGGAAGGGTGGACCAGTTCAAAGTGGCTGAGCGGTTTGCAAATCTCGCACTTGCGTGCGTCCACAAAGAGTGTCCAAACCCCATTTAGCCACTCCTTGAACACTGAGCGATATGTGGCGCCCGTATCGCTCACAATATGTCATACTGTGAGCGATACGGGGTCTGCTACCGATCATGTCTTGGAATTGGCAATGGCCGGATTGGCCTAACTTCATCTGGGACCAAAGGAGATTGTCCACCGCCGAACGGCGCTTTCTCCTGTGTGGTGGTGTCCTCCTGGGAACCGTGAAGCACCTGGCGAACGAGGATCAGGATCAGCTCAGAATTGAGGCAATGAGCACTGAAGCTGTGACTACCTCGGAGATCGAAGGGGAAATCCTCGATCGCGCCAGCGTGCAATCCTCCATTAGGAGGCAATTGGGTCTTGCGACGGACAACCGGCGCGTCCGAGCAGGAGAACAAGGAATCGCGGAGATGATGGTAGACCTGTATCGCTCGTTTGCCGAGCCGCTCTCTGAAGAGATATTGTTTCGATGGCATCGGATGGTCGTCAGCGGTGGTCACGACCTTGCAGATGTTGGGCGTTATCGTACTGGCGTCGCACCGATGCAGGTGGTTTCCGGTGCGATTCACCAACCTCAAGTTCACTTCGAGGCTCCGCCGTGGTCGCAAATTCCGTCAGAAATGACCCGCTTTATCTCCTGGTTTGAACGCACCGCTCCGGCAGCCAGAGATCCATTGCCGGCATTGACTAGAGCTGGAATCGCGCATTTGTATTTTGAGAGCATCCATCCGTTTGAGGATGGCAATGGACGGATTGGCCGCGCCATCGCCGAGAAATCCTTGGCACAGAGTTTGGGACAGCCGACATTGACAGCACTGGCTGCGACGATCCTCGCTCGACGCATGGAATACAATGCCTCGCTTGAGGCAGCCAACAAACAAAATGAAATCACTCGCTGGCTAGCCTGGTTTGCAGCCATCGCGATTGAAGCGCAGCAGAGTACAACCGCCCTGGCCGAATTCCTGATCGAAAAGACAAAGCTGCTGGACAGGCTGCGGGGCCAGCTGAACAACCGGCAGGAGAAAGCGCTGCTGCGCATGTTTCGCGAGGGTCCGCATGGGTTCAAAGGTGGTTTGAGCGCCGGCAACTACAGCACGATCACCGGGGCATCTCCAGCCACTACCACCCGAGATCTCGCTGATCTGGTTGAAAAGACCGCTCTGACCAGGACCGGGGAACGCAAGCATGCAAGGTATCAAGCTGCCGTCCGGTTGCGAGGGACGTCGCGCGTGACTTTGAACGAGCACGGCGACTTGGTCGAGTCCTAACTCTGTTCTCCAGCCTAGGTTGTCGGGCAATGAGCGTTCAGTCTTTTCACTCGCGGATCACCCCGGTTTGCCCCTGATACGCTCCGTCGCCCCACACCCGCGTTTCTTCGCCATGCAGCAAGTCCGGCAACATGGCCACATCGTAGAGACTAGCGCGGCCAAGAAGCGGCGGAACCTACATCCATCTCCTGCCGCAGCGCCGACCCGCTCGGAGTGGAACCAACGTAGACCCACCGCCTCAGCCAATGAGGTGGGGAGCTATCACGCTGAGGAATTCACTGGAGCTGATGATCTTGGTGTTCTTCCAGAACTTTGGAAAGTGCCGCTGGTTTCCCGTCAGCAGGTAGTCGGCGCGTGCTCGATCAGCACATTCAATGAATATTCTGTCCGCTGGGTCGGAGGTGACCTGTCCGAGACGCGAGGGTGTCACGACACGGGCACGGTTCTCGATCAACTGCAGCAATTGCTGCCGTAAGCTTTTGCGGATCTTGAGCTCAGGATGAGCCATCACTGTTGCGTACTCTGACAGAATGGGATCGGAAACATACCAGCAAGCAGGCTTGGTCATCGCGAGCAGAACGACAGTCCGCTGCAGGCCTTCCGGTTTGAGCGCAGCCGACACTACCACATTTGTGTCGATTACGAGCCGAAGGGGAATCATCGGCGCTTGGCTTTGCGAGCGGCCTTAACGATCTGATCGATCTGCTTGCCGCCCAATCGGTTTGTGCCCTTTTGCTTGGACTCCTGGCCGATGATGCGAAGGACCTCGGGCTCGGGAGTCGCAAGGCGTACGTAGTCTCTGATGCTGAGCAACACCGCCCGCGGGCTGCCTCGCTTCTCTATGACTAGGGACCGGCCTTCGTCTTCAACCCGGCGAAGAAGTTTGCCAAAGTTCGTTCGTGCGTCTAGGGCAGTAACGACAATCCCATCGTTCACGAGCTCTCCATTTCGATCAGCTAAACTGTACAGTTCGTTTCGAGCCGCTGTCAAGAAGATGCTTGTTTTAAACGAGGTCTGTTTGCCTGGGCAGTGGCTCCCATCCAGCGGGCGGCACTCGAAAGAATAATTTCGCTTTTAGGCGAGAGGAATTGAGCAACGCCAGTATTGATATGTAGGGGATCCCGCCGTGAGCCCTGCTCGACCGGCCCAGGGCTCATCGCAATAAGTGCTGTTGTTGGCCACCTACACGAGTTCCTCGGCGCATCAGACAATGCGATCGGGGACCGGTTGCGCGAATACCAGATGCGGCGGGCTGCCCAACTGCTATTGTCCTTATCTGCTGCGCACATTTACCAAATGAAGTCTCATCCCTTGGAAGCTGCTGCGCAAGACGCAATGAGTTTGGCAGAATCGGGCCAGACAGAATGAGGAATTGTTGGAGCCTCGGCGCCGTTGTGCGCCATTCGAAGCCAATGGCTGGTTCGGATCTCTACAAAAGAAGATGAATGGCTGTATGCGGCGAGTGCGGTCTCGGGTGGGATGTTGACTCGAAGGAGATTTTCAGCGCAATCGCTGGTGTTTGCTTTATCGCGAGTGCGAGCCTTGGCCAGGAGACGCTTTCGCCGTGAATGGCTTTTCTAACGCCTCGCCGGACGTTTTTGGATTTTCATCTACGTCGAGCGTGTCAGCGCATTCGCCTTTGTCGTCATGGTCGCAGGTTCGCCCCGGATGAGTCTGCTTGCACTTCTGACAGAACTCTGTAGCCATTTTCTCTCCTCTGTCGTTTTGCGCGGCTGTCTGGAGCCGCGGGCCTGCGGGTTTTTTTGTTCTGCTTCAGATTGAGATCACCGCTGGGGTAACTTCCAGCTGAGGTTCGAACCTCAAAGGTATATCGAGGGCGCGAGAAACCAGGCAGAGCCGCTCTGCTTTCTTTAAAAGATCGACAGCCCGGTTCCGCTCGCCGAACTCGGCGATCTTCATGGTTGGACGAAGTACGATTTCACTGAAACCATAACCAGAAGCGGCTTTGCGGACTGTGCCACTGGCTTCTACTTGCAGATCGGTAAAGTCGAATCGCATATTGCCCGCGATGGCACGCAGCGTGGTGGTAAAGCACCCCGCGAGGGCAGCCAACAAGAGTTCTTCTGGAGTCCAGCGACCTTCCAACCCGCCAAATTCCTTTGGGGCTGCAAAGTGGATGGCATTGGGAGCCGAGTCCGACTTAGCGATACCGGTTCGTCCGGAAGTCCACCATGCGCTTACGAGATACGCATGTTCTGCGGTTTTGTGAGTCATAAAAACACCTCGGTTTCAGCGTAGCTTGCCAGAGAGAGAATGAATACACGGCGTGTTGCAGTACGGCATCATGTGATTGGGCTCACGCAGCGTTCTTGTGGGTCGATTCACCATTCTGCTTTACTGGAGGAGAAGTCTGTTTCATAAGGCGTTCGCGTTCGCTGAGGGCTCCCCAGATTTCGCACCCAATTTCGTCGTACTTCACTGGGTCTGTTTCATTCATAATTTGCTCCACGAGTTGCTTTAGTCGTGCGGTTGAGTCGTCGAGATTGTCGGACATGGAATACCTCCCATGACGGGTTAGGCTGCTACGGAATTTTGGGCTGATGCGGCCGATTGACTGACATTGCCGAGAGAATCGGGAGCTAACTGCACGGCGCGACTCGTATGTTGTACTGTTAGGGGTTGTGCCGCGCTAGTCCTTCCCCGCTCTTCGAATAACAGCCGTCGCAGGGTACGAAGATCGTTAAGAATCCTCTGGCTTCGATTTACGTGAAGTCCAAGTTTGTCGAGGCTATATAGGGCCACTCGTAGCGCATCCAGACGGCGTGAATGATCCGAAACGGATTTTCGCTGTACGTCACCTTCGAGTTCTCGCTTCGCTTCGGCGACAGTTTCGCCCAGCAGTGTCACAAGATCATAAGCACTCTCTAGAGTTTCGAATTGATCTCCCATTTGCTGGCTCATTTCGGATGTCATCTCAGACGGCTGGCTGTTTGTCTCGAGTCAGCAACACTCTCTCCACTTCATGGTTCTCCGCTATCTTCGCGCTCACATGTTCGAGGATGTGGTGCAGATTAGCGGACGCTGTGTCGTTGACCATTTAGTGGGCTCCATCGGCGAGCAGTAGAGGGAGAATAGGCCGGAGAGTCGGCGGGACTATGTGACCGACGCCACAGCCCACTGTGAGCAGACGCACAAAGTAGGGAAACCGGACAAACCCAAGGCTCCCGGCGGCCAAGTCTGAATTCGAGTGACTGTAGAAGGGTGACACCCGGGACGGGCAATTCCATACTTCAAGTCTAAGAAACGCTGGAGGTCTGACGGTAAGGCCGCAGACAGGTACATCACTTCCTGTTTGCCCGTCAGCCCTAGGGTCACTCGTTCAGAACAGCAGTCGACTTGGGGAAGGCAGGAGCACCCTACGCGGCGCAACGCTATGTCATACCCGCGATCACATCAGGCGACCGTGGGTCGTTCGTGCAGTGCGGGTTCGTAGCTAGTTGTTCCTCGGCGGCGACGGAACGGAAGTTAGAAGCGTCCAACTCGCCCGAACACCGCAAAGAAGGAGTGCGCCCAGCGTCACCGCAAGCAAAGCCAACAAGCTGCCCTCCTCGGCCGCCAATAAGAAGGTGACTACCGGGATTACCGACAGCACAATTATGAGCAGTCGCCCAACTCCGTCGACACCAACGAATGCGCCGCCCGACGCCGTTGTGAGCGTCATGAATAGTCCGCCAGAGAGCCATACACCGAGCAGCATCGCAGGACCGACCCATTTGAAGTCCCGCTTCATCCCAAGCCTTCGTGCGACCACATAAGCACACAAGAATGTTGCTGACATAAGGATCGTGGATACCCATACGTGCCGAGAATCAAAACTGGGTCCTGCATCGATATGGACAACCACATAGGGAAACCAGAAACTGAGCGCTCCGGCAACTGCGAACGAGAGAGCCAATCGCCGCCGTTTTGTTCCAGAGGGCAAGGGCAATGACCCGACTTGTGTTGTGTCGCGGCTCAAACCATGTACTTGTGCCATGGGAGACCTCCGTTGTCGACGAGCTAGATTCAAGTTCGCTGGATCGCCTTTTGTATTGCGTGTAATTGCCTGTTCCCGACACTTATTTGGTCTCCCACCGAGCTGGAGCGCCACAGCGCTGCTCCAGCCCGGTGGTCCTAGAGAAAAGGCCTGCTTCGGTCAGACGGCGAGGGTCTTCTCGAAGTGCTCGCAGAGGGTGGTCTCCACCATGTAGTACTTGAAGGTGATGGGGGTGGTGAGATAGGGCTTGAGGATTTCCTCGACTTTCGGGAACCACTCCCGCTCGTAGCGCTCCGCATCCTTCTTCTCAGTCCACAGGCTGATGGTGATCGCCTTCTCGTTCTTGATTTCGGGGAAGAAAGGCAGCATTTCCAGGTAGCCATGCTGCTTGTTGAGAATGGGTAGAACCTCATTTTTGATGACCCGGACGAACTCCTCTTTCTTCTCCAGCTTCGGGACAAACTCCAGAATGCGTGCAAACATATGAACTCCTTTCATGGGTTGCAATGAAGCGTTGGACTGAAAGTTAAAGCACAGGGTCACAAGGCCGACCCGCTGCCCGTGGCAGGAAGCGGAGCGGGATTGCAGCGGATCAACGGCTCGCCTCAGGGGTGCTGCGTCTCAACGGGCGGGAACTGCTCTTCGGAGAGGCAAGCGAATTACACGCGCATTTTCGGCTTGAAGTTCGGTGGTGTCAGTGATCGCGGTCACAGCGGGTTGCAGTCTAAGAGCGTTCCCGTGCCAAAGGCAGCGACCACAATGGGGCGTTCTTCATCAGCTACTGATCTAGCGCAAATCCCTTTCGGGCCGAGGATCGCTGGACACTGAGGTGGATGTGGGAGGGGATTACGCGCCCAGACATGAAATACGGGCTCAGTTTTCCAACAGCTCGGGGAGAATTCTGCAACCAGGCGAGAGTGCTGTCCTTCAGTTCGATCGCAAGCTTTGTCATCGCTTCCAGTTCTTGGCCTGTGACTGCTCCGGCGACGTCATAAACCGATTTGTTCCTCTTGTTGTTGAACGTCTTAAATCTTTGAATGAGGCTCGGATCGGCCGTTGTTGTGAGTTCCAGAGATTCGATCGTTTTTACGTGGTGGCCTGCTTGGGTTGCGGTGCGGTGCCCTGAGGCACGGAACGCGGTTGTCGCGACGCTGAGCGCGGCGTTGAAGGCCGCAATGAATCGGAGGTCGGTCGATACGGCTTCGACCTTTGAATCTGCGAGGCTCCGTTCTACGATCCCCAAGAGATTTTTGATCTCACTGGGGCTGGTCGGCTCCCGCCTTAGCCAACCGTGCTCCACCCACTTTTCTAAGCTCACTCTCGTCTCCCATCAGGAATAATTTTTGGCCTTTGAGTACGGAAGTCAGGAAATGATTCTCGGTTCCAAGTTTCGACTTGAATTCTGAGACAGAATACACGGTCGGGTTGATGGGACGGCCGATACTTTTTTCCACTGGAGAGAGCCTCGATAACACTTCGTCAAGCGTCGCCTTCCCGACGACCATTAGATCGACATCGCTCTGGGCTGTTTCCTCTTCTCGCGCGACTGACCCGTACACAAATGCCACCGAGATTCGCTTCGACAGAGGGTGCAGAGCCGCCTGGAGAATACTGAAGATGCCAACGGTTTTGTTCACTAGGGCCTGCATCTCTCGAAATATGGGTGCGTCTCGATTGGCCTGATAGAAAACCTGACTGCCTACCGATTTGCGAACGATCAGCCCGACTTTCGACAGATTTTCGAGTTCTCGTTGAACCGCGCCAACACTGCCGTCAACTTCGCGTGCGATTTGTCGGGTATAAAAGGATTGATCCGCGCGGCCGTAAAGCAACGCCAAAAGTGCTCCGCGCGTCCGGCCGAATAGCAGGTCCGCGAGACCGTTGTGGGTTGTACTCATTCCGAGAACAATTGTACTCACATTGAGAACGACTTTCAAGGACAGACGACGGATCTTGCCGAGCTTATTTATCCTCTTTACGTTTATCCGAGCCGACGCTTAGGCGAACGTGGGCGCGGGTCAGCTCACTTGTACAATCCTTCGCCGAGTCATGCGGCTCGTGCCTTCGCAGAAAGCAGGCACGCCGCGACTTCACGGAGGGCCTGATCGTAGTCAACGGCTAGGCGCGACGCCTCTCATTCGCGTCGCGCTGCAACCCACCACAGTCCATAAACCGGAATTTTTCTAAAGCAAGGACAGTGCGACGCCTGTCAGATTCCCTCAGGACTGCTAGAACATGTCAAATCAGGACCTTAGCTGGGTTTGAGATTGGGCGTTGAGTTGCAGCTATGGTCCCCGATACGCAAAATGCATTCCAACGTAGTTACCTGGAACGCTGGGATCCTGCCATGAAAATCTTGCTTGTTGAAGACAGCAAGCTCTTGAGAATGGCGACCGGACGGGCACTCACTCATGCGGGCTATGAGATGAGCTTCGCCGGCGATGGAGATGAAGCTTTGCTGATGGCCGGCGAGCAGATGCCGGACCTGATTCTACTCGACATGATGTTGCCGAAAATGAGCGGGCTTGATGTTTTGAAGGCACTCAAGAAAGAGCCTACAACTAGAGACATTCCCGTCGTGGTTCTCACTGGACTCTCGCAAACAAATGCCGAGCGATTGCGGAGCGATGGGGCGTTCGCCTTTCTGACGAAGACTGATCTTGCACTGGACCAGGGTGCAGAGCCCCTTTTGGCTGCATTAAGGAAAACCTTTACGGAACTTCCGAGCACACCCTCAGGTATGAGGAGATAGCGACACCCTATGCCGAAGATACTTGTGGCAGACGACTCCCGCTTCCAAATAGCGCTACTCACCCGAGCTCTACAAAATAACGGTTTCGAGGTGGTGGTCGCCCAGGATGCGTGCCAGGCAGGAATGGTCGCGTTGCGGACTGCACCCGATGCCATCGTGCTCGACATAAACATGCCGGGTGGCTCCGGTATTGACGTTCTCAAGAGGCTAAAGCGTTCAGTCAAGACTCAAGGCATTCCAGTTGTGGTAGTAAGCGGCAGCTGCGACTCGGAGGTGCGGAACGCCGCTGCGAAGTTGGGCGTTGCCGATTTTTTGGCCAAGCCTGTCGATGTTGATCAGCTTTATGGAGTCTTGTCACAGCTCTTGATTCGCGTTAAAGCGCACGTTTAGGATGTGCAGTTCAAAAACTAAGAGAGAGGAAGACCCTGGGCAGAGAGGCAGCACGCATAAACGAACGCGAGTTTCGCGTTGCCGCTACGATCCTGAGCGTGTCTGTCGGTCCGGTAATTCAGTTTGTAGATTGAGGTGGAAATGACATCGGACATGGCATTCGAGTGCTTACTTGTCTCCCATGATCCGGGAGTGTTCAGCACCATTGATCGGGTACTTCGCCAACTTTCGATCTCAATCGATCTCTGCCTCAACTCATCGAAGGCTCTCTCCGCAGGAATGAAGGGCAGTACAGACCTCGTCGTCCTCGATTGGGAGGGCGAAGCGTCTTCCGAGTTCCTGAGAGAACTCCGACAAGCCGGGAAGTGGAAGAAACCCACCATCGTGGCCATCACTCCCTCAGATTGCCCGATTCCGGGGGCTCATGTCGTTCTCAAGAAACCCGTAACGGCCGAGTCTGGCACGAAATCGCTGAAAGCTGCGTACGCCATGATGTTGCAGGACTATCGCTTGCACGCCCGGTATCCGTTGATGATGCCGGTGAATGCAACCGACGGGGAGAATCGTAGGATTGCAGTGACCGTCACAGATATCGGCGATGGAGGAGTGGGGCTCAGTACAAGAGAGCAGCTCATTTGCGGCGATGTACTCTCCTTTCGAGCGTTGTTACCCGGAACTCCGAGAGAGCTGCTCTTGGAGGTTCGCGTCTTGTGGACGCGGGAGTTCGGAAGAGTAGGGTGCGAGTTTCTTCGCATTCCGCCAGTCGATCTTTCTATCCTCCACGACTGGTTGAAAAGCAAAATTCGAGTGAAGAAGCCGTTGGCTGCAATATGAACAGACTCTCAGAACGCCCGACCATGAAAGCGCAATTGTGAACACGAGCGTGGCGCAAGATCGAACGTCGTGAACGACAAGCCCGGTCGACGAAACGGAATCATCAGATGCGAGGTCGCTGCTGTCGGGATTCTCTTGGCCGAACACTCCCCAATCTATCAGCGCCTCAGAAAGCTCATTTCTGGATAACTTCACCCGGCGCGTGCTTTTCGATATCTCTTACGTTCCGACACGCCGGACGAGAAACCGGAGGCGACTGCGGCGCTGCTCAAACAGATGCGCAGAATCGGGATGAAGCGATTCCTTTTCGGATCGGACTTCAACGTCCTGACACCTCTTCAGGAGATCAAGGACATCGACAAACTCGGTCTGACAAGACCGGAACTGCGAACCTTGCAGCAGAACCGCGCCCTCTGGGCTCGCCCATGAAGTCCGTTGAAGGGATGTTCCGGCAATCAAACGTTGCTGTGATTGAAACTATTGCATGGTCTGAAGCTTGGCTTTTTCCTCGGACAAGAATGATGATTTCGCGTTAGGCTCAAGTGAGTCGTCAGCCGGCACAAGCGCAATGGCACGTTGCACCGCAGCTCTTGCATCGTCCTTGTCGTGAACAGCAAGATATCCATCCGAGAGGCTGTCCTGTGCATTTGCGGATTGCGGATGTGCCCACGCGTTCAGCTCGAAGACTGCCAGCGCATCCTTCGGACGTTGTTGGCCCAGCAGATTGTATCCCCAGGTATTGAAACGGTTCTCGTCCATGCAGGAGGCCAGCTTGTCGTCTCCGCAACTTGCGATGAAAGCCCGCTTTGCGGCCTCAACTCCATTCGTGCCGGCCAATGCCGCGGCATCCAGCGGAGACGGCGGAGGCGGGACGGAAGCCACGTGCTTCACAGAAATTCCCTCATTCTCTTTTGCAAGAAGATCGGTCTCGGCTAAGGCATTTGAATCCGATTTCAGTTTTGCATCGAGGAACGAACGCCCAATCCTGCATGCTTCCTCATATCCGGCACGACCGGTCTCCCGGTTCCACCCGTTGAGTGGGTAGCCAGTCGGCAGATGCGTATGAAATTGTGCTCCAATCATTGCGAAGGAAGTGAAGTCGCTGTGGTGCATCTTTTCTATCGTCACGAAAGTGCGAGCAGAATGGCGAAAAGACTCCACTGCACTGAGGTCGAGAGGCTCGTTGCCCTGTGCACCTTGAGCACGGCGAAGGTCGAGAAATGCGGCCCTCATCTTTTCAGGGGCGTAGCCATAGGAATGCGTGAGTACAGTCGAAAGGCCCTGGAACCCATAGGTCCCGTCCAATGCAACGACGGCCGACACATCGGCGTTGCGCAAACCCAGAATGACAGCCTCAATGGCGCCGACACTATGTCCCATCACCGCAAGCTTGGTTTTGTCGACGCTCGGCTCACTTTGCAGAGCAGACCACGCAAACTCCATATCACGCACCGACAATTCGAGGTCATCGGCAGTTCGCGATTGAAAGGCTTCCTGATCAGATGGCCCAAGTAACGAGATGCTCGCCACTATGTATCCGTAACTGGCCAGATACTCAGCCAGAATGGCATTGGAATTGATTGGGGCATTCAGTCCGCCGAAATACAGAACAACCGGAAAACTTCCCTTTGCCCATGGAGCGTCGCGAACTGCATTCGTCTCGGCCGCCTGTAACCCTGGGATCGCATTTCGAGGAACGGCCCCGACGGCGTCATCACGGCTGCGTTGCCTCATGATGGTATTAAGCTCGTTAAAATCTGCCGGTGCGCTCTGGTCGACATAGTCGCCAAAGCGCATTTTCTTCGAGGATGGAGCTGGTGAGGCTGGGTACCATATATTGATTTGGATCGGACGGCCCTTCAGATCAGGAGAGAAGGTTCCATCGTAATGGCGCGTCGATTTCCAGGTTCGTGAGCTGTCGTAGCGGAAGATCGTGCAGAAGCCCACGGCATGGGTTCCGGGCTGAAGATTACCCCAGAGTGGTGGAACTGACGCCGGCTTAGTGCTGACGGCCTCCGTTGGGCTGCGAGCGTACGCACCGATCGGTAATGCCAGAACGAGTGTGAGGAGCGTGATCCTCTGCGAATTCTTCATGTTCTGAAATACGATCTGAAAGCGTCGCAAGTTCCACGTGGGGAGGCTTTCGCATGCATTTCTTGGTCTCAATCACCAAGGCAGGTTTCTAGTCTGCGAGCTGTGTCTATCCAGGGATGGTCGAGCGGAACGGACTTTTGCTTGCCTGCCACTTTATCCAGAGGCACAGGCTCGGTTCCGTCGCCGCGGGCCGCCACCATCACGCCAAATTTCCCCTCTTTAATCAGATCGGCGCACGCTGTGCCGAGGCGAGTGGCGAGGATGCGATCTGCCGCGCACGGCGTACCGCCGCGCTGCACATAGCCAAGGATGGTCACGCGGGATTCGAGGCGCGTCAGTTCCTCAAGCTGTCTGGCGAGGCGCATCGTGTTGCCCTGATGCCGAACATCAAGCGCGGCGATTTCGCGTTTGGCCTCGATCTTGTTGTTCAAGGTAGTGGAGCGTTCCAGTTTATTTCTGGCCCTGTCATAGATACGCGCGTCGTCGCGGTTCATCGCGCCCTCGGCTACCGCGACAATGCTGAAGTTTTTTCCTTGCTTGCTTCGTCGGCGAATGGCTTTGACGATCTTTTCTACGTCGTAAGGGATTTCGGGAATGAGAATCACGTCCGCACCCCCGGCGAGTCCGGCGCCCAGCGTAAGCCAACCGGCGCGATGCCCCATGACCTCGGCCACGATGATGCGGTGGTGACTGTGAGCAGTGCTGTGTAGGCGGTCGATCGCCTCGGTGGCAATGTCCAAAGCGGTAGCGTAGCCGAAAGTGGCGTCGGTCATGGCCACATCGTTGTCAATCGTCTTTGGCAACGTAATCACATGGATCCCTGCCCGGTGCAGGCGCAGGGCGTTCTTCGCAGTGCCGCCTCCCCCCAGGCAGACCACGCAATCGATTCCCCACTTCTTGAGATTCCTCCGGATGACGCCGGTCATGTCCTTCGTTTGGCCGTTCATCACCATGCGATGAGGCTTGTCGCGGCTGGTGCCGAGAATCGTGCCGCCGATGGTGAGAATGCCGGAAAGAGCGGCCCCATCCAGATTGATTCGTCGGTTCTCCACCAAGCCACGAAAGCCGTCGCGAAAACCGACGATCTCCCACCCGTAGTAGCCAAGCGCGGCTTTGCCGACACCTCGGATGGCTGCGTTCAGGCCGGGGCTGTCGCCGCCGGCCGTGAGAATGCCGATGCGCTTAATTTTTGTGGCCATGAGAAACAAATATGGACGAGGGCGTCGCATTTGTCGAGCCAGTTGGTGAATGCGCCACCGTGGCAAGGTGAATTGCCGGCTTGACGTGCGGACTGAGTCTTGGTATTACATTTGTTAATATGTAATGGAGGGGAAGATGGAATCCGCGATCACCGTCAAGGGCCAAGCCACCATCCCGAAAGCTATCCGTGAACATCTTGGTCTGCAGCCGGGCGATCGGGTTAAGTTCTTCCTGCATCCCGATGGCAGTGCAGTCTTGTTGCCGAAACTCTCCGCTTCGGCGATACGCGGTATGGTCAAATCGCGGAAGGCCCGGCCCGTGACGACCGAGCAAATGACCGCAGCGGTTGCCGAGTGTGCTTTGAGTCCAAATCCGCGGCGACGACATCGATGATCGGGCTCGATACCAACGTCCTGATACGCTATCTCACTCAGGACGACTCTGTACAGTCAGCCAGGGCCACGGAAATTCTTGAACGTCGTTTGACGGCGAAGACCCCGGGTTTTGTCAGCGTCGTGGCAATGGTCGAAACGGTATGGGTGCTCGATCGCGCTTATGGTCTGACCGCGCAGGAAATCGCAACTGCTGTCGAGCGCGTGCTGCAGGTTGAGGTTCTGGCGATCGAAAACGAGCAGGAAGTCTTCACTGCCATGATTGCTCTAAAACAAGGACGCGGATCATTCACGGACGCGCTAATCGCAGAACTCGGAGCGCAGGCAGGATGTACTCGCACGTTGACGTTTGACCAAAAGGCACTCCGACTTCCTAGCTTCGAGCTTGTGTAATCGACCTCGATTCCGGTTCGCTCCTCTGCCGTACCACCTTTTCTTTTGGTTCCCACTACGTGTGTATTTCTCGCTCGCAATGGCTGTTGTGGGCAGAGAATCCCGATGCACGAGCTGCTGCGATAACGACTTGCGGGTGCAAGATGCCGGCATCGCAGCGATGCCTCTCGGCGATGGTTCCCGCTCTCGCAGAACCGATCATCCATTCTTGCGCCGTCAGCTTCCGCCTAATACCATAGCGGCTGCTTCGTAGGCCTTCTGATATTCCTCGTGGTGCTGTTCGTAGTCCGCAGAGGACGGGTCGTAGGCTACGTACCAGTCTTCCGGATAAATCTCTATCATCTGCGTCTTCATGCGCAACGCGAACGGCAGCAGCTCGACCATCGACCCGATGATGCCGGAGCGATCCGGATTGCTGGCCTTGCGGGTCTGCAGTTCGAGCGCGACCTTGCCCTGCCATCGATGGAAGTTGCGGCACCAGTCGACGGCGCACGGCCGGCCGCTTTGTTCGTTCTCTGCATCTTCCACTGAGAGGCTTTGGCTGCCGAATGCGATTCCGTTGCGTGCGGCTCGCTCGGCGACCGCGTCGGCAAAGCCCAGATCCTCGGGATGACCAAAGCTGTTGATGCCGACCATGAGTTGCTTCGGAGAATTCAGCGACTTCTCGTAATCGAGCATGTCGAGGATGTACTTACGCCACACGCCTGGAGAGAATCCGTGGCGCTTCAGCGCGTACATGCAGGCGGGATAAGTCTCGCCGCCGCCGCCGAGTCCGAAGCGGATGTAGCCCACATTCGGATTGCTGCCGTAATGCTCGACGATTGCGGCCATGAAATCCTGATAGTTCGTCATGAAATCTTTTTGCCAGAAGACGGGGACGCGCCCGAAGTTGGGGCAATCGACGGAGTCCACTTTGGAGAAGACGAAGTCCGGAGTCGCCTTTGATCCGCCGCTGTAGCCCGTGGCCCAGGTGACAAAGTTCACGCGTTTGCCGGCTTCGATCCATGGCGCGATTTTTTCGTCGATCTCCGACCAGTCGTACCGGGGATTCGCATTCGGACCGCGATCGATCTGGTTCCAGATGAGATAGAAATTTGCGCCGCAGACGACCGGATTGTGCAACAGAAGCTCCGTTGTTCGAGCCTGCTTGCGCCGGTCAGGAAACATGATCGCGAATAGTCCATGCGGGGCATCAGGGACAGCGACCGTAGAAAGTGGATCGGCACATTTGGGAAAAGAAGGCCCAGCGGGAGCCTTCGCCGGGGCTTTTTCTTGTGTTTCTTGGGTGACCCCGAACGGCGTTGCCGCGAGCATTGTCGCGACAACCACAACGACGAACGTCCATTTCATTCGGCTACCTCGAGACCCTGGAGTGTGCGACGCTTAGGTGAGAACACGCTCGCGGGGGAATCGACTCGGAGTTGGGCCTTGTGAGTTCTTGTTGATAGGGGTTGGTTCATGATTTTCTGATACCTCTACGCAAAGTTATTGAATTCAGGCAGGTTGGCCGCCGAAGATAGATATTTTGGTGCCGGGCGGCCCGAGAAACAGTGCGTCTTCGTGGCGTGCGATGAAGGCGCACCAGCATTAGGATGCAGTCGAGAGGGCTGGTCGTCGTTCCCCTAATTCCGTTCGGCCGACGAATTTGTGTTCACGGGAACCAAGGGTGTGGACAACCCGAGCTGCTCATCCAGATAGGTCGTGATTTGCCGTGGGGTTTCGAACTTCAGTAAGTGTTCTCGGAAGTCTTCATCGTCTAAACGCCTGGCGAGCGACGAAAAGACCTGCATGTGGCTGTTGGCGCCGTCGGAACTCCGCATTGCGAGAAGGACGACCATGCGCACGCGTTCCCCCTGGATGGAGTCCCACTCGATAGATTCCTGGAGCCGGAGGATGCAGATCGAGTTGGCGGTCACGGCGTCTGTTTTGCAATGCGGAATCGCGAAGGCGTGTCCGAGCCCTGTGGAGTACTCGGCTTCGCGTGCCCAAAGCGCTTCTTCCATTGCATCCCGATCGGCCGTCCGATCATGCACGTAAAAAGCATCGACCATCTCCTGAATAACTTCTTCTTTTGTGCGGCTGGTGCTTTCAAGCAAGACGAGATCTTCGCTGAGCAATGGCGCGGGCTGGCCGACCGACTGGGTCGTCAAAAGCTCATCCACCTCGCTAGCTTCGGTGCAGGCGAGAGCCCGAGATAGCAGCGAGGAGCACTGTTCCGCAGAAAGTTCTGAGACCTTCTGTTTGAGTTCGCGTACTTCCGCAGCGGGCACGCTCAGTTCATCCAGCCCCAAGCCGGCGAGAAGCGGCAGATTGCGCGGGTCCGCTGCCATTTCGCCACACATTCCAACCCATTTTCCGGCGCTACGAATCCGATCCACAAGATGCTGCAAGAATCGCAAGAATGCCGGATGACGAACGGAGAATGATGAAGCGACACCCGAGTTAGTGCGATCGGCAGCAAAAAAGTATTGGCTAAGATCATTGGTTCCAATGCTGAAGAAATCAACCTCTTCACAAAACTTCTCGAGAGCAAATGCGACTGATGGAACTTCGATCATGATCCCGAGTTTGACGTCGGAGCGGAAAGGAATTTCTTTGTCGGAGAGACACTGAGCTGCCCGCGAAACCGCTACTTTAAACTGGCGGAATTCTTCGACGGACGCGACCATGGGAGCCATGATCTGAACCGGGCCGTCGACGGAGGCGTGAAGAATCGCTCTCAACTGTGACTGCAACAGCTCGCTATGCTGGTCGTAGATCCGAATTCCTCGGTATCCCAGAAACGGATTGTCCTCTTCTGGAAGACTCAGATAAGGCACCTTCTTGTCACCTCCGATATCGAAGCTGCGGATGATGACCGGCTTTCCCTTGGCGCTGCGCACGGCCTGCGCATAAATTGCGAACTGCTCTTCTTCTGACGGGGGTTCCTGCCGGCCGAGGTAAATCATCTCCGTGCGGAATAGTCCGATACCCTCCGCCTCATTCTCGAATGCGGTGTTTACCTCCTCACCGGAAGAAGCGTTGGCCCCGACTTCAAGAGTTCTTGTTGGAGTTATGCCAAGACTTAGAGCCCGGCTGGCCGAGGCCCGTTTACGACGCTCGAACATCTCGTGATCACGTTCATAGAATCTTCTCACTACCGAGGAAAGTTCGGGAATTACGATGCCTCGATTCGCATCCACAAGGACTTCGCAGCCGGGCGTGAGTAACTGCCGGGCATTTCTGACTCCGACTAGGGTTGGAATCCCGAGCGAACGGGCGAGGATAGCCGCATGCGAAGTTGTTGCTGACTGCTCGAGTATCAAAGCCTTCAGCCAACGGCGGTCGAGCCCAAGAAGCTGCTGGGGACCGATGGTCTCCGCAACCAAAACCGAAGGCAGGTCCAGATCAACTGCCGATTCAGGAAGCGTGCCGCATAGTTCTTCGATAAGCTGCAGGCAGATTTCCTCGATGTCAGCCGCGCGCTGTCGCACATACTCATTCTCAGAGTGTCCTAACAAATCGATGAAGAATTCAGCGGCTTGAATCACAGCTCGAGGTGCAGACCTGCCTTGCCGAACCTCATCCTCAAGCTTCTGACGCAGGAAGACATCGCCAGCCATTGCCCGCTCCGCCTGAAGTACAGCGGTACCCGCCGGAGTGAGACAGTATTTGAGTTTCTCGCAAATCCGTTCCCGGACGGCTTCTAAGGCGTATTTGATTTTTCCCAACTCCACCTGAATGTCGCTTGGAGCCTGCGTATCTATATCGCGAGGAATTGCGATCCGACTGAGGGTTACAATTTTGCCTTGACCGATACCACGGCTAAGAGAAGTGCCGAAAACACAAGCGACGTGCGCCTGACGCAAAGTTCGCGGGGGAGTGTTGCTCTGCGTAGAAGTATCAAGAGTGGCAAGTGGAACATCGCAACCGGGAAGGACATCTTCCACGAACCGGCGAAGCGCGGCAGTTGCGGCTGGTGCTTGAGGCCCACTGATGCACACCGAACAACGGTCTCCCGCCCGGATGTCAGCCGCGATGACGCCAAGCACGCTTTTGCAATTCGCCACGAGGCCATTGCGTAAGTTGGTCAGAGTACATTCACAAGCGAAGCGGTTCGTTACCTCCGCGAGATGGCTGGCCGGGCGAGCGTGCAGGCCGCTGGCGAGCGGACACGAAAAGATGAACTGCGTCGAATTTTCTTTACCCTCTGTCATCCTTAACGTTGAATCTTCGAAAAGATTCCTTCTGGATTCTTTAGCGCCTCTTGGAGCGGAACCTGGATTACCTTTACCCCATTGAATCTTTCGCGGCCCTCGACTTCGATGTCGACAGCGAAAATCGCTATCTGCGCTTGACGGATATCACTCTCGGTAAGCTTGTTCTCGATTCCCATGGCGCCCTGGGTCTCAACTTTGATTTCATGCCCAAAGCTCTTGGCAACTTTCTCTAACCTGGCGGCGGCCATATAAGTGTGGGCAATACCAGTGGGACACGCAGTAACAGCGACGAGTTTCATCAGTACTCCTTCCCGTTCTGTTGCAGTGGAGCCTTATATTTGAGTAAGAGAATAAGTATGGCGGTTATGACGGTTCCCACCGCAATAGCAAATATGTAAGCGATTCGATGATCCACCACAGGCAAGACAATTGGGCCTCCGTGGGGCGCATGATCTCCCACTCGTGCCCTCATCGCGATTGCAGCCGCTACGGCCGAACCGGCAACAATGCTCGGGATCACGCGGAGGGGATCGGCGGCTGCGAATGGAATCGCCCCCTCGGTGATGCCGATCAATCCCATAGCGATGGCAGCCAGGCCAGCCTCGCGTTCCTCAGTACTCCAAACATTTTTGCGCACGAGGGTGGCGAGGCCCATGCCTAGAGGGGGCGTGCAGATGGCGGCGGCACAAGCGCCCATAATCTGAAAATTTCCCTCGCGGATCATGGCAGCGCCAAAGAAAAATGCTGTTTTGTTAACAGGTCCTCCCATGTCGAAAGCGATCATCGATCCGAGAATAAGGGCTAAGATCAAGTCATTTCCCGTGCTCATCGATAAGAGAGCGCGATTGGCGTGATCCATAAGCAATGCGATCGGCAGTCCGAGGACCTTGATCATTAGCACGCCGACTATGCCCCCGGATATGATCGGGATCACCAAGATGGGCATGATCGGACGAAGATACTTAGAGACGGGTATCTTCTTGAGAGCTTGCACTAAATATCCGGCAACGAGGCCGGCGAGAATGGCTCCCAGGAAACCAGCCTTTACCTGTCCTGCGAGATAGCCGCCGAGGAATCCAGGAACAAGGGCGGGTTTGTCTCCGATGGAATAAGAGATGTACCCCGCGAGCACAGGCAGCATCAGAAGCAATGAAGTCGTGCCGATATCGAGGATGAGCTTGAGCCTAGGAGAACCAGAAAAGTCAGGTCCAGCAGGCGTCATTGGCGCGAAAGCAATCGCGCACGCCACCAGAATGCCTCCGCATGCGATAAAAGGAATCGCATACGACACTCCTGTCAGCAAGTGCCTCCTCAATCTCTGAAGTGATTCAACCATTGGAAGTTAGACCAGTCCTATAAGGACGCGTGCATTGTAGCGTCAAACATCCTCTTATAGTTGGACCTTCGCCTGTTCGATTCAGTGGCGCGGAAATCCATCCGCAACTTGCCCATCGCTGTCAAACCACGCTCAGTAGTATCTCGCTCGAGTCGAAGTCGTTCCGCCAATGAGCAGTTCCGTAGTATGTGTGATTCGTCCTACTCCGGGAAATAGGAGAGATGGAACGTTTATTGTACCTACGTAACATTTGTTGAGAGTGCTTGCTGGATGTCATGCCGAGACCTGGGTTGCGTTGTCGGATCGGTATTCTGTCGGGGTCACTTTGCAGATTTTCTTAAAAACCCGGCAGAAATATGCTGGATCGGAATAACAACAACTGGCGGCGATCTCCTTTAGCGTCATATTGTAGTTCTGCAGCATAAACTTGGCTCGGTTCACCCGCACCAGGTTGAGATAGTCGTTGAATCGCATGAGCCCTTCCTTCCGGAAGAGGCGGGAAATGTGGTTCGGAGCGAGCCCAAAGTGTTGGGCCACACTTTCGCGGGTAATCGGCGAATGAAAGTTCTCCTGAACATACAGGCAGACGGACTCGTAGGTGCGAACTGCCTTACGAGGTTTCTGTTTCTCGGGTGTTTTCAAAAGGCGCAGACAGGCATGCAGCAACGATTCGGTCAAAAGCCGCGGCAGTGGCCCCTTGGAATCGTCCGCCGCCATTACCATCAATGCCGCCAGAATACTGTGCGTGGGCATGTCGTATCCGCCATGAACGCTAGCCTTTACCGCTTTTGCCGGTACCTGGCAGCCGCCGCTGTGCCGCACCAGGCTTATGCCAATTTGTTTTACTCCGAATAAGAAGGTGAGAACGTCAACGTGCCCAGACCAATCGGGTTTGTTCCAGGCATGATCAGGGATCAAAACAGCATGGCCGCGAACGGGCCGGATGGCCTCCGTGCGTCCATTATGGGCCAGGTCCATCGTGTGGCAGCCCGAAATTGGAATCGAGAGACGCGGGAAATTTGTGACGTACGCCAGGGGCGGGGGAACCGTGCTGCCGTCGCCGAAGTGAACACGGCGAATCCGACTATGGCGCAGGTATTCTTCGAGTTCGTGAACGATGAGCCGGGCACCGGACGTTGATCGCGAACCAGGTGAATTGGCTGGCGTCATCACGGAACGTTACGTTAGTGCAATTAATGTTAAATGTCTACTATTTCTTTTGTGGCTTACATTCTCCATACTTGCCAACCGAACCGAAGATCTGCACGCGCGAAAACACTGGATATTTCGGACAATAGATAGGCTGCGAGATATTGCTGCAATTATCCAGACAATATCGTTATTGCGCGTGAAGATCTGTCGCAGAGTGTACTGCAAATGTTCTTGCTGTCGTTGTGAGGAATCCACAATGAATCGGCAGTCCAGTCCTGGAAATCAGTATTTCTCGAACGCCAGCCCAGTCAATCGACTCAGTTCGACCCGAGGTAGACAATGATGCGCAGAATCCTGCCACTGTCAATCCTGATCCTCGCATTGGGAATTCTTTCCGCCTGCGGCAATGGAATCGACAAGCTCCCTGGTGCTTCGAGCGGGGCGGTCACAGTCCAAATCGCCCAGGGACCTCCTACGCCGACGGTTGGCGGACAGCCGGTCGGATTAGTTGCCAATGCACTGAACGACACCAGCAACAAGGGTGTTACATGGGCTTGCACACCTGTTGGAGCATGCGGGACGTTCAATCCGACGACAACACCTTACAGTGTCGGGACCCTCTACACTCCGCCGGTCGCGCCCGCGAATGGGCCGATCACCCCAAATCTCAGTTACAGCGTGACGATTACGGCGACGTCTGTGGCCGACAGCACCAAGAGCGTAAGCACAACATTCAACGTCGCTCAGCAGTACGCCTTCGTGCTGGCGGGCAACGGTTCATTTGGGATGGTCGGCAGCGTGACGCTCGACGGCAGCGGGAACATCGTGGCCGGAGAGGCGGATGCTTCCGCCAATGGATTTTATTCCACGGTCCCGTCAATTACGGGAACTTACGCTCTCGATTCGACCGGCCACGGATTTCTTTCGATGAGTCTGAATAACACGAGCTGCTGTGGAACGTTTCAGCAGACTCAGGGAATTACTGCAACCTCGAACTCTCATTTAGTGATCGCCGAGGAGGATCAGTTTAACGGGCTCACGATCGGTGGCGTGGGCAGTATGGATCTGCAAACAGCCCCATTTGCCGCATCGCAGGTGTCCTCCGGTTATTCGTTCACGCTGGCTGGCTACAGTGGCGCGAATTCCTCCAACGCGAGCTGGGGAGGAATTTTCAGTGCAGACGGCATGGGCGCGCTGAGCGGTGGCATTTTTGACGAGAATATTGGCGGTGGCACTGGCTACAGTTCCGTGCCGTTTACGGGAACGTTCACCGCTCCTGATGCAAATGGGCGCGGAACGCTGACGCTCAGTGCAACCACCGACACACCGACCCAGAGCACGCAATACGCCTACTATATCGTCACTCCCGGGGTTTTGCGACTCACGTCGATCACCAATACAAGCAACGCGGGAAATACGGGTAGCGCGTATGGGCAAGGATCGGTCGGGACCACAGACAGCGCTCTTAGTGGGAGCTTCATCTTTAGCGGATTTGGTTTTACCAGCGATACCAATGGGGGCGAGTCTGGGGCTGCTGCGGGTCAACTCACAACAGATGGCGGAGGGAATATCACCGCAGGGGTTATGGATGTAAACGCCTTCGGGACGGTGACTACCAGTTCGCTTGCCGGTTCTACTTACTCTATTGCCGGGAGTCCGCGGGGCACTCTAACGGCTTCGTCCGGACAAACTTACAACGTCTACCTGACCGATCCGAGCCTGAACCTACTCGACCCGAATAATCCAGCCGGCGGTGGCGGCGCGCTACTGCTCGAAACAGACGTCGCTGATATGACCGGACTCGCAATTCCGCAGACCGATACCTCGGCGTCGCTGACGGCGGCGTACGGCATCCTGCTATCGGATCAGAATAATCTTGGCGGTTGCTGCAATTACGACGGCGGATTCACTGGGCAATTTACCGTGAGTACCTCGAGTGCGGGAACGTACAGCGGCGAGGGAGACTTCCAAGGGCAGGGAACGAGCAATGCGACTCCGATTGTCGGGCCTTTAACCGGCACATTTTCTGCCGATGGAGCAAATCCCGGGCGCTTCACCGGTTCGATCACCACGGCTCCGGCTTTCCCGCTTGCTCCACTTGGCAGCGCCACGCCCGGCACGGAAAACGTCTCGTACTATTTGGCGAATTCGTCGACAGGTTTCATCGTGGAGACCGATTCCACGGCGCCGGTGTTCGGCTTTGTGGAAGCGCAAGGCACGATCCAGTCGGCTCAAAAGCGCATTTCCTTCCTGCACCAGCGTCCTGTAAACACGTCTGCCCGGCCCACCAACAGCGGAATGAAGCAGATTGAGAATTCGAGGAGGTCTCGATGAAGGTTCTGGCGAACATTACATTCAATCGGTGCGCGATGCGCGGCTTGCTGACCGTTGCCTGCCTGATTGCCTGCCTCGCGCTGCTGGCGACGCCGCCCCGTGCGGCCGCGCAGGAATTTCGTGCCACCCTGACGGGAACGATCACCGATGCCTCTGGTGCAGTAATTCCCAAGGCCCAGGTGAAGGCGGTCAACGACGATACGGGGTCAATCTATACGGCGGAGGCGAGTGGTGCCGGTGTCTACTACATCCCCTATGTCGTGCCCGGCACTTATACGGTTTCGGCGAGCGCCGCCGGATTTAAGACGGCCGTTCAGGATAAGGTTCTACTCCTCGCCGGCAAGTATTTTGGTCAGAACTTCACGCTACAAGTCGGCGCAGAAACTGAGAAGGTCGAAGTTACCGCGGCTCCGCCCATGATTGAGACGGCGAACGGCTCGGGCGGCACGGTTCTGGATGGCAGAACGTTGGCGAACGTGCCGGTCCAGGGACGCCAGGTATACACACTCATCGCTACCACTCCGGGCAGCCAATACACGACGAACGGGTCGGGAACCAGAGGTTGGGACAATACCAACGGCTACATCATGGGCGGCGGCGTCGACCCAACAGGCCAGGACAATACGGGAAATTCTGGGGGCTTTAACCAGTTCACCCTGAATGGCACCAACATCACTCAGCAGATCAGTTATGGCAATCAAGGAGCGGGCACTTGGAACGTCTCGCCGACGTTGGATTCCATTCAGGAAGTCAACGTCATGACCGACACTTACGACGCACGGTACGGCCGAACGACCGGCGGCACCGTAAACGTCGTAACGAAGAATGGCACGAATAGCTTTCACGGAGAGCTGATCGAAAACTACAAGGATGGCAGCCTGTTCGATGCCAACACTCTCGATAATGTTTTCATTGCAGGCTTGCCGACCCAACAGCAAGTGGAAAACCAGTTTGGCGGTACGTTCGGTGGGCCAATCAAGAGAGACAAACTCTGGTTCTTTTTCAGTTTCGAAGGTTATCGGCAGTCGATTCGGAACACAGTAACTGGGAATGTTCCTCCCGCGTACTTACGCCCTGGATACAACGGAAATCCCGGTGTTGATTTTGGTTTGGTCAAGACCATGGATCCTGGTTACATGAGTGGAGGCGTTGAGGCTGACCCGAATGTTCTGTACGGTCTCACCTTGTTTCAGGCGGGTGACAGCACAAACTCCAGCAATCCGAATAATGCGATATGTTCGCCAGCATTTTCCACCGGCGGCCCTCCCAGCACGTGCGGCAATAGCACGAATCTTATTCAGTATGTGAACCCGTACACCGGGGGGACGGGCAACGGGGCTCTGATTCCCGCATCATCGATTAGTAACACCGCAAATCTGATGTTAAAGGCGGGGTACATTCCGCTTCCGAACGTTGGCGGCGCCGAGAACTACGTCGGCGGATTTGGTGAGCCCGCGAATTACTTTGCGACCTCGCCGGATTACTACAGCTACAACCAGCCCATGATCCGCGTGGACTTCAACAGTAGCGACAACACGAAGTGGTACAGCTTCTTTGAAATGCAGAAGGGCCACGAGACACGCAGTAACAACGGACTTCAGGGAATTTTGGCCAACGGGAATTTCTTCGAGCGGGACAGCTACACGGCTACGCAGGACATGACGCACACGTTCTCGCCGACATTCATTGCCGACGTCAAGATATCGTTCAGCCGCTTCCAGAATCGAAACCCGAACGGCATTCTCTCGGCTGCCCAGCCAGGAAGCATCATCGGATTGAATATCACTCCGCCTCCGGTGACCAATCTTAACGATGTTCCCGAGATCCGGATTCACGGATTTCCGGATCAGGATTCGAGCGGCAATGGAGTCATCTTCGGCAATCAAAATGATTTGGAAGCGTCGACAAACATTTCTCTGGATGCCGACTTAACCAAATCCTACAAGGCTCATAACTTTCACTTTGGCGGCGGGGTTTTCTATTACACCTACGGAAATCCTATCAATGGCACGGTGACGAACAACGCAAACGGTGCCTTTAGCTTCAACGGACAGTGGACACAATTTGATCCGCTCAATGGTAATTGCTACCAGCCGACGGGCCTCGGACTCACGCCAAGCGCAGCCTGCAGCGGCACGTTCGCGCCGAATGGTTCGGGATGGGCCGATTTCCTGCTTGGTTTGCCGAGCGGGGGCAACGTCAACTGGAACGACTCACTCTTTGATTACCAGCCCGTCTGGAATTTGTATTTCCAGGATGACTGGAAAATTACGCATCGCCTGACTGTCAACCTCGGTCTGCGCTATGACGTGCAAATGGGACTCAAGGAGCGTTACAACGAGCTTCCGCGCGGCTTCTGCGCAACTTGCGTGAATCCGATTACTTCTGATGGCGTGTATCAGGCCAACGTAGGCAGCGCCGCCAATATTGCAGCTTGGCAGGCCGCAGGAATCAACACGAGCAGCATGGCGCAGGTCCTCGGCACCATCGCGCCAGCCGGCGTAAATGGAGCGCCGCGAAATGCGTACAACACGGATTGGAGCAATATCGCTCCGCGTATCGGATTCGCGTTCGCGGTCAATCCGAAAACAGTGGTTCGTGGCGGCTGGGGTCTGATGTACGGCGGAGGACTCGAAGGCGGCTCGCCAATTGGCTACCAACAGACGACGAATTACCTCGCATCCACGGACGGGGGCGTGAATCCCAACCAAGGCGGCTCCGCGCCGGGCGCAACCGCGGCGGGTCCTTATGGACTCGGCGTTCCGTTCCCAGCGAGCGCGGCTTATCCCTTGGGCTTGCAGCCGCCAGTCGGTGAAGCCGGGTTGGCGCTGGCTGGAGTAGGCAGCGGCGGACTGCAGGTGGACAGTCCCGAGCGCAAGATCCCGCGCACGCAGGTGATGTCGTTCGGCGTTCAGCGCGAATTGCCCGGACAGATGGCGTTGGACGTGCATTTCTCCGGCAACTATACCAGCCGACTGCGCGCCACTCTCTGGGACAACGGAACGGTCAGCGATTCTGAACTTCAATATGCACTCGCTCCCGGAAGTTCGGTCTACAGCAAGCTCGTCCCCAATCCTTACTATGGAGTGTTTTCCGAATCGTTCCCGGGTGGATGTGGACAGTCACCGACGATTCCGACCTTGGCGCTGATTCTGCCGTGGTCTCAATACTGCGGCTTCAACAGCGCTCCGCCGGTCGGCATCTATAACGCCCCGATTGGCAAGAACTGGTACAACGCGCTGGAAACGAAACTGACCAAGCGCACCTCTCACGGACTTACTCTGAACTTGGCTTACACCTATTCGAAAAACATGGACGGCAGCGGTTACGAAAACGGATATCCATATCAGGACGCCAACGAAGTGCACTGGATTTCACAGTTTGACCGCACTCACGTGCTGGCGGTGACTGGTGTTTACGAACTGCCGGTCGGCAAAGGCAGAACGTTCCTCTCCGCTGCGCCGCGCCCGGTGGATTACGCGCTTGGTGGCTGGACGTTAGGATGGTCGTTTGCCGCCCAGAGCGGAACGCCGCTGAGCATCAGCACAGGCTTCAACTATTCCTGCTCGTTTGCTCCGCCACATGGAACTTCCGTAGCGCAGTGGCTCAACCCCAATATGACCTCGTCAAGTTGCTACAGCAGCGTGCCGCATATCGGAGGCACTGGTTTCACATACAACACGAGTCCGGGCTACACGACAGCCGTGCGCACCTACACAGTTCCGAACCTTGATCTGTCACTCGAGAAGAGTTTCGCAATTACCGAAAGAGTGTCGTTCACGCTGCGGGGAGAGGCATTCAACTCGTTGAACTCTGTGCTGTTGGGCGGACCGGACACAACGCCGACCGATGGGCCGGCAAGCCTGTTCACCAATACTACAACAGGGAAATCGTACTGGACTGGCTTCGGAACGGTCGGACCGAATCAGCAGAACGTCCCGCGCAACCTGCGGATTTCGGGAAAGATTACTTTCTGACAAGCCTTCGGCTAGGAAACACGGAGATTAAGCTATGCGCGAATTACGGCTCCGAATGGGATGGGAGGAAACAAGGATGATCACGCGAAAGTGCCACGGGTCTGTCGCGCTCCTGCCACTGATGGCGCTGGCATTTGGACTTTTCTGCATCGCGGTGCCCGCTCACGCACAAAACGTGCAGCTCGATCTGTCGTCGACCTCCGCTCTCTGCGGCGGGCAACAGTGCTTCAACACTGCGGGTCTGTTCACCACTGGCACGAGTTTTCTGGGATCTCCGGGAATGGATAACGGAAACAATTGCACGCCCACTCCTCCCTACACCAACTGCCCGGATGCGTATTCGTCCACCCAGTTGGGACTGTCGTCGACTACGCCGCCGACCCTCACGCCGCCTTCGCTGAACGTTCCATTCACGTTCGGAACGGTGAACGCGGCAAACTGCGGTCCGGCAACGGCGACTGCCTGCACGCTCGACGTGGTGAACTTTACCAGCTCCGGGGTGGTCATCACTCTTCCCGCTGCCCAACAGAGTATCTACTCAACGATGATCATTCTGGGGACGGCGGTGAATGGACATCACTCTGGCAAGATCACTGCGACGTATGCAGATTCCACGTCTGACGTTTTTGCTCAAACCCTCAGCGACTGGTGCGGATTCGGAGGCAACACGAACGAGTCCATCGCCGTCGGCGGGATCAATCGCATCAACAGCGACGGAACCCTCAACGGGGCAAGCTGCAACCTTTATGCCTATACCCTCCCCCTTAACGTAACCAAGAATCTGGAGAGCATTACTCTGACCGATACTGATGGCTCCGGTGCGTCATTCGCGATGGCCATTACCCTGAAACCGCCGAGCTACACGGTCACCGGTGGCGTTGCCAGTCCGACCTCTGTGTCTGTCGGCAGCACGGCGACCGCAACTGTGACCGTCGATCCGCAGCCGGGGTACGTCGGCACGGTTCAGCTCTCTTGCAGTATCTCTCCCACGATCGCGACTTCCTCGGCGGCAACGTCTCCGACGTGCAGTCTGAGTCCAACTTCGGTGGACGTGGTCGCGAACGAGAGTACCTCGCCTACCTCTACACTCACGTTCACTGCAGCGAAAGCAGCCCAGGCGATGAACGCAAGGCAGGGCAGATTCTTTTATGCGTTTTGGTTAGTGCCGGGCCTCGCGCTCACCGGTCTTGGGTTCGGCTCCCGAGACTCGAGGCGAAAGCGTCTCTTTGGTCTGTTCTTACTTGGAACGCTTTTAATTGCGGTTCTATTGACCCCGGGTTGCGTAACGTACAAGCATCTCGGGAATGTTGGAACGCCACCAGGACCGTACACGATCGCGGTCACGGGAGTCGATGAAAACGGACTTACCCAGGCCAGCAATCCGACAGGCACATCGAACACCGTGATTGTGACCGTCACACAGTAGGTCCGCACACTACCAGGTGGACGAAACGAGTGTCGTCCACCTGAATTGACACGCTGATTTGGCCCCAGCCGCATTGGTGGTCGTCGAGTCATCCCGCGCCGGAGCATCGCGAAATCAAACGGAACAATAACTTATGAGAAGGTCTTCGGACTTCGGATTTCTTGCCAAGTTTGTCTTGTATTCGACTGCCTTCTTGATGCTTCTGGCATCTTCAGCAACTGCTCAACAACGTCAAGCACTGCAGACACATCTCGCTGTGCCGGGAGCGCAGCTTGTCGGGCGCCTGCCGAGCACGAAAAAGCTGGGTTTGGCAATCTCACTTCCGCTCCGGAATCAAGAACAACTGGATTCACTTCTACAGGAACTCTACGACCCGACAAGCCCGAACTACCGAAAATTCCTTACCGCGGAGGAGTTCACGGATCAGTTTGGTCCAACCGCAATTGACTACCAGCGCGTGATTGGTTTTGCCCAGTCTTACGGTCTTGTCGTCACACGTACGTTTTCGAATCGACTCGTTCTCGACGTTCGCGGCACTGTTGCCGATATCGAACAAGCGTTTCAGATCCGGATGAATATTTACCAGCATCCGACCGAGAGTCGCACGTTCTTTGCGCCTGATGTCGAGCCGACTGTCGAAGCCGGAATCCCGATTCTGAGCGTGGACGGCCTGAGTACTTTCAACCTTCCGCGTCCCATGCTGAAAAAAGCCCAGCCCTACGGAAGCGTCAACAGTAATCAGACCGGATCAGGACCGGGCGGACAATTTCTGGGAAGCGATATGCGAACCGCTTACGGTGGGGGCACAGCCTTAAACGGATCGGGCCAAGTAGTCGGCCTGATTGAACTGGGCCCATATCGGCTCGCCGATGTTCTGAGTTATTTCAGCAGTCTGAGCCAGCCGCTGAACGTGCCAATCGTAAACGTGTTGGTAGGCGTCGACGGCGTTTGCTCGAGCACCGAACCTTCGCCCGGGCCATGTGACGACGGAGAGGAAGCAATCGATATCCAGCAGGCGATTGCCATGGCTCCCAATCTGTCCGCACTGATCGTCTACGAAGCGTATAGCGCGAGCACGGACGCGCTGAGCGCCTACACGCAGGCCGCAACCGACAACATTGCAAAGCAGTTGAGCATATCTTTTGGTTGGGGAGGAACTCCCGGCTCCGAACCTGGCTATGAGCAGATATTCAAAGAACTCGCGGCGCAGGGACAGAGTTCGTTCGTTGCTTCCGGCGACGCAGGGGCAAGCCTTTCCGGTGGGTATCCTGGGAACAGCCCGAATATCACGGACGCCGGTGGAACTGACCTGACCACATCCACCGGCGGCGGCCCTTGGCTCTCAGAAAGTGGATGGATCGGAAGTGGTGGAGGCTGGAACTCGGCATCGCCGATTCCCAGTTATCAATCTCCAGTGATAGGTTCTGCAAATGGCGGAGATCCAAGTTACCGGAATATTCCAGACGTTTCAGCGGAAGCAAATACCGATAATTATTTTTGCGCAAACGGATCATGTCAGGGTGGAATTGGCGGAACGAGCCTGGCGGCTCCGCGCTGGGCGGCGTTTGTCGCCCTCATCAATCAACAGGCGGCTGTAAACGCGACGGCAGCGGGCGCAAACGCGCCGCTGGGATTCTTGAATCCGACGATCTACAGCGACGGACAGGGCGCGAACTACGGCAGCATCTTTCACGACATCACGACGGGAAACAACGAGAATGGAACGTCCTGTACTGTCGGCACCCTGGGATGTCTACCAAACGGACAGCAAGGTTTCGACGCCGTAACTGGATTCGATCTAGTGAC
Source organism: uncultured Acidobacteriota bacterium (assembly GCA_963763845.1). Classification (GTDB taxonomy): domain Bacteria; phylum Acidobacteriota; class Terriglobia; order Terriglobales; family Acidobacteriaceae; genus Sulfotelmatobacter. Next base: position 117,914 of record CAVXPX010000003.1, read on the forward strand.
CGGATGGGGCAGTCCCAACGGTCCCAGCGTATTTGACACTTTGTTCCCATCCGCGAGTAACTCAAACTTTTCCATGTCGGCATCGCCCGGCGCGTTGCCCTTGACCGCAGGCGGTGGGGGAAGCAGTTCGATATCGATTAAAGCCCTGCACGGATTCAACGCCGGAACGAACCTGGCAGTGGTGATTCCAGGAAGTGGATCACCCAGCTATGCACCAGTTGGATTATCCGCCAGCCTTAGCGCGCAGTCGATTGCAGCCGGTGGTGGTCCAGTCACGCTCACAGTTTCGACCACCACCGCAACGCCGGGCGGGACCTACGTGATTGCAATTGTTGGGACCAGCGGGTCGCTGACACAAACGGCATTTGTGACAGTTGAACTGCCCGCATTCGTCGGTGTGAGCGCGACTCCATCGGGAGGGGTGTCACTGAATCAGGGAGGCACGGCGGCCGCGACCGTCACATCGACGGTGATCAACGGGTTCAATTCTGCAATTACGTACTCTGCCGCTGGGTTGCCAACGGGAGTCACGGCTGCATTCACTTCCGTCAATGCGACCACGAGCACGCTAACCCTTTCCGCGACCTCGACAGCAAGCCTTACCGGCGCGGCAAAACCCATCGCCGTCACTATCACGGGAACGGCTGCGGCTTCATCGGCGCAATCGACGACAATCAATCTCTTCATCAATCCAGCGGTCAGCGGCGGAGCTGGAACTCCGGTGGATTTGTCCTCGGCATACAACCTGTATGCCTTCTACGACGATGCAAACGAAAACTCGATCACTGCCACGAATAGTCTGGATGGAGTCGGATACGCATACTCAGCGAACATCTTGAATTTGGGCGCAAACATCGGCGGGAGCCAATTCACATTCGGACCTGCCAATCAGCCTGACGCGATCTACGGAACCGGCACGTCAATTACGCTGCCCTCTGGCTACTACACGTCACTGCAGATGTTGGCTACAGGCATTGAAGGCAATCAGGCCTCGAAGACGGTCACGGTCACTTATGCGGATAGCACGACGTCCACCTTTACGCAAAGTTTTAGCGATTGGTGCAGTGCTCTGAACGGAAACGGCTGCGTCAGTACCGGAAGCAACCCGGGAGAGTCGGTGGCGATCGCAATGCCGTACCGCGACAGCGCGGCAGGACCCGACAACCGCGTCTTCTATCTTTATCATTACTCTTTCTTACTCAATACCAATAAGGCCGTCCAGAGCGTGACCTTGCCCAACACGCGCGACGTCGTGGTATTGGCCATGACACTTGCCGGGCCGGTCACAACTGGATTTACGGTGAATGCTGCTCCGAATACCGTCAGCCTTGCTCAAGGCGCCAGCAACACGAGCACGGTCACAGTCACTTCGACCGGCGGGTTTGACAACACAGTCGACCTGTCTGTCTCCGGTTTGCCTGCCGGCGTTACTGGTGCGTTCAATCCAACAAGTACAACAACCACGAGCACTCTCACGCTCATGGCGAGTTCCCTCGCGACCACTGGACTGGCTCCCTTAACAATCACGGGCACATCAGGAAATTCGACACAGAGTGCAACGATCAACCTGACGGTGACTCCGCCAGCGAGCTACTCTCTTTCGGCAGGAACACCAAACCAAGGGACAATCAGCCCGGGAAGCTCTGCGCAATCTACGATCACCGTCTCCTCGACGAACGGATATACCGGAACAGTGACTCTCTCCTGCAGCGTTGCGCCCGCGGTTACGCCTGCGCCGTCGTGTTCTTTTGGAAGCACTAGTCCGATCATGGTGAGCGGCAGTGGTGGCAAGGCGACGCTCACCTTTACGACGGTCGGTACCTCCTCGGCGGCAATTCGCCTGAATATAGCATTTTCGGCCCTATTGCCAATTCCAGTATTAGCTCTAGCAATCGTGGGCTTCATTCCGGGATCTTCGCGCAAAAGAAAGCTCCTGGGATTCCTCGCACTTTGGACGATACTGTTCACGCTGCTGATCGTGCCGGGATGCGGCGGAGGAGGAAATAATGGAAACGGCGGCAACACTGGGACCAGTGGGACTCCCTCAGGCACGTATAACATTACAGTGACGGGAAAAGATGCGAACGGAGTGGCTCAGACGAACGCGGCCCCTTCCGTCAGCATCACAGTCAATTGAGAGGCACGATCAGATCCATCGTTCTAAAGTGATACGAGACAAGTCACCCCGAGCTTTGTCGACTCCATGGAGACACCGGTGATCCGATATTTCTTCCGAGGTATATTCGCAGGTTTACTCGCCCTTTTACTTCCGTCCAGTTCGATGGCGCAGTCCGCTCAGAAGCCGGACCTCCGCAAGCAGCCAACGCTTTATGTGGTTGGCTATGCACACCTTGATACCGAATGGCGTTGGGAGTATCCGCAGGTGATCGACGAATACATTCGCAAGACGATGGAGGATAATTTCAAGCTGTTCGACAAGTATCCTCACTACATCTTCAATTTCAGTGGCGCCAATCGCTACCGCTTCATGAAGGAGTACTACCCGGAAGATTTTGCGAAGGTAAAGGAATATGTCAGGGAAGGAAGATGGTTTCCGGCCGGTTCCTCCATGGAAGAGGGTGACGTGAATGCACCAAGCGCCGAGGCCATCATTCGCCAGATTCTGTATGGCAACGAATGGTTTCAAAAGGAATTCGGGAAAAGCAGCGCGGAATACATGCTGCCCGACTGCTTCGGATTTCCTGCGTCCCTGCCCACGATTCTCGCGCACTCCGGACTAAAAGGATTCTCCACCCAAAAGTTAACCTGGGGCTCTTCTGCTCCCGGCGGAGGACCGGATTCTATCGAAAGAACTCCGGAAGGAACTCCTTTTAATGTTGGCGTCTGGGTGGGACCTGATGGCGAAAGTGTTCTTGCCGGACTCAACCCCGGAAGCTATAGCGGTGGCATCGAAACCGACCTCAGCAAACCCTTTCAGCCTCAGCCTCCGAACCCTGCGCTTGCGGAGCTGCAGAACAAGATCGGGGAACTGCAGCGCAAACTACAGCAGCAAGAGCAAAGCCAGCAACAATTCGATCAGAAAGATATTGCTGAGTTTTTCATGTTGCGCAGCGAACAGCGGGCACTGATCCGGGCGCAGCGCGACGATGCGGACCGGAGATATCAGGGCGATTGGGCGGCGCGGGTTCTTCACAACGGCAAAGTCAGCGGGGTATTCACCGACTATCACTATTACGGAACCGGCGACATCGGTGGAAGTCCGGATGAAGATTCTGTGAAGCGCCTCGAAGCCATCATCACCAAAGGAACAAACCGCCTCCCCCCGCAGGGCCAATTCTTTGACCGAGATCACCCGCACCCAGCGTGGCCCTCAGTAGAAGTGGGCGACGGACCGGTGCATGTGATCTCCGCGACCGCCGACCAGATGTTCCTCGATATTACTCCGGAAGAAGTCAAAGGCCTTCCCCGCTATACCGGGGAGATGGAACTCACAAATCATTCGGCGGGTTCGCTGACTTCGGAGGCGTATCAAAAACGATGGATCAGGAAAGAAGAGTTGCTCGCCGATGCTGCGGAGAAAGCATCCGTTACTGCCGACTGGCTAGGGGTGCGTCCTTATCCACTTGTGCGCCTCAATGATGCCTGGACGCTGGCGATGGGTGGACACTTCCACGACGTTGCGGCGGGAACGGCAACGCCCAGGGCGTACGAGTTCGCTTGGAACGACGATGTTATCGCGATGAACCAGTTTGCGGGAGTCCTGACCAGCGCCACCGAGGGCGTATCCTCGGCGTTAAACACGAATGGGAAGGGAATTCCCCTGGTTGTTTTCAATCCATTGAATATTCCTCGAGAAGATGTGGTCGAGGCAAGCCTGAATTTTCCGGGAGGAATGCCGAAGTCGGTGCGCGTGACTGCGCCAGACGGCAAGGAAATTCCTGCGCAAATTTCCGAGGGGAAGATCATCTTCCTCGCAAAGGTTCCTTCGGTAGGCTACTCGGTTTATGACATCGAGACCGGACCGGTTTCAGTGGAAGCTCACTCCGATCTTCACGTGTCAGAAAACGGCCTTGAGAACGAATATTACCGAATCAGGATAAATAAGGATGGGGACGTGGCGAGCATTTTCGATAAGAAACTGAATCGAGAGCTGCTCTCGTCGCCCGCGAGGCTGGCCATTTCTTATGACAATCCCACGGAATGGCCGGCGTGGAATATGGACTGGGACCAGGAACAAGCGGCGCCGAAGGAATATGTGTCCGGTCCAGTGCACATACGAGTTGTAGAGAGCGGTCCCGTGAGGGTCGCAGTAGAAATTACACGGGAGACTGCAGGATCACGTTTCGTTCAGACGATCCTGCTTTCCGCAGGCGATGCGGGCAAACGGGTTGAGTTCAGTAATGGGATCGACTGGAATACACGAGAGTCGAATCTCAAGGCCGTGTTTCCGCTTGCGGCATCGAATCATGTCGCCACCTATAACTGGGATATCGGAACCATTGAGCGGCCCACAGCAGAACCCAAAAAGTTCGAAGTTCCGTCGCACCAATGGATCGACCTCACCGATATGAGTGGCGAGTTCGGAGCAACAATCCTTACCGATTGCAAAAATGGGTCGGACAAGCCGAACGACAATACGCTGCGGCTGACTCTGATTCGTACTCCCGGGACCGCTGGAGGATATACCGATCAAGGCACGCAAGACATAGGACACCATGAGTTCGTCTATGGTTTTGCCGGACACTCTGGCGGCTGGCGCGACGCCCAGACCGATTGGCAAGCACAGCGCTTGAATGCTCCATTAGTCGCATTCGAGACCTCCAAACATGCGGGAGTCCTTGGCCGGAATTTTTCTCTGCTGAAGATCAATAATCCTCGAATTCGCGTTCTCGCTCTGAAGAAAGCGGAACATACAGACGAAGTCGTTCTGCGGATGGTCGAACTAGATGGTAAGCCGCAGTCGGACGTGAGAATTTCCTTTCCGACACCGATCGTAGCTGCACGCGAAATAAATGGCCAAGAGCAACCAGTCGGTCCCGCAACCGTCAAGGACGGTGCTCTGCTGACATCGTTCGGCGCATATCAGCCTCGCACCTTTGCATTGCGCTTGCGTGCTTTCAGTCCCAATCTTCGGCCGGTCAAGTCAGTTCCCGTCAGTTTGACATACGATCTCGCGACCGCAACCGACCACGGCTCTGCTTCCACAGATGGCTTCGATGGAAAAGGCGATTCGTATCCTGCCGAGATGCTACCATCGAAAATCTCGTTCGACGATGTGCAGTTTCAGCTGACGAAAGCAAAAACCGGTGTGCCCAATGCGGTGCGCGCCAACGGGCAACAAATCACTCTTCCTCCCGGCTCGTTTAACCGCCTCTATCTGCTGGCAGCCGCTGCCAATGGCGATCAAACGGCCACATTTTCAATTGGTCAGAAGAAGACCAACTTGAAGATTCAGGATTGGGGTGGCTTCATTGGTCAGTGGGATGATCGTGAATGGAGTTCGACCGACACCTCGCACGATGATTATGGAGACATGATTGGCCTCAAGCCGGGTTTTATCAAACGGGCCAACCTCGCCTGGTATTCCGATCATCATCACGATGCCAAAGGCGACAACGTAGCCTACCGGTATTCATACCTGTTTGGGTATGCGCTAGACATTCCGGCTGGGGCGAATACGCTGACTCTGCCGCAGAACGAAACCGTGCGCATTCTCGCGGTCTCGGTGGCGAATGAAGACCCGACCGTTATACCGGTCCAGCCGTTGTATGACGTTCTTCCATCGACGAACGCCGGGCCGCCGGACTTCACAATTTCTATGTCCTCGCCGAATTTGTCGATTCCGCAAGGGCGAAGCGCCAAGACGCGGATCGTGTTGATGCGGCGCGGCAATTTCAGCCAGCCCGCGAAGCTGAGCGTCTCAGGCTTGCCTTCCGGAGTAACGGCGTCGTTCGATCCTCCTGAGACAGTAGCGTCGAGCATGATGACGCTAACAGCGGCGGACGGAGCCCTTCCAGAAACGTCATCGATCACGGTGACGGGAGTTGCCGCGAATTTGTCGCACAGCATCTCAACCTCCGTCAGTATCACGCCAGTGTTCAAGAACTCTGTGCCTCTCGATCTTTCCTCCACGTACAACATGACGGGGATCTACAACGATGGGACAACGTTTCCACCTGACGCAAGCCTCGATGGCGACGGGTTCGCCTTCTCGGCGCAGCAACTCGGCAGCGAACAGGTAGGAAATGGCGCAACATTTAAGATTGGGCCGCCGAACGCGCCAGATATGGTAACCGGCAAGACCGTATCGCTACCCCAAGGGAAATTTGCGAGCGTGAATCTGCTCGCCTTGGGGGTGAATGGTCCGCAAGAGTTGCAGACCTTTACCATCGCCTACGATGATGGCTCAACATCCTCCTTTAGCCAGAATCTGAGCGACTGGGCTGCTCTGTCGAATTTTCCTAACGAGTCCCCGGCCGTTAACATGCCGTATCGGCTGACTAGTGATGGTTCGAAGGATGCGCGTACGTTTTACGCATACGCCTACTCGTTCAAACTAGATCCTGCAAAACAGGCGCGCAGCATAACTCTGCCCAGTAATCGTGAAGTCGTTGTCTTGGCAATCACGCTTCTACCGGCGAATTCGACTTCGAAGTAAGTTAACGCATGCCGTGAAACGGGAAGCAGGCTGTTGGATTCCGCTTCAGAGGATCTGAATTCGACGTCGAAATAGCAGAGCCACCCGCACGACCATAGAATCAAAATCGCCGGCATTTGGGCGAGGGCGATAAGCCCAACAGAATTCGGACGCAGGATCAGAGCGATTCCCGATCGCTGATTCTTCTTCTGTTATCACCGTAAGCTGCCGTAGCTGCCGTCTCGGTGGCATCTAAGAATGTGAGATGCAGGTTTTGTCACACGGCACGCTGCGTTAGTTGCGCTCTCCAATTTCCCCATGCTGCAAGTCGAGGATACATCGCCCATTTCACACCCAGATGAATTCCTAAGCATACAGGAACGGTCGCTCTTCATTGCTCCTCCAAAAATAGGCGAGGATGATCACACTCGCCACTGCCGCGTACGCACACCATAATGAGGTGAACGCGTATCTCTTGACCTCCATTACAACCAGCAGTATCGTCAGGTTTGCCGCGCCGAAGATTATCATCATTTTGATCTTCGAAAAAAACAACGAACCACAAGTTGCAATCACATAGAGCAGCGCAACCGCCGTATTGTTGGTCGCTTGGTTGATGTACACGATGCTGTTTCCTCTGACATACAGCTCTAATGGGAATGCCGTCAGCGCCCACAAAATATAGAGCGTGGTTGCTCCGCCAAGCACGAGGAACGGCAGCATCATCCGGCGACGCTTCGCATTCGGCTCGAACAGAAGCACGCTGAGCGGCAGTAAAAAGGGGAGGAGTCCCTGCGCATAAAGCATGAAGGCCGCTCCCATGTCGTGCGCCACGGCAGGCGAAACGATCCCATCCAATCCAAGCCAGACGAATCCCTCGATAAACTGATGAACGGCGAATAGGATGGGAAGCGCTGCGAAAAGCAGCTCGCGCCGGTGCTTCACCTTGGTTAAGGTGACGACGCCTACGGCGCCCAGGACTCCGCTGCCTACGAAATTCGCGGTGGCTGAGAAACACATAGCTGGTCTATCCTCCGTCGCGGAAATCACGCAAACGCATCCTAAGAGTTGTGGTTTCTTGGATCGTCGTTCGCACTGACGTATTCAAGCCCGAGCGGCCCAATCGCGGTCACCTGCGTTATGTACTCACTGGATTTCGCCCAGTGGAAATGGGACGTATTGCCCGGCAGAACGATGACGCTTCCGGGCGGATATGCCTCCAGCTTTTCCGGATTGAACTGCTCGCCCAGGCCGATGTAGAAAACGCCCGAGATTACTGTATAGACTCGGTCCTCCGGGTGTCGGTGTGGCATCAGCTTAACGCCATGGGGCACTCGGACCCTGATGGTATAGGGTCCGGCCTCCGAGGACTGGCCCACGATGACAGCCAGGCGGACCGAAGGTGGAAACGCCGCGAAGGGTTTCCAGTTGATGTCTTCGGACAGGACCGATTTGAAAACGTCTTGGCCTGGCTGATGCGCTGCAACCATGCGTGGTTGTGGTTCCGTCATGACGGCTGTTCTCTCGTTTGACATATAAACCGCTCCTTGTAATTTAGTCGTGGTACACATTCCCGATCAGACAGAGGAGAAGGCCGGGGCTGCATGCTTCATCGTGTCCCTCGGGGGCGCCGCGCCGGACACTGGATTTCGAAGCACGCAGCGGTTCAGCGCTTCTCGTATGGATGGAAGATGTAGTCCTTCGCCTTCACTGGCGTATGGCACGCGTATCCGCAGTCTGAAGGGCTTTTGGCATCGGGCGTGAACTTATCGGATGCGGGGTCGTAGTTGAACACCGCGTATCCCCATCCGCCGCTTTTCGAAAATCTCTTGCTGTCCTTTTCCATCACGAAAGCCTGGGAAAAGACGTCTGGCACTTCCACGGCGAAAGGGGCCTCCGTGCTCTTCTTCGACTTCCACTGGAGCTTGACGATCATGGACCCATCCGGGAAGGGCCGGCCGTTACCGGGGACACCGGCTTTATACGCGTTGATCATCGTGGGATTCGCGACGATCACCTTGAGTATTTCGGTGGTTCGGGCGGAGGAGACGTCAGCCCAGTCCTCGTATCCCCTGAAGTCGGAGAACGCGATTCCGCCAGGCGATACCAGCGAGTACCTGTCGTTGTTTTGACCCTGCGCGAGAAGGACCACAGCGCCGAGGGCGGCGAGCACTGCCACGGCTGTCGCAACAGTGGTAAAGCCGCTGATACGTTTCGCGGCGGTGCGTGTTTCTATTCTCTGCTCTTGTTGTTCTTGCGGCGCAGATTTCGTCACAAGCTCGGACATGGTGTGTTTTCCTCACAAATAAAGTTTGCGAAGCCCGATCAGAGTGCATCTTGAACGGTTGCAATTAAGCCTGAGGTGAGGGGAGTAAAACAATTGGACCATGGTATCGGCGATACCTTCGTATCGAGCGTGCTGGAGGGGGTTTCCTTGGTTTTGATCGATTTTCAGGCTAGCTGGATGGAGAAAAGCTGTAGACATGAACAGATGGGGGTTGATACGAAAGTATGGGCGATACCATCGTCCAATTGCGCAGCCCGTTTTGTTCTGGCTGAATGGTCACGGAGGAAAACTCCGTGGCGACTATAAACGCACCTTAGCGGATGGGACTCGCTCCAAGCCAAGATTGCCTGCCCGGGATGGAAGGAAAATTGGAAATGAAAAAAGACCAGCGCGGAGTCAACTCCGCTTCGAAGCCGAGTGGCGATGGGTATGCGGCGACAACAGGGCATCCGATCATAGCCAGCTTCGAGCCGGGTGAGGATTGGTTCTACGATTACGAGAAGCGGGGGATGATCAAGAGTGTGGAGTTGCTTGCGCCACATTCACACGCGGAGGATCAACCATCACCTGGAGCGGCAGGGAGCGTTCCAGCCAATTGGGAATCGCTGCTGCACTAGCTGGCGTCGGTCGTTTTTTTATGAATGGGAGCGGGACTCGGGACACCGTATTTGTAATGAGCGCCGTATCGAAGGGAGCCATCAATGCACGGCGGACAAGAGGAGCCATCAATGAACGCTATACAAGTCGATCAGAAGAGCTATGAGATGCCCCCGCGCGAGGGGATCAGCGTCGCGCAGTTTCTCACCGTGGCCGACGTCGAGCGATCGGCTCGCTACTACGAAAAGGTCTTCGGCGCTCGCATTCTGACCATGGGGGACGGCAACGCGCCTCCGTACCTTCAGCTGGCGAATATCTGGATGATTCTGAACGTTGGGGGCGGGCCGACCCCCGATAAGCCGACGGTAACGCTCAGCGTCCCCGACCCGAATCACATCAACAGCTTTATGAATTTCCGCGTTGCGGATATTCAAGCGTGCTACAAATTGTGGAAAAGTCGAGGAGCCGAATTCATCACGGAGCCGATACCCAAGTACGGCGAGATTCGCTGCTACATCCGCGATCCTGATGGTTACATTATCGAGGTCGGACAGAGCACTACCCTCACCTACGGTTAGCACCTGGGGCGGATTAGGATTCCGACTTCGCGCTCGTCGTGGCGTTTCTGTCAATCTTTGCCTTGAACAGTCACTCGCTCTGACATCGAAAGGACTACCAGATGGTCGTCACAAACGAACTGAAAGAGGCCGCGCACGTGACCGCGCCTGTCGCCTCGAACACGCCTGGGTCGAACAGACTAAGCGTGAATGTTTTTACCGCCCCGGGAAAGACTATGGTCGGCGAGCGCCCAAAGCCCTTCGGCGAAGCGCTCGGCTTTGACCCGATCACGTCGACGTTAATCTTCGGCGAGTACGATGCGGTGCTGGTGGACGCAATGGGGACCGTGGCTGAGGCCGAGGCTCTCGCGGATTGGGTGGCTCTGCACAACCGCAACCTGGAGACCATCTATATAACGCACGCCCACTTCGACCACTTCTACGGCCTGAGCATTCTGCTCGACCGTTTCCCCGGCGCTCGGGCGATAGCAACACCCAAGACGGTGAAGGCCATGCAGATGTCTTTCACTCCCACGGTGGAGCGGCTAGCGCGCCGTATGTTCCCTGGGCAGGTGCCCACCAAGTTGGTTTCACCCGAGCCCTATGAGCCCGACACGTTCACTCTCGAGGGCCACGAATTGCGCATCATCGAGCAGGGCCGCACCGATAGTCCCGATTCGACGTCTCTCTACGTTCCGTCGATCGGCCTGATCGTCGCCGGCGACGTTGTGTACAACCAATGCCGCATGTATGTCGGCGACACCACCCCCGAGAGCCGAAAGAATTGGATCGCGGACCTGGACCGGTTAGCAGCGCTGAACCCGACGATGGTTGTAGCCGGTCACAAGAAGCCTGGCGCGCCCGACTCTCCCTCGACCATCCAGGACACCAAGCGTTACCTCGAAGACTTCGATCGGCTGCAGAAAACCGCGACGTCCGACCAGGCGCTGTTCGATCAGATGACGGAGCTATACCCGCATTGGGTAGCCAATCAGTCGTGGTTGATGTTCGGATTCCCCGGAGCATAACTCAGATAACCGAATTGCCGAGGCGGACTGACACGAAGTCCTGCTCAAGCTTCCCAAGGGTTGAGGACACCAACTCCCGTACGCTCAAAGTCGGCTACATTCCTGGTCGCGACGGTCAGACCGTGCACCAGGGCAGTGGCTGCGATGAGGGCGTCACGATCGGAGCGAGGGTTCGGTACGTGAAGCGTCGCGCATCGCTGGGCGACGGCGGTGTTAATCGCAAGGATATGGCCGGAGAATGCGGGTAGCACGTGGCGATCCATCCACGCGCGAAGGATCGCGCCTTGCTCTTTGTCGCGGCGTTCGATGAGGAGGATCCCGATCTCCAATTCCAGTACTGAAATGACAGAGATGTAGAGACTCGCCGAGGGTAAGCGTTCGGCCCATTTCTTGACATTTTGATGGGTCTTCCCGGCTTTTCTTAATTCTGAAATTACATTGGTATCAAGGATGTACATCAGGTCAGCTCCGTCGTCTCGTGGAGGTTTCCCCGCAGACGAGGCGGCTCAAATTCGATCTCAGCGGCCGCTGGCATCGCCAACAAGTCCACAACGCTCTTTTGCCCTTCCGGCATTTTAGTGGCTTAAGGAGCCAGATCCAGACCGCCGCAGTGGAAGAGGATGGCAGATGCGAAGTTCTTTTTATTGCGGAAGCCGCGTGCGGTGTACTTGACCCACTGGATCTTGGCGTTGATGGATTCGCTGGCAGCATTGGTGACGCGGTAGCGGAGATAGGTAACAATGTTCTCGAAGCGTCGCTTCAAGGTCCTGGCTACCTCCAGCATGGGACGCAGCCGACTGCGCACCGCCCAGCCGTGCCACCAGCGAAAATGTTTCCGCGCGGGCCGCTCGTATTGGTAACTGAAAAATGCCATGCCCGTTTCTTTCAGAGCCCAAGCCCGTGCCGTCTTCAGCCCACTCTGACGTAACGCGGCAAAGGCTTTGCGATCGGCCGGTTCCATGGCGGTCGGATTCCGTAACCAGTCGTAGCGTGTTCCTGTCAGTCGGTCATCGCCGGCCGCTCGCAGCGTGCGGTTTTCCTGGCGCCGTACTTTGTCCACAGCATTGCCCAGATGTTTGGCGATATGAAATTTGTCGTAGACGATCTTTTGCCTCCCTTCCCGCAGGTGCTCGCGGACCGAAGCTACGTAGGGATCCCACATGTCCATGGCGATGGCCTCGATACTCTCGCGCTGTCCTTCCGTCAGGGTCTGCCGAGAATCCATCTGAAGCTGGCCTGCGTGCGATCTTCGGCCACGTACAGCACACGGGATCGCTCCAGGTCATTCACCAGCGTGAAATACTTGTGCCCTTTCCGAAACGCCTTCTCGTCGACTCCCAGCTGTGGCAAAGGCTCGGCCTGCCTCCGTTCCAAGCCCCGCGCCACCGCCCGCTCCATAATCCCGTGAATTTCGTCCCAGCTCAATCCCAACTGTTCGCCCACTGCTTTCTGACTGGCCGCCTTCAGCCAATCAATCACCAGCCGTTCCATCAGTGCGGTGAATCGGCTCGAGGGCTCCGCCCACCGCAACTTCAGAACCCGCACCCCATGCTCGGCACACTCCGTGCGCGCGTGGCCGCGGCATGCAGAATCGTCTGATATTGCGACAGGTGTCCAGATGCCGCCACTGCCGCTCCCCTTGATGGTCATACGCGCGAACTGGCCTCGAGTCTTCGCATTCTGGGCACGGCCAACTGGCCATTTCAATCCGTGCTCCAGAATGAGATGTGCACTTCGCCCTCGGCCAGCTTTAGCTTCCACTCGCTCTGACAAACCAGCGGCGCTCTACGCTTCCCCAGAATCTGGCGGTACAGTTCACGATCTTGCATCCCCAGATTGTCGCATCCCGAGATCGAGATCGCACCCACTCTACAAAGTCTGAATTCGCCCGCTCTTTTGCCCTTCAGTGATCCTTTGATACTCCTCCACCGTGAGCAGCACGTGGGACGGGCGACCTCGATTCGTGATGAAAACGGGACCCCGCTTAGCGGCTCTCTTTGCCCTGCTTGTGTCCTGATTAAACTCTCGACTCGACAGTTTTGTAATGGCCATGGTTACCAACCCCTCAAATGTAGCAACGTAGCTACATTGTAGCAGAGAGCCCTTTATCAGGTTCCAATCTTTCGACCCTTAGGGCTACCCTCATCACCGTGACAGTACAACTCAATATCCTTCATCGCCTTTTGTGCGCGTACCATTTTGCTGACTTCGCGATCGAGTTCGTAGCCGCCTCTTCGACAGAAGGGATTTCCGCACGCCACTAATCCGCCTTGCCAGGAGAGACGCCACATCCCGGTGCGCTTTTTCATTAGGAAGTCAAATTCGGTAAACCCTACGACAGCGTCGTCGAGAGTCGAAAAGGCCTCTTCAAAGGTTCCCAGCTTCATGAATATTCTGCGGGAGCGGTCCATTGGTTCGCCCATACGATGTTGACCTCTGCTGCGCAATATTATAGGGAACAACGGGCGAATGTCCGCCCTCGGTTTCCGCGGTTTCCCGAAAATCGACATCTACTCCATTTTTTATTTCAACTGTCGAATCCGCTCTTGCAGGAATTGCCGCTCTGGTTCCTGTTGGGCCAGGGCCAGCGCCTCCCCAGAGGACGCACGAGCCTGAGCTGTCCTGCCGAGCCCGCGATACATCGGACAACCGCCCGCAAACGACACCAACGTATCGAGCGATACCTTGGTCCAATTGTTTTGCATTTCCGCGTCAGGTTTAATCGGCTCAGGCAGGAATACGGGAGCGCCGGAACCAGCGCATGAGCACCGCTTATCGGAATTTGAGCCGGCGATGACAGCGCACATTCGATTCCAAAGAGGAGAACAAAATGGCAACTAAAGGAAAAATCTTAGTATTAGTATCGAGCGGTCGCGGTTTGCCCTTGAAAGATGGCGAGGTTTATACCGGCGCCGGCTACTACCTCAACGAACTGACGGTTCCGGTTCGCGCCCTGATGAAGGAGGGCTACGAAATCACTTTCGCCAACCCCAAAGGCAACGCGCCCCAAGTGGATGTGCATTCAGAGGTCGCCGATTTCTTCGGCGGGGACGCGGCCAAGCTTCAGGACTATATGATATTCCGCGACGGCCTGACTGGGCTCAGAGATCCAACCCGCATCGCGGATGTTATCGCATCGGGCCTGGATCAATATGACGCTGTTTTCGTCCCCGGCGGCCACGGCCCGATGATCGACCTTCTCGATGATCCCGACGCCGGCACCGTGATGAGACACTTTCATAAAACATCCAAACCTACGGCAGTGCTCTGCCATGGCCCCATTTCACTTCTCTCGGCGCTTCCGAATTCGAAGGAAGTGGTCGCCGCGCTGGCGGCGGGCGATGCCGCTGGAGCGCGGGCAAAGGCTCAAGGCTGGATCTATTCCGGATATAAGATGACGATCTTTTCGACGGCGGAAGAGCAGCAGCGGGAACCGCAGGAGATTGGTGGCAAGGTTCTCTTCTACCCGGACTTCGCCTTGAGTACGGCAGGCGGTGACGTAAGTGTGCGCCCTCCTTGGACGAGTTATGTCATACAAGATCGCGAGCTGATCTCAGGTCAGAACCCGTTCTCTGATCAAGCGCTTCTGAAACTTCTTCTACCGGCGCTCAGTGAGAAGAAGAAGATGGTTTCAGCGGCATGAGAATCGAAGACGAGTCATGGATCCAGGCAAAAGCGACCGCTGGATCCATCCGTTCTATGTAAGTTTCGATTCGAATGGAGAAAACGGTGCGCTCAAGGTGTGCCGCGATTCACACTAAGCCGCGCAGGTACTGCTACGGTACCCGATCTGCAGTACGATCTTGCCGGACTTGTGTGGTGCGCCCGCAAGCATGCGTTGCGCCTGGCGCGCCTCCGAAAGCGGCAGGGTTGAGCCCACGCGCGTTGTGATTCTGCCCGCGTCAAATAACGTTGTGAGTGTCTGCAATCGCGCGGTGGTCACCTGAGCGTAGAAGAAAATGGCCTCTGCTGGGAGCGGCTGCGTCGAGACCGAGGTGACGAGCTTGCCTCCGGGTTTCAGCGCAGCGACGCACCTCTGAAACGTACTGCCCCCGACCGTGTCGAGGATTGCATCCACCTGTGGGAGTTCCTGCGCGAATGCAGGCTTGCTCGGGTCGATGATGGATTTCACGCCCAATGATCGGAGCAGGTCCTCGTCGTCGAGGTGGGCGATGGCAACGACGTGGATTTCGGCATCTACGGCCATTTGTACGGCGTAGTCCCCGACGTTCCCCGCGGCTCCGACGACCATTACCGTTTGTCCGCGCATCGCCTGTGCATACTGGAACAGCATTTGCCAGGCGGTCACCGCAATGACGGGAGCCGATGCTGCTTCTATGTGATTCAGCGATTGCGGTTTGCGGGCGATCATCCCGGACGCGGCCACGGCGAACTCGGCCTGGGCGCCACAGAACTGCGGATTGGTGACGCCATAGACTTCGTCGGCCGGCGCGAAGGCTGTAACGCCGGGGCCGATCTTCTCGACGACACCGGAAAAGTCCGAACCGAGGGTGAGCGGAGGTTGCGGGCTAACCTTGCTCTTGCCCTCACGGATGATCGCATCCCAGGGAGCGACGCCCGCGGCTATTACGCGCACCAGAACTTCGTTTGGGCCCGGCGACGGCGTCGGCACATCCTCGACCACCACGACGTCGGGCGGCCCGAAGCTGTGAATCCTGGCTGCTTTCACGGTCAATTCCTTTCGCCTTGAAGACGCTTGAAAGCCGATCCATCCGTAGCTAAAAAACGGCCGCGATGGCGGGCTCTTTATCACTTGATTCTCGTCGGGAGTTGGTTAATCACTGTTGCGCCTGCGTTGCTCACGACTTCGTCCTGGGAATCCGTGCCCCCCGAACAACCGATTGCGCCGTTAATATCGCCCTGGTCGATCAATGGAATACCACCTCCGAGACGCAATGATTCCATCGAACGCGAGCAGATAGTTAAAACGCATAAGCTGAACACCATCCTCGAAGACCTTGAGATCAGAAGAGCATGGAAAGACGGTCGCGGCTGGTCCGGCGAAGTGCCTAAGTGTTATGCAGACCATCGGAGTGTGCAAAGCCTTCGGGCGCTCGAGGAATGGAGAACGAAAACGCGGTTCCCGGACCATCATTCAGGGTTGCCCACAGACGTCCATGATGCCTCTCGATAATCGAGCGACTGACGGAAAGTCCGATTCCCATGCCGCCGCTCTTGGTTGTGTAGAACGGTTCGAACACCTTGTCTACACCGCTGGGCTCGATGCCAACGCCCACGTCTTGCACGGTCAGTCGCGCACGATCATCTTCTCGTTCGGTCCTGATCACCAGCCGCCGCGGACGATCATCAACGTCGCTCATCGCGTCTGAGGCGTTTAGAACGAGGTTCAGGATGACCTGCTGAAGCTGTACACGATCTCCTGTGACCAGCGGAAGGTCATCGGCAAGTTCAGGACGCAGGACTACCCCGTTCTTCTGCAGGTCTGCCAACGACAGGGCAATCACCTCCAGCGCAGCGTCATTCAAGTTCACGGATTCGGTCGTGGCGTCCTTCTTGCAAAAAAGTGCACGCAACCGAGCGACCACCTCAGAGGCACGATTGCCATCGCGAATCGTGCGCCGGGCGGTCTCGCGCGCCCCGTCGACATCTGGAGGATCGTTGGCTAGCATTCGCATACAAGTGCTGGCGTTAGTGACGATGCCGGACAGGGGCTGGTTGAGTTCGTGGGCGATAGACGCCGTCAGCGTTCCGAGGGTCATCACTCTGGCCACATGTGCAAGTTCCGATCGAGCCTTGTCGCTTGCCTCTTCCGCCAGTCTGCGTGCCGTGACATCCTGAACCGAGGCGATGTACTCCAACTGACCATCTCGGTCCCGGGTCGCATGAGCGACAGCATGCATGTACTTGATCGAGCGGTCCGGCATTAGCAAGCGGTACTTCCATTCAAAGTCGTGGCCATCCTCTCGTGCCCCGTCCACCATCCTCATTTTCTCGATCAAACTGACGTCTTCCGGATGGACTCGGCTACGGATCAGTTCGAACGTCACGGGCATGCCGATCTCAAGCTCATAGATGCGATAGAGCTCCGTTGACCACGTGATTTCGTTTGTCGACACGCGCCAGGAAAAACTGCCGATTCGACCGAGATGTTGACCTTCGGCGAGGAATGCCTCACTGCGCCGCAAAGCCCTCTCTGCTCGCTTTTGTTCGCTCAAGTCGAGCACGAACGCGACACCGTCGTTCCCGTCGCTTTCGAAGAGCGCGCCGCCGAGAAGTACAGGCACGCGACTGCCGTCTTTCCGGAGGTACTCCTTCTCGAACGGTTGGAAAGTCCTCGTCGCCTTCAATTCATTGACTGCAGATTCGTCCCGGTCGTGCCATTCGGCTGGCGTGATGTCCCTCCAGCTCACACGACCGGAAGCAAGATCTTCTCGGTCGTATTGCACCATGCGGAGAAATGCTTCGTTGGCGCCGGTGATTGCACCTTCGAGAGTGAACATAACCATTCCCACAACGTTGGACTCGACCAGACGTCGGACCTTCGCTTCCAGTCCACTCGCCAGTTGACGGACTTCTTCTTCCGCCTTTTCGCGCTCGGCCACCTGCATTTTGAGGTCTTCTATGTGTGCCAATGCTTGATACGCGGAAGACGCAAATTTCCCCAGAGATGCCATGACCCGGTCATCCTCTGCATCGAACTTGCGGCGGTCGCTGTGCATGATTCCCCATATGGTTCCAACCGCCTTGCCGCCGACGTAAAACGGGACCAGGAGGCACTCTTCGGCTGCCGGATTGACTGGCATCAAATAGGGATAACGCCGTTCGAAGTGGGTGAACAGCAGCGCTCGATTTTGATCGAGCACGTCTCCACAGGGCCCAAAACCGCGCGGGGTCCCACCACCGACGTGCGGATTCCACATGCCGGCGATGGCTGGCCAATAGAATCTTTCGCCGCCGATATCCGGCGTTTTGCCATCTCTGGTCAACAGGCTAAGGCCAGCGGAATCACACTGCGTAATATCTAGAATCGTTTCGGCTAGTGTTCGAAAGATGGTACTCGGCGAGTCAGCCAACGCGCTCACTAATTTCACGAGCGCGTGGTTCTCCTTTTCATAATCGGGCGGACGCGATGTGCGACGGAGCAACTCGTCTGTGCAGAGGATCGATTCCAAAGAGGCGGTGGGAACTGAACTGTCCAGTGGAACATCATGCGATTTGGCAGAGTTGGCCATGTTCTCACCTCCATCTGTGCGGTTACGAGCTTCTAAAGCTCGAGCGTTAACAACAGCCATCACACTCTCTTCAGCTCTGGGCCGGAGGGCTCCTGCGAATCCGCCGTCCTCACTAATCATTACGACCGTAAAAACAGCTATTAGGCCGCAGCCATCGCTGCTGGTGCAAGCAGCAGCTTCGCGGCCATCCTCACTAGGTCGGGAAGAGAATTGGCCTGCATCTTTTGCATCACCTTGCCCCTGTGGGCCTTCACCGTGATTTCGCTGATACCGAGTTCCGCACCAATCTGTTTATTCAACAAGCCGGAGACCACCAGGGCCATAACCTCCCGTTCGCGACTCGAAAGTGACGCGTAACGGTGCTGAAGCACCCTCATCTGCGCCTCCAGACCGAGAGCAACGCGGCTGCGATCGAGGGCGGCCCGGATGGCGCTCAACAGCGCACCTTCACTGAATGGCTTGGTCAGGAATTCAATAGCCCCCGCCTTCATGGCTTGGACCGTCATGGGAACGTCCCGGTAGCCTGTAATAAAAATGATCGGCATCTCCGGCCGTTCGATGGCGACGCGCTTCTGCAGCTCGAGACCATTGAATTCTGGAAGAGAAAAATCCAGCACCAGGCAGCTCGGAACCAGAACTCGTGGACGGGTAAGGAATTCTTGGCCGGAAGAGAAGGTTTCGGGCTGCCAGCCTTCGCAGCGGATCAATAATTCCAGCGATTCGCGCACAGAGATGTCATCGTCGACCACGAATACAATTGGTCCCACGTCCAACACAGGTTGTGCCGACAATTTGTGGCAAAGTGCGTGAGCTAAACTCATGTTTCACTCCTCAATTTGCACCTAGCAATCGCCCCCGTGGAACGACCGTAAGGCTGAATCAATGGTTTGGAGAAGCTGCTCGTCGCTAAAAGGCTTGCCTAGAAAACCAGCAGCCCCAGCTTGCATCGCTCGCCGACGGGAATCATTGTTCTCGTAAGCGGTAATGAAGATGATAGGGATACCGCAGCCCTCGGCAGCGAGGTGGCTTTGAAGCTGTAGCCCATTCATGCCCGGCATCTGCACGTCAACGATGAGACATGAGGTATCGTGCAAATGGCCGGACTTCAGGAAGGTTTCGGCAGATTCAAAAGTTGCCGCTCGAAAGCCAAAGGACTCGATGAGTAGTGTGGTAGTCCTGCGAACCGACTCATCGTCGTCAACTACCGAGATCAAATCCTCTGTCAACTCTGAACTCCTCACTGAACTCAAGGTATGCGCAGAGGGAGAAAGAATCTATTGGGCGTTGGTAGATCCAGGTCCTAAAAAGGATGATGCGGGTAAGCTTTCGCTTACGAGGCTTTTTCCGAGGGTCCTTTGAGCTTCTCGATCATTCTAACCAGGTCGACAAGGGATTCTGCGTGCATCTTCTCCATGGCCCGGCTCCGCTGGACCTTCACAGTACTTTCCGCAGTACCGAGCTCGCCAGCAATTTGTTTATTGAGCATGCCCGACGCAAGCATGGAGATCACTTGCTGCTCGCGAGAAGTCAACGAGTCGAAGCGCTGTTGGAGTTCCGTTACTTCTTTCTCCTGTTCACGTCTGGCACGATCGCGCTCCAGTGCGATGCGAACAGCATCCAACAGATCCTGGTCGCGGAACGGCTTGGTGAGGAATTCAACTGCCCCAGCTTTGATCGCGCGAACACTCATTGGAATGTCACCGTGGCCAGTGAGAAAAACGATCGGAATATGAACCTTTCTCGCTGCCAGCTCGCGTTGAAAGTCGAGCCCACTCAATCCGGGTAGTCTGACGTCCAGCACGAGGCAACTGGGCGCATCTGATGGCTTTCTATTCAAGAAGGCGTCAGCTGAGGCAAAGCTCTCCACCTGCAGCCCCACCGTGCTTAAGAGGAACTTGAGCGAAGAACGTACTGACGGGTCGTCGTCGACCACAAAGACGATGGAAGCACCAGTCACGCCGGACTCCCGCCACTGACTGGCAGCGTAAAGGAAAACACAGCGCCCATGGGAAAATTCGGCGCGGCCCAGAGCCGCCCTCCATGGTTTTCAACCAGTGACCGGCTGATCGACAAACCCATTCCCATGCCGTTCGCTTTGGTTGTAAAGAAGGGAGTGAAGACACGATCTGCTCCCGATCCAAGGCCGGTACCCGAGTCGCGTACCGCAACCAGTATGTCACCAGATTCGTCAACCCGGGATTCCACCCAGAGTGAGCGAGGTTCATCTGCAACAGCGAGCATGGCTTCGATGCCATTCATGATCAAGTTCAGCAGGACCTGCTGCATCTGAACCCGATCAGCCAACACCAGCGGGAGTGCCTTCGTCAATTGGCGTTCGAGCCGAACTCGATTCTCATAAAGCTCACGGTCAGCTAGAGCCAGCACCTCTTGAATAACGTCGTTTATGTCCACCCTGTTCTTTTCGGCAGGTTCCTTCTTTATGAATCCGCGGATTCGAGCAACAACGGCGCTCGCTCGATTGCCGTCCGCAACGATTTCCTCAAGAGCCCGGCGCAGAACATCAGGTTTAAGATTGCCAGCGGCGAGCAGTCTCAGGCACGCGTTGCTGTTATTGGTGACCGCGGTAAGCGGTTGATTGACTTCGTGGGCGATAGACGCTGCCAGTTCGCCCATGGTGGTCAGCCTGGAAACCCGTGCTAGCTCCGCTTGCGTCATCTGCAATGCTTCTTGAGCACGTTTTCGTTCAATTCCCTGAGCGATTAAGTCCGCACCGGACGCGAGTGTCTCTGTTGTTTCCGGCGTGACCGGTTTTCGAGAGAACATGGCCAGGACACCTATCGTGCGATCTCCTACGCCCAGTGGGTAGCCAGCGAAGCTAGCCATCCCCTCTTTCTTTGCCCATGTTCTGTCACTGATTCGAGGATCATTGAGGACATCATTGGTCAGATGCGGTTTTCGTTCTTGTGCGATCATCCCGATCTTGAATTGTCCCATCGGAATGCGGCTGTGAGATCCGTCAAGATGTGTGTACATGCCGGCACTGGCCTGCAGCTCCAACATCTTCCCATCGTCACTCAGAGTCCAAATCCTCGCAAATGCTGCATCAAGATGGCGCACAATGGCTTCGCCGCATTCGCCCAAGATCGCCTTCAAACTTTCTTCCCTACCGAAAGCCATGCTCACGTCAGCGCGGACAGCGATCTGACGGGCGTGCGCCGCTCGCAGTTCCTCTGCCTGTTTTCTTTCGCTGATATCACGGATAAAGCCCGTAAATACCTTACGGCCATCTCTGGATAGTTCTCCAAACGAGATTTCCACGGGGAATTCTTGGCCATTCTTGCGCAGTGCGGTCAGTTCAGTGCCTTGCCAGTTGATGTGCCGCTGGCCGGTAGCCAAATAACGGCTGAACCCTTTCTCGTGCAATTTCCGCAGGAATTCCGGCATTAGTACGGTCAACGGCTTCCCGATCAACTCCGTCGGATCATAACCAAAGATTCTCGCAGTGGCGGGATTGGCAAACAGGATGGCGCCGCTCTCATCGATGCTTATTACCGCATCGGGGGCCGTTTCGACCACCAGACGGTAGTTCTCTTCGCTGTAGCGGAGGGCAGATTCCTCGCGTTCATGGTCAGGCTTGGGCATGTTGTCTTTCAGCAGTCATGCTTTGCGAACCTTGCCCCGAGGTTCTTGGTTTAAGGCATTCTAAACCGAAAGGGAGACTGGGGCCATTAAGGATCGACATCATTAAGGATCGACGTCGACACAGTCTCGTCGTGAAGGAACCGGTGAGGTGCCCCCGATCGCCGCTGGGGGCGGCGCAGAGGCGATACCAAGGTGTCGACGATACTATCGTCCAATTGTTCATCTCCCGGGCTTCTGTTCTGATGACTCGCGTCGACCGATTCAATCGAAATGCCCACACCAGGAATATGAGAAGGAACAGGAAAAAGGGGAGAGTCCCATGAACTCGGGCGATTCGTTTGACAATTCGATTTATGCAGACCAGATACACATGGCGGAGCGCGAGTTAGCGTCATTCATCGGCGCGGTGACGGAGTTGTTCGGTCCAGAACAGGCGCGGCTCTCCGCCGATGACTGGCTTGAAGAGTCTGAGTTAATGGATAGCCCGCCTCGGTCCGCCAGTCGAGATTGGCGAGCAGTCACAGTCGCCGCCTCGTCACGATTGGCAAGTCGGCTGATAGTCGCACGAGATCGTAGAACCCTCGGCACGTCCACTGATGCGAAAGTATCGCCAATACCATCGTCCAATTGTTTCACTTGCCCTCTTCTGGTGTGATGGGCTCGACGCAGCCCCTTCATATTGAATGGAGACATTGTGAGACGATTCACATTCTTCTTGGTTGCAGTTGCGACGGCTGGCCTTGTCGCGCTCATTGGCCCCGCCCCCGGCCACGCGGACGGGCGATCCGCTCCCTACGTTACCGACATCCCTCACGGATACCGCGACTGGCAGTGGATTTCCTCGGCCCATGAAGCAGGCAACCTGAACAGTTTAGGTGCCGTGTTGGGCAACGATGTAGCGATCAATGCCTACCGCGAAGGGAAGCTTCCGTTCCCGGACGGGACGATCATTGCCGCCTTGCATTACCGTTACGTCCCATCGGAGGAAAACAACAAGGTCTTTGGCCAGGCTCAATCCTTCGTTCCTGGCGCCCCCACGAATATTCAGTTTATGGTCAAGGATTCAACCAAATACGCCGCAACCGGTGGCTGGGGATTTGGTCACTTCGCGAACGGCAAACCGGGTGACGCGACGTTTATGAAAAGCTGCTTCCCCTGCCACGAGAAGGCCAAAGGGAGCGACCTTGTCTTTACTCGTTATGCGCCTTGATGTCTTTGTCGGCAGCTACCTCGGGAGATTGTCGCGATCGTCCGAGAGCCGTTGACGCGGTTTCGGAGTTGTTGCAAGACGTTTCTTACGAGACCGGAACCCTGGCGCCTGGTTCATAGAGTGGCAAGTCTTCCGCTGGTAGCGCCCTATCCGCTCGAAAGGGCTGAGCGGCAAAGCGCAGTTCCGCGTTGTTCTGACGATGTGAAACTTGCCCTGGAATGCAGGCAGCACACGAAAATCTGAAACACAGGAGAAGATAATTCATGTCACACCATTATTCCGGTCCGGACCTTAGCTTCCCCCACGGGGACGCCCGCCTCGATCTTACTGACCTGTACGCTTTCCCCAAGCCCGGCGACGCAGGCAAGTCGATCCTGATTATGAACGTGCACCCATCCGTAGGTTTCAACCCAGCAGGACCTACGACAGACGACCCCTTCGCGACCGAGGCGGTGTATGAACTGAAGATTGATACCAACGGCGATTTCGTTGCCGATATCGCATACCGAGTCCGCTTCACTTCAGATAAAGCAGGGACGCTGACTGCGACCGTGCGCCGGGTTGAAGGCGCGGAGGCCGCCGGTACCGGCGACGACGGTCAGGCGATTATAGAAGGAGCACCGGTCTCGATCGCACGCGAGGCACATGTAACCGAGGCCGGGGACTACCGCTTCTTCGCTGGGTGGCGCAGCGATCCTTTCTTCTTCGACACGCTGGGAGCGCTGAACAATCTGCAGTTCACAGGGCACGATTTCTTTACCGACAAGGACGTGTGCAGCATCGTGCTGGAAGTGCCCAACTCTGCTCTGGGCTCCGGAAAGATGGGCCTTTGGCATCGGACGGTGGACGGCTCGACCGGCAAATGGGTTCAGGCGGACCGAGGCGCGCTGGCCTCGCAATCTGTATTCCTTCCCGGCGACCACCAAGCCGACTACCAAGCTGCGCAGCCGGCGGACGATGCCCGTTTCATCCCTGTGTTCGCCCACTCTCTGGAGCATACGGGTGGATATGCGCCGGAGGAGGCAAAGCGAGCGGCAGGGATTCTGCTGCCGGACATCCTCCCTTATGATCCCAGCAAGCCGGCGTCCTATCCGGCCAATGGACGGACGCTTAGTGCGCCAGCACAAGCTGGCAAGAGATAGTCGATGAAAGTTCGATACGGAAAGGAAATGGCGAATCAATCCGGCCCCGAGTCATGCGGTGGTTTCCGCGAGGAAGCCAGCGAAGCGTTGACAGGGGAAACCGACAGGCCAGCCATTGAGCCGCGAAATCAGGAATCCGGGATGCCGACGCTGTTAAGCGAAGCGGAAGGCAACACGGGGCATGGCGCCAATCGCAAGTCATGTTCCGATCCCGCGCGGTCGCAGCCCCTGAGCATGTCGGGAAGTCTCTTGCACAGAAGCTGGGAGATCTCATCGGCAACCGTAGCAACACCCACGGTCAGGGCGGGGAAGGCTAATCGCCGCAATCCCGCCATTCACGCTGATGAGAAGTCGGATACACCCACAGTACCAAAGAAGCTGTCGAACAAAGGGCCCGGCCCAGCGGAGACAGCGGAGGGAAGGGGTGTAGCCAAAGGAAGCGCCGATCAGATTCCCGCGCCCCGAACACAGAGTCGGAATAGTTGCGCGTCGATGAGTTTGGAAGGCGTACGCAGAGCCGCTCGCCGGGACAAGCGGTTACGGTTCACGGCACTGCTGCACCACATCACACCGTCATTGCTGGTGGATAGTTTCTATGCTCTCCAGCGGAACGCGGCGGCCGGTGTGGACAGAGTGACGTGGCGAGAGTATGAGCCAATCCTCCTCGAACAGGTGAAAGACCTGCAGCGGAGAATCCACACGGGTGCGTATCGTGCCCAGCCATCGCGACGGGTATACATTCCGAAAGCCGATGGCCGGCAACGTCCACTCGGGGTGGCGTCTCTGGAGGACAAGATCGTGCAGCAGGCGGTTGTCACCGTCCTGAGCGCGATCTACGAAGAGGATTTTCTCGGATTTTCCTATGGATTCCGCCGTGGGCGCAGCCAGCACGATGCGTTGGATGCGCTGGTGGTCGGAATCAAGAGCCGGAAGGTGAACTGGATACTAGACACAGACATCCGGTCGTTCTTCGATGAAATCGACCATGGCTGGATGTTGAAGT
This sequence comes from uncultured Acidobacteriota bacterium, assembly GCA_963763845.1. GTDB lineage: Bacteria > Acidobacteriota > Terriglobia > Terriglobales > Acidobacteriaceae > Sulfotelmatobacter. The sequence continues at coordinate 143,153 of CAVXPX010000003.1, forward strand.
TTCTGGAACACCGGATTGCGGATCGGAGGCTGCTGACGCTGATTCGCAAATGGCTCAAGGCTGGAGTGATCGAGAACGGACGCAGGATGGCGAGCGAGCGGGGAACTCCGCAAGGCGCGGTTGTGTCACCGCTACTGGCCAACATCTACCTGCATTATGCGCTCGACCTGTGGGCCCACCAATGGCGCAAGAAACAGGCTTTTGGTGATGCCATCCTCGTACGCTATGCGGACGACAGCGTGTTTGGATTCGAGAACAAGAAGACCGCACAACGCTTCCTGCAGGATATGAGTGAGCGTCTCGCGAAATTCGGATTGACCCTGAATCTCGACAAGACACGGCTCATCGAGTTTGGTCGATTTGCCGCGATAGATCGTCGACGCCGGGGTGAAGGTCGTCCGGAGACCTTCGACTTTCTCGGATTCACGCACTGCTGTGGAACAGACCGTAAAGGTCAGTTTCGAGTCATTCGCCTCACGGCGAAGAAACGCATGCGTGCGACTCTGGCTGCAATCCGAGGGACGCTGATGCGGCGGCGGCACGAATCCGTCTCCGTCATCGGCGCATGGTTGAACCGCGTGGTGCGAGGCTACTTCAATTACCACGCTGTTCCCACTAACCTGGTGCGCTTGGACGGATTCCGCAGCGAAGTGTGTCGCGCTTGGCGCCATGCATTGCTGCGGAGAAGTCAGCGACACCGGTGGGCGTGGGATCGGTTCAATCGGCTTGCTACTCGCTTCGTACCGTATCCGCGCAAGCTGCATGCTTACCCGGAACAGCGGTTTCACGCGTCACGACCTTAGGCAAGAGCCGTATGCGGTAATGCTGCACGTACGGATCTGCGCGGGGGGCGGTGAGCAACCGCCGTCCCTACCGCGACCCGATGACGCTATTGATGTCTTTCTTTCCATTCTTACCAATGGAAAGGTGACGCGAGATAACGTAGGGCCGCACAGCGACCTGCTCGCCTCGTTCCCTTACGTGGGCGCGCCGCACAAAGCACGATCGGCAGAGCGGGTGGCCGCCTAAGCGCACGGAAAGGTACATCCATGAAGTATCCGACTTTTTATCGCACCGCACAGATCGATGGGCTGTCGATTTTCTACCGGGAGTCTGGTCCTAAAGACGCCCCGACGATTCTCCTGCTGCACGGTCTGCCGTCTTCTTCGCGAATGTTCGAGCCGCTCTTCACACGGCTCTCTGATCATTTTCACCTGGTCGCTCCCGACTACCCCGGCTTCGGACACAGCGATTGGCCGGACCGGGAAAAATTCGCGTACACCTTCGATCACATTGCGGAAGTCATGAATCACTTCACCGAAGCGCTCGGGCTCGCCCACTACACGCTGTACATGCAAGACTACGGCGGCCCCGTCGGCTTTCGCATGATCTTGGCTCACCCGGACCGAGTCGAAGCTCTCATCGTCCAGGACGCGGTGGCACACAACACCGGCCTCGGCGAGAACTGGAAAACGCGGCGCGCCTTTTGGGCCGATCGCGCTGCCAACGAAAGCGCACTGCGCACAAATCTACTGTCGCTCGCAACCACGAAGTCCCGCCACGCGGGGAACGACCCTAACGTGGAACGCCATGACCCTGATCTCTGGACCGACGAGTTTTATTTCATAAATCAGCCCGGCCAGGCTGACATTCAAAGCGACCTCTTCTACGACTACCGCACCAACGTCGATTCCTACCCGAAATGGCAGGCATGGATGCGCGAGAAGCAGCCGCCCCTGCTGGTGATCTGGGGTAAGTATGAGTCTTCGTTCGACCCCTCCGAGCCAGAGTCCTATCGGAGCGATGTCCCCAAAGCCGAAGTCCACATCGTCAATGGCGGCCACTTCGCCTTGGACACCGCCGCAGACGAAATCGCCGCACTGGTCGAAGCATTCGTCGGTTGTTCACGCCAGGGCTCTGCGGCGCGGCGAGCAGGGTGAAACCGCTTTTGCGAGGAACGGTGCCCGGCAGTGTAATGGATTCGAACTTCTAAAACGAAAGGTTGTTCATGTCGGGCAAGAAAACAGCAATCATAACCGGAGCATCGGGAGGTATCGGGGCTGGTTTAGTCGAGGGGTTTCTGAGAGAGGGTTATAGTGTCGTCGCGACGTCTCGTGAAGCCAGTCGAAAGTTGACCGCCTCCGGCAACTTGGTGCTCATCGATGGCGATATCGGCAAGCCGCAAACTGCTGCTTCTGCTGTCGAGGCAGGAATCGACAACTTCGGAGCCATCGATGTTTTGGTAAATAACGCTGGCATCTTCTTGAACAAGGCTTTCACTGACTTCACCGCCGAGGACTTCGATGCCCTCGTCTCCACGAATCTGCTTGGATTCTTCTACATCACTCAGCGCACTGTGAAAGAGATGCTGAAACAAAAGTCGGGATGCGTGGTGAGCATCACTGCGGCGCTCGCCGATCGGCCAATTGCGGGCGTAAATGGCTCGATTTCCATGATTACGAAGGGTGGCTTGAATTCAGCAACCCAGAATCTGGCGATCGAGTATGCCAAAGACGGCATCCGCTTTAACGCCGTAGCCCCTGGCGAAGTGGATACACCGATGCACCAGAATGATCCCACCGACTCGACGTTGCAGCCGGATATGAAAAAGGCGACAGTGAAGGATATTGTGGATGCTGTTCTTTACCTGGCACAGGCAGGTCATGTGAGCGGAGAGATACTCCACGTGGATGGTGCTGCTCCGGCTCGTCGTTGGTAAAAAACAAAAGGACTCTAACCATGCGTTCTGATATTGTGCGCGGAGGCATTTTCCCCGACTATGAACTGCCTGATCACACGGGCGCGATGCGCAAACTCAGCGAGCTACAGGGCGATGACCCGCTGATCCTCACGCTTGCGCGCGGCCACTATTGCCCAAAGGAACACCAACAGCATTTGGAACTTGCCGCGTTCTATCCGAAGATCGCGGTGGCCTACACTCAGATCGCCACCATTGCCACCGACGATCACCATACGCTGCAGGAATTCCGTGCATCAGTCGGGGCCCAGTGGCCATTTCTTTCGGACCCCGGCCGAACGGTGCAAAAGGATCTCGACATCCAGGAGTACACCGACCCCGAGCACAATCCGATGATCCCGCACACGCTCGTGCTCAAGCCGGGCCTCTTGATCTATAGCATCTACAACGGCTACTGGTTCTGGGGCCGTCCGTCGGTCATCGATCTTTGGCACGACCTGCGCGCCGTCACGAGTGAAATCCGCCCAGACTGGGATCTGAGCACTCCGGGGCTCCGCGAGGCATGGAATGCGGGTGACCTCTCGCGTTTCCACGGGTGGAACAAGGGCGCCAGTGCCGAAGCGGCCCCGACTGCAAAGAAGAAATAGGTGGAAGGCTGTTTTAATGAATACGGACGAAATGCGATAACGATTCTTGTCCCCGCCGTGAGCACGTGGTGATGTTTGAATCGTCGCCTGAAGAAAGTGATACTTTGAAATAATGGAAAGAGCTATCCCTATTCTTCCAACTGATGACCTCGCAGCCGCTAAGGTGTGCGACGTTGACCGCCTGGGGTTCCACCTAACTTTCGAGGTGTCCGCGGACGGCCATTCCGGACTGCTTGGGGTAGCGCGCGGAACGATCGAGTGCCGCCGGAATCTTTTTGGGGAGGCACCATCGCGGTGATTCGATACGTACGGCACTCTCCTGCAATACTGACGGTATGCAGGACACTGCGGCCGCCCAAGACCTCCTCAAGCCCTACGAAAGAGCCCTTCCCACCACCATCTGGCCAGTTGACTTGGCTTTCTGAAAAGCTCAGTGTCCAAATTGTCAAGGGCCCCTTTTTCATTTCAGCATCTGCTCCGCTCGCACCCTTCCCATTCGGCGTGAGTTTGCAAAGAGTCAGAATTCCGAAATAGGGATGAGCAGAGATAAGGACGGGCCCGATGAAGTCTGGAACAATCACTCCTGCCGTGAACCAATTCTCAGGTCGCGAATTTCCTAAGCACACCAGCTCTTGACGATTCAGATTCAAGAAGTGGAGTACTAATCCACATCGCCCACTGTCATGATCGGTTTTGATGGCAAGCGGGTCTTAGTAGGGAGGGCCCGGATGCCGAAAAGCATGGAGCGAAAATTGTCCGGCTACTTGATCTTAGCGGCGACACCCAGAATCTGCCTGCCGATTGATTCTCTCAGGTCTTTCGGCAAGGCATCCGCCAGTTCAAGCGTTTTCCACGATTCGGCAGTGCGCTCGGCGGTTTCGACTGCGATATTCCAGAGTGGGCTTGCCGGGATGCCAGCCGTATCGGCAAAGCGGCGCATCTGGTCGAGCGTCATTTCGGAAAGGCTGCGGCTGTCGCCAAAACTCAAGGCCAGCGTGTCGCCGGGAATATAAGGGAGCGTAGCCACGAAGTCATACCCTGGCGAGAGCGCGGGCGTGTGCCGGTCGGGATAGAGAAGGGACCAGTTCTTGAGGTGCATGTCGGCGTTGCCGATCACGACGGTAAATACGAGGCGTCTAACGAATTCGAGTACGGCGTCCTCGCCGATTTCCGCCCAAAGTACAGCTGCGATGTTCGCGTAGCTGTGAAACCTGTACTTGTTGTTGGGGAATTCCCCGAATACTTGGGCGAAATCCTCCATGTGGACGGGCGCGCCATCCGACAGGCGGTCGAACCGCTTCACTGCCAGAGCCTTGCTTTCTATCGTATGGGCTTGTTCGGGCAGCCCTTTGATGCTAGCGACGTCGATGAGCTTGTTTTCCGGGACGGAGATGCCGGCGCGCCGGGCCAGTTCCAGCATCGCGAATTCGTTCTCGGGCACCGCCTTGAAACGCGCGAAAGGGAGCTTGACGATCCACGATCCGCCCAGGCCGCCCGCGGGAATAGTTAGGCCGCCCGAAGCTTCCATGACAGCGGAGAATTTCAATTGCACACCGGCAAGAGAAAAGCGCAGTGGCTCTTCGCCGCCGCTACGGTCGCTGCGGCGGTTATCATCAGCAACGTCGTGAGTTTCGGATGGTCGCTCGTCGCCCTCACGAGGCGCAACGACAAGCGCACCGGGAAGATCAGCCCCGAGGACGGCGAGGAGGAAGAATTCGCGCTCAGGATTCACGTCCGCGCGCTTGGCGAGATAGTCGCGCAGGTGGCCTTCGGGGAGAAGGTTGGAGAAGAAGACAGGAACGCGGCGTCCCACCGGACGGAAGTTTGTCACGAGCCCGCCCGCGCTACCCTTGAAAGACAGGCTCAGGGTGGGGCGCTGAGGATTGTCGATATATTCCTGCTCGAACGCGAAGAGCTGCCGGTCGCCCGCAAGGCGGGTGATAACGCCGATTTGTTTTCCATACAGGCGCACCGAGAGCGGGTTGAGTTTTTTCGGATCAAACCTCATCGCGCGGCTCCTGCGAGCTATCTTCGTCGCGGTCGGCGGCATAGAGGGGCCGTTCCTCTCCTCCGCCGGGCTGGTCCTTGAGATGGTCGCGCACCAACGACTGTACGATTGGTACCAGGGCTCGGGGGATCATAATAAGGTCGCGCTCGAGCATGCGGACGATCTCGAGAAGCGTATCGTAGCGCGGCACGATCTTCCCTGACTCAATTCCGGAGATGTGCCTCTGGCCGACGCCGAGGCGGCTTGCCAGGTCCCTCTGGCTCCAGCCGTGCGTTTGGCGAGCCAGTATCAAGGCGCGGCGCATCTCGGAGGGAAGAGCCTTCTGTCGCAGCGGTTTGATACCTTTTATTGCATCCCCATTCATGAATGATACAATATAATACATCGATCCAATTCATCAAGCGATACCCTACTATGCATCAAACTTTAGCCAGGATGTAATAAAAGGTATCATTTCCCCCAGAATCAGGCTGTCGGATTCTAGGTTTATCCTTAAATATATGATAATAAACATTTTACTTTAAATACTTAAAAATTGGCCTGTCCGCCATGTCAAATTTGTAGTATTATTTATTCATAAATGGAGGAACCCTCTATGGCCACTATAGCCGCGATGCAACAGGCCGTCGTTGGCTTCTCGTGGGATACAGCCGTCGATTTGTCGAGAAAAGAGAACCGAACCCGACTCAGTCCGGCTGCCATCAAAGGCCTTCTTCGGATCGCGACGCATTGGAATTTACGGGACAACGATACCCGACGTTTGTTAGGCGGCATATCCAGTGGCAGTTTTTACGGATTGAAGAATCGGGCTGCCAAGACTCTGGATGAAGATCAGCTCACCCGAATTTCGCTCTTAATCGGGATCTATAAGGCGTTGAACATTCTTTACGGCCCGGAGCTCGCAGATGCGTGGATGACGCTGCCGAACACGAATGCCATGTTTGGGGGAGAGTCGCCCCTCAGTTACGTGAAGAAGGGCGGGATACCTGCCTTGCTGAGGGTTCGGCAACTCTTGGACGCACGACGCGGCGGCAGATGAAATCTCCGAAACAGAGCAAGGTGGAACAGGACAGGACTCATCGTCTTATTCCGTATCGCTACAGTGATCGTGGTCGACCGATCCTCAATCTTCTCGCACGAGACGACGACGATCTGCTCAGCGATCTCGTGGAGCTGGAGGGCGCCACCAATGATCGATTGCTCGGCGAGAGTGGGAGGCTACCTGGTGCCAGCCCAATTGAGCTGGTCTCCGGCTTCCGCCTTGCGCATGTCGTCAACGCATCCTTCGCTCATGCGCGTCCCTCTGGAGGACGGTTTAACAGCGGGGGACGAGGAGCTTGGTACGCGGCTTTCGAAATGCAAACCGCGCAAACGGAAGTCGCTTTTCATAGAGCCGTCGAGTTGAAAGAAGTCGACTGGAAGGCCAAAGAGATCTTTCGATACATCGACTATCTCGCTGATTTCCGATACGAATTTCATGACATTCGGGGAGATCGAGATTTTGTGGATTGTTTAGACCCGAACAGCTACTCGGCTTCCCAGCTGCTGGGACTCAAGTTGCTGACCAGTGGCTCGGCGGGAATCGTGTATCCGAGCGTTCGGCAGAAAGCTGGCGTCTGCATCGCCTGTTTTCGTCCCCCCTTGGTGCTAAATGTGCGAGAGGGTCCTATGGTGACGTTTACTTTCATTGATACAGAAATAATTGCTGTCACCACTGAAAGCTGAAAGTACGCAACCGCTCCTCAGCTCTTCAGAACTCCGCCGTGAAAGCCGCGGAGAAGAATAAACCTGAAATGACCCAATGTGAATGGTGCCATAAGGAAAGCCGTGGCATCATCGAGGCCCGCGATATCGACCTGCTGCTGCATGGGAAGCAATGGGACTGCCAGTGTCTGCTGCGATATTGCAATACCTATCCATGTTCAGCGCCGAATCGTGGAAAGCTGCACACCGCCGTTATAGTTTTCCTGTTTGCGGACGATCCAGAAGCCTGTTGAGTTGTACGCTAAAAATTGCGGGATTTAGATCGCGACTGCTGGGTTAATGCCCTTCGCTGCTTTCTCCCTGGGTTCCACAGCAGAGATGCTTATGGGTTTCGCGGAACCAGTGATTCGAAGGGAGGAATCGAGAAAGACGTGGTAAAGACATGTTCCGACGGTTGGGTTCCGTCTTGATTGGCTTTGGCGAGAATCTCCATCGCCTGTCCCGTAAGCGGTGGAATGTAAATCGTGGCCGTGAGCCATTTTTCGCGCACCCAGGCTTGGCCCGTCGCCGGCTGACCATCACATCCGGTAAACGGCAAACTCAGCCATCGTGACCGCTCGGCTTCATTGGTAATCTCCTGAAAAGCTTTGCGCGCTCCCAGCGCCATCGAGTCGTCCTGCGAGCCGACCAGGCTAATTGACGCGCTTTGTGAGGTGGCCATTTTCAGCCAGGAACGCACCGCCCGGTGGGCACTTTCATCTGTCCAATGTGCCTTCAGCATCTTCACTTCAATGTTCGACGGTTTCGTCTCCAACATCCCTGACTCTCGTTCTTGGGCCGACGAACTCTGTGAAGGTCCTTCAATGTACAAGACGGAACCGCCTCGGGGCAGCAACGCTGCGAATTGTCTTCCCTGAATGCGGCCAATCTCAAGGTGATTGGAACTAACAGCAAACATAGGTGCGCTTGCTGCCTTGCGGAGATCCGACAAGTAATCCGGCCTACGGTTCAGGACCGCCCAACCGATTCCTGCAGCACTGGCGGCCCGGGCTACCTGCGGAAGAGCCGTGCCTCCAAACGGTTCTACCACAATCGCATCGGGCCGGGACTCAACTCGGCTTTGGATTGCCTTTAGGAGTTGCGTGCTCTGATTCACGGCGTCGTTATCGGCAAACACTATTTCCACGTGGCTCCCCAGTTTGTGCGCGGTCTCTTCCGCGGTCCGGGCTTGTGCCACTTGGAAATCGTTCTCGCGGGTGTGAAGAGACACCAGGAATCGGAGCTTTTTCTTCATTTCGCAAGTGTACCTGTACCTGAGCGTCCCCGAAATGCTTCTTACGATTCTGAACGAGTGACCCTAGTGCTGACGGGCAAACAGGAAGTGATGTACCTGTCTGCGGCGGGCTCGCCGAATTATGAAATCAATTGTTGGTGTGAGAAGCGATTACATCCACTGAGAAAGGTGCGTGAGAGGGAAGCCTTACCGTCAGACTCCAGCCCGTCGGGAGCCTTGGGTTTGTCGGCTTTCTTCCTAAGTGCGTCTGCTCACAGTGGACTGTGGCGTGGGTCACATAGCCCCCGCGACTCTCCAGCCTATTCTCCCCTCTACTGCTGGCCAATGGAGTCCATTAAATGGCCGACGACACAGCGTCCGCGAATCTGCACCACGTCCTCGAACATGGGAGTGAGATAGTCCACAAGACAAAGTCCTCCGTTCTGTTCCGGCGCGGAGAGAAGGCCTCCGGCATGTTTGTCGTTCTCAGCGGCAAGGTGAGATTAGACCTTGGGGTCGATTCCGCTGTCGGTTGTACTTGTGGTCAAGGTGCGCTAGTCGGGCTTCCGTCCACTCTGACGCGGCAAAACTACAGTATGACCGCTACGGTGACGGAGCCTCAGTGAACACCCAAAAGCGGCCATACATGAACACCTGAAAAGCGGCCATACTTTCAGAAGAAACGTCCAGGACATTGACAGCAGCGGGAGGGAAAGTAGCCTCTCGCAATATGGCGAATGTCTTGAAGGACGAGAAGAAACAGCAAATCATAGCGCTTGGGACGACTGGGATGGTCTCTGCGAAAGATCCAAGAGGCCACGCGAGTACGTCGAGAGACCATCAGCGCCTATCTGCGAGGCGCAGGGGTGGAAATATGGCCGCCGGGAAGATGGAAGCGCGAAGGTAAGGCAAAAGCGGCCATAGAGGTGATCACCAGCTCGGATGCAGCAAAACCGGCCATTCCGGGGTCCGGCGCGATCACCCCAACTTCAACCTCAACCCCAACCCCGAAAACCTTTCCACGAGGGGAAAAGCAACCGCAACTTCAAAACCGGCCATAGAGGTGATCACCGACTTTGGCGTGGGGTTGAGCGGCAAGGAGCCAGAAAACTCGAAAGCCGTGGGTTCGGCGAGCGCCTGTGAACCCTACCGGGAAATCATCGAGCTGGGTCTAAGTCGAGATCGCAACGCCATGGCGATCTGGCAGGATCTGGTCTCCGACTACGGATTCCGGGGTGGCTACCAAAGCGTTCGGCGCTTCGCTTACAAATTGCGCGGAGCCCAAGTACCGCCAGCGCGGGCGGTGATCCTCACCGCTCCAGGAGAAGAGGGTCAAGTCGATTATGGCAGCGGGCCAATGGTACGCGAAGCCAAGAGCGGCAAGTATCGACGCACCCGTTTGTTCGTGCTCACGCTGGGCTATAGCCGCAAAGCGGTACGGCTGCTGGTTTTCCGCTCCAGCACGCGCATCTGGGCCGAGCTCCACGAGAAGGCATTTCGTCGATTAGGCGGTGCTCCGCGCATCCTGGTGCTGGACAATCTTCGCGAAGGCGTACTCGTTCCCGACGTCTACGACGCCACCCTCAATCCCCTCTATCGCGACGTGCTCGCTCATTACGGTGCGGTCGCCCTCCCCTGCCGGATCCAGGATCCAGATCGAAAAGGAAAAGTTGAGGCAGCCGTCGGACACGCCAAAAAAACGCCGCTCAAGGGAAAACGCTTCGAGAGCTTGGAGGAAGGGCAAGCCTATCTGGATCGCTGGGAAGCAAACTGGGCCGATACCCGCATCCACGGCACGACGAAACGGCAAGTGGCCGCCATGTTCGCAGAAGAAAAACCAACCTTGCTCCCGCTGCCTCTGGAACCGTTCCGCTATTACCAGTACGGCGAACGGGTGGTGCATCTGGATGGCTGTGTCGAAGTCGAAGCCGCGTATTACGGTCTACCGCCAGGCTGGATCGGACGTGGGGTGAAAGTCCAATGGGATGAGCTCTACGTTCGTATCCTCGATCCCAACACGGATCACTCCTGCGAGAACATGTACGTCAGAAACGGGGCTGGTACCGCATTCAGCCCGAGGACCACCCGCAGCGAACTCCCTTCCGTGTGGTGCAGTTGCTCGGCCGTGCCGGCCGAGTGGGCACCCAGGTCGGTACACTTTGCAACCTTATCTATAGCCAGCAGGGCGAAGTGGGCGTGCGGCGCATCCTGGGCGTTCTCTCCCTCGCCAAAAAGTACGGCACCGCTGCCGTCGATGAAGCTTGCGCGGCCGCCCTCGAGATGGGCGTGCACGAATATCGTTTCGTGCGTCGCTACCTCGAGCGTTGTCCGCAAGCCCCGCTCAGTTTGCGCCAGGTCGATCCCTTGATCCGCGAACTGGTGCACTACCGTGATCTGATCCATACCAAAACCAAGGAGCAAAGTGAATGAATCTCATCGAGTTGAATCGTGCTTTACGACAACTGCGGCTGGGTGGAATCGCGGCTGTGCTCGAGATGCGTCTGCACCAGGCTCAGGTCGAATCCATGGCACCCATCGACCTGATCTCCTGCCTGGTCGCGGACGAACTCACCCGTCGTGGCGACCGTTTGCTGGAACGTCGGCGAAAGCAAGCTCAGTTTCGCGATCCGCAAAAAACCATCGACAACTTCGACTTCACCTTCAATCCCAAGATGAATCGCAGTCTAGTTTTCGATCTGGCGACCTCTGCCTTCATCGCCCGTCACGAAGACTCACTGTTTGTCGGTCCACCCGGCAGCGGCAAAAGCCATCTGGCACAGGCCATCGGCCAGGCCGCCATCCATCAAGGCTATCGTGTGCTCTACCGCGAGACCCATACCTTGCTCGAGGAACTCGCCGAAGCCTCGATCGACGGTACGCGCAAACAGCACATCGAGTCTCTGGTCACTGTACCTTTGCTGATCATCGATGACTTGGGCATGCGGAAGTTATCCCTCACCGCCGCCGAGGAACTCCTGGAGATCATCATGCGACGCTATGAGCGTGCTAGCACAATGATTACTTCAAACCGACCGGTGGATGACTGGGGGAAACTACTGGGCGACAGCGCAGCGGTTACCGCCATGCTCGATCGCCTGCTGCATCATGGCTACGTGCTGAAATGCGGCCCACGCAGTTGGCGCACAAAAACAGGCTTGCCTCCGCAGCAGGCGGCAGGATAGAACAACCTATGTCTTGGATGGCTTCCAAAGTATGGCCGCTTTTCAAGTGTTCATGTATGGCCGGAGGATGCGGACCTCGGTTATTGGAGTCCTGATGCACTCGATTCTTTATTGCGCACGCACCCTGATTTCTGCCAGCCGCTACTGGCGATTCTGGGCGCGAAGATAGCAGAGAACCATGAAGTGGAAAGAGCGTTGCTGGCCCGAGACAAACAGCCAGCCGTCTGAGACCGCATCTGAAATGAGGCAGCACATGGCAGATCAATTCGAAACTTTAGAGAGTGCTCATGATTTTGTGGCACTGCTGGGCGAGACGGTGGCCGAAGCGAAGCGAGAACTCGAAGGTGACGTCCAGCGAGAATCCGCCTCGGATCATTCACGCCGTCTGGAAGCGCTACGAGTGGCCCTATATAGCCTCGACAAACTTGAACTCCACGTAAATCGAAGCCAGAGGATTCTTAACGATCTTCGTACCCTGCGACGGCTCTTGTTCGGGGAACGAGGGCGGACGAGCGCGACGCAATCCGCGGCAGCAACCCATGCGAGTCGCGCCGTGCGGCCAGCTCCCGATTCCCTCGGCAATGAACGTCAGTCGGGCGCAACAGTTCAGAATTCCCTCGCAGCCTAACCTCTCATGGGAGGTATTCCATGTCCGACAATCTCGCAGACTCAAACGCACAACTGGAGCGACTGGTGGCGCAAATTATGAAAGAAACGGACGCAATGAAGTACGAAGAAATTGGATCCGAAATCTGGCGAGCTCTCAGCGAACGCGAACGCCTCACAAAACAGAACCTGCGACTATGACGACCAAGGCGAATGGGCCGAAACGCTCGACGTAGATGAGAACCAAAACCGTCCGCCGAGCCGTCAGAAAAGAAGCCAATCGCCGCGAAAGCGCCTCCCCGCAAAGGCTCGCACTCGCGATGAAGCAAGCACCAGCGATTGCGCTCAAAATTCCCTTCGGGGTCAAATCACACCCCAGCCGAAGTAACCGCATAAGGCCCATTCATCTTCCGGCAGAGATCCGAGTCAGCCATCGGTTTCAAGTAGCGTTGGGCCAACTCGTTAGTAGAGTTGGAGCCTGGGTAGGACTCGTACCAAGACCTGGTGAAGCGGCTAAACACGAGCATGAATACTCTCGTATTCGCTAACATCGATTTGCCGTTCGGCTGGCCATTTCGTCTTGCTGCTTTTCTGCCTCCGGCTAGCAGAGGTCGACTTTCATCGCTTGTGGGACTGGTTTTTCGTGCGCACGAAGCCGTGGATAGCCTCCGTTCCGAAATGCGTGGTCGCAGGGCCTTGGAACACGAGCGTGAGGTTCGAATACGGAATCGAATAATCACCGCTTCCGCCGGTTACACACACCTGCAGGGTGGAGGATGGTGGATCCGTTTCGAAAGGCGCGTTGCTTCCATTGCCCGTCAGGAGGCTCACTGTGCCGTTGACCTGAAAGCCTCCGGTCGTGGCAATGCTGAACGTGGGGCAGCCGTCCATGTTCCACGTGACCGTGGCATGGGTCAATTTGATGTGGTGTGTGTGAGCGCCCCGGGTGGAAGGATCCGTTGGGTCCACGATGCCTTCGGTGATCCCGTAGTCGGACGTCTCCATATTCAGAGCTGCCGAAAAATCGGCGGTGGACGATTTCGCGTGTAAGTCTAAGGACCAATTCCCCCGAATTTCATACGGCCCGGCTTTGACGGTAGAGGGGGAATAATCATTGATTAAGCCCCTGAAATGTTCGGGCGTTTGGGCCAGAGCACCGGTGACCAAGACGAGCGCCAGCATCAAAAACGTTCCCGTCACATAAACTGACCTCTTGTTTTTCATCACGTTCCTCCAAGTGCGAATGTCCGTCGTAGGCGTTGGGGGAAGCCCTCAGGGCAGCACAAGCCCGAGCTTCATGCCGCAGCTCCAAGGAGGATGGTTTGTATCTCAACAGCGCGCCATAACGGCCGCTCGACAGTCCTGCATTGCCGCCCGCAGTTCAAGCAGCAACATGCAGGAATGGAGATTTACCGTGAAGTACCGTCTTTTGCCGTTCCCAGAGCGAGAGGTATAATCACTCGCAACTTCCCCGCAGTAACCCGACCATGCATCGCAGAAGTACAAATGAAACTCCTTTGCGAACGGAGCCATCCGGGAAAGTAGCTCAGGAACGGCTGGACTCGTGGAAGGAAATCGCGGCATACCTAAACCGCGACGTCACCACGGTCCAGCGCTGGGAGAAACGGGAGGGGATGCCCGTTCACCGGCATCTGCATGAGAAGCGGGGCTCCGTGTATGCCCTGGCCGCGGAGATCGACGACTGGCAGCAACGGCGAAAATTCCTGCCGGATGAACGGGAACATGACCCGCCAGTCGAGGAACCGGCGGGGGGTGAGTTCGGGCCGCCAGTTGCAACAGCAACGGCTCGACTCCGGATTGTCCTGAGTTGCGCCGTAGGAATCCTCGTCCTTCTTACAATTGCCTACGCAGGATGGATCCATACCAGCCATGCGAGGCAGCCGAAAATCAAATCACTCGCAGTGCTCCCATTGCACAATTTAAGCGGAGATTCCGCCCAGGAATATGTTGCCGACGGCATGACCGAGGAACTCATTGAACGCCTTTCGAGAATTCGCGGGCTACATGTGATATCGCGCACCTCGAGTATGCACTTCAAGAACAGCAACCTGCCGCTGGCCGAAATCGCCAAGGTGCTTGGGGTGGATGCGCTTGTGGAAGGCTCGATCGCTCGAGAGGGGCGCCAGGTCCGCGTCCGGGCCGGACTCATTCGTGCCGGTAGCGACGAATATGTTTGGACAGGCGAATACGAGGAAGAATACGAAAGCATCCTCAAGGTGCAGGACAAGCTTGCACGCAGCATCGTTGGCGAAATCGAAGTAAACCTCACGCCCGAGGAGGGGGCACGTCTGGCGTCGGCGCAACGCGTCGATCCCGAGGCTCATGAGCAGTACCTCCGGGGCCGTTACTATTTCAACCAGCGCACGCAGGATGCGCTCAAGAAGAGCATTGCCTCTTTCCAGCAGGCCATCGCGAGGGATTCAGGCTATGCCCCTGCCTATGGCGGCCTGGCGCAAGCCTACGCGATGCTTGGATTTCGCGCGGGTTTGCCATCGAAGGAAGCTTTCTCGCAGGCGAAGACTGCGGCGCTTAAAGCGATCGAACTGGACTCCGGTTTGGCGGGACCGCACGCCGCCCTAGCCTTCATCGCGGAAACCTACGAATGGGACTGGGCCACCGCCGAGCGAGAATACAAGCGGTCTCTCGAATTGAATCCAGGCGACGCAGACGTACACAACTGGTACGCGGGTTACCTCACATATATAGGCCGGTTCGACGATGCAATCTCGGAGGCCAAACAAGCTCGCTATATCGACCCGTTATCTTTGCCCATCAATAATGCCCTGGCAGGAAGATTAATCGCGGCGGGCCGTTATGATGAGGCGCTGAAGCAAGCTCGGGGAACCCTGGAACTGGATGCGCACTTCGCGCCGGCTCACCAAACCATGGGTTGGATTGACCTGCACAATGGAAAGCGCGAGGAGGCCATTCGGGAGTTCCAAACCGCGCTGGCGTCCTCTGGAGCAGACGATTCGGATCTCGAGTTGGATCTGGGCTTCGCCTACGCAGTGTCAGGCAATCGAGACCTGGCTCAAAGAATGCTCGAGAAATTGGAGACGCTTCACGCTCAGGGCGCCGTTCCAGCCGTTTCCATCGCGATTCTCTGCGGAGCGTTGGGTCGGTCAGACGACGCATTCGTGTGGCTGGCAAAAGCCTATCAAGAGCGCGACCCGCAACTTGCTTACATTAAAGCGGGGCGCAGATTCGACCCGCTGCGCAACGATCCGCGGTTCCAACAATTACTTCGTCGCGTCGGCTTGGCTCACTAAAACATTCATCGTGTTGTCACCGGAGTCGCTCAGAAAGCAGATCATTTTGCTTTATAGGCACGCGTGGGTGCCGAGGTCTTAGGGGGGCGGCTTGGTCTGAGCCTAATTCGCCGTCCATGATCGACAGGCCTGTGCTTTCCTTTAGAGTGCCCCTCGGAAGAACCGATAGAGTGCCCCTCGGAAGAACCGATGAATCAAAGCGGCTAGTTCTGCAAGGTCTCGCGTTGCGATGCCGTTTCTCGTCTCTCAATTACGCAAGTACTGTTGACCTTCCTTTCCTAGTTCATGATGCTGGCGAGTAGTACTCAGCAACTACGACAAAATCAAATGGATATCTCCAAACTTAACAACGCGCGGCATTCGTTTCTGCCTGAGATTATAGAGAAGCTGGAGAAGGATGCTCCCGTCTCAGATTTGCAAAGGCTTATCTTGCAGGAGATGACGTCGATTCTTGCGGAACGCTATCGGCTATTCAACTCATTAAAGCCAGATCAGATCAATCTGAGGAAAAGGGAGACGCTCCGCTCGTTGAAGCTCTCGACACGTGTATTGATGGGAGTGCGTATGCTCGGTAAGCAGATCAACCAGATGCACAAGCAGCGCGAATATATCGACTGGAAGGGAAGGAGGTTGACTTACGTGGTGGGTCAGCTGCTTGAGTTAGCGATGGAATGCCTTAGAAAGACAGGTCAAACGGACCATGCCATGAAAAACTGGGCGATGCACTATCGCCAGCAGCTCGATGAACGGTTGGAAGAGATCTGCAGAGCCGCCAACGAACTATGAGAACTCAAATGCGATCATGCATCCGTCCGCCGCAAAGTTATCTCAGGCTTTCTTTGCTGCGCGGCCAAGCGGCGATTGAAGCGTTGTCATCCGTGAAAATCCTGTCCACCTATTTCCGAACCCGCAAAGGCAAGAGGAACACTTGTTGTGCATTACCGAGGTAAGCGTCTTTTCTGCGAGTAATCTTGAGTGCTGTCCTCGGAGGTACTAATGAGAAGGGAAGGGACCATCCGACGGAGAGCGAAATGCAAGAGCCCACCGACAATTCACAGATGCAATCACACACTCCTGACCAGGAATCGCCTGTTGGGAATCATCCAGCAGACCCCGTCCAACCCGGAAGCGTTGGCGAAAATGCGGGAGTCGATGCCAACCCGACGACTTCAGCTGATATCACCGATACTCCCTTGTCGAATGACTTACCTTCAGCGGCGAAATCGGTGGACTCTTTGGATTCTGCGGTCGCCTTCACCCCAATGCTGGACTTGGTCCGGAGTTCTCAGGAACCTTGGAGAATGTTCTTCTGTCAACTCCAACCGGGCAAAGATTTCTGTGAGCGGAGGACGATAAACCCAGCTGCTGTCACTTTCAAAAGGGTTTCTGATACCGCACAAGACGAGCTGTGGGTCGAGATGGAGAAATTGCCGCGTCGACTGGTCCAGTCTTTGGTCTTACCACGCGATGTCCAAGGATACGGATCGACCGGAGAACTGCTTGAGAGCATCGTGGCGTTCTTACGAAGTCATACTCCGCTCGCCGAGAAAGACTGTTCCCTCGTTGCTTATTGGGCGATCGGGACCTGGTTCCTAGATTTCTTGCCGTTCCTCCCGTCGCTGGTAGTTACCGGTCCCCCGCTCGCCGCCGATCGGCTGCTTCGTACCCTCGCGGCAGTTTGTCGAAGACCTTTGGCGCTCGCGGATCTCAGTTCAGCGGTTCTTCTCACTCTTCCGTTGAACGGGCTGAAGCCTACTCTCTTAATCCGCAAGCCACAACTCAATCGCCGTCTGGCGGCACTGCTCGATGCATCCAACCAACCCGGTTACTGGGCTTGCGGAGGTGGGAATTTCAACGACCTCTTGGAACGGAGGCAGGCCGAGCCTTTGCCACAGCTGGGAGTCGACGAGAAGGCGTTTCGGAAAGGGCACAAGTATTTCACGCTGGTGAATGACCTGGAGCGATCCCGTGTGCTGTACGTGGCCGAAGATCGCACGCAGGCCAGCTTAGATGGATTCTGGCAGACCCTGACGGAAGGACAGCGCGAGAGTATCGAGGCCATCGCCATGGACATGTGGGATCCCTACGTAGCTTCGGTCCGCGAGCACCTGCGGGAAGGGAGGCAAAAGATCGTCTACGACAAATTTCATATCGCCAAACATCTGGGCAATGCCGTGGACAAAGTACGGCGCCAGGAAAACCGCACGCTGCGAGCGGCCGGCGATGACCGACTGACAGGAACACGCTACGACTGGTTACGGAATCCGACCGCCATGGAACCGGCCGATCGCAAAGCCTTTGCCGCGTTACGTCAGAGTGGGCTGAAGACGGCACGGGCTTGGGCTCTGAAAGAAACGGGCATGGCAATTTTGCCAAGTGCATATACGTCGGTGAGCACATCAGCGGCCCCCTCATAGCGCCGAACAGCGTTCATATTCATGTTGGCGGAAGATCACGGAGAGTTCTGCTCTCGATGCCAACGGAGAGTGATATACAAAGTTTTCAAGACAAACTTCTCTTTTATCGCTTTGTGTGGCATGACGTGGTGGCAGCCTCGAAGTTTCAAGTATCCGAGACTAAATTTCGTCCGGAAGTCGCTGCCATCGCACAGGTGTTGGGTATGGCGCTTGCCTCCGAACCCCACCTGCAACATGGCATCATGGAACTGCTGCAAGCGCGCGATGAGCAGTCTCGAGTCGATAGCGCCACTAGCTTGGATGGCCTCGTGCTTCGGGCGGTTCTCACTTTCTGTCACCAAGAAAATCCGCAGAAGGTGTTCGTCGGGAAGATTGCAGAGGCCGCTAACGATATCTACCGCGAAGAAGGAGAATCGCTGCGTATCAGCAGCGAAACTGTGGGACACGTACTGAAAAACCTGGGACTCTACAGTCGGCGGCTGGGGAATGCAGGAAGAGGGCTCATTTTGGACAAGTCGACGCAGTCTCAAGCGCACCGGTTAGCCTATGCGTACGATGTGCTTCCCCCGGAGCCATCTTGTGGTTACTGTCACAGGTTGCAAACACAACAAACCGAAGAACTTGTGCAGGAGGTGTAGGTTTGGCACTCGCTGCCACCACAAAAGGGCACCCGGACAGCGGGGAATTGGAGGGCGTAAGGTCTGAGGCGGGAGCCGGAGTTCGTCCAAGACCCGAAGAAGAAATCGACCAGCCGACTGCCGTCGCTGCTCGATAATGCGACTCCGACCCAGTAAAGCAGTTTTGCTGATCTCTGGGAGATGCCGACCCTGGCGATCCTATCCACAAGAATTACAAAACCGCAGCATGGACGGGATTCTCTATTATCCAGGAGCCGCTTTTGTCTTAGGCAGTTAGGCACCGACCCTCAAACAATGAACTTCGATCGTAGCCGAAGGAAAACAACCCAATTTCTCCATCCATTCGGATTCTTCGAATTTCTGTGAACGATTCTTCTGGCTATCCGAATTCGGGTAGAGGCATCCCCGAACGGTGTCCTTCAAGGAGAGCCTCATGCCCAGAACGCAGAAGGATGGAAACCTCAGTTTTGGCTAAAGTAAGGATAATGTAGTAAAGTAAGGAATAGGGGGGATTGTGCAAAAGCAGGCAACCATCACTAGCAAAGGTCAGATTACTGTGCCTCGCGAAGTTCGACGGGCACTGGGTCTTCGAAGCGGAGATAAATTGCTGTTCGAGAGCGACGGCAAGGGAATACGCGTTCGGCCGGTGAGAAGCAACAGTGCGTTCGCGAAGTATCGCGGGATTGGGAATCCCGATATTCCCTCCGGAAGGAAAAGTATCAGTAGATGGCTGCGAGGAATGAGGGGAGAATGACAACCGCTATCGACACGAACGTCGTTATCGCGCTGTGGGACAAAGACGACGGCACCAGTCTGGCCGCACAGCGCGCTCTAGATGCGGCCTTTAACCGCGGGACATTGGTCGCGTCCGCTCCCGTGTTCGCTGAGTTAATCGCCGCCCCCAGTCGTAGCGAAACATTTGTCGGCACTTTTTTCGAAGAGACAGGGATAGGAGTTGATTGGGAGTTGACTGAGCACATATGGAGCTTGGCAGGAAGAGCATTTCAAGCCTATGCGGAACTGCGTCGTAAACAGCGGGATGCAGGGACTCGTCGTACTCTAGCGGACTTCGTCATTGGCGCTCACGCTGTGGTAAATGGTTGCCGCTTACTTACGCTCGACGATCGACTTTATCGGTCCGCTTTTCCAACCTTAGCAATAGAAACCTTCTAAAGTGTGCATGCCGGGGTGCAGGCTTTTGTTCTCTACGCGCCCACTTTCGATTTCCAAAGCCGAAGAGAACCCAATTTCGTCGCCTTTCAGCGCTTCTCGCAAACTTTTTCGAAGTGTTTTCTGAGCACCGGACATAGGGGAGAAGCATCCGTGAGCGGTGCCCTTTTAGGGAGAACCCATGGCCCGAAGCCAGAAACGGCTGAAAATTAAGGCCGTGATTCGTTCTGACCGGAATTATGTGAATAACGGGGAACAAGACTTTAGGAAGGCGGTAGTCGAGACTAATTGGGCCATGCGGGATTTCGGTTGCGGTCGTATATAACTCTCGTGATACCGGTAGCGATCATCGGAATCGGCATCAACTTCCTCGCAGGTCAGCACTCCGATTCGCGGGTTACCAATCAATCCGCCAGCGCCCGCAACTAACACCCGCTGCTCTTGCCAACGGGCGGAGAGTACCATGTGGACATGAGCAGAATAAGCCCACAATGCCTCGACGTAGACTGTCAGGATGGCTCGTCACGGTCCGATGTCCGTCTTCGGGAAGAGCCCGACGAGGAAGAGGACGATGAGGAAGATGAAGGAAACGTCACGGACGAAGGTGACGAAGATGAAGACACCGACGAAGGCTACTCGGAATGAGCGTGCCCCTGTTTAGTGCAGCGGGTGAAGGATGAAGCGGGAAGACTTCATCAACGTTGCCGAAGAAACCTTGGATTCGCTGCCGGAAGAGTTCCGCAGTCGTATCCAGAACGTCGCGATTCTGGTCGAGGATTTTCCTCCGAGCCAATCACCGTCGCCTCCCAGACAGCAAAGGCGTTTGCTTCTGGGCATCTTTCACGGCGTCCCAGCCACCAAAAAGAGCGTCTTTGACTTATCAGTCGGCCCTGCCCACATCGTGCTCTATCAGAAGAATATTGAGGCGGTCTGCTCAAGCGAGGCCGAAGTGCGTCATCAAATTCGCCAGACTCTCATACATGAACTGGGGCACTATTTTGGGATGACCGAGGAGCAATTGAAGGATGTGTAGCGGCAAGGGCATCGGACAGTGGATCACGTCCCCCGATCACGCCCTGATTCGTCCGTTGGCCAGGACCTGCCCTTTTATCCAGGCAGAAGGCGGCATGGCACCTCCGCTGCGTGTCCGTCCCCGGCCGCCAAATGTCGAATTTGCCGCTGCCGTTCCCCAAAATGTCATCAAACCTGCCGGTGGTGTGGATCTAAGCCGTGCTTACCGGTACACCAGACGCTTCGTGAACTTCCGATAGCAGTGGAAGAGCAAAGGCCGCCTTATGACCCGTTTGGCTTAAACTTCTGATTTTGCGCATCACTCGCTAAGAAGCCCCACGTAAAATACAGTAAACGGAAATCGTTTTCGAATACTGTTGTCTTTTCTCGATTGAAAAAACAAAGGAGATACTGAATGGGCGTCAACACACGACGAAAGTTCGTTGGCAAGATCACGGCACTGGCAGTGTCTGTAACGGGAGCGAAACTGTTTGCGCAACAGGCTTCAGGTGCGGGCAGTTCTGCCGCAACACCCACTCCGCAAAATGCCGACAAAGATGCGCCTCGCCGGTCCAATGCCGAACATCACGTTCACGAAGGGATTTACTACTTCTCGGGTACAGGCGCCAACGATGGCTATCCCAAAGAAGACCACGTGCTGGTCACCGATCCGTTCGAAAAGCACGTAACCCGCACCATGGACGCGCTGAAGAAATCCGTCGAGCGGGCGGGCAGCAACATGGACAACATACTCCACCTTCAAGTATTTCTCTGTCTGCCACTGGCCGAAAACATCTCAACGCCAACGGGCAAGGCTCGGTTCGACGCCCACAAGGCGCAATACGACGCTTTGAACAAGATTTACGGTACCTATTTCTCTCCTGGGAAGGCTCCATCGCGCGCCTGCATGGCGGTCGAATGGATTCCTGGCGATTCTCTGATTGAAATCGTCGGCAGTGCAAAGATTGTGAATCCGCCCGCGGAGAGATAGGTCAGAACCGGAGGGAGTCCAAATATGAAACTTGGTTGCAGTCGGCGTTCATTTCTCGCGGCTCTGGCTAGCTCTGTACGCATATTCAGTTGCTCAACTGAAAGGCGTCAGAGCGGGGGATCTGTGGCCCAAATCTCCCGTTCTCGTCGTTTAGATGGCTGGTTTCTGAGTTGCTCCTGATACGCAAACTGACTGCAAGCGTGATGTATTAACTCCTCGTCTTTTTCGGCCCTCTGCGTGTCTTGATGAAGCAAGCGTGAAGGTTAGGTCCCCTGCGGATGCCGCTGTGTACTCTAAAGAGTCCAGCCCGCAATGTAAGGTTAAAGGAGCAAAAAATGGCTGCACCTCCGATACCCAGCGCGCTCGATGCGCGCACGCAAATTTTCCCGACTCTCACTCCAGCGCAAATCGATCGGATTCGCCCTCAGGGCCGCGTCCGGCACGTCGACCGCGGCGAAATTCTTTTCGATCTCGGCGACACCAACATCCCTTTCTTCGTCATCCTTTCCGGCAGCATGGAAGTTGTGCAGCCGGGCCTCGACGGCGAACGCCCCATCACCGTCCATCGTGCTGGCGGCTTCACCGGCGAACTCACCATGATTTCCGGCCGCCGGATCTTCGTTCGCGGACGAGTCATCGAACCCGGTGATTTCATCGAACTCCCCGGTGACGCCCTCCGCTCGCTCATCGCCAAAGACGCCGAGTTGAGCGAAATGTTCATGCGCGCTTTCATCCTCCGCCGCCTCGAACTCATCAGCCGCGGCTACGGGAGCCTCATCCTTCTCGGCTCCCGCCACTCCGCCCAGACCCTCCGTTTGCGCGAATTTCTCACTCGCAACGGCCATCCGTACACCTATATCGATCTCGATACCGACAACGCCTCACAGGAACTCCTCGATCGCTTCAACGTCAAGATTGACGAAATTCCCGTCATAATCTGCGGCCAAGGCTATGTCCTCCGCAATCCCACAATTCAGAAACTCGCCGATTGCCTCGGGTTCAACGCCGACATTGACGCTGCGCAACTCCGCGACCTCATCATTGTCGGCGCCGGTCCCTCTGGACTCGCCGCCGCCGTTTACGCCGCCTCCGAAGGTCTCGACGTCCTTCTTATCGAGACCGAATCGCCCGGCGGACAGGCCGCCTCCAGCTCCAAAATCGAAAACTATCTCGGTTTTCCCTACGGCCTTTCCGGCCAGGAACTCGCCAATCGAGCCATCACCCAAGCCGAAAAATTCGGCGCTAAGATGATGATCGCCCGCAAAGTGGTGCGCCTCGAATGCGCCCGCCGCCCCTACAAAGTCGTGCTCGATAACGGCGTCGAACTGGCCGCGCGCTCGGTCGTCATCGCCACCGGCGCGCAGTACAACAAACCGGGCATGGCTAATCTTGCCCTTTTCGAAGGACAGGGCGTCTATTACGGCGCCACCTTCATGGAAGCTCAGCTCTGCGGCGACGACGACATTATCGTCGTCGGCGGAGGCAATTCCGCCGGCCAGGCCGCCGTTTACATGTCGCAGACTCAGCGCAAGGTCCACATACTCGTGCGTTCCGGCCAGCTTTCAGACATGATGTCCCGCTATCTCATCCAGCGCATTGAGCAGAATCCCAACATCGAAATTCATTACCGCACCGAAATCATCTCGCTCGAAGGCGATTCGCACCTCGAGCACGTCACATGGCGCAATAACCAGACCGGCGAAATCGCCACAGTCCCCATTCGACACGTTTTCATCATGGCCGGCGCATCGCCGCGAACCGAATGGCTGAAGGATTGTGTCGCGCTCGACGCCAAGGGATTCATTCTCACGGGACGCGATCTCGACGGTTCCACGGACCAACCCGCCTGGCCGCTGGCACGCGGTGCGCAGATGCTGGAAACGAGTCTTCCGGGCGTATTCGCCGTAGGCGATGTTCGGTCGGGGAACGTAAAGCGAGTCGCTTCGGCCGTCGGCGAAGGTGCAATCGCCATTCATCTTGTCCACCGAGCGCTTGCTGAACTCTAGCAACTCCAACCATAAACGTGCTGATGAGTTGAAAGAACGCAATTTTCAAGGTGGCTCCGTTCAACTACCAGTGCCTTGTGCTATCCAGGCGCTGCAGAACTCTGGGTCTCCCGCGAAACCCTTTGACTCTCAGACTCCGGGCTTAGCAAGCTGATTGTAGAGCCACGCGAAGACAGCGCCACCGATGAGGCCGTCTACTACCCCGTAGAGAGTCCCGACGATGACCTCCGCGATGCTGCGAGTCGCATGATAGCCCGGGTAGACCGACGCCGCTGTCTGGAGAAATTGCTGACCGTAATTGCCCCAGATCAAATTCGCCAGACCCATGCTCAGCATCGCCAGTCCCCACAGGATTCCCGACGCCAAAGCCAAACCCTTTATGCTGAATTTCATGACTTGTTCCTTTCCTTCCTACGTTAAAGACCCGTGGTTTTCCGCCGTTGCGCGGGGCTACAAGGAGAGCTTGATGACCTCAACGAGTGGTGTCATCAGCTCAACAGCCTCAGTTGAGGTAATCAGGCTACACCCAAATTCATCGCTCAGGACGCAGTATGAGTGGTGCGGCCCCATTCAAGAAACACGAGTGCTCAAGGAACGATTGTCCAGTCTTCAGTCATTAATCGGGGCACTGTTCCAAACTCCCGATTACGGAGATGCATCCGCGGCGCTACTGAAAGAAGTTAGAAGCTGGGAGAACCGGCCAATCTCCAGGACCACATGAGAAACGACGTCGAGGTGAGATCGATCGCGGGTTCGGTTGTGCTGTAGGACTGCATATTGTCGCGATATACCGCGACCTGAGAAGCGTTGAAGGCGCCATCGTTTCCGTTGAATATTCTGAATGTGTCGACGCCGTTGGCGGGGCAGAGAATCATACCGCTGACGACGCCGGAACTGGCATAGCTTGCCGGGCCTTCCGTGGACGCGCCCCAGAGGATGGGCGTACCTCCGGATGTTCCGTCGAGCGCGCCGGCGAGATTTGCAACCTGGTGCTGAATGCAATTGGGGAACGTGCTGCCGTCGCCGACGATGAACGAAGAGCCCCAGGAGTTCGCGCCCAGAATGTTGGCGAGCCATCGCTGGGAGTAAGTGTCGTAGTCCTTGGAGTGAGTGAGGTAATAGGCTTCGCTGGCCATGACCGACAAACCGGCACCATGCGAAGTAGTGTCGCCGTAATTCCAGTGGTTGCCGAAACCCCAGGGATCGGCGCCAGCCTGGGTAATCGCATCGCCGACCTGGCGCAGAAGTTGTCTAGCAATCTCAGTTTTCGAGGTGCCCAGGCCGCGGGGATCTCCTTCCATTTCTAGTGCGCGATAGAGTTCAAAATGCGCGAGTCCGCTTACGTCGTAAAGATTCAGGGTATCGGTGTTTCCCGTGTCATAGACATTGGTGACGTAACGGCGAGCGAATTCTGTTGCGCGACGCAGATAATAAATGGGATCGGAGTGGGGCAGTTCTGCGGGCAGGTGCTGATCTGTCTCCGCAAATTTCATGGCGAAATAAAGTTCGGTTGCGCCCAATTCCATGTCGTCGTCCCACACGGTCTCGCCATAGCCATCAAAAGGAGAAACGGTCAAAAGGCAATTTTCGCAGGTTCCCGAGCCGGAGCCTGAAGATGCGGGGTCAGGATAAGAAGTATTGGCGAGGGCAAAAATATCTTCGGCATTTTTGAGGCATTGATTGGCCAAAGCAGGATTGGTCCGGCGATTGAGTTGTGAGCAAAGCGCGAAGTCCGCCGCTAAACGACCGGCTAGATTCGGGCTGATCGGCGACCCGGCGGGTCCGGCTGGGAACACGGGACGATCGCAGATAAAGAAAGTGGTGTAAATGTAACAAGGTTTTGGATCTCCCTGCTCCTCGTAATGGTCGGCAGCCTGCGGCAAGGTCCAGATGTCGTATTCGGTGACGAGACATAAGGGAGTGACGTAGGTTCCGCCGCAGTTGCCGGTGGCCGAGCTCGGGTCGCCTTCGCCGTAGTAATCCCAATCTTGAGAGTTGTCGAGCTGGTAGTAGAGTGTTTGCGTTCTGTCATCCCACATCTTCATCAGCCAGTCGATTCCAAACCGGGCCTCGCCGGTAAAGTCGGATGAGGCTGGCGCCCCGGGTCCGCTGGCGCCCGCGTAAGAAATGGAACCCGGAGGGATAGGAGGGTCCATGGGGGCGCGAGGTCCCATCTGGTTGGGAAAATCGCGAATCCCAATCTGCATCAGCGCGGTCGTGTAACTCGTAGTTTCTACGTATTTCAGATAGTCACCAGCGTCCCACCAGCCGCCGGCGGCGTCGATGTTCGGCAGGCCGGCTGGGATTAAGGGGGGCTTAGGCGGGACGTTGTCGATGAAGTCGTTGCTATCGAGCGGCGGCGTTTGATAGACGTGGGCGTTCGCGTCTTTGAGGTGCCCGGGCGCTGTGCGGAGTGCGTTGAGGATGAAGTTGGGGCCGTCCCGTTCGGTTTCGTAAAAAAATAAAGTATTGAGCAGCAGTCCGGGATAGAGAATGTCCGGCTGATCGACGGCGAAAGTCGGGGAAGTTGCCTTCACCGGACCGGAGACGGAAATCGTGTAGAGGTCTCCGCTGGGAGCGTTGAAATCGAGAGCGTAGACATTGTACGTACGCGTCTTGCTGTGGCTCCAGGTGCCGAGCAATGCGCCGGCGGTGCCTGAATACGAGATGACTCCGTGAGAGTTGACGACGGTGAAAGTTGCTCCGGTCTGCTTAGAAGTGCACATCAGGTATGCACGAAAGGGAGCCTTGCCGCTTTCGTAGCCAACTTGGCTCACACGCACGTAGGCGGACAGCGACTGCATGGGGTGCGCGAAGGTGAGGAGGCCGAGAAAAATGCCGGTAATTGAACGCACTCGGACAGGTGAGAGGAAATGCGGGCTGGGGGGCAACATAACCGACTCCTTGATGGCGAGAGGGTGATTGTATTAAATGCGTTTAATGCAGGGGGGAATAGTGCTGCTTTTCGCCGGCGCTGTCAAGGGAAAGTGCCCGACGCGCGGCGAGCAGGGACGCGACGTGCGTCTCATCTCTTCTACTGAAAATTCCTGACCAGCATAAGGTTCGACTCGGCAAACTGATCCTGGATGTACACAATGGATTTGCGGTCCGCCGACATGCTCAAACCCCATCCAAGGTTCTTCTCCAAAGGCCAAACAACGTGCGACTTGCTGTCGGCAAAATCAAAAAACGCCAGCTCCGCGTGCGGGAACTTTCCGAACTTGAGGAAGTAGATCCCTTCCGGACTCAGGGCCCAGTTCGGCCAGCCCCAGGGATCCATGTCGCTGAGCACTTTGCTCTCTTCGCCACCGCCTTGCAGTGGCATCCGCCAGACGCCAGTCTGTTCGTATTTCGAATAATAAAGATAACGTCCGTCCAACGACTCCACCGGCGAGATTCCTCCGCGCTTCGTCAACAGCAAAGGTGTTCCGCCTTGTATTGGTATTTTCCAGATCTGGAAAGGTTCTGCTCCTTGCTTTGAGGCGAAATAGATCCACTTCCCGTCCCGTGACCAGCTCGGCGAAAGATTGTCCGATCCCGGGATGGTTGGCAGCAGCCGCGGCACGCCTCCAGGCACTTCGACAACGTAAATCTCACTCCGCTCATGGGGATGAAATTCAAACGCAATATAGTGTCCATTCGGTGACCAGCGAGCGCGGCCCGCCGTCCCGTGCAACGAAGTGATCTGATCGCAAGAGCTCCCATCTACCAGGCACGTCCAGATATCCCAAAAACCTAACCGATCGGACTCGAATGCCACTTTCTTTCCGTCTGGCGACAACTCCGGCCGCATCTTGTCGCCTTTCTCCGAAACCAGTGCGAAAGGTGCCTTCTGAGGATGGGTCGCGTCCTTCAGGTCAAGCCGCCATACGTCCGCCTGGCCTATTCCCTGTTCATATACAAGCGTGTTATCGGCCTTCGCCGGAATCGTAGGCCATTCGGCCTCTCCCACCGGACCGGCTACAGGGCGAGGAACAGATCCCTCGGCCGCGACCACCCACAATCCCATCTCGGCGCCGCGCGCAGAAGCGAAAACAATCTCGCGACTGTCGCTGGTCCACGCCAGCGATCCCGTCATCGGCCGATGATCAAATGTCAGGCGCTTTGCCGGCCCGCCATTCGCGGCCATCACATAAAGGTCATTGCTCACACCGGCAACTGCAGCGCGGATGAATGCGAGCCGCGTGCCGTCGGGAGAGTAACTTGGCGAGCGGTCGATCCATCCCGGCGGCGGCAACGAAATTTCACGTATGCTCGAATCGCCAACCGACCATACCGATATCCATGCCTTCGTCGGATCGCTCTCATAGCTCTCGGTAAAGGCAATCAAGCTTCCATCCGGCGACCATGATAGCCCTCCTCCCAGATGATTCGGGCCACGGTACAGTCGCCGTTCCGTGCCTCCCAATGCAGGAATCGTAAAAATAGAGAAAGAGGTTCGCGAATATCGCGTAAAGGCGATCTGCCGGCCATCCGGAGACCAGGTCGGGCAGCAATCTCCGGGTTCGTTTGTCAGCTGGATCGACTTTTCCCCTCCCGCGACCGCCGCATAAATCCCGGTATGATCTCCGCCATCGCTCTGCCGAAATGCAACCAGAGTTCCATCCGGCGAGAAAGCGGGCGTCGCCTGGTACCCGCGCAAGCCGATCAACGGGACTACCTCGATCTTCGCCAGTTGTGCGTCCGGACGCGGTTGGTACCGTGCCCAGATGGATGCCGAACAAACCAGCGCGAGGCATATCGTGGCTCCGATCCATAACTGCACTGACGGCAGCCGCGATCTGTTTGTAGCAACACCCGCTGGCTCTGGCGCGTTTTCGCTATTCGGCTGGATCGGAGCAATAAACCGATACCCTCGCTTGGCGACCGTTTCAATGAAACGCGGCTTCTCCGCAGAATCCCGCAGCGCCTCACGCAGTCGCGCCACCGCGCTGTTGAGCCCATGATCGAAATCAACGAACGTGTCCGCCGGCCAGAGTTCTTGTCTCAACTGATCCCGCGTGACCACCTCTCCCGATCGCTGCAATAGCAAAAACAAAACACGAAACGGTTGTTCCTGCAGTTTGATTTTCTGTCCTTCTTTGAGCAATTCGCCGGCACAAATGTCGACTTCAAAAACGTCGAACCGGATCTTTTCCGCGGGAGACTGGATGACTGGCATTTCTCCACCTTAGCGTTGGACGTCGGCGCATCACCGACGTTAGTGATCACCTGAGCAAACCCGTTGTTGCTGCCCTGATTTGCCCACCAAACTTCAATCTGTTCACAGACTTCGCCTCGTTACCCAGCCGTGTGCTCGTCGTGTCTCGCCTTGCATTGCGGAATCCGCCTTTCTGTCACGGAATGGACTCACGCTGGGCCGGGAACGAAAACAAGCGGACCGGCAAAATCGATCGCCATCGGGACACACGAGGTCTGGAGACATGCAGAGATATAAGCGAGCCTTGTTTGCAATTACGTGGATGCCGTTGCTGTGGTTCAACGCATTCGCCACAACCCGAAGCCAACACGATACGAAACCCTCTCCCACCTTGACCGTTCCAGCTTCGAGAGTTGCCTCGATCCCAGAACGCGCCACGCAGGGAGACCCCCAGGCCGAATTTAAATTGGGGTGGTCCTTCATAACAGGCACAAATGTCTCCCGGAATTATGAGCAAGCCGCGATCTGGCTGCGGAAATCGGCGGACCAGAATTTCCCCGACGGTGAATTCGGGCTCGGTTATCTGTACGAGCAAGGGAAGGGAGTGAAGAGGAACTATCGGGAAGCCATGCGTTACTATTCCGCCGCCGCCGAACAGGGCCACACAATCGCCGAAAACAATCTCGGCTCCATGTATGAACGCGGCGAGGGCGTCCGCAAAAACTTCGGCCAAGCCGCAGAGTGGTATCGCAGAGCAGCCGAGCACGGCGAATCCGTCGCCGCATGCAATCTCGCGTCCTTATACCTTCAAGGCAAAGGTATGCCCCGTGACTACGTCCAGGCCGCAGCCTGGTTCCAGAGCGCTGCCGAGCGCGGCTATCCCCCTGCCCAGGAAAATCTAGCTTGGATGTACTATACCGGCTCGGGAGTGAAACTCGACTTCTCCGAAGCAGCCAAATGGGTCGGCCGCGCCTCCGAACTGGGATACGCCCGCGCCCAGCTCGATTTGGGCTATCTCTATGAGCATGGCAAAGGTGTACCGCTGGACCACATTTCCGCGTACATGTGGTACAAAGCAGCCGCCGCTCGAGGAGAACGCCGAGGTATCGCAGCCCTGAAAAGTCTCTCCTCTGTCATGACACAAGCACAAATTAAGCAAGCCACCGCCGCTGCGGCAGAACTGAAAATGTCCACATCCATCGCGGCAGGAGACAGCCCCTCGGATTCGACTGGAATTTCCTTCCTCCCACCGCGTTGAGTGATGGAACCTTCCACCCAAACGCATTTCTCCTGCCTAGGGCGGTCATGAGTTAGGGGCGCGGGCTCTTCTTATCGCCTTCCAGGAACCTGGTAAACAAGTGCGCTATCAGGAACGGGAGACGCAGAGCGTGAGCCGGCGTCTCCCGGTAATCTACTGATTCGTGCAAGTTACATGGTTGTTCCAGTCCACGAAGCTGCCCTGCGGGTTATCCCGCCATGCCCAGACGTGAAGCTCGAAAAACGCCGGGATATTGAATCGATTTGGGCTATCGACGTAGAGGAACACCTGACCGTCCAGCACGGGAGGATTTGCGTTGTTCTGCAGCCAAGTCGAGGCGAAAGTAATGAACTCCACGCCGACCAGCTTCATTTGACCGTTCGGCTGGGGCTCGTAGATCAGAGCTTGGGGGTGCGCGACGTCAATCGTTCCGTTCAGCAAATCGCCATTGACGTAGTGGACGCCCATTGCGCCGTGGTCTGAACCGCTGACGCAACCGAGGAACGGTGCATATCCGTCCTTGGTGGCATTGTTGACATCGAGGTACTGCTTGGTAGCCTGGCGAACCGTCTGAACCAGCTGGTTTTGATCTCCAGACGCTGCTGGCTGCATCGTGTGTTGGGCTAAGGCAAAGGTCGAGAGTGCCAAGGAGGCAAGTAACAACGCAGGAATGTGACTGAAAAACGTTCTCTTTTTCATTTTTGGAATCTCCAGTTCTTGTTCTGAGAATTTGCTCCGGAAACGGCTCGCCCATGCATCCCGCCACGACGCCCGAGCAACTCGCGAACAGAACCGTACTTTCACCCGTTCCGGCGCGACGCGCAATCCTCGCGACCTCCATTCGTTCCCAAAGTTTCCTCCATCATCAAGTCCCTGAAGCCAGGGCACTTCCGGCCTCGATGGATAACTCGCCATGGGGTGGAACAACTGTGGTAGGCTTTGCAGATTGTGGGGGAGGCGCCTGTGGCCACTCAGCCGCGAGTTGCCGACAGATTACGGTTCGATGTTTTTGAATTGGATGTCCGTGCCGGCGAATTGCGCAAGCACGGCGTCAGGCTGCGCCTGCGCGGCCAACCTCTCCAAGTACTCCATATTCTGCTGGAACGCGCGGGCGATGTTGTTAGTCGCGAGGAACTTCAGGCCCGAATCTGGCCGGTTGATACATTCGTCGATTTTGACCACAGCCTGCACAATGCTATCGCGAGGATTCGAGATGTACTTGGCGATTCGGCTGAGGCACCACGCTACATCGAAACCCTACCTCGCCGGGGATACCGGTATATCGGTCCGGTAGAAGATTCTGTTGCGCCGCGGTTGGTCACCGAAACCGCCGGCCGTACGAGTCAAGCGGTGGTCGCGGTTCCATCCTCAAGGCGGAACAGGAATCTCATCCTTGTTCTGGTTACACTTCTCGCGGTAGGACTCGTTGCCTCGACAACGCGGCGTTATCTTCATGCAAAAGCGGCCCTCCCACCGATACGGTCTCTTGCTGTCCTGCCCCTGGACAACTTGTCGGGCGATCCGTCAGAGGAATTCTTTGCCGACGGCATGACGGACCAATTGATTACGGATCTTGCCAAGGTCGGCTCGTTGCGCGTTATCTCGCGAACTTCAGTCATGCAGTACAAAGGCGCAAAGAAACGCCTGCCTGAAATTGCACGCGAATTGAACGTCGATGCCATCGTCGAAGGGTCGGTCATCCGTTCGGGGCAACGAGTTCGCGTTACCGCCCAACTGGTTCAGGCGCCAACCGACCAGCACCTGTGGGCGGAGACATACGATCGGGATCGTGGCGATGTCCTGAAGCTACAAGGTGAGTTAGCAGACGCTATCGCACAGCAAGTTCGGGCACAACTCACTCCAAGGCAGCAAGTTCTGATTCGTCGAGCCCACGCAGTGAACCCAGCCGCATACGATTCCTATCTGAAAGGGCGTCTTTATTTTGTAAATGAATACAGCAAAGTCGATTCCCTCAAGAATGCGCAGCACTATTTTGAAGAGTCGCTGCAAAAGGATCCAAACTTTGCTCTTGCTTACGCGGGACTCGCCGACACATATGTCTACCTGTCCTTTGCAGGAGCTCTGCCGAAGGATCGGGCCTACCGGTCCGCCAAAGAAGCATTATCTAAAGCACTCGAACTGGACGACAGCATCGGCGAAGCCCATGACACGCTAGGCGTGCTGAGTTGGCAGTTTGATTGGGATTGGGAGGCCGCCGATCGCGAGTTCAATCGAGCCATCGCTCTGGCACCGAGCTACAGTTGCGCGCATGAGGATCGCGCCATCTTTCTGGCCTTTACTGGCCGACGCAGCGAAGCTCTTGCCGAGATCGCGAATATCGATCAATTGGATTACGGTTTCAGTTCGGCTCAAACCGAATCATATGCGTATCGTGCACTGCGGGATTACCCCAATTTGATCGAAGCCAGCAGAAGAGGTCTGCTTTTGGACTCCAAGGATTGGTTTCAGCTCTACAGTCTCGGAGTCGGGTACGAAGG
Organism: uncultured Acidobacteriota bacterium; assembly: GCA_963763845.1. Classification (GTDB taxonomy): domain Bacteria; phylum Acidobacteriota; class Terriglobia; order Terriglobales; family Acidobacteriaceae; genus Sulfotelmatobacter. The sequence continues at coordinate 175,690 of CAVXPX010000003.1, forward strand.
CACGGGCAAGTTTCAAGAAGCGATTGGGGAGTTTCAGAAGGCTATTGCGTTGTCAGGCGGTTCTCCGCGCCCGGCTGTAGCGCTGGCTCATGCCTATGTGGCCGTTGGCAAGAAAGCCGAAGCGGAGAAGATTCTCGGTGATTTAGAGCGCAAGTCGAAAGTGACTGCTTCTCCGTACACAATGGCCACGATTTACGCGGGCCTCGGCGAAAATGACAAAGCATTCGAGTTCCTGGAACGGGCTTACTCGGAGAGGTCTTTCGAGCTTTTATGGCTAAACTCCGACGAACTGCTTGATCGCTTGCGGCCTGATCCCCGTTTTCACCAGCTTCTTCTCCGCATAGGGTTGAACTAGAGATCACGGCAGGGCGGTTTGACTCACTTCCTCAACTGTCTGTAAGGCGTTGGTCTTAACTCAGATAATCGAGTGTTCCTATGTCCCTGGGCCTCGAAGATATTCAAATCCTCAAGCCTAACTCAGGTTTGCTGAGGAAGGCTTGGCACATCCTCGCTATGGATGGCCTGGCCTGGTGTTATCGCAACTTCGCGTACTCCCTCAGCGATCACCCAAAACCGGCCAATGAGTATCACCTGAAAACCGGCCAACGAGAATAGGGTCCGGGACATTGACGCCCGCAGAGGCTTGTAGCCTCCGAGGGCATGGCCAATGTCTTGAACGAAGAGAAGAAACAGCAAGTTTTAGCTCTGGGACGGCTGGGGTGGCCGCTGCGGAAGATCCAGCAGGCTACGCGCATCCGTCGCGAAACCGCCAGCCAGTACCTGAAAGCGGCTCGGATTGCCGTGCGTCCGCCCGGAGGTTGGGGACGGCGTGCGCCAAAACCGGCCAACGAGGTGATCACCGACTTTGGCGCGGAAAAACCGGCCATTGCGGGGATCACCGACCCCAACGGCAACCCCAAAACCAACCCCGAAAACCCTTCCACGAAGGGAAAAGCAAAACCAACTTCAAAACCGGCCAACGGGGTGATTACCGACCCCGAGGTGATCACCGACCTCAACCCATTCCAACGAGACGAAGTGAGCGCTTGTCCCTCGGCGTCAGTTGCTTCTCCACAGCGCAGTCCCAGCGCCAGCGCTTGCGATCCATACCGAGAAGCCATTGAACTGGGACTCAGCCGAGGCCGCAACGCGGTAGCGATCTACCAGGACTTGGTCGATGAATACAGCTTCGCCAGCAGCTACCAGAGCGTGCAGCGCTTCGTGCGCAAGCTGCGCGGCGCGCAAACTCCCGAAGCTCGCGTGGTGATCGTCACCGCTCCTGGCCAGGAGGCACAAGTCGATTACGGCAGCGGGCCCATGGTGCGCGATCGCGAGACTCGCAAGTATCGGCGTACACGGTTGTTCGTCCTGACGCTCGGCTGCAGCCGGAAAGCAGTTCGTCTGCTGACGTTCCATTCCAGCTCTCGCATCTGGGCGGAACTGCACGAGCGTGCCTTTCGCCGGCTGGGCGGAGCCACGCGCATCGTGGTCCTCGACAATCTGCGCGAAGGCGTGCTCGTCCCCGACGTTTACGATCCCACGCTCAATCCCCTCTATCGCGATGTGCTCGCGCATTATGGCGCGGTCGCCATGCCGTGTCGCATCCAGGATCCAGATCGCAAGGGCAAAGTCGAAGCCGGCGTCGGCCATGCGCAGAAAACGCCACTCAAGGGTCTGCGCTTCGAGAGTCTGGAAGAAGCCCAAGCCTATCTCGATCGCTGGGAAGAGCGCTGGGCCGACACGCGCATTCACGGCACCACTAAACGCCAAGTCGCGGCCATGTTTGCCGAAGAGAAACCGTTCCTGCTTCCGCTGCCACTCGAACCCTTCCGCTATTACCAGTACGGCGAACGCATCGTGCATCTGGACGGCTGCGTCGAAGTCGAAGCCGCCTACTACGGCGCGCCGCCGGGCTGGATCGGGCGCGTGGTTCGCGTGCAATGGGACGACATTTTCGTTCGCCTGCTCGATCCCAAGACTGGCCAACTGCTGCGCGAGCACGTGCGCCAGAAACGCGGCTGGTATCGCATCAAGCCTGAAGATCACTCCAAACGAACTCCGCTCCGCACTTCCCAACTCCTGTGGCGGGCGGGCCGCGCCGGCACGCACATCGGCGCGCTCTGTGAGGTTATCCATCGCCAACAAGGAGAACTCGGCGTGCGCCGCATCCTCGGCGTTCTCTCCTTGGCCAAGAAGTACGGTGCCGCCGCAGTCGATGAAGCCTGCGCCGCCGCGCTCGAAATGGGCGTCCAGGAATACCGCTTCGTCCGCCGCTATCTCGAACGTGCCCCACAATTCACCCTGCGGCAGGTCGATCCGCTCATTCGCGAGCTGATCCACTACCGCGATCTCATCAACCACCGAACCAAGGAGCTGGAAGAATGAATCTCATCGAACTCGATCGTGCCCTCAAACAACTTCGCCTGGGTGGCATGGCCGCCACGCTGGAGACTCGTCTGCGTCAGGCGCAAAGCGAACCGCTCGCCCCCATTGACCTGATCTCCTGCCTGGTCTCCGACGAACTGGCCCGCCGTGGCGAGCGCTTGCTGGAGCGGCGGAAAAAGCAAGCCCAGTTCCGCGACGCCCAAAAGTCCCTCGACAACTTCGACTTCAATTTCAACAAGAAAATGAATCGCAGCCTGGTCTTCGACCTCGCCGCCGGCGCCTTCATCGGCCGCCACGAAGACGTCTTGTTCTTAGGCCCACCCGGCACGGGAAAAAGTCACTTGGCACAAGCTATCGGCCAAGCCGCGATCCAGCAGGGCTACCGCGTGCTCTACCGCGAAACCCACACCCTGCTCGATGAACTGGCCGACGCCACGCTCGACGGCACGCGCAAAGAGCACATGGAGTTCCTGGTGACCGTGCCTTTGCTGATCATCGACGACCTGGGCATGCGCAAGTTACCGCTCACCGCCGCCGAGGAACTGCTGGAAATCATCATGCGCCGCTACGAGCGGGCCAGCACCATGCTGACCTCGAACCGTCCGGTGGAAGACTGGGGCAAACTGCTGGGCGACGCGGCTGCGGTCAGCGCCATGCTCGACCGCCTGCTGCACCACGGACACGTGCTCAAGTGCGGCCCCCGGAGCTGGCGCACGAAAACCGACTTGCCTCCACAGGAGGCGGCAGGGTAGAACAAACTGGTCCCGGAACGGCTACTTCCGTTGGCCGGTTTTGAAGTGATAATCGTTGGCCGCTTTTGAAGTGATCACTGAGGGCTTTCTGCATGACGGGGATATCGGGACCGGCGTCTGTCCACAAAGCAAAGAATTTCTGATACGCGGCCTTCGCGTCGTTGCCTCTCGAGAAGCGTTACAATCCGCGGAAACTGTTCCGCGTAAATCAGAACGTCAAGCCGAAATGAAAACGGAGTTTCTTGTCGCGGAACTTTTGGGCTGGGTGCGCTTAGACCGTTCCTACTGCTTCCATTTGTTTTCAATCCGTGGCGGATGCTGCAAGGTTTGCATCACGACGCAATATTGCTCCGTTTTCGCCTGTAACGCGCTTAGCTGCTCCGCCGTTGCCTGCGGGGCGCGGACGTCGAAAATAATTCGGATGTTCTGAAATCCGACCGGCACGTCTTTCGACAAACCCAGCGTACCCTGCAGGTCGAGATCGCCCTCGACCCTGACGTTAATGGCCTCAGTAGGGATTCCCATCGTGGCAGCTACCATTTGGCAAGTGATCTGCGCGCAGGCGGCCAGCGCACCCAGCAGCAGGTCTCCGGAACACGCGCCCGTCCCTGCTCCGCCCACTCCTTGGTGAGCTTGAGCGTTGTAGATCGCCCGCCCCAGGTCGATCGAGCAGGAGATGGGTGCCTCGGTTTGCTTGCCGTGCGCCGTCAGAGTGATCCGGGAAGTTGCCGGGTCCTGTCGGTACTGGTCTTTTAGTGGCCGCTGTACCGATCGAATATCCATGAACTCCCTCCGAAGTGTGGGTTATTATAAACGCACCCCCGGGGTTTCGGCCGCAGACGCCATTGCGATCGGAAAGTCCAGAATTCAAAGTTCATAGCGCGGCGCCAAGCGATCAATTCTTGGCCGGCCGACCGCTGTGCCAGCGAGGTTGATGAACCTGCCGCTTATGCCAGATTCCGTGTCGTCCACCTTGTCGCCGGGTACGCGCTTTGGGGATTACGAGATCCTTCAGCAACTGGGCGCCGGGGGCATGGGCGAGGTGTACCGCGCCAGAGACACCCGCCTCGACCGTGAAGTCGCCATTAAGACGCTTTCCGTGGAACGCCATGCTCAACCGGAAGCCTTGGCGCGCTTTGAAAAGGAAGCCCGTTCCGCCAGCGCGCTGAATCATCCCAACATCGTCACGATTTATGAGCTGGGGCATGTAAACAGCACGCGTTACATTGCCATGGAACTGGTGGATGGCGAGACGCTGCGACGTTTGCTCTCCGCTGGCCCCATTCCATTTCGCAAATCGGTCGGCCTAGCGGCGCAGATCGCGGGAGCTCTCGCCAAAGCGCACGAAATTGGAGTTGTTCATCGCGATTTGAAGCCGGAGAACCTGATGGTTTGCGCCGGCGGAGGAACGGCCAAGGTGTCTGGACTTCGGTCTGGCGAAATTGGCTGTCGTGAACCGGGCCCAGGGTTCGGCTGCATCCACTACCGCGATTACCGAAGAGGGTACGGTAATGGGTACTTACGGCTACATGTCTCCGGAACAGGCGACCGGTCGTGAAATCGATTTTCGTTCCGACCAGTTCTCGTTTGGCTCCGTCATGTTCGAGATGGTCACTGGCGTTCCCGCGTTCCGGAAATCGAGCCATGCGGAAACCCTGGCTGCAATTCTTCGCGACGAGCCGGAGCGCCTCGGGTCCCGAATGCCGCAGGCCCCCGCACCCTTTATTTGGATCGTGGAGCGCTGCCTGGCCAAGGATCCGAAAGATCGCTACGCTTCCACCCGGGATTTGGCTCGCGACCTCGCCGCGGTGCGCGACCGGCTAGCCGAGTTGCCTGCGCGCCCTTCCGAGCCTCGCCCCAACAACCTGCCGCTGCAACGCACCGCATTTATCGGCCGCGAGCACGTAGAGGCTGCGCTCCGCCATCTCCTGGGTCGCGAGGACGCCCGCCTTGTCACTCTGACCGGTCCGGGAGGAATTGGGAAGACACGGCTTGCCTTGCAAGTCGCGGAAGGACTCGCCAACCAGTTTCCCGGTGGCGTCTGCTTCGTCCCGCTGTCGTCGGTTAGCGATCCAAGTCTGATCGCTTCCGCAATCGCTCAGGCGGTCGGAGTGCGCGAAACCGGGAATCAGTCGCCGCAGGAAAGCTTGAAAGAGTACGTGAGCGGGCTGGGCGAACCGATGCTTCTGTTGCTCGACAATTTCGAGCATCTTGTAGCCGCCGCACCAGACGTCGCCCAGTTGCTTACTATCGGCCCGAAACTCAAGGTCGTTGTCACCAGCCAGGCACCGCTTCATGTCTACGGCGAACATGAGTTTCCTGTTCCACCGCTCGCACTGCCCGACCTCAAATCCATTCCGCCTCTCGAAGTGCTGTCTCGTCTTCCGGCGATAGAGCTCTTCATGGAACGCGCGCGGGCGGTGAAGCACGAATTCGCATTGACCAAGGAAAATGCCCCCGTGGTGGCGGCCATTTGCGCTCGCCTGGACGGTCTGCCCCTCGCTATTGAACTGGCCGCAGCCCGCACCAAACTGCTTTCGCCGTCAGCCATGCTGGCTCGTCTCGAAGGCCGCCTGAACCTGTTGACCGGCGGTGCTCGCGATCTGCCAAGCCGGCAACAAACTCTTCGCGGCACCGTCGACTGGAGTTACGGGCTCCTCAACGCCGCAGAGCAAACTCTTTTCCGGAGGCTCTCCGTATTCGCCGGCGGATGCACGCTGGAAGCGGTGGAAGCCGTATGCGACACCAAAGGTGACCTGGGCCTCGACGTACTCGACGGCATGGCTTCGATGGTTGACAAGAGCCTAGCGCAGCAGGTGGAGCAGGCGGATATAGAAACCCGCTTTCGCATGCTCTCGACCCTTCGGGAGTACGCTCTGGAACGCCTCGCCGAAAGCGACGACGAATCGGCGACCCGTCGAGCCCATGCCGCGTATTACCTCGTGCTTGCCGAAGAGGGGGCCGAAGACATCGCCGCTCACCCCGAATGGCTCGACCGTTTTGAAATTGAGCACGACAACTTCCGCTTGGCGCTCGATTATCTGATGAAGACTGGGGATGCCGAATGGGGGCTTCGCATCGGAGCCGCCCTGTTCCGCTTCTGGGAAACACGAGAACATCTTACGGAGGGCCGCGGCGCCATTGCCAAAATCCTGGCGTTGCCAGGAGTCGCGGCTCGTCCGAAGCTTCACGCACGCCTGCTGTTCGCTGCCGCAGTTCTAGCGGGCGAGCAGGGCGATTACGGCTCTGCCCAGCAGATGTTCGAAGATAGTCTGGAGACCTGTCTTGAGCTAAATGACAATCGCGGCGTTGCCGTCGCACTGAACGCGTTGGCCGTCATTACTCGCGATCGTGGCGAAATCGCCGCCGCATCCTCACTCTTCGAGCGATGTGTCGCAATATGGAAGGACCTTGGCGATCCCGCTGACATCGCCCGAGCCCTCAGCAATCTTGCCAGTGTGATGAAGCTTCAGGGCGAATGTGAGCGCGCATCCTCGCTTTACGATGAGTGTCTGACGATCTTCCGTGAGATCAGAGATATTGCCGGTGTCGCCTGGACTCTGAACTACCAGGGCGACGTTGCTCGGGAAAAAGCGGACTTCGTTGCCGCGCGTTCATTTTATGAACAGAGCCTGTCGGAGTTTCGACAACTGCGCGATAGTTGGGGAATTGCGAACGCCCTATCCGATTTGGCAAGTCTCAGCTGCGATCAGGGTAACAACGCCGAGGCGCGTCGCCTGTATGGCGAAAGTATCAAGATGTTTCAAGAGTTGGGTCACAAACGCGGCATCGCGAGGGCGCTCGAATGTCTTGCGGTAAATGCCGCAGGCCAATCGAACGCCGAGCGATCGCTGCACTTGGCAGGAGCCGCGGCCGCGCTTCGCCAAAGATTGGGCGCTCCGCTCGCGCCCGCCGAGCAACGCAGGCTTGAGAAGGCCTTGGAATTTGCGCGCCGAACGCTCGGCAATGCTGCAGGGGCGGCGTGGATGGAAGGGTGGGCGATGCCGATTGAGCAAGCCGTCCACGAGGCGCTTAACTGCGGCGCGGAATCGGATCCTCGGACTCGAAACTCCGCTTAGGTCAATTTGCAGTGCTGGGATCGATCAGGCGCCGCACTGCCGATATGCGATTCGCCGGTAAACCTCCGCGGCGTGCGTGTTCGCGAACCGTTTCCTCGTCTGGCGCCAGGTACACACAATAGACTTTATCGCCGGTGACGTAGGAGTGGAGCCACTTGATCTCCGGTCCCATATCCTTCAGCACGCCTACCGACTTTCTGGCGACTGCCTGCAGTTCCTCATCGGATAAATTACCTGCGCCGGGGATTTCCCGTTCGATCACATATTGGGGCATGAGTACCTCGCCGAATGGTCATGGTAGCAGATTCTTCGCCTGAAAGTGCCTTCCACGACGCCACGCAAAGCGCCTCTTTTTTGAGCTCGCGCGAAGACGGTTTTTCAGGCTCCTAAGCCACGGCAGATGCGCCGGGTCAGGGCTGCCGGCTAGACCGATCCTGTTGAATGAAGCCTTTCATTTTTTGATCTCCATCTCTGAAGATTACATACTCGTCCGCGGATAGATCCGTTTTTTCAGCTTTTACCGTGCTCAGAGCGTCGTTGCCGGCCACCACGAGAACCATGCGCGTGGCATCCATTGGATTCCGGGCAGCGAGAATCAGCCCTTCTCGTTCTGACGCATGCACCGCTCCATTAATCTTAAAAGCGGCGCCAAGGTAGTTCAGTCCGAGCCGCGGGGACCAGCGCGCCAACGCGGAATTGGACTCAGGTCGACCGATGAAAATGACGTCGTGATGTTGAAGCAGGTCGTCGTTCACCTCGAAGTCTTTGTAGATCGGTACCTGGTTCTCATAGCGATTGAGAAAACGAGTCTGCATCTGCTCGGCGGCGTAACGATTCGAGCCCGCGTCACGCACCGTGCCGTAAACGATCACTGAGGACGCGAGTTTTCCCCAGATGTCGCGAGTAAGGTACGCAGGGCCGTCGGGCGGATCGATAACGTCGATCTTGGCCCCGGCTCGATCGAGAAATGACTGCGCCTTAACAGTCTTGGTGGTGTTGGCCGCGAAATAGTCGCTCATCAGTTTAAGAAATGCGTTGTCGCCCATTTTGTTGCGAAGGGAGTCGAGAAAAAGTACTCCTTTGGCCCGCTCCCGCTGGAAGTGATTCGCGGGCGTGTCCGGGACCAGTTCCAGCCCACGCCAGGTGGTTCGCTGGGCATCCAGCGCTTCCCCGACATTTTTCGATTGGAGCACGCGCTTATAGGCGGCTGCACCAGCTACAAACCACGTGTCAGCGTCAGAAGCGGGCAGCACCCAACCTTTCCAGAGGCGGCTCTCAAAAGAAGGCGGGTCTGCAACGGCGGAATCTGAAGGCTTGGCCGAATCCGTCAATGCTGCCAGCCGTGCCTTTTCGTTTTCCTGAAGCGCAGCACGCAGCGAATCAGAAGGATTTTGTTCAAAAAGATAGTAGCCCGATGGATAGAGCCCGTCGTCCTTACTAGAGTCCCATTTCTGGGGCAGCCACTCTCGCTGATTGGGCTTGCCCATGGCTGCCCACACCATAAGGTGAGACGCCATATCTGAAGTTAAGACCTTAGCATCCATCGTCGAGGAACTGACCAAAGGTGCCGTACGAAATGCGAGGAATCCGAACTGTTCATCGATCTGGCCACGATACTTGCGATAGAGATCCTGCCAGGCCAGGTCACGCGGCTCAGGTACGTACGGAATGTAGCCGGCATCTCCTTCGGGATCGGGATAACCCTCGAGCCGAACCGCCAAGTCCTTAGCATTGTTGTCGCCCCAATAGAACCCCGGCGTGTCGCCAAACCATTCGTTTTTCGAACTGCGCCATAGCCGAGTATGCTTCGTGCCCAGATCGTAGATCGCGATTTCATTTGTCTTGGCATCGCCAATAATCCACTCATTTGTATAGAGACCATTGTTGCGACTGCCGAGGTGCTGAACCACCTCGTCGATGTTGCTGCTGTACTGGATCGCGCTGCGGGCACGGAAAGCCACAGATGTTCCTTCAACGTTGAAAGGGGTCTGGTCGATTGTGGTCTCCGTCAGTACAACGCCGGCATCATTCTGATACCAGTCTGTGCCGCTCTCAATGCCGCCAGGATAACTTTGAATGAGCATGCGATGCCCAGAAGCTGGCTTGATGTCGAGCATCACATTGGTTTGCTCTGCCAGCGTCAGCGGCCACCACGTGACATGTCCGATGACCATCTTGCCGTCCCGCGTGGCCGGCCCGGTGGCCGCAAACGCGCTGCAATGGTCCATGACAGAATCATGTTTGGGGTTCGCGTAAGCAGGCGTTTCGAACCTCAAGCCTTCAAGCCCTGTCGGCGTCGTGGAGAGGGCACCACTTAGTTCGCCTATTTCGACGGTCGTGTTCGCGACGACGATATCGATGAGATCGACGCGGCGATCCTGCCAACGCGCACCAGCGTCTGATGCGCCATCCGCGATGCCACGCATCTCCTCCAGGAGTTCCTGATCGAAACCCCGGAGGAACAGAGAATTTGCGAGCTTGCGATAGTCGTCCCAATTTTCTTTGGAGCCGAGCACAGACGCGCAGCGCTCGAGATATTCAGGAATTTCGCGAGTCATCAAATGGCCGTGCTGGTATCCACGCTCGTACGGCTCGCCTTCGATGTGTAGATAGATCCAACCGGCGGCAGGATATCGATATGCGGGACCGAAGGTCTCAATGGCTTCCCGGACGGGCCACTCGTCATCGGAAGAGATTGCGTCCAGTCGTATGCCCTCGAACCAAGCTTTGCCACTGAATGTGCCGCCGCTGCCGACGCTGAGAAGTATTTGGTCCCGCTCACGGGTGGCAATAAAACGGAGTGTCAAGCGCGTCCAAGTCTGTGTGCCGCCGACCGATTCAGAGTGGACATCGAAGGGCATCGATGCCATGGTGAGTGTGGCGCCGGAGGCAATCGGCGAGCGACCGAGATCGCGTACCTGGAGCGCCTCGGCGCGGACCCAACCACTCAATTCATAGCGCTTGCCGAGGACAAGGGTCAGCGGCGTAAGGCCAACGCACGCATCCTGCGAGACAGCGTCCCGTTCAATGCGCAGCGAACTGTTCTTACCGTGCAAGACGCGGGAGTCCGGCGTGGCCAGGCCCCGAATCGCTGTCCAGCCGCCATGGCCTCTTTCAAAAGACCCTTGATATAAGCGATGTGCTGGCTTGGCCGACTGACGCGATCAGCAAACAGCTGACGAGACCAAACACTTGCCCCCTGCTGTGGGAACTGCGCGCCCAAGAGAACGCGCTGAACGGCGCGCCTTTGAATGACATTTTCATGGGATCCCTCGCGGTGGGCAGTAATCTTATCACCATGGCTTCTTAACGTCAGCCATCCGCCGACGAGCGGAATGCATGACTTCGCAGCGTCGTCCCCTCGCCCCTGTCCAAAGGCCGAACTGGCTGGCGTAACGATACTCGCTGTGGGCCGTGTCACATTTGTAGTGGGCGGGGCTGAGTTAGGTGTTAGGATTCAAACTATCTTTTAGCTCGCAAGGGGCACGGCTTTATCCTAACTTTGCTGGCGGACAATCCCGAGGACCGCCGAACGTGTTTCTCGGGCGCGTGCTGAAGACAGGGCGGCACAACGCCTCCTCGTGGGGTTCTCGGTAACTCGCGGGAGATGCCATGTCATCGGATGCCACTCACCTGACTCCAGGAAGTGTGAGCACGCGGTTTCTGCTGTCGGCTTTTGTGTTTCTGCTCTTCTGCTCCATTCCTGCTTTCACTCAGGAACGGACATCGAAAAGTTCCACGCCGCCGAAATACGATCCTCAAACCGAGACCAAGGCCAAGGGAGTTCTGGATGAGGTCAAGATCTTTGATTTTGGGACACGCAAGGACTTCATCCAACTCATCCTTAAGGACGGAACTGAGACGGTTGTCGTCTACGTATGTCCAAAGCCATTTGAGGAAGTGATGGGAATCAGCTTCACGAAGGGCGATCAGCTTTCATTTACCGGTTCCAGGTTGAAGCGAGAGGAATCCGAGGTGATTCTGGCCCGGGAAATTGTGAAGGGCACAGACACTCTAACCTTCCGCGACGCGAAAGGCACGCCGGTCTGGGATCCCAGAACCGGCAAGTAGGCTGTCGTGTTCATGCGTACTCCCATGTTTATGGGAGATCGGTCACGCTGCGCAACCTGTGGCCCGTGACTCAGTCGGCCAATATTAACGTGCCTGCCAAGTGGGCGTAATTTGAATGCACATAAAGACTGCCTACTCCGGATGAGGCATCTTCGGATACTGTTTCAGTTTACAAATGAGACACTACCCATCTTCGGCTGTTTGTTCCGGTGATCGAGAGCAACTTTCTTCCGGGTCTTCTACTCGGTTTCAACCACTTTTATGTGATGCCTTCTACCTACCGGCAGGCACTGAATGTCTGACGCGCCGGCCATCAGTCCGTTTGCTTCTCTGCCGCCAGTTACTAAGGTTCATGTAATTACTGCGCAGTCGACAACCCCGCCACGCCCTTTCGACTTTTCAATCACGGAGCATTTTGGGGTTATGGTGGGAACTGCGTGGTGCTTGCACTGGCCGACAGGCGCCCAATCCTTCGGAACACGCGAGGAGAAGTGCAATGCACAGTGCAGACGCCCCCACTCTACATCGGCGCAGTTCGAGAGTGCCGACCGCAGTCCCACTCTTGGTTACCAGTCTGGAAGGGAAGCATTTCTCAGATGTGTGTGAAACCCTGGTGGTCAACGCACATGGTTGTGCAATTCTGACACGGGTCAGGCTTGAGAACGGCATTCCTCTGCACTTCCACAGCAAGGACGGCCGCGAGACCACAGCTCACGTGGTCAGTTGTCAACCGATTGGCTCGGATCACCGAAACTGGAGATTGGGAGCGAAACTCGACCGGCCCGAGAACTTCTGGGGATTGAGAGACTGTCCTAAAGATTGGGGCCTTTCAGCGGCGGCACTGCCACCGGCGCTTGCCCAGATCAAGTCCCCGAACGCTTTTGCCCCTCACCAGCTGTCAGGCCAGATAGATCAGATCTCGGACGCCGTGTCTGACCGTTTGGCTCGACAATTAGAAGCACAAATGAAGAGGATGATCACAGAATCGGTATCCCCACTGCAGGCTGAGATCGTGGCTCTCAAGGAGCGGCTGGCGCAGCGGGAAGCGAATCGCAGCCGCTTTGAAGTATCGCTTTCCAGTATCCCGCCTGAGCTCGAACAGCAGATCGAGGCACGTCTGCGAAAGGATCTCGGACCGAGAGTGCTGGACGAGGCGCGCGAACAGTCTGCGCATCTGCTGGCAGCCGCCAAGACAACCATTGACCAGCGAACCAGTGAAGTGCGCGAAAGTTTTCGCCGCATGGCCACGGAAGAACTTGGTATCGTAGAAAAAAAAGCGCAGGAAATTTCTGCTCTTATCTCTGAGAACACGCAGGAGCATTTGCGCTGTGGTTTGCAGGACTTCCACAAGAAATTATTGGATGGAGGCAATTCCCTCAAGCACCTGAGCGAAGAGCTTCTGCAGTTCCTGCAACAGAACTTGAATGCCGAACACAATGCCCGCCGCGGAGACCTAGACCAACTGCGGGCAGCGGTCTCGTCAGAATCAAAGCGCTTGCAGGAGCAGGTTGGATCTCTGGATACCCGTATCAGCAAGTTGGACCAATCTGCGAGTTCCCTTGAGTCTGGCCTCGACCAGCGCCTTAGCCGGCTTTCCAGCGACACCGTAAAAGATACGCGCAGCCAATTCGAGAGTGCCGCGAATGAGGCTCTGGAGGACTTGTCAGCCCGCATCCTCTGTTTACGTCGCGATCAGATGGAAGAGACAAACGAAAACATAAAAACGATCCGCCAGGAAATCGTCGCGTCCGCGTCCGATTCATTGAAGAGCCAGGCAACGGATGCGTTGCAGGTTTTCGAAGGCTCCATGGAGCAGCTCGCAAGACTCTCTATCGAACGCTGGCGGCTCAAGTTGGAGGGGGGCTTGAATGCGCTGACCAAGAGTCTTAATGAGCAATTTCGAATGGAGACCGGGCCGCCGAAGACGGAAAATAGACGGTGAGTTCGCAAACTGCCATGGCTACGATGACACACCCAGCAGTGATGCGAGTCGCACAGAGTGATAAGACTGCGCAATCGACCATCAATCCGCTGCCAACTGAACCAACGGGCTGGATCCTTCTACTAGCTTTTCGCGCTATTCCCGCAGTGCTCCGGCAGCGGAGAGCTGAATCATTCTATGCTTTGGCGAATTCGACTCAGTGAGTAGGGCTACGCAACAATCGGCAAAGGTCAAAAGCAGTCATGGCAGCCAACTTCCTTAAGCGACTCCTCGAGATACTGTGTCGTCATCACTTCTCCTGGCCCCATAGCGGTGTTTGCGGGCGGGACTACCAGGTATGCGTGCGCTGTGGGACCGTATACGAATATGACTGGGTTACGATGCGTCGTACGCGCCGGCTGGGGTCCGCGCCGCAGGATCAGGCAGAATTCAAACCGGGGGCAATGTGTTCTATGAATAGGGAGGTCAAGGAAAAAAGATCGGCCTTGACGGGAGTCAAGACTGTTTTCTGAGAACCAGCGCGCTTACACTTGTTCTTGATGCAACCGGCGTCCATCCTCCTTTGTCTTCTGCTGATCGTAACCTGGAGTGCGTCCGGTTCGACTCAGGTTCACACTTTCAAGTCCGATCCTCTCGCAGGTTCCACGCAGACGATCGTCGTCACCACGTCGAACTGGAGCGCAGTCGAAGGATGGTTGCAGCGATATGAGCGCGCCACTACGCATGAAAAGTGGCGTACCGTTGGCGAGCCGATCTCCATTGTCGTCGGCAAGAGTGGCTTGGGCTGGGGCATCGGCGTCATTGCGACCGATGATTCCAATGTCCGCCTCGCATCCGATCCGGTCAAGAAGGAAGGAGACGGCAAGTCTCCCGCAGGCGTCTTCGCTCTGGGCAGCGCATTTGGCTATGCGTCTGCGCCACTCCGTGGACTAAAGATGCCGTATCTGAACTTGACCTCGTCGATCGAATGCGTCGACGACACTGGTTCGAAGTACTATAACCGCATTGTGGACCGCTCTGTCCTCGCTCCCGACTGGAACAGCTCAGAACGCATGCGAAACGTCGGTGGCTACCAATGGGGGATCGTTGTAGATCACAATGGTATTGTCACGGAGAACAACACCAATCCGCCAGAGCGAGGGGGCGGGTCGTGCGTGTTTCTCCACATTTGGCAAGGCCACGGTCAAGGCACAGTTGGATGCACTGCCATGTCACAAGTTGACTTGAAAAGCTTACTTATCTGGCTTGATCCGACGCGCAAGCCACTGCTGGTCCAACTGCCCGAGCCTGTATATGACCGGCTCACCAATTACTGGATGCTGCCGAAACTGCTCAATGTTTCTCAGCGTTGAATGGCATACATTTCTACTCTCAAGATCTTCAATTGAGCCAGTTTCTTTTACCGTCTAAGATCTTCTGAACTTCAGATGCTAATTTTTGCCGAAGGCACTATCATTTGGCCGACGACTCAACCCCGGAACAGATACGCTATGCCTATACTTGGGATGTCAACGAAGAGTTCAGCGGCTTGTTTCCCCTCATGGGCGGCAGCGCAGCGGCCCCGGCAAATCTGGAAGTGGCACGCCGTTTGCGGAGCGCTTCGTGGAGTCCCGAAATCTTCGACCCGATTTGCTAATCAAATAATGACGCAAACGATGAAAAAGCGACCATGTCCGTATGGCCTGGCTGCTTTGTTAGCGCTACTCATAGCCATTCCGGCAGGAGCGGGTCAGCGGACACAGACCGGCAAGAACGTGATCTGGAGAATTGGCGAGTTCGACCAGACTTCGCAGGAATTTGGCCATGACTTCGATCTCGACAGCGAAAATTTTAAACCTATATTCATCGTGGGTAAGAGCAAGACCGCGGAGTGGCCCGCCATACAGGCAACCTCGGCCAGTGCGGGAAAACAAGCCACGCCGTATACGATCCTTTTCAATCTGCAGAATGCCCCGACGGGGCAGTGCCATCTTCGAATTTCGGCTTTACTGGTGAATCCAAGCGTGCCGGATTTGATGGTCGAGATCAATGGTCATCGGGGAAGGTATTCCTTCGACCGCAAGATCAGTTATTACCCAGGGGACGACCGCATCGATTCCCCAATCTATGGTGGAGATACGTTGGATATCGCTGTGTCCACTGAATTGTTAAAAGCCGGGGAAAACAGACTGATCCTGACTGCGGTGACTGATCCGGAAAATCCGGCCGTACGGGCTTCATTGATCTACGACGCGCTGGAACTGACGGAAGGCCCTTACTTTAGAGTGAAACCCACGGCGGTGGTGAAACCGACCGTGTTCTTTCGGCAAAAAAGAAATCAATTGTACGAACTGACCACAGTCACAGTCACCTTTTCCCATCCATTGAAATCCGCCGAGGTAGAGCTCACAGTTGGTCAGCGCCGTTTCCATGCCCCACTCAAAGCCGAGAATGATTTCGGCCAGGAGCGCGTCGAATTTGAGGTGCCCGAGTTTTCCGCCCAGACCCCAGCCACCGTGGCGATTCGCGCCAACGGAAAACTCTTTCGCTCCCGCGCGGTGCTGAATCCAAAGCGCAAGTGGACTATTCACCTGGTACCGCACCTGCATTTGGACATTGGGTACACCGACTACCAGGCAAAGGTGGCGGAACTGCAGAGCCGCAACTTGGATAAAGTGCTGGATTTTCTGCCGCAGCATCCCGAGATGCGATTCAGTCTTGACGGGTCCTGGGTGCTGCAAAACTACTTTGCCAGCCGTAAAGAAGAAGTCCGAAAGCGGTTCCTCGAATATGTCCGGCAGGAAAAGATCAGCGTGCCCGCGCAGTACGCCAACCTCCTGACTGGGTACGCAAGCCTGGAGGAGTTGATCCGCTCTCTTGCCTACTCGCACGAACTGCACCGCACGGAAGGCATTCCGTTCGAGTATGCGAACATCACGGATGTGCCCAGCGTTACCTGGTCTTACCCGTCAGTATTAAACGCCGCGGGAATCAAGTATTTCGCGGAAGCGACCAACAGTGATCGGGGACCGATCGTGCTCACCGGAAGATGGAACGAGAAGTCACCGTTCTGGCGCGAAGGGCCGGATGGCAGTAAAGTGCTGATGGCCAACACGCGGCAGTATTCGCAGCTTTGGTTCGTCTGCGAGCTGCCGCCCGAGGTGGGCAATTGTCGCCAGGGTTTGCCTGCCTACCTGCAGCAGTTTGACGCGCCCGATTACAAACCGGACGCAGTCCTGATGTTCGGCAGCCAACTGGAGAATACGGATGCCCGCTTGAGCGAACCGCAATTCGTTGCCCAGTGGCAAACATCGTTCGCATATCCGAAATTCATCCTCAGCAGTTTCCCCGACTATTTTCGTTACATTGAGCACAACTACGGTCCGCAACTGGCCACGGTGAATGGCGATGGCGGCCCTTACTGGGAGGATGGCGTGGGCTCGGATGCGAAGACCACTGCAATAGACCGCAACGACCAGTCCCGAGCAGTGGCGGCGGAAGAACTCTCGACGGTTTCGCGGTACATTAACCCGCAAATAGCGGTGCCACGCCAGCTTCTTGACCGGGTTTGGACAAATCTCCTCTTATATGCCGAACACACGTGGGATTCCTGGAACTCCGTGTCCCAGCCGGACAGCCAGGAAGCGGTTGAACAACTGGCGACAAAGGATGAATACGTGAGCCAGAGCCAGCAAGCGGTAAGCACGCTGGAAAGGGAATCCCTCAGCCAGATCGCTCAACAGATTCATATGCCGTCCTCTTCGCTGCTCGTGTTCAACTCGCTCAGTTGGCCCCGCAGCGGACTCGTCGAACTGGATTTGGATCGAGACAAGATCGTGACGGAATTTCCAGAGAGAACTCCGGTTCCCTTTGAAGTCTTGACCGAGCGCACAGGGTACAGACACGTGCGGTTCCTGGCGAAGGATGTACCTTCTATGGGATTCAAGTGCTATGCGATCGAGGTTCAACACGAAGCGAGCAAGGCCTCGACCGCATCGGCCGGAGAGCAGACGGAAACGCAGGGAAATGTCATCGAGAACGCGTACTACCGGGTTGAGGCGGACGAAGCGACGGGCGCGGTGAAGAGTATCTTCGACAAACAGCTGAATCGCGAACTGGTGGATGTGTCGAGCCCGTATCGTTTCAACCAGTATCTGTATGTGGAGGGCGGCACAGATGATTCCCAGATCGTGCATATGCGCAGATCCCTACCGCTGGCAGAATTAAGGATTATTCCCTCGTTCGGTGGAAGGGTTGTGGGATTTAGAGCAACGCCGTTTGGAAAGATTCTGACGCTGGAAGCGAAGAGCTTGCACACGCCTTCGGTGCGCACTGAGATCATCCTGTACGATGCGGAGAAGAAGCTGGAGTTTGTGAACCACATCACCAAAGAACCAGTGCGGGGAAAAGAGGCCGCATATTTCGCATTTCCAGTGGCGGCGCCAAAGCCGTCGTTCCAATACGAGATTCAGAACGGGTGGGTGGATCCCAGCAAGGACATGCTAAAGGGCGCTGGCCTCGAATGGTTCAGCGTTGGCCATTGGGCGAAGGCCGCGTGTGCTAATTGGGAGGTCGCGATTGTGCCAGTCGATGCGCCGCTCATGACACTGGGCGATATCAATCGAGGCACGTGGCCGGAAGAGTTTCATCCGAAGAGTTCCACCATGTTTTCGTACGTGTTGAACAACTACTGGCACACGAACTATCGCGCCGAGCAGGGCGGTGAGTTCACCTTTCGCTACCTGATAACTAGTGCTGCGACCTTGCTGCCAGCAAATCTTGCACGATGGGGGCGCGCAATGATGATGCCGCTCGAGACATCCGAAGTGATTGCTCAGGACAAGGTCGGGAACCCCAACCGGCCCTTAGAGCCGGTGCCGACGAGTTTCCTGCAGGTAGATGCGCCCGGAGTGGTTGTAGAGGACTGGAAGGCAGCTGAGGACGGCAACGGGAGCGTGTTGCGGTTGCTGGAAACAGCCGGGGCGGAGACGAAGACAGTGGTACGGTTCCCGTTGTTGCATCTGCAACGAGCCTGGTTGTGTACTGCGGTCGAAGATGACGTCGAGGAGATTCCGGTGCAGGATTCCTCAGTGGAGGTCGCACTCAGGCCGCACCAGATTGTCACGCTGCGAATCATCGCGAAGTTCCATAGCCAATAAGCACTAAGTGACGCCATGTGCCGACGTCACAGGTGACTTCGGAGTGGCCAGCGCTCTGACCTTCCGATCAAGGCTAACGACTTTACGGGTCTAATTGCTGGGCGAGCAGGGGCTCTTTCCGGCGGATCAAAACGTAGACTGCGACCAGGGCAGCGGTGAAGCACGCCCCGGCACCCACTGCGAGCGACCAGCGCGGGCCGAAGTGGTTGGCGACCCAACCGAGGATCGGAGCGCCGATCGTCATTCCCCCCAGGGCAACGCCGACCCGGAGCGCCATCACCCTGCCCCGCATGGACGGTTCTGTCGAGAGCTGCATGATGCTGTTGGTGCCGTTGGTCAAGGTCAGGGCAGCCGCGCCGCTGACCGCGAGAGCTGCCGCAAACCACCAGTATCCCGGCGCGAGTGCGGCTAGAGTGCAGCCCAGCCCGAAGACACCGGCTCCTATCGACAGAGACGCTAAGCCTGGTTTCTTTCGGCCAGCAGCAAACAACGCTCCCGAGAGGGCGCCCACGGCCATGATGGAGGAGAGCAGGCCGAAAGCACGTGCGCCGGAGTGGAAGACATTCACGGCCATCGTAGAGATGAAGATCGGAAAGTTCAGTGCAAAGGTGCCGATCAGAAACAACATGACCAGGATAGCCCTGAGGTCCGGTCTTCTCCACACGTAGCGAAACCCCTCTAGAAATCCAGAGGTAGTGCGATGGGCTCTGACGCTTGCACGCAATTCCGAGAGACGAAAGAAAGACATCGAGATCAGAACCGCTGCGAATGAGAGTCCGTTGAGAAGGAAGGCCCATCCGATGCCAACGTTTGCGATGAGCAAACCGGCGACGGCGGGACCAATCATCTGCGCAGCATTGAACGAGGTTGAGTTCAATGCCACGGCATTAGGAAGGTCCTCGTCGCCCACCATCTCTGCCACGAAGGTCTGCCTCACCGGAGCATCCAGCGCTGCGGCGGAACCGGACAGGAAGGCGAATACATACACGTGCCAGAGCCGGATGACTCCTGCGATCGTGAGAACTCCCAGGATGAGCGCAAGCACGCCCATCGTTGCCTGAGTGAGCATCAGGAGCTTGCGCTGATTGAGGCGGTCCGCAGCCGATCCCGTCCAGGGCAGAAGCAGAAGTTGCGGGGCGAATTGCAGGCCCATGACAATACCCAGCGCCGACGCATCGTGATGGGTCAGTTGCGTCAGCACAAGCCAGTCCTGAGCGACGCGCTGCATCCCCGTACCGACGTTGGAAACCAGGGAGCCAGCCGTCCACAAGCGGAAGTTGAAGCTTCTCATGGAGCGAAAGGTGCCGGCCACGGGGTTCTTCATGGGCGCGACGGCGTATTGCCTCCATGGAACTGGCCGAAGTGACGCGCCGAAAAGATGCTGATGAGCAGCGCACCCAGGCCGAACGCGAGGATGTGGCTTGTCGCTCGCGGATTGAAGGCGCCAACGTGCCCGAGGAGCAGATATCCAACCACCGCGTTCAAGAATCCCCAAACAACGTTGACCGTTGCAGAGGAGAGCCCTTTGCCGGGTGGTTTTGCGAAGGGAGTCTGGAAGGGACGTCCCATCGTGCCAGCGACAAAATGAGGAATAGCGTTTGCCGCAAAAACGCCCCCAAAGAAGTACGACACCAGCCAAAGCCAATTCATGATGCAGCGTTCCTCTCGTGTAACGATCTTTTGAGTAGCGAGATGATTTCCCTCGTTGACCCGGTCTCAGCAACGCCAGGAAAGACGTTCCTGATGCTGTACTGGTGTGACCCCTCGCCGGTATCGGTCATTGCATCGATTGAATATTCCGGACCTCTATAGGCCCTGACGATCGATGTAGGGGATCCGAACAATCTTCATCGACCCCGGAAACGAGAGGTCGGCGAGCGTTTAGTGCGGTACGCGTGGAGAGACAGCCCACAGTGTAATCTCTTCAACAAAGAAGGTCTTCCGGCATCACTCCTCCGGACCGGCGACTGGCCGGGGATTACGGTAGCCGCTCGGAATTCGAACCGCGCTGCTCGCAACAGGTATCGTGTCATCGCGAGGTGTAGGAAACCCAAAAGTGTCGAAGCGAGGGGTGATCCCACCCAGCTTTCCGCCAGCATTTCCGGCCCTGCATTTTCTGTGATATTGTGCGTTTTCCCCCAGGGAGACAATTTTCCAGGTCTCGAAGGAGTTCGGTCTCTGCATGAGCAGCCGATCTAGCAGATACGTCTCTATCGCCAGCACGAGTCATGTATCGGGGGAGCGACGCTGATGGCTCCAGTTCTTCTCTGGCTGATCCTCGTCCTTTCGCTCTTAATCACCTTGGTGAAGTACTTGATGGGGATCATTATGCGGATTTCCTTCCCGCGGGTGAAGGCCAGGAAGGACTATTCCTACGAGCCGACCGCCAGTGTAATCATGCCATGCTACAACGAAGGCAGGACCGTCTACGAGACGATCCAAAGCATCGCGAAAAGCAACTACCCCAATCACAAGTTTGAAGTCATCGCACAAGACGACTGCTCGGCCGACGACAGCTATGAGTGGATGCAGAAAGCGAAGCGCGACTTCAACAACATCCGCATTCGTACAGGACGAAATGAAGTTAACAGCGGAAAAGCGCGCTCGGTCTGTAACGCGATGCAGCACTCGACGGCGGAGGTCATCATTTCCATCGATTCCGACTGTATATTCCATCCTGATGCAATTCGCGAGCTGGTGGCATGCTTCGCGGAGCCGAAGATGGGCTCAGTTGGAGGCAGAGTTGGAGTCCGGAACCCCAACGACAACGTCATCACCGCCATTCAAACTCTTATCTATTATTCGGCATTTCAGCTCTACAAAATTCCCGAGAACTGGACTCGGAGTGTCTGCTGCATCAGCGGCTGCCTTTTCGCGATCCGCCGTGAACTACTGCAGGAAATCGAACCGGCGATTCGCGCGCGCAACTGGTTCGGCATTCCGGTAAGCCAGGGCGAAGACCGCTTCCTTACGCATCAGACTTTGCTGCGCGGGTACGGCACATACATCAACAACGACGCTCTCTGCTGGACGACCGTGCCGAAGACGCTGTCCGTTTTGTTCAACCAGCAGCTTCGCTGGAGGCGCAGCATTGTCAGGGATTTCTTCTTTACCCTTAAAACTCTGCCGCAGCATGTTTGGAAGGTTCACCCGAACACGATCTTGACGCTGGTGCTCGTTCCGCTCGGGGCGTTGGTGGGATTTCTCGTGGTTCTCACGGCTCTCACCCAAGATCCATTGTCATGGACCGGTCCGCTGCCGCTCGTGACCGCTCTTGGGATCGGTGCAATCCTCACTTGGGTGGTCAAAAGATACAGTGCCCGCGAAGCGATAGCGCATCCAGCGGCATTCGCGGCATATGTCGGTTGGTCGATGGTCAGCAGCTTGTTCATTACGCCGTTGGCTCTATGCACGATGGATTCCGCGGATTGGGGCACGCGGTCTATCGATCCACGGACAACGCTGCCCCGAGAGGTGCCAATTGGCAACGCCACCCATTGATACCGTCGCCCCAGAACAGAATAGCTCGGTGGCAGCGAAAACCGGCCCGAAGCTTTCCTCCGCGGATAAGTTGCGGACTGTGCACTACAAAGTAGTGCTCGCGATCTATCGCGTATTCGCGATTGCTGTGTTGTATCTGGTTTTGATCGGTATTCTCTCCTACGCTTGGATCATGGGTTTTTATGCGGTGAACACTTCCTGGGCCGCGCCGGTGATCCTCTCGGCTTCGGATGAGAAGAGCCTCGATTTCCGGGAAAAGCTGGTGACGAGCCAACAGACAATTGAAGACCTGAAAGTTGATACGCAGAAACTGGAGACCGGCTTATCTGAGATGCAGGACCATCGCGGCGCCCTGCTTTCACTCGAGCCGCAACTGCGTGATGCAATCGCTCGGGAAAAAGCCCACAATGCCACCGCGGGACCGGCTCTTGAGCAACTCGACAAGCAAAAGGTTGCCGACAACGCCAAGACGAAGAAAGTGCTAGCGCAACTAGCGGACGTAGAGGCCAACATCAACAAGGACCTGGCGGCCGGATTGATCACCAAAGGCGATGCCGCCCAGCAATTGTCAGCACTCAACCAGGCACAAGACACCTATACCGACAGCAAGATCGCCGAGGTCCTGCTCACTGACAGCGTTCTCGACAAGAGCACGACTGGCACCAATACTCTGAATGTTCTGGAGAAACAGGCGGAACTGCAGTCGGAAGTTGCGCAACTCGACATTGCGATCAGTGTTGACGAAAAGCAGATTCATGAAGAATCGCGCCAGATCGCTCGTCTGCGGGAGGCGATCGCGACGGCCAAGCAGAGTCCTTACTACCTGAATGCTTCCGGTGGCAAAACCCTGTATTTTGCCTTTGTCCCATATGACAACCGGGCGGATGCCGTCGCCGGCAGTTCCATTTACGATTGTTACCTCAATATGATGCTGTGCCGGCACATCGGCACGGTGAAGGCGATCTTCACTGGCGAAGAGCAAGCCATCCATCCCATCTTCAAGACCCAGATTCGAGGATTCATGATTCAGATGACTTTGGATCACGTCGAATCAGCCAAGTCGAAGACCGTGTTTCTCGGTCACAAGCCAGTCCTGTTCTAATCCGCAGTTTCCAAGGAGAAGCAGAATGTTTGTGAGTCACTGGAAAACCGTGATAGCCGCGGGCCTATTTTTAACAGCTTGTGCTCAAGCACAAAATCAGAACGATCAGCTAGCCTATTGTTCCTACGTGATGGAGCAGGCTCAAGCGCAACGCGACTTACTCCGTACGCCAGTCGCATTCGGGGGCTTTACGCAGCCGGAGACCGGGTTGCCGATGCAACTGGTTGGAGGTGCGTCTCTAGGGCTATCCGCGTTTAGAAAAGCCGGCCTGACGATGGCCGTGGCACGCCAGAACTGCGAACTATACAAAGCCACCACCGCCGCGGCGCAGAACGCGCAATACGCGATCCCGAGTCTCGAGAGAGATGCACTGCGCAACAGGCTCACGCTCATCGGTCGGGCTTCCCAGTCTCTCGATGCGCTCATGGATCAAGCCGCCAGAATGGTGGAAGCTCAGAATGCGACTCGCCTCATGCTGTTCAACCTGCAGACGACGAAGATCAAACTCGAATCCGATCGTGCCGGCACTCAGTCGAAGATCAACGCGATCTACGTTCCACCACTGAGCGAGAAGCCGTTGAAAGAACTGGTGGAGCAGAAGCAGAAACGCGAAGCAAGCGAGCAGAAGGCGATCGATAAGCTCAGCCGCCAGAACAATTGGGATGTAGCGCTTTCGGTTGGTATACATCAGCAGGTGAGTCCGGTGGCCTATGGGCCACAGCCATACGGAACGGTCTCTGTGAACTATAACCTCTCGAGCCATTGGATCGATAGGCATCTGGATCGGACCGTCGATTCTTATAACGAATGGAAAGAAGTGGAAGAGGGTGGCGTCATTCGCAATGGAGAGGTTCTGAGACAGCAATTGCTAGACAGCATCGCGGTTCAGGAAGCGAAGATCAAGGCGCTCCAGGAAGAGAACTCGGTGATGGACAAGGATCTGCTCGCGATTGCCGAGCCATACACGTCCGCGGCGTTCGATTTCCATAATCAACTCCTTGCGGCACAACTGCTATTGCAGCTTGAAACCGACGATGCAACATTCCGGCTGAACCAGCTGCACGAGTACCTCGCGAAGAACTATTGAGACCAGGCCGAACTGTCGATTTGTTCTTGAAGTGAAAAAGGCGATTCCAGTCTAATGGGGCTTGGGGTCAATCAATTTTCGGGGGCAGTCATGAGTCAGGACAGCGTGATTCCGGGCGCAAACAATGCTAAGTCGCGAAATGATCTGATCGAGCGCGGATTCAGTCGTCAGCCGCTCAGAATTGACGAAGACATAGCCCGCTCGCTGGAAGCGTTAGCTCATGCGGCTTGGTCGATTCCAAAGGACAAGTACTATGACGGGGGCGACAGGTATCGCTCTTTAAATCGTGTCAGGGCTGAGATTGTCGAGGGCGGTGTGAAGGTTTGGCCAAGCGAGGAGAACACGCCCTACGTGCAGCTAGAAAAATACAACACGACACTGGGCGGCCAGCCGCGAGAGTATGCTCCGCTGCCCCCGGCAGTCGCGGCTTCGATGGGCGTTCGCAAGATGATCGCTCACCATCTTCATTCCCTGCCGCTTTCGGCGCCGGGGACGAAGTACTTGATCAACGTACACTTAATAAGGTTCGCTGCTACTCCGGGTCGACCCTGTGACACCAGTCCACCGGGCTTGCATAAAGACGGCGAAAAGTACATCGCCACGCACCTCCTGGGATGCTGCGGCACTCGCGGTGGCGAAGTCATCATCACCGACAACGACAAGCACGAGATGGATCGCTTCACGATGCGCGAATGCGGGGAGTGTTACGTCTTCGATGATGACCGGATCTGGCACATGTTGACGCCGGTGGCAGTACTGGAAGGCAATCAGTACGCCTACCGTGACACGCTCGCTTTCGATATGCTGCCGGAGGGTTGGGAACCAGTGAAGTGATTTCACCACATCGCGGCTTGCCCGCCGGATTGGCAGCGCCAGCGGTCGCGGCCGGCTACTCGCAAGCAGATCCTCGCAGGCTCTCGGATCGAGTCGCAAGCGTCTGCGTTTCATGGCGCTTTCTCGCGACTACCCGACTAAGCCACAAAGCCATCTACACAGGTGTGCGTGGGACGCGCTTGACCTTCGGGAAATAGACCCAGAGATGGCCGTCATTGTCGTCCTCGCCGAAGACGATTTCACCATCCGGCCCGGTCACGGCATCGCCAAACTGATAGCCGTAGCGGCGTTTCTCAAGAACGGAAGCGGCAACCCCGAGATTGCTCACACTGCCGGAGGTCGTGTCACAGCAAAAGAGATTGGCCATTTCCTCTCCGCAGAATCCAAAAAGTCTGCCATCCGACGTGATCGCCGTCGGTCCAACGGGTGCCAGATGCGCTTTGCCCAGCGGGCGGAAGCCTTGGTTCCCATCGAAAGAGAAGATCTGCCCGGAGCCATCCGCCGTGAGGAGTTGGTCAGCATCCCCGCCCCGAGCCCATCGCAGCGCTCCGCTCCAATCGCCCTTGGGCAAATCAAGAGCCGACCGGCGGATCTTGCCGGAAGCAAGATCGAAGTGCCAGAGTCGCGCAGCCTCGTCCTGTCCGAACACTCCGGAGTTGCTCACTGCAAGATGACCTCGGCCCGGTACCTCGCCGATCACAGTAACTTTTCCAGACTCGGCATCCATCGTGAACAGATGATTGGTGGTTATGCCGATCACGATATCCCGGGATGCCTCGCAGATTGCATGAACCACCGGCTCACCCGGAACGCATTCCCCGAGGTCCTCGAGAACCGAAGGACCGAGGCCCCACTCCTGGATCCAGTCTTGCGCGAGATCGATTTGTGGGATTCGAATGGCACGCCCACTCCGGGTTCCATTCACGAATGCCAAGGCGCGGGATTTGGTGCAGCAGACGGCAACGGAGTTTGTCCCCCCAGGGACGACGCCAATATCGAGTACAACTCCGGTGAGGTCATGGAACCGCGCAGCAAAGAGATGCGCCCGTCGCCCGCTGGTTCCGCCGTAGATCTGTGTCTCGGAATTGATATCGAGCGCTGTGATTCGGCACTCGTCATGGGGGATCGGAGTCGTCATGCCGGGCAGGCAGGTCGGGAGCGCGACCATCGTGCCCTCGCGCACGAACTGGTGGGCAAGCGCCTGCTCATAGGCCTTGATGGCCGGCGAGTTAGGATCGAATCTGGGCTTTGTCTGCATGGTCGTAAACCTCTCTCTACCCCCACATCCGAATGGGGAGGTGCGCGTTTGGCCTTTTACGCTCGGCCGGCATCGAGACTTTGAAAATACCCGACGGGTGGTTTCCAACGTGGCCAAAGAACAGGTCTCCGTTGTGGTCCACGGCGCCGCGTGAGACATAATTCGCAACCCCAGTGGGATGCTTAAGCTGCGTCACTTCCTCTCGCTGGAGTGTCTGTGGATCGAGGCGCCAAACCACACCTTGAAGCTGCTTGCCGGTCCCCGGCATGGGGTTATATTTCGGATCGCGCCAGCGCGAAGCCACGTAGTAGAGCTTCCCGTCGCCCCCGAACGTCAACCCTCCGCAGTGGTCGGTGAACATATCGACGGGAAAGTTGGTGTCGCGAGGCTGGGTCGCTGGTCCAAGATCCTCGACCCGTGGCCACTCGCCCTCATTCGGCCAGATGCGCATCAGGTGAGGATTCGGACACCAGGTCGAAGCATAGACGCATTCGCGGTCGGGTGCGGGCGCAACATCATAAAACACGCTGTGCCAGCCGGTCTGATAGTTCACATCATGGGCCAGCAGTCCGGGAGAAATCTCGAGCCGGTCGCTCTCGGGGGTATAGCGCACCAGTCGCCCGTAGTCGCTGCTGGTCCAGACCCGATGCCGCTTGTCGAGGAACAGCGCTTGCGGATTGATCGAACTAATGCGGCCAATATCGCGCCGCTTGCGAGTGTGAAGATCGTAGATGATGAAGTGGTCCCGGGGATAGCTCATGGCATACAGCAAGCCGCGTTCTTCATCGTGCAGAAGGCAGCGACACCCTTCCTTAGGGATCAGCGTGTCCCACCACAGGACACGATCATTGCGGGTGTCGAAAGCCAGCAGAGCCGAGCCGCGAAAGCAGCGCTTGGCATCGTGCCACGAATACCAGGGCGAATAGCGAGGCAGATCAATCGGTGGTCCGGAAAGATGGGTCGCCATATAGAGCACGCCATCGTGCATTGAGGGAGCGAAGCTGTAGTGAATCTTGCATTGTGTCGCGCGGCCCGAGTCGCCCGGATCGTCCACCATTTCCGCGAGATTGAAGAGGTAATCCAGGTCATCGCGCTGTTCGTTATAACGAACCGGTTTTACTACGCCCCCGGGAACACTCTCCGCGCAAGCCGCCGCATAGATCCGGCCATCGGGACCAACGGAAAGTGCCCAACAGGTATCCGAGTCAGGATGACCTGTGAATGGATACCACTTCACCGGATAAGGCGCTTCATGAACGGTTCGGGGCGCAGCCTCCGAGGCGGGGACCAGACCTGCCGCCAGCGCTGTACCTCCAATTTTCATAAACGTGCGGCGATCAATGTCCTGTCCTGCAATCATCGATTCCTCCAAATAACCGAGAACACCGTCGAGGCCGTTGCTTCGCGTCACTGCGAGCGAAGGCACCAGCTTTGCGCGTAAACGTTCATCGGAACTGGCGCCTCACAAGCCATGCGCCCCTGTCCTGCCCGCATACTTTCGCCTGGAACCTGCCTTAAGCAAACTCGAAGGCGTGTTCAATCCCGACCTGACTACTTTCATCACACTAGCAGATTGTGTCCGTGATCGGGCGCACAACACTTCTTGCGACGGCGATTTCTGCCAGCACCTACGCGACAATGCGGTCTCCAGCACTGGAGCGTCAGGTGTCGTCAGTGTCATAGGTGGGCACACGCGTTTCGATCTTGCGTCTGAAGTTTACGACTGACTGTTCCCGATGGAAAGCGTCAGGCACTCGATGCATACGAAAATCAAAAACCTTGTGATCTGGGTGAGCCGCGAGCGGCTTCCTTAGACAGGTCCATGTGTCATACTGCGCAATCAAATCCCGTCCTAAGGATTGTTATGACTCAATCAACTACTGATCATGCGGCAAGCCCGGGAACCAAAGCAGTGTGGGCCGGCGAGCGGGGCGAGCGCTGGGCTGGAGCGACACAAGTTCCGGTAGCGTTAAGTGTGTCGTACGGCTACGACACGGTAGAGCAGTGGCTTGACGTGGCGCAAGGGAAGAAGGCCGGTCACATCTATGGGCGCAACACGAACCCGACTGTAGCCGCTTTCGAAGACAGGGTGCGAGAACTGGAGGGTGCGGAAGCGGCAACCAGTTTCGCAAGCGGCATGGCCGCTATCAGCAACACCCTTTTTACTATGCTTTCTCCGGGCGACCGTGTGGTTTCCGTGAAAGACACCTACGGTGGCACAAACAAACTTTTCGTGGAGTTCCTCCCGCGATTTCAGATCGAAGTCTCGCTATGCGAAACAACGGACCATGCGGCCATCGAGGCTGCGATCGCTCGCGGCTGCAAAATGCTCTATCTGGAAAGTCCAACGAATCCGACAATCAAGGTCGTCGATATTGCG
Source organism: uncultured Acidobacteriota bacterium (assembly GCA_963763845.1). Lineage (GTDB taxonomy): Bacteria > Acidobacteriota > Terriglobia > Terriglobales > Acidobacteriaceae > Sulfotelmatobacter. Next base: position 204,219 of record CAVXPX010000003.1, read on the forward strand.
CGCCTGGCGGCAGCAGCCCACAGCCAGGGAGCGCTCGTGGCGATCGACAATACGTTTGCCACTCCCATCAACCAGCGTCCTCTGGCACTGGGAGCCGACCTCGTCTTGCACAGTGCGACCAAGTTTCTCGGCGGCCACGCGGATGCGCTGGGCGGAGTTGTCTGCGGGCCCAGGGAGTTAGTTGGCAGCATTTATCACTTTCGCGAGATTAATGGCGCCTGCCTGGAGCCGATGTCCGCATATCTGCTGCTGCGCGGAATGAAGACGCTGCATTTACGCATACGGCAGCAGAACGAAAACGCGCTTCGCGTGGCTCGCTTCCTTGAGGCGCACCCACGCGTGGCCAGAGTCTTTTACCCTGGGCTGTCTGGGCACGAGAATCACGAGATCGCGCGTCGGCAGATGAGCGGTTTCGGCGGAGTGCTTAGCTTCGCGCTGGAGGGCGGTTTCGACGCGGTGAAGAAATTCTTGCCGCAATTGCGGTATGCAAACTTGGCCGCAAATCTTGGCTCTGTGGAGACCGTCGCGGGGCCGCCGGCTACGACGAGCCACGTGGAGTCCACGCCGGAAGAGCGTGCGGCGAGCGGAATTCCGGAAGCGCTGATCCGCTACTCGGCCGGGATTGAGGATGCAGAGGATCTGATCGCGGATCTGGGGCAGGCGCTCGAGAACCTGCCATAAATGATACGGTCATCTCTCTACGCCATCAGCGTTACGCCACAGAGGTCAGGTGGTTGAGGTATGGTCCGAATTCTCTAGATTCCGCCAGACGAGCTCGTTTCCAGTGACAAAATGGCCAAGGTCGTCCTCATGTTTGAAAAAACCGGAGCCAGTATGGCCATGGCGAAATGCGGGCCCGGAGTTGCAACGGCAGGCAACGCTTCTAGATGTATCCAAGGATTGATGTCTAAAGGTGAACCAAACCGCGTTGTAAAGCGGTGACCACAGCCTGAGTGCGATCGTTGACGTTCAATCGCATGAGGATCGTGCTCACGTGACACTTCACCGTAGCTTCGGTGATGCCGAGCTGGTTCGCGATCTCTTTGTTGGTCTTGCCGTCTACCATAAGCAGCAGCACTTCCCGTTCACGGGAGCTTAAATCTGAATTCGGCGTCCTCGACTCCAGAGCCTTAGTCACTGGAGCCGGCAAAAAGCGCCCGCCGGTGTGGACTCGTACGAGAGCGTCAATCAGAGTTTGATAAGGCATGCCCTTGATGATGTAACCCCTCGCACCCGCTTCGAGCGCGCGGTGAATGTCTTCATCTCCCTCATAGGTGGTGAGAACCACAAATTTTGCGCCTGGCCAGCGGCCGCGAATGGCTTGGATGGCATCTACTCCGCTCATCCCCGGTAACCGCAGATCCATCAGGGTTACGTCCGGTTTATGCTGGGCAAAAAGCGAGACTGCTTCCTCACCCGTTCCCGTCTGAGCTACCACGATCATGTTCGGGCGCGCGTTCACGATGGACGACACTCCTACGCGCATCAGCGGATGGTCGTCCACCACCATGACCTTGATTTTTTCAGCTGCGCTCACAGCAATGTTTCAGCCTCCCGTGGTTCCACCATGCCAGATTCTATGGGAACGTAGATCAGCACCTCGGTTCCTGCACCCGGCGTACTGTTTACCAGGAATCTGCCGCCGATTCGCTGAATCCGCTCTTGCATCCCGACAACTCCATAATGCCCGACTTGCAGCGAAGATAATGCTTCGGGTTCAAATCCGTCCCCATCGTCTGTTATTCGGAGCTCGCACTCGTCGCGATGAAAGCATACTGTGATTTCCACCTTGCGAGGACGTCCATGCCGCACCGCGTTGTAAATCGCTTCGCGGACCACCATCAGCAGTTCATGGACAGTATCCTTCGGAAGTTCAAAGCTTTCCTCCGAAATCGTGCAGTATACCGGTATTCCGAACTCACGGTGGATCTGTTCCGAGATCGAATGCAAGAAAGGACCGATCAGGGTGACGGAGGCCGGCCGTTGCCGGAGGTTCCACACAGCTTCGCGCGCTTCATCGACGGTCGTGCGCAATTGGGTGCGTGCATACTCCATTAGGTTCTCTCTCGCGTCGGTTTCCTCGGGCCCGAGACTGAGATAAGCTTCCACAAGAGCGGAGACACTCACGCATCCCTGAATTAGCGTGTCGTGCATTTCGCGCGCCAGGCGCGTTCGCTCGCTCAGCACGGCCTGGAATCTGGCTCGAAGTTGACCTACACGAAATCTATGGATGCTCCACGTGGCCGCGGCCAGTGAGAGTGTGCACAAAGTGAGGAACCACACGGTGTCGTAAAAGTGAGGTTGTTGAACAATGTCGAGCGAGGTTTCGGCAATGTGCTCCGGATTGTTCATTTCGAATGCGGCCACAAGAAACTTATAGTGTCCGGCTGGCAGGTTGGTATAGTGCGTCACTCTTTCCGCTGTGGCCCGGCTCCAGTCGCGATCGAATCCCTCGAGTTTATAGCGAAACAGAACACGTTCCTGCGAACGGAGCTGAACCACACCGTAATGGAGTTCCAGCCTCCCCATGTCTGGCCGCAGAAGCAACTTTTGTGAGGGCGGCATCTGTAGCCCGTCGACGATCACCTCATCGATGACTGCCGGCGCAAGTTCAGTCGGCCCGGCCTGATCAATGCGGATTCGCATCGGGCCTCTGCTGCTCGGAAACCACACCTCGCCGTTGCTCGCAAGTAGTCCTGCCGGTTTCTCGCCGCCGCACATCTGTATGGCTTCAAGGCCCTCGGAAATCCCATACAGGGTGACCTTGATGCGGTGAGTTGGGTCATCTGCGGCTGCGTCGAGTTCGCGTCGGTTTACCTCCGAAACCCCGGTTGGCCCGCTTATCCACAGCATTCCCTTCGGGTCCTCAATCAATTCATAAATGCTGTTACTGGGCAGGCCGCTTGAGATCGTGAAATGGCTGAGTCTGCCGGAACGCCATCGATAAAGCCCTCCAGTTCGAGTCCCGAACCACAGCCCGCCGTCCGGATCCTCATGCATCGCCCAGACTTTTTCCTGCTTTAGGCTTTCAACGACGGGATGATCTTCAAACTTGCCGTCGTGCAGCAGGCTCAGGCCGCGATCGGTCCCGATCCAGATGTTTCCCGCGCGATCTTCCAACAAGGATCGAATACTGAAATAACAAAGGCCATTTCGCACCTGGTAGTTCTTGAATCCGTTCGGAGTCCAGCGGCTGACGCCTTCATCGGTGCCGATCCAGACGCTGCCATCGCGAGCCTGCAGAAAAGCACGCACGAAGTTATTCACAAGGCCGGACGCCGTGCTGTAATGGACAAGCCCGCGACGCGTCTGCCTGTACGCGCCCTGTCCCTCGGTCCCAATCCACAGCGCGCCCTCGCGATCGCGGAACACATTTCGAACCCGAACTCCTCTTATCCCTGGAAAATGGTAAAGAGTCGCCTTTCCGTTCCTGTAACGAAAGACGTGCACGGCGGCGATCCAAACGACGCCATCACGATCTTCGTAAACGGTTTCAGCGTCGGAATCGGAAGAGTCAGGCAGCGAAACTGTTTTCACCGGAGTATTGCTTAAGCGCAACATCCCAGCTTGAGTGCCGACCCAGATATTTTGTTCGGCATCCTCAAAGAGATTAAGGACGGTATTGCTGGGCAGTTCCTGCGGAGTTGACATCGTCGCGAATCGCCCGTTGCGGTACGCATAGAGCCCGTGCCCGATGGTTCCGATCCATAAAATTCCGTCTGAGGTCTCCCGCAGCGTTCGGACCGTACCGGTCACTTCTTGAACCCGCGTGAAGTGCCCAGAACAACAGGTCTGCATTCGGTGCAAGCCCGACACGGTCCCGACCCAAATGTCTCCATCGTCAGTTTGGAAAATGGACTTCACGCGGTTCTGGCTGGCATCTCCCGACAAATGGAATTCCTGGACCTGGTTACCGGAGATGCGCAAAACACGAGAGCCGCCGACCCACATGCCTCCCTCTTTGTCCTCAAAAATAGCGTGGACGGCGACGAGCGGAATCCGCTCGTCACCGTCGATCCGCTCCAGACGATCGCCGTCGACCTGGAAGAGACCGTTGTCGGTGCCCACCCAAATCGTTCCTGCGCGGTCCTGCTGCACGGTGCGTACAAAACTGTTGGTCAGGCCATCCTTATTCGAAAACGAGTGAAATATCCCGTCGCGATAGCGGACCAGCCCGCCGCCCTCGCTTCCGATCCAAAGCGTGTTGTCGCGGGAAACAGTTAGGCAGAAGATGTTGTCGTCAGAAAAAGCAGGAGTGTTTTCCCGATTATAGAGAGTGAAACTGGCACCGTCGAAACGGAGCAAGCCGCCCGTAGTTCCGATCCAGACATATCGGTCTCTGGTTTGGGCGAAGGCCTGCACGACTTGCTCCGGCAGGCCGTCTCGCATGCTCCAGGTGCGCTCGGCGTAGGATGGGGACCAATGCTCAGGAGCGGAACTGGCGGCTGCAAGTTTGCCGGCATGAAATAACAGCACGGCTACAGCGACAAGGCTGCATCTGAAACGCCAACTGCGTTTAGAAATCATGGCAGCGCTCTGTGGCCACACCCAAGCGATAGCGAGACCGAAGGAAATTTAGCATACCTCAGAGGCGGAATATCTCACATTTCCGGTTCGCGTGGGTCCGACTTCCGTGGGATGACAAACTATTCGCACTCTAACATGATGAATGTCTCGAAAGCAGACAACACCCTAGGAATTCATATGAGCTCATGGAGAATCTTTTTCGTTTCGTTTTTTGTTTCACTGGCGCTGGCGCCGTCGTCCCGCGCTCAGGATTACGCTATCGGAGCCGACGTTTCCTTTCTGGGTCAAGCGGAACAGAAAGGTGTGGCCTTCAAAGATAATGGAACGGCCAAGCCTGGCCTCCAGATCCTTAAAGATCACGGTTACAACTGGATCCGTCTCCGGATATTTCATACTCCGACCGACCTTCCGAACAATCTTGAGTACACCATCGCTCTCGCGAAGCAAGCGAAAAAGCTGGGCTTTAAATTCTTGCTCGATTTCCATTATGCGGACGATTGGGCTGATCCAGGAAAACAGCCGATGCCCAAGGCTTGGGAGGGCAAAACACATGCCCAGCTTGTGCAAGCCGTCTTTGAATACACGCGCGACACGATTGCGGCCTTCCGCGATGCCGGAGTTCTACCGGATATGGTGCAACCGGGCAACGAAATCATCCACGGGATGTTATGGCCCGATGGCAAACTGCCCGAAAACTGGGACAACTTCGCGCAGCTGGTGTATGCAGGAATCAACGGGGTGGATGCCGGACGCGGGAATAACCCTCGGCCGAGAATTATGATCCACATCGACCGCGGCGCCGATTGGAAGGGAACGAAGTACTTCTTCGACAAACTGAATTCTTACGACATTCCTTACGACATCATCGGACAATCTTATTATCCGTGGTGGCACGGCAGCTTGAATCAGCTTCGCCAGAACCTGGAGTTCATGTCGCGCGAATATCAGAAAGACATTATCGTCGTCGAAACTGCCTACAACTGGAAGCCCGGCAATTACGTAAATAAGCCTGCCCCGTTTGCCGAGTCTCCCGAAGGACAACGCGAATTTCTGGACGAGTTAAATCGTGTGATTCAGGAAACCCCCAACGGCCGCGGGAAAGGCGTCTTCTGGTGGGAGCCTGCGGTCGAGGGTCCGCTCACTATCCGAAGCTTCTTCGATGATCAGCATAACGCGCTACCGGTCGTCACCGTATTTGACCGGTTTACGCGACACTAACGATTCGCCTACAAACGCGTGCGAAGAGGCGCAGCGCCATTGCGGTTGAATCGAACGGCGATCTCGCGCAAACAGAGTGCGACCCTAGCTCTGCGCTCTCAACCCGATTCGAAGCGAGGCCGTGCAACAAGACCGCAACCGTTGTCAACCTTAATCATTTTTATACGTTCCTACTTTCGTCGGATTTGTGCAGCCGATCTTCCCGAATACAATCGAGCCGTTTCTGATTGAAGTCATCCCTCGCGGAGATGTCGCTGCTTGCAAGTCGAGGTGCAACCGAGTTCTCGGCCAGCAAGGATCGAATCAGGAGAGCTGGTAATGACAAAAGACGGTTTGAGAACGTGTGCCCGGGTAGGTGCGCTGCTCGCAGTGGCCATGATTGCCACCTTTGCCGTCGCGCAAAACACCAACACAGGCGAGATTCGCGGAACAGTTACCGATACCTCTGGCGCCATGCTCTCGGGAGTGAAAATTACGATTACGAATGTAGAAACGGGCGTGAGCACGGTCACCAGTACGAATTCGGCGGGCGTTTACGACGTACCGTCCGTCCCGATCGGCGATTACAAGATCACGTTCGCGAAGGATGGGTTCCGTGAATTGATACGGCAGGGCATAACGCTCCAACTCCAGACGCTCGGCATTGATGCCGTTCTGCAAGTCGGGGCGATCAGCGAGCAGGTGACGGTCACTGCCGAGAATCCCCTGGTCGAGACAGAAACCTCCGACCAGCACGTGGATTTGAATACTGTCTCAGTGCAGAATGCGCCCATTGTGGGAAACGACTGGCGCGCCGAACTAACTCAGTTGATTCCCGGCGTTAATGCCGGAGGCGGAACGGGCGAAGCTTCAGGCCAGCAAGTCGGCGTCAATGGCACGCAGTCCTACAACGTGAACTTCCTGATCGACGGCTCGGCCGGGATCGCTCCCCGAGATTACAACAGCAGCAACTACTACATGCCGCTCGACTCAATCAGCGAGGTCAGCATCAATTCCGGAAATGCGCCAGCCGAGTACGGCAACGGCCTCACCTCAGTCAACGTCATCACCAAGAGCGGCACCAATCAGTTCCACGGTAGCGCCTACGAGTACATTCAGAATACCGCCTTCAACGCCAGAGGTTTCTATAACCAGACGGGAATGAAGGCCGTCGAGCATTGGAACAATTACGGCGGAAGCATCGGTGGTCCAGTTATCAAGGACAAGCTGTTCTTCTTTTTCAACTACCAGCGCAATCCCAACTCGACGCCAACATCGGGACTGTATAGCTATCCCAGCGCCGCGATGCAGGCGGGCGATTTTTATGGCATGTCCGGAGCAACCGGCCCGGCATTCGACTCTGCCGGAGTTCTCCAGGGAACTTACGATCCAGTCGCGCTGAAAATGCAGGGCTACTTCCCAGCCGCCACGGCGACGGGCTGGCTCGCCGGATGCCCAGGTCCCGCCAACATCGGGCCGGGAGTGGCACAAACCTGTCCGACTCAGAACAATTTCGTCTTCAACGGAGTCAGCCCGAATCTCGATAAGTGGTACACGGGCAGGGCCGATTACAACGCCTCGTCGAAGCAGAAACTCTCGTTCACATTCAACTACCACGCGGCGGTGCCATCCTACGTTCCTGCGGATCCTTTGTACCCGAACGACGCGACTGCATATGAACAGGGACACACCGACAATCTGACGGGCCAACTCTCGTATGTCTTTGCTATAAGCTCCACAATGGTCAACGAAGTCCGCGTAGGCGGAAGCCGCGAACTCGACAAATACGTACCGCCTTCGTTCGGCAAGAACGATCCAACCAGCCTCGGACTTCAACCTGACTATGGCACCAACGCGCCGGCTAATGTCTTCCCGCACGTAACCATTGACTCGGGAACGGATACCGGAGCTATGGCTCTCGGCGCCGGAGAATATAGCAAAGGACTCCCCGGGCCCGGCGGCAATGGCAACGTTGACGCCACTCTTGGCGAGGGCGTTTACAACGTTGGAGACATCCTCACCCTGATTCGCGGACGTCATACGATTCGGCTGGGCGGTGAATTCGACAAGTATTATCAGAACTACACCAGTTGGGGAGACATCACCTCGGGGCACTTCGAATTCAATGGCAGTGTCACCGGGATTCCTTACGCAGACTTTCTCGCGGGCGACGTTTTCGGATGGTATGTCTATGAAGCCGATCCCACTAGCGCGCACCTGAAAGGCGGCGCGATGTTTGCCAGCGACGACTTCAAGGTCACGCCCCATCTCACGTTGAATCTCGGGCTGCGTTGGCAATTAATCTCCGGTTGGACGGTGAGCAATAATCTGTTCGGCAACTATGATCCCGTCCTGCCAAACAATGCCTGCGCTGGTTGCACTGGCGGAATCCTTTTCGGCGGACAAAGCGACACTGCCTTCGGCGGGACAATCAAGAACTTGAGCGCGATTCAGAACGGCGACAACAAGCAGTTTGCCCCGCGAGTTGGCCTCGCCTGGTCACCTCTTAGCAATTGGGCGTTCCGTGCAAGTTATGGGATCTTCGATGCACCTCGAGATGCCGAAAACTACACCGATGGCGCGCTGGGCCTCGGCTTTAATCCTCACAACGCCGGCAACGGCGGGTACGTTAACGGCAGTTCTCCGTGGCAGTTAGCGGCCGGCCCCCCGGCTGGAACCGTTGTTTTCCCCACGGTTCAAACTCTTACGCCGGAGATCCAGAATTACAGCACCGCCGAATACTATCCGCGACAAATGCCCACCGTTTACGTGCAGCAGCTCCTGTTGAGTATTCAGCACGAGTTTCGCGGAGGGATTCTGCTCGACACCAGCTACGTGCACACCAGGGGAACGCATCTGAACTTCGCGACCGACATCAATCAGGCTTCGGAAAGCGCGCTGGGATGCTCGGGCTACAACTGCGGCAATCCCAATCCGATCTTTAATGCGATCACAGCGCAGAACTACACCGGCTGGTCAAACTATAACGCGCTGCAACTGCGCTTGCAGCAGAGGGTGAAACACGGTCTGAGCTATCAGGTAAATTATGCCTGGTCGAAATCTCTCGATACCGGAACCGGCAATGGCCACGGCTCAGGTGTGGATCTTTATCAAAATGCATATAACCCCGCGGTGAATTATGGACTCTCAGATTTCAACGCTGCCAACACGCTGGTCGGGCAGGTTGCGTATGAACTCCCGTTTGGAAAGGGGCAACGATACGCGCTGCGCGGCCCACTCAACCAAATCGCGGGCGGCTGGCGAGTTTCGACCATCTTCCAGTGGCACGGAGGAGTCCCGTACACCCCCATCATCCAATACAGCATCGCCACGGGTCTTGATGGCGGCTTAACCCCGTCTCTGAACGCGGGCTCGACGCTTTACCCGGATCAGGTCGGCGATTCAGCCGCCTCCCAGCATGCGAAAGTCTCGTTGGGTTCGAGTTCTCACTTCGGACTTTCCGGGTGGTTCAACCCCGCGGCGTTTGCCAACCCTGCGGTAGGGAGCTTCGGCAATGCCCACCGCAATACGCTCATCGGGCCGGGATACTCGAATGTGGATCTCAGCCTCGGGAAAGAATTCCCCATGACTGAGCGGGTGCGCTTGCAGGTCAGAGGAGATGCGTTCAACGCTTTCAACCACGTCAACTATGCCAATCCTGACGCGAACGTTGGCTACAGCGGCGGTGGGTTGGCCGACAGCTTCGCGGGCATAAGCAGCGGTCCGGCGAACAGCAGCGGCATGCGTATTATTCAACTCGGAGCCCGTGTCGTTTTCTGAGTCCAACCTTAAGGAAGCCAGCGCTGGGCCCGATTCTCGTCGGGCCCGGCAGTTTTCACGATCTCTGATGCTTTCTCCCTCCGCACGCTGGTCCTCTCATTTTTCCTGGTCAGTGCTCCTATCGATCCTTCTGTTGCTCTCGGGCTGCGGCGGTGGAGGATCTCCGAACGGCGGCGGAAATGGCGGCGGAGGTACAGGTGGTGGCGGTGGCAAAACCACGCAGCCTCCCTCACAACCGATCGACATAACTCCGATTGACGGCGAGGTCTATTATCTCCTCAATCAGCTCAGCGGCCTCGAAGCCGTACCCAATTCGAATATATCCGGAGACCACGTAGTCATCCAGGCAGCAAGCTTCAGCAACCTCAGTCAGCGTTGGGCTCTAACGCTCGTCAGTAGCGAATCTTGGAAGATCAGCAATCTCTCGAATGGATTCTGTCTTGATAATGCGACCAGCAACAACACGACGTTGGTTGTGCAGAACCTCTGCAACGGCAGCACGACACAACAATGGAACTTGACGCCTACCAGCAACGGCTACTACAGCATCAGCAATGCCAGCAGCGGTCTGCTGATCGATCTTTCCGGCGGGACGACTTCTGCCGGCACCGATCTCGACGAGACTGCGCTCTCGGGGAGTCCAGTCCAAAGTCAACAATGGCTCTTGCGTCCCGCTTTCTTCCGCGGAGTCGATAATGCGCTGCTGGAAAAGCAGGAATCGGCGCACGAAAAAAATGGCGTGCCGTGGTGGAACGATGCTGGACAGGTGCAAGACGTTTTGCAGATTCTGAAGAATCACGGCGTGAACATGATTCGCCTCCGGCCAAGCTCCGTGCCACCGTATTCGAACCCATCGCAGACCGGCTGTGCCGGCAATCTCTGCTATGCCGAGACTGACTCTCAGGACCTTGATCTGGCGAAACGTGCCCGCAATCTTGGCATGAGCGTGCAGCTCACGTTGTTGTTCGACGGCGGCAGCTCCCAGTCGGTGCCTTCCGCCTGGGCGAACGATTCTTTCTCCCAGCTTCAGACCGATCTATACAAGTATGTGAAGCAGGAGATCGTGAGTTACCGCCAGGCCGGCGTCATGCCAGATCTTGTAGCCATCGGCAACGAAGTCGATACCGGATTCCTGGGATCGAGCAATAGTCCAACCGGCTCTAACTTCACAAATTTCGCCGTCCTCCAAAAACAAGGCTTGCAGGCTGTGCTCGACGCGGCTGCCGATACCTCGATTGGACTGCCCATTCCTCCCCCGCTGACCTGTATTCACATTACTCCCGCCTGGGACCTCACCGACTTCTTCACGCTTGCCAATCAGAATGGCCTCGTCTACGACGCGATCTGCCAGAGTTATTATCCGATCTTTCACGGTCCCTTGACGGACGCGCAAGCGGCTACCTCGAACCCTGGTAATAAGCCGGTCGAACAAGATGTGCTCAACAGCGCGGCCACAAATCTGGGCAAGCCGATTTTCATCATTGAAACCGCCGAGCACTACGAGAACGGATTTGATGCCAACGATGCGTGGTATTCTCCGCCCACGCAGAGCGAACAGCGTCAATTCTTGATTGATCTGGGTAGCGTTCTGACATCGGTCCCCAACAATCTCGCGATGGGAATGGAGTACTGGGATGCATCCGGCGTGAACGTGCCCACCCCCTCCGGCAGTCTCGTGAACGGCGATAGCCAGCCCGACGCAATCTACATTTGGGATGGGTTGGCTCTCTTCGATGATGCCGATAACGGCACGGGAGTGACGAACGCAAGCGCCGCGAATTATTCCTCGGTTCTGCCGGGCATTGACGCCCTCGGAGGCAAGCTGGATCCGTCTCTCAACTACAAATTTGCCAACCGCTCGAATGGCCGGATTCTTGTATATCAGGGTGCTAATCAATCCGGTTCCCAACTGAATACAGTTGCCGATAATGGAAATCCTGCCATCACTCAGCAATGGCGCATTACCAGCAACGGTGACGGATTCTTTCAGATCGCGAGCGTGAATCCCGGACTAGGCAACACCGTGAATGTTCTCGACGATTCAAACGCCTCCAACTCGGCTGGAAACCCGATTCTGCAATCATCGGCAAACGGCGCGCAGGAACAGGAGTGGGATGTTACATCCGCGGGAAATGGCTATTTCAATTTCAGAAATCGACAAAGCGGGTTGGTGCTCGATCTGAACACTTCCGGATTCGCCGTCCTGCAAACGCAAGCCGGCACCTCTCAGACCCAGCAATGGAGCATCGTCCCGGTTCATTGAGTTACAGCAGGTACAATTCAAAAACCTGTTCCTTCAGAGGTATAGCAATGAGATTTCTAGCCGCTCTACTGAGTGTGTCGATTTTCTGTCCTGCCTTAATCGCACAGGCCCAGCAAGGGAAGGCAGCGGAAATACATGCGCACACAATCCACGCTGAGGCCGCGTTGCGGGCGGGAGATCAAGAGACGGCGACTCGTGAATTTCGCGCCGTCCTTTCGCTTGATCCGTCGAACTCCGAAGCCCGAATGAATCTCGGTGTAATCGCGTTTACGCGAGGACAGTATGATGTTGCCTCCAATGAACTGCGCACAGCGTTGCGAGCGCGTCCTTCCCTGGTCAAAGCTCAAGCGCTGCTTGGGATTTGCGAAAAGAGGCTCGCCGATCCCGCGGCGAAACGGGATCTGGAGAAATCTTTTGCTCAATCAGGTGATCCCAAATTGCGGGTTCAGGTGGGAATGGAACTTGTCGGACTCTATTACGGAGAGGGAAGACCAGACCGTGCTGTGCCTGTCATGCAAAAGCTCGTGGAAATCGCTCCGGAAGACCCCGACACGCTATTCACTGCGCAACGTCTTTATCAGGATCTGGCAGACGACACTTTGAATAAACTGGCACTCATAGCGCCCACATCAGCCCGCATGCAGCAGGCGATCGCCGAGCGGCTCATCAATGCCGGCGACCTTCCCGGTGCCATTCAGCATTACAAGAGGGCGTTGGAATTGAATGCTCAGCTTCCCGGAGTTCATTACGAACTGGCCGAGGCTCTATTCGAATCCAACCGGTCGGATGCGCAAATGCAAGCTGCTGCTCAAGAAGAAATCCAGAAGGCAAAACAGACCGACGGTGACAGTGCAAATCTGGAAAACCTGCTGGGAGAAATTGCCCTGCTTCAAAATCAACTGGAGCCAGCACACGCGCACTACGCTGAAGCAATTCGTCTGAATCCCGCCAACTCGGACGCTCAGTTGGGCCTCGGGCGCGTCTTGCTCCTGATGGACCAACCCCAGGAGGCTCGAAAATATCTGCAAATGGCCGTACAATCGGATCCCTTAAACAGCAGCGCGCATTATCGTCTGGCACTCGCCGATCGCAAGTTGGGCCTCGAAGAACAAGCTCGCCAAGAGGTCCGCCTTACCGATGAAATCAGACGCGCCAAAGACAACGTCGGCGCGCTTTATCAGCAAATGCATCAGCAAACCAGGCCAGAGAGCGGCCTCGACCGGGAGCCATGAGCCCACTCCGACCTTAGTAGGATTGCCTCAACTACGGCCGCTGCTATAGTGCATTTCGTCGCACTCATCCCCTATGCAGCCTACTCCAGTCTGGTCTTTCCTTTCGTATTGTGTGCTGATCGGAAGCCTCGTATTGCCCTGCCCGGCGCAATCTCAATCCCATTCGACCAATACCATCGTGATCGATGCTACTGTGGCGCCTGCCGCGCCGCTGTCGCTTCCATTTACGGTGGGCGGCGCATCCCCTGACGGCCACAGCCTTTCCGCGAACCGACAGTACTTGCTCCGCGATGGACAGCCATGGTTTCCGATCATGGGCGAATTTCATTACTCACGCTATCCAGCGAAAGACTGGGAGCAAGAGATCCTGAAAATGAAGGCCGGTGGGATCCAAGTCATCTCCACCTACGTTTTCTGGATCCATCACGAGGAAATTGAAGGGCAGTTCGATTGGAGCGGCCAGCGCGACTTGCGCCACTTCGTGCAGCTTTGCGCCAAACATGGCTTGTACGTGTGGATCCGCATCGGCCCATGGGATCATGGCGAAGTACGAAACGGCGGACTTCCCGATTGGCTCTTATCGAAATCCGCGGTGCGGCAGAACGATCCTGGATACCTCAACTACGTCTCCCGTTTCTTTGGCCAGATCGGTGATCAGGTGAAGGGTCTTCTCTGGAAAGAAGGCGGACCGATTATCGGAGTGCAACTTGAGAACGAATACAGCGCTCGCGGGCCAGGAAAAGGCGAGGAGCATATTCTCCGTTTGCAGCAGATTGCTCGCGACGCCGGTTTGGACGCTCCCTTCTACACCGTAACCGGATGGGATGGAGCAGTGATACCATCTCGCGATGTGCTCCCGGTTTTCGGCGGCTATCCCGATGGATTCTGGTGGCGTAGCATGGGAGAACTGCCGCCCAATCCCAACTACTTTTTTACAAAGATCCGCTGCCAGGAAAACGTCGGTGAAAATCTCACGTCGCTCCATCCCGAGATCGACGCTCTCGACGAGAAGTATCCGTTTCTTACCGCGGAAATGGGGGGCGGGATGGAGTTGTCCTATCACCGCCGTCCGCTCATGACCGCGGATGACACCGCCGCCATGGAGTTGGTGAAGCTTGGAGATGGCGTCACGATGTACGGCTACTATATGTTCCACGGCGGAACGAATCCTGATGGAAAGAGAACAACGCTCCAGGAATCACAAGCCACCGGATACCTCAACGATCTCCCAATCAAAAATTATGATTTTCAGGCGCCGCTCGGCGAGTTTGGAGAACCGCATTCCTCCTTCGGCGTACTAAAAATCCTCCACCTTTTTCTGAAGGACTTCGGGGCCGAACTTACGCCGATGACGTCGTATTTTCCCGAGCGCATGCCTGCCAGTCTGCACGATGTAGATACGCCGCGCGTTGCGGCGCGGCTTCAGGATGGGCACGGATTTCTCTTCATTAATAACTATCAGCGCACTTATCCTCTTCCCGAGCGCCGCAACTTTCAGGTGGATCTGAAGCTGCCGGGGGAAACCATCACTATTCCGCGATCGCCGTTAACTATCCCCACCGGCGCATACACATTCTGGCCCGTAAATCAGGCTATCGGACACAGCGTCCTGCGATATGCGACAGCCCAGCTTCTGTGCAAATTGGAAAACGAGAACGTGTATGTGTTCTTCACTTCCCCCGGTATCCCCGCAGAATTTGCATTCAAAGAAGATGCCGCAGACATTATCGAAGCGCCCGGCTCTCACATCGAAAAAACGGACGGGATCGTCTATGTGGATCTATCCACTGCCGGGACGAAGCCCGCGATTCAGTTACGTGACCGCGATGGAACGCGCATCGATATTGTCGTGCTGTCGCGAGAACAGGCTCGTAATTTGTGGAAGCTGAAGCTTGGTGGCAGAGAGAGACTGATTCTGTCTCCGGCTCAGATCTATACCGAAAACGACAGGCTGATTCTGTTGGCAAGCGACCCTTTAGAGTTGAAAGCAGAGATTTATCCCCCAGTTGAACAACCCGCCGGTGATTTCGCCGACGGCGGCCAGAATGGAATATTCCATACTTACGAGGCACGGGTCGAGCCGCTGCAGTTGACCGCCACGATCAAGAAAATCGCCGACCCGGGGACAGACCCACCGTTGAAGATGGGAAAAGAGATTGTCTTGATGCCAGAGGACTCCGCCTTCGACCGGGCAGCAAAGTGGAGAATTCACATACCCGACGTAAAGTCAGACACGGTTTCTGATTTACTAATCAGAATTACTTATCAAGGGGACATCGCGCGTGTCTACGCCGATGGCAAGCTCCTTACTGACGACTTCTATTCTGGTCAGCCCTGGGTCATCGGCTTACCCAGAACTTACACGGAACCGCTCAATACCTTGGAATTGCGTATTCTGCCGCTGCAGAGCGCGGCTCCCATTTATCTGCCCAGCGCCGCCCGTCCGGTAATTGCTGCAAAAGAGCGGGGCGCACACCTCCAATCTGTCGAACTGGTCCCGGTTTATCGCAAAGTGATCGACACGTCCCGTCTGGCCGGTTCCAACGATAAGCGAATCCAGACCGGGAAACGTTAAATACCGAGAACAATATTTGCGGGAGCAAACGCCTTCCTCGTCCAAGCATTTTGAGTTTTGTCTCTCCGTATCGGCGAGACTTACTCCGAGGCCGGCGGCGATACCCGCGAAAACCCCGCTTTGGACGCCGCGCGGGCCGCGCCGCAGTTTTGCCTGCTAAGAATTGCTCCTATGGGTACTCCGCCAGTTTCGGTGTAACGCGCGGGTGAATCGCCGTTGGACCTCCCTTGTCGTTAATCACATTGGAGATTTCGCCGTGGTTGCCTAATGCAACCGTGATCATGTGATGGAACCGGATTCCCGGTTTCTTGGGCACTTCAATTGCCCGGCTAAGCACAACATGAGGCTGAATAAACACGCTATAGATACCCAATCCCCAAGCTTCGTGATCGGAGACAGAATCCGAAACTTTGTAGGAGGCCCACCCATTGACTCCAGGGGCGCTGGAGTAACTCCGCTGGTCGGGAGGGTCATACGGAATTTCGGACTGATAGAAATAGGTTCGACCGCCGTTTCCGTTCCAAAGCACCTGGAATTGCTGGTGGTGTTCGACGAACAGGCCGTAGATTGTGACATCGTTTCCGTTGACCACGAGTCCGTTCGCGCTGATGTTACTTGTCCAGCCCACACCTGCACCATGGTCTGCACGCCAAATCCACGTGTGATCGACGATGACGTCGTTGCTGTTGATGCTCAGGTTGGTCTGGGTGCGGCCAACGCCGGCGCCCCCCACGCGAAAAAACACATCGTGCAAAGCGATGGGATTCTGCAAGTGACGCACCTTGCTCGCCTCTTTTCCAATCTCAAGCAAAACCGGGGACATTTCCGGCCCGGCATCGAAAAGCAGACCCGCAATTTCAATTCCGTCGGCATCCGCCGTAATCATGGCAGCCGTGCCATGGATCGGGCGCAGCGTCGCGAAGCCCAGCCCCAATACCACCGTTCCTGGCCGCGCCACGCGGATCGGTTCACTGAGATCGTAGATGCCGGGTGTAAACAACAGGTGCTTGCCGCGCGCCAGTTGTGCATTAAGGCTCGCGGCAGAGTCGGTGCCGGGCCGCGCTATGTAAAACTGATCCAGAGATATTGATTTGCACGGAGTCGATCCGCCGTGCCACGTGACGCCGGCCCTATTCCTCCGCAGAAACGGAACGCATACCATCCACTTCCGATTTCCGTCGACCTGCAAGAATGGTTTCTCACGCACGATCGGAGTTGTATTCACTTTCGTGAATGGCGGCTCGGGCCAGTCGCCGGGCGGCGCATTGGTGACGCCAACGAAAACCATATTCCAGTTCGAGCCTGTCCAACTGCCCCATTCGCTGTTGCGGGAAATCCATTGTTGTTGCGAGCCCGAATCTACATTCCCATCGACGACCGTATCCGACATCCATCCGCCGCTGGCCCATCCGCGATGCTGGTGCAAAACAAGGTCGCCGCGAACGTGCATCCGCCGGAAAGGGACAGCTTGGGAAACTGCCCACTGCATCGTTCCTCCTGCGGGTGTCACCGAAAAGCCTTCCGCGGCACGCCAGAAAGTTGTGGTGGCATTGTTGTTGTCGTGGCTGGCGTCGGCATGTACGTTGCCGACGATGTGAACTGCATCTGGCGTTGCGCCAAGTCCCAACACTTGCGTATAGAAGCCGACCGGCACCGTGAGGTGGTACTCTCCGGGCAGGAACAGAATTGCATATCGCTCCAGCCCGAACTCGTTTCGCCTCTCGACCGCGTAGATCTTGTCAATCTGCTGCTGCATGTCTGCCTGCGGCATGGTGGGATCAAAGACCAGCACGTTTGGCCCAAGGTCCGGCTTTATCGTCGCGTTCTTCTGCGCGACCGCTGCTGGCGCGCAGCCTGTTACGGCGATCCAGGCCAGTAGCAGGACCGTGATCGCAAAATCATTTTTCACACGACTGAACACCCGCATCGATCTTCGCCGCTGGTGCTTTCGCATCCAATATCTCCTCATTCAAAAAACTGTTCAGTTACTGTGAGGCAAGTTTGCGCCCGTGACTTCCGCGCGTTCGTTCATCTCCCCATCCGGGATGACAACTGCCACCCAAGGGGTCTCCGGTGAGACTATGTGAGCGTGCCAGATTACCTCCTTCTTGCTTCCGGTAATGAGATGGATGTTCTGCACGGCCGGATCGGACAGTACGAGGTTGTCGCTTCGAATCGAGAAGGCGTGATCTCCCGCACCGCTAGCGGCGAGCCGTACCACAATGTCGTTCTTAGGCGCGGCCTGGGAGGTGACTTTGAAATCCAGAAAGTGTTCGGGACGCAAGTCCAGAGAGTAGATTCCGCCGGGAAGAACCGTGACGCTGGTATGAGCCGTGCCGTGATGGACATCATAGCGTCCTTCCGACAGTCGGACATTGAACTCGCCATCCAATGAACCGGCTATTCGAATCAGCTGACCACTTTTTTCCTCTCGGAACTCGATTGCGTCATGGTTGGCGGCATTAGTAATTCCGCTTACGGTCGCGGGGACGCTGAGATCCTGCATAAGCCAAATCCATTGCCCAACTGGCGCAGTCCACACCTCTTTATAAGTCCAGCAGATTTGTGTGGGCCAATAAGGAGCATCGTCATAACCCTTGGTTTCAATCCCCACTGGTAGGGCGCCGACCATCTGACCAGAACGGACGCTGTAGAGCGGTGTCCAGTCATAACCCTCGCCGTACATCAAACTCGAGGAGAAAGGATTGCGCCCAATCAGCCACTGTGCTTGTTTCTGTGCCAGGTCCTCTGCGTCCAGATCGCGGCGCAATTCTCCGGCCGCCGAAAGCGCCTTGGCCTGTGACAACAGCACGCTGGAGTTCCCGCGAAAGTCAAACCAGACAGGAAATCGGCGCAGGTATGTGCCTTCGCCCAGGCGAACCCCGCGCCGTACTTCTTCCAGATAAGCATCGCGATCCGCGGCGCGAAGAGGGGTCCAGTTTTTCGTTTCTGGAATGAGGCGGGCCTCGCTCTCGCGATACACCCCCGCGGGCAATACTCCGTACGGCTCGTCCACCGCCGATGCCGCCTCTAGGTAGTAGTGGGAATGAAGCACGACCGCCGAATACCACTTCATCCATTTTTCGTGCTCAGGGAACTCTTCACAGAGCTTGACTAGAGCCACAATAGGCTCCTGCTCTTGCCCGATGTGGAAACGGTGAAAGAGGTTCTCTCGCTTCGGTCCCGTATAGAAATACCCGGTCAAAGGGATCGTCCACGGCTGCAGCGTGCGCTCCTGCGAAGCCAGCACCTGGTCGCCTAACGACACAGCTTCATCGGCATAGCTTTGATCGCCGGTTGCTCGGAACAGGTCGACCGATGCCACCACTCCAAAGGAAATGCGTTCCAATTCGTCAGTCGCGCCATAGACTTCCGGACGCGGAGCCGCCGTTTTCAAGCCATCCACGGCATATCTCCAATCTTCTTCCGCAATAACCAGGGCGCGGTTCGCCAGTTCCGGATCGCTGTCTTTCAGTACGCGTGAAGCCAGCGCTTCCACTGCGCTGACGCGGAAGTTCCACTCTGGATCGTTCACTGCCTGCCCGAATCGATCATCGCCGTCACCCATAATGCCGTCAGTCCAGTAGCTCACAAGCTGGCCGGTGCTGCGGTACCCGTCGCCAAAGCGAGTCTTCAGAACCCAATTCAGCCCCCAGCGCGCTTCTTCGAGTAGCCGATCGGTAAGGACGGGATCTTCGTGTTGTCGCTGGAGACTCGCAGCGAGCGAGAATAATGCATATGCCATGGCCGGCGTATGTCCTGTGGCGCTCAAGTCACCGGCATCGTGGTATCCGCCGTTTACCACGATTCGCTTGTCGCCGTGGACGGTGTAGATATCCTGATGGCATCGGCCGTGAATGCCCGGAATTTCGGTTCCGCAGCGCTCGCTATACATGAAATTGATGGCCTTCCAAATGCTGCGCTTCCACGCGTCATCGTTGATTTGGAAGGGACGGGTTAGGGTTTCTCCGGCTTTAATCGCATATGTTCCGGGTTGGCGGATCTCGGAGAAATCGAGCAACTCGTATGCTCCCAACGGCGTGGAGACGTGCTGGACCGGTTTGGTGAGAACTGCCTGCCCCGTTTGCTGGTTAATGACGGAAAAATCGCGGGCAGAAAGATCGCTGGCGATGGCTGACTTCGAGGTGCCGATCGTGTATCCACTGTGACTGAAGGCGATCTTGCCGGAAGCCACGTCCCACCCCTCAACGTGATCGGCCGGCACGTTTTGCAGTTCGAGGTGAGCGATGTCGAGAATTGTTCGGTCGCCGGGATCAGGAAATTTCTTTGGCAGGCTGTAGGCAAAATCGACGGCCGTGACACGGTCGCGATCGAGCGGAGCGATCTCCCACACGATCTGATTCCATGTGTGATTCTTCAGAATCAGCGACTCATCTCGGCCCTCGTTGTAATGATCGGGCAGTTTATGCGCGCCATCGTTATGGAGCACTAGAGAACACGAAATGGCCGGAGCCCCCACGATATCGGGATAGACCCAAAGCGAAATTCGGTTGAACTTACTCCAATCCTCGCCTGCAAACTTTCTGGTGGCGACGAGGTCCTCCCATTCTCCCGCGCCTTCCACCTCCGCAATATTAGTAGTGGAGCGAATGCGTAGCACGTAATGGTCGGCAGTCGGACCGGAATCCCATGGCCTGGACGCATTGACTTCTATCAACTTCATGTCGCCATGCCCCGCGAAGGACCACGACGCGAGGTTCTCCATATCGTCCAACAAGCGAGAATCGAGAACTTTCTTATGCAACCACCGAAATTCGGCTCCGTCCTGGTAGCGTGCCTGCATCGGCATGGCGGGAGCGGCCTGTTGCGCGGACAAATGCGGAAGAAAGAAAGGGAAGAAGCTCAAAACGACGATGCAACCGACTCGCTTCATCGACGGTGCGATCGCATTCCACGGGGCTGTAATTCGCATGATGGGCGGCAAAGAAATCCTTTCCGATGTCGATCAGGATATTCGATATGACCGAACCCAAGATTTTACTGGTTCCTGCGATGCGAGCGAAAGAAGACGCGAGCGAAAGAAGATCGAGGGAGGAAATTGAATCACCCAACAAAGTCTGCGCTGGCGCGAGCATGTCTGCGATGGTTATTTTTCATTTTCGGGCTCACTTGTGAGCCCCATGGCATGTTGGCAACGCCTCGCGTGAACTCCATTCTCTTGGCGTACTCCGCGTAAAGTGCGTCCGCATCTTCAATGAACACGTAGGCGTCGAGCAATTCGTCCGCATACTTGCTCGGGTTCGCGGCCGGAGGTTCGGCGCAGCGGAAGTGAATCGCCTGCTGGTCGCGCGCCACGATAGCGTAAACCGGCGGATCCTGCCATGTGCATAAACACTTAAAGCCGAGCTTTGACTGGTAATAGGCAACGGTGCGGGGGATGTCCGTGGTGAAGAATACAGGCGCAATTTGGCGGATCATCGAGCAAGTGTACCGTAGGCTTGGCGCCGCTTCACTGGATGGCGGAGCACCGGCCTCACGTTCCAATGATATTTCTCTTTCCCGCCGGTGCTCCCGTTCAGAATGATTGTTGACAAAGCCTCATTGCGCGTACAGAATACCCACGTCATCTCCCCCGCTCCCCTCGATGTGCAGTTCCGTCCTGGAGATGAAAATCCAAGGCGAGGGCCCTTCCAGAATTCCGCGTGAGTAGTCCCCCACCGCGCTCATCTCGTGGACAAAACGATGACGCAGCAAAATCATTTGTGTCCTGGCGACGATACGTATCGACGGCTATGTCGAAGTCCGCTCAGTTCAGTTGCTGATCGATTGTTAAATCGCGATCTAGCTGTTCCGACCAGGGCTTCAAGTCACGAGGGTAAGTGAGGTTGATCACGGTTCGGTTTCTATCTAGAACGTAAATTGCGAATGGGTGGAGAAGCTAAGCTCCTGTTTGGCCGGCGGTGATGCCCCTTTTTGAGGCACTACCGCAACGGGAGAGGGCCCGCGCATTCGTTGTTCTTTGCGGAGGTTGTGATGAGCCACTTCGTCCTGTCAGTTCTCTCCAAATGCTTTGTCCAAAGTAATCACAGGCTCTGCCGTTGCGCCGTCGCAATGACTCTTGCCCTGCTACTGCTATGGCCCCTGGGTGTTGGAAAGATGGCGGGTCTTTCGGCAACGTCCAACGCCAAAGTGCTGAAATCAGTTTCAGTCAAACCGGCGAATCCGTCGATTTCCGCCGGTGCGACAAGGCAATTCCACGCGACCGGTACTTACAGTGATGGGAGCACTAAGGATCTAACCACCGCGGCAACGTGGAGCTCGAGTAACACGGCGGTGGCGACGATCAGCAATGCGAACGGCTCGAAGGGCTTAGCCACTGCCATAGCGGCGGGCACAAGCACCATCACAGCCACCAGCGGCAAGATCAAAGGCACGACCACTCTCACCGTGACGACGCCTTCGGCAACCTTGACGTCGATCACGGTAACTCCGACAGCGCCCTCCATCAACATGGGCGTTCAGCAACAGTTCACAGCCACAGGCTACTACAGCGATGGAACCAGCCAGAATCTCACCAACACTGCGAGTTGGAGTTCATCGGCACCCAGCATCGCCACCGTCAGTACAACAGGAGTTGCCACCACAGTCGCGTCCGGGCAGACGACCATTGAAGCGGCTATGGGCTCGATCAACGGCTCGACTAATTTGACCGTCAGCCAGTTCACACATGTCTATGTGGTTTTTCCTCCTCAAAGTGGAGTGAACAATACGCACTTCATGAATGCGGTCATGACCCAGGCCAAGATTGAGGGAGTGACCGTGCCCGTGCAGTGGGCCACGATCGAGACCGGCACGCCCGGCCCCGGAACCTGCAGTCCCGTTGGCACCGACATCTGTCAGCAGGATGATTTCGGCTGGACGCACACCTACGACTGGACCGCTGCGGATGCCCTGAATGCGCAATGGTTCACGGCGCAATCCGGAACGAAGAAAGTCAATTTGATCTTGTTTGGGATGAGCGGCGCTTCGACCATCTGTTCGACCTCGAACAGTTGCTTCAATCGCGACACTCCGTACTACGTCACCACATCCAGCTGGGCGGCTCATACTGCTGCCGGGCTACAGGACGTGGTGAACGGCAACAAAGATGCCTGCAGCGGCTACGTTGGTGCCGAAACTACGTCGATGACGCGCGATCAAAATGGATTGGTAACTGTGACGGAAGCCGGTCACGGCTATCAGAACGGCGACACTATTTGGGTAGGTGGGAGCACTCCTGCGAATTACAACATCGCCCAGGAAAGAATCACGAAGGTGCAGGTTGCCTCGAACGTTCTCACGATTTCCGCCACCAACAGCCTTCCGGTGGGAACAGAAGTTACGTTTCAGAATCTCCGCAAAGCAACTTTCCTGAATGGGACCTCAGCCACGATTTTGACTTCGACGGCAACCCAGTTTACGGCTGCGCTGTCGCACGCAAACTATGGACCGACTGCTGAAACCGCTGGCACAGCCAGCCCGCAGGGAGTCGCGGTACAAAATGTTACGGCCAGTACTTTCCAGTACCAATCCGGCATCTTTACGGCGGGTACTGCATCCGCACCGGGCACGGTGGTCAGTGTTCAGCAATCGTGGCAAGTCCCGTACGAGCCTCCTTACGAGACAGCGTGGAAGGCATTTATTGCGTCGGCGATTGCGCACTTCAATGCGTCCCCGAATCTGCCGCAGATTTCTTATATGCGGGTTGGCCGTTCCGTAGGCGGGGAAGCATATCCGTATTGCACGAACAATCTCCAGTTGCTCCCTGCGCCTAATACCTACACCAAGTCTGGATGGCTTAGTTATTACGGCGATATCGACGAATTCGTGGAATCGCAGAACCCGAAGATGGTCATCTTCGATCCGCTGAACGAGGCCGGAACGCCGGTAGATGCGTCTTATGGAACGGCTGAAGCTGCACTTGCGATGGATTACAAGAACTCGCTGGGCCAGGTGAATGGATTCGGAAGCCAGGGCATGCGTGCCAACGACATCACGAATTACGGGAAAAATCCATCGGCGTATTGCGCTTCCGATTGGTGCGGAACTTTCAACACCTATTACGAAACTGAACCCAACCTCGAACTGCAGCAGCGCGATTTGTCAGACCCGGCCGGACTGACAGGCACCCTGACCGGCGACCTCAGGCCATTGCTTCCTTTCGCGGTGACACGTCATATGACCGTCCTTGAGGTGTACGCGCTGGACGCACTGCTGGCATACGATCCGAATTACTGCGTGCTCAACGTACCAGACACGGGCGTTTGTACGACCGGAAGCGTTTCGGTGGCGCCCACCGATCAACCACCCACCGATCTGCCGCCGCAAGACCAGTACCCGTACTTTCAAGCGGTAGGCCAGCCAGGACAGCAAGGTGCTACCGGGGATGGGTCTTACGCGGGAGCGATCAATAGCACGCAGGGATCTCACTAAGCAGAGGTGCTCGAGACAGAACGGGTGGACGACGAATCAATTTCGCATCGCCCTGCATAACAACTTCTTGTTTTGCTGCAATGCGTTGCCGGCTTCGCCTTCCGCCTCAAAGTCGGCGATCAAAAAAGAGGGAGGGACTAGCCGTGTCTGCCCAGCCTAGGAGTAGCGCATACTCTTGAGATCCGACAAGGTCGGGTCCGGTTGGGTTCCATCCCAATTGTTTCCGGGTTTGGGCGCTCGAAGCCGGCATGTCGAAGCCCGCGAACATGCCAAGCCAGCCAAAGTGAGTTTGTGCTTCCTCTGGAGAAATGCTTACCACGGGTACCTTCAGTGGTTCCTTTTAAGAATAGCGGGCGTTTGTGAGAATTGACGCCCGATTTGTCGGCAATCTGGAGTGCGCCGGGATAAACCGGCATGTTGTAGGGGATGCAAGAGCCCTACAGGAAAGGAGAACAGCGACTCCATCCTGGCCTCGAGTCTTGCAGGAGGCGGCGTGAGTTGTCCCCTGAAGCGTAGACAGAGGTACCGGTGGGCCGGGCTATTGAGCTTCGAAAAGCCGATGGATCAGGATGCCGACTCCTTTCCGAGATGGAGGAAGGCAACACGGCAGCCGCGCTATTCGCGAGTGGCTGTACGGTCCTGCGTAGTCTAAGAACCCGCGCACGCTGAGAAACAACATGCACGAGAACCGGGAGATCTCCTGTACGTCTTGTTCGAAAGAACAAGACCGGTCCGCGAAGGCCAGAAACCGAACAGCGGACATGAACGTGCAGGAGGAGTCGGACTGTGCCGTAGTACCGATGAACTGGCCGAACAAAGAAGCGCAAGCTTCCGCGGAGGCTGGGGAGGGAAGGGCGCGGACTAAGGAGAACATCGTTCAATCACACATGCCTCCGACACAGAGCGGAACCCGTATGTCCCAAGGGTTGGACGGTGTGCGACGAGCAGCATCAGTAAGGAAGCAGGAACGGTTCACCGCGTTGCTCCACCACCTCAACGTCGAACTCCTTCGCGAGAGCTTTTACGCACTGAAGCGTCAAGCCTCGCCGGGAATGGATGGGATGACGTGGCAAGAGTATGAAACTGGACTGGGAGATCGAATCACCGATCTGCACAGTCGAGTGCATCGTGGAACGTATCGGGCACGACCGTCGAGACGAGTCTACATACCGAAGGCTGATGGGCGGCAACGCCCTTTGGGCATCGCAGCACTTGAGGACAAGATCGTCCAACAGGCTGTGGTGACGGTCCTCAACCAGATTTACGAGGCCGACTTCCAAGGCTTCTCTTACGGATTCCGGCCCGGTCGCAGCCCGCATCAGGCGCTAGACGCCCTGACTGTGGGCATCCAGCGAAAACGAGTGAACTGGGTACTCGATGCCGACATTCGTGGCTTCTTCGACAACATGAGTCACGAGTGGACGATGAAGTTCATCCAGCATCGGGTGGCCGATCGCCGCATACTCCGCCTGATCCAGAAATGGCTAAAGGCCGGAGTATCGGAAGATGGTCAGTGGTCGGAGACGAACGTGGGTACACCTCAGGGAGCGGTTGTTTCACCACTGCTCGCAAACCTGTACCTGCACTATGTGTTCGACCTGTGGGTTGAGGCCTGGCGCAAGAAAGTCGCACGCGGCGATGTAATTGTCGTGCGCTATGCGGACGATCTTGTTATGGGCTTTCAAAGCCGAGCTGACGCCGAGCGGTTCCTGTCGGAGTTTCGGAACCGGCTGGCAAGCTTCGGTCTGGAATTACATCCGGACAAGACGCGTCTGATCGAGTTCGGGCGGTTCGCCGTCCGAAACCGGAAGCAACGTGGCGAGGGAAAACCCGAGACCTTCACGTTCTTGGGATTCACGCATTTTTGCGGAAGTCTCACGAGCAGCGGAGCTTTTAATGTCTGGCGCATCACCGCGAAGAAGCGGATGGTCGCGAAGCTCAACGTCATAAAGGCAGAGCTTCAACACCGGAAACATCATCGTACGAGTGAGGTCGGTACATGGCTTCGGAAGGTCGTGCAGGGCTACTACCAATACCATGCTGTGCCAGGCAACACCGGTCAGTTGCGCGTCTTTAGGCGTCGCATATGCCGATTGTGGCGGAGCGTTCTAGTCCGACGCAGTCAACGCGCGCAGGTGGGCTGGGACCGTCTCAACCCACTGCTCAACCGGTGGATTCCGTACCCACGCGTTCTGCATCCTTATCCCGACAAGCGCTTCGACGCCATTCATCCTCGGTAAGAGCCGTATGCGTAGACGCGCACGTACGGATCTGTGCGGGGGGCGGCCAGCGATGGCCGTCCCTACCGCGACAATTGGCTATAAACCGGCTTTCGAATCCGACTTCTGGCTCTGAAGGGTCCCGAATAGCGTGGATCTTCGGACCGAGAGCGCCTTGAACCGCATCCATAGTCTCCATGAGAGCACCTTGCGATGAAATCGTATTGCGATCCGGGGTCAGCGATGTTCCCTGTGGAGAAAAAGCCAAACCATGGATACTCACTG
This sequence comes from uncultured Acidobacteriota bacterium, assembly GCA_963763845.1. Taxonomy (GTDB): domain Bacteria; phylum Acidobacteriota; class Terriglobia; order Terriglobales; family Acidobacteriaceae; genus Sulfotelmatobacter. The sequence continues at coordinate 230,730 of CAVXPX010000003.1, forward strand.
CAACTATTCTCGCCTCCAGCATGGCATTCATCGACAGCACGGTCGTCAATGTCGCTCTGCCAGCGATACAAGATAGGTTTCAAGCAACAGTGGTAGGTATGCAATGGGTGGTCGAGTCTTATGGTCTTTTCCTGGGCGCGTTGATTCTCGTGGGGGGCTCGCTGGGCGACCTGTTTGGGCGCCGTGTGGTCTTCGTGACGGGCGTCGTCATCTTCGCCGTTGGGTCCGCCGCTTGTGGCTTTGCCTCGAACATTCATCTGTTAATCATCGCGAGAAGCTTTCAAGGTGTAGGAGCCGCACTCCTGGTACCCGGAAGCCTCGCGATTATCAGTACGTCTTTCGATGAAAGCAGTCGCGGCCGAGCGATCGGCACGTGGTCGAGCTTTACAGCGATTACCACGGCGGTTGGACCCGTTCTTGGCGGTTGGCTGGTTGAGCACGCCTCTTGGCGCTGGGCGTTCTTCATCAATCTTCCGATTGCAACCTCGGTGATGGCTATTTCACTTTGGCGCATTCCCGAAAGCCGCAGCCCAACTGCTGGGTCCATCGATTGGATTGGAGCGCTTTTGGCCACATTGGGGCTCGGCGGCTTGGTGTACGGCTTCGTCGAGTCAGTGAACCTGGGCTGGACAAGTCGCTTGGTCATCAGCACCTTGATTGTTGGCTTCGGGAGCCTCATCGCGTTCGTCCTGGTCGAGGCCCGCATCATCTCGCCGATGGCACCGCTCGCGTTGTTCAGATCCCGGACGTTTAGTGGTGCGAACCTGCTCACCTTCCTTTTGTACGCAGCGGTTGGAGTTTTCTTTTTCCTCTTCCCATTGAATCTGATCCAAGTCCAGGGGTATTCGCCAATGGCAGCCGGTATTGCACTCTTTCCCTTGGTTCTCCTGATGTTCTTTCTTTCACGATGGGCTGGCGGACTTGTTGACCGCTATGGCGCAAGAGGTCCGCTGATACTTGGCCCTCTCATTGCGGCATCGGGTTTTGCTCTGTTCGCTCTGCCCTCCACTGGAGAAAGCTATTGGAAGTCGTTTTTTCCGGCGTTGGTTATCCTCGGATTGGGGATGACAGTGACTGTCGCGCCGCTTACCACTGTAGTTATGAATTCAGTAAAGGAAGACTTTGTCGGCACAGCTTCCGGAATGAACAATGCCATGGCGCGGGTTGCAGGGGTACTCGCGATCGCGGTGCTGGGAATTGTAACGGTGAAGGCGTTTGGTTCTCGACTAGATCGAAGCCTGGCTGGCCTCTCCCTGCCGTCCTATATCCTGCACGAACTACAGGCGAACGAGATCAAACTCGCTGGGTTGCAGCTGCCCTCTGGGCTTGATCCGATTACGACCGTCGCCATCACGGAATATGTGAGGGAAGCATTCGTATATGGATTCCGAATTGTCATGTTGATTTGCTCGGGCCTGTCCCTGTTAGGTGCTGCCGTCGCATGGCTCATGGTTTCGCAAAATCCTGATCGCCCAGGTTGGTCGCGAGAACCTGATCGGTGGCGCTCGGGAAACGGGTTGTCGGAGAGTTAGAGGGGGACTGCTAAAAAGATTCGTTCATGCGGCGGGCTGGAAACATACCCTCCCCGTTCGCAGCATCTGAGTTATAAACCAGGAGACAGCGTTCGCAAAGAAGTCGACAAGATTAAGGGGGCTATGAGAAATCTTCACGGCTTAAGCTTCGCGGGCACGGCTAGAGAAGATATCAAGTGACAATTGTTCGTTTCGTCCATTCGATACGTGCTGAGCTAACAGAGAGGAGTTTCGGTACTGCGTCGGTCTCGAATGTCCTGGACTCTTCCTTTCCACTGGCCACCGCGGCCGCTCCAGTACTTGACTGCTGAATGGATTGTCGCACCCAGATAAAACAGAGCCGCCAGCGGCAGCGTCAATGCCCATGCTGGATTCAATCGATAGTAGCGCACCATCGTCGAGTACGTGATGGTCATGGCCGCCCAGGCCGCAGCGCCCATAAAGAACATCGGCCTGCTACGCGCGAGCAACAACAGTGGAGGAGCCGAGTAGGTGATCACCATGCCCACAATCGTGCCCAGCAGCAGCAGCGAAGAGTGATTTAACTGGTTGAAGGCCGTGCGCGAAACCATGTGCTCGACGTCCGAGAAGGTGTCGTATCGTCGCAAACTTCGGCTCTGATCGGTTAATCCTAGCCACAATCGCCCGCCGTGCTGTTTCAATAGGCGAGCCAGCGAGCAATCGTCGATAACGGCGCCGTGAATGGATTCCAAGCCTCCAGCACGTTCCAAAGTTTCTGCTCGCACAAGCATGCATCCTCCCGCGGCGCCGGCGGTCGAGCGCCGAATACTGCGAATCCATGCCGGCGGATAGAGCATGAAAAAGAAATACACGAAGGCGGGAATGAGTAGTTTTTCCGCAAGGCTCTCGCAATGCAGCTTCACCATAAAGGAGACGAGATCGCAAGGACCTTGCGAAGCGATAAGAGCCAGATTTGCGACGGTCTCTGGACCGTGCAGGACATCGGCGTCCGCGAGCAAGAGCCATGCCGGAGTTGGCACACGTGCGCGGGCGTGCTCAATGCCCTGGTGCATCGCCCACAGTTTTCCAGTCCATCCCGGCGGCAAGGGCTTGCTCTGAATCACAATGAGCGCATCGGACTTGCCTGCTTTTTCTGCAGCACGCCGCGCCACATCCGCTGTACCGTCTACACTCTCATCATCCACCAGGATGACGGGTACAGGCGCACTCTGATTTAACAACGATGTGACGACAGAACCGATCAGTGCTGCCTCGTTGCGGGCAGGGATTACGGCAACCACGCCGCCCGAAATTGCCGTGTTATCACTGGCGTCGGGCTTGGCGCTTTTGATACGCCAGAAGGATCCCCGGGCAAAGACGAGGTAGGACCAAATCACAACTGTAAGCACAGCGACGCTCGTGGCAAACACCGACATCGGGGTGAGCGTGAGAGTACAACTTAGAGAGATGTCAGATCAAGGCCGATCAACCTCAAAAGATCAGGCTGAACAGTCGGACAATCTGCCCACGCCACGTGAGGCTGCCTCGGTGAAGGTCATGCGGATACCGTGCTCCGGTCGCAAGATCACCATCGGGCGGGCTTCGATGGCCTGGCCGGGAACCAGCTGGAAATCGTACTTTCGGAGCAGAACGCTCAGAATCATCAGCATCTGTAGCATGGCGTAGTTGCCGCCGATACAGCCCCTGGGCCCAGCTCCGAAGGGCAAATGAGCGAAGGGCGTGTGAAGCTTCTGCCCCACTTTGGAGAAGCGGTCCTGGTCGAAAGTCTCCGGGTTCTCCCAGTACTGCGCGGCATGGTGCGTGCCGTAAATGAACACAACGACCGTCGACCCACGGGGTATAGCGATATCGCCTGCACGGTCGTCGGCGAGAGCCATTCGGTCGACCATCCAAAACGGCGGATAAAGACGCAGCGCCTCCATGATGACCTGGGTGGTGAACTCGAACTTCGGAACGTCGGAGTAACTCAGAGGCCGGTCGCCCAGTACAGAATCGAACTCCTCCCGAATGCGGTCGACACAATCTGGACGCGAGCTCAACAGGTATAGAAGCCACGATAAAGCATTCGACGACGTTTCGTGTCCGGCAACCAGCAGTTGCATACTCTCGCTGAGGATCAACTCATCATCCATGCCATGGCCGTCGCTGTAGCGAGCATCCATCAATATCTGCAGTAGATCGTGGCCGGGAGCCTCCTTGCGTCGCTGCTGGAGGTATTCGCGCAGAACGCCGAAGGCGCGGCTTCGCATTTCCCAATGTCTGCGCAACTCGCCCGAAACGGCAAACCAGGGATTCAGGTAAGGCTGGATGGTTTGACGAACCATAAATTCCTGGACGGTCAAGATCGCCAGACTGATCAGGTCGATGTCTTCCTCTTTTAAGCGGGCGCCAAACAGAGATCTGCCGACCATGGCGAAGGTAATTTTCATCATGAGCGGGTAGATATCGACCGGGCCGAGCCGGGCTTGCCTGTCAAAGTCTCGCAGCGAGTCGGTGAGGGAGTCCTGCATGATGGAAGACAAAACTTCGAGCTGCTTTCTTTCAAAACCGGACTGGATGAGACGTCGTTGCGTGCGCCAGGCTTCCCCCTCAGTCGTGAGAAGACCCTTCCCTAGGAAATGGCCCATCCGCTTCTTTTGGATTTCGGACTTGTGGTAGTTCTCAGAATTCGTCTTCAGCACGTGCTGGATGACGGTGGGATTGATGGTAACAATGGCCTCCTTGACGCCGCCAAAATAGAAGCGGAAGGTCTCGCCATGGAGTTCGATGTATTTCGAGAGAACCTGGACGGGATTGTGCGCCATCGCGCGCGAATCCAGGAAGGATTGGAATCGGGAGACGGCGGGTATGCTCTGCGCCAAGGTCACGCCTCGCGATCCTTATACAAATCCAAGCGCGTAGGGGCAAATGCGGGAAATTCCGCGCGGTCGGCTCGAATGGATAATGTGGTCATCCGGATAGGTTCAGGTACTCGAGAATTGATCCTGGTTTCCCAATTGCTTCAAAAGCAGCAGATGATGTTTGATCGCCCGCCTCATCGTGGGATGCTGGCGATAGGGCACGCCATACTCCTCGGCGGTCTGCTTCACGATGCGGGTCAGCGAAGCATAGTGAGTGTGGCATACAAAAGGGCAGAGATGATGCACGATATGGTGATTGAGGCCGCCCGTAAGCCAACCTACGAGCGGCTTCGTCGTCGCGTAGTCGGCCGTGGTCGCGAAGATGTGATAGATCCCGTTGTCGAACTCGCTGCGGCTCAAGGGAAAATAAGTGCTGTCAACACAGTGGGTAGTCTGGAATACGAGGGCCACGCTCAAACCGATGATCAAATGGGCGAGCAAGAAAGACAAGCCGACCAGCAGCGGCGATTTCCCCAACAACACAACCGGCAAGATCAGCATGTAAGTGAGGTAGAACGCTTTGCCGGCAAAGAGGGTGACGTATTCCTTCAATGGGTGCTTCATGTTTCTCAGATAGTCGTGGGAGGGGAAGAAAAAGCACTCAAAATCCCTGACGAATACATAGTCCAGAGAGAACACCGCGTAAAGGACCAGCGCATAGATGTGCTGGAAGCGCTGCATAGGCATCCGGGGTTCGTGAGGCGTAAACCGAAGGATGCCACGTCCCGTCAGCGCATCGTCTTCCCCGTGGAGATTGATGCAGGAGTGGTGCCCTCGATGATGGAGGATCCGCCACATGTATGAGCTGATTCCGCAGACATCGAAAACATAGTTGAGGGCTTTGTTCACCGAGCGCACTGATGAGATGGCGTTATGATTGCTGTCGTGCGCGATGTTCAGCAAAAGGAATGTCTGGGCGATGGCATTTAAGAGGTAAAGGCCGACGAACCTCCAGGAATCCGGTTTGAGCGTGTAAAGAGCAATCCAGCTGGCCGCCAGCACTGCCAGCCCCACGGCGATTTTGACCCACATGGTGCCGTCGGCTTTGGGAGAGATGTTCCCATCGGAAAAGAAATCGTCGAGGCGTCGGCGCAAGACTTTCGGGAAGGACGGCGCACACGCGGGGTCGGAAACGGAGTGCCGCAACTCGGCCTCCGCTGGTACAAGATCATCAATGTCCGGTTTCAGACTAATGGCCGCCTCGTCTCGGACGTCACCAGCGCAATGATGTCAGGTCGCCCCGATGCATCCCGCCCGGTTTCCAGATGATCGTTTTGAGCCGGCAGGGCATTTTGCTGCCCCGACAGCCGCCTTTGGCACAAGTGCGAGAAACTAATGTTAGCTTGAAAACTGAAATTAGATCAAGGGGAATTCAGATTTCCACAGATTTGGCACAATCGGGGAATGTTCTCGGAAACTCCAGGCACGGGAAATTCTTTCCTGCTGTCCAAATCTCTGTTACCATCAGCCCTCTGTGAGTATGGAACCAAAGGTGTCCTGAGTCGGGTGATCCGATGTCGGGCGGGGCGTGTGGTTACTCTGCCAAGAGAAGGCAAGTTCTTATAGGAAGTAAATGTGCCTGTTGTCGGTCGTGCCCGTGGTGCACGGGGCGTACCGAGACTTTGGTTTCTTATACTGGAATCTTCTTATCAACACAGGGGGTTAACGATTGGCGGCGCCACCGCCATGAGACCGATCCGAATCTATGATAGCTTCGATTTTGGGCAAGCTGGATAGTCTAGGGGAGCAGCATCCGCACAAGGTTCTCTATTCGTACATTGACGTGAACGGCAGTCCGATTGGAGGGTATTCGTACGAGTCGTTTCTCCACCGGACGAAGGTGATTGCCGGTCATTTGCGCAAGGAGCTTGGTTTCAAGTCGCAAGACCGCCTGCTGCTTGCCTACCCGCCTGGGCTCGAAATGATTTGCGCATTTTTTGGGTGCGTGCGCGCCGGCTTGATCCCTGTCCCGGTCTACCCCCCCAGTTCTCGCGGCTTCCAGAGTGCCCTATACAAAATGGTGCACATCGCAAAAGATTGCCAGGCGGCCGGCATCTTAACGAGCAAAGAATACCTGGAATCTCTGAAGACAAATCTTGCCCGTAGCGGAGTCTCGGCATCGGGAGTTGACGTCGACTACATTTCCGGTCTTCGATGGGTGGTCACGGAAGACTTCGTGGATGCGGTTTCAGACGAAACTTTCAACGGCGCTTCGAAGGTTCTGTTTCTCCAATACACGTCGGGGTCGACTCGGGATCCCAAGGGCGTGATGGTCACACACGAAAACATACTGCATAACTGCCCGCTCGTGATCGATCACCATGCGCCGGTAGTCGTATCCTGGTTGCCGCAGTATCACGATATGGGGTTGATTGGGTGCTATCTTTATCCCGCGCTTACAGGCGGCACGACCTACGGCTTCGCTCCGACGGATTTCATTCAGCGCCCGACCCTGTGGTTCGACGCGATCAAGACTTATGAGGCCAGCGCCTCAGCCGCACCCAACTTCGCTTACGACTATTGCCTTCGCGCCGGACGCCTTTCGAAGGAAAGCCTGGAGAGTTGCGATCTGAGCTCTCTCCGGCTGCTGATGGTTGCAGCGGAACCCGTGAAACCGGACACTTACACACGGTTTCTGCAGGCCTTTCAGCCCTACGGGCTTCGATCGGAAAGCTTTTTTGTGGCGTACGGTCTGGCGGAGAATACCCTGGCGGTTTCGCTCGGTGGCCGCAACATTATTTCGGTCAACAAGAACGCCGTCGCGATGGGGAAAGCCCGCATGACCACGGAGGTTTCCGAGATCGGAGCGGCTGCTCAGATCGTCAGTTGCGGAACTCCCCTACCAGGCCTCACCGTAAAAATCGTGGATCCGGAGAAGCACGTCGCCCTGCAACCGGGTCGAATCGGCGAGATTTGGATCGCTGGAGGTAGTAAATGCCCGGGGTTCTGGAACAATCCGGAGCTCACGCTCAAGCTGTTTCACGCCCGGCTGGTGGACGACAGCCCCTACGATGATGGCTACCTTCGAACCGGCGATATGGGTTTCTTCCACGACGGCGAACTCTTCGTCTGCGGCCGTATCAAGGACATGATTATTATCCGCGGGCAAAACTATTACCCGCAGGATATCGAAGCAGTAGTGGAGAAAGCATCTGGCCTGATCCGGACGAATTGCGTTGCCGCATTCCAGATTAATGAAGACAGCGAGCCGGCGCTGGCCATCGTCGCCGAGGTGAAAAATCCAAAAGCCCTTCCCGATGCGCTGAAGATTGCGGCCGCCGTCCGGAATTGCCTCAACGTGGAAGTGGCGCTGATTTCTTTCATCGCATCCCATGCGATACCCAGAACCAGTTCAGGCAAGATCATGCGCCATAAGACCAAGCACATGTGGCTGCAAGGTCAATTCACCGTTCTCTCCGAGTTTTCGCGGGAAAAGGACGCGGAAGCCAGCGTCTCTGGTTCTGGAAGCCAGTCGCCCTTCGACGTATTGAAAGCCCGCTACAACCTGACGGGCAATGAATCGTACAACCTCGTCGAAGCCGGTCTGGATTCCCTGGATCTTGTTGTGTTCATGCACGAGATCAAGGAACTTCTAAAGAACAAAGACGCCGAGATATTGGCGCGACAGGTCGATATCGGTCTCATCCAGCGTGTGAGTGTAGCCGAATTGTTTCGGCTGGCCGAACAGTTGGAGCGTGCTCCTGAAGAAGCACTGGGCCCGCTGCGGCAATACCTGGCGGCGTTCCGTGAAGAACAGCGAGCGGCGGAGCAGCGGATGATGAGCAACGACAGGAAGCTCATCTTCGAGCCCTCAACGCCTGGGGCATTAATCGAAACACCAGCCCTCAATAATGTTTTACTCACCGGCGGTACGGGCTTCATCGGACCGTTCCTGGTGAAAAGTCTGCTGGAACAAACGCATGCGAAGATCCATGTTCTGGTGAGGGCCTCCGACGAGCATCAAGGCAGGCAAAGACTGAGGGCGGCAATGGAATCGATGGGGCACTGCCCGGCGGATCTGATGCAGATGTTCGAGAGTCGCGTGCATCCTGTTTGCGGAGATCTTGGCCAGAAGGAACTGGGATTGACACGCGAGGTTTGGGATTCCCTCGCGAGTGAAATCGATACGGTGTTCCACAACGGCGCGACCGTAAACTACTTGCTCAATTACGATCGGATGCGCGACGCGAACGTGCGGGGGACGAATGAGGTCTTGCGACTGGCGTTCGAAGGACAGTCCAAGAGCTTCAATTACGTTTCGACTACCTTCATATTCGGCTGGGCGGTTAAGAAAATTCTGTACGAGACCGACTTCAACGACCATATGGAGCTTCTGGATTTTGGATACAGCCAGTCGAAGTGGGTATCGGAGCAAGTGGTGATGGACGCGCGCCGAAGGGGACTTGCGACGCGCATCTTCCGGCCCGCGCTTGTGAGTCCATCAATTACCGGTGGAGGCAATAACTTTGACATCGCCGTGCGTTTGGTAGCGTTCATGGTGAATCACGGCATTGGCGTCGATGCCCTGAACCAGGTCAGTTTCGTTCCTGCAGACATCACGGCGAACAATATCGTCGCGATTTCGGCGACTCCCGGCACGGCCAACAAGACGTATCACGTAGTCAGGGATGACTACGCAAACATGCTGGATATTACCGGACTGATTACAAAGGCGACCGGGCGGCAATTTGAAGTTTTCAGTCTTCCTGACTTCGTTCCCGAACTGATCCGGAGATGCAGGAAAGAAGATCTACTTTTTCCGCTGCTGGACTTTCTGGTGAACTCCGTGGACAACATCTCAGCCATGGAGTTCAAGCGCTACGATAGCTCCGGCTATCAGTTGGCTCGGGATGCTTCCGCATGGGGCAAACCGGATCCATCGCTTGAAGATACAGTCAACGGAATCCTGAAATTCATGCACCGCAAGGGAATCATCTCGATCGCCCCTCGTGAGTTCAACACTCTGGGCGGCTTGCCAATAGGCGGCGCACGCGCGGACGCAGCGGGCGTGGCACAACCATAAATTACTGTTTCCGAAATGCCAGGGTCTCTTTGATTTGCTGACCGGTCTCCATCGTGCCTGACGTGGTCATTGTCATCTCGGTGCCATCGGCGGAAACCACCCACTGGTCCCTTTGAGTGATTTGATCGTCTCGGCGGTAAATTGAATCGACGGTGTGAGCATCGACAAGTTGAAGGGACACGGTATCGTTCCTGGAGTTCTTCAGATCGTATTCCTTGCCATCAAAGCGGGCTGTGTAGCTGAAGTTCCCCGAGAAGTGAACCGCATCCCTTCCGTCCGGCTCGATCTTGAGCGGCATCCCTTGCCGCATTCGAGTCTTGCTCAGATCCTCGGTCCACTCACCAGCGAATAAGTCGTTGGCCACCTTCTTTCCCCCGGTCCTAGTCCACACCGTGATCTTGTCAGGGTGGCCTATCTGTGAAGTCGTGCTCGTTAACTCGTTCGCATCCCGGGAAAGTTTGTCGCGAATCGTCGCCACCAGGGCTCCATCTTTTTTCTGTTTTATTTCGACTTGATGCTTGTCGATCCTGCGCAGATCGATTTGATTAAATGCCGGATTGTCCGGCACGGGTGCATCATGGCCGTTCAACTTCGCCGTAAAATCGAGATGGGTCTCGCCTGAAAGCACCACGTGTACGTCATCGTGCAGACGTGAAATGGAGAGTTTGTTGGGCGGATTCAGCGAAGACTGCGCCGAGATGAGCGTCCAGGAGCCGATGCGGGGGTCTGCGGCACCAAGTTGAAGGGCAGCGAGCAGACCGAGCAAGGCGAGTTTGTGCAATGGTCCTCCTGTAAAATGTATGGCTGTACAAACAATAATACGAACACATCCGAATGGGAACCCGAGCGCGCCGATCTCCGCGCGAGACCTGAATCTCCTTAGGTAACGATATTGAGTAGTGGGCTACTTCCGGGTTGCTGATTTTTGTGCCGATCCTCTAGCATTCTGAACGACAGGGATTTGAACTGCTGGGACCCGAAATAGCGACAAGCCAAACGGAGAAGAACCAGCCCACTACCCGATTTTGCGCGGAATGATGAATCTCGTGCATGTGCGCCGTTTCTGGCTGGCCGCTGTAGTCCTGGCCGCCGTCCTTGCGCTGCTTCCATTTTCCTTTCACGCCGAGCGCCATCTGGAGACTGCGACGCGTATCGAAGGTAGCGAAGCGGGAAAGGTCCCGGAGGAGTTGGCCACTCGCTTTCGCTCGCCATTCGTGGACCGCGTAGTCCTGGTGATTCAGGGACTTCCCGCTGCTGATTCGGAGGATGGTGAGCAAGCGCTCGCGACAATAGAAAAAGAGCTGCAAGCGGAACCCGGCGTGTCCGGAGTTGTCTCCTATCTTGATTTCCGCGATTCGATTTTCCTGGGCAAGGGGGGAGGAACTTTTGTTCTGGTGGGACTCGACTCGACCGAGGGGCCGGTGGAGTCGCTGGTCCCTGAACTTCACGAGTTGGAGAACTCGCTCCAAAAGCAACTGCGCGGCCGCTATCCCGCGGTGAAGCTCGAACTGACAGGAGAGACGCCGCTCAATTTCGACATTCGGAAAGCTAGCGCCGACGACGTACAACACGCCGAAACCCTCGCGATTCCTGCCACGCTCGTGCTTCTGCTGGTGGCTTTCGGAAGTGTGGTTGCAGCCCTGATTCCTGTGGCTATCGGCCAGCTTGCCATCGCGAGCGCTCTGGCGATCGCGGGATTCCTAGCCCTGCGTTGGCACTTGTCCATTCTGGTTCAGAATTTGTCCACGATGCTTGGGCTGGGCCTGGGAATTGACTACGCGCTTCTCATGATTAGCCGGTTCCGGGAAGCAATTACCACCGGGCAAGACGGGGTCAAATGCTCGGGCATCGCGGCACACCAGGCGGGCCATACACTCGTGATTTCAGCCTCGACTGTGGCCATCGGATTCCTCGCCCTGTTGACTGTCCCCATCAGTGAAGTCAGTTCCATAGGTCTGGCTGGGTTCCTGGTGGCCGGAATGAGTCTGCTGCTGGCAAATACCCTGGTTCCGGCGTTGCTGGCAGCTCTCGGTCCTCGAATCAACGCTGGCCGGTTGCCCATTATTGCAAGTTTTGATGAACAACGCGCAGCCCGCACGGCAGACCGCTGGAGGCGGTGGGGGAGGGTGATTGTGGCCCATCCCTGGCTTGCCATCGTTCTGGCAGGTGCCCCCTTGCTTCTGCTCGCATCGCAGGCCGCGCGCCTCAACACCAACGTGCCGAGAGGTGATTGGCTGCCGTCACAGGCGGAGTCGGTTCGCGCACTGCACACTCTGGAACATATGGATCGGGCTGGCATTGTCTACTCCTTACGCGTGATTCTGGAACTCCCGTCGGATTCGATTGCACGAACGGACGCGGGCTGGAAGACCCTCGACCGTTTCACCAAGCGGCTCGCCAGCGACCCTCGCGCGGAGCGGGTGATCTCCCTTACCTCGGTTGCAGGCGGCGATCGGTCTAACCTCACCAACCTCTCGCGTGAGACGTATCGAACGTTCCTGAGTCGCGATGGGCGGGCGGCTCTGATTGAAGTGTTACCCGCAACTTCCGTTTCCCTGAACGATCAGGTCAAGTGGGTGCGAGAACTGCGGAAAACCGGCGCGGTAGCTCTTTCCGGAGTGCCCGGCGCCACCCTGCGCATTGGAGGCATCCCGGCCCTGACTGCGGATTATCAAACGATTGTCCGGGACCGGTTCGCTTCGGTAATCGCGCTAGTGGTGGTGGGGACGCTCGCGGCGCTGCTGGGCGGCTTCCGGTCGCTCTTCGCCGCGGTGAAGGCGATTGCTCTGAACTTGCTTTCGGTCACGGCTGCGTTCGGGGCTCTGGTTCTGGTGTTTCAGCAGGGACACGGAGTTCGCTTCTTCGGAGTTCCCGAAGGAACAGCCAGCATTTTTCCCATTGTGCCAATCGTCGCCTTCGCCATCGTCTTCGGACTGAGCATGGATTACGAAGTGTTTCTGGTGGCGCGAGTTCTCGAGGCGAGACGGGGCGGCATGAGCGAGTTGGAGGCAATCCCCGAGGGGTTAGCCAGAACCGCAGGACTGATTACCAGCGCTGCCGCAATCATGATCGTGGTATTCGCGGCATTTACCTTCGGAAGCTTCCTGGTGGTGAAGATGCTCGGATTCACGCTGGCGGTAGCCGTGTTCATTGACGCAACCCTGGTTCGCATTGTGATTGGACCCGCGCTTCTTCGCCTTGCGGGCGATTGGAACTGGTGGCCGGGAGGGCTCACGGCGCCCAGCGGGTCGGTCATCGGGGACGAGTGAAGCAAATCTATAGGCGCAGTTATCACCATCTGCTGAGTGAATGCACATCGATGGTTGGAGCGAGAATCGAGTATATCCGTGCGCTGGAGCAGACGAGTTGGGTGAACAGGCAGGGCAGGCGAAACCGTCATCCCTTATCACCGACGAACTACTTCCTTGCAACCGTTAGAGATTTAGTCTCAACAAAAAACCCTGATTCCACAGGACTTAGCACCTGTGAAGAGTAGCCGGACAAGAGAAACCTTCGTCGCAAGATGACGGCCCTCAAGGTCTTGAAACCTCTCCCGAGTGGCAGACTCAGAATTCGTTCGGCCTCGAGCGCGCCTGCTGCACCATTTCCACCAGCACCTTGCGAGTTTCAGCCGGATTGCTGACCTCCCTCACGAATGCAATGCGAGCACCGCGGATACCATCCGGGGTCCGCAAGCGGACCTGAAAACCAAGCCGATCGACTGCTGTCATGGTTGCTTCCGTTGAATCGATGTGAGCAAATTGTCGAGCGAGCAAGACTAGCGCATCCTTGTGGTCGGCGTTCATGTGTCGAATGATTTCGGCCATTGTGTCTGCCAGAGGGTCGGGTTGGCCTCGCTCATAATCGGATGCAGATACCCAGCCCATCACCCCGAAGCCGCCCACGTAATAAACATCAACGACGTCCATTCGGTAGAACGAAAAGTCTTCAAAATCTACCCAATACTTGCTGTTGGCGTGACGATCCAGGTACAGCTTGCGCACCTCAGCCAACTCAGTGTTCGGTACTGGAAGAACATTTCCTACCAGGGTGACCCTCGATGCGCCGAGCGGTTCGCCCTCGGTGTCTTCCTGGGTAACGAGCAAGCTGGCGCGGGCGTCGGCCTGCAAGTTCTGCGTGTGCATGGCCATGGTGCTGATCAGGAATATGGGACGGCCGTGATTGTCCAACCCGTAGGGCATTACAGACCCAAATGGGAACCCTGGCTGCTTACGCGACAGCGTAGAGAGACTGCCGACGCGCCCCAGATACACTAATGTGCGCGTACGTTCGGCGAAAGTCGGTTCGGGGACTGGAGTTTGGTCACTCGCAGGTCCAGGCCCCGCATGTTTTCTGGCGGATGAGGTTGTCATTGATGGTCTTTTTTCCTACGTTTCTTCGTCAGGCGGTCTCGCCCTCAGTGGCCCGCTATTGGTCTCGGCCAGTTATTTCCAAATTACCACGATAGCCAACGGCATTTTTTGCCTGTCATCTTGATTGCTGGGGTTGGTGGCCCGGTCAGAACGTTATGAGGCTACAGGTCAGGTTGCTACGATCAGAGTCATATCGTCGGCCTGCCTACCGCAGCTGAAAAGCTGCACGTCGCTGAGAATCGCGTCCATGATCTCCGTGGCGGATTGCTGATCACGCGAACGAGTCGTCGCAATCAAACGTTCTTCGCCGTACTCTTCCTCTTCGCTTGGTCCCGCTTCAGAAATACCCTCGGTATAAATCACAAGCACGTCGCCACATGCGAGGTCGCATTCTGCGACGTGCACTCCCATTCTAAGGCTTGGTTAAACTATCGATCCCTTGTTTTTGGGTAGCTGGGCAAAAACTGTTATCAAGTTTCAGCCCGTTCCAGTTGAGATCGACGAGTCGGCTTTGACAAACCAGGAACAACGAATGTTGTAGACGAATTGTGCCCGTGGACCTGCTCGTACACGGGTCTGGCTCCCTCGCGGTGTCCGCTTCCGGACATAAGCTTTCACTACTGAACGTTGTTGAGGAACCCCATCACCCCGGAGCCACCGTAGCGCGTTCTCAGTCCGTGGTTTGCAGTTCTACGAGGATGGTAGGAAAATTGCCCTCTATCCCCATACGCCTCCGGGGTCCTTCTTCTTCGGAGAGGAGGCTGTGTGATGAGTGGATTAGTTCAAGATCTTCGCTACGCGCTGCGCCAGTTGCGAAAAAGCGTGGGGTTCACCACGTTTGCGGTCATGACGCTCGCGCTCGGCATTGGGGCAAACACAGCGGTCTTCACGCTCGTGAATGCGGTGATGCTGCAGCCGATCCCGGTGCGCGATCCGAATCAATTAGTCGTGCCACGATGGTCGGCCCACACTGCCCCGCACAACATCAGCAGCAGTTCATTTGGCGATTGCGCCAGGAAGACAGACTCTGGAGGAGACGTAGACAGTTGTTCATTTTCTTATCCGCTATTCAAGAATGTCCGTGCGCAGGGCCTGTTTTCCAGCATCGCGGGTTTCGCAGGTCCGGTACAGATTGACCTCAGCGGGAACGGTCCGGCGAGTATAGCGCGAGGCGTACTTGTATCGGGAGAGTACTTCGAGACACTCGGCGTGTCTGCCGCGCTTGGCAGAACAATTCAGCCTTCTGACGAAGATCCGGGCGCGCCGGCAGTGGTCGTCTTGAGCTACGGCTTTTGGCAGAGTGCATTCGGCGGAGCTCTTAGTGTTGTTGGCAAGACTATTAATCTGAATACAGCCGCTTTCACGGTCATTGGTGTTACCGAGCCAACCTTCACCAGACTGACCCCCGGTACGCCGGTCGATTTCTGGGTGCCGATTCCGCAGGCTGCCGAACTGGGCCTTCCGGTGGCGAATCGAACTTCCGACGATTCGCGAAACCTGTGGCTCACTCTTATAGGAAGGATCAAGGCGGGCGAGCCAGTTGCGCAGAGCCAGGCGGCGATGACTGCTCTCCTTCGCAACGATCTGCTGTATGGCGGGAAGCCTTCACTTAAGGAATCAGATGATCCCAAGGTCACAATCTTACCCGCTGAGAATGCCCTAGCAGGAATTCGGATGAGCCTCGGCGAGCCGCTGTGGGCGTCGATGGCGGCGGTTGCAATCGGGCTGTTCATCATGTGCGCCAACCTGGCGGGACTGATGTTGGCGCGAGCTCTCACCCGAGAAAGAGAACTCGCCATGCGACTGGCGCTAGGGGCCACGCGGGGCCGAGTCATTCAGCAGCTTCTCACGGAAAGCGTCATTCTCTCCTTGATGGGAGCGTCCGTCGGAGCCCTATTTGCGGTTTGGGGTGATCGAGGACTGGTGAAGTTTCTTTCAACCGCATATCGGTATCGCTCTCCACTGGAAGTTGGTGTGCACGTTAATGCCACGGTACTCGCATTCACGACGGCGGTTGCGGTGTTTACGGGAATTGGATTTGGGCTGGCGCCAGCTTTGCGGGGAGGACGAATTGACATTGCCCCAAGGCTCAAAGAATCGTCAGGAACTGTGTTTTGTTCGAACCGCCTTGGCAGTCGGCGTTTCGGGCTACCCGGTTGGCTGGTTGTGTCCCAGGTTACGCTCTCGATGGTGGTCGTGATCGCTGCAGGACTTTTAGTGCGCACGCTGGAGAAGCTAAGAAGCATCGACCCGGGCTTTGACACCAGAAATATCCTGCTGTTCTCACTCGATCCCGATCTCGCCGGTTACAAACGAGAGAAAGCGCAACCGGTTTATGCGGAGATTGAGCGGAAGCTGGCGGCTTTGCCGGGAGTAGTATCGGCGAGCTACTCGTCAGATGCTCTTCTGGACGGCAGTTTGTGGACTTCCGGTTTGCATATTGAAGGTCAGGAGAGGAGTGACACAACGGAGACACAAATGCTGGCCGCCGGGCCGGGCTATTTCGAGACGATGAGGGTCCCGATCCTTCAGGGGCGGGAATTTCGGGACTCCGACATGAGCGCGACGCAGCAAGTTGCGGTGGTCAATCGATCCTTTGTGCAGAAGTTCCTGATGTCGAAATATCCAATCGGCTCTCACTTCGAGTGTAGCGGCCAGAAATACGAAATTGTGGGTGTAGTGGGGGACACAAAATATGAGGGCCTGCGGAGCACTACTGCGCCAACGGCGTATATCCCTCTGAAGGAGGGACGCGTTACGTTCGCTCTGCGCTCGGCAGTGTCCCCAGGTTATCTGGTTCTTGCCGTAAGGAGGGTCGTAAATGAAGTGGATAGTAACCTGCCTGTTTTTCAAGTGAGAACGCAGTCGCAAGCCGTCGACCGCTTGCTGTTCAGTCAGCGACTTATGGCACGTCTTTTTTCCATGGTCGGCGTTTTGGCACTCCTGCTGGCCTGTATCGGGCTTTACGGGTTGTTGTCTTACGACGTGTCGCGGCGCAGGATTGAGATCGGCATTCGAACGGCATTGGGAGCTCGACGACAGGACGTGCTGAGATTAGTCATCCGGCAAGGTCTTTTGCTGGTCCTCGGCGGCCTGTTCTGCGGCATTACGCTGGCGTGCCTGCTGACAAGGTATTTGCGGAGCTTTCTTTTTGGTGTCCAGCCGATGGATCTGCTTTCTCTGGTCGGATCATCCGCGATTCTCGCTGTAGTCGGGCTGCTGGCGTGTTACATCCCCGCGCGGCGCGCGGCAAACGTCGATCCCATGGTGGCATTGCGATATGAGTGAGGAACAATCATGACCGGCCTCGCACAAGATCTTCGTTACGCTTTCCGTCAATTACACAAGAGTCCGGGATTCACCGCCGTCGCGGTGATCACGCTCGCGCTCGGCATTGGGGCGAACACAGCCATTTTCAGCATCGTGAATGCGGTGCTTTTGCGATCGTTTCCGTATCCCGATCCCAATCAGCTCGTTCTGATCTTCAATGTCCCGGTGAATCAGCCGGACGCGCTGTCGGGTCTTTCCTACAGAGACTTCACTGAGTGCCGCGAGCAGAACCGCGTGTTCAGCGAGATGGCAGGAAATGCGTTTCACGATCTCACCCTGACCGGCGCAGGCGAGCCCTCCATTGTCAACACCGCAGATGTGACACCGCAGATATTTTCTCTGCTCCGCGCAAAGCCGCTGGCAGGCCGCACATTACTGCCAGAGGATGGCAAGCAAGGCGCGGCGCCGGTGGCGGTTGTGAGCGAAAATCTCTGGCGCAGCCGCTTCGGTTCCGATCCGGCTCTCATTGGCCAGTCCATCACCCTGGACATGCGCCCTTTCACCGTCGTGGGAATACTGCCAACGAGCTTTCACTATCCTGATGGCGGTCCCCATCAAGACGTCTGGATTTCTATCACTCAGGACCCGTTGTTTGGACCTCGATTGTTTCAGCCCGGCTCACGTGCGCTAGCCGGGATCGGTCGCCTTAAACCGGGCCTTTCTCTGGCGCAAGCTCAGGCCGAGATGAACACCCTGGGCACGCGTCTGGCGAAGGAGTTTCCCACAGAAAATTCGGGATTCACGATTCGTATTGAGCCGTATCGGCAGTTTGTCACCGGAGACGTGAAGTCCCCGCTCCTGATTCTGCTCGGTGCAGTTGGACTGGTGCTATTGATCGCTTGCGCCAATATTGCAAACCTGCTTCTTTCACGCGCGACTTCTCGCCAGAGAGAAATTGCTGTGCGCATCGCGCTTGGCGCGGGGCGTGCCCGCATTATCCGGCAATTGCTGACGGAGAGCGCTTTGCTGGGATTGCTCGGCGGCGTTGCTGGTGTGCTGTTTGCGGTTTGGGGCGTCTGGGGTCTGCGGCCTTTTTTGCCGCCCAGCGTGATCCAGATCAATTCGATTCATGTTGGAGGCCCGGTCCTGGCGTTCGCGCTGTTATTGTCTCTTGCCGCCGCGCTGGCATTTGGGCTGGCGCCCGCGCTTCTTTCAACTCCGTCCAACTTCCAGGCGAACATCAAGGAAGGCGGCGAACGCACGGGTCAGCGTGGCGGGCAACATGCGCGGAGTTTCCTGGCCATCGCGGAGGTCTCGCTGGCTATGGTGCTCCTGGTCGCGGGTGGCTTGCTCATCCGCAGCTTTGCGCTGGTCACCTTGGTCAATCCAGGCTTCGATCCCAAAAAAGTGACAGAAGCCGAGATCTCGCTGCCTCAGTTCCAATATGCAACGCCGCAGCAATGGACGGCTTTCTCGAATCAGTTGCTGGCCAGTCTCCATGCGCAGCCGGGCTTGCGAGATTCCGCTCTGGCGGCTCCGCTGCCGATGGATCGCCAGGGTGAAGCCAGCTTCGCGTTCAGCATCGTCGGAGATCCTCAGCTGCCCGCCGGCAAATCCCCGACAGCCGATTACGCCACGGTGAGTCCCGATTATTTTCGAACAATGGGAATCCCGCTGCTGAGAGGCCGTCTTTTCTCCGACCAGGATTCTCCATCTAATGCGAAAGTCGCGATCATCAGCGAAGTGCTGGCGCGCCGTTATTTCCCGAACCAGGATCCGCTGGGAAGGCAAATGAGATTTGGGTTCCCGCCGAACAGCGATGTGTCGCGAGAAATTGTTGGTATTGTCGGCGACGTGCGGGATGCGTCGCTCAGCCGGCAACCCGGGCCGATGATGTATGTGCCCTTCGCTCAGGCGCCTCTTTATGGAGGTGAGGTCGTTGTTAGAAGCTCGCTGAGCGCATCGAGTGTGGCTGCCGGTATTCGCCAGGCAGTCAGCTCCATTGATAAGAACCTGCCAGTGACGGATATCGAGTCTTTGAACGATGCACTCGGCAAATCGATTTCACAGGAACGGTTCCGCACTTTCCTGCTGGCTTCGTTCAGCGCGATTGCCCTGGTGCTTGCTGCCATTGGAATTTTTGGCGTGATCTCCTATTCGGCGTCGCAGCGCACACATGAAATTGGAATTCGCATGGCGCTCGGAGCGGACCGGCGTGACGTGTTGCGGCTGATCCTGGGGCAAGGAACGAAACTTGCTTTGTTTGGCTTGGGCATCGGCATAGTTGCGGCGTTTTTGCTGACACGCCTCATGTCGAGCCTGCTCTACAGTGTGTCCGCAACGGATCCAGTGACTTTCGCTTCGGTGACCGTCATTCTGCTCAGCGTTGCGCTGGCCGCCTGCTACATCCCCGCTCGACGCGCCATGCGCGTCGAACCCATCGTTGCCTTGAGGCACGAGTAGTTTCTCCGGCGCATCGGATTTCGGCGGGAAGCTTCGAGGTTTTCTTCGGCAGATTACTATCGGAACTCGCATCCTTCGTTCATTCCCGGCACACTCATGCCATGCATTTCCTTGGAGTATCGATTCTGCTTGCTTCTGTGATCCTCTGTTTTCTGGGGATTATTAGCTGGGCATTGGTGATGCTGCCCAGAAACGAGAAATCAATCGCGGAACTCTCGCCTGGAGCGCTTCGCGTATACAGCGGCTTTGGACAACTGGCCAGCCAAGGCTTTGCCTTCTACCGGGTGGTCCCAGCCCAAAGCCTGACCGTCGCCGAGTACCGGATTCAGGACGAGTTCGGTCGCGAAATCGGACGGTATGTCGGAACAGGAAAGAAGAGCGCGATCCTGAAATATGGTGACAAGACCGCGAACTTATATATTCAAGGCGCAGTTTTCGGCGGTTCAATTTACGCCGGAAATGTGGCTGGCAAATCGAACAACTCGATCGTGATCCGCGACCAGGACAGGATCCTCGCCGAGGCTGAGCGTACGCGCATTTTCCCTGCAAGCTGCTATCGCCTCGTGTGTGAAGGCGCAGTGTTCGAAGTCGCCGCCGGCGGGCTTTGGCCGACTCGCCTGGGCAGTTTCAGCAAAGAAGGAAAACAGGTGGGGGCCTTCCGCCGCCCAGCCATCTCATCGCGCAATGTGGTCGCCGCTTTTGATCCACACCTCTCGGACGAATCGAAGGTGTTTCTCGCTGGAATGGCTCTGCTGGGGTAACCAGCTTTTGGAATCGATGTTCGAGCGGCACAGTCATCGAATCCCACCTCTCGCTCTCGCAACGACTGGATGCCTTTGGGAACAGGATTTCTTTGGCAAGATGGCCCGGCTCCATTGATCTGGGACATATCAACGCGCACAATCCCCAAAATCCGTATGATCTGAACGCGGAAATTGCCACCTCGGATTTCGATGTGCGACACCCGTTCAATTTCAGCGGTCTATATCGATCTGCCGATCGAGGGTCTTCCAGCATCCGAATTAGAACACACTGCTCGCAATTGATTCCTGTTGCTTTCCAACAGGAATCGTAATTACTTGCGGTGTCGGCGCCACTGTCCTCTCAGCACGCGTGGTCAAATCGTTGCTTTACGGTTTGCATCCGAACGATCCAATCGTGTTGGCAGCATCCGCGTCACTGCTCGCGTTGATCGGAGTCGCAGCGACCTGGGTTCCCGCGCGCCGCGCGGCGTCGGTAGAGCCTATGGAGGCACTAAGACACGAGTGAGTGTAGGGAAGAACCGCTGGGTGTGATTGAACTCCTAACCGAACCGCAGTTGGTGCCGGCCTCTGATCCACGTCATGTCGACATTGCTCACGTACTCCATTTTTCCAAATTTTCTGGCAGAGCTCCCTCTACTCGTGATGGAGCGCCTTCATCGGATCGACCCTTGTGGCCCAGCGTGCGGGAATAAAGGCAGCCACGGCGGACACAATTGCCAGAATCGCCGTCAGCAAAGCAAATATCGACGGGTCGATCTGAACCACTCCAAAGAGCGCGCTGGAAAGGGCGCGGGCCAGAAGTGCTGAGACGCACAGCCCGATTAACAAACCCGTAGCCGCCATCTTGAGCGCAGAGGTCACGACCAGCCTGAGAACACTGATGCGCTGCGCTCCTAACGCCATGCGCAGACCGATTTCGTGGGTGCGCTGGCTCACCGAGTACGCCATCACCGCAAAAATTCCCGCAGCCGCCAAAACAAGAGCAACGACGCCGAAGATGAACATCATGCGGGCGGAAGATTCCACACCGCTGGCATTGTCTGAAATGGCCTGCTCAAGAGTGCGCACATCGTAGGCGGGTGCGTCTGCTTCTACAGAGCGCAACTGCGCCGCTGCCGATGCGGCCACATTGGCGGGATCTCCGGAGGTTCGTATTACGAATGCGGACGATAATGTCGGCATCTGTTCGAGCGGCACATAAGTGGTTGGATTGAGATTCTTATCGAACACGTTCGTGCGAATGTTTGCCACTACTCCTACGATCCGGCGTTCTGGTTCGCTCCTTTCCGGCGGGCCAAGTTGAAGGTGTTTGCCAATTGGATTGTCGTGAGGCCAGACTTGGCGAGCCATGCCCTCACTGATGACAGCGACCGGAGCCGAATCACGCGTATCCTCGGCGGAGAGAAAACGTCCCTCAAGCAATGGAATCCGCAGTGTTGAGAAGAAATCAGGCGTCACGATTTGTTGAATCGTATACCGCGTCTCGCCCGGCGCAGCGGGAGCCATTCCCTCGGCGCGATATTCCGCCCAAGTCCAAGACCAGCTGGATGGCAGACTGAATACAACAGCGGCGGTCCGCACGCCGGGAAGCGACTGTAAGCTTTCCCGAGCGCGGTCGTAGTAACCCAAAATCGCATCCGCCGTGTGGTATTTCGCCTCCGGCAGAGAAACGTGCAAGGTCAACACGTGCGTGCGGTCGAAGCCCATGTTGATCGTAAGGAGATTACGAAAGCCTTTCAGCATCAGACCAGCCCCCACGAGCAGCACCAGTGCCAGTGCGACTTCGGAAGTAACCAGCACAGCTCGCAACTTGCTGGCCGATGGACTTGCGATGGCACCGCGCGCATTCTCCTTGAGGGCATCGCCGACCTCAGATCGTGAGAAGCGCAGTGCGGGCGCAAGTCCAGACAAGATTCCGCTGATGAGAGCCACGGCAGCAGTGAACGCCAACACCGTGAAATCAGTGTGGACATTCTTGAGGCCGGGAACATGTTCCAGGATAAATGGCGGGATGTCGCGCCGGAGCAGGCCCATTCCCCAATCGGCAAGCAGAACTCCGACCGTGGCGCCTGCCACTGACAACAGCGTGCTTTCCATAAGAAGCTGTGAAATTAATTGCCACCGGCTCGCGCCCAGTCCGATGCGGACCGCGATTTCCTTCTGACGCGTGGCCCCGCGGGCTAACTGCAGATTCGCAACATTCACACAGGAAAGTAACAGGACGAAGACAGCCGCTCCCATCAGCACCAGCACGAATTGGCGAGTGCCCGTGGTGGCGTCCTCTGCGAGTCGAACCACGCGAACACTGTGGCCACCGTTCGTGTTCGGAAATTGCTCATCCAGCCGGTTGGCGATGGTTTGCAGGTCGGCGTTTGCGCTCGCTACGGATGCACCCTGCTTGATTCGCCCGAGTGCCAACAGATAGTGATCCTGGCGGTCTGCTCGATCCATGGAACTGAGATCGAGCGGAGCCCACACGTCAGAGCCGGCAGGAAAATCCACTTCCTGTCTGGCCACTCCGACGACGGTAAATTTCTCGCCATTCAGCAGCAGGTTTTTCCCAATGATGCTCGTGTCGCCACCGAGGTGCTTCTGCCAGAATCTATGGCTCAGGACCACGACGGGCGCTGCACCCTGTTGAAAATCCACTTCGCCGATATTGCGTCCGAGCAGGGGCGCAACGCCGAGCAAAGAAAAGAAATCAGACGTGACACGATAGCCTTCCGCTCGCTCGGCTATGCCTTCGCCAGTTAGATTCGCGTCCCAGCCTTGGATTGCCGCCAGCTGATCAAAGGAGTGGCTTTGTTCTCGCCAGTTCCGGAAGTTTGCAGGAGCGGTTTTTGCTTGAGTGATGTTTTCTTTTGGTACCGTCTCCCAAATGGCAACAACTCGATTCAGATCCGGAAGACCAAATGGGCGCAGCAGCAAAGCGTTAACATTACTGAAAATGGCGGTATTCGCGCCGATGCCGAGGGCGAGAGTGATCACGGCCACAGTGGTGAATCCCGGGTTCTTACGCGACTGCCGTAACGCGTAGAGCAGATTTTGGCGGAGGTTCATCGGGGCTCCCGTGAAGAATACCGCTGTAGATAGGTATTCGCTTTGAAAACGAGCACTCGGAACGCCAACCCTAGATCACAAGTAAATCTTCTGTTTTCAATACGTAGAACAATAGTGTCTGAAACAGAATACGTCCAATTGCGGTCATCGTTGTCCGCAAGCGGACGGTTGATCTCCAGAATGATCTGCCTCGACGGCAGCCTCTCCCTCTTCTCTTACCTTGCGGGCGCGAACCAAGGCCTGCTCCGCGATCCGGCTTACTTCGTGGAGCAGCTTACGGACTTCGGCTTCCAAAATAGAAGGTAGGAACTCGTAGGACGAGAAAGCCTCAGCCACCACTGCTCCACGCAAGCTTCGACATGCCGAGGAAGCTGCGCCAACCGGGCGCGGCCCTCGGTAGAAGCTTCCAGCCATTTCAGTCGAGGCGGAACTTCAAACATGGCATCTCCGACCGCGTTTTTTAAGACCAACGTAAAGAGTGATCTGGCTACGAGGGCCTGACGTTGATGTGTGTCATCTTCTTGCACCATTCGAAGTGATCCAAATCACGTGCCACAGACTACAGGTTCGCTACGATGGAAACTGTCATGGAACCGTTTCGCTTTCATCTCTTTGCATGTACGCAGCAGAAACCCGAAGGCGTGTCTTCTTGCACGGCTGGAGGATCCTTTGCCGTTCTTGAGCGGATTGATAGTGAGATCCAGGCTCGGGGTCTGAGCGGCCTTGTGCAACTGACCACCTGCGGCTGTATGGGACTCTGTGATGAAGGTCCGATTAT
The DNA here is from genome assembly GCA_963763845.1 of uncultured Acidobacteriota bacterium. Classification (GTDB taxonomy): domain Bacteria; phylum Acidobacteriota; class Terriglobia; order Terriglobales; family Acidobacteriaceae; genus Sulfotelmatobacter. The sequence goes on from CAVXPX010000003.1 coordinate 254,875, forward strand.
GGTCGTCTATCCGGAGGGAGTGTGGTATCGGCGTGTGCAGGTTTCGGATGTGCCCGAGATCGTGGCCAGCCATCTTAGCGGCGGTAAGCCCGTCGAACGCCTTGTCTGGAACGAGGCTCCCGCCATGAAGTCGATGGCACTCGAGCATGAGAAAAAGTTCCGCGCTGCCATGGCTGCGCGTGATAAGGCCGGAACGTTGCCCGACCGGCTGGAGCAGATGATCCGCGGTTACATGCCGAGTCGTTGCATCCTTACCGCGCTCGAACTCGACATCTTCACCGCGGTAGGGGACGGGTCCACTGCTCAACAAGTTGCGGCCAAAATCACTGCGGACGCCCGCGCGACCGCGACCCTGCTGAACGCGCTGGTCTCCCTGGGATTGCTTTCGAAGAGTTCCGACGAATACAAGAACACGGTCGAATCCGCCCGCTACTTTGTTCAGGGTTCGAAAGACAATCATCGCAACGGGCTACTGCACATCGCGAATATCTGGCATCGCTGGAGCACCCTTACCGAAGCCGTGCGGCGCGTTACGCGCGTTCCCGCTGATCGTGATCGCAGTCCCGAATTAACCCTCAACTTTATTAGAGCGATGCAGAGAAACGCCAAAGCGCGAGCCCCGCAGGTTGTAGCCGCATTGGGAATGGATGGTGTCCACCGGATCCTAGACCTGGGCGGCGGTTCCGGAGCCTATTCCATCGCATTTGCCAAGGCATCTCCGGACGTGCGGTGCGAAATCCTCGACCTGCCGGAGGTCATCCCGCTGACCGCTGATTATGTTGCGAAGGCCGGAGCCGCTGGACAAGTCACCGTCCGCGCGGGCGACATGCTTCACTCCGATTTCGGTTCCGGCTACGACGTCGTCATGCTCAACGCCATCTGCCACATGTTTTCGGAGGAGCAGAACCTGGATCTCTTTCGCCGAGCCCGGCAGGCACTCGCGTCGAACGGACGCCTTGTGGTTCAGGATTTCATCCTCAATCCGGATAGGACCGGACCGCAGCAGGCCGCACTCTTCTCGCTGAACATGCTGGTGTCGACCGACGCGGGAGCCACTTACAGTGAGCTCGAATACACGCGATGGATGAACGAGTCCGGCTTCGAAGACATAAGCCGGATTAACCTACCCGGACCAAGCGCGCTCATCATTGGTCGAGTGAAATAGAAGGGAAGTCCGCCCTATGTCGTGAATGTTTTTGCCGACGGCGACTCCCGCCGCATGCCCCCGCATGTCGTTCCACTAACTCTTCAATGCCGCCTGCACGTAATCGGGTTTTAGCGGGAGCCGTCGCAGCATCTTTCCCGTAGCATCGTGCAGGGCTGCTGCAATCGCGGGGGCGGCGAGCGCATTGGCCGCCTCCGAACCTCCACCGTATGCCCCAACTTTTGGATTGTTGATTAGCACCACTTTGACCTCTGGGATGTCGGACATGGTCGGAATTGAGTAAGAAGTCCAGTCATCTACCGTAATTCCGCTTTCGTCGAACATCACTTCCTCGAACAGCGCGTGGCTGACTCCCATCACAGCCCCGCCTTCGACCTGCCGCTTCAATTGCATCGGATTGACAACGATGCCCGGATCGACCGCGACCGTATACTTCTCGACCACGATCTTGCCGGTGCTGGGAGTGACTGCGATCTGGCAGACGCACCCCCAGTAGCTGCCGCTGCGTAACATCAGAGAGACCCCGCGTCCGCGGACCGGCGAGCTTCCGGTAGACACGCTATCCCGACGCGGCGAGGGACGCGTGTCCCAGACCGACGCATCCCTTACTGCCGTCAGCACAGCAATCGCTCGTGCTTCATTGGTGTGGTCGATGCGGAACTGAAGCGCGTCTGCGTCCGCAAGCGCCGCTGCCTCACTGATCGCGAGTTCGCGCGGATAGTTCTGCTGGAACTGCCCTGGCGTGCGCATGCTGTGATCGCGGAGGCCGACGGCAATGGGCGAAGATTTCTGCCCGACCTGGAACGTGCCGTGACCACGCTCTGCGAGGTTAGGAACCTGAGCGTACACCCATGGATCCTCGAGGCTGTTCACGGTGGACGTCACTCCGCCGGAATGCACTTCTGGCGCCGACATCGTGGGCAGTCCCGCCAGCACCGCCCCGATCGGGCGATCATCCTGCATGGCAGGCATGTAATGATCGATCTGATAGGCGGCAATCTTTCCTTTTTCGTCGAGAGCAATCTGCACATCCGAAAATGCGGCCGCCGATTGCGTAGACCACTGCATATCGTCGGCGCGCATCCACTGCACGCGCACGGGTTTTCCGACAGCTTGCGACAACAGCACCGCTTCGTCTTCCGCCCCCGCATTTCCGCCGTTTGATCGACCATAATGGCCGGGGCCGGGATACGAGTGCACAATGACGTGATCGGGCGTAGTGTGGAGCATCATCGCGATCTCGCCGCGAAGCGCCTGTGGATTCTGGTTGTGCGTGTAGATGTGGACCGTGCCGTCGGACTTCACGTCCGCCACGGCCATGGTCGGCCCGATTGGCGCGTGCTTCATATAGGACAACTGATAAGTCGCAGAATGCTTTTTGCGCGCCGATTTTAGGGCCGGATCTACGTCGCCTTTCGCCGCCTTACTCTTCTCGACTGGAGCGCTCGTCCAGTCGGATTCTTCTCGAAGATGCTGGTAGAGCTTCGCGTTTCCGGGTAGACCTTTCCAGTCGCTCCACTTTGTAGCGCTGGCGACCTGATCCGCCGCCTGAATCGCTTCCCACTCCGTGGGCGCAACTACTCCGACAAGATTGCCCTTCACGATCACTTGTGAATTCGGGAACTTGGTCTTATCCAGCTGGCCGGCGGAGACCAAAGTTGAACCGAGCGTCTTCGGGTGCACTATCCGTGCGTGCAACATTCCCGGAAGGCGAACATCTGTGACCCATGTTTCCTTCGCAGCGACTTTCGAACTGATAATGGAATTCTTAAACGACTTGCCAATCACGCTGTACTGGCTTACCGGCTTCATTGGCGGATTGCCTTCGACGGTCAGGCCGAAGATGCTGGTCAGCTCTCCCTTGACCGGGATCGTGAGCTTCAGTTGCTGATTCTTGACAAGGTCGCCGTAAGAGATGCTCTTGCCTGCTCCTGAAACAACGCCATCCCTCACGGAAAGCTTATCCTTGGGCACACCAAGTTTTTCTGATGCGAGATCGAGCAGCGCCTGATAGGTGTAGGCGGCCGCCTTGCGGATGTTCGGCATTCCGTGTCCCAGAAAATCGAAGGCACCGCTGCCGTCAGGCGTGCGATCGGTGTCCCCCGCAATGACAGTCGTGATGGCCTCGAAGGGGACACTCAACTCTTCGGCCACAATCTGCCGGTATGCGGTGAAGGTCGAGCCTTGTCCGAAGTCGCTTTTGCCGGTGCGAATCAGGAGTGTGTTGTCCGGGTAAACTTCGATCCACGAACTCGGCAGCGTGGGATCGAGAGAGTTCTTGAAAATAGAGGGCTTGCCCGAATCAGCTTTCAGAAGCTCTGGGCCAACAAAGCTGAAACCCACGACGAGAACGCCGCCCGCCTTGATGAACTGGCGGCGGGAGAGGGTGGGCCCGAGGACGTTTGCAGGTCGTTCGCTGATGCTGGCCATCGCTTAGCTCCTTTTCGCCATGATCGTAGCGGCGTGTTGTACGGCTTCCATGATCGCCAGATAGGTTCCGCAACGGCAGAGATTGGGAGATGGGCCTGAGTTGGTGAATGCCTCTTTGATTTGCGCTACGCTCGGATTGGGATTGCTTTCGAGCAACTCGGTAGCTTTGATCATCATTCCGTTCTGACAAAAGCCGCACTGCGGAGTCTGCTCTTCGATCCAGGCCTGCTGCACCGGATGCAGCGTGTGTTTCGCTTCCTCCGCCGAAAGACGATGTTGCTTGGCCCACCGGGCCGGTAGCCCTTCCAGGGTGGTAATTTCCTGGCTAGCGACGCTTGCGACAGGAGTGACGCACGAACGCGTTTCCTTCCCGTCCACCAGAACAGCGCAGGCGCCGCACTGGGCGAGCCCGCAGCCGAACTGAGGACCGATCAATTCGAGTTCGTTGCGCAGCACGTAGAGCAATGGAGTATCGTCAGCCGCCTGAACCTCGCGCCGTACTCCATTCACGTTGAGTGTGATCATAGGACTCCCTTCAACAAGAGGCACACCCAATTTCGGATGGACCCTGATGTCTGCCTGTATTTCCCGAACCCCAGTTCGCGATGGCAAAAGCTATTTCTTGCCTTTTGCCGATATCTTAACTCGCCCGTGCCCATCCTTTGCAATCAATTGCCAGATGCAAAAGTTTCCTCATGCGCAAGTTGAACATTACCTTAGTGGTTTACGGAATGCCATGCTATGCGAAGCGCGCCATTCTGCATGCAGAACACGCCAGCTCCCGGCGCGTTGGATCGCACAATGCTGGCGCCCGTCCTTCTTCGGCGTACAATGCTCCTGCAAAATTCTGGGAAACGCGAGCGAATCGTGCCACAAAAACTGTCATCCTTTTTCATCCTCGCCATTGCAACAAGCATGCTTGCCTTGACTGGTGCCCAAGTTCCAATTGATCGCCCACAGCGCGCTCTCTTGTTGTTTCATTCGGACATCGGAAAGAGCACCAAGCGCACGGCAACATTTTTTCCTGTTTCAGTGTGGTACAGCGGCGGCAAAGCGCGCGCTCCAATGCTCGAAACCATTACTCCGGATTCACCCAGACTGTGGAAAGAAGACCTGTTGAAGATAAAGCAGCTAGGTTTCAACACAGTCCGAACCTGGGTGGAGTGGAACGTCGCCGAACCCGAAGAGGGCAAATACCACCTCGAGAACCTGGATCTGTTGCTGCGCCTGACGAATGAAGTTGGCCTGAAGGTCATCGTTCAGGTTTACGTCGATTCGGCTCCTGAATGGGTTGGGACAAAGTATCCCGACGGACGATACGCTGCGCAAGATGGCCAGCCGATTCCTTCCCAGGCTGCCCCCGGATACTGCTTCGATCATCGCGGCGTACGAAAAGCGGTTCTCGATTTCTTTCAGGAAGTGGCAAGACACGCGGCCGCAGCTCCCGCGTTTTATGGATGGGACCTCTGGAGTGAGCCAGCCGCACTGAACTGGGCGCGCGTTGGATACAAGTCTGAGCCGATGTTCTGCTATTGCCCCAGTAGCCAGGAGCGGTTCCGGCAGTGGCTCAAGCAGAAATATCACACACTGGACCGGCTCAACGAGGCCTGGCATCGCACGTTTACTGACTGGAGCCAGGTTGAGCCCCCGCGTTACGGAACCATCCTTACGTATACCGATTTCATGGACTGGCGCGTTTATTACGGCTACAAACTGGCCGAGGATTTACAGATGCGCAACGAGGCTGTGAAAGCGGTCGATCCGGATCATGTCACCACCAGCCATGCGCCCAATCCTTCTCCCCTGATACGCACTTTGGCCGATCCGTACGATCCCACGGACGATTATCTGATGAAGAACTCCGTCGATTTTTTCGGAACCAGCTTCTATCCCAAACTAACTTCCCCAGAAAACAATTGGACGCTCGAACGGCGAGTCTTGGCGATGGACCTAACCGCCAACATGACCGCAGGGCGTGGATTTTACGTTGGAGAACTTCAGTCCGGATACGGCGTGCATGGCACCATCATTGGCTCCCCCGTGACCTCTACCGATTTGGAGATGTGGACTTGGGGCATGGTGGCGCGTGGAGCTCGGGCCATCAACTATTACGCGTTTTATCCCATGAACGCCGGATACGAGTCGGGCGGCTACGGAATGATCAACCTGGATGGCACGCTCACAGATCGCAGCCGCCACGCAGGCGAGATCGCCGCAAAAATCCAGCAGAACTCTGATCTGTTGTTACAGTCGCATCCAGAGCGCGCGGAAGTGGCGATCGTGTTCAGTCCGCTAGTTCCGCTGCTCGGCGGATACGACGAGGAAGGCAGCCGCACGGCCATTCATAAAGCTGTAGCGGGATATCACCGGATGTTCTTTGAAAGGAATCTGCCGGTGGACGTGCTCAGTTCTCGCGAGCTCGCCCGAGATAATCTGCAGCAATACAAGTTGGTGATTGTTCCTTATCCTTTAATGCTCACGGACCAGGAAGCTAATACTCTGAAAGATTATGTTTCCGCCGGCGGACACCTATTCGTCGAAGCGCGCCCGGGCTGGGTGGACGAAAGAGGACATGCCGAGCCCAAAGTTCCCGGCTTCGGTTGGGACGAAATGCTGGGAGTCCGCGAGAAGCAGCTTCTTCCGACAAAGGAGTTCGAAGTGAAGTGGGGAGCATTTCAGTTCAAAGCAATGACTTTCCAGGAACAGTTCGATGTCGAAGATCATTCGGCGCGGCCCGTCGCATTTCTGTCCGACGGAACTCCGCTTGCCTACGAGAACAAATATCAGAAGGGAAGAGCGATCATCTTCGGCGGATTTGCTGGGCAGGAAAATTATGAGCATCCGGTTGCGATGCATCCGCTCGGCGGGCTCCTGATGCATTGGGCTGGCATCGCCGAACCCAATCTACATGCTCCGAGGCTGTTGGAGCTTCGTCAAATGTATGCGCCGAACGGGCGTTGGGTATTCTTCTTCAACCATACAGATAAGCCCGCAGCAGTGGACTTTTCCCGAATACTCGAAAAACCTGCCTCCCGCATCCGCGAGATCATGACGAGTCAGGAAGTCGCTCACGCAGGAACCAGCCTGAATCTGCAAGCGGATGTCCCAGCGCAGAGCGTGCGGGTTTACCGGATCGATTTCTGATGAATCGTTAGGTCTGGCGAGAAGCCTCGCGCGGCATGGCGCCTGCGAGCATAAGAACGGCGCCGCAAAACATCAGCGTATCTGCCCAGTAATTAAATCCATTGTCGAGGCTGGCGCGTTCCACGACTCCGATCGGCACATAGACGAACAACTCCACCACGAGCACGGCCAATCCAACCCATGTCGCGGCGGCGCGAGTTTTCTTGCCAAGCAGCAACGGGATTCCCCCAACTGCGTAGATAACCGCCGCGAAGTACGCCCAGATCGCGTGTCCGAAAATCCATCTTGGCGTCAGCGGCTCCAGAGGAACGCCCGGAACGTGATCGCCGTGCATGAATTGCTCGAAGCTGTAAAACAGCACCGTCACGGCAATGAAGTACCGCGCGATCGTGCGAAGAATGTGCATTCCGCGCTCTCGCCCCTGCTCGCTGAGGGCAACAGCGAGCGCCAGAGGTCCGCCGCTGAAGGACAATTCCCGCAGCGCGAACGTCAGTCCAAAGCGGCCTCGCGGATTCTGCAGCCAACCAGGGATATCCATCAGCACGGCGAAGAGGAAAAACGTCAATGCGAGCAAACTCGCCGCCAGACGCCATTGAATCCTGGTCACCAGGCTCAGCCCGGCTGCAATAAAGCACGCACCCACGACGTATGCCCAGAATATGTGCCAGGGAATCCACGCTGGCACGATCGACGCGATCGTCTGGGTCAGCGTGAAATGTTCGGTACCGAAGGCCGCGATCGGCGCCGCGTAAAATACCGGCCCGAACAGAACCAGCTTGTCGAGTCCTCGCTCCTCCTGCCAGTCACCGCTAAGAAAAATCGTTAGCAGCCCGATGGCAAAAACCACGCCAAAAGCAAGACATGCCCAGATCACCGTGCTCGGGATGGCCACAACAGCCAGAACTGCCGACGAATTCACAAAACTGCTGTTCACAATGGTTTTCCCCTGCCAGAGCAGACTATCGGCTTCCACCATGCCACCGATCTTCTCCGCAAATTATCGATAATATAAAGGACAGACGAGGTGCCGGGGAATGGAAATGCGAAGTAATTAGGATTGGGTGTCATTCCCCCCTCGGCTGGAACTCCGAAAGCGCCGCCGATCGGCAACGCAGAGCCTGAGCAGAAGACTGATTTTTAGCGGGAGCGTACCGCGACTAACTCGGTGTCGACGGGAACTTCTTTTGCGATCTTCACGTGGAGCAGCGCCTCAAACGGGTTCATCTGAGTCGTGGAGCCCGGCAACTGCTGCAGTAGCTTGGCAACATAGTCCGGGGTAGAGACGAACTCGACCGCGCCCTGGGTTCCAAATGTAGTCGTACCCGCCAGAATCAGGACCACCCGCTCCGAGGTCGCTCCCGGCACGAACACAATGACAGCATAGTCTTCTGTCATTGCAGATCCCGACGGGCTGGCTATGTAGCTCGCCGCTTCTCCCGCCTTCGGGTGCGTGTTGACGATTTCAAGGTCGCCTTTGCGCGGTCCAGTTGTGGCTCTTTGGAAAACGAATTCCTGCGAAGTGGGAATATCCCGGAGCGAAAGATTTTCGGACGGCGATCCAATAAATACGAGGTTCGCGTTGCGCGTGTCGTCCAGCGAAAACAAGCTACCGCGCTTTACCCGGATATGACGGCCCAGGGAAGCAAACGCTTCATCCAGGTCGTGGACAGCCAGCACTTCTCCCACTCCTGTGTAGTGATCGTAAATCGTGCTGCCCGAGTCCTTGCGTGCATTGAAGTAACGCATGCCACTCTCTGGACGTCCGACAAAGGCTGCGTTGCTGTAGATCACCCACGGTTCTTCTTCATCGGTAGTGAATGGCCTCCAGAACTCAGCCAGAGGAGTCGAGGCCGTGCGAAGTTCGTGAGCGCTGGCGACCGAAGGATCATTGTGCTTCCGGCCCCACAGCAAACTCCCAACTACGGCAAGCATCGTAAGCAAAGATGTTAGCGATCCGATAAGCGCGAAGCGCCAGAAGGGAGGGACAGCGAACGAGCGATTCGGCCTTTCCACAGAAGTTCCAGAATGGGAATCTGCTGCGACCGATCTCATCTCAAAAACGACGTGATATCCGCCTTTCGGCAGTTTCAGTAAGACTGGATCATTCGTTCCCTCACTCGCGTAGTATTCCGCCAGCTTGAGTCGCAAGCGTCCAGCTTGCACGCGTACGCAAGAATCCGACTGGGGATCAAAGTCTGGACCTCGCCCGTAGACCTCCCGTGCGATCTGATACTCCTTCAGCAACTCGTCCGGATGTTCAAGCGATTGTTTTGCGCAATATTGCAGCAGGCGCAAGAGTGACTCTGCCCCCCGCATACTATGGCTTTTCATAATGCGCTCTACTTGTTCGGAGAATGCGTGAGAATCATAGGGAAGCATGATAGTTACAGCCACTCAACAATGAAGTAACAGCCGAAGGTATGGTCAAGAAACTCAATCGCTTACTACCGTAACGGAATAAAAACTTACTGAAACGTGTGTTCTGACCGGTTTTGACCTGCAACGTGCAAGTTCAACGGTTTCGCGCAGGACCATGTGCGTCCTAACACGTATCACTCTGCATGTGATTCCTGCCAACGGATGTGATTCTGATCACATATGAAGGTTTGTGCGTGCGTCGAGGAATTCCTCGATGCCGCCAACATAGGAATTTGCCCCTGCAACCTCATCTCGGAGGAATTATGAAGCAGTTCGCCAAAATGTTATTTCTGTTGATCTTGCTTGTGCTATGGACAGGCATAGCAGCCTTCCCGCAATCGGAGACCGGTCGTCTGATCGGAACCGTCACTGATACTTCGGGCGCTGCTATCCCGGACGCGACAGTGCGAGTGACTGAGCTTGAAACCAACCGCGCTGTCACGACTCAAAGTCAGGCCGACGGAAATTACGTTTTAAACGCATTGCCGGTGGGCCACTACAAAGCGGAAGCTAACAAGGAATCTTTCAAGACCGTGTCCGCGACTTTCGCGCTCGACATCTCCCAAGTGAAGGAACTCAACTTCAAATTGGAGGTCGGCTCGGTCCGTGAAGTCGTTGAAGTCACAAATGCGATCCCCCTGGTTGACACGGCGACATCGTCAGCCGGCGAAATCATCCAGGGAAAGCAAGTGGTGGATCTCCCGTTGAACGGCCGCAACTTTACATCGCTGGCCTTGATGACTCCGGGGGTCAGCCGCGGTTCTTATACCAATAACGCAGCCGGCATCGCTTACGGAAACCCGGCAGCCGAGACCTGGCGCAACTACGATTCAGGTTCAGCCGCACTGGCGGTGAATGGCCTGCGACCTCAGGCTAACAATTACCTCGTTGACGGCATTGATAACAACGAGTCATTGGTCAATACGATCGTGATCATTCCGGCGATCGAAGACATAGATCAATTCAAGACCACTACCAACGTTGCGGCGGCGGAGTTTGGCCGCGCGGGGGGCGCCATCGTACAGGTCGCCACTAAATCTGGGACTAATCAGATACATGGGGCAGCATACTGGTTCAACCGCTCCAAAATCGGCGCTGCGGATGTCTTTCAGTACACCAACGAGCCTCAGTGCACCCATACTGGCGAGTCGGGCTGTGTGCCTCTTCCTCCGCTAAGTCGCAATCAGTTCGGCGCGTCACTGGGCGGACCTCTCTGGAAGAACAAGCTGTTCGCGTTTGTTGATTATCAGGGTTGGCGCCAAACTCTGCCCAACGGCGTTGATACCACCCGCGTGCCAACGGCTCTGATGCGCCAGGGCGACTTCACTGAACTGCTTGCCGCGGGCACTGGAACTGCTACCAGCCTGCCATACTCCGGATTGCCGGGTTGTGCTGCCGCGGCGGCTGCTCAGCCCAACGCCTTAGCTTCGGCTGGAAATGGATACATTTTCGACCCCACCACCTGCCTGCCCTTCGGCTGGGATACCACGAACGACCTGCCTGGGGCTAATATCAATATGATTCCCTCGGCGAACCAGATTCAGCCGGCCATTAAATATCTGAATTTGTTTCCACTCCCGAACATCTCAACTGCAAATGTCGCGGCCAACGACCCGAATTTCAGCCAGATAGAACAAAACGTCATCAACATGAACGACTACGACGCGCGCTTGGACTTTGTGGCCACGTCAAAGGACACTCTCTTCGCCCGTTACAGCTTGGGAACGGATTTTCTGAATGGCACTCAAATTCTGAAAGATTCCAGTCACTTACTGCCTTCGGGCGGCGGCATCAATCCGTCCCATCCGCGCCAGGTTGCCTTGGGCTGGACCCATTTTCTCAGCCCCTCGACTGTCAACGAGTTCCACTACGGTTGGATTCGGGACCTTTCCGGCTATCAACAGCCTAATGGTAGCGTTCCTGTGGCGGCCAACATTGGGATTCAAAATGCCAACACTTCGCCACTACTCGGCGGCATGCCCATCATCGGCGGGTGGTATGGGAACCTAAGTTATATCGGCGATGGCGGGCCATATCTAATTGTCGAACCAACCAACCAGTTCACTGACTCCCTGAGCTGGACCAAGGGAAAACACATCTTCAAGTTCGGCGCCAGCATCATTCACCGTGACGTGAACTGGGATCAGGGAAATAATGCCAAAGGCTACTTCTGGATCGACGACGGCAACTATGGGGGCATGCCAGCCCCCACTTCCTCTCACGGAACGTTTACCGGATATGAGACTTCCGAACTCCTGTCCGGGTTCATGGGAGCGTACTCGGTTGGCGCATTTAGCGGGTACTATCAGACCCGCAGCTGGGAAAATGGCTTCTTCGCTCAAGATGACTTCCGTCTCACCCGCAAGCTCACGCTGAACCTTGGCCTTCGCTACGACACTCTCAGCTGGCCAACCGAAGCCCACAACCACATGTCCAATTTCAATCCAGCAACGGGCGAACTGGTTGAGGCAGGAGCGGGCGGATGGCCTGCCGCTTTGATCAAGACTCCGCATGACGATTGGGGTCCGCGCCTCGGATTTGCCTACGACCTGCGTGGCGATGGCAAAACGGTCATACGCGGCGGCTATGGCTTGTTCTACTACCTGGATCGCGGTGGTGTTGCCAATGAACTCTCAAATAACCCCGACTTCAACGGCAGTTCGACCTATTATGCTTGTCCCACGGTGTCGACCTGCGGCACTGGTTACCGATTTACGTTCACTGGAGTAGCGGCGGCCGGAGCGACCGATCCCAGCACAGCCACCGGCGCTCTTCCGCCGAAAGTTGGCATCGCACCGACTGCGGTAACCAACACCAACAATGTGGTTTACCAGCCCGAAAACAGCCCGAACTCGCATATCCAGGAATGGAACATGCAAGTCGAGCGTGTCTTGGATCACCAGACATCGTTCGCCGTTGCCTACGTTGGAACCAAGATGGGAAATCTTGCCACTACGTTCAATGCCAACGCAACCGTTCTTGGCTCGAATCCTGGGACAAGCTGGTTCCCGTTTGGAGGCACGATCAACCCGAATGGCGTCGGCTCTATCAATGCGACGGAGATGATCGGCAGCGGAAGCTACAACGGTCTGCAGACGAAGCTGACGCGACGCATGGGCAACGGACTTCAAGTCACGGCAGCCTACACCTGGTCGCACACCCTTGATAACTCCACCTCGGCATTCGGCTCATCCGGTGGCGTCTTGATGGGTAGCAACGGTCAGCCGGAGCTGCAGTATCAACGCGGCAATTCGGATACCGATCAGCGCAACCTCTTTACCCTGAGCTCCCTGTACGAGCTTCCATTCGGACGGGGAAAGATGCTTGCCCGCGATGTTCCGAAAGCCGTCGATTACGTGATTGGCGGCTGGCAATGGAACAACGTAATTGTGCTGGCTACCGGCACCCCACTGGACATCTCGGGGGCGCCGAATAGCCCGAATGGCCGCCCGGACTACAATGGCGGATGCAAAACAAACGTCTCGTGGCATGTCTGGATCAGCTGTCCGACGGGCGCGTTTACGGCTCCCGCAGGCCTGGTCGGCGATCTGCCTCGTAACTTCTTCCCGGGTCCGGGAACTCACAGCTGGGATATGTCCCTGGTAAAGAACATCCCGGTCGGGGAACGAGTCACGACCCAGTTGCGCGCGCAGGTCTACAACCTGACCAATACGCCGCAATTCCAGAACCCGGACACCAACTACAACAACGGCGACTTCGGTCAGTTGCTCAACGCTCGAGTTGCCCCCTCGAATCGTCAGCTCGAACTCGCGATACGTGTATCCTTCTGATCCCAACGCCAGGAAGGCGCTTGAGAAGATTTTCTCAAGCGCCTCTTGACACTCTTGGAATGCGCGCCCATTGTCATCCTCTATTGTTATCCCGACCGGAGCTTGCCGCTCCCGAAGGGAATGGCAAGCGGAGTGGAGGGATCCTGTGTCTCTTGCGAGCTGCACAATATCTCAAAATGGGCAAGATTTCGACGCTCCGTGCAGGCTTCCACAATCCAGGCCGACGTTGCTGCCATGACGAATACAAGAACCATCCCCCTCTCACTGCTGCTGGCCTGCTCGCTCATGCTGAGCGTTTTGGCTCGAGCGCAGGCGCCGATCGTCCAAAAAATCGAGCCGCCGAATTGGTGGACGAACTTTACTCCGGAACTTTCTTTGCTGGCAACAGGCGAACATCTTTCTGGTGCACGAGTAGAGAGCGAAACCGCCGGCGCCACCGTTCTGGATTCACAACCATCAGCCAACGGGCATTATCTTTTCGTTCACCTGCGGTTGAGTCCCGATCTCCCGGCAGAAGCATTCAATCTGCGTCTCACGACAACAGGCGGAACTGCGTCGATCCGGTTGCCACTACTGGCCAGGGCCAACGGCGAAGGCCGCTTTGAAGGGGTGTCGCGCGACGACGTCATCTATCTCATAATGCCCGATCGTTTTGCGGATGGCGATGCGAGCAACGACCAACCTTTCGCCTCGACAGGTAAGTACGATCGCAGCAACCCCATGGCGTATCACGGCGGCGACCTGCGCGGCATCCACCAGCATCTGCCGTATCTGCACGATCTCGGCGTCACGACGCTGTGGCTGACTCCGGTTTGGAAAAATACCGACTCCGATTACCACGGCTATCACGTCGTCGACTTCTATGCCCTCGACCAGCACATGGGATCGATGCGCGAATATCAGGACTTGGTCGCCGATGCTCATAAACTCGGCATGAAGGTGTTGATCGATTTCGTGGCGAATCACACGGGCCCTCATCATCCATGGGCCAACGATCCGCCAACGCCCACCTGGTTTCATGGCTCGCCAGCGCACCACCTGGAACCCGCGTACTCGTTTTCCGGGCTGGTCGATCCGCACGCCTCTCCCCGCGAGTATCGGAGGACGGTCGAGGGCTGGTTTGCCGGCAAGCTTCCGGATCTCAATCCGGACGATCCTCTTCTCAGCAGATATCTCGTCCAGAATGCGATCTGGTGGACCGAGATTGCCCAACTCGATGGCTTTCGAATCGATACCTTTCCTTATTCATCGCGAGCGTTCTGGAGTCAGTGGAGCAAGGGCGTGGGCGCGGTGTACCCGCGTATCAACAGCATCGGCGAAGTTGCCGACGCCGATCCGACCATAACATCGTTTTTTGAAGGCGGCCGCAAGGAATTCGATGGCATCGATACCGGTCTCGCCACCGTGTTCGACTTCCCAATGGAGCAGGCTTTGCGCGAGGTAGTCATTGGCGGAGCGCCGATGCAGAAGATCATCGATGTGCTCCAGCGTGATGACCTCTACCCGCATCCCGAAATGCTGGTGACATTTATCGGCAATCACGACCATCCACGCTTCGTCAGCGAGCCGGGCAGCAACACCGCCAAGTTGAAAGCTGCATTCTCTTTGCTGCTGACTTTTCGCGGAATTCCGCAGATTTACTCGGGCGATGAAATCGGCATGCCCGGCGGTCCGGATCCCGACAATCGCCGCGACATTCCTGGCGGATTTCCCGGTGACGAGCGAAACGCGTTCATCGCCGCCGGACGAACGGTCCAGCAGCAGGATATCTTTGCGCACGTCCAGTCGCTGTTGGCCTTACGCCGCGCCCATCCTGCTTTGCGCACCGGGAAGCAGTGGCACATCGGTTGGGACGATACCTACTATGCTTTTCTACGCGAACTGCCCGAAGAAAAGCTGTTCGTCGTGTATAACAACGCATCGTCCTCTCGTGACTTTAAGATTCCGCTGGAGGACACTCCGCTCGAGAACGCGCACGAACTGGAATCCGTATTCGGCGGCGCTTCCGCAACCATTCAGGAGCACGATGCGCGAGTTCAACTCGGGCCTCAATCCATCGCCGTTTTCAAGGTCAGTCCGTGAGAGAAGATTATTAAATCATCGATCACGCCGTTCGATCTTGGTTTATGCTTGTCGCCGGTCTGATTCGCCGGATTTAGATTCCATGCGATTTCCTCGCGCCAGCGGCGTCCTGCTTCATCCCACTTGCTTGCCGGGTCCACACGGCATTGGTGACTTCGGGCTGGAGGCTTTTGCGTTTGTCGATTTCCTTAAAGATGCGGGACAAAAACTTTGGCAAGTCTTACCCCTGAATCCTACCGGCTACGGAGATTCGCCTTTTCAGTGTTTCTCAGCGCATGCCGGAAACCATCTCTTGATCAGCCTTGAGAAGTTGCGCGAGCAGGGAATTCTCGAATCCGCGGATTTTCGCGACCAGCCTGTCTTCCCCGACGACCACGTCGATTTCGGCAATGTCATCGAGTGGAAGACAAAGTTGTTGAAAACAGCTGCTGCGCGTTTTCTCAGCGCGGCGCCAGGAGAGCACCGTCGCGCCTTCGATGACTTCTGCGCAAACAATACCTCGTGGCTCCCTGACTTTGCGCTCTTTATGGCGTGCAAAGCACAACACGCCGACGTTGCCTGGAACCTCTGGCCCGCCGACATCGCTCAACGAACAACCGCTGGCCTTGGCGCCGCGAAGATTCGGCTGAATGACTCCATCCTCGCCGTGCAATACTGGCAATTCGAATTCTTCCGTCAGTGGAAGGAACTTCAGTCCTACGCCCACAACGCTGGGATTCGCATCGTAGGTGACATCCCGATTTACGTCGCCCTCGATAGCGCCGACGTCTGGACGAATCCTGAATTCTTTCAGCTCTCTGAAAGCGGACAGCCGATCAAAATCGCCGGCGTGCCCCCGGACTACTTCAGCGCGACCGGCCAGTGCTGGGGAAATCCAATTTACCGCTGGGACCGCTTGCAGCAAACTGGCTACCGGTGGTGGATCGAGCGTTTCCGCGCGGCGCTCGAGCTCTACGACGCCGTTCGCATCGATCACTTTCGTGGATTCGAAGCTTACTGGGAGATTCCCGGCGGCCAGACCACTGCAATCGATGGACGTTGGGTCAAAGGTCCAGGCGCCGAATTCTTTGCCGTACTCGAGCGCGAATTCGGCGAGCTTCCGATCATCGCTGAAAACCTCGGCGTCATCACTCCGGAGGTCGAATTCATTCGCGCTCGATTCCAATTCCCGGGAATGGCGATTCTTCAATTCGCTTTCGGAAAAGATCCGCAAGGCCCATCGTTTCGTCCCCACAATTACACGCGAGAACTGGCAGCCTACACCGGAACACACGATAACGACACGACTGTCGGGTGGTGGAACAGTTCCGGCGCGAGCGACAGCACGCGCACTCCCGAGGACGTTGCCAAAGAGCGTGCCTTTGCCCGCGCCTATCTTGACCTTCACGACCAACCGATTCAATGGGTCATGATTCGAACCATTCTGTCTTCAATCGCCGATCTCGCGATCATTCCTCTTCAAGACGTGCTGGGTTTGGGCAGCGAGGCCCGCATGAATCTTCCCGGCACCGCGAAAGGCAATTGGCGTTGGCGATTCAAGCCGGGTGCTCTGACACCGCAACTCGCGAGGCGTTTGCACGAGATGGTCGGGTTGTACGATCGATAGCTTTTGCTCGACAAGGCGAGGTCCATGGACAAACCGAACCGGACTACTCTGCAGATGCTGAACATGAGCTTTGGATTCCTCGGCATTCAGTTTGGCTGGGGACTTCAGATGGCCAACATGAGCCCGATCTACGAGTACCTCGGCGCACGCGCCGATCAGCTCGCTTACTTGTGGCTGGCCGCTCCCATCACAGGCCTTCTCGTGCAACCCATCATCGGCCACGCCAGCGATCGCACCTGGGGACCGCTCGGCCGCCGCCGGCCTTATTTCCTTGCCGGCGCGATCCTGAGCTCGGTGGCATTAATTCTCATGCCGCGCAGTTCTGCGGTCTGGATGGCAGCCGGCCTGCTCTGGATTCTCGATGCTTCCATCAACGTCAGCATGGAACCGTTCCGCGCCTTCGTTGCCGACCTGCTCCCCGAATCCCAGCGAACCGGCGGTTTCGTGATGCAGAGTTTCTTCATCGGACTGGGCGCTGTCTTCGCTTCGGCCATGCCATACATTCTCACTCGCTGGTTCGGAGTCAGCGACACCGGCGGATCCGCCTCAGCAATCCCTTATACCGTGCGCCTCTCCTTTTATTTGGGCGCCGCGGTTTACTTCGGAGCAGTCCTTTACACGATTCTCACGACGCCCGAATATCCACCCGAAAACTTGATTGAATTTGAGCGCAATAAAAAAGAACGCAGAGGAATCGCCAGCAATGTCGCCGACATTCTGAGCGCCATCCGAAAGATGCCGCGCACCATGCGCCAGCTCGCCCCAGTGCAGTTCTGCACGTGGCTCGGATTGTTCTGCATGTGGCTGTACTTTGGAGTCGCCATCGCGCGCAGCGTGTTCGGCGCCACCACGCCGCAGTCTTCCGGCTACACCGAAGGCGTGAAGTGGGGCGGAATCTGCTTCGCCTTCTACTCGGCCGTAACCTTTGTCTTTGCCATGGTACTGCCGCAGATCGCGCAATCGCTCGGCCGCAAGGCCACTCACAGTCTCTGTCTCGCCTGTGGAGGACTCGGATTGCTGTCGGTGGCATTCATTCACAGCCAATGGTTGCTGTTGGGTCCTATGCTGGGCGTCGGCATTGCCTGGGCCAGCATTCTCTCCATGCCGTATGCCGTGTTGGTCGGCTCATTGCCGCCCGACCGCTTTGGCGTCTACATGGGAATCTTCAACGCATTCATCGTGATTCCCGAAATCATCGCCGGGGCGTTTTTCAATCGCGTCGTCAACTTTCTGATCCCGCGCCTGCCTGCTTCCATCGATGTCCGGCTGGCGATCGTGATGATTGGCGGCGGAGCATTGCTTCTGGCAGCTCTGTTGATGTTGAGAGTGGAAGATGTGCCGGCGAAGAAATCGAGCGCGTCCGACCGAGAGCTCAGCTTTGCGCGCTAACTTTGGACCTACTACCGGAGATCTCGGCTGAAGATCCCTTAACGGAAGACGAAGGATCAGAGTCTTTCCCCTCGCTCGATCAATATCCTGTAACAGTGGTTCGAGAAATAAGTCGGAGCGCTTGGAAAAGGCGCGGCTTCGAGCCGCGCCGAGAAATTTGTCATCCCGACCGGAGTCGAGGAAACCTGTGTTTCTTGCCGGCTATACCAACACTGAAAAATGGAATAAATCGCCAGAGATGAGAGTCAACGACCTGCGGCCTCGGCTGCCTCCAACTGCTCGGCAACTTTATTGATCGCGGCTGCCGCATCCTCCAGGATTTTGCCCACGTCCGGAACCTGCGCATCCGCTTCCGTCCATCGCTTCTCGTCCATGTATTCACGGACAGCTGCCAACGGCTTCGCTCCGTACCCGGTGTAAGCACCCGGAGCGTACACCTGATTCTTGAACCATGGGCGTTCCGGGAGTCCTTTTTCCGATAGAAAACTACGCTGGATTCGTAGCAAATTCGTATTGATCGCTTCCAGCGCTTGCGGAGAAATCGCCGGCGCTCCCTCCGCTTGCGCTTTGGCCGCGGCGGCCTGATAGCGCTCGGCACTTCTCTTGAGCGACTCCACTGCGTTTTGCAGAGGAGCAAAGTTCATATAAGGCGGCACCGTCTCCTTTGGTGGGGGCACAGAAGTCTTCCTCGGATCCGCCACAGCCGAGAAGACTCCTTCCTTCAATTCCAAGTCGCGTTCCTTGGCTTCGTCCTGCTTTTCTTTGAGCAGTTTCTCCAATTCAGTTACGTATCTCCCAATCGTATCCGCCATGCCGGTGTATTCGAAAGGAATCAGATCGGCGTCTGCCAGTCGCATCACCGTCGTGCCGCCGGTTTGGGCAAGAGCACGCCCGTAGACAAAATCCGTATCCATGAAATGCGTATACCAATAAAAATCGTCATAAACGGAGTGGTAGGCGTCCGCATCATTTTCTCCGCCATACCCAATATTCAGCGCAGACACGCCCGCATGATCCAGAAACGGAGCGTAGTCCGAACCATCCCCCAAAGCCCCAATTCGCAGCTCGCTTCGTTTCCGGATTTCGTCGCGTTCTTCCTGCGTTTTCGCATTCGCAATGCGCGCCAAACGCGTCCGCTGCCAGACTGAGATATTTTTCTCCGGATCGTTGATCTCACGAGCCACATCGTTGATGAGCTTTTCCAGATCGTGCGACCCAGAGGCGTGGAAAAATCCACGGCCATTGCTGTCAGAATTCACGTACGCGACGGCATGTTGCGCCAGATCGTCTCCATGTTCTTCGACCCACTCGGTCGAACCCAGCAACCCCGGCTCCTCGCCATCCCATGCGCAATAGATAATCGTGCGCTTCGGATTCCATCCCTGCTTGTGCAGTTCGCCGAGCATCCGCGCTTCTTCAAGCACCGCCGAAATGCCCGACACCGGATCATCCGCTCCGTTCACCCAGGCATCATGATGGTTCCCTCGAATCACCCACTCGTCCGGAGCTTCCGCGCCGCGCAACGTGGCAATCACGTCATAAATCGGCTTCAGATCCCAATTCGACGCAACCTTCAAATGAACTTTCGCGGGACCAGGCCCGACGTGATACGTGATCGGCAGCCCGCCTCTCCACGGCTCCGGAGCCACTGGCCCGGCAAGAGCTGATAGGAGTGGCAACGCGTCTCCATACGAAATCGGCAAAACGGGAATCTTCGTGATGGTCTTGGCTTCGCTGATCGGAAGTCGCTTCGCATCGGCGGTTGCTCCGATGCCCGGCGTCAAAGGATCGCCCGGATAATCCGTGTCCATCACGCTCCCGCGCTGCACTCCCTCTCTCGGACGCCAGCCGCCCTTCGGATATTCGTCTCCATTGAAGAAACCATCGTCTCGCGGATCGGAATAAATGATGCACCCGATGGCGCCATGCTCCGCCGCCACTTTCGGCTTGGTGCCGCGCCACGCTGCTCCATAACGCGCGATGACAATCGCTCCCTTCACCGATATTCCCAGACGATCCAACTGTTCGTAATCCTCGCGGGTCCCGTAGTTGACATAGACCAGGGCAGCCGTCACGTCTCCATCGATGGAATACGCGTTGTAGGTTGGCAGTTGCTCAGACGTCTGACTGCTGGTCGGATCCGAAGGGACGACCGGCTCCTGCAGCTTGGCTTTGAAGCGCGTCGGCTCTATGAGTTCGACCACGCGCTCCTTCGGCGTCGGGAATAGCACCTGAAAAGTTTCAATGCGCGCCTCGAATCCCCACTCTTTGAACTTTGCGAGAATCCACTCAGCGTTGTCTTTGTCGTATGGCGAACCCACATGGTGCGGGCGAGCGCTCAGCCGGCGCATATTTTCCTTCACCGTCTCGCTCACGATTCCTTCCTGAAGCTTCTTTTCCCACTCGAGCTCTGACTTCGAGGAAGCGACCGTATAGCCTGACAACTGTGCGGTATCGGCCGGTTTGAATGAAGTGGTTTGCGCTGAAATCAGCGGAGCGACGAGAAGAATGAAACTACGCGATACGAAACGATGAATTCGCATCAGGAGTTCTCCCGGATTCTGTTTGATCTTAAGGCAGCTTTGGCACTGGTCGTGGCGAACAAATCGGGTTTGCGAAATTAAGCGCGGTTATGTCCGAGCTTCGTTCGCGGGACCTTCAACGATACCGGATTCACAGAATTCTAGGAAGGGAAGAATTGCACCAGAAAGCCCGTGGGATCATCAGAGAAAGAAATGGGAGTAAGAGAAAGAAAGGGGGATTTTTCGACAGAGCGCCTGCGATTTTGAGCTTCAAGACGGAATGTCAATCAGAGCCTGCTAGCGCCGATGCCCGCCGCCATGGCCGCCCGAGTGTCCGCCGCCGTGGGAATGTCCACCCCCAAAGGAGTGCCCACCGCCGAAGTGGCCTCCGCCTCCGAAACCCTTCGGCGCATGACCGCCGCCATGAGAACGGAATCCGCCCCAGCTTTTCCCTCCGAAACTTCTTTGCGAACGCCCGCCGCCGAACCCACGCTGCCCAAATGAGTCCCCCGAGCGGCCCCATGATGCGCGCGACGACCCGTACGATCCAAAGTGCATGGAAGATCCAAAGCGCGACGTAGAAGATCTTCCCGACGACGAGTTCCCGACTCTGCTCTCTCGAAAATTGCGCGGCGACGCACGTCGAGAGTTAGCAGCATACATTTCGTGATTGCTGCGGAAGGAATCGCCAGAATTGCCAAACCTTCGGCCATTCATGCCGTTCGCGCTGCGCACACCGTTCAAGCCGCGAAAACCGTCTGACCCCGCTCTCCAGTTTCCCGAGGACCGATTGCCGCGTGAAAACGAATTCCAGCCCCGAGAATTGTTCGCGAAACTGTTGCCCCGCGCAAACGAACGCCAGCCGCCACCTCGATTCTCCATGCCGCCGCCGGGCCCGAACGAACGCCACGAGTTGCCCTCAAATCCGCCACGACGCCACCCCTCGCCCCGCATTCCGCCATGCGCGAATTCCGATCGTCCAAAGCCTCCACGCCCGGCGTACGCGTGAAATCCCGCGTGTCGGAAGCCCCAATCAGCCACGCTGCTGCTATGAGAATAGTAATCGGAGTTGTCGAACAACAATGCATGGCCCAGCCAGTCCAAGCCCCAGGCCAGCCAGCCCCATGGCGTACTCGTGAATGCCGCCATCGCGATTCCCGCGCCAAATCGAAGCGGCGTCGTACCCAAAATGTCTCCCAGAGCACCCAGCAATGAGAAGCCCGGGTACGGCGTGATCGGATTCCCGTAAACCGTCCACGGATTGTAGCTGGGCACATATACGACCTGCGGATTCGCAGGGGCCAATTCAATGTACCCAGGGTTGTCGCGCACGATTTCCTGCGGAGTGCTTTGCAGATTGCCGGCGGCTTGCGCGCGCCCCCGCATAACCTGTACAGCCTCCAGCGCATCCTCCGGCTGATTGTAGTAGGCGTTGCCCAGATCGCTCGTCCACTGCAGATTACGATCCATCTGCGCCAAGACTTGCGGGAATGCCGTCAGAGCCTTCACGCTCGGGTCCCACGGCTGCCCGTCAGCCTCGGCCGCGATTTGTTCCGGCGATGCACCAGCGCTCTCCTGCCGCCACTGATCCGCCTCTTGCACCTGCTGCGGATAAGTCGATGCCGCCAGGATTTGGGCGACCAGTGGATCCGGATAAAGCGCAATCGGAGCCACCAGTTGCTCCAGTTGATCTGAGTTCAGCGCATGTACCGGGCCGCCTTGCTGCTCATTGGGTGAGTAGGTCTGATCCTGGGAATAGTCCTGCTGTGATTCTGCCGTGGAATAGCGAGGCTCCTGAGCCCTGAGCTGCGGCTGCGCAACCAATAGAAAGCACAGTCCGACCGCACAAAAGCCAGCTTTCTTGAGGGAACTCTCCGCGCCAGAATGCTCTCGGGATGTTCGCGTTGCATTCGTTAGCGGGCGAAGCGTGAGCTGGCGAGCCCGCGAATTCGGCTTCATATGCCTCCCTCGTGCTTCCTAATCAGTGCCCCAAGCAATGGCCAGAAGCTCGACGGCAGATC
Organism: uncultured Acidobacteriota bacterium; assembly: GCA_963763845.1. Lineage (GTDB taxonomy): Bacteria > Acidobacteriota > Terriglobia > Terriglobales > Acidobacteriaceae > Sulfotelmatobacter. The sequence continues at coordinate 277,443 of CAVXPX010000003.1, forward strand.
CGAGCTGTTCCACTTGGGTCAAGATGCAGGAAAGCCGGCCGAAGGGCAATACATACCGGCTCAAATGGATGTCAATAGCGAAGTATCTGAAAGAATGGGACTTCTGCGCGGAGATAAACTTCGCCGGTCACCCGGCCCGGAACCTCACAAACCCTTAAATGGCACAGTTGCCCGAATCTTTGTGCCGCGATCTTTCGATTCAACCGACAATTTGCCACCGAACTGGCTGACGCGTTCGTGCATCCCGCGGATACCAACGCCGCCGCGTCCTCCGCTGTTCAGTTCACGAAGCCGTGCCGCGGGAATCCCCCGCCCATTGTCCTGCACTTCCAACTGAATGGCGCCGGGCTCCACGTTCAGACGAATAACCGCAGTCTCGCTTTCAGAATGCCGGTGGATATTGCCCAGACACTCCTGAATGATACGAAAGATGGACGTTTCAATCTCTGCGGAGAATCTCGGCAATCGCGGCGAACACTCCAACTCCACGTGGATGCCGCTGCGCTCGCTGAATTCTTCGACGTACCATCGCAAAGCGGAAGACAAGCCAGACTCGTCCAGCAAGGGAGGATGGAGCAAATGAGAAATAGTTCGGATTCCCCGCAGGGTCTCGTCCGTCATTCTGTCAATGTCGGCAATCGTCTTCGCGGCGCTCGGAGTAAAACCAGGCGATTCACTCATCAGGCTGGCGGTGCTCATCTTGATCGCGGCCAATAATTGGCCCGCACTATCATGCAACTCCCGAGCGATTCGTTTCCTTTCCGCGTCCTGTGTCTGCAACACACGAATCGACAATTCCCGAAGACTCTCGTTCGCCATCTGCAGTTCTGAAGTACGCTCCTTGACGCGTTCTTCCAGTTTTGCATTTAACAGCGCGAGTTCTGCCCGAGCTGATTCCGCAGCTTCGGCTTGTTGCCGAGCTGCAGTCTCCGCATTCTTGAGCCGAAGCAGCGCCGCGACGGTCGCAACCAACTCGGCGCGGTCTATCGGCTCCGCAAGATAAGCGTCCGCTCCGCTGCTCAATCCCTTCACCCGGGCATCGGGATCGACAAAGGTTGACGAGAGATGCAGCACGGGAATGTGAGCCGTAAGCGGATCGGATTTGATTTGCTTGCAAACGTCAAATCCGTGTATGTCGGGAAGATTCACATCCAACGTAACCAGGTCAGGGAGTTGCTTCACCAGCGACAGCGCTTCAGCGCCGTTTTTCGCTTCCATGACCTGGTATCCAGCTTCACGCAACGAGCGCACCAGCGAGTAACGCAATGCGTCGTTGTCGTCCACTGCCAGAATTCTGACCAGGCTGTTATCGATGGGTGCTCCCCGAAAGTCCTGCCACTTCACTGTATTGCGCAACGCGATCGCATCAGGCATGTTGACGAACCTCATTTGCGCTCTGGCCGAATGCTAATCCCGCCGCCCGGAAAGCGGCCGCGAATTTCTCAAACGAATCCTCGCGCGATTCGCTCTCCTTCGAAATAATCGCCACAGCATCTGTCAGCTTGTTCCGCTCATCGTCGGTCAATATCTTGGAGGTGAAAATAATAATGGGTATATCCTCGCTGTCCGGCCCGGTTTTGAGCCGCTTCAGCACTTCGAATCCCGAAAGGTCCGGCATATTCAGGTCCAGAATGATGGCGTCGGGTTTCATTTCCTTCGCCAGATGCAGACCATCTTTCGCTGTCGGTGCCTCGATGTATGAGAAATGTGTGTTTCCGATGACGGTCCGCACCAGGTACCGCGAGATCTCATCATCGTCGATCACCAGGAGCCGTTTTCGAATACCGTGCCGTTCGATCCCGTGCAGTTGTTGGACCAGCCAACCTCGCTCGACCGGTTTCGCGTGAAATCCGTTTGCTCCTAACGAAAGCGCTTTTTCGCGGTTCTCGACAACCGTTACCACATAGATCGGAATCGTCGCGGTGTCCGGGTTTTGCTTTAGTTCGAGCAGCAATTCCCAGGAATGTTCTCCTTGCAACAGGACATCGAGAATAATCGCGGCCGGCCGGAATTCACGCAGAGCGGCGCGAGCGTCTTTCAGGTTATGGGCTGGAACGACCTGGAAATCGGTCCCCTTGAGATATTTGTCGTAAATAAACAGTTCCTCGCGATTGTCTTCGACCACCAGCACCGGTCTCCTCTTGGAATCGAGTTCCCGCTTTAGTTCGGGAGCGAACGAAACATCCGTCGCTCCGGTGAACTGGATAGGAATGACCGCATAAAACGTCGATCCGATGCCCAGTTGACTCTTCACGTAAACGTCGCCGCCCAACAATTGAGCAAATTTCCGCGACAGTGGCAGACCCAAGCCAGTACCTTTGACGCTCCTCTGCACTTTGCCGTCCAGTTGAGTCCACTCCTGGAAGATGTGTTCCTGGTCCTCGGTCGCAATTCCGATCCCCGTATCCGAAACCGAGAAAACCACGCTTGGACCGGAACCCTTTTCCACCGCTACCCGCACTTCACCTCGTTCGGTGAACTTCAACGCGTTGCTGATGAAGTTGCGCAGAATCTGCGAGACCTTGGGCTCGTCAGTAAAGAGTTCCGGTATCGCCACCGGGTCTTCGAATACAAGATTGACTGAAGAATTCTGGCTCAATAACGGTTTGAGCATTCCCCGCAGGGCGGCAAACAATCCTTCGACTTCGAACCCATTTGGACGAATCGTTACCTTGCCCGCCTCCACCTTCGCCAGATCTAGTAGATCGTTCACCAGTTCGGTTAGACCATGGGCCGAATCGCGAATAAACCGAATCTGTTTTTCTTGCTCCGGCGTAAGGTCACCGTCCAGCCGATCCAGCAGAATCCCGCTCAAAGCCGTAATCGAGTTCAACGGAGTACGGAACTCATGGCTCATGTTGGAAAGGAAGTGGCTCTTCAGTTCGGACGCCCGCTGCAGGAAATCGGCCTTGTCGTTGAGTTCCGCATAGAGAGCCACGACGCCGCGATTGGTCTCGTCCAGTTCGCGATTCAATTGGGCGAGTTCGCTTTGGCTTGTTCGCAGCTCCTCAAGCGCTTCGATCAACTCCTTATTCTGCTGTTTGAGCTCTTCATAAGGATCCCGCGACGACTGTTCGATGGCCGCGAGCGCCTTGTCCAGTTCCTTTGCATCAAACCGCCCGAACTTGGCCGGCACTCTCTTACCTAAAACGACAGTAGTGCCGCCGTTAGCGCTCGACTTAACCTCGAAATAATCCATCAGCCGCCTTGCGCCGAGCAGGCCGATGCCCATCCCTGTCTGCGAAACATATTGCCCGTCCAGAATCTCCTGCAGATTTGGAATCCCGTTGCCCTTGTCCCGCAGCGTAATCGTCATCATTCTCTCGGGACGCTCTTCCAGCCGGAACTCCGCGGATCCTGCGCCAGCGTACTGGAACGTATTGCGAGCTATTTCCGATGCTGCGGTAGCGATTCTGGTTTGGTCTTGCGAATCAAATTTCAAAGCGGCCGCCAGCGCACGGGCTTTTTGCCGCACCAGGACGACGTCATTCTCCAGTCTGATATCAACCGTGAGAAGGTTTAGAGCCATGATTCCTTTCATGAACCAGCCGCCAGCTTGCTCACCAGAACGGTTACATCATCCCGGCCACGGAAAAAATCACGGTGAAGCAATGCGGCGATAATCGCCGGATGCTTGCTCCAGATACCCGGATACCGTTCCAGATCCCACCGGCTTGCCAAACCATCGGAGTGCATCACCAGCACGGAATTCTTGTTCCATGGAATCGTGAATTCCTGAACCCGTTCAATATTCTGGCCAAGAATGCCGTTATGCGAAGCCAGGCTGCGGCTCAAGCCCGGCGCTACCAGGCTGGCCGCGATATTCCCCACGCCCACAAAACTCAACAGACTGCGCTCAACGTCAATCTGGGCGAGGCCAAACGCCGCCCCGCGTGTCTTCCGGAGCGCCAAGTTGGCATCCTGCAGAATCATCGGCAACGACTCATGCTGGCTCCGCTCGAAGATTCGTTCCGCTTCCCGGGCAGCATCGGCGGCCAACACGCCGTGTCCGAGACCATCCACAACCATCAGACGTAAGCTGTCCCGGAACGGACGCGCTGCCCATCCGTCCCCGCAAACTTCCTCACCGGCGAGCGGCTCCGACACAAACCCGATATCAAACTTCGCTGCCTTACTCGAATACCTGGCCTCGTGGCTGCAAAACTCCGCCGCTACGATCGTGCCCGCGCCCGGCGTCGAATAAAGATGCAATCCGCTGGATGCCCGCCGAATCGCTCCCAGGCCGCTTCCCAGTGTTCCAGTCGTCGATTGGCCATCGCTTAGCGCCCTTTCGATATCGCGTATGCCCGGACCTCTGTCGACGCTGATGATTCTTATCCCCGAGTTGCCGTTGTTCCCCACGCGTTGCAGCAGAAGGTGACCTCCGCCCGCGTGTTTCACCAGATTGGTGGCCATTTCCGTTGCGGCAAGCGCAACCGCGCCGCAACAGCCTTCGTCTAAATGCAGACCCTCGGCGAGCGCGACCGCGCGTCTGCGGGCGTCTCCTGCTTGGCTAGGCTCGGTAACCGGAATCAGCATCTTCGAACTACTTCCAACGGGTGACAATAACTTTCGTGCCTTCGCCCGGACGCGAAAAAATCTCGAACTCGTTCACTAGCCGTTTCGATCCACCAAGTCCAAGACCCAACCCAGAGCCGGTGGTGAATCCGTCCCGAAGAGCAAGTTCGATGTCGGGGATGCCGGGGCCGTTGTCTTCGAATGTAAGCCGCAGTCCTCTGCGCGGACCGTTCAACGTTTCCAGACAGAGCTGGCCGCCCCCGCCGTGGATAACAGTATTCCGGGCCAGTTCGCTGGCTGCGGTCACGACCTTCGTCTGGTCCACAAGGGTGAAGCCCAGTAGCGCCGAGACTTCCCGCACTCTCCGCCGTACGGCCACCACGTCGGGCTCAGTCTTGACCGGTACGGTTTCAGTTGAGACGACTGCCATTCGTCCCCTTCGCCCCGTTCACGGAGGACCGCAGGATTTCCATGCCCGCGTCTACGTTGAGCGCCGTCCGTACACCTGGCAACGACAACCCAAGTTCCACAATCGTGATCGCTACCGCGGGCTGCATTCCGACCACGACGGTCTGAGCATCGAGTATCCGCGACATCGCCGCGATTTTGCCCAGCATTCGGCCGATAAAGGAATCCACGACTTCCAGACTGGAAATGTCGATCAGAACTCCACGCGCTTCGGTCTCATTAATCATCCGCGTCAGGTCGTCCTGCAGAGCCATCGCCAGGCGGTCGTGCATATCCACCTGGATCGTGACCAGGAGAAAATCGCCCATCTTTAAAATCGGGATCTTTTCCACCAGAACTCCTAACCTTTTCTGCTGTCTTGGACAAATGTGTAACCGGTCCGGTCAAGCGCGAGGCGGAATGCCGCGGCCAGTGTGGCTTTCGTCGTTATATCCAAAAGGTTAATTCCCAGGTGCACGATCGTCTGTGCAATCTGTGGCCGCACGCCGCTAACAATGCAATCCGCGCCCATCAGGCGCGCTGCCGTGACCGTCTTCAACAGATGCTGTGCAACTACCGTGTCGACCGTGGGAACGCCAGTGATGTCGATGATCGCGAATTTGGAGTTAGTCTGAACAATCGCCTGCAGCAGCGATTCCATCACGATCTGCGTGCGCGCGCTATCCAACGTACCGATCAGCGGCAGCGCCAGGATGCCGTCCCACAACTTCACTACCGGAGTGGAAAGCTCCAACAACTCTTCCTGCTGGCGCCTGATCACCTCTTCCCGCATCTTCTGGTAGAACTCCGTCGTGTATAGTCCCATCGCGTCTAACAGTTCCGTGGTAATCCAGATCTCATTGGCGAATCCCTCTGCATCATCCTTGTAAGCTCGCCGGATGTGTGCGAAAAGTGGCTTCTTCGCCGAAAACACAAACATCGCTGTTTCCGATGCGGAAAAGCCCTGCTGTGCGCGGGTACCGGAGATATTCGCCAACATCGCTCGAACTCCGTCCCACCCTCCGGAACGGAAGTCCGTGCCGGCCACTTCCAAACCGTGATTCAACAATCGAAGAAATTCCGAACACTGTGTCCTGAGCTCTGACTCTCTTATCAGATCGGACCGGCGCGTGGACTTGGTCATCTCGTGCCACCACTCGGACGCGATCTCCTCCTGATTCTTTGAAAGAAGCGAAGGAAGGACAAGGTTCTTACGATCGATTGGAACTGTGCTCATTTGGGTTTTTCCTTTTGAAATGCTCTTAGCGCAGACACCAACTCCACCCGGTATCTGCCAAACTAGAGGTCCCTCGCTATCTTTTCGTGGCGGACTTCGACCCAGGACGGAAAAAGAAAACGTCGCCTATCGCAATTTCACTTCCCTGCAGGAGAACGCCCCTCAAGGTAACGAACAGCCCTAGCCTATTTAAATACAGGTTTCACTGTAGCCAGCCTTGGATGGTTCACTGCCGTCGTCTGTTTGAGCGTAGGATTGCCGACCAAACCATGTAGGGCCGGACGCATCCGTCCGCTCCGCGACCGAAGCGATCAACAACGGGACGTAGGGACACGCCTCGGCTGTCCGGCAACGCAGGGTCGCGCCACAGCATTTTTCTTTCGCCCCTTGCGTTTTCATTCTGTCGGGCCGGTTCGACACGATCGCGGTTGCCCCAGACTTCCCGCGTTCTCTGCGGGAGGCTGGGCTACTCCGAACGTCGCCAGCATCGCGACCCATCGTCTCCTGCGCCACTAAGGTCCGCGAACTGATTTAGCCTGGAAGAGCCGACAAGACCGGGGTTGGGTTGTCTGGTCATCCCAGAAGGCCAAGTACGGCTGTGTCGGCGCGCAACTAGCAGGGCACTATCCTTTTCCGCCCAATCGAGTAAGATTTTTTGAGGCGCCGCACAGCGGGTGCACGGGGAAAATCTCGTCTTTACCTAGCGAATTTACAGGCTGTGACGACCTTCGAGGCTAGGCCGCTTGGAGAAAAGAATCGACCAACAAACCGGCAGCGAATCGAAAGCCGGACTAGTGGAGCAAGTCAACGGCTGTCTGCGTTCCGGCGAGTACTCTCGCGCCCTGGATCTGTTGCGCGGCGCGGCCGCCGATTTCCCGAATGATCCTAAACTTGCCGAACTGGAAAAGCTCGCGCACGACGGCATCCAGCGCAAGGCCGAAGCTGACCGCCTGATCACCGATAGTCAGGAGCTGTTCGCGCGGCAGAAGTCCGCCGAAGCCATTCAGCTATTGCGCAAGGCCTACGAGCTCGACAAACGCAATTCTCTTGCCCGCTCCATCCTGGCGAACGCGCTGGTGGAGCACGCACATTCGGTGGTGGAGACCAACTGGCTGGAAGCCGAGAAACTGACGAAGCAGGCGCTCGACTTGAACCCGGCACATCCGACGGCTAAAACGATTCACAGCCTGATCGTAGATCAGAAAAAGAACAGCTCTGTCGAGGATTGGGTGAAGCAGGCGGGCAAGCTGCAAGCCTCAGGCGATCTCTTCGCAGCCTTGGCATGGGTCGCTGAAGGACTGGCGGTTCATCCTGACGATCACAAGCTGCTTCAGATTCAGGATTCAATCCAGCGCGACCAGGGCGCTCGGCGGCGGCAGGCGCGACGCGGCGACCTGGAAGACTTGCGACGCATGGAGCTTGAAATCGAGGGAGCTGCGGATGCTGCTGCGAAACAGGCATTAGCCGAGCGCATACAAGGCGTGGCCGCCAAGTATTGGACGGATGGAGAAATCCTGGCGATCGCGAATGGCCTTTTGAACCGGCTGGGATTGGTCCCTCAGGAGGGTTCGATCCCGTCTAAGCAAGGCAAAGGCGCGCCCGTCATCTTTCACGTCCCGCGTCCGAGTGCGCCGAAATCTTCACCGGCTGATAACGGCCAGGTTGCGCCGAGCGAGGTGCCGCTGCCGCCGGTTTCGCCGAACGAAGTTTCAAGTGAACCAGCCACATCCGGGGGCATTTCCGACGCCGTTATCCCCCCGCCCAAGGTTCCGCCCAGCGCGGTGAAGTCAGGCAAAGTCCCGGCGGCTCCGTCGAGGCCGAAGCCTTCCCGGCCCCAAGTCGTTCCCCTTTCGGCGGCCGAATTTTCCGCACCCGCGGCCAAAGTCAAATCCCCGGCGTCCCAGCCAAAGCAGCCGACGAAGTCGAAGTCGACAATGGTGATCTTCATCTGCGCCGCCGCGATAATACTGGTTGCGGCGACCTTCTTCTTTACGCGAGGACATTACGCTGCGCCAGTAGCGAAAGCTCCCGCGGTCGCTCCCGCGGTCTCTGGCCCAAGTACCGCCGCGCCGCGCTCAGCGCCGACTGCCTCGGGGCCCCCAGTACCTGCCCCGGCTGTTTCTTCTTCCGAACAAATAACAGCGGAGCCGGCTTTATCTGTTTTGCCCGCTTCTCCCGAGAATGGCGCTGAAAAAGTCACGCCAGCTGATCAGCCGCCTGTCGAGGCCGCTCGTGGCATGGGATCGCTGGTTGTCGTTACCGGTCAAAACGATGCAAGGGTTTTTCTCAACGGAAAAGTGCAACGGCAGCTCACTCGAGGCGGCCAGTTGCGGCTACTGAATGTCGAGCCCAGGAATTATGTTGTGCAGGTCTCGAAGAGCGGTTTTCAGGATCCTCCGCAGCAGAAGATCCGCATTCGCAAGGGTGAAGAGGCCAGCCTCATCTTTAACCTGCAACCCCAGCCCCATCTGGCTGCACTGAGCGTTCGAGGTGGCACTCCGGGGACCGCCGTTCTGGTCGATCAAACGCCCGTCGGTAGCATTCAGCCAGACGGCACGCTTTCCGTCTCAACCGTCAATCCCGGAGACCACACGATCGAACTGCGCAAAGAACGGTTCAAGCTGCGGCAGTTCAAGAAACACTTCGTTGCGGGCGGGACGATATCTCTTGCTGCTGCGGATGCCGCGCTGGAAGCTGCTCCGGGGGAGTTGAGGATTACGTTCACCCCCGCAGATGCCAATGTTGCGCTCGTGAAAGGTGATCTTTTGAAAGTGGTCAGCAGCGGAGTTCCGCTCAATCTTGCTCCCGGCAGCTACACACTTACTGCAAGAACCGCCGAAAGGTTCACACGCTCGTCCACGGTAGAAGTCGTTGCCGGTCAATCCAGGAATTTGGTTTTGTCTCTCGCCCCGAACGGTATGTCGAAGTGGGAGGACCCCGGCGCTTGGAAGCAGGAGAAAGAATCCTTCATTCGGAAAGGCGGGGACTTCGTCCTATACGGAGTCGTGCCGACCGCAGGCACCTTCGTCTTTTCCGCGATGCCGACGAAGAGCCGCCTGTTGCAATGGGTGATCAATTACACCGACCCGAAGAACTATGTCCTCTTCCAGATGGGCGACAATGGTTTCTCCCGTACCGTCATTCGGAACGGGACGAAAACGGACGAGGTCAAAGTTCCGGATAAAAGCGACAAAAAGAGTTTTCGCACGCTACAAATCCGGGTGAGCCCCACGGAGATCGTCCACCAGATCAAGCACGGTAACAGTTGGAGCATCCTGGATCGCTGGACTCAGCCCGGCGCCAATCTCAGCCAAGGGAAGTTTGGGTTTTACATTCCCGGCAATGACCAAGTTGCGCTCTCCGGCTTCGCCCACTACGGTGACCTGAACACCCGCTAGCGGTCCTCCGCCGTAACATTCGAATGCCGTCAAAAAATCTTGCAGACCTTGAAGTCGCCACTCCCGTCATCAAAGTTTGGGACACATACGTGGCCAGGCAGAGGTGCCAGAAGGAAGATTAGAACTGGCGATAAAAAAACGCGTTCTGCCGGGGAGAGACGCAGGCCCGGCCAGAACGCGCCGTAAGAAAGAGGAATTTTGAATTCGGGGGTGGTGAAGTAACTGAAGAGTAGCTAGGCCGTGGCCCGCGGACTGACAGTAAACGGGGGCCAAATCTTTGGTGTCTCTGCAGCTTGAGCTTCAACTTCAATCGAAGCGCAATATTCCGGGACAATGCTCTTGATCCGCATTCGCAGAACGTCGGCACTATTCGCGGAGAGCGCGTTCTCCAGTTCGTCCAGTCGCCGCTCCAGTCCGGTCCAATCCTGCATGCGGCCGCGGGCTCGTTTGATTTTTGGAAACGAAGTGTCCCCGACCTGCTCGTGCATGTAGAAGAGCTCTTCGCTCATCTTTTCTCCCTCGCGCAAGCCGGTGAACTGGACTTTCACCTCGGCTTCGTTTCTTCCGGACAATCGGATCAACGTTCGCGCCAGGTCGACGATGCGCACTGGCTCTCCCATATCCAAGACCAGCGTATCGCCTTTTTCGCCAATCACGGATGCCTGCAATACGAGAGAAACGGCCTCGCGGATGGTCATGAAGAAGCGGTTCATTTCCGGGTGGGTGATGGTGAGGGGGTGGTGCTGCCGAAGCTGTTCCTGCAACACGGGGATGATGCTTCCTTTCGATCCCAACACGTTTCCAAACCGGACGGAGAGGCAGCGCATTCCGTTGGTTGGCTGGTGCCCGATGATGAGCTCTCCGATTCGCTTGGTGGCGCCCATCACACTGCTTGGGTTCACCGCCTTGTCCGACGAAATGAAGAGAAACGTTTTGCAGCCGCTCTCGCTCGCCACGCCCAACAGATGTCTCAGACCGACGATGTTGTTTTGCACCGCGCCATACACGTTTATCTCCATCAACGGCACGTGCTTGTAAGCTGCCGCGTGAAAAATCGCTTCGGGAATGGTGGATCGCAAAATGTGCCGCATTTCCCGGCGGTCTCCAACGTCAGCGACGTGACACTGCAAAACGGTGCTCTTTCCAGTGTGCTTCGAGAGTTCGCGGTTCAGATAAAACATCCCGGTTTCATCCTGGTCGACGCAAACCAGCATACTTGGCCTGTGCTCCAGAATTTGGCGGCAGAGTTCGGAACCGATCGATCCTGCGGCGCCGGTTACAAGCACCGAACGATTCTCGATCGTCCAACGCACTGAATCGAGGTCGATCTGAACGGGATCCCGGCCCAGCAGATCGTCCACGTCAACTTCGCGGAAGTCGCTGATACCGACGCGTCCAGCGAGAATGTCGCGCAAGGCTGGCACGGTCCGAAATTTCACGCCGGAGCGCTCGCAGATTTCCACAAAGCGCTGCATCTGTTGGGATGTCGCCGAAGGTACCGCGATCAAGACCTCATCCACCGGGCAAGATTCAACCACCGCCGGCAAATCATTGACCAACCCCAGAATCGGAAAACCCTCAACGCGAAGGCGGAGTTTCGTTGGGTCATCGTCGACATAGCCAACAGGCGAAAACTCATGTCCAATGCGTCGCAATTCGCGGACGACGGTTTGGGCGCCGGTGCCGGCTCCGATCAGGAGAACCTTCTTCGAAGAAGCAATATCCTGACGAACCGATTCCGCCAGTACCCGCGAGAGAAGGCGTATCCCAATCAGCATCCCGGCAGTCAGAACGGGTTCAAGCACAAAGATCGATCTCGGAAAGCCAGTGATGCCCAGCATGTACCGCCATACGAGGACAAAAACAGCCGTGCCAGAAGCCACTGCTTTCAAGACGTCTAAAGTGTCGCTGAGTCCCGTATAGCGCCACCAGCCATGGAGCAAGCCGAACAGCGCAATAGCGCCCATGCGAATGGCGATCAGAGCGCACGCACCCGCCAGCAGAAGGCGACGGTCCGGCAAAGTGAAATCAAACCGCAGGAACCACGCCAGCACAATCGAAAAGAATACGAGGAATGCTTGAAAGGTTCCGACAATCCATGAGTTCCGACTCAATAGAGCTCTTGCGAAATGAATCAGCTTCATTTTGACTGCACTTCCTTTACATGCCGTAAGTGGATGCCCCCTGTACCGGCGCGTAGCTGGAGTGGAGGTATCCGGCGGCGAATCGAAATATGAAAAGAATTAGGAAGAGTTAGCGGTTAAGAAATAGAGTTTCGCTGGCCCGCCCCGGGGCTTCTGAAGCGTCGCCCATGAGCCGGCGAACCACCGATCTCGGAAATAACACGATGGCAATGGTGTGGAAGAGCAAGCGCAGATCGTGGGAAAACGACATCTGGTTCAGATACTTGCGATTCAGTTCAATTTTGTCGGGCAGGATGACCTCGCGATAATAGAGGTCCGGATCCGTCCGGCTCGCGAGTACTTTCTCCTCCTCACGATAGGCAATCGACGCCCAATCGGTAATTCCTGGCCTGATCGTCAGCACATCGCGCTGCTGGGCCGAATAGGAATCGACATAGAGCGCAACTTCAGGCCGGGGCCCAACCAGACTCATCTCTCCCCAGACGACGTTCCAGAGTTGCGGGAGTTCATCCATCTTGGAACTTCGCAGAATGCGGCCGAAGGGAGTGATGCGACGATCTCCAGCGCTGGTGATCAACAAACCGTTTCGGTCGGAGTTCACAAACATGGAACGGAACTTCACCAACTGGAAGGTCCTCCCGTCACGTCCAACCCTCGCCTGCCTGTAAAAGATTGGGCCGCGAGATGTGATCTTGACCAAGACTGCCAGAATTCCGAAAAGCGGCGTCAGCATTACGAGCGCGACAGAGGATACTGCGATATCGAAGATCCGTTTGCCAGCTCTGCCGTATAGCGTTTTCACAAGGATTGAATCCGTTTCGCGAAAAGTCTGCGATTCATGATGACCATACGAAAAGTCAGCGAGACCGTTGTGAAGCGACGTCGAATACGCAAGAAATCACGTATTCGATTTCTTGGTCGCGCATGCCCGAGTAAATTGGCAACGATAGGCTGCGCCGAAATTCTCGTTCAGCGTTGGGATAGTCTCCCGCTTTATATCCGAAGTCGCGTTGGTACACGGGCTGCAGATGCAGCGGAATAAAATGAACACTTGTACTGACCCCCCGCTCTGCCAGTTCTTGAATGAATTGATTCCGATCGATCCTGAGGCGGTCCAGATTCAGCCGCAAAATATAAAGATGCCAGGATGTAGTACGGTTTTGGGGTACAGAAGGCACCTGCAGCGCGGCGATGTCGCGGAACGCGTCGGTATAGCGTTCTGCGATCCGCTGCCGCGCCACAAACATGTCATCGCACTTCGCGAGCTGTGCCACTCCGAGAGCAGCCTGCAAATCGGTGAAATTGTATTTATAGCCGGCTTCCAAGACCTCGTAGAACCACGAACCCTCGGCGCTATAGCGTTTCCACGCGTCGCGCGCAATGCCGTGCAGCCGCATCACCTGCAGGTGTTTCGCGCATTCTGCGTCTTCGGTTGTGATCATTCCGCCCTCGCCGGTGGTCAGGGTCTTGGTCGCGTAAAAACTGAAGGCGGTCAAGTCGCTGATCGTGCCGACTCGCTGCCCGTGATAGGAGGAAGGCAGCGCGTGGGCTGCATCCTCAATCACCCGCACGCCGTGGCGTCGCGTGATCTCACCGATGTCGCACATTTCGCACGGCGTACCAGCCACATGCACGGGGATTATGGCCTTGGTTCGCGGAGTGATTCTGCGTTCGGCATCTGCCGGGTCGATGTTGAGCGTGATCGGATCGACGTCCACAAAGACCGGGCGGGCTCCGAAGTAGGTCACCACTTCGGCCGTTGCGGTGAAAGTAGTCGTGGGGACCAGAACCTCGTCTCCGCGCTTGACGCCGACCGCTTCCAGCGCCAGGTGGAGCGCTGCCGTGCAGGAGGAAACGGCGATTGCATGCGAAGCTCCAACGTAGCGAGCGAACTGTTTTTCAAATTCGAACGTTTTGGCTCCCATCGTGAGCCAACCCGACCGAATGACGTCGGACACAGCTTGAACTTCTTCTTCGCCGAGGTCGGCGCGATGAAAGGGAACCTGGAGTACAGCCGCTTTTGTGCTCACTCGAGCTCCTAAGTGGTCGGGAGTCCTTCTCGAATGGGAGAAGAAGGTGGACTCGTGAAGAGATACCGTGTTCCCGCCAGAGTTCCCAGACCATAGCTAATGTGGAACATCAGGCAGGCGAGCGGAAAAGCTGCAACGATCGCCCATCCGTACTTTCTGCTGCGAACCAGTGCGGTCAAGATGCCGGCACACAAATACAATCCCAACAGACCGCCCAGCAACCACAGTGCTCTATGAGCGAACGCGGATCTGCAGGCCAAGCTTGCGATTGCGATCACAAACAGCGCGGGGGCAAAGTGGCGCGCGCTCATCGCGCCTCCGTTCTCGGAGATGCTGAACAGATGCCACTGACTCGTCTTGAATGTGACTTTCAAGAACTTTCGGAATCCCGCGACGGGATGATACTCAGTCCGCAAAGCAGGGGTTTGATAGATCTTCCCTCCAGCCTCACGGATTCGTGCATTTAGCTCGTTATCTTGATTACGGACCAGTTTCTCGTTGTACATTCCGATGCGATCGAAAAGCTCTCGCCGAAAGGCTCCAAAGGGAACGGTCTCGACATATCCTTCTAATGAACTGATACGAAATTTGGAGTCACCGACGCCAAACGGACTTGTCAGGATGGCAGCGACCATGCGCGCGCCGAAGCTGTTATTGGCGGGAACGGTCAGCCAGGGCCCACCGACATTATCGGCGCCCGTCTCTTCGAGGTACTTGACGCAGTTCTCGATGTAATCCGGAGGATAGAAATTATGCCCATCGGCACGGACGATGATTTCTCCCCGCGCGCTACGAATTCCAACGTTCATTCCACACGGAGCAGTCCCCGCCGGATTGTCGAGGCACTGGACGTTTTTGTGTTCCTTGCAAAGATCTTCCACTGTCGACCTCGAACCGTCCGACGACCGTCCATCCACGACAATAACTTCAAAGCGATTGCTGGGATATGTCTGTGCCAGGAATGATCTGAGGCAGGTCAAGATGTAATTTGCTTCATTGCGAATCGGAATAACCACAGATACATTTGGTTGTGACATGAGTCGTCCAATAGAGAAAGGTTCACACTTCGATCGAGACGGGAAGAAACTATCGCTCCGCCACTTCTACTCGGGAAGCTTCGACAACTGTTAATGTCTCTTCCGCTTGTAGGTTCAACATCGAGTAATAAAGCTGCAGGATCTGGCGAGCGATATTTGAATGCGATGTGGCCTCTGCAGCAGCACGTCCGTTCGATCTGACTGGTTGTTCCAGAATCGCTAGAACAACTGCGCTGATCTCTTCCGGATTTCGGCTGACAACCCACGAAGGATGGACTCCCCTCAGTCGTTCTCTCACATCGCCGACGTCGACAGATATGACGGGCAAGGAGCACGCCAAGGCCTCCCTCACTACAGTTGGAGATCCTTCGGAAAGGCTTGTGACGAGTAGGCAGTCCGCTGCACTCATAAGAACCGGCACCTTTTCCGGAGACACGTCACCTCGCATTACCTCGAAGCGAATCTGCCGTCGCAATCGGACTCGCTCGATCACGTTCTCTGCAAGGGCGAGTCCTTTGACGATGGGCGCACGGCCTGCATTGAAGAGAACTACCGGTTCGTGCAGATCCCAACCCAACCTGCGGCGAGCATCCACGCGATCGATAGCGACAAACTCCTGCAGATTGATGCCGGAAGGAATGATTGTGATCCCCCTTCTGCACCACCACAACGTTGCGGCCAATTGCCGGCTCACACAGATGACTTGCCTGGCGCGAATGGCAGCCAGATGAGAACAAATCAGACCGGACCGGGTTCTTAGCCAGCTGTATCCCGGTTCGGGATTCAGGTCACTTCCCTGAAAAGTGATCAGAAGCGGCTTGGAACTCACCAGGGCACATGCGAGGGCGGTCATCGTTCCATAATGAGCGTGTACGATATCTGGATTCGAGCTGCGAATCGCCCTCCGCAATAAGTGACAATTTCGCAGATAAATTGACAGCGATTTCCCTGTATCGAATAAAAACGTTTTGATCTCGATCGAGCCTGCCTCTTGCAGGGATTGAACCTGGCGTCGTGCAAAGATGAAGGATGATCCCTGTCCGTCCCCGGGAATAACAGCCACCACGCGTACAGGACGGTGCTGGGGAGCGAATCCACAAGGTCTGAAGCCGAGCGCGATCGGGCTAGCGCGCATCAATGCCGGGCTCGGCACATCGCTGTTCTGTGGCATAGGTACTTTTCAAAGAGAACTATCGCTCACGCGGATGCAAGGCTCGAACTGCCCCGATTTGTGATCCAGAGCCCTACAATGGCCGCCACCAGACTTACCTCTGGCAAGCCGACGATAACGGATATCGACTCTCCTGCGATTCCTGCATAGATGAAAGCAACGATTAACGCATAGACAAGAATGGAAGCCGGGGTTCGCTTATTGTCGCGAATGTAGGAATGCAGTGTGCCCAAACTTAATCCCCACACGAGCATGGTTGCGATCACTCCGGCGCTTCCGAAGTTAAGATAACCTTCAGACAAAAAAAAGAACTCCCGACCTTCATTGAACCCATATCCGCTTCCATAAAATCTGGTGATGTACCAATTCTGAAGTGGAAGCGGGCGGCTCGAGAACCATGCCTGAGGAATGAATTGCAAGGGCGCTCGGACATAAGTCATCCCCAGTTCAGGGGCGACTGTGGCGCCGACACTCTCGATCATTTGGGGCAAGGTTTCGAAAGGTACTACGAACTCTCCCGTCGTCAGTGTGTACGTCAAACCATTTCTGAGGTTAGTGTCGCTTTGAGAGTCCCAACTCTTAGAGGTCTTATCCCACAGGTCTCCTATGCTTTCGTACGAGGAGCTTCGAAGCACGCCGACTAAATTAAGACCGGCAAAACAGATGATCCCAAAGACAATAATTGAACGGGCCTTTAGCGGGCCAATTGCATGATGCCAGAACAGCCACACCGCAAGTGCCATGTAGAGCAGGGTCCCCCTGCGAGCCATCACGAGATGCATCAGAACCACAATGCCGAACCCTACCGCGAAAGCCAGCAGGTATTCCCGCTTCCGGCTCACAGCGTATCCGTAAAGAAGGAACATGCAGGCGACGAAAAGCCACGTGAAGCCCATCGCGAGATAGCCCTTTCCGGCCATCTCAGCGGTTACGTTGTATCCCAACAACAGCAGGCTCAATACGCCTCCGGCGGACGAGGCGAGCTGAACGATCAGGAACAATGAAAAAGCTCCCAAAATCAAGAAAGCCAGCAACCATCTTTGGCCGCCGCGGATCCGTGGGAGGCGTGCGGCGATTCTGGCGCTGATTCGGGAGTAGTAGGCCGGCACGAAAACAATAAGTCCTACAGCGCTGAGAAAGACAGCTTTAGCAGCCCGTGGTGCAAGTCCAGATTCGTAAGCAAAAACTTCTGCGGTATCCACAGACTTTGTTCGTAGAATCGGCGCATGGCGATGGGGACGCGCAAGCAGCGGGAGAAGCAAAAGGACATCTGGATCGCGCACGCCGAGTTGGCGTCGGCTCCGGGGCATCCTTTTTATCAGCGTTTGAATGAGTTGCTGGAGGCCGAGCGCTTCGACGAGTTTGTCGAGACCCGGTGCGCGAAGTTTTATGCGGAGAAGTACGGGCGCCCGTCGCTGACGCCGGGGATTTACTTTCGGGCGCTGCTGATCGGGTATTTCGAGGGCATCGGGGCGGAGCGCGGCATTGCTTGGCGGCTGGCGGACTCGCTGGCGCTGCGGCGGGTTGTGGGCATCGGATTGGACGAGTACACGCCGGATCACTCGACGATCTCGCGCACGCGGCGGCTGATCGATCTGGACACGCATCGTGAAGTTTTCGCCTGGGTGCTGGGGGTGCTGGCCGATCGCGGGCTGCTGCAAGGCCAGCGGATCGCGATTGATGCAACGACGCTGGAGGCGAACGCGGCGATGCGCTCGATTGTGCGGCGCGACACGGGGGCGAGTTACGAGGAGTTTCTGCGCGGGCTGGCGAAGGCCTCAGGGATCGCGACGCCGACACGCGAAGATCTGGTACGGTTGGATCGCAAGCGCAAGAAGCGGACGTCGAATAAGGAGTGGAAGAGTCCGGCGGATGGGGACGCGCGGATTGCGAAGATGAAGGATGGGCGCACGCATCTGGCGCACAAGGCGGAGCATGCGGTGGATCTGGACACGGGCGCGGTGCTGGCGGTCACGCTGCAAAGCGCCGATAAGGGCGACACGACCACGCTGGATGAAACGTTGTGCGCAGCCGGGATGGCAGTGGCGGAGCAGGTCGGACGCGAAGCGGAGTTGCGGCCCGACGACCAACCGAAAGTGAACGTGGCCGGGATCGAGGAGACGGTAACCGACAAGGGCTATCACAGCGGCGCGGTGGTGAAGCGGATGAAGGCGTACGGGGTGCGCAGTTACATTCCGGAGAAGAAACAAAAGGGCCGGCGGAACTGGGCGGGCAAAGCGGCCGAGCAGCAAGCGGTGTACGCGAACCGGCGGCGGGTGCGGGGCGAGTACGGCAAGAGTTTACTCAGGCGGCGCGGCGAGCTGGTCGAGCGCAGCTTCGCGCACTGCTACGAGACCGGTGGGATGCGACGCTGCCATCTGCGCGGACGCGACAACATTCTGAAGCGGCAGTTGGTTCATGTGGGCGCGTTCAACCTGAGCCTGATCCTGCGCCAGTTGCTGGGTGCGGGCACGCCACGGGAACTGAGAAATCGCTTGGGCAGGCTCGTGGTACGCGTTCTTTTGCTGTTCTCGAACCGGAATAGTCAGCACAGGCTTCGTTGCCACTGTATCTCCGGGTCGGTTGCCAAGTGCGCCGCAAGATCGCGCACCCGGATACGGCGCCCGCTTTGTAGAAAATCAGCTACATGCACCACGGGCTGTTAGTACTACTGTGTTATAAACTAGATACGCCCCTGCTGAAAAACCCAGCTCTACGCAACGCTCCGTGTTAAGTTGCTGCTCATGAGCGCCCACTCTGTGGCGCCGGGCGCCCAAGCGAAACGCTTCGCGGCCTATCTCGATCGCCTGGCGCTGGCCGCGGAGCATGCCGATCGTGCCACTCCCCTGAAGTCTTATTGCAGCGGTTTGTTGTTGCCGGGAGAACGCAAGAGCGTCGAACCGATGGCAGCACGCTTGTACCCCAACAACGTGCGCCAAGCTCACCAGTCCATGCACCACATCGTGGCCGATGCCGCCTGGAGTGACGAAGACATGCTGGAGGCAGTGCGCGCTTATGTTCTGCCACAGTTGGAGAAGAAAGGCCCGATCATAGCTTGGATCGTGGATGACACCGGCTTGGTGAAGAAAGGAACCCACTCGGTAGGCGTGACCCGCCAGTATTGTGGACAGGTGGGGAAGCAAGAGAACTGTCGCGTGGCGGTCAGTTTGTCGGTGAGCACGGAGCGCGCCAGCCTGCCGGTTGCCTGGCGTCTGTACTTGCCGGAAGTGTGGGCCAAGGACAGGACACGCAGGAAGAAGACGGGAGTACCCGCGGAGATTCGATTTCAGACTAAAGCGGCGATTGCGCTGGAACAAATCCGCGCGGCAGTGAAGCGTGAGATCCCGGTCGGAGTCGTGCTGAGCGACGCGGCTTATGGAACCGATACCCAGTTTCGCGAAGAGCTCACGGACTTAGGGTTGCTTTATGTGGTGGGGATCATGTCCTCGGTGACGGTATGGAAACCGGGTCAGGGACCGCTGCCCGCCGCGACTTGGAGAGGCCAGGGACGACCGCCAAAATATCTTCGCCGCAGCCGAAGGCATGCACCCGTCACCGCAAAGCATCTGGCTCTGGCCTTGCCACCACAGGCGTGGAAGAAAGTATCCTGGCGAGAAGGAACCCGCAGCCAACTCCACTCGCGTTTCGCGGCCGTGTGCGTCCGTCCGGCTCACCGCGATTTTGAACGCAGTAAGCCCTATCCCGAGCAATGGCTGCTGATCGAGTGGCCCCACCAAGAAGCTGAACCCACCAAGTACTGGCTCTCCACCCTCTCGGCAGAGACGAAACTCAAGGACCTGGTTGGCATGGCCAAACAGCGCTGGATCATCGAGCGGGACTACGAAGAACTGAAGCAAGAACTGGGATTGGGCCATTATGAAGGAAGAGGCTGGCGGGGTTTTCATCATCACGCTACCCTCTGTATCGCGGCCTATGGGTTCCTGGTAGCCGAACGGAGCCGTTTTTTTCCCTCTGCTCGCGCCGGTCAAGTGGACTTATCCGTCCCCCAAATACCGCCCCAGTTCCGCCCTCGGGGATCGCCCGGTTCGCCTCGAACGACATAATCCCTGCTCGATTGCCACACTCCGACAAACCCTCGCTCGGGCGCTTCTCCGACAACTTTCCAGTTGTCCTTTTTGTGGAGCTCCACACTTATAACACAGTAGTATTAGTACTACAGTGTTACAAACGTGACGTGCATTTCGACCGTACAATTTTTGCCAGTGTTTATGCGGTTTTGCCGCTACCCGATGCATGCGTCTCGCCATTTCTGTTGCTTCTTTAGGTTCGCTTTAAGTTGCTGTTCCTTATGCACTTGGAGGTTTGTAACACTGTAGTATTAGGGATGAATGGTAGAAGCTCGATTAGATGAGGCGTTACATCGCCATCGATCTCCAAAGTCATCCAAGCCCGCAGGGGAAGCGGCAGAACAAACAGAGAGAAAAAGAAGATGAACTGCACGATTGGATCGGCGAGGGACGCCTTGCGCACCAGGATCGCGTACACGAGCGCGGCCGCAGCGGTCGCGAGAAAGAAGAGTATCGAAATCAGAAGCATGAAGTTGCCCATTACTTCAGATATCGCATAGCTGGATTATTCCGGCTCATGACGAAGGATGCGGTTACATTCCACCCACGCGGCGCCGCCAAGTGCCGTCAAGCCGAGGAGGAGTGCGAGAAGGACTTGGCGCGAGGCTGCAAGATGTCCAACGGGGAGCCATGCGCCTAGCGCAAATAATGCAAAAGAACCCGTGGTGATGACTGCCGTTACCGCATTGCGGTGGAAGGCGTCGATCAGATTACGAAGGATTGTGAACAGGGCATAAGGGACTGCCCCCAAAACAACCCACTGCATCGTACCAACTGCCTGCTCGAAGCCAACGCCAAGGTAAACCTTAATGAAGTACCGCGCGAAGACAAAAATGAGCACAGTCGCCAATGCGGACACCGCTATGGCAACCTGCACGAGCCGATTGACATGAACTCGGAGCACGTCCTTCTTCCCGGCGGCCAATAATGAGCTTGCCTTGGGAAGCAGGATCAGACCGAATGGACTGAAGAATGCGCCGATCATTGACAACACGGAAATCGCGAACGCTACAAATCCGGCCTGCTCAATGCCGCTTCGATGAGCCACAAATATAACCGGAACGGATAGCAAGCCGATCAGAATGAAATCCCCGGGTAACCGCTGTAGCCCATAACGAAGGAGTTCCGCCGTTTCGCGATTGGCCGGGAGCGCGACATTCCGAACCGGGGTTGAGACTAACGCGACTAATGCGACAAATAACCACGCTCCACCTAATATCAACAAGAAATGCTGGACCGGCACCCGAAATACAAAAAAGCAGAGAATCGGCACGAGCCCTAAATTTGTGGCTCTTCCGGCATTTTAGTGGCTTAAGGAGCCAGATCCAGACCGCCGCAGTGGAAGAGGATGGCAGATGCGAAGTTCTTTTTATTGCGGAAGCCGCGTGCGGTGTACTTGACCCACTGGATCTTGGCGTTGATGGATTCGCTGGCAGCATTGGTGACGCGGTAGCGGAGATAGGTAACAATGTTCTCGAAGCGTCGCTTCAAGGTCCTGGCTACCTCCAGCATGGGACGCAGCCGACTGCGCACCGCCCAGCCGTGCCACCAGCGAAAATGTTTCCGCGCGGGCCGCTCGTATTGGTAACTGAAAAATGCCATGCCCGTTTCTTTCAGAGCCCAAGCCCGTGCCGTCTTCAGCCCACTCTGACGTAACGCGGCAAAGGCTTTGCGATCGGCCGGTTCCATGGCGGTCGGATTCCGTAACCAGTCGTAGCGTGTTCCTGTCAGTCGGTCATCGCCGGCCGCTCGCAGCGTGCGGTTTTCCTGGCGCCGTACTTTGTCCACGGCATTGCCCAGATGTTTGGCGATATGAAATTTGTCGTAGACGATCTTTTGCCTCCCTTCCCGCAGGTGCTCGCGGACCGAAGCTACGTAGGGATCCCACATGTCCATGGCGATGGCCTCGATACTCTCGCGCTGTCCTTCCGTCAGGGTCTGCCAGAATCCATCTAAGCTGGCCTGCGTGCGATCTTCGGCCACGTACAGCACACGGGATCGCTCCAGGTCATTCACCAGCGTGAAATACTTGTGCCCTTTCCGAAACGCCTTCTCGTCGACTCCCAGCTGTGGCAAAGGCTCGGCCTGCCTCCGTTCCAAGCCCCGCGCCACCGCCCGCTCCATAATCCCGTGAATTTCGTCCCAGCTCAATCCCAACTGTTCGCCCACTGCTTTCTGACTGGCCGCCTTCAGCCAATCAATCACCAGCCGTTCCATCAGTGCGGTGAATCGGCTCGAGGGCTCCGCCCACCGCAACTTCAGAACCCGCACCCCATGCTCGGCACACTCCGTGCGCGGTGGCCGGGCATGCAGAATCGTCTGATATTGGCAGGTGTCCAGATGCCGCCACTGCCGCTCCCCTTGATGGTCATACAACTGGCAACTCGCTTCGCATTCTGGGCACGGCCAACTGGCCATTTCTCCGTGCTCCAGATAGATGTGCACTTCGCCCTCGGCCAGCTTTAGTTCCACTCGCTCTACAAACCAGGGCGCTTCAATCCCCAGAATCTGGCGGTACAGTTCACGATCTTGCATCCCCAGATTGTCGCATCCCGAGATCGTCACCCACTACAAAGTCTGAATTCCCAAATTTGTTAACTGCAGCATATTGGCGCGTGCCATTGCGAGGTGGCCTCTGAAGTACGAATAGACCAATGCATGCAACGAAGCACCGGCTACCAGCATGCTGAGTGGGAGAATCAGTTGTGAGTAGGTACGATCTCCGAAGATCAGGAAAGCGAACTTCGATTTCAAGATATTCAGCAGTAATACGCAAAGAATGATGCCGGAACCGACACAACGGAGCGTCGCACCGTAGTAGCGCTCTGCGGCAGCCCAGTTTTCCGCCCCCTTGCTGTATGCGATGTATCGAGGCAGGCCCACCGCCATACCGAGCAGCGGAAGCGGAGAAATGAGCGACACGGCCCGACGCACGACAGCGTATTCCGAGAATCCGTGTTGTCCAAGAAAGTGTGCGGCGAGCTTGTAGCTGATGATCTGCGACACCAGAACTGAGAACTCAGTAGCAACCGTCGGCCAGTACTCGGCGAAATCCCGCGTTGAAAAGTGCTCTGCCCGCGGTAGTTTAGAAGCGCGTGCGCAAGACGTGTCCGCGGCGACGGCATTCATACGTTGGCTGCGGATGACGAGCGCTCGTTGACCGAGGCTTCCTGAACCGGAGTCCGCCGAAACAGGTTCGCCCATGATCTTGTGGCCGACTGATGTTCATTCCCGCTGGGAATATGATTTCTTACGCTTCGAAAAACGTCCTGCGCCAGGATCTTGGCAGGATCATCCGCGCTGATTTGCTTCCACCCGGAGTTTGCGACAACCCAAACGATCCCTGCAAATAGGGCCGCCAAAAGACCCACACAGATGATCAAGATACGCGGTGGAAACATTTTCTCTTCGGGGATTTCCACCGGATCGAGCACTTTGACGCTTGGGGTTTCTTTCGCTTCCGCTACTTTGGCGAGTTCGTATTCCTGCGTCAGAGTCTCAAAGACTGCCTCTTGTACTTTCATGTTCCGATACAGATCTTCGTAGGGCACTCCCAGAAGGGGCAACTGTCGAAGGGAAGGATACATATTGTCGTCGTGAGATTCGGTCGCACTGGCGCTGGCGCTTTCGCCTCCGAGTTTTTGAAGTTGGGCATTCAACTCTGCAATTCGGGCCCGGAGAGATCGTACCCGTACGTTCGTCAACGTTCGTCTCCGCATATACCTGTTTCAATCCTTCAAGTTCTGACTGCGCGGCCATCATTTGGCCCTGGAGGCGGGCAGCAGAATCCACCATCGCGCGGCCCTGCTCCTTGATATCGAGCGCTGTGTTTTTACTGGCGAAATCGCTGAAGTCTTTCTCGGCGCTTTCCAGATTGTTCTTGACCTCGACCAGGCGTCCTTCCAGAAATTCGCGCTCTCGCCTGGCAGAAGATGTACTTAATTGTGAAACAACTTTGTTTAGCTCCGTAACATATGCCTGCGCTAACTTGGCTGCACGTTCAGGACTCCGGTCGGTCACTCCTATATAAATAATTCCGGTCTTATGGTCCTGCACAATGATCGAGTTTTGGGCTAGTTTCCGGCGAGCTGGGTCCATCTTTCGAACGGAATAGACGTGCTTCAGATTGAATTGCTCGACGAGCGCATTCTGGATCGTGCGGCTCCGGAGGATTCCTACGAAAAGATCGCCCGAACTCTTGACTCCCAGTACATCACCTGCCAGCGTACTCAGACTGCCCGGCAGTCGCCCCCCGAGAGCCGCAGCCATGGCCATTGTTTTACTTGACTCGTCGTCGGGTGGCATCAAAAGCGTGCTTGCTTCAAAGCGCTTCGGAAGCAGAAACGCCAGAAGGGTCGCGACTCCGAGCCCCGCGAGAGAGATTCTCAGCAAGAAGATGCGATGGGTCCAGAGCAATCGCAAGCGGGCTACCAGGGAATTCTTGAGCGCACTCTCGTGCTTCTTCTCGACCGTGATCCCGGGTCGGTAGAGGACTTCCAATTCAGAATCAATTGCAGTTTGTTTCATTGTTTCACGCGTGAATAATCTTGACCGGCCAACCTGCGACTACAGCAATCTCTAAATTACCAATCCTTACTTGGCCCGGCTTCGCGGCCAGTATCCAATCTGGAAGGTGGTTGTCCAGTTCGACTGCCGCTCGCTTGCCAGCAGAGGAATCTGCCAACGCTCGTACTGAAGGCTGCCCGACAGTCGAAAGCCAGATGTGACGAAGAAATCAGAATTCACCGCAACATCATTCTGCGTTCCCCCTTGCGGCAAGTATTGCTGATCGATCTTGCGATGTCGCAGCTCAAACTCAACCTTGCGCTGTCCAGTGAACCAGTACGTGCTCTTCAAGGCTTCTCCTTGCGCCGCCCGTCCGATCCAGGTTCCGAGGATCTGGCCGTTATTGGTGTATCCGTTTACGTATTGACCGTTGCTGTAATAGCAGTCAGAGCAGGTTGGGAAATTCAAGGGGCTCGTGGTGCCACCCTCAATCCGCAAATCGAGCTTGGGAACTTTTGGAATGCGGGCCAGGTAAATTCCCGTCTGGAACGCTGCCTTGTACGGCCGGTTCAGTGGTGAGATCTCGTCTTCCTGAAACGCGTCTCCGTACAGGCTGAGCCAGTCGCGCAGCTTGGGTACGCGATAGGTAAAATCCAGCGACGCTCGGCCATCCCCTATCGGTGAGTTTCCCAGATGCGCGCCCACCGTGCTTTTGAACAGAGTATTGAGGGTAAGCGGATTTCCTGGGCCGCTGTACAACGTCGTCTTCGCCATCGCGATTTCAACATTCGGAGTGAATTTCACGGCGATCTTTTCTCCGCTCAAGTAGGGCTGCGGATTCAGGCTCTTCCCATAGGTCCCGATGAGCCCGGAGTTGGTGACACCTTCTTGCTCGCCATTGTTTACGAATTCGTGTCCGGCGAGTTGGCCGAGAAAGAACTCCATGCGGATAACAGGAGAAATGCCCAGCAGAGGCGGCAGCTGAATCGGACTGACTCGGCTGATCCGGATCATTTTGTTCAAAGGCTCAGCATTGTCGCTGAATAACATTGCGCCTTCGTCTCCGGGGCCCCACCAAAGACTTTGTCTGCCGAATGAGATCTGCCAGTTCGCGAGATTCATTCCTACATAGAGATCCAGCGGACGGAAGCGGCTGATCGAAGCCACAGGATTCAGCGGCGCATTGGGCGGAAGACTATCGGCGTAACTGATGAAGTTCATTGCGGCTGCCGCGGGCGCAGGTGCCGAGGGAGCCGACTGATATTCTCCTCGCGCATAGATGACGAAAGGTCCGGCGGCCATCCATGCAGAGGCCCCGCTTACGCCGTTCAGTCCCTGCTGATAGGGCCTGCCGAAGTCATTCCAAATCGTCTGCCCAAAATGCTCGCCGTCGGTGAGCGGTGTGCCGATGATTCCGGTCATCCGCGAATACACGGATTCGACCTGTACCTGCACATTTTGCTCGCCACTCAGCAGTTTGAACTCCGAGTCAAATTCCTCGGACAGTGATTCGTACAAGCTTCGAACGTCCGATGAACCGTCTAGATCAGGCTGCGACTCAGCCGCTTCACTTAGAAGGCGTGCGCATTCCAGCCGTGTCCAAGGCCTCATCCCAATCACGTCCGAGCGCACAAACCCACGGGCTGCGAGCCGTTCCATAGCCGGATAGATCCAGCTATCAAGCGGGACGTAGGGAGATCCCATGTATGCCGGCAGGTGGCTCTTCTCGTCCGCAAAGAGTTCACCGGCGGATTGCCACGCGCCTCCGCCGATTTCAGGATCGTGACGCCTCCGATAAACGTTCTGCGCAACCAGAAATCCAATCGCACTTCCGATGAGCACGTCGGACGGGAAATGTTCCCGCGCTCGAACTCTGGCAAAGCTCACCGCGGACGCCGCACCATAGGCGAGCAGAGAAGGGAATGTCCCGGGATACTCATGCCCAATCACACCGGCAATGGACCACGCCACCGCCGCATGTTCCGACGGAAGAGATGTCCCGCCCTGAAAGAAATGCCCGCCCCCGCTGTTCTGGTAGGGACGCTCGCGCCCGAATGAGTATTTGAGCGATTCCGCAGTGAGCAAGCTATTCAAAGCCGCTTCACCGGCAAGAAAACCAGTTTCGCGCCAATGCTGGTTGTGAGTTGGATAACTCAAGACGTAGAGACCAGCGGCTCCGCCGATCAGACTCGCAATTCCCGCGTTCGAGACATTCTTATATCGCCGGAGAGTAGAAGGATCCTGGGACAATGACGCGCTGTACTGTCGATCAGTGACGAACGGACCAGCCGCCAACCCGCCGAGTGGTACAAGCCAAGCCGCGTCCGATGGATGTGCTCGGAATGGGCTTGTCCATATTTGTCTCTGGTCTTCAAACAAATCTTCGAGATGTCCACTAACGCCTCTTGCGGTGCCATTAGAATCCACATCGGCCATGGTCGGAGAGATTGCTTCTGTCCGATTCGCCTGAAACAGGGCGGCAGTCGTTGCTTTCATCGCCTGTGGTGACTCAGGCAAATTCTGTCTCGTATCCTCCTGAGAATACGCAGCGCACGTCTCTAAAAGGACGATCGCCATAAGTATGAGTGAGGATCGGATCATCAGAGCGGAATGCTGGTCTAGGGATGGATATAGGCCACGGTCAACGCAACCGACGATGCCACCTGCGCAGCCTGCATGATTGGAGCCCAATTCCTGTTGGCTAGTTTCGGCGCTCGTTCCGGCACAATGATGGAGTCTCCGGGCTTCAGGACCGCGCCCAAAGGATCTCCAGACCAGAAGCTGGAGTTATTCTTCGACGCGAGAACCGACCCATCCGCGCGTATCACAAAGACCCCGCTCTTGTCCGCAATCTGCGTCAACCCGCCTGCCTGGCTCAGATACCACTTCGCACTCCGTCCCGGCAGATAGCTGACTGCGGTCGAATTAAAGACCTGTCCGCTGACCACGACGTAGTTGGATTTCTTGGGAATGTAGAGTACGTCGCCATTGCGCAGCTCAATGTCTGCTGGTGTTTTGGCAAGGCGATTGAGGTTCGTTGGCAGGTGAATTACGACCCGTCCTACCGGAGGCGCCGCCTCAAGCTGCTGTAACGCAGTCTCTGTCTGCGCGATGGCGGTGAGCTTTGCCTGTTTCTGATCTGCATCGGAGTCCGGAAGCGTTTTTAAGTAGGTCTCTTCGTTTTTAAGCCGGCTCACCAGCTCGAAATGCGACTTCATCTCAACCTCGCGCACCTCTTGCCGGACCAGCACCGCTCCGTAGGGAGAAGCTTCGGGAGTAAAGCCGTTGCAGCGTGCCAGGAGCGAACTCAGACGTTCTCCGGGATGAATCCCGTACGTGGCAGGATGCTGCACCTCGCCTTTTACTGTGACGGAAGCACCCAGGTCATTCCACTCTGGAATCTGCCGGATAGCCAGAACATCGCCGTTGTGCAGCGGAACATTTTCATTCACGTCGCCTGCGACGGCCGCCCCCAGTTTGATTTGCACGCGCTCGCTTCCACCTTGCCCTGCAGAGAAGCGGGTGAGGTCGGCGCTATCGGCAAATGCGCTGCGCTTGAGACCGCCCGCCGTGTGGACGAGGTCCTCCACGCGCATATTGCTGGTCAATGGATACCGGCCTGGCTTGGCAACTTCACCTTTGATGACCACGGTCGGTGCATCCACCCGCTCCAGATTTCTGTGTACCAGCAGCCGATCTCTCGCCTCCAGCAGCAGGTTGTCAACGGGATTCCCGGCCAAAGCCTGCTTCAAGTCAACGCTCAAGATCTTCATCGTGCCATCGGACTCGGTTCTGAATAACTGCGCCGACTCCAGGGCTGCATCGGGAGTGATGCCACCGGCGAGAAAGATGGCATCCCGCAGGTGTGCCTGGCCAGAAGTGCGATACGAGCCTGGGCGGCGCACTTCGCCTCCGACCGATACCTCGGGCGGAGGCTCGAAATCGTAGCGACTAAAGATCCGCACGGTGTCTAAAGGCTGGAGTACAGGCGCGGACGCCGGGTTCGATAGAGCGCTCGAAATGTCGAAGCTCTCCACGCTGGGACGAAAATCCGGCGGGTTGAGCCGGATAATCTCCGCATAATGCGGCGCCGGTTCGGGCAATAAATCCTCGT
>CAVXPX010000004.1:0-45526 GCA_963763845.1 uncultured Acidobacteriota bacterium
GCGCAGATAGGCTTCGGGATCGAGGCCGTTGAGTTTGCGCTGCCGATCAGGCTGTAGATGGCGGCGGCGCGTTCGCCGCCGGCATCGGATCCCGCGAACAAGTAATTCTTCCGGCCCAGCGCGACGGTGCGCAGGGCGCGTTCGGCGGCGTTGTTGTGTGTGCCTTGAAAAGGTGCACCATTCTCCCCGGTGAAAATCCGGGCCGGCAAACTCTCGCTCCAGCCGGAAACACTCGAAGCGGATCAGGAGGCGACGAATGGTCTGAAGCACTTCGAGAAAAGGGCCCTTCAGGGGGTCAGTGGTACGTGCGGGCTGCAACGCGAGTGAACATCGAGCAGGCCTCGAAACAGCCAATGTGGAAGCCGACCCGCCATAATAACGGGGAAGGCCGATGTCACCGGTGAAGCGAGCGAGAAACGCAACCGGTGATTCCACCGGGGTAGTGACGGCAGCACGTACGGGACAAGAGCGGTGCGCAACAAGGGAAGTCTGCGACCGTGGCTGGGAATCGGAAAGTCGGACCAACGATGAACCCGTGAGGGACAGCGTCGGCGGACGCAGATGACGGATGGGCTCGTAGTACCGAAGAAGCCGGGTAACTCCGGTGGAGGGAAGGAGCCCTAACCCGATCCAGCGAGGAAAGAGCAGAGAGCCGGGTGATTGACGATGAGTCTAGAAACACCGATGGAAACGGTTGAGAAGCTTCAGACCTCGCTACAGACGAAAGCTAAGACAGAACCGGCCTTCCGTTTCTATTCCCTGTGGGACAAGGTTTGCCGCGAAGATGTTCTTCTGGAAGCTTACGCCGCTGCCGCAAAAATGCGGGAGCGGCTGGGGTGGATCGGCGAGACCTTCGAGCAGATCGAAACCAGGGATGGAACGGTGGCTGGAAACGCTGCGGGAGGAGTTGGTGGCGGGAAGGTATGCCCCCCAGCCCCTCCTGCGAGTGTGGATCCCCAAGAGCAACGGAGGCCAGCGGCCTCTGGGCATCCCGACCATCCGGGACCGCGTGGTCCAGATGGCGGCAGTGCTGATCATCGGCCCCATCTTCGAGGCGGACCTGCTACCGCAACAGTACGGGTTCCGTCCCGGGGTGGATGCAAAGATGGCTCTGCGAAGAATGTATTGGCACGTGACGCAGCACGGGAGGCGGGAAGTGGTGGACGCAGATTTACGCGACTACTTCACCTCGATTCCCCACGCTCCCTTGATGCGGAGTCTGGCCCGGCGCATCGCGGACGGGCGTTTGCTGCACACGATCAAGCGCTGGTTGACAGCGCCGGTCGTGGAACGTCAACGGCCAACCGGTTCAGACCGCCGAAGCACGCAGACGAAACGTGGCACGCCGCAAGGCGGAGTGATCTCGCCGCTGTTGGCGAACTGCTACTTTCGGCGATTCCTGTTGGCATGGCAAGGCCACGGCCATCAGGAACAACTCGACGCCCACGTCGTGAATTACGCCGACGACTTCGTGATCTGTTGTCATCCCGGAAATGCGGAGACGGCTCTGGCTCGCATGAAGGGGCTGATGACACGACTGGGGTTGGAGGTGAACGAGACCAAGACACGAATCGCCCGACTTCCCGAGGAGGCATTCAACTTCTTGGGATATACGGTCGGCGGCTTTTACGGCAAGGGCGGCCGCCGCTACATCGGCACCCGACCCTCACGAAAATCGGTGAAGAGCCTGCTTAGGAGGATCCACGAGCGGACTTCCTCGCAGTGGTACGCGGATGAACCTGAGAACACAGTAACGCGCTCAGCGGCTGTTCGCGGCTGGTGTGGCTATTTCAACCAGGGACCAGTCATGCCGATGTATGACTCATCCGGCGATACACAGAGCGGAGAGTCCGACGCTGGTTGACGCGCCGAAGGAAACTTAGAGGAGTCGGGTTCGCTCAGATCTCGGACAAGTATCTCTACGAGACGCTTGGCCTCTATCGTGTCCCGCTCCGTCGCAGCGACTTGTCGAGAGCGAAGGTCTGAGGAACGGGAGAAAGCCGGATGCGGGAAATCTGCACGTCCGGTTTGATGAGCGGGAACAGGAAACAGAGCTAAGCCCAGCCGGACTGAGGGGACAAAGCGAAAGCGTCGTCAAGACGCCACCGGAAGACTAAAGCCACTGCGCCTGTTCTCGACTCTACCGATCTCGATGTGTCCATCTTCGATGTAGCGCGCAAGCGCATCCCAGCGCGACAGCGCGTAGCGAATCGCCGCCGTCGTCTCCGACTTGCGCGAGAGCTTCGACAACGTCGCTTCGAACCACTGTCGCAGAGAGTCGAGCAGTGGCTGGGCCTGCGTCCTGGCGGACCTCGCGGCGCTGGTCCGGCGGGCTGGCCGCGAATCTGTTCTTCGATGCCATACAGTGCCCCGATCCGCTCCAGCGCTTCCGCGCCACCGGGGAACGATGCGCTTGTTCCAGATCGTAAAACTTGCGCCGCACGTGCGCCCAACACGCGGCTTGCTCGATGCGCGCCGTTTTCGTAGAGCTGATTGAATCCCGCGTAGGCATCGGCCTGCAGCGTGCCACGAAACTTCTCCAGATGCCGCCGCGGGATGTTCGCCCTTGCGATCCGGCGAGTAAGCAAACCACACGGCGGGAGATGCGGTGTCGCCCGCGGGACGGTCATCGCGAACATACGTCCATACTCGACCGGTCTTGGTCTTGCCCTGGCCCGGAGCCAGCACCGGCACCGGCGTGTCGTCGGCGTGCAACTTACTCGCCGCCATCACGTAGCGGCGCAGCGCTTCCACCAACGGCTGCAAGAAGGTGCGCACTGCCGCCGACCCAATCGGCCAAGGTCGAGCGCTCCAGCTCCACATCCTCGCGCGCATAGATCTCCGATTGCCGATACAGCGGAAGATGATCGCAGTACTTACTACCAGAACGTGCGCCAGCAGCCCCGGCCCGGCAATGCCGCGCGCGATCGGGCGGCTCGGCGCTTCGGCCTGCACGATGCAGTCGCACTTCGTGCAGCTCAGCTTGGTGCGTACCTGACGGATCACCACGAAACTGGCCGGCACGTACTCCAGCATCTCCGAGACATCCTCGCCTAACTTGCGCAGTTCGCCCTGCATTCCGGGCATACCGTTTCTTTCGGCTCGTGTCTGCGTGTTTGTCGCGGCAGATGATCGGGCAGTGCGCGGCGCGTGGGCTTCGCTGCCGAGGCGTTGAAGCGGCGTTGACCGGAGCCGGGTTGGCGTTGGGCTCTCGCTCGCTGCGCTTCGATTCCAGTTCCTCCAGCCGCAGCTCCAACTGCTCGATCTGCCGCTCCAGCTTCTCCGACTTCCGCCCAAACTGCATGCGATGCAGCTTGGCCAGCAGCAGCTTCAGATGCTCGATCTCGCGCTCCCGCGAATCTAGTTGTTCGTCTTTGGCGATGAGTTGTGTGTGCTGTGCCAGGATCAGCGCTCGCAGCGCATCCGCGGGAAGAGCGTTGAGATCGGGGAGTGCCACCACTGACATGCGCGGAGTATCGCATGAACGCGCGCGTTCTCATCCCCGTGCGCGCAAAAAAAGTTGTGCAAAGAATCTCGCCGGTTACACCGACAGCTGCGGCTCCCACGTCCGCTCCGGCCGCCGCCAATCAATGCCTTCCAGCAGCATCGACAACTGCGCCCGCGTCAACGAAACCGTGCCGCTCGCCGCCTGCGGCCACACGAAGCGCCCGCGCTCCAGCCGCTTCGCGAACAGACACAACCCATCGCCGTCGTACCACAGAACCTTGATGAGATCGCCTCTCCGCCCGCGAAACACAAACACGTGCCCCGAGAACGGTTTCTGCTCCAGCTTGCTCTCGCACCAGCGCGCTCAGCCCGGTGAAGCCGCGCCGCAAGTCCGTCACTCCCGCTGCAATCCAAACTCGCGTGTTCGTCGGCGGCCCGATCATCCCCGCAGGCACTCCAGCAACACCCGCACCAACGCCGGATCGGCGCTGCCTTCGATCCGCACCTGCGCTTGCCGCAGTTCGATGTGAATCGTGCCTGGCTGTGGTTTCGGGAAGTCGGCGGACCCACGCTCCGCCAGAGGCGCCGGCAAACTCTCGCTCACCCGAACCGGCAGCAACTTCATGGCCGGCTTACACTCCCCAAGTCTCCCTGCCAGGTACAGCCGACGCCAGCCAAATACCTGGTTCGCGTTGATGCCATGCGCTCGCGCTACCCGCGCCACTGATGCGCCTTCCACCAACGTCTCTTCAACAATCCGCCGCTTCTCCGCGATACTGCGCCGCTGCCGCTGCGCCGCGACCAACGACTCACTTTACTTTCGTCATCCCATCTGCAACTTGCTGGGAAGTGTCCATCTCCGCTCCAAGTGGACACCTATTCCGAAGTGTCCACTTCGTGCAGAATGGACTCCCCACTCCCTACGTTGTCCAGACGGTCACAACCGGCTTTCAATTACCCACAAATATCACGGATTTCACAGACAAAGCGAGATGAGGGAGTAGGTTCGGCCTCAGGGTAGGCACTTCTGAAAAGCGTGCGAAAAGTGGCGAACTGTGGTCATGAAGCCACGCCGGGGATTTGCAGGGTCGCAGTCTGACGGATGGATCGATAAGGAGTTGGCGAGTTGCAGGTTTAAGGATGAACGCCACGCCCGCCGATTGCGAAAGCTTCTGGGACAACTCTCTGATCACATCGGGGGAAGCATCCCGTGGGCAAGTCAAGACTGGGCGAACACCAAGGCGGCCTATCGGTTTTTCTCCAATCCGCGCATCAGCGAAGAAGAGATTCTGGGTGGGCATTTTCAAGCGACCGGGGAGCGAATCCGGGCCTGTGGTGCGTTGATCCTGATGTTGCATGACACCAGCGAATTCACCTTCCACCGCCAGGACACAGCTCCGGTGGGCATCCTCAACAAGTCTTATATGCGCAAGAACAAGAAGGGGCGCCCTCTGCACTACACGGTTTGCGGCATTCTGATGCACTCCAGCCTGGCGGTAACGAGCGCAGGTTTGCCGCTGGGATTGGCCGCGATCAAGTTCTGGACACGCGATGAATTCAAAGGCTGCAATGCCCTCAAAAAGAAGATCAATCCGACGCGGGTGCCGATCGAACGCAAGGAGAGTTATCGCTGGCTGGAAAATGTGCGGCAGTCAACGGCCCTGTTCCAACACCCCGAACGCTGTATCCATATCGGCGACCGTGAAAGCGACATCTACGAACTGTTCTGCTCCGCGCAGGAACTGGGCACGCACTTTCTGGTGCGCACCTGCGTGGATCGCCTGGCGGGAGACGGCAGTGGAACCATCGCCGAGGAGATGAAGCATATTCCGGTGCAAGGCCTGCACCGCCTTGCGATCAGGAACAAGCACGGCAAAGTGTCCGATGCCGTGCTGGAGCTTCGCTATCGCCGTTTGGTTGTGCTTCCGCCGATTGGCAAACAGAAGAAGTATCCGCCGTTGGTGCTCAGCGCGATCTATGCCCAAGAGCGCGGCCAACCGCAAGGACGAGAGAGGATTGACTGGAAACTGCTCACCGATCTTCCCGTCCGTTCCTGCCTGCAGGCGATTGAGAAACTGGAATGGTATGCGCAGCGCTGGAAGATCGAAACCTTCCACAAAATCCTCAAGTCCGGTTGTCGAGCGGAGGAATCTCGACTGCGGACCGCCGAGCGGTTGGTAAATCTGGTCGCGATCCTCTGCATTCTGGGTTGGCGCATCTTTTGGATGACAATGATCAACCGTGATCAGCCAAAAGCCGCACCCCACACGGGGTTTTCGGAACTGGAACTGTACTTACTCGACACCCTGATTCGAGACAAGACTGCCGACAAACCCACGAAA
The DNA here is from genome assembly GCA_963763845.1 of uncultured Acidobacteriota bacterium. GTDB lineage: Bacteria > Acidobacteriota > Terriglobia > Terriglobales > Acidobacteriaceae > Sulfotelmatobacter. The sequence continues at coordinate 5,790 of CAVXPX010000004.1, forward strand.
TCACTGGGGGCTTATCTGATCAAACTCGCTCGGCTCGGCGGCTATCTCGATCGCGCACATGATCCGCCGCCCGGCAACAAAGTCATATGGAGAGGCTTGACTCGTTTAACAGACATCGAACTGGGGGCTATCATCGGTGCTCAACTTGTGGGTAATTGAAAGGCGGCGTATTGCGGCGTATTGCGGCGTATTGCTGGAATGCATCACCTCGATCGCTAAACGTTGTCCAGTAAGCCAGTAAGTTTCACAATAGCCGTAACAGGAGCGCAGTTGAGCCGTCCGATTGAGTTGGTTGGCGAGGGCAAAGTTGTACGGGTTGAGCGGGAAGAGCCGGGTCCAGGCTTTACCATTGCTCTCGAATGCGCGCGACCCATGGGTGGCATGGTGGCATCGAGTCCAGGCCTCAGTGATCACTTCAAAAGCGGCCAACGATTATCACTTCAAAACCGGCCAACGGAAGTAGCCGTTCCGGGACCAGTTTGTTCTACCCTGCCGCCTCCTGTGGAGGCAAGTCGGTTTTCGTGCGCCAGCTCCGGGGGCCGCACTTGAGCACGTGTCCGTGGTGCAGCAGGCGGTCGAGCATGGCGCTGACCGCAGCCGCGTCGCCCAGCAGTTTGCCCCAGTCTTCCACCGGACGGTTCGAGGTCAGCATGGTGCTGGCCCGCTCGTAGCGGCGCATGATGATTTCCAGCAGTTCCTCGGCGGCGGTGAGCGGTAACTTGCGCATGCCCAGGTCGTCGATGATCAGCAAAGGCACGGTCACCAGGAACTCCATGTGCTCTTTGCGCGTGCCGTCGAGCGTGGCGTCGGCCAGTTCATCGAGCAGGGTGTGGGTTTCGCGGTAGAGCACGCGGTAGCCCTGCTGGATCGCGGCTTGGCCGATAGCTTGTGCCAAGTGACTTTTTCCCGTGCCGGGTGGGCCTAAGAACAAGACGTCTTCGTGGCGGCCGATGAAGGCGCCGGCGGCGAGGTCGAAGACCAGGCTGCGATTCATTTTCTTGTTGAAATTGAAGTCGAAGTTGTCGAGGGACTTTTGGGCGTCGCGGAACTGGGCTTGCTTTTTCCGCCGCTCCAGCAAGCGCTCGCCACGGCGGGCCAGTTCGTCGGAGACCAGGCAGGAGATCAGGTCAATGGGGGCGAGCGGTTCGCTTTGCGCCTGACGCAGACGAGTCTCCAGCGTGGCGGCCATGCCACCCAGGCGAAGTTGTTTGAGGGCACGATCGAGTTCGATGAGATTCATTCTTCCAGCTCCTTGGTTCGGTGGTTGATGAGATCGCGGTAGTGGATCAGCTCGCGAATGAGCGGATCGACCTGCCGCAGGGTGAATTGTGGGGCACGTTCGAGATAGCGGCGGACGAAGCGGTATTCCTGGACGCCCATTTCGAGCGCGGCGGCGCAGGCTTCATCGACTGCGGCGGCACCGTACTTCTTGGCCAAGGAGAGAACGCCGAGGATGCGGCGCACGCCGAGTTCTCCTTGTTGGCGATGGATAACCTCACAGAGCGCGCCGATGTGCGTGCCGGCGCGGCCCGCCCGCCACAGGAGTTGGGAAGTGCGGAGCGGAGTTCGTTTGGAGTGATCTTCAGGCTTGATGCGATACCAGCCGCGTTTCTGGCGCACGTGCTCGCGCAGCAGTTGGCCAGTCTTGGGATCGAGCAGGCGAACGAAAATGTCGTCCCATTGCACGCGAACCACGCGCCCGATCCAGCCCGGCGGCGCGCCGTAGTAGGCGGCTTCGACTTCGACGCAGCCGTCCAGATGCACGATGCGTTCGCCGTACTGGTAATAGCGGAAGGGTTCGAGTGGCAGCGGAAGCAGGAACGGTTTCTCTTCGGCAAACATGGCCGCGACTTGGCGTTTAGTGGTGCCGTGAATGCGCGTGTCGGCCCAGCGCTCTTCCCAGCGATCGAGATAGGCTTGGGCTTCTTCCAGACTCTCGAAGCGCAGACCCTTGAGTGGCGTTTTCTGCGCATGGCCGACGCCGGCTTCGACTTTGCCCTTGCGATCTGGATCCTGGATGCGACACGGCATGGCGACCGCGCCATAATGCGCGAGCACATCGCGATAGAGGGGATTGAGCGTGGGATCGTAAACGTCGGGGACGAGCACGCCTTCGCGCAGATTGTCGAGGACCACGATGCGCGTGGCTCCGCCCAGCCGGCGAAAGGCACGCTCGTGCAGTTCCGCCCAGATGCGAGAGCTGGAATGGAACGTCAGCAGACGAACTGCTTTCCGGCTGCAGCCGAGCGTCAGGACGAACAACCGTGTACGCCGATACTTGCGAGTCTCGCGATCGCGCACCATGGGCCCGCTGCCGTAATCGACTTGTGCCTCCTGGCCAGGAGCGGTGTAAGCGAAGACCGAAGGCCGTCTAGACGGGAGCAATTCTGAAGGGCATGCTTCCTTTGTGGCGCGATGTCGTGCGCACGAGGGGATTCATGAACAACACCGCAGCGCCGGATCTCGGTGCCACCCGCATCAAGCGAAACTACCGCACTGCCGAAGAGAAACGGGAGATCGTCGAGGAGACGCTTGTGCCTGGGGTCTCGGTGGCGATCGTGGCTCGGGCGCGGGGCGTGAACGCCAACCTGGTATTTCACTGGCGCAAGCTGTACCACGCCGGGCTTCTGGGCGACCGGCCTGCTACTGCGGCGGGCGAAGCCCGCGCGAGTGGGGTGCGGTTGCTGCCGGTGAGAGTTGCCGAAGATGCGCCGAATCAGCCCCCGATTCCGGTGGCCGTGAGCACAGCGTACCGCGTGAATCGGGAAGCGGTGGTTATGCCAGGTTCGATGGAACTCACTTTGGCGAAAGCACAGATCCGCATCACGGGCACGGTAGACGTTCAAGCGCTGCGCGTGGTGCTGGAGTGTTTGCGCGGATGATAGCGCTTCCGGCCAACACGCGCATCTGGATCGCGGCGGGCGTGACTGACATGCGGCGGGGATTCACGGGGCTGAGCGCGTTGGTGCAAACGACGCTCGAACACGATCCTCTCTCCGGCCATGTCTTTGTTTTCCGCGGGCGTCGCGGCGACCTGATCAAACTACTTTGGTTCGATGGGGACGGGCTTTGTCTGTTCGCGAAACGTTTAGACCGTGGACGATTCATCTGGCCGAAGGTGGACCGCGGAACGGTGTCCCTCTCGCGAGCGCAACTGTCGATGTTGTGCGAAGGCATCGATTGGCGTCACCCCGTGCGAACCGCCGATTCCTTGATGGCGATCTGAGTTCGCGAGTGCGATATGCACAGTTATTTGTGCACCTGTGGACGCGTTGCAGCGGAGTTCATGACATACTCCGGCTATGGTTGCCACGCCGACAACGCTGCCCGATCTGAACCGGCTAGATCGGAATGGGTTGCAGGCGATCCTGCTGGCAACCCACGAGCGATTCATCGCACAGTACGCAGAACTGATCGCGGCCCAGGAGCAGTTACTCGTCAAGGAAGAGCAGTTACTATCGCGTGTTCACGAGATCGAACACCTGAAGCTGCTGATTGCCAAACTGCGACGCCTGCAGTTTGGGCGTAAGTCGGAGAAGGTCGAGCGGCAGATCGAGCAACTCGAACTGAAGCTGGAAGACCTCGAAGCCCATCGCGTCGGGTCCCTGCCGCAGCCCGCTCGTGAGGCGGACGCGTCAGAACCCGCTCCGGCTCCCAAGAGTCGCCGTCCCCTTCCTGAGCATCTGCCGCGCGAGACCAGGACCCACGCCCCTGCGGAACCAGCCTGCCCGGAGTGCGGCGGCACTCTGAAGAAGCTCGGCGAAGATGTCTCCGAGATTTTGGAATGGGTTCCCGCCAGTTTCAAGGTGATCCGCCACGTGCGTCCGAAGCTGTGTTGCGCGGGATGCGACAAGATCGTGCAAGCTCCGGCGCCAAGCCGCCCCATCGATCGTGGCTTGGCTGGTCCGGGACTGCTGGCCCATGTGCTGACTTCGAAGTTTGCGGACCACTTGCCGTTGTATCGCCAGTCGGAGATCTACGCTCGCGAAGGAGTCGAGTTAGATCGCTCGACGCTGGCGAAGTGGGTCGGCGAGGCCAGCCACTTACTCGAACCCTTAGTCGAGGCATTACGCCGCTACGTGATGGCGGCCGATAAGTTACACGCGGACGATACGCCGGTTCCAGTGCTGGCTCCGGGCAATGGCAAGACCAAGACCGGGCGTTTGTGGACGTATGTGCGCGACGATCGTCCGTCGGGCTCGAACGCAGCTCCAGCGGCCTGGTTCGCCTACTCGCCCGACCGCAAGGGCGAACACCCGCGGCACCATCTGCGTCAGTTCCGTGGCATTCTGCAGGCCGACGCTTACTCCGGTTTCAATCAGCTCTACGAGGACGGGAGCATACGAGAAGCTCCGTGCCTGGCACATATCCGCCGCAAATTCTTCGACCTGATGGAAGCGCACCGCTCGCCGATTGCGAGCGAAGCGGTCGAGCGCATCGCTGCCTTGTATGGAATCGAGAAGGAAATCCGCGGGCGGCCTCCTGAAGAGAGACGCGAAGTTCGCAACACGCGCTCGCGGCCACTGCTGGACGCGATGCGGGCGTGGCTGGAAACATCTTTGTCGAAACTCTCCCGGAAGTCCGATACCTCGGCGGCGATTCACTATGCCCTCGCGCGCTGGGACGCCTTCGTGCGCTACTGCGCCGACGGCCGCACCGAGATCGACAACTCGGCGGCCGAGAGGGCCCTGCGTGCGGTCGCGGTGGGTCGCAAGAATTACTTGTTCGCCGGCTCCGACGCCGGTGGGGAACGAGCCGCGACTTTCTACTGCCTGCTTGGGACGGCCAAGCTGAACGGCCTCAATCCCGAGGCCTACCTGCGCCAGGTGCTGGAGCGCATCGCTGACCACCCAGTGAACCGCATCGCAGAGTTGTTGCCTTGGAACCTTGGGTTGACCGATACCGCCATAGCACTCACCCCGCGATAGTACACACATCCAGTCACACAGGTCGTGTCCATTAACAAAAGAAGTGGACACGACCTCATCAATCATCCCGTCTCCCACGTCAAGACGTTAGTCGGTCCTCGGTTACGGTAATAGTGCTTCAGGGCTTCCATGGAGGCTTCCGGAGTGTAGGGAAATGAGGAGAGCGCGCCCGTCAGAGTCAGTGTGCCGGTATCGTCATTGTCATCGGGAGCGTGGGGCACATATCCGCCCGGTCCATCGCTTGCAGTTAATCCTACGTCAAGACGGTAGTCCGTCTCCGCTTACGGAGCGGTGACGATCACCACGCGAGCTTCGGGAGTTTGCGCGCCGCGCAGCTTGCGCACGAAGCGCTGCACGCTCTGGTAGCTGCTGGCGAAGCTGTATTCATCGACCAAGTCCTGGTAGATCGCTACCGCGTTGCGGCCTCGGCTGAGTCCCAGTTCAATGGCTTCTCGGTATGGATCGCAAGCGCTGGCGCTGGGACTGCGCTGTGGAGAAGCAACTGACGCCGAGGGACAAGCGCTCACTTCGTCTCGTTGGAATGGGTTGAGGTCGGTGATCACCTCGGGGTCGGTAATCACCCCGTTGGCCGGTTTTGAAGTTGGTTTTGCTTTTCCCTTCGTGGAAGGGTTTTCGGGGTTGGTTTTGGGGTTGCCGTTGGGGTCGGTGATCCCCGCAATGGCCGGTTTTTCCGCGCCAAAGTCGGTGATCACCTCGTTGGCCGGTTTTGGCGCACGCCGTCCCCAACCTCCGGGCGGACGCACGGCAATCCGAGCCGCTTTCAGGTACTGGCTGGCGGTTTCGCGACGGATGCGCGTAGCCTGCTGGATCTTCCGCAGCGGCCACCCCAGCCGTCCCAGAGCTAAAACTTGCTGTTTCTTCTCTTCGTTCAAGACATTGGCCATGCCCTCGGAGGCTACAAGCCTCTGCGGGCGTCAATGTCCCGGACCCTATTCTCGTTGGCCGGTTTTCAGGTGATACTCATTGGCCGGTTTTGGGTGATCGCTGAGGGTCCAGCCCGAGTGAATCTGCAATTTGCCTCCGGGTGAGGTTGGTTTCATGAAACTGAGGAGTCGGTTCTGTGAAGTATTGTTCTTTCTAAGAATTCAAGGCCCGGATTGTGAGAAGTGTACAAGCCCGAGGCTTGTGCTGGCAATGACATGCGGAAGCGACTCGACGAGTTGCGCGAACTGGATCAGTGGCGCAGACCAACGGTCCCGCCCCCTCTCGTCCTGGCCCTGCCGATTGTCTCAACCGGGTCCTCTGCATCAGCGGCGAACACATCTCAGCAGGACGTCTCGCCGAATCGCAACATCAAGACGGGGTCAAGACTGTCCGAGAAGCGAAACTTGCAAAGCCCGCACTCTATAGTGCACATGCAGCGTCTACGCCCCGATTGGCCTTATCCTTTCCGATAACATTTATTCCCGCGATGGATGTCTGTATGGCACGTAGTGCACAGCGTAATCAGATTCTGTTCCAAATCATCACCCAAGTGGCTGCGGTATTGTTGATGGTGTACTTCTAGACTCGACATCGCTCCGCAGAACTGACATCGCCAGCCGTCACGACGCAGGATTTGCTGCCTGAGAAGCTCGTATGAAACAGGATCCAATCGGCTCGATTTTCCATTTGGGCGAAGCTGACTCATGCGGGTTGCCGATCGATTTCTGCAAGAAAGCTGTGCTTCTGTGCTGGAGAGAGAAACCGGAAGAATCGCTTGGCTGAGAACAGGAGCGTGTCTGGATCTCCGTGATCGAGATTCGCGCCGGCCAGGAAATCAGCGCAAATCATCTCTAGGCAATATGCCCTGGATTGATCGCTGCCGAGCATCCGCGCTGCAGTCTCAATGGCGCGTTCGATGACGGGAAGTTGATTCTCGTAGAATTTGAAATAGACTAGTTCCCACCGCTCTGCGATCTTCCCGGTAAGCTCTCGTTCCACGGCCCTCTGGAAGTCTTCCCTGGGCAACGTGCGGGCTACGTGCAACCAGGTTGCACATTGGAACTTCTCCCGGTCCCGACGGGCGAGTTTTGCCAACTCCACACCTTTAGCCCACCCAATCTTCTTGAGTTCTTTTCGGGCTTGTGGCGGCAAGTTCTCATGAATTGACATGAGATAGTACGCCTTTCGCCGCGAATCTGGGAAGCGTTTTTCAAGAAATTCATCGAAGGTATTCACATTCTCCAGTCGCCAGTACTGGCCTGCCCGAACCTCGCATAGATACTTTCCCAACTCCACGAATTTGGTGTCCCGATCCGTTTCCTTCTTTTGCTCCCATCCAAGTATCTGGTCAATCTTCGCCAGTACGAACAGGGCACGAGTTCGATTCAGTTTCGGGGGCATAGGCGGAAAATCAGTAATCAAGCTCGTCAAGCCAACCAAGGTTTTCTGCTCCTGGACGTCGCACCAGATTGACGTCGATGATGTCCTGCTTCCCCAGGCACAGTCCGACGTAGGGACAGGTAGTACACGGATTTTGCGGGAACCGAATACCGCTATGCGGCAAAAACTCCGCGGATTCGATTCTCCGAATCGTGTTCCGCACGAGCCGTTCGAATTGCTGCCGCTGGGCGTCTGTAATGGTGGTTCTCAAATATTGAATTTCGACGAGGCGTTTGCGAACGAAGACAACCTGAGCCACTTTCGAAATCCCTGTTATCCACGAATAACAAACCAACTGCGGATCAAGAGCGAGCAGGCCATCGGGCTTCTCGGCATATCGATTTGCCGAGGTCTTCCATTCCAAGACACAGTGGGTCTCGTCTAGTCTGCCGATCGCATCCACGTACCCGACGAAGTCGCTTTCCCCTACACGACGCGTAAATTTCACCTGCAGGCTTCGTCGTGGCCACGGAACACGCACTCGATCGTCTTGGCAGAATCGGGTCAGCAGCATCAGACCTTGGTCGAACATTCGGTCCCAGGTGTCGCGGTTCCCGTAACGCAGTTGCTCCTTCTTGGCAGCCGACCATTCCCGAAATAGAGTTTCGCCCGGATCTTCGCGACGGAAATAGGCGTTGAGGGCTTGTTCAAATGCCCGGCCGAACAGCATCGACGCCCGCTTATCGTGCTCGACCCACCCGTCGAGGTAGCGATAACGGTACCGGCGCGGACAAGTCAGAAACTGACTGATCTGGGTGTAGCTGTAAACCATCAGGCCACCTGCGGAGTGTCGAGATTTGCGGGAGAAAGTTCTTCCCAGCGGCCGGCAGGAGCGAAACCATCGAAACGGAGCAGGGAAGCGCCGTTAAAGACGATATGGCTGATCTTGACGACTCCGGTTAGCCCGACCAGTTCGCGCTCGTCGACTTCATCACGGCTCAACAGTTCCGAGTCGTAGCCAAAATCACGCAGGAACCAGTTGAGCTTCCACAGCGCCTTCGGGTTGCAGTACAGGCGGCTCGAGATGGCATGCTGCGCAAAACGGCACGGCTCGAGAACCACCATGCTGACAGCGTAGTAAGGCTTTTGCGCTTGTCGTCGGTACGATACGCGCTGAACGCGGACAAGGAAGATGCCGTCGGGGACCTGGTCTGCAGCACAACGATCTGCGGCGTTGAGGCCTGTGATCTGACGCTTCATGCGGCACCTTCTTTCTTTTGGGGGAAGTAACTGTTGAGCTGGCAGAGGAGGGCGTTGCGATCTTTCTGGGCCCAGTCGGAAAGGTGGATGACGAAGTTCTCGACCTGGTCGCGGGTGGCGTCGCGCAAAATCTTCACACCGCAGAAATCGATGGCGTAGGACTTGACTAGGTCGGGATCAAGCTGGTGCTGGCGGATGACTTGGCAGAGCCGGTCACGTACGGTGCGACTTCCGTTCCCGTTCGCCGATTGCGGGGGCAACTTCTTTGGCTCTTGAGAAGCAACCGATGGTCCGGCGATCGACCCAATCTCTTCGACCGAGCAGAGGCCGATGCCGTAGGCCTTGCGGAGAGCGCGATTAACGGCTCGAGTCTCGGCCACGCGCATCTCGGCGCCGTGAACTAGATGAGAAACGTTGGAGGGATCGGCATCACCGTAGCCGCTGAATCCCTGGCAGAATCGGGATTTGTAGACTGTTGCTTTGAAGGCGTACCGACTACTCCTCGTATCGGAGAACGCTGGAATGGGTTCAACTTGAATCCCGCGACAGTGGTGGCGAGCGGCCAAGCTAATGAGACCTGTGTGCGTGACATACCACCCACCTTCAAGCAAAACAACATCTCCATTTGCAATGGAGAACTGATAGCGGCGCGTCAACAGCCGAAGGGTCTGAATCCGTGACGGATTCATCTGGTTGGCCCATTTTCGTCTAGCGCCGGTGGAGTTCCTCCTGACCAAATCGCATATCGTCCGCAATCGCCCCTCCTTGATGCGTCATCCATACGGATGACAAAAGGATGACATAAGGATGACATAATGTGCCCGCCGAGTCAATACCTTACGGAGTTTTTCCAGATGGGAGAGTGCTAAGATTGCGCCGATGAAGAAAGATACCCGCCTGACCTTCAGAGTAAGCTCTCACTTGAAGAAAGATGTTGAGTCAATCGCAACTCGCGAGGGTCAGAGTGTCGCTAGGATCTGCGAGGCATTCATCGTGGCCGGGTCTGACGCATACAAGAAGCATGGAAAAAAGTTCCTGCAACAGATGTTGGGTCGATTAGGTACCGGCTCAACAGACTGAATGGTACTCTCCACAAGCGCCATTCTACTCGGGCATATTTTGGAGTTTCCAAACGAACCCACCGATAGCCTTACCTTATTTAAAGCTGGCTGATTAACAGCAGCTAGGATGACAAGGTCCGTTGCACGGAACTGGGCGGCCGGCATTCCCGGGGGCCTGCATCCGCCAGCGCGCATAAGGAGGGCCGATGCCCGCCCACGCGCAACGCAATGCTCCAATTCGCCGGACCGGGTACGGCCGTTACCTCCTTCGACTCAATCCTGCGCCGACAGTTTGACCGCGCGGCCCCCGAGGGTCCCGCCAGAAGGCCCACTTGCCTGTGGACATGCGCAGTTCTTAACCTGGGGGAGCCGGCTTACACCCCGGGAACTTCTAAACAAACCCACCGTTGCCGTTAGGTCTTCTCCAATCCACCTCCTTAATAGGACGGCCATGGGACCGCAGCACCTGGCAGCCGCTCGCTCGAGGAACGCCGGCGGCCAGGCAGCGCTCCGGACAATCACCCTACCGCCCCGTGCGCCAGGGCGCCCAACGTCCTCCATCCCTTGTCCGACGGACCCCTCCCGGACCGGCCCTGCCGGCTCCCCTTCGAATCAGTGGTTCCCCCACCCGGGGGCGGCACTCGAGAAAATAATTTCCATTTTTGGCGAAGGAAATCGAGGCAGCTTCAGTATTCCTCTACAGGGGTATCCCGCCGCGAGCCCTGATCGACCGGCCGGATCCTTGGGCGCAAATGCTTTGTGCCCGAACCTGAATTCCACTCAAAGGAGGCAAATACATGCCTTCAAAACCGAGCCGCAAGAATCCGGCGCTGGAGAACGTTGAGGAAAAGACCACCTCGACCGGCTCTGCGCGCAAGACCAATAGCCCGTCCAAGACTCCGAAGAAGACTCGTTCCCGCGTGCCTCGCCGCCAATGGAGTAATTCCTTCTCTTCGGCTCTGCCCGGTTCTTTAGCCCGCAAAATCGGTTACGAGCCTGACGGGACGCCGAATGAAACATTCCAAAAGCTCTTTCAGAGCCTTCGCCGCCGCTTTGACCTGAACGACGTCGTTGCGGCCCTGTCAATCGATCTGCTGCTCGCCGATTTCTGGCGCTTGTTCGAAGCCACGAAATTTGAGAAGAAGCTGTTTGACGATGCGGGCTGGTTGTTTCACCCGCAAGGTGCCATTCCTACGTGTCTCAGTCCAAGGGTGCACTCCACTACAGGCTCCGCTACTACTTCTTCCGACCAATCAGAAGACCCGCGTCGGCAGTGTTGATGGAAACCAACTTGCCATGCTCGTCGCGAGTTGTGCCGAAAGCTGTGCTTGTTCGTCCGATAATGTGATCCTCCTCGTCCCTGACGAGTGTGTCGAATGAACCAACGTACCCCGTCGTGGTCGAGCCAATGATCCTGCGTTGTCCGTCTCGGACGAACTCCTTTTTCAGTGACATGATTCCTCCCGCTACTGTTCTACCAATCGCGTCGAACAAATCGCTAGGAATTCCGAAATAAAGTTGTCGGGATGGCACCATCGTCACCTTTTCGTGTGGTTACCCCAAATTGTTTTCTGGATTCCTAGCGATTTCACGATTCAGATTGGTAGAACAGTAGTGCGGGTGAATGCTTGTACGACGACTACAGCGGAGAAGAAGAAATCAGCGTGGTGGAGGACCTGATCGTGGAACAGCGACGGCTCTCGGTCTCTCAGAATCCCTTCGAGCGAGTGGTGGGCTCGCTGTTGGCGTCTGGTCTGCTCAAACAGAAACTCGCCGTGCTACCCGATGAAGCGGTCGGACAGTTGATGTTCGATCACGTCTGGAGCGAACTCAATCTTCTGGGGCCTGAAAGTGTGATCGTTGAAATTGCCAGCGAGCGGCTTCGAGAATCAGGAATTGCAATGGTTCCGAGGGCAACCAGAGTCGAGAAGTACGAGACTTCGCAAGTTTGCCCAGAATGTGGTGCCGAATTCTGGAGGGTGGATGAATAAACCTGACCAAGCAGATGTGAGGCAAGTACATTTGAGAGTAAACGGGATCACATTCGAGTCGGTTCGCGTTCGACGCGATCTTCGCTCGCGTGATTTCGACATTGTGATTGACGATCCCCACATCGGACGCTTTGCCCTAACTGCTGCCGTCCCCGATTTGGAACTGCTAGAAGAAAACGCCGATTGGCGGCAGGTCACACTGGACGACTTGAAGAAGATTCTCGCGGAGGCTGCCGAAGAGCCGCAGGCGGCTGAGCGCGAGTCATTCAATCGCCTCGTTGCGGAGGGCGAACACATAATGCGGGCGGAAGTCGCCCTTTTCAACGCTGCCATACCGTTTCTGCAACTTCCATTTCAGCAAGACAAGATCGCCAGCAACCTTTTCATGGTGTTGAGCGTGCCGAAGGCCAGAGCCTGCTTGCAGCGAGCTGGGTTCCGACCGAAATTCGATTCGGAGACGGTCCTGTTCGACGGCTGCAACGGACAAGCTGTTCAACTGATTCAGGGCAAGTACAGGCTGCCGGGAGCAAAGAGTTAGCGAACCAAAAAAGGAGCATGCAGAATGAAAAAAGCCGCCATCTACGTTCGTGTTTCGACTCCACACCAGCACGTCGAATCTCAGCTTTATGATTTGCGCGAGCTTGCAGCTCAGCGAGGATTCGAGGTTGTACACGAATACGAAGATCGTGGTGTTTGCGGCAAGAAGGCACGCCGTCCGGGGCTCGATGCACTCATGGCGGATGCACGACGCAAAAGGTTCTCGGTCATTCTGGTGGCGGCATTCGACCGCATTGCGAGGAGCACTCGGAACTTTCTGCAAGTAGTGGACGAACTCGGCAGTCTGGGGATTGAGTTTGTCAGTCGCCGAGAAGGCGTGGCGACGGGAGATGCGATGGGGCGTCTTTTCGTGACGATCATCTCGGCGATTGCAGAATTGGAAAGGTCACTCGTGGTTGAACGCGTCAAAAGTGGAATGCGCCGGGCAAGGCTGGAGGGTCGGCAGATCGGGCGTGCACGGCTGGATGTAGATCGGGAGCAGATCGTCCACGACCGCCGCTCTGGAATGTCACTGACGCAGGTCGCCAAGCGTCACAACATTTCGAGAGCCTCAGTATGCCGATTGATGAAAGAGGCGAACAGCGATTGCAATCTCGCCACCGCAATTCCTAGTGGGGAAGCTGGGTTAGAGGCTCGGCTCTAGGCAACATGAAAACTGGGGGCAAATGATGAAAATTGGCAAGCCGTTGCGAACCATCCTCGTGGAGCCGCTTGAAGTTCCCGTGGAACGGCCGACCCGCGAACCTGAGCCCGAGCCGATTCAGTTGCCAGATTCGGAGCCCGAGCAGGTGCCAGTCACGCCATGAGCGTCCCCGATCTCATTTCGCCGATTGTCGGCTACCGTGTTTGGACGTGGGGCACCCTTGGGTTGAAGTCGCTCTGCGGGGAGCGGTGGCATCCCAGCCAATCGCTGGCGGCAAGATGCAGGGCTTCTACTGTCGTCGGACCCATCGTTGGTCGCTCCGAGGCGGCGGATGACCACGATGCCCCGCAAGCGAATTGCACCTGCGGCATCTACGCAGTGAAGACGCTCCACCACTTCCGCAGCGCAGGATACGAGCAGTTCGGAATTTACGGTGAGGTCTACCTCTGGGGCACCGTCGTAGAGCACGAACTGGGATGGCGTGCCCAGTTTGCGTATCCCAAGAATTTGTTCCTGTCTCCCGACACCCTGCCGTTCACGCTGACGGAAATACAGGTTCGGCTGCGACTTTTGGTTGCATACGGTATCCACATCTTCGTGGCAGACGCCAACGGGAACATCCCTCTGTGGACAAAGCATTCAGGATTGAATCCAGCAGGACTGGACTACCTAATCGGGATCGGCAAAGAGTATTACGTTCGCCGCCAACGAGACAGAATCCTAAAGCGGGGCGACCGCGTGGCAATCCTCGGGCGCGGGATCGCGGTGGTTGAGCGGGTTAAAAGTGGATGGATTCAGGCGGTGGTGTTGAACAAATGCACATTAAGGATCGCCCGCAACTGCATTCGGTGGGATGAACAGAACATGCGCTGGGAAACAAGCCCGCACGCATGTGTCGAGACAACCAGCAAAGTCTGAGAGCACTCATTGCAGCTTCGCAACGCCGGGGTAGTCAAATAACCTCATGGAACTCCCGACCGCATCGCTGCTGTGATGAACAGCGTGGGTGACAGGCAGGAGAGGCATTCTTTTATTATTGCGAGATCGCGCCATGCCCCGCTACTACACTGAGAGGCTTGCTGTTGAACGTCTCCGCGCTTGCTATGATCTCGCTCCGCCTCGCACCAAAGCGTACCGTAATCCTAGTCACAGAGCATTGTGACGTATGAAACGTGCTTTGTAGGGAAGCAGGGGAGGCAAAATGGCTACGGAATTCTGCGAAAAATGCAAGCAAGCCCATCCGGGTCGGGCCTGCGATTATGACGATAGGGGTGAATGTGCCGAGACGGTCAACGTCGATGAGACACCGGAATCATCCAGCGAGACACCAAGAGACCCCAAAAAACAACCAGATCGCTGAAGAAGCCTTGCCAGTCCTGCCTAGAGCCGAGGCGATCATAAAAACGCTTCGCCTCTGCGGGCGACAGGTGACGATCCATTGACTCGCGAACGCTCACACGCGAATCCTAGTGTAGTGCGTCAAGCAGATTGAAGTTTATTCAGAGTGCGTCGAGCGCGTTTTACTTTTTCCAGGATGTCGGTGGCTGGAGCGGTCCAGATGAATGGTTTCGGGCTGTCGTTGTGGCGGTCGATGTAGTTGCCGATGGCCATGACGAGTTCTTCCAGATCGCGGAACACGCCGCGCCGGATCCGATTCTGAGTGAGGTCGCGAAAGAAGCGTTCCACCATGTTCAGCCAGGACGCGCTGGTCGGGGTAAAGTGCAGGTGAAACCGCGGATGCCGCTGCAGCCAGCGCTGTACTTTCGGGTGTTTGTGCGTGGCATAGTTGTCGGCGATCAGATGCAGCTGCTGGTCGGCGGGGGTCTGGTCGATGATCCGCAGAAAGCGGAGCCACTCCTGATGGCGGTGCCGTTCCGCGCACATGCTGATCACCTTGCCGTCGAAGGTGTTCAGCGCGGCAAACAGAGTCGCCGTCCCGTTGCGTTTGTAGTCGTGGGTCATGGTGCCGCCCCGGCCACGCTTCAGCGGCAAGCCCGGTTGCGTTCGATCCAGCGCCTGAATCTGGCTCTTTTCATCGCAGCACAACACCATCGCGTGCTCGGGCGGGTTGAGGTAAAGGCCGACGACGTCTTCCAGTTTCTCGGCGAACTGCGGATCGTTGCTGACTTTGAAGGTGCTGTCCAGGATGGGGCTTCAGGCCGTGCCCGCGCCAGATGCGCCGCACGCTGGCCTCGCTGATCCCCACGCCGTTCCGCCATCGTCCGCGTGGACCATTGCGTGGCGTTGGCCGGCTTCTGGCGCGTGGTCATGGTCACCACACGTTTCATCAGGCGGGCACCGATGGTGGGCTTGCGGCCGGGCCGGGGCGCGTCTTTCTCCAAACCCGCCACGCCCAGCGCCAGGAAACGCTTCCGCCAGCGCGCAACTTTTTTCGGCGTGATCGCCATGCCGGCGGCGATCTCCTTGTCCTGTTGGCCGGCGGCTGCCAACAACACGATGCGGGCCCGTTCCGCCACCCGCACCGGGAGCGATCGGCTCCGGGCTTGGGATTCCAGCAACGTCCGCTGTTCCGGACTCAACGTAATGGCAGGGGCAATTCGCATCCGCAAGCGTCTCCTCTATCATAAGACGCTCGCGGAGCTATAAAGGTTGTTAGTTGTGACGCACTACACTAGTTCCGAAACCCGCAAAGGCAGGAGGAACACTTGTCGTGCATTACCGAGGTAAGCGTCTTTTCTGCCAGTAATCTTGAGTGCTGTCCTCGGAGGTACTAATGAGAAGGGAAGGGACCATCCGTCGGAGAGCGAAATGCAAGAGCCAACTGACAATTCACAGATGCAATCACCGCTTCCTGACGAGGAATCGCCTGCTGCGAGTCATCCAGCAGAGGCCATCCATGTGGGAAGCGTTGGCGAAACTGCCGGACTCAACGGCAACCCCACGCCTTCCGCTGATATCGCCGATATTCCTTTGTCGAATGACTCACGTTTAGCAGCGAAATCGGTGAACTCCTTGGATTCTGCGGTCCCCTTCACCCCGATGCTGGACTTGGTCCGGAGTTCTGAGGAACCTTGGAGAATGGTCTTCTGTCGGCTCGAGCCGGGCAAAGATTTCTGTGAGCGGAAGACGATGCTCCCGGCTTCTATCACTTTCGAGGCGGTTTCTGATACCGCACAAGACGAGCTGTGGGTCGAGATGGAGAAACTGCCGCGTCGGCTGGCCCGGTCTTTGGTCTTACCACGCGATATCCGAGGATACGGATCGACCGGAGAACTGGTTGAGAGCATCGTGGCGCTCTTACGAAATCATACTCCGCTCGCCGAGAAAGACTGTTCCCTTGTCGCTTATTGGTCGATCGCGACCTGGTTCCTAGATTTCTTGCCCTTCCTCCCGTCGCTGGTAGTTACCGGCCCCGCGGTCGCTGCCGATCGGCTGCTTCGTACCCTCGCGGCAGTTTGTCGAAGACCTTTGGCGCTCGCGGATCTCAGTTCAGCGGTTCTTCTCACTCTTCCGTTCGAACGGGCTGAAGCCGACGCTCTTAGTCCGTAAGCCACAACTCAATCGCCGTCTGGCGGCACTGCTCGATGCATCCAACCACCCGGTTACTGGGCTTGCGGGGGTGGGGATTTCAACGACCTCTATTTTGCCAAGTGCATATACGTCGGTGAGAATATCAGCCACCCCTTCATAACCCCGAACAGCGTTCATATTCACGTTGGCGGAAGATCACGAAGAGTCCTGCTCTCGCTGCCGACCGATAGTGAGATACAACGTTTTCAGGGCAGACTTTTCTTTTATCGCTTTGTGTGGCATGACGTGGTGGCAGCCTCGAAGTTTCAAGTATCCGAGACTAAATTTCGTCCGGAAGTCGCTGCCATCGCACAGGTGTTGGGTATGCCGCTTGCCTCCGAACCCCACCTGCAACATGGCATCATGGAATTGCTGCAAGAGCGCGATGAGCAGTCTCGAGTCGATAGCGCCACCAGCTTGGATGGCCTCGTGCTTCGGGCGGTTCTCACTTACTGTCACCAAGAAAGTCCGCAGAAGGTGCTCGTTGGGAAGATTGCAGAGGCCGCTAACGATATCTACCGCGAAGAAGGAGAATCGCTGCGTATCAGCAGCGAAACTGTGGGACACGTACTGAAAAACCTGGGACTCTACAGTCGGCGGCTGGGGAATGCAGGAAGAGGGCTCATTTTGGACAAGTCGACGCAGTCTCAAGCGCACCGGTTAGCCTATGCGTACGATGTGCTTCCCCCGGAGCCATCTTGTGGTTACTGTCACAGGTTGCAAACACAACAAACCGAAGAACTTGTGCAGGAGGTGTAGGTTTGGCACTCGCTGCCACCACAAAAGGGCATCCGGACAGCGGGGAATTGGAGGGCGTAAGGTCTGAGGCGGGTACCAGAGTCCGTCTAAGACCCAAAGAAGAAATCGACTGGCCGAATGCCGTCGCTGGCATCGTCTGGCGACGTGGATCCGTGATAACCCACAGAATGGTTCCGTCTCTGCGAAGAACTCGAGCAGCGTGCCGACAAGGATTAGGCGCCTGATTATCTGTGAACCGCTCAACTGCGCGACGGCAGGTTTGCCACGGGTCGTTGGCCAGTTCAGCCCCCAACGTTACTGCTTGATGGCCGGCAGAAGTACGCCTATCACCGGGGTCCGGGAGTTCAACCCCGAGAGTGGACAAGCAGCCGACTCTTTCAGCGCTTGCGTCACCCCCCTCCTGAACCATCGGGAGCCCGTCATCCGCATTGGAAATTTCCGGACGAACCCACCGCTGGTCTTACTCTCAATTCAACCTAGCCGCTTGGCTGGACCCAGCATGGCCGCAGCCCCTTATCATCCAGGCGCCGCTCTCGCCGCAGGCAGTTAGGCGGCCATACCTCGGGGACCGTCAGCCTATCCACTCCACAGCAGGTCCAGGCGATCGGTGCCATCCACATCCGTGGCGCGACGGGGCTCAGCGTCGGCTCCGCGTCGGCTCTCGCGCTCAAATCAACAGCATTCTTCCGGCGGGTCGAGCATCAAAGAATTTCGATCGTAGGCGAAGGGAACTTTTCTGACTAGCGGAATGAGGTTAGAGGCACCCCTGAACCGTGCCTTCAAGGAGAACCTCATGCCCAGAACCAAGAAAAGGCTGAAAATTAAGACCGTGATTCATCGTGCCCGTAAGTATGTGAACGAAGGGAACAAGGCTGAAGCCATTAACAGCGTACTCAGCAATACGGATTACACAGCGAGGGAAGCAGAAACGTTGGCCGAATTCATAGGGTACTTTTTCGATGTCGAGTCCGATCGCGGCATCGTTTCCCGCTGGTGTGATGAGCACCGCTTGTCAGGCTTTCTCTGTAGAGACCAGCACGCTCCAGAAGAGGATCCGATGTTCGTAGCTCCCGCGGCACCGCGGGCAACTCCAGTCGATGGCTCGAATTGCGCCTGCGGCCAGGCCGCGTGCAATAACGAGTGGCACCGTCTGGCGATGTGGATCCGCGATAACCCTCAGGAGTGGCAGCGGTTCCTCAAAGAACTCGATCAGCATACCGACGAGGCTTCCCCAGCATGATTTGGGACGAGAGGGTTATGGTCTCAATCGATGTGCTCTCCCTCGGAGAACTCTCCTTCCGCGGCAGGTAGGACATGGTGATCGCCGGCAATCCAAACGTAGAACGTCGGGAGCAAGAAGACGCTCATGACCAAGGCCGCGATCAGCCCGCCGACAATTACGATCGCGAACGGACGCTGGGAGTCCGATCCGATTGCATGCGATAAAGCAGCGGCAACAGCCCAAGAGTGGCGACGAGCATCGTCATCATGATCGGCCGCAATCGTAGAACTGCTCCTTCTACTGCGGCATCCTCGATTGAATAGCGACGCACCCGCAATTGATTGATGTATTCGAGCATGATGACACCTGTCTGTACCGACACACCGAAGAGAGCTCCGCGACGAATCAATATCGGGCCCGCGCCGTTATCCTCGCGCTAGGCAAGGCTGGAGAGCCGCGCAAACTCGGCGTCAAAGGTGAAGATCTGCCCAAAGTGATGTATCGGTTAATAGAAGCTGATCACTACATTAATAAGAAGATATGCGATGCTCATCGCACCAGCGGGAAACGATGCCGCGATCGGACTCGACATCGAAGAAGTACATTCAGTTGTTTTCAAGCGGTGCGCACACCTTCTTTCCGCCTTGAGCACTCATCCCGGCGTCGTGTCCGAAAAAGCACTAGCGTCATCCAGACGCAGTCGAGTATTACTTCTGGATTCACGTCGGCCAAGCCGGCAACTCGCAACTACCGCGCGGCAAATGGCGCGCCGCGCACCGTCGTGTAGACGGCATCGAAGACGCTCAGGCTATTGATATTCGCTACCCCACCAACGGTCATCGGATCGCCGATGTATAGGACCTTGCTATCCGCGTTCGTGAACACGGGCCACGAGGGAAGATATGGGCCATTTGGATTGCCCGACTTCGCGAAGTTGAGCCAGTAGCTGGATACTTCTTCAGCCACCTTCCGATCTGCCCCGCTCCAGCGCCAAGGCTCTTGGTCCAGATGGTCGAAGACATACCAGAGTTCCGCGAAGTGGCTCGCGCCCCACCCCTCATACACGGAACCGACCGGGAAGGGTGGCCGCTGTCGAAATGAGTAGTAGTAGACAGGTTTCTGCCCGGCTCCGGCTTGCAACCTCGCCCAAGCCCACATGTCCCAGCCGAAGCGGAGGTCGCGCTCGAGGTCGAGCCGGGCCTGTCGCGCCTCTTCGTCAGTCGCGTGGGGATACGCTGCGACAAGAGGAGCCGGAAGTTGGCCGAAGCTCTGCTTAAGGTCGCTGTTGAACGTGGCGGCTTTCACATGGGTGACATCCGTCAACGAACGCGCTTCCTCAGCGTTCGAACCGATCAGTAGTGGGACATCGTTCTGCTGCCCTGAAGTGAACGCTTCATACGGCGAAACGGGAAGCACATAGGGTTCGATCACAGGGTGAACAATGCCGTCGGCGTTGCCAGTAAGCCGGTCCGCCGGCAGCCGGCGTAGTTCCTGGAGCGAGGCCGCGCCCAGCGAAACAGCATACTTTTTTCCATCGCGTTCTGCATTGGCCAGCAGGTACTTTGGTGCAAGCTGGAGCGGTTCAAACAGACCACCGCTCTCTCCGATGGCGCGCTGAAACAAGCCTTTCGCAAGCGGAGACGCCATCAAGATGCTGACAGATATTGCTCCAGAGGATTGGCCGGCGATCGTTACATTCTTCGGGTCGCCGCCAAAGGCTGCAATGTTCCTCTGAATCCATTTGAGAGCGGCAATCTGGTCCATCAAGCCGTAGTTGCCGGACGAGTGGTGCGGTGACTCGCGTGTCAGCTCTGGATGCGCAAGAAAGCCGAGAGGACCGAGTCGATACGCGATGGTGACAACGATCGCCCCTTTGTGCGCAAGTTGGTCGCCCCAGTACAGGGGCATCGAGGCCGACCCGTTGATGTAACCCCCGCCGTATATCCACACGATCACCGGCAGGCGCTCATGCGCGCTCTTGGCCGGCGTCCAGATGTTGAGGTAGAGACAATCCTCGCTCACTGCCGGAGCCGTCTCGCCCGGCATCGACACACCAGTCTGCATACACGCGGGGGCAAACGAATCCGTCTTGCGCGTGCCTGCCCAGGGTGTGACAGGGGCCGGAGCCCGCCAACGCAAGTCGCCCAATGGCGGGGCAGCGAATGGTACGCCCTTGTACACACTCAACCCGCTCTCGCGTACCCCGGAAATTGTGCCCGAGTCCGTCGGAGTCTCCGGGCTTTGCGCCAGCAAGATCGCGGACGTTGTTGGAACGGCGACAAGGAGTAGGGCTTTAGTTAAGACTTTAGAAGAGAACATCCGCATAGAGCTCCTGGTCGCCAAAGTAACCCGAGGGCTATCTTCGCTGGCGAACCGAGAAGCGAAGAGGGTGAAGCAAGTGCAATGAATCGAGGAAAGACGATTCACTGTGTTCTGTGATTTCCTGTTGAGAGATACGGTTTGCAGTCTGGTCTTGTTCCCTCAGTTTAGCAGGGTCCCCGAAAGATGCTGGTAAATCGAGTAGATCGCAGCGGTAGGTTACCGATCAAGACAACGACGAGTTTCGAATCATTCATGAGCACCGCTCCTTGCCGAGGTGGCTAAATACCCACCCGGGCGAATTGTCGGCCTCCCCACGCCGGAGAATTGCAGTTGGTTTCCGTAGCGCTCGTCACACGTCCGGTTCCCGACCGGCCAGTCCCGGTGGTGAGTGATAACGAGGATTACACCAGTCAATGCAAAAGTTGAGGAAGTTTGATCCACATTAGATAGTCCGGTTGCGCAGTCCCCTGCTGCTGGATGTCCTGATAAGCAGCGGGGTCGTCGAGGGCGACCGAAAGATCGCACCTCGAGCCTGCTTCCTCGACCGCCCATTGCGCAGAAGTCTCAGTTTGGCAGTGCCGAGTGCCGACCATTACCTCCGTTACCTATCTATTACTTCGGCAAACAACGAGGATCGCGAAGCCGTTCCAATTAACTGAGGAAAACTAACTATGAATGTAAACGGATGTAGACCGCGATTTCGAAAACAGCTCGCATTGATGTCAACTATCCTGCCGGTTGCAGTTTTCGCCGTCGCGATTAGTTCAACCCTGGCAGCGCAATCAATCTCTGCCGTCACCGCTTCTTCCACGGCCACTCCTGGAGATGACAAGAACCCGGTGCATTTCAAGGCACCCACCATTCCAGCGATGAAAGCAGGAGTGCCGTCTGCCTACAACATGTGCAACGGTACGGAAGTCAAGATTCCGGCGAAGTTCACGGACGCGGACGGGATGAAGATGGACACTCAGCTAACGCCGTGCGGCGAACAACAAGGCTCCTCAAGCATGGTGTCGGGAGGCAACCCACCCTATCATTTCCAATGGTCTACAGGGTCATTCCCTCCGCTTGGCATGCACATCGGCATGAACGGATTGCTCTACGGCACGCCAGCGACGCCGCCTGCGGGTGGTTACAAGCCATTTAAGGTCTGCGCAGTGGATACGAGCGCGAATCCGGATTGCCATGAAGTCTCGATTGCGAGTACACCGGCAGTCAAGGTCCACAGCAAGACTCCGCTTATCTTCGGCACGCTTGGCGCAGCCGGCCTCGCAGGGCTGGTGGGGGCACGTGCGATGAGCAACTCGAACTCAAGTGGCGGAGGCACGGAACCCGGCACCTGCAGCGGCCTGGCTCCTTCGAACGCATGCGGCGCCTGCACCTGCACGGACAACGGTACCTGTAATAATCCGAGCTCTCAATGTGGCGGAGACGTCTGCTATTGGGCCGGACCGGGAACTACCGGTGGACAGGCTCCATTTTGCTCGAAGTGACACATGATTCTGGGTTAGGTCTCGCCCAGAGTTGGGAACTCTTCGATGCGATGGGAGAAGAAACTCGGGCTGCTGGGGACGATTACGTGTGTGCTCGCCTGCGGATTTAGAGCGCAAGCGGAAACCTTGTCGGGCACGGTCATTGATCCCCAGCGACTCGTTGTGGTAGACGCCAAAGTTTCGCTGGTCTGCCAAAGCTACACCGATACTCTCACCACCGATGGGGAGGGATCCTTTACTTTTACTCGCACCTCTTTTCCTGAATGCAGGCTTCGAGTTGTGTACCCCGGCTTCGCCGTCCTCGAACTCCGTGTTGACGATAAACGGTCTTTAACCTTGGAACTCCAAATCGCGGAACAAATCCAAACAGTGGTCACAACTGCCGATACGATCTCCATGGCCCCTTTGGAATCCGTATCACTCTCGGACAACGAACTTAGAGATATTTCCGACAATAGCGAAGACCTGATTGCATACGCGAAACAAGTAGCGGGAGTCTTTTCCGGAGATGACTCTCTTTATGTGGACGGATTGCCCGCAGACCGTCCGCCGCCAGCCCCAGCGATAGCGGCGATAACCATCAATCCCGATCCATTTTCCGCAGAGTATTCCGACGGCGGCAACAACCATATCGACATCACCACAAAAACATTGGAACGCAAGTTTGCACTGACCACTCTCGGGGCGTCCCTCGGGCCCCGGGTGCCCGACGGTTTGAATCCCAACCTCGGTTCAACGTCGAATTCGGCCGCCCTTGGGATCTCCGGACCGCTTCCTTTCCTGCCGTTTTCCTTCGCGACCAATGTCCACTACACAGACAGGCACGGAGATCAAGCGGTAGAAGCAGTTGTTCCGGTTGTGCCTGGAACTCCGATTTCCCCTGTTGACTCGTCCCCGACTGGAGATTCGGACACGTCCTACGGTCTCGGAATCGACCAGGCCAGGAAGGAGACCCTGCGCTTGAATGCTTCGCTCTACGTCGAGGCCGCCAAACGCATAAACCTGAATACAGGCGGAATATCCCTGCCAGAAACCGGGATGCGCCAGAATTCCTCGGCTCAAGAGTTGCGCGTAACATTCACGAAGACCGGCCAGCATTTTGTAAGCCGAGGAGGCATCTCAGCCGACTGGTTTCATTCTGACTTAACTGCGAACACAAGCGGCCCTGGCGTGAGCGTGTTGGGCGCTTTTAACGCAGGCGGCGCAGACATTAACCAAGAGAACAGTCAATGGTCGAGATGGACGCTCAAGGATGTCAGCCAGGTTAATTGGAAAAACCATCTATGGAGTTTTGGGGCCACCATCAGCCGGAGGGGTGATGAACAAAATGCTATTCCCAATCCCTCCGGGCACATTTATTTTGAAACATCGGCGGACTATGTTCTAAGCGCAACTGCCGGAACTGCCAACGGCACGTCCATCATCACCCGGGGACAAGGCCGGGTAGCTTATGCAAGTTATGCAGCGGCGCCTTTTGTTGAAGCTGAGGTGCTCCGCCGGCCCAGTTTGACAGTCAGAGCGGGTATTCGAGCGGACCTGCAAACTGACGGAAACATCCTGTTGTCACCTCGGCTGTCTACGACTTCGACCTGGGGTGGTTTCATCCTGAGGGCCGGTACAGGAATGTTCGTTAAAACTTGGACCAACGATATCTTCTTGAGAGTAATGGAGAACGACGGAACTCACCTCCAGCAATATTTGATCATGAACTCTTCCTTGTCGGAGATCGAAGGCGGAACAGCCACTCTCAAATCTGAGATCGTGGCCAGACTTATGCCGAACCTGACCCCTAACCGGAATTGGCTTTTCAAGGTTTCACTCGAGCATCCGTTTAAGAAGCTGGTGCCCGGCGTCGAATACAGCTGGACAGATGGAACTCACCTTTTAGGTTCACAACGGCTGAGCTCACCCAATGGTTGGACGGACTGGCTGGAGTCAAACCGAGCGCAGCAGGCTCACCGAGTACACCTTCGGGGGCTGTACAAAATCAGAGGTCAAAGCTTCACGGCAAACTACGAATGGATACATTCCCGGGACAACACCGATGGACCCTTTTCGTTTCCAGCGCTACAGAGTAATATTCGGGCGGAGTGGGGACCATCGAGCAACATCGCAGCGCACAACGTCGCCTTGGTTGCAAATTCAAGGCTCGGAAAAGCGATGGCGCTCACTTTGGTGGATAGTTGGCATAGTTCACAACCTCTCAATATTACCAGCGGTATAGACGTGGAAGGCAATGGGCTCTACACCGACAGAGGGGGATTACCTCGAAACAGTGGACACGGGCCGAACTATAACTCCATGGAATTGTTTGTTCATCGCAGATTCGCGCTTCCGAAGTTTGTGCTGAAAGAGAGGCAACATACGTATCTGGATTGCAATGTGCAAATACTCAATCTTCTGGGAAATAGGGAGTATTCCAGTTTAGGAACGATCACTGGATCGCCGACTTTTGGCCAACCCTTGGCCGCCGACCCGGGTCGGGCTCTCCGCTTTTCCTTCGGTTTTTCGCATTGACTTCCGAACCGAGTCATTTGACCGCAACCCGTCGGAACGAGCTGCTGCAACCCGTGCAAACGAGGGGGTTAACAGCAAGGATTCCTCGGTCGCGTCATCAGCGGGTCGCGATCAGGTTGTTGATGGCAGCAGCGGTATGAATCGCAATGCAGAGTCCTGGAGCTATTTTCCAAGTTTTGCGGCCGGGCTCGATCTTCTTATAACGGTAACTCGCATAGAAGGAAAGTACGTTCAACGGCACGGCGATGCCATAGAGCCGAGCCCGCGTGGGGTGTGCGCCGAACACCGGATTTAGCTCCGTCAGTTTGGGCTGCCCCTCAAAGCTGCGCGCGGTCGTCTCAAGATCGACGATGAGCGCGACTGCGCTGAGGGTCTGAAGCAGAATGAAGCTCCGGTCCACGGTGTGCACACTTTTGTTCATGTTTGGTTCGGCAGACAACGCAGCAGGAACGAAGCGTGTTCCGCTGGTATCATCCCCACCCTTGGTATCATCCCTACCCTTAGGTTCATTAGGACCTCGCGCAGACTCACTTGGCGCTTCGGGAAGGTCCGTTGCGTTCGCCACTCCAGCTTCTGTTTGGTTGATCTCGGTGGGAAGATCCTTGCCCTGAGCACAGATATCAAGGTTGCGGCTCGCTGCCGGGGGAACACGGTCCGCCAACGTGATGCTGGCTGAGTTTCGACCGAAGCAGCTCAAGATAACACTCGGGAATGGCGTGGAATCAGGTGGGGCGATGCGAACTTGCATTGTTGCAGTCTGAGAGGCCACCATGGTCGAGAGAAGCAACACGCTGGGAAGTGCGAACCTGAGCATGCAATTAACCTTTCCAAGCGATTTGCAGCCTGTTCCAGCAACTCCGACAGTGAGGGTCGTCAGCAGATTCCCGCTGGTCATTTGCCGAGCCCAGGAATCGGTGCGATCGGCTGTTCCAGCAACGCTGCAGGGCATTTAGTCCAAAAAGCACTTCGAGATTCGCCGACCACTGCCTGATGTGCATCCCAGATGCCAAACACGGACGGAACGTAAGTACTGATCTAGCTGACGGTTAGCTCATATGTTGGCGAGACGACCAACGCAAAACTGCAAAGGCGATGCACACGAGTACCGCGACCAAGGCGTTACGTAATGTCAATTCCCGTTATTTCGCAGTCTCCTCCGCAGGGCGTGCGGTTCTCAAGAAGCTCTCGCTCGAACACCCGGGCACGCAGTCGGTGGTGGAAGGAATGCCTAACATCTTGATAACCAATTTGGTTGTAGTCCAGGATGGGATCTTTTTCCTGTCCGAGGATGACGTCACTCTGTCGTACTTCGATTTCGCGTCAAGAAAAGTGCAGCAAGTCCTCAAAATGAAAGACCAGGGGACTGTGGCGCTGTCGGTTTCGCCTGACCAGCATTGGCTCCTTTACGCCAAGGTCGAACAACAGGACAGCGACATCATGCTCGTCGAACATTTTCGGTAGGGCCAGAATTCTGCGATCGTCGTCATCCGTACTCCGGAAGGGAGAACAGAAGCCAACAACGGCAAGATCGGGAAAATTGGGCGTGGGTGTTAAAAAACGAGGGTCAACGGAACGTCGTTTTGGCGAAGTCGCGTCCAGCCTGGCTTTGCCGACGCTTGACCAGCAAAATTCTCAGGCGCTCAGTCTTCGTTCCTTCGTCCCGGAAGGATTGCTGCCGGTTTGCTCGTAAGAACGAAGGCGCTGGCGCGGCGGACGCTGCCGCCTGGTGATGTCGGCAGTCTTTGATCTTCAACTCAGATATTTTGTGGGTCACAAGCTTAGGTGTTGGTAGCTGCCGATGGGTCGTCCGAGCTGCCGAAATGTTCGCGTGGTCTAACGCACGATGACGATTCGGTCCTAACGAAGAGGTCCGGGTTGGATTCCCGGCGCGAGTTCCAGATGGGTGGGTAGCGTAATCGAACAACACGGCAGCGTCCGAAGCTGCGGCATTCTGCCGCGATGGTGACGGCTTCTGTCTATTGGATCGGCACTGGGATTTTGTTGGCTCTGGTCATTACCACATCGGGCGTTCCTTCAGCGCACTACTCGACCAGCGCATGGGTCGCGGTGGCTGAGCAGGCATTACTCGGGACCGCCAGTACAACTCTGCTGTGGAATTGGGGACTCAATCGTGTCCCGGCATCGCAAGCAGGAATGTTCGTAAACTTGGAACCGCTGGTCGGCGATCGCATCCAACTGCCGGACTAGGGTCGCCAGGCTTATATACACCGAGAATTTCGCGAGATGCTAGTGCGGTCTCCTCTCGTTCTTGACTAGTCATATGCTTGCATGCAGGTGAGAGTGTTAAAGGAGGTTGGCATGAGTTCGTGGCAAGTGCAAGATGCGAAAGCGCGGTTTAGTGAATTCCTGAACGCGACGATCAAGAAGGGACCACAGGTAGTCACTCGCCGTGGGATCGAAACGGCTGTCCTTGTACCGATCGATGAATGGAATCGCCTCCAGAGAGCTGCCCGTCCCAGTCTTAAGACCCTGTTGTTAGCTCCCGATGCTCGCTCCGAGAATCTGATCCCGGAACGCCACAGGCTTCGCCGGCGAAATGTCCTGGAGTTGAAATGAACAGGTACCTGCTGGATACGAATGTTGTTTCTGAGCTGCGAAAACCGCGCCCGCACGGCGCGGTTGTCGCTTGGGTCAAAGATCAACAAGAAGAGCAATTGTTTCTGTCAGCTGTAACACTGGCCGAATTGCAGGCCGGAATCGAGAGGACCCGGCGCCAGGATCCCGTGAAAGCAAGCGAGATAGAATTGTGGGCGGATCAGTTGGCCACTTCCTATCAAATACTACCGATGGACGCCATGTGTTTTCGAGAGTGGGGACGCATCATCGATCGAAAATTCGGCGAACTGTTGGAAGATGCCATGATCGCTGCCACGGCGCGTGTGCATCATCTGATTGTTGCCACAAGAAATGAAGGCGATTTCAAACGACTTGACGTCCGGATATTTAACCCGTTCAAGAGCACTTAGCCATCCACTACCGGGCTGGCGGATCGAGTAGCCGGACCCATTGCTGAGGTCCTCTAGAACCGGACGGGACAGTTCCCGTCATCCGGCTCAAGCATGCATTCTCTGCTTCGGTTGCCATCCGATCTTCCGATTCTGTTCGGTGATTTCGCCGAAAGTGGGACTCGGCTTGTACAACTCCATCAGCAGTTGAGGAGAAGTTGAGGAGAAATGGTTCGTCGGGCCTGGATATGCAAGGGAGAGCAGCATTCGTCCGTCCTTGCGGCCGTCTTCTCGGTTTCACACCGCCACAGTTTCCGCCTCGCGATCGGTATGAACGGCGAAGTGTACGTGATCCTGCTTGCAGATCCATCTCACAGCCGGCTTCGCCGTCATCGGACCCGAAGGCAATCCCCCGCCCGGCATCACCCATTGCCCCGCCATCACGAATCGCTTCAGTCCGGGCAATGTGTTCCTCAGCGGCTTGAAGCCGTCGCCCGGTTCCGCCAGCCATCCTTCCATCGTACCCTTCCAGTTGCCGGTGTAACGGTAAACCGTCGCTGGGGTCGATACATCCACAACTTCGATCGCCTCGCGGATTCCTGGGATCCGCTTCTCCAGCACGCCAATCACCGCCTCAGCCACCCGCTGCTTCTCCCCTTGGTAGCCGCCCGGATCCATTTTCCGCAGATCGTTCCAGTACGCGAAATCGCGTGTCGGCAGAGTACTCGTCACTGCTGTCTTGCCCGGCGGCGCAAACGTCGGATCGTAATGAAAAATACGGAAGGTGACACTGTCGAGCTCAGTGCCCGGATCCACTACCAGCGGCGACGCCAGTATCCGTGACAGCATCGCGGGCTCGTCGCTCAGATCCTTCGCCACCCCCAGCGACACCTGCAAATACGAAGCAAACAGCTCCCGCTTGTCATACCTCTTGCGCGTCTCCTCGTCCACGTACCTTCCACCAAGCATCTCGAAGATCGTCGTGCGCCCGTCGGCGGCTGAGATCACCCAATCCGCCATCACCCGCTCGCCGCCCTCGAGCTCCACGCCCATAGCCGTATCGTTCTCCACCAGCACGCGCTCGACGCGCGCATTGAACCGTATCTTGCCGCCGAGGCTCGCGATCTTCTCCTCGATCAGCCTGATCAACGACTGCGCTCCACCAACGCAGTATCCAGCGTTTTCCACATTCATCCACCCCAGCGAAAACACCATCGCCATCGCCACCATCTTCCCGATGTCGCCGCTGGTGAAGAAGCGCCTCAGCAGAGGATCTTGGAACCGCTTGCCATAATCCGCACCGCTGATCTTCGACAGTCGTCCGAGCAGCGGAAACACGGGAATATCATGCAGCATGTTCAGCCAGTTTTCCTTCAGCCCTCCTGTCGGATCCAGCATCCGGAACTTCCCCAGCGCCCGCACCGCGCGGGTGAATTCCATAATCGCCGAAGCATTCTGCGGAGCCCGTCGCAACAACTCCGCTTCCAGCCGTTCGACATCCGTGTAAAGCCTCAGTGTGTCCCCGTCCTCAGTTTCCAGTCGCACAAACTCGTCCTGGTTCACGAATGTCAGGTGGTCGATGTCGCAGACCTCCTGCCACTGTTCGTGAAAGTCTCCGCCCGGCCTCGACCCTATAAGCCAGTGCAGGCACGTCTCGAAGCGGTAGGCGCCGCGCTTCCAGCTCATCGCCAGTCCCCCCGCCATATCGTGCATTTCCACAACTTCAACCTCGTAGCCGCACCTCAGCCCATACACGGCGGCGCACAATCCGCCAATGCCGGCACCGACGACAACAATCTTCCGTCCGTTTCTCTCCATCGTGTTCAAGTCCTTCCGGCCGCCCATTGAGCAACGGTTGCCGCAGAGTCTCTCTGGATCTGCCCTGTCTAGAGTGCTCAAGCATATTGAGGTTTGCAATGAGGATGCTGTGACCTGAAGCACAGGAATCAGCCTATTTTTGCTCACGGACTTGCTCTTGCCGCTGTGCAACGGCTTGGCGTTCAGACCCGATACAAGTCCGGCATGCGTCAGGTGGCCTTCACGTCCAAACCGCCCCGCACGGCACGCCCTGATATGCGGTGGCGTAGGCCCTTAGAGTGTGCCACACTGTTTCCCGCCATGGCGGAGCGAACGTCTTTCATTGTGCTGAAGTACGTCAACAAGACTCCCTCTTTAGCTTCCTGCACTAAGTGCCAGCGAAAGTTCTTCACGCCGAACACCTATTGCAACGACCCTCGCGGAGCCGAACATAATCTTCGCGAGAGGTTCGACCTCCACAGCTGCTCCCCCTAAGAAGGTGAGAAAGACAGCATGGGGACATCCTGGTAAATCTGTTAACCAATTTGGCGGGAGCGACGGGACTCGAACCAGCGGCCTCCTACCTGACAGGCAGGCGTTCTAACTAGATGCTCGCTGACCACATGGCAACAACAACGACCACGCGAAGTCGTACATCCCGGCCGTTGTTGTTGGCTCTAGCGATCATCTTTGCCGCCCTGAACATCTTCTATAGCGCAGCCTGGATGTACTACATTCGCCGCCCAGCGCCGATGCCGCCAGTCGAAGTGGGCTTTGATGAATCGTACTCCTCCTCCGGAATTGAAATTCAGAACGTATACCCGAACAGCCCAGCGGAAAAGTCAGGGCTGAAAGCGAACGATCGCATCGTAGCGATCAATGGAACCACGGCAGATTCGGCATCGGCATGGGACGATCTCATGTCGCGTACTTGGCAGAGCTCACACCCGGGGGACACGGTCACACTTACTCTGCTGAGGCCGGGACAACTACAACCGTTGGTCATCACGCCTCGGTTTCGGGCCAGGCAAGGCATGGGCGACACCGGAGGCCTCGCCCGAAC
This sequence comes from uncultured Acidobacteriota bacterium, assembly GCA_963763845.1. Classification (GTDB taxonomy): domain Bacteria; phylum Acidobacteriota; class Terriglobia; order Terriglobales; family Acidobacteriaceae; genus Sulfotelmatobacter. The sequence goes on from CAVXPX010000004.1 coordinate 36,226, forward strand.
TATCGCGGTTCAGATCCTTGAGTTATATCCACTGCTGTTCCTGATCGTAGGACTGGCGGTTTTGTTTCTGCGGGTGGAAGACCGCAATGCATGGCTGCTGGCACTGCTATTCGCGACCTTCATTACCGCCGGAGACATGCCGGCCGAGTTTGCTGCCGCGCCACCTGATCTCCGCTCCTTCCTGCTCGCCTATCGGACTCTGCTGGGCAGCGTTCTCACTGGGCTGTTCTACTTCTTTTTCGCGGTTTTCCCCACGCGTTCCCCGATTGATCGCAGGGTTCCCTGGCTGAAGTGGGCGCTGCTGCTAGCCTGCCTGTGTTTGGGCCTTGGTGGTTACCGGCACGGCAACTACAGCGCCTTGTCCTTCATCCTGTCGGTGGTGCCCGACCGCATCGCCCAGGATGCTCGAAGAGTTGTTGTTTACGGCTCTGTTTTTCTTGGGCTCGCTTCCCTGTTGTGGAACAGGATCAGCGCCTCCAGCAAGGACGACGTGCGCAAAATCAAAGTGGTTTTCTGGGGAACCGTCGTCGGCGTCACGCCCGCCGTCGTCATTGCGCTGGTCCAGGAAGTTTTCTATGCGCGAATTTCTTTTTGGCCGAATTTCGCTAAGGTTATTCTGCTGTTCCTATTTCCTCTCTCCTTCGCCTACGCCGTGGTGAAGCATCGGGTGATGGACATTCCCGTCCTGCTGAAGCGCAGTGCTCGATACTTCGTGGTGGAGCGCGGCTTTTTGATCCTTATCCTCGTGCTTTCGGTGGGGCTGACGTTGTGGTTCGGGGCGGCATTCTCGCATTATTTCTCCGCGGGCTCGAGGGCCGCCATACCGATTGGTGCGACCTTCGGAGTGCTGGTGATCTCGGGCGCAACCCAAGCCCATCGCCGCGTTCGGACGCGGCTGGACCGCGCATTTTTCCGCAGCTCCTATGACGCCCAGCAAATCCTGGAGGAACTTGCCGCAGAGACCCTCAACACCAGCAGCCGCGAAGGGCTGGCGTTGCTTCTTCAGCAGAACATTTGGGATGCGCTGCATCCGCGTTCACTATTCGTCTACCTCCGGACCAACAACGGACAGTTGCTGGCGTATGCGGGCAACCCGCCACCGGAAGCCATGACACTTTCGAGCGCTGGGGCCGAAATCACCAAACTGGCAGAGCGCGAGGGGCCCGTGGAGTTAGTGCCGGAGGAGGTGCGAGGAACGCAATTGGCTCCGCTCGACCCGGAGTGTCTGGTGGCGATTCGCGGCTCCGGACGTGGAGCGCTCGAAGGACTGGCCGTGCTCGGTCCCAGGCTTTCCGAAGAACCGTACTCCTCCAGCGACAAACGTCTGTTGGCATCGGTTGCCAGCCAGGCGGGAATTGCCATGCGCAGCATCACGCTCGCGGAAAAGATGGCGGAGCAGATGGAAGCGGAGCGCCGCACAGCGCAGGAAATGCAATTCGCGCGGCAGGTGCAAAGCCGGCTGCTGCCACAGCAGGCGCCTTCGCTGAAGACGCTGGACTGTTGCGGTAAGTGCATTCAGACGCGCGCCGTTGGAGGGGACTACTATGACTTTCTCGATTTCGGTTCAGGCCGTCTCGGTCTGGTGCTGGCCGACATCTCGGGAAAGGGAATGTCCGCCGCACTGCTCATGGCGAATCTTCAGGCCAATCTGCGGGGCCAATATGCGCTGGCGCTGGACGATATGTCCCGCTTGTTGCGCTCCGTCAATCACCTCTTCTATAGGAACACTGAAACCAGCCACTACGCGACGATGTTCTTCGCAATCTACGATGATGCGACCCGGCGATTGCGTTATGCGAATTGCGGACACAATCCTCCAATCCTCGTGCGGGCCAATGGGACTGTTGACCGGCTCACCGCCACGGCGACCGTGCTCGGATTGTTCGAGGAATGGGACTGTGCGGTCGAGGAACTCGAGCTCGTATTTGGCGACGTCTTGGTGATTTATACCGACGGCATCTCTGAAGCGGGACCGAACGAAGAGGAAGAGTACGGCGAAGAACGCCTGATTGCGGCGACTCGGAAGCATCAGCAGCAATCCGCTGACAAAATCCTGGACAGTATTCTCAGCGAGGTGCAGCAGTTCAGCCGCGGTAGGCAGGCCGACGATATGACTCTAATAGTAGCCGGCTGCTCATAGCCGCATAACAGACTTATATCGCTGGAGTAGCCCTCGCGAAGGACGGTTGCTGATTGCGATCGACCCGACGGCCCTCTCTGTCATGGTCCGCAACCGCGAGGCGCAAGGCGAGATGGGTGTCGTGTGGGCGGGCTGTATCCTCCCTGCCGGGTTCGTCCTCCGCCATTTCTCCAACAAAACGCTGGCGCCTGACCGGCAGTAGCAGCACGTCCCAATTCGGCTTCGACTTGGCTTCCCAAGTAACGATACCGGGGAACTTGAGTCACTGCGTGCCGCGCAGGCTAAGTCGGCCCCGGTACGGGACTCGATGTCCTGCAGACTGCGTTCGAGTTCGATTAATGATTCCGGGTCACTGCTGTCCGGTTGAGTTACAAGGTCCCGGCTGCAAGTAGTAGCTGCGCAACAAGTTGAAGTCATTTCTGGCTTGCCGCGATTTGAATACGAGGAGAGCAGACAATGGCTCATGAATCAGGGCCGCACCGTCTTTTCGCAATTGATCAGCTTTCTTCCCGACCGCGATTTCCGTCGTTGCGTCGAGCGTTATCAGGGCGACCAGCGGCTGCGCGGCTTCACCTGCTGGGATCAGTATCTGGCGATGGCCTTCGCCCAGTTGACCTATCGCGAGAGTCTGCGCGACATCGAGGCCTGTTTGGGTTCGTTGCAGGGCAAGCTCTATCACCTGGGATTCCGTGGCAAGGTGGCGCGCTCGACCCTGGCCGATGCCAACGAGTCGCGCGACTGGCGCATCTTCGCCGACTTCGCCCACCGTTTGATTGCGACCGCGCGGGGATTGTATGTCCGCGATCCCATGGGCGTCGATCTGGACCAGAGCCTGTATGCTCTGGATTCGACCACCATCGATCTGTGTCTGGCGCTGTTTCCGTGGGCCCGGTTCCGGCGGCGCAAGGCCGCCGTCAAGATGCACACGCTGCTGGACCTGCGTGGCAACATTCCCACGTTTATCCGCATTACCGATGGCAAGGTGCATGACGTCAACATGCTCGACGAGATCATGCCGGAGGCGGGAGCCTTCTATGTCATGGACCGCGGCTACATCGATTTCCAGCGGCTGTTCGTGCTGACGCTCAGCTCGGCCTTCTTCGTGGTGCGCACCAAGTCGAACGTGCTGCTGCAACGCCGCTACTCGCATCCGGTGGACAAGAGCACCGGCGTTCGCTCGGATCAGACCGTCATTCTGTCGTCGTTCGAATCGGCTTCCGCGTATCCGGACGCGCTGCGGCGCGTGAGTTACTTCGACGCGGAAACCGGCAAGCGGCTGAAGTTCCTGACCAACAACTTCACGCTTCCGGCACTGACCATCGCCCAAATCTACAAGCAGCGGTGGCAGGTGGAACTGTTCTTCAAATGGATCAAGCAGCACCTGCGGATCAAGGCGTTCTACGGCACCAGCGAGAACGCGGTGAAGACCCAGATCTGGATCGCGGTGTCGGTTTACGTGCTGGTGGCGATCGTGCGCAAGCGGCTCGGACTGGAGGCCAGCCTCTACCAGATTCTACAGATTCTCAGCCTCACGCTTTTCGAGAAAACGCCCATTTTATGGGCCCTTCAGGCCATCGATGGAGACGCGAATTTCGTCGAAAACGGCAACCAACTGATTCTGTTCGACTTTTAACCGGACAGCAGTGATTCCGGGTAAACGGGTTGATGCACGTTGAGAAAGGAGTAGAAGTTCTCAATCCGAATCTTTTGAGTTTTATCCGGCCGAGCAATTTCTGCCAAAACAAGTCTATGCGGATCGAATGCAGCATCGCCCGTGATTTGAGTCACTGCATACGACGACGTTTCGCTTTATAAGGATGGCAGTTCCTGACGCAATCTACTCAGGAACTTGGGCCCCTTCCGGAACGCGACGGCCTTGCAAACCCGCTTGCGTCCCCAGCACGCGCTTAAGATCGAGTCAGTCTCAATCCACACGATTGGCGACGTATTAGTCAAAAGTACTTCATCTCGTCCGCGAAGAAACGAGCGCATCCATGCCTACTTTCGCTCCTAAGATTAAGCTGCTTCACGCTATTTCCCTATTCATCATCATCCCTCTAGTCAGTCTGATCGCTCTACCGCATGGATTCGCGCAAAGGCAAGGGCCAATCTCGAGTGCTGCTGTTTCTGCCACTACCGCTGACTTCTACGTCGCAACCAACGGCAACGACAGCTGGCCTGGAACCATCTCCCAGCCATTCTTAACCGTGGACCGAGCGCGAGTTGCGGTGCAGGCGCTGAAATTACAGGTGAGCGGCAGAACCATCACCGTTTTGATACGGGCCGGAACGTACTTTCTACCCTCCACGTGGACCTTCACATCCGCGGACTCCGGCACTGCCACCACTCCGGTCCTGTATGCAAATTATCCCGGCGAATCGCCAGTGATCAGTGCAGGCCAGCTCTTGACCAACTGGGTAAAGAATTCAAGCGGGCAGTGGCAAACCACTCTGGCATCGGGAAACTACTTCACGCAGCTTTGGGTGAACGGCGCCCGCCGATACCCCGCACGCACGACACCGAGCGATTACCTTTACATCACGGGTGGATACAGCACGACAGGGAGCAAGACTAAGGTCAACCAGCTCGCCTACGACGTGCCTCCCGCCGGGGGCGTTCCGAAGACAATGGCTAATCTTGGAGATGTGGATCTGATCGTGTTTGAGGCCTGGAATGTCTCGCACCTGCGGATATCTTCTGTGAACACAACCACGCGGCGCATTACCACGACGAAATCGTTAACGAAGAGCGATTATTCGGGCTTCATTCCTGGGCACCATTTCCTGCTTGCCAATGTGAAAGAGGCACTCAACCAGGCCGGACAGTTCTACCTCGATCGACCCACCGGAACGTTGACCTACATCCCGGAAGCGGGCGAAGTGCTGGCCAGCGCCAACATTATTGCTCCCCGACTGCAACAAGTACTTACGACAAGCCAGCTGAGTTTTGTCACGTTCCAGGGACTCACTTTCGCCCACAGCGACTGGCAGGTCCCAACTGATGGCTACATAGGCAAGCAAGCTGATTCCGATACTCCCGCCGCTGTCAGCCTAAGCAATTCCACCGGAGTTGTGTTCGAAGGTGACACCATCGCGCATACCGGCGCCTACGCCATTGAATTTCAGGGTCCGGGTACGCCGGGGGGCGCCTCGCCCTACCTGGCGCAATTCCAGGATGGGCTAATTTACGACACTGGGGCGGGCGGTATCCGGGTAGGGCAGAAAGTTACAAACTGTAACACTGATGCGACCGTGCCGCAATATATCTACGTCGGAGACAATCTGATCACTGGCGGCGGACGGGTGCTGGCGGGAAGCTACGGCATCTCGGTTGGAGACGCTCACCACATCACAGTGGAGCACAATGAGGTGTCCGACTTTTACAACAACGCTATCGCGGTTGGATTCAACTGGAATTACGCGTGCAATTTTGCTCACGATGACATCGTGCAGTTCAACCATCTTCACGATCTGGGCCAAGGTGTCACCAGCGATATGGGCGGAGTCTACTATCTCTCCGGCCTGAATACCGGCAACCAGATCGTGAATAACAAGGTTCACGACATCAACCACGATCCAGCTGGCTACGGCGGCTGGGGTCTTTATACGGATCAGGGCACCATGGCAGTATTGGTTCAAAATAACCTGGTGTACCGGACGAGCGATGCGAGCCTGCACGTCAACTCGGCGACAACGGCACCACCGGATCCGGCGTCACCGAACCTGTTCAAGAACAATATTCTCGTGTACGGCGGCATGGGAGCGATGGCCCGCCATAATGACACGACGTTCCTGTCGTTTCAGTTTCAAAATAATGTTTTCTACTATGACAAGCAGACAATCCAGTACGGCTACTGGTATTGCCAGGGACAGACGGTCTGCACCGACTACTTCCAGTTCGACAACAATCTGTACTTCGACAGCGCGGCAAGTGGAGGGAAGCCGGGGAAGCCGTTCTTCAAGACGCCTTCTGCGGCGGCGAATTCGATAGAGCAGCCGCCGATAACCTGGCTCGGCTTGGCGCAATGGCAGAACCAGGGAGAGGACGTGCATTCGCTGTTTGCCGATCCTCTTTTTGTTGACCCCGCAAATGATGACTACACGCTCAGCCCGAACTCGCCGGCGTTCAGCCTGGGTTTTGTTGCCTTCGATCCCAGTCAGGCGGGGCGATTGCCAACCGCCACCTTGCAGGCTCCGGTGCTCGAGGCCGGATATCCATCACTGCTCACCGGGGTGTTCGTCATGTCCCCAAGCTGGGACGCGAGCTACACCAGTCCCGTGGTGTTCGTAGCCTACGCGACCGGCTCCGCGCCGATCACCTCCATGCAGATTTCTGTGGATGGGAAAACGAAGTACAGCGTTTCGGCCGACTCGCTTCGCACTTCACTGACCCTCACCGCCGGTACGAAAACCGTAGTGGTGCAGGCCTCAGACAGCAACGGAAAGACGTACCAAAGATCGGAGACGATCACCGTGACGAAGTAGTGCCGTGATGCGGAAGTGCCGCTGCCTGGATGCAAGCACCGATCGAGGTCCCACGGAGAGGAGCGTCAAGGGACACAACTGTTCGCAATATCCCTGTTATCGACAGTTGTCGGACCTCATCAGATGTGACGCACATCACTGACATGACCTGGTCATCCGCGCAGCATTAATGCGTCTCGAATAAGGTTCGCCTCCCCGAAGAGCAGTTCCACCAGCCTACTCAAGGAATCTTGATAAATGTACCCTGTTGGGGGTATGATTATTCCATGGAAACGATGGAATTCACCCCGGCACAAGCATCGGCCGTTGCGGATTTGCCGCTTCGCATGGTTCATAAGCTCATCGAGCGGCGCCTGATTCGACCTCGATTGCGTCGCATCGGGCGTTCCCTCCAAAGAATGCTCACACGAGAGCAGTTGCTGTATTTGCGTCTCGAAGCCAAGGGAGTGGGACTCTTACCGATGGCCACACGCCGTTCCATCGCAAAACAGATTGAGAAATCGCCCGAGATCGACGTCATTTGCCTTACAGAAGGATCGGTGCTCGTAGTTCAAGTAAAGTCGGCACGGCAGGAACTCGACCGGGACCTGGAGAGGCTCCAACGTGCAGAGGAGATGATTGTTTCGGACCCCAACATTATGCGCGGTTCGCCTGTTTATCGTGGGACGCGCATTCCAGTCCAACTCGTAGCAGACATGTTGAGCCAGGGAGCAAGTCCAGAGGAGATTGTGGAAGGCTACCCATCTCTCGATAAGGAGAAGGTCGCACTCGCCCCGTTTTATGTTCAGGCGTTCCCTCGCCGTGGCCGCCCGGTGACCAGGCCCTGGGCAAAAGCAAAGCCGATTCGGGCAACCCGTCATCGCCGTTCACTTGCGGGGCGGCATTGAAATTCTTGATCGACGAATGTCTGCACACATCCCTGGTGCAAGTGGCGAATGGCGCAGGCTATATGGCGCATCATGTCAACTTTTTAAGCCTTGGAGGCCTAAAAGACTGGCAGCTGTTGCCAGTCATTCGCGAGAGGGAGTTTACGTTTGTAACCAACAACCGCGCTGATTTTCTTGCGCTCCTGGGCAAGGAACCGTTGCATCCGGGGCTCCTTATTATTGTCCCCAATGTTACCCCCACTCTGCAGCGAGAACTCTTCAAAGCCGCGCTTGACCACATGGGCACACGGGATTTGGTCAATCGTGTGATTGAGGTCAAATATGCAGAAGACCGGATCGTATGTTCTGAATACGCCCTTCCAGAATCAACGGAGTGAAGGGCACGATTTTTTCTTTGGCTCCCGAGAAAAGGCACATCATTCGCACACCGTCAGCATCGCACGGTATGGATTCGACGGTCACCTATATGAGAGGCGGCTGATGGAATGTCAGGCCTGATCACAGCTTTGACCGTTTCGTTTCGACCTACGTATTCGACCTTCTGGCTCCTGAGTTCGTACATCGACTTTTGTCCGAGGCTCACCGCGTGCTCGTGCCCGGGGGCAAGCTTTGCCTGGTAAGCATGACCTTCGGTGCGTCTCCCCTCTCCCGTGCGGTCTGGTGGGGCTGGCAACGCCTGGGCCGGCTCAGTCCGGGTATCGCGGGCGGGTGCCGTCCGATCGAATTGTGCGACTATGCGTCATCCAACGACCGGAGTCTCGTTAATCGAGCTACTTTGACAAGCTGGGGCATCACCGGGTACAACGTTTCCTAAATCCCCCTTTTGAGACCTCTGCCTTGTCGCGACATGGGCTTTGCCAAAATGGAAATTGCGACCGGTTATATTCTCACTGCTTAGGCGATCAGCATAAGAGAGGATCGGTTCAGAAAAGTTCGATTGGGATTGCGGAATCCGGTGGGAGATCAAATCACTGTGTACCGCTACAATGGGGTGTTTCGCCGGGAGGCCATTTCCGCTGCTACGGCGGATCTGTCGGTCACCGATAGCGCGTGCTTCGCCGCGGGAAAGACGAGTTCGTCTTCAATTCTGATGTGCTCTCCGTAAATGGACGCCAGTTCGCCGACGGCCTTCCGAAATTGGGCTGCCTCTCTCGATGACAGATATTGTTGATCGAGGCATCGAATTCCAAGGGCATCAACCTCAGCGTGCAAGGTGTTCGCCTTCCGGTGGTCGACTTCGAGTGCGTCCAGGATTGCAAGTGCCTTTTCGATTTCGGGGTCTTGAAGCTGCCTCAGACGGGGGAAAAGAGATTCTTCCTCGTCAGCGGTGTGCTTCGGAGCCGATTCTCGAAAGTAGCGGAGAGCGGATTCGAGAGCGGCTCGCGTCTCAGCGGTCAAAGGGTGGTCAATGAGCTCGGCAACGCTTTGCAGCGATCCAAGAAACATCTCGATGCGCCGATGGCAATCCGATAGTAGCCCCGTAGGATCGGAAAAACTGTGAGCTTTTGCTCCAATCTGAACAGGCATGTTGAATAACCTCACTCAGCGCTAACCATCTTCATCACTGTGCCGAACATCAGAGTCCACCCGATCAACGAACAGATAGAGTCCGAAACAAACCAGAAACATCAATCCCGAAAAGATCGCCGCTGGCAGCGCGGCGTGATGTTTGCCCGCCAGGAACGATTCCAGCGCCGCACTGAGAAGCCAGATCTGTACGATCAGCAATACGGCGATCAGAGACATCGCGCCAGCAATGGCTGTTAGACCGCGCGTTTTCAGGCGATACC
>CAVXPX010000005.1:0-382679 GCA_963763845.1 uncultured Acidobacteriota bacterium
GGCTTTCAATTACCCACAAGTTGAGCACCGATGATAGCCCCCAGTTCGATGTCTGTTAAACGAGTCAAGCCTCTCCATATGACTTTGTTGCCGGGCGGCGGATCATGTGCGCGATCGAGATAGCCGCCGAGCCGAGCGAGTTTGATCAGATAAGCCCCAGTGATTTCGTGGGTTTGTCGGCAGTCTTGTCTCGAATCAGGGTGTCGAGTAAGTACAGTTCCAGTTCCGAAAACCCCGTGTGGGGTGCGGCTTTTGGCTGATCACGGTTGATCATTGTCATCCAAAAGATGCGCCAACCCAGAATGCAGAGGATCGCGACCAGATTTACCAACCGCTCGGCGGTCCGCAGTCGAGATTCCTCCGCTCGACAACCGGACTTGAGGATTTTGTGGAAGGTTTCGATCTTCCAGCGCTGCGCATACCATTCCAGTTTCTCAATCGCCTGCAGGCAGGAACGGACGGGAAGATCGGTGAGCAGTTTCCAGTCAATCCTCTCTCGTCCTTGCGGTTGGCCGCGCTCTTGGGCATAGATCGCGCTGAGCACCAACGGCGGATACTTCTTCTGTTTGCCAATCGGCGGAAGCACAACCAAACGGCGATAGCGAAGCTCCAGCACGGCATCGGACACTTTGCCGTGCTTGTTCCTGATCGCAAGGCGGTGCAGGCCTTGCACCGGAATATGCTTCATCTCCTCGGCGATGGTTCCACTGCCGTCTCCCGCCAGGCGATCCACGCAGGTGCGCACCAGAAAGTGCGTGCCCAGTTCCTGCGCGGAGCAGAACAGTTCGTAGATGTCGCTTTCACGGTCGCCGATATGGATACAGCGTTCGGGGTGTTGGAACAGGGCCGTTGACTGCCGCACATTTTCCAGCCAGCGATAACTCTCCTTGCGTTCGATCGGCACCCGCGTCGGATTGATCTTCTTTTTGAGGGCATTGCAGCCTTTGAATTCATCGCGTGTCCAGAACTTGATCGCGGCCAATCCCAGCGGCAAACCTGCGCTCGTTACCGCCAGGCTGGAGTGCATCAGAATGCCGCAAACCGTGTAGTGCAGAGGGCGCCCCTTCTTGTTCTTGCGCATATAAGACTTGTTGAGGATGCCCACCGGAGCTGTGTCCTGGCGGTGGAAGGTGAATTCGCTGGTGTCATGCAACATCAGGATCAACGCACCACAGGCCCGGATTCGCTCCCCGGTCGCTTGAAAATGCCCACCCAGAATCTCTTCTTCGCTGATGCGCGGATTGGAGAAAAACCGATAGGCCGCCTTGGTGTTCGCCCAGTCTTGACTTGCCCACGGGATGCTTCCCCCGATGTGATCAGAGAGTTGTCCCAGAAGCTTTCGCAATCGGCGGGCGTGGCGTTCATCCTTAAACCTGCAACTCGCCAACTCCTTATCGATCCATCCGTCAGACTGCGACCCTGCAAATCCCCGGCGTGGCTTCATGACCACAGTTCGCCACTTTTCGCACGCTTTTCAGAAGTGCCTACCCTGAGGCCGAACCTACTCCCTCATCTCGCTTTGTCTGTGAAATCCGTGATATTTGTGGGTAATTGAAAGTCACTTCGGACGCTTACTGCTGATTCTACAGCCCACGATTTCGCTCTGAGACGTGGAGCGCTTGCGAACACATGACTGACGTAATCAAGGGGTTTGTACTCAGAGCCTCGTCAATGAGCGCGATTGAGGCGATGTTTCGGCCATAATCGCAAGTCGGAAAGGGATACTCCTGCTGTGGCAGCACTCACGGGACACGATCGCTGAGAGCTTGGCGAACCGCTGCAAAAAGAGCCCTGTCAACGCTCACAAAAGTCAGAAAAGCGTCGCCGTCGGCTATGAACGATTCCGGAAGAATCCATTCGAGTTGACGCCAAAACAGATCTACGAGTCCCTGCATCGAAGGGTCATGAAGCCCAAAACCATCGGCGTAGTTTACAAACGCCCAGACCTGCCCCGGCGATAGCGGAGCCTCGAACACATTGCCTCGGCCCAACTCCCCCAGATCGACGGGGGCGCCGAAGAGGTACCATTCGTCGTATCCTCCGCGCATTGGAAGCGCCTCGACGGATTGAATACGAGGGCTGTACGCAATACCTTTGCGACTCTCCCAACCAGCAGACTTCTCCACATCGTTGAGTGAGAGGGAACCACTGTCCCATGAAGTGACAGCTGCGTACTTTCCCAGCACAACAGCCGGACACAGTCTCAAGAGGTCATCGAGTTTATGCTCGGTTACTAACCACTCATAGCCACCGTGCGATCCGACGGTCAAGGGGAAACGCTGAGGGTCAACCATGTCTAGATTTTACGAGAGTGGCGATCTGGGCGGAGCAGATCGTTTCCAAACACTCGCGCTCAGAACGGGGATTAGTGAAAGAGTAACGGGGGACGGACTACCGTCTTGACGTGGGAGACGGGATGAGGTGATGAGGTCGTGTCCACTTCTTTTGTTAATGGACACGACCTGCTGGAGTGGATGGGTGTGCTATCGGGTGGAGAGTTCTGTGGCGGAGTCGTTCAACCCAATGTTCCAAGGCAACAACTCTGCAACACGGTTGACCGGGTGGTCGGCGATGCGCTCCAGCACCTGGCGCAGGTAGGCCTCGGGATTGAGGCCGTTCAGCTTGGCCGTGCCCAGCAGACAATAGAAGGTTGCGGCTCGTTCTCCTCCGGCGTCGGAACCGGCGAACAAGTAATTCTTGCGACCCACCGCGACCGCGCGCAGGGCCCTCTCGGCGGCGGAGTTGTCGATCTCGATGCGGCCGTCATCGCAATAGCGCACGAAGGCGTCCCAACGGGCGAGCGCATAGTGGATCGCCGCCGAGGTATCCGACTTCCGCGAGAGTTTCGACAAAGATGTTTCCAGCCACGCGTGCATCGCGTCGAGCAGGGGCCGCGAGCGCGTGTTGCGAACGCCGCGTCGCTCGTCGGGAGGCCGCCCGCGGATTTCCTTCTCGATCGCATACAAGGCACCGATGCGCTCGACCGCTTCGGTCGCAATCGGCGAGCGGTGCGCTTCCATCAGGTCGTAGAACTTGCGGCGGATATGGGCCAGGCACGGAGCTTCTTGTATGCTCCCGTCCGCGTAGAGTTGATTGAAACCAGAGTAAGCGTCGGCCTGCAGAATGCCGCGGAAGTTACGCAGATGTTGCTGCGGGTGTTCGCCCTTGCGGTCGGGCGAGTAGGCAAACCAGGCGGCTGGAGCCGCGTTCGAGCCCGACGGACGGTCGTCGCGAACATAGGTCCACAAGCGCCCCGTCTTGGTCTTGCCATTGCCGGGAGCCAGCACTGGAACCGGCGTATCGTCAGCGTGTAGTTTGTCGGCCGACATCACGTAACGGCGCAGCGCCTCGACTAATGGTTCGAGTAAGTGGCTGGCTTCACCGACCCACTTCGCCAACGTCGAGCGATCCAAGTCGACGCCTTCGCGAGCATAGATCTCGGATTGCCGATACAACGGCAAATGGTCCGCAAACTTCGAAGTAAGTACATGGGCCAGCAGCCCTGGACCGGCCAGGCCGCGATCAATGGGACGACTCGGCGCCGGCGCTTGCACAATCTTGTCGCATCCCGCGCAACACAGTTTGGGACGTACATGGCGAATCACCTTGAAACTCGCCGGAACCCATTCCAGAACCTCGGAGACATCTTCGCCGAGCTTCTTCAGTGTGCCGCCGCACTCCGGGCAGGATAGTTCCGCAGGTGCGTGTGTCTTAATCTCGCGCGGCAGATGCTCGGGAAGGGGACGGCGACTCTTCGCAGCAGGAGCGGGTTTCGGCGCGTCCGCTTCACGGGCGGCCTGCGGCAGGGACGCGACGCGCTGAGCTTCGAGGTCTTCGAGCTTCAGTTCGAGTTGTTCGATCTGCCGCTCGACCTTCTCCGACTTACGCCCAAACTGCAGGCGCCGCAGTTTGGCAATCAGCAGCTTCAGATGTTCGATCTCGTGGACACGCGAGAGTAACTGCTCTTCTTTGACGAGTAACTGCTCCTGGGCCGCGATCAGTTCTTCGTGCTGCGCAATGAATCGCTCGTGGGTGGCCAGCAGGATCGCCTTCAGCGCATTCTGATCTAGCGTGTTCAGATCCGGCAGCGTTGTGCGCGTGGCAACCATCGCCGGAGTATGTCATGAACTCTGCCGGAATGCGTCCACAGCCGCATAAATAGCTGTGCATATCGCACTCGCGAACTCAGATCGCCATCAAGGAATCGGCGGTTCGAACGGGATGACGCCAATCGATGCCTTCGAACAGCATCGATAATTGCGCGCCCGTCAACGATACCGTTCCGCTGTCCACCTTCGGCCAGATGAATCGTCCACGGTCTAAACGTTTCGCAAACAGACAAAGCCCATCGCCATCGAACCAGAGTAGTTTGATCAGGTCGCCGCGACGCCCCCGGAAAACAAAAACATGGCCGGAAAGAGGATCGTGTTCGAGCGTCGTTTGTACCAACGCGCTCAGCCCGATGAATCCCCGTCGCATGTCGGTCACGCCCGCCGCGATCCAGATGCGCGTGTTGGCCGGAAGCGCTATCATCCGCGCAAGCACTCCAGCACCACCCGCAGCACTTGAACGTCTACCGTGCCCGTGATGCGGATCTGTGCTTTCGCCAAAGTGAGTTCCATCGAACCTGATATAACCACCGCTTCCCGATCGACGCTGGACTGTGTGCTCACGGCAGCCAGAAACGGTGGCTGGTTCGGCGTCTCTTCGGCAACTCTCACCGGCAGCAACCGCACCCCACTCGCGCCGGCTTCGCCCGGGGAAGTGCCGGCCGGTCGGCCAGAAGCCCCGCCTGGTACAGCTTGCGCCAGTGAAACACCAGGTTGGCGTTCACGCCCTGCGACCGAGCCACAACCGCCACCGAGACCCCGGGCGCAAGTGTCTCCTCGACGATCTGCCGTTTCTCTTCGGCAGTGCGGTACTGTCGTTTGATACGTGTGGCGCTGAGAACCGGCGCTGCGCTGTGGTTCATCAATCCCCTTCGTGGCATGACATCGCGCCACAAAGGAAGAATGCCCGTCAGAATTACTCCCGTCTAGACGGCCATCGGTCTTCGCTTACATCTGGGCGGAGCAGATCGTTGTCCAAACCACTCGCGCTCAGAACGGGGATTGGTGGATAAAGATGCCGGTAGATGGGACCCTACATCAGGGAGCATTGCGCAGGGCAGGAGAGTTGAGCGATGATGTGTTTGCCGCTATCGAGAAGTACATCTACAGGCGGGATCCATCGGGCGCGCAAAGGCTCGGCCACAAATCACGAGATAATCTGTCAAAAACGTACACGGCCCGGAATCCGTACAGCGTCCGCTGACCCTCCGTTGCTGCGTCTTCACTCGCCTCGTCGGTCGCTACATCAACTCCGGTAAGTGATTGAAAAGGTGGTGAGCGCGGTAGGAATCGAACCTACAACCTACTGATTAAGAGTAGGCGAGTCTGATAGGGTCTTCCGCGTCTTATCGCCGTTACGATTCAATCACTTACCGACAATCAAGCCCGCACGGAAGCAATCAGCTCTGGTATTGAAAAGAAGCGCTTTAGCTCACATGGGATCGAAGCGCACGGCACACTTACGGCACACCTCGGAGGAGTCTGGAACTCATCTCGGAAATGGCCGATTCGCCGAGTCTCAGGGGAGCCCGGTTTGCAGAAATGACGCAGCGCTCTCTCTTGTAGTCGTCCCAGAATCCCGTTCCCGGATCGGAAACTATCAGCGGGTCTCACCTTCTCATCTCTCATAGCCTCCCTCCAAAAGGGAAACCCTGTGGCGACTTTGGAGGCACCTTCGGTGTCAGTACCAAGAACCGCCGCCGATTTGGGAGCCTGAATGAGTTCATTCCAACCGCGCGTACTCGGCTTTGGCTTGCTTGAGGATGGGGATGTCGGGGTCGGCATCTTTCCAGAGAGTGAGGAATTGTTCGTAGGCAAGTTTCGCTTTTTCACGATCACCTGAGATCGCGTAGGCACGCGCGAGATTCAGACGCGCTACAACCCAAATGGGATCAAGCGGTGCAACGCCCCGGTGGTCGAGCACTGAGGTCTTCCGCTTTGTAGACGACGCCCATGCCGCCCGAGCCCAGCGGCCCGAGCACGCGATAGTGAGAGATGGTCTGACCGATAATAGGAGATGATGAACCCGACTGGTTCACTCCCAATGGGGAAGTTCTGCCGCGATCTCGGCGACATGAAGCGCAGGCTGATCCAGAAAACTGCCCGCCTTGCGATGAGAAGTCAGCAACGACCGGACTTCCTCGAACAGTTCTGCATCTCCGCTGCACTGCAGGCGCAGGAACTCCTCCTGCCGCCCGACTGGCACCTGCAGCGCCGCCTGCAGCAGTTCGTCTACTCGTTTCCAGCGTTCAGCGTCCATCGGAGCGTTCAATGGTTATCACGCCGTACTGCGCTTGCTGCGACCATCTCGGAAAGAACGCTATCTCGCCCGTTTTGCGTACTCCGCTTTCGCCTTGCGCGCGATGAGGAAGAGCCCCTGCGCCTCAGCTTCTTTTTCCAGTTGTTCGAATGGCGCGCGGCTCACCGTCGCCGTCGCCGACTCTTGTTCAATTTCTAGCAATCGCAGACGCGCTTCCATGTCGTAAACGGTAAAACCATAGCGACTGGCCTTGGTGTGAACCTCGCGGAGAGCATTGCTTGCGTCGGTGAGTCTGCCAAGGCTGGCGTTGGCATCTGCAACCGCGATCGCAGCTTCAAACCGGGTGGGCAGGTCAGTGCCCTTTTGCGCAAGGCTTAAAGCAAGGTCAGCCGCCGACTGAGCCTCCCGATTCTCGCCTTGCGCCAAAAGCGCAGCACTTAGAGCCGCATCGGAGAGTGCCTCACCGTCGTGCAGTTTGAGCCGCGCAAATGCATCTGCCGCCATGCGAGCCAGTGATTCGCCTTCCTTGGCCTGACCTTGCTCGAGTGCGATGAGCGCCAGCCGCGCCTGACTTGTGGCTGCGTTGCTTTCGTCCTTGTTTTCGTTGCGCAGTTCGATCGCCTGCTGCTGAGCTTTACGCGCTTCATCCAGACGATCCTGCAGGCGAAATATTTCCGCAATACCGAAGTAGGAGAACCCCTGACCCCGTTTGTATCCGATTTGCTTTTGTAAGGCCAAGGCCGCTTCGGTTCTGTTCTTCGCTTCGGCGAGATTTCCCTGGTCGATAAGGACCAGGCCGAGATTGCCGTTCGACGTTGCCTCTTGACGTTTATTTCCGTTCTCGTGAAATACCTGTGCTGCCTCGCCGAACGTTCGGGCCGCGCCCGAAAGGTCGCCCAAGTCCTGCATCACATTGCCCAGCGAGATAAGGGAGCCTGCAATGCCGGACTGGTTCCCGATCTCCCGATCAATGCCAAGCACCGCTTCATAGTACTTCTTTGCCTCGCTTGTCTTGCCCGAGTCATACAGCACATTGCCGACACCCTGGAGACTCTCTGCCGCGCCTAACTGCGCCCCAATTTCCCGGTACTCCCGCAGCGCATGCTCATAGGACTGGCGCGCGCCGGCGAAGTCGCTCTTGTCGTAGAGACTGTGGCCGATTTGAAGTTCCGCCTGAGCTGCCTTGATTGGGTTCTTACCCAACGAGAGTTCGCGAGCTTGCGAAACCAACGCAATGGATTTGTCCACGTCGCCCAGATGTTCCCACGCCCATCCCTCTAACAAGAGGGCCGACGCCACCACCTGAGTTGCTCCCTGCGCCTGCCCCTTTTCAACCGCAGCCGCCGCGACCTGCTGTTCGCGCTTAAAGTCGCTCAACTTCTGCACAACCCTGCCTTCCTGCAGGTCAATGCGAGGATCATCACTTGCCGGCTGTGGAAGGGCTCGCAGCCGCGCGATAGTAGACACGCCATCTTTTCCGCGATCTGCTCCCACTTGCGCCTCTGCGAGTTGAAGACCATAGTCCACGTTGTCAGGGAAAAAGTTATACAGGGTTTGATAGTTTTGGATCGCACCAGAATAGTCGTGCCGCAGCTCCAGATAGCGCGCCTCGATGGCGAGTCGAGATTCGCGCGGCAAGTTCTGCGACAGATCGAAGGCGGTCTTCGCTTCCTGCCCGGCTCGAGATTCATAACCTAGAAAGGACAACGCTTCAGCCAGCGCAGAGTGCGCCAGAGCATACTGAGGTTCCGCCGCAACAGCTTTTTCCAGCAGTCCGCGGGCTCCCAGCCCGTCAAAGAGTCGAAGCTTCGCCAACCCTTCGGAGTAGTACCGTGAAGCTTCTGCGCTCTCCGGAAGGGTCGCCCTCACCTGTTTCGCCTCCACCTCAGAGACAGCATCGATGCCCAGCTTCTCTCGCAAGCTTGCGCCGCCACGCGAGGCCAGATCAGACAAGTCAGACTCGGCTCCGTCTTGTGAAATCACCGCCACGATTTCGCCCCCTACCGCGTCTTGCGATTGGAGATCGATGCGAAGTTTTCTGCGGGAACCGCTCTGCATCGCCAGATACGAACCGAATACCACCAGGTCCGTCCCAAGGTTCTGACGAATTTTCTTCAGGGTTCCAGCGCTGTAGCTGTCGGCCTCGGGAAGCGAGAGATCGATCTTCATCGCGGCGACATTCTCGGCTGGGATGGCTCGAATCTGTTGTCCGGCAGCGAGTTCGGCACTCACCATCTCAGTCAGCGCGGTCGAAATCCATTGGTCCTCCGGCTTGCGCGAGAGATTCTTGAATCCGAGTACGGCCACCGATCGCCGTGGCTTAATCGCCGCCGGCGTGGTTGTCTCCGTCCATTTCCCCCAGATCCATGTGCGAACCGGGCTGATGTTGGTGATAAGCAAGATCAAGACAATCGCAGAAATGGCAGCAGACACCCAAAGCGAGAGTGGCTGCCTCTTCAGTACACTGGCGGAGCGCAGGGTTTGCAGAGCCGAGCGCATTTCCGCTCCCCTTTGGTATCGAAGTTTGCGATCTTTTTCGATAGCCTTGTTGACGATCTTCTCCAGGCCAGCCGAGACCGCCGGGTTCAATTGCCGTACGGGCTTCGGCTCTCTGTGCAAAATCGCATCATGAACTGCCTTTCCGGTTTCGCCCGCAAAGGCTCGCTGCCCGGTCACCATCTCGTACAGCACTAAGCCCAGAGAGAAAAGATCCGTACGTGAGTCGAGGTTTTCCGCGCGGACCTGCTCTGGCGACATGTAAAAGGCGGTGCCCATTGTCGTCCCGGTCCGGGTCAGGTGCAGCTTGCCAGGATTTGCCGCCGCCATCGCGGTTTCTGTGACCGTGGTCTCACCCAAAACAGTTGGAGTCGCGTCTTCCACCACCTTGGCCAGTCCGAAGTCCAGAATCTTGGCCTCCCCGCGTGCGGTGATAAAGACGTTCGCCGGCTTGATATCGCGGTGAATGATGCCCTTCTGATGTGCGGCTTCCAGTCCGTCGGCCATCTGAATTGCTAAATCCAGCGTCTGGCCTAATCGCGAGCGCGTGTCTTGCGTCGGAGCGCCTTCGATCCACTCCCGCAGAGTCTGTCCTTCCAGCAACTGCATCACGATGAAGGGCTGGCCCTGGTGTTCACCCAATTCATAGATCGAGCAGATGTTGGGATGATCGAGGGCTGAGGCCGCGCGCGCCTCTTGTTGCAGGCGCTCGAACGCCACCCGGTCGCTGGCCACCTCGCCAGGCAGAAACTTCATGGCGACGCGCCGCCCCAACTTGATATCTTCCGCTTCATAGATGACACCCATCCCTCCGCTGCCCAATCGGCGTAGCACCCGATAGTGAGAGACGATCTGGCCCGTGATGGGAGAGTGTGCAGGCGGAGCGTCCAGTACCGCCGTCGACGTTATGGCGTTGGCGTCATCGATCGCAGGTAGTTCCAGGAAACTGCCAGCCTCTCGATGGGCCATCAACAACGAGCGGACTTCTTCCAGCAGCTCGGAATCGCCGCCGCATTGCTGGCGCAGGAATTCCTCCTGCTGCTCGGCTGGCACCTGCAGCGCCGCCTGCAGCAGATCATCCACGCGTTTCCAGCGTTCAGCATCCATCGGAAGTTCCGCGACTCATCTCGCGGTGCAGCCAGGCCCGCGCGGTGCTCCAGTCGCGAGCCACCGTGATCGCCGACACTTTCAGCACCTCCGCCGTTTCGTCGACGTTCAACCCGCCGAAGAAACGCAGCTCCATTACCTGCGCCTTGCGCGGATCGATTTTCGCCAGAGCCTTGAGAGCGTCATCGAGGGCAACAACGTCGAGATCTTTCCCCTTGCCCGGCTCCAACAGTCCAGTGTCATCCAACGATAGTGTTTCGACAGCCCCTCCGCGTTTCCCGGCTCGGTGACGGCGGGCATAGTCGACGAGAATCTGCCGCATCTGTTGCGCGGCGATGGCAAAGAAATGCGAGCGGCCCTCCCACTGCGGAGCATTCAGCCCCACGAGGCGGAGATAAGCTTCATTCACTAGGGCGGCGCTCTGCAAAGTGTGGTCGGGGCGTTCCTTGCGCAGTTGAAAGTGGGCCAGACGCTGCAGTTCCTTGTAGACGACCGGCAACAAGGCGTCCAGAGCCTTGCGGTCTCCGCCGCGCCAGCCCTGTAACAGCCGCGTGATCTCTCCTGCCGACTCGTGACTCACGAAGGTAACCTTTGGGAGGGAAGCGCTTTGGGAAGCTAGAGTAGCCACCGTTGTTTCAGATGTCAATTGGAAATGGTTGAAAATCCTGCTACTTACGACGGTTCCTTGCGGCAAGAAAATATTCAACGGCGATGATAGGTTTTGCCCCGGACTTTGCGCTGTTACAGACAGAAGGACGAAACGCTGGTTGAGTGAAGACCTCCCAGCAAGAAAAGAGGTTTTTCGTCATGGACAGCTGGCGGCTGAAAAATCTTTCCGATCCCTCGGGAAGATCTCTGCACATATTTCTTGTTGTTTTCCTCTCACTCTTTGTCGCGTCGTACAGTGCCGCGCAAGCGCAGGGGACGTGGGCCTCCAAAGCTCCGGCGCCGACCCAGCGCACCGGCAATGCGGTGGTCGCCATAAACTCAAATGTCTACTCCGTGGGTGGACGGATTTCCTCGACGCTGTGCACTCCGCTGGCAAACCTGGAAACCTACGCGGCGACCACCAACACGTGGAGCATCTCACCTCCCATGCCCACGGCGCGCTTCAACACAAGTGCTGCCAACTTGAACGGCAAGCTGTATGTCGCCGGCGGGCAAACGGACTGCAACACCGCAATCGCCACCCTCGAAATGTACGACCCGGTCTTGAACACCTGGTCGACGAAGTCGCCCATGCCGACGGCACGATGGAGTCTGGGCCTCGGAGTCCTTAACGGCACCCTCTACGCAATGGGAGGATCGGATTCCGCCGGTAATGTTTTGAACACTGTGGAGGCCTACAATCCGACGACGGACAGCTGGATCCCGATCGCTCCAATGCCCACTCCGCGCGCCGGACTGGCCGTCGGGGTAATCGGCGGGACGCTCTACGCGGTAGGAGGTTTCGATGGCACGGGCACGCCGATTGCTGTGAGTGAATCGTACTCCGTTGCCAACCAGTGGAGTACTGTCTCGTCCATGCCCACGCCGCGAGGGTACCTAGTGGTCGGCGCTATTAATGGGATCATGTACGCTGCAGGCGGCCTCGGCGGCGCGGGTACGCCCCTCGCTACTCTCGAGGCGTATAACCCGATCACCGATACCTGGGCTTCGTCGACCTCAATGTTGGGTGCACGCTATGGTTCTTCGGGCGCGGGAGTTGCAAATGGCTCGCTTTACGTGATTGGGGGACTGAACGCGGTTAATATCGCGGTGGCTACGAACGAAGCGTTCAAGCCGCCCTACGGGCCCAAGTTTGTGTATGCGCTGAATAATGCGAATCCGTTTGGGGGAAGCACCCAGATCCAGGGCTTCAGCTATCTCTACCCCGCGATCGCCGGATATACGGTCGACTACAACACGGGATTTCTTACGCCAATCCTGGGTTCGCCGTTTTCAGCCGGAGCGCCCACCACATTCCTGGGAACACCTGCGATGGCCGTCGACCCGCTCGGCCGGTTTGTGTACTTCCTCACCAATACGGACTACAGCCTGGACGGCACCACCGGCTTCGATGGGATCGTCTCAGTATTTACGGTGGACCCAACGCTGGGAGTATTGAAGTTGGTCGGCGGTTCGCCGTTCAAGGCAGGGTTGGTGGAAGCGTCGCAGATAGCTGCCGACCCAACCGGAAAATACATTTACGTGATCGGCGCTTGTGTCACCCTCGGCGACTGCATCAACAATCCACCGGATGCTATCGCCGTCCTTTCCGTCGATCCTAAGAAAGGGACGTTGTCGCAGGTCGGCACGTTCAACATCGCCGCACAGCCGCTGGGGGCTGTTGGGATGGACATCGATCCTAACGACAAGTTCGTTTATGTCGCCAATCAACAAGATCAGGGAATGGACAAGTCTACTGGGTCGGTTTCAGTACTGGCTGTAGATCCGGAATCGGGCGCACTGTTACCTGGCTCGACGTTTTCCTCGATCTCTGGACTGGTTCCCAGTGGCGTGAGTGCCGACCCAGGAGGGCAGTTCATCTATGTGACCACCAATAATTGCCCTTGCGGGCCCACCGACAATGGCATCTTCGTAGATGGAGGGGTTGAAGTTCTTACTGTGGATCAGGAATCGGGCTCGCTGTCGATCGCTCCTGGCTCGCCGTACGACAGCGAGGGGTCGCAAACTTCGGCGGCGGCTGGAGATCCGAACGGGCAATTCGTCTATGCCGCCAATATGGTGAACGGCAACGATCTTACCGGCAGGGGATACAGCGGCTCGGTTGCCATGTATTCGCTCGAGGCCATGACGGGCGGCGGACTGGAGTCCGTTGGATTCTCCCCGTTCGCGCTGGAGGCATTTCTGCTCAACCCGGGAGCGTACAACACCAACTCCATCGCGGCAGATCCCAGCGGCCGCTTCGTCTATGTGGCCAGCAACGACATCCCGGCGTTCCCCGGGATCTTTGGGGAACTTGCCGGGTCAGGAAGTGTGAATGTGCTCGCGGTGGACGCGTCGAATGAACTGCTGTCGCCGGTGGTGGCGAGCACGGGAGGAGCGGGACTGGGATGGCTCTTCCCCACGGGAGCGGTGTTCGGAGCCGGTTCGGTGGGCGCCATCGGCGCTGTTACCGATCCGAACGCGACCCTGCAATCGATTTCGGTGCAGCCGACATCCTCGTCAGCTTCCACACTGATCCCGCAGCAGTTCACTGCGGTGGGGCATTACAGCGACGGCAGTCTGAGGTATCTCACGGAGTCGGTTGCTTGGACCGTCTCCGACCCGACCGTGGCGACAGTGGGAAATGGCTCGTCGGGAAACCTATATGCCACACTCGTCACCTTGGGCAGCGGCACGAATATCAGGAGCTACTACAACGTCTTCATCTCTGGAGGCGCCGGCGTAGCCACCGGCATCAAGGGAGGAAGCGCGCAGGTGATCGCCACCTATGGCGGGATTTCGGGTTCGGCAAGCCTAACGTCGACCGATGTAGTGCTGCATTCCATCGCTGTGACTCCGGCAGATCCGACCATCGTTGCCGGTACAAGCCAGCAGTTCACGGCCACGGGAATGTACTCGGACGGCAGCACGCAAAATCTGACGGCAAGCGCCACATGGATCTCCGCGACCAGCGCCGTGGCGACTATCGGTTCTTCAGGAAAAGCGAAGGGAGTGAAGGCGGGCACTACCAATATTGAGGCCTTCGCCGGGGGCATGGAAGGACAGACCACCCTGACGGTCACACCCGCAGAGTTGGTTTCGATCAGGTTGACGCCTACGAACCCGACCATACCGAATCCTGGGACGGTCACCTTCCTTGCCATCGGAACATACACCGACAGCACTGTGAAAGACATCACCTCGAGCGTGACTTGGACGTCCGAGACCACCTCGGTCGCCACGATCACTGGGGCCGGCGTCGCCAGCGCAGTGAGCCCGGGCACATCCACGATTTCTGCAGCCCTGGACGGTGTGACAGCGACCGCTACTTTGACGGTAACGGGGGCGCAGCTTGTGTCCCTGGCGGTGACGCCGGCGAACACCAATGTGCTCATCAATCGAGTCCGCCAATTCAGCGCCTCGGGAACGTTCAACGATTCAACCACGTCCGACTTGACCCAATCGGTCACATGGAGCACCGGCAGTTCATCGGTAGCCACGATCGGCACCCTTGGACTGGCCACCGGCGTCGGGCTGGGAACCACCAGCGTGACCGCGACCCTGAACGGAGTCACTGGCTCGGAAAGCATCACGACGCAAGCGTTTGTGCCGAAGTACGCCTACGCAATCAACGGCGGCGATTTCACCATCTCTGCCTACTCCGTGGATTCGATCAGCGGCCTGCTGACTCCAGTGCCGGGCTCGCCATTTGCGGCTGGAGTGATTGAACCCTTTGGCATCAGCCTCGACCCGCAGGGCCGTTTCGTTTATGTCGTAAGCGGATCCGTCGGATTGGTCTCTGCACTCTCGGTGAATCCAGCGACCGGGGCATTAACTCCGGCGCCGGGTTCGCCTTTCTCTACCGGCGCAGGTGCGGCCGGAGGAGTGGCCGCCGATCCGCTGGGCAGGTTTGTATATGCCGTAAGTAACCCCGCCGGCGCCGGCGACGGGGTCGTTGCTGTGTTCTCTCTGAATACAACCACTGGAACGTTGACGCAGGTGGCAGGGTCTCCATTCGACTCCGGAGGTTCTGGTTCAATCTCCGTGACTGCTGACCCAACCGGCCAGTTCCTCTATGTGACCAACGTTCAGTCCAATACGATCTCCGGATTTTCCGTGAATGCGACTACGGGGGCCCTGACCTCGATTCCGGGCCTGCCTTTGGCCTCCCAAGGCATAGATCCGATTTACGAGAGCATGGATCCAACCGGCCGGTTCCTGTATGTGCTCAATAACAATTCTCAGAACATCGCCGCCTTCGCGGTGAACGCAACAACCGGCGCATTAACGACCGTAGGCGGTTCGCCGTTCTCCATCTCAGTAGGCTCGGCAGTTAATTTGAGCGTCGACCCGGGCGGCAGCTTCCTCTACACCTCGGGCTGCGCCGACAGCACGTGCGCCGACGGGGCTATTTCGGTGTTCCCGTTGAATGCCACGACTGGAGCGCTTTCGCCGGTGGTGGGTCCGCCAATCGACTCCGGAGGGGCCGCGGTTGCCGGAGAGGCCAGCGGCAAATTCGTTTACGCAGTCAATGGCTGCGCCACCAGCGCTTGCATAACCGGCAATATTTTCGTGCTCTCGCTGAATGGCAGTAGCGGCACCCTAACCATGGTGCCCGGTTCTCCATTTCCCGCTGGGGGATCTCCAGCTGCCATCGCCACCTTCGGAGCTGCCGCAGATCCAAACGCGACTCTGGTCTCGCTGGCAGTGACGCCCACGACCGCAACGCTTACGGGGGATTTTGCCACGCAACAGTTCACCGTTTCCGGGACCTACAGCGACGGCACCACAAGGTTCCTCACCGCCTCGGCCACGTGGTCCTCTTCCGACGCGACCGTCGCGACCGTCAGCAACGTAGCGGGAACCGCCGGCATCGTCACCGCAGTCAAGCAGGGGACCGCTACCATCACCGCGACGATGGGATCCGTGTCCGGTTCCGCGATCCTGACCGTGCTGCCTCCTACGCTGCTGGGAATTAGCATTGCGCCATTCAATCCTTCCGTCCCCATCGGACTGACCCTGCAATTCACCGCAACCGGAACCTACAGCGATGGCAGTCAGCAGGACCTGACGAACTCCGTTACCTGGTCCTCCGATTACTGCACGATCACGAGCGGTGGTCTGGCTTCGGGCGTAAGTATCGGATCTTGTGCGATTACTGCGGCGTTGGGGAGTCTGCAAGGCAGCACCACGCTAAACATCACAGCGGCGGTCATCACCTCGATTACTGTGACGCCGGTGAATCCTGCCATCGCAAGCGGAACCACTCTTCCGTTTGTTGCAACAGGAACATACAGTGACGGCACGCAGAACGTCGCTCCCGGCGTGGCCTGGAGTTCCGCTACCACTTCAGTTGCAACAATCACCGCGGGAGGACTGGCGACGGGCGTGGGTCCGGGTTCTTCGATCATCACAGCCAGTCTGGGCAGCGTGACCGGAAATACTACGCTGACGGTTACATCGTCCCAGCTTTCGTCTCTGGTTTTAAGCCCGGCAAGCGTCACGCTCGCTGCCAATGGTGTGCGCCAGTTCAACTCTACCGGAATGTTCAACGACGGCACGACGCAGAATCTTACGCAGTCGGTGACGTGGAGCACCGGAGCCACAGGTGTAGCCACGATTAACAGTGGAGGCTTGGCAACCGGCGTGGCTGCCGGCAATACCACCGTAACGGCAACGTTCGGCGCGGTTTCCGCTTCGTCGTCTCTGACGGTCACGCGCGCTTTCGCGCCCTCGTTCTCCTATGCAGCGAATGACAATGACAACACCATCTCCGAATTCTCGGTGAATGCGTCGACCGGAACTCTGACGCAGGTACCGGGCTCGCCAATTCCTTTCGGGTTTGCTCTGACGTTGGTCGCTGCCGATCCACTCGGTCGTTTCGTCTACGCGGTCGGCATTTGCAATCTGAACGATTGCGGCAGCGGATCACTCGGCGTGTTCTCGGTTGACTCCACCACAGGACTTCTAACCCAGGTGCCGGGTTCGCCATTTGCTCTCGCAGGCCAATATCCCGACTCGATCATCACAGACCCCAGCGGCCAGTTTGTATATGTCGCCAGTCAATGCCTAGTCGGAGATTGCAGCCAGGGCTCAGTCGCAGCGTTTTCTGTAAACGCCACGACCGGAGCGCTGACTCCGGTTGCAGGCTCCCCTTACTCCTCCGGCGGAGTGACTGCCTTATCGGTGAGTGCCGACCCGAACGGGAAGTTCTTGTATGTCGGCAATGGTTGTGCCGACAGCAGCTGCGCCGGCGGATCAATCGCAGTCTTTTCGGTGAACGCGCCCACCGGAGCGCTAACGCCTGTATCGGGTTCTCCGTTTGCCACGGCGACAACAGTAGTGTCATCGGCAAGTGCCGATCCGGCCGGACGCTTTGTGTATGCGGTCACTTCGTGCGCCTTAAACGATTGCACCACTCGCGGAGTTGCAGTGTTTTCGGTGGACGGGTCAAGCGGTGCGCTGAAATCAACGCCAGGTTCTCCTTTTTCCACTCAAAGTGTGTTCAGCTCTTCGATGGGCGTTGACCCGGGCGGACAATTTATCTATCTGCCCAACCTGTGCAAGCCAAATTATGATTGCAGTGGTGGCACTGTGACGGTGCTTTCAGTGAACGGTTCTACCGGTGCGCTAGCCCAGGTAGCAGGTTCGCCTTTTGACTCGGAGGGCCAGGATGCGTCTTCGGCGAGTCCGGACCCCAGCGGCCGCTACCTGTACGTCGCCAATGAGTGCAACCCGAGCGCGAGCTACTGCAATACTGGATCCGTTGCCACATTCTCAGTGAATGCGGGAACGGGAGCTCTCACACCTGTGCCGGGATCTCCGTTTAACGCTGGGAATACCCCATCTTTTGCCGCGGGACTTGCGGCAACCTGGGATCCAACTGCCACGCTCCAGTCGCTCTCCGTCCAGCCGCAATCGGCTTCCATTCTGCCCTCCGCGACCCAGCAATTCGTCGCCATGGCAAGTTACAGCGACGGCAGCGCGCGCGGCTCGACCGCAAGCGCGGCCTGGTCATCGTCGGACACGACACTGGCAGCAGTCAGCAACAGCGCAGGAAGTTCGGGACTGGCGACCGGCGTTGCAGCAGGCACAGCGACGATCACGGCTACAGTGGGAACGGTGAGCGGCACCGCGTCTCTTGTGATCGCCAGTCAGGCCGGTCAGACCATCACAGTCACGGTCCCCGCTCCTGCAACCGCAATCTACAAGAGCAGCTTCACTATTGGGGCCAGCGCTAGTTCGGGTCTGCTCATTTCATTCGCCAGCTCCGGTGCATGCACCAACACAGGCGCAACCTTCACCATCGACGCCACTAAAGGAACGTGCACGGTTACGATGAACCAGGCGGGCAACAGCAGCTTCTTGCCGGCGCCGCAGATCCAGGAGACCACCACCGTAGCCAAGGCCATTACCACGGCGACGGTGGTCACCACTTCCGGCTCACCATCGTTTATCAATGTGCCCGTCACATTCACGTCTACAACTACGCCCGCGTCCGGCCAGATACCAGATGGAGAAACCATTACGTTCCTGGACGGCGCGACCGTAATCGGAACCGGTGTCACGGCTAGCGGGGTAGCGACGTTCAGCACGTCCCTACTGAAGGCAAAGACACACACCATCAAGGCCAAGTTCGCCGGAGATACCACCTTTTCCACCGGCACGTCACCTGCGCTGTCGCAGGTTATTGAGCTTTATCCCGGCACGGTGACACTCACGACCAGTCCGAATCCATCGGCCTTCGGACAATCGGTGGAGATGATCGCCACCGTCACTTCCGGCGCGCCAGATGGACCGACCGGCACCGTCACATTCAAGAACGGGAGCACCAGTCTCGGCGCGGCCACGCTGAGCGGTGGCACTGCCCTTAAGGCGACTACGAGTTTGCCTCTCGGCTCCGACACTTTGTCGGCAACCTATAACGGCGACGCGCAAAATGCGAAAAGCACTTCCGCGTCATCCACTCAAAACGTAAATCAGGCGGTGGTCAGCATGACACTCACGTCTTCTCTGAATCCATCCAAGAGCGGCAAGTCCGTGAAGTTCACGGCCACGCTCACCAGTTCCGGCAGTCTGCCCACTGGGACGGTGATGTTTAGCTCTAACGGCACGGCCTTGGGCACGGCCACGATTGGCGGGGGTAAGGCCAGCTTCTCCACCACCGCCTTGCCCGGTGGCTCGGACCAGGTGACCGCGACCTTCGGAGGGAATGCTGATGACAGTGCGGCATCGGCTTCGATCACCCAGACCGTGGACTGAGCGCATGGCACAAGAGGAGGCAGCGGGAGGCGCTGGTAGAAGCCAATTGTGCCCCCAGCTCGATCCGCTGTCACCGACCGTCAACCGGGAGATCGCACTCATTCACTACTATCGCCCGACGATACGACCAGGCTATTGCCATCCGCTAGAAGGAAGCGGGTGTAAACCCAACGTTCGCCGTGGCGCACCGCTTCTTGGCGGGAGTTCGGTGTTCAGTGCCAACGCCAGTCAGCCGTGTGGGAGCCTGAATGAGGTCATTGCAACCGCGCGTACTCGGCTTTGGCTTGTTTGTAGATTGGGATGCCGGGATCGGCATCTTTCCAGAGGGCCAGAAAGTCTTTGTAGGCCGCGAGCGCGCGCGCACGGGCGGCGTCGGCATCGGCGCCCGGCGTGCTTCTCGCCTGCAAAGTGTTAGCGCGTGCCACGCCCAGATGCGCCAACGCTCCGGTCCAGCAGTTCCAGACGATGCCACTGTGGTCGAGAATCTTCTGAAACTCGGCGGCGGCGGCGGTGCCCTGTCCGGCGGCCAGGTATGCCTCCCCGCGTACATACACCGGAAAGAGGCAGGAGATATTGTCGCCGAAGCCGACTTGCCCAAATTCGATGGCTGAAGCAGCTTGCAGTGTAGTCAGGGCAGAAGTTGGGTTCCTCTTATCCAGCGCCAATTGTGCATGAATCGCCGGCAACCAGAGCGTTTGGATTTGCGTGTCCAGTGGAAAGCGCTTCTCCAGGTTTCGAGCCGCTGATTCGGCTTGCGCGATATCGCCCGCTAAAGCCAATGTAAGCGCGATCTCCACGCTAGCGCCCGGACTCTCTGAAGCGAGCTTTGATGCCTCGGCCGCCGCTTCCCGAGCTTCCCTGGCTCTGCCGTAAGCAGCCTGCGCCAAGGCGGTGTCCGCCTGCTCTATGGCTCCGCTTTCCTTGTTGTCCGCTTGTACGGCCGACGCCGCGGCCCGCCTGGTCAGTTCCTGGGATATGGCAAGATGCCCCTCATACGCTTCCGTGTCGGATGCGAGTGCCAGCCCCAGGTGCTCGTATTCAGAGCGGCCTGCAAACCACTGTAGCTGTTCCGCCATCGCCGCGGAGTCCTTGCCGAAAAAGGCCAGAGCGTAGAGAGAAATATGGGAATTATAGTCATCCATTTTTCGTGCCTGCATCTCGCGGATGATCTGCCAGGCTTCGTCGAAACGATGCAAAGCGAGCAGGTAGGCCGCAAGATTCTCGTAGCCCGCAACCCGATCCGGCGCGAGACGAACGGATTGCCGAGTGATGTCTGCGGCTTTCTCATATTGCCCCTGCGAGCTATACACGATGCCCAGATTGCCGTACGCTACGGAATCCCGCGGGTAGCTCTCAATTTCCTCGCGAAGCGTCTCAGCCGCCTTTTCCAGTTCTCCGGTCACGTACAAATAGTACGCGTCAGCAATCGCCAGCTTTTCTCGCTCGCTGGCGTGTTCGCGCAACTGGAATGCTTTGGCGTAGTACTCGCGGGCCCGCCCTATTTCGTCCAGACTGGCAAAGTCATCTCCCAATCGGGTGTAGCCCATTGCAAAGTCTTGATCAAGCTCGATAGCACGTTGGAAGTATGGCAAGGAGGCGGCTGGACCTTTGACGTAGTCCGCCTTTCGGCCAAGGCTAAACGCCTGCAGAGCTTCCAGCGACGACGTCGTGGCCTGTTCGAGCGGAACGTCAAATTTCTGCACCGTGGGAAGCGCTTCCCCCAGTTCTCCGCGCAGCTTGGACGCCGCTTCGCCCAGCGTGTCGAGGACTTTCTCTTTCGCCGCCGCCGTCACCTGCTCTTGCGCCAGCGTGTCTCCGCTCTGGCAATTTACCGCCTTCAGTCCCAGCACATATTCGCTGCCCAGGCTGGCGATCGATCCGGCGATGAATGCTTTACTCCCCGCCCGCTGGCACAGTTCGCGGGCTAAGTCGGCAGTGAGTCTCGTGCTGGCCGGACGCGTCATCAGTTGTAAGGTCTTTGCCACATCGCTGTCGGAGAGCACATTCAGGAACGGCGATTGCCGCAGGGACACGCTGAGCGCCGTCTTGAGCGTGTCGTCGAAGACCGCATCACCCGTGCTGTTGGCGAAATCGGCGAGGACGATGGTGTCCTTGTCGGTGAGGGGTTTGACTTGATGCGAACGATAGTAAAGCCCGACCGCGATGAGGGCAGCGCATAAGATTGCGGCCGTGATATAGCCGCAGAGCTTCGCTCGGCTCGGACGGCTGAGAGCGGCCATCCCCACATGGCCCGAGCTTGCTGCCGTGTGGGCTCGTCCGCTCTCTGTATCACGCTTCAGTCGCTGCAAGTCCGTGTGGATGTCAGAGGCGTGCTGATAACGGAGATCGCGGTCCTTCTCCAGCGCCTTGTGGATGATTTCTTCCAGCTTCGCTGGAACCTCCCGGTTCAACCCTGCCGGCGGGACCGGGTCGCGATTCAATATCGCGTCGTAGATCGTCGCTTCGCTTTCTCCGCGGAACGGCTGTTGTCCCGTCGCCATCTCGTACAGCACTGCTCCGAAGGAGAACAGGTCGGTGCGGTTGTCGAGTTCCTTGGCTCGCGCCTGCTCCGGCGACATGTAGGCGACGGTCCCCAGCGCCGCTCCTCCGCCTGTCAGTGGTTCCAGCGTCAGCACCGTTTCTTCGTCGGCGCTTCCACTCGATGATCCCTTCTTCCGCGGTCCTGTCAGCTTCGCTAAACCAAAGTCCAGCACCTTGGCGTGACCACGCTTCGTCACGAAAATATTTGCCGGCTTGATGTCGCGATGCACGATGCCCTCGGCGTGTGCTGCCTCCAGCGCGTCGGCAATCTCGATGGCCAGAGGCAGCAGCATTTCCATTTCCAGCGGACGTCCCCCGATCCGCTGCCGCAGCGTCATGCCATCCAGAAACTCCATAGCGATGAACGCTCGCCCTTCGTGCTCCCCGATCTCGTAAATCGTGCAGATGTTGGGATGGTTCAGCGCGGACGCCGCCCGCGCTTCCCGCCGGAAGCGCTCGAGTGCCAGCGGTTCGCGCGCCGTATCTTCGGGAAGGAATTTCAGCGCCACGAGTCGTCCCAGAGCAGTATCTTCCGCCTTGTAGACGACGCCCATGCCGCCCAATCCCAGTGGCCCCAGCACGCGATAGTGGGAAATGGTCTGGCCGGTAATAGAAGAAGATGATCCCGATGGGCTCACGCCGAGAGTAGGCAGTTGTGCGGCGACCTCGGCGACGTGGAGCCCTGGCGATTCGAGAAAGCTTCCCGCCTTGCGATGAGAAGTCAGCAACGAGCGGACTTCCTCCTGCAGTTCGGAATCGTCTCCGCATTGCTGGCGCAGGAATTCCTCCTGACGCTCGGCCGGCAGTTGCAGCGCCGCCTGCAGCAGTTCATCTACGCGTTTCCAGCGCTCAGCGTCCATCGGAGTTCTTTACCGTGTACGAGTCTTCATCGGACGTCGCGGATCAGTACTACATCGGCATTCGACTGAAAGCGATCCAGAACAAGTCGCGAGCCGTCGTGCGAAATGTCGAAATGATTGATCTGCTCGCTGCTGAAGCGTGTCACCTGCTTCGTCGGGCCTCCCGCAATCGGTTGTATCCATATGTTAGAGACGCCCGCCTTTGTGTCGATAAACAAAATCCCCTTGCCATCCGATGTCCAGCGAATCGGAGCGATTCCAGGGATGTCGAGCGTCTTGATCGCAGCCCCGCCTGAAAACGGAATGATTTCAACCTTCGGGGAGGTCCCGCGGAAGGCGTGATACGCAATCATTTTTCCGTCGGGGGAGACAATGGGTGAGCCGGCGAAAGCGTCGCTAATCTGCACCGGGTTGCCACCGTCAACAGGAACCTTCCAGATGCCGTGCTCTGGACCGTGCTTGCTGTATATCACCCACTCACCGTCTGCCGAGAAGTCAGACAATACCTCGTCATTAGTACTATCGGTCAAGGGTCTGGCATTGTTGCCGTCAATGTCCATCCTCCAAAGGTGCGGAGTACCGGTCTTCCATGAGTTGAAGACGACATAGCGGCCATCGGGAGAGACGCGAAAACAACCGACGTTGTACCAAGTGCCGGGAGTGATCTGGGTTGCGCCGGTTCCGTCCGCCTTCATGACCCAGACCGAACTTTCGCCTGCGTAGTTGGAATACACCAGCTTGCCGTCGCGCGTCCATGTGCCCCACGCGGAAATGCCTCCCGTGGTGACGGGCCGAAAACTGTCAGGATCGCTCACCGAACCGGCCCAAAGGTCGACAGTGAGATTGAGTTGTACGGTCGCAAGAGTTCGCGAATCTGCGCTGATGCTCACGCCGTAATTGGCAAAAAAGTTGCTGGGTTGATTTGTGATTTTCCGCATCTCCCCGTCTTCTCGGGAGACACGAAGCAGTTGAAACGGACCACCGGGAGCTTGTGCAGCCATGACCAATGAGCTTGCGTCGGTCATCCAAGCCAGACCGTCAACACTGGCCCACTGTTCAGACCCGATCGATCGCTCCGAACCGCCTCGGGCGGGAATCTCCACAAGCTTGTCAAAATTGGCCCCCGTTGCATGGTGGCCGACCGTTGCGGCGATGGTTGCTCCCAGTGGAGACCAGGCAACGCTGACAAACGCGTCGGGATCTGCGCGTTCCGCCAACTGATGTTCTTCGCTGCTATCCTCATTGGCCACGATCAGTGCGGAGGTGTGCTTCGACGGGGACTGCCGTACGAACCCCAGTTGTCTTCCATCCGGGGAGAACGTCACGGCGGAATCTACATCCGCAAGAACCTTCTGCACACTCCCTCCGAGGGTCGGCATCTTGTAGAGAATCCCCATGCCGGAACCGGCATCGGTTCGGACAAGATAGAGGTAGTCGCCATCGTGAGAGAAGGTCAGCCCGCCGTAACTCACTGCCGAAGGCGCTATCACCTGTACATCACCGCCCGCGACCTGTCGAATCCAGAGGCTTTCGTCGGTATCGGTGGACCACCAACTCCCTGGACTCTCGGCCGATCTGACGTACGCCACATATTTTCCGTCAGACGAAAGGGCCGACAGTTTCACCTTCCCCGAACGAGTGATCTGGTTTATTTCGATCCGCTGAAAAGGTTCGGGATGCGAGACGAGGCGATCGCGGGCGATCCAGGTAATCGCGATGAGTGCCAGAAGAGCGAGTCCGGCCCAGAGTAATCGGCGCCCCGAATAGCTGGTCGACGGGGCCGGCGCTGCCGCCACCCGGCTCGACTCCGTCTCCCGCTTCAGTCGTTTCAGATCGGCTCTTAAATCCGCCGCTGACTGGTAGCGCACGTCCCGGTCCTTCTCCAGCGCCTTGTTGAGGATCCGTTCCAGTTCGGCCGGTACATCGGGATTCAATCGCACCGGAGCGGTCGGAGCCCGCTCGAGAATGGCGTGGAAGATCAGCGCTGACGTGTCGCCACGGAACGGCAGCGTGCCCGTGCACATCTCGTACAGCACCGCACCGAACGAGAACAGGTCCGTGCGCGAATCCAGTTCCTGCCCGCGTACCTGCTCCGGCGACATGTAGGCCACCGTGCCCATCGCTGTACCCGGACTGGTCAGGTGTTGCTCCGACTCGACTGTCGGTGCGGTCATGGTGTGACCGCCGCGCGGAGAGGAAAACTTTGCCAGACCAAAATCCAGCACCTTCGCTTGCCCGCGGGCGGTCACGAAGATGTTGGCCGACTTGATGTCGCGATGGATGATGCCACGGGCATGGGCGGCGTCGAGGGCGTCTGCGATCTGTGCGCCCAGGTCGAGCACTTTGTCCGTCGGCAAGGGCTTGCCGGCGATCATCTGCCGCAGCGTCTGGCCTTCCAGCAACTCCATGGCGATGAAGGCCTGCCCGGCAGCTTCGTCGATTTCGTAGATCGTGCAAATGTTCGGATGATTGAGCGCCGAGGCGGCTTTGGCTTCGCGCTGAAAACGGCTCAGAGCTTGCGGGTCCTGGGAAAGGTCTTGGGGCAGAAATTTCAGAGCGACCGCGCGTCCGAGCTTGAGGTCCTCCGCTTTGTAGACCACCCCCATCCCGCCGCTGCCCAGTGGACCAAGCACGCGGTAGTGAGAGATGGTCTGACCGATAATAGAAGATGATGAACCCGACTGGGTCACTCCCAATGTGGGAAGTTCTGCCGCGATCTCGGCAACATGAAGCGCAGGCTGATCCAGAAAACTGCCCGCCTTGCAATGAGAAGTCAGCAGCGAGCGGACTTCCTCCAGCAGTTCAGCATCGCCGCCGCATTGCTGGCGCAGGAATTCCTCCTGCCGCTCGGTCGGCACTTGCAGCGCCGCCTGCAGCAGTTCATCGACTCGTTTCCAGCGTTCAGCGTCCATCGGAATTCTCAAACGTAACAGCGACGCATTACAAAAGGCCGGCTATGCTCCTTAAGCCCAATATCTCAGTACACGTTCTATCCCTCATTCCTCTGCCAGCGCGCTTCCCAACATTGGCTTGCCCCCGAGCGAAACATAAAAGCCATAGACGAGCAGAACCAAAGGAACCACAAGCGCGATAAGGGCGCGGCCCGCGTACCACCTGCTGAGGTCCAAAGGCGGCGAATCCCCGAGAAGGTTGATTAGGTAGAAACTGCTGGTCGCGACGAGGCCAACCCTTCTCAAGATAAATAATGCGATTCCGTAAAACAAAACGATGCGTAATGCGCCGATCGGATCGCTGGGCCAGTCGGTCACAATCAAGATGAGGCCGGTCGCGAGCAGCCCCAACCAGCGTCGCCGCAGCAAGCCGGTCATAAATGACAGAAGAGCCAACATGATGAGAGCGAACATCCAACTCGCTGCAGGATAGGAGAAGCAATACCCGACGGACGAAAAAGAACCCAGTCCGAACGCATCCGCGACATTTTGCGTCCTCGATGTACCGATCAGGACACTGACCGCCTCCCAGGCAGTGAGAACAGCGGATCCTGCGAACGCCCCCAATAAAACATCTCGTCCGAGGAGAGGATCTCGGAACCTGCCAGCCAGAAGCCGTTGCCATGAAACCATCAGTTCGGGCCACGTGCGCCGCGCGTAGGGTTCCACCGCCATATATCCGATCCAACAGAACAACGCGATAAAGAGCGGATATCCAAGGAAGAAAAACTGCGAGATGATGTAGCTCGGCACAGGTACAAAATGTCCGTTCGAAAGCATGTCCACACCAAAAAGCAGGGCAGCAAGACCGAACAACCGCAGCCCGCCCTTTGAGTCCCCGCGCCCTCGGCGTATGTTTCTGAGCGCGAAAAATCCTCCCAGCAGCAAGTAACTGGAGATCAATAGCACTGCGAGGACCGAAATAATCTTTGCGCCGACTCCTGGCACGCTTGCACTGGCATTGCCGTCCCACGGTGCAATGATCCGGAAGTAAGTTGGGACTCCGTGATATCCGGCGGCCGTAACGTGAAGAAGCAAGTTGGGCTGGTCAGCAAGATGGCCCTCCCAATCCGCCCGGCTATCGAAGGCATCTGGAGGCCTCCACTTCGGTGCGGCTGAGGTAAATTGACGTTCGTCCAATCCGGCTTCGGAAAAAAGCACGTCCCAATTGGGGGCGCGAGCCGGACTTTCTTCCTCAACCCGGGGTGGCACCGCGCGGAAGTAGAGCAGCTTCCCTTGCACGTCAAGCTGCATCGCTAGCATTCCGGACGTGTCGTAGGGCGGCTGCCAAAACGTCACGTTCGAATATTCTTGCCTTTGCCGCGGAGTCATCCATACAGGGCTCTGCCGGTACCAGAAGCTAACCAGCGACGGCCACGCACGTCCTGCTGACTCACGTTTCCAATTCTGGGCAGACACATGGTGGGCAACATACGCCCGGTAGGCATCCTCGTAAGCGAACCAGGACGCTCGGTCCACGGCCTCTGGATAGCCTAGTTTCCCAGCGAGTTCCTGGGCCCTGTCCGCGAGGACCTCCGGCGATTTGGTCATGGGGGTTTGCCCCCAGTCCACGAGTCGCGGAGTGAGGAACATGGAAGCTCCGATGAGCATGACGACCGCTCCCACGAGAAACGCCCAAGCCACGACGGGCCTAAGCGCGCCTTCTGGCCCTGCCGCCGCTACCACCTCGGGCGCAGGCGTCTCCCCGGCGGCCTGCGCGGCAGCGAGCGGATCACCGCCAGGCAGCCCTACGGCCACGCTTAGAGCCGAACGCGGGCGCTGTGACGGGTCGCGGTCCAGACAGCGTAGAATGACTTTCTCCACTGCCGGATCAAGATTCTTGACCACGTTCGATGGTGGCGTTGGATTAGTTTCGCTTTGCTTGCGCTGAAGCTCGGCCAGATTGGAGGCCTCGAAGGCCCTCTTTCCGGTAAACAATTCGTAAAGAACAAGACCGAGAGCGTACACATCGCTCTGCACCGACGGTGCGCCGCCGTTGAATAATTCAGGGGCGAGGTATCCGGGCGTGCCCGCAGGACCGGTTTGCTGATTCGCCTCCGACGCTGCAATCGCCAGCCCGAAATCTGTAATGCGGGCGAGCCCCTTGCCATCAATCATCACATTCGAAGGCTTCAGGTCACGATGCAGCACACCGCTGCGATGAGCAGCCGCTAGTCCAGCACAGAGTTGCTGCGCAACCTCAACCGCTTTGTCGTCGGGCAGGCGGCCGATGCGGCGCAGTAGTGAGGCTAGATCCTCGCCGTCCACAAACTCCATTGAGAGAAACAGCCGGCCATCGCTCTCCGCGACGTCATATACGCGGCAGACGTTGGGGTGCGAAACTTGCCGCGCCATGCGCACTTCGGCATAGAACTGGTCGCGCCAACTTGCGCTCTTCAAACGATCTGGGGGAAGAAACTTCAGGGCGACGCGCTGGCCGAGTTTGAGGTCATCGGCGCCATAGACTTCACCCATCCCGCCGCGGCCGAGCAACGACACCACACGATAGCGATCCCCAACCATGCTGCCGGGAGCGAAGCCAAGCCCTTGCGATGCACCTTGGGAGCCTGCCGCGCCATGGCCATCCGGCGCCACCACCGATGAGATCGACATCGTGGGAGAAGCATTAAGCGCAGCGCCCAGGTCAATCGCCGGATGTTCGAGAAAGCTTCCCGCCTCGCGATCAGAAGTCAGCAGCGACCGAACTTCTTCGAGCAGTTCCGAATCACCGCCGCACTGCTGACACAGGAATTCCTCCTGCCGCTCGGCCGGTACTTGCAGCGCCGCCTGCAGCAGATCGTCTACTCGTTTCCAGCGCTCAGTGTCCATCGGAATGTTCGCGGCTCATCTCGCCAGTAGTCCTCAAACAATCCCACCAGACTGTCAGAAGTTCTCCAGCAGCCAAGCATTGGTTTCCCAAGTTTGCTGGGTGAATGCCAGGTGGCGACCGTCGGGTGATGGGATCGGATCGTTGAGAAAGTTATTCCTACCTCGATTGAGCAGCACCCGCGTCTTGCCGTCGAACTCGATGCGCACGATGAGGAAATCAGTTCCTGACTGCGCAGCTGCGAACAAAGCTTTGCCGTCAGCAGTCCAACTCAAATTGAAGAGGAACCAGTCGTGCGGAATCTGGATGTTGCGCTCTGTGCCCTTCTTGAAGTCAAGAATGCGGACCTGATCACGCAGCTGATCATGACTCTGAATTGCGACGCGCCAGCCATCGGGTGAGACGCTCCAACTCAAACCGGCGGGGAACCCCAACTTGGTGCGAGCCAGTTCCTTGCCTCGGCCTTGCAACGGATTCAACGCGTCGAAGATCAGATCCCCCTTATCCCAGCGGCTCAAAACGCAGGAACTCTGAGCGCTATGGGGGCAGTCAAAATCGCCCGTCGCGTCGGCGGCGATCTCGGCGACTTGCTTAGGGGACCCGGCCGAGATTGGGAATCGCATCAATCGCTGTGGCGAGGTTCCCCGCTCATGCGGCATGGACAAGTAAAGAACCCAGGCGCCGTCCACACTCAGTTTGGCTTCTAGTTTATCGTCGGGGCCCTCAATAAGAGGTTCAGCAGTGTCTTGCTCTAATCGTTGCCTGAAGATTTGGTTCCTTCCCGTGCGATCTGACGAAAACAGAACCGCTTTGCTGTCGCCTGCCCACCCGGAAACTGAGTCGACACTCTCGCTAACCGTAAGACGTCTCGGAGGATCCATGTGGGTACCAAGCTCTTTCAGTTCGCCCACATACACGTCATCACGCATGTGAGTCTTGGACACGACCAAACGGCTGCCATCCCGGCTAATGCTCGGCAAATGGGTGAAAGATGCCTCCCAATGGGTTATTTGCCTTCTGCTCCCGGACGGTTTTCCGGTCTCAGGGTCAACCATGATTTCCCACAGATTACTGGCGCCGCCGGACTTTTCGTCCATGGAAAATATCACGCCTCCATCGCCCGCCCAGAGCATCTCATTCAGGTCGGTGATTGAGAGCAGGGGATCGGAAATCACGACAGTCGGTGGTCCTCCGTTCAGGGATACGGTTTCGACAGTGCCACCACCGCTTGCCGCTGGTTTCACGTAGGCGAGGCGGTGGCCCGTGGGTGACCACGCCAAAGCCAAGCACTGTTCATTTTCGCTGGATAGGACTTTGTTCGGATTCTCTCCGTTGGCTCCCATCAACCAAATTTCCTGACCATACCTGCGGTTGAACGCAAGCAACGAACCGTCAGGTGATGCTGTGGCGCTAGGCCAAGAGCCGTCGATCTCCAGCTTATGCGGGACGCCACCGAAAATTGAAGCCGTCCAGAGGGTGTACGCCGAGCTTTCGCTTACCGTAAGTATCAACGTCTCTCCATCAGGGAACCAATCAATTTTCTGAAGATGCGTGCGCAACTCCTCCGGCAGGGCAATGTCGTGGACCTCCCCGGTCTCGATTACGCTCAGGTAGAGGCCTTTGGTGTCCGCGAAGGCCAGGTGTTTGCCATCGGGGGAGATCGCGGCATCAACCAGACGGTTCTCCGACGCCTTGTGCGTGAGTAACCGCTCGCTTGACGCCCTGCGAGGAGTGCTCACCTTAGTCTTGACCCAAAGGTACCCGAGGCCAAGAGCAAGAAGAACGATCGATAGCGCTGAACCATAAAATAATTGCCTGCGGTTTCGCCATGGCCTCTGCGGGACGTGAGCCATGGCAGGCGCCCTGCCGCTTTCCGTATCCCCCCTCAGTCGTTGCAAGTCGATCCGCATCTCCGAGGCGTGCTGATAGCGCAGGTCGCGCTCCTTCTCCAGAGCCCTGTGGATGATCTCTTCCAGCTTTGCAGGGACTTCCCGGTTCAGTTCTGCCGGCGGCACGGGATCGCGATTCAGGATCGCGTCGTAGATCGTCGCTTCGCTCTCTCCGCGAAACGGCTGCTGCCCCGTCGCCATCTCGTATAACACTGCCCCGAAGGAGAACAGATCGGTACGGTTGTCTAACTCCTTCGCCCGTGCTTGCTCCGGTGACATGTAGGCCACCGTCCCCAGCGCTGCTCCTCCGCCCGTCAGTGGCTCCAGCGTCAGCACCGTTTCTTCGTCGCCGCTTCCGCTCGATGATCCCTTCTTCTTCGGTCCCGTCAGCTTCGCCAGCCCGAAGTCCAGCACCTTGGCGTGGCCGCGTTTGGTCACGAAAATGTTCGCCGGCTTGATGTCGCGATGCACGATGCCTTCGGCATGCGCCGCCTCCAAGGCGTCCGCGATCTCAATGGCCAGAGGCAGCAGCGTTTCCATCTCCAGTGGACGACCTCCGATCCGCTGCCGCAGCGTCATGCCATCCAGAAATTCCATGGCGATGAAGGCTCGGCCTGCGTGCTCGCCGATTTCGTAAATCGTGCAGATGTTGGGATGGTTCAGCGCCGACGCCGCCCGCGCCTCCCGCCGGAAGCGCTCCAGCGCCGCCGGATCGTGTGCCGTATCTTCGGGAAGGAACTTCAGCGCCACCAGCCGCCCGAGAGAAGTATCTTCCGCCTTGTACACGACGCCCATGCCACCCGAGCCCAGCGGCCCCAGCACGCGATAGTGAGAGATGGCTTGGCCGGCGATCAGAGATGATCCCGACGTGCTCACGCCGAGAGTAGGCAACTGCGCCGCGACCTCGCCGACATGAAGCCCGGGCGATTCCAGAAAGCTCCCCGCCTTTCGATGCGAAGTGAGCAGCGAGCGG
The DNA here is from genome assembly GCA_963763845.1 of uncultured Acidobacteriota bacterium. Taxonomy (GTDB): domain Bacteria; phylum Acidobacteriota; class Terriglobia; order Terriglobales; family Acidobacteriaceae; genus Sulfotelmatobacter. Next base: position 30,924 of record CAVXPX010000005.1, read on the forward strand.
ACTTCGTCCAGCAGCGCTGAATCGCTCCCGCACTGCTGGCGCAGGAATTCCTCCTGCCGCTCGGCCGGCACCTGCAGCGCCGCCTGCAGCAGATCATCCACGCGTTTCCAGCGTTCAGCATCCATCGGAAGTTCCGCGACTCATCTCGCGGTGCAGCCAGGCCCGCGCGGTGCTCCAGTCGCGAGCCACCGTGACTGCCGACACTTTCAGCACTTCTGCCGTCTCGTCGACATTCAATCCGCCAAAGAAGCGCAGTTCCACTACCTGCGCCTTGCGCGGATCGATATGCGCCAGCGCTTTCAGGGCGTCATCGAGGGCAACAACGTCGAGATCTTTCCCCTTGCCCGGCTCCAATAGTCCAGTGTCGTCCAACGATAGTGTTTCGGCAGCCCCTCCGCGTTTCCCGGCTCGGTGACGGCGGGCATAGTCGACGAGAATCTGCCGCATCTGTTGCGCGGCGATGGCAAAGAAATGTGAGCGGCCCTCCCACTGCGGAGCATTCAGCCCCACCAGGCGGAGATAAGCTTCATTCACCAGGGCTGCGCTTTGCAGCGTGTGGTCGGGGCGTTCCTTGCGCAGTTGAAAGTGGGCCAGACGCTGCAGTTCCTTGTAGACGACGGGCAACAAGGCGTCCAGAGCCTTGCGGTCGCCACCCCGCCAGCCCTGTAACAGCCGCGTGATCTCTCCTGCCGATTCGTGCGCCACGAAACTACCTTTGGTAGGGGGGAAGCGCTTGGGTAGCTAGAGTAACCACGGCGGTTTCGGATGTCAACTGGAAATGATTGAAAATTCGGCTACTTAGGGGTGTTCCCTCGCGGCCAGAAAATATTTTTAGCACCGATGATAGGTTTTGCTGCCGACTTTGCGCTGTTACAGACAGAAGGGCAGAACGCGAAGAAGAACGGTATGAAGCTCAAAACGAAGATCCGGGCAGGCAAGATCAGACCCAACCACAACGTCACGGTTCATGGAACCACAGTCGCCTCCTTCGCAACTGGCAGGATCGCGGCGCAAGCTGCGGAGATATCTGACGCCGTTGCTCTGGCGGCTTCAACGAGTGGACGCTAGCAATTCTTCGGGCGGCTGACTCAGCGCGGACGCCGCATCGCGAGGCAGAAGAATTTTGGGCCGATATTTTCGCAGCAACGGAGGCCAGAAATTCCATGTGGGGGCTGCGAGGAAAGGAGAATCCTATGAAACTGCGTACTCGAATCAAGGCTGGACGTCCCGGCCCGAATCACAACACGATCGTTCGCTAACCCCCATGGGGCATGTGCCGATCCCGCAAAGTGAGGTCATGCCCCGAAAGTATCAACATCCCAACACAAAGGAGAATCGTATGAAACTCAAAACCAAAATCAAGGCCGGCAGGCTCTCCAGCAACCACAACCCCATCGTTCGTTGAGCATCGTTGGATGTACGAGGTGAGGCAACCCAGAGCACCAGAAAACTGAAGAAAGGAGAATCAATCCCATGAAGCTCAAGACCAGAATCAAAGCCGGGCGTCCCGGCCCGAACCACAACACGATCGTTCGCTAACTCCCCTGGGGCACGTGCCGATCTTGCGAAGTGAGGTCATGCCCCGAAAGTATCAACATCCCAACACAAAGGAGAATCGTATGAAACTCAAAACCAAAATCAAGGCCGGAAGGCTGGCTGCCAACCACAATCTCATCGTTCGTTGATTGGCTTGGCCGTGCGCATGTTTTGCCAGGTCCACTGTCCGTTTACGTGACCCGTGCCCCCAATAGGCGCGGGTCATCTTTGGAGAATCCCCATGGCCACCACCGCTTTTGCCCGAACCTTTGCCCGTTTGCTGTCGGACCGCGGCGGCTTGACGCGCTCTCTGCTTGGCGTGGGCCTGCTGGTGCTGGGCGGCTGGTGCTTCTGGGCCGCTCGGGCGCGCGTGACTCTGTACGAAGTTTCGTCCGAGGCTCGGGTCGAGTTGGACGCAGCCGCTTATCCCATCCAGTCTCCTCTCCTCGGCCGAGTGGTTGAGGTCCATCTGCGGGTCGGTCAGGCCGTGCAACGCGGGGATGTGCTGGTTGAGATCGATGCCGCTCCCGAGCAGCTGCAGATACGCCAGGAAAACATTCATGCGCAGGGGTTGGAGCTGGAAGTGGCCAGATTGCGCTCGCAAGTTGCAGCGGAAGAGAGTGCTCGCGCAGAAGAGAGAAGGACGGCACAGCTCAGCCTTGAGGAAGCAGACGGCCGGGTGCGCGAGGCCGAGGCGGCGTCGAAGTATGCCGACGCCGAACTGTCCCGCGAACAGAAGATGAAAGAGGCAGGCCTGGTTCCCCCGCGCGAGCTTGAAAGAATCGACGCCGATGCGCGCCGCTTACGGGCAGCTTTTGAAAATACCGAAACCGCCGCCCGGCGTCTGCCCCAGGAGCAGGCAACACGCGATCGCGAGCGCGATGTACGTATCCAGCGACTCTATTCCGAAATCGCTGCTTTGGAAGAACAGCGCAACACGGTGAATGCGGGCGTTCAAGGATTGAAGTACGAGGTCGAACGCCATCTGATCCGAGCGCCGATCGACGGGCACATCGGCGAATGCATGATTCTCCGTCCGGGGTCAGTCGTAGAAGAAGCTGAAAATCTTGCCTCAATCGTCCCTTCTGGCCAGTTGCGCGTGGTGGCGCAATTTCCCGCCGAGGCTGCGCTCGGCCGGATCCACTCCGGCCAGCAGGCCACGCTAAGGCTGGACGGTTATCCCTGGGCAGAGTTCGGCTCGGTTTTCGCTACGGTTTCGCGGGTAGCGCAGGAGAGCCGCGACGGCAAGGTACGCGTCGAGTTAGCAATCATTCCTGGTACAAGCTTTCGGGGACGGCTGGAACATGGAATGCCGGGAACGATCGAGGTCGCGGTCGAACATGTGACTCCGCTGGCCCTGGTGTTGCGCACCACCGGCCAGTGGATGACGAGGCGCCCATGAAACGATTCCTCGTCCCGGAAGTGATTCAAAGCTCGGTGATGGACTGCGGTCCGGCCTCATTGAAAGCGCTGTTCGCGGGTTTCGGTCTTTACCTTTCTTACGGCCGCTTGCGGGAAGCCTGCCAGACCGATGTCGACGGAACCTCGATCGATACCCTGGAAACCATGGCCCAGACGCTGGGCCTCGACGCCGCTCAGATGGTCATCCCCCCGGACCTGGTGTTGCTGGCAACGTCGGCTTGTTTGCCCGCGATTGTGGTGATGCGCCTCGCCGGAGGCGCGACCCACTTCGTCGTGTTGTGGAGCGTGCACGGTCCGTTGGTGCAAATCATGGATCCGGGAGCGGGCCGCATCTGGATGCACCGCCGCAGATTTCTCGATTCCCTCTATATCCACGAACAGGTGGTCACGCGCGAGATGTGGGAAGAATGGTCGCAAAGCGACGTCTTCACTTCGAGCCTGAAAAGCCGGATGCGCGCTCTCGGCGTTGTGCCGCATCAGCGCCACGAAAGCATCGGCGAAGATTCCGCGGCCTTGGACGCGTCGCTTCGTCTGGCTCAGACTCTTTGCGATGCCGGCAAGTTGAGGCGCGGCGCGGAAGCGGAACAATTTCTCAACGTGTGTGCACAGAATTCCGGGCAGATTCCACCCGAGTTCTGGACCGTTCGCAAGACGACAGATGGTGACGAGCAACTCCGGATGCGCGGAGCCGTTCTGGTGGCTGCCGCGGGCAAGCGGGAGGAAGCTTCCACCCAGCCGTTGCCGCAATCCCTGGAAGCGGTGCGCAATGAACCGCCGACCCGGGTTTGGCTTCCCGTGTGGCAGGCAGTTCGGGAAAGTGGTTGGCTCTCTACCGGCTTGATTGCTTTTGGCTCTGCTGACCTCCGCAGCGGGAACCGTGTTCGAGCCTCTGCTGTTTCGCGGTTTTTTTGATCTTTCACGGCACTTGAAGCTGACAGGGCAGCGCATCGGCGCGATTGTCGCAATGATCTGCTTTCTTGTTGGGCTGCTCGCGCTGGAGTGGCCCGCGGTGACCGGCCTTCTGCGCCTTGGCCGCCAGCTTGAAATGCGGCTGCGCACACGCATCCTGATGAAGATTCCACGGCTTCATGACCGCCATTTTCAATCCCGCTTGATTTCGGATATGGCGTTCCGCGCGCACACTTTGCAACTTCTGCGCCGGTTACCGGAATTAGCCGGGCTTTTTGTTCGCTTGACCGCCAGCCTGATTTTCGCCGCGGCGGGCATCGCCTGGTTTTATCCTGGCGCGGCACTGCCTGCCGTGTTGGCAGTGATCGTTGCGGTGGGAGTTCCTCTTCTGTTTCAGCCCGCGCTGGCAAGTCGGGACTTGCGTTTTCGCGAGTTCAGCGGCGCCCTGAGCCGCTTCTATCTGGATGCACTCCTCGGGTTGCGCCCGATTCAGGCCCACGGAGCCGCGCGGACGCTTCGCACTCTGCATTCTGAACAGCTAGGGCACTGGGCGGAAGCCGGACTGCGACTGCAGTCCATATTCGTGCGCGCCGAAGTGCTCCAGATGGCGGTGACGTATGTCCCAGTCATCGCGCTGGTTTACCGCGAAGCGCTGCGCACTTCATCTCCCGCCGGATTGCTGTTGCTTGCGTATTGGGCCGTTTCCATTCCCACGCTCGGTCAGGAGTTGGCGTCGATCGCCTGGGACATGCCCGCCTTGCGTAACACGTTGTGGCGCCTCCTGGAGCCTCTCGGCGCGCCTGAAGAGGAGATTTCGCAAGTTGCGTCTGCGGCCGCGAAGACCTGCGGCGTCGGCGTAGAAGTCGAGAAGGTAACGGTAGTCGCGGGCGGCCACATCATTTTGGAGAATGTCAACCTCAGCATCGCACCTGGTGAGCACATCGCGGTGGTTGGCTTATCCGGCGCCGGAAAATCTTCTCTGGCCAGTCTGCTGCTCGGATGGCACAAACCGCAGAGTGGCAAAGTGACCGTGGATGGATCTCCGCTCGACTCCGAACAACTGGCCCAGCTGCGACGGCACACGGCATGGATCGCTCCCGAGGTCCACCTGTTTCAGGCGACACTGCTGGATAACCTTAATTATGGCAATGGATCCGATTCGACCGCGCGAGTGGGCCTGGCCATTCAAGGCACGGACCTGCTAAGCGTTCTGGACCGCTTGCCCGATGGTTTGCAGACCGAGTTGGGCGAAAGCGGCGCGCTGGTCTCTGGCGGCGAAGGGCAGAATGTTCGGATCGGGCGCGCCATGGCGCGTCCGGATGTTCGCCTGGCAATTCTCGATGAACCCGCGCGCGGTCTGGATCGCGAAGCGCGGCGCAGTTTGCTGGCAAAAGCGCGCCAGCACTTCGCCAAGGCAACGATGATCTTCGTTACCCATGATGTTCCTGACACCCTCGACTTCCAACGCGTCTTGGTGGTCGAGCAAGGTCGGGTTATCGAACAGGGCTCGCCGCGCGAGTTATACGAGAAGACAGATTCCCGGTACCGCGCTTTGTGCGATCAGGGGACGATCACTCGCCAGCGGTTATGGTCAGGATCGACGTGGCGGCACTTGAAGATGAGCAGCGGAATTCTCAGTGAGGCGACGGAGGCACGTGAATGGACAGCCGCTTAGCCGCGTACATTGCGGTCCTGCCGCCGCAGCCCGGGCAGGGTTCCGCTGATTCTCTCGCTGTCGAACTCTGGCCAGACAGCATCGTTTTGGCAGCAGATGAAGGCCGCAGGATTGGTCTCCCGTATAGCCGCTCTACTCGGTACGCATGGCCTTGAGATCGCACTCGTGTTTGCGAGTTGGGCCTTCCTCGGATCGGGCGCGCTCAGTGGTCGATTGGACTATGCCTGGCTGACTGCGTGGGCGCTCTGTCTGGCCAGCACAGTGCCGCTGCGCGCCGCCTCGCGCTGGCTGGAGGGCGTCGTCGCTGTCGGTTTCGGCGGCTTGCTCAAACAACGCCTCATGGTGGGTGCGATGACCATGGACGCCGACCTCATGCGGCGAAAGGGCGCTGGCGAACTATTGAGCGAGGTCCTGGAATCGGAAGCGATCGAGCAACTGGGCGCCAGCGGGGGCTTGCAGATCGTGCTCGCCGCTCTCGAATTGCTCCTTGCGCCGTTTGTCATTGCCTTCGGAGCCGCTGCCGGGGCTGAGATCGCGTTGCTGATTCTTTGGATCGGCGTGTGCGTTCTTCTCATTTCGCAGAATATGCGGCGACGTTCCTCCTGGACAAGAAAGCGCCTTGGACTGACTCACCAGTTGGTCGAAAAGATGAGCGCCCACCGCACCCGGCTGGCGCAGCAAGCGCCTTCTGAATGGCACCACGAGGAAGACTGTGAAACCGAACAGTACGCCGGAATGTCCGAGAATCTTGACCAATCGTCCGCATGGATCGAAACTGCGTTGCCTCGCAGCTATGTGATTGCAGCTTTTGCCGTGTTGGCACCGTCGTTTCTCTCGGGCAACGCGACGCTGACGCAGCTGGCCATCAGTTTCGGAGCGATTCTGTACACGAGCGCTGCCATTGAACGCTTGACCACTTGGCTTACTCCCGGAACCGCAGCCTGGATCGCCTGGCAAAATGTAAAGCCGACGTTTGATGCCGCGGCAGGGGCCGATCGAACGGAACTTTCTCCTGAAACATCCTCGGTTTCGGACACCATCCTGCAGGCGCACAATGTCATGTTCACTCATCAGGGCCGATACGAGCCGATTCTGAAAGGATGCAGTTTGGCCATCGATCGCGGCGATTTCGTGCTGCTCCAGGGCGACTCCGGCAGCGGCAAGTCCACGTTGGTCTCTCTGCTCGGCGGCTTGCGGCGTCCTTCAGGCGGTCTGCTCCTGGCGGGAGGACTGGACCGACACACACTCGGCGAAGCAACCTGGCGACATCGCATCGCAGTCGCTCCGCAGTATCACGAGAACCATATATTCACCGCGCCTCTCAGCTTCAATCTCCTGCTGGGACGGCCCTACCCACACTCCGCCCAGGACCTCGACGAGGCCAAAGAGTTGTGCCACGAACTCGGTCTTGGACCACTGCTGGAGCGCATGCCGGCTGGGCTCGACCAGATCGTCGGCGAGACGGGCTGGCAGCTTTCGCAAGGGGAACGGGGACGAGTTTTTCTGGCGCGCGCGTTGTTGCAGAATGCGGAAGTCGTGATGCTGGACGAAAGCCTTGGTGCGCTTGATCCTCAAAACCTCAGGCAATGCCTGGATTGCGTAACTCGGCGAGCAAAGACGCTTCTGGTGGTGGCACATCCATGAACACACGCGGCGCAGGCGAACTCACTGTCGAACTGCAAGAGCAAGCTTGGAATCTACAGGCTGAAGGAAAACTGGAAGAGGCGGCCACGGCTGTGAGGAAAGCTTTGCTGCTTCTCGAAGAGTCGGGCGAAGCAAACTCGCCCGATGCCGCCAATCTACTCAACGACCTTGCCGAAATCGAAAGTGAAGGCCAGAGCCTCCAGGACGCCTTGGTCGTGGCAGAACGAGCGCATTCCATTGAAGGCCAGTTAGGTGACTCCTTCACCGGCGAAGGCGCCGCCCAGATTCGCGCCAGGACGATGGGATTGATCGGCGAAATATGCCGTGTGCGCGGTGATTTCGTCCGCGCCGAGGTGAGCCTTAAAGAAGCATTACGGATATTGGCCACTGAGTTCGGCGAGGCGTCCGAGCACGCAGCCAACGCGAGGAACAATCTCGCCGTTCTCTACAAGGCTTGTGGTCGCTTCGATGAGGGCCTGCGCCTGTACCAACAGGCGGTGGATTCCGTCGTCAAACTGAACGGTGAGGACTGCCTGGCCAGCAGCGTCATCTATCACAACATCGGCGGCATTCTGCATGCCAAGGGCGATTTCACGACCGCCGAACCTCCTGGGCGAAAAGCCTGGGATATTTCTCGGCGACTGCTTGGCGAAGACGATCCTCGAACCTTATTCGACGCTGTCGCCTATGCGGCGATTCTAGACGGCCTCCAAAGATATGACGAAAGCGAAGCCATATATAGAAGAGCGTTGGTGATCTTTGAGAAGACCTTCGGGCCCGAGCACTACGAAGTGGCGTCGAACCTGCACAATCTGGCCGCAGTCCTTTGCGCTCGCGGTGATCTTGACCAGGCTGAGAAACTCTACCTGCGAGCTCTGGCGATCAAGGAGAAAGTGTTAGGCGCGGAAAGTCCGGATGCAGCTCTGACGCGGAATAATCTCGGCGCATTGCTCAATCTAAAAGGACGGTCGAGGGAAGCGGCGGCCATGCTACAGAGTGCAGTGGAGATTCTTCAGGACCGGCTTGCAGCCGACCATCCACACCTGGTTTTCGCCCGCGCGAACCTGGAAAGCGCGCTTTTCTCCTTGCGGGGGCTGGACGCAGAAAATCCGAAGTGTTGCGTAAGCCAGAACACACGGATAAAGCAACCGAACGATGACAATCTGTCAAAGCGTGAAGGGTGACATTAACATGACGGGGTTGGCTTGGGAGCAGTCCGCTTTTGTCTGACATTCCCTGGCCAGATGGACGGTCGTGAGCATGAAGGACGGTTGGAAGACCATCTCCCCCTATTGAGAACGGCAAGGCGTGCAAAATATGCGATTATATCGTATATTTTGCATATGTGGATTCCACGCGCGGTTGAACCCCGCCTGCAACGCTCTGCGAAGACGCGGCCAGTAGTCGTGCTGACCGGAGCCAGACAGACCGGAAAGACCTCCACCTTTCTGCGCCTGTTTCCGAAACATGCGTTCGTGTCCCTCGACCTCCCCAACGAGGCTGAGCAGGCCGAAAAAGAACCGGGCACTTTTCTCCAACGTCACCCGCCACCCGTCCTCATTGATGAGGTCCAATATGCGCCGGGCTTGTTCCGGCACCTCAAGGTAGCCGTGGACGCCCACCGTACACGCAACGGACAATTCCTGCTGACTGGTTCGCAGAAGTTCGCCCTGATGAAGAACGTTTCCGAATCGCTCGCAGGCAGGGCCGACATCGTGGAACTGGAAACCCTTTCCTTTGCCGAGATTCTAGCAGCGTTGCCGCGAACCGGGATCGAAGAAGCGATCGTGCGCGGTGGGTTCCCAGAGCTGTATGCAAACCCAGACATTGACCCCATCGCGTTTTACAACTCCTATCTCGCTACCTATCTCGAACGAGACGTGCGCTCCTTAACCAATGTTGGCAGCCTGCGTGACTTCGAGAGGTTTCTGCGTGCCTGCGCGCTCCGTTCCGCAAATCTGTTGAACAAAGCAGATCTGGCGCGCGATGTTGGCATTGCCCCTTCGACAGCGAATCATTGGCTGTCCATGCTGGAAGCATCCGGTCAGATCGTATTGCTTGAGCCGTGGTTCTCGAATCGGACCAAGTCGATCGTCAAGAGCCCCAAACTCTACCTTGCGGACACCGGTCTACTTTGTGCTTTGCTGAACATTCGGTCCGAGGAAGCTCTTCGGCAATCACCGGCGGTCGGCGCTGTCTGGGAGACGTTTGTCTTCGCCCAACTTCGGGATCGGGAACGCCGCGGAGGGCGCACAGGGAGCCTCTTCTTCTGGCGCGACCGAACCCGCGAAGTAGACTTTGTGGTGGATACGGGCGGACGCCTGGAACTGTTCGAGGCGAAGTGGACGGAACTGCCGGATGTCGGCGATACGGTAAATCTCGACTTTGTACGCAATGTGGCAGGCAAATCGCGAGTGGCTGGTGGTGCTATCGTCTGCCGGACATCAAACAGCTTTCCACTTGCGAATGGATTTCGGGCGCTGCCTGTGACTGGACTCAGATGAATTTCCCCTGATGGTGTTACGGGGGAAATCTGACATCCCCCGGATATGTATGATCCGCCGCTGGACTGCACGCGGGAATCCGAAAATGGTGGAAGCAGTCTGCAGATATGTATCCGGCCTGTGTGTGGAGCATTTTGCTCCTGGCCAATATGGAATCTGCGCGCACCTTCCCTTTTAGCGTGAGCGATCTTTGCGATCTCATCCGGGGCCGGGTTTGGGGTGCGCCGTTTGACTGTTCTGCCATCTCCTTCTCTCGCTACGCAGACTTAGGTGGAAGCCGGGAAGACATCAACTAATTTTCTTTTTTGCTGGCAGAAGGACCTGAAGCGCGTTGCGCAGGTTCAGTCAAGGGCGCGCGTTCGGTGCGCGGCGGAGCGGACCCTTGACGGGTTCTGCACAACGCGCAACGCTGAACACCAGCAAAAAAGAAACCCTTCTCCATGAATGAATCGCCTTCAGGCCACCTGCGCCATCGGACCGTGGGCGCGGTATCGTTCTCCCCTGGCCAGCACCGACCAGGCGATTCGCGCAATTTTGTTCGCCAGGGCAACGGAGACAACATTGCTGTGTGATCGTTTCTCTAGAGCAGTCACCCACTCTCCAAATGGATGCTTTTCGCGATTCATATGCGTTTTGCAGGACCGCGCGCCATGCACAAAAAGCTGACGCAGGTATTTGTTGCCTCGCTTGCTGATACCCAACAGACGGGGCTTGCCTCCAGTACTGGCCTGCGCCGGAACGATGCCCAGCCACGCGGAGAAGTCCCGTCCTCTGCGAAAAGCTGATCCATTACCCACAGCCGCGACCATCAGCGTCGAGGCCAATGGCCCAATTCCCGGAATCTCCATCAAGCGCTGACAGGCTTCGTCCTGTTCGGCAATGGTCTCGATCTGCTGCTGCAGTTCCGCAATCTGTACATCAAGATGTTTCCATTCCTGCCAAAGCACATCGAGGAGCCTGCGGACCAGCCCGGATAGTCTTTGCTCTCCATCTTCCAAAATCGAAGCCATTTGCCCTTGCAAATACAGTCTTCCTGTCCGCAGCACGATTCCACGTTCCAGCAAATAGGCTCGAATTTGATTGATCACGCTCGTACGCTGAGTGACGAACCTCTCGCGTGTTCGGTGGATTGCCTGAAGATCGAGTTGGTCCTCAGTCTTGATCGGAACAAAACGCATGTTGGGTTTCTGGACGGCTTCGGCGATCGCCTCCGCATCGTTGTAATCATTCTTGTTCGACTTAACAAAAGGACGGACGAACTGCGCCGGGATGAGCCGCACGGTGTGGCCTTGGGCTCTCAGGGTTCGTCCCAGAATGTTGGAACCGCTGCAAGCTTCCATACCAATCAGGCAGGTATCCAGTTTGGAGACGTAGGCAATGAGTTGCGTCCGCGAAAATCTCCGCCTAAGAACTACGTTGCCACGCTCGTCCATCCCGATCAGATGGAAACTCGTCTTGCCAAGGTCGATACCAATTGTGCGAAGCTTCATGTGGATCCTCCGTCGATGCCAAGATGGCAGCGTGTTTCAAAATTTATCCTGCTTCTTGAGGAAGCAAGCGGCGGATCATCCCATTAGCTGAAGAATAAGCCGAGGCGCAAAGGCCAGTGTCAAGGCTCTTCGACCGCGAAGGCGGCGCGCGAAGCGCGGCCTTGACACTGGCCGGGCCTCGGCTATGCTCTGGCTATCCGGGGCATGTCATTCGGGAATGCTGCATCAAAGACCTAGACCGAAACCCTGACTGATCTGATTCGTGTGCGTGGTTTGTGGTTCTATCTTGTGCGCTACTGGTTCTTGCTGAATCGCGTGCGAATGGGACACATCGCGACTGAGTTCTTGCCCGAGCGTCTGTGCGTTGTTCGTATAAATCTGGGCGTCATAGCGTCCACGCGAGACAGCGACATAGGCCATGCGGCTGTTGAGCAGATCCTTGGCACCCAGTTCGGTGTCCACGTGAATGAGGACACGGTCGGCAGTCTGTCCCTGGCTGGAGTGGCTGGTCATGGCATAGCCATAGTCGAGATGCGGACCCTTGTGTGTATCAAGCTCGACCGCACGACGGCCGTCCATCTTCAAGCGCAGCCGCCCGTCTTCCTCGATCCTCTCGATGGTCCCCAACTCGCGGTTCGCAACTCTGAGGTCGTTGGCCGGTGCGGTGAACTGGATGCGGTCGCCCACTGAAAAACTCCGCATCTCCTCGCGGAAGACCGAAACGCCCTGCTGTCTGCGTGGATCGTAAGTTCGTTCCGTGCCGTCCTGCAGTTCAATTGTCAGCCGGTTTCTCGGCGCGTCGATACTCTTCACCTGTGCGTACGCTCCTTTCTCGATGCCGGTCTCTTTCGATGCGCGCGAATAGCGCAGCACATCGCCCACCTCATAGCGCTCGGCCCATGTGCGGTCCGCGCCGGTGAGGTCTTGGCGCGGCACTAGCGTCCTGATGCGTTGCTCCTCGTTGCTGACCAGGCCACTCCGCTGCAATTCCGCATGGATGCGCTCGTTGATCTCGATGCGAGAGCGATTATCGGGAGAAATCACCAGCGTGTTCTCCGGCGATTTTGCATACTCCTTCGCAATCGCGGCGATGCGCTCGTCGTGGCCTTGAATCTCATGGACTCGGCCCTGCCGGTCAAGATTCTGTATCGCCTCGCGCACTTCGCCCCGTGCAAGCTGCTCGACTACCTGTTTCAGTTCTGGGTCTTTCTGGCGCACGATCACTTCGAGCTTCACCGTTTTCATACCGGCGTCCTGGAGTTGCGCGAAGGGCCTCCCGGCCTCAACCGCCTCATGTTGCCGCCGATCGCCGACGAGCAACACACGGTCATTCGGATGAAGCCGGTTCACAAACTCATGCACCTGCCTGGTCGATGCCAGAGAGGATTCGTCGAGCACATAGAGCCGTTTCTCGCCGGTATCCGGCTGCTCTCCACGTGCCAGATGCTTCTGTAGTGTGGATGTCTCCATGCCTGCTTCCCCGAGCTTTTGCGCCGCGCGGGAGGTTGGCGCGAAACCTTCCACCCTGTAGCCCTCGGCCTCCGCGCCTTCGCGGATTACGGCCAGAGTTGTGGTCTTGCCCGCGCCCGCGATGCCATCCAAGCCGACAACCTTCTCCCGCGAAAGAAAGATATCGTCCACTGCCTGGCGCTGCGACTCATTCAACTCCGGGTGGCGGTCCTCCGTAGCGATGCGCACTTGCGGCGAGACCAGCATGGGATCGCTGTAGTCGCGCCGATTGCCTTCCTGCATCCGGCCGATGACCTCACGCTCCATGCGAACCATCGCGGCGGTTGTGTATTGTTGATCAGCACCAACGTGCGAGACCTCGCGGAACTCCCCGGTCTCGATCCGGCGCTCGAACTCATGCCGGACCTGGGCATAGGTGGTTTCTCCCATGCCGCGTACCAGCGCTGTTTCAAGGATCGCGCGGCGGTCCTGCACAGCCGATCTCTCGAAGACATGATCGCGCGCCCAGGTCACGGCTCTTTGCGCCTGTGCCTCTGGCTCCGGCATCTGGTATTGCCCATGTTGGCGCGCCTGTGCGACGACGTGGTCCGCCTGATGCCCGTGCTGCGCTGCCAACTCGCGGTGCCGCTGTAACACCTCTTCCGGCGACAGCAGTTCCTTGCGATCGCGCGTATGGTGAGCCGCGATCTGTGCCGCTGCGGCTCCGTCGATTCCTTGTTCGCGGAGATGGTCTTTGATCTGTTCACGTCGTGGGCTGGAAGCCTCCAGATATTCCTTCGTGTAGCCTTTTACTTCCGGCTGTCCGTGCTTGCCGCGCTCGAGTTCGTAGCCCAGCTTTTCCAGACGCAGCGCCAACTCGGATCGGTACACTGCCGTGATGTAACGCTGTGACACGAACATCTCGTGTGGCTGCAAAGCTCGCATCTGTTTCCCATTTTCGAGACCGTTCTCGCGCTCGGTCATGTTGAAGATCACGGCGTGAGTATGAAGCTGGGGCGCGGCATAGCCATCAACCGGCCGCGCGGTGTCGTGCTCGAAAGTGGCGGCGATAAATTTGCCGGTCGTCTCCGGGGCATGGACATTGCCAATCCGCGCCTGCGTGTATCGCTCAAGTTCCTGAAGTGCCGCGCGTACACTCTCCCGATGGGCTTCGCGCACCCGATCATCGCCGCCTACGAGGGCGGTAAGCGATACCGACTTTGGCGCAGAGAATGTGGCGTCCCACCCGGCGCGATGCTCGGCGCTGGTCACCTCTCTGCCAAACTTGCCTTCATAGGTTCTCGAAACCTGATGCCGTACGAGTTGCTCTTCGGTGTGCGGATGTTGGCCCTCACTCAGTCGTGCAAAGTGTTCGGAACCAACGGGACCTTGCAACCCCCACTGCTCGGCGAGTCTGCCCTGCCACTCCGTATGGCCCTGCTGATCGCGGCTCCAGTAGTTCTGTTCCGGCGAGGCAAACTCCCGCACATGGTAGGTCTGCGCCTGGCTGGCCGACAGCGGTTTCGAGATCGTGAGCATACCGAGCGTTCATCAAGCGTGAATTGGTGTTCTTGGCAAGTTGTCTCTCATTCGATTCCCTTCGTTTTCTCCCAGGCGAACGCCTCCTTGAGGTTGGTCTCGGGCGCACCGATGGTCGACCCATTGACGGTCGAACCAAAGAGCGCGAGCATCGGCTGGGTAGGCTTCTTCAGCGGATCGGCGGGAGCATTTGCTGGCGCTGATGGCGCTGGTTTCGCCGCGATTTCTGGCATCTGCCGCTGCGAGAATCTCGGCAGTCTGAATCGGATTCTGCCCATCTTTATCCTCCATCTCTGGATCAAACTTGGCCGAGGTCGGCCCCATTCGATCGTCTCCCTATCCGACCATTTATGTGGGGACCGGTTCTGCAACACGCTCCGCACAGCCAGTAGCAAAAGGAACATCGCGGCCACCCAAAGCAATGGCGTCAAGAGCGAAAAGATTCTTGGAAAAGTCATGGCACTCATGGCATACGAGCTCTTTCCTTTCGCCCGCGGGCGAAGAGGTCATCAAGCAGTTTGCGTGCCTGCTGGATCTTTCGTGCGTCTGCCTGGTCCCGAATTGTGAGGACGGAATCAGGCGACAATTGTCTGCCTTCCGATGCCGCTTGAGAGGCTGCATGGAAGAGATTCAAGAGCGCGTAACGCATCGCCCAGACTTCGGCCAATACCAGTTCGACGGGATCAGCGGGCCGCTGTCGCGCAGCCCACAGAGCGGTCGCGCGCAGCCACTCGGAGACAGCCTGTCCCGCGCACTCCGCGGCAGCTTCGATCTCTCCTAGTTCTTCGGGAGTCAGTCTCGTGGCCGCGGTCTTGGTGCGGAAGCCGGGCTTCGCCTCTTCTCCGAACGGCAAACTGGACTGGGGATTAGCTTGAGCGCGAGGACTATTCATTGGACGAACCGCCTTGTTGCACTACTGCGCTTGATTCCGCTGAGATTAAACTGCGTAATTGCCAGTTCACAGGAAACTCCTGGGCTTCAACGCGTTTACGCGATTCGACGCTCTGGGGCCACCTGCCTCAAACAAACCTCCTCGTTCGATATCGCAGTCACCCAGCGGAGACGAATTTTGTTGACGCAGCGAAAGTTAACCTGCGTAAACATCGAAGCGCTGGCTGGCGCTCCGCAGTTCCCAATTTGGGGGTGACGTGTCCCCACTTCTTCCGGTGCGAAGCACCGCGTTCTTACAACTCGCCATACTCAAGAGCCAGCGCGTCCCACAGGCGGCGTACTTGCGGAGCCTGCCACGCGCGTCGAAACAGCTTCTTGATGGACTGCCAGTCTTCGCCACGAAAGTTAAACGTAATTCCGTTGTCACCAGCGCGAAAATTCACGCCGATTTCGTCCTTCTCGTCAGCCACCGTGTACGCGAGAAAATAGCGGCCATTCCAGGAGATCAGCACCCGCCTTACATCCAGCCGTTCTAGGATCGTCCTGAATTCCGAAATCTTTGGGTATCCCTCCACGGGATAGAGCGGCGCAAGTCTTCCGGGGAAGGACAACCAAACGGAAAAGCCTTCGCTCGGCGAGCGCACGAATTCGAGACGGTAGTCGCCTTCTTCAAATTTCGGTAATGGCGGATTCAACGGAGCGTCCATTCCCCCTGCCGAAGAGTTCGGATCTTGCAAGGGCTTACCATAGTGAAAATAGTGGCCGCGGGCGCACACGCGCCACAGGGTCGGCCAGAACGGCCGAAGCGCCTCGTTTAGCCTCTCGATATTGGGGAAGTCTAGCTCGTCGAGGAGAAAGTAGAGGTTCCGGGCGACAAAGATGGGTCTCTGCCGCTCTTCTGTCGGGTTTTTTAGCATCCGAATGGTGTGGGTGACGGCGCGCCGAACATCGTCGCTTCCGATCTCTTCCGGTTTCTTCGCTTCGGCTTGCCGATCGGGCGGGAGATGTGCGACGAAGAAAGAGTCCAAATGGGTCTTGTTTGGTTTGCGAAGCAAACCGTAAACCGCCTGGAATGCCTCAAGGATTCCGGCAAGAGATTCATATGAAATCTCCGTCTGTGCGGTGTTGGCAAATCTCTCCATTCCGTGCAGACAGAAATAGGCAACGGCGGTCCATTCTGCTTGCGAAAGCGGGAGCTTTGAGTCTGCCTTTCGGCGAATCATTAGCAGAGAATCGGTCGGCTCGGTAAGCAGACTTACCAGCTCAAGTCGTTCTTCTTTTGAGGACTCAAGAAGCTGCTTTGCCGCCTCCGATGTGGAAACGGGTTCGCCGCTCTTCATGGACATGAGCACCTTTAAGCCCTCAAGCTTTAAACGCAGAGCCTCGGAAATACGAATGGAGATCACTGGCTGCTGCGCTATCGCTGCCTTCTCCGTCGTGAGCTCTCTTTCGGTCAATTTCACCTCCTGTGCGTAACGATACAACTTGACTATATGTGTACACCTGCGCTACCGTCAAGGGCAATGTCGTCCACGAGGGGCGGATGAGTCTCCCCTCAGGAGTAGATGAACCATGCCCCAGCCAATCGTGATGAAAAAACCAGCCATGCCTCAGCTCGTCAACACGCGCAACGCCGCTGAGATTCTCGGACGCTCAGCAGCAACATTGAAACGATGGCGCGCCGAGGGAGTCGGGCCGAATTGGATAGAACTGCAAGGTCGGGTTAGTTATGATGTGAATGTTCTTTTGGAATACATCCAGAAGAACACACGAGTTGCTTCCGTGCGGGCTGCAATGGAGGAAGCTCGTGAAGCTGTTTAAGAAAGCGAAGTCCAAGTTTTACTGGTATGACTTCACGGTGCGCGGACAGCGCTACCGTGGGTCAACCAACGAAACAAAAGCGGCCAGGGCGGCAAAGGTTGCTGGTCTGAAACTCGGCCATGTGGTCGAGAATACAGATCCGCTTCCCCAAAAAGCTCCTGTGCTGCTGGAGTTTTCCCGGCGCTTCCTGGAATGGCTGGACAAGGTCAGACTGGAAGACAAAACCAAAACCTACTACCGCGATGGCTGGCGCCTCCTCAAGACGACGACCGTCGTGAATATGCGATTGGATCAGATCACCAGGGACGTTATCGAAACTTTGCGGTTTTCGGGCGCGTCCTCAAATGCCAATTGCGCGCTGAGAACGTTAAGAAGGATGCTGCACAAGGCGGAGGAGTGGACACTGATTCGCCACGCTCCGAAACTCAAACTGATGAAGGAATACGGACGTTCACTCAGGCTTGACGATGAAGCGGAAAAGAAATTGTTGGTGGGCGCCGCCGCCTGCAATTGGCGGAAACGCAGCCTTCAACTTTTCCAGGACATCATCATCTTGATGCGCGATACGGGCATGCGTAACGAAAGAGAGCTTTACCGGATGCGCATCGAGAACCTGGATTGGAAAACCCGCGTGATCTTCGTGCCGGACAGCAAGACCGAAGAAGGAAGGAGACGCGTGCCGATGAGCAATCGCGTCTTTGACGTTCTTAAACAGCGGTGCGGAGAAAAACGCGAAGGATGGGTTTTCCCGTCGAAACGCGCCGAGTCTGCTCATCTCACCACAATGGCGAAGAGATTTCGCGAAGCTAGGGTCAAAGCTGGGCTTCCCGAAGATCTTGTCCTCTATTGTGGACGGCATGATTACGGCACCCGGATTCTGAAGAGAACCGGAAACCTGGCTGCCGTCATGAGAACCATGGGACACAGGGATGTGAAGACTGCGATGCAGTATCAACATCCCGAACTAGAGATCGTGCGCGCTGCGCTCGATCAAGACACAACAGTGGAGAAACGGGCGTAGCCGGATTGAGTTACGGCACACTTTACGGCACACCCGAAACATCAACTCCGGTAAGTGATTGAAAAGATGGTGAGCGCGGTAGGAATCGAACCTACAACCTACTGATTAAGAGTCAGTTGCTCTGCCAATTGAGCTACGCGCCCACGGTGGGAATCGTGCGGCAGGATGAAACGAAAATTATAACATCCGTCGACGGCGCGCGCGGAGCGGGACCCGAAATCGGCACTCCTAATTTCGCTCGGGCGAATCATGACAGCACCGACGCAAACTTGGATGTTCAATTCGCGTTCGGAAGAAATGAGATTCGGAGCCGAAGCGGCAAAAAAAGACGCGGCATCGGAGGGGGCGGTTCAGAGCATCGCCGCCGCCAAGTTCGGGATCTTCACGATCGCTGGTGAATTTCCGCCGCCAGACTGCCGGATTCGCTCGTCGCTGGACGCCGCGGCGGCAACGGTTCAACTCCTCTTGCAGGCCGATGTTCGATCGTGCCGATGACTGGCGTTTCGTCCATGCCATCGACGTACGCCATCGAGGCAAAGCTTTGCTCGCTGCACATGCGGTCGATGAGACGCTGTTGACGGCTACTCAACACGGCGTGAGGAAGAATGGGAAAGTTGCGGAACATCCACAACAGGTAGATCCGCTGCATGAATGATGGCATTACATATCGTGGACCGATCGGCGTCTGCACTTTCACGACGCCGGCCACGAGTTTTTCGATCGACATATACCTGGGCCCGCCTGGAACCTGAAATTGGCCAGAGCAATTCTAGGGCCGCCATTATTGCACCGCAGCCGATGCAATGGGAAGCCCTTTTTCACAAATTAACAAAGAATTCTTATTCGGCGGCGGCCGGAGGTGCATCGGCGGGCAAATTTTGGCTGGCGGACGGTCAGAACGGGAACAGCTGTTTCCTAGCCCAAATCCCTTGTCAGACGGCCATTTCGGGCAGGATGTCCATGCGGCGAATCTGGGCGGCGATCCCGAATTCGGGACCGTCTTCGACGCGAACGACCGTGGCCTGGCAGCAGACCCAGCACTTCTCTCCAGAGGTGAGTTCGGGCGGCAGTATTAGAACCAGCTCAACATTGCTTCCCTTCTCCATTTTGGAGCTGGTGTAGAGGAACACACCATTGGCGCTTACGTCGCGGGTCTGCGCGGGATGGTCGACCCCCTCGGCAGTTCGCACACGAGTGGGTACGCGGGTTGAGACTCTCGTTCCGGAGCGGCGTTCGTTTTCCGATTTCATATGGGCCCGGAGCAGCCCACATACTCTACACCAAAAAGAACCGGTGGAATAGGATTCAGGGCTCTTTTCACAAGTCCGGAATCCAGAATGGAGCGGTTCCCGAATCTGCGTGTTCGAGTGCGGAACAGGGGGTCTCTCCATCGCGGGTTGCCTTCCACTTCGCGGAAGCCAACGCTCCGGTCGAGATGACAATGATTCCGAGGAATCGCTCTAGATGAGGGGACGTTTGCTGCGCGCCGCAGGGACGATCAGAGCCTGTTCCATGGTCGGAACGTTGGTTCCGCGAAGTTTCTCCTCAGTCTCGTGCAGCTTGTCGCTCTGCGAGGTCTGGTAGTAGGCCTGCACCAGCAACTCGAGGGTGAAGGGATTGTCCTGATCTTCCTCGAGGTGGGCAATGGCGTCGTCGTACTTCTGCTGATCCATCAACAGCGTTCCGGCGGCTCCTTCGTAGGAGCTTTGGATCACGCGATTGTGGCTGCCATTGGCCAACGCTTCGAGTTCCTGCAGGGATTTCTCCGCGAGACCGTGATTCCCCGAGCGCGCGGCGCGAACAGCGCGATTGCGGAGAATGCGTGACATTTCTTCATCGCGGTCTATGGGCGAGATGGTCGACTGGTGGTGCAACGCTTCTTCGGCCAGTTTGAGATTTTTTAACGAGGCGTTGTCGTCGGTCTGATATTCGGCAAGATGACGATACGCCTGCGCTTCCTGCAATCCCTGTGCTTTGGCGTGCGAGGTCTGGGCGATCTCGACGTATTCCTTGTCGGCTTCGGCGGAATTGCCCTCGCGAACGTAGGTCATCGCCTTCTGCATGCTGTAGGTCAGGCGGTCGGCTTCGTTGTGCGCGAAGCGGATCGCCTTGTCATACTCGATGCGGGCCTGCTCCTGATTGCCCATCAGAGCGTAGGTATCGCCAAGGCCGAGTTGCGAGGTGACGAAATCAGGATCGATCTTAAGCGCGGCGCGATAGTGCGCGAGCGAGCTGTCGAAATCACCGGCCATGCGCTTGAGCTCTCCGTAGGAATCCTGCGGATTGGGCTCGCTGGGCAGCAGAGTAACGTAGCGGTCCATCGCGGTAAATGCCTTGTCGAACTGGCGATTGCGGGCTTCCACGTAAGCGAGGTCGTTGAGCGCGGGCGGGAAATTCTTGTCGATGGCGAGCGCCTTTTCCATGAACCTCTGTGCCTGATCGTTGCCGTTCTCTCCCATCAGCCAGTTTCCTGCGAGATAGAGCAGGTGCTTGTCGTGGGGATACATCTCAAGCATGTCGTTCATGGCGGTGATTCCGCCGAGGTAGTCGCCTTCCTGCACTTTCGAAACCCAGGCAATCATCAATTGTTCGCCGGGCGTGAGCTTGGGAGCGATGGCTTTGGCTTTGTCGCGAGCGGCGCTGATTTCATCGGGATTGCTGCTGTTGAAGGCGATCCACGCCCAAGCTACGGCGAGATTGGGATCTTCTTTTACGGCAGCGCGCCAATCGTCGTTGCAGCGCTCGAGGTATAGATTCTCGTAGTCCTCCATGCCTTTGAAGTAGAGTTCGCGAGCCTTGGCCGACGAGGTGGTGATCGGCAAACTCTGGCTCTGCCCTTTCTTAATGTGGTGCGCAAACAGAGGCGCGGCGAAACACAAAGTCAGGCTGGCGACGACGCAAGTCTTTCGAAAAACAGTGCGACGCATGGAAGAATCTCCGGAACAGAGCTAGTTGGGGACGACAACAAGATGAGGCTAACATCGGCGTAATCGGGCTACGAGGTGACGAAAGACCGAGCGATTTGGTAATTGAGGAATTGGGGAATTGGGGAATTGAGTGATTGGGGAATTGGGTGATTTAGCGATTGGGTCATTGAGTCATTGGGTGACTGGGTCGACCTTTTTTTATCCTCGCTCCAGAGAAAATAATTTTCGGGGGCCCTCAGGGCGGGGTGCGGGAATTTTGTGGTTTGGAGCGGATATTACTAGTTGGTTATCCCACCCCCCCATCCCCCCGATCTCTGGAATGTTCGAGTTAGCGTGCATTTCGGATTTAATCTAAGGGCCACAATCACTTACGGGCAAAATATTGAAAACATGGCACTTAAGTCCGGCAACTCTGGAGCCGCCACGCTAACGCGTGTGCGGATGATCGTGTACGCGGGCTGTGGAAGGCAAGGGCAGATGTCACATCGGGCTGTGGAAAAGGATGATGGACGAGGCGGAACACGGCTCGGTTCCGGAGGTGTGTGAGGTGTGGCCCTTTTTGATTATTTAAGAGTGTCGTGCACTCCCAGAGGTACCGCTGCTTCGGTCCGCTGGGACAGCCGATGCGGCTGTCGCTACGTAAGCGGGCGAAGGGATCGGTTTTCGCCGATCCCTTGGCCTTGGTCGGGATATCAGAGCTGCGAATCCGACACTAGTTAGAAGCGGAAGACGGCTGCTAATTGAATACCGCGCGGGGCGCCGCCGCCGATGAACGGGTTGCCGATGCCCACGTCGCCGGTGGCGGCGATCACAGGCGTGGATTGTCCTGGTGCCCCGAGGGCTCCGACTTCGCGTCCATTCACATTCTGGAAACCATGAAGTCCCGGGTCGGCAAGGAAAGCCGGGAGGAATGGATTGGCGAAGTTGGGATGATTCAGGAGGTTGAAGAAGTCCGCTCGGAGTTGCATCGTAATGCCCTCGGTGAGCGCGGTCGTCTTGTAGAGAGCGAAATTCCACTCTTTGAACGAAGGACCGTGCAGCGAGTTGCGACCCTCGTTGCCGAAATGGCGAGTGCCGGGGATGCAGTCGGACGCCGAACCAGTGGCAGCGTTTGTGCCGATGGTACAGGGCGTCGCGAACGAACTTAGGTCCACGAAATTGTAGGGATCGTTCGGGTGATAGGTGATGGGGCCGACGACATCCGGACGATCGAATCCGTTGCCGCTGCCGCTGAAGTCGCTTTCGAAGTTGTAGTTGAACTGGAAGGGCTGGCCATCTTGCAGGGTCGCGATGCTGTTGACGCCCCAACCATTTTTCAGCTTCTGATAGTTGCCGCCCATCCTGGGAACCTCATAACCGAGATTCCAGGTGAAGCGATTAGGAATATTGAAGTTCGACGGTGCGTACTCAAGATATGGCCGGGTGCTGTCATTGGGCTGGGCGGCATTGGGTTCGAAATCCTCGCCATCGCTCGAGTTGTCGAGAGACCTGGAGTAAACGTAGTTCAAGATCGAGGTCACGCCGTGCCATCCGGTAATACGGAAGCTGGCCTGCAGCGAATTGTAGTTCGACTTGCCAGTCGAATTTTCCTGAAGAATATAAAACGCGTCGTATGGGTTGGAGCCATAATTTCGCGGCACGCTATAGTCCCCCGTGATCGCTCCGGTAGTCGCGCAGGTGGCGATTCCCAGCGGACAATCTGAAGCGGTAATCTGCGCCTGGCCAGGCTGAGAAATATCGAAGAAGCGCCAGAGACGGTGTCCCTGTGAGCCCACGTAGGAGATCTGCAAGGCAGCGTGCGCATTAATTTGCTGCTGGATGTTCAGGTTGTAATTCTCCATGTAGGGCATTTTGATGTTGCGATCGAAGCCAAACGCATCGCATTCGTAGTTGCAGCCAGTCGCAGCCGTAAAGATAGCAGTGTTCGGAGCGATCGTCCCGGTGACACCCGTCGAAAGGATGGGAGACGAACCGATATTGTTGTAGGCCGGGCCCGGATCAAAGTAAGGCGAGTACGGCAAGTGTCCGAGTGCCATATCTTGCGAGAACGCGTCGTAGAACATACCCCACCCTGCGCGAACGACTGTTTTCCCCTTGCCACTGACATCCCAGGCAGCGCTGAGACGAGGAGCGAAGTCTTTCTTGTCCGGGTTATAGAGGCTGCTAAGTCCGGGCTGACCGACTTGGGTAAGTGTGAATGTATTGTTCACCGCATCGAGGTTGGTGATATTGCTGAGCAGGTTGTTCTTCTCGCCTATGACGCCGAAATAGTCGTAGCGTAAGCCGTAGTTCAAAGTGATGCGCGAGTTGAGGCGGAAGCTATCCTGCACATAGAGTCCAAAGTTGTTTTCGAAGGTGTGGCGAACAGAATTCCCGTAATACTGGAATCCACCGTCAACCGACCCGTCGAGGAAGTCCTGGATTGAAGAGCCGCTGGCAGTTCCGTCGAAGCTCAGTTTTCCTCGGAAATACTTGTCGAAGTATTGTTGGACTGAGGTGCGGTGGAAGTCAGCGCCGAATTTCACGGCGTGCTTACCCATTTTCCAGGAGAAATCGTCGATGATCTGATTATTGCTATCAAAACGATGTCGGGGCACACTGCTGGTAGCCCCGAGCTGGGAAACGCCACTGACCGCAATAATCGGCAAGCCTGAGTCGAAGGGGGCAGAACCGTTGCAAAGGCTCGTGCTGGTCGCCGCGCAAAGGTTGATCGAACTCGGGTTGAAACTTTGATCCGCTGGGAAGAAGCCTTCCGCAAACCGGTTCCATCCGTAACGCAGTTCGTTGACCTTGTTAGCCCCGATCGTGCGGGTGTAAGAGAGCGAAACTAGCTGAACGCGAGTCGGCGTGTAGGTATTGAAGCCGGGCAACTGGCCGCCGGAAGCAGTCAAGGCAAGTGGAAACGATTGCACGCTGTCGCCGAAGAAGTAGCGCCCGGTGAGGATATTGTTGGTGTTGAAGTTTTGATCGATCTTGGCGATGAAGCTGGTGAGGCGGTTAAAGCTCGGCGAGATCACCGAAGCGAGCCCAGCGTTGGATACGGTGCCGGGATTCGGATTGCTGAGATTGGGGGCTGGCCAGGGATGACGAGCGAGTAAGCCTTGAATTACTGAGTTATTGGAATCGGTTGGGCTCAGAGACCCGTCCGCTGCCGTCCCGGTTGGGACCGCGGCAACCGTGACGACTCCGACCGGCTCCTGCTGTCCTTCATAATCTATGTAGAAGAATGTCTTGTCTTTCACTATTGGCCCGCCGAGCGAAGCACCATACTGATTGTTATGGAAGGGCGCCTTAGGTTCACTGGAAACGTTGAAGTAATTGCGGGCATCGAGCGCGTCGTTGCGGAAATAGTCGGCTGCGCTTCCGTGGAGTTTGTTGGTGCCGCTCTTGGTCACGATGTTGACGACCGCGCCGGCGTTGCGTCCGTATTCCGGCTGGAAGTTGGAGAGCACATTCACTTCGGCTACAGCGTCAATGGGGAGAATCGTTGAAGGAGTGCCGAAGACGCCCGCCTGGTTGATGGCGGGATCGTTGCGGTATCCGTCGTTCATGTCGGTACCGTCGAGAAGATAGTTGTTCGAGCGGCCGCGGGCGCCGTTCATGGAGAATTCGCCGAAGGAGCCGGGAGAGTCGGAGATCTGGTCAGGAGATCCGGCGACGCCGGGGTTCATGTAGATCAGCTTGGTGTAGTCGCGGCCGTTGACCGGCATATTCTGAACCGTTTCGGAAGTCAGGACACCACCCAATGTGTCGGTGGTGGTCTCGACGAGCGGCAACTGGTCGGCAGAGACTTGAACCTGGGTGGAGACCGCGCCGGTTTTCATGGAGGCGTCAATGCGGCGTTCGGCGGCTACGTCTACCTTCACTCCGGTGGCGACGAAAGTCTGGAAGCCGCTTTGAGTGATAGTGACGGTGTAGGTTCCGATGGGGAGTTCAGGGAGCGAGTAGCTGCCGTCGCCGCTGGTCTGGGTGGTGCGCTCAAGGCCGGTGCCGGTGTTCTTTACGGTGACTTTGGCGCCGGAGACGACCGCGCCAGAGGGATCGGTGACCGTCCCCAGGATTGTTCCGCGGAAGGTCTGGGCCGATAGGGTCCCCGCAGCCAGAAGCGAAAACAGCAGAATGCTCGACACTGAAATGAAGCGCGCTCTCATTTGGTCTCCTTCGAAACCGTTCAAGTTTTAAGGGGAGTCGATGGTTTCTGCGGGACGGCCGGGTCGCTTCAGCGACGTCTGGGAAAGCTTGCAATTCCTTGCATACTAACAGGATGCCCGTCCGCAGTTTGCAGCTGACTCACATTATCCAAACCCTGTCGCAAGAGTCAACCAAAGAGTTATCGATGGTTACCATAGATTTAACAAATAAGGCACGGGGTCAGGGGTCAGGGGGCTGTTTTTAGAAGCTGAAGGCTACGCCGCCGCGGACGGAGCGGGCGGAATCGACCAGATAGACGGTCTGGCGGTCCTGACCGAGGACGGGGACGTATCCCTGGGCGAGAAGATTGCGGACATCGATGATGGCTTCCATGTGTCCGCCAAGACAGGGGATCGGCTGTCGGACGAAGACGTTGAGGAAGGGATCGGACTGACCCGCGGAGGCGTTAAACATATCGACGGGTGTAACGGTGGCCCCGTTGACCCAACGGTAGGAGGCGATCCAACGGGTATGGGTTCGAGCCAGGGTGCCGCTCAGCTTCGCAGCAACGGCATGACGGCGCTGGGTGGAGATCCACTGTTGTGCGCTCAGAAGCGGAGTATCAGGATGGGAGAGATCGAGCGCACCGCCGTAGGCGTAGTCGAGAGTGGCGGCGAGGTCGGAGGAGAACTTGTGTTGCAGCACAACCCGCAAACCGTTGGTATCGAGAGCTGGTCCAAGATAGCTGAAGGTGCCGGAGGAGATGTCGGGCAGGAGGAATCCGCCGGCGGCGGTCACTTCTCCGGTGCCGGTGAGGGCAGGATTCGTGATGCGATCGGAGAAGAAGGCGACCTGAAGATTGTTGTTTCCGATGCGGCGCGAAAGGCTGAGTTCCTGATGGTGCGCGCTCTCGATCTGCGGAGCGTAGCCGAGAACACTGACGCGCGGATTGGCCTCGCTCATGTCGGCGGGAGCGGAGTCGAATCCTTTTTCAGCGCGAAGATCGGGACGAGAGGTGGTGTAGCTGTAATCGAGGACGGTGTTGGGCGAGAGATGCAGGTCGGCGGAGCCGTAGGGGCGGAATGCGTTCAGGTGGCCGAGGAATTGGATCGTCTGCAACTCACTGCCGAACTTGAGCTCGAGCACGTCGCCGAGGGAGAAATCGTCTCCGGCCGAAAGCGCCAGGGATTGCAGGGCGGCGTTGTGGAGATAGGGATCGGAGGGGGCGAAGCGGCGAATGGTAAGCCCGATAGTTGGAGTCGATCCGTTGGCGAGATGATGCGTATAAGTGGTGCGTACGATGGCGGCGGGCAGTGCGGCTCCGTATCCGACGTTGCCGCTAAAAGCCAGGTGACCGTCGGAGAACATGGAGCGCTCCAGCGAAAAGCCAGTGCTCATGTCGGAGCCGCTACCGTATCCGCCGGCGACGGAGCCGGCAAGGAAGGAGATGGTTCCGGTGGTTTCGTGGGTCTGCTTCTCGGAGGTTCCGTTGACATCGTCAAACACGCGAAGGATGGGGCGATTGGCAACCGAACGGAGCGTCCACTTCCAATCGTCGTCATCGGGGAGACGGCGCACTGGGCCGAGTTGCATCACGCCGAGCAGAGTACTGAGAGTGACGTTGACGTTCAGGCTTACGCCCGGGCGGACGCCGATTTTTTCGCGGAGCGCGGGCAGGAAAGAAGGAGCGGTGACTTTTAAGGTGTAGAGGCCGGGAATCAAACCAGCGGCGGTATAGTATCCGGCGCCGTCAGTGAAGACAGTGAGAGTGCGGTGGGCAGAGCCCAGCAACTGCACAATGGCACCCATCTGCGGCGTGCCGGAGGCGTCGCGAACGTATCCCGAGATTGTGCCTTGGTGCTCGGCGGCCCACGCGGGAAGCGAGAGCCCTACCACCACAGCCCAAGTTGCGAGCTTTCGCAGCTTCACCTTCGCCCCACCCCCTGGGGGAATGCAGGGAGTTACTCTACTGCAAACACCGCTGACGGATCAACGGTTTGATTTGTGACTCTGTCGTTCACCTTGATCTGAATCTTGTAGACGCCAGGTTCCAACTTGGCCGGAGCGATGGACTTCTCCAGCGTGATCTGGTCGCCTACGTTGCCCATCTTGTCGGTGCTTTCGAGCAACTGAACGACAGGCTTATTGGTTGCAATGTTGGTGATGTCGTACTCGAACGTCGCGGACGCTTTGTGCGTTTTCTCATCGACACCGAGATTATAGACTTGCATCCAGAAACTCGCTTTCTGATCTTTGTCGCGATGGAACACAGCCGGCTTGCCATCGGACGGAGCCACGCGCGGGCGCACTTTCATGGTCCCGATCACAAAGCTGCCGCTGCCGATTGCTTTGGTGGGAACGGGTTCCATCTGGTCGGCCACGATGAGCGAAGAAGTCGACAGCTTATCGTCGGAAAATTCCGGAACAATCACGCTGCGGCTCCAGACGCCCTTGCGGTCGCCATTAACGTCTTTTATGGCAATACTCAGTTTGTAGCGGCCGGGACGCAACGGCAGCGCCTTCCAGTAGACGGAGGCGTTTTCAGCAGTCCTGGGCAGCAGTTCCGCCGGCACGTCGACTTGAACCGTGTCTTCGAAAGTCTGGGCGATCTTGCCGGTCAGGGTGGTGAGGCGGGCGAAGATATTCACCGTGCCGCGTTGCACTCCGTCTTTATTGACGAAGGTGATGTCGCGGTTCTTCATCTGGATGGTGATGGGAACCAGGACGGTGTCGTCGGTGACCTTCACGTAATCGGTGCGAACGTCAAAGGGCATCGGGTTCAGGATGATCTTTGAGTTCACTGCCTCTTCCAGATCGGTGAACTTCACCTTCGGCGCCTGCTGCAACTTTGCGAACTGTTCGAGGCGGTCAAATTCCTTGGTCTGCAACATGCTGCTCTCGGGACCAGCGCCGAGCCGCTCCATGCCGTTTCCGGAGAAGCGCTGCGCCTTGTTCGACAGACCCATCTGCTCCCAGAGCGTGAGGCCGGCGTTCGGCGTCATGAGGAGAGCGTCTTTCTCGGAGCGGTCCAGCGTCATGTGATATTCGCCGCACATGCAGGTATCGACGAATTCGACGATGACTTCCTGGCCGATGCCTTCGATGTAGCGATAGCGCCAGTCTTCAAACGGGAAGGTGGAAGTTTCGCCGCCGCCTTCTTCCATGGGGCGCTCGTAAGTTCCACCAGAAGGATGAGAGTCGATCTCGTCGGGCTTGCCGAACACGATGTACATGCGGCCGCGGTCGGTCCTCCACCCGGGGACGCCGGCGGCAAAGTGCTCGTTGGCGTAGGCGATGCGCTGGTAGTGCTCTTCCTTATATTCGTTCTCTTCGGTGTCGGGAGTGGGATCGCGGCGCTGCCAGAAGGCTTCGATGAAGTTGTCACGCTCCTCGTCGTTGGAGAGTTGTTTGAAAGCGGAGCGTTCTTCATCAGTAATGATGTAGACGACATCTTCGTCGAGCCACTTCTTATAGGGCTTGCTTAACTCCTGCTTAAGGGCTTTGGCGTTCTTCTTGCGCTGCTTCTCATCGGGTGGGCGCTTAAGAGGGTCGACGGCAGGTTTGCCCTGATCCTTCCCAACAATCGCCGATTCGTCGTCAGAAAGTCCGGGCACCGCCGCATCCTGTGAAGGCTGAGCCTGAGGTTGTGACTGAGGTTGAGCTTCAGCCTTCGGCGGAGGCTGCGATTTGTCCTGGGCCACGGCGCTCAGCGAGAAAAGGGAGAACACGGAAATGAGTGCGAGTCGGAGCGCGGTTCGATACGAAACCCGGAACATGAGAGGGACTCCTGCCAGACAGCCGTCGTTTAGCTATTCTAAGGCCGTTATTTGTGCGAAAGCAAGGTTAAGTCTTGTCCGGAGAACACATTAAAACAAGATACTGCTATCTCCTTTAGAAGAGCCAGGGGTTGCCACGAGTTGCCCGTGGCAGGTATCGAATCTGAGGCTGCAAAGGGATCGGCTGCGAGGATATAATGGCGTGTTCCGGGGGCAGCCTAAATCAGTCCCACC
Organism: uncultured Acidobacteriota bacterium; assembly: GCA_963763845.1. Lineage (GTDB taxonomy): Bacteria > Acidobacteriota > Terriglobia > Terriglobales > Acidobacteriaceae > Sulfotelmatobacter. Next base: position 59,893 of record CAVXPX010000005.1, read on the forward strand.
GAAACGGGTCTCGGTAACGCTCTTCTAATCTGATCGGGAACTTTCTCGGCTCCAAGCTCGTAACAGAAGATGTGTGTCCGTCACCTGGGGAGGCGAAAGCCCTTTTCGTCGCTAGATAATCGATTTGGCGCGAGGGGCCTTGGGAGAAAAATACCCGGAGTGACGGGAGCTATGAAAGCCTGGAAAAAAGCAGCGATCGGGATCGGCGTTGTCATTGTACTTGCAATCATCGTCGGCTTTACCGTTCATCAGAGCAGTAAGAATGTCGCGACGGTGCAGACTGGCAAAGTCCAGCGCGAAGACTTGGCGACGGTTGTGAGCGGCTCGGGCGAAATCAAGCCGAAGACTTACGTGAATGTCGGAGCCAACGCGTTCGGCAAGATCACTCACCTTTATGTGAAGGAGGGAGATCACGTCAAGAAGGGGGAATTGCTGGCGCAAATCGAGGACGTACAGCCAGAGGCCGACGTGAATGCCAACGAAGCATCGTTACAGGCCGCGCAAACGGACGCCATCGCCGCGGAGGCGGGTTTGAAAACTTCGCAGGCAGATACGCTGCGCGCACAGGCCGACTACGAGCGCAACAAACTCGACTGGAGCCGCGCCCAGAGCCTCTACAAAGATGGGTTGATTTCGAAGTCCGATTTCGATAGCCGCAGGAATGCGTGGGCGACGGCAGATGCCGGGTTAGTGCAGGCCCAGGCGCGAGTCGCGCAGGCACAAGCGCAGGAGGAATCGGCGGTCAAGCATGTGGCGCAAGCGAAAGCCACGCTGATCCACTACACGGACTTGTTGCGGAAGACGACATATCCGGCGCCGTTCGATGGAGTGGTCACGAACCTTCCGGTGCGGGAAGGCGAGACGGTGGTCATCGGCATACAGAACGCGCAGGGAAGCACATTGATGACGATTGCGGACATGTCGGTGATCACGGCGGAAGTGAAGATTGACGAGACCGATATTGTGAACGTACAACTCGGGCAACCGGCCGACGTGACGATCGACGCCATTCCGAACAAGACTTTCCACGGCAAGGTGTCGGAAATCGGGGACAACGCGATCGTCCGCAGCAGCGGGCTTTCGACTTCGCAGTCGACGACGACGAGCGAGGAAGCAAAAGATTTCAAGGTGGTGGTGACGCTGTCGGATGCACCAGGAGATCTGCGGCCGGGACTTTCGACGACGGCGAAGATCACGACCGCGACGCGCAGCAATGCCATGTCGGTACCGATCCAGGCGCTCACCATGCGGACCCAGGAACAGATCGACGCGCAAAATAATGCTCCGGGGTCGGTGCATGCGGCGGCACCTGCAGTGAAAGAAGTCGCATCCAAGAGCAAGAGGGATAACGAAATACAAGGTGTGTTCGTGGTCCGGAATCGGAAGGCGATTTTTGTTCCGGTTACGACCGGAATCATGGGGACCAGTGACATTGAAGTGCTCAGCGGGTTGAAAGAAGGCGACGAGGTTATTACGGGCAGCTACAAGATATTGCGTTCGTTGCGTCCGGGAAGCGGCGTCAAGATTGACAATTCTGCTCCCAAGAAAGAGGACGAATCGTCATAACCTTAGCCGGGCTGATACGTCCAACGGGAAAGCCGGCAGAGGTCTCAGAAATCGGAGCCCTAGCAGCAAGAACTTAGCCAAAGATCGGAGAGGGTCAGTGGCATTTGACCAGGAGAAAAACATGGCAACCGCGGAAGTCATCAACTTGCCCAACACCGCTACTCTAGCTCCGCCGGAATCGTGCATGATTGCGGCGGAAGATCTCTGGAAGACCTATGACATGGGCTCGGAGCAGCAGGTCCATGCTCTCCGCGGGGTGAATCTACGCATACCGCGCAACGAGTATGTTGCGATCATGGGACCGTCAGGCTCGGGCAAGTCGACGTTGATGAACCTGATCGGATGTCTCGACACGCCATCGCAAGGCAAGTACTGGCTGAACGGCCAGTTGGTCAGCGAGCTGGACGACGATGAACTGGCGCGGATCCGGAACAAAGAAATCGGATTCGTGTTTCAGACATTCAATCTTCTGGCACGAGCCACCGCTTTGCACAATGTGGAATTGCCGCTGATCTATGCGGGCATTCCGACCGAGGAACGAATTGAGCGTGCCAAAGGTGCCCTGGAAGCCGTAGGCATGGTCGCCCGCATGCAGCACAAGCCCAACGAACTCTCCGGAGGTCAGAGGCAGCGCGTCGCGATCGCGCGGGCCCTGGTGAATAAGCCGTCGATCATTCTGGCGGACGAGCCGACCGGGAACCTCGATTCGCAGACGGGCCTGGAAATCATGGCGCTGTTTGACAGGCTGCAGACCGAGGGAAATACGATCATTCTGGTGACCCACGAACACGACATCGCCGAATACGCGCATCGTGTCATCCACATCAAAGATGGCGTGATTGCCAGCGACCAGCGAAGCGAGAATCATCGGTAGATCAGGGGTGAGAGATCAGAAGTTAGGGCAAGCGCTCAGCCGGAAGGGGCTGGGCGTTTTTTTGTTGCACAGTCGAAATCGAACCATCGACTTCGGCTGGCGAGGTCGCCGGGCGGGCCACGGCGACGCGGTCCCTGCCTTCCCGTTTTGCGCGATAGAGGGCAACGTCGACGGCTGCGAGGAGCAACTGCCCGGTTGCCGCGTGCTCAGGAAAGCAGGCCACTCCGAATGACGCCGTGATTCTTCCCAGAGTTTGCCCTTGATGGAGGAGCGCCAGATCGCGCAGCTTCAGGCGAATATCCTCGGCACGGGACTGGGTGGCGTCAAGGCTCGCCGCAGGCAGGATGATCACGAATTCCTCGCCTCCGTACCGGCATACCGCGTCTTCGGCTCGAACCCATTGAGAGAGGAATGCGGCGGTTTCGCGCAGCACGGTGTCTCCAGCTTCGTGGCCGTGGGTATCGTTGAATTTCTTGAAATGATCGAGGTCGAGCATAACCATGCCCAGCGATTGTTGGGAACGGATCGCGCGGCGAACCTCGCGCTCTAGCGCTTCCTCAAGATAACGGCGGTTGAAGAGTCCGGTGAGCGGATCGCGGATGGACTGAATGCGGAGCGCTTCGCGCAGGCGAAGATTGGCGATGGACAGTCCGACCTGCTTGGCAAACATGTTGACCACCAGAGTGAGCGATTCGGGGATCTCGCCGGAAGCGATCATCTGAAAATAAAGAACGCCGATCGATTCTCCCTGCGAAACCAGCGGCAGGCATACGTAGGAGCGATCCTGCTGGACGACGTGCTTGCACCGAGCGGTGTGATCGCCGGCGAGCACGTAATGCAGATTGCCCGTGCGTAGTGCCCAGCAGTCCTGCGCTCCGAAGGAATTGGCCGGCAATGAACATTTATTCCAGGAAGCAGCCACCTCCAGCAGGTCTCGCGGCGAATTGAAAAGAAGCACGGCTCCCGAGAGCTCTGGAAAGATTTTCGGAGCCATTCCGACAAGGACGGAAAACATGTCGGGCATGTCGGCGCAGCTCTGCAGCAACTCCGCCATTTTGGCAAGCATGGTTGAGCGGCTGGAACGCTTCCTGAGTTCAGTGAGCATGCGTTCGTTCTGGTCATTGAGTTCCTGCTGCGCCAGAGCGCGCTCGCGCATTTCATTTTCGAGACGCGCGTTGGCGTCGACAAGGGCGGCTGTGTGCTGCTTAATCTGCTCCTCGAGTGATTGTTGGTTGAGCATCTGGTCATGGATATCGGTGCAGGTCCCGAACCATTGCAGAATTGTGCCGGAGACGTCACGCAACGGCACAGCACGGTCAAGATACCAGAGGAATCCTTTGGCTCCGTCGCGTAATCGGTATTCGATCTCGAAGGTCTTGCCGGAATGCAAGCATTCCAGCCATCTGCTCCGGCAGATCTCGCGATCGTCGGGATGGACGACCTCCATCCAGTCGCTCCCCAAGCCCTGGCCCTGGGGCATGCCAGTCATTTCGTACCAGCGCCGATTGATGTAGGTAGTCTGGCCGTCGGGACCGGCGATCCAAACGATTTGCGGAATCGCTTCGGCTAAGGTGCGAAATTGTTTTTCTCCGTCAAGCGCGGCTGCACGCCGGGAGAGTTGTACCGCCATGCAGGCCGCAGCTGAGGCGAAAAGTACCGCCAGAGCGAGCAGCAGGTAATCGTGGGGCTCATCGAGCAGCCGCCAGTGAAGCGGGAACAACGTGCTGCACGGCATTGCGAACAAGCGCAGTTCTCCGTCGGATCAGGCCAGCTAGAAAATATCGGCAAGAGAATGGCTTTCTTTAATTAGAAGTGCTGAGAGTAGGCGGGGAGAAAGAAAGATCGTTGGGAATCTTTAAGCAGAAAAAAGAGACGTAGCCAGCTACGTCTCTGCGATATCGAAATCGCTTCGGGTTACGGAGTCGTGCTCACCGGTCTCATGGTTGCCGTGTCGGTGAAGAAATTGTGGTCGTACATGTCGCGGTACATACGACCGGCGATTTCGGCCGCTTTCGGACCGAACGTGGGACGTCCGCCTTCAAGGAAGATCACGATTACGACGCGTCCGACATCGGTGTTGGCATAGGACGCGAACCAGCCGAAGCGAGTGCCGGCGTGCGAGCAGGTTCCGGTCTTGCCGAGGATTTCTTCTTCGTTGAAGTTGAGCAGAAGCCGTCGGGCTGTGCCGTACTGCACCGCACCGGCCATGCCATCGGAAAGCTCGGGGATCAGCGGTTTGATGTCGAGCTGGCGCTTTACCCGCGGCTGGAAGTCCGCGACCTCTTCTGGAGTGGTTGGATGCTGGAGGTAGTAGAGCGTTCCGCCGTTAGCAATCGCGGAGACCATGGCGCCGAGTTGCAGCGGAGTCATGGAAACACCTTCGCCGAAGGAACACATTTTTCCGACGCCGCCGAGTTTTGCGGGAATCACTTCGTCGGGGTATGTCCCCAGCTGTTCCCCGGGAATGTCATAGCCGGCGAGTTCCCCGAGTCCGAACTGGTGGGCGTAATAGGCGACTTTCTCGAAGCCGAGCCTGCGCCCGAGAGCCTCGAAGTAGGCATTGTTCGAGTGCGCCAGGGCGGTCGTGAGATTCATGCGGTAGCGTCCGCCGACGGAAACCGGAGTTTCCTTCGAGATCATGCCTTCGCTTAGCGCGGCAAGGGCGACAGAGAGTTTGATGGTGGAACAGGGCTGCGCACCACTGGAGAGCGCGAGCCGCTGGTTGACCATGGCGAGAATGCGTCCGCTGGTCGGCTCGATGGCGACCACGGTTCCGTTCATGTTGCCGAGCGCGTCGATGGCAGCCTGGCGCACAACCGGATCCTCACCACCCGTGACGTCACCGGAGGCGACGTCTTCGGCGAACGAACTCATGGTAAAGCGCTCGTAGTAATGATGACGACGACGGCGGGTGGTGACCGAAGCGTGATGAATGGTCGCACTACGGCTGCGGGCAAGATGGTGAAGGCGGCGGCGAGTATGCTGCGTCTCACTGATTCTCTGGGATTTGGATTTGGTGGGGGTGTGCGTGTTGATGTGGGCTGCCCAACTTACGCTTGCCAGACAGAAGCTCACGCAAAGAGTTACAAGAAGACGAAAAAGGCTCATTCCCCTAAACATCTGTTTGTTTTCACTCCCGGAGTCTATGAACTACGATGCACGCTCGATGCCAGCGGACGGTAATACTGTCCTTTCGCCTAACTGTGCTGATAGTAAGAGAGTTAGGGCGATTCGGCAACGATAAAGTTTCGATCTAATAAAACATTAATTTCGCTACAAGCCATTCTGACACAAAGACATAAGTGGATATTACCTGGGGTCAGACCCCTTCGGTAACCGGTTACCACGTTACTGGAAAGGTACTCTCTCCCGGTGAAAAGGTTTGCGTACATCACAGTTTCAACGTTTCAAAGTTGGCAAGGTTTCGAAGTTTCCCGATCTGAATCGTCTTTGAAACTTTGAAACCTTGCGGCTTTGCGGCTTGCCTCTACATGACATCGTTTCGCTTGCGCAGGAACGCCGGCACATCGAGATCGTTCTGCTCGAAGTTGGTCACCATCGCGTTGCGCATAGTTTCCAGCGAGAGCACGTCGGAGGACACGCGGTCGGTTTGCGCCATAGCGACCGGGGCCGTGGCTGGGTCAACGTAGGGCCGCTCTTCCGGCATCGGCTCGGACATGATATGCGGAGGAACATCCTCAGACAGCGGCTCGCGTTCCGTCATGGGGTCCGGAAAGTCCATCGCCTCGTCGTGGAGGGCCGCGAAGGATGTCCGCGTTTCCTGCTGGCGATGACGAGCAGCCGGCATCTCGCGGAATCCGGTGGCGATCACGGTGATCTTCACCGCATCTTTCATCTTCTCGTCGAGAACCGCGCCGAAGATGATGTTCGCGTCTTCGTGGGCCGCCCCCTGGATGATCGAGCAGGCCTGCTGCACTTCAGCGAGCTTCAGCGAGGTCGATCCGGTGATGTTGATCAGGATGCCGCGGGCGCCGTCAATGGCTCCGGCTTCGAGCAGCGGTGACGCGATGGCGCGCTGGGCCGCTTCGATAGTGCGTTTCGCGCCACAGGCAGAGGCCGTGCCCATGACGGCGTAGCCCATGCGCGCCATGATCGTCTTCACGTCGGCGAAGTCGCGGTTGATGATGCCGGGGATCGTGATGATGTCCGAAATTCCCTGAACGCCCTGGCGCAGGATGTCATCGGCGACGCGGAACGACTCAAAGAAGCCGGCGTCTTCGGCAACGGCGAGCAGCTTTTCGTTGGGAATGACGATGGTCGTGTCGACGGATTCCATCAATTCAGAGATGCCGCGTTCCGCCTGCTGCATGCGGCGTTTGCCTTCGAAGGAAAATGGCTTGGTGACAACCGCCACGGTGAGCGCGCCCATTTCGCAGGCGAGCGAGGCGATGATGGGAGCGGCGCCGGTGCCAGTGCCTCCGCCGAGACCGGTGGTGACGAATACCATGTCGGCGCCTTCGAGCGCTTCGATGATCTTGTCGGAATCTTCGAGGGCGGCCTTGCGGCCGACTTCCGGATTGGCGCCCGCGCCCAGGCCGTTGGTCAATTTGACCCCGAGCTGGAGCTTGACCGGAGCATGGGACATTCGCAGCGCCTGCAGGTCGGTGTTGGCCACAATGAACTCGATGCCCTCCACTCCGGCATCGATCATGCGGTTGACTGCGTTGCCGCCACCACCCCCGACGCCGATGACCTTAATCTTGGCGTCATTGCGGGCTTCTTCGTTAAAGCTGATGCGAATGTCGTTGCTCATGTTTGACTCCTGCTTAGATTTCCCTGCTTCTTGCGTCTCAGCCTTCGTCCAGAAGCGGTTAGTGATTAATGGCTGGTGTTAGTAAAACCTTCCATGGGGTTGACTAATCGCCGTCCACTGACCACTATCCACTCCCTTCATGCTCCCTTTCCTACCAACATCGCTTTCAATCTCGATCCCAAGCCGCCTTCCTGGAAGCCGCGGGCAATGCGGGCGCGGTGTCCGTAGTTCACCATGCCGAGCACTGTCGCGTATTCCGGCTCCGATAACGTGGAGGGCATCTTGGCCAACGGCGCGGGCCATGACAAGCGAACCGAGCGCCGTACGACGGATTCAGCCACATCGAAAATTCCAGGCAGGCGCGATGCGCCTCCGGTGAGTACGACTCCTGCGATGCAGACTTCGAACATGCCGCTCTGGCGCAGGGCATCGCGCATCATCTCGAACAGTTCGCGGGCGCGCGGTTCGAGGATTTCCGCGACTAATCTCTGCGGCAGCAGGCGCGATGGACGATCTCCGACCGACGGCACTTCGACTTCGTTGCCCTCGGGAATGAGCGTCACCACAGCGCTGCCATAGTTTTTCTTGATCTTTTCCGCGTCGCCGAGCGGAGTGCAAAGCCCTACCGAGAGATCGCTGGTGAAGTGATCGCCGCCGACCGGGATGACGCAGGTGTGCGCCACCGCTCCCTGCTGGAAGACGATCAGTTCCGTCGATCCGGCGCCAATATCGGCGAGGCAGACGCCGAGTTCGCGCTCATCGGAGCGCAAGACAGAATCGGCGGCGGCAAGCGGCTCGAAGACCGTATCATCGACATGCACACCCGCTTTGTTAACAGCGGTGATGACATTCTGCGTGGCGCTGGTCGCGGCGGTCACCATGTGCACACGAACTTCGAGACGCGCGGCCATCATGCCGAGCGGATCACGCACTCCGGATTGATCGTCGAGTATGAATTCCTGCGGCAACAGATGCAGAATCTCGCGATCGGCGGGCAGCGCGATCGCCCTGGCGCGCTCCACCGCCTGCTTGATCTCATCGCGGCCGATTTCGCGCGGACGCGTGCCCAGGCTGATGCCGCCGTGCGTGTTCACGCCGCGGACATGAGCTCCGCCAATTCCGATGATGGCGTGCTCAACCGGGGCCCCGGCAACGTCCTCGGCAGCTTCGGCGGCCCGCTGGATGGCTGCAACTGCCTTATCGAGTTCGACGATGACGCCCTTGCGCGAGCCGCGAGACTCGGCCACGCCGTGCCCGCGATAACGCAGGCCGGTGTCGGTCACCTCTGCCATGAGCGCGCATGTTTTCGCGCTGCCGACATCAATCGCCGTTAAGTAGCTTCCCTGCTGGTTTCCCATCTCCGATTAAGGTTTCCGCCTTTGTTAATTGGACCCCGTACTCGGCTGCCTCGAAATGGCAGCGCTTGGTTTGGTTGAATTCGCCGCAACCGCGGCGTGCACTGGCTTCTTCGGATCTGCGTTGTGCGCCCTTCGCACCGGCTTCGCCTTCGGCGCGGCAGCCGCGTGCTTTGCGGCTTCGTTCCTTTTAGTGGCTGGCTTTTTGGCGGAGGGCGCGGCCTTCGCAACTGTTTTCTTCCAACGCGTTTTTACTGCAGGCTTCTTCCCAGCGGCCGCCTTGGAATCAAGTTTCCTTTCGCTCAATTCAAATGCCGGCTTTGGTATTGACCGATCGTGCGGATTGATGCGCGTGGTCAGAGCCGCCGGTTTCACGCCTGCCGCTGCCGCTGCGCGGGCTGCGGAGACGCTCAGCTGGGCCTGCTTCGGAAGACCCTCCAGATCGGGATTCACGATGACCTGATTGTCGTAGCGCAGGTTAACCGACTCGAGCTTCTGGAATTGCTGACGCCATTCCCGCACATGCGTGACGTAGGTCTTGTAGCGCTTCAGGAAATCCGACGATCCGAGTTCGACCAGCACATCGCCAGCGGGATCGTTCACCCGCACCTTGATATTGTCGAGATCCGCGAGATCGATTTCGCTCAAGTCCTGGGAATAGCGCGCGCCGCTGGAATCAAGTTCCTGCACCAGTTCGTTGTAAGCCGTCATACGCGGCAGGCGCGTCGAAAGGGGCTCGCCGGGATACATCCCGAGGATGACGGGGAAGGAATATTTGTGCTTCTGCGGCAGATCCATCAGCGTGCCGCCGGCGTCGATCAGGAAAATGCGAGGACCAACCCGGGCAAAGGCCACAGGAGTGCGCTCGTGAATTTCGACCTTCAGGCGATTGGGAACGAAGCGCATCACGCTGGCCGATTCGACCCAGGGGATCTGCTCGAGCTGCGCCTTCTGCTGGCTGAGGGGAATGAAGAAAATATTTCGTCCGATATCGGCGCCCAGGACTTCCATGATCTGGGCTTTGGTCACGTTCTGCATGCCCGTAACTTCGATGTCGTCACTGGACTCGATGCGAAAGCGCCAGGAATGCTCGCTGTAGTGATAGAGGCTGATGGCGCCGACGGCTCCGACGCACAAGATGGCAAGGCCAACCGAAGCCCACAAGAGGCGATTGGCTGTCTTTTTGGGAAGTGAACTGCGGCGTGCGGGAACGCGCTTTTGAGCGCGCAGAAACGGGGATTCCTCATCGACATCCAGATCGACCAGACGCGCGTCGTCCAATTCTTCACGCGTGGGTTCGTCGCGCCGAGGTGGCGCGCTGGGCGGGTACAACTCCTCTTGCATGATGGTGGAGCCGCTTTTTCGCGCCATCAAACCAGAGTTGTCGAGAGGAATCGCTGAGCTTTTTCAATATAGCTGCATTTCTCGAAATGAGATAGACCAAAAATCTAAGGTTTTGCACAGGTGGGAACCGGATTGGGTACGAGCACGAGAGTGCCAGGAGCGGTAAGTCGCTGAGGTCGTCGTTAGCCGTTGACCGTGGGCCGTTGGTCGTTTGTGATTTGGGCCCGAGCAAGAAATTCGGCAAAAAAAGCGGGCGTGGTTCCCTTTCCACGCCCGCGCTTCCAGGAGGCAAGGATTGGAAGATTTCTAGACCGGTCCTGCGCCGGCGAATGCGATGTGAATTTCAGGTATCCGTGGCATCTGGACTTGAGGTGGTCGCGGCACGCTGACGCGGATCCGCGGACAAACGTCGATCTTGGGGACTCGCACCACAACCGGACTGAACGCGGCGGCCGGAATGCTGGCACGAGCAATGAGGGCCTCAATGCGGGCGCGGTTGGCTTCGAGGCGTACAAACTGGGCTTCTTCACGGTCCGACATCGCGCGGAATCGGTCAAAACCTGCCTCCGACTGATCGATTCGGCTCTGTGCCCGGGCAATCGCGTCGCTGAAGCGGCAGGAGGCCACTTCGTTCCGGGTCGTCAGGAATCGGGCTTCGGTCAGAAATTGATCGGCGTTTCCGGTCGCCAAAGCTATCACAGCATTGCTGTTATGTCCGATCTGGTCGACGATGCGGTGCGCCCACTGCATGCCGCCGTCGTGATAATTCGCATTCAAACCGGCGGCGAGCACCGCGGCCGCCAGCCATCCCGCTGCTTGTGTTTTCATGGCTCAATTCCTTATGCAAGATAGACGGAGCGGGCTTTAATCGGTTAGCGGAAGATACGAAGGAAAAGGCTGGAAAGTTCACCGGCCATTGGGCTGGGATATCCGCTACGAGGAACTCATGCTCTGGCCGATTCGCGTTCTTTCAGCTTTTCCAGAATCGTCGGCCCCAGTTGCGACACGCTGCCTGCGCCGAGGGTCAGGATCATGTCGCCTTCCTGCGCCGAGGACGTTGCAGCTTCGATTGCCGCCGGAAAAGAATCCACGTATTGGACCGGCTTGCCGCTCTTGTCGCGAATCTTTTCTGCCAGGACTTTTCCAGTGATGCCTTCGATCGGCGGCTCGCTCGCGGCGTAGATATCGAGTACTGCGAGCGTGTCGGCGTCAGCGAATGCGGTCGTGAAGTCTTCCATCAAGTCGCGGGTTCGCGTGTAGCGGTGAGGCTGGAAGATGACGTGAATCTTGCGGAATCCGCACTGGCGAGCGGCGGCCAGGGTGGCTTTGATTTCGGTAGGATGATGTCCGTAGTCGTCGATCACGCTGACGCCGGCGGCGCGGCCCTTGAGCTGGAAACGGCGATCGACGCCGCGGAACAGGTCGAGCGCCGAGCGGATTGCCTCGACCTGAACGTCGAGACCGAGCCCCACCGCAATCGCGGCCGTTGCGTTGAGAACGTTGTGCGCGCCCGGCACATGCAGCGTGAACTCGCCGAGATCGCGCTTTTGATAGGTCACGTGGAAGCGGCTGTAAGGGCGCGAATCGTTGCTGTCTTCCCTTTTTCGTCTCCTCCGATTTGATCAGGAAATCGGAGCCGCGTTTTGTGCCGTAGGTTACGGTTCGCCGCTGCACTTCGGGAAGAAGTTTGCGCAACATCGGATCGTCGTTGCAGGCGACGATCATTCCATAGAACGGGACGCGATCCATGAAGTCGAGAAAAGTATTCTTCACGTCGCGCATGTTGCGGTAGCAGTCCATGTGCTCGCGGTCGATATTGGTGACGACGGAGAGGATCGGAGAAAGCTTGAGAAATGAACGATCGCTCTCGTCGGCTTCGGCGACAAGGTATTGCGACTTGCCAAGCCGCGCGTTGGAGCCCATGGCATCGACGCGTCCGCCGACGACAACCGTCGGATCAAGGCCTCCTGCGGCCAGAACGGCCGCAACCATCGAAGTCGTGGTGGTCTTGCCGTGCATCCCGGCGATGGCAATGCCATATTTCAGGCGCATGAGTTCGGCCAGCATCTCGGCACGCTGAATCACCGGAATGTGCAGTTTGTGCGCCTCGGTGACTTCAGGATTGTCTTTGGCGATTGCCGAACTGGTGACAACGACTTCGGCTCCGGCGATATTTTCGGCGCGGTGACCCTCGAACATGATTGCTCCGAGACCCGCGAGACGCTGCGTGACCGCCGAACTCTTCAGATCGGAGCCGGAAACCTTGTAGCCGAGATTCAGCAGGACCTCGGCAATACCGCTCATGCCGATCCCGCCGATGCCTACGAAGTGGATGCGCTGGATTTTTGCGAACATGAAAAGAATTTAGTAATTTCGTAATTTTGTAATTGGGTAATTTGAAAATATCGGGCTTGCGATCTCTTAGTCCGCTGCGCACGCGAAGCGCAAACAATTACCCAATTACTCAATCCCCTCAATTCCCGCGACCCGTGCTGCCATCCTGGCGATATCCCGCGCAGCGCTTGGATGTGCCAGGGCTCGGGCGGCTTCGCTCATTTCTCGCAGGCGGTGCGGATCTTGCAATAAAACGGCGATCGTTTCAGCCAGCCACACTCCTTCGAGTTTCGATTCTTCTACGACGACCGCAGCGCCATGTTGCGCCAGCGCTTCCGCATTGATCCGCTGATGATCGTCCGCCGCGCGCGGAAATGGAACGAACACGGCCGGCTTCCCTGCTGCTGCGATTTCGGCCACGGTGCTTGCTCCCGAACGGCAGACCACCAGATCAGCCCGCGCAAAGGCGCCCGGCATGTCCTCGATGAACTTGAAGACTTCCGCCGCCTCGTGGTGCGACTTGTACGCCGCCAGTGCGTCATTATAGTCACGCTCTCCGGTCTGATGAATGATGTGAATCCCCGGCGCTTCGCGCCGCAGCACCGGGAGGCAGCGGAATATGGCTTCGTTGATGGCGTGCGCGCCCTGGCTTCCGCCGAAGACAAGAACCGTTGGCGTTCCGCCACGCTTCGGAGGAATTTCGAAAAAAGCCTGCCGGACCGGAACGCCGGTGACCTCTGCGTGGCGGAAGTATTTCGCGCTCTCTTCAAAATGGACCGCCGCGCCCGATACAAATTTGGCGACGATGCGGTTGGCGAATCCGGGAACCACGTTAGGCTCGAAGGCCAGCGTGGGGATATGCTTCAACACTGCAGAAAGCATGGCCGGACCCGAGGCATATCCGCCGACGCCGATGACCACGTCAGGCGCGAACTCGTTCAGCATGCGGCCGGCATCCCACACCGCGCGCGGCAGATAGAATGAAGTTTTCAGGCGGGTCATCAGGCTGACGTTCTTGAGCGCGCCGACGCGAACGAGTTGCAGAGGATATCCGGCTGCTGGGACGAGGCGATTCTCGATGCCGCGCGCTGTGCCGATGAACAATATCTCGGCGGCGTAATCTTTCTTGAGTTGGTTGGCAATGGCCAGCGCCGGGATTACGTGTCCGCCAGTGCCTCCACCCGCCAGGATTGCGCGCATGAGCTGACTATAAACCAGAAACCAGCAGCCACGGATTCACGCGGATTCTCACTGATAAACCACGAACGACTGCTGAACTATCTGGTTGAATCCGTGCAGATCAGTGGCCGAAGATCATTCCGCCTGCTTGGTGATGTTCAGCAGCACGCCGATGCAGGCCAGCGTCACGAATAGCGAAGATCCGCCGTAGGAGACAAGCGGAAGCGGAATGCCTTTGGTGGGCATCATCCCGAGCACTACGCTGATGTTGATGAAGGCCTGCAGGACGACCATGCTGGTAATGCCTACGGCGAGGTAGCGCCCGAATAAGTCTTCGGTCCGCCACGAGACCCGCATGCCGCGCCATAGAAAAATCGCAAAGAGAGTGACCACGAAAACGGCGCCGACCAGCCCCAGTTCTTCGGCAGTCACGGCAAAGATGAAGTCGGTGTGCGGCTCGGGCAGATAAAACAACTTCTGCTTCCCTTCCATCAGCCCCACGCCCGTCACGCCTCCGGTGCCGACAGCGATCAGCGACTGGATGATGTGGAATCCGCTGCCCTGCCGGTCCGCGTAGGGATTGAGAAATGCCAGGATGCGGTCGCGACGCCACGCAACATGAAAGATCAAAAAGTAAAGCGGCGGAAGAGCAGCGGCGAAGGCATATCCGAAATAACGCATCCGCATGCCCGCGACATAGAGAACGCAGGCGGCAATGCTGGCGCAGGCGATGGCCGTGCCAAGATCCGGCTGCAAAACGATGAGTCCCAGAAAAACGACAACGGGAGCGGCCGCCGGAATCAGCGTGTTGCGGACGTCGTCCATCGTCTTGCCGCGGCTCTCGAGGAAGTAGGCAAGGAAGAGGATCAAGACTGGTTTCGCGAGTTCGGATGGCTGGAACGAGAACCCTCCGGCGTGAATCCAGCGATGCGTGTTGTGCGAGCGATCGAGAAAGAAAACGGAGATCAGGAGCAGCGTGGTGGCGCCCATGAACGAAAAAACCAGTCCCGGATTCTTGTAACGCCGGTAGTCCACGCGCATGGTAACGACCATGGCCGCGAGCCCGGCGACGGCCCAGATCAGCTGCTTGGAGAGAAATGCGTAGGGCGACCCAAAGCGCTCGCGTGCCATAACGGCCGACGCGGAGAAGACCATCACCAGTCCGACGAAAACCAACAGCATCGTGACGGTGAACAGCCAGCGGTCGACACTCACTCGCTTCGCCATGGGACACTTATTTCACCACGGAGCGGCGAGGAAGAATGGTTGATTGTTAAATTTTGATTGTTGCTGGTTTTGGTACGCCGCCAGATTTCACCACGGACACACTGAGGCACGGAGAAGACTTTTAGCTTTGGTTCCTCTGTGTCTCGATGACTCCGTGGTGAAAGAGGGCTTAGCTCAACGAGCGAACGGCCTCTTTGAACACCTTCCCGCGATGCTCGTAACTTTTGAACTGATCGAAGCTGGCACACGCTGGAGCCAGCAGGACGATGTCTCCGGGTTGCGCTACGGCATTGGCTTTGCGGATGGCATTTTCGAGTGTTTCGGCGTGAATGAGTTCCGGGCCGCCATCTTTGGCTGAAACGATCTGCGATTCGATCTTGGCCGCCGCCGCGCCGATGGTGTACACGCGCTTCACCCGTTTGCGCAGCAGATCGTTGAGGACGGTGTAATCGCTGCCCTTGTCTTTGCCGCCAAGAATCAGATGAATGTTCGCGGGGAATGATTCCAGAGCTTTGATCGTGGCATCGACGTTAGTGGCCTTGGAGTCGTTGTAGTAGTCGACGCCGCGAATGGTCGCCACGAATTCCAGCCGGTGCTCGACGGCTTTGAAATCGCTGACAGCCTGCCGGATTTTTTCGGGAGCGCAGCCCATCAGAGCTCCGGCGCAAACCGCGGCTAGAACGTTTTCGAGATTGTGCGCGCCTTTCAGAGGAATGTCCGCCACGTCGAGGATCTCGCGCTGGCCGTTGGCGTCGCGGAACAGAATTTTGCCGTCGCGCACCCAGGCTCCCTGGCGCACTTCTTTGTGGCGGCTGAACCAGAAGACCTGAGCTTTGGTCCTCGCGGCCAGCGTTACGCAAGTCGAATCGTCCTCGTTAAGGACCGCGAAATCGCCTGATTGCTGATTCTCGAAGATGCGTGCCTTGGCATTTACGTACGCGTCGAGCGTGCGGTGGCGGTCGAGATGGTCGGGCGTGACGTTGAGGACGACGGCAACTTTCGGGCGAAAAGTGGCGATCGTTTCAAGCTGAAAGCTGGAAACCTCCAGCACGATGACCGTTTCTTTGTTGGCTCGATCGGCGAGCGAAATCGCAGGCGTTCCGATATTGCCTCCGACCAGCATGGGAACCCCCGCAGCCGCCATAATTTCTCCGGTCAGAGTGGTCGTGGTCGTCTTGCCGTTGGAGCCGGTGATGGCAACGATCGGACCGGGAAGAAATTGCGCGGCGAGTTCAACCTCGCCGATGACACTTTCGCCAAGCGAGCGAGCCTGCACGAGCGGAGGAGCATCCACCGGGACTCCGGGCGATACGACGATCAGGTCCTGCCCGCGAAAGGTGCGCTCGCCATGGCCTCCGGTTTCGACGGCGATTCCGTGGTCTAGTAGTACCGGGATCTCGTTGCGCAGCTCGTCACCGCTCTTGGTATCGGAAACGGCGACTCTGGCTCCGTGCTTTTTCAGAAACAAAGCCGAGGCTACACCGGACTTCCCGAGGCCGACCACCAGCACGCGTTTGCCGTTCAGTTCCATGAAATTGAATTCTGATGGTTGATGGTTGATGGTTGAATGGAAATCTTATCGCATCCGGGGCAGGCGGGGTTTATTCAGCGAGCAATAATCGACAGTCAACAATTCTTTCTCCCGCCTGTTAGCGCAGCTTGAGGGTCGTCAGGGCGAACAAGGCGAAAACCAGGGACGCGATCCAGAAGCGCACGATCACCTTCGATTCGGACCATCCCAGCAATTCGAAGTGATGGTGGATTGGCGCCATCTTGAAGATGCGCTTCTTGCGCAATTTGTATGAGCCCACTTGCAGGATGACGGAGAGGGCTTCGATGACAAAGACTCCGCCGATGAAGGGCAACAATAATTCCTGCTTCACCATGACGGCGACGGTTCCGATAGCGCCGCCGAGGGCGAGCGATCCGACATCGCCCATGAAGACTTCCGCCGGATGCGCGTTATACCACAGAAATCCGATGGAGGCTCCGACCATGGCCCCGCAGAAGACCGTTAGCTCGGCCACCTGCGGCATGCGCTGAAGTTCGAGATAGGTCGCGAAGGTAGCGTGACCGCTAACGTACGTCAGCACTGTGAGAGCGCCGGCAGCAATCACGGTGCAGCCGATCGCGAGGCCATCCAGGCCATCGGTCAGGTTCACAGCGTTGCTGGAGCCGACGATGACAAGCGCCACGAATGCCATGAACGGCAGGAACGCGAGCGGCCAGAGGTGGGGATTACGCTCCAGAGCGCCGACCACCAGATCAGGATGAAATTGTTTGAAAAAGGGCACGATGAGTTTCGTCGAATACAGGCCGTAGGTCTGCATGGCGATCAGCATCGAGGCGATGATGATGCTGGTCGCGACTTGCAGAGCCAGCTTGGCGCGTCCGGTGAGGCCGAGATTGCGGCGGTGAGTTAGCTTGGTGTAGTCGTCAGTGAATCCGATGGCGGCGTAGGCGCAGACGGAAAATACGGCGATCCAGACGAAGCGATTGCTGAGGTCGGCCCATAACAGCGTGGGAACGACGATGGCAATGACGATGAGCAGCCCTCCCATCGTGGGCGTGCCTGCTTTCTTCTGATGCGCCTTGGGACCTTCCTCGCGGATGTATTGGCCGATCTGGAAATCACGTAATCGGCCGATCACGAGCGGGCCGACGATCAACGCAGTGAACAGAGCGGTCAGGCTGGCGAAGGCAGTGCGGAACGTGACGTATCGAAAAATACGGAACGGCGCAACGTAACGTTGCAGCTTCAGGAATAACAGCCAATAGAGCAATCAGCCTCCGAGTAGAGCACTCTCCGCATTCAGCATCCGGCAATTAGCAATTAACCAGTTGCAAGCCGCTTTGCCTGCCACGTCTCCAGCGTTTTTTCCAGTTTCACTCCGCGTGACCCCTTCAACAACACAACATCGCCATCGCGCGTTTCGCGGGACAGCCACTCGCCCGCTTCCTCCGGTGTGGCAACGAAGACCGCCTTCATTCCCGCATCTCGAGCGCCCTCGACCATGGCTTGCGCCAACCCGCGCACACCGACGAGCAGATCGATCTTCTTCTTGCCGATGAGCCGCCCGGCATCGTGATGCATCTCCTCGCCGGCAGGTCCGAGCTCCAGCATCTCGCCTGCGACTACAATGCGGCGTTGCGCCTTCATCGAGGCCAGCGCATCGACCATCGCCTGGAGGGCTTTCGGATTGGAATTGTAGCAATCGTTGATGACCGTGATGTTACCCAGTTGGAGAACCTGCCCGCGCTTGTCGGCGGGCTTCATCGTGGCAAGCGCGGCGGCGGATTCCTCGATCTTCATGCCACGCGCGAGTCCGACGGAAACCGCGGCCAGGGCATTCAGGATGTTGTGTTCTCCGACGAGCGGAAGCACGGCATGTTCGCATCCGGCGGGTGTAACGATGTCGAACTTCGAACCTGCCGCGCCGCAGGACTCGACATTCTCTGCGCGCACTTCAGCCGTGGAACATCTCCCGTAGGTGATCACCCCGCCCTTGAAGCCGCGGCCAAACTGCGATACGTATTCGTCGTCGGCGTTAAGGACGGCGGTTCCACTGGCGGGCAAAGATTCGACCAGTTCGTATTTCGCCCGGGCGATTCCTGCAAGAGAATCGAAGAATTCGAGATGCACCGGAGCAACATTGGTCACGACCCCGATCTCGGGCTGAGCGATCTTCGCCAACGCGCGGATTTCGCCGGCGTGCGACATGCCCATCTCAATGACCGCCAGATCATGCTCGGGCTCGATCTTCAGGAGCATGAGAGGCAATCCGAAATGATTGTTGAAGTTGCCTTCCGACTTCAGCACCCGGAATCGCGAACCAAGCACATGGGCGATCGCTTCTTTCGTCGTGGTCTTTCCTGCCGAGCCGGTAACTCCGATTAGCGGCTTGCCCCACATCTTACGAACGGCCTTGGCCAGGGACTGCAGGGCGATCAGCGTATCTTCGACCGGCAAAAGGCGCGCTTTATCGGAGAAGCGGTCCAACTGATCGGCACGCACAACGGCTGCGAGTGCGCCGCGATCGAGAGCCGCCGCGACAAAATCGTGCCCATCGAGCCGCTCGCCCTTCACGGCAAAAAAAAGCTCGCCAGGCGCAACGGTGCGGGAATCGATGGAATATCCCTGCGCGATGGATTCAGGATCGGACAGTGGCGCGCTCGGCGCGGATATAAATTCCGCAATTTTCGCGAGTTTGAGTTTCATGGGGTGCGCTCCGCAGCGGCGGCTTCACAATCGAATCCGCTGGCTTTGAGAGCCTGGCGCGCCACCTCCACGTCATCGAACGGATTCGATCCTTCGCGCGTAACCTGCACCTTCTCGTGACCTTTGCCGGCCAGCAGCACGATGTCTCCGGGGCGCGCTTCATTGATGGCCAACACGATCGCCTTTCTGCGATCGACTTCCACGTTGTATTTCACGCCCGTCTTTTGCAGTCCGACCAGCGCATCGTTGATGATGGCGCGCGGATCCTCGCTGCGCGGATTGTCGGAGGTGAGAATGACGAGATCGCTGCCGCGTCCGGCAGCTTCTCCCATCATCGGGCGCTTGGCGCGATCGCGATCTCCGCCGCAGCCGAACAGAGTGATCACCCGCGCCGATCCGCCATCGCGAGAGACGAATTCCCGGGCCAGCGCCGTCAGATTTCGCAGCGCATCGTCCGTGTGAGCGTAGTCGACAACGACCGTAAAGGGCTGCCCGCAGTCGACACGCTGAAATCTTCCAGGGACGTGCGTCAGAGAAGCGATGCCGCTAGCGATCGCTGGGGCGTCGCAACCGCGCGCATAACATGCGGCGCTCGCAGCCAGAATGTTGTAGACATTGACACGGCCAATCAGTGGACAAAAAACAGCGATCTTTTCTTCCGGCGTAATCAGATCGAAGCGCGTTCCGCGCGGAGCGATATCGACATCCCGGGCGTGGAAATCGCCCCGATCCCATCCGTAGGTGAGAACGACCGCACTCCGCTTTCGGCTGAAGTCGGCGAGTTTCACTCCGAATTTGTCGTCAAGATTTGTTACGGTTGCTCGCGGCGGATCGGTGCCGCAGCCTTCGAACAGCACCCGTTTGGCGGAGAAGTACTCGTCCATGGTGTGGTGATAATCGAGGTGATCGCGCGTCAGATTGGTGAACACGGCCACATCGAAGGGCACGCCGAAGACGCGCTGCTGAGCAAGAGCGTGGGAAGAGACTTCCATCACTGCTTCGGTTGCGCCTTGTCCGAGCGCCTCGCTGAACAGTCGTGAGAGCTCGAGAGCTTCCGGAGTGGTGTGCGGAGCGGGATAGATGTGTCCGGCGACGTGATATTCGATCGTTCCCACCAGTGCGCTCTTTCGTCCGGCCGCGGACAGGATCGCTTCGACCAGAAATGCAGTTGTGCTCTTCCCGTTGGTTCCGGTGATGCCGGTAATCGCAAGCCGCTCGGCGGGATGTCTGTAGAAATTCTGGCTCAGGCGAGCCAGCGCGCGGCGGCCATGCGGGACGAGCGCCCAGGCAACTCTCTCGCGCGGCTTCTCACTGGGCGAATCGGTCACGATGGCAACCGCGCCCGCTTGAATCGCTTTGTCGATGAAGCGATTGCCGTCGGAACTCTCACCGCGCATGGCGACGAATAAGCTTCCCGGTTTCACGCGGCGCGAGTCGTATTCCACACTGGTGACGTCGGGGTTTCCGCTCTGGCTGAGAAACTCCACGCCATCCAGAAGCTGTTGGAAAGTCATTGTGGAAATTATATAGGTCAGGGATCAGGGGTTCGGGATCTGTGCCTTTCGCGGCATAGGAAATATGCAGGAATGATCGATGTCCCCAAGCACGGCTGGAACTTGATGCTCCCGCCGGCCACCCTTGTTACCTCGGTCACGTTTTCGCTTGGTAATCCGCACGCTAGATTGGTTGCATGAGCTACGGAACAGGAACCGCAAAATATCGTTGCGCGCAATGCGAGCAGCCGGAAGACTCGTGCCAATGCGAGAAGTTTTGCTGCTTATGCCAGTCCGCGATTGATGTTCGAATCTGCAACGACGGCCTGATGTACTGTGAACCGTGCCGCAGGGCGTGTGATTACAAAACATCGGACTAGATGCCCAGATTGAAGTCTGCCGTCGCAAGAACGATCTCGCCAACTGATGCCGCAGGCTTCCCATCCACCGACACTCTCGTCGAAATCGCATAGGGTATCTCCTGCATCTCATCTCAGTGGTTCTTCTCATACGCGAACAATAACGATTCTTCTAAACCGGCGAGTTGGCTTTCTTGGCAAGCGCCAGCTTTTTGAGCGAGAATAGAACGCTTTTGCTTTGAACCCTGTTTTCGGGCACGTTTAGGAGATCTCCCGATGGCTACCATGATGCATGTCAGCGACGTAGCCGAGTTGCTGAGTGAAGGCCGCACCTATTTCAATCTGCCGCCGGCGATGCTGGTCGAGCATTCGATCCGGCGGGATGAAGCGAAGCTTGCGGCCAATGGCGCCATTGTCGGATATACGAATCGCACCGGCCGGTCCCCAAAAGATAAGTTCATTGTGAAAGATGAGATGACCGAGCACACCGTGGCATGGGGCGCAGTCAACGCCTCTTTCGAGCCGGAAAAGTTTGACGCTCTTTATACGCGGGTGATGGAGCATCTACGCGGACGCGAACTTTATGTGCAGGATCTGTTCTGCGGCGCCGATCCAAACTACCGGCTGCCCGTGCGAATGGTGAACGAATATGCCTGGCACAACCTGTTTGTGCGGCAGTTATTCTTGCGGCCAACTCCGCAGGAACTCAGAAATCATCATCCGGAATTCACCGTAATCTCGGCTCCCGAATTCAAGGCCGATCCGAAGCGGGACGGCGTGAACTCCGAGGTGTTCATCCTGCTGAATTTCATGCGGCGCACGGTGCTGATCGGCGGAACTTCGTATGCCGGCGAGATGAAGAAGTCCATTTTCAGCGTGATGAATTTCCTGTTGCCCCAGCGCAATGTGTTTCCCATGCACTGCTCGGCCAACGTCGGCCACAATGGCGTGAGCGCGCTCTTCTTCGGACTTTCCGGCACAGGCAAGACGACGCTCTCGGCCGATCCCTCCCGCGATTTGATTGGAGACGACGAACATGGCTGGAGCGCGGACGGCGTCTTCAACTTTGAAGGCGGCTGCTACGCCAAGTGCATCAAGCTCTCGAAGCAGAACGAACCACAGATCTGGAATGCGCTGCGCTTCGGTTGTGTGCTGGAGAACGTCACACTGCATGAGCGCACCCGAATCCCCGATTACGAAGATGACAGCAAAACCGAAAACACGCGCGCGGCCTATCCCGTGGAGTTCATCGACAATGCTGTGATCCCCGGAATTGGCCGGCATCCCCGGAACGTGGTTTTCCTGACCGCGGATGCATTCGGAGTTCTGCCGCCGATTTCGAAGTTGACGCCGGAACAGGCTATGTATCACTTTCTCTCGGGATACACGGCCAAAATCGCAGGAACTGAGGCGGGCGTGAAGGAACCATCGGCAACATTCTCGACGTGCTTTGGTTCGCCGTTTCTGCCCCTGGCTCCCAAGGTCTACGCGGAAATGCTCGGACGCCGTCTGCGCGAACATAACGCTCAATGCTGGCTGGTGAATACCGGTTGGCAGGGCGGGCCTTATGGCGTCGGACGACGCATGAGTATCCCCTTCACGCGTGCCATGGTTGACTCGGCGGTGGAGGGTGAACTGATCCATCAGGAGTTCGAAATCGAGCCGACGTTTGGATTCAGTATTCCGAAAGCCTGCCGCGCCGTTCCGCCACAGATTTTGAACCCGCGCAACGCGTGGCCCGATAAGGCCGCGTACGACAAAGCCGCGCAGGACCTGCGCGAGCGTTTCAGCAAGAACTTTGAGAAGTTCGACCCGCCAGCCGAGGTGAAAGCCGCCGGCCCCCGGCTCCAGCGATAACCGGACAATTCACATAAAGCCCGCATTATTTCCTGCGCCGCCGCTCTTTCTGAGGGTTTTTCTCCGCCGGGTTCAGAGATTTCCCTAGGGTCCGGATGGTACATCCCCAATCCGGAATCTTTTTTATGTATCGTGTCACGATATGTTGCTCAAGAGGACAACCCGTGGAATCTCCGGACATTCCTAGTTAATAGAGGGATCGGAAGGAGAAAGAATATGTGGATGAGAAGAGCATTATCTGTTGCGTTCGGTTTGATTCTGGCCTGCGGCGTGCTTCTGCCCGCCGCGCATGCGGACGAGTGGAACCAACGGACGGAATTGTCGTTCAATCAGCCAGTGGCACTACCTCATGTAACTCTACCCGCGGGGACGTATTGGTTCGTCCTCGCAAATGGCCCTGCCAACCGGAACATCGTGGAAGTGTTCAGTAAGAATTGGAACAACGAGTATGCGACCTTGCTGACCGTACCGGCGATCCGGCCGGAGTCAACGAATCGCACCGAGCTGACCTTCGCGGAGCGGCCTTCAGCCGAGCCTCAAGCTCTCCTGAAGTGGTATTATCCGGGACGATTGACGGGACACGAATTTTTATATCGCGCCCGTCAGGAAAAAAGGTTTTCCAGAGATCCCAAGATCAATGAAGTTGCTCCGAGTCTGAAAGTACGTTCGTAAATGTTTCGGGCGAACAGACCCGAGGGCCTGAACGTCTGTTAACCACCGACGTTCGGGCTTCTCGTCTATTTGGAAGAGTGTTTAGGGGAACCACACTGTGTTTTAATCAGAGAAATGTTCGCCCGTAAGGTCCGAGTCGAATACGAAGAAAACGGAGCCACGGTTCCTTGTCCTTTGAAATGGCTCGATTCGTTTTCGATGAGAAGCTTCACCAATGCCAGCATCTTTGATGACACGCTTCCGGTGTCGGACGGACGCATGGAGATTGGCTCAACCGTGCCGGTGGATCAATTGAAGGAAGCGATGGAGGACTGGTTCCGGCGCAAGAGCTATTTGCCGAAAGGCTCGCACTTGTTGCTGGTTGAGGGTTGAGGGCTGGTGCGGGAAATCACACAGGAATTGTCAGTCCATAGTGCCTTTTTGACACAAATCGTCAACCGAGTAACCTCCGGCGCTAAAATCGGGTCATATTTTCAGTTACTTGCGGCGCTCGGAGATATGGTAAGAAACTTGCATTTGTAATTGCGGAGGTGCTTCGTGAGTTCTAAGTTGCTGCAGTTCTCCCCCCTGGCGAGCACCCGCGTCCTTCGTCTTCGAGCCATCCCCGAACGCTGGAGCGGATCTTTCGCATCTTCAACCGAAGTTGGAGCCATCGATTCATGGTCGGAGTATGAACAAAGTGATCTGCACCAGGGAGTGAACTGGGGCGCGATTTCCGGCCTGGCACTCTCGGTCACGTTCAGCGCCGCTTTCTGGATCGGACTGGCGGTTCTGGTCGAACGGGTCTGGAAGTAATAACGACTTTCATAAAAGGAAGCGGGCCGCATCCTTCACCAGGATCGGCCCGTTTCTGATTCCATTCCCGTCTACTTGTCGTAACGCAGCAGCGACATCACCTCGTACCCTTTAAGTCTATCCCGGCCTTTGAGGAAGTCGAGTTCCACAACGAACCCCAGCCCGGAGATCCTGGCACCCAGCGATTCCGCCAGTTTGGCGGTGGCTTCGGCCGTTCCGCCCGTTGCCAGAAGGTCGTCCACGATCAACACGCGCTGGCCTTTCTGAATTGCATCCCTGTGGATCTCGAGCGTGTTGGTGCCGTATTCGAGCGCGTAATCGTACTTCACGCATTCCGCAGGGAGCTTTCCGGGCTTGCGGACGGGCACAAATCCCGCATTCAGACGATAGGCCAAGGCTGGCGCGAAGATAAAGCCGCGGGCCTCCATCCCCAGTACCAGGTCGATATCCTGGGCAATGTAGTGCTCGGAAAGCTTGTCGATCAGGGTCGCGAATCCGGTCTTGTCTTTCAACAGCGTAGTAATGTCGTAAAAGAGAATGCCCTTCTTGGGGAAATCGGGAACTTCCCGGATCAAGGACTTCAAATAGGCGGAGTTAAGTGCCGGATTCGGCATCTGTGGCTTGCTCCTTGCGAACCAGGTTTCAAAGTTTCAATGTTGCAGAGTTTCGAGAAATTCCAGCGCCTTGTCTTAACTTTGAAACTTTGCACCTTTGAAACGTTGAAACTTCTACCACGCGCCTTCGATGCGGAATGAACTCATTCCCGCAACGGGCCTGGCATCGGAGACTTCTACTGCATCTACCCGAGCCGCCCGCGGGCCCTCGCGCAGACGCGAGTGCAATCCGGAAAGCTGATCGCGCGTGCCCTGTGCCAGGACCTCCACGCTGCCGTCGTGGTTGTTGCGCACCCAGCCGGCGATCCCCAACATGTGCGCCTCGCGCTCGACGAACCAGCGGAACCCAACTCCTTGCACGCGTCCGCGTACGAAGTAGCGCCGCGCCTCGATGGGTTTCTCGGTCATAAAAAATGTTGATTGCTGATTTTTGATTGTCGATTGAAGGCGTGGCCTGAAGCCATCCAGTTTTCAATCAAATTCAAAAATCAACCATCAACCATTCCCTACGCTCGTGACAGGTATGCGCCCTCGGAGGTGTCGACCTTGATCTTCTCGCCTTCATTGATGAAGGGCGGAACCTGCACCACCAAACCGGTCTCGGTCTTCGCGGCTTTGGTTACGCTCGACGCGGTGGCACTCTTCAGTCCGGGCTCGGTCTCAATCACAGTCAGGATCACGGTCTGCGGAAGTTCGATGCCCACGGCCTTGCCGTCGAAAAACTCCACCTTGATCTCGAGATTGGGAATGAGGTATTCGACTGCGTCGCCAAGAATCTCCTTGGTCAGATGGGTTTGCTCGTAGTTGCTGGTGTCCATGAAGTAGTAGCTGTCGCCGTCAGCGTAGAGGAACTGCATCTCGACCTCATCGACGTTGATCTTCTCGATGGGATCGGGGGAGCGGAAGCGGTGTTCGAACATGGCGCCGGTACGAAGGTTGCGCAGCTTGGCCTGGATGAAGGCCCGCAGGTTGCCGGGCGTACGATGCTCCACGCTGAAAACGGAATGCAGATCATTGTTGTGCTTGATGATCATGCCGGGACGTAGCTGGGTGGCAGGGATCGACATCGCTTGAAAAACTCTCCTTGTACGATTGCGGTTTGACGCCGGCGCAAGAGCCTGCCCGGAGGCAAGCGCAACGCGCCGAAGGGCGGGGCAAGCCACAAGTTCCGCCGCCACGAGGGCTAAACTGTTATTTTACACTTACGTGCGCTGGAAAAGAAACCTTCCCCACGATGAACTCATCGAAGTCGGGCGGAGTGAAATACATTTTGCCGGAGTCATAACGCTCCGCGGGACTAGAATTCAGGGGTTCGATACGGCGAAGAGAATGCTAAGGCTCGCAGCTCGCGGGCGGAAAGAGTGAGGTCCTCATGACAAGCACTGGACGTTATGAATCTTCAGAAGGAAGCAATGTTGGCACGGCGATTACGTTTTTATTGATCGGGATGGGTATCGGAGCGATGGCCGGCCTTTTGCTGGCTCCTAAGACCGGCAAACAGATGCGGCGCGATCTGCAGCGGGGCTACGAAGACGCGAAAGACAACTTCGGCGATTGGGCGGAAGACGCCAAAGACCGTGTGCGCGAGGTTGGTGATCGCGTGCGCGACGTCGCCAACCGCGGAGCCGAACTGGCAGACGACCTGCGCGAGCGCGCGGAACCGCTGCGCAAGGCGATCCGGCGCAGCTAGGACTCGCAGGTTGCTGGCGGCCCGATCAATATATTGCCCGATCTAATACAAGTGAAAATCCACCTGAACGGCGATCTTTGTGGCAACGGGTTCGCCGTTCAATGTGGCGGGCCGAAAGCGCCACCGGTACACCGCTTCGATTGCCTTCTGGTCGAGTCCCATCCCTAAGCTTTGCCCGACTTGAATGTTGTAGGGACGCCCGTCCTTTCCAACCACCAGCATGAGCACCACGATACCCTGGAATTTCGCCTTGCGCGCTTCTTCCGAGAAGCTCGGCTCCGGGCTATAGATTGGCTCCGGGATAGTCGTCCCCATCTTGCCGGCCGGATAAATTCCCGGCGCCCCATCTCCGACTCCCGGACCACTCGACGGTCCGATTCCGCCGCAACATCCGGGCCCTATGCCAGTTGGTCCACCGGGCCCGTTCGAGGACCAGTGGGCATACGGTGAAAGTGGATCTCCGATTTTGCCAACCTGGGAAAACTTGATTTCCGGTGCGACAACCACGGTTTCCTCGACCGGCAACCTCGGCATTTCTTTGGGGACAATGACCGTCGGCGGAACGATTTGCGTTTCAAGCGACGCACGCGGCGGATTCCCACGCGATGCTGCCAGAGGATCGAAGTTGCCGCCGCCTCCCCCGTTATGACCTGAGAAAATCAGCGGCAGCTGCGGGAAGTTGGAGACATTCCGCACAATCCTGCCGGTACCGTGAATCACATACGGAGTCAGGTAAATGATCAGTGCCAGAATCGCAGCCTGCCCCAGGAGTGAGAGAAAAAACGTCTCCCGCCGGGTTTTCGAATTCGCAGTACTGGAAAGAATCGAAAACAGATTGGGCCCCGGTCCAAGAGATGCTGCGGTCATGGCGCCCTCCTGAAGACGGCTTGAGAGAAGCTGAGGCTAACTTGCCGTAGGACGCGCCAGGCGGAAAAAAGGATTTCCGGAGCTATCGAAATACTGAGGAGAAGAAACCTCTGATGTGTCCGAAGAAGCCGTGGTGGTCCGATTTTTTGTGTTCGGTCTTATCGGGACCCGGAGGCGGCTGAACCACCGCATCAAGATGAACCTGCCGATCGGGAGATTCTTCCACAGGAAGATCTCGGGTGGCGCGAATCGGGGACGCTGCGGCCATCGCTGCGCGGTTCTTCGCGCTGAAAACAAACGGCGCGTCAACCTCTACATGCACCTCGTTGCTCTGGGTGCGCGGCAAGGCCGCAGTTTCGGGCCCGTTGGATAGCGCGGCACCGGGCTGAGGATCGTTGTTGGTCGAAGTACCGGGCGATCCCGCACCCAACCGAACCTTCCCCGGCAGTTGTGATTCCGGCACCGTAGCCGGCGAATTACTTGTCCGCAACACCGGAGTCGGCGGAGGCGGACATCCGCACTCTAACGGAACATCGTTATCCACCTTGTCGATCTGCCCGGCGCGAAACACGACCTGATCCGTCGGCCGGACCTGATAGATCCGGTTCCCCATCAACTCGGAGACAACGGCCGACGACGTATTGCCGCGCAGTCCGCGCACGCAGGTATTACCGTGGGAGTCGGCGCTTATGGCAAAGTCGAACTCCCCCGGCCCCGCGAACATGATGCGGAAATCGGGCGTCATCACCGCGTCCGCGGAAGCGGTGAGCGAGTAATGCGTTTCGATCGCTCCGGTGCTCATGCCGAACATCAGATCGCGTTTGGTCTGCGATGGCGTTACCGAGAGCGTGGTCCCTGGGCAGACGCGGACTTCGCCTCCACGCGGAAGGTGCAGGATGGTCGTGTCGGAGCCGGCCGTTACGGCGGAACCGGCGGCCAACCGGCTGGCATCCATGACCGTCGCTCCGGATTCTCCGGATACAGGCACCACGGTGGCCTCGCGCGTCAATTCGAATCCCGTTTCCGGCTCGGGCTGGGGAGAAGGCGTTTTCTTGCCGGCATTGACGTCTTCGGGAGGCTTGAGGCGCACCATCAGCCGGTTGCCTGTCCCGTCCCAGGAATGGCCATAGGGCGCGAGCAGGTCCAGCACGATGCGGGTCACCGGAGGCTTGTTCTGAAACTGGCGGACGCGGATCGCCAGAATGTTTTCCTTCTGTACTTCGATCCGATTCGTAGTCATGGCCAGCAGAGAATTTGGCAGATCGATCACGAGACGCGGCGGGGAGTCCAGAGTCTGTATCTGAGGAATGACTGAACCGCTGGAAATGATCTCAACCGCCGGTACACCCTTTTCGTGAACGATGCGAATGCTCTTGATACGGCGTGAGGGGCCAAAGTTCTGCGCGAACACTGCTTCGGCCAACAACAGAAACACGACTGCGGACACGAATCGGGTTCGGAGCACAGCTATCCCTTCAATCAATGGACGGTTGAAGGAAATTTATCAGGGAATGGGGTTTGGGAGCTAGGGAAATGCTTTAAGACCAGTTATTAGAGCAAGCACCTCAGCATCGCGTGGATCCGGCGGGGTTTTTCCCCCTGATCTAAGCTTCCGGAAGGAATTCGTACTCCTCGATGACTGCGGCGACGCCAACTTTCCCATCCGGACCCCCGTCTTCCACGCGCACCACACGGCCTTTGCATTGCACTCGGATGCTTTCGGTGAGGGTAATCTCCGGCGGAAGCGTCAGAGTGAATCCGATCTGGGATCCCTGCGAGATGGCGGATTCGAGATAGAAACAGATGCCGCGGGCGCTGACGTCGCGGATCAGAGCATTCTCATTCGGACCAGCCTGCTCGCGGCGTACAGTGACGGGAACGCGCAACGGAAATCTTCGTGCAGCCCTCTTCTCCTGCTGGGGCTCGGCCATGCATCCTCCAAAGTAGCGCGCAAAACGACGTAAGAGAGGATGCGTCGGCGCCCACGCGCCGGTCAATACCACCCTTGGGTCAGCGCGTGGCTCTTTCAGGGGACAGGATCAGGGGTCGGGGGTCCGGGGTCGGGGGTCCGGGGTCAGAGGTCCACAAGATTTGAAGGTCGGTAATCCAACACCCCTGGCAAAAGAGTTACCTCAAGTCACGAGTCTGGTCCCTGACCTCTAGTCCCTGATCCCTGGTGTAAGCTCATATCCGAGGAGTAACTCTTGGTCTTCGTTCTCGACAACTACGATTCCTTTACCTACAACCTCGTGCAGTATATCGGGGAGTTGGGCGCAAAGGTCGAGGTCCGGCGGAACGATCAGATCACGGTGGCAGAAGTCGAAGCGATGCAGCCGGAGCGAATCGTGGTTTCTCCGGGGCCGTGCACACCACGCGAGGCCGGAATCAGCATTGCGCTCATCCGCCACTTCGCGGGAAAAGTTCCGGTGCTTGGGGTTTGCCTCGGACATCAGGCGATCGGCGAAGCGTTTGGCGGGAAGGTCGTTCGCGCGCCCCATCTGATGCATGGCAAGACGAGCGCGGTCATGCACGATAACAGGACGGTGTTTCAGGGACTGCCGATGCCCATGACGGCGACTCGCTATCACTCTCTGATTGTCGAAGAAAAAGAGCTGCCCGCTGAGTTGGAAGTCAGCGCGTGGACGACCGAGAAAGATGGCACGCGAACCATCATGGGCCTCCGCCATAGAAGATATCCGGTCGAGGGAGTGCAGTTCCATCCAGAGAGCGTTCTCACCGATGCGGGAAAGAAGCTGGTAGAAAACTTCCTGCAGCAGGGGCAGAGATCAGGGGCTAGGGGTTAGCGATTGGGGGCTGGGTGTCAGGTAACGAAACGCATCCATTCTTAAGATTCAAGGAAGTAGCCGAGCTAACCAGTTCGCGAGAGCAGATCGTTAGATCAAGATTATTAACGGCCTCGTTCGCGCTCTGCCACCGCGAAAATAAAAATGCGAAGATAACATCGTTCGTACCACCGCCAGTCCCTGACCCTAGCCCCTGGCTCCTGCATCGCCCCGCGCCATCTCTACCGCTCGCAGCAGCGCCTGCGCTTTATTCATCGACTCCTGAAACTCAGTCGCCGGATCGGAATCGGCCACTATGCCCGCTCCGGCTTGCAGGTATGCCTTCTTGCCTTTCATCAGCAGGGTGCGAATACCGATGCAGGAGTCGAGATTGCCCGCAAAATCGGCATACAGAACCGATCCGCCATAGATGCCTCGGCGGGTGGGCTCGAGTTCTTCAATAATCTGCATAGCCCGCACTTTCGGCGCGCCGCTGAGCGTTCCGGCGGGGAAGCAGGCGGCGAAGGCATCGAGTGCATCGAGGTCTTTCCGCAGTGTCCCTTCCAGCGCGGAAACCAGATGCATCACATGCGAATAGCGCTCGACATACATCAGATCTTTCACTTTCACCGAGCCATACTCGCTGACGCGCCCAAGATCGTTGCGGCCCAGGTCGACGAGCATGACATGTTCCGCCCGTTCCTTTTCGTCGTTGCGCATCTTTTGCTCAAGCTGTGCGTCTTCGGCCTCATCGCGGCCGCGGGGATGCGTCCCCGCAATTGGCCGGTATTCCAATTTACGGCCGGTGACCCGCACCAGCATCTCGGGGGACGATCCGAGAATGTGCCTGCCATTCATCTGCAGAAAGTAAAGATAGGGCGACGGATTGACCTGCCGAAGGGCGCGATATAAATCAAACGGCGCGACTTCTGGAACGAAATCCAGCCGCTGCGACAGCACAACCTGAAAAATGTCGCCCGCCGCGATGTATTCCTTGCATCGCTTCACACCGTCGAGGAATGCTTCTCGGCGGGTTGCGGCATGCACATTGAGTTTACCCGGCTTCTTTCTTGCCGATTTGCGCCAGAGGGCCGGGCTCAATCCACTCGCGAGCTTCCGCTCGAGTGCGGCAAGGTCACGCAAGGCGCGATCGTAAGCCCGCCGCGGAGTCTCGGCCGAAACGTCAGCGACTGCCACAATATGAATCTGGTGACGCAGGTGATCGAACGCCAGCAGGCGATTAAAGAACATCAACTCGGCATCGGGCAGGGACAGATCGTCTTTCGCATGATCCCCGATTTTCTCCAGTTGCCGCACAAAGTCGTAAGCAAAATATCCAACTGCTCCGGCAAGGAATGGAGGAAGACCCGGAACGCTTGCCGGACGATGCTCGCGAAGCAGACGCTTCGCCACCTGGAACACGCTCTCCCGAACGACTTCACGCTTGCGCCCACGGATGATCTCAACCGATCCGCGGCTCGCCTTCACCAGCATGTAAGGCCGTGCGCCGAGGAACGTGTATCGTCCAATCTGCTCGCCGCGCTCCACCGACTCCAGAAGAAATGCGTGCGGTTCGTGCCGGGCGATCGCTAGAAACGCGGACACCGGAGTCAGCAGGTCGGCGCTCACTGACTTCACCACCGGAACCAGTGTGGAATGCCGGGCGAGGCTGGAAAACTCTTTGAAATCAGGCTGCAGCATGGTTTGGTCCCACGCGGAGTGGCGCTCTTGCGGGGATTTTTATTATAGGGGGAAACGCGGCTCAGAGGTCAGAGGTAAGAGGCCATAGATCAGGGGGGCAGGGTGCTAGAGATCTGGGACCAGGGGTCAGGGATCCAGGAAGGAATCGTGATCTTCGATTCTCGCCCTCTAACCTTACCCCCCTCAACCCTGCCTTCCAAACTTTCGTCACTTGTTGGACTTACTACAGACGGTAGAATCGTGCATATCCCGAGTACTATGAGCATTTTGCGCCACTTCCTGCGGTTGCATTGCTGAACGTTGGTGGGAACGGGCAGCCGAAGGAATCAGCGATCGAAATTGACGTTGTAGCATCCCGGGATCGAACATAACAAAATAGCGATCTTCGAATATGCTGGTCAGGTTTTGGGGCGTGCGAGGTTCCACGCCCACTCCGCAACCCGAGAACATGCGCTATGGAGGCAATACCTCCTGCGTCGAAGTGCGCATCGGAGATCAGTTATTCATCTTCGATTGCGGCACCGGATTTCGCGTGCTGGGCCATGCCTTGGAACAAGAGTTCGGTCATCAGCCGTTTGCGGCCCACATCTTCGTCTCGCATTTTCACTGGGACCACATTCAGGGAATGCCGTTTTTTCGTCCGCTTTACGACAATCCCGGCAGCCAGTTCTTCTTTCACTCGTCCAGTCGCACTCGCAGTCTCGAGCAGGTCATGACCGAGCAGATGTCATCGCCCTACTTCCCGGTCAATCTCGACAAGATGCTTGCCCATCGCGAGTTCTGCAAGATCGAGAACGGATGTCTCGATATGGAGGGCGGGATCCACATTAAGACCGCATGGCTCAATCATCCGCAGGGCTGCCTCGGGTTCCGTATCGAGACGAAAGAGGGCGTCCTGGTGTATGCGACTGACAACGAACCGGGCGACGCGGAATTCGATAAGGGTGTGCGCAAATTGGCCGAGGGCGCGGATATCCTGATCTACGACGCGCAGTACCTTCCCGAAGAATATGCCGCCCGCCGCCGCGGTTGGGGACACAGCCACTGGCGCGAAGCCGTCAATATCGTCATGGAGAGCGGCGCGAAGGAATTAGTCCTATACCATCACGATCCCGACCATACCGATGCCATCGTCGATAAAGTGGTCATCGATGCGCGCAACTACTATCCCAAAGTGCGCGCAGCCGCCGAGGGTCTGGAAATTCGGCTGGAAAACGGCAAGGCACTCGCCCAGAAAACCTCCTAGAAAATCGATCACCCTCTACCCCTGCTCGTTGACGCGAGATCGTTGCTACGTTTCCAATGTCACGAGCGCAGCGCTTGCAACCTTGAGTTCGATGGTTACACTTCCGTTTTGAACGGACGGTGTTTCTTCCCACGCGGCCGACCATGTCCCGCTCGCTCCGACCGGCGCTCCTCCAAAAGTCACGTCCGTCGTGTCGTCCACGCGCGGCGCCGACAGGCGCAGTACTTTCGCACTTTGAACTGGATGGCCCGGGTTCAGGGTTAACCGGACATCACGGTCCAGATTTTTATTGAACACGGCCGCCTTGATCTTTCCGTCGGCGCTTTTCAATCCGTAAGCCGTCAGCAACGGAGCCTGATCGAGGCCCTCCAGTTGCGTCTCGATCAATTGCCCCGGCCCCGCCTCGGCAAACATGAGCATGCCGTAGTAGATGGGCCGCGCAAGGAATCCGGCTTCGCGAGTTCCCGCGATCGGCGTGTACCATCCGTAGCCGCCACCGTGGAAATTGATGCCCATACCTCCGGCGGACGCGAGCTGATACATGAGATCCGCTCCCCACAATGCTGATGCGAACGTGTCGCTCACGCCGGCTTTGCCGGCCGAGTAGCAGGAGTTTGTCTCGGCCAGGCGGAACGGCAGTCCGGTTTCCTGCACCGTCTTTTTCATGCCATCGAGTTCTTGCTCCAGCTTCGGATTCGGCTTGAGCAACCGCTCGATCGTCATCGACGGATCAGTCGGAGGGCCCTCGGCGTAGTAATGCTGGGACAAGAACTTTGCTTCGTGCTTGAATCGCTGGGCAAATGGCACCAGCCACGAGTTGTTGTAGGCGGTGTCTGGTCCGGCCAACGGCGCGTTCGGCACTCGCGCTCGAATGACGTCGTAGAAATGCTTCCACTCGTCCCCGAACTGCGCCGCGTTATAGTCCTGCTTGCGGATTCCGTTGCGAAAAAAAAGATCCGGCTCGTTGCACAGCTGAAATGCAATCAGCTTCGAACCCATCACGTCGATCACATAGGCCGCCTGATCGGCGGCGTGTTCGGGCGTGTCGGTCCCGAGGTTCAGGCCATAAATCAGATTCCATCCGGTCGCGTCGATGAAGTCGCGCAGGTTGCGCACAGCTTGCGGCGTAATGTCCACGGGCGAGGGAGCTTTCAAACCGCGGTCGGGGCTGGCGATCGTGACCTCGCTGGCATGCGCGTTCTTTTCATCCGGAGCCCAGTAAATATATTCGCTGCTATTTCCTCCGATGCGCAGGACTCCCGATGCGCCGAGGCGTCGGACGAATCCGATTAACTCGACGTTCTCCCCGGAGAAAAAATGCGGATTGCCCAGCTGCGCCGATTCGTAACTCAGTCCGGTGAAGTCGGGCTCGATCTTGTTGCCCAGTCGATTGGGGTGCAATGTGAGGCGAACCGCGGCCAAAGGATTACTTTCAGCGAACGCAAATGGGAAATGCATGGCAGCGCAACCGGCGGCAGAAAGACGAAGAAAAGTTCGGCGATCCATGTCCACGATTTCATCACAGGACGAAACGCGGAGCAATGCACAAAACCTTTCAACCACGAAAGGCAAGAAGTCACACGAAGGACATCTCTAAAGAATTCCTCTGTGATCCTTCGTGTCCCTTGTGGTTATCTTCTTTTTCGTACGTCCAAAGCAGCAAGCACCCAGACCATCGCGTGATAAACTTCGGCCTCACCGACCCAGGGGGCCCCATGTTGCGAGTCTCAAGCTTGTGTCTGCTATTCCTTGCGTGCAGCGTTGCGGTTCTTGCGCAAAGTCCGGATACCGCCGAACCCGGCTCCATACAGGCAATCGCAGCCGCAACCACCGATCCGCATTTTGTCTCGCCGCTCGTCTCGTATGTCCCGGAATCGAACACGGTCCCATCTCCAGAGAAATTCTTCGGCCGCATCATGGGCGCTCCTGGAGAATTGACCGGCACAGAAAAGGCCTACGCTTACGCGCGCGCGTTAGCCGCGGCGAGTCCTCGAGTGCGCGTATTCACCATCGGACACAGCGAAGAAGGACGCGAAATCATCCTGCTGGCGATTGCGGATGAAGCCGGCATTCGCGATCTAGACCGGCTGAAGGACGGGACTGCAGCACTGGCCGATCCTCGCCGCACCGACAAAGCCGCCGCCGAGAAGCTAATCGCCACATCGCGGCCAATCTATTACTTCAACGCTGCTCTCCATTCCGACGAAACCGGATCGACCGAAGCCGTCCTCGAATTGGCGTACCGGCTTGCCGTTTCCGAACAGCCGGCGATCCAGCGCATTCGCCAGCAACTGCTCGTGCTCATCAATCCCATCTCCAATCCCGACGGCCGCGACAAGATGGTGGACTGGTTCTATCGCTATCTGAAGGGCAAGACGGACCGCTCCGAACTGCCCCGCCAGTCACCTCCATATTGGTCGAAGTACACGTTTGTCGATATCAACCGCGACACGCACCAGCAGACCCACGAAACCACGAAAGCTGTCCACCGGATGTTCATGGAATGGCATCCCCAGGTAGTGCACGATCTGCACGAAGGCGTTCCCCTGATGATGACTTGGAACGGCACCGGTCCATATAACCCCAACATCGATCCGATCACGTACACCGAATTTCTCGAACTCAGCTTTCATGAGGTCGAAGCAATGATCGCGATGGGGATGCCCGGCGTTTCAACCTGGAATTTCGGCGAAGCCTTCGCGCATCTCTATCTCGATTCCGTCGCCATGAACCACAACAGCATCGGGCGCGGATACGAAACTTTCGGCAACGGCAGCGCCGAAACCGAGCTTCGTTCGATTTCCCCTGGCGCGACCTCGATGGAGTGGTACCGTCCCTTGCCCGCTCCGAGCGTGCTGAAGTGGTCGGCGCGCGACAATCTGAATTATCAGGAAACCGGCGCGCTGATTGCGCTCGATGACGCCGCGACTCACTCCAAGGAAATGCTTCGCAACTTTTATCAGAAATCGTGGGATTCCTGGCACAAGGGGCTCACTCAACCGCCGTACGCATTTCTCATTCCTCAAGATCAGGGAGATCCCGAGCGGGTGGCGCAGATGGTCGGACGGCTGATGGCGCAGCAGATCGAAGTTTCGCAGGCATCGAGCACGATTCAATTGAAGGATGGAAGCTATCCTGCCGGAACTTACGTGGTGCGGCTCGATCAACCGTATCGCAACTATGCCGTTGATCTGCTCACCCCGCAGCACTACCCGAAAGATGGGGAGCCTCCATACGATGACGTTTCCTGGGAATTGCCCGCCAATTTCCATCTCATAGCAGACGCGACTGCCGATCTGTCGATCCACGATGCCGCGCTGACTACGCTGCAATCTCCGCCGCTTGTAAGCGGCCATGTGAGCGGCTCCGGGCCCGTTTACTTGCTCAAAGACACGGGGCAGGAATCTTTTCTGGCTGCGCGCTATCGCCTGGCAAAGTTTGACATCGAAATCGCAGAGCACGAGTTCGAACAAGACGGGCAAAAGTTTCCTGCCGGTTCGTGGATTCTCGCCGGTCAGCCCGGACTGCGCGCGGCCATTCAGTCGACCGCATCAGAACTGGGATTAGATTTCACAGAAGTGGCGACCGCGCCCAATGTAGCGCAGCATAAAGCGCCGGCTCCGCGCATCGGCGTCTGGGTGCCGTGGGCCGATACCGATTCGATCGGATGGATTCGCTACTCGCTCGATCAACGAAAAATTCCATACACGTATTTGCGCGATGAGGACATACGCGCCGGCGATCTGCGTTCAAAGATCGATGTGCTGCTTTATGGCAACGTCGATCTCGAACTCGCCGAGCAGATCGAAGGCTTGCCCAAGCGCTGGTCGCCGATGCCCTTCAAGAAGACCCCGCAGACTCCCAGCTTCGGAACGCCAGCAGAATCCGATGACATCACTGGCGGTATCGGCTACGAAGGCCTCGCGCAGATCCAGCATTTCATCGAGAATGGCGGACTCATGGTGACTCTGGGCAGCGGAACGATGCTCTCCCTGGAAGGAGGGTTAGTCCGTTTCGTGCGCCGCGCATCAGGCGGCGTGCCGCGCAGTGTTGCCGGCGGAGGCGGAGCTTCCTCCGCTGCATCGCAGCAGTCCGAGACCAGAACTCCAGGGGCGCACGTGCGCGTCACATTCGACCAGCCGGATTCTCCCATCGCCTACGGGTATCCCGCGCACACGTATGTCTTCCGGCAGAACTTTCCCCTCTACAACATTCCACGACGCTGGCTGCGGATGGCCTATTGCACCACATGTCTCGATGGCCCCGAAGATCGCAGCGGCATGGTCATGGAGTGGGGAGATACCGGCGGCAAGCCATTCGTGGTCAGCGGGCAGGCCTGGGGAGAAGACAATCTGATCGGACGTCCCGCGATCCTCGACATGCCCGTCGGCAAAGGGCATGTGGTCAGCTTCAATTTCAATCCCATGCACCGCGACATGAATCGCGGCGATCAGCGGATGCTCTGGAATGCAATTCTGAATTGGCAGGCGATTCTTGCCAAAAAGCCGCAGCCGAGCTCAACCTCTGCACCAGCCCCTGAGCCCGATGAATAGTCTTCGGGCCGGACCTTATGTGGGGACAGCGACCCGGACCTTATGTGAGGACATCTAACCGGAGGGATGTGGGGAGAGGCGATGTGGGGTCATCTAACCAGAGGCGATGTGGGGTCATCTAACCGGAGGCGATGTGGGGGTCATGTAACCAGAGGCGATGTGGGGACAGCCGCCCTCGGCTGTCCGGCGGAGCGAAGCTCCGCTGTGCCGCTCGGGATACGGCAAGTCGATCCCTCTATCCCGCCAATTTCGGCAGCGAGATCTGCACTCGTAATCCCGGCGAAGCATTCTCCGCGACACTTGTGCCCCGATGCAATCGCACCGCACGCTTGGCAATCGAAAGCCCAAGCCCCACTCCTCCCGTGTCCTCGTCGCGCGCTTCTTCCACGCGGAAAAATGGTTCGAAAATCTGATTCAATAATTCCGCCGGAACCCCCGGCCCGTAGTCGCGAACCGTAAGATTCGCCATCTTCGAATGATCATCGACGCTGACATCTTATGCTCCGGCTGAAAGACCACTTTCACCGTAAGCCGCGACCACAAGCGACTCTGGAGCGCACGGCGCAGCCCTAAACTGTTAACCAACTGGCAACAGGCCGCCCCCGTGCCCAGCTTGCTTCCCAGCCAGCCGCCCTCATATACTCTGAACGTTTGCCCGCCCCGTGGGAACGCTCCCGGCGCCGGCATTTATCTGCAGATCCCGACCTGCCATCATCCCGGAGACCACTTCTATGACGACGATAGCGACGCCTCCGCACGTAGATAAAGAAAGCAATCCTTGGGAATCCCAGCGGGCGCGCTTCGACCTGGCCGCCCAAAAGCTCAACCTGGACGAGGGCCTATGGCGCGTTCTGCGCTATCCCAACCGCGAACTCACGGTCTATATCCCCGTGCAAATGGATGACGGGCACCTGGAAGTCTTTACCGGCTTCCGCGTGCAGCATTCCATCGCGCGCGGTCCGGCTAAGGGCGGCATCCGTTACGCCCCCGACGTCACCCTCGATGAAGTCCGCGCTCTGGCCAGCTGGATGACCTGGAAGTGCGCCGTGGTCAACATTCCCTTCGGCGGCGCCAAGGGCGGCGTGATCTGCGATCCCCACAAGATGTCCATGGGCGAGGTCGAGCGCATGACCCGCCGCTACACCTCCGAACTCATTGAATTCATCGGCCCCGAAAAAGACGTTCCCGCTCCCGACGTCAACACCAACGAACAGATCATGGCCTGGATGATGGACACATATTCCATGCACATGCGGCAGACCGTGACGGCCGTGGTCACTGGAAAGCCGATCAACATTGGCGGCTCCCGCGGACGCCGCGAGGCAACCGGCCGCGGCATCATGATCGTCTGCGATGAAGCTTGCAAGAAGCTTGGAATCGACCGCGAACGCGCTCGCATCATTGTGCAAGGCTTCGGCAACGTCGGCTCCAATGCCGCGCAGCTGATGAACGAAGCGGGATACAAGGTTGTTGGCATCGCCGAAGTTGGCGGTGGCTTGCACAACAAGAACGGAATCGATATCAAGGCCCTGGTTGAATTCCGGCAGAAAAATGGCACGGTCCACGGCTTCCCCGGCGCGGAGAAATGCGATGCCGGCGAATTGCTCACCGAAGCGTGCGAGATTCTGATTCCGGCGGCCACCGAAAATGTGATCACCAGCCGCAACGTAGATCGCGTCAAATGCCGGATCCTGGCGGAAGGCGCGAATGGCCCCACCACCTCCGCTGCCGATGACGTTCTGACCGACAAAGGCGTCTTCGTCATTCCAGACATTCTTGCCAATGCCGGCGGCGTCACCACCTCGTATTTCGAATGGGTCCAGGATCGGCAGGGCTACTTCTGGAAAGAATCCGTTGTAAATGAGCAATTGGAATCCATCATGAAGTCATCCTTTGACGACGTGGTCCGCTATGCCGAGACACACCACGTGAACAATCGCATTGCAGCCTACATGCTGGCGATCGATCGCGTGGCATACACCATCCGGCAGCGCGGCATTTACGCTTAGCATTTGGAAAGGAGCGCTGATGAAATTAATTGAAAGAAAACTGCTGGCGCAGATTGCGGTCCTCGTATTTGCGCTTTCGCTGGTGAACGGCGTTGCGCTAGCGCAGAACGTCGAACCCGGGTCGAAACCTGAAGCCATGGCAGCTCCGGCTCAAATGGCGAAACCCGCCGCGTCTGACAAGCTCGACATCAATACCGCAACCAAGGATCAGCTGAAAGCACTGCCCGGAATTGGGGACGCCTACTCGCAGAAGATTATCGACGGGCGTCCTTACCGCACCAAGCTCGATCTGGTTCACAAAAAAATCATTCCGCAGGCGACATACGACAAGGTCAAGGACATGATCATCGCCAAGCAGCCGAAGAGCGACAAGATGGCGCCAGCTAAGAAGTAAGCCCGAGCTCTCGCGTGGGCGGCACACTCAAACTCTGTGCCGTCCATGAACAACCTCCTTCCACTCTGAAAAATTCTTCCGTTACGGCTTATCGTGCATTGCGTTCCCTTTCCACGTGGAGGATAATCAAGCTGGTTTCCGGCTGGCCTCCGGAATCTCCCGTAGTGTGAATCTACCGAACTCCATCACGCTGATCCGTATCTTCAGCATTCCCCTGCTGATGTGGATTCTTTTAAGCGCTCACTTCAGCAGCGTGCATGGAGAAAAAGAGCTCCTGGCTTCGGCTGTGTTCATCATTGCCGCTATGACCGACGGCATCGACGGATACCTCGCGCGCAAACGGCAGCAGATCACCACGATCGGCATTCTGCTCGACCCCATCGCCGACAAACTCCTGATCGCGGCCGCATTTGTCACGCTCGTGCAGCTGAATCCCAGCCTGGTGCCCGCCTGGATTGCCGTTGTCGTCATCGGGCGCGAGTTCCTGGTTAGCGGACTGCGCTCGATTGCCGCCTCCGAAGGATTCACCATCGAGGCCAGTCAACTGGGCAAGCTGAAGATGGTGGTTCAGATCGTGTCCGTCGTGGCTGTCATTCTCGACTATCGATGGAAAGAATGGCTATTGTTCGGACACCTCGTGTTCCCGATCCACTGGATCGCCTATCTCGCGATCTGGTTCATGGTGTTTGTCTCTCTGGTGTCGGCGATCGACTACTTTGTCGCCTTCTGGTCGAAGATTGACCGGCGCGTGGTGAAGCGCCGGCGCCGCGCCTTTATCCTGAGCCGGCGCAGAAAACCTACTCCTGTGCCGCCTAGCCGAGCCGACGGAGATGTCGCTGCTTCGACCTAGTCCCGCTGATCTTGAGTCAGGAAACTATGCCAGCAGGGAGTTTTCGCTGCAAGAACAAACTCTGCTGCTGCGTCTGGCTCACGATTCGATCCTCTCGGCGCTGGAGCGCCGAGAGATCTCGTTCGACCCACCGAGCCCTCATCTCGCCGAACTTCGTGGCGCATTCGCATCTTTGTATCTGAATGGCGAATTGAGGGGTTGCGTCGGCTACCTCTCTCCCACACGCTCTCTCTACAAGACTGTCGCCGAGGTGGCGCGGGCTGCCGCTTTCGAAGACACTCGCTTCTATCCCGTAACCATCGAGGAAGCGCGCAATCTTGAAATTGAGCTAAGCATCATGTCCCCGCCGCAGCCGATCGCGCCCGAAGCGGTAGAAGTCGGCCGCCACGGATTACTCGTTGGGATTGGAGGATTTCGCGGGTTGCTCCTGCCGCAAGTCGCCGCAGAACACCGTTGGGACCGCATTACCTTTCTGCAACAGACCTGTCAAAAGGCTGGGCTGCCGCCCGACGCATGGCAGAAGGGAGCCAACATCGAAGCATTTACCGCTGAGGTGTTCGGCGACAAAAAGCACACTTAAACAAAGCCGGGAACGGTTTCCCGTCCCCGGTTCAACTTCCTTTGCTTCAGATGAAATCTAGTTCTGCGGATCAAGCTCGATGCCGTCTCCGGCGTGGACATCTTCTAACGCAAAGACGATCATGCCCGTCGCAGTCGTATTGGTCACGCCGATGATGAGGATCTCACCCACAGAGCGGCGCGGCAAATCCCGCACGTGAATCACAGGACCGTTCCCCTTTTCGAACATCCCCGGATCGAAGGAAGGCGATTTCTTCTGCGTGTCTTCCGACATCGAGGCTTTAAATGAGAGAGAATCCACAGGATCTTTCAGGTCAGTCTCGTACGATCGCACCGCGCGGAAATAATCACCGATCTTGACTCCCTGATTCGATCCGACGTTGATGTACACCTTCTGCCCGGTGCCCAGTTCCGAATCAAAATCCTTCGCCATCACGATCCGTCCTGAAACTTTGCTGCCGGCAGGAAGGAAGCGGTCAAAGCGGATGGGATTGTGGAAGCTCATCAGTTGTTTCTCGGCGAACGGGATCGCGGTGTCCCCAGGATTCATGGCATCGCACTCGTACTCCACCTGCGCGATAGCGGTCTTGCTGCGGGTATCAATGACCTTCACCCGGCCCACTTCTTCATAAGGCTGTCCGGTCTCCTTGAGCAATTTCTCCTGGCCAGGAAACATCTCGTATTCGTTTACATCCCGCAGTGCGCGGACAATCTCGTATTCGGCGCCGGCGCTGTATCCTTTGCCCTCAAGATAAACAATGTCGCCGCGCGAGAACTTTGTGGTCTCTGGCGTTTCCAGACCGCCGGCAATGAAATTGGCATCGGGCAGAATCTGCTTGCTGATGAATCCCGAGCAATAAACATCGGAATACGTAGGCGTCTGGACGCGCTCGGTCGCGAAGCTAATCGTCGACGGTACAGTCCCTTGCGGAGTTTCAGGCGGCGCGGCACTATCGGACCCACTCTGCGCCCAAGCTGCCGTCGCCACCAACAACACTAACAATCCTGTTTTCTTCATGTTACCTCCGGAAAAGGCCGCCGAGCGTCTTCTCCCTAGTCATATCCTTGAAATATAAGGCTTTCAGCCGGAAGGTAACAACAGAGTAAGGGTGGGTCAAGGTTACGAGGGTGTCGGGCACCCTCGGAATGGCAGGTTTTTTCCTTCGATCCTTAATCCCTTGTTGCATAACCAATTAAGGCCCTGTAATAATTCGCCGTTCGTCAGGCTCTGTCCTGGACGGATATCAGACATAACGTGAATGATGAATTCCGACTCCCCTTTCCCGCAAAGGATGTTGCCCCTGCGACTGCCGCGTCTGTGCGTAGCCGTCATCGGCTCCGATGCCCACGCGATGACTGAAAAGGCGGAAGCTCTAGTCCGGGATAACTCCTTTTTGGAGTTCAGGTTAGATTATCTTTCCAAGCCGGGCTTGGCCATTCCGCGCATCAAGCGTTTCATCGAATCCCATCCCGGAACGGTCGTCATCGCAACCTGCCGCCGCGCCGCCAATGGTGGCAGGTTCCGCGGATCCATCGTCTCCCAACTTGACATTTTAGGAAAAGCTGCCGCCGCCGGGTGTCAGTTGGTCGACATCGAACTGCAAACCGCGAGCAAGTGCAAACCCGCTCAATTGCAAAAGTTGCGCTCGCGAGCTGTGCTGATCTTGTCCTTTCACGATTTCAGGGCCACCAAGAAGCTCGACGAGACACTGGAAGAAATGGTCGAATTTCCGGCGGACTATTACAAGGTCGTCAGCACAGCAACGACTCTCTCCGACAACGTCACCATGATTAAGTTCCTGGCTCGGGAGGGAGATCGCCATTCGCTGATCAGCATGTGCATGGGGGAGCAAGGAACCATCAGCCGCGTTCTTGGTGTCCGGGCTGGAAGCGTTTTCACCTTCGCTGCCGCCAGCGCTGCAGAAGCAACCGCCCCCGGCCAAATCACCGCGCAGGAGTTGCGCAATGTCTACCGCATCGAGCAGGTGGATGTGGCGACGCGAGTTTACGGCGTCGTCGGCGATCCTATTGCGCATTCGCTTTCACCGGCGATCATGAATGCAGCCTTTCGCCGCGAGAACGTCAACGCCGTCTATCTCTCGCTGCACGCCAAGACGTTGAAAGACCTGCTGGCCTGCGTCAAGGAGATCCCCATTCACGGCATCAGCGTGACTATGCCGTACAAGGAAAGCATCCTGCCATTTCTCGATAACACCGATTCCCATACCACCAAGGTCGGCGCCTGCAACACCGTCGTCCGAGCGCAGGACGGCAAGCTGTATGGATTCAACACCGACAC
Organism: uncultured Acidobacteriota bacterium; assembly: GCA_963763845.1. Classification (GTDB taxonomy): domain Bacteria; phylum Acidobacteriota; class Terriglobia; order Terriglobales; family Acidobacteriaceae; genus Sulfotelmatobacter. The sequence continues at coordinate 103,526 of CAVXPX010000005.1, forward strand.
GGCTGGAATCGTCCGCCCACTCGAACGTCGTCTGAACACGTTGGAAGGGGCTCGCATTCTCGTGATCGGCGCCGGTGGCGCAGCCCGCGCCGCCGTCTTTGGTCTTAAGGAGCGCGGCGCTGAAGTCTACATTCTGAACCGGACCGCCGCCCACGCCAAAAAGCTGGCCCATCAGGCCCGGGCACGCATCATGAAACGCCCGGATCTCAAGAAGATGGCTTTCGACGTCATCATCAACGCCACCCCGGTGGGGATGGGAAATAGCCGTGAGACGCCGCTGCAGGATAAAGAGATCAATGCCCGCTATGTCTTTGATATGGTTTACGACCCGGCTGAGACCCGGTTTCTGAAACTAGCCAAAGAGCGGGGTGCTCAGGTCATTCCCGGCATCGAGATGTTTGTTCACCAGGCGGCCCGGCAATTTGAAATCTGGACCGGCAAGCCCGCGCCGTGGGACGAAATGCTCCGCGTAGTCTTGCTGGCGCAGCAGGAGCGGGCAATTCACTCTACTTCCGCCAAATAAGCCGCTCGCGATGCTCGTCACCAAGAAAAAGTTGCATTTCCATGGTGCCCAAAGTAAGATGCAATCAGGGAGCGTGACAGCAATAAGCTTCCAGGTTTAGCCCAGTACCGCCCGTTCTTACTTCCAACTCGCTTTTCAAGCTTTGGCAAGAAAAAACTCGACGTCAGAGACGGTTTGGTCCGTCTCCATCCCGGTTCGGAGAGTTCAATATGGCGTGGTACGCGTACTGTCTTACCGAGCATCAAACCCTTCCCAATGGAACCCGCACTCGCCGCCCTTTCTTGCTAGAAGGTGTTCAGGGCGTCAACGGAGCTGCAGTTCTCAGCTATCCCAGTGGTGAATTCGCCGTGATCGTCAGCGAATACGACCGCACAGCCGGCGAACTTGATCAAAAAGCCGCAATCGAGCACGCCAGGGTGGTCAGTAATTGCTTTCGCAACTCCACGGTCTTGCCCTTTAAGTTCGGTACCATCTTCGACAACGACGACGCCCTTCGCCAGGCAGTCCGGGTCAACCGGCGGGCATTCGGTCTGAGCGTTGCCCGGCTGCGGGGCAAGTCGGAAATGCACATTAAATTGGTCGTCCGCGACGGTTCCCTCCGCGAAGCCATGATCGACGTGGAACTTCCGGATACAGTGGGCGGGGATTACCTCTCAAAGCTCCGGGTAAAGGCCTCCCGCGAGCGTGAGCGCCAGACCAAGGCCCGCGCCTTGTCCGTGCAAGTCCATAAATTGTTTAATCCGCTGGAAGAAGAAGTCAGCTGCAAGAAGGTGGCTCCCGAGGGCATGCTGATCGATATTGCCCACCTGATCGACTCCAAGAGTGTGGAGAAGTACCAGAACCGCTATAGCACGGCTGCTAAGCAACTTAAGAATTGCGAAGTCGCCATCAGCGGCCCCTGGCCCCCATACCATTTCTTGCCCGGCAAACTCCGCACTGTGGCGGGTAACAGCTAGAGTACTCAGCTTCGACAGGCCCATGGCACAGCGCCATGGGCTTTGCTTTTGGCAGGACGGTGCATTGAATATGCATTGTTCTGCACTTCCATTTTTCCGCCGTTTCGCATGCGAATCTCGGTTGCCATCGCAATGCTGGTTCTAAGTCCTTGGCGTCCTTGTGCTTGCAAGGGGATGTGAGTGCAATCACTCAGTTTCCGGGTTTTGGCGCGGCAAGTGCTTTCTTCCAAGCTAAGAAAGAGGCCGCACACTCTAGCAACATGACCTTCACTCTCGATTCTCCGCGTCATTTCCTGAAATGCCGTTCCGGATGGCGGAATGGCATCTTGCATCGCCTTTCCTGACATTGCCCACCAATTCGTAGCCTCTTGAAATGTGGCCTCAGAAATGGGGCCATTTTTTCTTGCTTAAACAAGTTGCCAGATTCTAATTCTCGATGCTCTCGGATACACTGCTGCGGACCATGCCAATCCTCTCGTTTCGAAGCGCCCTTCCACTCTGCGTTCTTTGCATCCTATTACCGGCAAGCCAGGCCCAACGGAGCCAAAACAACCCCGCTCCTCCATTTCCGAATCTCCCGCAGTTGTCCCGGGCCGAGCTCGAAAACTTTTCTCCTGAGCTTTTGAACGAGCTCAACAAGATCAAGACCGCGGCCTTGTCCGATGATTACGCCTATCAGCAGGTCGCGCACCTGACCGAAAACATCGGGGCGCGTCCCAGCGGATCTGCGCAAGCTCAGGCCGCAGTCGAATATGTCGCGGGCGAGTTGCGCAAGCTCGGCCTCGACGTTCAGCTCGAGCCGGTCAAGGTCCCGCACTGGGTTCGTGGCGTCGAGACAGCCGCGCTCGTGGAATACCCCGGCCAAGCCCCTGGAACATCGCAAAAGATCGTCCTCACCGCCCTGGGAGGAAGCACAGCGACCCCGCCGGAGGGAATCGCGGCAGACGTTGTCGTCGTCAACGACTTCGAAGAACTAAAGTCGTTAGGCCGGGAGATAGTCTCTGGCAAGATTGTTCTGTTCAACGAGATCTTTGACAAAGAGAAAGCGGCAGCTGGCCTGTCGTTCGTCGCCTACGGTGAGGCCGTTCTCTACCGTACGGCGGGACCGCAGGCCGCCGCGGAACTCGGGGCCGTCGCGGCTTTGGTCCGCTCCGTCGGTGGGGCTGACTATCGCCTTCCGCATACCGGATATAGTGCTCCAGCCGGGATTCCCGCAGGTGCCGTCACCGCCGAAGACGCCGACCTCATCACGCACCTCGCGGCGCAAGGCAAGGTTCGCATGCACCTCACTCTCACCCCGCAGAAACTACCCGATGCCTCCAGCTACAACGTCATCGCCGACCTCAAGGGCAGCCAGCATCCCGAACAGATTGTGGTTGTTTCTGGACACCTGGATTCATGGGATCTCGGCACTGGCGCCATTGACGACGGTGCTGGTGTCGCGGTCGCCATGGAGGCGGCGGAAGTTTTGCAGAAGCTGCATCTGCGCCCAAAACGCACTCTGCGTGTTATCGCCTGGATGGACGAAGAGAACGGCGGCTCCGGAAGCCAGGCTTACTCCAAAGATCATGGGATGGATTTTCCCCGGCATGTCGCTGCGATTGAAAGCGACTCCGGCGCGGCCCATCCGCTCGGATTCGACACCCGAATGAACAATGCGGCCACCAATCTGCTCAGACCGATTGCTTCCGTTCTGCGAAGCTTCGGCGCCAACGCCTTGCAGCCCAGCAGCTATCCCCCCGGAGCCGATATTGCAGCCATGTCTGAAGCAGGCGTGCCCGCGCTTGGCCTCCTGCAGGATGGCCGCACATATTTCAACTATCACCACAGCGCTGCCGACACGCTCGACAAGATCGTTCCCCGCGAACTCCGTGAGAATGGCGCCGCGATGGCCGTAATGGCCTATGCGCTCGCCAGCATGAAAGATCCACTGCCCAGATAAGTTCTATGCGTCTCCTCTCCGTTACGACGTCATAGACAACTTCGGGCGACTTTTGAATCACTTCGACCGCGAATGCTTTTTGCAGCCCTTGGGGCGGTTGACGCATCTCAATTCGAGCGCTTATGATTTTCGTTTGGCCTCAAGACCACGGACGCCTCCTAGATGGGGCGTCCTAAAACTTTGATAGGCCGTTTGGGTTTGATGTGACCTATGGAAAAGAAGAAACTGGAAACCTTCAAAAAACGTTTAGAGACGCGGCAGCAGGAATTGCGCCGCACCGTGAATCGCAATCAGGCCGATGGCCGTTCGGCCGACGAAGATACTGCTCAGGATATCGCCGACCGTGCCGCCAGTTCGTACACCAAGGAGTTCCTCTTCAGCCAGAGCAATAATGATCGGCAACTGTTGATGATGGTGGACGGCGCGCTCGCTCGCATCCGCGAAGGCAGCTTTGGCGAATGTATCAGCTGCGGAAAAGAAATTAACTCCAAGCGCCTCGAAGCCGTGCCCTGGACGCGGCACTGCATCGAGTGCCAGGAAAAGCTGGAACAGGGAGTGCTCGAAGAGTCGCAGCGGTAGTTCTAACTATTTTTTCCGCTCACGCCGCCGGCAAAATCGGCGGCGTTCCTGCCTCTGCGAAATCTCGCGCCAGGCACAACAACTCCAGCCTCTCACGCGGATGTCAGCTGAAGCGGCAGCTTCCGCAGCCGCTGCCCGGAAGCTGCAAAAATCGCACTCGCCACCGCCGGAGCGGCCCGCAAGCCGGAAGTCCGAGGTCTGAAGCCCGAGGGTCTGGCGCCCGAATTATTTCATTTCCTCCGCAGCCGCCTGCGCCCCCGGCATCACGTTCTTCAGCGGCGCGCTGCGTTGTTCGTTCAACTCCGGATGCGGCAGCGGCTTCCGCGGCAACATCTCATCGCGCATCGCCGTGTTATAGACGAAAATCGCTTCCACCACAGCGGCCTGCGCCAAATCATCCGGCTGCAACCGCTCATACAGATCCATGTTGGAGTGATGCGTGCGCGACCCGTAATCCAGCGGATCCTGAATGAACTGGAATCCCGGAATTCCCACTGAATCGAACGCTTCATGATCCGTCCCGCCCGTGTTCCGCATCGTGATCGTCGTAACCCCAAGATCCGCCAGCGGACGCATCCATTGCTCGAAAATCGGCCCCACCGCCGCATTCTCCTGCAGGTAGATGCCGCGGATTTTTCCTGAGCCATTGTCGACGTTGAAGTATCCGGAAATCTTCTCCTGATCCGGCTTGAGCACAACCGGGCCGGAGGGCTTGCGCAGGAAATCCGGCAACTCCATCTGATCGGGCGCGGTCGACAGCGGCACATATCCGAAGTGCTGCTTCACGTATCCGTACGACCCGAATTCACCCTGCTCTTCCCCAGTCCACAGGCCCACGCGAATCGTGCGCCGTGGCGGCACCTGCAGCGCGTTCAAAATGCGCATCACTTCCATCGCCACAACCGTCCCGGCGCCGTTATCGGTAGCGCCAGTCCCCGACGCCCACGAATCCAGATGCCCGCCAACCATCACCACTTCGTCCTTCAGCTTCGGATCGGTTCCCGGAATCTCCGCGATCGTATCGAACCCATGCTGGTGATCGCCGGTGAATTCGGTTTCGACGTCCATTTCAATTGTCACCGGAACATTCGCCTTCAGCAGACGGTACACGCGGCCATAATGTTCAATTGCCATTACAACGATCGGCAACTCCTCGGCGTGCTGTCTCTGATACGTGAACCAGCCCATGCCCGACCCGCCATCGTCGAAGATTGTGCCGCCCGAGCCGCCGTTATCCCGGCCATCGCGGCTTGGAACAACGATCGCCGCCGCATGCTCCGCCGCAAAGAACTTCCCTGCTTTCTCGCGAAACTCCAGACGTCGAATAAATTGCTGGAAAAATTCTTGTCTTTCCCCAACGTGAACCGGGAACTCCTCGATCTTCTTCAAGTCGGAATCGTCATCACGCTTGAACAACGGCTTGTCGACTGGCTTCACATCGCGCATCGGCCCAAAGAAGACGATCTTGCCGTCCAGCTTTCCCTTGTACTTCTCCAGATCCTTCTCGTCTTTTGCGTCGACCCAAACTGCGTTCCCACTCACGGCGCCGTGGGTCGCGGGCGACCATGGCAGCGCCTGGGCGATGAACACGGCTGTATCTGGCGCCGACATGCGAACCCATGTGTTCAGTTGCCGCCATCCGATTCCGAATTCGCCCCAGTCTTCCAGATGGGCGTTGCTGCATCCCATCGCCGTCAACTGATCGCGCGTCCATGCATTCGCCTTCTGCAGGTTCGGCGACCCGGTCAGCCGGGGACCAATCCCATCCGCTAGTGCGGACGCATATTCCATGACGTGCGAGTGTTGCAGGCCTTCCTCGCGAATGCGCTGATACATCGTTAAGTCCAGATTCTCAACGGCAGGTTGCGGCAGTTCGTACGAGGGCTTGCTGGGCTCCGGAGCCTTGGTTTCTTTGGATTTCTTCTCGGCTGCAACAAGCGCGAGATTCAACGACAGCAGAACCACCATGACGAAGAACAATCGTTGACGCGATGGCATTTGTTTATTCCCCTCAAAGAACGGAAAGCAGGGTAGCAGAATGTTCCGGTGATGGGAAAGACGAATCCGTCTCTCTTTCTCTCTCGCAGAACCCGAGGACGCGCGCGAAACACGGCAAGAGTGTTAATGTTTATGCAGGGGAGAAGATCTTTGCCGCCGCGTAAGTGCTTTTGACGCCCGCATTTTCGCCCTGCTAGACTGTTAGTTTGTCCATCCATTACACCAGCAGAAGGGAAGTTTGTGCGCGCAGAAACCCGCCATCAACTAAAGCAGGATGCATTCAGCCGTGTCACCATTGGTGCCGCCGAAAAGACCGCCGATTGGACGGTCGAGCATCGAACCACCATCATCATCGCGTTAATCGTCCTCATCCTGGTTGTCGGCGGCGTTGGCGGAGGATGGTATTACCTCAACCAGCAGGATCTGACGGCCAGTCTGGATCTCACGCAGGCAGTCCGCACCATGGATACTCCTCTGCGTCCTGCCGGCACTCCCGAGCAACCCGACTTTCCGACCTTCACTTCCGCCAAAGAGCGCTCGGCGGCTGCGCAAAAGCAATTCCAGCAGATCGTGGACAAATATCCGCACACCCGCACCGCCGACATGGCTCGATATTTCCTTGGCGTGACGGCGGTCAACCTCGGAGATACCTCAGCCGCTGAGCGAAACTTCAACGACGTCATCTCCCGCAGCAACCGCCAAGTGGCCTCTCTCGCCAAAGACGCACTGGCCGCCCTTTATGCCGACACGAACCGCACGAAACAGGCCATCGCGCTCTACCAGGAACTGATCAACAAGCCCACCGACTCGGTCGGAAAAGTAACTGCCGAACTGCAATTGGCCGAAGCCTACAAGAACTCCAACCAGCCCCTCGACGCCAAACGGATCTACGAGCAGGTCAAGAAAGATAATCCCGCGAGCGACGCCGGACAACTCGCCACGCAGAAGCTCGCAGAACTGAAATAGGGATTAGGGATCAAAGGCTAGGGGCTAGCGTTCCTTGGCGAACCTCGCCGCTCCCCCTCATGGCCTCAACCGTCAGCGCTCAGGTGCCTCTATCCCGGCCCCTGACCCCTAGCCCCTAATCCCTGATACGATGATCTGCGGTTTTCAAACTCCATCCCAGGGCTACCATGTCCGACATCACACTCCGCGTCAACGGCAGTGAGAAGCAAGTCAGCGTTCCCCCGGAAACGCCGCTTCTTTGGGTGCTTCGCGACACTCTCGAACTTACCGGAACAAAGTTCGGCTGCGGCGCCGGACTTTGCGGCGCGTGCACCGTGCACGTCGATGGCAACGCGATCCGTTCCTGCTCGACTCCAGTCTCGCAAATCGCCGGCAAGAACGTGACGACCATCGAGGGTCTCGGCGCCAACGGCATGCACGTGCTGCAACAAGCCTGGATCGCCGAAGAAGTTCCGCAATGCGGATACTGCCAGACCGGGCAGATCATGTCCGCCGCGGCATTGCTCGCGAAAACTCCGAATCCCACCGATCAACAGATCACCGCAGCGATGAATGGGAATCTCTGCCGCTGCGGCACCTACGAGCGCATCCGCAAAGCAATTCACCGCGCCGCAAACGGAGGTGCGCGATGAGCCCACTCTCCCGCCGCGAATTCGTCAGCGCCGGAGTGGCCGCCGGAGCCGGCCTCGTCATCGGCTTCTATCTCCCGCATGGCCATGACTCCCAGAAAGAATCATTCTCACCCAACGCCTACCTTCGCATCACGCCGGACAACAAAGTCACCGTTGTGGTCGCTCGATCGGAAATGGGTCAGGGCGTGCGCACTGCTCTGCCGATGATTCTTGCAGAAGAACTCGAGGCCGACTGGAAGCAAATCGAGATCGAACAAGCCGGAGCCAGCACGCTCTTCGGAGATCAAACCACCGGAGGCAGCGCCAGCGTCCGCACGACGTGGGATCCGATGCGCAAAGCCGGAGCCGCCGCGCGCGAGATGCTGATCTCTGCCGCCGCGTTGACCTGGAACGTTCCACGCTCCGCCTGCACCGCCGAGAACGGCAGAATTAAACACGCTGCCTCCGGCCGCAGCCTCAGCTACGGAGAGCTTGCCGAAAAAGCCTCGACACTCCCGATCCCAACCGATGTTCCGCTCAAGCAGAGCAAAGACTACAAGATCGTCGGCCAACGCCTGCCCCGCGTCGATTCGCCGTCGAAGGTCAAGGGCGAGGCGACGTTTGGAATCGACTTCCGCATGCCCGGCATGAAATACGCCGTGCTCTCCCGCTGTCCCACGATTGGCGGCAAACTCTCTGGCTTCGACGATAAAGACTCGAAGAAAGTTCCGGGCGTGAACTTCGTCGGCAAGATCAGCGACTCCGCCGTTGCGATCGTGGCAGACACCGTCTGGGGAGCGATGGAAGGCCGCCGCCAGCTCAACACCACTTGGGACGACGGCCCGAACAAAGATCTGAATACCGCCGCAGTCATGGCGTCGCTGAAACAGGGCGCATCGAAAAAAGCTGCCGGCATGTATCTGGCTGGCGAGCCCGCCAAAGTTTCCGGCCGGACGATTTCCGCCGAGTATACGTTGCCCTTCATGGCGCACGCTCCGATGGAGCCGGGCAATTGCACTGCGTATTATCAGGGCTCGAAGTGCGAACTGTGGGCGCCGACGCAGGTTCCGCAGGATTGCCGCGATTCCGTCGCACAGGCGATCGGCCTCGATCCCGATCAGGTAAAGGTCAACGTCACGCTCATGGGCGGAGGCTTTGGCCGCCGTCTCGAACACGACTACGCCGTCGAGGCTGCGCTTGTATCGAAGGCCATCAATGCTCCGGTGAAAGTTCTCTGGACCCGTGAAGACGACATGCGCTTCTCGACCTACCGTCCGATGAGCCTGCATCAGCTGAGCGCCAAAGTCGACGGCGCCGGATTTCCGGTCGCGCTCACGCACCGCATCGTCGCTCCGTCGATCAGCGGACAAAAGGGCCAGCCAGTTCCCGGCGGTGTCGATCCCGATCTTCCTGACGAGGCTGGACCGGTTTACGGCCTGCCGAATTATTCGATCGAATATGTCATGACCGAAACTCCGGTGCCGCTCGGCTGGATGCGATCCGTTTACGCGCTGCAGGCAGCCTTCGCGCTTGAAAGTTTCATCGACGAACTCGCGGTTGCGGCCGGAAAAGATCCGCTGCAATATCGTCTGCACCTGCTTGCAAAAGATCAGGACCTGCAATATTTCACGACCACGTGGCACACGGCCCGGATGCGAGGCGTGCTGCAACTCGCGGCGGACAAGGCTGGCTGGGACAAGCCGCTTCCCGCCGGCCATTACCGCGGCATCGCCTGCTTCGGCTGCTTCTCTTCGTACATGGCCGAAGTTGTCGAGATCACGATGGAGAACGAGCAGCCGCGCGTGCATCGTGTCTTCGCTGCGGTCGATTGCGGACAAGTCGTGAACCCCGCCATCCTCGAGCAACAAATCCAGGGCGGGATCGTGTACGCGCTTGGCAACGCGCTTCGCGCCAAAATCACTATCGAGAAGGGCCGGATCGTCCAGGGCAATTTCGACGATTACGCGCCGCTGCGCATGGAAGAAACTCCCGTCGTCGAGGTCTATGCCGTGCCCAGCACAGAATCTCCCACCGGCATCGGCGAGCCCTCGGTTCCACCAGTCGCCCCCGCTTTGTGCAACGCGATCTACGCCGCGACGAAGAAACGAATCCGCGCGCTGCCAATCCAGAGCTAGCGGTTTTTGTGGGTCTTCATAGCGCCGCGGACCGTAGCGCCGGCGTCCCGCCAGCTGTCCGGAGGGCGTCTCGCTCTCCGGCCCGCTACAATGGTCTGCTTCATTCCCAGGAGACGACCATGCTCCGTCGCTTCATAACTGCCGCTCTATTCTTGTCATCAATCTCATTCACATCGATCTCATTCACATTCGCGCAAGCTTCCATCAACTCCGCCGTTCCACCAGCACGCCTCGCGCACCTTCGCCACGGCATCAATCTCAGCGAATGGTTCGCGCAGGTTTACGATCCGCTCGGATACACGCAAAAACACTTCGACACCTGGACCACCTCCGCCGATATCGTGCAGATCAAGTCGGCGGGCTTCGATCACGTCCGTCTCAGCGTGAATCCGCAGCCCATGATGGAGGCCGAGCGCGAAGGCAAGTCGGCCGAATATTTCAGGTATCTCGATCACGCGATGAAGATGATCCTCGATGCCGGACTCGCCATCGAACTCGACATGCATCCGGATTCGGACTTCAAGGCGCGGCTCGCGAAAGAAGACGACTTCGTCGAGCGCTTCGCCGACTTCTGGCGCGGAGTAGCGCAGCACTACGCGTCTTCCTCATGGGACACCGACCGCATCTTCTTCGAAATTCTCAACGAGCCCGAGATGCGCGACTCCTACCGCTGGTATGGCGTCGAGGCGAAGCTGGCGGCGGCCATTCGACAAGGCGCGCCGTCGAACACGATTCTCGCGCCGGGCGCGCGCTGGGACGACGACAGCGACATGATCTTCCTCGAGCCGCTGCGCGATCCGAACGTGATTTATGTCTTTCACTTTTATGAGCCGCACATCTTCACGCATCAGGGAGCGACGTGGGGCGCTTACTACTGGCACTGGCTGAAGGACCTGCACTATCCGTCGGATCCGCAGAACGCGGCGCAGGTCGCCGCGACCGTGCCCGAGGCCGTGCACCGGCTCGACGTGATTCGCTACGGACAAGACCACTGGGACGCGGCTCGCGTCGAGGCCGAGATTAACCAGGCCGCCGATTGGGCAAGACAAAACGGAGTGCCCGTCGTGTGCAACGAGTTTGGCGTCTACCGCAAGGCGCAGCCGCAAGACCGCCTCGCCTGGATCAAAGACGTCCGCAGCTCGCTCGATCGCCACAACATCGGCTGGGCCATGTGGGACTACTCCGGCAGCTTCGGCGTGACGACGAAACAGAACGGCAAAAATGTTCTGGACGAGGACACGGTGAAGGCGCTGGGCCTTCGCTGAGTTCGAACTAGCGCGGATTCGAGCCGGTTGTCGAGGTTCGAAAGGGGGGGCTGGCCCACACATCCGAACTTTAACTCCTGACAGCACCACGAAACAGGCTGCCCCACTCGCCGTGCTTTTCGGCGAGTGGGCGCCACGGACCTCGATCCCTTGGTCGCTGGTCACAGACTACACTCACCATTCTGTGATAGACGCGGCCGATGCCGACCAACCTGTCGATACTACGGCGCTGGGTATTTCACTTCATCACTACCAGTTGCTATCAGCTAACAGCGCTACTGGGAAATCTGGGGACAGCTTCCTGTCCCCAGATTTCCCCAGATTTCCAACATCTACCCTGCCTCGCCACTTGCCAGTCAGTCGATGATCATATTTATTTCGGCGTGCAATATGGACGCGAACATGCAAACGTTCATGGGCATCAGCAACAGTACGGCTGGCCGGGCGCTTGTGGTCCCGCAGAGCAATACTGAGGTATATATGGGAATGGGCGAATATGAATGGTTGCACATCCTACGGTACCTCACAAGCGGACAAAACCTCAAAGATGCAGTGAACAGCGCGAATGCGGACGTTATCGCAGCATACACTGGCACGGCTTGGACGCCACAGGCGTGGCAAGTAATCGGCGACAGCGGCAACGGCGGTACAGGAATCAAGTTTTTGAGGAGCTTATGATCCTAAACATCGTTGTTTCCTGTCGTCGAGGTTTGATCTCCAAATCTTGTACTGCCTGTGTCTGCGTAGTCTTTTCCGTAATGGGCGCTGCATTCGGGGCTGGCACGTGTGGTTCCCTTGATCGTGCGGCAAATGCGATCCATATGGCCGAGGTGCTGTATCCTGAGCTTAAAGGGAGAGAATTAAGCTTCCAATTCTCGGGAGGGAGGGGAGGCCCACTCAGTGCTCCCGCCGATGCGACGTACCTTGTCATTGCCGTCGATAAGCCTATCTCGCATTCTCCGGCGCGAGCTAGCGAACCGTCCGATAGCAACTTGCCGGATGCGCAAGACAGTGCACTTGCTGCCGAACTGCCGCTCCATCTCGAGTTCGATTTCGTCGGGACGAGTTTTGACAAGGGTGGAAGCAGAGTTGGAACAGAATTGACTTGTCAGCCTTGGGAATTCTTGAACCAATTCGGGAGCAAACAAATCCATGAAGCATGGAAGGTTATTAACGCTCACCCCGGGTGGACGGACGAGCAAGACTTGGAAGCTGCCAGAAACCTTGGTATGCGCTTCGGTCCAGAGAAGAAGGCCGACCTTCTTCGAATTCTTCCGTTGAAGGAACTGAGTTCTATCTACGGCCCGCTTCAAATCACTGAGGCTAAATTTAAGGTTGCCGGACTGAAGGAGGCGGAAACCAGTTTTGCCGATCTCCATTGGTTCATTACCGCGAAGCGCGTGGGTGGCCAGAAGCCATTGCAGCTAATGATCGATCCATTTTACGGCAAGATAATTGGCATCAGCGAATAGCAGCGAATAGTATAGAAGTTAAAGAATCCCCGGTTTGACCAGTATCCCTTCTTTTCCACCACGTAGGGCAGTTGCATTCAGATTCCACATAATGCACTTCGCCCGACTGTTTCCGGGCCAAGATCGATGCTTCCGTGAAAAAGACTCTGGAAACCAAGCCGCAGCTAATACAGGTCTCGGGGAAATCTGGGGGGGCCAGCTCCCCGGTTCCTTTCCTCCGAGCCTTGGTCGCTTGAGCGCTCCCAAGTCTACTCGCCCGCGAGGAGCCGACATGGTTATCTCATCGGCCAAATCTTTTACAGCCGGTTTTACTTTTTCATGACAACTACGGGGGTCTGCTCTTGTTAAATGTCTGTGAGTACGACCAACTTAAAGATTTTCATGAGGGGACAAAGGAATGACGAGCAAGATTCGTACATTGATTGCAATGGCACTGCCAGTTTTGGTCTTCGCCCTGGCGCCGAGCGCTGCCAAGGCGCAGAGCTACACCGGCAACTATCCAGTAGCCGTGACCGAGGTGAAAGCTGGCATCACCGGCAACATCCCCGGCGGCAATGTGAACTTCTGCCTGGAGCTGACCGACGATGGCGACTACGGCAGGCCCCACAGCGGCATTGCCACGCTGGGGGACTATGAAGGCGGTAAGCTTACCGGGGGGGAGTTCTATATTCTCGGCAACATGATCTTTGTGAACTTCGCGGTAGGCTCGGAGAATGGTGAGACCGTGGGCCTGGTGCTATTCGCCCCCGCCAGCAACGGAAAAATCGGAGCGGGCATTTTCGGAGACACCGGCGGAGTGCCGTCCTCTGGTCTGGCGAAGATCGGCACGAAAGGCGGGTGCTAAGCTCACCTCGGCCGCATAATGATCGCGGCTAGAAAGCGCCCAGCCATTTCACGGGGAAGCGTGCGGCAAGGGCGTTGGCAAGACGCTCGTCGGCGGTGATCAGTTGGAGTTGGGACTCGACGGCCAACGCCACATATAGACAATCGTAAATATTCCTGTCGTAGGCAAAAGCGATCCTCAACGCCTCGGGCAGCAGAAGTTGCGACGGCACGGTCCGAAAGTCATGGGCTTTGAACTCGGCGGCAATCACTTCAGCGTCGGCCCGTGACCAACGCTGCCGCTTCACGCCTTTCCAGAGTACGTTTCCGATCTCAGCCCAAAAGACATCGGGCACAAGGAAAGCGATTTCACTATCGACGAAGCGCCGGAAAAGCCGGACGGATTCGTCGGTAAGCGGCTCGTTCGCCGCAGGTATCGCCCATTTGAGCGCGACGCTCGCATCGAGTACGAGCCCCGTCACCGCTCGCGATCCTCACGGATCATCTCTTCGGTTGAAGGGAATGGACCGGGAGTCAGGGGCGGCTTAGCACGGAGTTCGGCCATTCTGTCGTAGAACTCGCGACGCTTCTTGAGTTCGGCCTCGGTGGGGATGTTCTCTTGAAGCAAAGTAATCACTTCGGCGGCGATCGATTTCCGGTTCTTGCGGGCGCGCTCGCGCAGGGCCCTATAAAGCGGGTCTGGAACATTCTCCACATATAGCGTCGCCATAGGGAACCCCTTGGCATATCCTAGCATATCCCTAGGGAAGCAGCGGGCTGCTTTTCTTGACACCTCCGGCTCTTGGCCTTTATCCTAAGTCTTGCTCCTTGCGGTACTTACGCCTGATTTGGCGTGCTTCCGCGGGCTCGTGCCAGCGTGATCGCCGCGGAGGTTTTCGCCATGTTCCTGAACATCAAAGATTTGGAACTCCATGCCGTCGAATTTGACGAGGAGTTTCAGCCCGGTGTCATCGACTTGGGGAACGAGGCTCGCCAACGCACTCCGTTGAAGGCTGCGGGACGCGCGGAACTGGTGGAGGAGCGTCACGGCAAGAACAAGATCATTCAGGACATCCGCCTGCGGGGGCGTTTGTCCACCGGGCTGGAGTTGCAGTGCGCCCGCTGCCTGGAACTGGTCAAGCAGGATGTGAAGCGGGAGTTCGAGTTGCTGTATCGACCGCTTGGCACCGACGCCGGCCGCGACGAGCTTTCTGTGACCGATGCGGAGGCCGAGATCGGCTATTATCAAGGAGACGGACTGCTGCTCGAAGATGTGCTCCGCGAGCAGGTTTTACTGGCTCTGCCCCTGAAGGTTACGTGCCGCGAAGATTGCAAGGGCTTGTGTCCGCAATGCGGCAAGAACTTGAATCAGGAACAGTGTTCCTGCTCCATGGAGATCGAGGATCCGCGGTGGGCTGCGTTAAAGGAAGTCCGAGAGAGGCTGGAACATTAGAGCTAGCAGCTGCCAGCTTCTGGCTACTGGCGAATGCAACATCGAAGCCTCGGAAGACCGCGATATCTGCTGATTTGCATTTTGGGGCTTACGCCCCAGCATAAGGAAATCGAAACATGCCGAATCCAAAACGACGCCACTCCCAGAAGCGCACCTCAACCCGGCGCGCCCATGATGCTCTGAAGGCGCACAGCCTCTCCGAGTGTCCCAATTGCCACGAGAAAAAAATGCCGCATCGTGCTTGTCCCAAGTGCGGGTACTATAAGGGCCGCGAAGTACTCGATGTCGAGGAAGCCAGCTAGCTTCAGAACACACCATGCCTAGCGTGATCGCGCTGGATGCGATGGGTTCGGACCGCGCGCCCAAGCCCGAAGTTGAGGGCGCGATTCAGGCCGCCCGCCAATACAACGTGTGCGTGCGGTTGGTCGGACCCGAGCCTCTGGTGAGAGCCGAGTTGAACCGCCATCGCGCGGCGGCGCGGCTGCCCATCGAAATCGTTCACGCCAGCGAATGCATCACCATGGACGACAAAGTGGAGGCCATCCGCGCCAAGCGCGATTCCTCCATGCGGGTCGGCTTGCGGATGGTCCGCGAAGGCCGCGCCGACGGTTTCGTGACGGCCGGCAACACTGGCGCCGCGATGGCGACCGCCAAGATCGTTCTGGGCGCTGTGCCCGGCGTCGACCGCCCGGCTTTGGCCGCGGTGTTCCCGACGGCTCCCGGAAATCCTGCGATGCTTCTCGATGTAGGCGCCAACGTCGATTGCGCGGCCAAGAATCTCGAACAGTTTGCCGTCATGGGCGATGTCTACTTCCGCTCCATGTTCGGTAAGGCCCCGGGAGCTTCGGGACCGCGGGTCGGCTTGCTCTCGATCGGCGAGGAAGAATCCAAGGGCAACGATCTGACTCGCGAAGCCTTTCAGTTGCTCAAGCAACTTCCGCTGAATTTCGTCGGCAATGTCGAAGGACGCGATCTCTACAACGGTCAGGTCGACGTGATCGTCGCCGATGGGTTCGTAGGAAATGTGGCGCTGAAAATCTCCGAAGGAGTCGCCAATCTGGTGCGAACGGCTTTGAAGGAATCGCTGAAGGCAACCATTACGCGCCAGGTCGGAGCACTGCTCTCGCGCAGCGCGTTTACCGATTTCAAGAAGCGGCTTGACCACACCGAATATGGCGGCGCGCCGCTGCTTGGCGTGAAAGGCGTTTGCATTATCACGCACGGGTCGTCGAACGCAAACGCCATGAAAAACGCCGTCCGCGTGGCGGCGGAATTTTCCGAGCGCCGCGTCAACCAATCGATCGAACAGGGACTGGCGTCGCTGCATCCCGCCCACGAAGAAGTCACTCAATCGAACTGAATACACTCCATGACAGAGAACTGCATCGCACTTTTATTTCCCGGCCAAGGCTCGCAAGCCGTCGGGATGGGCAAGGACCTTGCCGAGAAATATCCGATCGCGCGAGAGACCTTCGAAGAGGCCGACGAGGCCCTCGGCTACAAGCTTTCGCAACTCTGCTTCGAAGGTCCAGAAGAGCAGCTTCGGCTGACAGAGATCACGCAACCGGCGATTCTCACCGTGTCTGTGGCCGCTCTTCGCGTAGTGGAGGCGCAGACTCCGAAGCCGAGCTACGTGGCCGGACACAGCCTGGGCGAATACTCGGCGCATGTGGCATCCGGAACATTCAGTTTCGCCGACGCCGTCCGCACGGTTCGAAATCGCGGAAAATACATGCAGGAAGCGGTTCCCGTGGGCGTCGGAGCCATGGCCGCAATTCTCGGCATGGATCTCGACAGAATTACCGGCATCTGCGCAGACGCCGCAGAGGGCGAGGTGTGCTCGCCGGCTAACATCAATTCGCCTGAGCAGATCGTGATCTCGGGCAATACCGCGGCGGTGGAGCGCGCAACGAAACTCGCCAACGAGCGCGGCGCCAAACGCGCCAAACTGCTGCCGGTAAGCGCTCCCTTCCATTGTTCGCTGATGAAGCCCGCGCAAGACCGGCTCGAAGGCGATCTCAACAAGCTCGCCATGCAACGGCCGGTCTATCCGGTCGTCTGCAACGTGGATGCGGTTCCCGTGAGCGAGTCCGCTACAGCCCGCGAAACTCTCGTCCGGCAAGTCACAGGCTCGGTGAAGTGGGAGCAGTGCATGCGACTGCTGATTGCGCAGGGCGTGCAGACCTTCATTGAAGTCGGGCCGGGAAAGGTTTTGTGCGGATTGATGCGGCAGATCGACCGCTCGAAGACGTGTCTGAATGTCGCGGACGAGGCCAGCATGGCAAAAACGATCGAGGCGCTGGCGCAGGGTCCGCGTCTGGCGGCCGCTCAGTGAAATACTAATTCACAGGGCGGATAGCTGAGTGTCTTGTCGGATTTCTCCACCCAAACCTGGGCATGTTCGGTGCGGTCGTTCACGATGACATCGACCACGACTCCGCTGCTCGGCCCCGGGCACGTGCTCGCGCCGTAAACCTTATATGTTTTGATCAGACCCCATTCCCCGCCCGGTCCCCAGTCGCGATAAAAGTCGTTGAAAGCATACTTGGCGTGCGCCTGCGGATGCTGCTCCCAGTTGGGATCATGCATCCACACGCCGTAAGCTGTCTGGTAATTCTGTTTTTGCAGATCGGCGAAGAAGTTGCCAACGATGTGTTCCTCAGGCCAGTAGCGGAACCACCAGACGATGCCGATCGCGATCAGCGAAAGGACAACCACTGTCAGGATTCTCTTTGTCCGCTTCCGCCCTTTTTGCGGATCGTATTCTTTCGCATCCAGCAGAGTCATACCTTCCTAGCATAACGGACACGGCAAGGAAGTGAAAAGTTCCCCAGGAACATTGAGTAATTGCGAAATTGAGTAATTGGGAAATTTGCCGATTGAGTTGTCCGGAGGAATCCCCCCAGTATTTTCAATTACTCAATCACCCAATTGCTCAATTTCTAGAGGGTTCTCTTGAACAACGGAATCGCAATCGCGAGCGTGGCGGCCGCGAAAATACTGAGGAAGAGCATGTCTCCCCAGACCGCCGATAGATTCGTCTCTTTCAGCAGCAGGCACTTGAAGCCGTCGACGGCATAGGTAAACGGATCGCACCTCGCAATCGCCCGCAACCATGGCGGAAAGGCCTGAATCGGATACACCGAGCCGCTGGGGAAAAACAGTAGCGTGTTGAGAATGCCGAACATGGCGCGCGGCACCAGCGGATCTTCAATCCGCACCATCAGCAGGAACATCATCGTGTTGAAGGCGAGCGACGTCAGCACGATCATGATCAGCAGCCCAAACACGGTCAGTGGATTGAAAATCGTTCCCACGCCCGCCAGCAACGATCCAATCGCGACAATGATGACGCCGGTCATCACGGCCTTGATTGAGCCCGCGAGGTTCAGCCCGAGCACCAGTTCCAGCTTTGTGATCGGCGTGACCAGATATCCTTCGTGCACACCGCGAGCCTTGTCGTCGATGTAGAGCATGCCGCCGCCGATCATCACGGACACGAACATCGCCAGCACCAGCGACCCTGGCAGCAGATATTTCATGTACTCGATATACGGATACAGTTCGACAATCTGCAGCGCAGTTTGCTGCAGAATCCGCGGAGAAATTGTCGGCTGGTTCAGCGCATCGACCAGGCTCTGCATCTCCGACTCGACCGCCGAACTCATGAAGTTGTCGCTGTTGTCGACGACCAAGCCGATGCGCGGATGATTCTCTTCATAGACGTGCTGCGAATATTGCGGCGGAATGATGATCGCGCCCTGCAGCTTGCCATTGCGCACGTCCTGCACGGCTTTCTTCTGGTTGTCGTAGTCGATCGGAACAAAGGTGCGGATGTTGGCGCGCACCGCATCGAAGGCCTCGCGGATTCGCACCGCCTGCGGCCCGCCGTCCTGGTCGACGAAAGCGATCTTGGCGTCGTGAATCTTCCCGCCAAACGCGTTGCCGAGAATGATCAACTGCACCAGCGGAAAGATCATCGACGCCAGCATCAACGCCGGCGAGCGGAAGAACTTCCGCATCTCACGCTCGACAATGGCCATCATGCGATTCATAAATCAGTCCTGAGCCCCGAGTCCTGAGTCCTGAGCGCTCTCTCGCTCCTTCAGAGAATTAATCAACCCGCTCAAAATGCCGCCCAACTCATCGAGGTGGCAAGTTAGCTTTGGTATCGCGGAATCAGGCAGGAATTTACGCCGTTGCGCAATCAGAATCTGGGTCTCGATCTCAGCGAGAGAGCCGCGTGCGTGGCGAAGAAACCTGACAAAGCCACGATTGGAGTAGTGAGCCTTTCCCTCGGCAATGTTGCTGGGAACCGACACAGCAGCGCGACGGAGTTGACTGACCAGGCCAAACTGCTCGTGCGACGGGAATCCCTCCGTAACGTCATAGATCATTTCCACCAACTCCATTCCTTTCTGCCAGGCGATCAAGTCTTTGTAGCTGTGCTGGCTCATACATTAGTCCTCAGTCCTGAGTCCCTAGTCCCTAGTCCCTACTCCTGAGTTCTGTATGCCGCATGCGCGCAGCCTTGCTCGCGACTCAGGACTACTCTACGGTTGCAACCCCGGCCTCTGCGGCATCACAAAGGCGTACGACTTCTGCAACTCGTCGCGCAGCTGCCGGCCCGTGTAGTGAACGAACACATCGTCCAAAGTCGTATTCTGCACCGAGAGCGACTTGACCTGGACGCCCGCTGTGACCGCCATCTCGACCAATCCCGTCGTCGTACGCGATCCATTTCCTGTCAACACGCGGAACATCCCCGCGCCTTCGTGCTGAACCGAAGTGACGTCATCCAGCCCCTGCAGCTTCTGCTCCCAATCGGCCGGCGGATTATCGAACTGTGCCTCGATCACAGTCGATCCCGGCACGCTCGCCTTCAGCGCCATGGGCGCATCCAGCGCGACGAGTTTTCCGTGATCGACAATCGCGATCCGGTCGCACAAACGATCGGCCTCATCCATGTAGTGGGTCGTAATCAGGATGGTCAGCTTGCGGTGCTCTTTGATGTTGCCCAGCATCTCCCAGACGGCTACGCGCGACACGGGATCCAGACCGGTCGTCGGCTCGTCAAGAAAGAAAATCTTCGGATGGTGCACCAGCCCGCGCGCGATCTCCAGCCGCCGCCGCATGCCGCCGGAAAGCGTCTTCGTTGCCGCATCCCGCCATTTCGTCAGATCGACGAGCTCCAACAATTCGGCGATCGATTCCTGCCGCTCTTTCGCCGGAACGTCGTAGAGCTTGGCGTAGATATTCATGTTCTCCTCGACCGTCAGGTCGAGATCGCTGGTCAGCGCCTGCGGAATCACGCCGATCATTCTTCGCGCCGCGTTCGGCTCTCGCGAGACGTCGTGTCCGGCGACTCTCGCTTTGCCCGCCGTGATCGGGATCAGCGTCGTCATCATTCGGATCAACGTCGACTTCCCTGCTCCGTTCGGCCCCAGCAGTCCGAAAATTTCACCTTCCTTCACACTGAACGAAACGTCGTCCACCGCGGTGAAGTCTCCATACTTCTTCACGATGTGTTCGACCTCGATCGCCGAGGGCGCGGTTGGATCGTAGAGAGCTTTGCCGGCTCCGTTGGTCGTGCCGCCATTCGATTTCGAATTGGTCTCTGACGTCATTGCTGTTTCTCTTGCGACGCAGCCACTTTCTCCGGCGCATTGCCGTTCAGCTGCGCCGGCGTCACCAGCACTTCCGCCGTCATTCCCGGCACGTACGCCCCCTTGGGATTATTCAGCCGGACTTTTAACTCGATCGTTTTGATATCGCGCTTGCGCCGGCTGACATCGCGCTGCGTCGCGAAATCCGCTTCCACTCCCTTGAAAAATACTTTGCCGCTTGTCATCGTTCCGCCGGGCAGCTGGACGCTCATCGTGTCGCCGTATCCGATGTGGTCCGCATAAGTTTCAGGAATCTCAGCCCTCACCCAGGTATCGTTCAGATCGACAATCGTGACAATCGGCGCTCCGATGTTGACGACTTCTCCCTGGCGCGCCGCCCGCACCGAAACTGTGCCGCTGACCGGCGCATAAATCTTTGTATATCCCAAGCGGACCATTGCCTCATTCTTCTGTTCGATCGCATTCTTCAGGTCGGCCTCAGTCGAAGCGACCGTACTCTGAGCGGCATTCGCCTGCTGCGTGCGCGCGATGGCCGAGGTGAGGTCCGCCTGCGCGGCGCGAACCAGATCCTGTTGCGCCTGCACCGTCGCCTGCGCTGCCTGCAGATTCGTTTCCGCCTGGACCTGCTCCTGCTCGGAATCGATGCCCGCCTTCGCCAGTGCGATGACTCTCCGGCTATCGCTCTCCGTTCGATCCAAGGTGGCCTTGGCCTGCGCGAGCTGCGCCTTGGCGGACGACAGCTTCGCCTCGGCATTCGCGACATCGCTTGAGGTCGATCCGGAGGTCGACTTCTCGGTGTGCTGCATCTCCGCAACTTTGTGCTGCAGGCTGATGATGGTCGCGTTGGCGGCCGCTTCCTGCGCCTGCAGTTCCAATGGATCGAGTTCCGCGATCAGATCGCCGGCCTTCACCGGCGTGCCTTCATCCACGTAAAGCTTCTGAATGCGGCCTTCCACCTGGGCGCTCACGATCACCTGGTTCGCGTCGACGGTGCCGATCAGCACCAGATCGCGCGAATGGCTGGTGGAGAAGTAGTAATACGTCGCGGCAATCACGAAAATAATGCCGAGCAGGACGAAAAACTTGTTGCGCGCGTTCATGAGCGTGCTCCTTGCGGGGTGTTGCTGGGACGAAACAACGCGGCGGAAATGAAATCCAGTACCGCAGCCCGGCGTTCGGCGATGCGCTCGGCCGTCAGCGGATTGAATCCGACAATTTTCTGCATCATGGGGGCGCTGCTGAAATAGAAAACGATCATGGCGACCATGGATGGCACGAAATGCGCCGGGTCGACCGCGCGAAATTCCCGAGCCGCGATTCCCTGGCGCAGCACCTCGCTGACGCGCGTGAAAATCGGCTGAATGTAGTTCTTGATCAGCTTGTCGATGTGGACCGAGTGGCCCTCGCGCGCGCGCATCATCTCGCGCTGCATGAGTCGCGGATAGAGCTGATTCGAAGCGATGAAGTCGAAGTAGGCTCCGGCATAGGCCATGATCTTTTCCCGCGACGGCAGATCGCTGTCGAGCGCCATGAACACCGCCCGCTTCAGTCCGGCAAAGGCCTCGTCGAGGACCGCGCCGTAGAGCGTCTCCTTATCTTTGAAGTAGTAATAAAGGAGCGCCTTGTTGACGCCCGCCATGTTTGCGATCGCATCGGTGCGGGCGCCGGAAACGCCGAACTCGGCGAACTCGCGCGCCGCAGCCTTCAGAATGGCGGCGCGGCTTTCTTCGGGCTGGCCGCGGGAGCCCATGCGGCGTCCGGCGGCGCGTCCGCGGGCGTGACCGTGACGGGAAAGTGGAGTCATCGTTAATTAACCAGTTAGTTAGATTATACACCACCCGCTTCGGATGCAAACCCTCCAACTTCCGAACCTCTGCCTGCACTGCGAACGCCGCTCCAGTCATGTTCTAATAC
Source organism: uncultured Acidobacteriota bacterium (assembly GCA_963763845.1). GTDB lineage: Bacteria > Acidobacteriota > Terriglobia > Terriglobales > Acidobacteriaceae > Sulfotelmatobacter. The sequence continues at coordinate 125,789 of CAVXPX010000005.1, forward strand.
GTCCGGCGATCGACACGCTGAATTGTTGAATTTTGATTTTGAATGCTGATTGTTGACTTCTGCCGTGCCCTTCGTTGTTTTTTGCAATCGCATTGAGGAGATCCCTTCCATGATTCGGATGTTTCTCGCAACGCTCTGCCTGCTTTCATTTCTTCCCTGCGCTTTCGGTCAAACTGCAAAGCCCGATCGGCAAGTCGCGGTCACGATTGACGATCTTCCGGCGGGCATGGCCGATCGCCTGCCTGCGGCCGACATCACGGCGATGACTACCAAACTTCTGACCACGCTGCGCGACCAGAAGATCCCCGTCGTCGGATTCGTCAATGAACGCAAGCTCTACAAGCCGGGCGAGGTGGACGCGCGCATCAAGGTGCTCCAGATGTGGCTCGACTACGGATTCGAACTCGGCAACCACACCTTCAGCCACGCGTCGCTGAATCAGATCGAATTGAAAGACTGGGAAGACGAAGTGATCCAGGGGGAGAGCGTGATTCGCATTCTGCTCGCACAAAAGAAGATGAAGCTGCGCTATTTCCGGCATCCGTATCTCGATACTGGCCGCGACCTGCTCACGCGGCGCAAGGCGGAAGAGTTTCTGGCGCAGCGCGGATACCGCATCGCTCCCGTGACGCTCGACGGCTGGGACTGGATGTTTGCCGGAGTCTACGAAGACGCCAAAAAACGCAACGACACTGCGTTACAAGAGCACATCGTGAAAGAGTATCTCGCTTATCACGACGCGGTGTGCGCCTACACGGAACAGTTGTCGGTGAAGGTGGTCGGCTACGAACCGAAGCAGGTTTTGCTGCTGCACGCCAGCAATCTTGAAGCGGATCACATCGGCGAGTTGCTCGATCTGCTGCGCAAGCGAGGCTATCGCTTCATCACGCTGGAAGACGCCTTGGGCGATCCGGCCTACAGCCTTCCCGACACGTACGTCGGAGAAGAAGGGACCGGCTGGATTGATCATTGGGCAATCACGCAGGGCAAGATTCCGCAAGGCGCTCCAGTGTTTCCGCAATGGGTGATCGATAAATCGAATGCCTTGAAGCTGCCGAACGGGCAGGTGTCGAGTTACTGAGCGTGCGCGTGATTTGTACGGAGAAAGCTAAAGCGCGAAGAATGAAGCCGCAACTCGACACACAACAGTTGCGACTCACCTCTTGCTCTTCGCGCCCCGAGATCAGCTCATTCCGCCGGCGATGGAAGGGACGAGCAGGACTTCGTCGCCTTCCTGGAAGGCGTAGGACGGTCCACCGAGGAAGCGAATGTCCTCTTCGTTGACGTAAACATTCAGGAAGCGGCGGATCTGGCCCTGGTCATCGCGCAAGTGCGGCTTGAGTTGGGGAAACTTTTCGTCCAGCACCGAAAACAACTCTCCAAGATTCGAAGCGGCGCAGGTGATCGAGCCGATCCCGTCGGTGTGCCGCCGCAATGCAGTCGGAATCTGAACCGTGATTGGCATGGTTATGCTCCTATCGCCTCGACTTCTTGCGCTGCAGCCACCACGCCCGCAACTTCATCCACATCGAGCGTCTGCTGCAGGTAGGTTTCGAACTCGGCCAGCTTGGGAGCGATCGGACGCTCGGTGCGATAAACACCGGCGAGAACGTCCGTAGTCTTCAGACCGTTTCCGGTAATGCAGAGAACGGTTGTTTCCTCCGGCAGAATGCGGTCTTGCCGATAGAACTTGCCGGCGCATCCGACCGTGACTCCACCAGCAGTTTCGGTGAAGATGCCTTCAGTCTCGGCGAGCAGCTTGATTGAATCGACGACTTCCGGATCGCTGATGTCTTCGCTCCATCCGCCGCTATTCTTGATGGTCTTGATGGCGTAGTGTCCGTCGGCGGGATTGCCGATGGCGAGCGAGCGGGCAATGGTGTTCGGCTTCTGCGGCTCGATTTCCGAGCTGCCTGTCTTCACCGCAGTCGAAATCGGGGAACATCCGGTCGCCTGTGCGCCGAAGAACTTCACTTCTTTGGGCTCGACTAATCCCAGCTTGATCAGCTCGTCGAAGGCTTTGCGGATTTTCGTGATCAGCGATCCACCGGCCATTGGGCAGACGATGTTGTCGGGCAAGCGCCAGCCGAGTTGCTCGGCGATTTCGAATCCGACAGTCTTCGATCCTTCGGCGTAGTACGGGCGCAGGTTGACGTTCACGAATCCCCAGCGATGCTCGTCGGCGATCTGCGAGCAGAGCCGGTTGACCTGATCGTAATTGCCGGCGATGCGGACGACTTTCGCGCCGAAGACATTGGTGCCGAGAATCTTGGCGGGCTCGAGATCGGAAGGGATGAAGATCCAGGCCTTCAGGCCTTCGCGGGCGGCGTGCGCCGCGACGGCGTTTGCGAGATTTCCCGTCGAGGAACAGGAAACGGTTTCGAAGCCGAACTCGCGTGCGTTGGCGAGCGCGACGGCGACGACGCGATCTTTGAAGCTCAGCGTGGGCAGGCAGACCGCGTCATTCTTGATAAAGAGATTCCCTGCCGCGGCAGGTCCACTCAAGCGATGGGCGAGCCGCGGCGCGTTGAACAGCGGAGTGAATCCAACGGGCAAACGCGGAGTAAAACTTTGGGGGAGGGGCAACAGTTCGGAGTAGCGCCACATGTTCGGCGGCCGCTGCGAGATGCGCTCACGAGTGACGGCTGGCTTCAGCGCGTCGTAGTCGTAAGCGATTTCCAGAGGGGAGAAACAATCGTCGCAGATGGAACGGGGCTGGTTTCCCCATGACCGTCCGCATTCGCGGCACCGCAGTTCGTAGTGAGACATGTGCTACTCGCTTTCGTCGGTCCGTTCACGAGAACATCAACGCTACACGCGAGATCCTTCGCTCCGGCTGAAAAACGCCTACGCTCAGGATGACGCCTCGTCAAACTGGCCGACTCTGAAATCTTTCAAGCAGCGAATAGCTGAGGACGAGCCGGAAAAAGCGGCCATAAAAAAATGGCCTCTTTTTCCAGGAAAAGGAAAAGAGGCGATCGGATGCAGATACAGCTCGCAGCCGAATCTCATGTTCCCTGTTTCCAGGAGAGAGTTGGCACCGACCAGCCGCGATAGATGATCGCGGTGCGGTTGCCGTGGCGTCTCAGGGCTCGTCCCTCAGCCACTCTGCATGAAATTCAGGTCCGCTCAGCTTTTCAGCTGAAGCGAACTTGTTCGGATGATCCTACGGGATTAGCGGGGCGCGCGTCAAGCGAGAATTCGATGTTCACCACGAGGACGGTAGTGGCTTAATTCAGCCACTACCCACGAGGACTTACAAAAGTCTCATCGGATTTCGTGTTCTCCGAGACGTTTCGTTTGCGAATTTCGCGTGATGTTCGGGGTATTCCCCCCTCGGCCTAATGGCATCTTCGATTTAGCGGGAAATTGCGAAATAATCTATGGCGCTCAATGGCTTGCGGGCAAAATCCTGATTTCACGGGCTGGACAGCCGAGCCGGCTTTCGCCGCGTAGACCGGGTGCTTCGCTTTGTATTCGCTACCCATTCCGGCCATTGTATTACTTGTCACCTCCGATAAAATTCCGGGGCGCGTTTATCCGCGAAGTATGCCAGGCTTGAAATCCACGAGTTTGCAATTTGTTTCCTACACTTCCCCACCTGTTCTGGCCAACGAGACCCCTGGGGTAGGTTCCGCAACGGCCTAAATTTTTTTCTTGCGACAAAAAGTCAGGATGTGGGTTGGAGGGTGAGATGAGTTCGCGCATACCTCTGCTGGTTGGAACGATCATAGCTATTCTGTGCGGCCTAGGCTGCGGCGGCGGCAGCATTGGGGGGACGAAGATCACTCCCAACTACACGATCGGAGTCGGTGTCACAGGGCTGACCGGAACTCTCGTATTACAGAACAATGGCGCGAACAATTTATCTGTAACTGGGAACGGGAACTTCTCATTCACCACGCAAATCGCCGGCGGGAGCGCGTACAACGTAACGATCCTTACGCAGCCAAGCGGACAGACTTGCACACTGGGATCGAACGCTGCGGGCATGGCGAACTCCAATGTGATGGTCGCGGTGACGTGCAGCGCGACGATGTACACGATCAGCGTCTCGGTGTCGGGTCTGACGGGAACCGGACTGGTCTTCCAGGATAACGGCGGAGACAATTTATCGGTAACCGCGAACGGAACGGCCACGTTTGCGACGAAGATTGCCAGCGGCAGCACGTATAAGGTCACGATTCTGACGCAGCCTTCGGGACAGACCTGCACCCTCGGCTCGAACGCGTCGAGCACGGCAACGGCGAATGTCACGGTTGCGGTGACGTGTACTTCAACGCTCTACACAATTTCCGTCGCGGTCACAGGCTTGACTGGGACAGGGCTGGTCTTGCAGGACAACGGCGCGGATAACCTGTCAGTCACGACCAATGGAACTTTCCCGTTCGCGACGCAGATCGCGAGCGGCAGCACGTATGCGGTGACCGTTCTGACGCAGCCGACGGGACAGACTTGCACGCTCGGATCGAACGCATCCGGTCCGGCGACGGCGAATGTCACGGTTGCAGTAACCTGCGTGGCGACGACCTATACGATCGGCGGAACGGTCTCGGGGCTTACGGCCACTATGACGTTGCAGGATACGGGCAGCAACGGCACGCAGACGATGACGGTCTCGTCGGGGGCGACATCGTTCACGTTCCCGACGGCCGTGCCATCGGGCAGCACGTATTCCGTAACGGTATCGACACAACCTTCAGGAGAGAACTGCACGGTCGCGAACGGCAGCGGCACGGCAAGCGCGAACGTCACCGATATTGCCGTGACGTGCACGATTGCGTACACACTTGGCGGAACGATCACCGGCCTGACGGGTACGATGACGTTGCTGGATACGAGCACCGGCGGCAACCAGACGGTGACGGCCAATTCCGGCGCTACGTCGTTCTCCTTCCCGACGGCAGTTCCGGCGGGCACCGGTTACGCCGTGACGGTCCAGACGCAGCCCTCGGGAGAGACCTGCACCGTCTCGAACGGAACAGGGACCGCGAACGCGAATGTCACGAACATTTCGGTGAGCTGTGCGGGCACGGCGACCTACAGTATCGGCGGAACGATCAGGGGCCTGACGGGCACGATGACGTTGATGGATACCGGGAGCAATGGCAACCAGAATGTGACGGTCAATTCCGGTGCGACCTCGTTTACGTTCCCGACGAATGTGACGGCGGGCAGCACGTATAACGTGAGCGTTTCTTCGCAGCCGACGGGAGAAACGTGCACGGTGGCGAACGGCCAGGGCACGGCGAATGGAAACGTGACGAATATCGCGGTGACCTGTGGGACCGGAAATACGTTCACGCTTGGCGGAACGATCTACGATCTGTCGGCCAATCCGTCGAGCACGGGCGTAGTGCTGGAATACAACAACGCCAACAGCGAGACCTTCGTCACCAACGGAACATTTGCGTTCTCAACCCCGATCGCGGCTGGAACGCAGTACACGGTGACGGTGCAGACGCAGCCATCGGGTCCGGCGCAGACTTGCACGGTGAACAACGCCACTGGAACGGCGAATGCGGACGTCACCAACGTGCAGGTGGTGTGCATCGGCGAGTGGACGTGGATCAATGGAGCGGACACCGTAGCGGCGAATGGGACTTACGGGACGAAGGGAAAACAATCCGGCGGCGATCCCGGCGCCCGGTACGAAGTGAACTCATGGATCGACGCCTCGGGGAACATGTGGTTGTTCGGAGGTGACGGTTACGCTAACGACCCCGGCCCGGAGAGTGAACTGCCTGACCTGTGGAAGTTCACACCCGGAGTCGGGTGGGAATGGGTCGCAGGGGCAAACACGACGCGTGACCAGTGCAGCACCTATCCCTCGAGTGGTCAGATCGGGGATACGGGAACTCCGGGAGCGCGGGCGCTGGCGTCGAACTGGATCGACTCCTCCGGCAATCTATGGATGTTCGGCGGATACGTCGAGGACAACCCGGCGGGCGATTGCGAGACGGCCGATCCGTTCAACGATGTCTGGGAATACCAGCAGAGCACGAAGACATGGACCTGGTGGGGTCCGCTCAATTCGACGTTGCAGGATCAGTCTGGGGTGTACCCGAGCGGCTCCAATGGACCAGGAACTCCGGGATCGCGGTACGGATCAGCTAGCGCGGCGGATTCGTCGGGCAATTTCTGGGTGTTTGGCGGCTACGGCGCCGACGGCGGCGGGACCCTCGGATACCTGAACGATATCTGGGAATACACCCCGAGTTCGAACACCTGGACTTATTGGGGCGGATCGAAAACGGCGGACGCAAAGGAAACCGGGAGCACTCCTGGAGCGCGCGTTGGGGCGTCGGCGTGGATCGATTCGTCCGGCAGCTTCTGGCTGTTCGGTGGAATCGTCGATGATTCGACCGGCAACACCGGAGACTTGAACGACCTGTGGGTGTTCTCGCTCTCGACGCACTCGTGGACTCTGGTGGCTGGGTCGGAGACGGTGAGCGGAGCGACGGCGAATTACGGGACGCAGGGGATTCCAGACCCCTCGAACATTCCGGGACCGCGCGTGTGGTCGACGATCTTCCAGACTCCGAATGGCGATGTCTGGTTGTTCGGCGGAACATACTCCGGCCGCGGCGAGTATTACAACGACCTGTGGAAGTACAGCGGCGGGCAGTGGACGTGGATGGACGGGTCGCAAGGTCCGAGCTACTATCTGGGCGTGTACGGGACGATTGGGCAGGATTCGCCGACGAATGCGCCGGGCGGCAGGTTTGCCGGCGGATCGTGGGCGGACTCCAGCGGGAATCTGTGGATGTTCGGCGGATACGGGCTGGCGTCGGTTCCGAACGCCTTCGACTCGATGAACGATCTGTGGGAGTTCCAACCGTAAAGGAACGAGTTGTGACGGCGCGGGCTTTCGAGCCCGCGCTTTTTTTTGCTTCCAGTGCCGGCAGTCGCGGGCGCCCGCGCCACACGAATTAAGAAGATCCAATCTGCTTTCTGATGTAACCAAGGGGCACGTCCTGTAGCTCCTCATCTTTTTTCCACGCACCCCGATGACGTATGCATGGCCGCCTCGCGCAGCTGCGATGCGCCTTAATCCGATTTCTGCGTGGAGGAAGCGCAATGAAAAAGGTTTCGCTGTGGCGCGTGGTTGGTCTGCTGATGCTATGGACGCTGGCCGGTTGTGGAGGTGTTTCTTCGGGGAATCCGCCCATATCTCCGACGGACGCGGGCGGCCGCGAAGGCGGCGCTGGCGATTGGATACGCGGCAGGCGATTCGGCGTCGAGCGTCACACAAAACCTGGCACTGCCGACGATTGGGATTGACGGCAGCACGATCGCGTGGGCATCGAGCAATCCGGCGGTAGTAACGACGGCGGGAGTCGTGACGCCGCCTGCAACCCAAGATGCGAATGTAACGCTGACGGCCACAATTTCAGTTAAGACGGCCAGCGATACGAAAGTGTTTCCAGTTACGGTGAAAGCGCAGATGACGGACGCGCAGGCGGTGGCTGCGGCGAAAGCGGCGCTGACGATCGGATATACGGCGGGAGATTCGGCGTCGAGCGTGACGCAGAATGTGACGCTGGCGACGAGCGGGATCGATAACAGCGCGATTGGATGGGCTACGAGTAATGACGCTGTCGTCGGCACGGATGGGACCGTGACGCAGCCTCAGACGGGCGATGCGGCGGTTACGCTGACGGCGACGATCACGGTCGGAGCGGCGAGCGACACCAAGGCATTTCAAATCACGGTGAAGGCACAGATGACCGATGCGCAAGCGGTGGCCGCGGCGAAGTCGGCCTTGGCGATCGGATATCAGCCGGGCGATGGGCCGACGAGCGTGACGCAGGATCTCTCGCTGCCGGTGACCGGAGCGGCGGGGACCTCGGTCGCGTGGGCGTCGAGCGATCCGGCAGTTTCGACGTCGGGCGTGGTAACACGTCCGGTGACGGATGATTTGCCGGTTACGCTGACGGCGACGATCAGCCTGAATGCGGCCAGCGACACGAAGGTATTCATCGTCACGGTGAAAGCACAGATGACTGATGCCGAAGCGGTTGCGGCGGCGAAGGCGGCGCTGACGATCGGGTACGCGCAGGGAGATTCGGCCACGAGCGTGACGCAGAACGTGACGCTGCCGGTGACCGGCAGCAGCGGATGCACGATCAGCTGGGCGTCGACCGATACCGCAACGATTTCGACGGCGGGCGTGGTACAGCAGCCGGCGATCGGGAATGAGCAGGTGACGCTGACGGCTACAATCAGCTCCCACGCGGTGAGCGATACGGCACAGTTCATGGTGACCGTGCTTGGGCAGATGAGCGATGAGGCGGCTGTCGCGGCGGCGAAGGCTGCCTTGAACATTGTGTACGCTTCGGGCGATTCGGCTGCTAGCGTGACCCAGAATGTGGGACTGCCGACGACTGGCGCGGACGCGTGCACGATCAGCTGGAGTTCGGATACTCCGGCGGTGATTTCGGCGACCGGAACGGTGACGCAGCCCCAGGGCGATCCGGTGGTGGTCACGCTAACGGCGACGATCGCATCGCATGCAGTGAGCGATACGAAGCAGTTTGCGCTGACGGTGCAGCCGGTCATGAACGACTTGGCGGCCGTGGAGGCAGATAAGGCGGCTCTGGCGATCGGCTACGGGCCGGGAGATTCGGGATCGCATGTGACGGGCAACATCGTCCTGCCGACTTCCGGAGTGAACGGGAGCACGATCACGTGGGCATCGAGCGATCCGGCGATCATCTCGATCTCCGGAGGCGTGACGATTCCCACCGACAACGATGCCAGCGTCACGATGACGGCGACGATCACGAAGGGTCTGGCGAGCGATACGGCAAACTTCCCGCTCACCGTGAAGGCGCTGCTGCTGAGCAGCTGGATTGAGGTTTCCCTGATTTCGCCGGGCAACGGTGCGATCGAAGTCGATCCGGGGATCGTGGTGAAGATTCCGTTCCAGGAGGCGCTGGATGCATCCACAGTGAACACGGACAGCTTCCAGATCGTTGAAACCAGCAATTCGCAGAACGTTCCGATTCTTGTCAGCTACGATCCGGATTCTAAGACGGTGAGCCTGACGCCAGAATCGGCGCTGGCGCAAAACACACAGTATTCGACGATCGTGGGGACGACGTTGAAAGACTCCACTGAAGCGAGCCTCCCGAGTACGATGGGCTTCAGCTTCACGACGCTGTCGTACGACGACATCCTTTCGCAGTGGAAATTTGATGGCGACGGGAGTGATGCGTCGGGGAACGGGAACACGTTGACGAATATCCTGGGCACCTTCGATACAGGAATCGTGCATGAGGGAAGCGCGAGCCTGTATCTGGACGGCACGGGCCAGAATGGGGTTTCGGACATCAATCTCGGGACGCAGTTGACGGTTGCGGTCTGGGTGAATGTCGACAATCCGATTCAGCCGAGCATCAACACCATCATGGCCAACGCCCCCACACAGGAAGAAACCAACGGATTCAAACTTGGCGTAAACCACTGGAGCACCAGCGACGAGTCGGTGGTGATCGAGGTGGGAGACGGTTCAACGGGCGGCAAATGGATCACGCAACCGGGGCTGATTCAGCCGGGGTCGTGGTATCACCTGGCGTTTGTGATCGATAAGCCGAACCAGATTTTGAAGATTTACTACAACGGCGCGGAAGCTCCGCTGTCGTTCACTTCGGACGAGGGTTACACAGTCGACCAGTTCCACTACGACTTCAAGACGTCAGGACCGTTTACGATTGGCTCGTTCCCGAGCGAGATCGATGGGATACCCGGCGCTTACGGGTTCAAGGGCCATCTGGATGACATGCGCGTCTATAACCGCGTGTTGTCGGCGGATGAGATCGCGAAGATCGCGCAGGAAAACTAGCTGATTGCACAGACGGCCGGGCATCGGAGGATCGATGCCCGGTCTTTTCTTTTCACTTCGAGTTCCTTCCGGGGTTCGCGGCGGTTCAGGTGAACCCGCTGCTCTCACTCATGCCCGGCGTTTTCACCAGCGGGCGAGGGATCTGACGCGCAGTGCGGCAGCCCATAGCCAGATCCTTCGCTCCGCCTGAAAAGCGGCTCCGCTCCGCTCAGAGTTTGTGACTTTTTTGATTTCGCGAAAATTGCGACGCTGAAAACAAAGCAACTTACGCGCGAAAAATCCGGCAATCTTCAAAAAAGTCACGAACTCTCAGGATGACGCCAACACTTTCCCCGCCATACAGAATTGGTTGGCCTCGAGGTGTACAATTTCTCGCACTTACGGGAATCCGAGTCTGTTGGCGTCAAATCTCTCCCAGGAATGTGTGATGATGCGATTGCTTACCGCGCTGGTCCGAGTTTCGATCCTTGGCATGTTTGTCTGTACGGCGCTTCTTCCTGTCGCTTACGCGCAAAAATCCGATTCATCGAAGGCGGCTTCGAAAAAGGCGGCGGCTACGCAGACGCCGGAAAAGCCGGGAGAGCCGGCGACGAAGCCGGAGCCTGCCGCTGAGCAGAAGCCTGCAGGCCGCGAGAATCCGCCAGAGAACGACAAGCAGGAACACTTCGACATGACGGAAATGCCACCGGTGGTGACGCATCACCAGATCAGTGTCGATGGGAAGTTGCTGAAGTATACGGCGACGGCGGGGCGGCTACCGATCAAGCGCGGCGACGGCAAGATCGAAGCTGAGATGTTCTATGTCGCGTACACGCTGGATGGCGAGGATGCGGCGAAGCGTCCGCTGACGTTCGCGTTTAACGGCGGTCCGGGATCAGCCTCGATCTGGCTCCATATGGGAGCGCTGGGCCCGCGGCGCGTGGTGCTGCAGCCCGATGGATTCATGCCACCCGCGCCATACCGGATGGAAGACAATCCATACACGCTGCTCGATAAGAGCGACCTGGTGCTGATCGACGCGATGGGCACAGGATTCAGCCGGGCCGCAGACCAGGAACTGTTCAAGAAATTCTGGGGCGTGCAGGGCGACATCGAATCGTTCGGTGAATTCATACGGCTTTACATCAGCCGGAACGAGCGCTGGGCTTCGCCGCTATTCCTTTTCGGAGAAAGCTATGGCACCACGCGCTCGGCTGGGATTTCGGGATATCTGGCGGACCGGGGCATCTCGTTCAACGGCATCACGCTGCTCTCGACGGTGCTGAATTTCGAGACGCTCGAAGACAACTTCACGAACGATCAGCCATACATTTTTCTGGTTCCGTCGTTCACGATGATCGCGGGCTATCACCACAAGCTGGCGCCCGATCTCCAACAGGATTTGACGAAGGCGCGGCAGCAGGCCGAGCAGTGGGCCTCGACTGAATACACGCAGGCGCTGGCCAAGGGCGATTCGCTGACGCCGCAAGAGCGGCAGAGCGTGATCGATCAGCTGTCGCGATTTACCGGTCTGAGCAAAGAAGTCATTGACGAAGCCAATCTGCGCATCGACGTACGCAAGTTCACGCACTATCTCCTGATCGATCAAAAGCTGCGCGTGGGACGACTCGATGGAAGGTATACGGGGCCGGATCCGAACGGGCTGCTGGATACGCCGTTCTACGATCCGACGGGATCGGCGACGCAGCCTCCGTTCACGTCGGTGTTCAACAACTATCTGCGCACGGAACTCAATTACAAAGTGGACATGCCGTACTACGTGCGGGCGCAGGATATCGGTTTCGATAAGTGGGACTGGGGATCGGCGATCCGGGGATTTCCCGACACGGCGACCGCATTGCGGCAGGCGATCGTGAAAAATCCGTATCTGAAAGTTCTGGTGATGGAGGGTTACTACGATCTAGCGACGCCGTACTTCGCGGCGAACTATACGATGGAGCATCTGAACCTTCCGCAGAAATATCGCGACAATCTTTCGTTCGCTACCTATGAGTCCGGGCACATGGTTTATCTTCCGATGGATGGACTGAAGAAGATGAAGGCGGATCAGGCCGCGTTCATGAGCAAGGCAAATCCGTAAGGCAGAGGGCCGGGACTGGAGATCAGGGGCTGGCTAGGTTACAGCAACGTTTAAAAAGAACTAGCGATCGGGATTCATTATGAAGAGAGTATTGGGTTTGATTTTATTTTTGATGCTTGCAACGGCCGTTTTTGCCGACGATGCTTGCGGGAAGCTCGCGGGAATAAAAATTCCGAACACGACGATCACGCTGGCGCAGATAGAGGCGGCAGGAGCGTTTGTTGGGCCTCCGGCGCCATTCACCGGGGCCGATATTTCCAGGCTGTATAAAAGTCTGCCGGAATTCTGCCGCGTTGTGGCCGAGGCGAAGCCGACCGCGGATTCCGACATCAAGATGGAAATCTGGCTGCCGGTTTCGGGCTGGAACAGCAAGCTGGAGGGCCTTGGCAACGGCGGGTTCGCGGGACTGATCGATGACATGCAGATTGCGATGGCCGTTAAGCATGGCTACGCCGCCACTGCGACGGATGCGGGTCATACGGGAGGAGATGCGGGCTGGGCGCTCGGGCATCCGGAAAAAGTGATCGACTTCGGACATCGCGGCATTCACGAGATGACGCGGGTGGCGAAGGCAGTGGTTCAGGCGTATTACGGCAAGGCGGCGCAGCGATCCTATTTCGCCGGATGCTCCGACGGCGGGCGCGAAGCGCTGATGGAGGCGCAACGATATCCGGAAGATTACGACGGGATTCTTGCAGGCGCTCCGGCGAATTACTGGACGCGGCTGGTATCACTTGCGGCCTACGACACGCAGCAGATGACGTCGGACGCGGCGAGTTTCATTCCGCAGGACAAGATTCCGGCGATTGCGGACGCAGTGAACGCGGCTTGCGACGACAAAGACGGCGTCAAGGACGGAATTTTGAATGATCCGCGAGAGTGCAAGTTCGATCCGTCAACGACTCAGTGCAAGGCGGGCGAAGAGTCGGAAAAGTGCCTGACCCCGCCACAAGTGGCGGCGCTGAAAACAATCTACGACGGGCTGCGGAATTCGAAAGGCGATCTGCTCTTCCCCGGCTATCTTCCCGGGGCGGAGACAGGACCGGGCGGTTGGGGGATGTGGATCACGGGGCGCACGCCGGGCAGGAGCCTGATGGCATTCTTTTCGACCGGATACTTCTCCGATTTCGTGTATGAGAAGCCGGATTGGAATCTCAAGGGCTTCGCAGTCGACGCGGCCCTGAAAATGGCGGAGGAGAAGACGGGGGATGCGTTGAATGCGATCAATCCGGATCTGTCGGCGTTCCAGAAACGCGGAGGCAAGCTGATTCTGTATCACGGATGGGACGATCCGGCGATTCCGGCGCTCAACACGGTGAATTATTACGAGAGCGTGCTGACGAAAATGGGCGCGAAGAATGCGGATTCTTTTGTGCGGCTGTATATGGTGCCCGGAATGCAGCATTGCGCGGGAGGCCCGGGAGCAACTTCGTTCGGCGGAGTTGGGTATTTGATCTTCGATGATCCGAGTCACAGCGTCGACGCAAGTCTGGAGCAGTGGGTCGAGAAAGGGACGGCGCCCGGCACGATCATCGCTTCAAAGCACGAGCCCGGAAATTGGCAACACACGGTGATGACGCGGCCGTTGTGCGTGTATCCACAGGAGGCGAAGTACAAGGGCAGCGGGGACACGAATGACGCGGGCAGCTTCGTGTGTGGGAAGTGAAGAATGAGAACCGACGAGCACGCAGACGGCGTCGAGGAATTATTTGGATATGCGCTCGTCGCAGCGCAATGGATCAAAATCGTAATCGACGGCTTTAGGGATCGCAGTCGAGCTTCGCTCGACTGGACAGCCGAGGGCGGCTGTCCCCACAAAATTCAATCAAAACTCAAACTTTTTCACCTGCTGTATTGATTCTTCTTCTTGTCTGCGTGGCGCTCGATGCCTAGCTGGATCAGGCGGTCGATCAGGTCGGGGTAGGCCAGGCCTGAGGCGGCCCACAATTTGGGATACATGCTGATGGCGGTGAAGCCCGGCATGGTGTTGATCTCGTTCAGGTAAATCTTCTTCGTCTTGGGATCCATCAGGAAATCGACGCGGGCCAGGCCTGAGCAGTCGACGGCGCGGAACGCTTTTACGGCCAACTCCTGGACTTTCTTGGTCTGCGCTTTGGTCAGCTTTGCCGGGATGATGAGTTCCGAGCCTTCATCGAGATACTTCGCGTTGTAGTCGTAGAACTCTTTGATCGGGACGATTTCTCCGGGAACCGACGCGACCGGGTCGTCATTGCCCAGAACCGAACATTCGACCTCGCGAGCCTTTTCTTTTTTCCCGCCGACTCCCTCTTCGATCACGATCTTGCGATCGAATTTGGCGGCTTCTTCGATGGACGGCCCGAGTTCCTTGCTGTTGTGGGCTTTGGTGATGCCGACCGATGATCCCAGATTCGCGGGCTTCACGAATACCGGATACTTCAGCTTGCTTGTCACCAGCCTTGTAACTTTCTTCGGATCTTTCTCCCAGTCGCTGCGCAGGATGGTGACGTGCTTCACGATTGGTATGGCAGCGGCGATGAAAAGGGACTTCATGATGTCCTTGTCCATGCCGGCAGCGGAACCGAGGACGCCGGCGCCCACGTAAGCGATGTCGGCGAGTTCGAGCAGGCCCTGGATGGTGCCGTCTTCGCCGAACGTGCCGTGGAGTACGGGGAAAATCACGTCAACGTTGATGGCGCGATCAGAGGCGCGGCGCAGCGGAGAAGCGTCGGTCTGAAAAGGAATGAGGCCATTCTGCCGATGGATAGGCTCGGGCGGAACAACGACAGCTTCTCCGCGGGCGAGCACGGCAGCGGCTTCGGTATTTTGCGGGTCGCCGGCGCGGAGATTGCGGGGCTCCAGGACGAGTTTGCCGGTCAGCAGATTTTCGGCGTGCTCGGCGGTGAGCCAGCGTCCGTCTTTAGTGATGCCGATGGGGACGACTTCGTATTTTTCTCTATCGATGGCGTTGAGGACGGAAGCGGCCGAGAGCAGGGAAACTTCGTGCTCGCCACTGCGTCCGCCGAAAAGGATGCCGACTCTGATCTTATCCATGACGTTTTAGTGTGGACGCGGGGAGAGTTGTGCGTCAATCGCAGGGATGGTTCCGGGAAGAATCTTCACGGCCGAGTACGCGGAGTATGCGGAGTAATATCGGCCACGGATTAGCACGGATTTTCACGGATCAGTAAACAGTAAAACACCTTACCCACCAAGGACACCATGGTTCACCAAGGAAAACCGGATTTCAACGCAGAGGACGCAGAGGAAATTAATTTGTCACAATCTTTTGATTGGTGAACTTCTCTGCAATTTCTGCGACCTCGGCGGCGATCATGCGTTCACAGAATCTTTTTGCCGAAGGCTGACAGCGCCAGTTCTACGGCCAGATCGGCGGTACGGTTGTGCTCGTCAATCACGGGATTCACTTCGACGATTTCGAAACTCAGCATGCGGCTGTGATCGGCAATAATTTCCATGGCGAGGTGGGCTTCGCGGTAGGTGGCGCCTCCGCGGACGGGCGTGCCGACTCCGGGAGCGTCTTCGGGATCGACCCAGTCCATGTCGAGCGAGATGTGATAACCGGCGGTGCCGCGTCCAGCCATGCGGAGCGCCTCTTCCATCACGGTGCGCATGCCGCGCTCGTCGATATCGCGCATGGTGAAGACGCCGATTCCGGCGCGGCGGACATTTTCTTTTTCGACTGCATCAATGTCGCGGACGCCTACCAGCACACAATTTTCCGGCTTCACCTTCGGCGAGAAATCGTAGATGTTGGCGAGGTCGGAGGGCCAGAGTCCCATGATCGCCGCTAGCGGCATGCCGTGGACGTTCCCGCTCGGGGAACTGTCGGGCGTGTTGATGTCGGTGTGAGCGTCGATCCAGATGAGTCCGATACGCTGGTTCTGGCGGCGGTAGAATTCGGCGACTCCAGAGACCGTGCCGGCGGCCATGGAGTGATCTCCGCCAAGGCAGAGTGGCACGCGGCCCGCTTCCAGCGTTTTCAGAACGAGATCCGCTTCCTTGGTGCAGGTCGCCGTGATTTCCTTGAGGTACTTGGCGTTCGCAGCGCCTTCCTTTTTCTGTTCGGGAATGGCGACGGAGACATTGCCTCCATCTTCGACTTCGTGGCCGAGCGCTTCGAGGCGGGCTTCGAGTCCGGCGACACGGACGGCAGATGGTCCCATGTCGACGCCGCGGCGCGACTGGCCGAGATCGAGCGGAACACCGATGACGCGAATTTTACGAGGCACGATGTTGGAAGACGGAGCGGAGTTAGTCGTCATGCTGATTTTGTAATTTGGTAATCGGGTAATTTGGTAATTTAAAAAGCCACAAACGCCAGATTTCAAATTACAAAACTACCCAATTACCCAATCTCTTTTACCCAATTACCCAATTCCTACGGGTAGAGTCTGTACAGCATCCTGGGGAACGGAATGGTTTCGCGCACGTGCTCGAGGCCGCAGATCCAGGCTACGGCGCGCTCGATGCCCATGCCGAAACCGCCATGCGGCACGCTGCCGAACTTGCGCAGGTCCAGATACCACTTGAATGCTTCCTCGGGCAAGCCGTGCTCGCGAATGCGCTGCAGCAGCAATTCATGGGACGCCATACGCTGCGAGCCGCCGATGATTTCTCCGTAACCCTGGGGCGCGAGAACGTCGACGCAAAGCGCGAGGTCGGGATTTTGTGGATCGGGCTCCATGTAGAAGGCCTTCACCTTGGCGGGATAGCGGTGGACCATCACGGGTTTGTCGAACTGCGCGGAGAGATAGGTTTCGTCGGGCGAGCCAAGATCGCCTCCCCACTCGAACTTCGATTCCAGCGCGCCTTTCGCGAATCCTTCCTGAAGATTTTTTACCGCGTCGTCGTAGCTAATGCGCGGGAATGGCGCCTCGATTTTTTCAAGCTTGGAGAGGTCGCGGCCAATGGTTTGCAGATCGGGGCGGCGGCGATCGAGGCAGCGTTTGACGATGAATGAGATCATGCCTTCGGCGAGTTCCATCACATCGTCGAGAGTGGCGTACGCGACTTCAGGTTCGACCATCCAGAATTCGGTGAGATGGCGGCGGGTCTTCGACTTTTCCGCACGGAAGGTCGGGCCGAAGGAATAGACCTTGCCCAGGGCCATCGCGGTGGCTTCAACATAAAGCTGGCCTGACTGCGTGAGGAACGCTTGCTCGTCAAAGTAGTCGACGGGGAAGAGCGTGGTCGTGCCTTCGCAGGCTGCGGGGGTGATAATCGGCGGATCGGTGAGGGTGAATCCTCGCTCGTCGAAAAAATCGCGGGCGGCTTTGATGATCTCAGCACGTACCCGCAAAATCGCCGCCTGACGCTGCGAGCGTACCCAGAGATGGCGGTGTTCCATCAGAAAATCGGTGCCGTGCTCTTTGGGCGTGATCGGATAAGGGTCGGACTCGGGAACGCGCTGGATGACCCGCACGTTGGCGACATCGAGTTCGTAGCCGCCGGGTGCGCGCTTATCGGCGCGGACCTTGCCTTCGACGATGACGCTGGATTCCTGGGTCAGAGTCTTGATGGCGTCGAAGACTTCGGGAGTAACGGCGTTCTTGGGAACTACTCCCTGTATGATTCCGGAGCCGTCGCGAAACTGCGGGAACAGCAACTTCCCGCTTTCGCGCAGATTGTAGAGCCAGCCGCGGATGGTGACGGTCTGGCCCTCGTGGCGGCCGATTGCAGCAATGGTAGTTATGGGAGCGGACATGAATTGATTGAGTAATTTAGTAATTGAGTAATTGAGTAATTTAAAAAATCCGCCGTGGAAGGTTCTGCAAATTGCTCAATTACCAAATTACCCAATTACCAAATTCCTTTAGGCTGTTTCCAGCTTGTCGAATGTTTGCTGCAACTTCTCCAGCGGGTTGACTTTCTCGTCCTCGCCCAGTTCCAGCAACATCGGCGGGGTTTGTGGGGCGGAGCGCAACAGTTCCATGGCTTGCTTCCAGTCGATCGTTCCCTGCCCCGGCCACAGGTGCGTGTCTTTGTCTTTTCCGTTGTCGTGGATGTGCGTCGAGCGAATGTGCTTGCGCAGGATTTCGAACGCTTCGCCGACCGAGCTCATGATGTGAGCGTGGCCAAAATCGAAGCAGACGCCAACGTCTTCGAAATGCGCGCTGTGAATCATCTCCACCAGCTTGTCAGGCGTCGAAAGCTCGTTGGGAATGTTCTCGAGCAGAATGCGAACGCCAAGCGGCTTGGCGAAGGCACGCAAGTGCTCGATGGAGGTCATGGCCGCTTCGAATTTCTTCTCGCTGAAGCTCTCGTTGGGCGTGCCGATATGCTGCACCAGAAAACGGAACGGAATCTGCTCGGCAATTTCGAGAGCGCGCTTGATCTCGTCCATGGCCTCGATGCACGCGGCCCGGTCCGTGGACGAGATGTTGATCGGGGGAGCGCCGGCGCGGCCCCATTCGTAGTCCGCATAGAGGGGCGAATGGACGGAGTTCAGCGGAATGCCGCTGCCGCGGAACCACTCGGCAATTTCCTTCACATGAGATTTGCGGTTGGCGTAATCAAGATGCTGGCGGGCGGCGAAAATCTCGATTGCCTCTACGCCGCTGCGGGCCAGACCGTCGAGAATGCCGGGGTGCAGCCGCTCTTTCACGAATAGATAAGTTGAGACCGCTTTCTGCATGCAAACCCTTTGGAGATGGTTGAATGTTTGATTTTTGATTGTTGAATAGAAACCTGACGCTCAGCCGCAGCCCTCTCATTCAACAATCAACAATCATCACTCGACAATTTGCCTTTCAGTATCCCATAGCCTTGCCGTTGCTGTTGCGGAAGTCGGTTGCGCCGAGGCGGTCGCCAGTTTCTTCGTCGACAGCGGCGCATTCGGCATCGCTCCAGTAGGGCGCAACGTTCTCGCCGTAGTGCAATCCGACTTCAACCTTGTATCCCATCTTTTCGAGCGCGCTGACCGTATCAGGCGAAAACCACTTCTCCACGTTCACCACGTCGGGAAGCCACTGATTATGGAAGCGCGGGGCGTCCACCGCTTCCTGAATATTCATTTTGTAGTCGACGACGCCCATCAGAACATTGGCAACCGTGGTGATGATCTTGGAGCTGCCCGGCGAACCGAGAACCATGACGGTCTTGCCGTCGTGCACGACGATCGTCGGAGTCATGGATGATAGCGGACGCTTGCCGGGGCCGATGGCGTTGGCGGAGCCTTGAATCAAGCCGTCGGAATTTGGCACGCCTGGTTTCGACGAGAAATCGTCCATCTCGTCATTCAGCAGAAATCCCAGGCCATTGGCGGTGACACGCGATCCAAACCAGTCGTTGATGGTCGTGGTGACGGAGACGGCGTTGCCTTCGGCATCGATGATCGAATAGTGAGTCGTGTGATTGGATTCGTGAGCAGGCGTCGCCAGAGGATGTTGGGCGGCGTATTGCTCGAGTTGACTGAAGATCTCGGGCCGCTTCAGTTCTTTGCTTGGGGTGGCGTGTTCGGGATCGATGCTGTCGCGCCAGGCGGCGGCGTATTTTTTGTCGAGCAACTGCGCCACGGGAATTTTCGAGAAATCCGGATCGCCCAGAAATTCCGCGCGATCGAAAAACGCGCGGCGAAAGGCTTCCACAGTGAAGTGAATGTATTGCGACGAACGGCTCTGCATCTGGGCCAGGTCAAATCCTTCGAGAATGTTCAGCGCCTCGATCAGGACGATGCCGCCCGACGACGGCGGAGGCGCGCTGAGCACTTCATATCCGCGATAGGTGCCGCGGACGGGTTCGCGCTCTTTGACTTCATAGTTAGCGAGATCCTGCGCGGTAATCAAGCCACCGCCCTTTTGGATGGCCGCCGCGAGCTGCCGCGCGAGAGCGCCATGGTAGAAGTCATCCGGATTCTGCGCGATGCGTTCGAGTGTGCGAGCGAGATCGGGCTGGCGGAATATTTCCCCGGGCTTGTAGTAGTCGCCATTGCGCTGGAAGACGCGGTGAGACTCGGGAAACTTGGCAAGGTATTCGTCGTGGAAATCCGCCGCTTCTCCCCAGGTCAGAGCGTAGCCGTCGCGGGCAAGCTTGATGGCCGGCGCCATGACCTGCTTAAGCGTGAGCTTGCCGTATTTCTTTTCGGCGTACACCATACCCGCAACCGATCCGGGAACGCCGATCGCTTTGTAACCGATCTCGGTTGCGCCGGGAATGACGTTGCCCTGGGCATCGAGGTACATGTCACGAGTGGCGGCGGCAGGAGCTTTTTCGCGGTAGTCCAGGAAGTGGGCTTTGCCGTCAGCCATGCGGATCAGCATGAAGCCTCCACCCCCGATGTTGCCTGCCGGGGGATGGACCACGGCGAGGGCAAATCCCGTGGCGACCGCGGCGTCTACGGCGTTGCCTCCTTGTTTCAGAATGTCCACGCCGACCTGCGACGCCAGGGCGTGCACCGTCACGACCATGGCGTGCTGCGCGTGAACCGGCCGTATCGACGCGGAAAGACATGGCGCGACGCACAGAGCGACCAGCAGAACCAATGTTCTTCGAACAAGTCTCATGCTTGGTTGTGGACCCAGAGAAAGCACGAACCTCTGAGGCTAGCCGAGCGAAGGAAGCGGAGTCAAATCAATAAATCGGTGCGAGGCATCCAGCGGGCCGTCGACTTTGCATCTGCGCGGCAACACAACCATCAACCACTATAAGGACACCAAGTTCCACCAATGCCGCAGGCTCTGAGGGTTGATAGACTACTGCGCCAGTCGGAGGTTTGCCATGGATATTCATGGCGTCGCGCCGCTGCTTCAGGTCTATGACATGCCCACCTCGATTCGCTTCTATCGCAATGTGCTGGGATTCACCGCTCGCACCTGATCCGCCGGTTAATCCCGTTCCCGGATGAGTGTATCCATCCCAGTTGCGTCATCCCGAAGGCCCGCGCTTTCACCAGCGGGCCGAGGGATCTGGCGTGGAGTGCTTGCCGCTTCAGGCGAGATCCTTCGCTCCGCCTGAAAAAACGGCCCCGCTCAGGATGACTCAGCGGCTGGAAAACACTACCTACACCTGCTGCCGCGATTCGCCTAGCGCGACGTTGACGTCCATCTTGCGCTTGCCGCGGTAGATCGTGATCTTGATCGTGTCTCCGGCGCGATGGTCGTTCATGATCTGGGAGAGGTCGTCCTCGTCCTGCACCTTCTGGCCGTCGATGGCGACGATGAGGTCGCCGCCCAGCATGATCGGAGTGTTCCCGAGGTAAGCGCGTTCGGTGCCGGCGCGGAGTCCGGCCAGATCAGCCGAACCGCCGGAAATGACCTGCACAATCAGCAGTCCGTAGTCGACGGGTAAGCCCATCTCATCCGCGAGTTCGGGGCTGATCGGAATCGTGCGCACACCCAGCGCTGGGCGGCGCACACGGCCCAGCGTCATCAGATCGTTGAGGACGGCTTTGGCGGTGTTGATGGGAATGGCGAAGCCGATGCCGGCGCTCTGGTTGGCATTGGAAAGAATCATCGTGTTGATGCCGATGACTTCACCATGCCAGTTCATCAGCGGTCCGCCGGAGTTGCCCGGATTGATGGCGGCGTCAGTCTGAATTGCCTCGTCGATGTAGGCGCCGTTGGGTTCGCGCACGGGGCGGATCGAGCTGACGATGCCCCGCGTCATCGTTCCGGACAATCCGAACGGGTTGCCGATGGCATACACCTTCTGGCCCACCTGCAGGTTGCGCGAGTCGCCGAGAATGGCGGGAACGAGGTCATTCGCCTTGATCTGAATGATGGCGAGGTCGTGCGGCGGATCGGTGCCAACGACGCTGGCTCTGTACTTCTTGCGATTATGCAGGGTGACTTCGACCTGCCGGGCATCGGCAATCACGTGGTAGTTGGTCAAAATGTGCCCGTCTTTATCGATGACGAAGCCCGACCCTTGCCCCTCCTGCGGCACCAGGCCGTAGAAGAAATCGAAGGTCATGGCTCGCGAAGTGACGTTCACGACCGACGGAATGTTCTTTTTGTAGACGGAGATATTGTTCTGTTCTTCGCCGTCGAGAGGCTCGTTGGGCGCGGCCTCAGTGATCTCCACGTGATTCGGTTGACTCAACCAGTCAGTGCCCCGGAATTCACCCTGGGAGTTTGATCTCCAGGTCGTGAAATAGAAGAATGCCCCAGCAATGGCGACGGCAAGGATCAACGGCCGGACAAGTTTCATATTTCAACCATCCGAATTCTGTCGTTCATAAATTCAGGTACGATGTCGCGCGGAATTGAAACCTGGAATCAATTTTAAATCAGGGGTCAGGGGTCAGGGGCTAGTTATCGGGCATCGGTCATTGGTCGTTGGTTGGCGTCTAATAGTGGCGGAGCCGGGCCTTGATCTTGAAATGAAGTGTCGCGGTCTGGCCCCTAGCCTCTAGCCTCTGATCCCTGCTCCTTCGCTTCGGCGCTGAGTTTGTGCCAGACCTGGCGTACTTGTTCGCGGGTGTACTCCAGAGTTCCTGAATTATCGACCACATAGCTCGCAGCCTTGATCTTTTGATCGTCGGGAAGTTGCGCGGCCATCCGCCGCAAAACTTCGTTGCGTGCAGCTTCCAGATCCATCTTCTGACGGTGCGCAAAGCGGGCAATCCGCTGCTCTGGAGTGCAGGTCACCACGATCAGGCGAGCGAAGCGGTCCGCAAGTTTCGCTTCCAGAATCAAGGCCGCTTCGACGATCGCAACCCCGTGCGGATCCTGGAGGCTGATCGCTTGCATCCATTCCTCCTGGCTGCGGATCACCGCCGGATGAACGATGCGGTTGAGTTCTTCGATGCGGGACTCCCGCTTGCCGTCGCCGGCTCCGGCCCCGAAGGCCGCTTCAGCCAGTTTGGCGCGATTCACGCTGCCGTTGCGGTTCAGGATTTCGCGGCCAAAATGGCGGACGACCTCGTTGTACACGGCTTCGCCCGGCTGCATCAGCGAGTGGGCAATCCGGTCCGCCTGGACCAGATGTGCACCGAGGGCGACAAACATCTCACCGACCACCGATTTTCCGGAGGCGATTCCACCGGTAAGGCCAACTTTCAGCATGAAGAATCTACAATCCACCGCCGAGAGCGCCGAGAACGCCAAGAAGAAATAGAAAGAATCTTTTCTTCGACGTGCGTGCTGGGCTTGGGCGGCAAAGTTCTATGCCCGCGATAATTCTGGGACACGGGCACCGCGACGCATTTTCGCCGCTTTCACAGTGTTGAACATCAACATCGCAATCGTCAGCGGCCCCACTCCTCCCGGAACTGGGGTCAGCGCGCCGGCTACATCCGCCACTTCGGGATGCACGTCGCCGATTAGCGTCGCTCCCTTCTTGCGGAATGTCTCTTCTCTCTTGGCATTTCCGGCAAAGAAGCGCTGTAAGTCAGCCGGGTCGGTGAGGGTGTTCATGCCGACATCGATCACGGCGGCACCGGGCTTCACGTAATCGCGGGTGATCATTCCGGCCCGGCCAATTGCGGCCACCAGAATATCCGCCCGGCGACACACGCCGGGGAGATCGTGCGTCTTCGAGTGGCATACCGTCACGGTGGCGTTGGCATTGATCAGCAACATGGCGGCGGGCTTGCCCACGATATCGCTTCGGCCCACCACGACAGCTTCGCGCCCGGAAATCGCGATTTGGCTGCGTTTCAGAATCTCCATGACGCCGGCTGGAGTGCACGGGACGAGTCCGGGACGCTGCGTCGAAAGAAATCCCACATTCATGGGATGAAAACCATCGACATCCTTTGCGGGATCGACCGCCAGAAGAACTCTTTTCGAGTCAACCTGCGAGGGCAATGGAAGTTGCACGAGGATGCCGTCAATCTCGTCGCGGCGGTTCAGATCCTCCACCAGAGTCAGCAGTTCGACGGTCGTAACGGATTCGGGTGGGGTCAGCTTCTCGCTGTAGACGCCAACCTCTTCGCAAGCTTTGACTTTGCCGCGAACGTAAATCTCAGAGGCCGGGTTGTGACCGACGAGGACCACGGCCAATCCTGGGCGGACGCCGGCTTCGGCCATGGTCTTTACCTCCGCGGCGACCTCGCTGCGGATCTGCTGCGCGATTTTGGTTCCGTCGAGAATAAGGGCAGACATGGGTTTGACTTCCGGCGCTCGGCTTCCGCGCTCCGCCTTTTTAAATCTTACACTGTTGAGCGGATTCCAGCGTCCGAGGTCTGATTGCCGGTGATTGGTGCTTTGAGGTGGTGTGCGCGCGGTCACAGACTGGCCTGTGTCGTACAATGCACAGTCATGATTGCCAAAGATCTACTGGAAATCCTGGTTTGTCCGGCATGCAAACAGGCGCTTGAGTATCGCCAGAACCCGGAAAGCCTCAAATGTACGCAGTGCCACCGGGTTTATGCGGTAAAGGACGATATTCCGATCATGCTGGTGGAAGAAGCAATGATCGAGCCTTAGCGCCGCTGGTTGGCAGTGAGCTCCGGATCAGCCTGGATAAAAGGGCAAGGAGCCTCCGTGGCCAATCCGTATTTCGTGTGCACTGAATGTCATAAGAAATCTCCCACCCATCAGAAGCTGTTCGAGAGCCTTTACGGGTTCAGCGGCAAGTCTGCGGAAAGCTGTCCGAGTTGCGGAGCGCCGCGCGAGCTATACCTGAACCTCGATTTCCAGTTAGGAGCCGGCGACGGCAACTTCAAAGTGGTCTCGGCATTCCTGCCTGAAAAGCTGGAATCCTGGCTGGGCGAAGAGGAAGAGGAGGTCACGTTCTATCCCTTCCTCGTGGTGCTGCAGGCAGCCGACGGCAAGCAATTCTGCTGGATGCCTTACTGGCATGTGACAGGCAAGGAAGCCCGCTACGGCCAACATGCCGTCTGTCTGGACATGAACCAGTTCGAGAACCTGATGGCTCAGGCGCAGGAAAAGCTGCTGCAGCCAGCGTAAGGCAATTCGGGCTAGTTTTCCACAGGCGCGCTGTAACACGGCGTTCACATTCGGATAGTACGATGCGCGGATGCCTCAGGAGCCTCTACGCATTGAAGACGCAGGCGCGACACCCGAAGGACGGCGGGTTATGCGCTTAAACGGACCTGTCACAATTACCAATTTTTTCGAGTTCCAGTCTTTAATCCGGTCGAATACTGCCCGCCATCTGATCCTCGATCTGACCCATGTTCCCTACATCGACTCGGCCGGGATCGGCGCCCTCGTAGGAGCCTATGTGAACCATCAGAGAGATGGGCGCAGCCTCGCACTCGTCGGTGTAACGAAGCGCGTGCGTGACGCCATGCAGGTCACCAGAGTCGAGCAGTTCTTCAAGTTCTACGATAGCGAGGCCGCAGCTCAACTGGCCCACGCCTGAAACAGCCAGGCGAACCTCCGCTCTAGAGCCCGGCGCTCGTTCCGGTTTCGAACGCCGATATTGGACCTTTCCTCGACGCCGCCAATCTCCTGGCCGAAAACCACCACCTTGGTGCCAGATCGTCAGCATGCCCGGTGACGGTCCACCGTCCGGGAACGACACATTGTGTCAGTTTTGGGATTACCCGAAGGTACTAAGGGCACCTCAGAAGGCAAGATCTACCTACAACTCTGACTGCAACTTCCGATATCCAGAGGGGTTAAAAAATCTACAGGGGTTTGGGGATCTTTCCTTGGCAGCTAGAGGAAATAAGGCAGTTCAATTGCATGCAACTTCAGCAACTGCCGATGAGTCTAATACCGTAAGTGAGTGGAAAGGTCGGAATCGGAGGTGATGACGGCCATGGTGAATAAGCAGATGAATGACAAAGATAGATTTACGATGACCGAGCTGGCGGCTTTGCGGAACGATCTGCTGCAGGGTGGCATGATCGATTCTTATGAAGCCGCGGAATTGCTGCAGGTTTTCCTGATGGGCCGTGGCTATGGGGTTTCGCCAAAGGCTGCTCTCGATGCGGCAGGCCGCGTCGAAATGGCAGGATGTGCCCTGCCGGTTCTCCAGCACGAATTGGAGAATCTGGCGATGGTGATGTAACAGGTACGCGGTGATCGGATCGCCCAAATAGCTGAGAAAAAAAGCTCAGCGAGTGGGTTGGAAGGCGCGGTAAGGCGAAGATCAAGAACAAGTTTTTCGACATTCTGGCTCACCGATCGAAATGTGACCGAGCGAACCAGTTCCACAAGAAGAAGCCGGGCAAACCAGCCCGGCTTTGTGGTGTTTGGAAATCAATTTGGCGAGTCCGGCAAACGTTTCGGATAGCCCCTATTCGTAGCGCAGGCTTTCCACAGGATCAAGCTGGGATGCCCGGCCGGCTGGCACTGTTCCGAAAATAATCCCCACCACCGAAGAAACCACGATCGCAATGATCGCGGAGAGTCCGGAAATCGGAATGCGGTAGTCCGTCAGGAAGCGGACCGAATATGGAATCGCCAGTCCGGCGATAATTCCTACGATCCCTCCCGAAAGCGAAATGATGACGGCTTCCGCGAGGAATTGGAAGCGGATCTCACGGTTCGTGGCGCCAATCGCTTTGCGGATACCGATCTCCCGGATGCGCGAGGTCACGGTCGCGAGCATGATGTTCATGATCCCAATGCCGCTGACGAGCAAAGTCACGAAAGCAACCAGTATGAGCACTACGGTGAGGGCATCGGCGATACTGCCCGCTACTTCGAGCAGATGGCTCAGGTTTTCTACGCTATAAACGGACTCGGCGCGATGCCGCGATTTCAGCACGCGCTTGATAGCTTTGGTGGCCGGGACCACATCTTGTGAACTCGCAACTGAGAAATAGATCTCGTGCACTTCTGATGTGGGAGTGAAGAACCGGCTGACCGTGAATGGGATCAGCATCGTATCGTCAGCGATATCGGACTGCCCGAAGGTGTCCACACTTTCGCGGAAGACGCCCACGATGGTGAACGGAAGCCCGCCGCTCAGCTTGATGACCTGGCCCACAGAGTTTTGAGGGGTCCGGTAGAGCTTGTCGGCGAGCGTTTCGGTAATGATGCCCACCTTATTGCGCCCCGCGGAGTCCTCCGCATCGAAAAAACGTCCCGAGACCAGCACCAGATTTCGCAGGCGAATGTAATCGGGATCGACGCCCATGATCGAAATGTCGGTCTGCTTGCCGTCTCCAATGCTGATGCGGTCGCCCAAAGCTACGGTAGGAGACGCGGCCACCACGCTGGGAACCTGCTCACGCACCGCCCGGACGTCGTCGACGGTTAGTGGGTCTGGGGTCGAGTCGATGCGCTGCCCACCTCCCTGGTAATCGGCGTAGATCATATTCGTGCCGATCGACTGCAACTGGCGCAGGATGTATTGCTTCCCAGTGAGGCCGATGGTGGCCACCAGAATGACCGACGCCGTGCCGACGGCCATGGCTAGCGCCGTCAGCATGAATTGCAATTTGTTGCTGCAGAAGGCGTCGTAGGCAAAGTTCAGGATCTCGCCGAGACCCATCGTAAGCCGGCGTTGAGTTGTGAGGGCTGAAGATGTGGCAGTGGGCATCTGGATGTTTAGATGTTAAACCTCGCTCGAAAGACACCGCAACGCGGTAGATGTTATACCTGACCAGAGATGGATGGATCGAATCGTGTGCCGGGCGTTTGGCACGGAAAATACAAGACGGGGCTTCTTCTGCTGGCGCTGGCCGCGGCGGCCATGCTTATTCAGGGCTATCATCCCTTCGCCGAAGACGCGGAAATCTACCTCCCGGGCGTGGAGAGAATTCTGAACCCTGCGTTGTTCCCCACAGGCCGGGAGTTCTTCGAGTCCCACGCCAGCATGACCTTGTTTCCCAACCTGATCGCGTTTTCGCTGCACGTGACTCACCTGCCATTCGAAGTGGGATTGATGCTCTGGCAGGTGGCTTCGATTTTCCTGCTCCTGCTGGCCTGCTGGCAACTCAGCGGCATTCTGTTTCCCTCGGCAAGAGCGCGCTGGGGAGCGGTCTGCATGGTGGCGGGACTTCTGACGATTCCGGTTGCCGGAACTGCGCTCTACCTCATGGATCAGTATCTGAATCCGCGGAACCTGGCGGCATTCGCATCGGTCTTCGCGCTCAGCGGAATTCTGCAGAAGAAATATATTCGAGCGCTGCTTTGGATAGCCTTCGCGGCATGTGTCCATCCACTGATGTGGGTCTTTCCCTTCTCTTTTGGCGCGCTCTGGATTGTGCTGGAAGAAATCGAGCGCCGCTATGGGACCGCTCGGGAAGTTGGGATCGCAGTGGCCGGATCTCTGGTTCCAGGCATCCCTTTCGCGCCGCAAGCTTCTGCCGCTTATCACGAATCGGCCAAAATGCACGCCTACTTCTACATTCAGGACTGGCAATGGTACGAGTGGCTGGGGGCGGTCGCTCCGCTTGCCCTGTTGTGGTGGTTCTCGCAGACCGCGAAAAAACGGCAGTGGACGCTTTTGGCTCGCGCCTGCCGCGCCTTTGCGATTTACGGTGTGATCTACATCCTGGTATCCCTGGCAGTCGACCTTCCCGCGCGCTTTCAGACTCTGGCCCGCATTCAGCCTATGCGGAGCTTGCATCTCTTGTACATCTTCCTGTTCATTTGCATCGGCGGCTTCCTGGGTGAATTCATCCTGAAGCGCAGCGCATGGCGATGGCTCGTGCTCTTCGTCCCCATGGGCGTCGGGATGTTCGTGGCTCAGCGTGAACTTTTTCCGGCCACCGCGCATATCGAATGGCCCGGGCGCGCGCCAAAGAATCCGTGGGAGCAGGCATTTGTCTGGATTCGGGACAACACTCCTACCGGTGCCATATTTGCGCTCGATCCCAACTACATGCATCTTCCAGACGAGGACATCTTGGGATTCCGCTGTATCGCCGAGCGCAGCCGACTCGCCGATCTGACGAAGGATGGCGGCGTGGTGAGCATGTTTCCTCCGCTGGGAGAAGAATGGTGGCAACAGGTACAGGCGCAAAGTCCGTGGAAGAATTTCCAGGCGTCCGATTTCGAGCGGCTACGCGAGAAATACGGCGTGAGCTGGGTGGTTCTGCAACAGCCCGGAGTGGCCGCCCTGGATTGCGCGTTTCAGAACTCGGCTGTGCGCGTCTGTAAGGTGCCGTAGCGGTCGCGGGGCAGTGCGATTTGTGTCAGGGCATGGCGCATCGAATCCCGATTCCTATCAGGGCATGCATTTATGCATGCCGTAAGTGCGCCCGAATAAACGTGGCTTCAGCCGCTGGTTTTAGGCTTTTTTACTCGAGCCTAGGCGGTGTGAACGTAGTAGGCTTCGCGCTCCGATTCGAGCCTGCGGCCCTTGCCGCTGAAGCGCGGCAGGTCAATCAATCCTGCCTTCTGAAATGCAAACTGCAAGGTCGTCGCCAGGACGCCAAAGCCATACTTCACGCTGCGGCGGAAATTTATCGAAGACGCTTCTTTGAAGTACTTCGTGGGACAGGAAACTTCTCCAATGCGGAAACCGAAGTGGACGCATTGCGCCAGCATCTGGTTATCGAAGACGAAATCGTCGGAATTCTCGAGCAGCGGCAGATCGGTCAAGACCTTGCGGCTGAAGGCGCGATATCCGGTGTGATATTCCGAAAGCTTGATGCCCAGAAACATATTCTCGAAGGCCGTCAGCAACCGGTTCGAAACGTATTTGTAAAACGGCATGCCGCCTCGCAGAGCCTGGCCTCCGATGATGCGCGATCCGAGGACGACGTCATACACGTCGTAGGCCACCATGCTGGCCATCGCCGTGATGAGCAGCGGCGTGTACTGGTAATCAGGGTGCACCATGATTACCACGTCGGCGCCGGCAGCGAGGGCTTCGCGGTAGCAGGTTTGCTGGTTGCGGCCATACCCGTAATTGCGGTCATGCTGGTAAACGAGCAAGCCAAGACGGCGCGCCACTTCCACGGTCTGATCGCGGCTGTGGTCGTCGACGAGAATCCGAATATCCACAAGGTCGGGGAATTCCGACACCGTGGCTTCGAGCGTCTTCTCCGCGTTGTACGCGGGCATAACCACCGCGATGCGTTTGCCGTTGATCATGGCCGATGACTGACCCTAGTTTACCCGAAGGGCAGCCCCTATCTTCGCCAGCCGGCGCTAATTACAGACGGAGCGGCAGTACAAAAGTAACGCCGCTCGTGGGCAGGCTCGCCAAGAACTCGCGAACGTGAGATTCGTATCAGGACACGCATTTATGCGTGCCGTAAAGGCCCGCAAAATCGAGGCGCCTTCAGGCGCTGGCACCACGGGCCTCTAACGCATGTTGTCGAGAATCGACCCGACGATGCCGCCCACCACTCCGCCCTCGACTGCCTGCTTCGACTGCCCGCGCGGAAGGTATTTCTCGATGGCGTGCGCCAGCTTGGAGATCGGCAAGGTTTGCAGCCAGATCCTTCCCGGTCCCGTCAACGCCGCCAGGAAGATTCCATCGCCGCCAAAAATCATGTTCTTGATGCCCGGCACGGTCGTGATCTGAAACGAGACGCTCGCCTGAAAAGCGCCGACGTGGCCGGGATGTACGCGCAGCGTTTCTCCGGGCAAAAGATCTCGCACGACGAGTTCACCGGAGAGTTCGAGCCACGCCGTTCCCTGTCCGCTGAGCTTCTGCAGAAGGAATCCGTCGCCGCCGAAAATTCCCGCGCCGAGCGATTGCTGAAATCCCACGCTGATCTGAATCTGCGACGTGGCGCAGAGGAAGCCATGGCGGTGAATCATGTACTCATGTCCGGGTGAGACCTCGACCGGGACGATGTGGCCGGGCAGCTTGGTGGCAAAAGCAAGCTCGCCCGTCGCGCCAATCGAGCGGTATTCGGTCATGAAGATCGATCCGCCGCCAGCCACCCGTTTCAGAACGCCGAATAACCCACCGCCTCCGGCGAATTGCGTGTGCGTCGTCAGCTGGATCGAACTGCCCATCCACGAGAGTTCTCCGGCTTCGGAGATGATGGTCTCATTCGGTTCGAGGGCAAATTCCAAGACGGGCATTGTCGTGCCGGTGATGCGACTCTGCATGAATGTTCTCCTGCGTTGGATTGGGACCAGGCGAGCGGCCCATCAGGCCGCGGAAAAAGAGTATACATCCTCGCCATTAGGGACGATGTAAGGGGCGGGCACGCTAGAGCCTGTCCGATTGCGGAACAGAAGGTCTCTCCACTCCGGTCGAGATGACAATGGTCGGGTTGAGATGCTGGCCTTGCCGAATAGCCTACGCGACTTTTGCCGGAAGGCCGGATCTGGTCACGTGCGAGATTGGCTTCTCGTGCAGCAATAACTCCGTCGCCTGCACCCGACGATTGCTGTGAAACCAGCGCTGCACCACGTTATCGCAGAGGAAATTCCCGAGCGCGAGCAGGCTCATTCCCTGGTGGTGGGCCATCCATGAGCGCACCAGGTGCCAATCGGAGCGGCGGGCGTGGTCCGAGGGGCCGAAGTCGGCAGCCTCGTAGAATCCGCACGGGCCAAACCATCCCAAACGATCCATGCGATGTAGGTTTCGCAATCCTTCTGCTTCATCAACGGCCAGCGCCAGAAAACTGGAGTATGGCGATACGACAAGCAGATCCAGTTCGCCCTTCGACAGGGCGAGATGGGGAACGCCGAAGGCGTGGTAGCCGTAATTTCCTGCCTCGTCGAGTTTGTGATAACCGGATTCGGAGATGCCCCACGGCACTCCTTTGTGTCTTCCATAGGTTTGCTGACAATCGACAGCGGCAACCCGCGAGCGGTCGAGAAGAGTGTTCGGATAGGAGCGCATCCACAAGGTCGGCATGAGGTACTCGAACATCGTTCCGGTCCAGGAACGGAGAACCGGATTGCCGTTTGCCAGGGTATGCGTCCGGCCCATGCGGAACCATGACTCCTGTAGAACGTCTTCTTTCGCGATCGCTGCGAAAACAGCCGTGCGGGACTCCGTGGCCAGCAGGTCATAGCAAGCGGGCTCGAGTTCCTGCTTATCGACGTTGAAGCCAACGGACATGAGCTTGCGGCGTGCATTCAGCAGGAAGCTGAAATCCATCGCATCGGCGAGCTGGCCAGCCTCAGCCGCAAGGCTGCGCAGCGATTCCACCAGACGAACGGCATTCGCACGAGCCTGAGGCAGCAGACTCTGCAGTTTCTCGTACGCAGCGCGATCGCCGCGCGAGACGGAAGGGATCACGCGCTCCAGGCGAACTCGCAAGTCATCGATCCAAAGCGGTAACTGGCGCAGCGATGGAGTCTCTTCCATCTCAGGGCCGATCTTGATGTCATTGCGAACCGCGGCAAATTCGGGAAGCTCCCAGGGCGCACGGGCACGTGCCAGATCCTGAGCGCTCTGCAGCCGGATCCGAGTCTGCTGCTGGAACCACTCGATTTCAGCGGCTTGCCGAGGCTTAGAGGCTGACGGCGTTTCGTCGATTTCGGACTCGCACAAAGTGAGAAGCGCGGACAGCCATTCGTCCGTCTTCAGCGCATCTTCGCAGCGGGAAAGTTGCTTACGCGGAAACCCCTTCAGCTCAACCAGCGCCCGGAAATGATCGAGAAGTCCATCGGCGAGGCTCCGCTGAAGTAGAGGCTGCTTGATACGGGCGAGCAATCCTTGCTGCAACGTCCACAGCGACGCCACCAGATTGCCGCTGTCGACGGAAGAAACGAACCGCGGCGACAATGGTTCCAACGTGCGCGTGTCGTACCAGTTCAGAATATGTCCGCGATGTTTGGGGATTCGGGAGAGCGTGGCCAACGTCCGCTGCGCGTACCGCACCAGTTCTGGAACGGTCAGATACCCGAGCTCACAAGCCACTTGTTGCGCGTTGAGAAGCATCCCGAGATTGGTGGGAGAGATGCGCGCCGCGACCGCCGGCGGTTCTTCCTGCACGTTATCGGGAATCAACCAGTGATGTTCCTCGGTGGAATATTGCGAAAAATAGCGCCAAGTATGCAGCGCGGATCGCCGCAAAAACAGCAACTCTTTACGCGGCAATTCCTTCCTCGGAAGAGTCGTCGGCCGGTTTAACCAGAGCGTGACCAACTTGCTGGACGCCCACAGGATAAGAATTGGCAAAGCAACCCACAGCGAGTAAGGCCGCACCGACCATATAAGAACGCCCAGCCCGACCACCAGCACGGGAATCCAGTTCAGATAACGATCCGCGGGAGTGGAACGGCTGGCCAATTCCGCCTCGGCAGCGGTTTCCCATTCAAGCATCCGCTCGCGGGTAAATGCGGCTCGGACAATGGCGCGCACGACGGCGTCGAGCGAGAGCAGCGTCTGGTGAGCCAGAAAGGCTAAATTCAGAAACGTTGTAATGACGGTCGAAACAAAGGCGCGGAGAGCGTCCTGTGCCAACGTGTGCTTGTCCTCGGCCATGGCTTTCCCGATGCCCACAATCAGCTGAAAGACGGCAGGGAAAAACAGAAGCGCCACCGTGGCCAGAGTCCAGCGGAAAGCGTTAATTCCGGGATCAAGCCAGCCGAAGACCAGCAGCACGAATGTTGCCGGCTCAACCAGGCTACGGCGCAAGTTGTCGAAAATCTTCCAACGGGAGATCAGGGAAATTGGGTTCGATACCCGTGCGCCAGTCTCGTCGGAAACATCCGACAACAGCCATCCGGCGATCTGCCAGTCGCCGCGCAACCAGCGGTGCTTGCGCCGGTTGTACGCGCTGTAATGCGAAGGATAGTCCTCGATCACCTCGATGTCGCTCGCCAGTCCCGCACGCGCGTATGCGCCTTCGATCAGATCGTGACTGAGCAGAGAGTTGCGCGGGAACCGCTGGTCCAGAACGCGGTGGACGGTATTGACCTCGTAAATGCCCTTACCTGTGAAGCTGCCTTCGCCGTAAAGATCCTGATAGGCGTCGGAAACCGCCCGCGTGTAAATGTCGAGTCCCGTCTGTCCCGCATAAAGAGCAGCGAGCCGTGATCGCACCGTGCTGAGGACGCTAACGCCAACCCGCGGTTGCAGAATGCCGTAACCCGCAACGACGATATTTTTATTGGGATCGATAATTGCCTGATTCAGCGGGTGCGCCAGAGCCCCGATCATGCGATGGGCCGATCCGCGAGGCAGTTCCGTGTCGGAATCAAGCGTGATGACGAAACGGACCTTGGGCAAGATTGACAGGTCGCCAATCTTGATGGGGAAGCTGTCGTATTCTCCGCGCAGGAATTTGTTCAGGTCCATGAGCTTTCCGCGCTTGCGTTCCCAGCCCATCCAGCCCTTTTCCCGGGGATTGTAGATGCGATGACGATGCAGCAGCAGGAATGAACCTTTCTTCTGGTCGGCGTACTTCTGATTCAATTCGCGGATCAACGAGGAGCACAGTTCGATCAGCGGATTCTCTTCGCTGGCACGATGATCCGAGTCGGCAAGGTCGGAGAGCAACGCGAAGTGAATGTTAGGGTCGTGATTTCCGAGAAACCGCACTTCGAGATCTTCGATCAGCCCATGGACCTGCTTCTCATTCAACAGCAGGGTGGGCACAGCGACCAACGTCAGGCAGTCCGAGGGAATGCCCTTGGTGTAATCGAGCTTGGGAATGATTTCGGCCGGTAGGAGTTCAGTAATGATCGTATCGATGATCTGAATGGCGCACTGTGAGCCCGGCAAAAGATACAGCAGCATCGACAGCAGGATGAGATCCATCGAACTGTCGCGCGAGGTCACAAACAACAGCGCGGCGCTAACGATCGCGAAAGTCAGAATTGCGATCCCGGGCAAAAAGAATTCATCCGGATAACGCAACAGCCAGGCGCGGATTTTCTGCAGCGTGGTGGGGCGCCAGCCGATCGTTTGGGCCAGATGCTCTCGTCCTTCCGCCAGGAGATAGTAGCCAACGTGCGATTCGCGTTCCGCCATCCTCGGGTCGGCATACGTTCGGGAATGGGACTGCTGCGCCAACTGAACCGCCTGCCGCGACACCTGGATCTCGGTCAAGTCTGACCGCGCCGCCAATGCTGCAACCATCTTGCGATAAAGATTGCGGCTTTCCGTGTCCATCTTTGCGTAAGCATTGACAGGATCCTGGCGCAGGACGTATCCGAACAGGATCAGGGGCTCGACAATTTCGTTCCAGGAAGTCTGATTGACCTCGCGCAGGCTCTGCACGCAAATGCCGACATTTTGAGACGGGCCGTCTGGATCATCGACGGCAGCGCGTCCCCGGCGCGCAATCTCTTCCAGCAGGACCAGCTTCATCGCTGAACTGATGATGGTGAATTCGCGGAGTTCGAGAGGCGTCGCGTTCTGGAATCCACGGCAGTAAGTAGCGAAGGTCTGCTCCTGAAAGTGGCAGCCGGTTTCCTTGAAATATCCTCCAGCAAACGCAAGGACGCGCGGCAAGGTCTCGAGAGAAACGGTCCGAACATGTGGCAAGTGGTGAAGCAGTTTTTCGTCGCCGGCGACGGAACCCAGTTCGGAGTAGATCAGGGAAGAGTTGTCGCGGAGCCAGCGGGCATCGTCCGTTAGAGGTCCACGGGTGAAGGCTGCGTCCACTTTGGCAAGAAGCGGAATCAGCAGATTTCTCACCTGCCGCGTCCGCCTGGCGAATATGTGCGATGAAGGAACGCGCGGTAGCCATGCCAGTTGCGAGGCAAGCTGCTCCCCACTGCTCCGCAGGGTTTGCGATTCTGCAGGTTCGCCCGCCGTCGCCGGACTTCCTTGCGGTTCGGCGATTTCGGTTTGGGCGTGAGTGTTCAGAGGCATGACATTCCTTATCGATAACTGGCGGCCTGCATCTCGAACATCTCGGCATACCTGCCGCCGAGACGAGTCAACTGGTCGTGCGTTCCTTCTTCCGCGATCCGCCCATTCTCCAGGACGATAATGCGGTCCGCCATGCGCACGGTTGAAAACCGGTGTGAAATAAAGAGAGCCATCTTGCCAGTTGTCAGCTCCGCGAAGCGTTGAAATACCTCGAACTCGCTGCGTGCGTCGAGGGCAGCGGTCGGCTCATCAAGAATCAGCAACTGGGAGTTTCGGAGATACGCTCGGGCCAGAGCAAGTTTCTGCCATTCTCCGCCGGAGAGGTCCACACCGCCTTCGAAGCGGCGGCCGAGCATCTGGTCCAACCCAGCCGGAAGCTTCGCGATAACTTCATGCGCAAGGCTCTTTTGCGCTGCGTACGCAATAGCGTCAACGTCTGCCAGTTCGTCAATTTTCCCCACCGCGATGTTTTCCCGCGCCGTCATCTCGTAGCGCATGAAATCCTGGAAGATGACGCCGGTCTCGCGATAGAGGTCTTCCAGGTCGTACTCACGAAGGTCGATTCCATCGAGCAGGATCTGGCCTTCGGTCGGATCGTAAAGACGCGTGATCAGTTTGACGATGGTGGTCTTACCTTGGCCGTTTTCGCCGATCAGGGCAACGCGCTCCCCGGGATGCAGATGGAAATTCAGGCGGTCGAGAACCACGCGCTCACTGCCGGGATAGCGGAACGAGACGTTGACGAACTCGAATCCTTGCCGGATGGGCCGAGGCGCAGGTCGCGCGTTGGGCTTCGACTGAATGGTCGGCTTCATCTGGAAGAACGCCAGCAGGTCGGTCAGGAACAGCGCCTGATCGGCGATTCCAGAGAGTGTCGAGAATACCTGCGAGATGTTGCTGCTGGCCTGCATAATGGCCGTAATCAGGAAGTAAAACGTGCCAATCGTCAGGCGTCCGATAACCGTCTTCCAGATCACGTAGGCATAGGCTCCGTAGTAGCCGCCAGTAGTGATGAATGACAGGATGGACCCGATGCCGAGCCGCGTTCGCGCCAGTTCGACGTCTTGCTCGTAGATTATGTCGGAAAGCTTCGCAAAGCGGCCGGTGAAGAATCCGGCGAGGTTGAAGAGCTTGAGCTCTTTGGCAGCTTCTTTCGTAGCGCCAGCCTGACGCAGGTAGTCGAGTTGACGCTTGATCGGCGTCTGACGGAAATTCTTGGCATATCCCAGGAAAGCGAAGTGCGTCTCACCCAGAAACGCGGGCACCACCGCGGCCACCAGCAGCAGCATGAGCCAGGGCGAATAAAACATCACAGCGGCGGAGTACGCTACGGCGGTGATGACCTGCAGTTCCAGGCGGCCGATCGACTGGATCATGACGAGACGGTCCGTAGCCTGAACCCGCGCGCGTTCCAGCCGGTCGTAGAAGACGGGGTCCTCATAAGCCGTGACGTCGAGTTCGGATGCGTGCTTCATTACCTCGATGCTGACGTGGCGCGTGTATTTGTTCGCCAGCAGCGCATCGGAATAATCGATTCCGCGGGTAAGGATGCTGCTCGCCACAGCCAGGCTGAACTCCACCCCCACGAGCCACCACAGGCGGTCGGGGACCTGGTGAGTTTTGATGGCGTTTGCGACGAGATCAAAGATCAGCTTGGCGACATAGGTGAGCGCCAGCGGGAGTAGGGCCGCCACAACGCGCGAAAGCACTCCGAACAGCACGACGCCCGGCCCTGATTCCCAGACAATTTTCAGAACAGGGGGGACGTTGCGGAGGGCAGACAGCCTCTCCTGCCAACTGCTCAGAAAATCGCGCCGCGTGGACGTCAATTGTCAGGCCTTTGCTTTGCCCATACTTTTCGGCGTCGCGCGGGCGCCGACTTGCCCCAGCAAGTGGAGTTCCCCGAATATACACTGGGGAAGCTCCAAATCGCGTTCTTTGATGAAAAGTTGGCACTTACGGTTGGTCCGCCGCCGTTTGGAGCGATTCTGCCGACAACCCGAGTTCTAATATTTTACGAAACCGGCGAGCTGCATGCCACGCTGCGCCTCAGGCGTCTTCATGAAGGTATTCCAGACGAAGCCACTGCGCAGGTTCTCCGCCATCAGCATCGTGATCCCAGTGTCAATTCCGATCACGTCGTGGTCATACCAGTTCCGCAGGGGGTTGAAGGCATTTACAAATCCGTACTTGCTCCAGGACGAGCCGTAATGGTTACGGATGTTTTTCAAGACTCGCAGGGTGGCCTGGGGTAGAAACGTCAGCGACCCGCCGGTCGCGCTGGGAACCACGGTGCCGTCGATCGGGCCGACAGCCGGAGGCCCGCCCCAGACGACATAGCCGCTGGGACCGTCGGAGGCGGTGATTCCCCACAAGTCATCGCTGTAGTCAGAGAACTCTCTGGCCAGTTCGAGGCAGAAGCGGCGATGCACTTCCGTCGCGATGATGGAGTTCTGATAATAATCTGCGTACTTGTCGCGTTTGCCTCGAAAGTCAAACCATGCCTGCGAATACTGGTGGACGAACAGAGGAGCGAACGACCCGATGTAGCGCAATCCGTCAAACTCGAAGGTAAGACGCTTCCAGGCATCCCACGCTGCGGGCTTGAGCGGGTGGGATGTCGATCCGATACCGAGCAGGTACATCATCATTAGTTCGCTGTAGTAGTCCCAGCGCGAAGGCAGGAAACCGATTTCGGGACTCCAGCCGTGAGAAAGAAGCGAAGTGTCTTCGGAGAGCCAGTTCCACTCGACGCGATTGAAAATCAGATCGGCAAGTTGGGCGACGGCGGGATGCCGGAAATGTT
The DNA here is from genome assembly GCA_963763845.1 of uncultured Acidobacteriota bacterium. Taxonomy (GTDB): domain Bacteria; phylum Acidobacteriota; class Terriglobia; order Terriglobales; family Acidobacteriaceae; genus Sulfotelmatobacter. The sequence continues at coordinate 164,075 of CAVXPX010000005.1, forward strand.
CGCGGCAGGTCAGGACGCCGCAAAGCAGAATCGCAGTATCGACGGAAGAGATCTCCGACTCCCAGACTCGCTCGCCGGTGTTGATGTTGGCCCAGTGGAAGAAGAATCCGCGATGTTGCGGCAACTTCTTCCAAAGAAAGTTGAGGGTCGCGAAGACCCGCTCTTCCGCATCCGTGCTTTTGACGAATCCGCGGTTGTCGCCGATACAGAGCGCGGTCAAGCCGAAACCGGTTGCGGCGATGCTGGCGACGAGCCCGGGCGTGCTGCTTCGCAGATCGCACCGGTCCTGAATCATTCCGGTTTTCGGATTTTGCTGATCCCAGAAATACTGGAAGCATGCCTTTTCCACATCGTTGAGGAACTGATCGTCTTCGGAACTCAGGGTAAATGGGCCATCGACACCGGGCGGGATCGGAGACGGCGTCTGATTCGCAAGTTGAGCAAGTGCTCGACTGGCAAACGGCAGAGACAATCCCGCGCCGAGCATCTGCCGTATCAACTGCCGGCGAGACAAATGGTTGGCTTGGGGCTGTGTCATCCGCGTTGTGTAATTTTAGACAAACTCCAAGCCCAAGACGGCAACAAAATGCTGATACGGATCTTGACCTGAGGGATTCCGCCCCTTCTGAATTGGCCCAGAAGCAACTATCGTTGCTTAAATTGTCATCATTCTTTACTTTAATCTGCGATGTCGCCGCGAAATAGTGCGCTCGCTAAACCGGTCATTTGGACTGGCCTTGCCCTGATCGTCCTCGCCATCGCCGCCGGGGTCGCCTGGTACATCCATTGGCGCAGCCACCGCATAATCGTGCTGCAGGGCGCGATCGTGGTGAAGGATTCGGACGTCCGCAAGCAGACCCCGATCGCCGGAGTGCAGGTGACCGCCATCGACAGTTTGCAGATTGAAACCGTGAAGTCAGATTCCTCCGGCCTGTTCCTGATCCCGCTGCACGAGGGGACCAAGCGCGGCCAGCCCATCACCCTGGAGTTCCGCCATCCTGATTATTTCCTGCTCGATGTGCAGGAGTTCGTTGGCGACAAACTCTACATCGTGGCCATGGTTCCACGAAACTCGATGCCGGCGAATCCCGGTCATCCCCCGGTCAACGTCGGGAACGTAACCGTGCGTTATTCCGTGAAGACCACTACGGACGTGAACATCGGCAGCGCCGTGAAGACCTTTGAAGCGACCAACAAGGGAAATGTGCCCTGCCGGAATCAGCGTCCGTGTTCTCCTGACGGCAAGTGGAAAGCGGGGATCGGATCGACATCACTGGACGCAGGAACCGGCAACGTGTTCCGCGACGCGCGAGTTTCCTGCATTGCCGGCCCATGTCCGTTTACCCGTATCGAATCGGAGCGCTCGTCGAAAGAAGGACAGGTGATCTCGGTCTCAGCCCGCGACTGGTCCGATTCTGCAACCTTCCTGCTGGAGGCGGAAGTGCTTCATTCCATGCCAACCAACGTTTCTCACGAGTTCTATCCTGTGATTTTCGGAAAGCAGCTGAGTTTCACCTTGCCGGCGTCGGTTGAGGGCGTAACCATCGAGGCAGACATCGATCAGCACCGAATCTTTTTTCCTCTCGGGCCGTCCATTCTGCTGAGTTGGGCCAATTGCAGCGCAACCGTTAATCCGGACCGTACGCGCGTGTTCCGTTGCGAATTGAAGCCAGGCTACCGCTTCAAATAACGAGGAGTCTCGATCAATAGTTCGAAACCGGCTGGGATGTGCTCGCAGGTTGCTGCAATACTTCCTGGATAATCCGGACCCCGGAACTTGTGCCGACCAGATCCGCTCCAGCTGCCAGGAGATCTCGAACTTGCTGGGCCGTCTTAATTCCACCTGAGGCCTTTACCCGAACGTTCCGAGGAGCAAGTTGCCGCAAAAAGCGAATCTGTTCCGGCGTCGCTATGCCAACAGCTCCGCCGCTGGCGTTTTTCAGGTACGAGACTCCCGCCTCAACGCTGAGGGCTACCGCGCGTTCCTGCTGGTGCTCGTTTAACAACGGAAGTTCCAGCATGATTTTCACCGGAACGCTCCCTGCGGCTTTAACCACTCCGGCGATGTCGTCGCGATATTCCTTTTCCATTCCCGAGAGCAGATAGCCGACATTGGGCATGAGATCGATTTCCTGGGCGCCGTCTTCAACGAGATGCCGCGCCTCGCAAGCCTTCCCGGCGCTGGTCATGGTGCCGTAGGGAAAATCGATAAAGGATGCAACTCGAACCTTGGACCCTCGTAAACGCTCGGCCGTCCGTTTCACCCACGCGCCAGGAACCATGGCGGCATTGAAGCCGAATTTCAGGCACTCGGCGATGTGCGTTTCCCAAAGTGATTCCGTCAGAACATTGGAGATGATCGTGTGCTGAATGCGAGCGGCCAATGCGGCCGCCTCGGCCTGCGCTGGGTCATTCGTTCTCTGAGGATTCGTGTCTCCCACAATTGCCCTTCCCCTTAGCTATTTCCAGCCGCGCGAGAGCCACTGCGGAGCCCATACTGCGTGCGACTTACAGAATGCCAGCACTTCATTCCGCCGCGGCAGCGAGGGAATGACTCCCTCTTTCATCACGGCCATCGCCCCGGTCACAACGGCGAACCCTATCGCCTCTTCGATTGTACTTCCCTGCGCCAACGCAACGGCGAGACCCGCATTGAACGCATCGCCGGCGCCGGTCGTATCGACCGCCTTCACCGCGATCGCCGGAAAATGTTTTTGCTGGGAAGAATCCACGAGCAGCGCGCCCTGTTCGCCGAGTGTCATCACAACCTGCTTCACGCCGCCGCGAATAAGATCTCGGGCAACGATTGCGGCTTCGATGGACACATCCGGCGAGCGTCCGGCCAGCACCCGCGCTTCTTTTTCATTCGGAGTGAGAACATCGACCAACCGCAGCACTGAGGCAGGCAGCGGCCGCACCGGAGCCGGGTTGAGAATCGTGACGGCGCCAAGCGACCTTCCAAGTTCCAGCGCCTTTTGTGCCGCTTCGACAGGAATTTCCAGCTGGGTGAGCACGACGGACGCGGCCTTACAAGCCCGTGCGGCTTTGGAGACGTCTGCAGGCGTGAGCAACTCATTCGCGCCAGGATCGATCGCGATCGAGTTTTGGCCCGACTTGGCTTCTACGACAATGAATCCCACGCCCGTCGGAGCATCCGCCGAGCCCTTCACGAACGCCGCATCGACCCCTTCCTTACGATAGAGTTCCAGAGCCATGTCGCCGAAGGTGTCTTTCCCAATTTTCGCAACAAATTTAACTAGCGCCCCGAGCCGTGCGCTCCCGACCGCCTGATTCGAGCCTTTGCCGCCGAAGTCGACCCGATAGCCCGTTCCCAGCAGCGTCTCGCCTGCTCCGGGAATCCGCTCGACCTTCATGGTGAGCCCCGTCGCATAGCTGCCCACTACCACAATGACAGGAGAATTCTTTGGGGAAGACTTCGCTTTTCGAGACTTCTTGTTTGTCGGCATTCGAGCGATATTCTAAAGTGTGTCCATTGACCCGTGTTGAGAATCGTGGGGAACCCGGCTTTTTTCTCGGATCTTAAACTGGGTGGCTCTGTTGATATCCTGCTTGTTCTGTCATCGTGAACAGAGCGATTGCTCCAGAGAAGCGCGAGCAACCGCGCAGTCGGACGGTCCCTACCCTCGCGAACAAGGCCACAGCAGTTTGAATGTCAACGGAGCGAACACGGTCTGAAATCTCCACAGAACCGGACTTATTCGATGGCCTCGGCGCCCGAAATTAGCGTCCGCATTGGGTTGAGTTTTTTCCCGAGCTTCCCAAGACAGCCACCGGAAAAGTCCAACGATTTAAACTGCGAGGACTCATCAATCCAGGGCGATCGCTGAACAGCCTTTGACCCCCGATTCCTGCCCGCAAGGTTGCAAGGCCCTAAGAACAATCGCGATCGCGTCAAAAGTAAGTAGTTCACTTCAAAGGAACCCGGCAGCACGATCCCGCATCCAAAGAAAATTGCAAATGAAGACCAAACTGACCAAGTGGATAATCGCCACGATCCTCATGATGCTCTGCGTCGCATCAGGAACAGGAGCGCAGAATTCCAGCAAGACCCAGCCGCCGAAAGCGCCGGCCCAACAGAGTTCACAGCCCTCTTCGAATCCGCTGCCGCCTCTTCAACTCAACGGCAATCTTGCGCTGCATCATCTGAATCAGGTCATCAGTTGGTATCGGCACGCAACCACCGGAGTGCGTCCTGTCGGTCTGCCCAGCGATACGATCTACGAGGACAACACAAGAAACCTCGGCGTCCAGGTCATTCGGCTTGCGTTTCAGTCAGCCAAAGCCGAAAGCGCGGTCATCTCGGCTCAGCAGAAGGCTGGTGGCGCGAAGCCCCCTTCCGCTTCGTCGACCCAGGCTCAAAATCTGGCGCAGGTCGAGCAGAAGACTTCCAGTCAGATCACTCAATTGGAGTCGCAGATTCAAAAGGTAGATGACCAGCTTCGCCGCGCGCCCGCATCCCGCCGCATCGCGCTGACTTCCCAACGAGACGCGCTGCAAAGCCAGCTTGATCTGCAGAAAGCCCTTCTCGAAGCCATCCAAAAAATGGCTTCCTTCGTCGAGGCCAATGGCGAAATCGCCGGAGGACTCGAAGGAGATATCAACCGGCTCGCCAAATCGATCCCCGAAGTTTTGGGCACGCAGGAAAACGGACAGAAAACTGCGACCACTTCAGCCTCGGCCAAGCCCACCCTGGCCAACTCCGGCGGCCTCATCAGCGAAGCGATCACGCTCTATGACTACATGAGTGCGGTCCGTCAGATCGACCAACTCATCAAGGAAACTGACTACACCCGCGGAGTCGCAGATCAGCTGCGCACGCCATTGAGAGACGCGCTGCGGGCAACGATTCAGGAAAGCCAGCAACTCGCGAATCAGACGCCCGCAACCGATCCGCAGCAGTTGCAGGCCGAACGACAAACATTTCAAGCTCTCACCGACCGCTTTAAACAGCTCTCCAGCGCGCTCATGCCTTTGAGCCAGGAAATGATCGTGCTTAACGACATGAACTCGAATTTTGACGAGTGGAGCAGTTCGATCTCTCGGGAATCGAAATATGTTTTGCGGTCCGTTGTTGTCCGCGTCGTCGGCATTCTTCTCGCCTTGGCCGTGATTCTGATCGTGTCAGAGATCTGGCGCCGGGTAACGTTCCGGTACATTGGCGATCCGCGCCGGCGCCGGCAGTTTCTGGTTTTGCGCCGGGTAGTGATCGGTGTTCTGTTCGTGATCGTCCTGGTCCTCGGATTTGTCAGCGAGTTCAGCTCGCTGGCAACCTTTGCCGGTTTCATCACAGCCGGCATCGCAGTTGGCCTGCAGGCCGTTCTTCTTTCGGTCGCCGCATACTTCTTCATCATCGGACGATACGGAATTCGAGTTGGAGACCGCATCAGCGTGGCCGGAATTACTGGCGACGTCGTCGATGTTGGCCTGGTACGGCTCTATCTAATGGAACTGGCGGGCACCGGAGTCGACTTTTATCCGACGGGACGCATCGTCGTCTTCTCCAATTCCGTCCTGTTCCAGGCGGGCACGCCCCTGTTCAAACAAATTCCGGGAACCGAATATTCCTGGCACGAAGTTGTGGTGCTGATCGCGCCCGGAGGCAATCACAAGTCCGCAGAAGAAAAATTGATCGCGACCGTCAATGCCGTGTATTCAAAATATCAAAAAGATATCGAGCGGCAGCATGCCGGCATTGAGCGGAGGGTTGACATTCAAGTGGATATCCCACGCCCCGGGGCGCGTTTGCAGTTCGCTGACACAGGACTTGAACTGCTCGTCCGCTATCCGGTCGAAATCCGCAAGGCGCCCGATATTGACGAAGAAATGACCCGCAAAGTGCTCGAGTTGGTAAGCTCAGATCCCGACCTGAAGGCGGCAGTGACGGGAACGCCCAAGATCCGCTCCGCAATTAAGGGATGAGCACCAGAAGTTCAAGCGGGTTCAGAAAATTCTCTGGCCCTGCACTGCGTCATTCCGAAGCCCCGCGCTTTCACCATCGGGACGAGGAATCTTGCGCGGGCTAGCGATACAGTTGTTTGCCGGCACACACCACTAACTAAACCGCTCTAGCCGCGCTATTGCACGCCCTTCCGCGCAACGTCGAACAGCTGGAATTCACGAATATGCGCTTCTCCCACAGAGGAGACGATATTGAGCCGAACTCGTGAAGCCGTGACGGGCTCGAAATGATCAATCTTCTTGTGCCCGATCGCATACCCCTCAGACGCCGGAATCCATTTCCCAGTCTTGAAGACTTCGATCGCATATTTCTGAATATGCTGCCCGGCATTGAGCCATTCCATCGTGATGGCGTGGTCGAAGGTAATCGGTTTCACGAAATCCACTTCAAGCACAGCGTGATTGGAACCCGCTGGAGCCGACCAGAAAGTGTCGGGATTGTCGTCCAGTGCAAGCTCCGCTTCAGCAGTCGTTCTCACGTGCGTGGCGGCCAGATTCTTGCCGTAGCTCTCGCGGATCGCCGCGCCGAATTCTTTCAGCCGCTCCACGTCCGCATCGGGTAGCAGGCCCCGACGATCGGGCGCGATCCCGAGCACGAGTTGTCCTCCTCGCCCCACCGTTTGCTCGTAGGTTGAAACGAGTTCTGAAACACTTTTGAGACTGGACTCGTCATTGGGATGCCAGAACCAGTGATTCTTGCGCAGCGGCGTATCCGCCTCGACCGGCCGCCAGCGCAGGTATCCGTGACGGTCGATCACATTCCAGTTCTCGTACGGAATCACTCCCTCCTCATCACCCACCCACCGGATGTCGCCATATTCGAACAGCCCCATGTCGGCGAAAACGAGTGTGTTGGGCTGGTACGTCCGCAACTCTTCAATGATGCGGGGAAAGTTGTAGACGTGTCCGCCGCTACCCGCTCCATCGAGCCAAAACTCCTCCAGGTTTCCATAACGCTGTGCCAGCTCCACGAGCTCGGCTCCATAGTAGTCGTCGTATTCGCCGGAGTTCTTGTATCGCGGCTCGTGCCGATCCCAGGGAGAAAGATAGACTCCGAATTTCAGTCCGTACTTTCTGGCCGCCCGTTCGACTTCTCCAACCACATCTCCTTTGCCGTTCTGCCACGGACTGCTCTTCACGCTGTAATCCGTCTGGGCGGTCGGCCAGAGGCAGAATCCATCGTGATGCTTCGCCACAAAAATCACATACCTGATGCCTGCGGATTGCAGCGCCTGCATCCACTGTTCCGGATTGAATTGCGTCGGATTAAATACTTTCGGATCTGCCGTGCCGTCGCCCCACTCCCGGTCCATAAACGTGTTGGGACCGAAGTGGATGATCGCGCCCATTTCCAGATCCTGCCACTCGACCTGTTGCGGCGAAGGTTTGAGATCAACCGCATTCTGCGCGTAGGCTCCGCTCGCGACGAGAAGTAGGAAGATCGAAAAAAGGAGACTGCGAAATGGAGGCATGCGGGAAAGCGTACCACTCCCGACCATCAATGCTGCAACAGAGTTCAGCCCGTGTGCGGCCGCCCTTGTAGAATCCATTCCGCTGGCTGAAGAATCCAATCTGGCACATGCGCAGACGCTTTCTCGTCTTCATCGCGGTCTTTCAATCACTTCTCTTGTTAATACATCTCCTGCTCTACAACACCTGGACTTTCTCTGCAGGAACGCAGGACCGCACTTGGATCGCGTGGGCCCTTGGTGTGCTGTCGGTTAGCTTCGTCGCTGCCTCGCTGCTGGCCTTTCGCTATTCGAACGCGCTCGTCGGCGCCTTCTACAAAGCGGCCGCCATTTGGGTCGGTGTGCTGACGTTTCTGACCTTCGCTGCAGTTCTCAGCTGGATCGTTCTTGGCATCGCGCAGCTCACAGGAGTTCGGCTGGACTTTCACCTGATGGTCGAGGTCTTGTCTGGAATTGCGGCTCTTTTGGGCTTGTATGCAGTGGTCAACGCAAACTGGACTCGCATCACGCGGGTTCGGGCGCAGCTGGCCAATCTGCCCGAGAGCTGGCGCGGGCGCAAGATTGCATTGATCAGCGACCTCCATCTTGGCCCGGTTAGAAATGGCAGCTTTCTTCGGCGCATGGTCGCGATGATCATGCAGCAGTCTCCCGATGCTATTTTCATTGCCGGCGATCTGTACGATGGAACGGCGATCGACGCGGCGCGGGCCGCCGCACCGTTAAGTGCTCTGACCGCCCCCGGTGGCGTGTATTTCGCTGCCGGAAATCACGAACAGTTCGGCGACGACACGAAATATCTCAACGCCGTCGCAGCCGCCGGAGTCCGTGTTCTGAAAGATGAAAAGGTTGAGGTCGACGGATTACAGATTGCCGGCATCTCCTACCGCACGGCAACACAAGCTGGAAACCTTGCAGCCGCCCTGCAGCGGCTGGAACTCGATCGCCACCGCCCCAGCATCCTGCTCACTCATGCCCCAGACCATCCCGCCGTGGCCGAAGCCGCCGGGGTTTCTCTTCAACTTTCCGGCCACACCCATCTTGGACAGTCCATCCCGTGGACGTGGATCGCGCGCCGAGTCTACGGCCAGTTCGTCTATGGATTGAGCCGTATCGGAGGTCTGCAGGTCTTTACTTCGAGCGGCGCAGGCACCTGGGGACCACCTCTGCGTCTCGGCTCAAATCCGGAGATCGTCGTCTTGCAACTCGAGTAAACGATTTTCGCGGCTGGTGCATCGCATCCACTCATCGTCATCCCCGCCGGAGCAAGCCGTTCCCGAAGGGAATGGCTTGCGGAGTGGAGGGACCTCGTGTGTGTGTGGAAATAAGCGAAAACCAAATTGCAATTGCTGAACTGCGCCAGACCACACTTCTCCATCCGCATCTGATCTTTCGATCTCTCGGCAACTTCAGCGATCCAGTTCGCTGCGCAAATGCTTCGAGAGCTTCTCGATCTGCTTGAGCTTTTGGATCAGATCCTTCGAGAGCAAGCCCTTGTTTATGTTCTGAACATCCGGCGGAATCGTTCCCGCCAGCGCGGCGAGCTGATCTGCCTCTTTTCTCAACACGACTGGATCCACCCGCGCCCGCGAAAAATCCCGCTCATTACCGGCCTGTAATTCCTGAGCGTGGCGCATTTGCGGTGGAACCGATTGAGTCTGGGACAGGCACAAGAGCCCGAGGAAAAAAACAACAAGCAGGGGTACCAGGGTGACTTTCACGCCGCCTCCTAAGCGTGCAAGTGCGGAGGATTGTACTACCGCTGGTCAGCCGCAGATACAAATCTTTCACAGATTGTTTTGTGCGCCAGTGTGCAGATTCGTGCATATCCTTTTCACCTCCGCCCATGGTCGAATTCCTAAAACAGGCGCCAAACCGTGTATTTCGTTGATACCTCGGCCCGGAAAAGCGGTATATACTTTTGCTCTGTTCGCAAGTGGGGCCGTTGTCACCCTCCCGAGCACTACCATGCAAGAGCGGAATCCACGTTTTGAGCCTTCCATGCGGAGGAAGGCCGACGATCAGGGCGGAGTCAGCGTCCCCGTCAAGGGCGACAGCTCCGGCTCGCACCCCCCTCCGGAATCTGAGAGCCCTACCGTCGTCGAATTCCCGAAATTGCCTTCCGACTTCGACGCAACGTTTGTGGATCCGCAAGCGACCATAGCGGATGCCGGCCCTGCGATTATTCGAGGCAATCCTGCTCCCAGAAACGCTCCTCCGCGCAAAGCCTCTCACATTCAGGTCAGCACTCCAGTACTGGAGCCGGGAGATCTCCTCGGCAATCGCTACGAGATTCTCCAACTTCTCGGGGAAGGCGGAATGGGAGCGGTGTATAAAGCACGCGACCGCGAACTGGACCGCCCTGTCGCCCTGAAGCTGATCCGTCCCGAGTTATCGTCGAATCCCTCGATCCTCGCCCGTTTCAAGCAGGAACTCTTGCTCTCGCGCCAGGTCACGCATAAAAACGTGATCCGCATCTACGACCTGGGCGATGCCGATGGCGTCAAGTTCATCACCATGGAGTTCGTCGAAGGGCAGGATCTTCGACACCTGATTCACCAGAAGAAGAAATTCTCCCCGGAAGAAGCGGTCGAGATCATGCACCAGGTGGGGCAGGCGCTCGAAGCCGCTCACAATGTCGGCGTGATCCATCGCGATCTCAAGCCGCAGAACGTCATGCGCGAGGACACGGGCCGGATTCTGGTCATGGACTTCGGACTTGCCCGCACCATGGAAGGCGACGGCATGACCCAAACCGGCGCCCTCGTCGGCACGCTGGAGTACATGTCGCCCGAACAGGCTCTCGGCAAAGACCTCGACCAGCGATCCGACATATTTACGGCGGGCCTGATCCTTTACGAACTGCTGACCGGCAAAATGCCGTTCACCGCCGACAGCGCGCTCGCCAGCCTGATTAAGCGCACACAGGAAAGAGCCATCCCCGTTTCCGATCATGACCACACGATTCCCGGCGCTTTATCGGGCATCGTCAGCAAGTGTCTGGAACGCGACGCGAATCTTCGCTATCAGAGCGCCACCGAACTTCTGCGCGACATGGAAGCGTGGCAAGGCAAGCGCGCGGCCGCCACGTTAGGCTTTCATGCGAACCTAAAGCCCTGGGGACAAACCGTCCCTTGGCCGCTGCTGGCGGGCATTCTGACGGTGCTTCTGCTGGCATTTCTCGGTTATACGTTTCGCCACACGCTCTTTTCAGCTTCTCCTGGAAAAGCGGCACCCGCGCTTTCTATGGCCGTAATGCCCTTCCAGAATTCCACCGGCGATCAATCCTGGGATTGGCTCGGCCCTAGCCTCTCCGACATGTTGAGCACCGACGTCGGCCAATCATCGCACCTGCGCACGGTCTCTCCGGATCGCGTGGAGCAGGTCCTGCACGACCTGCGGATCGCTCCAAATTCCATCGTCGATTCGTCCACTCTGGGCCGCATTGCCGAGTTCACCAATGCCGACACGCTGGTCTGGGGACAGTACACGCGCCTCGGAGATCATATCCGCATCGATGCCACCGTCCAGGATCGCAAACACAATCGCACAGCGCGAGTGCAGGTTGATGCCGCGAGCCAGAAAGATATTTCCTCAGCGGTCGATAAACTTGCCGAACTGATTCGCCAGAATCTGGCGCTTTCTCCCGGCCTCGTGAAGGAGTTGAAGGCGCAATCATTCAAGCCCACCTCGACTAACGTCGATGCCCTGCGCGACTACAACGAGGGCTTGCAGCTTTTACGCCAGGGAAACAATCTGGAAGCGCAGAAACGCCTGCAGACGGCCACTACCGAAGACCCGCAGTTTGCCGCGGCTTTTTCCCGATTAGGCGAAGCCTATTCGGCCCTCGGCTACGATAATGACGCCGAGCAGGCCGCGCGTCACGCGGTCGATCTCAGCCAGACCCTTCCTCTGGCGGAACAGTATTTCATCCAGGCAAGTTTCGCCCGCATCAGCAAAGACAATCAGAAGGCGATCGCTGCGTATCAGAATTTGGAAAAAAGCTTTCCCGATAATCTCGACGTGCTCTTCTCGCTAGGCAGCCTCTACGAAGACGCTGGAGACTTCGACAAGGCTCGCGCTTACTACGGCAAAGTTCTTCAGGCCGATCCGAAAAATCTGGACGCGCTGCTGGCGAGCGGCCGGGTCGAGATCAAAGCCGGCAATCCGCAGCAAGGACTCGATCCTCTCGACCGCGCCCGGCACATCGCTATCGACCTCGATAACCAGGAACAGCAGGCGCTCATTCTGCAAGCCACCGGCATCGCCTACAAGCTGATGAACAAGCCGGCCGAGGCTCTGCGGAATTATCAGGACTCGATGGCCATCAATGAGAAGCTTGGCCAGAAGCGCGGAGTCGCTGCCAGTCTCGCGGAGATCGCGCAGGTCCAACTCCTGTTGGGCAAACCGGATGAGGCATTATCCGCCTATAACCAAGCTCTCAAAATCCGGCGCGAGATCGGCGCGAAAAAAGAAGCCGGCGATACGCTCATCGATCTTGGCGAACTCTACCTCGAGCGCGGGCAGCCGGATCAGGCTCTCGCCGTGCTGAAAGAGTCGTTGCAGATTCAGCGGGACTCGAAGGACGACACCTACCAGGCGGTCTGCCTGAATAACATCGGGATGGCTTATGCGGCAAAGGGCGAGAACGAAGACGCGCTGACGTACCTGCAACAGGCGCTCCAGATCCGCGAAAAATTGAACGTGCCGGACGACATCGCGCAGACCCTGCAGAATCTCGGAGCCGCTTACGCCTCACTCGGCCAGTACGACGACGCGATGAACTCCTACATGCGCGGCCTCGATCTCTCCCGCAAAGCCGGCGACAATCTCGCTGCCGCCAGAATGTCCGACAGCATGGGCTCGGTCTTCGAAATTCAAGGGCGTCTCGGTCCCGCCGTCGGCGCTTTGCAGGATTCCGTCAAGACGCTGCGCGATCTCGGAGACCGCAGCAGCAACATGGCCGACTCTCTCAGCGATCTGGCCGGAGCGCTCGCCCGCGCCGGAAGAGGCTCCGAATCGCCCAAGCTGCTCGACGAGGCGCAGGAGTTGGCGCGCGGTCTGAAGAATGATGCGCTCCTCGCGGCCGTCTTCAACGCTCAGGGGGATGTCGCCTTCTATCAGGGCGACCTGAAATCTGCAGGAAGTTCTTACGAGCAGGCCCTGCGCTCAGCGTCGCATAGCTCGGATAAAGGAGTTCTTCTCACGACGCGATTGAATCTGGCGCGGGTCGCGGTCGCGGAAGGAAATTCGCGATCAGCCGCGAGCGATCTGCGCAGCCTGATTCAGCAGGCCGACGCGCAGGGTAGAAAATACATTTCCGTCGCTTCGTCCGTGCTGCTGGCGGAGGCGATGGTCAAGAACAAGGACTACGCAAATGCCCGCCAGGAATTGCAGCGCACTGTAGGCAGGAGCGAGAAGCTCGGAGCGCGCCTTGAAAGCTCCCGCATTCACTACCTGCTCGCCACGGCGTTACGGCTCTCGGGGTACGCCTCTGAAGCAGGCCCCGAATATCTCTCCGCGAAGCGGTTGCTGGACGAGATCGCAAAAGAGCAGGGAGCCGACCATGTCCTGGACCGCTACGATCTGAAACCGGTCTACGCCAACATTCAACAATTCACAAAAAATTAGTGCAAAACTGGAGTTGCGATATCCAAGTGGGGATATCCAAGTGAGGATATCCAAGTGAGAATATCCAAGTGGGGATATCCAAGTGGGGATATCCAAGTGAGGATATCCAAGTGAGGATATCCAAGTGGGGATATCTAAGTGGGGACAGCCAAGTGGGGATATCCAAGTGGGGATAGCCAAGTGGGGACAGCCAAGTGGGGATACCAAGTGGGGAAGCCAAGTGGGGACAGCCAAGTGGGGACAGCCAAGTGGGGACAGCCAAGTGGGGACAGCCAAGTGGGGACAGCCAAGTGGGGACAGCCAAGTGGGGACAGCCAAGTGGGGACAGCCAAGTGGGGACAGCCAAGTGGGGACAGCCGCCCTCGGCTGTCCTGCGGAGCGAAGCTCCGCCTGTACCCTCCACAGCAGCAGGCACCACGGACCTCGACCCCTTGGTCACTGGTCACAGACAAGACTCTCCATTCTGTGATAGACGTGGCCGATGCCGACCAACCTCCATCGGTACTACGGCGCTGGATATCTTCACTTCATCACCACCAGTTGCTATCAGCAAACAGCACTGGTCAACGAAGCACAGGAGGCGGAGATGCGGCTGCGCGGAATTGCATAGTGTGAGATGGCTGGCTGCAAGCCGTATGGGTCCGTGATACCCACTCGCCGAAATCCGCGGCGAGTGGGGCAGCCTCGATCGTGGTGGCGCCAGGAGTTAAAAATTAGAATGTGTGGGCGAGCCCCCCAGCTCTACTAAGACCTGGCACTCCTTATTTGTTGTTCTTCTGCACCACAGTGCCGGTCAGTGGAACGCTCTGCGGACTGCCCGCCGCATTATCCGTAAAGACCAGGCTCCCGGTTCGCGTGCCTAGGTCATCGGCGAAGAAGAACACCAGGACGCTGCAGCTTTTTCCGGGCTTCAGCGGGAGGAAACAGCCGCTTACCGGAATGAAGTCGTCCCAGTCGGGCGACGACACGGAAACATTCGTAAAGGTCACCGTGCTGCTGCCCGAGTTGGTGACCGTTTCATACTGCGAAACCAGTTTGCCGAAAGTGACATTCCCGAAATTGATGCTGACGGGCGAGAACGTCAGCGTCAGCGGTGGCTGCGTGACTTGCAGCGTCACCTGCGCGGTTACGACGTTGTAGTCGACGCCGTCGGTGGGCGTGAACGTCACGGAGAGCGTTTGGGTCCCAACAGCCAGGATCGTCCCTGCTGCTGGCGTGTAGACGAACATTCCAGGAACACTCGCCGTCGCATCCAGTTGCGTTGAACTCAGCGCCGTCCCGTAAGTGATCGGAGCCGGAGTCGGCCACGTGATCACGGGCGTCGCCTTCGATACCGTGTAGGTGACCGAACTCGCCGGACTGATATTGCCGACCAGGTCCTGCGCATTCACGGTGAAGGTATGCATTCCCACCGTGCTGTCGACCGTCATCGTCAAAGTTCCGGTGTCAGCCGTCGGTGGAATCTTCGCCGTGCCGGAAGGACCGCACAGAACGACGCCCGAACCTCCGTCGGTACATTCATAGGAAGCGGTCACAGTCTGGCCGAAGGTTGCAGACGCTGGCGAGACGGTCGGGCCGTTGATCATGGGAGCTTTCTTGTCTACTTCGAACGGACCGAACGATCCCTGCGGCGGTTGTGGCGCCGAGGTGTTGCCGGCAACGTCTTTCACGGTCACTGGAGGAATCGTCACGCTATTGGTTTCCGTGTTAGCGGGCACGTTCGTCTGAACCGTGACCGAACTCGGACCAACCAGTCCCGATCCGCCCGAATTGTCGCTGGCCGTGCACGGAACCACTACATCGGTGCTTTGCCACGCAACCGTCGGTGGCGTGCAGGTAACTGTTGGCGCCGTGAGATCGACATTCACGGTAAAAGTCGGTGTCGACGTGCTCACCGTGTTTCCGCTATTGGTGACGACGGTCTCGACTACATTCGAGCTGTCGGTCGCGGCATACGTGAAGATTGTCTGCCCCTCAGCTGTAACCGGAACGCTGACGGATCCGCTCGTACCAGTAACGGTTCCGGAGGATGGCGATGGCAGGTTCGCCCCCGTCGCCGAGTAGCCGATCGACGCAACCGTCGGCAACGGCGAGGGAGGATTCAAGTTATTGCTGGGCACGATTTCCGTGCCATTGAAATTCACGCTGAAGCTGCCGTTGATCCATCCACTGTTCAACGGAGGAGTCGTGGTCACGCTGGTGCTCGGCTGAACTCCGCCAAGAATCGGAATCAGCACGGAATTGAAGTTATTCGTGTGACCACCGCTGGTGACGACGTCGCCGTTCATGCTCGAGAAAATGCTGACCAGCCCCTTGCAGGTGTTGTCGGCGCCGGAGCCGCAGCTCAGGGCGTCATCTTTGCCCATGATGTATCCCGGAGCGATGATCGGCTTTTGCGAAGGATCGAGGTTGTAAGTGTTCGATACGCTGATCAGCGGGTTCGTTCCGGTGGTCAAACAATTCGTTCCGGCTGCAACCTGATTCGTCGGAGTGGTGCAAAGATCGGTCGTGGTGACGCAGGCATACGTGCCGTTTCCGGTGTCCTGATGCTGGCAGGTGCTGCCCTGGAACGGCGTATTGGCCACGAGATCAGAGAATTGCTGATCGGTAATGGTCGCCGCCGTCCCTTGCATGAACAATCCCTGGAAGGCACTCGGGGGCAATCCGCTCTGCGAGTAATCGGTGATCGCGCTGAGAGTCGACGTGTAGTTGAAATTCGTGACGGTGGGCTGCACCGGCTGGTTGATGGTGATGGGAGACAGCGGCCACTGGCTGAACGACCAGCTGACGATGTCATTGTTCTCGACCAGAGAGCCGGTAGCGGCGGTAAAGCCGATGTAAGCGCTCGTGCCGCTGCTGAGATTCAGTTGTTTGGTGATGTCGATAGTCGCCTGAAGAATGAGCGCGCTGTCGAAATAGACGCTCAGGTTATTGCAGGCGCTGGTGCAATTCCCGGGCGGCAAGTAGTTGACCGTGATCGTGTGCGTCAAACCGTCGGTCAGAGACATGCCTGCGGGCAGGCTTTGCAATGCAATCTTGGCCAGATTGCCGTCCGGACAAATGTAGTTGTGGTCGGCGCTGTTCGGCGAGAGCGTGTTCGAGTTGTTCGGTCCGCAGCTCTGTACGGCAATGTGATTTCCGTCGGGATCGCTGTAGTCCGAGTTCTGATGGGTATCGAGTTCGATCGCAAGGCTGTTGAGGATGGCATTCCCCGATCCGCTGGCAGTCGCAATGTCGTTGTCGCCATAGGCCAAGTTCTGGCCGTTTCCGGTGTAGCCCAACGCTCCCGTGCCCGCGGGATCCCCTTGAATCACAAGCGCCAATCCATCGGCCGGAAAGCTGCAGCTATGGCAGGAGTTCGTGTTCGAAATCTGAAATTGAAACGCGGTTGTGAATCCGCTGGAGAGCGGTTGCTGCACGTAGAACCAGGCCGAGCCGTGTTGATTCTCATTCGCCGTATTCAGCCGCAAAATTCCGCCGTTGACCACTTGCGGCTGCGACGGCGAACCGTTGGTCAGCACCTGGCAAGCCGGAGGCGGCGTTGCGCTGTTGGCACAGACGTTGCTCGTCGTGAATCCACCCACCGGGAAGCTGAAGGATTGGGCCGAGGAGGGCTGAACTGCGGCAAGGATTGAAAGAATCAGGACGAGAAGGCAGAACTCCAGCTTGCTGCGCATGGCATCGTTCTCCGTTCGGACGTGAGCGAATTCGCGGCAAGCCGCGTGGCGCTCTGGAATTTTGGGAACTTTTACGGCTGGTCAAAAACGAAAACCGGCCATTCGAGGCGCGAACGGCGTCGAAAGGGGGGAACCGGAAACGCGTTAGCCATTCTCTGTGCGAATCCTTGAAGAGTCAAGGAGAAAGCCGTCTCCAGCGCCAAAGTTCGCCCGCAGCACCTTGTTGAAGGGGTAACCCTGCAAATTCCTTCACACTGTCAGGCATCCACGGCTGCCTTTTCATCGTTAGAGCAATGTTTCGATTTGAAAAATTCACACGGCAACCGCACATGGCGCTGGCATCTCTAAGAGTTACTCGGTAACGACGTACCGTCACAACCCGATATTTCCCACCAACCGTCGAAAGGAGACGCTAATGCCCGCTGAACCGATCCCTTTCACGAGAAGACAGGCTTCCGCCCCTGCTCCCGTTAGCGAAGTTCATATCTTATGGATCACCGCCGGCCTAAGCTGCGATGGAGATTCCGTCTCGGTCACGAGCGCCGAGCAACCCAGCATTGAGGACGTGCTCCTGGGCGCCATCCCGGGCCTGCCGAAAGTTCACCTCCACAATCCGGTTCTGGCCTATGAAGTTGGCGACGATTTCATGAAGTATTTCTATCAGGCAGAACGGGGTGAAATTGATCCCTTTGTGCTGGTCGTGGAGGGGTCGATCCCGAACGAGCAGATCAAGGAAGAGGGCTACTGGGCCGCGCTAGGAACGAATCCCGAAACCGGCCAGCCGATCACAACCTGCGAATGGATCGACCGGCTTGCTCCTAAAGCGCTGGCCATCATCGCCGCCGGCACTTGCGCCACCTACGGCGGTATTCACGGAATGGCCGGCAACCCGACCGGATGCATGGGACTTGCCGACTATCTGGGCTGGAATTGGCGATCGAAGGCCGGCTTGCCTGTGGTCAATGTTCCGGGATGCCCGGTGCAGCCCGACAACTTTATGGAGACAGTCACGTATCTGCTGTTCCAGGCTGCGGGTCTTGCGCCGATGATCCCGCTCGACGACAAACTTCGTCCGACTTGGCTGTTCGGCAAGACCGTGCACGAAGGCTGCGACCGCGCGGCTTACTACGAGCAGGATGATTTCGGAATCGAGTATGGAACTCCAAAGTGCCTGGTGAAGATGGGCTGCTGGGGCCCGGTGGTGAATTGCAATGTCACCAAGCGCGGCTGGATGCGCGGCATTGGCGGCTGCCCGAATGTCGGCGGGATTTGCATTGGCTGCACCATGCCGGGATTCCCCGACATGTTCATGCCTTTTATGGATGAACCATCCGGAGCCCGCTTCTCGACGGCCGCATTGACCTTGTACGGAAAAATGATCCGCGCGCTGCGTGCCATTACCAACAACACCGTGAACGGCGAACCCGAATGGCGCCGTCCCGGCCGCGAACTCATTACCGGATACCAACCCAGACCCGGCGCCTACGAAGCGCGCCCAAGCCGCAGAGTTGCCTGAGCGGGAGAGGACATCATGGGAACGATCGCAGAGCCACTATCTGAAACTCCGAGCAAGAAACGGAATCTGGTGGAGATGAGCTGGGACCCGATCACTCGCATCGTGGGCAGCCTGGGCATCTTCACGAAGATCGACTTCGAAAACAAGCAAGTCGCCGAATGCCACAGCACCTCGTCGATTTTCCGCGGCTACAGCATTTTTATGAAGGGCAAAGATCCGCGCGATGCGCATTTCATTACCAGCCGGATCTGCGGGAACTGCGGCGATAACCACGCCACCTGCGCATGCTATGCGCAGAACATGGCATTCGGAGTGAAACCTCCACCTCTTGGAGAATGGATCGTCAATCTCGGAGAAGCTGCCGAGTACATGTTCGATCACAACATTTTTCAGGACAATCTGGTCGGCGTCGACTTCTGCGAGCAGATGGTGAAGGAGACCAATCCTGGCCTCTGGACGAAAGCCCAGAAGACCAAGGCTGCAAACTCTGACAAACACGGCTATCGCACCATCGCCGATATCATGACGGCGCTGAACCCGTTCACCGGCACTTTTTATCGCGAGACTCTGGAAGTCAGCCGGCTGACGAGAGAAATGTTCTGCCTGATGGAAGGACGCCACGTGCATCCTTCGACGCTGTATCCGGGTGGAGTTGGCACGGTGGCGACGATTCAACTCTTCACCGACTACCTGGTGCGGCTGACGAAATATCTGGAATTCATGAAGCGTTGCGTGCCGCTGCACGACGACCTGTTCGACTTCTGGTATCAGGCGTTGCCGGGCTACGAAAAAGTCGGCGAGCGGCGCATCCTGATGGGTTGCTGGGGATCGTTCAATAATCCGGATGTTTGCGACTACCGCTACGAAAAGATGTCGGAGTGGGGTCGAGGAATGTTCGTCACACCCGGCATTATTGTCGATGGTCAGCTGGTCACGAATGATTTGATGGATATCAATCTCGGGATGCGAATCCTGCTCGGCAGCTCGTACTACGACGATTGGCAGAACGAGGAAACTTTCGTCCGAACCGATTCACTCGGTAATGCGATCGACAAGCACCATCCGTGGAACCAGACCACGATCCCGCGTCCGCAGAAACGGGATTTCAACGGAAATTACACATGGGTCATGTCGCCGCGATGGTACGACAAGCGCAGCGGCGATCATCTCGCGCTCGACACCGGCGGCGGACCCATCGCCCGCTTGTGGTCAACGGCGTTATCCGGCCTGGTCGATATCGGCTACATCAAAGCCACCGGCAAGAGCATCATCATTAACTTTCCGAAGACGGCGACCTTGCCCGAAACCACCTTCGAGTGGAAGATCCCGCAGTGGAGCAATGCCATCGAGCGCGACCGCGCCAGAACTTATTTCCAGGCCTATGCGGCGGCAGCTGCGTTGTACTTCTGTGAGAAGGCCAGGGAAGAACTCATGGCGGGACGCTCGAAGACATGGGCTCCCTTTGAAGTGCCGGAGAACGCAATTGCGTGCGGATTCCATGAAGCGGTTCGCGGCGTCTTGTCGCATCACGTCGTGATCCGCGATGGCAAGATCGCCAACTATCATCCGTATCCACCGACATGCTGGAACGCGAATCCGCGCGATGTCTACGGAACTCCGGGACCATATGAAGACGCGGTGCAAAACACTCCGATCTTCGAGGAGAACGGCCCCGACAAGTTCAAGGGAATCGATATCATGCGGGCGGTTCGCAGCTTTGATCCCTGCCTGCCCTGCGGAGTGCATATGTATCTGGGCAACGGCAAGGTGCTGGAGACCCGGCACTCTCCGATGTTCGGCGTTGGAACCAAATGAGCCGCCATGAATAGTGGGGAGTTTCAGGCCCAAACGCAACGGTTGAACGAAGTAGTCGAGCGCGCCAGCTCTCTTTCCGACGAGAACGCGCGCTCCGCTGCTCTTGCGCTTCTGCAAGCCGCGATGGGCATGCACGGAACCGTTATGTCTCGCATCGTCGAGATTCTCTCGGATTCCGGTGATGCGGGACGGGCGTCGTTGGCTAAGCTCGGCGCTGACCCGCTTGTCTGCGGATTGCTTGTGCTTTACGGGATTCATCCCGTGGCGATGGAAGAAAGAGTCACACGGGCGCTCGAAAGACAGCGTGCGCAGTTCCGGAAGCACGGAGGCTCGGTCACTCTGCTCGCTGTTACGGATCAAGTCGTCCGGGTAAAGATTCAATCCGAGAATAACGGATTTCGTTTCTCGCCCGAGAATCTGAAACTGGCCGCCGAGCAGACCATTCTTGAGGCCGCCCCTGAAGTGGTGGAGATCGTTACGCAAGGCGTGACCTCCGCCGACTTTATTCCTGTCAACATGATTCAGCCAGCCACGAAAGAGGAAAAGACGTATGAAGAATCCACGGCCTGATATCGACGCACATACTCCTGGAACGAAGCGGGCGGAAGAATGGACCTATAACGGCCGGCATAAAGAGCCCGGACGCGAAGGCGAGGGCCGCACCTCGCGCGATGCGACCGGCATTAATGCCGACAAGCGCGCGCCCATCGATCCGCGCATGCCCAACCTGCCCCCTTCATAACGATCCACGTCGATGAGCGCCATGGCTGACAATGCGGTTGGTCGAGGATCGTTCGCGCGGCTCCAGCAGTTTGTTCGCAAGCCGAGCGAACGGGTTGAAGTGTGCGAGTTATGCGCCGCGCCGCTGGGCTCGATCCATCAGCACCTGCTTGAAATCCCGAAGCACCGCATTCTCTGCGCGTGCGATCCCTGCGCGATTCTGTTTGTCGACAATAGCCGGCAGCCCTATCGCCGTATTCCGCGGGATATTCGCCGGTTGGATCGTTTCCAGATGGACGATCAGGAATGGGACAGCCTGCTGATCCCCATCAAGCTCGCCTTCTTTGTGAACAGCAGCACCGCTGGCCGAGTCGTCGCGCAATATCCGAGCCCCGGCGGAGCGATGGAGTCGTCGCTCGATTTGGAGTATTGGGCCGCGATCGCGAACCGGAACCCTGTGGTGAAACAGCTTGCGCCGGACGTCGAAGCTCTTCTGGTCAACCGCATTTCGAGCGCACCGCAGTATTACCGCGCGCCAATCGATCACTGCTATCGCCTGGTCGGCATTATCCGGTCGAACTGGCGCGGGTTATCTGGAGGTTCAGAAGTCTGGCAGCAGATTGACCAGTTCTTCGATCAACTGAGCCAAGCTGCGGGAGGACGCCGTGCCTGACCTCCACTTCCAGGTCGAAAGTGCCTCTCCCACGGTCAACGCCGTCACGCCACAACTGCTATTTAAGGTCGGCATCACGAACTCGGAACCCGGGGCCATTCATTCCATCGCACTTCGCGTGCAGGTGCAGATCGAACCGGTGCGGAGACGGTACAGCGCGACAGAGCAAGACCATCTGAAAGAGCTATTCGGCGAACCCGAGCGCTGGAGCACTTCGCTGCACCCCCTGCTCTGGACCAATGCGAATGTCAACGTGCGCGAATTCACCGGATCGACGTTCATCGATGTTCCTGTGCCTTGCACTTTCGATTTCAACGTGGCGATCACGAAATACATCTACGGGCTGGAAAACGGCGACCTTCCGGCCACATTGCTGTTCAGCGGCACCGTGTTCTATGCCGGCCGCGTCGGACTGCAGGTTGCGCAGATTTCCTGGGACCGCGAAGCCAGCTATCGCCTGCCGATTCAGGTCTGGAAAGAGATGATGGACCGCTACTATCCAGACACGGCGTGGATCTGCGTGCGCCGTGAACTCTTTGAGCGGCTCAATGAATTCCGAGCACGCTACGGATTGCAGACCTGGGAACAGGCCTTGGAGCGTCTGCTTTCGCCTGCCGGAGTTGCATCGTGAACCGCGAACTCGCGATAAACATCGCGGATACGATCATGTACGAAGGGTACATGCTTTATCCCTACCGGCCATCGGCCATCAAGAATCGCCAGCGCTGGACGTTCGGCATTCTCTATCCTCCGACGTACGGCGAAGTCCAAGCCGGAACCGAACGCTCGCTGATGCATTCGGAATGCCTGCTGAAAACCAGCGGCAAGGCGGCGGTGCAGGTGCATGCTCGCTTTCTGCAGTTGATCACGAAACAGGTTGCCGAGAGAGTCGAGCAGGCATTCAAGCCGGTCCCTTCCCTCATGATCGACGGCCAGCTCATTGAAAGTTGGGACGAAGGCGTCGAACGCTCCGCCCGGCTTGAGTTTCCACTCGAGGTCACGGAGCATGCGGTCGAGTTCGCGTTTCCCGCCAGCAACCGTTCGGAATCGCTGCTCAACGGGGTGGGCGAAGTCGTCGCCAATACGATCCGGACGCAGCATGAGATTCGGGGAAAATTGTGCGTATCGGCGGAAAAGATCCGCAACGATGTCTGGAAATTTAAAATCGACGTCGTCAACACCAACGCGCAAACGTTCGATGCTCGCGATCGCAACGAAGCTTTATTAAGGTCGATGCTGACGGCGCACTCCGTCGTGACCTCGCTCGGAGGTGAGTTCATTTCGCTGCTGGATCCTCCAGAGGATCTTCGCGCAGTTGCAGCGTCATGCCGGAACGTTGGGAATTTCCCCGTCCTGGTCGGAGAGAACGGCGAGCGCGACATGATGCTCTGTTCCCCGATCCTGCTGTATGACTATCCGCAGATTGCGCCCGAAAGCGCGGGCGACTTCTTTGACGCAACCGAAATGGACGAGATGCTGACCTTGCGCGTGATGACTCTCTCAGACGACGAAAAGAAAGAAATGCTCGGTGATGACCGCATGCGCGAACTGCTCGAACGCACTGAACAAAGCGCGCGCGAACAATTAATGCGCACCCACGGCACGATCCGCGGACTTCATCGCATTCCGGAGCAATCATGAAGCAGTGGGATGTCGAACCCGAAAACACTCCGGTCAAGAGCGTCACCGTATTTGGCTGCGCGGTGAAACCGGGAGATCGCGTCCGCTTATGGCCGCAGCGAAGCGCCGACATCATGGATATGGCGCTGAAGGGCAAAGTCGCAATCGTGGAAGCCATTGAGCGGGACTTCGACGATCGGGTTCATTTGGCCGTCGTCCTCGACGACGATCCCGGGCGCGATCTCGGCATGTTGCGTCAACCCGGCCACCGCTTCTTCTTTTCACCCGAGGAGATCGAACCTTTGTCCGCGGAGGATAGCGCATGAAAGGAAAGATCCTGATCGCAGGCATTGGCAACATTTTTCTCGGCGACGACGGGTTTGGAGTGGAGGTCGTGAAGACGATGCAGCAGCGGCCGCTTCCCGAGAATGTGCGCGTCATCGACTTTGGCGTGCGCAGTTATGACCTCGCCTATGCGCTCATGCAAGACTGGGATCTGGTGATTCTGGTGGACGCCATCTGCCGCGGTGCCGAGCCGGGCACGCTGTTCACCATCCAGCCGGAACTTCCGCGCGACGAAGGATCCGCAACCATCGACGCGCACACAATGAATCCGGTCGCGGCATTGCAACTGGTAAAAGCGCTTGGCGGACGCATCGCGCCTCTGCTGGTGGTGGGCTGCGAGCCTGCGACAGTAGAACCGAATCCGGATGGCAATTTTGTTTTAAGCGAACAAGTCGATAGGGCGGTCGATCAGGCGATCGTCATGGTGGAACAACTCATCACTCGCGCCCGCAGCGCGCCCAGTGCGGCCTAGCGGCGCGTCAGGAGGAAGAAATGTCAGCAGCAGGAAAAATCGTGAAATGGGGCAGCCTCGCCGCCGTAGTCTGTTCGCTGTTTTACTTCAGCGGCGACATCAAGCGTTACGTGAAGATGAAGAGGATGTAGGACTCGTGGTGCCGGGAGGGGGAGTCGAACCCCCAAGACCCGAAGGTCGGCGGATTTTGAGTCCGCTGCGTCTGCCAGTTCCGCCATCCCGGCACTTCTCGGGCTCAGAGCCCGTTGCCCAGTCATAAGAGAGCATCCGCTCAAAATTCTATCACTTCACTAAGAACTGCTATCTCTTGATTTCGCGCGAAGCGGACCATTTGGCGTCTGTGAGCTTTACGGTCGTCGCTCTTTCACCGCCTGTGCCGTTTCGTCTCTTTTTCGTCAGGTGAATTTAGAGTGGGCGAGGGAGTCTCTTTGCCGAAGCCTCGGATCCAGCTGGTTCACGGAACGGTTCCACAGAAATGCGCTGGTAACACACTTCCAGCACGGTCAGGTGTTCTGTACCGCCCGGCAATTGAACGACTACGCTGTCGCCCGCTGCCGACTTCATCAACGCGCGCCCCAGCGGTGACACCCAACTGATGTGGTTGCGGCTGAGATCGATCTCGTCGATGCCCACGATGCTCACCACTCGCGATACTCCCGCGGCATTGGCATAGCGCACGGTCGCTCCGAAGAATGCCCTCGTCGCCGCCTGCCCCGCTCTCGGAGCTTCCGGGTCCACCACTTCCGCGGCTTCGATTCGCTTGGTGAGAAAGCGAATCCGGCCATCGATCTGCCGCAGCCGCCGCTTGCCGTACCGGTAGTCGGCGTTGTCACTGCGATCGCCGTTGCTGGCAGCCCACGCCACCACCTCCGTCACCGCCGGGCGTTCCCGGGTGAGCAGAAACCGGTGCTCCTCTTTGAGGCGCTCCAGCCCGCTCGGCGTGATGTAGTTCTTGACCGGCGTCGCGGGCTCGTCCGCTTGTGGTTTTCTCGTGAACCCTTTTCGCATCTCGTAGTCTTTCCACGGCAGAGGTCAATGGGTGCAATCGGGATGATGCAACAGGTTACTGAGACGAATGGGTCTTACAAACCCAAATCTTCTGTACCCTCTTTAGCTGCATGCTCTCAGGGTTTACTATCTCCAATCCTTCAATCGATATCGTTCCTCGGAGTATTTTTGGTGTGAGTTTCCCGGTGATTCTCACTCGGTGTGTCTGCACGATGTCCTTCTTCGATGGATATTCGGTGAGGTGTTCGACCCAGGTGCCTTCAATGACCAGGTTGTCGCCGTCTACGGTGACGGAAAGAGGTATTCCTTCACTACCCCCCCTTCGTACACAAAAAGAAGGGCCTTACGCTGAGACACAGATGGGCGGTCCAGTGCCAAATCAAAGCCACTCAAATCCCCCGTCACCTTGGAAACTTGGGCATCCGAATAGACGTCCATTTGAGCAGTCTGAGAGCACTCGTCCGGCAGGCTACTCTGTCCAAAGATGTTTGGTGGGCTAACGACTAGAAGAAGAGCAGCCAAGAAGGTAGTGATTTTCACTTCGCGCATACAGCATTATGCTATCGCTTAATTGACGAAGCCAGGGATTAACATCAATTGACCACCAGCAGGCAGTTTCCGGTTTTCCGACTAATCGGGAGTTGGCTCGCGTTGCACCACAACCAAAAACACCACAGCGACAATGGTAAACATTCGAGGCTCTTCCGGCATTTTAGTGGCTTAAGGAGCCAGATCCAGACCGCCGCAGTGGAAGAGGATGGCAGATGCGAAGTTCTTTTTATTGCGGAAGCCGCGTGCGGTGTACTTGACCCACTGGATCTTGGCGTTGATGGATTCGCTGGCAGCATTGGTGACGCGGTAGCGGAGATAGGTAACAATGTTCTCGAAGCGTCGCTTCAAGGTCCTGGCTACCTCCAGCATGGGACGCAGCCGACTGCGCACCGCCCAGCCGTGCCACCAGCGAAAATGTTTCCGCGCGGGCCGCTCGTATTGGTAACTGAAAAATGCCATGCCCGTTTCTTTCAGAGCCCAAGCCCGTGCCGTCTTCAGCCCACTCTGACGTAACGCGGCAAAGGCTTTGCGATCGGCCGGTTCCATGGCGGTCGGATTCCGTAACCAGTCGTAGCGTGTTCCTGTCAGTCGGTCATCGCCGGCCGCTCGCAGCGTGCGGTTTTCCTGGCGCCGTACTTTGTCCACGGCATTGCCCAGATGTTTGGCGATATGAAATTTGTCGTAGACGATCTTTTGCCTCCCTTCCCGCAGGTGCTCGCGGACCGAAGCTACGTAGGGATCCCACATGTCCATGGCGATGGCCTCGATACTCTCGCGCTGTCCTTCCGTCAGGGTCTGCCAGAATCCATCTAAGCTGGCCTGCGTGCGATCTTCGGCCACGTACAGCACACGGGATCGCTCCAGGTCATTCACCAGCGTGAAATACTTGTGCCCTTTCCGAAACGCCTTCTCGTCGACTCCCAGCTGTGGCAAAGGCTCGGCCTGCCTCCGTTCCAAGCCCCGCGCCACCGCCCGCTCCATAATCCCGTGAATTTCGTCCCAGCTCAATCCCAACTGTTCGCCCACTGCTTTCTGACTGGCCGCCTTCAGCCAATCAATCACCAGCCGTTCCATCAGTGCGGTGAATCGGCTCGAGGGCTCCGCCCACCGCAACTTCAGAACCCGCACCCCATGCTCGGCACACTCCGTGCGCGGTGGCCGGGCATGCAGAATCGTCTGATATTGGCAGGTGTCCAGATGCCGCCACTGCCGCTCCCCTTGATGGTCATACAACTGGCAACTCGCTTCGCATTCTGGGCACGGCCAACTGGCCATTTCTCCGTGCTCCAGATAGATGTGCACTTCGCCCTCGGCCAGCTTTAGTTCCACTCGCTCTACAAACCAGGGCGCTTCAATCCCCAGAATCTGGCGGTACAGTTCACGATCTTGCATCCCCAGATTGTCGCATCCCGAGATCGTCACCCACTACAAAGTCTGAATTCCCACATTCGAAATGCCTCTTCCTGCCCATTCCACATTTTCGACTGCCACATTAGAAACCATTCGCCCCCGACATCGAGGAATGCCACCAACCACATCAGCAGGCTCGTCACCAGCGCAATCACGGCGAGGTTCAGCGCAGCGGCGAATTGCGCCCTGTCCGCACGATACGATTTCAGCAACCGAACACCAGCCCACCAGCATAGAACCATAGTGACGGATTCCCAGGCGATGATGCCGATGTAGAAGACCGTATGTACCAGCGGCGAATGGACGGCGCGCCACATGAGGTGGTTCCCCGGAAAGGTTGAGTCCATCATCAGAACGTGGCGGACGAACTCATGGTTAGAGCCGTAATCCGTGAGGTTGTTCAGGACCAGAATCGTGTAGAAAAGTGCGATTGCAAAAACGAGAACCGCTTTGGAAACGCGAAGCGCCATTACATGCCGCATAGGTTGTCGCACGCGGGAATTATATCTCTCGGCCAGGAACGACAGCCCTGTGGTGGAGCACCCTTGGGATGCATTGCGCGCTCCTTCAACAGCTCATCGGCATCGGTTTTGAACCACGCGACTCGTCTCTTGCCATGTCGATCAAGCACCGTTAATTTGTCGTAGGCGTGTCCGTTGACATGAACTAGTTCGTCGCCCTCGATCTGGGCCCCGAGCGCCTCTGGCGCGTCCCTTTGTGGTTTTCTCGTAAACCCTTTTCGCATCTCTTAGTCTTTCCAGGGAGTATCCAGTGGAGTGTACCCAATAAGAGCGGAGGAACGCTGCGGGACGGAGTGTTCCTGCAGTAACACAACGTCATGACGGAATAGGGCAGACGATATCGTCATGACAGCTAACCCAAAGAAAATACGCGGGGGAACGCCCATACAATTGGGACAGACGAAACGTTTCCCAGTTTTTCGGCAAATGGAAAATAGTGGACGTCTGTCTGTCCCTAGTTTTCGAAACCCAGCAACTCCTGCCGCAGATGCCATCGCTTACACTCAAACCACATGCTCAACCGGGGCTATGCCTATACCACAATCATCAGCAGCAAATACCATGGGCAAACCCTGCTCTCCCACTTGACAAGCCTTTACCCACACTCAACCCCACACGCCTGGCAACAAAATCTGAACAACCGCGAAGTCACCCTCAACGGCGTCACCGCCGCCGGAAGCGAATCGGTCACGTCAGGGCAAACCCTTGTGTGGAACCGTCCACCCTGGATCGAACCAGACACTCCTCAGCACTTCGAAGTCCTGTTCAATGACGCGCATCTGTTGGCCGTCAACAAACCTGGCGGGCTGCCTACCCTTCCCGGCGGCGGCTTCATGGAAAACACTCTCCTGTGCTTGGTACAAAAGCAAACCCCGAACGCAAACCCTGTCCACCGGTTGGGCCGAGCCACTACCGGCATCGTCCTCTTCGCGTTTTTTGCAAGGGTGGGCGTCGATGATGCCTGTCCGATAGGATTGTTACGTAGCGACGGAATTAACCCACATGCGCAAGCATTTCCGTGTCCCGCCCTTCGCAAAGGACGCGAAGGACTGATTGGATAAGAACGAAGGCTCCATCGAACCGGGGTAGTCTTGGTTTGAGGACTAAGGCTTCTCGGAAAGGAAGGAGCCTTCGCGATGATGATTATAGGATGTGATTTCCATCCCAGTTGGCAACAGATTGCGTGGCTGGATAGCGAGACTGGGGAGACGGGCGAACGGAAACTGGTGCATGCCAGCGGCGATGCCAAAATGTTTTATCAGCAACTGTCGGCGCCGGTGCTGATCGGCATGGAAGCGACCGGGAACAGCCAGTGGTTCATTGAGTTGGTCGAGGACCTGGGACACGTCATCTACATCGGAGATGCGGCGCAGATCCGGGCCAGCTACGTGCGCAAGCAGAAGACGGATAAGCGGGACGCGGCACATATTTTGAAACTGGTCGTGGAGGGCCGCTTCCCGCGGCTGTGGAGTCCGGATCGGGATCAGCGCGATCTGCGGCAGCTGGTGCTGCACCGGCACAAGCTGGTGGAGATTCGCAGCCGGGTGAAAAACGAACTGCAACACCTTGCCATGAATAAGGGCATGCAGAAGAAGCGCACGCTGTGGAGCGAGGCCGGACAGAAGATGTTGCGCGAGCTTCGGTTGAAACCCTGGGCTTCGTGCCGGCGAGAAGATTTGCTGGGACTGCTGGGGATGTTGAACCAGCAGGTCGGCAGGCTCGATGCGGCGGTGCAGAAAACCGCCGACGAACACCCGCAGGCCAGACTGCTGATGACGCAACCGGGCGTGGGTCCGAACACGGCTCTGGCGTTTGTGTTGACCATCGGCGACGTAAGCCGCTTTCGCCGAGGCAAGCAGGTCGCCAGTTATCTGGGATTGATTCCGCGCGAGGAGAGTTCGGGCGGACGGCAGAAGCTGGGCGCGATCAGCAAGCAAGGCAACCGCATGCTGCGTTCGTTGCTGGTGGAGGCGGCGCAGATCGCGGTGCGCTTCGATCCTGATTTTCGCAAGCAGTATCTGCATCGCTGTCATCAGAAGCCGAAGGGAGTGGCCAAGGTGGCAGCGGCGCGCAAGTTAGCGGTACGACTCTA
Organism: uncultured Acidobacteriota bacterium; assembly: GCA_963763845.1. GTDB lineage: Bacteria > Acidobacteriota > Terriglobia > Terriglobales > Acidobacteriaceae > Sulfotelmatobacter. Next base: position 193,572 of record CAVXPX010000005.1, read on the forward strand.
CTGGATGTTGCGCACCAATGTTGGCTATCCAGAGATCGTTCGCATCGAGAGCAGCCCGCGGGTGCCCCTGGTCGGCGCAAGCTAGACCGCAGGATTGATTGGGCGCTCTCGCATCCCGTAGAGACGGGATGTTCGCATAGAAGAATCATGGTCGATGATTGGGCCGAATCGATGGTTGGTGGAACGATCCACCGCAGGATGATTCAGAGTGAGATTTCCAGAGTCTTGGTCCTCAACCTTCTCTGGTATGACAAAGCAAGCGGTGCTTCCCCACCGCCCAGGATAACTATGCCTTGACAGAACCTTCGTTCTTATCGAGGGGCACCCATTCTGTTGGTGATACCAGCGAAATCAAAAGACGGGCCACCCGCCCCTTCGCAAAGTGCGCGAAGGGCGGGGCACCTGGTCTCTTGAGTCTTACTTCTTGGGCCGCGACTCTGGGGGCACAAGACCTGCGAGGCGGTAGTACACAACCAGCTGGCCGTAGTGTTCACCGCTATGTTCGATGATGCCGTAGGCTATGTCGAGACCGCGCGATTTCTGCTGAGGGAAGTAAACAACCTCCGTCGTCATCCCTTTTTCGCCTTTCGCCTGGATGGCGGTTGCGCCATCGGCGAAGGATTTCTTGACGAACGCAACGATGTCGGCCTTGGACTTGTATTGGTCGCGCTTCGGATCTTCTGCCGCGGGAGGCTTCTGCCCCATCACAGGATTCGTGAAGTAGTAGCATGAACCCGCCGCGTGCAGCAACTGCTCGGCGAAGCTCCGCTGCGCGGGTGTCGGCTTGAAGTCATATTTGTCCTCGCGAAAATCTTCGGCCATCGCCGTCAGCTTGCGGCCAATCTCATTCCAGGAATCGAGCACGACTTTCACTTCCGGATCGGCAGGTTTGGCTGCCTCTTTCTTCATCGCGTCCTGGGCATGGCCGGGAAAGGCGAATGCCAGCAGGACGATAGCTAGTGGACTGTCGCAAAGTAACCATTACTAGTTGTTATGCTTCTAAGTTGGTATGGCGACAGTCAGTGAAGTGTCCCTCACAGCAACCAACGTTCGGAACTCAGCAGCATCGCTCAATCGCGCACCCTGCCGGCCGGCTACGTCTTTCGCGCCAAGCTCATCCTGATGCTGGCAGAAGGAGCCTCGTTCAACACCATTAAGCGCAGGCTGCAGACCAGGTGCTACCACCATCATCCGCTGGAAGCAGCGCTTCCTCGAATCTGGGCTCGACGGGCTCGATACTATCATCCCGGCCAGGAGGCTACAGTTCTGACTCCGGCTTTGCGGGCCCGCATTCTGTCGGCCACCCGCAGGAAACCCAGCGACGGTTCCACCCATTGGAGTTGCCGGAAACTGGCAACCGCCCTGGGTGTCAGCAAAGACGCGGTGCATCGGGTCTGGAAAGAAGCCGGGCTCAAACCCCATCGCTTGGAGCGTTACTTGGCCAGCGACGATCCGGAGTTCGAAAGCAAAGCGGCCGACATTATCGGCCTGTATCTGCGGCCTCCGCAGCATGCCGCCGTGTTCTGCGTCGATGAGAAAACCGCCATTCAAGCCTGGATCGGCTCGATCCGGCTGCCGCTTTCGCCGGGACGAGCCGAGCGTCACGGTTTCGAGTACTATCGGCATGGAACGCTTTCTCTGTATGCCGCGCTGGATACCAAGACCGGCCGCGTGCACGGAAGAACGCGGCCCGCACACCAGCCGCGACTTCGTTGCCTTCCTCGCAGAAGTGGTATCGCTGTGTTCGCCCCGGCAGCAGATTCACATCATCCTCGACAATCTCTCCGCCCACAAAACCCAGATCGTTCGCGACTTTCTCCAACAGCATCCTCGCGTGCAGCTTCACTTCACCCCTACGTATTCCTCTTGGCTCAACCAAGTCGAGCTCTGGTTCGCCAAGATCGAGCGTGAGGTCATTGCCCGCGGCATCTTCACGTCTGTACCTGACCTTGCTCGCAAACTCCGTCGTTACATCAACGCCTACTCTGCCAACGCTCGCCCGATCCAGTGGAAATACTCCGACCCTTCTCGGCGCCTACGTACTAACGAATTCACTGCGACAGGCCACTAGAAACGGTATTCTTTTCATTTCTTTCTCCACGATTGAGTTTCGCGAATCAAAGCTTCAGCTTCTTATTTCGCCTGCGCTAGCTTCGTAACAACTGCGGCAACTTTATCGAGCTGCTCAACCCAGCCCTCGAATTGACCGCTCTCTTTTGCGCTCGACATGGGTTCATTTCCAATCAAGGTGAGTTTCGTCTGGCCGTTTCCGAGATCCTCAAAGATGGCCATGTCGTACGCGCCGTCGATGGACTCAGGTTCGATTCCTAACTCCTCCGGCTCAATCTTGTTTCCCTTCGAGTCGGAGAAGTACATGGAGTAAACAATCTTCTCGTGCAGAACAATCTCGTGGTATTCCCCGCCGTTCCAGCCCTCCTGGCCATCCGGCGTTCTCATGCAGAAGCGAAATTTTCCTCCCACGCGAAAATCAATCTCGCAAGCGGGGCAGCTGAAGCCTTTCGGTCCCCACCACTGCATCACGTACTTCGGGTCGGTCCACGCCTTCCAAACCAACTCGCGTGGGGCATCAAAAATTCTTGTGACAACCATCCGCTCGGTCTGGTTAACCGCGTTTTGTGTCATCTCTCACCTCCTCTTTCTTCATTTGATTTACAACTGCATCCAGTTTGTCGAAGCGCTCTTCCCAGAATCGGCGATAGCTAATCGCCCAGTCGCTGACTGTCTTAATCGCCGCTGGCCTAAGCGTGCACACACTCTCTCGTCCACGCTTCGTCTTGATCACAATCCGTGCCCGCACCAGGTAGGCGATATGTTTTGAAATCATCTGCTGCGAGAGTGCAAACGGTTCCGTCAACCCATGCACGGAGGCCGGCCCACGGGAGAGTCGTTCGATCATTGCCCTGCGGGTGGGATCAGACAAAGCCGCAAATGTTGTACCCAATTTATCCACAACCATATGGTAGTGGATTATCCGTCAATGTCAACTGTGAATTTTGCGATGCCTGATTTCTGTTCACTGATCCCGAATGTGCCAGCGCGCTGGCCGGCAATTTTCTGGCCGGGCTACACTGCGGCTACACTATTGAAGAGGTACGGCGAGGAAACTCCCGATGACGGCGCAAGCCGAGCCTGTTAATAGGAGTTCAATATGCGCAAACTCAAAATCATCTTGCATATCTCGCTCGATGGCGTCATCCAGACGACCAGCGGTCCGGACGGCGATTTCCCATACGGCGACTGGACCGCCCAGTATCGCTCGCCTGCCGGATTACAGATAGTAAACGAGATGTACGGCAACCGGGACGTGCTGCTTGGCCGCCGGACCTACGATTCGTGGTCGGGTTTCTGGCCGAAAGCGCCGAAGAGTCCGATGGCGGACCGCCTGAATGCGGCGACCAAGTACGTCGTAACTCACAGACCGGAGAGTCTGGAATGGGGTCCATTCGAGGCCCTTGGGTCGGACCTGGTAGATAGCGTTCGCCGCATTAAGGCCAGGAACGGCCCGGACCTGGTCCTTGCGGGGAGCTTGACGCTGACTTCCGTGCTGCTCGATCACGGACTGGCGGACGAGGTGGTTCTGCTGGTCAATCCTATTGTGCTGGGCAAAGGCAAACGCTTTTTCGAGGGCGGATCGCTGCCGCGCGGATTTGCGCTGGGCAGCTCCATGGCTTTGCCGTCGGGCATACTCGTCAATGTCTACAAGCTTATTCCCACGCTGGCCGAGGAGGCCGTGTCGCACGCCAAGCTGGAACGTGAATTCGAGATTGCCCGCGAGGTGCAGGAGCGCTTGTTCCCGCAGACCTTGCCCAACGTTGCGGGCGTAGAGATAGCCGCGCACTGCAGACCTGCCCAGGCTGTAGGCGGCGACTACTACGACCTCATCGACATCCGTGATGGCGCGCTGGCCGAAGCAGGATATGCGCCCGGCGAAGACATCTCTTCCGCCAGCGGAACAACGGCGCACAGCGGCGACCGCCTGGGCATCGCGATCGGCGACATCAGTGGCAAGGGCATGTCCGCCGCCCTGTTGATGGCAAGCCTTCACGCCAGCCTGCGCGGTCAAGTGCTGAGTGGCGCTGGCGATCTGGGGACCAAGATGGCCAATGTCAACCGCCTTCTCTACGACGCCTCCGACTCCCATCGCTATGCCACACTCTTCTACGCCGAACTGGACTGCGCTTCGCGTACGTTGCACTACGTCAATGGCGGACACAATCCTCCTGCGGTGCTGCGCAAAGAAGACGGTGCTTGGCGGGTGCTTCGCCTGGGTGACGGTGGCCCCGTCATCGGGTTGCTTGCCGGCGCGGTCTACAAGGAGCAGATGCTCCACCTGCTCCCCGGCGATATTCTGCTGGCCTTTACTGACGGCATCAGCGAAGCCATGAACGCCACAGAAGACGAGTGGGGGGAAACGCGAATGATCGCCGAGGTACAAGCGTACTCGGACCTGCACGCCGAGGAACTGCTGCAGCGCTTGTTTCGCGCGGCCGACGCCTTTGCCGCCGGCGCGCAGCAGCACGATGACATGACAGTGGTCGTGCTGCGACTCTGAGTGTGAGATTCGACCCGTCGATCTTCGGGCAAACCTTCAATAATCCAACGCCAGCACTGGCCGGCAACTTTTTGCCTGGGCTACACTGCGGCTACACTATTGAAGAGGCACCGTGCCGCGGGTTGCTCCTTCAAAATGATCTCTTTCTCAAACATTAATAAGCAGTATGGCAATCAGTTGCTCTTCGTGGACGCTTCGTTTCAGTTGAATCCCGGCGAAAAAGTTGGACTGGTCGGTCCCAATGGAGCGGGCAAGACAACGCTGTTCCGGATGGTGGTCGGCGAGGAAACTCCCGACGAGGGCGCGGTCTCTGTCCCGAAGAAATTGACGATCGGCTACTTTCGCCAGGACGTCGAGGAAATGCAGGGCCGTTCGGTCCTGGATGAAGCGATCGCAGGGAGCGGACGCGTCGGCGATCTGCACCATGAACTCGAAGCCTTGCAGCGGGAAATGTCTGACCCCGACAAGGCGGATGACATGGAGCGCATTCTTGATCGCTTCGGTCACGTTCAGGAGGAGTACGAGCATTTAGGCGGTTACGCGCTCGAATCGCAAGCCCGTGAAGTGCTCCACGGCCTGGGATTCAAAGACGATCAGATTGACGGCGACGTGGGCGCTCTCTCCGGCGGATGGAAGATGCGGGTGGCGCTGGCGCGGGTCCTGCTCGGGATGCCGGATGTATTGCTGATGGACGAACCGACGAACCATCTCGACATCGAATCCATCATTTGGCTGGAACAGTTTCTCAAGTCATTTCCCGGCGCGTTGCTGATGACTTCGCACGACCGCGAGTTCATGAATCGTCTGGTCTCAAAGATTGCAGAGATTGATGGCGGCGAGATCATCACTTACTCCGGCAACTATGACTTTTACGAGCGCGAGCGGGCGGTGCGAGAGAGCAATCAGCAGGCGGCATTTGCCCGGCAGCAGTCCATGCTTGCCAAGGAGCAGCGCTTCATCGATCGTTTCAGGACGCACGCGGCCAAAGCGGCCCAGGTGCAGAGCCGGATTAAGGCCTTGGACAAGATCGATAAGATCGAGTTGCCAAAAAAACGGCAGGTGGTTAAATTCGACTTTCGTATCCCTCCGCGATCTGGTGAACAGGTGGCCGTCCTGGAGAATCTGCACAAGAGTTACGGCCCGCGCGTGATTTACGAAGGATTCAATCTCACCATCCGCCGCGGAGAACGCTGGGCCGTCATGGGAAGAAACGGCGCGGGCAAGACTACGCTGCTCAAGATGATTGCCGGAGCCAGTGCACCAGATGCGGGAAGCGTGCGGCTCGGCGCCAGCCTGTATATGGGCTACTTCGCGCAACAGGCTTTGGATTTGCTCAATTCCGATCTCACCGTCATCGAACAGTTGCAACAGGATTTTCCCCAGGACGGTCTCGGGGCGCTGCGGAACCTGGCGGGGGCATTCCAGTTCTCCGGCGACGACGTGGACAAGAAGATCCGCACACTCTCCGGCGGAGAAAAATCGCGGCTGGCAATCGCACGCATGCTCTTCAACCCGCCGAACTTCCTGGTGCTCGACGAACCGACGAATCACCTGGATCTTGCGACCAAGGAGATGCTGGTGGACGCGCTGAAGGATTTTGCAGGCACCATGATCTTCGTGTCGCATGACCGCATGTTCCTTCGCGGTCTGGGCTCACATGTGCTGGAACTGGGCGGCGAGAGCGGCACGGATCGCCATCCCACTGTTTATCCTGGGTCGTACGTTGAGTACGTGCAGAAGCTTGGACATGAGGCGCCTGGGATCTATTCGTAGGGTTTGCTGGAGCCGGGTGCCCCGTTTCTCGGGCAGTCTTGCCGCGCGAGAAATGGGCTTTTGACTTTGAAGTGGAGCCCTCCCCGCCGACTTTCACCAGATCTCCCAAGTGTTCCTGAAGGAACATATCGTCATGACGCATATGGGATGACGATTCTGTCATGACACTTAAGGCCATGAAACCATGGGAGAAAGCATAGGCGAACCCTCTAAGCCTTCTTAAACATCAACGCAACAACTCGCGCACACGTACCTCGATCTTCGCCCGCCGCTTCGGACTGATCTCCTTCAGCTTTTGCTCCAGCGTCTTCATACGCACCTCAAAACAAAAACGGCCTCAGAGATTGAGGCTGTTCCGTTTCTTGCACCCCGTCAAGATCGAACTTATTATCGGCTTTCCCGACACTCCGCATTAAGGAAAATTGGGTCAGTCCCGGCTGTATGAATGCATAAGTGAAATGAAGAAGGGTTCTCGAAGCGGCTACGATGCTGAGACTGGCGAGGAAAGCGCCAGCTCAGAAAGCGCACTCGGAGAACCCTATGAACAGCCTTCACTATATCGGATTCGACGTTCACAAAAAAGCCATCAGTTTCTGCGTCAAGACCGCTGCGGGCGAGATCGTGGAAGAAGGCAGCGTGCTGGCGCAACGCGAGGTCTTGCGGCAGTGGGCCTCAGTCCGTCCGCAACCGTGGCGCGGAGCGATGGAAGCGACCCTGTTCAGCGCTTGGATCTACGACACGCTGAAACCCTACGGCGAGCAATTGGAGATGGCTCATCCGGCCAAGATGAAAGCCATCAGCGCGGGCAAGAAGAAGAGCGACACTCTCGATGCCCGCACCATTGCCGACCTGGTACGCTGCAATCTTTTGCCCGCCTGCTATGTGGCGCACGCCTCGGATTCGCGAACTGCGCCGTCTGTTGCGCTATCGCAGCCTGGTGGTGAGCGAAGCGGTGCGCATGAAAAACAAAATGGCCGGACTGCTGATGGAAACCGGCGCTCTCTATGTGAAAGAGAAGCTGCACCGCAAGAAATACTTCGCCAGCCTGCTGGAAGAACTCGAAGAGGTGCCGGAATCGGTGATCGATCTGTTGCGCTTGAGTCGCGGCGCGCTGGAGATGTTCGAGAGCACGCAGAAGCGGCTAGTCCGCGAGTTGCTCGCCGATCCCGAACTGGCCGAACGCGTGGAGCGGCTGATGACGATTCCGGCGGTCGGAGAAATTACCGCACTGACCTGGGCCCTGGAGGTCGGCGATCCGCAACGCTTCTCCTCCGGTTCCGATGCCATGAGTTACTGCGGACTTACGGCTGCCTTGAAGTCTTCGGCCGGCAAGCAACAACGCGGACCGATCTCCAAACAGCGCAACCACTGGCTGCAAACTACTCTGATCGAAGCTGCCAAGCTGGCGCCGCGATGGAATCCGCAACTGGCGGCGCTGCATGCTCGCGAGTTGGAGCGCGGACACCGCAACCGCGCCACGCTGGCCGTGGCCCGCAAACTCGTCACCTATCTGCTGGCCGTCGACAAAAGCCGTCAGGCCTTCCAAGTGCGCGTGCCCTTGGAAGAGCCAACACAAAAAGCTGCCTAAGAAGGAAAAACTTTGAACTCAGCGGCGATCGTCCGGCCGTTCCTCGCCAACTTGGGGACTGGGCAGAGGAGTCTCGACTCCCGATGCTCCTTACCGTCTGTATCGAGGCCGGCCGGAAACCCCTAACTCATACTTCGTGGACCGGGCTCGCGCCCGTTTCCCGCAAATGGATGTCTGGCCAAGCTGCTGCTTTGGCCGCGAAGAACGATCGCACGCCGTTCGCTAACTCAATCGTCGCACCTCCGCTTCCAGAGCCTTCTCTTCCAAGCGCTCGGAGACCTCCGTCTCCTCTTGACTTTTACTTATCATGGATGTCCCCGTGTTTTACGAAACCATTCATCTGGACCGCGCGAGCCGCCGACATCCTGGAAAAAGTAAAACGCGCTCGACGCACTCTGAATAAACGTCAATCTGCTTGACGCACTACACTAGTATCTCGCATAGATGACCTCGGTCTCTACAACGGCACCGTTGGCGGTTGCGGGCTCGAACTTAATTTCAAAGTCTCGTCCCTTCGATGGCAGCCAATCGAGGGTCAGCAACTGAGTCATCGCCTGAGCCAAAGTTGTTTCTCTAGAGAGCGCGCGCGTGAAGGGCTCATAGTCAATCACAGGAATTTTGTCTTTCGACTGTTCCGCCCATACGAAATAGTCGCGCGGCACAACGACATAGTGAACGTTCTGGAACTTGTTTAGGTCTGCGGTCAGATCGCCGCGCTCAGCTAAGAAGCCGGGGTTGCTCTGTAGAAACGTCTTGATCTGCCTCATTTGCTCGATGCCCCGCAAGAAGAGGTCTCTCTGCTGGATTTGTTCGACAGTTCGGATTGTCTTCCGCAGCCATTTCATTTCCGCGATTACAACGGTCGAACTTAACGTGTCTTCAATAACAAGGTCCACGTCCGGGAGATCGTCAGGTAGTGACCTTGGCCCTCGAATCCGAAAACCCGAATACGCTTGCGCCTTCAGGTCTTTCCTCATCTCATCTTCTTTCACGCTTGTGATGGCATCGTAGAGTTTGGGTCGGAGGTAAGAACACACCCTGAGAATGTTCTCGTCGGCTCTGCTCTTAAGCGGAAAGTGGGGCACGATTCCGATAAGCTCAGGCTTGGCGTCAAGTGATACAAACGGGTGTACGTAGAGATCAAGCGTCTTAGTTGCTCCAAACATTAGGTCCGCGAGAATCTCCGACACATCTGTTTTGGAAAGGCCCGAGATTTTGCTCAAAAACCTAATCCAGTCCTCACGCGTTAGGATCATCACCGCTGAGTTGGCAGGATATGCCTTCTTCAACTGAGCGCGCACAAAGCACGCGTTTTCATGTACGCTGCAAATTGCGATCAGAGCTGAATAGAACTTTCTGAAAATCCCAAGGGTGTAATTTCCAAGGACTAGTGCGTCGTCCCTTCTAAACTGCGAAGCTGAAGCCTCGTAATATCTGTCGAACAACTGGCGACACAACCTCGTAGGTATCGGATACGTGAATGAAAATTGGCCGCCTCGTGCATTCTCGACTATGTTTTGGATTGTCTTTTTTACGGCTGGTTCGAGATCGTTTCCCAGGTCAACGGCCACAGGGCGATCTCCCGCTGGCCGTAGTCCTTGCAGGTAGGCGCGTACTCGTAGATAAGGCTCGTCCTCCGAGCCGAAGCGAACTCCACCGTTCTGCAACACTTCAGCTCGAAGGACATCCTTGTGCCACAGCGGGAATGAGGTGGTGAAAGCTTCATAGCCAACGGCGGTCCAGAGTGCTGATGTAGAAAATTGCAGGAGTGCGGGCGTAATCGAGAACTCACGGCGATTGGCTGTTGGCGGAGCACCAAGATTCTTGACCCACGCAAGAGCTTGCGCGCCGCCGCGACCGAGGTTGTAAGTGACTGCTGTTTGGGTTTGGCTTCGGTATCCGTACTGCCCGATCGTTTCTTCTATCTGCAAGATGATCCTAGACAAAATGCCCCAGGAACCGAGATTTCTTGGAAATGTCAGCAGTGGCAAGCCTTGGTAGCACAAGTCGGCCCTGTCTTCGACTTGCTGAACGGCTTTGATGAAACTGTCACTAGCTTCAGATTTGAGTATTCCCGCCACGCTTATCATTGTAGGTCTGAGGCGACAAAGGCGGAGCACGAAAGAGACTGCCCAATGACGCAGTTCCGGGCAAACCCGCCTTTTTTTATCAACTGATGAGAAACTATTGGGAAAGTATTGGGTTCTAATCCGCATCGCCACTGGGGGGCTGGCCCATCGTATCGCTAGTTTAATCCTGTTGCGGGTGCTCAGCTCTTGTCGCGTTTTCTGCGACAGGGCGGGGGGTTTGACTTCCGATCCCAGGAATCGAATGCCCGACTCCCATCCGCTCCCGCCTGCGTGCGGTCCACTGCGACTCGATCTCCACGGTTCCCTCAACTCCACTGAGGTAATGGCGGAAACTGCTCCACGCCCACTCCTCTGGACTCTGCACCAGCCCTCGTCTCACGGGATTGCGATGAATATAGCGCAGCTTTTCCGTCTGCTTGGCGTAGCTCCACAGGTTGAAATCGTAATAACGCGGCTGCCACAAAGGCCCGCCCTCGGGTTCTCGCAGCCGCCTCGCCGCATTCTGTTTCAGCATCTGCAACGCGACCGAGAGCGGAGTCCGCTCTGGCTCGGTCAGCGATAGATGAACATGCTCCGGCATGACCACATATCCAGCGATGCAGAACCCGTACCATTTCCGTGTGTCTTCGAAGGTTGCTCAAAGACATCCCGGGCGCGGGTTGTGCCCAGACGCGGCGCACGACAATAACAGCTGAAGGTCACGAAATGTAGGCAGCGCGCCTCTTGCTATCGCTTTAGACCCCAGGGCATGCTCGCATAGTAATCTCGAGGTCCGTGGTGCCCACTCGCCGAAAAGCACGGCGAGTGGGGCAGCCTGTTTCGTGGTGCTGTCAGGAGTTAAAGTTCGGATGTGTGGGCCAGCCCCCTCGGTTCCGAGAATGGGAAGGTCAACACCCCCGCCACTTCGACAAGCTCAGGGCAAGCTCTGTCGCACAAAACGCGACAAGAGCGGGGCATCCGCATCGGAATTAAACTGGCGAAAGGGTGGGCCGGCCCCCGCCAACGGAGGAACGCGCGCCAACATGGATCATGCTCGATCTCTAGACAGACGGCTCTCAAGCTTCATCGTCCGCTGTGTCTGCCAGTTCCGCGATCCTGGCATGGGAAGGCCTTTCCACTGTACGGGCAGGGGTTCGCGATTCGGGAAATCGCTAGGCGGGCTGGACCGTGGTGACTGGCGCCGCAATCATCGACAACTGCACGCGGAAAGTTGAGCCTTGGCCCGGCGCACTTTCGACCGAAATCGTTCCCTGATGTTGAGTAACGATCCACTGGGCGATGGAAAGACCGAGGCCGGTGCCTCCCTCGGCGCGGCTGCGGGCTTTATCGACTCGATAAAAGCGTTCGAAGATTCTGGCGTGTTCCTCGGGAGCGATCCCCACTCCGGAGTCCTTCACCGTGACCAGCACCTTGTGATCTTCATTTTTGGGTTGGAGCGAGAGCTGAACCGAGCCAGACGACGGCGTGTATTTGAAGGCATTGTCGAGAAGGATTTCGATCAGACGGCGCAGCCAGGTTTCATCGGCCATCACGAAGGCGTCGTCAACGGCAATGTCGGCGGAGAACTGAAGTCCGCGAATCGAAGCGACCTGCTTCCATCCTTCGACGACGTTCTTCAAGATCGGCGAGAGATTCACCGGCATCAATTGCACCGACTCGCGCCCGGAATCGGCGCGGGCCAGCGAGAGCAATTGCTCGATGAGCGCGCTGGTGCGCTCGGCCTCGGCGAGGATGTGGCGCAAGGCGTCCTGATACTCGGCCTCAGTGCGGGAGCGGCGCAAGGCGAGCTCCGCTTCGGTGCGAATCAGGGAAACCGGTGTTCGCAATTCGTGCGAAGCATCCGCCGTAAACTGGGTGACGCGTTGAAACGCAATCTCGATGCGGTCGAGCATCGCATTCAGCGTGTCCGACAGGCGTTGCAATTCGTCTCCGGTCTCGAGCTTTTGCAGCCTGCTCTTCAGATTCGTTCCGCTGACGTCGCGGGCAGTTCGCACCAGTTCGTCCACGGGAGAGAGAGCCTTGCGGCTCATCCAGTAGCCGACTGCGGCCGCGACCAGCAAGAGTAAGGGCGCAAACAGGAACAGATAGGAGCGGAATTCATGGAGAGTATCGAGGGCATCGTCGGCGGGGGCTCCCATTTCGATGATGAACACCCTGCCGTCCAGGTTCAGCCTTTCGAAGAGAAAGCGGAATGGCCGGTGTTCGATCCTACGGGTTCGGGACACGGGGCGCTTTACCTTATCGGGCGGAAGGAGTGCGGACGGATGCGCCTGCAGGAAGGCGGATCGATAAATCAGGTCTCCGTTATCCGCGAGGATTTCTATGTAATCTCCGGAGTGGCCGATGGAATAAGTTTCGTTGGCTGCCTGGCGGAGTTTCTCGAGCGACGCATCTTTTCCCTGCGCCTGCAGCAAGCTCTTCACATCATCGGCCCGATTCTCGGCGCCGTCGTCGACAATGTCGTAAAGATTGTTGCGCAGGATGAACCACATTCCGGAGCCGAAGAGGATCTGTCCCAGGGCGAAGATCGCCAGGTACCACAGGGTAAGCCGCATTCCAATCGACAGTCGTTTCATGCGGAAGCATCCGATCGAATCATGTATCCGATGCCGCGGATGGTGTGGATCAGTTTGGCGCGGCCGGGCGGATCGATTTTATTGCGGAGAAGATGCATGAAGGCGTCGAGGGTATTTTCTTCAATTTCGCGGTCGAAGCCCCAAACCGATTCGATCAGAGACCGGCGGGAGACGACCTTTCCCGCGCGGTACATCAGACGTTCGAGGAGGTTGTATTCAGTACGAGTCAGGGAAACACGATCATCACCGCGCACGACCTCCCTGCTGGCAGGATCGAGGACCAGATCGCCGACGCGAATATGAGTATCTCCAGCCGCCAATGCACGCCGCTTCACCGCGCGGAGCCGCGCCACAAGTTCGTCGAACGAGAACGGTTTGGTCATGTAGTCGTCCGCGCCGAGGTCAAGGCCGCGAACGATGTCAGGGACCGAGTCACGGGCGGTGAGCATGAGGATGGGTGTGCGGATCTTCTCCTGGCGGAGCTTTTTGGCGAGTTCGTACCCGCTAAGCTTCGGCATCATGACGTCAAGAATGATGACGTCGAACTCGTAGGACTTCGCCAGCGCGAGCCCTTCGAGGCCATCGGAAGCACACGTCGCGGTATGGCCTTCCTCGGTCAATCCCTTCTGAAGAAGGCCGGCCATGCGCGCTTCGTCTTCGACGATCAGCAACTTCATGGGTGTCCGGGCATTTACTGCGGCCAACAACACCCCTAGTCTAAGCGGAAAAATGGGGAGGATTAGAGTACCTGAAGAAATATTAACGTGTCTGGGTTGCGAGGGCCGGATCGTGTAGGGCGGCGTTCCGTGGGGGTTTTACTCTGCTTTTTAGTGGATTTCCGGAACGCACTGGCAACTGTTGTTCTGCCACGAGACTCCCAGGGCATGCAGGATGAGGCGGTCGGCGAGAGTGAGCTTGCCCGGATCGAGAACCGCACCGAACGCGTATTGAACCAGCGCGTCGCGCGTGATGCACCACCGTTCGTGCCGTACGACTCCGCCACAGTGTTCGCAGGTAGCTTCCGCATTGTATTGATTGCTGTGATACCAACCGGCTGCGGGCTTGGAGAACATATACAACCACCCCTACGAGCAAAAATGAACAGATTCCCCGCGGCCTCGGTATAGCACTCGGTGGAACTGCTTCTGTTCGCAGAATATGGCGGATCCCTTCGCTCTCATGTTTAGCCTGTCACTCCTAGGTGTGATCCAAATCACAGACAGCCATTTCAACCGCGATCCGGTTCCTGTTTGGTCAAGATGCGGCCGGATGGTTTATTCTCAGAAGTTGGCCGAAAGACGCAGCTGATCGTATATGCGATTTCCCCAACGATCCCCATAACTTACTGCAAACGCTAGAAGCCAGGAGCCAGAAGCTTCCACATGAAAACCGGCATTATTGGACTGCCCCAGGTGGGCAAGACATCGCTGTTTCAGATACTGACGAAGGCGCCCGTTTCGGCGCAGGCCCATGCCAATCCGCGGGAAGCGCATGTCGGGGTGGCGAAGGTGCCGGACGAGCGGCTCGACCGACTGGCCGCTCTCTACAATCCGAAGAAGCTGACGCACACGTCGGTGGATTACGTCGACGTTGGAGCGATCGGCCAGGACGCGCTGAAAGAGAGCGCATACATCGGCCATCTCCGGCAGGTCGATGCGCTCGCCCATGTCATTCGCGTCTTCGAAGATCCAGCCATTCCGCACGTCGGCGAAATCGATCCGCTGCGGGATATCAAGAACGTCGAATTCGATCTCATGGTGAGCGATCTGGGCCAGATCGAGAAGCGCCTGGAGCGTCTGGAAAAAGATTTGAAGAAGATGAAGACGCCCGAACTCGAAAAAGAATTCGAGCTACTGCAACGGGCCAACGCTCACCTCGGCTCCGAAAAGCCGTTGCGCGAAATGCAGATGACGCCCGAGGACAAGAAGCGCATTCGCGGCTTCATGTTTCTTAGCGAAAAGCCGGTCCTGTATGTGCTGAACATTGGCGAGTCGAGCGAGTTGGGCAAGGAGCTCGAGGAAGCGGTGAGCAAGTACAAGCTTACTGAGATTGCCGGGCGTCCCAATGCGGGGGCGACTGCGATCTGCGGCAGGGTCGAGGCTGAGCTATCGGAGATGAGCGATGCCGACGCGGCCGAATTCCTGTCAAGCTATGGACTGAAAGAGAGCGGACTGACGCGGCTGATCCGCACGACCTACAAGCTGCTGGGCCTGATCTCATTCTTTACGGCCGGAGAAGACGAATGCCGCGCCTGGCAGGTCCCAGCTAACAGCCGCGCCCAGGAAGCCGCAGGAGCGATCCACTCCGATCTGGAAAAGCATTTTATCCGCGCCGAAACCATTCGCTGGGACCAACTGCTCGAGGCCGGATCTGAGGCCAACGCGCGCGCCAAGGGCACGCTGCGCCTGGAAGGCAAGGACTACATCGTTCAGGATGGCGACGTGATGCACATCCGCCACTCAGGCTGAGTTGACGGCTTTCCGGAGCGAAAGGGATCGTCTGATGAATGGGGAAGAGGGAAAGCTCACGGTGCCTCAGGGGCTGAAGTCCGCGTCTTTTCTCTGCTTTTAGCGGCACGGCTAAAAGCCGTGCCCCACCCGAAACAGCTTATGAGATCGATTCGAATACTGATATCATCCCCACTCGGATGAGCCCGATCCTCACCAGTGTTCTTCTCGGCCTTACCGCCGCTGCGGCAAATATTTTTGGCGGGGCGATCATCGTGCAGCGGCATTGGGAGCGGCGATACCTGCGCTACTTTGTCGCCCTGGGCGCGGGATTCATGCTGGCGACCGCACTGGTCGAGATGGTCCCGGAGAGCATTGAGCTGCGCGGCAGAGGCGCAGCGTATCTTGTACTTCTCGGCTACCTGATCATCCATTTCTTCGAGCACACCGTCACGCCGCACTTCCATTTCGGCGAAGAGACGCATGGTGAAGAATTCATTCATTCCCACAAAGGCTATTCCGTATTGCTGGGACTGATCATTCACACATTTTTCGATGGCATCGCGATCGCTTCCGGCTTTCTGGTGTCGAACTGGCTGGGCTGGCTAATCTTCGTGGCAATCTTTCTGCACAAAATCCCAGAAGGCTTCACTGTGAGTTCAGTCATGCTGGCGAGCGGACGCAGCCGGGGGATCGCGTGGGGAGCGTCGGTGATTCTGGGCGGATCTACGCTGGCTGGAGTGCTGATCATGGCCCTGTTCCGGCATCACGTCGGGTCGGGACTTCCCTTAGCGGCTGGAGTCACCATTTATGTAGCAGCTTCCGACCTGATTCCGGAGGTCAATAAAGAGCCGGCGATGAAGATGGCGCTGCTGGTGTTTGTGGGCGCCGCAGTCTTCTTTTTATTGGATCACTTGTTTCACGTGCATTGAGGAGCAGGCAAAAGGTGGGATCAGCGTTTGTGCCCAGGCAGGCTCAAAATGCGTATTCCCCGAATCTTCCTGAAATCCTTTGCGTCAGAAGTCACCAGGACGTCGGCCGGTCCTAAAATCGCCGCCGCAAAGCAGCCGGCATAAGGCAAACCGTGCCCCGCCTTCAATCGAGCCGCCTGTCGCGTGAGCTCTTCGTCGGCGTCGATGACGGCGACCGGCAGAAGCCTGACCCTGTTCATTACCCTGTCGGTCTCCACGAACCCCTCGATGCGGGCGATGGTGTAATAAACCTCTCCCCAGTTCACCACCGAGATCCGTAGCGGCTCGTGAGCGTCTCGTGCCTCCCGAAAAAGACGGGCTACAATTTCTGCTCCGGGGCCACCGGTGAGAAATCGGTAGAGCGCGTTGGCATCCAGGACGTGCGCATTCATTTCAGTTCCCGATCGCGGCTTCGGTCAACCCTCGCCGGCAGACCTCTCCCGGCAAGAATGCCCTGCATCCTGTTGATGAATTCGTCGCTGACCGGTTGCAGGAACAAACGTCCTTCCTCTTCGAGGAATGCAATGCGAGTTCCTTCATTGATCTGAAATCTGCGCCGGATGTCTACCGGAATGACGACCTGCCCCTTGGCCTTAACAGTTGCGTATTCGATCCCCATGTTGGAATTATACAATAAAGTTGCACTATTTACGTAGAGTGTAACCTTTTTATGAAAATACTACGCTGAATAGAATGTTGGGAACCAGGCTTCTTGCAAAAAAAGCCCGGATTTAATCCGGAGCCGGACTTGAAGTTCAAAACAAAATCCCAGGTTTAGGGTGATGCCGACCGGTACCGTTAGCCTAAGCAGACTAACGAGGTTGTTTCCAGGTTTCTGCACACCTGCAGAATAGAAAAGTTCCGCTGCCGTCGACTTCAATCGACGGTGTGTTTGGCCGTATAGCCATCGCGGGCAACCACTTCAATCTTTACGTCCTTGCCCTTCTGGTCTCTCACCTTCAACGGTGCGCCATCCGGAGCGACGACCTGCACTTTCAGCTTGCGGTAGGTTCCGTCCAGCTTGGTGTTGGTCGGGGTGTAGGCCAAGGTGTATTCGTGCCGGATGTCGTCCCCGATGTCGTGGAAAATCTCCGGGAACTCGGCTTCGAAGCGAGGAAAGTAAGCCCGACCGCCCGTCATCGAGGCAAAGGTGCGCAGTTCGTTGTCGGCCTGCAGGTAGTCGATGTTCTTAATGCCCCAGCTGGCCATTCCGTGAGTGGAACTGGTGCAGTGGTTGACTTCGCAGTATTCGCGCAGATACCAGCCAATGCTGACCGGGAAGATCGTGACATCTTTCGTGTCCTTGATTTTCTTCGTGATCTTGTCGAGAGTGAGTTTGCTGAATGTATCGATTCCCGTAGAAATCAGGATGACGTATTTCTTGCCTTCGACGCGGTCCAACCGGTCGAGCGTGTCATAAAGGGCGTCGAACTCGTTGGTCTCGGCAAATCCCGGAATCCGCAACTGATCCAGCGCGCCATAGACGGCTCTTTTGTCTTGCGTGAAATCCGTCAGGATATGTGGCTGCATGTCGTAATAGCTGACCGCAATCCAGTCCTCCTTTTTGAGCGTGCTGGCAAAGGCATAGGAGGCGTTGAGAGTGTCGACAAGGATTGGCCAGCTTGTCGACGCAAACTCCACCAGCAATACGGCGGTGACCGGTGCTTCCGAAACGCTGAACTTGCTGACCGCCTGTGGAACGCCGTCTTCCAGGATGCGGAAGTTGTCTTTCTTCAGGCCGGGCACGAACTGTCCGCTTTTCGTCGTAACCATGACATCGACATTCACCAGAGGCACGTTCACCTTCAGCGAGTAGTCGGGCATGTCCTCAACTTTTTTGGGCGCGACTGGCGGGGGGGGAGGCGCATCTTCCGTCTTTTTTCTCGGGATCGCATACGGACCGATGTTGTCCGTCGGCCCTCCCGCATCGACCGGGACATCCTGCTTCGGCTTGCCGTTGTCCGTAGTCTGGGATGCTTGCTGGGATGACGGCGACGCGGCTGGAGTGGACGAGGTCTGATCCTGTGCCGCGAGCGAACCACAGGTCAGAATCGCGCAGGTAAACAGCGCGAAAAAAGTGCGCATCAGACGTGCGTCATTCCGCTCTAAATTCTTTTCTATGTTGCGATTAAACATGGGAACCCCGAAAAGTCTCTTGTGCTAGTATAGACGCACAGATTCGCAATTGGGATGTTTTTGCCCGGTCCCATAACTCTCCCTCCTGGCAACGCAGTCGCAGTTGGTCTGGATCTAAGATTAAGGCGACCCGTTGGTGGGTCCTCCCGGGGCTTTACATGAGAAAGGTTTCTCTCGCGCTTCTCGTCGTTAGTGTCTCCCTATCCGTCACGATCCTGAATGCCCAGACCTCGCAGCCCACGATTCCGGTGGATCAGATCCATGCTGGAATGCGCGGCGTTGCCTACACGGTTTTTGAAGGGGTGAAGCCCGAACCGATGGACGTGGAAGTCCTTGGCATTCTGCACAATGTGAACGGCCCCAAGGGCGACATTATTCTGGTCCGGTTGCACGGAGCCAAGGTCGAATACACCGGCGTAGTCGCAGGCATGAGCGGGAGTCCGGTCTACTTGGATGGCAAGCTCGCTGGAGCCCTGGCATTCCGCATCGGCGAGTTCTCGAAGGAACCGATTGCGGGCGTTACCCCGATCGCCGACATGCTTGAGATCAATGCGCTCGACAAGTCGCCTTCTGAAGAGGCGGCTGCCATCAAGCCGGAAGTTGCCAATGCCGCCGGCAAAACGGCCGCTCCCGGTATTGCACCGGCAATGGGCAACAGCACGCAGGATTTCGCCGATTACCTGAAGCCGATCGACGCGCCGCTGGTCTTCAACGGATTTTCAGAAGACGCCGTGCGGGCATTCGCGCCAGAATTCGCCTCGGCAGGGATTGTTCCCGTCATGGGCGCAGGTTCGGTCAGCGAAGACAAGCAACCCGAACCGCTCGTTCCGGGCTCTGCGGTCAGCGCGATCCTGGTCCGCGGCGACATGGATATCGCGGCAACCTGCACCGTCACGTATATCGATCCTCAGCGCTTGCTCGCCTGCGGACACCCTTTACTGCAGTTCGGAGCCGTCGATCTGCCGATGAATAAGGCGACCGTGCTGGCAACGCTGCCGTCGCCGCTGAACGCTTTCAAGATCGTCAATACGACGGAAGAAGCGGGGGTCTTTGTTCAGGATCGCCACACTGGAATTCTTGGCGTCTTCAACAAGCAGCCGGACATGATTCCGGTCACTTTGAGCATCCACTCGGGCAGCACGACCAAGGCATTTCACTACGAAGTTCTGAATAATCCGCGGCTCAGCCCGGTCGCGATCATGGCGACGGTCTTCAATGCTCTCCACGGAGTGAATGAGTACGGCGAGGAAATCACCTACCGGCTAAACGGCAGCATCAACGTCAAAGGATTCCCGGAAGTAGGGCTGCGTAACATGTTCGTGCCCGCAGAGAACGGCCAGCCGGCCGCGATGGCCGCCGCGCTTTCTCTTGGCGAACGCTTTGGACGCATCTACGACAATCCCTACAACGCCCCAGCAGTGAACAGCGTGAAGCTCGATTTCGATCTGGTGCGCGAACGCCGGTGGGCCCGGCTGGAGAGCGCTCGCACGGACGTCACGGAAGCCCGCCCCGGCGACAAGATCATGGTCGAAACCGTGCTTGCTCCCTATCGCGGAGAGCGAGTGGTGCGCCAGATTCCGGTGAAGATTCCAACCTCCGCCAGCAAAGGAACGCTGCGGATTCTGGTCAGCGACGGCGAGACACTGGATCGCGTGAACCACGTGAACCCCGCCTTCGGCCAGAAACTCGATCTCGCGTCGACCATCGCAGTTCTGAACAAAGAGCACGCGAACAATCGCCTGTATGTTTCCCTGCTGGAGGCCGACCCGGAAGCGCGCGTTGCCGATAAAGTGATGCCGACCTTGCCGCTCAGCGTGATGAATGTGATGGACAGAATGCGCGGCAATCAGGAGATGATCGTGAGCGCGGAGTCGAACGTAGACGAAACCGCGACACCGCCGCTGGATTACGTAGTATCGGGCGCGCAACTGCTGACGGTCACGGTGAAGTAAGGTCCAGATCGAAGAAAAGTTGGCCCCATTTTTCGAGAGCGAGAAATGGGGCTTTTGTTTTGCCGGCTTATTCTTCTTCGTCCTCGCCCATCTGCTGCGTCAGATACCGTTCGTAGCCGAGTTCCTTGATCAAGTGCACCTGGGCTTCGAGAAAATCGACGTGACCTTCTTCGTCCTTGAGCAGGGTCACGAACAGATCGCGCGATCCGTTGTCGCCTTCTTTGGTCGCGATCGCGACGGCGTCGTTATACTGCTTCACCGCCCCGACTTCCAGCGCCAAATCGCTTTCGATCATTCCCTTGACGGTACCACCGACCGTTAACTCCAAGGGTTGCATCGACGGGCTGCCATCCAGAAACAGGATTCTCTCAATGAGCACCTCGGCGTGCTTCATCTCGCCAATCGACTGTTTCTTGATGAATTCGGAGAGCTTGTGATAGCCCCAGTTTTCGCACATTTCCGCGTGTAGAAAGTACTGGTTGATGGCAGTCAATTCTTCACGCAGCGCCTTGTTCAATTCAGATAATACTTTTGGATTGCCTTTCATAGCGGTCGCAGGTTACCTCATTGAATATTGGAAATCAAATTGGGTGCATTGGCTGGTTACCGCCAATCACTAAAAAAATCATCCCAGCACCGAGTCCACGGTGTTCAACAGGGCAGCTTTGGTGAAGGGCTTTTCGAGCAATCGAATGCTCGCGTCCAGTCCCTGATGCGCGACCAGTTCGCCGGTGTATCCCGACATGTAAATGACTTTCATCGCCGGATAGGATTCGGTCAGGCGAAGCACCAACTCGGGGCCATTCATGCCTTTCATCACCACATCGGTCAACGTGAGAACAATAGAAGCATGGCTCGCGCCAATCACCTTCAAAGCAGATTTTCCATCCTCGGCCTCCAGAACTTTGTAGCCATGCTCTTCGAGCATCTTGCGAGTGAGGCGGCGCATCATCGTGTCATCCTCCACCAGCAGTATGGTTGAACCGTCACGTCGAGGAGGCAGGGTTTCTTCCTCAGTCGTTTCTTCACCTCCTAATTTCTTCTCAGCACTTGGGAAATAGATCTTGAACGTGGTCCCGTGTCCCGGTTCGCTGTAGACCCATACATGGCCCCCGCTCTGCTTGATGATGCCGTAGACCGTCGAAAGCCCAAGACCGGTGCCTTTGCCGACTTCTTTGGTGGTGAAGAACGGCTCAAAAATGCGGGCTCGCGTAGGGTCATCCATGCCGATCCCGTTATCGCTGACGGCGAGCATGATGTAGGTGCCGGCAGTCATCGGGGGATGCTGTTTCGCAAAAGCCTCGTCGAAAATAAATCCGCCGATTTCGATGATCAAGCGGCCACCACGCGGCATCGCATCGCGCGCGTTCACAGCCAGATTCACCACGATCTGATCGAGTTGTCCCGGATCGAGCTCGACGATCGCCGTCGCCGAGCGGGAC
Source organism: uncultured Acidobacteriota bacterium (assembly GCA_963763845.1). Taxonomy (GTDB): domain Bacteria; phylum Acidobacteriota; class Terriglobia; order Terriglobales; family Acidobacteriaceae; genus Sulfotelmatobacter. The sequence continues at coordinate 215,120 of CAVXPX010000005.1, forward strand.
AGAACCGTGACCTCAACATCGTCGCCCATCAGGGGACGCAACAGCTTGCTGACTTCTCGAAGCCGCTCGTTAAGATCGAGAATCTGGGGCTGCGCCGGTTGGCGCCGGCTGAAAGCCAGGAGCTGTTTGGTCAGCGAAGCTCCGCGCTTGGTCGCCTCGCGGATGTTATCGACGTACTCCATAGCGGCGGGTTCAACTTTCCCTTTCAGCAGTTCTGCGCAAGCGGTGACGATTCCCAGCAGATTATTGAAGTCGTGCGCGATGCCTCCCGCCAGCCGGCCTACGGCCTCCATCTTTTGCGATTGCCGCAGCTGATCTTCGACTTTTTTCTGGGCGGTGATATTGCGGGCGATCGTGGACGCTCCGACAACCCGTCCGTCCGTGTCGTAAATCGGCGACACCGCAATCGACATATTTATTTTGCGCTTGTCCTTTGTGACTCGCACCGACTCGAAATACTCAACCTGCTCGCCGTTGCGGATTCTCTTCAGGATCTCGGGTATCTCGTCCGCCCGCTCCGGCGGAGCCAGGACGACGATGGGCCTGCCGATCATCTCCTGGGCCGTGTAGCCATAGATCTGCTCCGCGCCTTTGTTCCAGTGGGTCACGATGCCATCGAGGCTCTTGCCGATAATTGCATCCTGCGACGAATCCACGATCAGGGCGAGACGGTTCTGCGAATCCCGCAACTCCCGCGTTTTCCTCCGGCCCAGTTCGTCGCTGGCGCGGCGCAACTCATCTTCAATGCGTTTCCGGTCGGTAATATCGCGGATCACGCTGAGAACCACAAAGCCGCCATCCGACGAGAGCGGGCTCAGGCTGATCTCAACGGGAACCTCAGTCCCATCGCGTCTTCGGCCGTAAAGATCCAAGCCGGATCCCATCCGGCGAAGCTTCGGATATTGGTGAAAGCGTTCACGGTGCTGGTCGTGCTGCGGGCGCTGCCGCTCGGGCACCAGCATCTCGATCTTTTGCCCGATGAGTTCGTCGCGGGTATAGCCGAAGAGAGCTTCCGCCTGGGAGTTGACCTGGATGATGACGCCCTGCTGGTTGACGGCTGCGACCGCATCAGGAATGGCCTCCAGAATAGAGGCAGACAGGAGAGTTTCTGCCAACGGCTTATGATCGAACTGCATGTGACTTTCCCCACTTCAAAGGAGGGCGGGATTGCCAGGACAAGGGACTCCGCTACTATACGTCAAGAACGGGCGGGAATGTCTGGCCTGCGAGAAAAAGTCCTGAAATCAGCGGAGGCACAGCTGCAGCAGGCTCTTGGGCAAATGCGTGAATCCGCGTGTCCAAACCAGCGCAATCAGCATCTGCGTTCCGTTATAACCGACATGGACCAGGAAACTGGCCCCGACCGAACCGGTCCACGCTCGTACCGCTCCGCAGACTACGCCCACGATAAAGACCACCAACAAGGCGCTCCAGGCGTATCCATATTGAGGTAGATGCATCAGGGCGAAAGGCAAAGCGCTCAGAAATATTCCCCACCAGACTCCCCACCTGCGAGCCAAGACCGGATAGAAAAACCCGCGAAAGAATAACTCCTCCACCAACGGTCCCAGCGTGACGGCGATGATCACAAGCAAGTACGCGTCTCTGGGACGCGAAAACAATTTGTCGAATGGAACCTCTTTCGGCATGGGAAGGACATTCTCGAGCAGACTCAGCCCCAGCAGCATGATTGCGCCCAATCCAAGCATTCTCCATGCGGCGCTCGGCCAGTTCCACCGGATCGCGGTCCAGAACTGCGTGTGGTATTTCCCCTGCACCAGCAAGTACAGATACAAGCCGACTGCGCCGTCGATCAGGAATTGCGAAATGAGCAACAGCAAAGGGCGCTGCGCCAGCTCAGCCAGCGACTTTCGCGGATAGACCAAATAATGTGCCCCGAAGAGAATCGCGAGTTGAAGAATGAAGATCGTGACAAGGGTTAATCCCACGATCACCGCGACGTCCCAGCCGTTCCACGGAGGGTTCTCTGGGGGCGTCCGCTTGGGAGGAACCGGGGCCAGCGGAGGAACAGCTCCGAAATCGGGCGTGGCAGGAAAAGAACTCGGACTGTCGCCGGCGGGAGGCTGCGCTTCCCCGCTTACCGGCGACTGCGGCTCAAACTGCGGATTCTCTGGAGATGACAAGAAGGGCTTCCTCTTACTCGCACTGACAACTACTGATTGACTGCCGACTTTTCGGAACTTGTTTCCGCTTTTGAAAAATACGCCGCCAGCGCCTGTCCCGTATACGATTTCTTCACTCGCGCCACCTGCTCCGGAGGTCCCTGCGCCACAATCCGCCCGCCGTCCTCGCCGCCCTCGGGCCCAAGATCGACAATCCAATCGGCATTCCGGATGACGTCGAGATTGTGTTCGATGATGATGACGGAATTTCCCAGGTCGGTTAGACGATGCAGGACCTCCAGAAGCTTCTTTACATCGTCGAAGTGCAATCCTGTGGTCGGCTCATCGAGCAGATACAGGGTCTTTCCGGTCTGCCGTTTGCTCAACTCGCGCGCCAGTTTAATCCGTTGCGCCTCGCCCCCGGATAGCGTCACCGCCGACTGCCCAAGATGAATGTATCCCAAACCCACATCCACCAGAGTCTGCAGCTTCGGCTTGATCTGAGGAATATTCTCGAGAATCGGCAAAGCGTCGGAAACCGGCATCTCCAGCAGATCGGCAATCGAATAGCCGTTGTATTTCACAGCCAGGGTTTCGTGGTTGTAGCGCCGTCCGCCGCAGACTTCGCACAGCACATACACATCGGGCAGAAAGTTCATCTCGATGCGCCGCTGCCCTTCGCCCTGGCAAGCCTCGCAGCGACCGCCGGAGACGTTGAACGAGAAGCGCCCTGCCTTGTATCCCCGCTCGCGCGACTCCGGCAGCATCGCATATAGGTCTCGAATCGCAGTAAACACTCCCGTATAGGTTGCGGGATTGGAGCGCGGGGTTCGCCCGATCGGGGACTGATCGATGCGAATGACCTTGTCGATGTTCTCCGCCCCGGAAATCGCCTTGTGATCGCCAGCTTTCTCGCGTGATCGATACAGTTGGCGCGCCAGCGCCCGATACAGAATGTCGTTCACCAGCGTCGACTTGCCGGAACCAGATACTCCGGTCACGACCGTCATCACGCCCAGCGGGAAAGTTACATCGAGATTCTTCAGATTATTTTCTTTCGCGCCCAGAATCGTCAGCGCGGCGCCATTCGTATGCCGGCGCTCGGGCCGCATTTCAATCGACATCCGCCCCGAGATGTACGCCCCGGTCAACGAATCCGGATCGCGCATGATCTCTTCCGGCGTTCCTTGGGCGACGAGATTTCCGCCATGCCGCCCGGCGCCCGGCCCGAGATCGACAACGTAATCGGCGCGCCGGATCGTCTCCTCATCATGCTCGACGACCAGCACGGTATTCCCGAGATCCCGCAGATTCTCCAGCGCGTTCAGCAGGCGTCCATTATCGCGGTGATGCAATCCAATCGATGGCTCATCGAGCACGTACAAGACGCCGCGCAGCTTGGAGCCGATCTGGGTCGCCAGCCGGATTCGCTGCCCTTCCCCGCCCGACAAAGTGGCCGCCGAGCGATCGAGCGAGATATATCCCAGTCCGACTGCATTCAGAAACTGCAGGCGCTCGACGACTTCGTGCATAACGCGGCCGGCAATCGCGGCTTCGCGCCCAGCCAGCTTGATTCCCTGCGCTTTTTCCAGAGCGCGGGCGACGGGCAACGCGGTGAAGTCGGCGATGGAAATGTCGTTTACTTTGACCGCCAGACTCTCGGGCCGCAGCCGCTTTCCATGACATGCCGGACATTCCGTTGCCGACATGTGATCCATCAGCCAATCGCGGTAGCCCTCGGATGTGGACTCTTCCAGATTCTGTTTCAGATATCCGAAGATACCGTGGAATCCGGTGCGCCCTCCGCGGCCCTGCTCTCCGTTCAGCAGGAAGTCCTGGGTTTTTTCCGGCAGCTTCTCAAAGGGAATGCTCAAATCGATTGCGCAGGCCGCGGATACAATCTGCAACTGGTGAATCAGATTCTGCGAAGCCGAGCCCGGCCCCAGGCCGCCATCGAGAAGCGGCTTTGACCAATCCGCAATCACCTTCGCCGGATCGAAATCGTACTTGCTGCCCAAGCCATGACATTCCGGGCAGGCTCCATACATGCTATTGAACGAAAATGAGCGCGGCTCGAGTTGCGGAACGTTGATGCCGCAATCGGGACACGCCAACTTCTCCGAATACAGATGCTCCTCGCCGCCGACCACCGCGACCTGCACCAAGCCGCCGGCCAACTTCATCGCCAGCCCAATCGACATCTCCAGCCGATGTTCGATCCCCGGCTTGACCAGCAGGCGATCGATCACAACTTCGATCGTGTGATTCTTCCGCTTATCGAGGTTGATTGCGACGTCATCATCCAGGCTGACCAGCTCGCCGTCGATGCGAGCCCGGGTATAGCCGTGCTTGACCAGCGTCTCCATCTCTTTCTTGAATTCGCCCTTGCGACCTCGGACGATCGGCGCCATGACCATGACGCGATCTTCGGGAGTGAGCGCCATCACTCGCTGGACGATCTGATCTGCCGATTGGCGGCTGATGGCCCGTCCGCACTTCGGGCAATGCGGGACTCCGATGGAAGCGAATAAGAGGCGAAGATAGTCGTAAATCTCGGTGATCGTGCCGACGGTCGACCGCGGACTGCGGTTGGTGGTCTTTTGCTCAATCGAGATCGATGGGCTAAGTCCGTCAATTCCATCGACATCCGGACGCTCCATCTGATCCAGAAACTGCCGCGCGTAGGCGGAGAGCGTCTCCACGTAACGGCGCTGGCCCTCGGCATAAATCGTGTCAAATGCGAGCGAGGACTTGCCCGACCCGCTGAGCCCGGTAACCACTGTGAGGGTGTTACGCGGAATCTCGACGTTGATGTTTTTCAGATTGTGTTGCCGGGCGCCCCGGACGGAAATCTTAGTAATCGCCATGTTTCGCCGAGGCTCCGGCCCTTCCGTAATGTCGACAGGCCAACAGGATTGTCCGAAAGTAGGAATGCACAGCTCTACTCCGTATCTTAGTCGTCACTAGCGGGGAGCGTCAACGCAGTTAGATTGAAGGTTCGCTTCGCGAAGGATGGCAACTACTGAGATATACGGTTTTTCGGGCCCTGCATCTGATAACAGCTCTTTAGAGGTCGGTCGACAGTGAATTCGCTCCTGATGCCCTTCATACTCTGCTTCACCGTTCTCGCTTCGGTCAGCTTCGGGGTCCTCGCCGCGTATGCAGTAGTCTTTGCAATTCTTTCGACGTTCGGACGCCCCGCCCAGCCGGAGCAGGCTCGCCCGCGGCTGGTTTTAGTACCGACTCAGCACCACGCCAGCGGGGATTAGGAATTTATAGCGCTCCGCGGGCTGTCGTGAGCGCGTTCCGCAGTCCCTTCCCAAAGGCTTATCGAGTTCCTTCCCTTCCGCTGGCCACCGCCAGCAAATACCACGCGCCGTGCGGCAGCCACTGCTCGCCCCAGCGCCAGTCATTGTCGGCACCGGTTTGCCGGTAGGTCAGCAGGTAGTCGATATCGTTCTCGTCTTTGAACCCGCTGGTGATGCCGTTTGAAATCCCGCCTGGCGCATTCGTGAATTCCCACGAGTCGAAGTACATATACGGAGGGTTATTTCTTCCCACGCCGTTGAGCATGCACGAATCAAACGGATTCAGGCCGAGAATCCAGTTCAGCTGGTCCGTCGCGAACGACTCCAGCTGTTTCTGAAACGCGGAATCGCCGGCAAACATAGGCTCGGCGAGCCTCGCCGCAGTGGCTACTGATGCCAACCGCGCATTCTCTCCCTGCCACCAGGGAGCGGCGTCGCTGTTGTGCGGAAAAAAGAAGCTCGTGCGCCGCACCCCGGTTTTATCCTGCACATATTCGCGGCTGTAGCCGAACGGATTGTTGACCTCTCCCGTGATCGCCAGTTCAAATTCCAGCGACTTCTTGACCGTTGTGAGAACCTGCTGCCGCACCGGCGCGTCCGCGATCTCGGCGTAATAGAGCAAGCTGACGTCCGGAAATCCGCCATCCGACGCGTGAAAGAACGGGCGTGTACCGTCATCCGCCCGCCAGTAGTTCTTGTATCCTCCGGCGCTGATCTGGCGCGCCATCAGGCTCTTCGCCCGCCGGTCGGCCGCCGCTTTGTATTTGTCTTCATGCGTTGCGCGATACAGTTCCGTAGCCGCCGCCAGCGCACAGTAATCGTCGACGATGTTTTCTTTGCCATCATTCGTGAGCTTCAGATTTTCTTTTTCGAGAAAGTCGAATGCATCCTCGGCAGCCTTCAAATAATCGGCATTCGTAAAATCTCCCGACTCCGGATACGTACTCGCCATGGCCAGCGCGGCAATCGCGATTCCGCCTCCCGATCGATAGCTGACTTCGTATTCCAGATCGTTATTGGCGGACTCGACCATCTCTTTCGCGCCCTGCCCCGGCGCGGCCTCAATTCCAAAACGTTTCATCTCTCCGGCGATCTTGCGTTTTTCGGGAACCTGGTCGACTCCGCCATTCTCCACCGAGCGATAGAACGATCCATTGGGCACCTTGAGCCGCACCAGATAATCCGCGCCGAACATCGCCTCATCGAGCAGACGCGGCTGGTAGCGCGCGAAATCCGAGAGACCACGCAGCTTCGTCTGGTCGTAGCTCTTCAGCAAACTGTAAATGACGAGCGGAATCTGCTGGGGATTGAAGTACGTCGAAAACGACAGGTGCGACAGATGCTTGCCGTAATCCCCGGTGGCATCCCACCAGCCGCCGTGGGCATCGACCGTGCCCGGCTTGTCTCCATCGAAATGCAGATGATGGTCGGCTTTATCCATCTGGCCGGAACTGCGCTCGTCTTTGAAGTAATAAATAACGTCGGACATGGTGTTGCGCTCGAGCAAGTTGCGCTGCACCGCGAAGGGAAACGAGCGGACTTTGCCCGCTCCCGAACTGCATTCGAGGTAGTACTTCCCTTCGGTGCGGAACGAATCGAAATCGAGCGTCCAGAAATACCAGTCGCGCCATTTCTGCACGGGCCCGGCCGCTTTTGCAGCGACAGAGAGAACCATGCGGTCGGTAGCGTTGTCGTTGAGTGAGCAGGCGGCAACCTTGTCGCCCGCTGTCCCCAGAATGACGGCATGTTTAGGGCCGGCAACTTCGTATCCCAGATGATTGGTAAGAATTTTCAGCTCGCCCGCGAAAGACGCTGCAGAAAAGAGGAAAGGGAAACTGCACGCCAGAACCCAGAGAAGAAGCCGCTTCATAATTGCCATCCTTGATGACGTCGTCGGGATAACGCCATAGAGTAGGCCTTCCGGGCGTGATTCTCCAGCGTTAATCCTCAACGGCTGAAGCCTCGATCATCGAGTGCCTGCTTTCGGATCTAAATTTCGTAATCGGGAATTCGCTCAGCCCTCGATGAGTGAAATGGGGATTTTGCAACAATCAACTCGGCGAATCGGCTTTCTTCGCGAGGTAGTAGGTGTTATTCCCGCTGTCGGCGTGGACGTTAGCCAATGTGAAGCCGTGGTCGCGAAGCACGCGCCCATAAGTATCGATGCTGTATGAAAAATGTCGGAACTCTACGCCGTTCATGGTGCTTACTTTACCGTGGAAGCAGTCCTCGTCTCCGGACGTGAAAAGGAAGGGGGCACCGGGCTTGAGGACATGTGAGACGTTTGCAATTGCCCTAATCTGATCTTCGGGATTGAGATGGAACATGATGCCCCAAGCGACCGCTGCATCGAAGATGCTATCGATGAATGGGCAGGACCGCACCTTTGCCTGAACGGCAGGCATTGCGGGGTAGTTGAGTCGAAAATGCCGGAGCATTGCACCAGAACTGTCAAGCGAGATAACGCGGTGTTCCCCGCTCAGCAATGCTTTGGTGAGTGGAATGCCATTACCGCACCCAATATCCAGAACACGCGATCCGCGTGGGAGCGATGAAGCTAACGCGGTCGCTTCGGGTACTCCCGTTGTATCGATGCGTACCGACGCATACCACTCTGCAATCAATTCGTACTCACGCACCGTCACTGCGCCTCACAGCGCAGTCTATCAATTCAGACTGTTGCTATCACGCCATAGCGCTCAAGTTGCCCGTATGGGGAGGGTGAGTGTAACCGCGATGTTTCGTCAATTGGTCTCTGCATGTGCCGCCTAACCCTGAGCCATCATTGACTTGCCCCACACTTGATCCTAAGATTTCAGCTCAATGATCGGCCAGACAGTCTCACACTATCGCATCACGCAGAAAATCGGTGGCGGGGGGATGGGTGTGGTTTACAAGGCCGAGGACACACAGCTTGGCCGATTCGTAGCGCTAAAGTTTCTTCCCGACGACGTAGCGGGAAACCAGCTGGCATTTGATCGCTTTCGGCGAGAAGCAAGGGCAGCGTCAGCCTTAAATCATCCGAACATCTGCACCATTCACGAGATCGGCGAGCATGATAGCCGACCGTTCATCGTAATGGAGTTTTTGGAGGGCAAGACACTTCGCGAGCTAGCTTTCGGGCGCCCGTTAGAAGTCGAGCGTTTGCTTGATCTCGGACTTGAGATTGCCGATGCTCTCGATGCCGCACATTCGAAAGGCATCGTTCATCGCGATATGAAACCGGCAAATGTCTTCGTCACCGACCGCGGTCACGCCAAAATTCTTGATTTTGGTCTGGCGAAGATGGGCGCAGCCAGTTCCGACAAGCTCACTTCTGCTCCGACGCTGACGGTAGAACATCTGACCAGCGCGGGCAGCACCCTTGGAACGGTGGCGTATATGTCGCCAGAGCAGGCGCTCGGCAAAGAACTCGACGCGCGAACGGATCTCTTCTCATTCGGAACGGTGCTTTATGAAACAGCTACCGGCATGCTGCCCTTCCGGGGAGAAACATCGGCGGCGATCTTCGATGCGATCCTGAACAAGCCCCCGGTGCAGCCATCGCGGATCAATCCGGAAACTCCCGCTGAATTGGAGCGGATTGTCAATAAGGCTCTGGAAAAGGACCGCGAGGTTCGCTATCAGAGTGCGGCTGAGATTCGAGCTGATTTGAAGCGCCTGAGGCGCGACACGACCGGCCGATCCGCCATCACAACAGCGCCCGAATTAGCACCCGCGGCGATGCCCCAGAAACAAGCGAGCGGGACAATTGCCGGAAAGACGGATAGTTCTGACTCGCAGGTGATGGCCGCATTGGCCAAAAAGCATCGGAAGATCCTGATTCTTGCGGGGGGCGCAGCCGTTGTTATGATTGCTGTGCTCGCCTACCTGTTCCGCCCGTCGCTGCCGCCACCCCAGCTCTTAGGCTACACACAACTCAGCCATGACGCCGTCAACAAAGGGCTGATCGGAACCGACGGTTCACGGTTGTATGTTTACGACGGAAGCGTACCTGCGCAGATGTCGGTCAATGGAGGCTATCTCGCGCCCATTAAGGGAGCTCTGCCAGGCACGCCCTTCGGGATCTTCAACATTTCGCCGGACGGATCCAAACTGCTCGTCGGTGAACTGAAAGGATTGAGCGGCGCCTCGACACCAATGTGGGCATTGCCGACGCTCGGCGGCTCGCCCTCCCGGCTGGCGGACCTCCAAGGGAGCGGCGGCGCATGGTCCCCTGATGGCCAAAAACTGATCTTTACGAACGACACGATGCTCTATGTTGCTAACGCCGAGGGAACCGCGTCCCGCAAGTTGGCCGATCTCCCGGGTCCTTTAGGGGCGGCGGGCGGTGTTGACGCCACCTCACCCGCCTGGTCGCCCGATGGCCAAAACATAGCCTTGAACCTATACGATTCCAAAACACAACTCCCCGACCTTTGGGAGCTGTCCGCGGATGGCACCAATCTGCACAAGATGTTTCCCGGCTGGCATACAGGCACGGGCAAGTGCTGCGGCTCTTGGACGCCGGATGGCAAGTATTTTGTATTTGAATCGGGAGGGCAGATCTGGGCGGCGCGCGAGCAAGGAAGCCTCTTCCACAAGGTGAATCGCGAGCCTGTGCAACTCACTGCTGGAACGGTTTCTTACAGTTTTCCTGTGCCCGGCAAGGATGGCAAAACGCTTTTCGCCACTGCCGGATTCAGGCGTGCCGAAATTCAACGCTACAACATCAAATCGAAGGCCTTCGAGTCTTTTATGGGAGGCCTCTCAGCACAGGACTTGGACTTCTCGAAAGATGGGCAGTGGGTCGCTTACTCTTCTTATCCGGAAGGAATTCTCTGGCGAAGCAAACTGGACGGCAGCGAAAAACTCCAGCTCAGTTCATCTCCGATTTACGCCTCGCTGCCCCGGTGGTCCGTTGACGGAAAAACAATTGTCTTTTACGACGTCCAGCCGGGCAAAACCGCGCGTATCTATGAAGTGCCAGCCATCGGCGGCACACCCGAACCCATATTGCCCAACGATAGTGGCCCCCAGGCCGATCCTTATTGGTCTCCGAACGGCAAGTCGCTCATCTTTGGTGGAATCGGCGGCGGTGGTCAAACCATGATTCGGATCCTGAATATGGACACACACCAGATCGAGACTGTGCCGGGCTCAGACGGGCTTTTTTCTCCTCGTTGGTCGCCCGACGCGCGCTACCTTGTCGCGATGCACGGCGATTCCGCCGGACTCTCCCTCTTCGACTTCAAAACCCGAAAGTGGACGATGCTGGCGCCCGATATCGTCGCCTATCCCTGCTGGTCGCACGATGGGCGGTATCTCTATTTTCAGCGGCTCGGTGATAAGTCGGATGTGGTCCGGATGGGCGTACCGAATGGAAAAATCGAGCAGGTTGTGAGCCTGAAGGGATTCCCGCAGACCGGAATCTATGGCTTTTGGCTTGGGCTTGCCCCCGACGACTCGGTGCTTATTCCCAAAGACGCCGGCACACAGGAAATCGTCTCGATGGGCTGGACTTCGCCTCAATGATCCTGGGTATTAGACTCCGAAGTTAACCACGTAATTGTTTTGTCGGGAAGTCAGTTTCTGAAACCGCATTATAAAAGGGCGCCCCTTTGGGAGTAGGTTGTGATCGTTCGCATCATCACCTACGAAAGGAGCACCCTCGTGAACGATGAAAAGTATATTGGGCTGGACGTGCATCAAGCAACGATCTCGGTGGCCGTGATGGATGCCAGCGGCAAGGTGGTCATGGAATCCATCCTGGAGACGAAAGCAACAACCATTTTTGAGTTCTTTGCGGGACTGCGCGGAACCTTGTCGGTGACCTTCGAAGAAGGAACCTGGTCGGTCTGGCTGTACGACCTGCTCCATCCTCGTGTCGATAAGTTGGTAGTGTGCAATCCGCGCAAGAACGCGTTGCTCAAAGAGGGAAACAAGAGTGATCGCATCGATGCTCGCAAACTGGCAGAGCTGTTACGCGGCAATCAGCTCAAGCCGGTCTACCATGGCGAGACCGGGGTGCGCATGCTGCGCGAACTGTCGCGGAGTTATCTGACCATCGTCAAAGATCTGTCGCGGGTCATGAACCGGCTGAAAGCGGTGTATCGGAGCTGGGCGATTCCTTGTGCGGGCAGAGATGTCTATTACACCCGGCATCGAGCGCAATGGCTGGCCAAGATCCGGGAAGCCGGCGTGCGGCGTCGAGCCGAACGACTCTATGAGCAACTGGACATGTTGCAACACTTGCGTCAGCAAGCACGGCGGGAACTGTTAGCGGAGGGGCGTAAGCATGCCATCACCGCCCGGCTGCGACAGATTCCCTATCTGGGGCCGATTCGCTCGGTGCTGGCCGTGGCGCTGATGCAGACTCCCCATCGTTTTCGCACCAAGCGACAACTATGGGCGTACAGCGGATTGGCCTTGGAGACCCGTACCAGCGCGGATTACCGCTATGTGGAAGGCCAGCTGCGACGCTCCAAGAAACTGGTTTCTATCCGGGGTTTGAACAAGGACCACAATCATGATCTGAAAGGTCTGTTCAAAGGAGCGGCCACCATGGCCAGTGTGCGCCCCGGACCGTTCCAGGACTTCTATCAAGCTGCGCTGGCCAAAGGCATCAAGCCAACGATGGCGCGCCTGACGCTCGCCCGCAAGATGGCAGCGATTACGTTAACTCTTTGGAAGAAGGGAGAAAACTTCGACGCAGAAAAACTGAAATCGCAAGCCGCTTGAGCGTCTCAGGTGAAGGGCCCCTTCCATCTCCGGTGATCTTTCCTGGTGGTGGTCTGTCGGTTCTGGAGACGCTCGGGTTCGAGGGTGAGTATGAGAATGGCCTGTAGTCGACACGGTGCCTGCGGGCACCCAGTCTCTGTGTAACCCCTATGCCCCCTCGGATAACCTGAAAAAGCACTAGGCCGCGAGCCTCAGATAGACCCATGGTTGACACCGTACAACCGCAGGGCTTGCTCAGTTTCTGAAACCGATCGGCGTCGTCGCTACTAACTGAAGATGCAGCTGCTGAGATGGAACAACGCAAAACCTATCCAGGGGCACGACACCCGACAGGCGTCTTCCAAAGTGAGAGGGGCTGGATGTCGCGGAAACCGCCTTCCGGTCGAGGGAGAAGTATTTTCTTGACATCCCCTTTTATAGATCAGGCCATTTCACGCTTTAAGCTGCAAAGTGGAATTTTGAGCGTAATCAGGATTTATCGACAATGATGGTCCGCTCCACCCCGGTAGGACTATTTAGCGGATGCCTTGACGGCACTCACCAAAGCGTCAATTGTCGATCGGGCTAGGTTGCGGTCCTCGGCTGCTCGGTGCTCGTCTTCCGCAATCTTATGAAGAGAAGCCTGTAAGACTTGCCAATCCACATACGTGTAATCTGGGATCGGGCCATTGACTTTCCACTCGCCGTCCTCAAGAACCATCTCATATCGAACCGTCTCTTTCTTGAGCTGAGTCTCGAACGGCACATCGTGGCAGTACAAGCCAACGCGGGAGTAGGTCGCAGGAATTACGACTTTCTTGGGGTGTTTAGTTGGTGCCGCAAGGGTGTATTCCTTTGCAACCCAGTAGCAATCCCAAGCAGGTTCGGAGGGCCAAGTGAGGAGGGTGGAAAAGTCGTTAGTCCAATGCAAGCGACTCTCGATATACCGGTGAAGAGTATCAGCAGCTGCGCTAGTGCGCTGCTGAGAGGACTGACCATGGACACTAATGGAATTCAGGCTTGTGAACGCAGCAAACAACGCTAGCAACGTTGACTTCACTCGAATCCTAAGCATTGCGGGATTCTCGCACAAAGCGCAGCACTTTCCGTGATCATGGTCACCTGTCGAAATCAGGCGTTACCCCAAGCTTGCGCCGTCTGTTCGCCCGGCAACAGGCGCATGCGGGGCCCGTGTTTTTGTGCCTGCCGTGCGGTAGGTGACCGGCCCAACGACGTGGGAGCCTCGCAACTTCAAGGATTCTTACCGGTCGGAAGCATTCTTATCGTGGACTTCACGTGAGTTCGCTCGAATCCCGAATTCTCCAGCGAGATCGAGATATCCCGGTTGATAAAGAACACTGCCCGGATTCGAAACTCGGTTCCGAAGGTCGCGGGAAACCAGACTCCATCCTCCTGCCGGCGATACACCACATTGAAGCCGATTCCCGGCAGGTCGGTCCCAAGTAGTGTCCGGACCATGAACGGAATCCTCCGCGAAAGCTTGGTGAACACCCGCACTGGCTCGAACTCGGCGGCATCGATGAAGGCTTCTCCAGCCCAGGTGATCTCGTCTTTATCTCTGGGACGAAAGCGGATGTGATAGACCTCGCGACCGTCTTGTATTTCCTTCCCTAGCAACTGGAAGTCATAATTCTTTTGTTCGCCGCTGGTCAGCGGAAATAAATCCTTGCCCAAGCCGTCCTTGGACTTATCATCGGTGAGATCGTTGCGGAAATCCTTCACCAGGTCACCGTCCAGGCTGTCCTCTTCCGGGATGGGTTCGCCCGCGAACGCCTGATATTTCCGCTTGTGCCAGTAACGGCCGGTAAGTAGAGAGAGCTTCTTCTCTGTGCCGTCGGGCATCGGGGTCACGTCGTAGTCTGCGGTTTCTTCACGCATCAGGCGTCCGCCGGGCTTGTGAGTCACGATGTGAATGTGCTGGCGATAGACGAACTCTTTTCTCAGAGCTTCGCTTCGATCCTGATTTTCAGCGACGCGGGCCATGATGGCGTCCGCGCTCAGCGGCCCCTTCGCCGATTCCGTGTTTTGGGCTGCTGCGGTTATTGCGATGAGTGATGCGAGAAAGAGACGCAGGATTGGCATAGGCGGAGAGCCCCATTGAAGATTACGCAAAGGGAAGATGGGAAGTTCCCGCTAGTACAGCACCTTCAGTGAGAACTGAATCTGCCGCGATGTGCCCGAGGTCTTGCTGATGATTCCAAAGCCGCTGCCGGTGACAATGTTCGACGGCAGTCCGAAGTCCACGAGATTGAAAATATTGAAGAACTCCGCCCGGAATTCCAGCGTTCCCAACTCGGCGTTGCCACGATGGCCGAACGGAGTGTCTTTGATCACTGCGATGTCGTAATCGTGGTAGCCCGGCCCGCGAAACGTGTCGCGGCCGAGCGTGCCGAAGCGTCCCTGATTGGGACCGGTCCCACCCGGAATGTCGATCGGAATATAGAAGAATGACGGATTCTGATGGCCCATTCCGAAATAATCGTCGCGCACCGGGCGACTGGTCGAGAGATGCGGCAGGCTTACAAGATCGGGCCGATCTCCTCCGCCCAGGCCGGCACCAGTTTGCTGCACTCCCGAAAACACCGAGAATGGAGAGCCCGTATTCAATGTGGTGATGTTCAGGAACTGCCAACCCTTCGTCAGAGTCTTGCTGACCGGCCGGAGAAATGCGATACGGTCGAGCGGAACCACCTGAATCACGCTCGCTGCAAAGACATGCGTCACATCGAAGGTGGACGGGCCTTTTTCCGCTGATGGATCCCAAGGATTTTGCGGCGCCGTCTGCAACACGGTCCCTGACGTTCCCAGCAATCCAGCCAGAACGGAACTCGTATCGTCCAAAGATTTCGAATACGTATAGCTTGCCTGCACTCCCAGCCCAAGCCGCGCAGAATTCTTGGTGAGGCTCATTTGCAACGAGTGATACGTCGAGTGCGACCCGCTACTCATGATGGTTTCAGGCCCGAAGCCACCCGTGGCATGGCATTCCGAGTCGAACTGCGTGAAGGGCGCGAAACCCTGGCAGGCCCCGCCGTAGCCATTCGGGTTGTAATACCTCGCCAAATGGATTCCTGCGGTCCCAACGTAAGCCACGCTCGCCTTGAAATCATGAAAGTCGTGATCCAGGCCTGCCGTCCAGCTGCCCATATATCCATTGCCGAAGTTCCTGGCAATTCCAGGCACATTCAGCAATTGCACGTTCCCGGGCGCCAAAGCATTGAGGTCGGCCTGAAAGCGGGCATAGTCGAACACGGTGTTTGCCGGAACATCCTGTGAACGGCCTGTGGCAAAGATCGGTTGTCCCTGAATGTTGTAGGCGGTGGGGAGATTCAAAGGCACGAAAGTATTGTGGAAGTTGATCGGTTCCGAGGGCCGCGCATAGATCACCGGTGAAAATTCAAAGGGAATTCCTGCCGTCAGGGCGTTGTCCTGCCACAAATTTGGAATGAGCGTCGTGATCGCTGCTCCGGCGTGCAAGACGGTGTGTGAATTAAGAGAGTAATCGAGGGCTAGACGCGGCCCCCAGCCATTCCAATCCTGATCGTAGGGAGGCTGCGGATTAATCAGGATTTCCTGCGTGGCATTCCGGTCGCCGTAGCCCGCCGGCTTGCCATCGGCGCCGAGAAAAACGGGCAACGACGTGCGCTTGGTGGCCTCGTGAATTCGACTGTTCACCTCGTAGCGCAGTCCGTAGCTTACGGAAAGCTGTTGTGTCGCCTTCCATGCATCTTCAAAATAAAAGCCGTACGCCTCACGCCGTACGCCCGCCTCGTTGAACTTGTTGCCCACGGGGGTAATGCTCGCCGCGGCCATGATGTTGTAGGAATAGGGCGATGCTGTCAGCAGTCCCGTCAATGAATCGGGCAGCGGATCTCCGACTTGAATATCGTGCGTGCCGCTCGCGGAGGTGATTTTCACCGGCGAAGAAACCGAGCCTCCGCCAAACTCGTAAATGCCGTTGGTATTGACCCCGAAGATGGTGGAATCCCGATTCACCCGGATTTCGGTTCCCCACTTGAAAGCATGCTTGGCGCGCGTCCACGAGAAATCCTGTTTGATCTGATAGAGATTGCTGTACGAGCCAAAGATCGACCCGGCGGGCTGGTTGTAGGGCTGGTACAAACCGTCCGCATAGGTAATCCCTGGCTGAACGTGATCACTGGTTGGGAAAAACGGGGTGCTGCGAATGTAGCTTAGCGACGTATCCGACACCAGGTGCGGAGAAATGGTTCGCGTATAGTGCGCGCCGGCATTGCGCTGATGATCGAAAAACTGAATGCCGAATGTCGGATTGATGGCCGTCTGATCGGGATTCGTCAGCGGCCCGGTCACCTGATTCAAACTGAACCGGGTCATCAGGGATGCCTGGTCCGAGATCTTGTGATCGATGCGGATCGAGAACTGATCGGTCACCGTGACCACTTTCGAGGATGCCGCGTAGGTTCGGTCTCCGAAAGCGCCGTCCGGTTCATTCGGCAGCGGATATCCACTGAGCACGCCCTCGACTTCCGGGTTCACCGGGACCGTCAGCGAATCGCCGGGATACGTTGTGGTATCGATTCCGTTACGCTCGTCCGCGGTGGGCACTGGAATTACCTGTGTCGTGCCCAGCACCTGGCGGAATCCCTGGTACTCGCCGAAATAGAACGTTTTGCCGCGGCCGTCGTAGACGCCGGGAATGACAAGGGGACCGCCGTTGGTGAAGCCGAACTCATTTCGCGCGAATGGCGGAATGCGCCGCCGTCCGGTGGGATCCTTGTAATCGAAATAGTTTCGAGCATCGAAGGACGCGTTCCGCAGGAACTCGAATAGCGATCCGTGAATCTGGTCCACGCCGGACTTGGTCACGACGTTTGTATCACTCGCCGCGCCATGTCCGATGCCGGCCGGCATTACTCCGGCACTGGACTGCACTTCCTGAATGGCATCGACATTGAAATTCGAGAAGGTCGCGCCGCCCATCTCGGGATCGGTCGTGTCAAAGCCGTCCATGGCGAAAACCGTGGTGACGCCGCGCTGCCCGTTGACCGCAAACTGCTGGGTGAAATTCGCCGCGCCATTCGCGTCTGTCATTGTGCCGGCCGCGAGCAGCAGAAGTTTGCTGAAATCCCGGGCATTGAGGGGAAGGCTGGAAACCTCGGAGCTCGAAAGATGTTCTCCGCCGCTTGCCTGGGTCGAAGCCTGCCCGCTGGGGGAGGGAGCAGTCACGTCCTGCGAAGTTGCCCCGGGTATTTGCATGAGGTGCCCGGAACTGGTTAGTCGCAGTGAAAGTCCCAGCGGTTTTTCACCGCTGACAATGATGGGGGACGCCGCCGTCCACGCCTTCTCGCCGATCTGCACGGATAGTAGATAAGACCCCGCATCCAGCGCCGGAAATGCAAACTGGCCTTCGGCAGATGTGGTCGCGGTGAATCCGCCATCCCCTGATGAGGAATCCAGCTTCACGATAGCCCCGGAAATCCGTTTGCCGGCGGCGTCCGTGAGCACACCGGTCCACGGAACACTGCCCATTGCAGCGACAAGACCAAGAGGAAACAGCAGAGCAAGCAGGCAGAGCCAGCAACCGCGTCTTGGCGAGACCCGAGACATGAACCGGGCATTATAAAGGTGCTCGGCGTTAAGTAAACATAATTGGCAGGGCAGTCCCTAACCGACACCATCGTGTGCTAGCGGGGAATTCCCGTGATAGCATTTCTTAGAAGCTCCTCTCCTTCGGGCCGCAAATGCCCCGCCGACGCTCCATTTCGCTGTTGGCCGTAATTTTGGGGTCAATCCTCTGTCTAGGCGCCACGGCCTCGTCCGATCAGCGTTGGCTCGAAATTCACTCCACCCATTTCACCGTTATCACCGATGCCGGCGAAGCGAGAGGCCGCGACGTCGCGCTCCATTTCGAGCAGATGCGAGCAGTGTTCGGATTTCTGCTGTCAAAGGACCGGCTGAACCAGTCGATTCCCCTGACCATCCTTGTCTTCCAGAACGACCAGTCGTATTACCAGCTTGCTCCGCTGCAGCAAGGACACCCGATCGACGCCCCCGGTTTCTTCCTAGCCGGGAGTGACCAGGATTTCATCGCCCTCAACGCGTCGGAGCCGGAGCCGTGGCGCGCTGTGGCAAAAGACCTGGCCACGATGCTTCTTACTTACAACTACCCGCCGGCGCAGCCCTGGTTCGATGAGGGCCTAGCCGAATATTTCAGTTCGATCCGGATCGTCGACAAGCAGGTGGAAATCGGAGGCACTCCTGAGTTGCAAGCGTCCGGCCAGGACATCGGAAATAAAGTCTCAATGGCTCAGATCCTCAGCTCTCAGCAGTGGCTGCCGTTGCCGGATCTTTTCACCGCAAAGATCGATTCTCATACTGCGGTGGCCCAGCTGAATCTTTTCAACGCGGAATCGTGGATCGTGATGCACTACCTGATTCATGAAAAGAGGTTGCCGGACACTGGAACTTACTTCGGCCTTTACCTGAACCGGCATGTCCCGAACGAAGACGCCATCAAGCAAGCCTACGGGATGGGTTCCGCGCAGATGGAACAGGCTATACGAGACTACTTCCACTCTCAGATTTCACAAACCGCTGGCGCCTCGCCGCAAACCCGTTCGGCAACTGCAGGCAGTCAGATCGACCACTTTCCGGTTCCGGTCGCACCCGGCGACTCGGCCATTACCGCGCAGCCTCTACCCACCGACGACGCCCGTGCGATCTACGCCGGAGTTCAAACCCGTATCCCCGAACGCCGCGACCTGGGGCTCAAAACTCTGCAGCAACTCGCAACAACTCCAACCGAAGCCGATAAAAAGGCCGAGGCAAAGCAAGCAAGCAAACGGGTCGGCGAAGACCTCAGCCAACTTCCCAGCAATGCGATCGGCAATCCCATAGCCCATCGTATGCTCGCCTGGGACGACATCCAACATGATGAGTTCGAAGAGGCCTTCCAGGAAATCGGGGACGCCGCCTCGCTGAACCGCGGCGACATGTGGGTTCGCTATTACCTGTGCATCGCCAAATACCGCATGGCTCAAGTCAAGCACACCGAGATCCTGGGATTGTCGAACATGATGCTGGACCTGCGATCGGTGCTCGAATGGAATCCAGAGATGGCGGAGGCTTACGATCTTTTGGCGCTCGCGCGGAATGCCGGTGGAATACCGTCAGAGGCCATGCCGTCGGAGCGCGCGGCCATGGCGTTGAGTCCTCGGAACGAGCGCTACAATCTCCATCTCGCGCAGATCTACATCGCGAGCAAGAAGTGGGATGCAGCCGGCGTTTTGCTTGATCGCCTGAAAACCAGCGACGATGCTGAGATCGCTTCGCAAGCTCGCGACCTGCTGGCTCAGTCCGGGGCCGAGCGCAAGTACGGGATCGCTTTGAACGGAGCGCCTCAGACCAAATTCGAGCCGCAGAAATCCCCCTTTGATGTGCTCGATGAAGACGCTGAGAAGCGCGCGGCCGCGGAAAATTCCGATCAGGCAACGGTGACAGCAGACAAGCGCGCGACGAAATACGTCAAGGGACGGTTGGTCGCGGTCGATTGCTCAAAGTCTCCTGAAGCAGTGGTCACCGTCAGTTCCGATGAAGGTGTTCTGAAGCTTCGCACTGCCGACTACCGTTCGCTGCTTCTAATCGGCGCCGACATCTTCTCCTGCGACTGGCGCGACCTCCGGGTCATCGCGAACTACAAATCCAGCGGCGGCCGCGACGGCGACCTGGTTTCTCTTGAAATGCATTGACTCACCGCATCGCCGGAAGCGGACGTGTATTCTCTTGATTTTCCGCAAACCCCATGGCGCAAAGAACCCTCCTGCTGGGAAAACAGGAGGGTTCTTAATGGTTCGCAGGTTATGCGCGGACGACATTGGCCGCTTGAAAGCCCTTCGGGCCTTTCAGCAGATCGAACTCAACGGTCTCCCCCTCATTCAGGGTGCGGTAGCCGTTTTCCTGGATCGCGGAAAAGTGTACGAACACATCTTCCCCCGTAGAGCGCTGGATAAATCCATATCCCTTCGCCCCGTTGAACCACTTCACTGTACCTTTCTCTCTCACGGATAAAACTCCTTTCACCAATCGCGAAGAATTGTTCTCCAGATTCTCGGATTCCGCTTCGATCGACAGAAGCCCCCCCCCAAAGAAGATGGTTTGAACTTTTGGTTGCGTCTACGATGTGCAGAGGGAATTACTTCCAAAAAGGAAAAGACTCCTTAGATCCCAGTCGCGGTGAGCATCCGCTGCGGGAACTTATGGAGTCCGGCAATTTGGCTCGTTTCCACCACACCCAACAACGTCAACCCCTACTGGTCTCACCACCGGACCATTCCCCGGTATTGAGCAGAAGATAATAAGCAGTATTAAAACGTTTCGCAAGAGAAATTAGAACGGAATCGTAATATGACCCAGGGTCATTTCAGCATAACTTTAACAGGGATTAAGAAATAAGTCCGGTAACTTTGCCCGAAACTTCCGTTTTCCGCCCCCGTGAACTGCTCTGATACATTGGATCTTCCCGTGGCCACTCCTCCCAGTTCGGTGGTTCCCAACGCATCGGGGGCGCAGCGCACGCCCGTCCGCCCGCCGCGCAGGCGGCCACCGGGCCTTGTGCTTTCCACCGTCAAGTACCTGACTCGTACCGACGTTCACACGTTCGCCTTCTCGGTGGCGGCGAATTCTATCCTGTCCTTCTTCCCTTTCGTCGTGCTCATGATGACGCTGATCCGCCGCGTCTTTCATTCGCGGGTCATGTACGAAGTCGTCTTGCAGCTGCTGCGCGACTATCTTCCCGCCGGGCAGGACTTCGTCATTCGCAACCTCAACGCCATGGTCAATTCGCGCCAGAGCGTGCAGGTCTTCTCGTTGATCATTTTGCTGGTGACGTCGTCGGGTGTCTTTCTCCCGCTCGAAGTCGCGCTGAATCGCGTATGGCGCTTTGAGCACAATCGCTCATATTTAGGAAATCAACTCGTTTCCTTCGGACTCGCCTTCGCCTGTGGTGTATTGGCTTTGCTTTCGATCGCTCTCACTGCCGGCCCGGTGGCATTCATGGAATTCGTGTTTCGCGGTTACGGCACGGGATTCGTACGCCTGGTCGGATTTCTTGTGATGAAGGTTTTTGCGATCGCCGCCAGCATCGCCATCTTCTTCCTGATCTATTGGCTCTTGCCGAACGGGAAAGTTCCCGCACGCGCGGTTCTTCCCGCCGCCATTATCATGGGACTTCTGTCCGAAGCTCTGAAATACGCCTATATTCTGGCGCTTCCCTGGCTCAATTTTCAGGAAGTCTACGGACCTTTCGCACTGTCAGTGACGATGATGTTTTGGGCGTTCCTCTCCGGCTTGCTTCTGCTGGCCGGGGCCAATCTGTCGGCGCAAGAACACGTCGGGCAGGCTCTCTAAGCCAGCGCACACAGCAAAGCGGAAATCCAAGCCGCTTTATTTCTTCTGATCGATCGACAGCAACTCGACCTCGAAAATCAACGTCGATCCCGGAACGATATCCGCGCCTGCGCCACGATCTCCGTACGCAAGATCAGGAGGAATAAACAGCTCCCACTTCGATCCCACCGGCATTAGTTGCAGCGCTTCGGTCCAACCCTTGATTACGCCACCTACGGGGAATGTCGTCGGCTGACCGCGCTTGTAAGAGCTGTCGAATTCCTTGCCGTCGATCAGCGTGCCCCGATAGTTCACAGTCACCGTGTCGTTCGCGGCCGGTTTTGGTCCAGTACCCTCGGTCAGGACCTTATATTCCAACCCGTCCGGCAGCGTGGTCACCCCCGGCTTCGACTTATTGGCCGCGAGGAATGCTTCGCCCTGCTTCCGGTTGGCTTCGCCTTCCGATTGCGCCTTCGCTTCCTGCTGCTTGTTCACGTCAGCGCGCAACTGTTGCAGCGCAGCCCGCATTTCTTCCTCCGTCATCAAAGTCTTCCGGCCCGACATAGCATCGCGCAGTCCGCGCGCTACCACCGCCGGGTCCACGTCCACCGATTGCCGGTGGAGACCCATCCCCATGCTCATGCCCAGCGCATAGCTGTCTTTTTCCTTCTGCGTCTTCAGCGTGTACGGGCTCGTCGTCTTGGTTCCGATTGTCTTTTTGGCCGTGCTGGTTTTGGCCGTGCTTGTCGATTGCCCACTGGCGGAAGAAGTCTGCTGTGCCGGCGCTTGCCCGATCAGCAACGCGCCCGCCGCCATAAGTTGAAACATTACTGCCGTGAAAGTTTTTTGCATATCGTGGTATTGTCCCATTCCGATGGAGAGATGGGCAAACTGATCGGATGCGAAGGTACCTCGGAGTGGAGCCTTTTGAATTACAGGACGGTGTGTCGATCTTTCCCAAAATGAAATCCGCCGCAAATTTCACAGCTCGTTGTGACATCCGTCACTGATTTCCTCAGCCCACCGCGGTTAGGCTGACGTGTTTTTCCGGTTAATCCTCCGAGCAGACGTTTGATCGAGGTCTTCCCATGTGTGGGAAAAGTTACGCGTGTCTGCTCGCGGTTCTTTGTATTGCCCTGGCCCCGGCGTCGTTGGCCGGTCAGCGGCAGCAATCAACTCATCCGTCGCCATTAACTTCCCCAATCGCATCCGACCCCTTAGAACAGCGCTTGCCCACCGGTCAGCGAAATTCGATTCTCGCGACTCC
The DNA here is from genome assembly GCA_963763845.1 of uncultured Acidobacteriota bacterium. Classification (GTDB taxonomy): domain Bacteria; phylum Acidobacteriota; class Terriglobia; order Terriglobales; family Acidobacteriaceae; genus Sulfotelmatobacter. Next base: position 237,904 of record CAVXPX010000005.1, read on the forward strand.
CGAATTCCGTCTCTATCGCCCCGGACCAATCGCTTTTTCCGACATGATTCGAGCCGCGGGACTAATTTTCTCCGGCACGGTCACCGGCATCGAGCGTCAGCCCACGACTGCTGCCCAGTCCGTAGGAACCGTGAAAGTCACCTTTCGCGTTGACAATGCCGTTCGAGGCGTCACTCCGGGCAACACTCTCACCATCTCCCAGTGGATAGGGCTTTGGTCCACAGGCCAGCGATATCGTCTCGGCGAACACATCTTTTTGTTTCTTTATCCCTTAAGCAAGCTCGGCCTAACGAGCTCCGTTGCCGGATCTCTCGGCCGTTTCCCCGTCGACTCATGGGGACGTATTTTGCCCTCCCCGCAACAACTCATGGCTTTGCAAGGCGATCCCGTCCTCGGTGGGAAGTCGCGTCTTGTTGTCAGCGATTTCGCCCTGGCGGTGAGGCGGGCCAGTGAGGAGGAATAACAGAGAAGAGGTGACCATGAAGAATCGCATGGCATTAACTGCTCGCGTGTTCCTCCTCAGGCTGGCCGTCGCCGCAACGATCGTCCTCGCCTTCAGCTTGAGCTTGCGCGCAGGTGGCCCCAAACAAATCGCCGGCCCGACCTATTTCGATCCTTCGATGACCGGGCAACCGCTCGTCTGGCCGCAAGGACTGATCACCTACTACACGGACCAGGGCGATCTGAGCTCGATACTCCCAAACACATCCGCCAACAGCTTTGTCGCGTCCTCTTTCGCCGTCTGGACCTCGGTTTCCACCGCTGCCATCGGCGCGACCAGCGGCGGCGAGCTGGGCGAAGATGTGAACGGCACAAACGTGATTCTCAACGCCGACGGCACCATCTCCATGCCCGCCGACATTGAGCCGACCGCAACCGGCAGTCCCGTCGGCGTCGTCTACGACGCGGACGGCTCCGTCAGCGACGCTCTGCTCGGGGCTGGCGCCGGCAATTCCAGCGAATGTTTTTCGAACGCGGTCTTCGGAGGCAATGACAATTTCGGATCTCTTGCCACGTACCAGCACGCGCTCATCGTCATCAACGGACAATGCGCGCAGCAGTCATCCCAACTCACCGACGTCGAGTACCGCCTGGTTCGAGTCATCGGCAACGTTCTCGGCCTGGGATGGTCGCAGCTCAACGTCAATGTGCAGACTGGCTCTCCCGCGCCAGCGCCCGCCGACTACGCCGGATTCCCCGTGATGCACTTCACCGACTCTTCCTATTGCGCGCCTATCACGCGCTGCTATTCGAATCCGTATCAGCTCTCGACTGACGACGTCGCCGCCATCTCCCGCCTGTATCCCATCACGACGCAGAATCAGCCGGGATTCCCCGGCAAGCAGGTCTTCGCCTCCTCCACGGCCCGCATTCATGGATCGGTATGGTTTACCGATGCTCGCGGAAATCGCACAGAGCCGATGCAAGGCGTCAACGTCGTCGCGCGCTGGATCGATCCTTCTACCGGATTGCCGTCGCGGCAATACGCCGCATCTTCGGTCTCAGGATTCTTGTTTACCGGGAACGCGGGGAATCCGATTACTGGCTTCGACGACGCGCTCGGAGATCCTTTCTCTGAGTGGGGATCGAACAATACGAGCGTGGAAGGCTTCTTCGATCTCGCCGGACTGCCTCTTCCCAACGGAGGCAGCGCGCAGTATCAACTCTCTGCCGAAGGACTCGACCCAATGTGGTCGCCGGGAGTCGGCCCCTACGCTCCCGGGCCCGTTTCTCCCTCCGGCAGGTTTTCGCCAATCACGGTCACGGTGACTGCGGGCGCCGACGTCGCGCAAGACATTCTCATGGCTGGGACAGCGCAGCCTCTGCCGCAAGCCGCTTCCTCCTGGACTTCGCCCGCCGCTATGCCCTCCGGAGGCGATTGGCAATCCTCCCTCAACGGTTATGGAGACACCGCGTACTTCTTGCTTCCGGCGCAGGCTAACCGCACACTGTCGGTCGCGGTTACCGCTCTCGACGAATCGGGCAGTAGCAGCGAAGTTAAGACCCAGCCGATCATCGGGATGTGGGCCGCCTCCGATCCACAAGGAACCGGGCCGCCCACCTTCACGTCGTCTCCTTTTAATGAGTTGACTTTCGGGATGACGCGTCTTGACACCCAGGTTCTTGCGGCCGGCAATTTCCTGATCGGAATCTCCGACCTCCGAGGCGATGGACGTCCCGATTACCGCTATCACGCGCACGTGCTCTATGCTGACTCTGCGTTTCCTTCCCGCGTGAGCGTGAGCGGAGGCGCGTTCACCATCCAGGGCACTGGGTTCGCCCCCGGCCTGACCGCCACGATCGGAAACGTAGCAGCCAGCCAACTCGCAGTCAGTGCGGGACAGATGACACTCGCCGCATCCGCGAATGCCGACGGGCCGCGGGACATCACCGTTACTGATCCAGTCAGCGGAGCGTCCACCACGATGACCGGCGCGCTCACTTACGGAGCTGCAGCCACCGATTCCATCGTGCTTCTCTATGGCTTGAATCCGTCCACTCCGGTGGGCACGCAGGCCACGCATCCGGTAAGCGTGCGGGTGTTTGCCTCCGATGGGGTCACTCCCGTCAGCGGCGCTACCGTCGCCTGGAGCGCCACCAATTCCGTGCAGCTTTCCGCCTGCGGAGGAGCGTCTTCCTGCTCCGCCCTGTCCGATCAGAACGGATACGCCGCCACGTGGCTCACTCCCGCGGCAGCAGGGGTCGCGAACATCACTGCGGCTCTGGCTCCCGCATCCTACCCTTCGTCGAAGTCTGTCACCGCAACACTGAACGCCACCGAATCCACTTCCGATATCGGAGTCGCATCGCCCTTCGTCTACGTCTCCCAGGGAGCGTCGGTCACTCTGCCCATCACTGCCAGAGTGCTGAGCAACGGAACTCCAAAGACGAACACGCAAGTAGATTTCACGATCGTGAGCGGCTCAGGGACTCTCAGCGCCGCCGGCGCGCAAACAAACTCTACCGGCTATGCCACCGTCACGTTGACGCTGACGCAGTTCGCTTCGCAGGTCCAGCTCAGCGTCTGCGTAGCGCCCGCCAATGCTCCCTGCGTCACCTGGCGCGCGAATCCCGTAGCGCTTTCGCAGCAACTGCTGCAGCAAGTCTCTGGTGCCGGGCAGATATCCAATAACTCGACCTTCCAGCCCGTGATTGTGCGTGTCACCGACGCATCTGTTCCGCCCAACCCAATCGTTGGCGCGGCGGTGGTCTCTCTGATCACAGTCTTGCGGCCCGGAGGAGTCGTACCCCTCCCCGGCAATGGAGAAACGAATCCCGGCAACCCGTCGATGCCCGTGATCCTGCAAGTGAGTCAGAGCAATACCACGTCCGACGCCAATGGACTCGCTAGCCTCACGCCATCAGCCGGAGGGTTCAGCCCGCCTCTCGAAGTCGACGTCTCCATCACAGCCGGCACATCCGCCGTTCTCGATGACGCGCTCTGGCTTCTCCCGCTACAGTCCGGCACCAGCTTCAAACGCCGCCCAGTGACAGGGCTGAGATAGGTAATCATTGCGGTCGCGACAAGTCATTATTAGCTCGAAAACCACGGTCATCTCGAGAACCTTTTCCGTCTCGACCGGAGTGTTGCCTTCCGTGAGCGAAAGGTAGCGCGGAGAGGGCGAACTTTCGTCTCGCAAGCGTAGCGTGTATCACAATTCATAGCGCCGCAGAGGTGACCAAGGGTAACAGCGGCTGTGGCTGAAATAACAATTCATAACTTCTTGGACATCACTTCTGCATCAGCGAGCTCGAATGATCAAGCCGTTGCAACGAGGCTTGTGCTTCAACCAGTGTCGGGTCAGCTCGCAAGGCCCGTTCGTAGGCATCTCTTGCCTCTCTGGTGCGGCCGGTCTGCTCCAAAATTTCCGCAAGCCACAAATATTTCTTGCCGGTGGGTTGGCTCGCGGCGAATTTATAGAATTTGGCAATCAGATCATCGAGCGCGGTTGGATTGATTCGCAGGGCTTGACGGTAATTCTCACGTGCCTTCTCGTAGTCCCCGTTTACGCTGTAAAGGGTGCCGAGATTTGCCAAAGCTGCCGACAATGGTTTGGCGTTGGCTCGAATGTCAGGATTGGCGGACGCTATCTTAATCGCGGCGGAGTACTCGATCACAGCCTGGCGAACCTCGCCGCGGCTCTGAAGAATCGCAGCGATATTCACGCGGCTGGAGGGATCCGCAGAAGAGATGCGCTTCGCTTCGTAAAAGTGATGCAGCGCTTCGTCATTGCGACCGAGTGTTGCCAGGGTTTCGCCCAGATTATCTTCCGCAACGTAGTTGTTTTGCGTCACTTCGAGCGCGTGAGACCACAGATCATAGCTGCTTTTCCAGTATCCGATCTGATGATGACTAACGAGCAGAAGAGTTGCCACCACAATTCCGACCGTCGCGAGTTGAACGCGCCACTCAAGCTTGTCCTTCAGAAAATCGCTTGCTCCCCACACCAGCATGAGCATCAGCCCAATGATCGGGATGTACATGTAGCGATCCGCGAGGGCTTGATTCCCCACTTGTATGAGGCCGATCACGGGGACCAACGTTCCGAGGAACCAGCACCAGCCGACCAATAAGTACGGGCGGCGGGAAGCTGCGCGCCAAACAAAGGCGCTGATGCCAGCAAGAACAAGCGCTGCCGATACCACCTTCCAGAGAGGAAGCGTAGTGCCCGAGTGTGGATAGTGGACGGCCAAAGAAGATGGCCACAAAACCTTCAGGAGATATTCTGCATACGCCCAAATCGCGTTCTCGACTCGCAGCCCGAACGGCATCTCTGCCAGCGATTTAATCGCGCCGCCGGAGTTTTGAGCGAAAATCGTCACAACCGCACTTCCGATCGATAACAGAAAAAACGGCGCCTTCTCCAGAAGCAATCGAGACCAGGATCGTTGAGGAACGATGACCAATGACGAATGCGGCGCGATTTGCGAGACCCGCTCTAAGGGCCAGTAATCGAGAAGAAGAAGCACAAAAGGCAGCGTGATCACCATGGGCTTAGAAGCCAACCCGCATAGGAACATCAAGAGGGCCAGAGCGTACCACTTTCTCTCCAGTTTCCGCGCATAGAGGCAGTAAACCCCAATCGCGAGAAGAAAAAAGAGAGTGCTCAAGACGTTCTTGCGTTCGGCAACCCAAGCGACGGATTCGACATTTAGAGGATGGATAGCGAATAACAGCGCGACGAGGAAGCTTTCTTTAGTCGCTCGGGTGGCAAACGAAAGAACGATAAAAAGCAGGAGAACGTTGACTACATGCAATCCGAGATTTGTGAAGTGATGTCCCGCGGGACGAAGTCCGTAGATCTGGCAGTCCAATTCGTGCGACATCCAGGTCAGCGGATGCCAATTCGACTGTTCGGTCGAAGTCAGGGCCCAGGCTAGCGACTGTCTGTTTAGCCCGCTTTGGACGTGCGAGTTGGCCGTAACGTAAGTATCGTCGTCATAGTTAATGAAGGGATGAGTAAGTACTGGCCAATACAAAATGACAGTGGCGCAGATCAGAGCGATATACAGGAAGACTGGGTGCCTCCACCCGGACAAAGTGAATCGGAGTACGGGCGCCGGTTCAAGCCTGCTTGCAGAAGTATTCTTCGAACGGATGGATTGCTTCGTCACCCTCTGGGATCCCCCGATTTCGCCTCGTTAGCGTAACATCTGCACAGTAAGCCCGGCTCTGAATCGCGTTTTCGGCATCGCCGGCCCAATAATGACGGCCTGACTGTGCCCTTCAAACCAGACAAGAAATGATGATTGCTCGGCTCCGGCGAGCCGACCCCTTGCCCGATCACCGCGATTCCTAACCTCGGAATTACAGGACTTTCCGGCGGGATGGCGGCGCGAAGGCGGTCACCGTAATCGTTGGACGCCTCGCGGAATGCATCCAGTTGATGCGTGCTCGAAAGGTGGGCCGACAATTGCTCGAGGAACTGTGCGGGCGCCTTGACCCAATTTATCCCGAGATCGCCGGCCACGAAATCGGGCAGACTTTTAAAAATCCCCGGCTGGTATACAAGAACATGGGCAACGGACAATTCAAAGATGTCTCCGCAAGCATGGGGCCCGGCATCACCGAGCATTTTCCCAGTCGCGGCGCGGCATTCGGGGATTACGACAACGATGGCGATATCGATGCCTTGGTTCTGAACATGAGCGACTTGCCGTCACTTCTGCGCAACGACGGCGGCAACAAGCAGAACTGGATCAAACTCAAATTGATCGGAACTAAATGTAACCGGACGGCGATTGGGGCAAGAGCGCGCACCGTTGCCGGTCGTCACTCTCAGTTCGACGAAGTTCGCAGGGATCGAGCGTCATGTCACAAAACGACCTGCGGCTACACTTTGGCCTCGGCAAAGTAGAAGTCGTCGATGTTATCGAAGTAAAATGGCCAACGACCCGGAAGGTTGAGCGCTTCGAAAAAGTGAAGGCGAACCAAATCCTTACCATTCGCGAAGAAAGTGGAATCGTCTCTCCTGCCGACTGGCAGGCGAAGGTGTCACGATGAAAGCTCTGCTGCTCTCCCAATATCGCAAGCTCGAATTGGCCGACATCGCGGTCCCGGAGCCGAGTATTGGCGAGGTCCTGATTCGCGTCGCCGCTTGCGGAATCTGTGGAAGTGATGTGCACGGATACGACGGCTCTTCGGGGCGCCGCATTCCACCGATCGTGATGGGACACGAAGCAGCAGGGACCATTGCAGCCGTAGGCCAGAACGTGAAGGGATTCTCCGCAGGGGATCGGGTCACCTTCGACTCGACGGTTTATTGCGGTGACTGCCTGTATTGCCGACGCGGAGAGATCAATTTATGCGATCGCCGCCAGGTTCTGGGCGTTTCTTGTGGTGACTATCGCCGGGCCGGCGCTTTCGCCGAGTTCGTCGCCGTTCCGGCGCGCGTTGTTCATCGTTTGCCCGAGAACCTTGCCTTCACAGAAGCAGCGCTGCTCGAAGCGGTTTCCGTAGCGCTTCACGCTGTCTCACTGGTTCCAGTATATAAAGCAGATACCGCTCTGGTCGTCGGTGCGGGGACGATTGGATTGCTCCTGCAGCAAGCGCTGCGCGTTGCTGGATGCTCGCGGGTCTTTGTCACTGATGTCGATTCGACTCGCCTCAAACTCAGCGAGCAACTTGGAGCTACTGCGACTTTTTCGAGCCACGATCTGACCAACCAGATTTTGGCGGACACGAATGGAGTCGGCGTCGATATCGCCATTGAAGCTGTCGGTAAAACCGAAACGGTCCTTGCCGCAATCGAGAGTGTACGCAAAGGTGGAAGCGTCGTGCTGGTCGGTAACATTTCTCCGGAGATATCGCTGCCGCTGCAAAAAGTAGTCACGCGTCAGATTCGCCTACAGGGATCCTGCGCTTCAGCCGGTGAGTATCCTCGAGCGATTGAAATGTTATCCAGCGGCGCCATCCGCGTGAAACCACTGATCAGTGCCGCCGCCCCGCTCGAAGAGGGACCGCAGTGGTTTGAGCGCCTCTACGCGCGTGAACCAAACTTGATGAAAGTCGTCTTGACGCCGTAGTCCGAATCCCATGAGTGCTACGTCTGCTAACAACAAGCTTTTCGATCTCACCGGCCGCGTTGCCATCGTCACCGGGACGAGCCGCGGACTCGGCCAGCAATTCGCACGAGCCCTCGCCAACGCTGGAGCGGATCTCGTCCTCACCAGCCGCACCCGCGAGTCGCTTGCGCAATTTGAAGAGGAAATCAAAACGATCGGCCGCCGTACGCTCGCCGTAGAACTCAATGTCCGCAATCAGCAGAGCATCGATGAAATGGCAGCCGCCGCGGAAGACACTTTCGGGCAGATCGACATCCTGGTCAACAATGCCGGATGCAACATCCGCAAACCGGCGCTGGACGTCACATGGGACGATTGGAACGCCATCCTCGACACCAACCTGCGTGGCAGTTTTTTTGTCGCGCAGGCCGTTGCGCGGCGCATGATTCCCCGCGGTTACGGACGCATTATCAACATCGGATCAGTGACGAGTGTCGCCGGCTACGCTGGCCTCGGGCCCTACGGTGCCAGTCGCGGCGGCATCCGGCAATTGACGATGAGCCTTGCCGACGACTGGGGAAAGCACGGAATTACTGTGAATTGTCTTGCACCCGGCTGGTTTCGCACCGACCAGAACAAGATTCTCTACGAAGACAAAGAGTGGGTGGATTATCTGACCGAGCGCATTCCTGTGAAGCGCCCGGGCGCGCTTCCCGATCTCGATGCAGCGGTTGTTTTGCTGGCCGCCGAATCCAGCCGTTACATCACCGGTCAAACCCTCCTTGTCGACGGAGGAATCTCGACCGGCGCGATGCGTGCCCTGCCAAAGAACAAGTAGCGCCGTTCCGCTGTCTTTTGGCAGAGTCTCGCGGCCAGCCCCAGCAGAGGAAACGCCGGGAACCGGAGATTATTTGTCTTGTCAGGCTGCTCAGGGCTGAGCAACGCGCGAAGGTTCGTGGTGCATCGGATCTGTAGTGGGTACTGGGTCCGAGATATAGTAGGTCTTGATGATCGTGGGAGAGCTACGATGCGTCGCTTGGCCTGTGTCGCTTCTTCCTTTTTCCTGGCAAGTTTCCTCCTGTTTTTCCTTAACGGATGTGGATCGCATGCGTCTGAGATTGTGATTGGTACGTCCGGAAGCGGCGGCGGTTCTGGCACGTCCGGCGGGACTTCTGGAGGCACCTCAGGAGGGACTTCAGGTGGCACGTCGGGCGGAACGTCCGGCGGGACATCGGGTGGCACGTCCGGCGGGACATCCGGCGGCACCTCGGGCGGCTCTGGCGGGTCTGGTGGATCTGGTGGATCGGGAGCTATCGCGCCAGGCTTGGGGGCGGGTACGCCAGATGATTCGTTCAGTCCTTATGCCGCCGCGTTTCCACCTGCGCCGTATCAAGGCGTGGTGAACGGAGGGCAATCGCGAGCTGTGGTCGGCGCCAAGATTTATCTGCTTCAAGTCAATTCGCGCGAGTATGGCAAATCGTCGGCTTCACTGCTCACGTCCGCGACGGGAACGCCGGCCGACTCCATCGGTCACTACGTGCTCAGCGGCGAGCAAGGCGGTTTCTCGATTGCAGGCGAGTACACCTGTTCCGCCGGCCATCAGGTCTACATTTATGCGCGCGGCGGGAACAGCGGCGATGACGGCCCGAATTCTGCGATCGGCTTGATGGCGTCCCTTGGGGCCTGCCCGGAAAGTGGACATTTCGAGGATGCAACGCCTTTCATTTTCGTGAATGAAGTAACCACGGTAGCGGCGGCTTACGCGATGGCGGGGATGGCGGCCGACGCGACCCATGTTGTTAGTTCTGCAAGACCTTCGGCGTCGGATGGTTTTATGAACGCCGCCGATCTTGCCAGCATTACAACGGGATTCGCCAACACCACTCTGCCATCCAGGCCGGACAGCAAATTGCCCCGCACAAAGATTCACACGCTCGCGAATATCCTATCGGCCTGCATCAACTCTGATTCGCCGAGATCCCCTGGCTGCACAACACTGTTTGCCAATGCACGCAGCAATGGCTCATCTGGAGCCATACCTGAGGATACCGCCAGTGCCGCGATCAACATCGCACGCAATCCGCGCGTTAACACTGCGGCGCTCTATGGTCTGCAACCTAAGCTCTCGGCTCCGTTCCAGCCAGCACTGGAATCTGTTCCATCCGACTTTGCTCTCTCAGTTGCTTCCGAGGAGGCGAAAAACTCAGCCGCTTCCACTTCACTGCGTCCATAGATTTGACATTGGAAGAACCTGCGCGTTCCCGCGCAGGTTGGTATGCGCCCTCGATCGGGCTGCCACTACTGGGTTCGAGAACCGACAACTCTATAACCAGACGGGATTGCGAACCACGATGCGTCGGGTTCCCCACGTACGAGTTCGGTCACACTCAGGGTAACTTCGCCCAACTGCGGATTGTCGCGGGTGACCGAAAGATCCATGTACAGGTCCGGCGAGTACCACACATCGGTCCGAGTAACGGCCAGCCGGGAGCCGCTTTCCGCACTGCTTACGGTCTCGCGAGTTCCCACCACGGGCAGGTCATACATTGTCTGCTGGCCAAGGTTTTCACGCGTCGCATTCGAACCACCGCCCGAAAGCGTGCCGCCATCCGTGGAAAGGTTCGGACGCGGCTGGAAAGGACTGGTTGCGCAATTCATCGTCGCCTTGGTGCAAGTCGTTCGGGTGCTGGAAACGGAGTCCAGGATGGTGAAGGTACGCAGAGGAGGATCTGCATTAGAGTCCGCGGGAATGAATCCGCGAGTTTCGCGGCGCACACGCCCCTGGGAGTCACGTGCGATTCGCGTGTAATATTTCCGCGATACCGTGCCGCCTCCAATCAGCGGCCGATTCCAAGTGACCAGAACTTTTGCGGTGAACGGGGCGTTGGGAACGTTTGGTACCTCGATCCCGACGATGTGAGTGCGAACCCCGGCGACGGCCTCTTGACAGTCTGCGGGGGAACTGGTGAAGACAAAAGAGAGGAAAAGACTTAGCAGAACAGAGGCACGCATATGTACCCTCCGCCGGACTCCGCCGGACGTGTACGCACATCCTACCCTTATAATTCGATGCGGCAATTGGCGGGAAATGTTCAATTCTACTTGTAAAAGTTTGTAGAATCCAAGGTTGCTTTGCTTCGTTCCACGTTAATATGCGTCTTTTGCCAATGGTTCAGATCTGCATGCAAATGCTGGGGTTCGAAACGCGCAGCGACTTCGCTTCAGGGGAAGTTTAGACAATGCGGCTTCAAGTGGCGGAAATACTTTTCACCTCGGCAACGATGTTTTTCTCGGGATGTGCGTTCCTGAGTGCTCAAGCGCAGAGAAGTGATGCCGGGCTGGGGGCGCAACGATTTATGGAGTACTGTGCGGGTTGCCATGGCGCGGATGGCCGCGGCGGTGACAAAGCTCCCTCGCTTGTTGCTCCGACGAGTGCAACAAGTCGCTCGGACGCGGAACTCTTTCGCATTGTGCACGATGGTACCAAGGGCGGGATGCCCCCCTTTGCCCAAATCGGCGATGCGAACATCGGAGCCGTCGTGCAATACCTACGCCGACTCGCCGGGAATGCCACCCCCAGTCGGGCGCCAGAGAGAGCAAGTGTAACTGGTGACGTAGAGGCAGGTCGCGCCTTGTATTTTGGGAAAGCTCGGTGCTCGAATTGCCACTTGATGCGCGGCAAGGGGGGATTCATCGCAAGGAATTTGACGAACTACGGCCGGACCCGTCCGCCCGAAGCCATTCTGCAGGCAATCATGGACCCCGATAATCCGCTGCTGCTTTCTTCGCAAATCGTGACGGTGAAGACAACGTCCGGAGCGACAATCACCGGCGTGCTGCGGAATGAGGACGCTTTCAGCCTGGCATTGCAGACTGAAGACGGCCGCTTTCATCTGCTGGCGAGGAATAAAGTGATCGACGTGCAGTATAGCGGCCGGTCGCTAATGCCGCGCGACTACAGTAGCCGGCTTTCGCCGAAGGAATTGAACGACGTCGTCAGTTTTCTAGTTGCCGAAAGCAGGAGTACACCCCCAGCCTATGCAACCGTCCAATGATTGGCTCTGCGCCGGAGGCGCGTTCACGATGACAACATGCCAATCGATCAATGAGCGATTCAGTCGCTGTGGATTCAGAGCCGCTGTCGCTTGCATGCTGCTCGCGACGTGTGTGATTTATGGGCACGGACAGGCGGCGAAATCGGGAACGCGTCCGGCGGTCAGGCGCGCGCCGGACCTCAATGAGAGTGATGGGCTGATCAATGTTCAGCAAAGCGACTTGCTCCGCAAGCCGGTTGCAGACAACTGGATCTCCTACAACGGCGACTACACCGGGATGCGACACAGCAGCTTGGCTCAAGTTACTCCCGCCAACGCAGGCCGACTGCAGGCGCGGTGGGTATTTCACCCTCGAACGGTCAGTTCTCTGGAAGTAACTCCCGTAGTCGTCGCGGGCGTGATGTTCGTGACCAGTGCAAACGATGCGTATGCGCTCGATGCGAAGACGGGCAGTGTGCTTTGGCACCACACCCGCGCGATCTCGCAAGGCCTGGTCGATGATCCGGGCCAGCACCATAATCGCGGCGTGGCGATTCTCGGCACCCGCATCTATATGGAAACCGACAACGCGCACTTACTCTGTCTGGATGCGCGCTCGGGACATCTCATATGGGAAGCGCCGTACACGACCGGCAACCGAAACTATGGCGCAACGAGCGCACCGCTGATTGTGAAAGACAAAGTCATCGTCGGCATTTCTGGCGGCGATGATGGCGTGCGCGGGTTCCTGGCCGCGTTCGACGCGGATACCGGGGAGGAAAAATGGAGGTTCTGGACGATCCCCGGTCCCGGCGAAAAGGGTAACGAGAGTTGGCCGGGCGACAGCTACTTGCATGGCGGTGGGACGACCTGGTTACCCGGCACTTACGATCCCGAACTCAACACGGTGTACTGGGGCACGGGCAACCCTGCTCCTGATTACGATGGCAGTATCCGGCCCGGTGACGATCTCTATACGAGTTGCCTGTTAGCGCTGGACCCGGATACCGGCGCGCTGAAGTGGTACTTCCAGTTCAGCCCTCATGACTTGTACGACTACGATGCCGTGCAAACCCCGGTCCTCGTGAATGCAAAATTCAAAGGTCAGTCGCGCAAACTGATCGTGACTGCGAACCGCAACGGGTTCCTTTATATCCTCGACCGGACGAATGGGAGGTTCCTCTTCGCCAAGCGGTTCATGAATAGTCAGAATTGGGCCAAGGGGATCGACGAGAATGGCCGGCCCATTTCCGCCGGGCTTATCCCCGACGGAAAAGGAGTTCGAGTTTGTCCTGCCAATGGCGGAGCCACGAACTGGTACTCGCCCACCTATGATCCGTCCACTGACACCTTTTATTTCCGCTCGTTCGAAGCCTGCGCAATGATTCAGTCGGGGCTGAAACCCTTCGAAGAAGGCAATGCATACTATGCAACTGGATTGCGGCAAATGGATGAGGTTGGCAAAGCGTACATCAATGCCTTCAATCTCGACACGCTCGATTTTTCCTGGCGCGAGCCCCAGATCGGCCGGCACAAGGGCTGGGGCGGCCTGATGTCAACGGCGAGCGGGGTGCTCGCATACGGAGACGACGCCGACAATTTTGTAATGATGGATGCGCACACAGGCAAATCCCTTTGGCACTTCCGCGTTGGGCAACTCATCCACGCCTCTCCCATGAGTTACGCGGTTGACGGGAAGCAATATTTTGCGGTCGCCGCCGGAAGCGACGTATTTTCATTCGCTCTGCCGTGATCGAAACATCCATCCGGCGACACTCGTTTCTCGGATCTCTTGCCAACCGAGGGAAGTCGCAATATTTTATCTCGGTAACCGAGAGGAGATACCCGTTGAGAAAGCCTGCCGACCTGGTCCAAGGAACGCTGGACATGTTGATCCTAAAGATTCTGGCCTTGCAGCCCGTGAATGGATGGGCGATCAGCCAGCGTCTGAAACAAATTTCCAGTGATGTTCTCGGCGTTAGCGACGGATCGCTCTACCCTGCACTCCATAAGGTCGAACGTCGCGGGTGGATTCGCTCCCATTGGAAGCCGAGCGAAAACAATCGCCGAGCCAAGTTCTATTCGCCGACGGCATTAGGCCGGAAGCAACTTGAAAAAGAGAGGGCCAACTGGCATCGCGTCTCAGTTACTGCGGCCTTACCGACTCAGACATGGCGATAAGGGTAGGAAGTATCTGACCAAGGTTGCTATTGGGTTGTCCAAGGGTGAAATAAAGATTGCTGTACAACGGATAGAGCCTTTCGTAGGTGCGGCGTTCCGATTCCTGCGGCATAAACGTTCGATGGGAAGGACAGATCCTGTCCTGCGCCTCTTCAATCGTCTGGAAGGTACCTGCGGCCATGAACGCGAAAATGGCTGAGCCCAGGCTGACCACGCTCTTACTGGGAACCAGCACGGGGCGGCCAAGAACATTGGCATAGACTTGGTTCAAGACGTGGTTTTTTTGCGGAATCCCTCCGGCATTGATGATGCGTTTGATCTCGACTCCGTGCGCCGACATGCGGTCGAGGATAACTCTGGTATGAAATGCCGTTCCTTCGATGGCGGCGAAAAGCTCGTCCTGCGCGGTGCTCTGCAGATTCCAGCCGAGCGTGACACCACGCAAATTCGGGTTCACCAGAACCGTGCGGTCTCCGTTGTCCCAGGTCATGCGCAACAGTCCGGTCTGCCCCGCGCGATACTTCTCGAGACCGACGCCCAACGTTTTGACGTCGGTTCCTGCGCGTACTGCGATGGCATGGAATATGTCTCCCACGGCGGAGAGGCCAGCTTCGATTCCCGTGCGCTGAGGATGCACACTCCCTTGCACGACACCGCAAACTCCGGGCACGAGATTAATTGATGGAGTGATTCCGATGATGCAAGTCGATGTTCCGACGACGTTGACCATATCGTCGGTGCGGCAGCCGGCGCCGATCGCATCCCAGTGCGCGTCGAAAGCGCCGACGGGAATCGGAATTCCAGCCTGCAAACCCATTTTTTCAGCCCATTCCGGAGAGAGGGTGCCCGCGATTTTGTCGGAGGTCGCGTACTCGCCATCAAGCTTTTCGCGAACGCCCTTGAAGAGAGGGTCGACCTTGACCAGAAAAGCCTCAGGAGGAAGACCTCCTAATTGCGCATTCCACAGCCATTTGTGCCCCATCGCGCAAATACTGCGCTTGACGCGCCGGGCATCTGTGATGCCGCACAAAGTGGCTGCCACCATGTCGCAATGCTCCAGCGCGGTGACAAAATCGGCCCGCTTCTCGGGATTGTGCCGCAGCCAATGCAGGAGTTTGGAGAACCCCCACTCCGAGGAATAGACGCCGCCACACCATTCGATAGCTCGCAGCTTTTCCCGGTGCGCCGCCTCGGTGATTTCCGCCGCCTCTGCTTTCGCGCGATGGTCGCACCATAAATAATATTCGCCGAGCGGCTGCAGATTTTCGCCGACTGGAATCACGGACGATCCGGTCGTATCGAGGGCGATCGCCCGGACTTCATCGCCGCGAACGCCGCTCTTCTTCAGAACCTCGCGCGTCGCCAGCGAAAGAGCTCGCATGTGATCGTGGTGCGACTGGGTGGCGTATTCCGGATCTTCGCGCTTGCGGTGCAGTGGATACTCGGCGGTTGCCGAATCCAGAAGACCTCGTTCACTATCGACCAGAGAAACACGGACGCTCAACGTCCCAAAATCTACCCCTGCAACAATGGCCATCAGCGGGCTCCGTCCTCACAGTTGTGCCGATCCATTTCCCAACCAAGATAGCGCGTGGTGGCTTCGTAAACGGCCGACGCCTTCCGAGCTTGCACTCCCGCGCTTGCCTGCACGAATTTCTGCGGCGGCTGTTTTCCCCAACTCACGCGGGTCGCTTCAGCAAAGCGGGTAATCGTTTACCCAAAAATGCCACCTTACATTAGTCCCGAGCATCCCCAAAATGCAATCTTTCTCCCCTCCTCTACCTGGCCCCGGGAGAAGATCGGCCTCTTGGTTGCGTTGAGAGCGTTAAGGTTCCGATTCCGGGCGCCAATTGCAGTGGGCCTCCGGAGGACTGCAGCCGCAAGACATCGGCGATGGGATCCTCAAGTCAGAGCTCGAGTCCGACAATGTAGAGGTTGCCGCATTGGCAGGCTCGCGGACGGGTCGCCGGCTTTTGCCGATACTCGTGGAAGGAACACACGCTCTTTCCCTTCAGGGAACCAGAAGTGCGCCTACGCGGCCATCGCAGTTGGGAATGATATGTGACTTCGCATCCGCGAGAGATACCAGCCGTACCTCGTCCAAACCGGGGAGTTCCTGGCGGCTTTGGACACCTCAATTCGCTTCCCGGCGTTTCCTCCAACTGCACGAGAGTCTTGGCCGTCACGGGACGCTCCCGTGCGATATCCGGTGGGACGCCCCCGGCTTCCTCCCAGGTGTATTCCCTGCTCTTCTTCGCATGCGAGAGAACACGATGGAGCGTGATTTGAGTCACGGAAAAATGGAGCGCGCAGACCCAAAAATAATTGGGGCGCTTCCAAGGAACACGCGAAGTTCCGTTGGTGAACTGGCCATGTGCCTCGGTAGCCGGATCTCCGGCTTCGTAGAAAGGGATGTTTTGCGCTTTCCCAAACCCACCAAGCTGCGGACGACTACCCAAATCGCATTTTTTTTGCTGTTTGTCTTTCTTCTGCTGCGCACGGAGTTCCGAGGCTCATTCACGGCGTCCGGCGGCGAGACTCGCCTTCCTTATCCGGTATCGCTGTTCTTCCGGCTCGATCCCTTGATCGCAGTGTCAAATGCACTGTCCAGCCATGCTCTCTACCGCGGCTTGTTATGGAGTCTGATCGTTCTGATTCCCACGATGTTGCTGGGCAGGTTCTTTTGCGGATGGATCTGTCCGCTGGGTTCGATTCATCACTTCTTCGGCAGCCTCAAATCTGAGCGGAAGCGTGGCAAGCAACTTATCGAATCAAACCGCTACAAACGCTGGCAAACGACCAAGTATTACTTGCTGATCGTTTGTCTGGTGTCCGCGATGTTCGGCACGGGTATTGTTGGGTGGCTCGATCCGTTTTCATTCCTGGTGCGTTCCGCCGGTTTATCGGTTCTGCCTGCGACCAGTTATGGTTTGCGTGCGTTCCTGGGATTGCTGGAGCACAGCCGCTCCGGATTCGTGCAGACCGCCGGCAGCGTTCTGCACTTTATCTTCGGTTTGTTTCTGCTTGGATTCAAGCAGCCGTACTTCCGTTCAGGAGTATGGCTGGGAATCCTCTTCATCTTTGTCATCAGCCTGAATTTTCGAATTACGCGATTCTGGTGCCGCGCAGTTTGCCCACTGGGAGCGTTGCTGGGAGTTGTTTCACGCTGGTCTGTGCTTGGACTCGTCAAGAACCCTGAGCATTGCAATGACTGCAATCGCTGCCTTCTACGTTGCCAGGGCGGGGACGATCCGATCGGCGGTGTGCCGTGGCATCAATCCGAGTGTCTTCTGTGCCTGAATTGCGTGGACGAGTGCCCCGAACGCGGTTTGCGATTTGAGTGGTTCCCGGCGCAGAAAGCCGTTGGCGCAAACCTGCAGAGGAGGAAAGTCCTGACTGGGCTGGCTGCAGGCGCTGCGCTGGTTCCCCTGATGCGCAGCACTCCCGGCTTCGCCGTTCAGAGGGATGAACGGCTGTTGCGGCCTCCGGGAGCGCTGGACGAGGAGTACTTCTTGTCGCGCTGCGTTCGTTGCGGCGAGTGCATGAAAGTTTGTCCCAATAACGCTTTGCATCCCGCATTCTCCGAGGCTGGACTCGAAGGCTTGTGGACACCAGTCCTGGTGCCTCGAATTGGCTACTGTGAACCCAGTTGCGTGTTGTGCTCGCAAGTGTGTCCCACGGGAGCGATCTGGGAAATCACTGGAAAAGAAAAAGGCTGGTCGGTGGACGTTGGGCACACTGATCAGCCCGTTCGTTTAGGAACCGCATTTTACGATCGCAGTCGATGCTTGCCTTGGGCGATGGCAACAGAGTGCATCGTCTGCGAGGAATGGTGCCCTACTTCGCCGAAAGCAATTTATCTGCAGAGCGCAGAGGTTATGGATGCTGCGGGCAACGTCAAAGAACTGAAACAGCCTTATCTCAATCCCTCGCGCTGCGTGGGTTGTGGTGCTTGCGAATACGCGTGTCCCGTGCAGGATCGCCCGGCGGTCTATGTCACCAGTGTTGGCGAGAGCCGCTCTCGCACGAACCAGATTTTGTTGAACCGGAGGAAGAGCTGACATGGAATCCGAGACTCCGACTCTGAGTCGCCGTGACGCATTAATCAAGCTGCTTCGCGTGGCGGGAGCAAGTGCCGGCGCAGCGGGTTTGGGGATTTGGCTGAGTGAGCATAGCTGGCGTCCTGAAGCGGCCTTGGCGATCACGGCCAAGCGCGGTCACACGATCGCGGCGAACCCGCAATTTCCTGAGATGGCCATCATTACCGGCGACGATCCGGCGCAACTGGCTCGGCAAGCGATCGAGGAACTGGGCGGAATTCGCCGCTTCATCGCGCGCGGAGATGTCGTGCTCGTCAAGCCTAACATCGGATGGGATCGGGTTCCCGAGCAGGCCGCCACCACGAATCCTGACGTGATTGCCGAGGTCGTCCGCCAGTGCGCGACGGCCGGAGCCAAGCGTGTGATCGTTACAGACGTGAGCTGCAACGATCCGCGGCGCTGCTTTGAAAGGTCCGGAATCGCGGAAGCAGCGCAGCACGCCGGCGCGGAAGTCATCCTCCCCGATCCGGCGATGTTCAAGGAAGTGGACTTGCAAGGAGAAATCCTGCGCGTATGGCAGATTTTCAGTCCCTTCCTGAATGTCGACAAGGTGATCAACATTCCCATCGCCAAGCACCACAGCCTGACCGGCACCACTCTGGGCATGAAGAACTGGTACGGAATGCTCGGTGGACCTCGGCATCAGTTGCACCAGAATATTCACGAAAGCCTGGTGGATCTGGCCGATTTTGTGCGGCCCACGCTCACGATGATCGATTGCTACCGCATCCTGGTTCGCAACGGGCCAACTGGCGGCAATCTGCAAGACGTTCTGCTGAAGAAGACGATGGTCGCCGGTACGAACCCGGTCGCTCTGGATGCTTACGTGGCCAAAGCGTTCTGGGATCTCGATGTTGCCGCTCTGCCTTACTTGAAGATGGCAGCCGACCGCGGGCTCGGCACATATGAGTTCGAAAAGGTGCGCACGCGGATAAAAGCGATTTGACCGAGTCGATCAACGATCCAGGAGGGAGCGAGCAAGAATGAAAACGGATCACCGCAGCATCACCCTGCTGATTTGCCTGATATTGGGAGCAGTGTTGGCACAGGCTCAGGGCTTCGCGCCCTCTGGAATTGTACCGACGGAGAAGGCCTCCAACACGGTTTCGGTCTCAGGTCTCCTGCGCGGGCCGCTTCCAGGTCACGCGGTCGCGCAAGGGGCGCCCATCACGTACAACGCTGAGACTCTCTATCAATACATTGATGGCGGTGCAGACCTTTATCTGCTCTACGACTTCAAGGCTCTTCTACACCAGGAGTTCAAAAGCGGCACGACCGACCTAACTGTTGACCTCTACGAGATGGGCAATGGAGACGATGCGTTTGGAATTTACAGCTCCGAGCGTTCGCCGAACTACAAGTTCCTTTCGATCGGAGCCGAAGGATATCGTGACAAAGGCATTCTCAATTTTCTCGGAGGGCAGTATTACGTCAAATTGTCGGGCTCCGGGCCCGGTGTGGACACGTTGTTCGACGAGTTTGCGCGGCTTCTCTCCAGCCGCATCGGGGGTAGCCGATCGTTGCCGGCTTTGCTCGCCCAGCTTCCGCGAGAAGGCCGTATATCCCATTCCGAACAATACATAAAGAAGGACCCGCTCGGGCATGCTTTCCTGTCGCCAGCTTACATAGTGACGTACGCGCAAGGCCGTCAACAGATGAAGCTCGTCGTTTCAGTGGCGAACGACAGGCCGGCCGCGAAACTGCGAGCGGAACAATTTGCAAAGCATTTCAAGCAGAGTGGCGAGGCAGTTCTCGCACCCGAGTTAGGCGAGAACGGCATGCGCGGGAGCAATAGCTTCGAGGGACACGTGATTGCGCGAACGCGTGGCCGCTACCTGATCGCAGTTTTCAATCCTGGGCAAAACGGCGCCGGCATTTTGCAGACCGCAGCGCGGAGCCTTCCATAAATCGCCAGGGCAGAAATAGAAGTACGGAGTGAGGACTGACTATGAAAAATCATGAATGGAATCGTCGGGACTTCATCGTGAAGCCCATCCTTTGGGCAGGTGCAGCGAGTGTAATCGGGAAAGCGGAATCGCTGCTCGCAGATTCTGCGGATCTTCGTCTCATCCAACGCACGCTAGGAAAAACTGGAATCACGCTTCCGGTAGTCAGCATGGGAGTCATGAACGCGGATATACCCGGCCTGCTGCACCGCGCGTACGAGCTTGGAATCCGACATTTCGATACAGCCGCGGTGTACCAGCAGGGACGCAACGAGGAGATGGTTGGGAATGCGATCAGAGAGATGGGAGTGCGGGACAAGGTTGTGATCTCGACCAAGCAGCCATCACGCAATCATTCGCAGAATTCCGCAGAGGCCAAGAGGCTTTTCATTGATGGGGTTGAATCCAGTTTGAGAAGGCTGCAGATGGACCATGTCGACATCCTTTATCACCATGCCGTCGATTCCGTAGAAGACGCCAAGGCTGAAGGTCCTCTCGAGGCGCTGCAGATACTGAAGAAAGATGGCAAGACCAGATTTATTGGACTATCGACCCACAGGACGGTTGAAGTCCTCAACGCGGCCATACCTTTGGGCGTTTTCGATGTCGCGCTCGTCATGCTGAACTACACGATGGCCCATGATCCGGAAATTCTCTCAACCATCGAGCGAGCCGCGAAGTCCGGAATAGGAATTGTCGCCATGAAGACACAAGCCGGCGGCACCGTAAAGCCGGATCCGAAGCTTCCCAAAGAATTGCCTGCCGAGAGTCAGACGGCTCTATTGAAATGGGTGCTGAATCATGAGTTTGTCAGCACAGCGATACCAGGGTTCAGCACATATGAACATCTGGAACAGGATTTCTCGGTCGTGCGGGACTTAGCCTATACCGAAAAAGAGAAACGATTCCTGGCGGACAGGACCTTTATAGCCGAAGCGGAATTTTGCCAGCAGTGTGGCGAGTGCAAGAAGAGTTGTCCGAAACAGGTTGACGTTCCTGTATTGATGCGGTCTCACATGTACGCCGTGCAATACCGGAACACCGAAATCGCACGACAAACGCTCGCCTCAGTCGCACGGGGTAGAGGACTTGATGCTTGCGGAGGATGCGAATCTTGCACTGTCAGCTGCCGGAATGAAGTACAGATCCCACGAAGGATCAATGAACTCAAAGTGATGGCGCTCCATTGGGCGGCTACATAATTTATGCAGTACCTTAACAAATCGACTGCTCTTTGGGGCGCAGTACTGGTTGTCCAGACAAAGATGGTCGAATGCCCTGCCACGGATAGCTTGAGATAGATGACTGACTGGATCGTCTCGCGCCCGAGATGAAAAACCATTTCGCCCAGGTAAAACAACCCGAATGTCGCGATGACTCCAGCAATTCCCAATACGGTTGCAATGCCGAGAACCTCGGGCATTTTTGCAGGCTGGCCCATACGACTTACATCCTTGGTTCAGAAGATGCGGTTTCGATTCCTTGAGTTTGCGGCTCGTTACGATCTATTGAGTGAAGAGTTTCTCTGGATGCAAAACAAATCGGCGGCGGCCTCCAATACCAAAGATGCATCACGGCAAGGTCGAGCGCCATTGGACTTTGGTATCGGTGGTGTGACTTCAGCATCGCTTCGGCGTCCACAAGGGACCCTCACCATCCGAAGGCATTAATAGACTATTAATGGGGACGACATTCACTCCGCGAAAGTCTCGCTATCAAAAGCGTGACTCCGGAAGACAATTTCGGCGCAACCGGAACATTGTTGAAACAGGGATGACTATGCCAGGCGGGAGTGCCGGTTCAAAGTGATCATGGACGCGAGCGATGAGGGTTCGTACCGGCGGCATCTGCTTCCACCAGGCTGCAGTCGATAAACCACAGTGGCCTTTGTAGTAAGGCCACTATGGTAGATGTTGGCAGTGAATTGCAGTAATTCCTGAATGAGCGCAGCCGGCTCACGCCACGCGCGCCACTTCGGTCGAGGGCTGGTAGCTGTCGATTTGCTCCGCGCCCGAAGTCTTCAACATGTCGCGGGCTTTCGCCACCTCGTCGGCAGTTCCATGCGCAACAAGAACGAACTTGCCGGCCTTGATCGACGTCTCGTATTTTACGACGCTGTTCTTGGGAACGCCGATGCTGTAGAGTCCTGCACCGAGGGCACTGAGCCCTCCCACAACGACTGCTCCCTCAAGCGCGGCGACGATCCACGAGACAATCGAGCCAGCTGCAACAACGGGGCCAATGCCTGGGACGATTAAAAACGCCGCGCCGAAGAGCAGCCCCCAGAGCCCGCCCCAGAATGCGCCCCATTTGCCCCAATATTTCATCCTGTCGCCGGTGTTATAGAAGCCGACAACATCCGATTCTGTTTGATAGTCGCGGCCGACGACGGCCAGCTTCTTGATATCAAATCCATCACCCTTCAAATCCTTGATGGCATTTTCTGCTGCGGAGTGTTGGCTGAAAATTGCAACGACCGAGTTTTGGTCCTGTCTTGGCATGTTATTCATCGTTCATCTCCTTTTCTTGGATTCAGAATTTATTTGTGCTCACCCGATTCGATTCGCATTGCTAAGGTCTGTTCTTCGAGCCCCTTAAAAGACGTTTTGGGGGAAATTGTCCATTGGATGACTTAGTCAGAAGCAAGCGGATTGAGTCCATTGGAAAAACGTATTGGCCAGCAGCGCGTCTCGCCGTACTTCGGTATCGGTGCCGTGATGAATTCGGCTCCTCGACTTTTCCATAATTCATAGCACGCTTGAATATCCGCGACGCGTATATTCAAAGAGCCGTTGATCTTATCCGGGTCGGGGACGCTCAGTGTTACCGTCGGCTGGTCAGGCGTGGGCCCGCCCCCGACGTTGACAAGCAGCCAGGTGTTCGCGATCTGAATGAACGCAGGCGCGCCCTCACTGTCACCTGTGCTCAGGATGCGACCGCCGAAGACCTTTTCGTAGAAGCGGGCCGATCGGTCGACGTCGGCAGCGGTGAGAAAATGTGCGACGGTGAAGCCCTCCCGTGGGGGCATCTCATAGCTCTTCTGTTCGATTTGTACAGCGTTCATTGACGACTCCAAGTTCGATACAGTGTCCGCTCGATATGAGGCGCGGTAGTTGAGGTGGTAACAATTGCTCCTACCAGCGCCCCGATAATTAAGCCAGAACCGCGACGACCAGTCTATTGGACGAAGGTATTGGCAATACCAAGGTCCAATGGCACGCCGCGCTGAACTGCTGCATGCTTGTAAGTCTGCGGGGCGCGCGAACAGAAAGCAGGATTCACATTGTGAATAGGAGCTCGATGGCTGAACTTACGGCGAAACAGAATGAATCCGACACTCTAGAAGCCCCCCTTGAGGAGGGTGAGGTTCAGGCGGGAAATCCGCTGCCGATTGGGGGTGCACATCAATACGGCCGCGGGGTTAATTTTGTTTTGTTCAGCCGTCACGCGACCGGTGTTCGCCTGGAGCTCTATCGAAATGCTGACGATTCGTCTCCAACCCGGAGCATTGATTTCGATCCGGCGCGTCATCGCAATGGTGACCTGTGGCATGTATGGCTGCGGGGAATTCCCGCAGGTCAACGCTATGGCTATCGCATCGAAGGACCCTATCAACCGGAACAAGGCCATCGCTTTAACGCACATAAGTTGCTTCTGGATCCGTTTGCGAGAGCAATTGCCGGCATCGAAGATTGGGACTTTGCCGCTGCCCGTGGCTACGATTCGTCGAGCAGCCTGAATGACTTGAGCATTTCGACGGTCGATGACGCGGGCACCACGCCTAAATGCATCTTTCGAGACTGGCAAAGAGCCCTCCCTGCAATGCCAGATCAGCTTTCGGGTCGAACCCAGGTCGAGTGCAATTCTTTTGACCGACGAGAGCGAGGTGACAGGTGAAAATTAGCTCCGCTGCCGGCAAACCAGCTGATCCCTCTATTTTGGTAAATGTTCCGAAGCTGATTACGGCCTACTACGAGCTGCGCCCGGATCCGAGCGACCCGAGACAGTGTGTTGTGTTTGGCACGTCCGGCCATCGCGGATCTGCTACGGACGTGGCGTTCAACGAGTGGCATATCCTGGCAATCACGCAGGCGATTTGTGACTACCGGAAGCTCCAGAACATCGACGGGCCACTCTTTCTTGGGATGGATACCCACGCTTTGTCCGAGCCCGCATTTGCGAGCGCGCTGGAAGTACTTGCGGCAAACAACGTTGAAGTAATGCTTTCGGATGGCATCGCGTACACCCCGACCCCGGCGGTCTCCCATTCGATTCTGGGTTACAACCGAGACAGAGAGTCAGGGCTTGCCGACGGCATTGTAATCACGCCGTCTCACAATCCTCCCGACGACGGCGGTTTTAAATACGATCCTCCACATGGAGGACCAGCCGATTCGGGCGTAACTTCCTGGATCGAATCGAAAGCTAATGAATATTTGCGATGGGCGTTGGAGGGCGTCAAAAGAGTTTCCTTCAAGAAAGCGCTCCAAGCCTCCACGACGCACAAGCACGATTTCTTGAAAGCCTATGTCGATGATCTCGACAACGTCGTCGACCTGGCTGCGATCAAGAATGCCAATATCAAGCTTGGAGTAGACCCCCTCGGAGGGGCTGGCATCGACTATTGGCCACGAATTGCTGAACAGTACGGTCTAGACCTCACGATCGTAAACAAATCTGTTGATCCAACGTTTCGTTTCATGACCGTGGATTGGGATGGAAAGATTCGTATGGATCCTTCCTCGCCATATGCTATGCAAAGGCTTATCGGCCTGAAAGATAAGTTTGACATTGCATTTGCAAGTGACACCGACCATGACCGCCATGGCATCGTCACTAAGGGAAGTGGGTTGCTGCCCCCAAACCATTACCTTTCGGTCTGCGTGCATTACTTATTTTCAAAGCGGAAGAGCTGGCGCGGAAACGTGGCCGTTGGGAAGACCGTAGTTAGCAGCAGCATGATCGATCGTGTCAGCGCGCGGTTGCAACGGCCGCTCTACGAAGTCCCGGTGGGCTTTAAATGGCTTGTCGAAGGCTTGCTTGCGGGCCGGTTGGGTTTTGGGGGCGAAGAAAGTGCTGGTTCTTCTTTTCTTCGGCGTGACGGCAGCGTCTGGACTACGGATAAGGACGGAATCATTCCTTGTCTACTCTCGGCGGAAATTACGGCGCGCATGGGCAGAGATCCGGGCGAGATCTATCGTGAGCTCACTCGAGAACTGGGCGATCCCGTCTACGAACGCATCGAAGCTCCCGCCACGCCCGAACAAAAAACCGTTCTCGAAAAATTGTCTCCATCCGACATTCACGCTACGGAAGTTGCGGGCGAGCCGATCCAGCAGATTTTGACCACCGCACCGGGAGGCGGCAACCCGATCGGAGGAATCAAAGTAATTGCCAAGAATGGCTGGTTTGCAGCGCGTCCATCGGGCACGGAAGAAATCTACAAGATTTACGCCGAGAGTTTCCTTGGGCAGGATCATCTAAGGCGAATCGAAGACGAAGCCCAGACGATTGTTTCGGATGCACTTGCTCGCAGCGCCCAGGCCGCTTAAGCGGATCAGCCATGAGAAGGAGTTGCTTATGAGTAGTCCAACATACGTCGATCCTCCCATCGATACAACCATTTCGGATGCGCTGACCGACTTAGCTCTGGACCTGAGATGGTCGTTCAATCACTCGGCGGATCGGCTTTGGGAGCAACTCGACCCCGAACTCTGGGACCTGACGCACAATCCTTGGGTTCTGCTGCAAACCGTATCTCGGGAAAAACTGCAAAGCGTTACCGCCGACCCGAGCTTTCAAAGGCTGTTGACTGATCTTCACCAAGAGAAAACGCTTGCTGAAGAGTCGGAAGGATGGTTTCAAGAGGCGCATCCAGGTTCGGGCATATCGACAATTGCGTATTTTTCCATGGAGTTCATGCTAAGCGAGGCCTTGCCGATTTATTCGGGCGGACTCGGAAACGTAGCCGGCGATCAGCTCAAAGCAGCAAGTAACCTGGGAGTCCCTGTGACCGGAATCGGCCTACTCTATCAACAAGGCTATTTTCGGCAGGAAATTGATGCGCAAGGTCACCAGCAGGCTTTGTACCCATTCAACGATCCCGGCCAGCTGCCGATCAGACCGGTGCGGGAGCCAAATGGCGAATGGCTGCGCCTGGTCCTCCCTTTGCCTGGCTTTAAGTTGTGGATCCGAGTTTGGCAAGTGCAGGTCGGCAGGGCGAGATTGTATTTGCTCGATGCCAACGATCCCGCAAACCCTCCGGCTTATCGCGGCATAACCACTGAACTTTACGGCGGCGGGCCGGAGTTGCGGGTGAAACAGGAGTTGGTGCTTGGCATTGGAGGCTGGCGTCTGCTGCGGGCCCTCGGGCTGCGCCCCGAAGTTTGCCATCTGAATGAAGGCCACGCTGCATTCGCGGTGCTGGAGCGGGCGCGTTCCTACATGGAAGACACCGGAGAGCCCTTCGATCTGGCGCTGACGATCACTCGTGCCGGCAACCTTTTTACAACCCACACTCCGGTGGAGGCGGGCTTTGACCGGTTCACGCCCAGCCTGCTCGAGCGATACCTCAGAAAGTATGCTGAGGAGAAGCTGTTGATTTCCTTCGATGAGCTTCTGGGACTGGGTCGGAGGAATCCCCACGATTCGTCCGAACCGTTCAATATGGCCTACCTGGCGGTCCGGGGCAGCGGCGCCGTCAACGGGGTGAGTAAATTGCACGGCCAAGTAAGCCGGCGAATTTTCCAGGTGCTGTTTCCAAGGTGGCCGGAAACAGAAGTTCCCGTGACACATGTGACTAACGGAGTGCACGTGCCCACGTGGGACTCTGCCGAAGCGGACCACCTGTGGGAATTGGCTTGCGGCAAGAGCCGTTGGCGGGGAACCCTGGCAAACATGGAAAGGGATGTTGCCGCCGTGAACGACTCCGACTTATGGCAACTCCGCGCTGATAGTCGAAAGATTCTCGTTGACTACGTCCGTAAACTTTACGTTCGTCAATTGGCAACTCGAGGAGCATCGTCCGAAGATCTGGCGCAGGCAGCACTGATACTCGACGACAATGTTTTGACCTTGGGGTTTGCCCGTCGCTTTGCGCCCTACAAACGACCCAACCTTCTTCTACGTAATCCGTCGCGGCTTCTCAACATCCTGATTAATCGCGATCGTCCTGTGCAACTCGTTCTTGCGGGGAAGGCTCATCCCGAAGATATGCAGGGCCAGGAAATGATCCAGCAGTGGGTCGAATTTGCCCGCCGTCCTGAGGTTCGATCCCGGGTGGTTTTCCTTTCTGATTACGACGCACTTATGGCCGAACATCTGGTTCAGGGCGTGGACGTTTGGGTTAACACTCCGCGACGGCCTTGGGAAGCTAGCGGCACCAGCGGCATGAAGGTGCTGGTGAACGGCGGGTTGAATCTTTCTGAACTCGATGGCTGGTGGGCGGAGGCTTATTCTCCGGAAGTAGGCTGGGCGATCGGGGATGGCCGTGAACATGGGGATGACCCTTCCTGGGACGCAAGCGAAGCCGAAACTCTTTATGCGCTCCTCGAAGGAGAGGTTATCCCAGAGTTCTATGCCCGCGACGAGCGTGGAGTTCCGCGTGGATGGGTTTCTCGCATGCGCGAAAGCATGGCTCGATTGACTCCAACCTTTTCGGCAAATCGTGCCGTGCGCCAATACACCGATGAATACTATTTGTCGGCGGCGGCTGCTTTTCACGAGCGCGAGGAGAATCGAGGTTCCCTGGGAGCCGATTTGATCGCGTGGCAGGATGAACTTGCCAAACATTGGTCCGCATTGCGATTCGGTTCCGCGACCGTTCAACACGAGGGCGAGCAATATCTTTTCCAGGTTCAGGTCTTTCTTGACGATATCAACCCCGAGGCGGTACGGGTCGAACTTTATGCTGAGGAGGGGAAAGACGCTGCCCCAGTCACGCTAATTATGAGCCGGGGCGAAGGCCTGATTGGGGCAACAGGTGGCTTCACATACACTGCAGTTGTCGAGGCCGGACGCCCGGTTGCGGACTACACTCCGC
Source organism: uncultured Acidobacteriota bacterium (assembly GCA_963763845.1). GTDB lineage: Bacteria > Acidobacteriota > Terriglobia > Terriglobales > Acidobacteriaceae > Sulfotelmatobacter. Next base: position 265,712 of record CAVXPX010000005.1, read on the forward strand.
GCCTCGTTCCGCAGCACCTCGGGGCACTGGTGCCATTGGAGGCGCATTTTATTTTGTGGCACGAATCGCCTTCTTGGCGGTGAATTGAAACTGTGCTTAAAGATCGACACGGAAAGATGAATCGGTTTTCGATCATTCCAACGTGCGAGTGAAGAATCCTGAGAATGATCTCTGCGGACACAACTCTTACGACGATCGTGCGAGAGATCGGATAATGGGAGCAGGCGGGAGCAGGCCCGCTCCAGAATTCCAGGGGGCCTGAAGCTGTTCGATGCTGAGCTGATATCCGATGAATTGCCTCTGCGAGCTGGGTGATGAGCGATTCGCTCACGAACTTTAGGGGACAAATGGCAGACACTGCGCTCGCTCTCTTGCCAAACATTTGAAGGAAGGATGGCAAAGACATGACAGAACCGACATGGAAACCGCACGAGAAACACGGACAGTTGACGATGCAGAGCAACTTGCCCGACAGCGTCTACGCGTTTCCGAAGCAGCGTAAAGAACCACTGACCGACGCAGAACATGTGCGTAACGCGGTCGCGCGGTTCGATCAAGTCATCGACGTCTCCGATGCCGACCGTGCTTTGGCGTTCGCGAACATCGAGAAAGCTGCAAACTACTACGACGTCAACCTCGCGGAAACGTCATGGCACGACCTGGGCATTCATCCTCAAAAGAATAGAGCAGAGGCTGCCGCCAAACGCGCTGTGACGAGCGAACGCCGAGTACAGAGCTAAGAATCCACTGGTCAGAGAGTCGGCCAATAGAAAGAGTAATGGTAAAAGTGAAGTGAAATCCCAAGCGATTCTAGCTTCGCTCATCTAAGTTTTGTCAGTGACTGTTTGCGCACCGTACAAGGAGATGAAATATGAAAGCAGTTGTTGTCCACCAATATGGCGGTCCGGAAGTACTCAAGTTCGAGGATTATCCTGACCCGGTTCCGGGTCCGGGCGAGGTGCTGGTGCGGGTTGCCGCCACGAGCGTGAATCCGATCGATTACAAACGACGCGCTGGATTAACCAAGGATTTTTATCCCCTCAAGTTCCCTGGCCTCATAGGAGTCGATATGGCAGGGACTGTGGTCAAGATTGGACCGGCCGTGGAAGAGTTTTCGGTTGGCGATCAGGTGTTCGCCATGGCGGACAATACCTACGCGGAACTTTGTGTGGTGAAAGCCGCCATTCTGGCGAAAGTTCCCAAGGGACTTGATCTGATTCAGGCGGCGGCGCTGCCGCTGGTGACGACAACCGGCAACCAGCTCATGTCAGGGACGGGAATCAAAGCGGGCCAGATGGTTCTTGTCGTGGGTGCCGCTGGAAATGTGGGACGTTCGGCAGTGTTCACTGCGAAGGAACGGGGGGCGATCGTGGTCGCGGGGGTTTTGAAGAAGCAGATGGATGAGGCGAAGACTGTGGGCGCGGATCAGGTTGTCGCAACCGACGACGACACCGCGATTGCGAGTCTTCCGCCGCTCGATGCGGTGGCGGATACGGTCGGCGGTAGAATCGCCGAAAAGCTGATCGCCAAGGTCAAGGCGGGGGGCGTATATGCATCAGTTGTCGACGTGCCGACAAACGCCGCGAAGTACCCGTATGTGAAGGTGGTGCACGTATTCTCACAATTCGAGAGGAAGACCCTTGAGTTCATGGCCGAAGCGGTGCGAGATGGCAAGCTAGTAATCCCGATTAGCCGGAGACTGCCACTCAGTGAAGCGGCCGAGGCTCAAGCCGAAGCAGAAAAGGGTGGTGTCGGGAAGATCTTGCTAGTGGCGTGAGATTATTCTGCGAACACCCTTCGATTACTAGAAGCAGGGGATGATCAAAGGTGCGGAGTTGCTTCCGCCGCATTCGCATTCCGAAAGTCAGCCCTGATGGACCCGCAGGCAGCAGAAAACCCTGCGACCAAGCAACTCGTTCGCCTCAACCGAGTGCTGGTATTCTTGGTCGGAAATCAGAAGAATGTCGGCCAAATTTAGTTTCTCGCCCTTAAGACGAGTCAGCCAAACTGCATAAGGAGTGAGGTTACCGGCGATTGCTGCACTGGAGATCTCCGCCTCTACTTCTGCCAGCCGAAGACCTCGCGCAGCATCACATTGAGGTCGTCGAGTGCTCGGGCGCAGTCACCTGTAAAGCTAGAGCCGTGCATGATGGCGAGCGTTTTCGGCTTCAGGTCGGCGAGCTTCACCCTCGCCATTTTCATAGTCAGCTGCAACGTCGACTCGTTGGGATCGTTGCAGTGCATTGCTGGATCAGAGAATTGCCAGTTGCAGATATCCGAATGGTTTCGGGTGCGACGCACTATCTGCTATTGAGCCAGAAGTCGGGAGACGAGTCTGTTGGACGAACGTATCGATTGACACCGACGGAATCGGTGGACATCACCGGTAAAGCGGTGGCATCATATTCTTACCGATCAGAAGAACGTGGGACCGTTTCTCTCTTACCTGACGGAAGTCGCTGAACCCCCGTTGCAGGAAATCCAGCGGAAGGATTGCACCATGAAGAAGACCGCGGCGCTCCATCTCCCTTGCCGGCTCCCAGCTCGGCGAAGTACGTCATGTTTGCGCATTTTTCAATAACGACGAAGAAGAATACCGCGTCCTGCTGCCATTCATTAAGGACGGGTTTGAGTGTGGCGACAAGGCCGTGCACGTCGTGAATCCGGATCAACGTCACGATCATCTGCAACGGTTGGCTGCAGTGGGGATCGACACGGCGGTTGCGGAGCGGAGCGGGCAACTCGAAGTTCGGATCAACACCGAAGCGTACATTCGAGACGGCTGTTTCGATCAGGACCGCATGCTGGCGGCGTTCGAGCAGATGGCCAGCGGCAACGTCAAAGGAGGGTTCCCGTTGAGCCGCATTTGCTGCCGCATGGACTGGGTGGTGAGAGATCGATCGTACGTAGACGACGTCGTAGAGTTCGAATCGCGCGTGAACGAGGTGTGGCGCCGTCACGACGACGCCGTGATTTGTAACTACCAACTCGGCAAATTTGGCGGCGACACCGTGGTTGACATTATGCGCACCCATCCCATGATCATCATCGGCGGCATCCTGCAACGGAATCCGTTCTTTGTGCCGCCCGAGCAGTTCCTGCCCGAGCTTCGCGAACGTCGGGCGATGCGGACTTCCTTATCCTCCACGGCTGCCTGATATGGAGATCCAACCCGAACATCCCTCCGGCGAGATTAAGCGCCTTCAGCGCTGCATTAACGATCTTGTCAGCCTGCTTGGTCTTGCTGCCATCTGGAGTGGCGGCGATCCATCCCAAGTTCTTGATACACTGCTCGACGCTCTCATGTGCATGCTCAGCCTGGACCTCGTGTCCGTGCGGCTGACAAATCCCGTCGGCGAGGCGCCCGTCGAGATCGTCAAAATCGCGCAATTGAGAGGGCCGATGCCCCCGACACACGAGATCTGCGAGGCGCTCAGCCACTCGTTCGGCAACCCTTCGCGGAAATGGCCCCCACTCCTTCGGAACCTTATGGGGGAGGGAGACGTTTCGATCATGCCTCTGCCACTGGGCCTGCAGGGCGAACTCGGCGTAATCGTCGCGGCGGTTCAGCGGGCAGATTTTCCGCAGCAAACCGAAGCACTTCTCTTGAGCGTTGCGGCAAGTCAAGCGTCGATCGGGCTGCAAGAGGCACGGCTCCTGAGCCAGCAGAAGCGTATCGCTACCGAACTCGATCGGCGAGTCGCGCAACGAACTGCCGAACTTGCAGCGGCGAATGCAGAGCTGCAACTCCAGGTTGGCTTGTTGCAACAGATTCCGGTGGCGGCCTGGACGCTTAGGTCGGACGGAACACCGGATTTCGCAAACCAAAAGTGGCTGGAGTATACGGGCCAGGTGCTCGATTACGTCCAGTCACATCCCGACGGGTGGATGACCGCAGTTCATCCTGAGGACCGCGAAAAAGCGTCAAAGAGTTTTTGGCAGGGGATAAGGTCAGGGCAGGGTTTTACGATGGAAGCGCGGTTTCGCCGCGCGCGGGACGGGGCATATCGATGGCATCTCAATCGAGCCGCAGCGTTACGCGACGAGGAAGGAAACCTTCTTAAATTTGTCGGCACGTCCACAGACATTGAGGATCTGAAACAGTCCCAAGAGAACTTACGCCAAATGACCGAAACCATTCCGGAGATGCTTTGGAGTGCTACATCGAAAGGGGCGATCGATTACTGTAATTCTCGCTTGCTCGATTACACTGGTTTCTCCGCGGAAGAAGTCATCGGCAACGGCTGGACGAAACTTCTGCATCCAGACGATATTGAGCAAGCGGCTCGCATGTGGATGTCCAGTGTCACAAGCGGAGCCCCCTACCGAGTCGAGGTTCGTACGTTCCACGCCGCGGATCGCACCTACCGATGGTGCGTAATGAATGCGCTCCCATTACTGGACCAGCAAGAGCACATTCTGAAGTGGCATGGCACAGTTGTGGACATGCACGATTGGAAGCAATCCCAGGAAGAGCTACGAGTCACGCAAGCGGACCTGGCGCATATGACACGCGCGACGACGATAGGGGAACTTACCGCATCGATTGCGCACGAAGTCAACCAGCCGCTGTCGGGCATTATCACCAATGCCAGCACCTGCCTTCGTATGCTGGCCGCCGATCCCCCCAATGTCGAGGGCGCGCGCGAAACCGTGCGACGCACGATTCGCGATGGCAACCGAGCCTCTGAGGTGATCACGCGATTGCGTGCGCTCTTTAGCAGGAAATCGGCCATGCCCCAATCCATGGACCTGAATGAGGCTACGCGAGAGGTAATTGCGCTATCGTTGGGCGAACTTCACAAAAACCGTGTGATCCTGCGAACGGAACTTGCCCAGGACCTTCCGCTGGTCACCGGAGATCGAATCCAACTGCAGCAGGTGATTTCGAATCTGTTCCGCAACGCTTCGGATGCAATGAGCGGAGTTGATGATCGACCGAGAGAATTGCTGATCAAAACCGAATGCGATGATGGAGACCGGGTGCGTCTTAGCGTGAAAGATGCGGGAGTCGGTTTCGCCCCTCAAGCCACGGACAAGCTCTTCCAAACGTTTTTTACAACGAAAAGCGATGGAATGGGAATCGGGCTATCGATCAGCCGGTCCATTATCGAGGCCCATCGCGGACGCCTATGGGCGACTCCGAATAACGGTCCCGGAGTTACATTTTCGTTTTCTGTCCCCTGCAGACCAGTGGGTTTGACGAGCGACGGTACTCGCGCCAGTCAGACACCTTCGGTGTCGGATGCGGCATGACACGTCAATGGCAGGCTATAACTGAACTCGGCGGCAAAACCAATACCAAAGTCCAATGGACGCTCTCCCGCACGAGGCTCATTCTTGTGACATGGAATTGCGCCAGGAAAGGCGTGCTACCGAACGTCCACTGGTATCAGTTGTTGATGATGATGAATCTGTGCGCGAATCGCTGCCCGACCTCCTTGGCGAATTCGGATTTGCAGCCCGCGCATTCTCATCCGCAGAAGAGTTTCTCGACTCCGGCTGCATCGACCAGACCCGTTGCCTGATCCTCGACGTTGCTATGCCGGGCATGAGCGGACCGGAGCTTCAGCAGGAACTAAAGCTTCGCCAGCGAGAGATTCCGATTGTCTTCATAACTGCTCAACGGGAAGAAACCGTTCGCCCGCGAGTATTAGAACAGGGTGCAATAGAGTGCCTGTTCAAGCCATTCAGCGACACGGCTCTGCTTGAGGCCGTTAACTGGGCGCTTCGCCCGAAATGAGAGTCCGGACTCTGTTGATTGTGGGGAATAGAATGAATGCAACGTGCGAGTTTACAGGTCAATTGGGGACGTCGCGCATGGCAGTCTCAATATCAATTGTGTTCGTTGTCGACGACGATATTTCGGTTCGCGAATCTCTGGAGCTTTTGATCCGCAACGAGGGGTGGCAGCCGGAGACATTTGCCTCTGCACAAGAATTCCTCGGCCATCCACGAGTCCCCGTTCCAAGCTGTCTCATTCTTGACATTTCTCTTCCGGGAGTCAATGGCCTCGAACTGCAAAAGCGCATCGCTGTGGACCGGACTGAGATGCCAATTATTTTTATCACCGGCCACGGCGATGTGCCTAACAGCCCGTGGTGCATGTAGCTGATTTTCTACAAAGCGGGCGACGTAGCCGGGTGCGCGATCTTGCGGCGCACTTGGCAACCGACCCGGAGATACAGTGGCAACGAAGCCTGTGCTGACTATTCCAGTTCGAGAACAGCAAAACAACGCGTACCAGGAGCCTGCCCAAGCGATTTCTCAGTTCCCGCGGCGTGCCCGCTCCCAGCAACTTGCGCAGGATCAGGCTCAGATTGAACGCGCCCACATGCACCAACTGCCGTTTCAGAATGTTATCGCGTCCGCGCAGATGGCAACGCCGCATCCCGCCCGTCTCGTAGCAGTGCGCGAAGCTGCGCTCGACTAACTCGCCGCGCCGCCGCAGTAAACTCTTGCCGTACGCGCCCCGCACCCGCCGCCGGTTCGCGTACACCGCTTGCTGCTCGGCCGCTTTGCCCGCCCAGTTCCGCCGGCCCTTTTGTTTCTTCTCCGGAATGTAGCTTCGCACCCCGTACGCCTTCATCCGCTTCACCACCGCGCCGCTGTGATATCCCTTGTCGGTTACCGTCTCCTCGATCCCGGCCACGTTCACTTTCGGTTGGTCGTCGGGTCGCAACTCTGCTTCGCGTCCGACCTGCTCCGCCACTGCTATCCCGGCTTCGGACAGCGTCTCATCGAGCGTGGTCGTGTCGCCCTTATCGGCGCCCTGCAGCGTGACCGCCACCACCGCGCCCGTGTCCAGATCCACCGCGTGCTCCGCCTTGTGGGCCAGATGCGTGCGCCCGTCCTTCATCTTCGCAATCCGCGCATCTCCGTCCGCCGGACTCTTCCACTCCTTATTCGACGTCCGTTTCTTGCGCTTACGGTCCAACCGCGCCAGGTCTTCCCGGGTCGGCGTTTCGATCCCCGACGCCTTCGCCAGCCCGCGTAGAAACTCCTCGTAACTCGCCCCTGTGTCCCGCCGCACGATCGAGCGCATGGCCGCGTTCGCCTCCAGCGTCGTCGCATCAATCGCGATCCGCTGGCCCTTCAGCAGTCCGCGATCGGCCAACACCCCCAACACCCAACGGAACACTTCGCGATGCGTATCCAGGTCGATCAATCTTCGCGTGCGCGAGATCGTCGAGTGATCCGGCGTGTACTCGTCCAGCGCGATGCCCACGAAACGCCGCAAGGCCAGCGAGTCCGCCAGCCGCCAAGCAATCCCGCGCTCCGCTCCGATGCCCTCGAAATACCCGATCAGCAGCGCCCGAAAGTAAATCCCCGGCGTCAGCGACGGACGCCCGTACTTCTCTGCATAAAACTTCGCGCACCGGCGTTCGACAAACTCGTCGAAGCGCTCCGCCTCCAGCAACTCATTCAGGCGCTGATAAAACGGATGCCCCGGAGCCGATGCCAACTCGCTGTGCGCGATCCAAATCTCATCTTGCTTCTCCCGCTGCTTCCGCGTCCCCATCGCCATGCGCCGATTCTACGTACAAAGTCTGTGGATACCTCAAAAGTTCTTGCTTGCGAATCTGGACTTGCACCACGGGCTGCTAAGACAGTGCAAGCTATGAAGGCGGGCGCTGTCGAATTCCTGACGAAGCCATTCAACGACGATGTATTGTTGAGCGCTATCCGTCAAGCCCTCGAACGCAGTCAAGTTGTTCTGAGTTGCGAGGCTTACGTGCAGGCGCTCCGGGAGCGTTACGTGTCACTCACTTCTCGCGAGCGGCAGGTCATGGCGTTGGTCGTCTCTGGCCTATTGAATAAACAGGTCGGTGGCGAACTCGGTATCAGCGAGATCACCGTGAAGGCGCACCGCGGCAAGGTAATGGAGAAAATGAAAGCCGACTCCCTCGCCGAATTGGTGAAAATGGCCTCAAGGCTGGGCGTTGCACGTGCCGTAGGCTCTGAGGTCATGCCGAACTCTTGATCATGAGTCTCTCTTTCGAACAACCTTCTATCGTGTATTCGCTATGAGGAAGGGTTCTCCGCAAACTCCTAGAACAAGTGGGGAGCCATGCCACCGTTATTGATCGCCCTTTGACGAAGTAGGCGCGGACGGCGTTTGAGGCCGCTCTCCACCACTCTCCAGAATCGGCTCCAAATCGGAGACTCCTTCATCAGCGTCCTCAGCGAAGCCAGCCTTTGCCGAGTCGTCACGAAAGAAAACGCATTTTGCGAACCTATCTGAGGGCACAGCGTGAGCCGATAGACTGGATTATGATTCGTAGTGGCCTGAATCGCCGAGACGGCCCATCATCCCTTTGCGCCATGTTCTCGGGTTGGGTAGCGGGCATGAACCTGCCAGGTATTCAGGAGGAAGTGGAGGTGGCGATCTCTGCCGGCGCATGGAGTTCTGACTTCGCCGCGCGATTGCTGCAATTGAACCGAGCCTATGAACGGTAACGATTACACTGCCAGCGAAACAACGTATCCTGGCGAAAGGAGCAGGAGAGTGGAATTGAAGCGCGAAACCGGCTGGCACAAAGACACAATCATCTATCAGATTCATGTGCGCACCTTTTTTGACAGCAATGGCGACGGAATTGGCGATTTTCAGGGTCTGGCGCAGAAACTGGACTACGTCCAGGAACTGGGCATCTCTACAATTTGGCTGATGCCATTCTTCCCTTCTCCGTTGCGGGATGATGGTTACGACATTTCTGACTACACATCGGTCCATCCCAGCTACGGAACTCTTGCTGACTTTAGAAACTTTCTTTCCATGGCTCATGACCGTGGCATCCGGGTGATCATCGAGATGGTCTTGAACCATACTTCGGACCAACACCCGTGGTTCGTCGAGTCCCGAAGTTCTCATGAGAATCCAAAGCGCGACTGGTACGTATGGAACGAAACCGATGCGAAATATCGCGGCACGCGGATCATTTTCCTCGACACTGAAATGTCGAACTGGAGTTGGGATCCGATTTCCAAGTCCTACTACTGGCACCGTTTTTTTGCCCACCAGCCAGACCTGAACTACGACAATCCAGAAGTCCGCGAGGAGATGTGGGATGTGATGAAGTTCTGGCTGCAGCTTGGAGTTGATGGATTCCGGCTCGATGCAGTTCCTTACTTGATTGAGCGGGAGGGCACCTCTTGCGAGAACCTGCCCGAAACCCATGAAGTAATTCGGGCACTGCGCAAGAGAATCGACGCTGAGTTCCCAGGAACGATGCTGCTGGCCGAGGCCAATCAATGGCCTGCTGACCTTCGACCGTACTTTGGTGATGGAGATGAGTTCCACATGGCTTTTCATTTTCCATTGATGCCGCGGATGTTCATGGGTCTGCGACTGGAAGACCGAAAGCCGATTACCGAAATCCTCCAGCAGACACCAGAGATCCCGGCTTCCTGCCAGTGGTGCTTGTTTCTCCGCAACCATGACGAGTTAACTCTGGAAATGGTTACCGACATGGAACGTGATTACATGTACGACATTTACGCGCATGATAAGGCCATGCGGCTCAACCTGGGTATCCGGAGGCGTCTCGCTCCCCTCCTGGGGAATGATCGCCGGCGGATCGAATTAATGAATGGCATGCTGATGTCATTGCCGGGAACGCCCATCATTTATTACGGGGACGAAATCGGCATGGGGGACAACATTTATTTAGGCGACCGCAACGGGGTGCGAACTCCCATGCAATGGAGCGGGGGATGGAACGGCGGCTTTTCGACGGCGGATCCGGAAAGTCTTTACTCCCCCCCAATTCTGAACCCAGTGTACGGCTACCCAGCCGTGAATGTGTTATCTCAAGAACGCACGGAACATTCGTTGCTCTCCTGGATGAAACACATCATCGCGATTCGCCGCTCCACGCCTGTTTTCGGAGCCGGATCAATCGAGTTTCTATTTCCCGCGAATCACCGGGTGCTAGCCTATATTCGCCAACTTGGCAAGGAAACGATTTTAGTGGTGAATAACCTGTCCAGTGCGGCCCAGGCGGTCGAACTTGACCTCAGCCGCTTCAAGAAAAACATTCTCGTTGAGATGTTTGGAAAGAATATTTTTCCACGCATCGGTGATCTGCCTTACCTTTTAACCATGGGCCCATACCAGTTTTACTGGTTTCGGCTACGGCGGATCTGAACCCTGAACGTACCGTGCTTTCAACGCACACATTGAAGCACTGCCGCAAAGCACTGACCGGAGGTTGAATTGGCGGAAGAGACCCTTTTATCGGATGCGTTTCTTCGCCAACTCATCAATGTGGGCGAGGTGGATATCGTTGTCGGCCTTCCGACGCATAACAACTCTAAAACGATTGCACCGGTTGTCCGGGCCATCCAAACCGGAATTCTCAAGTGCTTCCCACGGGAACGGGCTGTCATCATTAACTCGGATGGCGGATCACAAGACGGCACATCCGAAATCGTGACCGGCGCCTCCATCGATGACGTGCGGCGTGAATCCAAAGTTTACGCATTGCGTACTTTGCACTGCATCAGCGCTCGCTACGCCCGAACCCCAGAGCCTGGGACTGCAATGAGGATGATTCTGGCTGCTGCGGACCTGCTACGGGCCAGAGTCTGCGTTCTCGTCTCGCCTGAAACAACCACCATAGAACCTGACTGGATTCAACGTCTGGTCCGCCCCGTTTTCAACGACGGCTTCGATCTAGTCCTCCCAGTCTATTGCAGGCCGAGATTTGAAGGCGTTCTTATGCGCAATCTCCTATACCCCATGATCCGCGCAATCTACGGCTATAGGATCTATGAACCATACGCTTCCGAGCTGGCGATATCCGGCCGGCTGGCAACAGATTTCTTGAACAAAGAAATCTGGAGCGAGGAGTGGGGCAGAATCGGCGCCGAGATCTTTCTCACGACCACCGCCCTCACGGGACAATATCGCCTGTCTCAGGTATTGCTTGGCCCAAAGGGGCCCGGGACGCATCGGAGTGCGAACGATGTTGTTGCGGCCATGCGCAGGACAGTAGGAGCTCTGTTTTCCACGGTGGACAAGAATTTCGCGGTTTGGAGTGCGGTTACTGGTTCTCAACCGGTACCAACCCCGGGAGAACCGTGCGAAGACAACTCGAACTCGGTCCGGGTAAACCGCAAACGCCTGCGGGATATGTTTGCGACCGGAGTCGCTGAACTGGAGCCCGTTTTCCGCTCAATCCTTTCACCTCAGACGCTCGCAGAGCTCCAGAGAGTAGCAGCCTGTGACGTCAGCGACTTCAGCTATTCACCCAACTTATGGGCCAGGACCGTGTTCGAATTCGCGGCAGCGTATCACAAGTCTGTCATCAATCGTGACCACATCATCCAGGCGCTAGTTCCTCTTTATCGAGGACGAAGCTTGGCCTTTTTCCTGGAAAACCGAGATGCTACCAGCCGAGACATCGCGAACAACGTGGAATCCTTATGCGGTGAGTTCGAAAGGCTGAAGCCACACTTGCTTGAACTCTGGGCTGACGGAAAGTGAGGGATCTATGCGCGAGATTATTGAGTCCGAATTGATTCAGGCGTGGCAAGAACTGGTTCGAGGCTTTGCACACTACCTGCCGCGTCTGATGGTGATGTTGATCATTGCCTTCATCGGCTGGCTGATTGCCTATCTGTTGCGGATCCTGGTGCGGAGCACTCTTCGGCTTACAAAGTTTTCCAAGCTGTCCGAAAGTGCAGGCGCGACCCACCTGCTGAATCAAGCCGCTTTGCCATCGTCCACCGAACTGGTTAGCAGATTCGTCTTTTGGGTGGCCTGGATCGGGTTCATTCTTTTGGGAGTAAGCGTTCTTGGGATTGTGGGTTTGCAGGATTACGTCTCAGAGTTTTTTTTCTTTCTCCCGCGCTTGTTTGTAGCGCTCATCGTTCTGTTCGTCGGCTCCTTAGCAGCCGGATTCTTTTCACGTGCAGCATTGTTGGCGGCGGTCAATGCCGGCCTTCGCTCCTCCCAAATATTGAGCACCGCGCTTCGGATTATCATCAGCGTCTTCGCGCTGTCGGTAGCTTGCGAAGTGTTGGGAATTGCGGAGCAGACGATGCTGATCTTTTTCGCGACCTTATTTGGAGCAATTATGCTGGGCTTGGCTATCGCCTTCGGCCTCGGTGGAAAAGACCTCGCGAGGAAATACCTGGAAAAGAGATTCTCAGGAGCCAAGAGGGACGAGAAGGAAGATGAATTATCTCCACTTTAGTGCAACGCACTGAGACCAGGATCCAAGTCAGAACTGGATTGAATGGTTCGTTTGTCAAAATGCCTTCAGCCCGTCTAACAGAACCCTGTCCGGATGGTGGGGATGGCGCGCAAAATGACTTCTTCGGCGAGCCAGTTCAGGTGAGTCAGGGAAACCTCAGCCTCAATGTCACGGTAAAGACGATAAGCAGCTTTGTATTCCGCACAAGCCAGCTCGCGGTCCCGATCCCGTCATAAGGCCCGCTTGGGACGGCTGCATCCCCGCCCTGATCGCTTCTGACTGCATAGGCAACGTTCTGCCACCAAGACGACTGGGCCGGCGATCGAAAAGTCGACTGATACTAATCGGTGGATCCTACCCTCAAACAGATACAACGCCGTTTGCTCGCGGCGAGCCGATTGAAGAAGCGCAAGAGTTCGTCACTGCAGCAGACCGTAAACCTCCAGCGTATTATTTGCCGGCACATACACCCGCCCGTTGGCGATCGTAGGATTCACTCGCGATATTTTCTTGGACGCCACCTTGTCACGCTTTGAATCCTGGTTGGTGTCGTAGTACTCCTGGGTGAGGTTGCTGGGGTTCAGGGCCCACAGCGTGGGGGTGGAGACATCATATTGCAAGGTCCACACAATTCCATTCGTGGTCCCGTTCGCCGAGATAATGGCGGCGGGTCCGCGCATGACGGTCTTTGCAGTGGAGGTTGCGCTGGTCGGCAGCAGACCGTTCTTTATGGTGAACATTTTGGGATAGTCATTTTGTCCGAAAATATACACACTGCCATTGAAATAACTGGCTGTGTTCCAGATGCCATTGTCGACCCCGCCCTTAACGGATGCTTTGATAGCACCCACGATGTACTGCACGATGTTGTTGCTGTTGGAGTGATAGCCGCCGAGATTGTCACGGTTGATCACATAGATCGTTCCTTCTTTGCCGCCGCCTACCATCAAGTGTGGAGCCGATCCCGTTTGGTCCGGCAACAAAAGTAGTCCGCCGGAAGCAATATCCCAGTCCTGGTGATTGAGGGTCGAGTAATTGCTTGGGGTATAGGAGTCGACGAGGGTCAGACCGGCAGTGCTGGGCGTCAACTTCAGCACCGAGGACCCGTAATCGCTATTCTTGTCGTAGGTCCCGTTTCCGGTCTGAACGAAAATGTTGCCCTCCGTATCGGCTGCAAGCCCGCCGCCCATCTGCCATATCCCTCCCGCTGTACCGTTCCGTGTAGAGCAGTAGACATACTTCTGGGCCAGAGTCTGGGAATCGTACCCAAGAAGCCAGCCGTGATACGGCATCCAGTCGGTATTCGACGCAGTCGCGATGTACACCACGCTATTTTTGTCGACTGAAGATTGGGAAAGCAGCATTCCGGGCCGGGAGTTCTCCTTCTGCGGATCGAATGCCAACGTACCTTTGGAACTCCCTTGTCCCGTACCTGGAACCGAGGCCTGAATTTCGACCGGGCCGCCGAATTTCTCGTCACCGGTTGTGATATCCAGGGCATGCAACCGGTGCACATACGTTCCGGAGCATGCCGTCGTTTGGCCTTCCAGGGTTCGTGCTTCCAAGTACATGGTGTTGGTGCTGGGGTCGATGACAGGGGTGGGCGTAATTCCAATGATCGACACGTTGGCCGCGACGCAGTTTCCGGGGACGGGCACGACCGAGGGCGGATCAATGAAACTGTCTTTCCAGAGAGTGCCAGTGACCTTCCCGTCGGCATCGTATGCGTACACGCTGTCGTTGGCCGTGGCAACATAGATCACGTTGTAGTAACCCGCACTCCCATGCTGCGGATGCGGAATATACACGTTGGACACATAGAGCGGTTGCGCCTGGACTTGTCCATCGATGGTGAAAGAAAACAGTTTTCCAAAGCTGTTGACGTTCACATTTGCAGGAGTCAAGACTGTTTCCTGCGAGTTCAACCCGTCGCGTGAGTTGTCATACTTATTGGTGTACACTCCCGCAAAACTCGTCAAGTGGACTGAGCCAGTGCTCGTTTTGGTGCTGTCTGCCTGGCTGACTGCCGTGATCGTGTGCTTGCCTACCAAAAAGTTCGTTGGCGGCGTGTAAAGTCCGCTGCCATCAATCCAGCCGACTTTTTCGTTGCCGCCTAAGACTCCATCGACGTACCAGGACACACCCGCGTTCAATGTGCCGGTGACCGTGGCCGTGAACTGCTGCGTGACCAAGGAGGTGACCGGGGCGGATAAAGGATGCACGGCAACGGCGATTCCACCAGCCGGATTGTTCCTTCCAAACTGTGCGGCAGGGCTAGCCGCCGGCGTCGCATGCAGACTGACATTCTTGTTGGAAGCGCTTTGAACCTGCTGCTGGGTTCCGAGCATTGCCAGAACAACGCCGACGGTGATGAATAGAGCCCAAAAAACAATGGTCATGGGTTTCATCGAAGATCTCCTTCTCGACTTCAAAAATGGCGGGAATCCTTCTTCCGGGACTCTTGCACATTCCATGAGCTCCCTCCTGTCGAAAAAGAGGGTCGAGTCTCCAGATCTGGGGGAAATTTATTCGTTCTCAGTTATAGGTGTGGGCCCTGCTCGGACACAGATGAAGGGGGGAATTGGCCGAACTGCGTGAGTATTCCCCGAAATCAGATGCTTGTCAAGGTGCAACTCTTGCCAATGGGCGATAGCGCTCAAAGACGTGATCGCAGTGTCGATGCATTATGAGAGAGCGGCCCGAATATATGGGCAAGGCAGATCGGAAAAACCTGACCAGGCGCCGCTTGGAAAGATCAATCACGAGCGAGATACCCAAACTGTTCCTCGATTCAAGACTTGAACAGCTATGAAAGATGCGGCCGATAAAGTTACTTCGACGAGGAGGGCGGAGATGAAGAGTGAGGTCACTCTATTGCGGTTCCGCTTCGTCGGCCGCCGATTCGCCGGTTTTGCGACGACGAAATTTGGAACAAGTCCACCAGTTCACGGCAAGGGAGCTTCCGTGAGTTCGAGTTCCCAGTGATCTGGCGTGTCGAGATGACAATCGAAACCGTAGAAACGGCCTTTAAAAACGTGCTGGAAAAGGCAGGCGCGCTGTCCGCGCAGGACCGGATTGCCGGTTACCGGCTCGAAGTTGCCGTCGGGAGACTCGGCCCAAAATACTTGGACCTGCCATTCTCCTTCTGGATTATCGGTGTAACGATGAGGATAGATTTCAGTGGCAAGGTAATAAGCACCTTTCTCACCTCCAGCCGGATTCCTGCGATAGAGCAGCGTGGGAGCCGCCAGTGTTTCCGCGGTCTCGATCAGCAGCTTTTCAGGAGCCTTATCAAGATCCTGCACTCGCCGCGCGCTCTTACCAATGATCTCGAAGTGGTCGTGATCGTTCCCGCGATAAAAGGTCAGGTAGAAACGTCCGGAGCGGGGATCGCGAAAGAGATTTGGGTTTTGATTACGCTGGTTGGGCACCGCGGCTACGAGGGTCTGCCGTTGAGTCAGGTGAATCCCGTCTTCCGATGTTGCCAGCACAATATAGCTGCTCGGTGTGTCATAGCCGCGTGTGATGGCAAAGTAGAGCAACTTGGGATGCTTGCGGTCAGCATTTTCTAGTACGGTGGGCCAACGGGCGTCGGTCCAGAGTGGGTTCTTCTCGTATTTCGTCCAGTTCACCAGATCGTTACTGCGCGCAAGGCCAATTCCGGCTCCCTCGTTCAGCCCGTACCATCCCCAATAACGATATCCAGCGCGATTGAGTTCGAGGACAGAAAGTGTGTGCGGAAATTCTTTGCCTTCCCATGGCTGGGCATCAGCCATGACATGACGTGGCGTTGTTAGCTGGAGATAGGGGATACCGGATTTTGCGGCCGATCCAGTTGTTTGACTCCATCCAAAAGGACAACTGGCCAGTGCAAACAGGATTGAGAAACACAAATGAGAATTACGCACGAGACCTCGCAGTTCGATTCCTAAATTGTGGGTTCGGGCACAACCTTCTTGAGACTTATGGTGGCATTAGTAATCAACGGCTTTGCCCAGAAACCGACACTGAGCACGCATCCAAACGTGAGGTAGAGAAATGCGACGCCGGCGCGAAGTCCGAAGTGATCGCCAATACGGCCAATGATGAGTGGGACCACCGCCCCTCCCATGATCGCGGTGCTGAGGATTCCAGAAAACGGACCGTGATGTTCCGAGATTGAGTTCAATCCCAGAGAAACGAGGATGGGCCACATCACAGAGGCGAACAATCCCACGGCAGGAAATGCAAGTAGCGAGATGCGGGATGGGCCGAACAGAGCTGCAGTGAGACACACAACAGCACAGATGCTCGCGCCGACGAGAACTTTACGGCTGTCGAACAGCTTCAGCAGCCCCATGCCGATGAAGCAGCCTGTGGTGAGCAGTCCCCAAAACCATGCAACGGCAGTTGCCCCGGTCGTGTGTGGATCGTAGCCGTGGTAGGTGGAGAGAAACTTGGAGGCCCAATCGGCCATGCCCTGCTCCGATCCTACGTAAGCGAATATACTGAAAAAGAATGCCCAAACCATCGGACGATGGAGCAAGTCTCCGTACATCGACCACGATCCTGCGGCTTCATCGCTGGAACGCTCCACGCGCGGGAAGACGGTGAAGTAAAGCACGACAATCATCGCCATGGTGAACACTGCGAAGATCCAATAGAGCGATGCCCATGGCAGTCCGGGCGGAGTCAGCCGCGCCAAAGTTCGAAGCAGCGGGTCCGACCCAGACTTTTCCAGGTTGAGAACCAGATATGAGTACAAGTAAGGACTCAAGAACGATGCTGAGCCGAAAATCAGCTGCGCGAATGCCGAATTGAATGCGAAGTGTTCTTCGCCTCCAGCAACCCGCAACAGAGGATTGATCGCGGTTTGCAGCGTTGCCATCCCAGAGCCCATGATGAAAAGTGAAACGACTGCTACCTGGTAGGCAGGATGGAACGCAAAAATGAGCGATCCAATAGTGCCGGCAGAAAATGCCGAGATCATTACCGGTTTTTCTCCGAAGCGCTCAACGAGGAAGCCGGCCGGAATCGACATGACTCCGTATGCAATAAAGAATGAAAAAGGCAAGAATGCCGCGGCCGCAAGGCTTACGTGGAAACTGCTGATGATGTCTGGGACGATGGGGCCCAGAATGTTGGTCAACAGCGACATCACAAAGAAGGTCATGAAGACCAACGAAATCATGTAACGGCTTCTCGCCATCGCTTGACTACTCCGTGGTCGTAATTTTGGCGGCTCGTTCGAATTTCCCGGCTTCGCGGTTCGCAAGCGCGGCCAAAGCCAGCGTGATCATTTGCACCGGCACAATTTCCAGAATCGGACGAACAACGTCACCGTAATCCTGCAAACAAAGAGGCTCGAGCGATGAGTTCGGTCCAATGAATTCAGCATGCCCGCCACCCTGTTGAATATCGCAGAGCAGGCGCTGGTTCAGATCTCGGGTCTTCTCATCGCCGGAAAAGACCACGACCAACGTGTCTTCGCTCAGCATCTCAAACGGACCGTGGCGGAACGCAGCGCTGCTCATTCCTTCGGCGTGGAAGTGATCCGACTCCTTGATGATCAGAGCCCCGGTGCTGACGGCAGCAAGCGAAGCTCCCCGGCCTACAAAGAACAGACGCTTGACGCTGCGCAGTTTCTTGGCCAGAAGTTCGACGTGCTCTTTCCATCGGCTGAGATACTCTGCTGCGGCCGGCGGGGCTTTTTCCAGTTCCCGACAGCTTTGCCTGGCGTCGCGTTGACACAGAATGTCACCCAGGAATTTCAGCACCATCAATGCCGTTACATACGTCTTGCATGAGACCGAAAATTCGGCTCCAGCGCGGGTAAAGAGCGCGGCCGTCGAATGCTGCACCAGAGGACTCTGCGGAGTGTTGGTTACTGCGATCACCTCGGAACGCTTCCGATTCACTTCCGCCAGACGAATCATTTCTGCGCTTTGTCCGGATTGTGATACAGCGACAATTAGCGTCTTGGGATCGAAGAATCGTGATTTGTAATGGACCAGTTCAGAGGTCTCCACCATCAGCGCAGTGAAGCCGTGACTGATTAGGTGCAAATTCAAAGGATGGAGAGCGTGGAAGGAAGAACCCATGCCCGTCAAGACGACGCGATAGAATTTCCCTTCTGCGAGGCGCCGAGCCAGATTGATCAAGGCTGTAGAGGGGTCAAGGTTGGCGAGCGTGGCCTCGAGTGCTCGGGGCTCATCGAGGATGTCTTCCAAATACTTGCCCTGGATGATTTGCAGAGCAGGCACCGTGAGCTCAGGATTCACCTTGAACTCCCGTCATCCTGAAATCGGTGATACCAGACGCGGGCTGCGCCGATGAGATTTGCGTTTTCTCCAAGCGATGCCAGTGTGAGTTCGGCTTTGTCGAATGGAACCAGAGAGCAGCTCCGACGAACGATTTCTTTCATCCGGGTTAGGAACAGCGGAGCGCTCTTCATCACGCTGCCGCCGAGCACGATGGCATCAGGGCAGAACATCGTCACGAGATTGGCTACGCCGAGACCGAGATAGTAAGCCTCGCGATCGACTGCCCGTTCAGCCAGATCTTCGCCGGCAACCGCCAGCTCACAAATTCGTTTCGCAGAGAGATCGCGGCCATGCGGATAGTCCGATGGCGCCTGTTCGTTCATCCACGCGGTCATGGCGGGGCCAGCTGCAAGGGATTCCCAACACCCGCGAAAACCGCAGACACACGCGGGACCCGAAGGATCAACAAGATGATGACCGATCTCGGGATGGGAGTAGTCCACTCCTCGATATAAATGTCCGTCGATGATCAAACCGGTGCCGATGCCCGTACCAATCGTCACGTATATCAGGCGCTTCTTGTTCTTGCCCGCGCCCCAACTCGCCTCGCCAAGAGCCGCGGCATCGGCATCGTTTTCCAGTGCGACGCTGACTTGGAAACTATCGGATAAATCGCGAACCAGATTCTCGCCTTTCCAATTCGGAAAGAAATTGACATCGCCGAACTCGCCCGTGAGAGGCAGCACCGGGCCCGTCGAACCAATGCCAATTCCCGTAATCTTGGAACCAATTTCGTGAGCGGCCGCATCGAGCATTCTGCGAATGTTGCCCAAGGCTTGCGCATAACCTCGCGGCGGGTCGGTGGAGCATTCAGAGCGTGCAAGTACGTTGCCCGCATCGTCAACCATCCCGACAGCTATCTTCGTTCCACCGATGTCGACTCCAGCAATCAAACCGTCTACCTCGCGATCTTCCTCTTCGAGAAATGATTACTTCCATTCGAATACCGCGCCGTCGTAAGCGCCGAGATCAACCTTGAAATTCGTTTTCGATACTTCCACCCGCCTGCTTCCGGTCGAACTCACCCGCGAAACAGAGTGTAGGGGCTGAGAGGCAGTTACAGTCACAGTTTGTGTTGCAGCGCCATGATTCGTCGCAACAACATAGCCGCGCGAAGCTCCATTCAATGAAAGGACTTCGACTGAAGGTTGGTCCGTGTAGAACCGCGGCGTAATGCCCGACCATTCCCGAAATGCCTGGTAAATGCGGTAGGATGCTTCCGGCTTATCGAAAACTGCTGGAACGTTGGCCAGATAGAGCTCGATCGGATAGGCGCTCAGCAGAGTGTGCCCGGTACCGATTTTGTTGGCGATAAGCGCCGGGCGTCCGTCTTGATCGACTGCAATTATCGTGCCGCCCTTTGCTTCCAGGATGGATCCCCACGAGCGTGGACCAGGATTAGGAACCGAGTAATGGAAGGTGTCGCCCGGTTTCAAACTGCCGAATGGCACTATGACTTTGATGGTGACATCGTCCTTGGGATTGGTATCCACCATCCGGGCGCCGAATAGAGTTTCCATCTCGGGGATCGCGGCATCGGCGGCCACGGAAGCATAGAGTGCTCCACCGTTGGAAACATATTGCCGAGCTTTGTCCCAGAAATCAGAGTG
This sequence comes from uncultured Acidobacteriota bacterium, assembly GCA_963763845.1. GTDB lineage: Bacteria > Acidobacteriota > Terriglobia > Terriglobales > Acidobacteriaceae > Sulfotelmatobacter. Next base: position 285,827 of record CAVXPX010000005.1, read on the forward strand.
CACATGGACCACGAAACTGTCCGTACTGGTCAATGGCGAAGGCATCAGCGTCAGCGGACGCTTTTGCCAGTCGTCATATTCGCGAGGAAAGTCAGCCTTCAGTCCCGCACGCCGCGCCAGGATGAAAGAAGAAAGCCATGAACCTGTGATCCAGGAGTTTTCTTCGCTGAAATTGGGCTGCGATTGGCCGCTGACGTTTGCGCCTTCGTCAGTACTGGTGTAAGGAACCACCTCCGGTCCAGTCAGTCCGAAATGGGAGAAATCTCCATGCGGCTTGGACCATTCGTAGGGCACGATGATGCCCGCTTCCGCTGCGGCGGGCTCAATGCCGGTAAGGTCTAGCTGGCCGACCACCTTTTCGAAGTCTTGAAACATCTGCGCTGAGGGCCGATCCTTCCCGTCCCATGTGGTCAGCCCGAACTGTGTCTCGTGGGGCGAGCGCAAATACGGAACTTTATGCCACTGCTCTGGTGCGGCATCGGTGTAGCACCAGATGAGGAAGCCATTGGCACCGGCGCCCAAACCAGAGTAGAGGCTGGCGCGGAGAAATTTCGAGATTTCCCCGGGATCATATTGTGCCGACGACGCTCCGATTTCCTGAACCATCACCGGACGCCCGGCACTGCCCGAGAGTGCCGTTTCAAATGCTGAGTCATAGGTCCCGCGCTCTGAGAGCATGGGATCAGGAAAAAGTTTCGGAGCATAAATGGAATAAGGATGAATGCTGAAGAAATTGACTTCTTCTTTAATGTTGTCTGGACGGAATGGTCCGCGTCCCACGTCCTCCATGCTGGTGCCTACGACGATGGGATGAATCTTGTCGAAGCGGCGCATGGACCAGGAGAGCAGACGTGTCCAGTTGATCGCCATCGCATCGGTCGTTTCAGGGGCGATCCAGAACGGAGGTTCGTCGGTCAGATCCCATCCGAGGATAGCGGGTTCGTTGGCGTAGCGGCGAGCCAACTCCCCGACATGATCGGTCTCGATACGCAACATGTCCGGATCGGAATGCGGGTGACGGCCTTGCCGATAGGCTACGTCCCAATAAGCTTCGCCGACTTCTCCGCCGATCAGCAGCTCTGGATGCAGGTAGATATGGTAGCGATGCGCCAGGGAAACAAGGAAATCGATGTCTCGAAAGGCTTCGGGGTTAAAGTCACCAGGACGGGGTTCGATCCATGCCCACACAAAGTCCAACCGGATCGTGTTAAAACCGAGTTCGTGCATGCGAGCGAAATCGGCTTCGATGGACTTGGGGTCCCATTGAGTTGGCCACTGCATTGCTGCTTTTGCCGGGACCCAATTCGCACCCACGGGAATAAAGCGGTGCCCGTTCCGTGAGAAGTAATTCCCTTCCAATCTGACTGCGGGCAATCGCTGTTGGTCATCAGTTGTGTTCGCTGGCACCTGGGCTGCAGCCGGAAGGTTCACACAAGCCAGTCCCAACAGCGTAAGCAGAGTTATAGTGCGCTGAGCAGCTTTGATTTCCATAAATCTCTTCCTCGTCCCTGCTTAGGCTTGGATAGGTTGCGGGTTAGAAAGACATCTTCGGAGCCACGTGTCCAAAGGCTGCGTTGGCTGATTGCGGTTGCTCAGAAACGCCAACTTTACACCTCGCGTACCTATATTGAAGAGTGGAATTTGAATATCGAGACCCTCACCAAGAGCGTTGCCCTGCAAGACGCGTATGTGCCCTTGTTCTATTAGTCATTTCATTGTGAATTCCCAGCCGCAGTACTGGCCAGCAGCGGCATCTGGGGGGCAGTGCAGGCAGGTCGTTCGAATCCGAGAATCAACAGTCGCCGCAAAAGTCTTGAACTCAATGATCCCAACGCTTTTGCACGGGAAATCCGGCAGCTCTTTTCGCCGACGGGCCTCTTGGACACGACAAACATCCATAAAGAAGCGCAGTTGCCGGCGGTCCTTGGACCATTCGGTTCTCTGAGAGTTGATGATGGCATAAAGGCGCAGGCTCAACGCTTTCTCGAGAGCCTGAAGCCCACCGTCCACAGGAATGTTGAATGTGGCCATGATTCGGCGCGCTTCCGCCGCAGCGAATCGCTTCCAAGAGAGCGCATCGAGTTCAATGGCGGTTTCCATGTTGAAGCGCTCCTCGGCGGCAAGAAACCAGCAGCCGTCGTGGGCCAGCCAGTTTTTGGCGAACATTTCCAGAGCGCGCAGGAGCTCTTCGCGACTCATCGTCTGAAATGCATTCTTAGTTTCTTCGTCGATCGTGGGCCTCCTCTCCTCGGATACGCTTCTTTCCCTGGTTCTTAGCTGCTTGAGGCACTACGGTCCGAGACATGTCTTGCAGGTACGCTCATTCTGCACCCGCGAAGGTACTCTATTTGCGAGTAGAAGGGAAATCCAAGATCTCGCCAACCGTGGAGATCTCCCTGCATCCAATGGATGGCAGCCGTCGAATGATACAAGGCGCCAAGGGTGGCACTTCGTGTTGCTCCTGGCATTCAAACGGTGAGCATCACTGCAATCAAAACAAGAAGTACCGTTGTGCCAATGGAAGGACTCCCAGGGGTTCGCAGGTGATTGCCTGCCCGTCTACTCGGACCTCATAGGTCTCCGGATCGACCTGAATATCGGGCGTCGCGCAATTGTGAATCATGTCTTTCTTGCCGAGTTTGCGACAGCCACGTACGGGCGCCACCATGCTTCTGAGTCCGAGTTTGGCGGCGATCCCTTTCTCAAGAGCCGCTTGCGAGACAAAGCTCATGCTGGTGGACGCGGGTGCAGAACCGAAACTCCCGAACATCGGCCGGTAAATGACCGGCTGAGGAGTCGGAATCGAGGCATTCGGATCTCCCATAACGCTCCATGCGATGAAACCAGCTTTGATTACCATCTCGGGCTTCGCTCCAAAAAATGCCGGCTTCCACAGGATGAGGTCAGCCAGTTTGCCGGGTTCAATCGATCCCACGTTCTCGGCGATTCCGTGCGTAATAGCTGGGTTGATCGTGTATTTGGCGACGTAACGCTTAGCTCGAAAATTATCGTTTCGGGCAGAATCTTCGGGAAGGGGACCACGCTGCACTTTCATTTTGTGCGCCGTCTGCCAAGTGCGAGTCACAACTTCGCCCACGCGGCCCATGGCCTGTGAATCACTGGACAGCATGCTTAAAACGCCCATGTCGTGAAGAATGTCCTCGGCCGCGATGGTCTCCGGCCGAATGCGACTCTCCGCGAAGGCCACGTCTTCCGGCACCTGCGGGTTCAAATGATGGCAGACCATCAACATGTCGAGATGCTCAGCGATCGTATTCGTCGTATAAGGACGCGTGGGATTCGTCGATGAAGGAAGGATGTTGGGGAATGACGCGATTCGAATAATGTCGGGCGCATGCCCGCCGCCTGCGCCTTCCGTGTGGTAGGTATGGATTGCGCGGCCATTGATGGCGGCAACGGTCGCCTCCAGAAATCCGCCTTCGTTGATGGTGTCGGTGTGAATCGCAACCTGGACATCGTACTCATCCGCTACTTTGAGACATGCATCGATTGCAGCCGGAGTGCTTCCCCAGTCTTCATGGAGCTTCAGCCCGCAAGCACCCGCTTCCACTTGCTCGGCAAGCGGAGCTTCTGTGGATGCGTTCCCTTTGCCGAGAAAGCCAAAGTTCATCGGCCACGCATCGGCCGCTTGCAGCATGAGAGCCAGATTCCGTGCACCAGGAGTGCAAGTTGTAGCGGCCGTGCCCGTCGCGGGTCCGGTTCCGCCTCCGATCATCGTAGTAACGCCATTCGACAACGCCTCATACACCTGCTGCGGAGAAATGAAGTGTATGTGACTGTCGATTCCGCCCGCGGTGAGAATCAGGTTCTCCCCCGCAATCACCTCCGTCGCCGCCCCGACAATCAGCGCTGGGTCAACATCATCCATGATGTCTGGATTTCCAGCCTTCCCAACTTTCACGATGCGTCCGTTCTTGACGCCCACATCGGCTTTCACGATACCCCAGTGATCGAGGATAATCGCATTCGTAATAACCAGATCAAGCGCTCCGTTTTCAGCCTCGCGCAATGTGGAACTAGTTTGTCCCATTCCATCGCGGATGACCTTTCCTCCTCCGAAGGTAATTTCGTCACCATAGCGGGCGAAGTCCCGTTCAATCTCGATGAAAAGCTCTGTATCTCCCAGGCGGACACGATCACCCTTGGTGGGACCATACAAATCAGCATAGGTCTTGCGGGGAATTTCGAGGCTCATTGATCTTTCCCTCGTTCGAACAAGAATCCCGCTCGACGCGCGGCGTCTATGGCTTTCTCGCGAGAGCCGGATGCATCCAGGCTTCCAGCCACCAATCCGCTGAAACCGTGAACGACGCGCCGGCCACCGAATTCGACGAGTTCCACCTGCTTAGCTTCCCCCGGCTCGAAGCGCACCGCGGTCCCCGCAGCAATGTTGAGGCGCATCCCGTAAGCGGACGCGCGATCGAATTCCAGGAATCGGTTCGCTTCAAAGAAATGAAAGTGGCTTCCCACTTGAATGGGGCGATCACCAGTATTCTTGACGAGCAGCCTTCCGGTGCGGCGTCCGACGTTAGCGACGATCGGGCCGGCACGTTCATCGAGTTGGTATTCGCCGGGCTTCATAGTGTCCTTCCTCGTGATCTCTCCACGTAAGGCGGTTAGCGGATTGGATCGTGTACGGTAACCAACTTCGTGCCATCCGGGAAGGTCGCCTCCACTTGAACTTCATGGATCATTTCCGGCACTCCCTCCATTACTTGCCCGCGGTTGAGGATGCCGGCGCCAAAACTCATAATCTCGGCAACGCTCTTGCCGTCGCGCGCGGCCTCCATGATCTCCGCCGTGAGAATGGAAATCGCTTCGACATAATTGAGCTTTAGTCCGCGCGCCTGCCGACGGCGGGCAAGATCGGCGGCCACCACGATCAGAAGCTTTTCCTGTTCACGAGTAGTCAAGTGCATAAGGGCTTGTATTCCACCTCCGGCTCAGGAGAACCGATTCCGCAAGAGCGATCAGTAAGTTTTGCGTGGACGAACCGCGTGACGGCCATACAACGCGAGCTTGGCCTCGTCCCACAGACAAAACAATCCGGCAGTTGCGTCGCGTCCTTGTTTCGCCAGGCACCGAATCATGAGACCGTGCGCCTTCAGCGTGCTGACACCCCAAAGCGTTCCTTCGAGTTGAGGTAAGTCCGCAGCAATTTTCCGTAAACGCCCCTCCAAGTCGAGCCAGACTTCAGCGCCTACGCTTACCTTGCATATAAAAACAGTGGCGCAATATCGATAGGGACCCATCCGTCCAGGAGAAGCGATGGAATTCTTGTGTGGTTCAATCTTCATTCGATCGATGCTAGCCATCTCTCCCTCCGCAACGATCTCAGTTCGCATCTCGACACGTTCGAATGCAAACACCTCATTGCGAGCTTCGCGTCCGGGCGCAAGTATCTCCCACCAAAACAGGCCAGCACTCCGAGAGAGCCGGACGATCGTATGTTGATAATAATTCGCTCCGGCGAAAGGAATGATGGCGTCGGGAACATACTCTAATATCGCGTCTTCCGACACGGTGAAATCGTTGTGCTGACGTGTGATTGCAGTTCCGAGGCCGCGCCGGTAAACGCGCGTCGCGCCGGTTGTAGTCAGTTGCGCCTCGGCTCCCTTACCCACATCGACGTGGAGGGTCAGGTCGTCCCCTCCGAACAAACCTCCGGAAACGTTGTGGAGGTGAGCCATCGCACTGCCGTTTTCAGGGTGGAAGGCGCGTACGACGCGAAGGGGGGGCTCCTGATGACTGAAGGCAAGCGTCGTTTGGCCGGTTGCATTGTCCCGCGCAAACCCAAGCCGGAGCGAAGCACGCATGCGGCTCTTCTCAGGACTGGCCGTTATGCTTACTTCGCCTTGATGTTGCGTGCAGAGCAAATCTGCTCCCTCTATCAACTGATGAACAGACGAGTAAAGAGTTCCGGATGTTCCATAGCACCCCAGTCCAACAACGGAAGGAAGCAACAGACGTCATGGATAGTGAAGTCTGTGCTGGACCGGGCAGCCTCGACGATGCCGGGTTTCAGGTCCCACAGGATCTGCTGTGCCCGAGTCTGGCCAAGCGGCATGAGACGTTGGCATGCGGAGATCAGTCCGGCTACGGACTGGTGAAGGTAGGCGCGCACGGCCCGATCTTCGTCAAACTGCAAGGCTCCGCTCACCAACCCGAAAGCGCACGTATGGTGAACTGCGGCAGACGTTCTTCGAGACTCCTCATGGGCGCGATGCAGCGGTGTGCGATCGCAGACGGCCAAGGCTGCTCTTAGAAAGTTGCTGCCCAGGACGGCACTGCCCTTGCGGCATTCTCGGGCGGGCTTCAACGCGCCACAATAGTCGTTCAGTTCCAGCCACTCCTTTGCCGGAAAGTTCTTTTGCCGGGCCAGCCGCGACGCGGCGCGACAAAAAACTGCTTCGGCCACTCCGGCTTCTTCCAGCCATGCCTGAAGAAAAGCCTCCAGGTCGGAGACCTGCAGTAGTCCGGCCATGACCAGCGTCTCGACTCCAAAGGAATGCGCAAACGCGCCGATCGGCAGTGCGCTATCTGCAAGTTGCAAAAGCCACAATTCGATCAATACAGGATCGCGATCAGGCACAACGAACTCGGAGCTTTCATCCATGAACGAGAACCTTACCGTGGAACGTGATCGTGGGGATGCTTGTGGGACTGATCATGGGAGTGTTCATGGTCATGATCGTGTTCATTATGGCTGTGGCCATGCTCGTGCGGCCGAGGCGCATATGCCGAGTGAGCATCGATCAAATCGCGCCGCGTCGCATGCGGCTGGTCAACCGCTTCCCTGATCCACGCCAGAAGAGCGTCGAGCCCAACTTCTTCCCGCAGGTTGGTAAAAATGAAAGGACGCGCGCCTCGCATTTTGCGCGCATCGCGGTTCATCACCTCCAAAGAAGCGCCAACATACGGAGCAAGGTCGATCTTGTTGATAACAAGCAGATCGGACCTCATAATTCCCGGCCCGCCCTTCCGCGGAATCTTGTCGCCCTCCGCGACGTCAATCACGTAAATCCAAATATCGACCAACTCGGGACTGAAGGCGGCTCCGAGATTGTCGCCGCCGCTCTCCACAAATATCAATTGCAGCCCCGGCAAGGAATTCTCCAAATCGGCAATCGCCTGCAAGTTCATGGATGCGTCTTCGCGGATTGCCGAGTGAGGGCACGCCCCCGTTTCGACCCCACGAATGCGGTCTGAGGAGAGCGTACCTTGCCGCAACAGATACTCCGCGTCCTCTTTTGTGTAAATGTCATTGGTCACCACGGCCAGGTTGTAGTGATGCAACAGGGCTCTGCTCGCCCTGTCCACGAGCATCGTCTTTCCGGATCCCACCGGGCCTGCGATGCCGATACGGAATGCTCTGTTCGCATGATCTTGAGGCAAGCTATTTCTCCTATGATGAGCCCAACCTGTATGGTGTCTCAGGATATCGGCGTTCTGCTGACTCGGCAACCAAAGACTACCGATGAAATCTTCGCGTCTTTATACACTCAGATGAACGCGAACAATCTCGTCCGTGAGTTCCGCCATCTTTCCAGAGGCGACCTGCCGCCCGTTGGAAAGGATGCAGAATGTATCTGCCACGCGACGGGCAAAGGGCAGCTTCTGTTCCACCAGCAGCACTGACAGGCCTTGCTCTTTGTTTAACTTCAGGACGATATCTCCGATTTCGTGCACAATGTTGGGTTGAATCCCTTCCGTGGGCTCATCGAGGATCAGCATCTTGGGTTCCAGAACAAGTGCGCGGCCGATCGCAAGTTGTTGCTGCTGCCCGCCCGACAGGTCGCCACCCTTCCTCCGCAGCATCTTTTTGAGCACTGGGAAGAGATCGTAAATACGTTCGGGGATACCGCGGAGCCCGTTCTTTCGCACGCCCAACCCAACTCTCAAATTTTCCTCGACGGTCAGGTGCGGAAAGATTTCACGTCCCTGCGGGACATATCCGATGCCGATTCTGGCGCGCTCTTCCGCGGGAGCTGATGCCAAATCTTGTCCATTGAAATTAATGTTGCCGGCGCTAGTCTTCAGCAAGCCCATGATGCATTTCAGCAGTGTCGTCTTGCCCATGCCATTGCGGCCCATGATGCACATCAGGGAGCCCTCGGGCACGGAGACATCGACATCCCAAAGGGTATGGCTGCCACCATAGAATTGATTAAGTCCTTTGACTGCCAGCACCATCAGCCTCCGAGATAGACCTCAACCACACGCGGATCGTTCTGCACCGCGCTCAGTTCGCCCTCGGCGAGGACGCGTCCCTCATGAAGCACCGTGACGCGCTTGGCAATGGAACGAACGAAATCCATATCATGCTCAACCACAACCACGGAATGGCCGCCCTCAAGCGTCCGAAGAAGCTGGGCTGTGCGCTCAATCTCTTGCGGCGTCATGCCGGCAACAGGTTCATCGACGAGAAGGAGTTCCGGGTCCTGCATCAGGAGCATTCCGATCTCGAGCCATTGTTTTTGACCGTGGGAGAGAACCTTGCCCAGAGTCTGCCGCAAATCGGTCAAGCCGATGATCTCGAGGACCTCATCGATTCTCCACTGTTCTTTGGCCGTGGTACGCGCGATCAGCGTGTCGAGAAATGATTTGCTGCCGGCCAAAGCCAGTTCGAGATTCTCGAATACAGTCAGATTCTCGAAGACGGTTGGCTTCTGAAATTTGCGCCCGATGCCAGCCTGGGCGATTTCCGGTTCGGAGAGCGTCAACAGATTCAACTTGTCGCCAAACCAGACTGTCCCGGAATCGGGTCGCGTCTTGCCGGTGATCACGTCCATCATGGTGGTTTTCCCGGCGCCATTGGGTCCAATGATGCACCGCAGCTCACCCGGCTCCACGTACAGTGTGAGTTTGTTCAGTGCTTTGAAGCCATCAAAGCTCACGGTGACGTCTTCGATATAGAGTCTCTTGCCATGGACACTCATTCTCTTGAGGGCTCCGGTGTCTCAGCATGAACTATGAATGACTCATCTTGTTTCCGCCTACGCGAAGCGCGCTTCTTGACGATAAGAGGTATCAATCCAACAATTCCCTGCGGCAGGAAGAGCGTGACCAGCACGAATAAAGCTCCCAGGGCATAGTTCCAGACTTCGGGAAGCGCGCTCGTAAAATACGTTTTGGCGTAGTTGACGAGGACAGCTCCCACAGCCGCCCCAGAGAGAGTCCCCCGCCCGCCCACCGCGACCCAGATCACCACCTCAATTGAGTTGATGGGAGAAAACTCGCCGGGATTAATGATGCCGATCTGCGGCACATACAAGGCCCCAGCAATTCCAGCGAGCACCGCAGAAAAAACGAAGACCCATAGCTTGAACGATTCCACTCGATAGCCGAGAAAACGTGTGCGATTTTCCGCGTCGCGGATTGCCCGGAGCACCCGTCCTGCTCGCGAAGCAACAATGGCACGGCACGCGACGTAACTTGCCCCCAGCGAGATCGCCGTGATTACCAGCAGGACGAGGCGCGTGCGATCTGAATCAAGGTTGAAGCCCAGGATATCTTTAAAGTCGGTAAATCCGTTGTTTCCGCCAAAACCCATGTCGTTGCGAAAGAAGGCAAGCATCAACGCGTAGGTGAGCGCTTGGGTAATGATGGAAAAATACACTCCCGTTACGCGCGAGCGGAACGCCAGCCATCCGAACGTCAAGGCGAGAAGTCCCGGCGCTAGTACTACCATCAGGAGCGCAAACCAGAAATGATTGAAGCCGTACCAGAACCACGGCAATGATTTCCAGTTGAGAAACACCATGAAATCCGGCAGTATCGGATCGCCGTACACACCGCGAGGACCAATCTCACGCATCAGATACATGCCTATCGCATAGCCGCCAAGAGAGAAGAAGGCTGCCTGACCCAAGCTGAGAATGCCGCAGTAACCCCAGATCAGATCCACAGCCAAGGCGAGCATCGCGTAGCAGAGATACTTTCCGATCAGGGTGAGACCGTATCTGGAAACGTGCAGAGCTGACGTTTCCGGCAGGAGCAGATTGAGCGTCGCCACCGCGACCACGAGTACCAAAAGGCTGCCCAGGAACCAGGTGCTTCCTGGATCCCGGATTACGCCAAGCCGAAGCGCGCGTGATCGGGGCTCCATGGCTACTGACTCTCCGCCGCCCGCCCCGTAGCTGGGAACAGCCCGCGTGGCCGCGCCTGAATGAATAGAATGAGCGCGATGAGGACAAAGATTTTTGCCAGCACCGCTCCCGCGTAGGGTTGCAGGAGTTGGTCCACGACGCCCATCAGGAGCCCTGCCACCATCGCACCCCACAGGCTCCCAACTCCTCCAAACACCACCACCATGAAAGCGTCGATAATGTACGACTGCCCGAGGTTTGCATTGACATTGGTCACTTGACTGAGAGCCACTCCGGCGACGCCGGCGATACCCGAACCAAGTCCGAACGTGATTGCGTCAACCCACTCGCTGCGAATGCCCATGGCTTTTGCCATGGCCCGGTTCTGCGCAACCGCCCGGATTTCCAGGCCAATGCGTGTTTTCTTCAGCACCATCAGCAGCGCAGCAAAAACAAGCAAGGTAAAGATCAGGATGTAGAGGCGGTTGTAAGTAATCGAAAGCGCCTCATTCAACTGCAGCGTGCCGCTCATCCAGTCGGGTGTCTTGACCTCCCGGTTCAGCGCTGTGAATACCGTGCGGACTAACTGCTGAAGAATAAGACTGACTCCGAAAGTAGCGAGCAGCGTCTCCAGAGGTCGCCCATACAGGAACCGGATAATCGTTCGTTCAATCAAAACGCCCGTGAGCCCGGAGACCAAAAATGCCACCGGCACCGCAACCAGAACGGAAGAGCCGATGTATCCGGGCATCGCCATCTGGACCACATAGGTCGCATAAGCTCCCAACATCATCAATTCGCCGTGCGCCATGTTGATCACGCCCATGACCCCAAACGTGATACCCAGTCCGATGGCAATCAGCACCAGGATTGAACCCATGCTCAATCCAAACAGGATCGTTTGGACGCCCGAATAGAACGAGCGCTCGGATTCGATCGACTTGATCGCCGCCGCCGCGGCCCTGCGAACATGCTCGTCGCTCTCGGTAAAGGTTCCATCGTGAGATTTCTCCACGAGCGTCTGCAGCTTGTTCAGCGCATCCTGCCGCAGGCTCCCTTGGAGTGTGGCGATCGCCGCCAGACGTGCGCGTGGATCTGAACCGTCCAGGTCAGAAAGGGCCAACCCGAGTGCAATTTCTTTTTTTACTTTAGAGTTGGTCTCTTGGGAGATCCGCTCGCGGAGCAGTTGAACGTTTCCTTCGTTCAGGTCCCGCTCGATGTCTTTGACCGCCTCCAGCCGGACCGATGCGTCGGAACTCGACAAACCAAAGCGCGCGAGCATGGTCTGGAGAACGCGCCGCAGGTGATTGTTCGTAACGACTCTCGTGACGTCATCCGCCGAGGCGGAGCCGGCATCTTTGAGCGTCAGTGGATCAATGAGATTAACGGCTGGCGCATCCTCAAGTCCGGGCTTGATGAGAAATACTTTCTGATCCTGGTTGCGGCAGTAAACACGGTCTTCCAGAAATGCCGCGAGCACCGACTGGGTGCTCGGATGCCCGCTCTGCGCAATCTGTTCGACGATCTTTCCCTTTTGGTCGAAGGAAGCACTGCACAGCGCGCCAACTGAAGTCACAAATGCCGTATCGCCCGGAGATTGCGCATAAACCGGGCCGACACTATGCATGGCGAGCAGTAGCGCGAACAAGCACTGCCCGCCAGCCCGAAAGGAAAACCACCTCATTTGTAGTTTTGCCCGGAACACTTCTTCGTAACCGTGTTGTAGTTTCCGCATTTCAGCGTGACCCAATCCGCGACGATGTTTTTGTCGGACGGGAGATAGGTTGACCAGGCCTGCCCAGGCACCGTGGTACTGGTCTTCCACACCACATCAAACTGTCCATCGGCGCGCACCTCGCCGATGTAGACCGGCTTTGTGATGTGGTGGTTCGGCAGCACCTTCGCAATACCACCGGTCAAGTTCGGAGTTTCCAGTCCTGGCAGGGCCGCAATTACTTTATCGACGTTTGTGGTGCCAGCCTTCTGCACCGCCTTTACCCACAGGTTGAACCCGATGTAGTGCGCCTCCATCGGATCATTGGTCGTCCGTTTAGGGTTCTTAATGAAGGCGTGCCAACGCGCGATGAATGCCTTGTTGGCCGGAGTGTTGATGCTCTCAAAGTAGTTCCAGGCAGCTAAATGTCCCACCAGCGGCTTAGCGTCGAGACCCGAGAGTTCTTCCTCTCCGACCGAGAATGCAACGACCGGAATATCTTCGGCAGAGATTTTTTGGTTTGCCAGTTCTTTATAAAACGGAACGTTGGCGTCGCCATTGATGGTTGAGACCACCGCCGTCTTCTTCCCGGCTGAACCAAACTTCCTGATCGCCGCGACTCGCGCCTGCCAGTCCGAGTAACCAAAGGGGGTGTAGTTAATCGAAATATCTTCGGGTTGAACACCTTTGGAATGCAGATATGCTTCGAGAATCTTGTTCGTAGTGCGCGGGTAAACATAATCCGTTCCTTCAAGCACCCAGCGCTTAACGCCGACCTCCTTCATCAGATACTCCACCGCTGGAATGGCTTGCTGATTGGGGGCGGCGCCGGTGTAGATTACGTTCCTTGACGACTCTTCCCCCTCGTACTGCACCGGGTAGAAGAGAAGTCCATCGTCCTTTTCGAATACGGGCAACACGGATTTCCTCGATACTGAGGTCCAGCACCCAAACACCACAGCCACCTTGTCCTTTTCGAGCAACTCCTGCGCCTTCTCGGCGAACAGCGGCCAGTTCGACGCCGGATCGACGACGACCGCCTCAAGTTTTTTCCCGAGCAGTCCGCCTTTCTTGTTCTGCTCATCAATCATCATCAGAATCGTATCCTTGAGCGTCGTCTCGCTGATCGCCATCGTCCCCGAAAGAGAATGAAGGACGCCAACCTTGATCGTGTCACTCTGCCCGTGGGCTGATCGGGAGAAGACCAACGCTATCGTAAGCAGCAACATCCCCGTCGTTATGCTTCTATGTCTCATCGCTCCCCCTAAAGTATTGAGTCATTAGTCAGCTTTGCTACATGTCGTGAGGCTCTGACGTGGGCTAGAGAATTTTCTTAGAGATCTGTAACTGCAATCCGACTCCCGCCTGCCACGTATTGCCCTTCACCGCGTTGAAGCGCGTGTCCCGATAAAAGCTCATCACTCGAGCGTCAAACTGCTTGATGATGTAATTCACGTTCACCTCAGCGGTGTTCTGGCGATAACTCGGGTTCGTGCCGATTGTCGCTCCGTCGGTGAATTCGGCAATCGCATACTTCCCGAGCACCTCGAATTTCCCCATGCCCACAGCTTTCGGAATCAGGAAGGACGCAAGGCCATAGGCACCCTCACTCTTGACATAGTTCGCGTCATAGCCGCCCAGACCGTTGTAGCGGGCATACTCACTCTCTATGGTGAAAGCTCCGCCGCCGTGAACCTTTCGTTCCATAAGGAAGTCGACGGTTGAGGCCGTCTTGCCCGACTGCACTTCGGTCGCTCCGCCGAGCGCAAGCAGGTTCTTGTCGCCGTAGTACGTGCCGTTCAGGTAATAGCCATTTTCAGGGTCCCAGAAATCGATCTGAACGCGGCTCGACCAAATCAAACTGTTGCTGGCTGTTGCCGAGCCGCCGTCGAACGCTCCCGCCGACACCTTTACTGTGGCGGAGCCGGCCTTGAAGTCCCCCCAATACATCGCTCCGTTGTCTCGCCCTTGAAAGACGAAGGGGTAGCCGTCCTGGATGCCGTCGGTATAAACAGACCACTCATTTGCGTAGAACGGCCCGTACAGATTCGCTCGGTCGCTTGGCGGCAGGAAGCGACCGAACCAGACGTTGATCTCCGGTGAAACGTGGAATTGCCCCACCGCGTCCAGAATCTGCATTGTGTTGTTCGTGCTGTTGTAATCCGTGTTGAACATGACGCTGATGTCTTTAGTGACATCGCCGCTGAAATAGAGTCGAGCGTGATTGAGAGAGAATTGATCGAGACCCGGCGTCCCGGTATTTTCGATATGAGAGTAGCTGCCCTGTATTCCGGCGCCGACCGTGAGAGAGGGATTAAAGTCTTGCGCCTTTAGCGGGGATATTGCGAACGGAAGCAACGCAGCCAGGCAGATACATAGCCTTAACGCTTTACACAATCGACTAACCCCAGCATCACACTCCCCCGATGGAACGGGGAACTTCTTGGTTACTACAGCGGCCATGGCGATCCTCATTTCGATGTAGATTTATCTCGTGCCTTCTGCTTGCAACGCTGCAAGCGAATCACGGTGCACTACATTGAATGAGTTACGTCGTGGTAACTCGGCGTTCTAGCATCACTTCAGATCTAACAACGTCCCCTGCAACAAAGACAAAGACTTCTCCCCCAACGTGCCGGAACACGCTGCAACAATTTCAAGTTCGGATGTTGGCCCGACCCCAAATCTGCTACTCGGGCCGAAGATCAGACGACAACCAGCACCTGAGATAGCTATCGCCGAGACTTGGCTGGTGGTCTGTTTACAGTGCCGACTGAACAACTGCCAGTTCTAAGTTCGTTCGGGGGCGATTCTTGCATCGGTATCTATTGGAGTCCAATTCAAATTTTCTATAGACGCCATATCGATATTGCATCGCGTCGTCAGAGCCGTACGAGGGGAAAGCATTTGCTCGCTTCATTCCTCCGTCCTGCGGAGCCGGAACGTGAAAGCCGGCGTCACTTCGTCCACTGGTCGACCCAGTCGTTCACCGTCTTGTACCAGAGCTCGGAGTTCTGTGGCTTGAGCACCCAGTGGCCCTCGTCCGGGAAGTAGAGCATCTTCGACGGCACGCCCAGCATTTGCAGCGTGGTGAAAAGCTGCAGGCCTTCGCTCACATCGAGACGATAGTCGCGCTGCCCGTGGATGACCAGCGTCGGCGTCTTGAAATTCTTGGCGAACTGATGCGGCGACCACTTCTCATACATCGCTCGATTCGTGTAGGGCGTGCCTTTGAACTCCCAGTCGTTGAACCAGAGTTCTTCGGTCGACCCCCAGGCCGACTCGGCGTTGAACATGCCATCATGCGTCACGATGCACTTAAAGCGGTCGGTATGCCCCAGGACCCAGTTCGCCATGTATCCGCCGTAGCTGGCGCCGAGGGCGCACTCGCGGTTTTTGTCGATGAAGGGATACGTCTGCTCGGCGTAGTCGAGGCCCTTCATCAGGTCTTCGAACGGAGCGCCACCCCAGTCGCCGTTGATGGCGTCGATGAACTTCTGCCCGTATCCGGTCGAGCCGTGGAAGTTGATCATGATGACGACGTATCCGCTGGGCGTCGATGAAGTTGGTGATGCGAAGAGTTCGGGATTCCAGCGATACGACCAGTCGTCTCCCCAGGCCCCTTGCGGGCCGCCGTGGATGAGGAACTTCACGGGATATTTCTTCGCGGCATCGAAGTTTGGCGGCTTCACTAGGAAGCCTTCGACTTTGTCGTTGTGGGCACCAGTGAACCAGAAGGGTTCGGGACATGACATGGCGGTCTGTGAGAGGACGGCGTCGTTGAAGTGCGTGAGGGAATCGTCCAAATACGCGGTCGAACAATTGTTCGTCGGGCACTTTGCATCCCCACCGCACCCCAGACGAGTGAAGGCGCGCCACGCCTTCACTCCGCCATCAGTGTGAAGCGATAATCCCTGCCTAATGATTCTGCTGGGATATTCCAAAGACATCTGAGTAAAGAGGAGCGCCTTGCCGTCCGGCGTTGCCGCAAGGTCGTCGTTGAACCCCCTCATGAACTCACTGACCCTCGATCCCACTTCGGGGATCTTGCCCGTTGCCTCGACATAGAGCACATAGATTGGTGCCTCGCCCTTATCCTCGGCAGAGAAATAAAGCCGCTGCGAATCAGGAGCCCACACAAAAGTCCCGACCCAATGATCGAAATCCTCCGTCAGGTTCTTCTTCTCGCCCGTCTTGCGGTCGTAGAGCATCAGGCGGAAGCGGTCGCTCTCGTATCCGGGACGCTGCTGGGCGCGGTAGGCGATGTAGCGTCCGTCGGGGGAGTAGAGCGGCGACGTGTCGCTGGCGGGATTGTCGGCGGTAATGTTCTTGGTCTGTGTCCAGACCTCCGCTACGTAGGCGTTTGGCTGTGCTTGTGTGGCGACAGCCGCCCCCGGCTGTCGAGTCGAGTGCAGCTCGACAGGATTCTGTCCGGCCTCGCCGGACCGGACAGCCGAGGCGGCTGTCCCCACATGGTCCGTGCCTGCATTGACCGGGACGATCCACAAATCGTTGTTCGTCGAAGCCGCCGGATTCTTGTCGTGATTTGACGCGTAACAAATCTCTTTCCCGTCAGGCGAGAAGGCGTAGTCATCCTGCCCGCCGAGGGAGAAGACCGGGGCATCGTAATCGCCGGGAGTGAGGTCGCGAGGAATCATGTGGGGACAGCCGCCCTCGGCTGTCCGGTCGAGCGCAGCTCGACTGTCTTTGCCATCACTGCCATCAGTCCCCTGCCCGGCGTTGCCGGGCCGGACAGCCGAGGCGGCTGTCCCCACACAAGCCTCGGCGCTGACCAGCAGCAGGTGTGTCCGTTTGCCTCCTTTATAGGCGTTCCAATGGCGATAAAGAAGATGCTCAAATATCTGTGCCTTTACTTTTGATTGCTCGACTTCCTTCAGCCTCTTCGCATTACATGAGAATTCGGCGCCAGGCTCACCGTCGCAGTCCGGGTAAACATCCGAGGTGAAAAGAATATTCTTGCCGTCCGGAGACCAGAGCTCGCCACCGGCCTCGGTCGCAATCGACGTCAGCTTCTGTACTGCGCCTACCGTTCCCGCCGCGCCATTGAAATCCGCAATCCAAACCTGCGAGCCGCCCTCCTTAGTCGATAGAAACGCGAAGCGCTTGCCATCCGGGGCCCAGCGCGGACGGTCCGCATCCTGATCCGAGATGAGGATGCGCTCTGCAGACGAAGAGCCTGCCGAGCTTTGCTCGGCCGTCCCCACATGAGCATCTAGGGGCACGATCCAGATGTGCGGCGCCTTGGTGTTGGCCGCGAGATCGACATCGACCACGCTGAAGATCACCCACTTGCCGTCCGGTGAGACCTGCGGATCGCCAACGCGCTTCAGCTGCATCATGTCTTCAAACGTGAACGGATGCTTTGCCTGCGCAAAAGAGGGAACAGCAAGAAATACGGCAAGAAGAGAGAAAAGAAGACGGCGCACGATTGCACCTCCGCAACATAATTCGTAGAGACGTTGCTTGCAACGTCTCGCCCGCAGCATCAACTCCACCAGCCGTGGCAAAGACGCAACAAGCTGCGTCTCTACATAAACTCACAAGGCAAACGCACGAGTGTATCAGGCCAAGCGCAGGCTCGCTACTCCGGCTCATTCAAAACCTCGACCCAACAAGGTGACCTTTTCTGCCCCCGCATTGTAAAGAGCCCATTTGTCGTAACAACCATGATCTTGGCTCCGCACAAGATGCCCGCTCCGCTCCGGCAACCTCTTCTCAAGTCAGGCATCCAACTGAATGGCAGAACTGCAGCACCCTTCCCTCCGGCCTCACTGAGCGGAGAGGGGTTGGAGGGTGGGGTCGCCGCGGTGGCTGCTCCTGTGGAGACGCAACCTGCCCATGTTCCGGCCTGGCCGGGCAACCGCAGGTTACGTCTCCGCCAATCGCGCTTCAACTTTCGATACACTAGATCAATGAAGGTTTCCCGGTTTGTACTGCCTCTCTCGCTGCTGGTTTGCGGCCTCGCAGCGTTGCCCGCGTTCGCTCAGGAAGGTCCCCTCGAGAATGTTCAGCCCAAAGGCATTACACCCGACGAAATCATCAAGCGCTTCGCCGAGAAGGAAACGGAGTTTTCGAAGGCTCGCGACCAGTACACCTACCGCCAGGACGTGAAAGTCGAGACTCTCGACGGCGATACGGTCGACGGCCAATACCGCGAAGTCTTCGATGTTATGTTTGACGACAAGGGCCACCGCATGGAAAACGTGGTATTCGCGCCACAGTCCAGCCTGACCAAGATTTACATGTCGGAAGAAGACATGCAGGACATCCGGCACATGCTGCCCTTTGTGCTGACCACGGATGACCTTGCCGAATACAACATCATCTACGCGGGCGAGCAGCAGGAAGATGAGTTGCACTGCTACGTCTTCGACATCGCTCCCAAAAAGATCGAGGGCAAGAAGCGGTATTTCCAGGGACGGGTCTGGGTGGACGATCACGACTTGCAGATCGTGAAGACATACGGCAAAACTGTTCCGGACCTGTGCAACAACAAGCCGTGCAGCGAAGTAAAAAAACGCACCGACAATCAAAACCTGTTCCCGAAATTTACCACGTGGCGGCAGCAGATCGACGGCCAATACTGGTTCCCGGTTTTCACGAAGGCCGACGACGAACTGCACTTCAACCTCGAAGACGTCCACATCAAGGAAATCGTGAAGTACCAGGACTATAGACGGTTCGGAGCGAACTCGAAGATCCTGTATGAAGGGAAGGAAATTCCGAACGCACAGAAAAAGCCGAATCAGCCGGCACCCGATCAGCAGAAGCCGCAGTAGGCAGGTTTCAAAGTTTCACGTTCCCGAGAAAGCAGAAACTTACCCATTCGAAACGTGAAATCCTGAACCTTTGAAACTTCAGTAGAACAGATACTTTCTCCACTTGTCGTCGGAACGGCCCATCAGGCGCATGATGTGGCGGCTGGTGTGAAGGTTGAAGGCGCGAGGCTCGCGCATCAGCTTCATGCCCGATTCCGCAGGAGACTGGTTGCCCTTGCGCCGGTTGCACGAATGGCAGCAGGCGACGAGATTTTCCCAAGTCGATGCGCCCCCTCGCGAGCGCGGAATCACATGATCCAGCGTCAGTTCGCTGGAGGGCAGAACTGTTCCGCAGTACTGGCAGGTGTTGCGATCGCGCAGCAGGATGTTCTTCCGCGAGAGAGCGCGGCTCTGGTGCGGAATACGCCGGTATTCCAGCAGGCGAATGACCGACGGCAGCCGCATCGCAACCCGCGCCGAGTGCAGAAAATGTCCGTTCTCTTCTTCCGTCATGGCCACTCCCTTGAGCACGAGCACCAAAGCGCGGCGCGCAGCGCAGACATTGATGGGCTCGTAGGAAGCGTTCAAGACAAGGACAGGCGCAAGCAGAGCATGGCCATCACCGGCGCGATGGGGAGCCGCCGGCGTGAACAGGCCGGCGGCATGCCGGGATCCTGCATCGTGTTCCATGCGTAGAGACATAAAATCAAAGTTTCAAAGCTTCAAGTTTCAAAGCCGCGGCTTCCGGGTTCTCCGCTTCATTCCCCTTCGGGAAAGCTTGAAGCTTTGAAACATTGAAACCCTGCATTTCAAGGTATTTAGATGCCAATTTTAGCGTACGCGCTACAGTCGCTACCCATAGGCGCGCAGCGCCTGCGCGGCGCAGTACGCGGGAGCACTCAGAAACCGTTGTCCCCGTCGTGTAGACATCATCCACCAGAAGAATCTCGCGGCCAGTGACTTCCTCGGCACGCGCGACGGCAAAGGCTCCGCGCAAGTTTTCGCGCCGTTGATGACTGGTCAAGCCGATCTGCGAATGAGTCTCGCGCGTCCGCAGCAAAAGCTTGGGAGCCAGTTCGAATCGATCGCGCAGGGTGCTCGCCTTCACCGCGGCATGTGCGATCAGTTCGGCCTGATTGAATCCCCGTAGCCGGCGCTTTCCTTTAAAGAGCGGCACGGGAATGACAAGGATTTTCTGCTGCTCAAATGCTGAGTGGAGAGGGATCAGCGCCTCGGCCAGCATTCTGCCAAGGACGCTCGCGGCCGGGCTCACTCCGTTGTATTTCAACAGATGAATCAGTTCGCGAAGTCCGCCATCGTAGCTTCCATAAGCAACCGCCCGCTCGAATGGCCGCTGGATCCGGCGGCACACGGGGCACTGCCGCAAACCCTCGGCATCGCTTTCCGCGTACGCCGAAAGAACCCGCTCTCCGCAGACAGAGCAAACTTTGCCGGATAATGGCCCAATGCCGCTCAGACAGTCAGGGCAAACGGGAACGCGAGAGATATTCAGTAATGGAAGACCGCAGAT
Organism: uncultured Acidobacteriota bacterium; assembly: GCA_963763845.1. GTDB lineage: Bacteria > Acidobacteriota > Terriglobia > Terriglobales > Acidobacteriaceae > Sulfotelmatobacter. Next base: position 305,960 of record CAVXPX010000005.1, read on the forward strand.
GCGGCAGTTGGAAGGAAAGAGAACAGAGAAGAGACTCTCAGCCGCATGTTTAGCCCATATACCTGCAGGGCCCAGCGCTCCCCGCTCGGAAACAATAGGATGGCCAGCTACTGCGACCCTGGCCGGGTCAGTCCGGATTCGGTCCTCGCTACTGCTGAAGACGGCCTCCTGTTAAACCTGCGTGTCAACACCGGTAAACAGCAGTATAACGGCGATGCCTACAGCTAGGCAACGTTCCGATTGGACGATACCGCATTCTTCACCGGCATGATATGAGACACCGACGAGAACCGTTCTCCTACTCTCGTAAAAATGGAGCGATAATCGCGGCGGAAGCATTCGCCGCAACGTACGGGTTTTAGCAGCAAAAGCGGAAGTATAAAACGTTCCGTCAAGGTGCGGCGGCGGGAACAGAAACCGGTCTCGCTGCCGCAGTCACGACACTGATATGGCTGGAAAAAAGGTCGATCGGGGGAGCTACTCATAAGACCGGCACCTCAGAAATAAAAAACTGACGCAGGGGCGGAAAACAGATTGTTTCTATTCTATATCAAGTGGGACGGAACATTTGCAGACACTGTGGGTTGTATTAATACAGGTGCAACACGGAAAGCTTAACTTTAGCTGCATATCCTCAGTAATAGTCCAAAATTTCCGTGGGAGTAGCAGTCGTGACGAACGATCCTGGAGCCAAATCTCCCCGCCACTGGCGCGTAATTGCCGAGGAAGCATCACGCGAACACGATCCACGAAGGATGGCAGAATTAATGCAGGAACTTGACCGCGCGCTTGAGGAACAACTCTTGGGCAAGCCTTGGACTCCAGCGCAGGAAAAGTCAGCCTAGGTCTGAACCAAGAGCCCTGTCGTATACTGGCGTCCGGCGTACAGGACGCCGCCCGTCCGCGGACAGGACTGAGTCCACCTGAGCGAATTCTGAATATTAGGGCTCTAACGAACTTCCTTTCGCCCGCCGGAGCGGACCGGGCACCGCCACAAAGGAGGTCCGTCATGCCCAGGCAGTTCTACGATCGTCATTTTCCCGTTCGTCCCGATCTCAAACAACTCCGAAACCAAGCGAAAGACCTGTTAGATGATCTGCGCCGTGCCTCTGGCGTGGGGCCGGCGCTTTCACGGCGAGCGGTATCACGATTGGGTGAGTGAACCCGCGATGCGCTTGACTGCAGAGCGCGGCGGCCTGGAGTGAAATGGCCCGGTAATCCTTGTATGCTGGATTGGCCCAATGCTGAACCGGCGCAATGCTCGACTGGCCAATGCTGACTGGCGCACTTGTCATCGGCCCACTCCGCGTGCTACCTTGCGCCGTTCTGGTGTTTGAGCCTGGCCGATAAGCGACAAAGACGAATCTGATCCCATCCCACGCCCTAAAAAGGATCCACTTATGAGTAGCCCCGTCTCAGAACTTCCCGCAAGAAAGAAGCACGTTCCGTACGTCCCCGAAACGATGGAGATGAAGGAGTTCACGTTCCGGGCTCTGCTGATCGGTCTGGTTTTGACCGCCATTCTTGGCTCGGCGAACGCCTACCTCGGTCTCAAGGCCGGAATGACGATTGCGGCGACGTACCCGGCAGCCGTCATCGGCATGGCGATTCTTCGGCTGCTGAAAGGCTCATTGCTCGAAGAGAATATTGCGCGAACCGTTGGATCGATCGGCGAATCGGTCGCGGCCGGTGCCGTGTTTACTATCCCGGCATTCGTGATGGCCGGATTGTGGCCGGGTCTCACTAAGCAGGAGTACTGGAAATCGGTCGCCCTGATGCTGATCGGCGGCACACTCGGCATTTTGTTCGTAACTCTGCTGCGGCGGGTGATGGTGGAGGATCCGGAACTGCCTTATCCAGAATCGGTTGCTGCTTCGGAGATTCACAAAGCTGGTCAGCAAGGGGCAAAGGCGGCCAAGATTCTGTTCGCGAATATGGGATTCGGCGGATTGATTTACCTTCTGGGCGCGGTCAACGTTTTCAGTGCAAGCAACACTTTGCACATGAAGATCAGCGATCTCGGAAAGAAGTTATTGCTGCGCACCGGAACCAATCCTAATGTTGCGACGACGATTACTGGCGGGGCGACACTATTCAGCGCGCCCGATATCAGCCCTGCGTATCTCGGCGTGGGATACATTATTGGGCCTCGACTTGCTGCGTTGAACTTCGCCGGCGGCTTACTGGCATGGGGACTGTTGGTTCCGCTTTTAACTTTTACAGTCGGTCCCTACATTCAGGCGGCGCAGCCCGGAAAGCCGATCGGATGGGAACTGCTGGCAAGCGCGATTTACTTCTCGATCGTGCGCCCGATCGCGGTCGGCGGCATGCTGGTCGGAGCGACTTACACACTGTTCAAGATGCGGAAGCAACTGGGACTGGGGATGAGCCGCGCAATATCCGACCTGAAGAAATCGGCGGCCGCCCACGCCGCCACCAGCCGCATTGATCGCGATCTTCCAGCCAAAGTTGTCTTCGCTGGAGTGGCGGTCGTGTTCGTAGCGATGATCGTGCTCTATTACTACTTCATCAGCGGCGCGGGAAATCTATCGAGTTCAAAGATTATTTCGGGATCGCTTGTCGCGGCTGGAGTGATGGTAATCATTGGCTTCTTCTTTGCGGCAGTTTCCGGCAACCTGGTCGGCTTGATTGGCTCGTCGAACAACCCTGTCTCCGGGCTCACGCTGTGCACACTGTTGATTGCCGCACTGCTGATGGTGGCGCTCGGAGTTTCAGGTTCCGGCGGTGTGGCAGCCGTGCTGGGAGTCGCAGCCGTGATCTGCGTATCTTCAGCAGTGGCCGGTGAAATGTTGCAGGATCTGAAGGTAGGCCACATTCTGGGCGGCACGCCAGCGAAGATGCAGATTGGCGATCTATTCGGCATTGTCGTGGCGTCATTCGTTTTGTTTGTTCCTCTGGCCGTCCTTGATAAGGCGTATCACTTCGGGAGCAACGCATTGCCAGCCCCACAAGCGGGTCTCATGGCGATGCTCTCCAAAGGCATCGTTGGTGGGGATATGGCATGGCCTCTAGTCGTGGTCGGAATCCTGCTTGGGATCGCGATGATCATGATCGAAGTAAAAAGCGTCATGCTGTTTTCTGTTGGAATGTACTTGCCGCTGGGAACCACATTTGCGATTTTTGTGGGCGGCCTCATCCGCTGGGTGACCGATAAACTCCGCGACCGTCGCGGTCTGAATGACGCGCAGAAGGCACGTGTTGACAATGCCGGCGTTCTCACCGCTTCGGGCCTGATCGCGGGAGAAGCCTTGTGTGGCCTGGTCATTGCCGGGCTCGTGGGATCGGGCCGGGACGTCACGCTCGTTCATTGGACGCCTTCGATCTGGGCGGCCCTGGCAGCGCTGGCAGTGCTGGTGTTCGCCATGATTCGTGTTCCGCTGGCGAACGCAGGGAGCCCCGATGAACCCGCGCCGCCGACGGCAATCATGTAAACAACACTTTCAACCACGAAGGACACGAAGTAACACGAAGGAAGAACTTTTCGTGGACTCCGTGTCCTCTAAAGTTTTTATAGGATCTGGATGTCGATATCGAACAACATTGCTGCCGTCGAGGAACGAATTCGCGCCGCGGCGCGACGTGCGGGACGTTCTCGTGACGAAATATTGTTGATGGCGGTGACAAAGACGCATCCTCCGGCGAGGATTCGCGAGGCCTACGAAGCCGGACTGCTGCTGTTCGGCGAGAATCGCGTGCAGGAGTTTGAGGAAAAACGCGCCGCGGTTGCGGAGTTGACGGCCGCCGAATGGCACATGATCGGTCATGTTCAAAGCAATAAAGCTGCGAAGGCGGCGGAGTTTTTCAAGGCCGTCGATTCAGTCGACTCGTTCAAACTGGCGGAAAGATTGAACACGGCGGCGATGGAAACAGGGAAAAAGCTGGCCGTGCTGATTGAGATCAACGTTGGCGGTGAGACGGCGAAGAGCGGAGTCGCGATTGATTCTCCGGAGCTTGAAGAATTGCTTCGGGCCGCACCGCGATTTGAGGCGCTGCAATTTCGCGGACTGATGACCGTGCCGCCGTATACGGAAGATCCCGAGGGCGCTCGCCCGTTCTTCGGCAAGCTGCGTGAATTGCGCGACGCGGTCGCAGCGAGGAAGCTTCCAGCAATTTGTGTCGACATGCTCTCGATGGGCATGTCGCACGATTTCGAAGTGGCGGTCGAAGAGGGATCGACGTGCGTGCGAGTCGGAACCGCGATTTTTGGGGAGAGAGTGAAGCCATAGCAAGGCCTTTCCGAAGATAAACGAATCGTTCGGCGAAAGATGTTCCCTGTGAACCAGAATGCGTCTGGCGTGACGTTCGCGATCAAAGTGCATCCGCGCGCGAAGAAGAATGCGATCACGGGCGAGATGGGCGACGCGTTGAAAGTCTCGCTGACGACGCCTCCGGTCGAGGGGCGGGCAAATGATGCATGTATCGAAGTCTTCGCGAAGATTTTGAAGGTGCCGCGATCTTCCGTTACCATTGCCTCCGGCCAGACCAGCCGGAATAAGGTCATTCGTGTGGCTGGTGTGACTGCTCGATACGTGCAGGATCGGCTGTCAAGCTTAACAAGGCATGTGTCGCCGCACGCAGCACAGGAGCCATTTTGACCGTCTCTGAACGTATCCACGAGATTCTCACCGGATTTGAGCGGCCGTTCTGGATCGCCAACATCACGGAAATTTTTGAGCGTCTTGCCTACTACGGCGCGTTCGCTTCGCTGGCGCTCTACCTGCAGGAGAAACTGAATTTTTCTACTGAGCAGACCGGAACGCTGACGGGGATCTTCGGCGGCATGGTCTGGTTTCTGGCTATTTTCGGTGGGGCCGCCGCGGACCGCCTGGGCTTTCGTCGCGCCCTCTCGATCGCTTATCTGATCCTGGGAGTCGCATATTTTCTGATCGGTTCCATTGGCTCTCCGTGGCTCGGACCGGTCCGCAACGCCGTGCCTCTCGGACTATTTGTCGGATTCATTCTGATTCTTCCGGCTCTGGGCATTGCGCTGGTAAAGCCGAGCGTCGTCGGTACGACGGCACGAGCCTCGAACGAAAAGGTTCGCTCGATTGGCTATTCGATTTACTACACGATGGTCAACATCGGGGGCGCGCTCGGACCGTTGTATGCGTCGTGGGCGCACCGCAATCTGGGCGTGGAAAACGTCTACCGGCTGGGCGCGGTCGCCGTTTTTGCGATGTTCTTCGTCGTGCTGATCTTCTTTCGCGAGCCGCGCAAAGCCGGGGATGCGCCTCCGCCTTCGATTGCTGAGGTCGCGCGCAACTTCTGCACTGTCTTAGGCAACTACAAGCTCGTGCTGCCAGTTCTGGCCGTCGCATTGGCTCTGCGCATTGCCTTGTGGGTCCGGCCGGAATGGAGCGTTCCCTGGTGGATTTGGGTGGTGTTATTAGTGGGCGCGCTCCTTGGTATCAGCAAGTTTATGTGGTTTCTGGTGATCTTCACCGGATACTGGATTGTCTTCTGGCAACAATACATCAGCCTTCCCGGTTACATTCACGGCTTTATCAATCCCACGGCGGATGTGGAGAAGATTCTGGTGACGGACGGGCTGACGGTGATCTGCCTGACGGTTGCCATCAATCTGCTGACCCGAAAGATTCCAGCGTTTCCGGCGATCATTCTCGGCACGCTTGTAACATCTTTCTCCTGGATCATCCTGGCACTGCAGCCGACGATTTGGGGAGCGATTTTCTCACTGTTCGTTCTAGCGCTCGGAGAGATCACGCAGTCGCCGCGCTACTACGAGTACATCTCGCGACTGGCGCCTCCCGGCCAGCAGGGCACCTATATGGGCTTTGCGTTTTTGCCAATCGGAATTGGATCGCTGATCGGAGGATGGTTCGGAGGAACCCTGCTCCATGTGTTCGGGGAAGTGCGGCACGAACCCGCGCTGATCTGGTGGACCGTCACGGCTGTCGGCATAGCTACTGCGGTTCTGCTGTGGGTGTATGACCGATTTGTACGTACGCGGGAGGAACAAACGGCTTAGCGTTTCGCGCCAGCTGCAGAAACCCAGAAATAGTCGAGGTTCTGCGGCGCGTAGCGCCCAAGCCAAGTCACGCGCCGGTCTGAAGTGATCTTCGCGACGTTATCCATCCAGTTCGTCGGGGCCACCAGCAGATGCTCACCCGCGGGAATCTCTCCCGACTCGTAGCGGTAGATCGTCTGATCCCGATAAAAAGTGAGGCCGTATTCTATTTCGCGCGATGCGCCGAATACTGCGACGGGCAACTTATGCGTTTCCACGCTCGCCAACTCTACCGCTAACGGACGCGCAGAAAGTTTCTGGTCAATGGCGGTCGAGCCAATTTTCAACACGGCCGCGACTGCTAAAACCACAGGGATCAGCGTAACGAATCGGAGCATGCGGAGGCGCAACCGTCCGGCAAGCGTCAACACGATTGCCGCGCAGAGCAGGAACGCGATCCCCGCGGCGTACAGCGTGGGCTTTCCCGGAGGCAGGCGGTGTTGTGTAACAACGTAGCCAATCAGGATGGCGGGCACGACCGGCGCGCCGGCGACGAGCGCATGGGCCAGGACCAGCCATCGGGAAACGGAGGATTCCTGTGCGAACTTGCTGAACAAATAGGCGGCCAGCAACACCGCGCCGGCGGGAACCGCAGGGAGAATGTAGCCGGGAAGTTTCGATTGCGAGAACGAGAAAAAGATAACCGGCACCACGAGCCAACAGAAGGTGAAAAACCGGAACTGCAGTTCGCGGTCCTCCGAAATCGATGCGCGCTCCCCCCACCACACATGCAGCGATTGCGCGATCGCCGCGATCGCCGCGATCACAAAAACGATCCAAGGCACGAGAGCCAGCGCTATGACTGGGATGTAATACCAAACCGGTTCCGGATGGTGGTAAAGATTTGAGGAAAAGCGCTCAAGATTGTGCTGCAGGATGAACTCGCGGAAAAACTGCGGATTACGCAACTGAACCAGAAGGTACCAGGGCAATGCGACCACGCAGAACGAGGCGATGCCCGGCAGCCATAGCGTTTTCGAAATCAAGCGCCAGTCGCGCGTTGCCGCGGCCAGAACAACAATTATGAGTCCCGCCAGAAATGGTGCAACCGGACCCTTCGCCAACATTCCAAGAGCGATGAATACGTAGAACATTGCCAGGTAGATCCGATGGCTGCTCTCGCGCCACGCCCACCATGAGAGCATGCCGATGCTGAACGCGGCAGCGAGCGGCATGTCGGTCGAGGCAGCGCGCGCATACCCGATGACGCCGGCGCAGGATGCGATGATCAAAGCCGCATCGATTTCGACTCCGCGCCGAAATTTCCAGAAGAATAAATAAACGGCAATGACGAGCAGAGTCGCATCGAACGCGGATGGGATCCGCGCCACCGTATCGCTGACGCCAAAGATGCTGTAGGCGACCATCGCCTGCCAGTAGTAGAGTGGGGGCTTTTCCAGCCATGGGCGACCTTCCAGCACCGGCGTCACCCAGTCGCGATGGTCGAGCATCTCGCGCGCAACTTGGGCGTAACGGGGCTCATCGGCTCCGATGAGACCGAACGCTCCTAAGCCGTAAAAGAAGAGAAAGGCGCAGAAGCCGGCGAGGAGCAACAAGTCGGTGCGGGTGCGAGCAGTCATTAGGAGTGGAATTTTTGATTGTTGATTGTCGATTGTTGAATGGCCATGGCACAGCAATCACGAATCCGCCACTTAAAAATCGAGACTTTCTATTGTATGGAAGGTCCGCGGCCCAATTGGAGGATCACCTGGCGCACAGCGTCGGCCAAGGGGCCATCGAGCGAGCAGCCACTGGCGCACTCGTGGCCTCCTCCTCCGAAAGTCTCCGCGACGCGGGCTACGTCCAGCTTGCCTTTGCTGCGCAGGCTGACCCGGTAGCGGCCATCGGGCAACTCGCGGAAGAACGCGGCGACCTCGACGCCGCCGATCGAAAGAACATAATTCACCAGACCTTCGCAATCTTCTTCCGCCGCCCCGCATCGCTCCATTTGCTTCTGCGTTACCCAGAAGTAACCGACATGGCCTTCCAGATTCAGGTTGCGAAGGGCCTCGCCCAGCAGGCGAATCTTGGCGGCCGAATGCGCGAAATAGATTCCGCGTGCGCAGTGAGCGGGATCAGCTCCGGCGAGTACCAGCTCGCGAGCCAGAGCAAAGGTGTTTTCGTTGGTACCCTGGAACATGAAGGAACCGGTGTCGGTCATCAGCGCGGTGTAGAGGCAGGTTGCCATTTCCGGAGAAAATTTCACGTCCGCTTCGCGGGCAAGCCGGAACACCATCTCCGCCGTCGCAACCGCGTGAGGATCGATCCAATTCACGTGGGCGAAGGGACGACCACTGACGTGATGATCGATACTGATCAAAAAGCGATTCTCCAGACCCTCAAGGCGAGTGCGATGAATGCTGTCGCACTCGAGAATGATCGCCGCCTCATAAGTTCCGAGCACCCGGCTAGACTGCACGACTTGATCCGCATAAGGAAGCGAGCGATAAATTCGAGGCACGCCATCGTGCAGTACAACGTCGGCGTGCTTACCCATGGCGCGGAGGACCTGACAACAGGCGAGGGCCGACCCGACCGCATCTCCATCCGGGCGGGCGTGTGACGTCAACACGAAGCGTTCGTGTTGTCCGATCTGCCGGAGTACATCTTCGAGCATGTCGCTACGGCTTCTCTCCACTTGCATCCTTGCGTGGCTTCGAGCGCTTTTTGGCTCGCTCTAGCAATTTTTCGACGCGCGCTTTGGCCAGCTCGGCGCGGTCCAGGCGAAAATACAGTTCAGGAGCGCGTCTGATCTGCAGGCGTTCCACCAGTTCGTGGCGGATATATTCACGCGCAGCCTCCAGTCCTGCGAGACTTCGGTCGGCCTCTACATCGTCGCCTTCCACATTGACCCAAACTTCGGCAGAGCGTCCGTCGTCGGCGACGTGGACTGAGGTCACACTCACCAGACCGATCCGCGGATCTGCCAGCTCGCCTTCGACCAGAGTTTCGATCTCTTCGCGCAAGGCCTCGCCGACCCGTCCGCGATGGTGCTTCAGCCCGCGCTTCTCCACAGCCCACCTCGGGTAAAACGCTTGAGAATATCAGAAATGGAGGCACAAATGTTGATCTGTTGAAGAGCAGACGGTTCTATTCTGATTGTACCCTCACACTGGCGTTATAAGTCTGGAGTTAACAATGTCTTAGCGCCTGTGACGAATCGCGACAGTCATCGTGAACCGGCTAACAAAACGAAACAAATCAAAAATATTCGACAAAGGAGTCGGCAACGTCGGCGCCGTTATTGTTGGCGATGCGGGTGGCGGCGCTCTCGACTTTTTTCATCAGTCCGTCGAGATAATCCCGCGAATGGGAAATGCTGACGACGCCGATGGTGGCGCGATTCCACAATTCTGCGCCGTCAAGTTCGGCGATCGACACATTGAAACTCGTCCGCAACCGGTCTTTCAAACTGCGGACAACTTGGCGGCGATCCTTGATCGACTGCGCCGCTTCGATGTGGAGTTCGAGGGTAAGGAAAGCGATGGGCATGCAGTTCTCAGTTCTCGGTCGTCAGTTCTCAGTCAAACAAGACGCAAACTGAGGACTGAGAACCGAGAACTGAGAACTTTTATGCGATTGCTTCGGCGGCGACCCGCGTTGTCGCGAACGCCTCAATGACATCGCCGACCTTGATATCACCATAATTGGCGATTGAGATGCCACACTCCATGCCGCTGGTGACTTCCCGGGCATCGTCTTTGAAACGGCGGAGCGAACCAACCTTGCCCTTGAAGACGACGAAATTGTCGCGCAGCAGGCGCACTTCGGAATCGCGCTTGAGCAAGCCGTCCAACACGCGGCATCCGGCAACCGTTCCAACCTTCGGGATGCGGAAGGTTTCGAGAACTTCGGCGCGGCCCTGATAGGTTTCCTTGATCGTCGGCTCAAGCAAGCCGGTCATGGCGCGCTTGATCTCATCCTGCAGTTCGTAAATGATCGAGTGCAGCCGGATATCGACTTCTTCCTGTTCAGCGAGTTCCTGAGCTTTGCGCTCGGGCCGAACGTTGAAGCCGATGATGATTGCGTTCGATGCCGAGGCCAGCAGCACATCGGTTTCGGTAATCGCACCGACGCCGGACCGCAACAGCTTCAGGCGAACCTTGTCGTTCGAGAGCTTGGAGAGAAGATCGCTGAGCACTTCCACCGACCCCTGCACATCGCCCTTCAGAATGATGTTCAGTTCCTTGGTGCCTGCGCTCTTGATCTGCTCGGCCAGGCCTTCGAGAGACACGCGAGAACTCTTGGCCAGCGCAGCCTCGCGCGCCTTCTGCTCGCGATACTCAGAAATGCCGCGGGCCTTATCGCGATCGGCAACAACGACGAATTGATCGCCAGCCTGCGGTAGGCCTTCCAACCCGAGGATTTCGACAGGAGTCGAAGCCGGAGCGGACTCGAGAGCCGCCCCTCGATCGTCGAACATGGCGCGCACCTTGCCGAACACGTTGCCAACGACAAAATTGTCACTGGCATTCAGCGTGCCGTTTTGGACGAGCACGGTGGCAACGGGTCCGCGGCCGCGATCGAGTTTCGCTTCAAGTACCACGCCGGTGGCTGCACGTTCGGGGGTAGCTTTCAGTTCCGCCAGATCCGCAACCAGGCAGATCATTTCCATCAGCAGGTTGAGATTGGTTTTCTTTTTCGCCGATACGTCGACGAACACCGTCTTGCCGCCCCATTCTTCCGGAACGAGTCCGCGATCAGCCAGCTGTTTCTTCACGCGGTCGGGTAGCGCTTCGGGCTTGTCGATCTTGTTGACGGCGACGATGAGCGGAACCTCGGCCGCGTGGGCGTGATCGATGGCTTCGAGCGTCTGGGGCATCACGCCATCATCGGCAGCGACGACAAGTACGACAATGTCGGTGGCCTTCGCGCCGCGCGCACGCATGCGTGTGAAGGCTTCGTGACCGGGAGTATCGAGGAATACGATTTCGCGGCCGTAAGCGGGAGAATCTGTGTCGGTGATGCGGACCTTGTAGGCGCCGATGTGCTGCGTGATGCCTCCGGCTTCGCCTTCCGCCACGTTGGTGGCGCGAATGGAATCGAGCAGCGTGGTCTTGCCATGATCGACGTGGCCCATGATCGTGACCACCGGCGGACGCGGCACGGCCTCAGCGGCGGATTCATCTCCGGACGCCGACGCGGCATCAATATCTTTCGCAGCCTGTTCTTCGAACGAGATGACGTTCGTATCGGCGCCGAAGAAGCGCGCCATTTCGCTGGCGAGTTCGGCGTCGAGAGTCTGGTTGATCGTCGCGAATACGCCGCGTCCAAGAAGGCGGGAGATCAGATCCTTGGCGCGAATGTCGAGCTTCTCGGCGAGATCTTTCACGCTGATGCCTTCAGTGATCGTGATGTTGCGCGTGATCGGCAGCGGCTCGTTCGACACCACCATGCGCGGCGGCGGAACGTAGCCCTTCATCGGTCCTTCTTTTACTCCACGCGGAACATAGCGCTGTCCGGGTCTGCGCGACGGTGCTCCCGGACGGCTGCCAGGACGAGCAGATCCCGGAGGCGGAAGGCCAGGGCCGACACCGATCGGGCGAGGCCCGGTAGGAGCCGAGCGCGTGGGGTGCATTGGACGGCGTTCGCCGGGACGAAGCGGCGTACGCGGCGCACCGGCGCCGGATCCTTGTGGACGCGGGCGCTGGAAAATCGGCTGTCCAGGAACGGGCCGGCCCGGCGCAGGACGCGCAGTTCCCATGGGCGATCCAGAGACAGGGGCGGCGGGACGGGGCGGCGGGGCTTTGTAGACAGGCCGCGGTCCGGTTTGTGGAACGATCATGCGCGGTGCCGGGGGCTGCGGCGCGGCCGTGACTGGAGGCGCTGCGGGACGCGGCGGAGTAACGGGCGCCGCAGGCTGGACAGATGCTGCAATTGGCGGCCGCGCGGGTATGCCCGCTGCCGAAGGCGTTACGACGGCTGGAGTCGGTGGGGCAGCAGGTCGCGGTGGTGCAGCCACCGGCGGCGCTGCGGGAGCGATCGGTGCCGCTGGCTTTTCGGCAACCGGCGGAGCAACTACGGTTCGAACTGGAGGCGCGGGGGGAACAGGCGCTGCAGCCGGAACTGGCGGAGCGACAGGGGGCGCAGCCGGCCTCGGAGGCGCAAGAGGGGGCGCTGCTACGGGCTTCGCCACAACCGGCGGAGTTACAGGCTTCGGCGGCGGAGCTGCTGCAGCTTCCTTTTTCTGCGTAATCGCTCTCAGCACGTCGCCAGGCCGGGAGATGTGCGACAGATCAATCTTCGTTTTGATTTCTTCTTCGCCGCGCAGCGGGCGCGCGTTCCGCGCAGACGTTCCCTGCGCTTCAGCCGAGCCGCGGATATAGGCTCGTACTTTTTCCGCCTCGTGGTCCTCGAGCGAACTGGAATGTGTTTTCTTTTCGGTCACTCCAACATGCTGCAGCGCGTCGAGAATGGCCTTGCTCTTGACTTCCAGTTCTCTGGCGAGATCGTTGATTCGAACCTTACTCATCCGGCCTTTCTTTTCCCCGCGTTAGGTCTTCATCGCAGCCCTCACGGAGTCAGTTTGTTGTTGCACCCGCATACGAACCAAAGTGTGTGCGCGTGCCATGATTACTCGGTTGTTTCTGGAGCAGAGCTGGTTTCCTGCTCATGCTCTTGATCTTCTTTTTTATGCGCTTGATCGGATTCCGACGTTTCAGCGGCAGCCGCTTCTGCAGCGACCGGCTCGACGGGTTCAGCCTGCTCCGTCGTCGGCTCGCCTTCAACGCCTGTCGCTTCGCCCGTTTCAGCGACTTCTTCAGCGGAAGCGTCCAGACTCGCAAAGTAATTATTCACTGCGAGGCTGATTTTTTCCACCGTCTTGGGCCCGATGCCTTCGATGGCTTCGAGCTGTTCCGGAGTCATGTCGGCCAGTGCTTCCACCGTCGTGACGCCCGCGGCGCCGAGCTTCTCGACCAGACCTTCACCCAGTCCCGGAACGTTCTCCAGAGGGGTCGTCGATTGCGGAGCCATCGCAGCCATTTGCAGCTCGACTTCCTGACGCTTCTCTTCCTCGCTCTTGATGTCGATCTTCCAACCCAGCAGCTTGGCGGCGAGACGGACGTTCTGGCCTTTCTTGCCGATTGCCAGGGAGAGTTGGCTGTCGTCGACCACGACCTCCAGATGTTTTTCCGCGCTGTCGACCACCGTGACGCGACTGACCTTGGCCGGCTGCAGCGCCTTTTCTGCAAAAGTCACGGCGTCTTCATGGAATTCGATGATGTCGATCTTCTCGCCGCGGAGTTCTCGGATGATCGACTGCACGCGCATACCTTTCATGCCGACACAAGCGCCGACCGCGTCGACGTCCTTGTCCTTCGACATGACGGCAATCTTGGTGCGCTCGCCGGCTTCGCGAGCGATGGCGCGGATCACGACCGTGCCGTCGTAGATTTCGGGAACTTCGGTCTGGAACAGGTGCTGTACCAGTTCCGGGGCTGCGCGGGACACCACAACTCCCGGACCTTTTGCGGCCCGCTCCACGCGGGCGATTACGACACGGACTCTCTCCGCAACTGCGAACGATTCCAGCCGCGACTGCTCTTTGCGCGGCATGCGGGCTTCGGCTTTGCCGATGTCGAAAATAACGTCTGGACCCTCGACACGCTTCACCGTTGCATTGACGATCTCGCCCACACGGCCGATGTACTCGTTGTAAACGGTGTCGCGCTCGGCTTCGCGCACTTTCTGAAAGATTACTTGCTTGGCGAGCTGTGCAGCGATGCGGCCAAGGATTCCTTCGGTGACCTTGGGAATCTGCAGTTCTCCGCCAACTTCAAGCGAGGGATCGATTTTGCGCGCGTCTTCTACCGTGATCTGCAGGTTGGGGTCTTCCACCTGCTCCGGACTTTCTACAACGGTCTTGACCGCGAAGGCGCTGATTTTCCCGGTGTCCTTGTCGAGCTTGGCGCGGAGATTCTCCTGCGACTTGTAGTACTTGCGCGTAGCCATGACTATGGCGTCTTCCACCGCGCTGACCACAATCTGCGGATCAATCCCTTTTTCCGGCTCAGTGCGTCGATCGTGTTGTAGAGCTCGCTAGCCATAAGCAAATAATTTGCCAATTGTGCAATTGAGTAATCCTGTAATTGAAAATCGTGCAGTTGGCCTTTTCAATTACTCAATTACCAAATTCTGCAATTACCTAATCCCTTAAATCTCTGGTACCAGGTTCGCCTTTTCCACATTGGCGAATTCGATTTCAACCGTTTTTCCGGCCGCGTCGCCCATCTTCTTGCGCGACTTGTGGCTGGCCACGCTCAGATCCAGCGTCAATCGGCCGTCCTGAAAACTTTCAAGACGTCCTTCAAAGAGGCGACTATTATTCACCGGCTGCCGCGTCGTCAGCTTCATGCGACTACCGGTGAACCGTGTGAAATCAGCGGCCTTCACCAGCCTCCGGTCCAACCCGGGGGATGAAACTTCCAGCGTGTACGAGCCGGGCATCACGTCCTCTACATCGAGGATCGTGCCAAATTCGCGGCTGAAGGTCGCACAGTCTTCGTGCGTGACCCCTGCCAGCGGATCCGTTCCCGCCGCGGGCTTATCCAAAAACACCCGCAACATGCGAGCTTTGCCTCCGCCAAGGACCTCGACTTCTACAACTTCGAGTCCGCTGGAGGCTGCGACGCGGTCCGCAATCTGCCGCACACGTTCAACGTCAAGCGCCATGAATCCAATAACTTACTGGCGGATGGCTGCGACACCGCAGGGCTCCAACTAAAAAGTGGGCTTGCGCCCACTGGTGTGCTTCGCCAAATGCCGCTACACAGCAGTTCTCAGTTTCCTAATATACGCCGCTGTTGCCTAAAAGACAAACGGCCGTTCGAACGGCATTTCAAGCCCAGTTCGGCCTTTTTTTGACAACTTATGCAACTCTCAGAGGTACAATCTTCCCCGCATTTGCCGTGGAGCGTCCTATGTTCGTCGCACGATTCTCCCTTCTTTTGTTAATTGTTCTGCTTGGAATTCCCTCACTGGCGCAGAGGCGTGGGGGCGGCGGTGCTCGCACGACGGGCAGCTACGTAGATCCGGCAACCAACGCTCGCAATGCGGCGGTTCTCGGCAAAGGGGAAGACGACCTCACCATTGTTCACTACGCTTCCGCCGAGTCGGAACCCAAAGTCGAATTCCGCTCACAAACCGTGTTGATTCAAGTGCCGGTTGTAGTCACGGATAAGCAAGGCGAGCACATCCACGGCCTCACTAAAGAGGACTTCACGCTGCTGGAAAATGGGAAGGAAGTGAAGGTCGCGAATTTTGAGGAACTTACGGCCACTGCCGAGAAGATCACGCCCCTAGCTGCGCCTCGAGGTCAGTTTCGCAATCTCGCTCTGAATAGCTCGCAACCCCGCAATGTGGTGGTTATCGCCCTCGACACCGTCAACACTCCGTTTCTCGATCAGGCCTATGGCAGGCATGAGCTGATCAAATTTCTCGCGAATAATGTGAATCCCGGACAGGTGTTGGCGTTTATGCTGATCACCAGCCGAGGTCTGAAAGTCGTCCAGGGTCTAACGGGAGATCCTCAGCAACTCATGGCAGCACTGAAGAAGGCAAGCGGAGAAATACAACCGCTGGAAACGATCGGTACCGATGCCCAGGCCGACGCCGTGACGGGAGACATGCCTGCGACCTCATTCTCGCCGTACGCGGATCCGTTCGACGCGCTGAATTCGTTTGTCGAATACGGGGATGCCATCGAAGCTCAGTTCCTGCAGCAGAATGCCATTGAGACGACGATGAACGCTTTCCTCGGGATTGCGGAGTCGTTGTCGGGTGTACCGGGACGGAAATCGCTGATCTGGGCTACCGGTGGATTCCCTTTCGCCATGGACTCCCCGTCAACGGTTCCAGGCGGCTACCTCTCTCTGCTGTATGAGCGAACCATGCTGGCGTTGAGCGACGCGGAGGTGTCGGTGTATCCGGTCGACATCCGCGGACTGGTAAACACCTCGATGTTTGCTGAAGGAAACCGCAGCGGATCGGTCAGCGGAATCAATGCTTCGCGACAACTCACGAACCGTATGTGGCTTCAGCAATCGAAGTTCGACACGCTCAATGACTTCGCCGACATGACAGGAGGAAAAGCGTTCTACAACACGAACGATGTGGCAGGCAGCTTCAAGCGGGCTGGCGACGATGCATCGTCCTATTACATGCTGAGCTATTATCTGGACACGCACGATAACAAGCCGGGCTGGAGAAAGCTCCATGTGAAAGTGGCCCGCAAGAATGTTGAGGTTCGCGCGCGCACGGGATTTTTTGTCACCAACGCCACCATGAATCCGCTGCTCAGCCGGACGGTCGACATCACTACGGCTCTGCACTCTCCGATTGAAGACACCGGCGTTCCAGTCACCGTGCAATGGCTAAGCGTGTCGCCGGACGGCACCAAGAAGAAAGCCGTGTTCTTCGCCCACATGCCGGCAGGAAGTTTGAGCTTCGATCCAGCGGGCCGCGATCAGCTGAACTTTGACTTCGTAGCGCTCGCCTACGACAAGAACGGGAAAGAAGCTGGCCAAGCCGCTCAAAGCTTTACTCGGCCAATACCTCAGGATCAACTCGCATCCGTGCGCGCGGGCGGTGTCGGATTTCGCAATGCCCTTGACCTTCCTCCCGGACAATACAGCGTCCGTTTTGTGGTGCGCGATAACGTGACCGGCAAGGTGGGCAGCGTGACGGCGCCGCTGACCTTGAACTGAAGAGGTTTTCTAGGGATTTGCTTCAATCGCCTTACCGTCTCTAGAATGAGTGTTTACCCGGCATCTCGCGATATCCCGAGAACATCATGATTCATTTTCCAGTTCCAGAAGCTCTCACTTTTGATGACGTCCTCCTTCTGCCTGCGCGCTCGGATGTGGTCCCTGCGAGTGCCCGCACGCAGACGCAACTGACACGCAAGATCAGTCTGAATATCCCTATCGTGAGTGCGGCCATGGATACGGTCACCGAATCGCACATGGCGATCGCGCTGGCGCAGCAGGGCGGCATGGGCATTGTCCATCGCAATTTGACCATCGACCAGCAGGCCAACGAGGTCGATAAGGTGAAGCGATCCGAAAGCGGCATGATCGTCGATCCGGTGACGATGCATCCCACCGACCGGGTTTCGGATGCGCTCGAAGTCATGCGCAAATACAAGATTTCCGGCGTGCCAATCACGGAGAACGGCAAACTGGTCGGCATTCTTACTAACCGCGACCTTCGCTTTGAAACGCGATTCGACATTCCAATCGACAATGTGATGACGAAGAGAAATCTCATCACTGTCCCGGTTGGTACGACGCTGGAGGAAGCCGAGAAGATTCTTCACGAGCATCGGGTGGAGAAACTGCTGGTTGTGGACGACAAGTACAACCTCAAGGGCCTGATCACGGTTAAAGATATCCAGAAGAAGTTGAAGTATCCCAATGCTGCGAAAGATTCCCACGGCCGCCTCCGGGTCGGGGCGGCGATCGGCGCCACCGGAGATTTTCTCGAGCGCGCCCAGGAACTTGCCGAGGCGAAGGTTGATGTGCTCGCCATCGATAGCGCCCACGGACATTCCTCGAAAGTGCTGGAAGCGGTGAAGCTGGTCAAATCGAAATTGCCGGAGGTTGAATTGCTCGCCGGCAACGTCGCCACATTCGACGGCGCCTGTGAACTGGCGCGGGCCGGTGCGGATGGGATCAAGGTCGGCATTGGCCCGGGATCGATCTGCACCACGCGCGTTGTAACCGGGGCAGGAGTTCCGCAGATCACGGCGATTGCCGAAGCGTATCGCGCTACGAAGGATTCAGGCGTTCCCATCATCGCCGATGGAGGAATCAAATATTCCGGCGATGTCACCAAAGCCTTGGCTGCCGGGGCGAGTGCCGTCATGATTGGGTCGCTCTTTGCCGGCACAGATGAGAGTCCGGGCGAACTGATTCTCTATCAAGGCCGCTCCTTCAAGTCTTATCGCGGCATGGGATCGCTCGGCGCGATGGCGCAGGGATCGAGTGAACGCTACTTCCAAAGCACTGACGGCGATTCCTCGGCCTCGGTTTCCGCTTCCGATGGCGAATCGAATCGTCTTGCGAAGCTCGTCCCGGAAGGAATTGAAGGGCGCGTACCTTACCGCGGCTCCGTCTCGATGATCATCTACCAGATGGTGGGCGGATTGAAATCCGGAATGGGATACTGCGGCTGCTCGACAATTTCCGAGTTATTGCAGAAGACGCGCTTCGTACGCATCAGCGGCGCCGGTCTGCGCGAGTCTCACGTGCACGACGTTATGATCACTCGCGAGGCCCCCAATTATGCGATCGAATAAAAGGGGGCTTTCGCACGAGTTGCGACACGCTCGCTGCGCTACAGAATCGCTTTTGCTGTCTGTTCCCGCACGAACTCCCGCAAGGTCAGAGAAAGCTTGAATTCCGACAGGCACGAAGTGCTCAAGGCCTGGATCGCGGCGATTCTCTGGCTGGTCGTCATCGCGATCGAATCGACCTCGTATCTTTCGGCGAGCAACACCAGCAGGATCCTGTATCCGCTACTGCACTTTTTTTTCGGCCTCGACCATCCTGCATTCGAAGTCTGGCACCACTACATCCGCAAAGGGGGACACGTCTTCGGCTACGGGCTCCTTTGCATTTTGCTGTTCCGCGCGTGGAGAAGCACTTTGCGAAGACCCGGCGGGCCGAGGTGGACCCTTCGCTGGGCAGGCATTGCCGTATTCGGAACAGCGCTGGTGGCGAGCCTGGATGAGTGGCACCAGACATTCCTGCCATCAAGAACCGGACGCTGGCAGGATGTAGTGCTTGACACAAGTGCCGGAATCGCTGCGCAGATTCTGCTGTTTCTTCTCGCC
The DNA here is from genome assembly GCA_963763845.1 of uncultured Acidobacteriota bacterium. GTDB lineage: Bacteria > Acidobacteriota > Terriglobia > Terriglobales > Acidobacteriaceae > Sulfotelmatobacter. The sequence continues at coordinate 324,844 of CAVXPX010000005.1, forward strand.
CGAGGATAAACGCGTTTCCCTACAGCCCTTTGTTCCACCGGATCTGAATTTCATCTTGTCTTTCACTTCGTTGACGGTCTTCCAGTGCGCGTGAACAACAACATCACTGCCGATAACGCCGCAAGTGCGGCCGAAAGATAGAACGGAATGGCTGGTCCGAGATGCTTCCACAATTCGCCAGTGATTAAGCTGGCGGCGAGGGCAGCCACACTTGTGAGAAAAAAATAGATTCCGAGGGCGCGACCGCGAACTTCCTGCGGCACGGTTTCCACGACAAGTGCCTTCAGCACCGGTTGTGTCAGGGCGTAATAGACGCCATAGACGGCCATGCCAATCCAGATGGCGAGCGCCGACGGGGCCCGGCCGAATACGTAGTAGACAACCGCGAAGATCACGTATCCCACACCGGCGATCCATCGCCGGGAGTAACGGTCGCTGAGCCATCCCGCCGGCCACGATCCGAGCGTGTAAGTCACGTTGAAAACAAGTCCAAGTAAGGGCGCCAGAGCGATGGCGATCCCGACATTCTGCGCGCGCATGACCAGAAACATGTCACTCGAATTTCCCAGTGAGAAGATCGTTACCGCGGCCAGAACGCCGTAAAATGCGCCTGGCAACTCTTTCCCCGGTTCCGCGGGAGAGTCCGCCGCGTTCGCCACCGGCTTGGGACCTGTCTCGTCGAGCGATCTGCGTTTCGTCTCGCGAACGCCAATCGCGGCCACCAGCACCGCAAGCGCTCCCGGTACCGCAGCCGCCCAGAAGACGCTGCGAATACTGTAATGCGCCAGAAGCACAAGCGCAGTCAACGGCCCGGCAATCGCGCCCGCAGAATCGAGCGACTGGATCAGCCCGTATGCGGAGCCGAGACGCTCCTTCCCAACGGATTCCGCCACCATCACATCGCGCGGAGCCCCACGCACTCCTTTGGCCAACCGGTCGGCGAAGCGAATGAGCAGAATGTGCCACCAGGCCGTCGCTATTGCCAGCAACGGCTTTACCGCATTCGCGACGAAGTATCCGGCGACCACAAGCGGCTTGCGGCGCTCAAGACGATCGGTGAGGTATCCGGAGAAGAGTTTGGCGAGCGATGCGACACTCTCGGCAATCCCCTCAATCACGCCAAGCTGTGCGGGCCCCGCTCCGAGCGAGACGAGAAACGCCGGCAGAACCCAGTACGCCATCTCGGTCGCGGTGTCGTTAAAGAACGACGTAATGCCGAAGGAATAAATATTGCGCGCGGCGGACGGCTCAGTCGCAGGGAGGCTTGCAGACATAGAGAATTTGTATCACGAAGACTTCGATGGAGAACGAACGAGCCGAAGGGAGGTCTATCGCGAACTGGAACCAACAACGTTTCAGCTGAAGGGCGTGTATTTCGTCACCACCCACTTGCCGCCTTCTTTCTGAGTAGTGACGCTGAAATAGTCCTGATACGTACCGGGTTGGCCCGGACCATTCTGGCGCTGGCCTCGGAAACAGAGAATGATGAAAGGCGGCGACTCTTGCCAATCTGCCAGCTGCCACGAGACGAGCGGATGCTTCGCTTCAGAACTGCAGATGAAGCGGGCGTACTTCTTATGGTAGTCGTGCTCCCACTGGTTCAGCATTTCATCGCAGTGTCCGTCGCGAATCTCGCGCAGAAACGCAGCAGCGGCGTGCTCGGTGGACCGGTCGCGCAAGGGATTCATCTGGATGCTGATGGGCAATCCCGTCAAAGCATCCTTGTCTTCGGATCGCGACAGCACCGGTCCCTGATTGCTCAGCCACCAAAAGTAGCCTACAAACGCCAGCACCAGCACCAACGCGGTACCGACGGCAATACCGATCTGCGTTTTGGAGAAGGACCCCATTAGAGGGAGTTTAAGGAGACGCCAGAAGTGACCGCAAGATTACCAGCGTGAGACACAAGAGGACATGTACGATCGCGGGCCGCGTTCGTATTCATGGCTGCCAGCCGCAACCCCTCCGAAACTGTCGTATAATTTCTGACAATCCCAGGGGGAATCTTTGCTGCATCAGCGTTACAAAGATCTGTATTTTATGGGTCTTTCGAAGGCCACGCTTCCCAATTTCTGGATCCGGAAATACGTCAACCGGGTGCGCCCGCGAAACGGCAAACCTATGCACCTGCATTTGGGTTGCGGCACGAAATATCTGCCCAATTTCGTCAACATTGACGCCAATCCACGACAGAAGATCGATGTGTGGCTCGATGTCCGGTGCGGGTTGCCCTTTGTGCCTGATTCAGTCGACTCGATCTACTCGACCCACGTGATTGAGCACTTTTATCCTGACGAACTCCAGAAACTGCTGCGGGAATGTGCGCGTGTCCTCCGGCCAGGATGCGGTATTCGGCTGATTGTGCCGAGCCTGAAGAATGCCATCTTGGCTTATCAACAGGGACGCAGCGAATGGTTCTATGACTCTTTTCCGCGACACTTCGATTCGCTGGGCGGGCGATTCTCAAACTTCGTCTTTTGCGATGGACAGCACCGGACCGCATTCGATTTTGACTACTTGAATGAGGAATTGCAGAAGGCCGGATTCTGCGGAGTGGAAGAATCCAATGAGGGAATCAGTCGTGTATACGGTGACGCAGTACCCGATTTCGAGCCCAGCGATGCCAAGGGATTATGTCACTCTCTGTTCGTTGAAGCGTTCAAACCCAAAGCCTTCCCGCGAACTCAGTGAATTTCACGGCTGACGGTGGGCTAGCAGCGCGATTCTTCGGAGCAAAAAAAAGCACGGCGCATGGCCGTGCCTCGAAACCGGGAGGGCGATCCTACTCTTTCTTGTCTTCTTCCTTGGCGGGCTCGACTCCACCATCTTGCGCAGCTTGCGCTTCCGCCTCTTCCATCGCTTTCTTGGCTTCGGCGGCTTTCTTGGCCCGAACTTCGGCGCGCTTCTCGCGTTTCTCGTCAAGAACTTTTTCGCTTCCGAGCAACTCGAGAAACGCCTTGTCGGCGCCATCGCCCTTGTTCCAGTGCGTGCGGATGATGCGCGTGTACCCGCCTTCACGATCGCCGAATCGCGGCCCGACTTTGTCAAACAACTTCACTACTGCTTCGTCGGTCATGAGGTAGGCAGCGGCCAAGCGGCGGGCTGCGAGGTCGCCGCGCTTGCCCAGCGTGATCATTTTTTCCACAAGCGGACGCGCCGCCTTCGCCTTCGGCACGCTGGTTTCAACGCGCTCTTCCAGGATCACCGAAGTGACCAGATTACGGAGCAGCGAGCGCCGGTGCGCAGTGCTCCGTCCGAGTTTGTATCCTGCAACTTTGTGACGCATAGAACCCTCAGCTTCTAGCTCTTAGCTTCTAGCTCAAAAGATAAAATCTCGGCTTACTGGGCAAACCCGGCCTCCGAGAGCCGGAAGCCCGAAGCCGCTTTACAGCTGGTCGTCCGGTCCGTAGGCGGACGCGGGCAACGGTACGTTCGATGTCGGCCCGGGCACGGCGTTACCGTGCTCGTCGATCTTCATTCCGAGACTCAGTCCCATCGAAGAGAGAATCTCTTTGATCTCGTTCAGCGACTTACGGCCGAAATTTTTGGTCTTGAGCATTTCGGCTTCAGTCTTCTGCACCAGCTCGCCAATCGTCTGAATATTCGCATTCTTCAGGCAGTTGTAGCTCCGCACCGAAAGCTCGAGCTCTTCGACAGAACGGTTGAGGTTCTCATTGTGGATCTCGGGCTTGCGATCATCGCTGGCTGACGTGCCGGTTTCGATTTCTTCCTCGAAGTTGATGAAGATATTCATGTGGTCCTTCAGCAGCTTCGCAGCCAGGCCGATCGAATCAGCCGGCGTGATCGAGCCGTTGGTCCACACTTCGAGCGTGAGCTTGTCGTAATCGGTGATCTGTCCGAGACGCGCTGCTTCGACGGTGTAATTGCACTTGCGCACGGGCGAGTGCACGGAATCGATCGGAATGAATCCGATGCCGAGATCCTCGTCGAAGTTCTTGTCGGCCGAGACGTATCCGCGGCCGCGCTTCAGGCGCATTTCCATGTCGAGCTTGCCGCCTTCGCTGACCGTCGCGATGTAGACGTCTTTATCGAGAACCTCGACATCGCCATCGGCTTCGATCATGCCGCTCGTAACGACGCCGGGCTGATCTGCGCGGAGGTAGATCGCTTTCGGCGCGTCACCGGCGAGTTTGAACGGGATCTGCTTCAGGTTGAGAATGATGTCGGTCGCGTCCTCGACGACGCCGGGGATCGACTGGAATTCGTGTAGCACGCCTTCCATCTTCACGGCAGTGACGGCCGCGCCTTCGATCGAGCTCAACAGTACACGGCGGAGGGCGTTACCTACGGTTGTGCCGAATCCGCGCTCGAACGGCTGCGCCCAGAAGATACCGTATTTGTCGGTGAGGGTGGACTGATCAACTGCAAGACGTTTCGGTTTCTGAAAACCTTTCCAAAGCATTTGTTTCTCCTTCGGCCGTTTGGCTCAATCCTGACTCGCTGAGTGGTCCACCTCAGGTCGCCATCAGGAAAGGCTGATCTGGCTCGAATGCAGGGACCGATTGAGTGATTTTGCGATCGGGTGATGGGGTGATTTTCAATCACTCAATGGCCCGATGGCTCAATGACCCAATGACAAAATCACTGACTCTTACTTACTATACAGTTCCACGATCAACTGCTCGTTGACCGGCAACTGAATGTCTTCGCGTTTAGGCAGATTCAAGATCCGCCCTTTGTAATTGTCACGATCGACTTCCAGCCAGGTTGGCAGCGTGCCGTGGCTGGAGAATTCCTTGGCGGCCTCGAGAACAGTAAGCTTCTTGCTCTTTTCGCGGATCGTGATCTCTTCGCCCGCGCTGACCTCATACGAAGGAATGTTGACCTTGCGGTTGTCCACGGCCACGTGTCCGTGACGAACCAACTGGCGCGCCTGGCGCCGCGACTGGGCAAAGCCGAGGCGGAAGACAACATTGTCGAGGCGCCGCTCGAGCTGTTGCAGCAGCTTCTCACCTGTGACACCCCTGGATCGCGCTGCCTTTTCGAAATAGTTGCGGAACTGGCCTTCCTGGGTGAAGTAAATGCGCTTCGCCTTCTGCTTTTCGCGCAACTGGAGGCCGTAGCCCACGATCTTGGCTTTGCGGTCCTTCCCGTGTTGTCCGGGAGCAAAATTGCGCTTCTCGATAGGACACTTATCGCTGAAGCATTTTGCGCCTTTGAGGAACAGCTTCATGCCCTCGCGGCGGCAAAGACGGCAGACTGCATCGGTATAACGCGCCATGTTTCTCCTTTAGATAACCGGTTTACGGGACTGGCTTCCCTTCCTCCCGGTTGAAATTCGTTGTTGGTCGACCGTCGTTAGTCGCTGGCCAACGACCAACGACAAAAGACTAACGGCGGACCTTACACTCTACGTCTTTTCGGCGGACGGCATCCGTTGTGCGGAATCGGCGTGACGTCGCGAATCGAGCGCACTTCAATTCCTGCTGCAGCAAGCGCGCGGACAGCCGATTCCCGACCCGATCCCGGACCACTTACGCGCACATCGACACTGCGCACTCCGTGATCGCGCGCCATGTTCGCAGCATTCGATGCTGCCTGCTGCGCGGCAAAGGGAGTGCCTTTGCGCGATCCGCGGAAGCCAAGCGATCCCGAACTCTTCCACGACAGAACGTTGCCATTCATGTCGGAAATAGTCACGATCGTGTTGTTGAAGGATGCCTGCACAAACGCGATTCCGTGGGGAACGTGTTTACGCTCCTTCTTCTTAAAAGTCTTCTTCTTGCCTTTTTTCTCCGGCGCGGCTCCTGTGCCGGCCGCTGCTGCTGGTTTCGCCATGGTAGCTCTTAGCTCCTAGCCTATGTCTTTGCTGCCGCCTTCTTCTTCTGGGCGACCGTTCCCTTGCGCGGACCTTTGCGCGTCCGGGCATTGGTGTGCGTACGCTGTCCGCGGACGGGAAGATTTCGGCGATGACGGAATCCACGATAGGAGCCGATTTCGATGAGACGCTTGATGTTCATCGAAACTTCCTTGCGCAGATCGCCTTCCACCAATCCTTCGCCCTCGATGACCGTACGGATGCGGTTGACTTCTTCTTCGCTGAGGTCCTGCACCTTCTTCATGGGCTCGACTTTCGCCTCGTCGAGAATGCGGCTGGCGCGAGGATGACCAATCCCGTAGATGTAGGTCAACGCGATATTGATGTGTTTCTGGCGGGGAAGATCCACGCCTGCAATACGTGCCATGTTCTCTTAAGCCTCCACAGCTTATTGGCCCTGCTGCTAGCTTCCAGCCAAACACTCGCAATCTAAAGCTTTGTTTAGCAGCTAGCGTCCAGAAGCTCTTATCCCTGGCGCTGCTTGTGTTTCGAGTTCACGCAAATCACCCGCACCACGCCTTTGCGGTGGATGATCTTGCACTTGTCACAAATTTTCTTGACCGATGCCCTAACCTTCATAACCCAGCCTTCAGCCGTCGGCTCATAGCCTTCGGCAAATCTCTTATTTATAGCGATAAACAATTCGTCCGCGATTTAGGTCGTAGGGAGAAAGTTCCACCGCGACCTTGTCTCCCGGGAGAATCCGAATAAAATTCTTGCGCATTTTTCCGGAAACGTGCGCCAGCACCTGATGCTTGTTTTCCAGTTCGACCCGGAACATCGCATTCGGCAGCGGCTCCAGGACCACCGCCATGACTTCAATCGCGTCCTCTTTGCTCATGCACTCCTTGCCATCCAGCTTGCAGGTCCCTCGCAGCAAAACGCTCGGGATTTCGGCTGCGGGCTGCCGCTTTGGCCGCGCCCGCAAGACGCCTCAACTGCAATCGCGTCCTCTTTGCTCATTCGCTCCCAGCTTCCGGCCACTAGCTTCTATCCATACCAACCCGATTTTCCAGAAGCTAGGAGCTAGTAGCTGTGTTACCGCGTTAAAATCACCGGCCCGTCTTTCGTCACCGCGACGCAGTGTTCGAAATGCGCGCTGAAACTGCCATCTGCCGTAACCGCGGTCCATTTGTCACCCAACACCCGGGTCTCCGGCTTGCCGTAATTCACCATCGGCTCGATCGCGATCACCATTCCTTCTCGCAAGCGTGCGCCATGGCCACGGGCACCAAAATTCGGAACCTGCGGCTCTTCGTGCAACCGTGTTCCGATGCCATGTCCGACAAACTCACGGACGACGCTGAATCCCGCCGCTTCCACGTGCTCCTGAACTGCGGCTCCGACATCGCCGATCGAGTTGCCAATCCGAGCCTGCTCGATTCCGCGATACAGCGAAGCTTCCGTCACATCCAGCAGCTTCTTCAATTCCGGTTTCAGACCATCTCCGACCGGAACCGTAATTGCAGCATCACCATAGTACCCGTCGAGTACGACACCACAATCGATCGAAACGATGTCCCCCTCTTTCAACAGGCGCCTTTCGGAGGGAATTCCATGCACGATTTCTTCATTCACCGACGTGCACAACACGCACGGATAATCGTAATACCCCTTAAATGCCGGCTTCGCGCCGAGTTCCTTGATTTTCTTCTCGGCAGCGCGTTCCAAGTCCATCGTCGTTACGCCCGGTGCGACGAGAGTTTTGACGTAATCCAAAACCTGGTGAACGATGTGGCCACTGTGCCGCATCTTTTCAATTTCCGCCGCCGACTTGCAAACGATCGCCATGCTTATGCGTGATGATCTTCGAGAATCTGGAAAATCTGCGCGGTGACATCGTCCACCGGCAGATCGCCATTCACCGAAATCAACCTGCCCGTGCGCTGATAGTAATCGGCCACCGGACGAGTCTGCTCCTGAAAAGCCGTGAGTCTTGGCTGAATCACTTCCAACCGGTCGTCATTGCGGGCCACCAGCTTCGTCCCGTGCGCTTCATCGCAGATTTCGTCTACGCGGGGCGGCTGGAAGTGGACGTTATAGATCCGTCCACAGGTGGGACAAGAACGTCGTCCAGTAATCCGGAGCAATAACTGATTATAGTCGACCTCGAGCCGGATCACAATTGGCCAGGCTCGGGTCGGACGCGTGTTATCAAAGAGCTCATGCTCGAGCAACGCATCGAGCCACCCGGCCTGAGCTGCAGTCCGGGGAAAGCCATCCAAAATGTAGCCGCGCTTGCAATCGGGCAACAGGAGCCGCTCGCGCACCATGTTGCAGACCAGATCGTCGGATACGAGCTCGCCACGCGCCATCACTGCTTTGGCCGCCATCCCGAGTTCCGTGCCCTTCACGACGTGCTCTCTCAGGAGATCCCCCGTCGATACCTGGGGAATTCCATAGCGTTCCATGATGCGCTTGGATTGAGTGCCCTTTCCGGCACCCGGCGGTCCGAGCAGCACCACGGGACCTACTGCACGCTGGGTTTCCTGCGCCATCGGCTTGGCCAAAGCCTCCGATCTCGATCTCCCCGGCGCCCCAACCCAGCCGAGGTGCAGCAACCCCCACTACGCGCTACCAAATCCTGCGGCCACGCACCCGTCCGCTGCGCGGCGAAAACCCGTCATAGTGGCGCATGATCAATTGCGCCTCGATTTGCGTCACCGTATCCATTGCGACGCCGACCACAATCAGCAATGACGTACCACCAAAATAGAAACTCACGCCCAAGCCGTTCGTCACCCAGTTCGGCAAAGTTTCAAAGAAACGCCCCAAAGCGCCGGGCAAATGGTTCAGGTGAATGCCGGCGATCATCCACTCCGGAATGAACGAAATGATAATCAGGTATAACGCGCCGACCAGCGTGATCCGCGTCAACACCTCGTTGATGAAATCTGCGGTACGCCTTCCCGGGCGGATGCCGGGAATGAATCCGCCATACTTGCGCATGTTATCGGCGACTTCGCTGGGGTTGAATACGATCGAGACATAGAAATAGGCGAAGAAAATAATGCCGATCGCATACAGCAGCGTGTAAAGCGGCTCGCCCCATCCCAGCAACCGGATCAGATCTCCGAAGTAGCGGGTATTCTTCAATCCGTAGCCGACTGTCTGCGGCAGAGTCAGGATCGATGATGCAAAGATGACAGGCATGACGCCGCCCGCGTTAACGCGCAGGGGCAGGTGCGTTGATTGCCCGCCCATCACTTTGCGCCCAACGACGCGTTTGGCATACTGCACTGGAATGCGCCGTTCGCTGCGCTCTACGTAGACAATGAACGCAACCACGGCCAGCATGAATACGATCAGGCCCACCATCAGCGGGAACGTCATCGCGCCCCAAGCCGAGTTTTTCGCCTTATCGATCAAGTCCACGACGCCTCGAGGCAGGCCGACGACAATGCCTGCAAAAATCAGCAGCGACATGCCGTTGCCGACCCCGCGCTCGGTAATCTGTTCACCCAGCCACATGATGAACACGCTGCCCGCGGTCAGGGTGAGCATCGTCATGAAACGGAAACTCCATCCAGGAGCGAGGGAGAAGCCGCCTTTTTCGAGTCCGATGGCAATGCCGAACGACTGCACCGCGCTGAGAATGACCGTGATATAGCGCGTCCACTGGGTGATCTTCTTGCGCCCGAGTTCGCCTTCCTTCTGCAGCTTCGCGAGAGGCTCATACACAACGGTCAACAACTGCAGAATGATGGACGCCGTGATGTAGGGCATGATGCCCAAGGCGAAAATCGTCATCCGGCGCAGCTGGCCCCCGGAGAATAGATCGACAAACCCGAGCAGAGAGCCGCCGGTACTGCTCTGATTGAAGAACTGTTCCAGCTTGGCGGTATCGATTCCCGGCGTCGGCAAGTGTCCGCCCAACCGGTATACAAAAAGCATTGCGAGCGTGAAGATGATCCGCTTGCGCAGATCGGGAATCCGAAAGATGTTCGCCAGCTTGTCAAACATTACTGCAAGACCTCAACCTTGCCGCCTGCCTTGATGATTTTCTCTTGCGCCGATTTGGAAAACTTATGCGCGCTCACCGTGATCGCATTTTTCAGTTCGCCATCGCCCAGAACCTTCACCGGATGCTTCGTCTTGATGACTCCGGCTTTGCGCAGCACGTCGGGGTTAATCGTCGTCTCGCCAAGCTCCGCCAGTCGCTCCAGACTCACGATGTTGTATTCCTTGCGGAAAATATTGGTGAAGCCGCGCTTCGGCATGCGCCGGTGCAGAGGCATCTGCCCGCCTTCAAATCCGCGGATCATGCGCGAGCCCGTACGCGAACGTTGCCCCTTGTGTCCACGGGTCGAAGTCTTTCCCATACCCGAGCCCATGCCGCGGCCCACACGCTTGCGCTTCTCAGTCGCCTTTTTCGGTCGGTGAATATTGGATAAATTCATTTTCTCTTCCCGTAGAAACGTTGCTCGAACGTCTCCCTTTATCACAAGCGCGCTCTTCCACCCCAGTAGAGACGTGCCAGCTACGTCTGTACAAATCTTATTCGACCACTTCGATCAAATGCGGTACTTTCGCCACCATGCCGCGAATCGCGGCGGTGTCCGGACGCTCGATCACCTGGTTCAGCCGGGTGAATCCCAAGCCCTTGATCACCAGCTTCTGTTTCTTCGGGGCGCAGATCGACGAGCGCACCCATTTCAGTTGAATCTTACCGCTTGTTTTCTTCGCCATCATTCCAGGGACCTCAGAGGTCGAGCTACAGTTCTTCAGCGACTTTTCCCCGCAGAGCCGCCACGCTCTCGCGATTCTTTAGCTGCTTCAACGCATCGAACGTCGCCTTGATCACGTTATGGGGATTTGTGGTGCCAATCGATTTCGTCAGTACGTTCTGCACGCCCGCCGAGGTCATCACCGCGCGCACGGCGCCACCTGCGATTACGCCCGTTCCTTCCGGAGCCGGCTTGAGCAGAACCTTACCCGATCCGTACCGGCCGAGCACGAGATGCGCAATGCTGGTCTGAGTCAGGTTCACTTTCATCAGGTTCTTTTTCGCCGACTCAATCCCTTTGCGGATGGCCTGCGGAACTTCCTTCGCCTTGCCCGAACCGTAGCCCACGACTCCGGCCGACGGATCGCCCACCACCACCAACGCTGCAAAGGAAAGATTCTTGCCGCCCTTGACCACTTTGGTCACACGGTTTATGGCGACCACCTGATCTTTCAGCTGGTACGCCCCTGCATCGAGTTTCTTGATCACTGTTGGCATGCTGAAACCTGATTTCGTAATTGTGTAATTTGGAAATTTAGCAATTGAAAACCTAATCCGCTTTCAAATTACAAAATCGCCCGATTACCAGATTCTTAAAATTGAAGTCCCGCTTCGCGGGCTGCGTCGGCTACAGCCTTCACCCGCCCGTGATAAATGTATCCGCCGCGATCGAAGACGACCTTGGTCACGCCTTTTGCCTTCGCGCGCTCGGCAATGGCCTTGCCAACTGCTTTCGCGGAAGCGACGTTGCCACCGGTGCGGCGATCTTCCTTTTTCCCTTCGGCCGTGCTTGCCGAAACCAGCGTCTTCCCGTTCAGGTCGTCAATCACCTGGACGTAGATGTGATTCAGTGAACGGTACACATTCAGCCGCGGACGTTGCGCCGTACCCTGCAATTTCTTGCGGATGCGATCGTGACTGAATCCGCGCTTCTGGTTCTTTGAAATTTTGGTAAGCATGAAACTTGTCCTTGCTCCTGAGTCCTTGCTCGTTAGCCCAAGACCTCCGACTCCATCCCACCCCGCCACTTCGCTGGCCAAAGACCAACGACGAGCCACTAACGACAGGTTACTTCGCTCCGGTCTTTCCGACCTTCTTCTTCAGACGCTCGCCGGCATAGCGCACGCCCTTGTTTTTGTAGGGATCTGGCGGCCGCAATGCACGCATCTCCGCCGCGACCTGGCCCACCTTTTGGCGATCGATCCCCGTCAAACTGATCTTCGTCTGCTTCGGGTCCACTGCAGCATCGACGCCGGTCGGCAGCGGATATTCGATCGGGTGTGAATATCCCAGGCTGAACACGACGGTCAACTTTCCCTTCATCTCGGCGCGGTATCCGATGCCGACGATTTCGAGTTCGCGAGTCCATCCTTTGGTCACACCTTCGACCGCGTTGTTGACCAGCGCCCGCGCCAGTCCATGAACGGCCGACTGCGAATCGTTCTCGCGGATCGCCAGCAGGTTCCCGTCCTTCTGCTCAACCTTGATGCCGGCCGGCAGCGGGGTATCCAGCTTGCCCTTCGGCCCCTGCACCAGGACCGTATTTCCTTCGATCGTGACCGTGACTCCCTTGGGAATCGCGATCGGCTTTTTTCCAATTCGTGACATAAGAGCTTCTAGCTTCTAGCTCCTAGCTTTTAGCCAGGCTGCTTCGGTTTTCAGTTCGGCGTAAACCGAATCTGTTTCAAGCTGAAATTCAACTTCTTCATTGCCGCTCTTAGCTAGTAGCCAGAAGCTAGTAGCTAGAAGCTGCCGTTAGTAAATCTCGCACAGCAACTCGCCGCCCACGCCTTCCTTGCGCGCCTGGCGGCCGGTCATCACGCCCCGCGGAGTGGTAAGGATGTTGATCCCCATGCCGCCCAGCACGCGTGGAATCTCGCTGCGCCGCACGTAGACACGGCATCCCGGGCGCGACACCCGCTCCACCTTCGAGATGGCAGCCTCGTTGTTGACGCCGTACTTCAGGTAAATCCGGATAATCTTGTGGCCCTCTTCTTCCGTAGCCTTGAAGTTGGAGATGTAGCCTTCTTCCTTCAAAATTCGGGCGATCTCCACCTTCAGGCGCGAAGCCGGAACATCCACCTTCTGGTGCCGGGCCTGGAGCGCGTTACGCACTCGCGTCAGCATGTCTGCGACCGGATCGGTCAACCTCATCGTTTGCTTCTCCTCCAGCCACCCGTTCGCTCCGCGTTCAGCGGAGAACCTGCAGCGGCTTGTTCATCGCTCGTTCATCGTTGGTCTCTAATCGTTGGCCTCTCAGCGTGAACGATCAGCGACCAGCGCCCCGTGGCGCTTTTTACCACGAAGACTTCGAAACCCCTGGAATCTCTCCCCGCAACGCCAACTGCCGGAAGCACAAGCGGCAGATGCCGAACTTGCGCAGGTAGCCGCGCGGACGTCCGCAGATCTTGCAGCGGTTGTGCTTGCGGGTGGAGAACTTGGGCTTTCTCGCGTCCTTAACTCGTTTTGCTGTAGTCGCCATTCAATCCTTGTGCATCTTTGGAACTTTGGAACTTTGAAACTTCCTCAAACTATGCCCGGAAAGGCATTCCCATGTGCTTCAGCAACGACCGCGCCTGGTTGTCATTGGCCGCTGTCGTCACAATCGTCACGTTCATGCCCTTCAACTTGTCGACCTTCTCGTAAGAAATCTCCGGGAAGATCAATTGGTCGTGCAAGCCAATGGTGTAATTGCCACGGCCGTCGAACGACTTCGTCGAAACCCCGCGGAAGTCGCGCACGCGCGGGAGAACAATGTTGACCAGACGGTCGAAGAACTCGTACATGCGGTCGCCGCGCAACGTCACCATCGCGCCGATCGACTGGCCCTGGCGAACCTTGAACGCGGCGATAGACTTCTTGGCGCGCGTGACAACAGGCTTCTGCCCGGTGATCTGCCCCAGTTCGTTCACGGCCGGATCCAGCACTTTCGCATTCTGCGTGGCTTCGCCAACACCCATATTCACGACGATTTTATGAAGCCGCGGAACCGCCATGACGTTCGTTAGTTCCAGTTCCTTTAACAACGCGGGAGCCACTTCCTTTTCGAACCTCGACCGGAGCCGCGGACGATCTTTCGCGCTGTGCCGCTGCTGGTCGGGCCCTTTCTTCTCCGGCGCCGCCGTTTCCTTCTGTGCTTTTTTCTCTTTTGCCATATCTCTTCAACTTCCTCTCACGGTTTCGGAGTGGTTACCGGTTCGTGAGAATTGTGCTCGATGACTCAATCTCTCAATGACCCAATTTACTTATCCAGTGTGGTTCCGCACTTCTTGCACACGCGGACTTTCCGGTCTCCGCGAACTTCGTGCCCGATCCGGACCGGCCCGCAACTCGAGCAGACCAACTGGACATTCGAAATCGAGATCCGGCTCTCCTGCTCGGCGATGCCGCCCTTGATGTTCTGCTGCGGATTCGGACGCACGTGCTTCTTCACCATCATCACGTGTTCGACTAGAACCTTCGCGTCATTCGGAAACACGCGCAGCACGCGTCCTTCCTTGCCCTTATCGCGCCCGGTAATCACCTTAACGGTGTCATTCCGCCGGATATCCACTCTCTTGTGTGCTGTCGTTGCAGTATCCATTGCAAATCCCTGTTTTCGTAATCTTGTAATTTACGTCTGAACCGCCGGCTCGGGTTTTCAAATTACAAAATTACCCGATTACCAAAATACAAAGTTCCTATATGACCTCTGGCGCCAGCGATACGATTTTCAAGAACTTCTTCTCGCGCAATTCGCGCGCTACCGGGCCGAATACGCGCGTCCCCACCGGCTCGCCAGCGTCGTTGATCAGCACCGCTGCGTTCTGATCGAACCGAATATAGGTTCCGTCCCGCCGCCGATGCTCCTTGCGCGTCCGGACGATCACCGCCTTTACGACCTTACCCTTTTGCACTTGCCCTTCGGGCGCCGATTCCTTCACAGCCGCGGTGATCACGTCGCCCAGCCCGGCGTTCAATCCCGTGGACCCGCCCAGCGGCAGAATCATCTGCAGCTTGCGCGCGCCGGAATTGTCGGCGACCTCCAGCATCGTTCTCATCATGACAGCCATGGCAATCTCCTATTCCCCTATCATCCTGAAGCGCCCGCTTTTGGCGCCGAAGGACCTGAGCGCGTCGCGCGAATTGACCGCGCGCCGGACGCGCATCCTCTGCTAGCTCGCCACTTCCGGCACCAGCGCCGCCTTGCGGACGATATCCTTCAACGTCCAGCGCTTAAGCTTCGACAGCGGGCGCGTCTCCTCGATCCGCACGATGTCGCCGACGTGCGCCTGGTTCGTTTCGTCATGCGCATAAAACTTCTTGTTCCGCGCGATCACGCGGCCGTAGAACGGATGCGATTTCTTGCGCGTCACCTTCACGACAATCGTCTTCTGCATGCGGTTGGCGACGACTTCTCCGACTACTTCCTTGCGGCGGCCCTGCGCCTTCTGAGTTGTTTCCGCCATTATTGTTTCTCCGTTGCGGCCGAGCGCTTGCGCTCACCTAGGATCGTCTTCACCCGCGCAATATCCTTGCGCAGCCCGCGAATCTTCTTCAGGCTCTCCGTCTGTCCCATATTCAGCTGAAACTTCAGCTTGAACAGCTGGTCGGCGAGTTCGCTCTCCTGGTGAACCAATTCCTCTTCGGTCAGATTTCTGATTTTCTCTACCTTCATGATTAAGCTCTCAGCTCTCAAATTGCCGATCTTCAAAAAGCGGACGCCACTCTAGTGCGCACCCTCGCGTTTCACCAGAGTCGTGCGAAGCGCCAGCTTATGTGACGCCAGCCGCATGGCCTCGCTCGCATCCTGGTGCGATACGCCTTCCATCTCGAACAGGATCTTGCCCGGCTTCACCACGGCAACCCAGTGATCTGGAGCGCCCTTGCCTTTGCCCATACGGGTTTCAGCGGGCTTCTTCGTGACCGGCTTATCGGGAAACACGCGGATCCATATCTTTCCTCCGCGCTTCACGAAGCGGGTCATAGCCACGCGGCTCGCCTCGATCTGCCGGTCGGTAATCCATCCCGGCTCCAGCACTTTCAGCCCGTAATCGCCGAACGACAGCGTCGATCCGCGCCATGCTTTGCCGGTCATGCGCCCGCGCTGCTGTTTCCGATACTTCACTTTCTTTGGCATCAACATAAAATCAGCCCTTAGCCTCTACCTTTTGGCCAAAAATCTCCGTTAGAACCCACCAACTGCTGCCTGCGGCTCGCGCTTCTTCTGCTGGAGGATCTCGCCCTTGTACACCCAGCACTTCACCCCGATCACACCGTAAGTCGTGCGCGCCTCGGTAAATCCGAAATCGATATCCGCACGCAGAGTGTGTAGCGGCAACCGGCCCTGCAGATACCACTCCGACCGCGCAATCTCGTTTCCGTTCAAGCGGCCGCTCACGCGAACCTTGATCCCCTTGCATCCGAAGCGCAGGGCCGAATCCACCGCCTTGCGCATGGCGCGCCGGAATCCCACACGTTTTTCCAGTTGCAGCGCGATCGATTCCGAAACCAGCTGCGCATCCAGTTCCGGCTTGTGGACTTCCTGGATGTCAACAAAGATATCCTTGCCGCCGGTCCGCTTCTGCAGTTCGGCCTTAAGCTTGTCGATTTCCGCGCCTTTGCGTCCGATGATGATGCCGGGCCGCGCCGTCTTGATAATGATGCGCAGCTTGTTGCCCGGACGCTCGATCTCAATTGCACTGACGCCCGCCGACTTGAGCTTCTCTTTCAGCTCATTCTTCAGCTTCACGTCCTCGTGCAACTGTTTGTCGTAGTCCCGCTCCGCAAACCAGCGCGACTTCCACGGCTTCGTGAATCCAAGCCGAAAACCATAAGGATGGACTTTTTGTCCCATTGCTTCTCCTGAATCAATCCGTCGTACCGTAGCGCCGGCGTCCCGCCGGCTGTTGCGAGGGCGTCTCGCCCTCGCAGCCAAAATCTATTTCGCGGCGGCCTTCTTCTTGCCGCTAGTCTTCGCCGCTGGAGCCCGCCTTCGGGTCTTGGTCGGAGCGGAAGCTTCGGTCTCTCCTCCGCCAGCAGCTATCACCTCGGCGCTCTTCCCGCGTTCGGCGAGCACTAACTCGATGTGCGCGATGCGGCGCTGATACCGGTAAGCGCGTCCCTGTGGCGCCGGACGAATCCGCTTCATGCGCGGTCCATCATTCGCCACCGCCCGCTTTACATACAGATTGTCGATCTCGACATCGAGCCCCTTTTCGGTGGTGAGAAAGTTCACGTTATCGAGCGCCGACTGCAGCAGCTTGCCCACATGCGCCGCCACGCGCTTCTTGGTGAACATCAGAGTGTTACGCGCATCTTCCACGCGCCGCCCCTTGATCAGATCCAGCACCAGCCGCGCCTTCTGCGGCGAGACTCGTACGAAACGATGCTCCGCTCGAAATTCCATAATAGCTACTAGCTCCTAGCTGCTAGCTCCTACCTGACATCAGAAGCCAGAAACTGTCGTACATCTTCAATTCTTTGTCCGGTTCACAAGCTTCCTAGCTGCCAGCCAAAGGAGCTGGTAGCTGGAAGCTGTCCTTACCCCTACCCCTTCGGTGCCGCAGGCGCTGCCGGTGCCGCCGGAGATGGAGCTCCCGGTCCACCAGGAATGCCTGCCGGTCTCGTCGCCGCTTCCGTCGCCGCCCTCATCGAGTGTCCCTTGAAGGTGCGCGTGAAGCTGAACTCGCCCAGCTTATGTCCCACCATGTTCTCGGTCACGTACACGGGAATGAATTTCCTCCCGTTGTGCACCGCGATCGTGTGTCCCACCATTTCGGGGATAACCGTCGAACGCCGCGACCATGTCCGCAACACTTTCTTATCGTTGCGCGAATTCATGGCCTCCACCCTCTGCTGAAGGTATCCATCCACGAATGCACCCTTTTTCGTTGAACGCGCCATAAATTCAGCTCTCAGCTTTCAGCCGTCAGCCTTCCGCTAACAGCTCGTAAAGTTCTTCCTGTCATTCCGCGAAGCTGAGGATCCCTCGCTTCGCCATGAACACCCCTACTTCGATCTCCGGCTCACGATGAACTTATCCGTGCGCTTGTTGTTTCGCGTCTTGTAGCCGCGCGTGGGCTGACCCCACGGGGTCACCGGATGCCGTCCACCCGACGTCTTTCCTTCGCCGCCGCCGTGCGGATGGTCGACCGGGTTCATCGACACGCCGCGATTATGGGGGCGCCAACCAAGCCAGCGCGAACGTCCCGCCTTGCCAATCGTGACGTTCTCGTGATCGATGTTGCCAACCTGCCCGATCGTCGCCATACAGTCCTGCGAAATCTTGCGAGTCTCGCCCGAAGGCAATTTCACCAGCGCATAGTCGCCTTCTTTCGCGACCAATTGCGCCGATCCACCCGCCGACCGCACCATCTGTCCACCCTTGCCCGGCTTCAATTCAAGATTGTGGATCAGCGTGCCGGGCGGAATGTTCCGCAAGGGCAACGCGTTCCCGACTAGAATGTCGGCATCGGGACCGCTCACAACTTTCTGTCCAACCTTCAACCCTTCGGGCTGCAGGATGTACCGCTTTTCGCCGTCTGCGTATGCGAGCAGCGCGATGCGCGAAGAACGATTGGGATCATATTCGATCGTCTGCACTACAGCCGGAATTCCGGTCTTGTCGCGCTTGAAGTCGATGATGCGCAGCTTCCGCTTATGTCCGCCGCCCATAAAGCGCATCGTCATGTCGCCCGAGTTGCGGCGTCCGCCGGTGCGCTGCTTCGGTTCGACCAGCGGCTTGTGCGGGTGCTTCGTCGTGATGTCGTCGTTGACCAGCGTCGTGCGATACCGCAGCGTCTGCGTCGTCGGTCTGTATGTCTTAATCGGCATAGAAAGCTCTCAACTCTCAGCTCTCCGCCTCTCTGCCGCCGTATTACTGATACACACGGCAGATGGCTGATCGCTGCTTACAAGTTCTGCGCGTACTCCGGCATCTTCTCGCCCGAGCGCAGCCGCACGTACGCCTTCTTCCAGTCAGGGCGATAGCCCGCAAACTTCCCGCGCCGCCGCTCTTTTCCCGGATACGTCGCCGTGCGCACCGAATACACCTTCACCTTGAAAATCGTCTGCACCGCTTCTTTGATTTCCGTCTTGGTCGCCTTCGGAGCCACCTGGAACACCAGCGTGTTCTGGTTCTCTTTAATAGCAAGGCCCTTTTCGGTAATCACCGGACGGCGAATGATCTGGTATGCGCTCTTCATTACGCCACCTCCGCCGCTTTCTCATGGCGCTGCCGGCGACGGCGTTCATGGGTCGGCTTCTTCGCCGCTTCGTCTTCGCCCGACTTGCGCTGCTTCTTCGAAACCGAACTCTTCAGCGAAAGCTGCAGCTTCTCGATCGCCGGATGCGAGAAGATCACGCGATCGTGCCGCAGCAGATGATAAGGATGTACTTCATTGCCGCGAACGATCTCCAAGCCTTGAAGGTTGCGGGCGCTCAATTCAAGATTCCGGTTCTCGTGCTTCGGCGTCTCGACGATCAGCACCGTCGAATCCACCTTCAGCGAATCCAGCGCCTTCCGGAACTCCTTCGTCTTCGGTTCCTTTACGTCAAAGGAATTGACGACGATCAACTTTCCATCGGCATACTTTGCCGCGAGAGCCGAGCGCAAAGCGCCCAGCAGTTTCTTGCGCGGGAAGGTGTAGTCGTACGATCGCGGCACCGGACCATGCACCGTCGATCCGTGACGCCACAGTGGAGAACGGATCGATCCGATTCGCGCGCGGCCCGTCCCCTTCTGCTTCCACAGCTTCTTGCCGGAGCCGGAAACCTCCCATCGCGCCTTTGTCTTGTGGGTTCCGGCGCGCATCGCGGCGCGGTAGTGCTTCACCGCTTCCCAGAGCAGATCTTCATTAACCGCGCCGAAGACCTCATCGGCGAGATCGAACGTCCCGACCTTTTCGCCGCTCAAATTGTGAATATCAATCGTTGCCATTGTCTTATGCCTTCTTGGCGGCCCTCTTCGCTGCCTTCAACGGATCGACCGTCGCCGCACCCGCGAATCCACGACGCTCTCTCGGCGGTTTCTTCGCTTTCGTGATGAGGATGTATCCGCCCTGCGGTCCGGGCACGCTGCCTTCGATAACCAGCAGATTTTCGTCCTTGTCGACCCCGAGCACACGCAGGTTGCGAACCGTCACCCGCTCATGTCCCATGTGTCCGGACATCCGCATGCCTTTGAATACCCGGGACGGAAACGCCGACGATCCGATCGAACCTGTAATCTGAAACATCGAACCGTGCGACTTCGGACCGCCGCCGAAGTGATGCCGCTTCACGACGCCCTGAAACCCGCGTCCCTTGCTGACTCCAACAATGTCGACGAATCTCTCGCCGTCAAAAATCTCCACCAGCACGCGGTCGCCAACTTTGACTGCGCCGTTGCCGTCAGCCGAAGGCTCGATCTCAAGCGGCACTTCGCGCATGAACTTCACCGGCGGCAGATTGTTCTTCGCCAGATGCCCCTTCGCGGGCTTCGTCAACCGCGATTCCTTCACAAACTCGACCAGGCCGATCTGCGCCGCCTCGTATCCATCTTTCGCAGCCGTCTTGTGCTGTGTCACCACGCAAGGGCCAGCCTGCAACACTGTGACCGGGCGCACGTCGCCCTTCGAGTCAAACAGTTGCGTCATTCCGACCTTCTTGCCCAAAATTCCTGTGACCTTCGTAGCCATAATCTCCATCTCCACCCAGCGTGGCTGTCAGCTATTGGCTGGGAAGCTATCCGTCTTAGCTGCAAGCTAGCAGCTAGGAGCTAGAAGCTTATTTGTGCTCTTTCCCGAACGCCTTGATCTCCACATCCACGCCTGCCGGCAGATCCAGCTTCATCAGCGCATCCACCGTCTGCTGCGTTGGTTCGAGAATATCGAGCAACCGCTTATGCGTGCGGATCTCAAACTGCTCCCGCGACTTCTTGTCCACGTGCGGCGAACGCAGAACGCAGTATTTGTTCTTCATCGTGGGCAGCGGAATCGGTCCCGCAATCTGCGCGCCGGTGCGCCGCGCGGTCTCCACGATCTCGCCTGTCGACTGATCCAGAATGCGGTAGTCGTAGGCTTTCAGCCGGATTCGAATTCTCTCTTTTCCAATCACGTGTTTCGCTTCCTAACCCCTCCCAGCATCTCCGGGAGGAAAGAGCTTGCGGGAAGTTGCAACCCGCATATGGTTTTAACCGACAGCTGACAAACGAAAGCTGACAGCTGCCTTACTGAATAATCTCCGCAATCGTGCCGGCGCCTACCGTGTGGCCGCCTTCGCGAATGGCGAAGCGCAAGCCTTTCTCCATCGCCACCGGCGTGATCAACTCGATCACCAGGCTCACGTTATCGCCCGGCATCACCATCTCCGTGCCCGCCGGCATCTCCGCCACTCCTGTCACGTCCGTCGTTCGCAGGTAGAACTGCGGCCGATATCCCTTGAAGAACGGCGTATGTCTTCCGCCCTCTTCCTTCGTCAGGATGTAGACCTCCGCCTTGAACTTGGTGTGCGGCGTGATCGAGCCCGGCTTCGCCAGCACCATGCCGCGCTCGACATCTTCTTTCGCAATGCCGCGCAGCAGCAGGCCGGCGTTGTCGCCCGCCATGCCTTCGTCCAATTGCTTCTTGAACATTTCCACGCCCGTGACGACCGTCTTGCGCGTTTCGCGGAAGCCGACAATTTCCACTTCCTCGCTGACCTTGACCTTGCCGCGCTCGATTCGGCCCGTAACCACAGTTCCGCGGCCCGAGATCGAGAAGATATCTTCAATCGGCATCAGGAACGGTTTATCCAGTTCGCGCGCCGGCTGCGGCACGCTCTTGTCCACCGCTTCCATCAGCGCGTCGACCTGCTTCTCCCACTTCTCTTCGCCGTTCAGCGCGCCCAGTGCGGAGAGACGAACCACCGGAACGTCATCGCCGGGGAACTTGTACGACTTCAGCAACTCGCGCACTTCCAGTTCCACCAGATCCAGCAACTCGGGATCGTCCACCGCATCGCACTTGTTCAGCGCCACCACGATGTAGGGCACACCGACCTGCCGCGCCAACAGCACGTGCTCGCGCGTCTGCGGCATTGGACCATCGGTCGCCGCCACCACCAAGATCGCGCCATCCATCTGCGCCGCGCCCGTAATCATGTTCTTGATGTAGTCGGCGTGGCCCGGGCAATCCACGTGCGCGTAGTGCCGGTTCGCCGTCTCGTACTCGACGTGCGCCGTCGCGATCGTGATGCCGCGCGCCTTCTCTTCCGGCGCGTTGTCGATCGAATCAAACGACCGGAACTTGATGTTCGGATTGTGCTTGGACAACACCTTGGTGATCGCCGCCGTCAACGTCGTCTTGCCATGGTCAATGTGCCCAATCGTCCCCACGTTGCAGTGCGGCTTTGTCCGATCAAATTTTTCTTTCGCCATAACCTAGCCTCTAGCTCCTAGCCTTCTAGCTCAAAACCAAATCTTCTTCGCTGCCGCCCTCGAATTTCTCGTAGTAGGCGCCGAGAAACTGCTCCCTTTCCACCACTCTCTCGGAGCGAAGCCACTTTTCAAACCGCTCGAACTCTGCATGAAACCGAGCTCGAAATACTTCGAAGTTCCGATGCCAGCTCCAGAAATCCCTCACTCGATACCGCGCACCCTGAGGCGACTCACAGTAGCATTCGCTCAGCAAGTACCCATCAGCCTGCGACAAAAGGCTCGACCAAGTGCCACCGACAGCAAACGCAGCTTCGAACTCTGCCCGCCGGCCGTCCGCAACCCAGAATCTTCGATCAATCACGAACCGCGGGGCGTGCTGTCACTTTGCCGTGCCCTGCACTTTTGCGATGATTTCCTCCGCGACAGAACGCGGAGCCTCCTCATAGCGCGCAAAGTGCATCGAGTATTCCGCGCGACCTTGCGTCGAAGAACGCATATGCGTCGCGTACCCAAACATCTCCGCTAGCGGAACGATCGCCTTGATCACCTGGGATCCAGCGCGGTGCTCCATGCCTTCGATGCGACCCCGTCGCGAACTCAGATCGCCCATGATCACGCCGGCATAATCTTCGGGTGTCACCACTTCCACGGCCATCACCGGTTCCAAAAGCACAGGAGACGCTTTCCGTGCGGCTTCTTTGAAAGCCATCGAACCGGCAATCTTGAACGCCATTTCGTTCGAATCGACGTCGTGATAGCTGCCGTCAAAGAGCGTCGCCTTCACATCGACCATCGGGTATCCGGCCAGCACCCCGCCTTCGAGCGCCTCCTGAATGCCCTGATCGATCGGCTTAATGAACTCTTTCGGCACGGAGCCGCCAACGATGTCGTTGACGAACTCATAACCCGTCCCCGGCGGTTGCGGATCGAGATAAATCTTCGCGTGGCCGTACTGGCCGCGTCCGCCCGTCTGGCGAATGTACTTGCCTTCCGCTTCCGAGTGCCTGCGGATCGTCTCGCGATATGCGACCTGGGGCTTGCCGACATTGGCTTCGACCTTGTACTCGCGCATCATGCGGTCGACGATGATTTCCAGGTGCAACTCGCCCATGCCGCTGATGATCGTCTGTCCGCTGTCGGGATCGGTATGAACCTTGAAGGTGGGATCTTCCTGGGCCAGCTTGCCCAGCGCCATACCCATCTTTTCCTGGTCAGCCTTGGTCTTGGGCTCAACCGCGACCGAAATCACGGGAGCCGCAAATACGATCGACTCCAGCGCGATCGGATGATCTTCATCGCAAATTGTGTCGCCGGTCGAAACGTTCTTCAGACCGACGGCCGCGCAGATGTCGCCTGCAAGAATTTCGCCGATCTCTTCGCGCTTGTTGGCATGCATCTTCATCAGACGGCCAATGCGCTCGGTCTTTCCGGTGCGAACGTTCAGCACCGAGTCGCCAGTTTTCAACTGTCCGGAATACACCCGAATAAATGTCAGCTGGCCGACAAACGGATCGGCCATGATCTTGAACGCCAGCGCGGAAAACGGCTCTTTGTCATCCGGCTTGCGGGTCACTTCCTGACCGTTATTCACGTTCTTTCCGTGGGTCTCGCCCACATCCAGCGGAGAAGGCAGGTAATCGACCACCGCGTCGAGCAGCGGCTGCACGCCTTTATTCTTGAACGCTGTTCCAACTACGACCGGGAAAAGCTTCAATTCAATCGTGGATTTGCGCAGCGAATGCTTCAGCTCATCCGAGGATATCTCTTCGCCCTCGAGGAACTTGTGCAGAATCTCGTCATCGTTCTCGGCGATCGTTTCAACCAATTGTGCGTGGAAGGCTTCCGCCTTCTTTTTCAGATCGGCGGGAATCTCTTCGGTGACGTACTCGGAGCCCATCGTTTCATCGTTCCAGAGGATCGCCTTCATCGTCATCAGATCGACGACGCCTTTGAACTTGTCTTCTTGTCCGACGGGAATCTGAATCGCGACGGGCTTGGCACTGAGGCGCTTGCGTATGGTATCGATGGCATGCTCAAAATCGGCACCCATCTTGTCAATCTTGTTAATGAAACAAATGCGCGGGACGCCGTACTTATCGGCCTGCCGCCACACTTTTTCCGACTGCGGCTGCACGCCGTGAACGGCGTCGAACACCGCGACGGCGCCGTCGAGCACGCGCAGCGAGCGCTCCACCTCGGCCGTGAAATCGACGTGGCCGGGCGTATCGATAATGTTGATGCGAATGTCGCGCCAGGTGCAGGTGGTCGCCGCGGATGTAATCGTGATGCCGCGCTCCTGCTCCTGCTCCATCCAATCCATGGTCGCAGTGCCTTCATGGACCTCTCCGATGCGGTGCGTCCTGCCCGTATAAAACAGGATGCGCTCCGTCGTAGTGGTCTTGCCGGCATCGATGTGCGCCATGATGCCGATATTCCTGCAACGCTCTAATGGGACTGTTCTTGGCACGACCTGATTCTCTTTCTGGGCTCCAAAACTAAAGTCTTGTCATCCTGAGGCGCGCTCTTTGCGCCGAAGGATCTATGCAACTGCTTCTTACCACCGGTAATGCGCGAACGCCTTATTGGCTTCCGCCATACGATGCACATCTTCCTTCTTCTTGATGGCGGCACCGCGGCTATTGGCCGCATCCAGCAACTCATTGCTCAGCTTGTCGACCATTCCCTTTTCGCCCCGCGCCCGCGCATAAGTGATGATCCAGCGGATCCCCAGCGAGGTCCTCCGGTCGGCATTCACCTCCACCGGCACCTGGTAGTTCGCGCCACCCACGCGGCGGGTCTTGACTTCGAGCAGCGGCTTCGCGTTCTCGACAGCCTTCTTGAAGAGCTTCAGCGCTTCATCCCCGCCTTTCGACTCCAGCTTCGTCAGGGCTTCATAGAAGATGCCCTCGGCGGTCGACCGCTTGCCCTGCCACATCATTGAGTTGATGAACTTCGTTACCAGGTCCGATCCGTACACGGCATCGGCTGGAACGGTCCGCTTTGCGATATGTCCTTTTCTAGGCATGTAAGCTTTTAGCTCCTAGCTCTTAGCTTCTAGCTTGAGCTTTGCTGGCCATCGACTACTGGCCACTAATCACTAGCCTTTCTTCGGCCGCTTCGCTCCGTACTTCGAGCGCCCCTGCATGCGATTGGCAACACCGACTGCATCCAGCGTTCCGCGAATCACGTGATAACGCACGCCCGGCAGATCCTTCACGCGCCCACCGCGGATCAGCACAATCGAGTGCTCCTGCAGGTTGTGCCCGACGCCGGGGATGTACGTCGTGACTTCAATGCCGTTCGTCAGCCGAACGCGCGCCACCTTCCGCAACGCGGAGTTTGGCTTCTTCGGCGTTTGCGTGTACACGCGCGTGCATACACCGCGCTTCTGGGGACATCCCTGCAATGCAGGACTCGCCGTCTTGTAACGAGGCCGCTTCCGGCCCTGGGCCACCAATTGATTAAACGTAGGCACTCTTGGCACTCCTTGGCCGCACACTGGCCCGTTCATCGCGCAGGCAGCGGCCACAACAAGTCCGCTGCTTCAGACGCGTATCCGTGGGCATGGCCAGCTCGAAGCCAACCATTACTTCTCGCCACGCAGGCTTAGAATTGCAAGCCGGCGCCGCCGAGATTCTGGATTCCCTTAAGACTTACGCCGCCGACGGTGGCGCCCGGCCAAATTCCGGGGGCACTCCGTTTCGTCAGCCTTGCCCTGCATATCCTTTCGCATAAGGGCAAAAGGCGCCGCAGGCACGTTTCAGCGAGGAAAGTTTCCGAGCCAAACACACCCCGGAAACGCATTTCTCGACAGCTTCACTTCTGGCTTCCTGACGCACATCCGCAGAAAACCAGCAGCGTACAGCAAGCTTGGATGAACTCGCGGAACTAAACTACTATAGCAAGCGCTCCGAAACATCGTCAACCCGTCTTTTTGCATCCCACTTCCGGATAGGTGCGAACTCAGCAAGCTTGCTATTTTATGGTCGCGCTTGCCTGATTCAGGCTCCAGCCTCTACACTACAGGCTTTCCAATTCATTCAATGATGTGCGGCGCTCTCATGAGCAAAACTGCGCCGGAACGCATTAAGACAAGAAGAGGGGTGCATGGGTAGGTTCTGTGCTCGTGGATTGTGCCTGATCGTTGCGATCCTTGGACTGCTTGACCTTGCCGGATGTGGCGGGGGCGCAAAAGCGGGCGCGCCTCTTTACCCTGGCCATATTACCTTGACCCCGACCACTACTATCTCATTGGCCTTGGGCGGGACCCTCAACTTTATAGCCTCCGTCCAGACCGCTTCCGGGACGAACTTGAATGTCCCCGTCACCTTCTCTTCCAGCGACCCTTCGATTCTTAACCTTGCTTCCAATGGCGTAGCATGCGCGGGTCAGTGGGATATCGCCTTCACGACTTGTACTCCTGGGGCCGTCGGAGTCGTAACCGTCACAGCCAGTGCCCTCGGCGCCACCAGCATCCCGACCTACGTTTTTGTTCATCCGGCGATTGACAACGTCACCGTGGTAGGTCTGTTTCCCACGGGAACGCCGGTTCAGGAACCCTGTCTCTCTCAGACGCAGTCCATGACTGTTGAGGCGCACGCGTACAGCCAGGGCAACGACATAACTTCCTCCGTGGGACCATTTATCTGGACGTCAAACAATCCGACGGTCGTCAATCTGATTCCGATCATAAACAGCTACTACAGTTTTCCGACAAACCAGGCGACGGCGAGAGCAGTTGTGCCCGGGATCACGAACATCATTGCGACGGCCGGTGGAGTTTCCAGCACAACATTTCAGCAGCCGCAGTTTTCGAACTCTCAGGGAGCGACGTCTCCAGCCCTCGACTTCTTTGCAACATGCCCAATCCAGAACATCAGTCTTGAGGTGGGCGAGGCTGGTTCTGGCCAAACGACATTTGTCGCCTCAAAATCATCCTTGCAGACGATCGTCGCCACGCTCACCGACGTGATGGGAAACTCGTCTCTTCCCAATACAAACGGCGGCATCGTGCTCACCAAGATTCCTCTGACATGGGCATCGTCTCAACCCGGAGTTTTCACGATCGCCAGCAGTTGTGGCCAGTCATGTTCGGCTTCTACGGGCTCCGCGGGATCAGTTGCGATCACCGCCTCGTGCTCACCTCCGAGCTGCAATGTCGGATTTCCGCTCGTGCCGGTTTCTCTCTCGACTTCTGCGCTAGTCACGGCGTGTACGCAGTTTTTTCAGCCTCTCGCGCCCAATAAATCGTTCAGTTGTCAGGAACTCCTTCCCGTGCCGGTATACGCCTCTCCGGTTTTCATTACTCCGACCGGCGACATCCCTCTCCAACCGCCGACAGGGGCTGTTGGTGGCGTCGTTACCGGGACGGCCGGTGCGGCCTCGGTATTCGCAGCCAGTACAGGATGCGCACACGAAATACCCTCGGCTTGCTATACGTCGGCGTATTATTTCTCGACATCCAAGGGATCTGTCGGTGGGGAAAATCCGCTGCCTGTCGCCCCGAATTCTGCCCTCTTTGATCTTTCCGGGGCTAGAGTCTACACGGGCAGCGACTTCGGCGCGGAGATTATCACTCCGGCCAACTTCGGAACGTCCACCAATCCCTTCTCGTCTCTGGGCACTGTAACGGGACGAGTTTTGGCAGTTTCGAACGACGGGGCGGCCGCCGCATTTAGTGACACAATCCACACGCCCAATCAGGTTTACATCGTCAATACGGCGAGCACGACGACACAGGGCACGACAGCCTTGAATATTTCCGCGGCCAGCACTGCTACATTTTCTCCGGACGGATTGAAGACTTTCATCGTCGCGGGCTCGACCGGAAACTCGCTCTACATCTACTCTTCACTGCAGGCATTGCAGGGCCCGATTACTTTATCTGGCCCAGCCAATGACATCGTGTTCTCTCCCAATGGCGCATTCGCGTATGTCGCCGAGGCCAGCGGGACCGGCGGCCCGAGCCTCTCCGCCTTCTCCACTTGCAACAATCAACTGATGGGAAGCGTGCCTTTGCCCGCCAATCCCCTACTTACAAAGGTGCTCCCCAATCTCCACATTGATGGCCGGGATTCTTACGGCAATCCGATTCCGGACGGCATTCACGTTCTCGCCCTGGATTCCACCGGTTTCGACATCATCACTTCGATAATCTCCGCTCCGGCGGCAGGAACGCTCTGCCCGCAAGGTCTCAGCTTCATCAGCGACGATCCAGCGCGTACGGCGCAGCGGATCGAACTTGGCGAAGGAACGCTCCAGCCTGTCAACTTCTTCGCTTCGGCGGATGGCACGCAACTCTATGTTGCCAACGCCACCAGTTCCACGATCTTCATCTATAACTTCCTCGTCGGATCCGTGATCGGCGGCATTCCGCTACTGAACAATGCGACTCCGCTCACCGCGGAGATGTCTGTGGACGGAGGAACCATCCTGATCGCCGGCTCGGATGGCATGTTGCACGTGGTCACGACTACAATCGGCGGTAACGATACATCGCCGCCTCTTTCTTTCCCCAACCTGCCGAACTATCTCAACGCATTCTGCTCGATCACGCCCAGCGCAGGCCCATGCGCGTTGACAATAGCCGCTACGAGACCATAGCAAAGCAAAGGCGTTGTCATCTCAAGCAGTCATTGTCAATCCGTAAGAATTACGACCTTGGAGTAGATCGGGAAGGGAGTCGACAGAGCGCTGACTGCTATGTCTTGGAGTCCAACTCTTTCCCGACACTATCGAGCACGCCGTTCACGAAGTGCACCGACTCGGGAGAAGAAAACTTTCGCGCGATTTCCAGCGCCTCATTGATCACGACGGCGCGCGGCGTATCGGGATACGCCATGAGCTCTGCCACTGCCGCCCTCAGAAGATTGCGATCCACCGCTGCCATACGTTCCATGCGCCAGTGCTCAGCATGCCTCTCGATCAGCCCGTCGATCTCGCTGACGCGATCGATAGCAACACGAAAAAGATCGTCGGCAAAGCCGCGCACCTCGGCGCTCGCCGTGGCGTTCTCCGCCCAAAATGTGCGCCGGACGTGTTCGGCATCCTGCTTGCCCATGTCGGACTGAAACAGCATCTGCAGAGCTAACTCGCGAGATTTTCGACGTGTACCCATTAAAGCAGTCAGCTTTCAGCCGTCAGCCCTCAGCCAAAACATCTCGGCGCGGCACCCTCAGTTTAAGTTTACAGGAAGGATTTGGTGCGGAGATTTTGTGGTGAAAGAAAAGCCCTGAAGTCGAGAGACGAGTTCTGCAAACTCGATCATCGTTTCTTGCGCGACTTCCGAGCAGCCGAAGATCGCGTCATACGTTTGCTGACGGCTGACGGCTGGCGGCTGACAGCTGCTTTCAACGATGCCATCTCCACCGCCGCGTGCGCCGCCTCGAATCCCTTATTCCCCATCTTGAGCCCGGCGCGATCAATCGCCTGTTCGAGCGTGTCGCAGGTCAACACGCCGAAAGCATGGGGGACTCCCGTTTCCTGCGCCGACTGTCCAATTCCGCGCGTGACTTCATTCACGATGACGTCGTAATGCGCCGTGTCCCCGCGCAACAGGCAGCCGATACAAATGATTGCGTCATATTTCCCGGTCGAAGCCAGCGTGCGCGCGGCCGACGGAATCTCAAAAGCCCCGGGAACACGGACAATGGCGATATCCTTTTTCACGGCCCCGGTCCGCAGCAATCCATCGCACGCGCTTGCCAGCAGCCTTTCCGTAATAAACGCATTGAACCGGGAAACCACAATGGCGAAGTGTTTGCCGGAAGCATCCAGCTTGCCGGACACATCACCATCGTCCCCGGCTGGCCTCGGCCGCACACTGAGAAGGATATTTCCCGGCACGCCGACGCCAAATGGTTCATCGGCTGACCATTCGATATCGGAATCCTGGAAATGAACGGGTAAGTTCATCCGCCTGGCCGTTTCGTAGATCAAAGTCGGATTTGAGGTCTCTACCGCAAGTAAGAACGATGCGTTCCGAGCCTTGTCTGCCAACCCTTCGGGTAATTCGGTATTCCACGCAGTGAAAGAAATGGTTCCAAGCGGAGCCCTGAATGATGCTGTTTGAAACCCCAAAACGTTCTCATCCGGAGCGCTGCGAACGAAGCCAATGCCAGCGAAAAACTCGGTCAGGATATTCCAGTCGGCCGGATTAAGGTAACGCCCGATATTTACGTTCTTCAACATTGCCGATTCACTTACCCTTGAAGACCGCCGCCCGTTTCTCCAGGAACGCCTTCGTCCCTTCTGCCTTGTCCTCGGTCGCGCATGCCACCGCGAACAGGACCGCCTCAAGATACAGCCCCTCGGCCAGCGTCATCTCCATCCCTTTATTGACGGCCTCCATCACGTACTGCACCGCGAGCGGAGCATTGGCAACAATCTTCGCAGCAATCGCCTCGGCGCGCGGAATCAATTCCGCCGGAGGAACCACTTCATTCACCAGCCCGATGCGATGCGCCTCCTGCGCCGTGATCATCTCGCCGGCGAGCACCATCTGCATCGCGATTCCCTTGCCCACCAGCCGCGGTAACCGCTGCGTCCCGCCGTATCCCGGGATAATCCCCAGCTTCACCTCGGGCTGCCCGAGCTTCGCATTGTCACTCGCCAGCCGCATCGTGCAGGCCATCGCGATCTCACACCCGCCGCCGAGCGCGAACCCGTTAATGCACGCGATCACCGGCTTGCCAAGATTTTCAATCAAATTAAGGACGTTCTGTCCCCGATGCGTGTATTCCTTCCCAGTCACCGCATCCTGTTTCGCGAGCTCGCCGATATCCGCCCCGGCGATGAATGCCTTCTCGCCCGACCCGGTGAAAATGACGACGCGAATCGCCGCATCGTTCTTGATGTCATGAAACGCCGCCCGCAACTCTTCCATCGTGGCCATGTTCAGCGCATTGAGCACCTTCGGCCGGTTGACGGTGACGTAAGCAATCGCGTTCTTCTTCTCGAGAATAATGTTTTCGAAGTTCATAATTTCAACCTTGCCGCGGATTCACACGGATCAAAACCAAATCTGATATCTCAATTCGTCTCGTACGTATGAAATGTTCCAAGAATGATCGCGTTCGAGTTATTTCGTGTCCGTTCAACCATCTCCGCGACCTCGTCACCGAATTCACCCTCTTCGTCGATGACATTCACCTATCAACTGACACCAAATGCCATCCAAAAGAGGCTAGATATTTTTCGATCTTGGAACTTGCCGATTCCTTTGAATCCGCCCATGTCGTGATGTTCATGAAGCCGATCTTCGACCCTGAGGAACCGTCGGAGTCAGCAACGATCTCAGTCAGAACGAGCCACATCTTTGAGAAATCCGGTGAATCCGCGCCAATCCGTGGCTAAAGCTTCTGAGCCTTTGGCTTCTCCGGGTCCGCATAATCATAAAACCCGCGCCCCGACTTCCGCCCGTACCACCCCGCCATCACCATGCGCTTCAGCAGCGGAGGCGATGCAAACCGCCGCTCCTTGTACTCGTCATACATCACATGCGTAATGTAGTAAGTCGTATCCAGCCCAACAAAATCCAGCAGCGTAAACGGCCCCATCGGATACCCGCAGCCCAGCTTCATCGCGTTATCGATATCTTCAATCGACCCGACTCCTTCTTCATACGCGCGGATCGCATCCAGCAGATACGGCACCAGCAACCGGTTTACGATGAATCCGGTTTTGTCCGACGTGCGCACCGGAACCTTGCCCAGCTTCTTCGCAAATGCATAGGCCGTCTCATAGACATCGTCAGCCGTCGCGATCGTCCGCACAACTTCGACGAGCTTCATCAGCGGCACCGGATTAAAGAAGTGCAGCCCAATAAACCGCTCCGGCCGCTTCACCGACGTCAACAACTCGGTCACCGAGATCGAAGAAGTGTTGGTTGCGAAGATTGCGTCCTTTTTTACGATGCCGTCGATCGAGGCATGCATTTTCTTCTTCTCTTGTACGTTCTCGATGATGGCCTCAACGACAATGTCGCAGTCCGCCAGGTCAGATTTGTTCGTCGTCCCCTGAAGTCGCGCGCGGATCGCGTCCTTCTGCCCGGTCGTGATCCCGCCCTTCTCGACCGGACGCTCGGCAAACTTGGCCAAAGATTTCTCGATCCCCGCAAATCCCTTATCGATGAACTTCTGCTCAACTTCGAGCACCGTAACGTCGAATCCGGCCATCGCCGCGACTTGCGCGATCCCAGATCCCATCAACCCACAACCGAGAACCCCAACTTTCTTGATTTCCATCAGCAGACTCCCTTCTCACAATTGCGCCAATACATCCCCCATCCAAGATAACGCATGGTGGCTTCGTAAACTGCTTGCGCCAGAGCATTTTGAAAGAATTGAGCATCAGAAGACATTCGCCAAGTTCGTCGAATGTATGTAATGATGGGCAGCCGAAGCGTAGGGGTTTCAGGTTACCAAAGTGATCTGACCTTTGCTGGACTTAAGGTGTAAAATAGCACTCCCCCAGATTCTTTCCAACTCTCCCCCAAGCCAACAAAAGGGAGAGCACTTTGCGAAAATACCTCTCAATCGTCCTTCTGGGATCCTGCGGATTCTATGGTTGCGGAGGCTCTGCCGGGAGCGGCCTGAAGGTCGCCTCCCCCTCGCCGGCGGTTACTCTTTCGGCCAAAAGCGTAAGCTTTGGAAATCAGATGGTCGGCGCGACCAGCCAGTCCCAGCCGGTCACGCTTACCAACAGCGGCACCGCCGCCCTGACCATTTCCGGGATTGCAGCCAGCGCAGGTTTTTCGCAGACCAATAATTGCAGCTCAAGCGTGGCCGCTGGAAGTTCCTGCACAATCAATGTGAGCTTTGCGCCGACCACGTCGGGAACTGCGAGCGGCACGATCTCGCTCACGGACAATGCGGCTGGGAGCCCACAGTCGGTTTCGCTGAGCGGTACGGGAACGTCTTCCGCTATAACTTTCTCTCCGAATAGCTTGAGCTTTGGAAACCAAGCGGTCGGCACGACCAGCCAGTCTCAGCCGGTCACGCTCACCAACAGCGGCACCGCTGCCCTGACCATTTCCGGGATTGCCGCCAGTTCCGGTTTCTCGCAGACCAATGACTGCGGCTCAACCGTAGCCGCTGGAAGTTCCTGCACCATCAACGTGAGCTTCGCGCCGAGCATGACAGGTAGTACGAGCGGCACGGTCTCGGTTACGGACAATGCTGCCGGAAGCCCTCAGACAGTTTCCCTGACTGGTATCGGAACATCGCCGAGCGTCACATTCTCTCCGAACAGCTTGAGCTTTGGGAACCAGGTGGTCGGTACGACCAGCCAGTCTAAGCCGGTGACGCTTACCAACAGCGGTACCGCGTCCCTGGCTATTTCCGAGATCGCGGCCAGCGCAGGTTTTGCTCAGACGAACAACTGCAGCTCAACTCTGGGCTCCGGAAGTTCCTGCACGATTAACGTGAGCTTTACGCCCACCGCGATTGGAAGCGCTAGCGGTACGGTCTCAGTTACAGACAATGCCAGCGGGAGTCCGCAAACAGTTTCGCTGACCGGTACGGGGACGTCTCCAGCGGTAACTCTCTCTCCAGGCAGTTTGAGCTTCGGAAACCAGGCGGTCGGCACAACCAGCCCGTCTCAGCCGGCTACGCTTACCAACGGCGGCACCGCCTCGCTGACCATTTCTTCGATTGTCGCAAGCGCCAGCTTTTCGCAGACGAATAATTGCGGCTCAACTCTGTCTGTTGGAAATTCCTGCACCATCAATGTCAGCTTCGCGCCGACCACATCTGGCAGTGCGACCGGTACCGTTTCGGTTACCGACGATGCGAGCGGGAGTCCGCAAACGATTTCTCTCACTGGTACCGGTACGACGCAAACGCCCCAGCTCAATGTGACCACCTACCACAACGACAACGGCCGGACGGGGCAGAATCTCCAAGAGACGATTCTTTCAACGACGAACATCAATTCGACCAACTTTGGCAAGCTCTTTTCGCAAGCCCTTGATGGCTACTCCTACGGCCAACCGCTGTACGTTGCGAACGTAGCGATCCCAAGTCAGGGCACGCACAACGTTGTTTACGCCGCAACCATGAATGACAGCGTGTATGCTTTCGACGCCGACGGCAATAGCGGAAGCGACTCACAGCCTTTATGGCAGGTGAATTTCACAAATCCGGCACTCGGCATCACCACCGTTCCCACTAGTGATCTCAACTGCACAGACCCAATCACAACCCAGGTTGGCATCATGTCCACACCTGTCATCGACACTTCCAGCAACACGATTTATGTAGTTGCCCGTACGCTGGAGAACGGCGCATATTATTTCCGCTTGCATGCTTTGGATATTGCAACGGGAGCAGAAAAATTTGGTGGGCCTGTCGCCATTCAGGCTTCGGAGCCGGGTACCGGTTCGGGCTCGAGTGGAGGAATGATCGCTTTTGACCCTCAGCTGGAAAATCAACGCGCCGCTTTATTGCTGCAAAACGGACTCGTATACATCTCGTGGGGTTCTCTATGCGATTACGGAAAGTATCACGGATGGATGATGGCGTACGACGCCTCCACGCTTGCACAAACCGCGGTTTGGCTGACGACGCCCAACGGCAAAGAAGGCGCCATCTGGCAAGCGGGCAACGGCCCCGCTGGAGATTCTAGTTACAACACATTTATTGCAGTCGCCAATGGGGCTTTCGATGCCGATGCGGATGGCGGGGACTACGGCCAAAGCATCGTCAAAGTAGGGCCTCCCGATGACGGATCGTTCCCCATCCTCGATTACTTTACAACCTACGATGCTCTCACTTACAACCTCACGGATCTCGACATTGGTTCCTCCGGATTAACCCTGTTGCCAGACCAGAACGGTCCTTATCCTCACCTGCTCGTTCAAGGCGACAAGGCTGGGGACCTGTTTCTTGTTAACCGAGATGAAATGGGATCGTATAACTCTACCGACGACAGCCAGATCGTACAGTATCTTCCCGCAGCGGATACCGGAATGTGGAGTTCGCCAGCCTGGTGGAACAACTACGTCTACATCGGCGGAAGCGGCGACTATCTGAAAGCTTTCTCGTTCTACCCGGCAAACGGTCTCTTGTCTACCGCGCCCACAACCCAAACCAGCGCGAAATACGGCTACCCCGGAACAACGGTATCCATCTCTTCTAACGGAAACACCAACGGGATTGTTTGGGCATTGAACAACGGACAATATGCAACGACGACTGGGGTGGCTTCGCTCAATGCTTATGACGCTACAAATCTGGGGAAGCGTCTTTACAGCACATCCATCAACAGCGCTCGAGACAACCCGGGCGCACCTATCAAAATGACGGTACCGACGATTGTCAATGGGAAGGTATACATCACGACCCAGACCAATTTGGTGGTGTATGGTTTGCTGAACTGAAGCTAGCGGGGCAGTTGATATCCGAACTGGTGAGCGTCTCGGCGTTCGCGCCTTGTGGCCTGAAGACCAAAGAACCAGCGCCTCTTCAGGTGTGTGGTTTGTGTGGCGATTACGTTAAGGTTCGCGCAGCGGCGCGGACTTGCTTTCGTGACTTGGCGGGTTCGCGTTCCATGCAGTAAGGTCTAGTTTCTGCTAATCTCGCTCTAGCCCTGTTGCTTTAGTTAAATCGTCCGAAGCATCGAACGGATCTTGAGCCGCCCGCGCCATGTCGCCCCTCTCCCATCAGCAGGAAATCTCGATATTGTCGAACGCCAAACTCGGATTGATCTATCTCACTGCAAACGATTGGGCGCTGATTGCCGATAAGGCAGTCCGCCGGAAGTTCAAAGCGGGTGAAAAGATCGTCGAGCAAGGCAAGCGGACCCACGGCATTTTTGTGTTTCTGGCGGGGACCGCGTCAGTGCAAATTCCTCCTCCCCGTGAGATTGGTCCAGGAGAAGCATGCGGAGAAATCTCGTTTGTCGACGAACTGCCGGCCACCGCTGACGTCGTCGCTAAAGAACTCGTGGAAGCTTACTTTCTGGACCATTCCGCGCTGCAGTCGATGTTCGAGCTTTTTCCGCATCTGGGATCGCGTTTTTATCATTCGTTGGCCGCGATCCTGTCGCGACGCCTGCGGACTGTGATCACCGCAGCCGCCGCGGCGATGGTACCCCCTGCTGCCATCAAATCCTGAGGTCCGGGGCGTTCTACGACTGCGATTGCGAGATCGGCTGGCGCCACAAGCTTCGACGGCCTATCGAAATGATTCACCCTATCGTTTCGAAACTATCAAGACGAGGCAAATTCCATTCCAAGTCTTTTTCTGGGTGGCCTCACGAAAACGATCTTCATGCAGCATTTGGATTGAAAAAACGAAACTGCGTTGCCGAGATCCGGATTCGAGTGCGGTTTAGACTTCGATTTCTGTCCGGATCCCAGACGGTTATCTGAGATTCGGACTTCGGATATACGGACGTCATTCAGGAAGTGCGGGCGCAACAATGACTTAGGAGCCGCGATTTGGTAGTTGAAGTGCAGCATGTAAATAGCTCCGCCCTCCCCAGATTAGAGCCGCCAATTATGACACCAGAAATGTCTTTTGACTGTCTGTTGGTATCCGATGATCCCGCCGTTGTTTGCACGATCGACCCAATACTGCAGGAACTGTCCATTTGCACCAGTATTTGCCAGGACCCGAAAAAGGCCGCAGGCATATTGAGCCAAGTGAGCACTGATCTGGTCATCGTCGATTTGGATAAAGACAATTCCATCGATCTCGTAAACCGGATCTGCTCCCTTCAGAACCAGCAGAAACCAACGATGGTTGCGGTCTCGGCTGGAGACCAAGCCATTCCGGGCGTCCACATCCTGCTTCGCAAGCCGGTCACCCCCGAATCGGGATTGAGTTCTCTCCGGCGGGCTTATTCACGAATGCTGCAGGATTTTCGAAAATACACGAGATTTGCCTTGATGATGTCCGTTAATGCCGTTGACGAAGACCAGCGCACGATCCCGGTCATTGTGACCAATATCGGTCAGGGCGGTCTCGGCTTTACCACCAAACAACGCGTCAAAAGTGGCAACATTCTTTCAATGCGAATTCCGCTGCCCGGGCTGGGGAGCGAAATTCAAATCCGAGCACGCGTAGTATGGACTCGGGATTACGGCGCTTCCGGCTGTGCCTTTGTTCACCTGTCGCCTTTTGATAGTCAGCTTCTAAACGCTTGGCTGGAAAGTAAGTATCGAATCAAGAAACCATTGATTCCGGTTGATGTATAGCTGTCCATAAGCGGCATTTGTGGAGCGTTTGTCGCAGAAAGAGCTGAATCCTCTCATCCCATGAAAAAGATCTCCGAT
Organism: uncultured Acidobacteriota bacterium; assembly: GCA_963763845.1. Classification (GTDB taxonomy): domain Bacteria; phylum Acidobacteriota; class Terriglobia; order Terriglobales; family Acidobacteriaceae; genus Sulfotelmatobacter. Next base: position 362,063 of record CAVXPX010000005.1, read on the forward strand.
CCATCTCGGACCGTATATCTTGATTGTGATATCGACTCTCCGCAGAGCATCGTCACGTCGGCACGCATCGAAGACGGCAACTCGGCGGGGGAATTCAAAATCCTAGTAGCCGATGATTCGCCAATGTATCGGAAGTTACTTCAGGATACTTTGGCCAGGGAAGGATACGCTGTTGTCCTGGCCGAGGATGGCCGCCAGGCGCGAAATGCATTGTCTGAACACCATCCGCCTCTTGTGATTACGGACTGGGAGATGCCCGACACCACGGGTATTGATCTGTGCAAACAAATTCGATTAACCGAGAATTTCTACACCTACATCATTTTGCTTACCGGCAAAGCAGAGAAGGAAAAAATCATTGAAGGGCTTGCTGCCGGTGCCGACGACTATCTCACAAAACCGGTCCATTCCGGCGAATTGCTCGCGCGAGTGGGAGTAGGACGTAGAGTGTCGGAACTTCACCGGCAAATACAGGCGAAGAATATTCTTCTTGAAGAATTATCTCTTACCGATCCGTTGACCGGACTTCCGAACCGTCGAGCCATCGAACCTTGGGCCAATCGAGAGATCAGCGGCGCTATGCGGCATGGTTTTCCATTTTGGGTTGTCATGGCAGATCTCGATCATTTCAAAAGTGTGAATGATACGTACGGACACGAAGCCGGCGACATAGTTCTGAAGCGATTTGCTGAATTGCTAAAAACGAATACGCGAGCCTCGAACATGTGCGCACGACTCGGAGGAGAAGAGTTTATCGTCGTGTTGACTCACATCAATTCCGCAGGAGTTAAGATCGCGATCGAGAGAATCCGGAGTCAATTCGAAAAACAAACTTTCAATTTTGGCGGGGCGTCATTGCGAGTCACAGCCAGCTTCGGAATTGCCGGCCTGGGGAATGCACCTTCGAATCTTGAGCAGCTACTCCGAGTCGCCGACGCAGCAGTGTATCGAGCAAAAGAGAACGGGCGAAATCGCGCCGAGTGTGCGCTGTGAATTGCCCTTTCGGCAGCATCTCGGAGATGGGTTGGAGGGCGCGACACAGGTTGGCAGATCCGCGTCCGATCCGATGGCACGTTTATGTCCCGCTTTTCAGCGCTCACGCGGTCGATGTGCTGCCGAAAGCAGCTGTGATATGCGCTCCAATCGGCGATCCGAGTCCCGTACACGCATCCCATCCCAGACCTGCCGCATAAGCGCCGTTGTTTCCCGACGAGACGTCACTAAAATCCGCTGCCGCTTTTGCACTTTGATAAAGCAGCGGGTTCGCGAAGCCCGCCGGCTTTCCCAGGCTTTGATTGACCAGCGCGAGCAGTCCTGCCCAGAGCGGCGCAACCGCGCTCGTTCCCCCAATCACGCCGGATTGTCCATCCACGAGTGTCACGTAGCCGGTAGCGGGATCAGCGTCTCCGGCAACATCCGGAACTCCACGGCCGGCTTTGCCGCCTGGATTGGCGGAAGGCGGTATGCCGGCTCCGTTCTGGTAGCTCGGAAGCGGAAAAACGTCACTGATTCCGCCTCCGGTAGCCCCGTCATTTGGAAGTTCATTCCACACCGTTTCGCTGGTGATTTTGTTTCCGGAGGAAACCAATTTTGTTCCTCCGCACGCCAGCACATTCGGACTCGAAGCGGGAAAATCCACGTGATTTAGTCCGTCATTTACACCGTCGGTTGAGCCGTCGTCGCCGGCGGCCACGCAAACTGTTACGCCCATTGTTGCCGCAGCCTGGAAAGCCTCATCCATCGAGGTCATCGCCTGTTGCGTCCACGAGGATTCCGGCCCGCCCCAGCTGATAGAGACGATCGAAGGATTATTCGTGCTGTCATGAACGGCGGTGGTGATGGCATTCAAAAATCCTGCATCCGTGTTTTCCGCAAAGTACGTGACGATCTTCGCTCCGGGGGCAATCGCGCCGGAAACTTCGATGTCGAGCATCACCTCGCCATCCGGTCCGTTCGGATCTCCCGTCGGACTATTGCTGCCGTTCCCTACCGACACGGCTGAAACGGTCGGCGTCTTGCTCAAGTTGAGCTGAATCCAGTAGTTCGTGAGATCCGTCGGATTGAATCCGCCGCCCAGTTCAATGAGCGCGATGCATTCTCCGGATCCGTCGACGCCGGTGGGAAAGTTGTAAAGCGCGGCAACCTGCAATGGCGTGTAGGACTGGTCTTGGGCTTCGGCGCGGGCGCCAGTTCGTCCGCGCCGTCTACGAAAATGTGGCTTGGCCTGTGGGCGATTGTCGAGCCCGAACACTCCCTCCACCACATGGTGAATTTCCGCAGGAAGTTGGATGGGCCCAGTACGTCCGCGATACCTCCCCGTCGGATGCTCATATTGCTTCAGCTCGACGCCAAAAGCTTCGCTCACCGCTGCCACTGTTCCCGACAGAATGACCGTCCGGCGTGCGGCGCTCTCTTCCTTCACCGTGAGCTTGTGTTCACGCCCAAACGCCTCAATGAGAGCGATGCTCGCAGGGTCGGCACCATGGCGTTGCTCGAATTCTTTACGGCTTAGAATCCCTGCCTCAAGATTCGGCTTTTGGTCCGAGCGGGATCGCAAGCGAATCGTAACATCGACAATTTCGTTCGGATTTGCAGATCCGATTTCGCGCGCTCCCTCCAGCGGAGCACGCTCGCTGCCGGCTACTGGAAGAAGTTTTCTCGAAGGGGACATAATTCTCCTCTCTTTTGGGGGCGCACTGCGTGAAAGGAAAAGCAGAACAAACTCTGGTAGGACCCATCTTCGGGGAAGGAGCTCAGCCCTCTGCCATCCCGGGACTCAGTACTGGCCCGTTCGATGCATGTGACGTTAGCAACTGCCCCGGAAAGAAGCAAATTGTTTCTGAGACTTGTTACGAAAACCGGACAGGGTTTGCCAGTCGAAGGCCTGCAGTCTGTCGATCGAAGTTCGCTCACCGTTTGCGGAGCCGGCACCTTTTTTCTGCGGCCACTTCTCGTTGAGTACTCGAGACGAACCAGGTTGTGCTCCAGATAATAGCGAATGAACCGGATATCCCTGCGGGACAAAAATTACCTTCTTCGGTCTCTCATTTCAACCGCGATCGCAGCCTTCTCAATGTCCGACAACCTTTCTCCCGCGATCGGAAAGACCTCATTATCTTCAATGCAAATGTGTTCCGTGTAGATCGAAGCAAGATCGGCAACCGCCCGGCGGAATTGATCCGCTTCCACGGCAGATAGAGAGCCTTTCTCCAGGCACCGTTTTCCCAGAGCGTCGACCGCGGCGTGGAGCGAATCGCCCCGGCGATGATCCTGCTCCAGCGCATCAAGTCTTGTAACCGCGGCTTTTACCTCAGCGCAGGCCGATTTGCGCAGGCGAGGGAAAAGCGATTCCTCCTCGTCAGCTGTGTGTTTCGGAGCCGACTCCCTGAAATAACGCAGTGCCGATTCGAGTGCGGTGCGAGTGTCATCCCCGAGCGGGCTCTCGAGATACGCGCCCATTCTTTCGAGGGTTCCGAGGAACATTTCGATGCGGCGATGACAGTCCGACAGCAAAGCGGTCGGATCAGAAAAGTTGTGCGTCGCGGCTCCGATTTGCACTGGCATATTTCTTAAGGATGCTCCTGGATCAGCTTAGGTCACAACCGCCCGTGATCGCAATCACGGCAGCAGACCTATCCGGCCGCATATCTTCAATATGCATTCCAAGGAGCCGTTTATGGCGGTCTCCGGTTCCCAACTGAACCGCTTCGAGCGATTCCTGTTCTGGGGAGCTCTTGCCCTTGCAGGATTGCTTATTGTCGCGCGCATTGGAGCGATGCTCCTGCTAACCATCCTGCGTCACGCCCGCTAATTTTTCCTTTCCCGGCAATGTCTCCCAATACAGAATCGAATTCCGATTAGAATAGCTCCCGTAACGGGGACTCCAAGACAATCAAAGAGTTTTGGGCGGAGGCCTGGGCATGTCTTTTCGCTCTGTTTTCATCGCTGTCGTTATTGCGTTTGCACTGATTCTCGCGGCCTTCCTGCTCAATCGCGCCCGCCCAAAAGTAGAGACCGAACAACCGAGTGCGGCCCTGGTCCGGGCTAGCGGAAAGTGCGCTGAATGTCACCTAAGAACACAATATTCGGTCGTGCACGAGTACGAAATGAGCGAGCACGCGCGAAAGGGAGTGAACTGTCTGGATTGCCACCACGTAAAGCCCCGTGCAAGGTTCACCTTCTCCGAACACCGTCTCGCCGGAAGCAAAATGACGGGGTACAGCGCGCTGCGCCAGGAACGCGAGCTCGGATTCGCCAAGACCAGAAAAAATCGGAACGCGGGTGAGCGTTTGCGCGTGATTGGATTTCTCTTCTGGCACCGCGCCTATTGTAACGGACCTGTTTCGACCTTCCCTCAAACCGGATTGGCAAGCAAGCCCAACCTGCAACTATTCTCTTGAGTTGTTATACCAACGCAGCACACGGAGAGCGCGCAGAGTGTTCCAGCGGCTTGCACTGCCGATGGCGGTTTCCATCTCCAATGGAACACGCTCAGCATGAAGAAGGTTGAGGGGCCAGCGGCCGTTCTGGTGACGGCGCTCGATGACTGCTTCGATAGCCTCTTTGGCGCGGTTGTCGGGTTTGACTCCTGCATTCCGGAGATAATCGAGTCCGCGCAGAACGTCGTAGTGCCAGAATGTTGGGAAGGAAAAACGAAGCCAGCGTTCGTCGATAACTTCGCCGGTTCGATGAGAGCGAAACATGCGACGCTCAAGCAAATAATCTTCGGCCCGCCTGCGGGCTTTGGTGACGGCTGCCGATTTGCGTCCCGCCCGTTCGTAAGCAAGCAGCCCTTCGAGCACGCAGATAGTGGTATGGAACGAAGATCGCCGGCTCAGCGGACGTTTGGCCGAGGGTTCAACCGCTTCGCAATTCCACCCACCATCTTCGAGCTGCTGGCGCAATAGTTGATTCGCCAACGCATGGTTCGGCTTTTTGAAATACGCGCCGATGGCGAGGATTCTGCCGTTGATGCAGGGCTCCGTTTCGCCCTGAAGAAACGGCCGGTTGTTGAGCGGCTTAAATACAAGGCGCTTTTCGACGCGGTCGATCATTTTACGAGCCTGCTTGCTGGCGGGGTCGAGACCAAGGTCCATCAAGACGACGAGGCTGTACAACGTAATAAGCAGGCCTCGGTCCCCCTTCGGTCCGCCCCAGTCGCCAGCGGCAGACTGGCGAGAGAGCAGTTGAGCTCCCCAACCTTCGGTGGCAACGCGGGAGCGCTCCACCTCAATCGTGTCGGGCGCTGCTTCGGTAAGGTCGCGCATGACCTGCCAACGAATGGCGGGATCAGAATCGAGCAGCCACTTCAGGTGGGCGGGCCGGGGCGCACAATTGCGGAGGTGCATGGGTCTCTTATAACAAATACCTGGACGGTTTACGCGATCGGGCGCCCGTGCCAATGCGAAGCCTAAAACCCGGTGCCCCAACAGGCCGCTTGTCCCTTAAAGGAACCCGCGGAAATACGAAAGGATCAGATCGAGAGTCGACGACCGTTCTTTACTTGAGCCCGCAGCACGTCGCAAACGAGAGAGCAAGCTTGCTTGACCTCGGGAATGGCGACGTAACAATACACCCGTTTTCCTGTGCGCTTGGTTGCTATTATGCCTGCTCCCTTCAGGACCGCGAGGTGTTGAGAGAGATTGGCTTCGCTCACACCCAATCGGCGGCGCAATTCCGATATGGGATACGCCGTCTTGCCCACGAGATCAAGGATCTTCAGGCGGACGGGATTGGCAAATGCCTTACAGATGGCCGCCCGCCTTTCGTATAGCTCCTCGTCCATCAAGCGCTGCTCGTTGCGACCTTTCATGCTCCCCCCGCTCAAAAACCTATATTATCCGGTTCTTTCCTCCTCCACATGATAGCCCGTGATCATTGCACGTAGAAGACTCAAGGGAGTAGGGCCGGTGGTTGACAGGTAAATGTGGCCGACCAAGAATGCGAGGAACAGATAGCTGCCAAGCGTATGCGCCGGAGCGAGAACCCACAACCCTCCAATCTTTGCAAATGTTCCGGGCCATCGATCGGCGCCCCACATCAGGACTCCGGTGACAATCTGAAATGGAAGCAAAATGTTCAGCAGCAGAAGGTAGGTAGTCTTCTGCAGTGGATTGAGCTTGCGCCGGGGATCAGTGTCCAGTGGGTGCTTCTCCCCTTTAAAGATCCCGTAGAAATAGAAACGCGCTTGGCGAACGGCTGCCCCGGTAAAGTCATCCATGCGCGGCAGGAAATGATGATATTTCTCCGCCGTTACGTGATAGAAGATTCCAAGAAAGGCGTTCACGACCAGTGCAAATCCGATCCAGGAATGCCAGCGAACAGCATTGGCCATGGAACCAAAAACTCCGAACCGGTCGGGATAATGAATCGCCATTCCTGTGAGGATCAGGCAAACTATGGCGGCTGCCTGAAGCCAGTGCCAGATGCGTTCGTGCAGTGCATAAAGAGGGAATTGTGCATTCATAAGAGCCCACCCAAAAGACGAATTGCGCCATGCAGCAGGCTAAATACAACTGCGGCCGCCACGCAAAGCCAACCGAACCATTCCACCCACCCGGCTCTGCTGTAGCCGGCTATATAGAACGATTGGAGGAGAACCCGGTTGTCAAACGAAGGTTCTTTGGTCGTAAAGTTCACCACATTCAGTTTTTTGCCGCGATAGATGACCGGCACTCCTGCGGGAAGGGACGAGTTCAGATCCACGGGACGGGCCAGCATGCTGTTCTTCGCGTGACACGCCACACAGTCACGAACCGCCTGCTTCTTGCCTGCGATGCCATGAGTCATTGCCCACGGCACAACCTCAATTCGCAGCTCAGGATCAGCCACACCGGAATACTTCTGCAAAAGACCTTTCACCAGAGCGATCTTCTCGGGTGTGTCGTAAACGGCTTGAGGGATATCGACGATCCCATCCTTGTCAGCAAATGCCTTAAGAATCTCTGGCCGATACGGAAATTCTCCTTCCGTCGCTTTGCCAGCGTAGAAAGCGTTTTGCACCTGCCACGTGAATACCGGCCGTCCCTTGGTCTTGTCGAACCAATAGACTCCGCTGATCAGGTTCGTCGGCCTTATCTGTTGGTTGTTGTTCTTATCGAGAGTCGGAATATAGGCCGGCAGATAGCCTCGAATCTCGGATTCAGGGTCGACGATGGAACCCTCAATGCCACGGAAGGTGATACGGCTGCCGCCCGTATCCATCACAACGCCCCAGTCGTCACTGCGATAGGCCCAGAAGTGCACTGCCGGGATATGGCAGGTCTGGCACGCCAGCGAACGCAGGTGCGTTGATTTGTAGGGAAGAAAAGCATGCCCCTTCTCCGCCTCGTGACAATCGCCACACGCCCGCATGGTGTCGCGCTTTGTCAGATTGACCGTTTCCGGCGGAATGTCGCCCCGCGCAAAATTGTGGTCCGGGCGGCGCAGATAAACAGCCAGGTCCACTCCCGCCGGTTTGTAGCGCAGGTTCTTTTGGGGATCTTCTTGAATCATCCGGCCGGGATTGTTTACGGAGAAATGACAGTCGATGCAGATCAACCCAGCCGCGGCGTGAGCATCCCAGGGAAAGTCCATTTTTTCTTTCCCAACGATATTGGGAGAGACGGTGTCGCTGATCCTTGCGCCGTTGTAGATCCAGCCCGACTTCTCGGTGCCCCGCATGATGTCGGCATGTTGAATCGGCTGAATGGTCGTCGTGTTCCGGGCCGTAAACCCGTGGCACTGGGCACAGTTCTCAAGCGTAGGATCAGAAATATCAAGCGTTCCCATCTTCACTGTTCCGTCAGCGTTGAAAGCGGCCCGATTGTATGTAAAAGTCCCTTTCTCCTGACGAACTACTATGCCGCTGTCCACCAGGGTCGCATTGTTGGCCCAGCGGAAATCTCCTGCGGCCACTTCTTTCTTGCGCTCGCCGCGACTTGCCTTGGGCACGTGACATAAGAAGCAATCAGCCTCTGCGATTCCACTCTTCTGCCAATCCCAAGGCATGATCTGCCCCGTTTCCCGATCACGAATGGTATAGCTCGGGTCAAGCGGCCCACTGGGCTTTGCCTCAGGAGTGAGAAAACGATGCCCGCGCAGGTCGTACTCGGAAATTCCGCCGCCCGTGTGGCAGCCGCCGCACTTGGTCAACCACTCCGGCTGGCTCATGTCGGCATCGGACGGGTCTTTGATGTCCTCAGCCGTGAGTTGACGGTTTGGAATGATCGAAAACTTCCCGAACATTCCCGGCGAGGTATTGAACGGCGCCGCACCATGTGAGGCGAGCAAGGTTCGGTCCATTTCGGTCTTACCTTGCTGGAAGTGAAAGCTGTTGGTTATGAATTCGTAGTCGTGGCACTCCCCGCCACATGTCTGACGCGTGCTGATCGGTTTCCCTGTGACAAGCACACTCTGTCCGGTTTCGTCTTTTAAGACGATCGGAGGATGAGCCAGCTTCAGGGCCTTTGCATTTCCGCTGTCAGGGCCATTGCCGCCAGGACTCGAATTCTGCCCAGATGCTGAAGCGCAGAGCAGAGCCATTCCAACGAGCGTAAACGATATGATCCGCGCCCGGATCGTCACCGAAATATGGATGTTGCCTACACCTCGATCCATGTCCGCCCCCTTTCACAAAAAGGCGACAGCCCACAACCTGGGTTGCAGGTGGCCGCCTCGCTCAGTCGTTACTTGCCGCAGGTTTCCGGTTGCGGTGAGTCAGCGGCGTGATTGATGAGGAACGCCGAAGCGTCGAGCAATTGGTCGGGAGGCAGATACTTGGCCAGAGGTTCTTTCCCGTGGTTATGCGTGCCCGCGGCAAAGTATGCGCGCCATTGCGCCATGGTCCTATTCATCGGGGTCAGTTCGCCACCCGCTCCGCCCTTGGCGTGGCACTGGCGGCAGGTGTCTTTGTAGAAATGACGTCCCTTGGTTTCGCTGCCCTTCTGAGCTGCGGGCAAAGCAGAGAATATGCCTGACACCGAGATAAGGAACAGCAGGGAAAGCATGATTTTCAGGAATCGCGTCATGAAAGTGTCCACCTTATTAACTTTCGTAAGTTCGAAACTATGGAAGATGATAAGGAATCGCGGGACGCACTTCTGTGATTCCGGACACACATGATTCAACTGGGGCGGCACGAATTGATATGTACTTAAGTACTTACTAACTTTCGCAAGTGTGTGATTGAGGACACTGCAGACCTCCGCCAACTTGGCCAATCATGTACCTGCCATACTCGGTCGCATTCCTTACTCACCCTGACCTGGTATAGCCCGGCCCTTCGGCCTCAGAACCGTACCGGCCGCGCAATTCATAAAGAGAGGAATAGTTCTTATGCGGAAGCTTCTGCTGACAATACCGGTTCTTCTGCTGATCTCAGGGCTGTGGGCTCAAACGACGCCTCCTGCGACGGATGATGCTGCCCAGATGCATCAGGAGATCGATCAACTCAAGAAAACCATTAACTCGCTCGAACAGCGGCTGGACGCGCAGGAGACTGCAGCCAAGGCTGCATCCACTCAATCACCATCAACGCAATCGGCGACAACCCAGCCGGCCACGGGCAAGGACCAAGCAGTTTCGGACCTTCAAACTAGTGTCCGTGACCTGAATGAGCGGCAGAACCAGACCGAGCGAAAGACTCTGCGGGACCGGCTGGAGTGGGGTGGCGACTACCGGTACGAGTTCCACGTGATTCGAGGCAGTATCCCCACGCACTACGATGGAATGCAGTTGCAAAACCTGATGGTGAACACCTTATGGCTGTTCACACCCCAAGCGCAAGGGGGACTGGGAATGACGTTCGATCCCAGCATGCTTGGCCAAATGACGCCGAGTCAATTTTCGGCTTTTCTTGGACAACAGGTGCAGCAGAATTACGCGCAATACCAGTACTACACCAACAATCTGACGTTTCCCGCGCTGAAGGGAGCAATGGGACAATTCACTCCTCAGATGCAGCAGATGTTAATGAACTATCTCACCCAGATCCCCGGTGTGCTGCAGAATGCCTATAGCGCCAACAGCGACGCTCTGATGACGAACCGCCTTCGTCTGCGCTTCGACTCCCAGGTGGCCGACAACATCAGCTTCGGTGCGAGGCTCAGCATGTACAAGGTGTTCGGCGATTCGACTGGCCTGCAGGTGTTTGATGGTCAGCCGACTTCGATGGCGATCGATGGCACGACGGCCGGCGTACCGAGCGGCGACATGGTCCGGGTGGAACGCGCCTACTTCAGCTGGAATCATATTGGCGGCTCAAACCTCTACCTTTCCATTGGACGCCGGCCATCGACTGACGGCCCGCCTCTCAATTACCGAGACGACGAACCTCGCGGCGGCACGCCCTCTGGTTCTCTGATCGATTTCCAATTTGATGGCATCACCGTCGGCTACAACGTGAATGACAAAATGACGTTCCGGGCTTGCTACGGAATGGGATATTCCGCAGGCTTTGGCAACGGAGCTCTGCTCGAAAATCCTGCGGACCGCGTCAAGTCCGTGCATTTGTTCGGCGGGAATTTCGATCTGTACAGCACCGACAAGACTTTCATCCAGGCGACGATTGCGCGGGCGTGGAACGTCACCGATGGCTTTGACGGCTTGATGGTCCTGCCCAATAATCCTCTGACGGGTGCTCCGATAACTGCTCCGGTCGTTATGCGCTATGCGCCGTCGGCAAATCTGGGCGCTATCAATCTGTATGGAATCAACTTGCAAAAGAAGCTTCGCGACTTCGATCTGTTCGCCAGTGGCAACTGGTCTTCGACGCGTCCCAACGGACTCACCACGCCTTTTGGCGGCTTGATGAGCGATCCGTTCGATACGCCGGTTAACCACGATGGGCAGATGTACTACCTGGGCATTCGGTACAGTATCCCGAAAGATGACGGTCGAACCAAGTTCGGATTTGAGTTCAACCACGGGTCAGAGTACTGGTTCAACTTCGCCCAGGCGGAAGACGACATCATTGCCCCGAAGACCGACACTCGCGGCAATGTGTACGAAACGTACCTCACTCATCGAATCAGCGACCACTTCATGCTGAAAGGCAGCTTCATCAATTACGACTACACTTGGTCTGGATCCGGCTGGCAGGTAGGCGCTCCCAAGCGTCTCAACAGCAGTCCGATTCTCGCCTTCCCCACATACGACACAGCGAGGATGTTCACGGCCGGACTGATCGCTTCGTTTTAACCGAGTAATGCAAAGGAGGGCTGGAATTGACAGCCCTCCTTTGTTCAAGCCAAGACCTTGTGTTTGGCTGAGATGGCTCAGAGAACTTTAGCGACCAGGTTCCGTAGCAGCATTGCTCAAAAAGCCTTCGCTAAGCCGTCGAATCTGATTGTGGACGCATAACCTTTCTCGACAACCTCGCACCCCAACGACGGTTGACGTCCTATTGCCATCCTATTTAGTATCGACGGCAATCTGCAGATGCGGTCATCCCAAACCTTACGCAAAATTCTTCGCTGTCCGGAGATTCGGATGCGGAAAACTTTCCAGATCATCGCCATCACACTCCTAGTTCAACTCTTCATACCGGGCGCGGTGACCTGGGCAGCGGCGCAGGCAAAGAACACTCCTTATCCGGCGATGGCTCCTCTCAACCAGTATTTGATGCCAGACGACAATTCCGAGATAGCGCTGGCTCGCAGTGCTGCTCCAGCATCCATTTCCGACGGGGCCGAGGTAATGGTGCTCGGACGCGAAGGATATAGAACTGCGGTGCAAGGCAAGAATGGCTTTCTCTGCATTGTGGAACGCTCATGGGGCGCTGCGACCGATGAACCGGAATTCTGGAATGCCAAAGTTCGCTCCCCCATTTGTTTCAATCCGCCAGCCGCCAGGACCTTTGCGCCCATTTACCTGATGAAGACCAATCTGGTGCTGACAGGAAAATCGACAAAGGAGATCGTCGAGGCGACTGCATCGGCACTGGATGAAAAGGCATTGCCCGCCCTGGAGCCCGGAGCGATGTGCTACATGATGTCGAAGCAGCAGTATTTAAGCGATCGCGACAGGAGTTGGCATCCACATCTGATGTTTTTTGTTTCGGGCTACGCGGCGAAAAGCTGGGGAGGAAATCTTCCGGGATCGCCCCTTATGGCGGCGAACGACCCTGAGGAACGGGTGACGATCTTCCTACTCTGGGTTGGCAAATGGTCCGATGGGACGTATGTGCACTGATCTGAGATTTGGTGCGACGCTGAACTTTCTCTCTTATGACAGCCACGACAATTCCGAAGAACCGGACTAGTCCGAATTGATTTCCAATTGGAGAGGTGGCAAAGCCGGGACGTAGGGATGGACCTTTTCTCTCCAAAAAGCCTGAAAACATTCTCCCTCACTCTTGGGACTCCATGTGGTGCCGTCCGCGTAGCGGATCGACGATGGAAAGAAGACCCAACCGAGCACCGTTTGCGAGCTACTTGAAGGAATGCTTGTCTTTTCGAGAGGTCTTTCCTGTCCGGGTGATAGTTGGCCGTTAAAAGACCACTCGTGGTCGGACGGCCTTCGCAGATCCTGAGGCGCTAAAAACATCTCGCGCGTCAGTATCAGTTGTGAAATAGTCTTTCTGCTCTTATTCTTCACCACCAGCGAAAATGGAGACGAAGAGTTCCAGAACTCGCCCCGCTCCATGCCGATGGGGCAACTGCGCGGAGGCGGAGGATAGATGGTGTAAATGGCGATCATGCCTGCTTCCATGTGATCTTCCACATGACAATGGAACATCCATGAGCCGGGATTATCCGCGATCATATCAACTGTCTTCATGCTGCCGGGGAGAAGTTCGATCACATCGGTGTGTCTGCCGCGGTCGGTAACCGTTTCTCCGTGCCAATGCGGGGTGTGCAGATCAATCTCGTTCCCCATGCCGAGCAAGTACCAACGCACTCTCGCTCCCTTTTCCATATATAAGCCAGGAAGATTGCCGAAGATGAATCCGTTGATCGAGTAAAAAAGACCTGCAGGATTGCCGGCCATCTCGTCGAAAATCATGAAGCACGCGACGAATTCGCGGTCGACGTCTTTCGGCGATCCGTCGCTTTTCGCTTCCCCTTTTCGAGTCACGACGATTGGGCCCAGCAAGCCCGAATTAATCTCGATCGCCGGATCGACATGAGAGTGGTACCACCACACGATCGAACTTGGGTCTGCCGGTCCCGGACCGCTTTGCGGATTTGCGAACCAGTGATAAGTGAAGCGATGTCCCGGGGCAATCCGATCGCCTTTCCCGGCGGGACTATAAAATGCTCCCTCATTATTTTTGTCATACCGCAAGCCGTGCGGATGCATATCATGCGCGACATGCCCGCGATTCAGAAAGTCGACGACGATCTCATCACCGACTTCGGCGCGAATGATTGGACCCAGAATTCCTAACCAGTCCGGCTGTGACTTCCGCACCGTAAATGTGTCGTCCGTATATTCGATATATCGAGTCTTCGGCCACGATAGTTTCAACGACCACGGTTGTCGAATTGGGGTTGCGGTCAGCAAATCGATTCCGCTCGGAGCGTAGTTCCAGGTGACGTCCTCGGCTGCAATGTAATAGTGGCGTGTTACAGCCATCGACGAGGATGCTGCGAGCAAACTCCAGCACAGAAATAATATTTTGGGACCCGTCACGCGGCCTCTTGAGGGGCAGCTAGGAGCAATCGCGCCCGCGATGCGATGAAATAGCTTCACTTGAGTCGAATTCGAGGATTCCGATTATCGCATAGCACTCGGAGTTGGTGCGGCCGTCGAGCACGTTCCGTTCGTATTTTGAGCGGGCGGACTGGGCGGGCTAGCCCAGGGCTTATTCGTAAAATCGAAGAAATCCACGCTCATGTCGGCTTGAGCCGCATCACGATTCGTCAAAGCGTTGAGCCCAAAACGCTTCTCGATCAGCGCCAAAATCGCCGTGTAGTCGTACACCGTATGAGAGACATAGTTCTTCTTGGAAAACGGCGAAATAACGATCAGAGGCACCCGATAGCCTGTCATTCCGAAACTGCAGACCCCTGATGTCGCATTCGCCCCATCACACTTGTCCGTCGGCTCCAGGTCGATGGGATAGGCATATTGGTCAGGCACTGCTGCAGTTTGCGGCTGAACGTGATCGTAAAAACCCCCAGCCTCGTCGTAGGTAAAGATCAAGGCCGAATCTTGCCAACTCGGGCTGCTCATTAATGTATTAATCAGCCCGGCAGCGTATGCCGCTCCTGTCTGAATGTTTTCGGGATATTCGTCGGAATCCGAAGGGTGCTCGTCCAGTCCCTGAGACGACGCCGGTTCGATCAAGGCGACCTGCGGCAAAGTTCCGTTCTGAGCGTCGGTAGTGAACTGAGTCACGGGGACGATGTTTTGCAACAGATCAGGCGATTGTCCGGCGCTATTCAGAATCGTGCCTTCATACGTGAACTGGTTCAGATAGGAATAGCCCTCCAGAAGGCACTGCGACTGCGCATCACCACTCATGTTCTGGCAGGGAGTATCGGCCGCATTGATGTAGATCTTCCAGGAGATGCCTGCATTCTGCAGTTCTTCGAAAATTGTGGTCGCCGTGAGCTGCGACTGGTCGTTGCTGTTGCTTCCTATTGGATATGCATAGCCCTGCGACGTGGCCGCCAGCAGATACATTCGATTCAATTGCGTGCGGCTCATTACGGGCGAAAACCAGCGGTCCGATGTGGCGAAATTACTGGCCATGAAGTAGTAGTAGTTCAGGTCACTGTCCTGGAAATAGCCCATCGCTCGCAGACCATTCGTATCATTCACGGTGCTGAAGGTGTACTGCCGAGCGTCGTTCCCCGCCGACTCCACAAATCCATCCAGAAGGGGAGCGATCGTGTTCGGGTATGAAAACGCAGAGTTCCAGTCCACGCGGCTTTCATTCCAGAATGGGCTCAATTCTTCAGTACAGACAGATCCGATATGAAATGACGTGACCGGAGCATTTGCGTCGGGCGCGCAAACACTCGGTCCATCCGGATTAGTCGGGTCACATCCCGGATTCGTTGGAGCAGGCCCCTGCAACGGAGCGGTACCTGAAGCAGGATTAAACTGCGGCAATCCATCGAACGATTGGTCCGGGAATCCGTTCGCAGCCCAATAGGCGCGCATGTATCCGAAGTAGTGATCGAACGATCGATTTTCCTGGGCCAAGATAATGATGTGATTCAGGCTTTGAAGGGTCGCGGTGGAAACAAATGTCGCGGTCACCGTGTTGGAAGCAGTCAACGTGATGCTACACGTCGAAGTTCCGCTGCACGCACCAGACCATCCCGAGAATGCATCGTTTTGTGCCGGCGCCCCGGTCAGGACGACTTCAGTATTCTGGGGAAAGGTCGCAGAACAGTTGGTGGCGGAACCGGAAGTGCAATTGATACCCGCCGGACTGCTCGTGACGGTTCCCGCGCCAGTTCCCTGCACTGTTACGGTGATGGACAGTTCGCTCGGCGGTGGCGACACCGGCGTCGTCGGAACTCCAGCACACCCCAGCATGAATATCGCGGGCAGCGCCAGCAGCCAGCGCCACTCGTGGTTTCGCAGGCAAATCATGAGAAATGGTCTGAACCCAAGCGAGACTTGGATGAAAATGGGCCACTTACGGTTGTCGCCTTTTATTGCCGAACATTCGCTATGGAGGGACCGTACTCAAGTTCGTTTGACGATGAAGACCGTTTTGTCGTCGATCAAGGCTTGATCGCCGTTCTCCCGGAGAATGTCGTCTTGCTTCACTGCGTACTCCAGCAATGCATTGCAGATGTCTCTAGCGGACTGTCGATACTGCTCGCGCAAAACATCTTCGAGTAACTTGCGCGCTTGTTCGTCGCTTCCGTCATAGACTCCGTCGGTATAAAGAACGAGAATATCTCCCGGACTCATCAGCGTGATTTGGGCGATTTCAGAAGAACCGAACTCTCGGTTTCCCAGATTTAGGGAGTAGTACTTCTTGCGATCCGGGTGATCCGTGGGAATTTGCAGGCCGAGCGCAGGGAATTGCACCATCCGGTGCTCGTCTATCTTGACGAACTCGCCATATTCCGCCGAAAAGACCAGCGGTGGAGGATGCCCGAAATTGACGAAGCGAAAATGGCCGCCAGGGCGCACTTCCCCATAAATCATGGTCGCGATCTCCCGCGCATCTTCTTTTTCACTCATCCCCAGAGCATTACGGGCCGTGACCGATAGCGCCAGCCGCAGGTTGATGTTCTCGAACAGTTCGGGGGTGGTCTTTCCGTATCGATCGAGTTCGGTGAGCATCAATGCATGAAATGTGTCATGCACGGTGGACGCGATCTTTGCCGAGATGATTCCGTGGCCTTGCGCGTCCACGAGCAGAACACCTGCCGTCGAGTAGAGGTCCTGCAGGTCTTCTGCAACTCGCACTTCCTCCGAACTCCTTGCGAATCGATAGTCAGCTTCCATTTCGGATCTGTAGCCTTGGGTCCCTTTGAGCCATTGAACGTGATCGTCGACGGAATTGCGCACCGGGACGCCCGGAGAAAGAGGTTCGAGAAACTCCTTGGAAAGCCGTTGAGCCCGCTGAATGCGGGCGTCAATGTCGTAACGCTGCTGAAAATTTATATATTCAAAAAGATCACCACCGACCGTTCCTGCAGGAATGGAATTTCCAAACATCTCAAAGCCGGGAATGCGCGGAATCGCACCCTCCACCGGCATTAGCCTCTCGCGCAGGTACTCGTCGATGCTTGGAACTGTGTACGCTCTTGTCATAGGAATTCGCTGTCAACCATTGTAGATCTCGTACACGATTAACCGCGGCTTGAGGAAAATATCGGAAGAATCATAAAATAGTGGGCCATGCTCGGTATAGTCGCCGGTTTCGACAGTGTTTTGAAAAAGCCCTGTCATAACAGCGAAACACATTCCATTTGTCGTCCTCGTCGTTCCTTCGTCATGGAACCCACACACGCAATTTCTCTATTCTGCCGGGATCAATCGAATTGCGCATCTTGTGCGGCAACTGACGCGAAAGACAAGGCACCCAACTCTTCACCTGTTGATCTCCAGCCTGGCAGGGGAAAGCTTGCAAGAGGCTGGTCAGCACACAAGCCAGGCGCGTCGCGGAGGTCCGAATGAAATCCCAGAAAGTCCAATCCACGCTTCTATCCCTTTTTGCCATCTTCTTCCTTCTGAGCTGCTGTTTCATCGGGTTTGCGCGGGCCGATGAAGGCATGTGGACCTTTAACAACTTTCCATCGAAAAAAGTGCAGGCAAAGTACGGCTTCGATCCCTCACAGTCTTGGTTGGATCATGTTCGGGATTCTTCTCTGCGCATCGCTCAAGGATGTTCCGCGTCGTTTATCTCTCCGAACGGTCTGGTAATGACGAATCATCACTGCGTTGTCGAATGTGAGGAGCAACTGTCAACCGCTCAAGAGAATTTGGTTGAAACAGGTTTTTCTGCCAAGGACGCCGCTGAGGAGCGCAAGTGTCCAGTTCTCGAACTCGACCAATTAACTCAGATTGGCGACGTCACTGCGCAGGTGAAAGCGGCTTTGGCTGGAAAGGCCGGAGATGCCTCGAATAAGGCCCTGCGCGCCGAAGAGGCGGAACTTCAGCAAAGCTGCGGAAGCGATCCCAGCATCCGCTGTGATGTCGTCTCGCTTTACCACGGAGGAATATACGACCTCTACCATTACAAACGCTACACCGATGTGCGACTGGTGTTCGCACCGGAGTTTGCTGTAGCCCAGTTCGGCGGCGATCCCGACAATTTCAATTTTCCCCGCTTCGATTTCGATATAGGCCTGCTCCGCGCCTACGAGGGCGGCAAGCCGGTTGCCAGCCACGAATATTTGCGCTGGAGCCCGAGCGGTTCCAAAGGGGGCGAGCTGGTCTTTGTCTCCGGAAATCCCGGAGGTACTAGCCGTGAACTCACTGTCTCGCAGCTGGAATTTCTGCGAGACAAGTCCCTTCCCGTCCTCATGCCTTACCTGGCTGAATATCGTGGGCAATTGGAAGAGTTCATGAAGCAGGGTCCGGAGGAACAACGCGCGGCACACGAAGATGAATTTTTTGTGGCGAACTCCTTCAAGGCATATTACGGACGGCAAGCCGCTCTGCTTGACCCTCCGTTTTTCGCCAGCAAGGTGCAGGAAGAGCAGAAGTTGCGCGCGGCTGTCGCAGACAATCCGAAGTTGGCCGACGACGCGTCTGCCTGGAACGGCATCTCCGAGATCCAGCATGTCCGGGCGAACATCTACGTGCGCTACGCGGACCGGAATGGTTTTCTCTTCCGCACTGGGCTTATCGGGGATGCAATCGAATTGGTTCGCGCAGCCGCCGAACGAACCAAGCCCAACTCGGACCGGCTGCCCGAGTATACGGACCAGGCTCTGGTTACGTTGCGGCAGCGGATGGCAGCCCCGATTCCAGCCCACAAAGACTTACAAGAGCTCAACCTGGCATATGTCTTCACCACCACCCGCCGTGATTTGGGGGCCGATGATTCTTTCATTCGCAAGATGTTGGGAGATGAATCCCCAGATCAGCTTGCACACCGTTTAATCAGCGGAACTCACCTGGATGATCCAAAGGTTCGAGAGGCACTCTACGACGGGGGACAAACGGCCATCGCTGCATCGACGGATCCATTGATTCGCTTCGCAGTTTCAATCGACCCCGATTTGCTCGCTGCGCGCAAAGAGTACGAGGATCAAGTCGTGGCCCCGACGCGCTCGGATGCGGAGAGAATCGCTAACGCTCGCTTCGCGGTGTACGGCACAAGCGTCGACCCGGATGCCACCTTCACCCTCCGCCTGAGCTACGGCAGCGTCAAGGGCTTTGACGACGCACAAGGCCACTTCGTGGAGCCATACACCACCATTGGCGGTTTGTTCCACCATGCTACCGGTGCTCCTCCTTTCGCTTTGTCGAAGAGCTGGCTCGAGGCCAAGCCTTTTCTAAATATGGAAACGCCAATGAACCTTTCGACCACCAATGACATTATCGGCGGCAACTCTGGGAGCCCCTTAATCAATAGCAAAGCAGAGATCGTTGGCCTCATCTTTGATGGAAATATTTTCTCTTTGGGTGGAGATTTCGGCTACGATGCGGCCCGAAACCGCGCCATTGCCGTCGATAGCCGCGCTCTGCTGGAGGGACTCCAAAAGGTCTATCATCTCGACCGCATTGTGGACGAGATCAAGGCGGCACGCTGAGTGCGGTAAATTGAGCGCAGACCGGACGCGGGGCGTCACCAGCTGACGCGAGTGATACACGGCGCCCTTCTTTGAACGATCGTCACATCGACCGCTGCAACGTGATTGTCTTCATTTTTGGAGTTCGCATTATCTCTGGCGCCTTACACCGGCGCGGATCGATATGTCGCGCCCGTTTCCTACGCCACACAAAAGCTGTCCACAAAAACGAACGTGGTGAGCTTGCAGAGTTCAGTGTGAAACTCGTGTAAGATTCTCGCGAGAAACCGGCAGCGCCGTTATCGATTACAAATGCCGGCGTGGCGAGCGTCCGCAAAGGAGGGCAACCAATTGCCGGCATCGAGGCGTACATTCCTGAAAAACAGCGCAGTTGCCAGTGCGGGCGTTGCTCTCGGCACCCTGCCCGCCTCAGGCGCACTGTTGAACGCCGTTGCTGCACAAACCATTTCTCACGGGAAGGTCAGCGCAGATTCCCATTCCGCCCCTTCGGCCTCGAATGCAGCGAACCAATTCACACGCGGACTCGGCATATATCCCGGCGATCCCCGTGAGGACTTTGCTCCCGAACTCGTGATCGATAGATCCAGCTACCACAACCTCGCCTTGCACCGGCCGGCGTATCACTCGAGCAGTTATGACTACAATGTCACGGCGCAGCTGGTCACCGATGGCATCAAAGAAACGCGCTGGCCAACTTGGATTGCCACATCGACGAGTTCGGCTGGCGTGCTGTCGAAGATCCAACGGGAATTGGTACTGGATCACTCTCGCACAACCTCCATCGACGTGCGGGGATCGCAGGCTATGGTAGAAATCCAGCTGCGAGGCGGCAACAGCGTTCCTGCAATCGATCGCGTCGACGTAGTGGTCATTCCGCCCTATGGGACGCCAGCCTCGAATTTAGAATTCACGGTTTCGGTCTCCGACGACTCGCGCGATTGGCAGAAAGTCGGCTCTGTGAGTGCTCCCGAACCAGCTTCTGTCGAAGGGTATCCCGGAGATTTTGCGCTGGCCGGGCAATTGTTTGTACCTTCCATTTCTCTCAGTCCTGCCTGCCATAGCCGGTTCTATCAGATCGCATGCACTGTTAAGAGTGCACTGCCGCAGTTTCATTACCTGCAGTGGAGGATTGGGGAGATTGCTTTCTACGGTCACGGCCAGAGAGTGAACATCGGAGGACCCTACGACTTCACCAGCGCCTGGATGAGCGAGGGTCTCGGAGAGGAGTGGATTTATGTTGATCTTGGTGCGCGCTGCCAGTTCGATCGGATCAAGCTGTTTTGGATTGTGCGGGCAGCCGATGGTTCCATTCAAGTTTCTGATGACACCGAGCGTTGGGTGGATCTGCACCACCTCACAGCTGAATCTGGCTTGGTCGATGATGTAAAACTACCGCGATCTGCGCAAGGCCGTTACGTTCGAGTGCTGATGAAGCGGCCCACTTCGCCAGATGGCTA
>CAVXPX010000006.1:0-266163 GCA_963763845.1 uncultured Acidobacteriota bacterium
TCCCGGGCGGTCGGGAAGCCGCAACCAGTTGGACCGACAGCTCCGGCAACTTCTGGCTCTTCGGGGGCATAGCTTACGATTCGATCGGAGGATACTCCGCTGATATCAACGACCTCTGGAAATTCAATCCGTCCGAAGGTGCGTGGGCCTGGATGAGCGGAAGCAACGTCAATGCCCTTACGACGGTGGCAAAGGGCATCTATGGCACTCGGGGTGCAGCGGGCGTTGCCAATGTTCCAGGGGCACGGGACGGCGCGGCGTCATGGGCCGACGGTTCGGGCAACCTGTGGCTCTTCGGTGGCTATGGCTATGATTCGTCCGGAACGTTTGGTGCTCTTAATGACCTGTGGGAATTCAGTCCCACGGGCAATACCTGGACTTGGGTGAGCGGAAGTAGCACGGTGTTTGCAACCGGAGTTTACGGAACTCAAGGCGTCCCGGCCCCATCGAACGTTCCCCAGGCGCGGGAAAGAACTGCCAGTTGGATTGACAGCACTGGTAATCTATGGCTCTTTGGCGGCATCGGATGGAGTTCGAGCGCGGCAGGGATGCTGAACGACCTTTGGAAGTTCGACCCCGCCACAAACATATGGACTTGGGTGAGCGGCAGCAGCATCTTGGATGCAACAAGTGTTTACGGCACCCAAGACGTACCAGCCGCTTCTAACATCCCTGGGGTCCGGGAAAGTCCCATAAGCTGGAGCGACAAAAGCGGCAACTTATGGCTGTATGGCGGCCTGATGTATGGCGGTCAGAGTTCAGCGAACTTTGGGAATACAATCCCGCGAGCAACACGTGGACCTGGGTAAGCGGGAGCACGACTCCGAACGTGGCTGGTTTCTATGGCACGCAAGGAACCCCCGGAGACTCCAATTTTCCAGGGTCACGCGACAGCGCGCCGAGCTGGACCGACAATGCTGGCAATTTGTGGCTGTTCGGTGGAGGACAGGAAGATACTGAAGGGGGTGGTGCCTTGAACGACCTCTGGCGTTACCAGCCATAACGACGACGCTGAATGCGGCGACATCTTTACTACAGTAAGGCACGGGAATCCTAGGAACCGGCGCTGTCTACAACGTGCCGGTGGCCCCTGTTCTCCACGAGAATAAACCCGCGCGGTTTGCATCCAGGAAGTCAAGAAGTGCCAGTCCAGCATCCTGCCCCGTTCGCGCTGCCGATTCCAATTCGTGCAGCACAGTTGTTAGACCGTTTAGGTGCAAACCCGTCAGGTTGGCAGCGGCCATCTATATCTGCCAGCACGCCCTCTATTGTCCGACGGCACGGACACATTGATTAAGATCATCCGCGATGTAGATGTTGCCAGCACTCTCAATGCTACTCCGTAGGGAAAATATAGCTCAGCGCTAGTCGCTGGTCCGCCATCACCAAAGTAGCCCATCCCCCCGTCTCCGGCGACGGTTGAAATGATGCCAGTGGACTCCGTAACTTTGCGGACGCGTTCCCCGCCCTGATCCGCGATATAGATGTTGCCCAGTTATCGACCGGCACCCCGTAAGGACTCGATAGCTCAGCGCTGGTAGCGAGTCCACCGTCGCCGGAGGAACCATATTCGCCGTCCCCAGCCACGGTCGAGATGATGTCAGTGGACACCGTCACTTTGCGGTTCCGGCCATTGTCTGTATCCGCGATGTAGATGTTGCCAGCACTATCCACAGCTACGCCCCAGGGGTAATAAAACTCAGCGCTGGTAGCAGGTCCGCCGTCGCCGGAATACCCGATCGTGCCGTCTCCTGCCACCGTGGAGATGATGCCGGTGGTCTTTGCCACCTTGCGAATGCGTTCATTAAAGCAATCTGCAATGTAGAGGTTGCCGGCCGTATCCAACGCCACGCCGGTGGGGGCTCCTAGCTCAGCGCTGGTCGCCGGACCGCCATCGCCGGAGTAGCCGTACGTGCCGGTTCCCGCCATGGTGGAGATGACCCCTGTGGAGGCTACCACTTTGCGAATGCGATAATTATCATAGTCCGCGATGTAGATGTTGCCAGCGCTATCTACTGCCACGCCAGTGGGAAAATCGAGCTCAGCGTTGGTTGCCGGCCCGCCATCGCCCGAGTAGCCATGAGTACCGTTTCCCGCCACTGTGGTGATGATGCCCGTCGCAGCCGTGACTTTGCGGATACGAGCATTTACTGAATCTGCGATGTAGATGTTGCCAACGCTGTCAACTGCTACGCTGAGGGGATCATCTAATGCAGCGCTCGTAGCCGATCCCCCGTCGCCGGAGTAGCTCCGAGTGCCGTCTCCCGCGACCGTCTTGATGATACCTGGCGCGGGAAGTACAATGCCGCCTCCGAGCCAGCCCAGAGCGATGGGGCTGCCCCAGCCAGTGACCAAGTCATAGCCTGTAACCGCGTTATACCATAACGATTGGCTACAGCAGTCGTTATTCCCGCTGCTGATGTCGTGGAGGTAATTGCTGTAGCTCGAGCCCAAACCGATCGGATAGATAGTTGGATTGAGAAAGCCCATGACTGCTTTGCCATTAGCTTTCTTGCTTTGATTGACAAGCGCCACGAAACCCGCCCATCGCGGCGCGGAGAAGCTAGTCCCTCCCCAGTTCGTTGCGCATGATCCGCTGTAGCAGATGTAATTCAGGTAGTCTGCCTGTGCTGCAATGTCCGGAACGTTTCGGTACGTTGTGGAACCTTTGTTTGAGGAATTGATCACACCACTCAGTTGCTGATAGCTTGAAATCGCGAGATGGTCAGGAGAAATGCCGCCGCCACTGTCGATCCATGCAGTCTCCGACCGCCATGCACCACCTGGGCCGGTCGTCGTCAGGTCTGTTCCACCCACCGCTGTAACGTAGGGGTCTTCCGGCGGATAGTAGTAGGGTGTCGAATTGGGATACGCTCCCCAGTCCCCTGAAGCAGCAAGAAAACTCTGCCCCTGTGCCGAGAATTCCTCGAAGATCGGCTCGTCGCTGCTCGGATCGTCCGGCTCCCACACCCAGGAACAGCTTAATTGATTCAGTTGCGGGAAGGTACTCTTGTCCGACGCCATCCGGTTCAAGATAGTGACATCTCCACCGTTTCCAATCGAAGTAGGGTTTACTTCATAAACGTTCACTTGAGACAGCCCAGGAGCCATGGAAATTGCCTGTTGGATATCGAGTGCTGCTTCGGAGTCGTTACACGAGCCGCAGACTCCATTGAATCCAGCCAGAAGGACGTTATTGATCGGAACGTTAAGTGTCTGCCCCACGTTCCTGAAATATGTCTGCACATCACTCAGATTGTAAGCCGAGAACTCTACCAACCCTAATACCTGGCCGGAGCCAGTAAGGGACGTTCCACCGTAGTAGGCCGCCCTCATATCACTTCCAATGAAGCTGCCGCCCGGTCCGGAGCCTGTTCCGGCACCTCCACCAGCAGTGACACCAGGTCCTGATGCGGGCTGTGGTATTGAGAAGTTATCCAGACCCGCGATGTGCCAGAGGTGGATGTTCACGTCTACCGACGGTTCTCGGTCCGGAGCATAGAATGTTCGCTTCTCAGTCGGGTGCTGATAAACGCCAAGAGTCAAGTGAAAAGCTTTCTGGATATCGCTTACCGACGCACTGAGTCCGATTACCATTCGATTTGGGAAAGTCTCGGTCACAGCCATGTTGTTCGCCTTAGCAAAGGCGACCACGGCATCGTACTCGTCCTGAGTTGGGCCGAAGCTCTCAGTGAACTCTTCAACTGTAAGATACTGGCCATAGGAAGGATTTTGGGGATCGTAAAGCTGTTCCAGAAGATCATCTAGCTCAGCCTGGTTTCGCAGCGGCAGCATGATCGCGAGATTCAAACGCAAGGTGCCCGGTAGCACTCCAACGATGGGCGCTTGCCCATTCAGCGTTTGCTCGCGGACATGCCGGGTTGGCAATTCCCGTTGTGCCCACGTCGGCACTGCCGAGAAAAGCAAAAGCAATGTTGCAGCCAGGATTCTGGCGTCCATTGCAGTTCGCCACGACATCTCATTGTGCTTCATAAAATCTCCTCCTCTTATCCTGGGTCGAAACAGTTTTCCCAGGCACCAAAGAAACCGGAAGGCGTTTTTCTAACATATATCGGGCTCTCGTCTGACGTCTTTGTTTGGTCCGTTCGGATTTCGTAAAGGAGCGACCTAACCGAAGGCAAGATAAAGTCCGATCCCGCCAATTCGACCTCGCCAAAATCCGTTCGGGGGCAAGAAGTATTTCAGCGGATCATGAGGCTGCCGCAATGTTGACGAGGGCTTGCGGCAATCAGGTGTGCCGAGCGTTTCGATACCCAATGCGGCACAGCAAGCTTTTCTGCTGCTTCTCAAAAGTGCTTCCGTTTGCGCTTGGGCGACGGTGAGTGACTGATGTCAATGATGATACGATAGGCGGAGATCGCTAACGCCAACCTACTCTGAATCAGTCGCCATTAGCATTTAGAGGGGTATCTGCTTGACTCAGGCAGCCACAATATGTGCTGTGCGGGGACGGCGGAAGAGTACCCTCGGAATCTGACTGAACTGGAAGCGAACTTCGGCATCGAGGAGGCATGTCGGGCGTATTTGACGCTGCGGTGGCCGGCGGGTTTTCCTCTGTCCCCGCTGCGGATCAGGGAAGGCATGGCCGGTGCGGGGTCAGTGGGCGTGTGCCGGGTGTGGGTGCCAGACCTCAGTGGCTGCCGGAACGATCTCTTCCAGGACACGCGGACTCCCGTTACCCGTGTGGTTTCGCGCCATGTGGTGGGTGACGACCCAGAAGAACGGCGCCAGCGCGTTGGGACTGCAACGAGTGCTGGGGGCTGAAGAGCTATGAGACGGCGTGGATGTGGGCTACACAAATTGCGCCGTGCCATGGTCAGGCCGGGGCGCGACCTGTTCACTGGCCGAGTCGAGGTGGACGAATGCTTCTCCCATCCGCCCTAAATCGATCTCTGATTCAGGGCTTTCGGGCAGCGATATCAACTCGGATCACATTCAAGTAGTCGGCGGCAGATTCGAGAGCTTGCTCAGCATCATGGTGAGAAACAAATCCGGTGTCATCATAAAGGGCTGCATTGCGCTTCCGGCGGAGACGATCAAAGACGACCAGCAGCCCAGAATGTTTCTTGTCGATGCGCGACCGCATGAAATCAATAATGGCGATGTGGTGGCCAGGCTGACTTCTCGCACGGAATCCATGGCTGAACATGAACCCGAGGGAAGATTTGAGCATTGCTTCGTAGGCTTGTTGAAGACAAGCTTCTTCATCAAAAGCGAGAATTTTCTGAGCTGAGGCCAGCTTCTTATCCGCGCTCGTCAGAAAGCGTTCAATCTGCGCCCAATCAACGGTGTGCGGCTTCACTTTCTTCATTTGAACCTACGAGCGGAATACGCCTATTGTGCCAGACGTTCTCTAGAAACGCATCCTTCCGAGCGCGGCGCGAGGCGAATTCCTTCGGCGTTAGGACGGTGTAGTTCAATTCGCGCCCGAGTTGCCGCTCAAGCCTTTGCATGACCTGCGCTAAGATTTCCTCGCGAGGGGCACCAATCACGAGCACGTCTATATCGCTCGCAGCGTCCTGTTGATTGCTTGCAAACGACCCGTACAAATAAGCCTCGTCTATTCCCTCAATTTTCTTGAGGGATTGCGCAATCACGGGAGCCGCACCAATGGTTTTCGCAACGATCTTACGCACTTCATCAAAGAGCGGATACTCCCGGTTCAGTTGAAAATACTTTTGGCGACCAATCACCTCCGACTGAAATAGACCATGGCGCTCCAGGCGTCCCAGCTCTTTCGACAGATTCGAAGGATCGATGCTCAGCCGCTCCGCCAAGTCCCGCAAGTGATGGCGGGCCCTCGGGTTTGTGAAGTAATAAGCCAGCAGTTGCTGGCGTGCTTTAGAGCGAAAGTCAAGCATGTGGTAGCAATATACCACATTTGTGGTAATAGCTGACAACAGCAAGATGGAGGATTGCTCGGTAATGCCGAGGTGAAACTGCTGCTTGCGGGGGCTTTCTGCAACTGTCTTTCCGAACCCACGATTTCAACCCACGATTCGCACGGCTCTAACGTCTTCTCAAGGACTTAGGCGGCCACCTGGAGTCACTTAAGTTGTTGAAACTACAGCATAATGTAGCCCTGAAAAGGCTGGCGTCGGCGGTTCAACTCCGTCCCTGGCCACCATCTGTTTTCAGAAACTTCCCGCAGATTAGCATTTTCACTGCACCCGCAATGAGCACCCGTCATCGCTGTTCTGGATCGCATCAGCAATTCCAGGCTCAGCGATGTATTTTTCCTGTGAGTCACGTGCCACCGAATCTGCTAGAGATACTCGGAATCGAAATTCCCCTTTAATTGCTGCTTCTCCGCAAAAAAATTCCCGAAGCCGCTTGACAACGATCGCGAGCCGTTTTATATTTAACCCATCGGTTATTTAACCGATTGGTTTTGTTCACCATGCAGGATCAACTGAGCTCCACATTCGCCGCCCTTGCCGATCCCACGCGCCGCGCCATCCTGGGCCGGCTCTCGCTCGGCGAGACTTCGGTGACCGAACTCGCCAGGCCCTTCGAGATGTCGATGCCGGCCGTCTCCAAACACCTCAAGGTGCTGGAACGCGCCGGCCTGATCTCGCGCGGTCGCGAAGCGCAATGGCGGCCCTGCCGCCTCGACGCCGGCCCCCTCAAAGACGCCGCCTCCTGGATCGACGAGTACCGCCGCTTCTGGTCTGCGCACGTCGATGCCCTCGAGCGCCATCTCGACCGCATGCATCCCTTACCCGAAACCAAAACGAAAATGAAGAAGACGACGCGGCCCAAACCGCGAAAGTGACAAGGAGAACGAAATGAAGATCAAAGTGACAACCCTCTATGTGGACGACCAGGAAAAGGCTCTGCGCTTCTATACCGAAGTGCTCGGCTTCGTGAAGAAGACCGACTTCAGCCAGGGTCCGTTTCGCTGGCTCACCGTGGCTTCGGCCGAGGATCCCGAAGGCACCGAGCTGCAGCTCGCGCTCAACAACAATCCAGCAGCCCAGGCCTACCAGCAGGCCTTGTTCCAGCAAAACCAGCCTGCGGCCATGTTCTTCACCGACGACTTGCAGGCCGATTACGAGCGCACCAAGGCGCGCGGCGCGGAGTTCCCCATGCCGCCAAAGGACGTGACGGCCTCCAAAATCGCGATGCTGAACGACACCTGTGGCAATCTCATTCAGGTCACGCAGCTGATGCGTTGGTAAATGGGACGGGTGGCGAGTGGCCCATTCAAGCCGGTTTTGGCTTGAGCGGGCAGCAGCCATTCGCGGCTCAGCCGCTGACGCAAGGCGCCGGGAGGATAAGGAAATGACGACTACCGATCGCGAGCACTACACACCGGGTCCCGCCAACCTGGCGCAAGTACAAGACGATGGAACCAAGCGGACGCTCGTTCTGGTCCGCGAACTGCGCCATCCTCCGGAAAAAGTCTGGCAGGCGCTCACCGATCCGGAGCATCTGCGCGAGTGGGCTCCATTTGACGCCGACGGAAGCCTCGGATCGGCCGGAACCACGGTGAAGCTCACGACCGCAGGACTGCCCACTCCCCGCGTTACCGAAACAACCGTGAAGCGAGCCGACGCTCCCAGACTGCTCGAGTACAACTGGGGAGGCTTCGATATCCGCTGGGAACTCGAAGCCTGCGGCGCCGGCACGCGGCTGACGCTGTGGACCAACATCGATCCCCGCTTCATCGCCATGGGCGCGGCCGGCTGGCACATTTGTTTCGACGTGCTCGATCGCCATCTTGCCGGACATCCCATCGGACGGATCGTCGGACCCGCAGCCATGAAGTTTGCCGGCTGGCAGCGTTTGCACGCCGATTACGTGAAGAAGTTCGCCATCGAATCAAAGTAGCGACAGTCGCCTCGTGTCCTGCTGTAGCCCAGAAGGTGCCCCATTCAAGCCGACTTTGGCTTGAGTGGGGTAGTTCCGAAGTGCAAATCAGCAAGGAGGAACCTCATGACCACATCGGCCGATACAGCCAATATCCCGAAGCGAAATATCCCGCGTTGGGTCTTTCGATGGGTTCACATTCTCTTCGGCATTCCGATCCTCGGTTACGTCTATGATTCGCCTTCGGATACTCACTACTACGCCTTCAGTGTCAGGTACGTCTTTCTTCCTGTACTGGTCCTTTCGGGATTGTGGATGTGGAAAGGCCACGTGGTCCGGCGGCTGATTTGGAAAAGACCGGTCTAGGATATAAGCTCACTTTGTTTCGGAGGATCCATCCATGAATCAACGAAATCCCAAGGTGGACGCAGTCTTACGCCACGCCGCCAAGTGGCAGGAAGAATTCGAGAGATTGAGGTCCATCGCTCTCGACTGCCAGCTCACCGAAGAATTGAAGTGGTATCAGCCCTGTTACACGTTTCAGGGAAAGAACATCATGCTGATCCATGGATTCAAAGAGTACTGTGCGCTTTTGTTTTTCAAAGGCGTCATGCTGCGTGATCCCAAGGGCATTCTGATCCAACAAACGGAGAACGTGCAGGCGGCGCGCCAGATTCGCTTCACCAACCTCCGCGAAATCGTGAAGATGAAATCGACCCTGAAAGCCTACATTCAGGAAGCCATCGAAGCGGAAAAAGCCGGTGTGAAGGTAAAACTCAAGAAGACTTCTGAATTCAAAGTCCCTGAAGAATTTCAGGCGAAACTCAAAGAACTCCCCGCCTTGAAAACTGCCTTTGCCGCACTCACGCCAGGACGCCAGCGCGGATATCTTTATTACTTTTCTCAACCGAAGCAATCCAAGACCCGGCAGGCGCGAGTAGAAAAATATATGCAGCAGATTTTCAACGGAAAGGGACTGGACGATTAGTTACGTCCGATGGTGATGAGCGTGGTAATACTGGCGATCGGAATCTGCCGCGAGGAGTAACTGTGTCACCCAGCGAACGAGATCCACACTCGCGAACTGTAACCCTGCACATGGTTTCCAGTCTGGACGGTTTCATCGCGAAGAAGGATAACAGCGTCTCCTGGCTGGAGAGCAGCGGAGCAGTCTACGAAGCGGGCATTTCCATTTCGGAGGAAGAGATTGCAGCCTTCCTCAAATCCATCGATTGTTATGTGCTCGGTTCCCGCACGTATGAACACGCGCTGCAGCTCGGCTGGCCCTACGGCGATACTCCGACCGTGGTGGTAACGAAGAGAAAGTGGCCGGCAGTGAAGAAAAGTGTCGAGTTCTATTCCGGCGATCTCAAGTCATTAGTGGACGAGAAACTCGCACCTCGGTATCGAAACATCTGGCTCGTCGGCGGAGCTATGTTGTGCCAGTGTTTTCTCGAACTCGGCCTGGTGGACGAAATCAGGCTGACCATTGCGCCTGTGCTCTTGGGTGAAGGACTCCGCCTGTTTGGTGATTCCCTGCCCGACAGGAGATGGAATTTGAAGAACGCGGTCGTCTACAAGAATGGTTTTGTCGAGCTATCGTACTCCGCCCCAAAATGATTAAACCAGGCTTGAGCGCGCCGCCCGTCCGCTACCGAATCGCTTCCGCGGCGTACACCACCGTGTCAATCAATTCGTTCCAATGTTCACTGCCCAGGGCGTGCTTAAGGCGCCTTTGTGCGGCCTGCCAATAAGGCAGCGCGCGTTCGTAGTCTCGTTCTCCATCCCTGGTAAGCCCGAGGCGCAGCGCGCGACGATCCCGCGCGGGCTGCAAGCTCAGCCAGCCGCGTTTTTCCAGGAGCGCAAGCGTGCGCGTGAGGGTTGTGCTGTCCATCCCCAGCAGTTCAGCCAGTCGCTTCTGAGAGATCCCGGGAGCAAGTTTCAAACTCTGAAGCAGTGTGAACTGCGGCCCCGTGATGCCGGCCGGCCGCAATGCCTCTTCGTAAAGCTGCGTTACCAGACGAGCTGTACGCCGCAAATTTGCGCATACGCATGGCAGGCGGACGATCTTTGGCTTCTCTTTCGGTTGCTGCCTTCTTGAACCTGAATCCATAAGACAAGTGTATATGCATCTGTCGCGTCGCCGGGTTTCCAAGGGGGCGAAACTTTTATTGAATCCGATAATAGATGTATCTACATCTATTATCGCAAACACCTTTACGGAGGCAATTCCATGAACTACTCAGTGCCGGGTTATCTAACGCCTTTCCTATTGACGGGCATGATCGCGATCATCACCGCTATCCTGCTCGGGACCGATCGCGCGCTGCGCCGCGCGGCCTGGCCGCACAAAGACAGGGCCAAAGCCTTTTGGAGCGTGGCGTCGATGCTGGTGGGGTGGTTCGCCGTCGCGGTCGCAACGTCGTGGGCCGGAGTGTATAGCCCGTCCGGCCGAGTTCCTACCATTCAGTACGCTCTTCTGATCCCCATCGTCGCCGGCGTGCTGTTGTTTCGAAATTCTTCCTTGCTTCGGCGCACGCTCGCCATCGTTCCGAATCCATGGCTGGCGGGAGTGCAAGTCTATCGCACGATGGGAGTCATTTTCCTGGTGCTGTACGCAAGTGCGCGTCTCCCCGGACTATTTGCCTTGCCTGCCGGCTTGGGCGATATTTCGGTAGGAATCCTTGCGCCGGTGGTTGCTCTAGCCTATACGCGCCGGACGGAAGCCACTGCCCGTAGAGTCACGCTCTGGAACCTGCTCGGCATTGCCGACCTGGTGATCGCGGTTACGATGGGCTTTCTCACTTCACCGTCGCCGTTTCAAGTCGCAGCTTTTGATCGCCCGAGTGCGCTGATTGGTGTGTTTCCCCTTTCGCTGATTCCGGCATTTGCGGTGCCCTTGTCGGTCCTGTTACACATCGCCTCATTACAGAAGGTTCGGCAGGATCAACGCACGGCTTATTCGATCGAGGGAGCAGAACAACCCCGCTACCTGGGACATCCGGTGAAGTAAGAGCGTGGCCCATTCAAGCCCGATTTTGGCTTGAGTGGGCTTTAGTCCGGACGCCATACAAGAAAGACCAGGCGCTGACCGTTCACGGTCCGATCCAGACACTTTTCCACAGCCAAAATCGTATCCGTTGTGACGTATAACCTTGACCCTCCCCGCCGAAGGAGCACAATGCTAGCGTCCTCATTTGCACCACAGAATCCTCTGGATACGGCAGTCCTGTCCTGGTTCTAGTCTCCTCAACTCAGGGCCCGGGACTCAAGGCTCAGGACGACCTAAGTGCTTATTCCGGAAGGTAATTATCCCTTGACAGTAGGTACGGCATTGCAGTAGAGTTGTGGAGTCACAGTAGGTACCCAATGGCCCACAATAACCGCAAACCGAACATGCTGCCGTACACGTTGAAAGACTTCCAGAAGCAATTCCCGAACGATGCCACCTGTTTGGAATGGCTGAAGAACCGCCTGTATCCCGAGGGCATTTATTGCGAAACCTGCGAAGCGGTTACCAAGCATCACCGCGTCAAGAGTCGCCCGTCTTACTCTTGCGACCATTGCGGCCATCACGTTCACCCAACCGCTGACACCATCTTTCACAAGTCGCCCACTCCGCTCTCCACATGGTTCTATGCCGTGTACCTGATGGCTTCGACGCGATGCGGAATTAGCGCGAAACAGATTCAGCGCGAGACGGGAGTGACGTACAAAACGGCTTGGAGAATGTTCAAGCAGATTCGGTCCATGCTGACCGATGATAAGCGGAATCCTGATGCGGCGGATTCGGTCGCAAGGTTGAGATGGACGAAACGTACTATGGGAGCCGATCCGAAGGCACACGCGGACGCGGAACCAAGAAAACTCCGGTCGTCGGCATGGTCCAACGCAAGGGCGAAGTCAGAGCCTTTGTCGCTGCCGATGTGAAGTCTGACACTTTGCGCGGACTCATCAAGGAGCACGTTCTTCCCCGCACGATGGTTTTCACGGATGACTTCAAGTCCTACAACGGACTGGATGCACGCGGTTACACGGCATCGTCGCATCAACCACAGCGAGAAGGTCTATGTGAACGGGCGACGTTCACACGAATACCATCGAAGGATTCTGGTCGCTGATTAAAAGAGGTATCGGGGGCGTTTACCACAACGTTGGCCGTCATTATCTTCAGAGCTATCTGAACGAATACAGCTTTCGGTACAATCGCCGCTTTGACGTGCAACCGATGTTCGTTAGCTTCCTGCATCAGATCGAGAAGCGCGATGTAGTTGTTCGCCAGACTCCAGTAGAAGCTCCAGAACCATTCTGACTCGCAGTTCCTCGCCGGGAGAGAACAAGAAACGCATGACTCTCGAAACCGTCATCTCTTTGCTGTCCGGTATTGTTGATCAATTGGAAGACGCAACCATTGAGCGTGACGCGCTAGTAGAGGTTCTCCAGCGAGCTAAGCTTAGGCGCGATGAGATTGAGCATATTTGGGCCGATGCAAAATCCGATCCCGCCATTCGCTCAAAAGCTCGTCTGGCCTTTGCTGATCTTCGGGAGAAACTTGAACAAGCGGGAATTGCCGGAGCTTTGGCAGGGCCTTCTCGAAAGCCTCCAACACCTGACAAAGCAAACTAAGTTCGTGAGGACTCATGCACGAGCTACTTCTTGGGCGATGCAGTCTTTCGGGTCACCTTGCGTAGCGCGTCCTCGAAATCCTGCTTAGTAAGCGGCTGTTCTTTCTTCGTATCGAAATCTTCTACAGCGTCGGCGTGCTTCTTGGTCGCGAGTTCTTCGTTCATTCTTACCAGCATATTCATTAACTCCGGTTGCGTGATGATCTCCCTAATCTTATGCGCTGGCACAACTGGAGAGATACCCATATCTACAGATTCCTGTTCGGGAAATGGAAAGCCAGTCGGAGCGTCCCAATGTCCGATCATCGAGCCAAGGAAAAATATCTTCCCGAGCCCAGTTAGCCTTACCGACTCAATCCCTTCCTCAACGGGATTCGGAGAATTCACCGCGTTAAGTTTGAATCCTGGCTTGAACTTCGTTCCAGCATTGACCGTCACAGTCTCCCGAATGAATACCGGGCTGCCACTCAGGCCACCAATGGATCGCGATTCGACCAGATAGGCGTCTATAAGTCTGCCGTCTTTGAATGGAATCCGCTCACCGGGCATCATTGCCAGCGTCCCGATTCTCACAATTGGAATGTTTCTGGTAGTCTCCTTCACTTTCGTAAACAGGCCAGTCAGGAAAACTTCGTCTCCTACTCCCAAATTGGACGAAGCGATGCTTTCGGAATCCACAAACCAGTCAATATCAATCCAGTGGATATCGAGTTCTGCCAAGTTGGGAGAGGAAGAACACCGTCACGGCAGCATCTACGTACTGCTCCTCGGTTGGGTGATACCACCATTTTTGGTCCGAATGTCCTTCGATGATTGCTATCGTTCCATCGAGCTTGTTAGTACGCAGCGCGAAGTCGCGGCCTTCCAGTTTTTTGGCTACGTGACGAGCAGTCG
This sequence comes from uncultured Acidobacteriota bacterium, assembly GCA_963763845.1. GTDB lineage: Bacteria > Acidobacteriota > Terriglobia > Terriglobales > Acidobacteriaceae > Sulfotelmatobacter. The sequence goes on from CAVXPX010000006.1 coordinate 13,353, forward strand.
CCAAGAGGATGAAGGGGAACGAGGAAACAGTTAAGAAGTTTCGTCCTTCGATCTTGAGAATAGAAGAAAAAACGTGAGTAAAGTCTGCCGCTCCGATGAGGTATCCGGTACCTTTCCATTCCCACTCTGGCATGTCCTCACGGACGCCAACGAACACTACAGTCTTCCGGATCTCGTCAGGCACACGCATTTCTATGTCCTTCGGGGCCGTCAGGTGGTACCGCTCCAGACCGCCAAACCGCCGATCTACGCATCCGGAAAGGTAGTTCGTATCCGTACCTACTGTCAAGGGATAATTACCTTCCGGAATATTTTGCGTGTAAGTCCTTCTTTGACAACAATTTGCGAGGAACGCTCACGATCTTTTCTTAATAACTGCCCTGCAATCAATATTCTGCGGGGTCAGGCCCGAAAAAATGTTTCGCGCAGAACAGGCGAAACTGCATCGCGTAAGTGCTTATTCTGGAATATTTTAACCATAAATTCTTTGTTTTTAAGATTTTGCGCGGCACGGTAACCATCTAAAATCAGCAACTCCTTCAGATGGAATACTTTATGCAGATCGATCGAAAAAATTAGCATCCCGGGCGTGTCGCAGAACCCTACCATTCGGAATGGCTTATTCTCACGCAGTTAGGACGCCGTGCTAGCATCAGTGCGGTGTTGGATTTTCGGGTCCTGCTGAAGCCACCGCTCTACATCCAACAAAAGCCTTCTTTCTCCCACGCAGGATAGCCCCGAAAAAGGAGTTCTGCGTCGCTATGGACGACACCAGAAAAGGAACCCGTGTGGGGAAAGAAGAGCGCTATTCCTCGGACAGAGAGATGAATCATCCCACTCCACCCGGCGCGCCTTCCGAGCAGGATGTCGACGATTTGCTCTCCGCTATTCGCACGCGCGGCCTGGACGTGCTGGAAGCGGAGCCTCAGTTACCGTATTCGGCTCTGGAACGCGGACTGGTCCGCGAGTCCGACGACATTGAAGTCAACCCCACCGCGATTGTCCCCGATGCTGCCACCGATCCAGTGCGCGCCTACTTGCGCGAGATGGGCGCCTCGCCTCTGCTCACGCGTGAAGGAGAAGTGGAGATCTCTAAGCGGATCGAACGCGGACAACTCTCCTCCATGAAGGCGCTTTCACGCTCCCCCATTGTGATTCACGAAGTCCTGGCCATTGGTGAGGAGTTGAAACTGGGCCAACGTTCGATTCAGGAAACTGTCGTCTTCGATGAGGAAGAAATCACCGAAGAGATTCTGCAGGACCGTGTCAAGGAGACTACGCGCCGCATCGACGAACTGCACAAGCATTACAAAGTAGCCCACCGCCTGGCGGAACAGATGGCGAGTTTCGCTGCGGACAAGAAAGCACGCAGGTACCGCCGCTGCCGATCCCAGCTAAGCCGCGAGATTGTTCGCACTTCCCTCGTCATCCGCAACCTCGGACTTTCCCCTTCGGAGCTCAAGCGTCTGACCGGGCGGGTGAACGACACCACAAACCTCATGCGCTCGCTTGAGCGCCAGCTTGCTAATTTGGAAAAGAAGATTGCGACCACGCGCAGCGAGGAACTGAAGAAGAACTATCGCGCCACGCAGCGGCAGCATCGTGCCGAGTTGAAAAGGCTGGAAAGCGATGCCGGTATGACATTCGCCGAACTTCAGCGCACACAGCGCGCAATCATCAAAGGCGGCATGGACGCGGAAAATGCCAAGCACGAACTCATCGAAGCCAACCTCCGCCTCGTGGTTTCCATCGCGAAGAAATACGGCAACCGCGGGCTGCAGTTCCTCGACCTGATCCAGGAAGGAAACGTTGGCTTGATGAAAGCTGTCGACAAGTTCGACTATCGCCGCGGATACAAGTTTTCCACCTATGCCACCTGGTGGATTCGCCAAGCCATCAGCCGGGCCATCGCCGATCAGGCGCGCACCATTCGGCTACCGGTACACATGATCGAGATCGTTAACAAACTCATTCGCATCTCGCGGCAACTGGTTCAAACCTTGGGCCGCGAACCCACTTCGGCAGAGATTGCTCAGCAGATGGACATTCCCGAGGCCAAGGTGCGCAAGGTGCGCAAGATCATGCGGGTGCCGATCTCGCTGGAGACGCCGATTGGCGAGGAGGGCGATTCCCACCTTGGCGACCTTATCGAAGACCGGGCCCAGGTCTCGCCCGCCGAGGCGGTGATCAGCGCAAACCTCAAGGAGCGGACGGCTCACGTTTTGAGGACGCTCAGTCCCCGGGAAGAGAAGATCATCAGTATGCGCTTTGGTATGGAGGACGGCTCGGAGCGGACACTGGAGGAGGTTGGCCGGTCGTTCGGCGTCACCCGCGAGCGCATTCGCCAGATCGAGGCCAAGGCTTTGCGCAAGCTGCGCCATCCCTCGCGCTCCAGCAAACTCAAAACACTCTTCGACGACGGGCGCGAATAAGCGAGCCTAAGCGGTGCGAACTGGCTCTGGAAATTTGAGCGCAATGGCCCGCTGACCGGGTTGCTTACAACAGTTGCGGGGCCTGCCTGCTTATTATTTATTTCTTTTTCTTGTGGCGTGCCTCGGCTCTGTCGAATCCTGCCTTGATTAGCAGGATGAGACACACGAGCACCACCGCAACTAAGAGAATCTGTCCCACGGAACAAGGTATCGTGCTATCGCAGGACAGTCGAGTAGCGTGCGCGTGGTTACCGTGCCATTACCGAAGGTCGGCGAGCCAAGCATGATAAGGTCAACTACTCGTACATCGCATACTGTGCGGGGCGCTGAAATGAAAATCATAGCTTTGAGAATTCAACCAATTGCCGGAGTCGCGGCCGCAATTTATGCGGTATTCGGAGCGTCATTCTGGATCACGTACTGCTTCGGCAAAGGCGAGTACCTCACTCTACACCGCCGACGTGGCGTACAACATGCTGCTCTTCTTGGGCTCCGTTGCCGCTTATGCGCTAACTGGATGGCTGACGGGGATGGCGCTGGTCATTTGTTTTAACCTAGCAGCAAGGTGGAAAGGCGGCATCGATGCCGGCTTTATCTCTTTCCGTGAAAACCGACATCCCGAAACTTCGCCATAGTCCCACTGGCTCAGACGCTAGCTAGCGTGAGGACCCCATAGGGGTTCGCTCCATCGGCACAGCCTGCTTGGGCGCAGAAGTCGTATACGGTGGCTACGGCACCGACCGGCGTCACGCTGAAAACCGTTCCCACGCCGTTTGCCCCGCCGTTGACTGCCACCCCGTAGAAACTACCATCCCTACCCTGAATCAAGGGCGAGAACGGCGCAGATCCTTGCGCTGCGCTAAAGTTCGCGAGTGTCGCAAAAATCTGCGCGTGTGCGGCGGGCGTCACCACTGCAAGCAATCCGCAAACACTGCAAACTATGGCCCAGCAATTCGGCAATTTCATTTGTAATCCTCCCTATATGAAAATCCATTCTTCAACCAGAGATTACGTCGAGCTGCGACGCAAGCTTTCGGAGGCGATCTCAAAGAGGATATGTGGAGCAAATACCATGCACGAGAACAATCGTGTCCTCTGTTCCCCGTGAAGAGTGGTATCGGGATAAAGAATCGGAGGAGGTGTATTGCTTAGTTGCACCAGGAGAAAAAAGTTGGGGCTGGTGGACAAAAATCGATCTAGAAGATCTTCAAGAAATCACCAAGGCGATACAGCAAACACGTTCAGTGGTTCCATTGCGCTCAAAGTCCCAACCGGGCAAACTGGAGGATGCCCAGAGAGCGGCATCCTCATCTCTGGCGATGTGGCGGAGGGAAGTTCGGAGTCTCGGTCTCGCGCAGAGCTTTCAACTCCCGGCCTTCCAATTCGGCCTGGCGATGTTCGGTAGCTTCGGCGGGATCGGTTCCTGCCTTGAGATCTGTTTTCTCGATGAAGTAGCGCCAGCCCTCGTGGCGGTCTGCGGAGTCCTGGGACTCCTCAAAATTCTTCAATTGCAACTCGGCGTTCTGCTTGCCCCGAATCACGGCTATCACTCCGCCGGAACGGTAAGTGCGGACGTTATGCCGGATGATGGCGTAAGAAGCGCTGAGTTCGTCGTGTGTCAGAAGAGATCCATTTCGTAGCTTGCTGAGAAGCCGCCAGCTCAGAAGCAGCTGGTTCCGAAAACCAAGGGCAGGTTACCGGTGCTTGCCATTCACGTCCGGTGTCGCCGATGATCTCTGCTCTCAGAATCGGATGTTGGTTCGCCATGAAGCTTGGGACGAGCTTCGTTCACCCTGATCGCACGCCCGTTGAGCAGCATTCCATCCAGGGCAGCGGTTGCGGCTTCGGCTCCCGCGGCCTGCGTCATCTCGACAAAGGCGATGCCGCGGGGCTCGCCCGTGTCCCGGTCCACCACAAGGGTAACGGTCTCCACGGTTCCATGGGCTGCAAAAATTTCTCGCAACTGCTGCTCTGTTACCGTGATATCCAGGTTCCCGACAAAAATGTTGGTCACGAGTTCATTCCTGCCACTGATGTTGCGCCTGGCGGGAACCAGAAGCGGAAATTTTTAAAAGGCGATCTTGGGAGATCGCCTTTTTGAAAAGCGTCGTGCTCTCAGAGTCGTGCTCTAGAGAGGTTGTACGTTCTCAGCCTGCCAGCCCTTGGGACCCTTCGTCACGTCGAACTGAACGGTTTGGCCCTCCTGCAGGCTCTTGAAACCACCCGCCTGGATCGCCGAGAAATGCACAAAAACGTCTTCGCCCGTCTGACGGCTAATGAAGCCGTAGCCTTTGGCGTCGTTGAACCACTTTACTGTTCCTTGTTCTGCCATGTTGATACTGTTCCTTGTCAAATTGATTTTACGCTGGAGAGATTCGGAGGTACTGAAGGGCAGGTTACTAGCTGTTGAGGCGAGAGCTGCTCACGACCGATTCGATCTAACGCACACAGGGATCGTACGCGACGGCGGCACAATTAGCAAGGCGATTCGAGCATCCATGATGGGCGCAGAACTCCGCCGCTCCACGCGAGATCCTTCGCGCCTGAAAAACGGCTGCGCGCAAGACGACGCCAGTTTGGAAAAGTTCAAACTGCGCCGGATCCCTCGCGCCGCTGGGGAGAACGCGGGGGCCTCAGGATGACGCAGCAACGGGAGTTTTGCACTGAGCCACCACTCGATCGTCGGTCCATGCGGCCACTGGTTGCACTCCGGGATCGATACGATGGTTGCAGCCCCAATGGTTCGCGATGTGCCATTCGCGACTACGACTCATCAGCATGATTGTGGCAAAACAGCGTATACTAAAACCTGCTTAACCTCGAAGACACGCTACAGAAACATCCTGCGCCTTCGCGATTGAGAGATCGAGAGGCGCATGCTCGCGCACCGTTTACCCTTAGACCAGCTACTCTACTTCATGACAAGAAGGGAATGCAGTCGAAAGCGTGCATCTTGACGCGCCTCATGACCCTGATCGCGACGGCAACGCTGGCGGTAGCCGTATTATTTCCTCCTCCATCCGAATTCAGGATAGGGGTTTGCATCATTGTTTCGGTGGCAGCGGCGATGCTTGCCGTTCGCAGCCTCCTCACCCGCAAGCTGGCGTGGACACTGCTCTTCCTGGGAGTTCTGGGCGTATTCACACCGTTCCATCGGGCTCAGTTTTCCCAGTTACTCATCTCCATACTTGACCTGGTGACGTTGGCGCTCTTAGCGGCGTCGCCCCTCATCCTTGGAAAATCTACTCTTCCGTTAGCGCTTAAGCATCGTACAGGAAAGTTGTGAAGCACCCGGCAGGCAGCCGTCGAAACGACAGGAGTTCATGATGTCAGCACGGAATGGAGACAAGTCGAGATTTCACCGCGAGCGCAAGCAGAAGATCGCCCGGCGGAAGCGCACCCACGAACTGCTGGAGCGCGCAGCGAAGGCGCGCAAGCCAGAGGAGACGTCATCCCGCGTGCAGCCACGGTCGGTGCCGGCATGAACACCACACTGCCTGCATCGCTACTTTCCGCGCCAGCCCTCCTCGCTTCGGAAGTCAAGAAGAAGCGCGTGCTGCTCATCGACACATCGCAGCCGAAGCGTGAACTCCGCGCCGAAGTCATGAGAAAATGCGGGATGGACGTGGATTGCGCGGCCGACATCGCAGAAGCTCGTTCCTGGTGGAGAGCCGCCTTGTACGACCTCGTCTTGATCGACATGGAAGAGGGACTGGGCTATCGGGACAAATTTTGCGATGATATTCGCGGCGCGACACCGCCGCAGCGCATGGCGTTCCTGGTCGGCGAACCAAAATATCTCGCGGATTCGCCCAATGGGCACGGAGGGTCGCTGGCACAGCACGCCGACTTACAGATAGACGACCAGATCATGGGTGAGTTGAGAGTCAGTCTTGGCACCGGTCGCGGAGATCTGACGCAGCGTTGGGGTATCCTGGAAGCGTCGCGGCGAATCTCGGCAGTCCGCTCCGCGTCAATCGCCCGTACCCAAGCGATGCGCGCCCTGCCTGCTCCGCCACGGGATTCAGAAGGACGTCCATCGAAACGAACACCGGCCAGCCTTGATGATTTACTGAGAGAGGAATTGCGATGAAGAACCTGTACGTTGGAAACCTGCCCCACAGCACAACCGAAGCCGAGCTGCGAAACATCTTCGAGCCGCATGGCGCGGTGGAAAAAATCACACTCGTCACCGACCGAGATACGGGCCGCTCCCGTGGTTTCGGGTTTGTCGAGATGACCGACGCCACTGAAGCCGACAAGGCGATTGCGGCGCTTAATGGCACCGATCTGGGCGGACGGACGTTGACCATCAACGAGGCCAAACCGAAGGCAGATCGTCCACGCGGGGGCGGAGGTGGCGGGCGTCGTTTTGGCGGCGGGGGCGGCGGAGGCGGCCGCGGGCGGGACGATTATCGCGGTCATCCACGGCAGCCGCGCGAACCGCGCTGGTAATTTTGTTTAACATGAACATGCCGGTGAGCTGCCCGTGTGCGCGCCGGTTATGAATACAGAAATGGGGGGAGATTCATGCCAAGAGGCCCATCGACATTTGCAAAGCGCCAGAAAGAACACGCACGACAACAAAAACAGCGGGACAAGGCAGAGCGCAGGAGCCAGCGAAAGCAGGAGAAACCTGTGGAAGGCAGTGTGGATGAGATGGCCGAGCTCCGCGAACATGCCGCAGCACAGGCAGCGCTGTTCAACGTTGGTGTGGAAGACACTGAAACTGAGGAAGAGTCCCCAGCCGATCGCCGAATCGGCGAGTGACGTGTAATTGCAGGTCAGCCGGAACTTGCGCCTAGACGATGTGCACCGGCATTACTATTACTGTGGGAGGGTAAACGTGGCAGAAATTCGATTGCAAGAGGGCGAATCCTTAGAGAATGCGCTCCGTCGGTTCAAACGCAAGGTTCAGTCGGAAGACATCATCAAAGAGGTGAAGCGTCACTCCTACTACTTGAAGCCGGGCGAAAAGCGCCGCGTGAAACAGGCCTTGGCGCGAAAGCGCGCGCGCAAAAAGAATCGCAAAGAAGGTTCGTTTGGAACGGACACGCGCCGGGAAAAATAGGTTTGCAGGATAACCGAGGTCGGACTTCTGTGGCCGGTTCGTCCATGCTGAGATGCTTCTCTCATTCAACAGGCGTTCCTTCTCGATTGGTTGAAAATGCCAACAACCGGTCCAAAAAGTGGACGCCTTTCCTAATTGAATGAAATCGAGATGTTCTAGCAGTCGACGGATTCCCGCACCCATCTTCAGGGCGTCTCGGAATTACTAAAGAATATCGACAACGATAAGCGTGATGTCATCCTGCTGTTTCACGGCAGCCGGTCGCCAGTTCTGGAGATCGGACAGCACTTGCCGCGACAGCTCCGAGGCGGGTTGCAATCGATGATTGCGTACGACCCGTTCCAGTTGCAGATCGCCAAACGCCTCGCCCCCCGCGTTCTCAGTTTCGGTCACTCCGTCGGTGTAGAGCATAAAGCGGTCGGAGGCTTCCAGCGCCAGGCTGCACACTGGATACGCGGAATCGGGATCGACTCCGAATAACAGCCCGTTACTTTCGACCCGCTGCATCTCGCCTCGCGCATTCCGCCAGCACAGGAGCGGCGGATGTCCAGCAGCGGAGTAGAGCGCGTTGCGCTTCTCTGTGTCGATCCAAATGTAAGCCGCCGAGACAAACTGGCCGCGCGCCTCACTCCACAGGATGCGATTCAGGCCCCCGAGCACCTGCGCGGGATCATCGGCATAGACGGCAACGGACTTCATCGCCACCTTGATCATCGAAGAAATGAGTGCGGCCGGGATGCCATGTCCAGAGACGTCTGCCAGAAGGATGCCCAAATGGTTGTTGTCGCAGCGGATGAATTGGTAGAAATCGCCTGCAACAGCGGTCATGGGCCGGTAAGAAGCAGCGACACGGAGGTTCTCAAGCTGCGGCACTGTCGCCGGAAGAATTGAAGATTGTATCTGCCGGGCTGTTTCCAGTTCGGTCTCGATCGAGAGCAGACGCCGCTCATTCGTAAACAATATTTCCAGCGCTATGTACCCCAGGGAAAACAGAAGCGCGGCAAAACCCAACGAGTCCACTAATGGCAGCGTGGGATAGCGCAGCACGGTTCCCAAGTTGGTGTAAAGCACCTCCAACGCAAAAACAACCAAAACCGCACCCAGAACACGGTGATGCGGTATCACATGAAACCTGGATAATCTTGGAACCAGTACGACCGCTAACAGCACAGGCGTGCCCACAGCGGCGAGCAGGTTGTTGTAGAAGATCCATTTGTCGGCGGGGCCACCAAAGACGAACGTGCCGATACCCAGCACAGCAATTGCCGACACCACAAAGATTTCCAGGTCCATGAGAAGCTTGAGTTTGCCCAGAGTCAGCTCTCGCCAGGCGAACAAAGCAGAAACCAGGAGCAGGTACCTGACCCCCGTTCTCATATACAGAGCGGCAGAAGTGAAGGATTGCGGAAGAACCGCCAAAATGGTGGACGATTGCCCCAGAATTTGGAGGCCGTACATCCCGCTGAAGATTCCCCACCATATCAGCATGCGAACGCCCCTGCGTCCACGGATTGCTGCGATGGCGCACGCGGTCGCTCCAAAGGCCAAGAAAACCGTTCCCAGGACGATATTGATCACGTCGCCGCGGAGGGTTGCCCGAGCGGCATCCGCGGCACTTGTGCCATCCATTTAGAGGCTCCATTTCGCTGACACGTTACACCGGATCTTAGGTTCGATATTCCCAAACCAAGCTGATCATTGAATGTGATCCAGATCACGGCGGGGTGACACGCACCCGGCAAAACGAAGATGCCCTTATCGGAAGAATGCAGTCGCGAAATTCGGCGACAACGTGAGTTGAAGACCAGAGTGTGATTGATTTTTGTAACTAGGACAGCGTGCGCGCAAGGCAAGCCGGGGCTAATTTTCACCGCATGCCCCGGCACCCAGGTTTGCCCTCTACACGAATACTTCCCCCGGCAAGGCGGTCAGGGTCCGCGAGGCTAGCGTGTTTTGAATCATGCGCCGCGGTGGCGCGTCGGTCGCCATCTCCGTCTGCGTGCGTTCGATCTTTAGCTTCAGAGTGCGTTCGATCTGGCGCAGTTCCAGCACTTCGGCTCCTGCCGCCAACGTTGAGGCGCGTCCCTGGAGCCCGGCTCTGCCGGTGCGGCCAACGCGATGGATAAAATCCTCCGCCATTTTTGGCACATCGTAATTAATGACGTGGGCCACGTCATCCACGTGCAGGCCGCGCGATGCGATATCGGTCGCGACCAGCACCTGGAAACGGCCTTCCTGAAACCCGCTCAGAGCTCCGTTGCGCTGCGATTGTGAGCGATCGCCGTGAATCATGGCGGCAGCGAAGCCGTCGCGCACAAGTTCCTTGGCCAGCCGCTCGGCGCCGCGCTTGGTGCGGGTGAAAATCAGAGTCTGTCCTTTTTCTGCATAGAGCAGTTGACGGAGAACGTCGAGTTTCTCTCCCGGCCGCAGTTCGTAAGCTTTCAGTTCTACGCTGGCCGCAGGCTTGAGCACCGAACCCAACGCGACGCGAACGGGATCGCGCATGTACTCATTCACCAGGCCGGCGACGGATTGCTCCATCGTGGCCGAGAAACAAAGCGTCTGGCGTTGCGTGGGCACAGCCGACAGGATGCGCCGAATGGCAGGCAAGAATCCCATGTCGAGCATGCGGTCGGCTTCGTCGAGCACGAGTAGTTTGACGTTCTGCAGATTGGCGAGCTTGCGATTCATCAGATCCTGCAAGCGTCCGGGAGTGGCAATGATCAGTTTCGATCCGGCGCGCAGGTTTTGTATCTGTGCCTTCTCGGCTACGCCGCCGATGACGAGCGTGGCGGCGGGCATGGCTTTCGTGCGCAGCAGCTCGTATTGTCCTTGCACCTGGATGGCAAGTTCCCGGGTCGGCAGCAACACCAGAGCGACCGTATGCCGCGCCGGCTCCTGCTGCAAGATCTCAATGAGCGGGATGAGAAATGCCAGTGTCTTGCCAGTGCCCGTTTGGGCGGTGCCGATGACATCTCGGCCTTCGAGAGCAGGAGGAATGGCGCGCTCCTGGATGGGGGTGAGGTTGATGAATTGGGCTGCCTCCAGCCTCTGCTGCAACGCAGAAGTCAAGGGCAGTTCTGAAAATGTGGTCATTCGATTTTGTTTCTTTCTGGAGGGGCAATCTGTTACGCACACTCTGACACACGTCGAGAGTTGTAATGCCGCTCACATTTCAATTGGATTTCACGCGAATCAACGGTGGGCAGGAAAGGCGGAGATGAATCTAGTCTGAGAAAGCGACTACCGCGTGACGAGCAAACCGTAATCAATAGCGTCGATTCAGTATACCAGAAAAGACGACAGGCGGTGGTTACAACGGTCACTCTGAGCTTCTGCGGGATGTCGAATCCCCGATGCCGCCTTCATGGTTTGAAACCGCGGTGTTCGAGACAGCAGTGTTCGAAACGGCATTGTCTACACGAAAGCCTGTAATTGCACTTCTCACATTACCTGTTAGGATCAAGCTGTCTACTACAACCCTCCGCCGTGATCGCGGGCGACGGTCTCTTGTTTCTAGGCGATAGATACAAGGAGACCGGTCATGGCCCACTCTGTTTTGCTCGTCGATGACAACCGAAGCATACGCCGGGCTTTGCGGTCCATGTTCGAGGCGAGTGGATTCGTGTGCTCAGAATCGGAGAACGGTCAGCAGGCTTTGGCAGATGCTGGGCGGCTCAAGCCGGATATCATCGTGCTCGATTACTCCATGCCAGTCATGAATGGACTGGAAGCTGCTGCATTGTTAAAGAAGATACTTCCCCAGACGCCGATCATTATGTTTACGATGTTCGCGAATGAAACACTTGCCGCGAAAGCGCTTGCCGCCGGGGTCACGGCAGTGTACTCGAAAGAGCAAGCCGGAACCCATCTCATTCCCAAAGCAGAATCGCTGCTGAAGTCTGCAAGCCTGTAAAGGCGGCGATTTGCGCGCGAGCGGCGGCAGTGTAGTCAAGCTGTCGTTCGTGGCAGTCATGTGACATGTGAGCGTTTCCCCGTCCCGATAATGACGCGAGAGAGGATCAACGGACGATGCAGGGGCGAAAATAAAGGAAGCGTGATCTGCTGGGAAAACGCCGGAAAGTGCGAGTTGGCTGCCCCCCAGGGATTCGAACCCCGATATGCTGATCCAGAGTCAGCTGTCCTGCCGTTGAACGAGGGGGCAGTTTTTGATTGGAAGAGCCCGAGCAACAGGCTTGTTCTGATTTTATGGTCCCGGATGAAGCGCGGTCAACCGCAGGCTTCGCCGATAGCGGCTTGGTTTGACACTTAGGCGAGTGCGTCATCCCGAAGAACCCGCGTTTTCACCAGCGGGTCGAGCGATCTCGCGTGCAACCGGAGCTGTCGCCCGCTGCGAGATCCTTCCCTCCGCCAGAGGCGACTGCACTCAGGATGACTCCACTAGAAATTCCCTGTTCTCAAACTGCGCGACTGCCTGTCCTGGGATTCGAGCGGAAGTGCCGGGCGCGGTAGAATTTTGAATATCGTCAATCGCCGAATAAAGATGTAACGGAGATCTATGGCCACCACCTTCGAATCCGCCCCGACCGCTTCTGAATATGCCGAGATGGCGCGGCGTCCGCTTGCGCCTGAGCAGTGCGCATTGATTGTCATCGATATACAGGAAAAGTTGCTGCCGCCGATCTTCCAGAAAGAACAGCTGGTGCGCAACGCTCAGCTGCTGATCCGCGCGGCCGGCATCCTCAAAATTCCGGCAATGGTCAGCACCCAATACGCGAAAGGACTCGGCCAGACCGTTCCTGAGATCGCCTCCCTGCTCGCCGGGACCGAGCCGGTCGACAAGACGCTGTTCTCCTGCTTCGGCAGCGACGCGTTCTGCTCGGCGCTCAAGCGCATGCCCGGCCAGCGGACCACTCTTCTTCTTTGCGGCATGGAAAGCCACATCTGCGTGGCGCAGACCGCGCTCGCCGCGCTGCGCGAAGGATATCTGGTACACGTCGCCTCCGACGCAGTCAGCTCCCGCACGGAGTGGAACTGGAAGATTGGGCTGGAGCGCATGCGCGCCGGGGGAGCCGTCATCTCATCGACCGAGATGATGATTTACGAGATGATGCGGGCATCATCATCGGCGGCATTCAAAGAATTACTGCCGTATTTAAAAGGCTAAAGCTGCCAATCACAGGGGACCCGAAGTTACATCAAGAAACATCTGCTTCGTGAACCTTCGTGCCCTTTGTGGTTGAAGCCTTACGCCTCGGCTGGTTCCTGGTCTTTCTTCTTTACGCGCACTACGGTGATTTTTGCGAAGCCTTCGTCGAACGACGGCGGCTTCAGCTTGGCCGCCATCCGCCGCATGATGTCTTCGGGGACGACGCAGTCGCGCCGCTGATGCCGCTCGATGCAGACCTCCAGCGCGACATCGAAAAACACGGCGTGCACTTCGTAGTTGTAGTCCTTGGCGAGCTTGATCCAGTGCTGGCGCTCCTGGGGAGTGAGATTGGTGGCGTCTACATAATTCATCGGGCGCTTGGCGATCAGCCGCGCCTTCAGCATCGAACGCAGGTTTGAAAACACGAGATCCTGATAACGCTGCTCGCGGACATCGTCGAACAAGAGCGCGCGCACCATGTCGCTCGAGAGCGGGACGACGTTATGCCGCTTGAACCACGAACTTTTGCCCGAGCCGGGCAATCCGATCGCGAGAACGACAATTCCCTTGGGAGCGCGAACGGGAACTGCCGCAACAACGGCCGGAGCGGCTGGAGCTTCTGGAGCCGCGGCTTCCGGTTCGCCCTCGGCACCTTCCGGGGCAGGCTGCTCGGAGCCCTCGACTTCGGGGATGATGCCTTTGGCGGCCGCGGGAGCGAAGGCCTGCGCGACTGCCTGTTCGCGGCCGCGCCCACCACGTCCGCGTCCACCGCGGCGGCGACGTCCTCGTACACCGCGGCGGTTATCCACTTTTGCGGGCGCCTCGGAATTGGCGGATTCCGGAGCGGCGGCAGATTCTTCGCCCGCCGGCTGCGTTTCCATTAACCTTTCCGGTGCTTCCGCTGGACTGGTTTCGCTTTGGGTAGGAGCCGACTCGTCGGCATCAAAGTAGGCCGGCTGCAGGGGCGGCTGCGCTTCCTGCTTTGTCGGTTCGGTATTCTTTTTGCGGCGCTGCATGCGCTCGCGCATCCATTTACGCATGTTCAGGCTTTTAACACAGATGGGCGGACCGGAGCAATCGCCGGAACCCGGTTGCGAACCATCCGTGGCAGCGGGGAATGCATCCGGCGCCCGTTTTCGCGCGCCCTGCCACCAGAAAGGACATCATGCCGAACCAGGTGCCATCCGCTATTCATCACCAGAAGTATATTTCTCTGACGACATTCCGTAAAACGGGCGTCGCCGTTCCCACCCCGGTATGGTTTGGAGAGGAGGACGGCAGACTTTACGTGATGACACGCAGCGATATGGGCAAGACCAAGCGGGTCCGCAACAATCCGCAGGTGCGGGTCGCGCCGTGTACGATCCGGGGGAAAGTAACGGGCCCGGAATTCGCGGCAACGGCGCGGCTGCTTTCCCCGGAGGATTGGCCGAAGGCCCGCAAGACGATCACGAGTAAATATTGGCTGGCGAAACTGTCGTCGCCATTCTCAAAAGCGGATGCCTTTCTGGAGATCAGCTTTGGCTAGAGCAAGGTTTCAAGGTGTCAAGGTGAAGACGCTGTTTCTTAAGGCCTCGAAACTTGAGACCCGAAACTTTGATCCCAACCCTTTTCTACCACTCTCCGGTCGTTAAATACGCGTGAATCGATTTTGCGGCGCGGCGGCCGGCGCCCATGGCGAGAATCACGGTCGCGCTTCCTGTAACGATGTCGCCTCCGGCGAAGACGCCTTTGCGCGTGGTGCGCTGGGTTTCTTCGCTGGCCTGAATGTATCCGCGCTTGTTCGTGTCGAGACCGGGCGTCGTGCTCTGCACGATGGGGTTCGCGCTCGTCCCGATCGCGATCACCGCAACTGACAACGGCAGATCGAATTCCGATCCAGCTTTCGGGACCGGACGCCTGCGTCCCGAGGCATCCGGCTCGCCCAGTTCCATGCGTACGCAGCGGGCCGCCGTCAGCCATCCTTTTCCGTCGGACAGAAACTCGACCGGCGCGGTGAGCATCTGGAAATCGATTCCCTCCTGGCGCGCGTGATGCGCTTCTTCGGCGCGGGCCGGCATCTCGGCATCGCTGCGCCGGTAAATCACATACGCCTTCTCGGCCCCGAGCCGCAGTGCGGAGCGGATCGCATCCAGAGCCGTGTTGCCGCCTCCAATCACAGCGACGTGCTTGCCGCGCAGGTCGAGCATCGGCTCGTCGTAGACGGGAAACTTGTAGGCCTTCATCAAATTGATGCGGGTCAGGAATTCATTGGCCGAATAGACTCCGTTGAGGTGCTCGCCGGGAATGTTCATGAACTGCGGCAGTCCGGCGCCGGTGCCAATGTAGACGGCGTCGTATCCTTCTTCCTCGATCAGTTCGTCGATGGTGACGGTGCGGCCGACGACCACGTTGGTCTCGAACTCGACGCCCATCTCGCGCATGTAGTCGATTTGCTCATGCACGATCTGTTTGGGGAGGCGAAATTCCGGGATGCCATAGACCAGCACTCCACCGATTTCGTGCAGCGCCTCGAAGACGCGGACTTTGTGTCCCTTCTGAATCAGGTCGCCGGCGACAGTCAGTCCCGAAGGCCCGCTGCCCACGACCGCGACTTTCTTTCCAGTCGGCTCGGCCTTCGGAAGGATGTGGGTTCCCATGCGCTGCTCGTAGTCAGCGACGAAGCGCTCCAGATATCCGATGCCGAGCGGCTTGACTTTCTTCGACAGCAGGCACCTCCCTTCGCACTGATCTTCCTGCGGGCACACGCGGCCGGTAACCGCAGGCAACACATTCGCCTCGCGAACCTTCGCAGCCGCGCCGAGAAAATCTCCGATCACAATCCGCGAGACGAACTCCTTCACATCGATGCCGACCGGGCAGTTGTCGGTGCAGATCGGCTTGGCGCATTCCAGGCAGCGCAGAGCCTCCTGCTGCGCGAGTTCTGCGCTGTATCCGAGATTCACTTCCTCGAAGTTATGGGCGCGTGCTTCGGCAGGCTGCTCCGGCATCAGTTGACGGGGAATCTTCATCCGGTCTTTGGGCGACACGGGATTCTTCGATTTGCTGGCGCTCGGGCTCATCGTTCGTCTCCTTGCCGGGGATCTCCTTGCCGCGCTCCGGAGGCCGCGCAGGCCTCTTCCGGATGTTCCTTGGCGTGCCGGTATTCCTCCATCGATTTCTGCTCGGCATCGCGATACATGGTGTTGCGCTGGACGAGGACTGAAAAGTCGACCTTGTGCGCATCGAATTCCGGGCCGTCGACGCAGGCGAATTCGCTCTTGCCGTCAATCAGCACGCGGCAGCCGCCGCACATGCCGGTTCCATCGATCATGATCGGATTCAGGCTGACGACAGTGTGGATGTTTTCCTTTCGGGTCATCTCGGCGACGGCTTTCATCATCACGATCGGGCCGACGGCGATGACCAGGTCGATGCGCGTGCCGTTCTCGATCAGTTGGCGCAGTTTGTCGGTGACGAATCCCTTATCGGCATAGCTGCCGTCGTCCGTGGTGAGCAGCAGCGCGTCGCTGACCTCGCGCATCTCGCGCTCGAGGATCACGAGGTCCTTATTCCTCGCGCCCACGATGGAAATTACGCGGTTCCCTTCGCGTTTGAGCGCGGCCGCTGTGGGATACGCCATGGCCGTTCCGACGCCGCCACCGACGACCACCACTGTGCCGTAGTTGGCGATCTCAGATGGCTTGCCGAGCGGGCCGACAACATCGCGAATCGAATCGCCTGTCTCGAGCGAGTTGAGTAGATGAGTCGTCTTTCCCGCCGCCTGAACAACGATGTTGACCGTGCCCTTCTCGGGATCGGAGTTCTCGATGGTGACGGGAATGCGCTCGCCCTCCTCGTAAATCCGCAGGATGACGAACTGCCCCGGCTTCTGTTTGCGCGCGATCCGGGGCGCTTCGATCACAAAGCGTTTGATCCCCGGCGCAAGGAATTGGGCGTTGACGATTTTGAACACAGGCGCTCCGCGAATAAAGATTTCCCCAACGGATTCATTGTGTTCGGAATCACACGGCACAGGCTGTGATCGGAATCACAAGGCAGCGTGCAGAGTCACGGACGAGCGGAACTGGACGAGAATCCATGTCGCATTAATCCTTTTTATCGGACGACTCAAAGGGCAGCCGGATTCACGAAATACCCCGAGGGCTTCTCGGTTGTACCTTACGAACTCGGCAAAGACCATTGGACACGGGGATTCGCACGAATGATCGGTGACAAGGATATTACCGACGTTTCGAGCTAGACTTCAAACCAGCCACTCTTCAACTCCCTTCCGGCTTGAAGATCACCCCCTGGCTTGTGCGGCTGTTCATCACGATCCGCAGAGGCTGCTCGAACTGCAGACGGCGGACGCAGCCCCGTTCTTCCACCGCAGGCTGCTCCAGCAGCCAGTGCCAGTCGATTGAGCCTTCGCCGGCATCCGGATTCACGGTGAAATAGCCAACCTGAAACGCCGTGAGGTTCTGGAAGAAGTGGCTGCCCTGCGAGGGCGTGACGCGGAAGTCGCGGAAGCCGGCCTCGACGATTGCCCGCGCTCCGGAGATCTCGTCCCACTCCACCGGAATGCCGAGCCATGGATCGTTCGATCCCCAGCGTCCGACGCCAATCAGCAGGTAGGGACGATTCTCCGCATTGAGCGTCGCGTTGAAGTGCGCGACCGCTTCAGCCACTTCGCGGCTGCGGCTGCGCTCGAAGCGTTGTGAATCGACCACCACAATATCGTGGAGATTTTCGATGCGTCCGTTGCCTAGAACTTTTGTGGACTGGCAGATGAGCTGGGTTGGATCAACGTCGTCAATGATCAGGTCCTGATGATCGCGCGCCAGAGTCAGCGGACGAATCTGCAGAAATCCGAAATCCGCCGCCTCTTCTTCGCCGCGCGACAGGCTGACGGCGAATTCGATCTCTACGGGATTTCCCAGCGCGTCTTCGCCGGCACGCACCAGCACTTCGAGAATCTGGGCCAGCGGAAAGATGCCGTGTTTGAGCATGGGGGCAAACGTAACGACGCGCGATCCGGGACGGCTCAATCCGTCATAGACAGCGTGGTTGTCGGCGGAGTAAGTGGAGCCGACCGCGTGCAGCGTGCCATCGGCTTCGGCGACGTCGAGGCCGAAGCGCATCTCGCGCAGATGCCCAGCACGTCCTTGCGGAACGCCATCGAGTTCCAGCGCGCAAAATTCCGTTTGCGTGTTGGCGAGAATGTCTTCCACCGACGAGAACTGCAGCAGGTTGCGCGGGTAGCGCGGACAGAAGTTAATGCACTTGCCGCCATCGACAACCGTGCGGCCCAGTCCAAGCGCGACTGCGGCGATTCCATCGGCAAACGTCATTGGCGCCACGGGATAAAAGTTGTGCGAGCGCACGACGCCGGAGAAATCCGGATAGAAGCGGTTGGAGTGGAGTATCCCGACCACCTGCTGCAGAATCACCGCCATCTTTTCTTCTTCCAGCCGGTAGGGCGTCGCGCGCACGTAAGCCTTCGCATGCTGGCTAAAGGTGGAGGCGTAGACGCGCTTGATGGCTTCGCTCAGTTCGTCAAAGCGCGCCGGCAGACTTGCCTGCTGATTGCCCAGCATGAAGGTTTCATATACGCCGGTGAATGGCTGGTACTGCGAGTCTTCGAGCAGGCTGGAAGAGCGCACGGCCAGCGGATATCGCACCTCTTCCAAAAACGTCTTGAGACTTTCCTGGAGCGGAACGGGCAAGGAGGAATCGAGAAATCGCTGCTCGACTTCGCTGTCATCATCGCAATGCAGAGCGAAGTCGCTGAGATTGTTCTCCGCCAGGAACTGATCGAACACGTCGGTGGCGATCACCACTGCCGGAGGCACCGAAATGCGGACCCCGGGAAAGCGCTTGCTGATGCGGCGCGTGCGCAGCAAGTGGCGCACAAAGGCAAGTCCGCGAGCCTTGCCTCCGAGCGATCCGGAACCGATTCGCAGGAAACTCGATTGCGCGGGCTTGAAAGTGTCAGCCTTGAAGTCAGCGATGAGGACTTCGTTCTGCTCGCGGCGGTAATCGTTGATCGACTCGATCAGGTCGCGGCGCAAGTGCTCGGGGCCGTTAAAATCCGAAACCTTGCGTGGACGCAGCTTCGCCGCCAGCGCGAATTCCGTGCGCGCCATTAGCCAGTGCGAGAAATGATTGCGCTGCGCGTGGTACATCAGGCTGTCGGCGGGGATGGTCTGCAGCTGCTCTTCAAGTTCGTTCAGATCTTTGGCGCGGCCAACATCGCGCTGATCGGGCAGGCGGAAGACGAAGTCGCCGAATCCGAACGAATCGGTCAGAATGCGGCGCAGATCCTTGAGCAGTGTGGGCGAGCGCTTACGCAGAAACGAATATCCTTCGGCGTGCGCGCGGGGACGAAACTCCGTGCGGCTGGTCTGCAGCACAACCGGAACGTCGGGCGTGAGGCTCTGGACCATGCGCGCGAGTTCGAATCCGGCTTCCGGACTGAGCTTTCCATTCCAGGGAAACTCGACGTCGGAGACGAGTCCAAAGATATATTCGCGATATTGCTGAACCAGCTCGGCGGCGTCTTCGAAATTGGAGGCCAGCAGAATCTTTGGCCGCGCCTGCATACGCACCAGCTTGTGCGCGACGTTGATGCCTTCCTGAATCACGCGCCGCGACTGCTTGATCAGTTCGGTATAGATCACCGGCAAAAACGATGAGTAATAGCGGATGTTGTCTTCGACGACGAGCAGCACCGGGACACCCATGGCGCGCGTGTCGTGCAGCACGTTGCGCTTGTCTTCGACGTATTTGACGATGGCGATCAGGATGCGGGCCGTTCCCTGCCAGAGAAAAACGCGGTCGATGTCGGTCACCGGATTGCGCGACACGAAATTCTTGATCTCGCGATAGTCGTAGCCGAGGACGACGACAGGCACATCGAGCCCGGCTTCGCGGACTTTGCGGGCAAGGTCGGCGGCGTTGGTATCGCCGACCGTAAGGTTCGTGACGATCAGGTTGAACTGCCGGTTCGACTTCGCCATTTCAAGCGCTTCGGCGCAACTCGACACGTGCGTGATGCCGGGAATCTGCCGCAGGTTGAGCTCGAGGGATTCGTCAATGAGCAACTCGTTCAGGCGTCCGTCTTCGCGAAGGATGAACGAGTCGTAAAGGCTCGAGACTAGAAGAATATTCTGGACGCGAAACGGCATCAGGTTCTCGAAGCCTTCAAAGCGCTCTTCGGCGTCGAGAATCGGCTCGGCAATGGGATGGACGATCATGGGAGAGTCGTGAACAGCCAATCATACTCGCGGAGACAAAGAGACACCCATGTGGGGACAGCCCTCGGCTGTCCGGTCGGGCAAAGCTCGACAGCCGCTTCTGAGGCGTCATCCCGAAGCCCGGCGTTCTTCCGCCGGGCGAGGGATCTCCCGCATATCTCATCTTGCACGGGGAGATCCTTCGCTCCACCTGAAAAGCGGCGGCGCTCAGGATGACCCCCAGTGGCCAAACAAAACTGATTGGCGAATCGTTCTCAGGAATGCCTCGCTCTATGCGTACGGCCGCGATAGAGCGACGCATGGGCGCTTCCCCTTCCCCCAGGTCGTCTGGGAAATCCCTCGCTCCAGAGGCAAGGTAAACCGATTTAACAGCGATACTTATGTTGTTTGTTATCAACGATATACGGCGATGTATTTGCACATCACTTAAGCACCGGAAGTGGCTTTCTTTCAATCGCTTGACCGCACATTGCATCATTCAAGGTGCAGCCTGTACCCGGCGGTAGTCTTGACTTTTTGCGCCTGCAGAAAGGCCACCAGAATTTCACCACTGCCCGTGCACCAGACCGCCGCCTTGGCGACCGCCAGAACTCCAGCACCTACAATATTCGCATCCCTCATTCGTCTACACGAGTGGATGAACGAAGCGGCGAGCCTCGAACCGAGCCTGGACCGCATGGCACGCGAACAGGACCAGCGAATCTCCGACGTGGTGAGGCGGGAACGGTCCCGGCTGCTGAATTTCATTCGGCGCAGGGTGCCTGATCCCGGCGACGCCGAAGATGTGTTGCAGGACGTCTTTTACCGCCTGGTCGAGGCAAACCGCCTGCTGATGCCGATCGAGCATGTGACCGGCTGGCTGTTCCGCGTGGCGCGAAATCGCATCACCGATCTGTTTCGCAAGCAGGAACCGGAGACCTTCAGCGAAACCGTCCCTGATGAGCACGGCGAGACGCTGTCGATCGAAGATCTGTTGCCTTCGCCCGCTGCCGGACCGGAGGCGTTGTACGCACGCGAGATGCTGCTCGGCGAACTGGAAGACGCGCTCGATGAGCTTCCGGAGGAACAGCGGGAGGTTTTTGTGGCGCATGAATTCGAGGGCCGCAGCTTCAAGGAATTGTCGGCCGAGACCGGAGTCAGCGTGAACACGCTGCTTTCGCGCAAACGGTATGCAGTGCTGCATCTGCGGGAGCGGTTGCAGCGGTTGTACGACGAATTTATGGAATGAACGGAGTACTGGAATTTGAATTGTCGTGGAGGGCGTCATCCTGAGCGGAGCCGTTTTTCAGGCGGAGCGAAGGATCTCGCATGAGCACGGCGACTTTCGATGAAAGGGAAATGAATATGAGAAAGCGATGGTTTTGGATTGTCCCGCTGGCGATTGTAGCGATTCCGCTATTTCTCTTCGTGGGCGGCGAAGTGGTGATGCACCTGTGGAACTGGCTGCTGCCGCCGCTGTTCGGCTGGCATCTGCTGCGCTTCTGGCAGGCGCTCGGACTGCTGGCTTTATGCCGGATACTTTTTGGACGGATCGGCGGGCACGGACCGCGTCCGGGCTCGGGCTGGCGTTTTCGCAACCGCTGCCGCAACATGTCGCCGGAGGAGCGCGAGAAGTTCCGCAAAGCGATGGATGAGGGCTACGGCTTCGGCCCCTCTGCCAGCGGCAAGGCAACGCCGTAGCGGCGAAGCATTCCTTGTGTGGGGACAGCCGCATGTGGGGACAGCCGCATGTGGGGACAGCCGCATGTGGGGACAGCCGCCCTCGGCTGTCCGTTCGAGCGAAGCTCGACTGCTCAATCGCCTCAGAAATGCCTTCTTGGGAGCATTGGAAAGCGAACTACTCCTGCAGGGGCAGTTCTGATTGATACAAAGGGCTATCCTTCGAATTCTCGCCGATCACCGTTTTACCCTTCGGTGTGCCACGTACTCGACTGGCTGGGCAACAGAGGGATTCGTCGGCCTATCAGCATCAGTCAGAATCAAAATCCCCACCCTGTCGCATAAACCGCGACAAGGGTGGGGCACACTCTCTCGATACTTAATACTTCATGCATGCCGGGCTTCGCCCGGCGGACAGCCGAGGGCGGCTGTCCCTACATGAAGGAACAATCAGTTACACCAGGCCCTGATCCAGCATGGCGTTGGCTACTTTGAGGAAGCCGCCGATGTTGGCGCCGTTCACCAGGTTGCCGGGCGTGCCGTATTTCTCGGCCGTTTCAAAGCAGTTCCGGTGGATGGCGATCATGATCTTGTGCAGACGGTCGTCAACCTCTTCGCGCGTCCAGCTCAGCCGTGCGCTGTTCTGGGCCATTTCGAGGCCAGACGTCGCCACGCCGCCAGCATTGGCAGCCTTGGCCGGTCCGTACAGGATCTTGGCATCGAGGAACATCTTGGTGGCTTCGAGCGTGGACGGCATGTTCGCGCCCTCGGCGACCAGCTTGACGCCGTTCTTGAGCAGGTTGGCCGCATCCTTCGCAGTGATTTCATTCTGCGTCGCGCTCGGGAACGCGCAATCAGCCTTGATGTTCCACAGCGGATTGTGCTCGAGCTTGATGTCGGTGGGCATGAAGATCGCTTTCTTGAACTTGTCGGCGTAATCGCGAATGCGTCCACGCCTCGCGTTCTTCAGCTCCATGAGGAAGGCCAGCTTGTCGCGGTCGATTCCATCGGGATCATAGATGACGCCGTTGGAGTCGGAAGCCGTGACCGGCTTGGCGCGGAGATCGAGCAGCTTCTCGATCGTGTATTGCGAGACGTTGCCGCTCCCCGATACCAGGCAGAGCTTGCCTTCGAGCGTCTCTTTGCGGGTCTTCAACATTTCCTGCGCGAAATACACGCAGCCGTAGCCGGTGGCTTCCGGACGAATCAGCGATCCGCCCCAGCCCAGGCCTTTGCCGGTGAGGACGCCGGTGAATTCGTTGCGCAGCCGTTTGTACTGGCCGAACAGGAATCCGATCTCGCGTCCGCCCACGCCGATGTCGCCGGCCGGAACGTCGGTATCCGGTCCGATGTGGCGCTGCAGTTCGGTCATGAAGCTCTGGCAGAAGCGCATCACTTCGTTGTCGCTCTTGCCCTTGGGATCGAAGTCGGATCCGCCCTTGCCGCCGCCCATGGGCAGCGTGGTGAGCGAGTTCTTGAAGACTTGTTCAAAGGCGAGAAATTTCAGGATGCCGAGATTCACGCTGGGATGGAAGCGGAGCCCGCCCTTATAGGGACCGATGGCGCTGTTCATCTCGATGCGGAATCCACGGTTGACTTGAATGTTGCCCTGGTCGTCGAACCACGGCACCCGGAACATAAGAACGCGCTCGGGCTCGACAACGCGCTCCAGCAGACGCGCGGATTGGTACTCGGGGTGTTTGGCGAGAACCAACCGGAGAGAGTCGAACACTTCCGCAACCGCCTGGTGGAATTCGGGCTCGGCGGGGTTCTTCGCTTTCACACTGATCATCACGGATTCAATGTAATCCCCTGGAACCTTGATTCCCGGGTGTGTCATCACAGACATAGCTCCTACCTCCGTAGGTACAACATAGAAAACATAATGCCGCTGTTCATTCTCGGCTTCCAGTGGAAAGCGGCAGTGATAATTCTCACGCGCGGGGGTGATTGCGGTCACTCAGATTTGCAAGTTACTTGGAATCAGATAGATATACGAATCTTGGAGCTGCCAGGCTCAGTGATTATGCGGGTACCAGCGATGTTTTGCACTGGCAATTCGAGCTCTCTGGTATGCGATCATTGATTGCATTGCTATCAGTGCTATCATAACGGGATGGCGAGCATCACGATCCGAAACCTGGAAGAGAGTACGAAGCGCAGGCTCAAAATCCGCGCGGCAACGAATGGGCGATCGATGGAGCAGGAGGCGCGCGAAATCTTGAAGAGCGCGCTGGCCCAGGCTCCGAAGAAGAAAGCGAATGTCGCGGAGCGCGTCCGCGAGATTTTCGGCCCGCTGGGCGGCGTGGAATTGGAGCGGCTTCCCCGCGGGCCGATACGGGATCCGGAGTGGACGGCGGAGAGGGAGTGAGAGGAAGAATTTCGAGTTTTGATTGTTGATGGTTGAATAAAGGCCCTTGCTTCGCGGCGGCATGGTTCATTTGGAAGATGATTATTCTCGATACCAATGTGATTTCTGAACTGATGCGACCGGCGCCAGATTCGCGCGTGCTGCGCTGGTTCGGCAATCAGGCTGCCGAAGATCTGCATGTTACGTCGATCACCACGGCAGAGATTCTCTATGGCATTGAACTCGTCCCCACGGCGAGACGCAGGGACGCACTCCGGTCAGGCGCGGAAAAAATGTTTGGAAGCGTGTTCTCCGACCGCATTCTGACGTTTGAGGAGCGAGCTGCGCGTATCTTCGCGCAGATTGCATCTTCGCGACGGCGGCAGGCGAAACCGATCTCCGATTTCGACGCGCAGATCGCGGCGATCGCGCGCGTTCATGGAGCGACGCTGGCCTCGCGTAATCCTTATGTGTTTGAAGGATGCGGCGTGAGGCTGGTCAATCCGTGGGAAGGATGACAGTCCAGCTGAAGACGGCTTGTCATCCTGAGGCGCAGCTTTTGCGCCGAAGGATCTGTGCATTCGCACGCGGCTCCGATGCTGCCGGCAAAATGCATAGGTCCTTCGCGGCAAAAGAGGCCGCTCAGGATGACAACGTTGGTGGGCGACAACGTCGCTCAGCAGATTCTGGGCAATTGTTCGCCGCTCAGCATATCCACAACGCGGTTGCCGCCGATGCGGCTTTGCAGCACCACGATCCCGGGGCCTTCTTCGACTTTGCCGACGCGGACCGCTCCCTCCGAGACTGGGACCTTCTTCATTATTTCGAGCGCGGCATCGGCTTGGGCTGCGGGAACAAAGACGGCGAAGCGGCCTTCATTCGCGACATAGAGAGGATCGAGGCCGAGGATTTCGCAGGCACCCTGCACGACTTCGTTCACCGGCATCGACGTTTCGTCCAGCTTAATGCAGACGTTGCGGTCGGAGGCGATTTCGTTCAGCGTGGTGGCCAGGCCTCCGCGGGTGAGATCGCGCAGGCAGTGAACGTCGATCCCGGCATTGAGCAGAGCTTCCACCGGCGGCCAGACGTTGGCGCAGTCGCTCAGGATCGGCGATTCGAATTCCAGGCCCTCGCGCACGGAGAGAATCGCGATGCCGTGCCGGCCGAGGTCGCCACTGACAATGACAACGTCTCCGGGCTGGACAGAGGCTGGGCTGATCGATATCTTCACGTTCGCCTCAATCACACCGATGCCCGATGTATTGATGAAAATTCCGTCGCCTTTGCCTTTGTCGACAACTTTCGTGTCGCCCGTAACCAGCTTGACGTTGGCATTGGCTGCGGCGTCGTGCATCGAGCTGACGATCGTCCGCAGCGTTTCCATCTCGAGGCCTTCTTCGAGGATGAATCCGGCGCTCAGATAAAGCGGGCGCGCGCCGCACATGGCGAGATCGTTGACTGTGCCGTTTACGGCGAGATCGCCGATGTTGCCGCCGGGAAATATCAGCGGGCGAACCACGAATGAATCGGTGGTAAAGGCCAAGCGCGTGCCGTTGATGGGCAGCACAGCTCCGTCATGCCGCTGCTCGAGCATGGCGTTCGAGAAAGCGGGCATGAAAATCTTTTCGATGAGCTGATGGGTCAGGCGTCCGCCGCCGCCGTGCGCGAGAACGATGCGATCGTCAGCGACTCGCGGGACCGGACAGCTGAGGTTGAATGAGGTGATTTTGGCGTCTGCCATAGTGATAGTAGGCTGCGCACGCGCCTTCCGACGATACCATCGGCGCGCCCAGCGGATTTTCCGGCGTGCACTTCACCGCAAACGCCGGGCATTCCTGCGGCTTCTTGATGCCTTGCAGAATGAGCCCGCTGATGCACTCCGGCGACTCGCGGGCAGGCTCGCCCTCGAAGGGGAAGCGCAGGTTAGCATCGTATTTCTGAAACCGTCCGCGAAGCTGAAGTCCGCTGGCCGGAATTTCTCCAAGCCCGCGCCATTGCCGCGGAGTTATTTCGAACACTTCCGCGATGCGCTCCTGCGCCGGACGATTCCCTTCCCTTCGTACGGCGCGCGCGTACTGGTTCTCGACGTCGTGCCGGTTTTCTTCCAGCTGGCTGACCGTCATGTGAATGCCTTCGAGAATGTCGAGCGGCTCGAATCCGGTGACGACGATTGGGACTTCATGCTTCTTGGCGATCGGGAAATATTCTTCGTATCCCATGATCGTGCAGACGTGCCCGGCGGCGAGAAATCCCTGCACCACGCAGTTGTCGGACGAGAGCAAAGCTTCCATTGCCGGAGGAACCAGCACGTGCGAGACCAGCAGAGAAAAATTCTCGATGCGGTCGTGATCGGCATGCCAGGCCGCCATGGCATTCGCCGGCGCAGTCGTTTCGAAGCCAACCGCGAAGAACACGACCTGTTTATCGGGGTTCTGCTTGGCTACTTTCAGCGCATCGAGCGGAGAATAAACGATGCGCACGTCGGCGCCTTCGGCCTTCACGTCGAACAGGCTCTTGGTCGATCCGGGCACGCGCAGCATGTCGCCGAAGGAACAGAAGATCGCGTCCGGGCGTTTGGCGATGGCCACCGCTTTGTCGATTAGTTCGATGGGGGTGACGCAGACCGGGCAACCGGGGCCGTGCACCAGCGTGATCTCCTTGGGCAGCAGGCCTTCGAGGCCGCTCTTAACGATGGTGTGGGTCTGGCCGCCGCAGATTTCCATGATGGTCCACGGGCGTGTAACTTTTTGCCGGATCGCCGCGGCTAGTTGCTCGGCGGCCTTCTGGTCGCGGTATTCACTGACGAACTTCACGGAGTTCCTCTTCCAGTCCGCCCATCTGTTTGAGGTATTCGAAGACGCGTTGGGCCTCATCTTCATCGATCACGCTGATGGCGAATCCAACGTGAACCAGAACATATTTGCCGACTTCGGCCTCGGGAGTGTAGGCGAGATTGATTTCTTTGCGTATGCCGGCGAAGTCGACCTTGGCGCGGCGAAAGGCGATGTCGCCCGCGTCCATGATTTCTACCACCTTGCCCGGAACTGCAAGACACATGAGAGAACCTCAGCAAAAAACAGTTTCAAAGTTTCATACGTTTCAACGTTTCAAGCTTCATGATGCAGACATGAGGCTCATGGCCGCCTGGCCTAGCGCGATCCCGCCATCGTTGGGCGGCACCTGGCGGTGCGTGTGCACCACAAATCCGCGAGCCTCAAGAACCTCTGCGGTGCGTTCCGTCAGATACCGGTTCTGGAAAACTCCGCCGCTCAGAACGATCTGCCTGAGCCCAGACTCTTCGGCTACTTGCAAAATCCATCCCACAAGCGCGTTGTGGAAACGGGCGGCAATCCGGGGAATAGCGATCCCACCCCGCTTGTCTTCCGCCACGGATGCGACCAGAGATCCCCAATCCCCTTCTTTCAAAGGATACGCCTCTTCCGTGCGCAACGAGCCGATTTCGTTTTCCAGCAGCATCGCCGCCTGGCCTTCGAAACGGTTCCGCTGCGCAATTCCGGTAATGGAAGCAACGGCGTCAAACAGGCGCCCCACACTCGTTGTAGGAACGACGTTGATCCCGTGCTCGAGCATATGGCGAACTTTCGAAGATTCCAATAGGGGTTTCCCTGATGCGGCATTGCTAAGCTTGTAGTCGGGAGAATGCGGGCCGAAGACTTCAAATAGCAGGCTCGCGGCCGAGCGCCAGCCTTCGCGAACGGCCACGTCTCCACCGGGCAGGCCGAAGGAGCGAAGGTGGGCAATGCGCTCGAACTGGCCACCCTCCACGCGGAAAAACTCTCCGCCCCAGATCGCGCCATCGAGGCCGTATCCGGTGCCATCCCAGGAGACGCCGAGGTAGGGTTCGTCAACATTGTTCTCGGCGGCGCAGGCGGCCACGTGCGCCTGATGATGCTGCACGCGAATGATGGGCAGGCCCGACCGTTCCGCCCAGTGCGTCGACGCGTAGTCAGGATGCAGATCGCAGACCACCGCCTCCGGCTTGAAACTGTAGAGGCGGCAGAGATCGGCGATGGCGCCTTCGAAGGCGCGCCGCGCTTCCAGCGTTTCCAGATCGCCGATGTGCTGGCTGAGAAAAACATCGCGGCCGACGGCGATGGCTACTGTGTTCTTGAGATGTCCGCCGACGGCAAGGACAGGTGGCAGTTCGCGATGTACGCGGATTCCCAGAGGCGCGTACCCGCGGGCGCGGCGCAGGATTCCGACGTGTCCGCGCGTGAGGCGCACGACCGAATCGTCGCAGGCACGGACGATGGGGCGATTGTGCATCAGGAACCGGTCGGCGATGTTCTTCAACCGCTCGCCAGCCTCTTCGTTTCCGACAGCGATCGGCTCATCGCTGCGATTCCCGCTGGTCGCAATCAGCGGGAACGGGCATTCGCGCATGAGCATGTGATGCAGCGGCGAGTACGGCAGCATCACTCCGAGATAGGGTGAGCAGTGGGCAACGTTCCAGGCGATGTCGGTACCGGGCCTGGGCTTAAGTAGGACGATTGGCGCAGCCTGAGATTCGAGGACCTCAACTTCGGCGGGAGAGATCTCACAATACTCGCGCGCCATTTCGAGCGAGGGCATCATCAGCGCGAACGGCTTTTCTTCACGATGTTTGCGCTGGCGCAGGCGGGCGACAGCGGCGGGCTGGCGCGCATCGACCAGAAGCTGAAATCCTCCGATACCTTTGAGCGCAACGATCTCTCCGCGCTGCAGGGCCGCCGCAATCTCGGCGATCGCGGTGTCAAGTTTCGGTCCACAGACCGGGCAGGCGTTGGGCTGCGCGTGGAAGCGGCGGTCGGCGGGATTCTCGTATTCATCACGGCAGGCCGGGCACAGAATGAAATCGCGCATCGTGGTGTTCGGACGATCGTAGGGAATGTCGATGACGATGGTGTAGCGCGGACCACAATTCGTGCAGTTGGTGAAGGGATACTGAAAGCGGCGGTTGGCGGGATCGAAAAGCTCCGCGAGGCACTCCGGGCAGGTGGCGAGATCCGGCAGAACGTTCACCGACTTCACCGAATCCGTATCGCTGTGGTGGATCTCGAACCGGGTGAATCCCTGCGACGGCAGCCACGTCGATTCGCGGGCAGTGATGACGGAGGCCTTCGGTCGCTCGAGTTCGATTCTCTGCTCGAAGCCGCGGAGTTCTTCGGGAGTGCCCTCGACTTCCACGACGAGGCCAGAGGAGGAATTCAGCACCCATCCTGTGAGCGCCATTTCTGTGGCGAGACGGTAGACAAATGGGCGGAATCCCACGCCCTGCACGGCTCCGCGCAGCGTGATGCGGAGCCGTTTGACGGCAGGTTTGGACACCACTGGCATGTCAGTCTGATTGTAGGCCTGAGTTCGCCTGTATGGAACGGCGGAGGGGTTTACCCGCGAAGAGAAGGTTTTACCGAAATGATTGGATGTAGAAAGCAGCAGGATCAATGACTGAACATTCGAGGCCCCTCACATTTGAGGAAGGGGGGCACCCATTCATTTGAATCGTGCTTCAATGTCGTGATCCGCGATCTGACCAAGAATTTAAGTTATAAAGTTGTTCGCAGACTCTTGCTACGAGATCCGAACGAACCCGTGTCAACGATCCCTTCGCCTTGCAACTTGGGTTCATGGGGCTGTTCGACCAGATGGAAGAGTTTCTGAGGGCTCCTTCATACACCTTGCAGCAGCGGAACTTCCCTGCGTTGAAATAGTTTGGTTGAGCTGGCTGGCGAGCCGATTCACTTGCTGGTTTGAGATTTGCAACTCGCCCTCCAGGGCGAGCGCCAATCCGCCGGCACCCGGGTCTTCGAACCTGACATTTTGCAGTTTCGCCGCAGTGCGCACGGCGTCCGGCAAAGTTTCCTTGCAACGACATATAAAATGGGGCTCCCTGCTTCCGCGCAAAAACAAATTAAGGATTCCCTCATTTCGGTGTCCAAATGTCCGTCCATGAAACGAACACTATCCCTGAACCAGACGACTTCCCGGGGCTGGACGATTTTTACGGTTGGCCGACCCTTGCCGTGCACCTCCTCAAGGTGCCAAGAAATAAGAACTTAACGTAGTCCGGGTGCGAACGGCCGTTGAACCTGCTGCATTGGCAGGCCTCGTGCATTATCTGTCTTCGATTCGTTACTTTCCCCGAAACGCAAACGTAACGGATCCTCTCGGTACTTCGGTTTGAGGTGGGATCCGATCCGACAAAAGGATCGGGAAGACACGATAAGGAGTGCAGTATGAAA
The DNA here is from genome assembly GCA_963763845.1 of uncultured Acidobacteriota bacterium. Lineage (GTDB taxonomy): Bacteria > Acidobacteriota > Terriglobia > Terriglobales > Acidobacteriaceae > Sulfotelmatobacter. The sequence goes on from CAVXPX010000006.1 coordinate 43,455, forward strand.
TTGCTCATCGCGGAAGACGACATCCTGTTTCAAAGAATGCTCGTGCAGTTGTTGGCGCCGAAATATGACATAGTCCTCGCCAACAACGGAGACGAAGCATGGGAGATCTTGCAGCGTCCCGATACGCCGCAGCTCGCCATTCTCGACTGGGTGATGCCCGGGTTGTCCGGCCCGGAGATCTGCCGCAAGGTTCGGGCATGTCCGTCCATGTCGTCCCTATATTTGATTCTCCTGACCTCAAAAAACAGCGAAGCCGATATCGTCTCGGGACTGCGGGCTGGGGCGGACGACTACATCACTAAGCCGCCGGCGGCAGCCGAACTTTGCACTCGCATCCGGGGTGGCGAACGCGTTCTCGCGCTCCAGGCGAAGATTGAAGCCCAATCCGCTCTCTGCAGCAAGCTCACCGGCACCGAGCCGATTATCCGCGAGTGCTTGATGGATCTTCAGTTTCGCAATGCGGCTGCGCGCCAGGAAAAATCCAACGCGGCGCCATACTCGATCCGCTACGTCGAGCCGGCAGAACATCGGCCACCTTCAGACAGTTCGGCCGAGATCGCCGTGAATGAGTTTGCAATCCAGTCCATGGAGAGCTTCTATTCGAAACACTAACCAAGCCGGAAGACTTACAGAGTACCGGCCACGCCATGTTGTGCACAGGCAGGCGAACGCTGGAGCCGTTGGACGGTCTTCTCCATTGGCGCGCCTGAACGCTTAAGGGAATCTATGAGCAAGTTCTCCACGTACGACGAGCGTGTCATCTTTCGCCACGTTCTGCTCTCGATATGGTTCCTAGCGCTGTTTATGGTGCTGAATCTTCCGGAAGTCATCTTGATCTCCCGTCTCGGCGCTGTGGTCTGGTATCCGGCGACCGGACTAACGCTCGCCATCTTGTTGGGGGTTAGTCCGTGGTACGCGATTCTGGTTTCGGTTGCCGGCGTATTGGCAGGCAGGATTTTTTACGGTCAGACGCTGGCGACCTGGGGTCAAACCGTCGGAGCGGTTGGCATCTCGGCCTTCTATGCTGCCGCGGCATACCTGCTGCGCTACAGGTTCAAGATCGACCTGCGACTCCTGCGGCAACGCGACGTCGTTCTTTACCTCACGGTGACGACGCTGGCGGCCTTGGCTTCTACTGCTGTCGGCGTCGCCTGTCTCGCCGCAGATCATGCCATTCGCTGGAGCGAATTCTGGTGGGCATCGCTGACGTGGCTTCTAGGAGACGAAGTCGGGCTTCTCGGAATCGCGCCCTTCCTTCTGATTCACGTGTGTCCCTGGATCCGCCAGCGCCTGTTCTACGAGCCCGTCGAGCGGCCGCGAAAGCATCATATACGGCGGTGGACTTCGAAGGTCTGGTCACGCTTAGAAGCAGTCGCTCAGGTTGCGACCATCGTGGGTCTTCTCTGGGTGATGTTTGTCCTCATCCCCGGACAGCTTTTCTACCTGATCTTCATTCCGGTGATGTGGGTCGCTCTGCGGCAAGGAGTCCGGCGAGTTGCTGCGTCCCTGCTCGTACTGAACTTTGGCATCGTAGTGGCGTTCCGTCTGTATCCGGCATCGCCGGCACTGCTGCCACGAACCGGTCTGCTCATGTTTGTGGTCTCGGCGGTTGGCCTGGTTGTGGGATCCGTGGTCACGGAGAGACATGGAATCGGTATCGAACTGCTGGAGCGCTCGGCGGATTTGCTCGAGACCAACAATCAGCTGATTGAGGCGAAACTGAAGGCCGAAGAGGCCAGCCGCGCCAAGAGCGAATTCCTGGCTAACATGAGCCACGAAATCCGCACACCGCTCAACGGAGTTATGGGGATGGCGGAGTTGGTCCTGAACACCGACCTGTCTCAGGAACAGCGCGAATATATCCAAACACTGAAATCATCGGGCGATTCCCTGCTCGGGGTCATTAACGACATTCTGGATTTTTCCAAAGTGGAATCCGGCAGGCTCGATCTGAATCCCGTTGAATTCAGCCTGCAGGATCTGATGTCCGAGTCCATGAAGACTCTGGCCTTTCGGGCCCACGAAAAAGGTCTTGAACTTGCCTACGAGATCGACGCCAAGATTCCGGATCATGTGGTCGGAGATCCGGGACGCCTGCGGCAAATTCTGGTCAATCTCGTCGGCAACGCGGTCAAGTTCACAGTAGAAGGAGAGATCTTCATCAAGGTGGAAATGATTGCGCGGCTGGAACAACAAATCGACTTGCATTTCAGCGTGACCGACACGGGCATCGGCATTGCACCGGAGAAGCAGAGCCTGGTATTCGAGGCCTTCGCCCAGGCCGACGGTAGCACGACACGCCAATATGGGGGGACCGGGCTCGGTCTGGCCATTTGCTCTCGCCTCGCCGGCCTGATGAGTGGACGAATCTGGCTCGAAAGTGAGTTGAACCAAGGCAGCACGTTCCATTTCACGATCGCGTTGGAAGTCGCCCGAGCACACTCGGTTGTTCCCCGCTCCCTGCTTGCGATGGACATGCAAATTCCCGTGCTCCTGGTCGATGACAATACGACGAATCGCAGAATTCTCGTGGAGATGACGAAGGGATGGGGAATGTCCCCGCTCGCGGTCGAGAGCGGTGATGCGGCTGTCAAGGCAATCGAGAAAGCTTGCGTCGCAGAATCGCCATTCCGGCTGGCGATCATTGACGGCCGCATGCCGGGCATGGATGGCTTCGCCTTGGCCGAGCGCATTCGCCAGGACCCTCGTCTCTCCGATACGGTCATCATGATGCTGACTTCGGCGCGTGACGGTGAGGACCTCAAGCGCTGCCGGAATCTGGGAATCGGCACTTATCTTCTGAAGCCGATCCGCAAATCCGAACTGCTGGCCGCAATCCAGACCGCACTCGGAAAACGATCGGCGGAAGTTGCCGCATCGCAGCCGGTAAACGCGCCGGCTATTCCCGCTCCAATACGGAAGCTTCGCATTCTTCTGGCGGAAGACAATCCAATAAATCAAACTGTAGTCGCCCGAATGCTGGAAAAATCCGGCCACATCCTCACCCTCGCTCAGAATGGTCAGGAAGCACTCTCGATGTTCCAGACGCGCACCTTCGACCTGATCTTCATGGATGTCCAGATGCCTGGCGTCGACGGCCTCACATCCACCCGCAAGATTCGCGAGTGTGAACGGGGCAAAGGATCGCACATTCCAATCGTCGCCATGACCGCGCACGCGCTGAAAGGCGACAAAGAGCGTTGCCTCGAAGCCGGCATGGACGGCTATCTGAGCAAACCTGTTAGCGGGCGCTCCATCCAAGACGCGATTGCGCAATTCGTTAGCGGCGAGCCGAAAGCATCCGCCGCACATCTGAGTTCCTCTTCAGGGGTAACATGGGATCCTGCGGGAGCCCTGGAACGCCTCGGTGGCGACGAAGCGCTGCTCAACGACCTGATTGGAATTTTCCTGGAACAGACTCCCAAACAATTCACGATTCTCGACCAATCCATTGCAACTCCGGACTTCAACCTGCTGGAAAGAACAGCCCACACTCTGAAAGGTGAATTGAGTTACCTCGGCCTGTCCGAAGCAGCTGAGAAGTGCCGTGTTCTGGAGAACCTGGGTCGGGAGCGCCGATTAGAAGAAGGGTTCGAAGTGTTGCGCGCGCTTAAATCTGAATTGTCGGGCGTTATTGCAGCGATGAGAACAAGAGTGCGCAATACTGACCAGATCACGGCCGTTCCAGCCGGAGCCGATACGGGTCACGGCAAATCGATTCTGAGCGGCAGCCTGTCCTGAATCGGGACGCCGGTCCATTCTCCGAACATCCTCGATAGCCAGCCTTCCAGCCAAATTCAGGCTGTCCTTAAACCATTGCAAGGACGGCATTTAACTTGGCGCGCGAAAGCACGAATGGCCTTCCCCGTGCTTGTTCTATCTCGATCGCTCCCCCGAACGCGATCTGGCATTTGACGTTGCGAGTGTGCAGAAAGGGAAACTGGGGGCTCTCGCTCATGCAAGCATCTGGCTTCATCGGTCTTGAGACGAAAAGCATGGCTCGTGGCACGACGGTACGTGACCAAGTGCGCGTCATCGAGCGTCGCGATTGGTGGCTGTGGGTGTGCGCGGTTCTGATCACCTTGCTTCTGACCGGTGGGATTGTTTCGTTTATTTTCCCGGAGATCCACTTCAGTTATCCGAGCCTGAATGCCGCCCCGCTCTACGACACGATTGTGGGGCTCGTCGGACTGGTCCTGCTCTTCGATATTTACACGGTCTACCAGCATTTTCAGATTCAGGGCGTTCGAAAACAGTTGATTGAGGGAGAAGAACTCTTCCGCCTGATCACAGAGAATGCCGCCGACATGATCGCCGTGGTCAACCCTGAGGGCGAACGCCTCTACAACAGTCCCTCCTACGAGAAAATTCTCGGATACACGCCGGAGGAACTCAGCGGCACCACCGCAACCGATCAGATTCATCCCGAAGACCGCGACCGGGTATTGAAAGCCGCCTCTGAAGCCCGCCGGACCGGAGTCGGCACCAGCCTTGAATATCGTATGCGCCATAAGGATGGCACCTGGCGAACTCTTGAATCACGCGCCAGCACGATCATAAAAAATGGAGCCGTCGACAAGTTGGTGATCGTCAATCGTGACGTGACCCAGCGTAAGAGCCTGGAGGAACAATTCCGGCAGGCGCAGAAGATGGAGGCGATTGGAAGGCTCTCCGGCGGAGTTGCTCACGATTTCAACAATCTCCTCGGAGTCATTATCGGCTACGGAGAGATTGTGCAGGACGGAACTGCAGCGGAGAGTCCGCTGCGCAGCTGCGTGGACGAAATGCTGAAAGCCGGCCACCGCGCTGCCGGCCTCACTCGCCAGCTGCTTGCCTTCAGCCGCCAGCAGGTTCTGGACCCTCGCATCCTGGATTTAAATGCCGTGGTCCGAGACATGGAGAAGATGTTGAAGCGGTTGATTGGCGAAGACATTCAACTGCTCACTAACCTGGATACGGCACTGGTTCGCATCAAGGCAGATCAGGGGCAAATTGAGCAGGTTGTCTTAAATCTCGCCGTAAATGCCCGCGATGCCATGCCGGAAGGTGGTGAACTCACGTTGCAAACATCCAATTTCCATATGGACGAGGAATTCGTGCGCCGCTATCCATATCCGGTTCTAGTTGGAGACTACCTCTTGTTCACGGTCACAGATAACGGAGTCGGCATGGACGGCGCCACCCGCGCACGCATCTTCGAGCCCTTTTTCACGACCAAAGAAAAGGGAAAGGGCACCGGACTCGGCCTGTCCATGGTGTACGGCGTCGTGAAACAAAGCGGTGGATACATCGATGTTACGAGCGAGCCTGGGGTGGGGACATGCTTCAATATCTATCTGCCTAAAGCTGAGCACTCTGCGGATACTCCGAAGCTATCCTCCGAGTTGCCGGTTGCCCTAAAAGGAAACGAAACCGTGCTGCTGGTCGAGGACGAGACTTCCCTCCGCACCCTGAGCCGGCACCTGTTGGAGCTGTGTGGATATCAGGTGCTCGAAGCCGAGAACGGGCCTGCAGCGCTGAAGATTAGCGAAGAGGTATCCAGAACCATCGATTTGCTTCTAACTGACGTCGTTATGCCCGGAATGAGCGGTAGAGTTCTTGCCGACCACGTGACAACTCAGAGGCCAGAGATTCGTGTTGTCTATATGTCGGGATACACCGGGCAAACGGTAGGTCAGCATGGAGTGTTAGCGGAGGGCAGTTTCTTTCTGCCCAAACCTTTTACTCGCGAAGCACTGGCATCGAAAGTTCGTGAGGCACTAGACGCTGATGGGGCCCTGGCTGCCTCAGACGTCCAACAAGCTTAAGCACTTTCTACTTGGGAGGATATATGGAGAAGATTCTTGTTGTGGATGACGATGACGCAGTGCGCCGGATGATCAAGATGCGTCTGGCCGACACCTACGAGACGATCGACACGGGCAATCCCGTGCAGGCGCTCGAGCTGGCTCTAGGACACCGGCCTCGGGCGATCCTGCTCGACCTCATGATGCCCGATTGTTCGGGATTTGAACTGTGCCAGAGCTTCCACAATTTGAGTTATACCTGCAGAATCCCGGTCTTCGTCGTGACTGGCGAATCCGCCGCTAAGTATCGTGATTACATGACCACCCTGGGCGCAGCCGGATTTTTCGAGAAGCCAATCGATTTTGCAAAGCTGAAGAGCACCATTGCCAAGGAATTGAGCAAGCGCCCCTCTGAGCGCCGCGTTCATGTAAGAGTCCGCATGCAACTTACCTTGAAGCTAAAAGGCGTGGACGAATGCCAGAGGTCCTTTGAGCAGCTGACGACAACGGAAAATGTCAGCGCCGGCGGATTTCTATGTAATCTTCCTCTTGCCCTGTCTACGGAACGTTCCCTCGAGGTATTTCTCTGCGGCTCAGGGCAGGATAGATATGTAGGCCGGGTCAAAGTTGTTCGTACTGAAGCGCCTAACACCCCGATGCAACGCTATGCTTTTCAGTTTATGGAGCGAACGCCGGAGTGGATATTGCAAGGTTAATCGTTTTACCTTACGCCGGTCCCCGGATGAACGCGCCCCATGCGATTCCACCTTTCCCGACGGTTGAATGTCATTAGTCACTTGACTGACCCTGCTAGGTTTGCGATAAGCGTTAAAGAGGGTTCCCGCGGCAGGCGCGATGCTCGGGAACAATAACACACGGGATTAACTTAGGTGCCACGTCACCCCCCTCGTTGGCCCTTATTTCGTCAGGGAAATGGACAGTAATGCTTTTGTTTGTCATTGTTCGATCTTGCATATCTAGCTCACAGCAAGCGATCATGCGCGTACAATTAGATCGCCCCTACGGCCGGACTGTGTGATGAGCTCAACCAGCAATTTGAAGTTACTGGCAATTGACGACGATCCGCAAAACCTGGAGATGATCCGGCTGGCCCTGGATCGTCAGGGACTGGAAATCCTGACGGAGCAGGATCCTGAGCGGGGATTCGAAGTATTCCTGCAGGCTCGTCCGAAAGTTGTGCTGAGCGATCTTGTCATGCCCAAGATCACCGGCATCGAGCTACTGGAGCGGATCTTAGGTGTGGATCCGGGCGCCGAAGTCATCCTCATTACGGCTCACTATTCTGCCGAATCCGCTGTAGAGGCGATTCAGAAGGGCGCCACCGATTACCTGACCAAGCCCATCGAGATCGATAAACTGCGCGCCAAAGTTTCCGCGCTCATGGCCGATGCGGAAACTCGCCAGAAAACTCTGCAACTGGATCAGGCGCTGATCGACGCCTATCAATTCGAAGGACTGGTGGGACGTAGCCCTCTAATGCTTGAGGTGTACGCGAAAATTCGGCGCATCGCTCCTCATTTTCGAACGGTTCTGGTAACCGGCGCGACCGGAACCGGCAAAGAACTGGTCGCCCGGGCCCTGCATCGCCTGAGCCCCGTGGGTTCCGGTCCCTTTGTCGTTTGCAACTGTTCGGCACTCGTCGACAGCCTGGTTGAAAGCGAACTGTTCGGCTACGTCAAGGGCGCGTTTACCGGCGCCACGCAGGATAAGGTTGGCCTGTTCGAACACGCCGATAAGGGAACGATTTTCCTTGATGAGATCGGAGAATTGGCTCCCGCAGCCCAGGCAAAACTCTTGCGGGTACTGCAAAATCGCCAGGTGCAGCGCGTTGGTTCTCTGACGCCTCGTAATATCGACGTCCGGGTTATCGCAGCCACTCATCGCAACCTCAAGAACATGGTTCGCGACGGCCAGTTTCGCGAAGATCTGTATTATCGGCTGGCTGTTGTTGAAATTCCTCTTCCGGTCCTGGCAAACCGGCGCGAAGACTTGCCCCTGTTGGAACGGTTCTTCATTGAAAAATTCGCGAATGAATATAACAAACCGATTGCGGGATTGGCCCGCAGGGCACAAGCTCGTCTGACAACTTATCCCTGGCCCGGGAATGTGCGTGAACTCGAAAACGTTATCGGCAATGCCTGCATGATGGTCGACGGCAACCTCATAGATATCGGTGACCTACCCGACAAGCTTCGCACACCCCTTAATGAAGAAATCCGTGGAGATGAAACTTTCCTCTCGCTCGAAGAGGTCCAGCGCCGCCACGTATTGCGTGTCTTGGAAGGAGTAGGTGGGAACAAAGCCCGGGCCGCCGAAATTCTAGGTATCGGCCGCGCAACCATATATCAGCTTCTCTCAAAGATGAAGATTGAAGGCCCCAAGAAAGAAAACGCTAGTTAGTCTGTCTCTCCGTGCCATCCTCATCAGTTACCAAAGATTTGATGACCGATTCCGCAAAGCGGACACCAGTCTAAAAGGTAGACGGATTTCCTGACATACCTCACCGCTCCATAATTTACGGACGATAACTCATTGATAATGCGTCTCTTATAGGATGCCCATCCATGGCCATTCGGCAGTCGCCATGCTTAATCAATCTCATGAAAGCCCTCCCCCAATTCCCCCCAACTTTTTAAGTGGAGAGATTGATATGAAATCCAACATGCTGATTTGGGCGCTTCTGGTGGCGAGTATCGCGTCGGTTTCATTGAATGCGCAAACCACTCCGTCGCCCGTTGCGGGATATGGCCGGTTGCCGCTTGCCTTCGAGTCGAATCGTGGACAGGCCGCGCCGCAAGTGAACTTCATTTCCCGTGGCCCAGGCTACCGTGCGTACCTCACTAGCAATGGAATGGTTCTCTCTCTTCGCGCGGACGAAGTGAAGGCATCGTCCACGAATCACAATACATCGAATGTGAAGCGTGCGTCGATCCAGTTTCAGTTGCTTGGATCGGCGTCGAATCCGCAAGTCGTCGGCGAGAACCCGCAACCGGGCGTCGTGAACTACTTCATTGGCAACGATCCGAGCCGGTGGCATCGGAACGTTCCTACCTATGGTCAGATCCGGTATAAGAACGTTTATCCCGGGATCGACCTCATCTATTACGGCAGTCATCAGCAACTGGAGTACGACTTCGCCGTCGCGCCCAAGGCTGATCCTCGACAGATTAAGTTCGCCATCACCGGCGCGAGCGGCATCCGTGTTGCTTCCGATGGAGCGCTCGTCCTTGGAACGAACAACGGCGAACTCCATTTTCAAGCTCCGGTCATCTATCAGGAATGCCAGGGACGCCGCGTACCGGTCAAAGGCGGCTTCAGCGTCAGCGGAGCCAATCGTATCGGCTTTCAGGTTGCGCAGTACAACTCGACTCAGCCGCTCGTGATTGACCCGGTATTGCTTTACTCAACCTATCTTGGCGGCAGTGGCGACGATGAACCGGCCGGCATCGCCGTCGATGCGAGCGGAAATGTCTATGTCGCCGGTTCGACCGATTCCTCGGATTTTCCGATGAGCACTCTCGGCTCGCTTCCCGCAGGGATGGACCATGCGTTCGTTGCAAAGCTCGATGCCACGGGTTCCAACCTCATCTATGCGGATTATCTAGGCGGCAGCGGTGGAGACTACGGTTATGGGATTGCGTTGGACGCATCGAATAACGTCTATTTAACCGGCAGCACCGCCTCCAGTGATTTCCCGATGGTAAATCCGTTCCAGGGAACCTATCCGGGAAGCTTCAATGCGTTTCTCTCGAAGATTTCTGCCGACGGTTCTTCCCTGCTGTATTCGACCTACTTTGGCGGAAATGGCTCCGACATCCCATCGAGCGTCACGGTTTCGCAAACCGGTGAGATGACGATTGCGGGATATACGTCTTCTACCAACCTCGCCGTCGCGAATGCCTATCAGAGTTCGGTTTCGCCGAATCAGGGTGGCGTGTACGGCGACTACGGCTTCCTGACCAGATTCAGCCCCAATGGTTCATCGCTTGAATATTCGACCTATTTCGGTGGCAGTTCAAATGTGCCTCTTAGCTGCGGATTAAGTGCCTGCTGGCCTCAACCTGATAGCGCGATCACAGCGATGACGACGGACGCGAACGGAAATTCCTACGTAACTGGTTACACGAACACCTCCGACTTCCCTGCCACCTCCGGGGCCTATCTGCCGACCGACACCACCCAAATGAACGCCAACGTGGGATTCGTCAGCAAATTCAACGCCACGGGCGCACTGCAATATTCAACCTACTTCTACGGATCGAGCGGCCTGCCGATGAGCATTAACGCGATCGCCGTCGATGCGGCTGGGGACGCCTACATTACTGGCCCAGCCTTGAGCGATGCGAGCTTTCCGGTCACATCCAACAGCATCTGCGATCCTTCTGCCAGCGGTTGGGCATGTAGCTATGCTTTCGTGAGCAAGTTCGATCCCACGGGTTCGACTCTGCTGTACTCGACGTTCCTCGGGCCGAACAACAACTCTATTCCTGAGGCGATCGCTCTCGACGCTAATAATGACGCGTATGTCCTCGGGTCCACTTCGAGCAATTCGTTCAGCACGGTCCATGGCATCGAACCCTATGCGGGAGGGAATGATCTTCTGCTCGTAGAAGTTGATCCTTCCGCAACCACGCAACTGTTCGCCACTTATCTGGGCGGCAGTGGCGATGAAGAACCCGCACCTGCCGGAATGGTTGCCGATGGAAGTGGGAACATTTATCTCGCGGGCACGACCTCCTCGTCCGATCTTCCGGTAACTTCCGGAGCTTCTCAGCGCAATTTTGGCGGAAACACCGACGCCTTTGTCATGAAGATCGGACCTACGCCGGCGCCGGCGCTCAGTTTCGACCCGCTTGCTCTGCAGTTCGGCAATCAGGCAATCGGCACTTCCAGCCAGCCGCAGAGTGTCTCGCTGCACAACACTGGAACCGCGGCACTATCGATCTCGGCGATCAGCATCAGCAGAGATTTCTCGCAAGCCAATACTTGCGGCAACAGTATTGCTGCCGGGGGTAGCTGCACGGTGGCGGTTACCTTCACTCCGATCGCAAGCGGAAATCGCTCTGGTTCGCTGACCATTCAGGACAATGCCAGCGGTTCGCCGCAGTCCATTCCGCTGAGCGGCAGCGGCATGGCTGTAATCGTCGGACTTCAGCATCACTGGCTCGGTTACGAGCGCCACGGTTAAGGCGGGTAGCACGGCAACTTACTCGCTGAGCGTAGCTCCGGTGGGCGGATTGTTCAGCAATGCGATTCAGCTGAGCTGCAGCGGAGCGCCGGCGAAAGCGACGTGCAGCGTGTCGCCGAGTTCGGTTACGCCTGGATCCAAATCTGTGAATGTAACAGTCACAGTTACAACTGCGGGATCATCTGCGGAACTGGTCTCGCCGGCGAAGGGATTGCATCCGATCTATGCGTTCTTGTTCCAACTACCAGGATTCGGAATCTTCGGGCTGTTGTTCGCCGGTTCGCCGCGCCGCTCAAAACGTTACTCGAAGGCCATCATCCTGACCATCTTACTGATTGCGATGTTGTTGATGGTCGGTTGCGCGGGTGGCACTGGCATCGCATCGCAATCACAGTCTGGAACGCCGTCTGGCACGTATACCCTTACGGTTTCCGGTGTCTCTGGCTCCCTACAGCACTCGCTTCCCCTCACGCTGACGGTCCAGTAGGGCGGGGGCAACTGTTAGTTGCACGCCCTGATGTTCTGGGTCACGCCCTGCAAGCTGATGGCTGAATTGGCCAACAGGGGCGCGGCCCAGAATCGGTTGTGGTGCTTGCGAAGATAGTAGGCGGCGAAGATGGAAACGGCGCTCTTGGCGGAAGCTACAGCGTAGACGCGCGGAGCGGTTGGATGAGTGCCGTAAAGATAGGGCGACTGGATTTCGACGTTGCACACGTTGGTTTTGCCGGCAAGCCAGTTCTGGGTCGCGAACATGGTCGTGTAAGAGTCGGCGAACGTAGCACCGCTCGAGATGATGGCAAGGGCAACAAACTTACGGTCTATGACGGGTTTCTCAGCAATACGGGGCACAGGGGCCACAGCAGGAGCCTCAATGATGGCTGCTTCCGCTCCCATTTCGGCGCTGGGCGCGTTCGGCAGCTCCTTCGCCGATGCCACACCGACAGTAACCATTACCGCCATTATGAGCCGTATGAACGATTTCATGATTGCCCCTTTTGTGATCGCCTTCGCCACTTCGTTTGCCCTTGCTGTCGTTGCCTGGCTGCGATCCGTCATGAATCGAGATTACGTTGGGACATGTACTTCGCGCAATCGGAAGTAAGTAATGGAAGTAACAGACATTAGTAACCACCCGCTTTGGCCATATAGCCTGAACGCACGCGACTCTTGTATGTGGCTTGTTTCGCGGAGATTACAGAAGGAAGAAGAAAACCAGGGTGAGTGAACGATCTCAAAGTCGGCGAAGTACTCATAGCACTCGAATGCAGCTCCGCAACGTGGATGGCCGCGAGTGGTGGCTGTGGGGATTCGCCATTGCCGTCACGCTGGGATTGACCTTCGGCATCGTTTCACTCACTTTCCCCGGCTTGCAATGGCCCACCGACGAACTTCACTCGACCAGCTTGAAAGAGTGGGTTCGCGCCTTGGCCGCTTTGGTCCTTCTATTTGACATCTACACCGTCTATCAGCATCTGCAACTTCAGCGGATGCGGCGCCGGCTCTCGGAAAGGGAGCGGCTCTTCCACCTTATTACGGAAAATGCTGCCGACATGATCGCGGTGGTAGACCGTCAAGGCCACCGGCTCTATAACAGCCCGGCGTATCAAAAGGTCCTTGGCTACACTGTGGAGGAACTGGCGGCTACATCCTCCCTCGAACAAGTTCATCCAGATGATCGCGACCGCGTAATGGAGACCGCTCAGAAGGCATACCGGACTGGTCGCGGCGATCGCCTCGAATACCGCATCCGGCACAAGGATGGTACCTGGCGCGTGCTGGAATCTACGGCCAGCGCCATTCCCGGCCGGAACGGCGAAATTGAAGGCCTGATCATCGTGAACCGTGACATCACCGAGCGGAAACAGGCCGAGGCTCTATTAGCGCATCAGGCATTCCACGACGGGCTGACAAGCCTGCCCAATCGCGCACTCCTGCTCGATCGCATGCAGCGGGCCCTCGCAGTATCCCGCCGTCATCCGGATTTCCGTTTTGCGGTGCTGTTCATCGACATCGACAACTTCAAAGTCTTCAATGATAGCCTCGGTCGCGCCGCGGGAGATGAGCTTCTCATCCAGATTGCACGCCGCCTAAGCACTTGCCTCCGCGGCGCGGACACGGTATCCCGTGGACCTCAGCTGAGACTCGATGACTCCGCCACAGGTGACAACACGCTGGCGCGGCCCGGCGGAGACGAGTTTGTTGTTCTCGCCTCCGAACTGCGCGATCCGAGCGACGCGATACGGATGTCCAAGCGCATTCAGGAGCGTTTGTCGGAACCCTTCGCAGTCAATGGCCGCGAAATCATCGCGTCAGCCAGCATAGGAATTGTTTTCAGCAGCCCAGCCACTACCGATTCCGAGGCCGTGCTTCGCGACGCGGAGATCGCCATGTACCGCGCCAAGAAATCCGGCAACGGACATTGCGAGGTGTTCGATGGCGCCATGCACGCGGATGCCATGGGACGCCTGCAGCTCGAAACCGACCTGCGGAAGGCTCTCGAATCCGATGAATTTCGCGTGCACTATCAGCCGATCGTCTCCTGCGATACCGGAAGGATCGTCGGCTTTGAGGCGCTCAGCCGCTGGCAACGCTCACAAGGGCTGGCGAATCCGGCGGAGTTCATTCCCGTGGCCTGCGAGATCGGTCTGATTGTTCCCATGAACCGTCACCTGCTGAAGCAGGCGTGCGAGCAACTGAAACGCTGGCAATCCCTATTCCCCTCAGAAACTCCGCTGACGGTAAGCGTGAACGTCACGGCAACCGAGTTCGCGTTGCCGGATTTGGCGCAACACATGGGTCAAACGATCCAGGAATCGGGCGTAGACCCCGCCTGCATCACCTGTGAGATCACGGAGAACGTTGCCATGGCTGACGTGGAACATTCCCTGCGAACTCTCTCGCAACTTCGCGATCTTGGCGTTCGACTCAGTCTCGATGATTTCGGAACCGGCCTCTCCTCTCTATACCGGCTCCGGCAGTTCCCCTTTCACAGTCTCAAAATCGACCGCTCCTTCATTGCGACGCTTGACGAATCCGCCACGCGGGAAATCGTACGAACTATTGTCATGCTCTCCCACAATCTCGACTTGAAAGTCGTCGCCGAAGGAATTGAAGAGGCCGAGCAGTTCGAGATCCTAAAACAATTCGGCTGCGAAATGGCCCAGGGATATTTATTTGCAAGGCCGGTCGATGCTGCCGCCGCCGAGCATCTCCTCGCTGCACAGGACAAAAGAACCGGGCGGGAGTCCAGAACTTCCAAGGACGATACCGAAAACACGTTGCACTTCACAGCCACAGCACGCTAAGGAGAAAAATGATTACCGCTACTGTTATTCAGAATTCCGTCCATGGCGCCGCGTTCGACCGGCGAAAATCTCAACGCCTCAAGCGTGCCGTCCAAACGGAGCTTCGGCTTCAGGGAAGCGCCACTCCGATTCGTGTCGAGACCGCCGACATCAGCACGGGAGGCTGCTATATCGAAATGGCAGTGACCCTTGAACTCGGCTCAGAGCTGGAACTCAGACTCTGGCTCGGACACAAAAAGCTGGACCTCGCCGGCAAAGTGGTCACCCGTCATCCGCAGTTCGGGAACGGAATCGCATTCAGGCATTTGTCGGACGACTCCCGAATCCGGCTGCAGGCGTTTCTCGACAGTGAAGAAGTTGCGCCCAACGATTGCGCTGTCTCTGCCATTCCCGAGGGCCTGATTGTATGAAGATCCTTGTAATTGAAGACAGCCGTCTTTTGCGATTGGCGCTTTCCCGCATGCTGGGAAAAGCAGGTCATGAAGTGATTGCGGCCGGCGATGGCCAGGAAGGCTTGCGGCGCGCTCAGCAGATCCATCCCGACATGATCCTTCTGGACATGATGCTCCCCAGCCTTGAGGGAACCGGCGTGCTTCGACTTCTGAAGCAGGGCGCAGTCACGAAGAACATTCCGGTCGTGGTCCTATCCGGGTTGTCTCAGAAGAACGAGCAGAAACTGAAGGAAAGCGGCGCCGCGGGCTATATCGAGAAGTCAATTCTCGACCTGAATGGCGATGGCGCACCCCTCCTCTCCGCGTTAAACGAACTTATGAAAGAGGTTACGGTGGGGCACGAAGAGATGCGTATGGCCACGGCCGCTAGAGCCGCCAGGAGAGGTTAAAGAGTCAGACCATTCCAACCTGCTGTCATTTGTAACTGGCGATGAGCCCCTTACCTCGCGCTTGCCGCGGCTCTAACCGTGAGCAGGAGAAGTCACCTCGCCTTACTGCGAATGCTGTAGCTGGTTTCCCGACCATACAATAGCTTCACCCGTTCGAAGGCGGTTGCAGCTTTCCTCGCCTCCCACGAATTCCTCCCCATCTCCGCTTCGCCGTCAACCGTCGATGACTTGCAGACATCATAAGAAGGCGAACTCTGAACGAAAGGCGTGACACACACCAGAGTAGAACGCGGGACCGCACTCACGTGAACGGGTGAGCTGCGAGGAGGTGAAATATGGCGGATAGAAGTTTTAACGATCCAGAAAAGCGCGATGAATATCGACGGCAATTGGAGAACGAGCGGAACCTGCCTCCACGACAAGGCCTGCAACCCGGTCCTCCCATCTCGCCGCGTCCCCGCCGGGGCTCCGGAGCAATGTGGTGGTGGCTGCTGTTTCTTGCCGTCATCATCGCCTGCATCTGGTTGATCCCATGGGGAGGCCGACGCAACACCGGCACGAATCCGGGAGTCCGGCAAGCGGCCGGTACCCCGATGCCCAACAACGCAAACGGCACCAACAACGCCGGCTATAACACCAATCCTGCGCACAGTGCGACTCCGCAACCGACGACGGTTGGTGATCTGACCTCGAATCCGAAGTCGTTTGAAGGGACGAAAGTCCTTTTGCGGAAAGCCACAGTTGAGCAACGCCTGGGAAATGCCGCGGTTATCGTTGGTCCGGGAAATGGCACTGCCAGCGGCGCAAAGTCGGTAACCGTGCTGCTCCCGGCTAACCAAGCGAGCGCAGACCTGCGTCACGGCGCTAAAGTGCAAATCACCGGCACGCTGACGGCGGCTCCGGCAAACAACGACAATCTCGGCCTGAGCAACACCGAGGCGCAGCACGTGCGGCAACAGGGTTTCTATCTGCGCGCTTCGGCCATTGCTCCAACCTCAACAGCAGAGAACAGCGGAGGTGGCGGCGGGCGTTAGTTACGAGTATTCAAAAATCGGCACTCCGGGAACAATGCATCCGGGGTGCCGATTCACGGTGTGGCAATTTCGGGAAACTTTCCGTCGAAACTATCTGGATTTCTTGTCTCTTTTCGGGTCGCCGTCCACTCTCCACATACGCATGTGGCACTTGCGGCACATGTCTTTCGTCTCGGTGTTCTGATTCAGGGCGTCCTCCGGGATCTCCGCTCCCATTTTCAACAGATGCGCCTGCATTCCGCCATGAGCCCGATGGCAACTCGTGCAAGACATCTCGTCTCCTGTCAGCGGATCGAGTACGCCAGCTACTGGATGCGTGGCGTACGGATGCCCAATCCGGTTGTCGCTCGAAAGCGTAATCGTCGGCAAGTAGCGCGACGCAACCCTCTGGGGATTTTGCAGATGGCATCGCAGGCATATCTCATTGACATTGGCGCGCAATAGATGAGCCTTCGACGAAACATGGGGCGAATGGCAACGCGTACACATCGCCGATTCGTAGGGCAGATGCGTGTACTCGAAACTTTCCGCTTTGTGGCACTCCAGGCAAAGAATGGATTTAGAGGGCTTCTGCCCGATAAACGTCACTTCGTTCCGGTTCTCAATGACATGACATGCGAGGCATCCCTGTTTCAGAGCCCCGTGAACGTACTTGCCTTCGGCATGATCGGCGTGACAATCGACGCACTGCGATTGGGCATCCAGGGGTGGATGCTCGCCCGCGCGGCAAGGCAAAGGAAAAGCCAGAACCGCAGCCGCCAGCAAAACCCGGAATGCTCCCGATACCATCATCGTGACTCCGATTAGCGGTTAGCGGTTCTGATCCGGCCCGGCCGTATCTCCTGCGCCAGGCTTCAACCGAACTAGATAGGGCGAGAAGGGCGTCACTTCCAAGGCCAGTTTGTCCTTCGGCGAATAAATGCGCGGAGGCCGCGCTTTCACGAACCTCATCTGTCCGGCCCAGGGATCGAGCTTGACGCGGCTGCCGAGCGGCAAAGCGGCGATCTGTTGCGGATTCTCAAGATCCAGCGCGGGCGCGGCATCCGCCACAGAACTCATAAACGAAACCCGATTTTCTGTAATCAGGCTTTCCCCAAGATTCGCCTTGATCAGGTTCGGCACCTTGTGGCTGTACCTTGCCAGCGCTTTCAGGAAAAGTCCGGCCTCGGCCAGATTGTTTTTGTACGGCGAGTTGGCCAGAATCTTCATTCCCAGCGCGTCGGCTTCGGACTCCTGCTGAGGCGTGTGTTTGAAATCGAAAAGCGGCAACTGCTTCAGCGAGGGCACCACCATTCGATCGTTGAAGGCAAAACTGCTGTCGAGTTCATGGCCAAGCGCAGCATGCGCCAGGGCATGCGAGAGGATTGCGGCCAGCGCCGCCTCGTTCGGGAGCGCATCGAGAAGGCCGCGGCTGACCAGAATTGTGTGCCCGATCGTTGCCACTTCAATTGGTGTCGTCGCAAGAATCCGGCAACGAATTTCAGGATCGAGTTCGATCTTGTTCGTCACCTCAAGATTATTGATGACCGTCTCCAGAACTTTGTCGACTTCCCCCTCGGGCACAACCAGCCCCAGTTCTTCGAGTTTGGCAACGACGTTGTCCTCCGCCCGTCGCTGCCATGCCCTTTGAATGTCGAGCGGACTCTGATCGGGATTATCCGACAGATCTTTCGCCGCATTCGGATCGACTGTAATCTCCGAAAACTCCGATTGCCGTCCGGCGGGCGAAAGGTTGTAGCCCCAGAGCCGCGTCTGGGCCTTCAGCCGCGGATTATGCGTCTGCGGCTTCTTGGAATCGAATTCTTCGGAATAGACTACCGCGGGCAACCAGACTCCTTCGCGCAGATTCATGCGCCAGCTGTCGACATGAAACGTCCCATAACTGCCGTTGAAGCGCACGATGTTGTAGGTCTCATCTTCCACCCAAATAGCCCCTTTGAACCGGCTGGCCTGATCCTTGTGCGGACTCACTTCAAATACCAGACACCGCACCTCTCCCAGAAACTCGCGCTGCAGGAAACGGAACTGATAATTCTTGCGGTCAAACCCGTTGCGATCGACAAAGATCATGCTCGAGAACCCAACCGGACTCAGAGAATAGAGTTTCGAAAACGCGCCCGCCATCCGTTCCACGAGCCGCTTGTCGAGAAAGAATTCTTCCTTCGTCTGCTGAAACTGCACGCGCCCCAGAAAGTATCGGTCTTCCGCTGGAACAAATCCCAGCATCGGGTCCGGCTGCATTCGCTGCAGATAGGTTTCCACCATCGGACTGTAATTGCGTATCGTGTCTGAGAGCGCGCGTTCGTTGGCAACGATCCGATCAACAACTTGATCGGAGTTGAATTTAGGTTTTTCGCCGAAGGAAATCCCGGAGAGCAGGAACAACGAAACAATCAGCAAACAGGAGCGGCGAGTCATGGTCGCCTCCTATGCGAAATCTGCTGTACCTGAGCGCGAGTGCGGTTTCAGACCATACTGTTCCGAAGAATCCGAAGCCAAGGCGAACCGGAATCGAAGGGGGGACTCGCGTCGAAGCGCGTGGGCGGGGATCCCATCCGTACGAGCACGCACGGCCTGAGTCATCGCAGTCTCACCGCGCCGGAAAATCACGAGCTGCCAGTTCCGGCGCTCAGGGGAGCATTTGGGGAAGTGAAAAGAATTTTATCTACACTGCAGGAATCGGCAGTGCGGCTGCGCACGCGGAAGCGTGACCGCGGTCATAGCAAGAGTGGGATTAGTTTCAGTTCGACTGGGCGGTTTTCTTGGCGCTATGCGTCTTCGCCTCGGCGATCAGCTTCTCGACTACATCTTTATCCTTGAACCCGGGGTTCGACTTCAGCAACTGGTTCCAGGCCGCGATCGCACCCGCCGTATCGCCCTTCCCTTTCCATCGGATCAAGCCGAGATTCAGCAGCGTGCCGGCATGCTTCGGATCATAGCTGAGCGACTTCTCGAGCTGCGCAATCGCACCGTCTACGTCTCCCTGGTAGTACAGGCATGATGCCAGATCGGTTCTCGGGCCGACATTCCGCGGATTGGCGTCAAGCGACTTCTCATAGTAGCTGGTGGCCAGCTGGAACTGGTGCGTCATGCGATAGATATTCCCCACCTGATTCAACAGGTCCGCATTCTTGGGATCGGTCTTGAGCCTCTGCAATAGCGGTTCTGCCTGTTTGTCGGCCATGCGCTTCATATCGTCGAGCGACGGCGTGGGCTGCGTATCGCTCGCGGATTTAGCCGGCGCGACAGCCTGTTGCGACGGCGCTGGCGCAGAGGCGACCGGCGCTGATCCTCGCACGAGATAGCCAACAACCACACCGATCAGGAGGCAGATCACGGCCATGACATATGCCTGCCAAGGCCGCCAGACAGCGCTGGAATTCGGAAGGTTGCGGTTTTCGCCCATCTCAAGAGGAAAGAAGCATTTCGCGTTCCACACAAAGCGCGAACCGCAAGTGATTGAGTTAACGGCACTTTAGGTTCTGGCCCGCAGTCGTACAACGGGCAGCTTACGGGCCAAAAACCGCGCCCGCTGCGAGAAAAAGCGCACCCCAAGCCGACAAAATCTTCGCACCGCGACTCGATAAGCCTTTCCCAATTTGCGAAGCCCTCAACATGACCTTCGTAATTGCGGGATACCTTCGCGCACTGGAGTCCTCGCACCGCCTGTCGAAGTGCCCAGTAATGGCATTGCTGTCCCATCGGCACGGCTGGTCGTTGGCAGTTCTCCTCTCGCTTTTTCCGTTTGTCTTCGCCTCCGATAACCCGCGCGATCCCCCGCCAACGACCTTTCACACTCGCGCCTCCGAGGTGCGCATCTCATTCTTCGCAACCGACGAGAACAATCGCCTCGTCAATGACGTCGGAAAGGATGACTTCGCAGTCGTCGATAACGAGGAAGTCATCCGCAATTTCCGCAGCCTTGCCCGATCCGATGAAACTCCGCTCGACGTTGTGATCCTCGTCGATGCCAGCGCCTCGGTGAAATCGAGCTTCCATCAGACGATGCGCGACGTCGTTTCGCTGCTTTCGAGCCCCCAGCTTGCCCATCCCCATATCATCGTCGTCCGCTTCGCCGGTTTGACTCCCGATGAGCTGTGTTCCGGAGATTGCCGCGCCTCGGCGGCCCAGGAAGAACTTCTCGCCTCAGAACCTTCCGGAGCGACCCCGCTTTACGACGCTTTGCAATTTACGGCCGAGCTTATCTCGCGACGGCGCGCCCCCGACGTTCGCGAGCTTCTGCTCCTTTATTCCGACGGCGACGATACGGTCAGCAAAACTTCGCCGCGCGATGCCCTCGACGCCGTCGTGACCAGCGACGCCCTGCTTTACGCAATCAACCTGAATCGTTCCGAGAATTCCCCTGGAGATGCTGTTCTTCAACAATTCGCCCGGGCCACCGGAGGCCGATCGTTCTCGATCAAAAACGGCTCCGTCTCTATTCTCCAATCTATTTTGCAAGACCTGCGCGCCTCTTACATCGTCACCTACCAACTTCCCAGCCACGCTGCGGGATTTCACTCGCTCCGCATTCTCCCCAAACATAACCTGAACCTGCGCTTCCATTGCCGGAGAGGATATTTCTATGCAGAGAAGGAATGACGTCAAAATCATGAAACACATTTTATTGCTGGTGCTCGCCTGTTGCAGTGTTCCGTTCGCCTCGGCGGGGATTTATCAGCAGGGCACCGTCGTACGCATGCGCATGGGAGATTGCCTGCCCGTGCACCGCGGATTCATGGTCGCCTTCGGAGGCCAGCCGATGCAGGCCGAGCCCGAAGTTTGCCCGGAATACACTCTCATCTCCGACAAGGTCGTCTTCGTGATCGTCGGCTCTTCCTCCGACCAACTGGTTCCTCTAGCGGATGTCGTTGATTTTCGCTTTCACAAGAACGAGTTAGCCATGCGCATTGACGACGCGCGTCACGAATGCAAGTTCGCGATTAAAGAGATGATTCTGCGCTCCGAATGGGATCTCGTGCAGAAGCACATCACCGACGAACTGAATTCGCCGCATCGCTCGCCTGACAGCGACGTCGCCATGCGTACCCGCGAATGAATGTTGTAGGGTGGCGCCTCGGGGGCGAAGCGCGAGCTCCACCGCGTGGCTAGTACTACTGTGTTATAAACTAGATACGCCCCTGCTGAAAAACCCAGCTCTACGCAACGCTCCGTGTTAAGTTGCTGCTCATGAGCGCCCACTCTGTGGCGCCGGGCGCCCAAGCGAAACGCTTCGCGGCCTATCTCGATCGCCTGGCGCTGGCCGCGGAGCATGCCGATCGTGCCACTCCCCTGAAGTCTTATTGCAGCGGTTTGTTGTTGCCGGGAGAACGCAAGAGCGTCGAACCGATGGCAGCACGCTTGTACCCCAACAACGTGCGCCAAGCTCACCAGTCCATGCACCACATCGTGGCCGATGCCGCCTGGAGTGACGAAGACATGCTGGAGGCAGTGCGCGCTTATGTTCTGCCACAGTTGGAGAAGAAAGGCCCGATCATAGCTTGGATCGTGGATGACACCGGCTTGGTGAAGAAAGGAACCCACTCGGTAGGCGTGACCCGCCAGTATTGTGGACAGGTGGGGAAGCAAGAGAACTGTCGCGTGGCGGTCAGTTTGTCGGTGAGCACGGAGCGCGCCAGCCTGCCGGTTGCCTGGCGTCTGTACTTGCCGGAAGTGTGGGCCAAGGACAGGACACGCAGGAAGAAGACGGGAGTACCCGCGGAGATTCGATTTCAGACTAAAGCGGCGATTGCGCTGGAACAAATCCGCGCGGCAGTGAAGCGTGAGATCCCGGTCGGAGTCGTGCTGAGCGACGCGGCTTATGGAACCGATACCCAGTTTCGCGAAGAGCTCACGGACTTAGGGTTGCTTTATGTGGTGGGGATCATGTCCTCGGTGACGGTATGGAAACCGGGTCAGGGACCGCTGCCCGCCGCGACTTGGAGAGGCCAGGGACGACCGCCAAAATATCTTCGCCGCAGCCGAAGGCATGCACCCGTCACCGCAAAGCATCTGGCTCTGGCCTTGCCACCACAGGCGTGGAAGAAAGTATCCTGGCGAGAAGGAACCCGCAGCCAACTCCACTCGCGTTTCGCGGCCGTGTGCGTCCGTCCGGCTCACCGCGATTTTGAACGCAGTAAGCCCTATCCCGAGCAATGGCTGCTGATCGAGTGGCCCCACCAAGAAGCTGAACCCACCAAGTACTGGCTCTCCACCCTCTCGGCAGAGACGAAACTCAAGGACCTGGTTGGCATGGCCAAACAGCGCTGGATCATCGAGCGGGACTACGAAGAACTGAAGCAAGAACTGGGATTGGGCCATTATGAAGGAAGAGGCTGGCGGGGTTTTCATCATCACGCTACCCTCTGTATCGCGGCCTATGGGTTCCTGGTAGCCGAACGGAGCCGTTTTTTTCCCTCTGCTCGCGCCGGTCAAGTGGACTTATCCGTCCCCCAAATACCGCCCCAGTTCCGCCCTCGGGGATCGCCCGGTTCGCCTCGAACGACATAATCCCTGCTCGATTGCCACACTCCGACAAACCCTCGCTCGGGCGCTTCTCCGACAACTTTCCAGTTGTCCTTTTTGTGGAGCTCCACACTTATAACACAGTAGTACTAGCGGTCCGTGGTGCAAGTGCGATTCGTATCTGGGCGCGGATTTATCCGTGCCGCAAAGGCCGTAGAATCAGCGGGCCTTTAGGCCCTGGGTTTGAAATTCTGACTTGCACCACGGACTGCTCGGGCCACACTAACGCGAAAATATCTCCTAGTGGTGTACCGGATTTGCAATCGGCTTGGGCTTGAACTGATTCGCCGCCCCGGTTATCGGCGTTACCGTGCCATCGTAGTTGTGGCTGTACATGTGGCACGTAAGAGTGCAGGTGTTGGTGGCCCGATTATACGAGATTCCCATCGCGCCGCTGGAATTAAGAACATTCGGCGCGACGACGTTCGTATCGAAATTCACCAGGCGTTCTCCCGAGACGGTTGCTGAGATCGCGCCCATCCCATGCCCGGTGTGGCAGACGGAGCACGAGATCCCGACCGTGCTCACGTGGTTCGAGTGATACACAAAGCTGGTATTGGAGAATACGTTCGACAGGTCGTGGCATTTTCCGCACAGCGCCCACGGCCCCGGCGCGCCGCCACCGGCACTGGTTTGCGGCCCGGGGAATAGGGTTGATGACAGAATCGGGCTGCCCGGTCCGCCCGCCGGAAAAATCCCCGGCGCCACCTGGCTCATTTCATACCGCCGCTCGAATAGATGCGGATAAATCGAGCCGTGCGGTCCGCTTGGTCCCGTTCCGCCAAACTCGCGATTGTCATCGCTGTTGTGGCAATCCGAGCAGAGAATCTGCGTCCCCATCGTCCGCCCCTGCGTGACTCCATCGAGCTGCAGCATTCGTATCAGCAGGCTGGGCTGCGGATAAGGCGACGCACTCGGATGCGTCACCGGATGGCTCGAGGTCGCCGTCGTCGCAAACTGGGGAATAATATTTTGCGGATCCGAAATGTTCGACACGTACCACAGCGGCAGGTATCCGAAAGCCGACGATACTGGCTTCCCCGAACTGGTGCCGTGACAGCGCAAGCAGCTCTCGTATTGATTCTGCGCCGGAAAAATCGTGCTGACCCCGTCTGTCGCCGAAATTCCGTTTACATTCGCCTGGGAGACTCGGATCTGCGGCGGATTTGGAAATGTGCTTCCGACCTGCTGCGACCCGTGGGGATTATGGCAATCCACGCACGTCGCATGGCGGTTATTGTTCAGCAGCACTGCCTCAGCCGTGTCGTGCGTGTTCGTTCCCGCTGGATAGGGGTGATAGGAAACCTTTGAAAACTCCGCGTACACATTAGGCAACGCCGGGCTGACATTATTATTGCCGTTGTGACACGAGATGCAGTTCTGCGTGGATGCATCCATGGTCGAGATGGCCGGAGTCGCACCCCGCAACAGGCGCGCCGGACCGGTGGCATTGTGCTCGGTGTGGCAACTCGTGCAGGCATTGGCGCCAACCGTGTTGTAGGGACCCACATACGCCGTCGATAGCGTCAGGTTCGACGCGGTCGCGTGAATGCTCGTTGGCCACGGAACCAGCGGGTTCGCTTCATTGTTCACGGTGCGTGCCGTAGTTCCGTGGCACGCCAGGCACATCGCGCCTCCCGAACTATTCCGCACCAGGAAATTCAGCGAGGCCGGATCCCCATTCTCGACGTGCGGATTGTGGCAGCTCTCGCACTCCACGTTGCCGTTAATCAGAACCACTTTCTGCAGCGGGTCGGCGGTCTGCCCGCTCGCCACGATGCTGGCCACCAGATCCGCCGAATCCTTGATCTGAAGGAAGCTGAACGGATGCGAATTCTGCAGGGCCACCCCAAACACATCCTGCTGGTTCATCTTCCCGGTCATCTGGATCTGACCGTAGGGCAGTGTCTGTCCGGGAGCAACCGTGCCGTCGTGACAACTCAGGCACAAACTGCTTGGCGCCGCGACCGGAGGTTGCACCATCGTCTGATTCGTGTTCGTCGTGCTGCTGTAGAGCGAATAAGTCTGCGAGGAATAGCTCTGCGCCCAGAGCGGCCCCTTCCCGATTCCCGAGTGAGGAGCATGGCAATACTGGCACGGGGGCAGCGGGCCGCCCTTGATCGGCGACTGGCCGCCGGGAGACAGGTCATGCGATCCCAGCACGTCGCCGGTAAATTGTGCTTGCATGCTCCCGGCAAAAACCAGCAGAGCCGCAATCAGCCACCACCGCTTCATCCTACTGCCCCCCACTTCCTTCATGCTTTGCGAAATAATGGAATACTTGCACCCGGCTGTTATACGAATCCACCACGTACACCATGTCGTTGTGATCGATAAACAATCCGGCCGGCAAGCTGAACATGCCCGGCGCCCGGCCTCTCATTCCGAAGTAATAAAGAAGATCGCCTTGCTGATCGAAAACCTGTACGCGATCCCAGGCCGCATCCACCACATACAAATGATCCTCGCTGTCGAAGCCGATTCCCTTCGGACGGAAGAAGCTTCCCAGTCCGTCTCCCAGACTGCCGACCGAATATTTAAACTTCCCGTCGCGATCGAATACCTGCACGCGGAAGTTCATCGCATCCACGACCGCCAGTTCTTGCCCGTGAACAATGACCTCCGTCGGATAGTTGAATTCTCCCGGCTGCGTTCCCTTCTTCCCGATGGTCTTCAGCACCTCGCCCTTCATATCGAGGACGAACACCTTATCCCGCAATGTATCGGTCACATAAATGCGCTGCGCGGCCGAATCCACCGCGATTCCCGTCGGGCGCTTAAAGTAGCCTTCGCCGCCTTTCAACGCGCCGATGTAGCGCTTGAACTTGCCGCCCGGTGCGTACACAAAAACGCGTCCAGTTTCTGAGTCGGTCACGTAAAAATTGTCATCGGCATCGACAGCGACGCACTGCGGCGAAATCAGAGAATTCTCATCTTTATCGTGACGCGTGATGAACTTGTATTTGTGATCCGCAAAATTGAAGAGGTGCACGCCCATCGCGCCCGGATCGGTCACCATCACTCGCCCGTGCGAATCGACTGCGATGCTGTAGGGACGAATCGCCCGATGCCGGTCCGGCGCGCCCACGACCGTCTCAAACACTTTGGTGAAGAAGCCGCGCTTCGGCTCCACATCGCGGTCGTTGTCGAACACGCGCGTGAAGACCAGCTTTCGTCCTTCGGGCAGCAAGAGATCGGGCGGCGGAGGCGGAGCATTCTTCTCGATCTTCACCTTCGCTGCGCTTGCCGCGGGCATCGCAAGCGATATCCCAATCATCAGGACCGCACTCACTCCAGCCGAAGCCCTCATCAATCTCCGTCTTAGAACGGATGGAACCATCTTTGAATCCCCACGTAGAACGATGAATAGTTAATCGGGGAAGATCCCGGCGTCACCCCAATTCCCTGCATCAGGTACGTATATCCGCCCCCCGCAGATATCTTGCGAAACTGGATCTGTGTAAAAGCCGTGAACACCTTCGACGAAGCTGTCGAATACAGCGTTGGCGTCTTGGTGTCGCTCAATGCCCGGCTATAGCTGCTGCTCACGCTCCAGCGGTGAACCGGGTTCGCCGTCACGTTGAATGAATACGAGGAACCATTGACCAGCAAATACTGATCGCCGCCCAAGACAGGAGTAATCGGGGTCGGGGTCGGCACCAGCCCGCCTGCTGTGAGCAGCGCTGTTCCGTACGACTGATTGTAGGTTCCCCCGACGGCATAGCTCCGATACGTCAGATTCGTCCCGAAACCCTCCGAATGGCTGCCCGTCCCGGTCAGCTCACTGATTCCCGTTTTAAATCCGTGGAAGTTGCTGTTCCACATCCAGTGCCGGCTCATTCTCTTTCGCGCGTTGGCGAGATAAGAATAGTTCGATGTCACTTCGGTGGCCAGCACTGTTTGTACATCCTGGGCATAGCTGAAGGCTGCGCCCCATTCGACGCCGCCCAGCCTCTTGTCGAAATTCGCTCCTGCCACCAGTCCTGTTCCCTGATGGCCCGCATCGCTCGATTGATCGTTCACGCCCGCAAAAAATGTGAACGCGCCCCACAGCGGCTTTTCGAAATGAAAGTTCACGATTCCACTGAAGTGATTCACCGACACGCTCTTCCCGTATGCCGTCTCATCCGTATGATTGAAGTTGAAGGTGCCGCTCACGTTTTTCACGATCTGCAAGGTGTCGAAATTGTAGAGCGAGATGGCATGACTGTTCGAGCCGAAGTCGACCTGCGGCGCAATGCTGCCCGCGGCAATGAGCTGTTGCTCCACCAACCCTGAGAGGCTTGAATCGTACTGGACTCCGAAATTGGTGGTCAGCCGCGTCCATGGGATCAGGCTCACGTTGCCTGTAACCGAGTTATTAGAACCGGTGGTATCCGTTCCATCGCCATCCCCATGAAAATTCCCGTACGCATAGTTCAGGGCCACCGAACCCCGCAGGGGCAATCTGTGCGTCGTGTTGTAGAAGAAAGTTTTGGAATTTTCGTCGCCGGTGTCGTATTCGCCAGCCGTCAAGAACGACGGCAGCTGCGTCTTGGTATATACGTCGTTGAACCGGGCCGACATCAGCCAGCCCCTCAAACTGTAGTTGCTCGTTAGATTGAAATTCTTTGAGTCCGCATGTTCGTCCTGATCGGATCCAAAAATCGTAGCTGCAGAAGTCGTCTGCGAATATTGTGCTGTGACTGGCGGCAAATTCGGCATCAGTTCCGCCCATCCAACGCCGAACTGCGTAGAATTCCCGCGCGTGGTGAATCCTTGAACATCGGGCAGGCCGAAATTCCCCGTGGCGTCGATTGTCTTGCCGTACGAAACCGATCCAGGAAAATGGCTGCCGCTGAAGATGCCTGCGCCCGCGCTTATATTGGTGCTGTCGGTGAGCGACTGACTTCCAGAATTCTCCTGCGACCGGTTGTAGATGGGCCGGATATAGAAGTTGAGAAAGTTGGGATTGTAGTAGAAGCCGTTTAGATTGAGGTCGCCGTTTACCGCCGAACTATGGTCTGAAAGCTGCGTGTTTCCAAAGTTACCGTCGTAGCCAACCCCGACCGTACCGTTCAGGTTCATGCTGAGGTTGTCGCCAACTTTCATCTGCGCCGTCGCCGGCACCGCGAACAGCAGCAGAGCCAATCCCGTCCAGAGACACGAATTGTATGTACGACTTCTCATTGCCTATCGCCAGCAACCGTCTCTCGAATCTCACGACTTTTTCGGCGCACCCTATTCCGGTCTATGAATCCGTGGCCCAACCGGCATCTCACAATTCCTGAATCTTCGCGTTCTGGTGCAAGCGCTTGTCGAACGCCACACGCAATTGCTCAGTCTTCTGCTGTTGTAGCTTCTTCAACAGGCTTGCCTTGACGTCGGCAAATTTCGTTCTTCCAACCGGGACATGCCCGTTCAGGCGAATAATGGTGAATGCGTTGCCCAGCTGAATCAGTCCGCTCACCTCTCCAACCTTCATGCCGAGCACGGCCTGGATCACTTCCGCGGGAAGATCGGCCCGCTTGGCGACCTTGTGATCGCCCATATTCACTCGGTAATCATCCTCGGAAACTTTTTCCGCCAGCAATCCAAATCCCTGATAGTTCTTCGTCGCTTTCGCTTGCTTCAGATATTCTTCCGCCTTCTTCCGTGTGTCCTTCAACGTCTCAGCATTGGCGTTGGCCGGAGGAAGCACCGAAATCGACTGGAAGGAAACCACTTCGCCATGCTCGAATTGTTTCGGATTCTTTTCGTAAAAGAGCCGCGCCTGGTCCGGCGTGACCACCGACTTATTCTCGACTTCCGACTTCAGCAAAGCCTCGATCAGAAGCGAGCGCTTGATCTGCTGCTGCAGCTTGACCTCCGAGCCATCCATCTCGGCGCGCAGGTAAGCTTTGAACTCTTCCTGGCTGCTGAACTGACTTTTGAATTTCCTCTCGTCCTGCTGCAGGCGCACCGCGGGAATCGTCATCTTCCGCCGCAGCGCCTCCTGGTAGACGAGCTCTTCGAAAATGATCATCTGCATCGCGCCCTGCCGGATTCCCGCTTCCTGCTTTTTCGGAAAGCCGTTGTGCAGACGCGCATACGGAAACAGCGCGAACATCTCTCGCAGCAGATCACGGTCGGTCAGCACGGTGTCATTGATCCGGACTACGGGTTTGCCCGTTACTCGCGGGGTGACCATTGCCGCCGGGGGTAAAGCCGCTTTTGCGGAAGCAACTGCCGCCGGTGCGGTCGACGCTCCCATCGCGTGTGAACTGATCATCTGTGCGCTGGCGCTGATTCCCGCCAGGAGCATCGCCGCGATCGTGATCTGGTATTTCATCGTTCCACCTCGTGGGTTTCTCAAATCGGGGGAGAGCCTTCTCTCCCCCGGAAATGATGGCGTAATTAGAACGCCGTCGGCAGGGAGCCACCGTTGGCCTCGTTCGACTCGCCAAAATGGCACTGGCGGCAGAACTGGGTCGTGGATGCAGCTTGCGTCGGCGGGACGCTGACGTTGTTGACATCGTACGGTCCGTTCACGAAAAAGTACTTCGTGTACGTTCCGGTGGTGCTGCCGGCGATCGGGCTAGTTGCTGAAGCCGCATACACGTTCATCACGTGCTGATCGTGGCAGGTTGTGCAAACGATGTAGGGAACGTTGGAAGCGTTCACCGGGGTTGGATAGGAGTGCGCACCCTTGAACAGTGCGGGCGCTCCGTAGGAGTTAACGAAGGATTGATACTGGCCGGCGACCGTAATGCCGGTGATCGCTCCGCCGCTCACCGTGAAGGTGATGCCGTTGGTTCCGTCACCGTAGGTGCTGCCCAGCACCGCGCTCAGCGTGGCGCTTTCGCCCACTGGGTGATCGTTGTTATAGACTTCGCTGCCCGTGCCGTCGTTGCCCAGCAAGGTCGGAATGTGGCCAACGCCGTAGCTGCTCGGCAATGCCCCGATCTGCTGCTCATACGCCCAGTTCTGCATCATGGCGCCTTTGGCAAGCGATCCATCGTGGCAAGCCAGGCACATGATGATTCCGCGGGTATCGGAGTATTGCTGCGCGGTCATCGCCGTGTAATTCCCGCTGGCCGGGGTGACCAACAGGTAGTTCTTGCGGCTGCCGGTATTGGTGACATCGCTGAAGTCCAGAGTCTGGTTCCAGAGAGGTCCCATATCCTGCGCGAACAGTGCGTTCTCGCCGGTGTAAGCGTCAGTGACTGTGCCGTTGACGCCGTTGCCGCCCACGCCACGAGCACCACTGTGCGGAGCATGGCAACCGGCGCAACCGCGGCCGTAGTT
The DNA here is from genome assembly GCA_963763845.1 of uncultured Acidobacteriota bacterium. Classification (GTDB taxonomy): domain Bacteria; phylum Acidobacteriota; class Terriglobia; order Terriglobales; family Acidobacteriaceae; genus Sulfotelmatobacter. The sequence continues at coordinate 73,421 of CAVXPX010000006.1, forward strand.
ATTATGCGCACCGAGAACGTCGACCAGAGGAGCAACGCTTCCGGGAGCACCAGTAGTCGTGGGCGCGCCTGACGTAACCTGTGCTGCCGCCATGGCGCCAACCATGACCACGAGCAAAACTGCTAAGAGTACTTTCCTCATGTAATACCTCCTATTTCGAATGACTGCTCGGTCCCGGATTACTTCCCGTTTCCGTTTCGGCCCCAAAGTGGCGGCCAAACTCGCTCGCGGCCTACTTCGCCGCGGATTCCTTTGCCGGCTCGGGCTTCTCGTCAGACTTCCCTTGCGGAGCCGGTGCTGTCTTCTGCTCCGACGAAGCTGGTTTTGTCCCAGCCGATTTGTTCTTCTTCTCCGCTTCCCGGCGGTCGTATTCCTGGCGCGCTTCCGCCTGCGTCACGTAGCGGAACATCTGCACCCGTCCCGGAAACACTTCCGAGGTGAACACGCGATTGTTCTTGTCGATCGTGATGTACTGCAGCCCGGAGAACATTCCCGGCATGATTCCCTGCGTGTAGCCCATGTAAATCAGCAGATTTCCCTCTTGCGAATAAACCTGCACGCGGTTCTGCAGCGCGTCGGTCACCCAGATATGCCCGTCGCAATCGATCGCAATACCCTTGGGCATCGCGAAATATCCCGGGCCGTCGCCACGTTTGCCAAATGTCCGAATGAACGCTCCGTCGGCGTCGAACACCTCGATCCGCGCGTTCAACGTATCGGCAACATAAAGGTTGCCGTCCTGATCGACGGCCACGCCCGTGGGCTTCGAGAAATCTCCCGGCGTTGTCAGGGTGTGATTCTTTCCCGGGGTCCCGATCTTCCGCAGCAACTGGAGGGTGTCCGCGTCATACACCAGCACCTGATCCAAGTCGATATCCGCCACATACAGGAATCGATTCTCGATATCGATCGCCATGCCCGCCGGAGTCACCAGGCCTTCCTTGATCACCGCTTCCATCTTCCGTTTGGGACTGAACACCAGGACCCGGTGCGCTCCGGCATCGGATACAAACAAACGGTCGGTATCATCGATGGCGAGGCCGACGATCAGGGAGAAGCTCGCATCTCTTCCGTTTTCGATCATCTGCGTGTCGCGCGTTTCCGGATCGATGATGAAGATCGCGCCCACCTTCGCATCCGCGACGTAGAGCTTGCCCGTGGAATCCACGGCCAATCCGTGCGGCTCGCCCATGAAGAAGTGATTCTTCAGCCCGTCCTGGCCCTTTTCTGTGGACGCGCCGGCCAGGCGATCCATCCAGCTGCTTTTCTGCTTTGCCGATGCTGCGGCGAAATCAGGAAGCTTCTCACCCGCGAAGTAATTCAGGTAGCGGATGCGCGCGATGTTCGGCGGCTGTGGCCACACGATTTTCGAGATATCGATCTTGTCGAACACCGAAACCGGTTTCTCCGGCTCGTTTTTCTTTTTCTTGGAAGAAGCGAAAGCGGGCGATGCCAGAACAATCGCGATCACAATCACCAGCAGCCAACCGGTTCCCTGCCGAAGCGCGCTTTCGATTTTCTTCATCGCTGTTTCTCTCTCCGCATCTCCAGTGCCGCTCATCGCCGATCCCCCCGCTAGTTCTGCAAGTTCTTGTGGCATCCGGCACAGAACGAAGCATTGTTGGCCTGGTCTTTCACCAGCAGCCCCGGCTGCGCCGAGGCATGAGGCTGATGGCAGGTGAGGCAGTTGATCTTGGTCTTCACTTTCGTGACATCCGTTGGATCGACTACATCTGAAACCGGGTGTCCATCCACCGGATGCCCGACGTTATATTTCAGCGGCAGAATCGGAACCTTGGTGAAGTAGTCTTCCGGAAGGATCACTTTTCCAGCGAAGATCGTGGCCTCGTGCTGCGCTTCTAACTTCTGCGGCTTGGAGTCCGGACCATGGCACTCCAGGCACAGGTTGTTCACGGATGCCGTCCACAGCAGGTGCTGGTTGTCGCTGCCGTGCGCATCGTGGCAGGTCGAGCAACCTTGCTCAAATGCCGGCTGATGCAGATCCGCTTTCTTGTGCAGGTCGGCGATATCGGTGTGGCAGCCCAGGCAGATGTTGACTGCATCCGTCTTCGGCAGATAGGGTTGCGCGCTCGCATGGGGATTGTGGCAGTCGAGACAATCGCTGGCCTGCGCTCCCGGATGCGGCACTTTCGCGTTGTCGATCTTCTTCGCCTGCTCGTCGTGGCAGGTTACGCAGAGCTCTTTTGCCGTGGCCTGGGTCAGCACGACCTTGCCATCCTTCGCCGGTGCGTGGCAGATTTCGCAGGTCTTATCCGCAAACGGCGGATGGAGGAACTTCGCCATCAGCTTCGGCGCTGCCGACTGATGCGGATCGTGGCATTGCAGGCAGTTCGCCGTTCCGAACGGCTGTCCCTGATGCGCCTTCTGCAGATCGGCGTCTTTCGGATCGTGGCAATCGACACACAGCGCCGGAGCCGCTTTCGTCAGATGGAACCGGTTCTCCAGCGTCGGCTCGGCACCCGTCTTGTGGGTTACGTGGCAGGTGTCGCAGCCCATGTCGAGCGCGGCGTGCCGGCTGCCCTTCGCCGGAACATCCACGCCCTGGTTGTGGCAGGTGAGGCAAAGATTGTCTTTCTTCTCTCCCGAGGTGGGCTTCAGCAGCTGATACTTATTGTCAGAAGTGTGCGGATCATGGCACGTCAGGCAGTTGCGTACTGCCGGCTCGTGTACGTGACCCTTTATCTGGGTTGCATCTTTATCTTGGTGACACGTCAGGCAGAGCTTGTAAGGAACGGCGGTATTCAGCTTCACCCGGGTCACATCCTTCGTGACCCGTACTTCGTGGCAGCTCAAGCAACCGGTCGCGATCGCTGAATGAACTGACTTTCCTTTAGCTTTGTCTTCGTGACACTCGAGGCACTTCGCCGAATCAACATTCTTATCAAGCGGAACGGGGTGAGTCTTTGCAATGACTGGCATGACCCCAATCGTCAGCACATAAGCAAGGACTGAAAGGAACCTGGGGAGGGCTTGCCTCACGCGTACCATGCGATTTGTGACATCTGGGACCATGCCACCATCGCTTTTGCACGACCGATTCCTAATTTCGGGAAAACCAACCTATGTCGGATACAAGTTGTAAGTACTTATAAAACAATCACTTCCGATTCCATTGAAGCAGTGTTGCGATTTTCAACAGAACTTTCGTCACCTCAAGTTGGGCCTTCTCCCACAGTGGCACTGGTGAAATGACGCATGTCCTAATGTGCGTTTTGTGATTGGAATCACGCACTTGCGGGTGGGTGAAATCGCCGCCCGCCACTCCATTAATGAGTGTTATGGCTCAACAAAAATGCCGCGCGAAATCTGTATAGAAGTGCCAAGCCATTGAATTCAAACGCTTTGCAGACTTTCCCATAAGTTGGCGCGGAACGTGCATTCGAGCTTGCGAGGAAGAGAGAACGATATGGCCCTGTCACTTCACTCTGCGTCGCGAAAAGTCTGGCAGACGCTCAGTTCCATCAAGACCGGCGTCATCCTGATTATTCTCGTTGTCATTTTTTCAGCTGCAGGTACGGTCATCCTGCAGCGTCCGATGACCGATCCCGAGGATATGCAGCGCGCTTATTCCCCCGGCATGCTGCGATTTCTCGACGCGGCCGGCCTGACCGACGTCTTCCATACCCGCTGGTTCATCGCGCTGATGATCCTCGTCAGCCTCAGTATCATCTCGGCATCCATTGAGCGCTTCCCCAACGCTTGGCGATTCTTCGCGCGTCCTTATAAGAGCCCCGACGATAGCTTCCGCAAAGTTCTCCCGACGCATGTGCAAATTCCGATCAAAAACGAGGAAGAGGCCCTCGGCGCCGCCGAACGAGCGCTCCACCGTATGGGCTTCAAGGCCGAGCACATCGTCCGGACGAACAGTTTCTCGTTGTTTTCCGAAAAGCATCGCATTTCGGAAATGGCCGTCTACATGGTGCACGCCAGCCTTCTTCTGATCTTTCTTGGCTGGATCGTCGATTCACTGTATGGCTGGCGCGGATTCGTCACGCTGAATCCCGGCACCTCGAGCAACCAGGTCGAAATGCGAACCGGACCGGCGCGCACTCTCCCCTTCTCCATCCGCTGCGATGCCACCGGCGAAGAAACGTACAAAGACGGTACGCCCAAGCGCTGGTGGTCGAAGCTCGCTATCGTCGACAACGGACGCGAAGCGCTGCGCAAAGAAATCGCCGTCAACGATCCCCTGGTCTATCACGGAATTCGTTTCTACCAGGCGAGCTACGGACGCACCGGCAAGCTCGATCAGCTGATCCTCGACGCTGCTCCGGTGAACGGCACCGGCAAGCCCCAGGAAATTTCCTTGGCGATGAATCAAACTGTCGTGCTCGATGCCGATACCAGCGTCCAATTAGTCGAATTCATTCCCGATTACGTCGTCGAAGACGGTCACGTGTACACGCGCAGCAACGACATCGAGAATCCAGCCGTGCACCTGATCGTGACCTCGAAGACGAGCAAGGCTGCCGTCAACGTCTGGCTGCCCGAGATTCCCGGCATCGCCGAGAACGCGTCCTCCCCCTACACATTCGATCCCAAGGATCTGAAGACCGGACTGTTCACCGGACTGCAGGTCTCGCACGAACCCGGCCAGTGGGAAGTTTGGGCCGGCGTGATCCTGATAGTCATCGGCCTGACATTCGTTTTCTACGTCATTCACGTGCGCTTCTGGGCGGTCCCGGCGAGGGACGTTCAGGGAAATCTGGTCCTCTGGGTTGGCGGCACCGCGAACCGCAACCGCGACGTCTTCGATCAGACATTCAAAAAGCTTGTGGAGCAGATTCAGAAAGAGTTGAAAGTCCATGCGGCCGCCGCTGAAAAGCCGGCCGCTTCAATTGCCGGAAGATAAGTCCGGCCAGGAAAGGAAAAATCAAGTATGGCGCGAGCAACCGCAGAACAGCATCCCGCGACCGGAGCCACTCTGGTGGTTATGGTCGGCCTCAGCATCGCCTTTCTGCTGTTCATTGCTTTTCTGAATGTCGTGAAGACCGGAAACATTCTGAGCGAGGCCAACCTGCTGTATGCCGCTCTTGTTTTCTACGCCGGCGCTGGAGCCTTATATCTCGGTTTCGGCATTACCGGAACCGATGCCTATGTGAAGTTTGCTTCCCTCGCAACGTGGGCCGGCCTCATCGCCAATACTGGCGCTGTCGCACATCGCTGGTATGAGGCCGGCCATCCTCCCTTTGCGAGTATCTACGAAATGCTGTTGAGCTTCGTGTGGACACTGGCTGCTCTCACGCTCATCGCCGAGAAACGCTATGGAGTGAAAGTTATCGGCACCGTCACCATGCCAGTCGCCATCGTCGGCGTCGTTCTGATGGAACTTTTGCCGAGCGAAGTACGCCCGCTGGTTCCCGCGCTGCAATCGACCTGGCTGCACGTTCACGTCACGCTGGCCATGCTGGCCTATGCGGGATGCGCACTCAGCTTCGCTCTCGCGATGATGTTCCTGATTCAGGACAAGATGAAGACAGAAACATTCCTCGCGGCCACCAGCATCTTCACCGCTGGAATCTATGCTGCAGTGTTGACCCGCTTCGAACGCTGGGGCGGACTCAACGTCATCGCGTGGGATACCGAGAATAAGACTGAAGTCTTCATCTCCCGCGGAGTGCGGCTGTTCGTCACCATTCCTGATCTCGGCTGGCTGATGTTGCTCGTCTTTGCCGCGGTTGTCGCCCCGTTGGCGCTTTACATCGTCTCGCAGCTTAAGAAGGACGAAGGACTTCTGGCCACGGCCGATCGCGCCGTGTTTGTCAGCATTCTTTTGCAGTCGCTGGCTCTGATTTTCTTCATCCTTCGCGCCCGTGATGGACACTATCCTTCGCTCGATGCCGACGGCCTCTACGCCACGACGCTGGCCGCGAGTCCATTCATTCTCTCCGCGCTGGTTGGCGGCATCTTCGCTAACCTTCTTTACCTGCTTCTGCTGTGGCGCCGCAGTGATCTCGAGCGCCTGTTGCCCGACGCCGAAGCGCTGGATCGCATCACTTACAAAACGATTTGTATCGCCTTCCCCCTGCTCACCCTGATGATCGCCGCCGGCGCGTACTGGGCCAATCGCGCCTGGGGTTCCTACTGGAACTGGGACCCCAAAGAGACGTGGGCCGCGATTACCTGGCTGGTCTATGCGGGGTATCTGCACATGCGCATCACCCGGGGATGGCGCGGGCGCCGCGCTGCTTACTTCGCGATCCTTGGATTTGCAGTTGTCATGTTCACTTTCTTCGGAGTCACCTACTTGCTTCCCGGACTCCACGCGTATGCCTGAGACGACTGAACAACCAATGACGAACCCGGCGCAGTTTCCAGACTCGGACGAAAGCGACGCAGTTACACCAGCCCGCACGAGTTCGTTCAGCACGGGCTATGCGGGTAACGCCACCGCGACTTCTGCTGCCGCGACGGCCGGCGAAGCGGACGCGAGCCAGACTCAGGACTCCGCATTACCCTGGCTGCGCATCAACTGGGAGATCAAGGCTCTGCTGCCGATCGCCCTGGTCCTTCTCGGCGGCATGTTCCTTTTTCTTCTTGCGACGCTCTCCTGGCGCGATCCCGAGCGGCATCTCGTTCTGCTTGTCGCCGGAGCCGGAGCGGTCGCGATCTGCGGCGCGCTGCTCGTAGTCCTCACCTATACGGTTCAGCGGCCGATGGTCGAATTGCAGCAGAAGATCGCGCAGCTCGGCGGCGGCGATCTCAACGTGTCGGTGAGTTTCGCCAATCGCAACGACGAAATCGGCGACCTCGGAAGCAACTTCAATCAGATGGTCCGGCAGCTCCGCGACAGCCGCGACGAAATCGAACGCCTGCACCGCACGCAGATGTCTCGCGCCGAGCACCTCGCCACTCTGGGCGAGATGGCGACTGGCTTAGCGCACGAGATTCGTAATCCGCTGGCGGGAATCGCGGGAGTCATCGAAATCATCGGGCGCGATTTACCCGGAACCAGTCCCGCACGGGCGGTCGTCAAAGATGTTCGCCAGGAGATCGCGCGCATCAATCACATCGTCACCGATCTCTTGCAGACAGCCCGACCGCATCCCCCGAAAGTCCGCAAAAGCGATCTCAACACCACGGTCGAACACGCCGTCATGCTGGGACGCCAGCAGGCACTCGCAAAGTCAGTCGAGATCGCATTGCACAAGGATCCTTCGCTGCCCGAAGTCGAGCACGACAGCGATCAGATCCATCAGGTGATGCTGAATCTTCTGCTGAACGCTCTGCAGGCGATCGACACGAACGGCAAGGTCACCGTCACAGTAGAGAAACAGGGCAAGGATGCGGTTGTAGGAGTTGCCGATAATGGCCGTGGCATTCCGCCCGAAAACCTTCCCAACATTTTCCGCCCGTTCTTTACCACCAAGGGCGATGGAACGGGGTTGGGTCTATCGCTTGCCCGCCGCATCGTGGAAGATCATCAAGGACGCATTGACGTTACAAGCACTCTCGGCAAAGGAACGACCTTCGTAGTAGTTCTCCCTCTGCAGCGGGCGGCAACCCCGCAGCCGGCGAACTAGCCGATGCTCTGCTCGGAGTTGCGCGTCGACTCCAGAAGCGCCAGCGCTTCATTCCAATCACACAACTTTCAGCACCAGCAACGTAGCGTCGTCGCGGAAGTTCCCGCCACAAAACGCGGTGACTCGCTGCATGATCGTGCGTTGGGTATCGAGCGCACTTGCACCATCGCCTTTTGCGGCGTCAAGCAGGCGTTGTTCTCCGAACTCTTCGAGTTGAGGACTTTCCGCTTCCGTAATGCCGTCGGTTGAAAGCAGCAGCTTATCTCCAGGCTGGAGCTGCACGGTGAAGTCCTGATAGCTCCAGTCTGCGATCACGCCTAAAACAGCCCCATCTCCTCGCAACCATTCCACGGGACGGTTCGCGCGCAGCAGCAATCCCGGATTGTGTCCGGCGTTTTCGTACACCAGGGTTCGCGACTCGGCGTCGAAAATCGCATAGAAGAAGGTCACGAATTTCCCGGAGACGATGTTCGCGCAAAGGAACTTGTTCAGCTTGGTGCAGACCTCGCGCGGAGTCGCATCCGCAGTAGCGAAGGCGCGAACCGATGCCTGCAGGTTCGCCATCAGCAGCGCTGCCGTAATCCCTTTTCCGGCGACATCGCCCATGCAGACTCCAACGCGCTTCTCATCCAACGCAATGACATCGAAATAGTCACCGCCAACCTCGCGGGCAGGCTGCCAAGCTCCCGCAATCTGCGCACCTTCGAGCTGCGGCAACTGGTTCGGCAGCAGCATTTGCTGAATCTCGCGCGCGCGTTTGAGTTCTTCTTCCTGCTGCTGAAGCGCAATCGTTCCCTTCTCGACGGTCTGCTCCAGTTGCTGATTCCGCTCCCTGAGTTTTTGCTGGACCTGTTCGGCCAAATACATCGTTCCGGACACGACCACTACCACGATGATCGTGAGATTACCCATGCGGCCGTAAACCACCCAGAACGGTTCGGGATCGATTTTCGTCAACTGCAGCAGGAGCACCGATCCGACCGCACACACAATGCCGAACCCAATCTGAACCGGAACGAAGACAACCCAATTCCAGGGAAAGCGACGGGGAACATAGGCGCGACGGATCAGGAATGCGAGGGGAAAGACGCAGTTTCCGACCGTCAGGCACGCCAGCAGGATGACCCGCAGGGATACGCGTTGATTGAGGGACACCAGGACTGCGTAAACGACTACGCCGACGAATACGAGCACCTGCTCAATCTGCAAGACCTGGCGCAGCCAGGGAAATCGCTTTATCAAACCGGCAAGTCGTACGCTCACGGGTAGCTCGATCGCAAAATGGAACACAAGCTTACCGTGGACCGCACGAAAAGTCATGGGTGGTCAGCTGTCAGCATGCAGCCATCGCGGGATGAGCTGCAGTTCTCGATATTTTTTTGGCGATCCGGTTTTAGTTGCCGAAGGTTTGGAGATTAACTAATTGGTACATACCCCCCGGTCTACCAGAATCATCGAGGACGTCACATGGGAGTGTGGAAAAGGCTAGCTACGTTCTGGAGTTGCTATTTCACGAAACGCACAACGATGGCTGCCTGCTGTCGCGTGGGGTTGGGGGAGTACCAGCTTGCGCGGAAGGTGAACTGGGAGTGATCTCAGCGTATAAAAGACTGCTGATTGAGGAGGAGAAAGACGCCAATACGGCGAATCTTGATTATGCGCGGGAATGGACTCCTCGAACGACAACGTAACATAGCATATCCACATTTCTGGTCGCGGTTTTGTGCCCAGGGTTGATCGTCCACTGATTCTTTTTGGTACCGGGAATGCCCGATTGACCGGTAGGATAGATTGCCGAAGGATTCACGTAACAATTCCACGCTGTACAGGAGCGTACTATGCATATCCGGAACAGCCTTAGGCTTTCGATTGCAGTCGCGTTTTTCGCAATTGTCTACTCCATGCCTGCCGCGGCGCAGCGATACACGATTCTGCACGCCGAGTATGGCACGGAGCATCATCACGTGGACGTCACCCAACGCTTGCGCGAAGTCGCGAGGACCCACCCCAGATTCCGCATGGGCAACAGTACGTTCGGCATCGATCCAGCGCCCGGACGGAGAAAGGTGCTCCGCATATATGCCCGCGGTCTCGAAGGCCATCGCCGCATGTTCGAGTTCCCCGAGAGCAGCACTATCGACGGTGCTATGTTCTCCGGATGGGGCCGGGGCGACTGGGGGAACGGAGAGTGGCGGGGCGGATGGAATGGCGACGACGATAATCGGAGATAGGTACTGTTGAGGCGGGTGATAGGGTAGTTCCAGACCACGAGCCAATTTTCTGCGCTCCGGGGGGGTCCGGTGAAGCGAACGTCGTTTTACCGCGAAACATCTGGATGCTCCTCTAAACCCGTCCCTCGGCGTTTTCGCATGGTGTCCCTAAGTTGTCCGGTACAATCCTCGATGTTTCTGGGGCGATGCGAATAATTACGCCAGTGGCGGGCTGGCGCAGCTTTGCTGCTCGTGTTGGTTCGTCCCTATTCGTTTGTACTGTCAACAGGGAGGACTCTGTAAACGGGAGCTAGAACATGGGTCCAGCTATCTTCTTCCAGTTTCCAGCGTAGCGGGGGAGAAACCTCAATATCACGCAATATAAAAAGGCGCCCACTTTTGCGGTAGGTTGAGATTGTTCGGATCACCAACCTAGCGAAAGGGAGCGCCTTTATGAATCAGGAAAAGTATATCGGGATGGACGTGCACCAAGCCACCATCTCGGTGGCGGTGATGGATGCTGCGGGCAAGCTGATCATGGAATGTCTGCTGGAGACCAAGGCGGCCACTATCATAGATTTCATCCGAGGATTGCAAGGAACCCTTTCTGTGACCTTCGAAGAGGGAACCTCCGCTGCCTGGTTGCATGACCTGCTGAAGCCTCGTGTCCACCATCTTGTAGTCTGCGATCCGCGCAAGAACGCTCTGTTGAAGGATGGCAACAAAAGCGACCGGATCGATGCGCGCAAGCTGGCCGAGTTGTTACGCGGCAACCAACTCCATCCCGTGTACCACGGAGAGCATGGGGTTCGCACCTTGAAGGAACTAGGGCGAAGTTATCTGACCATCACCCAAGATGTGACTCGGGTAATGAATCGCATCAAAGCTCTGTATCGCAGCTGGGCGATTCCCTGCGCTGGCGCAACCGTCTACGCTGCCCGTCATCGCGCCGAGTGGTTGGCGAAGATCGCTGAACCAGGCGTTCGGCTTCGCGCCGAGCGGCTCTATCAGCAACTGGATCTGTTGCAACCGGTGCGGCTGGAAGCGCGACGCGAGTTACTGGCGGAAAGCCAGAAACATTCGGGCGTGAAGTTGCTGCGCCAGATTCCTTCCATCGGTCCGATTCGCTCGGCCCTGCTGGTGGCCTTGCTGCAGACCCCGCACCGTTTCCGTACCAAGCGCCAACTATGGGCCTACAGTGGCTTCGCCGTCGAGACCCACGACAGCGGGGAGTACCGCTCGGTGCGCGGCAAACTGCAACGCAACCGCGAGCGCATGACGGTACGCGGTCTGAATGACAACCACAATCGAGAGCTGAAGAATCTGTTCAAGAGTGCTGCGGTATCGGCCAGCACACGTCCTGGCCCTCTGCGCGACTTTTATGTGGCTCGGGTAGAGAAAGGAATGCGGCCGACCATGGCCCGTCTCACCTTGGCTCGGAAGCTGGCCGCGATCAGTTTAACCATTTGGAAGAAAGGGGTGGACTTCGACGCCAAACAATTAGATCAGCAAGCAGCTTGAGCATCTCTGAGGAACAGGCTTTTCCATCTCTGCGGTGTACTCCGGTGGTGGGCAGTCGGGTTCTGCAGATGCTCGGTTCGAGGGCGAGTATCAGTCAATGAGATCGGCCCCGTGTGCTTCGGCACCGAGTCACCCATTACACGCTATGCCCCCTCGGATAACCAGAAATAGCGATAGGCCACGAGCCTCGGATAGAACCATGGTTAACATTCGTCCTGCTTGCCGCGTCTTGCACACTCGAGCCTTGCCACCAAGCAGCAGAGAAAGCTTACGAGATGGACAACAAGCCGAACGTCTTCGGAGGTAACGAAACCAAGTGGGCTGGATCTCGAGAAAGAACCTCGATCCTCCGGTCGAGGCGGAGCTTTTTTCTTGACATCCCTTTTTATAGAACTTATTGACGAGCCATCAAAATGCGGAATCCCCTAATTTCAAGACGCTTTTCCATGGCGGAGGGCGCGGAGCTTTCGTTCTTCTTCTTCCGTGAGGGTCCGGTTTATGCCATCCTCCACCGCAACGACGTAATCGATAGCAGAATGGAACTTCGCCTGAGAGATTTCAGAAAGGGTCTGAGCCTTTGTCGATCCGATGGGTTTCACGGGATCCTCAAAGTGGAGAACTTCGTAGTGCTTCATGGCGCGAGATCGTATCAAAATTTGATCCATGCCGAAAGCAAAATGCAGACGATAAATCGAGCGACACATTCTTGGAGACAATTTGGGGTTTAATCCACACGCAGAACGGCTCGTTGGTTATCCCAGCAGGACCATCACAAAACTCGGTGACAGGAAGGGGATCGCGAAATTCGAGACTAATTTGTTCTACTGCATGCGGCGCCGCTGGCTAAGCAGTCAAGCACGCGCGCGATCTCGCGCTTATGATGCGCGATGATTTCAGGTGGTGTACCCCACGTGGCGGACTTTCGCGCCAGCACTTGGACAACTTTCATCAGGCCATCAACGGAAGGATGGTCATAATCTTCTTCGGCTTCCCGAAAAGCAAGGCGCACCGCTCCCTCCGCGATCGTGTTTAGATCCCGGGATTCTGACTTGTGCCCGAGTTGCTTTTCACTTTGTGCGAATGTCTCGTATTGAGCCTCAAGCAAACATCTGGTTACCAGATCACGAGCTTTCGCTGGAGTGAGACCAAGCAAATCACTGGATTGCAGAGTCCAACGCAAACGAGTTTCGTTCACCATATCCTCCCGGGCGCACGGATTCGAATTCTTCCTTGCTTGGCTATCGGCACGGCAGGCATCGTGATGTACTCACGCTTCCCTACCGAAAGTAACGAGCATGCCGAACCAGCGTGGATCTCTTTGAGCAGCCTGAAGATGTTGCCCGACGCAGGAGGAATAGAGCCATTCCCCCGGCCCACGGCTCACCGAGAATTTTGCCTCCAGCTCTAGTTCCCCTCCCGGTGCATCGAAGACTGGCTTTCCAGCACCCCATAGCCGCCACTCGCGGTCACAGGACGAAGAGATGAAGCTAGCGCTAGGATTTTGTGTTCATTAGCATTTTGTCCGTTTGCGTTATGGTCGGGCAGAGCGAATCCGGCAGCCGGGATGGCCAGAATTCGGCCGCTCCCAGTCAGAATCAGCAGATCACCAACGGTCCAGTGGCTGAGTATGTGTCCGATTCGAACTGCATGATTGGATGGCCCAGCAGCGCGTCCGGGACGATGACTGTGATGTACCGGACTGACCGCACCAAGATGACGCAAACGGCAGAGGCGGTGGAGCGCAAAGACGGACGCAATTATCACGTGAAACTCTCCGGCTTAACGCCCAGCAGGCGGTATTACTTTCAGATAGAAAATGCTGGGGAAGCAATCAGCGGCATCGGAACGTTTCGCAGCGTCCCCGAGGGCGCGTCGCCGGACAGGAGCAAGGCGGTCATTCCGGAGTAAGTAATGGTGAGAATTTGCGGACTGGGGGCAGCCTGGTGGAGCTTCGCTCCGCCGGACAGCCGAGGGCGGCTGTCCCCACATGGACGGCGTTTCCGCAGATGCATGTTGGGTTCTGCCAACTCCCACCAACTTCCACCCCCCGACGCCTAGTGGAGCTTCGCTCCGCCGGACAGCCGAGGGCGGCTGTCCCCACATGGACGGCGTTTCCGCAGATGCATGTTGGGTTCTGCCAACTCCCACCAACTTCCACCCCCCGACGCCTGGTGGAGCTTCGCTCCGCCGGACAGCCGAGGGCGGCTGTCCCCACATGGACGGCGTTTCCGCAGATGCATGTTGGGTTCTGCCAACTCCCACACAACTTCCACCCCCCGACGCCTGGTGGAGCTTCGCTCCGCCGGACAGCCGAGGGCGGCTGTCCCCACATGGACGGCGTTTCCGCAGATGCATGTTGGGTTCTGCCAACTCCCACCAACTTCCACCCCCCGACGCCTGGTGGAGCTTCGCTCCGCCGGACAGCCGAGGGCGGCTGTCCCCACATGGACGGCGTTTCCGCAGATGCATGTTGGGTTCTGCCAACTCCCACCCCCCCGGCGTGCCCTTCCGCGTCTCCCGTAGTAAGCTAAGGCAAGCATGCCTGCCGAGAAGATTCTGGTGGTAGACGACGAACGCCTGGTGCGATGGTCGCTTCGCCAGAAATGTGAAGAATGGGGATATCAGGTCGTCGAAGCTGCTGCCGGAGATCCCGGTCTGCGGCTGGCCCAGAGCGAGTATCCCGATCTGGTCCTGCTCGACGTCCGAATGCCCGACATGAACGGCATACAGGTGTTGGAGCAGATCAAGAAGGGTGCCGACGCGCCTCCGGTCATCATGATCACGGCCGATCCGCAGCTGGACGACGTCAAAAACGCCATTAAACTTGGCGCTTATGATTTTATCGGCAAGCCTCTGGATTTCGAAGAGTTACGCGTCACCATACAGAACGCACTGGAAGCCACCCGGCTGCGCACCGAAGTACAGTCGCTGCGCGGAGAAGTGCGGCGCCACACGGGCTATCACGAGCTGGTCGCGGTCTCGTCCAAGAGCGTCGAGCTGATGAATTTCGTGCAGAAAGTAGCCGCCAGCGAAGCGACCACGATTCTGATCCAAGGCGAGAGCGGAACCGGCAAAGATCTTGTCGCCAAGACAATCCACTACGAAAGCTCCCGGCAGAATGGGCCGTTCGTGGCCATCAACTGCTCGGCGATCCCCGAGACGCTGATGGAGGCGGAACTGTTCGGCCACGAAAGAGGCGCGTTCACCGATGCCAAGCAGATGAAGAAGGGACTGTTTGAGACGGCGCACGGCGGCACGCTTTTCCTTGACGAAATTGGAGAGTTGTCTCCTCTGCTGCAGGCGAAGCTGTTGCGGGTGCTCGAAGATCAGGTGATCCGGCGCGTCGGCGGCGTGCGCGACATGCAGGTCGACGTGCGCGTGATCGCCGCATCGAATCGCGATCTTGAAAAGGCAGTGCGCGAGGGACAATTCCGCCAGGATCTTTACTACCGGCTGGCGATCATCGCGATTTTCATTCCACCGCTGCGCGAGCGCACGGACGATATTCTGCCGCTGGTCGACTTTTTCGTCGATTGGTACAACCGGAAGTTCAAGAAATCGATCAAGGGCATCAGCCCGGAAACGCGGCGCCTGCTGCTCGCGCACAACTGGCCCGGCAACGTGCGCGAACTGAAGAACTCGATCGAGCGCGCGATGATTCTGGAAGATGAATCGATCCTGCGCCCGATGTATCTGCCCTTCGCCGTGGGACAAGCCGCCCGCAGCGGACTCACCGCCTTCGAAGCCAGCAGCGCGCCGGGAGACGGCGCCGGCAAACAACTGCCCAACGGACGCGTGCTTCCCCGCCTCTATATTCCGGAAGAAGGCACGTCGCTGGAGGAAGTCGAGCGCGCCATGGTCGAACTGGCCATGCGCCAGGCCAATAACAATCAGACGCACGCCGCGCGCCTGCTCGATATCAGCCGCGATGCGCTGCGTTACAAGTTGAAGAAATTCGATCTTGTCGCCGCGGGCGAAGAAGATGCGGCCGACTCGGTCTCGTCGGAAAACTCGGGCAGCTGATTTCTGAAGGGTCCTCGAATCTGTTTTTACCGCTCCGTCTACTTCCCTTTTACATTGCTGCTTTTGGCGATGAACGCTGCCACATTCTCATGGAGTGCCTTCAACGAGGCCTCGTGGGCATAGACCATGTGGCCGGATTCATAGAACTGATACTCGATGTTTTTCTGCAGGTCCGCCGGCATGGGCAGGTGCTCCATCTCGTAGACGCCTTCATAGAACGGAGTCGCGAGGTCGAAATATCCGGCGTTCAGCAGGACTTTCAGCTGCGGGTTGTATTTCATGGCGGTGGCAAGATCGGGCATCACGTTGGTCGCGCCGGGGAAGGCGAATCCCATGCCGGGCTGGCGGTGCTGGAAGCTCCACCACCGGAAGACTTCCACTTCAGGCTTGTACTCGCGGTCGTCGCCGAACTTCAGATCTTTCCGCACATAGTCGTTGAAGGCTGAAACGTACGCGGAAGAGATGGCCGCTGACTGCGGATCATATCCTGCCTCTTTGCTTAGAGGATCGAACGTTGGGCCGGAGAAGCGGGTATCGAGACGGCCGGTGGTCAGGCCAGTTTCATCCTGCAGGTTCTTTTCAAATTCGCCGCCGTTGATGCGCAGGTTTGCCTTCTCGATATATGAGGTAGGAAGCCCCGTGTATTGATGGAGCTTTTCCACGATGACGCGACGCTGATCCGCAGGAAGCGAAGATCCGGCTTCAAGCGCAAGCGCGTAATCGTTCATCGCGAAGTGCTCGACCTCAGCGATGAGCGCTTTGAGATCCGGATGAGGCTCAGGCAGCTTGTGGTGATACCACGCGGTTGCGGCGTAAGTAGGAAGATTCAGCTGATAGGCGATATCGACGCCGGGATTGCCGTCAGGAAAATCGGAATCGAGCGAGAAGTTCAGGATCTGCGAGAGCAGGATGACGCCGTTAAAGTCGACATCGCGTTCGGTTTCGAGCAGGTTCGCAAGGACGGCGGAACGTGTGGTGCCGTAGCTCTCGCCAAACATGAATTTGGGCGAATTCCAGCGGCCGTATTTCGCCAGAAACTGCACGATAAAGTCGGAGAATGCCCAAGCGTCCTGATCGACGCCGTAGAAGGCTTTTTCTTTGTCTTTGCCACTCAAGCGGCTGAAGCCGGTTCCGGGAGCGTCGACAAAAACCAGATCGGTGGCGTCGAGCAAGCTGTATTCGTTGTTGACGACGTTGTAGGGCGCCGCGGGGGTATGGCTGTCGTCGGCCGTGACGACCCGCCGGGGACCGAAGGCTCCCATGTGCAACCAGACGGTGGAAGAGCCAGGGCCTCCGTTATAGAAGAATGTCACCGGCCGCGGCCCGCCCTTGGCATCGGATTTGAAGTAGGCGATGTAGAACATACTGGCTTCGGGAGCCTTGTTCTTCGGATCGGGATCGGCATTTTGCGGTACGTCGTCCCAGCCCTTGGGGTGAACGACCAGGGTGCCTGCGTAGGCATCGTAATCGATCGTCTTTCCGCCGATGCTGACCGACCCCTTCGACTGCTGCTGCTCGGGTTTGAATTGGTCCGACTTCGAGGTCTCGGTCTTGCTCGCTTCGACCTTTACGGAAGTTTCCTCCTTGGACTGAGCGCGAAGGGACGTAACGGCAAAGAATGCGATGGCGATCGTTACTGCGACCAATCTGAATTGGCGCATTGGGGACGGTTCTCCTTGTTGGGCGGTGATGATTCTCATCCTTGAACTGTGGGGGACAATGTAACACGACGTTCAAGAATCCGCTCGAATGAACCCCTGCCGCGCTGCAGCCTGGGGACAATGCCTGATTGCCGCCGTTCTCAAGCGCGATACAATTCTGGGACGATCGAAGCACCGGGAAATCATTTTGATGCGGCGGATCACGGCCCTTTTACATACGAAGGACGACGAGCGGCGGATTGGACGATGCCTGGAGACGCTCTATCCCTGCGACGAGATTGTGATTGTCGATCATGGATCGAGCGATCAGACTTTGCGGGTGGCGCGGGAGTACGGAGCCATGATTCTCGCGGGAAAAAATGGCACGGCCGCGGGCGAGTATGTACAGGCCGCCTCGGCCGAGTGGATTTTCTGCCTCGATCCGCGGGAGTCGCTGACCGAGGCGCTAGCGGCAAGCCTGTTCGATTGGAAATCGCAGCCCTTCTCCGGTGACGATGCCGCATTTGGGGTCCGGCTGCGCGAGGAAACCAGCGACGGTTGGGTGCAGAATACAACAGCACATACTCGACTGGTGCCTTCGAACTGGAAGGATTGGGAAGGATTGTTTCCGGGAAAGCGGCCGCCGGCGCTCGCGCTGGAAGGGGAGTTGCTGCGGTTCCTATTTCCGTGAAAGCAATTTCCCACCACGGAGGCACAGAGGGGCGGAGGAGGGCTTGCGGCAGCCTTTTCGGAGCCTTGTCAGGTCCTGAGAATTTTCGACTTCCTGGACGCCGACTTAGTCTGGCAGCAAAGTCTCAAGCCGTTCTTGTGACCTTATCTCCGTGACTCCGTGACTCCGCGTCTCTAGTGGTAAGAAATCGGGGTTACGCGCTCCGGCGTGCGGTCTCGCAAAAACCAGTGGATTCAACGGTCACATCCGCTTGTGATTTGAGTCACAGTCGAGTGGTAGGACCGGGCCTAAACTGCGCTGTTGTGGCAGTTTTTGGGCGTTGTCGCCCGGGAGGAAATTTATGCGTGTAATGAAATTCATCAGTGTGGCCGCAATCCTACTTTTGATTTCGGCATTTGCCATGGGGCAGAACGCTCCGGCGCAGGATTCTACGACCGTCAAGCATGTTGCGATCACCAATGCTCCGTCGAATTCTGGAAAAGCGATGTTCAACAGCTATTGCGCGGTTTGCCACGGAACCGACGCTAAGGGCAATGGACCAGCCGCTTCGGCGATGAAGACTCCGCCGACGGACTTGACGGTTCTGGCGAAGAATAATGGCGGAAAGTATCCGGCGGCGCATGTGGCGGCAGTGATCAAGGGACAAGCGTCATTGTCATCCCACGGCAGCCCGGACATGCCGGTGTGGGGACCGCTATTCTCGAGCATCGATCAGGGACACGAAGCGCAGGTCCAACAAAGGATCGCAAATCTGGTGTCGTATATCGAGAGCCAGCAGGGAAAGTAACCTGCGGCCGATTGTTAGCGGCTCGGGGCGCGGTGGACGCGCCCTAAGCGGCCCATGGTACAAGGGTCGCGAGGCTGAACAATAGCATTTTCTGAACGGCGAGATTCGCGCGAAGCAGCGAGGCATCCGGGCAAAGTGTAAGGATATAATTGCCCCGACGGATGCCGCTCACCCCTGGTACGAAACTCGGCCCCTATGAGATTCAATCGGCGCTCGGCGCCGGCGGGATGGGCGAGGTGTATCGCGCTCGCGATACGCGTCTTGACCGCACCGTCGCAGTCAAAATCCTTCCCTCGCATCTGTCGGAAAATCCCGAAGCCAAACAGCGATTCGACCGCGAAGCGCGGACGATTTCTTCGCTGAACCATCCCAACATCTGCACCCTTCACGATATTGGCCAGCAGAACGGCGTTGACTTCCTGGTCATGGAGTATCTCGAGGGCGAGACTTTGGCGGACCGCCTGCGCAAGGGTCCGCTGCCGGTCGAGCAAGTGCTGAGATATGGCATCGAAATCTGCGATGCGTTGGAGAAGGCACACCGCAACGGCGTGGTGCATCGCGATCTGAAGCCGGGCAACATCATGCTGACCAAGAGCGGAGCCAAGCTGATGGATTTCGGCCTGGCCAAGACGGCAGCAGCGGTTCCGGCCACATCGTCGAGTCTCAGCGTCACGATGTCAACGCCCATAGGAAGCCATCCGCTCACGGCGCAAGGCGCGGTCGTGGGCACATTCCAGTACATGTCTCCCGAGCAGGTGGAAGGCAAGGAAGCCGACGGGCGCTCCGACATCTTCGCCATGGGAGCGGTGCTATACGAGATGGCGACGGGCAAGCGGGCTTTTGAGGGCAAGACCGCGGCCAGCGCCATGGCGGCGGTGCTGGAGCGGGATCCCGCGCCGATCTCTTCCCTGCAACCCGGAACTCCGCCTGCGCTCGAGCGGCTGATTAAGATCTGCCTGGCGAAAGATCCGGATGAACGCTGGCAGACGGCCCACGACGTCAAGTTGCAGCTCAGGCAGATCGCGGACGGAGGATCGCAGACGAGCGCGCCGGCGCTGCCTCTCGCACCGCGAGAAAATAGCTTCAGTTGGATTTGGCTGACGATGGTTGTTCTGGCCGTGGGAGCTGCAGCCGCGATCTTCATGGCGTACGTGGAGAGTCACAAAGAACCGCCAACGCTACGGCTGGCGGTGAATCCACCGGAAAAGGCGCAGTTCAACCTCTCGGGGGATTCTGGCGGTCCGGCAGTGATTTCGCCCGACGGTCGATCGCTTGTGTTCTCGGCGACCAGCGCTGGAGTTTCGCGGCTCTACCTGCGGTCATTGGATTCCATTACGGCTCAGCCTCTGCCCGGAAGCGAAGGAGGCACGTTTCCATTCTGGTCGCCTGACAGCCGATCGATCGCATTCTTCACCTTCGACAAGCTGAAGCGGATCGACATCGATGGAACTGCTCCTCTGGCGATCTGCGACGCGGCACTGGGGCGCGGTGGCAGCTGGGGTCCGGACGACACGATATTGGCCGCGCTCTCTTATAACACCGGCATCTCGCGCGTATCGGCAAACGGGGGGACGCCGACTCTGGTTACGAAGGTCGACAACAGCGTTTATACTTCCCATCGCTGGCCGTGGATTCTGCCCGACGGAAAACACTTCCTTTATAACGCTGTGAACCACACGATACAGACAAGCCCCAGTACGGCAGTTTTCTACGCATCGATCGATGGGAAAGAAAACCGGCCGCTATTCCACACGTTGTCGAGCGCAATCTACGCGTCCGGACAACTGCTCTCGATGCGGGACAACTCTCTGGTGGCGCAATCGTTTGACCCGGCCAGCGGAAAATTCTCCGGCGAGCCCGAGATTTTGAGTGAGAACGCACAGTACGACGGCGCGCTTTGGCGGGCGAACATAAGCGCATCGAACAACGGCTTGCTGGTCTATGCCTCGGGTTCGGCGGCTGGAAGTCAGTCGTTGGCCTGGTATGACCGAACTGGAAAAAATGTTGGCACGATCGGAGAGTTGGGCGCATTCCAGGAAGTGGAGCTTTCTCCAGACGACAAGAAGCTCGCGGCGACAGATGCCAACACCGCTGCGGCTGTGATCTGGATTTTCGATCTGGCCAGCAATTTGAAGACGCGGCTGACTTTCAATGGCGGAGTGCAAAGGAGCCCGGTATGGTCGCCGGACGCGCGCCAGATCGCCTTCGCGTCGGATCAGCAGAAGCAGATTTCGGTCAAGGGAGTCAATGGCGGTGCTCCGGATCAGGTTGTCTTGACATCGCCGGACGCGGACATTTCCTTTGTTTCGAGTTGGTCGCGGGACGGACGGTATTTGCTGTATGAGCGAGGATTCGGACTGAATCTGAAGTTGTGGGTGCTACCGTTGTCCGGCGATCGCAAGCCATTTCAATACGCCGAGTCAGACGCTAAGGAGATCGAGGGCGTGTTCTCACCGGATGGCCGATGGGTGGCATATACGTCCACCGAGATGAACCGGCCCGAGATCTTCGTCGCTCCGTTTCCCTGGACAGGAGCACGATGGCAGGTCTCGTCTGGAAGCGGCCTCGAACCGCGCTGGCGTGCAGACGGAAAAGAACTCGACTATTACGATCTGTCGGGGATCATTGCCGTTCAAGTAGATGGTTCCGGCTCGGATTTCCGGGTGGGCGGCAGCCAGCCTTTATTCCACCTTGCGCTGGCTGGCGCCTCGCGGGAGTTCGATATGACTCGTGACGCGCAACGGTTTGTCGGAATTACTCCCAGCGAAGGCGCCTCGCAGGGGTTGACCGTAGTGCAGAACTGGCTGTCGGAATTGAAGAAGAAATAAGGCTGCTGTCGAGAGACCAAAAGAAACCAAAGGCGCTTCGTCACTGGCCGCCGGCATAAGCCCCAATTGGCCAATAGCTTGGCGGTCGTCGGCCTTCTGGACAGTGACTTCGGTACTTAGTCCTCCGGGATTGATCGCCTTATAATCCAACCAAGAATAGGCACTTCGCGCGTTCCCGTGGAGAGGTCTGCTCCACAGGCCGCGGAGGATTGCCGATCTCTTTGAGATTTTCGTGGATCCCGTATTCGCAGCAACGGTTTTCGCTCTCGGGCTGGCCTTCGGCAGCTTCCTGAACGTGTGCATCTATCGGATGCCGCGGGGGATTTCGGTCGTGAGTCCGAGATCGGCGTGCCCGAAATGCAAGTTGCCGATCGCGCTCTATGACAATCTTCCAGTGCTGAGTTGGCTGATATTGCGTGGCCGCTGCCGGCATTGCCAGGCGCCGATTTCGCCTCGATACCTGGTGATCGAGCTGCTCACGGGCGTGTTGTTTCTCACGTGCTACTGGTACTTCGGCCTGACGCTTGCGATGGTGAAGTATTGCGCGTTCTCGTTTCTGGTGCTGGGGCTGATCTTTACGGACGCGGAAACGAAGCTGCTGCCCGACAACCTGACGCTGACAGGGCTGGCGATCGGCGTGATTTTCAGCGTATTTGTGCCGGTGAAGGATCTGGCGTCGCAGTTTCTGTCAGGATCGCTGAATCTTCCGTTCAGCGGAGAAGTTGCGGATCGGGTTCTGTCGCTGGCCGATTCTTTGCTTGGGGCTGCCGTGGGAGCCGCATTCATCTATGGAGCGGGAGCGATTTACCTGCGATGGCGCGGAACCGAAGGCATGGGATTTGGCGACGTAAAGCTGATGGCGATGATGGGCTCGTTCCTCGGAATCAAGGAAACGGTTCTGACGATTTTCGCGGCATCGCTGGCGGGATCGGTATTTGGGCTGACCACCGTTCTGGTGGTCTGGCTGAAGCGCACGCACCGGTTTATGAAGCGCTTCGCCGATACGCGAGCCGCGCGGCAGCGGGCCTGGCAGTCGGCGCAAGTGGTGTACCGGAATTATCAGATGCCGTTTGGCGTCTTTCTGGGCAGTATGGCGCTGGTGGCCTGTTTTGTGGGTGAACGGCTGCTGCGCTGGTATGGGAGATTTTGGTGAGAATCCTGACCAATCCGATTTTATTGCGCGCCGCCACAGTGGCGCTCTGCTCGGCATTCTTTTTCATGCTGGGTCTGCTGTTCGTGCGCTCGCTGCGGAAAAAGATCTCCGAGGAAGCGGAGGAAGTGCAATCTCCCGCCAGCTCTATGGAGACGCTGCCGCTGAATCTGTACAACACCGTCATCCAGCAACTGAAGCAGCAGAAGCATGAGTTGCAAGTGCAGTCGCAGGCGGACCAGCATCGTGCGCGCACCAGCGAGAATTTCAGCCAGGCTGTGCTGTCGAATCTTTCCAGCGGCGTGCTGGTGTTTGGCGGCAACGGGCTGGTGAAGACCTCGAATGCCGCGGCCAAAGCAATTCTCGGATTCGCAGCGGTCAACGGGATGAGCGCGCAGGATATCTTTCGCAGCGCCGCTTCGCAGGCGGCGGTCTCGGGTGATTCCGGTCAGGTTCACATCGCGGATGAGATTCATGCCGTGCTGCGCGAGGGAAGCAAGCGCCGGCAGATGGAAGGCGAATACCAAACGCCTTCGGGCGAGAAACGTTTTCTCTCGATGACGGTTTCGCAAGTGCCGGCCGTCGATGGCAGCCTGCTCGGAGTCGCCTGCCTCATCAACGATCTGACGGAACTCCAAAAGATTCGGCGGCAACAGGATCTGCACGGAGAGCTTTCGGCGGAGATGGCGCTGCAGCTACGCACTTCGCTGGCGACGATTGCCGGATACGCGCAGCAACTGGCGAGCAACCGCGATCCCGATCTGGCGCGGCAACTCGCAATCGATATCGCGCAGGAGGCCGCGCAACTGGATCGCAGCATTGGCGGATTCTTAACGACGAAGCCCGCAACCCGGAGCGCTGCGGCGGGACGATGAACGGTACGACGCGGACGGTCCAGTCTCCGGACGCGAACAGCTTTGCAGGAAAAGGTGGACTATGAAACCAACTGTATACAGTGGAATAGGACTCACGCTGCTTCTTGCCGTGGCGGGACTTCCGGCCACCGCTCAGAATCAGACCTCCTCCAACACGCAGAACTCGGCGAACGGCCAGTCGCTCGGCGAATATGCGCGCCAGATCCGCAAAGAATCCGGCACGCCTGCCAAGCCGAAAGTTTTCGATAACGACAACTTGCCGAGACAAGACACGCTGTCGATCGTAGGCACGCCGACCCCGGCGCAAGACACCGCGACGGACGCCTCCTCGGCGCAGGCGTCCACTCCGGCTTCCGACAGCGGCGCGAAGACACAATCGAACGCTGGAAGCGAGGACAAATCTGCCGCGAATAGTGCTCCAGCCGTTCCGGAAGATGAAGCCACGAAGCAGGCAGCCTGGAAACAGTGGGCCGAAAAAATCAAGGCCCAACAGGATCAGATTGACTTGCTGACTCGCGAACTGGATGTGCTGCAGCGCGAGTACCAGCTGCGCGCTGCGGCGATGTACGGCGACGTGGGCAACCGACTGCGCAATGAAACCGGCTGGGACAAGCAGGACGCGCAATACAAGCAGCAGATCGCCGACAAGCAGAAGGCGATGGATGACGCCAAGCAGAAACTCGACGATCTCCAGGAACAAGCGCGCAAGGCTGGCGTGCCTCCCTCGATCCGCGAACCCTGACCTTGGATGACAAAGAATCAGAGCGCCGGAATGCTTCCGGCGCCTTTTTCTTTGGACGCAAAGATTTCGTCAGATCCGGCCGGCGCCGAGTTCTTCGCGGAGACGATGAATCTGCTTCACATGATGAAGTCCGTGGACAAGGTGAAATTTTCGCCATTGCTGGATCGAGAAGGGACCGAGAAAAGGATGGTCCATGATCTTCGCCCGCGGGCCAAATTTCGCGGCACAATCAGTCAACAAGCGATCCATTTCGCTGAGAGCGAATGCGATTTCGGCGGTGACTTCTTCCGGAGGACAGCCCCGCGGACGCGCCCTTTGCGGCGCTTCCCTTCCCGTCGGCATATACGCAAGAGTGACGACGACAAACGCCTGGGCCCGTTGTTTCCAGCTCGATTTCGTCGCCAGCGGCTTACCGGTCTCAAGCAGCCGCCCACAGCCTCTGATCGTGCCACGGTACGTGAGATAGAGATGTTCGAGGATTTCGGCCACGCTCCACTTGCCCGGGGCATGACGAACCAACTGGCCCGCGGGCAGTTCCTCGATCGCCGAAGCAATTTTCCGCTGCAATTTTTCGAGGTGAGGGTCCACGGGTGTTACTTACCTTTTGCGGGCTTTCAGATAGAATGTTGCCGCAACGATAAACACAACATTTATATCAGGAGAGGGGAACGCACAGTCGCGCGCGGCGAACCTGTCGGCAGAAGCAAAACTCCGATGAGGTTTCACTCCGATCGCGAAACGCAAACGCGTTCTGAGGAAGGATGCCATGGAAACGGCTGCACTGAGCCACATTGGGAGCAACGATCAGTCGTCGACGAAGCCGTGCACGCGCGCTTCGCGCAAAATCAGCTTAAGAATTCTGCCTGTTCTGCTGGTCATCGCATTTCTGGCCCTGCTCGCCGGATGCAATTCGGAACCGAGCAAGCCGGCGGAAGAGGCCAAGCCCGAGCCGAAGGCGCCGGAACTCATCACGGCACGGTCGGCATTCCAAAAGCTGTACGTCGCTGCGCGGGGATGGAACGTAGACGCCAAGCCGTACCGGATTGAGTCGATCGTAACCAGCGATGGCAACGGGCACGACGGCAAGTGGGCAGTGTGGCGCGCCAGCTTCGCTTCGGCCACGGCGCGTTCCGAGAAGACCTACACCTGGTCGGGTAGTTCAGCCGATGGCGCGCCTTCGCGCGGCGTCAATCCCGGAATCGAAGACAGCTACAACCCGAACAACGCATCGACGCAGGTCTTTGACATGGCGTTCCTGAAGATCGATTCAGACCAGGCGGAAGAGACCGCACAGAAACACGGCGGAGACAAGCTTCTCGAGAAGGCGCCTGACACGCCGGTCAGCTACTGGTGCGACTGGAACCACAACACCAACGAACTGGTGTGGCACGTCATCTATGGGGCAAACCGCGACAGCGCGAAGCTGACGGTCTCGGTCAACGCTTCGACGGGTGAGTTTATCCGGGTCGAAAAATAAGCAGCGGCTCTCGGTCTTGCGGAACTCCGCTCTCGTTGGTAAGTCCGCTTAACTCCTCGCGTCTTCTTTTTTAAGGTGATTCTCGATCTGCGAGAAGAAGCGGCAAAGAGCTTCAGCCGAAGCAATGGCGCGCTTGAGCGCGTGTCTTTCACCGAAAGAAACTATGTCTTGCAGGGAATACTGCAGACGCACGCGATCTGCGGCACAATGCGCGCTTAACAATTCCACGCTCGCCGCCGAGAGATCGGCCTTGAGACGGGCGACATCAATGCGATTTTTACCTCCAAACGGCATGAACGGCTCCTTACTCAGTTTAAAAATGGAGCGGGTGGGTCCAGGGAGCCGCAATGGGAGGACTGCCACTTCGCGGACTCGCCAGGGCCCACCCTGCAAGGTCACTCTTTTTGCTGTGCAATTAGTATACAACGTTAATAATACGCAGTGCAAGAAATACTTCGCGCCTGCAACCGGGAGGCATCATGCCCCGGCATCCTGACCCGGAACTCGAACAACGCATTCTGGGAGCGGCTTCGCGATTGTGGTCGCGGGGCGGAGAAAAATCGCTCACGATGCGCGCCGTCGCGAAAGCGGCTGGCACCACGACGCCTACGGTCTACGAGCGCTATCGCGACCGGCAAGATATTCTCCGGGCGCTGCGCCTGAAGACGCGAAATGAACTCTTCGCCGCTTTAAGCCGGACACATACCCTGCAGCAGTCTGTCCAGACTTACTTGAAGTTCGCCCTGGAAAACCAGCACGCCTATGAAGTCCTGTTTGACGGGGTGGGTCGGCCTCCGTCATTGCACGAGCCCTGGCCATCGTTTAATTTCATGCGGCAACGGCTGGCGGAGAAGCTAAAGGGATCTCCGCGCCAGCACAACCGCTTGATGCTGGCCATCTGGTCGTTGATGCATGGTGCGGCGATGCTCGTGATCCGGGGAGGACTTGAAGGCGCGCTGCGGACGCAGGCTGTGCATGCTTGCGCCGATGCGGTCGAGAGCCTGGTCCGATTGTCCGCGCGCCCGAAAGGACTCGCCCAGACCGGGCCGAAATGGCCCTCGACCCTGATCCTCGGGGAAGGCGAGCACAGCAGCGTCGGAAATCGCGATGAGGCGGTCGCCCGGAAGAAACGGCGCACGAAAAAACCGGAGCGTTAAATTGCTGTTCTCTCCGTCTTGTATCAGTGCTCTACTTCGCGGCCTTTTCGGGTTGCGGCTTGCTCAGCCGCGCAATCGCCTTCTTCGCATCTTCCGCCCTGGGAGCATGCGGCAGAATCCTCAAGTAGCTCTGGAATTCGGCAATCGCGTCGTCGGGGCGATTCATCTTCTCCAGACAGATAGCCAACCGGTACGTCGCATCCGCATCATTGTCTTTGTAATAGAGCGCCTCGCGGTAACGGCTCTCGGCAGCGCG
The DNA here is from genome assembly GCA_963763845.1 of uncultured Acidobacteriota bacterium. GTDB lineage: Bacteria > Acidobacteriota > Terriglobia > Terriglobales > Acidobacteriaceae > Sulfotelmatobacter. Next base: position 100,322 of record CAVXPX010000006.1, read on the forward strand.
ATAGTTCTTGCGCTTGAAGTAGAAGTCTCCGACTTCGATGTCTTTTGCTGCTTTGTGCGGGTTCCACGCATGCATCTCGTTGACGTTGCCGTCGTTGGGAGAAGCTTCGCTGTTTTCCAGAACTACCGAACTCAGCGGATGCGCCTTGACATCGTCGGCCGGAGGACTGAGATCGATCTGCGTTGTCTTGCTGGAACTCTCGCCGTCGGCGCTTCCCAGATCGTTGACATTCACGCGGTCGGAACGTGGAGGCTCAAGATTTGGATTCGGCGCATTCGGCTCCGAAGCGTTTGTCGTGTCGGATTTCTTGGAGTTCGAGGATGACTGGCTGGAGGATTGTTGGCTGGAAGGCGACTGGCTCGAATTTTGGGCCGAGAGGCTGATTGCAAGGATACAGATAAGTGTCAGCAAAAGGAGCCACGGCGGGAGTTGAGCGGCTCTTCTCCAAGGCGCAACGGCGCTGCTGAGCTTCGCTCGACCGGACAGCCGAGGGCGGCTGTCCCCACACGCTCGACGCGAGCGCCGAGGGCTCTCCTCACACAATCTGTTCCCAGGCCGATATTCCAAACTTCGCATGGCCTCTATTTTACCGTCCTCCATACGTGGCGCGGAACGCGGTCAGGCAGCGGCGCGCGGTTTCCATTTGCGGATAGTCGCTTCCTTCCTGCTCGATCAGGTAGTACTCGACCCCGCCTCCGTGTTCGGCGGCGCGAAAAATTCCTTTCCAATCCGCTTTGCCTTCTCCGAATAAAACCTTGTAGCCCTTCTCCGGAGACCAGTCTTTACAATGGATGGAGCGAATGCGTCCGGGGTTGGCTTGGATCCAGGCCACAGGATCGGCTCCGGCTTCGAGACACGTGCCCACATCCAGTTGCAGCATGATCGACGGCTTGGTATTGGCCGCGAGAATGTCCATGGGACGCTTGCCATCGACTGGCTTCCACTCGGCATCGTGGTTGTGATAGCCGACTTTCAGGCCGGCCGGCGCGAGTTTGTCGGCCGCTGCGTTCAATTGATCGGCGAGGGTTTTCCAGCCATCCAGGTTGGACTTGGGATCGCTCCACGCCAGCACCATATATTTCGCGCCGAGGATTTTGTTTAGATCCCGGGCGTGTTCGATTTTCGCCGCGCTGAAATATTCCTGATCATTGTGCGTGGAGTAGCAGCGGATGTGCAGTTCGTCCATGAGCTTGCGCATCTGCCTGGCCTGCGCGTCGCTCCATTCGTAGTACGGAGCGTAGAACTCGACGGCCTGGTATCCCATTTGCGCGACGGCCCGCACCGTGCCTTGCGGATCTTTCTGCAATTCATCGCGAACGGAATAAAGTTCGAGCCCGACGGGAATCGATTGTGCGGAGCCGAAAGCAACTCCGCGAAACACCCACGGCAAAGCGGAAGACATCGCCAGAAAAGTGCGCCGGGAAAAAGTTATGGATGGCATGGCTGACATGGTACGCCTGCGGCACAACGGGAAGCACGGAGGAACCAGAGGTAGGAATCTCCCACGTCTCGCAAAGGCGAGCGAGACATGGGGCACCCACAGCCTTAGCCTGATGGATTGATCAGAATCGCAGCTGAAGGCGCACAAAAAAAACAGGCCGCTCAGGGGGGAGGCATTGAGCGGCCTGGTTGGCGAAGTCCTCCGGGGAGGAGGGAAAACTTGATTACATCGACGACGGGTTGTTCTGCCCCGTGGTCGGCTGCGCGGGCTGATTGCCTTCACCCACGGTGTTAGTCATCAGCCGGACATCGACGCGACGGTTGTCGGCGCGGCCAGCGGAGGTCTTGTTCGACTCGACCGGCTTATCCTTGCCCAAGCCGATCATGTAGATCTTGTGGGCCGGCACGTTGTACTTCGACGCCAGGTACTGAATCACGGAGTTGGCGCGGCGCTGGCTCAGATCGTAGTTGTAGTCCTGGGGTCCGACCGAATCCGTTCCACCTTCCAACGCGATGATGTAACCCTTGGTGGAGGCGATGCTGGTGGCAAGCTGATCCAGAGCCTGCTTCGCTTTCGGCGTCAGGTTGTCTTTGTTGAAGCCGAACTTAACCGAGGTCTCAGCGACCGCGTGATAGTTGTCGAGGTTGGCAACCGTGTTGGTCAGCACGCCTACGCGGCCATTGGCAGCGTCGGCCATCTGCTGGGCCTGGGTTGCGTTCTGTCCGGCGGTCTGCGCCTTCTGGTCGGCTTCCGCGGTCTTGGCGTTGACGGAGGCGAGTCCGGACTGCACGCGGGCGTCGACGTCTTTAATGTCGCGGCTGTTCTTGGCGGTCAGATCGTCCAGCTCGTTGGTCTTGTTGATCAGTGGCGTCGTTTGTTGCTTGACGTAGTTCTTGCTGGCACAGCCCACGGTGGCGACCATGCTGGCTGCCAGGCAAATCATTAACGAAGTGCGGTTCATAGGGTGAGGCTCCTTAAATTCCATCTTGATCTGGCGCATCCTGGGTTGCCCCGGCGCGCGATTACAACTCATAAGCCCTGGGAATGACTAACCGAATGTACAAGTCCCGATTCCCACTTCTGCACGGGACATGCCAGTTCTCGACACCCACGATCCCCAAGGTAAGTATATACGTTTTCAAGGGCTTGCGGAAGGAACGGCAATTGGTCAGACCGCAACATAAAGGCCCAAAGTGCAGCAAAGGGGACATTCGGGATGGAAATTTTATACGGTCCCGTTCAGATTCGGCATCTAGCGGCGCACGGGCGGGCACAACAAGGGAATGACTTCTCTCTTGTTTCGCCGGTAAATCCGGAAATCGCTCTCATCCACGGTGATGACGGTGTGCCGCGGATAAAGTTCGCTCATGCGAATCAAGCACAAATCCGCTAGGTCGGGTTGCTGATCTCCGTATCGTTGGGCGAGTTGTGATAACTGCTCGAGGTTTTTCGTGCAATCGAAGGCGACCTCCAGCATGTTCTCGCGCAGGAGCGAGAGAACATATGAGGTCGAGGCCAGATGAAATGCCGCTTCGGCCAGGACTGCTTCGCACGTCAGTAGCGGCTCACTGATCCTTTTCGCGACATCGACAGCCCAGGCATGATGCTCGTCGTTTTCCCGGGCAAAGGCGACGATAAAGCCGGTGTCGGCAATGCCTTTCATGAGCGGGAAAATCCCTTGCGCGACGAGACATTGGCCGGCCCACCCTTGAAGGCTCCGGCGAACCGGAGAAATCGCCGTTCGCCGCGCCCCGCTTTCGCAGTCTCCAGGTGCTGACGCACCAGGCGTCCCACGGGCACGCCAGTTGCCCGCGAAGTCTCCTTCAGCCAAGCCAGCAACTCATCTGTAAGACGGATTGTTAGTGTATTACTCATTTGTCATAATTGTAACACACTTGGACAGTGGGTTCTGCGGGAGAGGAGTTCTACTTCCAGATGCCCTTAATCGGCGTGGCGTCCCGGTCGTTGGCGGTCAAGGGCTGCAGTCCGAAATTATCTTCAATCGTCCGCAGCACGCTGTAATGGTTGTAATAGTGGCCGAGCGCGGCAGCGTCCTGCTCGCTCGCCGGCTTCACCATGTCTCCAAGAAAGAGCGTGTAAACGCGGTTATCCTGGTTTCCCCCGGATTCGTCGAAGGTGACGACCACGAGCGTCCCCTGCCGCAATTTTTCAGGAAAAGATTCGTCGAGAAACTTGCGGGCCCACGCGCCCGCCACGATCACCGTGGTGTCATGGCCATCATGATTCATGTTGGGGGAATAAAACGAATAGGCGACGAGTCCTTTGCGGGCATCCTGGACGAAATAGTTATCAGCCTTGGTTGAGTCGACGTGGATCACGTGGTCACACCACTTCTGCTGCACCTCGCGGAAACTGAGAAACGGCACATGCCGCCGCACGTAATTGCCAAGCTTGTTCGCCACGTGCTGGCTGTGAACCTGCCACGGGCAAGGCGCATTCGGGAGCTCTTCGGCGTATTGCTTGAAATCGAACCCGGCGGCGACCAGCCGGTCGGCAATCGTCCGATGCTCGGGATCGTCCGGAAAATCGACCTGCTTGTCCCCAAAGTAGCTGCCCCGGCGATGGAGACCGAAGTCCGTCCCGGCAATCATCGCGAGATAGTTGGGATACGAGGGATGGAACAGCGCATGGAAATTGGTGAAGCTGGCGCCTTGTTTGGCAAGAGCAGCGAGGTTGGGATCCTGTATGGCGCGCTCGTAATCGACATTCTCGAGCACGATGATCAGCACGCGGTCGAAATGATGCGCCTTGGCGCGCTGGGCGGCCCGGGCCGCTTCGTCCCGCTTTTCCTGCGGCGATTGCGTCACCTGCGGTTGCGAGGCCTGGTTCTGCGGCACGGCCCTTGCGCTTTTGCCCGCCGTCGGAAAAATGCAGGCAAGCAGTGTGAGGAGGCCAACGATCTTGAGCTTTCGGCTGGACGTTATCGGAGTCACCTGCCCTTTTTGTAACACAGCGCGATGGTGGTCCATCCAATAGAATATGTACATCCCTTCGCATCATGGATCTGCTGGCAAAAATCCGTACGATTCCGACCGAGCCCGGCGTGTACCTGTACAAAAACGCCGAGGGCGAGGTCATCTATGTCGGCAAGGCGAAAAATCTGCGCAGCCGGGTATCGAGCTATTTTCACGAAGGCCGATGGGAAGATGCCAAGACTGGAACGCTGGTGCGCGAGGCCGTCGATGTCGAGTACATCGTCGTTGCCAACAATAAAGAGGCGCTGGCGCTCGAAAATAACCTGATCAAGCAGCGCAAGCCCCGCTTCAACATCCTGCTGCGCGATGACAAAACCTATCCTTACGTGAAGTTGACCTTGAGCGAGAAGTGGCCGCGGGTTTATGTCACGAGGCGGCTGCGCAAGGACGGCAGCGCGTATTACGGGCCGTACTTCCCTGCCAATCTCGCGTATCGCATTGTCGATCTGATTCACCGCAATTTTCTGATTCCTTCCTGCAAGGTGGACCTGACGCGGTTTCACCCGCGGCCCTGCCTGCAGTACTACATCAAGCGGTGCCTGGGACCGTGTGTAAAAGATTTGACGACGCCGGACGCGTATCAGGAAGCAGTGCGCGACGTGAAGATGTTTTTGGAGGGTCGTCCGACGGATCTGGCGAAGTCTCTGCGGGCGCGCATGGAGCGGGCGGCGGGCGATCAGGAATATGAACGCGCGGCGCGCTATCGCGACTTGATTTCTACCGTCGAGCAACTGCAGGAGCGGCAGCGAATTGCCGCGGCTGAGGGCGACGATGCCGATGTCTTCGGATATCACTACGAGAATGGCATGCTCGCCGTCAATCTGTTTCACATGCGCGGCGGAAAGATGGTCGACCGCCGTGAATTTTTCTGGGAAGATCTGCCCGAGTTCGCTTTCGCCGATGTTGAGCCAGAGCAATCTCTGGGGACAGCCGAAATTCAGACGGAGCATGTGGGGAGAGCCGCCCCCGGCTGTCCGGGCCAGCAAAGCCCGCCCGCCACCGCGGACGACAAAGGCAAGGCGGGTGTCGAACCGCAGTCATTTTCCCCAGGCGAATTCTTCTCCGCTCTGCTCAATCAGCTTTACATCGGCCAGCCTTACGTACCCCGCAACCTGTACGTGCCCGTCGGTTTTGAAGATTGTCAGGAACTCGAGGATCTGCTCTCCGAGCAGAACGCGGGTGAAGGCAGCCGCGGGCGCGTTCACATCATCGTTCCCCAGCGCGGCGACAAGCGTTCGCTGATCGATCTGGCCGGAAATAATGCCAAGCAATCCTACGATCAGCGCTTCCGCATACTGAAACCGAATGCCCGCAGAATCCAGGAAGAGTTGCAGGAAGTCATCGGCCTGCCCGACCTCCCGAAGCGAATTGAGTGCTTCGATATCTCCCACATTCAGGGAGCGGAAACGGTGGCGTCGATGGTCGTGTGGGAAGACGGCAAGATGAAGAAGTCCGATTACCGCAAGTTCATCATCCGAACCGTACCGGGCGTGGATGATTTCGCGTCGATGCGCGAGGTGGTGACCCGCCGCTATAAGCGTCTGCAGGACGAAGACAAGCCGATGCCGTCGCTGGTGCTGATCGATGGCGGGCTCGGCCAGTTACACGCTGCGGCCGAGGCGCTCGAATCGCTGGAGATCATCAATCAACCGCTGGCCGCGATCGCGAAGCGCGAGGAAATTCTGTATGTCTACGGGCAGGAAAAAGATCCGATCGCGCTCGACCATCACTCGCCGGTGCTGCACCTGATTCAGATGATCCGCGATGAAGCGCACCGCTTCGCCGTCACGTTTCATCGCAAGCGGCGGCAGATGCGCGACCGCTCCACCGAACTGCTCGAAATCCCCGGAGTGGGCGCGAGCACGACACGTCGACTGCTTGAACATTTCGGTAGCGTACGGGCGGTGAAGCAGGCCGACGCGGCGGCGCTATCGGCTGTCGTGACGCGGATACAGGCGGAAGCGATCCGAAGTCATTTCCAAAATAGCGACGACCCAAGAAATCCATGAACGGAAACAAGCCAGAAAAGCATGTCATCAGCGCATCGGCGATTATTCCTGCGCGGCGGGAACGAGTCTATTCGCTGATTGCCAACTATAACGACGGCCATCAACGCATTCTTCCCAGGCAGTTCACCGGCCTGACAGTCGAACAAGGCGGAGTGGGCGCGGGCACGGTCATCCATTTTCAGATGACCCTGCTTGGAAAGAAGCAGAGTTTTCGCGCAGCCGTTACCGAGCCCGAACCCGGACGCGTGCTGGTCGAAACGAATCTCGATTCGAACGGAACCGTAACCACCTTCACCGTAAATCCGGGCAGCGCGCCCGCCGACTCGCAGGTGACGATCTCGACGGAATTGCCGGTCAGCGCGGGCTTCCGCGGGTTCCTTGAAAGAAACTTTTCCAGTCTTCTGCTGCGGCCGATCTACGTGAAGGAATTGCAGAATCTGGCGCGGGTCGCGACCGGCCCATTCGCCGGCTAGAGCCGCGGGTCGGCCGTCTTCACATTTCCGCGGAGCTTACTGCTTCGGATCGGGGCTCGCATTCCCCATATCGAGAACAACTTTCCAGCGGCCATCTTTCTGCAGTTTCCAGATGCTGGTGTACTTGCCGTACTCCACGCCCGCCTTGCCCTCTTTATCTTTCGAGTGAAATTCGTAGGTGCCGTAAGTGTAGCCAAGATCGCCGGAACTGGAGATGTCGCCCCCAGTAGGGCTCCACGTCAGGCGACTGTTGGGATCATCGAGAAAGCCCATGCTCTTCGCGATATTCACCTTGCCCTCGATGGCGGGAGCGCCATTGGGGACCTCGACCGCGTCGTCCGCGTAATACGACAGATATCCTTTGGAACCTTTCTCAGCAGCAGCCCGCATGAATTCGGCTTCGAGATGTTTCAAGGTTTCAACGGTAACTTTCGGAGATGCGGCAACTTTCGGACGCGAGATCGGAAGAAAAATCGTAGCTACCAGAAACGCAACCACAAGAATCGGAAGGAATGATTTCATAAAACCTCCCTGGATGCGGCCAATTCTACTCTTCGGGAGAATGAGTCAACCAACACCAGACCGCAGAGTACGCCGAGGAATTCCTGTTGGCGTTTTCGTTCTCTGCGACCTCAGAGTGCTCGGCGGTAATGGTTCGACTCCGACCCTTTGTGGTTCCAGCTTTTCCCGCGCTACACTAGCCGCCACACATGAAGAACACATTCGTCTATCTGCTCGCCGTCCCGCTGCTTCTGGCGCTTCCCTGTTTCGCCCAAAGCTCAAGCCTGCCCGACATGGCCACGCCGCAGGAGAAGCATCTGCGCAACGTCCATCAACTGACCTTTGGCGGACAAAATGCCGAAGCCTATTTCTCGGCCGACGGCAAGAAACTGATCTACCAGTCGTCGCACGGCGACGTGAAATGCGACCAGATTTTTGAGATGAACATCGACGGCAGCGATCAGCACATGGTCTCAACCGGCAAGGGACGCACCACCTGCAGCTTTTTCTTTCCCGACGGCAAGAAGATTCTTTACGCGTCCACGCATCTAGCCAGTCCGGAATGCCCGCCGAAACCCGATTATTCGAAGGGCTACGTTTGGGGTGTCTATGCGGGATACGACATCTTCACCGCGAATCCCGACGGATCGGATCTCAAGCAACTCACAAAGGCGCCCGGCTACGACGCCGAGGCAACGATTTCGCTCGATGGCAAGAAGATCACCTTTACTTCCGTGCGCCATGGCGACCTCGATATTTACACGATGGACGCCGACGGCAAACATGTGAAGCAACTGACGCACGAGCTCGGATATGACGGCGGCCCGACCTTCTCCCCCGACGGCAAGTGGATCGTCTATCGCGCCTACCATCCGAAGACGGAAAAAGAGATTGCCGATTACAAGGGACTGCTGGCGCAGAATCTGATTCGCCCGACGTCGCTCGAAATCTGGATCATGAAATCCGACGGCAGTGGCAAGCGCCAGATCACGAATCTCGGCGCAGCCAGCTTCGGCCCGGCCTTCACCGCGGATGGAAAGAAAATCATTTTCTCTTCGAACTATGATCCCGAAACGCACGCCACCGGCGGCGAAGGGAACTTCGAACTGTGGATGATGAACCCCGACGGCGGCGGCCTGGAGCGCATTACCTACAGCCCCGGCTTCGACGGCTTCCCAATGTTTTCCGTCGACGGCAGGAAATTAGTCTGGGCATCAAACCGAAACGGCAAAGCGCCGCACGAGACGAATATTTTTATTGCGGATTGGATGCCGTAGGAAGATTGTTGATTGTTGAATTTGTGATTGTTGATTGGCCCAATCGTGCCGCGCTACTCGACCCTATCCTTATATCTCGCCGCTAGCCACACCACGCACCCAATCATCCCGCACCAGCCCAGGATGCGCACCACCGCCGCGATTTTCGTGTCGTAGTTCAGGACGCCGAGGCTCGAGAAGATGGTATAGAAATCGTGTTCCGCGAAATCCGGATCGCCCGTCGTCACCAGCGGCAGCACCTGCGCGCGCGCATCGGCCATATAGGTCGCGGTGTACAGCCAGTTCTCGAAAAAGAAGAACAGGCAGAAGACGAATCCGGCAGTCTGACGCTGCGTAAAGAAATACGACGCCAGAAGAAACGGGACCAGCCACTGCAGCAGCGTTCCTCCCCACAGGCCAATCGTCGGACCGAACCATCCGAATAAATTATGCCCGCCTTCGTGGACCACCAGGTTGGCGTTGTCGATGAAAAGAAATCCGCCATGCGCCGAGAAGGCGTACACGAGAAACGCCAGATAGAGGACGATCCATGCCGCGATCGCCGGCCGCGACACCGGCTTCCACGGCTCCTCGATCAAGGTTTGCCAATATTCACGCATGGGCACTTCTATGCTATGGATCAACCCGGCCCCGCGGCAGATTACGAACGTGTGCAACAGCAGCCTGCAGTTCCCTCTTCGCGTCACGACATCGTTTCTTGCTAAAGTGGTGGACGCGCCGAACTGCTTGGCTAATCACTGACTGCGAATCGCTCATCGCTCACAGCTCATTGCTAAGAACTTCATTGGCCCACTCGAACCAACCCGGCACTCTCCTCGTCACCGGCGCCAGTCGCGGAATTGGCGCTTCGGTGGCGAGGCTCGCGGGACAACGCGGGTACTCGGTCGCGGTCAACTACAACACGGGCCAGTCGGAAGCGAAGAAGATTGCCGACGAGATCGTCGCAGCCGGTGGCCGAGCGCTCGCCATCCAGGCCGACGTTTCCCATGAAGACCTGCTCCTGAAACTGTTTGAAACAGCCGAGCTCGAACTCGGACCAATCAAAGCCCTCGTCAATAACGCGGGCGTCACCGGTGGATTCGCGCGGGTCGAAGATGTCTCTGTCGCGCAGATCGAAAACGTGTTCGCTGTCAATGTGACCGGATCGATCTTGTGCGCGCGCGAGGCCGTTCGCCGCATGTCGACGAAACACGGCGGCACAGGCGGAGCCATCGTGAACATTTCTTCTCGCGCGGCTCACACCGGCTCAGCTGGTGAGTGGGTCCACTACGCAGCATCGAAGGGCGCCATCGACACTTTCACAATCGGGTTGGCGCGGGAAGTCGCCACCGAAGGGATTCGCGTGAATGCAGTCGCCCCGGGACTAACCGCCACCGAACTGCACGCGGCCAACGGCGAACCGGGACGCCTGCAACGCCTGATGCCGTCGATTCCGATGAAACGCGCCGGCCTGCCCGACGAAATCGCGGAAGGCGTCCTCTGGCTGCTGTCTCCAGCAGCGTCCTATATCACAGGAGCGATTTTGGAAATCGGCGGAGGAAGGTAGAAAGGCAGTTCGCAGTTCTCGGAATCGATCTCATGAACGGTTTTGGGAACGGCACGGCTGCTGAAAAACTCTTTTCCGCGACCTGATTTGAAAAGTCGCGGCTTCGAGCCACGACGAAAGTCTGGCCCCTGTTCCCTAGCTCCTGCTCTACCGTCTCTCCTCGCACGCCTTTCGCAGATAACTCTTCACTTTCTCCGGCAAACGCGAGGTGTGCAGAATGTCGCGCAGCTGAGCGGGAGGCAGGCCGCGCGCAAATTCCAGCGCCTTTGCCAGCGGCGTGTGCGCGCTCCGCAAAAGCGCAATGCGAATCTCGCGGCGCACCGACCATTTCACGTGATGGCAAATGGCCTCAACAAAGGCCGCCGTCGCCGCCGTTCGCTGCAGAGCTTTCACCACCGAGACTTCCGTCAGACGCGCATTTTCCAGCGCCGCCTGCCACACCCGCGACTCCTTGTCCGTGAGTAACGCCCCAGCCACGTGTTCGGACGAGCGTCGCGCCAGCGCAATGCGTTCACCCAACGTGATCGACGCAAGCCGCGATACGAGCAGCTGATCCGACATTCGCCGCAAGTCGGCGGGTGCGGCATGCGTCAAGGCGAACTGCATCAGCTCAAACGTGTAGAGTTCGCGAATCAGGCGCAGCGCAATGCGCCGCGGGGTCCGCGGATGCGATGCCACTGCCACGCGCACCTTGCGCGACTTCATCACCCCTGTGTCTTCGCTGATCTGCTGAATTGATTCCGCAGTCAGATCGCGCTTCTCAAGCTGCGCCAGCGCCAAGTCTTCAGTGAGCGCGGCGCTTTCGGAAGCAGTGGCCGGAACCGGCTTCGCGCTCGGGAGCGCAGATTCGGCCACGCCGTCGGCTTGGAAAGATTCCTGCATAATCAGAATGTCGATTGAAGCCCGCGGGAAGGTAAGTCATCTCCGCCAGGACTCATCCCCGCTTTGCCGCTTTGCCGCTCTCCGCGCCATGCGCAGCGCCCCATCCACCGGATCCACCACCGATGGATGAATTTCCACGCGCGCGTCGAGATGGCGTAGCTCATTGTAGAAAACCTCTCGCACGGCCGGCGCGTGACGAAAGACTCCTCCAGTCATGGCCACCGGTACGGCTCCCGGCGCGCCTTCTCCGAACAAGCGGCCAATCACCACGTGCGCAGTACGAGCCAATTCCCCTCCCGCATCGGCAAGAACCTGCGATGCCAGAGGATCAGAGCTGGCAAAAACCGCGGGAGACAAGGCTGAGAAATCCGGAGGCGGCACCGAGTTCGCCGCGCGTGCCAAGTCGGCCAGAGACTGCACGCCCCAGGCCTTGAAAATTGCGCTTGCAAAAGCCGAGGGCGGATCGGTTCGCTCGTGCTCATCCGATGCGCGCAGGATGGCGTTGACTGCGGCGCGCCCGATCCAGTGCGCGGAACCCTCATCTCCGATGGCGAATCCCCATCCACCCGCGCGAGCCGTCTTCCCGTTGCGGTCGCGCCCGTATGCAATCGAGCCGGTCCCGGCAATCACGACCACGCCCGCACCCTCGCCGAAAGCCGCTTCCAATGCGGTCTGCATGTCGCCGACAACATCGATCGGAGAAGAAATGAGCTCCGCGAGAAATTCCCGCACTCTCTCCGCCAGTTCGGGATGCGCCGCGCCGGACCCTCCCACACATGTATGCGAAATCTGTTGCGGAGCGATTCCGGCCGACCCACACGCCTGCCGCACGCCCTGCAGCAGCGACTCCCGCGCCGTGGCTTCGCCGACACGAACAATATTGCTCGGCCCGGCGGTTTCGGTCGCCAACAGGATCCACTCGTCGCCCACCGCGCATGTGGTCTTCGTCCCGCCACCGTCAATCCCAAGATAGTAGGGCACGCGTTAGTTCTAACACAGAGCGGTTCTCTGTTCTGGGAAGCTATCTTGATAAAACAATTCCGGGAAAACACGTAACCCGGTTTGAGACCGGCACGGCTGTGTCCGCGCCGCAACGTGGAAGAGCGGCGCTTTAGCGTCGCGATGAAGTCACAAATCAATGGGCTTCAGCCCTCGACGGAAGCGCGGGTCGCTCCCTCCCATCATCAAATCAGAGGGCTTGTCAGTTCACGGTATCTGGTGGCCCACAATGAGGACTACAGAGTCTCACTCGCGAAACCGTCGGATTCCCCCGATAATAGAAATTCCCGTCGTGCTCCTGCGCCGGCGAAACGAATCGATCATGACCGCAAAGCTTCAAATCACGGAACTCAAAAACTCCGGCGACGCCCGCGGATTCAGCTTCACTGCGCCCTCAGAGGCTCTTGCCTTCGTCGGCCGCATGGCGGACGTCCACACGGCCTCCGTCAAGCCCGGCGCCGTGCGCGGCAATCATTATCATCTGCGGCGACGCGAGGCAATCATCGTCCTCCCCGGCGCGACATGGTCGCTGCACTGGGATGAAGCCGAAGGAGCGCCCCCACAGCATCGCGACTTCGACGGACGCAGCGCGGTCATTGTGCTCGTTTCGCCAGGCCAATCGCACGCGGTTCGAAACGATGGCGACATCGACCTCTGGCTAGTGACGATTTCTTCCGAGACGTACGATCCGGCCGAGAGTGTCGCGCGGAAAGTTGTGTAGCGCCGGCGTCTCGCTGGCTGTCGCGCGGGGGTTTGCCCGCGCTTTTGCAGTAAGACGAACTCAGCATGGGTCTGAACAAACTCGACTTCGCGATCATCGGGCTCTACCTGGCAGGCATCACTCTGTTCGGCCTGCGCTTCCGCAAAAAGCAGCGCACGCTGCGCGACTACTTCCTCGCCGGACGCGAAATTCCGTGGTGGGCCATCGCTCTATCGATCGTCGCCGCAGAAACCAGCACACTCACCATCATCAGCATCCCCGGACTAGCCTACGACAGCAATCTCGCCTTTCTGCAAGTCATCCTGGGATACATCGTCGGGCGCGTGGTCATCAGCTTCGTGCTCCTGCCGCAATACTTCCGCGGCGATCTCTACACGGCCTACGAACTGATCGAACGGCGCTTTGGACGCAGGCTCCGCTCGCTCACCGCCGGACTTTTTCTTCTCACCCGCGCTGCCGCCGAAGGAGTCCGCGTCTATGCCGTTTCGATTGTCGTCTCCATCGCGCTGGGCACGGGCGAGGTGGCCTCCATCGCGATCATCACCGCATTGACGCTCATCTATACATTCGAAGGCGGGCTCGCTGCCGTCATCTGGACCGACGTCGTACAAACCGTGATCTATGTCGGAGGCACCCTCGTCGGTCTCGTCACCATCCTGCATCTGGTTCCCGGAGGCTGGAGCGCCATTCACGCCGCGGCCGCCAGCGCCGGCAAGTTTCAAGTCTTTGACTTCCGCCCGAATTTCTGGATCCCCTATACATTCTGGGCCGGCTTGATCGGTGGAACGTTCTTCACCACCGCCAGCCACGGCACCGATCAGCTAATCGTCCAGCGACTCCTGGCAGCTCGAGGGGAGAAGCAATCCGTCACCGCTCTGCTTTCCAGCGGCATCGCCATCTTCTTCCAGTTCGCTTTATTCCTGATCGTCGGCGTCCTGCTCTGGGCCTATTACCGCACGCCATCGTCCGCGTTTGGCCGACCGGACCGCATCTATCCGACATTTATCGTGACGCGGATGCCCCACGGAATTTCCGGCTTATTGATCGCGGCAATCCTTGCAGCCGCCATGTCGAACCTGAGCGCCGCCCTGAATTCGCTTTCCTCGAGCGCGATCATGGATTTCTACGCCAGCTTCCGTCCGCAGTCGGACGAACGCACCAAAATGCGCCTGTCCCGGATGGCGACATTCTTCTGGGCACTCATTCTCTTCGCGCTGGCCATCATCGCCCTTCACAAAGCGGGCCGCGTCGTAGAAGTCGGACTCCAGATCGCCTCGGTCTCCTACGGAGCGTTGCTGGGAGCCTTCCTGCTCGGCACCCTAACGCGCCGTGCCAACGGAACCGGCACGATGCTCGGCATGGCCTGCGGCTTCGGCGTGGAACTTTATCTGTGGCTCGGCACCCGCGTCCCGTGGACCTGGTGGGTCATGATCGGAACTTGCGTAACGTTTTCTATCGGCTGGCTCGCCAGCAAGTCTGCCCGCGCAGCGCAACCTTAGAATCAGGAATGTTTCGATCGGACGGCCAGAATCGGGGAAGTGATGATGGTGATGGTCTTGAGTCTCAGAGCGAAGTCGGTTGCTCCCGTTGTGTATGAACCCGATTGGGAGATATTTCAATCGAAAATCGACAATTGTGAATACAATGCCAGCGTTTCCCCCCGCAGACCTGGTTTGACCTGTCGGAGGTATGGTGTGAAGTTTCGCTTTGTTCGCTCCTTTGCCCTTTCTTTCTTGGGACTGGCTGTTCTCTGTATTGCCCCAGCGTCCGCCCAGTCTGATTCCGCTCCGGCCGCTGCCAAAGCCACCTCAACAGCGCGAAGTCCGTCGGCCACAGCGGAACACGTTGAACAAACATCCGCTACGCCCCAGTCTCAGTCGCAGGAACGGCAACCCGTTCCCACTATGACAATCCGCCAAACAGTTCGCCGGGTCATCGTCGATGTGACGGTGCAGGATAAGAATGGCAAACCTGTGCGCGGCCTCAAGGCAAACGATTTCTCAGTCATGGAGGACAAGCAGCCGCAGCGGGTTCTTTCTTTCGACGCCTACGATTTCAACAAACCGTCCATCTCGCGGGGACCGAACGCGCCTCCGCTGCCGCCCAACGTTTTCCTCGATATTCCAGCAGTTCCCGAGCGTGGACCGCTCTACGTTATCCTCCTCGACCTGGTGAACACTGAGATTGAGGATCAAATGACAGGCCGCCAGCAGGTTCTCAAATTCGTCGATAGCAAGCCCGACGGCACCCGGTTCGCAGTCTTCGCGGCCACCGATAAACTGCACCTTGTGCAGGGATTCACTAGCGACAAAGAAGTGCTTCATGCCGCCTTGGACGGCAGCCATCCTCATCAGAATTTGCCAAAGATATTTTTGTATGGCGCGAACTACGGACAAGGCGATCCGTATACCGCTCTCGATATGCTCACCCACATCGGCCAGTATCTCGATGGAATTCCGGGACGCAAGAATCTGATCTGGATCGCCGGACAGTTCGAGATCGACCTATTTCCTCGTGATGGCGATCCTTCCGACCTGCAGGCAGCAATCCGGGCTGAGATTAACGAGCTCGCGCAGGCGCAAGTCGCCCTCTTCCCTGTCAATGTCCGCGGAGTAGTGGTAAATCCGGAAGGAGCTCTTACCGGCGGCCGGCCGAATGGAGGCGCTGCGAATAATACCGCTCCAAACCCCGGAAGCGCTTCCTCCAGCGCTGCCAGCAGTCCGACCTCAAACCCTGTCTTGCAGGCTATGCAGACCGCCGGGCAAGGCGGTTCGCTGAACAGGAATTACGCCACCGCGGACGCGGTTGCGTCCATGACCGGCGGCCGCGCGTTTTACAGCGACAACGACATTGCGGGAGCCCTGGCCGAAGCCACCGAAGCCGGCGGGACCTACTACACCCTGACCTATGCCCCGCCTAGCGGATCCAACGACGGCAAGTGTCACAAGATTGGCGTCAAGCTTGACGAGGCCGGTTACTCGCTTTCGTACCGGCGTACTTATTGTGACAGCGCTATTGTCGATGCCCCGGAAGATGAAACGGCAGATCAATCTGTTTCGCACACTCCTCTGGTCTTCCCCTTGCAAGCCGGCGACGTGCTTCAAGGCAACATACGCCCGGGCGCACCGATGTTGCATGATCTGATTTTTTCTGCGCATTTCCGGGCCGACGGCCCATCCGGCGTGGCTTCTCCGCAACAGATGGAACAGCTTGTCCAACAGGCGCATTATTACCGCACCCGCAAGCGGAACAATTCTGGCAAACCTGTCCGGCCGGTGAAGATCCAAAATTATGTGGTGGAGTACCGCGTGCTCGACCCTCAGCTCAAGAATGAAATTGCCCGCGGCAAGCAAGCCATGCTCGAGTTTGCCGCCGCCGCCTTCGATGTCGACGGAAAAGTCCTGAACGGCATCGTCAACGATGCCGCTCCTGAGCCGCCAGCCCAGTCCGACCAAAACAAATCAGGCCTCTACCGCGCGCATCAATCTCTCATCGTGCCTCTGAACGCCGTCTCCATCCGTGTCGGCGTCCGCGACCGCATCAGCGACCGCATGGGCACGCTGGAAGTGTCTCTCCCGCTCAAGCCGGAACCCGTCGCGCAGATGACAACTCCGCGCTAACTGGGCGTCCGCCTCGAGAAATCGCTGATCGTTCCGACCAGATCGGCACAACTCCGGTTTCTCACCCGCTCCTTCCGGGTTTCTTGCCGGATTCGTCCGCCAGAGAACGCGCACCGCCCCAAACCCTCCGTCCCAAGCCCGTTTTGGGACGATTCCCCAAGTGGAACGTGTCCACGTTACTGAAGGTCAAGAGCCGTGGACACGTTTACCCCCTGTCCTATCTCCCGTATTTTTAAGACTCCAAGCCCCGGTCTTCTCCCCGGCTGGGCCCCAATTTGGAAGGAAAGTGCATGCCGACAGCTTCTGGCGGATTTCAACTCGGTTTACTACCCGAACGCAAAATCAACAAGCGGGCGATGGCGACTGCCTATGGCATCGTCCTTCTGCTCTTGCTGATCGTCATTAACCTCGGGCTGATTCTGCCGGAAAGGCTTCAACTGTCGCAGTATCACATCACGGAGATCATCCCGCGGCCGGCCCTGCGTCCCGAGCCGGCGCCGATCAAGCCCAAGCCTGCAATGAAGGCCAAGCTGCTTCCAGCGGTGAAGTTGCCCGTGTTCGAGCAGCCGAGGCTGGTTGTGCCGCGCGAATTGCGTCGCCAGGCGCCGCAGCCCGTCGAGGCTCCGAAAGTTGTTGTCAATCAATTTCAGGCGCCGCAACTGAAGATCGCAGTTGGAGGCGCCCGTCCTCAGCTGGTGCATACGGGAGATTTCGGCGGAAGCTCTGCCAAGCCCACCGTGAATGCGCCCGTGGAGCAGGTTCAGACCGGCGGCTTCGGCGATCCCAACGGATTGCCCGGCACCGGCAAGCAAGGCGCGAAGCTCTACACCGCCTCACTCGGTTCGTTTGATATGCCTGCTGGTCAGGGACAAGGCAATGGCTCCGGCGGCGCGAAAGGCATCAAGGGCACGGTCGCCAGCGCAGGCTTCGGCAGCGGTATCGCCAACGCCGGCAAAGGCGATGGCCGCAGCAATGGGCAAGGCATTTCCACCGGTGGATTCGGCCAGGAGCAAGTCGTTCGTCAGGGACCGAAGATCGCCCAGGCTGAGACCGGTCCGGCAACAACGCCCGTAGAAATCACGTACAAGCCGAATCCGCTTTATACGCAGGAAGCGCGCGATCTGAAACTGGAAGGCGAAGTTCTTCTGGAAGTGAGTTTTTCGGCAAATGGAACGCTGCACGTAAATCGCGTCGTCCGCGGACTCGGTCACGGCTTGGATGAAACCGCAGTCGCCGCCGCTAATAAGATCCGCTTCAAGCCGGCCTTGCGTTACGGTCAGCCCGTGGATTCGACGGCGGTGGTTCACGTCATGTTCCAGTTGGCCTACTAAATGTGAATCGTTGGAACGACTTTGGCGAAGTAACTCTGGTTGTTGAACGGTAAAAGAACTTGGGTTTGGACTGGGAGAATAGAGTCATGCGTACATCGAATTGGATTCTTACCGCGGCGTTGCTGGTTTCCGTGAGCGCGACCGCACAGCAAGCGGCGGAGTCACAGCCGTCCGCACAAACGGCTGCGCCAGATGCTACGCAGACCTCACAGCCCGCGCCGCAACCCGCTGCCGCAGCACAGCCTGCTCCGGCCGCGCCAGCCGCCGACGCGCAACCCGCCCCGCAGCCCGCGCCCACCACGATGGCGCAAGTCGTGGATCTGTTCATTCAGCGCGAGCACGCTCTCATCAAAGTTCTGTCGGCGCGCACCCCGGTCGTTGAAACTTATCTGCAGAACTTGACCTCCGATCCGCAACTCGGCCCCGTGCCCAGCGGCGACCACTACTTCCTCGGCCGTATGGATATGGGCGAGACCGTCGACCGCAAAGACTATCTGAAGGAGCAGGACAAGGGTATGGAGACCCGCCTGATGGGCGGATTCCAGAAGCTCTTCAAGGTCCAGTATCAGCCGATGGGCTTCTCCTGGATGGTTTATGCCGACCGCACCGACTTCGACCGCGAGCACTATGACTTCCGCTACGTCCGTCGCGAATTCCTTGGCGATGTGCGCTGCCTGGTGTTCGATGTAACTCCAAAAAAGAACTCTGGCCGTGGCCGCTTCCTGGGCCGCATCTGGGTAGAAGACAAGGGATTCAACATCGTTCGCCTCAACGGAACGTATGCTCCCGCCCCGCGCAATTCCTACTTCTTCCACATGGATAGCTGGCGCCTGAACCTGATCCCCGGCTACTGGGTGCCTTCGTTCATCTACAGCGAAGAAGGCGACTTCAGCGCGGGTGTCAAGAACAAGATGGCCTTCAAGGCGCAGACCCGCATCTGGGGCTACGATCTGAAGAAAGGCACCAAGGACGACGAACTGACGAACATCCGCGTCGACTCCGTCCAGGACAGCAGCGCGACCGCGCAAGACGCCTCGCCTCTGCAGGCTGAGCGCGTATGGCAGCAGCAGGCGGAAGATAACGTCGTCGAGCGCCTGACCAGCGCGGGCTTGCTGGCTCCCGAGGGCGACATCGACCACATTCTTCAGACCGTCGTCAACAACCTCGAAGTCACCAACAACATTGATTTGCCGCGTCCGGTTCGCACCCGCGTGCTGCTCACTTCCCCGCTGGAAACTTTCAGCGTCGGCAACACCATCGTCATCAGCCGTGGATTGATCGACGTTCTTCCCGACGAGGCCAGTCTCGCGGCTGTGCTCTCGCACGAACTCGCGCACATCGTCCTCGGTCACAACCTGGGCTCGAAGTACGCCTTCAACGACCGCATGCTCTTCTCTGACGATGGCACGTATCAGAACCTGGGCTTCAAGCACATTCCGGAAGAAGAAGCCGCGGCCGACAAGAAAGCCATCGAGATCCTGAAGAACTCGCCCTACGCGCAGAAGTTGGACAGCGTTGGGCTGTTTCTCAAGGCTCTGCAGGCGCGCGCTCCGCAACTCGGCGCGCTCTTGACCACGCATCTGGGCAACCCTCTGGCCGAGAACGGCACGGTGACTCGTCTGCAGGCGCTCGAATCGCAGGGACCAGCTCTCGACAACAACAAGCTCGATCAGATCGCGGCTCTGCCCCTCGGTGGACGCGTGAAGATCAATCCCTGGAATGATACGGCGGAAATGGTGAAGACGGCTCCGGTCGCCATCACCTCAGCCCGTGACAAGATGCCGTTTGAGGTCACGCCGTTCTTCCCGCGTCTGGCTCGCTATGGCGACAGTGCAACGCAGGCCACGCCGACCACCGCCGCGAACACGGCTCCGGCCAACTGAACGATACTCTCAACACCGCGAGTGCGGCCCGCATAGGGCCGCCTCCGCGGTCTGAATGAAATGGGGCTTCCCCCAGAGGAAAGCTGTCCTCGCCTCAAAAACAAGATCAACACCAAGGTGAAGTAAAACACAGGCCGGGATCCGGAATACCCTTCCGGGATGCCCGGCCTGAGTTCTATTCGCTTGCTCCTATTCCGACCGCCGCGGGTGCCGCCCAATCCGGACATACAGGGCGATCATCGGCCCAACCACATTGATCCCGTAATTCCCGAATACCCCAGTTCGGAGGCGTTCCCTGCGACAGGTTCGCGTTCGAAATGTGCATCCAGTTCAGTCCGGCCGTGAATGCATAACGCGGGCTCAGGTTGTAGCGTAGCCCGCTGCCCAGATTCAGCGTGAAGGTGAAATCCACCAAAAAAATCCGGCTCCCGATAATCAGGAACCGGATTTCTGCTTCATCGCTTGACGTGCCACCGCTAGGGCACAATCTTAAACAACAGGCCTCCGGCATTCGCACCGCCGGCCTGCGCCGCTCCATAGAGATTGCCGCTCGAATCCCGCACCACTCCTCCCGGGAAGCCGCCATCTTTCCTGCCGGTGAACGCGTGCAGGATCGAGATCTTCCATTGTGTGCCATTCGGAGAAAGCTCAAACGCCGTGCCGCATCCGAAGTCGTTCATCACCTGGCAACTCTGAAGATCCGCGCCGCCCGACTCCGTCGCGCCGTATAAATTCCCTCCAGCATCCACAATCAGCGCCGTGTTCGGATATGCGCCATCCAGATGAGCTCCCGTGAAATCGTGCAGCACTTTCGAGCTCCACGTTCCCGAACTCGGCGCTAACTTGAACACCACGCCCAGCCCCTTGGTTCCACCGCTGGTCGTCGTTCCATACAGGTTTCCTGCCGCATCCATCGTCAGCGGCGCATCCGGATTCGCTCCGTCACTCCCCGTGAAATCGTGCAGCACGGTTTCCGTCCACGAACCCGAGTCATTCTTCAATTCGAAAATAAGCCCGCAGCCGCCCTGGCATTTTGCGCTCGACCCGCCCAAGCCGGTCGTGCCGTAAAGATTTCCAGCCGAATCCCATACCAGTCCCGCCACCTGTCCGCCGGCGGTGTTCGTCGTCTCGGCTCCATCACTTCCGGTGAAATCGTGCAGGTGAACGAGCGACCATCCGCCAATCGACGACGTCAACTCGAAAACGTATCCCAGATTGTTATGCCCGCCCGTTCCATTCACGCCATACAAATCTCCATCCCCATCCAGGATCACCGGACTCGGCGCGCTTCCATCCGACCCACCGCCAAAGGTGTGAATCACTCTGCCCGTCCACACTCCCGATCCGCTCGGCATCAGCTCGAACACATTGCCGAAATAAGTCACGCCGTACAGATCGCCCGCCTCATCCATCACCAGAGATCCCACCGGCACCGAACAATCATCCGCTTTGCCGCAGTCGTAGATCTCGGTATAAGTCCAGCCGCCTTTGCCGTTTGGCGTCAGTTCGAAAATCGTTCCCCAGTTCTGCGTTCCGCCGGACGAATCCGCGCCATACAAGTTCCCCGCCTGATCCATCAGCAGCCCGCCGTATGGAATGTCTCCCGACCTCGGACTGAAGTTGCGGACAACGCTATAGGTGTTGGCTGCTTCCGCGCACATCGCCAGCGAAAAAACCGCGGCTATAACGACAACCACATTTCCCAGGGACCACTCCTTATTCACCACGGCACAACCCTCCTTGAACTTGGGGAATTTTCTTCGGCTAAATTTTCCCGGTTTCGGAAAAGCAGATAGGTAACAGTCATCAGGACTCGCTGCCGAGGAATTTCGAAAGCTAGTTGGCGTAGTGTATCACCGGGCGGCGTGTCCGACATTTGATTCCCCGAGTGGGGATATTATCCTGTCACGCCTCAAACCCCGCGTCCATACAAGGTTTACCGCAGAAACGCCGTATGGCATTTCTCGCGTTGTGGAAAAACGCACGCGCCCTTGCCAAAGCAAGTGCGGGAGGAATCTGCCGAAAAAATGTGCGGATTATCTCTCAGGAAAGACTGGAAATAAATTGGCGCGGTGGCACTGTCATGGTGAGCGAGGATTGAGCTTCGCCACTGCGAAGCTCAACTGCTGTCGATCCATTCCTACCAAGTGCGAGAGGGCCTTCTCTTCTCCTCACCGCAACTGCGAACTGCGATCGCCCGCCGGCACCCGCACTCCACCTTCAATTCTCGGAATCCCGAAGTGCCCTGCCAAATGTGCCAGGTCCAGAGGACTGATCGATCCCGACACGGTAATCAACGTCACTTCATTCGCGCGCGCCACCAGCACCGCAATATTGCTGATCGCATCGTTCTCAAATCGCAGCCACAGATTCGTCGCCTCCGGGCCGCCATCCCGCTCATGCTTGTTTACCAACTGCTTCCAGCCCTCGGCGTGGTATTCCTTCTTCACCATCTGCAGCGATCCCGGATCGTACATTCCGGGCTCCGCAAAGTGATACCGGTGAATCGAAACTCCGCTCACGCCCGCAATTACCCGCCGGAAATCATCGTCATCGGAATCCAGTTTCGCCGCCAGCACCAGCATCGAATGGTCCAGCGTGAACTCCGTCTTCGACGACGCGCTCTCCCGCAGCGCTTCCAACCCTTGTGGAACTCCCGATTCCGCCGATTGAGCCAATCCCAAGCCCGAAATCGCAACCGTAAACGCCAGAATCAACACCACGCGCGACACTCTCATAACCCTCACCTTTCCGTGAACTGAATCTTCCGTGAATCAAGAAGCGGACGCGGAAAGTAGCGCCGCCACACTCCATGCCAGATCCGCAGCGTAATTTCTAACCGCCCATCCGCATTTTCGGCAATGCATCGCTGATAAAACCCACATCACCGGCTAACCCCCTGAATCCACGCGCGATACTTCTACAGATCACCCGCGCTCTCTGGCATCCCGACCGAGTCGTGAAGTCGCCACAGCGCAGGAACCAGCCTCCGCCTTGTGCTCCGCATCCCCGTTGTGGCCAAATACCCCTGAAAGGACTCCTATGATGACTCCCCGCCGAACTGCGCTCGCTTTAATGATCCTGTTCTTGACTGCGGCACTGCTCACCGCTGCGAAGAAATCTCCCGAGACGACGCCGCAATCTTTCCTCGGCCGCTGGGACCTTACTCTGAAGACTCCCGGCCGCGACTATCCCTCCTGGATTGAGATCACCCAGGACAACGGACAATTCCACGCCGAATTCGTCAGCCGCTGGGGAAATGCCCGCCCGCTTCCGAAAATTGAGATCACCGGCAATCACATCCTGTTCGTTTCTCCCAAGCAGGAGGAAGACCGAAAAGACGACATGGTCTTCGAAGGCCAGCTCTCCGGCAAGACGCTATCCGGAACGACGACCGGCCCCGACGGCACTCCCTGGCAGTGGACCGGCGTGAGAGCCCCTACCCTCAAGCGAACGACCGCGCCGAAGTGGGGAAAGCCGATCCAGCTGTTCAACGGTAAAGATCTCACCGGATGGACGCCGAGCGACCCGAACGCAACCGCCAAATGGACCGTCCAGGACGGAACGCTCGTCAGCCCCGGCCACGGCCCTGAACTGATCTCCAATGCCAAATTCAACGACTTCAAACTGCACGTGGAATTCAATTGCGCTAAGGGATCGAATAGCGGCGTCTATCTTCGCGGACGCTACGAACTCCAGATTGAAGACGACCCTGTGCCCGAAGGCCCCACCATGCGCACCGGAGGCATCTACGGATTTCTCGCTGCCTCTCCGGAACAGCCACGCCGTCCCGGAGAATGGCAGACCTACGACATCACTCTTGTTGGCCGCACCGTCACCGTTCTTCAAAATGGAAACATGATCATCGATAAACAAGAAATCCCCGGCATCACCGGTGGCGCAGTCGACAGTCACGAAGCCCAGCCCGGCCCCATCTACCTCCAAGGCAGCGAAGCCGGCCACGTCTCGTTCCGCAATCTCAGGATCACCCCCGCAGAGTAAATGAGGGGCGGACTAATGTAGGGAGGGACGCAGCTTGCCCTGAGCAAAAACCGCGTGTGGGGGCAGCCGCCCTCGGCTGTCCGGCGGCGCAGGTTTATCGCGCCGCAGCCCACTCCCCTGGTCGATATGCAGATCTCTCATTCCAACGCAGCGGCGCCAGCGCCCGTGAGGAAAGCTTATGTAGGGAGGGACGCAGCTTGCCCTGAGCAAAAACCGCGTGTGGGGACAGCCGCCCTCGGCTGTCCGGCGGCGCAGGTTTATCGCGCCGCAGCCCACTCCCCTGATCGATATGCGGTTCTCTCATTCCAACGCAGCGGCGCCAGCGCCCGTGAGGAAAGCGTATGTAGGGAGGGACGCAGCTTGCCCTGAGCAAAAACCGCGTCTGGGGACAGCCGCCCTCGGCTGTCCGGCGGGCGCAGGTTTATCGCGCCGCAGCCCACTCCCTTGATCGATATGCAGCTCTCTCATTCCAACGCAGCGGCGCCAGCGCCCGTGAGGAAAGCGTATGTAGGGAGGGACGCAGCTTTGCCCTGAGCGCAGCCGAAGGGTCTGTTCCACGCGTCGTGCGAAGCGAGACGCGCGTGTCTGACAGCATCCATCGCAATCCAACTTCCCCTGCGGCTGTAAAATTCCCCCAGCATGTCCCTCGCCCCCCAACCCGCCTTCCCCCGCACCATCTTCCACGTCGACATGGACGCCTTCTTCGTCTCCGTGGAAGAACTCTACGATCCATCGTTAAAAGGGAAAGCGGTCGTCGTCGGAGGCCAGCGCCACGAGCGCGGCGTCGTCTCCGCGGCCTCCTACGAAGCCCGCAAGTTCGGAGTCCACTCCGCCATGCCGCTTCGCACCGCCGCCAAGCAATGTCCGCACGCCATCTTCGTCGATGGACACCCCGAGCGTTACCGCGAATACTCCGAGCGAGTCTTCAACGTTCTCGGCACCTTCACCCCGCAGCTCGAAATGGCCTCGGTCGACGAAGCCTATCTCGACATGACCGGCACCGAGCGCTTGCACGGCCCTCCGCTCAAAGCCGCGCACAATCTGCATCAGCGGATGAAAGCTGAGACCGGCCTGAACTGCTCGGTTGGAATCGGCAGCTCACGGCTGATCGCGAAAGTTTCCTCCGGACAGGCCAAACCAAACGGGATCCTTTATATCGTTGCCGGCGAAGAGGCGAAGTTCCTCGCGCCGCTCGATGTCCGCGAAATTCCCGGCGTCGGCAAAGTCATGGAGTCGCACCTCCACGCGCTCGGCATCAAGAAAGTCGGAGACCTCGCAAAGCTCGAAGATCACGAACTCGAACAGCGTTTCGGAAAATGGGGACTCGCGCTCGCCGGCAAGTCGCGCGGCGAAGATGCCGGAGGATGGTTCGACAACGAGGTCGGCGCCGACCTCGACGCCAAATCGATCAGCCACGAACATACCTACAACAACGACACCGCCGACACGGCTCACCTCGAATCTACGCTGATGCGTCTGTCGGAAATGGTCGGACGCCGCCTCCGCGAATCCAATTTCTACGCCCGCACCATCCAACTAAAACTTCGCTACAAAGATTTCACTACCATCACTCGCGCCCACACTCTGCCCAACCCGACGCAACTCGATACCGAAATCTTTGAGCAGGTTCGCGCCCTCTTTCGCAAAAACTGGAAACGAGGAACCGCGATCCGCCTGCTGGGAGTCCACGCCTCTTCATTCACAACCGAAGCCGCAACTCAAATCGATCTTCTCGGAGGAAATCGGAACCAACGTTGGAAGGACGCTCTCACAGCCGCCGACAAACTGCGCGACAAATTTGGAGAATCCAGCGTCGGACTGGCCGCCGGTCTTCGCGGCAGCTTCCGCGAACGAACCCACGAGAACCCGGCTGGCCTCCCCGGCAAAACCAAGCCCAAATCGTAGCGCCGCCCTTAAGCAGTGCGCCTTGACCATTCTTCCGATTCGCAACTAAGATTCCCCTTCGCTTTTGCAACTCTTTGCGGAGCTTCCTAACATGCGCAGATACCTCGTTCTGATTGCCATCGTTTTTGTTTCGACTTTTCTCGAAGCTGCTCCTTCCGATCCTCCACTTCTTCTTCGCTTCCCGACCGTCAACAAAACACAAATCGTTTTCAACTACGGCGGCGATTTGTGGATCGTCAGCCGGGACGGTGGAAACGCGCGCCGCCTAACCTCCGGCGTCGGCCAGGAAACTCTTCCCTACTTTTCTCCCGACGGATCCTTGATCGCTTTCACCGGCGAATACGACGGCAATCTCGACGTGTACGTCATTCCCGCCGAGGGCGGAGTTCCCCGCCGCTTGACCTACCATCCCGCCGAAGAGTATGTCGCCGGATGGACTCCCGACGGCAAGAAGATTCTCTTCAATTCGTGGGGCGACAGCTTCATGCACTTTGAAGATCAGCTCTACACCGTCCCCGTCGATGGCGGACTTCCCTCCGAACTTCCGCTGCCCATCGCCGAGGACGCATCGTTCTCTCCGGACGGAACCCACATCGCCTACGTTCCGCATCCGCAGTGGCAGATGGCCTGGAAGCGTTATCGCGGCGGACAAACGACTCCCATCTGGATCGCCGATCTCAAAGATTCCAGCATCGTCAAGATTCCGCGCGACAATTCGAACGATCACTATCCCATGTGGATCGGCGACACCATCTATTTCCTCTCCGACCGTAACGGTCCCGTCAGTCTTTTCGCCTACGACACGAAAACCAAGCAGGTCACCGAAGCGCTTCACAGCGACGGATTCGATTTCAAAACCGCGATGGCCGGGCCGGATTGCATCGTCATCGAGCAGTTCGGAGCCATCAAGCTCTACGATCTGAAAACCCACACCGCGAAAAATATCAGCATTCACGTCGAAGGCGATCTCGAAGCCGTGCGTCCGCATTTCGCCAAAATCGAACCGCGGCGCATTCAGAACTTCGGACTTTCCCCGACCGGCGTCCGCGCCGTCTTCGAAGCCTGGGGCGAGATCTTTACCGTTCCCACCGATAAGGGCGACATCCGCAATCTCACGAACAGTCCCGCTGTCGCCGATCGCGATCCGGCATGGTCTCCTGACGGTAAGTCGATCGCATATTTCTCCGATGAGTCCGGCGAATACGAACTCTGCATCCGCGACCAGAACGGCCTCGGGACCGTTCGCCACATCAATCTCGGCAACCCTCCATCGTTCTTCTATTCCCCGACGTGGTCTCCTGACAGCAAAAAGATCGCGTACACCGACAAGCGCCTGCAGTTGTGGTTCATCGATCTCGATCATCCAACTCCAAAGCTTGTCGACACCGACTACTACTGGACGTTCGCTCCGCTCAATACCGGCCAGACCTGGTCTCCCGACAACAAATGGATCGCCTACGTCCGCCAGCTTGCCAGCGGCATGCACGCGATCTTCGTCTACTCGCTCGATCAGTCGAAATCGTTTCAGGTCACCGACGGCATGAGCGACGCGCTTTATCCGGCCTGGGATTCGAATGGTAAGTATCTCTACTTCACCGCCTCCACCAACGTCGCGCTCGCCACTGCCGGACTTGACATGTCGGGCGATGAACACCGCGTCACCCGCAGCGTCTACGTTGCCGTCCTGAGCAAGGACGAAAAGTCTCCGCTCTCTCCCGAAAGCGACGAGGAAAAACCGAAAGAAGAAAAGAAGCCCGATCAGGACAAGGACAAAGACAAAGCTCAGGCCGCCGAAAAAGATAAAAATAAGGACAAGACGAAAGACAAACCCGACGCGGCCGCCGACAAAGATAAAAGCAAAGACTCCGACAAAGACAAGAAAGACGAAGCCGTCACCGTCAAGATCGATATCGAGAACATCGGCCAGCGCATTCTCGCTCTGCCGATTCCCGCCAAGAACTATCTCAACATGCTTCCCGGGAAGTCGGGCATCCTGTTCCTCGCCGAAGGACCGATGGTCCTCACCGACGACGATGGACCGAACGTCAGCCAGACCATCCAGAAGTTTGACCTGAGCAAGCGCAAAGTCGACAAACTCATCGACGACGTCAACGACTTCGCCGTCTCGCATGACGGCGAAAAGATTCTCTACCGCAAAGGCGATACGTGGGCGGTTGCGTCGGCCGACGATGGAGGCGGTTCTCCGAAACCGGGATTCGGTCCGCTGCGACTGGACGGCTGGGAAGTCTACGTCGAGCCGCGCGCGATGTGGAAGCAGATCTACAACGAAACCTGGCGCATCGAGCGCGATTTCTTCTACGACCCGCACTATCACGGGCTCGATCTCGACAAGGCAAAGAAAAAATACGAGTCTTATCTCGACGGCATCGCGTCGCGAGACGAACTCACCTATCTCTTCCAGGAATGTCTCGGCGAAATGACGGTCGGACACATGTTCGTCGGCGGCGGCGAGAAGCCGCAACCCAAGAAGATCCAGGTCGGATTGCTCGGCGCCGACTACAGCCTCGAGAACGGACGCTATCGCGTCGCCAAAGTTTACGATGGCGAAAACTGGAATCCCGGCATGGAGGCGCCACTCACGCAGCCCGGAGTCAACGTCAAAGTTGGGGACTACATCCTCGCCGTCAACGGACGCGAACTCCACGCCAACGACAACATCTACAGCTTCTTCGAAGAGACGGCCGGCAAGCAGGTCGTCCTCAAAGTCGGCGCGAAGGCCGACGGCAAAGATTCGCGCGACGTCACCGTCGTTCCCGTCGGCAGCGAAGAAGGCCTTAGGCATCTGGCGTGGATCGAGCACAATCGCCGGCGCGTTGATGAAGCCACCGGAGGACGCATCGCCTACGTCCACGTTCCCAACACGGCGGGCGAAGGCTACACCAGCTTCAACCGCTACTTCTTCTCGCAGGTCGGCAAAGAAGGAGCGATCATCGACGAGCGCTTCAACGAAGGTGGCCAGCTCGCCGACTACATCATCGACTACTTGCGGCGTCCGATGATGAGCAAGGTCGTGACCCGCGAAGGCCACGACTGGTCGAGTCCGTCGGAGGCGATTTACGGGCCGAAAGTGATGATCACCAACGAAATGTCCGGCTCCGGCGGCGACGCGCTGCCGTGGTATTTCCGCAAAGCCGGCATCGGTCCGCTGATCGGCAAGAGGACGTGGGGCGGCCTGGTCGGCATCGGCGGATATCCCGAACTGATCGACGGCGGACACGTCACCGCTCCGCGCGCCGCCATCTACGGCCTCAAGGGCGAGTGGGAGGTCGAGAACCATGGCGTCGCACCCGACGTCGACGTCGATCTCGATCCCGCCGCGTGGCGCGCCGGGCACGACGCGCAGCTCGAGAAAGCGATCCAGGTCGTGATGCAAGAACTGAAAGAGCATCCACAGCCCGAGATCAAGCGGCCGCCGTACCCGAACTATCATGAACACGATGGCTTGGGCATGGGCGTGAAGTAAGCCGCGTTCGCCATTCCCCGATTCGCCAATGTAGGGGGCGGACGCAATTCGTACTCCCCGGCAGCGGCAGCCGACGCGACCCAGGAATCATGTGGGGACAGCGACCGAAGCTGGCACAGCTCATGTGGGGACAGCCGCCATCGGCTGTCCACCGAGCGGAGCGAGCGTGCCTGCGACAGCCGCCGAAGCCGGCACAGCTCGTGTGGGGACAGCCGCCATCGGCTGGCACAGTTCATGTGGGGACAGCCGCCATCGGCTGTCCAGGCGGACCGGAAGTATCGGTCCGCAGGCCCGCTCCCACCCACCCAATCCCCGCCCACGATTTCAAAACGCCGCCGCAGATTCCGCAAAGCCAGGGAAAGCGCAAGCCACCCGCCACCGCCCCAGCTCCGAAGAAGCGAAAGAATGCAGCCCATGCGGCAAGGTATGGGTAGCGAAGAGGAGAACGAACAGCCCCGGAGGGGGCGAAAGGAAACCGCTGCGGCGCGACAAACCCGCGCCGCCGGACAGCCGAGGGCGGCTGTCCCCACACGATTCTTTGGTTGCTTCGCGCGCCGCCGGACAGCCGAGGGCGGCTATCCAGCGAGCGGAGCGAGCGTGCCTGCGACAGCCGCCGAAGCTGGCACAGCTCATGTGAGGGCGGCTATCCCCACACGATTCTTTGGTTGCTTCGGCCGCGCCGGACAGCCGAGGGCGGCTGTCCCCACACGATTCTTTGGTTGCTTCGCGCGCCGCCGGACAGCCGAGGGCGGCTGTCCCCACACGATTCTTTG
The DNA here is from genome assembly GCA_963763845.1 of uncultured Acidobacteriota bacterium. Taxonomy (GTDB): domain Bacteria; phylum Acidobacteriota; class Terriglobia; order Terriglobales; family Acidobacteriaceae; genus Sulfotelmatobacter. The sequence goes on from CAVXPX010000006.1 coordinate 130,165, forward strand.
GTTGCTTCGCGCGCCGCCGGACAGCCGAGGGCGGCTGTCCCCACACGATTCTTTGGTTGCTTCGGCCGCGCCGGACAGCCGAGGGCGGCTGTCCCCACACGATTCTTTGGTTGCTTCGGCCGCGCCGGACAGCCGAGGGCGGCTGTCCCCACATGATTCTTTGGTTGCTTCGCGCCGCGCCGGACAGCCAGGGCGGCTGTCCCCTGCGTCGAGAGTGCTAGACCAGCACTTTTTCCTGGGCGGAGTTGGCGCTGCGAAGCTGCTTCACTTTGTCGTAGACCTTGCCGTATTCGCGGGCGGAGGCGTTCCAGGAAAAATCCTTGGCCATGCCGTTGCGCATCAGGATCTGCCATGAAGTCTGATCGCGGAAGGCTTGCAGGGCTTGCTTGACGGTGAGGAGAAGCGATTCGCCGTTGTATTCGGAGAATTTAAAGCCGGTGCCTTTGCCGGTACGCGCGTCCCAGGGCTCAATGGTGTCGTCGAGGCCCCCGGTGGCGCGAACGATCGGGACGGTGCCGTATTTCAGGCTGTAGATCTGGTTGAGGCCGCAGGGTTCGTAGCGCGAGGGCATGAGGAACATGTCGGCTCCGGCTTCGATCTTGTGGGCGATGGCGTTGTCGTAGGCGACTTTGACCGCGATCTTGTGGGGGAATTGTTTGTTGAGGCGCAGGAACATTTCTTCGTAGGGTTTGTCGCCGGCGCCGAGAGCGACGATGATCATCTCTTCGCGGGCGAGACGGTCGGCGACCTGCGAGATGAGATCGAATCCTTTCTGGGCGGCGAAGCGCGAGACGATGCCGATGACGGGAAGGTTGGGATCGGCGTCTTTCATGCCGAAGGCGGCGAGCAGATCCTGCTTGTCTTTGGCCTTGCCGGAGAGATCCTGCGGAGAAAATTTCGCGGTGGTGAACTTGTCGGTCTGCGGGCTCCATTCGTCGTAGTCGACGCCGTTGAGAATGCCGGTGACGGTGGCGGCGCGGTCGCGGAGAACGCCTTCGAGGCCGAAGCCGTATTCGGCGGTTTGAATTTCCTGGCTGTATTTCTTGCTGACCGTGGTGACGAAGTCGGAGTAGGTGAGCGCGCCTTTGAGAAAGTTTACCTGGCCGAAGAATTCCATCTTGGTGATGGTGAAAAGATCCCAGGGCAGCATGAGCAGGGGCAGAGTTTCGGGCGGGAAAAGTCCCTGATAGCCCATGTTGTGGATGGTGAAGACGGTGCCGACATCTTTGAAGGCGGGGTCGTCGGCATAGATGGTGCGCAGCAGAACTGGAACGAGCGCCGACTGCCAGTCGTGGCAGTGAAAGATCTGCGGGACGCCGAGAATTTTTGAAGCCTCGAGCACGGTGCGGGAGAACAGGGCGAAGCGCTCGGCGTTGTCGGGATAGTCGCCGGCGGGAGTTCCGTAGAGGGCGTCGCGATCGAAGTAGGGAGGATATTCGACGAAATAGAACTGGACACCGCCTTGCTTTCCGCCAGCCACGACGGAGGAAAAACGGTACTCGTCGTCGAAGGGAACGGTAACGCTGCGGACGACCGTGGCGGGATCGGAGAGTTTGGTCTGCCGATAGCGGGGAAGGTAGACGGTGACCTGATGCCCTAAGGAGGCCAGAGCGCGGGGCAGCGCGCCGACGACATCGGCCAGACCGCCGGTTTTGGAGAACGGGACACCTTCGGAAGCGACGAATGCGATGTTCATGAGAGCGGAACCTCCCGTGCGCGCACTCGGTGGCGCACGTTATGATGAATGGAACTGGGGACCGCGGTCCGACTGCTTAAGATGCAAGGACCGACTTGAAAGTCTACTTCCCTAGCAAGTGAGGGTCAACGTGCCAAGGGTCGTATCCACACGACGTCCGCGAAGCAAGCCCAAATTGGGACAACATTTCCTGAATAGTGATGAATCGGCCGCGCGGGTGGTGGAGGCGCTCGGCGACGTGTCGCAGACGACGGTGCTGGAAATAGGGCCGGGACGCGGCATTTTGACGTCGCTCGTGGCGAAGCGCGCGCGGCGGCTGATCGCGGTGGAACTGGACCGGGTGCTGGCGGCGCAACTGCGGCTGAAATTTGGGATGGCGCGGAATGTGGAGATCATCGAGGCGGACGTGCTGGCGATCGATATCGATTCCCTGTTCGGGCCGAAGCCGGGATTGGGACGGCCCGGGATCGAATTAAGAACGGAGCCGGTGAAAGTTGTCGGGAATCTGCCTTATTACATAACGTCGGACATTCTGCTGCGGCTTTTCGAGTTTTCGAAATATTTTGAAAGCATCGTGATTATGGTGCAGAAGGAAGTGGCGGACCGGATTGCGGCGGAGCCGGGCGGGCGGGACTACGGAGTGCTCTCAGCCACGGCGCAGCTATACGCCCGGGTGGAGAAATTGTTCACGCTGCCGCCGGGAGCATTTGCGCCTCCGCCGAAGGTGTATTCGACGGTATTGCGGCTGACGATCGATCCGCAACAGGAACGCTTGGGAGTGGCGGGAGATGGATTCATCGATTTTCTGCGGCTTTCGTTCGGACAGAAGCGCAAGACTTTGTGGAATAACCTGAAGGGGAAGTACGAAGACGCCGGGCTGAAGAAAGCATTGGCGGTGGCTCGGGTAAAACCGACGGCGAGGGCCGAGACCTTGAGCCTGGAAGAAAGCGCGGCAGTGTATCGCGCCTTGCATCGGGCGCGGAGCGAGTCTTAGGATAGCTGGTTGGTCCATTCTTAATTGGCGAGGAGGGCGTATGACGAGTACACTCCTGCGTCATCCCGCAGTTGCGGGCCGATTTTATCCGGACGACCCGGACGATCTGCGGGCCGAAGCGGAATCCTACCTATCACAATCTGCGAGTGCGCCGGCGCGCGCCATTGGCTGCATCGCTCCGCATGCGGGATACATGTATTCAGGACACGTGGCGGGAGCGGTGTTTGGGAAGGTGGAGATTCCGGCGCTGTGCGTGGTGCTGTGCCCGAACCACACGGGGATGGGCGCGCCGCTGTCGATCATGAGCGAGGGCGCGTGGGAGACTCCGCTGGGCGAGGTGCCGATTGATCGCGGACTGGCGCGAGCGCTGAAGAGAGAGTTCCCAGAACTGGAGGAAGATGCGGCGGCGCATCGGGCGGAACATGCGGCGGAGGTCGAGCTTCCTTTCCTGCAACTGCGGCAGCCTAACTTGAAATTTGTTCCGATTGCGGTGGGCACGGGACGATTGGAAGCTCTGGAGAAACTTGGGATGGCGCTTGCGCATGTGATCGGCAGTTGGAAGGAACCGGTGCTGATTGTGGCGTCAAGCGATATGAATCATTACGAGCCGGACGCGGTGACGCGGGTAAAGGATCACATGGCGCTCGAGAGGATATTGAGTCTGGATCCGCGCGGGCTGCACGAGGTGGTGACGCAGCAGAAGATCAGCATGTGCGGATATGGTCCGGCGGTGGCGATGCTGACAGCGGCGCGCGAACTGGGGGCGAAGTCGGCGGAACTGGTGAAGTATGCGACATCGGGGGATGTGTCGGGAGATCGGCAGATGGTGGTGGGGTATGCGGGGGTGGTGGTGAATTAAATCCTGCCGGGCTTCTCGTCCGGACAGCCGAGGCGGGTGTCGCTACATTCAGCCGGTGTCCTCGAACCGCCGGGGAGATTTTCCCACAGCAATAAATAAGGGGCTTCACATTTCGTGACGCCCCATTTCTTCTTGCCTGAATTGGACGAACGGGTCTAGCGGTGGCTGCCGCCGGAAGCGTGCCCTCCTGCCGAGGACGTGTGGCCCGTCGAGGAAGAGTGGTCCACGGATGAGGACGAGGAGCGTCCCATCGAGCCGCGGCCCGAAGAGGAGCCTCCCGTGGAACCTCGGGATTCACCGTTAAAAGCCGCCCATCTCGCGGGAGCGGTATTGGCGAAGGCGGGCTGCGGGCGGACTGCGGCGAATCCCGACTTTGCGACCTGATGATTCAGGTGGCTGAGATTGTCGAGCGAACCGCGGGCAATGCCCATTCCGGCGGAGCCCGATTTCAAGACCATGCGTGAGGAGGCAAGAGTGGGAACAACGCCTCCGCGGCCAACCGCGACTGTCTTAACCGTTCCGGTGGGCGCGACTAGAGGATGCATCTGAACCGCAGTGGTCGCGGTGTAGTGCGGAACGGGAGTCCAGGTATTCCAGCCGCCGGGCTGCCACATCCAGCCATTATTGGGCACGAACATCCAGTTGCCGTAGCGATAGGGCAACCATCCCCAGGGATAGGCCGAAGCGAACATGTAGCCCATGCCGGGATAAAATCCCCAGGCGCCGTCCATGAAGGGATCCCAGCCGACGCCGGTGAAGAAGGGCTGCCACATCATGCCGTAGCCGGGAATGTTGCTGAAGCCGCCGTAATAGTTCAGATCGCTGAGACCGTAACCGTAGGGCGAGGAAACATTGTTCTTCGCGTACTCGTCGTGGTAGGCGGAAGCTTCGCGATCCCAGGAGTCGAGGGGATCGTCTTCAATCTTGCTTTCGAGTTTGGACTTGTCAGCGTCGGCAACGTCGAAGAGCGCAGTCTTTTTCTTTTCGACTTTGATCTGTCCGGCGGGGCTGTCGACATCGATGACGCCCTTGAAGACGGCGAGGCTGGCAAGATTGGAAGAATCATCGACGCGGAAGTGAGCGGGGTGGTCGAGAGTGAGTTTCTCGCGAGAAAAACCGAGAGTGAATTCGTCTCCGCTTTTGGCAAGCCAGTTCACGTAGGCGATTCCTTCGGTCAGATTTACTTGAGAGATGCGGCTGCCGGAATCGCTGAGGCTGAGGGTGCTGAAATCGATCGAGGTATTGGGGCCGATGCGCATCGAGCTGCCGTCTTCGAATTCGATTTCGGCGCGGCCGGTGTCGCGGGTGCGAAGCTGAGTCCCCTGCGTGATGGGGAAATTGACGAAGGCATTCTCGAAGCCGAGGCCGGCGTTCTTGTTAATTTGAACCGAACCCTTAACGTCGCTGAGGCGGACGATGCGGGCCTGTGAACCGGCGATCGCGGGCAGGGCAAAGAGCGCGCAGGCCGCGAGAAGAATCAAGCTGAATCTGGATGGCGAAGGAGAGGACACGGGGAACCCCCTAGTCAGTGCTACCCCATTAGAACACGGTTTCGGGGCGGGAGTTGTAAAAGTTCGGCCGGCATGGGTTAGCTGGAGTCACCTTCCGTCTTGTATTCGTTGAATGACTGCATGGATTGTTAGCCCTCAGGGGCTTGAAAGCCCGCATTGACGTTTTATCGCAGTTCGTCCACCTAGCCGGCGCGGCGGAGGAGTTGTTCGCGGTGGAGGCTGGAGATGCGGGAGATGGCGGCAACCATCATGCCGGAAAGAAGTTGCATAGTGGCGACGTCGCGCTCGTCAAAGGCTCCCGGAGTGGAGGACAGAACCTCGAAGACTCCCAGAGTGCGGCGGTAATAGCGCAGGGGCGAGACGAGAATGGAGCGGACGCCAAGGCGGCGGCAGCTGGCGAGATCGACGCGAGGATTGCGCTCGGCGTCATGGCACAACATAATTTCTCCGGAACGGACGGCCTCGGCGGAGATGCCGGCATCGGTCTGGAGGCGCACGCCGAGATCGGGGGCGGTGCGGCCGGCGCGGGCGCGGCAAACGATTTCGTCTCCGGCGCGGAGGGCGATGGCCGCTCCGGTGGCTCTGGTGAGGTGCTGGGCGCGCTCGGTAATGGCGCTGATGGCGGGCTCCAGATCGAGTTCCGCGGGATGAATCTCGATTTCTTCGGCGGGAGAGACGGCGCGGAATCCGGACGCCGGATGCGCGGCATTGGCGACACGAAGCTGGCTGCGCTGCACGAGCGAAGGCAATCGGGAATGGTCGTCGTAAGTGGCGGCGAGCGGGTCGGGAACGGTGCGCAACAGATCGCGAACCAGATTGTTGAGTTCGTTATCAGTGATGAGATGGGCGCTCTGCTGATGGAGGAGCGATCCTCCGAGCACGCGCGAGAGGCCGATCAATGCGTGGCTTCCGCAGGCGAGGCAGTAGGGCTTGCTGTTGGTACTAATGAGCTCGCACTGGACACAGAAGGTGGCGGACTGCAAGGGGACAAAACTGACGTCCCTAAAAGTTTTGCCGTACACAGTGTTGCCAAACATGATGGCTTCGTCCTCGCTTCTTTCGCGGTGCAGATGAAAGTAAATAGATAGCGAAGTGGACAAAAGTGACGGAAGTGGTTCCCATGTGGAAAACCGGGCGAGATGTGCAAGTCGATTTGTTGATGTACAAGATGAGGATCGAAGTGCTGAGCGATGAAAATTCGAGCGGGCCGACCTAGTGTGCAGAAAATTGCAAACTTGGGGCCGATGCGAAGCTTGAACAAAGGTTTGGCGGCTTTATTTTTCGCGGGAGCATTGCCTGGAAGGACGAGTTTGGGTATTCTGAATTGGACATTCACGGTCCAATTGGACCGCTGGGGGATTTATGGAATGGACAGTACCTGCTTTTGAAGAAGTTTGCCTCAACTGCGAAATCAACTCTTACGCCAGCGCCAAGCTGTAACTGAACCTCTCCCCCTTTTCGCTTTTCCTTATGCGAGCGAACCTCGTACGATGACTCGTGCGATGCGTTCGGCCGCGTGTCCGTCCCAGAGCGGCACGGAGCGCGGTGATCTGGTCTGCGGGTCGCGTTGAAGAATCTGGTCTGCAGCCTTCCGCAATTTCTGCAAGTCTCTTCCCACTAATTGATTCGTGCCATTGGTGACCGTCACCGGGCGTTCTGTGTTTTCTCGGATCGTGAGGCACGGGATGCCGAGGAAAGTTGTCTCCTCCTGAATGCCGCCGGAGTCGGTAATGACCATCGTGGCGCGCTGCTGCAATGCGAGGAATTCGAGATAGGGCAGAGGCTGGAGGAGGCGGAGCTTTGAATTCACGGCGAGAGTTAAGCCAAGTCCGTCGAGGCGCTGACGCGTGCGCGGGTGCACGGGAAAGATGAGATGAAGGCGTTCGCTAAGATCGGCGAGGGTTGAGAGCATCTCTTGGAGCCACGGGAGATCGTCGACGTTCGAGGGGCGGTGCAGGGTCACGAGAGCGTAGGGAGAAGGAATGTCCGGCGGGAATTGGGCTTCGGCGTGCGGGAGCAGGCGGACAAGCGTGTCGATCATGACGTTGCCGACGCGATGAATTTTGGACGCGTCGACGCCTTCGCGGAGCAGATTTTCATCGCCGTCGCGCGAGGGTGTGAAAAGAAGATCCGAGAGTTGGTCGGTGAGGAGGCGGTTGATTTCTTCCGGCATGGTGCGATCGCGGGAGCGGAGTCCGGCTTCGACGTGACCGACTCTTATGCCGAGCTTGGAGCAGACCAGAGCGGCGGCGACGGTGGAATTGACGTCTCCGTAGACGAGGACGAGATCGGGCTTGCGCTCAAGAAGTACGGGCTCGATGGCGATCATGATGCGCGCGGTTTGCTCGGCATGCGTGCCGGAGCCGACTTCGAGGTTGCCATCGGGCTCGGGCATTTCGAGCTGCTGAAAAAAAACATCGGACATGGCGGCGTCGTAATGCTGCCCGGTGTGAACGAGCGTCTGGCGAATGCCGGGATGCGCTGCCAATGCGCGCAGGACGGGCGCGGCTTTCATGAAGTTGGGACGAGCGCCGACAACGTGAAGGATCTGCATGTTTCAGAGTAGTTCCCGGAAAAGTGTATCTGATCGGGGAACAAAGGGTCTCTCCACTCCGCATTGCCTTGCGCTTCGCGGAGCGCAACTCTCCGGTCGAGATGACAGTGGTTAACGAGAGGACAATGGTTGTCGAGATGACAGCGGACGGCTATCCGGCCTGGGCTGCTACCAGCGGAGACTCGTCGCTGGGGATCGCGATCACTTGCGGGGCATGCGCGAGAGTGCGATGGAGAGAGTCGGCCAGGACGGTGGGAAATTCTCCGGTGAGGAGATTGACGTCGAGCTGGAGATTCCGGCGCGAATACAGGCGATGGATCATCAGAGTGCCGGAGTGGCGTTTGGTGGAACTTAGCAGATCGAGAGAGATGGTCCAGATGGCGGAGCGATCGAGACTCTTGGGCAGGCCGGGCTTGATCCAGTGGAATGAACTCTTGCGCGCGTGAGGCGAAGAGGAATCGGCGCTGAACGGTATGAACTCTCCTGGAATCGCGTCGAGCTGCAATTCGAATGCGTCGAAATCATTGCTGCCGAAGGCGGCGAGAAGAATGCGGCGGACCTGTTCGTAGTCGCGGGCGACCTTGAGTTCCTCGGTAGCGCGGCGGATGGCGAGATTGTTGACGAAGATTTGCGGCTGATCGAGAGTGCGATGCGCGACGCGGGCCAGTTCGCCGAATTCGAGGTAGCCGAGATGCTGCACTCCGATCCAGATGCCGACGCCGAGAACGCAGAGCACGAGTCCCAGGGAGCTTCCGGTGGGCCACAGAAGGAAGAGACTCAGCAGGGCGAAGACAGCGGAGACTCCGTACAGCAAAATCACGACCTGGCGGTGAGTGAGGCCGTGCTGTAGAAGCTTGTGGTGGATGTGCTCGGCATCTGCGGTGAAAACGGGGCGTCCGCTGATAAGACGTCGAATGATGGAGAGTACCGTCTCGAGGATCGGCAATCCGAACGAAACGATGGGGATGGCGACGGCGACGACGGTGGGCGCTTTTTGTGCCCCGTTGAGGGCGACGGCGCTCAGCAGGAATCCGATCAGCAGGCTGCCGGAGTCGCCGAGAAAGATGGTGGCGGGATTGAAGTTGTAACGAAGGAATCCGAGAATCGCGCCAGCCAAGGCGATGGTCATGATCTCGACCAGCGGCGGGCCGTTCAGCAGCGCGACGACGAAGGCCACCATCGTCGAGAAGAGAGCGGATCCGGCGGCGAGGCCGTCGAGACCGTCGATCAAATTGAAGGCATTGGTGATGGCGAGGACCCAGCCGACGGTGAGGATGAGGCCGATGTACCAAGGCAGGACGCGATCGCCGAAGATGACCGGGATATTGACGATGCGCAGGCCGCCCATATAAAGCATGGTGGCGGCAATGCCCTGCACCGTGAATTTGAAATACGGTCCGACGCCGTGGAGATCGTCGTAGACGCCGAGGAGGAAGATCAAGGCGGCGGGGACGAGGATCACGATCAGAGTCTCGAGGGAGTTCGGCGAGTGCAACAGAGGATGCTGGGAGATCCAGAGCGCGGCCATGCCCATGCACGCGCAAAAACTGGTGAAGATGGCGACGCCGCCGAGGCGCGGCAAGGGCGTGGAATGGAGGTGGCGCTCTTGGGTGGGGACAGCGACCCATCCCCTGGAATTCGCCACGTCGCGGACGTACCGGGTCAGTACGAAGGCGAAGAGCAGGCCCGAAAAGAACAGCCCCAAACAAAGGACAGTCAACTACGCCCCCTCGATCGAACGCTGAGGTACTGCATACGGACTTAACACGTGTGTCAACAAAAAGTATCGCAGCGACGTCCTGCGGTTAGTAGTGAGTGAGTAGATACCCGTGAATTAAAGTGCCTTCGAATGTAACAAGCCGAGTCGTGAGAATTCAATCTGGTGAGGAGAAAAAATCTGTGGAAAACTAACACTGGAGTACACGAATCCTAGGCGGCGAGATCCTTCCCCTGTGCTAAACTGCTCTTCAAATTTCAACTAAAAGGTTCAGGGGTATTTTGATGAAGTCGGGCAGGTCAGGTTTCCCTCGCCGTGGTCGATTCCTTCTTTTCGTTCTCGCGCTGCCGCTGTCCATTCCGGCACTTCTGAGCGCGCAACAACCGGCAAATGCAAATGGAGCGGGGGAAAAGAGTTCGGCGGTGCGGCCGGCGGCCCAACCGGTTTCTCAGGCGGCTGTAAGCGCTTCAGGCGCAGCGGCGAATGCGAAACAAGCTGCCGATGACACGAAGGATGCCGATAATCTACCATCCGTGAAATTGGGGGCGGGCGATCTGATTGACGTCAATGTTTACAACGTGCCGGAGTTGGCGACGAAGGCGCGGGTGAGCAATTCCGGCGACGTTTATCTTCCGCTGATCGATTATGTTCACGTTGAGGGACTGACCCAGGAAGAAGCGCAGACTGTGATTGAGAAGCGGCTCGAGGGTGGCGGATTTGTGCGGAATCCGCACGTCACGATCTTCGTGGACGATGCGGCTTCGCAGGGTGTGACCGTGCTTGGAGAAGTAGCCAAGCCGGGAATCTATCCAGACACGGCGAACCATAAGTTGTACGAAATCATTTCTGAGGCGGGCGGATTCACAACGTCGGCGGCCCGCAAAGTTGCGATCCTGCGCAAGGATCATCCGGAACCGATTCAGATAGAGCTGCCGCGAAATCTGGCCGACAACGCGAGCGGAAATGTGGACGTTTTGCCCGGCGATACGGTCACGGTTCCGCGGGCTCCGATTATCTATGTGGTCGGGGATGTGGGGCGACCGAGCGGATTGCTGGTCGACAACGGAAGTATGACCGTGCTGCAGGCGCTGGCACTGGCAGGCGGCACGAATAGAACGGCGAAGCTCGGCGGAGCACGAATCATCCACAAAGGCCCGAATGGGATGACCGAGGAAAAAGTCGAAATCAAGAAAATGCTGGAAGCCAAGGTGCCGGACGTGCAGCTTCACGCGGACGACATTTTGTTCATCCCAGTCAGCGGGGGACGTGTTCTGGCGGGCAAGACCTTCGACGCAGCGATGAGTGCTGCGACGATGGTCACCGTCTACAGTGTGCACCCCTAGTTTGAATTCCTGCTCCAACCGTGGACACGCGCTATCGGCGCGGCATTCCTTGAAGAACGCCGATGTATTTCTCCGCGGTGTGCGGCGCGGGAAAAATTCTTCACGATGTATTCCCTTCCCTTTTGACCTAATGCTGGGCCCAGCGCTGGATTCGCGATGAGTCGATCGATGGCGGCGGCCAGGGCTTCGGCGTTTTCCGGTTCGATGACGAGACCGGCGGCCGAGTCTTCGACGATCTGACGGGCTTGTCCTTCGACTCCCAAAATCACCGGACGGGCGCAGGCCATGAATTCGAGCATCTTGGTGGGAATCACGGTCTTGAAGACGTCGGTTTTCTTCAAGAGGACGAGGCAGGCGTTGGAGGCGGAAATCAGGGCGGGGATTTTTTCGCGCGGCTGCTGATCGAGAAACTGAACGTTGGCGAGGCTTCGCGACTGGGCGAGAGATTGGATCCGCTCCTTTTCGGCGCCTTCTCCGATGAGCAGGAAGAGCACCTGGGGATGAGTGTTGCGGAGCTGCTCGGCGGCGGCGAGAAGGGTTTCGAGGCCATGAGCCATGCCCATCGTTCCGATGTAGCAGACGAGATATTTAGGTTCGGCTCCGAGTTGGCGGCGCACGGTGAGGATGGTGTCTGTGGAGGCGGGAGCGAAGAGATTCGTTTCGACGCCGTTTTCGACGATCGCAATTTTTTCGGACGGGACACGCCAGCGTTCTATCAGATGATCTTTGAACGCGGGGGTCACGACGACCACGAGATTGGCGCGCTGGTATAGGAATCCGGCAACCTTACCTAAAACGGTGTGAAGTAAAGAGCCTTCGGTGCCGGCTCCGACCGCGACCAGCGATTCGGGCCAGAGATCGCGCACTTCGAAGACGAAGGGGATCTGGCGTGCGAAGGCGAGCCACCAGCCGGAGAGTCCGACGAGCAGTTGTGGCGAAGAGGCGATGATGACGTCGGGGCGCGGAAGAGTGAGTCCGCGAAGGGCGGCCGAAACAAAGAAGGACGCATAGTTGCGCATGCGCTCGTGGGCCCTGCGGTTGGGCAGGGGCCAGAGCCAGGTGCGGAATACGTCGACGCCGTCGAGTTGCTCGTGAAAGATCAGGCGTCGAAGACGGCTGCGCCATTCGGGCGGGACGACGCCAGTGGGATGATTGGGAAATCCGGTGAGGACGTAGACTTTGTGTCCGGCACGCGCCCAGTGGCGGGCGAGTTCGGAGGCGCGGGCGGCGGGCGCGCCCATCTCGGGGGGAAAATATTGGGAGAGGTAGAGAATTTTCACGGACAGTAGAGGCTATCGCAGAATTGATTCGTCGCGGTAGTTTCTTGCGGCGGGTGGCCGAGATGGTGTTGCCGAGTGCGAAACAGAAGGTCTCTCCACTCCGCGTTGCCTTCCGCTTCGCAATGACAATGCTCCGGTGGAGATGACAATGTGTCGCGATGACAATGGGGTCGAAAACGCCGTGGCGCGATGATTCCGCTCCGCCGGACGGCCCCAGGCAGCTGCCCGTACGTGATGTTTTTTAGTAGTAGCAGAGTTTGAAGGCGCTTTTATAGGCGAGTGCGCGGAGGCGGTTCGTGCGGCTGTGAGTGTAGTTTTCCCAGCGGTCGGCAATCTGGGCGAAAAGAGGTTCTCCGGTGAGGCGGTGCATCACGCGCAATTGCACGATGTGCAGGTGGTGATAGAAGCGGCTGGCGACCATCGGCAGGCGCGTGCCGGATTGCTCGTAGAGCGACCAGAATCCAAGATCGTAGCGATCGAGATTGTGCAGCAGAGTGCGGACGCCGCGGGAGAAGAGTTCCTGCGCGGAAGCATCGCGCGTCGCGAGGAAATAATCGTGGACGCCCCAGAGGGACCAGATAAATCCGTTGAGAATGTGGGTGGGCGGAGAGACGATGTATTCCTCGAACCAGAGGTCTCCGGATTCGTCGGTGATGGCGACGCCTCCCTGCGCGATCGGGTGCTCGAAGGCAGCGAAGGCTTGGCGGGCGGCGTCGAGATAACGCGAGTCGCCGGATTCCTTGTGAGCACGAACCAGGACAGAGATTCCCTGCCCCTGCGCGAGGGCTGAATACCACGGGGCTTTGAGGGTGTCGCGGTATTCCCAGTCGAAGTGATGGTTCCAGACGGGGAGGTCTTGGGCATTTCGCTCGAGATGAGAGACGAGCCAGTCGGAGATCAGGAAAAATTTCCGGCGGCGGTCGGGATCGTTGGCGCGCTTCCAGAGGTTGTAATTGCCGAGTCCGTATTGGGCGATGGCGATGGGGTTGTACTGCCGGCCGATGTGGCCGTGGTAGTCGAGTTGCGGAATGCCGGCCGAATCGTAGGCGCCACGGTAGTCGGCTTTCTCGGTGAAGGGCATGTAGTACTCGCCGAGGTCGGTTGAGGAGGCGTTGGGATTTTCAGCAGGTGTTTCGTGCCAGAAGGTGAGGTGGCTTTTTCCTCCGAGGAGGTAGGCACTGAAGATGCGCCGGTAATAGTTGAGATGAGGCAAGCATTCATATTACGGCAGCGGAGGATCTTGAAAATCTTCACCACAAACGGCACTAAGTTACACGAAGGATTGGAGGATTGTGCAGGCAAAGGCATGGATCCTTCGCGGCCAAATTCTGCGGCTCAGGATGACCGCTCCCATTCCCGAGATTGAGGAACTTTGTAGAGCGATGTTGTGATGTCGTCTCGTTCTACTGCGATTGTTGTTACAGCGAGGTACGGCGTGGCGTTGTCGCCGTCGGGGAAAAAGGCATTGCCGTATTGGAATAGGCGCATGGGCCAGCGGTCTTTGGGCCAGGACAGTAGCGATTGCCAATTTCCTGAGATCTCGCCGCCGTAGATGCGAACGTCGCGGTCGCGATTCACTTCGCTTGGTTCGACCATCGTCGAGAAGAAGAGATGATGTCCTACGCGGCAGCCGTAAATCGAGGAACTGCTGATGGCGGCGAGTTGCGAGAGGCGGCATTCACCATCGAGGCGGTAGATGAAGTTGGATTCGAGCGGAGTGTCTGAAGAGAAATACAGCCCATCTTCCGTGGGGACGGCGGCGACGGCGCGGGCTTGCTGTTTGCCTTGAAGCACGGTGTCGATCTGACGGAGATCGCAGGAGGCGCGAAGGATGCGGCATTCGTCGCCGTAGTCGCCGGTGAGGATCCACAGGCAGTTCGCCCATGGGTCGTGGACCAGGTTGTGGACGTGGCGGATGGCGCCTTTGGCGAAGGTATAGGCGATGTTCCAGGTGGCGCCTGCATCGGTGGAGGCGTAAATGTGGACTTCGTCGCGCGAGGGGTTGTCGAAATATTCTCCCCAATAGATGATGCCCGCGGGAACCGTGGTGATGTGCAGAGGGCGCGTGCCGCGGGCGATGCGGTGGGTCACACAGAATTCGGATTCGATGGGAGCACAGGTGACGATGGCGCCGGGGACGGCGGCGACGACTGCTCCGGAGGGCGAAATGGCGAGTGCATGGAATCCATCGCGAAGGAAACGCGCGCTGAAACGATTCGTGACGGTAAGTCGGCGCTTCCAGTCCGGACGGAATTTGGCAACGGCCTGCCACTGGAGATTGTGAGCGGGATCGGTGATGCGGGCGCGGAGAAGATCGTATCCGCGGGAGGCGTAGAGAACGTCGCCGGCCCAGGCGAGTGCGCGGAGGCCGGGGAAGCGAGCTGCGCGCGCAAGAGAGATCGATTTAGGATCGGGCGTCGAGATGGCGCGCGGTACTGTCAAGGGCGAATTTAGAGCGGACTTCTCTAACGGTTTAAGACAAAAGGTCCAAGTTCTTTCTGCAAGATACTACGGCAGGAAGGTCTTCATGCAGAAGCAGCTTCCGCCGGCTTTTTCGAACTCGGAGGTGTCGACGAGAACGGTGGTCAGGCCCTCCTGGTGAAGGCTGGCTTCGACCTGGGGCGAGATGTGGGAGGTGATGTAGTGGTTGTTCAGGACGATTCCGTTTCCCATGAACTGGTGCGCCTCTTCGGCGTTGAGGAGATGAACGCGCCTCCAGCATTTGTGCAGGGCGGCGAGCGATTCGGCGGAAAATGCGCCGACGAACACCATGGCGGCTTCGTTATTCAGCGGGCAGAGACAGGTATCGAGGTGGTAGCAGTAGGGGTCCTTCAGTTCCAGAGGCAACACCGGGATGCTCATCTGGGAAACGGCCATGGAGAATTTGTCGATAGCGCCGCGGGTGCTGCGAAAGCCGTAGCCTCCGTAGACGCGGGAACCATCAGGATGCCAGAGGAGATCGCCGTGGCCTTCGAGGTAGTCGTCGCCGAACTCGAGGTCGATGACGCGATAATCGCGGGCACGGAACCAGTCGGTGAAGTACGGGACCTCGCGCTGTCGTGAAGCGTAGACCATCCGGCTGGGAACAACGAATTTTCCATATCCGGCTTTCTCGCCGACGAAGACCTGGTTCGCAGCGAAGACCATGTCTTCGAGACCTTCGACCGGGTCGATGGTTTCGATGTCGCACCCGTTCTGTTGCAAAACGCTACAGAATTTTCCCCACTGGCTGCGGGCTTTTGCGCGATCCACGGGGACGAGCTTTGTCATATACGGGTTTTTCTGATCGACAACATCGAAATAATTCGGTGGACAGACGAGAGCACTGGGCATACGACTGATGTTAGCTGGGGGTGAAGAGTGCCGACAAGCGGGGCGCGACTTGCTATCGGCATCATTTGCCGAATAGTCGGCACCAGGGCCGTGGAGTTGCACATTGCGAGAGGCAACTGGGGGATGCACCCTTAGCGGGACTTAAGAAAGCTGCGTGGCCAGTGAAATGCACACGAAGAGAATTTGACGAAAAGCTTGCCAGAGACAAGCGAATCTGGAGCTGTGAGTTTTTATGCTGAGTCGATGCGCAAATGCAAAGTGCTGTAGGCCTTTTCTGAAATTGCGGGAGGGCAAATTGTTCTTGGTTGAAACCGAGCGCCTGTCGAAGCCGGGGGAATCGGTGGCGCCGCCATTCGTCCGTGCCCGCCGGCAGCAGCGGTTAGTGGAGCACTATTGGCTGTGCGACGACTGTGCGGCGCAGTGGACGCTGGTCTACGATCAGAATCGTGGAATTGCGTTAGCGCCGTTGCCGAGCGTGGTGCCGGCTGTTCCGATTGTGTCAGCCGCGCGTAGCGGAGCAGCGTGAGGATGGGTATCGAGGCGGCATCTCATAAATGAGCGCCCTCAGAGGCTTCGACGCCTGAATGGTCAAGGTTCCGCCTCGGCGCGGCTCGAAGCCGCGCCTTTCAAAGCGTTCTGACTTATTTCGCGAACCACTGTTACCGGACACCAGGCGAATAGATGCGATTCCTAAGCGCGCTTATTTGCCGGCGGAAATGGAGGGATTCATTTCCATGAGGCGGTGGGCACGGGCGCGGACCACGTTCATGACCGAGGGGTCATTGTAAATCTCCTGAAGGACGGGCCTTACCGCCTGAAGTTCGACGATTTCGCCGGTGCGGGCCTCGTCTTCCATGCGGGTGAGTTCGTCGTCGAGACCGAGCTTCTGGTAGTGGTGGAAGAAGGTGAGCCGGCGTCCGAATTCGAGCGTGGCTCCGACGCTTTGGAACAAGGCGGTCAACTGCTCGACGGCAGGAATGGGAGAGTAGTTGTATTCGGCGGTGTTGTTGTGATCGGCGTCCTTGTAGGTAAGCTTTTTGGCGCCGGTGAAAGCCAGCTTCTTTTTGCCGGAGTCGACCTTGCCCGAGAAATAATGCGCCTGCTGGGCGAGTTCGAAGATGCGGGCGCGAGTGGCGTCGGAGAAGGTGAAGTCTGTCTGATAACTATCGCGGTCCTCGGAATCGGGGGAGATCTTGGCGGTGGATTCGTAGTGCGCGTGACCATCGGATTGCACCACGAGGGAATAGTGATCGGGACTGGAGTTGGGGAAATCGAGGGTGAAGGTGATGGTGGACTGGTCTACGGCGCGGGAGAGCGAGGGGGAGAGGATGAAGGATGCGAGCACGAGCAGCGGGATCAACGGGAGGCTGCGGCGGTTCAAAACAAAAGGTCCCTCCACGCGCGGCTGGATCGGCTGCGCCGATCCAGTCGCTTGGTCGGGATGACAATTATTGGAGAACATTCCAGTAGATCTTAACCAGTCGTCTTAACCAGTCGTTCTTAAATCGATCCGCCGAAATCAGAGTTGCTGGATCGAGTAGCATAGCGGAGCTTCGCTCCGCGGACAGCCGATGGCGGCTGTCCCCACATCTTTCATCCTTATGTCGGTCAGCCGATGGCGGCTGTCCCCACGCAATTATGCCAAAGACGGAAATACGTTGGACGCTCATCGGGCTACGGCGCGTTGCCGGGCCAGGGTTCCGGTCGTGTGCAAATGACAGATTGCAATGGCAAGGGCGTCGGAGGCGTCCATGGGTTCGGGGGGCTCCGCGAGCTGAAGCAATCGCGTAACCATGTGCTGGACCTGGTGCTTCTCGGCGCGGCCATAGCCGACGACCGACGATTTGATGGTAAGCGGCGAATATTCGGCGACCTCGAGTCCGGCAGCAGCGGCGGCAAGCATTGCAACGCCGCGGACTTGTCCGAGTTTGAGAGCCGATTTCACGTTGAGGGCGTAGAAGACGTCTTCGATCGCGACCTCGTCGGGCTGGTGCTCGGAGATCACGGCGCCGAGGTGCGTGTAAATGCGCGACAGACGGCGAGGCAAAGGTTCGCGCGGAGAGAGCTTGATGGCGCCGCAGGTGAGGCAGCAGAGCTTTCCCGCAGGCTCCATTTCGACGACGCCGTAGCCAGTGTATTCTCCACCGCAATCGATACCAAGGACTCGCATGATCCTGCAGTGTATCGCGGAATGGGAGGGAATGCAGCGCCGGTAATGAGAGCGGCACTGCGGTTTTACAGTAAGTGGCGCGGTCGGCAGTTAGAACCAGCGCCTGAATGCGTGTTTGATTTTTTGCGGCCCTGATGGCATGCATCAATGCATGCCCTGATACAGATGGCACATCCAAACGGACGCTGGAATGCACGTCCGGACTTGCAGGACGGCTCTAGGGGAAACCGATCCGCCATAGAGAATAGCTGGCGGCTTCGCGGAAGACGGCGATGGCGCGCTGAAAAAAAGTGTGCGGTCGGGAGTCGGGACGGGGAGCGACGTAGACGGGTCCGATGCCTTCGTGTTGGAGCAGTTTGCGGATGCGGAAGACATGATAGGCGTCGCTGACCGCGATGCAACTGTGCAGGCCATTGGCGCGCATGATGACAGCGATGCGCTCGGCGGATTCGGAAGTATCGCTGCCCTGGGTTTCGGCAATGACGCTGCGTTCGGGGACACCGTGGTGCATGAGATAGTCGCGTCCCACGCCGCCTTCGCTGAACGTGGGATCCCAAGCGGCTCCGCCGGTGGTGATAACGACGGGGGCGAGTCCGCGATGAAACAGGTCGAGGGCGTGATCGAGGCGGGCCCGCAGGACGGGCGAGGGATGACCGGAATATTCTGCGGCGCCGAAGACGACGATGGCGTCGGCGCGATGAAGTTGCTCCTCCGACGAAGTGCGGATTACCTGAATGGCCGTCAAGGTGACGAATGAAGCGGCACCAACGGCTACCAGTATCAGCAGATAAAGCCACCAGCGCTTGGGTCGAGGCTGGTTGGCAGAAGAGTTACTCAGAAGCCAGCTCATAGAAGAGGGTTAACTCGCGTTCCCCCAGGTGCTGAAGCCCGCAACGTTTTTGGGCCTTGGCGGCAGGGCTCGAAGCCATGCCCTTCCCAAGACCATTTATGAGATAGCTTCTCATCCCTGCGCAAAGAACTTCGAAATCTCGTCGGAGGGAATGGCGCCCTCTCGGATGACGCGCCAGCGCGCGGATTCATCGCTCAGATCGACGATGGTGGAGGCGACGTCGCGCGGAGAATTACCGCCGTCAACGATGATGCTGATGCGTCCCTGAAGCTGGTCGCGCACCTGTTCGGCAGAGGTGCATTCGGAGGCACCGCTAAGATTGGCGGAAGTGGCGGTGATCGGAATGGCGGCGGCAGTGACGACGGCGAGTGGAATCTTCGCGTTCGGAACGCGCAGAGCAACGTTGCCAGTGTTGGCTGTCACTTTCAAAGGCAGACGCGAACCCGCCTGGACGATGATGGTCAGCGGGCCGGGCCAGAACTTGCGGGCGAGAGCGTAGAATTCCTCGGGCAAGGGCTTGGCGAGTTCCTCGGCCTGATCGACGCTTTCGATCAAAAGCGAGAGAGGCTTGTGGCGCGAACGTGTCTTGATATCGTAGACCTTTTCGACGGCGCGAAGATTGAAAGGATCGGCAGCGAGACCGTAAAAGGTGTCGGTGGGCATGCCGAGAACTTCTCCGGAACGGATCTGGTCGGCGGCATACTTAATGAGGGAAGATTCAGGATTATCGCTATTAATTTTGACGATCTCGGCGCGCACAGCGCTCCCTTCGGTTCGTGGCTACAGGCTCGGATGAATTTACAAGGCGAAGGCTATCATAATACTGGAGAAGGGCGCATTGCGAGGCAGGGTATGATGCGGAGCGAAGAATTTTTCTGAAACCATGGCAAGAGCATTCCAAACCGCATCGGCGAAGTCGCGGCTCCGGCGGATCGAAGGGCGGCATAATCCGCTGGCCAAAGAGGTGCGGCAGGCGTTTGCCCGAGCGGAACGCACTGAGGACGGCTATGCCGCAATCGAGGGCTTGCGGATCGTGGAGGAGGCGATTCGCAGCGGGTTACGGTTTCGGGCCGTACTGTTCAAAGAGTCGGCGGAGGATCTTGCGGAACGGGTGCTGCCGCAGATTGGGGCGCACGTGGAGACGCTGTCGCTTCCCGATAAGCTCTTTGACGGCATTGTTCCCAGCGAGACCCCGCAGGGAGTGGCGGCGCTGGTGCGGGTAAAGGAATTTTCTCTGGATGACATTCTGGAACGGCTGCAGGTCGGGCCGGTGATCGTGGTGATGGGACTGCAGGATCCGGGAAATCTGGGGACAATCTTGCGATCGGCGGAGGCGTTTGGGAGCGCGGGAGTTGTGCTCGGCGAAGGAACGGTGAGTCCGTTGAATTCGAAGGTAATCCGGGCGTCGGCGGGATCGATTTTCCGATTGCCGGTGGTGATGGCGAAAACGAGTGGGGGGACCGAGGAGATTTCCGGGAAGTTGCGGAAGGCGGACGTACGGATGATCGCCACTTCGTCGCATAAAGGAACGGCCCTCGATCAGGCGAGACTGACGGGGACTCTGGCAGTGTTTATCGGGAGCGAAGGATCGGGCTTGCCCCGCGCGCTGATGGCGCAGGTGGACGAACTGATCGCGATTCCACACTCGGAGCATGTGGAGTCGTTGAATGCCGGGGTCGCGGGGAGCATTGTGCTCTACGAGGCGGCGCGGCAGAGGAGAGAGTAGCTTCTAGCTTTCACCTTCGAGCCTCAGTTTTCAGTTTCGATTGTAGAAGTGGGATTCCGATGTCTCGCAAGTGCGGCGAGACATGGGGCACCCCCAGACGGACAGCCGAGGCGACAGGTCGCTACGTGCAGTTAGGCTAGGCCGCCGCCGTCTACTACCAGGGCGGCGCCGGTAGTCCAGGTTGACATCGGGCTGGCCAGGAACAGAACGGCATTGGCGACGTCATCGGGCGTGCCGATGCGGGCCAGCGGGCGGTTCGTGGCTTCCTGCATGAATTTCTGAAAGTCTTCTCCCAACTGGCGGCACTCGCTGTGGAGCATGGGCGTATCAATGTCTCCGGGGCAGACGCAGTTCACACGAATATTATGCCGGCCATGATCGATGGCCATGGCGCGAGTCAGATTCGCAGCTCCGGCCTTCGCGGCGCAGTATGACGCGGCGTTGGGACCGCCTTTGAGGGACCATCCGGAACCGATGTTGATGATGCTGCCTCCTCCGGCGCGAATCATGTGCGGGATGACTTGGTGCGAGAGCAGGTAGATTCCTTTGAGTGTGATGTCGAGCGCGCGATCCCATTCTTCTTCGGTCAGATCGACGACGCTCTTGCGAATCGCGATTCCGGCACAGTTGCAGAGGATATCGATCTTTCCCCATTTCCGGAGGACTGCTTCGACAGCTTGATGACAGCCGGCGGCATGGCGGACGTCGCACAGGACGAAGATGGCTTCGCCGCCGGTAGATTGAATTTCGCCGGCTAGTTGCGGGCCATTCTGCTCGTCGACGTCGAGCGCGGCGATTTTTGCTCCCATTTCTGCGAGGCGAACGGCGATACCGCGGCCGATGCCGGAAGCGGCTCCGGTGACGACTGCAACTTTGCGCTCCAGCGAGAGAAGATGGGCGGCGCGCTCTGCGATCTTGGTGGATTGTATGGTCATGAGGCGTCCAGCGATTGGCTCGCGGCTTCGAGAGTGCGATCGACATCTTCATCGGTGTGGGCGAGCGTGACGATCGAATGCAGCGCCGCGGAGGGTGAGGCGTAAATTCCTCGCGGAAATAACGAGAGCACAAATTTTTGGAATGCAGCGCGATCCACGAAGCGACAGAACTCACGATAGTCGCGGATCGCCGGTTGGTCGGTAAACATCAGCTGAAACATAGGGCCGACGTTCTGGACGATCACAGAACGGCCTTCTTTCTTGAACAATTCTCTCAGTCCTGCGCACAGCCGATCCGCGATTTTCCAGGTGTGGCGGAACGAAGCGTTGTTGTCGCGGGTGAGAACGCGGAGGTTGGCGCGGGCGGCGAACATGCCGATGCGCGATCCGTTGTGCGTGCCGTAGTGAAGAACTCCACCCCATTGGAGAGCGTCCATAATTTCGGCGCGGCCGACGAGAGCGGCTACGGGCAGGCCGCAGCCCAGCGCTTTGCCGAAGGTGACGAGGTCGGGTGAGAGTTTGTAGTGCTGCTGGCAGCCTCCGGGAGCGATGCGGAATCCGGTGACGGTTTCGTCGAGGATGAAGACAATTCCGTTGGCACGGGCGAGTTTTTCGAGGCCTTGCAGATATTCTTCGGCGGGAGGAATCACGCCCATGTTGGCCATGATGCCTTCGGTGATGATGGCGGCGATCTGGCCGCGATGATTTTCGATGGCGCGCTCGAGAGCACCGAGGTCATTCCAAGGGACGACGATTGTGTCGTCGAGGGCGGTTCGATTCAGTCCGGAGCTGTCGGGAATCTTAATGGGATCGGTGCGGAGTCCGAGAGCGGCGGGCGGCAGAACATTGGAGCTGATGAGGAGGTCATCGTACCAGCCGTGATAGTGGCCTTCGAACTTGAGAATCTTGGGGCGGCCGGTCACGCCGCGGGCAAGGCGAACGGCGGCCATCATAGCTTCGGTTCCGGTGTTGGCGAAACGCACGCGCTCGGCGTTGGGAACGATCTTCTGGATCATCTCGGCGACTTCAAGTTCGACGGGCGTCGCGGTGGCGAAGTGGGCGCCGGACGCTACCGCTTCGGTGATGGCTTCGGTCACTTCGGGATGCGCGTGTCCGAGCGGGAGGGCTCCGAAGGCCATCATCCAGTCGATGTATTCGTTGCCATCGACGTCGTAGATGCGGGAGGCGCGGCCGCGCTCCATGAAGATGGGATAGCTGCCGAAATTGGCGGGGCCGCGAGAAGACGAACTGCTGGCCTCGATGAGAACGCCGAGTGTGCGCTCGTACGCTTGCTTTGATTTCTGTGTGTTGAAGGACAATCCGAGTCTCCGGAGAATTTCTGCGACCTAGCATGGTACAGCACGAGGCGAATTCCAAGGGTTTGGGGACCCGGTTCCCGAAGTAACCGCCTGAAAATCCACGCAATTTTCGCAGGCCCTCGCATTCTTATTTCAGGATGCGGCAGCACCCAGGACATCCCCCAGTCAAAACAGGCGCATCCCCAGAGCAGTTGGAGTGGAGGTTCAACAATGAACATCTCAATTCGCGTGGTGGTTTCGCTGTGCAAGCCGTTGGCTCTGAGCGTGGCTGTGTTGGTTGCGATGGCGATGGTTCTGAGCGGAACGTCGGCTATCGCTCAGGAAAAAACTGCGGACAATTCTCATGCTGCCGGATGGGTGGTAATTCCGGTTCAGGAATATCGCGCGCTGCGGGCGAAGGCGTATCCGGTGGAGCAGAATCCGGAGCCGCCGCCGCTGGATGCGACGTTGTCGCGGGTGGATTACGACCTGAAGGTTGCGGGCGATCTCGCGGCGGGGCGCGCCAATCTGACAGTCGACGTTTTGAAAGACGGATGGGTGCGCGTGCCGGTTCCGACAGGATTGCTGGTGCGCGAAGCGAGGCTTGACGGAAAGCTGGTGTCGCTTGTTCCGGGGGCGCAGGGAAAGGGCGGAAATCATTTGTGCGCTCTGCTTTCGCATGCGGGGCGTTCGGTGCTGGAACTCGATGTAGATGTGCCAGTGACGGCGACGACGGGGTCCGAGAGCATTTCCCTGCCCTCGACCGAATCGGGGGTGACGCAGGCGGGGATTGAAGTTCCGCAGACGGGCATTGAACTGCGAACTGGAGGCGGACTGATCTCCGACAAATCCGAGACCGCGGGGACGACGAAGTGGCTGGCGTATGGGAACGGGGACGAGCCGCTGACATTTTCGTGGCGGAAGAAGACGGAAGATCATCATCTCGATTTGCCGCTGCGGATGCGCGGATCTCTGACGCAGCTGACGAGCCTGGCGGAGGATTCGAGTTCGATTTATGCGGAGGTCGCGCTGGATGTGGTGCAGGGCGCGGCGAAGCAGGTGTGGATTCAGCTTCCGGAGAAGATCACGATCAATCAGGTCTCCGGCGCTGCGGTTGCCGATTGGGAGATGAAGAATGGCGAACTGGCGGTGAGCTTTCTTGAGCCGGTGGAGCACAGCGCACGATTTGTGATCAGCGGAGAAGCGCAGCTGCCGCGGGATGGGATCGTCGACATTCCGCTGATGCGGCTGCTGAATGTAGAGCGCGATACGGGCGGAGTGGCCGTGGAGATTCTGGGCGCGGGTGAGATCAAGGACCAGAAGACGGAAGGACTGGAAGATGCCGACGCTACCGATCTGGGCGAGATGGTGGCGAACCGGGAGTCTCCGGCACTGGTGGCGTTCAAGGCTCGTCCGGGCGAAGCGGGAAAGGCGCGGAGCCTGAGCCTGAACGTTGCGCGCTACGACCAGCAGGCGGTGCTGATGGCGAACATCGAAGAGGCGCGCTATCAAGTGCTGATGAGTGAGGACGGAAAAGAACTGGTGCAGGCGAAGTATGCCGTCCGCAACAACCAGCGCAATTTCGTGAAGATCACGTTACCCGCGGGAGCGACGGTGTGGAGCGCGTCGCTGGCGGGGAACGCGGTTCGTCCGGGGCAATCGCCGGACGGAAGCCTGCTGCTGCCGCTGGAAAAATCGCGAGGCGGAGAAGATGCTCCGGCGTTCGTGGTGGAGATCGTGTATATGGCGAAAGCGGCGGCGTGGAATGAGAAGGGGAAAGAGCAGGTCACGCTGCCAGCGCTCGATCTCCCGATCTCGCGTACGGGGATGCTTTTGTATTATCCGCCGCTGTTTCGCGTGACGGCCGAGCCGGGCACATTCCGGACGGAGCAGTATGAGAATCCGACTTCGGCGGCGTTGCAACCGCGATTCGTGGGAGAAGGACTAGAGAGGCTCGGGACACCGTCTGCCGCGCCGGCCGCCGCGGCGAAAGCGTTCGACCGGCTTCAGAACTATGCACAACTCCAAAGCATGGACGAGAAAACCAGGAAGGATGCGGAGACGAGGAACTTGCTCAATTCGTATCACGCGAAATCGACGGGCGGAAAAGTGACGGGAATTTTGCCGGTCAGCATTCCCTTCCCGGCGTTCGGTCCGTCGATTTTTCTTGTCTCCGAACTCACGAGTGAGAACCAGTTCCCCAGCGCGGAGCTGAGCTTCCAGCAGGGAAAAAAGGGAGGTGTGCGATGAAAAGCCGATTTGCGATTTTGCCGCTGTTGATTGTGTGCTGCACCGTGCTGTGCGCGTCGGAAGAAAAGTCCACGCTCCCTCTGCCGGATTCGGGGAATGTGACGCTAACGCTCGAAGAATACAACCGGCTGGTGGAAATGGCGTCGAAGCCGCCCAAGAGGCCGGAGGTGGCTCCGCTTCCCTATTCACTCAAACATGCTGACGTGAAGCTGCAGGTCGAAAACGATGAGGTGCGCGGATCGGTGGAAGTGGAAGGCGAAATATTCCGCAAGGGGATCAGCCGTGTGCCGCTGGTCAGCGGGATGACGATCCTCGATGCGAATCAGAACGGCAAGGGAGTACCGCTGATCCAGGAAAGTGGAATTCACGCGGCGCTGCTGCCCGGGCCGGGAGAGTTTGCAATTGAGCTGGAAACCGGTATGCCGTTGCGGGTGGAGGCCGGGCGGGCGTCGTTCAGTTTGCCTGCGCCGCCGGCGGGCAGCGTTGAAGTTTCGCTGGTGATTCCAGGAGATCACACGATTGCGAATGTGAATCCTGGGTTGATCACGAGCCGGAAATCCGAGAACGGGCACACTGTGGTTGAGGCGACGCTCGTGCCCGGGCAGCTTGCGACGTTCTGGTGGGCGACGCGGGAGGTGGTGACGCCGACCGTTCCCCGGGAAGTGCGATTTCTGACGGATGCCAAGACTCTGGTTTCGGTCAGCGAAGCCGAGATGCGCGTGGCTGTTCTGGCAGACGTCTCGGTAGTGCAAGGCGATCCCTCGGAGTTCCGTGTGAAAGTGCCTGCGGGATATGAAATCACGGGAGTCACCGGGCCGACGCTGGATTCAACCGAGACGAAATCAGGAGTAATGACGCTGAAGGTCAACGCGCCGGGGCAACGTTCGCACGAGTTTCTGATCTCGATGGAGAGTTCGATCAATCAGACGCAAGCTGACGCGCCATTCCTGAGCTTCGAAGGAGCGCAGCGCGAGACGGGAGAAGTTCTGGTGGAAGGCACGGGCACGATGGAGATCACGGCCAAGGAAGGTGGAGGGTTGAAGAGGATCGACGTGAAGGAAGCGAATCCGTATCTTCGGTCGATGGCGCACTTTCCTCCACAGGCGGCATTCCGCTATCACCGGCAGCCGGATGAGACGCCGACGCTGGCCCTGAACTGGGTGCGGTTTCCGGATGGGAGCGTGCTGGCGGCGGTGGCGGATAGCGCTACCGTGACAACGCTGGTCACGTCGGAAGGAAAGTCGCTCACCGAGGTGAAACTGACGATCCGGAATCAGGCGCAGCCGTTCTTGAAAGTTGCGCTTCCGCCGGGCGTGAATATTCTTTCTGCCGATGTTGGGGGAGAGCCGGTCAAGCCGGTGCAGGGGCCGGATGGAAGCCGGGTTCCGCTGCTGCGTCCAGGATTCCGGCCGACGGATTCGTACACGGTGTCGTTCGTGTTCATGCACTCGGGGGCTCCGTTTGCGAAGAAAGGCGGCGCGGAACTCAGCCTGCCGGAAATGGATATTCCGATCGATCTGCTGAACTGGGAGGTGTTTCTGCCGGAGCGATACAAGGTGAAGGATTTCGGCGGTGATGTGATTGCGGCGAACCTGGTGCCACCGGCGTTTCGGACGGATACGGTCGCTTATCAGTATCAGGGGCAGGCGTCGCAACAAATGGCCAGCAATGTCAATATCGGCTCGCTTCTGCCGGGACAAGTGGGAGGAGTTCTGGCCGATTCTAGCGGCGCGATGATTCCGAATGCGCGAGTCACGGTCACCGAACCGTCAACCGGATTTTCCATGACGTCGAAGACAGATTCGGCGGGACGCTGGGTTGTGTCGAATGTGCCGACGGGGCGAATCAGGATTCGGGCGGAGGCACTCGGATTTCAGCCAGCGGTCCGCGATGCGAATTACGATGCCAGCGGAGCGTCGGCTTACAGCTTCGCATTGAATGTCGGCGCGGCCGCGGAAACAGTGGAAGTCATGGGCGGCTCGATCCATGGGCGGAATTACTCGGAATTGCAGCAGGCCAAGAAGGCGCCGGAACAGAATTATCCTTCGGCCAACGTTCTCGACCTGCAGAAGCGGGTTGCCGGAGTGTTGCCGGTGGCGATCGATGTGCCGCACGCGGGCACGTCGTTCAGTTTCGTCCGCCCGCTGGTGCTGGATGAGGAGACGAAGGTGACGTTCAGTTATAAGAGCCGGTAGGGTCGGACGCGATAGAACGGAAGCGTGTAGGGGGCTGCATCGGTGGTCCCCGCAAGATCCTTCGCTTCGCCTGAAGAACGGCTCCGCTCAGGGTGACGCAACAAGGAATTCTTTTGTCCAGACGGACCTACCGATAGAACGAGGGAATATGACGCGCTCTGGCGAATGGCTTAGAATGAGGAATTCGCCGGAGCCCAGATGAGCAAAACGGACGTGTGGAGAGCGTGGGAAGGCCGTGTTGTGGAGGGGAAATATCCGCTGCGGCGGTGGCTGGGTGGGTCCGATCACAGCGCAGTTTTTCTTACGGAAATGCCCGGGAATGGGGCGAAGGCCGCGATCAAGTTCACCGAGGCGGACGGTCCGGACGCGGAGCGGGAGCTGGCCCGACTGGGGATGGCGGCGAAGCTCAATCACCCCCATCTGATCACGATTTTTGATTTTGGCCGCTGCCGGATGGATGGAACGCCTCTGGTCTATGCGGTCACGGAACAGGCAGAGGAAGATCTGTCACAGATTCTGCCGCAGCGGCCGCTGACGCCGGCGGAAGTCTCCGACATGTTGACGCCGTTGCTGGATGGGCTGAGCTATCTGCACAGCAACGGATTCGTGCATACCAGGATCAAGCCGTCGAATGTGCTGGCGGTGGCGGATCACCTGAAGCTTTCGACGGATCAGATCAGCCGGGCGGGCGAGCCAATTTCGGCGCGAAGAACCATTGCCGTGTACGATGCGCCGGAAACGACTTCGGGAACGGTGTCGCCGGCGAGCGATGTGTGGTCCCTGGGCGTAACGATTGTCACGGCATTAACGCAGAATTCGGCCTCGGCGGCGCAGGGCCTGCAGAGAGATCCGTCGCTCCCGGGAGGCATTGCGGAGCCGTTCCGCGGGATTGCGCGGGAGTGCCTGCACATCGATCCAGCACAGCGTTGCACGCTCGAGGACATACGGCGACGATTGCAGCCCGCGGCGACGCCGATACCGGCTCCTCCGGAGCTCTCACATAAATCTGAGCGCGATTCCAGCCGGCTGCCCGCGTTTGCGATCCCGCTGGTTTTGGTCGTTGTTGTGCTGGCGGCGTGGGGACTATTTCATTCGCGGGGGAACAACGCTTCGACTCCTCCCGCGAAAACGACTTCGCAACCGGCGATGGAATCGCGCCCGAAACCGACGGCGGCGACTCCGGGGCGGGATGCTTCCTCCAGGCCGGCGCCGGTCAATTCAGAAAAAGCGGCGGCGCCGAAGAAAATATCTGCGGGCGGTGGATCAGTGTTGCACGAAGTGATTCCCGATATCCCGGCGAGCGCGAAGCGAACGATTCGGGGAACGATCAAGATTGTGGTCTGGGTGGATGTGGATCCGTCGGGAAAAGTGATGGCGGCGAAGCTCAGGACATCGGGACCGAGCCGATATTTTGCCGGGAAGGCGATTTCGGCCGCGGAGCGCTGGGAATTTTCACCTCCGCAGGCCGCTGGACAGCCCACGACGAGCGCTTGGTTGCTGCAGTTCCGGTTCCGGCGAAGCGGGGTTCAGGCGGCTTCGCAGCGCGCCACGCGCTAAGCATTGCTGCTGATCGTAAGCGCGTTGCCCTCAGCGGCTGAAGCCGCGATTTTTGGGGGGAACTCTTGCGGCTCGGCTGGAAGCCGAGCCCTTTCAATCCGGGCCGCACTCTATAGCGAACGGCGAAGCGCGCTAACTCTTAGGCGGATGGCGCAACTTCCACGAAATCTGCCTCAGCATGCCGAGCAGAAGCTTGGCGTCGTAGGCCTTGAGGTTGAGGCGGAGAATCAGCTGCCGGGTTTTCTTCTCGAACATCTTATCGGTGCCGGGCTTGATGTATCCGCTGATGCGGAGCGATTCGAGCAGGCATTCGATGATCTGCTCGGTTTGGGCGGCGGTCGGGAGTTCGAGTTTTTCTTCAGAGGGCTGGGCCGGGCAACTGCGCGACAGTTCGTAGAGACAGACCGCGACGGCCTGACCGAGATTCATGGAAATCTGTTCTTCGCGCGTGGCGATCGTGAGCAGACTGTGGCAGTGGCTGAAATCGTCGTTCGAGAGGCCAGTCTTTTCCGATCCGAACAGGAGTGCGACGCGGGTGTCCTGAAGATGGGTGCGAATTGTGGCGCCGGAATCCTTGTCGAGAGTATGCACGGGCTGGAGCAGCGCGCGATCGCGCACGGCCGTGGTTCCGAGCACAAGCGAGCAGTCGGAAACTGCGTCCGCGACTGAATCGAATTCTTTGGCGCGTTCGAGAACGGCAGAGGCGCCGACGGCAGAAACTGCATCGCGAAAAGCGAGCTTATAGGGATTGACGAGGCGGAGATGAGGCGCACCGAAATTCGTCATGGCGCGAGCGGCTGCGCCGATGTTCAAGGGATTGCGCGGGCGCACGAGGACGACGACGAGATTCTCTAAATCGGAGACAGGCAAGCGGTCAATTTTAGCGGAATTTGTGGAGAACGAATTATCTGGCAATGCTATCCCGGCAAGACTCGCGGTACATCCTTTCAGAAACGTATTCCAAGGTTCCGCTTGCAACGCTGTTTCCGGAGCGGCTTTTACCCTGCCGGTGAATTTGTAAAAAGAATGTCAAAAGAGCCGATCTGGCGCATAATCTAGGGCAAAGTCGTTGTAAGCTGCATTTGTCACACCCGCCTGAGGCTGGGGCACAGGCGGCAACGCTCGATATATCTCCCCCTCAATAGAAGGCTTAGAAAACATTATGGGGAACCTAGCTACTCCGCTGGCCAGCACCCGAAGTATAAATCCGGCGCCTCCGGTTAAACCGGGAGGGCGCATCCTGGTTGTCGAAGACGATCCGGCCGTGCAGAAGGCGTTGAGACGTCTTTTTGAGACCGAAGGATATACGGTGGAAACGCAGTCCGACGGCAAGTCGGCGATTGACAGTTTCCAGGCGTGCGCTCCGGCAGCCGTTGTGCTGGACCTGCGCCTGCCGAAGGTGTCTGGGCGGGACGTCTGCAAGGAGATCAAGACGATTGCCCCGACGCTTCCGATCGTGGTGCTGAGCGCGGCGAGCGATGTGTCGGATAAGGTCCTGCTGCTCGAACTGGGGGCGGACGATTATGTGACGAAGCCGTTCAGCCCGCGGGAATTGCTGGCGCGGGTGCGGGCGGCATTGCGGCATACGTCGCGCACGCCCGAAGCGCAGGTTGTGAGCTTTGACGGCATCTCGGCCGACTTCAAGAAGATGGAAGTCAAACGCGATGGGAATCCGGTGATCCTGACCGCGCAGGAGTTCAAGACCTTTCAATTCCTGGTGCGGAATGCCGATCGGGTTATCAGCCGCGATGAACTGCTCAATGAAGTGTGGGGATATCAGAATTACCCCTCCACGAGGACGGTGGACAACCACATTCTGAAACTTCGCCAGAAGCTGGAGAAAGACCCATCGAGCCCGGTACATTTCCGCACGGTACACGGCATGGGATATAAATTCGTCCGCTGATCCCCAGTGAAGCCGTCTGCAGAATCCGCGCGAAATTCTGTTGCGAGTGAAGCGGGCGGCATTGTGCCGCGGCTGCGGCTTCGCGCGCGATTTCTCCTTTCCATGCTGTTGATCACGGCCGGCCTGACGACCACCAGCCTACTGTTGGTGAGAGGCAGCGTTGAGAACCACGTCCGGCAGAGCATCGCGGAAAACCTGCGCGACTCGGTGGCGGCGTTTCAGGACTTTCGCCACGAGCGCGAAACCATGCTGACAAATGACGTGGCGCTGCTCGCGGACCTTCCGATTACGCGGGCGATTATGACCGGGCCGGATCCGGTGACGATTCAGGATGCGTCGCGGGAAGTTTCGGAGATCGCGAATAGCGATCTTTTTGTTCTGGTCGACCGCACGGGCCGGGTCGTCGCGCTGCACACCAAAACTCCCGGATTCACGCAGGGAGCGGCCGAGAAATATTTCCAGGAATCGCTGGATGATGACCGGGGAGAGTCGAGTCACTGGTGGCTGGGCGGACATCATCTTTACCAGACCTTTATCGAGCCGATCTACCGCGGCTCTCGAACCGACGGGACGCTTCTCGGATTCCTGGTGATTGGGTACGAGATCGATAACCGTCTGGCGGCGGAAGTCAGCAAAGTAGCGGGAAGCCAGGTTGCGTTTTCGTGCGGAGATGAAGTGGTCGCTACGACGCTGCCTCCAGAGCAATTACGAGGCGGTCTTCAACCCATTGTTACCGGATCGGTTCAGGAGGAACCGCGCGATGTGGAGATCGGAAAAGAACGTTTCCTGGCCACTTCGCTCGAATTGTCGGGTTCGCGTACGACGCCGGTGCGGTTGACGGTGTTGGGATCGTATGACCAGGCGACGAGGTTTGTGGACGAACTGAACCGCTATCTACTGCTGCTGGGATTTGCGGCCGTTCTGGTGGGAAGCGGATTAGTGTTTTTCGTCTCGCACACATTTACCAGGCCGCTCGGAAATCTGGTGTCAGGCGTTCGGGCGCTGGAGGGCGGGGACTTTCATCATCCTCTCGATTCGCGGGGAGGCGATGAAGTCGCCGAGTTGACGCGTGCCTTTGACCGCATGCGGAGCAGCCTGCTCAAGAGCCAGCGGGATCTGCTGGAATCGGAACAGCTGGCCACGATTGGACGGATGGCAAGCTCGATTTCGCACGATCTACGGCATTCGCTCGCGGCGATCGTTGCGAATTCAGAATTCCTGTGCGACAGCCATCTCACTCCGGCGCAACGCGAAGAGTTGTATCAGGAAGTCAGGACGGGCGTGAATCTGATGACGGATCTGATCGATTCTCTGCTGGAGTTTGCGCGCACGCGGGAATCGCTGACCCCCGCTTATGGAAACGTGCTTGAGACGATCCAGCGGGCGGTGCAAGCGGTGCGGCTGCATCCACGGCACCATGCGCGATCCATCGATGTGTTGTGCGGGCCACAGGTTTCCGGATGGTTCGACCAGCGAAAGATGGAGCGCGCGCTTTATAACTTGTTGCTGAATGCGTGTGAAGCGGCGCCGCTGGCGGGCGGCAAGGTGGAGATCGCGGCAGGCGAACTATCAAACGGGATTACGATTTCGGTGGTGGATAACGGTCCTGGCATTGCCGATTCCATTCGCGAACGTCTGTTTCACCCCTTCGTGAGCTACGGAAAAGAAAACGGAACAGGATTGGGGCTGGCGGTAGTGCAGAAAATTGTGCAAGATCATGGCGGCGAGATTTTCGTGGAGCGCACGGTGGAAGGCAAAACAGTATTCCGCATTGTGCTGCCGGGCCGTGTGAAGGACGCATTCCGGCCACCGAGTGAGCCAATGGTGACCGAGATTCCGTCGCTTCTCGCGGCAGACCACGAGAACGCAAACCAAATTTCGCGTCCGGGACCCTAGGGAACCTCTGAAGAACTCTGCGATTCACAGGGGAAGCGGGTAAGGTGTAAGTCGAGGTGAAAAGGCGGATGCGGCAACAGACTTTGGCGGCGCAGACGGGGTTCGAGAAGTACGGGCGGAAGACGAAGCGGGAGCGGTTTCTCGAAGAGATGGAACAGATCGTGCCCTGGGCGGAGTTACAGGCGTTGGTGGAACCGTACTATCCGAAGGGAGAGAACGGGCGGCCACCGGTGGGCCTGAGCATCATGTTGCGAGTGTACTTTCTGCAGCAGTGGTTCAATCTGAGCGATCCGGGGGCGGAGGATGCGCTGTATGAATCGCCGGTGCTGCGGCGCTTTGTGGGAATCGATCGGGGCGGGCGCCGGTGCCGGACGAGAGCACCATCTTGCAGTTTCGTCACCTGTTGGAGAAACACGAACTGGGCGGGGCGATGCTGAACGCGGTGAACCAGTATCTGGAGAGTCGGGGCATCCGTATCACCACGGGGACGATTGTGGATGCGACCATTATTCATGCGCCCTCGTCGACCAAGAACCGAAGCGGAGAGCGGGATCCGGAGATGCATCAAACGCGCAAGGGGAAGCAGTGGTACTTCGGGCTGAAGGCGCACATCGGAGTGGACTCCAAGCGAGGCCATGTGCACTCGGTATGCACGTCAGCGGCTTCGGTAGCGGACAAGCACATGCTGCCGGATTTGTTGCACGGGGAGGAGCGTAAGGTGTGGGGCGACGGTGGATATCAGGGACAGGGAGAAGCCATCCGGCAGGCGGCTCCGCGAGCGCAAGATATGACCAGCCGGAGAGTGCGATACAAGAACTTTGTGGACGAGTTACAAAAAGGCAAGAACCGGGTGAAGGCTCGAGTGCGAGCGAAGGTGGAACATCCGTTCCGGATTCTGAAGCGCATCTTCGGCTTCGAGAAGGTGCGATACCGCGGGATTCAGAAGAACCATCATCGACTGTGCGCCAGCTTTGCGTTGGTGAACTTGTACCTGCACCGCAGAAGGCTGGCAGTGGCGAGGGCGTAGTGTCTCTGCAAGCCGCGTGAATGGCGGGTTCCACTAAGCTCGCAAGCCATGCCCGGGAAATTCGCGACCCGTGCAGCTCTGGAATTCCAGGCCGCCTCAGAATCGATGGTTGCTCAGAGGTTCCCTAGGCGCGGTCCACGTCTTCCGAGTGCCTGGGCCCGGGCTATGCAGGAGGGCGGAGTGAAGAGTCATTCGATCCCAGGGATTCGCGGGACGGCACTGACAGTTGCGGCGGTGATATTGATCGGCGTCTACGGGATGGCGCAGGAAGCGGCGGGATCAACTGCTTCCCAGCCCGCGGACAACGCGGCCGCGGTGCACGACTTGCAGGAACAGGTGAAACAGCTGCGAGAAATGGTGGATGAGATGAGGGCCGAAAACGCCCAGTCCCGTGCAGAGATGCGCCAGTTGCGGCAAGATCTGCAATCGACGCGGGCGCTGCTGGAACATCCGGCTGCAACTCCGGCGGCGGACACTGGCGTGACCGAGAAGGCGGCATCTTCATCCGAGCCTGCGAATCCTGCTGCCGCTGCGACTCCGCAAAATGCGGCGAACCTGGAGAATCGCGTAGAAAAGCTGGAAGAGTCCACTTCTCTGCTGGGTTCGAAGGTCGACGAGCAGTATCAGACGAAAGTTGAAACGGCGTCGAAGTATCGCGCGCGATTGCACGGCATCGTGCTGATGAATGCGTTCCGAAACGTGGGAGGATCGGACAATCTGGATTTTCCGAGCTACGCCGAGCCTGCTCCTCCCGGGACGCCAGGGCCGACAGTAGGAGCGACGCTGCGGCAGTCAGAGATTGGACTGGAGGTTTTCGGTCCGACCGTAGCGGGCGCGAAGACCTCGGCTGATGTTCAACTCGATTTCTCTGGAGGATTTCCTGCGACTGGAAATGGCGTGAATTTCGGAATTGTGCGTTTGCAGACGGCGAACGTGCGCTTCGATTGGGATCACACCTCCGTCATCGCGGGACAGGATTCTCTCTTCATCTCGCCACTCTCGCCAACATCATTCGCATCGCTGGCGCTCCCGGCGTTCGCGTTTGCGGGAAACCTGTGGGGATGGACGCCGCAACTGCGAGTCGAGCATCGCTTCTCAGTCTCGGATCAGCAAACGGTCACGGTGCAGGCGGGAGTACTGGATAATTTGGATTGGGAGTATCCATACGATCCGTTCTATCGCTCAGCGCAGGCCGGAGAGCAATCCGGGCAGCCGGCGTATGCGTTGCGCACGGCATGGTCGCGAACGGTGAACAATCATCCACTCAGTTTCGGCGTGGCCGGATATTACGGCGCGCAGAACTGGACATGGGGACGGACTGTGGACGCCTGGGCAGGGTTGGCAGATTGGCAGATTCCGATTCTGCCGAGACTACAACTCTCGGGTGAGTTCTATCGTGGCCGTGGAATTGGCGGGCTGGGAGGGGCGGTCGGGACTTCCATTGTGTACGGCGCTGACCCGACCGCGCCGCTCAGTCCTATTCGCGGTCTGAATGCCATAGGCGGCTGGACTCAACTGAAGCTTCAGCTGACGCCGAAGCTCGAACTGAACGGAGTGTTTGCCGACGACAATGCCTTTGCAAGCGACGTACGGGGATTTGCGACGGATCAAAACAACTTTGGTCCAATCCTGGGACGGAATCGCGGCGCGCTTGGCAACATCGTGTTCCGGCCGCGGTCGGATTTGATTCTGGCGGCAGAACTGCGGCGGCTGCGGACGTTTCCTTTTTACAGCGCGAGCAGCGTTACGAATCAGTTGAATCTTTCCGTGGGGATTTTGTTTTGAGGACTGATCCAATTCGATTCGCATCAATCGTTGCGATGTCGCTTGTAATGACGTTGAGCGCGCAGGCGCAGCAATTGTTGAAGGCGCATGTGGAACTGACGCGGAGCGGCCATCGCCTGAAAGACGCTTCGCAGGCTGTGGTGTGGCTGACTCCCGTTGCAACAACTATTCAGCCGCCACGGCAGAAGGCGAATCAGATTCCGCAGCTGATTCAGAAAGATAAGAGCTTCCATCCTTCCCTTCTCGTGATTCCCGTTGGAGGCAAGGTAGAGTTTCCGAATCGTGATCCTTTCTTCCACAATGTGTTTTCGCTGTTTGAAGGCAAGCGATTCGACCTGGGACTCTATGAGAGCGGTACCACGCGATTCGTGCAGTTTGACCGGCCGGGAATTTCATTCATCTTCTGCAATATCCATGCGGAGATGAGCGCGGTGGTGATTGCGTTGGCGACTCCGTATTACGCAATTTCGGACAGACGCGGAGAGCTTGCGATTGCCAACGTGCCGCCGGGCCGATATAAGCTGCAGATCTTCCATTCGGCCGTCACGCCGGAGACGTTGCAAGGGCTCGGCCGAGAGGTCACAATCACCGCCAACGACAGCTCATTAGGGAATTTCACACTGGGCGAAACCGACCTGATGATGGCGCACAAGAACAAGTACGGCCGGGATTATGATCCGCCGGAGCCGGATAGCCCGGCGTACGCAAGACCCTGAGGAAAATTGAGTTGCTGTGTCCCGAGCGGCATAGCGGAGCTTCGCTCCGCCGGACAGCCGAAGGCGGCCGTCCCCACACCAGCAAGTCGCCGTCCCTACATCAGCTGTCCTTCATTGCAGGGCTTCGCTTTACAAGAGAAAAGGCGTGCCTGGTTCGCACGCCTTTCTCGCCTCTGTCACTGCATTTACAACTTGTTCACATCGCGGGAACGTTCGAGTGGGTTAGCGATGTCCGCCTCCGCCCGAGTGGCCTCCGCCACCGCCGCCGGAGTGACCTCCGCCTCCACTGGAGTGACCACCACCACCGCTGGAATGTCCGCCTCCGCCGTAGGAGTGGCCTCCGCGGCCGCTGGGGGCACGTCCTCCGCCACCGTATCTGGGCGCTCCGCGGGATCCGCCATAGCTGGGCGCACCACGCGATCCCCCGTAGCTTGGGGAAGCATGATATCCGCCATACCCCCCGCTATATGGGCTGCGGGAATATCCTCCGTAGGAAGGGGACCGCACGATTGGCTGGCGCATATCGAGCTGCGGACGGGAATATGAGCCACGGTTATACCCACCCGGCGACGAGCCATAGTTCCGAGGCGCAGCCGTGGCCGGGGCCGTGCGGTTCCAGTAGCTACCGCTGTTGCCGCCATAGCCTGCTCCACCGCGATTCACTCCGCTATTTGACGGCGGTGTGAAGGGACGGAAACCGTTGCGATTCCCTGCCCCGTACGATTGGTTCACGCCCGTTCGAGCACCCATGTTCCCGACTTCAGAGTTGCGTGTGTTGCTGGTTGGCGGGGCGAACGGACGGAATCCGCTCGACGGATTGCCGCGCGAATTTTGCGCGCCAGAAAAGCCGTTGCGATTCTGCGACGAATTGACACCGGGGTTACTGCGGTTGAAGTTGCCCGCCTGACGATTGCCGGAGATGCCAGCGCTCGGACGCTGCATCGAACTGGCCCCGCGCGCGAACTCTCCACTGGCGCGTCCACCGGCTGGAATCCCGCCTACATGATTCTGCTGCATGGACGCACGCAGAGCGGAGGTTTGCTCGTGGAACGAAACCGGCCGCGCAATGTTGTTGTGCGATCCAAAGAAACGTTCCGAGCCGCCGTTCCGAATGGTAGAAGGGGCTGCGGCGCGTCCGCTGGCCGACAAGCTCGCACGCGTCGGAACCACGGGCAGGTTTCCCGCCATCATGTGCGCGCCGTTCAACTGCGCGCGCGACGCCGCGATGGTGCTAACCCGGCCGGCTCCGAATCGAGAAGCATTCACAGTCGACATGGCGCGGAAGATGTGGTCGTTGTGAATGTTGTTGATGTTGGAGAAGCGGTTGCCGCCGTGCAGCGGAGAGAATCCACCGTAGCGGCCATGATTCCAATAGCCGTGATTCACCCAGCCAAAGCGTCCGCGATATCCACCCCACCAAGGATGGAACCAGTCACACGGACCAATCGGAAGCCAGCCGAAGCCGCCCCAACCGCCCCATCCGAAGCCGAAGCCGAAACCGGATCCCCATCCCCAAAACGATACATACGCTGGAGCCCAGAAGGGGTTGTAGCCCGCCCAAACCGGACCGGGCCACCAGGCCCATGCGTTGTTGTTCCAGAACCAGCGTCCGTAGTGATAAGGCGCCCAGCCCCACGGCTCATAGCCAACCCAGGTCCAGCCGTAGTACGGCTCCCACACCCAGTTGCCGTCACGGTACGGAGCCCAGCCCTCCGGCTCATTGGGAACCCACACGTCGCCGTAGTCGGGCACGTTTTGCCAATTTCCGTAAGCGTCGAGATCCTGAGTACCGGTGTAACGACGATTGGTGTGACGCCAGGAGTTCGCGTCGCGGATAAGGTGATCGCGGTCGCTGTTCCATTGATCCCACGCGTCGCGATCGGGAGCCGACGAAACCTTGTATTGCGCCGAGTTGATATCGCCGCGAACCGTCGCCATTTCCCCGGCATTAATTTCAGTGCTGCCCTGCGGAGTTGCGATCTGCGCCTGTCCCTGGCGAACAATGACGAGCGTATCGCCATCGGGACGAATCTCGATGCGGAATACGCCATCATGATGCGCGGGATGAACCGCAACGTTTGGCGTGTCGATTTCGGGCTCGGCTTCGCTGTCCTTGGTAACCGTGTAGTTGAGCAGACCCTGGCTCAGTTGAATCTGGATATTCTTATGCGTGAGATTCGCGATGTTTGCTTTCGAGTTCGGACCGAGGCGGAGAGTATTGGCGAAATCGAGTTGCAATTCCGCGCGGGAATTGTCGCCAGTCGAGACCTTGTCGCCAGTCATGACGGGCTGATTAAGCGTTGCCGCCGACCACTCGCCGGAGTCGCCCCGCTGGGTGGAAACTTCGCCGTGCATCAGGCTGACGCGGGCGACGCCCTGATCGGTTTGAGCCGGAGCTTCGCCGGCCGGTCCGCCGGGCTGCGCCTCGGTCGGGGCAGCGTTCGGATCGCCGGCATCGGGATTCTGCGAATCCATCTGCGCCGAGTCGGGCGGCTGAGCGTTCGGAGCCTGCGCCTGGCCGATCTCCATGGGAGCGCTCGGCTGTTCGGAAGGTCCCGGACCTTCGTCGGTGGTCTGCGCGAACGCGCTAAGCGACAGCGCGGATGAAATGCCCAACACCAGAATCGCGAGTTTTCCCGTGAGTTTTTTCATAACCCACCTCTTGGAACGGAAGCTGCGTGAATCCATCTGCATAAAAATCTCGATAAGGGAGTGGCAACTGGCATGCCAAAAGAGCGATAGAAGGCTAGCGATAAATCCCTTGTTTTCTGTGTACAAGAAGAGGGATGAGAGTGCTGGCAAGGCGGAAATCCGCGAAATTGGCCGACCTCAACCAAGACTGGTGGTTTTCGGCCACTTCGGCTGGATTTGCTGAATCACGCGGGCGACGTTATTTCCGCGTGCGTAGGGTTCAACATTCTAACCGCAATTTTCACCACGGAGACACAGATCGCGCTAAGGATGACAAGGTCACGATGGCCCCAGGCTGGTGAGTTCCTCCGACGCCCCACGGAAAGCCATGTCATCCTGAGGCGGCGTATTTTGCCGCCGAAGGACCTATGCATTTTGCTCGCAGCGCCGATGGTGCCGGCAAAATGCGTAGATCCTTCGCGCAATAGCCGCGCCCAGGATGACAAAACTACAACCGCGCTCGGATGACAAAATACAAGGCGCTGAGGATGACAAGGTCAAGATGGCCCCAAGTTGGTGAGTTCCTCCGACGCCCCACACGGAAAGCCATGTCATCCTGAGGCGGCGTATTTTGCCGCCGAAGGACCTATGCATTTCGCTCGCAGCGCCGATGGTGCCGGCAAAATACGTAGATCCTTCGCGCAAAAGCCGCGCTCAGGATGACAAAACTACAGCCGCGCTCAGGATGACGGAATACAAGGCGCTCAGGATGACAAGGTCACGATGGCCCCAGGTTGGTAAGTTCCTCCGACGCCCCACACGGAAAGCCATGTCATCCTGAGGCGGCGTATTTTGCCGCCGAAGGACCTATGCATTTCGCTCGCAGCGCCGATGATGCCGGCAAAATACGTAGATCCTTCGCGCAAAAGCCGCGCTCAGGATGACAAAATACAAGGCGCTGAGGATGACAAGGTCATGATGGCCCCAGGTTGGTAAGTTCCTCCGACGCCCCACACGGAAAGCCATGTCATCCTGAGGCGGCGTATTTTGCCGCCGAAGGACCTATGTATTTCGCTCGCAGCGCCGATGATGCCGGCGAAATGCGTAGATCCTTCGCGCAATAGCCGCGCTCAGGATGACAAAACTACAACCGCGCTCGGATGACAAAATACAAGGCGCTCAGATGTAATGAAAACTAAAAAGGCGTGCCTCCAAGGGTAAAGTACGTGCTCGAAGCACAAGCCCTGAAGGAGGCACGAGATGATCCACGTTGGCGTAGATCTTCACCAGAGATTCTGTTACATGACGGCGGTGGAAGCAAGGGGCAAGATCGTACAGGCGGGGCCGGTGAGCAACGAGAAGCTGGCGCTGCGTAAGTATTTTCGTCAGTTTCGCGGGCAACAGGTGCAGGCGGCGGTGGAGGCGTGCGGGTTCTGGCCGGCGTTTCGCGAGGTGGTGGAGCCGGAGGTCGCGCGGTTGGTGCTGGTGCATCCGCAGCGGGTGAAGGCGATTGCGTCGGCGAAGCTGAAGAATGATCGGGTGGATTCGGAGACGCTGGCGCATTTGCTGCGCTGCGACTTGTTGCCGGAGTCGTGGAAAGCGGACCGGGAGACGCAGGCGCGGCGGCAGCAGGTGCGGTTGCGGGCCACGCTGGTGCGGCATCGGACGCGACTGAAGAACCAGGTGCATGCGGTGCTGCATCAGCAAGGGCTGCATTCGCCGGTGACGGATTTGTTCGGCAAACGGGGACGGCTGTGGCTGGCGGGAGTAAAACTGCCGGCGCAGGCGCGAGAATCGGTGAGCGTGTGCCTGCGCTTGCTGGATGGGTACACGGAAGAGATTCAAAAACAAAATCTCCAATTAAGTGAAAAAGCAAAACAAGACGAGCGGGCCCAGTGGCTGATGACGATTCCGGGGATTGGGGAGTGTTCGGCGATGATGCTGCTGGCCGAGATCGGAGACCTGGGACGCTTCGCTGACAAAGAAGCGCTGTGCAGTTACGCCGGGCTGGTGCCGCGAGTGCGGGAGTCGGCGGGCAAGGCGGCGCGGGGCGGCATCACGCGGCAGGGTTCGCCGTGGATGCGCTGGATCATGGTGGAGGCCGCGCAGGTGGCGACCCGCTGTTCGCCGGCGGCCAAGCGCTACTATGAACGGCTGTCGCGCAAGAAACACAAGCACGTGGCGCGAGTGGCGCTGGCCCGCAAGTTGCTGATCGCGGTCTACGCCCTGCTGCACGACGGCGTGGTGTTTGACGAAGAAAAGTTTGCGGCGGTGTAAGGGGAATCCGTCAGCTCGAAGTCATCC
Organism: uncultured Acidobacteriota bacterium; assembly: GCA_963763845.1. Taxonomy (GTDB): domain Bacteria; phylum Acidobacteriota; class Terriglobia; order Terriglobales; family Acidobacteriaceae; genus Sulfotelmatobacter. The sequence goes on from CAVXPX010000006.1 coordinate 170,698, forward strand.
TTGCTCTTCGAGAGCGACGCTCAGATGGAGCGGCGGAGTCCGGACATACCTTATGTGCCTCGAGCACGAATAGAAGCCTGTCCGCATCGCCGCAAAATACCTATGGACAGGTACGCCCGTTTTCATAGAAGGATGACAAGGTCACGATGGCCCCAGGTTGGTAAGTTCCTCCGACGCCCCACACGGAAAGCCATGTCATCCTGAGGCGGCGTATTTTGCCGCCGAAGGACCTATGCATTTCGCTCGCAGCGCCGATGATGCCGGCAAAATGCGTAGATCCTTCGCGCAAAAGCCGCGCTCAGATGTAATGAAAACTAAAAAGGCGTGCCTCCAAGGGTAGAGTACGTGCTCGAAGCACAAGCCCTGAAGGAGGCACGAGATGATCCACGTTGGCGTAGATCTTCACCAGAGATTCTGTTACATGACGGCGGTGGAAGCAAGGGGCAAGATCGTACAGGCGGGGCCGGTGAGCAACGAGAAGCTGGCGCTGCGTAAGTATTTTCGTCAGTTTCGCGGGCAACAGGTGCAGGCGGCGGTGGAGGCGTGCGGGTTCTGGCCGGCGTTTCGCGAGGTGGTGGAGCCGGAGGTCGCGCGGTTGGTGCTGGTGCATCCGCAGCGGGTGAAGGCGATTGCGTCGGCGAAGCTGAAGAATGATCGGGTGGATTCGGAGACGCTGGCGCATTTGCTGCGCTGCGACTTGTTGCCGGAGTCGTGGAAAGCGGACCGGGAGACGCAGGCGCGGCGGCAGCAGGTGCGGTTGCGGGCCACGCTGGTGCGGCATCGGACGCGACTGAAGAACCAGGTGCATGCGGTGCTGCATCAGCAAGGGCTGCATTCGCCGGTGACGGATTTGTTCGGCAAACGGGGACGGCTGTGGCTGGCGGGAGTAAAACTGCCGGCGCAGGCGCGAGAATCGGTGAGCGTGTGCCTGCGCTTGCTGGATGGGTACACGGAAGAGATTCAAAAACAAAATCTCCAACTAAGTGAAAAAGCAAAACAAGACGAGCGGGCCCAGTGGCTGATGACGATTCCGGGGATTGGGGAGTGTTCGGCGATGATGCTGCTGGCCGAGATCGGAGACCTGGGACGCTTCGCTGACAAAGAAGCGCTGTGCAGTTACGCCGGGCTGGTGCCGCGAGTGCGGGAGTCGGCGGGCAAGGCGGCGCGGGGCGGCATCACGCGGCAGGGTTCGCCGTGGATGCGCTGGATCATGGTGGAGGCCGCGCAGGTGGCGACCCGCTGTTCGCCGGCGGCCAAGCGCTACTATGAACGGCTGTCGCGCAAGAAACACAAGCACGTGGCGCGAGTGGCGCTGGCCCGCAAGTTGCTGATCGCGGTCTACGCCCTGCTGCACGACGGCGTGGTGTTTGACGAAGAAAAGTTTGCGGCGGTGTAAGGGGAATCCGTCAGCTCGAAGTCATCCTTGCTCTTCGAGAGCGACGCTCAGATGGAGCGGCGGAGTCCGGACATACCTTATGTGCCTCGAGCACGAATAGAAGCCTGTCCGCATCGCCGCAAAATACCTATGGACAGGTACGCCCGTTTTCATAGAAGGATGACAAAACTACAACCGCGCTCAGGATGACAAGGGAGCTGGCTGAGCAGGGATCCTTCTGCGGTCTTCGCGCATCGATTTGATTTCGACGGCCAGGTGATGAAGCGAAACGCAACACTCTCTTCTCTCTTCCTTGCAGCCTCCGTGACTCCGCGTCTGTGAGGTGAGAACAACGGGCGAGGAATCCCGCGGAACCGTGCTGCCTTGGGATTGAAATCTAAACCAGAACTAATCGCGGAGTGACACGAATTGTCATTGCCGCGACGGCTTTTGCCAACAACTGGCCTGCAATCCGCATGAAATTGAGCGCGGTAATGTTACCTGACATTGAAAACAAAGTAGCTATGCGATCGTAATAGAAACGAAGGTAACTGGCAGCATTGGCGTGGTAAGTGCAAACATCAGCCACGACTGGGTTATCCGTGACCAGCAATCAAAGTATTCAAGAACTACGAGGGGAAAACAACAATGCGTAAACAGAAGGGTTTCTCGCTGATCGAACTGCTGATCGTGGTGGCCATCATCCTGATCATCGCAGCGATCGCTATTCCGAACTTGATCCGTGCGCGTATGTCGGCCAACGAGGCGTCTGCCGTGGGCTCCGTACGTAGCATCAACACTGCTGAAATTTCGTACAACGCTTCATATCCGTCGGTCGGCTTCGGCACTTCGCTGGCGACGCTGGGTAGCCCCGCTGGCGCATGCACTCCGACCACCGCCAATGGCTGCTTTATCGATAGCGTGCTGACGTTAGGCACGAAGAGCGGATATGCTTTCACCCTGGCTGCCACTGGTGGCCCGCCCCAGACGAGCTATCAGATCGCCGCCAACCCGGTCACCCCGAATCAGACTGGTGTTCGCTCGTTCTGCTCGTATGAGGACGCGGTTGTTCGTTACTCGACCAGCTCGGGTCTTACAGATACGTCCTGCACCGGTACGGTTACGCCGTTGCAATAACGATTGTTGGCACAGTATCCGGGGAGGGTACAAGCCAGGAGCAGCGAACGCAAGTTCGCTGCTCCTTATGTTTTTTGTGTCTGGCGCTCCCTCTGACGCCGTCCTGGCAGACCCTTCTGTTCGGCGTTGTCGGTCTTAACTTTCCGAGTTGACACGAATTGTCATCGCTGCGACGGATTTTGCCAGACTTGGCCCGGGAATTCGCATGAAATTGAGCGCGGAATGTTACCTGATATTGAAAACAAAGTGGCTATGCCACGGGCAATAGAAACCAAGGTAACTTGCAGCTTTGGCGTGGTAAGTGCACGCATGAGCATCAACTGGGGTCTTCTATGACCAGTAAGTCCAATACTGAAGAACTGGGGAAAAATAAAGATGCGTAAACAGAAGGGTTTCTCGCTGATCGAACTGCTGATCGTGGTGGCCATCATCCTGATCATCGCAGCGATCGCCATTCCGAACTTGATCCGCGCGCGTATGTCGGCCAACGAGGCGTCTTCCGTGGGCTCCGTACGTAGCATCAACACTGCTGAAATTTCGTACAACGCTGCGTACCCGTCCGTCGGCTTCGGCACTTCACTGGCGACGCTGGGCAGCCCCGCTGGCGCATGCGCTCCGACCACCGCCAATGGCTGCTTTATCGATAGCGTGCTGACGTTGGGCACGAAGAGCGGATATCTCTTCACGCTGGCCGCCACCGGTGGCCCGCCCCAGACGAGCTATCAGGTCGCCGCCAACCCGGTCACCCCGAATCAGACTGGTGTTCGCTCGTTCTGCTCATACGAGGACGCGGTTGTTCGTTACTCGACCAGCTCGGGTCTTACAGATACCTCCTGCGACGGCACGGTTACGCCGTTGCAATAACGATTGTTGGCAAAGTACCTGGGGGAGGGTACAAGCCAGGAGCAGCGAACGCAAGTTCGCTGCTCCTTTGTTTTTTGAACGCTTCCTCTTGATACCTCTCTTATAGCCGGTCCTTTACCACTTTTCTTGCCGGTGAGGCCACGGACCAAGGAATCGACTGTCAAAAAGTGTCAGACAATAATGCCACTGCCCGGCAATCCCTCAACTTTGCATTACCAAAGTAATACAACATCACCAGAAACAGAGGAGTTAGGACAACCTTTCGCATTCCAAGGTGGAAGATGAAATGCTTTTAACTAAGTGCGCTTGGGACTAGATACCGAACTTCGATATCATGCGCTAATTCGATAGAGGAAACGGGGACAAAATGTTATTAATCCGTAAACAGAAGGGTTTCTCGCTGATTGAGCTGCTGATCGTGGTGGCCATCATCCTGATCATCGCAGCGATCGCTATTCCGAACTTGATCCGTGCGCGTATGTCGGCCAACGAGGCGTCTGCCGTGGGCTCCGTACGTAGCATCAACACTGCTGAAATTTCGTACAACGCTTCATATCCGTCGGTCGGCTTCGGCACTTCACTGGCGACGCTGGGCAGCCCCGCTGGCGCATGCACTCCGACCACCGCCAATGGCTGCTTTATCGATAGCGTGCTGACGTTAGGCACGAAGAGCGGATATGCTTTCACGCTGAAGGCCACTGGTGGCCCGCCCCAGACGAGCTATCAGATCGCCGCCAACCCGGTCACCCCGAATCAGACTGGTGTTCGCTCGTTCTGCTCGTATGAGGACGCGGTTGTTCGTTACTCGACCAGCTCGGGTCTTACAGATACCTCCTGCACCGGTACGGTTACGCCGTTGCAGTAAAGAGTTTTGGCAAAGTATCCGGGGGAGGGTACAAGCCAGGAGCAGCGAACGCAGGTTCGCTGCTCCTTATGTTTTTTGGTTTTTGGCGCTTCTTCTGACGACCGGGCAGTAGTTCTGCGTCGTAAGGAGGCAAATGTCGAACGACAAAAACTGTCAATGTTGGTGGTCGTTTCTGGTCAGGCATCGAGCACCCTGTAACCTGAGTAATGAAGCCCGCATTGGAAACAGGGATGTTAGTCAAGCAAAAGAAAGACGTAAGACCATCTAATTGGAATGAAACGTGCTTTGAATTCAGTGATGAGGCGAGTCGCTGACCTTCATATCCGGCACCGTACGGCCTCAACTACGGCGAGAGGATGTCTCACATGCAGAAGCAAAAAGGTTTTTCACTCATTGAGCTGCTGATCGTCGTTGCGATCATTCTGATCATCGCGGCGATCGCGGTTCCTGAATTGACGCGCGCGCGAGTCGCGGCAGATGAGTCGTCGGCGGTTGGGTCCATGAGAAGTATCAATACTGCCGAAATCTCCTACAATGCCGCGTACCCAACGAACGGCTTCACCATAACCTTGTCGCAACTCGGAAGCCCGGCGGGCCCATGCACGCCTTCTACCGCCACCGGTTGCTTCATCGACAGCGTGCTGAGCACAGGCTCCAAGAGTGGGTACGTCTTTGCAAGCGGCGCCGGTTCGTGCGGAGGGGCGATACCACTGAGTTGTTATAGCGTCGTGGCAACACCTCAATTCCCGGCCTATACGGGGGCGCGGAACTTCTGCTCCTTTGAAGATGGAGTTGTACGGTATTCCAGTGGCGGGCTAACCAATCCGTGCCTGGCCACGACTCCGCCGATTCAGTAGCTGGGAACCAGAATTCGCAGACTCAGTACTCCCCCACCTGCCTCCCCACTACGCCCACCTCTGGGATTTCAGAGGTTACCAACGTACTGCCGCTTCCAGGCTGTTGTCTCGACCCGACTGCAGTGCTCGTATAGATTTTTTCTATGGAGATTGGAACCGAAGCAGCGCCGGCAAGCCGGAAAGACAACTTGAATGGCGCAAGTTTCGGGGTCTTTTCTTCGAGGCGAGAACGCAGAATCCTTCTTTCTCTACTGCTGTTCCTTACGACGCTGCTGCTGTATCGCTCGATCGTTCATAACGGGTTTATCAATCTCGACGATAACGGTTACCTGATCGACAACACCCATGTTCATGCCGGCCTGACTCCGGCTACGGTGAAATGGGCATTCACGACGTACACCTGCGAAAACTGGCACCCTCTGACTTGGCTTTCCCACGCTTTGGACTGGGAGTTGTTCGGCAAAAACACCGCCGGGCATCACCTTATGAGCGTTTTGTTCCACGCTCTGAATGCGGTGCTTTTGTTCCTGCTTCTCGAAAGAGCAACGGGATTTTCGTGGCGCAGCTTCATCGTTGCGGCGCTATTTGCGGTTCATCCGGTGAATGTTGAGTCGGTTGCATGGGCGGCCGAGCGCAAGAATGTGCTCAGCATGGTCTTTTTCCTGCTGGCGATGATCGCCTATGGCTGGTATGCCGAGCGTCCATCGGTAAAACGCTACAGTTGGGTCGCGGTGCTCTTTGCGCTGGGATTGATGGCCAAACCTCAGGTAATCACGCTTCCGTGCGTCCTCTTGCTGTGGGATTATTGGCCGCTGCAGAGGTTCGGATCGCCCCGCACCAGCGATGGAGTCTCGCGATATGCTCCGGCGTCGTTCCGGCGGCTTGCCCGGGAAAAAGTACCGCTGTTTATTCTCGCCGCCGCCGATGCGGTAATTACGATGCGCGCGCAGCACAAGGCTGTCAGCAGTGCGATGGCGTATTCCTTTCCCGTTCGGCTGGAGAATGCGGTGCTTGCCTACTCAAGATATATCGGGCATGCTTTCTGGCCGTTCGCGCTTTCGCCGGCATATCCACATCCCGGTAATACGATTCCCTTGTGGCAAAGCTTTTCGGCTTGCGCGTTTCTGATCCTGCTCACGGTTTTTGTGGTGGCCTCGCGAAAGCGTTATCTGGTGGTGGGATGGCTGTGGTTTCTGGGCGTTCTGGTGCCGATGATTGGGATTGTGCAGGTTGGAGATCAGGCCATGGCCGACCGTTATGCCTACATCCCCTACATTGCGCTGTTCTGGATGGCGACCTGGAGTATTGCGGAATTCGCGAAAGATTGGCAGATCTCAAACCGCTGGGTGGCCGTTCCGGCATGTGCTGCAATCGTGGTTAGCGGCGCCATCACGGTGCGGCAGGTCACGTATTGGCGCAATAGCGAGACACTGTGGCGATATGCGATCTCGGTAACCGGCAACAATTTCATGGCGCACAGTTACCTGGCGGGGGTTCTGACGCAGGAAAACCGGCATGAAGAAGCGATTGCGGAGTACATCAAGGCTGAAAATCTGCACTCGTACCCTCTGACGCAAGTGGTCTATTTCGCCGATTACGAGTTGCGTCATTCCCATCTCGCCGGGGCAATGGCCGACGCAGAGCGCGTGCTCCAGGGGACAAATGACCCTTCGGCACGGGAGATGGCATTTCGGGTTCTGGGAATCGGCTACACCCAACTGGGCAAGCCCGCAGAAGCAGGGGAAAACTATCAGCAGGCGCTCAAGATCGAGCCACAGGACCCGTATGCCTTAATGGGATTGGGACTGCTTTCCTACCGTGAGCGCGATTTCTCGACTGCCGCTCAATACTTCGGCAAGACGGTGGAAGCTGATCCGAGCGATTTTGATTACCTGTTGCTGGCGACTGCGCTTGTGCAATCCGGACAGCTGGATCAGGCAAACGCCGCCTATGCCAATGCGCAGCGCGTCACGAAAAACTGGACGGAGGCGCAGGGTAAAGCCCACTGGTTCTTGACGAATTAGCCGCGCCCCCCATGGGTGTGACTGCCGTAACGTCGCCGCAGGCTGAAAAACCTGCATCTTTACATATAATGGATTTTAGATTCTCTTCAGTGAGCAATATCGTTCTGGATCATGTCTGCAATTGAAATTCTAGGTCTCGAAAAAACCTACATGGTTGGTTTCTGGCGCAAGCGTCCAAAGCGCGCGCTGCAGCCGCTTCATCTCACCGTCGAAACGGGGGAGATTTTCGGCTTTCTGGGACCAAATGGCGCGGGCAAAACCACCACTTTGAAGATGCTGATGGGCCTGGTTTTCCCGACCAGCGGAACCGCTCGCATCCTCGGACAGGAGTGGACGGAGCCTTCGGTCAAGGCCCAGATCGGATTTCTTCCCGAACAGCCGTATTTTTACGATTATCTTACGGCGCATGAACTGCTGAACTACTACGGACAGCTTTCGGGAGTTCCCGCGAAAGATCGCAAGCGCCGAATTGAAGAAGTCTTGCAGCAGGTCGGCCTCACGGATGTCAAAGGCGTTCAACTGCGCAAGTTTTCCAAGGGTATGCTGCAGCGAGCGGGGATCGCACAGGCGATTCTGCACAATCCACAGCTGGTTTTCTTTGATGAACCGATGTCGGGGCTGGATCCTCTGGGACGGCGGGAAGTGCGCGACCTGATGGAGCAACTCAAGCATCAAGGAAAGACTGTATTTTTCTCGACCCATATCCTCTCGGATGCCGAAGCGCTGTGCGATCGGGTGGCGATCATTGACAAGGGCAAACTGCGAGGCGTAGGGGCAATTGAAGAGTTGACCTCGAGCGTGCAGGGAAAAGTTGAGATCGTCTGGCAAGGGACAGTCGTGCCGGCCTCCATGAAAGCGTTGGGCGCGGAATGCCACGTAACCGGCGACACCGTGCGGGGAGTGTTTTCTGAAGGGCAGCAGGACGCTGCAATTGACGCGCTTCGCCGCGAGCGGATGCGGCTGATTTCCATCACGCCTCTGCGCACGTCGCTGGAAGCCTACTTCGTCGAGAAGCTGCAACACTCTGAAACCACGGCGGGAACTCTGGTATGAATGCCCGCATTCTTCACATCGCGTCGAATACGTTCCGCGAAGCGGTGCGCGACCGCGTGCTGTACAACTTGATTGCATTCGCGTTGCTGCTTTCGGGAGCTGCGATTCTTGTAGGACAGATCTCCATCGAAATCGAGCGGCTGGTGGTGGTAAATCTCGGGCTTACCGCGGTATCACTGTTCGGAGTCGTCATCGCGATCTTTGTGGGGATTGGGCTGGTTTCGAAGGAAATCGAGAAGCGCACGCTATACACGATTCTCTCGCGCCCGGTGCGCCGCTGGGAATTCATCGTCGGAAAGTTTTTCGGCTTGGCAGGCACGCTGGTCGTGAATACTTTTTTCATGGCGATCGGAGTTTTCGGAGCGCTGTTTTACGTCGCCCACAGGCTCTCTTTGGCGGATTCTTCAATCCTGGTAGCGCTCTATTTCATCATCCTTGAGTTCCTGATTATCTGTTCGCTTTCGCTGCTGTTCTCGTCGTTTTCTACGCCGCTCCTTTCCGCAGTGTTCGCCTTCTCGCTTTTCGTCATCGGAAGCTTCGCGGACGATCTGCGAGGATTTGCGCGCCTGACGCACGGAATTACGAAATGGTTCGCCACGGGAGCAGCCTATCTGTTGCCGAATTTTTCGGCGCTTAATGTAATCAGCGCAGTTGCGCACCAGCAACACATAGGCTCGCAACTGATTCTGCAGAACACGCTCTACGCGGTGTTTTACACGGCCATGGCGCTAAGCGGAGCGGTTCTGATCTTCGAGCGCAGGAATCTGAAATGATGGCCCGGATTTTATCGCGGAGCCACCGAACATGACCGCAAGGCAAAAAACCACAGTTTTCGCGGCCAGTTGCCTGGTGATCTCGATCAGCGCTTCTGTGTTGCTGCTGCACCATATTGATGAGATTCGGCCCGGGGCAGATATTGAAGATGCGCTTTATATCAGCTCTCCGACGATCGTGAAGCGTGCCAGCCTTGGTTTTAACGGATTGATGGCGTGTATCTACTGGACGCGGGCGGTGCAATATTTCGGCAACCGCCATCATGACCGATCGCAGAGCTTTAACGAACTCGCCCCTTTGCTCGAGATCACCACGGCGCTGGACCCGCAGATGATCCCACCCTATCAGTTTGGCGCCACTTTTCTCGCGCCGGCGCCGCCGAGTGGAGCGGGCCAACCGGATCGCGCCATCAAGCTGATGGAGTACGGCATCCAGCATAATCCTGACAACTGGCACCTTTATTACGATCTTGGTTTTGTGTATTACACCGAACTCAAGGATTACAAAAAAGCCGGCGAGGCATTCGACCGCGGCTCGAAGGTTCCGAACGCGCACCCGTTCCTGAAGTTATTGGCGGCACAGATGGAAGAGCATGCAGGCGACTTCTCGACGGCCCGAATGCTTTGGACCGCGACCTACGAAAGCAGCCAAGAGAGCAACATCCGCCGGAACGCCAGGGAGCATCTGCGGTGTCTCAAGGTGGATGAGGACATTACGAATCTGCAGGCTGCTGTGAACGGTTTCACTCAGGTCAACGGGCGACTGCCTACAACTCTCTGGGAAGTTGCGATGGCAGAGCATTTGCCGGGCATTCCGGTGGATCCTGACGGCGATCCCTATCAGATGAGCGGGGACGGACACGTTCTGGTAAAGAATCCGGATAACTTTCCATTCATCACGCAAGGTCTTCCGCCCGGATACAAGCGCAGCGGTACGGTTAAGTTCCATTCCGCGTCGTAGAGCATTTCCCATCAGGCCGGACTCATCGATCGGCATCGCTCGTTTTTTCCGTATGATGCTAGGTGCCCATGGCGCCAGCACCGGACACCCAACCTCGCATATCGCAGGCTGCCCTCCAATACTGGAAAGTGTGGGCTGACCAACGTGGCGCTTTCGCTGCCACCTGGGCGCTCCTCAAGGCCATTTGGGAATTTCTTCGGGACTCAACTCCAGCGAGACTGCGCCAACGATTTGGAGACGCCGAGTACGACTGGGATCATCGCGTCAACACCACAAGCGGCGCCGTAGGGTGGCGAGAGCGGCTGCTTGGCATTTTCTACTCCGCTTATCAACCCACCGAACCTGGTTCCTTCCATGAAATGCTGGAGGTGTTGAGAGCAAGCGCCGGGGTGGACTTCGCGGATTTTACTTTTCTGGATCTGGGCTCAGGAAAAGGCCGCACGTTGCTGATGGCATCGGATTATCCCTTTCGGCGGATCGTTGGAGTAGAACTGCTCCCAGCTCTGAACGAGATCGCACGCCAGAATCTATTCGTGTACAAATCAGATCGACAAACGTGTTTCGCGGTGGAAAGCATATGCGCGGATGGGACGAGTTTTCCGATACCCGACGGTTCGGTCGTGATCTATCTGTTCAATCCGTTTCCTGCTGCGGCTCTGCGGAAAGCGGCTTTGAATTTCGTCGAGAGCTTCCATGCCAAGCCGAGGCCACTGTTCGTGCTCTACCACAATCCTGAACACGAGAAGATTCTTCTCGAACTTCCCGAGTTCAGGAAAATCGCGGGCGCGCACCAGTACTCGATATTCAAGGTGTCGAATTGAAAGTGGTGGATTCCGGCTCAAAAAGCAACGCCAATCCCTCCCATGATCTTGTCATCGCGCCAGTTGTAGAGATTCGTCGGATTGCCGGCGTTCTCGATGAATTTGAAATAGCGGGTTTGGTAGGTAGCCTTGGCGTACCACTTTCCAAAAACGTATCCGGCACTTCCACGGATGAAGTAGCCGTGATCGAGATTCGGATTCGGCAGCGAAACCAGAGACCCCCCGGATTTCCAATGGGGCGTAAACTCGGGCGCTCCCTGAACCTGAATAAAGGCCCGCTTACTTTGTCCGAAGGTGTACTTGAGGACGAGCGGCACTTCGACAAGTTCCATCTTGTCCCGGACGAAAACCTGATTGTCCACGGTGGACGAGGGGAGAATGATCTTGCGAACTTGCCCGTTCACTCCGATGGAGAGGTTGTGGAACTGAAAAACGGGGCCGCCATACACGGCATATTCTCTGGCGTGATTCCCGGTGTCGGTTGGCAGATCAATTTCGCCCCCAGCGACAATTGCCGGCCGGCCACTTTTGGGATTCGAATGGAGGACGGTCAACTGACCGTCAATATCGAATTCCAGTCCGGAAACTCTGGGCAATGCTCCGAACTTATCGGAAGTCTGACCCACGTCGATGCCGAATGTGCTCCGCTGGCAATAGGCCGGAACCGCCGCCAGGAGAAATAGACACACTTGGACTATATGCTTCTTGCAGAGCTTCATCCCTGCTTATCCTCCCTTTTAGGGAAAAGTGAACACTTCCGCGGATACGACCCGACACAGAGCGGTTGTGGTTCTTAGGATTCTAATTCTATCTGTCTGATGCGAAGGATGGGAGAATCGTTTTGTGCATCGGGGATTGGAGGCGCGGGCGGGAATGAGGGCGGAGGAAGTGACCGGGACCCGGCAGTACTTTGACGGAAGGCCCCGGTTGCTTCGATCCTGAGATTTTACGAGCCCTGTTTTTCGAACAAGATCTCAGCTTTTTTCGCTACCAGCTTTTGCTTCCGGAATTCACGGGCCACGTCACCCAACGGCTTCGCTTCGGAAACGGGGCCAAACTGCCACAAAGGCTGTTCTCCCTGCGCATAGCTGTACGTATTCGACCCGCCTCCAACGATTGGCTGCTCCTCGGCCATAGCGTGTGGCCCGGCATGCTCCGGATGCGCGGCAAACTCGAGGATCTGCGGTTGACTGGAGACTGCAACACCGGCCTGTCCGAATGCGGCAGCCGAAAACAGCACCAAGAAGATCAGGATTGTGAGTGTGATTTTCATAGTCGTTTATCCGAATACACCCAAGATTGGTGCAACTCCGATACCAAGATGAACCTGTTTATTTTCAATATTTTACCTTCATTACCTAATGAAACGTGCAATGTTTTGCATAGTTCTGAGGAAAGCAGGGGATCAACAATGATTCATGGTTCCTGGGCCGCGAGTGGTTTGCAGACCACAGGCAATAGGTGTATTTTTTCGGGGATCATTCTCTGAGGGAGATCGATTTGTGAGTTCTCTCGCTCACCGCCCGCGCCGGTTCAGCAAAGCTGCATTCGCTACGGTCTTCGTTTGCTTCTGTCTTTTTGCGGCCCGCTCGCACGCGCAGACCGACTGCGCAGAGGGCGATGGAATTCTGGACATGACGCCTCCGAAGTCGATTACACCGAAGGAGATCATTCAGAAATTCGGCGCCAACGAAGTCAAAGTGCGAGATGCGCGGGCGCGGTACACGTTCACCCAGGACGTCCTGGTTCAGACCTTCAACGGCAAGGAAGTGGACGGTCAATTTCACGAGGTCACGCAGGTCTCCTATGATGAGAAAAGCAGGCGGCAGGAGCGAGTAACCTACGCCGAACAGCCCTCGCTGCGGGGAGTTCAACTCTCGGAGAATGATATGGATGACATTCGCGTCTTCATGCCGTGGATTCTGACCGCCGATCAGATCCCCGAGTACAACCTGACCTATGCTGGGCAGCAGCACGTGGACGATCTCGATACTTACGTTTTTCATGTCGAACCGAAGAATGAAGAGAAAGACAAACGCTACTTCCAGGGCCGGATCTGGGTCGACAACCGGGATCTGGAAATTGTGAAGCTCTGCGGAAAAAGCGTGCCCGAGATGGTGCATCCGAAGAAAAATCAACCGCTGGACGTTCGGCCGATGTTCGTCGGATACCGCCAATACATCGATGGAAACTGGTTTCCTGCTTACGCTCGGGTAGACGATACGCTGCATTTTCGGGTGGCATCGGTTCGGATCAAGGAAGTCGTCAAGTTCACCGGCTATAAAAAGAAGGACATTACGAGCGCGGCATCGAAGCCATAGGTCTCACGTCTTATACGAAATCAGGACGATACTTGAAGCGGGATTTGAGGTATGCTGTACTCCCAATATGGCGGATGGAAAAAAACGCAGCAAAGACCTCATTCTGTGGATCATCACGGTTTTGCTGATTGCACTGGCGATTTTTTTGTACAAAAAGTAGAACTTCAGGCGGTTTTCGCCTCTGCTACTTGCCATCGCGCGATTTGTCTTGCGCTGGCCTCTCGCGTTCGATGCACCTCCCCTTTCGCTCTCCACGTAAATCGATATCCGACGCCGCTTCGTCCGCAGCCTCGTAATCATTACCCAAGCCGCGGCCCTCGTCTGGCCGGCCGCAGGCGAGTCAGAACTTGCATGCTGCAAAAAGATTCAAGTTGACATGGTCTGGAACGGGACAGCAGAATCGAAGTCACCTTTTGTTCTCCGTGTCCAAGACACTGTGGATCTCTGGACTGCAGCAAAAGCCCCCGTTGTTCGTGTTCTGACGACTAAACGTATTCCATTGACCCTACTACCGTAAGGAGAAGCACTATCCCATGAAGCAGAGATTTCGTGTGCTCAGTTCGTTCGCTGCACTCGCCGTTATTGGTTGCCTCACAGGTTCGGCAGTTGCCCAACAAGACACGATGCCGGCTCATCCGATGTTTGAACGTCTAAAGCCGGTATTGCGGAATGAGGCCGGAAAGCCCGCGACCCCGCTCACCACCTGGAACGGATCGCTCGTCTACAACAAGAAGACGTACAAGTACAACATGGTCGGAACCGCTCCCTCGACCGGCAAGTCGACCACGATTTCAGTGTTCGTGATTCCGGTTATTTTGACCTACAAGAGTTCGAAGGGCACGACCACGTTCAGCCCGCTGAGCAAGCAGTCGAACGGACAGACGGCGGTTCAGAACACGACGTCTTCCCCGCTCTTCAACAACCTGGACTTCACTTCGGGTGGCACCGATCTGGGAACGACGCAGTACGTGGACGCATTCCAGCGCGGGAATTTCTGGAGCACGGTTTCGAAGCACACCGGCTATCACGTTATGCTCGGAAAACCGAAGACGCTGCCGACTTTGACTCTCACCGTTCCCAGCGCGGACGGCAAAGTCGCGACCGAGTTCGGCATCACGGTGGGAACGGCCGATATCAACTGGTTCGATGGACAGCTGCAGTCGTATATTTCGAAGCATAGCCAGATCGTGCCGAATTCCCTGCCCATCTTCATCACGTACAACTCGTATCTGACGGAGTTCGGAAGTTACTGCATCGGGGGATATCACAGCGCCTTCGGCAGTACCTCTGCGGCGCAGGCATATGCACACTTCACATATGTCAGCACCCCGGGACTTTTCGCGCAGGACGTTTCGGCGCTATCGCATGAAACTGCGGAATGGCTCGACGATCCACTGGTGGTGAACAGTGGCAACCCTGTTGCGTGCGGCGTTCTCGAAGTCGGCGACCCCGAGGAAGGCTTCGCGAACTATGGAGCTTTTCCTTACACCCTGAATGGCTTTACCTACAACCTGCAGGATTTGGTCTTCCTGCCGTACTTTGGGGCTCCGGCCAGCACTTCGGTAAACAACGAAATGACCTTCCAGAACAACCCGTTTAACCTGACGGTTTGTTCCAACGGGGGCTAGACTGTGGTTGTCTTGTTACGGCCCGCTCCCATCGGAGCGGGTCTTTTCTTTTCTGGACGAATTTTTGCGCGGGCCAGGTATGGGCGACATTCTAGGGATTTAGACCGAGGTTCGGGTAATATACTTCGGCTGTCGGAGAGACCGAGAAGCGTCTCGTCGAACCGTTCCTTCTCACCATGAACCGCGAATATCACAAGGGCTACAGTCAAGAACTGCACCGCGATATGGAGGCGTTGGTTTTCGGGCATGCCGGAACTCCAGTATTGGTCTTTCCGACCTCGATGGGAAAGTTCTTCGAATACGAAGATCGCGGCATGATTGGCGTGCTGGCCCAGAGGATTGAACGCGGGGAATTACAGGTCTTTTGCCCGGACGCGGTCGACACCGAGAGCTGGTACAACAAAGGCGTACATCCACGCGTGCGGATACTGCGACATCTGCAATACGAGCGCTACATTCTGCATGAGTTTTTGCCGTTCATCCGCTGGAAGAATCCAACCCGGCAGTTGGCGGTTACCGGATGCAGTTTCGGCGGATACCATTGCGTGAATTTTGCGCTGAAGCATCCGGATGTCGTGACGCACTGTGTCAGCATGAGCGGCGCATTCGACATCAAGCAATTTCTCGACGGCTACTACGATAACGACTGCTACTTTAATAATCCGCCGGACAACCTTCCGAATCTGACCGACGACTGGTTCCTGAGCCGATACCGGCAGATGAAGATCGTGCTCGGCTCGGCGGACTGGGATATGTGTCTGGACCAGAACATCAAGTTTTCGGCGATCTTGAACGGCAAGGCGATTCCGCACTCGCTGGACGTGTGGAATGACAATTCGAAGCACGACTGGCCGCTCTGGTTGAAAATGGCGGGGAAATATTTCTATTGAACGGCCCTACAGGCAATGAACAGCTGGCTCTTGAGAATGATGGAGAACATCGGTCGGCAGGGATACCGTATCGGGATCCTTCGCCGGCGGTTCATCGCCGCCTTTGCGACGATCAATCCTCTCTCAGGATGACAAATCAGGAGAATATCGTGAAGAAGATTGGCCTTTTATTTGGAATGGAGAATTCATTTCCTCCGGCCGTGGTGGAGAAGATTAACTCGATGAAGGTGGACGGCATCGAGGCGGAGTTTGTGAAGATCGGCGGAATCCGCATGGACGAACCGAAGAAGTATGACGTCGTGATCGACCGGATTTCACAGGACATTCAGTTCTATCGCGCGTGGCTGAAGAATGCGGAGCTGCACGGAACGATTGTCGTGAACAATCCGTTCTGGTGGACGGCGGATGATAAGTTCTTCAACTATTCGCTGGCGCACAAGATGGGCGTGGCGATTCCGCCAACCGTGCTTTTGCCTCACAACAAGCATCCCGAAGGAACGACGGATCGTTCGATGCGGAACCTGATGTATCCGTTGAACTGGCAGGAGATTTTCGATTATGTCGGCTTCCCTGCTTTCCTGAAGCCGTATTCCGGCGGTGGATGGAAACACGTGTACAAGGTGCACTCTCCGGAAGAGTTCTTCCACCATTACAACCAGACTGGCGATCTTTGCATGACTCTGCAGCGCGGTGTGGAGTTCGACGAGTATTACCGCTGCTACGTGGTTGGACAGGAAAAAGTACACATCATGAAGTACGACCCCAAGGCGCCGCATCATGAGCGCTACGTGAAGGGGAATCCGCCGCCCTCGTCGCAGGCGCTGCGGGGTCGAATCGAGAAGGATGCGCTGAGCCTGTGCCGCGCCTTGAGTTACGACCTGAACACAGTGGAGTTCGCCGTCGAGAAAGGTGTGCCGTATGCCATCGACTTTCTGAATCCGGCGCCAGACGCGGAAGTTACGTCGGTGGGGCAGGAGAATTTCGACTGGATCGTGAACGCGGTGGCGGAGATGGCGGTGAAGATGGCGCTGAGCGGGGAGAGTCCGGCAAAAGAATTGCGTTGGGCGGGATTTCTGGCCGGGACTCCGGCCGCGAAGCCATCCCGCAAAGGCGCTCCCGAATGGGTGGCGGCGCGGAAGGGGAAGCCTGCGAAGTAGAAGCAGGCCGGTTCGGACGCGGGCTTCGGCGATGTCTTCGGCAGCGCAGTTGGCATAAGCAACGCGGCTGTCATCCTGCGGACCGCGGGGTTTGCGGGCCGAAGGATCTGTGGAATGTGCCGGGCGGTTCGTGCGGCGCAGGCAAATTGCGCGGGTCCTTCGCTTTGCTCAAGATGACAGACGCGTGGGGTCGCGATGCGAAAAGGGAAAGCTGCGAAGAGCGTGGATGAGTATCTGGCGAACACGCCCGAGCCCGCTCGCGCGACGCTGAAACATATTCGTGCAGTGATCCGGTCGGTGGTTCCGGCGGAGACGACCGAGGTCATCAGCTACGGGATTCCCATGTTCAAGTACAACGGAATGCTGGTCGGGTGCGCGGCCTTCAAGAAGCATTGCAGTTTATTTCCGACGGGGTCGGGAGTGCTTGACCCGTTCGAGAAGGAACTGGAGGGATATCGGACTTCCAAGGGGACGATTCAGTTTCCCCCGGACGAGCCTTTGCCCGATGCGCTGCTGAAGAAGATCGTGCGGGCACGGGTGAAGGAAAACCGGGAACGGGACTGAGCGGCTCTCGAATTCGCAATTGATATACTTATGGCAGCCTAGTTCTTCCCCGTCGATCGCGACGGGACGTTCGACTTTACGCAATCCAGGCGGGAGTTTGCGGGCCCCGAGCCCGCTCCACACTTTATGCAGCCAACTTTCACCATCGGCATTGAAGAGGAATACCAGACCATAGATCCGGAGACTCGCGATCTGCGGTCGCACATCCATGCCGAGATTCTGGAGAAGGGCAAGTTGATTCTCCAGGAGCGGGTGAAGGCCGAGATGCACCAGTCGGTCGTCGAGGTCGGTACCTCGGTCTGCAGCAACATCAAGGAAGCGCGAGACGAGGTGAAGAAGCTGCGCAGCAACATGGTGCGGCTGGCCCGGGAAAATGGCCTGCGGCTTGCCTCGGCAGCGACCCACCCCTTCTCCGACTGGCGCACGCAGGAGATTCATCCCGACCAGCGCTATAAGAATATTGTTGAAGACATGCAGCTGGTGGCGCGGGCGAACCTGATTTTTGGACTGCACGTTCACATCGGGATCGAGGATCGCGAGACCGCGATCCACATGATGAATCACGCGCGCTATTTCCTGCCGCACATCCTCGCGCTTTCGACCAATTCGCCATTCTGGCTGGGCATGAACACTGGCCTGAAATCGTACCGCTGCAAAGTGTTTGACAAGTTTCCACGGACGAATATTCCGGATTATTTTCCCAGCTGGGGCGAGTACGAGAACTTCATCAAGCTGCTGATCAAGACCAACTGCATCGATAACGCGAAGAAGATCTGGTGGGACATTCGGCCGCATCCGTTCTTCAATACGATCGAGTTCCGGGTGTGCGACATTCCGATGCGGGCGGACGAGACGATCGCGCTGGCGGCTCTGATTCAGGCAACGGTTGCGAAACTGTACAAGCTGTATACGGCAAATCAGGGATTCCGGCTGTACCGGCGCGCGTTGATCATGGAAAACAAATGGCGCGCGGCGCGATATGGACTCGATGGAAAATTGATCGATTTCGGAAAACAGAAAGAAGTTCCGGCGCGGGATCTGGTAAACGAATATCTGGAGTTCGTCGACGATGTAGTGGATGAGCTCGATTCGCGCGAGGAACTGAATTATATCCACGAAATTCTTGAGCGCGGAAGCGGCGCCGACCGGCAATTGCGCGTCTTTCAGGAAACGGGCGATCTCAAGAAAGTTGTGGACTACATCATCGAAGAGACAGAAGCGGGGCTGGCAGAAACTGAAGAGCCGGCGGCCGTTAGAAAGATGGGTTAATGAGCATTTCCGCACCCTTCAATCACATTCAAATCAACAAGGTTGCGTTTGACCCGGAGTTCGCCATCGGCGCTCGTAATGCGGTCAACGTGTGTTTGAGGATTCGGCCGGAAGAACGCGTGTGCGTGATTACGGACGAAGCCACGCTCGAAATCGCAGCATCGATTGTGGTTGAACTTGAGAAATTGGGCGCGCCGTATCACGCCTGGGTTTTGGAGGAATTGGCGGCGCGTCCGTTGAAGGACTTGCCGCGCGAGATCCTCGACGATCTGGAGATCAGCCAGGTTTCGATTTTCGCGGTGCAGGTCCAGACGAATGAATTGCGATCGCGCATCCAGATGACCGATGTCGTAAACCGCCGCAAGATCCGTCACGCTCACATGGTGAACATCAACCGCCAGATCATGTTGGAAGGGATGCGGGCAGATTTTCAGCGGGTGGATCGTTTGAGCCAGAAAGTAGTCGAAATGGTCCGCAAGGCGTCGAAGATCCGGGCGAAGACCGCAGCCGGGACCGATCTAACGGCAGATCTGAATTCAAACTATAAGTGGCTCAAGACGAGCGGGATTATTTCTCCGGAGAAGTGGGGAAATCTGCCCGGCGGCGAGATTTTTACGACTCCGGGTGAGGTGAATGGGACATTCGTGATCGACGGCGTCGTGGGCGACTATCTGTGCTCGAAGTTTGGCGACCTGCAATCGTCACCTCTGACGATCCGGATGAAGGGAAATCGGCTGACCGAGGCTCATTCGGAGAACCGTGAACTGGAAAGCGATTTCTGGAAGTACACGCATACGGATGAGAACAGCGATCGTGTCGGCGAATTTGCCATCGGGACGAACATTGATCTCAAGAATGTGATTGGACAGATCCTGCAGGATGAGAAGTACCCGGGCATCCACATCGCCTTCGGCAATCCTTACGGAGCGCATACGGGCGCGGAGTGGGACTCAACGACGCACATTGACGTGGTCGGCCGCAAGTTCAACATTTGGGTCGACCAACAGCAGATCATGCAGGACGGAAAGTTTCTGATTGAGGCGTAACCGGCTCTGATGGTTTCCCCTGACAACATCGCGATGATCAGAAGAGCCTACGCCGCCTTCAACGCTCGCGACCTCGAAGGCGCTCTCGCAACCATGACGCCCGATGTGATTTGGCCGAACGGCATGGAAGGCGGAACGGTTCACGGCCACGAAGGAGTTCGCGCCTACTGGACGCGCCAGTGGGGCATGATCAATCCCCATGTCGAGCCGGTCACATTCGACGAAGATGATGGCAGTCGCATAGTCGTAGGGGTTCATCAAGTAGTGAAGGACCTTTCCGGAAAGGTACTGCTCGACCGAATGGTCCAGCACGTGTATTCCTTGAGAGATGGGCTCATCTGCGGCATGGAGATTCGCCAGTAGCTCGGGGGATTTGGTAATTGGGTAATTGAGTAATTTTAAAAAACCGCGCCCGGGAGTTCCCACAGAGTTTCCAAATACCAAGTTACCCGATTGCCCAAAAAGTAAATTTCCATGATTCCTTCGCTGCGCAGGCAGTTCAACGAGAATTTCACCCCCGAAAAGTATCAGGCCTTCCTGCGGCGCATCGACGACACCTGCCGAACTCATGTGCAGTTCCGGCTCTCCGAAACACCCTGCTTTTTTCCTAAGACCCTGATTGACCGAATGTCATGCGCAGGGGAGGAACTTATCCGGCGGCTTGTGGAGAGCCCCGAGTATCGCTTGAAGTCGGATGAAGCGGTGCCCGCCGAATTCAAAGCTCCAAACGAAGCTCCGCATCCGATGTTCGTGCAGGTTGATTTTGGCCTCGTCCGCGATGCAGAAGGAGAGTTACAGCCGAAGCTGGTCGAGTTGCAGGCCTTCCCTTCTCTATACGCCTATCAGGGGCCGCTGGCTCAGGCTTACATCGATGTGTATGGACTCGGCGGTTCAGCTTCGGGCTTTCGGCTGCCGGCTTCTGGTCGCCTCAAATATTTCCTGAGCGGGCTTGATTCGCACTCGTATCAGCAACTCTTACGGGACGCGATCGTCGGCACGCACGATCCCGAGAACGTGATCTTGATGGAGATTCGTCCTCACGAGCAGAAGACCCTTCCGGATTTCCTGCTGACCGAGAAGATGCTCGGCGTGCGGGCCGTCGACATCGTCGACGTCAAGAAAGACGGCAGGCGGCTCTACTATGAGCACGGCAGCAAGCGCATTCCGATTCGCCGCATTTACAACCGGGCGATCGTCGATGAACTTGAGAGAAAAAATGTCCAGCTGAACTTTGATTGGCGGGACGATCTGGATGTCGAGTGGGCAGGACATCCGAACTGGTATTTTCGGATCAGCAAGTTCTCAATTCCCTATCTCCAGCATCCTTCCGTCCCGAAGACGTGGTTCCTCGACCGACTGGAGAAGATTCCTCCCGATCTCGAGAACTATGCCCTGAAGCCGCTGTATTCGTTTGCCGGATTAGGCGTAGTGATCGCCCCCAAGAAGGAAGATATTGCGGCGATCCCCGCGGAAAAGCTGCCTTACTACATTCTGCAAGAGAGAATGAATTTTGAGCCGATTATCGCAACTCCTTTTGGTGCCACAAAAGCGGAAGTACGCGTGATGTACATCTGGCTGGACAAGCTTCTGCCTGTGCTGACGATAATCCGAATGGGGCGCGGACTCATGATGGGAGTCGACCACAACAAGAACATGGAGTGGGTCGGAGCATCCGCGGGATTGTATCTGGAAGCCGCCCCATAAATTGTAAAGAGAGGATACCTGCGGCCCCTTCGGGGCTGAGAGCCTGCGTCTCTTCTATGCCGTTGCGGTACGGCTGAAAGCGCCGCCCTCGCCCGCGGCTTTCCTGTATTCGCCTCCGACGATCGAGAGCGGATTACGGCGCAGTCACCGTGAAGTTCGTCGTGCTGGTCGCTGTGCCGCCAGTTGTGGTGATCTGCATCTTCCCGGTCTTCGCGCCACTGGGCACGGTCGCGGTGATTTGCGTGTCGGAGTTCACAGTGTACGTCTTCGCAACGACTCCTCCGAAAGTAACCTTGGTCGTTTTCGTGAGGCTCACGCCCGTGATGGTGACCGAACTCCCGACCGCTCCGCTGCTGGGCGAGAACGACAGCAACTGCGGCGTGACACGGTAGGTCAGGTTGCTCTTCACCGTTCCGGTGGGCAGGACCACGTTGACAGTTCCCGTAATTGCGCCGGTCGGCACAATCGTTGTGATTTCGCTGCCGGACACTACAGTGAACGTCGACGAGATGCCCCCGAAGGTGACGCTGGTCGCTCCGGTCAGATCCGTTCCCAGGATCGTGACGGCCGCGGCGACCTTGCCCGAAGTGGTTGTGGTTCGGACAAACGCTCCCAACCCGTTCGCGATGTTGAATACGCTGCCCAGCTTATCGGCGCCGCCATCCAGCGTCGTTCCGTAGAACGAACCGTCGGTGCCCTGAAGAAGTCCTCCATAGGGAATATCGCCATCAGTGCCACTGAAGACATGGAGGCTTTTCATTTTGTTGGCGGAGGTAAATTCGAAGACAACTCCATTATCGTTCGCGCCCGCCGACGTAGTCCCGTAAAAGTTACCGTCGGTGCCCTGGACCAGCGCGTCGTGCGGCGAACCGCCATCGGTGCAATTCGTCTGGGTGCAGAAGTTGTAGAGAGTCGTCAGCACTCCGGAGGAAGTGATTTTGAAGATCGTGCCGGCGTTGTTCGTCCCGCCGACCGAAGTGGTTCCGTAGAAGTTTCCGTTTGTAGCCAGAACCAGTGCCGCGCCGGGCATGCAACCGTCGGTGGTGTTAAAGCTGTGGAGGGTCGTTAACTTTCCGGTGGCCGTGATTTCGAAGATGGTTCCACAACTGTTCGCTCCGCCTGAGATCGTTGTCCCATAGAACGAGCCGTTGGTGGACTGCACCAGGGCTCCTTGCGGGTCAACCCCGTCCGTGCAGCTCTGTTGCGTGCAGAAGCTGTAGAGCGTGGTCAGGGCGCCACGGGTGGTCATCTTGAAGAATGTATTCGTGGTGGTGCCGTAGAGATTTCCGTCCGTGCCTTGGACCAATCCGGCGTACGGAGCCTGCCCGTCGGTGCAGCTAGCTTGTGAGCAAAAGCTGTACAGCGTGGTCAACGTTCCGCTGGGAGTGATTCTGAAAATTTCGCCGAGGCCGTGCGCGCCGCCGGCATTGGTGGTTCCGTAGAAATTTCCGTCGGTCGCCTGCACCAGAACTCCGAACGGGAACTTGCCGTCGGTGCAGCTCAGGTGCGAGCAGAAATTGTATAGGGTGGCAAGCGTGCCGCTGGAACTGATTTTGAAGATTGTGCCGTCGTTGCTGACGCCGCCGTTGATCGTCATGCCGTAGAAATTTCCATCGGTGCCCTGGATCAGCGATCCGAGCCCCGGATTGGCGCCGTTCGCGCCATTGAAACTGGCCAGGCTGGTGAAGGTCTGCGCTGGGGCGGCAATCGCCATTCCGAGAATCACGCAGAGAACGACGCAAACTGATTTCGGCATGCGGGAATGTCTCATGTTGTCCTTTCGATCGGGATCAACGGCCGGAGTGAATTCGTGATGCCAGAGAGCCAAATGGACTCTGCTTCACGGTTCGCGCCTCGATGGTGGACCTGGGACAAGGGGCGCAGGAACGGCCAAATTGACGTGGATTATGCCCTCTGGCAAAGGCACTGTCAATCGTGCAGGTATTTGCCTACTGATGAAATTACATCCCCAACTTCAACTTACGCATTAACGTGTGGCCACGTCATTCGGACCCGGAGGTTGGGGGATGTCAGGGGGTATGGCAGGCGGTGCCGGGGTAGGTCCGTTGGCCGGATTCGGAACGTCTTCCTGAGACTCGCCCGGGCGCCTGAGGCTTGGAGCATTCGCGGGACGATCTTGCTTCTTAGCTTCCTCGTCCTCAGGTTTGGCCAGAATCACTTCTTTCTGCGTGCGAACAATCTTCTGGCCGTCGACTTTCATTGTTTCTACTCGGACGACTTCATCGCCGATGAAACGCACGAAGTCTACGTCCTGTGGCGGCTGGCCATAAATCCACTCTTCGTATTCGGTTCCGGTTTGGTCCTTCTCACGGTCTTTTTGGGGCGGCTTGCCCATAGCGTGAAGCACCATCTCGCTGTTCATCCCGACCAGGACATGATGAGCCAGAATGGCCGCCTTCACCTTTGGCGGCACGGTGTCGAGATAAGCTTGCTCCTTGCTCCTGGCGTTGAAATCGAGCGCGGGATAGAGCATTGCGCGAAGCTGGGCCGGAGTCATCTCCGGGACGTACTTGTCAAAATAGACATCCAGATAGCTGCCGTGGGGATTGTCCACGGTCTGATCATTGGCGAGCGGAACTGGCTCTCCACTGGCTCCTGCAACCTCGATGTGCTGATACCATTTTTTGCGGCGAATCGCCCCGCCATTGAGGTCGAAGTGAATGCAGCTACCCTTAATGCGGACGTATGAGATACGCGCGGGATCGCCGGGCCTGATCGAAGGTCCGGTGACCGCGAGGAGCTGATCTAATTCCTGACCGTTCGGCGTGAGCTGGCCCTGTTTCAGGTCAAGTCCCTTTGTCCCCATGGGAAAAGAGGTCCGCGAATAGACAAGCTGGGTTTCGAAGTCGCGGATGATCTCATAGCGCGTCTGCTTCGACATGTGCGGAGTGTTGGCGGGAATCGCCGGCGCGGTGACCGCGGTAGTCTTGTCCTGGGTTTTGGTATTGCTGACCGGAATTGCGGCAGGGTTCGAACTCGTGTTCTGGGCAGAAACCGGAATCACAACAAGGAGGGAGAGGAGCAGGGCGGAGGGGACGGTAAAGAGTTGCATAAAGCACCCCAGGGCAATCTCAGCAAATTATAGCGCGCGGATGAGATGACAAACGGGAATTCTAAGATGATCTCAAAAAGCGCGAGGGCGCGCCAATTGCGGGGTTGCAGTGCTTTTAACGTTGACAGCTCAGTGGTTTTGCGAAACACTTACAGCCAATCGCGCTTTCGCCACGTTCATTGGGGGCGGCTTCGTTTCTGGCCAATCTAGCGTATTGCGAGTAGTGCCATGGGAGATTTGCCGCTTCCGGCGACCTCAGACCCCGGTGTATTCAGGCGGCCGGTCCAAAGGGTTGCCTTCCAAACATTGGAATCCGACCTGCCAACTTCCGACGGTTCTTCGCTCCTGAGCATCCTGCGTCAAAGCTTGTCGACGGGTGCGCAATCGACCGCCTCGATCCTGAACGCCGTTGCCGGTACGGCCCGCATCGTGAGCAGCGCCGACGGAACGGCTCTGGCTGTTCGCACAAATGGAGTAATTCTCTGCCGCGCGCGCAACGGCGAAATCGCCCCGGAATTCGGAGCTCCGCTGAACGTCGATTCCGGAATTTCGGGCGAGTGCCTGCGTACGGGGATGACCCTCGTCTGCCATGATTCCGAGGAGGACGAGCGCGTCGATCCTGACGTCTGCCGGAGATTGGGCATCCGTTCCATTGTCGTCGTTCCGTTGCGCGGATCGGCGGGAATGATTGGCATCCTCGAAGCGTTTTCATCCCGGCCCGACGCTTTTGACGGCGAGCAGATCAGTTCCCTGCGCACGTTAGCAGAAATCGCCGAAGCCGCCTGCGAGCGCGACCGTGACAGTCCGCCGTTGGCGCTTACCGCCCATCCGACCATCATTCCGCCAGTCTCGATTGTGGCGCCGAGACCCTCGCCAACGATAGAAAAAATCCGACGGATGATCGCAGACAAGCGCTACTGGATTCCGGCGGTCGCGGCGGTTGTGCTGTTGATGGTCGCGCTGGTCGTGCGATTGAGCTGGAAGCAGACGGGTGACGAGATTGCCGCCAGCGAACCGGCTTCCCAGCCGCACATCGCTGCGGAAACAGTGAGGCCTTCCTCGCCGCAACTAGTTCCAGTCAAGCCCAATGCGGCCATCGTCGTGCATCAATCAGCGCCTTCGACGACGAGAACCGTGCTCCGAAATGCCGCGGACCTTCAGCCTGAAAGCAATGCGCCAGAGGCTCCAATTTCCCTGAAGCATCCTTCGTCTACCGGCGCGGCTGCGAAAACCGCTCGCAATCCTGCGAGCGCCAACTCGGCTGATGAACCTCCGCCGTCGATCGAAGTGGCGGGCTCTTCTGCGCCGGATGATTTAGTTCGCGCCGCATCGGGGCCGGCACAGGTGCCGGCGTTCGGGGCCAGAGTTTCACAGGGAATTATTGAAGCGAATCTGGTTCGGAAGGTGGAACCGATTTATCCTGCGGATGCCCGGCTTCGCGGCCTAAGCGGCGCAGTCACTCTCGATGCGACGATTGGGCAAGATGGTTCTGTGAAAGCTGTTTCTGTGATCAGCGGCACCGCGCTGCTCGCAACCGCCGCCAAAACTGCGGTTCGCGAATGGCGCTTCACGCCCGCGAAGCTCGATGGCAAGCCGATTGAAAGTCAAAAGCGGATCACGGTACTGTTCCGGATTCCGCAGTAGCGCGCAACTCAGACGAGATTGAGAGCTTTTTTGATCGTGCCTCGCTCTTTCTGGATCTTGTCCTGCAACAACGTGATCGCGTAGATCAGCTGCTCCGGGCGCGGCGGGCATCCGGGGACGTAAACGTCCACTGGAATGACCTGGTTCACGCTCTGCACCAGCGCGTAATTCTGGAAGACGCCGCCTGACGTTGCGCAAGCGCCCATCGACATCACCCACTTGGGCTCGGGCATCTGCTCCCACAGCTGGCGGATGACGGGAGCCATCTTGTTCGAGACGCGCCCTGCGATGATCATCAAATCACTTTGCCGGGGTGACGGGCGGAATACTTCAGCGCCGAATCGTGCGATATCGAAACGGGACGCGCCCATCGACATCATCTCAATCGCGCAGCAGGCCAGGCCGAAAGTCATGGGCCAGATCGAGCTCTTGCGCATCCAGTTGACGGCCGAGTCGAGCGTCGTGAGAATAACGCCCTCCGGCGTGGGATTGCCGAAGGTCAGGTCGCGGACGACCTTCTTGCCGTTTTCGAAGTCTACGTACGGGCCAAAGTTGAGTTCGCGGGACATTATGAAACTATTTTAAACCACGAAGGACGCGAAGGGGCACCATGGGCCGGAATGCCTTTCCGTTTAATTACAATGTCAGCACAACTTTCCCGAACATTTGGCTCTTCTCCAGATACTCGTGAGCAGCACGAACTTCGCTCAATGGGAATGTACGATCCACCACCGGCTTGAGTCGGCCCGCGAAGACGTGCCCGAGCGCTTCACGGAGTTCGCCCATCGTTCCCATATAGGAGCCGAGCAGCCGCAATTGCCGCGCGAAGAGATGCCGCAGATCGATGCTGACATTCGGTCCCGTGGTCGCGCCGCAGGTCACCAGAGTTCCGGCGGTCTTCAGCGAGCGCATGCTCTCGTCCCAGGTGGCCGCGCCGACGTGCTCGACAACGATGTCGACTCCTTCTTTATTCGTGATCTTGCGGACTTCTTCCGAAATCTTCTGCGTGTAGTGGTTGATGCCGTGGTCGGCGCCGAGCGCTCGCGCCTTTTCAAGTTTCTCCTCGCTCCCGGCGGTGGTGATTACGCGGCAACGAAACATTTTTGCGATCTGGATCGCAGCAATACCGACGCCTGAACTTGCTCCGAGAATGAGCACGGTTTGGCCCGGGCGAACGCCGGCAAGTCCGACGAGCATGTGCCAAGCCGTCACAAAAACGAGCGGCACACTGGCCGCCTGCACAAAGTCGAATGAGAATGAGTTGGGAATCGAAATCACGTTTCGCGCCGGAACCGCGATCAGTTCGCAGTTGCCGCCATCGACGCCGTTGCCGAGTACGGTGAACTCGCGGCACTGATTCTGCAAGCCGGCCAGGCATTTCACGCAGTGTCCACAATAGTGCATGGGCGCGATGATGACGCGCTGACCGGCGGTGAATCCGGTCACGTATTCGCCTGCTTCCGCAATCTCTCCAGCGATGTCGCTGCCGAGGATGTGGGGTAACTTCACTCCGGGGAGTCCTTTGCGAACCCATAGATCCAGATGGTTCAGGGCACAGGCCTTTACCCGGACGAGGACTTGATCTTTGCGCAACTGCGGATCGGGGACGTTTTCGTATTGCAGAACTTCGGGGCCACCGAATTGATGAATGCGAACGGCTTTCATACGAGCGTTCTCCGAGAGTAAAGGTACTACAAGAACATTGACATTCAGCTTCCGCAGCCCCAAAGTGGGGCTTTTGGTTTGTCCGATTGACTCGCTGTTGTTAACCGACTGATAATCATCAAGAGGATCGTTTCTGGCGCATGGATATCTACGAACAAATCGTCGAACTTCGGCGGCAGGGACGGCGGGGGGCGGTTGCCACGATCGTTAATGTCCGCGGATCGATCCCTTCGTTCCAGACCGCCAAAATGCTGGTTCGCGACGACGGGTCGATCGTGGGGACGATTGGCGGAGGCTGCGTCGAGGCCGACGTCTGGCAAGCCGCGCGCGAAGTCATGGAATCGGAGACGCCCCGAACCTTAAAGTTTGACTTGAACCAGGATCCGAAGTATGACGCGGGGCTGGTCTGCGGCGGGACACTTGAGATCTTCGTCGAGCCGGTATTGCCTCCAGCATTACTTTATCTATTTGGTGCAGGTCATGTAGCCTTCAACGTTTGTCGGATCGCGGCGAACGCCGGCTTTGAGGTCACCGTTGCCGACGACCGGTCGTCCTATGCGACGAAAGAACGCTTTCCAACCGCGCACGAAGTGCATGCGCTCGAGTTCGATGACGCCATGAAGAAGTTCGATCCGAACGAGGCTTCTTTCATCGTAATCGTGACGCGCGGCCATCACGATGATATGCGCCTGTTGCGCTGGGCCGTGCAAACGCGCGCCCGCTATGTCGGCATGATCGGATCGAAGCGGAAAGTGATCGGCATCGTTAAGACCCTGCAGGAAGAGGGCCTGCCGGCGCACCTTTTCGAGCGCGTGCATGCTCCGATCGGAATCGACATCGGCGCCGTAACTCCTGAGGAGATCGCGGTCGCGATCACCGCCGAACTGATTGCCTTCCGTCGCCATGCGACGTCTGCGCTTCCGCACATGAGTTGGTTTAAAGGCGGTCGCGATCTGCCCGTAGCCGTAGAGAAGGTGGCGGCCAAAGACGACGACTGCTGCCAGTAGATTCTGCGCACTGACTTTCTCCTCAGATTCTGCTATCTTCCGCAACATGTCCCGGGCGCCCAGTTTCGGTGGAGTAATTCTCGCTGCCGGCGACTCGTCGCGCATGAGGTCGGATAAGGCGCTGTTGGAGTGGCCGCCGTCAACGCAGGGCCGAGCGCCTTCGGCGGAAACATTTCTTTCTGCCGCGATCCGTTCTCTGGAGGACTCGACCGATTTTGTCGTGATCGTTGCGGGAAAGAACGCATCGTCTCTGGCGCCGATCGTCTACTCTCTCGGCTCGTCGCTCGTAACAAATCCCGACCCAGACCAGGGCCAGTTCAGTTCGCTTCAGGTGGGGCTTCGGGAAGTGATGAACCGCGGGCGCGATGCAGCCATCATCACACTAGTCGATCGCCCGCCGGCCGCGATTGTAACTGTGAAACATTTGCGCCGCGCCTTTGAAGCCGCACCTTCGAATATATGGGCGGTGGTGCCGGAATTCTCCGGAAAACACGGACACCCGTATGTCGTCGGGCGGGAAATGATTGAGCGCTTCCTGCAAGCACCAGACACCGGCAATGCCCGCGACATTGAGCACCAATACCACGATCGGATTCAATACGTTCCGGTGGAAGATCCTTTCGTTGCGATGAACATCAATACGCCGGAGGATTACGCCGCCCTAACAACCAGATCCTCCTGAGTCCGAGCCCTCTTCCATATTGCGATTCCGCGCACCTCACGTTATTGTCAAATTACATGAACTTTGTGAGCACAAATACTCCAACTGTTTCCAGCCGGGATTTTGTCGAGTCGGTTCTGCGGATCGCCCCGCGGGTGGCGGCGTTCGATTGCGACGGAACGCTGTGGTCGGGCGATGCCGGAGAGACTTTCTTCGACTGGGAAATCCGAACGGGCGTCGTGAGCGCGAAGGTCGGTCAGGCGATGCGCGCCCGCTATGTCGAATATAAAGCGGGGAAGGTTAGCGAAGAGAACATGTGCGGCGAGATGGTCACCATGCACAAGGGACTAGCGGACGCGGGGGTGATGAAAGCGGCGACCGAGTTCATGGGCTCCGTTTTTCCCGGGCATGTGTTCCCCGAAATGCGGCAACTCGTGGATTTTCTGCACGACAAGGGCTGCGAAGTGTGGGCCGTCTCGTCCTCGAATGAGTGGGTGATTCGGGCGGGCATGAAGGAATTCGGAATCACCCCGGACCGCATCCTCGCGGCCAAAGTAGATGTCGAGAACGGCATCGTCACGGATCGACTGCTGCGCGTACCTTCGGGGCCGGGCAAGCCGGTGGCGCTGCGC
Organism: uncultured Acidobacteriota bacterium; assembly: GCA_963763845.1. Classification (GTDB taxonomy): domain Bacteria; phylum Acidobacteriota; class Terriglobia; order Terriglobales; family Acidobacteriaceae; genus Sulfotelmatobacter. The sequence continues at coordinate 200,689 of CAVXPX010000006.1, forward strand.
GAAGCCGTGAAGAAGGAAATCGATGCCGCCTTCGGCAATTCGCGTTGGGACACTGAGATGCTGGCGATGGCGCGTCACGGTTTCGCCGTGAATCCCAATCCCGATCTTGAAGCCGTAGCTCTAGAGCGCGGCTGGACAGTTTATTATCCGGACGGAACCGGCCGAAAGTAGCGAAGTCGGATCGCGAGCGTGCTGGCTCTTCACACTCGAAACTAGAAACCCGAAACTCGAAACTGCCTTTTATGTACTCTCCACAACTGCTCGATCATTTCCAAAATCCGCGCCATGCGGGCGATGTCGCCGCGCCCGATGCTTCAGCTGAGGTCGAGAACCCGGTCTGCGGCGATGTCGTACGTTTGAGCATGAAGGTCCAGCATGGAAAAATCACCGAGGTCGGCTTCAAGGCCAAGGGATGCGTTCCGGCGATGGCCTGCGCGTCGGCTCTGACCGAACTGGTCCTCGGAAAGAATGTTCTGAACGCTCGCGCGATCCGCCGGGAAGATGTCATCACGTCGGTCGGCGGCCTGCCGCAGGCTTCCGCTCACGCCGCACAGCTGGCGCTGGATGTTCTGTCGGCCGCGCTCCATCAGCTCAAATAAGATGTATCTATGGCCCCCGATTGTTATATTCGGCGCATTGCGTGCCTGCAGCCCAGCGCCACCGTCATTCTGGAGGCAGTTGGCGAACTCGGGCGGGTAGTGGCTTGCACGCGATATTGCGCGGACGTGCTGCCGGCTGTGGCGGATGCCTCCCGCACGATTTTGGCCGATTCATGGACGGCGAATGCGGAGCAGATCGCGGCGGCTCATCCGGATCTCGTAATCGCGTCGGTTCCTTACCAGGAGAAGGCTGTGGTGGAGATCCTGAAATCCGGCGCCCGCTTTCTCGGGTTGGCTCCCAGGAATCTGGAAGACATCTACGCCGACGTAGCGACCATTGCCGGAACGGTTGGAGCAAGCGAACGCGGCGCTGCTGTGATCTCTGAGATGAAGCAGGCGATTGAACAAGTTCGGAATCGAGTGTCGGACGGCGCGCGCCCGACCGTTTTCTGCGAAGAATGGGGCAAACCGGTAATCGCCTCGCAAACATGGGTGGCAGAGCTGGTCGAGGCGGCTGGCGGAACTTTTGTTGGCGAACCGGGCCGGGCGATTCCAGCGGCGGAACTGGCTACACTCGATCCAGATGTGATCGTGGCGGCCTGGTGCGGTGCAGGAGATCGCGTCCCGCTGGACAAGATCGTCGCCGATCGTGGATGGCAGCAGACTTCCGCAGCCCGCTTGGGACGCGTCTTCTGTATCCGCGACGAATTCCTCAATACTCCAGCGCCGACGCTGCTTCGCGGGCTGAATGCGCTGGCCTTCGCGATCCATCCTGAACTTTTCCAGCGACCGGAAGGAATCCGGCAGATTACGAGAGTTCCTGCTGCATGCGCTGCGGATTTGGCACGGTGAGTTAAGATTTGACCATGGCCGTCACGACTCGAATCGAAGAAGTGCGGAGCGAAATCAATCAACTGGCGCAGTCCACGCCCACTGCGCAGGACCTTATGCGGATGATGGTCAAGCTCCTGCACGACCGCATGCTCAAATACAACTGGGTCGGCTTCTACATGCTCGAGCCCGAAGCGAAGCCCCCGGTTCTGGTGCTGGGCGCGTTTGAGGGCGCGATGACGCCGCACACGAGGATTCCGCTGAATCAGGGAATTTGCGGGGCCGCTGCCTCCAGTGGACACACCGTTGTCGTCGATGACGTCAACAAAGATCCGCGCTACCTCGCCTGTTCGCTGGAGACGAAATCCGAGATCGTGGTGCCTGTCTTCGTATACGGCAATGTCGTCGGCGAACTGGACATCGACAGCCACTTCCCTTCCGCCTTTACCTCCGAACATCAGGAACTGATTCAACATTGCGCCATGCTGGTGGGCAAGAAATTGGAACAAGCCTCGGCATGAGAGTGGAAAGAGGCAAGGTGCGCGCCCCGGAGATCGGCCGGGTATGGCTGAACTCTAATCCGCTCAGCTTCCGCCAGCTGCGGGGGCGCGTGGTGCTCGTCGATTTCTGGGACTACACCTGCGTCAACTGCATCCGGACACTGCCATACGTGCAGGCGTGGCACGAGCGCTATCGCGACAAAGGGCTGACGGTCATCGGCGTGCACACGCCGGAGTTCACTTTCGCGCAATATGAATCGAATGTGGAGCGCGGGATACGCGAGTTCGGGCTCACCTATCCGATCGTCATCGACAGCAATCGCGAGATATGGAAGGCGTTTGCCAACCGATACTGGCCGACGAAGTACCTGCTCGATAAGGATGGATATCTGCGCTATGGTCACTTCGGCGAAGGTGGTTACGCCGAGTGTGAGCAGGTGATTCAGGAATTGCTTCGCGAGATCGACCCGAACATCGAACTTTCGCCTCTTATGGAGCCGGTGCGCGAAGAAGATCATGTTGGGGCTGTCTGCTTCCGGCCGTCCGGCGAGCTTTATCTTGGCCATCGCCGCGGACGAATCGGCAATGAAGGTGGATTCAAGGAAGATCAGATTGCCGATTACGCGCAGGACGGCCACCTTGAGGAAAACTTCTTCTATGCCGCCGGTCGATGGGCATCGACGGCCGAGTACTTCGAGGCGGCCGAAGATGGTCCTCACACTTTGCGATTGAAATTTGAGGCTTCCGCCGTAAACTTGGTCATGGCTTCGCCCCATGCGCCGTCTTCGGAGGTGTCAATTCTGCAGGATGGCAAGCCCCTCGCGCGCAGGCAATCGACCCGAGACACGCGATTTCGTTCCGGTGCAGACGGGGCGGAGGAGAGTTATGTCGTGGTCGATTCCGCCCGGATGTATTTCCTCGTCGACAATCACGAATTCGGCCAGCACGAATTAGAGCTGCGCTGCTCTACGGGCGTAGCCGCCTTCGCGTTTACTTTCACCAGTTGTGTCGATCCCGTTGCCAGCGCACTGCAGGCAACCGCACAGCCATGAAGCGCGTCGTCGCAGGACTCATCGTGCAGAATGGCAAGCTACTCGTCTGCCAGCGCACTCGGCACCAGACCATGCCGTTGAAGTGGGAGTTTCCCGGTGGAAAGATCGAAGAGGGAGAGCAGCCGCGCGACGCGCTCCGCCGCGAATTAGAGGAAGAGTTGGGGATCGTGGCGAAGATCGGGAACGAAGTTGCCAGAATTCAGCACGAATATCCCAATCGTGCGATGGTGGAATTGCGGTTTTTCGAGGTGAGGGATTATCAGAGAGAGCTGGAGAACCGCATTTTTAAAGACATTCAGTGGTCTTTGCCCAAAGACTTGCCGAAGTACGATTTCCTCGAAGCCGACCTGACGCTGGTGAACGATCTGGCTGCAGGTAAACTGCTCGAGTTGACTTAGCCTCCACCTGCCGAAGCGAACATCCAGGCGACCGACAAGGCAATGACAATGACTGTGGTCGCCCAGGCGACAATGTTCAGAAAGCGCGTATTCGCGTATTCGCCCATTAGCTCTTTCTTGTTCACCAGAATCAGCATGAAGATCAGGACAAACGGCAGCACGACTCCATTGAGTACCTGCGACCAGATGACGATTCTCACCAGCTGTCCGGAGGGGATCACGAGCACGACCGCTCCGCCGGCGACGATCAGGAACGTATAAAGCCAATAGAAGAACGGCGCCTCTCCGAATTTCATTCCCACGCCCGATTCGAAACCCAGGCCTTCGCAGACGGTATACGCAGTGGAAAGCGGAAGAATCGACGCCGCGAATAGAGACGCGTTGAACAATCCGACGGCAAACAGAATGTACGCGTAGTCGCCGGCCAGAGGCTTCAAGGCCTGGGCGGCGTCGGCTGCATATTTGATATCGCGGAATCCGTGGACGTAGAGCGTGGCGGCGCAGGCCACGATAATGAACCATGCGACCACGTCGGTGAAAATGCATCCGGTAACAACGTCGAGGCGCGAAGCGTTATATCCGCGGCGGGTGACGCCCTTCTCGACAATCGACGACTGCAGGTAGAACTGCATCCAGGGGGCGATCGTGGTTCCGACGACGCCAATCACCATGAAGAGGTAAGCCTGATCGCGGAAGGCGTGCACATCGGGCGGTTTGAATGTCGCGATCGTCGCATCTTTCCAGAAGGGGTGGGCCAGGACTCCCGCGAAAATGTACGTTATATAAAAGAAAGAGGCGGCCAGGAAAACCTTCTCTACACTCTTGTATTGGCCCTTCACCACGATCAGCCACACGATTACGCCGCAGATCGGGACGGTGTAGATGCGAGGCAGCGCAAACAGTTCCAGGCTTGTGGCAATGCCGATGAATTCGGTGACGACGTTGCCGAAGTTGATGACCAGAATGCCGAGCATCATCAGAAACGTGATGCGCAGGCCGAACTCCTCGCGGATAAGGTCGCTGAGGCCCTTGCCGGTGACCGCTCCCATGCGGGCGCACATTTCCTGCACCACGATCAGCGCAATGGTGATCGGGATCATGGTCCATAACAGAAGATGTCCAAATTGGGCCCCGGCCTGGGAATAGGTCAGGATGCCGCCAGCGTCGTTATCGACGTTGGCCGTGATGAATCCCGGCCCGACTACGGCAAGGAACAGCAGGATTCGGGTTTTCCAACTCCTCAGGAACTTCATGCGCACTTTTCGCAGACATAGGGATGGAGCAGTTTGGGTGCAAACGACGCCACAGGATAAATGCACGCAGCGAATATGGCCAAACGAAATGTGCTCAGGAGATCAACAGGCGGAAATTCTTAAGGAGAAAATCCGACGGCCGAACGCCTGAAGCCAGTCGTTACAACTTTGCCCGCAACATGCTGATCACGTCATCGGAGGTAATGACTCCGGTCAGCTTGTTATGGTCATCGACAACGGGGAGGGTCTGGAGATTGTATTTGTCGAAAAGCTCGGCGACTTCGTTGTCCCCGACGCCTTCGTGGGCCCGAACCAGCGGTTCCTGGCTCAGCGAGAGCATGGGAGTTGAGGTCGGCGCCAGCACAATTCGCGCGAGGGGGACCGCAGCCACCAGAGTACCGTTCGAATCCACGAGATAGATGGTGCTCACCGCTTCCACGCCGCCTTCAAATTCCCGCAAGGAATCGATGGCATTCTGCACGTTTGCGTTGACTGGCAGGCCCAGGAACTCGGTAGTCATGCGCCCGGCAGCGGTCTCTTCTTTGTGCTCCAGCAGTTCGACGACATCATGCTGGGCCTCGGGTTCCATCTGCACGAGAATCTGCTCCGTGCGGTCCTCGGACAGATCGCCGAGCAAGTCAGCGGCGGCGTCGGGATCCATCTCCTCGACGATGTCGGCGGCGCGCTCCGAATCCAGCGATTCGACGATCGCCTTCTGAACCCTGGGCTCGACCTCCTCGAGGGCCTCGGCCGCAGTTTCCTCGTCCAAGGTCTGGAAAACTGCCTGCCGCTCGTCCGGAGCCAGTTCTTCGACGATGTCGGCAATATCGGCCGGGTGAAGTTTTGCAAGGCCGTCATGAGAAATCTTCAGCTTGACGCGACGCGCCGGGTCGGTCTCGATCACATCGACAAACTTCCAGGGAATGCTCCGTGGCGGAATTTTGCCCAACAGCGCTTGCAAAGCCAGCCGGGGAGCGACTCCCCGCAGCAGGCGGCGAACAGCGCCGCGCGCCCCCACGTCAACGGATTGAACCCTGAGGATTGGCCGGCCCGAAGCTGCGTCTTTCGGAGAATCGAATTCGAGATCGACGTCGTTGACCCGGACCACCTTTCGTCCGTTGACATCGATGACCTGTTGATCGAGCAGGTCGCGCTCGAGCAGGAACAATCCCTCGGTGCCGTTGGCGGCGGGCCATTCGCCGAAGGCTGTGCTTGTGCGGACTCCTCCGTTGATCGCCGATACTGCCGCGAATGGCAGTAGGCGGTTCCCGGACTTGGTTTTGACGATCAGGGAGGCAATGCGGGAACGGTCCTCCTGCGGCGCAAGTGTGACTTCGCGCACGCGTCCTGCCGCGCCGGACGGGTCATACACCGTGGCGCCGAGCAACTCGGTAAGCGCGAGAGTCGTCATTCCGCCTAGAGAATAACCAACTCGCAGCAATTCCGAAACGGATTTCTCCGAAATTATGCGAGAAAGTTTCTTTGATGAAGCCTAAGTATCGATCCGCAGGAAGCCGACGTCGACCTCAGATTTCAGGTTATCGGACCTGTTGCCCCTCGCGCTGAGCCCTGACCTCTGATCCCTGGCCCCTAACCACGCTCCGACTTCGGCGAAGGCAAACGTCCGAGGTCCGAGGTGCGAAATCCGACGCCTGAAACGCAGCCCGTATAATCAAGAAAGCGTGCGCCTCATTTTCGATATCTTCGGCCAGACTCTTCGGACGCTCTGGGCACATAAACTGCGGTCGTTCCTGACCATGTTCGGGATCGCCTGGGGCGTCGGTTCCCTGCTGCTGCTGGTCGGGCTCGGGGAGGGATTCCGGGCGGGCAACCGCAAGCAGTTCGACTCGCTGGGCGAAAACGTTATGTTTATATGGTCGAGCCGCGCCCCGGTCATGCAAGGCAGCTTCACCGCGCTGCGGCAGTATTACCTCACCTACCGGGATTATCAGGACGTCATCACGCAATGCCCCAGCGTCGGCGCCGCAGTGCCGATCATTTACCGCAGTGACATTCGCGCGGTCAGCGATTTCTTCCAAGCCAGCGGGCAGATCAATGGAGTCCCGCCGGAGTTCACCCGCATCCGCTATACGCCGATGAATGAGGGCCGCTGGCTGAATGCGATGGACGAGCAGCAACGGCGCCACGTGATCGTTCTCGGGGACGAGACCCGCCGAACGCTCTTTCTTGGCCGTCCGGCGATCGGAAGCACGATTCTGCTGAACGGAATTCGATTTACGGTGATCGGGACCATCCAGCGAATTGGTCACGGCGATAACAATACGCAGAATCTTAAGAACTACATCCCGTTTTCGACCATGCACGAGTATTTCCCGCCGCTGAATGCCGGAACGGATCCTGATGTGATTTCAATGATTGACTATCAACCGCGGTCCCGAGCCTTACACGATACAGCGCGGGAAGAGGTGCACCGGATCATCGGCCACAACCACAATTTCGATCCCGAGAATCCGGATTCTTTCGACGAGTGGGATACGGTTAAAACTGTTGATCAGGTGGGCAAGATTTTCGACGCGATGAATATGTTCCTGGGCAGTGTGGGATTGGTGACGCTGGCTCTAGGTGCGATTGGAATCATCAACATTATGCTGGTCGCCGTGGCCGACCGTACCCGCGAGATTGGCCTGCGCAAGGCTGTCGGAGCTACCAGCGGCAGCATTATGTTTCAGTTTTTTGTGGAAGGCGCGTTTCTGACGTTGCTCAGCGGCGGGATCGGAATCGCGGGCGCAGCGGCATTGATGGCTGCGCTGTCCGGAGTAGATCTCGGGCAGGGATTCGATCCTCCCAAGCTGGTGGCCTCGACGGCGCTGTTGGCCGTAATCTCGCTGAGCGTCGCCGGAGTGGCCGCCGGACTCTATCCCGCCCGGCGGGCCGCATCCCTTGAACCGGTGGAGGCGCTCCGCAAGGAATAGGCATGCATACCGACCTTCTCAAACAGGCTTATTCGGCGATGCGCCACGACTTGCGCCGAACCTTGCTCACCATGGCTGGGATGGCATGGGGTATTGCTACCGTCGTACTGCTGCTTTCTTATGGAAACGGATTCGGCCACGCGATCGAGGCCATCTTTCAGAGTTTCGGCGCGACGGCCGTCGGAGTCTTTCCGGGGCGCACGTCGCAGCAAGCTGGCGGCAATAAGGCCGGCGTGCCGATCCGCTTCACGAATGATGACATTAATCTGCTGGAAAATAATCTTCCGCTCTGCCGGCATGTCGTTCGCGAATCCGACAAGCAATCCACGGTTCAGAACAACAACCGCTCGTTCACATTCCCGGTGATGGGGCTCGATCCTTCGATCCAGGAGATTTGGAACCTCGACATTTCCGAGGGACGATTCCTCGACGATGCGGACAACATGCAGCACGGGCTTTACGCCGTGATCGGCTCAGAGGCGCGCGACAGGCTATTTTCCGGAATGCCGGCAGTTGGCCAGGACATCCGCATCGACGGCGTGACTTTCGAAATCGTTGGCGTTGGAGCCCCGCGCATGCAGGAGGGTGACAACGACAACAACCGGGTCGTCTACATTCCTTATAACTCGATGGATGTCCTGAAAGATAACCATTACCTCGACGGAATCTGGCTCGACTCGGCGGGGCTTAGTCACGACAAGATGGACAGTACGATCCGCGAGACCCTCGCGACCGCGCACAACTTCAAGCCGGACGACAATCGTGCCATCTTTGTCTTCGACGCGCAGAAGCAGCTTTCACAATTCGGCATCATTACGATGGCGCTGAAGGTTCTGCTGGCATTCATCGGGACCGTTACGCTGGGGATTGGTGGCGTGGGACTGATGAACATCATGCTGGTGTCGGTGACGCAGCGGACGCGGGAAATCGGGGTAGAAAAAGCGCTGGGAGCGCGGCGGCATCACATTCTTTTTCAATTCCTCGCCGAGGCGATGGTTATCACAGCCGCGGGCGGAGTATTCGGGATCATTCTTTCTTATGCAGTATCGATACTCGCCGGTCGCATTACCTTTTATAGCGCGCTTGCCAGTCATGCGGAAGCCGCCGACATTCGCCTGATCGTCTCGCCGATGATCCTCGTGACCGCAACCAGCATTCTTGCCGTTGTGGGAGTGGTCAGCGGGATGGTTCCGGCGCTGCGCGCCGCTAATCTTGATCCGATCGAAGCGCTGCGCTACGAGTAGCGATTCGAGCTCGATTAGACGAGAGGCATACGCATCGGTGAGCCTGCGCACTCCCGCCGTAGAATGGTGACCCATGCCGGATGACCTGCTTTCGCGCCGCCCTCCACCAGCCGACGCCCGTATCGCCTATGGCCGGGATCCGAATCAGTTTCTCGATCTGCGATTGCCGTCCGGAGCGAAGAATAGCCAGAGGCTGTTCCCGCTGGCGATCAACATTCACGGCGGCTTCTGGCGCGCCAAGTACAATCTCGATCACGCCGGGCATTTATGCGCGGCTCTGACCGCTGAAGGCCTGGTAACGGCGAATCTCGAATACCGGCGGGTCGGCAATGCGGGCGGAGGCTGGCCCGGCACGTTCCAGGACATTCGCGCCGCATATCAGTTTCTGGTCCAGCATGCCGCGAATCATTCCATCGATCGCGCAAGAATCGTCGTCATAGGGCACTCCGCAGGCGGACAGCTTGCGTTGTGTCTGGCGGCCCACGAGACAAGCGTGACACGAGTCGTCGCACTCGCGGGAGTGGTCGACCTGCGACGCGCGTACGAACTTCATCTCAGCAACAATGCAGTCATGGAATTTCTGCGCGGAACGCCCGCTGAAGTGCCCGATCACTACCGCGAAGCCGATCCGATGCAGCTTTCGATACCGCAGGCGCGACAGTGGCTGATCCACGATCTTCAAGATGAAGATGTGCCCCCTGCTTTCAGCAGCGATTACGTTGCGTGCAAACGAAAACTTGCGGGAAGCCGAAAGGAAGACGTGCATCTCGTCGAGATCGCCGGGGCAACTCATCTCGATCTGATCGATCCGGAGTCGAGCGCCTGGAAACAAGTGAACGAGGTCGTCACTCGGCTCGCTCTTTAAACGGCACGAACACAGGCCAAGGCGCAAGTCGACGCGCAAGGGCACGGATGCTTTGCTCTGTTCAATATCACGGAGCGTGGTGTTTGCCCTCGCCGGAGTGACTGCGCGCTGCGTGTCCCCGAAAGGAACTTCGCGTCCTGATCCCTTATAATCGTCGGTCACACAGAGAGGAAATCCATTGCCCTTCGACGACCTCCGCCAGTGGATCGCCGCGCTCGACCGGGCCGGCGAGCTCAAGCGCATACAGACCGAAGCTGACCCGATCCTCGAAATCGCGGAAATCACCGACCGTGTCTCGAAAAGCCACGACGCTAAAGGAGCCGCGGGCGGGCCGGCCTTGCTCTTCCAGAATTGCAAGGGCCACATGAATTCGCAGTTGCTGATCAATCAGTTCGGCTCCGACGCGCGCATGAAGATGGCGATGGGCGTGAACTCTTATGACGAAATTGCAGCGCGAATCCGCATGTTTATGGATATGAAGTCCCCGCAGGGATTTCTCGACAAGCTCAAAATGCTACCGCTGCTGACTGAAGCCGGAAAGTTTTTCCCGCGCACCGTCGCCAGTGGGCCGTGCAAAGAAGTAATCAAGCGCGAAAACTTTTCACTGCTCGAGTTCCCCATTCTCAAGTGCTGGCCCAAAGATGGCGGACGCTTCATCACCCTCCCCTGCGTCACCACCCGCGATCCGAAATCGGGCAAGCGCAACCTCGGCATGTACCGCATGCAGGTTTACGACGAGCGCACTACCGGGATGCACTGGCAGCGGCAGAAAGTCGCAGCCGAACATGCGCGCCAGCGGGTGCGCGATGCAGTCGAAGGGAAAACGGCAGCGGTGGATATCATGGCTCGCTCGTCCGGCGGCAGCGTTCTCGTCGACGGAGATCGGCCGTCGGGCAAAATGGAAGTCGCGGTTACGATTGGCACCGATCCGGTTGTCACGTTCGCATCCATCGTTCCCGCGCCGCCGGACATCGAGGAATATCTCGTGGCCGGATTCCTGCGCGGCGCGCCTGTTGATCTCGTCAAGTGCGAGACAGTCGATCTCGATGTCCCTGCCTCCAGCGAGATCGTGCTCGAAGGCTACATCAATCTCGACGAACTCCGCACCGAAGGCCCATTCGGCGATCACACAGGTTTTTATTCTCTCGAAGATCTGTATCCCGTATTTCACGTCACGTGCGTCACGCATCGCAAAGATCCGATTTATGCGACGACGATTGTGGGCAAGCCCCCGCAGGAAGACGCCTACATGGGCAAAGCGGTCGAGCGGATCTTTTTGCCTCTGATGCGGCTGAACATTCCCGAACTGGTCGACATCAACATGCCGATCGAAGGCGTCTTTCACAACCTGATGATCGTCTCGATCCGCAAGTCGTACCCCGGGCAGGCGCGCAAGGTAATGAACGCGATCTGGTCACTTGGCCAGGCAATGTTCACGAAGTGTGTTGTGGTCGTCGACGAAGATATCGATGTGCAGGATCTCGGCGATGTCGTGCTGAAGGTCTTCAATCACATCGATCCGGAGCGCGACATTCAATTCACCCTTGGGCCGGTAGATTCTCTCGACCATGCCAGTAGGCTCCCCGATTTCGGATCAAAGATGGGCATCGACGCCACACGAAAATGGGCCAGCGAAGGATTCGCGCGTCCATGGCCGGACGAGATTGTGATGGATTCGAAAACCAAGGCACTGGTCGACGGCAAATGGAACGCGCTGGCGAAAGAACTGGGATTGAAGTAGCGGATCGATCAGTTTTCGACCTTGATTTTCGTTTGCCCCTGACAAACGCATTCTAAGCGGGTTTCTTCATTCTTGTGACACAGGTCATCGGAAGATCCCGAATAAGATTCGCGCTCCCCACGCCGCGGCCACTCCAAATAACGCCATGAAAAAGATTCCGACTAGTCGATTCGAAACGGTGCTTTTGCTCCAGCCCTGGAGCACAGCCACGAGTCAAACGATGAACAAGAAGATTGCGCACGCACCGAGAAGTTTGAGCAGCATGATTTTCTCCGCCTCGCAAAACCGACAATCGGTATCTTGCCGCTCCGCCGAGACTACGTCAGTGATGGCTGTCACGGTTGCGGAGTTGGGGAAGAGGGGGAGCCGGCAGTCACCTCGGAAGCGATCCGTTCGAGGTCTAAGATTCGTCGCCCGCGGGATCGAACCCGGCACAAGCAAGCACCGGCAACCGCGGATATTTCGGAAATCTCGGCTCCGTAGCCGAGAGCTGGCACTGGTAAAACGTCGAGCCGCGGTCGGACGTGATCGTCCGCGCGAATCGGCAATTCGCGCATAACCCGATCCCCAGCTGCGTGGACTCAGTTTTCTTCTCGTTCACCTCATCAGGATAGCGCTTCAGAGTAGGCCGTGATCTGGGCCGACAATTCAGCGTCTTCACTATGTCAAGTCGATCTCAAGCAAAATCTTTGTTGTGAATCTGAAGAAAAATTCATCAAACTTTAACCCAGTTTTCCACGGAAATGCCTTGAATCCCCCCAACTTGCTCTGTTATAAGGCGTTCCATTCAAAAGGGGGATTGTAAACGTGAGACTCTCCGCCAGCAGTGTCTTCGTGAACCCGCTCATGTCCCTTCGGCTGTTCTTGCTAATTCTTGTAAGCTTCGGGCTCGTGAACTCCTCCTCTTTTGCCCAGCAAACGCTCGGAGCCATCACCGGCACGGTAACTGATCAGTCGGGAGCTGTCGTCTCCGGCGCCACCGTGCAAGCCGTCAATCTCGCGACCAACCTGGAAGTAAGTGCACAAAGCAAAGCCAATGGCTCTTTCTTGATCCCAGACCTTCCCGGGGGAACTTATCGGGTCACCGTGACAAAAGACGGCTTCAAAAAAGAGACGCACACTCAAATTCTGGTATCTGGGAGCCGCACGACCACGGTGGATACTTCTCTCGTTGTGGGCTCGGCCGGTACCACGGTGGAAGTAAACGCCGTGCCTTTGATGAACCAGGTCGACACCACGATCGGCTATGTCGTCGATACCAACACCATCGAAACGACCCCACTGGGCACCGGCAGCTTCACGCAACTGGCTATTCTTAGCCCTGGCGTCCATGCGGACTTCCTTGGTGGAGGCGGCGCCAACACAGGCCTTGGCAATCAGGCTATCTTCGCTAACGGAAACCGCGACACCAGCAATAGCTTTTCCTTGAACGGTGTCAGCACAAACAACATTTTTAACGGCAATTCCACCAGTCAGGTGGGTGAGAACCGCTTCGTGCTCAACACCGGTGAGAACTTCGGTGCGGGCGGTACCATCCAGACCAGCACATCGGTGTACGGCGCGATTGGGCAGGCTCTGCCGACTCCACCGCCCGACGCCATTCAGGAAATCGCCGTCAACTCCTCGCAGTACGACGCCACGCAGGGCAACAACAGCGGCGCCCACATCAGCGTGCTGACGAAATCCGGTACGAATGCAATCCACGGTTCCCTGTGGGAGTTTTGGCAGAACAGCGATATGAATGCCACACCGTACTTCTACGATGCGGCGGGCATCAACCCCATCACCAACCAACCATATCTGCCGAATCCGTTCCTGAATCGGAATGCCTTCGGCGGGACTATCGGCGGCCCGATAATCAAAGATAAATTGTTCTATTTCGGGTCCTTCCAGGGAGTGCGCATCGCCGATGCGCAGGCTTCGACGAAGAATGTGACCGTGCCTCTGGGCCTGACGGGTGACCGCACTACGCAGGGCATCATTAACATGATTCAGGCGACGTACGGCACGACCATTACCGCAGGCCAGATCAATAGCGCCGCCGCAAGCCTCCTGAATGCGAAACTTCCCAACGGACAGTTTCTGATTCCAAGCGCTCAGTACAATCCGACACAGGCTCAAACGCTAGGCTACGATGCCATCGTGCAAGGCCCCAATACGCAGTCGACCGTGAACCAAGGCATCGTCGGCATAGACTATGTCATAACCCCCAAGGATCGCTTATCCGGGAAATATTACCTTCAGAGCAATCCCACCAATAATCCTTTTGGCGCGGTCGGTTCGCTGCTGGGATTTTCACAACAACTTACCGCTGGCAGCCAGGTGTTTTCCCTCTCCAACTCCGTCGTGCTTTCTCCCAACCTCACATGGGAGCAGCATATAGGCTTCACCCGCCTGCGGGCTTATGCAAATACGACAAAAGGATTCACCCCAAGTTCGGTCGGCATTACCCTGCCTGGCTCGGCGACTTTCCCTCAGTTCGACATATCCACGGCGGACCCGACGATCGATGCTGGTTTGGAGTTTGGTCCCAGCACCAGCTTTGGCGACGGTGGAATGTTCCAGAATCAAATGGAATACGGGACCTCAGCGAGTTGGGTGAAAGGAAAACATATTCTCAGTGTGGGGACGACTTGGGACCATGTCCAACTGAATATCATCAATAACAACACACAAACCGACACCCTTGATTTCACGACGTTCCAGAACTTTGTGGAAGGCAACTTGCACGGCGGCGATGAGTTCACTGGTTCGGCGAACCGCTACTATCGCTCCGATACAATCGGCACCTACATTAACGACAACTTTAAGGCGACGAAAAATCTCACGATAACCGCCGGCTTGCGTTGGGACATCGACGGGCCGCTGTCGGAAAAATACGGCAAGCTCACAGGTTTTGACCCTTCTAAATACAGCTACGTGCAATGCACAGTCGGTGGAGTTCCGGCAGACCCGGCTTTGACAGAGTACAACTATGGCAGTTGCGACGCAGGCACTGACGCAATTACCGGCTCTGGTCTGGTAATCGCTGGGAATAACAAAACAGGCGGCACGCCCGGAGCCGGCAATTCACTGATGAAAAATCATCAATGGGGATTCGCGCCTCGCATCGGCATCGCCTGGGCTCCCACGTCTAAGCTCACCGTGCGCGCAGGCTACGGTATCTACTACGACCGCGGCGAGCTATTCAGCTACTTGTCACCGAGCGCGGGCGCTGGATTCAACGGCCCATTCGGCGTCACGCTCGCGCCTCCCTTCGTCCAACCGATCTCCGTCGCGAAGAACGCGACACTGGATCAGCCGTTCGGCACGACTCTGCCTCCACCGCCCCCAGCCACGGGTGCGGCCTTCCTCGCCTACCTGCCTAACCTCCAGCAGACGGCTTGCGGTTACCCGGGATGCTGGCCGACCGGCAATCTTTATGGTCCATTCCTCTTCGGCGGCTACGATATCCATAACAAACTTCCCTACACCCAGAACTGGTCACTCGACCTTCAATTTCAGCCCTCCAACAGCTGGCTGTTCGAGGCCGGTTACGTCGGCAATCACGGCACCCATTTGGTGCTGCCGATTCCCTTTAACCAACCACTCATCGCTACGGCAAGCAATGTGGTGAACGGGCAGACCACTTCCTATGGAGGCACCAGTCCGGCGGCCAACCAGAACGTGTATTACACAGGACTACCACCCCTGGATACCGAGCTCATTTACACGAACGAATACTCGGGCAATGCGCCGATCCGCGTCCCGTATCCCGGCTACGACATGAACTCGGTGTTGTATAAGGCGCAGGGCATATCGAACTTCGACGCGTTGCAACTCCAAGCCCACAAGCGCATGTCGAATGGCCTGCAATTCACTGCATCTTATACCTGGTCTCATTCGCTCGACGAGCAGAGCGCCTTGGGACTCTTTGTCACCGGGAACAATCCGCTCACTCCCAGAGCAAACTATGGCTCCTCGGACTTCGATCAGACCCACGTTTTTCTCATCAACTACAGCTATACGATTCCAAAGCTCGTGGACAGCGGGGCGTTGCGCTACCTGGCCAATGGCTGGACCATTGGTGGCCAGACTGTGGCGCAAAGCGGGCAGCCTTATAGCATCTACGACTATACGGGTTCGGCTGGCAGTCTCTATTTCGGCAGCGACGACGAGATTGGCAATCCCATTGTGCCCCTGGTGCCGGGCGTAACTTCCAAGCAGGCCGCACACCCGGGAGCAAATTGTGCGGGAATTTCAGCGGAGCTTTGTAAGCTCAATTCCGCTGACTTCTCTCCACAGTTCGTGGCTCCGGGGACCAACGGCGTCCCCGCTTGCGACAGCTCCGGGTGTGATAACTACGAATCTTTGTATGGAACCACAGGCCGGAACACTTTTCGAGGCCCATTCCAGGTGCGCTTCGATATGAGTCTGAACAAACAGTTCCCCATCAAAGAGCGCTACCTGCTCAGTTTCGAGGCCGACGCGTTCAATATTTTTAATCATCCTGATTTCGACACTCCGAACAACGACGTCACCTTTTTCCCCAATTACTATGGTCCGCCATCGATTCCCCCGGAAGGTAGTCTGGGCGTCATCCAGCACACGATTGGCAGCCCACGCTTCCTGCAGCTGTCGGCGCATCTTACGTTCTGATGGTCGAGAGAAGAGGCCGAGCCCTGGTGGGTGAAATGAAAACGGGAAAACTTCCACGAGGGCCGATCAGCCTGACGCTGATCGCCCTCGTTTTATTGCAAAGCCCAGCCGCCTTTGCTTGGGGCAACGAAGGGCACACCTACATTAACCGCGTCGCGGCGCAAAAGATTCCTGCTTCCATGCCGCTGTTTCTGCGGCGGGCTGTTACGGAAATCGCTTATCTCGGGCCCGAGCCCGACCGCTGGCGCAGCCCTACCGAATTCGCGCTGAAGAATTCGCAGGAGGCGGATCACTTCATCGATCTCGAGCGGGTTTCGTGGCTCGACCCGTTCCCGCCCGGACGCTACGAGTACATCCGCAAGCTGTACGAGAAGCGCGCGGCGACGACCGATCATCCGGACGATTATCTTCCCGAGCGCGTCGGCCTTCAGCCCTACATCACCATGGAGGTCTACGGCCGGCTAAAATCCGCATTCCGCGATTACCGCCAGCTGCGGGCTGCGCATCAACCGACGCAAGCAGTGCAGCAGGCAATCATCTTCTATGCGGGATGGCTCGGCCACTACGTTGGCGACGGGTCGCAGCCTCTGCACACCACGATTCAGTACAACGGATGGGTTGGCCCGAATCCAAACGGATATACGACCGAGCATCACATCCATAGCCTGTTCGAATCCACATATGTCGCGGCCAATATCACAGCCAAGGATTTTGCCGGGCTCGTGAACGCTCCGGAGCGGCTCGATGATCCTTTCAAGCAATATCTGGCGTATCTGCGGAGCTCAAATACGTTGGTCGAAAACGTTTATGCGCTGGAGAAGGCCGGCGGCTTCAACGGCAAAGGATCTCCGGCGGCATTTGAGTTCACCACGCACCGCTTGGCCGCGGGATCGCAAATGCTGCTCGATCTCTGGTATACCGCATGGCTCGAGAGCGCCAATCCTGTGCCGGAGCATCCTGGCGCCGCTCCGCCCGTGAAAGCTGCTGCTCCGGCCAAATAGACGCTGTTTAACGCCGTTCCCTGCACACGCCGATTGCCTGCGGTTTACTATCTCTTTCGGTATACTGAATACGAGCATGCCAGTTCTGAAAAATATTGCCGCCATCGCGAAAGGAATGAGCATCACCTTCCGGGAGATGTTCCAGCCGACTACGGTCGAGAACTATCCGGATGGGAAAGGACCTCTGCGCGGGGCGCGAATTGAAGCGCGCTATCGCGGCGCGCACGTGCTGCAACGCGACGAGAACGGTCTGGAAAAGTGCGTGGCATGCTTCCTGTGCGCGGCGGCGTGCCCTTCGAATTGCATATACATCGAGGCCGCGGAAAATACAGCCGAACATCGCGTCAGCGGCGCCGAGCGCTACGCCAAGGTCTATAACATCGACTACAACCGCTGCATCTTCTGCGGATACTGCGTCGAAGCGTGTCCCACGGATGCCATCACGCACGGCCACGGATTCGAATTGGCGACGTTCAATGCTTCCAACCTGGTTTATCGCAAGGAGCAGATGCTGGCCCCCCGGCCAGCACACATGGGAGCCAACATCATTTTCAATCAGGCCGACGTGAATGGGGGAGCGCCGACAGAAGTGGTTCCGGGGAGCTAACCTTCGAGAAGAATTCCGATCCATTCCCCCGCCGGTCTTTTCAGAGACCGGCGTTCGTGTATACAGAACTTTCATCGCCACGGATTCACGCGGATCAACGCGGATCTTTCTTTCAGTCGACTAGCTAGAAGCTAGCGGCCAGGAGCTGGAAGCTGAAATGGCTGACTTCTTACAAACTGTTAAAGAACGCGTCGTGATCTACGACGGCGCGATGGGCACCAACATCCTTGAGCGTAATCCCACCCTGGACGATTACTGGGGTAGGGAGAACTGTAACGAAGTGCTGGTGCTGAGCCGCCCCGACATCATTCGCGACATTCATGCGGACTTTTTCCGCGTGGGCTGCGACGTCGTCGAGACGGATACATTTCAGGGGTCCAGGGTCGCACTCGCAGAGTTTGATCTCGGCGACCGAGTTCACGATATCAATGTGAGGGGCGCACAGCTCGCCAAAGAAGTGGCGCAGCAATTCTCGACAAAGGATCGCCCACGGTTTGTCGCTGGATCGATGGGCCCGACCACAAAGCTGCCCTCTCTCGGCCACATCGGTTTCGACGCGATGGTCGAGGCCTACGAAGAGCAAGCCTCCGCACTGATTGAAGGTGGTGTCGATATATTGCTGATCGAGACGGCCCAGGATTTGTTGCAAGTCAAGATTGCCACTATCGGGGCACTAGAGGCGATGCGGAAATCAGGTAAGCGATTGCCGCTGCAGGTTCAAGTCACCCTGCAGGACGAAAAAGGGGCAATGCTTCTGGGCACAGAAATTGGTGCAGCCCTCACCACTTTGGAACCCTTCGACATCGATGTGATTGGACTTAACTGCGCGACCGGTCCGAAGGAAATGAACGATTCGGTTCGCTATCTTGGGCTCAATTCTACGAAATATGTATCCGTGTTGCCCAATGCCGGATTGCCGGAAAATGTGGGTGGCCATCCGGTTTACAGGCTGTCTCCCGCGGAACTCGCCGAATATCACAAGCACTTCGTCGAGGACTACGGCGTCCGCGTCGTTGGCGGATGCTGCGGCACGACTCCCGAACATTTGAAAGCTGTCGTGGACGCGGTCTCCGGCATTGAGCCTGCGAAGCGCGAGGTGAAGCGCACGGCCTCGGCATCGAGCGCCTACACGAGCGTCCCTCTCGATCTCGACCCCAAGCCGCTGATCGTCGCCGAGGAAATGAACACCACCACTCGCGTCGATCATTTCCGGAAGTTGGTTCAGCGCAAGAAATACGACGAGATCCTGGCGCTCGCGAAAAAGCTTGTGAACGAGGGATCGCACATGCTCGATCTCTGCTGCGCGATCGTCGGCGAAGATGAAAAGGGATACATCACTTCTATCCTCGAAAAGATCGCCACGCGCGTTCCGGCGCCAATCCTGGTCGATTCTACCGAGGCCGATGTCGTCGAGGAAGCACTGAAACGTATTCCCGGCCGAGCCATCATTAATTCGATCAACCTGGAAGACGGCGAAAAGCGCACGTCGAAAGTTCTGCCGATGGCCAAACGCTACGGTGCGGGAGTCATTGCGCTGACGATCGACGAGGACGGAATGGCGCTGACCGCCGACAAGAAGGTCGCGATCGCGCACCGCATCCACGACTTGGCGACCAAGAAATACGGCCTCGATTCGACCGATCTGATCTTTGATGCGCTGACGCTCCCAATCTCGACCGGGCAGGAAGAATATCGGACGGCAGGCATCGAAACCTTGAACGCCGTCGAGCGCATCAAGAAAGAATTGCCCAACGTCAAAACGATTCTGGGCGTCAGCAATATTTCTTTTGGACTCGACGCCTACCCGCGGCGCGTCCTGAATTCCGTGTTCATGCATGAAGCCGTCGATCATGGCCTCGACATGGCCATCGTCAACTACACGAAGATTTATCCGCTCTACAAAATTCCGCAGGAAGAAGTCGATCTCGCGCGGAAGCTGATTTTCCGCGACAACTCTGCCGGAGACCCGCTGCAGGTTTACATGGCGCACTTCGCGGGTATGAAGGGCAAGCCCGCTGCGTCGACCACGGCGCACGTCGACACACTCTCGATCGAAGACAAGTTGAAGTTTGCCATCATCAACGGCGAAAAATCGGTCGGGGATGGCGTCAACAAGAAGTCACTGGAACAGCTTCTGGAAGAGGCGCTGGCCAACTACTCGCCGCTGGAATTGATCAACACCGTGTTGCTCGACGGCATGAAGACGGTCGGAGATCTTTTCGGCGCGCGCAAGATGCAGTTGCCTTCTGTGCTCGATTCGGCGGGAGTGATGAAAGCTGCCGTAGCCTATCTCGAGCCGAAGATGGAAAAAACGTCCGGCTCCCAGAAGGGCACCATCGTGCTCGCTACCGTGAAGGGCGATGTCCATGACATTGGCAAGAATCTCGTCGACATCATCCTGTCGAACAACGGATTCCGCGTCATCAATCTGGGCATCAAGCAGCCGGGCGATTCGATCATTCGCGCGGCCCAGGAACACCATGCCGACGCGATCGGACTCAGCGGCCTGCTGGTGAAATCGACGCTTGAGATGAAGTACGTGATCCAGGATCTCGAGCGTCAGAAGCTTGAGTTCCCGGTCATCTGCGGCGGCGCCGCGCTTACCCGCAAGTACGTGGAAGACGATCTCCGCCGCGAGTACGCGAACGGAGTCTTCTATGCTGACGACGCCTTCGCCGGATTGCACATCATGGAAGATCTCGCGACCGCAGACGGCGCTCGCGACGCGCGCATCCGCGAAGGCCGCACTGTGAAGGAATACGCGAAGGCTGCGGCAGTCGACGAAGAAACCGGCCCGGTCTTTGCCGAACGGAGCGCAGTGGTTAGCGACGCGCCGAATATTCCCTCGCCTCCGTTCTGGGGCGTGCAGGTGCGCAAAGATTACGATTTGCGCGAAATCTTCCGTTACATCAATGAGACGGCGCTCTTCAAGAATCAGTGGCAGCTGAAGACGGCATCGCAGTCAGACTATCTCCGCCTTGTCGAAGAGAAGTTCCGTCCCATCCTGCGGAAGCTCGAAGCAGAAGTGGCAGACTCGGGATTTTTCGCTCCCGCTGTTGTCTATGGATACTTCCCCGCTCAGGCGGATGGGAACGATGTCATCGTGTACGAAGCTCCACCTGTGCAGGAAGGCCGTCCGTGCGGTACGCGCTGGGATGCGGCGCTTCCCGAGAAGTTGCGCTTTACCTTCCCGCGTCAAAAGGAAGGCCGTCGCCTTGCCATCGCAGATTTCTTCGCGCCCAAGTCGTCCGGCAAGATGGATGTTATCGGATTATCTCTGGTAACCATCGGGCCCAAGGCGAGCATTGAAACGCAGCGTCTGTTTGAAGCCGGAGAATACACGAAGTATCTGTATCTGCACGGGCTCAGCGTCGAGACTGCCGAGGCTCTTGCCGAATACCATCACAAGAAGATGCGCGAGGAGCTCGGAATCGCCGGCGACGACGCACCGGAGATCCGCGACCTGTTCCACCAGAAATATCGCGGATCGCGCTATTCATTCGGATACCCGGCGTGCCCGAATCTTGAAGATCAGACGAAGCTGTTCGCGCTGCTGAAGCCGGAAGAAAATGTGGGAGTGCGACTTACGTCCGGATTTCTGCTCGAACCCGAGCAGAGCACGTCGGCGATCGTGGTTCATCACCCCGGGGCGAAATATTTCGTCGTATAGCGGAATTCGCGCAAGGTTGAGATCCTTCAGCTACGCATGAGCGCCGTTCCGCACTCATGCTTCTCTGAGGATGGTAATTCAGCTGGCGGCGATCTTACGCAAACTTCCAGCGAGTCGACTTGCCCTGGAAGTGCTTTTCCCAGAGCGCGAAGACGACTTGAGGGCGCACGGCAAAGACCGGCTCCTTCATCGACAGCATGTCGTCTTTCATGCTCGACAAATCCCATCCGTACTTCCGCTCGTAGACGGGGACGAGTTTTCGCCGCGCATCCACGTCGGCAATTTCGGCGATGCCTTCGACGATCACGGCTTCCTCGGCCTTCTCCGTGCAAACGATGCAATGCGGATTTTGTGCGAGATTCTGCGCCTTGCGCGACTTGCCGCCCGTGCTGAACAGGAACCGTCCGTCCTGCCATAAACCCCAGACGACCATCGTATGAGGAGAGCCGTCGGGCTTCACGGTCGTGATCCAGTAGTTGTGCGATTTCTTCAATCGCTGCTCCGCCCAGGACCAGGACAGCAATCCCTTCTTCCCCTTGGGAAAACCATAGCCGGGCGCGTCGATGCGGCTGGATTTTGGGGTGCGGGAGCGAACGCTTTTTTTTGCCGGCATCGGATGAACTCCATTCACTTCATCGGGCCATTTTTTATATCTGAGGAGGCGACACATCTATGCGAGATACCGAAACGCTGCCCGCAAAATACATGGGTCCTTCGCTTTGCTCAGGATGACAAGGCAGGATCTCGTTACAGATTCTTCTTCGTCCACTGGTCGATCCGATCGAGCGCCTGCTTCAGATTGTCCAGCGAATTGGCCACGCTGAAGCGCAGATAGCCTTCCCCAAATTCGCCGAACGCCGTGCCGGAAAGTGCTGCGACTCCAGCCTGTTCGAGCAGCGCATCAGCCAGAGGCTTCGATTTCCATCCGGTCTGCGTAACGTTCGGGAAGACGTAGAACGCGCCTTTCGGCATGCGGCACGAGAATCCCTTGATCTTGTTCAGCCCGGCGACGAATACATCGCGGCGTTGTTGGAATTCGTCGCGCATGTGATCGACGGAACTCTGGTCGCCGCGGATGGCTTCGATTCCCGCGACCTGCGTAAAGCTCGCCGTGCAGGAATTCGAATTGGTCATCAGCCGTGTCATGTGCGCAGCGAGGTCGGGGCGCATAACGCCATATCCCATGCGCCATCCCGTCATGGCATAGGTCTTCGAAAAACCGTCGAGCAGGATGGTGCGCTCCTGCATTCCGGGGACCGACATGATCGAGAAATGCTGCCCGCCGTCGAACAGCAGGCGGCTGTAAATCTCATCGGAGAGAACCATGATGTTGCGGTCGCCAATGGCCTCGGCAATCTGCTCGATGTCGTGGCGCTCGAGCACACCGCCAGTCGGATTCTGCGGCGAATTGATGATGATCAGCTTAGTGCGGTTGCTGATGAGTGCCGAGAGTTCGTCGACGTCGAGCGAAAAGTCGCGTTCTTCCCTCAACT
Organism: uncultured Acidobacteriota bacterium; assembly: GCA_963763845.1. Classification (GTDB taxonomy): domain Bacteria; phylum Acidobacteriota; class Terriglobia; order Terriglobales; family Acidobacteriaceae; genus Sulfotelmatobacter. The sequence continues at coordinate 223,514 of CAVXPX010000006.1, forward strand.
GGATCGGCACCGCGCGTCCGCCAACGTAGTTGATCATCGATTCGTAGATGGGAAATCCCGGGTTCGGATAGATAACCTCGTCGCCTTCATCGATGAGTGACAGGATGGTGAAAAAGATGATGGGTTTTCCGCCGGGGACCACCACAACTTCGTCGCTGGTCACCTTCACCCCGCGCGTGCGGCTGACATAGTCGGCTAATGCCTGGCGCAAATCGGGCAGGCCGGCGGAAGGACCATAATGTGTCCAGCCCTTGTGCAGCGCGTCTACCGCTGCTTCGACCACGTTGGACGGGGTATCGAAATCGGGCTCGCCGATCTCCAGATGAATGATGCTCTTGCCTTGGCGCTCCAGAGCGCGGGCCTTGTTTAAAACCTCAAAGGCAGTTTCGGTACCAAGACGGGACATACGGCGGGCAAGCTGAAGCTCGTGGGCAGTGGCCTTTTCCATGTCGAAACTCCGGGCGGGAAAAACCCTCAATAGCGCAAACGGCTAATTATACGCCGGAGGGCGCGGCAAAGAGGACGCACGACAAAGTGGCGTGCTGTCCTAATTTGGGCGTGCTGTCCTAATTTGGGCGTGCTGTCCTAATTTGAAAGATTGGGACACTACCACAAAGTGGCGTCATCCTTCTATGAAAACGGGCGTACCTGTCCATAGGTATTTTGCGGCGATGCGGACAGGCTTCTATTCGTGCTCGAGGCACATAAGGTATGTCCGGACTCCGCCGCTCCATCTGAGCGTCGCTCTCGAAGAGCAAGGATGACTTCGAGCTGACGGATTCCCCTTACACCGCCGCAAACTTTTCTTCGTCAAACACCACGCCGTCGTGCAGCAGGGCGTAGACCGCGATCAGCAACTTGCGGGCCAGCGCCACTCGCGCCACGTGCTTGTGTTTCTTGCGCGACAGCCGTTCATAGTAGCGCTTGGCCGCCGGCGAACAGCGGGTCGCCACCTGCGCGGCCTCCACCATGATCCAGCGCATCCACGGCGAACCCTGCCGCGTGATGCCGCCCCGCGCCGCCTTGCCCGCCGACTCCCGCACTCGCGGCACCAGCCCGGCGTAACTGCACAGCGCTTCTTTGTCAGCGAAGCGTCCCAGGTCTCCGATCTCGGCCAGCAGCATCATCGCCGAACACTCCCCAATCCCCGGAATCGTCATCAGCCACTGGGCCCGCTCGTCTTGTTTTGCTTTTTCACTTAATTGGAGATTTTGTTTTTGAATCTCTTCCGTGTACCCATCCAGCAAGCGCAGGCACACGCTCACCGATTCTCGCGCCTGCGACGGCAGTTTTACTCCCGCCAGCCACAGCCGTCCCCGTTTGCCGAACAAATCCGTTACCGGCGAATGCAGCCCTTGCTGATGCAGCACCGCATGCACCTGGTTCTTCAGTCGCGTCCGATGCCGCACCAGCGTGGCCCGCAACCGCACCTGCTGCCGCCGCGCCTGCGTCTCCCGGTCCGCTTTCCACGACTCCGGCAACAAGTCGCAGCGCAGCAAATGCGCCAGCGTCTCCGAATCCACCCGATCATTCTTCAGCTTCGCCGACGCAATCGCCTTCACCCGCTGCGGATGCACCAGCACCAACCGCGCGACCTCCGGCTCCACCACCTCGCGAAACGCCGGCCAGAACCCGCACGCCTCCACCGCCGCCTGCACCTGTTGCCCGCGAAACTGACGAAAATACTTACGCAGCGCCAGCTTCTCGTTGCTCACCGGCCCCGCCTGTACGATCTTGCCCCTCGCTTCCACCGCCGTCATGTAACAGAATCTCTGGTGAAGATCTACGCCAACGTGGATCATCTCGTGCCTCCTTCAGGGCTTGTGCTTCGAGCACGTACTTTACCCTTGGAGGCACGCCTTTTTAGTTTTCATTACATCTGAGCGGAGCCGCTCTTCAGGCGCAGCGAAGGATCTCGACACGCAGGGTTCCGACGTGAGATCCCTCGACCCGCTGGAGAAAACGCGGGGTGACGCCTCGTATGTAATTCACACGGAGCCATCCCATGAGCGATAGCCTACAGAGAAGAACGGAATTATTCCGAGACGCTGTGCTCTTCATTTTGCGAGCGAAGAACGCGGTCGACGGAATAGGGTGCGCGGCGGCTGGGCTCGTGGTAGTGGCGCACCTGCATTTCGCCGAGGAGGCCGATGGCGAGCAGGTTCAATCCGCCGAGGAGCAGGCCCAACGCAGCCATCATCAACGGGCCGTGCGTCGTCATCACGTGCACGTGGCGGACGAACTTCTCGATCCCGAGCCAGAGCACGAGTGCGCTTCCGGCAAAGATGCTCATCATTCCGAAGCCGCCGAAGAAGTGCAGCGGGCGCGAGAGATAACGCAACAGGAATCGAATCGTCAGCAGATCGAAGAAGACGCGGAACGTGCGCGTGATGCCGTAGTGCGAAGCGCCGCGCTCGCGGTTCACATTGCGGATGGGAACTTCGCAGATGCTTGCGCCGTGCCAGGACGCCAGTGCCGGAATGAAGCGGTGCAATTCGCCGTAGAGCGGAACCTGCTCCAGAATGTCGCGGCGGTAGGCTTTGAAAGTCGTGCCGAAGTCGTGGATGTCGACGCCGCTGATCTTGGCCATCATCCAGTTCGCGACGCGCGAAGGAAAGCGGCGCAGCCAGAAGTTATCCACGCGGACTTTGCGCCATCCGCTGACAATATCGTATCCGGCGGCGATCTTTTCGAGAAAGAGCGGAATGTCGTTGGGATCGTGCTGCAGATCGCCATCCATGGCGATCACGTATTCGCCGCGGGCATGATCGAAGCCAGCTGCCAGACCGGCAGTCTGGCCGAAGTTGCGGCGCAGTTTGACGACTGTCACTCGGCTATCGACGGCTGCGATCTCGCGCAGCATGGCAAAGGTGTGGTCGCTCGATCCATCGTCCACTAAAACGATTTCGAAACTCTCGCCGTGCGCTTCCATGACGGCCTTGAGGCGGTCATAGAGGTCGGTGACGTTCTCCTGCTCGTTATGCAGGGGTACGACGATGGAATACTTTGGCACAGTTCATTCATTATACAGAAGGCAGTACTCAGTACGCAGTATTCGGTACTCAGTTGGCTACGCCGAAGTACTAGGCTTCGACTGCGGGCTCTCTCGTATCTACGGTATCTACTCTATGGGCAGAGGTCGACGGCTATCGTAAGGTGTTTTCAGAAAGATCTAACGGGCAGCCACAGGATAGTGTTCGCGGTACGCGACGTTCGTCCTTCTCGGCTGCTCTTTTCTTTTACACCAGCCCTCAGCAGGACTGGGGCAACCACATTCACGTTGGTCGGAGCGCCCACCACGCTTCAAGAGGACTTGTGCATGGCATTCCCACTCAAGCCAACACCGGGCTTGAATGGGTCACCCTCTGCAAGCAGCATCCGGTTTGGAGTAAACCCCACAAGGGATGCCGTCATCCCAATCCCATTACGTAGCGGAAGTCTTAACCTTGTGCCTGCCTTGATATCCGAGCCGGCCACGCAACCGGGCTCAGATTTCTGAATGGGTAATGTAAGAATTCACCGCAACAGGAGGAGGATTGTGAAGGACTTTACGATGAACGGGACTGAGGAAAAAATCCGGTATGCCATCGGTTCTGCGGCAGCCGCAGCGGCGATCTTTGCCCCTCTAAGTTACAAATGGAAAGGGGTGTTGACCGGCGTAGCCGCAGGAGCAATCCTGACCGCGATTTACGGGGTATCCCCGATACGGCGGCTTGTGCGGTAGTTCCGGCAATGGATCGCGCTGATACTCGCTTCTGAGGCCGGCGGTCGGGCCCAGCCTCCCGCATAAAACACGGGAAGGCTGGGGCAACCGCATTTATTTTGATCTGGCAGGATGGGCCAGCCTTCGTTCAGGCGGGCTTGGCGTAGCTGCCTGGGCTGCTTGAGGTCGCGCGCCATTCTGGCGCGCGTTCCTTCTTCGCCTCGTTCAGGGCCCGGCGGACACCGGCGGCGTCGAAATCCTTGGTGTACACCGGACTGCCCGGTTGCTGGCGCCAGGATTCATCGAGCGTTCCATCGTCGATTGGATCGAATCCTAGTTCATCGACAAGCTGCATGACCTTCTTTTTGGCGGCTGGATCGTCTCCGGCAACCGGCAGCGCAATGCGGCCCGGAGTTCCGGCGGGTTTTCCCAACTCCATCAAGTACTGGGCGTAAATGTTGTTGAACGCCTTCACCACCGGCCTTCCCAGTTGTTGCTCGACCCAGCGGCTCTCGGGCAGGCCGTTTTCGATGGCATCGATGCGGCCGTCGCGCTGGCGCGGATAGTAATTGCACGTATCAATTACCACAACATTCTCAAACGTTCCCTTGAACAAATCATGAGGCAATTGGCAACGTTTTTCATGGGGATTGTGACCACCACCACTTCCCCGCTGCGCGCCGCCTCTACGACTGTTACTGCGGCCGCGCCAGTCTCTTGCGCGAGATCTTTCAGCGTTGCCGGGCCGCGTGAGTTCGCGATTGCAACATCATGACCTAATTCTCTGAAGCGGCGAGTGAGCGTGCCGCCAATGTGTCCTGCTCCAATGATTCCGATTCTCATGGGTACTCCTTTGTGGGAATGCTTTACTCGGATAGATTCAGGAAATCAGCAATCGGTTCGCTCTCCCCGATTCGATCGTGAATGTTTTTCCGGTCTTTCCCACCGTACTCGCAGAGTATGAGCGTAAGGTCGTCTTCCTGGGTGGTCGACCAGGCTTGCACTTTCGAGATGATGCGATCGACCGCATCTGAGAGGGGAAGTCCGGCGGTACTGCGGAAAAGTTCGCAGAGAGCGTCGAGACCGAAGAAATCTCCAGCGAGAGTGGCAGCTTCGATGAGTCCGTCGGTGTAGAGTAGCAAGCGATCGGCGGTCTTGAGCCGATGCGTTACGGTCGAGTAGGCGGCGAAATCGAAGGCGGCGAGCATCAATCCGTTTTCTTCGATCCTTGTGATCTGATTATTGCGCAGCAACAGCATTGGAGGATGCCCGGCGGCAGAGTAGCGCAGTTCACCCGCGTGCGAGTCAAGAAATGCATAGGCGGCGGTTACGAATTGATTCTGAGTATTGCCGAGCAACGCCGCGTTCATGCGGGACAGAAATGCCGAGGGGTCAGCTGCGTGGGCGCGTTGCGATGCGGCCGCCAGCTTGACCATGGAAGCGATCAGGGCGGCGGGAACGCCATGACCCGAGACATCGGCGATCAGCGGACGATGATGAAATCTCTGTCGGAAGCTGCGACAGGCGGAGACTGCAGGACCAAGGCGGCATCGAAAAACAGAATGGCGGGAATCGGAACGAAGTAATTGATGCCGACGCGCAGCCTTATGAGAAAGACGGAATCCTGGATCGTCAGGCCCAGCAGGCTGGTCCGGAGCCACATGCGGAGTCCGTAAAGAATGGCGTAGACCGCGAGGTAGAGGAGCAGCGTGTCGCGCTTGCGGCGCAGGCCCGAGAAGGCGGCGGAGACGATGCCGAGCGCAATGAAGGCTGCGCCCAGGAATAGGTAAGGCGCGTCGCGGTGAAAGGCGCTCAGGACCTGCTTGGCGGTCATCTCTGGAGCCACCAGGCACATGGAGAGGAAATGCTAAATGATGGCGAGCCTCTGACCAAGGCAGCGGTTCGTCATGGGGCGAGCGCTGAGTTGAGACGCCGCAATGGCCTATGGAATTCGGCCCTCGGGCTCAGGCGTCCCTCCGGAACGCGGTTCCGATGGGCGGAAGCCTACCCGGCGTTGGAAACGCCGTGCAATGGTCAGTGATCCGTCCGGGACCTTTTTGGACACCTCATTTTTCCCGCGGCGCGGCAAGCCGGAACCGAGATCCCCCTCGCTAGCCCTGCTCTTTCAGCTTCAGCTTGGATTTATTCTCCTCCATGAACTGCTTGATATCGTCGGCGGCGCCGAGCAGGCGGTTCCACTGTTCGTAGTAGAGGGTGACGGGGAAACGGCCGAGTCCGTAGACGCTGACTCCGCCCTTTTCTCCGACTTTGAAGATGAGATCTCCGCTGCGCTTCTTGGTTTCGACTTCCTTTTCAAGTTGCGCCAGCTTCGCTTTCAGTTCTTCGTAGCTTGGTTCTACCATGATTTCCTCTTCTTGCGGCGAGGCAGTATGACGCCCCGCACTTTTGTTCAGGATGATTACAGTTTCTATAGTAACTTGCCCGACGTTGCCTTGGGTTGGATAACCGTTATAAGCTTAAAGGAGTCTAACCCCGAAGCGGGAATCTGTACCCGGAACGTTCACGTGGGGAATTGATCCGGAATCATCATGCAGTAGCAAAGGTCATCGGCTAGTCATGCGTGTTTGGGTGCGATGGTCGGCTTGGCTTTGTCTGTCGCTGATGTTATGGACAGCGGCGGCGGAATCCGTCCACGTTCACCCCAATCAGACCGAAGCGAATTCGTGCTCGATCTGCGTGGTCGCGCACAGCACGAGACCCACGGTCAGTGCCGCGCAAGTCACTCCCATATTTTCAACGATTGGCCTGCTGCGGGAAGAAGACGTCATTGCTGTCGCCCGGCTCGACTTCTCTGATACCGGCATTCGCGGTCCTCCTGTCCTGTAGGGAATCCCAAAACTCAATTTGATTCCGCCGCTGCGTCGAGCTGTTCCTCTCGATGCGGCGCCGTTCATTCCCTATACCCATCGCTTCACATTCAGGAGGAATTTATGCCTTGGCCTTATCTCCGTTGCATTTACAGGAGCTTTGCCGGAATCGCAGCTCTGACGACTCTGATCTTGATGGCATCCGCGAACGCACAATACGTTGGAAACTCGGGGTCGGTGAACGGCACCGTAACCGACACATCTGGTGCCGTGATTCCCAAAGCGAAGATTGAAATTCGAAATCCGGTCAGCGCTTATGACCAATCGACTACGACCGACAGGTCGGGGAGATTCGAGTTCACGAATATCCCCTTCAACCCTTACCACCTGACCGTCACAGCGCAGGGATTCGCGGCATATGTCCAGGACGTGGAGACACGGTCGTCTGTCCCGGTCACGGTTGCGATCAAACTTCAGGTTGCCACATCGACCACGTCCGTGACCGTGGAAGCGAACGGTGGAGACCTGGTTGAGAACGATCCTACGTTTCACACCGACGTGGATAAGAACCTGTTCGACAAGTTGCCTCTGGAGAGCCAGTCATCATCGGTAAGTTCGCTGGTCACATTGTCGACGCCGGGAATTTCCGCCGATTCGAATGGCCTGTTTCACGGATTGGGGGACCACGCGGAGAATTCGTTTTCGGTGGATGGGCAGCCGATCACGGACCAGCAGAGCAAGGTCTTTTCCAACCAGATTCCGATGGATGCGATCCAATCGATGGAGGTGATTTCCGGCGCACCACCGGCGGAATACGGCGACAAGACCAGTGTGGTCATAAACGTGACCACGCAATCGGGACAGGGTGTTACGACCCCGCACGGAGCCGTGACGGCGTCCTACGGTTCGTTTGGAACGTCCAATGTGGAGTTCAATCTTGCCTACGGGGGCAAGAACTGGGGCAACTTCATTTCGGCGAGTGGATTGAATAGTGGAAGGTTTCTTGATCCGCCGGAATTTACGGTGATGCACGACAAAGGGAATGAAGAGAACTTATTCGATCGAGTGGATTATCAGCTCTCGAGCGCAGACTCGATTCACATCAACTTCGGCTACACACGCTCCTGGTTCCAGACGCCGAACACCTTCGACACGCAAAATGCGACTCCATGGAACGGGGTTGTGGTAAGCAGCGGCGGCCTCGACCCGAACGGGAATGTCGTCGGTCCATCCGATCAACGGTCGCAGATTCAAACCTTCAATATTGCCCCCTCGTGGACGCGGCTGATCAGTTCCACCTCCGTGTTTACGCTGGGGGCGTTTGTGCGCCGGGATCACTTTAATTATTACCCCAGCGGGAATCCGTTTGCCGACCTGGGCCCGATCAACTTGCAGCGCGAGACGGTCGGGCAAGATCGCACATTGACCAACGCGGGATTGCGCTCTGAGTTGTCATACGTCAAAGGAATCCACAACATCAAGGTCGGTGCGGTGTATGAGCAGACCTTCCTGAACGAGAATGATCGGCTGGGCATTGTGGATCCGACGTTCCTGCCGTCGTTGACGGATGCGAATGGGAACCCCTGTTACGACACGGTGACTCACCAGGCCATCGATGCCCCTTGCACCAACCTGTTTCCTTACGATCTAACCCAGCCCGGCGGTGGAACACTCTACGGGTTCAACGGCCACACTGACGTCAAGGAACTCGCGCTTTATCTGGAAGACAACGTTACCGAGGGAAATTGGGTTTTCAACCTCGGGGTGCGGGGTGACTTTTACAATGGGCTGACTACTCACAAAGAGGCCGAGCCGCGGCTGGGCATCGCCTACAACATCAAGAAAACGAATACGGTGCTCCGCGTTTCGTATGCCCGTACGCTGGAAACGCCCTTCAATGAAAATCTGGTGCTGGCTAGCGTTGGATGCAACAACGCGGTGCTGAATCCGCTGCTGGGATGCTTTGAATCGGGACAGCCAACGCCTTTAGCTCCGGGATGGCGCAACGAATTCCACGCAGGATTGGAGCAGGCGTTCGGGCGATACTTAGTCTTCTCAGGGGAGTACATCTGGAAATACACCCACAACGCCTATGACTTCAGCGTTCTGGGAAATACGCCCATCACATTTCCGATTGAATGGGATCGGTCGAAGATTCCCGGATACGCGGGGCGCGTGAGCGTGCCGAACCTCCACGGGTTTTCTGCATTGGCGGTATTCTCGAGTGTGGCGGCACGGTTCTTCACGCCGCAAATCGGCGGAGCTGGCGCCGTACCTTCGACCGTGCTGGCAGCAGGCTCAACTCCGTTCCGCATTGACCATGACGAGAAATTCAACTCAACCGCGCACATCCAGTACCAGCCGTGGAAGAATGGCCCATGGCTAGGATTCAACTGGCGTTACGACAGCGGCCTGGTGGCCGGGCAGACGCCGTGCTATGGCGGCAATTGCGCACAGACGACCACTGACGCAACCGGCGCTCCGGCGATCGCCCTGACGGACTCGTTCGGCGTTCCGCTCACGGCCGATCAGGAGTTTGAGGCCGGCTTGTTCTGCGGATCGCAGCGGGCGACTCCGACGGCCCTGATCGGTGTAACTGGTCCAGCGGGGAGCCCTTCGCTGGTTTGTCCGGTATCGCAGTTCGGATCCACGCTTCTGCAGGTTCCGGCCCCGAACACGGAGAACGACGACAAGAATCCGCCCCGCATCGCGCCGCGGAATCTTTTCGATATCGCCATCGGAGATGACAATCTTTACCACTTCGGCGGCGACCGGTACCGAGTGAGTCTGCAACTCACCGCTATCAACATCACCAACAAGTACGCCCTTTACAACTTTCTCTCCACCTTCAGCGGGACACACTACGTGACTCCGCGGGCGTTGACGGCAGAGATTGGATTTCATTTCTAGGCGCAACATCCACCAAAGAAAGCAGGCGGCTTTATCGGCCGCCTGTCTTTTGTGGGCGCTTACCAAAGTTTCTGTAAATGAATGTAAAAGACGCGCCGGGATCGACACGCGCAGAAAGCGCATTGATAGAATGCGACAAGTGGACGTATCAGCAATATTTAATTTGGGACGTAGGGGGATGTTTGATCATCAGGAGTGTCGCGCAGACATTGGCTTTAACTACTCTTGTGTGCCTGGCCTGTGGCCTGGGTTGGGCGCAGCAGGCCGAATTGCCGTCGGGTCCTGGTTTTGGAGAACGGACGTCGGGGCTTGAGCAAACGGCGCAGGGACAGTCCACGCAACAACCGCCAAGCCAGCAACAGGAGAAATCCAACCCCGAGCAACAAACCACTCCGCCGAAAACCAACGCCGAGGGCGAGCCGGTGGCCGTTGTGAAGCAGCAGCCGAAACGAATTCTAGGCATCATGCCGAATTACCGGGCCGTTAGCGCTGGCGCGCTGCCTCCGCCTCCCACTCCGAAACAAGCGTTCATCATTGCCACCGAAAACAGCTTCGATTACTCATCGTTCATCTTTGTGGGCATCACGTCCCTGTTAGCCGACGCGACCCGCGCGCATCCCGCGATTGGTCAAAATGGCCTGACCGGCTATGCCGGATACTATTGGCGCGGACTTCTGGATAAGACCAGCGGCAACTACATGGTCATTTTCGCGCTGCCATCGGTGTTTCACGAGGATGAACGCTACTATGCCCGAGGCGAGGGCAACGGCACCATTCTGAAGCGAGGCGTGTATGCCGCGACGCGAATCCTGATCACTCCGAACTATCAGGGGAAGAACACATTCAACACCTCGGAAGTTCTTGGGCGGGCAATCTCGCAGGGTATTTCGACCACGTATTATCCGCAGGCCGATCGAACGCCGGGAGCGCTGGCCGTCAAATATGGCTGGGCCATGGGTCGCGATGCGCTGACGAACGTTTTCCGCGAGTTCTGGCCCGATATAGCCGTGCACGTATTGCACCGCCATCCATAAACGAAATCCGAAGTGCAAACACGGCGTTCTTTTTGTGTGTGAGATGGAAAACGGTTGCCCTACTGGTCCTGACATTACCCTGATTTCCGGGGTAGAGGGGTCTTACTTGGCGGAAGGTTCGGGAGGCTTGGGCGGGTCGTGCTCGCGCGCCTTGGGAGTCAGCTTCCGAATCAAGAATTCCTGCAGAATGTTGGTCAGGGCCGTCGTGCCAATGCCGACCCCTGCGTTTTCAAACGTCAGTTCCAAACCTTCGCGATCGTTCTGCGGATAGTAGAGGTTGGAGATCCCACCGGCTGCCAGGCTTCCGAGAATACTGGAATAGTTCACCTGCCAGCGTCCGTTGTCCCCCTTGCAGATGAACGCATTCGCAATGGCGTATCCGGCCCGCGACGGGACACTGCCTTTGCCTTTGTAGAAGTATCGCGGGTCTTGCTTGAGAAGAGACGGAAGGATGGCGCTTCCGATGAATGTACCCGTCAGTGTGTCGGCGTAGACGGCGCCGAACCGCTTCCCATAGCCTGCGGCCCCTTGCCCGTATTCTCTGAAGTGATTCTGAGCCTGTTGGACTCCCGCGGTGCCGGCCACCATTGCGAAGGTAACGGGATCAATCACCGACTTCCATGCCAGGGTGAATTTTTGTTTCGAGCTGAGCGGCACAGCTTTCGGGTTATAGCTGACGTAGAAATTTGGAATGGCGGCCAACACCCTTTGCTGCTCTTCGACTTTCATCTGCTCGGCGGCGATCTCGACCCTGGGAATTCCGACCTCCACCTCAGTGACGTTTTCAGCAACAGTCAACGTGATCTGCGGGATGGTTGCGATCTCTCCCGGATGCAGCGTCCCGGAAGATGTGATGGGCGCGAAGCCGGTCGAAATCACCACGAGTTGAAACGGGCCGGGAGAGACGTTGGCGAAGGAGAATTGTCCATCGGGCCCAGAAGAGACTTCCCGCCGTTGAGACATATCCTCTCGGTTGAGGGTCACGCGGGCTCCCCCTACGAGCGCTCCGCTTTGGTCGACGACCGTTCCGTTGATGGTGCCCGAGGAAGGTCCAGGCGTCGGCTCGGTACCTAGGTCCGGAGCCTGTTGGGCGGGACTGGATACGGGCGGGAGCTGAGGATTCTGGCTGAAGCCGGACGTCCAAGCCAGAGTAAGTAAGGCGAGGCATACGCATCCCGACCTGAGTTGGAGGCCCATGAGTAAAGCTAACTTATCCTTTTTCGTACTTCTGATCTAATGACTAAAGATGGTCGCGCGATTGTTCTTCCCGCGTCGGGTGCGGGATGCGAGGCTCACGCCACTTCTAACCCATTGGGCACAAAATTCTCTCGCCTTTGAATTTCAGCTTTGTGACATTGGATGCGAGATGGGGGCGAAGGGTCACTCCGCAGCCGAGGATGAATGAGTCCTAAGCCCATATCCACGTCAAGTACGCTGATGGACGGTCATGGCTGCCGGACTTTGCTATCGCTTTATGCTCCCCTTTCGATTCATCCAATCGACGACGCGAAGCGATAGGCGCCGAGCCTAAATAAAGCGATGCTGGCATCCCTAAAGCCCCTAATAGCCTCAACGAGTTGCCGTAGCCGGACGAGTACAAACGCGAGAAAGAACGGTCGAAAAATGATCTTCACGCGTTGTCCCGCTGAGATCTGTTCTGTGATTGAGATCACGGCATCCTCGCCGCTTTCTCCCTAGTCTTGTCGATGAGTTTCTCGGGAGATATGCAATGAAATGCATGTTGGTTGTGCTGGCGGCGGTTTCGCTGGCGGGGGCGCTCTATGCAGGTGGGCCTGCACCCAGAGCGGGCGCAATCGCGGTCGACTATCCCTCGCAGGGTTCCCTGTTTCCTCCCGACATCATCGCGCCGTTATTTCAATGGCGTGACACCGAGTCAGGAGCGACGGTCTGGAAGATCGAAGTTACGTTCGCCGACCGCTCGCATGCGATCCAACTGTGGTCGCAGGGCGAGTTCATGAAGCTCGGTGAACTCGACACGAGCCTGACCGGCTACGTCCCGCCGACGCTCACGCCCGACCAGGCAATCTCTCACACATGGCGCCCTGATCCGAGGACATGGGACAGCATCAAGAAGCACTCCGTCAAAGGATCGGCAACGGTGACCATCACCGGGTTTCGGAGCGAAGGTTCCCACGATGCGGTATCCCGCGGACAAGTCAAAATCCAGACGTCGCTGGATCCGGTCGGAGCACCGATCTTTTACCGCGACGTTCCCCTGATTCCAACGCCCCCGGAGGAAGGTGAACGCGGAGTGATCAAGCCGCTGCCGGATTCCGTTCTTCCGAAGATCAAGTGGCGGCTGCGCTACATCTCGAATTCGGAAAACAAGGTCATCATGGAAGGCTTGCCGACATGCGCGAACTGTCACTCGATTGCGCGCGACGGCAAGACGCTGGGCATCGATGTCGACGGCCCGCAGAACGACAAGGGCCTGTACGGATTGATTCCGATTCATAAAGTCAGTTCGATCAGCAATGACTACGTGATTCATTGGAGCGCATTCAGCGATCCAGATAAGCTCGCGCAGAAACGCTTCGGATTCATGTCGCAAGTTTCGCCGGATGGCAAGTATGTGATCACCTCGATCGATGTGCCGGGGGAACACGGAGTGCGTGTCGTCGACCGGCTCTACAACGGATTCTTCTCAAACTACGGCTTCGGACAGGTGTTCTATCCGACGCGCGGCGTGCTGGCCTGGTACAGCAAAGATACAGGCAAGCTGCAGGTGCTGCCGGGAGCCGACGATCCGAATTATGTTCAGACCAGCGCCTTCTGGAGTCCCGACGGCAAGTTTTTGATCTATTCACGCGGGCCGGCCAAGGATCCCTATCCGAATGGGCGACACAAAGCCGAGTACGCCAACGATCCGAATGAAACCCAGATGCAATACAACCTTTACCGGATTCCTTTCAATGATGGAAAAGGCGGGAAGGCCGAGCGGGTCGTTGGCGCCTCCGATAATGGAGTGAGCAATAACTTCCCGAAAGTTTCGCCCGACGGCAAGTGGGTCATCTTCGTCCGCAACAAGAACGGGCTGCTGATGCGTCCCGATAGCAACCTGTACATCGTCCCTTTCGAAGGCGGGAAAGAACGCAAGCTCACCTGCAACCTGGCCGTGATGAACTCGTGGCACAGCTTTTCGCCGAACGGACGTTGGCTTGTGTTCTCGTCGAAGACCCCGTCGCTTTACACGCAGATGTATCTGACACACATCGACGAGAACGGGAACGACAGTCCGGCCGTCTTGATCGAACATGCCACGGAATCGAACCGGGCCGTCAACATTCCGGAATTCATGAATATCGCTCCCGGCGGACTGGAGAAGATGGAGGCTCCGGCGACGGACTTCTACCGGCTGTTCGACGTTGCTGTACAGCTTGCCGACAAGAAAAAGTATGACGAAGCGGTGCCGGCATGGAAGAACGCACTTGAATTGGCTCCCGAAGATCCGCGCGGCCACAACAACCTGGGAGTGGCGTTGTTTGAAATCGGAAAGATCGATGAAGCGATCGTCCAATACCGCAAGTCCATCCAGCTGAATCCAAACAGCTCGCAGACTCACAACAATCTGGGTAGCGCGCTGGCCGAAAAGGGAGCCATCGACGATGCCCTTCCGGAATTCCAGAAGGCGATCCAACTGAATCCCGATAATGCCGCCGCGCACGTGAACCTTGGCAACGCTTTGGCAAGCGAGAGCGGCCATTTGAACGAAGCCATCGACGAACTCACGAAAGGAGTTGAGATGGCTCCCGGATCGGCCAACGGCCAGAACGGCCTTGGAGTCGCCCTCGCTCGGGCGGGAAGGCTGGACGATGCCATCATCCACATGGACAAGGCGGTAACCCTACTGCCACCGTCCGTGGATTATCACTATAACTTTGGCCGCGTTCTGGCAGCCAAGGGATCTCTTGTTGAAGCGTCGGTACAGTTCGAGCAGGCGGCCAAGCTTTCCAATATGCAGGAGCCTGCGATTCTCGAGATGCTCGCCGCCACGTACTCCGATACTGGGCGTTACACGGAGGCGGTTCAGGTTGCTCGGCAGGCACTGGAACTGGCAAGTCAACGCCATAACGACGCCCTCGCCGCGCGGCTGAAGGCGAGTCTCACCCGGTATGAAGGACTCGCGCAGAACGGGCAGGGACATTCGCCTACGCCTTGACAGGTTACGGCGGAGCTTTGCTCCGCCAGACGGCCGAGTCGGCCATCGCTACGCGAGCGGGAATCACATTGTGCGTCGGGGTTCCGGGGCGCGATCGGTAACCAGTTCCGGATGCAAGCGCCGGAAGGTTTCTGCGATATGGCAATCCCAGCAGACCGGCTGGTAGGTCGAGAAAACTTTCGGCAGCGTTTCCGGATCGAGGTTCTTCCATTCGGTCGTGCGGAAGTCCGGACCTAAGAGAGCCGGCGCGTGGTCCACGTGATGGAGAGCCATGATTGGTTTGTGGCAGAACGCGCAGCTCTTCCCTTCATACCATTTCGAGACGATATTCCACACCAGGCAATTCTGAGAATCGGCTTCAATCTGCTGCAGACAATCCTGACCGCATCCCTGCCGCTCAGGCCAGCGTGAACATTGGTTGAGCCGCATCGTCGGCTCATTGAAAAACACGCCGAGCGCAGCTTCCCCCGCGGCCACGTTGACCGCTTCTGGCTCCTTGGTTTCTGGGCAAGTGACCAGCCGTTTCCCGCGGAATTTGAAATAGGCGCGCACGCCGGGAACGGCCCGAAACACAAAGAGCGCCACTGCTAATACGAGAACGCCAATGACGATGGAGAGTATGGAGACTGTCATAGATCACCCCCAGGTGCGTCGGGCGAGGCTGCCTGGTCCGACTGCAGTTCCAGTCTGGGAGGAGTAGGGGGAAAAGGCGGTGTCTTATCTCACGGGCGGGTGTGATTCAGGTCACAAACGGCAGGGGGCTCAAGTTTCTTGTCTTGAGGGCACCGTCAAGACGACCGCGCCTTGACGACCACTGCTGATCTCCGGAACGAATCAGCGTTGATCTAGTGCGTCACGTGATTCGCGCGCAGCTGCATTTTGACGGCGACCGAGAGGCGGCGAATGCCTTCGCGAATCTGCTCGGGCTGCGAGTGCGAGAAATTCAGCCGCATGTGGCGGCCGCCTTCGTGGCCGTTGTTGGCGTAAAAACTGTCGCCCGGCACAAACGCGACATCCTCGGCCAATGCCGCTTGGAACAGCGCTTGCGAGTCAGTGCCTTCGGGCATCGTCACCCACAGGAAGAGTCCGCCCTGGGGATGAGTCCAGGTGACCTCCTGCGGAAAATATTCGTGCAGCGCTTGCAGCATGGTGTCGCGGCGCTCGCGATATACCTGGCGAATTAGTTTGACGTGCTGATCGAGGAAGCCGTCGCGCGCAACTTCAAACGCAACATATTGGTTGAAGGTTGAGGTGTGCAGGTCGGCCGCCTGTTTCAATTGCACCAGCTTGCTGATGACATCCTCTGGAGCAACAATCCAGGCCAGCCGGATTCCCGGCGCAAGCGTCTTCGAGAAAGTGCTCAAATAGATCACATTGCCCAGGGTGAATCCGTTGTCGCGACGAAGATTTTCGCGGTCCAGCACCACCAGCGGTGCGATGTGCTCGCCTTCATATCGAAGCTGACCGTAGGGATCGTCTTCCACGATCGGGATGCCGTACTTGTCGGCCAGCAGAATCAGCTGGTGGCGCCGTCCTTCCGCCAGAGTAACTCCTGCCGGATTCTGGAAATTGGGCAGCGCATACATGAACTTCACGCCCGAACGGATCGAGGGTTCCAGTTGCTCGGTGATCAGCCCATCCTCGTCCACAGGTACGGAGACATACTGAGCTCCATAAATGTTGAACGCCTGCAGTGCTCCGAGGTAAGTCGGGGCCTCGACCAGGACTCGGTCTCCGCGATTGATGAGGAGCTTGCCGATGAGATCGAGAGCCTGCTGCGAGCCGGAAGTAATGAGCACGTTATCGGCGCTGGCAACGATGCCGTACCGCGCGATATTGCGGGCAATCATCTCGCGCAGAGGCTGATAGCCTTCGGTAGTGCCGTATTGCAGGGCTTGCGCGCCATGCTCGCTGAGGACTCTGTGGCATGCCTCCTCGAAGCGCTGTACCGGAAACACGTCGGGAGCCGGCAGTCCGCCGCCGAAGGAAATCATCTCGGGCTTCTGGGTGACCTTCAGCAATTCGCGGATCGCGGAGTTCTTGATTCCCAGCGTACGGTTGGCATAGCGCGATTTCCAGAGTGTCGACATGGATAACTCCAAAGTTTCAAGGTTTCGATATTTCAAATTCTCAAAGCGCGTCCGAGTCAACCGCAGGTGCCAGTAAAACTGCGTAATTCAGACTTTGAAACTCTGAAACTTTCTTACTAATCCTCCCCAATCAATTCCGGTTCAACCGGCATGTGGACATGAGGATGCGAGTAGGTATCGTTCTCCTGCGCATCGACCACGGCGATAGCCGCCACATGCACAACTTCTTCTACGGTCGCAGTGCGCTGCAGAACGTGCACGGGACGGCTCATTCCCATCAGGATCGGGCCGATTAATTCCCCTCCACTGACTTTCGCCGCAAACTTGCATGCGATGTTGGCAGATGCCAGATCGGGGAAGATCAGCACATTCGCTCCCCCTTTCAGCGCGCTGAACGGATAAAGTTCCTCAATGATTTCCGGAGACAGCGCCTCGTCGGCCATGATCTCGCCATCGACAATCAAAGTCGGATCGGCATACTTGATCAGTTCGACCGCCTTGCGGACCTTTCTGCAGATCGGGTGGTCGACACCGCCGAAGCTCGAGAATGAAAGCATTGCCACGCGCGGGGTGATGTCGAAGCGGCGCGCCATGTGCGCCGTGCACAACGCGATTTCCACGAGGTCTTCTGCGGTAGGTTCAATGTTTACGCTCGTGTCGGCAAGGAAGAAGACTTCCCCCTTGCGCGTGATGACAGCGTAACAGCCTGAGACGCGGTGCAGGCCCTCGCGGATGCGCACAATCTGCAATGCCGGGCGGATTGTGTCCGGATAGTGCTGGGTCAAACCGGAGACGAGGGCGTCGGCATCGCCCATATGGACCATCATCGAGCCGAAGACATTGCAGTTGTTAAGCAGAGTGGCCGCCTCTTGCAGCGTCACACCACGCCGCTGCCGCAACCGGAAAAGTTCCTGGGCATAGAGTTCGCGGTGCTCCGACATCGCCGTATCCACGATCTGCATGCCTTCAAGATTCACTCCGAATTCGCGGGCGCGGGCCTGAATCTTGGCGGCTTCTCCCAGCAGAATCGGGTGTGCAATTTTCTCTTCGACCAGGGTGTGGCAGGCGCGCAGGATCTTCTCGTTATCGCCTTCGGGGAATACAACCTGCTTCGGATTAGCCTGCGCCTTGTGAATCATAGTGCGGGCGACTTCGTAGGCTTTTCCAAGCCGGCGCTCGAGTTGAGCGCGGTAGGTGGTGAGATCGATGGGCTGCTGCGCTACTCCGGACTTCATCGCCGCTTCGGCAACCGCCCCCGCTTCCCACATCAGCACGCGCGGATCGAACGGTTTCGGGATGAGATATTCACGTCCGAACTGCAATCGCGGCACGCCGTAAGCGCGGCATACGGAATCGGGGACATCTTCCTTCGCGAGATCCGCCAGAGCATGGGTCGCTGCCAGCTTCATCTCTTCGTTGATCGCGACGGCGCGGACGTCAAGCGCTCCGCGGAAGATGAATGGGAATCCGAGAACGTTGTTCACCTGGTTGGGATAGTCCGAGCGTCCGGTGGCGATGATCACATCACTGCGGCAGGACTTCGCTTCTTCGTACGTAATCTCCGGATCAGGATTCGCCATGGCGAACACGATAGGATCTTTGGCCATCGAGCAGACCATCTCGCCGTTGATCGCGCCTTTGACGGAGAGTCCGGCGAAAACATCGGCGCCAACCATTGCCTGGGCGAGGGTGCGCAGGTCGGTCTTCTGCGCGAACCGCTCTTTATATTTGTTCATTCCTTCCTTGCGGCCCTCGTAAACGACTCCCTTGGTGTCGCAGAGAATGATGTTCTCGCGTTTTACGCCGAGTCGAACGTAGTGCTCTGCGCACGCAATGCCGGCAGCTCCCGCTCCGTTGAAAACGATGTGAACCTGGCTGATATCTTTGCCAACGATTTCGAGCGCATTCAACAAGGCGGCTCCGGAGATGATGGCGGTGCCGTGCTGATCGTCGTGAAAGACCGGAATCTTCATGGTCTTGCGCAATGTTTCTTCGATCAGGAAGCAATCGGGCGCCTTGATGTCTTCCAGATTGATTCCGCCGAACGTGGGCTCGAGCAACTGGCAGAGCTTAATGATTTCTTCCGGATCGTGGCTGTTCACTTCGATGTCGAAGACATCGACGTCGGCGAAGCGCTTGAACAGGACAGCCTTGCCCTCCATGACCGGCTTTCCGGCAAGAGCTCCAATGTCGCCGAGTCCGAGCACCGCGGTGCCGTTGCTTAGAACTGCAACGAGGTTTCCGCGGCCCGTGTACTTGAAAGCTTCCTGAGGATTTTTCTGGATTTCCAGACAGGGCTCGGCAACGCCCGGCGTGTAGGCAAGACTCAGATCCCGCTGCGTGCGGCACGGCTTGGTGGGAACGACTTCAATCTTTCCGGGGCGAGCCCCCTGGTGATATTCGAGAGCTTGCTGCTTGCTTACCAACATAAGTTCCTCCGTATTCTCTTGGCGCCGTCGCTGCAAAATGCAAAGTGATTGCGGCGCTCGAACCTAAACTCGTACCGTCAGCACCGGACACGAAGCCCGGCTGACCACCTCCGACGCAACCGGCCACGGCAAATGGGACGCCAAGCTGGTGGCGCGCGATTTATGAACGCTCATCACAATCAAATCGGGATGGATTTCGTGTGCTTCACCCAGGACCGCTTCCGCCGGATGCTCCCAGCGAATTGCGAACCGCGGCGTACACCAGTCCTTCGTCTGCTCTGGTATCAGGCTTTCGAGCCCGAGGCGCGCCTGCATTTCGACGGCGGAACGGTGCTGCCACGGAATCATGGGAATCGCCTGCAACAGGATCAACTCAGACTGGTTCTCCTCGGCCAAAGAAAGCGCAAAGTTCAGAACCGGGGAGGAATCTTCCGCGGTGTCGATGGGGCAAAGAATCGTCCGCAAGCTCCACTGGTTGGCTTGCGTGGCTTTCGGACCGACGGTGAGCACCGGGCAGGTTGCCGAGCGATAAATCTTCTCCGCCGCGGAGCCCATCACAATCTTGCTGATGCCCCGGTATCCATGCGTGCCCAAAACGATGAGGTCGACCTCGTGCTCGTGGATGATGGCCGGAATGACTTCGCCCACGTCGCCGCGATCGAGTAGCGTCTTGTGCGGGATTTCGTCCAGAGAGTGATCACGGGAGAATGCGTGCAGCTTCTGCCGGGCTTCTTGCCACGCGCCGTCGTCCGCACCGAGAAAGCGGTCGGCCACCACCATCTGACGGGCCTCCGGCGGAATCGAATGAGCGATCAGAAGGTTGGATCCATAAATCTGTGCCAGCCGCTCCGCATAAGGTAAAGCAGCAAGAGAGGCCGGGGAAAAATCGGTTGGGAAAAGAATGTTTTTCAGCGAAAGGCGCGAAACCTGCGCGACGGTGGGCATGGCATACCTCCTCACAGCGCGACGTGGCGCCGCCAGAGAGAATCCACACTGTCGGGTATATGCGTCGCTCCGGCCAGAGGCAGTGATTGCCGTCACCTGTTGTGGTGAGTCCAGAGCCGTTGCCAATCGCCTCCGTGGATGGGCTCGGAACCTTATTCCTTTGGACTGCGCCGCCACATTGGCACGCATGGGTTCCATTTATGGACATCTTTCTCGAAGTCGCGAGCCGCCGGAGTCGCTCCTACCGTGGTCAGCTCGTCTACCGGCGACTTCAGCAGTTCGGCAATGTATTTCTCCACCTGTTCGCGAATGCGAGGCTCCTTCAGAGCAGCCAACAGATCAGGGTTCTCGATGTGGGTGAATCCGCCGCACAGCGGACATTTGACAACGTCGTCATTCACCATGGTCACCCTCAATTTTTGGGGAATCACGCGCGGGAAGACATGCTGATCCCAGCCACGTCTTTCCGCGCTGGATCCATTAGAGGACGTCGAGCAGGCGGGAACAGTGATAAAGGTCGCGGCAGATTGTGATTGGGATCACTGAGTTGATGCAGCGGAAAAAACAGACGGATCGAGGCCGCCGTAGTTGCCGCCAAAAATGACCGCGGGTCGTATAGGTTCCGCAAATCCCGTGATGGATGCGGGTTCCGGCGATTCGTGCATAATAGATGCCTCGGTTTTGCCCGATTCCAGGGGATAACCCACCACCTTCCAGGAGGCTGCCGCATGCCATGTCAAGACAAGTGCTCCACTTTTGGACGGAGCATTCCTGTGACTCTATTCGCAGTCATGATCATCTTCGTGTCCCTGGCGGGTCTGTCTGAGCCGGCACAATGCCAACACTACAAGGTGATTTACAACTTCACCGGGAATGGCAGCGACGGCGAAAGTCCCTACAGCGGGCCAATGCTGGACGTATCCGGAAACCTCTACGGAACAACTTATGCCGGCGGAACCTTCGGCGCTGGCAGTGTCTACCGGCTGTCGCCACATGGCTCTTCCTGGACCTATAGTCCGTTGTACAGCTTTCGTGCCGGCATGGACGGGACCGGGCCTGGGTTTGGAACTCTGGCGTTTGGTCCCGGTCATGTTCTGTATGGAACCACTGAGGGCGGAGGGGTGTTCGGCACGGCATTTGCCGTGGGGCAGGTTCCGCATGGATGTTCCGGACTCCAGTGCTCGTGGCACGAAACCATTGTCCATACCTTTGGCAATGGAACCGACGGCTGGGAACCTATCGGCGGGGTCGCGTTTGACACGGCGGGCAATTTCTACGGAACGACGCTGCTCGGCGGTGATTATGAAAATGGGACGGTGTACGAAGTTACGGGTTCTGGGCAAAATCGGAACCAGAGCGTGCTCTACAGCTTTGGCGGATCCAGCACCGACGCCATCAATCCAGTGGCGGCATTATCCCTGGATTCCGAAGGCAATCTTTATGGCACAGCCCCGGCTGGCGGCGCGTATGGTTATGGCGCGGTGTTCAAGTTATCGCGCTCCGGTTCCGGTTGGACCGAAACAGTTCTCTATAACTTCCAGGGTCTCAACGACGGTCAGAACCCAGTCGGAGGACTAGTCTTGGATCAGGCCGGGGATTTGTACGGCAGTACTTTTCTTGGTGGCGCGAATGGCGGAGGCACGGTGTATGAATTGTCGCCTTCGATCGCAGGCTGGACCTTCACGACGATCTACAGCTTCAGCGGTTATGGGGGACCCTACAGCAAACTTATTTTTGATGCGAAGGGAAATCTTTTCGGCATTACGAATAGTGACGGCCCGAATAGTCTCGGCTCGATATTCAAGCTGACGCCAGCCGGCGGGCAATGGACGTTCTCGGACCTGTATGACTTTGTAGGTGGTAACAGCGGACGTACTCCGTACGGCAGCCTGACCGTCGATAGCAAGGGAAATATCTTTGGCACGGCCTCCGAGGGAGGCACGAGCAACGACGGCGTCATATTCGAGGTCACGCCGTAAATTATAAGGGTTCAGGAGTTCGTCGTGATTTGGCGCATTTCTGCGTCATGATCCGGGCCAGATCGTCCCAAAGTAACCGCGGAAGCGTTTACGGCCATTCCCCTTCCCTGCTACCATCATTGGTCCACCACTCAACCGTAAACAAGATCTGTACAGGCCCTCATAAATCCACGGAGGAAACATGGCAATTAAAGTTGGCATTAATGGTTTCGGACGAATCGGTCGCAACGTGCTGCGCGCTTCGCTGAAAGACCCGAACCTGGAGTTCGTCGCGGTCAACGATCTGACGGACCCGAAAACTCTCGCTCACCTTCTGAAATACGACTCGGTTCTGGGCAATCTGCCCAACCAGGTCTCGGCAGGCGCCGACAGCATCACAGTCGATGGCAAAACCATCAAGGTCTTCAAAGAGAAAGATCCGGCGGCCCTGCCCTGGGATTCGGTCGGCGCGCAGGTGGTGATCGAATCGACCGGCAAGTTCACGGACGCCAACGAGGCAAAGAAGCATCTGCGTGGATCGGTGAAGAGAGTCATCATCTCCGCTCCTGCGAAGAACGAAGACGTGACCGTTGTTCTGGGCGTCAATCACGAGAAGTACGACGCCGCCAAGCACTATGTCATGTCGAACGCGTCGTGCACGACGAACTGTCTTGCGCCGGTTGCGAAGGTGATCAACGACGAATTCAAGATCGTCAGCGGCACCATGACGACGATTCACTCTTACACCAACGATCAGGTGATCCTCGACTTCCCGCACAAGGATTTGCGACGCGCCCGCGCGGCTGCACTCAACATGATTCCGACTTCGACCGGAGCGGCCAAGGCGCTGAAGCTGGTCATCCCGGAACTTGCGGGCAAGATCGACGGCTTCTCCATGCGCGTGCCCACGCCCAACGTCTCAGTGGTCGACATGGTCGTTTGGGTCGAGAAGAAGACGACGAAGGAAGAGGTCAACGCGGCGTTGAAGAAAGCGTCTGAATCCGGGCCGTTGAAGGGATATCTCGGCTACGAGGAGCACGAACTCGTGTCGTCTGACTTTAAAGGCGACTCGCGTTCTTCGATCGTGGACGCTCCCTCGACCATGGTGGTCGGCGGCAACTGCGTAAAGGTGATCTCCTGGTACGACAACGAGTGGGGATACTCCTGCCGCGTGCGCGACCTCATCAACTACATCGCGGGCAAGGGCCTGTAAGACGAATTGTCCTCCTGAGGCGGGCGCTTTTTGTCCGCCTCAGGACTCGGGCGAGCCGCGCAACGCGTCGCAGTCTTTGCGACGCACAAATTGCGCGTTTGGCTCGCTTCCTTACACTTCATATTCCCGGTACGAGGACTCCATCCATGTCCAAGCTTTCGATTCGTGATCTCCCCCTCAATGGCAATCGTGTGTTCATGCGCGTCGACTTCAACGTCCCGCTCGATGATGGACGCGTCATGGACGATACCCGCATCCGCGAAACCCTGCCGACCATTGAATACGCGCTGCGGCACGGGGCGCGGCTGATTCTCGCTTCTCACCTGGGACGTCCCAAGGGCAAGCCCAATCCGAAGATGAGTCTCAAGCCCGTGGCCGAGCGGCTGCGCATGTTGCTCGATAAAGAACTGGCCCGCGGCGAAAACGTCGGCTTCTGCCCGGAATGCGTCGGCCCCGAAGCGGAAGAAGTCGCCAATCAACTGGAAAAGGGGCAGACTCTTCTCCTGGAAAATCTGCGCTTCCACGCCGAAGAAGAAGCGAATGACGAGAAATTTTCCCGCCAGCTCGCGAACCTGGCTGAATACTACGTCAACGATGCATTTGGCTCGGCTCACCGCGCTCACGCTTCCACGGCTGGCATCACGAAGTTCATGAAGGAATGCGCGGCCGGTTTGCTAATGGAGAAAGAGCTGAAGTATCTCGGGAAGGCGCTCGAGCATCCGGAGGAGCCGTTCGTGGCGATCCTCGGCGGCGCCAAGGTCAGCGACAAGATCGGCGTCATCGAGAATCTGCTGACGAAAGTCAACACTCTGATCATCGGCGGAGGCATGGCCTACACGTTCCTCAAGGCGCAGGGACAGGAGATCGGAAAATCCCTGCTTGAAGCGGACAAGATCGATTTCGCCAAGAAGCTGCTGGCCGAAGCGAAGAAGCGCAACGTAAAGTTCCTCCTGCCCATCGATCACGTCGTCGCGATGAAACCTGAGGCGAATGCCGTCATACAGCAGATCGGCGAAGGGCAGCCGATTCCCGCCGATAAGATGGCGCTCGACATCGGGCCCAAGACGATTGAGATGTTCTCGGAAGAAATCTCCACGGCGCGCACCATCGTGTGGAACGGACCAATGGGCGTATTCGAAGTGCCCGGATTTTCCAAGGGCACATTCAAGATTGCTCATGCAGTCGCGGACAATGCCGCCGCCACTTCGATTGTCGGCGGCGGAGACTCAGTGGCGGCGGTGAAGGCGGCGAACGTGGCCGACAAGATCACGCATATCTCGACGGGGGGCGGCGCGTCGCTGGAATTTCTGGAAGGGCAGAAACTGCCGGGAGTGGAAGCGCTGACCGACAAGAAGTAATTGTTGGTTTCAAAGCCGTTCGAGCGTGAGTCGGTCGGGCGCACCGCCGAAGTATTTTTTCAGCGCTCTTGCGAATATGTCTTCGTCCCGAGAAACTTCAGCAAACAGCGTCATCGACGACCGGAACTTCATATCGTCAGGAGAGCCGAAAATATCTGCGATGGAACGGTGTTCCACGAGTAATACCAACTGCGTGCACTCCTTCAGACGAGGGCCGAGGACCGGATGTTTCAGATAAGCTCGGGCCTCTTCGCGGCCGGAAATAGCGTACTCAATCGAGACTGGACTTCGGCCCAGACCGCGAATTTGTGGAAAGATGAACCACATCCAGTGACTCATCTTTGTCCCGACTTTCAGTTCGGAGAGAACCCGATCGAAAACTCGGTCTTGGGCAAGCACGAAACGCTGCAAGTGATATGGGTCGTTCGAAGGGTGGTCGGTACTCGCGCGCATGGGCTCTCGCTCTTACAAAACAAGTTTATTGCAATCGGCGGTGCTTCTGTAGCAGTCATCGCCGCCGGTAAACGAAAGGTCTACTCATGAGAAAAAAAGTAATGGCCGCCAACTGGAAGATGTATAAGACTCCCGATCAGACTCGCGACTTCTTTCGCGACTTTCTGCCAATGGTTTCCGGGCACACGCGGGATGAAATCGTAGTCTGCCCTTCTTGCCTTGACCTGCCCGCGGCCCTCGAAGCAGCCAAAGGATCGAACATCGCAATCGGCGCGCAGAATGTTCATTGGAAAGAAGAGGGCGCGTTCACCGGCGAGACCTCTGTTGGCCAGTTGCTGGCTCTGGGCGTGAACCACGTCATCATCGGACACTCCGAGCGCCGGCAGTATTTCGGCGAGACCGACGACACGGTCAACCTGCGCCTGAAAACTGCTCTCGAAGCGGGATTCACTCCGATCTGCTGCGTCGGCGAAGTTCTTCAGGAGCGCGAAGCAGGCCTGACCGACGATGTTCTACGGCGGCAGTGCGTCCGCGCCTTCCATGCCATCTCCGCCAAGAAGGCGGCCAAACTGGTCGTCGCCTACGAGCCGGTTTGGGCAATTGGCACCGGCAAGACCGCTACGCCGGAGATTGCTGCGGAGGCCCATGCGGTCATCCGCAAAGAGACCACTGAAATTTTCGGAGCAGAGTTCGCCGCACAGTTGCGGATTCTTTACGGTGGATCGGTGAAACCGGAAAATGTCTCGTCGCTCATGGCGCAGGAGGAAATTGACGGCGCGCTGGTTGGCGGGGCGTCGCTGGATCCGAAATCGTTCGCGGCAATCGTCAAATACTGAGTTCCTTCCGTTGTATTCGCAATGGTGATCCGGCGCACTGCAATCGCAGTCGCGCCGGAGCTACACTTTTTCTCCGCCAAGGCAACCCGCAATTGGCCCCTCGATTCCCTACCCCGTAGAGGAGGTCGTATGACACTCTCCAAGCTTCGTGAATTCCTGGACTCTCATCATGTGAAATACCTCGTAATCTCCCACTCGCTGGCTTACACGGCTCAGGGCATCGCCGCTCTGGCGCATGTTTCGGGCAAGAGGCTGGCGAAAACCGTGATCGTCAAGATCGACGGCGTCCTGGCGATGGCCGTCGTTCCAGCCGCCGCTCATGTTGACCTGGAGCGTCTGAGAAAGCTGACGGGCGCGCAAGCGGTCGAGATTGCATCGGAACCGGAATTCAAAAACGCGTTCCCCGACTGCGAGACCGGCGCGATGCCTCCGTTTGGCAATCTCTATGACATGCCGGTTTATGCCGACGGGAGCCTGTCCGAGCACGAAGAGATTACGTTCAGCGCCGGAACTCATCGTGAACTGGTGCGAATGAGCTGGCAAGACATGATGCGGCTGGTCAATCCGGCGGTGGACAAATTGACATATCGTCGGACCGTGGCAGCTTGATCGAGTCGGCCCAGACCGTTCCCGATCGATTTGCCGCTACTTTCGTCCGATGGCCATGATGTGCGAACTTGCGCCCAAAATCGAGGGCTCCCGCTCCACTTTCCGCACCGCGGCAAGCAGGCGCTCCCGCTGTCGAGCGTCGTTCCATAAGCGATCGAAATCGCGAGCCAGCCATCCTGGTCCTTCGATCGCGACAATTTCCAGAACGTGAAATCCCGCTGCCAGAAATTCGCGTGACAACTCGCCGGGCCGATGGAAATAGGCATCGGTGAAATACACCGGATTCCCCGTGGAGTTGCGGTGCTGCCCATCTTCCAGATCCCGCTCCATGATCGGCGCGAATGCGGGATCGTCAAAGAATCCGGACGACAGCGAATCGAAAAGCGATGCGAAACGACTGATTCCCGCCGCCCACAGAATGCCCCCGGGCCGCAGAGCGCGAAGCGCCTCGCGCAGGCACGCCAGCCGCTCTTCCCTTTCCACCAGGTGATACAACGGTCCCAAAAGCAGCACCGCGTCGACGGAGTCATCGGCGTGCGCCAACACGCGAGCGTCGCCAACTTCGATCGAAGCTAGCGGATGGTCCGGTTGCTGCGCGGATGCCATCCGCGCCTGTTCCACATGCTTCGCGACTGTATCCACAAGGTGCACCTGGTATCCCCGCTCAGCCAGCCAGCAGGCGTAAGCGCCGGCGCCTCCACCTGCATCGACGATTGTGGCTGGAGCAGGAGGAAGATGCCGCAGAATCAGTTCACGCGTGCGGGCCTGTTCGAGTTGGAAACACCCGGTGCGAAGCCGCGATGATTCATCAGCCTCGTCGTAATGTCGAATGATTCGTTGGCTGGACTTGTCGCCGTTCATGTAGAAAACGAAGTCTGGCTGTCTTACGCGCCGGTAGCACGCCGGTGCGGAGCGCGATAGCCCAACTGCATCGAGAGATGCCGCGCCGCGTCCTTGAGGGCTTCGACAATGCGCGGCATGGTGTCGGGATTCACCTGATGAATCGTTCCGCTCAGGCCCAGGCTCGCTTCGATCATGCCCTGCTGGTTGAAGACCGGAGCCCCCAGACAGCGCGCGCCGAGATTGTTTTCTTCGTCATCCACGGCAAATCCGACAGCGCGGACTTTCTCCAGTTCCTTGAGCAATCGCGGAACGGTTGTGATGGTCTTCGGAGTGCGCTTCTCCATCGACCTCTCCGCCAGAATCTTCTCCAGTCTCTCTTGCGGGATGTGCGCGACCAATGCTTTGCCGACGCTGGTGGCGTGCACGCGCATGCGGCGCCCAACCCATGTGTCCATGCGGATGAATCCCTGCGGCTCGACTTTCTCGATGTAGACCGCCTCGGGCCCATCGAGAATCGCCAGATGACACGTCAGATTAGTCTTCTCCATCAAGTGCCGCATGATGGGCAGCGCGACTTCACGGACGTCAATGCCGCTGAGAGCGCCGCGGCTAAGACTCAGGATTTTGAGGCCGACGTGGTATTTTCCGTCGTCTGAATCCCGCTTCAGATAACCGTGTTTCTCCAGAGTGCGCAGAATGTAGCTGGCAGAACTTTTAGGAATTTTGAGGTGCCGGCTGATCTCGGCATTGCTCAGGCCCTCGGGCTCGCGCGCCACCGCTTCCAACATGCCGAGTGCGCGCTCGACCGCAGCGGAAGGGGAATCGTCCTTTGTTTTCATTGCCAAATCGTTATCGTAGCAAATCCCCTAGCCGGACAACAAAATGAATGTATGTTCTATATATTGAACACCGCTCTTGACCCATCTTTTTGCCCATCCTAGGATCGTCCCGTCTGATGAATATGCGTTCAGTATATTGAACACATGCAGGAGACAAGTTCAACTGGGGAATCCATTCATGACGCCGACCGCAACCGTCTCGCCCGAAACGCAAACCGTTATCAATCCAGTGAATACTGCGCCCCCCGACTTCGACCCAGCTCGCGATCTTCCCGCGGGCTTCATGGATTTCTTTCTGCCCCTCCACCTCAGGTTCACTCCGCGGCAACAGAAGCTGGCCGCGAAACGGGTCGAGATTCTGCAGCAGTCACTCGAAGGCGACAAGCCCGCGCACCGCTTCCCTTCCGACACGGTGCGCAACGGCTGGAGGATTACTCTGCCGCAGTGGTGCCAGGATCAACGCAATCAGATGACGGGCCCGGCCGACGATGGGGAACTCTGTGTCAAGATGCTCAACTCCGGCGCTCCGGGTGTGATGCTCGATCTTGAAGACTCCTGCGTCAACGAGTGGTCTCATCATGCGCTGGGAGTTGGGAACATTCTGGCTTGCCTGCGCGGAAAACTCACTTATTACGACAGGAAGCGCGAGCAGACCTTTACCATTCGGCCGAGCACGACGGTGATCTTCACGCGTCCACGCGGCCTGCACCTGAATCAGTCTGGCTTGATTCCGGGAGAAATGGTTTCGGCGTCGCTGTTCGACGTCGCGAGAATTTTCTACGGTATCGATCCCGCGGAGTTGAAGCATCCGCTTTGCATCTACATTCCGAAATCGGAGTCGGCGGAAGAGGCTTTGTGGTGGCGCGATCTGTTTCAGGCGTTGGCGAAATGGCGCGGGCTGCCGCACGACTACATCAAGTGCATGGCGCTGGTGGAATCGCATCCGCTCGCGTTTCAGATGGAGGAGTTCACTTACAACCTGCGCGATCACATCATCGGGCTGAACCTCGGCCGCTGGGATTACATGGCCAGCCTGATTCACTTCAATCTCGACGATCCCGGCTGGGTGCTGCCCGACCGCAACACGATTCCGCATAACGTGGCGTTCTTTCAGAATCTGCGCGAACTGATGCCGGATATCTGCCATCACCGCGGCATTCTGGCGATCGGCGGCATGACGGCGCTCTATCCCAGCCGCGAAGATGCGGAGTTGAATTCACGCGCTCTCGCTGTTCTGGAAAAAGACAAGAAGAACGAGGCCGATTGCCTGATGGACGGCGCATGGACCGGGCATCCCGACCAGAACGCGATTGCGGTGGCGCAGTTCCCGTATCCAAACCAACTGCAGAAGCGACCGAAGAGTGCCAGCCGCTATCCCGATCTGCGGCCGAGGCCGGACGGTGTCGGCGGGCGCACGGTGAGAGGCACGCGAGCCGCGGTGCGCACGGTCATCCGCTATCGCCATGGCGTGCTGAGTGGCCGGGGCGCGAGCCTGCTCGACGGCTACATGGAGGATCTGGCCACCGATCGCATCTACCGTCTGATGATTGCGCAGCGCGTCCTGCATCGCGATCTCGTTCCCATTCATGACGAATCCGGAATGGCCGTAAAGCATACGCCGGAATTCATCACACAAGTTTTCGACGAGGAACTGAATCGGCTTCTGGCGGAGCTTCCAGCCGGTTCTGATCCCGAAGAAGCATTGCGCCTGCGCCGCGCGAGAGAGATCAGTCAAGCCATGATCGTCAGCGGAGAATTCAACCCGGTCTAATCAACACTCACCCTAAATGGTGTTCAGGAGAAAGTTATGTCGGCGAAACAATACAGCACGAGGCAAACCACGAACCACGGCGGAGAGCATCCGTTGAACGAGCAGGAACGCATGTCGCAATATGCTCTGGCACAGGAAGCGATCCAGCACGACTGGGAAAACAATCCACGCTGGATGGGCGTGCAGCGTCCGTATACGGCAGAAGATGTGCTGCGGCTGCGGGGATCGATTCACATCGAACACACGCTGGCGCGCATGGGCGCGGAACGGCTCTGGGACCTGCTGCAGAACGAGCCTTACGTCAATGCGCTGGGGGCGATGAGCGGCAATCAGGCGGTCCAGCAGGTGCAAGCCGGGCTGAAGGCGGTCTACGTCAGCGGCTGGCAGGTCGCGGCCGACGCCAATAACGCGGGCACCATGTATCCGGATCAGAGCCTGTATCCGGCGGATAGCGTGCCGAATCTTTGCCGCCGCATCAACAATGCGCTGCTGCGCGCCGATCAGGTGCGTCACGTCGAAGGCAAAGTGTCGCCGGGACAAACGTGGTTCGCTCCGCTCGTCGCCGACGCGGAGGCGGGATTCGGCGGCAATCTGAACGCCTTCGAGCTGATGAAAGCGATGATCGAAGCGGGCGCGGCCTGCGTTCACTTTGAAGATCAACTTTCGGCGGCCAAGAAGTGCGGACACCTTGGCGGAAAAGTCCTGGTGCCGACGCCGGAAGCGATTCAGAAGCTGGTGGCGGCGCGGCTGGCGGCGGACACAATGGGCGTGCCGACTCTGATCATGGCGCGAACGGATGCCGACAGCGCCAACTTGCTGACTAGCGATCTCGACGAGCGGGACCGCGCCTTCTGCACCGGCGAGCGCACGGCAGAGGGATTCTTCCGCATACGCGGCGGAATCGAGTCGGCGATTGCGCGGGGCCTGGCTTATGCGCCCTATGCGGATTTGATCTGGTGCGAAACATCGCATCCGGATCTAAAAGAGGCGAAGCAGTTTGCCGACGCGATTCACGCGCAGTATCCGGAGAAGATGCTGGCCTACAACTGCTCGCCGAGCTTCAACTGGCGCAAGAATATCGACGACGCGACGATTGCCCGCTTTCAACCCGAACTGGCGCGCATGGGATACAAGTTCCAGTTCGTCACGCTCGCGGGTTTCCACGCGCTGAATCTCAGCATGTTCGAACTGGCTCGCGGATACAAAGTGTCGGGCATGACGGCGTATTGCCGGCTGCAGGAAAAAGAATTCAGCCGCGAGAACGAGTACGGATATGAAGCGGTCAAGCACCAGCGCTTCGTCGGCACCGGTTATTTCGACCGCGTGCAACAAGTGATCAGCGGAGGCTTGGCTTCGACCACGGCCCTGACTGGATCGACGGAGGCCGAACAGTTCGCGGAACGGCAGGTGCAGGCTCATCCGGAAAAAGGTCCGGATGCGGCCTGTCAACCGATCCTCGGCAATTGTCCGCACGCGGCGGTGACGATCGATCTCGGTTCGGAGGAGATGCTGCTGCCGTCGGGAGACTGAGGGTCTGTAGCACCTTGTCCCCCCTCCCCCTTGCCGGTCTATTGAAATCATTGGTCTAGGGGGAAATGATATAGTTGACTAACCTTGACCATATCTCTAGGATAGCGACTATATCATTGCACTCCATCCCGTTAGGGGGAAATGATGAGTGCAAAATTACCGGATAGTTGGCTTAGGCGAGCCGATCGAAAGCGAGAATCGCTTGGAATTTCATCTGCTTTACTCAGGGCCGTTGCATAGCGGGAGTAGTGAGACTGCGAAACGAGAGAAGCACGCAATCCGCAGGGTTTTCCATGCTCAATTACGGCGACTCTGGGAAACTTACCCAAATTTACGGGAAAGAGCGGAAGGGAACGGCGATATTGGAATTACGCAAGAGGAAGCCGGAAGGATGGCAAAGGGCGAACTCTTTCAGAGAGGAGTCCAGCGGATAGGCGAGAACTGGAGCCGCAATGGTTATCAATTTGTACCGCTGGTCACAGAAAAATTGGTCTTGCGTTGTCGTTTGGATATTCTCTTTTTACGAACCGATGAATATCCGTTCGTCATGCGCGGCGGGGACATTGATGGCCGTCTTAAGATTCTGTTTGATTCTATGCGAATGATCGACAATGGAAGCGAACTGCCAGCGAACGCAGAGTCAGAGGAAACGGAGCATCCCTTTTTTGTGCTACTAGAGGACGATAAACTTATCTCCGAGGTTCATGTGAATACAGATCGTCTATTGAAGTTGCCAGACAACAAGCCTGTTGACGATCATGATGTGTATTTGCAAATTTCCGTTCGACTGAATACGACCGTCAAAGCCCTCAGTGATCACTTCAAAAGCGGCCAACGATTATCACTTCAAAACCGGCCAACGGAAGTAGCCGTTCCGGGACCAGTTTGTTCTACCCTGCCGCCTCCTGTGGAGGCAAGTCGGTTTTCGTGCGCCAGCTCCGGGGGCCGCACTTGAGCACGTGTCCGTGGTGCAGCAGGCGGTCGAGCATGGCGCTGACCGCAGCCGCGTCGCCCAGCAGTTTGCCCCAGTCTTCCACCGGACGGTTCGAGGTCAGCATGGTGCTGGCCCGCTCGTAGCGGCGCATGATGATTTCCAGCAGTTCCTCGGCGGCGGTGAGCGGTAACTTGCGCATGCCCAGGTCGTCGATGATCAGCAAAGGCACGGTCACCAGGAACTCCATGTGCTCTTTGCGCGTGCCGTCGAGCGTGGCGTCGGCCAGTTCATCGAGCAGGGTGTGGGTTTCGCGGTAGAGCACGCGGTAGCCCTGCTGGATCGCGGCTTGGCCGATAGCTTGTGCCAAGTGACTTTTTCCCGTGCCGGGTGGGCCTAAGAACAAGACGTCTTCGTGGCGGCCGATGAAGGCGCCGGCGGCGAGGTCGAAGACCAGGCTGCGATTCATTTTCTTGTTGAAATTGAAGTCGAAGTTGTCGAGGGACTTTTGGGCGTCGCGGAACTGGGCTTGCTTTTTCCGCCGCTCCAGCAAGCGCTCGCCACGGCGGGCCAGTTCGTCGGAGACCAGGCAGGAGATCAGGTCAATGGGGGCGAGCGGTTCGCTTTGCGCCTGACGCAGACGAGTCTCCAGCGTGGCGGCCATGCCACCCAGGCGAAGTTGTTTGAGGGCACGATCGAGTTCGATGAGATTCATTCTTCCAGCTCCTTGGTTCGGTGGTTGATGAGATCGCGGTAGTGGATCAGCTCGCGAATGAGCGGATCGACCTGCCGCAGGGTGAATTGTGGGGCACGTTCGAGATAGCGGCGGACGAAGCGGTATTCCTGGACGCCCATTTCGAGCGCGGCGGCGCAGGCTTCATCGACTGCGGCGGCACCGTACTTCTTGGCCAAGGAGAGAACGCCGAGGATGCGGCGCACGCCGAGTTCTCCTTGTTGGCGATGGATAACCTCACAGAGCGCGCCGATGTGCGTGCCGGCGCGGCCCGCCCGCCACAGGAGTTGG
Organism: uncultured Acidobacteriota bacterium; assembly: GCA_963763845.1. Lineage (GTDB taxonomy): Bacteria > Acidobacteriota > Terriglobia > Terriglobales > Acidobacteriaceae > Sulfotelmatobacter. Next base: position 256,998 of record CAVXPX010000006.1, read on the forward strand.
GAAGTGCGGAGCGGAGTTCGTTTGGAGTGATCTTCAGGCTTGATGCGATACCAGCCGCGTTTCTGGCGCACGTGCTCGCGCAGCAGTTGGCCAGTCTTGGGATCGAGCAGGCGAACGAAAATGTCGTCCCATTGCACGCGAACCACGCGCCCGATCCAGCCCGGCGGCGCGCCGTAGTAGGCGGCTTCGACTTCGACGCAGCCGTCCAGATGCACGATGCGTTCGCCGTACTGGTAATAGCGGAAGGGTTCGAGTGGCAGCGGAAGCAGGAACGGTTTCTCTTCGGCAAACATGGCCGCGACTTGGCGTTTAGTGGTGCCGTGAATGCGCGTGTCGGCCCAGCGCTCTTCCCAGCGATCGAGATAGGCTTGGGCTTCTTCCAGACTCTCGAAGCGCAGACCCTTGAGTGGCGTTTTCTGCGCATGGCCGACGCCGGCTTCGACTTTGCCCTTGCGATCTGGATCCTGGATGCGACACGGCATGGCGACCGCGCCATAATGCGCGAGCACATCGCGATAGAGGGGATTGAGCGTGGGATCGTAAACGTCGGGGACGAGCACGCCTTCGCGCAGATTGTCGAGGACCACGATGCGCGTGGCTCCGCCCAGCCGGCGAAAGGCACGCTCGTGCAGTTCCGCCCAGATGCGAGAGCTGGAATGGAACGTCAGCAGACGAACTGCTTTCCGGCTGCAGCCGAGCGTCAGGACGAACAACCGTGTACGCCGATACTTGCGAGTCTCGCGATCGCGCACCATGGGCCCGCTGCCGTAATCGACTTGTGCCTCCTGGCCAGGAGCGGTGACGATCACCACGCGAGCTTCGGGAGTTTGCGCGCCGCGCAGCTTGCGCACGAAGCGCTGCACGCTCTGGTAGCTGCTGGCGAAGCTGTATTCATCGACCAAGTCCTGGTAGATCGCTACCGCGTTGCGGCCTCGGCTGAGTCCCAGTTCAATGGCTTCTCGGTATGGATCGCAAGCGCTGGCGCTGGGACTGCGCTGTGGAGAAGCAACTGACGCCGAGGGACAAGCGCTCACTTCGTCTCGTTGGAATGGGTTGAGGTCGGTGATCACCTCGGGGTCGGTAATCACCCCGTTGGCCGGTTTTGAAGTTGGTTTTGCTTTTCCCTTCGTGGAAGGGTTTTCGGGGTTGGTTTTGGGGTTGCCGTTGGGGTCGGTGATCCCCGCAATGGCCGGTTTTTCCGCGCCAAAGTCGGTGATCACCTCGTTGGCCGGTTTTGGCGCACGCCGTCCCCAACCTCCGGGCGGACGCACGGCAATCCGAGCCGCTTTCAGGTACTGGCTGGCGGTTTCGCGACGGATGCGCGTAGCCTGCTGGATCTTCCGCAGCGGCCACCCCAGCCGTCCCAGAGCTAAAACTTGCTGTTTCTTCTCTTCGTTCAAGACATTGGCCATGCCCTCGGAGGCTACAAGCCTCTGCGGGCGTCAATGTCCCGGACCCTATTCTCGTTGGCCGGTTTTCAGGTGATACTCATTGGCCGGTTTTGGGTGATCGCTGAGGCCGCCGTTCCAGACGTAGCGGCCCACAATAGATCGGGTCAACGTCAGTATCCGCCCCTTCAAATCAAAGTCCTGCCACTGCAATGCCCTGATCTCACTGATGCGCAAGCCTAGGCACATTGCAATCATGACCATCACTTGAATGTGGTACGGAAGCTCCGCGAGAAGAGCCTGATATTGCTCGACCGTAAGCACAACTTTCTTTCGAACACGTTTCGTCACGCCCTTGATTTCGACTAACTGCATCGGGTTTCTCTGAGTCTCCAAAATTTCCCATTTCATCGCGTACTCAAAAATGCGATGCAGGAGACCCTTTATGTTGGACTTCGTTTTGGGAGAATGCTTCAGCTCCTTCAACCACTGTTCCACCTTGAGGGGCTTTTTCACTTCGGCCACAGGAGCCTCGCCCCATTGTGGCAAAATGTGCACTTTCAAAATGGATACGTAGGACTTCTTGGTTGAATACCGTTCTGGCATTGCTTCGTGCATGTATCGCCTTATCAATGCTCCGAACGATTGACTGGAAGACTTTTCCATCCGCTGGTATCGAAACTCTCTCGACCCTTGCCAGGCATGATCTTCCGTTGGCCATCCTTCCGCATCTCCCGCTAACATTACGCTGCGCTTTCGCGTAATGCCCATCTCGTCCGTTTCGTAAAAGCGCCAAACCCAGACATCCGGGCCTCGCGTTCTCTTCTTGCGGACAATCGTGCCCACGTCTTGCTGTGTGCGTTTCAAGAAGCTTTCCTCCTTAAAGCGCGCACGGATGACGCTTCCGACTCTACACGACAACGCATGTGCGAAACTAGCTCTGAAATTCGAAAACGCCAGCGCTTGCGGACTCCACTGCCTATCGGGATGTGCGGGAAGCCAGCCCTCCCGAGCCATCTTCTTCACGGTCACCGGGCTGATCTTCAAAAAGTTTGCTGCTTCTTCGGGCGTTACGAAGGGTTCGTTGTCTTCGGCTGGATTCATTTTCTACTCCATCCCGGAACTTCGGACGGGTTCATTTGGCTGAGCGTGCAGCAATCCCTGCGACGTAGGTCGTCCGACCGGGGAGCAAACGTTGCACTTGACACTAACGCACGTGTACCAATACAGTCAATACGTAACGTTACGATATTTAGTAAGGCTGACCCTTTGGCAGACAAGACCCCAATCCTGCAGCAGCCGGTGATCTCCATTCGGATTTCCGACGAGCTGCGTCAAAGACTCGACACTTTGAAGGAAATCATGGCCTCCAAGAGTGGCGAACCCGTCTCAACATCGGAGGCGGCAAAGCAGCTCCTTGAGTCCTCTAAAGAGGAGCGATTGGAGTTCGTAAATCTACTCTCGGAGCCAACCGATTCCCTGGTTAAGATTCGCGGGAAGGTAGACGCAAAGCTGCCGCTTTCACAAGCCGAATGGACCCTGGTTGCCTACTACTGTCAGCAGGGTGCAGAGCTGTTCGCAAATACCGGCCAGACGGACATTTCCTTTGAATCTCTCGCCGCAATTCTTGAAGCTTTCCTTGCCGTTTATGGACTTGTGTCCAAACAGAGAAAGAGGAGTCCGATGGCCCATTATCTCCTCACCAATCTGCCTGCTGAAAGGCAAACTGCGGCGAAGCCTTCGGAAGATATTGCAGACGACGATGTACGAAGGGCCGTGAACCGAACAATTCACACGATAAAGAACGCTGACAGCGAGACCCCGCGACCGATTCATACCGCTCGACTTCTCTACATGATTCTTGACAACGAAAGATTTCTAAACATCGAGAAGCTGAACGAAGCGCTGCGACCGTACTGGCCGATTCTCTGGCGCGTGTGCGCCCGTGGCCACTATCTCCGCCATGAAGAACCCCTGCGGGATGGTGCATTTTGGGGTGCCGATTCTAGGTTGAGAAATCCTGGGCCATTGCCGTCGTTCCATGAGGGAGAATACCGTCTCGAATTTCATCGGGGACCGGAGACGGAGTTTTCTGTCTGGCTGTATTTTCCCGGAAGATTTGCTCTGCAATATCCGCTCTACGATTACCCGAGGATCGCGGAGCTTCGGACAATACTGGAACGGTTGGAACTGCACGACACACTGATCTTCTGGGAAGGTCGCTATTTCCTCGCCTCCACGTGGTTCGACGAAGAGGAAAAGGTGGGCGTCGAGTTTCGCTCTCGGGACAATGGGATCCGCCTCTTGTTTCACCACGACGACTGGCAGGCGATTAGGAGTCTGTTTCGCCGGGGGTGGCAGGCGCCGGAAGTGGTCCGTCTGTGGAATGCGTTGGCGAGGGAGTACGGGGAGCTGTGAGCGAGGCGGTGCTTCGCACCGGAAGAAGGGTGGTCGCGGTAGGGATACGGATTGCTCCGTACCCCCCGCGCGGATCCGTACGAGCGGGTTTCCCGCATACGGCTCTTGCCTCAGGTAGTGACGCGCAGACGGCGCGAAGGATAAGGATGGCAGATACGGGCCGGAGGCAGCCAGCGGCGGATGAGTCGTTGCATTCGTTCCCACAGCACGCGACCTTTCTGACTCCGGCGTCGCAAGACGTGGTGCCAGAGGTTGCTCACGGTGAAACGAAAGTGAGCCAGCGCATATCGATTCCCCGGTACTCCGAAGTATCGGATGTGCCCGCCCACCACGGACTTCAACCATTCGCCAACTTCAGGAATCGGGTCATGCATACGTCGCCGCAACTCGATCTTCACTTGCTGCAGCTTAGCCTGCATGCGTTTGCGAATCGTCTGCCGAAGCACCAGAAACCGTCCCCTTTTCGTCTTCCCGCAAATATGCTTGAAGCCGAGAAAATCGAAGGTCTCCGGCTTACCCAAACCAGCGCGCTTTCGGTTCGCCGCCGCGTGGCGTCCGAACTCGAACAGGCGCGTCTTTTCCGGGTTCAGTTCCAGTTGAAACTTCGCCATACGTTCGGCGAGTTCCTTCCAGAACTGTTCGGCCTCGTCTTTGCGCTCGAATCCAACCACGATGTCGTCGGCATAACGCACCACGATCACATCGCCGTGCGCACGCTTCTTACGCCATGCTTGGACCCAAAGATCAAAGACGTAGTGAAGGTAGATATTCGCCAGCAACGGCGATGCACTTCCGCCCTGCGGCGAACCCACTTCCACGAACGTTCGCGCTCCCTTTTCCAGCACGCCGGCGTTCAGCCATTTCTGGATGAGCCGCACGACGCGTCGGTCCGCTATCCGATGCCGGAGAAACCGGACCAGCCACTCGTGCGACAGCCGATCAAAGAAGCTGCGCACGTCCAGGTCCAGCACCCAGTTCACACGTCGCTGATGGAGTCCACAGAACAGGGCGTCCAGCGCTTTGTGCTGGTTGCGTCCTGGCCGGAACCCATAAGAGAAGCCGAGAAAGTCGGGTTCATAAATCGCGTTGAGTACTTCCACCGTCGCTCGTTGAACAAGCTTGTCTTCGAGCGCCGTGACGCCGAGCGGTCGTTGCCGCCCATCCGCCTTGGGAATGTACACCCTACGCACCGGCTTCGCCCGGTACGCTCCGCGCTTCAGCCTATGGGAGAGGTCCTGGAGATTCTGCTCAAGGTCCTCGCCGTAGTGCTGCCACGTCTCACCGTCTACACCGGCCGCAGCGTGCCTCTTCAACTGGAAGTAAGCAAACCGCAGAGTGTCGATGCGGTAGATGTGATGCAGCAGAGCGGTGAACTTTGCATCCTTGTTCTCTGTTGCCGTTTGTCGTACCCGTTCCAGCGCACTGGGCGCGTCGATCCGGCTCTGAGTCCGGGACGCGTTTTGCTGGCTCGGGTTCCCCTTGGCCAGACCCCTTCCCTCCATCTCCTCCGCCGCCGGTGTTCTGGTTTTGTTCGGAGACTTCCTCGGTACTATGGGTCTGTCCGACTTCCCGTGTTCGTTCATCATCGGCTCCTGTCCTTGAACTTCCCGATGCGCCCCGAGGGCGCTGGTCGCTCTCGGGGGAACCCGGGATCTCTCAACTTCCGTGCAAGATGTGTCCTCACGTGCCAGGGTCACAGACCGCGCAGGACTCCCACCAAGCTTGCGATGGCGCTTGGCAGGATGTTGCCTTCCGCGTTGTGTCAGGGCGTCGGCGTCCTGAAGTTAGGGGTATTTCGCGGCTCAATAACCTGGCCCGTAGTTCCTCCTGTCTACGCTTCGTATCCGGTCTTACGACCGTGCCCGCAAGACTCGGAGCCGGTGTGGCTTGCTAGGCCTTCACCGTACGACTCTTTCATTCGCTACATCTCAACGGCTTTTCGGTGCTACAGCATCGTGACCTCCAATGAGCATTGGTACTGCCATCGGTGTTCTCGGTGCTTTGCACCGGGTTGACGCTTCGACACGTCACCCCCAAGTTGGGAACTGCGGAGCGCGAGATGGCGTTTCGATGTTTACGCAGGTTAACTTTCGGTGCATCAACAAATTCGTCTCCGCTGGGTGACTGCGATATCGAACGGCTGATGTTTGTTTGCGACAAAGCGCTGCCCATCGTCGATCACGTAAACGCGTTGAAGCCCAAGACTTTGCTGTGGACTAACAATTACGGAGTTTAATCGCAGCGGAATCAAGCGCAGGAGTGCAACAAGGCGGTTCGTCCAATGAGTAGTCCCCGCGTTCAAGCTAATCCGCAGTCCAGTTTGCCGTTCGGAGAAGAGGCGAAGCCCGGCTTCCGCACCAAGACTGCGGCCACGAGACTGACTCCCGAGGAACTGGGAGAGATAGAAGCTGCCGCCGAAAGCGCGGGACAGGCTCTCTCCGAGTGGCTGCGCGGGACCGCTCTGTGCGCTGCGCGACAGCGGCCCGCTGATCCCGCCGAACTGGTGTTGGCCGAAGTCTGGGCGGTGCGTTACACGCTGCTTGAATCTCTTCCATGCAGCCTCTCAAGCGGCATCGGAAGGCAGACAATTGTCGCCTGATTCCGTCCTCAAAATCCGCGACCAAGCCGACGCGCGAAAGCTTCAGCAGGCTCGCAAACTGCTTGAAGAATTCTTCGCCCGCGAGGGCAAGGAAAGAGCTCGTATGCCATGAGTGCCATGCTTTTGCCCAGAAGCTTTTCGCTCTTGACGCCTCTGCTTTGGGTAGCCGCGATGTTCCTTTTGCTACTGGCGGTGCGGAGCGTGTTGCAGAGCCGGTCCTCACGTAAACGGCGGGATAGTGGAGACGATCGAATGGGGCCGACCTCGGCCAAGTTTGATCCAGAGATGGAGGATAAAGATGGGCAGAATCCGATTCAGACTGCCGAGATTTTCGCAGCGGCAGATGCCAGAGATCGCGCCGAAACCAGCGCCATCAGTGCCCGCGAATGCTCCCGCCGATCCGCTGAAGAAGCCGACCCAGCCGATGCTCGCGCTCTTTGGTTCGACCGTCAATGGTTCGACCATCGGTGCGCCCGAGACCAAACCCAAAGAGGCGTTCGCCTGGGAGAAAACGAAGGGAATCGAATGAGAGACAGATTGCCAAGAACACCACTTCACGCTTGAGGAACGCTCGGTATGCTCACGATCTCGAAACCGCTGTCAGCCAGCCAGGCGCAGACCTACCATGTGCGGGAGTTTGCCTCGCAGGAACAGAACTACTGGAGCCGCGATCAGCAGGGTCACAGTGAGTGGCAGGGCAGACTCGCCGAGCAGTGGGGGTTGCAAGGTGGCGTTGGTTCCGAACACTTTGCACGACTGAGTGAAGGCCAACATCCGCACACCGAAGAGCAGCTCGTACGGCATCAAGTTTCGAGAACCTATGAAGGCAAATTTGGCAGAGAGGTGACCAGCGCCGAGCATCGCGCCGGGTGGGACGCCACCTTCTCTGCGCCGAAGTCGGTATCGCTCACCGCTCTCGTGGGCGGCGATGATCGGGTGCGGGAAGCCCATCGCGAGAGTGTACGCACGGCACTTCAGGAACTTGAACGATACACGCAGGCGCGGATCGGCAATGTCCATGCCCCGGAGACGACCGGAAAATTTATCGCCGCCACTTTCGAGCACGATACCGCGCGGCCCGTCGATGGCTATGCTGCGCCCCAGCTTCATACCCATGCCGTGATCTTCAACATGACCGAGCGCGAGAACAGTCCCGAAAACGGGAAACAGATGCGAGCTTTGCAGCCACACGAGATGTTCGTGTCACAGCGCTACGCCACGGCGGTCTACCGATCCGAATTGGCTCTGCGTCTGGAAAAGCTGGGCTACGAACTGGAGCGCGGCAAGCATGGACAGCCGGAAATAAAAGGCTACACGAAGGAATATCTGGAGGCTTCCAGTCCGCGACGTGAACAGATCAAAGACCATCTCCGGGAACAAGGAATCGACGGAGCCGCGGCGGCACAGATCGCGGCCCACCATACGCGCGACCGCAAGGAACTGCTGTCGCCTGGAGAAGTCTTACAGCGGCACCGCGAGTTGGCCGCACAGTACGGGCATCAGGCGGACCGCGTCGTCGCACAGGCGCGCCAACATGGGCAATACCAGATACAGGAGCCAGAGGTTCAGGCGAAGCAGGCCGTGACATGGGCGCGCGATCATGTCTTCGAGAGATCGGCTGTGCAGGACCGCCGCGCGATCCTTGAAACAGCGCTGGTGCGCGGCATGGGAGAAACCACCTATGCCCAGGTCCGGCAGGAGTTCGAGCGCCGGATCGAGGCCGGGGAGTTCCGCGAAGTCTCGCACGTTGGTGCTGGCCGACAGTACACAACCGCCGTGATGGTACGCATGGAGCGTGAGATCGTTGGCCGGATGCAGGAAGGCAATCGGCGCGACTACAGCGATCCCATGCTGGTCTCGCCGCAAGTGCGCATCGCCACGGAAGACCGCCACCCGGAGCTGAATGCTTCGCAGCGCCAGGCAGTAGACGAAATCTTTCTTTCGCGGGAGAAGGTTGTCGGTTTAGATGGCATCGCAGGCGCGGGCAAGACAACAACTCTGTCCGTGATCCGCGAAGGCGCGGAGGCCGAGGGCTACAGGGTGGAAGGTTTCGCGCCAACGTCCCGCGCGGCGCAGAAGCTCGGGAAGCAGGCATGGAGACATCCACACTACAGAAGCATCTGGTACGTGGACAGCAGCCGGATAGCGGCGAGAAACGGCTCTATGTACTCGACGAATCCTCTCTGGCATCGACCAGGCAGGTGCACGAGTTTGTGAACCGGCTCCATCCGAATGACCGTGTGTTGCTCGTCGGCGACCGGCGGCAACATGAGGCGGTTGAGGCCGGGCGGCCCTTCGCGCAGCTCCAGGACGCCGGTATGAAAACGGTGAAGCTCGAAGAGATCGTGCGCCAGAAAGACCCAGAACTGAAACAGGTAGTCGAGCAGCTGGCACGGGGTGAAGTGCGCGAAGCGATCCAGAATCTTGACCGGCAGGGCCGAGTCCATGAGATTCAAGGCCACGACGAGCGCATCGCCGCTATTGCGAAGGAGTACGCAAAATCGCCGGAGAACACGCTGGTGATTTCTCCCGATAATCGCTCTCGCATGGAGATCAACGAGCGCGTCCATGCGGAATTGCAGCGGAGTGGCCTCGTCAGCAACGAGGAGCATCGCATCAGGACGCTAGTGCCGCGCCAAGACCTCACCGGCGCAGACCGCACATGGGCCGAGCGATACGAGGTGGGGGACATGCTGCGCTATTCGCGCGCATCCAAGGAGACCGGCATAGGGAAAGGCGCGTACGCAGTTGTGAAGAGCAT
>CAVXPX010000007.1:0-181860 GCA_963763845.1 uncultured Acidobacteriota bacterium
TCTGTCATGGTTGGGAGCGAATCACGCGGGAAGGTGCCGGTCAAATTGGACGGGCTGTGGAAAGACGACGCCTGGATCAAGACTTGAGCGATCCTCAGAACAAACATCTAACGCGGTGACGTCCGGCCAGAAGTCGCAATCACTGGCGTTCAGGATCACAGGCATCCGATCGTGGACTCAAGAAGGCGCAAATAGCGAACTCAGCTATTTTCGTTTATCGTGACTTTCGCAAATAGTCGCCCTCTTGAAGAAACGACGGGGCTGAGCATTCTTAAGAGCTCACCGGGGGGATCGCTAGAGAGAACAAATGGTTTTCTCAATAGGGCAAACTGTGTGATACTCGGTCTGTGATCGACGTCGGCGCACTAGAAACTCGAAAAGATTTTCGTACAATAAACGTACAATGGATCGGGCAATGGGGCCTTTTTAGCCGTTGTGGCAGTTCCTAGAATCAGTAACTTACGTGTTATCAATACGCCAGATAGTTCAACTCCCGTCGCCTCCACCAATATCTATCAAGCACGTTACATAAATCGCTCCCCCAGCGCTGGCCACGAAGGCACGACTCACTCGGACGTGCTCGTCATTTCAGACAGACACCAGGGGGCTAATAGATAAACTTCGGGGAGCGTGCGATCTTCATTCCTCACACTTACTTGGAATGTTTGTCAGCGTAGATTCGCTTGCTCATGCGATTCGATTCGTGGTTGAGTTGACGCTGGTCCTGCTGGGTGAGATGGCCGTTGTCTTTCGCCATGTCTCTTTTTTGATTGTGCTGCAGGCGCTGCTCGCCATGCTCGAGACGGGCCGTCTGTCCGGGCCTGAGTTGCCCATTCTTTACGCCGTTGGCGATGCGGTTCTGCTGCCTGGTTTCACGCCGGTTGACCTGATTCACACGCGGATGGCCGGGATCAACGTGTCCCGCGCCGGCGCCAGAAGTGTTTTGGGTTTGAGCAGAGGCTGATCCAGCAAACATCAGACCACTCACTGCCAGGATGAGGAGTGACTGCGTGATTTTGTTTGTCATGCGTGAGTAAAACCCCCGCGGCGAAGTTTAGTTCTGACATCGCGGCTCGCACCATTACGAAGGGGAAATGAGAAGTAACGGATTCGCATAGTAACCACGCAATGATTACCGTCGTGCACCGCAAGGCGTATTTGGCAAGCTCCGACGCGAAGCGGTAACATGCAACAACTCCCGAGGACAGTTCATGAAAATCAAAGCTCGCGTGCGGTACGTGTGCCTCTTCGTTTTATTTTTCGCCATATTCGCTGTTCCCTTCCCTGGTGTTGCCCAAAATGCGGGATCACCCGCCACGTCCCTGCCGAGCGAAATGCCCGAGAAGCTTGTGCCGGTCACCGACAGCTTCGACTATGTGAAGCGGGAGGTGATGATCCCGATGCGTGACGGCGTGAAGCTGCACACGGTAATCGTGATTCCGAAAGGCGCAAAGAACGCTCCGATACTGTTGACGCGCACGCCCTACAACGCGAGCGCGCAAGTAAGTCACGCGGAGAGTTCGCATCTGGGGCCGACTCTTTACGGTTACGACAATGCGACAGATGTGATCGTCGACGGAGGCTATATCCGCGTCGTGCAGGATGTCCGCGGAAAGTACGGATCGGAGGGCGACTATGTGATGACTCGCCCGCTGCGCGGGCCACTGAATCCGACCCAGGTCGACAATTCCACCGACACGTACGACACCATCGACTGGCTGGTGAAGAACATTCCGGAGAGCAATGGGAAGGTTGGAATTCTCGGAATTTCCTATGACGGATTTCTTCCGCTGATGGCGCTGGTGAATCCGCATCCGGCGCTGAAGGTTTCGGTGCCGATGAATCCCATGGTTGATGGCTGGCGCGGCGACGACTGGTTTCACAACGGCGCGTTTCGCGAACAGAACATGCCGTACATCTACCAGCAGGAGGGAACGCGCGACAACAGCGCCGAATGGTGGACGGATCACTTCGACGATTACGACGTCTACATGGAAGCTGGATCGGCTGGCGAATTAGGGCGGCGCCACGGAATGGAGCAGGTCGGATTCTGGCGAAAGTTGCTGCAGCATCCGAGTTATGACTCTTGGTGGCAAGAGCAGGCGATGGACAAGATCCTGGCGGCGCAACCTTTGAAGATTCCGGTGATGCTCGTGGATAGCTTATGGGATCAGGAAGACATCTATGGAGCAACCGCTGTTTACAAGGCGATCAAGCCGAAGGACACGGGGAACGACAAAGTATTTCTCGTGATGGGACCGTGGCACCACGGGCAGGAAATTGGCGACGGCAGTTCGCTGAGTGCGCTGAAGTTCAACAGCGACACGGGGCTGTATTTTCGCGAACACATACTTGGGCCGTTTCTGGCGCAGTATCTGAAAGATGGCGCGCCGAAAGCAGACATCGCTCCGGTGATGGCTTTCGAGACGGGAACAAATACATGGCGGCGGTTGCCTTCATGGCCAGCGGGCTGCGCTTCCGGATGCGTGATTCGTCCCAAGCCGCTCTATCTGCAGCCCGGGTTGAAGTTGAGCTTCGACGCTCCGAAAGGTGGAGCAGCATCCGACGAATATGTTTCGGATCCGGCCAAGCCCGTGCCGTTCCGGTCGCGTCCGATTCAGCCGATCGGCTATGGAGGAGAATTTACCTGGTCGCAGTGGCTCGTGGATGATCAGCGGGAGGCATCAGGGCGTGCGGACGTGCTTGCGTTTTCATCTGACGTGCTGAAGGAGCCGGTGAAGATTAGCGGGCAGCCGGTCGTGAATCTGATTGCGTCGACCAGCGGGACGGATTCGGACTGGGTGGTGAAGGTGATTGATGTTTATCCGGACGAAGTGGCCGCCGATCCGCATATGGGCGGATATCAGCTGATGATTTCGGCGGATATTTTCCGCGGCCGGTATCGTGAAAGCCTCGAGACACCGACGGCGATCACTCCGGACAAACCTCTGCTCTACAAGTTCGCGCTGCCGAACGCAAATCATGTGTTCCTGCCTGGCCACAGAATCATGGTGCAGGTGCAATCGAGCTGGTTTCCGTTATATGACAGGAACCCGCAGACGTTCGTGCCGAACATCTTCTGGGCAAAGCCGGCGGATTATAAGAAAGCCGTGCAGAAGATTTATCATTCGCCGGAAGAGGCCAGTTTCATTGAATTGCCGGTTGTGGAGATGAAGCAATAGCGGCGATGCCATCGAAATTCTCATGCTAAATACTTTTCGGATAATTGCGGCCCTGCTGGCGCTGGCTATGCCCCTTTTCGCGCAGGGAAAGAAACTCTGGGTCCTGCGGGAACCGGGCGAGATGCTGGAGTACGATCCGGCGACCTTCGCGATAAAGCAGAAGGTCAAGATGCCCGCGGACGCTCTGAAATCTCCGACAGCGATCTCAGTAAATCGCGCGGGACAGATCTTCTTTGCGCCGGCTGCTTCTCTTCCTCTTTCAGACGAAGACATCAAAGGGCCGCACAAATTCTGGTTGTGGGATGGGCACACAGCGACAACGATCGACCAAGGCGTGAAACACAATATCGAGGAGACGGGATCGAATCAGGCGACTACCGAAGTAGCGCCGGTGGCCTATCTGTCGGCCGATGGAAGACATCTTTACTGGTTTGCAGATCAGCCGCGGAAGCTGCAGAGAGAAGGAGTCGATCTTTCGACCGAGATCGCGTGGCAGGCCTGGCGGACAGATCTAAGTGGCTCTAACCGCGAGGAAGTTGCCTCGCAGAAGCTGCCGGAATGCCGCTGCAAGACCGGAACTTGCGAAGATACATGCCCATCAGAAGTAGCGTGGGCGCCAGCCACCGGCGTGGGGAATTTCTTTTTTCTTACCCAGTTGATTGCGGGGCAAACAGGGCCTGTCTACAAGGCAACCGTGCGCTATCAGGAAGACGCAGGTAAGTGGACGCCTGCGGATTTGCCCGAGCCGCTGCAACGAATTCTGGACACGACGCCGGACGGGCAGACCATTGTTGAAGCTATTCCCGATGTCGGCTGCTGCGGATGGTCGAACCAGAGCGACGATCAGACTCTCGTGCTTACGAATGGGAAAAAGATCGCGGTCTTCGACGAACAGACCATGTACAAAAATCCGGATTACGATGTGAGCTTTTTTACATCGAATGCGCAGCTATCACCGGATGCGGGCTCCATCGCGATGACAATCACGTCGACGACCCCGGCGAACAAACCGATTCAAATCTCTGAACAAGGGCAGGCGAATCCGGAAGAGTCGGAGGGAATCCGCAAAGCGTTGAGCGAATTGCCGGCAGTTGTGGTGAAGAGCGTCGAAGATGCTCCACGACAAGTTGCGTTCCTTCCGCATGCTTCGTTGGTGGGATGGATCACGGACAAGGAATTATTGCTGCTCGAAGATCATCTGCTTGTCACGTACAACGTAGAAAGGAAAACGCGGCGCCGGACTACGGTGCGGGTGGAGGATTCTTCCTACGTTTTCTTGCATTAGAACGAAGAGTTTCCCGGGCTACGCCGCGGAACTTCGCTCCGCTGGACAGCCGATGCCGGCTGTCCCCACCTACGTCCGCAAAGATGCATGCTCCCTTTCACATTCTTCTATTTCTTCTCTGCGGTCGAGTTCGCTGGCTTTAGCAGAAGGTCCTGATAATCGAAGCTGAAATCAGCCAGTGGTGACACCGCCGCCATTGTCGCGCTGTCGATTGATCCATCAGGATTCAGCGAGAACGTGATAAAAGCGTCTTCGATGGTGTGGACGCGCCAGTGCGCTTTGAAGGTATCGTGCTGCCAGTGCTGCAGGTCGCCGATCATGGTAGGGGTGTGATCGAACGTGATGACAAGCCCTCCGTTTTCCATGTGGATGGTGATCGGCCCGTACCAGGCGTCGTTGTAAACTCCCACATACTTTTCGAGAGGCAACGAGGGCTTGGAATTCGCATCACGGGCGCTCGCCGCTTTTGCCATGGTTGTGGCGGCGTCTTTCTCCTCTTTGTCCTTTACCGCTTTGAATGCCGCGATCCAATCGGTCGGCGGAATTTGCATGTAGTAATCGAGTACGTGATAGAGGATCGAATCGAAGGCGCCGTCTTCTTCGGCGTTGGTGAGGATGACGACTCCAAGGTTTTCCTCAGGGACGAGCATGACTCGGGAGACAAATCCGCCCACGCCGCCGGTGTGTCCGACAAGTTTGCGGCCGTGATAATCGCGCAATCCCCAGCCTAGCGCATAGTCGGCAAAGTTCGCTTTCAGCCCCGCGAGCGGCGGCGGCGGATCGCTGATCGGAAGAATCGTCTGCGGAGCCCACATTTCTTTCTGGCGCTGCTCGGTAAAGAGGTGGCCTTCGTGACCGGCGAACTTGCCGTGATTGAGCTGCAACTGAACCCACTTCGCCATATCCGCCGCGCACGAGTTGATGGAACCGGCAGGCCCGGCATTATCGAGGTCTTCGAAGGGAATGACCTGGAGTTTGCCATCGACGCGCGAATGCGGGTAGGCGTAATCGTCGCCGGCCTTGTAGAGCGTGGTACTGACGTTGGAATGCTCCATTCCGAGCGGGGCGAAAATGCGTTCACGAATATAGTCGTCCCACGATGTGCCGGTGACGGCGGGAATAATCTGGCCGGCCGTCATGTAGAGGAGATTGTCATACGCGTAATGACTGCGGAAGCTGGAATGCGGCTTCATGAAACGGAGCTTGTAGATGACATCCGCGCGCGAGTAGGTGGTGTGAGGCCAGAACAGAAGATCGCCTTCGCCAAGTCCCATGCCGCTGCGGTGGGTGAGAAGATCGCGGATCGTCATCTCATGAGAAACGTAGGGATCGTACATGACGAATCCGGGCAGGCGTTGATAGACCGGGTCGTCCCAGGAGAGCTTGCCTTCGTCGACGAGCGTAGCGAGAGCGGAGGTGGTAAAGGCCTTCGTGTTCGACCCGATGCCAAACATGGTGAACTCATCCACGGGAGTGGGATCGCCCAACTTGCGAACACCGTAGCCTTTCGCGACCAGGATCTTGCCATCTTTGACAATCGCAACGCCCATGCCCGGGACGTCGAAGGTCTTCATGGAGCGTGCTACGTACCCGTCGAGATCGGCGGGCGCGGCCGGTGACGGCGACGACTGGGCCCATGCACAGATCGTGAGACTCGTCGCGATTGCCGCAACAACGGAGTTCTTCAGGCATCTTGGAAGCATCCAGGTCTCCTTCGTGATTCGGGAAATATTCTGGCGGACGAAAATATGCCGCCGAAATTAGAACACAAGAGAGGTGCTTTTCGCAGGATTGAGCGCCAATCGGGTCATGGGGGCCACGGGAGAAACCCTGGGCACTTATTTTCCACGTTGATAGCCGCTGTACAAACAGCGATCGTTGGGTATACAAACTCTGAAAGCGGTGCGCAGCCTGTACTTTGGGGGACCCGGGCCTTTGTATCTCAAGCCGAAAACTCTGCAGGAAGCCGTTTCTGTGCTGGCTTCGTCCGGCGGTCAGATTCTCGCCGGAGGGACAGATTTCTATCCTGCGCTCGGGGAACGGCTGCCAGCGGCCGACGTCGTCGACATCAGTTCGGTCCAGGGGATGCGCGGGATTGCCTTCGAATCAGAATGGACCCGCATTGGTGGGCTGACGACGTGGACCGACATCGTTCGAACTCCTTTCCCACGATGTTTCGATAGCCTAAAGGCGGCAGCGCGAGAGATTGGTTCGGTGCAGATTCAGAATCGGGGAACAGTCGCCGGGAATCTCTGCAATGCGTCTCCGGCGGCCGATGGGGTACCTCCGTTGCTGTCGCTGGATGCGGAAGTCGAGCTAACCTCGATCGGCGAAACGCGGCGGCTGCCGCTGGATCGATTCATCACAGGCAATCGAAGGACGGCCAAGAGGACCGGAGAAATTTTGACAGCGGTGCTCGTACCACGGAACGCAGATGACGCAGCATCTTCATTCGTAAAGCTCGGTGCGCGGAAGTATCTCGTCATCTCGATTTCGATGGTCGCAGTGGTGCTGCAAGCGGACAATGCCGGACGTGTTGCACAGGCGCGCATCGCGGTCGGCTCGTGCTCTGCGGTCGCGCGGCGGCTGGGGGATCTGGAAAAGGAATTGATTGGTCGACCGGCCAAACTTGGTATTTCAGAACTGGTGACGGTCGAGCATCTTTCGCCTCTTTCTCCAATCGACGATGTGCGCGCAACCGCTTCGTATCGACGCGACGCGTCCTTGACTCTTGTCCGGCGCGGGCTGGAAGCGTGCGTGAGGAACATCTGACGTGGCAGGGACCCAGAACATTCCGATCGAGGCCGGCGCGGCATTGATTTCATTTTCCGTGAACGGGCGGCAAGTCGAAGTGGCGGCGTCTGGCGAGCGGCGACTTTCGCGGGTACTGCGGGACGATCTCAGCCTGACCGGAACTAAGGTTGGATGCGATGCCGGTGATTGCGGCGCTTGCACGGTGCTACTGAATGGGGACCCCGTTTGCGCGTGTCTGGTGGCAGCGGGACAGGTTGCAGGATGCGAGATCACCACGGTAGAGGGATTGGCTGCCCGATCTCCGCTGCTGGGAAGATTGCAGAAATCTTTTCTGTCGCACGGTGCCGCGCAGTGTGGAGCATGCACGCCGGGGATGCTGGTGGCCGCGACTGCGCTACTCGAAACGAATTCGCATCCGGATGAGAACGAGATCATGGATGCAATTGGGGGGGTGCTGTGCCGGTGCACGGGATACCGGAAGATTGTCAGTGCGATCCTGAACGTTCATCAAGAGGCGGTGCAGTCTTGTCCGGCGGCAGGATCTGCGGTTGGCGCGCGATTGGTGCGGATCGATGGACAGAAAAAAGTTGATGGCAAAGAAATCTTCGGAGCCGACGAGATTCCTGCGGGGACGTTGGGAGTACGGGCGATTCGTTGTCCCCATCACCGCGCTCGCTTTCAGTTTGGCGATCTGGAGCAGTTTGTAAATTCGCATCCCGGCATCGAGCGTGTTCTGACCGCTCGCGATGTTCCGGGCATCGATTGCTATGGCGTGATCCCCAGATTCGCGGATCAGCCGGTATTCGCGCACGCCGAGGCACGCTATCGCGGCGAGGCGGTCGCGGCCGTCGTGGGCGAACCGGATGCGCTGGATGCGCTCGAGCCGTCTGATTTTCCGGTGCGGTGGGAACAGTTGCCTGCAATCCAGACAATCGAGGACGCTCTTGACGACGGCGCCGAACTGATCCATCCCAGCCGCGAGCAGAATGTGCTGGTGCGGGGACGAGTGGTGTGCGGCGATGTAGATCAGGCGCTCGCGGCTGCCGATGTTGTGGTTGAAGGCGAATACGAGACAGGATTTGTCGAGCACGCCTACATCGAGCCGGAAGCGGGATTCGCGCGCAGAGTCGGCGACACAATTGAGATTCAGGCGTGTACGCAATCTCCATACATGGACCGGGCGGATGTTGCGAAGATTCTTGGGATCGATCAGGAGAAAGTTCGAATCATTCCGACTGCAGTCGGAGGCGGGTTCGGGTCAAAGCTGGATTTATCCGTACAGCCGTTCATTGCGCTGGCGGCTTGGAAGTGGAACCGGCCGGTGAGGATGGTGTACTCGCGAACGGAATCCATCATCTCGACGACGAAGCGGCATCCGGCAAAGATGAAGGTCAGGGCCGGAGCGATGCACGACGGACGGCTCACCGCGCTCGATTTCGCGGCAGATTTCAATACTGGCGCGTACTCCTCGTGGGGACCGACAGTCGCCGGACGCGTCCCGGTTCATGCCTCGGGTCCATATCGCGTTCCGAACTATCGCGCGCTGACTCGGGCGCTGCACACCAACATCGTTCCAGCCGGAGCGTTTCGTGGATTCGGCGTCCCGCAGGCGGCGATCGCGCAGGAACAGATCTATGACGAACTGGCGGACCGTGTTGGAATGGATCGTCTGGAGTTCCGGATTCTGAACGCTCTGGAAGACGACTCGCCGACGGTGACGGGGCAAGTACTCGGTGAAGGTGTCGGCATTCGCGCATGTTTTGAAGCACTGCGCCCGAAGTGGAAGACGGCGCGCGAGCATACAGCGGAATTCAATGCTAAAGAACACGGACCGTTCCGCCGCGGGGTCGGAGTCGCGGGAATGTGGTATGGATGTGGCAACACGTCACTGCCCAATCCATCGACCGTCCGTATTGGACTGAAACGCGATGGAAGAATCGCGTTGCATCAGGGAGCGGTCGACATCGGCCAGGGATCGAATACGATTGTGACGCAGATCTGCGCGGACGCGCTCGGGGCGCCGATCGCGCAGTTCGACCTCGTTTCAGGCGATACGGCAATCACTCCAGATTGCGGGAAGACCTCGGCCTCGCGGCAGACATTTGTGACCGGCAAAGCGGCGCACTTGGCTGCGGGTAAGCTGCGCGAAGAAATTCTGAAACTCGCACAATCGTGCAAGTGCGGCTCGCTTCAATTCGGCGACGACAACATCTCCGTAAGTGAAAACGGAAACGTTAGTCCGATTTCGTTGCGAGATTTGCCCCTCGACAAGCATGGATATGTGATCACTTGCGAAGCCACTTTCGATCCGCCGATTACTCCGCTGGATAAAAATGGCCAGGGGACTCCGTATGCAGTGTATGGATTCGGCGCGCACATGGCAGAGATCGAGGTGGATATCGAACTTGGAACGGTGCGCGTACTGAAGATCACTGCGGCGCATGATGTGGGGCGCGCGATCAATCCGACACTGATCGAAGGACAGATTGAGGGTGGCGTCGCACAAGGCCTGGGAATGGCTCTGATGGAAGAGTTCTTCCCCGGGAAAGGCGAGAACCTGCACGACTACCTGATCCCCTCCGCCGGAGATGTTCCGCCCGTGGAATCGATTCTGATTGAAGATCCATCGCCGATTGGACCGTTCGGCGCAAAAGGAATCGGCGAGCAGGCTGTGATTCCGACCGCGCCTGCGATTCTCAATGCAATTCACGATGCAGTAGGCGTTCGCATCCACCGAGTGCCGGCTACTCCGGATCGCGTGCGAGCGGCGATCCTCGCGAAAGCAAACGGAGGACCGCGTGGCTGACGACGCGATCCGGTGCGATGCGTGCCCGGTGCTCTGCTACATCAAGCCGGGAAGGACGGGCTCGTGCGACCGCTACGGCAATCATGACGGCAAGTTGGTCAGGCTCGATCCACATGTCGTGCTCGATCGGGCAGTCGAACGTGGAGAGTCCGTCGTCCCATTTCTCGAACGGAGCCGCGACTGGGATGGAACCCTGATGAATCACGGTGAGACGTTCGTGACAGCCATTGGAGCAGGGACGACGTACCCGGATTACAAGCCCGCGCCCTTCATCATTTCATCGCAGGTGGAAGGCGTGGATATGGTCACGGTCGTGACCGAGGGAATTTTCAGCTATTGCGGCGTAAAGGTGAAGATCGATACCGATCGTCACCTGGGAGCGGCATGCAGCACGGTGCGGGCTCAGGGCGAAGTGGTCGGACACGTCACGACCAGTGAATACGGTTCCCAAATGCTCTCGCTGGGCGGCGTGCGCCATTTGACCGGAGGCAGCCGGCAGGAAGGAAACGCGACCTGTGACGCGCTCCTGACTCTGTGCAATGGAAATGCGGTCGAACTCAAGATCGACGATGGCGCGAAAGTGGTTGTGCAGGCGGGCAAGGCCCCCGTTGTCGACGGTGTGCGGGAAGAACGGATGCGGGTGGGCTGCGGTTCAGCAACGATCGGGATGTTCGCCAAGCAGTGGTTCGGGAAAGTAGATGAGGTCGTTGTCGTCGACGATCACATCACAGGAGTTCTGTCGGAGCATCAGGCCGGCAAGTTGCTGGGAGTGCGGGAAACAGGAATCAAGCTCAAGGGGAGACGGTCGACTCCCGGAAGATATTTTCAAGTCGCAGAACCGGGAACGTCGTGGGGCGGAACAAACATCGACGATCCGCTGGTGATTCTGGGAAAGTTCAACGCGAAAAAAGCCTGGCCGGGATTGCGGCTGCTGATGGTGAGCACGACCGGCG
The DNA here is from genome assembly GCA_963763845.1 of uncultured Acidobacteriota bacterium. GTDB lineage: Bacteria > Acidobacteriota > Terriglobia > Terriglobales > Acidobacteriaceae > Sulfotelmatobacter. Next base: position 10,981 of record CAVXPX010000007.1, read on the forward strand.
AGCATAATGCATATTTCGAATTGGACGAAGATCTGAAGCCGCGCGAAAAAGAGTTGCCGAAGAATTTGAAGCAGTCCGTTGCACGCATTCGGGAGAATTGTGAGCCGGCGTTGTGCACCGTGTTGTTCATGGGAGGCGCGGGAGGATCGTTGCGGGCCGGTGTCACCGAAAATCCGGTAAAACTGACGCACTCGGTGGGCGATGCGCTCACGCGAGTCACCTGCGGAGGCGCTCCCGTATATATCTGGCCGGGCGGCGGCATCACGTTTATGGTGGATGTGACGCGGATGCCCCGAAATGCGTTCGGATACGTTCCAACGCCTGCGCTGGTGGCTCCCATTGAATTCACGCTGAAGCTTTCAGACTATGGCGACCTTGGCGGATATATGGAAAGTGTGCGACCACTGAGCTCGATTGTTTCCGACGGAGACGGCAGAAGGCGCGTCACGGCCCACGTGGAGAATCCATGGCCGCTCGAGGCTGGACCGAAAGCAAAAAGAAAATGAATTCGCGCGCCCAAATTCGATTGCTGCCAGATGGGCGGCGGCTGCACCTGCAGGACGGCCCAATCGATCTGATTGTCGAGGCATTCGGCGATGCGGAGGAAGTTCAGGTTGCGTATCGGGCAGCCTGCGCGCGATTCGTGAATGTGCTCGACGAACTGTGTGGCGAATTAGCATTTCTGCGAACTGCTTGCTCGGCAGAGTGCGATTGGCCTCGTGGTTCGGGGGCGCGGCGCATGATGGCCGCAGTCATGCCCTATGTCGATGAGTTCTTTATTACGCCAATGGCGGCCGTGGCAGGCGCCGTTGCCGAAGAGATTCTGGCGGCAATACTCGCGGCCACGGAACTTTCGCGCGCATACGTAAATGACGGTGGAGATATCGCGTTACACCTGGGAGCGGGCGAAAAGTTTGTGATCGGAATGGTGGAACGCCCGGATCGGCCATCGCTGTTTGGAACCACGACCATCCGGAGCGAGGATCCGGTGCGCGGGATCGCGACCAGCGGATGGCGCGGGCGGAGCTTTTCCTTGGGAATCGCCGATACGGTCACGGTTCTGGCCGACCGTGCTGCAGCCGCAGACGCCGCCGCAACCATCATCGCGAATGCAGTGGACTTGCCCAGGCATCCGGCGATTACGCGAGTTCCGGCGTGCGAACTCGCGCCCGACAGCGATCTCGGTTCGCGCTTGGTCACTCAGAATGTTGGATCACTAGCAGCGGCTGAAATTGATGAGGCACTCGCCGGCGGAATGGCAACCGCCAACAAGCTGCTGAGGATCGGTTTGATCCGAAGCGCTGCGCTGAATTTGCAGGGACAAACTCGTGTAGTCGGAGGCGGGAGTTCGTCAAGCATTATTTCCACCAGCGTCGAGCAAAGGAGCCTCGCGCATGCCTGAGGTGGTCGTGCGGAAGAAGCTTCTGTGCGTGGAGGAGATTTTCCACGAAGGCGGTCCGGTGGCGGAAAAGCCGCTGCGGCGCGCGGCGATGCTCGTGGTCATTCGAAATCCTTTTGCAGGATCGTATGTGGCAGACATCGCGGGATTCATGGATGATCTGAAGCCACTTGGTTTGGAAATGGCCCGTGCGCTCGTCAGCGCGCTTGGTGGCGACGCTAAGATCATCGAGGGATACGGCAAGGGAGCGATCGTCGGATCGGCAGGAGAAATCGAGCATGGCGCGTTGTGGCATGTTCCGGGCGGCTACGGCATGCGCGAGGTGCTGGGCGGGGCGAAGGCGATTGTCGCATCGACAAAGAAAGTCGGCGGACCGGGAACACGGCTCGACATCCCGATCACGCACATCAATGCGTCTTACGTGAGGAGCCATTTCGACGCGATGGAAGTCGGCATCGCGGATGCGCCTCGAGCCGACGAAATCATACTCGCGCTGGTGATGACGACTGGGGCTCGCGTCCATGCGCGGGTTGGCGGGCTTCAGGCATCGGAGATCAAGGGAGAAGACGGACTGAGGTGAGAGCACGATGAAAGCGAAGATCCGCAAGATCGCGATATTTGTGGAAGAAACCCAGAGGGAGATGGACCGCCAGATTTCTCCGCCCACGCGAAAAGCGGCGGCCGTGGCGGTCATCGAGAATCCGTGCGCGGGAAAGTATGTCGAAGATCTCTCGGAGTTGATGGCCATCGGCGAGGAGTTGGGAGAGATGCTCACGTCGCGGGCAGTGGCTGCGCTGGGAATTGCAGGGCCGTCGGCGGAAAGTTACGGCAAAGCGGCGGCCGTGGGTGAGAATGGAGAACTGGAACATGCGGCCGCGATTCTGCATCCGAAGCTGGGAACGCCGGTGCGGCGCGTACTCGGTAAGGGCGCTGCGCTGATTCCATCATCGAAGAAGCGTGGCGGTCTGGGCACCGTGCTCGACATTCCTCTCGGGCACAAGGACGCGGCGTTCGTTCGCAGTCATTTCGACGGAATGGAAGTGCGGCTGAACGATGCTCCGCGGGCGAATGAAATTATGGTCGCTGTGGCTGTAACGGATAGCGGGCGTCCGCTGGCCCGTGTCGGTGGACTGACCAAGGATCAGATCAAGGGCGAAGACGGGCTGCGGTAGAACTGTCGCGCTTGCGCGCGACGGACAGCCGATGGCGGCTGTCCCCACATTAAGACTCTAGGCACGTACAACCTCCGGGACGCGCGTTGCCGGCGGCGTGTTGCGGCTGCGCTGAATGCTGACTGCTCCATCGGTGACGACCATGCCGACTCCCGGCAAGTCTCCTTTTTGAATGCTGTCGAGAAGATTCTTTCCCGCGGATTGCTGCGCGGTGTCGAGGAAGACGAAGCTGGCTTCGCGGCCGGGAGCGATCAATCCGCAGTTGAGGCTGCGCATCTTTGCCGTGTTGCCGGTTGCCAGACAGATTGCCTGCTCGGCTGGGATTTCGCCAATGGAGGAAAGCATGGAGATCACGCGCAGAATTCCTAGAGGCTGGACGCCGGATCCGGCCGGCGAATCGGTGCCGAGGATCACGCGATGCAATTGCTTCAGAGACTTTGCCGTGCGCAGCGCGAGCAATGCGGCGCGCTCATTTCCGTTGTGAACAATCTCCAACGCCCGAAGTGACTTTTCGCAAAGGGCGACAATCTGGTCGTCGGGAAGCGCGGTATGGCCTCCGTTGATGTGGCCGATGACGTCGGCATCGGTTTCGAGAACCATGTCTTTGTCGATGAGGCTGGAGCCGGGGATCGATGGCCCGCCGGTGTGGATCGTGCTCTGGATGCCATATTTTCGGGCCCAGGCGACCATGCGCCGTCCGGTAGTTCCATCTTTCACGCTGCCGAGACCGACTTCGCCAAGAAACTTCACGCCCGCGGCAGAGAGTTCTTTGAAGTCATCTTCGACCATGCCCTGCTCGAGCACGGGTGCACCAGCGTAGATCTTCATTCCACCGGGACGGAACGCGTGGAAGGCACGCTGCGCGAAAATGGCCATGGCTTTAAGGCCGACGATGTCTTTCGGGCGTCCGGGGGTGTGGACTTCTCCGGCCGAAACCATCGTGGTGACACCGCCATGCAGACAGCTATCGATCCAGCCGAGCTGGTTCTGGCGGGGAGTCCAGTCGCCGCAGACCGGGTGAACGTGGCTGTCGATCAGGCCGGGAGCGAGCGCAGTTCCTCTGGCGTCGATCGTGGTGGTCGCTCCAGTGGCGTCAATGTCTTTCTCTTTGCCTACTGCTTGAACCAGGCCATCGATGGCAAGCACGGTGTCGGCATCGAGGATGGGCTGGTCGAGATCTCCGCTAAGAAGGAGCCCGATGTTGCGAATGACAAGTTTGGAACCTGCGGCTTTGGCGGGAGTGTCGTGGCTCATGAGGAATTTCGTCCCCGGAAGGTTTGCGAGCGCACAAATCATAACCTGAATAGTGGTTTTTTTTGCGATGCGACTTTCGGAGGAAACTTTTCAGGTACGGTCGCGGCGGAAGCGACGCGTCAATGCGAGTGTAAGGAAAGCGCATCTAGCCTTTCAAAACGGAAGTCAGGTCTTTTGGCTGGATAGTAGACTGCCTCGCGGGCGGGGTTTGTCTTACTGGTTCAGGATGCGCGACTGTCATTATGCTTGCACGTCACGTGAGTAATGCTGGAAAGACGTTACACGATGCCGCGACCTGCGGAGAATTGCAAGCGGGAAGCTGGGTTCTTCCTGACGGTCGCGATCACGGGAACGTGCTTGTATAGGATCGGACATCGGCGCTACTATAGCCTGCTCTGGTGAATCCGGAGCCGACCTTCATGCCGCAAAACTACGTTCCGATCTTTATTTTCATCGCCATCGTCGGCACGCTGCTTCCGATCACCTTGCTGCTGGCGAAACTGGTGCGCCCCTCGAATCCGAGCAAAACCAAGCTGATGCCTTACGAGTGCGGCATCGACCCGATCGACAGCGCTCGCGGACGGTACACGGTTCGGTACTACATCATCGCGATTCTTTTCGTAGTATTCGACGTGGAAACGATTTTTCTGTTTCCGTGGGCGGTCAAATTCAAGGCGTTCGGCCTCTTCGGGCTGATTGAGATCCTGATTTTTCTTGCGATCCTGATCGTCGGCTACATATGGGTCTGGAAAAAGGGCGCACTGGAATGGGTCTAGCGGCTCGCTGGAGCGGAGAATCCGCATGATGGATCCCAAAAATCCAATTGTCTGGCTGTGCGTTCAGGGCATGCAGGCCGAGGCCGGAGGCAAACTGGAAGCGGCGCATCTGCTGTTCATCCAGGCGTGGGAACAGAGCCGGGATGATTATGAGGCCTGCGTGGCAGCGCACTACGTGGCGCGTCACCAGAAGAACGCGGAAGAGACCTTGCGCTGGAACCAGGAAGCGCTCGACCGGGCGGACCTGGTGAAAAACGGCGCCGTGCAGGGCTTTTATCCCTCGCTGTACCTAAACCTCGCGAGGTCGCACGAGGATCTCGGGAATCGCGAAGACGCCAAGAAGTATTACCAGTGGGCCTCGCTGGCATCGTCTGCGCTTTCGGGAGATGTCTACGGAAAGACGGTCAGGGATGCGATTGCGCGCGGAATGGAGAAACTCGACTGATGGCAAACGAAGCTGCGGATGAATCCGTGAACGCAATGGATTCTTCTCCCGCCGAAACCTTCAAGGCGAGCCGCTGGACGCAAGGAAACTTCTTCTTCCCGACGAAGATTGTGGTCAGCCCGCAGCGTGTGATCCGAACCAAGTCGCGGCTGTTTGGCAGCAACGAAGAGAGCATTCCGATCTCAAAGGTGGCTTCGGTACACATTTCTACGGGAGTCTTCTGGTCGGAAATCGTAATTGAATCGAGTGGCGGCTCGGACCCGATTACCAGCCATGGGCATCGGAAGGCGGATGCAGAGCGCATTCGCGACCTGATCGAAAGCTACCAGTCGCAATCGCGGACGTGAGTGAGTGACTTTCACCTATCGAGCTCACGCCATCCAGCAGAATAAGGAAGCGAGCCAAACGCGCGCTTTATTGCGTCGCAAAAGCGGCGACGCATCGCGCGGCTCGCCTGGATCCTGCGCTGCGCAAAAGACGCTTGCTCAGGATGACAGACAAACTGCGCCACTACCGGCTCTTGCTGAACCGGCACTTGCTGAACATTGCCAGCCACTTCCGGCTGTGATAGCCTCTTGTTGAGAGGTCACTTTGCAGGACAAAGTACCCACGGGACTCGACCGGAAAGAAGCGGAAGTCTACCGGCACCTGGATCCGCCACGGCTCCCTAAACATATCGCCATCATCATGGACGGCAACGGGCGCTGGGCGAAACGGCGCCACATGCCGCGTATCGCCGGACACCGCGCCGGAGTTACGGCGGTGCGTTCGACGGTGGAGACGGCGGCGCGTGTTCACATTCCCGCACTGACGCTTTATGCGTTTTCGGAAGAGAACTGGAAGAAACGTCCGGCAAGCGAAGTTTCTTTTTTGATGGGGCTGCTGGCGCGGTATCTGAAGGCGGAAGTGCCTACGCTGAACAAGAACAATATCCGGTTGGAGTACATTGGCCGGCTGCATGAATTGCCGGACGACGTGCAGGAACGTATGTCGTGGGCTCGCGAGGCTACGGCGCGAAATACGGGGATGGTGCTCACGCTGGCGCTGAACTACAGCGCGCGCAGCGAACTGGTGGATGCGTTCCGGTCGATGGTAACCGCGGCATCACAGAATGGGGGCATCGATCATCTGCGGATCGACGAAGATGTGGTTTCGCAGCATCTGTATACGCGGCATCTGCCGGACCCGGATCTGGTGGTGCGCACTTCGGGGGAGATGCGGCTGAGTAATTTTCTGCTGTGGCAACTGGCGTATGCGGAAATTTATGTGACATCGACGTTGTGGCCGGATTTTCGCGGCGTGCATCTGCTGGAAGGGATTGCGGAATATCAGAAGCGCGAGCGGCGCTACGGCGGCCTGAATCACAATGAAGCGCGCTTGCCTGCGGAAACGACAAAAGTTTAACCACAAAGGCCACTAAGGAACACGAAGGAAAAACATCTTTCCGGTCTGCGCTCGTTATAATTACGCTTTACTTTCACCCGCAGACTACCTCTCTTGCTAAAACGCATTGTTACCGCGGTCGTACTGATTCCGATTGTGCTGGTGCTCATTCTGCGGGCGCCAGTCTCGGTACTGGCGATTGTGGCGGGAATCGTTGCGTTGCTGACGATCCACGAATTTCTGAAGCTGACTGAGTCTTACGGTGTCCGGCCACTGCGGCTGCTTACGTACATCTTCTGCGCGATTTTCTTTCTGCTGCTGGCGCTTAATTTCGGCAATGACAAGCCGCTGCTTTCGACGGCGATCTTTGTGTATACACTGGGATTGGCGGCGGCGATCGCTCCGTTTATTTTTCTGACCCGCGCGATGAAAAATGTAGAGCTGAGCACAGGCTATCCGGCGGCGGCGGCCTCGGTGTTTGCATTCACCTACATCGCGCTGCCGATGGGGATGCTGGTGCAGTTGCGCCAGCAGTGGGCGGGCGCGTTTTATCTGCTGTACCTGCTGCTGGTGGTTTGGGCGGGAGACATCTTCGCCTATTTTGTAGGGAAGTCGATTGGGCGGCACTTGATGGCTCCGCGAATCAGCCCGAAGAAAACCTGGGAGGGGGCGACCGCTTCGTTGGCTGCGAGCGTCGCAGTGGGTTGGGCGATGTTTCACTATGCGCTGCCACTGAGTTCGGCGCTTTTGCGTGCGGGGCTGATCGAGCGGCGGGATGGGCTGTTTGGGTTGGAACAGCCGGCGATGGGCCCGGTAATCGTGCTTACGATCGTTTTGAATGTGGCGGCACAATTGGGAGATCTGGTCGAGTCGCTGATCAAGCGCGGGGCGGGGGTGAAGGATTCGGGATCGATTCTGCCCGGACATGGCGGGATGCTGGACAGGATCGATGCGCTGCTGTTTGCGGCGCCGGTGTTGTGGTACTACGCGGCGTGGAGAGTGATGCAGTGAGCTAAAATGTCCGATTCGAAGAAGTTGCCTGCCCTCAAACCGCTCCATTCCGACGAGTCTTTGAAAAGCGAGAAACTGGCCAAGTTCAAGCGCCTTGCAACGGAGGGTCTAATAGCTTCCCTGGCGCTTGAGCAGGAAGGATGCCTGAAAAGCCGCGCTGATGGAACTATACTGGATGGGCATCATCGCATTTACGTCCTTCGCCAAAGAGGGATTGATGTTGATAATCTGCCGCGCGATATCGTAAAGAAGAGGGACGCCGAGTAGCGGAAATTATGCGAACAGGTCTGTATTGGGTAGACAGCCCGTGGCCGGGAAAACTCGCTCTCGCTGCTCGTCCTCGAGGAGGCGAGTGGTTGCCCGACGAAATTGCTAGTTGGAAGAGGGCAGGAGTCGCATCCATACTTTCGTTATTGACACCTGAAGAGGCAAGGGATCTGGGCTTAACTAAGGAAGCGTCCGAGTCGCGCAAGCATGGACTGTTGTTCCAGTCTCTTCCGATTCCGGATAGGGAGGTGCCGGAATCAGAGGCAAAGCTGAATGAGGTCCTGACTGAAGCGGTGACCACATTGAAGGCGGGAAAGAATCTGTTAATTCATTGCAGACAGGGAATAGGGCGCACCGGATTAGTGGCTGCGTGTCTGCTGGTACGAGGCGGAATGACACCGAGCGCGGCCGTCGACACGATTTCCGCGGTGCGAGGAATGGCCGTTCCCGAAACCAGGGAACAACGAGATTGGATCGAGCGCCACGCTCCGGCGATGGTGAAGTAGCCGACCTGTCTCATCACAAATATGAAACGCATTGCCATCCTGGGGTCGACGGGTTCGATCGGGCGCAGCACTTTGCGCGTGGCCGAGTCGTATCCTGAGCGGTTTCAGATTGCGACGCTTGCTGCCGGAAGCAACCTTGAAGCGGCATTCGAGCAGGCGCGCCGCTGGAGGCCTCGGGTGATTTCGATGGCGGCCGAGAAAGATGCGGACAGTCTGCGCTCTCGGCTGAAGCAAGAGGGCCGGGGCGACATCGAGGTGGTTCAGGGTGCGGCAGGAACTGTGAGAGTCGCCACCCATCCCGAAGTCGACTTTGTGGTGAGTGCGATTGTCGGAGTGGCGGGGCTGGAGGCAACTTACGAGGCGGTGTGCGCGGGCAAGACACTCGGCTTGGCGAATAAGGAATGCCTGGTCGCCGCCGGGGAATTGATCACCGCCGAAGCGAGGAAGCGGGGAGTTGCTCTTCTTCCGATCGACAGCGAGCACAACGCCGTGCATCAGTGCATGCGCGGCGGACGGATGGAAGAGGTTGCGCGGGTGTGGCTTACAGCTTCCGGCGGGCCGTTCCGAAACACTCCGCAGTCCGAGTTTGCATCTATCACGGTGGAGCAGGCGCTGAATCATCCCACCTGGAAGATGGGGAAACGGATCACCATCGATTCAGCGACGCTCATGAATAAGGGATTTGAGGTGATCGAGGCGTGCAGGCTGTTCCACATGCCGGCAAAGAAAGTGGAAGTAATTGTCCATCCGCAGTCGACAATTCATTCCATGGTGGAGTTTGTGGATGGCAGCATACTTGCTCAGTTTTCGGTGACCGATATGCGGTTGCCGATTCTCTATGCCCTAACATATCCAGAGCGGATTGAGTCGGACATGCGCTTTGGGGTCAGTGACTTGCGTCATCTGGACTTCAGCCCGCCGGACCTGAAAAGATTTCCTTGCTTGCGTCTTGCCTACGAAGCCGCGGAATCCGGTGGCGCCAAAACGGTGGCGCTCAATGCGGCGGATGAAGTTGCAGTAGCGGCGTTTTTGGAAGGCACAATACGGTTTGACCAGATTCCGAGAGTTATCGAAGAGGTGCTGGCAGCAACGGATTCTACAACCCCTGGCTCTATACAGAAGGTACTGGAATCCGATGCAGAAGCCCGGCGGATCGCCCGGGAGCGGGTTTCGGCTGTAAACCGTACGGCAACATCTTTCGTCTGATTTTGGAATCTAATCCTTGGGAGTGTACGTACCTCGAATATGTCTGATTTCCTGACCTCGCTGGTTGCCATAGTCGGCGTTCTTGGCTTCATGATCCTGATCCACGAGTTCGGCCACTTCGCGGTGGCCAAGTGGCTCGGAGTCCGGGTCGAGCAGTTCGCGATCGGCTTCGGCACACGGCTGGTCGGATTCCGCAAGGGTGAGACGGACTACCGGATCAATGCGATCCCGCTCGGCGGCTACGTGAAGATGAGCGGCGAGAATCCGATGGATCAGCGCACCGATGATCCTCGAGAGTTCCTGAACCATTCCCGCTGGCACCGATTTCTGATCGCGATTGCCGGGCCATTCATGAACATTCTCCTGGCGATCGTTCTTCTTACGACCGTGTACATGGTTCACTACGAGTATCCCGCGGTGTATGACGAGCCGCCGGTGATTGGCTGGGTGATTAACGACACGCCGGCTGCGAAAGCAGGCTTTGAGATTGGCGATCGCATCACCCGTATTGGCGATGTGCAGGACCCTACATGGGAACAGGTGGAACTCAAAGAGGCGCTGAGTCCGGGACAGCCGCTGGATGTTCAGATCGACCGAGATGGGAAGATTCTGGATAAGACGGTCGTGCCCGAGGCTTCGGGCGTCGACGAAATCGGATTCGCCGGCTGGACGCCGAAGGAACAAAGTGTCGTCATCACGGACCTCGTCGATGGCATGCCGGCCCAGAAGGCTGGCCTGAAGGAAGGCGACAAGATTCTGACCATGGACGGCAAGCCCGTACCAGCATTGGCTGCCATGATCGAACTGCTGAAGGTCACCAAGGACCAGCCAATCACGCTCACGGTACTGCGCGAGGGGCAGACGAAAGCATTCACCGTCCAACCGGTGCTTTACGACAAGTCGTATCGCATTGGAATCGGCAGCATGCAGATGAAGGTCAAAACGTTGCCCTTCACGGCAGCGTTGACCAAATCGCTGCATGAAAACCGGCAGGACGCGATGCTGATTCTGGAACTGGTCAAAAAGATGGTGGAGCACAAGATGTCGATGCGTTCCATCGAAGGGCCGATCCGGATAGGTCAGGCCGCTGGAGAAGCGGCTCGCCGTAAAGGCTGGACTCCACTGATGAGTTTGACCGCGGCCATCAGCCTGAACCTTGGAATCTTCAATCTACTGCCCATCCCGATTCTCGATGGCGGAGTGATTCTGTTCCTGCTGATCGAAGGATTGATGCGGCGTGACATCAGCCTGAACATCAAAGAGCGCGTCTATCAGGCCGCATTCGTCTTTCTCGTGCTTTTTGCGGTGATGGTGATTTACAACGACTTGATGAAGACGATTCCCGGGCTGGCGGATAAGCTGCCATAGATTAATCAACGCTTCAGATTGCAGAACTCAGGCGACGGCATCCTGTCCGTCGCCTGAAATCATTTCGGAGCATTTTCGGTACAAGTTGAGGAAAACTGTGTACTTTGGCGGCAGGCTTCGCGCCGAATCCTGCAGCATTCACCCGGGAAAAATGGCCGCGGCTGCGTGATAAACTAGAAGTTCCCTATGGCTATGATTCAACGCAGAAAGACTGTTACCGCCGTGGTCGGAGGCGTTCGGGTGGGGTCGGATGCACCGGTTGTGGTGCAGTCCATGACAAACACCGATACCGCGGATGTCGCGGCGACCGTGCAGCAGGTGGCCGCTCTGGCCCGCGCCGGCTCGGAACTGGTGCGCGTTACGGTGAACAATGATGACGCCGCCGCGGCCGTGCCGAGGATTGTCGAGCAACTCGATAAGCAGGGCGTATCAGTCCCGATCATTGGGGATTTTCACTATAACGGGCACATTCTGCTGACGAAGTATCCCGAGTGCGCGCGCGATTTAGGGAAGTATCGAATTAATCCGGGCAATGCCAGTATCGGCCGCGGTGGCGATTCGAACTTCCGCACCATGATTGAAGTTGCTGTGAAGTATCAGAAGCCGGTGCGGATCGGCGTGAACTGGGGCTCGCTCGATCAGACGCTGCTGACCCGGATGATGGACGAGAATTCCCGCCTGCCGGAGCCCAAAGATGCGCGCGAAGTGACGATGGAAGCAATGGTTGTGAGCGCACTGAATTCGGCGGAACTGGCCCAGAAATCTGGATTGCGCGCGGATCAGATCATCCTGAGCGCCAAAGTGAGCGGAGTGCAGGATCTGATCGACGTGTACCGGGCGCTGGCAGCACGATGCAACTATCCACTGCATCTAGGGCTGACCGAAGCCGGGATGGGCGCCAAGGGCGTTGTGGCTTCGAGCGCGGCGATGGGTGTGGTGTTGCAGGAGGGGATTGGAGACACGATTCGCGTTTCGCTGACTCCGGCCCCGGGTGGAGATCGAACCGAAGAGGTCCGCGTAGCGCAGCAGATTCTGCAGTCGATGGGCATTCGCAGCTTCACGCCTCAGGTTACCGCCTGTCCGGGCTGCGGGCGCACTACGAGCACGTTCTTCCAGGAAATGGCGGAGCAGATTCAGTCGTATCTGCGCGAGCAGATGCCCACATGGAAGGGACGCTACGTGGGCGTCGAAGAGATGAAGCTTGCCGTGATGGGATGCGTGGTAAATGGTCCCGGCGAGTCGAAGCATGCCAACATCGGCATTTCGCTGCCCGGAACGTTTGAGGAGCCCAAGGCTCCGGTCTATGTCGACGGACGGCTCTTTACTACTCTGAAGGGCGACCACATCGTCGAGGAATTCATGCGAATTCTGGATGAGTACGTGGACTCGCACTACGCGGCGCGAGAAGAAGTTCCGGTCAAAGCGTAAAAGCCATTCGACTACAACGATTCAAAGGCCGTGGTGTTTTTCACGGGCGAAAAGGCTCGGAAGAAGTCTCGGAGTCTAGTTGATTTTCAGTGTAGGTATGGCCCGGGAACACAGGGGCCCTCCACTCCGCATTGCCTTCCGCTTCGCGGATGCCAATGCTCCGGTCGGGATGACAACGGTGAGTGGCATATGCCAACTGAAAGACCGCGCTAGGTTCCGGTGAGCAGGAATATCGGTGATTGCGGCGGAGAGATCGGGACGGCAGTGCCTGTGTCCGTTGTCGAACTTGTGTCGGGAGCCGAGATGACTGCTTCGAAAGTGGTTCCGGTCAATCCAGTCGCGGACACTGTTAAGGTAGTGCCGTTCAAATAAGTAGTTCCCGCCGAACTGGTAAATCCGGAAATCGCCACGCGGCTGCCCGGGACGAAGTTGTTCACCGCCTGGAAGGTAGCCACCCCGGAACTGATCGAGAACGATGTGATCGTAGCGATGCTGCTGCAGTTCGATCCGCTACAGCTTCCGAAAGGCGCGACGATATTCGTAATCAGCGTATCGGGAGTGTTGTTGCCCCCAACAGAGATAGAGCTGGTCGTCGTGTCAATGTCGGCGATGGATCCCGCGTCGCAGATGCTCACATAGACGTGGGTGCTATCGGCGGCAGATGTCGTGAACATCCGGAAACGCGTGCTGCCAGGCGAATACGTTGCTGCCGGCGCACAGGAAGGCACCGGCGGCACAGCATACTGGGTCGGAGAGTACTGGGGAGTTGTAAGCAGAGAAAGTGACGGAGCGGGCGCCAACAGTGTTGAACTCGGTGTCTTCGGCGTCATGCTGAGCGCATCGAAGACAGTCAAGATGGGCAGGATACAAGGAGAAGTCGTGCCAACGTTAGGATCGGAGCAGTTCGGCTCGGAGGAATAGCTCGCCACATAGAAACGGGTGCCGTCGGGCAAAGCGGTTACCGAAACCGGCGCGCATGCCTCCGCGCACGGAGGATTGGATCCAGCCGTCATTACGATGGTGGAAAGCAAGGCGGGAGTATCGTTGGGAGTGCCGCTCGCGTCGAGACCTCCAGTTGCGGAATAGATGTATAGCGTGCCGGTCGCGGGATTCGTAACGTAAATGCGGTTCAGGGTCGGGTCATACAACAAGAAATTCGCGCCGGCTCCTACGGAAAGGTTCGTCTGACTCTGCAGGATCGTATTGGAGGCTATGTCGATCGGGATTAGCGACCCCGAACCCTGGGTCAGAACGTAGAGGCGCTGGTTATCGGAGCGCGCAACGGCCCATATCGGCGTTCCAGGAACAGAAATCGTCGCGATCGTCGAGAGATCCACCGGGGAAATATCCATGACAGTGTTGTTTCCCTGGTTGACGACATAGAGATTCAGGGCATCTGGTGTTTCGGCAAGCGCGACGGGGTGAGCGCCAGGAGTCAGATACGCGATGTTGGAAATCGAGTTGGTCACGATGCTGAGCGACGCAACCGAATCCGTGCTGCTGTAATTGCAATTGGGACCGTTTTCTTCGCCATAGTTGGCCACGAAGACGGTGGTCGGTTGAGTGGTCGTGACGAAATCAGGAAGGTAGCGGCAAAACAGCGGCACCGGTACAACGGCCTCTCCTCCGGAGCCCGGGCCTAATCCGGTCACCGAGTCAACGTATTGGATCGTCGTGCCATTGACGGCACTGATGGTGAAGTTCCCGTTATAGCCGCCGGTATTTGTACCAGGCACTGTGACCTCGGAAATCGTGAGCGGGCTGTTCACCTGAGCCTGGAGGAGCGGAGTGCTCAGCGTGACAGTGACCAGGTTGCCTGCCTCGCTGATGGCAGTAATGCCCGAAAGTTGGCCAGGACCGAGGTTTGGAAAACTAACGATAGTGGGCGTTCCTAGACCCGTGGCGGTGGGGCTGTCCGTCGCCGGGGTAAACGCAGTCACGGTGTCGTTGTCCCCAATATTGAGGCTGCCGGCGCTGGTTACAAAAACGCGAGAATTATTAGGAAGAACGGCGAGGTGCGTGGGATTCTCCCCCATATTTGCCGTGCCGATATCCGTGTCTCCAGATACATCGATCTGCAGCACGGTGCCGGGGTTGAACTGGACGTTGTTGCTAATGCCAAACACGGCATGGAAGTTCGCGGGGTTGGGAGGAGTGGGATTGACGGGAAGAACCACGGGTCGATAGACGTCACCACACGACATCCAGAGAACGGTTGCGACCGCCATTGCAGACAGCCCGCCCACACGTCGAAAACTCATCGGCACTCCGAAGTAAAGTTCTGGTTCAGATTACGGAAACGGATATTGTATCGGTTGCGGGAGTTACGCGCTAGGCGGGAAGGAACTTTCCCGCTCTCGCTTTAGCCAAGGATGCAGGGCATCGAGCGCGGGGATGCCTTGGGCGATGCTGGATTGCATCCTGCGGTAAGCTTCAACCTCTGCGACGGCGGGATTTTCCCGAGGCGGCTGGTTCCGGTTCTGGCGTCTTGGCCGTAGCAGCGGGCTTTTTCTTGCCTTCCATCTGGGCCAGGCTTTGCTTGAGGGCCGCCATTAGATCGACGACCGGGGCCAGTTTTTTTGGCTTCTCGACGGCAGCGACTTCCCCGCCCTCGAGTTTGGCCTCGATGAGCTTTTTTAGATTTTCCTGAAAATTGTCTTTGTATTTCTCCGGATCCCACTCGTCGGCCAAGGCCTCGATCAACTGGTGGGCGACTTTCACTTCCGCTTCTTTGAGCTCTACGTCAGGGGCGCCGAAGCCTTCCACCTTGCGGACTTCGTCCGCGTAATACATCGTGTGCAGCATGAGTCCGCCTTCGGTGGGCCGCAGGAAAACCGTGTATTCGCGATTGTGCATGGTGATTTTGGCGATGGCGACGTATTCACTCTCTTCGAGAGCCTTGGTCAGCAGAGCGTACGGACGGCGTCCGGCTTCCTCGGGCAACATGTAATACGAGGACTCGAAATAGACGGGATCTACGTCCGCCTCTTTGACGAATTCGAGTATCTCCATGGTTTTGGCGGTCTGGGGCTCGATTTTCTTGATCTCGTCCGGCTCGATGACGATGTATTCGTCTTTGCGGAACTCGTAGCCTTTGACGATCTCGCTGCGATCGACAACCACGTTTTCGAGCGGGCAGATGTACTGCTGCTTGACGCGCTGCTTGTCCGGACGATGCAGCATGTTGAAGGAAATACCGGAACTGCGGGCGCCCGAAAACAGGCGCACCGGCATGGAGATGAGTCCGAACGTTAAGTGACCTGACCAGACCGACGACGGCATAGTTCCCCTCGCAGGTTTCCGAAGCACGGCCCACAACCGCGCCCGGACGAAATCGGTAAACTCAATGGCAGAGAGAGTTTAGCCTAAAACTCAGATTTGATGCATCAAACACGTGATATGGGGAATCGAAATTCGAAGCCGGAGCCAATGGGGTAGTCGTCGACCGGGCACAAGGGATTGTGATTTACCAGGCTGATTCCTGCGGTTCCACCTGCGAATTTCAATTCGTACCCTGTTTCGCGCCTGAGCGTTTGAGTCCAAATCCGGGGGAAAACTCATGGAAGATCTGCGGTATCCGATTGGCAAGTTCATGTACGACGGAGCAGTCACAGAAGAACAAAAACGGACATTTTTGAATGACATCGCCCAAACGCCGGCGAATCTGCGAAAGGCGATCGACGGTCTCACGGATGCGCAACTCGATACTCCATATCGACCCGGAGGATGGACTGTGCGGCAGGTTGTGCATCATTTGCCGGACAGCCATATGAATTCCTACGTGCGCTTTAAACTCGCGCTCACCGAGGTCGAACCGACGATCAAGCCTTACGCGGAAGACCGCTGGGCGCAATTGGCCGACACGACCTCGACTCCGGTAGTGACCTCGCTGACGTTGCTCGATTCCCTGCACGATCGATGGGTGCGGTTACTGCGTTCGCTCACTCCCGAACAATGGCAGCGAACGTTTCGCCATCCCGAACTGGGCCCGATGAATCTGGAGAAGACTCTGGCAATCTATGCCTGGCATGGGAAGCATCACGTCGCCCATATTACCGAGCTTCGCAAAAGAATGTCGTGGTAACGTTGGCGATTGGTGGTTGAGAAAGGCGTATCGTATGGAGCAACGTTTAAGCATCGTGACGCTTGGGGTGAGCGACATTTCGCGTAGCCGGGAGTTCTACGAGCGCCTCGGTTGGCGCAGATCGATGGCGAAGTCAGAAGGCATCGTATTCTTTCAGGCGGGAGGTATGGCGCTGGCGCTGTATCCACGCGCCGAGTTAGCGAAGGACGCAAATGTCGCGGCGGATGGCGGAGGCTTCGGCGGCATCACTCTTGCGTACAACGCGCGCAGCCGCGAAGAGGTCGATCAGGTGCTTGCCGAGGCCAAAACGGCAGGCGCAAAAATTCTGAAGCCGGCTCAAGAAGCGGTTTGGGGCGGTTATTCAGGATACTTCTCCGATCCCGAGGGATTCCTGTGGGAGGTCGCATGGAATCCGTTCTTCCCTATCGCAGAGAATGGGGCAATCCAACTTCCGGAATGAGTCCGCCGCAACGATTTTGTCCTGCGAACAAAAATTCAGTACTGCCACGTCACGCCCGGATAGAGGCTTGGAACGCGGTAGGCACGGTACGCGCTCATCGGCACGGGAATATCCATCTTCCAGATTATGGACGGATTCGACGTTTGCGTGACCTCCTGCACTTCGGACGCTACCGTCGGCGTCGGAGGCACCTCTGGGGCATTCACGTCGAACTCGACATTCCCGTTCGCCAATTGATTGATGCTCCCTCCCCACACGCTGAAGTAGCCCGGCGCATCCGCCCAAAGGAGGTTGGCGACCATCGCGCTCTCGTCGATCTGAAAGATCGTCGCTCGCGAATAGCAGTTGGGCGGCCCTGGAACTTCGCAAATCGTGCCGTTCGTGTCGAGCGGGCGATAATCACCGTTATCCCACACGCCCAGCGTCGTGACCGAACCGCTCTGGCTGACGAGTGAGGGGAAGTGTTGGAACGAGAACCAGAGGCTGGGATCGTCGGTCGGAACTCCGTTGTTGGTCAACGCGAAGTCGCCCTGATAGCCGAGCTTCCATAGCACATTCCCAGTTCCGGCTCCATTGCTGTAATCGATTTTCAAAATCCACGACTGGTGGCGCATGGAGAGCAGCAGGTTGCCATCGCTCGGTAAGTACACAATTCCGTTGCTGTGCGTCCAGTCAGGTAGACCGTAGAGATGACGATTCACATCCAGATGATCGAAACTGTTCCAGGCCCAGACGGGATTCCAATTCTGATCGAGATCGATTAACGCGTCTCCGACTACTTGTGTTGTGCCGGGATACCCGGGAAGGTCGGTGAAATCCTGTACCACGTTGGTCAGGACAATCACGTGGCCGTTCGCGAGAGGCACGAAGTCATGATGGTAGGCCGTGGGCACAAAATCGTAGCCCGCAGCTTGCACCCGTTGTTGCAGCACGGTGATATCGAGTTCGCGAATGTTGTTTCCGGCCAGATCGACTTCGCGAATTAACGAGTCTCCGCCCGGATTCGCTATGCTGAAAAGGAAATGCCCGTTGGGCAGCAGTTTGAAAGTGTAGGGATAGTAGCCGGGATCGAGGTTGTAATACCAGATTGGATTGCCGTCTCGATCGGTGAAAAAGGCCTGTATTTGATTCGACGTAGGCGCGATTGTGTCGATGAGTTCGATTCCGGGATTCTCGGGAGAAGAGGACGAGGGATCGGGCCGGGTTACCTGGAGGGCCGGAAAAGGCATGGATGGTGGAGCGCCGGTGGTGAACGTCGAATCCGCGCTGGTGGCGGTAATTCCGGAGCATTGGCGGTCGGAGCGCATGTGGTAAGTCGTGGATGGCCGCATTCCAGCGACCTGGATTGTGAGCGGCTGGAAGGCGGCAACCGGATACCAGGCGGTGGTGCGTCCGTAGGCGGTGTCGGTACCGAACTCGACCATTACCTGGCCGGAGCACCCGCTGGCAACCGTGTACTGCGCCACAAGAGGATTCTGCGTCCCGGAGATAGAGGTGTGCAGAATGGCCGCGGGACGGTCAGATCCGGAACTCCCGCACGCAGCAAGAATCGCGGATGCGGAGAGCATCGCGATGAGAACTACTTTGTTTGTTTTCCTTCGAACTCTTACTACGGATGGCTGAGCAAAATCGAGCGGCGTGCCAACTGAACAGCAGCGGCGCATACAATCTCCCAACTACTTTATTTCTGCTCGACAACTTGCGCCCGCCACTTCGATTACAGATGCAATTGTTACAGTCGAGCATTGTTTCGAATCTTCGTAAGAAACGCAACGGTTAATCCGCGACAACGCACAAATAGCCCGCCGGATCGATTTTGTACGACAATCCGCGGTATCGGCGGCGATTCGTTTAGTGGTACTCTATTTCTTCCGAACGACTGTCATCACCCCTGTTTCGGGCCATTCGTCAAGCCCAACAGCCGGGCGCATTCCGAGGATTCATCCTGGACTGATACTGCATGAGGGAAGAGGAGCACACGATGAGAATTGGCATTTTGACCGGCGGAGGGGATTGTCCGGGACTGAATGCAGTCATCCGTGCGGTCGTGCGCAAGGGGATCTTCCACTATCGCGACGAGTTTGTCGGCTTTCTCGAAGGCTGGCGCGGTCTGGTGGAAGATAAGAGCGTGGAACTGGATCTCGATGCGGTCAGCGGCATTCTTCCTCGTGGCGGAACGATTCTGCGCACCTCGCGCACAAATCCGTCGAAGCGCCCGGACGGGTTTGACCGCTGCATCAGCACTCTGAAAGAGCACAAAATCGAAGCCCTGGTTGCGATCGGTGGGGACGACACGCTTTCTGTCGCGCAGAAGTTGCACGAGAAGGGTGTAAACGTGGTCGGGGTTCCAAAAACGATCGACAACGATCTGGGCGGAACAGATTACACCTTCGGATTTGATACGGCGTGCAATATCGTATGCGAAGCCATCGACCGGGTGCATACCACGGCTGAAGCTCACAACCGCGTGATGGTGGTCGAAGTGATGGGCCGGGATGCCGGCTGGATTGCGCTCTACAGCGGCATCGCGGGCGGTGCGGACGCGATTCTGATTCCTGAACGGCCATTCAATGTCGACGAGGTGGCGGAATCGATCCGGCAGCGGCATGAGAGAGGACGATATTTCTCAATCATTGTTGTGGCTGAGGGAGCGAAGTTTGCAACCGGCGCGGGCGCGCCAGTCGTGCTGGATATGGGGAAGGACGAGTTCGGCCACGCCAAGCTCGGAGGCATTGCCAATATTCTCGCTCGCGAGATCGAGCAGCGCACCGGATTCGAAACTCGCGCCGTGGTGCTCGGACATATCCAGCGCGGCGGATCGCCAACCGCCTTTGATCGCGTTCTGGCAACGCGTTACGGCCTGGGCGCGATCGACATGGTGCATCGTGGCGAATTCGGCTGCATGGCCGCCCTGCGCTCGAACAAGATCGTTTCCATCACGTTGAAAGAAGCAATCTCGAAGAATCGCGTGGTCGACGATGAGATCATCCAGATTGCCAGCGGATTGTTCGAAGAGATCGGCGTGAAGGAAGCTGCAGGAAAGTAACCAGTGGCGTGAACCTTGAACCGCTCCAGGCGGTCGAGGCCACCGTTTTCGTCTTACCTGCAGCTTAAACCCGTTCAGGGCTCTTCCGGAACTCAATGCAGAACCTCTACGCCCGGCTCGCTCCTTCTCTGCTGGTGATTATCGAGTCCCTCCTGACGCTTTCGGGAATCCTGCTGGTTTTTCTATCTCACAATAAGAGGGGCCAGACGAGAAATCCTCGTTCGATTCAGTGGCTAAAAGAAGCTTTCTGCCATCTTGCCCGGCGGCGAGGGCTTGCGACCTTTTGTGTGGGAGCGGGTGTGATCGTGATTCGAGTGGCGCTGATCCCTGTGCTTGGGATTCCGCAACCGCGATGGAATGACGAGTTCAGCTATCTTCTGGCCGCCGATACGTTCGCGCACGGGCGGCTGACCAACCCGATGCATCCGATGTGGATTCATTTTGAAAGCTTCCACATCATTGTGCGTCCCACCTATATGTCGATGTACCCTCCCGCGCAGGGACTTGTGCTGGCGGCGGGACAGCTGTTGGGGAATCCGTGGATCGGGCAATTACTGATCACGGCCGCGATGTGTTCAGCGCTTTGCTGGATGCTGCAAGGATGGCTGCCCGCGCGATGGGCGCTGTTCGGGGCAGTTCTTGCCGCCTTGCGGCTCGGAGTTCTCAGCTATTGGATGAACAGTTACTGGTGTGCTTCAGTTGCCGCGCTGGGTGGAGCGCTCGTGGTCGGCGCGTGGCCGCGTCTGCGCAGGACGGTCTCGCCCACTTCTGCGATTCTGATGGCGCTCGGCCTGGCGATCCTGGCCAACAGCCGTCCTTATGAGGGATTTGTGCTGGCGATCCCTATGGCTCTTGCCATGCTGTTCTGGTTGATGGGGCCATATCGTCCGCAGCTTCGGCGCAGCGTGCCCCGCGTAATCTTGCCAATCGTCTTCGTTCTGTTGATGGCCGCCCTGGGCACGAGCTACTACTATTTCGCCGTCACCGGAAATCCCTTTCGCATGACTTACCAGGTCAATCGCGAAACCTATGCGATGGCGCCCTATTTCCTGTGGGAAAAACCGAGGCCCGAACCGGAATATCACCACGAAATCTTCCACACGTTTTATGAGTGGGAACTCACCCGCTTCAAAGATAGCCTGACTCTGAAAGGCTATCTAAAAAGCACCGGCGTGAAGGTGGAGCAATGGTGGCAACTCTATCTCGGCCCGGCCATGACGCTTCTCCTGCTGGCATTACCGTGGACGATTCGCGATCGCAAGATGCGTTTGCCGTTGCTGGTTTTGGGATGCATGGCGGTGGGATTCTCGGTGCAGACCTGGACCCTGCCGCATTATTTCGCGCCGGCAACTGCGCTCTTGTACCTCGTGATCACGCAATGCGCACGGCACCTGCAATTGTGGAAACGTCGAGCACGGCTGGGACAGTCGCTGGTCGTTCTGATTCCGATTGTCGGCTGCGCGCTGATCATGCTTCGGGTGACGGCAGTCGTGGCGCACGCTCCAATCGAACCGGCGTGGCCGCGGGGCAATCTACAGCGTCCAAGAATTCTTCATCAGTTAGAACGGATGCCCGGGCCGCAGTTGGTGATCGTGAAATACGGGCCGCATCATGATGTCGATTGGGAATGGGTCTGGAACTCCGCCGATATTGACCGCTCCAAAATTGTCTGGGCTCGCGACATGGGTGCAGCAGGAAATCAGGAACTGCTGGATTATTTCAAAGACAGGACGGTCTGGCAGTTGAATGGCGACGAGCCAGTACCCGATCTGAAGCCGTACGAATCAACTCATGCAGATGTGCCCAAGTCCTGAGTTTGATAGAGTTGCCAGCGTTACGACTCCCGTGAACCCAACGAAGAAATATCAGGCTTTGATTTGGTTGGTGGTGAGCCTCTGCGTCAGCGCAATTGCGCTGTTGTATGCACGTCAGATTCTGGCGCCATGGGCCGAAGCCAGAGATGCACAAAAAGGAGGACTCCAGGCGCAGATGGGCGATATCTATCCGCGTTGGGTCGGGGCGCGAGAGCTTCTGCTTTATCGGCATAATCCCTACGGACCTGAAGTGAGCCACGAGATCCAGATGGCGTACTACGGCCATATTGTGACGGATGAGGAATCGCGAACTCGCGTGGTTGACGAACAGCGCTTCGCGTATCCGGTGTATGTTGTCTTCTTGCTGGCGCCAACGATCCACATGGACTTCGCGACGGTGCAGAAGTGGGCGCCTTTTGTGCTAGGCGCATTCGCGGGATTGAGCGTTTTATTCTGTGTCGGACTACTTGAGTGGAGTATGCCTTGGACGATGGTCGCCGCCCTGGTTCTGTTTACCCTGAGTAGTTCACAGATCGAGCAAGGGATCCGCCACCAGCAGTTTGCCTTAGTGGTCGGATTCCTACTCGTGGCGGGAGCATGGTGCGTGCATAAGGGTCACCTCCTGAGCGGAGGAGTGCTGCTCGCGCTCGCAACCATCAAGCCTCAGATGGTTCTGTTGCCGCTGGTCTGGTTCTTGATTTGGACGCTGGGAGAGTGGCGATCGCGTTGGCGATTGCCGGCAAGTTTCGGGGGAACGCTCGCGCTCCTCGTGATAGCCGGTGAGATCTTGTTGCCCGGTTGGCTGCGTGATTTCATCGCCGGGATGGCCGCCTACCGGAAGTATTTCCCTACTACTTCG
Organism: uncultured Acidobacteriota bacterium; assembly: GCA_963763845.1. Taxonomy (GTDB): domain Bacteria; phylum Acidobacteriota; class Terriglobia; order Terriglobales; family Acidobacteriaceae; genus Sulfotelmatobacter. Next base: position 33,459 of record CAVXPX010000007.1, read on the forward strand.
GTGTTGCGGCTCCTGCTCGGCGATTGGCTCGGAATCGCCGTCTCGTCTGTCATTATTGTCTGGCTTTTAATCTATGGCGGGACCCGGCGAAAAGTCGGGGGAGATTCACGTAACTTTACTTTGACGTTTGCGGCTTTCCTGATCGTCACGGTAATCACGTTTCCATTGTTCACGCCGTTCAACCAGGTGTTGTTGATTCTGCCAGCTCTTCTTGTGCTGCAGGAATGGGCAAGCGTACCCAGGCTTTCGCGATTGGCGTTCGTTGCTGTCATTTGTTGGCCGTGGATCACGTCCACGGCACTGCTGCTATGGAAAATTCCGGTGAATCCGGCAAATCGGATTCCGCTGATTCCCGCGGTTGCGGCCTCGCTATTGCCGCTACTCCTGCCTGTCATACTATTCACCCGAAAGAGCGATGTGCTGAGTCAGGTTGAAGGAGCCTGAATGGCGATCGACGATGGCAGGACTCTGGCGAAGCAGTCCAGGAAGATCGATTCCTGGCTGACAAGCAGGCGCCTGCGCGCTCATGCAGCCCTGATCGGCATAGCGCTCTGGTCGATCTACATATGGACGCTCGCCACTCCTGGCTTGCGCGACCGCCACGGAAACCTGAAGGGCACGGACTTCCTGCATTTCTATACATTGGGCGCGCTGGCGGATGCGCATCGCGGACTGGATCTGTATAGCATCAGCGCGCAAGCGGCACTCGCCCGTGAGCGCGTACCGCAGGCGTCGGGCATTCGTTATCTGCCGTTGTATCCTCCGCAGGTCTCGTTGCTATTTGCACCATTGGCCAAGCTCCCGTATGGCTCGGCGCTGGCGCTATGGTGGATAGTCACTGCTCTCATCTATGCGACGTGCTGCTACGTGATCTGGCGGAGGTGCGGAAATCTGCGACAGCATAAGACGACCGCGATTCTGGCGGCGTTTGCCTTCCCCGCCTTCTTCAATCTGATTGCCTGGGGACAGACATCCGCGCTGGCCTTGGCTTGTTTCACCGCGCTCTTTTTTGCCTTGCGAGATCGCCACGAGTTTCTGGCCGGGCTCATACTTGGCTGCTTGATCTTCAAGCCGCAGCTCGGATTAGCAGCAGCGGTCGTCTTCTTGGCGATTGGGGCCTGGAAGCTTGTTTTGGCGGCGATTCTTTCCGCATCGGCGCAGTTGTCGGCCGGAGTTCTGTATTACGGGATGGAACCGCTTCGGCAATGGGCGAGAATTCTGTGGAACGTTCGTTCCGTGTCGCAATGGCTTGAGCCCAGGCCCTATCAGACCCATTCCCTGCGAACATTCTGGTCGATGATTGTGCCCTGGAGTTCGATTTCCGTGGCGATGTACGTTATCACCAGCATTCTCGTTCTGGCCGCAACAATCACCTTATGGAAACGAAGCGCGGACGTACCGCTGTCCGTAAAATATTCGGCACTCTTGTTCGCGACGGTGCTGGTTGCTCCACACCTGACCGTGTACGACCTGGTGATCGTTGCTCCTGCTCTTCTTCTGCTGGCGGACTGGCTGATTCAGCAACGCTCGCCGAAGAGCGGCATCGGAACGCTGCTTTATCTCATTTATGTGCTTCCTTTACTTGCGCCCATCACGCGTTGGACACATGTTCAGCTCTCTGTGATCGCGATGGCGGCGGTGGTGTACATGCTATGGCGGCTTTCGAGGAGGAATGGCGCGGCTCTTTAGGGCTCTCACTCAGAGACAAGTAGAGGCTAAAGAGGTCTAGAAAAATGTATGAGCTCGATTTATCGAATGTCATTCTGAGGTCCGCGTTTTATGCCGGCCGAAGGACCTATGCATTCTGCTGGCAGCACCGGCGCTGCGCGCACAGTGCATAGATCCTGTGCCGCTAAAATCTGCTGGTCAGGATGACACGTGCGATGCGCCAAAGAGAAAAGTCAAAGCCTCGGGGAACCGGCGCGCCCATGCCGACTCGTGATGCGTGCCTCCATCTTCAACCATCAATTTCAGTCGTCTTTCGTCCAGGCCGGCGCGACGCATAATCGCGGCGAGTTCCCTCACGTCATCCACCATGCTCTGATCGCGATCCGGACGGCCCGCCTCGGCCGTTCCTGTGGCGAGAAAGATGCGCTCCGGCCAGTTGCGGACTTCGCGGCTTTGGCGAATCATTTGCCGGTTCGAGGCCCAGAGAGACGGACTTTCCAGCAACAACCGTCCGATCACTCCCGGCCGCGCCAAGGCGGTGTAGAGCGAGATGAGCGCGCCCAGCGATGAACCTCCCAATCCAGTGTTCTCTGGTCCCGAGGCGATGCGGTAATAGCGCTTCACGAAGGGCATCACCTCTTTCATGAGGAAGTCGGGATAGCGGCTGCCCTGCACGCGCACGATCATCGGCTGCAGCGAGCGATGCGGCATGTATTCGCGGATTCGGTCTTTCGAGGCATTGTCGATGCCCACGATGATCATCGGCGGTATAACCGCCTCGCGAATCAGGCGGTCCGCAGTTTCGTCTACTTGCCATTCCACGCCCGTGAACGAGATTGCCGCCTCGAACAGATTCTGTCCGTCATTGAGATAAAGCGCGGGATATTTTCTTCCCGTGTTCTGCGGATCGTCGTAGCCGGGCGGCAGCCAGACGCGCAGGAATCGCGTGTTGTGAAAGATGCGGCTGTGGAATTCGTGCAGACGCAAATCTCCTGTGGCCGATGCCGCACGAATCACAGCGGGAGCCGCCCGATCATGGCTCGCAGTTTTTTGGATTTCTTCCATCAGGAGGACGCAGGCTCAGACTGCAAGGATCGAATCATCTCATGAGGCAGCGCTCTTCATCTTCACCTTTATGACGAGCGCCAGGACGCTGATCAGGAAGATTAGCACCTGCGAACTCAGGCACAGAATGCACCATGTCATCAGCTGATACGCCTCGATGTAGGTCAGATAGAGCGCAAAGGCGAAGCCGATCAAAGCGGCGATCAGGAGGCGGTTAGGAGTCTCGGAGCGTGATCTCCAGACGGTTGCGAACAGAAATAGCGCGGCGTATCCCGCAACACCAATCGCAGCGACGGGAATTCCCGCCACAGTCGACCACTCGCTGCGGTTCACGACATCGCAATTGAACTGCTGGTTGAAATCGCAGTACGTCGTTGCAGATTTCGCGTAGTGCCGCTCGAGGGACACGCCGGACACAATCGCCCCTGTTAATGTCAGAATTGCGACGACAGTAAACAGCGCGCGTGTGCCAGCCGAAAGTTCGCTCACGGGAGTTTGCACCCGGTCTTGTCGCTGAGGGCTTCGAGAGAAAGGACGCCTTCTTTCGGCGGCTCATCCCCGAATTGCCAGCTCGGGAATAATTTCACCCCGGCAATTTTGCAAGGCGTGGCCAATTCTCTGGAGCCCTTAATCGCGCACTCGACGTACGGGACGTAATGAAAGGCGTTGCCGAACATTTGCTTCTGTTCGATGCAGTGCGGGCACCAATAAAGGCCGTACATCTTGGCCTGTTTCGAGGCGAGGCACTGCGCAAAGTGATCGTATTTGTGGTTCCGGTAATACCAGCCCGCAAAGTACGCACCGACCAGAAGCACCACGACAATCCCGTAACTCAGGATTTTTTTCGACTGTCCCGAATCGGAGCTGTCGCTTCGCTCCTGCCGGCGTTTTCTTCTATCTTCAGACATATTCTTTTGTTTATACCATGACAATCACGCTACAACGTTCAAGGCTCCGGGCAAGACGTCGAGTTCCTCGCAATAGAGCGTCAGCACTTCTCCATCGACCATAACGTCTACGGGATTGTCCAGACGAAACTCGATCCGCTTCACGGCCTTCCGCTCCGCCAGAGGATGCTCGATGTGCGTGCCATCGTACAGGCCCGGCAAATTGCGGATTAGACCGAGCCTGCCGATTGGTCCCCAACGCACGTATTCGATCATTCCGTCGGCGATCTCAGCCTGCGGAGCGATCATCATCGTGCCGCCGGTGAACTTGCTGTTGTTGAAGGTAACGAATAAGCAAGGACGTGCGTCGAACTCCTGCTGATCCTCAACTCGCAACGGAAACGGACGGCGGTTGAAACGCGCGAGCGTCAGGAAGATCGAAGTGAGATATCCGAGTTCTCCCCATGAACTGAATCGGCGTTCGCGGAGCGTGGCCACATCGGCAGAAAAGCCCATGCTCAACAGATTGATGAAATGAATCACGCCGGCTCGATGCCGAAGGCGGAGAACGTCGCAGGGACGGCTTCTGTTCGCCAGAAGTGAATCGATAGCGTACTCAACCCCCTTGTCGCTGAAATCGCGCAAGAAGGAATTTCCAGTTCCGAGCGGCAGTAACCCAAGAGTTGGACGCTCTGCATTCTCGGCGATGGGAAATAATCCATTCACGATTTCGTAAGAGGTGCCATCACCTCCCACGGCAATGAAATGCCGAACGCCATGGTTGTAGGCATCCCGTGCAATCTCCGCTGCGTGGCCGGGGCCAGTCGTGGGCGCGACATCGATCTCAAGCCCAGCCGCCCGTAAGCGGTCGAGGGCCGGATTCAGCAGCGCGCCTCGCCGGCCGCCGCCCGCCGCAGGATTCACAATCGCCAGATATTTTTGCCCCAAGGTGTGGTTCCAACCTCGCCGAGCGGGATACGGCGGCAAGGATCACGGTGTCACCCGTAGCAACCGCCGCTGGCCTACCGTACTGACACGAATCAAAACGCTACGACCGCGCTACGATCCAATGATTTTCCAATCTCTTCTCCGAGAACCTGGCGCTTAATCTTCATAGACGCAGTCCGGGGAAAATCTTTGTCCCATATCAGATATCCGCCGACGCGCTTGAAATCGGGCAAGCGCCGGTTGCGGGCCGAGATCTCCTCGAGCACTTTGCTGTCGAATTTCTGATTCTGCTCGAGCCGGAGGACAATCACGAGAGACTCACGGCCAAGTTCCTTTTTCGGCCAGAGGTAATTCGCCGCGAAGACCGCATATTCCTTGACCGGCAGGCCGTCGAAAACTGTCTCGATGTCCTCGGGATAAATATTCTTCCCGCCCTCGGTGACGATCATATTTTTCTTTCGCCCGAACAGCTGCAAATGGCCGTGGTGTTCAAAGCGTCCCAGATCGCCCGTCAGAAGCCAGCCATCGACGATTGTTTCCAGCGTCAGCTCGGGATCATCGAGATAGTGCGACATGACGGTCTTGCTGCGGACTGCGACTTCGCCCACGCCCTCGGCGTCAGGATTCAGTATCCGGATCTCAACGCCGGGAAGCGGCTTGCCGACGGTATCAGCTCGAAACGGTTTGAGATCGTTCAACGTCAGGGCGGTTCCCGCCTCGGTCAGCCCATAGCCATTCACAACCGGAATGCCGAGATCGTAGAAGAATTGCATCGTCGAGGGCTCCATGAACGCGCCGCCCGTGATCAGGGCAAGCAATTCTCCGCCGAACCCGCGGTGAATATTCGAGAGCAAAAGGCGGCTGAGCTTCACATTCGGACGACGCCGCGTCATGACGCGGTTGATCCCAATCATGGAGTTCAGCAGCCCGCGCTTCCATGACGGCAATTCATCGAACTTGGCCCGCAGGCCGCGCTCCAGGTTCTTCACGATCATCGGCACGAGCGAGACATACGTGATGCGGTAACGAACGAAGGCGTCGCGGACGAATTCTGGCCGCAGCGTCCGCAGATGCACGACGCAGGCTCCGCAAACGAACGGTCCGATAAAGCCGACCATGAAATCGATGGCGTGGTTGGTCGGCAGAATGCTCAGGTAACGGACGCCCGGCCAGAACGGATACCATGCGGTAAGAGAGCGACACTGCTCCAGGTAATTCTCATGGGTGAGAACGCAGCCCTTCGGACGGCCTCCGGTGCCGGAGGAATAGACGATGCAGGCCACATCGTCCTTCTGGCGCATCACGAAATCAGGAGCGCCCTTGCGCTTGAAGTCCTCCCAACGGAAGGCGCCCGCCAAGTCTGCGCCGAGCGGCGCTTCTGTGACGAGGACGATCTTGGTGGTGATCTTCTGAAATTCGGGCGCCTGCATGATCGCCCGCCAGAGGTGGTATTCGACAATGAGCACCTTCGCCCTGGAGTGCGCCAGCAGTTGGAGATGCTCGTCCGCTGAGAGCTTGTAGTCGAGAGGAACCACGACGCCGCCGCAATAAAAAATGGCGTACGCCGAGATCAGCCACTTCGACTGATTGGTCATGATGATTGCGGCGCGGTCGTTCGGGTCGAAGTCGGCATCTTCCAGAGCGCGGGCTAGAGGAAGCGCGATCTCTTTGAAATCGGAATAGGTGAGTCGCAGTTTTTCGCGATCGCGTTCCGCCTCGATCAAGCAGACCTCGGATGAGAAGCGGTCGAGTGCGTCGCGCAGTGCCGCGCCTAAACACGTATATCTGCTGAGATCAAGCATGACGAAATAGCCGAACCTTAGATTGTAGATTGCGAACTGGAAATCCGAACGCCAGGCTGCGTGGGCGTTCCTCGGCAATCAACATTCACGGACGCCAGCCAGAAGATCTTTTCCTCTATAGCCGCGCCTGAATTCTTCCGGCCAAGGTGCGGAAATCGGTGACTCCCTGCAACTCGTAGTCCGGCAATTCGACGTGAAAATGGCTTTCCAGTTTCGTGAGCAAGTCGAGGGTTTGCAGGCTGTCGATACCGAGAGTTTTGAAAAAGTCATCGTCCGGCGATAGTTTTTCTCGCGGAACCCTGAAGTGGGCCGCCGCTAGACTAAGAATTTCGTCGAGAGTGTGGTCGAGTGTCTGCATCGGTTTGGTTCCAGATCAGGGCAAGTATGGCTGAGCGTCGGTGCTTTCCACGAATTTCTTCAATCCCGCTCTGACCGCGGGCCGGTTAAATAGGTCGCAGAAGATGTCGATCTCTCTCAGGAGTTCATCATACGGGATTGGTTTGATAAACGCCTTCGCAGCCGCCGCAGTACCCCGGTCAAACTTACCCATTTGAGCAGCCGCAGCGCGGGCTGCCCGCAAGGCTTCTCCCTCGGAAACAACCTGGCTGACGAGCCCGATCTGTTGCGCCTTCGCGGCATTGAAGCTGCGTCCGGTCAATAACAAATCACGCACGACCGCATTGCCGAGATCCCGCTTCAGACGAGGGATTCCGCCGAATCCGGGGACCAGCCCCAGGCGCAGCTCCGGAAAACAGAACCGGGCCATCTTGTCGGCAATGATCAGGTCGCAGACCAGGGCAAGTTCAAAACCTCCGCCAAACGTGACTCCGTGGACCGCCGCGATTGTTGACAAGGGCGAGCCGTCAATTCGATTCAGCACGCGATGAATGCGCTCCAGAAAATCGCGTACGCCTTCCACTGCGTCTGACTTATCCATCGTCTCCGAGCGCTCGTAAAGTTCGCGCAGATCGGCGCCGGCACAGAAGCCGGACTTCAACTCACTGTGGATGATCAGCGCGTGAGCGCTCTTTTCCAGATTACCGAGGGCGACGGCAAACTTCTCTAATTCTGAGAGGGACAGCGATCCCAATTCGTTGCAAGGCGGACGATGGAGCAGGAGTTCGACGACTCCGTTTCGCAGCTCCCACGATAGCGCTTGACCTTTGAATGCCTGCATCCGATCCTTTTTTCGGGAGTTCGCTAAACCGCCTGCCTGACCTGATACATGCTTTCGATTTCGTCCTTCATGCGCGATGAGATCAAATCGCGCTTCAGCTTCCCGTTCGCGGTCAACAATCCATTCTCGATCGAAAAGGGCTCGGGACGCAGACAAAACGCCCGCACCTGCTTGTAGTGAGGCAAATGCGGATTCACGGCATCCAAAGCTGACTGGACTTGCTCGCGACTCACGCTGCCAGTAACTATAGCTGAAAGATATCCTTGGCCATTGCCCACAATCACCGCCTGCTGCGCCGCCGGAAGCTGGCGGGCGATTTCTTCCTCGATCGTTTCAGGGGCTATTTTATGGCCGGAACCTAAAACGATCAGATTCTTGATGCGACCGACGATTCGCCAGGTCCCGGTGGAGTCGATCTCGCCCTGATCTCCCGTATGAAACCAGCCGTCCTGCAGAACTTCGGCGGTTTGTTGCGGGCGATTCCAATATCCGGGAAAGACATTGGGCCCACGAACAATGATCTCATCGTTGTCGCCAAGCTTCATCTCAATGCCGGTGATGGCCGGCCCCACGCGTCCGGGCACGGGGTTGTGGGGATCGTCCATCGTGCAAATACCGGTTGTTTCCGTAAGACCGTAAACCTGCAGCACAGAAATCCCGAGCATCCGGAAGTAGTCCTGCGTCTCTGGAGGCAATGGAGCCGAACCGCAGATCAGAGCTCGCAGATTCGTCCCGACCATCTTTTTGCGTATGGCGGGGAATATAGCGGCATTCGCCAACCAGAGCCAGACTCCGCCTCCATTCGACCGGGTGCCCTTGCGCGCCCAGGCTGCTTTCGCGCGCGAATAGACAGCCAGCACGACTCCACCCCTTTTTGTGATCTGTTCGTCGACGGCACGGCGCATTCGCTCCAGCAATTGTGGAACATTCAGAAAATAGTGTGGCGCGACCAGGGACATGTCGGCCGGGATTTTCGTCAGGTCCGTATTCAGAGTGACGAGGCTGCCGCGCAGCATGAAGCTCAGCACGGCAATCCAGGATGCGCAGAAGTTGAAAGGCAAATAATGAAAAATGCGGTCCTGAGCAGTTCGGCCTCCCATCAGTTGGTCGAGCCGCGCCGAGGTGCATCCCAGCATGAATCCCACATTGGCCGCAGTGAGCACGACGCCTTTTGCTTCACCCGAAGTCCCTGACGTGTAGATGATCGTGACCGGATCTTCGTCGCGGACCTGTGGACGATCGAGCGTGATTCCTTCAACACCGCCGAAGATTTCATCGAAGAGGAAGCGCGGCGGAGATTGGGGCCACGCCTGCTCGATCCTGGCGCGCAAGCTTGCATCTCCGCAGCAGACGAGGGACGGCGTGCTGTCCTTCATCATTGCAACCACCTCCGCAGGCGCTTGGCGGGAATAAAGAGGCACGACGATCAAGCCCTCGGCGATGGCGGCCAGGTCCAATGCAATCCATCGAATGCTGTTGGCGGCGAGAATGCCGCAGCGATCCCCTTTTTTCAGGCCCTTCGCAGCAACGAACGTGCGGGCTTTGCGAATCAGTTCGAGAAATTCTGATCCTGTCACGCCGCTGATCTGACCGTCGCGAATCTCCTGCAGCACCACCGCGTTGGCGGTGGCTTTGAGTTGCGAGAAGATTTCTCCGACGAATGGCATGGGTTTGAAATTAGGATTTGATCAGTTGTAAGCTGCGACCAACTGCCGCAGCGAGGCGTTCATTGGAGGGAGATAATCTTCCCAACTCCATTCGCCGCGGCGCGTGGGAAACTCGGGATAGCGGCGCTGTACTTCCTCCTCGAAATAAACTCCCATGCGCGCCATGACTTTCAAATTTTTGACCACGGTGCGCGCAATGCCGTCCGCGATGCGCTCACGTTCTGTGGCCAGCTTTTCCAGCGCCTCAAGAAGATTGGGCTCGAGATCTGGATCGTCCACCGTCATCAGCAATTCCTGGTGTCCTCGTTCCCGCATCAGGTTGCGAATGCGCTCGTCCATGGTGATTCCTGCTGAGGCCACAAGCGCCGGCATGGAAGTGACGATCCCGTGGTAGCGCGATGAAGCCATCATGTGGCACGAACGCAGAATGCTGACCAGTTCGTACATATTGTATTGATCGGAACTCAGAACGGGCACGCCACCCAGTTTTTCCGAGATGCGGTTGGCCGGACGCGCATCGAGCCGCTCGGTTGCCGCCAGAATGACGAAGACTTTCCGTTGCTTGCGGAAGGCATCGACGGCGTTCGCAATCGAGCTCAAATAGTGCTGATACGCGCGGTCGGCGGCCGGCCCGGAATTGTGAAAGTAGACAGTACGGTAATGGCTGTCTTTGAAGACACCGGTCAGGCTGTGCACGGCATACTTCGCTACCGATGCCCTCACCGGCCACTCAAATGGATTGATGGGACAGACGACCAGCACCGGCGTGTGACCGTCCCAGCCAACCTGTCGCAGAACCGACTGACCATATTCCGCAGGCCGCGGTTCGAATGTCCAGGCCGTATCCGTTCCCAGTTCTGTCGGGACTCCAAGCTCCCGGAGAATCGTGCGGGATTCCTCATTGCGCGTGATGACGAGCGAGTTCTTGCAATAACGGCCACACATCTTCGCGACCAACGGATCCATGTGGCCCGCCTCGGCGCCATATCCGACGGAGAGTTTGTTTTCGACCGCCGCAATTCCAAGGGAGCCGATCATCATCGTCGTCAGGGCGTTGGCGAACTTGCTCTTGAACATCGATCCTTCACACGCGACGACCCCGTGATGCTTCGGAACCTCGTCGTACAAGAACGGAGGAAAGATGTCGGGCAGGTGTACCTGTCTCGTGCCCTCGAAATATCCTTTGGAGAAGTCGAACACCTGGCTCATCACGCTGAAGTCGACGCGATCGGGCCCGAGAATGTGCCGAATCTGGCGCAGCATCTCTTCCACACGAACGTCGGAGCCCATGTTGCGCGTACCGTTGTATCCCGCAAAGAGGAGCTTCAATTTTTCTCCTGGCTGCCAGGGTTTGTTTCCGCCCAGCATCCATCGTGCTTTGGCGCGCTCGATGTTGCCACTGACCCAGGCTTCCAGGATGAGGTCCATCATGCTGCGCTACCCCCCTGGGCGGCGGGCCACGGCTGATATTCATATTCGAAATCGTTTTCGCGGCTGAAAGTCAATAGCGGAAAGCTATACTGCGAAAACGGAACCGGCCGTCGGCCCAGCTCTGACGTCACACGGGTATTGTCGAAAACCGTGTTCCAGGTCAGATAGGGCATGAAAACCTTCAGCAATGTGGCTCCCTGGCCAATTGGTCCCTTGCGATTGGAAAGGAAGTTTACAGATCCCGCAAACGGCTTTTCCGTGAAGGGCACGAAAACCGGCTTGCGCTTCTGTTGGGCGGAGGCCAACGCATTCGTAATTTCCCGGAATGTCTGGGAAGCAGTCCCGGAAGAAAGATGGTAGATGTCGTATCCGGGCTGTTCTTTCTGATGTAGAGTGGCGATTGCGTCCGCCACGAAATCTACATTGACGATGTCGATCTTGTCAGCCGGCCGAAAAGGCAATGCAGGCAGCCCTGCCAGGAATACGAAGGCCTTCACCATTTCGAATTGCGTCGTTTCTGGACGCCGGCTGTCTCCCAGGACAATGCTCGGACGAAAGATCGTCTTCGGCGTGTCAGGCAACAAGACGCGGGTCATGTGCTCGCAAAATTTCTTGGTACGGGCGTAAGGATCGTAATCAGAACGGTCCCATTCAATCGAGTGATCTTCCTCCACAACCTCATTGCTCCGCTTACCTGCGACCGCAACCGTGCTTACTTCGCTGAAGCGACGGAGACCGTGATAATGTTCGGCTTGGCGGGCCAGCGTCAGTACTTCGAGGGTGCCGCGCAGATTCACATTCAGGCAGCTCTTCTCGGATTTTCGATTCAGCGAAGCGGCGCAATGAATCACCGAATCAGTGGTGTGCACCAGTCGATCGTAATCATCACGGCTGAGGCCGAATCCGGAAGACGTCAGGTCTCCACAAAAGATTCGCACTTTGGTCTGCAGATATTCGTAGAAGCGCGGGAAGTCGAGATGCAACTGCAGGGAGCGCCAGAGACGCAACTGAGCTTCCTGCGGGTCGCGCGCGCGCACCAGCAGGTTGAGCGAGGCGCCATGGCCGTCAAGAAGGTTGGCAGCGACATGGGCGCCGATGTATCCGGTCGATCCGGTCAGGAATATCGCCACGTGGCTCCATTCGTCCCGGTCTTCACGGTGTCTCCGTTGACGGGTGAGAGTTGAAAGGTGCGAGGCGGCCGCGCCTCCAGGGGACGGCCCTCAATCAGAGGATAGGTCCAGCGCCGCAATGCTGGAATGTGGATGTTAATCCAATACTCCCACCAATCCAGCGAGCGCGTATCGTAAGCGAACTGTTCTCGCTCCTCCGGGATGAGAGAGTACGACAGCTTCTCGATATTCTCAGCGGTGAAGTCATGCTCGTTGAGCAAGATAAACGGCTCGAACAGCTCGATCAGCTTCTCCAGCCGCTCGAGATTGCGCTCGGTTTTCACCAGCGGAGCTTTCTTCAGCGGAAGCGGCGACATGATGCGTTGAATCGATTTTACAATCGCTTTTTGCGCGGGCGCCGACATCCGGTTATATCGCGCTTTGGAGACCGGGATGGCGTCGAACCGCAGTCGCAGCCACGATTCCAGGCCCTCTTGCGCCCGATAGTGCTTGCGGTGCGCCAAAGAAGTGAGCTCGATGGACCGTCCCATGTCGCAAGGATTCGTTACGGAGGTGGCCAGTTGGTAGAGAGGATCGTGCCGGCGCTCCATCACTGCAGCCGCGATCAACGTCATTCCGGCGCAAACTGAATCCACGGGAATAATGTCGAGCCGCTTGCTCTGATTCGAAGGCAACTGCCGGAAATAGGTTCCTAACAGATAAGAAAGCGAAGCCGACGTATTGATGCCCTCATTCCAGCCCAGGAATGGTTTTGACACCGACGTCTCGACAATCGCTGGCCGAACCACCGCGACAGGCAATCCGGTTCCGTATTTTGCAATCAAAGACTCAGCCAGGCTCTTGGTGAGCGTGTAGGTATTGGGCCAGCCGAGTTCCTTGGCGCGGCGGGTTCCAGTTTCCGTCAGATAGGTTTTCAACCAACGCACGCGATTCTTGCGAATCTGGTTCTCTAGAGCTGCTCCCTGCAGATTCTTGGCCGCATGTTCTTTCGACTGAGCCTGCATGCGCAAGCCGGAGGTCACTTCTTCGCTCTCCGAACGGGCTTCCGCTTCCTTGACGAGTTCGTGTAAGGAGTGCCATTCCTGTTCGGCGTCAAAATCATCCAGACCGCGCGGATTATAGTTCGGGGTCAGCTTCTCACTGACGCGGCCATCCTGCTCGCCGGCAACGTAGCACGTCGAGAGATGCAGCAGCCCAGCGTGGTCCGACGATCGCACGAACTCGAGAACATTCACCACAGCGTCCGTGTTGGCCGCAAGAGCGTCGCGCAGATCGGGATTGAAGTCGGTAAGGCCGGAGCTATTAATGATCAGATCGAGATTCGACTGCAGCTGGCGGCCGACCTGATTTGTGAAACCAAGGCCGGGCAGCGTCACATCGCCTTCGACGATTTCGATTTTTTCCTGAAGAAAATCGGGGAGCTTATCGCCATACCGCTCAAATAACGGATCGAAAACCGGTGAGTCCTCTACCATCTTCTGAAACCGTTGCTGCGCCGGGTTGGATTTCTGACGGCGAATCAGCAGATAGATTCGCTTGATCTCGGGCAGGTCCAGCAACGTATTCGCCAGCCAGACCTTGCCGATGAAGCCGGTCACACCGATCAACATCACCTGCTTGCCGCCGAACGCGTGCCGAACCGAGAACCCTTGGGCTTGCCGGTGTCCGTCGAAGTGAACAATCGGACGGACGAGGGACGACACTTGCCGGTCGGCAGGAATCACTGCGCCGCGCAATTCTTCGAGGGTGATATCGAGGTGCCGGGCCAACGTTTTGGGCGCCCGCCGGCCATCCGGCATGTTTTCGCGGAACGGCGCAAACGCGCCTCTGGGACGGATCACTGGATCAAGAAGCCGACCGGTGGCTGTACCGCCGCGAAATTCCAGACGGTTGGCGACGATATGCCGTACGCCAAGATGTTTGGCCAGAGGCCGCATGATCTGTTCGAGAGCCTGGCTCACCAGAACAACATCCGCGCCGCTTCGGACGAGTTCCTGAACCTGATTGACTCCACTCGCCTTCAACCGGGGCTTCAACTTGTACTCGAAATATTCTTCTCCCAGCAGATCGAGGCGGTCGCGGGTAACGCCGCGCAAGACAGTGTGAACTACCCGAGTGGCGAACTTTCTATTGGTGGAATAAAGAAAAGGACGCAGCAGGGCCATCACGAAGATCAGCCCGCGCCGGCGGAAGCGCTCCGCGAAGGTCTGTGCATTCCAGGTGAAGAACGCCACGGGCCTGACCACGGTCAGGTCGAGAAGGCTGCCTTCCACCCGCCAGTAGACGGTTGGAGACCCACTGGAGTTGTGGTTTGAGGGATCCAAAATTGCGTTCGTCCTTACAAAATCGTCTATTTACTCCAGACGAAACCTTTATTGTAAACAATCAGGCGCAGGGAACGAAGCAGGAAGGCGCCGTTTTTGGATGCAATCAGGCACCAGACTGAGGCCGGCCCGCGGCAAGGGAACCGATCGTAGCATCCTTCATTGCCGGACGGCCGACAATCAGCGCAACTGCGCCACTCAGTGCGACGGTCGCTGCGATCGCCAGCAAGCCTCCACGGAAACCTCCGCTCTCACTTCGAAATACTCCCACGATATCCGGGCCAAAGTAACCTCCAAGATTGGCCAGGGAGTTGATTACCGCGATTCCTGCCGCGGCAGAGAGACCAGCCATCCGAGAAGTAGCCATGGCCCAAAACGGGCCACACATCGATTCTGCGAAAGCCAGTCCGATGCCGATGCCGGCAACGACAACGATCGTCGAATTTCCGTAGGCAGCCACGATCAGCCCTGCAGCGGCTGTAAAGGCGGGCACGGCCGTATGCCAGCGCCTTTCGCCACTCCGGTCCGACCTCATTCCTACAAGAACCATCGCAATGACAGCCACCAGGAATGGAAGAACCGCAACTACACCAGTCCAGAAATAGCTCAGGCCGGAGAATGCGCGAATCACCGTCGGCAACCAGAGGGTCACCCCATACATGGTCGTCGACACGCCAAAATATACCAGCGACAGCAGCCAAATTCTGCCGCTGAAGAGAACTGCCCAGATGCTTCGAAGCGGTACGATCGCATCTTCTCTCTGTTCCTGTGCCAGTTTCTCGAGCAACCAGGTTTTCTCGTCGCCTTTAAGCCAGTGCGCCTCCTGGGGAGTATCGGCCAATGTCAGGAAAACCACGCCGCCGAGAATGATGGCGGGCAAGCCTTCGATCAGGAAAACCCATTGCCAACCGGCGAGTCCCACGCCGTGAAGACCAAGCAGGGCCCCGGAAATCGGGCTGCCCACAACGCCGGCAAGCGGATTGGCGGTCATGAACCAGGCGACGGCGCGAGCCCGGGATCGCGCCGGAAACCATCGCTTCATATAAAGGATGATGCCGGGGAAAAATCCGGCCTCCGCCGCCCCAAGCAGAAACCGCATGGTGTAAAAGCTGACCGGTCCTCGAATGAAGACCATCAGGCAAGAGATCACCCCCCAGGTCACCATGAGCGCCGAAATCCAGCGGCGAACCCCGAGTTTCTCCAGTACAAGATTGCTCGGCAACTGAAAGAAGAAGTAGCCGGCGAAGAACATTCCGGCGGCCCGACCGTACATGCGATCAGTGAGCCCCAGTTGGGTGCGCATCTGCAGCACGCCAAAGCTGACATTGATGCGGTCGAGATAGGCAACAATATAAAGGAGGAAAAGAAAGGGCATCAGCCGCCACATGAGCCGGGAGACTATGGCGGATTCGAGGCGGTCAGGCTTGGTGTCCAAGGGCAAGTTCCGGATGGCTGTGGTTTGAGGATTCTACTCTAAGCGGAGCTCTGTGCGAATTTGCTCAACAATCTGCTCTGGGGCTAAGGAGATCTCCACGGTTATCGCATCATCCGGCTCCTCCAAGTCGGCAAACTGCCCGGCAAGAATTTGGTGGTTCGCGAAATGACCGCGCCGGGATCTCAGCCGCTCGGCGATTAAGGCAGGACTTCCTTTCAAATAGACGAACCGCACCGCCGGTCCCACTTGCAATATCTCGCGGTAGTTGCGTTTCAAGGCAGAGCAGGCCAGCACGGCGTTTTTCCCTGTCTTCATCCACTGAACGATTGCGGCGCGAAGACTTTCGAGCCACGGCTCGCGATCGGCATCGGTAAGTGAGATACCGTGGCGGATCTTGTCGATATTCGCTTCCGGGTGGAAATCGTCGGCGTCGGCGAATTCCCATCCCAATTGCTGCGCCAGTATGCGGCCAACCGTCGTTTTTCCGGACCCGACGACTCCCATCACAATGACGATCATTGGAAGTGTCATTTACTTCTTGGTGTAGGTCTTCTCCATCCCCGTGCGCTCGTTCGTGACCGTGAAGGTGCCGTCGCTTTGCGCGACTACCTTGATTCCCTTCCCTTCACAGTTCTCTTTTACGTTGGCGATGTGGTCAGGATCGACGTTGTGCTCCCGATCGGATTCTTCCGCGTAGTGCAACTGCCACAGATCCTCAAGCCCCGGCGAATCGTGCACGATCTGCCAGGCAGCAGGACTTGCGCCTTTGCGCGGGCCATTGTCGATGATCGCGACTCTCGGATGAATCGCCCAATCCATCGCTTTCGTGTTCGAAAGATCCGTTCCGTGATGCGTAACCAGGAACAGGTCAACAGTGCCGATCATGTTATTGGGGCATGCGATTTCCAGTTCTTTCTTTTTGGTGAGGTCGCCAAGATCCAGGAACTTGAAATCGCCGTAGGTGATCAAAACGCCCACAGAGCGGGCGTTCTCGGTGTCATCGACGGCAGCTTTGGGTTCAGCGCCGCAATATTTGTTTGCCTGGCCGGCCCCGGGCAACGGCTCGGTTATGTGTTCGCCAGCCGCCGTTAGAACGCGGACTTGTATGCCCTTGATGGGAAGTCCCCATCCGGGTTTCACGACGACATGGGCATGTCCGGCAATCGCCTTTTCATACGCGGCATAGTCCGTACGAGTGACGTCTGAGGCCTCCATGTTCGGCCCATGATCGACGAAGGTTCCGACCTTCATGCCGTCGACCAGTTGCGGGACTCCGCCCACGTGGTCGCGGTGGTAATGCGTGATCAGAACGTAGTCGATCTGCTTTAGACCAGCCTGATGGACAGCAGACACAATGCGGTCGGCGTCGCGGCCGTCATAGCCGGGCCAGCCCGTGTCGATCAAGAGCGACTCGCCGGAGGGACTGACGATCAGGGTCGACTGCCCGCCTTCGACATCGATGAAATAGATTTGGAGAGGTTTGGGAGTCGGGGCCTTTGCGCCGCACGGCAGGACGATCGCGAAGAGACAAAAACAGAGAACCGGGATGAATTTTTTTCGCATCGGATGGCACCTGGTCAGAGACGTTCCGACGATTATGCCACGCGGGAGAGAGAACCGGCAGGGATGTTCGTGCCTCCCGATATTTCTTCAGCAATACCGATCGCTCAAGAGAAAGGCCGGGCGGTTACCAGTCGTATTTCGATTTCGCAGCCTGTGTCGGATCATTCGTCCGATGGCGCTTTTTGTAAGCCAACACAGTGATGCCGACCGACATAAACATAGGAGGCACAATCAGTACGAGAATGCCCGTCCGCAGGCCTTGAATCAGCCGATGACCAGCTCCGGCCGCCTGGGTATAGCAAAGGGCGCAACTTTGTGCCTGGCAGGCAGCGTTCGCCGCCAGCACAAGAGCGCCGGCCAAGGCTATCTTGGTGCAGCCGGTGAGGCGTCGTAATCGCGGGAATTTCATACTTCACCTCTACTTCGCAAACGGCTTCATGCTGATTAAGCGATAGCTGTCGGCCCAGATCATGTTCATCATGACCAGGACGAAAAGCGTCGCGGGAATGAGCGCAAGGCGTAAGGTGGGCTTCTCCGATCCGAGGTGCATGAAGAAGCTGACCGCAAGAAACGCCTGAATGGCCGCCACCGCGAGCATCGCAAAAAGATGCCCCTTCAGCGCGAAGACCTGTACGCAGGCCAGGATCAAGATCAGCACATAAACGACCAGATCGCCTTTGCTACTTCCCTGATTCGATTCCATCGCACTCTCCCGTTAGGCTTTTACGTTCATCAGGTACACCATTGGAACCACGAACATCCAGACGAGGTCGACGAAGTGCCAGTAGAGCGACCAGATCTCGAGGTCATCGGAGTTATAGCGGCCTCGCTGGTAGCCCAGAACGACGACCGTCAGAGCCACGGCGCCGCTCACGACGTGGGCCAAGTGGAGTCCGGTAATCGCAAAGAAGGAAGCTCCAAACATCGGCGCCCCCCAGGGATTCTGGAAGAGGCGAACGCCTTCTCCGATCAGTCCCATCCATTCCTTCAGGTGCAACGCGGCGAAAACGAGGCCCAATGCCACCGTGATAAAAGTCCACAGGATGGCCTTCGATTTGTTCGCCGCCTTTGCCGCGCGGACCGCGACCAGAATCGTCAGGCTGCTCGTGACCAGGATAAAGGTCATGATCAGCGCGTTCATGATGCTGGCGGATTCGAACGGATGCGGCCAGTCAGGCGCTGCATTCTTGACGAATCCATAGGCGAAAAACATCGCGCCGAAGGTGCAGGCGTCGGAAATGATGAACAGCCACATCACGAGTTTCTTCGATGGGATCGCAAATGGGCGGGCTTCCATTACCGCCGCGCCATGCCCCATGCTCAGATCGGCTTCGCTCACAGTGCCTCCCGCAATCGGTTAGAGCTTTATCCACAAAACGAACAGCAGGTAAATCCACAACAGCCCCATGAAATGCCAGTAATACGAAGTGGCATCGAGGGTGCTTCGGCGCAACGGATTCTGCTTGTTGCGAAACTTGAGAATCACGCGGCTCAAACCGCCGAGGCCTCCCACAACGTGAATCACGTGCACTCCTGTAAACACATAGAAGAAGGAACTGTTCGGGTTGGTGGGCAGATACAATCCCTGCGCCCGCAAGCTCAGCCATGCCAGGTATTGCCCGACCACGAACACAAGGCCCAGCAGCATGCTGATTTCGAGCCACAGCATCGGCACAGAGCGGCTGCTTTGTTCCCCGCGCATAAAGGCCGCGACACGCCGACGGGCACCTTCGAGCGCAACACTGCTTGCGATCAAAGCCGCGGTATTGAACCAGAGAATCGGAGGAAGGACGATGTGATGCCAGTCCGTCGCCGCTCCCTCACGAACGTACAGAGCGCTCGTGAGCGCGGCAAAGGTCATCGCGATCGCCGACAAGCCGACCCAGATTCCAGTGCGGGCCGGTTCGCCGGAAAAGTCCTTCACCGCAGGCAAATCGCTCCGATCCGAAATCGGACCGCGCAATCCGCCTCCTGAGCTGCCTCCGTGGTACAGGCGCGGTTCCCGCTCAACTCCAACTTGCGTTGGGTGCAACGTCGTCGCCATAACGGCTCACTTCCCTCCCTGACTCGCTCGTATTGCTGAATCCAGATGATCGAACCCAACTACGGCGTCTCTCCGGCGCGCTCCGGCGAGGTTTGCATCAAGTAATCCCCAGTCGAACTCTTCACTCCGTACTGATGAGGATCGTGATAGACCACCGGATGCTGTCCGCCGAAATTGTCAAACGGCGGCGGCGACGACGGCGTCGACCACTCAAGCGAAGTGCATTCCCATGGATTCTCAGGTGCAGGCGCTCCCTTGAAGTGGCTGTAAATCAGATTGAAGATGAAGATCAGCTGCGCGGCTCCGGTGAACAGCGCGGCAATCGTGATGAACTTGTGAACCGGAAGCAGCGGCACCAGGAAGTCGTCCGTGAACGCGGAGTAGCGGCGCACATTCCCTGCCAGACCCAGATAGTGAAACGGCATGAAAATCGCATACGTGCCGATCAGCGTCAGGAAGAAGTGCCACTTCCCGAGTGTCTCGTTCATCATGCGTCCGGTCATCTTGGGGAACCAGAAATAGGTTCCGGCAAAGACACCCATGATTGCCGCCACGCCCATCACCATGTGGAAGTGGCCCACCACGAAATAGGTCGCATGCAGGTAGATGTCGATCGAAGGCTGCGCCAGGAAGAATCCGCTGACGCCGCCGCTCACGAACATCGAAATGAACCCGATGCAGAACAGCGACGCGCTATTGATCCGCAAGTTCGAGCCGTAAAGGCTCCCCAGCCAGATCAGCGTCATGATCGTGGCCGGAATCGTGATCATCAGCGTGGGAAACGAGAAGACAAGCGCCGAGAACGGATTCATGCCGCTGAGGAACATGTGGTGTCCCCAAACCATGTAACTGAGGAAGCCGATGCCCATCATGCAGTAGATGATTGTCTTGTGGCTCAACATCGGACGCCGCATGTTGCAGATCAGGATGTGGCTGACAATTCCAATCGCCGGCAGGATCGCGATGTAAACCTCAGGATGGCCGAAGAACCAAAATAAGTGTTGCCAGAGCAGCGGCGATCCGCCCTGATGTGGCTGCAGGTGATCACTGACATTCAACCCGGAAGGAATAAAGAAGCTGGTTCCGGCTACTCGATCCAGAATCAGCAGCAGGCAGGCGGGCATCAGCACGGCGAAAGCCAGCAGAGAGATGCAGGAAGTGATGAACCACGCCCAACTGACGATCGGCATGCGCGCCAATGTCATGCCCTTGGTGCGCAAATCCAGCGTCGTCGCAATAAAGTTCAATGCACCCAGCAGCGACGCAATGCAGAAGACAAATATCGAGAGGGCCCACAACGTCTGCCCTAACCCCTGACCCGGTCCAGCGTCCGAACCGACTGCGCTCAGCGGGGCGTACGCCGTCCAGCCCGAGAGCGGCGGACCATCCGGCACGAAGAATGCCGTCACGAGAATGCAGAAGGCGACGAACGTCGTCCAGAACGACATCATGTTAAAGCGCGGGAACGCCATGTCCTCGGCGCCAATCTGGATCGGGAGAAAATAATTGCCGAAAGCGGCGAACGGTGCATTCGTCAATACGAAGAAGACCATGAGCGTGCCGTGCATGGTCATCAGCGAGAGGTAATATTCCGGCGTCACTACTCCGCCCGGCGCGCCGACCTTCGAGAGCCATCCCAAACCAGGGATCGGCGAATTCGGCCACACCAGGTGAATTCGCATGATCCACGAAAGAACCATGCCTGTGACCACGGCAACCAAAGCCAGCGCGTAATACTGTTTGCCGATTACCTTGTGGTCGAGGCTGAAGACGTGTTTGCGGATAAAGCTCGTCGGTGGACCATGATGAACTGCGTGTACGGATGCCTCAGACATTGCCCTTTTCCTCTCGATTGAGTTGGAGCTCGCCGTGTATCCCGGAACGACGCGAACCGCTCAACTATTCGCCTGCGCCTTCAGCCACTTGTCGAAATCTTCCTGCGAAACAACGCTCAGATATCCCTTCATGTTGTAGTGACCAAGTCCGCAGAGCTGCGTGCAGACGATTTCGTACCTGCCGATTTTGGTTGCAGTGAAATGAAGGGAAAGATCGAGTCCCGGCACGAAGTCCTGCTGCACCCGCAATTCACGCACGTAGAACGAATGCCCCACGTCTTTGGCGTGCATCATCAGATGGATTTCTTTATTGACCGGGATGACAAGCTCGCCCGATTGAATGTCGTCGCGCGCCGGAATATCGTTTTCCGGATCGAGCCCGAAGAAGTTGGCGCTGCCTTCGTCGATCTTGTCGGGATGGATCGTGCCGAATTTTCCATCAGGCCCGGCATAGCGGAAATAGAACGCGAACTGACCAGCTTGCACCTGAACGGGGAGGGCGTCGGCCGAAGCCGGTTGAAAATAAACTTTGGCCCAGGCTTTGCTCCCCATCGCGCCCAGAGCAATCGCTTCCGTGCCGACCAGCAGGAATGCTGCCAGGATCAA
Source organism: uncultured Acidobacteriota bacterium (assembly GCA_963763845.1). GTDB lineage: Bacteria > Acidobacteriota > Terriglobia > Terriglobales > Acidobacteriaceae > Sulfotelmatobacter. The sequence continues at coordinate 55,041 of CAVXPX010000007.1, forward strand.
GTACTTGGGTCCGCCGGGGAACGTCTTGATCTGACCATTCTTCCTTCCGGCAAAACTCCAGACGAACAGACCGAGCAGGATCTGGGCGGCAAGGAACGACAAACCCGCCTCAATCATCGTCTCGTCCATTTGCTTGTCGATCTCAGGGCCGTGCGTTGAGATGTCCTGCGGCGGAGCGACGTTCGCTCCCACAAATGTGTGAGTAATGATCGGAACCGCAGAGGCCAGTGCAATCAGAATTACGATCACCGCGAATAGCTTCCCGCTCATATTCCCTCGCATCCGCCCGAACCGCCCGAGCTGCCGATGAAAAACAGGTCGTCATTCCGGCGCACAAAATGCGCCGGGCTTCGACGCGAAAACATCAATCTCTAATACGCTTTAGCTTTGAAGCTGAAGGTGATCGCCTTGGTCTCGTTCCCCGAGATCGTGACGTCTTGGGTCTGGGTTCCGTAATCCTCATGCCAGGCTGTTACCGTGTATTTGCCCGGAGGAAGATTCGGCAATGAGAATCCGCCGCCGTTGGAACTGATGGAATAGTGATTGGTTTTCAGAACGGCGAACCAGCCGTGCATCCAGGGATGGATATTGCACTTCACCGAGATGAATTCTGGCTGATCAAACTTCGCATCGATGGCGGGCGAACCCGGTGGCTGAGACTTGTTCCATTCGCGGTTTTGCCTGGCGAGCGGGTGGATGTTATGGGAGGTCTGGTCATCGTTGATGACCTTGAGGTCCTGCCCGGTATGCATCGCAATGATGTGAGGAAGGTACTGGCAGCCCTTCTGCGTAAAGGTCACCGCCTGGGCCGGCGCATTGGCGTCATCCGCTCCCGCCGAAATGTACACGACAACGTTCTCAAGCGCATTGTTCGCGCCGGCGACGACGGTCTCGGTCGGGACGGGAGTCGCGTGCTGCTTGGCGCAGGAGGGCTCCTTTGACATGTCGATCGGCTTCTGCCGGACTGGAGTTCCGGTGTAGGTAACTTTGCCACTGATCGTTCCGCCGTGCATCAAGGCGGGACACAGCGTTGCAATCAGAATCGCAACACAAGACTTGCTCGCGCGCATTACTTGCCTCCTGAATCCTAGGGTCGGTAGTTGAAAATTCGATCTAATTTCCGCCTGCCGCTCCGTTGCCAGATTGGCTGGCCGGTGCGGCTGACGGCTTCTCGACGTAGGCAGGAATCTTCCCGCCCGCTGCTTTCAGTACATCGTTCTCTTTGCCGTGACGGTTGACTTGCAGAGTTCGCAGGAAGTGAACCAGGTCCCACGCATCCGCAGGCTGAATGTTGTCAGCGAACGACGGCATTGGACTTCCATCGACGCCGGTCATGAAGATCTTGTAGATGTCGTGATTCGTGGACCCGCACTTGAACCGCGAATCGTCGCGGCCGTCGGCAAAATTGTACGGACGAATCGGATTATCTTTGCTGTCGGTCAGCGTCGATGCCGAAGGCCCGTCGCCTTTCCCTTGCGGCCCATGGCACTTCCAGCACTCCAGCTTGGTGAACAGATATTTCCCGTGCGAAATGCTCTCGATGGTTACGGGAGGCTCCGATGGAATGCTGATCGGGTCGCCCGGCTTTTCTTTTCCCCAACGTGCGGAAAAAGTCTTGATGTAGGCCACGAGATCAGCGCGCTGCTGATTGCTGAACGTGTTCCAGATCGGCATGTTCGAGTTCGTCAACCCACGGCCAATCGTGTTGAACAGATCTTCATCGGTGGGTAGTGTGCCGGTCAGAGTCGAGCGGCACTTGAAGATGGCCATAGTGAAGTCGCGAGGTTTGGGATCGAGCCAGACGGCGTTCTCCCCGTTGCCATCGCCCAGTTCTCCGTGGCATCCGGCGCAGTACCGGCGGTAGTCGGATTTGGCGTTCTGCGAATGCCCGACCACGTTGCCGATGTGGCTCTCCATCTCCTTAGGCGGAGCTGGCGGATGTGGCCCGACATCCGGAACATCTTGCGCCCCGGCCGCCGCGGCCCACACCGCGAGAACGAAACTCAGAAATGCACTGAAATAATGCACTCGCTTCAAGTTCTTCATAGTCTTCCTCGAAAGAAGTTGGAGGCGGCGAATTGTGGTTCGCCGCCGATTCATTCTCGTTAGAAGTCGAAATCAAATCCCGTCATGACTTCGCTGGTGTTGACGTTGGTGGTATTCAGCCCGGCCATCGGGCCGGTCCCATCCTGGTGCAGCCAGTTGTACTCGTTATGCCAGGCAAAACCTGCCCGGCTCGTCATGAATGGGTTGTAGCGGAAGCCGAGAGTGTAGGTGGAAATGTTTCCCAGGTTAGAGGCTGTCCCGGGCGTCGCTTGCCGCGACATCTTGATCGTCTCGTAACGTCCGAGGAAGATCAGCTGCGGGCTGTACACGTAATGCGGTTCGAAGAGCACACCATTCCAGGTAGGCGCTTGCGAGCCTGCCGGCAGCGTTGTCCCGGGCAAATTATTCGGAGCGCCGGCAACGTCGATCGGATCGCCGTAGCCTTGGCCGAACCAGGCGTTATCCCAACCATGCTGCGTCACAACCTGCAAATCGAAGTGTTCGCCGAAATAGAATTGCCCGACGAATCCCTCGCGGTGAAAGCTCTTGTTGCCAATACCCGTGCCGCCGAGCGGACTACCGCCCGACGTCAAATAGTACGTGGGAGCTTCGCCGACCATGGCGTAAGCACCAATACGGTCAACGCCCAGCTTGCCAACATCAAAGGCTTGGCTCGCGGTGAAGAATCCGGTGTACGCGTTGCCATAAGGCAGACCCACGTTGCCGTCAGTCGAACTGAGCAGGGAAGCCGAGTAGCGAGTCCGGTCGTTGTAGGAGTGTCCCATCAACTCGACGCCGATCTGGTTATCTCCCATTTGACCGAAAATGTTCCCATCGCCGGCCGGGATGAAGTGGTAAAGCTGGTAGATTCCACCGTTGCCGGTCAGGGTTAGGATACGTTTCTCGGAAAGCAGATTGTCCAGTTCGAACTTCCCGAGCTTCAAATTCAGCCACGTGCTTCCGAACAGGTTGTCCAGCCGGCCCATGACGGTCTCGAAGTGGAAGGCGCCCGTGCTATCGGAAGACGGCAGCACGTAAAACGAGAAGTTTTTCTCGAGCGTGCCGCCAGTGTGGAAATCCAGGCCGCTGAGGTCAAAACCGGAGGTTGTTACGCGGGTGATTCCACTTCCCTGGTCCACCGCGACCTTGCCAGTGCTGACCCGGTGCCAGAAGGACGTCATGCGGAAAGTGACCGGCCAGTATCCGGGATTCTGCCAGATCGGCGAATCCCGGTCGTTCATCAATTGGTAACCGTTGTCTTTGAATTTTTGGCCGAAGTAGTTGAGCATCGGCCACGACTCGTGGCAGGCAGAGCAACGAAGGCCGTACTTTCGGGCGAATGCTGGAATGGCATTGGCTTGCTGATTGCCACTCAAGATCAGAAAAATCAGAGCAAGTACCGCCGGGAGGAACTGCTTTCCCCACAGCGACCTTCCACACTGGCGAGATTGCATCCCCATGTGCATTCTGCACTCCTCAAGGAAGTTCCGTTTTCAAAATTCTGTAGTTCCCACACAACGCAAAGGCGAGAAAAGCGGGCAACCCAGCGACGGAACCCCCTCCCATTGCGGTTGCCTGGCAGTCAGACCCCTAAATCGATTTTGCCGTGTAAAGGTCCTACCACCGTACCGGGGCGGAATCCTACTATGATCTCCTGATGACTTGCAAACTATTTTTTTACAAATTTTTTACAAAGTAAATTTTCGGCCACAAGATCGTTTTGGCAAGGGAGTTCAAAAATGCCGCCGCAGTTGACACGATCCTGCCCACAAGTTAAGACTTGGAACTCGACAGGTAGGCCCGTGCGCAAAACATTCGTCCATCTCCCGAGAAATTTGCCGACACTGCAATTTCGTTCAAAACCTTTCGCGGCCCTTCAGCTGAGAGCAGCCGTTCTCGTCCTTGTGGCGCTTGTGTTGGTGACTCTTCCGGCCGCCGCACGGGAGAAAAACAAAGGCGAGTACGGCGCAGGACTGATTGTGAATGTCCCTTTCCCCGAGAGCGAAGTAACCCAGGTCGTCCGAGACGTGGTTCAGAACGGGATCATCCGAGGTACCAAGGAGTACAACAAGGACCAGTACATTACGGGCGCCGAATCAGCCCCCTCAACCCGCGTCTTTCCCGAATGGACGGAAGGCGGAAAGATTTTCTACAAGGTCCGCTACAAGGCGATCGATCCCCGCAACTTCAAGGACGGCGGCGACGTCGGCACGCTGGCCGTCCGATATGTCGTGCAGCCCCAGGACAACACCCACACCGTGCTGGTCATAAACGCTGTGTATGTCGAGGACTTTCGGCACATCTCCCATGCTTCGAACGGCTCAGTCGAAGGCGCCGAGTACAAGGACATCCACGACCGCCTCGACCAGATCGAATTGTTGAAAGCCGAGGCTTCGGAAACCGCCAGGGAGAGGCCGACCCCAGTGGCCAACGTTCAAACTCCAGCTGCGGCGAGCCCGCAAGTTGCCACCCAACCTGCCTCGGCCGCGCCTGTTCCCGACCAGACCGCACTGCCAGCAGCCGCAATGCCTTCGGCTACTGCAGAATCGCTGGACCAGCAGATCCACGATCTTCGGCGGCAAGTGCAGCGGACGGTCAAAGCTCCGGGCGCACCGCTGAAGTCGGCTCCCTTCCATACCGCTACGAACCTGCTGCTGCTGCCGACCGGGGCCGAAATTCTGATCGTGATTTCAACACCCTATTGGGTTGGGGTGGAAACCCACGAAGGCCAGCATGGCTGGATGCTTCGGGATGACTTGGAGCAGATTCCGTGAACTCGCAACTGAAACGTTCCATCATGAGCTGCGTTCCTCTGGCATTTTGCGGCCTTTTGGTCGTTCCTGCCGTGGTCCAGGCACAAGATTCCTATCAACGGATTTTTTTTCAGTCAAAAGCAGCGGTCGAAAAGACCCTCAAGACAATGCAGGCCAACATGTCAGGAAGGCTGCCGGTTCTCGATGGCTTCGCGAAGCCCGGCGAGCATCCGCTGGACCGCTACGAACGTGCGTACTTTCAGGCGACGGTTGAAGTGACCCCGACTGCAAACGGATCGCTGGTGCGTGTCAGCACAAAGGTGACCGCGTGGTACCAGGATCCTGCCGGATCGCATTCTGGATATCAACTGGTGCCGTCCAACGGGCGGCTTGAGGGAGATATCCTCGATCAACTTCAGGATCAACTCGCGAAGAGTTCTCCCGCAACGGGCAGCACTGCCGCCGTGGCGGAAGCACAGCCCCGAAAATCTGGCACGCCAGCGCAGCCGACATCCCCGGCAGCATCGAATTCGGAGCCGCCCCTTTCCGCGCCTGCGCCCAAGTTTCCCACGAACGATCAGACGTTTCCCTCATCCTTGAAGAACGGTCTGTCCAGTACAGAGCACCAAGGCTCTGAGACTCCGGATCAAGCGGCTGCGGAAAAGGCCGCGAGTTCCGAGGAGGCGGAACTGGGGAGCCTGACAGAAGTCCTCAAGAACACGGCGCATCCGAGAAACCTGGTGGCGGTGAAAAAGTCCGGCACGCCGGTTGTAGCTGATCCCAGTCTCACGGCCAAACCCGAATTTCTGGCCAGTATGCACGATGAATTCGAGTTGCTGAACTTCAACCAGGATTGGGTGCACGTCCGGATTTCCGGTTTGTCACGCGGGTGGATCTGGCGTGACAGCGTGGAAATGCCCGACGGAATTCCGGACACCGCCGCTTCAGCAGCATCTGCGTTAACCCCGGCGGCCGACTTGTTTCACGTGGTTCGGGAAGAAACGGCGCCTTTCCCCGGCGATTGGCCTCCCCTTCGCAGCCAGTACGTGAAGATCGTGACTGTGCAAAAAATTGACGAGGGCGCCAAGGACGCAGGCCCGAAGGAGCGTTTGGAGTTCGCGAAATTCCTGCTCGACAAAGGGTATAAAGAAATCGCTCAGCGGCCGGAATTACGGGGTGTTGTAGTAATCTTTGATTCGGCTGATGGGGGGATGATCGCGGCCACCACGGCAACCTTGCAAAAGTGGAAAGCCGGAAGCCTCTCGGACGCGGCGCTTTGGCATCAATGCTTCTTCGATCCGCCGGAAACTTTTGATTCTGCGACGTCTTCCGGCAGCAAGTAGCTGCGCGGCACACTCCACGGCGACCTTTGTGATAGCCTGAGTTCGGCGTCGCAATTGCATTTTCGCTTGACTTTCGAAAATTATCAGAGTACCTATGCAATCCTTGAGCCCGTTGCGGAGTGGGTCCGCGCGCGCTAGCTCTCAAGGAATCCAGTGACAGTTTTGGGGACACAGGTAACACGGCCTAACTCATGAGCACGATGACACTGCCTTTCTCCGGTTTCCGCACTCGGGCAACTTCTCTTTTTCGGGACTATGCCGAGCTCACCAAATTGCGCGTAACCAGCCTGATCGTCATGACCGCGTGGTGCGGCTATTTTTTTGGAGCGCACAAGGCCGGAGTGCCATGGTTTAGCTTTGGGCTATTGCATGCGCTGATTGGCATTGGTCTGGTTTCGAGCGGCACCGCCGCGCTGAACGAAGTCATGGAGCATGATGTGGACGCATTCATGCGGCGCACAGCTCGGCGTCCCTTGCCTGCCGGCCGAATGAGTCTTCTTCATGCAACTTTGGTCGGGGTTGCAGCCGCAGCGGGTGGATCCTTTTATCTGGCGATCTTCACTAACCCGCTCACAGGTTTTCTCACTCTCCTCACCTCGGTCGTCTACCTGGTTGCGTACACTCCGCTGAAGCGCGTTTCCCCGATCTGCACTTTTGTGGGAGCGTTCCCGGGAGCAATGCCCGGCGTTCTGGGTTGGACCGCCGCTCGTGGCCACCTGGAGTGGGGCACGCTGGTACTGTTTGCCATCTTATTTGTGTGGCAGTTCCCGCACTTCTTCTCGATTGCCTGGCTTTATCGCGAAGATTACGCCAATGGTGGGATCAAGATGCTGCCAGTCGTGGAAGAGGACGGCCGCTCCACAGCCCACCGGATCCTTGCCTACTCAATCGTGTTGATTCCGTTGAGCCTTCTTCCGAGTTTCATGGGGATGGCCGGTCGGATATACCTTGTGGGCGCAGTGATACTCGGTCTTGCGCTCCTGTACTTCGGAGCGCGTCTGGCTTTCCTGAAAATGCCACTGGTCAGCCCGCAATCCAAGATGCGCGCCCGCCACGTGCTGCAGGCGACTGTGATTTACCTGCCTCTGCTGTTCGCCCTGATGATGACCAACTCCGTCCGTCACTGAGTTAGACAGACCGATTCATTCAACCCAGCGCGGACAACAAGCGCAGCACTGCTTCTAGTATATCTTGTAGCTATACAGATAGCTAAGGCCCAGAGCGACAGCGTGCCGCGATCGTCGTAAAATGCTGCGAGGCCGAAACTTGAAGCTGACGGAAGATCCTCATCGCAGGCTGAACGCGCTCACAAATGAGTGGGTACTGGTCTCGCCTCACCGCGCAACCCGGCCGTGGCAGGGAGAAGTCGCGAAACCGCAGACTGCCGCTGAACCCAGCTATGATCCGGGGTGCTATCTGTGTCCCGGCAACGCCCGCGTTGGAGGCGTCTGCAATCCACGCTACGAGTCGACGTTCGTCTTCGAGAATGACTTTGCCGCATTGAAGCCGCAAACGCCGCGCGATCGGCTGGATATTGAAAGCAAAGGACTGCTGGTTGCCGAAGGAGAACCGGGAATTTGCCGCGTGATCTGCTTTTCGCCGCGCCACGATTTGACGCTGGCGACGATGAGCGCGTCAGAAATCGAGCCCGTCGTCCACACCTGGATCGGTCAATTTCGCGAGTTGGGCGGCCTCGAGAACATCAACCACGTCCAGATCTTCGAGAACCGTGGAGCGATGATGGGCGCGAGCAATCCGCATCCGCATTGCCAGATTTGGGCAACCCATACGATTCCCGAAGCCCCCACCAAAGAACTGCTGGCCCAGCGCTCCTATTGGAGGGATCATAATCATTGTCTGCTGTGTGATTATGTCGCGCTTGAGCAAAGGCAAAACGCAAGGGTTGTTTGCGAGAACGATGGCTTCATCGCTCTGGTTCCCTTCTGGGCGGTTTGGCCGTTTGAAACGCTGGTCTGCAGCCGCCGGCACCTGGGAAGCATGAACGATTTCACCTCAGATCACTCTCGTTCCCTCAGCCAGATTCTGCACCGCGTAACCTCCATTTACGACCGGCTATTCTCCGCGCCGTTTCCGTACTCGATGGGCTTTCACCAGTCCCCCACGGACGGGCAAGATCATCCGGAATGGCATTTTCACGCGCATTTTTATCCGCCTCTGCTACGCTCAGCCACGATCCGCAAATTTATGGTTGGATTTGAAATGCTGGGAATGCCTCAACGCGACATCACTCCCGAACTCGCGGCCGAGCGACTTCGCGAACTTGCCGCTCAGGAGACAAGTTAGTGTCCCAAGTAATGAAACCCTCCTCTCGGTGTATTCTTTTGAGTTGTTACCGAACTCATGTTCAGGGATGAATTCTTATGAATGTGGAAGCACTGCGTCGTCACGCTCTCTTATTCATGGCGGTCAGCCTTTTTTCGATCGCCCAATGCGCTGGACAGGCAAGTTCCATTCCAGCGTCGAAGCTGCTCAATCCTGAGGATCTCGTCAAGATCCTGCAGACATCGGGCAAACAGAAGCCATGGCTGATCCATGTCGGCTCGCACGTTCTCTATGGCGAAGCCCACATTCCCGGTTCTGAATACATCGGACCGGGTTCGACCGAAGCCGGCGTGCAGCAACTGCAGCAGCGCGTCAAGCCTTTGCCGCGATCGAAATTCATCGTGCTCTATTGCGGATGCTGTCCCTGGATTCACTGCCCCAATGTAAAGCCCGCATACGACGCTTTGGCCGCCATGGGATTCATCAACGTCAAGGTGCTCTATATCTCGAACAATTTTGGCGCGAATTGGGTGGACAAGGGCTATCCGACAGCCCGAGGAGAATAACTCTGCGACCGCTCGTAAAATGGATCCTGATCGGTGCAATCGTAGCGATCATTGCCGGAGCGTTTTGGGAGCGCAACGGCAGCAGTTTCCTGGACAACGGCCGCGGTCCAACGAAGAACGACCTCGCGCCAGATTTCACGCTCCCGCAACTTGATGGACAACAGCTCCAGCTTTCATCTTATCGAGGAAAGGTCGTGCTACTCGACTTCTGGGCAACGTGGTGCGTCCCTTGCCGCGAAGAAATTCCTCATTTCATTCAGATGCAGCAGCAATATGGCAGCCAAGGCCTGCAGATCGTCGGCGTCTCCATGGACGACAGCCCCGATCCGGTTCGGCCGTTCTATCAGCAACTCCACATGAATTATCCCGTCGTCATGGGCAATGCGAAGATCGGGGAAACTTATGGAGGCGTTCTAGGTCTGCCTATCGCGTTCCTGATTGGACGCGACGGCCGCATTTACAAAAAGCACATCGGTGCCACGAACGCCACTGTTTTCGAGCGCGAAGTCACGACCCTGCTTGCCAATTCGGAAAAATGAAACAACCTCAGTAACTGCAATAAGTTACATACTCTCAGCCGCATCATAAGACCCCCCTCGCAGATTCCAATCACACCCCGGTGTGATTCCCGTCGTCGTGTGTACTCTTGCCGGCGGATAGCCTCGATGGTTCCCGTCGGGAGCCGGTATGCGCGAGACTGTCCAGCGACTGTGGCCTGAAATCGAGTGGATTCAGAATCCGGAATTGCGCGAGCAAGTGACCCAGACTTGGATCACCGCGCTTGAGCGGAGTCCGCTTTCAGCCGACGATTTGAATCAGATTCCCTTCACCTTGTTGGTCCCGAACTGTCCCATCAGATTCATGGAGCACAAACGCTGCGTGGTGCATATCGCGCGCGATAGCGCTCAGGCGATGCGGGAGTTTATGGGACGCGCCCTGCCGGTGGACATGGATACGGTGATTGCGGGAGCCATACTGGCGGATGTCGGCAAACTCCTCGAATACGAACTCGGTCCCGAAGGCAAGAGTCGGCAGAGCGAACGTGGAGAGGCTTTGCGTCATCCCTTCACCGGTGTTGCATTGGCTTTAGAGTGCGGCGTTCCCGACGCAGTCTGCCACATCATCGCCGCCCATGCTGCGGAAGGAGATCTGGTCAAGCGAACGACCGAAGCGTTCATCGTTCATCACGCCGACTTCATGGCATTTCTGCCATTCAAGAATCCAAAGAACATACGGATCAAATCTGAGTAAGGAGCTCCTCTTGTCCGCGACCAAGGCTCTTCCGCCCACCGAAACCATCACCGCCAGAATGTCGCGCTGGGCAGCCGGCGTGCAGTTTCAGCAACTATCTGCCGACGCCATTCACCAGGCCAAGCGATTCTTGCTCGATTCCTTCGGGTGCGCCTTGGGCGGCTTTCAGCAGCATGACGTGAAAATCGCCCTCGACGTTCTCGACGAGATTGCCGCACGCGGCCCGGCAACTGTGATCGGCGCCGGTCAGCGTCTGGATCCCGTTTCCGCCTCGCTGGCCAACGCTCTGATGATCCGCTGCATGGACTACAACGATATCTATTGGAAGCAGGATCCTTCGCATCCATCCGACATCTTCCCCGCCGCAATCGCCTGTTGCGAACGCGCGCGCACCGCAGGCGACGAACTCATCGTCGGCATCGTGCTCGGACACGAATTTGAGATGAGGTTCTGCGAAGCAGCGTTCCCGGGTATTCGCGAGCGAGGCTGGCATCACGCGACTCTCACGGCATTCGTGTCACCTATCGTGGCCGGACGCGCCCTCCATCTGACCTGGGAACAAATCCAGCACGCCATCGGAATCTCCGCCAGCCGCCACTGCACGCTCGGCGCAGTCACTGCGGGCAAGCTGACGATGATGAAGAACACCGTCGACCCGATGGCCACGCAGAGCGGTGTCTTCGCGGCGTTGCTTGCAGAAAAGGGCTACACCGGCCCCGAACACGTCATCGACGGCAAAGAGGGTCTCACGCATGTTTTCGGGCCCGAGTGGAAGCTCAACCGCCTGACTGACGGGTTAGGTGAATCCTGGCGAATCACGCAATGTGGAATGAAGGCTTTTCCCACCGAAGCTCTGACCCACACCGCCATCTCCGCGGTTCTCGATCTGGTGAAGACCAATGACCTCCATCCCGATCAGGTCGGGAAGATCCAGATCCGATCGCTGGCGCGTGCCGCCGACATTCTGTCCGACCCCAGCAAATATGATCCGCACACGAGAGAGACTGCCGATCACTCCCTCCCCTACGTGATCGCCGCAGCTCTCGTAGATCGTCAGGTAACTCCGGCGCAGTTCACGATGCAGAGGATTATGGATCCCAAGATCCGGCAGCAACTGAACAAGGTCGAGGTCGTGGCAGATCCAGAGATTGAAAAGGTATTTCCAGCACTACAAAGGGTGATTGTGCATATCGATACGACAGACGGACGCTCATTCGACAAACAACTGGACTATCCCAAAGGTGATCCGCGGAATCCGCTTACGGATCAGGAGATCGAAGAGAAATTCACCGCTCTTGCGGAAGGAGTTCTTTCCTCGAGCGCCCAGAAGCGCGTGAAAGACGCCGTCTGGAATCTGGAGCGGGTCGGTTCGGTCACGGAACTGATGGCGCTCATGGAGTCAGACACGCGCAAGGCAAAGAATGCAAGCTCCAGACCGGCGAAGCAGGCCGGCCGCAAGAACAGAAAGCATCCTGCTCTTGCATAAGAGCACGGCGCGTCGCTCAGAGCGCTTCGTTCGCGCGGAGGAGGTCCCCATGCCACAAACTATCGTCGAAAAGATCACTCAGGCTCACCTGGCAGATGGCCCAAAGCGCCCGCTGCGTGCCGGAGATTTCGTTTCCATTCACCCGTCCCATGTGTTGACGCACGACAACACCTCGGCAGTCATGAGCAAGTTCAAGTCGATCGGTGCGACGAGAATCCATGACCACCGGCAACTCGTCTTCGCACTCGACCACGACATTCAGAATCGCGACGAGGTCAACCTCAAGAAGTACCGCACCATCGAAACCTTCGCCGCGGAACATGGGATCGACTTCTATTCTGCGGGATCCGGCATTGGCCACCAGATTATGATTGAGCGCGGATATGTGCTTCCCGGCACATTCGTGGTCGCCTCCGATTCGCACTCCAATATGTATGGTGCTCTCGGAGCGGTCGGCACTCCGATCGTCCGCACCGACGCGGCCGCCGTCTGGGCCACCGGCGAATTCTGGTGGCAAATTCCGCGCACGATCCAGGTTGTACTCGAAGGCAAGCTGCCCCTCGGAGTGAGCGGCAAAGACGTCATCATCACACTATGCGGGCTCTACAACCACGACGAAGCGCTCAACGCCGCCATCGAATTCTCCGGGGCGGGGATCGCCACGCTCTCCATGGACGACCGCTTTTCGATTTCGAACATGAGCACGGAATGGGGACCAATCGCGGCCTGGTTTCCCGTTGATGAAATCACGCTGCGCTACCTGCGGCGCATGCGGCTGCGCTTGCGCGAACAAGGTACGGAAAGATTCACCGAAGAAGAAATCCAGCGCTGGGCCGCCAACCCTCCCCAGCCCGATCCGGGCGCATCCTACGCAGCCCGCATCGTACTTGATCTCAGCGAGGTCACTCCGCACGTCGCAGGTCCGGACACTGTCCAGACGACACAGTCTCTCAGTGAGATCGAGAATAAGAGGATCGCAATTCAGAAGGCCTATTTAGTTTCGTGCGTGAACTCGCGCATTGACGATCTGGAAGCCGCGGCGTGGGTTCTTTGCGGGAAGAAAGTCGCTCACGGTGCGAAGCTTTACATCGGTGCGGCCAGCGCGTGGGTGCAGGAAGAAGCCGAACGCAGGGGAGTTTGGCAGGCTCTGATCGATGCCGGCGCGATTTCGCTACCACCGAGTTGCGGTCCTTGCATCGGCCTGGGAACAGGTCTTCTGGAAAGTGGTGAAGTCGGCATCTCGGCTACGAACCGCAATTTCAAGGGGCGCATGGGGTCGCGCGACGCCCAATGCTACCTGGCCAGTCCGGAGGTGGTTGCCGCTTCGGCAATTGCCGGCTACATCACCGGACCGCGGCATTTTCCCGAGCGGCCTCTGGTCCGCAATTACCAGGAATTCAAAACCACAGCTGCGCCGGCGGAGCGGGTTGAAATCTTGCCGGGATTCCCTGACAACGTGCACGGTCGCCTCATCTTCCTTCCCCTGAACAACGTCAATACCGACGCCATCTATGGCAAGGATTACACCTATCGCGACGACATGACTCCTCCAATGATGGCGCGGGTGGTGATGGAGAATTACGACCCGCAGTTCGCTCTTCGCGTTCGCAGCGGAGACGTCATCGTAGGCGGATTCAATTTCGGCACCGGATCGAGCCGCGAACAGGCCGTGACTTGTCTCAAGGCGAAAGGCATTCCTCTGATCGTCGCCGGCAGCTTCTCTCAAACCTACTTGCGCAATGCCTACAACAACGGATTCTTGTGCATCGAGGTTCCGGAGTTCGTCAAGCGTCTGCGCGAACAGTTTGCCGACGACATTGACGCCAAAGAAAAAACGATTATTCCCGGCCAGAACGTCGACATCGATTTCATATCCAGCACCCTGCACTGGGATGGCGAGAACTTCGTCTTCTCCGCGCTGGGAAATGTTCCGCAGTCGCTGGTGATCGCCGGCGGCGCCGAGAACGTAGTCAAGGCGAAGTTGGGCCTTGCGCAGAAGGAATCGCAACCGCAGCCGGCCGCAGTTTCAGGAGACTAGGAATCTATGGCTAAGCACAACGTTGTCACCATGCCCGGAGATGGAATCGGCAATCAGGTTCTTCCCCAGGCTCTCCGGGTTTTGAATGCTGTCGAGTTTGATGCCGAGTACATTCACGCGGATATCGGTTGGGAGTGCTGGCGCCGCGAGGGCAATGCCCTTCCCCAACGCACGATTGACCTGCTCGCAAAACATAAGCTCGGATTATTCGGCGCCATCACTTCCAAGCCCAAGAAGCAGGCGGAGGCGGAACTCAGTCCGGAACTGCGGCACAAAGGCTACTCCTATTTCAGCCCTATCGTCACCATGCGGCAGAAGTTCAATCTCGACACTTGCATTCGCCCCTGCATCTCCTTCCCCGGGAATCCGCTGAATTTCATTCGCCAGCGAACCGGCGGAGGTTTCGAAGAGCCCTTCGTGAACGTCGTCATCTTCCGCCAGAACACGGAAGGCCTCTACGCAGGAGTCGAGTGGACGAACCCTCCGGAGCAGGTTCGCACCGCCCTTGCCATGCACTCCAAGTTCAAGCCGTTCGCCAGTGTCCCCGGAGCAGATCTCGCCATTTCGGTTCGCATCATCACTCGCGCCGCCGCTCGCAAAATCTGCAAAGCCGCGTTCGACTGGGCAAAGAAGTACGGCTATAAATCCGTCACGATCTGTGAAAAGCCGAATGTCTTGCGCGAGACCTCCGGCATGATGGAGGAAGAAGCGAAGGCCGTCGCGAACGAATATCCCGGAATTGCGCTCTGGTCCACCAATATCGATGCGCAGACCATGTGGCTCACCAAGAATCCCGAGGACTACGGCGTCGTCCTGGCTTCGAACCTGTTCGGAGACGTAATCTCCGATGCCTTCGCCGGACTCATCGGCGGCCTTGGCTTCGCCGCCTCCGGAAATATCGGGAACGATGTGGCCGTATTTGAGCCGACCCACGGCTCTGCTCCAAAGTATGCGGAACTCAATCCGCCGATCGTCAATCCTATCGCGATGTTCTTATCCGCCGTCATGATGCTCGAGCACGTCGGCGAAATCGACAAAGCCAAACGCATTCGCCAGGCCATTGCCGATGTTGTGAAACAAGGCAAAGTGCGCACCTACGACATGATGCGCATTCCCGGCGGACCCAAGGCCATCGCGCAAGGCGCAGCCAGCACCGTGCAAATGACCGATGCGGTCCTCGAAAAACTCACGTTATCCCGAGGCAAGCCTCAAACCCAGCGCGAACTCGCGGACGTTCACGCATGATGGAAACTTTATGCCCATAGCGACGGAAGCCCGGACAGGAACAGCCGGACACTGCGGCCCAGACGTCAGGTCGGACCTTCAGGTTCGAATCGAAACTCGCGAAACCGGCGGCATTCTCATTGAAATTGAATCCCGCGTGAAGACCTACTATGGCGACGCCATCCGGCGTCAGACCGAAGAGGTGCTGGAAGCGCTCGGCGTCCGGCATGCCTGCGTCGAGATTCACGATGAAGGCGCGCTTCCCTTCGTCATCGCCGCGCGCGTCGAAGCCGCGGTTCGGCGCGCCGGACTTGGTCAAAATACCCGCGTCCTTCCAGATCGCCTGCGGCTCCCGGATCCCTCCGCGCGTGATCGCATGCGGCGGTCGCGCCTCTATGTTCCGGGCAGCGAGCCGAAATATTTCGTCAACGCCGCGCTGCACGGCGCCGACGGCATCATTCTCGATCTCGAAGATTCAGTCCACCTGAGCGAAAAAGATGCGGCGCGCCTGGTCGTGCGTAACGCATTGCGGGCTGTTGATTTTCTCGAATGTGAGCGGATGGTCCGCATCAACCAGCTCCCGCTTGGCCTCGAAGATCTGAACGAGATTGTGCCGGAATCCCCGGATCTCATCCTCATTCCGAAGGTCGAGACGCCAAACCAGGTCCTGGAGGTAACGACGCGCATCGCCGAGATCAAGGCGGATTACGGCATCACACGTCCGATCTGGATCATGCCGATTCTGGAGTCCGCGCTTGGAATTGAAAATGCTTTCGCGATCGCAAAGGCAAGTGATAAGACCGTGGCTCTGACGATTGGACTCGAGGATTACACGGCCGATCTTGGGGTAGTGAAAACCTCGACCGGAACTGAGTCGCTCTATGCCCGGCAACGGGCCGTCAACGCCGCGCACGCCGCAGGCATTCAAGCCATCGATTCCGTCTTCGGAGACGTTGGCGACCTGCCAGGTCTCCGTGCCTGGGGACTGAACTCCCGTGCTCTCGGGTTCGAAGGAATGGGATGCGTTCACCCCATGCAGATTCCCGTGATCCATGAGGCATTCGCCCCAGCGACGGCTGAAATCGAGCGCGCGCGAAAGATCGTTGCCGCTTACAACGAGGCGCAAGAACGCGGAATCGGAGTGGTCAGCCTTGGCTCGAAGATGATTGATCCCCCGGTCGTGCAACGCGCGCTCAAACTGATTGCCCGCGCCCAGGCGATGGGTCTGGTCTCTTAATCGACGGAAGAAGAACTTATGTCTGTCATTGAAAAAACGGAATTAGCCGCGAACGCCGCCGGCCGCACGGTTCCCGAGATGGTCAATGGACGCCACCAGGTTGCTTATATGGGCGTCGGCAAGTATCGGCCGGTTGGCGCCAAAGCCGCGCCTTCCATCCGCACCGCGGCAGACTATCCTGCGAACGGCGACAAACGCGTTCCCGACCTCGAAACCGCGCTGCGGAACTGCGGCCTGCGCGACGGTATGGTCATCTCTACTCACCATCACCTTCGCGATGGCGATCGCGTTGCCTTGATGGCTCTGGAAACCGCATCCCGGATGGGCGTCAAGAATCTGACGTGGTTCCCGAGCGCATCCTTTCCGTCGCAAAAAGGCGCGATCGAACTGATGCAGTCCGGCGCGATCGACCACATCGAAGGCAGCATGAACGGGCCCCTGGGCGACTACTGTACCCAGGGCAAGATGCACGGCATGGGCGTGCTTCGCTCTCATGGAGGCCGCTGGGAAGCCATTCAGGATGGAGAAGTCCACATCGACATCGCCGTAATCGCCGCCCCCACCGCCGACTCATTCGGCAACTGCGATGGATCCCACGGCAAGTCGGCGTGCGGATCTCTCGGTTTCGCGCTTGCGGATTCCATCTACGCAGATCACGTCATCGTCGTAACTGACAATCTCGTTCCTTTCCCGTGCATTCCGTGGCAGATTCAAGGCAACAATGTCGATTACGTTGTCGAAGTCGACTCAATCGGAGATCCCGCACGAATCGTTTCTGGCACCACCCAGATTACCCGTTCCCCGGACCGCCTACGCATTGCCGAATTTGTGGCGCGATTTCTCCGCGATGCAGGCATCATGCGCGACGGCTTCTCGTTTCAAGCCGGCTCCGGAGGAATTGCTCTCGCCTTCGTCAGCTATCTCAAGCAGATGATGAAGCAGGCTGGGGTCAAGGCAAGATTTGTCCGCGGAGGTTCCACCAAATATCTGGTCGAATTACTCGAAGAAGGTCTCACTGACTACATCCTCGACGGACAGACGTTCGATCTCGACGGCGTGCGTTCCATCGCCGGCAATCCGCGTCATGTCGCCACTTCGCCGTTCACGTCCTACAACTATCACGGCAAGGGAAACTTCGCGTCGATGCTGGATGCCGTCGTTCTCGGCGCCACCGAAGTCGACGTAAACTTCAACGCCAATGTCGTCACACATTCCGATGGACGCCTGCTTCACGGCATCGGAGGCTGGCAGAATTGCCTGGAATCCCGATGCACGATCCTCGCGGTTCCGTCCTTCCGCGATCGCATTCCCGTGATTGTCGATGAGGTAACGACGCTGTGCGGTCCCGGAGAACTGATCGATGTAGTCGCCACCGAACGCGGTATCGCAATCAATCCGCGACGCCAGGATCTGATGGATGCGGTGAAAGGCTCCAAGCTGCCGGTCCGTTCGCTCCATGAGATCAAGCGGGAAGTCGAACGCATCTGCGGCGGAAAACCGGCGCGACCGAAACGTGGAGACCGTCCCGTCGCGATTGTGAAATGGGTCGATGGGACCGTGCTCGACACCGTCTGGCAGATCTCGTAAGCTGGATCTCATCTCGACCGGAGCATTGCCTTCCGCTTCGTGGAAGGCAATGCGGAGTGGAGAGATCCTCTGTTCCCCAGATCTACCGGCTCCCCACCCCGTTCTACTTGACGGTTTCGGTAAAGTTCAGCGGTCCGAGAGTCGCGGTTGTCGCGCTAATCGTCACGGTGCCCGCTTTCGAGCCCGTAGTGTAGCTGACCGAAGCCTGCCCGTTCGATGTCGTCACCGGATTCGTGGGAGATAACGTTCCTCCCGCGCCATTGTCCGTAAAAGTTACCGTCGCTCCCACGATCGGGTTGTTGAACTGATCGGTCAGCAATACCACCAGTTTCTTCGGCAACAGCGTTTTCGGATTGGCCGACTGGTTGTTTCCGGAAACAATGGTGAAATTCGTTGCTGGACCGGCAACAGACTTCTCCTGAGTAATGACGCTAGCGCTGCCGTCAGAGGCTGTGACGGTAATCGTTGATTTCACCACCGTCGGAAGGGTGTACGACGTAGACGCCTGCCCCTTGCTGTTGGTCAAAGCCGGATTCGGGCTGAACGTGCCTCCGAGTCCCCCGTCGCCAAAGGTGATCGATGCGCCCGAGACGGTTTTTCCCGACGAATTCTTTGCCGTGATCACGATCGGAAGCGGCAAGGTCGTGCCTGCCGTTCCCGTCTGCCTACCCCCGGAGGCAACAACCAAGCTTGTCACCACAGTGGACACCGCCGTTTCGGTAAGCGTGATCGGCGTGTAACCAGGAGCCGTCGCGGTAACAGTCACGGTCTGAGCCGTCGGCGGCAGCGTGTACCTTGTCGACGCCTTGCCGCTCGTACCGGTGGTGACCACCGGCGCCGAGAACGAGCCGCCAACACCTCCATCGCTGAACGTTACTTTTACTCCAGAAGTCAGCACTCCGTTATTCGTAGCAGTCACGCAGAGCGCGATCGGCAAAGTCGCGCCAGTGTTGCCGCTCTGATTGTTCCCGCCGCAAATTCCAAGAACCTGCGAACTCGCGGTCGCGGTTTCTGTGAAGCTTGCGGTCGAGTAGCCCATGCTCGTTGCGGTAACCGTGACCGTCTGCGCAGTCGACGGAAGGGTGTACGTGGTCGATGCGATTCCGTTGCTGCCTGTGATCGCCACCGGGCTGCCGAACGTCCCCCCAACTCCACCGTCGCTGAACGTAACGCTGACACCCGAAGCAGGATTGCCATTGATTGTCGCCAGCACGCTCAGTGCGGTGGGCAGCGTCGCCCCGACGTTTCCGCTTTGATTATTCCCGCCATTCACGGCAAGAGTCTCGAGGTTGCCGGTCGCAGTCTCAGTGAACGTCGCCGTCGCGTAGGCATTGCTGGTAGCGCTGATGGTGACCGTTTGCGCCGAGGAGGGCAGAGTGTAGGTAGTCGACGCCGTGCCGTTGCTGCCGGTTGTTGCCGTCGGCGTTCCAAACGTTCCTCCCACTCCGCCGTCGGTGAACGTCACTGTCACACCCGAAACAGGGTTGCCCTGGTTCGTAGCCGTAACCGTCAGAGCCGTGGGCAGGGTGCTGCCCGCATTCCCTGTCTGGTTGTTCCCGCTCGTCGCTGCCAGCAGCTTGTTCGCAGCCAGATACCACGGAGTCGCCGTGTCATCCGTCTTGAGGAAGTTCAGCAACGGACTTGCGACTTTTAACTGTCCGTAGGTGGTCGAGGGGTGCGTGCCGTCCGGCGAAAAATCCTCGCAGTCCCAAACCGTGCCGTCGTTTCGTCCCAGCATTCCGTTCGACCAGTAATAAGGACCCCATGACATCCACGGCGCCACCACTGGCCCATTCGCTGGGTCGTAGTTCAGATTGCTGTTGCCATTGAGCTGATCTTGAATCGCCCACTTTACTGCGTATCCGACTTCGAACGCGTACGGCTCAGGATTGTCCGGGCTTCCAACGCCGTTGGAATATCCCCCGTAGACACGCGACGAAAAATAGACCATCTTCAGGTTCGGAAACAACGTGAGCATGGTCTGCATGATCGTCTCGTACTGCGACTGAAGATTGGTAATATCAGTCGGGAACGTTCCGCTCGCAATGCCGTCCGTGTCTTCCATCCAGATCGCCACGACCTGCTGCGCGGTCACGCCGTTCTGCGGCAGATAATTGTTCAGCACGGTCGCCCAGTAAGCCGAGGTCGTGCTGGTGAGGTTGTTGGGAGTAGCGCCTCCCTGCGCTCCGTTCACCAAAACCAGATAAGGACTCTTTGCCGGATCGGAATTCGCAATCGGGAGGAACCGGTTGAATTCGTTCTGCGCGGTCGATTCCCCGATCGCCATCAGCACGTACTTTCCCGCCGGACTATAGTTCCCATTCTGATCGAGCGGCACGATTCCCTGGGCAAACGCTACGCCGTCCGAATCATGCGATGTCGGACGCGCATTGCTCCCGTTCGGATACAAACCGCCTTCATATCCCTGATACGTTCCCGTTCCCAGATCGTTGAGCGCCACCATCGGAGTGGATGTGTTGGGGACGTCAAAGGAAAGGTCGTTGCAGTTGTCGCCGAGGTTGGCCCAAACTCCCAGGGTGAACGTGCTGCTGGCCGTCGACTCCGTCGTGGAATCTGTAACCTGTACCGTGAATGTGTAATTCCCTGCCGCCACAGAAGGATCGAGCGTCCCGCTGATGACTCCAGAAGGGGAGAGCGTCAACCCAAGCGGCAGTGTCGAACCACCCGGCAGCGCCCATGTATAAGGACCGACTCCACCGCTGGTCGCCAGCGTCGCCAGATACGCCGAACTCTGCGTCGCCTGCGGCAGTATCGGATTGTTCGAGATCGCCAGCTTACTGGCCGCTACACCATTTCCGCTCAGAGACGTTCCAACGTCGGGAACCTCGTCGAAGGTGAAATCCAGAGCGCCCGTTTCCGATGCGGTCTGGCTGGGAGTGTAGTAAACCGAAACCGGCAGGCTTCCTCCCGCTGCAATCGTGCTCGGAAGGGTGACGGAGTTCGTCGTGAAACTCGGCGGCGACAGGCTGATCCCATACAACGTCAAGTTGCTGGTGCCGGTATTCGTGATGGTGACCGTCTTCGCAGCACTGGTCGATCCCACACTCTGATTCGAGAACGATAAGTTTGCCGGACTGACGCTCGCTGCCGCACCGCCGGTCAACCCAGTTCCACTCACAGGAACATCGAGATACGTGCCGTCGCCCAGCGTAATTACAAAATTGCAGTTATAAGTTTGTGCGGCCGTGGGCAGAAAAAAGACGGAGTAGTGCGTAATCTTCTGGAACTGACCCATCTGAAATGGGGCTACCCCGGACGATATCCCGTACTCTCCGGCACAATCAAAGGCAACGGTCTGAATGATTACCGTGCCGCTGGTTGTCAGATTGTTGATGGTCAGCACCCTGCTTCCCGACGCTTTGCCCACGTAGGTATTGGCAAAGGAGAGCGAACTGGGAGTGGAAGATATCTCGGTGGTCTGCTGCGAGAAAGCCACTGAGGCCAAACCTACGGTCAGCAGGATACAAAACGTAAAACCAGGGAGAATGCGGCGCTTCAGAACGTCCATCGTTGGCTCTCTCCAGCGGATACAAGAATGCCCGTCTCAGGGTATTCCGAACCCCGATTCAAAGCTGTTTTCGCCCACTCCCAGGAGTTCTGGACAGACCGCGGCTGCCCGTAAACTCGAAGGAAAGCTTGTTTTGCAAATTACTGAGGCGGGTGACGTCCAGGCGCGTAGGAATCTGCACCCAGCCCTTGGGGAGTTGCACTATTCTGGGTTCGGCGGCGGGCAGTGTCAATAATGAAAGTTCCTGCACACGGTAGGCTGGCTCTGTGCAGGAGAGAGAAAAGTTTTATACCGGAAAATCCCAGCCTTCTTCTTTCATCTTGCGGTTCGTCCAGTGCTGAAGCTGTTCGAAGAGAGCCGGTTCGATCACCGCAAAGCGGATTCCAACCCGCTCCTGATCGCCAATCCACATAAGGCGCGCCTTGGCTTCGAAATGAACGTCCGTCTCCGGAAGGTTGAAGCTGACGTCCAACAGGCCAGCAAATCGCAATGGCTCTTTCAGTCCGTCCAGTCCCATACCTCCGGTGCTGAGATTCACGCCCTTCACGCGGATCTCATCCCCCTGGCCATTGCGCACCGTGACCTCGGTCTCGACCTGAGCGCGGAAGAATTTCTGTTGCTCATTACTGATGGATGCCAAAGACGGGCTGCTTTCCCCGGGGGCGAAGTTGATGTTGTACTCCTTTAGCTTTCGGCTAAGGGTTCGCCGGGAAATCCCGAGTTGTTCGGCGGCGAGAGTTCGCTGCCCACCCGTGCGCTCCAGCGCCTTGATAATCATTTGCTCTTCCATGCTCTCCAGATTGCTGACCGGCATGGAAGCGGTCTGGCGAAGCGCCGCCGGGCCTCCCACCAGCGCAGCAGTGAGGCGCGGGAAATCAATTTCTTTGCCGGGAGATTCCATCGCCAGCCGCGCGACCAGATTCCGCAACTCGCGAATGTTACCTGGCCAGCCATGAGACAGGAGAGACGAAACTGCTTGTTCAGAAAAGGTCTTACTTGGCGCCTTCAACCGCAGGAAATATTCGGCGAGCGCAACAATGTCTTCCGGGCGCTCGCGCAATGACGGCACGCGCAACTGAAACTGCCCGAGACGGTGAAAGAGATCTTGCCGGAAGCGGCCTTCCTTTACAGCGGCTTCGAGATCCTGATTCGTGGCCGCGACGATCCGTACATCCACCCTGATCTTGCGATGCCCACCCAGCCGGTAGAACGGCTGGCCGTCAAGCACTCGCAGCAGTTTCACCTGCGTCTGGAGCTGTAATTCACCGATTTCATCCAGAAAGAGCGTCCCTTTGTCGGCCATTTCAAACAGGCCTGGTTTGGAAACATCCGCTCCGCTGAACGCGCCTTTTTCGTATCCGAAGAGCTCGCTCTCCACCAGGTTCTCCGGCAGCGCGGCACAGTTGATATCCACCCACGGACGGCTGCGGCGATGCGACGACTGATGGATCGTTCTCGCAATTAACTCCTTGCCGGTCCCCGTCTCGCCCGTGATCAGCACTGTTTCACTGTGTCCGGCTACACGATCCACCAGCCCCATGAACCTGTGCATGACCGGACTTGCCAGAATAAATTCGGTACCGTCGATCTTCCTGGAGATGATGCCGGGAGCAATGGCGACTTCCGCTCCAACCGGCGCCTCGGTCTTGCCTTCCGCTATCGGTTCGACCATTCCCACGAGTGCCATTGGCGTAGAAGCCGAATCCCGAAGAACTGTGACAGAAAAATTCACCGGAAAGCTCTTGCCGGCCTTCGGATGAGCAAATAACTTTGAGCGATAGTTTCCTTCGGCGCTGACTCTTGCCAGAATCTCCGGACCCAGACGGTCTTCCATGCCCGGTCGTTCGGACTTGGCGAACAGAGCCACGAAATCACGCCCCATCAAATCTGCGGGGGTATACGCCAGGAGACGCACGAAGGCTGCATTACACGCGCCGAACTCTCCCTGAAGGTCGGCATAGAAGACTGCAACCTCGGACGGCGATGAGGAAACTTCTGCGCCTCCACTTTGGATGGTAGAAGGCCGCTGCTGCTGCACCGAGCTATACCGCTGGGTTGCCATAGTGCGTTTGGGACGATGTTGACACAAGGGGAGAGCTTCCACCGAGGAACCAGTCCTGTAGGACATAACGAAAGTAATACGTCCCTGCCAATAAATAAAAAAGAGGGGATGCGAATCTTCCTTCGAGCCCTGAAATCCGCGCAACACTTATGTGACCGCCGGAGGTTACTTCAGTAAGCTACTGAAAACCTAATCCCTCCAATACGATTCGGGCGAGGGCCGAACTACCCCCAGGTTTGGCCGAAGCTCGGTCTCGAGCGAAAGATCTTTCTGTATTCCGATATCTACGGCCGAGGGCGTGGCGGAATTCGCGCGTCTTTAAGGCCGCAGTACGCAAGTCCGATGACAACAGAAAACGACGGTCTATCGCTGCAGACAAAAGCATTCGTCGGCATCACTGTGTCGATTGGAATGGTGGTGCTGGGCTTTGCCATGTGGCACTGGCAATCCCAGGACCTGATGAGGTTCGTTTGTTATCTCGCCGTCGCCCTTCTCGCTTCCGGACTGAAAGTGCAACTGCCCGGCATCGACGGCACGATGTCCGTGAACTTTCTGTTCATCCTGCTCGGCGTCCTGGAGTTGAGTCTCCCCGAAACCCTGGTCATCGGATGTACCGCAACCCTGGTTCAGAGCGTCTGGCAGGCGCGCAAGCGCCTTGATCCCGTCAAGGTTCTTTTCAATGTCGCGGGCATGATGGCGAACGCCAGTTGCTTGACTTATCTCACCTATCACTGGCTCTTGCAGAGATTCGGCGCGAACAAGCCGATCCTGTTGATGGTTGCGGCGCTGGTCTTCTTCTTCGCCAATACGCTACCGATTTCGGTAGTCATCGCGATGACGGAAGGAAAATCAAGCCGTCGGGTTTGGTCGGAATGCTACTTCTGGTCGTTCCCTTACTATCTGGTCGGCGCGGCCGCCGTCGGACTCGTCGGCATCGTCAACGGTTCGGCTGGATGGCAAACATCTTTGCTCGTGCTCCCTCTCATCTATTGGGTCTATCGCTCGTACCGCTTGTACCTCGGGCGCCTCGAAGCTGAGAAGGAAAGAGTCGAAGTCGAAAAGCGGCACGTCGAACAGATCGCTTCGCTGAACATGCGGACCATCGAGGCCCTGGCTCTCGCCATCGAGGCCAAGGACCATACAACCCACACTCATCTCCAACGCGTGCGAACCTATGCCATCGAAGTCGCGAAAGAACTCGAGCTCGACGAAGGACAGATCGAGGCTCTGCGCGCCGCCGCTCTGCTGCACGATATCGGCAAGCTCGCTGTCCCGGAACAAATCATCAATAAGCCGGGCAAGCTGACGCCGGAAGAATTCGAGAAGATGAAGGTCCATCCTCTGGTAGGCGCGGAGATTCTCGAGCGGGTGGCGTTTCCCTACCCGGTCGCCCCCATCGTGCGCTCGCATCACGAGCGCTGGGACGGCACTGGATATCCCGAAGGGCTTTCCGGGGAAAACATTCCGATTGGCGCGCGAATCCTCTCCGCCGTCGATTGCCTCGATGCCCTTGCCTCGCATCGTCAATATCGCCCCGCATTGCCGCTCTCTGAGGCAATGGCAAAAGTAAAAGAGAAATCTGGCTCGTGGTTTGATCCACAGGTCGTTGAGATCCTCCAAGGCCGCTATATCGAACTGGAACGCATGGCGCAAATGTCGGAGGACACCGTCGCCACCATGGGACTCTCAAGATCCGTGCGCGTGGAGCGTGGCTTGGCGCCCGCTGCGGGATTCGAGCGCAGCGAACCCACTCACGGCCCAGTCGACACAGACTTCCTGACGTCTATCGCATCCGCTCGTCAAGAGGCGCAGACGATGTTCGAATTGAGCCAGGACCTCGGCGTGTCGCTCAGCCTGAGTGAAACGCTGTCGGTGCTGTCGATGCGATTGCGGCGCATGATTCCCTACGACTCGATTGCGGTGTTCGTCAACCGCAATGGATGGCTGCTTCCCGAACTGGTGAGTGGCGAGAATTTCCGCGCCTTATCCTCCCTGAAGGTGAGAGTGGGCGAGGGCTTGTGCGGCTGGGTTGCTGAAAACTGTAAGCCCATCATGAACGCCAACCCGCAGGTCGAAGCCGGTTACGTCATTGATCCCGGCAAGCAAACGGCTCTGCAATCGGCGCTGGTCGTGCCCCTCGAAGGCCTGAACGGCGTTGTCGGAGTCCTGGCTATGTATCAGGCCGCTCGCGACGCATTTACGCCCGACCATCTCAGAATCCTGCTCGCCGTCGCCTCAAAAGTCGCGCTTTCGGTCGAGAACGCCTTGAAGTATCAGCAGGCAGAGAGTTCGGCGACAACCGATTATCTAACCGGCTTGCCCAACGCGCGCTCGCTCTTCGTTCATCTGGCGCAGGAAGTGGCCCGCTGCCGCCGCATGAAGACCTCCCTCGCCGTGCTGGTCTGCGACATCGATGGCTTCAAACAGATCAATGACTCCTTCGGCCACCTCGAAGGCGACAAACTGCTACGCGAATTCACGGTCCGGCTAAAGGACGTGTGCCGCGGTTATGACTATGTCGCGCGAATGGGCGGAGACGAATTCGTCATTACCGCCCCCGGACTTACCGCCGAAGCGGCGCGCGAGAAAGCCGAGCGCCTGAATCAGGCGGCCATCGAATCTGGACGGCATGTCTGCGGACGCGAACTCATTACGTTGAGCGTGGGCATGTCGTTTTGTCCGCAGGATGGCACCGACGTCGAGAAACTGCTGGCCGAGGCGGACCGCCGGATGTACTCCATGAAGCAGGTCCACCACGCCAAAGCGGCGGCACTCGAGCAGGACAACAAATCTCTCGGAGCATCGGCGAAATAGGAGACCTTGGACCATGCTGGGGCGGAGAATTGCGCGGCATGGACTCACCATCGTCGCCGTAGTTTTGCTGGGCGGCCTGCTTTCCACCGTCCTGGTGCGGCTTGCCCCCGGATTCGACGTCGACGAATCCCAACTCGATCCCCATCTCAATTCCCAGAGTATTGCATCGTTGCGTCAGGCGCGCCTCGCCGACAACAACATCCTTCACTTCTACTTTCATTCCCTGCAACGCGCCATGCATGGCGATCTGGGCACGTCGCTCTCTCTGGGACAGCCGGTGACAACGCTATTGCGGCAAAGACTCCCGCTCACGCTGCGCCTGGTTGGAATCGCCCTGCTGCTCAGTTGGTCCTCGGCTCTGGCCCTGGCATTGACCGCAGCATGGTTGAGATTCTTCGCCTACGATGCCGCCGCCACTCTCCTCAGTGGAACGTTGCTCTGTCTTCCGGCAGCCGTGCTGGCATTGCTATCCGTGCTCTGGAACGTTCCGGGAGCACTGGCGATCGCGCTGATTGTGGCGCCTCGCGATTATCGTTATGCGCGGAATCTTCTCGCCAAGGCCTATAGCCTACCTCACATCGTCACCGCGCGCGCCAAAGGCTTGAGCGAGCTCCGCATTCTCTTCTGGCATGTCCTGCCGGTGGCCGGTTCGCAACTGCTCGCCGTAGCTGGCGTGTCGGTCAGCATCGCAATCGGCGCGGCAATCCCGGTCGAAGCTCTCTGCGGCTTAGCTGGCGTCGGACAACTCGCTTGGCAGGCCGCTCTCGCTCGCGATCTCCCCCTGCTCATGAACATCACGATTCTGGTGACATTGGTAACCTTGCTGGCAAACTCCAGTGCCGATGTAATCGGACATATGCTTCGAGGCCAGGGAGCATGACGATCTGGCGCAGGGTGGCGTGTGCGGTCCTGCTGCTCGTCGTCGGGGTGTCGTTGTCGGCGAACTGGCTTGCGCCCGCGGGATATGCCAAGCAATACCGCGATGCCCCGGATGCAGCTCCCTCGCGCGCGCATTGGCTCGGCACGGATGACATCGGACGCGATCGTTTCGCTCGCGTTCTATACGGCACTCGGATCTCGCTGTTGCTCGCTCCGGCTGCGGCTTTGCTCTCGACATTGATGGCGGCCCTGATCGGCGGGCTGGCGGGCTATCTGGGAGGAGCGTGGGCAAAATCGGCCATGGCAGTGACCGATCTTTTCCTCTCTCTGCCGTGGCTGTTTCTGCTGATCACGGTGCGGGCGATGATGCCGTTGAACGTCTCTCCCCTGGTCTCTGTGCTGGTGACGTTTTTGATTCTGGGTCTGCTCGGTTGGACCAGTGCCGCGCGTGTCCTGTGCTCGACCGCAGGCTCGGTGCGGGATTCAGATTTCGTACGCCAGGCGCGGGCTTCCGGAATTCGCGGCATGCGGCTGTTCTGGATCCACGTGCTGCCGAATTTGAAGCCGGTGTTGTACGCGCAGTTCTGGATATCGATTCCCGCGTTCATTTTGAGCGAGGCGAATCTTGGCATTCTTGGCCTCGGCGTGGCCGAACCAATGCCCTCGTGGGGAAGCCTCCTGCGGGAACTGGAAGGCATGGTCTCAGTCGGGGACGCGCCATGGAAGTTCGTGCCCCTTGTTCTGCTGATATTCGTCGTTACATCGTTTCAGCTTGTGCTTTCGAAGCAGGTAGAAGTGGCCCCGTAATTTGCCACTCGAGGAAGGTTTGCAGTGACAGCTAAAACGTGCGGAAAAGCAATCGCAGCATTCATAGTTTGCCTCGGTCTTCTTGCCGGCAACGCTTGGGCGCAAGGCCAGTTGAGATTCTGCCTTCGCTCCGAGCCCAAGACTTTTGATCCACTCAAAGTAGAGGACGACGCCTCCGTCGCCGTGCGCTATCTCACCGGCGGAGTCCTGCTGCGCATGAATCGCCAGACTCAAGCTCTGGAACCCGAGCTCGCCCAATCCTGGAAAGTTTCGAAAGACGGCCGGCAGATCACCTTCAAACTTCGCAGCGGTATTTCTTTTTCCGATGGCACCCCGTTCTCCGCTGACGACGTCGCCTACACCGTCCAACAACTCATGGACCCGTCTCTGCACTCTCCCACCGGAGACTCCTTTCGTTCCGGCCCCGGCAATGTAGAAACAAAAATCATTTCTCCAACCCAGATTTCCATCACGTTCCCGGCGCCCGTCGCTGGACTCGACCGCCAGTTCGACCAGGTCGCGATTCTGTCGGCGCACTCGCCGAAGAAGGAAATGGCGGTGCTCGGTCCATTCATGGTGGCTGACTACAAGCCCGGAGCCAGCCTGCTCCTCAACCGGAATCCGAATTACTGGAAGACCGACGCGCAAGGTCGAAAGCTGCCGTATCTCGATTCAATCCGCCTCGACATACAGCCGAATCGCGATGTGGAGATGCTCCGCTTCAAGCGCAACGAGATCGATCTCATCAACACGCTCGATAGCGAATACTTCGACAAGCTTGCGACGACATCTCCGCAGGTCGTTCACGACGCCGGGCCGTCCCTCGACAGCGAGCAGATGTGGTTCAACGAAGTCGCGAAGGCTCCTCTTCCCGGCTACAAGAAGACATGGTTCCGCTCCGCCGTCTTCCGCCGCGCGATTTCGCAAGCGATCAACCGCGGCGATCTCGCGCGCGTCGTCTTTCGCGGCCACGCCCAGCCCGCCATCGGCCCAATTTCACCCGCGAACAAGTTCTGGTTCAACGCCAGGCTGAAACCTGAGGTCTATTCCTCCGACGCCGCCTTGAAAGCCCTCCAGACTCAGGGTTTCCGCATGGAGAACGGCACACTCAAAGACAAAGACGGCAATGCGGTCGAGTTCTCCATCATCACCAACGCCGGGAATAAATACCGCGAGCGTATGGCCACGATGATTCAAGAAGATCTGCAGAAGATCGGAATTCACGTTAACGTCGTGACTCTCGACTTCCCTTCCCTCATCGAGCGCATGACTCAGACCTTCGATTACGAGGCGATTCTGCTGGGACTCACCAACGTCGGTCTCGATCCCAACGAGCAAATGAATGTCTGGCTCAGTTCCTCGGAAAACCATCAGTGGAATCCGCAGGAGAAGACGCCCGAAACCGCATGGGAAGCCGAGATTGACCGCCTGATGCGCATTCAAGCCTCCTCCGCCGACGCCAAAAAACGTAAGGAAGCGTTCGATCGCGTGCAGGAGATTGCGGTCGAAGAACAGCCCTTCATTTATCTCGTGAACCGGAATGCATTGTCCGCCGTCTCTCCCCACGTGCAGGGAGCCAGTCCGGTCATTCTCGTTCCCCAGACGTACTGGAACATCGAACGTCTCTCGGTCAGGTAGAACATCTTGCCGAACATCCATCACAACAGCGCTGACGGCATGAGGGAACGTCGAAAAGATGTTCTCCTCTCCGCCGGCGTCACGGTTCGCTACGGGAACAAGCCTGCCGTGCTGACCGACGTCGAATTGGAAATACGGCGCGGCGAAGTGCTCGGACTCGTCGGCCAGAGTGGCTCCGGAAAAAGCACGTTAGCCATGACCATCCTCGGGCTACTCGATCACAAGCGGGCAAGCGTCGAAGGCGCCATCGAATTCGAGTTTCGCAATCTTCTCGCGATGCGGGAAGCCGAAATGCGCGGACTGCGCGGCCGCAAGATCGCCCTCGTCCTGCAAAGCCCTCAATCGTCATTGAATCCCGCGCTCAAGATTCGAACCCAGCTGCGGGAGACGTGGCGCGCCCACGCCTCCGGATCGAACGCCGATTGCGATCAGGCCACACGCGCCGCCTTAGAAAGCGTCAGCCTGCCTTCTTCCGAGGAATTCCTGCGCAAATATCCGTCGCAGATGAGCGTTGGCCAAGCCCAGAGAGTCTTGATCGCCATGGCGGTCATCCACCGCCCGGCACTACTGATCGCCGACGAAGCCACCAGCGCCCTTGATGTAATCACGCAGTCGGAAATCCTCACGCTCTTCCGGGAATTGAACCGCAACTCGGGAATGTCGATTCTCTACATTTCTCACGACCTGGCCTCGGTCGCCCAGATCTGCGATCGGGTTGCGATTCTTCATCAGGGCCGCATCGTCGAAACCGGCTCTACCAATCACGTCCTGCTCCGCCCTCAGCACGAGTACACGCAGCGCCTGATCGCTGCCATGCCCAAGATGCCGCAAAAAGCCGAAGCGAGCCGAGCCGCCGCAGTCAGTCTGTGACATTCGCATCGTAAGAACTCCCCGCGCGTCGCGCCCTCCAGATTGTTTTTTCCCAACTCAACTCCAAAAAACTCAGGTCACTCCTCACCATCACGAATGTCATCTCCACCGGTCGCGAGACAAACTGTCTCACGCCCGGGTGCATGGGACAGAGTGGCCCACATCGATGCGGGAAGTTCCGAAAACCCCTTGCAGATTCAACAACTTACAACTCCATCATTGGCGGCCCGTGTGCAACACAGCCTGTGGGTACGAGTTTGATCTTTCCCCCCCATTCAAGAAAGGGTGAGATTTATGATCCGTACGCAGCAGCCACAGAAACCCGGGCGAGGAGAACGGCACAGCGCAGCGTGGGGCAAACGCCTCGTGATCGTGCTGGCGCTGACCACGGGTATGGCATTCGGCCAGCGCTGGACCAATCCCGTCGGCAACGAAACCGGCAGGTTCACGCGCATTGCTCCCGAACTTTCGGGACTGCTTTCGAAGGCAAAGCAAGGCACGGCGAAGGGACAGACGGTCAAGGTCATTGTCACGTACCGTGAAGTCCCGACCGCGGCGCACTACGCCACTATGCGGAACCGGGGCGGCCTCCTTAAATCCAAGCTGCACATGATCAAGGGAGCGGCGTTTACGATTCCGGTCAGCGCTCTGCCCGCGCTGGAAGCCGATCCTGAGATCGCTTCGGTCACGATCGACCACCCGATGAACGTGGCGGACGACCTCACCAACGGCGCGATCGGCGTGAACACGGCCTGGAATTCCGGGTTTACCGGGGCCGGCATCGGCGTTGCCGTCATCGACAGCGGCATCAACGATAGCCATCCGGATCTGTGGAACTCGGCCGGCACTGCCTCCCGCGTCGTCTATCACCAGGACTTCACCGGAACTCCAACCACGAACTCCAACGGCGCGAAATGGGACCTTTACGGCCACGGTACCCACGTCGCCGGAATCATCGGCGGCAATGGATCGCTCTCCGGTGGAGAGTATGAAGGCGTTGCTCCCGGCGTGAACTTTGTTGACCTCCGTGCTCTGGATGCCAACGGCTCGGGCAGCGACAGCACGGTGATCGCCGCCATTCAGGAGGCGATCGCTCTTCAGAACGTCTACAACATCCGCGTCATCAATCTCTCGTTGGGGCGCGGCATTGCCGTGAGCTACACCCAGGATCCCCTTTGCCAGGCCGTCGAAGCTGCCTGGAAGAGCGGAATCGTGGTTGTGGTAGCGGCCGGAAACTACGGCCGTCTCAGCGTCAATGGCAGCAACGGCTTCGGAACAATCACGTCGCCGGGCAACGATCCTTATGTTTTGACCGTCGGTGCAACCAAGAGCAACGGTTCTACCTCGCTCGCCGCGGAAACCAAAGCCAGCTACAGTTCCAAAGGTCCCACGGCGTACGACCACGTCGTGAAGCCTGACCTCGTGGCGCCCGGCAACGACGTCGTTTCTCTGTCGGCTCCCGGCGCGACGCTCGAAGCCACGTATCCGAGCGAGTTAGTTTCGGGGACCGACGGCAAGTCGGATTACTTTACCCTCAGCGGAACCAGCATGGCGACTCCCGCGGTTGCGGGCGCTGCTGCGCTGTTGCTGCAGGAACAGAACACACTCACTCCGGACCAAGTCAAGGCCCGGCTGATGAAGACTGCTTACAAGATGGGAATGGTCTCCACATCGGCCTACGTTCCCCACTTGCTGCAAAACTTCATCGACTTCTACGATCTGTTCTCGATCGGCTCCGGCCTGCTGAATGTGCAGTCCGCAGTTGCTAACACCGACCTGGCTTCGGCCAACGTCGGCTCAGCCCTTTCTCCGACCGCCGTCTATAACCCGCAGAATCGCTCCGTTTCGCTGGCGTACGGAAATTCCAGCGTGGCCAGCAACTCTGTGGTTTGGGGTACCTCAGTCGTTTGGGGAACCTCAGTCGTTTGGGGAACCTCGATCGTGAGCGGAAACTCCGTTGTTTGGGGTAGCTCGATGCCCTGGAGCGATAACACTCTCAGCGCGTTCAGCGTAGTTTGGGGTTCGAGCACCGGAACTGCCTCTGCGACGAGCGTGGTCTGGGGCGCGTCGGTCGGAGACTCGAATAGCGCATTCTCCGACGCAGGCGACGATGAACAGTAGTAGCCGTGTGAATCCATAAAGAAAGGAGACGACGATATGAACCACACACGGCAAACGAAGACATTCATCGGCGCGATGACTGTAGCCGCAGCGGCTATGGCGGGATACGCGGCATTCGCAAGCCACACCCCGCACATCTATCTCACGCTCGCTGTCCTGGCATTGGCGGCGGGCACCTCGAGAATGAAAGTGAAGCTGCCCGGCATCGACGGCAATATGTCAATGAACCTGCCGTTCCTGCTGACGGCTGTCGTGAATCTCAGCATCGCCGAAGCCGCGATCGTTGCCTGCGCTTCCACCGCTGTCCAGTGCTGGCCGCGGAAAGGCACCAAACTGAATGCGCAACACGTGACCTTCAATCTCAGCATGATGATCCTCGCCAGTTCCCTGGCCAGCTTGATCTTTCATGCCGATTGGCTGCGCAATTCCCAGCTCGATTCCGCTCCGTTCGGGCTCGTGCTGGCCACCATAACTCTGTTCCTCGGACAGACAGCTCCCGTCGCCGGGATCATCGCTGTCAGTGAAGGCAAAGCTGCCGGATCCGTCTGGTGGAACATCGCTCAGCTTTCATTCCCGTACTACGTCGTCAGCGCCGGCGTCACTTCGATGGTGCAGGCGATGAGTTCACATCTGGGATGGGGCCTGGCCCTTGCCGTCTTCCCGGTGATGTACGGAATCCATCGCTCGTATCGC
Source organism: uncultured Acidobacteriota bacterium (assembly GCA_963763845.1). Classification (GTDB taxonomy): domain Bacteria; phylum Acidobacteriota; class Terriglobia; order Terriglobales; family Acidobacteriaceae; genus Sulfotelmatobacter. The sequence continues at coordinate 88,268 of CAVXPX010000007.1, forward strand.
CTCTACTTCGGCAAGCTCGCGGAAACCCTGCAAGCACCGAGTCTGGCCAGAGCGGCAGGAGCGGGAGCGTAGGAAACTCAACACGAAAAGCGGAACAGGTGGCAGGCGCAATCCGGCGCTTGCCACCTTTTCTTTTTCGATCAGGAGACTTGGCTAATGTAAGGATAGCCGCGCCCCGCTGCTGCAGGGACAGCCGCCCTGCCGCTGTGGGAACAGCCGCGACCTGCCGCTGTGGGAACAGCCCGACCTGCTGCTGCAGGGACAGCCGCGACCTGCCGCTGTGGGAACAGCCCGACCTGCTGCTGCAGGAACAGCCGCCCTCGGCTGTCCGGCGGAGCGAAGCTCCGCAGTTCCCCCCGGGGACACAACAACACTGTATTCGCGCTATTCCAGAGACTTCTGCATCGGCAGGACGTACATGTAGTAGACAAAGAAAAAGATGAGGATAAAGAATGCCCCGATCGTGATCGAAAGCAGGATTCCTCGAAGCGTCGTGAATGACGCGCTTTTGTGTTTTCGAGTTCTTCTCATGAACTGCGAACGCCCGTTATAAAAGCCTGCTTCCGTCCGATGCCGATTCCACTTTGCAGCCGCTCTTTAACTTAAGGCTGTACTCCAATCTCAAAGTTCAGTGTTGAGAGTGACAGCCGGTACTGATACTGAGCGTTGACATAGGCGATGGCCGCATCCGTTTGCTGCAGCTGTGCCTGGCTCAATTCGACGATCGAGCCCAGCCCCAGTTGATATCGCTGCTTTGCCAGAGTGAAGCTCAGGTCCGCCTGCTTCGAAAGTTCCTCTGCAACGTCAACTCGTTGAAACGCCGTGTTCGCTCCCAGCCACGCCGTCCTCACGTCGCGCACGACACTGTCCCGCAGATCCCGCGTATTCTCCGCGGCCGCCTGCGCCCGGTATTTCGCCTCCGTGGCCTGCGAACTGTACAGGAAGCCATTGAAAATCGGGATGCTCATGTTCACCCCGATGGCTCCGTACCAGCTCGACACAAAATAATTCGGAAAACATCCGCCGAAGCAGTCTGGTCGCACCGGTGTTCCGCCCGCCATGCCGAGCGCGCTCACGGTCGGGAATAAAAGATCCCGTTGCGCCCGCCTGTATTTCTCTGCTGCCTGTTGATCGTAGGTCGACGCTTGAAGGTCTGGACGCTGCTGCAGTGCCGTGCCGATCATCACGTCAACGTCCGGAGGAGGTGATGCCAGTTGCGCGTTTTCTTCAATCAGTTGATAGTTCTCCTGTTTTTCGAAACCCAGAACCGCCGTCAAAGCCGCGACGGTGGAATCCACGTTGTTCTGTGCATCGAGCAGCAGCAGTTTGGCCTGCGAAAGATTCACTTCAGCAAACGCCAAGTCCAGCGTGGATTTCAGCTTGCTCCTCGTAAGCTCGTCGACCTGATGCTCCACCGACTGCCGCGTTGTGACCGTCTGTTGTGCTACCTGCAACAGAGCTTGCGCCTCCAGCGCGTTATAGAACGCCTGATCGGTCGCGAGAACGATGTCTTCGGTCGTCGCCAGCGAGTTCGCCTGTTGCGCCTTTTCGCGGAGCTTCGAAGAGGAAACGAGATTGACCGTCCGGCCGAAGTCGGTCAGAAGCTGGCTCAACGTCACTCCCGCGCCCGCATGTTCGAGCAATCGCGGGGCATTGAGTCCTCCTGCGCCAATGCGGCTTCCCTCGTTGGCCATGGCGGCAGTAATGTCCCCTGTGAACGTGGGCAGTTCCGTCGACCTCGTCTCGCGGTATACCTGATGTTGGGCCAGCGCCAGCAGGCGTCCCACGCTGATGCGCGGATTGTTCTTCAGCGCCAGTTGCTCGGCCTGCGTACGAGTCAACCGCATCGTGCCGCTCGACGGTTGAACCGCCTGCCCAGTGCTCGAATTCCCCATCTGCGCTAACTGCACTCCCGATGGCATCGCGAGCTGGCCGGATTCCCCCTCCGCCTGCGGCTCTGGCGCGGAGGGCAGATGCTCTTTCGCAACTGCCGCGTCGCTCGCCTGTGCCATGCAGGTCCCAGCCATCGAACCCAACAACACTGGCGCACATAACAGAAAGATAGTGACTCTCGTCATCCGTTCACCTTTCGAAGAAAATCCATCGCGCTCCACACCTCCTACCCGGTTTTCGAAGTCCCGCTCCTCAGGCTGTCTCCGAGGGCAGTGTGGCCGCGTTCTGCGGGTTCTTCTTTCCATAAACCAGCACGTACGCGGCTGGCACGATGAAAATGGTCAGCACAACGGACGAGGTCAATCCTCCAATAATCGCTCGTGCCAGCGGTGCATACTGTTCGCTTCCCGTTCCCAGCTTCAGCGCCATGGGAACCATGCCGATGATCGTCGCCAACGACGTCATCAGAATCGGTCGCAACCTCACTCGACAGGAAGTGATCACTGCGTCCTTGACCGAACTACCTTGATCCTCCAGCCGGTGCGCGAATTCGACGATCAGAATGCTGTTTGAAGCCGAGATTCCAACCAGCATCAGCACTCCCATCAGCGACATCACGTTCAGCGTCGTCCCTGTCAGCGGCAGGATCACCAGCACTCCAATGAATCCCATCGGGATCGCCAGCATGATCAGCACCGGATCCTTGAACGAGCGAAATTGCGCCACCAGGATCAGATACAGCAGAAGTCCCGACATGGTGAGCCCAACCGCAAAGCTGTGGAATGACGCGTTCATGCCTTCGACCATTCCGCGCAGGTTCACGCGCATGTTTTCCGGCAGCTTCGTCTTGTTCAAGATGGCCTGAACTTCGTCGGCCACTTTCCCCAGGTCTTCCGACCCCGGAGTGACATACAGATCCGTCACGCGCTGAATCTGGTAGTGATCCACCTCCGTCGGAGTCAGCACGTTTCTCACTTTCACGACCGTGTCTAGCGTCGTCGAATCTTTCAGATTCGGGGCGCGGATCGGAATGTTCGTCAAGTCCGTCGGATCGTGAATCGCGCCTTCCCCATGCTCCGGATACTGAACCGTCAGGAAGTAATCGTTACCCGTCTTGTGATCCACCCAGTAGTTGGGCGCAATCATAGTGTTGGAATTGAGGGCGGTGATGACGTTATCCACGACCTCTTTTTGCGTCAGCCCCAACTCCCCCGCGTGCACTCTGTCCACATCCAGGCGCAGTCCCGGATAATTCAGGTCCTGCGGAATATAGACCTCGCCCACATCCTTCAGTCCACGAATCTGTGTCGCCAGGTCCTGCGCGTAGTTGTACGTATCATGCAGGCTGCGTCCACTCACTTGCACGTCGATCGGCGCCTGCATTCCTGAGTTCAGAATGGCGTCCACCATCGATCCGCTGGAGAAAAAAGTTCGGATCTGCGGATATTTCTCCGCGATCGCCTTTTGCACCCGGTCCATGTACTCAAAGCTCGAGATCTTGTGCGAGTCCTCGAGCGCTACCTGAACCGTTGCCATATACGGCCCGGCATTCGTCGTGTAAAGCGATGAAAAATCCGGAACGACGCCGATGTTCGAGACAACGACCCTCAGATCCTTGGGCTGGATCTCCTTTCGGATCAGATCCTCGACGTTCGCCACGTACCGCTCTGTGACCTCCAGCCGAGTGCCGGTGGGTACTTTCATGTTGATCGTGAACTGGCCAGCATCTGTTCTCGGGAAAAACGCGAGTCCTACGAAGGGATAGATCGCAAGACTTAGCACAAACACCCCGCACAATGCCGCCACAGTAAGCCCTGGACGCGCCACCGCTCGCTTCACCCAAAACTCATAGGAGTCGAGCAGTTTGTTGAAGTGCCGGTTAAACCCCGCCGTAAATTTCTCCCACCGCGATCCGCCCGCCGGTGCAGTCGGCTCGATTTCATACTCGGCAGCCGCATGCCCAGCCGAATGCGGCACCGCCTTCAGGAGTCGCGAGCAGAACAGCGGAATGACCGTCATCGCAACCAGGTACGACGCGAACAGCGAGATCACCACCGCCAGCGCCAGCGCCGTGAATAGGAACTTGCTGACTCCGTACAAAAATGTCACCGGGAAAAAGACGACAACCGTCGTCAGCGTTGCCGCCAGCACCGCCAGGTTGACCTCCGTGCCCCCCACCTCCGCCGCGGCCATCGGGCTTGCGCCTGACTCGAGATGCCGGTAGATGTTTTCCAGCGAAATAACGGAGTTATCGATGATTCGTGAGAATGCCAGCGCCAGTCCTCCAAGAATCATCGTGTTGACCGTGCTCCCGGCAAAATTCAGCACTACAAATGTCGCGAGAGCAGAAAGTGGGATCGACAGAAAGACTGCCGAAGTCGCCCGGAAACTTCCCAGAAAGATCAGGATCATCAGGCTCGTCAGCGCCAGTCCCAAGGCGCCTTCATGCAGCAAAGTCGTGATCGCCTCTTTTACGAACGCCGACTGATCGAACACTACCGTCGTTTTCAACTGTTGCGGGATGTCGTAAAGCTTATGTAGCGCATCACGAATACCGTTCACCACATCGATCGTGTTGGTATCGCCTCCCTGCTTCATGATCGGCAGGTACACCGAGCGCTGGCCGTCGACGCGGACCAGGTTGTACTGGATCTGGTTCGCGTCCTCGGCTTTGCCGATATCGTTCACGCTTACCCACGACGTGCCCACCGTCTTCACCGGTACCTTCGACAGCTGATCCATGTTGTCGACCAGGCTGTTCGAGTACACGTAGTAATCGAATGGACCCATCTTCACGTCGCCAGCCGGCAAAATCAGATTGGAATTGTTCACCGCATTCACGACGTCCATCGGGCTCAGCTGCCGCGACGCCAATTTATAGGGATCCACATACACCATGATCTGGCGATACTTCCCCCCAAATGGCGGTGGGATTTCTGCGCCCTTCACCACCGCGATTTGATTTCGTATGGAGAACTGCCCCACGTCATGGAGTTCGGTCTGTGTCAACCCCTCGCCCTTCAATGTAACCAGGCACACCGGCAAGCTCGATGCGTCAAACTTCAGCACCACCGGCGGTAGCGTGCCCGGCGGCAGGCGCTTCAAATCCGCGAGCGCCAGGTTTGAGATCTCGGTCACATCGGCGTCCGCGCTCGTGCCCGGCTGGAAATAAAGTTTGATAATGCTCACGCCCAGCAGCGATCGCGATTCCATATGGTCAATCCCGCTGGCGAGCGTGAAGAAGCGCTCCAGAGGATCGGTGATATCGACCTCGATATCCCCCGGCGGCATTCCCGAATAGAATGTCGCGACCACTACCTCCGGCAGGTTGATTGCCGGAAACAGGTCGACCGGCATGCGCACCAGACTGGTCACGCCGATGACCGTCAGCACAAGGCAGACCACAATAATGAAGTACGGATTTCGAATGGAAAAACGTGGCATGGAGTACCTTTCGCCCTGGTCGGCGCCCTATTCCTGATTGTTGTCCTGATATCCGATCATCTGTACCGCTTGCGGATGGACCTTCTCGCCCACTTTCAGCCCGCCCCGGTCGCTGACCACAACCTGCTCACCCGCTCGCAGTCCCGATGTAACTTCCGCATCCGACGCATCCTGAATCCCCAGCGTGATCGAGCGTTCCTCGATCTTGTCGTCCGGATCGATTACAAAAACGGTGGTCTTGTCTCCCGTGCGACTCACCGCTTGCAGCGGAACCGTCGGCACATCGTCTCGCTGCTGCAGCGTTAGAACCGCCTCCGCATATAAACCCTGGACCAACGTTCCACTCTTGTTTTCAACGTCCACCTCGGTGTGCATGGTGCGCGTGTCTTCCCGCACTCCCTGCGAGAAGCGCGCCACCTTTCCCGGAAAGGTCCGGTTCAGCGATGGCACATGCACATCCACACGGTCTCCCACCCGGATAAACCGCACGTACGATTCAGGGATGGGAATGACCAGTCGGAACAGATCGTCCTCCGACAGCTTTACGATCGGCATGGCCTGTGTGCTCGATGTCGTTCCCGCCTGCACCAGCGTTCCAAGGTTCGCGTAGCGATCCGTCACCACGCCAGAGAATGGCGCCGTGATCTTCGCGTAGTCGTACAGCGTTTGATCATGGTCGAGTTTGGCTTTGGACACTGCAAGTTGGCTTTGCGCCGCTTCCAGCGCGGCCTGGCCCGCGTCCACCTGCGATGCCGCCGCCAGATCCTTTCCTTGCGCGTCGTCCACTTCCTGTTGCGCCACGATTCCAGGCTGGCTCTCGAACACTCCGTTCAGACGCGTGTACTCCAGGTGCAGCGCTTTGTATTGCGCCTGATAGCGCCCCACTTCGTGCTGCGCTCTCGTGACCTGATTGGCGGCGTTTTTGATCTCGGCGTCATCTTCCTGCAGTTGTGCCTCTAACTCGGGAATCTCAAGCAGCGCCATGACCTGCCCGGCTTTGACGTGTGTGCCGTAGTCCACCATCAGCTTCTTGACGTAGCCCGATTCTTTCGCGTACACGTCAATCTCCTCGAACGGCACCAGTTCGGACGACACCGTCAGCTGCTGTCCGAGAGTCTTCTTTACGACCTTGGTGACCCCTACCGTCACAGCCGCTTCGCTCGCGTGAACTTTCTTTTCACCGCCCGAGCAGGAGGAGAGGCTCGCCGCCGCCGCAAGCACCAGGGCCGCAAAAATCGCTGTGACTACTTTCTTGCCCTTTCGGTCTGTCCCCTTTGCCGCAGTTCCTTCAATCATCGCTTCCCTCACCCGCTTTCTCTGGCTTTTAGCTGCCAGCCATTCCCCAGAAAAAACGTCAGATCGATTTCGTTTTCATTAACTCGTTCAGCCCCGCAATCGAGAACGCGCCGGACCGGCAGAATTCGATTACCTTCTGCTCTTCTGCTTTCAGCGCGAGCGCCGTCGCCGGAATCTTCGCCACAACCTGCAGCGGTACGTTCAGAACGCCATGTCGATCGCCATGCAGCAGATCTCCGGTGCGAACGTCCATGCCGCCGATCGTGACTTCCGCCCCGAGATCGAAAATGTGCGCGTACGCGTGCGATACCGCCACATTCCCGGCAAACAACTGAAGTCCGATCGCGCGAACTGCCGGCAGTTCGCGGACCGCTCCGTTCGTCACGCACCCCACGCAACCCAGGGCCTTCAAGATCGATGCATGCACGTCCCCGACGAATGCTCCCCGTCCCGGCGAATGATCCTTGTCCTCGAGCACCAAAACGCGCGGCTGGGGAACCATCAGAAGCGAATTCCAGAATTCGCTTCGATCCCGGAACACTCCGCCTTTCATCGGCGGCTCGCCGCTCCGCAGACGCGCGGTTACCGCGTATCCAACCATGGCAGGCGCATCCTCAAACATGCATCGAATGCTGGCATCCGAGAAACCGGTATTGCGCAGGCGGACGTTGAATGCTTCCACCGCATTCGTCACCATGCACGTGTCAAATTCCCGAAGAGCTTCAACTTCTGCTTCCGTCAGCGACGGCGTCGTTCCCATCGATCGTCCCTTTCCGCTCGCCACCATTCGCGGCAAACACAACTCCGCGGCGGCGGGGAGTGAACTCACGTACAGCATGATGAAACGTTGAAAGAGCAGTTTTTGGCGGCGGCAGCTCGCGGATCCTCAATTCAGCCGAATGAACTTACTCGGACCCGGCCCGGATGACACTCGGCGCTGCCCAAACCACTACGAGAGAGAAGACGAGAAAGGAGGCGGGCGATTAGAGAGGCTTGGCCCAAGGAAACTGATGACGGCCGGCGGTTGCACCGGCGTCACAGATTGATATTCAGTCGGCGACTCCAGCGCTTCATCCTGCACAACTGGCGGTAGCCAGTTGGCCGTGCTCTTCGTCAACCGTTGTCGGCCCGGTTCCGAAGACGCGCGCCGGTGCGTCACTGTAGTTTTCACAGCCGACGCATACTCAGGAGCACAGTATCGCGTCGCGACGCTGATCGCGAGCGAACAGACCGCTATCAGCACCAGAAAGGCGCTGAACGCTTTGCCTCGCGGACTGTCAGAATGGCTCAGTCGCAGCATCTCACATGCTCAACTACTTTGTTTCTATCATACGCAGGGATCGGTCGCAAGAATCAGAGGTGACTGGGGTAACTTCATCAATCAACTTCGTTGGATCGTCAAATGCAAACACTTGGTTGCATATCACGCCGCATTTTGCCCAATATATCGCCTTGCGATACAGGAGATCACAAATGGCACGAAGTCCCACCAAAAAATAATCCATAATCCCTTCGTGTTACTTAGTGTCCTTTGTCGTTTATTTTTGGGTTTGTCGATTTTCGAGAACCCCGGTACCACTGTCGAGTTCCTCGCCGTTTCTGTTGAAGTCCTCCGCCCGAATGTGCCCCCGGAAACCCAGGTTTGATGTGAACACGCGTCCAGACCGCGCCATTGGCATTGCGAAATCAACGAACCGGCCGCGAGAATTCCGCATCGAATCCCTTGCGCACCAGGAGGCTTCATGGACGACACCATCTCTACGAAAGATCTGAAAGCCAATCTGGACCACAAAATCATTACCCTGGTCGAGACCCTGGCGCCCGACCGCTACCAACAAGGACACATCCCCGGCGCGATGAATATTCCTCCCGAGCGTATCAAGGAACTCGCGCCGCAGTTGCTGCCCAACAAAAGCGCCGCCATCGTTACCTATTGCGCCAACACGCATTGACACGCCAGCCAATACGCTGCCCGTGAATTGGCGGCGATGGGTTACACCAACGTGGCGCACTATCCCCAAGGCAAACAAGGATGGATCGAAGCCGGCCTGCCGGTAGACAAAGCCGCCTGAAAACTCAGCAGCTCCGAGGGAGCGATTAAGGTTTCACCCAGTGCGCGCGATAGCCTCGCACCTGTTGAAATAATTCCTGATTGTTGATTTTTTGATTATTGAATAGAAGCCCGTGGCCCCGACTTTCATTCAACTATCAAACATCAAAATTCCACATTCCCATGGTGCCGGGAGGGGGAATCGAACCCCCACAGGCCTTTTAAGCCCTGCGGATTTTAAGTCCGCTGCGTCTGCCAATTTCGCCATCCCGGCTATGGATGTAAGTGTCTCATTATAAGACATTTTCAGGCTGGCAGAAGGTGAGCCTACACCACTTACGGCCAAGACCTGTACAACAAGTTATTTGGGGTTCGGGATCAGACGATTGCTGCCGAGCTAACACTGAGCCGTTGAATCGGAATCGCATTCACACCCGCGCTGCAATACGTTGTGGGGATTGGCGGAGCGCAGTCACTTCCTGTTCTAACGCATCCAATCGATTCAATTCCGCCTGAACCGCAGGCTCGCCGTCCTCTTTTAACTTTCGGGCGCGGACCAGGGCCTGTTCGGCAATCCTGCTCACTTCATGAAGCAGTCTGCGAATCTCGGCTTCTAACTTCCCTCGGCTCTCCTGAACCCGGTTGAGAACGTCGCTCTGCACGCGAGTACTATTGGTTTCGAGCAGCTTAGTGAGAAACTCTTGGGCCTCGTTCCTAATCATCCACCGGGCGCCGACCAGGCCAAGAATCAGGTCGGCGAGCCAGCGCAGCGGTGAGGCAGGCTGCGCGACGCCTCTGAACTCATAAAAAGTGAATTCAGAGCCTACGCGAAATCCGCGTTCCGGATCGAGCGCGTGGGGCATCCGGGCCAACTCGGGAATGCCGGCATTCGCAAGTTTCTTTAGAAATTCGTTGGCCATATCCACGAACCGCGACGCTACACGCCGGTATTCGTTCTCCGCTTTTTCCTGCTCGGGCTTTAGCCACGGCATCACATGACGGCGTGCCAGTTCTTGCGCCTCGTGGAAAGTGCGCCGGCGATACGATGGACCGAGCCAGCCAGATATCGATTGCAGGGAAACGTCGAACTCCTGCTGTGCCTCTGGCAGCACGCGTGCGAGAAACGTCTTATGACGATCGATGAACATGTCTGAAATGTGCTGCTGTTCAGCCATGAACAGATACCCGAGCTCCCTCATCGAGCGCTCTGCATCGCCGATGGTCTGTTTCATCGCGGCGATGCGGGTTTCCGACTCCTCGATCGGCCGTTGAAGCGCCTCGCGCTCTTCCGAGATGATCACAAGAAGCTGCTCGCTGATCCGCTCTAGTCCACGTTCGCAGGCCGCCTGAATCAAACGGCGGCCCGATCCTTCGATCAGATGGTTCAGCGAGGCGACCAGCTTTCCCCAGTCCCGGCCCGTTCCGCGATGTTCCAGCTGTTCCGCCGCGCTGACCTCAAACAAAGGCCCGACAGAACGTTGCGGCAGTCGCTTTTCGAGCTGGCGTCGCGCGAACCCCACCGCTTCGGCTCGTTCTGCGTCCGTGGTGCGATCCGCCTTGTTTACCGTAATAATGAGATCCTGAACATGCTGCGCGACCGCCTCAACCAGTACGAGCTCTTCTCCCGCTAGCGGAGGATCCGCCCCGATCACGACCAGTGCCGCATCAATATGAGGAATAAAAGCCTCTGTCGCTGCTGTGTTGCCGGTGAACACCGATCCCAACCCTGGTGTGTCCACAAAACACATGCCGGAGGCAAGCAGTGAACTCGGCACAAAGATTTCCAATGCCGCGACACGCTTCGCGTTCTCAGGATTCTTCTCTTCGGAGACATACTCATCGACGGTCCTAACCGGAATATCTGTCCAGCCGCTACGGGCTTCAAAGCGCACGCGAGCAGCCGCATGGCTTCCGTAGCGAACGATCGTGGGCACAGTGGTAACCGGCACAACTCCAGTCGGCAGTATGCGGTCGCCCACCAGCGCATTCAGGACAGACGATTTGCCGCGCTTGAACTGACCGATACAAGCAACGTAGAAGCGCCCTTCCAATACACGTTCTGCCACGGATCGCGCATCGGAAGCGACTTCCTCGGCGTCAAAATGGTTAGCTAATTCTGCCAGCCGCATGAGTGCTGACTCTCCGTGGGAATTCTCAAAGCAGGGCTGCCCATCCTCGGGCGCGACGGATGCCAAACGCGGGGAAGCGGGCCTCTCAAGCACCGAGTTTTCTTTCGAGTCTGTCCTCATAGCTCATTGCGTTAATGCTCTTGTTCCAATCTTTAGTAGCTACGGCGACCGCACTCCTTCCTGGTGCACGTAGCGGATTACTTCCACTTCAGACATCGCAATCAGCCCTTCGTCCACCATTTCATCGAGCGCAGGAATAAGTGTCCTGATTTTCTCCTCTGTGTCGACCACGGAGACCATGATTGGACGATCGGAAGAACGCAGCAGATGCTTCTTATGAATGAGCGTACTCGCCCCGTAGCCCTCGATCCCGCGAAACACCGTGGCCCCGGCGATATCGAGTTCTCGGCACTTGGCTACGATGGCCTCGTATAGCGGTTTACCGTGCCACTTGTCATCCTCGCCAAAATGGATGCGCAACATTTTGGCTTTGCCTTCAAGTTTCATATTCCTGTCTCCTGGCGCCGCTCCGCTTTCTCGTAGTCATGCGTGTACTTGATGACGTCCGCGTCGGATAGCACGACCAGACCCTGCTTCACCATCTGGTCAAGAATCGGCATAAAGGCTTTCAGTTTTTCTTCCGTATCGACCACGGACAGCAGGATAGGCCGATCATGAGAAATGCTCAGGGCGGCGTCCTTGTGAATTCTGCGGTTTGCCCCATAACCGAGAATCCCGCGGTAAACCGTCACGCCTGCAATGTCGTTGGATCGCAGACCATTGACGATGGCTTCATACAACGGCTTGCCATTCCACTTGTCATTCTCGCCGATGTAGATCCGCATCATCTTGGCTTTGCCCTCACTCTTCAGGGCCGGCACTTCCCGCCCACTCCGCTTCTGCTTTTTCTCGGCCGGCTTGACAATGGTCGTATCGTGCATCTCAATCAGACCGGTGCCGACCATCTCCTGAAGTTTCGGCAACAACTCCTCTACCTTAGCGGCGGATTCGATGAACTCCACCTTGACAGGCAGATGGACCGCCAGGTCAACGAGACTGGTCGTTTGCATCTTATGGTCTCCACCAAATCCAGCAATGCCACGCGTCACAGTTGCGCCCGATACGCCACGGAAAAAGAGAAAATCCAGAACAGCTGCATAGGCAGCACTCCCGTGATACTGCTGGTCCTCCGCTACGTAAATGCCGACCTTTTTACCCGGCCCCGGTGTCAGCACATTGTCCTCCTGTGGTTAGAGTCCTCTTTGACCCACCAAAAACTCGGCGGCGCGACCTAAAAGTCCTCCGCCCTCATGAATTCCATGCTTTAGCTGTTCCAGGAAGGTTTCAAGTTCCTGCTCCAACTCTGCGCGATTTCTTTCAACGATTTCGTCAACCAGCATTCGCAAACGTAATGGGACAAATTCCTTCACTTTCCGGCCGCGCTCCAGACAAACAGTTCCCTGACTCCTCATCCAGTCCGCAAACATTGTCCCTTGAAGCTTCTGGGCTAGCTCACGCAAGCGAGTGACCTCCTCTTCTACAACACGATGACACAAGGTGCATTCCTCGCTATTCACTTTCCCCACCAGAGGCGGCTTCAACATTTCCAAGAAGACAGTCGTGACGCTTTCCCCAGGGGTGGAGCGCGAAAGTTTGGCCCTGGATCGAGCGAGTGCCCAACCATGAAAGTTGCATACGCGCAGGTCGGATTGAGGTCGAGCGGTTTCCACCAATGTCCACTGAAAATCTTTCAGGACTCCGCAGATCGGACACGCTCCCTTGGTGAGTGGCTGGCTTACGTTGGCTCGCGGTGCTAAAGCGTCCGCTTTCATGGGATCGCTCTCCCCGCCACAACGCCGCCCCATACAGCCACAAACCCTACAATCACGCTCAGTGCCACGTAAAGAAAGCCCAGGCCGATCTGGCCATCCTGGATGGTGCGCAATGTCTCATATTCGAAACTGGAGAATGTCGTGTAGCCTCCGATGAAGCCGATTGGGATCAGATATCGCCAGTTCGGGCTCCAATGCGTTCTGGCCGTTAGTACGGCAAAGACCAGGCCGATCAGGAACGAGCCCGTAATGTTAATGACAAGTGTTCCGTAGGGAAACCGCGTTCCCATTCTGCTGCCGATATAACTGCCCAGCCAGAAACGCACCATCGAACCCAGACAACCTCCCACACCCACCATCACGTATTTCAGCAAGTTGCCTCGTTCCTTTCCTCTTCACAATGCGTTTTCGCCAGACTCACCGCCCACTCAAGTAGCCGCAGTCGGCTCCGTTTGCGCGCCTACTAAACGAGGAGCGGAATTCCACCAGCCCGTGCTCGCTGATAACCGACTCCAGCTTCTTGAGAACCGGGATCTCGTCTCCAGTTTGTTCCAGCCTTTCCAAGCGTTCCTGCAGGTTTTCCCTGGAGCCACGCATTAGATATTGATCGAACTGCCGCACCAAACCCTGGAGTTCTCCGGCGATGCCATTCAGTTCAACCGCGGCCGCGGGAGGAACCTCCCCATAGCCGCGCATGTATTCAGGCTTTAGCTCCTCGGTGGCGATGTCGACGAAGGTGAGATAGGAGTGCAACGAACGTGAAACAGGAATATCGGCCGGCGGCCGCTCAATACCCTGACCATCGAGCACCCGAACCAGCTGTGCCCGAATGCGGCCGATGTAGTCTTCGATCACACGACGCTGGGCTGGACTCAGATCCGGAACGTATTGCGGAAAAGCTAGTTTCGATGTTGAGACACTGAGAGCGCTTTCCATCTCCGCCAGCATTTTGTCAATGTGGCGACAGGTCACGCTCAACCGCCGCTCGTGATTCGAATTGAGCGAATCGGACCCGTTCGTCACCTTGCAACGCCCCCATTCATGCGAAAGTCGATGTAGAGCGGCGAGATCTTGATGTGTTTCTCGGAGCGGTACTTTGGACAAGTTGCCATATCGATCAATGCAATGATCGCTCCTGGATTTCCCCCGCTGAATTCCAGAACTCTGTCGACGAATTCGCCGATGTTCGTGCCCGATAGGCCTGAGCGCTTGATCCGCTCCCGAGCAAATTGCTCCGCGGTTGAGTCGTCGAAATTGTGGATTTCACACTTCTGCGAGCGGTCGCCATAAAGCGGCTGGAGAAAGCCCGTGTCTTCCATGTGGCTGGAACGCGCCACGGCGCTGACCGGGGTCGAGCCCCATCCCATGAGTTCGCGAACGGCCGAGGCAAACGAGTACGAGGGGCGCTTGAGATGGTCGAGCACGATCGAGTATTCCCCCTCGCGCAACGCATCCATCACAATCCCTTTCAACGACACCGCGGACTTCGCGGTGATCCCGGCCTCGTCGCGAAACACCTTGGAAATGCGTGGACTCTGCAATCGCAGCAGACTGCGGGCGAGACTGCGAAACATGACGTTGGTCGTAGCCGAATCCTCGCAATAGAGAACCCACCGAAACTGGGGCAGCACATTACGCAGCAGAAGTGTCTTGCCAACTCCCGATGGTCCGTAGAGGAGAAACGGGCGCCTCTTCGCCAGGAACTGGTCGATTCGCTGGCGTTCCTCCTCACGATCGAAAATGAAATCCGGCATCATGGGTTCCGTTCCGCTTCAAGAGGCATACCCGCGTTGAGATCGCAATTGGGGTCAGGCCCGTCCAGATTGAGCCTGGGACTCCAAAAGATCTCGTATTCTTGTTTTTGCGGAATCGTTGCCGGGACATGACTCCGCGACAAGGCCCGCTTGTCAGGAGTCATCAGCTGTGCCCGGCTATGTGGTGAGAACAGCGGTTTCGGTGAACTCCTTCACCGTTTGATAACAACTTAAGTACAGCAAAGACGAAAGACGAAGTCAACGGGATTCAGTTTGTGCCCGCTTACTAAAAGCAGAAGAATAGCTTACTGGCCGGCAATTCACAGATTACAAACGCGACACCTGCCGCTTCGATCCATCGGTGTTTTGAATGATGGCGGTGGAGTTTGCCCCCGCACCTCCGTGGACCGCCTCTTCTTTCATCCCGTGGGAACGATCTGAATGCGTACGTTGCCTGCCAAAGAGGCTGCCGCCCGGACGAAAAACCCCACTCGCATTCAGAAATTTCAGGATCGATTCAGGGTATCCCTGCCCGCGTTACGCGTGAGCCGCGGCGGCCGCGCTTGCCGCAGCATTCGGCACGGCACGCTGCTTTCGCAGCGCTTCGTGAAACTGTTCCGGCGTCAGCGACTCCCCGTAGAAAAGCTGCAGCAACGGATCATCCGCATCCAGAGATAAAGAATGCCGCGAGGCCGCATCCGTCTGCAATCCCTCCGGCTCGACCCATAACTCCGGCATCACGCCCTGATTTTCGTGCAGAATGCCCAGAAATTTTTCGAGCGTCGTTCGATGTTCGGCCGTCGTCTGGGTGAATTCGACCCCCATCCCCTTCTCCGGATGCATCACCCGCACCATGCCCTGAACGCAGACCTCGACTCCCGCAGCCCGCATCGAAAGCGTCACCAGGCTCGAAGCAGGAAACGGAGCGGGCATCTCCAGATAGCATCCGCCCAGACTCAGATCCGTCAGCTGACACCGGATCGGCGGATCGTCCTGCTCCACCTCCTCAGAATTCTGCTTCAGCCATTCCTTCAACTGGCGCGCCGCTTCAGGAGAAATCTGCACAAACCGCAAGCCCGCCTGCTTGCTCGATCCTTCCCACGCGAACTCCGCCGGAAGCTCCAGCGCATTTGACGTTCCGGGAAGGGTGAAGGCAATCTGCCACTGCCCCCTCGGGCGATGCTCCCGCGGCAACTCAACCGCCATTCCGCCTTCGCTCAGGTCAATGGTCATCACTTTCATATTGCCGCCCGCCTGCGTACTTCGCAGTATCACGGGAATCTCCACCGCCACCCGCGTATTCCTCCGTCGTTCGCTCTTCATCAGGGCACGGGCCGCGCGGAAGCTGGATTTCGCCCGCTCGATCGACAGAGGCCTATACAGCACGAAATGCGCGCCGATCTCAAACACCGCCTTCAGTCCCACCACCGGCTCCACAATCGCGACTGCAACTGCCTGCTTGTTGCACGGAGCATTGCGGGCGCTCTTCAGCACCTCGAATGCGCCGTCATCCGAGCAATCCGCGATGATGGCCTCGAACCGTTGCCGGGTCAGTTTCCTCAGCGCCGCATCTGCGTTCGGACACAGCTCGACATCAATGTCGAGATCTCCCAGAACGCGCCGCAAGACGCGAACGATCTTTTCGTCCGAACAAAGTATGAGTGATTTCAAACTCATGGATAAGCCGAGCCTTTCGGCGCTCAACCGGGAGTCTTTTCCGCACTGCCTTCGGGGAAACGCCTGCGAATCGGCGGTTCCCTCTTCTGAACTTTATGTCCTCTCCCGAGGACGATCAACACCTCTCGACCGCCAGCCGGTTACTCACGTAACCCGCCATGCAGCGCCACAGCATGGTCACCTGAGCCGCAGGTGCTGGCGGCGAAGGATCTGTGCATTCGCACGCGGCACCGATGCTGCGGGCAAAATGCATAGGTCCTTCGCGCAAAAAACGCGCTCAGGATGACAAAGCTGCAAAAGACACGCCCAGGATGACAAAGAGGAGCGCCAGCCCGTTCCCGCTGTTCCCAACGCTGTCACCCAAGAAAAAAGCTCCCTCCACGTTCTATCGGCAGAACCTCGGCGTTGCATCGCAAGGTGCTCGGGAAAACCGCCAAAATCTCGCATAACCCTATAGTCTGCATAGACTTACCAAGGCTGTGGCACGTTTTGACTGGCAAAATTCCGGTTGACTTTCCAGTCAATTCGGCCCTAGAATATCGAGTCTCCGATTAGCTTTGGATTCTTCTGTGGAATTCCCGCGTCCTGGGTTTGTCCATCCTCGAGGATGCGAATAAAACGCAACGATCCGTGAATCTGTAAAGCAGTTTCGGAATCCTATAGTTAAGAGAGTGAACGTAGTTATCCCCTTGAGTGGAAAGGCAATTTTTCAATGGCTAAGCGACGCGGAAATCCGAATTGGGGTAAGCCCGAGCCGATCGGCCCCATCACCCCGACTATCACCGAATTCGAGCAGGTTGTGCGCGAATACAAGCTCTCTCCCGACCAGTATCTTCGCTCGACGCGGCTGCGAGAGTGGGCTCGCCGCAACAAGAACTCGAAGTACATCCCCGAACCTCTTCTGGAAGCTTGGGGTTTTGAGATCGAATCCACGCTGTAACGGATTCGCGAGCGGAATTCAGGGTCGCTCTTGCAGCGGCCCTTTCTGTTTGTGGACGAATCATCCAGCCAGAAAGTTGTTGATTCCCGCCTCTGATTGTTGATTAATAAGAGGCCCGATTTTTTCATTCAACAATCCACAATCAGAAGTTCAACAATGATTCTGTATGCTTGACGTTCTCCGCATTCCCGGCACCGAGCTTTGCGCGCTGCTCATCGCGATCAGCTTCGCCGCAGGACTGAACGTCTACGCCACCGTCGCCGTCCTCGGACTCCTCGGCCGCTTCGCCCATCTGCCCTTGCCTCCCGGACTCATGATGCTCCAGGGATGGCCCGTCATCGCCGTCTGCATCGCCTTGTTCTGCGTCGAATTCTTTGCCGACAAGATCCCGGCCTTCGACCTCCTGTGGAACGCCCTTCACACCTTCATTCGCGTGCCGATCGCCGGACTGCTCGCCTACCGCGCCACCAGCCAGCTCTCGCCCGAGCATCAGCTTCTCGCGACGCTTCTCGGAGGAGCGGTCGCGCTCATCGCCCACAGCGGCAAGACCGCAGCCCGCGCCGCCGTGACTCCGTCGCCCGAGCCGTTCTCGAACATGGCCCTCAGCGCCGGAGAAGACGTGCTCGCCATCGGACTCACCTGGCTGGCGACGACTCATCCCTACGTCGCCGGGTCGTTGGCCACCCTGTTCGTGCTCGTCATCATCGTGATGATTCGGCTGGTCATCAAAGCCATGCGAGCCCTTTTCGGCAGCGCGGAACGGGAGTTGGCGATCTGAAGCCACCTGTAGCGGCGGGACGCATTCGTCTGCCCCGGCGGCGCAGCAACCAAAGAATCATGTGGCGACAGCCGCCCTCGGCTGTCCGGCGGACCCGAAGTATCGGTCCGCGGGTTTTTCTTTCGTCCCTTTCTTCTCCGTTCCTCAGCTCTTCGCGGCGTGGAAAACCGGGGACGGATCGAGTATGCGACGTCGTGTCTGTCGTCCCTACGGGACTTGTTCCATTGTTTCGGACCCAACCCAGGACTCCCATCCTGGGCTGCATTACGCCGCCCCTCCGAGGCTCCCTGAGCCTGTTCCGCTACCCGCTGCGTCTAATTTTCTTTTCTCTTTGCTAGAATCCGAGCGAAGTCCCAAAGTCCGAGGTCTGAGGTCCGATTTATGAGCTTGCATGGTCCATTTACCGATGTGCCGGATGCGATTGAGGAGATACGCGCCGGACGCATGATTGTCGTTGTTGACGACGAAGACCGCGAAAATGAGGGCGACCTGACGCTGGCCGCCGAGAAGGTTACGCCGGAAGCCATCAACTTCATGGCGAAACATGGACGCGGCCTCGTCTGCCTGGCGATGACGGAGGAACGGCTCGAGTATCTGAACCTCGGTCCGATGACGAACGAAAACACGTCGCAGTATGGGACGGCATTCTGCGAGGCGATTGACGCGCGGCAGGGCGTGACCACGGGCATCTCGGCGCACGACCGCGCGCGGACGATTCAGGTGGCGATCGATCCGGGAACGAAACCTTCGGACCTGGCGCGTCCCGGACACATGTTTCCGCTGCGCGCGCGCAAGGGCGGAGTGCTGGTCCGGGCAGGACAGACGGAAGCTTCGGTGGATCTGGCGCGGCTTGCCGGGCTGATTCCGGCGGGCGTCATCTGCGAAATCATGAAAGACGATGGCAGCATGGCGCGCGTGCCGGATCTGACCGAATTCTGCCGCCAGCACAAGATGAAGATGCTGACGGTCGCGGAACTGATCCGGTACCGCATGGCGCACGAGCGCTATATCAACCGCGTCGGCGAGGCGATGATCGAGACGCGCTTTGGAGAATTCCGGCTGATCGCGTATTCGAGCGAGGTGGATGGAGGCGAGTCGCACGTGGCGCTGGTGCGGGGAGATATCGAACACGCCGATGCGCCAGTGCTGGTGAGGATGCACGCGCATTGCCTGATGGGCGACGTGTTTGGCGCGACCGGCTGCGAATGCCACGCCACGCTGGAAGGCGCGTTGCGGCGGATTTCGGAGGAAGGCGTGGGAGCGCTGATCTATCTGCATCAGACGTCGCAGGGATTCTCGGTGGAAAAAGTTGGCGAGCGCACGGCCCTTAGCTTTCACGGGGGGCGAACGCTTCCATCGTTGTATGACGGCGGCGAAAAGCGGGTGCAGCGCGAGATCGGCATTGGGGCGCAGATTCTGTCGGATTTGAATTTGAGGAGGATCCGGCTGCTGACGAACCGTCCGAAAAAAGTGGCGGCGCTGGAAGGATTTGGGATCGAAATTGTGGAGCAGGTTCCGGTGGCACTGACCGACAAAGCGCTGCCGTGATCAACTCATCCCGGGCGCTCGTATTTTGTCATGCTGAGCGCCTTGTATTTTTGTGATCCTCAGCGCCTTGTATTTTTGTCATCCTGAGCGCCTTGTATTTTTGTCATCCTGAGCGCGATCTGTGCGCGAAGGACCTATGCATTTTGCCGGCATCATCGGCGCTGCGAGCAGGATGCAGAGATCCTTCGGCGGCAAAATACGCCGCCTCAGGATGACATGGCTTCGGGATGACATAGCCTCGGGATGACACGGCTTTCCGTGGGGCGTCGGAGGAACTCTCCAACTAGGCGCCATCGTGAGCTTGTTCATCCTCAGCGCCTTGTATTTTTGTCATCCTGAGCGCGATCTGTGCGCGAAGGACCTATGCAGTTTGCCGGCATCATCGGCGCTGCGAGCAGGATGCAGAGATCCTTCGGCGGCAAAATACGCCGCCTCAGGATGACATGGTTTCAGGATGACATGGCCTCGGGATGACACGGCTTTCCGCGGGGCGTCGGAGGAACTCTCCAACTAGGCGCCATCGTGAGCTTGTTCATCCTCAGCGCCTTGTGTTTTGTCATCCTGAGCGCGATCTGTGCGCGAAGGACCTATGCAGTTTGCCGGCATCATCGGCGCTGCGAGCAGGATGCAGAGATCCTTCGGCGGCAAAATACGCCGCCTCAGGATGACATGGCTTCGGGATGACATAGCCTCGGGCTGACATGGCTTTCGAGAATCGGGATCGTTCGATTTAGAACGGCTTGCGCACGACTACTTCCTGATCGCGGATGAAGAATTGGGCGGAGCAGCTTTCAGAGCCGCAGATGACGGGGAGCAATCCATTGATCTGCTTGCGGGTGATCAGGCCCAGCATGCCGCAGGACGGGCAGGACAGCACGGCCCAGTAGGGATCTTCTTTCTCGCCGATCTCGCCGGCATTTTCGAGCACAAAGACGGTACCGGGCTGCATCTGTTCCGGAATCCATTCATTCAGGACATCCAGTTCACCGACCATGTGTTCCTCCGTGGATTGCGCTTCGTGCCGTGGCCTGAAATCTCCCTGCAAAACGTTTCTAGCATGTCGATGGTCATCGGACGAGGTTACCGAAGTATTCCCAGGACCTTTCGGTCACCCCATTTCGATGCACCGACGGCTGTGCAAAATGTTTCAGACATTCTAGGCACGAGTTGCTGTGGATCACGCAAAGAAAAGGAAGGAGTTAGTGACTAAGAGAGTTCCTGGGGGATCAGGGAAGGAACTCCATCGCAAAGGAAGAAGAGCACGAAGGATTACGAGCCGCCGCCGACGAAGTGGACTACTTCCAGACGGTCGCCTTCGTTGAGCGTGGTCTCGGGCCAGCGGTCACGCGGTACGATGTCGCGGTTGAGTTCGACGGCGACGCGGTCGGATTTCATGCCGAGGGAATCGATGAGAGCGGCGAGGGTTGCGGGGGATGGAAGGTCGAAGGCGCGTTCGTCGCCGTTGATGTGCAGCTTCATTCTGGTTAGGAGTTCGCGTCAATGATAGCAGGGGGTGCGCGAGATCCCTCGCTCCGCCTCAAATGGCTCCGCTCGGGATGACGCAGGCTTCGCGGCAGAAGACCCCGCTCACTGAACGGACGAAATGCGTCCGTCCCTGCAGTGTTCGGCGAAGAACTATTCGGCTTTGCGGAGGATGAACTTTCTCGTGGCGGTGCGGCCTTCGAAGTTGGCTTGGACGAGGAGCGAGGCATCGGGCAAAGCGGCTTCTTCGACTTCGATCTTGATCTCGGCCGCTCCGCCGGAATCGGCGATGGTCTGGGTGTAGAACGGAGCTGAGCCAGGACGCGCGAAGCGGAAGGTGAGGCGCGCGCCGGAGGCCACTGCCCCGCCTTCGGTGACGCGCAATTGCATGGTCAGATTCTTGTCGGCGAGGACGGAGTCGGCATTCAGCCACTCGACTTCGAGCTCTTTGACCGCGGCCAAAGTTTCGGGCTCGGGGTGGTCGAGGACGTTGTCGAGCTTGCCTTCGCGAATGGCATCGAGAACGAGGCGATGCTGTTCGCGAAGAAGTTGTTCCTTCTGCGCGTCTCCGAATTGCGTCTCGGCGGCTTTGGAGGCGTAGGATGTGGCCTTCTTGCCGATGCAGCGTCCGCGGACGAAGACCTGGGTTTGAAGCAGGAGATCGCCCTCGCGCGCTTCGCTCTGGACGTGGTAGATGGTGTCCACATGTTTGACGTCGGTATTGAAGCCGAAAATCATAAGGATTGAGTAATTAAGTAATTTTGTAATTTGGTAATTTTCAAGATCTCGGGATCGACATCAGTCGCGTGCGCAAACTGATTTTTCGATTACCCAATTTCCAAATTACACAATTACCAAATTCCGCGCCGTTCCCTTGACACTGTTGCGGGCAAGCCCATAATCTAGAACGTTTAAGCAATCATTGGCGCGAATTATATATAGCTGGGACTATGCCCGACAATTACTTCGCACGCTACCTCCCGTTTCTTATCCATATTCTTATGGCGGGCTGCATTGCGGGCGCGATCATCCTACTCTCCTGGCTCATCGGGGAGCGTAAACCCACACGTGCCAAGCTGTCACCTTATGAATGCGGCATGACCCCGGTTGGCGACTCGCGCCAGCGCTTCTCGGTGAAGTTCTACCTGGTCGCCATGCTGTTCATTCTGTTCGATGTGGAAGCGGTTTTCATCTATCCGTGGGCCGTGATCTTGCGTGATCTAAAGCACTTCGGACTGTGGGAGATGGCGGTATATCTCGGGATTTTCCTGGTGGGCTTCTTCTACGTGTGGAAAAAGGGCGTCTTGGACTGGGGTGAAACCGCGACAGGGGGCCATCGCCGCTGATGCCCTTAGCTCCTGCCATCACCGATCTGGAACAACTGAAGAACCATCCTGCGGTGGCGCGTCTGCTGGGCTGGAAGAACGATGCCATCCAAGGGATAAAATACGATCGCGACGAGATGACGCTTTTCGTCGATCGGGGCGATCTGCGCGAGGCCTGCGCTCTTCTGAGACAGGATCCGGCGTGCCCGTTCAACTTCCTGTCAGACATTACGTGCGTGGACTGGTATCCCGCGGAACCGCGCTTTGAGGTTGTCTACCATCTGCTTTCGATTCCTAATAAAGAGCGGGTGCGGTTAAAGGTTCGCTTGAACAGCTCAAGTCCGGCGGTCGAGTCCTTGACGTCGCTGTGGCCGGGCGCGAATTTCTTCGAGCGCGAGGTCTACGACTTGTTTGGCGTGCGATTCACCGGCCATCCTTATCTACGGCGCATTCTGATGCCGGAGGATTGGGAAGGACATCCGCTGCGCAAGGACTATCCGGTGGAGGGCTATCGCTGATGGCATCCCTAACGCCCACTCCGGTTCTTGAGCCCGGACAGGATCGCACGATGATCCTGAACATGGGTCCGCAACATCCTTCGACCCATGGAGTGTTGCGCGTCATTCTGGAAATCGACGGCGAGACTGTGGTGCGGCTGATGCCGGATATCGGCTATCTGCACACCGGCATCGAGAAGACCTGCGAGGCGAAGTTCTACCAGCAGGTGGTGCCGCTCACGGACCGGATCGATTATCTCTGCCCCATGACCAACAATCTCTGCTACGTGCTGGCAGTGGAGAAGCTGCTGGGGCTGGAGATTCCTCCGAAGGCGCAGTGGCTGCGCGTACTGCTGAATGAACTGACGCGAATCAATTCGCACCTGGTGTGGCTGGGCACGCATGCCATGGACATTGGCGCATTGACGGTCTTCCTGTACTGCTTCCGCGAGCGCGAAGAAGTCCTGAAGATGTTCGAGATGGTCAGCGGGCAGCGGATGATGACGTCGTACTTCCGCGTGGGCGGGATTGCGCTGGAACCGCCGCTGGGATTCTTCGATCGGGTGCGCGATTTTGCGGGATATTTTCCGGAGAAGATTGACGAGTACGAGAACCTGCTGACCGGAAATCCGATCTGGGGGATGCGGACCAAGGGCGTCGCCGTGATGTCGGCGGAAGACGCGATCGCGCTCGGTGCGACTGGACCGACACTGCGCGGCAGCGGAGTCGATATCGATCTGCGGCGCGATATGCCGTATTCGAGCTACGAAAAGTTCCAGTTCAAGGTACCGGTCTCGCAGCAAGGCGATGTTTTCGCGCGGTACATGTGTCGCGTGCAGGAACTACGGGAATCGACCGGGATTGTGCGGCAGGCACTCGATGGGATGCCGGAGGGTCCGATTAAGGCGGATGCTCCCGGAATTGTGCTGCCGGAGCGGGAGAAGATGAAGACTCAAATGGAGTCGCTCATCTATCACTTTAAGATTATTACGGAAGGCTTTGCAGTGCCTGCAGGTGAGGTTTATCAGGCAGTGGAGTCTCCGCGCGGAGAGATGGGGTATTACATTGTGAGCGATGGAACCGCGAAGCCGTATCGGGTACACATGCGCTCGGCGTGTTTTGCGAATCTGCAGACGCTGGCGAAGATGTGCGAGGGAAAACTGATTGCCGACGTGGTGGCGGCGATCGGGAGCATCGACATCGTGCTGGGAGAGATCGACCGATAGGATTGAGTAATTGGGGAATTTGGTAATTGAATAATTGAAAAACCTTTCGGCACCCGGCCGACTTCAGGTTTCAATTTACACAATTACTCAATTTCCCAATTGCCAAATTTACTCCATGAAGTTTTCTGACGAATTCGAAGCGCGGTTTGCGGAGATGGTGCCGCATTATCCGACAAAGAGGTCCGCGCTCGTGCCGACGCTGCTCTACGCGCAGGATGAAGTCGGATATCTGTCGGATGACGTCATCGCGGAGATTGCGTCGCGCCTGGATCTGACGGAACTCGAAGTGCGAAACGTGATCAGCTATTACTCGATGCTGACCACCAAGCCGCGCGGCAAGTATAACGTCCAGGTATGCACGAATATCAGCTGCATGGTGCGCGGGGGAGAAGAGATCCTGCACCATTGCGCGAAGAAGTTGGGCATCGGGCACAAGCAGACGACCCCGGACGGCATGTTCACGCTGGAAGAAGTGGAGTGCATCGGGGCATGCAGCTGGGCTCCGGCGGCGCAGGTGAATTACGACTTTCACGAGAACCTGACCACGCAGAAGATTGACCGCGTTCTCGACGAGTACAGGAAGAAAGGGACGCAATAATTGAGTAATTGGGAAATATAGTAATTGAGTAATTTAGAACCGTGACCGTCGCGAATGCTGGCTCCTTTGGGACTAGGGATTTTCAATTACACAATTACTCAATTACTCAATCGCTAATTTTTCATGGCTGACTTGGTGTCACATCCCGACGAGGTGAAGGTGGTTTCCCGGCGATTTGGCATGGGGGCGACCAATATCGACCGCTACCTCGAACTGGACGGCTACAAGGCCGTGCAGAAGGCGCTCGGCATGGAGCCGGACGCCATTATTAATGAGGTCAAGAACTCTGGGCTGCGCGGACGCGGCGGGGCCGGCTTCTCGACCGGGATGAAGTGGTCGTTTGTGCCTAAGCAGTCGGCCAAGCCGAAATATGTCCTGTGCAACGGCGATGAGAGCGAGCCGGGAACGTGCAAGGACCGGCTGATTTTCGAGCACGATCCGCACTCGGTGATTGAAGGCGTGATGATTGCCGGGCTGGCCGTGGGCGCAAAGAGCGGCTACATCTACATCCGCGGCGAATACCGGTATTTGTCGGACATCATGCAGAAGGCGATCAAAGACGCCTATGCCAAGGGATTGGTCGGGAAGAACATTTTCGGGAGCGGACGCGACTTTGACGTTTATTGGCATGGCGGAGCCGGGGCGTACGAAGTGGGCGAAGAGTCGGCGCTGATGGAGTCGCTGGAAGGAAAGCGCGGCGTGCCGCGCATCCGGCCGCCTTTCCCGGCGGTGGTTGGGCTGTGGGGCGGGCCGACGGTCATTAATAATGCTGAAACCCTGGCGAACGTTCCGCACATTATTCTAGGTGGCGCGGACTGGTACGCGAAGCTGGGTACGCCGAAGAACGGCGGCACGCGGCTGTTCTGTCTGAGCGGAAACATTGCGAAGCCCGGCGTTTATGAATTGCCGATGGGCTACAACCTGAAGAAGATGATTTACGAGGTTGGCGGCGGGATTCCGAATGGGCGGAAGCTGAAGGCGGTCGTCCCCGGCGGAGCTTCTTGCCCATGCCTGACGGCGGACGAGATCGATGTCGCGATGGATTTCGATTCGGTGGCCAAGGCGGGATCGATGCTGGGATCGGGCGGCGTGGTCGTCGTCGACGACGCGCAGTGCATTGTGAAGTTCGCGCTGCGGACGATGAAGTTCTACCAGCATGAAAGCTGTGGATGGTGCATCCCCTGCCGCGAGGGAACGGACTGGCTGAAGAAGACGCTGGTTCGCTTCCACAATGGCGGCGGCGTGAAGAAAGACATCGACAACATGCAGTACCTGGCGGAGAACATGCTGGGGCGGACGTTCTGTCCGCTGGGCGATGCGGCCGCGATGCCGACAATCGGGTTCGTGAAAAAGTTCCGGAAAGAGTTTGAGGATCACCTGGAAGGGCGGCCTTGCCCCTACGAAAAAGAGGGCGCGGCAAATGAGCTTCCGGCGATGTCGCACTGAGAGAATTTTGTAATTTGGTAATCGGGTAATTTTGTAATTTTAAGATCGATGCCGTCACCACAAGAAGAATTGCGGGATCGAACGAAGGCATTCGCGGTGCGAATTGTCCGGGTTTACCGTTCCCTTCCGTACAAAGCGGATGCACAAGTATTGGGCAAGCAGTTGCTCCGATGCGACACTGCGGTGGCGGCAAACTACAGAGCGGCATGCCGTTCGAGATCGAGAGCTGAGTGGCTCGCGAAAATAGGAGTCGTACTCGAAGAAGCAGATGAATCAGTATTCTGGCTCGAAATGCTGTCAGACTGCGACATCGTGCCACTGGATAAACTGAAATTGCTGATAACGGAAGCACACGAACTGAGCGCGATCTTCACCGCGTCACGGAGAACAGCCAGGTCGAATCGCTAGAAAATTACAAAATTACCCGATTACGAAATTACTCAATCTTCATGGCTGACGTAAATCTCACTGTCGACGGCAAGAAAATCACCGCTCCCGCGGGCACACTGCTCATTGAAGCGTGCAAGAGCGTGGGCATCGAGGTGCCTTCGTTCTGCTATTACCCCAATCTTTCGCTACAGGGCGCGTGCCGCATGTGCCTGGTGAAGATTGAGAAGATGCCGAAGCTGCAGACGGCGTGCACGACCGTGATCGGCGAGGGCATGATCGTCACGACCGACAGTCCGGAAGTGAAGCAGGCGCGCAAGTCGATGCTGGAGATGCTGCTGGCGAATCATCCGCTGGATTGTCCGGTGTGCGATGCGGGCGGCGAGTGCGAACTGCAGGACATGACGTTCTCGTACGGCGCGGCCGAATCGAAATTCATCGACATCAAAAATCACCGGGAGGAGCAGCAGTGGTCTCCGGTGGTGTACTTCGATCGTCCGCGATGCATTTTGTGCTATCGCTGCGTGCGCGTGTGCGGCGAGGGCATGGACGTGTGGGCGCTGGGCGTGCAGAACCGCGGCGTGTCGTCGATCATCGCGCCGAATAAAGAAGATCATCTGGAGTGCGAAGAGTGCGGGATGTGCATCGACATCTGCCCGGTGGGCGCGCTGACCTCGGGAGCGTATCGATATAAGACGCGTCCATGGGAGATGAAGCACGTCGGGACGGTGTGCACACACTGCGGCGACGGCTGCAAGACGACGCTGGGCGTGCGGCGGTCGGATACCGGGATGGAGATTGTGCGCGGCGATAACCGCGACAAGAGCGGCACGAACGGTGATTTCCTCTGCATCAAGGGACGGTATGCGTTTGATTTCGCGAATCATGAAGAGCGGTTGAACCAGCCGCTCATTCGCAAGAACGGTAAGCTGACGCCTGCCTCGTGGGAAGAGGCGTTTGAACTGGTTGGCAAAAAGTTCGTGGAGGTTCGCGAGAAGGATGGCGGCGCGGCGATCGGTGTGATCGGCTCGAATCGGACGACGAACGAGGAGTCTTATCTGCTGTCAAAGTTTGCGCGGGTGGTGCTGAAGACGAATAACGTGGATCATCACCGGACGGCGGACTTCCCTGCCCTGGCGGCGGCGCTGAGAGGCAAAGCCCATGCTACGGCGAGCATGGCGGATGTGTTCACGGCTCCGGCGATCCTGCTGATTGGGAACGATCCGACGGAGCAGCATCCGTTGCTGGCGTGGCAGATTCGGAATAATGTGCGGCTGCATCGGGCGAAGCTGTACGTGATCAATTCGCAGTCGATCAAGTTGCGGCGGCAGGCGGCAAGCTTTATGCAGATTCCGGCCGGGGCCGAGGGTAAAGTTGCTGCGTATCTGGCGGGGAATGATGCGGAACTGGAAGGGATTGCGGCGGCGGGCAGCGCGGACCAATTGCCCGCATCGGACGAGCGAGGGCGCCCGTCGCCACAGGAGCAGTGGCGATCACTGCGGGAGTCGCTGAAAGCGGAAAAGAATCTGGTCGTCATTTTTGGTTCAGAGATTCGCGGAAAGGATGTTGCTTCGCTGGTGAGTTTTGGAGCGGCATTTGGAGCGAAGTTTATTTGCCTGGGCGATTATTCGAACTCGCGCGGAGCGGCCGATATGGGGCTGTATCCGGACTTGCTGCCCGGCTATCACTCGACGGCGGGGAATACTGAGTTTCACAAAGAGTGGGCGGAGATTCCCAGCACGCCGGGGCTGGACCTGTCAGGAATGGTCGACGCGGCAAAAGCCGGAAAGTTGAAGGCACTTTACGTGGTCGGATCGAATCCGATTGGGCGGGCGAATATCGATCCGTTCGCATTCTCGAAGAGCTTTGTGGTGGTGCAGGACATGTTCCTGACTGAAACCGGGGTGATCGCGGACGTTGTGCTGCCGGCAGCCAATGCGTACGAAAAAGCGGGCACGATGACGAATACCTGCGGCGATCTGCAACTGGTGAAGAAGGCGGGCGAGATTTCGGGAACGAAAACGGATTTCGAGATGATTGTGCGCATCGCCGATGCGATGGGATTCGACATTCACAAGCTGGTACCGTTTGGCGGGGGCGTCCGGGCGGATATGGGCCAGTCGCGCGGCGCGCAGTCGGGCGAGGCCGATCGGCATGCGGTGTGGCTGGAAAATCAGGGACTGGAGCCGAAGCTGAGTCCGCTGGATCCGATGGCGATTTTGGACGAGATTCAGCGGCTGGTGCCGGGATACGATTTCTCGCGCTCGAATCTGCTGGCGGGCAACAGCGAGCATACGACGCTGGCCAAGAGCGGCACGGGCGCGGAGCACAGGCCGGAAGCGATTGCTCCGGCGAACGATGGATTGTTCAGCTCCGGGACTTTGGGACGGTATTCACGAGCGTTGAAGTCGGTGCTCGAGAGTCATGAAGTGAAGCCGGCCGAAGTTGCGGCAGACTGAGTCGAGTCGCGAGTCCCGAGTCGTGAGTCCCGAGGACGAGCTGAGATGCGAATACGTTGGGACTCGAGTTTCAGAGAGCGGATTAGTCGTTATTGTAAGACTTCAAAACAATAAGGTCCTTCCACGCGCGGATGGATCGGCAATGCCGAACCACCCACTTGGCCGGGATGACAAATTCTGGAAACATTAGAGTGACTCTTAGAGCGATCTAGGATGAGAGCTCGCGACTCGGGGCTCATAGCTCAGGACTAAGAGAGGAAGCAGGGCGTTGCCAATCGGTCTTTACATACTGGCGTCGGTCATCAAGTCGGCGATCGCTTTGTTGGTGCTGCTGACCGCGGTTGCTTATACCGTGTGGCTGGAGCGCAAGGTTGTGGGTCACATGCAGAACCGGTGGGGACCCACGCGGGTCGGGCCATTCGGCCTGCTGCAGCCGGCAGCCGACGGAATCAAGTTCCTGTTTAAAGAAGACCTCACGCCACCGCACGTATATAAGCCGCTCTTC
Source organism: uncultured Acidobacteriota bacterium (assembly GCA_963763845.1). Lineage (GTDB taxonomy): Bacteria > Acidobacteriota > Terriglobia > Terriglobales > Acidobacteriaceae > Sulfotelmatobacter. Next base: position 117,534 of record CAVXPX010000007.1, read on the forward strand.
CTGGCGGCGCCATTGATTGCGGTGGTCTTTGCGCTGACTTCCATCGCGGTGATCCCGTTTGGAAATCCGGTCAGGATCGGCGGATATGAGATCCCGCTGCAGATCACGACCGACGTCAATACCGGGCTGCTGCTGATTATTGGTGTCACCTCGATTGGGGTGTATGGAGTCGCGCTCGCGGGATGGTCGTCGAACAATAAGTATTCCCTGCTGGGCGGATTGCGGGCCTCGGCGCAGATGGTGAGCTACGAGATCTCGCTGGGGCTTTCGTTGGTGGGCGTGCTCATCATGGCCGGGAGTTTTCGGCTGACCGATATCGTCAATGCACAGGGCGGACACTTCTGGGGATTCATTCCGCGATGGAATGTCATTCCGCAGTTCGTCGGATTCTTCTGTTATCTGATGGCGGCGTATGCCGAGACGAACCGGATTCCGTTTGATCTGCCCGAGGCGGAAACGGAATTGGTGGCGGGCTATCACACCGAATACAGCGCGATGAAGTTCGCCATGTTCTTTATGGCGGAGTACGCGAACATGATCACGGTGGCGTGCGTGGCGACGCTGATGTTTTTTGGCGGCTGGCATGGGCCGATCTTTGGGCCGGTGATCCTGCGAGCCATCCTGCCGGTGTTCTGGTTTGGGGTGAAGGTTTTTGCGTTTCTCTTTCTCTATATATGGGTGCGCGGGACGTTGCCGCGCTTCCGTTACGACCAACTGATGGCATTTGGGTGGAAGTTTTTGCTGCCGCTGGCGCTGGTGAACCTGATTGCGACTGCGGTCGCGGTGGCGTGGTGAAAAGTAGTGCCGAGGAGCCGTCTCATCAATGAAGGAAGAAAGTAAGCCTCAACGGCACGGCTGAAAGCCGCCCTTTCAAAACAGTTATGAGATAGCTTCTGACAATTGACTTCATGATCAGCATTCATCTGATTTTGTTTCTGGCGTTCGGAATTGTCTGCGTGGCGGGCGCGGTGAACCTGCTGGTGCAGAGGCATCCGATTAACAGCGCGCTTTCGCTGATCGCGGTGATGGCGGCGCTGTCCGGGGAGTATCTGTTGCTCGGCGCCGAATTCGTCGCGGCCGTGCAGGTGATCGTCTACGCCGGGGCGATCATGGTGCTGTTCGTGTTCGTGATCATGCTGCTGAATGCGGGCGTGGAGGAGAAAACCAAGGGCAGCCGGGTCGCGATTCTGTTCGGCGTGCCCGGGGTATTGCTGGGCAGTGTCCTGATCTTGTGGGTGGTGCTGCGGCATTCAGGAACGGAAGCGGTGGCTGCCGGAGCGCTGCCGGGGCCACCAAAGATAATCGGCGAACTGCTCTTTCACGAGTTCCTGCTGCCATTCGAAATTACTTCGATCCTGATTCTGATCGCGATCATGGGCGCGGTGGTGCTGGCAAGCAAGCCGACAACTCCGGGCGGTGGTCCGCCAAAGAAGGTGAGCGACTAATGGTCCCGCTCTCATACTATCTCGTGCTTAGCGGAATCCTGTTCGCGTGCGGCGTGGCCGGATTTCTGATCAAACGCAACATCATCACGATTTTCATGTCGATTGAGCTGATGCTCAACGGAGTGAACCTGTCGTTCGTCGCCTTTGCGGCGCACTGGCACGTGCTGGCCGGGCAGGTGTTCGTCTTCTTTGTGATGGTGGTGGCGGCGGCGGAAGCAGCGGTGGGACTGGCAATCATCATCTCGGTGTATCGGACGCGGGAAACGTTGAATGTCGACCAGGTGAACCTGCTGAAACTATGACGCGCAACCCTTATCTGTGGCTGATTCCGATCCTTCCGCTGGCGGGAGCGGCGATCAACGGCTTTTTTGGACGCCGTTCGTCGAAGCGCGCAGTGACGACGGTGGCGTTGGTTTTCCCGGGGCTTGCCCTGGCGCTGGCACTCTGGATTGCGGCCGGATTCTCTTCGGCCGCGGCTCCGTATTACTTCCCTCTCGCGCATTGGATCCGTTCGGGCAACTTCTCGGCCGACTTCGCGTTCTATCTCGATCAGCTTTCGCTGGTGATGCTGCTGGTAGTGACCGGCGTCGGATTTCTGATTCACGTCTACTCGGTCGGATACATGGCCGACGACCCGGGCTACTACCGGTTCTTCAGCTATCTGAACCTGTTCATGTTTTTCATGCTGACGCTGGTGCTGGCCGACAACTACCTGGTGATGTTTATCGGCTGGGAGGGCGTGGGGCTTGCGTCGTATCTGCTGATCGGATTCTGGTTCACAAAAGATTCGGCGGCATCGGCGGGCAAGAAGGCATTCATCGTCAATCGAATTGGCGACTTCGGATTTCTGATCGCACTGTTTCTGATCATCGAACATTTCGGTTCGCTTACTTTCACGCAGGTATTCGACAAAGTGAAGCCGATCTCTCCGGAAACGGGGGGAGCCGGGCTGCTGACGGCGATCGGAATCCTGCTGATGTTGGGCGCGTGCGGCAAGTCGGCGCAGATCCCGCTCTACGTCTGGCTTCCGGACGCGATGGAAGGCCCGACGCCGGTGTCGGCGCTGATCCACGCAGCGACGATGGTAACTGCCGGCGTCTACATGGTTTCGCGATCGCACGTGATCTTCGAGCGGGCTCCCATCGCGCTGACGGTAGTTGCGATTATCGGAACACTGACCGCTTTATTCGCCGCGACCATCGGCATTGCGCAGACGGATATCAAGAAGGTGCTCGCGTACTCCACGGTCTCGCAGCTCGGTTATATGTTTCTGGCATGCGGCGTGGGAGCATTTTCGGCCGGCATCTTCCACCTGATGACGCACGCCTTCTTCAAGGGCCTGTTGTTCCTCGCGGCTGGTTCTGTAATTCATGCGGTCGGCGGCGAACAGGACATGCGCAAGATGGGCGGGCTTCGCACTTATATTCCGTGGACATTTCTGACGATGCTCATCGCGACGCTAGCCATCGCGGGAATCCCGCCGCTAGCGGGCTTCTGGAGCAAGGACGAAATTCTCTGGAAGGCATATCAGGCGAATTGGATTTATTGGGCGATCGGCGCAATCACAGCGCTGCTGACGTCGTTTTACATGTTCCGCCTGCTGTTCATGACATTTTTCGGCGACTATCGCGGCGTGAACGTCGACGAGCACGGACAGGCGCACGCCGCGCAGGGGCACGGCGATCACGGGCATGGAGAACCGCACGAGAGTCCGGCGGTGATGCTGGTTCCGTTGATCATCCTCGCGTTTCTGTCGCTGGTTGGCGGGCTGGTGGGCATTCATAACGGGTTCGAGCATTTCCTGGCGCCGGTGCTGGGCGGAGAATTTCCCAAGAGCGTTACCGAAGGTTCTGGAGGAACCGAGTTGCTGTTGATGAGCGTCTCGGTTTTGTTCGCGGTTGCGGGTGCGGTCCTTGCCTACATTCTCTATGTGAGCCGGCCGACTCTACCGAAGAAGATTGCGGTGTCTCTTGGCCGCTTTTATGAGGCCGTCCTGAACAAGTACTACGTGGATGAGATTTACGCGAAGATTTTCGTGAAGCCTCTCGTGGAGGGATCGACCGACATTCTGTGGCAGGACGTAGATCGGAAGATCATCGACGATACGGTGAATAATATCGCGGACGGCGCGAAGCATGTGTCGGATGAAGTTCGCCACATGCAGTCGGGCAATTTGCGATCGTATGCAGGATGGATCGCCGCCGGAGCGGCCATTTTGATCGCGTACATGGTATGGCGGGGGGCGGGGCAATGACCAGCGGCCTCGATTCCGCCATCCTCACGCTGGTGACGTTCGTGCCGCTGGCGGGCGCGCTGCTGCTGGTGCTGTTCCCGCGGCGCGACCGGGACATTCGTATCTTCTCGCTCGTCGTCACGCTGCTGACGTTCGTGCTTTCGCTGCACCTGCCGGTGCACTTCCATCGCGGGCAGGCGGGCTTCCAGTTTGAAATCAACACGCAATGGATTACGTCTCCGAACATTCACTACCACATGGGCATCGACGGGATTTCGATGTGGCTGGTGGTGCTGACGACATTCCTGACGCCGCTCTGCGTGCTGATCTCGTGGAAGTCGGTGCACGAGCGGGTGAAGGAATTCTTCATCCTGCTGCTGATTCTGGAGACGGCGCTGATCGGCGTGTTCATGGCGCTCGATCTGTTCCTGTTCTATTTCTTCTGGGAAGCGACGCTGATTCCGATGGCGCTGCTGATCGGCGTCTTCGGGCACGAGCGGAAGGTTTACGCGGCGGTCAAATTTTTCATGTACACGATGATCGCGTCGGTCTTCATGCTGGCGGCGATCTTGTGGCTGTATGCGCATACGCACAGTTTTGATTTCGTCACGATTCGAGATCAGATTGCCAGCGGCGCGGTGCCGAACTTTCCGGCCGCTGCGCAGTGGCTGTTCCTCGGATTCTTTATTGCATTCGCGGTGAAGGTTCCGCTGTTCCCGTTCCATACTTGGCTACCGGATGCGCACGTGGAAGCTCCGACGGCGGGATCGGTGCTGCTGGCCGGCGTTCTGCTGAAGATGGGGACTTACGGAATGCTGCGTTTCAACCTCGGCCTGTTCCCGGCGCAGGCGCGGCAGAATGCATCGTGGATCATGGTGCTGGCGCTGATCGGCATCATTTACGGCGCGCTGGTGGCGATGGTGCAGCCGAATATGAAGAAGCTGATTGCATATTCGTCGGTCAGCCACCTGGGATTCGTTGTGCTGGGCATCTTCAGTTTCACGCAGGCGGGGCTGAACGGCGCGATGTTCGTGATGCTGGCTCACGGTGTCTCGACGGGAGCGCTGTTCATGCTGGCGGGAATTTTGCACGAGCGGCGGCACACGTACGAGATCAGCGAGTTTGGCGGATTGGCGTCGCCGATGCCGGTGTACGCGTCGTTGTACCTCTTTATCGTGCTGGCATCGGTGGGCCTGCCGTTGCTGAATGGATTTATAGGAGAATTCCTGGTGCTGAATGGAGCGTTCCAGGCCAAGCCGATTTATGGAATTCTCGCCGCCACCGGCGTGATCTGGAGCGCGTGCTATCTGTTGTGGATGTTCCAGCGCGTTTTCTACGGCAAGGTGACGCATGCTGTGAACGACTCTCTGCCCGACATTGCTGGTTTTGAGAAAGCGGCGGTCTGGCCATGTGCGGTAGCTGCGCTGGCGATGGGCGTGGCGCCGATTCTGTGGCTGGCTGCGATTGATCCTGCGGTGCATTCGATGCTGACCCCGGCAGCCCAGGTCTTGAGCAAGGTGGTAGGACAATAATAATGACGATTGCCCTCCAACAGTCGCAGGTGATTCCGCAGGGCGTGGACTACATTCGGATCCTGCCGGAGATCATTCTGGCAGTGTTCGGGATTGCGGTGATGCTGCTCGATCCCCTGGTGGATGAAGAGAAGAGCCAGAAGGGGTTGGGGATCATCGCGTTTGCCGGCACAGTCGCGGCGCTTATCTCCACCTGGTACATGGCGCAATCGCCGGGGCTGGCTTTCTCGAACACGATCCGCATTGACACCTTCAGCATTTTTTTCACGTTTCTGGTGATTGCGATCGCGGCGGTGGTGATCCTGAGTTCGTTCGAGTACATGGCCGTGCAGCGGATCCGCGCTGGCGAGTATTACGCGCTGATTCTGTTCGGCGTTGTTGGGATGGCGCTGATGGCGTCGGCGATCGAACTGGTGATGATTTTTATCGCGCTGGAGATTTCTTCCATCTCGACCTACATTCTGGCTGGATTCCGGCGCAATGACGCGGCGAGCAGCGAGTCGTCGCTGAAGTATTTTCTGCTCGGATCGTTTGCCACAGCGTTTTTCCTATATGGCGTGGCGCTGATGTTCGGCGCGACCGGGTCGACGAACATTGACGTTATCGCTCAGAAACTGCGCAGCGGGCCGGTGGGGATGCTCACCTTCGCTGGGATGGCACTGATGTTTGTGGGACTGGGATTCAAGGTGGCTGCGGCGCCGTTCCACGTATGGACTCCGGACGTTTATGAAGGCGCGCCGGCACCGGTGGTGGGATTCATGTCCACGGCGCCGAAAGCAGCGGCGTTCGCGGTTCTGCTGCGGGTGGTGTTTGCGATCAACGCTCCGGGGCGCTTCTGGTTCTTGTGGGTCACGGCGGCGCTGTCGATGACGCTGGGAAATGTTGGCGCGCTGGTGCAAACCAACGTCAAGCGGCTGCTGGCGTATTCGTCGATTGCTCAGGCGGGGTATGTGCTGGTCGCCTTCGCGATGACTTCGCCGGAGAATTCGGCGAATGGAATTTCTGCCGTGATGTTTTATACGGCGGCGTATGCCGCTATGAATGTGGGAGCGTTCGCGGTGGTGAGTCATTTTGCGAATGCCGGCGAGCGCTATGTCACGCTGGAAGATTATGAGGGGCTGGGGCGAAGTTCTCCGTTTCTAGCGGCGACGCTGACGATCTTTCTGCTTTCGCTGATAGGGATTCCGATCACGGGCGGATTCTTCGCGAAGTTTTACGTGTTCAGCGCCGCGCTTCGAGCCAACTTAATCTGGCTGACGCTGATTGGGGTGGTGAACAGCGCGATTGGCGCGTATTACTACCTGCGAATCATCGTTGTGATGTATATGCGCGAGGCGCGGAAGGAAGTGCCGGTCACGCCGGTTTCTTTTGGGGTGGCTACGGCGCTGGCGGTGAGCATCGTCGCCACACTGTATCTTGGCCTGCTGCCGAACCGTGTGCTCCAGATTACGCAACGCTCCGCGCAAGAGTTGCTGCCGCAAACGTCGATGGTCAATGCGGCGCACAATCCGCCAGCAGCACGCCTTCCGCAGCAGTAATTCCGTCGAAGAAAAAGCTCAGAGTTTATTTGACAATGGCGCGCGGGGGCGTGCATCATGTCTGCACTGAGTTCCATGCGGTTCTTCCCTCTTAGGAACTGCCATCCAGGCTTGGAGGGAGTATGTTGAAAGTGATTCGCAGGCTGTGGTCGGAAGATGCGGGACAGGATATTGCGGAATACGCAGTGATGCTGGCTGTGATCCTGGTTCTGGTTGTGGGGACGATACGGCTGGTCGGATCGAACTCCAATAATGCATTCTCGAGCGTGGCCAGTTCGCTGCAGTAAGAACTAACGAGATTGAAGACGCTTTCTCTTTCACTATGACGCGATTTACTCCAGGCACCCGATTTACCGCTTACCGATTTACCTGGCGAGCGGCTGCGGGGCAGCTTGGAGTAAAGATGAGCCGTTGACGGCCATCGAGACGAACAAGCTTTCACCGCGAGCCGCGATCAGAATCGCGGCTTTTGTTTTTACCCGAGTTGCGAACAGGAGAAGCCAACCCAATGATTGTCAACATGTCGGAAAAAGCTACGGAGCAGGAAATCCAGCACATCATCGATCGGATACGCGAGGCGGGATACCAGCCGCACGTGACTCGTGGAACCGAGCGAACCATTGTGGCCGCAGTAGGCGCCGGGCGAAGGCATGAGGTGGAAGCGCTGCAGGTCGCTCCCGGCGTCGATAATGTCGTCGCCATCGCGCAGCCTTTCAAGCTGGTGAGCCGGCAAGTAAAGCCGGAGCGAACGATCGTGAAGATCAATGGAGTTTCGATCGGCGGACCGGAGGTGGTGGTGATTGCGGGTCCGTGCTCGGTGGAGTCGCGCCAGCAATTGCTGGATACCGCTCATGCGGTCAAGCGCGCCGGGGCGGCGATGTTGCGCGGAGGGGCATACAAGCCGCGGACTTCTCCATATGACTTTCAAGGGCTGGGAATTGAAGCGTTGAAGATTCTTCGCGAAGCGAAAGAGGAAACCGGACTACCGGTCGTGACTGAGGTGATGAGCACGGAAGATGTGGATGTGATCTGCGAGCATGTCGATATGCTGCAGGTTGGGGCGCGGAACATGCAGAACTTCGCGCTGTTGCGCCGCCTTGCCACGGTCAAGAAGCCGATTCTGTTGAAGCGCGGGCCGTCGGCGACGGTGAAAGAGTGGCTGCTAGCGGCGGAATATCTGCTGTCGGGCGGCAATCATGACGTCGTGCTCTGCGAGCGCGGCATCAAGACGTTTGAGACGGAGATGCGAAATACGATCGATCTGGCGGCGGTGGCACTGGCGCGGGATCTCTCGCACCTGCCGGTCATTGCCGATCCGTCGCACGGGACGGGCAAGCAGAGTCTGATCGCCTCGGTGTCGCGGGCGGCCGTTGCGGTGGGAGCTGACGGACTGATCATCGAAGTGCATCCCTGCCCTGAACGCGCGCTCTCGGATGGAGCTCAGTCCCTTGATTTCGCGGGATTCGGCAAAGTGATGCGGGCCCTGACCGAGCCTCTGCGGCAAACAGCCACCATGGCCGCCGAAGCGATGTCGTCGTGATCTACATGTGAAATCGGTCAGAGTGATGCGATGCTTGCCTCGGTGACACGGCTTCGCGTGCGGTCGCTGCGATTCCTGCCAGCGTTTCTTTGGCATACGTTCAAGAGCCAGAGGCAGGTGACGCGCGCTGCTGGATTTTGTGGAGGAAGGCTCCTGGTTGATTCTCACTGGACGTTCTGGACTTTGACTGTCTGGGAGAACGAGCAAGCGATGAGAAAGTTTCGCGGATCAGGAGCGCATGCGCGGGTCATGTCGCACCTGCCGCGATGGTGCGATGAGGCGGCGTACGCGCACTGGATGCCGGCGACAGATGCGATACCGGAGTGGTTAGAGGCTTATGAGAAATTAGTCGCGGAGATTCATTGGTCGCGGGTGGAATATCCGTCTGAGGATCATTCGAAGAAGCGGTTCCAAAAGCCCAGGCTTAGTCCCTTGATTGGGGCGGATCTGAAGCCGGTGAAAACCAGATCCAATTGAATTGCGGTTTCTCGAATGCCGCGCAGCCTCGGAGAAAACAGAAAGTCTTTCCACGCTCCGCGGCGGAGCTTCGCCCCGCTGGATAGCCGAGGCGGCTGTCCCTCCGCAACTCTTGGTCTAGCGGGAGCTTGGGGCGGCGCCGGGGCGTTTGAGTTGCATCGCCGGATCTCCGAAGAGCAGGAACGTGCGGCGAACGTCGGGATCGGTGATGCTTGCCTTAGCTTTCACGAGCGACTCGCCCAGCGTTTCTCCGGTCGGGTTGATTGCGCTTTGCACGACCAGGAGGTTTAGCGTTGTTTGAGGAGCAGGCTGGTTCAGGCCGCTTGAGGCGACTACTGCGGAGGCCCCGCCATTCGGGGCAACGAGTAAAGTGACGGCCAGCGGCTGAGAATAGACGTCCTGGAAGAATCCGTTCAGGCAATCCATGATGAGGAAGACGGGAAGCTGCGAAGTGTTCGTAAGAGACGGGACGCTATTCTCGTCGAAGATGTCAGATCCCGACCACTGCTCTTCGGAACCGTGGCCGAGATAGTTGACCAGCAGTTGGCCGGAGTTGATGCCGCTGATGATGTCTCCTTGAGCCGCGGTGGTTCCGACGCTGTCGAGGAAGACGTTGGTAACCTGCATGGTTGAAGGCAGTGCGGCTTCGACGGTTTGACTATCCTGCGTAAAGCTTTCGGTGTCGTCCTTATCGGCGACCACCATGGCATTTGCGGTCCACGGACCGTTGGTCGATTGTCCTTCATAAGCGACGATCTTATTGACGACGGTGGTCGCTTCATCGAGCGTGCTGACGGGCAAGCGGCCGGTCGGAATTGTGGGCAATCCGGAATTGGTGAAATCGGAGAACCAGTCGTCGGACGACGTCATCAGGCTGGCGGTGGCCACGATGCGCGTCGGAACGAGGTCGAGATTGCCGAAGCCCAGATAGTTTCTGGGATCGAAAGAGGCGCGTCCGTTCAGAACGAGATAGCTCGGTCGCCGGCTCCAGTTCTGTTTTGCGGTCGCGAGGAATTGCTTGATCGCGAACGGGCTGCGCTCGCCGAAGTCGAATTCATCGTAGAGATCGATGATCGGGACAATGACGGAAGTCTTGCCCTGCGCTTCGTGCGAGCGAACGAGCGGCAGGAGCGCACTGGCGAATTCGCCATAGCTGATCATGGCAATGTCGGCGCCGCGTTGGACACTGTGCCAATGCGATGGATGGTTGGGCCAAACGCCGGCGGCGGATGCGATGCGGTCATTGGCGACTGCGAGCAGCGTATGCTTGCCCGACGACCCAACCTGCGTGCTGAGGAACGGCACCTGTACGGCCATCGCATATGTGCCGGTATTTGAAGTCACTTGCGGCGTCAGTTGCACCGGACGGTTCGGATCGGTGATGTCGACGACTGTGGGCGCGCTGGTGAAGCCGTTCACGGTGACTTCGTCCCCGGCTTCGGCTGTGAACTTCAATTCGTCGGAATCAGTGACGTAACGGTGCGGATAAGTGATGCGAATGTAGTTGACGAGGCTGGTATCGTAATCGCCGTTTTGCGCAGTCAGGGTGACAGTGTTACTGCCGGAGAGCAGCACTCCGGTTGGGATATCGAGCGACAAATTCCCCTTGTCCTGTCCGGTGAAAGTCACGTCGCCCAGCGGAGTCCCGTTGAGGACAAGGCTGACGTCGTGGGGGAATCCGCTAATGATGCCTTGCAGCGAAACTTCCAGATGCGCGGCCTGCGTGGAAGTGGTATCGAAATGCGGAACGTCCAGTGTCTGATCGACGGGAGCCGGTGAGACCAGCGCTCCGAAGAAGTTCTGCCCGTCCTGCGTCAACAGGGCCGCGAAGTAAATCGTGTGCTGCTGCAGTTCGACGGAAGCTGGATAGTTTGCCGGAGGCTGGTTCGAACCAGAAGATGGCCGCATGACCGGCACACGCTTTCCGGGTCCCTGGCCCGCGACCAACCAGTAGACGCGGGTACCGGAGAAAACAGTGTCGATGCCGGTTCCGTAGAAATTGATGGTTGCCTGGGACCCGAAGCCTCCGGGACCGGGCGTTGCGCCTGAAATCTTCAGCGGCTGCTCGACGGCTTCGGCGTAGAGGTGCAGCGAAGAGGGATCGACGTTGGGGTCGAGCCCGGCTTTCACAAGATCGGGCTGACTGACGGAATACCATCCTTCATGCCGGACATAGATCTTCACGGCAGGATGCGCGGCCAAATCAAACTGTTGCTCGAGTTGTACATGCGTTGGAGTGGAAGCGATTGGCAAAGCCTCAACGAAATGGCTGGTCTGGCTTCCCGCCACGGGTGGTTGAGCCTGATTCAATTGGCTCATCATGCGGGCTTCTGCGACCGACGCAGTGCCGGCCGACTGCGAACCTGCTGTGGCATACACAGGTCCGTGCATGGCGCGCGTGCCGTTGACATCGACATCTTCCAGCCAATACGACGTGCCGGACGGTGCAGTGGAAGGATCGATCCACGCATAATTACGGGCCGCGTGTTTCGGAAGGGCGCCGCTCATGAGCAGGGCTGATCCGGCGATCACTGACGGATTCATGCGAACGAGATTTCCGCTCTGCTCGCGATAAACATTAAATCCGAGATTGTGGACTTCGCCACCGGTCTTCCACGTGAGGACGACGCGACTTGCGCCGTTTTTGTCGGTCCCGGTGTGGGCGGAGAAAGACCTCAGGGTGACGGAAGTTGCCGCAGTCACAGTCTCAATCCAGGTCGAAGTGTTGTTCGTTGGATTCGGGTCGACCTGATCCGCGTTCACGGTCGCAGTGTTGGAGATCTGGCCCGGCTGCTGCGGAATAACGAGGACGGTTATGGTCGCTGTGCCCGCATTCGCCATGGTTCCCAGGAGGCACGTCAGAGTTCCTCCGGCTTCGGAACAGGATCCCTGGGTTGAGGTGTAGGACTGATAGACCGTCGACGAAGGGATCGCATCGGCCACGGTCACATTCGTCGCCGTCGCAGGACCGTTATTGGACACGCTCAGCATGTAGGTGAGCGGATTCCCTTCCAATACAGGGTTCTGCATTGCCGACTTCACAATCGCCATGTCGGCGCTGTTGGCATTAGCGACGATTACAGAAGCGCTGGCGGTGTTCGTCGTTTCGCCGGGGACGACGTTTGTTGCGGTCGCGCTGGCCGTGTCGGTGATGTTGGTGCCGGAAGGCGCGAGGGAGTTCACCTGGAGCACAACGGTGAAGGTGACGGTATTCGCGCCTCCCGTGGCGAGACTGCTGCCGTCGTTACACGTGATGGTGCCAGTGCCGCCAACTGCGGGAAGCGTGGGACAAGTCCAGCCCGCGGGAATCACGATCGACTGGAAGGTGGTGTTGGGCGGAGTCGTTTCTGTAAAGCTGGGGGACGTCGCCGCCGCTGGACCGTTATTCGTGACAGTCTGAGTGTAGGTAACGTTGCTTCCGGCCGAGACCGAGGTTGGCAATGCGGAATTGGTGACAACCAGATCGGCCTGAGTTGCAGTGGCTACAACGTCCGCAGCGATGGCGGCATTGTTGGACGAGTTCGGATCGGAGGTCGTCGAGCTTACGGTGGCGGTTTCGTTAATCGCCGTGCCCGCCGCGGTCCCAGCGGTCACCTTCACTATGTATGTAATCGTTGCGGGAGAACTGGCTGCCAAGCCTGGATCAACGCAGGTCAAAGTGGCGAGGGTGCACGTCCATCCGGCGGGGCCGGCTAACGACTGAGCGGTGGTGTTCGCGGGCAACGTATTCGTCAATGTGACGCTGCTGGCTCCGCTTGGGCCGGCGTTATTCACGACTTGGGTGTAAGTGATGGTGTTGCCTGCCAGAACGGGAACCGGATTCGGCGTATTCGTAACCGACAGGTCGGCGGAGCTGCCCACATAGGTGCTCGCCGTCGCGCTGTTGTTTCCGCTATTTGGATCGGGGGTAGTAGACGAGACGGAATCGGTTTGCGTGATCACGGTTCCTGAGGCAACGGTTGTGTTTACTTTTACGACGAAGGCGAAGCTCGCCGTTCCTGCCGGCATAGCCCCGGTATCGGTGCAGGTGAGGCTGGCGAGGACGCAAGTCCATCCCGCGGGACCAGTCAAAGATACGGAGGTTGTATTCGCGGGCAACGTCTCGGTGAAAACGGGAGCGTTCGCGGTTGCCGGTCCGGCGTTCACGACAGTTTGCGTGTAAGTGATGTTATTTCCCGCTGTGACGGGATTCGGGCTGGCGGAATTGGTCACGCTCAGGTCGGCCTGGGTGCCCGACGCCACTGCAATCTGTACCGTGGCGGAGTTGTCTGTCGGGTTGGAATCCCTGGTGGCGCTGGCCCCGGTATCGATGTCAGTGATGATAGTTCCAGCCGCTGTTCCAGCAGTGACTTTATATTTCGCGGTTATTGTTCCTGTCGATCCCGGGGGAACACTCGGATTTGTACACGAGACCGGCGCGAAGTTAGGACAGGTCCAGGTTCCCCCGCCTGACGTCACAACGGCTACCGAGACGAACGTCGTGTTGGCCGGAGTTGCTTCGGTGAATGTGGCGCTGCTGCAGTTGGACGGACCATGGTTGTATACGGTCTGCGTGTAGGTAATGGTCGCACCGGCGGTGATGGGACTGGGTGTCCCGCTGTTAGTCACCGTCAGATCGCAGTAGATGCTGACAGGCGTGGTCACGCTGGTGCTGTTATTGGACGAGATCGGATCAGAGGTGGTCGCCGAAACCGAGGAAGCTGCGGTTATGGACGCGGCAGTCACCGTAGCGGGGACATTCACGACGACGATGATGTCGGCGGCCGATCCAGCGTTGAGGCTTGGATTCGTGCAGCTAATCGTTCCCGTCGCGCCGATAGCGGGAGTGGTGCAGGTCCAGCCAACGGGAGCGGAAACGGATTGATACGTCGTATTCGTCGGGGTGGCTTCGGAGAATGTGACGCCAGTCGCGGCCGCTGGGCCTTTGTTGGTTACGGTTTGCGTGTAGGTTATGTCGTTGCCAGCGAGCACCGTGGATGGCGATGCTGCCGTGCTGAGCGCGAGGTCGGCCTGAGTGGCGGATGCGACGACATCGGTTGCAATCGAGGAACTCGCGCCGAAGGACTGGTTGGAGCCATTTACGGTTGCGGTGTCGCTGATAACGGTTCCGCTGGCCGTGCCGACCGCGACTTTATAGACAACGGTAAACGTACCGGAAGATCCCGCGCCCACGCTCGGATTTGTGCACGGGCTTCCGGGGAATCCGGTGCAAGTCCATCCGGCCGGCGGAGTAATCGAGACGAATGTCGTGTTCGCCGGAGTTGCTTCCGTGAATGTGGCAGTCGTTACGGCGGTTGAGCCGGTATTGGTTACGACTTGGGTGTAGGTAATGTTATTTCCGGCTTGGACCGGGTTGGGTGACGCAACGTTCGTCACTGAAAGGTTTGGCCCGGTTGTGCCTACGATTGTGGTGGCTGTGGCCGTGTTGTTCGACGAGTTGGTATCGCTTGCCGACGAGGCCACTGAAACCGTATCCGTGATGACGGTTCCATTCGTAACTCCGCCATTGACCTTCACGATCATGGTGAAGGTGCCGGAGCTGAGTGCGAGCATGTTGACGTTCGTGCAGACGGCGGTCCCGGTTCCTCCGACGGCTGGGTTGAGGCAACTCCATCCGGAGGGTGGGACTAAAGAGACGAAGGTTGTGTTTGTGGGAACGGTTTCGACGACGGTCGCATTGTCTGCCGCGCTCGGGCCACCGTTGGTGACAAGCTGGGTATAAGTAATGTTCGCGCCAGCCGCGACCGGATTTGGCGATGCCGTGTCGGTTACAGACATGTCGGCGCTGGAGACGACATTTGCGATGTCGGTGGCGATGTCGTTGAGCAGGTTAGCCTCGCCGCCCCCGCCGATGACTGCAGTGTTGGTCACGGTCGCTGGAGCCGATTGCAGGACGCCCGCGTTCAGCGTGATCGACGGATAGTTGGCGCCGACTGCCAGAGAATCGGATCGAGTACAGCTCACGGTCTGGCCGGAGACTCCGCACGACCATCCAGTTCCGGTTGCTGTGGTCGGAGTGAGTCCGGTGGGAAGCGTGTCGTTCATCGTGACAACGCCGACGGTTGCTCCCAAGGTGCTGACGTTCGAGACGGGGATGGTGTAGCTGGCAGTGCCGCCCCGAGTGAAGTTTCCGACGTGACTCTTGCCGAGAGTGAGGTCGGAGGAGCAGAGAGCCGACGATTGGATGCCGGTGACCTGCGAGAGCGTGGCGCTGATCGAGCTTGTTCCGGAGTTTCCGGGCGTTGCTCCGTATGCGACGCCTGGATTCAACGTGGTTCCGTTGGTGCCACCGCCGACACTGATACCGGCGGTTGAACCTGATACCAAGACGACGCCGCCAGCGCCGCCTCCGCCAGGACCGTGACGGTTACCGAGACTATAAGCTTGAGAATCCCAGGCGTCGCCGCCGCGGCCGCCATTGGCATGCAGCGTGAGCCCGCTTTCGCCGCCATTCGCCGAGAGGATGATGATGGTTCCACCAGCGCCGCCACCGCCACCGGCGTCATTGGAAGTTCCGTTGTAAGCAGCGGCACCGTTGGCGGTCAGAGTCGCAGTACCGGTGAGGCTGTAGGCGCGGATGAAGATGATTCCTCCTCCGGCTGAGCCAGCGCTGGCCTGGGCATCGCCATCGGAATTGTTTCGCGAACCGGCGCCACCACCGCCGCCCATCGCAATGCGATCGATGGTCGCGGGAAATGGAGAGCCGCCTTCGCCGCCATCACTCAGGTTTGCGCTCCAGGAATTTCCACCGAAGCCGCCCATGCCTCCGTTGCCGCCGCCGCCACCGCCGGCGTTCTCGGTGTTGCCCGCGGCATCGCCGTCGGTTCCACCAGCACCGGCGTTTCCGGGCGCGCCTCGCGCCATACTGCCGTCGCCAGCCCCGTTCGGATATCCGATACCTGTGGTTGTTTGCAAGTAGGTTGCGCCGGACTCGACCCATTCCGGAGAGCCAGCGACGCCTTCGCCCTTGGCGGCGTCGATTCCGCTCCTGGCTGCGCCAGTGTATGAAGTCGGAGAAGTCTGAACATAGTCAAGGTTCTGCGCGCCCGCGACGCCTCCGGTAAGTTGCAGGCCAGCGCCGCCGCGGTAGCCAAGGCCATCCACCGAGACCGCCGCTCCGCCCAGATCCAATTGTCCGGCAACGTCGAGCGCGAAGATTCCACCCGTCGAGCCATTCCATGAGGCAGGTGTGAGAGTTCCCAGCGTGGCCGAGGCATACTGCGGGACGAGCACAATCTGATAAGTGCTGCGGCCTTTTGTTCCCGATGCAGCTGCGGATGTGTATGCGAATACGAGACCGCCACCTGAACCGGCGCCCTTGATCGGGACGGAACCGCCGGCGATTGGTCCGGTTGCCGTAACAAATTCGTAGTTGCCCGCGTTGTTGATCGCGGTGAAACCCGAACCCGTGCTGCCGTTTCCATAGGAAACACTGTTAGAGGGGTTGATTCCGGCGTCCTGCATCTGAATGACGAGCAACTCGCTGCCCGCCGCAATCGTGCCGCTGCCGTTGGCTGCGCCAAGGGGAATCGACGTTGCTCCAGCTACTACGCTCGCCGACCCGGGCCAGTAAGTATTGATCTGTCCGTTGAGTGTTCCTCCAGCAACGGGAACTGTCGTCGAACACACGACGCTCACAACCGGCGCAACCGATGTGTAGGAGTTGTTGCCGGTGTTGGGATCGTTCGGTCCGGAATCGGTGATCGTGGCCGTGTTCGGATAGAAGCCTGCCGTGGTGGTCGAGACTACGACCGCAATCGTGACGCTCGATCCACTGTTGAGGGGCGTAGGCAATGTGCAGCTAATCGTCGTGCCCGTGGTGCAACTTCCGCCGCTTGGGGTCACCGAAATAACCGATAAGCCGGTAGCCGCGTAGGTATCGGTCAGCGTGACACCGGTCGCCGGCGAGGGTCCGTTGTTGGTAACGGTAATATTGTAGGTTGAATTCTGTCCCAGCGGCACTGCGCTCACGCTGGTCGAGACGGCAATATCCGCCGTGCTCGGATTGATGGAGACTGCTCCATAGGACCAATTCGATGTGCCACTGAAAGTTTGGGAGATGGGAACGCTGGGAGCTCCGGAGCGTATGGATCCAACTCCAGTCACGCCCGGATTCGTGCTAAATCCTCGCTGTACGGACCACTGCTGAATCTGCGGACCGGGGATGGTGACGGTCTGGGTTCCATCAACGGCGAGCGTGTCCAGGATCATGCCGTTGATCACGCTGGGAACGTCGAGTGCGGCAAAGGCTCCGGCTGCACCATCGGCGGAGGTGAATGTGCCGAGCGGCACATTCTGATCCACCCCTGTAAATGTGCTTATGCCAGCGACAACACCCTCACTCACGCCGCCGGTGTTCACGGTAAGAATCACACTGTGGTTCCCGGTCCCAGGGGCCAGCAGATACCACATTTCTACGCGCCGTGTACCACCGGCGTCGTTGTGAGCTCCAAGTAAAGAGAGCGGCGTGCCGTTCCAGGTAATTCCTGTTACCGCGCCGGCGCTGTTGTTGGTGATGTTGATGGAAACGCCCACGAGCATCAGGCGATTTGCGGTGGTGGTCGTCGTATGAGCAATAGTGAGCGTTGCTGCCGTGCCGCGCATGGTGGCGGAACCGGACGTTGTGGCGTCGAGGACAACCTGCGCACTGGTAACCGCCGTTAAGAAGAACAGAGCAGCCAAAAAGCCGAACGCCGCCGCCTGCGCGCGAAGCTTTCGAATCGACTTGCGAGCGACGTACCCTGCGCGCGCTGCGGAACGCAATATCCACCCATCCACGGTTCTGAACCTAGCCTGCACGATGTTTCGCCCTATCCGCACTTCCTTGGAGCGAGCGACTCCAAGGATTTGCACTCCCGTCAACGGCGGATCGTTTTGCCGGCCACAATCACCGCGGGTAATGAACACATCCCGCGCGTGGTCGGCCAGTACGATGCGATGAAGCCGGAAGCCATAATTAGTCTTGGCTAAGACAATATCGTCCTTTCGTAATTCGCTCATGATTACGGAAGTAATCTCGACAGTCTCACCATCGCGAATCGCCGGGGACATGCTCGCGCCGCGCGCCTGGAAGCGCACAGACAGGCCGCGGTCCAGCAAGTCGCGGACGACTTCGTCAAAGAGCTTCGAATCAGCCCCGCTGTCAGTCATGAAAATTGAGAATCGCCTCTACCGCTCGCGAGTCCGGCTCAAACGCGAAGCGGTAGACTGGGACCGCATCAACCACTTCTTCGAGAAACATCAATGCAGCATCAACATATTCGTGCCGATGAAAGGGCACAAAGCTACGAGCGAATAACTCAGCAACGGCCTCGCTTCGAGAAAGCCGGGTCACGAGGTTTCCCTGCCCGTGCTCGAGAACAAAAATTTGCGCCAGGGTCGCGCTGCCTGGGGAGGCGTACATGGCTTCGCCGTGCCAGGGAGTGCCGTACATCCGCAGTGCGGCGCAACCACTAAAATCGCGGCGGACGATAATCCGGTCATCACTGAGGATTTCGACGTTCTCACGCGAAGTCCATAATTGCGTCGTTGTGCTCTTTCCTGCCCCGGAATGGCCGACGAAAAGATTGCCAGTTCCATCCGGGCGGACAATGCCGCAGCCGTGTAACTCAATCGCCTTCTCCTGCGTGAGGCGGTGCATGATGAGGAGTTCGTCGAGGGGATATCCCAGCGGCTCAACCGGATTGGGGAAATCGTCGAGGCACTCCTGATTCATCTGAAGCTGGCCGCTGCAAAACTTCCTGTCGATCAGAAGGCGCTTGAATGGCTTGTCGCCGAAGACGGCAGCATTGAAATCAAACTGGAATTCGCCATCGCTTTCCGACAATCCCCAAGTGGTTCCGGAATCGAAGACGGCGCGCCCGGAGGCAGGAGGAAGATCAGGGACCCAAGATACCTGGATCTCTACATCGGCGTTTCCAGGTGCAACGCGAAACGGTTCGAGGGATGGAACCAAGTTGACATCGGCGGGGCGTTCAGCACGCATTTGCACCGACACGCCGCCAATTTCGAAGCGGCTGAGGTGAAGGACGCCGTCCGACTGCTTGGATGCTTGCCGAAGTTGACCGACTTCGCCGCTCATGGCCACCTGAATCGATTCAGGACCCGACGTTCACGCAAAGGAAAGACATACAGGGAGTGCCACACTGATCCCTGCCCGTGGAGGTCTTGCAATGCCCAAGCACGGCCTCCTCCGGGCGCAGGCTGATGGTGGTCAGTCTTGGCGCCTCGTAGGGCTTTTTATTGTCGGCTTGGTTCGGTTCGCTATTCATTCAGACTCACCTCAGGCCGTGCGTCAGTGCCCGCCGCAATTTCCGCATCCTCCGATCGACACGGTTGAAACATTGGCGTTCAGAATTGGCAGGATCTGTTGCGGTCCCGCCCAGGATTCGACATCGATTTCCTTGTTCGCGATACGGCGCGCCGATTCGAGCATAGCGTCGTGCTCGATTCCACCGGCACAGAACTCGCAATCTCCATGCGCCGGAACTTCAAAGCCAAGCGCCGCCGCACGCAAGTGGGCGACGTGGCAGAGAAATGAAACGGGGCGTTCGCGATCGCCATTTTCCAGTTCGCCATTGGCGGGGCACATTCCGCACAGGGACTGGATGCGGCACTCAACGCACTTCGAAATCGTCTTTCGCTTTCGATTGCGCAACTCCAGAAGCGAGTGCTCCCAGACCGCTTTGACGCCGTGCTCGCGAATGCTGAATGTTTCCTGCTGGGAGATCACGCAAATGCCGATCTCCCCATAGGGATTGATCGCGAAAGAGTTCATGCCTCCGCCGCAGGAGTAGGTCGTGTCAACTAGCGTCAAAGTCGGCGGGCTCTCGATTCCTTTGATAGCGAGTTTGCGGTACTCGTCTACTCTCTTCGACGACGACAAGTCGAGGGCTACCGCTTCTTCCGGCGTCACGCGCACAGCAAGTGGACTATGCGAACAATCGAGGCGGGGATTGATCTGGGCATCCAGCTTGAATTCAACTCCCAGTTCGTCTTCCGCGAACTGCCGCATCGCCAGAACTTCGTGCTTGTTGATGCTGGTGGCAACGGTCTTCAGCTTGAGGGGGAGGTGTCGTTCTTTCAGCAACCGGATTCCGCGCAGGCAGCGGTCGAATGATCCGGGAACGGCTGTGAGTGCCTCGTAGGTTTCGCGCGTCCGGCCATAGAGCGTGATCTCGATTGCGAACGGCCGCCATTCGATCAGGTAGTCGGCGATTTCTTCGTTGAGGATCGTGCCGTTGGTAAACAGCGTGATCAGAAATCCTTTTTTCTTGGCGTAGGTATAAATCTCGAGGAAGTCTTTGCGGGCAAAAATTTCGCCGCCCGTATACAGGATCCAGAAGCAGCCGAGGTCTGCCAATTCATCGAGCACGCGGAAGTGCTCATCCTTGGTCAACTCGCGGCGTCGGGCTTCGGTGTCGCCCATGGGCAGGTTGTTGTAGCAGTGGAGGCACTCGAGCGGGCAGCGGCGCGTGACTTCAATTGCGACCTGCAGGGGCATGCGCTGGCTCCCCTGCCGCTGGTGCAAGTCCGCGCTGAACGCTCCGTAGCTTAACTGCTCCACAATTTCTCCCTTCCCACATGTGCGAGCAGCGGGCGTGCTCCATGCGCCCGCTGCTTGCGACTTGCTCCCGCCCCACTGGTCTTTCAGTCGCCCGCCATTGCTATCGGAGCGGGGACCTCGACCAGACCAACACGCTTCAATTCCTCGACAAAGGCAATAACATCGGACTCCACGGCCGCGAACTCAACGCCATATTCGCGGGCGACGGCCGCAATCAATTCCACCATCGATCGCGGGGACTCAAGCAGCTTCCAGATCAAAGTTCCGGTATGGTTGAAGCTGTAAATCGAAGCCAGGTCGCCCACCTTGGAACGGACGGGAACGATCAGAGTCTCCCCCGCAACGATCCGAGCAACCACCGATTCCGACCTGACCCATGTGTCCTGACTCTGCATCGCGTGTCCGACTCCAGCTTTTTCGGATTTCGTAAAAAACAGCAAACTTCGAAACCCGGATCTCTTTCGTCCCAATGTGAGATTACGGCAATTTCGTCTCGGTTTTGTATGGGAGTTTAGGGGGCGGTATTGAGTTGGTTATCATCGTGAGTGGTTCCCAAATCTAAACAAAATAATGAGTTACGGGTTGCCGATTTCCCCGGCAGGGCATCGGATTTGCAGGGCGAAGGGCCCGAGATGGTGTTCTGGAGGACACAACCGGAGGAAACGATTTCCAGTAGACAAACGAAATAAAACGCTATAAAAAGAAATGCAGTTTAGTTTCGCGTCGCTCGCGAGACAAAATTCGCCACTGGCTATTTCCGTGCTGAACGAAGAACGCCGCCGCGCTATTGTCGATCTGTTAAGCCATCAAGGCAGGGTGCTAGTCACCGAACTGGCGCGCCAATTCGAAACCTCCCAAGTTACGATTCGCAAAGATCTGGAGATCCTGCACGCGCATGGGCTTGTGCACCGCACCCATGGCGGAGCACTGCCGTCGCGCGAAGGGGCGCTCGAAGATCCCACTCTGCGTGAGAAGGAAAAGCTTCATCATCAGGAAAAGCTGCGCATCGCCGACAGCGCCGCGGAGCGGGTGAAGGAAGGGCAAGTCCTGATTCTTGATTCAGGAACTACGACGACTGCGATTGCCCGGACGCTGCGCGGCTTTCAGAATCTGACCATCATTACGAATGCCGTGAATATTGCCGCCGAACTTGCGGGCACTACGGTAGAAGTGATTCTTACGGGCGGAACGCTGCGCAAGAATTCTTTTTCGCTGGTCGGGCCGATTGCCGAAGAAACGCTGCGCCGCTTGAGCGCGGATATTCTGTTTCTCGGCGTGGATGGATTTGATGTTCACTTTGGGCTAAGCACGCCCAATCTGCTGGAAGCGAAGGTTAACCGTGTGATGGTTGAAGTTGCGAAGAAAACCGTGGCTGTGTGCGACTCGAGCAAATTCGGCCGTCGCAGTCTATCGCTGATTGCCCCACCCTCGGCGTTGCAGGAAGTTATTACCGATCGCGGGGCGCCGAAGTCAGACCTTCGCGTGCTGAAGCAGGCCGGGATTGAAGTCACGTTGGCGTGAAGCGGAAGGTCTTTTGTTCCAAATAGTAGCTGCAACCGTGGGCGGAGCATGCCTCGTTTCGATATCACCATTGCCGGGGAACTGAACCTCGATCTCATCCTGTACGGACTTCCGGAGCAACTGCCGCCGGAGCGAGAACTGCTTGCCGACGGAATGATGCTCACGCTCGGTTCGTCTTCGGCGATCGTCGCGCACAATCTGGCAGCGCTACGCAGCCGGGTCGGATTCCAATCGCGCATTGGCGACGATCCGCTGGGACGGATCGCGCTTGAACGCCTGAAGGAAGGGAACGTCGATGTCTCGAACGTTCGAGTCGTTGCGGGGACGACGACCACCGGCTTAACCGTGATCCTGCATCACGAACAGTGGCGGAACATTCTGACCTACGCTGGAACGATCGCGGAACTGCGATGGGAAGACTTGGATCTTGACTATCTTGCCGACTCGCGGCATTTTCATCTGTCGTCATATTACTTGCAGAAATCGCTGCAGCCGCGCGTGTCTGAATTGTTTCGGTACATGAAGGCGAAGGGACTTACGATTTCTCTCGATACGAATGACGATCCCGACGACCGCTGGCAGGGCGGGTTAAAAGAACTGCTGCAGTACGTCGATGTCTTTCTTCCCAACGAACGTGAAGCATGCAAAGCCGGGGGGACCGAGGATCTGGAGTCCGCGATAAGCAAACTGGCTGAACTTGTGCCGCTGGTCGTGGTGAAACTCGGCCGCAAGGGCGCGCTGGCGCAGAGAGGTAACGAAAGGTTCAGTGCTTCTTCCAAAGAACTTGTTCCCGTGGACACGGTCGGCGCGGGAGACAGCTTTGATGCTGGGTTCCTGCACGAATATGTTCGCGGCTCTGATCTGCAGAAATGTCTTGCCGGCGGCAACCGAGCCGGAGCCCTCAGCACCACGCGGCCCGGGGGAACAGAAGCATTCCGTGACGTGAGGCACCGCGAGACGTTCTTGCGCGAATTGGAGAATTGAAGTCCAGCGCGACGGGAAGTTTGACGCGACCCGACGCTGATAGAGTCATCCTGTGCGTTTCTTCTCTTGCATCTGCGTCATCCTATGGCTCGCTCTCTCTGCGATCGCGCAGAAAACTGTTTCATTTCCGACACAGGACGGCGGGGTGGTCTTTGCCGATCTCTATGGAAAAGGTGATAGGGGAGTTGTCCTGGCACATGGAGGACAGTTCAATAAAGAGAGTTGGGCGAAGCAGGCGCAAGAGTTAGTGGACGCGGGATTTCGCGTTCTTGCGGTCGATTTTCGCGGCTACGGAAAGTCTCACGGCCCCGGAGATTCCGACCCGATGGACGCTCCACTTGACCTCGACATTCTGGCGGCGGCACGTTTCCTGGGGGAGAACGGGGCGAAGACCATTTCGATCGTCGGTGGCAGCATGGGAGGAAGCGCGGCGGGCGATGCTTCTATTGCATCGGCACCAGGCGCGATTGAACGCGTCGTGTTTCTCGGCTCTGCGCCAAATGGTCCGGCGGACAAACTCCACTCGGCGACCCTCTACATCGTTGCCCGCGACGATGCCAGCTCCGACGGGCCACGTTTGCCGGGTATCCGAAAACAGTACGAAAAATCTCCCGAGCCAAAGCGGCTTATTGTTCTGGAAGGTTCTGCCCATGCACAATTCCTGTTTCATACGAAACAGGGCGAACGTGTCATGCGCGAGATCGTGCAATTCCTCTCAGCAAAATCCTTAGATCCTACTTCGCGCTGACTTCCAGGAGCAAGTGATCTTTGAAATCAGTTTTCATCCGTGGAGGCTTGCCTGCTTCCGCCTGCACTGCACCTAGATCTTTTCCGTCAGCGTAATCCAGCACGTCGTAGGTTCCGGGCTGCAATCCACGCAGTTCGATCTCGCCCGCAAACGGCTTCTCGGGATCGGTGAAGAACGCGTAATACATCTTGCCGTCTTTCTCGATGGCATATGCCTCGGGCACGTCGTATCCATAGACGTAGAGGTCGCGGAATTTTCCCTTTGAAAGCATCTTCTCGTTATAGAGACCGATCCACTTCTTCCAGTGCGCTTCCTTCTCGGCGGTCAAGGCGACGGGCTTGAACTTTGGACCCGGATCAGGCCACACGAACTTCGTTCCCGGCACGCCGCCTGCTCCCAGAGTTGAAGCGAAGTCCGAGCCATGCTCGCTCCAATTTCCTTGGCCGATGGGAGTCATGGCAGAGAGTTCGACGTGATCTCCATAGACGGCGGCTTCGGGCCCGAGCAGGGCTTTGTACATTTTGATGCGGCGCCGCACCTGCACTGCTCCCACTGGATCAGCCGTGACGGCCTGATCGATGAACGGCAGCCACGCCAGAGACGGCGGCGTGCCGCATGGACAGGCCTGCGTGACACTCTGCGGCTTGATGGCGCGGGTGGTTTCGAAAATGGTCTTGTACACGTCGGCCATCGCATTCACCGAATCCTGCGGCGACTTGTGATGATGCGCCGGGTTGTAGCAGGCGGGAACGCTGTAGATGTTGTCGAGCTTCGATCCGTCGAATCCCCAGTCGCGGATGAATTTTTCGGTGAGCTGCTTGAAATAAGCTTGCACTTCAGGCACCGCCGGGCAGAGCGCCGCAAGGTCACGAGTCATGCGCGCATGCTTGCCGTTTTTGTCGAGGATGAGCCAATCCGGATGTTCCTTCACCACTTTCGCGATGATGTACTTGTGCGACTCCCATCTTCCTTGCCCGTCTTCCACGCCCAAGGGCAGCCACCAGAGTTGAGCGAGAATTCCCTGCTTATGAAATTCATCGACCATCTGCTTGATCGAGTCGCCGGGGAAGGTCTCGCTGCGCGGATCCCAATCTCCGTAGGTATCGAACCAGCGGTCATCGAGCGTGGCCCACTTGATGCCTAATTCTTTTAACTTCGGGATGGTTCCCAGCATCTGCTTAGGAGTGACGTTGAACTCGTATCCCCACCCGCACCAGCTAACGTTGTAGGCTTCACTGGAAGGCTTGGGAATGTCCCAGCCTTCTTTCTGCAAAACGCTCGACCAGATGCGCAGCGGCTCGTAGAAGTCTCCGCTGTAGACGGAAACAAAACTGCGCGGCGAGGAGTAAGTCTCGCCGGGCTTGAGGACGCTGTTCACCGGAATCGCGAGGCTCGCGCTGACGCGTCCGTCTTTTTCAACTTTCACTGGAATCGAGAGCGTCCACGGGAGGGTTTCCACGTGTCCAATGGCTTCTCCGACGGACGCCGTCCAGAACGCGACCACCGGAATGCCGCCACCGTAGCCGCCTTTGACCGCTTCGCCCATCAGGTTGGGATGCGATGAGGTCCGGGTGAGCTTGAAAATATCGTCTTTGCCCCAGTCATAACTCGACCCTTGAAACGACCACATGTCGTAGGGCTGCGCGTTCGGATCGACCTGGTTCGCGCCGAAGCGGTGCTGCTGCATCCAGACCTGGTCGAGTTGAAAATCGGAGGTGCCGACGTTTTTGTACGTGGCGCTGACCAGAGCGACGTTGGAAAAATCGTCGTAGGCTTCGATGACGAGGTCCCGTTCAATGCCCGTTCCCGCGGGGGCCAGCGGGCGCGCCGGAATTTCGATTCGCTTGCCGCGTCCCAGCTTGCCAATCGCTTCCGTGATCTTCGCGCGGCTGAAGTCCGGAATGAAATCGAGTTCCTTCCCGTCGTGGATGATCGAATCGCTGCCCCCCGCGGATCCGACTTCGGGCTCGTCGAGCGTCAGTAACTTGCCGTTCTTCATCAGCGATGCCTGGAGGAAACCGGAAGGCAGAATCTGAAACTCTGCCGAACTGGTTGTGATCACGATGGGCCCGCCATCGCGCACCTCCACTTTGATATCGGAGGGACGAGACGGCGCCGCCTTCGGCTGAGCCGGAGGCTTCGAGCAAGTGACCAATGCCGACGTAAGGATGAGCAAAAAAATAGATGGGATCAATGAAGGCCGGGGAATGCTGAAGACGATGCGTTTCATCGAATGGCTCCAATGCTGGATATCGAAAGAAAACACAATCTTTCGTAACTATACAACAGCGCGCGGAATTGCGGGTTATCGAATTTCGGCGAGCGAATGTTCGAGAGCGCCACGCTTGGGAATGGGCATTGCGCCCGCTTCGCTGGCCACCCAGGCTCCGACGAGGTTGGCGACTTCATTCATCAGGTCAAGCGAGCCGCCGTGGAGATATTCGTGAACCAGGCCCGCAGTGAAGGCGTCACCTGAGCCGACGGTATCGGCGACGTGCACGCGAAAGCCGGGATGTTCGCTCGACGCTTTGCCGTCGATGAGGAGACTTCCGCGTCCGCCGCGCGTAACGCAGATAATACGCAACTTGAATTCCTCGATCAGCCTGCGGGCCGAGGAGAGTTCATCTTTGTGAGGAAGTTTGGCGAGGGTCATGATCTCCGGCAGTTCGTCATCGTTCAGCTTGACGATGTCAGCGAGTTTCATCGACTCGGCGAGAATCTCCCGAGAATAGTAGGACTGGCGAAGATTGACATCGAAGATTTTTAATGTGCTCGCCGGTGTGGCGCTCAGAAATTTGCGGATCGTCAAGCGGCTGGCTTCCGAACGCTGCGCCAGCGAGCCGAAGCAGACGGCATCGGCTTTCCCGGCAAGATGCTGCCAGTCGAGGGTCCAATCAAGGAAATCCCATGCGACTCTTTCGGAGATGTCGAAGCGCGGCTGGCCGTTTCCGTCGACTTGGACGTTCACAGTGCCGGTCGGACGATCGTGATCGATCTGCACGTGATCGATGTCGAGGCCGAGTTCCTCCATGCGGCGAAGGGCGTCGAGGCCGCGGGAATCTTCTCCCACGCGGCTGGCCACAATGCCCTGATCGCCCATAAGCGTGGTGATATAGGCGAAGTTTGCGGGAGCGCCGCCCAAGCAGGCTCCCCGCGGCAACAGATCCCACAATACTTCGCCTAATCCGACGACTCTTTTCTTCATGACGGCTACCGGAGTTTTTGTACCGGAAACGTTTACGGAGCGGCCACTAAAAAGAGGGACTCCCGAAGGAATCCCTCTGAGAAGTACGGGCGGGTCCTCTAGAACATGAACCTCAGCGCGAACTCGATCTGACGCATACCAGTGGTGGAACCGGGGGAAGCGTCAGCTTCGATATCGGTGACTTGACCGGCATTGCCGCCGCAATCGATACACGGTCATTTCCTCTGGTTCGCGTTGAATCCCAGCACCGGATGATTGAATACGTTGAAGGTATCCATGCGGAACTGAGCCTTCACACGTTCCGTGATGGTGAAGTTCTTGATCACTGCCGCGTCCGCGAAGAAAGCGCGTCGGACCTCGGAAGCTGTTCACCCCTATATTGCCAAGATTTCCGATTCCGGGATCGGCAAACGGGCCTCCAGACGTTGGCTCGTGATATCGGCAACAGGGTTGAAGAACTGAACATAAGGGTTGGCGCCGGCTGGATGCTGCAACGATCCCTGCTCCAGTAGTGGAATGAGGCGCTTGCCCTTGCTCGGACGGCAGACCCCTACGTCCTCTTCGTTTCCGCAATTGTTGAAGCTGGGAGTCCAAGGCAGACCGCCGCTCCAGTTTGCGGTGCCGGTGATCTGCCAGCCGCCCATGATGAGATCCTCGGCGCGTCCGGCATTGCCCGCGAACGTTTTGCCTTTGCCAAATGGCAGTTCGTAAACAGACTCTGTCACCCAGACGTGATTGCGGACCTGATTGTCTGGTCCGTAGGCGATTGGGTGGCTGATCGCGAAGTAGTTGGAGTCGTATTAGTTGGCTTGCGCATACGTGTAGTGCGACAGGAATTGCAGGCCATGCGAGAAGCGATGGTCGATTTTGACCTGCAAGGCGATTGTAGATGCTGCTCGCATCGTTCCCAAGGTAGTTTCCTTGATCGGTGGAACAGCACATCAGCGGAGGCGCTTGTGCTGCTCGGGTCCGGAATGGCACGAGATACGTGAATGTGTTGTAGAACGGTCGACGCTGCAGCCTGCGCCACGGTTGCTGAGAAACTCGGCGCGATTCCAGCTTGGCTCACAAGTGCGGTGCAGCCTCCGATGGCAGGCTGATTGACGTTGTAGGTATTTCCATCTCCGGCAAAGCCGTTCGTGCCTTTGTTTCCGATGTACGCGACTTCCAGGGAGGTCGCATTATTCAGTTGCCGCTGCACAGTTAGGTTCCAGGCATCAAGCGTTGGCAATCGTTGATAAGTCGGGCGGATATGGGGCTGCGTGCAGCTCTGCACCTGTGTCTGACCCGTTGATGACTACGGTTCCAGCTTGATAGCAAGCCGGTCCTGCGAGGGGGAACAAACCGTTCGACGGGATCGCCGGGAATGTGAAAATCGGCGGGCCCTGATCGAGAGTAAAGGCGTACTGCAAGTTCGTCACGTTCGGCTGCACCAATTGGCTCGCCAGTACCGGCAGGTTCTGGGTTACGGCGTGGCCGAAGTTCGAGCCGAACACGCCCATATCATAGCTGCGCCCATAGCCCATGCGAACCACAGTCTTGGTCATTGAACTGGTACGCCATTCCCAAGGCGAGGAGCGAAATAGCTCCACTTGTTGTGGATATTCCCATTCAATCCGATGCCGTCTTCGCCGGCGACTCGATCGATGCCCATCGCCCAATACGATATTCGCGAAACCGCCATTATCCTTGCCGTTCACGTACTCTGGGAAATACACCTCCCAGCGCAGGCCGTAATTCAAAGTGAACTTCGGAGTGATGCGCCAGGTGTCTTGACCGTAGTAGAACATGCGGTGCTGCCGCTCAGCGGCGTTCGCACTGGTGCTGACATAACGGCTCAGATTGGTGACGTCGCCCAGCAGGAAGGTGCCGAGATCCAAGCCGCCACTGCCGCCGTCTGGAGGTGGCAAGCCACTGCTGAAGGCATAGACGCCGGTCCGGTTGGAATCGCTGGGTACCCGTAGGTTCTGAGCATAGCGAATATCCGCGCCGAACTTGAACTGGTGATTGCCCTTGATCTTAGTGATGTTTCCCACCCACTGGAACTGCTGCTCGCGTTCGATCAGGGGACAGTTGCAGCGCGCAACGCCCAAGCCATCTCCGAAATTCGATTCGTTGACCCGATTGCTGCCGGAGGAGTTGCCATATCGAATTCGCCGAGGCCGGAGGTGAAGTTGTCGCCCATATTGGCATTCGGGATGCCGAAGTTCGTCATGGCTGTGGTTCCGGCATCCGGCTTGTTTGTCAGTGGGTTGTACTTGAACCACCCGAATCGGAAGTCGCCGAGCAAGGTGGAGCTGAAAGTCTTCGTCACACCAATAGCCAAGCTGTAATTGTGCACGATTCAGAACTTCCGGCTAAACCACCCGGGCCGTAGCCAATGCCGCCCACAGCTCCTAGGCTCGGGTGCCCGGAGAGGGTGAAATAGTTCAAGCTGTAACGGCCAAATACGGCTCATAGCTCTGGCTAGCGGCGTAGTCAATTCGCGTGTCGAAGCTGTTCTGGTTGTAGGGGCCGGCTCCGGCTCCGACGAAGTTGTTAAGACAGCCTAAGTTTGTCGCCCCTAATTGGCAGGTTCCATTGCTCGTCGGGGCAGGAAAAGCGGCCAGCATATTCAGCGCTGCGGGCGACATTGCCGTCACAGGAACCATGAACTGGCTTCCGTCGCTATCGGTTGACCCGCTGCAATTGGCAGTACACCTGGTCACCCATGCGAACCGCAAAAGACCATGACCACTGGCACCGGATCGGTACTGGTGGTTGCGGCCGGAACATGAGATGTAGGAGTCGCGAGCCATTCCGTTCTGCATCATCTGGCGCATAGTCAGTGAAGTCGCAGTAAGTCCCGCCTGTGACGCAAGTAGTCTTCAGCAGTGACGTCGGGAATTGTTTCCTGGTTGCTGATACCGTTCTTCTGTCTTGTGGTCTGATAATCGCCGAAGAAGAAGAGCTTGTTCTTAATGATCGGACCGCCGATGGTCCGCCAAACTGCTGCCATCTTGAGGAAGGGATCATGCGTCCCGTGACTGCATCCGGGTTTGTATTGCGTGAAGGGATCGCGTGCGGCCATGGCATCGGTACGCCGAAACCAGAATCCGCTGCCGTGGATGTCGTTGCTTCCTGATTTCGTTTGTACCGTCACAACGCCCGCCACGGCTTTGCCGAATTCGGCATCGTAGTTGCCCAAGCGTAACTTTCGCTTCCTGAATGGCATCAAGATTGGGATTGACGACGATGATGCCGAGAATCGGATCTTGATTGTCCGTTCCATCGAGTTCGAAAGCCGTTCCGCTGAAATGCTGGCCGTTAACGAAGATCTGCTGGCCGCCCTGGGGATTTTCGGTTGCGGCATGGCTCCATCCCACGAGTTTTTGAGTGCCTGGGCGAGAGCAATTCGAATGAGGTGAAGTTGCGATTCAAAATCGGGGCGTCTCTCAACAGCGCGCTGCGTGAATTCGATGGAGACGTCGGCGCGGTCTGTTTTCAACTGCGGAGCTTCGGCGGTGACTTCGACTTGTTCGCTGGCGGAGCCGACCTGGAACTGGCCATCGACGCGCGAGCCGGTGTCGGCGGAGACTTGGATGTTTTTAATTCGATAGTCTTAAACCCGCTGCCCTCGATGTGGACCGTGTAGACGTCGGGGATCAGGTGCGTGACAGAGTAGTTGCCGCTGCCGTTGGTGGTGTCCGTGACGGACGTGTTCTTCGTCTGGCTGATGACTGTGACCTTCGCTCCGGCGACTGCCGCTCCGGAAGGATCGGTGACGGTTCCGAGAATGCTCCCGTAAACGGCCTGCCCCATAGCGCCCGGGACCCACAGACTGCACAGGAGACTGCAAGCTGCCACTGCGACCCACAGAGACCTCTTCATGAACTCCTCCTCGACACGCACAAATCGATTGCCCCAGAAATGCAGATAGAGACTTTGAATAGTCAGTGTGCAGTCGTAATGCAAAACAATTAGCTGGATAAAGTTTCACTAGGTTTGATACTGTTACCGAAACAAAATCCCTGCGGCACAGTGGGATAGGGGCTCAGTTACTTCCAGGTGATATGGCTGTAACACACACTTTCGCAGTCGGTCGGGAGCAGTGCTTCCAACAAATAGAGAAACTTACAAAAAGCCATAGCCTCCACAGCTCGGAATCGCTCTGCAAACTGCTTCGATACCTTGCCGAACACTCTCTGGATCATCCCGGAATCGCGCTGAAGGAATATCAAATCGCCACAGAGGTTTTGGGGCGACCGACGGGATTTGATCCGCAAAGCGATTCCACGGTTCGAGTGCAAGCTGGACGGCTTCGGGTCAAGTTGGCGGAGTACTACGCGCAAGAAGGCGTCGACGATCCAATCCTCGTCGAGATTCCCAAGGGCTCGTATGCGCTGACGTTCCATGTGCGAACGATGAAGGGAGCGACGCACCCGGCAGCGACTCTGATCGTCGAAACGCCGGAGAAGAAGGTTGAGGCTCTGCCTTCGACGCGGGCGTGGGCGATCGTGATTGTGGTTCTTCTGGTTTTACTCGCGTCATCCTTCATTACGAGCGCGATTCTGCTGTCGCAACGAACTCGTGCAGCGATTGGAACGCCGCAATCGGTGCCGGGTGTTTATCAGATTTTCTGGAATCACTTCGTCGCGAGTTCTCAGCCGCCATGGGTCATTTTCAGTAACGGCAGTTTTGTGGGCCGGCCGGAGACTGGCATGCGCTACTACAACCCGGAGTCGGACAGCCACGCCTTTATTCTCGATCACTACACCGGTGTGGGAGAGGTGTTGGCGATTCACCAGCTCGACCACATCTTCTATCTGTTCAATCGGCAGCTTCGGGTGAAGCGCGGCGCGCTTTTCTCGCTCGACGACGCGAAGAATAACGATCTGATTTTTGTGGGGTCGCCGTCGGAGAATCTGACATTGGGGGATCTACCGGGAACCAAGGATTTCGTCTTTCAGCGGCTCGATTCGGGGCCGCGCAAGGGAGATCTGGCCGTGGTAAATGTTCATCCTTTACCCGGCGAGCCTAAGACCTTTGAAGGAACACCTGCGAATCGGCCAACGACCGAGGACTACGCCGTGGTGAGTTTACTGCCTGGTCTGGACCCTTCCCACGCGATTTTGATCCTGGCCGGAAATACTACGTTCGGGACTCAAGCTGCTGTCGAATACGTGTGCCGCGAAGACTCGCTCTCGCAATTGCTGCATCGGTTGAACGTTTCGAAGGAGGCCGACCTCAAACCCTTCGAGGCTCTCTTGCACGTAAATATTGTCCACGGAGTGCCGGTTACAACCGAATTGATCTCGGTGCGAACTCGGGGCAATTGATCGGTCGTCAGTGGCTGGGAGCGGGTGCTGTCAGGTGCGGATCCAGCGAGGCGGCTTTCTGGAATTCTTCCTTCGCCTCATCTTTCTTGCCGCTCTGCTGCAATGCCAATCCAAGCTCATAGTGAGCCGCGGCATAGTTCGGCTCGGAATGGATGGCCGAGCGAAATTGCGACATGGCGCCTTCCATATCTCCAGCCCCGAGCAATCGCTTGCCTGAGTTGGTGGCGACCTTGGCCGCCTGCAGATTGTTGACGGACGCCGCGATTCTGGCGCCTTCTTTGGCTTCGGCGGCTGCTCCCTGCGAGTCGCCCAATTGGCGGAGAACGCCGGCCAGAGTAACGTGAGCTCCGGCGAAATCCGGTTGCAGGCGGATGGCTTCTTTCAATTCCGCGGACGCCTGTTCCAACTTGCGTTGTTGTTTGTAGATCGTCCCAAGTGTGTAGTGGGCTTCGGCATAATCGGGCTTTGCTTGAAGCGCCCCGCGCAATTGTTCGGTCGCCTTGTCGAACTGGCCGCGCTGCCAGTAAAGAATTCCCAAGGTGTAGTGAGCGTCGGCCAAATCGGGCTGAAGACGGATCGCCGTCTCGAATTCGGGGACTGCTTTGTCGAGCTGATCCTGGAGCTTGTAGGCCAGCCCGAGATTGTAGTGCAGCGAGGCGTTGTCGGGAGCAAGTTTGAGTGCGGCTTCGAGTTCGGTGACTGCAGCATCGAAATTTGCTAATTGCAGATATGCGATGGCTAGATTTCCGCGCATCGTTCCATCATCCGGACGCAATTGAGCCGCGGCCTTGAACTTTGAAATTGCGTCGTCGGCCTCACCTTTCTGAACCATGGCCAGACCAAGGTCGTTGTAGGCGTCCGCATCGTCGGGGCGCAGCTTAACCGCCTGATTGAATGCAGCGATCGCAGCATCAATATCTCCCGCGCGCTGGCTGGCAATTCCAAGCTCGGTCTGCAACTCGTACCAGTCTGGCTTGAGAGCGGCGGATTTTTTGAGCTCGTCCAAGGCTTCCGAGTTTTTCGCCTGAGCGGTGTAGGTTTTTGCGAGGTAGTAGTGAGCTGTGACGTCCTGCGGAGCCAGCTTCACAGCCTGTTCGAGTTCGCGCGCGGCGTCATCCAGTTTCTGTTGCTGCAGACGAATCACTCCCAGATGGAAGTGAGCTGACTCGAGGCTCGGTTGCAGTTCGACAGCTTTTTCAAATTCGGTGGCTGATTCAGCAAAGTCATTTCTTTGTGCCAGGAGCGTGCCGAGCTCGTCGCGCAAATCGGGCCGCTGCGGGGCGAGTTCGACGGCACGGCGCATTTCTTTCAGCGCCTCGTCCGGAGAATCGTGGCTCAGAATGCGCGCCAACGTTCGATGCGCCTCGGCATTCGATGGAGCCATCCTGATTGCGGTGCGCCCCTCTTGCTCGGCTTCCGCGCGCTTGCCTTGTTGGGCTAGAACACTGGCGAGAGTGAGCCGCGCTTCGATCGCGGCCGGCTTGAGTCTCAGCGCCGCGCGCAGATGAGTTACCGCGGCGGCTTGTTCTCCTTGCTGCGCCAAAACCCATCCCAGCGCGGTTTGCGCCGATACGTCGTTGGGAGCCACGCGAACGGCTTTTTCGAATTCGCTGCGGGCGGAGGGAATGTCGCCCCGGCTGAGAGCCTGCTGGCCGCGCTGCAGGGCGGCCGTTTCAGATGACTTCGAAGAAGCGGAGCTCGATGTTTCCTGAGCGGCCAATGAGACAGTCAACGCGAACAGCGCAATGCCAACGATCGCAACGGACCTGGATGGAAAATGAAGCACGATGAGCGCGGGAAATTTTATTGTTCCCGGCATTATATCGAAGGACCGGAGGGAAGGCTGTACTCTCCGCCCGGTCCCGCGCAAATTTGGCGAGACCGGAGCGAAGCAGTACGAGGAATGTTCCGCAGTTTTTTTTCGGCCTACATCGCGGCGATTCCGTTGTAACCGGCGTTCGCGGCGAGACCGCTGACCCCCGTGAGCAGGGTCAAAGTTCCATCCGCATTGATTTCCAGCACACTGACAGAACCTGTTCCCGAGTCGATCGTGTACAGATATTTTCCGTCTGAGCTGACCGCGACATCTAAGTTTGCGCTGCCGCCAGGTAGTGTCGCGAGCACCGTGCCGTCTACCGCCGTCAAGCTTCCGTTCGTGCCAATCCAGAAACCGGAGAGCGTGCCCGATCCGGGATTGGTTGTATAGAGCAGCTTGCCATTGGGAGTAACGACATGCCAGCACGTTGCATTCGCTAGTGTCGGAACGCTGGCGCTGATCACGGAAAGCATTCCGCCGGAACTGACCGCGTACGAAGAAACTGCTGAAGCATCCTGGCCGCCGCTGGGTCCGGTCTCGGTCGTTATCGCGGCACCGTTGGGGGCGAAGACTACTCCGAAGAGGCCGGGACCTGCGCTGGGATTTACAACCATGGCGCCGAGAATGCCATTCGCCATGACTGGGAATGCGTCAATGTTGTTCGTGAGTTTTTCGGTGACAAGAAGTGTCTGACCGTTGGGACTGAAGGCGAGCGAGGCCGCTCCGGTGTTGCCGGTGGTGAGATATGTGGTCGAGTTCGGAATCTGCTTGAGGACGCCCGTCGTCGTCAGATGGAATCCGGTTACGTTGCTGGCTCCTCCAGCGTTGAGAACATAGATAAGACGCCCGTCCTGTGCGACCGCGACCGGCTCACTGCCTCCGCAGGGCGTTACGCCAACCAACATCAAAGTGGAACCGCTGACCTGGAAAACGGAGATGTCGCCGCTGCCGGCGTTCACCGCGAGAAGGAATGCGTGATCGCCGGTCAGAGTAAGTGATCCTTGTGATGCGAGCGGATCGGTGACGCCGCCACTGCCGCGGCCTCCGGTATTGAATGTGTGGCGTCCGGTGAGGGAACCATCCGCGTTACGCTTGTAAGCGATCACTTGATTGTTACTGGCATCGTTGGTCATGACAAATACTGCGCCGGTGCTGTTGCTGGTTTGCGCAGGGCTTAGAAGCGGAAACGCGGCGAGGAAAAATGTGAGAGTCACAAGAATTCGGCTCATTCTCAACATATACAGCTCCTTCGTTGGATTTCGGTCTGGAGGACCGGAGAGTGGATGAAGGAGTGGAAGATGAGGTTACGAAAGAGCGTGAACAAATTGTAAAAAGTTTTCGGGCGTAACTTTTATGACGGGCGATCATCAAATCGGCCATTGGCGTGTAGGAAGGCACGTTTCTCCCAGAGCCAGCGTTCCAGCTTAGGTAGGGATGCGTCGACTGCGGTTGAGCTTCCGCTTCGCGAAGCTCGATCCTTCGCTCGGCAAGCTATGCGTAGGGATGTCACTACAACCGCGTGTGTGGCCAGAACGAGGCGCTGCTGACTTCTCGATGACAAGCCTCGGCTGGGAAGCATACAATCTGGGAAGGAGTCCCCCCGAAGGAACTTGCCGCCATCTTCCCTCCCGAATGGCATGAGGTCGATGAGTTGTGATCGAACGGCGGGCGAGTTACGGTGAAAAACTACCCTGATGCGGCTTGCTTGGCTCTATTCCGCAATCGTGGTGTCTACCCTTGTCGCCGGTTGCAGCCTGGCCGCGCGCGCAGAGGACGTGAAGTCCATTGCTGCCGCGGTGGATGCGCATTACAACCATCTGCGCACACTCGAAGCGGCATTCACCGAGACGTACCGAGGGTCGGGCATGGACCGGAGGGAGTCGGGAACACTTTGGCTGAAAAAACCTGGCAAGATGCGTTGGGAGTACCGTTCTCCTAGAGAGAAGCTCTTCGTGAGTGACGGGAAAACTGCGTGGTTCTACGTCCCGGAAGACGGCCAGGCTCGGAAAGAGTCCGCGAAGAAGCTCGAAGATGTTCGATCTCCACTTGCGTTCTTGCTGGGTAAGACCAAGCTGGAAAAGGAGTTGAAGGGATTATCGCTGGCGCCGGATATTGAACCGTGGCAGGCCGGGAACGTGGTGCTACGAGGCGTCCCACAGGGCCTCTCGGATCAGATCAGCGAAATCGTGCTCGAGATAACGCCGCAGCACGCCATCGACAGAATCATTATTCATGACGTCGACGGAGCATCGACCGAGTATCAGTTCAGCGATCAGAAAGAAGATGCGGCCGTGGCGCCTTCGAGCTTCGAATTTAAGCCTCCGGCGGGTACTGAGGTCGTGGATGGCGCGTTGGGCCAGTGACTCGGGTTGTCAGACTTTTGAGGTTACTTGCGGTACCTGGACGTGGATGATTGGCCTGGGTCGAAAGCTTAGAATGTAAGGCGGAATGTTAGACTTGGCGCTAAGCCTCTCGACGGGAAAAACCGGCAGAAAAACGGTCAAATGGCGGAATTTGTAGTCAAAATCGCGGACGATCGGGGACGGGTGCACCAGCACGTCGAGCAGGGTTATTCCGAAGCCGAGGTGCGCGACCGATTTTCTTCCCAGGGATACCTGGTCTACTGGGTCAAGCCACAGGGATTGATGGCCGGCGGTCTGCGGCGACGCCGGAAGCTGAAACAGGATATCTTCCTGGTCTTTAATCAGCAATTTCTGACGTTGATTCGGGCCGGGCTGCCGATCCTGAACTCGGTGGAACTGCTCATCAAGCGTCAAAAGGATGCCCAGTTCAAGCAGATTCTGGAGAACGTTCGCGACCGCGTGAAGGGCGGCGAGTTGCTTTCGGATGCGTTTGCAGCCCAGTCCTCGATTCCCAAGATTTATACGACGACGCTGATGGCTGGCGAGAAGAGCGGCAACATCGACGAAGTGCTGACACGCTACGTCAACTTTCAGCGGATGGCGATGACGTTCCGCAAGAAGCTGTTCGTCTCGATGATCTATCCCACGCTGCTGGTCAGCGTGGTGCTGATTATGGTGATGTTTTTATTCACCTTCGTCGTGCCGAAATTCGCCGACCTGTTCAATAGTCTCGATGCGAAACTCCCGGCGATTACCGTCTTCATGCTCGCGGTGGGGGTGTACGCGCAAAAATATCTTCCTTTCATACTGATCGGACTGGTGGTGCTGGCGTTCGTTTTCTGGCGATGGAAGGACACGGATCGCGGCGCAGACCGCATTGATAGAGCGATTCTGGGCCTGCCGCTTCTGGGAGGCATTCGGCTGAAGCATCAGGTGGCGAGCTTCTCGCGGATGCTATCGACATTGTTGCAAGGCGGGCTGCCGCTGGTGCCGGCGATGGAGACGGCGGGTTCCGCCATGACCAGCCGCCGCATCTTGAAGGGAGTGATGCGGGCGGGCATCCGGGTACGCGAGGGACAGGGCCTTGCGCCCAGCCTGGAAGAGCAGAAAATTTTTCCTGAGTTGGCGGTGGAGATGATTGAGGTCGGGGAGTCGACCGGCGCTCTGCCGGCCATGCTGAACTCGGTTGCGGAATTCTATGAAGAAGATGTGCAGACCGCTCTGGGCGCGGCGATGGCGCTGATTGAACCGCTCATCCTGATTATCATGGCGATTTTTGTCGGCGGGGTTTTGATTTCGTTGTATTTGCCGATCTTTACGTTGGGAGTGCACTGAGAACCGTCCTTGGTCGTTTGTCGTTGGCCAACGACTAGTGACGAACGACCAGCGGTGCGGCGGGTGTAAGCGAAGGGTAGTGGGCAAACAATGGCGACGGCGGATAAAAAATCACTATTCGTAGGCGGCGGGAACGGCGGGCCGATCAGCCCGACGGGAAATCCGATCACGGATCTGGAGCGCGCGCAGGATGTGGCGCGGCGGTATCGCTGCGAATTCATCGATCTAAGCGGCTTCGAGCTGCACCACGAGCTGTTCAAGAAGATTCCGGTCGAATTGATGTTCCGCTACAACTTCGTGCCGCTGGAAGAAACGGTGGATGGAAAGCTGGCCATTGCGATTGCCGATCCCAGCCAGTTGATGATGATCGACGAGATCAGCCTGCTGCTCAAGCAGCGCATCGTCACCAAGGTTTCGACCCTCAAGCAGATTTCCGACATCCTGAAGAAGACCGAGCAATCGCAGCGCGTGCTTGAGGAAGCCAGCGAAGGCTTCACGATTATCCGCGAAGACGAGAATACGGGCGCGGAAGAAACGCTGACGATCGACAAGCTGACGGCGGCGGGCGATACCAGCCCGATCATCCGCCTGGTTGATACCACGATTTTTACGGCTCTACAGCGGCGCGCTTCCGACATTCATATCGAGACCCGCGACGATTCGGTCGTGATCAAGTTCCGCATTGATGGCGTGCTGACGCAGGCCATGCCGCCGATTGGCAAAGAGCATCATTCGACCGTCATCTCGCGTATCAAGGTCATGAGCGAGCTGGATATTTCCGAGCGCCGCGTCCCGCAGGACGGCCGCTTCCGCGTGAAATACAACGGGCGCGCCATCGACTTTCGCGTGTCGATCATGCCCTCAATTCACGGCGAAGATGCCGTGCTTCGCGTGCTCGACAAAGAGTCGATGAGCGAGAAGTTCCGCACGCTGACTTTGGACGTGGTCGGATTTGATGAAGACGATCTGCGGCGCTTCCGGCGCTACATCAAAGAGCCGTACGGCATGGTGCTGGTCACGGGACCGACCGGTTCCGGTAAGACGACCACGCTTTACGCCGCAGTCAACGAGATCAAGACTGACGAAGACAAGATCATCACCATTGAAGATCCGGTGGAATATCAGCTGCGGGGCATCACGCAGATTCCGGTCAACGAGAAAAAAGGGCTGACATTTGCGCGCGGATTGCGCTCGATTTTGCGGCACGATCCGGACAAGATCATGGTGGGCGAAATCCGCGACTCAGAGACCGCGCAGATTGCAATTCAGTCGGCGCTGACGGGACACCTGGTATTCACCACCGTCCACGCGAACAATGTGGTCGACGTGATCGGGCGCTTCCTGAATATGGGTGTCGAGCCTTACAATTTCGTTTCCGCGTTGAACTGCATTCTGGCGCAGCGGCTGGTGCGGCTGATCTGCGATTCCTGCCGGACCGAAGTGCACTACGCGCCCGACGTTCTCGAAGCCAGCGGACTCGATCCGGCGCAATGGGGCAAGGTTCCTCTGTACGAAGGGCCGGGATGCATTGAGTGTGCCGGAACGGGCTTCCGCGGGCGAACTGCGATCCATGAATTGCTCGATTTGAGCGACCGCATCCGCGAAATGATTCTGGCCAAGAAGCCGACGTCGGAAATACGGCGCGCGGCCCGGGATGAGGGAATGCGCTTTTTGCGCGAGTCGGCACTCGATAAAGTGCGGCTGGGAATGACTACGCTGAAGGAGATCAATAAGGTTACGTTCATCGAGACCATGCGATAAAGGCAAAGTTTCAAGGTTGCATGGTTGCATGGCGTGAAAGCGATGCGCAGGCACTGGGAAGCGAGTTTGGGGCTGGTCGCGCTTGGCGGTTTTCTGCTCGCAGCACTAGTTTCATCGAAGATGTTGCTTGGCCTCATCGGGATTGTTTCCGTCTCATGCCTGACCGCGGCCATCCTGGTTTCCTTCTATCGGGCTTGGCGCAGAGTGACGTTAGTTCCGAACCAGCGCGAATACGCGGTCTGGGTGGGGCTGGAGACTTTGTTTGCGCTCGGATTGGTGTCGGGTTGTGTGTACATGGTTTCTGCAAGTTTACCTTAGCGGAAAATCAGCCAGATCCAAGCGCAGGTTAAGAGTCGCGAGGTTCATCTTTGAAACATTGAAACTTTGAGACCTTGAAACTTTCGATGTGCTGTTGCTGCTATTGCATTTCACTAGGAGACGGGTTCTGATTTATAGAGGTAGCGCTCAAGGGCATTTTCGGGAATGAGTCCAACTACAAAACTGGCAAGGCCGAAGCTGGCCTGTGAGATCGCGGCCGACCGTGTGCTGGCGGGGCGCGTCGTCGACAACGGCAGCGGGCTGGAAGCGTGCGCCGCGCGCGAACTGGCGCCAGGCAGCGTGGTTCCGGACCTGGTCGAAAGCAACCTGCGGCAGCGTGACGCGGTCAGTT
Organism: uncultured Acidobacteriota bacterium; assembly: GCA_963763845.1. Lineage (GTDB taxonomy): Bacteria > Acidobacteriota > Terriglobia > Terriglobales > Acidobacteriaceae > Sulfotelmatobacter. Next base: position 157,586 of record CAVXPX010000007.1, read on the forward strand.
CTGGAATCGCGGAGGCGCTCGGCAGTATCGGTGGGCGATCGCATGACGTTATCGCCATCGTTCCGGATGCCGCGGTTCGCGTCATGCTCGTCGAATTCGACACGCTGCCTTCCGACCACGAAGAGGCGCTCGGAGTGGTCCGCTTTCGGCTGAAGAAATCGCTGCCCTTTGACGTCGAAAAGGCCAAGGTTTCCTATCACGCTCAGAGAGTGAACGACGAGGTCCGCGTGGTCGCGGCCGTGGCCCTCGGAACAGTGGTTGAAGATTATGAAGCGGCATTCCGCGAAGCCGGGTTCAATCCGGGTGTCGTGCTGCCGTCTACGCTGGCGGCGATTGGGGCTGCGGATGGAAAGCGTCCGACCCTGGTCATCAAGGTCGACGCTCATACGACCAGCATCGCGATCTTGAATGAGGATCAGCTGCAGCTGTTTCGGACGCTGGAAAACGCGCGAGGAATTACCATCACCGGCGAGCAACTGGCAGAGGAAGTTTATCCCTCGGTCGTATTCTTCCAGGACACGTATCATCTGAATATCGACCGAATTTACGTTGCCGGCTTGCCGGAATCGGGCGGGGCGGCGCCGGCATTGAAGGCACAGACCGGAGCTGAAGTGCAGGAGCTGATTTCCTCGGCGCAGTTGGGAACCACCGCTGGAGGTTCGGTACCGCGCTGGAGAATGGCGGGAGTCGTAGGGGCTCTGATCGCTTAGCAAACTGATTTTTGTATGCGTTTAGATATCAATCTCGCCAGCCAACCGTACGAGGACGCACGATCCTTCTGGATGCGGTGGGGAACCGCCGTAGGCGCGCTCGGACTGCTAACGCTTGTGTTGCTGACGACGGACGTCACGGGTTGGATCAACGCGCGGCGGGATCGGGCTGCGATCGATCAAAAGAAGGCACTGATTGCTGAGCGAGACCAGATCCGTGCCCATGCCGAGGCGTTCCTGAATCGGCCGGAAAATCGCACGACGCGGGATGAATCGCAATTTCTGAACCAGCTGATTGAGCGCAAGGCATTTTCATGGACGCAGGTCCTGGAGAGCCTGGAGAAGGTTATGCCGGCCCGCGTGCACCTGGTATCCATCAGCCCGCAGTTGGATGACGACAATCAGCTGTCGATCAAGATGAGGGTTGCGGGAGATTCGCGGGACCGCGCGATTGAGCTGGCGCGGCGGATGGAAGAATCGAGACGATTCGCGCAGACGCAGATCACTTCCGAGACCTACGGCCAATCGCCAACCGGCGACACGGAACAGTTCGACATCGTTGCCATCTACATTCCTGAACCATTTGTGGAAGCCTCTGCAACTGCGGCGGACGGAAAACCCGCGACAAAATTAACTCCTTCGGACGAAAAGGGCAAAACTGAAAAGAAGTCGAGTTCCCGTTCCCAGAAGGTAGAGTTGGCGAAGCGGAGTAAGCATTAATGCCCGATTTGCGGCAAACCCGGAAGAAGCTGAAAACGATGCTGGCGATTCTCGCAGCGGTGGACGTGCTGGCTGCGGTCGTGTATGTCTCTCCGCTGGTGGGCTCGGCGGAGACTCGGCGGATGCAGCTCAACCAGCTGCAGGCGGAGTTAAACATCAAGACGCGCCAGGTTGCCCCGCTCAAAAATCTGCCGCAGAAGGTTGTGATTGCAAACCAGGAAATCGCGGATTTTTACAAGAAGCGCTTCCCTTCCCAGAATTCGGACATTGTTTCGGAGCTGGGCAAGCTGGCATCGAGCAACGGCGTCAGGATTGAGCAGGGACGGTTTAAATTCGAGGATGAAGAGATCGGCCGCGTGCAGCCGGTGGAAATGGAATACGCGTTCTCAGGCGACTACACGGCTCTGGCGAAGTTCATCAACGCCTTGGAGCGAGACCAGATGTTCTTCGTCATCAACAGCGTAAGCCTCGGCGGAGAACAACACGGGCCGGTAAAACTGGGCGTGAAACTGGAAACGTATTTAAAGGTGACATCGTAGTGCAACTCGGACTCGAAAATAAAAAGAAGGCCCTGTGGGCGGCAGGACTCGGCGTGGTTGCCGTGCTGCTGTTCGCATACGAGTTCATTCCGATGTTCACGGAACCATCGACGCCGGCATCGAGCGCGCAGGCGGCCGAGCCAAGCCCGCTTCTGACGCACACTCCAAGCCCAAAGGTGGCGAAGGTCAGACCTGGCAAGAAACCGGTGGAAAATCTCGATCCGACGCTGCGGCTCGATCTGCTGGCCGCTTCGGAAGAGACGAGGTACGAGGGTAGTGGAAGGAATATTTTCGTCTCGCAGGCGGAGGAGATTCCGAAGCCGATGGGGGCTGGCCACACCGATGTGCAAAAGGCTTCCGAGCCGCAATACCGGGTTCCGACGCCGCCGCAGCCGCAGCCGATTCCGCTGAAATTTTATGGATTTGCCAGCTCTCCGGGCGAACCCAAGAAGATATTTTTGAAACTAAATGATGACGTGTTTGTCGCGGGCGAAGGCGAGATTGTGGACCGCCGGTACAAGGTCATCCGCATTACGAATACCTATGTCGAGATACAAGATGTGGTGAACAGCGGTCCGCCGCAGAATATTCCGCTCACCCAGGGGCAGGGATAAAGAATCATTGAGTCATTGGGCGATGGAGTCATTTAGTCATTGAGCGATTTCGTGAGGCAGCATTCTCAATTTCGGCGACGATCGGGCCAGCCGGAAGACGGCTATATCCTGATGACCCTATTGCTGACGATGGCGCTGATGGCCATTGCCGCGGGCGTGATCGTGTCATCGATCACGTTTGATATCAAGCGGGATCGCGAAGAGGAGATGATTCATCGCGGCGTGCAGTATTCGCGAGCGATCCGGCTCTACTACAAGAAGTTCGGGCGGTATCCGACGAAGCTAGAGGATCTGGAGAATACGAGCCAGATGCGGTTTCTGCGGAAGCGCTACAAGGATCCGCTAACCGGGAAAGATTTCAAGCTGCTGCATTTCGGTGAGGCCAAGCTGGCGATGAACGCTCTGGGCGGACAAGGCATTGCCGGCGCCTCCACGATTGGGGCAAACGGATCGCTGAACGGTCCGGGAGGTCTCACCCAGACCTCGGCCTTTGGCGGAAACACAGGATTCGGAGCGAACACGAACTCGACCTTTGGCCAGAATTCGGCTGGCACCAATCAGACTTCCACCGGGACTCCAAGCGCAACGGACGGTTCATCTCCGGACGCAACAGATTCGAATGGCACTGGGACTCTCAACGGGAACTCCGGTGACGCGTTATCGAAGACAACATTCGGCGGACCGATCGTGGGCGTCGCCAGCCTCAGCAAAGACCGCACGATTCGGGAATTCGATCACAAGACGAAATATAACGAGTGGCAGTTCGTCTACGATCCGACGCTGGATCGGGGCTTCCTGATCACCACGCCTTACCAGCCGCAATTACAGATGTTCGGAACAGGTCCGGCGAATGTGAATGGACCCAACAGTTCCGGCCAGAATGGAACCAGCGGCGGCTTCAGCAACACCTTTGGCAATTCGCCTTCACCGATGCAGAACAATCCGGGTTCTGCAACCAGTTCCGGATTCGTGAACCAGCCGTCCAGTTCTTCGCAATAGCAGTAACGATTAGCTGGGGAACCGCTCTTCGATTGCGAAACAGAAGGTCTCTCCACTCCACGTTGTCTTCGGCTTGCGCGGACGGCAAAACTCCGTCGGGATGACAATGGGTCGCAGCAGCGTAGGGAGACACCAACAGACGAACGGCCCGAAATGACGACGGCCTCATTTCGCGATGAGGCCGTTTGACTTGAAAACTAGCTGAACGCAGCAAATGCTTGGTGCCCGAACTTACACGCTGAACGAAGATCCGCAGCCGCAAGTGCTCTTCACGTTCGGATTCTCGAACTTAAAGCCGGCGCCCTCGAGCGTCTCGACATAGTCCACGATCGCGCCATTCAAATACATCACCGAGGTGGCGTCGACGAAGACCTTCAGGCCGTCCATATCGAAAGTCTTGTCCATCATTCCGGCGCCATTTTCGAACTGCATGGAATAGGAGAAGCCGGAGCATCCGCCACCGACGACTCCGATGCGCAAGCCAGCGGGCGCGGGGTTCTGCTGAGCCATGATCTCTTTCACCTTGGCGACGGCGTTGGCGGTCAGGTTGATAGGTGCGGCTTTCTTGACTTCGGGGACGGTTGTGGTTGCCATTCGTATCTCCTTGGCTTTAAAGCTGTTTGATTATAGCAAAACACGGGTCCACAGAACTTCGCCGGGACCACAAAATGCTCACTCCGTTGGATGCCGACGGAAGGAGTTGGGTCGCATGATTACTGATTTGTAACGGTTTCCGGACGAGGGGAATTCTGTGGCGCTGGGGGTTGCCAACAGGGCTATAATCGTGGCGTTAAGGCGTTCCCCAGCGGATGCTTACGAGTTTCAGCGTGCCTCGTTCCACTCGGGTGAATTGCCGTTGCGCTGCGTTCGAGTCTGCCGAGGTGGCATATGACGCTCACGGTTATCGCGGTAGTTTTTGGGATCTTCGCGATTGGGCTGATCCTCCTGCTGATCTATAAGAGCACCCTCACTATGCACGAGGATGATCAGCTGTTTTTGGATGAAGCGAATTCACACATGCAGCAAGAGCAAACGGAACTATTAATGAAGGTGAACCGGTTGACGATTCCGGTCCGCATCTTCAGCATCGGTTCCGGCGTATTCCTGCTGGTGCTGGTCGCAATGCTGATCTATCAGAAACTGAACGAAGTTCAATAGCTCATCGGCAGAACACCTCGGACTGAATGTCAGGGTCACGGGGGCGACGGGTGGCGTGACACCAAATCCTGTAATCACCGGCTTCATGATGCCGGTGAAGGGTGTGGTTTGTTTTGCAGAAAATCGATAGCTAGCGATCGTCTTCCCCGATTTTTCATCCGCGTTGTCTAATTCAGTGGACCGTTTGCAAAAGGTTCGCAAGCGACCGTACTCTGAACGATCTAACTGCGTCCGGAAACGGGCGCCGCGTTCGTTAAGTTAGCAGTCCCGATACGGTCAGGCAACGTTTGCTGTACAACCAGATTCCTACGGCGGGGGTAACCCCCAATGTCAACAGCTCCTGCGGAAGTGACTCCCGACTCTGAGTCTTCCTCAGATAAATTGGGAACACAATCGGAACTAACTCCTCCCGGTGGGAGTCACCGTCGATGGCATCTTCTGGCCGCGTTAACAGCGGCCATCATTGTCGTGGCTTTCGTCCTTCTGCTTCTGTTACGCAGTAGAACTCCATCGAAGAGCGCGCTGCAGCAATCACTCTCAGTTCGTCCGAATGTAGTTCTCCGGCTCAAGGGAACGACAGAAGCCGTGCAAGCGCGGGCCATTCTGGCACCGCAGCTCGCGGGTGAACAACTTTCCACTCTGACGATCGTTCACCTGACGCCGGGAGGAACCCGGGTGAAGCAGGGAGATGTTCTGGTGGAATTCGATCGCCAGGCGCAACTGCGCGATTCCATCGACAAGAAGGCAGACTACGAGAAACTGGTGGATCAGGTTGCCGAGGAACGGGCCAAGGAAGTGGCGGCAAAAGCAAAAGACGAAACCGAACTGATCACGGCCGAGGACAGTCTCCGCAAGGCCGAACTCGAGAACCAAAAGGCCGAAATCGTTTCGCGAATCGACGCCGAGAAAAATCAGGAGACATTCGAGGAAGCCAAGGCCACATACAACCAGTTGCGAGAAACATTCGACCTGAAACGCAAGGCGGCGCAGGCGGCGATTCGCATTCTCGAAATTCAGCGCGATCGCACCAAGCAGACCATGGATCACGCTCAGGCCAACGCCAACCTGATGCAGATTCATTCGCCTCTCGACGGCGTCGTCGTGCTGAATACGATCTGGAAGCAGGGCACAATGGGCGAAGTGCAGGAGGGAGACCAGGTTCGCCCGGGCGTGGCCTTTATGCAGGTGGTGGACCCGTCGACGATGCAAGTCCGGGTTTTGGCGAATCAGGAAGACTTTCCTTCCCTGCGCGCCGGGCAAACGGCAAAAATTCGTCTGGATGCATATCCCGACATGGTCTTTTCCGGCAGCCTCGATCAACTGGCGCCGATTGGGGAGAGTGGGGATTTCTCCTCGAAGCTGCGGACTTTTGTTGTCATCGTTTCGATCCAGGGAAACAATCCGAAGCTGATGCCCGACCTTTCCGCGGCCGTGGATGTAGATGTCTCCAATCAGAACGCAACGTCGGCTGGAACTGCGGCAACCGGGGGCGGTTCCTGATGATCCGGCGATTCCACCAACTTTCGACGCGCGGCAAGGTCGTGATGGTCGCGATTATCCTGCTGGCGGGAAGCGGAGTCGTTTGGGGAGCGGTTCGTCTCGGAAGGAGATCTCCGACAGTTCCAACGATTGAAGTAAGACGCGGCGAGTTCCTGGATTCCTTGCAATTCCGTGGCGAGGTGAAGGCACTGAAGTCAATCACGATCAGCGCTCCCGCTGAGGCCGGAGACCTACAAATCCTCAAGGTCGCTCAGGAAGGAACTCCGGTAAAGGTTGGCGATGTGGTCGTGGAATTCGACAAAACGAAAACCGAGCAGGATCTGGCTCAATACCGTTCCACATTAAAATCGGCAGAAGCGGAGATCGAGCAAGCCCGGGCGCAAGCACGGCTTGCTGAAGAACAAGACAAAACCACAGTTTTGAAGGCCCGTTATGACGTGGAAGGAGCGAAGCTCGAAGCCGGCAAGCAGGAGATCGTTTCCAAGATCGAAGGCGCAGAAGCCAGGTTGAAGCTCGCCGACTCCGAACAGGCATTGCGCGAAGCAGAAGCGAAACAGAAATCCGACCAGACGCTGAATCAGGCAACGATTGCCAGTAAGGTGGAAGCCAGCGCCAAAGCCAAGTTCGATGTCGAGCGCGCCGAGCGGTCTCTGGCGCAGATGACGCTGCGAGCACCCTCCGCAGGAACGATCAGTTTGCTGCAACATTGGTCCGGGTCTGGGATGTCCACCTATCGTCCCGGAGATCACGCGTGGCCCGGTGCAGCGATCGCGGAATTGCCCGATGCTTCGACGTTGCGAATCTCCGCTCGCGTGGATGAAACCGAGCGCGGACGGTTAGCGGCGAAGCAGGCTGTGACCGTGCAATTGAACGCAATCCCGGATCGGCAGTTCACCGGGCATATTGAGCAGATCGGAGAAATCGCCAGCCTGGATTTTTCGAGCGGCTGGCCCATTACTCGGAATTTCATGCTCAACGTCGTGCTCGATCAAACGGACCCGCGTTTGAAGCCCGGGATCACGGGAGAAATCACGGTTGCCGTCGACAAAGTGCCGAACGCGATTACCATTCCAGCGCAGGCGCTGTTTCAAAAATCAGGGCAGAACGTGGCCTACGTCTGGCATGGCGGGCAGTTTGAAGAACGCACGATCGAAGTCGGACGGCGCAGCGGAGACAAGGTTCTGGTGGCCAAAGGGGTTGCCGCCGGAGAGCAAGTGGCGTTGCGAGATCCGACCCTGAAGGAGTAGCGAAGCGAAGAATGAGGAGCAGGCGGGCCATCACGTGGGCTGTCGTCACAGTGGTCTTGTGCGCCGTGGCGGGCGTGGTAGCAGCTGTGCGCCGCGCCGCGCCATCATCCTCATCCACCGAAATTCCGACCGCGCTGGTAAAGCGTGGCGACCTGGAAATGAAGGTATTCGTGACCGGAGAGCTGCGCGCCAGCCATTCCGAGATGTTGACAGCTCCCCCGATTGGGGGAGGCGCACTGCAGATTACCCACCTGCTTCACACCGGGACACCGGTGAAAAAAGGTGATCTGGTGATCGAGTTTGATCCGAGCGAACAGCTTTACAAACTCGACCAGAACCGCTCGGAGTTGCTGCAGGCTGAGGAGGAGATCACCAAGGCAAAAGCGGACGCGGAAGTGGCCGCCGCGCAAGACAAAGTCGCTCTACTCAAGGCGCGCTTCGACGTACGCCGTGCGCAACTGGATGTGCAAAAGAACGAACTGGTCAGCGCCATTGACGCGAAGAAAAACCTGCTAGCCCTGGAGGGAGCGCAAAGAGTACTGGCGGAACTGGAACAGGACGTGAAATCGCGGAGTGTTTCGAATCAGGCATCAATTTCGTTGGCCGAGGAGAAGCGTAACAAAGCCAAGCTGGCCATGGATCAGGCGCAGGACAACATCAATAAAATGCGGGTTGCGGCTCCGATGGACGGACTGGTGGCACTGTCGAAAAATGATGGAGCTACCGGCGGATTTTTCTTCAGCGGAATGTCGTTGCCCGAATACCGTGAGGGCGATCAGGTCGAATCCGGCGCAACCGTCGGCCAGGTGATCGATCCCGCGAGCATGGAACTGATTGCCAAGGTTGGCGAACTGGATCGCAACAACATTAAAGAAGGAGAGCCGGTCGATCTGCAATTGGACGCTCTGCCCGACACCACGTTTCATGGCACGGTCAAGCGAGTCGGCAGCAGCAACAGTCGCAGGTTCTGGGACGACGACACATCCACAAAGTTTGAAGTTGCCATTACTCTAACGACCACAGATCCACGGATGCGGCCGGGACTGACCGGGCAGGTCTTCATCAATGGCGATCCGCGGAAGAATGCTCTATGGGTGCCGCGGCAGAGCCTGTTCCTCAAGGACGATAGGCGTGTCGTCTATGTGCGACATGGCAGCAATTTCGATCCCCACGAAGTGAAGATCGAAGCTGAGAATGAAAGCCGCGCCGCAATCTCGGGCATTACTGTCGGCACCGAAATCGCTCTGATTGATCCCACAGCGCCCCGCAAAGTTGGGACAGCATCCGGAGCCGCCCCCGGACTCGGAGGAGGCACACCGTAATGGCGACTGTTGCGTCAACTGCGTCCGGCCGCATTTCGCGCGGCTACGGCCAATGGCTTCCTGATCTGCAACTCGGATTGCAGAATCTGCTTCTGCATCGATTGCGTTCCCTGCTGACGATGCTGGGCATGATCTTCGGAGTTGCGGCGGTGGTGTCCATGTTGTCGATCGGCGCCGGCGCGCGACAAAAAGTCATGGCCCTGATCGAACAGATGGGCGTGCATAACCTCATCGTCGAGGCTAAAGAGACCACTGAGTGGCAGGCGCATCAGAAAATCCGCAGGATTTCACCCGGACTGACGTTCCAGGATTATCGCGTGATCCGCGACGATGTGAGCGACGTTGTTGCCGGAACGCCGCGCAAGCGGATGATCCCGACGAAGACGATTCCAAAATCGCAGCAGGATCCGCCGACGATTTATGGTGTCAATCCTGTGTATCTGAAGATTGCGGGATTGCACGTTTTGCAGGGGCGATTTTTCAGCGAAGATGAGGAAACCCGGGCAGCGCCGGTCTGCGTGCTGGGAGCCGCCGCGCGATCGAACCTGTTCGGTTCGGCTGATCCGGTGGGTCAATACGTAAAAGCCAACGAAACCTGGTTTCGCGTAATCGGGGTCGCTTCGCCGCAGCTAAGCTCGCAAACCGAAGTCGCGGGCGTCCCCACGCAAGACCTCAACAACATCATGTACGTGCCGCTGAATTCGGCCATGCTGCGTCTTGAAGATAATTACAGCGACGTGCGCGATGAAATTGACGGCATCTATCTGAACATTCGCGAGAGCGCCGACATGGGATCGGTGGCGCAATTGGTAAGAGCGATACTGGATTCATCCCATCATTCCGCGGGCGATTTCAGCGTTATCGTTCCCGCCGAGTTGCTGGCGGAACAGAAACGAACCGAGAAATTGTTTAACGCAGTGATGGTTGCCATTGCTTCGATTTCGCTGCTGGTCGGAGGAATCGGCATCATGAACATCATGCTGGCGAGCATTCTGGAGCGCACCCGGGAAATCGGCGTGCGTCGCGCCGTCGGCGCGCGGCAGTCCGACATCATCCGGCAGTTTGTGGTTGAGGCCATCCTGATTTCGTTTGTCGGAGGAAGCTTCGGCATTGTGTTCGGATTCGTCATGTCGCGGCTGATCGCATGGCTGGCGGGGTGGTCGACGATTGTCACGGCTGCCTCCATCCTGCTCGCGTTTGTCGTGTCGATCAGTGTTGGGCTGGTTTTTGGAATTTATCCCGCGGTCAAAGCCGCTCGCCTGGACCCAGTGGAAGCGATTCGTTACGAGTAGTGGCGGCGGCTTCTTTTCAATCTGGCGTTAACAAACTCTGGAGGAATCAGGATGAGGCACTCCCGCGTGTGTCTGGCCGTTTGTCTTCTTCTAACGTTCACTGCTTCGCTCTGGGCTCAAAAGGGCGAGAGTTATCACGACCTGGCGACTCCGCAGGTTCGTTCCGGCAAACTGGGGGCTCCGGAGCACTTGCGCGATTATGTGGTCGAAGGAAAATTGCGTCTCAGTTTGCGCGATGCGGTAGTCCTTACGCTGGAGAACAACAGCTTCGTAAGAGTGCAAGAGATGCAGGTGGAGAGTTCAAAATTCGATCTCCTCGCCGCGCACGCGCCGTTCGATCCAATTGTCACGAGCACCGACAACATCACCAGCACGATCTCGCCTCCATTCAGTTTTCTTCAAGGCACCGGGAGCTCGACCGTCAATTTCAAGAGCACCACAAAAAATCTGCAGTTCAATTATTCGCAAACCTTCGAAAGCGGAACCAATGTTCAAGGCGGCTTTTCCAGCAACATCAATTCCTCAAACAATTCGTTCTATCTTTTCAATCCTTACATCAGCTCGACGCTGAATTTCCAGTTCACCCAGCCGCTGTTGCGTAACGGATGGTTCTTTGCCAACCGGGCGCCATTGATGATCGCACGCCGGAATCTGCAGCAATCGAGCGCCAGTTTTGCCGCCGAAGTGAATAACAACATTTTGCAGGCTGTGAGGCAATATTGGGCGGTGGTACAAGCGAAAGGCAATCTCGATGTCTCAAAAGCTTCGATGGACGCCGCCGAAACTACCTATAAACGCGACAAGCGGGCGCTTGAACTTGGGGCCCTGCCGCCGTTGGATATCTACCGTTCCGAGGCCCAAGTCGCATCGCGGCGCGTGCAGGTGATTCAGAGCGAATATGCTGTCACGCAGGCGGAAGACGCGCTCCGCATGACCATTGGCGCCGATCAGGATCCCTACTTCGAAGCGCTTGACCTGGAACTTACGGAAAAACCGGAACCGGAAGGCGAACTCCGCACGATCGACGCGGCGACCGCATTGCAGACAGCTCTCGCGAAACGTCCGGAACTTGATGCCGTCCGCTATGCCTTGGCCAACGACGATACCCGCATTCGCCTCGCGCATAATCACCTGTTGCCGGAACTGGATCTGCTGGGGCTCTACGCGAGTAATGGTCTTGGAGGCACCGGTCTGAATGGATCGAATCAGACGGTTTCAAGCTCATGGGTCAGCCAGATGTTTGGGTTCAACTATCCGACGTATGAGGCACAGTTATCGCTAACTCTGCCTCTGAAAAACCGGGCCGCAAAAGCTGAGATGGGGACCGCGCTCGTCTCCCGCCGCAACGATCTCTATAGCCAACGGCAAGTTCAAGAACAAGTCATACTCGACATCCGCAACGCGGTTCATCAACTCGAGGAGGCAAAGCTGAGCATCGTGGCCGGCAAAGAATCCTTGGACCTGGCGAACAAAACGATGGCCGCTGAACAGCGGAAGTACGAACTCGGATCGAGCACGATTTTTCTCGTGCTCGAAGCGCAAACGGAAGTCGCCAGCGCCGAGCAAGGTCTGTTGCAGGCGGAGATCGGATATCAACTCGCCCTGGCTGCGGTCGAACATGCCACCGGAGAACTGCTGGATCCATATCATGTGCAGATCGCCGAATTGAGCCGGTGAGGAATTTACGCTGCTGGAACAGAGGTCTTTTCCTTTGCTCGCGCAAGGCATTACACTATCGTCACGACCTGCGAAAGTGGCGGAATTGGCAGACGCACCAGACTTAGGATTGTGGGGTGTTACACCAGCAATTTTGGGTCCAAGCCCTTAGAATCAGCATCAGTCAAGCATTACCGCCGTTTCAAGATTTCCCAACAATCGCTAGATCGAGTTGCCACTGGTGACAAAAATGTATGCAGCCGATCTTCTCCCGTTGCGAAGAATGCTCTCGTGCTGAGTGAGGCCAGTCACATCTGTTGGCTGCCCCGAAGGGTAGGCTGTATGCAATTACCGGAAGTGGGAGACATCTGCTGTGACGCCAACTTTTGAGGAGATGAAGTTGTGGTTCGCTGATCCAGCCCACCGCCTAAAATTCTTTGGCAACTTCCGAATCGAAGAAAACGGTTGTCACGTGTGGTTAGGTCCGTTTTGGGACAGGGGGCACGGTCGGTACCAATTCGACGGACAGGGTGTTCGCGCTCACCGACTGCGGTGGATATGGACTCGTGGTAAGGACATTCCTGACGGCATTTGTCTTCGGCACTTTGCCTGCAAGAACAAAGCGTGCGGGAATCCTGCTCACCTAATCGGCGGTACACGGGAAGAAAACAACGATGACGAGAAGTTCATACACGGGAGTGTTCTAATGGCATTTGGCCCCGGTCACATCACTGGCGGGGAGCCCGGAACTCGATAATCCCCAGTGTTCGTGCATGGTATACCCTCTTTACATTGCTAAGCCCTTGCATCGGGCTAGGCAGGTCAAAGCAATGTCGTAGCCTTCTACCCTCTCCAACAGGTGTACACTGTACACTTTTCGCAGCCGGAAGCCAGCAGGAGTACCCTCGGACCCTTTGCCGTCCGAACCCCTCCGAAATGCTCCGAATGGCGTGTTTTGGAGCAGTCCGAGACTTGTCCGAACCTGTTTATTCGGACCCCGACACCGGATCATCCCCGCTTCCTGTTATTGTCTGTATCTCCCGCATAAATAATAACTTACAGCAATTAATGACCTAGCCTCACTGAGCAATCCGACGCCAAAAGGTCCGAATTTGAGGGTGCCGAGTCTACACGGGGTACCCTTGAAAACGGCCCGAACCGCACAGATACATTTTGAAACCCACGTGTCTACAGCGGAACGGCACATCCAACAACGTGAGATGAGTAGACCGAGAATGACCGCGTCTACTTCGTCGGCTTAGCAGATCGCTGCGTATATCTAGAACTGGTATCGGGCGTGGTTGTGAGCAGGACGACGTTGCCGTGGAAGCCTTTTACAACGTCTATGACACTCACTACGTCGCCCCACGGCAAAGAGCTTTCGGCCTCTACGTAGGCTGTCCACTGCGAGGGAGCTTTTGGCTTCCGGCCCATGGCCTCGTCCAAGTTATCCAGAGTAGTTTCCCTAGAGTTCACGCGGATCACAGGCGAGCCGTTCGCGCTTGCGCTGACCACGCTGATGATGACTGGCTTGGTTGAGAAACGATGGCTGTCGAGCGAGCCAATTTCCAGCAGGCGGACGGACAACCCCGTCGGAACGTCGTAGGGCTGAAAGAGTGTGAATATAGCGACGAGGCTTGCCAGAGCGGGCGCTGCCAGCAATGCGAACGGCGGCAGTCCCGAGAATCGGTTTTGCAATGGGAGCTTCTGCGCAAACTGGAATGATCGACCAAGCGGTTGAGCGTCGGTGTGATGTCCATTCAATTCGCGCTCAAACTCGTCAATGCGCGTGCGAACAAAGTTGTAGGACAGGTTTGCGGGAATGGCCACGAGGATTCCTGCGGCGGCTGTGACGAGCGCGGCTGCAACGTTTGCGGAGATCATGGCGAGGGCAAGGCGTCTCTCCATGCCGATGCCGACGAAGAGTCCCGCCGCAATTCCGTAGCAGGTCCCGGCAAGTCCAAGGAATGGCGCGGCAGAGGAAATTGATTTCAGAGTCCTGACTCCGCGGCTCAGGTTAGCCACGAGCCTTGTTTGGTTTCGCTGAAATGGATGTGTGGAGTCAGGCTCGAAGGCGCGGGATTCACGTCGGCTCAAGTAGTAAGAGCAGAGAAAGCGGCTGAGAATGAATACGGTGTAGGCAAGCATGAGCGCAAGGGCGACGAAAATAAGGCGCTCAATCCAGTCCGACGTGCGCCACAAATGACCGATACTCCACTCGCACCCATCCGCTTGCCACGAGTTAGAGCAGACTCTGGGCATTAGGGGAAATATAGTTGATCGGTTGCTGCCTTCATCAACAAAGACACCACGCCCTCGGTTTGGGTTCCTAATCGAAGTAAAAAGAAGATTAAACTCAGAACCCTGCTAGGCCCTCGCCACCGCCCGTCTGAGTGTATCCTTCGACTGCCCCAACTGATCTGCTACGTCACGCCACGACGCACCAGCGGTGCGCAGCTTCTGGACCTGTTTCACATCCACGTCGGCGGTGGGACGGCCAAACCTAACGCCTCTGCGCCGCGCTGCCTTGCGTCCGGCTGTGCATCGCTCTCGGGTGACACTGCGCTCTAGCTCTGCCACTGCCGCTAGAACCGTGAATACCATCTTGCCCATCGGCGTCGATGTATCAACCGACTCCTTGAGGGATACGAAGTCAATGCCTAGGCTTTGAAATTCTTCCAGCGTCCTTAACAGATGGCTGGTGCTTCTAGCGAATCTATCGAAGCGCCAGCAGATAACCGCATCGAACCTGCGCTTGCGTGCGTCAGCCATCAATCTGTCGAGGCTCGGACGTTTGTCCTTTGCTCCGCTCATCACGTCGGTGTACGTCTCTACCACCTGCCAACCACGTGCTGCGCAGTAGGCCGGGAGTTCATCGGTTTGTAGTGCGGTGGATTGATCGGCAGTGCTGATCCGAATGTAGATTGCGACTCTCGAACCTTTGTCAGTTGTCATGATGATTGGACACTAGCACCCGATTTTCAGTCAGCAGACAGGAGCACTCGCAAAGCGATGAAAGCGAGCCGAATAGACTTCTTGACATGGATCATAAGTTATAACATGTGAGACATGCAAAACAGGGAAAACTGAGTTAGCGGAATCAATCAGTTAGCGGGCCACTTTCTAGAGGACATTTGCGACACTGCTTTCCGACTCTGGTTTGTCGGTGACTGGCTCCGGTGGTTTCTCCGTCGGCGGTGGAATCCGAACCCTTGGGTCTGGTTTAAGGAAAGCATGGTAGGGCGAGAGGCTGTCGAGCGGAACGGCGTCGGTGCCCTGCAAGTTACGAGCCGTTTGGAAGGTGTCCACAGCCCGCCTGATCGTTGGGACGGAGGGTTCAATGGGTGTAATCGGGATGTTTCGTCAGTTACCGCAATTCATCATGGTCTAGCACGCAAATCTTCGGCTTATCCTGCTGATAGTGAACCTTGAGCTTTCGTTCTTTGCATCTGGACTCAAACCGCTCTGCATCGTCTCTGCTCGTGAACGTGGCCGACTCGCAACCAAAAAACTCTTGGTCACCCACTTTGTACATGTAGCGAAGGGTCACCTTCGGGGCTCCGTCTGCATCGGGGCCTTGGTCGGTGTGAAGAACAAGGCCGTCGGCAACAGGCCAGCGTTGTGCCTGCTCCAACATGCTTGCTTTTCTCTCTCTGGCCTCCTTCTCCACCCTTCCCTCAACCCTCTCAACTACGGCCATAACCGAGACGACCACGCCTGCAATCGCCAGCCACCCGTAGTACAACCACCAATATCGATGGTTATCGTCAAAATGGAACGCCACGAAGAAGAGATACAGCGCATATGGGCCGACGACACCTTTGGGCAACTTTCTCCACGGTATCCATCTTTCCCACGGAAGGTACCACGTAACGAAAACGGGTACAGCCGGGACGGCGGGAGCCAAGATCAGCCAGTCGATAGTGGACATTCCTCAAAGAGCATAGCGCGTCAGGACGGGACTTACCAGCAACACGCCTGCGGTCAGTTTCTGCTGTCAGGCCATTTCACTTTGACCGAGAAACCTATTAAGAACCCGCGAAGCCGAACAGCAGAGTTCAAACGAAGTTGGTTTGGGACGCCAAAGTTGACGCCACGAATGCCGATGGCCGTCAAGCGACGTGGTGCCCGGAACAGGACTTGAACCTGCACAGCCTTGCGGCTACTGGCTCCTAAGGCCAGCGCGTCTGCCAATTCCGCCATCCGGGCTTATGCTTCGCCTGACTGCATATTAGGCTGGTTCAGTTTATCGAGCAATAGGACAGCCTCGATCTTCGCCTGCATATCGGGATGGACGTACCTCTGACTGATCGTAATGCTTGAATGTCCGGCCAATCGTTGAATGGTGAAAGCATCGGCACCAGCAATTCCCAGTCGGGTACAGAAGGTATGCCGTGTGCTGTGCAGGACACAGTCTTTTCCAATGCCTAGCGCGTCTCGCACCGCTCGGAATTGCTCCGAAGGGTAATGTCTCGTGATCGGCTTCTGTCTTCCTCGCGATGTGAAAGCATATGCGCACTTAGAATGGCCTAAGCACGCCAGAATCGTGTAGGCGGCTCGGTCAGTCAGTGGAATTTCGCGTTTTGCATATTTGCTCTTTCCCTTAACTATTCGGATCGAGTAAGGAACTTCCTCATTGAACTTCGGGTCCTTTTTGAAAGTAATGTGCTCCCGTTTCAGATTGCAGGCTTCGCTGATCCGTAGGCCAGTGTCAACGAGGAACGGCAGCATGAGATGAAAATCGTTTTTGGGATACTCCGCCCTGAGCCACTCGACCATGTCGTTTACCGTTTTGTCTTCGAGCACGTATTCTCGCTGTTTTTCGCCGGGTAGGAGTTTGATCCGTGGGACATTCCGAATCAGATTCCAATCACGGGCAACGTACAGTGTGCGCCGTAACGTCCGCAGCGAATGGTTCACAGTCACGGGCGCAACTTTGTCTTTGAGCCGATGTTGAATGAACTTCTCTATCAATGCTGCGTCGATCCTATGAAGGCGGGAGAGAGCTATCTGCGCAAAGCCCGTCAATACGCTCAGGTGCTGTTTGTAGAACTCATAAGTGCGTGTAGCGACGTTGGCTTTCAGGTGAGATAGCAGGCGAGGTTCAAATTGAGAGAGCGTGGGGCATTTCGCCGCGTCTATGATTCCGAAATCGCCTCTTACCAAACTGCTTCGGAAGATCGCCTCATACTTTAGGGCCTGCGTCCTGTTCCCCGTGTGGAGCGATCTCTGGTAGAGCGTGCTGTCGTGCATGATCCTGCTGTGCCAAACCTTCCCTCGTTTGATGAGCATAGACTATGGTGACAAAATAGTGACAACGAAGCAAGCGGAATACGACTCTACCAGCATAAACACAGGCTACTATGATGATGGTTACCGAGACTTAGGATCTGGCGGGTAAAACCGTGGGGGTTCGAGTCCCCCCTTTCGCACCAGTGCTGCTAACCTTTCAAGGATCCTCACTACCCTGCTTTGATTCGGAGACGATCGTGGATGATCGGGCGTTGCTGCGGGAAGCGATTGCAGAGGCGAAAGCTGGACTGCGCGATGGCGGTCTGCCCATCGGTTCGGTGCTGGCGAATCGTCAGGGCACGATTGTGGCGCGCGGCCACAATCTCAGGGTACAGACTGGCGATCCCACTGCGCACGCGGAAGTCGTCTGCATTCGCAATGCTGGGCGCCGAAGGGATTGGGCAGAGTTAACGCTGGTCAGCACTCTGAGCCCGTGCATCATGTGCACGGGCACGACGCTACTTTACCGCATTCCGCGAGTCATCATTGGAGAGAATCGCAATTTCCTTGGATCGGAAGATTTATTCCGGCAGAGAGGAGTGGATCTCATTATGCTCGATGACGAAGAGTGCATTCAAATGATGCAAGAGTTTGTCCGGGCGCATCCGGACCTGTGGAATGAGGATATTGGAAGATAGCGGCTCAGAGCGAAAGATCGGGACGACGCTTACCGCGCTGGAACAAGATCGCGAGCGGGCTTGGCCGACGATGCGGCTTCGCTGGCCGGTAAAGTGAACTTCAAATCCCACTTGCACAGTGGACAACGGGTTGCGACGGAGTAAACGATCCAGCCGAACGCTACGCATTTTGTGTTGATGCAGGCCCGCATAGGCCCTCCGGATCTGGAGAATTCCAGTGCTACGTTGTAACAGACGCTAACACGAATCCCGGGTTCTATTCACACTTGTTTTTCGTTCATTCGGAATCGTTTCTTTTCTAGTCGGGAGATTCAGCCGTCACTGAAGTGACGACCAGCAATCAAGCGAGGCCCAGGCTCGCGGCAGCAGTGTCGACAATCGTTTTGCCGATCATCAGCGACGCGGTTGCGGCGGGCGAGGGTACGTTTAAAACGTGCAGCACTTTGCCGGATGGGACAAATTGAAAGTCGTCAACCAGGGCGCCGTCGGGCTTAAGAGCTTGGGCGCGCACGCCCGAGCCTCCCGGCACGAGATCGCTTTCTTTGACTTCCGGAACGAGGCGCTGCAGCGCGCGAACGAACGCCGCTTTTGAAAGCGAGCGATACCATTCTCCCATCCCATTGCGCCAATGCTTGCCGGCCATGCGCCAGAACCCGCCATACGTGATGGAATCGAGCAGATCGCGAGCGTTCACATCGGTGTGGCGATATCCTTCGCGCGCCAGAGCGAGGATTGCGTTGGGTCCGGCATCGACCTTGCCGGTGATTCGGCGGGTGAAGTGAACCCCGAGAAATGGAAACCGGGGATCCGGAACTGGATAAATAAGGGCCCGCACCAGCGAGCCACGCTCGGGTACGAGGTCGTAATATTCGCCGCGAAACGGAATAATCTTGACGCCGGGATTATCGCCGGCCATGCGGGCGATGCGGTCGCTATACAGGCCCGCGCAGTTAATGAGCGCAGAAGTCGCGAACGTGCCCTTCGGGGTTTCCACAACCATCTCACTCTCCGAGCGTCGGATCGCCATCGCCCGCGTGCCGGTGAGAACTTTGCCTCCATTCGCCGTAATCAACTCGGCATACTTCCGGCAGACAACGGCATAATCCGTAGTTCCGGTCGAGGGAACGACGAGGGCTCGCAGACCGCTGGCATGCGGTTCAATCTCTTTGAGTTCGTCGGGGCCGATCAGGCGAAGTCCGGTAAGGCCATTCGCTTCGCCGCGCTGACGCAAGTCTTCCAATCGAGGAAGCTCGTCGTCGTGCGTGGCGACGATTACCTTACCGCAAACATTGTGGGCGATTCCGTGGGCGCGGCAGAACTCGACCATTGCGGCTGCGCCGGCCACACAGAGACGCGCCTTGAGCGATCCAGGTTTGTAGTAGACGCCACTGTGAATGACGCCGCTGTTGTGCCCGCTCTGGTGACGAGCAACCTGGTCTTCTTTCTCGACGAGTAACAGGCGCTGGCGGGGAAAGCGCTGCGTCATCTCCAGCGCGACTGCCAAGCCAACCACACCACCGCCGATGATGAGTACGTCGTGGCGAGAATCAGTCATGCGCTCTGAAACCGTTCAATAGGAAAGTGGCAACGCAATGGTCTAGTCTACGACGAGAATGACGATTGTGCTCTGTCCCGCGTCGGGCGTTGTTCCTGGAGAGGTACCGGTCACTGTGACTTGATAGGTTACGGGATTGGTCCCCGTCCCACTTCCGGTCGACGCGGTGCTGACGCCGCCGCACGACAACGTGGATAAAAGCAAAAGTATCAGAGAAGCGTTTGCGATAAATGAAAGCCGGTTGCGTTTTCGCGCGCGAGCTGGCCGGAAACTGGAAAACACAATCAGGCCGGGGACGAACAACCACAAAGCGAGTTGCCAATGCAATTTCGACGCACTCGCTTTCGTCGAGATGCTCATCACCACATCCACAGCCGAACTACCTGGCGTGATGGAACCGGACGGGCTGAAAATGCACTGCGCTTGCGCGGGCAGCCCGGAGATACAAGCCAGAGTCACCGCTGCATTGAAGGATGATCCGACTGGCTGAATCGTCAGATTATAAGGACCGGTTGTCTGCCCGGCCGTCACGGTCTGGGTCGGCGTGGAAGACGTCAAACGAAAATCCTGCGCCAGCGTAAGGGACATGCTGCCTGTATGTGCGGGCGTGCCGGTCGTGTCTTGCGTGCTGATCTTGATCGCGTACGCGCCCGGGGTTGGGTCGGACGGGATACTGATCGTTACGCTGAGATTTACTGTGCCCCCGCTTGCCAGCGTTATGGGATTGGCTGGCGACAGCGTACAGACCGCGCCGGGCAGAGCACTGGCATCGCATGTCGCAGTAATCTTGCCGCTGTAAGAGAAAGCCGACGTCAGCGTGAACGTCGCTTTTGCTTGCGAGGCCGGCACACCTGCAACCGTCTGCGGCCCCGATAACGAATAGTCCCCGACATTAAATGGCACGGCCCGCGTATGCACGATCGACCCGGATGTTCCTGTGATCGTGAGCGAATATGTTCCGGGACTGAAGCTCGTCCCGTTAATTGTGAGAGTCGCCGTGGCGGGAAAGGAATTCACCGAACTGGGGCTGATGCTGCAACTGCCCTGGCCGTAAGTCGTCGGACAGCTCAACGCAACCGTGCCGCTGAAGCCGTCCTGCGCGGTAATTGAGATGGTTCCGGTTGTCCCAGCGCTGCCGGCATTAATCTCGGGAAAGGTGCCGGCGGTAAGAACAAAGTCCGGATTGGTCGTGACGTTGAGAGTGAAGGACGTGCTCACGGGTGACGGCGCACCAGCCGTGGTTGCCTGGATTGTCACCGGATAGCTTCCCGCGGCAGTTCCTGCGGGAACTATCACACTGCCCGTCATGTTTACGGGGGCTGTTGCCGTCGGGCTCACGATCGTGCCCGGAGTCAGATTGCAAACCGCACCGGTAATCGCCGTGCTGCAAGACACAGAAACACTCTGGTTGAACGATCCCGCGGCTGTAGCTTGAAAGCTTATCGGCGAGGACGTCGCTCCGTCCGCCACGGTGACCGACGCGGGCGAGGGCGCGGTTAGGCCGAAGCTGATCAGATGCAGCGTCACGGGAACGGTGTGCGTGACGTGCGCTGAGTCGGAACCGACCGCTTTCACGTTGAAGTTGTAGTCTCCTGCGGAGCCGCCAACGGTTACGGTGAATGGCGATTTGGAACCGGGTGTCAGGCTGGATGGCGAGGCGGAACACGTGCTCGGAGGAGCCGTTGAACCAGCCGAGCAACTGAGCGTGACGGAGCTTGCGTATCCATTGACGGCGGTAATGGTCCCATTGAACATGCTGGTCTGCCCGGCAAAGATGGTCAATGGAGAATTCGTCACCGAGAGTTGGAAATCTGGGGTGATGACAAGATTGAATTGCCAGATGCCGCGGCCGTAAGTCGACGCTCGCAGCAACTGCTGGCCGCCGGAAGCGAATACTCCCAATCCTGTGACTGCAACGTTGGGAAGAAACGCGGACTGATTTGTGCCTGGGCTGGGTCCGAGTTCTGTCCAGCTTGGGCTCAATGTTGGACTGCCAAATACGCCGACATCGGTCGCAACGAAGACTTCCGACATGGGTGGATACACGACCACCGCATTCGCGGGCGAGTCGGGAAGATTGGCGGTGAAATCTGTCCACGTTGCCCCAGCGTTGGTCGTTTTCCAGACATGCCCGGCGCCACCAGTAAATCCCATTACCGTCACGTAGGCCGTGTTTCCTGAATGATCGGACGAATCGAGGGCGACGCTGGAGATTGGGAATTGATTTGGATTGATGCTTCCCTGGGGACCGTTGCCGGTCACATCGACAAATGCAGTGACTCCCGCAGACGCATCCGTTGTCACCCATACGTGGCCACCATTTGGAGTATCGACGGAGCCTTCGAGTGGCCCGAGTCCGGCGGGCGTGGCATAGATCACGCTCGATCCGTCGTTGTCGCTGAGTCCGCCGGCGGCGAGAGCCCGCACCTGGTTCACTTCACTGCCCGAACACGTGCCGGAACCGAGCGTGTCGAAATTCGGACTCAGCGCCGTGAACAGGCCTCCAGTGCGCGAGCCGCGCCAGACGCGACACGTCCCAACCAGCATCGTTGTCGTGGAGCTTGCATCAAGGATGTAGGGGAAATAAAATCCGCCGTCGTCACCGCCCAGAGTGCTGCTTGTAACTACGTACTCAAAACCGCTGTCATTACAGTTCACACCGTTGGAGCAGAGCTGGATGCCAAGGCCACCGGGAGGTACATCGGGATTCGAAGCGTACCAATTCGAGTTCGCGAGCACATCAATGGCGGTGTATGCGCCGTCGCCTCCGAGAACATTCAGCCAGCTTGGATTCGTCGTCGCCTCGCTCGTCGCCGGAGAGCCATTCCCCTGCGCACCTCCGAGAATGGTGTTGATATCGGTCGGATGCTGCGAGAATCCCACGAACTGCGTCATCGATCCGAGATCCTGATTTAAGTCGTCGAACTGATTCATGCCTGAGCAGGATCCCGTGTTGAGTCCGAAGTATCCGTCGAGCGCGCGATAGATTCCGCCGTCGTTGGCGAAATACATCAGGGCATTTCCAGAGTCGCCCCCGGTCGCAGGAATGATCGAAGCCAAAGCATGCTGGTCCGGATGAACGTGCGCAGGCGCCGCGATCGGATCGCATCCGTAGGCGTGAGTAAGATTCATGAACGGAATGGAAGCGCAGGTGGGATTTGCCGAGTTCATAGAACACTTGTAGAGGTTGACCGCTCCCGCGTAGAGATCAGTCGCAGCACCATTTGGCACTGCGGCGAGCGCGAGATTGTATGAGCCTTGCTGAACGCCGCATCCCTCGACGTCTCCGCAATTGGTGATGCCAGTTTCGGAAATGGCCGTCCACGATGCGCCGCTATTCAGACTTTGCCAGATACCTTCGTCGACCGGGCTCCCATTCGAAGCGAGAGAGACATACCAGACGTACATCTCGTTCCTTCCCGGAAGAACGGCAATTTCGCCTCTATAAATCGGACACGCGTAACCGTTGGACGCTGATTGCGGAGGGCAGGCTGTCGTGGCGAGAACCGCACCGCCAGGCTGGCTGGAAAGCCGAGTCCAATGCACTCCGTCCTGCGAAGAGTAGAAACCGTGATGGCGAATGGCAGCGACAAATTGCCCAGCGCTGCTGTTGTAAACAACCGAAGTGGCGGACGTGGCGTCAAGCGACCCGCCCGCATCGCTCACCGCATCGTAGGTCCAGGTCTGGCCTGCATCCGTCGAAGCGTAGAGTCCGGGAGTCGTGGCTGAAGTCACGGCACCATCCACCAGCCCTTCCGAACTCGTCGCCATGGCTGCGACGACAGTGCTCGTCTGAGCGCTACTGAATGCCATGCGCGTGCCGCCCAGACCAGTGAACCAGAGTGCGCCATTGTTTGCGGTGGAGATCAGACTCCAGGTATTGCCGCCATCCGTCGAACGAAGGATCCCCAATCCGAAATAGGAGTCTGCGGAGTTGTCGGCTTCACCCGTTGCTGCGAGTATCAGGGATTTCGTCGGTCGCCGTTGCCCGGCTGAATCGCGATCGCTCCAATCGAAAGCGTCGCCTGATTGTCAGCGATCGGGCTCCAGGTGACGCTGTTCGCGGTGCTGTTCGCGCGTTCGTCGATTTCCATATTCCGCTCTGCGCGCCTCCAATGTAGATCGTATTACCAGTCGAGTCCGCTGGATCAATCGCGATCGAAGTCGCCCGCCCAGAAACCTGGTGGTATCCTCAGTGCCGTTCCCACTCGCATCGGAGGCAAGCGGCGCGGGGCCGAGCGGTACCCATGTTCCTAGCGAAGGCATACTTCCCCGATGACATTTTCCGCCAAAGCTGGGGCACGCAGCGCGCGTAATTTGAGTTTCGCCTGATAGGCACGGCGGCGCCGTTCCGCAGACGGTTGCCCGCGGACAATGCGGCCGCGGTAAAACCATTCACTGCGCATTCGCAGGTAATCGCTGCTCTGAGTAGCGTTAGACTTTCCAGAACTGGTCTGGGGCGCTCGCGGGACCTGCGCGGGGGAAGATGCGATAAAGAAAATAAAAGAGAGCAAGGAGGGCAGAAAGACATCCACGCCGAGGCATCATGACGCTCACCGCACAGTATTGGGGTGGGAGCGGCATGAATCAACGTAAAAGCGACGCTTGCGCGAGGCTTTGGACCAATTTGGGAAAAGCCGTTAAGCGCCGAAGATCGCGCTACTATTCAGATCAACTTCGTTGATTCCCGCGGCGTGATAAAAAGTAGGATTGGAGAAAGGGTCGCCGATGAAAGTCTTGTGCTGCTCGTTGATCGCAGGCATTCTTCTGTTGAGTTCCACTTCGTCTGAGGCGCAAGGGGAAAAGACATTTTCCCCGCTCTTCGTCGCGGCCGCGGCCGACCTGAGTTCGGCGATGAAGGACATTGGCGGTGGCTATACCAAGAAAACCGGCGTCAGCGTGAAACTCTCGTTCGGAGCCTCCGGGGCCATCACGCAACAGATTGAGAACGGCGCGCCATTCGACATTTTCTTTTCCGCCGATATGGCTATCCCAGGCAACTCATCGCACATGGAGACGCCGATAGCGCTAGC
>CAVXPX010000008.1:0-440927 GCA_963763845.1 uncultured Acidobacteriota bacterium
ACACCAAGGCCATCGACAGCCTTCTGAATTTCGAGACGGTCAAATATTTCAACGCCGAGGAGCGCGAAAAGCAGCGTTACGACACCTCGATGTCGCGCTACGAGCGCATGAGCGTCAAAACCTATACCTCGCTGGCCTGGCTCAACGCGGGACAGGCGGTGATTTTCACCGTCGGCCTGACCGGCGTCATGATGATGAGCATTCTCGGCGTCGCGCGCGGGACCAATACGATCGGCGATTTCGTCCTCGTCAACGCCATGATGATCCAGCTCTATCAGCCATCGAGCCATCTTGGCATGGTGTATCGCGAATTGCGCCAGTCGACGATCGACATCGAGATGATGTTCGACATCATGGCGCAAAATCCCGAGGTCAAAGACCGCCCCGGCGCGCGTCCGCTGCAGGTCGGGCCCGGCGAGATCCGTTTCGATAACGTGATTTCAGCTACGACCCTCGCCGCCCGTTCTGCAGGGCCTCGGCTTCACGATCGAGCCCGGCAAGACGGTCGCGATCGTCGGCGCTCGGCGGCGGCAAATCGACCATGCGCGTGTGCTCTTCCGCTTCTCGGGCCGCAAAAGGGCCGCATCCTGATCGATGGCCAGGACGTCGGCGACGTGTCGCAGGTTTCCCTGCGCTCGGCGATCGGCATCGTCCCGCAGGACACCGTGCTGTTCGATGATTCGATCGCCTTCGACGTCGCGCTAGGGCCGCGACGGCGCTGTGCGATGCGGGGGTCGAGGGAGGCGGCGCGCCTCGCGCAGATCGACCACTTCATCGAGCAGGTACCGGGCGCCTATGAGGCGCAGGTCGGCGAGCGCGGACTGAAACTTAGCGGCGAAAAGCAGCGCGTCGCGATCGCCCGCACGGTCCTGAAAGATCCGCCGATCCTCATTCTCGACGAGGCGGCCTCGGCGCTGGATTCCTTCACCGAGCGCGACATTCAGGATGCGCTCGACCAGGTCACGCGCGGCCGCACGACGCTCGTGATCGCCCATCGCCCGGCGACGGTCCGTCGACGCCGAGGAAGTCATCGTGCTCGGCAAGGATGCCATCGTCGAGCGCGGCTCTCACGACGAATTGCTCGCGCGGGGCGGCGGCCTATGCCGCGCATGTGGAGCAGGCACTACGAAATCCGAAGGGCGGAGGAGGTTCTGCGCCGCACAGCGCTCGCTAACGGCGAAAGGGTGAGCGTCGGCGTCGACGCCGCTTGGCCGCGAAGGCGGGGCGATCGTCTCTCAGGGAAGGGTCGGGCGACGCGCCGGCCGCAGGCGGATCTCGATCCCGCCGCCAAGCGATTCCGCCGCGGCTTGAGATCAGCCAGCGCTTTCGATTCCGCGGGCCACTATGCGAAGAACGGCGCTGATTCCGCCGCCGCGCAGCTCGGAGCTGGCACGCCGCTTGCGCCGTCGAGGCGCCCATGTCGATCATTGATCCCGTCGCAGGCAGGCGACTCCCGTTCAGGCCGAGGGCTATAATTTCATCGCCGGCTTCGCTGTAGCGGGCTGATCCTTGGATCTTTGTACAGCCCGCTCGGCTGGATTCGCGCGATCGCCACGGCGTGGTGCGTCTATTTTTTCGCGGTCCCGTGCGCCAGACGCCGCTCGACGACTCTCTCGTCGTCTCACCGCGGCCGACAGGGTGTTGTCGTCTCTCGGTTATTTCGTTCCCCGCCCCCGGAGCTTGGCCTTGGCGTCGAGCTTTGCAACGCGTCAGCGGCTTCATGTCGGTGTTCGAGTGCCACGTCATTCGCGCGCCGGTCTCTGGCCACATCGTCAAGATCGCCTATAAGCCGGGCCTTTTCCTCAACGCCGATCTCGACAAGGCGAGCGAGGACGACGAGCGCAACGGCATCGTGATCGAGACGGTCGTGGGACGCTTCGAAATCGTGCTGATCGCCGGCCTGATCGCGCCGCACATGGTCTGCTTCGCGCATGTCAGCGATACGGTCGGCGCGGGGACCGGCTTAGGTTGATCCGCGACGGCTCGCGCGTCGACGTCTATGTTCCCGTCGCGGCGCGTCCGCTTGTGATCGTCGGCTCGAGAGCCATCGCAGGCGAGACGGTTCTGTCGGAATTGCGCTCCGGCGCGAAAAGCGCCTCAGGGCAAGCTAGGGCGAAGGCTGGTCGCGATTTCGGTTTCGCCGCCGCTGCCCGCTCGGTACAAGGCGGGGGGACTCTTGTCGGCGTGAGCCTCGGGGCCGACGCGGCATGGCGAAGCGGGTCCACGGCGACCAGATCAAGCCGAAACCGCGCCTTGGATCGTCAATGGCCGCGCCCTGTTTGCGGACTATCTCGTCGAACGGCGGCTTCCAGCGCCGGCTCTGGTACTCGGCGCATCGCCGCTTTCGCGGCCGCGGCGGTCGCCATCGTGATCCTCGGCCTGCGCCTGTTCGGCTAGGACGGGCCGCTTAATACCGCACATCGCCCGGCTGACGATCAACGGGCTCATCACCGGCGATCGCGCACGCTGAAGCCGTCTCGAAGATCGAGAACTCGCAGGCGGCGGCGGTGCTGATCTCGATCGACGTGCCGGCGGCACGACGACGGGCGCCGAGCGCTGTATGACGCCATCCGGCGCCTCCGCCAAGAAGCTGACGTCGCGGTCGTCGGAACGCTCGCGGCGTCGGCGGATATGTCGCAGCGCTCGGCGCGGATCAGATCGTGGCGCAGGGCAATTCTTTCATCAGGTCGATCGGCGTGCTGGTCGAATATCCGAATTTCGCCAAACTGCTCGATAATATTGGCGTCAAGGTCGAAGACGTGAAATCCTCTCCGCTGAAAGCTTCCCCGAACGGCTTTGAGCCGACTTCGCCCGAGGCCCGCGCGGCGCTCGCTTCGATTGTCGACGACAGCTACGCGTGGTTCAAGGATCTGGTAAAGGAGCGGCGCGCCATGACCGATCCGCAGCTTGCGGCGGTGGATGACGGTCGCGTTTTCCGGGCCGTCAGGGAATCGGCGTGCATCTCGTTGACCGCCTCGGCGGCGAGCGCGAGGCGATCGCCTGGCTGGAGCAGGTGAAATCTGTGCCGAAGGGGCTGAAGGTGCGTGATTGGAAACCGTCTGGAGCTGGCGAGCGGCTTGGCCTTTTCAGCTTCGCGGCGGCCGGTGCCTCGTTTTTTCACCTCGACGGGCTGAGCCATCTGATTGAGCAGGGGCAGCAATACGCGCAAGGGCGCGTTCTTGACGGTCTTGTCTCGATTTGGCGAGTTGACGGCGCAAATTGACTTGCTAAGTCTAAGGGGGCCGCGTCGGTGGGGGAACGAACCCGCCGCTAATGTCTTTACAAATAATAGTTTCTCTCGTTTCTTGTCGAGCCAAGATCTTTCTCGTGGGCGGGGCGTATGATCAAATCCGAGCTCGTGCAGCGTATCGCGGATCGTAATCCGCATCTTTACTTGCGTGACGTGGAAAAAATCGTGAATGCGATTCTCGACGAGATCACCGCGGCGCTGGCCCGCGGCGACCGGGTTGAGTTGCGCGGATTCGGGGCATTTTCAGTCAAGCATCGCGATGCCAGGGTGGGGCGCAATCCCCGCACCGGCGCGCATGTGTCGGTCGACGAAAAGGCAGTGCCGTTTTTCAAGACCGGCAAGGAAATGCGCGAGCGGCTGAACGAGGGTTTTGGCGGCTGAGCGGCACGGATATACCGGGTTTCCGTTGTTTCTTGCGGATTCGTCTTGAAGCGCGCCGGCTGCGCGCCAATCTCTTCGGCGGATGCGATGAAGACATTTTTGAAGTGGCTGTTCCTTCTTCCGCTCTTCCTCATTGGCGGGGCGATCGCGCTCGCCAACCGCCAGATCGCGACGATCTATTTCGACCCGTTCCCGAATGGGGGAGCGAACGGGCCGCAACTCAGCGCGCCGTTCTTTCTCATCCTTTTCGTCGCGCTTGCGGCGGGCGTTCTGATCGGCGGCGTCGCCACCTGGATCGGACAGGGCGCGCACCGGCGCGCAGCGCGGCGCACCCGCGCCGAACTGAGGCGTCTCAACGCCGAGCGCGCGCGGCAAAATCTGCATCCCGCGATCGAGAATCGCAGAGGCGCTTGAGGCCTCGTACAGAGGCTGCGCCAAAGGGTTGATCCATTGCAATTCCTTTGCGCTAACGACCGCCTTCACGTCAGCGACGCACCACGCTTATGAACACTCTCGTCAAGATATGCGGCCTCAAGACTGAAGACGCCGTCGATGCGGCGCTCAAGGCCGGCGCCGATATGATTGGATTTGTGGTCTTCGACAGAAGTCCGCGCCATGTCTCGCTCGATCAGGTCGCGCGCCTTAGCGCGCGGGTCGGCTCCAGCGCCGCCAAAGTGCTGCTGACTGTCGACGCGGATGACGCCTCGCTTGCGGCGGCGATCGCGGCGCTCAACCCCACATTCCTTCAATTGCACGGGACCGAGACTCCCGAGCGCGTCGCAGCTGTCCGCGCCGGCTTTGGCGTCAAGGTGATCAAGGCGATCGGCATTGGCGAGGAAGCTGATCTGAATTTGATCCGCGGCTACGCCGACGTCGCCGACATGCTGCTGTTTGATGCGCGCCCGCGCCCGGACGCCTCGCGCCCCGGCGGCAATGGGGCCGGTTTCGACTGGACCCTTCTTGCCGGCGCTTCGACGAAAAAGCCATGGCTGCTCGCCGGTGGCCTCGACGCCGGAAATGTCGTGCGGGCGCTGCACGAGACCGGCGCGCCGGGGGTAGACGTGTCCTCCGGCGTCGAAAGCGCGCCCGGCGTCAAGGACAAGCATAAGATCGCGGAATTCGTCGCCCTTGTGCGGGCGGCGCGGCCGGAACGGGCCGGTTCCAATCGGCCCGAAAGGCTTGGCCTGACGCGGACGAGCGCTTAAAGGTTCGTGCAAGGGCGTGTGTGCCCCGGCGGAAGGCGCATCATGGCTCAGGCGGCCCCAAACCTTAATTCCTATCGCGGCGGCCCGGACGATCGCGGTCATTTCGGGCTACTTCGGCGGACGCTTCGTCGCCGAAACGCTGATGCCGCTGATCCTCGACCTGGAGCGCCATTACGAAGCCGCAAAGCGCGACCCCTCGTTCAAGGCCGAACTCGACGATTTGCTGACGCATTACGTCGGGCGCCCAAGCCCGCTCTATTATGCCGAGCGTCTGACGGAGCATCTGCGCGCAAAAGCCGCCGCGTCCGGCGCGCCGGCGGCGCGAAAATCTATTTCAAGCGCGAGGAGCTGAACCACACCGGCGCGCACAAGATCAACAATGTGCTCGGCCAGATCCTGCTCGCGCGCCGCATGGGCAAGACCCGCATCATCGCCGAGACCGGCGCCGGACAGCATGGCGTCGCGACGGCGACCGCCTGCGCCCGTTTCGGCCTCGATTGCGTCGTCTATATGGGCTCGGTCGATGTCGAGCGGCAGAAGCCCAATGTGTTCCGCATGAAGCTGCTCGGCGCCGACGGTCGTGCCGGTCGAATCCGGCGCAAGGACGCTGAAGGACGCCATGAACGAGGCGCTGCGCGACTGGGTCGACCAATGTCGCCGATACCTTCTACTGCATCGGCACGGCGGCCGGCCCGCATCCCTATCCCGCCATGGTGCGCGATTTCCAGTGCATCATCGGCGATGAGGTGCGGGCGCAGATGCAGAAGGCCGAAGGCCGGCTGCCCGATTCGCTGTTCGCCTGCATCGGCGGCGGCTCCAACGCGATCGGTCTGTTCCATCCCTTCCTCGACGATCCTTCCGTCGAGATTTATGGCGTCGAGGCGGCGGGTTACGGGCTGACAACAGGCATGCCGCCTCGCTCGCCGGCGGGCGGCCCGGCGTGCTGCATGGCAACCGCACCTATCTGCTGATGGACGCCGACGGACAGATCGAGGAAGGCCATTCGATCTCGGCCGGGCTCGATTATCCCGGCATCGGCCCCGAGCATTCCTGGCTGAAGGAGACGGGCCGCGTCACCTATTTGTCCGCGACGGACAAAGAGGCGCTCGACGCCTTCCAGCAATGCTCGCGCCTCGAGGGCATCATTCCGGCGCTGGAGCCAGCCCACGCGCTGGCCAAGGTCGCCGACATCGCGCCGCAAAAGCCGCGCGACCATCTGATGGTGGTGAATATCTCGGGCCGCGGCGACAAGGACATCTTCACCGTCGCCGATTATCTCGGCGGCATGTAGGGGGCGCGCCTTTTTGGTGACCGGCCCTAAACAACTCGCGCGTCTGCGTCCGCCCGCGACGCCAGCGCCGCAAACAGCGCGTCGTCCTCATTTTCCGTGACGTTTTCGGTGGTCAGCAGCGCCTCGCCATAGAAGATCGAATTGGCCCCGGCGACCATGCAGAGGATCTGCGCCTCGCGGTTAAGCACGGAGCGGCCGGCTGACAGCCGCACCCGCGAGCCCGGCAGGACGATCCGGGCGGTCGCGATCATGCGAACGAAATCCAATGGATCGATGCGCTCGTTGTTCCCCAGCGGCGTCCCTTCGACGGGGACAAGCGCATTGATCGGAACGCTTTCCGGATGCGGGTCGAAACCGGCCAGAACCTGCAGCATGCCGGCGCGATCCGCAACGCTCTCGCCCATGCCGACAATGCCGCCGCAGCACATCTCAATTCCGGCGCCGCGCACGGCTTTCAGCGTGTTGAGGCGGTCGTCATAGTCGCGCGTCGTCACGATGCGATCGTAATACTCCGGCCCCGTATCGAGATTGTGGTTATAGGCGGTGAGCCCGGCGTCCTTGAGGCGCGCCGCCTGCGATGGCGTTCATCATGCCGAGCGTGACGCAGGCCTCAAGCCCGAGCGCGCGCACGCCGCGCACCATGTCGAGCACGGCGTCGAACTCGGCGCCATCGCGCACATTGCGCCAGGCGGCGCCCATGCAGAAGCGGTCGGCGCCGGCCTCCTTGGCGCGCGCGGCGGCGGCGAGAACCTCCGGCGTCTTCATCATATGGACGCGGTCGAGGCGCACCTCCTTGTGGTGCGCCGATTGCGGGCAATAGCCGCAATCTTCGGGGCAGCCGCCGGTCTTGATGCTGAGCAGGCTGGCCTTCTGGACGTCCGTCACGTCGTGGAATTCGCGATGGACGGCATTCGCCCGCGCGATCAGATCGAGCAGGGGCAAATTGTGGATCGCGATGATTTCGTCAAGCGCCCAGTCATGCCGGGTGAAGCCGCCGTTATGGGTCATGCATTCGCTTTCGAAAGGTCAAACGACGACTGCGCCGCGAGCGACGGCGCGTGGGGCGGCAAAATGGACCGCGCGCGGCTTTTTGGCAATCTCGGCCGCCGCGTCCGCGCGAAGCAGCTTTGATGCCGGAAGCTGCCGGGATCGCCCTTCAGCTGCGCCGAGCCTTGCGAAATGCGCGCCAATGCGCATCTTTTGATGGGGTCGGCGCGCCGGCCGCTGTTTTAAGGATCTGTCATGCGGCTGCTCATTGCGATTTTCCTGCCTTGGCTCCTGTTTTTCACCATCGGGCGGCCGCTCGCCGGCATTATCTGCCTCATATTGCAGGTGACGCTGATCGGCTGGATTCCCGCGGCGCTCTGGGCGGTCTATGCCTTGAGCCAGTACAGGACCGACGAAAAGATCCGCATGGTTCGCGGCTGGCGCTGACAGGAATTTGGGCGCCTTTTTGCCCCCGGAAGGATCAATATGCTTGACGACGCCGTCGCCGCGGCGGCGCAGATTTTTACGCCGCCGTTTCGCAAAGTCCTGTTCAAGACGCTGGCTCTGACTCTGGCGCTGCTTGTCCTCGCGTGGATTGGCCTTGAAAAGCTGATACTTGCGGCGCTGACGCTGCCGATCGCCGCGCCTTATCCTTGGGTCACGACGGCTCTGTCGATCGTCGGCGGCGTCGGCCTCGTCATCGGCCTCGCCTTTCTCGTGTACGCCCGTGTCCTTCGTGGTCGCGGGGTTTTTCTTCGACGATCTCGCCCATCATGTCGAAGTCGAAATCGATCCGAATGGGGCGGGCCGCGCGATGCCGCTTGGCGATGCGACCTGGGTCGCGCTGCGGTTCGCCGCGCTGGCGCTCGCCGTCAATCTGGTCGCGCTGCTGCTGCTGCTCGTGCCGGGCGTCAACGCGATCGCCTTTTTCGGGGCCCCCGCGCCGGATCCCAGTTTAGAAACATCGGGCAGACCCTGGTTCTCAGGAAATGGTCGGGGCAACTTGTGCCAAGCGCACTCAATTCTTTCGCCCACTTCGATCCGGCGAAAGTAAGAGCATCTTCGTCATCGGCGTAGTGCGCGATGACTCGCCGATTCGACGATACTGCGCCGCGCAGCGCAGGAAGAATCTGAAAAGCGACAGCTTTGTGATCCGGAAGCGCCGCGTGCTCGAATCCGCCGAAAAGCTGGCCTTTCTTTTCCTGATGCCTGAGGATGAATTCGCCCATCTGATCGATGGTGTGAATGCTGTTCAGGTAGCATTCGCGTTGCGTGTTACCCCAGGTGAACAGGCCGTGGCCGCCAAGGATCAGGCCATCCGCCGCCGGATTGTCTTTGACGGCGCGTTCAAGCATGAGCGCAAGTTCGAATCCTGGGCGTTGCCAGGGAAGCCAGGCGATATTGCGATGGAATTGCTGGTTGAACTCTTCCAACTTGCGCTTGCCATTGGCGCTGGCGGCCAACGCGATGGCCCAGTCGGGATGAAGATGGTCGACATGCGCGAACGGAAGGAAGGCGTGAAGTGGAGTATCGATGGAGGCCGCCACGCGGTTCTCTGCAAAAGCGGAGAGCGGATAGTAGCGAACCATCTCATCTTCGTATTTCTCGCCGCGATAGAGATCTTTGAGTTGCTCAAGTCGGTCGAGATAAAGAAGAGCGAATCCCGATTCCGTGATCGACCCAAGATCGCCGCCGCTGCCCTTTACGGCGAGCACTCGAACTGGCCGTCCCGTAAAAGGATCGGGAAGCTCGATCTTCGAGCTTGTATTTCCACCTCCGAAATTTGTGATGTGCAGGTCAGCGCCAAGCAAGTTCGAGCGGTAGCGCAAGAGCGCTAATTGATCGCCTTGCAGTGCGCGGGCACGATCTTCGTTCCAGCAATCCTTCAGGTGCGTTATTTCCTTGATTTCAGGCATAGATAATCTCGCAGTATTGTTCGAAACGTTCCGCCTCCCGCTCCCATTTATTTGTGTCGCGCGGTTCGAAGGCTTCCGTCGGAAAGGATCGATCAATGATCGCACGAACTTCCTGCAGCGACGAAGCTTCGCCGGTCGCCAGGATTTGAATTCCCGCGTTCCCCAGTGCCGTTGCTTCCACGGGGCCGGCAATCACAAGCTTGCCGGTCGCGTTCGCGGTAAATTGATTCAGTAAATGGTTTCGGGATCCTCCGCCGATTACGCGAATCTGTTCGATTCGCTTTCCGCAGACCTGCTCCAGATGTCGAAGCACCACTCGATATTTCAATGCCAGGCTCTCCAGAGCGCATCGCACGTACGCGCCCCGGGTTGACGGTATCGGCTGGTGCGTTTTTCTGCAAAACTGATCGATTGCCGCGGGCATGTCGGATGCACGCAGGAAAGACTCGTCGTCTGGATCGATAAGATGGGCAAAGGCTGGCGCATGGGCGGCCATTTCGACAAGTTGGTCGTAGTCGGGGCACTGGCCTCGCGACATCCACTGATTCCGGCAGCCCTGCAGAATCCAGAGCCCCATCACGTTTTTCAGCAGGCGGGTGGTTCCATGCACGCCGCCTTCATTGGTGAAATTCAGTTTCAGAGCTTGTGGAGTAATTACGGGAGCGTCGACTTCAGTGCCGATCAACGACCATGTTCCGGAGATTAGGAATGCGGTTCCATCGCGTGCGGTGATCGCGGCAACGGCAGAGCCAGTGTCGTGGCATGCCGGTGAAATCACAGGAGTATTGCTCAGACCAGAATTCTGCGCGAGATCGGTCAGCAACTTTCCAAGCACGGTGCCGGGCTCTACGATTGCTGCGGGTAAGTCCGCGGGAAATCCCAACTGCTGCATAAGATCCGTCGCCCAGTTCCGGCGTTTGGGATCGACCAACTGAGTGGTCGTGGCATTCGTGAATTCGCAGGCCGCATTTCCGGTGAGCCAATAATTGAAGAGATCTGGAATCGTGACAAGCCTCTTTGCTGCGGCGACGATTTCCGGAGTATCTCGCCGGGCGGCGTAAAGCTGAAAGAGAGTATTGATGGGCATGAATTGAATGCCCGTGACGCGATAGATCTCTTCTTTCGGTACCGTACGAAATACTTCTTCCATTACGCCCTGGGTTCGAAGGTCGCGATAGTGATACGGATTATCGAGTAGTTCGCCGTGTTCTCCGAGCAGAGCATAATCCACACCCCATGCGTCCACGCCGATACCAGCGATTTCTGTTTGCTTCAAGCAGGCGAGGGCCCGGCGGATTTCTTCCCACAATCGGCGAACATCCCAGTGTAGAGATTTCCCACTCCTAATCGGCTGGTTCGGGAACCGGTGCACTTCCTCGACGGTGAGAATTCCCGCGCGCAGGTGGGCAAGCACGGCTCGCCCGCTCTCCGCGCCAAGATCGAATGCGAGATACGTCTTAGACCGGGTGCCGCTAGGCATAGGAGGAAACGTTATGAGCGTTTCGGGCGGCGCGATCCTTCGTGATGCGATCGAGGTAGCCGCTTTGCCGGAACGCTTCCATCGGATCTTTGGGCAAACCTTTGGAATGACGCCACTCTTCGATCGCAGGACGAACATCGGTGGCGAAGGCATCCTGCAAGATCGATTCAGCCTTTACCAGGTCGCAACTGATCTGTGCTGCGGCGAGTGTGCTCGCATTCACCAACGACGCTTTCGCGAAAAGCTGTTGAGCGATCGTGACCGTCTGAATCATGGCCTCGATCTTGCCTTTCAGATTATGGCTTTGATCCACCATGTACGCGATGTCCGCAGGCCGGCCAGTTTCCCATTCGAAAAACTGAATCTCGTGAAAGATACGAAAAATCTGATAAGGATCGATGGAACCCAACGTCAAATCGTCGTCCGCATAACGTCGATCGTTAAAGTGAAATCCGCCCAGCATGTTTTCCGACAAAAGCCAGGCGACGATCTGCTCGATGTTCTGCGCGGCGTAATGATGCCCGGTATCAACCAGGACCTTGGCCTGCGGTCCGGCGGCGCGTGAGAAAAGCAGAGCCATTCCCCAGTCGGCAATGTCGGTGTGATAAAAGGCCGGCTCGAACGGCTTGTATTCAATGAGCAGGCGCTGGTCCGGCGATAACTCGATATGCGATTCTTTTAGACCTTCTGCAAACCACGCCTTGCGCTGGCGGATATTCGCGGTTCCCGGATAGTTCGAGCCGTCGGCGAACCATAGGGAGATATCTCGGCTCTGGAGTCGCCGAGCGATTTCAATGCTGTCTTTCGTATGTTGCAAGGCGCGCCGGCGAATCGAAGGATCTGGATTGCCGAATGAACCGTACTTGTATTCCTGATCCTGAAAAAGGTTTGGATTAATGGATCCCGCGGCGACCCCGTAACGAGCAGATAGACGGCTGATTTCGTCTGCGCTGTCAATTCCGTTGGGGCAATCCCAAAGGACGTGCAAAGCGATGGTCGGGCAGACTCCAGTAAGAAGGTGCACCTGGCCCGCGTCGCTGAATTTTTCCTCTGTGGTGGTGGCAGCCGCCGGCTGAATGAATTTCCCGAAGCGTGTCCCAGTATTGGCGAAGCCCCAGGATGGAAGCTCGATACGGAATCTCTCGAGTGCGGCAAACACTTTATCGCTGGTGGATGAGTTCATGCGAACCTCTCTGGAAACGAAAGATTACACTTGCTTCTTTGCGCGGACCACGGAGTTCTCGCTTGTGGCACAGTGGCGCCCGCCACACAAGCATCCTGCGACAGGAGTCAGACTACCACGGAGAAACGGCGTTCGGAGCAGGCTTGGGAGCGAAGAAGAATCGATGGCGCACCCCGTAAGCGGGTCATCGAGAGATTCAGTTGAGCTTTAGCTGCGACGAGCGATTGCCAAAAACGAGATCTGGGTTGCTACGAAGGTTAACCTTTCCAGTGAGCGTTCTTGGGGATCTCGAATCCCAGTTCATCTGCGGGCGGGCTAGCGATAGGCCAGATCTCGTCGAGTGCTCCGTAGCCGCGATCATGAGCCGGTTTCGATACCTCGCAGGCTTTCGCCCGGCGCCATTTCGATACGCTAGGCAGCCGCCGTCCCTGGCAGAAGCAATAGAGCGTGTATTCATCGAATGGACTGGAGCCGGTTCGAACGAGATATGCTCCGTTGCTGTATGGACTGAAGGCGATCAGATAACGCGTGTGGCACTTCGGACATTCGACGCAATGACGGACGCGGAGAGACATGCGCGGCTTTCAACTGCACCCCCCGTGCCATCGGAAGGAATTTTGGCGCCGCATTTGGAAAAAATGACGAACGAAAAGGAAATCGGGTGCGAGTCAACAGAATTGAGAAATGAAACGTGGGATGTGCGGTGCGAAATCGGAAGATCGAGGCTGTGGATTGCGGTGCCAGCAGCAAGAAATCTATGAAAACCTCAAGTCCCGGCAAAAAATTACTGAAAAATGGAGAATTTATTTGGTCTGGGTGACAACTCGCAGCGAACATCTCGGGGTTGTAGACGGTCAGGTGTTGTCAGATTCCTTCTGCTTGGCCGGCCACGCCTGGCCCCCGTGATGGTATGCCAGATTTCCTACATGGCCGGCATGCGCGGCAGCGACTCCGGTTTCAACGGGCGCGTTCGGTTCTTTGCGGCTTCTCACGCAATCGAAGAAGTTCGCCATGTGATCGATGGTGCCGTCGCGGAAGCTACGCTCAGTCGCAACTGGATTCTGCGTGTTCGGCACGCCCTCGCGGTAAACGGAGAATTCGCCGCGGTTGATTTTCAAAGTTGCTTCCGTGCCACGGAATTCGAGACCGCCATCGTCGATGGAAGAGTTCATCATTCCCTCGTAGACGACATCAAATCCCGGATAGCGGAATGCGGCTTGAATTGTGTCGGGACAATCCCATTGCTCGAAAATGTATTTGTCGCCGAGCATCTGCGCCTGCCGAGGCTGATCGGACTTCAGGGCCCAGTGCACCACATCAATCCAGTGAGTAAATAAGTCGGTCATCGCGCCGCCACCGAAATTCCAGAACCAGCGCCAGTAATTAAACTTCTCATCGCTGAATGGCTGGTCGGGAGCAGAACCGAGCCAACGCTTCCAGTCGAGCGCCTGCTGATCGATGGGCTTCGCGGGCCAGTTGCGGTGGTAGTTCTGCCACCAGTACGTGCGCACTTGGACGACGCGTCCAAGGCTGCCAGCCTGGATCAGGTCGACGGCATCGCGAAAGTGCGTCCAACTGCGTTGTTGCATGCCGCATTGCAGGATTTGCTTGGTGGATCGGACAGCACGGGTGAGCGTTACACCTTCCTCGATGGTGTGGGTGACAGGCTTTTCCAGATAGATATCTTTTCCCGCTTTCAAAGCCTCGAGGGCCATGGGAACGTGCCAGTGATCCGGTGAAGCGATGATGACCGCGTCTATCTCTTTGTCGAGAACTTCGCGATAGTCGAGATGCGTAGTAGCGAGGCCGTTGCAGCGTTCTTGGATGGCGTCGCGATTCGGTCCGTAGACATCACTGACGGCGACGATCTGGTAGAGCCCGGCCTGGTCGGCGGCATCGAGAAGGCCGCGCATGCGATGACCCGCGCCGATCACTCCGACACGAAGAGTATCGTTTGCGCCGAAAACTCGCGTGGAAGCTAAAGCTGTAACTCCGCTGGCGATGAGAAAGGTGCGGCGGTTCATCATCATGGTAGACCTCCATTTCGGAGATACTACCAA
Organism: uncultured Acidobacteriota bacterium; assembly: GCA_963763845.1. Classification (GTDB taxonomy): domain Bacteria; phylum Acidobacteriota; class Terriglobia; order Terriglobales; family Acidobacteriaceae; genus Sulfotelmatobacter. The sequence goes on from CAVXPX010000008.1 coordinate 13,754, forward strand.
GTTTCCAGCTCAGCGCTACTTCTTAGGGGGCGCAGGACTGCTGGTGTCCACTTTGACGGCGGCTGGATTGTCGGTCTTTCCCGTATCGACCCAAACCTGGCCGAGCTGACCGTCGGAGTTGAGAAGGATTGTCCTCGTCTGATCGGCGTTGCCGTTACTGCCCGGGCGAACAATGTCGATCGCCTCCTGAGCCACGTGCAGATCCTGTATGGTTTCGCCGGGCTGCTGGCGCTCGACTTCCTGGACGGTGCGCTCGGCGCCTGTAGCGGTTTTGCTGCGGACGGCAGTTTCGCGCTTTACAAGCTGCAGGCTGTCATCTCCCGCGACGCCGGGGACGTTCGTGGAATACGTATCGGTAGTTTCGCCAGTGTTGCCGGAACCGTTCTGAGACTGTTTGCTGACAGTTTGTTGGACGACCGACAACTTCCCTTCAGAATCGGGGCACAGCACCTGTTCGTTTTTGCTCACTACCTTGCCGTTTTCTTCTTTCGTCGTGCCTTGGCGAACCTCGCTTAGTTTCCAGCCGCCGGTTCCATCGGAGAGCATCGTTGATTTCTTGAATTCGACAGCCCCGTCGTTGGTCTTCGTGTCGCGTTCTTCCGTGCGCACGGCGGGAGCGAATCCACCGTTCATGTCAGGCGTGAGTACAGTTGTATTCGTTACCGTGACGCTGGGGCTCAGCTGCTTTGAATCCTCCAGTTCGCGTCGCATCACTTGCAGCGTGCCGTCGGCATCCGGATCGGAGAGAGTTCGAGTTGTCCGCTGCTCCCCGGCCGGCAGGCTTCGGGATTCCTCTTGCATTTCCTGGATCAGAACTCTTTGTCCATCAGAATCTCTTCCGTACGTTCGCTCTATTGTGCGAATGGTCGTGTCGTTAATCCTGTGAGATTCCTTCTCGGTTTCCGAATAAGGGATGTAGTTTCCGTCTGGGCCCAGAGTCTGCACCGAAGTTTTGTCTGCGACTCGACCGTTGACTTCTGTGTGACTTTCGCGCGTTCTGATGGAATTGACGGCTCCGTCCGGACTATCCTGCTGGTTGCTGGAGGACCAATCCTGCTGTGCCCGCGACTTCGGCGGCAATGCCAAGGCGGCGGCTGAGAGGAGGAACACCAGCAATTTTGTACGCGGGCTTGTCATCAACACTATTTTCCCAAACGCCGACTGAGAGCGCAACGCCAACTTGCTGGCCTTGTATTCACGCCGCTTCGCTTAGAGGTGTATGCTTTGAAGCCATGCGCATCCAACTTTCCTATCATTTGCTGGCACTCACGATTCTGTCTCCCCTGGCCATGACTTTTTTCGCGCGGCCTACTGTGGCGCAGCAGGCGCCCGCTGCCAAGCCTGAAGATACCGAAGTCTGGTCACCGGAACCCAAGGTCGTCACACCGGGGGAGAACAATACTGCGCCTCCGTCGGACGCGATCGTTTTGTTCGATGGCAAGAATCAGAACGAATGGGTTTCGGCGCAAGACCGGTCGAAACCTGCCGACTGGATCGTGGCTAACGGCGTCCTCACCGTGGAAAAATCCGCCGGGAATATCGAAACCAAGCGCAAATTCATGGACTACCAGATGCACCTGGAGTGGAAGATTCCCGCGAATATCACGGGCAGCGGTCAGGCCCGGGGGAACAGCGGGTTGTTTCTTGCCTCCACTGGTCCCGGAGATGACGGATATGAATTGCAGATTCTTGACGCTTACAACAACAAGACGTACGTGAACGGAATGGCGGCGAGCATCTACAAGCAAAGCATTCCGCTGGCGAATCCAGCCCGCAAGCCCGGGGAATGGGAGACCTATGACGTGGTGTGGACTGCGCCAGTATTCAATGCGGACGGATCGCTGAAGAGTCCCGCGTACGTCACCGCTTTCTTCAATGGCGTGCTGGTGCAGAATCATTTCGAATTGAAGGGCGAAACCCGGTACATTGGCAAGCCTTTCTACAAGGCGTTCGACGGCGCGCCGATTAAACTGCAGGCGCATGGCGATGCCAGCGCGCCCATCAGCTTCCGAAATATATGGGTTCGAGAGCTGAATTAGCGGCTCCGAGGCTTTAAGGAGTCTCACATTGCACGTTCCTGTTCTGCTCAGGTCTTTTCCGCTCTTCTTGTTAGTATTCGCGACGATCGGTCTTGGCAGCCACAACAACACAGTTGAAGCCCGTCGCGCAGAGCTCAAGCATCTTCTCAGCGACCAATGGGAATACACGCTCCGGACACAACCCGAATTCGCCACAACCGTCGGAGACGATCGGTACAACAATCGTCTCAGCGATTTTTCGGATCAGGCGATCGCCGATGTTATCGAACACAACCGGCAGGTTCTTGCACGGTTTGAAGCCGTTGACGTCACCGGGTTTCCTGAAGAGGAAAAGCTCAATCGGGACCTGATGGTTGGCAGCCTGCGCGATCGAGTCGAAGGGGCGCGTTTCAAGAGTTGGGAAATGCCTGCCGATCAATTTGGCGGGATTCATCTGGAGTACGCATCGCTGCCTTCGTATCTGCCCTTTCGGACGGTCAAGGATTATCAAAACTACGTTGCACGATTGCATCAGATCCCGCGCGTGCTGGAACAGGCAACGGAACACATGCGTCAGGGTTTGCGCGATCACTTGATGCCTCCGAGATACTTGCTGGAGAAAGTGTCGGTTCAAGCGCAACAAGTGGCGGATGCACCGCTGGAGACGAGTTCGTTCACCGATCCGCTACGAAAATTTCCGGATTCCATCGCAGCGGCCGGCCGCGATGTCCTTCGCGCATCGGTGGACAATGCGGTAACGACCGAAGTCAAACCGGCATACGCGAAATTCGCGAAGTTTGTGCGAGAGGAATACGCTCCCCACGGCCGCGTGGATCCTGGGGTCTGGGCCCTTCGGGATGGCGATGCACGCTATGCCTTTGCGGTGCGACATCAGACCACAACGGATTTGACCGCCGATCAGATCCACGAACTCGGCTTGAAGAGCGTTGTCGAGATTGAACAGCAGATGCTGAAGATTGCGCAGGCGCAGGGATTCAGTGACCTGAAGGCATTTAATGCGCATATTCGGCAAGATCCGAAACTGTACGCGAAGTCCGGACAGCAGTTGCTCGATCTCTATACACACTACCGCGATCAGATGTATGGGAAACTACCGCAACTATTCGGCCGTCTGCCGAAAAACAAACTCGATGTTGTGCCGATGGAAGCATTCCGCAGTGCTGACAGCGTTCCTGCCGATTATTCCATCGGCGGCGGGGATGGTTCGCGGCCGGGACGAATCAACGTCAACGAATATGCGCCCCAAAAACGTCTTCTGCTGAATGTCGAAGCGATTGCTTATCACGAAGGCGTGCCCGGACATCATCTCCAATACTCGATCGCGCAAGAGCTCACCGATCTTCCGCCATTTCGCCGTTTTGATATGGATGTAAACGCCTATACCGAGGGCTGGGCGTTTTACGCGGAGCGACTGGGGAAGGAAGTCGGTTTCTACGAGGACCCGTACAGAGACTACGGACGGCTTCAGAACGAGATGTGGCGTGCCGTACGCTGGGTCGTCGATACGGGAGTGCATCGGCAGCACTGGACCCGTCAGCAGATGATCGATTACTTCCACGAGCACACGGCGATGGACGACCAGAACATCGAAACGGAAGTGGACCGCTACATTGCCTGGCCAGCGCAGGCGTTGTCGTACAAGATGGGTCAAACGAAAATTCTGGAGCTGCGTGAGCAGGCTCGCCGGGAGTTAGGATCGAAGTTCGATTTGCGTGCATTCCACGACGCCGTGCTCGATGACGGACCTTTGCCGCTGAACGTTTTGCAGGGCAAAATGAATCGGTGGATCGCCGAACAGAAGACGAACTAATTAAGAGCCACGCTGTTCCAGATCGGGAACAATCCTCACCGAATTTATGCATCCCACCGCAATTCTCATTGACATTCAGAGTCGACGCTCCTAGGGTGTTCGGTCGCGACGCGGATCGTGCCGGGGGGCAGCGGATTCTCAGTTCCGCCTAGATCTTCTTCGCCGGCGAGTCTCAAAACAGGTCATTTCAACAGGGCTGAACGCGCGAATTGGTGTGTCCAGTTCGATGCGAAGTTGTGCCTCATTCATGGCGACGACAGTGTCGCCCGTCCGAGGCGCAAGCGGATCTGTGCGAGAAAACGAAAGAACAATAAATGTTACGAGCGCGGCTGTCTGAAGTAGCCGTTGTTCTGTTAACAATCTGGGTGGCGTCTTGTGGTCATTTTCAAATGTCTCCTCTCGCCGCGAGGCAGAGTCCGAGCGAGACCTCCGCCTTTTTCCAGGTAGTAGATGCCTTTGATGACGGCTTTTCTTACGCGTATTCTCCGTCAATCATTCTGAAGGACGGAACCTATCACGTATTCTTCTGCTCCGAAGGAGGCGGGAACTACCCTTCGTGGGATGCCATTCGGTACACGACGTCGACGGATGGCGAGACTTGGTCGAGGCCGAAGGTCGTGCTGCAGGCGACGGCAAAGAATGGAGAAGACATGGCAGCCTGCGACCCCAGCCTTGTCTTTTATCAGGGCTTCTATTACCTGTACTACACCAGCGCGCTGACCACCGCATCGAAGACCTATCAGGGCGTGATCCAGGTCGCGCGATCGGTCAGCATCGATGGACCGTACCTGACTTTCACGCAGCGCAGGACATGGGAAAATACTCCCACTGACCCGAACGTACTGATCTATCCGCTGGAAATGCATTGCGCGCAACCGTCGGGCTACGGGGCCGGACAACAGTCCGTCATCGTGCAAAACGGTCAGTTGCTGATGTGGTACACGGATGATTCCGTGTTCGTCTCAGGACAGCCGCAAGTGAAAACGTACATGCTCCAGTCGTCGGACCCGGTCGCGTGGGCGCCCGAGGGAACGCACGCGACGAACTTGGTGAACCAGGCCTCCATCGACGTAAAGTTCGATTTGTCGCAATCGCAATTCATGATGATCCGCGTAGAAAATGAGTTTTCGTCAACGTCTTATCTGGCCCGTTCATACTCGAGCGATGGAATGAGCTGGACCGCTCCACAAGCCGTCTACCCGTCTGGACAGTTCCCACAATATGCGCATGATGCCGGCATTGCTGGCGATGAGATTGGGAACGTCGCCTCGCCAAGCGCTCTCGTGGGTTTTGGGGTGCCATACGGTCTGGCCGATGCTGACAATTGGGGACACTGGGATCTTTACGCGGGGTATGTCGATCCACCGTAGGTTTTCGCGACCGGGTTAGTTCTCCCCGCGAATCATGGCGAATAGGCTGTCCGGCGCTACCTCTGCCTTTGTGCGAGGCAAGCCTTCCAGACTTGATCCGCTGCGTTAGAATTAGGGGTCTCGTCCAGCTGAAGTGTAAGCTTTCTTCAGTCCAGAAGTCGTTCGCCGAATTGCTATCAAGCAATCCGCAAAACCGCACCAGGTTTCTAAGGCCGCACCCATGATCGGCAAATCACTCCGTGGATACCGCATTGAGGCCAAGCTCGGATCCGGCGGTATGGGTGTCGTCTACAAAGCTGTGGATTCGCGGCTGGGCAGGACGGCGGCAATCAAGATCCTGTCTTCAACCTCTCTCAATGCCGAGCGGGAGCGCCGCTTTGTTCAGGAAGCGAAAGCGGCATCATCTCTGAATCATCCCAACATCGTTACGATCTACGACATCGATTCGCAGGAGATCGAGGGTAAGCCGGTGCAATACATCGCCATGGAGTATGTGGCGGGAGACACTCTCGATCACTTGATCGGGCGAAAGGGCCTGCGGATTCGGGATGTTCTGAAGTATGCCATCCAGATGGCGGACGCTCTCGCTGCCGCCCACGCGGCTGGGATTGTGCATCGTGACCTGAAGCCATCGAATGTGATCGTAACTCCGCAGGGTGTGGTCAAAATTCTCGATTTCGGCCTGGCGAAACTGAGTGAGCCTGGGGAAGCCGATGCCTTTGCGGAAACCATGCACGGCGACGGTTCTCCACTGACCGAAGAAGGCACGATTCTTGGAACCGCAGCCTACATGTCCCCGGAGCAGGCTGAGGGAAAGAAAGTTGATAGCCGCTCCGATGTATTCTCGTTTGGTTCCGTGCTGTATGAAATGGCGACCGGACAGCGCGCCTTTGCAGGCGCTTCCAAGCTCTCGTCGTTGTCGGCGATCTTGTACAAGGATCCGCAACCTGCTTCGCAAGCAGCCGCCGAGATTCCGCCGGAACTCGACCGGATCATTGCGCGTTGCCTTAAGAAGGATCCCGAACGCCGGTGGCAGACCATGGCCGACGTGAAGGTCGCGCTTGAAGAACTGCGCGATGAAATGGATTTCAGCAACTTCGCGATCGAGTCGCATCCGGCGGTTCATGTCGGCAAGAAATCCCACATAAAAGTTTGGGCTGGCTTGGGTGTACTGGCAGGAGTCCTGTTAGGAGTGCTCCTGCGGATGTCCTATGAGCAACGATTTGTCGGTCATTGGGATCCGCCGTCATTTCAACGATTGACATTCCGTCGTGGCGACGTGACTTCTGCAAAGTTTTCTCCCGGAGGAACGGTTGTCTACAGCGCGGAGTGGGACGGTGCGCCATCGACCCTATTCTCGGCACAGCCTGGAAATCGCGAGTCGCGGGCGCTGGCATTGCCGAACGCCAGAGTGCTCGCAATTTCGCCGAAGGGTGAGATGGCCATCCTGCTCGGCGGTGAGGACGTTGGCACGCTCGCCCAAGTGCCGTTTGGCGGAGGAGCGCCGCGAGAAGTTCTGGAAGGGGTGAGCGGCGCAGATTGGGGACCCGACGGAGATTCGATGGCTGTGGTCCGCACAGTTGGCGGAAAGTTTCGGCTGGAGTATCCGATCGGAACGGTGCTCTACCAGACCGAGAAGCGGCCTCCGATGATGCCTCGTGTTTCTGCCGACGGCAAGCTGGTTGCCTTCTTCGATTTCGACGTGGAAGTGGGCGACTATGCTCTCTGCGTGGTTGGACCGAACCACCCCAGGCAAGTTCTCTCCAGAGGATGGCGTGCGATTGGCGCCTTGAATTGGTCGCCCGACAATCACGAGATTTGGTTCTCGGGAGGACAGCCAGGGACCGACCCGGCGCTTTACGCTGTCACCTTGTCTGGCGTGCAGCGACTCGTTATGCAAACCGGTGGAATCATCGTGATGCAGGATGTCGCGCACGACGGCCGCGTCCTGTTAAGCACCGTCAATTCCCGGCTCGGAATTCTCTACTCGCCTCCGAATGGCAGCCCGCCGCGTGATATGGCGTGGCTGGACTCCTCGTTGTTATACGAGCTTTCGAACGATGCTCAGACTCTAGTCTTCGTGGAGCTTTCGGGCGGCCAGGGACGCAATTCCGCCATCTACTTGCGAAAGACCGACGGTTCTCCGGCGATACAACTCGGCTACGGCAATCGCCCTTCGCTTTCGCCCGACGGAAAATGGGTAGCCTGTATTCACCACGATACGGGAGGCTCCAGCCTCATGTTGCTGCCGACTGGTCCGGGGGAATCGAGCTTCCCTAAAATCGACGGAGTGCATTTTGACAGCGTGGAATGGTTTCCCGACGGCAAGAAGATTCTCTTTACCGGGAATGAAACGGGTCACGAGACGCGCACCTGGATGTATGACCTGGAGCAAAACAAGTCCACGCCTCTCACTCCCGAAGGGAAGCGGGGAACACGAGTTTCTCCCGACGGACGTTGGTTCATCACGATTGATCCGCGCAAGTTATTGCTTTCTCCGGTAAGCGGCGGCGATTCAAAAGCAATCGCCGATCTGCAGGCTGGCGAAAGCGCGGTGCGATGGGGCGGGGACGGGAAGTACATCTTCCTGCAACATCGTGAGCCCGGTAGTATCAAGATCACCCGTCTGGATCTGTCTACGCATCGCTCCCAACCCTGGCTTGAAGTGAAAGTGCCGGAGCCGGGCGCCGAATTCCTTGGACCGGTAGCTCTCTCTGCGGATGGGAAGGCTTGCGCGACCACCTTCCAGCGCGACCTCGCGAATCTATTTCTTGTTCGAGGTTTGAAGTAGCCTATGCCTGCCGCTGGCGTTTCGGCTTGAGGTTCAGTGTGCGGATCAGCCGGAATAAATGATTTGGATGGACGCCCAGGATGCGCGCAGCTTCGGTGTAGTTCCCCTCGGCTTGATCGATGGCGCGCTCGATCAGAACTTTCTTGGCTTCGCGGATGCCGTCGTGAAGTGCGCTGACCGGTTCTCCGTCTGCGGTGGTTTCTTCGATGATGGATTCCGGCAAATCCTCGGGACGGATTAAGTCTGTGGACCCGAGGACGACGGCTCGCTCGATCGCATTCTCCAGTTCGCGCACGTTGCCGGGCCAGTCATATCGCATCAGGCAAGCGCGGGCCTCAGGGGAGATCCCGTTAATCCGGCGCTTCACTTTCTCTCCGTGGCTTGCCGCGAAGAACGCCGCCAATAACGGAATATCTTCCCGACGCTCGCGCAATGCCGGCATCTGCAGCGAGACAACATTGAGCCGGTAGTAGAGATCCTGTCGAAATGTTCCGGTACGAGACGCTTCTTTCAGGTCGCGGTTGGTCGCTGCGATCAGGCGAACATCCAATTTGATCGGACGGGTTCCGCCGACCCGCTCGAACTCGCGCTCCTGCAAGACTCGCAGCAGCTTGGCTTGCATCGGGAGCGCCAGTTCGCCGATTTCGTCGAGGAAGACCGATCCTCCTTCGGCAACTTCGAGTCTGCCTTTCTTCTGCGAGACTGCCCCAGTGAAGGCTCCTCGTTCGTGCCCGAAGAGTTCGCTTTCCAGCAGGGTTTCGGTGATGGCGGCGCAGTTGATGGCTACAAATGGCTTGTCGGCCCGCTGGCTGTTCAAATGGACGGCGCGGGCTACCAGCTCTTTTCCTGTGCCGCTTTCCCCGAAAATCAGGACCGTTGAATCGCGGCCCGCCACGCGCGAAACGAATTCATAAACCTCGCGCATGGCCTTGCTCTCGCCAACCATGTTGTGGCGTAGATTGAGTTCCTCGGTGAGACGGCGGTTTTCTCCCCCGAGCCGTTCCATGTGCCGGGCATTCTCAATTGCGAGAGCGGTAATGTTGCCGAGCGTCGCGACTAACTGCAGCGCGTCAGAATCGAAGCGAACGCCCGGAGAACTCGCATCCAGATACATCGCGCCGATGATTTTGCCCTGCACCTCGAGAGGCACTGCCAACGCGGAGTGCACACGGCGTTCGATCAGGCTTTCCGCTTCGCGATAGCTGTCGTCACTCTGCACGTCATCCAAAAGCACGGACAGATTTTCTTGCAGGACTCGTTTGAGAATTGTCTGGCTGGCATGAATCGGCTGATTCGGACCCAAACGCCGGTGTCGTCCGAAAACTGAAGAAAACGCCAGTGTGCCGTCCTCACTTAAGAGGATTGCAGCTTGATCAGCAGGAACAATCGCCAGAAGCGCTTCAAGGGCTTTGTCCTGCAGGGCAGCCAGACCCTGCACCGAATTTACTGTCCGGCTGAAATCGAGCAGGACTTTCAGGTCACGAACGGTCTTTGGATTCGAAGGTAGAGCGTCCTGACGCGGAGGCCGCAGATAAAGGGCATCTTCTTTCCGCAGAATTACCGTGGCGGCGCCGGGCATAGGGGTGGCGTCGAGTCGAAGAGAGGCGTTCTCGCTTCCGGATTCACTATCCGAATCCTGAAAGACCAGGATCGAGTCTCCGATGCGAATCTGGTCACCTGGAATGAGAAGGCGTTCTTTGACTGGCACGCCGCTGACGAAAGTGTTATTTCGGCTGTCCAGATCCTGAAGCCGGAATCCCTTTTCTTCTTTCCGGATCAGGCAGTGCTTTCGGGACACGAGCGAGTCCAGGAGGGAGATGTCGTTCGATGGATCCCGGCCGATCGACACTTCACCGCCCGTAAGAGGGACTAGGCGTCCCTTCAACGGCCCGCTTACAACCTCCAAGCGCGGACCGCTTGAGGTCTCAACCCCTTCTGGAGCTGAATCGCTCATGACGAACGAGTATACGCGGAGCTACGGCTCGGCTCACCACCTAACATTAAGGTTAGGTGTTCGCGTTTTTGTTTGGGTTCCACGCCGTCCGGACCGTGAATTTCGGGCAAGTTGAGAAGTCTGGAGAGCGGTTTCCCCTTATTTTTCAATGCGAAATCTCTTTTTGGGGCGCACACAGGTTGCGGCATCGGCTTTGGCATGACGGTTGCTTTTGAGAAAGGCACTTGCGACGGATGAGCGGCGCAAGAAAATCCCAGGTCCCAAAGGAGCAACACAATGAAAAATACAAAGCTGGCTCTCAGAATCGTGGTTCTGACGGCCGCCATGGTAGGCGCCTTCGCAGCGGCAAGTATTCAGCCAGTCCCAGTCGCCGATGGAGGGCCGCTCATTCTGTGTCCCCCCAAGACACCGAACTGCAATACCACCCTGCCACCGCTGAGCTAGCCGAGGACAGTCAGTAGAGTACTCGATGAGACTCGAACAATGCGGTCATCTAATTTCGGTGAAATGATTTTCTGGGCTGACGGTTTAACCGCCAGCCATATTTTTTGTCGGCACTATTGATGAGGACTCACGTTGTCCTAGCTTGATTCAATCGGGCGTCCGCCCTGCCCTGATGGGAAGCCGCTTAAGCCGGGGAACCCAAAAGCCCGTCTCCTGGGGTCCGTCCCCCACCAATCATTGCTGCGTGAACCCGTTTTTCCACAAGGTGCATTAAGTTTCATCTTGACAGGCGGGCTTTTGTTGGCCAAGCTGCTGCTAGACTTCCGGGCCATAGCAATAGACTGATGTTGCCGGATTAGGCAACTCTTTAGGATCCCAGGGCCACCTTAAGGGCACGCAACTTCGCGTTCTCCCCCCTCCGCGAAGACATAACAACTCCAATTTAGAAGAAGAATTTGAGGAACTCCTATGAAACGTTGTTTCGCGCCGCTTGTACTTTGTCTACTGGCCGGGTTTTGCATCCTTGCAGTACCGTCACACTATGTGAAAGGAGTTCAAGCTGTTTGCTCGACTTGTCCGCCACCGCCACCACCGCCGCCGACTGTCGGCCAGTTCGGTGGACCGCTTGCGGGCCTTTCGACCAGCAACACCAACCTGTTCAATGGCGGCTACGGGACGTTTGTCATCAAGTGGGATCCAATTCGCGGGTTAGGGCCAGTTTCAACGAAGACGGGATGTTTCACCTGTCACGGCACCGGGACTGATGTGTTGACCGGGACAGCCGGAGATACGAGCAATACCACAGGCACTCGATACGGAAAGTGGAATAAGGACAACACATTCAACTATCTCGACGGAACCGGGACCTCGCCTGAAAACGAGGGCGGGCCGACCCTCCACGGCATCTCGAACGCTACTTTTGGGACGTTGCCCGGATGCAACCAGGAATCGATTGCTTCCACCGGAGCGACCGAATCAGGGACAACCGTTACGATAACGACGAACGCGTCGCACGGATTTAAGGTGGGGCAAGAAGTGCAGGTGCTCGGAGTCGGTGTGAGTGGCTACAACGGGCAGTTTGCGATTGTGAGCGTTCCCTCGAAGACGACCTTTACCTATACAGCCAGTAGTTCGGGCTTGAAATCGTCCGGTGGAGGAACGACTCAGAATCTGCCGCACGAAGTGTTGCCCAGCGATGCGACGGTGGTCAGCACGGTTCGTTCGACGCAGCTTTTTGGCTTGGGACTGGTCGACAACATACCCGATTCCGACATTCTTGCGAACGCAGCAGCGTCAAAGAAATACGGAATTACCGGCGTAGCCAACATGATCGAGGACGAAAACGGCGATGTTCGCCCTGGAAAGTTTGGACAAAAGCTGGATGCTGTTACGCTGTTCCAGTTCACGTCAAACGCCGAATTCAACGAACTCGGAATCACTACCAGCAATAGCCTGTTCGGAGTGTCGGGTGAGTTCAATCCGACCGAACATAATCCGCAAGGTCTGGCATTTCCAACCGCGTGTCAGCCGGACAAGAGCAGCCCGCAGGACGTCAAGCAGGTCAACATGATCAAGATGACCCAGTTTGAAGCTCTGCTGGCGCCGATTCCGCCTCAGCCGCCGACGTCTCAGACCACCGCAGGTCAGACGGTCTTCGAAAACATCGGCTGCAATGTCTGTCACATCCAGAGCTACACAACTCAGCAGAACGTTACTCTCCGCACGACGAGCGGCGGCAAGACCTCCGTGATCCCGTCGCTGAGCAATGTCAGCTTTACCCCATACTCGGATTTCCTGCTTCATGACATGGGAACAGGAGATTCTGGTGGCATACCGTTCCAGCCACATGGGACCGGCCAGGCATCTTTGACGATGTGGCGCACCGCTCCACTCTGGGGCCTTTCCAATATGCTGCTAAAAGCTGGTGGGCTGATGCATGACAATGGCTCGTCCACGATCGACAAGGCAATCCGCCGCCACGGCGGGGAGGCCGCAACAGTCGTTTCCAACTACAAGGCGCTCGGCAAGACCGATTCCTCGAACTTGCTCGCGTTCTTGGGTTCGCTCTGAGCTTCTGAAAGTCTTTCGGAGAAGGCAGGACTCGCAAGAGTCCTGCCTTTTCGTTCTTAACGATAATGGCGATGGAGGCCTCTTCGGTGCCTCCTTGAGTGTCCGTTATTGGACAGTAAAATCTCCCGACGAACATTTCAAGCTCCCAACGCGGCAACATAGCCACCCCATCACCTTCTTTTGCAAGTACTTGCCTCATTTTCCCAGTTGGCCGGATAGTTGCGGATGTCCGAAGCGAAATGGATATTGCCCGCCCCGAGTTTAAGGAACGCAAACGCCGTCGCCAAGTCGTCGTGGCGTCAATGGTTGTGGTTATTGCCGTGGTTTTAACTGTCCTGGTCTATCGCTTGCGCCCTGCGGCGCCAGTTGTGGAACGCGGAACCGTGTGGACGGATACCGTCAGGCGAGGGTCGATGTTGCGGCAGGTGCGCGGGATCGGCTCCCTGATGCCATCGCAGGAATCCGTGCTGCAAATTCCCGCCGAGACCGATGCCACCGTTGTTCGTATCCGAATGCTGCCGGGGTCGCTGGTCAAGCCCGAGACCATTTTGCTCGACATGAGCAATCCACAGGTCGAACAGGCCGCAGTCGATGCTCACCTGCAATGGAAAGCGGCTGAGGCGGAATACCAAAGCGAGCGTATGAAGCTCGCAAGCGACTTCATGAACCAGAAGGCGGGCGCGGCTACGGTCAATGCCGATTTTGCTCAGGCCGAACTGCAGTCGCAGACCGACAAGGCCCTGTACGATCTGGGCGTCATTTCCGGATTGGCGTATAAGGCGTCGAAGGGCAAGGCGGATGAACTTACGATCCGGAATGGCTTGGAAGATCAGCGGCTCGTGAGCAGCCAAAAAGCAATCGACTCCCAACTTGCGGAGGAGCAAGCCAAAGTCGAGGAGATGAAGGTTCTGGCCGAGTTGAAGCAGAAACAGCTCGATGCGTTGCGGGTTCGCGCCGGAATCGAGGGTGTTCTGGTTGAGTTGCCGCTTCACGTGGGAGAGCATGTATTGCCCGGAACGATGCTTGCCAAGGTGGTGCAGCCGAATCATCTGATGGCCGAGTTGAAAATTGCCGAGACCCAGGCGCGGGATGTCCAGATCGGAGAGCCGGCATCAGTTGACACGCATAACGGACTGGTCGCTGGCACTGTCATGCGCGTCGATCCGGCCGTGCAAAACGGAACGGTCACCGTCGACGTCAAACTAACAGGCGATCTGCCCAAGGGAGCGCGACCCGACTTGAGCGTCGATGGCACCATCGATCTCGAACGTCTGGAGAACGTTTTGTATGTTGGGCGACCGGCCTTTGGGCAGGAAAACAGCACGATCAGTCTTTTCAAACTTGAACCCGACGGGCATGATGCAGTCCGCGTTCCTGTGAAAGTGGGAAGGGCTTCGGTGAATTCGATCCAAGTCCTCGATGGATTGCACGAGGGCGACACCGTTATTCTGTCGGACATGTCGCGTTGGGATAACACGGACCGTATCCGCTTGCAGGACTGAGAATTTCCAAAATTCTAAGACTAGAGAATCGAGGCCAACGATTCATGACTGAGGCTAGCCAATCTCTGATTCAAATCACCGATTTAACGAAGGTCTTCTACACCGACGAAATCGAAACGCACGCTCTTTCCGGCGTCCACCTTTCGGTGAGCAAGGGAGAGTATGTCGCTATGTCCGGGCCGTCCGGCTGCGGAAAGTCAACTCTACTTTCGATTATCGGGCTGCTCGACACTCCTACCGGGGGCCGGTATTTTTTGAACACAAAGGCCGTCGAGAATCTGGATTTCGCCGAGCGGGCTCGAATCCGCAATCAGGAGATCGGGTTCATCTTCCAGAGTTTCAATCTCATCGGTGACCTTACCGTTTACGAGAACGTCGAATTGCCGTTGACCTACCGGCAGCGAATGCCTTCGGCCGAACGAAAAGCGCGTGTCATGGAAGCTCTGGAGCGCGTTGGGATGGCGCATCGGGTGCGCCATTATCCTTCGCAGCTTTCTGGCGGACAACAGCAACGCGTGGCCGTCGCCCGCGCTCTTGGTGGGAAACCTTCGATCCTCCTCGCCGACGAGCCTACGGGAAACCTGGACTCGCGGAATGGCGAAGCGGTGATGGAACTTCTGGCCGAACTTCATCGCGAAGGAGCGACGATCTGCATGGTCACGCACGATCCGCGCTTCGCCAAGCACGCGCAACGGGAAGTGCATTTGTTTGACGGAAAGGTTGTGGCCGAAGAAGAGCTCAAGAAATTGATGGCGGATGTGCAGGCATGAACGGTCTGGTTCAAGACGTTCAGTATGCGCTGCGACAATTGCGCAAGTATCCGGCATTCACGGCGATCGCCGTGCTCACGCTCGCAGTTGGCATTGGAGCCAACGCGGCTATCTTCTCTCTGGTCGATCAGGTTCTGCTGAAAAGTGTGCCAGTCGTCGAACCGGACCGCCTGGTCATGTTGCAGTTCACCGGATCGGACACGGGGCACACGGATTCATACGGAGGCGACAATCGCGATTATTTCTCCTATCCGATGTATCGCGATCTGCGCGATCAAAACACTGTGTTCGAAGGGATGGTGGCCATGTTTCCGGCGCAGGTAGGCGTGCAGTGGCACAACACGCCGAGCCTCGCCAATACTGAACTGGTAAGCGGCAATTACTTTTCGGTCCTGGGACTCAAGCCTGCGGTCGGTCGGCTGTTCATTCCACAGGACAGCGCGACACGAGGCGCCGCGCCGTTGATCGTTCTGGGTTACCGCTATTGGACGCAGCATTTCGCGGCGGACCCGGCGGTGGTGAATCAGGGAATTTTGATCAATGGCAATCCGTTCACGATCATCGGCGTCGTGCAACCTGGGTTCAACAGCGTGATTGGCGGAACTGTCCCGGATTTCTTCGTTCCCATCACGATGAAGTCGCAGATGACTCCGGAATGGGACGAACTTGAAGATCACCGGTCGAAGTGGCTGAACATGATTGCGCGACTGAAGCCGGGCATTACCGTGCAGCAGGCTCAGGCGGGTATCGATCCACTCTGGAAGTCACTCCGCGCCGTGGAACTTCAGAGCATTTCCAGCCGCAGCGAACGGTTCCGCGAGCAGTTTGTCGCCAAGAGTTATCTGACATTGCTGGATGGTTCAAAGGGATTTTCTCCCATGCGCGAGAACATGCGCGTTCCGTTACTGATCCTTTTAGGCATGGTTGGATTGCTGACTTTAATGGCGACGGCAAATGTTGGAAGCCTGTTACTGGTGCGCGCGGCCGGCCGGAATCGCGAGATCGCCGTTCGCTATTCGCTGGGAGCGAGCCGTGGAAGAGTCATCCGGCAATTGCTCGTCGAAGGTCTCGCGCTTGGAATTGTGGGAGGACTCTGTGGAGTGGCGCTCTCGCCCTTGCTGGCAAAAACCCTTATCACGCTGGTAAATCCTACCGCTACGACCGGCGGGATGAGCGCGCTCACAGCGACACCGGATTACCGCGTGGTTCTGTTTTCTTTCGCGGTGTCCGTCGCCGCGAGTTTGCTGTTTAGTCTCGCACCGATTCTTCAGTTCTATCGTCCACAGGTTACTCTCGCGCTGAAACAGCAGACTGGCACAGCAGAACTCGCCCACGCCAGATTTCGCCGTCTCACCGTCGGTGTACAGATCGGCCTGAGCGTTCTGTTGCTCGTCGGTGCAGGATTATTCGGCCGCACCCTCGCCAATCTAAAATCGGTGGATGTAGGGTTCGTTCCCGAGCATGTGCTGACGTTCCAACTCGACCCGCATCTTGCCGGATATCAGTCCACCGCAATCGCGCCGCTGTACAAGCGTCTGATCGAGACGCTCAGCTCAGAGCCGGGGGTGCAATCGGTGGGGATGACCGACGATCCGGTCCTTGCGAATTCCAACGACACTACCAACGTGAACGTCCCCGGCTATCAGAGCCAGGAATTCGAGCGGCTGAGTTTTGAGTGGGAGCGCGTTACTCCTGGCTATTTTTCGACGCTGCGCCTTCCTGTCGTTGTGGGGCGAGGCTTCACTGATGCGGATAGTCCGACGAGCTTGAGGGTCGTCGCCGTGAATGAAAGTGTCGTGCGGAAATTCTTTGGCGCCCCGGATCAGGCCCTCGGAAAAACATTCACTGTTGGAGGACTCAAAGGCAAACCCTTAACGATTGTCGGCATTGTAAAAGATGCCAAGCATACCAATCTCCACGCGCCGCCAGTTCCCATTTTCTACACGCCGATTTTTCAGGAAACGGAGCCGAATTCCGTTGCCGTCTATATCCGGACTTTGCAGGCGCCGGAAACGGCGGCCAGCAGCGTGCGCGCGGCCGTTATGGGCATTGATTCGAAGCTCGTAGTCGATTCGTTGCAGTCGATGACTTCGGAAATTGACACGACGCTGACTTCTGAACGGCTGCTCTCGTTCCTGGCCGGCAGCTTTGGAGTGGTGGCTGCTTTCTTCGCCGCGATCGGGCTATACGGCGTGTTGGCGTATTCGATTGCACAACGCACTCGTGAGATCGGCATTCGAATGGCGCTTGGCGCGACTCGGGAGGCAGTTGTCATCATGGTCTTGCGCGAAGTCCTTACGGTCACGGGATGGAGCGTTGCGATCGCCGTGCCACTCTCGATTGCGCTTGCCAGCTTTGTAAAGAGCCAGTTGTTCGGAGTTTCCTACCGGGATCCGCTGACGCTGCTGCTGGTCACACTCGCGATCGGAGCCCTGGCGATGCTGGCTGCCACTCTGCCCGCCCGGCGTGCCGTGCGCGTGCAGCCGATTACTGCGTTGCGCTACGAATAAATGGTTATCGGAGACTGCAGATGATTGAGTTCAAAAATCTCGAGCGCAGCTACAAAACTCCTGCCGGACAGACCTGGGTCTTGCGGCGAGTGAATCTGAAAATTCGCGAAGGCGAGTTCATCACCATCATGGGACCGTCGGGGGCGGGGAAGTCCTCACTCTTGAATGTGCTTGCCCTGCTCGACGACGGATGGGAAGGCGAGTACTGGTTCCGCGACCAGGCCGCGCACGCCATGAAGCGCAAACAACGCGCTGAGCTGGCCAAGAAGAATGTCGGCATGGTTTTCCAGAGCTATCACCTGCTGGACGACCTCACGGTTCAGGAGAACATCGATCTGCCGCTCTCCTACAAAGACATTCCACGCCGCGAACGACAAAGTCTGGTTGCCGATACTCTCGACCGCTTTCAAATTGTCGCCAAAAAAGACTTGTACCCCAGCCAGCTTTCCGGAGGCCAGCAACAGCTCGTGGGAATTGCGCGCGCCGTGATTCACAAACCGCCGCTCCTGCTGGCTGACGAGCCGACCGGCAATCTTCATTCCGGCCAGGCAAAGGAGATCATGGAGCTCTTTCGCGATCTGAATCAGCAGGGAACCACGATCGTCCAGGTCACACATTCGGAAACGAATGCCGGCTATGGCAGCCGAACGATCCAGCTGCGCGACGGGTGGGTCGTAGGTGACACGGCAGCTTCATCACTCACTCAGCCGACGGAGGTCAGCGCATCGTGAACTCACTCACCTCGAGGGTTGGGAGATTTGGAGTTCTGTCGATCTGTGGCCATTTGGTGCTTACCGCCAGTCTATTCGCCCAGGCTGCGATACCAGCGAACCAGCCCGGTCAGGGGATTTCCGGGCTCCAACTGCAGACTCCGCAGCAATTCGAGATGCCAAAATCGCACGACCCGTTGAATGCCTACGAGGGGGATACAGTTCCTGAGCCGGTCCTTAGCAATTCACAACGTCTTGACCAGTTGATTCGCGACGGCAAACTGTACATTTCGTTAAAGGACGCGCTCGATTTGGCGCTGGAGAATAATCTCGACCTTGCGATTGCGCGCTATAACATTCCCATTGCAAACACCGATATTTTGCGGACGCAGGCCGGTGGATTTTTCCGCGGTGTTAATACCGGTGTAGTGCAGGGAACGCCGGGCGGAGGAGTCGGCGGATTCGGCACCGGCGCTCCCGGCGGCGGAGCAGGAGGCACAACGGCTGGCGCAGGTGGCGCGGGCGCAGGAGCTTCCGGCTTGGTTCAGTCGACACTCGGCACCGGAACGGCGGTTTCATCGTACGATCCGTTCATCAGCCTGAATGGCGGCGATGAGCACCAGACCTCTCCCGAAGCAAACCGGCAAATCTACGGAGTTCCTTCCCTGCAGGCCAATACGGTGCAGGTGAGTGCTCTCTACTCCCAGGCCTTTTCTACCGGAACCAGTATCAGCTTTGCATTCGATAACCTGCGGCAGACGACGAACAGCCCGTTTTTCAACCTGTCTCCCACATTGAGTTCCATGTTCCGCTTCCAGATTCAGCAGGAATTGCTGGCAGGTTTCGGTTTCGGACCGAATCTTCGCTACCTGCACATCGCGAAAAACAACAAGAAGATTTCCGATATCGCCTTTAAAGATCAGGTCATCGCGACCGTTACTCAGATCGAGAATATTTATTGGGATCTGGTCAGCGCTTACGAACAAACCCAGGTGAACGAGCAATCCTTTGAATTTGCCCAGCAGACGCTGGATAACACGAAGAAGCAGTTGAAGCTGGAAGCGGTTCCGGCACTCGATGTGTTGCGCGCCGAAGCCGAAGTTTCCAAGCGCGATCAGGATTTGACGGTAGCCAGGACGAATCTTGAGCTTCAAGAAACGTTGATGAAAAACGCCGTCACCCGGAGCCTGGACGATCCGATGCTGCAAGCGATGCCGGTCATTCCCACGGACCGCATGCAGGCCGTCACGATCGAGACCGACCAACCGATTCAAGATCTCATGACAGAAGCCGAACACGATCGCCCGGAACTTGCCGAATCTGACATTGACCTCGTCAACCGGCAGATCAGCCGCCGCGCTGCCCGCAACGCGCTGTTGCCCTCACTTTCATTGATCGGCTTCTACGGAGGGTCCGGTTTAGCAGGTCCGTTGAACCCTGTGTACAACCTTGGCCCGAACGTTTCGAATGTGCCCACTGATTTTGGCGGAGCGGTGGGGAACTCTTTCAACAACACTTCGCCAGACTATTATGTCGGCCTCAATCTGAATATTCCGATTCGTAATCGTGTTGCGAAGGCTGACCAGTTCCGCTCTGAATTGGAGTATCGCCAGGCGGAACTGCGGCTGGAACAACTGAAGAAGCAGGTTCGCATCGAAGTGCGGAATGCCCAGTACGCGCTCGATCAAACCGGCGCCAGAGTCGAAGCTGCGAAGAAAGCACGCGATCTCGCCCAACGCACCTTCGAGATCACGAAAAAGGAACAGGAACTCGGCGCCGGCTCCAGCTATCAGACCCTATCGGCTCAGCGGGACTTGGCCCTTGCCGAATTGGACCTGGTCAGCGCAATGACGGTCTACGAAAAGGCGAAGGTGGAACTCGACCGCGCAACCGGCACGACTTTGGAACATAATGGCATACTGATTCAGGATGCCGTGAGCGGCGTAGTACCTTCCCATTCGCCTTAACGACAATGCCAATCTCGGTCAAACCCGGAGAAGCGGATCTCAAGCCATTTCGCTCCGAATCAGTTGCGCCCGTCCGCGTCTTGGCTGCCGATGACCAGGAACATATCCTGGAAGCTCTCGAGTTCTTGCTGCGTCCGCAGGGCTATCGCGTCGATAAAGTTCGCTCTCCTGCTCTGGTCAGAGAAGCTCTTGCCAGCAACTCCTATGATGCAGTCCTGATCGACCTGAATTACACGCGCGACACGACGTCTGGGCAGGAGGGTCTCGACTTGCTCTCGGAGATCGTTGGGCTCGATGCCACGGTTCCGGTCATCGTCATGACCGCCTGGGCCAACGTTGAGCTGGCCGTCGAAGCGATGCGGCGCGGGGCAAGGGATTTCATCCAGAAGCCGTGGGAAAACGAGCGACTGGTCTCAATTCTTCGGACACAGATTGAACTGCATCGAGCCCTGCAGCAGGCGGCGCGGCTCGAAGCGGAAAATCGGCTGCTGCGAGCAGAGGGGCGGCCGGAGTTTCTTGCCAGTGCTCCTGCCATGCAACCCGTGCTCGACACCATCGCCCGCGTGGGACCATCCGATGCGAACGTATTGATCACAGGCGAGCACGGTACAGGAAAAGAAGTGGTTGCACAAACTCTACACGCACTAAGCACGCGCGCGTCCCGTTCGCTGGTTGCTGTCAATACCGGGGCCATTCCTGACGGAGTTTTCGAGAGCGAATTATTCGGACATGTAAAAGGGGCATTTACCGATGCCCGTAACGACAGAATCGGACGTTTTGAGCTGGCCGATGGCGGCACGATTTTTCTGGATGAGATCGGGAACGTTCCGCTTCGCCAGCAGGCGAAACTGCTGCGAGTTCTCGAATCTGGAGAGATCGAACGTGTAGGATCTTCGCGATCCCGCCGCATTAGCGTGCGCGTCCTTTCGGCCACCAATACTGATCTTTCCGCCGCCTGTTGCTCCGGGCAGTTTCGGGAAGATCTGCTCTTTCGGCTGAATACCGTCGAGATTCATGTCCCCGCGTTGCGAGAACGTCGCGAAGATATTCCGCTGCTCGCAACTCATTTTCTTTCGCGTTACGCAAACCGTTATCGGCGTGATGTCCAGAGGTTTGATCCTGCCGCTCTGCAGGCCATGAAGCAATATTCGTGGCCCGGAAATGTCCGCGAACTCGAACACACAATCGAGCGCGCGGTCTTGATGTGCCGCACGCCTGAAATTCAACCTGCCGATCTCGCCTTGAACTCCGCTCGTTCCCCGTCGCAGAATCTTGAGGACCTCAGTCTCGAGGCCGTCGAGGCCGTCCTTGTACGCAAGGCGCTTCAGCGTTTCCAGGGAAACGTCAGCCAGGCTGCCGAAGCCCTGGGACTAAGCCGCGGCGCTCTGTACCGACGCATGGAGAAATATGGAGTCTAGCTCGTCTCCGAGACCTCACCCGCGAAGGCGAGCCAAACTCCTGTACGAACACCGCATCAGCCTCTATTCCTTTCTCGTTGCGCTTCCCGGCCTGATTGTGAGCGCCGTTCTCGTGTGGGCGCAGCCATGGAGTATTGAGTCCCGTCTCGCTTTTCTTGGCGCCGAGCTCTTCGTCTGGTGGCTGATCGCTCTGGCGTTGCAGGAACAGACAACACGGCCGCTGCAGACTCTGGCCAATGTCGTCGGATCGCTGCGGGATGAAGACTATTCTTTCCGCGCGCGCAATGCCGCTCCCGAGGATGCTCTCGGGGAGCTCTCTCTCGAAGTCAATGCGCTGGCGGATATGCTTTCCGATCAGAAAGTCCGCGCGATCGAAGCTACGGCGTTATTGCAGCGGGTCGTCGATGAAATTGACGCACCGTTGTTTGCCTTCGATCTGGCGTCAAAGCTGCGCCTCGTAAATCCAGCCGGAGAACGCCTGCTGCATGACACAAAGGCTCACCTTCTCGGGCGGAGTGCGGCCGACCTCGGGCTGGAACCCTGCCTGAGCGGCGAGAAGGAGAGCTTGGTTGAGCTGCATCTTCGTGATTCGCACGCCAGGTGGCTGCTCCGGCGTAGTTCGTTCCGGCAGCACGGAATCCCGCACACTCTGTTAGTCCTGTCAGATGTGAGCCGCGCACTGCGGGAAGAAGAACGAAGAGCGTGGCAGCGGCTGATCCGCGTCCTTGGCCACGAACTCAGTAACTCGCTGGCCCCCATCAAATCGATTGCGGGAAGCCTGAGTTCACGCGTCTCTTCAACGCCGATGGATGACGAAGTGCGCAGCGATCTCCAACGCGGTTTGGAAATTATCGAAGCGCGTTCTGCCTCTCTCCACCGGTTCCTTGAAGCCTATCGCAGGCTGGCGCAGACGCCTGCGCCAATGTTGCGAGAAATTACTCTGGGCCCGCTAATCTCGCGTGCCGCGGGACTCGAAACCAGAGTAAAAGTCTGTGTGCAGCCGGGGCCGGACGTAGCTTTCCAAGCTGATCCTGATCAGCTTGAGCAAATGCTGATTAATCTGGTTCGCAACGCGGCCGACGCAGTTCTGGAAGCCCGGACTGGGGCACAAGAAGTCCAAAATCCTCGCCCTGCGGATTCCAACGGAGTTCTGGTGCGTTGGGATGCGCGTCCGGAAGACGTCGTGCTGACCATCGAAGACGAGGGTCACGGCCTTCTGAATTCTGCCAACGTCTTCACGCCGTTCTACACGACGAAGCCCACCGGCAGCGGAGTTGGACTCGTACTTTCGCGTCAGATTGTCGAGGCGCATGGAGGCACCATTGAGATCGGCAACCGGCCCGGGGGCAAGGGATGCGCGGTGAAAGTCGTCCTGCCCCGTTTTCCTTCCCGCGTAACTAGCCAGCCGTTGTGACGCTGAATCACAATTACAACTTGAGATCGGGCGTAGTTCACAAAACCCGAATCGCAGGTGTCAGGCAGCGGTTTCATCCCTGGGTTGCGGCCCAACGCACACCCAGTGAATGCAGAATCAGCGTATCCTCCAGCGTAAGCATCGCCGGTTCGGCTACGATCCGGTACGCGTAGAGAACATTTGGATCTCTTGTAATGCACCACGGTTCGTGTTCGGTTGTCCCTTGACAGTGCTCGCAAATAGGGCCGCTGGTAGTGTGACTGACGACGTGAGACGGATCGATGTTCTTCATACTCAGTCCTCCCGAAACGTGCCTGTTAACAACTGCTCTCATAAAGTTGGATGGTCGAACTTCGGGGAAGAACCGAGTTCTGCAGCGCGATTCCGGGCGGATTACCTCGAAAAACAAAGGCACTTCGGTAAAAGGAAGGGCCGGTCTCTGAGGGAAACTCTTAGACGGTTACAGTTTCATCGGCGAAGAGATTTGGACTTGAACGGTAATCCAGATATCACGACCGGTTTGTTTCGGTTATGCTGACGCAACTCCGTCAGCGATCCGGCTTGCAACGCCAGATCGGACATGGATGCGGAGCCCAGAACTCCTACGACGGCGGCTTGCACCTCTGCCCAAACGCGATGGGCAGGGCACCAGGTTTTTCTTTCGCAGGAAGCGCCCTCCGCAACGCATTGGTTCAACCGCACCGGTCCCTCGATTGCCTGAACTGCATCGAGGAGGGAAATGCTTTGTGCGGGAACCGCCAGTTTGTAGCCGCCCCCGCAGCCTCGCTGGGACCGAATCAGCCGCGATCGAGCCAGTTGTTGTAAAACCTTCGAGAGGAAATGGCCGGGGACATCGGTTATTTCTGCAAGGTCGGACTGTCGCACCACTGTGCTTGCGGGTAGCGACGCAAGATGGATCAGAACGCGAACAGCGTAGTCGGACGCGCGAGTGATTTGCATAATGTGCCCAAATGGGAGTGGTAAGGTCCAATTTGGTTTTGGGAAATCTATCGCCGTCCGGTTGCAGAATCAGTGATCCCCGATACCAACTCCGGTGATACCTGTCACCCAATTTCAGTTTCGAATCGCCCGTTGTCCTCCGACTCAGAAGGCGTACATGAAATGCCGTATATACCGCAGCCGCTCCACAGTCATACAGTAATCCCAATGTTTCTGAACTAATACGAGGCAGAATTCAAGGAGTGCAGTAGAGAATCGACACCTGCAAGGAAGATTCGAACGAGAACGGAGCCACCCCGTTGTGATCCCGCCTTCTAGTGCTGAGCGATGAAATCCAGTAATCAGGGATTGAAATAGTGCCGTGATTTTTCGACACCCGCGCTAAATCGATTTGTCCTTTGATTATTGCGGTTCTGATTGCATTGCAGGCGAATATTGCTTGCGAGTCTACGTTCATCGCTGAGCTTGGGGTGGACTCAACGCGAGTAGGTTTTTAAATTGATGATGAATTTGTCGTGCTTAGCAATTTTGGGAGCAACTTTATTTTTTTACGTGAGTTCTAAGATTTAACACAGCGCGCCATGACGTTTCGCCTTTGACTCAGGTTCAGGAATTTCTTCGTAGGGGGCTCAGTCAGCTTTTGCCCGACCAGCATTTCGCCGGACGGCCCGCGAAAGCGATAGTTCAGTAGCGCGATAGCTTGCGCGTGATTCCTAGCAGGCTGCTGAAAAACTACTGCTAATCCACAGCGAACTATGGTACGAGAAAGCATGCGCGGAACTGATGAGCAGCAGAGTCATATGTTCAGTTATTTGTCTCCCGAAAAGCGCGTGCCCAAGGATCATCCACTGCGTGACATCCGGACTATGGTTGACCAAGTCTTGGTCCGGCTGTCGCGAAGGTTTGACGGCATGTACGCTTCTGTAGGACGGCCGTCGATTGCGCCGGAGAAGTTGCTGCGGGCGCAGTTGCTGCAGATGCTGTACAGCATCCGCAGCGAGCGTTTGCTGATGGAAGAGATGGACTACAACTTGCTGTTCCGTTGGTTTGTGGGCCTGAATGCGGATGACGAGGTGTGGGATGCGACCACGTTCACCAAGAATCGTGATCGGTTGCTGCAAGCCGACGTGGCCCAGGAGTTCTTGGCGCAAGTGGTGGCGCAAGCGGGTGCTCAAGGTCTGACGTCGGATGAACATTTCACCGTAGACGGGACATTGTTGGAAGCCTGGGCGGGAGCAAAGACTTTTCAAGCGAAGGCGGGGAAACCCGGGCCTCCGCCGGATGATCCGGGCAACCCGACGGTAGACTTTCACGGCGAGCAGCGGTCCAACGATACCCACGAATCGAAGACAGACCCCGAGGCGCAATTGGCGCGCAAAGGGCCGGGCAAGGAGTCGAAGTTGAGTTACAGCGGGAACCTGTTGGTGGAGAACCGCAACGGGCTGATCGTCGCGGCGGAAGTGTTCCAGGCCAACGGGACGGCAGAACGCGATGCGGCGCTGGTGATGTTGGAGAAGTTGCCGGGGACGCAGCCGGTGACAGTGGGCGGAGACAAGGGATTCGACACGCAGGGATTCGTGGCCGAGTGCCGGAATCTGAACGTGACGCCGCATGTGGCGCAGAACCACAAACGGCCTGGTGGCAGCGCGATCGATGCACGCACGACGCGGCATCCGGGCTACGCCATCAGCCAAAGAAAGAGGAAGCGAATCGAAGAATGCTTCGGCTGGCTGAAGACGATTGCGCTGATGCGCAAGCTGCGGCACCGTGGAGTTTGCAGGGTTGGATTGGAGCTTCACCTTCGCCTGCGCGGCCTACAATCTGGTGCGCATGCGAAACCTCGCGGCCGCAGTTCCTGCGGTGTAAGTCGAGGCCGAAGTGTGTCTCGGAGCACATAAAGGTAGCGCTGGGGGCTACAAAAGCACTGAGAATCAACCATTCCGACATAGAAATGATGAAAAACAATGAAGGACGGAAAGGAAACTAAGTCCGTCGCTAGTTTTTCAGCAGCCTGCTAGGGGAGTCCGGATGAGTCCGAAGTACATCGCCGAAGTTTACCTTCTCGCAGAGAATCGTCTCTTACGCGAAGCCTTAGTGCGGCTTCTCGCAAAGAAAGACATTCGAGTGGTGGGTGCAAGTCCTTATTCGGACGCCGCGCTCGGGGAGATCATTGAGAAAGAGCCCGGCATTATCGTTCTGGACTCCAGTGGTCTCGGCTTTTCTAAATCCGGTCT
Source organism: uncultured Acidobacteriota bacterium (assembly GCA_963763845.1). Classification (GTDB taxonomy): domain Bacteria; phylum Acidobacteriota; class Terriglobia; order Terriglobales; family Acidobacteriaceae; genus Sulfotelmatobacter. Next base: position 39,717 of record CAVXPX010000008.1, read on the forward strand.
TATCTCGACGCTGCAGGCTTCCATCCCCGAAGTCAAGATCGTGATGGTCGATATGGACTCCGATGAGAATACATTTCTTCGGGCCGTCCACGAGGGCGCCGTCGGCTATGTGCTGAAGGATGCCTCGGCTCTGGAAGTAGCAGCTACGATTCGCGCTGTCGCGAACGGAGAGGCCGTATGTCCGCCCTCCTTGTCGATTGCTCTATTCCGCTTCGTGTCGCAGCAGCCGAGTCCGTCGGCATCCGCTTGGAGAACAGACCTTGGACTCAGCCGCCGCGAGCAGCAGCTTCTGGAATTGCTCCGGGAACGTCTGACGAACAAGGAAATCGCCGCTCAACTGAACCTCTCGGAGCAGACGGTGAAGAATCACGTTCACAACATCCTCCGCAAGGTCGGAGCCGCTGACCGCCTCAGCGTGGTCGAGCTTTGTGATCCGGAGCGTTTCCGCACGGGAAATGTCGCCTGATTTCTGGTCACGTTTTTACGCCACCTTCCCTTCAAATCCCCGACCCATCTGGCTGCCAAGCTCACCCGCTGCAACCGATAACCTCTGGTTTCTGAATATCTTTCCACCCTACCGTGATTCGAATCACGGGTCATGGAAGTGACAATCACGGTGTGCTTTTAAAGGGCTGGCTAGGCTTTAGCAGGAGCACTGTCATCCGTGTCGCCATCTGTTGATGGCGGCGGATGGTCTGAAGATCGCCACACCATGCCCCGAAAACTCGGCCCCAAACTCATTCTCTCCCTCACCATTCTCATCGTCGCGATCAGTGGGGTCAGCGGATATCTCAATTTTCGGAGCCAACAAAAGCAACTGGTCGAGACGATGATTTTGGGAGCAGACCAGCTTTCGCGCGGCATCACCGGCGCTACCTGGCACGCGATGCTCGACGATGACCGCAAGGCCGCCTACGAAATCATGCGCGTCATCGCCGACAAGCAGGGTGTGGATCGCATCCGCATGTACAACCGCGAGGGACGGCTGGTATTTTCTACCAATGCGACCGAGCAGACTCGCATGGCGAACTCTTCGAGCGAGGTGTGCGTCAGTTGTCATAGCAAGGACGCCATCCGTAACCGGCCCACCGAAGATGCGCGAGTTCGCTACGCCACCTCTCCGAACGGCGTTAAGACCATCAATATGGTCGCGCCTATCTATAACGAGCCCTCGTGCAGCAATGCGAGCTGCCATGCCCATAACGCGTCAACCAAGGTGTTAGGAGTCGTCGATGTCGCTCTGCGATTGGATCCAGTCCAAAAGCAGACCAGGGCGATTACTCTCCAAACCATCCTCTGGACGCTGCTGGAAGTTGGGATTGGCGCCGCCTTCGTCATCGTCTTCACCCGGCACTTCGTTGCGACTCCAATTCAGGAACTCATCGCCGGAACCAAGGCTGTGAGCGCAATGGATTTGGATACTCCAATCGAAATCAGCAATGCCCGCGGCAGCCAGGAACTTGATGAATTAGTGGACTCGTTCAACAAGATGCGAGAGCGGTTGAAGCTTGCCGTGGCCGAACTCAATGACATGCAGCAGACGCTCGAAGTTAAGGTGGACGAGCGCACGCAACAATTGAAAGCTGCGCAGAGAAAGCTGGTACAGTCCGATCGTCTGGCGACACTCGGACAACTCGCTGCCAGCGTCGCCCACGAAATCAACAATCCAGTATCTGGTGTCTTGAATCTCTCCATGCTGCTCGAGCGCCTGATGGCCAGTGGTTCTTACCCGCCGGGCCGCGAAGCCGAGTTCCGGAAATATTTAAGCTTGATCTCTACCGAGACGGCTCGCGTAGGACGCATCGTCTCGGATCTGCTCGCCTTCTCCCGGCGGTCGAAACCTCAGCGCGCACCGGCTGACCTGAATAAGCTCGTGCGGACAACCATGGGACTGGCCGACCATAAGCTGAAATTGATCAGTGCCGAAGTCGTTCTCGACTTACAGGAGAATCTACCCGCCGTCGAGTGCGATTCTTCGCAGATCCAGCAGGTCGTTCTCAATCTGGTGCTCAACGGAGCCCAAGCGATGCAGCCGCATGGCGGAGGCAAGCTGACCATCCGCACCCGGCTGATCCCGCAGGAAGAGAGTGTCGAACTCTGCGTTCAGGATACCGGGGAAGGAATTGCTCCGGAAAATCTATCCAAGATTTTCGACCCGTTCTTCACCACGAAAGCGGAAGGCAAGGGGGTTGGGCTCGGGCTTGCCGTGCTCTATGGGATCGTGAAGGCCCACGAAGGGGAGGTTGAAGTCGTCAGCCAGCGCAACCAAGGAACGAGGTTCACAGTTACGCTTCCGCTGAAATCGCAAACCAGCGCGGCGGCGGAATCGAGGGAAGTGCAGGTACAAGGTGTGTGAACGATCTTTGTCTGGTGCCGATCGGAAACGTGCCCGGAAGCGCCTTGGACTGGATCGAGAGCGCAGTGGCGGAATGGTTCCCGCTGCCGATCCAGCGGCTGCCCGCTTTGACGATTCCCGAGCGGGCATTTGACCAGAAGCGAGGCCAGTATCAATCGGTAGAGATCATGAAAATGTTGTCGCAAATCGTGCCGCGCGATGCTTCCCGAATTCTCGGTGTAACGGATGTTGATTTGGCGATACCGATGCTGAGTTTCTTATTTGGACAGGCGCAGTTCGACGGACCGGTGGCTGTGGTCTCGTTGTGCCGACTGCATCAGGAGTTTTACGGGCTTCCGGCGCAGGAGAATTTGCTGCGGGAACGGGCCGTCAAAGAAGTTCTGCATGAACTTGGACACACCTTCGGTCTTGTCCATTGTTCCGAACCGGCATGCGCCATGAGCCTGGCGACTCACATCGGGCTCGTTGATGCCAAGGCAGAAAAGTACTGTGCCCGTTGCGGCCTGCAACTAGTCGAGAGATTTTCGCGAGAGGGAAGAGTATGAAGAAAAATTGGCCCATTCTCGTTGTCGATGACGAAGACGTAATGTGCGAGTCCATGGCGGCGTGGCTGCGTGAGGATGGCTACCGCGTCGATACCGCTTCGAACGGCCAAATAGCACTGGAACTGGCTCGCGCCACCGATTACGCAATCTGCTTCGTCGACCTCAAAATGCCCGGCGGAATGGATGGAATCGAAACCATGATGGAAATCCACCGCATCCGGCCGGATGCATCGATCATCATTATCACGGCTTACGCGACCGTGGACACCGCCATCCAGGCCATGAAAGAAGGCGCGCAGGAATACATCGTCAAGCCATGCAATCCGCAGGAAATCTCCATGCTGGTCTCGCGCATTCTCAAATTAAAGAAGTTGCAGAGTGAGAACGCAATTCTGCGCAAGAAGCTTACGCGGCAATACCGTCATCACGACATCATCACCAAGAATCCCCGCATGGAAGAGATTCTGGGTCTTACTCAGGAAGTGGCGAGTTTACGCAGCACGGTCCTAATCCATGGAGAAAGCGGCACAGGGAAGGAATTGGTGGCCCGCGCTGTACATTTCTCCGGAAATCGAGCCGACAAGCCATTCATCGCCGTCAGCTGTGCCGCGCTCACGGAAACTTTGCTGGAGAGCGAACTGTTCGGCTACGAGAAGGGAGCCTTTACCGGCGCGAACGCACAGGCGAAGGGAAAATTCGAACTCGCCGACGGCGGCACAATCTTTCTCGACGAGATTGGTGATATCTCTCCCAAGCTCCAGGCGGACTTGTTACGTGTCCTGCAGGAACGCCGCTTCTACCGCGTGGGAGGCAGTCAGGAAATCGAAGTGGACGTCCGAGTCATCGCCGCAACCAATAAGATCCTTGCCGAGGAAGTGCAGCAGAGCAGGTTCCGCGAAGACTTGTATTACCGCCTGAACGTGATCGAGATTCATCTGCCGCCGCTCCGCGAACGCCGCGAAGACATTCCCCTGCTGGCGGAACACTTCGTGCAGCGGATTTCATCGGAACTTGGAAAAGATGTGGGTGGGATCTCAGGGGCAGCGCTGAAAGCTGCTTATCGCTCACGACTGGCCCGGCAACGTTCGCGAGCTTGAGAATGTCATCGAGCGCGCCATCGTCACCTGCCATAACGGCATGCTTGATGAGCAGGATTTCTCCTGGCTGCAGCACAGCGGAGTGCAGGCGCAGAGCTGGGAAATTCCCGATGTTCCGCTTGGAGAACTCGAACGGCGGGCGATCGTTGCAGCCCTGGAGCGCAAACACGGGAACGTGAAAGAAGCCTCTACCTCGTTGGGGATTGACCGCTCCACGCTTTACGACAAGCTCAAGCGCTACGAGATATCACACTGATAGCGCACGATCAGGCCTCAAGGAATGTATCCGCGAGCACAGTATCCCAGTCTCCTTCCGGGATCGAACTCATCAGATCAGGCATGAGCACTCCTCCATCTGCCAACGCGGGAGGAGTATTTGGTGCGCGCAACTGAATCTGCAAACGCTCCACCTCGCGCCCAAGCCATCCCTGAACTTCCGGCCCACGGAGCAGATGACGCAGGGTTAGCGGATTGTGGAGATCGAGCCGAGGTTGGAGTTTCAAGTACCATCCTTCCCTGGGTCCACCGGTGGCAATCACTTTTCCTTCGATGGGCGCCCGCACTTGAATCACTTTTCCGTTCTTGCGCATGCTCCACGCCCTCTGGTTAAGATCGATCTCGTCGCCAATCTCCGGCATCCGCACGGAGTTTGGATCACCCACCAGGTGCTCCGCGAGATCATCGAGCCCGATTGTGACCGTGCCATTCTCTTCGGGCTTTAACCACGTGTGTCCGCGATGATAAAAGCGATCCTGGGAATAGTTGAGTCCGAGTGAATTCACATTTCCAGTCGGCGGCAAAACCGCGAATTGCGAATACTTCTCGCAGTGCCGGCAATCGAAGGCATTGTCACAAGTTCTCGAAATTACCCTTCCGGCAAGTTCGTGGCGGCAGCGGCGATCGCTTTCCGGAAGTTCGGAGAAGTTCTCCTTCCAGTAAAAATCGATAGCTTGGTGGACGCGGAAATCCCTCGCTGTGCGCCAAACCGCCGACCCCACGGTCGTCAGAATGGTCAGAACAATAGCGAAGAATAAAGACAGAAAAAGAATGTGGCCGAATGCCCAGTGAAAGCCATCAATGCCCGGAAACATGCGAATCTCCTCCCTTCGACGGAAACATCGGAAGGTAACGATATGAAAGCGAATAGAGAATGACCCCGTAAGCGATCACGCCGCCAAAGCTGGCAACCTCCTGCCAACTTGGCGTGTATTGCAGGAAATCGTCGAATGGCAGCGTCGGGAGCGCGAGGGTCTGAACGGTCAGGACGAAGCGGTTCAGCAGGATACCGGCGCACGCCATTGCCGCGGCAGTGAGCAGCAGCCAGCGCCGCCGTGCTGTAGCTTTGAAAATCAGCAAGCAGGCCGGAAGCAAGCCCAATAGCACAATCTCTGCAAACAGGAGTGGTGTGCCGAACGGCTTGTAGGAATAGAACTGCCACGGCGCGAATCCTTCTGATGGGGAAGTGATGTTCAGCCAGACCAGCGTGTCGATCGACTTCGCTGCGATGTACAGCGCCAGAAGCAATCCCGAGATAAATCCCAACCGCCGATACACTTCGTCGGGCACCAGTTTCCTTCGGGTTACTTTCTCGACTGTGGCCGTGATCAGCATCAGAAAGCTCGGACCCGAGGCAATCGCGGACAGAATGAATAGGAAGAAGGTAGAAGGCCAGATAAGAAATCCGGCGCGGAATGCAAACGGACGCCCGCGAAGTACGCCGTAGAGTCCGCCGAGCGAGCCCTGGTGGAAGAACGAGAGCAGCGTTCCGACGGCGGCCAGCACCGGCACGAGTTTGTGTAATTGATGCTCGAACACAAGGAATGACGGCAGCTTTCGCAGTTGCCGGTTCCTTAGCAGGATCGGAATATATTCCAGGCTCAGCACCAGCAGGTAGCAGGAAATGCAGAACGTGACTTCGGTGAGCATCGAATGCGTGTTGGGATGCCAGAAGGTGAACCACGCGCGAAGCGGCTGTCCAACGTCAATCATCAGAATAGACACTGCGCCGCTGTAACAGATAAAGCCCACAACTACGGCAGTATTGAGGATTGGCTTGAGTTCTGCTCTCTTTAATATGTAGACCAGAAATCCGGTAAAGAACGCGCCCGCCCCCAACGCGATAATCCCGAGATCGAGGAAGATCCACAGGCCAAAGGCGAAGCGGTTATCCATGTTGGTCTGGTTCAGGCCGTAGTACAGGCAAAGCCCGGCTGCGTATACTCCCACAGCGAGCAGGACGGCCCACGGCGCGAGCCACAATAGAAAACGCGAGAGCGGCGTGCGCTCGGCGCCACGCGCGATCCATCGGGCATCCGTAAGAGCCGAGCTAGCCATGTTGAACCTCCGAATTCCGCGCGGGATTCGATTCCGCCAGCGCTCTCACCCATGCCTCCTTCGACTTGTAATAAAGTTTCGGTTCCGTTCCCAGTCGCGCCAACAACCGGAACGCTTCGGGCGACCGCGCTTCCTTCGAGACGGGATCATTCGGGTCAGCCAGGTTGCCAAACCGGATCGCTCCCGTCGGACATGCCTCGACACAGGCGGGCACATAGTCGACAGGATCAATCTCCCGTTTTCCCGCAGCCGCCGCTTTCTCCTGCGCAGCGTGCAAACGCGCGTGGCATAGATTGCATTTCTCCACTACTCCCCGCATGCGGACCGCGACGCCCGGATTCAAGCTCTTCTCCATCCCCTTCGGCCATGCCGGATCCCACCAATTGAAATAACGCGCGTGATATGGACAGGCCGTCATGCAGTACCTGCACCCAAGACAACGTTGCGGCATCTGCATTACGATCCCGGTGGCTTTGTCGACCTCCACCGCCTGCTGCGGACACACCTTCACGCAAGGTGTGTCATGCTCGCAGTGCGCGCACATGATCGGGAAGAACACATCGCGCTGCCGCTCTCCGTCCGCGCCATTCGAGACTTTGCGCACCAGCAAGGGAGTCAGCCCGGTTCGGGCCGTGGCCTGCGGCAGGGAAGGAACATTGTTCTCTGACGCGCAGGCGATCGTGCACGAGCCGCAACCGGTGCACCGATCCAGATCGATCACCATGCCGTAGCGGGCGCTCATGCGTTCCTCCTCTGCGGCGCTTCTCGCAAGCTCGACTCGATGTAGAGCTTCGTGGCCAATGGCGGAAGCACTGGTGCATTCCACGAGCTAGTCCAGTTATCCGCATGCTCGGAACTTTCCTCAGATGGCCATTCTTTCAACTCACACCGCAACCTTCCGGGAGCAGATGGTTCGCCGATCCAAACGGCTCCCTGCCAGAGCTGCTCTTCCAGCTTTTGGACGGATTCGATTTTTGAAATCGCGATGGACTCCAGTCCGTGCAACGTCCCCGCACGCTTGTGGAATAAATTTGCGCAGCGGCCATGAATGATTTTTTCTGTGGAAATCAGGCTTGAGTCGATACCAACCAGAAATTGCGCAGCACTTTGAACGTCGGACATCGTCTTTACCAGTGCTGGAGCGACCGCATAAGTTTCGACCGGCAAGGCCGGTGCGGTCGGCACATCCGTCAGTTCTTCGAGAAAGCCCGCAGCCGGGAGCAGCCAGTCGGCCTTCGTGGGCCCACCGTTCCAGGCGGCAAATCGAAAGATTTCGGCAGCAGTCGGCGGCACGACATCCCAGGGCACGCTCGAATCAATCAGAATTGCTCGAGCATTCGAGACTGCAGCGTCAGCATAGAGATCCGCGTGAGAAGTCTTCTCCCGGCGGACAATTCCACCGCGAGTTCCAACCGACCCGAGCACGACATTCAACGCGGCGATGGAAGGGTTTCCGTTCGCAGCGATCGCCAGCGTGGGCTGCCGCTCCACGAGAGCCCGCGCCAGGTTCTGGATCGCATCTTCTGACAATCCCGTGCGGGTGGCAGCATCAGAGATCGTGATGGGCGGGATCGGGCCGTGTGCGGGAACCAGGTTCTGCTCCAGCAGCACACGAGCCAATCCCGAAGCCAATGCCGATTCCGATCCTTCACGAACCTGCACCCACTGCCACGCTCGTGCCGCAGTCCGTGACAGGGACGGTTCAATCTGAATGATGCGCAACTGAGGATCGTCCGCTCCTGCGGCTTTCTCCGCCCAAAGACGCGTAACGTATCCGGGCGTTCCCCATCCATCGAGCAACGGCGCGCCGAAGCTAATGATCGTTTGAGTATTCTCGAGATCGTATCCGAGAGACGCAGCGGGTAGGCCGGTCCATTTCTCGAAGGGTGTCAACGAGCGGGATTCCGCGCCCAGAACAATTCGATATTCCCCACGATTTTTCTCAGCGAAGGTCTGGAACACCGCCGACGCTGCGCGCCCGGGATAGCCATCAATGATTACCACCGGCCCCTCGCTCTTTGCTTTGGCAAACGCCGCCTGCGCTTCGCTCCACGAAGCAGCACTGCCACGATGTCGCACCTCTCGCACCCGCTGCGGATGCCAATTCAGCTGGTGCGCTCCAAAGCCCAGCGGGCACAGAGCTCCGCGGCTAATCGGATGAGTCTTCATGCCGGCAACGCCCACGGCCCATCCCGCAGCCATCCGTACTCGCAATCCGCATCCCTTCGGACACAACGTGCAATGGGATTGCTTGATGTCGACTGGCACCCGGGCCGGTTGCGGGATCCAAGGCCAGTTCTGACTCCATATCGAAGTGTCGTCGAGAATCTTCCAGGGAACCGGCGTTACGATAAGACCGGCTGCAGCCCCCGCGCTCCATGCCAGCAGATCCCGCCGAGTGAGCTTCATGCATCTCCCTTCATTCGTGGCAACCCAGGCACCCGACCTCCACGCCGTGCTTCTTGTGGCAGTCCTCGCAGTCGCTCATCTTCATGCCTTCATGCGGCGCTCGCCTCAGGCGCGACATCGAGTGCCCCCAGATATCGCGGCTGTATCCGCTGATGCGATTGAGTTCGTACGGACGGATCTGGTCCGACTCGCCATAGCTGGAATGGCATTCCGTGCAGGCCAGATTCGCGCGCTTTACATGGATTGCGTGCGAAAACCACACATTCGCCGGCTGCTCCGAATAAATAAGCCACGGAGTTTCGTGCCCAGGCTTGATGTAGTTGTTCACGAGAATTGCTTCGGCTTTGCTATCGCCAATCTTGTCGGAGTGGCAGGCGGCGCATTTTTCCATCGGCGGAAGTCCCGCGAAGCTTCCGTCATCGCGAATGGTGTGGCACTCACTGCAGTCTGCGACTCCTGATTTCTCGGCGTGCGTCTTGTGCAGGAAATCGACGGGCTGATTCTTCTTCACATAAAGGACGCGCGGAAATACCACCCAACCCAGGACCAGAGCCACGAGCACACCGACAGCAAACGCGATCGTGTTTCGGCCGGTCCTCATTTCTCTACCGTCCAGTCTGCCTTCGAGAAAAAGTGCTGGAACAGGCACACCAGATCCGGACGCGACAGGAACTGCGCGACTCCACGAACCGGCATTCCTCCATCGCAGCCCGGAGCATGTCTTTCATGAATCTCTTCCGTCAGCTGCTCGCGTTGCTCTTCTTGCCACGCCGCTGCCCGCGGTCCGGCAATCAACCCAGCGCGGGTGCGGCCCGGAACTTCCCAGCCTTCGAATAGCCATCCGGCGCCGTACGGATCTGCAGTCAGACGGCTGGGATCGCTGCGCAGGCGGCTGTTCACCTTTTGAATCATTACCGGATTTGGGAAACTCATCGGCCACTCGACACCGTGAATCGAAAGCGCCAGAGCTGGACAACGCGTTCCGTGGGCGGTGACGAATGTGATGCCGTCCACATTTCCCGCAATGTCTGCGACGAAGCCGTCAATGCCGATGTGGCACAGTCCAGACTCCTCCGCGTCCAGCCAGAAATGGTTGGACGAATACAGAAGATTCGCCGGCGGTTTTGTGGCGTGCGGTTGCGCCAGGTGCAAATACGAATCGCAGTAGCGATAGTTGTCGCTGGTGCAACTCGACAATTGCGAATCGCTGAAGGGAACCAGCTTCGGAATGGCAGAAACCCCGCAATATTGCACGCGGATCTCTTCCAGGTGCGGGCAACGATCCTGCTTCGCACTGCGCTTATCCGCCAACTCACAATCGACGTAGCGCGCGGAACCGCAACGGCCGCTCTCACTCGCACCCGGTCCATCCAGAATCATTTTCCGTACTGGGGCTGCGTGGCAGTAACGTGCGCGACCTTCTCGCAGAAATGGGCAAGCCATAACGCACTCCTAGGACTTCTTCTGAGACTCTGGTTTGGAGGGATCGATCCGCTCGCCTCCGTCAGCCATGGTGAGCCCGAGTTCCGGAACGTTCAGGCTATGCGACCCGCCGTGCAGCAGCGCCTTCAGTTCCGCATCGATATTGTTGAAGTTCACGCTTGAAGCGCGGCTCACGTTGCGAACCACTAAATCCCAACCTACGGCGAAGAACACAGCCAGTAGCGCGATTAGAGTGACCAATCCCAGTGCGAAGTTCGTGATGTTGAGCCACATGGTCCAATTTTCTCCACCCATGACGATTTACCTCCTAGCCCATTGGAACTTTGGCCAACTAGGTATATGCATGCCGACAGCCAATATGTGAATTCAATGAGTTGCGAGGAATTGACGCCATGGAACGCCGGATTTCCCAACAGACGTTGTCGGTGTTTCCAACACGACACCCAACCGGATTCAGAGAAGAAGGTCAGTTGACCAGGATCCGTTGCCGCTCTCGAGATCCGAATTCTGTTCGAGTGAGCAATCTCGTGTGCGTACTGTCTCTCACAACCGTGATTGCAATCACAAGTTTCTCGCTTCTCTGTCGATACAAAGGAGTTAGCAATTGCAATTGTTCGCTTTCATCAGTGTTTATGCGCTTATTTCGCGTGTTCTAACCGATTCGTAGTAGTGATCGCTGAAAGGCCCGTTACTAGAATGGCGGCGCTTATGAATCCGAAGTGGAACGGGCAGTTCTCCTGCTTCGATCTCGTCGCGAAAACCGACGCCTGTCCGCGCAGCACGGTGCAAGTGCGCGATATCGAAATTGGCGGTAATGACTTCGTCGTCATGGCCGGTCCATGCGCCGTCGAATCCGAAAGTCAATTACTGCAAACGGCAGAAGCTGTCGCTGAAGGGGGCGCGCGCATCCTTCGCGGCGGAGCTTACAAGCCACGTTCTTCTCCCTACGCGTTTCAAGGTCTCGGCGTGGAAGGCTTGAAGCTTCTGCACAAAGCGCGTGAAGCTACCGGACTTGCGATCGTCACCGAAGCCATGAGTGAACAAGATGTCGACCTGATCGCCGAGTATGCCGACATCATGCAGGTCGGAACCCGCAGCATGGAAAATTACGCGCTTTTAGAAGCGCTCGGAAAGTGCGGACGGCCGGTCCTGCTCAAGCGCGGCATGACAGCAACTCTCGAGGAACTGCTGCGTTCGGCGCAAGTCATCGCGATGGCAGGCAACTCGCAGATCATCCTGTGCGAGCGCGGCATTCGTACATTCGAAACGGCGACTCGCAATACGCTCGACATCGCTGCCGTTCCCGTGCTGAAAGCCGTTTCGCATCTACCTGTCATCGTGGATCCCAGTCACGCTGCCGGTGTGCGCAGCCTGGTGCCGGTATTGTCGCGCGCCGCGGTCGCGGTCGGGGCCGATGGGTTGATCGTAGAAGTACATCCTTCGCCCGAGCAGGCTTGGAGCGATGGCAATCAGTCTCTGACCTTCGCCGAATTTCGCCGAATGATGATTGATCTTCAACCTTACCTGGACATTGAGCGCGATGGCCGCCAGTTCCGTCCGCAACTCCTTGCCGTGGGAGGAGCGGATTAGTGCTGCCGCGGTCCATCCTCACCTGCCTGCTTCTTCTCGCCCCTCTCGCATCGGCACGACCTGCCGGAGAGCCCGGGAGCCCGCTTGACCCGCCAGCACTTCTTTATACCGTCGCGAAATCATACGACCCGCTCGCGTGGATGCACGGAGCTGACCGCTTCAGCCCCGATGCCGCCATCTTCCTCCGCGATGCTAAGGGAGCGCAGGCATTTTTACCCGATTTCGCAACCTCGGCCGACCCCGCCGTGTCATTCGACGGCGATCGCGTGCTCTTTGCCGGTAAAGTGCATCCGCATGATCCTTGGCAGATCTGGGAAGTTCCTCTGGCGCGCGGTCATCCGCGACGGGTCACCTCCGGCCCCGAGGATTGCATCCGACCTTTCTATTTGCCCGACGATCGTATGGTTTACGCCCGCAAGATCGCGGGTCATTTCGTCATCGAGGTAGTGGAACTGTCCGGCGGAAAGCCTCTCGCTCTCAGCTACGGCCCAGCTAATTTCTTACCGACAGATATTCTTCACGACGGCCGCATTCTTTTTGAGGCGGGATATCCCCTGGGAAGTGCGGCTACTCCGGAGATCTACACCGTTTATTCCGACGGCAGTGGAGTCGAGTCTTACCGCTGCGATCATGGCAAGGCCCGCTACTCAGCCCGGCAAATCGGCTCAGGCGACATCATCTTCGCGTCCACCGGCGGATTATCACGATTCACATCTGCTCGCGCACAAGAAATTCCCATTGCTGTGCCACCGGGCGAGTATGCCGGAGATATAGTCGAGACCGCTTCCGGCAATTGGTTGACCTCTTGGCGACACGATCAGAAATCGTCGTTTCAAATGATGCAGTGGACTCCCGGAACAAAGCAGCTGCAAACGATCGTGACCGAGCACGATGCGACCATAGTGCAGCCAAGCCTCCTTGCATCACATGCTGTTCCGAATCGTCATCCGTCAGGTCTGCATGACTGGCCCAACGCAAACTTGCTTTGCTTGAACGCCTACACATCGAAATACAACTTCGCTCCCGCTTCCATCCATGGCGTTCGGGTCTATACGAGAGACTCTGAGGGCAATTCGAAACTGCTGGGCACAGCTCCCGTCGAGCGTGATGGATCCTTCTTCGTGCAGGTTCCTTCCGAGCAGGCTCTGCAGATCGAATTGCTCGACGCCACCGGGAAAACTCTGAAACGCGAAGCTGGATATTTCTGGATGCGCCGCGGCGAACAGCGCGGCTGCGTCGGCTGCCACGCCGGTCCTGAAACGTCGCCCGAAAACGCTGTTCCGATGATCCTTTTGAAGTCGACCACTCCAGCCGACATGACTGGCGCGACTTCGCAAACTGCTGCAGGAGGACGTTAGCTTGAAAACACCAATCTTCTTATTGCTTCTGTTGTCCTCCTCGCTGTGGGCGCAGGCCCCGCAATCCGCGCCGGGTCCCATTCGCTTTGAGGATGCGACGGCCAAGTCCGGCATTCAGTTCACGCATAACTTCGGTTCGCAGAAGCTCGGCTCCTTGCTGGAGAGCACGGGGGGCGGCTGCGTCTGGTTCGATTACAACAACGACGGCCTTCCCGATCTCTACGTCGTCAGCGGTAAGCCTTTGGGCCCGGGCATGCACCCTTACCCACTGAAGGAACCGCCGGCAGTCGCACCCCACAATCATCTGTACCGCAACAATGGCGATGGCACTTTCACCGATGTCACGGATCAGGCGGGAGTCGCGGCCAACATCTACGGTATGGCCGCCATCGCGGCCGATTATGACAATGACGGTTTTGTCGACCTGTTCGTCACCGGCTATGGCCAAGCGATTCTTTACCACAACAACGGAGACGGCACTTTCACCGATGTGACCGCGAAGGCCGGAATCAAGGTGGATGGCTGGTCGATCAGCTCCGCCTGGCTCGACTACGATCGCGACGGCTGCGTCGATCTCTTCGTCGGCCGCTACGTGAAGTTCGATCCGAAATATCGCGACTATTATGCCGCCGACAACTATCCCGGTCCGCTCGACTATGCCGGCGACACCAACCGTCTTTACCACAACAATTGCAACGGAACATTTACTGATGTGACCGACAAGTCCGGTATTGGCGCCTACAAAGGCCGCACCATGGGCGTCACAGCGGCGGACTACGACGGCGACGGCTATCCCGACATTTATGTCGCCAACGACAAGACGGAAAACTTCCTCTTTCATAACAAGCGCGACGGCACATTCGAAGAAGTTGCCGGCGAGCTCGGAGTCGCCTACGGCCAGGACGGCGAGAATACTTCCGCCATGGGACCGGTATTTGCGGACATCGATGGCGACGGACGTGTCGACCTATGGGTCACCGATTCCAAATACAACCGGTTGATGCGAAACATGGGCGCCAACGGCTTCGAAGACATTGGCCCCAGTTCGGGAATCTCGCAGGCTACCGCGCAGTACACGAGTTGGGGCAGCGGCGTTTACGACTTCGATAACGACGGCTGGCTCGACATCCTGATCTTCCACGGTGGACTCATTCACCTCATTCCGGAAGAGCAGTCCCTGTTTCGCGGCTTGGGAAACGGCAAGTTTGCCGATGTCTCGGAGGGCGCCGGGCCGGTCCTGGGCGTGAAGACTGTTTCCCGCGGCGCGTGCTTTGCGGATTACGACAACGACGGAAAGATCGATGCTTTCGTGGTGAACCTCGGTGCGCGCGCTACCTTGCTGCACAACGTCACCCAGAACTCGAATCACTGGCTGACGGTGAAACTGAAAGGAAAGAAGTCGAACCGCGACGGCATTGGCGCCCATCTTGAACTGCTCGCCGGTGGCCGTAAGCAAATCGCTCAACGTTTTGCCGGATCGGGATATCTCTCGCAAGACGATGGCCGGATTCACTTCGGCCTGGGAACCGCAGCGAAAGCAGACAAGCTCACCATTCACTGGCCCAGCGGCCAGGATCAGACGTTGGAAAACCTTCCGGTCGACCGGGTGCTTACTGTGGAGGAGCCGTAATCGCAAAAATGAAAACGGCGATTCAGCACCGCAGCTTCCGAACCATGGCCAGCATCGCTGGCCTGCTCGCGGTCTGTCTGTTGGCGATCGCCGCCAAACCTGCTCCGAAGCAGTCCCAGTCGCTCTTGCGCGACCGTTATCTTTCTCCGCTCGAGATGCTGTTCTCCCCGGACGGCCGCATCCTCTATGTGGTTTGCCAGGATTCCGACGAAGTGAAGGTAGTGGATGTTGCCTCCCGCAAGCCGATCAACAGTATCGCGGTAGGCCATGTTCCGCGCGGAATCGCGCTATCCCCTGATGCGCGGCGACTCTATGTGACCAATGCTTGGTCCGACACCGTCTCAGTGATCGATACAAGCTCGCTCCAAGTGATTCAAACCCTTCCCACCGGGTACGAGCCCTCCGGAGTAATCTCGGACAAAAGGGGCGAAACCCTCTACGTTGCGAATCGCCTTGGCAACGATATTTCGGTCATCGACCTCAACACGGGCAAGGAACTCGACCGCCTCGTTGCCGGCCGGGGCGCGAGTTATCTCACCATCTCGCCCGACGGGAAATTCATTTATTGCACGCACATCTAT
The DNA here is from genome assembly GCA_963763845.1 of uncultured Acidobacteriota bacterium. Taxonomy (GTDB): domain Bacteria; phylum Acidobacteriota; class Terriglobia; order Terriglobales; family Acidobacteriaceae; genus Sulfotelmatobacter. Next base: position 55,060 of record CAVXPX010000008.1, read on the forward strand.
CCAAATCCTGGTGGGTTTCGCACCGAGCCGAATTCAGAGATTACGGTCATCGATACTGATACGCGAAGAGTTGTCGAGCGGAAATCCCTGCACAATGTCGCGGGAGTATTTCACATCGCGATTTCCTCCGACGGCAGACTCGGAGTCGTGGCGCAGCTCCGGCCCAAGAATCTGATTCCGCTCGCACATGTCGAACACGGCTGGGCATTCGGCGATTCCCTGACACTGTTCGGACCGGACGTCGGCGGCATCGTCCAGATTCCCCTGGACGAACTCGACCGCTATTACGCCCTTCCCTGGGGAGTTGCAATCTCTCCCGACAAATCGAAGATCTTTCTGACGACTGCGGGCTCACAGAGCGTCACAGTCATCGACGTTCCGCGATTGTTGAGAACGGTTCATTCTCGCCGTAAGCCGTTCGTCAACGACCTCTCTGCCTCGGACGAATATATCTCTGCAAGAATCCCGGTCGGTCACAATCCCCGCGGCGTGGCGCTCTCTCCCGACGGGAAAAAACTCTACGTCGCGAACCGTCTCGACGATACCATCAGCGTAATCGACACCACCACCGACCGGGTAATCTCAACGCTCGATCTTGGCGGCCCGAAAAACGTTGATGCGGTCCGCCGCGGCGAGCGCCTGTTTTTCACTGCCGACTTCGCCTTTCAGGGCCAGTTTGGCTGTTCCAACTGCCACATCGATGCCACCATCGATGGACTCCAATGGGACCTCGAACCCGATGGTTTCGGCAAAGACATCGTCGATAACCGTTCTCTCGAGAATCTCGCCGGAACCGAGCCTTTCAAGTGGAATGGCGGCAACCCCGACATGCCCACCGAATGCGGACCCCGCACTGAGAAATTCTTTTTCCGCTCGCAGAGTTTCAATCAGCAGCAACTGACCGATCTGGTCACGTTCGTCTATTCGCTGCCCTACCGGCCAAATCGCTACCGCCTGACAAATGGAGATCTGACTCCCGCCCAGGAGCGCGGCAAAGCGATCTTTGAGCGCGCAAGCTCGAAGAATGGAACTCCGATTCCCCAAGCGAATCAGTGCGCGTACTGCCACAGCGGCCCGAAATATACCAATCAAAAGCAGCTAGATGTTGGCACCGGCAAACCCACCGACCGCTCGCCGATCATCGATGTTCCGCAACTTTCGAACGTGGCCTACTCTGCGCCTTACTTGCATGACGGTTCCGCAAGTTCTCTCGAAGAAATCTGGACCATGTTCAATCCGAAAGACACGCACGGCGTCACCAACGACCTGACCAAAGATGAATTGAACGATCTCATCGAGTACCTGCAAACGCTGTGAAAACGATATGAAAACGACCGAGCCAATCCGATCCGACTTTCAGGTTCCTGGCGATACTGTGCGTCATCCTGAGCGTAGCCGCTTTTCAGGCGGAACGAAGGATCTCGCGGGTGCCACGAGATTGTTATCCGTCTTCGCCATTCTGTTGACGTGCTCTTTTGCTGCGGCGCAGGACCTCCCCATGTTTCGCTGGGAGAATTTCACCACCGCAAATGGACTTCCCGACAATCATGTTTTCTGCGTCCTCGTCGACGGCAATCGCATCTGGGCCGGAACCGAAAACGGCCTCGGTCTTTACGAAAATGGCCTCTGGAAAGTCTTCCGTCCCGCCGATGGTCTTGCCCACCAGGCCGTCCTTTCGCTTGCCGTCGATAAGCGCACTGGCGATGTTTGGGCAGGCACGATGGGTGGTCTAAGCCGCATCTCCGCAGGACGCATCGACACGTTCACCCAACTGAACTCGGGCTTGAGCAACGACATTGTCTACGGAGTCGGCGTGCAAGGCGACTATGTCTGGACCGCGACAGCAGCCGGCGCGAGCCGCTTGAACACTCGTACCGGACAATGGTCGCTCTTCAACGAGCGCAACACCCCGATGTACGAAATCTGGAATTACGCCGTCAGCCCAGCAGAAGACAAGGTCTACTACGCCGTGTGGGGTGGTGGCGTCCTCGAATACGACCAGAAGACCGAACGCTGGAAAGATTACCGGGACCCTGACGGCGAAACGGAGATGGTCGTGATGAAGGATCAGGGCCTCATCCACGAAGTCACCACCTCAGTCAGCTATGTCGACAAGATTCTCTGGGTCGCAACCTACTTCGGCGCCAGCCGTTACGACGGACGGTACTGGCACAACTTCCTCACCAAAGATAGCGGACTGCCCAGCAATTTCCTCAACCAGATCAAAGGCGTCGACGCGAACCGCGCCTGGTTCTCCACTGACAAAGGCCTTGCCTATTACGACGGCACAAATTGGGCAGTTTATCGGCCCGCCCTCGATACCCACAAACCAGAAATGCTGGTACGCGACGCGGCAGGCAAGGTGAAGAAGATCGCGGTTCAGACCGCGCCCGCTCACAACTACATTCTCGGCGTCGATTTCCAGGGCGACGACATTTGGGTCGCTACCGCAAAAGGATTGAGCCACGGGATCCGCCAAAAGGAATCGGTCTCGATTGCAAAGGTGTTTGGAAGCGAGAAAGCGAAAGGGAAGAAGTAATTGAACTCAGGAGCCATTTTATGAATGTTCAGGAACTACTCGCAGAAGTAGCCACAGCCCCGGTCGTAAAGCGGGCCATCACCAATCACACAACGTTGAACGAGGCTTACGACTACGGCAGCGCCTTTTCCCGTGGCATGCGCATCGACCTCAACGGACTGACGATTCTCCTGATCTCGGGGACCGCCAGCATCGACGAAGCAGGCAACACGGTTTTCGTCGGAGATTTCCGCGCCCAACAGAGGCGCACCTACGAAAACATCACCAAGCTGCTGGCCTCGGAAGGCGCGACCTGGCACGACATCGTTCGCACCACCTGCTACCTGCGCGATATCGAGCGCGACTATCAGGCCTTCAACGAAGAGCGAACCGTGTTCTTCAAATCGCAAGGACTCGACCCGCTGCCGGCATCCACCGGCATCCAGGCGATTCTTTGCCGTCCCGATCTTCTGATCGAGATTGAAGCCATCGCGATGTTCCGCCGGGAAACTTCCTCGGAGTAAACGGAAAGGAGTGGCACCATGCGCCTCGTGCGTGCCTTGATCATCGTGGTTGCGATTGCCTGCGCGGCTTCGGCCCAGACGACTGGCTGTGCGTGCGGCCAGCATGCCCCCGGCCGGCCCGTAACGCGCTCGCTCAAGCCTTACGGCGACGCACCCGAAGACTTGCGCCCATTTTCAAAATTCACCACGCCCTATTACGAGTACTACCAGGATCTGATCGAGTACAACGGCGCCGCACGCGATGTCCCCGATCCCAACCTGAATTTGGTCAGCGAAATTCGCATCGGCTTTCTCGGCCCCCTCGACTACCACCCTGACCAAGCCATGGGTGAGCGCATGCACAACGGCGCGCAGATGGCCATTGACGAAGCCAACACGGGCGGGGGCTACTGCGGAAAACCATTTCGTCTCATCACCCACAACGACTACAACAACTGGCAAAACAACATCCCGTCCGTTGGTGGCGTTTCCAAAGACTCGGAAATCTGGGGCGCGGCCTCCAACCAAGCCGTCCGCATGATTTACGACGACAAGGTCTGGGCCATCTTCGGATCGATTAGCTCCGAGACCACGCACATCGCGCTGCGTCTCAGCCTCAAAGCCGAGACGCCAATCGTCAACAGCGCCTCCACCGATCCCACCATCCCCGAGACCGGTATTCCCTGGTATTTCACAGTGATTCAAGACGATCGTGTACAGGGATACACGCTCGCCCGTCACATCTACACCGAACTCGGCATCAAGCGGGTCGCGATCTTGCGCGTGAACGACCGTTATGGCCGCTTCGGAGTTTTGAAGTTCAAAGATGCGTCCCGCCGCCTCGGACATCCTCTGGTGATCGAGCAGAAATTCCTGCGCGGCGATACGGACTTCCGCCGGCAGCTTCAGGTCATCGAAGATTCACGCGTCGATGCAATTGTGCTATGGGCCGACATTGGCCAGGCTGCCGAGATCCTCAAAGAAATGCGCGAACTGGGCATGCACCAGCGCGTCTTCGGCAGCCATCGCACCATCGGCGACGAACTGATCAAACTTGCCGGCCCTGCCGCCGAAGGATTTGAAGCCGTCTATCCTTTCGATCCCACGCGCAACGATCCTCTCTGGCTCGACTTCGTTTCCCGTTACGAAGGGAAATACGGCGAGAAGCCCGATCATTTCGCTGCTCTCGCATACGACCAGATGCGCATCCTGCTCGACGCCATCTGCCGTGCTGGCTTGAATAAAGGCCGCATCCGTGATGCCTTAACCGCACTGACCAGCTACAAGGGTGTGACGGGCGACATGGTGTTCGATCCCAACTGCAAAAACATCGCACCGTTGTACCTCGCTCACGTCCACGACGGCCGGATCACCTATCGCCGCATCACGATGGAAAAGCCCTACGCGCAGGTCGGAGAAGAGGGCGTGTACTACGCCGGTCCTCCCACACCCGACCTAAATGCAGACAATCTTGAGATTGGAGTCTTTGGTCCGCACGCTGACCAGGTTGTGCATTCGGCAGGCGCAGAGAAACTCCTCAGCTCACTAAACGCGGGCAAGAAGCATTTATCGCTCATCGCCATCCCGTCGGAGACTTCGTGGGGAAAGGCTTCCAACGATCTCGTGAGCGCCGTTTACAAGAGTCACGTGCTCGCTATCATCGCGCTCGACCGTGCCTCCAGCCACTTGGCCGAACAGATTGCCGTGAAGTCGTTCGTCCCCGTTGTCGCCATTTCATCCGACCGCGTACTCACCTCAACGAACATTCCGTGGATCTTCCGCCTACCCGAAGGCACACCGCTCCCGGACGCCATCCGGTGCGTCTGGACCGCCATCGAGCGCGCCGGCCCAAACCGGTCCGGCATTCGCGATGTTCTCGCCTCGGGAAATCCGATCGCCGGAGTTCGCTTTGATTCCACCGGAGAGATCGTGCCCTAGGGCCTGCTCGTGCAGAGCCTGCTTGTGTGGGGACAGCCGCCTTTGGCTGTCCGGCGGAGCGAAGGTCCGCCGTGCCGCTCACGATACAACTCCTCTATCTTGGCTCTTCCTGTTCGCGGCCAGGGCAGTTCGAGCCCGCACGATCGGAGCGACCGAGGAGTAACGGCAGCCTCCGGTTCACAACCAGCCTTACCACTTTCGTAGGAGGCGCTCCTTCGTCAAGATCAGCTAAAATGCTGACGCCCTGAGGGGTCTGCGCATGCCGCGGAGGCTCCAGCACAGATGCCTCTGCCACGATTTCAGATATACACCGGACGTATACCCTTCAGCATCGGCGTCCGGCAATGACGGCAGCGGTCTCGTACAATCAATCTTGAAGGAGTAACTAAGTAGCACAAGCCCTTGGCAAGCTGGCGTCCGAATATGTCTGGCACGATGTCAAAAAGAGTACGCGTCATCGATTCCCATACCGGCGGAGAGCCAACCCGTGTCGTGATCGACGGTGGCCCTGATCTCGGCAGCGGGCCACTCTCCGAGCGCTTGCGTCGCTTTCGCTCGGAGCACGACAGTTTTCGTTCCGCCGTCGTGAACGAACCGCGTGGCTCCGATGTCATGGTCGGAGCTCTTCTTTGCCAACCGACCGATCCCTCCTGTGCCGCTGGCGTCATCTTCTTTAACAATGTGGGCTATCTGGGCATGTGCGGGCACGGAACCATCGGTCTGGTCGCGACGCTTTCTCACATGAAGAGAATTTCGCCGGGAGAGCACTGCATCGAGACGCCCGTCGGGATTGTCAGCGCGATGCTTCATCCGACTGGTGAAGTGACAGTCAACAACGTCCCCAGTCACCGTCTGGCCGCCAATGTGGAGATCGATGTGCCCGAGTACGGCAAGATCCACGGCGACGTGGCCTGGGGAGGCAACTGGTTCTTTCTGGTTCGCGACCATCAAATGGAACTATCGCTCAAAAATATCGATGATCTGACGAGCTTCACTTGGGCAATCCGTCAGGCTCTGGTGCAGCAGGGAATCGCGGGCGAAGGAAATCAGGAAATCGATCACATCGAGCTGTTCGGACCGCCCGCTTCGCCGTCTGCTGACAGCAGAAACTTCGTTCTCTGTCCCGGAAAGTCTTACGATCGCTCTCCCTGTGGCACCGGCACGAGCGCCAAGCTGGCTTGCCTTTTTTCCGACGGAAAGATTCGCGAAGGCCAGATCTGGACCCAGGAAAGCATTGTCGGCAGTGTCTTTGAAGGTGCGATTTCGGTTCGCGATGGCAAGTTATATCCCAGCATTAAGGGTTCGGCTTTCGTCAATTCTGAAGCCGATCTCCTGCTGGATCCCCGTGATCCTTTTTGCCTTGGCATTCAAACGTAAGTACTTTTGGAGCTCTTCACCTGACCACGTCACTGAATAGGACTCGCGAAGGATGAATTCGCGCGAATTCGCACAACAATTCGAGAGCCGCTTCGGCCGTTCCCCCAGAATCTTTCGGGCGCCCGGCCGCGTGAATCTGATCGGCGAACATACCGATTACAACGATGGATTCGTCATGCCGGCGGCCGTGGGCTTCTCCACCTACGTCGCGATTTCCGGCCGCCCGGATCGCAAGCTGCTGATCGATTCCCAGGAATTTCCCGGACACTTCGAATTCGGCATCGAGCAGTTGCCCCCTCATCGCGTTGGCGCATGGTGCGATTACGTTCTCGGCGTCGCCACCGTTCTTCGCCAGCGTGGCGTGAATCTTTACGGAGCGAATGTTCTCGTGCACGGCGAAGTCCCGGTAGGCGCCGGACTCAGTTCCTCTGCGGCCATCGAAGTGGCCTCCGCCTTTGCATTCATGAGCCTCGACGGCCAGCGGCTGCCCTTACCGGAGATCGCCAAGCTCTGCCGTCAGGCGGAAAACGAATTTGTCGGCGCGCGCGTCGGGATCATGGACCAGTTCGTTTCCTGCATGGGAAAAGCCGGGCACGCTTTTCTTCTCGACTGCCGGTCGCTGGAGTTCAAGTTCGTTCCCATTCCGCAAAATGTTCGGCTGGTGGTGTGCAACACGAAAGTGAAGCACGATTTGGCTACTGGCGCCTACAACCAGCGTCGCGCAGAATGCGAAGAGGCCGTTCACTACTTCGCAAAATGGGATCCCGCCGTTCATGCGCTGCGCGATGTCTCTTTACCCTTGCTCGACCAGCATGCCAGCGAACTCCCGCCGATAATCGCCAAGCGTGCCACGCATGTCGTTCACGAGAACCAGAGAGCTCTCGACGCTGCCCGTGCGCTGACCGAAGGAGATCTGAAGCGGATGGGGAAACTTATGCGCGAATCGCACGAAAGCCTGCGCGATCTCTACGAGGTCAGCTGCCGTGAGCTCGACATCATGGTCGATGCCGCGGACGGCTTGCCCGGCTTCATCGGTGGACGCATGACTGGTGGAGGTTTCGGTGGATGTACCGTCAACCTTGTGCGCGAAGAGAATGCCCAGGAATTTGCGGCTGCGATTGCCGAGCGCTATCGGAGCGCGACCGGAATCGATCCGCAGATTTATCTATGTGCCGCGGAAGACGGCGCTTCCGAAATTACCTAAGACGTTGTTTGCTCCTCGACGTTCGGAGCCCATCCTTGCAGTTGCACCCAGTTCGCCGGTTCGGGAAGGATGGCGAATTTCGGCAGATCGCCGCGGACCATGGCCACCTCATCGCAGCAGTGGAACCTTGGACAGGCGTGGCAGTCCTTGTAGATCTTGTCCGGCAGGTCTTCTCGCTGCGCAACGGTGAATCCCTGCCCCGCGAAGAAGTCCGGCTTGCGCGTGAACAGGCAAATGCAGTCCACGCGATGTCGTTTCGCTTCGGCCAGGAGTGCCTTCACCAGCCGGCCGCCGCCGCCTTTTCCCTGCGCCCATGGTGCCACAGTGATCGAGCGGATTTCGGCAAGATGGGTTCCATACAAATGCAGCGCGCCGCAGCCGATGATCTTGCCCTCGTCTTCCAGGACGACGAAATCCCTGACGTTTTCGCAGATCTCCGGCAGGGTTCGCGGCAGAAGTGTGCCATCGCCCGAGTAGGCGCAGATCAGTTCATGAATATCTTTGGCATCCGGCAGGATTGCTTTACGCGTGCGCATGGACCTCCTCGCGAAGTGACTCGATTCTCTTTCTGGCAGTGCTGATCGCCTGCCGCACTCTCGCCGCAGCTGTCCCGCCCGGCACATCATGAACGGCCAAAACTGAAGCCAGCGTCAAAGATTCATAAAAGTCGTCGCCAAAGGCCGGACTCAGCGCTCGCAGCTCATCCAGAGGCAAATCCTGCAGCTCACAGTTCTTCTCGATGCACATGGCCACGGCTTTTCCGACTCGTTCGTGTGCAAGCCGCGAAGGCACTCCACGCTGCACCAGATAGGTCGCCGCCGCCCAGGCGTTCATAAATCCCGACCCCGCCGCTTCGAGCATCCGCTCGTAATTGAATTCCACCGCCCTCATCCATCCCGTCACCAGCGGCAGCATTTGCAGAAGCGCGTCTGAAGCCTCAAACACTGGCTGTTGGGTTTCCTGCAAATCTTTGTTGTAGGCCAGCGGCAATCCCTTGATTGCAACAATCAACGCTGTCGCGTTCCCCATGACTCGCCCGCTCTTTCCTCGGACTAGTTCCAGCAGGTCGGGATTTTTTTTCTGCGGCATCGCGCTGCTGCCCGTCGAATATGCCTCCGGCAACGCCAAAAACCCGTATTCCTGCGTAGAAAACAGGATCATCTCCTCCGCCCACCGGCTCAGATGTGCCGCCAGCAGCGAAAGAGTATTCACGAACTCGATCGCGAAGTCGCGGTCGCTCGTGGCGTCAATGCTGTTCGCGGTTGCGTCGTCAAACTCAAGACTCTCTGCCATGAGCGCGCGATCCAGCGGTAACGTTGCTCCAGCCACCGCGCCCGATCCCAGGGGACACTTATTCACGCGCTTCCGGCAATCCGCAAGCCTTTCAGCATCACGCAGAAACATCTCGACATACGCGAGCAGCCAATGTCCCACCAGCACCGGCTCCGCCCGCTGCAGGTGCGTATACGCCGGCATCGCCCCATCTTTTGCCTGCTCTGCACGGTCGACGAACACGCCACACAGTTCGCCAAGTTCCCGCCGTAAATGATCGATCGACGCTCTCACATACAAGCGAAGATCCGTCGCGATCTGCTCGTTTCGGCTGCGTCCGCTGTGCAACTTGTAGCCGAGTTCGCCGATGAAGCTGACAAGCTGCTTCTCGACGAAATGGTGCACATCTTCCGCGGAATCATCCTCGAGAAACGCAGGTGTTTCTTCAGCCTTTTTGCCGATCTGCTCCAGCCCCTGCAGAATGCCGATCAGTTCCTCGTTCGACAAAACTCCGGCATTCTTCAGCGCCTTCGCATGCGCTCCGCTGGCTGCAAGTTCGTAGCGCAACAGCCGCCGATCGAAATCGAACGACCGTTGCCAACGCTCGAACTCGGCGTCCAGCGGTTGCCGGAATCTTCCGGACCACATCTTCATCGCGTGACCTCAACCCGCGTCAGCGCCCGCGAGCGCGACGGCAGCCCGAGAATGCGGATGAATCCGGCCGCATCTTTCTGGTCGTAGCTGTCGCCCATCGTGAACGAAGAGAGATCCGTGCGATACAGAGAGTGTTCCGATTTGCGGCTCACGACCGAAACATTCCCCTTGTAGAGCGAAAGAGTGATCTCGCCGGTCATTTCTTTTTGCGTGCTCTCCACAAATGCGTCAAGCGCCTCGCGCAGCGGTGTGAACCACAGCCCGAAGTAGACCAGTTCCGCATATTTCAGTCCGATGTGCTGTTTGAAGTGCGCCATGTCGCGCTCCAGACACAACGCCTCGAGTTCCCGATGCGCCGCAATCAGCAGTGTGCCGCCGGGCGTCTCGTAACACCCGCGCGACTTGATCCCGACAAAACGGTTCTCCACCAGATCCACGCGCCCCACCGCATTCCGGGCCCCAATTTCATTCAGTAACTCGACCAGCGACACCGGATCCAGTTCCATTCCGTTCACCGACGCCGGAACTCCCTTCGCGAATCCGATGCTGACCTGCTCTTCCTTATCCGGAGCCTCCTGCGGGGACCGTGTGATCTGCCACGTCGTCGGCAGTGGCGCATTTCCCGCGTCCTCCAACTCGCCGCCTTCATGGCTGATGTGCCACAGATTGCGATCGCGGCTGTGAATCTTCTCTCTGCTCGCCGCTACTGGAATTCCATGCTGCTCTGCGTAGTCCAAACAGTCTTCACGCGATTTCAGCGTCCACTCGCGCCACGGAGCAATAATCTTCAACTCCGGAGCCAGCGCCTGATACGTCAACTCGAAGCGCACCTGATCGTTTCCCTTGCCGGTGCATCCGTGCGCAACCGCCGTAGCGCCCTCGCGCAGCGCGACTTCTACTTGATGCTTCGCGATAACTGGCCGCGCCAGCGACGTCCCCAGCAGATATTTGTGCTCATACACGGCGCCGGCCTTCAGGGCAGGGAAGACGTACCCGGTGAGGAATTCCTCGCGCAAATCTTCGACAATCACCTTGCTCGCGCCCGTCTTGTACGCCTTCTCGACCACCGCTTCAATGTCATCTCCCTGGCCCACATCTCCGACCATGGCGATGACATCGTAGGAATAGTTCTCCTTCAGCCAGGGAATGATGATGGAAGTATCGAGTCCACCGGAATACGCAAGAACAACTTTCTCAGGCATGAGCGCTCCTCACGGGCAGACGCACAGCGCCGCCCAGCAAAATATAAAGAATTGATTTTTGTACGTGCAGCCGGTTTTCCGCCTGCTCGAAGACCACCGAATGTTCGCCGTCCATCACGTCGTCGGTGACTTCTTCTCCGCGATGAGCCGGCAGGCAATGCATGAACACCGCATGCGGCGCGGCTTCCGCCATCAACGCTTCGTTCACTTGATACGGAGGAAAGATGGTTGCCCGTTCTCCCGACTCTTCCTCCTGCCCCATGCTGGCCCAGGCGTCGGTGTAAACGGCATCGACGGCCGCGACCGCAGCATGAGGGTCCGTGAGAAATTCAATTTGTGCTCCCGTCTGTTTCGCGATCTTTCGTCCTTGAGCAATAATCTCCGGATTGCACGCATACCCTTTGGGAGTCGCAATGCGGATCGACGACCCAAGACACGCGCAGGTCAACATCAGAGAATGCGCCACATTATTCCCGTCGCCGACGTATGCCAGCGTGATCTTCTTCAGATCCCCGAATCGCTCCTGAAGCGTGAAGTAATCTGCCAGAGCCTGGCAAGGATGCTCCAGATCGCTGAGCGCGTTGATCACCGGCACTGACGCATAGCGCGCCATGTCTTCGACGGTTTGATGTGCGAACGTGCGCAGCACGATCACATCCACCCAACGCTCCAGATTGTGCGCCACATCGCTCAACGTTTCGCGAGCGTCGATCCGGCTGTGCGATTGATCGACGAACATCGCCGTCCCGCCAAGCCCAACCATCCCCGACTCGAACGTGATGCGCGTGCGCAGCGAAGGCTTCTCGAAAAACATCACCATCTGTTTTCCCGCCAGCGAGCGCTGAAAAACCGACGGCCGCCCCTTCATCAGTTCCGTAAGATGCAGCACCGCCTGCACACCTTGTGGCCCGAGATCGCGCGTCGAGACCAGATCTGGACACCAGAAAACGCCGGGAAAAGTTTCCGGCACAACGGGCACCCGGTTTTGCAATGGACTGTTCAACTTTCTCTCCTCATTTCTAAATTCCAGCGCCGCGATTTCAGGCGCACGTCACTTCCGTCCCGCAATTCAGCTTTGTCAGATAAAACTGCGGAAGAGCATCAGCCTCGGCAGCAGGCAGAATCCGCACTCGTCCCACGCCTTGCTTCAGCGCCTGCGTGCAGGCGGCCAGCTTTGGCAACATTCCGCCGCTGACCACCGATCCCGCGGCCAGATCCTGCGCCTGCTTCGTGTTCAGCCACGGAATTACCGCACCCTCAGCATCCCTCACGCCGGGCACGTCAGTCAGGAAAATGAGCGCATTCGCGTGGCAAACCGCTGCGCAAGCCGCCGCCATCTCATCGGCGTTCACGTTGTAATATTCGCCATCCGCCCCCAGAGCCAGCGATGCCAGCACAGGAATGCCGCCTTGTTGCCATAGCGCTTCAATCCAGCACGGCTCCGCGAAACAGATTTCGCCGATGAATCCCAGATCGTTTCCCGGGATGTGCTTCCTCCGTGCCCGGAAGGTCATCCCGTCTCCGCCGCAGAAACCGACTGCCGGCATTCCCGCCGCCTGGATCGCTGCCACGAGCTTCTTGTTGACCATTCCGCCGAGCACCATCAGCGCCACGTCGCGCGTCTCCGCATCCGTGATGCGCAATCCGCCTACAAACTCGCTTTGTTTTCCGAGTCGCTTCAGGACGCGCGTCAGCGCGCTTCCACCGCCGTGAACCACCGCAACGCGATGCCCATCCTGTGCCAACTCCGCAATCGCCTTTGCGCATTTGCGCAGCGTTGCGAGGTCCTCGAGCGCGGCTCCCCCGATTTTGATGACGATTGTCACTGCAGTCCTTCTTTCTCGTCCCAGCCGTACATCACATTCATGTTTTGCACCGCCTGTCCGGCAGCGCCCTTCAGCAGGTTATCGATGCACGAGATCAGCACCAGCCGCCGTCCATCCTCGGCCAGGCAGAATCCCAGGTCGCAGTAGTTCGTGTTCAACGAAAACTGCACCTGCGGCAGCTTCGGTGTTTGAAACACCCGCACCCAAGGCTTGCCCGCATAAAAGTTGCGGAAGCAAGATTCCACTTCCAGCGGAGTCATTTCGTGCTCGAGATGGATATAGATAGTCGACAGAATTCCGCGCGGAATCGGCAGCAGGTGCGGAGTAAAAATCAGCTCCTGATCGCCCAGCGCCAATTGCTCCACGATCTCGCCCAGATGCCGGTGATTGAAAACTGAATAGGCTGACAAATTGTCAGCCACCGACACAAAATGCGTCTTGGCCGTCGGCTCTTTTCCTGCTCCCGAAACGCCTGACTTTGAATCGGAAATAATTCCGCGGCTGCGATCGACCACTCCCGCCTTGAGCAGAGGTGCCAGCGCGAGAATCACCGAAGTCGCGTAGCACCCCGGATTCGCCACCAGTTCGGCGTTCGCAATACGATCCGCATAAAGTTCGGGAAGTCCGTACACAGCGCGGCTTGTGAGTTCCGACGCCTTTGCCGCATCCGAATCCTGAAAGCTGTAAATCGCTCGATGCTGCTCTTCCTTTAGCCGCCACGCGCCGCTCAGGTCGATCACGCGCAATCCCTGCGCAATCGCCTCCGGAACCAACGACCGCGACACCTCATGCGGCGTCGCCAGAAATAGCAGTTTCACCCCTTGTTGCTTCAGCGACGGCCACGAAAGCGAATGCAAGGGATAGCCGCCGTTTCCGGAAAGGGCAGGAAAGACATCCGCGAGATCGGACGGGCTTCCGTTATCAGTCGCGCGCCGCAGCAACGCAGGCTTCTCCAGCCGGGGATGGCGCAGAAGGATGCGCGTCAACTCCAGGCCGGAATAGCCGGTCGCGCCCAACACCGCGCTTTTGAGCTTTTGCGCCATCAGCCCAGCATTTCCTCAATGCGGCTCGCCAGATTGCGCGCCTGATCCCTGTCCGGACACACAATCAGGATGGTGTCGTCCCCGGCGATCGTCCCCACGACTTCGCTCCAGTCGGTTTCGTCCAGCGCCGCCGCCACCGGCTGCGCGCTTCCCACGATCGTCTTGATCACCAGCAGATTCTGCGCCAACCGGATGTCGAGCACGAACTCCCGCACCAGTCGTGATACCGGAGGCAGCGCGATTCCCGTCGCGCTGTCCCCCTGCGGCAGCGAATATCCGTGCGAGGTCTTGCTCAGGTTCAGATCGCGAATGTCCCGCGACAGCGTAGCCTGCCCGACTTTGAATCCACGGCGGCGAAGATGCCGCTGCAGGTCCTCCTGACTGGCAATGGACCCGTGTTTCAGAACGTCGAGCACAGCCCGCTGGCGTAATGTTTTATTCATTATGAATAAATATTCAGTATAGTGAATAATTATTTCTATATCTTACGGTCCTCTCCCCGAATGTCAAGGGGAAATCCCTGTGTTTACAAACTTTTATACTGGCGAGGCAGCGCCGCCCCCTCGCCGGCCATCCCGGGCATCGCAGCCTTCTTGGAAGAAGATTCTTCGGGAAAAATGCGCGGAAATCCACCATGCCTTGTTAGACTATTTCGCGGTCGCAGAGCGCAGTTTCACTGCGGAAAGGCCATGGACTCAAAACCAACTCTGAAGGCGGAACTGATCGCGGAATTCCTGGGTACTTTCGTCCTGATTCTATTCGGCACGGGAGTCGTCGCGATGGTGATGCTGTTTCCCACCGGCAATCCGGGCGAAACGGTTCACGGAGGCTACACCAATATCACCTTGGGCTGGGGACTCGGCGTGACGATGGGCATTTACCTTGCCGGCAAGGTTTCCGGAGCCCATCTCAATCCTGCCGTCACCCTCGCCTTCGCGGTCTTTCGAAAATTTCCCTGGAGCAAGGTCATCCCGTACTCGATTGCGCAGACCGCCGGCGCTTTCGCCGCAGCCGCCTTGGTTTTCTGGAACTATCTACCGGCCTTCCATAAGGTCGATCCGCAACTTGAACACACGGCCGGCGTCTTCACCACGTTCCCGGCTTTTCCCGGATTGCCTCAGGCTGGCTTCCTCGATCAGTTGATCGGCACCGGCCTGCTCGTCCTTCTGATCTTTGCCATCGTCGATGAATTCAACATGCCTCCCGGGTCGAATCTGGCGCCCGCGCTGATTGGCCTTGTGGTCGTCGCGATCGGCATGAGCTTCGGAGGCATGCATGGATACCCGATCAATCCTGCCCGCGACTTCGGTCCCAGGCTGTTCACGGTTCTCGCCGGATTTCGCAATAACGGCCTGACCGACGGAACCCACGTCTGGTGGATTCCCGTCGTTGCTCCGTTGCTCGGTGGCTTGCTCGGCGCGGGCCTGTACGATTTTGGCGTGAGACGATTCCTGAAGCCGTCCTAGAAAAATTGCTCGCAATATTCTTGCCGAATCGCGCAGGACAACGTGAACAAGACGCGGTACCGTGAATCGATAACATGCCGTCCGACACGGAGAGTCGATGAAATACGTCTTGGCCCTCGATCAGGGCACAACCAGTTCGCGAGCCCTTCTTTTTGATCGGGAGGGAGCAGTTCGCGCCGTAGCCCAGCGTGAATTCGCCCAGATCTTTCCCCAGCCTGGATGGGTCGAACATAATCCCGACGAGATCGTTTCCTCTCAGATTGCGGTAGCTGTCGAGGCGATCGCGCAGGCCCGCGCACACGCCGACCAGATCGCCGCAATCGGCATCGCCAATCAGCGCGAAACCGCGATTGTATGGAATCGCGATACCGGCCAGCCCATCCACAACGCGATCGTCTGGCAAGACCGGCGCACCGCCGCCTTCTGCGAACGCCTGCGAAGCGAAGGCCATGCCTCTCTGATTCAGCAGCGCACCGGACTGCTGATCGATTCCTATTTTTCTGCCACCAAAATTTCCTGGATTCTCGAAAATGTGACTGGAGCGCGCTCTCTCGCCGATGCCGGCAAGATTGCTTTTGGAACCGTCGACAGTTGGCTAGTCTGGAACCTTACCCAGGGGCGCGTCCACGCGACTGACGTGACCAATGCTTCACGCACCATGCTCTTCAACATCCATTCCTGTGACTGGGACGCCGAACTTCTCGATCTCTTCCGTATCCCCCGCTCCATGCTGCCTGAAGTCCTCTCGTCCAGCGAGACTTACGGGAAGGTGCAAGGAGTGAACGGACTCGAGGAAATTTCGATTGCCGGCATCGCCGGAGATCAACAGGCCGCGCTCTTTGGTCACCGTTGCGCCCGTCCGGGCATGACCAAGAACACCTACGGCACCGGATGCTTCATGCTCCAGAACACCGGTCAGCGCCCTGTTCCTTCTTCAAACCGGCTGGTAACGACAATTGCCTGGAAGCTCGGCAACACGACGGAATATGCTCTCGAGGGCAGCGTCTTCGTCGGCGGCGCGGTCGTGCAGTGGCTGCGTGATGGACTCGGCCTCATTCGCAAGTCAGAAGAGGTTGAAGCTCTCGCGAAGACTGTCTCCGATAACGGCGGGGTCTACTTTGTTCCGGCCTTCGTGGGGTTAGGCGCGCCGCACTGGGATTCCTACGCCCGCGGATCGATCTTCGGCCTCACTCGCGGTTCAACTGCCGGCCACATCGCCCGCGCCGCCGTCGAGAGCATCGCCTACCAGGTCGCGGACCTGCTCGACGCCATGCGTCGCGACTCGGGAGACGAAGTCCGCGAACTCCGCGTCGACGGAGGCGCCGCGTCTAACGACAGCCTGATGCAGTTTCAGGCCGACATTCTGAGTGTCCCAGTCGTCCGTCCCGCAGTTACCGAAACCACAGCGCTGGGCGCAGCCTATCTCGCGGGCTTGGCCGCAGGATTCTGGAATGCTTCTGATCTGAACAAATCCGAAGGCCGCGATCGCCGCTTCGATCCGCGCATGCCAGCGTCCCAGGCCCGCGCTTTGCGCGATCGCTGGAAGCAAGCTGTTGACCGCTCCAAATCCTGGGAGCATTCGTAGCGCCGCCGTCCCGGCGGCTGTCGCGGTGGCGTCTCGCCACCCGGCCTTCCCTGATATGGTGTGACCCTGTCAACATCTTCGAATCGTTGGGGTAGTTTTTGCATGTGTCTTTTCGAGGACAGGATCAGCAGCAGCCGAGGCAGGTAATGGCGACGATTGATCAAGCTGATATTCGCGGGTCGGAACCGCATAATCATGATCCGTCGGGAGCTGCCTCTGACTAAGTGCGCGAATCCGGCTAGGCCTGTCGCATAGGGAAGCCGAGGATTCTCCTTCGTGCTTGCTCCGGCTGCGGCTGACCCTGTCCTCGAATTGGAGAGCGTTGTTCATTGGTTGAATCGTTTTTGCTTTTTCCTTATTTGGAAAGTCTTTGCTTTGTTCTTTCGGTTCCCCTCATGCCGCCAGTTGTTGTTTGCAGGACGCTTCGGCCTTGATCCCGATGGCCCAGATGAAGCCCAACAGCTCGCGTGCGACTGCCGTCATGGTCTTTCTCTGCTCCTTGCCTCGAGCCATCAGCGTCATGTAGCGCTTGTGCAGGCGGTTCTGTGCTTTCCATGCAATCTCGGTAATTTCTGCCGGAAGTCCTTCCTGTCGCTTGCGCAACCGGGCTCCGATTGCAGGCCGGTGTCGATAGCTCCAGGCGGATTCGACCACGATGCGTCTGAGGTGCGCGTTACCTGACTTGGTAATGCCGCCTCTTCGAATACGCTCGCCGCTGGAGTCTTCGCTGGGAAAGGCTCCGCTATACCCCATCAGATCCCGCGCGCGCTCGAAGCGGGAGGTGATGTTGCCCAGCTCGACAGCAATCGTGACTGCCGAGATATGCGCAATGCCGCGCAATGCCTGTAAACCGCGAACCACATCCTGCATCGGCACGGGAGCCAGCTGAATCACTTCCACAATCGACTGCTCCAACCGTTTGACTCGTTCTTCCATGTGCTGAACTTCGTTCAGACAATCGAGCAACGTGGCCTCCTGCGCCGGATGTGTGTAGCGCACCTGCTGGACCCACTCCACGTAACGTTCCGTCCACGCCTTCACTCCCAACAGAGGACGCTGGCCCGTACGGAGCAGGAACTTGGTCAGCCGATGCTTCGCGCGCAGCTGATCCTGCTTGGCTGCCTCCCGTTGCCGGACAAGATCGCGTAAGGCTTCCGATGCCTCATCCGGCACCCACACTGCGGTCAAATCGCCGGAGCGGTGACTCCGTGCCAGCTTCAAAGCGTCCCGCCGGTCGGTCTTTACCTTGTCCCCGGGCTTTTTCGGAACCAGCGACGGCGCCACCACATCGCACTTGACTCCCAACTGCATCAGCTGCCAGTAAAGTACGAACCCCGTCGGGCCGGCTTCATAGCAGGCCCGCAGATGCTCGACCGGTCCAAGTTTCCTGATCAACTTGCGGATCGACTCTTCGCGGTTGGCAATCGTTCCCAGGCTGCGAACCTCTCCATCCGCCTCTGCTACTGCCACGGTTATCGTTTCGGCATGGACATCCAAACCCAAAAATCGTAACTTCTCTATCATGACCGGTTCCCTCCGCTTGTGGCTCTGGACTAAAGTTCTTCAAACAAACTCAGCCTAACCCACGACCAGCGCATCGAGCCGGTCACACCATAATGACTAAGGTTCGTACCAGAACACCGCGCCCCTGGTAATCGTAGGCAGCGTAAAGCTCACCGCACCACCCGCGCGCACGCCCTTGATCTCCTGCGTTTCGCCCAGAAATGGCAGGAAGAATCCGTGTCCCAATGAAGAAGATTCCACCGTAACCCGCACGCCATCCTGCGGTGTCTGCACCGGATTCACCCCGCCTTTCAGCCCGGCAAAATTCGCGAAGAAGCAATTAATATGGCCATCCGACGTGCGCGCAATCGACGTAGCAATTTTCGGGGATGCCTCGATCCGCACAGCATTCCCTCCGCGCAACGCGGCGAAGAATTCCTCCTGCGAATCCGGAGACGCCTGCTCGAAGTCTTTTTCTAACGCGTCGTTGTATGCCTTCCCTGGATCTTCGGGCAGCCGCAACACCTTCCCCGAGAGCCTCAAGTCAGTAGCATCTGCCCCGGCAACCACCAGCCGATTCCCGTCCTCAACGTACTGTTTCAGCCACTGCTTCTCGCCATCATCGAGAATCCGCACATCCGCCAGCACCAGCGTCTTCCCCCGAAACTCCGCCAGAGTTCGCGGCGTGACAATCTGAAACTCGATGTGCTTCTGCATCAGCAGAATTAACGTCCCGCGGTACGAGTCGATGAAATCCTTCGCGAAAAAGTCCCGCGTCTTCGGTGAAAAATATACCCCAATCGGATCAATCGGCGACCGCGGTAGATAAAACGTCTTCTCATGCGCAGCAATCCACGTGAAAATTTTCTTCCGTGTCGGCAGATCGTTCGATCCGGCCATCGAATGTCCCGGCGCATCCCAGAAATTCGCGCCATCCATGATCTGCGACATCGCCAGATTCATCATGGCCTCGCGCTTATCGACTTTCTTGTCGCCGTCCCACGAGTAATTCAGAATCCACGTTGCCTTCCCCTGCGCGAATGCGCGGAACGAATGCATTCCCACCTGATACCGGAACCAGTCCAGCGGCGTCCGCTCCGACGCCATGTGATTCCCGTCGCCAAACTCATATTCATGCGCAATCGCGTCCACCACCGCGTACAGGCTGTAAACATCGGCCCCGACCCGCACCGCTTCTTCTTCAATTCCCGGATAAATCTCCGGAATGATCTTGATCTGCGGATTCACCGCCTTCGCCGTGTCGCTGATCTCGTGCAGAAAATCCGTGAACGTCTGTATCCGGAACTCCACCCACTTTCGAAACGCCGGATCTGAAAAGTCGCCCAGCTTCAAATCGTGTTTCGCATCGAGCCCCGTCTGCTTCTTGAACGCCGCCACCGTGTACTCATCAAAGCTCGCCCACGTATCTTCCCACCCCTCGAAATGCGTCATCCAATAGGGAATGTCGATATAAATCCCGTCAATTCCCGTCGCCGCGATCTGCCGCACATGCTCCATGTAAATCTTCCGCCATCCCGGCGCGTACGGGCTCACCCAAACATCCTCATCGCCCGACCTGATCCAGAACGCCGTCCCTCCGCCGAAAATTGCAGGCTCGCCCGTGATCTTCCTCTGCAGCCAGTCCGGATGATCCTTTGCCAGCGTGTGCGCCACGTTGTCTCCGTGCGCCGTGATGCACTCCGTCCCGGCGATGTAGACGAACGCATGGTTGCCCACTTTGTGCGCCGCTTCGGCCACATCGCGAATCGCCTTCAGCTTTGCCTCCGGATGCAGAAAGCTCTCGTACCGGCCTTCGATGTCGTTATCGACTTCGATTCCGTACACGTCGCTTTCCTGCGCCCGCCGCACAATCTCGGCTGCGTCCCCGCCTTTCAGCCCATACGCCCCGATGCGGACGAAATTCGTCCAATCCTGCTGGTCGCTTGGCGAAGCCGTAGCGGCGCACATCATGGCCACGAACAACGCCGCCCACAACAATTTGATCTTCATTTCGTGTCCTGTATCTCGCCCGGCTGCCCTCCCGGTACGCCGCCTGTCGTATCGTCCTCTCCAAGCCCAGTCGTCTGTCGCAGTGTCAGACTCCCGTCATCGTTCAGCTTTTGCCGGCAAGCCCAGCGCACCGGATATCGTTGTCCCTTCACTTCAATCTCCGCCTTCAGGCGCAGTCCTTTCCAATCCGTTCCCTTCGGCAGCGGAAACTTCGCCTGCCGCACCTTTCCCGGCAACGGATACGCCGCATCCAGACTCCCGCCGGAGATCTCTCTGCCATCTTTATCGAGCACCGAAACCCGCAGCACTCCCGGCACTCCCGCGATTCCGTCGTTGACGAATCCCACAATCAGCCCCGGATATCCGCCCTCGTTATACGTCCACACCCACGAAGGCCGCACCCGATACCCTATCTGCCGCGCCAGCCCATCCAGCGCCTCCGGATATTGCCGGTAATAATTCAGGATTCGGTCTGCCTGAATGCGGTGCCAATTCCACAGCGAGAAATAGCACGCGCCCGCGTCTCGCGCGTGATGGATCACATTATCCGTGTACGTTACCCCTTCATCGAGCCTGAGGCTTTGCGGCGACCCATCCGACATCCCGACTTCCACCGCAACCCCGCACCATGGCGGACGATTGCTCAACTCTTCGATCTGCTCGTTCTCGATGAAGATCGTATCTGTCCGCAGCCAGTTGCAGCTCCGCATCGTGCGGTCCAGCAGCTCGGAATTTCCCACCTTGCTGAAATCCGGTTGTGTGTTGGTGAGCATCGGAGTCTTCTTCCATCGCTCCATCTGGTGCTGCAACATGCTCACGAACGTCTTCTCCGCCGTCACGGAATCCGGGAAGGGATTCGATTCCAGCGGCCAGGTATGCCCCTCGCCCCAGAACCCATACATGAAGGTATCGACGTATTCGACCTCGGGATGCCCGTCGTACTCATCCGCCAGCAGATCCACCAGCTCGTGAAACGCCGCCTGAAACGCGGGATCGTCATAGCGCGGTTCATATCGCGTCCGGTGCAGCCAATCCCCAAGCTTCACCATCGGAATCTTGTCCCGCAAGAACGGAGGCAGTGGAGACTCCACAATATCCGGATTGCTCATCATCACCCGGAACCCGATCCGCTTCCCATACTGCTTCGCCAGTTCGAATGTCAGCTTCCAGTGCTCGCACGGATCGAGCCGGCCCGGCCGCTGCTGCACATCTTTCCAGTTCACCCGCAGATACAGCTTCGTCCCCAGCGGCACTTTCACCACGTTCTCAATCGCCTGTTCCAGCGATTCGCCGTCCTTCTTCGCCGGACCAACCTCATCGCACACGTACGTGATGAGACCCATCCCGTAGTTCGGCACAACCTCGCGCGAGGGAGTCAGCGCCATGACAACGTTCCAACTTGGATAGTCATCGGCCGAGAATGGCCCCTGATAGAGCCGGTCCCGCACCGGAGGCCCGCAGCCGAAATCGTATTTGTCAAAGTTGTGTGTCGGAATATGCGCAAACAGCGACTTGCTGCCGAGTCCGGCCAGCGTCAAAGCCCCGCCAGCCTTCAGAAACGATCTGCGTCTCATGTCGCGCCTCTAGGATGGAGGTTGATCCGTAGTGAAGAAGTTTTTCTGATGTTTCTAGGCGCTGCCATCCCGATCTGATGTCGGGACAGCCGCCCTCGGCTGTCCGGCGGCCCGGATGTATCGGGCCGCCGCCTGCCGACAAGCCGCACTCTAGAACTCGAATCTCAATCCGAACTGGAAGAATCGCGGCAATTCTCCCGGGGCGTCGCCGGTAATCGTCCCGAAAAATGGATCGCCCACCGCCGAATCCGGCTGCCCAAAGCGCGGGTGATTGAGGAAGTTAAACATTTCCGCCCGCACTTCCAATCGCGTCCCTTCTTTGGGCACGAACGATTTGTAGAGGTTCAGATCCACATTGTGGATTCCGTCCACGCGCAAATTTGAGAAGTAGCGGGGAGCGTTGCCCGGAACCTGATCCCCCGGATCACCAAAGCAGCTCCCGTTGAAATAGGATGGCGTGTTCGTCACCCCCACGTTTTGCCATTGCAATGCCACCGCGTGCATGCTCACTCCGGACGTCAGTTGCGGGCAAAGGACCTCTGGACGTTGGCTGCCGTTGGCCAGCCGGGCGTTCGACATGCCGATGGCCATCGGTTGCCCTGATTGTTCCGTGATCATGGTGGCGATCGACCATCCTCCGATGACGGCGTCCAGGCCGCGGTTCATATTGCCGCCGATCCATTGCTGCCGGCCAACCGGAAGGTCCACCACCACAGCCGCCGCGAGCCGCTGCGGAGTGTCGCTCGCTCCGATGCTGTGCTCCCTGTTGAGCTGATCGAGTTGCTGCGGCAGGCCATTCCCAAGCGTCCCGACCCAGTTGTTACGGCCCGCTGAAGAATTGTCGGTCGCTTTCGAAATCGTGTAACTGCCATCGAAACTGATGTGGTGCGTCGTGCGCTTCTGGAAGCGAATCTGCAGCGCGTTGTACCAGGAACTGGCTTCTTCAATCATCAGTCCCTCGAAATCGCCGGCAAATTGCGGATATTTATTCAGCAAATTTGCCAATGGCAGGGTCGATTCGCCGTAGTTCGAATTCGGCTCGTTGAAGCAGGGGTTTGTGGCAGAAGCGACACAGCCAGGGCTAAACATCGCCTGGAACGGATTGCTTACCTGCGTCTGGAGAAAGTTGCTCACGCAGCTATCTGCCTCGCAGGTCGAGTCCGTAGGCGTAACCGCTGCGGTAATCTGCGCCAGCAGAGCCGACGGGATGTACGACCGGTTGTTCGTTCCAGCCCAGGGAAGATGAGTGCTCCGGTTGGCGGAGTAGTCTACTCCGAGGACAATCTGACTGGGAAGCAAACGCTCGACTCCCAGATTCCACTGGTAAATCTCGGCATCTCGCGCCGCCATTGTGCCCAGATCGTTCGGATTTTGATAGCCCCAGTTTGCGAACTGGCCGTATTGCGTGCCCTGCGGCCCGGTATAACCTGCGGGGAAAGGATTTTCCAGCGTCGCGGATTGAGTCGCGAAATTGTCGTTCGTGAAAAATAGATTGGCGGTCTTGCGAAACGCCGAGCCGGGGTACTGGAAATTCGTTGCCGGGCTCATCCCAAAATAGATTCCCGCCCCGCCGCGCACAACCGTGTTGGTATCAAGCTGGTAGGCGAAACCCAAGCGCGGGCCAATGTCTCTGCGGTACGTGGGAATCGTTCTCATGCTGGAATTGGCAAATTGCGTCGTCCCCGGCAACTGCTCCGTCGCCGGAAAATTGACTCCGACTGACTGCAACGCCGCCTGGGCGCTGCTCTGGTCCAGGGTGACGCCGCTATCTGCCGTGAAATTGCTGAACTCAATCTGATTGCCGCGCGAAGTGTAAGGCGAACTCCACTCATAGCGCAGCCCTAAGTTAACCGTCAGTTTCGAGTTCACCTTCCAATCGTCCTGAATGTAAAATCCCGTCTCCAACGATCGGTTTGCAACTGAAGGAGTGACCACCAGCTGGCTGCTGGCGTTAATATTGTCGCCGTACCCGAAGGCCAAGCTCGCAAAGGGGTTGCCCGACGTATTTCCAGATGCATCGAAGTCGCTATTCGGAGTCGGCGACGTGACATTGTCCGTAAACGTCAAAATACCGGTCGGATAATTCGGCTGCCAGAAATTGTTGTAGAAAACCCGCTGTTCCCCGCCAAACTTGATCAGGTGCGATCCTTTGGAGATCACCATCTGCGACGAGTAGCTCACTAGCGTATGCGCAAAGCTCGTGTTAATGCAGCACTGATCGTAGAGATTATTCCACGGCAGATTTCCCTGCATTTGGAACGTCGGCATCTTGTCGATCCCATTTGCCTGCTGGAACACCGCCGGCAATCCCTGCGTTCCCGCCGGCAGGGACGCATTGAAACTCGAGATCGTTGGGATAGCCGGCAATGACAGTTCGTGTACCCGGTCCAGTGCCACATGGCTGGTCCAGACGATGCGCGGATTCAGCGTCCATGAGTATTCAAACGAGGCATTTTGCGCCACCGTGACTCCGCTCTTGATTCCATCGTTGTCAAAGCCGTCACCCAGCGTGAGCGGAGTGGTGTAGTTGCTCCATTCCCGGCTGTAACGGGCACTGAGATGATGCTTGTCGTTGAGCTGATGGTCCACTTTGATATCAAACTGGTAGTCCGGCGCGTTCGTCGAAACGGTGTAGTTGTAATTGTTGAATTCGTTGCTGTTACTCGGTTGGGGGTAGAGATTGAGTACCCCCAGTCCGATGGGGTCAGTTTCGCCTGCTGGAATCACATTCGCGGGCCCGATCGGTGCACCACCACAGTCGAAACCAACTTGCGGTCTCACAACGTTGTCTGGCGTGCCGCAATTCACGCTTGGGTCGTAAATGTTATTTGTGAGCCCCGAGAAGTCGCCTTGCCTCTCCGCCATGGTCGGCACCGTCGCTACTCCGCTCTGCGCGCTTGAGGCGCCGACTTTCTCAAAGTCAACAAAGAAGAAGGTGCGATCTTTCTTGATCGGGCCGCCTAGAGAAAAGCCGCCCTGGTCACGACGTGAGTCTGGTTTTGGGCCAACGCTGGCAGGATTAAAGAAGTCGCGAGCATCCATCCCCGCCCGTTGCAGGAAATACCACCCGCTGCCATGGAACTTATTCGATCCGCTCTTCATCACCATGTTGACGACGGTTCCGCCATTGTTCCCAAATTCCGCCGAGAAGCTATTGTTCTGGACCTTCATTTCTTGCATGCTCTCGACCAGCGGTTCGTAGTACACATTGGAATTCCCGCCTTCACCTTGCTCCGGCGCGCTGAGCAGGGAACCATCCAGCCGTACTTCGGCGGTCGCATTGCGTTGGCCGTTCGACGTGAAGTTGGTTCCGCTGGGATAGTTATCCCCCGCTCCCGATCCCGCCACCTCGGTCACACCCGCCGAAAGAAACGTCAACCCGAAGAAGTTGCGGTTCATCAGAGGGAGTTCGTGTACGTACTCGTTGCTGATCTCGGTTCCCAGCGTCGCGCTGTCCGTGTCCAGCAATGGCGCCGTCGTCGTGACCTCCATCGTCTCGTTCACGCCCACCGGATGCAGCGCGAAGTCCACGCTCGTCTGCTGGTCAACCTGCAGAACGATGTTCTCCTTTTCGATAGTCCGGAATCCCTGGTTTTCGACCTTGATCGTGTAAACTGCCGGCCGCAATCCGGTGAAGACGTACTCTCCGTGATCATTCGTCTGCGCAGTTTGTGCGATGTTGGTGGCCACGTTCGTAATCGTGACCTTGGCATTCGTCATCAAAGCGCCGCTCTGATCGCTCACCACGCCGCGCACCTGCGCCTGGTACGAGCCCTGCGCAAACGCCGCTCCAGCCAACAGCAAGGTGACCACAGAAAGGGCAGTCACCAGGGACAGGGAATGCAGAGTGGGACGGAAGACACGCATAGCACCCTCCACCAAAAACACTTTCATATTATTACGAGTTAATACTATTATTTTCGTTTACCCCGAAAGTCAAGTCAATTCGCAGCAAAAGTGCAATGTTTTCTTGCGGCTTGCCAGATATCCCCGACCCTAACACGGTCGCCGGTAGCATCACTGTGTCGGGCATCACGCCCGATTCTTTTGTCCACGCTAGGCGGGAGTGAGTCCTTCGAAGCTACTTTCTGAACATTGTGATTGCTTTCGTTTAATTGCGGCTGCAAATCTGCTACGCTGTCCTGTTTCTTATGAGGACTCATGATGCCGCGATTGCTCTTGCGCCAACTCTCCAGCGCACTCATCGTTCTCGCAACGCTCTCACTTCCGGCAGTCGCAAGCGATTTGCATGCGCAAGCGCACCGCGGTGGCGACATCCTCACGCTCTCGAACGATGATCTTTCTGCCACATGGTCGGTCGCGGGAGGAGTTCTTCGCTGGCGCGCTCTCACCAACCACTTCACTCATGCCGTCGTCTCACTCGATGGCAGCCCGTTCGAGTTGCTTCCAAAAGAGGGCGCCGTGTTGCGCTCGTCAGATTTCAAAATGGTTGGCGAGCCTGCGCTCGAAGCCATCCCCATCGCGGCGAACCGGTCAAGAGCAGCCGATCGCCTACCCGGCCGCCAGATCCGCATCGAGTTCGAAGACGCTTCCGCGAAAGTTCATCTCACGTGGAAAGCCGAGTTACGCGATGGCGCCAACTATCTTCGGGAAGAACTGACCATTCATTCCCTTGGGCAGCCGCTTGCGCTGGCTCAGATCGTTCTCGTCGACGCCTCTCTGCCCAGCGCGCATGTGTCGGGCGAAGTGAAAGGATCGCCTGTCACGGCAGGCACATTCTTTCTTGGCTTCGAGCATCCGCTCTCAGACTGCCGCGTTCTCGCTGATCGCGCCACGTGCTGGCTCTCGCGCGAACTTCCTGTGCAAGCTGGACAGAGCGTGACCTACTCCGCTGTCTTCGGCGTGACCCATTCCGGCCAGCTTCGCCGCGATTTTCTTCACTACGTGGAACTGGAGCGCGCGCATCCCTATCGCACGTTCCTGCATTACAACTCGTGGTACGACCTTGGCTATTTTGATCGCTACAACGAGCAGCAGGCCGTCGACGTCGTCAACAGTTTCGGCGAGCACCTCACGAAGCAGCGCGGCGTCAAACTCGACAGCTTCCTTTTCGACGACGGCTGGGATGATCCGGCGACGTTGTGGCATTTCAATCCCGGTTTTCCGAATGGACTGACGAAGGTCACCGAAGCCGCCGCGAAATACAACGCCGCGCCTGGTATCTGGCTCTCGCCCTGGGGTGGATACGATGGGCCCAAAGAGAAGCGCATCGCATCAGCGCACGCGCAAGGATTCGAAACCAACCAAGGTGGTCTCGCACTCTCCGGCCCGAAATACTATCGCTACTTCCGCGACACCTGTTTCGAAATGATCGACAAGTATGGCGTGAACCAGTTCAAGTTTGACGGAACTGGAAACGCCAATGAAGTCATCGAAGGCAGCGAGTTCGATAGCGACTTCGACGCCGCCATTCATCTCATTGGCGAGTTGCGCGCGAAGAAGCCAGACACCTATATCAATCTCACCACGGGCACATATCCTTCGCCGTTCTGGCTGCTCTACGCCGACTCGATCTGGCGCGGAGGAGACGATCACAGCTTTGCAGGCGTGGGAACGAATCGCCAGCGCTGGATCACCTATCGCGACTCGCAAACCTACCGCTGGGTTGTCGAGGATGGCCCGCTGTTTCCGCTGAATTCGCTGATGCTGCACGGCATGATCTTCGCCCGTTACGCCGAGCGTCTCGGCAGCGATCCCGGCAATGATTTTCCTGACGAAGTGCACGATTATTTCGGCACAGGTACGCAGTTGCAGGAGATGTACATCACGCCGTCGCTGCTCTCGCCACAGGATTGGGACGTGCTCGCAGAATCCGCCAAGTGGTCGCGCGCGAATGCGCAAGTGCTCAAAGACACGCACTGGATTGGCGGCGATCCGGCGAAGCTGGAGGTGTACGGCTGGGCCGCGTGGTCGCCGGCGAAGGCGATCGTGACGCTTCGCAATCCAAACGATCACCCGCAGGATTTTGCGGCGAGCCTGGAATCGCTTTTGGAATTGCCCGCGGGTGCTGCACCCGTTTTTACGGCTCGCTCGCCATGGAAATCACAAAGCAATGAGCCGGCAATCAAAATCTCCGCGCAGGAACATCACGTTTTTCACTTGCAACCCTTCCAGGTGTTGACGCTGGAATTGCTGCCGGCGCGGTAGGACTCGCGACACGCTAAAAGGTTGCAGTCCTCAGGGATGAAACGATCACAGCCTCGGTGGCATCTTATCGGCAGCAGGTGCCCAGCATGAAAGCCGCAATTCTTTCCTCTCCTGCGCCGATCGCGCAACGTCCCCTCCACCTCAGTGATGTTGCCAACCCGCGCCTGCGCTCCGGACACGTACTGCTGCGGGTGCGCGCCTGTGGCGTCTGCCGCACCGATCTCCACATCGTCGAAGGAGAACTTCCGCCCAAACAGTTGCGAATCATTCCCGGCCATCAGATTGTGGGCGAGGTTGTCGATGGAGCCACCGAACATCTTCCTCTGGGATCGCGCGTGGGCGTCTCATGGCTCGGCGGCACGGATGGCACATGCCGCTACTGCCAAAGAGGAATGGAGAATCTGTGCGACTCGCCCACGTTCACCGGCTATACGGTAGCAGGCGGATACGCGGAATACGCATTCGCGCGCAACGATTTCGTGTTTCCATTGCCTGAGTCGCTCGACGACTTGCACGCGGCTCCATTGCTCTGCGCGGGCATCATCGGCTTTCGCAGTCTGCGTGTTGCCGGCGTGCAACCGGGCGAACGCGTAGGACTGTTTGGCTTCGGCGCCTCGGCCCATCTGGCCATTGCTGTGTTGCAGGCATGGAAATGCGAAGTGTATGTCTCGACGCGCGGCAAGTCGCACCAGGCGCTCGCCGAGTCGCTGGGCGCGACGTGGGTCGGCGCGGAAGCGGACAAGCCACCCGTGGAACTGGATCGCGCTCTCACCTTTGCGCCGAGTGGCGATGTAGTCATCGCCGCGCTGAGCAGCCTGCGCAAGGGCGGCGTGGTCGCCATCAACGCAATTCATCTCGACCGCATTCCACAATTCGATTACGACAGCCTGCTCTGGGGCGAGCGGCAGATGCGCAGTGTGGCCAACATGACCCGCGCCGACGCGCGCGACTTTCTTGCTTTGGCCGCGGAGATAGGCCTCCAACCAAAGGTGACGGTGTTTTCGCTGGATCAGGCAAACGAGGCGCTGCTGGCGGTAAAGAATGATGCTGTCGATGGCGCAGCGGTAATCGTGCCCTAAGTTCCTGATTCTAAACTAGCGCGTAATTCTTGCGCATGTTCCTGCAGTAACACTTGTACGTACAACGTTATGTGTACAATTGCCATTTATGTACAAGCATGTATGTACGCAGCTTTTGCAATGTACGAAATGTGAAAGAATCGGGTTCTTGAGGAGGACAGAGACTGGATCTGCTTTGTCCCGAGCGGCTCGCTTCGCTCGCCGGACCCTTCGACTCCCCTCAAAGCAGGCTCCGAGGCGGCTGTCTCTACGCCGGTGTTTCTAAGTCGATTTGTATTACCTGGCCAGCGTGAAGGTCGCGATGAAGATCACGCAAAACGCCGCAGCGTGCTTCATTTCGTTCCAGCCTAGCCGGCGTACGACCAGAGGGCCGGGTTCCTGTACGAAGTAGAACCATCCGCGGAAAAGCAGCGGAGCAAAGGCGAGAGAGGCGATCGGCGGCATCAGGCGATTCAAACAGGCGAAGGTGAGTACAGCCGTCATGAAAGCTTGTCCCAGGGCAAAGCGCCAGCCGCGGGCCAGCTTGGGGCGGAAGCCCTCGACTTTCGCGGTGTGGATTCGAAGTTGCACGTAATGGATCTGGTCGCCGGCAAAGAGAATGTTGGCGATCCACAGCATCCACGCGATGCCGTTAAATTTTCCCGTAATCACGTAGTAGGCGGCCGGCGCCGCGGCGGTCAATCCGATCGTGCCAATGATTTCGGAAAGCATGCGGGTGCGACGGCCCAATTTGCGTAGCACGGCTTGCGCAATAAATGCGGCCGCAGCCGCGGCTCCGAGCGGCCACAGATAGCTATTCTGGCCGGCCCAGAGTAATCCCCCGAGAGCGAGCGCGGCTGCGACAGTCAGTCCAAAGATGACCGAGCGAATCACGCGGGTCTCGTCATTGGTTTCGGCGCGCATGGCGGAAATGCCAATCAGACTCTCGAGCGGCGTTCTCAACCAGAACAACGCAAGCGCAGCCGTGGACAACAGGAGCAACGGGAAAATGTGGCTGCAGTCGCGAAATGCCACGCCGGCGCCAGTGATGATCGGAACCAGCAGCAATCCCCAGGCCCCGTGCTCGCGGGGAAAAAGAAGCGCGTGCCGGCGCTCGCGGCGCGCCTTGTCGGCGTGGGAATCAGCCGCGGGCAGCGTAATCTTGATTTCATTCACCCGCAAATCCGCGGCTTTCGAGGCTGTGAACGAGGGCTGGCTCGCTCCGAGAACATGCGTGACGTGATCCACCCACGCAGTCTGTTGAGGTTCGAGATCGATGGAAGCAGACATCAGCGAAATCCTGCCATGTGAATGTGCTGCATGCCTTTCACCGCACGCATGTATTGCGCGCGTTCGAACGCTCCGGGATCGGGGCAGCGCAACTGGCTCATGCTGCCCTGCATCTGAGCGACCGATTCGTATTCGTGCTCTTCCATCCACTCGCGCAGTTCGCGGTCGACGTGCCGCAAATGATTTATGCCGTGCCGCATCAGCGCCGAGCACATCATCGTAACGTTCGCTCCCACCATCAGCAGCTTCACGACGTCTTCCGCGCTGTGAACACCGCTGGTTGCGGCGAGGCTGGCGCGAATGCGGCCGTAAAGGATTCCGATCCAGGTCATGGGGAGCCGCAGTGCCTGCGGCGTGCTGAGCAGCACGTTTGGCTGGATCTCAAGCTCTTCGAGATCGATATCTGGCTGGTAGAAGCGGTTGAAGAGGACCAGAGCGTCGGCTCCGGCGTCATCGAGCCGGCGGGCGAAATTCGCGAGGTTGCTGAAGAATGGGCTGAGCTTGACCGCGACCGGAATGCTGACGGTCTCTTTCACGGCGCGCACGATATCGAGATATGTTTTCTCGACGTCGGCGGCAGTGATTTTCGGATCCGTCGGAATGTAATAAATGTTGCACTCGATCGCATCTGCCCCGGCCCGTTCTATGTCGGAGGCGAACTTGGTCCAGCCGCCGAGCGTGGAACCGTTCAGGCTGGCGATGACCGGCATCCCTACCGCGGCTTTGGCTTTGCGGATGTGATTGAGGTATCCCTCGGGGCCGGTGTGGAATTCGGTTGCCTGCGGAAAATAGGTAAGCGACTCGGCGAAGCTCTCGGTCCCCGCGGCCATGTGATACTGCAGGTCCGTCTCTTCCTGCCGAAGTTGCTCTTCGAAGAGGGAATAGAGCACGACGGCCGAGGCGCCGGCATCTTCGAGGCGGCAGATACCATCCACATCCCGCGACAGCGGAGAGGCCGAGACGACCAGCGGGGAGGGCAGCTTCAGGCCGAGGTATGTAGTGCTGAGATCCATTGTGAATTCCTCCTTCACGTGTTATCGCGTAACATAAATTCACTTCTCGCAAAGGCGCCGAGAAGCGGGACACCCTCTATTTCTTGGCGCCCACCGGAGCCGGCCTTTCGATCTTTACCGCTTCTTGTTTCGCAGGCGTCGCCGTCGCCGCTGCCGCGGGTTCTGCTTTGCGGCTCGCCATGTATTCGTACATGTGGAAGCGGCTGTCGACATCCTTTTGTGCCAACTTCCAGAGGCGTTCCGCATCCTCCGGCTTGCTCTTGGTCAGCATCTTGAAGCGAGTCTGCTGCAAGAGATATTCCTGCACCTTCTTGCTGGGAGCGCGGGAATCGAGCGCCAGCGGATTCTCTCCGATCGCGGCCCGCTCCGGGTTGTAGCGATACAGCAGCCACTGGCCGGATTCGACCGCGACTTTCTGATCGCTCATGGCTGTCGTCATGTCGATGCCGTGCGCGATGCAGTGCGAGTAGGCAATGATGATGCTCGGTCCGTCATAGGCTTCGGCTTCGAGGAATGCCTTCAGCGTGTGCTCATCCTTCGCGCCCATCGCGACGCTGGCGACGTAGACGTTGCCGTAAGTCATCGCCATCAGGCCGAGATCTTTTTTCGGGCCGGGTTTGCCGCCGGCGGCGAATTTCGCGACCGCGCCGCGAGGAGTTGACTTCGAGGCCTGCCCGCCGGTGTTCGAGTAAACCTCGGTGTCGAGCACCAGTATGTTCACGTTGCGTCCGCTGGCCAGTACGTGATCGAGGCCGCCGTAACCGATGTCGTACGCCCAGCCATCACCGCCCATGATCCAGACGCTCTTCTTCACCAGCATGTCGGCAACCGCGAGCAACTGCTGCGATTCCGGCGTGTTCAGGCGACGCAGTTTGTCTTTCAGGACCGAGACGCGCTCGCGCTGATCGTAGATGTCGGCTTCATCTTTCTGTTTGGAGGCCAGGATGGAGTTGACCAGATCGTCGCCGACATTGTGGCTCAGGCGGCGCAGCAACTCCTGCGCGAATTCCGTCTGCTTGTCGATGGAGACGCGGAATCCGAGGCCGAACTCAGCGTTATCTTCGAACAGCGAGTTCGACCACGCCGGGCCGCGGCCGTCGGTGTTCTTGGTCCACGGAGTCGTCGGCAGGTTGCCGCCGTAAATGGAAGAGCAGCCCGTGGCATTCGCTACGATGGCGCGATCGCCGAAGAGCTGCGAGACCAGTTTCACGTAGGGCGTCTCGCCGCATCCGGAGCAGGCGCCGGAGAATTCGAAGAGCGGCTCCTGCACCTGTTGCTGGCGAATCGTTCCAACCTTGATCTTGCGGCGGTCGAGTTCGGGAATCTTCAGGAAGAAATTCCAGTTCTCGCTCTCGGGCGCGCGCAACGGAGGCTGCGCAACCATGTTGATGGCCTTCAGCCGCGTTTCCTGCTTGTTCTTGACCGGGCAGATGTCGACGCAGACGCCGCATCCGGTGCAATCTTCGGGCGCGACCTGGATCGAATATTTCAGGCCAGCCCACTCTTTGTCGCGTGCCTCGCAGGACTTGAATGTCGCCGGCGCGCTGGTCAGTTCCTTGCTGTCGTACACCTTGATGCGGATGACGGCATGCGGGCAGACCATGGCGCACTTGCCGCACTGTATGCAGATTTTCGAGTCCCAGGCTGGAATTTCGAGGGCCAGATTGCGCTTCTCCCACTTCGCCGTGCCGGTGGGGAAGGTTCCGTCGCAAGAGAAGGCGCTGACCGGGAGATCGTCGCCTTTCCCGGCGTAGATCGTGCCCAGCACATCGTGCTCGAACTTCGGAGCCCCGGGGAATGCCGCGGGAATCTCGTTCTTGCTGGTCACACGGGCTGGAATCTTCACCTCGTGCAGGTGAGCCAGCGTTTCGTCCACGGCCTTCATATTTTTCTGGACGATCTCTTCGCCCTTGCGGCCGTAGGTGTGGCGGATGGAGTCGCGAATGGCTTCGATGGCTTCGTCGCGAGGCAGAACTTTCGAGATCGCGAAGAAGCAGACTTGCATGATGGTGTTCATGCGCGATCCCATGCCGGCGTCTTTGGCGACCTGATAGGCGTCGATGACGTAGAACCTGGCCTTCTTCGAGATGAGCTGTTCCTGCACCTCGCGGGGCACATGATCCCAGATTTCATCGGGTCCGAAGGGGCTGTTGACCAGGAACACGCCACCTTCGACGAGCGCGCTGAGCATGTCGTAGCGCTCGAGGAAAATCCACTGGTGGCAGGCCACGAAGTTCGCCTTCGAGACCAGATAGCTGGAGCGAATCGGCTGCGGCCCGAAACGCAAGTGCGAGACGGTCATCGCGCCGGACTTCTTGGAGTCGTAAACGAAATATCCCTGGGCGTAGTTATCGGTGTTCTCGCCAATGATCTTGATGGAGTTCTTGTTGGCGCCCACCGTGCCATCTGCACCCAAGCCGTAGAAGAGCGCCCGGACAACGCTGTCGGGCTCGGTCGAGAACGATGCGTCGTAGTCGAGGCTGGTGTGCGTGACGTCATCGTTGATGCCGACAGTGAAGTGATCCTTAGGCTCGGGCTTCTTCAGGTTGTCATAGACGGCCTTCACCATGGCCGGGGTGAATTCTTTGGAGGAGAGGCCATAGCGCCCGCCGATGACGCAGACTGCGTCCGCTCCTCGGACGAATGCGTCCGGGGCTACACGCTTCGATTCGTGCAGGGCGTTGACGACGTCGAGGTAGAGCGGTTCGCCGATCGCGCCGGATTCTTTCGTGCGATCGAGAACGGCGATCTGCTTCACGCTGGCGGGGAGGGCTTCCACAAACGACTTCACGCAGAACGGTCGATAGAGGCGGACCTTCAGCAGGCCGACCTTTTCTCCCCTGCGCAGTGAGATGCTCGACGGTTTCGTGTGCGGCCTCCGCGCCGGAGCCCATCATGACGATGACGCGCTCGGCATCGGGCGCTCCGACATATTCGAACAATCGATAGGAACGGCCAACGACTTCGGCAAACTTGTTCATCGCCGCCTGCACTTTTGCCGGGGCTGCATCGTAGTACGAATTCGCGGTCTCGCGGATCTGGAAGAAGACGTCCGGATTCTGCGCGGTGCCGCGTAGCACTGGATGATCCGGCGACAGCGCGCGCTGGCGGTGCTCGATGATGCGATCCATATTGAGGAGGGCGCGGACGTCGTCGTCGGTCAGCATCTCGATCTTGTTGACTTCGTGCGAGGTGCGGAATCCGTCGAAGAAGTGCAGGAAGGGGATGCGGGTTTCGAGTGACGCGGAGTGCGCGATCAGGGCGAGGTCCATCGCCTCCTGAACCGAATTCGAGCACAGCATGGCCCAGCCGGTCATGCGGCAGGACATCACGTCGGAGTGGTCGCCGAAAATCGAGAGCGCGTGCGTCGCCACGGTCCGCGCCGAGACATGGAACGCGGTCGGCGTCAGTTCGCCGGCGATCTTGTTCATGTTCGGGATCATCAGCAGCAATCCCTGGGAGGCGGTGAACGTCGTGGAAAGCGATCCGGTCTGGAGAGCGCCGTGCACAGCCCCGGCAGCTCCGCCTTCACTTTGCATCTCGATCACATGCGGCACGCTACCGAAGGCGTTGGGAATGCCCTCGGAGGACCATTGGTCCGCCCACTCGCCCATCGGGGACGACGGCGTGATGGGGTAAATAGCGATCACCTCGCTGGCACGATAAGCGACGTGAGCGACCGCCTCGTTGGCGTCCATGGTCTTAAATTTGCGCATCATGAAATCCCCCGTTCCGATTTCTCGACCGGACCACTGGAGTGGTCCTGCGATAAAACAAGGATGCCGGATGGGGGTGGGAATGTCGGGACGTGGGTTCACATGGGGGTGTGATTGAAATCACACGAATCGTGGAAGTGATTGGGAATCAGCGAGGTATTGCCGGCGGAAAATTGCGATTTCTTTTCTGCTCTTTGGGCTGCGGCCATCGGTCAGGCGACCGATCGGCTGCGAGTTTTGGAGCTCGGAAGTCAGGGCTTGACTCCGGCTTTCTTCAGCGCATCGGCCCAGATCTGATATCCGCGATCGCGGGGATGTGTGCCGTCGGGCATGATCTCCGGGGAAAGGGAACCGTCGGGGGAAAGCAACTGCTTGCCGATGTCGAGGTAGGTGACTGCGGGGTCGTTGCCGAAGCGTTGCGCCAGCAGCGCGTTCGTGCGTTCGATCGGGGCGCGGAGAGGATCGTTCGGGCTGGCTGCGCGGGGAAAGATCGCCATCAGGATGATGTGAGTTTGGGCGGAACGTAAGCAGGCGGCGAGGTATTCGTTGACGGCGCGATCGCGCGCGGTCTTGTCCTCGGAAATGCCGCTTAGCTTTCTCATGAACATATGAACAAAGGATCATGGTGCCGGAAACCAGCAATATACGCCTGTTCCTGAACATGGCGAGACCGATGTAGAGAGCATCGAACCGAGCCTCGCTGACGGCTCCCGACAGCAGCATTACCACATATGGTTACGACACTCTGAACCGCCTGAATGGCCTCGCGAACTCATGGGCTGGATCATTCGGCTTCGGCTACGACGCCCTGAGCCGCAGGACAAGCCTGACGCGTCCGAACGCCGTGAACACGAGCTATTCCTACGATCGGCTGTCGCACCTGTTAAGCGTGCTGCATCAGGCCGGAACCACAGTACTGGATGGAGCGAGCTACACGTACGACCCAACGGGAAATCGCACGTCCAAGACCAATTACCTGAACGGGGTAACCTCGAACTATGGTTACGACCCCCTGCACGAATTGACCCAAGTCACGCAAGGGGGTAGTACCACCGAGAGCTACAGCTACGACCCTGTTGGGAATAGACTGTCATCTTTAGGCGTGCCCAACTACAACTACAACGCGTCGAACGAGCTGACGTCGAATTCGGGCGGCAGCTACACGTATGACGCGAACGGCAATACCCTCTCCGATCCTTCCGGCAAATCCTACTCCTGGGACTTCGAGAACCGGATGACACAGGTGGTGGTGCCGGGCACGAACGGCGGAACCACAACCTTCAAGTACGATCCCTTCGGCAGAAGAATTTACAAATCGTCGCCGACCTGGACGGGAGCCTTTCTCTACGACCGCGAGAATCTAATTGAGACTGTGAGTTCCAGGGGGCTGGCCCAGCTTTGCCCCGCATGAATCACCACCGAGTCCGGTTGCCCCGGCCTTCGTGGTGTTCGAAGGCTGGGCACCACTGCGGCCGACATCAGGACACTTTTCTCACTCTGAGCTCTGCCCTCTGCGGCTCGTTGACCGCTACCGCTCCAGCTTCGCCATAAGCATAGTGTCGATAGCTGCTCCAGGCCCACTGCTCCGGTTCCAGCACCAGCCCGCGCTTCACCGGATTGCGATGGATGTACCGCAACTTTTCCACCCGCTTCTTATCGGAAAATACGACGAAATCGTAGAACCGAGGCTGCCAGATGCGACCGCGTTCCACCGGCCCACTCCAAAGCGAAAGCTGGCGCGCATTCTCCGTCCGGCGCAGACGCGCCAGCCGCCGCCGCGCAAAGCCCTGCTTGATCGCCTGCATCACCACCGAAGGATCGCCGCGCTCGGGCTCACGGATCAGCAGGTGCACATGTTCCGGCATCACTACGTATCCCAGCACCACGAAATGATAGCGTCGCCGTACCTGCTCCAGAACTTGCACAAACAGGTCGCGGTTGCGTGCGTTCCCCAGCAATGGCAGCCGCTGATAACAACTGGTGGTGATGAAGTGAGAGTATCCCGCCCCGTAATAGCGATGCAGCCGATTCGGCATGGAGACGGTGTAGCATAGAAGGCCGGGTTATGGCTGTGACGAGTGAACATGAGGTCGAGGTCCGTGGTGCCCAGCTTTCGAAAGTCACGAAAGCTGGGGCAACCGTTTCGGGTGAGGAATTCACGAAATTCAAACCTGGGCCAGCCCCCTGCGGGTGGTCAATCGTGCTGCGGCGGATCAAAATGATGAAGAGAGTGAGCCTAGGTTTACTGCTGCTTGTGCTGGTAGTCGTCGAGTTGTTACTCTGTGGCGCATTCGCGCCAGCGGCTTGGCAGACTACTATCGTCCGAGCGTTTTCTCACTTTTCCCCGAAGACGTTCGACTATTCTGTCGTAACGCATCCTGCTCTCGACTACGAAATTGATGACATGATGAGGAAGAGTCCGGGACTAAGAATAGCTCTGGATGGGCTAATCCTTCTCCTCATCGGAGGCAACACATTCCTGTTATTTCGGGTTTGGAAGTGGCTGCGTGCGTCGCGCCAAGATCGGCATGAGCCTCAAGCCAGCACATGAGGGCCGAAGCAGGATTCCATGGCTACGATGCGCATGGATTCAGCTATGACACCCGCGCTCTCAGTTGGGGGCTGGCCCACACATCCGAACTTTAACTCCTGACAGCACCACGAAACAGGCTGCCCCACTCGCCGTGCTTTTCGGCGAGTGGGCACCACGGACCTCGACCCCGTGGTCACTCGTCACAGACTACACTCACCGTTCTGTGAGAGACGTGGCCGATGCCGGCCAACCTGCATCGCTACTACGGCGCTGGGTATCTTCACTTCATCACTACCAGTTGCTATCAGCGAAGAGCGCTCGTCAACGAAGCCCAGAAGGCGGAGATGCGGCTGCGCGGAATTATGTGAGATGTCTGGCCGCAAGCCGTATGGGTCCGTGGTACCCACTCGCCGAAAACCGCGGCGAGTGGGGCAGCCTCGATCGTGGTAGTG
The DNA here is from genome assembly GCA_963763845.1 of uncultured Acidobacteriota bacterium. Taxonomy (GTDB): domain Bacteria; phylum Acidobacteriota; class Terriglobia; order Terriglobales; family Acidobacteriaceae; genus Sulfotelmatobacter. Next base: position 92,965 of record CAVXPX010000008.1, read on the forward strand.
CCAGGAGTTATAAATTAGAATGTGTGGGCCAGCCCCCCGGGGTTTCCCGTTTTCCTTGACACTGCATTCCTTGTGTGTCAAAGTCCTACCTGTTCCGTCGGCCTCCCTCCTGAGCATCTCCCTCTAGTCGACTGAATGTTCGACGGGCCGAGCCAATCACAAACAATCCCAACAAAATCCATTGGAGGTTCGTCATGACACGCATTCAGGTCTCGATGTTGATTTTGTGTACCTGCCTCGCAGCTGTGGCATTTGGCCAGGAGCCGGCCGGCGTCCCTGTCAACAACTGGAGCGAGTACACGCGCAGCAACTACCATCGCTGGAATTCCTACGAGAAGACGCTCTCAGTCAAGAATGTGAAGAACCTGACGCTGAAGTGGACCTTTTCTCCGGGGGTTCCGATGTATTCCTCTCCCGCCGTTCTGAGTGGCGTGGTATATGCGGGCGCCTACGACGGCAATATGTACGCATGGGACGCCACCTCCGGAGCGTCGTTGTGGACTTTCTTCACCGCTGCCGGCAGTTGGGTGTACTCGTCACCCTCGGTGGTCGACGGCGTCGTGTATTTCAGCTCGGTGTATCCCGGCGTTCCCGGCGTGATCTACGCGGTCAACGCCAGCACTGGAACAGAGCTGTGGAGCTATCCAACATTCAACGGGTCGTATGCCACGCCGACCGTGGCCAATGGGGTAGTGTATTGCGGAGATTGGGGCGGACGCATGTACGCGCTGAATGCGACGACCGGCGCTCTGCTCTGGGTCTACAACACCGGCACACAGATCTGGGGCGCGCCCGCCGTGGTGAACGGCGTGATTTACTTCGGGTCGGAAAACAACAGCGTCTATGCGCTGAACGCGACGACCGGTGCGCTGATCTGGAGTTACGCCACCGGCAGCTATATCCAGGCCACGCCGATGGTTGCGGGTGGAATCGTCTACATCGGCTCTGACGACAACACGTTTTACGCGCTGAACGCGGCCACCGGAGCGCTGGTATGGAAATACACCACCGGGGCGTATATTCCGGGCTCGGCGGCAGTGGCGGCAGGAACCGTTTATGTCGGCTCCTACGACGGGTACGTGTACGCCTTCAAGGCCACTACCGGCGCTTTGCTCTGGAAACATCACACTCCAGGGGAGGTCACGGACTCGCCGGCTGTGGCCAACGGAGTGGTGTACGTCAAAACCGAGGACACTGCCACTGCGAGCAACAACTTCTTTTATGCTTTGAACGCCACCACGGGCGCCAAGTTGTGGAGTTATGCCCTTGCGGATGACGTCGGGGACGGTTCGCCGTCCGTCGCCAATGGCATGGTTTATTTTCCCAGAGGAAATTTGAACGACTTTACCGGCGAGTTCTACGCCTTCGGCCTGAAGTAAACCCGATTCCCCACCCTGGTCGCGCAGCGCGGCCTGGGTTGGGGGCGGGGTGGCTCGCACAACGCCTGAATGGCCACCCCGCTTCATCCTCGCTGACTCCCCCGAGCTCTCTCCGCACACTGGTCCACGGTCCGGTTCAGCGGACAGTGTCTGCCGCACCATCCTGCGCCCCCCTCGATCAATCTCCAGGTCTCGCGATATTCCTCAAAGCGGGTGCTGCTTCCTCGGCGGCTGCCGAAGGGTTTCCACACGCTGGCCGATTTTGCAACGCCGTTGTTGGCTCGGGAGATAATTTCTTCACAGCTTCCTGTCCCCGGGTTTCAATTTAGGGACGATTCACACGAGAAGCACAACTGACGGCCAACACCTGCGGCTTACAGTCCGGTTCCTCCGGTGTGGCAATCCGCGCAGTTGACCTGGGCGAGGTCTCCGATGTCGACCGGATGCTGGAACGTTGGGGGCGGTATGTTGGCGGAGACGCTCGTCGTGCCTTCGGTCTGAGACCCCAGAGTGTGGCACTTAGACGGTTAACGTAACCCAGCGATCCGAAGTGCAGGTAGAATGCCCCAGTGCGGGCGAATGTCGGCTGGAAAAATCGAACGGCTTTGATCGCGAGCATGGTCGTTCTCGCCTTGTCATTCATAAGCTGTTCGAAGTCTCAGTCGAAGACCGAGCCGGAACCAACTCCCGATACGAGAATCAACCTATCTACGTTCGGTCTACCGAAGAATTTCTTCTCATTTAAGGATGAAGGGCCGCGAACTATTATCGGCTATCGGTTTGTGGTTTGGCTGAACCCAGATGAAGTGGTAGTTGGGTTCAACACAAGTCCCAATTCCAGAGTTGCACCTGATCGCAAGGTGGAAGGTTCGGCGCGACTTCTCGCCTTCAGCACGAACGGCGAGTTGAAGAGCGAGCGCGATGTTGCGTACCCGGCAGATGGATATGGTGAAATCGTGGCTGAGGGTGAGGCAACGGCAGGTCCACGCGGCACTCTTCTTTTCAGAATACAGTCGGTGAACCTTGATCAGGAAGGCAGGAACGAGTCGAAATCCGGCATCCTACTCCTCGATCCGAACCTGAGAGACATCGCCCGCATCGACCGTTTTCTAGAGCAAGTGACTTTCGTTGATCATGCTCTGGTATTTCAGGAGGGTTTTACTCTGGGTCAGTCACGCACCTATGACATCTTGAATGGTTCGCCTCCGCTGCAGAGCGCGCGTTGGCAGCAGAACTGGTCAATAGACGCCAGGGATCGAAAGTTTGGGGAGCACGGCTTGGCTTATATGGCTTGCGAACAGGAACTGAAACCCAATGAATATGTATCGACAGGGGCCGTCTACGCTGGGGCGAAGCAACGCTGCAAGATGGGCGTCGAAGGCGAAAATCAGAACACCTGGGAAGTTTCGCTCAAGGATGGCGAGACGGCGGTCATAGTCGGGCTGTTATCAGATGGAAGCGTTGTGGCACAGATCAGAGGAACCGAAAAAGGAAATAACGCAGGCCAGCTAGTCCTGTTGAAAAAGGACAAGCCAACTGAGATACTGCCTTGGATTCCGCCACAAGAATGCGGATCGGTGGAAAGCGCCACAGCAGATATGTCGCGTTACGCCGCATTCGCCATGTGCAAAGACCGCAGTGACACTGGCCGCTGGATCGTTTTCGACCGAAGGTTACCAACCCCAATTGTCAATCGACGCTTCCCGAAGAATGCGCGTGCTGCCTTGTCGCCGGATGGACTGCACTACGCCACGTTTGAGTCGGGAGAGCTTCACCTCTACTCGCTACCGAAGCTACATTAGCGCCGCTGGCGTAACGTCGCCATTTCACTCAAGACCACGGGGACGGTGCAGTTGGTCCGGTCCTCGCGCCGGAACTCCACCGCGCTCCGGTGCTTGGGACTGATCCACCCCGTCAGCGGCAGTACAGCCTTCTGCCGCATCGCAAGAGCTCCCACCCTCCCGCAACGAAGGCGGGAAGGGTGGGGCAACCGCATTCTTGGTCGGACAGGATCCGCCGCCGCTCCTGATTCGAAGATCCCACTCAAGCCAACGCCGGGCTTGAATGGCCACCGCCCCGGATTTCCACAGGAAAATCCGCGCGGGGCGCGGGGGTCAAGAAAAAACTTAGCGAAAGAATAGCGAAAGAACCATGGCCGTAAATACAACCGCTTGTGGTCACTTCGTTGGTTAACCACAAGGCGTCGTAGTTTCCCCAGATGGGGTCCCGGCGACTACTGCACCTCGAAGTTTCTGCTTGACAATAAACGACTTACAGCTAAGATGTGGGAGAAAGTGGTAGAAAGTGGCGAGAGCAGTCTGGTTCGTGGGAATTAGGAGCTGAAATCGAGGAGCCGGTGGAAGACCGACCCAAAAGCACGATCGACAGCCCGAATCACCCAAGTTTCGCCGCATTTTGCGCTGCTGTTAGCTCCTTGGTTGCTGTGGTTAGTGGGGAAGCGCTCCAAGCGCGCGTTTTTGTCGCCCGCAAAAAGCGCGGGCGAATCGCGCGAAGCGCCCAGATCCTTCGGCGACGAAAAGCGTGTCGCCTCAGGATGACAAATGAAGTGCTCAGGTCCTTCGGAGCCAAAAGCAGGCTCCTCAGGATGACAGATAAAGAACATGTTTCGCGGCAATCATCCAACCCGGGTCGACGAGAAAGGGCGCCTCAAGGTCCCAATCGAGTTCAAGCGGGTGATCGACGAGAAATACGGCACGCAATTCTACATCACGAGCTTAGACGGGAAGGTTGCTCAAGTATATCCCTTCGAGGAATGGGAGCGGATCGAGCAGAAGCTGGCCGGGCTCTCCAATTTCAACCCTACCAAGAAGAAGTTTCTGGATCGGACGAATTACTACGGGCAGCAGGTCGAGATGGATGGGCAGGGCCGGTTGCTGCTGCCGCAGCTGTTGCGGGAATCAGGGCAGATCAAGGGCGAGGTAGCCGTTCTGGGCAATCTGACGTATCTGGTGGTCCGGAACCTGGAGCTGTTCAAGCGCGAGATTCAGGAAGAAAAGTTTACGCCTGAGGATGAGAAGACGCTCGACACGCTGGGCATCTAGTGAACCATCTATCGGACGGGGAATCAACAGACACCCCTCAGGGGGTTGGGCATGGCGGTGGAAGGCAAGTGAGCCATGTTCCGGTTCTTTTAAAACAAGCGATCGACTTTTTAGCCGTGCGGCGCGGTGGGAGCTATATCGACGCCACGGTGGGCCTTGGCGGGCACAGTTACGAAATCGCAAAACGCCTCGGCGCACCGGGACATTTGATTGGGCTCGATAAGGACCCGGCAGCGCTGCGAATTGCGCGCGAAAGGCTGACTCAAGGTCCCTCGACTGCGGGTTCGGATTCACAAAGCGAATCAGAACGCTCCGCTCGGGATGACAGGGTTGAGGCTCAGGATGACAAGGCGGATTGGCCAACGGTTACGCTGCTGCACCGGTCATTCGCCGAAGTGGCCAAGGGGCATCGCCCAGGGACCATCGACGGAATTCTGGCCGACATCGGCGTGAGCAGCCTGCAGTTGGATGATCCCGGGCGCGGATTCAGTTTTCAGGCGGAAGGACCGCTCGACATGCGGATGGACCCGCGCAGCGAGCGTACCGCCGAACAAGTGGTAAACCACCTCGACGAGCGACAGCTTGCCGATGTGATTTACGAATTCGGAGAGGAAAGGAGGTCGCGGAGAATCGCCAGAGCCATTTGCCGGTCGCGGCCGATACGCACTACTGCACAACTTGCAGAGATCGTATCAGCCGCGGCCCGGCCAATGAATCAGGCTGAGAGAAGAATTCATCCCGCGACGCGAACCTTTCAAGCTCTTCGAATCTTCGTAAACCGCGAACTGGACGATCTGAAGGCGCTGCTTGCCGCAGCGCCGCGGATTCTGAAGCCAGGAGGACGCGTGGTGGTGATCAGTTTTCATTCGCTGGAAGACCGCATCGTGAAAGATGCCTTCCGCGAAGGAGTGCAACAGGGTTACTTCAGTGTGCTAACCAAGAAGCCGGTAACGGCAACTGAAGAAGAAAGCGATCGGAATCCGCGGGCGCGCAGCGCGAAATTGCGGGCGGCGGAAAAAGTTTGATAGCGGCGCCGGACCTCGGTCCTCGGACCTCAGCAAGTCTGACCGGGATCAGGTTGGCCGAAGTCAGAGGTCCGAAGTCGGACGCCGCTGGTGAGGGTTTAGTTCGGAAAACCTGCCGGACTACCCGGCATTCGCTGTAACGGCAGTGCCGGGACTTAGAGATCAGGTTTTAATCAGGCGGACAAAAGATCCGCCGTGAAGAGAAAGTGAGAAATGTTTTATCGGGTTCCGTGGTAGGAATCCAAATTTGAGGTTGCGGATATGTATACGGGCACATTGATCAGCGGTTTGATGGCGATGGTGGATCAGGCGGAACAGAAGATCCGGCAGCAAAAGGTTACGGAGGAATTGCACGAGATTTTTACAATGCAAATCCCCGTTTCCGATAGTGAGCGGGCATACATGGGGGCGGCTTAAATGGCGGCAGCGGCGGCAACAGCAGACATTCGCAGCATGGGTCGGGTGGCAGAGCGTCGCTCCCTTTGGACAGGGACTCCAGAGATCTACTTCTCGAAAGGGATCGACAATTCGCGTCTGGTCAAGGTTGAAGATCCCCGCCGCAACCGTGAGATGAAACAGTTCGGCACGGCGCTCGCCTGCCTGTTTCTGCTCGTCTTTACCTATGCCTGGCAGCATTTTAAGGCGATCGAATACGGCTATCAGATCGAGTCGGCGAAGCGCGAACTAAGTTCGCTCACCGACATGAACCGCGCGCTGCGGTTGGAAGATGCTTCGCTGCGCGATCCCGAGCGCATCGATGTGCTGGCGCGGCGTATGGGACTGGTCCCCCCGCAGCCAGGGCAGGTGATTCGTATGGACGCGACTGCGGGCGAGTCGCAAGGCCCGGTGATGGCCAGCAACGGCCCGATCATGGTGGTGCCGGGCCAGTAAGAAGAGGCGACGTTTTGGACAGCCAGTCTGTCCGCCGGGCGAAGCTCGGCTTGGATTTCGTCGGCGGCCTGTGAGCAAGCGGGCCGCCGGATTTGTCTGAGATGTTGAAGAACGGTCGCGCCCATGGCCTCTGAATCCAGTTCCGGAAAAAGTCCCCGCCTACTTCTCCTCGCTGGCATCCTTTTTTTGTGGTGCTTCGCGATTTGCGCCCGCCTGGTTATTCTTCAGGTCTTCGATTACGGATCGTTCGTCAAGCAGGCCGGACATCAGCAGCAGCGCGACATTCCTCTGGTCGCCAAGCGCGGCGTCATCTATGACCGCGCCGGACGCGAGCTGGCGATGTCGGTCATGGTGGACTCCGCCTTCGCCGTGCCGACCGAAGTCAAGGATCTGCCCACTGCGATTTCGCTGATCACGCGGATTACCGGAGAAGACTTCAACGTCGTTCTTGCCGACTGCCGTTCCCACAAAACTTTCTGTTGGGTGGCGCGCAAGGCCGATGACGAGACGATCGACCGCATCAACGCGCTCAAACTTCAGGGCATTCATTTCCAGAAAGAACCGAAACGTTTTTATCCGGCGCGCGACCTGGCCGCACAGGTGCTTGGCTCCGTCGGCATGGAAGATACCGGGCAGAGCGGGATCGAGCACGAATTCGATCCGGAGCTCCGCGGCCGTCCCGGAAAAATGTTCATCTCGGTTGATGCGCGCAAGCAGTGGTTCGCCGATGTTGAAACTCAGCCGCAACCGGGCGAGAACCTTGTCCTGACCATCGACAAGAACATTCAATACATCGCCGAAAAAGAACTCGATCAGGCGATGCACGACACCAAGGCCATCGCCGGAACTGTGATCGTCGAGAATCCGCACACCGGAGAAATTCTCGCCCTCGCCAACCGGCCGACATTCAATCCTAATCAGCGCAAACAAATCACGCCGGCCGCCCTCAATGACCGCGCCGTGAGCGATGTCTACGAGCCCGGATCGGCATTCAAGATGGTGACGATTTCCGCCGCGCTCGATGAGAAAGTCACCAATCCCAACGAGATCTTCGATTGCCAGATGGGATCGATCGTCTACAACGGCATGCGGATTCGTGATGCCGAGCCGCACGGACTGTTGCCGGTCTGGGGAGTGCTTGCGGAATCGAGCAACGTAGGCGCGATCAAGATCGCTCTGCGTCTGGGCGACGAACGATTTTATAAGTACATTCGCGCATTCGGATTCGGGCAGCAGACCGGGATCGAACTACCGGGTGAGACGCGCGGCATCGCCAGGCCGCCCAGCCGCTGGTCGAAAGTCTCAATCGCCGCGATCGCCATGGGGCAGGAAATTGGCATTTCGCCCCTCCAACTCGCGGGTCTGGTCTCGACCTTTGCAAATGATGGCGTCTGGATCGCGCCCCGTATTGTTGCCGGAACCGTCCCGCCGCAAGCCGGACTGCAGACGGTGGCGTTTCACTCGGGGCCGTCGCATCGCGTGGTTTCTTCATTCACCGCTGCCGAGATGCGTTCGATGATGCAAAAAGTTGTGCTCATGGGCACCGGCCGCAAGGCTGCTCTGCAAGGCTATTCGGTGGCAGGAAAGACCGGCACTGCGCAGAAAGTGGATCCCAATACCGGCGCTTATTCGAAGACGAAATATGTTGGATCGTTTGCCGGGTTCGCGCCAGTGAATAATCCGCAGATTGTGGTTGCCGTGATTCTGGACTCAGCGGTTGGCCTCCACCAGGGCGGACAGGTCTCTGCGCCGGTGTTTCGTCGCGTCATGCAGCAGGTGCTGGAGTACCTCCATGTTCCACACGACCTGCCGCTTAAATCTGAACAGGAATTGCTGCTGGCGCGATCCAAAATAAAAGCACGGGACTTGGATGACGAGACTCCCGACCATCCGGGCGAGCCGCTCGAAACGGCCCAGGTAAACACGGAGGCATCTGCATCGGCGAAGCCGGAGCATGTCGCCCCCTCGCCTGCTGTGCCGCAGAGTGATGGAGAACTTGTACCGGCGGCCATCCGTGAGCCGATCGCCGCAATTCCGGCGACTCAGTCAACTTCTGCCAAGCCCGCAGACCGAACTTCTCCGCAACCATCCAAGCTTCCGTCCACGGGAACGGTGGTACTTGATGTGGAACAAGGCGGGATCGAAGTGCCATCCTTCATCGGAAAGACGGTGCGTGGCGCGGTCGAAACTGCCCAGGACACGGGACTCGAACTTGACGCTGTGGGCAGCGGTGTGGGCCGCCAGCAGTCTCCTCCCGCCGGGACGCACGTCGCCGCTGGAGCGCGAGTCACCGTTCAGTTCGGACCGTAGTCTCACCTTCCAGCAGTCGATCTCCAGGTAGGGATCCTTCGACTGGGTTTCCCTGCGCTTCGCGCACGGCAACTTTGCTCAGGACAATTCTTACGAAACCTTTGAAATTCTGATTGTGGCGCGGATAAATCCGCGCCCTGATACGAATCCCGCTTGCACCACGGACTACTAAGTTAGGAGATCGGAACCGGCTTATTGATTTCGAGTTGCGGTTCGAATTTCAAGGTAGTTCCGAGCGCTCGGGAAACCAGGCACAACTTTTCTGCGCGCTTGAGCAGTTCGAGTGCGCGATCGCGTTCATCGGCCGACGAGATTTTCAGATTCGGACGAACCACAATTTGAGCGAAGGCATACCCCGACTCCACCTTGCGCACGGTCCCGCTGGCTTCCACCTGCAGATCGGTGAAATCAAACTGGGCCGCACCGGCGATGGCGCGAACAGTGGTCGTATAGCATCCGGCAACCGCGGCGAGCAGTAGTTCCTCCGGCGTCCACCGTCCTTCCAATCCGCCAAACTCTGTCGGCGCGGTGAAATGGATCGCATTCGGCGCGGAATCTGACTTGGCCAAGCCGGTGCGCCCGGAAGTCCACCATGCAGCAACTCGATACGCGTGCTCTTCACTCATACATTCCTCGTTTCCTGGGAAAACTGTGATTCATCCGCCCGCCGCAGATGCGACAGGACTGGACGATTGCCGAGAGGTTTTATACGCGGCTTCATTCAAGGCCGCCCTCCTAGGCCGCTCCTTGTTCGCCTTTCAGACCTCGCTCCCGCTCGATTCTTTCAATCTGCGCGCGAAGCCAGTTGGCTAGAGCTTGTTCCATTTCGACCTGGCTGCCCGTGCGATAGAAATCCTCCACGGTCCGCCCATCCGCCGTAATTGGGATGAAGCGGCATGGAATGCTCTCAGCCTGCTGCCCGGCGGGAACGAACTGTTCCAATAGACAGTTCTGGCACGAATGCGGCCGGGCCGGATCGCAGAAATTGGGGCAAACCGGGGAATCTTCGAAAACGGCGGGGGCACGCCATGGCGTGCGCGGAGACCTTCCATAGCCTCCGTCCAGCAAGAAACTCAGTTCAAACCGGAGCACATCGAGAATATCGCGGTCGTCTTTAGCCATAGGGCACCTCGATTGCCTGCCAGCATGCCAGAGAGCGGAGGAAGGCTCCGTGCATTTCATCACTCGGTTTTGTGATTCGAATCACACAGCCCGGCGGCATCGCCTCCAGGATCGGCCCAAATTAAGCCAATTTTGGAACCTTCCAAAAACGCGACGTGTGTTCCCAGTCTCGGGGACGAGTGATTCCGCTCACACTGCCCTGTCCTGCGTTCTCGAACCATATTGCGATTGAATTCAAGTTGAGAAGGGTTGCGCTTTCCTCGGCAGCATCTGCGCGGCAACATGACATCCGCCCCTTACGCAGCATTCGCTTTCACAGTAATCCCTGCACGCCTCCTGACTCGCCACCCGCAGTGCGCCTGCGTTCTCTCGTTAACTTCCACAATTCATTAAAGAAAAGCTTGTGATCTTTATCACAAAGGCGCGTGACTTCTGGCATAGGGCGGTTTCCACGCGCATGTGATCCTACCCCTGCGAGTGAGTTCTCAGGGTCGGGACGAAAGCACGATCCGCAGCAGTCCGGAATTCAAGGGACTGCGGCAGTCAAGCGACGGGCGACCCCTGCTCTGTGATATCGTGCAGACGAAAATTCTTCCTCAGGAGGAAGCAACAACATGAAATATCTCTCGTTCCGAATGGGTCTCTTAGCTCTGATGGCTTGCGGATTGATGGCGGTCTGCAGCTCTCCCGCTGCGGCACAAGACGCCGCCGCTACTTACAAAGCAAAATGCGCGATGTGCCACGGCGCGGATGGCAAGGGCGGAAAGATGGGGACCAAGGATTTTGCCTCGGCCGACATCCAGAGCCAGAGCGACGCGCAACTCGCAGAAACGATCAGCAAGGGGAAACCTCCCAAGATGCCGGCGTATGGGACCAAGCTGAGCGCCGACGAGATCAAGGGTCTGGTCGCCCAGATTCGCAGTTTCAAGAAGTAATTCGTAGAGACTTGCGGCCCAACAGCCGCGGAAAGAAAGTTCAATTCTGACGAACTGGCGGGTGAGAGCATGTCCATGCGAACGATACGGAATCTTTTTGCGCCTGGAGTTGCCCTCACCCTCCTTTTAACCGCAGGATCGCTCCTCGCCGCATCCAAAAAAGAGCCTCCCAAACCCACAGCTGATGAATGTCTCGCCTGCCATGGCGATGCCTCCCTGACCCAGGAAGTGAATGGAAAGACGGTCAGCCTGCAAGTCGATCCCCAGAAATTCAAAGATTCGATCCATGGCAGCATGTTTACCTGCGTGGACTGCCATACCGACGTAAAGTCGGCGCCGCACGAGACGACTCCGAAGAAGATCACGTGCGCTACCTGCCACGCCGATGAGCAGGCCGCCTACGATCGCAGCTTCCATGCCAAGGCTGCGCAGCTTGGAAACATTCACGCTGCGACTTGCGTCGACTGCCACGGCAGTCCGCACGAATTGCTGGCGGCGAGCGATCCCCGATCGAAGGTGCACCACACCAATATTCCCGCGACCTGCGGCGCATGTCACAGCCAGAAATTCGTCATGGCCGATGGCGGACAAAGCGCCGAGGCGGTCGCTTCGTATGCCCAGAGCGTCCACGGACACGCTGTCGCCAATGGATCGGAGAAGGCCGCCGTCTGCACCGATTGCCACGGCACGCACGAGATTCTGGACGCCAAGGATTCGAAGTCGCCGATCTTCAAGTTCAATGTCCCGCAGACTTGCGGTAAGTGTCACAACTCGATTGCGGCAGAATATCAGCAGAGCATTCACGGGCAGGCAGTCGCGCAGGGAAACTGGTCGGCGCCGGTCTGCACCGATTGCCACGGCATCCATTCCATCAAGGCGCTCAACGATCCAAATTCGCCGGTTTCGGCGCAGAACATCGCGCAAGACACTTGTGCCCGCTGCCACGAGGGCGTGCGCTTGACGCAGGAGTTCGGCGTCCCAGGCCATCGAATTTCAACTTACATGGCCAGCTATCACGGCCTCGCCTCGCGCATGGGATCGCAGGTGGTCGCGAACTGCGCCAGTTGCCACGGGACCCACAGCATCTTCCCTTCCAGCGACCCGCGCTCCACCATCAATAAAGCGAACTTGGCCCGGACTTGCGGACAATGCCATCCCGGGGTAACCGAGAAATTTACGGAAGCGAAAGTGCACGTCGACGCGCCGCTTTCCGCCGATGTCGGCAGCAAAGCCGTACGCTGGATCCGCCGCTTCTATCTCAGCATGATCTTCGCCGTGATCGGCGGCATGCTGTTGCATAACCTGATCATCTGGCGGTCCAAGGTCGTTGCGCGACGCAAGTTGCAGCAGGACTTCGTCGTCCGCATGCCGATGCGCTTCCGCCTGCAGCATGCCGCGCTGCTGGCCAGTTTCTTCACCCTGGTGGTGACCGGCTTCGCCCTGAAGTTCTCCGGCTCATGGTTCGATACGATGCTCGGCATGAGCGAGCATCTGCGGCATTTGCTGCACCGGATTGCGGCCGTGGTTCTGATCGCAGTAAGCGTCTATCATCTGTTCGACGCCGTGCTGACCCGAGAAGGACGCAAGCTTGTTCGCGATCTTTTCCCCACGCTGGACGACGCACGCACGGCATGGCAGAATATCGCCTACTATCTCGGCCTTACATCCAGCAAGCCTGATTTCCCGCGCTTCAATTACGCGGAGAAGGCGGAATATTGGGCGCTGGTGTGGGGCATGATCGTCATGGCCCTAACCGGCACGATGCTGTGGGCCAAAGTTTTCGTGGGCAATCATATGGCGCGCTGGTGGCTCGATATCGCAACCGCGATTCACTTCTATGAAGCGATTCTGGCGACCCTCGCCATCTTCGTCTGGCACTTCTATCAGGTGTTCTTTGATCCCGATGTGTATCCGATGAACTGGGCCTGGTGGGACGGAAAAATGACGCTGCATCACTATCGCGACGAGCATGGGCTCGATATTCATCCCGTAATCGAAACGCCCGATGCCCTGATCGCAACCGCAAACGTCGACGCACACGAAGAATCCGAACCCGCCGAGGTCAAGCATGGCAACTGAGAACACGCCTCCACAAAAGGTGGAACAGAAGCACGGGTTGCGTATGATCCTGCGCAATCCCATCAGCCTGGCGGGAATCGCGCTGGCGATCGTGAGCCTCGCGAATATCTTCATCTTCGTGCTGATCGACATCATCTCCAGGGCGCCGAGCCCTTATGTCGGCATCCTGGCCTACATGATCGCTCCTGGTTTTCTGATTCTCGGCTTCCTGATGATCCTCGCGGGCATCATGATCGAGCGGCGGAAGAAGGTTGCGCCTACCGACTTCTATCCGCGCCTCGACCTGAACGATCCGGCACAGCGCAGCGCCGTCATATCATTCGCGACATTCCTGATTGTGTTCGTCATGGTCAGCACCGCCGGAAGTTACAAGGCCTACGAGTTCACCGAATCGGTTTCCTTCTGCGGGCAGGTTTGCCACACCGTGATGAGTCCGGAATACACGGCATACAAGCTCTCTCCTCACGCCCGTGTAGCCTGCGCGGACTGCCACATCGGCACCGGCGCAACCTGGTTCGTGAAGTCAAAACTATCGGGCAGCCGGCAGGTATTTGCGACTATCTTCGACACCTATCCGCGGCCGATCCCGACGCCCGTCCACAACTTGCGCCCGGCGCAGGAAACCTGCGAGCAATGCCACTGGCCCAAGAAGTTCTACGGAGGCCAGCTCAAAGTCTTCACCCATTACTCCAATGACGAGAAGAACACAGTCCGCCAGATTCGCATGCTGATCAAAACCGGCGGAGGCGATCCCGCGACCGGCGCGCCCGAAGGCATTCACTGGCATATGAACATCGCCAACAACATTGAATATGTGGCGGCCGACGAACAGCGCCAGGTCATTCCGTACATTCACGTCGTGGACCTGCAGGGACGCGTGACCGAGTACTACGCAAAAGATTCGAAGCTGACCAAAGACCAGATCGCCAAAGCGGCGCGCCATCATATGGATTGCGTGGATTGCCACAATCGCCCGACCCACATCTACGTACCGCCTGACCAGGCAGTCGATCAGGTCCTGCTGGCGCGCCGCATCGATTCTTCACTGCCCTACGTCAAGCAGCAGGCGGTCACCGTCTTAACCGCGAATTACACGACCACCGATGCCGCCATGCAAGGAATTGCCAGCGGCTTGCAAAACTTTTATGAGAGCAAGTATCCCGACCTCGCGAAAAGCAAGCAGCTGGAAATTCGCGATGCCGTGACGGAAGTTCAGCAGATTTTCAAACGCACGACATTTCCCGAGATGAAGCTGAACTGGCAGACGCACCCTAACAATCTCGGACATTTTTATTTCAATGGATGCTTCCGTTGTCACGACGGACAGCACGTCAGCCCGGACGGAAAAGTCATTAGCCGCGATTGCAACCAGTGCCACACCCTGATGTCTCAGACCGAGGGAACTACGAGCGTCTCCGCGAACGCTCCCCCTCCAACATTCCAGCATCCGGTCGACATCGGAGACCTCACTCAAGTCAACTGCGCCGATTGCCACACCGGAGGAACCGGGCCGTAACGCCGGTTTGTCTCTACGCCTGATCTCGGAGCGTCTCTGTCATTCCCTGTGTCGGGTCGTCTTTGCTGGGTGGGTCAGGTTAACCCATCCTGTCGTGATCGGTTACTTGATCTGAAACGTTCGCTCGATCATGTCGGCGCTATCCGCGGCGTTCGGACTGGCTCCGATGTCATAGGATTCGCCAGATCCTACAACTTCAAAGCTGGATGCACTTTTGAATTTGCCGAGAGCGGTTACTCGTGCCGTCTACAGCTGATGCGGCAACTGATTCCTACTAGCGGTGCTGCTCAGAAACCCGACGTTCGAGGCGTAGACAAGCCTCGATTACCCACAGATGCAGAGACTTCAGATCGTCGGTCATCACCGGTTCTGATGCAACTTGCCGCAGGTACGGGAGTGCGCGCTCCGTTCCGTGTCGACCGAGAGCGCCCGCAGCGTTTTCACGTTTCCATGGAAGTGCGGTGGTATCGGTCAACAAGGAGATGGCAAGCGGCTCGAATTCCAGTTGATCGTGATCTACCATCGCAACGGCGATGTCGCGTTGGATCGGCAGCGCTACAGATTTCGAAAACGTCGAAAGCTCGATAACCGCGCGCGAACTTCCAAGCAAGTCGAAGATACGGTTGATGTCGCTGACATCGGTCGCGTCGAACTGGACAATAGCGGCTTCCAACTCCTGCGTTAGTGCTTCACGAAAAAAGGTCGGTGATTTATCGCTAGGATACTCCGGACGGCTGCCAGCAAGGCGTATCGCAGTCTCATAGATGGGAACTGCCACCTCCAAGACACCGGCACTGGCAGTCTGCCGAAGGAAAAACAGGTTACGCCCTTTTTGGACAAATCCCGGCGGTGGCCCTGCATACGCAAAACCAACCCCGTCACGCACATCTTCCAAGGCATATACGCTATAACCGAGAACGCGGGTCGGTGATGATGAAGGCGGATTTCCTTTGAAGCATGTTTCGAATGTAACTTCGCTTGAGAGTTCATCGCGCCTGCTACCATCTATCGTCCTGGTCACGCCAGTACGGACCGGTTGAGACGCGATTCCCGTGCAGACCAAGTCTGAAGCCTCCCAGCGTTGCCAAACGCTTTGCAGATGTTGCGGAGGCTCGCCGCAAAGCAGCGAGGTGACTGCGAGGAAGGATACGATCGCAGAACGCATGTGCAAGTAGACACCGCTTCCAGAGCAAAAGTCTCCGGCTGACTCACGCTATCAGGCACGATTCCACTCAAATTCCCGGCCGCAAGCAGAATTTGGAGCGAATCTAGGGACAGGAAGCCCCGAATTCCCACTCGGAACCCAATGTACACGAACGAGAGAACCCGCTACGTATTTCACGATTCTCTCCTTAGGGTGTGTTTTCTCTTTTTGAGTTGGTGCACTGACTCTCTCCTCCAATACAGGCAGCGCCGACGGGAGTTTCTACCGGTGCACTGAGGTTCCACCCAGGTTCTCTGGAGCGCGAGATGGGAGGAGCCTCAGTGCGGGAGCAGGTTTAGCGCGCCGGGAAGCGTTTCTTTCCGATGCTGCCAGTCGCGAGAATCCCCTGTGCTCCGCCCGCGCTGGTAACGACCGTGTCGATTTCGTTCCCGTTGTCGACCAGGACAAAGTTTGCTACCACCGGCGGCCTTCCATCCGTGAAATTGATGGTGAAGGTTCCGGTGCAGTCGGAGTTCACTGTGTACGTGCCAGTCGCCGGAGTGTGCGTGAAGTCGGAGACGACATTCCCGGCAATCGTGACCGTGTCAATCTGAGTGAAATTACCATTGCCATCAAATTGAGCCATGGCTACTCCAACCTGCTGGCCGGTAAAGCCGACTCCACCCAGCTTAGTACCTTGGACGGTGAAGCCGTAGTATCCCGAGAGCAGTTTGTTCGTACACCCTGCGGATGCGGGGATCGAAGCTGGTCCGAGGCCACAAAGGCCAAGGATGGCAACGATGGCTAGAGTTGTGATTCGATTCTTCATGGGGTTCTCCTTTTGAGTAACGTTTTGTTCCGTTGAGAGATCCTTCCCTTCGGGTGGAGGCTATCGAGCCAGCTGGGACTGGGGAAGGCGACGTTCCTTGACGCAACATCGACTCTGGCTGCCCTCGCAACGCCGACACTTTGACCGTGATTGCTACACCCGGTCAATGGAAGGGAGATAAACTCTGGCTGACTTAATAAGGGACGTAATTGCAATGGCTTGCCAGATGTTCTGGATTGCACCTACTGAGCTAGAACTGAGCTAAAATGGCAACCCCAAAGGACGGGGTATGACTGAGGCCGCAAATTTCGGCCAACGTGTCCGCGCTGGACTGTTCGACATTGATCTTGGCGTCGCCGAACTGCGCAAGAACGGCGTTCGAATCCCGTTGCAAGAACAACCTTTCCGCGTGCTCTCCGTTTTGCTCGAACACCCTGGTGAGGTGGTTACGCGAGAGCAACTGCAGGAGCGGGTCTGGCCGGCCGACACCTACGTCAGTTTTGACGAGGGCATCAATACAGCAATCCGGAAACTGCGGCTCGCATTTGGCGACTCGGCAGATAACCCCCGGTTCATCGAGACACTCCCCCGGAGGGGATATCGTTTCATCGCTCCAATTGTTGAAAGTCCGAGGCAGGAGGCAATCCCGCCTATCACTGCGGGAGCGGGAGTTGCTGCTCGGCTGGAGGGCGCCCGCCGAGCGGCGGATACCAGGGAGAGCGAGGAGGCAGAACCGTCGCATGTGCGCCTTCACTGGCGCTATTGGGCCGGCGTGGCAGCGGCAGTATTGCTGTGCATAGTTGTGGCTATGTCCTACCTGATCCGCAGACGCTCCCCTTCGACGCCCGCGCCGCCAAAGCGGATCATGCTCGCGATTCTGCCATTCCAGAACCTCAGCAATGATCCGAAGCAGGAGTACTTCGCCGACGGATTGACTGAGGAGACAATCACCGATCTGGGAGAGCTGAGTCCCGAGCGGATGGGTGTGATCGCGCGTACCTCGGCTATGGCCTATAAGCACACCAACAAGACAGCCAGCCAGATCGGGAGAGAACTCGGGGTGGATTACATTCTTGAGGGCAGTGTCCGGCGAGAAGGGGGCAGGGCTCGAGTCAGCGCCCAGCTGATCCGGGTGAGCGATCAGACCCATGTATGGGCGGAAAGCTACGACCGCGAATTGCACGACTTATTGGACATCGAGAATGAACTGGGGGAGGCGATCTCCCAGCAGGTGCAAGCGAACTTGTCCCCCGAGCGAAGGAACGTTCTTGCGAGGACGAGGCCGGTCGATCCAGACGCCTACGATCTGTATCTAAAAGGGCGCTATTACTGGAATCAGAGAACGCCCGCCGGCATCAAGGAAAGCATCGGGTACTTTCTCCAGGCAAAGGAGAAAGACCCGAATTTTGCGCTGGCGTATGCCGGTCTGGCAGACGCTTACAACATCAGCAATATTCTGGGACTCTACACACCTAAGGAGAGTCTGCCGGAGTCACGGACGGCGGCGGCGAAGGCGATTATGCTCGATCCCTCGCTGGCTGAGGCGCATGCCGCGCTGGGTATGGAAAAGTCGCATTATGAGTTTGATTTTGCCGGAGCAGAGAAAGAATTTCTGACTGCGCTCAAGTTAAATCCCAACTCAGCGTATGCCCACCTGTTTTACTCCAATTGCTATCTGATGCCCATGGGAAGGGAGGCTGAGGCGGTCTCAGAGAATCAGAAGGCAGTTATGCTGGATCCATTGTCGCTACCCATCAATAACTTCATGGGAATGACCTATATGTTCGTGGGCGATTCTCAAAACGCCTATCGACAATTTCAGCATACGATTGAGATGGATCCGACATTCCCACTTGCTCATTATTATTTTGCGGCATTACTGACCGCCATGGGCAAGTACGAACAGGCTGTCGAAGAAGATGAAAGGGCGGAAGTGCTTAGTGGATCGAGTCCGGAAAGGGCGGCTTCGGAGGCGGCTGCTAAGCTCAAGGCATTGAAGAGTGGAGGAGAAAAAGCGTATTGGCAACTCATTCTCGAAATGACGTTGAAGCAGAACGAGCAGGATCCGAGATCGGTCTTGGCCAGCGATGTGGCCGCTGCCTACGCGCGGGCCGACTACCTGGATAAGGCGTTTGCATGGCTGGATAAGGCCTATGATGAGCGAGACGGACAAGACATTACGCTGCTGAAATATGATTTCTCTTTTAAGAATCTCCATCACGACCCGCGGTATTCGGCATTTCAGCGACGCATGGGGCTGCCTGAGTAGGACGGCAGGGTAAGTCGATTTCCGCAGCTATTCCGAAAGCATCCGGTTCATTTCGGTAAACAACTTGGGAAAACCCGGGACAGTCCCGTACGCGATCCAGGAACGAAATTGGCATCTTTCCACAGGCCAATGTGACATCTGACCTTGCCTTCCACAGCCTCAACCTCCGATCATGGCATTGCCGAGAGGCACGGAGCGCGACATTCGCGCCATGTACTCAGTCCTGACTCACGAGTCGGGACTCGGGACTCGGGACTATCTAAGTTCTTTGAAAACAAGATTTTGCGTGTAACCCCAAGCGGCTCAAGATTTTGCGAGGAGCGTCAAACACGCGGATCGAGCAACTCCAATGTTTTTAATATCTTGCGAGCAGACGCATAAAAAAATTGCGCACAGCACGAGATCTAAGTCAGGTATTTTCAATATTTTACCCGCAAGGTATTGAAAACAAATATTTTATTCTGGATTTCGCGCTAAGTCACTGATTCCAGAGAATCGGCATAGGGGGGTGGGGGGCGGGGGTGCTTCCAAAAATCAGGATACAGACCGGACGCATCCCTTACAGAAAAGAGAGGCGCATTCGCGGCATGTACTCATCTTCAGGTTCACAACTCAGGACTCGGAGCTCGGGACGGACGACGGACGACTCCTACTTCACCGGTTCCACGAACACCGCCGTTCCGTAGGCCAGCACTTCGGTGACGCCCTGCATGACTTCGGTCGCGTCGTACCGCGCGGCGACGACGGCATTGCCACCGAGTTCGGCGGCGTGCTGCAGCATCAGGTCGAAGGCTTCCTGCCGCGTCTTCTCACAGAGATTTGTGAGCAGAGTGATGTTCCCTCCGACCAGCGTTTGCAGTCCCGCGCCAATGGTTCCGAAGATCGACCGCGAGCGCACCACGATGCCGCGCACTACGCCCAGTGTCCGCGTAACGCGAAAGCCGTCGAGTTCGTACTGCGTGGTGACCATGTTGTGCGCCACCATCCTTCCACCACTGTAGCCCGTGGGCATGAAGTTGGGTCCTTTCTGCGAGTTGTCACCGCTGACCGCCGGACAGCCAACTATAGCGCGGAGGACACTGTACGGCGAGTGTTTCAGAGGTTTCAGCAGGAACCGTCGATGATCTATTCCAGTTCGGACGTGATGAAGAATTCACCGGATGACAGGTCGTACTCAATCCGCAGGACATTGGGCTTGCAGCAAACCTGGCAGTCTTCCACGTAGCTCTGCCGGCGGCCTGCGGATTCGTCCACCACCGTTGTATTCCACTCTCCGCAAGAGGCGCACTGGAAGCCGGATTCCATCGGAAATCCAAGTAGAGCACATCCGATCGGCGAACGACGAACGGCCAACGCTTAACGGCAAACGGCCAGCGACTATAATGTCCCGGCTTACAATCCCCAACCTTGGAGGACGCATGATCTCGCGGCGGCGGTTTCTGGAATTAGGCAGTGTGGCAGGAGGCATCGCGCTCTCGCCGAATCCTCTCGGCGCCTCGTCACAAAATCCAGGTGACGCTTTTCTGCCTGCCTCGATTGCACGGCTGCAATCGCGCAAGAGTGAGGCGAAGCCGATCCCGCTCGAAGAACGCAGCCAGCGTCTCGAACGTGCCCGGAAACTCATGGCCGAGAACGCGCTCGATGCCATCGTGTTGATGGAAGGCACCTCTCTCCGCTATTTCACGGGGATTCGCTGGTGGGGCGGCGAGCGTATGTTCGCCCTCGTGCTGCCCGCAAAAGGCAGCGCGTTTTATGTATGTCCAGGATTTGAGGGAGGACGCGCCCGCGAGCAGATTGCCAGCGCTCCCGACGCCGGCAATCCTGACGTGCGCATATGGCAGGAGGACGAGAGCCCGTATCAGCGCGTCGCGCAAGGTTTGAAGGAGCGCGGCCTCTCGACCGGCAAGATCGGGATGGAAGAGACGATGCGCTTCGTCTTCGTCGATGGAATTGCGAAAGCCGCACCGCAGGCCACGCTCTCGAGCGCGACTCCGGTTACCGCTGGATGCCGCATGATCAAGAGCGAACATGAGATCGCCCTGATGCGCCTCGCATCGCAGGTAACGCTGGCGGTGTACGAAGCGGTCTACCAATCGCTTAAGGAAGGCATGACGCAGGCCGACGTCGGCAACTTGATCGACAGGGCGTATGCGCGCATGGGGTTCCCCGGCGACGCCAGCGTGATGGTCGGCGAATACACTGCCTTCCCGCACGGATCGAGGACGCCACAATTGCTCCGTGAAGGAACCATCATCATGATCGACGACGGCTGCACGGTCGAGGGCTATCAGTCGGACATTACGCGGACGTTCGTGCTGGGGAAAGCATCCGACAAGATGAAGAGTGTCTTCGACATCGTGCACCGGGCGCAGTCGGCAGCGCTCGCCGCGGCTCGGCCCGGAGTGGAGTGCGGTTCGATCGATGCCGCCGCCCGCAAAGTTGTCACGGATGGCGGCTACGGTCCGGACTATAAATATTTCACGCACCGCCTCGGCCACGGTCTTGGGATGGACGGACACGAGTGGCCGTACTTGGTCCGTGGCAACGCCAAGAAACTCGAAGCCAATATCACAACCAGCAACGAGCCGGGAATCTACATTCGAGGCGAGTTCGGCATCCGCCTGGAAGATGACATGCACGTGACGGAAAACGGCGCGGAATTATTCACGCCGCAGAGTCCGTCACTGGAGGATCCGTTCGGTAAAGCTTGAGCGTCAGGCTTAGACGCAGCCACAGCGCGAGAAAAAGACTTCGTGTCCCTGAGTGTCCTTTGTGGGCAAAAATCTTGAACCACCAGGGTCACGAGGGAACACGAAGGTGAATTCTATCCTGCGTTGTTACCAGCGCAGCTTTTCGAGATACGTATAGCTCTGCGTAATGCTCTCGAACGGATCTTTCGGCTTGTCGTGCTCGACGATGTAGTGCTTGATGCCGGCTTTTTCCGAGTGCTCGAAAATCCGTTTCCAGTCGATGATTCCGTTGCCGACCGCAGTCAGATCGACAGTGTCGCCGAAATTCTGGGAACCGCCCTCCGTGATCGTTGGGAGCTTCTTGAGATCCTTCACGTGAACCAGTGGGAACCTTCCCGGATACTCATTGAAATACTTCACCGGGTCGCCTCCAGCGGCGGTGATCCAGCAAAGATCCATTTCCATCTTCACCAGGTTGGGATCGCAATCGGCAAGAAGCTGATCGTAGGGCAGTTTGCCGTTCACGGGCAGAAATTCAAACCAGTGATTGTGATAACCAAACTGGAGTCCGGCCTTCTTGGATTGCTCGCCGCACTTGTTGAATTTCTCGGAAGCTTGCTTCCAGATGTCGGGAGACTTGCGGAGTTCCTCGGGGATCCATGGGCAGATGATGTAGCTCAACCCAATTTCTTTTGACGTCTCGATTACGGATGGAAATTTCTCGTCGAGTTCGTCATATTGCACGTGAGTCGAGATTGCAGAGAGATGATTCTTGTCGACCACCGCGCGCACCTGCTTACCGGTGCGGCCGAAGTACCCGGCGAATTCCACTTCCTTGTAGCCGATCTGTGCCACCTTCGCGATGGTGCCGTCGAAATCGTCTTTCATCAGGTCACGGACCGTGTAGAGTTGCACGCCGACTTTGTTAATTTTGTGCTGGCCCGCCGCCCAGCCGAGGCGACTGCTGAGCAAGGTCGCGGCAGAGACGGTAGTTGTAGTTTTGAGAAACGTGCGCCGATTCATCGCATGAAAACCCATGATGCCATTCCTCCAACACTCCATTGGTATGGAAGTGAAATCCGCAAGCATTATACGCGCAGGGAACTGGCGTGGCGGCCGGAAGCCGCGAAGAAGGCGAGGGCACGCTGCGTTTCTTCCCGAAACCGGATGGAAACAGAGAGGACGCGGCAGCGTCCTCTCGCAAAACTGTGCTACCGGGGCTCCGCCACTTGCAAGTTGTTCGTTACCGAAAATGTGCCGGGGATGGTTTTGGCGCGAATCCCCACCAAGTTCTTGTCGGCTTCGCTATCCACCACTCCCTCAAGCCAGACATGTCCGTTCTTTACGATGATCCGGATCGGCTTCTGAACACCCAGCTCATATTTCTGCAGGGCCGGAAATTCATAGATCGCACGAAACAATCGCAACCGAATGCGGTCGTCCATGGAAGAAGGAGGCAGAACTTCAATCTGATTGACTACTTTGTCCACTCCTTCAATGTGCTTCACGGCATTTTCGGCATCGGGCTTGAGAATCGGACGGACCACGTTGCCCATCAAGGTGACAGTGCCATCCTCGACTTTGTAGGTGATGTTATCGAAGACACCGAAGTAGGGCAGCATCAGTAATTCATGCCGCACCTCCCGGGTAATGCGTTCGTCGGACTTCGCGTTGTTCTGGGCATTCGCGCAGAACGGAAACAACAAGAGCACAGTCGCCAACAGGGTTGCTGCTTTGCATCTCATTGCGGTTCCTCCTTCAGCAATTTGGTTTGGACATATTGAGTGACCCAGTGGATGCGATTATTCCGAAAACAGTTGGGAGGAACTTACCTTTTGAAGCGAGTTCTCAAGATAAATGTGGAACGGCACCCGTTCCGTTTCATTAGGAAAAAACTACGACATCTTCAGTTCCAAAAGCAAGTCCCCAGCGGAACTGGCAAGGCGAACGTCGGCGCAGTTATGCAGCACAAAGTCGGCGCCGGCATCGTGCAGCGCAGACTTATCAACCGTTGTCGTGAATGCAATCACTCGGGCGCCAGCGGCTTTTCCAGAGCGCACGCCTGCCGGAACATCTTCCAATACCAAGCACTGATCCCCGGGAAAGCCAAGCAACGCTGCTCCCTTCAGGAACGGCTCAGGATTCGGCTTGCCATGAGTAATGTCGTTCGACGTAATCATCTTGGGGGGCAGCGGAAGTCCGGCAGCTTTGATCCGAACTTCGGCCAAAGGGCGCGTGCAGGAGGTGACAATCGTCCATCGGTCCGAGGGAAGGCTGGCCAGCAGTTCGAGCGCGCCGGGCAGAGGGACTACGCCGTCGAGATCTTCGATCTCCCGGCGTTCGACTTCCTTGTTCTCGGCATGATGATCGGCATTGGGCAGATATTCGCGAATGGTGGTCAGGCTCGGGCGGCCGTGGGCCCGCTCCACCACTTCGTCCGAATTGAATCCGCGCTCAATCGCCCATCGTCGCCAGACTCGGGCCACGGCCGGGGTGGAATTGATAAGAACTCCATCTAAATCGAAAAGCAGGGCAGCACAATGTATTGGAGTCATTTTTATGATTGCGATTCTCCGCCGAGCGATTGTAAATGACGCCGAATCAGCGATTGGGAACGCGGCGAAGTCCCTTATCCGGTGTTGTGTTGGGGAGACAGCCGTCGGACGAGGAAGAATGAGCAGTACTATGCCGCGCCAGAGCCAATATCATCGGGCGATGAACTTCCATGCCAGAAGAACGGCCAGAACAGCGAGTCCAACCGTGTAGATGATTCCTCTAGCTTTGTGAAATTTATCCTGCATGTACATGGGAGCTATTTTACGCTCGAAACGATGCTTGAGATAAGGCCAGCCGTGATCCCGCGGCAGTGATGAACATCACCATCCGGAGTATCTGCCATCACTCCGGATTGCGCGCTCTGGCAATAACATTTTTGTAGAGCGAGGGGTGCTGCGCCATGCTCTCCAAGTGCGCGAATCCCGATTGCAACGAGCAGTTTGATGTCCTCACCCAGGGAAACTTTTCCCACCTCACTCCAACCCCTGAAATGGAAGTCATGGATGAGGATTATTTGCCGGTTCTTTATGAACGCTCCTGGCTCTGGGATCTCTGCTCGAAAACCATGGCTTGTGGTGCGGGAGGTGTCTATGATTGTCCAGGAATTACAGACGCAAGAAACGCTGAAGGCCGCGCCCATCTTTGAGCGTGTTCTGGTCGCAGTCGATTTTTCGGATTCTTCCCGGCGCGCGCTCTGCTGCGCCCTGCCGCTTCTGGCAAGCGGAAAGGAACACATCTCCGCAGTGCACGTCTTGAAAGCAGACTGGCGCTATGAAGTTTTGGACAGCCCGCCCGAACTGGGCCTGGAAGAAACTGACGCATGGCGGCGATTGCACTCGGTGCTCGACGAATCCGGACCGCAGAAGAACGTCGAGGCGACTCTGTTGCAGCACGGACCCGTGGCGCAAGCGCTCTTGTCATTTGCGGCGCGAACCGATACGGACTTAATCATTCTCGGCACGCGCGGCCTGGGAGGATTTCAGAAGCTGGCGCTCGGCTCTGTCGCCGAGGAAGTACTGCGCCGCGCTCCGTGTCCGGTACTTACGGTTGGACCAAGGACCTGCACTCCGGAAAGAGGCGCAGCCGGTCTCCGCACGATTCTCTTTGCGACAGATTTCGGCAACGGGTCAGCGAAAGCTCTGCCGCTGGTTCTTAAGTTAGCGGTCGCGCACGGTGCAAAGCTGGTTGTGTTGCATACGACTCCACCGATTCCCGCGACGTCGACGAATGTTTCCGCCTATGCTCCGGGCACAATCGCGGCCGATGAATTGCGGGAATGGGAAGGAGCCTCATGCAAGCGGTCGCTGCAGCAGCTAAGACAGTGGATGCCGCAGGATACAGGGTTGCGGCAAGAACCTGAATACATTGTCGGAGTCAATTTTTTGCCCGAGGGAATTCTGACCGCCGCGGCCGAACGCAAAACCGATCTGATCGTGATGGGAGCGAACCAACGAGGTTCCGCGCGGATTGCGGCACACATGCCGTGGACCGCGATTCACGAAGTGTTGCGCGACGCGCCGTGCCCCGTGCTTTCGGTTGCAGGTTAGCGATGAAATGAGCGCAGAATGGTGGCGGGGACAGGGTCAGACTGTCCCCGGGCCAATCAGGACTGGACGATTTTCTCGAGCGCAGGCCGGTTGCGGATGACGAGCGTCGAGCCTTTCAATTGCAGCAGCTGTTTTTTCTTGAATTCCGAGAACAGGCGGCTGACGGTCTCGCGGGTCGTACCAATGATCTCCGCAATTTCTTCATGAGTCAACGTAAGCTTCACTTGGCTCGCGCCGTCGCTCTGTGCCGTCTTGGTCGACCACGACAGCAGCAGCTTGGCGAATTTTTCCGAGGGCGAAGTCGCCAGCCCCAGCGTGCGGATCTCTTCGTAGGCCGTGTAGTAATTGCGGCTCAACTGCTCGGCAACCCGCAAGGCTACTTCGCCGTGATCCTTCAGAAACTGCAACAGCGACTCACGCGGAATGAAGTTGGCCTGGCCCGGCTCCATCATTTCAGCGGTTACTTCGTACGGATGATTGGAGATGACCGCGTTGAGCCCAAGGACATCCCCGGCATCGGAAAGTTTGGTAATAATGGTCTTGCCTTCGCGAGATGAGGTGGAGAGTTTGGCTTTTCCGGCGCACAGCACAAACACTCCGCGCGGCTGCTGCCCTTCGATGAAGAGCATCGCTCCCTTGGGGTAAACGGCTGTGGATTTGATTTCGTTGAGGCGTTGTCCGGCGTGAACCGAAAGATTACAAAAAAGATGTTCTTCCCTTACCGTACAGGTGAGGCAGTTATCAAGAATATTTAGGCCATAAGGGGCGCGCATGAGAGCAGCACCTCTCTTTCCGTTAAATTGTATATCGGAACTAACACGTGTGATCGACATCACTCACGTCAGTGATTCCACACCTAGTGTGATCACAGACACACACGACACACTGTAGGAAGATGGTGAAGTGTTGTGTGAATCCTTTCCCCGCCCGAGCCCAAAACTGTGAAAAAATGAAATGCAGTCGCATTCCAGCAAGGAGCGCTCGTGAGCGAAGTATCAAGTCCTGCAGTAAAACTGCCTGTTGACGCGGGGAAAAAGAAGATGACTCCGCGCCCGGGGCTTGAATCTTTGTTCGCTCCCTGCTCGGTCGCGGTCATCGGAGCGACCGACCGCGAAGGGACGGTGGGCCGCGCCGTGCTCTCGAATCTGCTGGAGAGCCAGCCTCGAATAAAAATTTATGCGGTCAATCCCAGCCATGCCGAAGTTCTCGGAATCAAGACAAAAAAGAGCGTCGCAGACATTCCTGGCGCAGTCGACCTGGCAATAGTTGTTACGCCCGCGCATCTGGTGCCGGAGATTATTGGCGAGTGCGTCGACACGGGAGTGAGTTCGGCGGTGGTGATCTCCGCCGGCTTTCGTGAACAAGGGAAGGCCGGAGCTGCTCTGGAAGGCAAGATCGAGGAACATCTGCGGCGGGGATCGATGCGGCTGGTTGGTCCGAACTGCATGGGATTCATGATTCCCACTAGCGGCCTCAATGCGACATTCGCGAAATCGATGCCGCAAAAAGGCACGGTTGCATTTCTCAGCCAGAGCGGGGCATTGCAAACCGCGATCCTCGATTGGAGCCGGAGCGAACAAGTCGGATTCAGCGCGATGGTCTCGACCGGATCGATGCTTGATGTGGGATGGGGCGATCTCATTTATCACTTCGGCGACGATCCGCACACCAAGAGCATTCTGGTTTACATGGAATCGGTGGGGGATGCGCGGTCGTTTCTTTCTGCCGCGCGCGAGATTGCGCTGAGCAAGCCGATCATCGTGATCAAGGCGGGACGCTCCGATGCTGCCTCGCGCGCCGCCGCTTCTCACACGGGAGCTCTGACCGGTAGCGACGATGTTCTCGAAGCCGCCTTCCGCCGCTGCGGAGTCCTGCGCGTGCAAAACATTGCCGATCTTTTTTATATGGCGGAAGTGCTGAGCAAACAGCCGCGGCCTCGCGGCCCGCGGCTCAGCATCGTCACGAATGCGGGAGGCCCCGGAGTTCTGGCCACCGATTCTCTGATCGCAACCGGCGGTGAACTGACTGTGCTTTCACCGGAAACAATTCGCGAGTTGTCCAGCTTTCTTTCCCCACATTGGAGCCACAGTAATCCGGTGGATATTTTGGCGGACTCCGATGCTGACCGCTTTGCAAGAACGGTCGAGATCGTCTCGAAAGATCCTGCTAGCGATGGATTACTCGCCGTGATCGCGCCGCAAGGACTCGCCGATCCTACGGCCACCGCCGAGCGAATGAAGAAGTTCGCGCACAGCACAACCAAGCCGGTAATCGCCAGTTGGATGGGCGGCGCGGGTGTTGCCGAAGGAACATCGATTCTCAATGCTGCCGGAATTCCGACATTTTCTTATCCCGATACCGCCGCGCGCGCCTTCACCTACATGTGGCGCTACACCTACAATCTGCGCGGGCTGTACGAAACGCCGGCGCTGGTGCAGGGATCGGAAGCCGCATCGCCCATCGGCGCCACCGTCAGCGAGGCGATCCGGCAAGCACGCGCCGCAGGACGCACGATGCTGAACGAGTTCGAAGCGAAGCAACTCCTCGCTTCGTATGGAATTCCGGTCGTTGAAACGCGTATAGCGAAAGATGAAGAACAGGCAGTCGCGGTGGCTGCTGAGATTGGCTACCCCGTCGTACTGAAACTTCTCTCCAACACAATCACGCATAAGACGGACGTCGACGGAGTCCGCCTGGGCTTGCAGGATGAAGATCAGGTGCGCCAGGCATTCCGCTCGATCCGGAACTCCGTGAGTGAAAAGGCGGGCGCGCAACATTTTCAGGGAGTCACGGTCCAGCGGATGGTGCGCCGCGATGGATACGAACTCATTCTCGGCAGCAGCGTTGACGCGCAATTTGGGCCGGTGATCCTGTTCGGCTCTGGCGGCGTCATGGTCGAGGTTTACCGCGACTACGCCCTGGCTCTGCCTCCGCTCAACACGACGCTCGCCCAGCGTTTGATGGAGCAGACGCGCATCTTCACGGCACTCAAGGGAGTGCGCGGGCGCAAGCCGGTGAACCTGACAGACATCGAGCAGCTTCTGGTCCGCTTTGGTCAGCTGGTGATGGAGCAACCGTGGATTAAAGAGATCGACATCAATCCTTTACTCGCTGGTCCGGAACAGTTGCTCGCGCTCGATGCCCGCATCATGCTGCACGATTCAGCGATTCTTCCCGAGCAGTTACCGCGTCCCGCGATTCGTCCTTACCCGTCCCAATATTGCTGGAATTGGCGACTGAAGGACGGAACTCCGGTGACGATTCGCCCCATCCGCCCGGAAGACGAGCCGCTGATGGTACGGTTTCACACGACGCTTTCTGAACGCAGCGTCTATCTGCGCTATTTCTGCTCGTTGAGTCTGAGCACGCGCGTGGAGCACGAACGCCTGGTGCGCATTTGCTTTGGCAGCTACGATCGTGGCTTCGCTTTGGTCGCAGAGTACAAGAATCCGTCATCCGGCGATCATGAAATCCTTGGCGTAGGACGATTCACCGCGATCACCCGCACCGAGGCCGAGGCCGCCGTCCTCGTAACCGACCATTGGCAGGGACGGGGACTTGGCACGGAATTGCTTGCCGGCGTTGCGCGCGTGGCCCGCGCCGAAGGTTTCAAAAGGCTCTCGGGAGAAATCCTGCGCGATAACCTCGCCACGCAAGCCATCTTCAAAAAGACCGGCTTTAATGTTCGCGCGACCGAAGATCCCTCCTCGGTCGCAGCTTCGATTGAACTATAGCCTTGTTCGCGGTTTGGGTGACCTTAGGCTAAACAGGAGCTTCAGATTCCTCTGCGTCCCTCTCTGCATTCTGGGTTGAAGGTTTTCGGGTTTGACCCGCAGAAAATCGGCGTGT
This sequence comes from uncultured Acidobacteriota bacterium, assembly GCA_963763845.1. Lineage (GTDB taxonomy): Bacteria > Acidobacteriota > Terriglobia > Terriglobales > Acidobacteriaceae > Sulfotelmatobacter. The sequence continues at coordinate 122,168 of CAVXPX010000008.1, forward strand.
TAGGGTAATCAGTCCGGCGTGCTAGTCCACACATCCCGGCAGCCAGCCACTGCTCGCACTTGAGGTTTGAATTGTCTTCGGTTGAGGCGCCCGCCATCCGGAAAACTGCGCTGAACGCCGTCCATCGCCAGATGGGCGCCAAGATGGTGGAATTCAATGGCTGGGACATGCCGGTCGAATATCCGGCATCGATTGGCTGCGGGATCATCAACGAACACATGGCGGTGCGCACCGGCGTCGGAATCTTCGACATCAGCCACATGGGAGACATCCGCCTCGCGGGCCCGCAGGCGTTAGCCGCTGTCCAGCATATTTCGATGAACGACGCGGCGAAGCTGGCGATCGGACAGGCCCAATACTCGGCGCTGCTCTACCCGCAAGGGACGTTCGTCGACGATGTGATCGTGCATCGCCTCGGGGACGATGAATATCTGCTGGTGATCAACGCAGGCACACGGGAAAAAGATTTCAGCTGGGTCCGCGACAATACGCGGCAGTTCAATTGCGCGGTCGAAAATCTGTCCGACGATTTCACACAGATTGCGATTCAGGGACCGAAGGCGGTCAACCTCCTGCAGAAGCTTACTGACGCCGACCTGAGCAAAGTGAAATTCTACTGGGTGACGCGAGGCCGGCTCAGCGGGCTCGACAATATTCTGATGGGCCGCACCGGCTATACGGCGGAAGACGGTTTCGAGATCTATATTCCGGCGGATGAATCCACGAGCGCCCGCGTCTGGTATGAGATTCTCGATGCCGGCAAGGAATTCGGCGTCGTGCCGTGCGGTCTGGGGGCGCGCAACACGCTTCGGCTCGAAGGCAAGCTGCCTCTCTACGGCCACGAGATTTCCGATACGATTAATGTCTGGGAAGCGGGTCTCGACCGCTTCTGCAAGATGGAGAAACCGGAATTCATCGGGCGCGAGGCGCTGGAAAAAGCCAAAGCCGCAGGGATCAAGCGGACGCTGGTCGGACTCGAAATGGTAGAGCGAGGCATTGCCCGCGACGGCTACAAAGTGCTCGACGACGCCGGCAAAGAGATTGGTTACGTCACCAGCGGATCGCCTGCGCCGTTCCTGAAGAAGAACATTGCGCTGGCGTACGTGCCAGTCGAACGCTCAGCTGTCGGCACCAAATTAAGAGTAGAAGTTCGAAATCAAGGCGTAGAAGCGGTGGTAGTCCCAACACCGTTTTATAAACGTCCGAAGAAAACCACATAAACGTCATTCGAGATTAGCTAGAAGCTAGCAGCCAGGAGCTAGAAGCTTTATGCCCTATCCCGCAGATCGCAAGTACACCAAAGAACACGAGTGGATTCAGGTCAACGGCAATTCGGCCGCGGTCGGAATCACCGAGTACGCCCAGGAATCTTTAGGCGACATCGTGTTTGTCGAAACGCCGAAAGTTGGCGCCGAGCTGACGTCGGGCAAGACTTTCGGTACCGTCGAGTCCGTCAAAGCCGTGTCCGACTTGTTTGCCCCGGCATCGGGCACGGTCATCGAGGTCAACGGCGATCTCGCGACTTCGCCCGAGAAGGTGAATAAGGATCCCCACGGATCTTGGATGGTCAAGATGACCTTGAAAAATCCCGGCGAACTCGACTCGCTTCTTTCCGCCGCCGACTATGAGAAGTTCGTCGCGGAAGAGGCGGGACATTAAAGCGGACCTTGGACTTCAGACCTCGGAGCTCAGACCGCCGTGCTTCGGGCTGACGTCTGAGACACGAAGCCTGACGCCGAATTTCGGGAGCGTGTGCTCGCTTCAATCAAAATGACCTCGAACGACATCTATATAACTTCTTATGCGCTATTTACCTAAATCTCCGGCCGACCGCGAAGCCATGCTCCAAGCCATCGGCTTGCGCTCGGTAGATGATCTGTTTGCTCCCATTCCTGCCGAATACCGCCTGAACCGCGATCTGAAGATTCCTCGTCAGATGGCGGAATCGGAAATCGTCGACTTTTTCCGCCAGCGTTCCCGCGAGAACGGCGATGGTTACACCAGTTTTCTCGGCGCGGGCGCGTACTTTCACTATCGGCCTGTCATCATCGATTCGCTGATTTCCCGCGGCGAGTTTCTTACCGCCTACACGCCCTACCAGGCCGAGATTTCCCAGGGGACTCTGCAGTCCATCTTCGAGTTTCAGACCATGATCTGCGAGCTGACCGGCATGGAGGTGGCCAACGCTTCCATGTACGACGGCTCAACGGCAGCGGCTGAGGCGGTAATGATGGCGGTCCGTTTGACTGGACGCCGCTCGGTCGTGGTCGCGCGCAACTTGCACCCGGAATATCGCGAAGTGCTCGCGACCTACGCGACGCATCAGGGGATGCCGCTCTCGCTGGTAGATTTTGGCGCGGAAGGCCGCCTGAATCTTAAAGATCTTGAGAAGGCGATCACTCCCGAAACTGCGTGCGTCCTGATTCAATCTCCAAACTTCTTCGGCACGATTGAAGATGTCGAGGCTGTTGCTGAAATCACGCATCGGCACGGCGCGATGCTCGTGGTCTCGATCGCCGAAGCGGTCTCACTCGGCATCGTCGAGCCGCCACGCCAGGCAGATGTTATCGCCATGGAAGCGCAGTCGTTCGGCGTGCCGATGGGCTTCGGCGGCCCGTACTGCGGCGTCATCGCGACCCGCGAAAAAAATGTCCGGCAGATGCCCGGCCGCCTCGTCGGCCAAACCGTCGACAAGCAGGGGAAGCGCGGGTTCGTCCTGACGCTCGCCACTCGCGAACAACACATTCGCCGCGAGAAAGCGACTTCGAACATCTGCACCAATCAGGCGCTGGTCGCGTTGATGGTCAACATTTTCATGACCGTCTACGGCAAAGTCGGCTTGAGGGAACTGGCGAAGCAGAACCTGGCCAAGACCGCTTACGCCGCCGGTCAATTCGCCAAGCATGGCCGGTTGCTGTTCGACGGCCCGCCGCGGTTCAACGAATTCGTCGTGGAAACCAGCGAAGATCCGTATGCGATCAACAGCCGGCTGCTGGGACACAAGATCGTCGGTGGACTTCCTCTGAAGAAGTTCTATCCGGAACTGGGCAATGCCGCCCTCTGGTGCTGCACCGAATTAACCACGCGCAGCGCAATCGATACCGCTGCTGGCCTGGTCGCCGAGAGCGAGCGCTCGGTGCGGTCGGCGAAAGAAGAAGTCGAGGAGGTGGCGCGATGAAGCACAAGACTCCCAAGGCCACGCGCCACGTTAATCAGAACGAAGGATTAATCTTCGAGAAGTCCTCGGCAGGGAAGGCGGCGTGGAAGCTGCCTCCGCTGGATGTGCCAGAAGTCGATTCCAAGAAACTGCTCGGATCGTCCGAAAGAAAGGATCTGGGCCACATGCCCGAAGTGAGCGAGATTGAAATCATCCGTCACTTCACCCGGCTTTCGACGTGGAACTACGCGATCGATCTCGGCATGTATCCTCTCGGCTCCTGCACCATGAAATACAATCCGCGCGTGAATGAAGCGGTGGCGCGCGTCGAAGGCATCGCCAACGGCCATCCCTATCAGCCGGAAAAGATTTCACAGGGCGCTCTGCTCATCATGAAGACTCTGAGCGAGTGCTTGATCGAGATCACCGGCATGGACGCCATCACATTGCAGCCCGCGGCCGGCGCGCACGGTGAGATGACGGGGCTGCTGATGATTCGCGCCTATCACCATGCGAAGGGAAATCCGCGGAAGAAAATTCTGATTCCGGACTCCGCCCACGGAACGAATCCCGCGACAGCCGCGATGGTGAACTACGCGGTCGAGAATCTGAAGTCCGATTCGCGCGGCATGGTCGACATCGCCGCGCTCGAAGCCCAGATGAATGAAGAAGTCGCGGCGCTGATGCTGACCAATCCCAACACGCTGGGCGTCTTCGAGCAGCAGATTCACCAGATCGCCGACATCCTGCACGCCAAGGGCGGCCTGCTCTACATGGATGGCGCCAACATGAATGCGCTCGTCGGCAAAGTGCGCCCCGGAGATTTCGGCGTCGACGTGATGCACCTGAACCTGCACAAGACATTCTCGACTCCACATGGCGGCGGTGGGCCGGGATCAGGCCCCGTGGCAATCAAGAAAGCGCTTGAGCCGTTCTTGCCCACGCCTGTGGTCGTCTCCAAGCCGGATGGCACTTTGGGCTTCGATTACAACCGTCCGCAATCGGTCGGTCGGGTCCGCGCATTCTACGGCAATTTCGGAATGTTCGTTCGCGCGCTCGCGTACATTCAGGCCAACGGGCCCGATGGACTGCGCCAGACCACCGAAGATGCCGTCCTCAACGCGAACTACATCCGCAAAGGGCTTGAAGGCACTTACGATTTGCCTTACGACACGCCGAGCATGCACGAAGTTGTTTTCAGCGACAAACTGCAGGCGAAGAAAGGCGTGCGGACGATGGACATCGCCAAGCGCCTGATCGATTACGGATTCCACCCGTACACGACGGCGTTCCCGCTGATCGTGCCCGGTGCGCTGATGATCGAGCCGACGGAGAGCGAATCAAAGGAAGAGATGGATCTGTTCGTCGAGGCGATGAAGTCGATCGCGGAAGAGGTCGAAGAAGATCCGCATACGGTGCTTGATGCGCCGCATTCGACACGCGTTTCACGCCTCGACGAAACGCAAGCGGCGCGCAAGCCAATCCTCCGCTGGAAACCTTGATCCAGCAGGGACGGACCAGTTCACCCTGACGTATGCCGAAGGGTTCGTCCCGCGAGCGAATCGAGCGTGGAGTGCCGCAGGTCTCGCAACTGCACGAGACCTGGGGCAGCCTCGCGCCCACGGCGTGCGCCAATCCCGACCAACCGATGCGTTGATTCTTAACTTTTCCTCGAGGTCACGGCGAAAAACGCTGCGGCCTCCTGCTCCACGTTCTTGCTCCCGCAATGCGGGCACTTCGGATTTTGCTTGTCGTGCTCGTTCAGGGTAAGAGCTACTTCGAAGGGCTTATGACAATCCATGCAGACATAATCGTATACGGGCATGGGAACCTCCCGCTGAACTTCTTGGAAGAATTGTACGCCGGGGGAAATGCTGAGTGTTGATTTTTGATGATTAAATAAAAAACCCTGCGTGGCGGCGCAGGGTTTCATTCCCAATCATCTCGACAATCAGCGATTATTTTGCCTTAATCTCGACCGACGCCTTGGTCGTCGCCCATTCGATATTCATCGTGCAGCCGCTGCCGGATTTCTCGTAAGAGATCGTGAAGTTCTCCATAGGCGAGTCCAGCTTCGAGACTTTCATTGGCACGCGCGCCAGTTCATCGCTTTCATATTTGTACGGAATTCCCCACTCGCCGGTCTTCTTGTTGATGATCAGCGTCCATTCATTCTGGTTGGGAACTGTGAAAATCGTATAGCTGCCTGCCGGGACGTTTTTGCCGCCAACTTCGACTTCGGTGCTGGGGACGAATGTGGTCGCCTCATTGGCACCGGTCCGCCATACTTTTCCGTAGGGCACGAGTCCGCCGAAAATCTCGCGTCCTTTCATGCGTGGGCTGGAATAATCCGTCTTGATCGTCTGGCCGTTGCCGACGTCGCAGGTGGCTGATTCCGGCGGGCTGGGGCGCTTCGATTTGTCGCCCATCTGCGAAAACGACAGCCCGGTGACTGTGAGAAGGAACAGCGTGACGAGTGCGATCTTCTTCTGCATGGTCTCTCCTTTGAGTGGTTGGTTCTGCAAGGGATTGGACGTGTGAACCCAAGTTATGTCAGCGTCGCTCATTATGCTCCACCGAACGGCGCGGTTACAATCGGGGCATGCCGGTATTCGATGAGAAGCAGGAAGAACTGGAACACTACGAAACGATGATGGGCGTTCCCCGGGGACGCCTCGCCGTCACCATGGACACCATCACCGACGCCATGGCCCTCGTCGGCCAGCACGGCGTCTATTGCCAGAGCCAGCGCTGGCCGGGCAAGCCCGTCATGGATATCCAGATCATCATGAAAAATCTCACCGACGCGAAAGAACTCATCCAGAGTGTGATGGAAGAACTCAAAAAGTCGCAGTGAACTGCAAGAATTAACCACAAAGGTCACGAAGGATTTTCCTTTGTGCGCCTTAGTGTCCTTTGTGGTTTACAAGGTTTTAAGGTTTGATCATCACCATCACCACGCCATGCGAGGCGACTGAAGCCGAGAACGATCCGGTGAACTTCCCCAGATCCTTGTGCGCCCACAGATCGCGCACCGCCGCGGTGACGGTCGCAGGATATCCAATGTCTTCCCACTTGACCGAGACATCGTGCTCGGACTCACCGCGATTCAGCAGGATCACCGCGCGGCTTCCGTCGTGCATCTGTTTCGACCAGACCTCCAGATCTCCGTCCTTCGCGACGCGCTCGCCTTCGCGGCCCATCGGATCCTGATCGACCGCGATCACTTCTTTATTCGTCAGAATGTCGTGAATCTCCGGCCGCATATTTCGCAGATCGTTGCCGGCAATGAGCGGCGCTGCCAGGATCGCCCACAGACTGAAGTGTGACCGGTATTCGGTGTCGGTCATGCCGCCGTTGCCGACTTCCAGCATGTCCGGATCATTCCAGTGTCCCGGGCCGGCATACGATTGCAATCCCACCTGCTGATCGAGGATTGCCAGCACGCCATTCGAGCAGCAACTCCCATCGGGCCACTTCTTCTGCTCGCCCCAACGGTCCTGAATGTCGCCGGTCGTTCTCCATAAATTTCCGCCAACTTCTTTTCCCCACAGCCACGGCTTGGCCGTGCCCCACTCGCAAATGCTCAGCACGATCGGCCGGCCAGCGGTGTCCAGAGCGGCGCGAATATTGGCATACGAAGCGCGCGCATCCTGCGTGGTGGTGTTGCACCAGTCGTACTTCAGATAGTCCACGCCCCAGGCCGCATATTGAATCGCGTCCTGATACTCGTGGCCCAGACCACCCGGTCGTCCCGCGCACGTCTTCGACCCAGCATCGGAATAGACGCCGAACTTCAGGCCAAGCGAATGAATGTAGTCGCCCACGGCCTTCATCCCGTGCGGAAAGCGTTGCGGATCGGGCACGATATTGCCGCTCGCGTCGCGGCTCACCTGCCAGCAGTCGTCGATGTTGACGTAGACGTATCCCGCATCTTTCATGCCGGATTTGACCACGGCGTCAGCCATGCTCTTGATCATGTCTTCGCTGACATTGCACGCGAACTTATTCCAGGAGTTCCATCCCATGGGAGGAGTCGGCGCCAGGCCCACGGACGGCTTATCGGCTGCAAAAGTTGTGACCGGGAGAAAAATGAGCAAAGAAAAAAGCAGAACGAACGCCTTCGTTTTCATGCGAACGTTTTACCAGAAACACGCGCAGATTGGTACAGGAAGTCGCATTCGTGCCGCCCGCGTGGATTTACAATGCGGGGTTGATGGTTCTTCAACGTTGCTGAGGAGACTTCATGCGCAGATATTGTTTCTTTTTCATCCTCCCCCTGATTGCGGGATTCTGTCTCGGCTCAAGTGGCGCGAGAGCGCAAGCCCCGCAGGCTCTCGGATTGTTCGAAGGCCACAGCGACGTCGGCACAGTGCTCCATCCCGGGGCGGTTGATTACGATGCTGCGAAGAAGGCCTACACGATCTCCGGCAGCGGGGAGAATATGTGGTTCTCGACCGACGCGTTTCAGTTCGTCTGGAAGAAAATGTCTGGTGACGTTTCTCTCACCGCCGACATCAGTTTCCTCACCAAGACTGGCAACGAACACAAGAAAGCCGCGCTGATGTTGCGCCAGACTCTTGACGCCGACTCGGTGTATGTCGATATCGCGCTCCACGCCAGCGGCCTGACTTCGCTGCAATTCCGCGATGAGAAGGGTGCCATCACGCGCGAGATTCAGTCGAATCTCAGTGCTCCCCAACGGTTGCGCATCGTCAAACGCGGAGACTATGTCTACATGGCGCTCGGAACTAACGACGCCGACCTCAAACCTGGCGGCGGATGGATTCGCATTCCTCTGCAAGGAGATTTCTACGTGGGTCTCGGAGTTTGCTCGCACGATAAAGACGTTGTCGAGCAGGCGAAGTTCTCAAATGTTGAACTAACTCAACCTGCGGCGGCATCCGGCACGCCGGTTCTCTATAGCACGCTCGAAACCGTCGCTGTTGCTTCGGCGGACCGCCGCGTCGCTTACATCGCGCCCGGACGCTTCGAGGCTCCCAACTGGATGCGCGACGGAAGCGCGTTTCTTTTCAATCGAGACGGCCACATCGAGCGCCTCGCAGTGGGCAGCGACAAGCCGCTCACCATCGAGACAGGATTTGCTGATCGCTGCAATAACGACCACGGTATCTCTCCCGATTCCAGCGAGCTTGCCATCAGCGACAACTCGCAAGGCGACCACGAATCGATGGTGTATCTCGTTCCCAGCGCAGGCGGCACGCCGCGCCGCATTACCGAAAAGTCCCCGTCGTATTGGCATGGGTGGTCGCCGGACGGCAAGACTCTCGCCTTCGTTGGCCAGCGCAACGGCGACTTTGACATTTACGTGATTCCCGCCGCCGGCGGCACGGAGACGCGCCTCACGACCGCCAAGGGTCTCGATGATGGCCCGGAATATTCGCCCGACGGCAAATATATCTACTTCAATTCGGAGCGCACCGGCCACATGCAGATCTGGCGCATGAACGCCGACGGCAGCAATCAGGAGCAGGTTTTTTCCGACGATCTCAACAACTGGTTTCCGCACATCTCGCCCGACGGCCAATGGATGGTCTTCCTCACCTATCAACCGGAAGTGAACGGCCATCCGGAAAACAAGGACGTAATGCTGCGCCTGATGTCGCTTGCGGACAAGAAAATCACCGTGCTGGCGAAATTGTTCGGAGGGCAGGGAACGATCAACGTTCCATCATGGTCGCCGGACAGCAAGCAGGTGGCGTTTGTGAGCTACATGCTGATTCCACCGGAGTAAGCAGAACGCGCATATGCGGAGGTGTCCGATCTGTAGCGCTGTCCTTGCTGCGACAGCGTACGCCTGTTCCAGTTCGGGTGCCGAAATTTATCCCTGGCTTCAAGTCGCGAGACATCGTCTATCCGATCGTTGAATCCGTCGATTTTGGCGGCTATAGCCTGATTCTTGCTGCAACTCCCGACTGTGCGGGTCAGCACGTCTGTTCCTATGGGAACGTGATCAGAACTCGAAGCGAGATCAAGCAGGCTTCGTTGGAGAGTCTGCAGACCGCAACTGTCGTACGGCTGCGAAGCGGCGTGAAGGCCTATTTCCATGCCTTCAAATGCGGTGCTTCCTGCGGCGAATCATCCATCGCGTGGACAGAAGGCGCGTATAGCTATGCGATCACTCTCAAGGCGGCAAGCAAGTCGGATCTGATTGCTGCAGCGAACTCCGCTACTGAACGCAGCAAGTCGCGCTAGCAACCCAGAGCGCTAGCGCCCGACCTTTTCATCCAAGAATTTCGCCATCAACTCCAGCGCTTCGCGTGTCTCCGGCAACTCGAAGTGATACCAGAATGCATGGGGCAACGCCTCGAACACTACCAGCTGCGCATCGTCTCCCGAGCGCAACAGCGCGCGCTGCAGAATCGTCGTTCCGCTGAGCAGAATGTCGCGCGTGCCGGTGACCAGCAGCGTCGGAGGCAATCCATGCAGATCGGCATAGAGCGGCGACAGCACAGGATCTGTGCGGTTCGTCTTGCCGACGTATTGATCGTCCGGCAGATGGTTCGCGTCGGTCGGCTGCAAGTCGCCGGGAAAGCCGTTCAGCGTAAACAGCTGCCACGAGTCGCCAACCTTGCTGAAATCACCGTGGCCAGAAAAGATTCCCAGCGCTCCGGGCTGCGGCAGGGCGAGTTTCTTGAGTTCGACCGCGACTTCGGCTGTCAGGATGGCCCCGGCCGACGTTCCAAAAATCCCAATGCTGTGCGGCTTGTAGGTTTTCAGCAACTCTTTGTAAACCGCAACCGCATCCTCAACCGCCGCCGGAAACGGATTCTCGGGCGCCAGCCTGTAATAGACGGAAACAACTTTGATCTTCGCCAGATTCGAAATCGGCACGCCTTCGATCAGCGATCCTGAATCGGAGTTGAACCCTCCTCCGTGCAAATTGATCAGCACCCGCGACTTGTTCTCAGCGGGCATGGTCAGCGGAGTAATAATGTCGGTCCGAACTCCGGCGGTCGTCGTCTCTTCAACGTTAACCGGATACAGCTTGCGGGCCTCGGCCGAATCTTTGGCGCGCCAAACGTCGGTGCGGGCGCGCCGTACGGCCAGTGTTTCCGGACCGGGCGTGTTATGCGTCAGCGATTGCAGCCACTTCTGCGCCTCCGGAGAAATCGTCGTCGGCATCGGCACCACGCGAGTGATGTGCGCCGTTCCATCCGCATCAAATGTCGCCGAATCTTTTTGTGGAGCCGAAGTCGATTGCGCTGACAACACAGAGGCAAGGGACAAAATGAACGCGAGGCATAAAAATCTCACTGTTTTCATTGGGAATAGTCGTATCAGACTCGAAGAGACTTGTCACACTGAGCCGCAATTTCCAGCGGCGAAGAGCCCGCCCTGAGCTGAAGCCGAAGGGATCTATGCATTTCTCTTGCAGCGCCTTCGCTGCCGGCAAAGTGCAGAGGTCCTTCGGCCCGCAAACAACGCGGGCCTCAGGATGACAAAGGTTGGAGTTCGGCTAGGCCAGCGTAAACTTTCCACGCTCGATCGTCTTCGCGGCGATCTCCTGCCGCAGCGCGACCGTGTTGAACGGTTCGTATTTTGCCAGGCGCCGCAGGATGGCAAGCTGCGTCCGCAGCATGTCTCCTTCGGCCACGGCGGCGATCACCTTCCGCGCAGCCGACTCGACTTTCTCGAACGCCTGTGACATATACACGCGAGTCATGGCAAGCGGCAAGGCCGCCGCCGCTTCGCTCTTGGTGTCGACGATCTTCTGCGCGCGCAGCACCGCCGACTCCATGGCGTAGGTCTCGATCGTCATATCGGCGATCGCGCCCATGATCTCCTGCTGATCCTGGATCGCCTGCATATACTTCTGCGTGGCCGCGCCCGCCGCGAACAGACCCAACTTCTTGGCTTGCGCCACGAGTTTCCGTTCTTCTGCCAGCGAGCCCTCGACTTCTTCTGCCATCGATGGCCCTGACAGCACCTCATCCATCAACTTCTTGATCGCCGGCATCAGCGGCAACTGCCCGGTCATCGCGCGTTTCAGCAGGAATCCAGTGATGATCAGGCGGTTGATTTCGTTCGTGCCTTCGAAGATGCGGTTGATGCGGGCGTCGCGATAGGCGCGTTCCGCCGGATATTCTTCGACGAAACCATATCCTGCATAGATCTGCAGCGTCTCGTCGACGATGTAGTCGATCATCTCCGATCCCCATACTTTGATAATCGAGCACTCGACCGCATATTCCTCGATGGCCTTCAGCGTCTGCTTCGCAGCATCGGCTGCCGCCTTATCGACCTCGCTGAGCGCGCTGTCCATCATTCCGACCGTTCGATAGACGAGCGACTCGCCCACATAGAGCAGCGTGGCCATGTTGGCGATCTTCTCGCGCACGAGTCCGAAGTCGGCGATGACCTTGCTGAATGCCTTTCTCTGCTTGGCATAGCTGATCGCGTTTTCGAGCGACACGCGGCCGCCGCCAACGCACATTGCTCCCAGCTTGAACCGCCCGATATTCAGAATGTTGAAAGCGATCAGGTGTCCCTTGCCGATGTCGCCGAGCAGGTTTTCCACCGGAACCTTGCAGTCATTCAGGATGATTGGACAGGTTGACGATCCGCGGATTCCCATCTTGTGTTCTTCCGCGCCAACCGAAAATCCGGGAAAGCTTCTTTCGATCAGAAATGCGGAGAATTTTTCGCCATCGACCTTGGCGAAAACGGTGAACAGGTCGGCAAATCCGGCATTGGTGATCCACATCTTTTCGCCGTTCAAGACATAGTGCTTGCCATCAGGTGAGAGTGTGGCCCGGGTACGGCAATTCAGCGCATCTGAGCCGGAGGTCGATTCCGACAACGCGTACGCGCCGACGATTTCCCCCGAAGCCAGACGCGGCAGATATTTCTTCTTCTGCTCTTCGGTTCCGAAATAAACGATCGGCAGCGTGCCGATCCCCGTGTGTCCGCCCCAGGTTGTGGCAAAGCCCGCATACTTGGCAATGTGATCGGCGATCACCGCCGCCGTCACCTTGTCCATCTCGAGGCCGCCATAGGCCTCGGGAATTTCCACCGAACTCAATCCAAGTTCGCCCGCCTTCTTCAGCAAGTCGCGGGTCACGGAAAAATCTTTGTGTTCAATTTTTTCAACGTTAGGAATGATTTCGTTCACGGCGAACTCTTCCGCCGTTTGTCCAATGAGTTGATGTTGTTCGCTGAAATCTTCCGGAGTGAAAACTTCCTCGGGTTGTCTCGTTTCCAGGAGAAAGCTGCCACCGGGAATTTTGGTCTTCGGTACCACCGTTGTTGACGCCATGTCTTGCCTCCCGATTACCATGCCGCCACGCCTGTGAACACAACGACGAGCAGCACACGGTGCAATTCTAATGCTGACTGCGAAAGGAATGATAGTTCGCCGAACAGAGATCGGCTTCGATGGAACGCGCGAGCGGCGTGAAAAGGCTGTCTATATTTCATTTCCGGATGCGCGGAATGTTTTGGGCCAGCAAAGGACGACCAGAAGACAAAGTGTCACGAAGGATAATCGCTTCGTGATACTTCAGGTCCTTGGTGGTTAGTCCTGGGTTTACTGGTTCTCGAAGATTCCAGCCGCGCCCATGCCTCCGCCGACGCACATCGTCACCATTCCGTAGCCCGCATTTCGACGCTTCATTTCGCGGATCACCGTCGCCGTCAGCTTCGCTCCGGTGCAGCCCAGCGGATGCCCCAGCGCGATCGCTCCGCCATTCGGATTGACTTTCCCCGGATCGAGTCCGGCCTCTTTGATCACCGCCAGCGATTGCGCCGCGAAGGCCTCGTTCAGTTCGATCACGCCGATGTCACGGAGCGTCAGCCCCGCCATCTTCAACGCTTTTGGAATCGCGAACACCGGCCCAAGTCCCATTTCCTCCGGCTTGTATCCAGCGGTTGCGAATGAAACGTAACGCACGAGCGGCTTGATCCCCAATGCCTTCGCGCGCTCCGCCGACATCACCACAGCCGCCGCGGCGCCGTCGGACATCTGCGACGAATTGCCCGCTGTGACCGCGCCCTTCAGATGAAACGCAGGCCTCAGTGCACGCAGTGCCTCGATCGACGTATCCGAGCGCGGACCTTCATCCACCTTGAACACGATCTCCTGCCGCTTGGGCTTCGATCCATTTGGAGTGCTGAGGCTCACCGGCACAGGCACAATCTCATCGTCAAACTTGCCCGCCGCAATGGCAGCGAGAGCCTTCTGATGACTGCGCAGCGAGAACTCGTCCGCTGCCTCGCGCGTGATTCCGAATCTCTGCCCGACGCGCTCCGCCGTCAGACCCATCGAAAGATATGCGTCCGGATAATGGTCGACCAGCCACGGATTCGGTGAGATCTTGTGCCCGCCCATCGGAATCATCGTCATCGATTCCGTGCCGCCCGCCACGATGACCTCTGCGCCCCCGCTCATAATTCGCTCGGCCGCCATCGCGATTGCCTGCAGGCCTGACGAGCAGAACCGGTTGATCGTCAATGCCGAGACTTCTACCGGAAGCCCTGCTCGCAGGGATGCGATCCGGGCCACGTTCATCCCTTGCTCCGCTTCAGGCATGGCGCAGCCGAGAATCACGTCCTCGATTTCTTTGGGATCGAGTTGCGGCACGCGCTCCAGCGCGCCCCTGATCGCGACCGCCCCGAGTTCATCCGGACGCGTCGCCCGCAGCGTTCCTTTGTAAGCCCGACCCACCGGTGTGCGTACAGAAGAAGCAAGAATGACTTCGCGCATAATATTTCTCCCAGGCCCTTACCAGAACATCAACTCGTATCAAGGCACGCATGCACGCGGGCCGCTAGAAAATTGGGCGGAACTACTTCGGGGGCGCAAAGAAGTAATAATCTGCCGTGTAATTGCTCCTCGTCTCCGTCCCTTTGTGTGACTCGTCGCAAGCGTCATTTCCAGGCATGCCGCCGTGCGTGTGGACACGTTGAACCTTGGTCACATCGGCCAGCGCGCCCTTCTTGGAGTTGGTCACAACATCGACCAGCAGCCACGGCACCGATTCCGGATCAAGCGAATCGACGTGCGCCACCGCTTTGCCGGTCACCTCGCTGCCATCCTTCAACTTCCAGGTCGGACCAGCGGAGTGCTGCCCAATCACTTTGTCCTTGCGGTCTTTCAATTCGGCGTCTGGGGCCTTCAGCGTCCACTTGTACTTTCCGTCCGCGCCAGCCTCGCAGGTGTAAATTTGAGCGCCCGACGCATGTACGAACAACACCGGCTCCAGTCCAGCCGGGACGGCGATCGCATCCGGAACGTCAGGAGCCGATTCCCTGGCAGGAGCGTCTTTCTGCGCAAAGCTACAGCATACGGAGACTAGGAGGAAAAACCAGCCCATACTTACAATCGTTCTGCGTGTTCTCTGCATTTTTAGTTGAAGACCCAAAGACTTCAGAATTGAACTCACCGGCGCATGCCAAGCTGAAAGAGTACGACATTTTCAACCGCCGTCATGTCACTGCGGACCAGGGTTCCGAGCTTGTTTTGCAATCTTTGCTTCGATGCGGTCACAATCTGGTCTGCCATTGCCTTGCGCTTCTCCCCGTTTACCGTGATGAAAGCCTCACCGGGGTAGAGCTTTGCGATCTGACTCGTTATGGGCACAACAATTACACGGTTCAGCCCGATGTTTGCCGCATCGTTGCTGATAATGATTGCTGGACGAGTTTTCTGAATCTCGCCCCCAACTGACGGATCGAACGAAACCCACCACACTTCACCCCTGCGTGGATGCATCGGAGATCAATCCTTCCGTCCATTCTTCCGCGTCTCGCTCTCGATCTTTATCGAGTGCCATTTCTCGATATTGGCCAATCAGTCCATTCGATGCCGAGAGACTCAGATCTTCGACCCTTTTGAGGACGGACTGTTCAAGAGCTTCCGGAACAATGAACCACGTTGGCTTGCCCCGAGACTGTGGGTTGCCGACTCCCGGGCCCTCACCCCCGTTCCACCGAATGCCCAGTCTCTCCTCTTCCTCCCAAGTCACTCGCGCAACCGACCATTCACCCGCGCCTCCGTTGTAGAGGACCTCGATGTTGCGAATGGATGCTCGGGGCGCCAAAACCGTCTGGGGTTCTACATATGCCATTTTTCTGGTCTCCTGTACGTCTGGCTATATGTAATAATAATACGTATGAATATACGTGTCGTCAATACACACCGCCATACTGGAGGAAACTAGTTCCTCAGTGTCTTCCCCGTCTTCAGCGTGTACTGAATGCGCTCCTGCGTCTTGCGTTCGCCGCAGAGAGACTTGAATCCTTCACGCTCCAAGGCGAGGATGTATTGCTCGCTCACCGGAGTTCCCGGAGTGACGTTCCCGCCGCACAAAACCTCGGCGATCTTGCTCCCGAGTTTGACTTCGTAGTCGGTAATAAAATCTCCCTGCCGCATTAGATGCACGCGCATCTTGAGAGCCGCAAGCAGACTTTCGCCGGGAGCCGGGATATCTTTTCGCGGCACCGGCGGCTCGTATCCGGCTCGGACCAACTCCAGAGCCCGGGCCTTCGCATCGGAAAGCACGCGCTCGCGATTCATCGTGATGCGGTCGGAGTCTGACAGGAACCCGAGTTCCCGGGCCTCATGTGCCGACGTTGCCACTTTCGCTGTAGCGATTGTCTCAAACGCCTTCTTCATCGCCTCCATCATTTCCACGGATCCGGCGAGCGCTTCCGGAGAAGATTTTCCGCGCGAGGCGGCTGCGCTATCGACTGCGCGCAGCAGCATCTCTTTGCAGCCCCCGCCGCCCGGCAGCAGCCCGACGCCGATCTCCACCAATCCGGTATAAAGTTCCGCGTGCGGCTGACGCGCCGGAGCATGCAGCGAGATCTCCGTCCCGCCCCCAAGGCACAACCCGAATGGCGCGGAAACGACAGGCTTCGGAGAGAACTTGACCGCCTGCGTCATCCCTTGGAATTGCCGGATCGCGAGATCGACGTCATCCCACTCTTCTTCCTGCACGCTCATCAGCAGCAGCATGAGATTCGCGCCAACGGAGAAGTTAGCCGCGTCGTTCGTGATGACAAATGCGTCGAAGCTATCCCCGGGACCGCCCGGCTTGAGGGTCTGTGTGATCAGGCCGATGATGTCGGCTCCGAGTGAATTCATCTTGCTGTGGAACTCGAGGCACGCCACTCCATCGCCAAGATCCACCAGCGACGCGCCGGAATTCTTCTTAACCACTCCATTCGACTTTTTCGCGACCGTAACCGACCAGACGCCAGCCGGGACCTGCACCGGCTCCCAGCTCTCGGTTCCGAGTTCCCAATATTTCTTTCCAGCCGGCGATTTCGGATCGTCGATGTACCACGACTTCTGTCCCGAAGCGAGCAGCCTCTCCACATTCGCCGCCACCGGCTTGCCTTCTTTTTTCATGTGCGCGACTGTAGCCTCAACTCCGGCCGCATCCCACAACTCAAACGGACCAAGCTCCCAATTGAAGCCCAGTCTCATGGCGCGGTCGATCTCGACGACGGAGTCAGAGATTTCCGGCACGCGATTCGCCGCGTAGGTCCAAAGATCCGAAAGCGCTGCCCACAAGAATGCGCCGGCCTTGTCGCCTTTGTGAGAGCCGCCACCATCGATTCCGAGCAGCATTCGCAGCCGCGCACCGGTGTCTTCGACCGTCTTTGCCATGTCGAGCGCGGCGAATTTCGGTTTCTGCCGCGGATGATATTCCAGCGTCTTCCAATCCAGCGCGAGACGTTCGTCTTCCTTCCCGTCTCCACCCTTGATCTTTTTGTAGAACCCGCCCTTCGTCTTGTCGCCCAGCCATTTCTTCTGCAGCATCTGCTGGAAGAAATCGGGCAAGCGCAGGTCGCTGCGCTCATCGTGTACGTTTGTCGTCATGTTTCCGACGACGTGCCCCAAAATATCGAGCCCCACAAGATCGATCGTTCGGAACGTCGCTGACTTCGGCCATCCGACCGCCTGGCCGGTCAACGCGTCGACCTCTTCGATCGTCAGCCCCATCTCCTGCATCAGCCGGATCACGTTCAGCACCGAGAAAGTTCCAATCCGGTTGCCGATGAAGTTGGGCGTGTCTTTCGCGATCACCACGCCCTTTCCGAGCCGAACGTCGCAGAAGTGAGCGATCGCATCGATCGCCGCACGATCGGCTTCGGGTGTCGGAATAATTTCCAGCAGCCGCATATAGCGTGGCGGATTAAAGAAATGCGTCCCAAACCAAGCCCAGCGGAAATCGTCGGAAAATCCTTCCGCGATCTTCCCCACCGGCAATCCGCTCGTATTGGTTGTGATGATCGTTCCGGGCTGGCGAACGGCCTCGACTTTCCGCAACAACGCCCGTTTGATCTCCAGATTTTCGACGACCGCTTCGATGATCCAATCCACTTCCGCCAGCTTCTTGAGATCGTCTTCGAAGTTTCCTATCGTCACCAGCTTCGCCAGCGACGGCTCCATGAAGGCGGCAGGCTTCGATTTCTTCGCGGCATCCAGCCCGGCAGCGGCAATCTTGTTGCGCGCCGGCGCGTCCGCGTCGGGAGGAACAATATCCAGCAGATAACTGGGAACGCCGGCATTGGCAAAATGCGCGGCGATGCGGGCGCCCATCGTTCCGGCGCCCAGAATGGCGACTTTGCTGATGCGCTTCATAGGGTTGCCTCGGGATGAAACCATTTTGATGGTGGAAGAAATAGGGGAAGACATAAGGAAAATACTAGACGTTCCGTGGACTTGCGGGACATGAACGTGCGCCCAGGCAGGACTTTGTGAACTGCTAATACTAATCTCGCCGCCGTAATTTATCTAGCGCCGCGGCGATTACTTCACCTCCGCGCGGCTGGCAAGGTATTCCAGCGCCTTCCGTGCCATCTGCTTTTCCCCGCGGTAGGCAAGCAATTTCGGCGACTCCTCCAGCTTTATCCATCTTGCGTGCGCAACCTCGATTCGCATGTCCTCGGAAATATCGTCGATGCGCCCCGACTCATACCGCAGCAGGTAAAACGTAACGATCTTGAACACTCGTTCGTTATCGCCCCAGGAGCGAACATAAACATATTTGATGTCGGCCAGCTTGGTGACCAAACTCGACGTCAGCCCGGTTTCTTCCCGCACCTCGCGCAGCGCGGCTTCCAGCGCCTTCTCCCCCGGATCGACCAGTCCCTTCGGCAGGCAAATGACCGTCTTCTTCTTAGCCCGAACCGCCCGTTTGCCGGAGTCCGCAGCTCCACTTTCGCTGGCCGGCAACTCGATCGCCGCCATCCACCACTCGCCGTCTTTGTACCGGACTACCACCCCGCCGGCTGAAATCTCACGCACCATACTGTCCGCAACTTAGCAGGAATACACGAATCTCGTCACCTTCCTGCTGTGCCAACCGTAACCATTACCATTGCGCATAAGCCCTGCAATGGCTTGCCAGACTGGCACAATCGTGCCCTTACAGCCTCCTGTGGAAATGTGGCATCTTATGGTCAACTAGTGGTTGAGCTATTCGGCTGATCACGGCCAGAGACGTGGGGTTCTCTGTGAGAAGTTTCGAAAAGATTGTTCGCTCGGTACAAGCGTTCCGCCGTGGACTTTCTCGCCAACCCCTTCCGCCCGTTGCGCCTCGGATTCCCACAATCGGAATCGCATTAGGAGGAGGTTTCGCGCGCGGCATTGCTCACGTCGGAGTTCTTAAAGTTCTCGAAGCGGAGAACATACCAGTTCGCGTCATTACCGGAACCAGCGTCGGAGCCCTGATCGGAGCGGTCTACTGCAGCGGCACCTCCGTTGAAGAACTGACAGAGATCGCGCACAGTTGCCGCTTCACCACCTTCGCCCGCTGGACGCTCTCCCGCTACGGATTCGCTTCTAACGACCGCATGGTTTCGTTTCTCAACCGGGCCCTGAAAGTCAAAACCTTTGAGGAATTGCGCATTCCTCTGGGCGTCACGGCGACCGACTTTAACAGCGGCGCCGGCGTCGTGTTCCACTCCGGATCGATTATCGATCCCGTGCGCGCCAGTTGCGCTTACCCGGGAATGTTCCTGCCGGTAGAGATTCGCGGCCGCTATTATGTCGACGGCATGTTGTCGCACCCAGTCGCGACGCGGCCATTGCGTGAAATGGGCGCCGACCGTGTGATCGCGATTCATCTGAAAGGCAGCTGGGCCAACGGCGGAGCTCCCCGTCATCTCTTGGACGTCATCGGACAATCATTCGCCATCGCCCAGGACGCCATGTCCAGCCTCTGGCGCAGCGCCACTGACCTGGTGATAGAGCCCGACGTCGCCGGATTCGCCTACGACGACTTCAAGCGTTGCGATGAATTGATCCGCGTGGGCGAAGTTGCCGCCCGTGCCGCCCTGCCCGCCATCCGCAAGTGGATCGAACCCCCTGCCCAACCGGCCATTGCCGCCGGCACGGCCACGACTGTGCCGCACCCGGCCCCCATGCCCGCGGACTAGACTGTCTCATCACGATCGTGGGTTTTCGTTCCGCCAAGAGGAAGACCACCGGGAGTGGAGAGACCACTTTTGTAGTCGAAGGTCTCGTTCGCAACCGGATTTCCGGTCGACACGAAGGTCGAGGCCGAGCAACGGCGCCCTTCAGCAACCGTTGTTTTGCTTCTCGGAAGTATGTTTCAGGAAGCGGCAACTCGCGCCGCCTCCTCCTGAATCCGCTTCCACGCCCTCTCGACGTGGCATTCTTTCGTATTCGTCTGGCCCACGCACAGACGCAGCGTCAGCTTCCCGTTCAGCTTGGTATGCGTCAGGAACAGATCGCCGCTGCGGTTCAGCCGGTCCATGATCTCTTGATTCGCCGCGTCTCCGCCTTTATGACGGAAGCAAACCAGGTTCAGCGGCACCGGCGCCGCAAGTTCGAAGCGATCGTCGTTTCGCGTCCACTCCGCAAACTGCTGCGCCAGCCGCACGTGTTCGCGAATGTGATGCTGCAATCCCTCCATCCCGTAATGTCGGATCACGAACCACAACTTCAGCGAGCGGAATCTCCGCCCCAGCTGAATGTGCCAGTCACGGTAGTCGATCACCGCTCCCGACTCGGTCGCCTGATTGCGCAAGTACTCCGGCAGAATGCTCAGCGTCTGGATCAGCGCCTTTCGGTCCGCCACCCAGAAGCAGTTGCAATCGAAATTCGTGAACATCCATTTATGCGGATTGAAATTGTAGCTGTCGGCGAACTCCACCCCGTTCTGCAAATGCCGGAACTCCGGGCAGAGCATCGCCGTTCCCGACATCGCCGCATCCACGTGCAGCCACAGATTGTTCTGCCTGCAGATTTTCCCCAAGGCTCCCAGCGGATCCATCGCATTCGAGGAAGTCGTTCCCACTGTGGCGCATACAAAACACGGAGCCAGTCCTGCGCGCCGGTCGGCCTCGATTTGTGATGTCAGTGCCTCCGGCTTCATTGCGAATCTCTCGTCAACCTCAATCAGCCGCAGATTGTCGGTTCCGATCCCCGCAATCATCGCCGCCTTCTCCAGCGAAGAGTGGGTCTGCGTCGAAGCATAAGCAACCAGCCGCCCGTCGCACCCTTTCTTGTTGCTCTTGTACTCGGTGGCCCGCTCGCGCGCGGCCAGCAGCGCGCACAGCGCCGCGCTCGATGCCGTGTCCTGAATGACCCCTCCACCGCTGTTCGACGAGCGAAACTTCTCCGGCAGGCCCAGCATCGAGACCAGCCAATCCATCACGTGTGTCTCAAGCTCGGTACACGCGGGACTCGTTGACCACAACATTCCCTGCACGCCCAGCCCGGAGGAAAGCAGGTCGCCAAGAATTCCGGGCCCCGACGCATTGCATGGAAAATAGCCAAAAAAGTTCGGCGACTGCCAGTGCGTCACTCCCGGCAAAATCACGCGATTCATGTCGCCGAGGATCGCCTCAAACGCCTCGCCCTTTGCCGGAGGATTCTCGGGCAACGCCGCACGAATCTGTCCGGGCTTCGCCTGCGAGAGCACAGGAAACGTCTCGACATGCGACTGATAATCCGCGATCCAATCCACCACAGCGTGCCCGTATCGCCGGAATTCGTCCGGAGTCATATGAAACGATTTTTCGTCAGACACAAGGACCTCTCGATAGAACAGGAAATGCTACCAGAGGTTTCAGATTTGCTTCGTGAACCTTCGTGCCCTTGGTGGTGAAAAAAGATGTAGATCTTGAAATCTTACTTCGACCCAAGCCGTCCAAAGTACACCCGAGTCTTATAATCGACCGACACGCGTCCTTCCGAAGCATGCTTCTCAAAGATTCGCTTCAACTCGGCAATCATCGGCTCATGTTTCGGATGCCCCGGCCCTGGCGCGTACGAAGAAGAGAGCAGCCGTCCTTCGAGCCCGGCATAATCAAATTCCTGCCGCATGGCAAACGTTCGCTCCTGATAGGGCAGGGGATCGAAGAACTCATATACCGCGTCGGTCGTCCGCTCATGGCGCACGTCCTGATAGTCGGTGCCGTAATCCAGCAGCAACCGTTCGTAGTCGCGCAGGAATGCCGTAGTATCAATCTCCCGCTCATTCCATAGCAGGACGAGCCATCCATCTGGCTTCAGGATTCGAACAAATTCCTTCCGTGCCCGTGCCCGGTCGAACCAGTGCGCGGCCTGCGCCGCGGTCACAAAATCGACGCTTGCATCTGCGAGGGTCGTAGCTTCAGCTGTCCCAGCAACGCTGGTAAATTTCGCGAATCCGGCCAGAAGGCGTTCGCCGGCCTGCCGCATGTCCACATTCGGTTCGACCCCGTAGACGGGATTCGCATTCTCCAGCAGCCGCCGCGTCCATATCCCTGTTCCCGACGCAATGTCGGCGACCACATGATCCGGCGCCAATCCGCATTCGCGGCGCAGCGCCTCCACGACTTCCGGCGGATATCCTGGCCGGTAACGTACATAGTTTTCAACGCGATCCGAGAAGCGGCTGGTAGCATTCGGAACAGGCATAAGATTTTGACTGCAGCGCCGATGTCCGCCGCCAGATGTCGCGTGGCAGACTCTCCCGCGCACGTTCCCGACGAGACACCAGGCACGATTTTCGACTTGCCAGAATCCCATTCTAACGGCAGGATATTGATATTGTCCCTCCCCGCCGGGCGCCGGTTGATCCCAACCGGAGCATTTGCCACAGACAAATAAAAGGCGAATCCGGCCACCAGACATTTCTTCTATGCGCGTTGTCATCAAAGTTGGCACCAGTCTCATCGCCCCGGGAGGGCAGGTCGATATCAACCTGCTTCGCGGCATGGTCGATCAGTTCGACCTGTCGAAGAACGAATACCTCATCGTCACATCAGGCGCTATCGCCGCCGGCATGTCCGGACTGAAACTCGACCAGCGCCCCAACGACGTTCCCCGCATGCAGGCTTGTGCCGCCGTCGGTCAAAGCCGCCTGATGCACACCTACGAGCGACTGTTCTTCGGGAAGAAGGTTGTCGCCCAACTGCTCCTGTCCAGCGATGACTTCACTTCGCCCGTCCGCTATCGCAATCTGCAGACTGCCTTGGCGGAACTTCTCGCGCTTGGCGTCGTCCCCATCGTGAATGAAAACGACAGTGTCTCGGTCCGCGAAATCGAAGGCGCCTTCGGAGACAACGACGAACTCAGTTCTCTGCTCGCGACCGCCGTCAAAGCGGATTGGCTGCTGCTCCTGACGAACGTCGATGGCTTCATGGTCCCCAATGGACGCAAGAAGCCAAAACTCCAGCGAGTGATTCGAAAGCTGACGCCTGCCCTGGAAGCGCAATGTAATGGCAAGAGCACTCTGGGACGCGGCGGCATGATCTCCAAGCTGCGCGCCGCTCAGCTCGCCAGCGAAGGTGGAGTCCAGGTCGCCATCGTGAATGGCCGTCATCCGCAAGCGATTACACTGGGGATGGCGCGCAAGATTGGCACGTACTTCCCGCCAGCGAAGAGAAAATAAATGGCTACGCTGACCACCGCCGCGACGACGCAAGAAAAACTTCTTCGCGCCCGAAGTGCGTCTTCAAAGCTGGCGCTCCTCTCGACGAAAGAGAAAAATCGTCTCTTGCTCGCGATAGCCGATGCTCTCGAGGCGCATGAAGAGGAAATTCTCGCGGTAAATCGAGAGGACATCGAGACTTCCGGCCTTGAAGGCGCCATGCGCGACCGCCTGCTGCTGACGCCGTCGCGCGTCAAAGACATGGCGCGCGGAGTGCGAGATGTTGCCGCTTTGCCCGATCCCATCGGTGAAACTCTCGCCGAATGGACCAAATCCAACGGCCTGCGGATTCGCAAGGTGCGCGTGCCTCTGGGAGTTATCGGGATCATCTACGAATCGCGTCCGAACGTGACGGTTGATACCGCGGTGCTCGCGCTCAAAACCGGCAATGCGATCGTGCTTCGCGGCGGCAAGGAGTCGGCTCGAAGCAATCAGTGCCTCGTCGACGTCATGACGGCCATTCCTGGGGTGCCCGAAGGCGCCATCGAACTTCTCGATTCTTCCACGCGTCAGTCTGTGCACGAACTGATCAAGGCCCGCGGGCTCGTTGACGTCATCATTCCGCGCGGCGGAGCCGGCCTGATCACGTTCGTCACCGAAAATTCCGCAGTGCCCGTCATCGAAACCGGAGCGGGGAACTGCCACATCTTCGTCGACGCCTCGGCAGATTTCGACATGGCCGATGGGATCGTGATCAATGCCAAGACGCAGCGCCCGTCCGTCTGCAACGCCGCCGAAAAATTGCTGGTGCATGAAAGCATCGCGGCGGAATACATTCCGCGCATCGTGAAAAAACTGATCGATGCGGGAGTCGAAGTGCACGGCGACAACCGCGCGCAGGCACTTGCAAAAGAACTTTCGGTCACGCCTGCAACCGATCAGGAATGGTACGAAGAATATCTGCGCCTGTGTATCGCAATCGCTGTGGTTCAGGATGTCGATGCCGCAATCGCGCGCATCAATAAGTTCTCGACCAAGCATTCCGACTCGATCATCACCAGCGAAGAAGCGAATGCCCGCAAGTTTCTCCGCGGCGTCGATTCGGCAGCGGTCTACTGGAATGCCTCGACTCGCTTCACCGACGGCGCAGAATTTGGCTTCGGCGCCGAGATGGGTATCAGCACCCAGAAACTCCATTGCCGCGGTCCCTTTGCCCTTCCGGAACTCACCTCATCGAAGTACGAAATCATCGGAACCGGCCAGGTGCGCCCGTAGCTAAGAAAGCATTCCCTCAGCGTCAGACTTGTACTCGCATTACCTCGAGATGCGGGTGAAAATCTGTCGATCGAAGAAAATCGGGCTGCCAGCCTCGACTCTGCCTCACTTGCCTTCGAGGTGAATATCTCCGACCGAGACGTGCGCCCGCAGTTCGTACTTGCCGTTGCCGTTGTACTTCAGCGTCTTGCCCAGCCATCCGCTGGGCTCGCCATAGTCGGCGCTGTGGACGTCCCCAATGCTAGTGCTTGCCCGCACCAACTTGTAATTCCCGTTGCCCTTCTCTACCCGGATGTCGCCGACGCTGAGCTCAAGATACTTGTCGCCGTCGATGTCCTCCACCGTCACGTCTCCAACTTTTTCGTGCACGTCGAGGTTGGTATTCTGCGGCACTTCGAGTTCGACATCGAATTGCGTGTTCTTTCCGGTGGGCGCGTGAAACTCGATGGTCGCGTCGTTCCCGCGCACATCGAAATCCACATGCGCATCCTTCACACTCTGCTCTCGCCGCGACTTCACGGTGTATTCCAGCCGGATCTTGTCGGAATCCCCGCGCTTGATGTGCATGTCGCCCACACTCATGTGAATGTGCACCGAACCTCCCGCAACGAAGTCGCGGGAGTCGTGACGCGTCTCCTCGTAATTCCAGTCGCTCGCCGCCGCGACCGAAACGAGCAGAAGCGGCACGAAACACAACAAAGCTGCCCTGTGAAGCCGTTTTGTACGGAGAAGAGACCTTCCAGACATGGAACACCTCTCGGGCGCAGAAAGCGCCTGCCATGGATACGCACCCGCCGTCGAAGAAGTTCCGGCTATCGGTAGGACTCGAGCGCCTTGGCCGCCCGGTCCAGAGCCGCCGCCAGCGCCGACAACTCCTGGCGAGCGCGGTCGCTGTCGCCTTTGTCGAGCGCCTCGTTGACGCCTGGAATCACGACGGCAGCGTAGCCGGTGTATTCTCCCGGCGCGTAAATCGCGTGCTTGAACCACGGACGATGGGGCAAGCCTTGCGGCACCAGCAGCGCGCGCTCCGCATGCAGCAGCGCCTGGTTCAGCCGGGTGACGTCGGCGGGCGGATTCTTTTCCTTGGCCAGAATCTTCGCCCCGGCGATTTGGAAATGGCGCGCTGCTGTGTCGACAGAATCGAAATCGAGCACGCCTTTGCCGAACTTGTCTTGCGCCCGGTTCCGCGCCGCGTCCAGATACACGCCGACTTCCTTCCCGTATTCCTCGTAGTCGTAGGGAAGCACATCGGCGTCGGCCATGCGAACGCCTTCGAGCCCCAGCACCCGCGCCATCTCCTGTTCATAGAGGAAATCCGGATCGGCGAATTTCTTGAACCATGCGAAATCGTCGAACGTCGAGTGGTAGACGCCGTACGGCCCGCTGGAACTCACATCGCTCGAAGGCACGCCCGCATGCTGCAGGAATGCCGTGTAATCAGATCCGCTGCCCAGATCACCGACCGGAACGTCTCCGGTCACCTGCGCCGCAGGTCGCCGCCTTTCAGGCCCCTCAGACTGAGCTTCCGACGAAGCCTTCTGCCACTGTTCATAAACCGTTCCGCCCTTCGGACTCGGCACCGCCTTGGTCACATCGCGCAGAAACTGCTTCAGGCTGGGAACCGCCGAGGCTCCGAACTTCGGCCCAGTCACGGCGACGTCGACGTTGAAATATGCGGGAGAATTTTCGAGCTGCGGCTCGTGCTGCTCGACCCACTCGGTCGAGCCCATCAGTCCTTCTTCTTCGCCGTCCCAGCTGCAAAAGACCAGCGTGCGCTTCGGCCTCCATCCCGACTTCAGCAGATCTCCCACGCCGTGGACGCTCTCGAGCATCGCAGCCGTTCCACTGTTCGGATCGACCGCACCGTATACCCACGCGTCGCGGTGGTTGCCGACAACCACCCACTCATCCGGAGCTTCCGTTCCCTTCACGCGCCCTACGACATCCCACAGTGTGCGG
Source organism: uncultured Acidobacteriota bacterium (assembly GCA_963763845.1). Taxonomy (GTDB): domain Bacteria; phylum Acidobacteriota; class Terriglobia; order Terriglobales; family Acidobacteriaceae; genus Sulfotelmatobacter. Next base: position 148,418 of record CAVXPX010000008.1, read on the forward strand.
AACTGAAAATCCTGCTTGAGATGCATCTTTACTTTCGCCGGTCCCGGACCGACGTGGTAGGTAAAGGGCAATGCCCCTTGCCATTCGCGCGGCGAATCCGGACCGCCCAGGTGCTGCAGGATCGGCCAGGCGTCGTGATACGAAAGCGGCGTCACTGGAACCTTCGGTACTTGTGGCGATTGCTCGGGAGAAATGCGCTGCGAGTCGGGCAGCGATGGAGTCGAGGCAATCCCCGGTGTGGTCGGATCGCCGGGAAATTCGAACATGTATCCAACCGAGCCGCGCTGCACGCCGGTATCAGGACGCCACGGTCCATCTGGATATTTGTCGCCGCGCCGCCATCCGTCGTCCGCGGGATCGGAGTAAATGATGACGCCGGCTGCGCCGTGTTGCTGCGCGAGGAATTCTTTGACGCCGCGAAAGTTCTGGCCGTAGCGGACGAGCACAATCTTTCCGCGCACGTCGAGCTTCATCTTCTCGAGTTTGTCGAAGTCTTCGGGCGTGCCGTAGTTGGCGTAGACGACGTCGGCCTCGACATCTCCGGAAGGCGACATGCTGCTGAACGGCATGACGACGCGCGGATCATCCTGATAGGGATCATCGCTGACGTGCTCGCGCGTGGGCCCATGCATCTCGACGCCAGCAGGCGCGGTCATGTCAACGCTGATTTCGACCGGATAGTTGAACCAGGCTTTGTATTCGACGATCTCGGTATCGAGTCCGGCGTCGCGGAATTTCTGCGCGACGTAATCGGCGGTCGCCTGGTCTTCGATCGTTCCCGCCATGTGCGGAGCTTTGGTCAGGATGCGCAGATGTTCTTCGGCCAGCTTCGCATCTGGCCCGGCCAGGAAGCGGGATTCGATGGCAGCTTCACTGGCGGAGTCGCGAAAGCCGAAAATGCTCGCCGCAGAGTTTTGCGGCGGAGTAGTGGTATGCTTGCCGGCCGACGAACCGGAAATCAAGATGACAGACGAAAGAAGCGCCGCTGAAACGAGTCTCATGGGGGATCCGAAATCAAAGGTAGTAAGGTAGCACAGCCGTCGTCATGAGATGCCTTCACGCGGCGCTGAAGCGCCACTCTTCCACGGAGGCGCCTACTTCAGCGTAACTAGTTTCTCCACCAGTCCCGAGTAATCTTTTTTCTCGACGCCATGGACTTGCTTGTTGTACTCGTCCACTTTGGAGGAATAGTTCATCGAGCAGAACTTGGGGCCGCACATGGAGCAGAAGGCGGCTTCTTTGTAGTGCTCGTCGGGAAGGGTTTCGTCGTGCATGGAGCGGGCGGTCTCGGGATCGAGCGAGAGCGCGAATTGCTTCTCCCAATCGAACTTGTAGCGGGCGTAGCTGAGGGCGTCGTCGCGGTCGCGGGCTCCGGGCCGCTGGCGGGCGATGTCGGCGGCGTGGGCGGAAATCTTGTAGGCAATGATGCCGTCTTTCACGTCTTTTTCGTTGGGCAGTCCGAGATGCTCTTTGGGCGTGACGTAGCAGAGCATGGCAGCGCCGTACCATCCGATCATGGCCGCGCCGATGGCGCTGGTGATGTGGTCGTAGCCGGGAGCGATGTCGGTGACCAGCGGTCCGAGCGTATAGAACGGGGCTTCGTAGCAGAGCTCGATTTCTTTTTCGACCTGCTCCTTGATCTTGTCCATGGAGACGTGGCCGGGGCCTTCGATCATGACCTGAACGTCTTCTTCCCAGGCTTTCTTCGTCAGTTCGCCTAGAGTTTTGAGTTCGGCGAACTGGGCTTCGTCGCTGGCGTCGGCGACGCAGCCGGGGCGGAGTCCGTCGCCGAGCGAGAAGCTAACGTCGTACTTCTTGAAAATTTTGACGATGTCGTCGAAACGTTCGTAGAGGAAGTTCTGCTTGTGGTTGTAGGCCATCCACTGCGCGAGGATGGCTCCGCCGCGGCTCACGATTCCGGTGATGCGCTTGGAAATCAGCGGCAGATACTGGATGAGGACCCCGGCATGAATCGTCATGTAGTCGACGCCTTGCGCGGCTTGCTCTTCGATGACTTCGAGCATGACTTCGGCATTGAGGTCTTCGACGCGCTTGACGCGGGCGATGGCTTCGTAGATCGGAACGGTACCAATGGGAACGGGCGAGTGGCGGAGAATGGCTTCCCGAATTTCGTGGATGTTGCCGCCGGTGGAGAGATCCATGACCGTGTCGGCGCCATAGTGGACTGCGGTGTGGAGCTTCTTGAGTTCTTCGTTGATCTCGGAGGTGACGGCGGAGTTGCCGATGTTGGCGTTGATCTTGCAGAGGCTGGCCACGCCGATCGCCATCGGCTCGAGTTCGGGATGGTTGATGTTGGCGGGGATGATCATGCGGCCGCGGGCGACTTCGTCGCGGACGAGCTCGGGCGTGAGCTTCTCCTTCTGCGCGATGAACGACATTTCGTCGGTGATGACGCCTCGGCGGGCGTAGTGCATCTGGGAGAAGTTGCCGTCGGTATTTTCGCGCTTGCGGCGGGTGATCCATTCGGCGCGGGGTTTGGGGACAGAGTAGGCATTACCGTTGCCGTTCGAGCCATTTGAAGAAGTCATTGCCAGGCCAACCTTCTATCGTAGGAATTCTTTGATACTTGATTATAAACGCAGCGGAGCTTCGCTCCGCGGACAGCCGAGGGCGGCTGTCCCCACATGAGTTCACTGCGGCTGTCCCCACATGAGTTCACCGCGGCTGTCCCCACATGAGTTCACCGCGGCTGTCCCCACATGAGTTCACCGCGGATGTCCCCACGCGAGCGAAACCCGAAGGTTTGCGGATGGTTGGGAGTGGGGCATAGAATTCGGGGTTCCGTCCGATTGACTGAAGGCCTGTTGATTCCAAAGGAGAATTTTTCTTATGCGTTCCTTTCGTCGTCTGTCCGTCTTTTTTGTTGCGTTGATTGCGCTGCTTGGGCTGGGTGCTGTGAGTTTCGCGCAAACGAGTACGGTGGCGCGGCCTGCGCCTGGATTCAGCCTCGATACGATCGACAAGAGTATCGATCCGTGTGCGGACTTTTATCAGTATGCGTGCGGCAACTGGATCAAGAATTCGGAGATTCCTCCCGACCAGTCGCAGTGGGTGAGTTTTGTCGAATTGCACGAACGCAATATGGATATTGAGCGCGGGATTCTGGAGAAGGCGGCCGCGGGCGGCGACGGACGGAACGCGATCGATCAGAAGATCGGCGACATGTACGGATCGTGCATGGACGAGAAGACGGTCGACAGCAAGGGAATCGAGGCGCTCCAGCCGGAACTGGAGCGCATCGCTGCGGTGAAGGACAAGCGCGGGCTCATCGACGAGATTGCGCACGTACACATGGTCGGGCCGAGTCCGCTGTTCAGTTTCTATTCGTCGTCGGACCTGCACAATGCGGACCAGGTGATCGCGTACATCGATCAGGGCGGGCTGACGCTGCCGGACCGGGATTACTACCTGAAGGAAGATCAGAGGACGAAAGACGTGCGGCAACGGTACGTCGATTACATGAACCAGATATTCACACTGCAAGGGCAGACAGCGGAACAGGCGGGCGATTCGGCGCAGACGGTGCTGCGGATCGAGACTGCGCTGGCGAAGGCGCAGATGGACCGCACGACCCGAAGAGATCCGAAGAACCGCGATCACAAGATGACGCGGGCGGACGCGGTGGCGCTGGCTCCGAATTTTTATCTGCAGCAATATTTTGAAGACGTGCATGCCCCGGCGTTCAAAGAGATGAACGTGGGGAATCCGGAGTTCTTCAAGCAGGTGAATGCGGTGCTGGAGGCGGAATCGCTGGATTCGCTGAAGACGTATGTACAGTGGCATGTGCTGCATTCGGCGGCGCCGTGGCTGTCGGAGCCGTTTGTGGAGGCGAACTTCAAGTATCAGCAGGCGCTGACCGGGCAGAAGGAAATTCAGGCGCGGTGGAAGCGCTGCGTGAACCTGGTGGACCGCCAACTGGGCGAGGCGCTGGGGCAAAGATATGTGGAAGTGGCGTTTCCTCCGGAGAGCAAGGCGCGGATGCTGAAGATGGTTGGCGAATTGGAACAATCGCTGGGAGAAGACATTCAGAATCTGCCGTGGATGAGTGAGGAGACGAAGAAGCGGGCGGAGGTCAAACTGAAGGCGATTCAGAACAAAATCGGGTATCCGGATGTGTGGCGCGATTACAGTTCGGTGGCGATCGAGAAGGGCGATCTGCTGGGAAACGTGCAACGGGCGAACGAGTTTGAGGCCAAGCGCGAGATCAATAAGATCGACAAGCCGCTTGACCGCAAGGAATGGGGCATGACGCCGCCGACGGTGAATGCGTACTACAGCCCGTCGTACAACGAGATTGTGTTTCCGGCGGGGATTCTGCAGCCTCCGTTTTTCGATCCGAAGATGGATGACGCGGTGAACTTTGGCGGAATTGGGCTGGTGATTGGGCACGAGCTGACGCATGGGTTCGACGATCAGGGAAGGAAGTTCGATCCGCAGGGAAATCTTCACGACTGGTGGACGAAGCAGGACGGCGAGGAGTTCGAAAAGCGCGTGAGCTGCGTGGCGAATGAGTATTCGAACTTTGTGGCTGTGGATGATTTGAAGCTCAACGGCCGGCTGACGCTCGGCGAGAATACGGCGGATAACGGCGGGGCTCGGATTGCGCTGGCGGCGCTGGAGAAAGTCATCGCGGCAGACAAGACGGGCAAGGAAGCGGAGAAGATCGATGGCTACACGCCGGAGCAGCGATTCTTCCTGGGCTTCGGGAGAGTATGGTGCGAGAAGCGGCGTCCGGAAGTGGCAAGGATGCGGGTGCTGACTGATCCGCATTCACCGGGAAAATATCGCGTGGACGGCGTGGTACAAAATATGCCGGAGTTTGAGAAGGCATGGAGCTGCAAGGCCGGACAGCCGATGGTGTCGGAGAACGCTTGCCACGTGTGGTGAGGGCTTCGTGCTGTGAAGGGAAATCCCCACCCCGACCAGGGAGGGTGGGGCACCACTTATCCGCAAGGCATGCATAGGTCCTTCGGCCTGCAAAAGGCGCAGCCCTCAGGATGACATCTCTATCGTCTTTGTTTCTTCTGATGTTGCGGTTTTCTCGCGAAGACGCAGTTGATGTTCCAGTTCCTGGAAGCGGCGCGTGATCGTGTGCAGGACTAGTCCGACCACGAGCAGGAGCATTCCTGACAAAACCAGGCCGACTGCCAAGACTGCCGAGGGCAGGCGCGGGACTAATCCTGTCTTGATGAACTCGACGATGACGACTGTTCCCGGGATAAACCCGAGCGCGACGAAGAGCAGGCCGACGGATCCGAAGAAGGTGAGCGGCTTGTAGTCGCGGACGAGCGCGAGGATGGTGTTGAGAATGACGAAGCCGTCCTGCACGACGCGGATCTTGGAGAAGCTGCCTTCGGGACGCGCGGCAAGTCGGACGGGCAGTTCGGTGATGCGATATCCGCGAGCGAGGGCCTTGACGGTGAGTTCGACTTCGGTTTCGAATCCGCCGCCGAAGACCGGGATCGTCTTGACGAATTCGCGGCTGAAGGCGCGGTATCCGGAGAGGACGTCGGAGAGTTTCACCTTGAAGATGAAGTTGATGACTTCGAGGAAGAAGCGGTTTCCGAGTTTGTTGAGCGGGCGGAACTCGCTGCCCGACGACGGCAGGAGGCGCGAGCCGACGACCATCTCGGCTTTCCCGAGCACGATAGGTTCGATGAGCCGATGAACTTCGCTGGCTGGATAGGTGCCGTCGCCATCGACCATGACGTAAATATCGGCGTCGACCTGCGCGAACATCGACTGGACGACGTATCCCTTGCCCTGACGGCGTTCGTGGGAGACGTGCGCTCCGGCTTCGCGCGCGCACTCGACGGTGCGGTCGGTGGAGTTGTTGTCGAAGACGTAGATATCGGCGTCGGGCAGTTCGGCGTGGAAGTCGCGGACGACGGTCGCAATCGTGAGTTCTTCGTTATAGCAGGGAATCAGGATCGCGATTCTGGGACGCGGCATGGGCGAGTGTGGATGCTCCCGGCCAGCATACAACAAAAGCTGGCCGGCTTCGTTGCGATTGGGAATGACTGAGATATGGGCAGAGCGGTGGGCGAGACGCCCGCCGCCTCAACTGCCGGGCCGGCGTCGCTACTACGGCAGAATCACTTCGCTGCCCAGCGAGCGGGCCACGTCGATGACGTGCCCTACCGGGCCGAATGGAACTTTCGGTTCTGCTTTGACGACGACATTGCGATCGATGCCGTTCGTAAGGACTTCGGTGAGGATGTTTTGCAATGATGTCCAGGGAACGGAACGATGGTTGATCTTCAGTGCCGGCGTCTCGTCATCGTTCGAGGCGAGAAGTTCCACCAGCGGCGTTTTCGGACTGGACGCTGCGCGGGATTGCAGCAGGACTTCCAGGCCGCTGGGGAGGATTCTTTCACCTGGCATCGGCATTTCTTTCTGGGCCGTCAGCAGGATGCAATCTGCAAAGGAAGCGCGGCGGGCGGCGTTGAGCGCGCTTTCGACAGCGGAGTAGGGAGCGTCGGCGTCGGCCTTGACGAAGAGCCGCTGGTCGCGATTGCGGGGATGGCGCGTGAGATCGTCGAAGAGAGCGTCGGGCGTGACCTGATCGACTCCGAAGTAGAGTGTGCTCTCAGCGGTGATGGTGACGATCCAGGCGTTGGGCTCGTCGGCAGCGGCGATGGGGAGCGCGTTTTCCGTGGTGGCCAGTTGCACATGGATGCCTTTTTGCAGTTGTTGCGAGTTGAGGTTGAGAGCGAAGGCGAGTGTGAGGATGGCGATGGCGAATTTGCGGTGCATTGTGTGGCTCCGTTTCAGGCGTCCTTCTGGGACGCGGTTCCTTTTTGCTCGCGCATACCCGGCGTTGGAAAGGCTGGGCTATTTTCGGAGTTCCTCGGAGAAATCGGCGCGGCCAGTCGGCCTACGGTTTCGCTCCGCCCAGGGCGGCGGTGGCTAAGCTTCCTCCGAGGCCCATGGTTTCCACTGCGGACGATGGCACGATGACCATGGAGCCGCGCTCCTTGATGGCTTCGTACAGCATGTTCATGGCGCGCAGGTGGAGAGCGACCGGGTCTTCGGAGTAGGAAGATGCGGCCTGCACAAAGCTATCGGCTATTTCTTTCTCCGCCTGCCCAAGGATGATGCGGGCCTGGCGCTCGCGTTCAGCTTGCGCCTGGCGCGACATGGCGTCTTCGAGCCCGGACGGAATCTTCACGTCGCGAATTTCGACCGACTGCACGGTGATACCCCAGGGATTCGTCTTCTCGTCGAGAATGCGTTGCAGTTCGCGGCCGAGAGTTTCGCGCTCGGTAATCATTTGCGCGAGTTCGTGGCGACCGATGGATTCGCGCAGGGCCGTCTGCGCGCTCATGTTGATGGCGTCCACGAAGTTCTCCACTTCGAGGATGCACTTCTCGGCATTCCAGACCATCCAGAAGACGATGGCATCGACATTCACAGGCACCGTATCGCGAGTGAGAGTGGATTCGGCGGAGACGCTGGCGACGCGCACGCGCTGATCCACGTAGGGGCTGAGCGTTTCGATGATGGGCACGATGTGGCAGAGACCCGGCCCGCGTAGTCCGACGTAGCGGCCGAGGCGCAGAACGGCGACCTTCTCCCACTGGCGAACGATCTTGATCGCGAACAGAAAGTAGATGCCGACCAGCGCTCCAAGAATTCCGTAGGCAGGCTGGCGCGTGACCTGCGCGGCCGCGATCCCCGCAAGCAGGAACACAATGAACAGCAACAGGCCGACTCCGTTGATTTCGTTCATTTGGATCTTACGCATGGCTATCTCCTTTTAGCGGGATTGGGCAGCAACCGCTGCAAGCGGTCGATCAATTCTTCGAGGGTGAATCCTGCGGCTCCCGCGCGGGCCGCGAAATCACTCACCATCTGGCCGAGCTGTCGCTCGCGCTCGGCGGATTTCTTTTCAAGCTTCTTATTCGAGATGAAAGTTCCAGTGCCCTGATGGGTTTCGAGCAAGCCTCCGAGTTCGAGCTCGCGGTAGGCGCGCATGACCGTGTTCGGATTGATCTCGAGATCGACGGCGAGCTGGCGCACCGTAGGAAGCTGATCGCCCGAGGTGAGGGAACCGGCGGCAATTCCACCCCGGACCTGGTCGATCAGCTGGCGATAGACCGGGACTCCGGTATGGAGGTCGATCGCGAAGCGGATCGAGCTGGAGCCGGTCCTTGCCATGCGTGTTAGTGTACTATAGTATTAGTACAATATGTCAAGGGAAATGTTTGAGGCTGTATGGACATTGTTTTTGGAGCCGGCGTTGAGGACGAGGCAGGGATGCTTGGGCTGCGGTTGAGCTTCGCTTTGCGAATCTCAATCTTCGCTCAGCAAGACAGGGGCCTCGCCGCCGACTTGACGCTGCGCGGGCGGGGCGCCGGCGCTACTGTGCGCTGCGTCGGCGTTACGGCGGTGCGTGACGCTAGGGTTTGGGGCGGAAGCCCTTGCGGCGTTGCTCGCTATAGCGGGCCAGGGCGTCGAGGATGATGGGGAACGCTTCTTTGGCGGGGCGGATTTCGTCGACTTCGACGGCCTTGCCTTCGAGTTGCTTGTAGTCCTGGAAGAAGCGGCGAAGCATGAGCGAGCGGTGCGAGGGCATCTCGGCGGCCTCGCGGTAGGAGTTGAATTCAGGGTCCTTCGTGGCGACGGCAATGATCTTGTGGTCTTTCTTGCCGCCGTCGATCATCGTCATGAGTCCGATGACGCGGGCGTGGATGATGGTAAGCGGGACGACGGCTTCCTGGCAGAGGACGAGAACGTCGAGGGGGTCGTCGTCTTCGGCGAAGGTTTGCGGGATGAATCCATAGTTCGCGGGATAGTAGACGGCCGAGTAGAGCACGCGGTCGAGGCGGATCAGGCCGCTGGCTTTGTCGAGTTCATATTTCACGCTCGATCCGAAGGGAATCTCGATTACGCAATCGAATTCGTGCGGAAGCTTGTCGCCGGGAGTGACATCGTGCCAGGGATGGATCATAGAGGTTTCTTGCTGGGGATATTTTAGCGGATGAGGGATGGGGGAATCAGACCAAAGACAGAGTTACCGGAGTTCGAGCGGCGCAGCGGAGCTTCGCTCCGCCGGACAGCCGAGGGCGGCTGTCCCCACATATCGAAAATCCCACTTCTCGCAAAACCGGCGAGAAGTGGGGCACCCCGTTTGGATTTTCGTTACTGGGTCAAGCGGAATTCTGAGTGCAGTTTTGCTTGCGAGTTGTCTCCTGCCCAGACGTCGAATTGTTCCGGCTCGACGACCCACTTCCTTTTTGTCGGGCTCCAGAATTGAAGTTCTTCCGGCCCCAGCTTGAAATGAAGCGTTTGCTTTGCGCCTGGGGCGAGGGTGACGCGCTCAAATCCTTTCAGCTGTCGCACCGGACGCGAGGCGCTTCCGGCGCGCTGGTGGATATAGAGCTGCGCGACGGTGTCTCCGGCTCGGTCGCCCGTGTTGGTGACGTCGACGGAAACATCCAGCGTCGCGCCAACCTTGGCTTCCGTCTGGTTCAGCTTCAAATTGTCGTACGAGAACGTCGTGTAGCTCAGGCCGTATCCGAAGGGATAGAGCGGCGTGCTCGGGCGATCCCAGTAGCGGGATGTGAACCTGGGTGCGTCTTCGGGATTCTGCGTCAGGTTGTGGTTGTAGTAGAGCGGCTCTGAACCAGCGCTGCGAGGCCAGCTGACGGGGAGATGTCCGGCGGGATTCGCGTCGCCGAAGAGAATGTCGGCGATTCCGTTGCCGCCCTCGTTTCCGGGGTACCAGGCTTCGACGATGGCGGGAATGTGCTCGGCCGCCCAGGAGATGTTGAGCGGGCGTCCGTTGATCAGCACGAGCACGACGGGTTTGCCGGTCGCAGCGACGGCTTCAAGAAGTTCTTCTTGTCCGCCGGAGAGTTTGAGGGAGGATCGGGAGGCGGCTTCTCCACTCATCAGAGCGATTTCTCCAAGAACGAGAACGGAGACGTCGCTGCGGCGGGCGAGCGCGACGGCGTCTTCGATTGCCTGCTGGGCCTCTTCGGGCGTCTGTTTGGGCTGCTCTCTGATGGTGAACAAGGGCGTGCCTTCGAATGCCGAGGGGATGTCGCGGCGAATGTTCGGGCCGTGAGCGAAGTCAACCTGCACGCGGCTGCCGACTTTGTCTTTGATCCCCTGCAGGATGCTGACGGTGTGGCCCGGTTTATTCAAGTCGCCCCACATGTCGAGGAGGTCGTCTTTGGCGTCGGCAAGAGGACCGATCACGGCGATGGATTTGATATTCGACTTGTCGAGCGGGAGCAGATTCTGTTCGTTGCGCAATAAGACGACGGATCGCTGGACGGCGTTGCGGGCGACTTCGGGACTATGCGGATCGTTCAGAACTTGATTCATGCGGGATTCGTCGACGTAGGGATGCTGGAATAATCCGAGGCGGATTTTGGCTTCGAGGATGGGCAGGACGGCGTTGTCGATCTGCTGCATCGAAACGCGGCCGCTCTTCACTTCGCCGGCCAGATGCTTGAGATATGTTCCGCTGGCCATGTCCATGTTGACTCCGGCGTTGAAGGCCTTGAAGGCTGCGTCCTCCCCGTCGCGGGCGTAGCCGTGGATGATGAGGCTGTGGACGGCATTGGCGTCGCTGACGACGAATCCTTTGAAGTTCCAGGCATCACGAAGAACATCATGCAAGAGCCACCGGTTGCCCGTGGCGGGGACGTCGTTGAGGTCCATGTAGGCGCTCATGAATGTGGCGACCCCTTCGTCGGCTGCGGCTTTGAAGGGCGGAAGATAAATATTCCACATTTCTTCTTCGGGGATATAGGACGAATCGTAATCGCGGCCACCGTCGGCCGCGCCATATCCGGCGAAGTGCTTGGCGCAGGCGAGAACGTGGTCGGCATCGCCGATCTGCTTGCCTTGAAATCCGAGGACCTGGGCGCGGGCGATGGCTGAGCCGAGGTAGGGATCTTCGCCAGCGCCTTCGACCATGCGTCCCCAGCGCGCGTCGCGAGCAATGTCGAGCATGGGGGCGAAAGTCCAGGCAATGCCGGCGGATCGGGCCTCACGAGCGGCAATCGACTGCGCGGCTTCGACCATCTTGGGATCCCAGGAGGACGCCATCGCGATCGGAGAAGGAAAAATTGTGTGATAGCCGTGGATGACGTCGAGTCCGAAGATGACGGGAATGTGCAGGCGGGATTCGTCGACGGCAATGTGCTGCCAGCGGTTCATTTCTTTGGGATCGGAGACCCAGAGGACGGATCCGGCGCCGTATTTGCGCAGGGCGTCTTCGGGCTTGCCCATCTGCTCGACGAACTCGGGAAGCGGGAAGCCCGGAAGTTGAGAGAGTTGGGCAATTTTTTCTTCCAACGTCATCCGCTTCATCAGGTCTTTGGCGTTCGGCTGGGATTGAGCGAAAGCAGAGCGGAAGAGTGAGGAATACTAGAGCACTCAGAATCGGGATGCGAAATGGTGAAGAACTTTTGAACCTGGGGGACTGACCAGACATGGGTGACTTCCTCCGTCGGAAACGAACGCGGCTGAATTCGTCGTACTGGTCTTCAGCCGGGGGAAAGTGTAAACCCTGGAAGGCTGAATTAAATCGATTTTCTTGAGGGCTCGGGAGGTGCGCGCCAGATCTCTCGCTCCGCCGGAAAAGCGGCTCCGCTCGGGATGACGCAGCTGAAGCAGGCCATTTCTGAACTGCTTCATCCCGATGCGCCGCGCTTTTACCGGCGGGGCGAGGGATCTCTCATGGGCGACGCACCCCCCCAAGTTGTCAGGGTAATCTTGATTCGTGTCCCTTAGGCGGGTACAGTCTATAGACGGGGTTTTCCCTGTGGGGTCGTCCATGTCCAGCCAAGCGAAGATGTACCTGCAATTCGGCGGAGCGACGGTTGTGATCGTCCTGCTGTTGGGCTATCTGGCCTATACCGGCGTGCAGGACAGCAAGAGCTACTACGTCACGATCAAAGAATTGCACAAGATGGGCGACAGCGCCTACACGAAGCGGTTGCGGGTCGCCGGCAACGTGAAGCCAGGGTCGATCAAGCGAACCGGCACGCACGTGCAGTTCGTGCTCATGGAAGAAGATCAGACGCTGGCTGTTGACTATACGGGCACGGAAGCGCCTCCGGACACGTTCAAGGACGAGTCGCAGGCGCTGGCGGACGGGCGCTTTGCCCACGACGGCGTTTTCCATGCCAAGCAACTGCAGGCCAAGTGCGCATCGAAGTATGCGCCGAAGCAGGGCGTTCCGGCTACTGGAACGCAGTCTTCCGAGCCGGCCAAGGATATGACGCAGGTGCAGACGCCGGCCGGAATGGCGAATTAGGCTTCCGGCTCTCGGCTTTCGCAACTTCCGTCGGGTTTGACTCGTTCCTTAAGAGACAATGCAACTGGCTGTGCCCTCCGGTAGACTCATGGCTGGAGCACGATTGCTTTAGCCTTCGAAGCCCTTGAGCGACGCTACCACTTCCATCATTACCGTCAGCAACCTGGTAAAGCAGTTTGGACGCTTCGCGGCCTTGCGGGGCGTTACCGCGGTATTCGAAGCTGGAACTTTCCACGCAATTCTTGGCGACAACGGAGCAGGGAAGACCACGCTGTTGCGGGCCCTGGCGGGGTTGGCTGCGCCCACTCGCGGAGAGATCTCGATTTTCGGGAAGAGTCCGAAAGAAGCCTGCCGGGAGATCGGGTACATGGCGCATCCATCGTTGCTATATGACGAGATGAGCGGGATGGAGAACCTGCGGTACTTTGCGCGGCTGTATGCGATCAGGGGCGATGAGCGTTGCGCGGAAGTGATTCGAGTCGTCGGGCTGGATCCGGAGTTGACGCGTCCGGTCGGCCAATATTCCCAGGGGATGCGGCAGCGGATGTCGCTCGCTCGCGCGATCCTGCAGGATCCGAAGGTTCTGCTGCTCGATGAGCCATTCTCAAATGTCGATGTGCATTCGGCGCGAGAAATGGTGGCTCTGCTGCGTGGAATGCGGGAGGCGGGGAAGACGATTTTTGTGGTCACGCACCAGGCGCTGCTGCTGGAAGGCGCGGCCGACGAGTTCATCTGGATGCAAGCGGGACAGATTGTGGATCGAACTGCCAGCGTCGAGCGCCTGGCCTACGAGGGCGCGCGATGAATTCCATCTGGAGTCTGACGATGGCGACACTGGCCAAGGACATCCGGCTGGAATGGCGGTCGAAAGATGCACTCAACTCGATGTTGTTCTTCTCGCTGCTGGTGGTGGTGATCTTCGTGTTTTCGTTTGATCCGCTGGCGGAGGAGTCGCGGCACATCGTGGGCGGGCTGGTGTGGGTGGCGTTTTTGTTCGCAGCGGTGGTGGCGCTGAATCAGACGTGGGCGCGGGAATTGCGGAATCAGGTGCTGGATGCGTACCGTGTTTCTCCGGCTCCGGCCAATGCGCTGTTTATCGCGAAGTCGCTGGGAAACTTTATTTTTGTCAGCGTGCTGGAAGCGCTGATGGCGCCGTTGTTCGTGGTGTTCTACAACCTGCACGTGCTCGGTCCGGCGTGGCAGTTGATTCCAATTGCATTGCTCGGAACGTGGGCGCTGGTGGTGAACGGAACGTTCTTTGCGGCGATGTCGCTGCGAACGCGCAACCGCGAGATCATGCTTCCGCTGTTGCTGTTCCCGATTTCGATTCCGGCGGTGATTGCGATGGTCGCGGGAACGACGGCGGTTCTGACCGGAGAAGACCCTGCACACTTTTACATCGTGTTGCTTCTGACCTACGATGTAGTGTTTACTACAGCTAGTCTGGGACTTTTCGGAACGATTCTCCACGCGGAATGAAGCGGCTTTTTCCCATCCTCGCGGTGCTCAGCGCGGCGTTTCTGGCGTATGCGACCTACCGGAATCTGGCGGTGGCTCCAACCGATGCGCTGCAGGGCGACGTGTACCGGATCATCTACTATCACGTGCCTTCGGCGTGGACGGCGTTTCTGCTGTTCTTCATCAACTTCATCGCTTCGATTCAATATCTGGTGAGCGGCAAGCCTTCGGCGAAGAAGGCGGCGATGTGGATTGTGATCGCGATCGGAGTGGTGGGGGTGATCGCGAGCTTTTTGCCGCAGGTGCAGGCGATGCTGCCGACGGGAATGCGTCCGAGCGCGGTGGCGACGACAGTAGTGATGATTCCCGCGTTTTATTTTGTGATCGGGTGGCTGTTTCCGGGGCAGCGCCTCGATGTGCTCGCGGTGACGAGCGCGGAAGTCGGCGTCGTCTTCTGCACGATTGTGCTGGTGACAGGGCCGATCTGGGCGCGCCCGGTATGGGGGATCTGGTGGGCGCCGGGCGACATCCGTCTGACTTCGACGCTGGTGTTATGGCTGATTTACGTGAGCTATCTGGTGCTGCGGCGATTCTCCAACAGCGCGCAGACGCAGATCCTCGCCGCGGCGCTGGCGGTTTTCGGAGCCCTGGATGTGCCGCTCGTTTATTTTTCGATCTGGTTCTTCCGGACGCAGCATCCGCAGCCGGTGATTGGCGGCGGAGGGTCGATGGATCCGCGAATGCTGGAAACGCTGCTGATGAGCTGGATGGCGTTTTTGTTCTTCGCGTTTCTGGTGTGTTGGGCGCGCTTCCGGCTGGAAGTATTCAAGCGTGACGTGGAGGAAGCGCACGCGATGGAGTCGCTGGTTGGAGCCAGAGCGGGGAAGGCGAGCGTTCCGCTGACGAGGAGTTCCCGATGAATGCAGTGAAATTTCTGCTTGCCGCGTATGTCGCGACGTGGGTAATTCACGGGACATATCTGGCGACGTTGATGAGCCGGTTCCGCGGATTGAAGCGGCAGATGAAGGAATTGGGGAAGAAGTAACAGCGGGCGGGTTACGTGTCGCGTCCCTCTCGAGGCTGGAGTTATGACAGCTCCATCCGGCTCATTGTCACGAAATTAGGTTTGCCACGGCCACACTAAAGCCTTCAGGAAGTTTTTGGCCGCTCGGCATGGCCGAAGTGAGCGCTCATCCAACTCAGTTGCTCTGTTTCCACTCTTTCTGCAAAGCGGAGAGGAAATCGGGGCTGCCGTCGGAGCGGAGGAATTCGTAATCCTCGATCATGGCGGCAACGCCGATGCGGTCGGAGGGCAGAGGCTGGTCGACTCGAATCACTCGGGCGGTGAACCGAACCCGGACCGAGTCGGTAAGCGTGATATGGGGCGGAAAGGTTAGCGTGACTTCCAGCCGGGTTCCGGCGGAGACGGCGCGGTCCAGATAGAAGAAGACACCGCGCGCGCTGACGTTCTGGGTTTCGGTGTGAAGCTCGCTGGAACCTTCCAGCCGGACGATAGCGGGCAGGCGCATATCGAAGCGCCGCATCATCCGCCGTTCTTGTGCATTCGGTAGCAACAGTCGCCCCCAAACACCGCGGAGTCCACAAACCTGAGCACTACGGACAGCGAGTCCCGAGAGACGACAACGATTCCACGCTCAATGTATAGAAATACCGGCAGTTTGCAATAGCAAAGTGCCGCTCGGAACTGTTTCGGTTAAGTCTGTCCGGATTTCGGAACAAAGATTCGTCCGGCACACGAGGGAGGTTGCAGTTGGGCAGGGCTTGCGAGTAACCGAGCAATCTCTCTGCCATCGGGGCAGGATCTGCCCGTCCAATTGTGCGCTTGGAGTCAGTGGTTTGCAGGAGGGGCGTGGACGGCCAGCCGAAACTCATGCAAGTCGTTGCAGCAATTCGCCAAACCTGCATCACTTCCGGCGGCGCAGAGGATGAATCTTTATTCACAGGCTTCCGGCATCTTTCGCAACGACGGGGCGCATCTGACGATTCTTGAGCGGGCGCGAAATTCATTCACAACGAAGATCAAAAGAGTACACAGGGCAGGGCGGCTCCGGGCTCGATCTTAAGATTGGAACCGAGTTGTCGACGCAGGTTGGGACTGTTGGTATCCTCTCGGCGCTGGCGTTGTGGGTGAAAGTAGGGATGCTTCGACTGAGGTTGAGCTTCGCTTTCGCGAAGCTCGATCCTCGCTTAGCAAGACGCCGAATCATCGAAGTTCCGGGATCGAAATTCTGGGCGGCGGGGGTGGGCGGCTTGACTTGTCTATCCCTCAGATGTTTAAGTAGTTATTTATTTTTTCCGCCAGTTCCAGGGACCACCCAGCTCCGGGCGAAGCTGCTTCAGAAAAGTGCTGAAGCGGGCCCGGTCTGATTCGTGTGCCACATCTCATCTCACTAAAGATTGAGCGAAAACGAACTGGGCGAAAAAGCGAACTGATCGAAATACTTGATCTTGGCTGTCATCGGGAGGAACGCGTGAACGTAGATCGCCGTTGGTGGGAAACATCCGTGGTACGGGGTCGTGTGCTGGCCGCCGGGGTCGTGTTGCTGGGGGCGGGATGCGCGGTTCTGGGATTGGGGTCCCATCTACGCACTGTTGCCGCAAAGTCTGCCAACGCGCCTATGGCGCAGGTGGCGAGTGCTGACGGGTTTCTGGCGCGCGGTGCGGCCCTGCCCGAAGGCCAAGTCGCACCGCAGCAGGCCCATGCGCTGTTTGCCGGACTGCCGCTGATCTTCGAGCCCAATCAGGGACAGGGAAACCTCGATCCGTCCGACGCCCGGGCGCGATTTGTGGCGCGCGGGGCGGGCTATAGCTTGTTCCTGGGATCGGACGGCGCGATTCTCAGTACCGTGTCCCGGGATCAGCCAAAGACGAAACGTACCCGGGGCGCGTTAATGGTTCACTCGCTGGAGATGAAACTGGCGGGAGCAAATGCGAACCGGAGCCTCAGCGGCGGCGAGCCCCTTCCCGGAAAGAGCAATTACATCCTCGGAAACGATCGGGCGAAGTGGCGCACCGGAGTGCCGCAGTTCGCTCGCGTGCGCTACCAAAATGTTTATCCCGGAATCGATCTCGTCTTTTACGGAAATCAAGGGCGGCTGGAGTATGACTTCCAGGTTGCTCCGGGAGCGGATCCGGCGCAGGCTGAAATCGAGTTCAAGGGGACGAAGCAGCTTGCGGTTGAGGATGGCGCGCTGGTGATCAGGAGCGACGGGAGCGACGGGCAGAGCGTGCGCCTGGAGGCTCCACGGGTCTATCAGGAGATTGCCGGCCAGAAGCAGCCGGTCGAGGGCAGCTTTGTGCTACGCGGAGCGAATCGCGCGGGATTTTCGATCGGAGCCTACGACCGGTCGCGCGAGCTGATTATCGATCCCATCCTGAACTTCTCGACATATTTCGGCGGCAGCGGAGACGAGCACTCCACTTCCGTTGCGGTCGATGGCAGCCTGAATATCTACATTACGGGCTCCACGACGTCTCCGAACCTTCCTCCGAGCGGGACGGTGTTTCAGCCGGCCTTGAGCGGGCCGCAGAACGTTTATGTGGCCAAGATCACGCCGCCGTTGAGCTCGATTCCGGCGTCGCTGGATTACGTGACTTATCTGGGCGGAAGCGGGATGGATAGTCCGGTCGGAGTCTATGTCGATGGGGCGGGCGATGCGTTCGTTGCGGGAACGACTTCTTCGCCGAATTTTCCGACGACCACGACTGCCTATCAACAGACGCCTGAGACCGGAAGTGTCGGCACGACGCACGTGTTCGTGACCGAGTTGAATCCGACGGCGACGGCCCCTCTTAATTATTCGACCTATCTTTCGGGCAACAATACCGATGCCGCCAGCGGCATGACCATTGATGCCTTGGGAGATGTCTTTGTGACTGGCACAACGATGTCGACGGACGTGGCCACCTTTTCGGATCAATTTCCGGCGAGCACGTTGCCGCAGGCATTGGCTTATCAGATCGCGCCACGAGCTTCGATTCAGTTCTTTGTGACGAAGGTGTACACCCACGGCGCCGGGGTCAGCAGCATTCTCTACTCAACCTATTTCGGGGGAGCGATTTCGCAGACGAATCCTCCCATCGCAACCGGCGGTGGCATCGCCGTGGATACTGCCGGAAACATGTATTTCACGGGCACGACGAACTTTACGTATACCGGAAACAGTCCGACCGATGATTTCCCGATTCTGAATGCGTACCAGCCATGCCTGGACATGCCACCAACTACGGTTGTGCTGAATCCTCAAACCTGCACAGGGACAACGCCTACAACTGCGCCGGACGCTTTTGCGGCGAAACTGAATCCCGCGGGAGGACAGGGCCAGCAGTTGCTGTGGTCGACATATTTGGGCGGTTCGTCTTCGGACTCGAGCACGGGTGTGGCCTTAGACACCGGGGCGGCGAATGTTTATGTCGTGGGGACGACAAATTCGTACGACTTCGTGCCGCAGAGCACGATTCAGACGTTCGCCTCTTATCAGAAGTGCCTGAACAACAGCCCTCTGACCACGCCGGGATCTACCCCGACTTGTCCGACGCTTACGAATCCGCCGAGCGATGCGTTTGTAGCGCGATTGACGAATCCGACGAATGCGACTGGAGTGCCGATCAATGTAGCGCTCAATTATTTTTCTTACCTGGGCGGCGCGAACGACGAGGCGGGTCTGGCGATCACCGTGGACTCGGCTGCGGGTGCGTTGATCAGCGGGTGGACGAAATCCCCCTTCACGAACGCAGCCGGCACGTTCCCGCTGTCGCCGAACCCGAATCCTATTCAAGGTTCGCTGAACGGGCCGCAGGATGCCTTTGTCGCCCGGTTGAATACGGGAGCGACAGTGGGCCAGACGACCGTTGCCTCCTGGGCAAACTATTTCGGTGGGACTGGAACGGATTCCGGTACGGGCATTGCGCTGGACGTCAACCAGAATACGTATTTGGCCGGTGAGACGAACTCGACGGACCTGCAGGTGATCAAGCCATTGAGCGTCGGAGCAACCAATAGCGGTGGATACGACGCGTTTGTGGCGCAACTGGGAACGCGAGTGAGCTTGTCGATCTCGGGCGTATTGTCTCTCGGTTCGAATCAGAGTTACATCAGCGCGGGCAATCCGGCAATGTTCACATACACGATTACGAATAACGGGCCGGATCTGGCTTCGAATTTCAGTGTTACCGACAACATAGCCTTAGCGATCACGGGGATCCCGGTCACATTTCAGTCGGCGACCACGAGTTCCGGAACGTGCCCCACAACGGTCACGACCAGTACGACGGTCAGCTGCTCGATCTCGCAATTGCAGTCCGGGTCGACGGTGACGGTTACATTTGTGCTGGTTCCCAGTCCCAACACCAGCGGAAGCCAAGCCACCTTCAACGGGGGCTCGGTGCAGGTAACCGGCGCGCAAAACGTCGTTTATGCGCAGACCTCGGTACCGGCACAGATGTCGGATTTCACGATGTCGGTAGGACCGACGAGCCAGACCGTTCCGGCGGCCGGAGACACGGCCACCTATCAAGTGCAGTTGACCCCGCGCCCCCTGTATACCAACGACATTGCTCTCTCGTGCACGAATCTGCCCACGAGTACGAATTGTAGATTTGCTCCGTCGCAATCGGTGCCATTGCAGGGTGCGAGCGGCGCCACGGTGACGTTAAGTATCAGCACGACCGCGCGGCCCGTGACCACGCCTGCATTCGTTCTGTTCCCGCGGCTGTTTCTCGGCCTGGGGCTGATGATTCCAGGCTTGGTGTTTGTTGTGGGAGGACCGCGACGCCGCAAGATCGCAGGCATGCTGATGGTCTTCGCTTTGTTTGGAATGCTCGTGTTCTTGCCATCATGCAGTCAAAACAACGTGCCCACTCCGGTCAGCGGAACACCACCCGGAAATTACGGCATTGTAGTGACCGCGGCTTCCGGGAGTGACTCGAAGAGCGGTACGATCAACCTCGTGGTTCCGTAGGGATCTGACATCAGGAAGAAAAGGCCCGCACTTTCGGCTGCGGGCCTTTTTCGTTCGAGAATTCCTTTTCGCGAACGTGGCGCGGATTTTTCACCACACAGGCAGACTCACGGAGGTGCCTCCGTGGTGAGAAATGGAGCTAGACTAAGCGCCGGCGGAGAGCTTGTGATGGCCGCCTTTTGCTTCCGCGATCCCGTATTGGCGGATCTTGTAGAGCAGCGCTTTGTAGCTGATCTGCAGAATCGCTGCCGCCTGCTTGCGATTCCAGTTGGTCTGCTCGAGAGCGCGGGCGATGGCCTGGGCTTCGGCTTCATCTTTGGCCGAGCGCGCGAGAGATTTCAGGCCGGTGGAATCGCCGCCACGGGAAGAATCTCCGTGCCCGCCGCCGTTCCCGTCGTGACGCGGCAGAAGTTCGGCGGCCGCGAGATTCGCGTCTCCCAGAATCAGGTAGCGCTTCAGGAAATTATTCAGCTCGCGCAGATTGCCGGGCCAGGAGTGATTCTGGCAGGCCTGCAGCAGCGCCGGCGATAGTGGCAGCGGCGGGCGCGCATAACGCTCAGCCATTTGGGTCATGGAATGTTTCAGCAGAATCGGAATTTCTTCCTTTCGCTCGCGCAGCGGAGGGAGGCTGAGCGTGAAGGCATTCAGACGATAGTAGAGATCTTCGCGCAGTCGCTTGGCGGCAAGAGCTTCGGGAATGTTGATGTTGGTCGCGGCGAGGATCCGCACATCGACCTTGATGACGGACCGGCTGCCGAGACGGGAGAACTGCTGATCCTGCAAAACGTGCAGCAGCTTCGCCTGCAGAAGCGGCGGCATTTCTCCGATTTCGTCGAGCAGGATCGTGCCCTTGTTGCAAAGTTCGAACTTGCCGGGCTTGGCGTGGGTTGCGCCGGTGAAGGCTCCGGGCTCGTATCCGAACAGTTCGCTTTCGAGCAGATCGGCCGGAACGGCGGCACAATTGACCTTGAGGAATGTGCGGTGGGCGCGCGGAGAAAGCTTGTGAATCAAGCGCGCCAGAACTTCCTTGCCGGTGCCGCTTTCGCCGAGGAGAAGGACTGGAATGTCGACGTTGGCCACGAGCGCCGCTTGCGACCGGATCTTGCGCATGGCGGGGCTGGCAGCGATGAAGAAAACGTCGTCAGCTAACTCCTCGACTTCTCCGTTGTAAGTCTGTTTGCCCTGGCCGAGGCTGAGATCGATGACGGCATCCAGTTCGGCTTTCTGAAACGGCTTGGTCAGATAATCCTGAGCGCCGAGCTTCATTGCCTGCACGACTTTGCGCGTGTCGTTCACGCAGGAGAGCATGACGACTTTCGCAGTCGGGTGCTTCTGGCGAAGCTGTTCGAGCGTCTGCAGGCCGTCGATGCCGGGCATGAGCACGTCGAGTAATACGAGATCGGGTTGAAGGCCTTTCTCGATTTTCTCCAGTGCTTCTTCGCCGGTCGTGGCCGTCTCGACTTTGTAATCGTCGACCTCGAGCAGGGTTTTGATGTAGCGGAGCATGCCGGGTTCGTCGTCCACCAGCAGGATTTTGGCGGTGTTCTTCATTTACTTTTTCCCCTTGCTGGCGGCCGCGACGGCCGGTTTAAACGGGATCAGGAAACAGAACTTGCTGCCCGCGCCGGGATCGCTCTCGACCCAGATCTTGCCGGCCATGCCTTGCACGAGGCGGCGCGCGATGGCGAGTCCTAATCCGGTGCCGTCCTGATTTTCAGCGCCGGGAAGGCGGAAAAAATCGTCGAAAACTTCGACATGGAATTCCGCTGGAATTCCGGGGCCGGTGTCGGAGACGCCGACCTTGACCGAGTTCGGGTGCGCCACATTCTGACGCCGACGCTCTGGTCCGGAAGGCAACGACTCAGCGCGGCGCTCCCACATGTACGGCTCTGCGTGCAACCAGACCGTTCCGCCTCCAGGCGTGAACTTGTATGCATTCTCCAGCAGATTCGAAATGATGCGTTCCAGTTTCGGCGCGTCGAAAGGAAAAATCGGTAGCTTGTCGTTGGCGAGGAAGTAGAGCGCGATGCCTTTTTCCTGAAAGCGGTTCGACCAGAGC
Source organism: uncultured Acidobacteriota bacterium (assembly GCA_963763845.1). Taxonomy (GTDB): domain Bacteria; phylum Acidobacteriota; class Terriglobia; order Terriglobales; family Acidobacteriaceae; genus Sulfotelmatobacter. The sequence goes on from CAVXPX010000008.1 coordinate 170,214, forward strand.
CGGCAGACGCCGGAAAGGCAGTCGTTGATGTTGGCCGTGTCGAAGTGCATACGCAAGCCGCCGGTTTCCAGCGCGCTGTAGGTCAAAAAATCTTGAATGAATTGCTCGAGACGTTTTCCGCTATCGCGCATGTCCTGGAGGACTTCGCGCTGTCGTTCGCTGAGCGATCCGAGCTTCTCGCTGCGGAGAAGTTCAACGTATCCGTTGAGGATCGAAAGAGGAGTTTTCAGGTCGTGGGCAGCAGAGCCGAGAGCGTTTGTGGTTCGCTGGAAACGTTCACGGAGGTCCTTGTATTCCTGGAGTAAATTCTCCGGGCTGGGTACATCCGCGTCGGCAGGAAGGGCGGTGCCACCTATCGGTTCGGCAGCAGTGGCGACATCAGAAGCACACGAATTCTTGCGAGTCGAAGCCATGCGGAGAAAACCAGCGGTTGACACGGGGAGAGGAAACCACCGCACTCGCTTGTCAACTAGAGTGCCTGTAGGAAAATCGTATGTCAGGCCTTTGGCCTTGTCAACGGAAAATGAAACTGAATTACCCAAGTATAGCAAAAGCTTGCACTTCCGAGCGGTCCTTTGGGTCGTTGTTGCAGGAATGTTAGGCGAACAAAAGGAGAATACGATAGCGGAAATTGGCCGCTCTTGTGCCGTTTTTGCCGAGAATTGCGCCCCTGACTAACCCGTTCGATCAAAGTTTGGCCTGTTTTTTGGCCCCCCAGGTGCTTCGGAGCTGGGAGAAACATCCAAAAAGGGGCCGGGAATGAACGGGGGACGTCCGGAAATCGAGCGCCGCAAGTGGAGCAGACTCCCACTGGCAATCCCCGTTTTTGTCCGCAGCCGGGACGCAAAGGGAAGAGAATTTCTTGAGTTTGCGACCGCGCTGAACGTTAGCGCCGGCGGGATGCTGGTAGCGGTAAGGCGCGTATTGCCGTCCGTAGCGCAGCTGCGGCTGGAGATCCCAAGTGCTCCGGTGGCAGCCTTGGCATCGCTACCCAGGGCGGCGCGGAGCCTTCGAGCCAAGGCTCTGCGAACGACCCCGGCAGAAGGCTATTACCTGCTTGGCCTGAAGTTCTCGCGGCCTCTGCTTCTGGCAGGAAGGCCGCTTCGAGAACGGAAGAAAGCACTTTCCGCTTTGTGAAAATGTTTGCGCAAGTTACGTGGCAAGCTGTTACTCTGGCTCCCAGAAACCGGTTACTGGCGTGTGCCGGTGCAGTTCTTTGGTAAGTTGATCGTCTTCAACCAGATAGTCTAGATTTGAAGTGTCTCCCTCTGAGCCACGCACGATTGGCTCTCGGAATGCAGGTTAATCGTTCTCCCCTCACTTGGTAGCCACCATCCATGACAACAGGCAATGTGAATACGCTTGTCCAGCCTTTGGGGGAGATGCCGCCCGACCCCATCGTCTTCGGACGCACAGAAGCGATGCGTGCCGTCCGCGAACGCCTGATGAAACTCGCAGGCGCAAACGTTCCTGTCCTGATTCAAGGAGAAAGCGGCACGGGCAAAGATATCATCGCGAGAATGATCCATGCCAATTCGCCGTGGCGTACCGGACCATGGGTCAAGGTGAATTGTCCGGCGATTCCTGGCACGCTGCTCGAAAGCGAACTGTTCGGCTACGAAAAGGGAGCGTTCACGGGAGCTTATGGGGTGAAGCCGGGCCGGGTGGAGATGGCGCATCGCGGAACGTTGTTTCTCGACGAGATCTCGGAACTCGATATGTCGTTGCAATCGAAGCTGCTGCAACTTCTGCAGGACGGGCAGTTCTGCCGCATCGGGGCGCAGGAAGATAAGAAAGTAGAAGTGCGCGTGGTGTGCGCGACAAATCGCAAGCTGGAACAGGAAGTTGAAAACGGCACGTTCCGCTCCGACCTGTTCTATCGCATCAACGTGGTGAATCTCTATCTGCCGCCGCTGCGGGATCGGGCCTCCGACATTCCGGAGCTGGTGAATTATTTCCTCGAATATCACAACCGCAAGTACAACTGCCGTGCGAAACCGCTTTCCGGCGAGATGATGAACGTGCTGCGCAAGTATCACTGGCCGGGCAATATCCGCGAGCTGGAAAATCTGGTCAAGCGATATGTCATTCTGGGGAGCGAGGAAGTGATCTCCACCGATCTGACGCCGCGCGCTCCAGATTTCTTCAACACCGATATTCCGGTAGACGGGCAGATTTCCTTGAAGAAGCTGACACGGCAGGCTGTGCGCGAACTGGAGCGCAAGGTCATCCTCAAGGTTCTGCAGAACCATCACTGGAACCGCAAGCAGGCGGCGCGGGCGCTGAGCATCAGCTATCGAGCGCTGCTGTATAAGATCCGCGATGCCGGGCTGCCCTCAAATCGAGCCAAGCAGCCGGCGCCAGAAGCACCGAAAGACGTCGCGGCCGACTAAGTCGGTTTCCCTTCTAACAATTGTTCCGTCAGCGGTGGGCCAGCGAGTACGCCAGGCCTGACGCGGATGACACCGATCCTGCCAGCAGCGCGAGGCGCGCCAGCTTCCGGTGATGCATCCGGTACAGGGCATAGCTGCTGACGCTCGTCAGGCTGTAGTTCATCCCGAAATAGGCAATGCGGCGACCGCGCGATTGACAGAAATGACGCGCCACCGGAAACATCTCCTGCCCACCGGCATCCAGAGAGCGTTCGGTGTTGTATGCATCGAGGCCCTGCCACGCGGTTAACGATGCGAGCAGGATGACATTCGGCTTATCCAGATAGCGATCGTGCATCGCGGAGGGCGCGTATACGAAGGCCTGCGCTAAAGCCGTGCCGGTCAGCAATAAAAATATGGCGGTCCACCGTAACACGCCGGAAACTCCCGTCGTTAGGTGTATCGGCGGGTTACGAAGGAGCGTGAGTCAAGGCGGGGTATCCGCTCGCACAATCTGAAAGGGACGCGCCTAAAGTAAAATCAACCTTCCGCTTATGAAACTCTCGGTTGTGATGCCCGTGTTCAACGAATGTGCCACTCTGCGGCAAGTGGTCGAGCGCGTGTTTTCCTCCGGACTCCAGATCGAACTGCTTTGTGTGGATGATGGCTCGACCGATGGTTCGCGCGAAATTCTGGAAGAATTGCCGAAGCAGTGGCCGCAGGTGCGAGTGTTTCTGCAGCCGAAGAATATGGGCAAGGGCGCGGCGCTGCGGCGGGGAATTCAGGAGGCCACCGGAGATTACGTGATGATTCAGGACGCCGATCTGGAATATGATCCGAAGGATTATCCGCTGTTGCTCGGGCCGCTGGAGGGGGGACAGGCCGACGTCGTGTATGGTTCGCGATTTCTCGGAAGCGGTCCGCATCGCGTGCTGTATTTCTGGCATTCGGTGGGAAATGCGTTTCTAACGCTGCTTTCGAACATGTTGACCAATCTCAATCTGACGGACATGGAAACTTGCTACAAGGTATTCCGTCGCGAGGTGATTCAGGCGATTCCGATTGAAGAAGACCGCTTCGGATTCGAGCCGGAGATCACGGTGAAGATCGCCAAACGCAAGCTGCGCGTCTACGAGGTCGGCATCAGTTATTGGGGACGCACCTACGCGGAAGGGAAGAAGATTGGATGGAGAGACGGCGTGCGGGCGCTGGTCTGTCTGGCGAAGTATTCGCTGTCGGAAAAAGAATTGCCGGAGCCAGGTAACGTTCGCGTAGAGAGGTAGCGCTAGAACATTCTGCGGGGTGCTGCCGCGTGCCAGCCGGGATTTGAAAGGGCTCGGCTTACAGCCGAGCTGCAAGCTCCCCCTCTCTACGAATACGCTTATCTCTGGGTTGGCGCCGGTAGATGCGCCTGAACCGCCGATAACAGTTCTTCTTTCAGATGCGGACCGCTGGCGAGCAATCCCGACAGCAGTGGATTCTTCCGGTTGCAGACCAGCGGTGTACTTTCGAGCGTGCTGACGAATCCACCGGCACTTGAGACTAGAGCCGCACCGGCAGCCACGTCCCATTCATTCTTGGGAGTCAGCGTAAAAGTGATATCGGCGAGGCCGGCAGATACCAGGGCGAGTTTGTAGGCGACCGAACCCATGGGACGAATCTGGTACTCGCCGTTCTGGAACTGCTGCCACTCGCCCCGTTTCACCTCGCTGCGGCTGGCGAGAATCAACGATCCTTTGAGTGTCGTTCTCTGGCTGGGCTGCGCGGGCTTGCCGTTGTAAAGAACTCCGCAATCCACCGCGCCGATAAACGTCTGATTCGTTGCCGGATTGCAGATGCCTCCGGCAACGGGGCATCCGTCCTCGACAAATCCAATGGAAACGCAGAACTCCGGAATGCCGGCGACGAATTCGCGCGTGCCGTCGAGAGGATCGACGACCCAGACGCGCCGCTTGTCGAGGCGGGAAAAATCGTCGACCGTCTCTTCCGAGAGCCAGCCTTCGCCGTCGCGCAGCAGATTCTGACGCAACACGGCGTCGACGGCGCGATCGGCCTCAGTTACCGGATCGTGTCCGATCTTGTATTCAGTTTCGATGGCGCCGGGAGTATAGCGTGCGAATACAGTGCGGGCGGCTTCGAGCGCCGCTTCAATGCGCTTGAGGATGTCAGCGTAGGAAGAATTCATGATGTCCTGATTCATTGTGACAGATCACGCCCACAACATGCGTGCGCCGGTGATCAGCAGCAGGGCGCAGAGAAGGCGGCGAAGCCAGAGCATCGGCAAGCGGGTAGCGAGATGGGAGCCGACGAGGCCTCCGGGAATCGAGCCGATGAGCAATGTCAGAACCAGAGTTGAATCGACATTGCCGAGCCGGAACTGCAAGAATCCGGTCACTCCAGTCAGGATGACGGCATGCACGATATCGGTCCCGACATTCTCTTTGGGCGAGAAGCTGTAGAAGAGCAGAAGCAGCATCATGATGATGCTGCCCGATCCGACTGAAGTCATTCCGACCAGAAAGCCCGCCGTCAGGCCGATCAGGGCCATTCCGGCGAATCCCTTCAGGGTCGGCCTTCGCTGAGCGACACGTTCTTCAATGCGCCGCTGCAAGAGCAGCAATAACGGAACGACGATCAGCAGTACGCCGACAGCGGTCTTGATGAAATTGTTGACGCCATCGCCATAGAGATGGCGGATATGTACCAGCAGCCGTACTCCGCAAATCGATCCGGGAACGCTTCCGATGGCAAGAGCGAGAACCACCTTCTTGCGCACCGTGCCTTTCTTCAGATGAAGCAGGCTGGCCGGCACCTTGGTGAAGAAATTAAAGAGCGCATCGGAGCCGACGGCAACGATCGCGGGGATTCTCAAGCCGAAGATCAGCACGGGGAGCAGCAGCACGCCGCCCCCCACGCCGCTCAGACCAATGAGAACGCCGACCACAAAGCCAACCAGGATTTTGGCTACCAGCAGTTCCATAGTTGCCCCACTTCAGGCTTAAGCTGCAGCTCCGTTGACCCCGATGAAGCCCTCGCGCTCGAGATGCAGAATGATTTCCTGCGCGGCTTCTTCGGGGGACAGTTCCCCAGTATTAATCGTGACCTCGGCATCCGCGGGAACTTCGTAGGGATCGGAGATCCCGGTGAATTCCTTCAGAATGCCGGCGCGGGCTTTTGCATAAAGTCCCTTGCGGTCGCGCTGCTCGCAGACTTCCACCGGAGTCGCGATGTGCACGAGGATGAATCCACCATAGGGCTCGACCATCTGGCGCACATGCTTGCGGGTCGCGTCGTACGGCGCGATCGGAGCGCAGATGGCAATGCCGCCGTTCTTGGTGATTTCTGACGCGACATAGCCGATACGTCGGATGTTGATATCGCGATGCTCTTTGGAGAATCCAAGTTCTGACGAAAGATGCTTCCGAACCAGATCGCCGTCAAGCAGAGTGATGGGACGGCCGCCGACTTCCAGGAATTTGGTCAGGAGCGCGTTGGCGATGGTTGATTTGCCCGAGCCCGAAAGTCCAGTGAAGAAGATCGTGACGCCCTGACGGCTGCGTGGCGGAAAGCTGCGGCGCAGTTCGTGGACGACTTCGGGATAAGTGAACCATCCGGGAATTTCGCGGCCTTCGTTCAGGCGCTGGCGAAGATCCGTGCCGGAGATGTTGAGAACGCGGTCGGTCTTCTTCACCTCGTCGTCGGGAACGTAGCGGTCCTCGTCTTCGAGGTACACCATCATGCTGAAAGGAACCATGGTGACGCCGATTTCCGACTCGTGCTTCTTGAAGACTTCCTGCGCCTCGTAGGGTCCGTAGAACGGCTTGCCGTCGGTGTCTTTGCCCGGCCCGGCGTGATCGCGGCCGACAATAAGATGTGTGCAGCCATGGTTCTTGCGGATCAGCGCATGCCAGATGGCTTCGCGCGGGCCGCCCATGCGCATCGCGAGCGGCAGCAGAGAGAGCTTCTGTGTTCCCTGCGGATACTTCGAACTGAGCAACTGGTAGCAGCGGACGCGCGTGTAGTAGTCGACGTCTCCGGGCTTGGTCATTCCGACCACAGGCTGGATGAGCAAGTTCGCTTCGACCTGTTTCGCGGCGCGGAAGGTGAGTTCCACGTGCGCGCGGTGCATAGGATTGCGGGTCTGGAAGGCCACCACGCGGCGCCATCCCAGACGGGCGAATTCGGCGCGCAATTCCGCCGGAGTCAAACGCAGGGTGCGGAAATCGTAATGCGAAGGAGCCTGCAGGCCTTCGATGCGTCCGCCGACATACCACGGATTCGCCTTGTTCATCGCGTAGTCGGCGCCGGGATGCGCCTTGCTGGTGCTGTTGAAAACCGCCTTTGCCTCAGCGGCGCGATCGGGCTGCCAGACTTCTTCCACGTGCAATACGGCGAGCATCACGCCTTCGGCATCGCGCAACGCTACTTTGCTGCTGCCGGGCGTGAGCTTCTTGGCAAATTCTTCGGTGACATCGAGCGTGATTGGCATGGGCCAGAGAATGCCGCTGGCCAGGTGCATGTTGTGGCAGACGCCTTCATAGTCGGCCTTGGTCATGAAGCCGGTGAGGGGAGAAAAACCTCCGCTCATCAATAATTCGAGATCGCAAATTTGACGTGCCGTTAAATCCCACGACGGCCACTCGCGAGAGTGGGCTTTCAGTTCTGCGGCTTTTTCCGGAGCGACAATCAGGTTAACGAGTTCCCCGCCGTGCGGAGCGATCAAATGGCTAGTAGAAGCGGACAAGCGAGTGAGCCTCCCAAGGTTCTTCGATTTTAGAATTAGTGCATGTAACTCAATGTCTCGCTGAAAGGAATCGGTGAAGACTTCCTACATGTAAAGGGGGGACATGCTCAGGAGACACAATTTGAGGTCTGCGACCCCAAGTTGATCTTCACACCACAGAATCGCTGATCTAAGAGCAAGCACCTGCTGTGCCGCTCAAGGTTCTGTCATTGTACTGTAAATTGATAAGGATAAAAGCTTAAATTGGGATTTTCCGCAGGAGAGGCGGTTTTAAGCGGCATGATGTGCAAAGGGTTGCGCAGAGGTGGGAATGAAAGTCCTCCCCTGGTGTGAATAAGTATGCAAGTTCTTGCGTGGTCGGGCGGACAGATCTTTGTGTTTCCAGGATCGGAAATTGCGGAGACGGATCGCTGATGGAACCTGCCAGGACTATCTCCCGATCGCCAGCGCGGCTGCGTAGCCCGGATTTGTCTGCAGGTTGCGCAGCATCCAGCGACTCGCTTCGGCAGGATCGGGCCGGGTTGCGATAAGCGCGTCCTCCGGATCGGGCTCGATCGAGACATCGAACTGGTGGAGCGGCAGCGATAGCCCTTCGCCTTTTGCCTTGATGTAGGCCTCCTTGCGAGTCCAGCAGCGAAAGAACGCAGTGTGAAGCTCGTCGCCAGAGAGAGGTCGCAACGCCTCGCGCTCGCGAAGCGAAAAAAAGCGTTCAGCCAATTTCCACGCGTCGGTTTGCGGACGAAACTTCTCGACATCAACTCCAATGTCGCGCTTTCGCGTGAAGGCTAGAAGCGCGAGACCTTCGCAATGTGAGACGTTGAAGGCGAGATCGCATTCGTTTGCGAGAAATGGCTTGCCGTATTGCGTGTAGCGAAATGAAATGTCCTGCGGAGTGATGCGGAGGTATTTGGAAAGCAGCGAGCGCAGCGTGCCGCGAGTGAGGATGTAATCGGTGCGCGGGCGCTCGACGCGATAGCGGGATGCCTTTTCGCGCTCTTCGTTGGACAGCAGTGCGTGGCAGGCTGCCACTTCGGCATCAGAGCCGTGCAGGTTTCGCTTCCAGACGTGCGCGGTTGCCAGAGGCAGTTCAGGCAGAGCGGAGTCGAGCGCTGCGTCCCAGACTCCCGAAACTTCAATGGATGTGCTTGCCATGACGAAGTGAATTCGATCTTGGTTCTTTGTTCTTTCTGCCGCTTGGTGGCAGACCGTGCAAGTCAGGGCTTCGAAATCAGCTCAGAAAAATGTCCCTCAGCGGCTAAAGCCATAATCAATTTTGCGGCGCTTTTGGCGCGGCTCGAAGCCAAGCCCTTTCAAAAAGACAATCCGAAGCGAATTTTCCCGCAGCTGGTGAAGGCGCGTTGATTCTGCAGCTTTAACGGCACCATAATCCGTGCCCTGATACGAACCGCCCTGTAACACGAATCCTGTCCTAATACGGATCCGCGCTCTGCTGCACTTGAGCGCCTGCGCCGCGGTCCTACGAGCTGCCTTTCTTCAGTTGCTGCTTCCATCCCAGGACTCTCGCCTTTGCGCCCTCGGCTTCCGCTTCGGCAATCATGCCTTTTTTCTGATAGAGCACCGAGAGGCTGGTATGGGCGAGGACGTCGTCGGGATCGAATTCGGCGATGCGCTGGGCCACCGCAATCGCCTCGTCGTAGCGCTCAAGATCCTGCAGGGCGCGCGCCAGGCCGTGCATGGCTTCGGTGAACGTCGGATCGGCTGCGAGCGATTCGTTGTATGCCTGAACGGCCTCATTCAACTTGCCGTCGGCCATGAGATCGAGCGCGGCATAGTAGTGATCTTCAGCCTTCTGGCGGGCATTTGCGTCAGGCATGTGCAAGAGGTCCCGGCGGAGAAGGAATTCTAACATGCGGAACTTCGAAGACACTGGCCGATGGAAGTTCTTCGGTTATGATGGCTCCGCATGCTCTACAAGATCCGGTTCCTTTGGAACGCTACGAAGGGGCATCGGCTGACGCCGTGGCGGAGTCCGTATCTCCTGTGGAGGATCGAGACCTACACCGGCGTGAAGATGAAGCAGATCGGGTTCCTGGAATTCTGGGAATTCATGTGGCGCGAACGCGAGGAGTTGTGGCGCTTTCTGAAGTGGACGGGGGAGATGGAGCGGTACGTGCATCCCAGGCCGAAAAATTCGTAGGGAGTAGTTCAAAACAGGGGGACACAGAGGATCACGGGGGGATTCACGCGGGTTGGAACAGAGGGTCTCTCCACTCCGCATTGCTTTCCGCTTCGCGGGACGCAATGCTCCGGTCGAGATGACAATGATTGGATTCTTTATGCGCCTTTGCCCGCGGCGGCCGCTTCTCCGAGGAAGATGCTGACTTCGCTGCCTTTGCCTGCGCCCGCAAGTTGAGCGGCGGCGGCGCGGTTGGCGACTATTTCCAGATATCCCATGCTGCCGAGGATGCCGAAGACTTCGCCCGGAGCGCCTTCGGCGTAGGCGGTTCGGATTTCTGTGATTTCTTTATTCCCGACGACAATCTTGAATGGAGAGGGATTCGCGCCGAACAGGCTGGGTGCGTCCTGCGGTGTGAGATTTGTGATCAGATTGCCAAAGCGGTCGACTTTCAACACGACTGCGCGTAGACGGTTCTCGCCCGCCGGCTTCGGACGCGGCGCGGCGAACTTCACGTAATCTTCGATCTCATCGCCGAACTTGTGCGAGTCGACCATCTTGGCGAGATACGCGGCAACGGGAGCAAACACATCGCGTCCGTGGAAGGTGCTGCTCACCGGCTGGTGGAAATAATGCTCGGAGGTCACATGGCGCACGTGAATGCGCTCTTCTTTGGCATAGACCATCGACAGCACGCCGTTGTCGGGCGCGACGAAATGGTATCCGTCACTCGATGCGATGATCGGGCGGCGAGTGGTTCCCACGCCGGGATCGACCACGACCATGTGAACCGTTCCCGTGGGAAAGTAAGCATACGCTTGCGAAATTGCGATAGCGCCATCGAGCACGTCGTAGGCCTGAATGGCGTGCGTGATATCAGCGATCGCAGCCTCGGGCACGATATCGAGAATGACGCCCTTCACGGCGCCGACAAAATGATCGCTGGTCCCAAAATCGGTAGTCAGAGTGATGATCGGACGGTGCGGCAAATTCCCCTCGCTGGAAGACAAAATCCTACGTACTTGGAAGTTAATTGGCAGGGAAGCGGGGCGTCAAGGCACGAGGGTAACTCTCTCCGAACTTAAATCCGCCGCGATCCAGAAAGCGCCATCCGACGAAAACAGGAAGCCCAGGTTGCAAATCCGAGCTTCCTGTTTTTCGAAGGGAAGAACCACCTGCGGCTATTTCTCGCCAACAAGCGCGTTGATCAGGCCCTGGCCGTTCGGGCTGCCCCATCCGGTTACGAGATCGTATCCCGTCACGGCAGAGTAGCTTCCGGATTTTCCGCTGGTAATGTCGTGGAAATCCGTGCCGTAACTCGAACTGACTCCGAACGAATAGAGATAGGGGTTGATGTAGCCAATTTTCGAGTAGCCGTCGGCCACCAATTGCTGATTGACGAGGGCAATGTAGCCGGCCCACATGGGAGCGGCAAAGCTGGTTCCTCCATATTCGTTGGCGGTGCAGGAGGTCTGATCCGCACAAACGTAGAAAGTGAAATTCGCGTTCGCGGAAACATCCGGCCCATTGCGCAACGTGGTCGATCCCTTGTTGCTGGAGTTAATGACTCCGGGCTGCGACTGCCAGGAGGGAATCTTAATGCTGTCAGGAGAGATTCCGCCGCCGCTGTCGCTCCATGCCGTTTCTGATTTCCAGGGACCGGCGGCCTTGCTGGTAGTCAGATCCGTGCCCCCAACCGAAACGACATTGGCGTCATCGGCGGGCCAGGCTTCGTTGCGTCGCGACCAGGTCGAGCTGTCGCCGGATGCCGCGAAGAAATTCTGTCCTTGTGCCGCCATCTTCTCAAAATAAGGATCCAGCGTGTTCGGGTCGGCCGGAGTCCAGCCCCACGAGCAGCCGATGGTGGTGGGAAGCGGATTGTGCGTCGTCATAGAGCTGATGATGGCGGTGTCGGTTGAGCCGACATACATCACCAGGCTGGCCAGTCCGGGAGCCATTCCCAGAGCTTGGGTCATGTCGAGCGTTTGCTCGGTGTCATCGCAGCGGCCCCCCGCTCTGGAATCGACGCAGCTGGTGCTGGTGCCGTCGGTCGAGAGCAGAGTAATCGGCACGGTGTTGGTCTGCTTAGCGTTGGCGTAGTAGGTGTTCAGGTCTGCGAGATCGGTTCCAAGATATTCCCATAGTCCGAGGTTCTGGCCGGAGCCGTTTAATGCGGTTCCGCCGTAATAGGCCGCGCGCATGTCGCTGCCCAGGAACGACGCAGATGGCCCTGAACCCGTCGTCGCGTGTGTTACGACCAAGTCGGGGCTGATGCCGTGCGCTCTGGCGTAGTCCGACTTCTTTACGTAGAGCGGGTGCGGGATCGAGTAATTGTCGAGGCCTGAGATGTGCCAGAGCTGGAACGACAGGTCGGTCGTCGGCTCGCGATCAGGCCCGTAGAAAATCCGGTTCTCGGTTGGATGTTGGTAGGTCAGAAGGTTGATGTGGAATGCCAACTCGATGGCCGAGACCGGTCCTTTGACCTGGACGTCCAAGCCGTCGCGAGATCCACCTACTACGGTCATGCCGCGGCTCTGAACGTAGCCGACGACCTCGTCATAGTCTTCCTGCGTGGGCCCGAACCGGTCGGTGAATTCGGCCGGAGTAAGAAAGCGCCGGTAATTGGGGACAGTTGAGCTGGAGAGATCGGCTAGAAAGGCGTCGAGTCCAGCCTGATCGCGTATGGGCAGAACGACATCCAACTGCATGACCTGTGTTGCGGGAAGGTGGCCGACCACCCTCGCCTCGCCGTTGATGCTCACTTGGCGGACGTGCCGTGTTCTCACCGTTTCCGCCGGGCTTTTCACTACAGCGGCCGAGAAGAACGATGCAATGCAGAGCAGCGATACACACGTTGTTTTCTTCATGATTATTCCTCCAACAAGGTTGGCTCGTTGCGTGGCGAGATTCCCACCCCATTCCACCCAGGGAATCCCAGTCAGGAAGTGCAGCTTCGAGTAAGTACAGGGGGGACTGTTCGATGTCAAGACGAAACAATCACAACGGAGGGACGTTTACGAAATCGGAACAAGGAGAGTCTTGTGGGAAATTAGATCGGCGAGATGTGATATCAAGCAAGATCTACTCGTGTCGCAAGGCCTCGATCGGATCGAGTCTCGAGGCGCGGAAGGCTGGAATCATCCCGCTGACAAGCCCCACTGCGCCGAGAATCAGCGTGGAGGCGATCAAAGTGGCCGGAGCGATGATTAGGCGGATGTCGCCGGCTTGTCCGTTTTTCGCAAAAGCACTGTAGAAAGTGAGTCGTCCCACCGAAAGCGACACAATATAGGCCAGAATCATTCCCAGAACGCCGCCGATGAAAGTGATGGTCAGCGCCTCCGCCAGGAACTGCATCAGGATGTAGCGCCGCTGTGCCCCGAGCGCTTTTTGCACGCCGATCTCGCGCGTGCGCTGGGTGACCGAAACCAGCATGATGTTCATCAGGCCGACGCCGCCGATGCCCAGCGTGAGCGTGCCGATGAATCCCATCAGAATTTTCAATCCCAGGGTGATGATCTGGAACTGATGCAGTTGTGTCATCAGGTTGAAGACTCGCATCGCATCGTGATCGCTTTGATTAAATTTGTGGTTGGTGGCGAGAATGGCGCGCACGGCGGGTTCGATCTTCTCGAATTCCGGCGTCTCGTAGTTAAACCAGATGGTATCGAGATAGTGCGTATCTTTCAGATCGCTCATCGACGTGAATGGAATGTAGACGACGCGGTTGATGTCGTCGTTTCCCTCCTGCATTTTCGGACTCAAGACGCCGACCACTTCATAGCTGATTCCGTCGAGCCGTATGTAGTCGCCGATCGCATTGCGCCCTGAGAACAGCTTTTCCTTGGCTTCGGAGCCGATCACCGCTACACGGCCGCGCTGTACCTGGTCCTCCATGTTGTAGAAGCGGCCTTGCGCAAGTTTGAGAGATCGGATCTCGTAAACGTCGGGATCGTTGCCGGTTACGGAAAAGGTGAAATCGCGGGTGTCATACTGCACGTTCACCTGCTTGTCGACACTCGGAGTGATGTGGGTGATCTGAGGCAGGTTCGTAGTTAAGGCGTCGACGTCGTCTTGCGTAAAGCGGATCTGGACTCCGGACTTCTGGCCGCCGGCCTGCAGCGAGGTTTTACCCGGCACAACGATGACGAGCTTGGTGCCGAAGTTTGCGAAGATGTTTTCGCAGGCCTGGCCAAATCCGTCGCCGTAAGCCAGCAGCATGACGACGGTGGCGATGCCCCAAGCCATGCCGAGCATGGTCAGAGCGGTTCGCCGCCGGTTGTGGCGCATCGCCGTGTACGCTTCCTGGAGCAGGTCTCTGAACATGGCATCTACTCCTGGCGCAGCGCTTCCACTGGGGGCAGCATGGCCGCCTTGCGCGCGGGATAAAGACCAGCGAAGACGCCAGCCAGAGTCAGGCTGCCGATGGCCAGAAGCGCGGACATCGGCACCAATCGCGGCGGATCAAAGCCCTGCGGACCTTGGATCCCCCCCATCAAGGCCATCAACCCGCCGGCGAAGAGCATGCCGATGAAGCCGCTTCCAATCGTGAGCAATAGCCCTTCGAGGAAGAAATGAAACAGGATATTGCGGTTGGTTGCACCCAGGGCTTTGCGCAGACCGATCTCATGGGTGCGCTCGCTGACGGCTACAAGCATGATGTTGATGACGCCAATCGCGCCCAGAGCCAACGTCACCATACCCACCGCGCCGAGGAACATGTTCATCACGTCGAAGATGGTATTCACCATTTTCGATTCTTCGATCGAGTCCCACTCGTCAAAGGCATTCTGATCAGTCGCGTCAAATCCGTGATTGCGGCCGACGATCTCGTGAACTTCCTTCTGCGCCAGCACGTGGTCGGCGGTCACGAGCGGCTGATATTCAACAAAGGAGATCGAGTTCTCGTGATTTTCTCCTTTGAGCGGGAAATTCGCGGCCATGACCTGAAACGGAATGTAGCCTCGCAGGTTGAGCCACATGTTGTCGCCGCGGCCCAGGTGCGGCATGCTGCCTACAACTTCAAACCGGATTCCGTTCAGAAGAACGAATGAGCCGACGGAGGGTCGCCCGGGAAACAGTGCTTTTAGCAGTTCGTTCCCAAGCACGATCACGTTCCGCCGCTGGATTCCGTCCATCGCGTTGAGCCAGCGTCCCTCTTTTAAAGGAAGGTAACTGATTTCGTTCAGCTGCGGTTCGGTGCCCAGGATCTCTCCACTGGCGGTGGCAAAATCGCTGACTTCGTGTAGGTCGCTCCGCGAAATGATGGGACAGGCATTCAGAACGTATCCGGCTTGCCGGATGTCGAGATAGTCCTGATAGGTGAGCAAGTAGGAGCGGGCGGAACTCATGTTGCCGCGGACGGCGGGAGCTCGTCCCGGGAAAAGAAACATGATGTTCTTGCCGAACTCGGCCATTTCCCGCTTGTTGCCGGAGCGGAAGCCTTCGCCGACCCCCACCAGCAGCAGCAGAGATCCGACGCCCCACGCGATGCCGAACATGGTCAGAAACGAGCGCAGTTTATGGGCCCACAGGTTACGGAAGATCTGCGCAAAGATGTCGAGGACTGTTCGCATGTCGGGAGGCCCTTTTAAAGATACGTATTCGACTCGACGTCAGTTCCTATGATGCAGATATTTCTTTTGGCGAAGCCTACTCGTATCGCAGGGCTTCGATAGGGTTTAGCCTCGCTGCCTTCAAGGCTGGGAAGAAGCCGGAAACCACCCCCACCAGGGACAGAATGACGAACGAAATCATCATGACGCCCATCGAGGCGTGGAGGAAGATGGCGCCTTCATGGTCGGCGGTTTTGTAGAACTCGTCATAGAGGGGCATCGGCGGGATGACCCAGGTTAAGAGTTCGGCGACGGCCATTCCGATCAGGCCGCCCACGAAGGTCAGGACCAGCGCCTCCAGCAGGAACTGCACCAGAATGTGCCGGGGGCGCGCGCCGATCGCCTTGCGCAGGCCGATCTCGCGCGTGCGCTCTGTAACCGAGACCAGCATGATGTTCATAACCCCAATGCCGCCCACGGCGAGCGTGCACACTCCGATCAAGCCAAGGACTGCCTGCAATCCGTAGGAAAAGGCGTTAATCATGCTGCGATCTTCGATGGTGTCCCACTCGGGCGTGGCTTTGTCGTCCTTGGGATCGAAGTGATGGCGGCGCGCGATCACCTCGCGGACGGCCATCAGAGCCTTCTTGTTCAGTTCCGGCGCCGTGGGCTGAATGATGATTTCGTCGGGATCGCGAATGTTCTTCAGATCGCGCATCAGGGCGAAGGGAATGAATGCGTTCTCGTTGTCCGGACCCTGGTACATCGAGTCCTGAATCTTGTTTTTCATGGTGCCGATGCATTCGAAATCGAGGCCGCCGATCTCGACATGTTGCCCGGCGCCGGGCGCTCCCTGAAAGACTTTCTTCGCTGCCTCGTAGCCGAGAATCACCACTCGGCGATGATCGGCGAAGTCGCCTTCGTCGAAGTAGCGGCCGTCGGCGAGATCTAACTTCCGCATCTGGCCATATGGCATATCGACGCCGCGGATCATGATGGAGACGACCCGCGTGCCGATCTTGAATCCGAAGTCGCGATCGATCTCTCCGCTAACGGCGCGCACGAGCGGAACTTCGTCGCGAATGGCCTCGACGTCTTCGAGTTCGTAAGTGATCTTCTTGCCGGCTCGCTGGCCGCCGGCCTGCATGCTGGTTTGCCCCGGCCATAGCACGATGACGTTGTTCCCCATGTTCAAGAAGGCATGCAGCACACATCCGCCGAGGCCTTGGCCGTAGGCGAGCAGCAGAACCACCGAGACGAGGCCCCAGCCGATTCCGAGCATCGTAAGCGCGGATCGCGTGCGATCGCGCATCAGCGCCTGCCAGCCTTGCGTGATGAGTTCCTTCAAAAACATAAACGACAAACCCTTTGCCACGGATCAGCACGGATCTCCACGGATCAAACCCCCGAAAGAGAAACCCATAACGCGCCTTCTTGCTTTATCCGTGTTTATCCGCCTAAATCCGTGGCCAATGAACTTACTCGATGTGAATGTCTCCCGAGCCGGTGCGGACGCGAAGCACTGGGCCTCCGCCGTGAACTTTGCCGTGGATCGACTTCCGCGTCTCCTCCACCCGTCCTTGAACAGTCATCTCGACCGGCGCATTCACATCCACCGTGCCAGAACTGGTGGAAATATCGGCATCAAACGCAGCATTGCCGGGCAGTCGCACGCGGACGGTGCCAGAGCCGGTGTGAATGTCCCAGTCGCTGGTCTGAGTACCTTCGGCCGTGATGTCGCCACTGCCGGTTTCGCCACGAAACCCACCATGCACTCCGCGCGCAGTGATGTTTCCCGAGCCAGTGTGCAGATCAATATCGCCCGAGCTCGTCTCTTCGATTTCGACGTCACCGCTTCCGGTGCCGCCATGCACGCCGCCTGCAATCGAGTGCGCCCGCACGTCGCCGGACCCGGTTTGCACATGAACATCGCCGGTAACGCCGGAGAGCTTGATGTCGCCCGAGCCGGTCTGGACATCGAGATTGCCTTTCGTACCATCAATCGTTTGATCGCCCGAACCGCTATGGCTGCGGACGGTGGTATTGGCGGGCACGGTGATTTCGTAGTCGATGGAGATGTTGTGATAGTTGACGTAATCGATGTGAACGCTGTTGCCGTCCTGCTTGATGGGCGGATTCTGCTCGATGGCGTGAACATCATCGTCGCGGCGCGCGCCAAACCAATGGTCTCCGACAAAGATCTTGCCGCGAATGAAAACCGAGCCGGATGCACCGGCTCGCACGGTGACATCGCCGGAACGTGTGAGCACTTCGAGGTCGACTGGGCCGTTGACCGTCAGGGTCTTCTCGAACGTGCCTTGCGGGGATGAGGCGAATGCGGCGGATGCGAACAGCACGACCAACGCGGCCGTCAATGCCAGCCGGCTGGACACGGTAGTTGAGCGAAGAACTCGAGGTTTATTCATAACGTAGTGACTCCACAGGTGTCATATCCGCAGCACGCTGGGCGGGATACATGCCCGCGGTCACGGTGATTAACGAAAGTGTGACGATGGATAGCACGATGGAACTTGGCGAAATGATCGGGTGCGGAACGAAGTCGGGCAGCGGGAGGGCCTCCATCGCCAGGCATAGCCCGACGCCAAAGCTGAAGCCCAGGATGCCGCTCGCAATAGTCAGCATGGCGGATTCGGCGAAGAACTGCCGCAGAATGTCGCGCTTGGTCGCGCCCATGGCTTTGCGCGTGCCGATCTCGCGCGTGCGTTCGCTGACTGAGACGAGCATGATGTTCATCACACCGATGCCGCCGAGGCAGAGCGTGACGATGGCAACGCATCCGAAAAACAGCGTGACCACGCCGAAGATCTTGGCCAGCTGCTTGGCGCCCTCCATTGTGTCCCAGATGAATAACGCGTCTTTATCCGTGGGGTCGAAGTGGCGCACGCGGGCAATCGTTCTGCGGACCTGCAGAACCGCAGCCTCGTGCTCTTCGGGGTTGCCGACTTCAAAGACAATGTCGTCGAGATAGCCGCGGGTGATGCCTGCTCCCGGCTTGTCGGGAGGAGGGAAGTCGCGCGAGACGGCCGAATACGGCGCAAAGAGATAATCGTTGTCCGGTCCGCTGTAGTTCGAATTCTGCTTTTTCTCTTCCAGAACCCCGATCACGGAATACGGAACGCTTTTTACCAGGACCGTCGCGCCAATCGCCGGTTGCCCGGGAAAAAGTTGGCGGTAAGCTTTCGATCCCAGCACAAGGACGCGGCGGCCGTCGCGCTCGTCGTCATCGGTAATGAGCCGGCCTTCGGAAATCTTCAGCGATCGGAAATCCTGGTAGGAGGGCCACATTCCGACCACGCCGCGATTCGCCTCGTTAAATTGGCTGACTTCCGGAATCGTCCGCCGCAGTTCGGGGCTGACGTTCTTGATGAGATAGCACTCATCGCGAATCAGTTCCGCGTCGTCGACGTTGAGGCGAATCTCCCGGCCGGCGGCGCGGCCTCCCACCTGAGAACTGGTGCGCCCGCCCCAGACGATGACGAGGTCCTTGCCCAGCGTTTCCATGTGCTTCTTCTGATCGACGACGAAACCGCGTCCGAGGCCCACCAGGATGATCACCGAAGCGATTCCCCACACCAGCCCGAACATCGTGAGGAAGGTGCGCATCTTGTGCGCCCGGAAGCTCGCGACCGCCTGTCGAAGAATTTCGCTGAGAGTCATCGAACCGGACCTTATGATTCGTACGTCCGCTGTAGAAATCTCAGACCGCAGAAACGAAGCGGCTTATAACGCAACCGGCTTCCGGCTCTCGGCTTCCGGTGCAAGCGGACGCCAATTCGAACCGGAAGCCGGATCGCGGATACCGGTTGCCGCTTACTGCAGGACCACTTGCTGACCTTCCTTCAGTCCGCTCAAGACTTCGGTCTTGGCGCCGTTGGAGATTCCGATGTTGATGGCGACCTTGTCCATGCCATCTTTGGCTTTCGGATTCGGAACATCCACGGACGCCTTTTTGTCCTTGTCGTAGATGATGGCGCCTTCGGGGATCTGAAGAACGCTCTTGTGTTCTTCCAGGATGATTTCCGCGTTGGCGGTCATTTCTGCCTTCAACTCGCCGCCGGGGTTCTGGATGGAGACGCGCACTTCGAAGGTCGTGACGTTATCTTTCTCCACGCCCATCGGCGAAATTTTGGTCACTTTGCCGTCGAACGTCTTGTCTTTGAAAGATTCAACCTTGATGCGGGCGCGCTGGCCGAGATACACCTTGCCAATATCGCTCTCGTCGACCTTGCCCTTTACGTACACCTCGCTGGTGTCGCCGAGCGTCATGACCAGCGTGGCCGAAGATCCCAGAACGAGAATGGAGCTGACCGCATCGCCGATTTCTACGTCGCGCGAGAGCACGATTCCATCGATCGGTGAGACGATGTCGGTATAGCTGAGCTGCTCATCAAGCTGCTTGAGATTGGCGTCATCTTCCGCGACCTGCGCCTGCGCCTGAGCGATCTTCGCTTTCAGCACAGTGACCTGAGCTTTGGCGACGTTCTGCTTATTGAGCGCCAGTTCGTACGCACGCTCTGCGTCTTCCAGGGCAGATTCAGATACCACGCCGTCTTTTGCCATGCTGACGTCGCGGTCATACGCGCGCTTGAGCAGAGGAACGTCCGGGCCTTCTGCGTCCACCTTGGCGCGCTGGAAATCAGCTTGCGAACTCGTCGAATTGGCCTCGGCAGCCTGCAGAGCCGCGCGTGACTGGGCGACCTGCGCTTCGATCTCGACCTTGTCGAGTTGTGCCAGCAACTGGCCCTTCTTCACGCGGTCGCCGTAATCCACATAGAGTTTTTTGACGATGCCGCTGGCCTTGCATTTCACCTCGACCTTGGTGATGGGCGTAACTTTTCCGGTCGCGACCACGCTCTTGGCGAGGTCTCCTCGCTCCACTTTGGCGAGTTTCGAAGGATCAATCTTGGTGCCGCCGCGAGTAGCCGCTAATACTCCGCCTGCGATGAGCAGGACGAGCACTGCTGCGACGCTGCCCCAAATAATCAGTCTGCGGCGCTTCTTCTTTCCATTATTGCCGTTACCGTTCACAAATCCTCCTGTATGTGCCACCAACCGGAGATTGGGAGCCATCGCACCCTCAATCTCTATTACGTGGGCCCAGCAATCTAAGTTCCTTGAATTTCGTCGTAAGAAAACATTCTTTGATAGGACGCGGCAAACGCCGTTCCATTTGCGACCCCGGAGCTTGCAGGCTTCAGTTCCGAGGGTCCGATCAGCAGTGGCACTTCTTCTGCCTGCGGGTTAGACCAGTCGCCTCTAAAAAGGATAGCGCATTCGCCGCGGGATTTTTTGTGCGCCGGAACACAGTTATGAACTTATGCGGCGAAAATCAAGCCCTCGCCGTATTTCGCAACTACTTTGAAATGTTAGAATTAGCCTTCCATGATCGCCTTTGTGCTGCTCCGGGTGTTTCTGATCGTGCTCCTGGTCGCGGCCAATGCCTTCTTCGCCGCCGCCGAATTTGCCCTGGTGAGCGTGCGCGACACCCGCATCCAGCAGCTGATTCAGTCAGGACGCATCGGCGCTCGCATCGTGCAGCGTCTGCACCAGAACCTCGACGAGGTGGTCAACGGCGTTCAGCTCGGGATCACCATCGTCAGCCTGACGTTGGGCTGGATTGGCGAGCCGATGGTCGCCGGACTCGTCGGCAATCTGCATTTTGTGCAGCGCCTGCCGCACGTCGCCATCTACGCCCACGGCATCGCGATTGCCATCGCGTTCAGCTTGATCACTTACCTGCACGTGATCCTTGGCGAACTGGTGCCGAAGACGCTTGCCCTGCAGCGTGCCGAGCAGATCGCGCTCGCGGTTGGGGCGCCGATGGAAGCTTTCCTCACGATCACTCGTCCCATTCTTTTCTTTATGCGCCGTTCAGGCGGACTGGTTTTACGGGCGTTCGGGGCGCAGATGACCAGGCGCGGAGGAGCGGTGCATTCTCCCGACGAGTTGAAATTGATCGTCACTGCCAGCCGCCAGTTCGGACAGATTCCCGAATTTCAGGAGGAGATGATCCACAGCGCGATTGAGCTGGACAGCATCACGGTGAAGGAAGTCATGGTCGCGCGGCCCGACATTTTCTCGTTGCCGTCGGACCTTCAACTGGACGATGCGCTGGTGCGCGTCGTCGAGGGACAGCATTCGCGCATTCCCGTCTACGATCCGCAGCGCGGCCCGGAGCACATCGTCGGCGTGCTTTACTACAAAGACTTGATGCGGTGGATGCGGCTGCGCCTGAGCAATCTGGGCCAGACGACCGCAACCCGTATCAGCCGCATGCAGATCGGCCAGATCATGCACGATGTGGTCGTCGTTCCCGAGACGAAGGTTCTCGCGGAATTGCTCGCCGAATTCAAGGACCGCCGCCGGCATTTGGCCGTGGTGGTGGACGAATTCGGTTCGACCGCAGGTGTGATTACGGTGGAAGACATTCTCGAGCAACTGGTGGGCAATATCGAAGATGAATTCGACGTGTCGCCGAGCGAACCGGCATTGGAAGATGAATCGGTCCTGCTGTTGGAAGGATCGGTGAACATCCGCGATCTGGAAACTGAATACGGCCTGACTCTGCCGCGGGATGCGGGCTTCGAAACACTGGCGGGATTTATTCTTGCGCGGCTGCAGCGGATTCCGAAGCTGCGCGATTCGTTCGAATACGAAGGCCGCCGCTATACCGTCGAAGAACTGGAAGGGCACCGTATCGCGAGAGTGAGAATTGAGAAGACGGCTCACGTGGAAGGCGAAGCGCAAGCGGTAAAGCAAGGACATTAAGGCCTCCAGTTTCGCGCTCGGCGAGATGATCGACAAGGCCAACAACGAACGACGAGCGACGAACGACGAACGACCGATGACGAGAACTGAGAACTGAAATCCGTCCTCCAACGCGTGCTCTACACGTTGCCAGTCATCTGGCTGGTGGTCAGCTTTGTTTTTTTGCTGATTCACCTTGTTCCCGGAGATCCGATTCAGCAGATGCTCGGCGAAGGTGCTCCCGCTGCCGACATCGCCGCCACGCGCCATCTATACGGTCTCGATGTTCCCTTGGGAGAACAGTATCTGCGTTACTGGAAAGGCGTTCTTCACGGGAATCTGGGCCGGTCGATCCGTTACAACCAGAGCGTCACGCATTTGATTTTGGAGCGGTATCCGTACACGCTGCAGCTCACGTTGGCATCGCTGTTTGTGGCCATCGTTTTGTCGATTCCGGCGGGAATTCGCTCGGCGCGGCGCCGCAATCGCTGGGATGATCGCGCGCTCTCGGTGGTGAGTCTGTTCGGATTGTCGTTCCCGAATTTCGCCCTCGGTCCGATTCTGATTTTGATCTTCGCCATCAAATTCGGCTGGCTGCCGGTGTCCGGCGACGGATCGCCTGCTCACCTGGTGCTTCCAGCCATCACCATGGGAGGCTCGCTGGCCGCGATCCTGACGCGCATGGTGCGGACATCCATGTTGGAAGAACTCGGTCAGGACTACATTCGCACCGCCCGCGCCAAGGGACTGCCTGAACGCATCGTCGTCTACCGGCACGCGTTGCGCAATGCGATGATTCCCGTGCTGACCGTTCTCGGTCTGCAATTCGGAGCATTACTGGCCGGCGCGATCGTCACCGAGAAGATTTTTTCCTGGCCCGGAATCGGACGCCTCACCATCGACGCGATCTCAAACCGCGATTACTACGTAGTGCAAGGCTGCATTCTGGCTATCGGTTTGACGTACGTGGCAGTGAATTTCCTGACCGACGTCTTGTACTCGGTGGCGAATCCGAGGATTCGCCAGTGATCGATCACTCGCAATCGGAAGGCAGGTAAGATTCTCAAAGTGTCGACCGCCGCTATCTCACTTCGCCGCCGCATCGCCGGACATTCCCGCCATAATCCGTTGGCGGCAGTCGGGGTATTGTTGATTTTCATCTTCATGATTCTGGCGATCTTCGGACCGTGGATCGCGCCGCAGGATCCTGCGGCGATTCATCTCGCCGTCCGGCTGGAGCCGCCCTCGCAAGCGCACTGGTTCGGCACCGACGAACTCGGCCGCGACATTCTTTCGCGCGTGATCTACGGAGCGCGCATCTCTATGCTGGTCGGCAGCTGCGTGGTCGCCGCCTCGCTGGGCATAGGACTCATCATCGGATCGATTGCCGGTTATTACGGCGGAGGCATCGATCGCTTCGTCAACGTAGTGCTGATGAACGCGTTTCTTTCGTTTCCCGGGATCCTGATCGCCATCGCGTTCATCGCATTTCGCGGGCCCGGAATTTTCAACCTGGTCATCGCGCTCTCCATCGGCGGATGGGTCGGCTATGCGCGTCTGGTGCGCGGACAAGTACTGGCTGCGCGCGAACGGGAATTCGTCGAGGCGGCCCGCGCGCTCGGAGCAAGCGATCTTCGCATCGTCGCGTGGCACATTCTGCCGAATATCATTCAGCCCGTCGTAGTGCAGGCCGCGATCGGCATGGCGGGAGCGATTCTCGCCGAAGCCACGATGAGCTTCCTCGGTCTCGGTGTTCCGCCCCCGACCGCAAGCTGGGGAACCATGCTCAACGATGGCCGGGCGCATCTGTTTGACGCCCCGCACCTCGTGCTTTTTCCAGCGATGGCGGTCATGCTGGCCGTGCTGAGCTTCAACTTTATCGGCGACGCGTTGCGCGATTATCTGGATCCGCGATCGAGAATCGAAGCCGGCCTCTAAGCGGCTTCATTCCAGTTCCCTGATCTTTAATCTCTTTCGGCTCAATGAGTTGTTGAGGATCTAAGCCCTCTGGCTTGTCCTGTACGTTTTCCGCGCAACATTTCTTGACACGGTGTGTTTCCTCTGCCGTGGCCACAATGCAGGAAGAACTCAGGAGCAGGATCAACGGAGACAACCCTATGAAGAGCACCGTCAAGATCACGTTGTTTAGTACCGCGCTGGCGTTTGCCGCGCTGCCTCTTGTGGCCCAGAGCGCACCGGCGCCCGCAACCGCACCGACCGCGCAGACCATTCAGCAGCGCAAAGAACATCAGCAGGACCGCATTGGGCAGGGCGTTAACAGCGGGCAGCTTACGGCGGGCGAGACGACCAACCTCGAGCGCAAGGAAGGCGATATCAACAAAGAAGAGCACGCCATGTCGAACGAGAATGGCGGCAAGCTGACCACGGCCGACAAGAAGGTCATCACGCAGCAGCAGAATCAGGTTTCGAAGCAGATTTACCAGGACAAGCATAATTCCGCCGCGCAGAACACAAACCCCAAGAGCGAAGTTGGCAAGCGGGAAGAGAATCAGCAGGATCGGATCGCGCAGGGAGTCAAGAGCGGCCAGCTGACGGCCGGCGAAACCTCGCACCTCGAAAACAACGAGGCGAGGATCAACAACGAAGTGCGCAACGATCGCGCTGCGAATGGCGGCAAGCTGACCGCGCAACAGAAACAGCAGGTCAACCGGCAACAGAACCGGCAATCGCGCCAGATTTATCGCGCGAAGCATAACGGTCGCCGGCAGTAAGCAAGAGTTCCACCACAGAACAAAAACCACAGAATAGTCCCCACGCCCCCGGGCCCAACCCGGGGGCATTTTTTTCGCGAGCTCGGCGCAGTTCCAATGAGCCGATCCTCTCCTCGTCCGGCAATTTCCGGTCACGGTTCACCACTCACTGCTCATTGCTAGCGCCCAAACTATTGAAAAACATAGATATACATTCCTTGACAAAAATTACAGATTGCAATATAGTTATTTCGATTTGAAATACACGGCGGGTCGCATATGAAGCTGGGCGAAAAAATCCGGTACCTGCGCGAGGTCGAAGGATCGTTGCGCGGTCTGGGCCGTCCGATGACCCAGCTGGAACTGGTCCGCGCCATCCGCGAGGAGATGGGCAACGGCGGCCGCGGCAAACGGCGGGACAAGGGTCCGACGATCAGCCAGTCGTATCTCTCGCAGATTGAAAACGGCTCCCGTCCGCATATGACGCAATCGTCGCGGGCGCTGCTCGCGAAATTTTTCAAAGTTCACCCTGGATTTCTCGTGGACGATCCCGAGGGCTATCACGCTGAGCTGACTTCCGATTTGCGGACGACCGAAGGGCAGCTCGACGTGTGGCTGTTGCAAGGGTCGGAGCGGTTTGCCAGCGATCCCGAGGTGAGCAATGTGTTAATCAAGGCTGCGCGCGAAAAAGATACGCGGCGTTGCTTTCTGCTCTTAGGAGCGATTCTCGACACGCCCGGCCTGGCTGACCGGTTGCTGGAGGCGTTACGTCCGGAAGTGGCAAGCCGTCAGAGCGCTTCGAGTGCCGAGGGGAGGCGAATGCGATGACCTGGTCCGATTTCTATTTGGTCTGTTTCGCGGTCGGTTTTTGCTTCAGCTTCTTTTCCTTCATTTTTGGCGGATCGCGTTTTGGCCGGCTGCATCTGCCGCACTTTCATGGTCATGGCATCGGGCACGTGCCGGTCGCGCACGGTCCTGTAGCACATGGTCCGGTAGCACATGGCCCGGCCGGCGGAGGTCAAGCGGCGGGAAGCGCTCAGTCGGGAGGCGCGGCAGGTCGCGGTGTCACGGTTTCCCCCTTCAATCCGCCGGTGCTGGCGGCCTTCCTGGCGTGGTTTGGCGGCACGGGATATTTGCTGACACGCTTTTCGGCGCTGTGGGTGGGGCTGGGAATGTTCGTGTCGGTCCTCAGCGGGCTGGTTGGCGGAGGAATCATTTTCCTGTTCCTCAGCAAGGTATTGATCTCGGAAGACGAATGCCTCGATCCCGCTGACTTTGAAATGGTCGGCGTGCTGGGCCGGCTGTCGGTGCCGATCCGCGAAGGCGGAACGGGCGAATTGATTTATTCGCAGGCGGGAACGCGCCGCGTCTGTGGCGCGCGCAGCGAGGAAGGCATAAGGATCGTGAAAGGAACTGAAGTTGTGGTCACGCGTTACGAAAAGGGAATCGCCTACGTCCGGCTGTGGAGCGAACTGTCCGGCGAAGAGGACGAGACGACCGAGGTAATTCGATGAGCGGTAACTGGTACAAGTCGTTGGTCGGGCTGATGTGGCTGGCGCTTCCGTTGAGTGCTCTCGAATACTGGCGCGGCTGGGATCAGTTCCCCGCGCGCATGGCGGTTCACTTTAACGTCAACGGGCAGGCGAACGGCTTCACCTCGCGGGAAGGCGCGCTGGAGGCGGGATTGGGAATCATGGCCGCGATGCTCGTGGTATTCACGCTGGCCACGCTAGCAGCGCATGCGCTCAAGCCGGAGGCATCTTGGCCCGTCCTGGTGGTTGCTTATGTCGTGCTTGGATTCGTCTGGTACGGGAATCACGCGATTGTCAGGTTCAATCGGAACGCGGTTCATTCCGCGGCCGTGAGTCCTCAGCTGTCAATTCTCAGTTCTCGCTGCGCGCCGCCGAATTGGCGCAGCGCGGAACTGATGACTGAGAACTGAGGACTGTTCTCAAGGAGGCGTTATGTTGGAAGGCATTTCTCACATGGCTGTGATCTGGATCTTCGTCTCGCTGGGAGTGATGGTGATTCTTTTCCTGATCAGCGGAATGGCGAGGATCTACCGCAAGGCTGGTCCGCACGAAGCACTCATCGTATATGGCTTGGGAGGAACTCGAATCGTGAAGGGCCACGGAACGATGGTTCTGCCCATGGTGCAGGTCTGCCGCGGGCTCTCGCTCGAACTGATGTCGTTCGATGTGGCTCCGCAGCAGGATCTCTACACCAAGCAGGGCGTGGCAGTCACGGTGGAAGCGGTCGCGCAGATCAAGGTGAAATCCGACGACGAGTCGATTCGCACGGCCGCTGAGCAGTTCCTGACCAAGACGGACCAGGAGCGGGAAGGGCTGATCCGGCTGGTGATGGAAGGCCACCTGCGCGGCATCATTGGCCAACTCACCGTGGAAGAAATCGTGAAGCAGCCGGAGATGGTTTCCGACCGCATGCGTGGGACCTGCGCCGATGACATGAACAAGATGGGGCTGGAAGTCATCTCGTTCACGATCAAGGAAGTCCGCGACAAGAACGAGTACATCACCAACATGGGGCGCCCGGATGTGGCGCGCATCAAGCGCGACGCCGACGTGGCTGCCGCCGAAGCGGATCGCGACACCGCCATCAAGCGCGCGTTGGCAACGCGGGAGTCCGCCGTGGCAAAGGCGCAAGCCGACCAGGAGCGCGTGTTGGCGGAAACGCTGTCGTTGGCGAAACAAGCCGAAGCCCAGCGCGACCTGGAAGTAAAGCGGGCGCAATTCCTCGAAGTCACCAAGCGTCAGCAGGCGCAGGCCGACAAGGCGTATGACATCCAGACCAACATCATGCAGCAGCAGGTGGTCGCTGAGCAGGTGAAGGTGCAGCAGATTGAGAAAGAGCAGCAGGTCAAGGTGCAGGAAGCTGAGATCAACCGCCGCGAGAAAGAGCTGATCGCGACCGTGCTGAAAGGCGCCGAGATCGAGCGTCAGCGAATTGAGACTTTGGCGGAAGCCGAGAAGCAACGCCTGATGGCCGAAGCGGAAGGACATGCTTCCTCGATCCGGCAGCAAGGTGAAGCGGAAGCCGAGATCATCTTCAAGAAAGGCGAAGCGGAAGCCAAGGCCATGAACGTAAAGGCGGAGGCGTTTCAGGAGTACAACCAGGCGGCCGTGATCGACAAGCTGTTTGCCACCATGCCGGAAGTGGTGAAGGCGCTGGCCAGCCCTCTCTCCAACGTCGACAAGATCACGATCGTTTCGACAGGCAATGGCGATGCTGCCGGAATGAACAAGATCACTGGCGACATCGCGAAGATGGCGGCGCAGGTGCCGGCACTGTTTGAGACGCTCTCGGGCATGCCGCTGTCAGATCTGCTGGGCAAGGTCCGGCAGATCGGCGACAACACGCCGAAGCCGCCGGTGTTGCCCAAGGCGTAGCGAGGGGTGCGGGAACGGCCGGGGCCGTTCCCGCGTTGATGAACTTCCGCTAGCTGGCTCTCGGTTTTCAGGTTCGAGAGCCGGCAGCTGGAAGCCATACGGAGCAGGTCATGCAAAGCAAGTCGAAATATTCAGGCATGGGGCTGGCCTTGGGCGCGGCGCTGGGCGCGGCGTTCGGAGTGGTCGCCGGACACATCGGAGTCTGGCTTGGCATCGGGGTCGCGATCGGGATGCTGCTCGGCGCTTCGTTCCGGCGCAAGCAGACGGACTGTCCGGAATGCGCCCAAATCCACCGCGTGCACGAGCTAAGAAATCAAGGTAAGAAGCTAGGAGCTAGCAGCTACAAGCTGAATTCAGAAGGGGGTTCACCATGGCTTTACTAGAGCGCGTTTCCACGTTAGTCCGGGCAAATCTGAACGACCTGATCGATAAGGCCGAGGACCCGGAAAAGATGATCAAGCAGGTCATTCTCGACATGCAGAACCAGCTTTTGCAGGTCAAGACGCAGGTGGCGATTGCGATCGCCGACCAGCACCTGCTCGAGAAAAAGCAGAAAGAGAACGAAGATAAGGTCGCCGAATGGATGCGCAAGGCCGAATTGGCCGTCGACAAAAAAGAAGACGACCTGGCGCGGGCGTCCCTGCAGCGGGTGGAGAGCTACCGCGATCTGACGGAGAACTTCAAGCAGCAGGTCGCCGATCAGAGCGCGCAGGTGGAGAACCTGAAATCCGCGCTGCGGCAGCTCGAACAAAAGCTGACCGAAGCCCAGGCGAAGGCCGACGTGCTGATTGCGCAGCATCGTCGCGCCCGCGCGATTGGCAAGGCGAGCGATGCTCGGATGGCCTCCGGCGACGGATCGAAGGCGGCGGCCTTCGACCGCATGAAGCGCAAAGTGGCGCATTCGGAGGCCGTCGGCCAGGCCAAAGCCGAGATAGCGTCTGACAACATTGAAGACCGCCTTGCCGCGCTCGAGAAGCAGGACCGCATCGAGCAGCTGCTGACGGAGTTGAAGGCGAAGCGGGGCGCATAGGACCGGCGTGCAGCGAGGCTCCAGAAGGCGCTTGCGACAGAGTCCGTGCGCCTTACGCCGTGCCGCGCCACCAGAAGGAGAGGACTGTGCTACAACGCAAACTCAATCGATTGCTGCCCATCGGACTTCTCATGCTGGCCAGCGGCCTCGTTCTGCATAACTGGCTGCATGGCCGTTATACGGAATTTGCCGGTGGATTTCTGATCGGCATGGCCGCTGTGTTCATGATCGCGGGATTTGTGGGACATTCGCGCAGGATGGCGAAATAGCTGTCCCTTCCGGACCCTCTCATTAACTGCGGCTTCTGGATGGCTGAGACGTCAAGTAGACTGATCCGTCCGGAAGCCGAAAGCCGAAAGCCGGAAGCCAGAACGCCGGACGCCGGATGCCGACCTTACATCCATTGACGCGCCTGCCCGCATCTCTCTATTCTCATAGGGATCCCAATTCAAGGAAGGTTCATGAAGAAGCTTGCCCTGCTGGCGTTGGTGCTGGAACTTGCAGTTTGTGGATGTGGAACTACCCCCTCCTCGGGCGTGGTCACCACCACGACCAACGGAAACTGGGAAGCTCAGTTTCTGGGAGGGACCCCCGCATCGGGGGCGCTGTTTGCAGCGTCTCAGCTCAATTTCGTCACCTCATTCGCGGTGACCAGCGTAGTCGAAGGAACGCCGGAGGAGTTGGACATCAATGGCTTTGGATTCTTCAATGCGGGCCAGTGCTTTTCAACTGGCCTGACGGCCGTAACCACAACCGGATCGGCGACCTTGAATACGGCTCAGTCGGGACAGGTGACCGGGAGCCTCACCTACACCGTAACCTCGGTCGCGGCCCCGGGAACAGCGGCGGGGAATGTCCTGGTTTTGAGCACGACTCCCAGCGGCGGGGTGAGCGGCACCTCCAACGGAACAAGCACGACCACCGGAACCCTGAGCAACGGAATTGCTTGGGGAACCTGGTCGCTGCAAAGTAAAGATTCGACTTGCCTCGGCGGCGCGACTGGTCCGATTACCGGCACTTTCATCATGTGCCAGGGCACCGCTACCTGCACGCCTCCGTAAACCTCAAGTTATCCTTTCTGGTTGCGGCAATCCCCAGAATTGGAGAGCCCTTCCGTCCTTTCACTCGGCTGCTATAAAGTGGAAGCCATGAAGCGTTCGCTGCAAGAAGTTGCCGATGCTGTAGGCGCGCGTCCGATCGGAGACGGCGCTGTCGAAGTCAGCGGCGTCGCCAGTCTCGAATCCGCATCAGAAACGGATCTGGTCTTTGTCGAAGACGAGAAGCACCTTGGGGCTGCGATTCGATCTCATGCGGGAGCAATCATCGCGGGTGACTTTGCGGCTTCGTGCGATTCCAATCGTCCGTTGCTGATCAGCGACCATCCCAAGCTTGCCTTTTCGCGGGCGGCGAAATTCCTTGCCGAATATTCCGACTCCAAAGCCACAGGCTTCATCCACGCAACGGCGGTGGTGCATCCAGGTGCGGTTCTCGGGCGCGATGTGCGCGTGGAGGAACGCGCAGTGATCGGCGAAGACGCCGCTGTCGGCGACGGCACCCGCATCGGCGTGGGCTCGGCGATTGGATCTGGCGTGAAAATTGGCCGCGGATGCGGGATTTATCCCAACGTGACGATCTATCCGGGAACCACACTGGGTGACCGCGTGATCGTCCATGCCGGGGCGGTGCTCGGCAGCGACGGCTTTGGGTACGTGCGTGACCGCAAGACCGGGCACTACGAAAAATTTCCGCAAGTCGGCCGCCTGGTAATTGAAGATGATGTCGAAATCGGCGCCAATGCGACCGTCGATCGCGGGGCGCTCGATGAAACCAGAATTCGCCGTGGAGCGAAGATCGATAATCTCGTCCACATCGGCCACAACTGCCAGATCGGGGAAGATGTTGTAATCGCCGCGCAGACGGGGTTATCCGGCAGCATCGTAATCGACAAAGGCGCCGTGCTGGGCGGACAAGTCGGCATTGGCGAGCATGCTCACATCGGCGAAGGAGTCATGCTGGGCGGCCAGGGCGGAGTGCTGCCCAATAAGATCCTACGCGGCCAGGGCGTGGCGTTCTGGGGAACTCCGGCGCAACCCTTGCGCCAGTATCTGAAGCAGTTGGCAACGCTTGCGCGCCTGGCAAAGAAGGACTGATCGTGGCACTAGTCGTCATCGGCGGTCATTCGCGCAACGTAGGCAAGACCAGCGTTGTCGCAGGATTGATCTCGGCACTCCCGGAATTCCAATGGACTGCCGCGAAGATCACCCAATATGGACACGGGATCTGCTCGGCGAATGGCGAGGCTTGCGACTGCGCCACGGGTGATCATTCGTGGGCGATCTCCGAAGAGCATGATCGTGCCGGTAATTCCGACAGCTCTCGATTCCTGTTGGCAGGCGCTGCGAAAGTATTCTGGGTCCGAACCGAGCGGGGCCGGCTGGCTGAGGCGATGCCAACATTGCGAGAGCGCCTGAAAAGCGCGCGCAATGTGATTCTTGAATCGAACAGCGTATTGAAGTTCATGCACCCGGATCTTTACTTAACGGTGCTCGATCCTGCGACGGCGGACTTCAAGAATTCTGCGCGTGAATTTCTCGATCGCGCCGATGCCGTGATCCTGCACGACAACGGCCGCCAGACGGAGTGGCAGTCGGTTTCTCTGAGACCGGTGGCAGACAAGCCCGTCTTCCGCATCACGCCACCCAATTACGTGACCGCCGAAATCGCAGAGTTCGTCCGGAAGAATCTAGGATCAGAGGTCGCGAGAGTTCCCGCAGGTCAAAAAGGTTGAAAAAGCCGGATCCGATTACAAGCCCTAGCCCCTGACCCCTAGCCCCTGAGAACTGAGAACTGCTCTGCTATCCTTGGCCCGTGCGCCAAATCCATTCCAGCGCCTGGTTGTTGGTGATCCTGTCGGCGGTTCTGCAGGTACTGATCTTTCCTCTGCCCGGCGTCTACGTGCTTTCCTGGTTCGCGCTTGCTCCGCTCATTGTCGCGCTTCTTCGAGGACGCGCAGCCGGTGAACTCGAGATCGCCGGAATCGTTCGACTGCAGCCTGTGACTCCGCGCCAGGGATTTCTGCTCGGCTGCGCCTGCGGGATCCTCTGGTACGCGGGAACTTGCTACTGGATTTTCGACACCATGCGCCTCTACGGCGGGCTCGATACTCCGATCGCTCTACTGGTTCTGTTTCTCTTCTGTTGCTATCTGGGGCTCTACCACGGGCTCTTCGGACTGCTCATGGCGTGGCTCGCCCGCTCGCGCGACTATCGGCGCGCTCTGGTGACGGCGCCATTTCTCTGGGTCGCGGTCGAGTTGGCCCGCGCGCGCATCACAGGCTTCCCCTGGAACTTGCTGGGCACGGCGCAGGTGAACAATGTTGCGCTCTGTCGAATCGCCGGATGGACAGGGGTATACGGAATTTCCTTTGAGATCGCGTTGGTGAACGTCGCGCTGGCCGCGGCATTTCTTGTTCCGAAACAGAAGCGTAGCGCGTTGCTAGTCGCATCTCTCGCCGCGGCTGCCGTTTTGCAGGCTGGAGAGCTAGTTGAGGGACCTGCTGCGCGCTCCGATCATTCTGCGCTGCTGGTACAGCAGAACATTCCTGTATCCGCCGGCTGGACGCCGGATTATTTTCAGCAAACGCTGCGCGATCTCCGCGGTCTGACGATTAACTCGGTTGCCAAGAACGAGAGTTCAAAGATCGATTTAATTGTATGGCCGGAGTCGCCCGCGCCATTCTTCACCAATGACCCAAAATTCCGCGATGCGATCAGCGACATCGCCAGGACCGCGAACTCCTGGATCGTGACTGGAGCGATTGGCAGCAACGCTCCAACGCCGAATTCCGAAGGGCCTTTGTTCAACTCGGCTGCTCTCATCAGCCCCAGCGGTCAATGGACCGCGCGTTACGACAAAGTGCATCTCGTCCCATTCGGCGAATATCTTCCTTTTCCGCGGCTATTTTCGTTTGCCGGAGGCCTGACGAAAGAAGTCGGTCAGTTCGAGCACGGCACCTGGCGCAAGCCTCTGAACGCCGGAGGTGAAAAGCTCGGCATCTTTATCTGCTATGAATCCGTTTTTCCCGGCGAAGTGCGGCAATTCGCAAATAACGGCGCGCAGGTTCTTGTGAACATTTCAAACGACGGCTGGTATGGCGACAGCGGCGCATGGGCGCAGCATTTGAATCAGACTCGCATGCGTGCCATCGAAAACAACCGCTGGATCCTGAGCACGACCGACACCGGCCTGACTGCGTCGATCGATCCTCTGGGACGCCTGGCAGCGCGCCTGCCCCGCAAAGTGCGGGCCGCATTGGTCGCCCCCTACTCCCTCACTTCCGTCACTACTTTCTACACACGTCATGGCGACTGGTTCGCGTTTGCCTGTGCGATAATTTCGATTGGAGCGCTGTTCGCCCGCTTCACACCTTTGAATATTCGGAAGAAGGCTAAAACGTCCTCATGAATCAAGAGCTCGAGCAGGAATACGAGAAGTTAAGCAAGAAAGTCCACGATCTCCGGGAGTATCTTTGACGCGGAAAAGCTCCGGCCGCAACTAGCCGAAATCGAAAAGCAGGCCTCTGATCCGAATCTGTGGTCGAATCCACAGCGCTCGCAGCAGGTAATGCGCGAGAAAAAGCGTCTGGAGCACGTGCTCACCACCGACGCCGACCTCAAGCGCCGGGGCGATGACATCGCTGCCTATTTCGACCTCGCAAAAGAAGGCGAAAACGTGGACGGCGACCTCGACCGCGAAATTTCCTCCCTGCGCAATCTCATCGACAAGCTCGAAACCGAGACGCTCCTCTCCGGCGAAAATGACGCTCGCAACGCCATTGTCACTATCCATCCCGGAGCCGGAGGCACCGAGTCGCAGGACTGGGCCGACATGCTGCTTCGCATGTATTTGAGATGGGCCGAGCGGCAAGGCTTTGAGACGGTTCTCTATGATTATCAGCCCGGCGAAGAAGCGGGATTAAAGTCGGCTACGTTCGCGGTGAATGGCGACTACGCCTTCGGATTGTTGCAGGGTGAGATCGGCGTGCACCGGCTGGTGCGTATTTCGCCCTTCGATCAAGCCAAGCGGCGTCACACTTCGTTCGCCAGCGTGTATGTGTCGCCTGAGATCGATGACACCATCGACATCGTGATCAAGCCGGAAGAGATTCGCGTCGATACCTACCGCTCCAGCGGCAAAGGCGGACAGCACGTGAATACGACGGATTCTGCGGTTCGAATCACACACATCGCCACGGGAATCGTCTCCAGCTGCCAGAACGAACGTTCGCAGCACAAGAATCGTGAACGGGCCATGAGCATGCTGCGCTCGAAGCTGTACGAGTTCGAGATGGAGAAAAAACGCGCCGCGACCAAAAAAATCGAAGACTCGAAGCTCGACATCGAATTCGGATCACAGATTCGGTCGTATGTTCTGCAGCCGTATCGCATGATCAAGGACCACCGCACCAAGACTGAAGTTGGCGACGTCGATCGCGTGCTCGATGGAGACTTGCAGCCGTTTATTCGCGCATACCTGCTGGCGCGGCGAGGGGAAAAATCTTGAACCACAAGCAGCACGAAGGAGCAGGGAAAAAGAAGCCAATGAAACTGGGCCCTCGATTCCTGCGTGCTTTCACGTTCGCGGCGAAGAAACATTCCGGCCAGGCGAGGAAGGCTTCAACCATTCCTTATCTCGCGCACCTGATGGGCGTGGCATCGCTCGTGCTCGAGGCCGGAGGAAACGAAGACCTCGCCATCGCCGCCCTGCTGCACGATGTGGTGGAGGACTGCGGCGGAGCGCCCATGCTGAAAGAAGTTCGGCGGCGCTTCGGAGATCGGGCCGCGAAAATCGTCGATGGCTGCACCGACGCATATGTCATTCCCAAGCCCCCATGGCGCGAGCGAAAGGAGAACTACATCCGCCGTCTAAAGAAAGAACCCGCTAACACTCGCCTGGTTTCAGCGGCCGACAAGCTGAATAATATCCGCTCGATCATCAGTGATTACCGCGCCATTGGAGAATCTGTCTGGTCACGGTTCAACGGTGGACGAGAGGGAACTCTTTGGTACTATCGCACTTTGAGGGATGTATTTCTCGAGCGTAAACCGAATCGCATCACCCGGGAGTACGCGCTGGCCGTGAAAGAGCTCGAATTGCTGGCCACGAAAAACACTCTTTCCGGCGGGATCGACGAGTCCGCCGTCGAGGCATGAAGCTATGGCGCGCATGATTGATCAACTCCGCGCTTCGAAGTTGCCCTCCAACATGATGCAGTTTGCTGCGCGCGGCGCTCTGCAAGTGCCTCCCGCAGAGAACATCGAAATCCTTGTTTACCTGGCAAAGCACAACAGGATCTTCGGCGAGACGGCGCGCATGACCCTCGCTGGATGGGACGAGAAAGCTTCCCGAGAAGCGGTGGCCGATCCCCAGACTGCGGCGGAAGTTCTGGATTACTTCATCTCGGCGGATAATCTCCGTCCCAGCCTGCTCGCGGCATTACTCGAAAACCCTTCTGTTTCAGAAGGGCAAGTGCTGAAGCTTTCGGCCTCGGCCCTGCGCGACACCGTGGAAGTGATTCTCAAGAGCGAGAGGGTCCGCTCGATGCCCAGAGTTGTGGCGTCCCTTCGCGCGAATCCGTATGTAAGAAAGGAAGAAGCCGAGGAGTTGAAGAACGGCGCGGCTCCTCAACCAGCGCCTGTCGCCTCAGAGCCAGCTCCGCCGGTGGAAGGAGTGCATGTAGCGGAACCAGCGGCCGACCAAAAGATTGAAGCCTCGCCGGCCTCTACTGACGAGCACGATGAAGTCGTTTCTTCTTACCTGAAAGATCATTCCCACGACATCGTGTCCGAGGGAGAGAAGCCTTTTCAGGCGATCGGGGGCATAGTTGAGTTGCTGGGCAGCGGCTATTTCCCCGTCATCGAAACTGCCGAGGCGCAGACGTCCGCAGCTCCCACGGCCGCCTCAGCGCCTGCCGCGCCTGCGGATACTCCGAAACCTGCCGCCCCTGCAAAGAAGCCAGCCGAACCGCCGAAGCGCGAGAACGCTCTTCAGAAGATCAGTCACCTCGACGTGAAAGGCCGCATCCAGCTGGCATTGAAGGGCAATAAGGAAGAGCGATCGCTTCTCATTCGCGACGGCACCAAGGTGGTTGCGCTCGCGGTGCTCGATGCGCCAAAGCTCTCTGACGGCGAGGTCGAGAAAATCGCCAGCCAGAAAAATGTGCTGGAAGCCGTGCTTCGCCAGATCCCGCTGAAGCGCCGCTTCATGAAAAACTACATCGTCGTACGGAACCTGGTGGCCAATCCGCGCACGCCTCTCGACCTTGGCCTCGGGCTGATGAAAAATCTTCTCGCGCAAGATCTGAAAAATATTTCCGCCAACAAAGAAGTTTCGGAGACGATCCGCAAGCTGGCTTTGAAGATGTACAAACAGAAACTGGACGCTGCGAATAAGAAATAGGGCGCAGGACTTCTTGGTTTCATCCCCACAAGCCGACCCCATTGCGGAGCTGCTGAAGCGCGCAAAGATGATTGCAGTGGTCGGACTCAGCCGCAATCCGCTGCGGCCAAGCCACGGTGTCTCCGCCTACATGCAGAGTCACGGCTACCGCATCATTCCGGTGAATCCGCAAATCGAGGAATGCCTTGGCGAGAAAGCGTATGCCTCGCTACTCGACGTGCCGGAGAAGATCGACATCGTGAATATTTTCCGGCGGCCGGAGTTCGTGGAAGAAGTTGTGGATCAAGCCATCCAGCTCAAAGTTCCGGCGATCTGGATGCAGGAAGAAGTGATTCATGAGCCGGCGGCGGAGAAGGCGCGGAAGGCGGGAGTTTTCGTCGTGATGGACCGCTGCATTCTGAAGGAACACCGCGCCCGCATGCGCTAAGTCAGCAGTTCACGCCCAGAAAGACCACGGTCGCATCGTCGCGCACGC
The DNA here is from genome assembly GCA_963763845.1 of uncultured Acidobacteriota bacterium. Classification (GTDB taxonomy): domain Bacteria; phylum Acidobacteriota; class Terriglobia; order Terriglobales; family Acidobacteriaceae; genus Sulfotelmatobacter. The sequence continues at coordinate 206,868 of CAVXPX010000008.1, forward strand.
CCGAACCATTCGCGAACGAGCGAACGTCATCGACAATCGTCACGGCGGAAGCCTCCGGACGAATGGCATGTTCGGCGAGCCGGCAGAGTCCAAATTCTTCCTGATTCGGATTCTCGGCTTCGGTGATGCCGTCGCTGTAGAAGATCAGCCGCGATCCTTTCGACAGGAGTATCCGCGTTTCCGAATAATCTCCTGAAGCGACGCCGAGAGGCAGCCCGCGTTCTACATCGAGGAAGTGCTCGCCCCGGTCGTCAATGAACAACGGCTGCAAGTGGCCGGCATTCGCGAATACGACGCTCCGCGTCGCCGGATCCAGAACGGCGTAAACCAGAGTCACAAATTTTCCCGCCGGGAAATCATTAACCAGCAAGTCGTTCAGCTTGGTCAGTACTTCGCCTGGAGTGCAGGCGGATTCCGCCAAAGACCGCAGCATCCCCCGCGTGGCCGACATCAGCAGAGCCGCGGCGGTTCCCTTGCCGGAAACGTCAGCGAGAACAATTCCCCAGCGGCCATCGGGGAAGGGAATGAAGTCATACCAGTCTCCTCCGACGGCGCGAGCCGGCACGCTGCGTCCCGAAATCACGAGGCCGGGAATGTACGGAGAACTCTTGGGCAGCAACGCCTGCTGTATAGCGCGGGCTTCGTCGGCTTCACGATCGAGCGCGGCACGCTCGGCCCGTTCCACAACCAGGCGCCGCGCGTTATGCACCGCGACTGCGACGTGGTCGCACAAAGCCTGCAACAGCCGGACCTGCTGGCGAGAGAATCCGTCGACTTCAGGATGTGAGGCGGTGAACACTCCGACCAGTTGCTCGCCCACCTGAAGCGGAATCGCAATCTCCGACCGGATCGCGGCGTGGCACGCGATGTAGTAGGGATCGGTGCGCACGTCGGGGGCATATCGCGTCTGGCCCGTGGAAGCGACGTAACCCACCATTCCTTCGCGCCCGATTTTCAAGCGGAGTCCCTTGCAGTGTGCGTCGCAGCCTTCGACTCCCGCCAGCACCATCTCGGCATTCTCTTCATCGTGCAGGTAGATGCTCGCTTCCAGGCAGCCAAACCACTCGGTTACTTCGCTAACCACGCTGTCGATGAGTTCGTTGAGATCGAGAATCGAAGTGATTTTTTGCGCGGCCTTTTGCACGCGCTGCAGGTCCTGAACGAGCTCCGCAGACAGAACCCGGGGCGGACTTTCCGTGAAGGCGGGATTGGGTAAAGCAGACATAGGAGCGGCCTATCCACACTGGTTTTAATAGCTTGTAGATGCCGCGAAGACCGTTAAGATTCTTTCTTTTGCGGCTGAACGGAGGCTTCTCTGACCCGGGATTTCTGGCGCTTGATCTCGTCCAGCCGCTCTCGGATTCGCTTTTCGATTCCCTCATTCGTGGGTTGGTAGTAGACGCGGTCGCGCAGATTGTCGGGCAGACACTGCATGTCGGCAACCTTCGATTCGAGTTCGTGAGCGTACTGGTATCCGTGGCCGTACCCGAGTCCCTTCATCAGCTTGGTCGGAGCATTGCGCAGGTGTAACGGGACTGCTTCCGCGGCAGTGCGTTCCACATCCTGCAAGACGTTTCCATACGCCGTGTAGAGTGCATTCGATTTGGGCGCTGCCGACAGATAGACGACAGCCTGAGCCAGGGCAAGATTTCCTTCTGGCATGCCGATGAAATCGACGGCGTCGCGCGCTGCCATGCAAAGCGAAAGCGCGTTCGGATCGGCCAGGCCGATATCTTCCACCGCCATCCGCACAACGCGCCGCGCGATGTAGAGAGGATCTTCTCCGGCCTCAAGCATGCGTCCGAGCCAGTACAGAGCTGCATCCGGATCGCTGTTGCGGACGGATTTATGCAGCGCGGAAATCAGGTTGTAATGTTCTTCGCCCGTCTTGTCATAGAGCAGGATCCGCTTTTGCAGCGCATCGCGGGCGATGGCATCAGTGATTTCGTGCGGCTGATCTACCATCCCTTCGGGCGCGCCAGGTCTCGCCGGTTCTGCGAGGCGTGGGGATGTCGTCAATCCAGCGGCAACCTCCAGCACGTTATACGCGCTGCGCGCATCACCGCTGGTGTAGCTCGCGATTGTTTTCAGAACCTCGCCGGATGCGCTCAGATTCATCTGCCCGAGCCCATGTTCGTTGTCGGCGAGCGCGCGCCGCAACAGAAGCACGATCTGCTCTTCGGTGAGCGGTTGAAGGACGTACACGCGGCATCGTGACAGCAAGGCGGAGTTAATCTCGAAAGAAGGGTTCTCGGTCGTCGCGCCGATTAGCCGAATGTTGCCTTTTTCGACGTGAGGCAGGAATGCGTCCTGCTGCGCCTTGTTGAAGCGATGGATCTCGTCGATGAAAACGATGGTGCGAGTGCCGTACTGGCGGGCGCGTTCGGCATCGGCCATCACCTGCTTGATCTCTTTGATCCCCGCGAGCACGGCGGAGAACTCGATGAAATCCGCCTTGGTCAGATTCGCGATGATTTTGGCGAGGGTGGTCTTGCCCGTGCCGGGAGGTCCCCAAAAAATGATCGATCCCGGATCATCGCGTTCGATTTGTACGCGCAGCGGCTTGCCCGGACCGATCAGGTGTTCCTGCCCGACATACTCATCAAGCGTGCGCGGCCGCATGCGGTCGGCCAGCGGGCGCGTTGCATCGGCGGCGCCTCCGGTATTCGGGATGGGCTGGAAAAGGCTCATGACATTCGAGGCCGCAGTTCTTTTCAGGAGGCCAGTGCTTTCGCCGCTTCCACGAAACGCAACCCAGGTGCAGCCGGCAAAGCACCGATCTCGGCAGCGTAGTTATAGAACAGCTGCAAACCCTCCAGACAGCCGGCATCGAGCGTGTAGTGGATGTTCTCGGTCAGATACGCGCGGATGCTCGATTCCCCCAGGCCGAGCCGAGGTCCCCACTCGCGGGCAATGCGGTTCAGATTTTCAGCTTGCAGGCCGCGATCGCGGGATTCGCGGAATATCTTCGCGAGATCCAGTGCTGGGTCGGCTTCTCCCAACGCCTCGCCCCGCACCGCCCAGAACGCAAACACAAACGGCTTGCCGGTGAAGCGGATCCACTCTTCCGCGAGATCGAGGGTGTGATAGCGGGAGCGGTCGACCGTCAATGCCGGATCGCCAATGAGCAGGCCGGCGTCGTGTTCCGCCAGCATCCTTCCCAAATCGGGAATCATTGGAGTGAATGCACGGCCACCCCCCAGCCACTTCGCGAACAGCACTTTTGTCAGTGCGACGGAGGTCATGGACGAGGTGTCGAGCGCGATCGACCGAATCTTTTCCACAGGGATTTTGCTCACCAGCAGGATGGATCGCACCGGCTGACGCGAAGCGATTGCCAAATCGGGAAGAATTTGCAAATCGGGAATCTGGGTGTAAGCGGCCGCGGGAATGATGCCGATATCGGCCGCGCCGTCCGCCAGCGCCCGCGCGCAACCTGAAGGCAGCGTATAGGTTATCTCGAAGTGCCGCCCGGCATCGCCGTGCTCGAAATCCCACATCAGAGGGGCGGTATTCAGGTAGGAAATGGCGGAGATTCGCAGCCTTCTCATTCTTTCCACAATATTAACAAACGCCTTGTGACATCTGACCTTGACACGCTTCTCGCATGCTAATTACTGTCCGCTCGGAGCCGAATTGTGCCCGATACAGCTGTTTCCCCCGCCGCCCATGTTCTGGACTGGCTTGCTCTGACCCTGACGCCCGGCCTGGGACCAACCCGGTCCCGCAAGCTGGTCGAGCACTTTGGCAGTCCGGAAGCCGTTTTTCACGCGTCTCTCACCGCGCTCGAGGCGGCAGGGCTCCGAGCCGTCTCCGCCCAGGCATTAGCCACCGGGAAGTCGGCTGAGCTAGCGCGGGAGGAACTCACTCGCGCGAAAGATGCGGGCATCACCGTTGTCTCGATGGACGATCTGCACTATCCGCCGCGCCTGAAAGAAATCTACGACCCTCCGCTGATCCTCTATGTTCGAGGGGATCCCGAGGTGCTGACGAGACCCGGCATCGCGATGGTAGGCACCCGCCATCCCACGCCCTATGGCTCGGGGATGGCGGAGCGGCTGGCGTGTGATCTGGCCGCGCAAGGATTGGTCATTATTAGTGGCATGGCGCGCGGCGTCGATACCTCCAGCCATCGCGGGGCCATCTCGGCAAAAGGCAAGACTGTCGCGGTGTTTGGCACGGGCGTCGACGTAATCTATCCCAAGGAAAACACCCGGCTTTCGGAGCAGATATTGGCGCTCGGCGGCGCGTTGATTTCTGAATTCTCTTTGGGTACCTTTGCCGCTCCGCAGAACTTTCCCATTCGCAATCGAATCTTAAGCGGCATGTCGATCGGAGTGCTGGTGGTTGAAGCCGCAGAATATTCGGGCACGCGCATTACGGCGCGGCTCGCGCTAGAGCAGAATCGCGATGTTTTCGCCGTGCCCGGCAACGTCACCAACAAGAATTCCTGGGGACCGAACACACTGATCAAACAGGGCGCCAAGCTGGTCGCGACCTGGGAGGACGTGTGGGAGGATCTCCCGACAGAAGTACGACTTGCGTTGACCCCTCCTGCCTCGCCTGAATCCGAAAGCTCAGCCGCGGCATCTCTATTTCCGGATGACGGGCTGCCTCCTCACGAGAAGCGAATCCTTAGCCTGCTGAAAGCCGACGAAGCCACGCATATCGATGAAATCGTCGAGAAGCTGGAATCGGAAATGTCCTCCTCAGAAATCTTCGCCGCTCTCTTCGAACTGGAACTGACCAGCAAGATCCGCCAGATGCCGGGGAAGAATTTTGTGAAAAGCTTTTGAGGCGCGAGCGATCAGCCATCAGCTTTCAGCCGGTTGAATGGAAAAGAGAAGGATTTCGGAAAGCTCAAAGTGGAGAAGGCGCACCACCTCACGCTTGACGTGTATAGGCTTACAAAAAGGTTTCCACGCGAGGAAGTTTATAGCCTGACCAGCCAAATGCGCAGAGCTCCGATTTCCATCGGGGCCAATATTGCGGAAGGCGCATGTCATAGAGGAGATGCCGATTTCGCGCGTTTTTGCAGATAGCATTTGGATCTGCCAGCGAACTGGAGTATGAGTGCTTGCTGGCGAATGACCTCAAACTGCTCGAATCCGCAGATCACCACGAGTTGAGTGTAGAGGCGCAGGAGGTGAAACGGATGCTCGCAGCGTTGATGCAAAGGCTGAGAGCTGACAGCTGAAGGCTGATGGCTGGCGGCAGGTAACTTGTTGCCGTCCGCCCATTCGTGCTAGCTTCAAAAAACGTAGCAAACGAAATTGAGGACACATTGTCAAAAGGTTTAGTCATTGTCGAATCGCCGGCCAAGGCGAAGACCATCCAGAAATATCTGGGTAAGGGCTTCTCTGTCGAAGCCTCGCTGGGGCACGTCAAAGATCTGCCCAAGAGCACTCTCGGTGTCGACATCGCGAACGATTTCGAGACGGATTACGTCGTCATTCCCGGGAAAGAAAAAGTTGTGGCCAAGCTGAAGAAGCTGGCCGCCTCCGCCGATCAGATTTTCCTGGCGCCTGACCCGGACCGCGAAGGCGAAGCCATCGCCGCCCATCTCGCGAACGAACTCGATGAAGACGGCGGAAAGAAGAAGAAAGCAAAGAAAGCCAAGAAGGGCGAGCCCGAACCTCCTCCGCGCATTCAGCGCGTGACCTTCAACGAAATCACCAAGCGCGCGGTGCAGGCCGCGTTCGAGCATCCAAGGGCGATCGATCAGAATTTGGTCGATGCGCAGCAGGCTCGGCGCGTGCTCGATCGCCTCGTGGGATACCAGGTCTCTCCTCTTTTATGGGATAAAGTCCGCCGTGGCCTTTCTGCCGGACGCGTGCAAACCGTCGCTCTGCGTCTGATCGTCGAGCGCGAACGCGAGATCAAAGCGTTCGAGAAAAAGGAATACTGGACCATCGATGCGCACCTTGCCGCCGCGAAGCCGCCGGCGTTTGACGCCCGCTTCCTCGGCAAAGGCGAAGAGAAGATTGAGATCCCGAACGGCGAAGAAGCCGAGAAGATCCGCAAAGCTCTTGAAAATGCCGACTGGATTGTGCGTTCCGTCGACAAGAAAGAGCGGCGCCGTAATGCCGCGCCTCCGTTCACCACCAGCAAGCTGCAACAGGATTCTTCCCGCAAGCTGCGCTTCAGCGTGAAGCGCACCATGATGATCGCGCAGCGCCTCTATGAAGGCGTGGACCTCGGGGAAGAGGGATCGGTCGGTCTCATCACTTATATGCGGACCGATTCGACGCGCGTTGCGCCCGAGGCGATTGCGGAAGTGCGCGAGTATGTCGGCAAGGAATACGGACCGGGCTACCTGCCCGAAACGCCGAATACCTATAAAGAAAAGAAGGAAGCACAGGGTGCCCACGAAGCGATCCGTCCGACTTCAGCGATGCGCCATCCCGACCAGATCAAGCAATACTTAAAAGAAGATGAGTTCAAGGTTTACAAGCTGATCTGGCAGCGCTTTGTCGCTTCGCAAATCGCGCCCGCCGTATTCGATCAGACCACGGTCGATATCGACGCAAAAGCGAAGACCGGGAATGACGTCTTCTGGTTCCGCGTGACCGGATCAGTCCTCAAGTTCGACGGCTTCCTCAAAGTTTACGAAGAGTCGAAGGAAGGCAAGGACGAGGAAGACGAGGAGTTGAAGCACAAGCTGCCCGCGCTCGATGCCGGACAGAAACTCACATTCAAAGAGCTGAAGCCCGAGCAGCACTTCACCGAGCCGCCGCCGCGCTTCAATGAAGCGTCGCTGGTGAAGGAACTCGAGGAACGCGGTATCGGACGGCCGTCGACGTATGCTGCCATTCTCTCCACAATTCAAGAGCGCCAGTACGTGCAGAAGCTTGGTGGAAAATTCGTTCCCACCGAGATTGGCTTGGTGGTCACGGATCTCCTGGTCGAAAATTTCCAGGATATTTTTGATCTGCAATACACCGCCCGGCTGGAAGAAGAACTCGACGAAATCGAAGAAGGCAAAGAGAAGTGGCAAGACGCCATGGCCGAGTTCTACAAGAAATTCCAGAAGGATCTGAAGTACGCGGCCAAGCACATGGAAAACATCAAGCGGATGGAGAAGCCCACCGACGAGAAGTGCGAAAAGTGCGGCGCGCCGCTGGTGATCAAATGGGGCAAGCACGGGTCGTTCTACGCGTGCAGCACCTACGAGAAAGACGATCCGAATACCTGCACGTTCACGAAAGAGAATCCGATCAACCTGCCCGATCTCGATTCGGCCGATACGCAGGCCACCGGAGCGCAGGAGGAGTACTGCGAAAACTGCGGCCGCGTCATGGTACTGAAACGCGGGCGCTTCGGCCAGTTCATGGCTTGTACCGGATATCCGGATTGCAAGACTACGCGGCGGCTCGATCAGGGCAAGAAGGTTCCAGATATCCCGCTTGACGAACTCTGCCCGAAGTGCGGACGCAACATGATGATCCGCCACGGCCGGTATGGCGAATTCACCACCTGCAGCGGGTATCCCGAGTGCAAGTACGTGAAGCAGAACTTCATTGGCGTGAAATGCCCGACCTGTAAAGACGGCGACCTGGTCGAAAAGCGCGCGCGCAAGGGGAACACATTCTACGGCTGCGGCAATTATCCGAAGTGCAAGTTCACTTCGGCGAACAAACCGATCGCCGAAAAGTGCCCGAGTTGCGGCAATGAATATCTGGTCGAAAAGAATTTGAAAGCCGGAGCTGTGATCGCCTGTCCGAACAAGGAATGCGACTACGAGCGTCCAGCCCCGGCACCGGAAGCCGCCGCGACTACCGCTTGACGACGAGCAGCGAGGGATGAGCGAATCCCCCGGCGCTCGCTGATCGCCCGTCGCTTACATTTTTTGTTTCTTCCCGCATGGTTCTCGCGTCTAAGATTGCCATCACCCAAACAAGTCCGGAGGAAATAAATGGCCAAGAAAGCGACAGTAGCTGACGCACAACTGATTGCCCAGCTGTACGATCTTCGCCGCGAGGCGGAAATGCGCAAGGCGCGCGCCTGGTGGGGCGGAGAGTTTTTCCCCGAGAATGCCGACGATTTTCTCAAGGTCGCATGGGCTATGGGGACACAGGAAAACTCGTGGCTGCGCCAGGTAGGCGGATACTGGGGGATGGTCTGTTCATTTCTTATCCACGGCGCATTGAACGAAGATTTGTTTCTCGCGCCCGGCTTCAGCGGCGAATTGTTCCTCATCTATGCCAAGATTCATCCGTTCATCAAAGATCTGCGCAAGAAACTCAACGACCCGAATGCATGGAAGGACGTTGAAACTGCGGTTACCCGCACGAAGTGGGGAAGGAACCGGCTGGAATTCATGATCAAGCGCGTCGAAGTCTTGCGCCAGAAGCGGCAGGAAATGGCGGCTCCGCGTTCCTAGCGTCGAATCTCGAGGGCTGCCAGTACGCACTGTCAGCCCGCCGTCTCTCCTCATTTTTCCTGTTCACCCCCATCCCCGGAGTTCCGGCTAGGAGCTATTTGCCGGAAGCTGGTATCCTAGTTCGCTGTGCGAATGATCTGGTGGTTCCTGATCCTGGGTGTGAGCACGTTGGTGGTCGTGTGCGTCGTGCTCGCCCTGTACATGCACCTGCGTCGGGGCCTGCAGAAAGCGCACGCTGAAGCAGCGGCGAACAACGGGGAGCACTCGGCAGGCTCGATGAAGCGCTAGATTCTTCTTCACGGTGGAGAGAACGAGATGGCAAGAATGGCAAGTCAAGCGTTGACCGCTCCCCAACAGGGAGTGCTCGATGCGCTTCGTAGGGCGGCGCTTATTGTGGGCGCGACCATGTTCGTGGCGCTATGCGCGCACGTGACGATTCCGCTCATGCCTCTGACGCCGGTTCCACTGACCATGCAAAACCTCGGCGTACTTGTGGTTGGGCTCTCACTCGGAAGCCGTCGCGGCTTCGCAGCGATGGTCTTGTATTTAGTCGAGGGAATGGCCGGACTTCCGGTTTTCAATCCAACCGGCCCGGGCGGCGTCGTGCAGCTGTTTGGTATTACCGGCGGATTCTTGCTGGTGTATCCCTTCGTCGCGTTCATTGCCGGTTATGTGTTTGAGAGCGGATCAAAATCGTTCCTGCGCGCGGCTCTGGCAGGCCTGCTTGCCGAGATTGCCCTGTTCGCCGGAGGTCTGAGCTGGCTGTACCTCTTTACGCACTCACTGGCAAAGGCGGCATATCTCGGACTGTATTGGTTCGTGGCCGCGGAAGTCATCAAAATCATGTTCGCCGCGGGCATCGCGAAGCGCTGGCGCCGATCCGCAAATTAGAGTTTCTGGAGTTCTCCCAATGGATGCTGTATCTGAAACAGAAAAATCTGCCGCCACTGGCGCCGGAACTGGACTGCGGGAAATTGCTGTTGCGCACAGCCCCGATTCTGATGATGCCTTCATGTTTTACGGATTGGCGACGCACAAGGTGCGTACTCCGGGCCTGCGATTCACCCACACTCTCTGCGATATCGAGACGTTGAATCAGAAAGCGCGCGAGGGCGTCTACGATGTGACCGCCATTTCGCTCCATGCTTATCCCTACATTCAGGATAAGTACGCACTCATGGCGTGCGGAGGCAGCGTGGGCGAGGCCTATGGTCCGATGATCGTTTCGCCCCGGCCCTTCAGCGCAAACGAGATCAAGACGAAAAAAATTGCGGTGCCCGGCAGGCTGACGACTGCCTATTTGGCGCTGCATCTGTTCTCTCCCGGAATCGAAACGGAAGTTGTGCCCTTCGATCAGATCATTCCGCAATTGCTCGACGGCAAATTCGAAGCCGGACTCATCATTCACGAAGGCCAGCTTACCTACGAAAAGTCGGGGCTGCATCGTGTCGTGGATCTAGGGAAGTGGTGGCACAAGGTGACGGGATTGCCGCTGCCGCTGGGAGGCAATGCCATCCGTCGCGAACTGGGACCGCAACTCATGTCGGCTGTGACGGCCGCGCTGCGCGAGAGCATTCAATACGGCCTGGAACACCGTGAAGAGGCGCTTGCCTACGCGATGCAGTTCGCCCGCGATCTCGACACGTCCGCCGCGGATAAGTTCGTCGGGATGTACGTGAACGAACGCACGCTTGATTACGGCCCCGACGGACGCGAAGCTGTCCGCCGCCTGCTTGATATGGGCCACAAAGCAGGAATCATCGGTCCCGAAGCCAAAGTCGACTGGATCAGCTGAATCTTCAGGCCCGCTTCATGTTCTTGCAAGAAGCCAGGAGCCAGAAGCTTGCCCTCTCAAACTCTCTTCATCGATGCCGACGACACGTTGTGGGAGAACAACATCTACTTCGAGCGGGCGATCGCCCGCTTCATTTCGTTTTTGAATCATCACGAATTTTCGCCGGAGCAGGTGCGGGAGGTGCTCAACGATGTGGAGCGCGAATGCATCGTGAAGCACGGATACGGGCTGCACAGCTTCTCGCACGCGCTGGTCGATACATTTGAGCGCCTGAGCCCCGTTCCCGTCACTCCGGAACTGCACACCCAGGTCCGAAGTATCGCGCAATCGATCGAGAATCATCCCATCGAATTTCTCCCGGAGGTTCGCGAGACGCTGCAATATCTCTCGCCGCGGCACCGTCTGATTCTCTTGACCAAGGGAGAAATGATCGAACAGACCGGCAAGATCGAGCGCTCCGGAGTGAAGCACCACTTTTCCGCCATCGAGGTCGTTCCCGAAAAAAATGCGGAGATGTATCTGGAAGTTGTGGAGAAATACGGACTCAATCAGCGCGATACGTGGATGGTCGGCAACAGCCCGAAATCCGATATCAACCCAGCGCTAGCCGCTGGTCTGCACGCGGTGTTTGTTCCGCACGGCGACACCTGGATTCTCGAGCACGAGGAACTGAACTCTGCCCCGGCAAATCAGAATCTGCTGATCGTCGGCGCCTTCGCAGAACTCCGCGAGCATTTCTGAGCAGCGCGGACGCGGACAATCATGGTCATCTCGACCGTAGGGGAGAGACCCTGTGTTTTGGCAGTTTAGATACCAGCTCGGAAACGTTCTAGCCGCGGCGTTTAGCCCCTCTTAGACGCTCAAAAAGCGGCTCAGCTTCAAATCCAAATTCGCTCTGAAACCGCGACGAGTCCAGCAATCGAGGATTCCCCGTGGCCAGAGCTCTTCCCACTGCAACACGGATATTTGGATTCAAAGCTTCCAACTCCTTCTTTAGATCGGCGATAGTGACCGACTCGCAGACTGCGTTATATACGGAATGTGACGGCTTCGGCGCTTGAAGCAGCGTCACCAGCATCCGTGCGACATCCTCGACGTGCACCAGCAGAATTCTTTCCGAGGCGGGATAAGGCAGATAAATCGTGCCCGCCTCATTGGCGGAGAGAAGCTCGAAAATCTCGCTCCGCCACGACGAGGTTACCGACTTTGCTCCGCGACCGACCACCCGGCCGATCCTCAAGCTGACAAATTCCAGCCTTATCGACTCAAGATTGCAACGATCGCAATAGGCGAGCGCGAATTGCTCGATGTACAACTTGGCCGCTCCGTAAATTTCTTCTGGCGCGGCCTGATCGGATTCGGAAACAATCTGGTCCGCAGGGAAGGTTCCATAGATGCTGAGCGAACTCCCGAAGACGAAGCGCCGCACGCCAAATTCGTGCGCCACTCCAAGGAGATTCAGGCTGCCGTGAACATTGACGGCTGTGGCACGCAATGGATCGAGTTGCGCGGCAGTCGGCAGAATAGCTGCCAGATGAACGATTCCAGCGATCTCGTAGCTCGCGAACACCTCTCGCAACTGATTTTGATCGGTGATATCGCACGAAAGCTCAATTCGAGACTCCGACTCACGAGCGGAGTCCGGCGCAGGCTGGGTGTCGAGAGAGATGACTCGATGTCCCGAATTCTGCAGCAGCTTTCCTACCGCGCGCCCAATGAATCCGCGCCCTCCGCTGACCATCACTGTCTTCCTCTGCTCGTCGTGAGTCACCTGATTCTCCGACCGTGAAGTGCACTCCCGAAACGTACATGCTGTGCCCAGAATCACATCTGGCAACGTAGTTTCATCTTCGTCAATACAGCATCAAGGTAACCAACACGCGCTCTCGCCGCGGATATTTCCCGCGTGTTACGCTCATCTTGCTCTTGCGATCTGGCTCCCACTTCGTCGGTGGCGATTCAGACCAACAATTTACGGCGGCTGTTACACACAGTCGAGGCACTTTCGGAACTCGGACCGGCTCTAACGGCCGAACGCGAGTTCGCCGAAACCTCGCGCCTGATGCTGTCTGCCATTATGGAGGCGGCGGGCGCGCGCGAGGGTGTGCTTTTTCTGTTCAACGACAAGCCGACCATGCTGAGTTCGGCCGCGGCGCTTGGATTTGCGCTGATGCCGGATCCTGCTTTCATCCCTCTTCTGCCCAAGCACGTCCATGCGCTCACGGCAGCGCGCGGCCCGATCGTTTTGAATTCTTCCACATACTCTGTTTTCCTGAGTTCCAATGGCAACGTCGCGCCGGAACTCTTCAAATGCCTCGCTCCCCTCAAGGCCGGAGGCCGGCTGGCTGGAGTCGTTGGTTTGGGCCGGCGCCCGGGTGACTCGCTCTATGAGGATAGCGAACTCGACGCGCTCGATCTGTTGTGCAGCTATGTGGCACTCGCGGTTCAGAACCATGCCCTGACGCAAACCATTGCGCAACGCGTCACCGAGAATCTCCGCCTCATGGCTTCGTTGCACGGTTTCTACGACAACGCGCTGGAGGCGTTCGCTACCGCCATTGACGTGAAGCACGTCAACATTCACGGCCACTCTCTGCGCGTGGGACGATATGCGGCGGCCATCGGCGATGCGATGGGCATGGAGTCGAATGAGGTTGCAGCGCTGCGTAGTGCGGGATATCTCCACGACATCGGGAAGGTCGCCGTCGATCGCAGGCTGTTCGGCAAGCCCGGAGCGCTCGATCCCGAGGAATTCCGCGAAATGGCCGACCATACGACGGTGGGCCATCAGATCGTCAGCAGCGTACAGTTTCCCTGGCCGAAAATTCCTGAGGCGGTTCGTTGGCATCATGAACGCAGCGACGGTTCGGGCTATCCGGATAAACTCCTGCAGGAGGACGTCCCGATGGCGGTGCGCATTGTGGGTCTCGCCGATTCCTTCGACGCCATGACCAGCGCACGTCCCTATCGCGCGCCGCTTTCAGTCGGAAGCGCTTTGAGCGACCTGGTGCGCTTGGCGCCTGATAAGTTCGATCCGAATGTCGTACAGGCCCTGCTGATTCAGGTCCGCAGGGAGGCTGTGGGCAGCAGCCGCACTCCGCTGCTCGAAGGAATTCCAGTGAACATCGCGGCCACGGATATCGATCATCTGGCGGCAACTTTGCAATACAAAGTGTCGCGCGGGAAAAGGTATCTCACCTGAGCGATACCGTAACCTCCTACCCCGTTGATTCAGTTCTCGATCCCAGTTCCCCAGTTTCTGGTCTTAGCGCTTGACAACTGAATGCTGACGGCTGAGTGCCAGTTCCCCTAAGTCCCACGGCGACATTGACTTTCAGCTCTCTCGGAATCACCCGTGAGAGCAACTTTTTTCTCGGGAAGGGTTCATAATCAAGAGGGTTTTTCCATCCGGGGAGTGTTCATGCGATCCAGATTGACCTGGCTTTCAGCTTGCGTGCTATGCCTGTCCCTCGCCAGTACCGTTCCGCATTTATCAGCGAAGAAGAAAGAAAAGGCAGCCGGCCCGAGCTCGAACGAGCAGAAGCGCGCCGTCCATGCCCTGAACCGCTTGGCCTTTGGCCCTCGTCCTGGCGACGTGCAGCAGGTGATGGCGATGGGCGTCGACCGCTGGATCGATCTGCAGCTGCATCCGGAAAAGATTCAGGACAAAGGAATCGAAGCTCGCCTTGAGCCGTTTCGCACGCTGCACATGAGCGCGAAAGAAATTGCCGAAGAACTTCCCGACAATCAGATGGTGAAGCAAGTCATCGACGGCAAGCGGCCCATGCCGTCGGATCCGGCGCGCCGCGCGATCTACCGCGTGCAGATGGCGCGTCTCGAAGCCAAGATCGAACAGAGAGACGAAGCAAAGCAGCAGAGGCAGGAATCCGCTTCAGCCTCACAGCACGAAGAATCAGCATCGCCCAAACCGGACGAGCCTGCTGCCAGCGATAGCGCGAAAACCGCAGAGGAACTAGCCGCGGCTGCTAGCGCCGATGCGGCTCCCTCTTCTGCGCCCGCCTCTGAAAATTCTACCAACGCGATGAGCGGCGCGGGCAATGACCGATCAATGAAGGCCGATGCGTCGGCTGAGATGGCTCCGCCTCCGGAGACCACGCCGACACCCGAGGAAGCCGCCGACGCGAAAGCCCGCGAGGATCGTCTCTTCGCCGACCTGAAAGTTCAATCTCTGTACGATCTCCCTCCAGACTCGCGCTACAAGAAAGTCATGGCCATGACGCCGGAGGAGCAGATCGCGTTCGCAGACACGCTACGCGGCGGAAAAGGGCAGGACGTTCTCGACGGGATGGATCCGCGCCAGAGAGAAGTTCTGCTGGCGATGAACAATCCGCAACTGGTGGTCATGTCTGAATTGTCAGAAGCCAAGTTGTTGCGTGCCATCTACAGCGAACGCCAACTGGAAGAGGGGATGACCGATTTCTGGTTCAATCACTTCAACGTGTTTATCGGGAAGGGCCCCGAACGCCTCATGGTCACGACTTATGAGCAGGATGTGATTCGTCCGCGTGCCATGGGAAAGTTCGAAGACCTGCTGGTTGCAGTTGCCAAAAGCCCGGCCATGCTTTTTTATCTTGATAACTGGCAGAGCGTGGGGGCGAACTCGATGCAGGCGCAAGGCATTCCTGCAAGACCGTACCGGTATGGACCCTACGGCCGCCCTCGGCGTTTTCCGCCACCCAGGCCGCGCAAAAAGCAGAACATCGGTCTGAACGAAAACTATGGCCGCGAATTGCTCGAACTGCATACCCTCAGCGTGAATGGCGGATATTCCCAGCGCGACGTCACCGAAGTCGCCAAGGTTTTCACCGGCTGGACGATCGAGAGGCCGTTCGATGGCGGAGGATTCGTGTTCGATCCGCGCAAACACGAGCCCGGCCCGAAATTCGTGCTTGGCCGCCGTATCAAGCCCAATGGCGAAGCCGAAGGCAGGGAAGTACTGCACATGCTGGCGACCAGTCCGCAAACGGCACATTTTATCTCGCTGAAACTGGCCCAGCGCTTTGTCTCGGACGATCCGCCGCCCGCGCTTGTCGATCGCATGGCCAAGACTTTTGAAAAGAAAAAGGGCGACATCCGCGAAGTTCTTTCCACGCTGTTTCATTCGCCGGAGTTCTGGGATGAATCTTCCTACCGGGCCAAGGTGAAAACGCCTTTCGAATTCGTGGCCTCAGCAGTACGCGCTACGGGAGCCGACGTCGAAAACGCGATGCCTTTGGCGCGCCAGCTGAACACAATGGGTATGCCTCTCTACGGGGCGCAGCCGCCAACCGGATATTCGATGAAGGCGGAGACGTGGGTGAGTTCTTCGGCCCTGCTGAATCGCATGAATTTTGCCCTGGCGCTCACTACGGGCAAAGTACACGGAGTAAAAATTGATACGGCGCAACTGGAAGGCAGTCCGCCCTCGAATGATTCGGTGGCCGTTCTTTCCGCGATGGAGGCGACGCTGCTCGCTTCGGAGGTCTCCAAGCAAACGCACGATTCGATCGTGGCGCAAATGGAGACTCCATCGAAGCCCGCGCCGGTCCAGGGCAACATGCCGGCAAAGCCGCCGGATGCAGGCACGATCGCTGGGTTGTTGTTAGGATCGCCAGAATTTCAGCGAAGGTAACTCGTAGAGACGTTGCTTGCAACGTCTCTGCTTATGTCGGTTGGCGTGTCCGTGGATCAAGTGGGCTTCGTAAACGTTACTGGGGAGTATTACATGTCACTCACTCGTCGCATATTCATTCGCAACAGCGCACTCGCCGTGGTCGGAACCGCCGCGGTGCCAAGTTTTCTCACGCGGGCGGCCTTCGGCGCAGTCGAATCTGGAGCGAGGCCCAAGCGCCTGGTTGTGATCTTCCAGCGCGGCGCGGCCGATGGGCTGAATATCGTTGTTCCCCACGGCGAGCAGCAGTACTATGCGATGCGCCCCAGCATCAACATTCCTCAGAAATCTGTCATTGACCTTGACGGATTCTTTGGACTGCATCCGTCGCTGGCTTCGTTCCAGCCATTGTGGCAGCAGAAGCACCTGTCGATTGTGCATGCCGCCGGATCTCCCGACGCTACCCGGTCTCACTTCGATGCGCAGGATTTCATGGAGACCGGCACGCCCGGCGTGAAGGCGACTGAAGATGGATGGCTGAACCGCTCTCTTCACGATCTGCCGCATTCGTCTCAGACTTCGCCATTTCGCGCGATCGCACTCGGACCGTCTTTGCCGCGCATTCTGACCGGTACCGAGCCGGCGGTCGCGATGAATAACATCAACGACTTTGCCGTTGGAGGAAGAAATCCGAAAGCGTCGCCCGCTGCGAGCGCGTTCGAAGCCATGTACGACCACTCCTCAGACACCATGTTGCACGGCACGGGGGAAGAGACGTTTGATGCTGTCAAGATGCTCAAGGCGGCCGATCCGGGGAAATATTCGGCAGCGCCCGGCGCGAATTATCCCAGGGGCCGGTTTGGCGAAAGCCTGCGGCAATTGGCCCAGCTGATCAAAGCGAATCTCGGCGTGCGGGTTGCCTTCGCCGATATCAGCGGCTGGGATCACCACGTGAATGAAGGTTCCACGGAAGGTCAGCTCGCAAACGTGCTCACCGACTTTTCGCAATCGATCGCCGCTTTCTGGACCGATCTCGGGGACTTAGGCGAAGACACGGTCGTCGTGACGATGTCGGAGTTTGGCCGCACCGCCCGCGAGAACGGCAATCGTGGCACCGACCATGGGCACGCGAATGTGATGTTCGTGCTGGGTGGGCCGGTGAAGGGCGGCAAAGTCTATGGACGCTGGCCCGGTCTCGATCAGTCGCAACTGTACGAAGGACGGGATCTCGCGCTGACCACGGATTTCCGCCAGGTCATCGGCGAAGCAGTGGTGCGGCACATGGGCAACAAGAATCTCGCGACCGTCTTCCCGGGATTCGATAATGAGGCGGCGAAGTTTCTGCAATACCTGGGATAAAGGCAAAGTTTCAATGTTTCAAAATCTCCCGCATCAATCGCCCAAGTGCTGTTTGAAGGCCCTAAACACGGAAGCTTGAAACTTTCCTATGCCACCAGCGCGTCCTCTCGGGTCATGGTCGAAGTGACATCGGCAGGATGGTATCGCGCGTAATCGATCCACGCTTCGGCGGCCAATCCGCAGCACGATTTCCAAGTTCTGGTCGGGAACTCGAGAAGCGTCTACAACTCGACCAAAACGTCGCCGTTCTCGATCTTGAGGGGATAAACGGCGATCTTCGCGGTGGTATTGTGCGCGGCTTGGCCGGTCTTCGGATCCCATTGCCAGGCGTGCCAGGGGCAGACCACTTTTCCGTTCTCGACCATGCCCTGACCGAGCGGTCCGCCCTGGTGCAGGCAGACGTTGTCCATCGCAGAGTATTCCCCATTCACGTTCGCGATGCAGACCTCTTTGTGTCCGCAGAGGAATTCTTTGGCTTCATTCCTGTTGGGGAGTTCGGACTGAGTGGTCAGCTTAACGAAGTTTGGCATAGCAGAACGAGTAGTCAGCATTCAGAAGTTTCACAAATAAAGTACGAGAGCAAACTTGTAGTCCCTCAGGGGCCGCCCGCGTCTGGTCCAGGCTTTTGGCGGCACGGCTTGAAGGGGCTGCTGAGAAAGTCGCTGTTAGCCTGCGCGTCGAAACGGTTGAAGCCGTGCCCTCTACTAAGCATTTTCTGAGAGCGGTCTGAGTGCTGATAGCTATTTGGGCTGCAATGTTTGTGCGATCATCACCTGGCGCTTAAAGTTCTCGACCATATTTTCATTGAGCCGTACTTCGGTGGGCTTCCGGGCCAGCGTCATGGTGTCAATCTTGTCCTGAAGCTTCAGCAGCGCATAGAAGAGATTCTCGGGACGCGGCGGACATCCGGTGACGTAGACGTCGACGGGGACGATCTTATCGACTCCTTGCAGCACAGCGTAGGTATTGAACGGGCCGCCGACTGAGGAACACGCGCCCATCGAGATCACCCATTTAGGATCGGGCATCTGATCGTAGATGCGCTTCACGACCGGCGCCATTTTCAGCGTGACTGTGCCAGCCACAATCATGAGATCGCTCTGGCGCGGGCTGGGGCGGAAAACTTCAGAGCCGAAGCGCGCGATGTCGAAGCGCGAGGTAGAGGAAGCGATCATCTCGATCGCGCAACAGGCCAATCCAAAAGTCATGGGCCAGACCGCCGACTTGCGCGCCCAGTTGAACACGTAGTCGACGGTGGAGATCAGGAAATTCTTTTCGAACTTGTTTTGCAGCCACGCCATGCACGGACCTCGCTGAACGCGTACACAGGCAGTCTAGGTAAGCCAGACCAAGGTGTCAACGGCGAGCAGAGCGAAGTCTGGCCCGCCACGCCAAGCGGGCCCCGGTTTTCCGGCAATCTTGCTCAGTACGGCGGCAGGCCGATAACTCGCAATAGACCGTATTCGTTAATCGGCCGGTCGTCGGTGAGTGCAGGAGCATTCTTGTCGAGACTGATGAGCCAGTCCATCGGCAGTTCGTTTTTCAAAAGAGCCGCGTACTGCTGTTCTGGAGTCGGGTACGGCCCCCACTCCACGAAATCGGCAGCAGCCCGGGGTGGGATCCGCTGGGCGAGTTGCGCGGCGGAGAGATTAGGAATCGGCTGCATGCTGGCAAAAAAGTGGATTCCAACCCCGATGAATGAGCCGAAAGCACGGACGTAAGGAAAAGAATCCTGCAGAGAGCGCGCAATCGCCGATGCGGTCGTCCGGTCGCCTCCCGGGAACCACTGCGCCAGGATTCCGCCGTTTCTTAAGCGCTTCTTGGCGGTTGCGTAGAATTCACGCGAGTAGAGGAGGCTCGACCCGGCCGCGCCGATCGGCGGCGGAGGGTCGATCGCGATGACATCGAATTGCTCGGTGGTACGCTCCAGGAAACGCCGTCCATCATCAATCACGATGTGAGACTTAGGCGACCGCACCAGCTGCGGCGCGTCGATATGGTAGTAGCTAAAGAGAGCTGGAACGCTTGGAACCAGGTCGACAGCGGTGGAATCGATTCCCCAAGCAAGCATGGAGCGATGTGTGGTCCCCATGCCGAAGCAGATCACCAGCGCATTCTTGGGAGGATGGTTCAGCATAGCGAGCGGCACGTCTGCCATCGCTTTGGTGAGGGGAGTCAGCGAGGTCATTGTCACCCCATTTACTACCAGGCCCTTGTGCATGCCCTGTCCTGCGGCGAGCACAGTTGCCGTGCTGTCACGGCGAATGACAGCTCCCGGGATTCTCTGTATGTAGCTTTGCGTAAGGAAAATCAACGCAGCCGAGGCCGTGAGGCAAACCGCCAGAACGGTCAGACGAACGGCACGGATGGAAGTGAATCGCGAAACAGAGCCCGACTTCACGACGGCAAACCAGACGCCCGTCAGCATCCACGGGACGGTGAGGGTGGCGAGCGCATAACGTTCATCCATGTAGGGCAACAGGAGGAAGCCCGCGACCAAAGGTCCCAGAATGCAGCCGGCAACGTTGACCGCATACGCGACACCAGCGCGATCGGGATCACCGTCGGAGTAACGGTCGACCAGGCTTGGCGTGAGGAAACCCAGCAGACCGCTGAAACCCGTAAGCCCGAGGGGCAACCGCAGCCAGGTTGCCATCTTGATGCGCATATCGGCGGTCAGCAGGGGCATCAGCGCGGCAACACAAACGAACACCCAAATCAGAGTTCCTTCTGTGCCGTAACGGCGTATCCAACGGCGGTAAACCACAGATCCGAGGAAGGTCGCGGCAAGATAGACACCCAGAATCATGGCGAATGAATAGACCAGCGTGCCCACGAAGATCGTGAATTGGCGGGTCCAGACTACCTCCATGCCCATGCTGGTGAGCCCGGTGGCGAAGAGCAGCCAGAGCGTGCCGTTGCGCAACATCTGATGAATGGAGCTTGGAGCCGATGGGCTTACATCGGAGTTCGCGAATTCACGAACCGTCGCCTGCTGCGGTCGCTCCTTACCGAGTTGATATGCCGTCGCACAGATCAGAACATTGAGGATCATTCCGCACTGCAGAGTGTGATTGAATCCCCAAAGCTCGATGAGCAGCAACGGAATGATCGTGCCGACCAGCGCACCGAGCACGTTGGCAAGATAGAGAAAGCTGAACGAGCGTTTTGATTCCGCAGGGCGGCTGCTGCGGATGGCGGACATCGCTACAGGAATGGTGGCTCCCATGAATGTACACCACGGTACGAGGGTGAACGCCAGCCAAAGCCCGGCGGCGACGTAGTATCCGCCTGAGGAAAGCGATAGGCTACTGCCCAAATGTTCGAGTGCGAAACGGCCGGCCAGCAATTCGACAGGAACAATGACCGCGCCGCAGCCAATCAGCAGTTCCGTGATGGCGTAGAGATGGAGCGGCGGAAAAGTGAGGCGGTGAGCGTGCTTGCGAATCAGCCGTCCCGCCGCCCACGAGCCCAGGCCCAGCCCTCCCATGAAACTTGAGAGCACGATCGAGATCATCGGCGTGGTTACGCCGAATTGAGCCATGGCGAGACGCAGCCAGATCAATTCATAGAGGATGCTGCAGAATCCTGAGATAAAGAAGAAAAGGAAATACCATCGAAGACTTTCGGATTTTGCTTCATCCGATATCCTTATATGAATGTCCTCCGGAGAAAGCTTTACCCCGGCAGGCACCGTCTTCACGCTCATCGGCTGGCTCCTTCCAGACGTCTGCATCCAGTCTCGCAGACAATCTCAGAATCATGTGCTGGGTAACCAGCCGTCGTGGTAACGAAAGTCATCGGAAGCTGAGAATCGAATTGGGACACTTCTGACGCCCGGAGCCTCTTGATGGGTGTCGAAGCGTGCTTAAGGCGGATTTACGTGGTGGGGGCTATTTCGCGGTTGCGGATTTCACGGAGCTTCAGTTCTCCCAGCACCGCCAGCACCAGAGCCGCGAAGAACAGGAGGACCCCGACGAGCGTGGCAATGGGCCCGAGCATTGCCGGCCAGCCATTCGTGTTGATGACTACTTTGAGGGCCGCGCCCGCCGCCGGATGGGCGGCACCTAACGAAATTGTGCTGTCGTGGCAGTAGCCGAAGATAAGGCCAAGCCCAAGTCCGAGGAATAGAACAGAGGCCATCAAAGCGCGCGCAGAATTCATAAGTCTTCCCTGCTCTCTTGACTTGGAGAATATTACTCCCGGCGGTTTGCCTACTCAAGGCCGTGCGCCGGGGGGGCGGGTTCGAAGAAGTCGTCGATCGCACTCCAAGTGCGCCTAGAAGAACTCGATCACGAAGGTATTGGTGGAGGCGAGTATATCCGCGTACAGATACGTGTCCGGATTGTTACCGTTGACGTTGAAGTAGTCGGTACTGCTCTCGAATCCAAGTCCGGTAAAAGTGCCGGTAATGCCACAACCCGACCCTGACAACGTGATGGAGACGTCGAAAACGTTGGCGGTATTGACTTGGGTGAACGAGCCAGTCGCTCCGCAGAGGCCCACCACCGTGCTGGTGAAACTCATGCTGGCGTTGGTGCCTGTTGGCGAAAAGCTGACCGGCAGCAGCACCGGTTGGCCATTGAGCGCGCCCTGTACGGCTCCGGTCCTATCTCCGGTGATGGCGCTGGCAGAGCCGGTCAATGCGGCCAAGGGGGCGAGGGTAAACGTACCAGAGGGATTGGAGCCGGAACCGGTGAAGGTACCGTTGATGGCGGTGGCTGACGTCACATTTCCTAGCGCGGAGTCGGTGATCATGGAACCGCTGGCCAGACCTCCGGGTTCCGCATACGCGGTGAGATCTCCGGTGAACGAACAAGCGCCCGTAATCGTGGGTAGTTGCACCGTATCCCCGGTACTTTCAGTGGCCTGGGAGTTGTCAAAAAACAAGGCGAGTCCGGCAGAGTCGATAGCGCCGTACCCAGAGAGGGAACCGGCGCCGTTATCGGAAACCGTGATCTGCCAATCTCCGACCACGTTGTAAGGGCCGCCAGTGCATCCTTGTTGAATCTTAGAATTGGATGAACCGCCACAGCTGATGGTTAGAACGGCAATCAGGACCAGGGACACGAAGGCGGAGAGTAGTGCGAACATGCGCGCCATATGGAAGAACTCCTTCCGCGGGTGGGTAAGGCCCGGCTACATCCGCTGCAAAGATCCTGGGACGATCTGTCTGGGCACGAACAGCGGACGAAAAGAGTATAGGAGCGGCTTATGGTGACGGCAAGTGAGTTGGTCGGTGCCGGGGCCGAAGATAACGCAACGTGCCTTGTTTGGCCGTGGGAAGCCTGCTTCGCTACAATACAGATGTTCTGTGGAACAGATATGTCCTTGACGAAACAACAAGCTCTGGAGATGTTCGAGTCCGATGATCTGATCGGCATCGGGATGGAAGCGGATGCGGTGCGGCGGAAGCTGCATCCGGAAGGCGTCGTGACTTACATCATCGACCGCAACATCAACTACACCAACTTCTGCACGGAGTACTGCACTTTCTGCGCGTTCTACCGGCCGTTGAAAGGGCCGGCGGCGAAAGAAGGATACATTCTCGACTTCGACACGATTTACGAGAAGATTCACGAAACGGTCGAACTCGGAGGCACCGGAGTGCTGATGCAGGGAGGGCTGCATCCGGATCTGAAGATTGATTGGCACGAGAAGATGCTGCGGGGGATCAAGCTGAGGTTTCCGCAAGTACACCTGCATTGCTATTCGGCATCGGAAATTATCGCGATCGCCGAATACAGCGGATTGTCGATTCGCGACACGATCTTGCGGCTGCGGGACGCCGGGCTGGATTCAATTCCGGGTGGTGGCGCAGAGATTCTCGATGACGAAGTGCGGTACAAAATTGCGCGATTGAAATGCCTGACCGAGGACTGGATCAACGTTCATCGGACCGCGCATCAGATCGGAATGCGCACCACGGCGACCATGATGTTTGGCGTGGGTGAAAACTGCCAGAACCGCATCAATCACTTTCAAAGACTCTATGAATTGCAGGAAGAGACTGGCGGGTTTACGGCGTTTATTCCGTGGAGCTTTCAGCCGGCGAATACTGCGCTCGGCGGAAGAAAGTGGGACGAGGCGACCGCGGTGGAATATTTGAAAGTCCTGGCAATCTCGCGGCTCTATCTTTCGAATTTCCTCAATGTGCAGTCGAGCTGGGTCACGCAGGGGTTGAAAGTCTGCCAGATGGGGCTGCGGTTTGGAGGAAACGACGTCGGCTCCGTGATGCTGGAAGAGAACGTCGTCCGCGCCGCCGGCGTGACCAATTGCACGACCGAGGAAGAGCTGCGGAGGATCATCCGCGATGCAGGGTTCCGTCCAGCCCAGCGGGACACGCTTTATCGGCAATATTTTCTGAACTAGGGCTCGGCTTGGCATCGTTGAGCTAGCTCGACCGTGCGAGCGCATCGACGCTGGATTTTCGATAGCAATCATCGAAAAAATCACTAGCAGCGGCTTGCGATCTTTATTGACCGGAGTGGCTGCGGCTCTTAGTCTGTTGAGGATGCATTCTCAAGTCCATCACCGCCATCATCATCACGCGCGCAGCGCGTCGGCGGGGATGCACACCTGAGATGAAGACTTAATCTAAAACGCACTTTCAGGATCAGGCCCGCTGAAGCGAACGCTCAGCGGGCCTTTTAATTTTTGCGAATGAGGAATTGCGGATATGAATGCGGAACTTGATTTCGAAAAGATGAATGGATTGCTGCCGGCGGTAGTGCAGGACAATCGCGGCGGGGAAGTCCTGATGGTCGGCTTTATGAACCGCGAAGCATTCGAAAAGACCATCGAGAAAGGCTATGTGACATTCTTCAGCCGGACCCGGAACGAACTGTGGATGAAGGGCGAGACTTCCGGTAACCGGCTGCGCGTGGTTTCTGCGCTCACCGATTGCGACCGCGATACGTTGCTGCTTCGCGTTGAAGTCGAGGGCGCGGGAGTGGTTTGTCATCGAGGGACCCGATCGTGCTTTACGGAAGGAATTCCGGTCGCGGAGAAGGCGGAGAGCGCCGGCAAGGAGGCGCGATGAAGCTGCGTATCGGAATTCCAAAGGGCAGTCTGCAGGAAGCGACGCTGCAACTTTTCGCACGAGCCGGACTGCCGGCCTACACCAATGGGCGATCGTACTTTGCGACGACCTCGGATCCGGAGATCGATTGCATGCTGATCCGGGCGCAGGAGATGGCGCGATATGTCGAGCATGGAGCGATCGACGCGGGCCTGACGGGGCTGGATTGGGTCATCGAGAGCGGATTAGAGGTCGTTACCGTCAGCAATCTGATTTACGCGAAGCGCAGTCGTGGGAAAGTCCGATGGGTTCTGGCCGTTCCCGAAGATTCAGCGGTGAAGCGCGCGGAAGATCTTTCGGGCTGCATTGTGGCGACTGAGTTGGTAAAAGTCACGCGGGATTATTTCCAGAATAAAAGCGTCGATGTGCGAGTCGAGTTTTCGTGGGGAGCGACCGAGGTCAAGCCGCCCATGCTGGCGGACGCGATCGTCGAAGTCACGGAAACGGGCAGCTCGCTCAAGGCCAACCGGTTGCGCATTCTGGAAACGGTGCTGGAATCGAATACGCAGCTGATCGCGAATAAGTGTTCGTACGCGGACCGCGCCAAACGGAAGAAGATCGACAATCTCGCGTTGATGCTGCAAGGAGCGATGGAAGCGCAGGATCGTGTCGGCCTGATGCTGAACGTGCGCAAAGGCGATCTGGCCGCGGTTCTAGCGGTGCTGCCGGCACTGCAGAAGCCGACTATCTCTCATCTCAGCGACGAGGATTGGCTGGCTGTGAATACCGTGATCGATGAGGGCGCGGCGTGGGAGGTGATTCCACGATTGAAGGAAGCGCGGGCAGAAGGAATCGTCGAATATCCGCTGAACAAGGTGGTGCTGTGATGCGCATCTTGTCAGGCCGCGCTGCGGCAGCCATGGTGGAGCGGCTGGCTGTGCGCGGCACCGATTTGGCGCGAATCGAGCCGCGCGTTCGACGCATTGTCGAGGATGTGAAACGCGGCGGAGATCGCGCGCTGCGACGCTATTCCGAGAAATGGGATGGATTAGCACGAAACCAGCCGCTGCGCGTGCCACAGCAAGAAATCGCGGGTGCATGGAAATCGCTTACACCTGAGCTGCGAAAGGCACTCGAACAATCCGCAAAGAACATTCGGCGCTTTTGCGAATGGCAGAAGCCGCGTTCGTGGATGCGTTCGCGTGCAGGTGTTTCGCTCGGACAAATCATCCGGCCACTGGGTACGGTGGGATGCTACGTGCCGGGCGGGCGGTATCCGCTGGTATCGACGGTTCTGATGACGGTGATTCCCGCTCAAGCCGCGGGAGTGAAGAACATTCGCGTCGTTTCGCCGAAGCCGTCGAGGGAAATGCTGGGAGCCGCTGCGATGCTCGGAGTGCGCGAGTTTTATCGGATCGGCGGAGCGCAAGCCATCGCAGCTCTGGCGTACGGAACGGAGAGCATTGCGGGAGTCGACAAGATCGTGGGGCCGGGAAATGCCTATGTGACGGCCGCAAAGAAACTGGTTTCGTTCGATTGCGCGATCGATTTCCTGGCCGGGCCCACTGAAGCGGTGATCCTGAGCGACTCGGGCAACCCGGAATTTATTGGCGCCGATCTGGTGGCGCAAGCCGAGCATGATGTGCAGACAATTTCGGTGTTTATTACAGCGTCCCGGAAATTGGCGCGTGCCGTGGCGGCGAGTGTCGCGCATCTCGCCGAGGATAATGTAACGGCGCGGCAGGCGCTCGAGGAAAATGGGGCAATCCTGGTCGCCGCGTCGCATGCGCAGGCTCGCGAGTGGACGAACCGAATTGCGCCGGAACATATCACGGTTTCGAAAGAGGATTTGCGGTTTATCGAACATGCCGGGTCAGTTTTCGTTGGAGACTATTCGGCGCAGGCAGCGGGCGATTACGCGTCGGGGCCGAATCACGTATTGCCAACCGCGGGGCAGGCGCGATTTCGCGGAGGCTTGAGTGTGCTGGATTTTGTGAAGGTGATTACGGTGCAGCAGTTGTCAGCGGCTGGCTTGCGGAAGATTGCTCCGGCAATCGAATGCCTGGCCGAAGCCGAAGGTCTCGCTTCGCACGCCAACTCGATTCGCGTGAGGTGCCAGAGTGCTTAGTCCAAGAGAAGCGCTGCGGACGCTGGCTTTATATCATCCGCCGCTGGCTGGAAGAAAAGGGCTGCGCCTCGATTTCAACGAGAACACGGTCGGCTGCGCGCCGCGAGTGCTGGAGAAGCTGAGAAACCTCGATGCTGAACAGCTTGCGAAGTATCCGGAACGCGGGCCGGTCGAAGCGTTAGTGGCTGACTTTCTGAAAGTCGCGCCATCAGAACTCCTGCTGACGAATGGCGTTGATGAAGCGATTCATCTGCTTTGCGAGACCTACATCGAACCGGGCGATGACGCATTGATCGTGGTTCCGACGTATTCGATGTACCGGATTTATGCGATGGCGGCTGCGGCCAAGGTTGTCAGTACGCCACTGGGGATAGGATTTAAATTTTCCCTCGACTCCGTACTTCGCAGTATTACGAAACGCACGCGGCTGATCGCGATCGCGAATCCGAACAATCCGACCGGGACGATCGCCTCGAGAGAAGACTTGCTTGCCATTGCACGCTCGGCACCGGAAGCCGCCGTGCTGGTCGACGAGGCGTACTTCGAGTTCTACGGAGAGACGATGCTGCGAGCCTGGGAAGAATTTCCCAACCTCTTCATCGCGCGAACATTCTCCAAAGCCTATGGCCTGGCAGGTTTGCGGATTGGAGTGCTCGCGGGTTCGGCTGAGCAAATGAATGCGGTGCGGCGCGTGGCTTCGCCGTACAACGTCAATGCTGTGGCACTGGCATGCTTGCCGGAGGCAATTGCGGATCAGAGCTACATCGAACGATATGTGGAGGAGATTCTGGAGGCGCGCGTGCGATTGGAAAGAAGTCTCGAGGCGAGTGGCATTCAGTTCTGGCCCAGCCGGGCGAACTTTGTATTGCTGCGCGCGGGAACGTCATCGGCAGATGTGTCACGGTTTGTCGAGTTGATGCGGCGACGCGGAATTCTGGTGCGCGATCGGTCGGGAGATCCCGGATGCGAGGGATGTGTCCGCATCACCCTGGGTCCTCGGGAGCATGCAGACCGATTGCTAAGCGCCTTGCAGGAAACATTCGAAGAACTTGGGATCGCCCAGGGGGCATCGCAGCCATGAGAAAAGGAAGCATCAAGCGTACGAGCAAGGAGACGCAGATTCAGATTTCGCTCACGATCGAAGGCCGTGGCCGGTATCAGGTGTCGACCGGGATTCGATTCTTCGATCACATGCTGGAGCTCTTCGCGCATCACGGAGGGTTCGATCTCAAACTGAAGGCTCATGGCGATCTTGACGTCGATCAGCATCACACGGTGGAAGACGTAGGAATCGTACTGGGGCAGGCGTTCGATAAGGCGCTGGGAAACAAGCGCGGCATTTTGCGCGCCGGATATTTTCTGATGCCCATGGACGAAACGATGGGGATGGCCGCTGTCGATTTCTGCGGGCGGACCGCGGCGGTGGTCGATACGAAAGTAAAAACGCGGCTCGTGGGAGATTTGCAGTCGGAACTCGTCGATGACTTCTTCGAGGGATTCGCGAGGGGAGCGCGCGCCAACGTCCACGCTCGCGTGCTGTATGGGAGGTCGAGTCATCACAAGATCGAGGCGCTTTTCAAAGCGTTTGCCCGCGCTCTGCGAGCGGCATGCTGGCGCGACCCGCAGATGGCGCGCCTTCTGCCAAGCACCAAGGGAGTGCTGTGATGATCGCGATTATCGATTATGGCGCCGGAAATCTGGTTTCGGTGAAGAAAGCATTCGATTTTCTCGGGCAGGAATGTGTGATCACATCCCAAGCTGCGCAAGTCGAGAGCGCCGAAAAAATCGTGCTGCCGGGAGTGGGCAATTTTGCTTCGACCGATTCGCTGGCTCGCTCTGGTTTGAAGGATGAGATTGCCGAGGCGATCCGGCGCGGAATGCCGTTTCTGGGAATCTGCGTGGGAATGCAGTGGATGTTCGCCGGCAGTGAAGAAGCTCCCGGCACGGAGGGGCTCTCAGTCCTGGATGGCGAATGCGAGCGCTTCCCAGGGAGCGTTAAGTCGCCGCACGTAGGTTGGAATTCCGTCGAGGTGAAGGAATCGTCACGACTGTTTCGCGGCATTCCTTCGTCTTCGTTCTTCTACTTTACGCACTCGTTTCGCGCGCCAGTTTGCGATGCAACCGTGGCCTGCTGTGAATATGGCGGGAAGTTCTGCGCTGCTGTGGAGCGCGATCATCTGTTTGGCGTGCAGTTCCATCCTGAAAAATCGGGTGACACCGGATTGAAATTACTGAGCAACTTTTGCGATCTCTAAGATGCTGACGAAACGGATCATTGCGTGTCTCGACGTGAACATTGGCCGGGTGGTCAAGGGTGTGCAGTTTGTCGACCTGCGCGATGCTGGAGACCCTGCAGAATTGGCAAAGGCGCACAGCGCGTCGGGCGCGGATGAAATCGTGCTGCTGGATATTTCGGCCACTCACGAGGGCCGCGCGACTCTGCTCGACACCGTACGGCGAACGGCGAGCCAACTGTTCATTCCTTTTACGGTGGGTGGAGGCATCCGAACCGTGGAAGACGCGGCTGCGGTATTTTCTGCCGGGGCGGACAAGATTAGCGTGAATTCCGCGGCGCTGGCCGATCCGGCGTTGATCACGCGGATTGCCGAACGATTCGGAACGCAGGCGGTTGTCTTAGCCTTGGATGCAAAACGCCGAACCGACCGATCTGGCTGGGAGGCGTTTACTCATGGCGGCAGGGTTTCGTCCGGCCGCGATGCGGTGGAATGGGCGCGGGAGGCCGAGTCTCGAGGTGCGGGAGAAATTCTGTTGACCTCGATGGACCGCGATGGTACGGGCGTGGGCTTCGATTGCGAGTTGACGCGCGCGGTGGCCGAGGCCATACGGATACCAGTCATTGCATCCGGCGGCGCGGGCGGGGCGTCGCATTTTGTTGAGGTATTTCGGGAAGGCCGGGCTGACGCCGCGCTAGCCGCGTCCATCTTTCACTACGGGTTCAGCAAGCTTTCGGACTTGAAGGGCGAACTGAGGTCGCAAGGCATCCCGGTGAGGTGGCCGTGCTGATTCCTTCGATCGATCTGATGGGAGGCAAAGTCGTCCAACTCGTGCAGGGCAAGAAGAAGGCTCTGGAGTTCGATGATTTCGAGGAGTGGGTAAATCGCTTCTCGAAATATCCGCTGGTGCAATTGATCGATCTGGACGCCGCTATCGGCACCGGGAACAATACGGTGCTGGTCGCCCAGATTGCTCCGAGATTAAACTGCCAGGTCGGCGGGGGCGTGCGCTCGGTAAGAGCTGCGCAGGAAATGCTTGCAGCGGGGGCGCAGCGGGTCATCGTAGGATCTGCGCTGTTTGCTGATGGCAAGCTCGATCCAGATTGTGCGAGAGGACTGGCGGAGTCTGTCGGTTCCGATCGGCTGGTATTTGCGCTTGACGCGATCGCAGGGCGAGTCGCAATTCACGGATGGCGAAAAGTCACTGATGTCCGTCCGCTGGAGATGATTCAAGCTCTGGATCGTTGGTGCGGCGCATTTCTCTACACGCACGTCGATACGGAAGGGCTCATGCAGGGATTTCCGCAAGATGTGATTCGCCCGCTGCGTCAGGCAACTTCGCGGCAACTGATTGCGGCGGGCGGAATCCGGTCGCAAGAAGAGATCGATCAACTCCATGCCATGGGCGTAGACGCGGTGGTCGGGATGGCGATTTATCAGGGACTGATTCCGGCGTAGCGACTAGTAGAGATGCGCAATTGTTCGCGACATTGCGTCGCTGTCCCTCCTGCGCTTATCTTGGATATATCCGCGTGGAAGAATTCTTATGAACGTTCTCGTGCTGAATTCCGGAAGTTCGAGTCTGAAATTTCAAATCATTGCAACCGATCTCGAGCAGATCCGGGAACACAAAGACGATCGCATCTGTCGCGGCGAAGTGGAGGGAATTGGAGGGGAGGCGATCATCCACATTCAATACCGCGAGGATCCTGGCCACGCCATGACCGCGCCATTGCGGGATATGGGTTCTGCGCTGGACTATCTGGTTCGGTATATCGCATCCGAGCGGTCGGGAATTTCGGAAATCAAGAGTACAGCCGACGTGCATGCAGTGGGACACCGCGTTGTTCATGGCGGGGAGCTGTTCAAAGAATCCACGCTGGTTGATGATCGCGTGATTAAGGGAATTGAGGACTGCATCGACCTGGCGCCACTGCATAATCCGAATAACGTGAAGGGAATCCTGGCGGCTCGCGATCTTTTCGGGAAAAATCTGCCGCAGGTTGCAGTCTTTGACACGTCCTTCCATTCCTCGATTCCCGAGCAGGCTTATCTTTATGCGATTCCGTACCATTTGTACCGCCGTCACAAAATTCGCCGTTACGGGTTTCATGGAACGTCGCACCGGTATGTAGCGTTTCGCTACCGAGCATTGCGGGCCCTTACTCGCGAGCAGACGAATATCATTACGCTGCACTTGGGGAACGGCTGTTCGGCGGCGGCGATTAAGAACGGCTCGCCGGTCGATACCTCAATGGGCATGACGCCGCTGGAAGGGCTCGTGATGGGAACGCGCTCGGGGGATCTGGATCCTGCGATCGTCAGTGTTATCGCGCGCAAGGAAGGGATGTCGTCGTCCGAAGTCGATACACTCTTGAATACGCAGTCGGGGCTGCTGGGAATTTCCGGTCTGACCAACGATATGCGCGAACTGCAGGCGGAGCTAAAAGAACATGACGACCGGCGCGTGCGGCTGGCGATTGAAATCTTCTGCTATCGTGCCCGGAAATATATTGGCGCGTACATGGCCGCCATGGCAGGAGCCGACGCCATCGTGTTTACGGGGGGAATCGGAGAGCACTCGCCCGAAGTCAGAGGCAGAATCTGCGCCGGCATGGAGTGGGCGGGATTGCGGCTCGACCCGGCCAGAAATCAGGGAACCGTCGGGCGCGAAGGCAAGATATCCACGGAGGATTCGAAGCTGCTCGCGTACGCGATTCCGACCGACGAAGAATTGCTCATTGCCCGAGATACGGTACGCGTGATCCGGGGCGAACCGCATCCTTCCTAAGGCGGATTAGGAATTACGGTAAGGTTTCAAAACAAAAGGTCTCCCCACGCTTGGCCGGGATGACAATCCCCCAGGACGCCACGGAATTCTTGCTTTATCCCTTAATAGGGCCAAGTCCAGTCAGCGGCTTCGGGTTTGTCGATGCCGTACTGGTGCGCGTAGGTGCGGCATTCGATTTGCTGGTTGAGGAATCTTTCCTTGGCATGGCCGCCGATCTTTTGTAGCCGCAGTACACGATCCACGACATCCATCGCGAGGCTGAAACGATCCACGTTGTTGTTGATCGCCAGCTCGAGAGGCGTGTTGATGTTGCCTTGCTCCTTGTATCCGCGAACGTGAATATTGTGGTGATTCGTTCTGCGATAGGCAAGCCGATGAATCAGCTGCGGG
Source organism: uncultured Acidobacteriota bacterium (assembly GCA_963763845.1). Taxonomy (GTDB): domain Bacteria; phylum Acidobacteriota; class Terriglobia; order Terriglobales; family Acidobacteriaceae; genus Sulfotelmatobacter. Next base: position 238,580 of record CAVXPX010000008.1, read on the forward strand.
TATCCGTGGAAGTTGAACATGACGGGCTTATCGACGGTGAACAGGGAATCGAAGTCGCGATCGGGCAAGCCGTGAGGATGTTCGCTGGTCGGCTGCAACTTGAACAGGTCCACCACGTTGATGAAGCGAATCTTGAGATCGGGAAACTCCTTGCGCAACAGTGCCACTGCGGCGAGAGCTTCCTGCGTCGGAATGTCGCCGGCGGAGGCCATAACGACATCGGGTTCGCCCGATTCGTCGTTGCTGGCCCAATCCCAGATTCCAATGCCCTTGGTGCAATGCGTGATGGCATCGTCCATGTTCAGGTATTGCAGATGCTTCTGTTTATCGCTGACGATGACGTTGACGTAATTCTGGCTGCGCAGGCAGTGGTCGGAAACCGACAGCAGGCAGTTCACGTCCGGGGGAAGATAGATGCGTGTGACCTTCGCGCTTTTGTTGACGACCACGTCGAGAAATCCCGGGTCCTGATGCGTGAATCCATTGTGATCCTGCCGCCAGACGGTGGAAGTGATCAGAAGATTCAGAGAGGCGATGGAGTCGCGCCAGGAAAGATGATTACAGATCTCCAGCCACTTGGCGTACTGGTTGAACATGGAGTCGATGATGTGGACAAAGGCTTCGTAGCAGGAGAAGAAGCCGTGCCGCCCGGTCAGAAGATAACCCTCGAGCATGCCTTCGAGAGTGTGCTCGCTGAGCATTTCCATGACGCGGCCATCGGCGGAAAGATTTCCGCCGTCGTCATCTTCCGGAAATCGTTCTTCAATCCAGAATTTCTTGGTGGCTTTGTAGAGATCATCGAGCTTGTTGGATGTAGTTTCGTCCGGCCCGAAAACGCGGAAGTTCGTGGGATTCCGCCGCATGACGTCGGAGAGCATGATGCCGAGCGGGCGCGTGTTTTCGGCGAGGGATTGGCCCGGTTTATCGACTGTGTGCGCGTAGTCGCGAAAATCGGGGAGGCGCAGCGCCTTCTTCAGACGGCCGCCGTTCGCGTGGGGATTGGCACTCATTCGCCTGGCGCCCGAGGGCGCGAGTTCGCGAAACCAGTCCGCCAGTTTCCCATCTTTGTTGAAGAATGGCTCGGGCTGCTGCGAACGCATCCAATTCTCGAGCATGCGTAACTGCACTGGGTCTTTCTTCGCGGCGGGCAAAGGTACCTGATGGGCCCGCCAGAAACCTTCAAGGAAATGCCCCTCCACTTCGCGGGGCGCCGTCCATCCTTTCGGCGAGCGGAGAACGATCATGGGCCAGCGTGGGCGCGATGCCGCGGCGGCAATCTGTCTTCGCGCGGTTTGGCGCAGTTCGCGAATCTGCTGAACGCAGTGCTCGACGGTCCCTGCCATTGCCTGATGCATCTGGTCGATCTCTGAACCTTCGACGAAATATGGAGTCCAGCCATAGCCGCGCAATAAGTTCTCGAGTTCCTCGTGTGAAATCCGCGCCGGCAAAGTTGGATTGTCAATCTTGTAGCCGTTTAAATGCAGGATGGGCAGCACGGCTCCGTCGCGAACGGGGTTGAGGAACTTGTTGACATGCCACGAAGTAGCGAGCGGGCCGGTTTCCGATTCGCCGTCGCCCACGACCGCGGCAACGATCAGCTCAGGATTATCGAAGGCCGCGCCACAAGCGTGGGAAAGTACATAGCCTAACTCTCCGCCTTCGTGAATCGATCCTGGAGTTTCAGGAGTGCAGTGACTGCCAATGCCTCCGGGGAATGAAAACTGTTTGAAGAACTCGCGCAGCCCGTCGATATCCTGACTCTTCTCCGGATAGATTTCGGAGTAAGTTCCTTCCAGATAGCAAGGGCCTAAGACGCCGGGCGCGCCATGACCAGGGCCGGCAAGGAAAATCATGTCGAGATCGTATTTCTTGATCAGCCGATTGAGATGAATGTAGATGAACGAGAGCCCGGGACTGGATCCCCAGTGTCCGAGCAAGCGATTCTTAATGTGCTCGGGACGCAGCGGTTCCGCGAGGAGCGGATTCTCCTGCAGGTAGATCATGCCAAGGCTCAGGTAGTTGCAGGTTCGCCAGTAGGCTTCGGTTTTTCGGAGTTCTTCCGGGCTAAGAGGCGTCGCGGTGATTGTAGATCGCGTGGGAGCATAAGGGCTGAGTTCAGCAATTTCGGCGGGCATATCGATGGTGCTCATGATTTACTCCTTCACTTAGCGTATGCCTGAGAGTTGGTCGGTGCCAAATAATTCTGTGTGAATTTCGGCAGCACGGCGGAAATTCCGGGATGAAGCGTGATCGAGGTTCAGGCGGTCTCAGTATGCGTTCTTGCTGTTGAAGAACTGGAGCAGCGTCATGGTGATGATTTGAAGGTCAAACGTGAGGCTCCAGTTGCGAAGATAATACAGATCGTACTCCACGCGCTTGGCAATCGATGTGTCGCCACGCCATCCGTTGACCTGAGCCCATCCGGTAATGCCGGCTTTGAAGGTGTGGCGGAAGTTGTATCGATCGAACTCTTCCAGAAATTTCTCGACGAAGTGCGGCCGCTCCGGGCGAGGGCCGACGATGCTCATATCCCCTTTGAGCACATTGATGAATTGGGGAAGCTCATCCAGATTTGTGCTGCGAAGAAACGCGCCCATCGACGTGCGTCGCGGATCGTTGGCGCAGGTCCAATGGGTGTCGCCATCTTCGCGGGTCCCCACGCGCATGGTGCGGAATTTCAACATGCGGAAGACGCGTCCGTTAAGTCCGACGCGCTCTTGGAGGAAGAAAACTGGACCCGGACTGCTCAATTTGATCGCGGCCGCAATGACGAGACTCACAGGCAAAGTGAGCAACATGATGAATAGGGAGAGGACGATGTCGAAGATACGCTTTTCAAACAGATAAGGGCCGGTCTCTGCGAGAGTCGGACGCAAGTCGAGCATGTGAATTCCGCCTAAATCGATCAGGCGATCGCGGATGCCGATGCCTTCGCCCAAATCGATGACAACGCGAGTTGGCACGCACAGTTTTTCGAGAGCAGGGGCAATCTGTTGAACATCACTGAGTCGTCCGGCCGGAAGAGCGATGATGACGTCGTCGATGGAATGGCCGTTCGAGAAATTGGGAATTTGTCCAACTTCGTAAACCGGGCCCTGGACGGCAATCTCCTGGCCGGGAAGGTGGACGAATCCGGCGACCTTGCACGGCAGGACCTCGCCATTCATCAAAGAAGTCGTGACGCGGCGAGCAAAGCGGTCAGTGCCCACCATCAGAATTCGCACTTCATTTCTTCCTGTCTTGCGAAGCAATTCAAGCAACACACGAAACAAAATGCGGGCAATGGTGGCGAGAACGAAAAGAGCAACGGCGCTGACAGCCATCACCAATCTCGAGTAGCTCGCCTGGCGGTACATAAATCCGAGCGCCATCACGACCGCATAGGTGAACGCAAGCGCTTCCAAAAGCCGCCGGCTCTTTTTTCCTGGGGCATAGATATGTTCGACACTGAAGAGTCCGGCCTCTTCCGCTGCAATCGCCCAGACGATGGTCGTCAGCAGCACGATGCCCCAATACGAAGGCAGACCGGACGGAGCGGACCGCGGGGAAAAAAGACTAAAACCAAATCGAATTTTGATGGCGATGTAGTAGGCGCAGGCGGGCAACAACAACGTGAGAATTCTCAGATAGTACCGAACATAACTGAGCCGACTACGAATCATGCGACAAACTTTCTTCTACAGAGAGCGACGAAGGGGCCCGATATGTTCCATCGTTTTATTCGAACACGCCAAAAGCACTGAGCCTGCGCTTCAGGACCAATGGCAAATGGCTCTGATTCACTCCCAGGAACAGCCCGACTGACTTCGCGATGTCCTGCCGAAGGCCGTATCCCGCGGAACTGCGAGTCTGGTGATTGCGTAAGCGGCGGAGTTTTCCTTGAAATAGTTTCCATCCGTCGCGAAGAATCGAGTTTCGTGTCTCCGGCCCGTCCCATATCTTCAGCAGCCGGAGCGTGTAGCCAATATCGAAGTAGCGTTTGAAGAGTCCAATAGTGCTGTGAGTATGCGAATGGTAGACAGCCGCTTTGGGTTCGTAAACGATCTTCCATCCGCGGTCGAGAATTCGCTTGGCGATGCCGAGGTCTTCGAAAACGCGCAGGTCTTCCGGGAAATGCTCTGCTTCCCAAACGCTGCGGCGAATCGCGGCGTTCACATCCGAGAAGTGGTAGAAGCGATAGCCCATTCCGTTGGGGTGAGCTGGATCTTTGATGATCTTGGTTTTGCCGTAGACCGTGTCGAGAGCGTCCTCGCGCTCGGAGGACGATCCGGGTTTGGGAAACTGGCGTCCGTAGACGGCGGCAACCTGTGGATCGTCGAAATTAGAGAGCATCATGGCGAGCCAATCTTTCGAGGCAGGGACAGCATCCTGCGATAAAAAGAGAAGAATTCTGCCCGACGAAAGACTCGCAGCATGATTGCGTGTGCGAGCGTGATGGAACTCGTGAGGAGGAATCGGCTCGATGCGCAACGGGAACTGGCGGAGAAGATCGAGAGTTCCGTCTGTCGACCCGGAATCGACGGCAATCACCTCAAAGGGCGCACTAGACTTCTGCTCGAATATTGCCGGAAGCACGCGCTCGAGATCGCGCCGCCCGTTTTTGGTCAACAGCAAGATGGATAGTTCAACCATTACATCCTCGAAAAAGCGGCTTTGACACGTACCGTTGGACTAAGGCGCTGCTTTCAGCACCTTCCTGAGATGCAACTTCCAGATTGATTGCTGTTACAAATCTTCCGGCAAAGCCTCCTCTAAGCTTGTCCACACAAGCGGTCTTGTTTTTTGTGAGGTGCGCTAGGGCACCGGCGCGGTGACTTGCTTTCTCCCCGGCGCAGCATCCGAAACTACAGCAGGCGAAGCAGTTCCCGCGGTAAAGAATTTTCTCCATTTGGAGCTGAACACAGTGCCACGCATCGACGCGCGGAGTTGTGAGTTTGCGATGGTTTTTTGTTTCTGGATTACCCTGCGTTTCTTGAGAACGGAAGGCAATCGCCTGAGAACGTCGAGCTTCGCTCGAAGAAAAGGAACTCCGGAACCGAGCCTGAAGAAATACAGGGCGGATCCGAGTTCGTACAGCAAACGGCGTGGCGCCGAGCGGAGAATGAAGGCCAGCGGCAGGTTCTTCCAGTAGACGAAATCGATATTGCGTTGCGCATAAAAAACCTGCAGCGCGGGCCGCTTTTTGATCGTCGATCGATAATGGTGATAGACGATCGCCTTTGGCAGGTAAACACATCCGAATCCCAAAAGTTGCGCGCGGAAGCTTAAGTCGACGTCTTCATAAATCATGAAGAAATCCGGATCGAGGAAACCGATCTGTTCGAGCATGCTGCGCCGGTAGGCGACCGCTCCGCCACATGCTCCGAAGACTTCGCGCGACGACGTCCAATTTGGGCCGTCGAGTTCGTCTCTGCCGAGTTCTGCGGTGATGCCGGCAGAATCAATCTGGAAGCCGCAATTCTCGATTCGGGTGCGTTGGTTGAAGTACATCATCTTGCAGGCGAAGCTTCCGGCAGACGGGAACTTATAGCTGGCCTGGTGAATCGCTTCCAACCACTCTGGATGCGCTTCGGTGTCGTTGTTCAGAAGAACAATCGTCTTGCCGGAAGCGTGCTGGTAGCCCGCGATGTTTCCTCCGCTAAAGCCGTGATTCCTTTCGAGAGCGATAACCTTGACCTCGGGAAAGTGCGCGCGAACGTGTTCCAGCGAGTCGTCCGTCGAGGCGTTGTCGACGAAGATCGTTTCGAAATCGCGAAATGTCTGCTGTCGCAAGGCGGACAGGCAGTCCGGCAGAAAGTGTCTGCCATTCCAGTTCACGATGATGACGCTGATTTCAGGCATGCGACGACTCCGGAGTTGGCTTCGGAATGCGCGGATCTTCAATGCGCCGGTCTTCGAAGGTGCGAATGCCCAACCTTCCGGCACGAGCGTCGACGATGCCGAGATACATCATCTTGAGGCACGCTAGTTTTTCTTTGCCAAAGAGAATGATTCCCAAAGCATGGCGCGCGAACCGGCGTGCTACTGAGAGCTTCGCCTGCCAGTTGGGATAGAGAGTCCAAATCGTGAAAACCTCGTTGCGCGCTTTGTAGTATTCGCGGCACGGGACATGGTCGGCCCAGACGCGAGTAAACCCTGGAAGTTTCACGATCTTTGGATCACCAAGGGCGTGCTCCAAAACGCTGTGACGAACAATAGCGATCTTGAAGCCACTGCGGCGGATACGAAGGCAGTGTTCGAGGTCGATGTAATCGATAAAAAAGTCAGCTCTGGGCAGCCCGGCCTGCTCAAGCGCCGCGCGCCGAATCAAACTCCCTGAGGAAATTACCGCATCGACAAAAGCCACATCTTCCTTTGGGGACTCGGGCATTCGCCGCCACCCATTTCTCCAGAGCAGGCCGCGGTAATGCCGTTGCGTCTTCGAATGTAGGGAGAGCGGCGCCGCGATTCCAATCTCGGAACCCTTGTCTCCAAGGACTTCGACCGCATCAAGCAGCCGTTCCAGTGCGTCTTCTTTCGGAATGCTGTCCTGATCGAAGAGCCAGACCCAGTCGCACCGCTTGTTCTTCAACGCAGATTCCAGGCCCGCGGCGTAGCCACCGCCTACTCCCAGGTTGGTTGGGAGATTCAGAACGGTTACCTGCGGATACCGCTGAGAGAGCAGCGGCAAGGTTCCATCAGCCGATGCGTTATTCACGACGATGACTTCGTCGAGAGGGCGACTCTGCCCGAGCAGAGAGTCGAGATGATTCCCAAGAAACGCTTCGCCGTTGTACGCGACGGTGATGCTCGCGACCGACGGCTTGGGAGAGATCTGTCTCCGCTGTGATTGCCCGCTTATCCTATGAGTCACTTAGCCTCCTGAGCAGATGCGGGCTGATAGCGGATTTTGAAAAACAGCGCCATGAACATGCCGAATGCCGCTCCGGCGAAAGACGACGTGAGATGAGGATTCGTCCAACCGCTGAGCAGCCAGAGAACAAACAGCACTATCAGCCAGGGTTTTGCACGATGATGCGAAGCCAGCAGATCGCGGGCGGACGCAGCAATCATGAGAAGAATCGTGACCAGTCCGGCGAAGCCGAATTGCATGGTGAGCGAGAGCCATTGCAATTCGTAGGAATACTGGTTCTCGCTGTTTCTGATGACCGCGTTCACGTGCGCTCCCAGTCCTTTGCCGATCAAGGGACGGGTCTCGATTGCATCCACCAGAGCTTTGGATTGTTCAATGCGGATGAGATCTGAATCGCTGACCTGATCGGAAAAAAAGCGCGCCTCAAACACAGGTTGCAATTCCTGGTAATAGACGTAGACCACCGGGATCATTGCCAACGTGGCCAGGACGAGCAGTTTGAGCCTGCCCTCGATAATCGTTGCGGCAAAGATCGCAAATGCCTCAAGAAACCAGACGTAGCGGGCGAAGGCCAGCAGACCGGATGCAGCCAGGACGAGAACAAAGAACGCAATCGTGACGCGGCGAAAACGGATTCCACTCACGCTGGGGCACAACAGCGCGAACAGGACAAAACTGCCCATGATGTCCGATGAAAACTCGATTCTGCTGAGTCCGAAAGCGATGCTGCCCCCGACCAAGGCATCTTCTCCGAAGACATTTCCCAGGAATTGAATCGGGTCGATCTTCAGGGCAAAGGTAATGGCAATCAGCGCTATCTTCATGACTGCAAGAGCCACGATTCCGTACACAACCGGCTTGATCACGTCTTCCGGCCGCAGCAGATTTCGGCGGAGAAAGAACAGGCAAAGCCAGGCCAGAACCACGGTTGAGGCGATGTCCTTTAATTGGCGAAATACCTGCGAGGTTTCCGATTGACCGTGAAAGAGAGCGACGAGTCCCCAGAATGCGAGCCCTGCAGTAAAAAGCGCGAGAAAGATGAATTCGTCCGCGCTAATCCACATGGAGGATCGCGTGACCACATACATCGAAAGCGCAATCGCGAACAAAGCGAAGGCCGGAATTTTGACGTTCAGCCCAAATATCGAGCCTGTAGGGAGGCAGACGGCGATCATCAGCAAAGCCTGCAGCATCCTGGCTACGAAAGGTTTCCGGGTTGGAATTGCAACCGTCATTGTTTATTCATGAACAAATCTTTGGCGACGCTTTCCCATCCTGCGCCGTAGCGCCAGTAGCTGTGCTTGCAAACTTCCCGCAAAATCTGGGGCACTCGCGCGATGTTTGTCTCTCGGAGTCGGAGTCGATGTTCCAGATGGGAAATCTTCCGGTCGATTTCGGCCATGGCGTATGCCGCGTTCGGCAGATCTGTTCGATGAAGCTGGAGCCTTGCGTAGAGCTGCCGAAAACGCTCGATTTCCGAGAGGTACAAATCTCGACCGGTGACACGCGCACGCGCGAATCTGTCGCGAAACGTCAGCGCCCCCATGCCGACCTGCTGGTTGTGGTGGCGGCGATATTGCATGAGTGGTTCTGGTATGAGCTGGTATCGGCCACAAGTTGCCAGCAGAAACGACATCCAGCGATCGTGAATATCGTTAGCCGGAATGGGCGCCAGAAAAGGAAAGAGCCCGCGACGGAACGCCATCGCAGCTCCTGTTACGACCGGATGCTTGATCAGAATGTTGAGCGCCTGACCGGCGGCGAATCGTTTCTGTTCGCCCAGCGGGAAAGAGAAGGATTGCCAGAGCCGGAAACCCGCCGGCCGCGAGGAGTCATCGATGACGTCAGCATCGCTAAAGGCTGCCACGGCCTTGGAGTGAAGAAAGGCCTGCGCGATCCGCTGCAGCTTACCTGGATACCAGACGTCGTCCTGATCGGCGAGGACGACGATTTCACCCGCGCAAATAGAAATTGCCTGCTCAAAGTTTTTGGTTGAGCCGAGGGTCTGCTCGTTCACCACGAAGCGAACCGGGAAGGAGACGTGGCGCGAGAATTCGCTCACGATCTGCGCAGAGCCATCGGTCGAACGATCGTCGCAAATGACGAGTTCGTCGGGAATCTTTGTTTGACAGGCGATGCTGTTCAGTTGCTCCGTCAGGAAACGGGCGCCATTGTACGTACACATCGCCACTGAAATCGCAAGGCTCACAATTCGCTCCGTACCAATCCGGTCACTTCGGTTTCTGAATCCTGAAACGTTCTAACCCGTGACGCTTGCAAATGAACTAACGCTGTAACCATGCGACCCGTCCCAAACGACGAACTTGCCGTACGCCGGGCACGAAGGCTTCCATCTTGGTCCAGTCGTAGGCATCGAAGAAGCGGCTCAACAGGATCACGATGGTATAGAGCCCCCCGAAAATCAGTCCCATCAGCACAAGCCCCAACCAACCGAGATCGCTCGGCGTATGCACAGCGAGGATCGCTGCGAGAACGAATAAGGAACACAAGGCCGGCTTCAAGTAGCTCTCGCGCAGCAATCTGGCAAAGGAATAATGAGTATGGCGATGAAATACGGTGATGAAGTATCCCGATGCAAGCACCAGGGCCGCCGAAGTTCCGATCACCGCGCCGGCAAATCCGAACTTGTAAATTAGCCCAAAGCTAAGGAGCAAATTAACCACGATTCCAAGGATTGCGGAATCGACTCCTGGCTTTAGATATCCACTTCCGGCGAAGATCAGAAATCCTGGCCCGGTGATCAGGTTGATGAAGCTGACGACAACCAGCACGCTCAGCGGGAAAGCGACGATCTTCAACTGTGGGCCAATCCAGAGGTCCACGAAACGGCTGGAGATGGCGACGACGAAACAGATGGCCGGAACGCCAATCAGGGCCAGGTATTTCTGGCTTCGGTAGTAGAGTTCGCGAATTCGGGTCTCGTCGCCGAGGGCGTTAAGTTCAGAAGCCGCCGGTAAAACCGGACTCAGAATGAAACCGATCGCCCCTCGGATCTTGAGTGCGACATCACTGGCGATGTCATACCATCCGACGGGCGCTACACCGACCAGTATGGCGAGAAAGACTTTCTCAATCTGGTTGTGAACGGCGACCGCAGCCTGCGTGACGTAGAGGCGGAAACTGAATCCGAACATCTTCCGCGCTTCGTGCTTGTCGAAGTGCCGTGGGTTGATGGCTACCTGCGGAAGCAGCCGGCGTACTGTGAGCACGTAGGTGACGACAGTGATAATTGCGGCGGCACTATACCCGTAAACCAAGCCCCGGAGGCCAAGACCTCCGAGCAACAGGCAAGCGCTGAACAGCGCATTGAGAAAGACATTCGCGGCGCTGATCATGTTCGTCAGATCGAGGCGCTGTAAGCCGGTGGTCACCGAAGAGAACAATAGATTCACGATGTTGGCCGCGATCACGATCAAGAAGCACCGGAAAAGCGCAATCAGTTCGGTGGGAGGGACATTGCTGCCATGAAAAAGCAAGCCGGCGATCCACGGAGTTGCGATCCAGAGACTGGAGCCAATCGTCGCCGCCAGGAGAAGGAATACAGCGAGCCCCGAATTCAGTGCTCGGGAGAGCGCGGCGAAATCCCGATGCGCGTAATATTCCGCGACAAACTTGCTGAGCGTGCCGACTAGCCCAAGATCTGCCAGCGAAGTCAGCGCGTTGATGGCGAGGAACACTGCCCAAGTCCCATAACCTTTGACCCCAATCTCATGGAGAATGAGCGGAGTCATGATGAATGGAATCGGGGCGATGAAGATGTAGCGCAGACCTCCGAACATGGCGTTGCGGATGATCTTTCCGCCGAGCGGAGTGTCGGCCATCGCTGCGGTCGGGACGTTCTTCGTGTTTTTCGTTTCTCGCGTCGACATTTCTTCAAGCTTTACCAAACGCAGGCTGCTCAGGCGAAGCCATGCCTTCCAATTTGCGATCGTTTCAGTTCCCGCCAGATCTTTTGAATTTGTTCATAACTCGTTGTGTGGTTGTCCTGAACGATTGAAAAACCTCGTCCCCTAACTTTTTCGCCGGGTCGTCCGGATCCAGTTCCTGCCAGCGCGCGTCCGCCAAGATGTACACGCTGCAGAGTGCGGCCACGAAGCAAGTGCCGAGCAACATGATGATCAGGCGAGGGGGGAATGATTTCTTCTCCGGTACATCCGCGGCGTCGAGGACTTTGACACTCGGGACCTCTCGGGCTTCATCGACTCTCGCGATTTCATACTGCTTGGTCAGCGTCTCGAAGACAGCCTCTTCAACTTTGGTGCGGCGATAGAGGTCGGCCCAAGTCACGCCGAGAATGGGCAACTGGCGGATCGATGGATATAAATCTCCGTTCTGGCTGGAAGCTGTCTGACCGGCGCCCGGTGCGTTGTCGACGGTGCCGGTTGATCCCGGAGCTTGCCCCTCTAATTTCTGCAATTGGCGCTTGTATTCGTCGATACGGGCTTGCACCGAGCGCACCCGAACATTGCTGCTGGTATAGATCTGCAGCAGCCCCTCGAGCTCGGTCTGAGCGGCAATCAACTCTCCTTCTAACTGCCCAGCGGCTCCGATCATGGCCTGGCCCTGTTCCTTCACATCGAGGGCGGTGTTTTTGCTGGCGAACTGGCTGAAGTCTTTTTCCGCGCTTTCCAAATCCTGTTGAACCTGTTGGAGCCGGGTTTCAAGGAAGATTCTTTCGCGGTGTGCCGCCGATGTGTCGAGCGTGATCACGACCCGGTCAAGCTGGTTCACGTATTCCTGACCGATCGCGGCGGCGCGCTGCGGGCTTCGATCGCTCACTTTTATCGTGATGATTCCGCTCTTGCGGTCGGATGACAGGTCAGTACGATTCTCGAGTTGCTTGCGAGCGTCTGCGTAACGGCGGTCGCCGTAGACTTTGCGCAGATCGAATTTGTTGATGATCGCGTTTTCGACCGTCTCGCTTTTCAGGACTCCAAGGAAAAGGTCGCCTGAAGTTTTAATGCCGAACAGTTCATTGCCGATATTGCCCAGCTCACTGGATTTGCCGAGGACCGCAAACATCGACGCCAGCCCCTGTCCCGCTTGATCGGGCGGCATAAGGCGCGTTGTGCTCGTATAGCGAACTGGAATCACAAAAGCGATAATCGTGGACGTAATCAGACCGATCGCAATCCAGCGATAGAGAAGCGGCCGTCGATCCCAGAGAATTCTCAGCCTCTCGACCGGGCTGCGGACCTCCTCCGGAGATTTACCCGAAATAGAGATGAAGTCCGCGTCGATGGCCGGAGGCGAGTATTGGGGCTGGCGCTTTGAGAATTGTCTGGTTGCCATGATTACCTAGCGTCCCTCGTGTTCATCCCTTCACTGGTCTGAACCGTTCTTGCGCGAAAGACCCTTAGGCCAGAACGTCAGTTGCAACATCGAGCTCACATTCGACTGCCTTGCGGGCGAGATCACGGGATATGTCCACGCTTCGTATTGCACGGCCGCCGATAAACTGAAGCTGGAATGCATCCACAGATCGGCGCGCACGCTTGCGTCCGCGAGCGTGCCGCCGTCCGGAATGAACTCATGGCTCACTTTGAGATGCCTGAACTCAAATTGCAGTTTGTTGCGCGGAGTGAACCAATAGGTGGTCCAAGCCTGCACGCCTTGTCCCTGCCGCCCAACCCAATTTCCCATCAAATTCCCTGCGTTTGTGAAGCCGGAGATCCATGTGGGGTTGTAGTAAAAAAAACCGGAACCGACGTTGCCGCCAATAGGTGGATCCGTGTAGACGCCCTCAACGCGCAGGTCCATTTTTGAGAGGCGCGGCAGCTTGGGAATGTAAATACCGGCGAGCCACGCGGCGACATCGGGACCGACAATCGGGCTGATTTCGTCGTGCTCGGTGAAGCCATCGGCATACAAGCTGAGTGCATTCTTGATTCGATAGTTGAAATCCACGCCTGACCGCCTGGCGCCAGGCTTATTCGGAGCGCCCGGAATGGTGTCGCTGACAGAAAATGCGCTTCGGAGGAAGTTGTGCCATGTCAGTGGATAGCCTGGGCCTCCGTAATCCGTGGTGCGCGACAGCCCGAATTCGAAATTCGGAGTTGGCTTAAAGCTAATTCGTTCACCATGCACAATCGGTTGCGGATGCAATGATTGGCCGTACTGCCCGACCAGGCCCAAAGGCGTGAACATGAACTGGTATCCGGAATACTGTCCGAGGAAGAACTCCACGCGCATTGGGCCAAGCGCTCCGAACAGACTCGGAAGTTTGAACGGAGTGACTCGATTGATGTGGAACATCGTCAACGGAGCGGCGTTGTCGCTCATCATCATTCCGCCGCCCTGGCTTGGTCCCCACCAAAGGCTTTGCTTGCCATAGGAGATCTGCCAGTCAGAAAGATTCATGGCGACGTAGGCATCGAGAAGCTGAGCCTGATTGAAGGGAGCAATCGGTGCGCCCGGCGGAACTGGAAATGGCGCGGGAACAATCGAATGGCTAAAGTCGGCAATCGAGATGGTCTCTCGAGCTGCCAAGGGCAGAGCCGGAGCTGACGGAGAGTGCTCGAATTCGCTGCGGATGTAACCGGTAAAGGGACCATCGGAGGCCCATCCGGAAAGTCCCGAAACATTGTTGAATCCCTGTTCTTCGGGACGGCCGAAATCGTTGACGATGGTTTGCCCAAAGTGATAGCCATCGGTGAGCGGCTTCCCTACGATCTCAGTGGCGCGCGTGTACGAGGACTCGACGCGGAATTCGGTATTGTCGCCTCCGCCCAGCCAGTTCAGTTCGTTGCTGAATTCTTCCGAGAGCTGTTGGTAGAGACTTGCGGCCTCGCCCGTGCCTTGATCGTCGGCAATGCGGTCTCCCGCTTCGCTCAGCTGACGCGCGCAATCCGTGCGTGTCCACGGTCGCATTCCGAGAATTTCACTGTCGATGTATCCCAGCGCAGCCAGCCGTTCGAGCGCGGGATAAATCCAGCTGTCCAGGGGGACGTACGGAGATCCCATGAACCTGGCTTGCCAATGGTGCGGGCGTTCCGGACGCACAGCCGGAGTCTCCCATGTTCCGCCCATCAATTCCGGGTTGTGATGTCTCCGGTAAACGTATTCGCTGGTCAGATATCCCAGGGCAGCTCCGATGAGGACATCGGAAGGGAAGTGCTGCTTGGCCGTGATGCGCGACGCGCTAACGACGGTCGCCATGCCATAGGCGAGCACTTTCATCAATGGACTTGGATACTCGTGCGCAACCGTTCCCGCGATCGCCCAGGCTGCCGCGGAGTGTTCCGACGGAAACGAGCCGCCGCCTTTGAAGAACTGCCCTGAACCTGAGTCCTGGTAAGGACGCTCGCGCCCGGTTGCGTACTTCAAGGCCTCGACCATGGCGAGGGCATCGATGGCAGATTCCCCGCTGAGAAAACCTGTTTCCCGCTCGTGATCGTTGTGTGTGAGAAGTCCAACAAAGTACAGGCCGGCTGCGCCTCCCGCCATCGAGTAGGCACCGTAGTCGGATACATGTTGGTAATTGGTCAGCGTGCTCGGAGTGTTCGAGAGATGGCGGCTCACGTCGCTGTCGGTGGCGAACAGCGCGGCGGCAAAGCCTCCGAGAGGCACGAGCCATGTGGCGTCGGAGAAGCGGATTCTTGCGGGACTTGTCCAGAGGCCGATCTGGTCGTGCAATAGAGCCTCCGGTAGCCCCGTGAGTTTATTCTCCGTATCAGAGGGATTCGGGGCGTCTGGAATCGAATTTGTGTCGGGCGGATCGGCACGTTTTGCTGCCGCACCCGAAAGGGGAGTTCCGATCGCAGTCGATGCAGACGAAACATGCCCTGACTGCCCAAACGTGAACGTCGTGCTAGTCAGTAGAAACATCGTCATCATCCAGGGCAACAAAGTTCCCAGAAATCGATTCACGAGCTGTCCTCGATAGTCCCTAGAAATAAGCGGCAGCGAGAATTGCGCTGGTAGCGATCGAACTCATGACCTGAGCATTCTGGAAGACAGCTTTCCAGACCGGAGGTCCGCCGAGTGCTTTCTCCGGGACAACGACCATGTCTCCCGGCTGCAGCGCCACATTCAGCCCCTCGCCTGAAACCCAGAATGAACTGTGACTTCCGACCACGGTGCCGTTGGCTCGAATGACGAATGTGGCTTTCTTATTCGCCATATTCGTCGTGCCGCCCGCCTGCATCAGGTACCACTTCGCACTTTTTCCGGGACGATAAGCCACGGCCGTCGCGCCATAGACTTGACCTTGCACGAGCACGTAGCTGGGACGTTTCGGCACTACCAGAACATCTCCTGCCCGCACCGTAATGTCGCGGGATGTGTTCTCCCAATCCTTCATATTCGAAGAAATCTGAATCGTGACCCGGCCGGTGGGCGGGCTGGTCATCAGGTTGTCGAGTGTGCTCTGCCACTGCACCAGCGCCGATTCCGCCGAAGCCTTTTGATCCGGATCGGCGCTGCTGGCCGCGGTTAAACGGACCGCCGTCTGTTGTTCACGTACCCGCTGGATCAGCTCTCCGTATGATCGCTGTTCGAGTCTTTGAACCTCTGAACGCAGTAGTACCGCACCATAGGGATACGCCGCGGAAGCAAAGCCGCCAGCACGCTTCAGCACCGAACTCAGCCTTTCCCCAGGACGAATTCCGTATGTACCGGGATGAATAATTTCTCCGCGCACGGAGATAGAAGCGCCCAAATCATCCCATCCCGGAACCTGTGGAATCGTGAGGACGTCTCCGTTGTTCAGAACGACATCGGCCTGCGAATTATTCACCATCGCTTCCGCAAGCACGATGTGCCGCTGCTGACCCGTAACTTCTGTGTCACCTTGGAAGGAGTATTGCGTGAGGTCGGCAAGCTTGGTGTCGGCGCTCGGCTTCAATCCTCCGGCAGCGTGAATCAGATCGGAAACTCGCATTTCTGCCGTGAGTGGATACCGTCCCGGCCGCGCCACTTCGCCTTTCACGTAAACGGTGGAGGGCTGTACGGCCGCAGGATTCCTGTGGATCAGAACGCGGTCCCGCGCGTGCAGGATAATGTCGTCGGTCGGACTGCCGTCGAGAGCACTGCTCAATTTCACGTTCAGAATCTTGAGCGTGCTGTCGGACATGTAGCGGAATACCTGCGCGTCGCCCTCGGCAGCATCTGGAGAAAGACCGCCGGCCAGATGAATCGCATCACTGAGGTGAATGTCGCCCGCGGTGCGATACGTTCCGGGAGCACGCACATCGCCCCAAACCGACACGCTCGGCGGATTCTCAAACTCGTAGCGCCCGAAGAATTCAACCGTATCGAGCGCCTTCAATTCCGGCGCATGCGCCGGATCGGCGAGAGCCTCAGTCACGCTGAAGCTCTGAACTGCCGGACGGTAGTCCGGAGGACTGAGACGGATAATCTCGCCGTACTGGAGCGCCGGTTCCGGCAGAAGATCTTTGTAAGAGGCCACCAGATCTGTGATTCGCATTCCCTGATGGAAGGAGTATTTTCCCGGACGGACAACATGACCCTCCAGGTAGACAGCATCCTGCGTGTAGGGATCGATCGGGAAGATGCGGATCTTGTCGCCATCCTGTACCTGGAAGGAATCCAATTGCTTCGTAGCTTGATTGGGGGACTGGTCCGCGGGTACATCGAGGTTCAACATCGTTTGCTTCTGGTGCGCGATGGTCCGCTGCACTTCGATATGGCGCAGGCTTGCGGTTGGCAGCAGACCTCCGGCTAGAGCGATGACGTCGGCCAGCGATTTTTCGTTCTTCTGCTCATAGATTGCCGGGCGGCGAACCATGCCTTCGATGGCGATCTCCGGCCCGAGCGGAGGAACCATGACCGTGTCGCCGTTCTCGAGGCGCTCGATGTTGCCTTTCACGCCCTGGAGCAGGAGGTCGTATACGTCGACGTCCTGCACGAGTTCATTGCCGCGATAGTGTTTGAGAATCCGAAGCGAGCCTCTACCCGTCGGCCCACCGGCAGCGAACAGTGCATTTAGGGGAGTGGAAAGAGAACTGATGTCGTAAGCTCCGGGCTTCATCACATCGCCCACGATGTACACACGAATGGTTCGCAAACGCGAAAGGGAAACATCGGCGGAGACATCGCGGAACTGCGTGCGGAGGGTTTTCTGCACGGCCTGTTGCACCTCCGCCAAAGATTTTCCTGCGACGAGCAGAGGCCCGACTTCGGGCAAGCTCACTCTGCCTTCGCGATCTACCGCCTGATAAAAGCGGCGCGCCACTCCACCCCAGAGGTCGATGGAGATGCCGTCGCCCGGCCCCAGCACGTAGTCCGGACCGACCGGAAGGTCCATCGGGATCATTTGCAGATCGCGGGTGCCGTTCTGGAAGATCTGCATGCCGAATCGCTCCACCGAAGGCGGCCGCGCCGCGGCCTGCAGATACATGTCGTAGAGTGATGGAATCTGCTCGTAGGGGTTTGGTCTTCGCACCAGACGCTGGGTGGGGCCGACGGTCTCTCGCCCCCGGCGCGCGTTCCCCAGATCCACGAAATTGTTGTTCGGCCCGGAGGTCGATGCAGTGGCTTCCGATGGAGGTTCCGAACTGGAAGCAACAGCCGACTCGGAAGAAGACTTGCCCGCCAACGGAGAATTTGAACCGTCTGCCGAAAAATCTGACCCGAGCGACAAGTCGTCGTCCAACTGATTTTGTTGGCGCTGTCCTTGAGCGTGTGCTCCCGGCGTGGTGAGTCCCGAGCCCGCTCCGTTTGCCGATAATTGTTCACCGAGTGAACCTTCGCCGCTGGTTCTCACCAGCGAAGCGACGTCGTTTGAAGGCGGCCCTTGAGTGGATGGGGCGGCCGGCGGGAGAGACGGCATGTTTTCTGGAGCATTTGGGAGTTCATTCACGCCCGGCTGCTCGGACGGCAATGCCTGAATCGAGGAATTTGAGCCGGCGCTTTGATCCTTGCAACTGCTAGTCGATGGATCGCACAGTTGCGTTTGCTGCAGTTCCCGCTCGCGCTGCCTCCGCTGTGCTTGTCGCGAGAATTCCTCGTCCTGCGCAATGTATTTCGCCCGCTCCCGGACCAGGAACTGCTGCTCCTGCGCCATGGGAGACTCAGGGTTATAGGTCGGTTGCAGGTAACCGTACCGCTGGACCAGCGTTGTGGCCACGGAGCGAAATGCGATGTCGTTTTCCAGACGGTCGAAGATTGCTTCGTCGGTAAGGTCGGAGTCGGAAATCAGCTGACCGTGTTCAGTGGCATCTTTCGCAATCCACCGCTTCAACTCGACCATGATTCCCGGATCTCGATGGAGGATGGCGACAAGCTGGCCTACCGAGGCCGAAACCCGCTCCATATTCTGACGGGCCAGTTCCGATTGCGAGAGTGGCAACCGCTGGGAGTTTTGGCCAAGCAGGCTCAGACTGCCGGCGAGCGCCAGACCCGCGCAGAGAAGTGTCCTGCGACGGGGGCAGAATGCCCCTATTACCACGCCCAACTTCGTACGGTGTGCCACGTTGCGGTTCGTCAATCGATCTCCCGTGACTTCCTAAGTTCGCGACAGACCCACCAGCCCCGGCTTTTCTCTGATGGCGTTTAAAACGCCAGCCTCAGAACTCTCGACCGCCTTGTTGCGGATGTCGATCATCGCCCAGTAATACATTCCCCGGTTCTGCTCCGGGGCCAGCGCGAGAATCCTCATGCGCGGATAGCGCCCGAGGAGAAATCCACATTTGCCGAGAGGTCTTTCCGGGTCTTCAAGCGCAACAATGAGAACGTCGGGCTGTGTCTGCTCCACCATGTCATTCAGATCTCTTTCATTGGCGACCTCGCCGACAATCTCAATGTCCGATTGATCGGCGATCGTCGCGATCACCATTTCACGCATCAGGCGAGGGCGGTTGGCGACGAGCACGCGAACGCGTTTCAAAGGACTCTCCTCCTTTTCGAGCGTAGGTGGGATGGCGAGAATGGACAAGGTTCAAAAGCGGCTTAAAAGCGGGGCAGCGACGTACTATGGCCGCGTACCGAGAAAATCAGTACTGAAGTACCACGAAGTACTAGAGCCTGGAACGATCGTGGGAAACTCCTATAATGTCCTGCCGCGCGAATCGGTCTCGATATGTTCATCGACGCTCATCAACATTATTGGCGCTACAACTCAAACGAATACGGATGGATTGACCAATCGATGTCTGCGATCCGACGCGACTTCCTGCCCAGGGATCTGGAAGCTGAACTTGAGAGCAATGGTTTTTGCGGATCCGTGGCGGTCCAGACTAGGCAAACTCTCGAAGAAACACGCTGGTTGCTTGAACTTGCCGAACAGTCTCGTTCGATCTTAGGGGTCGTGGGCTGGATCGATCTGGGTTCGCCGGAAGCGCGAAGTCAACTCCGGAGTTTCACCAGCAATCGAAAGCTGGTCGGAATTCGCCATATCGTCCAAGGGGAACCGGACGATCGTTTTCTGATCAGGCCAGATTTTCTTCACGGTATTTCGCTTCTAGAAGAATTCGATCTCGCGTACGACATTCTGATCTACACCCGGCACCTGCCCGTGGCGGCGGAGTTCGTGGAGAGATTTCCACGCCAGAGGTTCGTTCTCGACCACCTGGCCAAACCGCCGATCAAAAGCGGCGAAATCAAGCTCTGGGCGGAAGGCATTCGCCGGCTCGCCGCATTTCCAAATGTATTCTGCAAACTCTCTGGCCTGGTAACCGAAGCTGATTGGGAACGCTGGCAACCGGAGCAGGTTCATCCTTACCTTGATGTGGCCTTCGATTGCTTCGGGCCAGAACGGCTGATGATTGGCTCCGACTGGCCCGTGTGCCTGGTGGCGTCGTCTTATACGCGCGTGATCGAAACGGTGAAGAAATATCTCGGCCGTTACTCACCAGAGATTCGCGAGGCCGTAATGGGTGGCAATGCGCGGCGATTCTGGCGGCTGACGCCGTGAACGAAATCCGCAAGCCGGCGCGATTTCTCCAGCTTGGCCAATTGCGGCTAAGATCGTAAACCTTTACACTTCCGGAATCGCCATCCCACGATCAATGATGAATTCCCGCGTTCTTCAACTCGATTCCTGCGATAGCGTGTGGGTCGCGCTCACCAATCTGAAACGGGGAGAGGTGACTCAATGCGACGGCCGGGAGCAGAGGTTGCAATCTGATGTTCCGTCGAAACATAAATTCGCGATCACCGATCTGGCTGTTGGAGATCCGGTTGTGATGTATGGCGTTCTCGTAGGCAAGGCGGTGAAACCGATCGCGGCCGGAGACCTTCTTACAACCGGCAACATTCAGCATCAGGCTGCGCCGTTTCATCAGCAATCCATCGAGTTTCATTGGTCCGCGCCAGATATCTCGCGCTGGAAGGAACGGAGTTTTCAGGGGTATGTACGCTCGGACGGCCAGGTCGGCACAAGAAACTACTGGCTGGTTGTGCCGCTCGTCTTCTGTGAAAACAAGAACATCCAGGTTTTGAAGCAGGCGTTCGAGGAAGAACTCGGCTTTGCCGCGCCACAGCTTTACCGGCAGCAGGTGGCGGACTTGGCCAGGCTTTACCGTGAAGACCGAATCGAAGACCTTGAAGATGGCGGCTTTGCGGCCGAACCCGCAGAACCGCTTCGCCGTCGACTTTTCGAAAATGTCGACGGCATCCGTTTTCTGCTTCACGAAGGTGGATGTGGTGGAACCCGCGAAGATTCCAACAATCTATGCGGTCTGATTGCGGGGTACATTCATCACCCCAACGTAGCGGGCGCCACGGTTCTCAGCCTTGGTTGTCAGCACGCGCAGATCGAAATTCTCCAAACTGAAATTCGCAGGCGTAATCCGAAGTTCGACAAGCCCTTGTTGATTTTCGAGCAGCAAAAGAGCGGCTCCGAGGCTGCGATGATGCGCGATGCGATCCGCCAGACATTTCTTGGTCTGGTGGAAGCAAACCAAGCGCGGCGGTCGTCAGCGCCTCTGTCCAAACTGTGCGTTGGATTGAAATGCGGAGGATCGGACGGCTTCTCGGGGATTTCGGCGAATCCCGCGATCGGACACACTTCGGACCTGCTCGCTGCATTAGGGGGTCGAACTATCTTGTCAGAATTTCCAGAACTTTGCGGTGTGGAGCAAGGGTTAATTGACCGCGGCAAGAATCGAGCAGTCGGCGATCGCTTCATGCAACTGATGCGCGATTATGCTGCGCGGGCGGCCGCCGTGCGATCCGCTTTCGAGATGAATCCTTCTCCCGGCAATATGCGCGACGGTTTGCTGACCGACGCGATGAAATCCGCGGGCGCTGCCAAAAAGGGTGGCACGTCGCCCGTCACTGCGGTTCTCGATTATCCGGAATATTCGACCGAGCCCGGACTGAATCTGCAGTGCACTCCCGGCAATGATGTCGAATGTGTAACTGCACAGGTCGGAGCCGGAGCCAGCGTCGTGTTGTTTACCTCCGGTCTTGGCACCCCGACGGGCAATCCGATCACTCCTGTGGTGAAACTTTCCACCAATTCCGCGCTGGCGCAACGCATGTACGACATCATCGATGTTGATACGGGCCCGGTCGTCGAAGGCGAGCGAACCATTCCACAAATGGGAGAGACGATTCTGGATCACGTCATCCAGGTAGCCAGCGGAGAGGTTCATACGAAAGCCGAACTGAAGGCGCAGGAGGATTTCATTCCCTGGAAACGAGGTGTTTCCCTCTGAGCACTCAAGAGAGGTCCGCAGCTGATTTCCGCCTCGATGGAAAGGTAGCGATTGTTACCGGAGCGGGAAGTGGCATCGGGCAGGCGATTGCGCTGCGCTTTGCGTCGCACGGCGCGGCGATTCGAGTAGTTGACGTCAATGAAGATGCCGCTGGTGCGACCAGCGAACAGATTCACAAATCGGGCGGGAATGCGTCGGTTCATCGGTGCGATGTGACGGATCAAGCGCAAGTGCTTGCGGCATTCTCGGAATTCTTCCGCAACCAGCGCATCCACATTCTCGTCAACAATGCAGGCATTTCGCATATCGGAACGGTCGAGAGCACGACGGAGGCCGACTTCGACCGCCTCCTGCGCGTCAACGTCAAAGGTTTCTACAACTGCATGCACGCCATTGTGGGGCATATGCGTGACCACGGCGGCGGGATAATTCTCAACATGGCGTCGATCGCAGGCTCAACCGGCCTTGCGGACCGCTTTGCCTACTCCACCACCAAGGGCGCAGTGATCGCGATGACTTATTCGGTCGCGCGAGATTATCTTGCTCACAATATTCGCTGCAACTGCATCTCGCCGGCCCGCGTGCATACGCCTTTTGTGGATGATTATCTGAAGAAAACTTATCCCGGACGCGAACCGGAAATGTTCGAAAAGCTGGCTAAGGCTCAACCGATTGGAAGGATGGCTGAGCCGGCCGAAGTCGCATCGCTGGCCCTGTTTTTGTGCTCGGACGAAGCTTCTTTCATCACTGGCATGGACTATCCGCTGGACGGCGGATTTTTTAATCTTCGGGGGTAGCGCATGGATCTGCAATTGAAAGACAAGGTCGTCATCGTGACCGGAGGCGCCAAAGGAATCGGCGCGGCAATCGTTCGAGCGTCCGCCGCGGAAGGCGCCATCCCGGTGATCGTTGGCCGAGATCCTGAGGCTGGGCGCGAGGTGCAGCTTGAACTTGAGAAAAGTCGTGCTCGATGCGGACTGATTACCGTGGATCTCGACACTGCTGAGAAATGTCAACAAGCGGTTGCCCAGACTCTAAAAGACTTCGGACGCCTGGATGCGCTTGTGAATAACGCGGGCCGCAACGATAAGGTGGGCCTCGAAGAGGGCAGTCCAGGCGCGTATGTCTCGTCTCTCAACCGAAATCTTGTGCATTACTACAGCATGGCTCACTATGCGTTGCCCCATTTGAAGACAGCGCGGGGATCGATCGTGAATATCGGATCGAAGACCGCCGTCACCGGACAAGGAAGCACTTCCGGATATGCTTCGTCCAAAGGGGCGATCATGGGGCTGACGCGCGAGTGGGCCGCGGAACTTTTGCCTTACGGAATCCGCGTCAACACGGTTATTCCAGCCGAGGTGATGACGCCTCTCTATCGCACCTGGCTGGATACGTTTCCGAATCCCCAGGAGAAACTCAAAACCATTCTGTCGAAGATTCCACTGGAAAAGAGAATGACTACCGGCGAAGAAATTGCCGCGATGGTGGTGTTCCTCTTATCAGCAAAGTCCAGCCACACAACCGGCCAACATTTATTTGTGGATGGCGGCTACGTTCACCTCGATCGGGCGCTGACCTAGATTCCTGCATTTCAAACCATGAAAGCAGCTCCCATTACCGAACGCCGTTATGTCATACCGCTGGTGCTCGTCACCAGTCTGTTCTTGATTTGGGCCATTGGCGTCAACATCAATGACATCCTTATTCAGCATTTGAAAAAGGCGTTCGGGCTGACGGATACGCAGTCGTCCTTCATCCAATTCGCGTTTTTCGGGGGCTATTTTCTCGCCGCGTTTCCCGCCGGACGCCTGATGGAGCGCGTGGGCTACAAGCGGGGAATCCTGATCGGGCTGCTGGTGTGCGCGACGGGAACCCTCCTTTTCATCCCTGCGGCGTCGATTCGAGTCTACGGATTTTTCCTGTTCGCCCTTTTCATCATGGCTTGCGGTCAGTCGATGCTGGAGGTGGCGGCAAATCCTTACGTGACCACCTTGGGCCCTCCGGAAAGTTCGGAGCGCAGACTGAACCTCGCCCAGTCGTTTAACGCGACCGGGGCGGTCTTGGTCGCTCTTCTGGGATCGAAATTTATTCTCTCGGGAATCGAGCACACGCGATCAGAACTGGCGGCCATGTCGCCTGCGCAATTGCTGAATTACCGCGCATCAGAAGCAAACATGGTGAAGACCCCGTACCTGGTCATTACGGGAATCTTTCTGTTCATTGCCCTATTAATCTTCCTGACCAAGTTGCCGGAGATTCACGAGAGCGCCGTCAAGAGTCCCGAGGCAGATTTAGCCGGAACTCTGTCGCACCGCCATTTAGTGAAAGGCGTGCTGGCGCAGTTTTTCTATGTCGGGGCGCAAGTCGGAGTGGCAAGTTTCATCATCCGATTCAGCGAATTCACGCTGCCGGGCACGCATGAAAAGTCTGCCGCCCATTATTTGCAAATGCATCTGGCCGGCTTCATGATCGGTCGCTTCACCGGTTCGGCGATCATGCGGAAGGTCGCGCCGTCTCGCCTTCTCAGCCTGTTCGCGGGCGGTTCGCTACTATCCTTGCTGGTCGTCTTGTTCGCTTCTGGCGAGCCGACAGTGTGGGCGATCGTGCTGCTTGGATTTTTCCACTCGATCATGTTCCCCACGATATTCGCCCTAAGCATCAAGAATCTCGGCCCATACACAAAGCTGGGCTCTTCGCTGCTCGTGATGTCGATTATCGGAGGCGCGGTTTGCCCCGTGATCATGGGCAGAATCTCGGATGCGTGGAATATTCAGCATGCGTTTCTTGTGCCCCTGATTTGCCATGCCTACGTCTTCTACTTCGCTGTCTGGGGATATCGGCCGTCGTTATCTCCGTCCGCCGCGCTGAATGTTCCTGCCGGAGAGACTTCATGAAAAAACGTTACTGTCTCACGCTGGATCTCAAAAACGACCCTGAACTGATTGCGGAGTACGAGCGCTACCACGAACACATATGGCCGGAGATCACGAAGAGCATCAAGGACTCGGGTATCGAGGACATGGAAATCTATCTTCTCGGAACTCGCATGTTCATGATCATGGAAGTGAGAGAACATTTCTCGTTTGAAGCGAAGGCCGAGGCGGACCGGGGCGACCCCAAAGTCCAGGAATGGGAGCAGTTGATGTGGAAGTTTCAGCAGGCATTGCCGCAGGCGAAGCCCGGTGAAAAATGGCTGCGCATGGAAAGAATCTTCAAACTGGAAAGCTAGTGTAGTTCGTTAATTCGAGCGGATCAACGCTTCGGCCGCTGCAATTGCCTTCTCGTGCAGTTCCCATGAAACGATCGCCTTCCGGCATCCCTCTCGCGCAAGACGGGTGCTGAGTTGCGCCTCAGCCTCATCGAAAGTTTCTTCCGCGTCCGCGCGAGCGCGGCGGGCCTCATCGTCACCTTCTTTGATTTTCCTGAGGATCGCGTTGTCGCCTGATGAATTAGAGATTTGTGCGGCTTTTGCGCTCAGCGACTGATATTCGCTACGCAGAGTTTCCGGCCAGTTCAGTTTGATTTCCTGATTCAGGCCATCGAGAGCATCATTGGCTTTGTCGGCCGCTGCTCGCACTCGCTTCTTCTCGCGCAGCCATTTCATTACCGACCAATCCATCGCCTCCATCATCAGGGCTTTGGCAGTCTCGACTTCCGGAAGCTTATTCATAAAATTCGCTCAAGGTCACGAGAAACAGAAAATCCAGTTTGACCCTGATGGTAGTTGCATCCTGATCCTACATTTGTGAGTAGGATCACATTGAGCAGCCCGCCGCTCTGAAGCAACTCTTGACCGCCATTTCGGGGGAGGACTATTGTGTAACCTAATGCTGCAGCGCAGCATAGGGAGGCCATCATGCCAACTCATCCTAAGTCTCACAGCGATTCGCCAATCTCGATTCTGACCGAGCTGGCGGTTGAAGGGACCGCGAGTGTCATCGAATTGCAACGCGCTCTTCTGGATCTGGCTCAACAGGAAAACGGCGTTCTGCTCGACGGCGTCAAAAGTCGTGTTTCGGGATTTGTTCCTGCCGCCGCAATGACAGACGCCATACGAAGGAGCGTAGATACGCTGATCGGAATGCAGCAAGAATTGCTGACAACGACAAGCAAGCAAACGCTTCAGTTGCTTGAGTCTGAAGAAGGGAAAGCCGGCCGCGCGGCGCACCTGGTGGAACTCGCACGCGAGGCTGCGAATAGTTTTACGCGCGCCCAAAAGAAGTTTTTGAGCGTTGTGGAGGAAGAAACGGCGAGAGCCATGAGCGGAAAGCAGGAGGCAAAACCGGTAACGCCCATCGAGTTGCGGCAAATGGCCCGCGAAGCCGGAGATGCGTTTATCGAGGCGCAGACGCGGGTGCTCGATGTTATGCGGCAGCAGATGAATGTGCAACTCGACGCCGCAACCCGAATCGCAGAGCTTTTATCACCATCACAACTTTCGCCGGTAGCGAACTTGGCCAGCCACAGCGCAAAGAGTTTTCTTGAGGCGCAAAAATCTCTGGTCGGATCGCTGATCAAGGAACGCAAAGCCAACGGCGCGGGAAGAGATAAGAAGCGATCCAGGCCTCATCCACGGACCGAGGTTGCGGTCTAGGGCGCAGTCGTGTCCCTCCGTAGAAGCCGGTTCAACATTGCCTGCTCCATCTGAATGCCCAACCGGCTCGGCAAGAGTAAAGCGCTGCATTGCAGCGAGAGCCAGTCGCGTCCGCTGATCGGGGATCGGTATGCCGGCCGATCGCCGAGCCAATGGCGGGCAACTTGACGCGCGATCGCGAAACCGAGAGCGCTATCCGCTCCAACCATGTCGCCCAGAATTCCGTCCAGAGTCAGAACAACCTTCGACAGCATGATCATCGACACTGGAAACTTGATTCCTTTTAGCGCCACCTTCTCCAGTAGACGCATAGCATCCGCGGCACTCGGGATGCTCGATGGAGCGATTTGGCCGAGGAACTCGCGAACATCTTCGTGAATGACCCGGAGCCTGGCGGAAGGCGTTCGGTTGCTTTCCTGGCTCAGGGCCACGATCTCGTTCGACACCCCGATCGGATCCCGCAAGCCCACCATCAGGAATAGCAGCGCGAGATGCCGCCGCTGCTCACGGTCAAGCCTTTCCCTGAGTGCCCAGTCCAGGATGACGAGTTCTCCAGTTTTGCTGTTGTACATCAGATTCCCGGCGTGAGGATCGCCATGAAAAACTGCTTCCGGCGCAGCGGAAAACAGAGGCACCGCAATCAGCGCTTCCAAAAGCTGCTTCGCCATCTGCCTCCTCCGGCGGACTGGCAGCCGGGCGACTGCGGTGGTGATTTTCGTGCCGCTCTCCTCCGAAAGTGCGGTGATGCGAGGCGTACACAACGGGCGAATCAATTGCGGCACGCGAACTTTCGGAAACCGTTGGTAAAGGGCCGCCGCTTCGACCAGCGTCTTTTGTTCTCGCCTGAAATTCACTTCATGCCGTAACAGCCGGCGGACCTTGCGGAATGTATCGGGAATTACATGAGGCGCGAGTCCGTAGGTGTTTTGGCGATCACCGAAGTATTGCGCGAGCCCTTGAAGATATTCCATGTCCTCCGTGAAATACCCGGGGATGTGAGGCTTCAGCACCTTAAAGACCCCGCGCTCGCGTCTTCCGGTACCGGGATTGCGCCAGCTGAATCGGATGACGGCGCTGACGCTGGCTTCCTTCAGAATCGTGGTTCCAACCTCTACCGAGAACTTGTGCATACGCGATCCGAGTTCTTTTTCGACGATCGCCCGCACCTCTTCCGGGGTCACATCCCGAATTCCATTTTCAAGTTTAGTCAAGGCTTTGCGTAACGCCGGTCGCAGATGTTGATTCCGCGCGATAACCTGCCCCAGTTTCTGCAATCCCGGAACTTTGGCGATCAAGTGAAGAAGGCGAGTCTCGGCCGGAGTGTGGATCGGAAGCTCCATTTGCTCCAGTAGTTTTGGAGCGAGACGCCCCGCTGACAAGTGGGTGACCACAAATACCATAGAATCGCTTACCGGTAAGCGCCAGTTCAGATAGGCCTCGGGGACGAGGGCCTCGACGGGAACGATCTCGTCGACAATCCACCTTGCCATCGTTTCGCGCAGCGCCTGGCCGATAGGACTGTTCAGTCCGTCCTCGATCGCTCGAATCTTTTCTTCTCGGGTCGCACCTTTGGGCAAAAAAGTTTCCAGCGATTTGCCTAACTGGTCCGGAGCGAGCTGGCGAAAGCCCGCGAGAGTAGCAGGTACGTCCAGCATAGAAGGGAACACCCGCTGAAACTATGGTTCGCCGGAGACCCGAACGCAGTGACCATGATCACCAGAGGGCCGATGTCCCTGTGCGATAGTTAGTTCTTGGGAGCGGGCAAAATCCTTGAGCAGCCTGAATCAAGCATTTTCGGCGTTGTCGACCCGTCGCCGCTACGAGGCATGGTTCCTGCGTCTCGGCTTGGCCGACGGCTCCGGCGCCTGGTGGTTTCGCTATCTGCTGACGAATCCCGGACGCAACGGTTGCCCAGGAAATCCTCTCGGGGCACCTGCGCAAGTCTGGGCGACCTGGTTTCCAGCCGGCGCGAAGCCGCAAAGCTTCATTCAGGGATTCTCTCGCAGCGAAATTGAAATTGGTCCACCGGCGAGATCTTCGTTTCATCTTCGTCTCGGCGACAACGCGATCGACGAGGATTCATGCTACGGAGCTCTAAAGGTGGATGGTCACGAGATCTCTTGGAACCTGCAATACAGCTCGTCCTTTCAAGTCACGTTGAGTAACAAAGGTTGGATCGGCTTTTCGCGTACGCCACATTCCGACGCCATTTTCTCGGGAGAAATCACGCTCGATGGCCGGAAATTTCCCGGAGATCCGCTCGCCTTCGGCGTGCAAGGCCACAACTGTGGCTATCGCCATCGCAACTTCTGGATTTGGACGCACGCCTGTTTTCCTCAAAAGCAAGGGAGTGTGAGCACTCTGGAAGCGCTGGCGTACGAGATGCCCTTCGGCTTGATCTTTCGTAAAGCGGTGCTTTGGCATAACCAGAGAAGCTACCAGTTTCGGAATTTGCGCACGCTTCAACTTGACCGCGAGGCAATGGAGTGGAAATTTGTCTGCGAAGCACGAAATGGGTTGATTCTGAAGGCCTCGATTGGAGGCGGTCCCAGCCTCCATCGGCTGCCTTATCTGAAGACTGATTGTTCTGGCACCTTCGAGGTGGCGAATAACAGCCTTGCCTCGGCCTCGCTCTCGATTGAAAACTCGCAACAGCCGGAATTTTTAGAGACATCTACGGGCGCAGTGCTGGAGATAGCGGGAAATTATCCCCGTGTTTGAGCGCGCGCGAGACGCTCCGCGACCACCGCGTAGGCTGTCGGATTGAATGCCATCCCGATGTGCGTGCCCGCCACTTCAACGTCCTTTTCCGGATCCATGGTGATGCAGTAGTGCCAATCCACAATGCCGTCCTGCCGCGTGTAAATCGCAGTCTCAATCAAAGATTTCGGAACTTTGCGGCGGAGCGATCCGAGAAAATTGCAGGTGCAGCGCCCGGTGTAGCAGCTGGGTAAAACATTTCTGCCGTGCTCTTGAAGAATCTGCAATCGCACGGCATCGGCGGCGTGCAGAACTGCCCGGTTGGCGACCGTCCCGCGGATCGGAGAAGCGAGCGTGATTACCGATGCAACATCCTTCGGGCGCTGGCCTGCCACAGAGCGCGCGATTACGCCGCCGAGGCTGTGGCCGATGAGGTGAATCTTGCGCCCTGTCTCGGCCCGGGCTTTTTCCATCGTCTGGTTCAGGCGGCGTTGAATCAGCAGGTTCGGACACTCCGCGTTGATGCCGATCCCCGAAAAATACGGGCGATATCCAATCCGTCCAAGCCAGGCGTGTAGTTCGGTGAGATACAGATCCGTGCCGAGAAATCCAGGAATGATCACAACACCAGAACCATCGCCTCGTGGTACTCCCAGGCCGTAATACACGGGGGCGGCGTGCAGCAGAAGGATCTCAGCGCCGAACAGCGCTTCGCTCCAAAAACTGGAAACGTGGGCTTGAGGGTAGGACTGAATAACCTTGGCGCGCCGCTTTCGGCTGGAAGCGCGCACCGCAACCCGTTTCTGTTTACGCTGCGAGCTCATCCCATGCACCCCGGTACGCGCGTCTTGAAGCGAACAGGGCGATGCTGCGATGCACAATTATAGCGCGACCGGAACTTACCTCCAAGCTGGGTTTCGGGATGCAGCGGGCTAGGGTTTCTTTCGCGATTTGCGCTTCTCTCGTGGATTTGCTTTCAGGCGTGACTCCAGTTCAGCCACTCGGTTGCGCAGCATCTCCAACTCTGTCTCCGCGTCGGTTCGGGGCGATGAGCCCGCGCCCAGGAATCGCTTCATCATGTCCACGGGAGAGAGTATTGCAGATTGGACTTCGCTCAACCGGTTCTGCACGGTGTCCTGCAGTTTCTGGTACGTATCGAACGCGGACTTTAGGTACCACATCAGAAACTCCTGCCGCACCTCGTCAGAAGCGATGATCAACTGCCGAAGCAGTTCCAGAGGCAGTCCTGTTGGCTTGTCTTTTGCATCTTCCGTAATGATCTGGGTAAGAACGACACGAGTCAGATCCCTGCCGGTCTTGGCGTCGACCACCCGCACCTCTCGGCCCGCCCGGATGTGCGCGGCGAGGTCATCCATGTTCACGTAGCGACTCCCGGCCGTATCGTAAAGACGGCGGTTGCCGTACTTCTTGATCAGGATTACGGAAGAGTTCTTTGGACCGTGTTCGATGTTGCCGCGCACAACCATGCACTACATCTTGACATAAGGGCGCGTAAAACGTATAGTTCAGCTGATGCTGCAATGCAGCAATCGGAGGTATCTTATGCCAGCAGCCGGCAGGCCAGATGCGACTCGAGCTAAAGAGTCGTCGACTATTTCTGTTCTTTCGAGTTGGGCTCAACAGGGCGTTCAAACTCTATTCGCAACGCAGAGAATCCTTCTCGATCTCGCGATGCGGCAGAACGCAAGTGTTATGCACGCCGTGCGCCAGCAGTTATCCGATCCCCATCATTCTCCCACCGCCATTCTTAGTGAAATCGCTGAAGAAGGCTTATCCAATTTCCTGGACGGGCAGAAGATTCTGCTCGAACTGGGAAAAGAACAAAATGAAATCCTGATGACTGGTGTGAAAGAGCGCGTGGGAGATTGCCCGCGCCGTCGCGCGCTCGTCGATCTCTTGCGGCGCAGCGTCGATACTTTCATCCAGATGCAGGAAGAGTATCTCAAGATGGCAAGCAAGCAGACTCACACCTGGCTTGAGTCGGCCAAGGATGGCAAGCCGTATCAGCCCGAGCATGTGATCGATCTCGCCCGCGATGGCATGGAGCACTTTGTGAAAGCACAAAGAAAGTTTCTCGATGTCGTCTCGGAGGAGACGGCAAAGGTCACCGGGAAGCATGCCAACGGCGCGGGCAAAATGAAGACGAAGAAAACTGAGCTTTCAGATCTCGCGCAACAAGCTGCGGACTCACTTCTCGAAGCGCAAAAGCGTCTGGTTGACGTCGCCGGGCAGCAGATGACCACCGGAGTCAAGGCCGCAGGCAAGACCATGGAATTGGTCAAGCCGTTTCCATTTCTCCCGTTAAGCGACCTTACCCGGGAAGTGGTGAAAAGCTACGTCGATGCCCAAAAGGCGCTGATGGATGTCGTGGTGAAACCGCCCGCCGCATCAAAGGGCGCAGCTGAACATCGCGCGCGGAAGCCCGCGCGAAAGGCTAAGGCCGCGGCTGCAGTCGCTTAATAGAAGAGTTAGCGCGAATCTCTTGGCGCGTGCTCCGCGCCAAAGAGAGAAAGGACTTTCAACCGAACTTTAGAAACTACTTCGTCCGGGACGCCTCTCCCGCGTCCCGGAATAATTCCGGTGTCCGTGCTGAGCGCCTGGGGCGTCCGGAACGTACACTCTTGTCTTCGCTACGGCGTGACTCCCGTCACTCGGCGACGTGACCGGAAGTGCTGCACTTCTGTGCCCCCGGCGTTCTACTTTGGGAACCGAGGCTGAAGTTTGGTGCGTGCCGGAGCCCAGACTACCCGATCCCCCAAGGTTCTCTCACCCAGCGTCGCACCAAGCGCGAGAGCTCGAGCCGAACGACGCGAAGATACCGCAAGCTGCAAGACTGACCCCGTTCAACTCTGAATTCTCCTTCAGCCAACCGGTCCCTAGTCAGACGCACTCGCGTGCGTGAGGACGTTTTCAGCGCGCGGGGGAGTGAAGCATGATCGCGACCGAAGGTCTGAAGACACGGCCAAACACCCAGCCCGCCGCAGAGCCCCTTAGTTCGGAACGAATCGCCTATCTCGAAGACCTGGTTCGCCAGTCGAGAATCGCGGCTGCCGTCCTCAGCCAGTTCACCCAGGAAGAAGTGGATCGCATCGTCAAGACGATGGTGCTCGAGGGCCTGAAACAAGCTCAGCATCTGGCAAAGCTTGCCGTGGAAGAGACCCGTCTGGGAGTTATGGAAGACAAGGTCATCAAGAACATGGTAGCCACCGAGTTCGCTTACAACTACGTCAAGGACAAGCGCACGGTAGGCGTGATCCACGAATTCCGCGATACAAACTTGACGGAGATCGCCGAACCGATTGGAGTGCTGTTTTCCCTCACTCCCGTAACAAATCCCACCTCAACCGTTCTGTTCAAGTGCGTCATTGCGATCAAGACGCGGAATGCCGTGATCTTCAGTCCGCATCCCAGATCCTGGCGTTGCTGTCATGAGGCCATGCAGATTATGTACCAGGCTGGCCTTCGCCACGGAGCGCCCGAAGGAGTCTTCACCTGCGTCGAATCCCCCACTCTGGCGGATAACGCCTATCTGATGAAACACAAGGATGTCGGCCTGATCGACGCCACTGGAGGACCCGGTGTTGTGAAGGCTGCATATAGCTCGGGAAAGCCCGCTCTGGGAGTGGGGCCGGGCAATACTCCCGTCTATTTTGAGAAATCCGCAGACATTAACGCAGCAGTGGTCGACATCATCATCTCCAAAACTTTTGACAACGGAACAATCTGCGCCTCGGAGCAGACGGTCGTCATCGACGACGAAATCTACGAGGCTGTCCTCAGGAAATTCGAAGAGCTCGGCGGATACCTCTGCAACGAAAAAGAGACTCGTTTGCTGGAGAAGACCGTGATCGATCCGCAAACCGGTTTCATGCAACCCATGGCCGTTGGTCAGAGTGCGGTCAACATTGCGCGATTCGTTGGGCTTCCCGTGAAGTCGGATACGAAGCTAATCATTGCGCCGATTCGAGGCGTTGGCCCGCAACATCCTCTTTCGGTGGAGAAACTGTTCCCGGTGCTTGCAGTCTATCGCGCTAAAACAGTCGATGAAGCGCTACGGATTTGTGTGGACGTAAACCATGCCGGAGGCCTGGGCCACACGGCAGTAATTTTCTCGCGCAATGACGAGGTCATCCGCAAGTTTGGCATTGCCATCAATACCGGTCGAATCATCGTGAATTCTCCCGGCGCGATCGGCGCTCTGGGGGGCGTATACAACGACCTGGTTCCTACCTTTGCATTTGGCTGTGGCACCGGAGGCGGCAATAGCACCACCGATAACGTCAACATCTATCACTATCTCAACATCAAGCGCCTGGCTCGGAGGACTCAAAATCATATGTGGTTCCGAGTTCCGAATCAGATTTACTTCAACATGAATGCCGTCGAGAACCTGCGACAGTTTCCGTCGCGATGCACGGTCATCGTCACCAACCCTGCCTTAGAACAAATGGGTCACGTCGACGTTGTCCGGCGGCACATCTGCCCCAAGACTCACATTCACGTTTCGATCATCCCCGACGCCGAACCGGAAGCGCAAGTCATTTGCCAGGGAGTCGAGGCGCTCAACCTTTATGGGGCCGACCAGATTATTGCTTTAGGCGGAGGATCGGTGATCGACGCGGCAAAAATCATGAAGTTGAAATTTGAATCGCCCGACGCCGATCTGGAGGAACTGGCTGCTCCCTTTCTTGACCTCCGCAAGCGCGTGGTCGAGTACCCAAGTGGAAACGCTGCGAAAGCGCGGCTGATCGCGATTCCAACCACCAGCGGTACGGGAAGCGAGGTGACGCCGTTTGCTGTACTCACCGATAAAGACCGAGGACGCAAAGTCACGCTTGCCGATTATTCACTCACGCCCGATGTCGCGATCGTCGATCCACAGTTCGTAATGTCGATGCCAAAGGGACTCACCGCCGATACCGGCATCGATTGTCTGACGCACGCTCTTGAAGCTGGAGTTTCGAATTACGCTTCGCCCTATACCGATTCGAATGCGATGCAGGCGATTCGCCTCGTCTTCAAGTATCTGCCCATCGCATATGAAAAGCCTGATGACGAAGAAGCGCGCTCGATGATGCACAACGCCGCTTGCATCGCGGCGATGGCGTTCTCCAATGCTTCTGTCGGCGTTAATCATGCGCTGGCGCATGCATTTGGCGCCCGTTTCCACGTGGCGCATGGCCGTGCAAACGCTCTCATGCTGCCCCACGTGATCGCCTATAACGCCGCGGTCCCGGCGAAGTTCATGCCGTCGCCTTACACTCAGGGATACGTTGCCCACAAGAAATATGCCACCGTCGCGGACTTGCTTGGTCTTAGCGGTCAAACGGTCGAACAGAAGGTAGCTCTTCTGATTGCCGCGACTGAAAATCTGCTTGATCGCTTGGAACTTCCTCGCTCGATCGCCGCACTCGGTATCTCGAGAGACGAATACGAAAAGGCAGTGCCAGAAATGACAGAGATCGCTTTCAACGATCCATCCTGGCGTTCGAATCCGCGTATGCCTCTAATGTCGGAACTGACCGAACTCTTCTGGAAGGCTTATGACGGCCGGGGAGCATTCAGAATCGTGTCAAACGCACAGACCCAAGCTGTCTAACGGGTGGTGTCATGGAAACCGTAGCTGTAGTTATGATCGAAGAAAAATGGCTAACCTCTTCGCTGCAAAAGGCGAAGCAAGACTTCGTCAATGCGCGTGGAGAACTTGTCCTCGACTTCTCGGCGGTCCACCGAATTGATGCCGCCGGCTTGCAGGCTCTGGAAGAGTTCGCTCGCTTTGCCGGTAAGAAAGAAGTCAAAGTCGCTCTCCGCGGTGTCAATGTGGATCTCTACAAGGCTCTCAAGTTGATGGGAGTGTCAGGGCACTTTTTGTTCGTAAGTTGATCGGGAGTCTCCGATGCAGAAACGTTTGCAAAGCGACCGCCTTTCCTGGGGTGATACCGTATTTCTCCATCTCGAGCGAGAAGGAATGCCCCTTAACGTGGCGAGCGTCTGCACGTTCGAGGGAGACATCTCTCTGGAGCATTGCGTTCAGTTCGTCGAGTCGAAACTTCCGCTTCTTCCGCGCTACTTGAAGAGGGTAGTCTCGGCTCCATTCGGCCTCGGGCTTCCTGGCTGGGAATACGACCCAGACTTTGATCTGCGCAAACACATACGGCAAGAAAAGCTGGAACATGGTACGGAAACCGAACTGAAGAACGTCGCTGGAAAGTTGTTCAGCACCATCATGGACCGGCGGCATCCGCTGTGGGACATCACCATTCTTCGCGGTCTGAAACGCAACCGCACCGGAATTATCTTCCGCCTGCACCACTGCCTGGCCGATGGCAAAGCCGGTGTCGGCCTGATGAATGTGCTTTTGGATTCGAATCCTGGATCCCCGCTTCCAACCAAGACGAAAATCAAGTTTCAGGTCCCGCCACCCCGCGACGCCTTGAGCTCTCTGACGGCAGGTTTCGTCGATTCTTATTCCGATTTCATCAAAAGGATTCTCTCCGCGATGGCCGATCTGCTTAACATGGCGGAGCGCGTCGCCGCGAACGGCGGAAACGTTGCCCCCGACGAGTTTGCGGGCCTTTTCCCTGAGATCACCGCATTCACCCAAAGACTCCGGTTCAATGTGCTGTATCGAGGTCCACAGAAATTCGCCTGCACCGAAATTCCACTCGCCGAAGTGAAAGCCATTCGCCAGAAATGCGGCACCAGCGTGAACGACGTCATTCTGGCGATAGTCACTGCCACCATACGGCGTTATTGCGAGGCTCACGGGGAGAGCGTTAAAGGACGCCTTCTGCGCATGATGGTCCCGGTGAACCTGCGCGGTAGCAACACTGTGTCTGAACTTGGAAACCGCATCTCTCTCGTTCCGGTTACAGTCCCACTCGACATTCGTGAGCCGCGGAGATTGCTCGCCGCCGTTCACAAACGCACCGAATTCCTCAAGCACATGCATGCGGCCGAGTTGGTCAGCCTCGCCGGTGGCCTCATCGGCATGCTTCCCACTTCACTACAGGGGCTTGCCGGACCCCTGGCGAGCCAGTTGCCCGTGACGCCCTTCAATCTCGTCTGCACGAACGTGCCCGGGCCGCAATCTCCGCTGTATTTGCTCGGCCACAAAATGCTCGATTGGTATCCCTATGTTCCGGTGGGCGGGGAAATGGCAGTCAACTGCGCCATCCTCAGCTACAACGGCAAAATCTATTTCGGTTTCAGTGGAGACGTACACGTAGCTCCCGACCTCAGAAAGC
Organism: uncultured Acidobacteriota bacterium; assembly: GCA_963763845.1. Classification (GTDB taxonomy): domain Bacteria; phylum Acidobacteriota; class Terriglobia; order Terriglobales; family Acidobacteriaceae; genus Sulfotelmatobacter. Next base: position 274,640 of record CAVXPX010000008.1, read on the forward strand.
TGGAGAAATTACTCGAGATCAGTTTTGTCGAACTGCGCGATGCGGTTGATCTCAGGCCAATGCATAGGAAGAACGTAAGAAGAAAACGGCAGACGGTGCCAGCCGCAGCCGTTCCGGCGGACGACGCGCCAGAGTCCACTTCAGTCTCAAACGTGTCTACGCCGATCGAAGGGAAACGGGAGCCAGAGCCCGCGACGCCAGCCGTACAAATTCCTCTGGCGGAACGTGTTGTTGCTTAGATCGGCAGCTCCCAGGAATACAGGCCATGGTAGGAGCCTACTCACCCTCGCAGCGTGGTGCTTCCCCGCGCAGAATTGGCTCGCTTGCGGTTTCACCGCTGGCGCATGTTGACGTGCCTTGCACCTCAGCCCGCAGGAAGCTTTGCTTCGTAACTCTCTTGACCGTTCTCTCATCCCGAAGGAGATCAAACATGAAACTAATAAGAGGCTTGCTGTTTGTCGTGATCGTAGCTCTCTTGTGTCTGCCGGCATTGGCGCAGCAGACTGACGTCAACCGCTATACGCTGTTTACCGGATTCGATTACATGGTTAGTCCGGCCCGCAATTTGACCGAGCGCGGCTTCGAATCTGATTTCGGCGTAACCGCAAGACCCTGGCTGGGGCTTGGAGTCGACGTTGGCATCATCACCGGCGCCGGCACTATCTCCGGAGGCGAGACTATCTACGCTCCCGCGGTCAACGGGCTGCTTGGTCCCGGAGCAGCAGATTCACTGCATGTCCCATTCAAGTCGAACACCTACACCTTCGCAGCGGGTCCGCAATTTTATTTACGCAAGTGGGACAGGGTCACGTTTTTGATTCGGCCTGGGTTCGGCGGCATGCACGAGACGGCAGATATCACCTTCCCAGCAGCGCTGGCCCCAATTTTTCAGGTCCTGCAAGTGGCGCCTCCTAATGCTCACCAGACCGACACCCAACTCTTCTTCGGACTCGGCGGAGGTGTCGACATCAATGTTACTCGCACCGTAGGTTTGCGGTTCGCTACGGATTGGGTGAACACGCATTTGTTCTCGAATCTTCTGGTGCCTCGGCAGAACTATGTTCGCTTCTCAATCGGACCGGTTTTCCGTTGGGGTCACTTGGGCGGCGGACAATAGATCCGTGTGAATGCCCAGATGTGGATTTTGATTTGCAATAGCCCTCTGCATATCGAGAGCAGGGAGGAGCCTCCTTATGGAACTCCGAACGTTAAACGACATCTTCTTCGCCATCGTCGATCGCGGTTGCGCCAGGATTATGCTGACCCGGGAAGCCACGAAATGGCTTCCCATCAGCTCACAAGATCTTTATCGCAACGTCGTGGGAGTCGCTCGAACTTTTCTAAGTTGGGGCATCACCAAAGGCGACCGCATCGCCATCTTGAGTGAGAATCGCCCCGAGTGGGCTGTCACGGACTTCGCCTCACTGCTCGTAGGCGCCGTCGTCGTGCCGATCTATTCCACTCTAACAGCCGACCAAACGTCATATGTCCTCCGCGACTCGGGAGCACGCGTGGCTGTTGTCTCCAGCGAACAACAGCTCAACAAACTTCTCTCCATCAAGGCCGCCACTTGTGTGCAGCACGTCATCGCCATGGATCCGTTAGAGACTCGCCATGCGCTGCCCATGCGATTGATGATGGACGCGGGTCCGAAGGGACGCGACGAGAAACTCGACCGTCATGCTCGCTCGATCAAGCCAGAAGATCTGGCCTCGATCATTTACACCTCCGGCACCACCGGAACATATAAAGGCGTCCAACTGACGCACGGAAATCTGACGGCCAACATTTTGAACTCCATGGAGGGCTATAACGTCGGCGACGGGCACATCAGCGTCTCCTTCCTTCCGCTCTCGCACGTCACCGCACGCCACGCCGATCTCGCGCTGCTCTACCATGGGGTGACGCTCGCCTACTGTCCTTTCATCGAAGAACTGCCGCAGGTTCTCCAGGAAGTGATGCCGACAATCTTCGTCGCGGTTCCGCGCGTCTACGAGAAGATTCACAACCAGGTCGAACGGATGACCAAGCGGCTTGCCAAACGGACGGTTTACCGCTGGGCGCTCTCAGTCGGACGGGCGCACCGTCATAGATCTCTCGTCGGTGAAACACCGGATTCACTCACTTGGAAGTTGGCGAATCGTCTGGTGTTTTCTCAGATTCGCGCGCGCATGGGCGGCAAGGTGCAGATATTCGTCTCCGGTGGTGCGCCGCTCGGCCGGGAACTGGCGGAATGGTACGCGAGCATTGGCATTCGCATCCACGAAGGTTATGGCCTCACCGAGACTTCGCCTGTCATCGCCATCAATAGTCCTCGTGCGCACAAGATCGGAACGGTGGGGCGTCCTCTATCGAATGTAGAAGTTCGCATCGCCGGCGACTCCGAGATACTGGTTCGAGGCCCTTCCGTCTTTCGCGCTTACTGGAACCGTCCCAACGAAACTCGGGATGCATTTGTCGACGGATGGTTCAAGACCGGAGATATCGGCAAGCTGGATGAAGATGGATTCTTGTCAGTCACCGACCGCAAGAAGGATTTGCTCAAGACCTCGGGCGGAAAGTTCATCGCCCCTCAGCCAGTCGAGAACTCGCTTAAGTTGAATGCTCTGATCGGAACCGCCGTCGTTCTGGGCGATCGCCGGAAATTCCCCTCGGTGATCATTTCGCCGCACTTTCCTCTGCTGGAGGAATGGGCCCGAGCCAATCATGTTTCCTTTTCCTCACGCGAGAACCTGGTTGGCCATCCCAAGGTGAAGGCCTTGTACGAGGACATCGTGAACGAAGTTAACCGCAATTTAGCCCGTTACGAGAAGTTGAAGAAGGTCCTGGTGGTTCCCGATGAGTTCACCCCCATCGATGGATCGCTGACACCAACCCTGAAACTGCGGCGCAAGGTGGTCGAAGAGCGTTACCGCGAGCTGATCGAAAATCTTTACCGGGAGGCCGAAGTTTCCAAAGTGGCGTAACAGAACTAGCCCTCTTCCGAGAAGCCACCTTCGAAAGAGCCACGCTCGACCTCACAGGGCCAATCCATAGCTCGGCCGATTCATATAAAATCGCCGCTAATGTCTGAGCAGCGATTCCGCCTCTACCGCACCGACTCCGGCTACGTCGTGGAGCATGATGACCGCCTCTATCTTGGCGAGCAGCCCGCTTGGGATGAACTAATCACGCGCGATGATCTGCACTCGGCGCTGACAGATTTGCTCCACCGCACGCCTGCGTCATCGAAATCGCTCGGCGACTTCAAGCTTCGCGCTCCGATTGCCCACCAGGAAGTCTGGGCGGCCGGCGTCACCTACTACCGCAGTCGCGACGCGCGGATGGAAGAATCGAAATCCGCGGGCGGCGGCGATTTCTACGACCGTGTTTACAACGCCGAACGTCCCGAACTTTTCTTCAAAGCCACGGCGAACCGCGTAGTAGGACACGGCGACAAGGTCGCGATTCGCAGCGACGCAAAATGGTCCGTTCCCGAACCCGAGCTGGTCCTTCTGATCAGTCCTGCTGGAAAAATTCTCGGCTATACCATCGGCAACGACATGAGCTCCCGCGATATCGAGGGCGAGAATCCTCTCTATTTACCGCAAGCCAAGGTCTACAACCGAAGTTGCGCTCTCGGCCCGTGCATTCTTGTCTCCGCAGAACCGATCCCGCGCTCCACTGAGATCCGTGTGGAAATTCTGCGTGGATCGAACACAGTGTTCGCTGGTTCGGTGTCGCTGAGCGCCATCAAACGCGACTTCACTACGCTGGTGGAATATCTCTATCGCGACAATGTCTTCCCCAACGGATGTTTTCTCTTCACTGGAACGGGCATCGTGCCACCCGATTCTTTCACTTTGCAGCACCGCGACGAAATCCGCATCTCCATTGAAGGAATCGGAACCCTCATCAATTCGGTCGGATAGTTCAATCTCAAGCAGAGCATTTTGAGGAGGATGTATGGCAACGCGGCGTGAATTTCTAGATGCACTCGCGCTCGGCGCGGCTGGGCTCGCGGTCGCATCGACGGCGAAGAGCTACGCGCAGATTCTCGGTTCGAACGACCGCCTGAATTTTGCCGTGATTGGACTGAACGGCCGCGGATATGCTCACCTTTCTTCCTTAAAGGCCAACAAGAAGGCTGCACGCATCTCGCATGTCTGCGACGTCGATAGCCGTATTCTCCAGAAATTTGCCGATAAAACGCACCAGGAAATGGGCGAGGCTCCTCTGCCGGAGAAAGACTTTCGCAAGATCCTCGAGCACAAGAGCGTCGACGCCATCACCATCGCTACTCCCGACCACTGGCACACTCCAATCGCGATCCTGGGCCTGCAAGCCGGAAAACATGTCTACGTGGAGAAGCCTTGCAGCCATAATCCTGCCGAAGGAGCGATGCTGGTTGAAGCACAGCAAAAATACGGCAAGCTGGTGCAGATGGGCACGCAGCAGCGCTCGTCACCGCACACCATCGAGATCGTCGGCAAAATTCATGCTGGACTCATCGGCCGCCCGTACTACGCGAAAGCCTGGTACAGCAATACCAGGAAGTCGATCGGCATCGGCAAAGAAATACCCGTGCCTCCGCAACTGGACTGGGACCTGTGGCAAGGCCCCGCTCCTCGCCGTCCTTATCGAAGCAATGTTCATCCCTACAACTGGCACTGGTTCCGCATTTACGGCACCGGAGAAACCCTCAACAACGGCACGCACGAAGTCGATGTTTGCCGTTGGGCGCTCGGCGCTGACTATCCCAAACGCGTCTCTTCATCCGGCGGACGCTACCAGTTCAAAGACGACTGGCAGTTTTATGACACGCTCGTGACCAGCTTCGAATACGACGACCAGATGCTTTCCTGGGAAGGGAAGAGCTGCCAGGGGATGAAGCTTTACAACCGCGATCGTGGATCGGCCATCATGGGCACGAACGGCACCGTTGTCGTCGATCGTGACGGCTACGAAGTCTACGATCTCGAAGGAAAGAAGACCGCCGAATTCAAAACCGGCAGCGAGACCTCCTCTTCCGATCTACTCGGCAGCGATTCCATGACGGATCTTCACTTCGCCAATTTCATTGCCGGGATTCAGAAGGGCGAGAAACTGCATGCTCCCATCGCGGTCGGTAACGTTGCCGTGACAATGTTGCAGCTTTCCAACATCGCTTGGGAAGTCAACCGCGAACTTCGTCTCGACACGAAAGACGGCAAGATTCAGGATGATCCCGAAGCGTTGAAGATGTGGGGACGAGAGTACGAGCCCGGTTGGGCGCCGCACGTTTAATCTCCATAGGTGTTGTCATCCTGAGCGCGACCTCCAGCCTTGTCGTCCTGAGCGCGACCTCCAGCCTTGTCATCCTGAGCACGACCTCCAGCCTTGTCATCCTGAGCGCGCACCTCCAGCCTTGTCATCCTGAGCGCGTTTTTTGCGCGAAGGACCTATGCATTTTGCGGGCAGCATCTCATCCGCTGCGCCTCAGAATGAAACGGCCATTGATGCCACGAGTCGCGAGCCTGACAACTACTCGGTGGTGTAGTTGATCTCCATCCGCCGCACCTGAATGCTCGATGCATAAAGGGCGATCGCCGCAACGATCAGCAATCCTGCAACTGCGAGGACTGGGGACACCGGATTAGGATCGGAAATCAGAAGCGCCATCAACGGAGGCATCCCCGGAGGCGCCGGAATGTCCACCGGACACAATGCCTTGAGGTAGTAAATCACGCTGAACTGTTTCAGCAGCGCCGGCAAAAAGGGATTCAGAGCCTCCCAAATCAGAATTCCTGCCGTGGGCAAGATTGGATTCTTGAACAGCATCCCGGCTACGAGGAAGAAAGATCCGTACCCGACACACGCAAGCGCCGTGACGCCCAGATAGACTGCCGCATGTTCCATTCCATGATTGTGGTAGAGGTAGATATCGCGAACAGCAGGCGAGAGATGCCAGAGAAAGGCGACGTTCTGGAGCAATTCGCTGGTCACAAAGATGACGCAAGTCGCCAGTAAGCCGGCGAGGAATTTTCCCGCCATCAACACTTCGCGCCGAATCGGAGCCAGAAAATAGAAGTGCAGGCTGCGGTCGAGAATCTCGCCGCGGAACAGATTCATGAAAATTCCCAGGCAGCCAAAAAATACTGCCAGCCGCAGAAAGAAGAACTGAAACACGCCCGCAAACACGGTTGAATCGCGCTCGAGGCTGTATCCCTCCTGAATATGAACTCCATCGACCTTGCCCTCACTCGCAATCACGTAAAGATCATTCACGCCATCCGAGTAACGGTATTGCTCGTGCGAGATTGTGCTGCTGCCCTCGGGCCCCTGACCCTTATGTTCCGTCCAACGGAAAATCATTGGCGGCTTTCCCAGGGCCGCGACAACCTCATCTGTCGTCATCCCTTGCTGAATCGATTGCAGGTCCTGGTACGTGAGCCGCTTCTCTCCGCGGCGCGCCACACTGGAACTCTGCCGCATCTGGTAGGAATTCACGATCGAATATCCGATGAAGAGCAAGACCGGAAGCAGCGCGAGAAAATAGATCCACAGCCCTCGCCTGGCGAAGAAGGTTTTCTTCATCTCTAACCGGACCACTGCGCCGATCTGCGCCCACCACACGCGCTTCATCGGACCACCTCTTCGCTCCCGATCAGATATTCATATACGGAAAGCACATCATCATCGGCCGGAGCGACCGACTCGATCTCAATTCCATTCATCGCAATCTTGTTCAGTGTCAGATAAAACTCGTCGGCGCTTCGCGTCTTCAGAAGCAGTCCATTCTCGTCATTGTGGATCGACACTTCGATCGTATCTTTCGACGACAGTACCATGGCGGCAAGTTCGCGCGGGCGGTTGCAACGAATCAGAATCTGCGTCGGATGCTCGCGGATTTCGCTGCGCACATTCTGGATCGTTCCTTCTGCGACCACGTATCCATTGCTCATCAGAACCACCTGATCCGAGATCACGTCGACTTCATGCAGAATGTGGCTCGAAATGATCACGTAAGACCCTTGCGAGGCCGCCCACTGGAACATCGCAATCATTTCCGCGCGCGCCAGGGGATCCAGCCCGTTCAGCGGTTCGTCGAGAATCAGCACCTTCGGATTGTGCGCCAGCGCTTGCGCCAGCCGAATCCTCTGCCGCATCCCCTTGCTGTACCCCGCAATATTGCGATGCGCAGCTTCGGTCAACCCCACGCGCTCGATCGCCTGCATTGCCAGTTGTTCGGCCGTGATACCGTCCATGCCTCCAAGCCGCAAGTAAGAGCGGACGAATTGCCGCCCCGTCAGTCCCTTCGGCAGCGCGTCGAACTGCGTGCTGTATCCGACAAACCTAAAAAGCTTCTCCGGATCGTTTGTCTCGCACCCGAGAACAGATATCTTCCCCTGTGTCGGACGGATGAGGCCGGTCATCAGGTTCATCAGCGTTGTCTTGCCCGATCCGTTCGGGCCTACGAGGCTCGTAATCCCCGGCGGAATGGAGAGATTCACGCGGTTGACGCCCAGAATCTCGCCGTAGAACTTCGACACGTCCTCGACGACGATGCGATCGCTCATCGCACGACCTCGTAGGCGCGCACTTTTTTCAGCAGCAGCCAGAGACAGATTAAGCAGTACACAAGAATCGCGATCCACGCCTCCGGCGTGGGAATCGCCCGCTCCACATCAATGCGGAATAGCGAGTTCCAAACCGTCCTCATCAGATACGCGAGGTTGAGAAAATATCCGGAATCGGTTCGCAGGACCGCATTGATCGCCTGCGCAAATCCCGCGCCGAAGAACAACATGGCCAGCAACAGCGCCCCAGCCACAATCCTCCACTTCACCCACGCCGACAGCGCCATCGCGAGCAGCGAAAGAATCGCAATCCAGATCAGCGACGAAACGATCAAACTGCCGGCGATCCACAAGTGATCCCATGCCCAACTCGGCCCAGCCAGCGCCCCCTGTACAGCAAAAAGCACGAGCCCGGGAATCCACGTAATCTGCGAGAGCAGAATTCCCAGCACAGACGCCTTCCCAAAGATGTATTCGGCCCGCGAGATGGGGCGGCAGAAATACAGTGGCAGCGCGCCATTCGCCAGGTCTGACGAAATCAATCCCGGTCCGGCAAATGCCGTCAGCACGAACGCCAGCACTCCCTGCACGTTGAGGAAGTAAAAGAAAAACTTGTTATCGATGACGAGGATCTGCGGAGGCGCGCCAATCTGCCGCAAGAACGCCAGATTATTTGCCAGATAGATCATCGCGAGGCATACCACCGGGAAGAAGAAGCACGCCACAAACAGCGCCGTCTGAAATTTCGACCGGAACAAGTTCCGGCGCGCATAGCGGAACATGACAAACCATCGCGACCACGCTGGAGTCAGCGCGCCGCTGTACGCCGCATATGTGCGCCTATAGACCGCCATCGGATCCTCTGTTCAGCGCAGTGAATTCCCGCATTTTCAGTTTTCCATTGCCTTGAGGAAAATATCTTCCAACGTGTCGCGCCGGAAATTCAGTTTGCGAATGCGAACATCGCGCTCCGCTGCCAGCCGGAAGATGTCTCGCGATTCCACTCCATCCGCCAGAACGATCTTCATCCGATTCGCCCGGACGGCGCAGTCGCAGCCGAGCTTTTCGATCGCCGCCGTGAAATCGCCGTTCGCGCCATAAAACTCCATTTCGAGGAACCGCCGGTTCGCCTGGCGTTCCTGGTTCAGATCGGAATAATGAGCGATTCGGCCCTGCTTCAGGATCAAAACTTCATCGCAGGTGTCTTCCACGTCGCGCAATAAATGCGAGCAGAGCAGGATTCGTACTTCGCCGCTGTCTCGCATCTCGCGGATCATGCGGATCATCCTCTGCCGCGCCGACGGGTCCAATCCATTCGTCGGCTCATCGAGAATCAGCAGCTTCGGGCCATGAACGATCGACTGCGCCAGCTTCGCCAGTTGCTTCATGCCCAGCGAGTAAGTTCCCAGCTCCCGGTAACGCGCTTCGGACAGGCCGACATAGAACAGCGCTTCATGCGCCCGTTCCAACGCCGTTCCCTTCGGCAGTCCCGAAAGCTCGCCCATCATCTGGACCAGCGAAACGGCCGTCATCTTCGAGATGAAGGCGTCATTCTCGGGCATGTAACCAACCTGCCCGCGAATCTTTCTCTTTTCTGTTCGGATGTCGCAGCCGAAGACGCGCGCCGACCCCGCGCTGGGAGGGTAGAAGCCAAGAAGAGTATTGATGAGCGTCGATTTACCTGCGCCATTCGGTCCCAAAAGACCGATCGCGCGGCCGCCTAACGATGCAGTAAGCCCATGCAGAATCTCGCGCTCGCCAAAGCAGACGGAGAGTCCCTGCAATTCGACCAACGGCAACCGGGGAGCAGCCTGCGGCGTCTTCTGCACTTCGCTGCCTGCCGCTCCGGGTTGTGTCGTAGTGCTCACTGAGTTTGTGGCGCTGGATGCCTGACCGTCTCGCCCAACATCATCTGCGGCAGGAACGGCCCATTATGTCCCATTCCCAGCAGCGTGCCCAGGTCGAAGCCCATGAATCCGGTATTGCTTGCCACCACGATCCGGTCGCGCTCGCCATACGCATAGATCAATCCGGGCGCTGAATTCTCTTTTAGAGCATCAATCGACTGCTGTTGCTGCGGCGTAAGCGCTCCGCTGCTCTTCAATTGATCGGCCAACGGGCCCACGACCGGCCCAATGTTGTGGTAGAAGATCGCGGAGAAATTCGTGTAACCATCATCCGGCAGCAAGGCTTGGAATGTCTGCGAGCGCGGCAGCGAATCTCCCGCCTGCCGCACTTGAATCGCCCGTGAAATCGTGGCCACATCCGGCGCGGCAATCAAATAATTATCCACGAAGCTGTAGACCACTGCAGCGTTCGGCTGGCTCGAACTGCCAATCGTATAGTAGGTTTGCGATCCGACCTGCCGTTTGCTCAGCTGGATCGAGTGACCGTTCGTGTTCTGTCGGTCGTAGCTGTCGACCAGCTTCTCGATCGTCGACTGCAACGTCGTTGGATCGTACACTTCGAAGATCAGCTTCCAACGGGGCGTCGGGAGAAGCGGGCCATCGAATGCCATGGTGACCTCGCCGCCCAAGGGCGCCGCAATATCATTCAGCAAGTTGACTCCCGTCTTCGCTTCAAACTCGGCAAGATGCTCAGAGAAGTTCGCATCGCCCTTCCCAATCACCTGAAAGAGTTCATCGAGGATGCTTCTTGGATTTTTGATCACCACCGAAGTCGCCATGCTCGCATCCGATGACACAAACTCCAGAGATCCCATCGATGCCGGAGCGGCCAACCACGAGGCAACTCCTTGCCGATCCGAAGCAAACGTCAAGGCGGCTCGATTATCCGTCTTGCCACCCACTTCGCGATGCTCCATGGTCAAGTAGCGCACATCGCCAACGCCCGGCGGCAGTTCACCCTTGCCCTCACCTGCATGTACGTTCTGAACGACAATTTGTTCCATGTTTGCGCACAAAAGCCATCCCGCTCCCTGCTGGTACGCCTGAGCGATCTGCTGATAGAAGGGCGTCTGGGCGAATGTGCCCCCTCCGCCTTGCTTGATCTGCAGGACGGCCTTTTGCAGTTCTGGCACGTCGGGGCTCGCCACCAGAACATCGTTGTCGAGGTAGACCAACAAGGGCTGGCCCGCTGCAGGATGAATAGCCCAAGGATCGGGAACGATTTGCAACGCAGCCTGCGTCCGGTTCGAACTCAGGTGGCTGTTCTCGGTCTGAAGAAAGCTTTCCAGCCCCGTCTGCTTCACGCGCGCCAGCACCACGGGAGCCGTGTACTCCGATCCCGTTTTTCCGGCGGCGAAAACGATTTCATCCCCCAGATAGCTGCTGAAAGTCTGCAACTGATTCAACAAGTCCTGAAGCTTCGGGCCGCCCTTTTGCTGCTGACGCCACCAGTCGCTCAGCGCTGGGCTCTGCTGTAGACGGTCCTGAATGATTGTGCTCGCTTCACTCAACGTGTTCGAAAGATTCGGAATCGCGGCATAAATCACCGTGTTGTCCGGAACATAAGGCAGCAGGTCTGAGCTGTATCGCAGTCCCGGCCCCGGAATTGCCGCGAGTTGTTTCTGCAGAACGGCAAAATCTCCCAGCAGAGCTAGATACTTCGCCCGGTCACGGCTCCACGCAATCTCGTTCTTGATCGGAACTTTCGAAACGCTCTGCGTCGACGTTCCTTCATCGCCGGCGCGCAGTTCGGTCGAGTGATCGCCGTAGTCCATGCGGACGACGCCCTCTATGACCGCCACGCGTGATCCCTTGATGCCGTGGTTAACGGAGAAAATCGTCCCTTTTACAGACACCAGGCAATCGTCCGTTGCCACATACAAGTGCCCGGTATGCTGTTTGGCCGCCTGCACAATGACCTGGCCATCGTCGAGATGAATCGTCGTTCCTCCCCAGGCCCGCGAAACCGAAACCCCGGCGCGCGCTCCCATTTCCACCAGCGACCCGTCATTCAGGCGCAATACCGCTGTGGATCCCTTTGCCGTGCGAACTTCATCCTGGCTGCTGATCTGGTATCCCGCAGGAATCAGCCGCACGTTGTCGCCCGAGATTGCGTAGAGAGAGCCATCAACGCTCGCAACCGATCCGCGCACGGTGTGCTGCCCCGGCAGGTATCCGTAAGTAAATGCGACCGCCGCGAATGCCACCGCCGCAATCGCGCTTGCTGCAAAGGCCCAGTTCCAGCCGCGTGTTGCGCGAGGCTTTCTTTCCATGCGCCGCGTCGTTTGCGTTTGCCCAGTCCGCTCGCGTTCCAGCGCATGACGGCAATCCACGCAGGCGTGCAGATGATCCTCAACCAGCATGGCCCGTGACGCAGGCAGCCGCTTTTCGATGTAAGCAGGGATCAGCGCCTGAAAATCCTGGCAGCTTCGCAGCGTGCGCGCGCTGGCGTCGGCAGTGGTTCCATCGGCCATCTTGGCCCATACCCGCTCGCCCGCCTGCTTGACTGTTTCGTTATTCACTTCTTCATTCCGAATTGTCGACAGCAGACGATCAAATTTCTCATTCGTCATGACTTGTCTCCTAAATAGCTTCCAAGCTCCTTGCGGAGCTGTTTTCGAGTGCGATGGACAATCACCGCCACCAGTACCTGTGAAATCCCCAGCATCTTGGCGATCTGCGGATTCGTGAATCCTTCCAGGAATCGCAGCGTGAAAATCTCCGCCGGACGCGGCTCCAGTTGCGCCAGAGCCCGCGCCAGCGCCTGCCGCAGCTCGGGCATCTCGTGGTGCGCAAGGTCGTCAGGAATCTCCACGCTGCGGTCCGATTGCCGCGAACGAATCACGTCGAGCGCTGCGTTAATCGCGGCGCGGCGGAGATAGCTCTCCTGGTTTTCCATCGGTTCTGCGTCGGGCGTCCGGCGCAGCAGGCGCAGGAACACGCTCTGCAACACGTCCTCGGCATCCGCCGCATTGCCGGTGATCCGGTAGGCCGTGCGGAAGACGAGCCCGTGATATGCCCGAAACGCAGCCTCGAGTTCGTTCGGAATCGCGATGTCCGGTTTCTCTCTGAGTGCGACTTGCAGATTACGCCTCCAGGAGTCGTTGTCATACCTGAAGACGTTGCGAAGCTCTCAATTATTACGTCAGAAGTGAAAATATTTCGGAGCGACAGCCATCACCGGCTGCGATGCTGGGTATGTGGTTGCAAACAACGGGGCATGGGGCTCGAGACCTATGTGATGCTCACTTCGGTATACGTCCCGTAAACCTGCCGCAGCGCCTCGCAAATCTCGCCCACCGTGGCATACGCCCGCACCGCGTCGACGATAAACGGCATCGTGTTGGCAGAGGAGATTGTTCCATTCGAGCCGGCATTGGGACTTTGGCTCGCTGCTTTCTTCAATGCCTCAAGCGCGTGTTGAACGGCTTCATTCGACCGCCGTTGGCGGAGATTCTTCAGCTTCGCTGTTTGCTGCTGCGCAACGCTCTCGCCGATATAAAGAATCTGCGGCGGTTCTTCTTCGATGGCGAACTCGTTCACGCCAACAATAATCTTTTCCTTCGCCTCAACCGCGCGCTGGTACTGGTACGACGATTCCGCGATCTCCTTCTGCGGATATCCGCGCTCGATTGCCTTCACCATGCCACCCATGGCGTCCATCTTGGCGAAGGAATCGAGGGCGCCGTTCTCCATCTGCATTGTCAGATTTTCGAGGAAGTACGATCCGCCCAGCGGATCGACGGTCTGCGTCACGCCCGATTCATACGCGATAATCTGCTGCGTGCGCAAGGCGATGCGAGCCGCTTCTTCCGTAGGCAATGCCAGCGCTTCGTCGTAGGAATCGGTGTGCAGCGATTGCGATCCGCCCAGCACCGCAGCCAACGCCTGCAGCGCGACGCGAGCGATGTTGTTCATCGGTTGCTGCGCCGGCAGCGATACGCCCGCAGTTTGCGTATGAAAGCGCATCAGCCACGTCCGCTGATTCTTCGCGCCAAAACGGTCTTTCATCACGCGGTACCAGATCTTCCGCGCCGCCCGGTATTTTGCGATTTCTTCAAAGAAGTCGTTGTGCGCGTTGAAAAAGAAACTCAGCCGCGGACCAAACTCGTCCACGTCGAGGCCGCGCCTCCGAGCCCACTCCACGTATTCGACACCGTCATACAGAGTGAAGGCGAGTTCCTGCAGGGCGGTCGATCCCGCCTCGCGAATGTGGTATCCGCTGATCGAGATCGTGTTAAAGCGAGGCGTGAATTTTGAGCCGAACTCGAATGTATCGATCACCAGCCGCATCGAAGGCGCAGGCGGATAGATGTATTCCTTCTGCGCGATGTATTCCTTCAGAATGTCGTTCTGAATTGTCCCTGAAATCTTCTTCCAGTCCGCTCCCTGCTTTTCCGCCACCACCAGATACATCGCCCACAAAATCGACGCGGGTGAATTGATGGTCATCGATACTGTGGTCTTCTCCAGATTGATTCCGCTGAACAGGATCTCCATGTCTTCCAGCGAATCGATCGCCACGCCGCACTTGCCCACCTCGCCCTCGCTTGCCGGATGGTCGGAGTCGTAGCCCATCAGCGTGGGCAAATCGAACGCGACTGAGAGCCCGCTGCCGCCATGCTCAAGCAAATATTTATATCGCCGGTTGGTCTCCTCGGCGGACGCGAAGCCCGAGAACTGCCGCATCGTGTAAAGCTTGCCGCGGTATCCGGTCGCGTGAATGCCGCGCGTGAAAGGCGGTTGGCCGGGATAGCCAAGACGCTGTCCCTCGCTCCAGTCGTCCGGAAGATCTGCGTGTGTGTACAACCGGCGCACCGGCATTCCGGAAATTGTGGTGAAGCGCGCGTGCCCATGTTCGTCGACATTCACCCCAGTTGGCGCGCCAATCGGCCGCTCCGGAGCTTTCTCCAAAGTAGGTGCGAGTGTTCTATCGGCCCAGGTCTTCTCCGCCTCAGAAGGATGGCGGTTCTCAAAGACATCCGCGGCAGGATTCTCGGCAACTTGCGGCTTTTTCTTTTCCATGCAGACCCCAGTGCTCTACTCCGATGATAGGGAACCCGGTGCAGTTGGAGCAAGGTAACGAAACGTGCGCAAAACGACCGGTCGGTCTGCCAGGATGCTGCAGGCAAGAAACGTAGCGAGCTACATCTCTGCCCGCACTACTGCTTTCGCGAGAGCTCCCATGCCTTCGCGTATTTCCACGAAACATACACAGCGTGGTAGAGATGCAGCAGCAGCCCTTCGCGCCCGTCGCGAAATCCTAGGCGAAAAAAATAGTTGTAGATGAAAGTCAGCGCCGGACGCACAACTATGTTCGAGAAACTGAACCGCACCTTGCCTTTCGCCACGACCATCTCCGCGCCGAGGGACGAATAGCGGTTCATGTGCTCGATGTAATCAGAGATGGTCGGGTAAGAATAGTGCAGCAAGGCTCCGGACTGAATGGTTCGCGTCAGACCCTCGACGTGAACATCCTCGTGCACGGCGCGATCCTCGAAATTGCCTTTGCCCCGCCGAAACAGGCGAAGCTTTGGATCGGGCCAGAAGCCGCCGTGCTTGATCCAACGCCCAAGAAACTCATTCTTGCGCGGAATATAGAGCCCGTCGAAATCCGCGCCAAGAACTGCCGTGCCATCAGCGGATTGAGCCGCGTTCGTTTCGCCTGGTCTTTCTAGATCCGACAATTGTTTCAGGGATTGAAGCAGCTCCGCCAGCGCGCGCTGTAAGTCGGCGTCGAGTTCTTCATCAGCGTCGAGGCTCAGAATCCAGTCACCGCAGGCTTTTTCAAGCGCGGAGTTTTTCTGTGCGGCATAACCTTTCCACGTCTCAACGAATATCGTTGCACCATACGATTTCGCGATCTCTACGGTCCGGTCGCTTGAGCTGCAATCGACGACAATGATTTCTCCCCCGCCATCACGCACCAGGGGCTGCACGCTCGCCAGCGTGCGGCCAATGTTGGCTTCTTCATTGAACGTAATGACCACGACTGACAGTTGCATGGCGCGATTCAGACAGCCAGGAACTGGAAATTGTCTCACATCGGGATGCGTGAGCCGGCAAGACAAAGCCGTTAACCACGACGGGCACTAAGGTTCACGATGGACCACCTTCGTATGACTTTGCGTCCTTTGTGGTTCAAGGTTTTTAAAGCCCTTCACTTCCGTCAGCAAGTAGACGATCAGGATCGTCAACTCCGGCTCGATGGGGTGGCGATAGCGCGCGTGCGGGAAGACAAAGTAATAAACCAACGGATACAAGATGATGAGTCCGGCGAAAAGCCATGCTGCTGGCCGCTTCTGGCGCACTGCGACGATCAATCCCCAGATCGCCAACACAGAGGTCGCGAGAAAAGCTGAGGTACGGAAATCGACGGGTGAAAGACTGCCGGTCGCTCGGGGCACGCCGTTCCAGTAATAGAAGAAGCGTTTCAAGCTGATTACGGCAAAGCGTCCTGGGTTTGCGCGGATCCAGTCGAACGCCTGCCGCTTGCACGATTGCGCGTAGGCGAGTTCTCCCATGTGCTGAAACTTTTCCAGTTCCAGTTTGTTGAGGTTGGGCTGCATGTAGGCCATCAGCATGCCGTCGGCGTGGGGACCGTTTCCAAGGCGCACCTGCAATCCGAAGTCGTCGCGAAGAAAAACCAATCGGCCAAACACTTCGTAGTTGCGAATGACCCACGGGAACAAGACTGCGAAGAACACGATGGATGACAGCACGACGCCGCCAAGTGAGGCGAGGCCGTTGCGATAGCGCTGCCGCCAGATCCAAAGCCCGCAGAAGGGAAGAAAGGCCAGCATGGTGGGATTCGCCAGGGCGCTGATGCCATACATACCGCCGAACCAGACCCATCCGCGCAAGCCCCGCCAGTCCTGCAATTCAAGCGCGAGGAGAAAGACACAGGCGAGGAGCAATGGCGTGAGGGTCGTGTCCCATATCCAGTGGATGGACCAATACCAGACGTATGGATTCAGCGCCCAGGCATATGCGGACCAGATCGCGACGCGTTCGCTGAAGGTTCTGCGCGCGATCAGAAAAATGGGAATCGTCGTGAGCGTCGCCAGGAGGCCGTTGATGATGAGCAGCACCCACGCTGACGCGTGCGTGTAGATGCCGAAGACCTTGAACACTCCCGCCATCAAGTACGGATAGATGGGAGGTTCCCATGCGGTGGGGCCGGTATCGCCATCGTAGGGACTGCTGAATCCGTGACCGGAGGCGATCGATCGCGCGACGCGGCCCATTTCCCATCCAAACTCGAAGTGATCGTCGCCAGGCCGCGTGCGGTATTGATGGAGCAGGCCAATGGCGGCAACCTGCAACGCAAACGACAGTGGCAAGAGCCAAAGGAAAAACTTGGGTGGAAATCGCCGCGAAGGATTTGCCATTGGAACGTAGTGTATCAGTTAAGTGCTGCAGATTCAGGAGAATAGGACGAACTGCAGAGATTTCAACAGTGTTCCTTCAGGAACACTTTCATGTACAAATGTGTACGTATAGTGGTCCGACCGCCGGGCTGTGCTGAAACTATTCTTTCGCGACTCCCAGGGCTTGAATTTATTCGATCTCCACCCACGGTTTTCGCCGTGGGCTGCATTCTGTTGCCGCTCCGCGCCTCTCACTGGGCGGAAGCTACAGTTGGCCTCCCTGAGGAGATTGAGCGGGTTGCGCCGGGGCGGTGCCGGGCTGAGCGGGTTGCACATCCTGCCGCGGCGCCACGAAGGGGACGCTTGGCAGATGCGTTACTTGCCCGCTAACCGCCTCGGCAACGTCGATATTGGAATGATCGAGCAGCAGACCGGTGGCGCGATCAAGTTCGATGCGCGACTTTTCGTAGGCGGCTTTGGCCGAAACGAGATTCGACTCGTTCGTGGTCAGGGTGGCCGCATCCTGCAGGATCGTGACTTCCGTGGTCAGGCCGACTTTAAGTTTCATCTGGTCGGCATCGAGCGTCTGCCGCGCCAGATCGACCGCGGTTTGCGCTGCCTGCACAGCGGTGCGGTTCTGTTTCACGTCAAATTGAGCATTTCGGACCTCGATGCGCACCTGGTTCTCGAGTTGAACCTGGCGCACTTGCGCCTGCCGGTATTCCAGTTGAGCGCGTACCTGGTTCGATTGCGCCAGGCGATTTCGAAGGGGAATGTTCAGCGAGATGCCGACACCCTTATCGGGCGCGGTCGAATCAACCAGTTGGCTCAGCGTGTTTCCATATCCGACCGAGAGGCTATTACGTAGCGGCGGAGGAGCCTTGCTTTGCTGAAAACAAAAGCTACTGGTGCTCGTGGGCGTACAAGTGGGCACCCCAGGATTCACGTTGCCACCGATGCCGGAGCCACCGTAGTAGGCAAAGGCGCTCAGTGTGGGCAGCATGGCGTTGCGGACAGCCTTGTTATTGATAGACCGGGAACTAAGATCAATCCGGGTTTCGACGAGTTCCGCCCGATGTTGCAGCGCCTGGTTGATCAGATCCTGAATCGGAATTACGGCTTCTTCTTGCGGTATCTCCATCGCTGAGGTGGGAATCACATCGGCCTCGGCCAGAGTTGGATCTTCGATGCTGCGGCTGAGGGCATTCTTCATGAGCAGCTCCTGCAATTGCAGGTTGTTCTGTGCCACGATGAGGTTCTGCTGGTTGGTGGAAACTGTGCTCTGCGCGCTCACCACCTGGATTGGCGGGATGGTGCCGACCTGCGCCTGGTGCCTGGCATCATCGAGCGCCCGCTGGCCATAAGTCAGCGCTTCCTTCTGGACGCGAACATTTTCGAAGGCATAGACGAGATCCCAATACATGTTCTCGATCTGGTCCACGGTCGTAATCACCTGCAAGCGGAAGGCTACGTCGGAAATCTCGCGGTTATTCTTGGCGATTCGGATGAAGCGGGTGTTCGGCAGGAATCCGAAACCCTGCAGCAGGTTCTGGGTAAAGCGAAATTGAAAGTTTGAACCCAGTTGGGGAGTCAGCAGGCTTGTCGGGTTGTTCGTGGTTACGTGTGTGTTGTCGAACACGCCGGTGAGCATGCCGCCCCATTGGAATCCCTGGGAGTAGCCGAAATCGGACGTGTACGTATTCTGAGCGACGATCGGCACGGGACTGAAAATGCTCGTTGACTCAGTCTGGTTCTTATCGAGCTGTTCAGAAGCTGTGAGGACAGGATCGAAGCTGGTGATCGGCGCGCCAATACCGAGCGTGGAGCTGACCAGGCCATTGGTGCCGGTGCCGACGCCTCCGGCAGCGACCGTGGTGCCACCTGTGCCGGAGCCCACAGTTCCGCCGAGGCCGCCAACACCACCGCCGGGAGTGTTCTGCACGATACCGGTGTTTACGCCCAGAATGCTGCCGCCGGATTTGGCGCGGAGCAGGTCGGCATCGGCGATGTTGAGGTTATAGCGTGCGATCTCGAGATCGAGGTTATTTTCGAGAGTGAGCGCGACCGCATCGTCGATCGAGAGATAAATCTTGCCATTGCGCATCAGAGCATCGATCCGCGCTGAATTGCCGAGATTCGGCTGCGGGACGTCCTGAGGTTTGTAGGGCTGCAGCATGTTCGGAAAAGCCGAGCGTGGCACGGAATAATCCTTCAAATGGACGAGTTCGGGCGGCACGGGCTGCGGCGCAGCCGGAGGCGCCGCCTGAGAAGAAGCCGCAGGGCTGGCAGTCTGCGCCAGCACGTATGTCGGAAGTGATCCGACGAGAATGGCCGACGCCAAAAGCGCGAGCCGCGGAGCAGAAATCAGACGCCGTAAAAGCATGAGGTTTCTCCTTCGACAGAAACGGGCACAAGAAAAAATGGGACGATGAGCGCCGTTAATGACAATCCTGGATGCAGTACTGGAAAATCTATCACTTCATCTTAGCGGGAGAAGTTTCATCGGAACTGCGGGAGATTGTAAAGAATTGTGAGGAGGAGCGTTGAGAAGCCATCTCAAAAATGAACGAAGAGAGAGAAGTCGCCCCTCTCAGGGGCTGAAGCCCACATCTTTTGTCGTCTTACCTCGGCGCTAAAGCGCCGCTCTTCCACCCAACGTCACAGCTGGGAGACGCCCCTCTACCCAAAGCTATTGATGGGACAGCCACGCAGATAAAAGCTTGCGACACCCCACCTCTGGCATTAACGGAGTAGCCAGAAGTGGGGTGTCGCGCGAATTATTGCTGCGGCTGGGTTGGAGCCGGGGTTGCGGTTAAAGACAGATCCTTCCGCGGGGCCACATACGGAACGTTCGGCAGATGCGTGACCTGCCCGCGAGCGGCATCGTCGATGCTGATGCCATCGTGATCGAGCAGGTTACCGACCGCCCGATCGAGCTCGACCCGGGCCTTTTCGTATGCAGCCATTGCGGAGAGCAGAGTAGATTCGGCTGTAGCGAGAGCGCTCCGGTTCTGCAGAACGGCGGTTGTGGTTGACGTGCCGAACTGATATTTCTTCTCCTCCGCATCCAGCGATTGTTTCGCGTAGTCGACTGCCGCTTGTGCAGCCGCGACACTGGCGCGATTTTGTTCGACGGAGAACTGGGCTTGACGGACCTCGATGCTCACCCGGTTTTCAGTTTGTTGCAGAGACATCTGCGCCTGACGATATTCGAGTCCGCCGCGGACTTGCAGGGCCTGGGCCGCACGGTTGCGGAGCGGAATATTCAGCTGCAGACCTACGCCCTTGTCGGGGGCGGAGGAGTTGATCAGCTGGTTCAACGTCGACGAGTAACTAACCGAGGGGGACAAGGGGAACTGTCCGAGAGCTGTATTCGGATTGTCACTGGCGCAGTACTGCTGATCCGGACTCTGGCAGATACTCGCCGGGTTTTGCCCTCCTCCCAGACCCGATCCGCCGTAATAGGCATAGGCATCGAGTGATGGGAGGAGAAGGCTGCGCAGAGCTTTGTTGCTGATTTGCTGGCTGTGCAGCTGAATACGCTGTTCGACAAGTTCTGCCCGGTGGCTCACGGCTTCATTGACGAGGTCTTCAGTGGGCTGGATTTCCTGATTCTGCGGAACTTCCATCGTCGAAGTAGGAATGACTGCCGCGTTCGCTAAGGCAGCGTCATGCAGAGTTCGGCTCAAGGCATTCTTCATAATCAGTTGCTGCAACTGCAGGTTGGTCTTGGCCACGGTCAGAGCCTCCTCGTCAGAGGCAACGGTGCTTTGCGCCCGCACAGCTTCGATCGGAGCCAGACTGCCAATCTGAACCTGCTTTTGAGTATCCGAAAGCGTCTTTTGTGAAAACGCGAGCGATTCCTGTTTGACCCGCTGATTCTCGTACGCGTAAACCAGATCCCAGTACATGTTCTCGATCTGGTCGACTGTGGTAATCACTTGCAGGCGGAAAGCGACGTCAGAGAGTTCCCGATTGTTCTTGGCGATCCGGATGAAGCGCGTATTCGGTGCGAATCCGAAGCCCTGTAACAGATGTTGAGTGAGACGGAACTGAAAGCTCGAGTTCAAAGCGGGGCTGACACTCTGGAACGCGCTGTTCGAGCTAATGCGGGTGTTATTAAAGCCGACCTGAAGGTTGGTGCCCCACTGAAATCCTTGCGTGTAGTTGAAATTTGCGGTAGTCGTTCCCTGAAAGCTTCCCTGGAAGGGACTGGTGGGAATGAAGCTGGCGTGATCGTTCTGGACGGTCCCCGTAATGACCGGGTCGAAGGAAGTAATTAGCGGGCCGAACAATCCTCCGGAGGTCGAACTGACGATGCCACCAGCGCCGGCACCTGCGCCGCCTGCACCGAGGGTGGTTCCACCGGTACCGGATCCGACCTGCGAACCGATGCCACCCACGCCGCCTCCAGGTGTGTTCTGGACAATGCCGAGGTTAACGCCGAGGATCTGCGCTCCAGCCTTGGCGCGCAACACGTCGGTATCAGCGATATTCAGGTTGTAGCGGGAAATTGCGATGTCGAGGTTGTTCTCGAGGGCAAGGGCAATCGCGTCGTCAAGAGACAGATAGAGCTTGCCATCGTGCATGAGCGTGTCAATCCGCGCCGTGTTTGCGAGATTGGGCGGTGCTACGTGCCGGGGAGTATACGGAGCAAGAACATTGGGAAAAGACGATGCTGGCTTGGCATAATCCATCACAGGAAGCCGTTGAACTGGCGGAGTGTTCTGCGGAGTGGGGGCGGCAGGCGGTTCCTGCGCCCAACAGGTGAGCGTCAAAGCTGAACTGAAGATTCCAACGGTAGCCAGCCGAGTGATAGAAGCGAAACGGGCGAATGGCATCTACTCATCTCCGATCGTTAAAACCGCGATTAAGACTTGCTACGAAAAGTGCCTGGGTTGCACCTGAGACACCGTTCCATCCAAAAGTGAAGTCCAACTCAGGTATTGGTACGCAAAGAAGTGGCGGAAGGTTCCTTGAAGCCGGGACCAAAGCGAGCTTCCCACCTCTGTACCCGATCCTGCTTTCGGGCTTCAGTGTTTCCGGACGGCATGCTTCCGGGCGAGACTCGACCGGCAACTTCACGATCAGCAGTCAGGATTCCGCGGAAACCGTCTAGTATATCTGACGGGAAATGCCGTGCGGCGCCGACATTCCCGCTGGCCGAAGCCTGAAGTGCCTTGGATGATTCGAGCAGGACAGAAGACTCGAAAGATGTCATCATGCGCAATCTCAAACTGATCCTCTCCTATGATGGAGCGGAGTTCTCCGGTTGGCAGGTGCAGCCCGACACGAGCACGGTGCAAGGCGCGCTGGCCTCAGCCATTGGACGAGTTACGGGAGAAAAGGTACTGCCGCAAGGGTCGGGGCGAACCGACGCGGGAGTGCATGCGCTGGCACAGGTCGTGACATTTGTCACGGAGTCTTCCGTACCTACAGAAAATTTCTTGAAAGCGTTGAACAACGTTTTGCCGGCGCCGGTGCGTGTGATGGAAGTCACAGAGATGCCGCCGGAATTTCACGCGCGGCATTCGGCGAAGGCGAAAACGTATCGTTACCGGATTTATCGTGGCGCGATCTGTCCACCGTTTCTAGCGCGGTATGTTTGGCATTACCCGTACCCGCTGGAGGAGTCGGCGATGGCGGAGGTTTCGGGACTGGTGGTGGGCGAGAAAGATTTCACATCATTTGCAGCAGTGGATCAGGAGCGGGGACGCGAGGGCGAACCGGTCAGCAATGTGAGGACGATTTTTTCTTCTTCCTGGGAGCGCGAGGGGGCAGAGTTCGTCTACACCGTGCGGGGATCGGGATTCCTGCACCATATGGTCCGGAATCTGGTGGGCACTTTTATTCTCGTCGGGAGAGGAACTTTGAAGGGCGAAGATGTGACGCGGATTGTTGCGGCAAGAAACCGGTCGGCCGCAGGTGCTACCGCGCCGGCGAGCGGCTTGTATCTGGTCAGCGTGGAGTACTGAGATAGGAGAAAGTAGCAAGCGCGTTCCGGCAGGACTACGATTGTGTCGTGAAAACTGAACCACAAGTCGAGGAGCGAAGAATAGCGTCGTTGAATCCGGCGACTGGAGAAATTCTTCGCGAGGTCGAGTGCGCGGGCGAGATCGAGGTTGTCAATGCGGTGGCGGATGCGAAGGCGGCGCAACGTGCCTGGGCTGAAATCGGGTTGCGGAGGCGAATCGAGATTCTGCGCGAGTTTCAGGCGCGGCTGTTCGCCAAAAAATCTGATATCGCGGCGGCGATCACTCGCGAGGCGGGGAAGCCTGTTGCCGAGTCGCTGGTAACAGAGGTGCTGGTTGTCCTCGATGCGGCGAGGTTTCTGATCGAGAATGCTTGGAAGTTGTTGCGGGATGAGCCGGTGCCGCATGGAAATCTGGTGACCAAACTGAAGAGCGGATGGCTCGTCCGCGAACCGCATGGTGTCATCGGGATCATCTCGCCATGGAACTATCCATTTTCGATTCCTGCGACCGAGACGCTGGCAGCACTGGTCGCGGGGAATGCGGTTGTCCTGAAGCCATCTGAGTTGACGCCGCTGGTCGCGCTTGAGGTGGCTGCATTGCTTCATGACGCGGGTGTTCCTAAAAATGTCTTTCAAGTCGTGACCGGCGAAGGGCCGGCTGGCGCGGCATTGCTGCAATCTCCGATCGACAAGCTGGTCTTCACCGGCAGTGTGACGACGGGGAAGCGGATCGCGGCTGCGGCGGCGGAAAAGCTGCTTCCCGTAGTGCTCGAGTTGGGAGGAAAAGATCCCATGCTCGTGCTCGACGATGCGGACGTCGACGTCGCCTCAAGCGCGGCCGTGTGGGGAGCTTTCGTCAACGCAGGCCAGGCCTGCTTATCAGTAGAGCGCTGCTATGTACACAGGAGTTTGTACGAGTCATTTGCGCGCGCGTGCGCCGAGAAAACCAAAAAACTCCGGGTGGGGAATGGAATGGATCCTCATACGGATGTCGGCCCGATGATCCAGGAGCGGCAGGTGCGGATCGTCGAATCGCACGTAGAGGATGCGAAGGTGCGTGGGGCGCGGGTTCTGGCTGGTGGGGCTCGATTGCCGGAGCTGGGGCCGAATTTTTATGCTCCCACAGTTTTGGCGAACCTCACGCACGATATGCGCATCATGCGAGAAGAAACCTTCGGCCCCGTTTTGCCCATCATGGCCTGCGAGGATGATGATGAAGCGGTCCGGCTGGCAAACGATTCCGAATATGGCCTGGCGGCAAGCGTTTGGACCCGCGATGCAGAGCGGGGAAAGCGGCTGGCGCGGCGGATTCATGCGGGCACGGTGATGGTGAATGATGTCGTGTCGTGTTTTGGCATCAGCGAGGCTCCGCACGGCGGCGTGAAAGCCAGCGGCGTTGGCCGCACTCACGGACGTTTCGGATTGGAAGAAATGGTGCGCGTGAAGTATCTCGATATGGACCGCATGCCCGGAATGAAGAAGGTCTGGTGGCATGGATACGGCGAGAGCTTCCGGCGGCAAATGGAAGGATTTCTGGAGATGCAGTTTGGGCGCGGCATGGGAAGTCGCTTGCGCGGAGCGTTAAGAGCGGCGGGAATTGTGCGCAGGAAGACGTTGTAGCGCGGCTGTCGTGCGGGCTTACCGCCCGCACGACCGAACAGCCGAGGGCGGCTGTCCCCACATTAGAACCGAACAGCCGAGGGCGGCTGTCCCCACATTAGAACCGAACAGCCGAGGGCGGCTGTCCCCACATTAGAACCGGACAGCCGAGGGCGGCTGTCCCCACATTGGAACCGGACAGCCGAGGGCGGCTGTCCCCACATTGGAACCGGACAGCCGAGGGCGGCTGTCCCCACATTGGAACCGGACAGCCGAGGGCGGCTGTCCCCACATTAGAACCGAACAGCCGAGGGCGGCTGTCCCCACATTAGAACCGGACAGCCGAGGGCGGCTGTCCCCACATCGGAACCGAACAGCCGAGGGCGGCTGTGTCTTGGTGTTTAGACGTCGATGCGGTCGCCGTGAGTGGGTGGTTGCGAGATCACCAGGAATCGCACGGCGCTGGAAGATGGATTACGAATCTGATGGCGTGTGCCGGGCAGGATTCGAATCCCGCCCCCGGCCGGAATCAGCACGTTCTCGCCATTCACTTGCATGAGGACTTCGCCGTTCAGGATGTAGAAAAACTGTTGCGCGTGCGCGTGATAGTGACGAACTTCCGCCGCCCCGGGCGGCATGAACTCTTCAATCACGCTGAGATTTTTATCGCGAACCAGATGCCAGCCGTCGCAGTCCACGCCCCATCGATAATGTTCGGCGTTCTCGCGGCTCACGACAGTCGGCTCGGCGGGCGAGTTCGCGCCGTGTTTTGCACTAAGCTCCATGTTCGTTCTCCTACTGCTGCTTTTCGCGATTGCGGTAAAGCGATGCATCGACCTGCCGGCACATCGCATCCGAGATCAACGGCAATCCCAGAAACTCGGCGAGTTGACGGCTCACTTCTCTCGGATTGTTGAGCACGTCGCGATACGACATGCGAAGCGCCTGCACGTAGGGCGTGCTGTCGAGCCAGGCATAGACTTCGCGCAGGTGTTTCTCAAAAGCCGCAGCCATGACGGCGGAATTCGCTCCTTCTTTGTATGTGCCGCGGCGACGCATCATCTGATCCTGCGAGGCCAGCACTTCCGGCAGTGGGCGCTGCATGAAGATGACTCGATATTCGAATCCCGCGGGGAGTGAAAGAAGCAGTCGCGATATCACCTTTACGAGCTTGCCTTCGGCTTCGGCAATGCAGCCGGGATCGTTCGGCAGTTGCTTAATCCGTTCCCATTCGAGATAGCCGCGCGGATTATCGGTATCGGCCCGGCGCTCGCCATCGGAGAGAGCTCTCATGCCTCCAGCGACCAGCATTTGCATCATGAGGGAAGTTCCGGAGCGGGGAAGACCTGAGACGATCGTGATCATGGATTATGGCGCTGCTGAATCAGACCCCTGAGATCAGGTTCCCCCTGCATCGAAATTCCCGGCAGAGAACTGGGACACCCTCAGAGTATCAGACTGAAAAGCCCGACTTGGGTTTCGGCCGTGCGTTTTCGGTTACAATGACGGCGTAAGGCCGAATCCGGCGGCGTTTGGGCCGCTTGAACGAGGGTACGTCCTTTGCCGACCACCGAAGTCACCGCGTCCGCTTCCGAGAACATCGAGCAGCTTTCCAACCACAAAGTCAGGATTAAGAAGGCTGGCCAGCGCGCCTGCAACGAGAAAAATGAAAAGGGAAAGTTCTGCGGCGGACATTTGAAGCGCTGGTTCTACATGACCGACGTGAAGGAACGCGAGTGTGGCGACGTCGAGAAGGCCTGGGGAGCGAACGCCGAAGTCTATCGCTGCGAGAACTGCAAGGCGCTTTACCTTCCGACTCCTGGGGAGGGCAAGGTAAACGTTGCCGGGCAGGGAATGATTTCGGTCTTCGGACTGACGCTGCCGCCGAAGGAAAAATAGCTTCCAGCGGCTAGTCTAGCAGTCCGTGGTGCAAGTCAGAATTTCCAAGTCGGGGGCCTGAAGGCCCATTGATTTTACGGTCTTTACGGCACGGGTAAATCCGTGCCGTAATACGATTCGCGCCTTCACCATGGTGCTAGCTTCTAGCTGGAAGCTACTGAACATTGTGGAACGTGGATCTGGGGATCCGCACAGATTTGAGCGTGTCAAACCGCTAGCGCTTTGTGCGTTGCCTTCGGTCGGCATTGTTTCGCCGGGAGCTGGAAGCTAACAGCTGTTTTTCATGAACACCTCCGATCTCATCTACGACTGGAACCAGAACTTTCCGCCGGGTTTGAAGCCTCCGGGGCCGGTTCTCTTGAACGACGAGAGCCTGCGCGATGGACTGCAATCTCCCTCGGTGCGGGATCCGTCGATTCCGGAAAAAATCGAGATCCTTCATCTCATGGAGGCGCTGGGCATCAACGCCCTGGACCTCGGACTGCCCGGAGCTGGCCCGAGAGCAGTAGAGGCTGTGACCGCGCTGGCGCGTGAAATCGTCGCGCACAGAATGAAGATTCAGCCCAACTGTGCGGCCAGGACTCACGAGAACGATATTCGTCCGATTGCAGAAATCGTGCAGAGGACCGGGTTGCGCATTGAAGCGGCGACATTCATCGGATCGAGCCCGATCCGACGCTTCACCGAAGGCTGGACCGATGACTTCCTGCTCAAGACCACTGAAAACGCGATCAAATACGCTGTTTCTCTTGGGCTCGACGTCATGTACGTCACCGAGGACACAAGCCGCTGCGATCCGGAAACGGTGAAGCGGCTTTATACGGCTGCGATTGAATGCGGAGCGCGGGCAATCTGCGTCTGCGATACCGCCGGACATGCGACGCCGATGGGAACTCTTTCACTGGTACGTTTTGTGATCGAAAAGGTGGTGAAACCTTCGGGCGAGAAAATCCGCGTGGACTGGCACGGGCACAGCGATCGCGGGCTCTCGATCGCCAACTCGATGGCAGCCATCATTGCCGGCGCGAATTGTGTACACGGATGCGCCATCGGGCTTGGCGAACGCGTCGGCAACACGCAGATCGACCAGATGCTGGTCAATCTCAAGCTGATGGACATCGCGCCCTGGGCCCAGCAGGATTTGACCAAGCTCAAGCAGTACTGCCAGGCGGTGTCACGGGCGACTGGAGTGCCGATTCCCGCGAATTATCCGGTGGTCGGCGATGACGCCTTTCGTACGGCTACGGGAGTTCATGCGGCAGCAATCATCAAGGCATATCACAAGAATGACATCGTGCTGGCCAACACTGTATATTCCGGCGTACCCTCGCACGTATTTGGGCTCGACCAGATCATTGATGTTGGTCCGATGAGCGGCAAATCGAATGTGCTGTTCTGGCTGGAGCGGCACGGTATTCCCGCTTCGGACGACGTGGTGGACCGCATCTATCAGCGCGCCAAGAAGAGCGATCACACCCTCAGCGAAGCGGAAATTCTCGAATGCGTGCCGGCCACGGCAAAGCAATAAGACGCTATGCCTCACACCTTGCGACACGCAATTCTCGGCGCGGGCGGCGTCGGCGGACTGATGGGTGCTTGCCTGGCGAAGCTTGGCGATCCCGTTACGCTGGTGGTTCGGGCCGAATCCCTCGCGCAATATCCGGAACAACTCCAGCTGGAGAGCCCCTTCGGAAACTTCCAAGTGCCCATCTCAAAAGCTGTGGAAGTTCCGCCGTGCGATGTTCTGTGGATCACAGTAAAGGCAACGCAGCTCGATAGCGCGCTTCGGTCTGTTACAAGGCCGGAAGCTGCGGGAGCGGTGGTTCCACTGCTGAACGGCATCGACCACGTTGCGGCGCTCAGGGCGAAGTATGGAGCCGAGAAAGTCATCCCGGCCACCATCGCGGTCGAGGCCGAGCGCGTGGCTCCCGCGCACATCGTGCATCGTTCTCCGTTTGCGCGGTTGAATATGTTGTCGAGCGGGCGGGCTCTGCTCGGCGCGACAATCGACGGGCTTGGGAAGCTCGGCTTTGAGTGCCGCTTCATCGAGGATGAACCGACGCTGATGTGGAGCAAGCTGGTTTTCCTGGCTCCGTTTGCGCTGTCGACAACGGCCGCAGGTCAGCCGGTCGGCGGTGTCCTGAGCAATCCGGAGTGGCGAGAACTGGCCTTGGGATGCGTGCGCGAGGCGTGCGCCGTTGCGCAGGCTGAAGGCGCAAGAGTGGACGCAAACGCGATCATCGCCGGATCCGGAAAGTTCCCTCCGGGCATGCGCAGTTCCATGCAGAAAGATGTGGAACAGGGTAATCCGCCAGAACTGGACGCGATTGCGGGACCGATCCTGGGTGGCGCAGCCCGCCATGGGATTGGGGTGCCGGCGACGCAAAAATTGGTCGCTTACATCGAGGCCAAGTGCCGGAAGTATTAGTCTTTTCCACAACTTAGGTTGTGTCTTCCGTAATGCGGTCCTCCATTTCATCAACTTCTAATATTCCAAACACGTTGTAAACTGATGCATACGCCTCATGAGCCCTAGTCCCCCTCGTCCGGACCTTCCGGTACTGCAGATTGCGGTGCAGCAGGAAGTGGCTCGTCTGGCCGCGTCGCCCGAGGTGCGGTCGGCATTCAACTGGTTCCGCATGCAGGAGCCGCAACTGCTTCACTGGCAGATGGAGATGGCGCGTATTCCTGCGCCGCCGTTTGGCGAGTCGGCGCGCGCGGCCTGGCTGGCGGAACGCTTCCGTGAAGTGGGCTTGGATGACGTGCGTATCGACGATGTCGGGAATGTATTTGGAGCGCATCCCGGGTTCGGTCGTCGTTATATCGCCTTGAGCGCGCACATCGATACGGTCTTTCCAGCGAATACGCCATTGAATATTCGCCAGCAGGGAAGCCGCATCTATGGTCCGGGCGTTTCGGATAACGGAGCTGGTGTCACCGCCATGCTGGCGATTGCGTCGCTGTTGCGGACGGTGCGCATCCGTCATGCGCTGCCATTTGTATTCATCGGAAACGTCGGCGAAGAGGGCGAGGGTGATCTACGCGGCATGCGGCACATCTTTTCCACGCCACGATGGAAGGATTCGATCGCCTACACTCTGGTGCTCGATGGCGCGGGCGCCGACACGATCGTCGCGGAAGCTTTGGGCAGCCGGCGGTTTGAGGTGATTGTGCGAGGCCCGGGAGGACATTCCTGGAGCGATTTTGGGGCGCCAAATCCGATCGTGATTCTGGCCAAAGCGATTGAGAGCTTCACGGCGACTACCGTTCCGACCACTCCGAAAACGACATTCAACATTGGAGTGATCCGCGGCGGGACATCGGTCAATTCGATTCCCGAGTCGGCCAGCATGAAGGTCGATATACGGTCCACTTCGATGACCGAAATGGAGCGGCTGGAGCAATCGATGCGGCTGGCATTGAACCGCGCTGTGGAAGACGAGACGTTGACCGCCGAGATGCGTTCGGCGGCGCAGAAACGCCCGGCGGGCGTGAGTTGTGAAGTGGTCGTGATCGGAAATCGTCCCGCGGGTGAATTGCAGCCGGGGGCGCGAATGCTACAGGTTGTGCGTGCCGTGGATTCGCAGCTGAACAATGCGGCACAGGTGCAGCGCGCGTCGACGGACGCGAACATTCCGCTATCAATCGGGCTTGAGGCTCTGGCGATCGGCGGCGGCGGTTCAGGTGGCGGGGCGCATACGTTGCAGGAATGGTTCGATTCAAACGGGCGTGAGCTGGCGTTGAAACGAATTCTGTTGACCATGCTGGCGCTCGCGGGGGTGGGAGAATGAGTCTAACGCTCAAGTGGGGCTTGGGTGGATCGTTGCTGGGAGGCATTCTTATGTCGGCCGCCGTGTCCGGGCAGAATGCCGCCGCGGCGCAGGACAGTAAGCCCAAGGCGGACGTCATTTTTGTCCACGCCAATATCTATACCGGAGTTCCCGCCAACTCTCAGTTCAGTTCGATCGACCGGGAAGAGGCAATGGCCATCCGCGGCGACCGCATTTTGGCGGTTGGGAAGACGATCGATCTCCAGAAGCTGAAAGGGCCTCAGACAGAAGTAGTCGACCTGGGCGGTCATTTCGTCATGGCCGGATTCAACGATGCGCACTTGCATCTGGCCGACGCAGGCGCGACCAAGCTGAGCGTTGACTTAACCGGCGTGAAATCGCTCGATGAGTTGCGCGATCGAGTCGAGAAAAAAGTGGAAGAGGCGAAAGCGGGCGAATGGATTCTGGGCGCTGGATGGGACGAGACTCTCTGGCCGGTAAAAGTAACCCCCACGCGCTGGGATCTGGACGAGGTTTCGAATGGGCACCCGGTCTTTCTGGAGCGGATCGACGGCCACATCGCCGTAGCCAACACTCGCGCGCTCCAACTGGGAAGCATCAATCTGGCCAGCCGTGATCCGCAGGGCGGTCACATTGACCGCAACGAGAACGGCGAGCCCACCGGCATTCTCCGTGAGACAGCCCAGCAAGCGGTGGAGGATGTGATTCCCAAGCCGAATCACGATCAGCTGACGCAAGGGATTGAACTCGCTCTGGCAGATCTGGCAGAGCACGGAGTGACATCGGCGCAGGACTATTCGCCGAACTGGGAGAATTTTCAGATCTACGAAGAACTCGAAAAAGACGGCAAGCTGACGGCTCGCATCAGCGAATGGCTGCCGTTTGATGAGTCGGTGGACGAGTTGAATCAGAAGCGCCAGTCGCATCCGCAGTCGGACCTGATGCTGCACACCGGAATGCTGAAAGGCTTCATGGATGGATCGCTCGGATCGCACACGGCGGCGCTGCTTGCTCCGTATTCCGATGATCCGCAGAACTCCGGCTTGCCGCGCTACGACCCAGTCAAGCTGAACGACATGACCAAAGAGCGCGTGCTGGCGGGATTCCAGATCGGATTCCACGCCATTGGCGATAAAGGCGTGCAGATGGCGCTCGGTGCGTTCTCCGGCGCGGAAAAAGCTGCGCGCGAGGCGCGCGTGAAGGCCTCGAATGGAGGCGATGATTACCGCCTTCGTGTGGAGCATGCGCAGGTTACGAATTTTGCCCAAATTGCGGAGTTCAAGCAATTGAAGGTGATCGCCTCGATGCAGCCGAGCCATGTGCTGACCGATATGCGTTGGGCGCAGGACCGCCTCGGACCGAAGCGGGCCGCGACCTCCTACGCTTGGCTTGCGTTTCTGAACAAAGGCGTGCCACTTGCCTTCGGCACCGATTATCCAGTGGAACCCGTTACTCCGTTTCGCGGGCTGTATGCGGCAATAACGCGCAAGAGCGAGAACGGGAAGCAGGAGTATTTCCCCGAGCAGCGGCTGACGATGGATCAGGCGATTGCCGCCTATACGACAGGCTCGGCGTTCGCCGAATTCGAGGAAAAAGAAAAAGGAAAACTGGTTCCGGGAATGCTTGCCGATTTCGTCGTGTTGGATCGCGACGTCACAGCTGTTTCTCCGGAGAAAGTCCTGACGACAAGGGTCCTTCGCACCGTGGTAGGCGGCAAGACTGTCTATGAGGGGAAGTAGCTTGTCGGGGGCGGGTAGTCGCGGCACCGCGTTCGGCGGAGAACAAGCCTTAGCTAATGCCATCTACCGCATTTTGAGCGGATTACCAATTCTGTTGCGATCAAACGCTTTTGCTGGTTCGTGCGTCTAATGACCTAACGTAGAGGGCTCTCAAAGACGTTTTGGCCCCACAACAGGTCTCCGGTCTCGTTTGGATCAGTGGGTATACTATTAGGGTTTGGAATTCTGGAGGGAAGTCGACATATGGATTCGGGCGCAATGTGGACGCGCATGAAGACCCGTGGATGGGTCTACACGCTCAGTATCTTGGCAACACTCTCGCTGGGGATTCTGATTGGTACGGTGATCTCGTACGGGGTCAAGGGGAAAGAGGGCCAGAGCCGCGAAGTGTCTCCGCTCTCCATGCCTTCCCCGCAGCAGATGTCCAGCACGTTTTCGCAGATCGCGAAGCAGTTGGAGCCCAGCGTCGTCAACATCAATACGGAATCGACCATCAAGACCATCCATCGGCGCGGCGGTAATGGCAACGATGAAGACGACGGTGGTGGGATGGAAGATTTCTTCAATCACTTTTTCGGCGCGCCCGGCGGACAGGGCCAGGGTGGCGCCCCTGACGGCGGTGGCTCTATTCGCGAGCGTTCTCTTGGATCCGGCGTCATTGTTGATGCCAAGGGCTACATCGTCACCAACCGTCATGTGATCGAGAAGGCGGACCGGATCCGTGTTCGTTTTGTCGACGATGCTCCCGGCGTTCAGCACGACGCCAGAGTGGTCGGCTCCGATCAGGAAACTGATCTTGCGGTCATCAAGGTGGATGTGGAGCATCCACTTCCGGTCGCAAAGATGGGCAACTCCGATGCCATGCAGGTTGGCGATTGGGTCCTCGCGATCGGCAGCCCGTTCGGACAGGCTGGAACCGTGACGGCAGGAATTGTTTCCGCCAAAGGGCGTGACATCGTTCCGCAGCGCCAGTTCCAGTCGTTCATTCAGACCGACGCGGCGATCAATCCCGGAAACTCCGGTGGGCCGCTCGTGAACATGAATGGAGAAGTTATCGGTATCAACACAGCCATCCTGAGCGAAACGAACGCCTACGCGGGAATCGGCTTCGCATTGCCTTCGAAGACGGTGATCGATGTCTATAACCAGCTGACTGGACCCGAGCACAAGGTCTCGCGAGGTTCGATCGGCATCATGTTCGACCAGGTGGAGAATCCCGCGATTGCGCGTGTCTACGGCACGGGCACCGGAGTCACGATTTCGAGCGTGGTGGCTGGCAGCCCGGCAGACGAGGCTGGCCTGAAAGTCGGCGACACCATCACGGCAGTCGACGGCAAGAAGGTGATCAAGGGTTCAGATCTTGTCGATTACATTGCTTCGCGAAAGCCCGGAACCAAGATCGATCTTGGCTTCATACGCAACGGCAAAACGCAGCAAGCAACCGTGATCACGGCCGATCGGGCGAAGCTCTTTGCGGCGCGCCTGGGCGAAGATCAGGGCAATGATGACGAGAACGCTCCCAAGCAGAGCAAGTTCGGCATCACCGTACGCAAGATCACGCCGGAGATGGCGGACCGTCTCGATATGGAGTCGGGCAAGGGAGTCATCGTGCAGGACGTGAAGCCGGGTTCGTTCGCCGAGGATGTCAATCTGGCGCGCGGCGACATCATCCTGCAGATCAATAAGCAGCCCGTGAACAGCGAGGAAGATTTCAGCCGAATCGAGTCGAGCCTGAAGAGCGGCCAGGATGTCGTGTTCCTGGTCCGTCAGCGCGGATCGACTCGGCAGGATGGAACCATCTTCCTGGCCGGTACACTTCCGTAACGCAGTTCTGCCCAGCGGGGACTGGCACTGTACTCGATTATCGAGGATGATGACAGTGCCGGTCGTCGTTGGGCAATTTCTTTTTCTCAGCGGCCCTGCGGAGCAGATTCGCGTTGATTCTTCGAGGCAGAAATTCCGGCAGGAGATTAAGCCCGATC
This sequence comes from uncultured Acidobacteriota bacterium, assembly GCA_963763845.1. GTDB lineage: Bacteria > Acidobacteriota > Terriglobia > Terriglobales > Acidobacteriaceae > Sulfotelmatobacter. The sequence goes on from CAVXPX010000008.1 coordinate 308,439, forward strand.
TGCGGTTTGATCCTCGCGTGTGTCCTGATTCCTTCCGCGAACGCCCGCCAGAGCACCGGGACTGAGAGCGCTGCCAAGCCCGCCGCCTCGAAAACAACACACAAACATCACACAACTGGCGCAAAGTCCTCGTCTTCCTGGCACTCGTCTTCCAAGCATTCTTCCAAGTATTCGCCGCGCAGGAAGAAGTCGTCGCGTGTGCGAGGCCAGCAGAAGATTGATGCGGAGCGGGCAGAAGCGATTCAGGAAGCCCTGATCCGAGAGCATTATCTCAGTGGAGAGCCGACAGGTACCTGGAATCAGGCCAGTGAAGATGCGATGCGGCGTTATCAAGCCGACAATGGATGGCAAAGCAAGACGGTGCCTGACTCACGCGCTCTGATCAAGCTGGGATTAGGGCCCAGCAAAGATCATCTGCTGAATCCGGACAGCGCCATGACGACCGTGCCGGATCCGCCGAAGGCGCAGCCGTTGCCGACGACTTCGGCGAGTCCAACGCCAACGTCGCAGCCCCTCACGCCTGCTGCGCCGTCTCCAACTCCCGCGTCGAGCGATTCTACGAGCCCGCAGAAGTAGCGGAAAAGCAGCACTCAGCTATCACCTATCAGCATTCAGCCAATGATCCTTAGGGCGGGAAAAACTGTGGCTGGTTTTGCTTTTGTCAGTCGCGAATGTGAAGTATGACTTCTGAACGCCGGGAGCCAAGAGCTAATTACTGCCCTTGCGATAGCTGGTCAGCTGCGGAGTGGGGAAATAAGGCAGGGGCTCGTTGTTGATAATCGCCCGCGGATTCGTTTCCACCAGAGCTTCGGCAACTTCTTCGCCGCAGATTTCTGCCGCAGCGTCACGACCCGTGGAGAGAATCGGCACGCGCTTTTCTAAATCGTGCGCATCGGTTGCCAACACGTGGACAGCCTGATGCTCAAGCAGCCAGAGCGCGGCCCGGCGGCTGCGGTCACCCCAGAATCCGGTCAGCGCGGAGCCCGTCATTTGAACGACGCATCCCTGTTCGGCCCATTCGACCACGCGCTGCAGATTTTCCCGCAGAATCGGATTCCGCTCCGGATGCGTAATAACCGGGATCATTCCGCAATCGCCCAGCTTCTGAAATGAGTCCGAACTGTGCTGGGGTACGGCGTAATTACTGAATTCCACCAATAGGTAACGCGTATCGTTGATGACGTAGCGCGCCGGATGCGCAATAGCGTCCTGTATGTTCTCGTAAGAGAGGTGGAAGTCACAGCCAAGGCCGATCTTCAGGGAATCGCCGACTTGTTCCTGCAGGCGCGAGACGGTGGCCTGCATGGCCTCGCGGTCGTAATGATAGCGTTCATTGGCGTGAGGCGTGGCGACCATATGGGTGATCCCGTCGGCTGCGGCCCGCCGGCACATCTCGATGGAGACATCCCAGGACTTGGGTCCATCATCGACTTCAGGCAGGATGTGAGAATGAATATCGACCACAGTTGTAGGAACACCTGCGCGCGCGCGGTGTTGCTCAAAGGTCGATTTAAACAGATTCGCTGCGAAAGAGGAAGGTCAACAGGCGTGCATGAGCGCGTACCGAGCGACATCCGTCTTCCCTAGACTCGCAGATCGCAATCAAGCGCGGCCGTATCGCTCGCAGATGAATTCGGCGATCCCCGCATAAGCCTTGGTCAAAGTCGACTCGTCGGGCAAGAACACGATGCGGAAGTGCTGCGTTCCCGGTTTCTGGCCAAAGCCCGATCCATGCACGACCATCACGTGCTTCTGACGGATCAACTCTTTCACAAAGACTTCGTCGCTTTCCGGAATGTCGATGCGCGGGTAGGCGTAGAACGCTCCACGCGGAGCAATGCAACTCACCCGCGGAGTGCTCTCGCACCACTTCTGCGTGAGGTCACGGCGTGAGCGCAACTTCCGCTGCACTTCGACGAGATGGTCTTGCGGTCCCTCGAGCGCCGGCTTGATCCCGTATTGTTCGGGATGATTCGCACACAAACGCGCGCGCAGCAAACGGTGGACGCCTTCGCAGTAGGTCTTCACGGCAGCTGTCTCACCGGACACGATGCCCCATCCGATGCGCCATCCGGGCACAAGATAATTTTTCGACATTCCTCCGAAAGTCACGCAGGGTACGTCCGGCGCTACAGAGGCGAAGGCGATGTGCGGGGTGCCATCGAGAATCAGCTTGTCGTAGATTTCGTCTGAGAAGACGATCAGGTTGTGCCGGCGCGCAAGTTCCGCGACTTGCTCGAGCATCTGCCGGGTGCACAGCGATCCCGTCGGATTATTCGGATTGATTAGCACAATGCCGCGCGTTTGCGGAGTGATTTTGCGTTGGATGTCGGCCAGTTCGGGCTGCCAGCCGTCGTCCTCATTCAGATCGTACGTATTGAGCCGGTTGCCAAGCTTGCAGAGCACGGCGGAATAGAGGGGATAATCCGGACTCGGAGTGAGAACGTCTTCGCCCGGATTCACTAATGCAGAGAGGCAAAGATCAACTGTTTCGCTCACGCCTGACGTGACAAAAACGTCTCTTACGGTCGCGATGCCTTTGCGAGCAGCCTCGCCACGAATGGCTTCAAGAGCTTCGGGAACGCCATCCGATGGGGCATAGCCGTTCTTTCCATCTCGCATCGCTTTGTACACGGCTTCGATGATGTGCGGGGGCGTTTGAAAGTCGAAATTCAAGCGGATCACCAACATTCAGCGGAAGGACCTTGTGTCCCTGGCGGATGACTTCGTCGGCCACGCAAGCCAGATCGCGAATGGCATATCGGACGTTGTTCAGGCGGGACGCAGAAGAGATCTCGTGCATAGGACTGACGGTATTCATTCGAACCTCGCCCCGGCGCGGTTTTGTGCCAGGGCCAACAAGAGATTCTAAATGCAGTGGAGGGCGAGCGCCGAAAAATGCGCTCGCGCGACTATGGTCGTTCGAAGTTATCTATTGTTAGCGTTGAAGTTGAAAACGACTTCTTCAACGGTTTGGGCCGGTCCGGGAGCATATTTCCAATGCATGACAGCTTGTGCCGCGTATTGGCAGAGCATCGGATTGCCGCCTTTGATTTCGACTTTCGAGACGGCGCCGTTTGCGAGCACCGTGGCGTCCAAACGAACCTGTCCCTCAAAGTGCCCGTTCTTCAGAACGGGTGGATATTCCGGTTCGATCATCGCAACAATCTTACGATGCGCCGCTTTGGAGGTGCTTTGCGCCTGAACCGCAGGAGGCACAGTGATTAGCACGCAGAATATGAGTGAAACGGCGCAGGCAGAAATGCACCCGGGCAAGTTGGCAGGAATGGGGTAGCTGTAGTAAGGACGGTCGTTCACGAGGCAACCCGCAACTAGGATGTTGAGACCGGGGAAGCCTCACCTAAACAGGTTAGGACGGTGGTAACGCCTGGGCAAGATTACCGACGTACCTGTATCAGTGCGATTATCAGTGCGTCAGGGCCCAGAAAAACCGGGGCGGTCAATGGCTAGTGGTCAGTGCATTGTTCTAGCCACTGACCACCGTTTCCTCGATCTGCTCTAGTCCTCGCGGTCGATCTGCGCCTTTTGCAACTTGTCGGAGAAATCGACGTAAACCGACTTCCACTCTGTATAGAAATCGATCGCTCCAATGCCACCCTCGCGATGGCCGTTGCCGGTGGCCTTGGTCCCGCCAAAAGGCAGATGAACCTCGGCGCCAATCGTTGGCGCGTTGATGTAAGTGATTCCCGCATTCAGGTCGCGAATCGCCGAGAAGGCTTTGTTCACGTCTTTCGTATAGAGAGCCGAAGACAGGCCGTACTCGATTCCATTCGCAATCTCGATCGCGTCGGTCAAGTCGTCGCAGGGAATAATCGAAACGACGGGGCCGAAGATTTCTTCCTGCGCAATCCGCATCTTCGGATCAACATCGCTGAACACCGTCGGTTCCATGAACCATCCATGCTGGTATTCCCCTTTGTCCAGCCGGTTTCCGCCGCAGAGCAGCTTGGCGCCTTCGTTCTTGCCGATTTCGACATAGCTCAGATCGCTCTGTAGTTGCTTCTCGTTGATGGCCGGACCCATCTGCACGGTTTCATCAAGCCCGTTGCCAATTTTCAGCTTCTTCGCGCGATCGACGAGACGCTCCACGAACTCGCGATAAATGCCCTTCTGCACAATGATCCGGCTGGTCGCGGTGCAGCGCTGTCCGGTTGTGCCGAACGCTCCCCACAGGCCGCCTTCAATGGCAAGCTCGAGATTGGCGTCATCAAGCACGATCATGGGATTTTTTCCACCGAGTTCGAGCGAGCAATGCTTAAAGCTCTGGGCGGCAATGCCTCCAACGATCTTTCCCACGGCCGACGATCCGGTGAGCGAAATGGCGCGCACGTCGGGGTGCGCGGCGAGAGGGGTACCGACGTCTGCTCCAAATCCGGTAACGATGTTAATAACGCCCTTCGGCAGGCCGGCGTCCGTCAGGGCGCGCACAAGATTGAAGGTCGAGAGGGGAGTGTCCTGCGCGGGCTTAATAATGCAAGTATTGCCGCAAACCACGGCCGGCAGCAGCTTCCACGAAGAAATCGCCATGGGAAAGTTCCACGGCGTGATCATTCCGCAGATTCCAACCGGCTGGCGCACTGCCATGGCGAACTTATTCGGCATCTCCGAAGGAACGGTTGGGCCGAAGAGACGGCGTCCTTCGCCGGCGTTGTAATAGGCGGCGTCAATGGCTTCCTGCACGTCGCCGCGGGTTTCCGCGAGCACCTTGCCCATCTCGCGGGTCATGTCGCGCGCGTACTCTTCTTTTCGCTCAATCAGGATTTCGGCTGCCCGGAAAACTACTTCGGCGCGGCGCGGAGCAGGCACAAGCCGCCATTTCGCAAAGGCGCGCTTCGCCGCTTCCACCGCGGCATTCACGTCCGCTTTGCCCGATTTCTGGAAGATGCCGACCAGATCGCGCGTGTCGGCGGGATTGCGATTTTCGAAGGTCTCTCCGGTCGTCGATTCGACCCAGTCTCCATCGATGAAGTTCTTAAAAACCCGTGTCTGGCTGTCGCTGAGAGTGGCGGGAGCGGTAAAAGTATCGGTTGCCATAGATGTCTCCTGATGAATGCCCAAACCATTTTGATGCTACAACCTGCGGGTAAGGAGCGGCAAGGGAAGGGCTAGCGCCAGCGCTTCAACTGCGGCCATAGCTGGGTCAGGGTTCCGAACTTCGCGCCGCGGCAGATGTAGACGCTGATCTCCGACTCCAGTGCCCACGGATTGTCCGCCGACGTGCCGACGTAATCGACCTGCTGAAACAGTTCTTCCAATCGCTTTCTTCGGTCGCCCAGAACGATCATGCAGTTCCCGGAGTAGCCGTGAGGCCCCCAAAGCCAGTAGGTTCGGTCGCCGCTCAGGGCCGGAGGCAAGCCGTAATGCGGACCGAAGAAATCAATCGCCCCCGCCTGGCCGTAATCCTGCGCGAAGATGGCGCAATCGTGGCGTTCTTCCGGAGGTATCCGGTTCCATGCGACGACAGCCTCATCGGCAATTTCTTTCCATCCGAATTGATCGGCGTACCACTGCGGGAGAGCGGCCCGCATGTGAGAGTACTCGTTCACCGGAAGCTTGAAGGGCAGAGTCTTGGTGTAAGCGAGGAAGTGGTCCGGCGAGAACACTGGAACAACGACGGGAGCGAGGTGAATTCCGCCGGCCAATAAGACGATCACAATCACCGGCTTCAACCACTGCAATCTTGGCGTTGCACTGTCGGGACGATCCAGCCAGAACTCAAGCAGGACTGCCCCCGCGGCCAGCAACATGGGGTAGATCGGAGAGAGATAGTAATTTTTCCCGTGCAGTACGAAGAACGTGGCATAGGAGACTAGATAACTCCAACCCAGAACTCGATAGGGACGAAGTCTCGCCGAGAAAAGCAGGGCGAAGAGTCCACCGAGCCAGAGGGGCGCGACGATCGGATTCATCACCAGCATCTGCTGAAAGAAAAACTGCGCTGGACCCTGCACGACGTCGCGGCCCTCGGCGCGAATGTTGTGCATGAGTTGCAGAAATGGCCAGTGGTAGTGAATGTTCCACAATAGGTTCGGCAGAAAAATGAGAAAAGCAGCAAGACCGCCCAGCCAAATCCACTTATCGAGAAAAAGCCGGCGAAGCGGAGTCAGCAGGAGTCCGATGACGACACCAAAGCCAAAAACAGCGATAGAATACTTTTCCTCCAGCCCAAGTCCGGCGATTACTCCGAACCAAAGCAGGTAGCGCGGATTGTCGCGCTTAATAGCGAGAATGAGGAAATACGCGCAGCCCATCCACAGGTTCGGTTCGAGGCAGTTGGTGCCGAGCAGGCTGCCGTTGGAAAGATACTGCGGATTGATCACGATGCAGACCGCACTCAGCAGCAGCGCAAAGCGGCGTCCGCCGAATTCCCGCGCCAGCACTGCCGTTTGAACGACCAGGAACGACGAAGCCAGCGCCGGAATAAACCGTATACTGCGCAGCGAATCTCCCAACACTGCCCGGCAAATGTGAATGAGAAACGGAACAAGCGGCGGCTGGTCGACGTATCCCCACTGAAGATGATTGCCGCAGGACATGTAGTCGAACTCGTCGCGAAAATATCCATAGCGGTTATTGAAGTAGATGTGAACGAGCAAATTCGCCAGCGCAATTCCCCAGATCACAACCATCGTTCGGTCAAATCGAGGTTGCTTCGGAGCGTCGACATCAATAGTCGTGCGGGAGCTGGCGGTCATACAGAAGGAAAAGAATAGCTGACCGCCGGAAAAGGCGCTAGAAGGCTGGCAAACGTTTCATCCGCAGGAATGAGGAAGACAGTACACTCGCCGTCCGCCAGGGGCTGAAGCTCGCGTCTTTCCTGCGCCTTTGTGGCATGGCTTGAAGAGGGCTACGGAAAAAGTCGCTTTCGACGCGCGAGCTAACTTCGGCGGCTGAAGCCGATATTGATTAACATTCGACCTTCGTCGCGGCTTGAAGTCGCGACCTTTCAAATCCTGTCGCGGAAGAGAGTTTTCAGCAACCGTTGAAGCCCGTGCCCTGCCCAAAAGCTTTTATCAGATGGCTCTTAGCGATGAGCGTTAAGGATGCAGTGCCCAAGCCTCTCCTGCAGCGGCGGGAGATCATGTCGTTGCGCTAAAAAGCTGCCCTCTCGGCCTATCGCATGTCCGTTCCAGTCGCGTAGGCTTCCCCGCGGCCGGTGACCCGATTGCCAATATCCTGAACCTTGCCGGTGACGTTGCCGCGAAGTTCAGCGCCGCTGGAAGGAGCGAGCAGCATACCAACTCCGACTCCAACCCCGACACCAGCGGCAAAGCTCAAAACATTGCGGAGCGGGTGGCTCTGCTGAGAGGTGAGCGTATCTCGCGCGTTATCCGCCATCTCAGATGCGCGGTCGGAGACGCGTTCCACCTGGTCCGCAGTCTGATCGATGATGTAAATCGCCGTCTTCAAAGCCGACCTGACAAGCTTGCTCAGTTTCATAACGAATCAATCCTTTCACTTATCACTCACGGGCGCAAAAAGCCCGCTTCACTACGAATCGCACTCAAAATTCGCTGGGCGCAGTCCAAAATATCCCAGCCATCCCCGCGCATCTTTGAGCGTAGGGGTGAATTGTCGACTTGTCATTAGGGAAAACCTTGTACTTGGGAGGAAAGGTGTTTGTACGTCATTGCCAACGGCGTTAGCGACGGCAACCCCACATCCGCATTGAAAATCTAACTCACAATTCTCATCGCCGATGGAGTGCTGAAAACGCCGTCCCAAAGCAAAATTTTCCGAGGAGGTCTGATCCTCGTCAGTTCCTCATTATTGTTGGGGATACTTCCCGCATTCGCAACGCTCGGGGAAGATGTGTCGACCGTCCAAACAGATCAGGCCCAGATCCACGCCACCGAAAGCATCACACAAAAACCGGCGTACTCCATTCACGAACTGCAATCGCCGTCGGGCATAGCCGTTCGGGAATATGTTTCACCTGCCGGCAAGGTCTTCGCCGTCGCGTGGCACGGGCCCTGGATGCCGGATCTCAAGCAATTGCTGGGATCTCATTTCCAGGAGTATCAGCAAGCTTTGCAAGCGCAGCGGGCACGGCACGGTCCGGTGTTCGTTCAATTGCCGGATCTCGTGGTTCAGCTTGGAGGCCACATGCGGGACTTCGTGGGCCGCGCGTACCTTCCCGATCAAATGCCGTCTGGGGTGCGAGCGGAGGAAATTCGTTGACCCGGCCCTCTCATCGATTTCCTCGTTTTGCTGTCATGCTCGCCATTGCGGCTGTTTGCGCCAGTTGCGGTGGCAGCAGTCACACGAGCACAACCGCCAACACAGTGACAACTTCCGGGACGAATGTCCAACCAATTACAGTGAACTCTGGCCCCGCCGGCAACTATGCGAACGGGGTATTTACGAGTGTTACAGTTTGCATTCCATCAAGCTCGACTTGTCAGACGATTAACAGCGTGCTTGTGGACACCGGTTCTTATGGCCTGCGCCTGCTTTCCTCCGCGGGCGGCGGCGCATTGACGTTATCGCTCCCTCAACAAAAGAACGGCTCGGGTGACTCTGTAGGAGAATGCGCCGCCTTCGTGAGCGGATACACGTGGGGTTCCGTCGTAACGGCCGACATTAGTCTATCGGGAGAACATGCCAGCAGCGTTCCGGTACAAGTCATCGATCCTACGTTTGAATCTGTGCCGAGTGTCTGTCAAAACGGTGGTGTTCCAGAGAATGACACCCTGGAATCTCTGGGCGCGAATGGAATTCTGGGTGTCGGACCTTATCTTCAGGATTGCGGAGAGGCATGCGAACAAAGCGGGGCTCAAAATCCTGGACTTTATTACTCTTGCACCTCTTCAACTTGCCAGGTGACCACCGAGGCTCTAGCCCAACAGGTCCAAAATCCCGTGGCGATGTTCGCCACCGACAACAATGGAGTCGTAATCGAACTCCCGTCAGTTTCGGCGAGCGCGCCTAGTCTGAGCGGTTCGATGGTCTTCGGCATCGGCACCGAAAGCAATAACGCACTCGGCGGCGCCACTATTTTTCCCCTGGATTCGAGTGGGGAGTTCAACACGACATATAAGGGCCAATCGTACGGGGCGTTCGTCGATAGCGGTTCGAACGCGATATTTTTCCTCGACGAAAATCTTACTGGCATGGCCGTCTGCTCCGACAACGCGGGCTTTTATTGTCCCGCGTCGCAAACCAGTGAATCGGCCACAACCGCCTCCGGCGGCACTTCGTCTAGCGTGAATTTCAATGTCGACAGTGCCGACATGCTTTTTGCTAACCGCGTGAACTTCGTCTTCAGCACTCTCGCCGGACCCAACCCAGGAACCTTCGACTGGGGCCTGCCTTTTTTCTTCGGACGCAACGTCTACACGGCGATCGAGTCTCGCTCTACACCGGCCGGGGCGGGTCCCTACTGGGCCTACTAGGTGCCCGGCACGTGGGTTTGACAACCGTCCCTTGTGGATTCACATCCAAGCATCCTCCATGACCGAGCCCGCTCATCGTGTTGTGCCGGAAACTTCGTCGGGACCTTTGAAGATTCCCGCGGAACAGGAACTGCTGTTTCGGGAAGTTCTTCAGTTTTTCGAACAGCGGAAGGTCCGGTATGCAGTGGCGGGAGCATTCGCGATGCAGCAGCATACGGGTATTTTCCGCGACACAAAAGATCTCGACCTATTCCTGACCGCCGAAAGTGCAGCGGCTGCACTCAGTCTGCTTCAGAGCGCTGGGTTCGAGTGCGAAATCTGCGATCCCGTGTGGCTATTCAAGGCGAAGCGTGGTGAATACTTCGTCGATCTGATCACCGGAATGAGCAATGCCACCATTGTGGTTGACGATTCGTGGATTCAGCGCGCCCGGCCGGCAACTGTGTACGATGTGTCGACATGTGTTCTGGCGGCTGAGGAACTGCTCGCTTCGAAGCTGTTTGTAACGCGGCGCGAGCGATTCGACGGCGCAGACATTGCGCACATCATCTACGGCACTCGCGGGGAACTTGACTGGGCGCGGCTTTTGCAATTGGCCGGCGACAACTGGGAAATGCTTTTCTGGGCGCTCGTTTTATTTCGATACGTCTATCCGGGTCAAACCAGCTTTGTGCCACTGGAGGTATGGCGCGATCTAATGCATCGCTACGAGAGTCTGATTTCTCAGCCCGACCCAAAGGCTGAGTTCCGGGGCAGCTTAATCGACGACAAGATGTTCGCGATCGACCTGAACGAATGGGGACTCAACAACCTCATGCAAGCTTTTCGCGAGCGTCGCATGCAGAATCTCCCCATGATTTGCCAACGGCAATGAGAATCGCAGCCACCGCCGACCTGCACTTTTCCGCTTCGCGGCACAGCGCGCTGCACGATCAACTGAGCCGCGTGCGCGAAGAAGCGGACATCCTCGTGCTGGCCGGCGATCTTACCAACTATGGAACTGTCGAAGAGATGGAGCCGCTGTTGAACGTAGTGGTGCGCTCGCGCATTCCAACCGTCGCGGTTCTCGGCAATCATGACTATGAGAGCGGCAGGCAGGCGGAACTGATGCGCATGATGGAAGATTCCGGTATCAAGGTCCTCGACGGCACGGCTTACGAGCGCGATGGGGTTGGATTCGCAGGGACCAAAGGATTTGTTGGAGGATTTGGACGCGGGGTGCTGACCGCCTTCGGCGAACCCGAGATCAAGCAGTTCGTGCAGGCATCCGTCGATGAGGCGCTGAAACTGGAACGCGCGATGGCGCAGCTTCGCACCCCGAAACGGGTCGTCGTGATCCATTACTCGCCGATCGCGACAACCGTGCAGGGCGAGGCGGCTGAGATCTTTCCCTTCATGGGCACCTCACGGCTGGCCGAGGTGGTCGATCGTCACGGCGCCGACCTCGTTTTGCACGGACACGCTCATCACGGCCAGTTGGAAGGGAAGACGACGGGCGGAAGTCCCGTGTACAACGTGGCGATCACGTTGCTGCAAGGCCGCGATCCCTCTGCGGCATATCGAATCTTCGACCTCTGAACGCTCATCTGAAGGAAGCACGATGCCATCTTCCGGCCTTGTCGACAATCTTGTGCGACTCGGCGCCAACCGATTGCCGGATGGCCGCTGGGCGTTTCTCGTTTGGGCGCCAAAGTCGGCTTCGGTGTCAGTCCGCATTCGCGACACCGAGGAACTGATCCCGATGCAAGCTGTGTCGTGCGGATACCACCATGCCGCTTTGAGTCTTGACCCGGGCACGAAGTATCTCTACCGGCTCGAGGACGGACGCGAACTTCCCGATCCTGCTTCGCGCTTTCAACCGGACGGAGTGCATGGTCCCTCGCAGCTCGTCGATACGGAAAGTTTCCAATGGACCGATCAGTCGTGGAAAGGCCATGCGCTGGCCGGCAGCATTTTCTATGAACTTCACGTCGGCACGTACACGCCCGAAGGAACGTTCGATGCCCTGATCCCTCGTCTTGACGGACTCGTTGAACTCGGCGTTACCACGATCGAATTGATGCCTGTGGCGCAATTTCCCGGGCCGCGGAACTGGGGCTATGACGGTGTGTATCCCTTTGCGCCTCAGAACTCGTATGGAGGCTCCCAATCTTTGCAGCGCCTGGTGAATGCAGCGCATGCCCGTGGTCTCTCAGTAGCACTCGACGTGGTCTACAACCATCTCGGCCCCGAAGGCAACTACCTTACTGCGTTCGGGCCCTACTTTACGGATCGCTATCGAACCCCGTGGGGACAAGCGATTAATTTCGATGGCGAATACAGCGACGAAGTAAGGAGGTTCTTCATCGAGAACGCACGATACTGGCTCGAGGAGTATCACCTCGATGCATTACGTCTCGACGCTGTCCACGGAATCTTCGATTTCAGCGCCCGCCATTTCCTCGCCGAACTTCAGTCATCTGTCAGCGAACTCTCTGCGCGGCTCGGCCGCCCTCTTCACCTGATCGCTGAGAGCGATCTGAACGACTCGCGTCTTCTGCACGATCCGGCGCACGACGGGTACGGCTTGGATGCGCAATGGAGCGATGACTTCCATCATTCCGTGCACACGCTGCTTACGCGCGAGAACCGAGGCTACTACTCCGACTTTGGCGGAATTACTCCTCTGGCAGAGACTCTGCGTCACGGATGGTTCTATCGCGGACAGGTCTCGAACTACCGTAAACGCCGGCACGGCAATTCGCCAGAATGGTTATCATCGGCTCGATTTGTAGTTTGCTGTCAAAATCACGATCAGGTCGGGAACCGTGCTGCCGGAGAGCGCCTCACAGCGCTGGTCGGCTTTGAAGCACTGAAGCTGGCCGCCGGAATTACTTTGCTCTCGCCATTTGTTCCGCTGCTCTTTATGGGAGAGGAATATGGCGAGTCTGCTCCTTTTCAATATTTCACCAGTCACGGAGACCCTGGATTAGTCGAAGCCGTACGGCGCGGCAGACGGGAAGAATTCGCCGCTTTTGGCTGGCAGGAAACAGTTCCCGATCCGCAGGACAAGCAAACTTTCCTGCGGTCTCGTCCGAACCCGGATTTGAAGTCAAAAGAGCCGCATCGGACTCTCTACCACTTTTATCAGGAACTCATTCGTATCAGAGCGGAGCTGAAGTTCGGGAGCGCGACCTCGCGTACGGTTCGCGAGGTCAGCGAGAGCGCGCTGCTGCTTTCCTACGAAAGCAATGGAAGGCGCTCGGCGGCGGTTTTCAACTTCTCCCAGTTCCCATCGAGGTTGAAGATTCCAGAGCTCGCAGGCAACTGGAAGGTTATGATTCACTCGGCCGCCCGGCGCTGGAATGGTCCAGAGCCCGATCCGGCTCCCGTAATCGACATTTCCGCCGATAAGGAGATAAGGGTTTCTCCTTATTCTTTTTTGATGCTTGAAGAAATCCAATCATCTCAAGGAGTCTGAGTGAAGTACGTCTGCATCCACGGGCATTTCTATCAACCGCCGCGGGAGAATCCGTATCTCGAGGCAATTGAGCTGCAAGACTCCGCCTATCCATACCATGATTGGAATGAGCGCATCACGGCCGAGTGCTACGCGCCGAACGCCGCGTCGCGGATTCTCGATCCGCAGAACCGCATCATCCAACTGCTCAACAATTATTCGTATATCAGCTTCAACTTTGGGCCAACCCTTCTTTCTTGGTTGAAAGATCAGGCTCCGCACGTCTATGCGGGAATCCTCGAAGCGGACCAGCAGAGCGGGAAACGATATTCAGGCCACGGCTCCGCGATTGCTCAAGGGTACAACCACATGATTCTTCCGCTCGCCAACCGGCGCGATAAAGTGACTCAGGTCAAGTGGGGAATCAAGGACTTCGAATCGCGTTTCGGGAGACGTCCGGAAGGTATGTGGCTGCCGGAGACGGCTGTCGATACTGAGACGCTGGAGGTTCTGGCGGAGAACGGAATCCAGTTCACGATTCTTGCTCCGCGGCAGGCGAAGCGAGTGCGATCCAAAAACAGCACCCGCTTTCACGACGTCAGCGGGGCCCGCATCGATCCGGCTCATGCCTATATCGCCAGGTTGCCCTCGAAGAAGCGGATCAATCTTTTCTTTTACGACGGGCCGATCTCGCAAGCCGTCGCGTTTGAGGGTCTTTTGAGCGACGGCAAACGGTTTGCCGATCGCCTGATGAGCGGCTTCTCCGATGCGCGGCAGGGTCCGCAACTCGTCCACATCGCAACCGATGGCGAGAGTTACGGACATCACCACCACTTCGGAGAGATGGCGCTCAGTTACGCGTTGGAAGAAATCGAACGCAACGGGGCAGCCAAGCTCACCAATTATGGCGAGTTCCTGGAAAAATATCCCGCCGAAGAAACGGTCGAAATCGTGAACAACAGCTCATGGAGCTGCGTGCACGGCGTCGAACGATGGCGGAGCGATTGTGGGTGTAACTCCGGCGGGCATTCCTGGAATCAGCAATGGCGCGTTCCCTTGCGCTCCGCTCTCGACTGGCTGCGCGACCGTCTCGCACCTATCTTTGAATCGCGCCTGAAGCTGTTTGTGCGCGACCCGTGGGCGAGCCGCGATGACTATATCAGCGTTATCCTGGACCGCTCCCCGGATTCTCGCGCCGCCTTCCTGGCAGGTCATGCGATCCATCCGCTTGATCCTGCAGAGGAGATTACTGTTCTGAAACTTCTGGAGATGCAGCGGCATGCCATGCTGATGTACACCAGTTGCGGCTGGTTTTTTGACGAACTTTCGGGTATCGAGACCGTTCAGGTGATCCATTACGCCGGGCGTGCGCTGCGGTTGGCCGAAGACGTTTCCGGCGAGTCGATCGAACCCGAGTTTCTTCAGCGCCTCGCGAGCGCCAAAAGCAATCTTCCCGAGCAAGGAGATGGCGCGCAGATTTATCAGAAGTCGGTTAAGCCCGCCGTGGTCGATATTCCTCGCGTCGGCGGACATTATGCCATCAGTTCGCTCTTCGAGAATTATCCGGCGAAGACAAACATCTATTGCTACGAAGTGGAACGTCTCAAATACTCGGTGGAAGCGGAAGGGAAGATGCGGCTCGCCACGGGGGCAGCCGAGTTTCGCTCTGCGATTACTGAAGAATCCGCGACGCTCGCTTTTTCGGTGCTGCATCTGGGCGATCACAATGTGACCGCCGGAATTCAGCCGTTCCAGAACTCATCCGGTGAAAACCAGAAAAAGCTGGTGGATGCGTTTAGCCAGGCCGATACGGCGGAAGTCATCCGCCTTCTCGATCAGACCTATGGCAAGGATATCTTCTCGCTGCGCCAGCTCTTTCGTGACGAGCAGCGAAAGATCACAGATCTCATCCTTACTGATTCACTAAATTCAGCTGCGGCCGTCTATCGCACTGTCTTCGACAACCAGGCGCCGCTGATCCGCTTCCTCAACGGACTGGAAATCCCGGTGCCGAATGCGCTCAAATCGGCAGCCGAAATTGCGATCAACAGCCAATTGCAACATTACCTCGAACGCCCGGATATCGATGTTGACGGCATCAAAAGCCTTCTGCGTGAAGCGAACGCGAGCAAAATCACGGTCGATGCCACCACGCTCGAATTCAAGCTCAGGAAGAGGATCGAAAACGAGGCGCGTGATTTCTCCCGTGATCCTGCAGCCCCGGCAACTTCTCAGCGATTGCTCAAGCTGCTGGAATTAATCCCGTCGTTCCCATTTCCCGTCGTGTTGTGGGAGGCGCAGAACCTTGCTTACCGGCCGCTTCTCACCGCATATCAGCAGAACGGGTGGCATTCTCTCAATGCGGATCCGGGCGCTGCGCAGCGGCACGAGGACCTCAACCGCATGGCTTCGCAACTGCACATCTTGCTGCCGCAGGAGTAGCGATGCCGATCTCGTGCCTTCCGTCGTCGACTTATCGCATCCAGCTCAACCAGAATTTTCGCTTTGCCGACACTCTGAACATTCTGGATTACCTTCACGAGCTCGGCGTGTCCGATCTTTATCTTTCCCCGATCCTGGCCAGCCGCAAGGGAAGCACCCACGGGTATGACTTGATCGACCCGTCGCGCATCAATCCCGATCTCGGCACGGAAGAGGAATTCACCGCACTACAGACCGAGTTGCAGAATCGCGGTATGGGCTTGCTGCTCGACATCGTTCCCAATCACATGGCCGCCAATGCCGAGAATCCCTGGTGGATGGATGTGCTGGAGAATGGAGCGCAGTCTGCTTTCGCGGCGTTCTTCGACATTGAGTGGCATCCGCATGCCCGCAGTCTCGAGGGCCGAATTCTCCTTCCGGTGCTCGGGCGCCCTTTTGGGGAAGCCCTCGATTCCGGAGAGATCAAACTAATCTACAATGACGGCCGCTTCTTCATTCAGTATTTCGATTCTCTTTTTCCGGTTTCGCCCCGTGCATATCACTCGATTTTGAACCTTCACGCCGGACGCTTGCAGGATAGTCTCGGCGAAGACAGTCCCGCTTATCACGAATATTCAGGGATCCTCTCTTCGGGGCTGGATCTTTCGCGGGCCGATCGCCGCGTCGCTATGGCGGCGCCCGAACAGAGGTTGAGGTTCGAGTCGGCCCGTGACCGCCTGCGGGCGCTGATCAACAGCAGTCCTGAAGTTGCGAAGCAGGTCGAGGAAAACGTGGCTGAAATCAATGGGAAGGAGGGGGATCCGGCCAGCTTCGGGCTCCTGCAACGGTTGCTGGCCGAGCAAAACTACAAGCTGGCGTTTTGGCAAAACCTGAACGAAAGCATCAATTATCGCCGCTTCTTTACGATCGCCGACCTGGTCGGAGTGCGGGTCGAAGATCCGCTCGTCTTCGAAGCGAGCCATGGATACATCTTGCGGCTGATGTCGAGAAATCCTGAGGCAGGCCTGCGCATCGATCACATCGATGGTCTGCGCGATCCAGCCGCATACCTGAACCGCCTGCAGGAACGGCTTGCCGCGAATGAAAATCGTTCCGGCAAGCAGTCGTATCTGCTCGTCGAAAAGATCCTGGCCCGCGGAGAACAGCTTCCTTCCGACTGGCCCGTGAGCGGCACCACGGGTTACGACTATCTGAATGAAGCCAACGGAATCTTCGTCGATCCGCAAGGCGCGCGATGCATCGAAGAAATCTATTCAGAATTTATCGGGCGCAAACAGGAGTTCTCTGACGTTCTTTACCAGAAAAAGAAGCTGGTGATGAACACCTTGCTGGGCGTCGAAATGCGCACGCTCGGCCGGCAGTTGGCTGAGCTCGCTGCGCAGGATCGTTATGCTCGGGAATTGAATCGTGGTCAGTTGATCGATGCATTGATCGAAGTGACCGCCTGCATGCCGATCTACCGCACTTACATCCGAAATATGGAGATTCCGCCGGAGGCTACGAAGTATATCGAGCAATCGGTGGCAGCGGCGCGGATTCGGGCTCCTCACCTCAATTCAGATGCTTTCGACTTTGTTCGTGAAGTGCTGCTACTCGAGAATCCGCCGCACGTGTTGCCGGATCAACGCGAGACGCGGCTTGTTTTTGTAATGCGGTGGCAGCAATTCACCGGGCCCATCGTAGCAAAAGGTTTCGAGGACACAGCGCTTTACGTATTCCATCCTCTGCTGTCGATGAACGAAGTGGGTGGCAATCCTCGGCCTACGGAAGCAGAGTCGCTCGCCGGTTTTTACCGGTTCCTCGAACAGCGCCGGCAGTCCTGGCCCGGCACTCTCGACGCCACGTCAACCCACGACACCAAGCGCAGCGAAGATGTGCGAGCCCGAATCAACGTGCTTTCGGAGATTCCTGAGGAATGGAAGACGCACTTGGACCTCTGGGCACACTTGAATGGGCGCTTCAAAGAGCAAATCGACGGGCAGGCCGCGCCTGATCGAAACGAGGAGTACTTCCTGTATCAGACTCTGATTGGAGTTTGGCCGCTCGATCAGGGGAACTGCAGGAATCTTCTGGAGCGAATCCAGGCTCATCTCGTCAAAGCCACACGCGAGGCGATGGTCCACACTCGCTGGACCCGGCCGAATCAGGCCCATGAAGAAGCGCTTCAGAATTTCGCTGCGCGGATTCTTTCGCCGGAGAATGGCGAGTTCCTGAGTGATTTTCGAGCATTGCAGAAGAAGATCGCCTATTACGGCATGATCAACGGCCTCTCGCAGGTTTTGCTGAAGATTGCGTCGCCGGGCGTAGCCGATTTCTACCAGGGATCGGAGCTGTGGGATCTCCGCCTCGTCGATCCCGACAATCGCGGAGTTGTCGATTTTTCAAAAAGGGCCTCTGCTCTGAGCGAAATTGCAAAGGCGAATACAAATGAGCTGGCGCAGTTGGGTGAAATTGTCGAGAACTGGCACGACGGGCGCATCAAGCTCTATCTCATCTGGAAAGCGCTCCGCTTCCGGCGAGATCACGCTGATCTTTTTCATGAAGGAGAGTTCGTGCCGATTGACTCCGCCGGATGCCGAGCCCGCAACATCGTCGCGTTTCTTCGCCGGACATTGAATTCCAGCGCGCTCATCGTCGTGCCGCGATGGCTCGCAAAATTGCCGGGAGAGCCCGGTCAGGCGCAAGACTGGTGCGATACGCGCGTCGTGCTGACAGCGGAAAGTCCCAAGATATGGACAAACATCTTGTCTCAGAGGGAAACGCACGCGGACTCGCGAGAGGATGAATCTTGCTTCATGCTGAACGAGCTTCTTAGCGATTTTCCAGTTGCGTTTCTCGAAGCCTCCGAACCGAGCCCGAGCTAGGGCACAATCTCTGCCTCCGCTGGCGATCCATGCGCGGAATCCGGACTGATCCATACCGTGACCTTCGATGGCTCGGCGACAAACTGTTGATGGTCGTTCCAGAACGCGAAGGTCTCTGGTTTTAGCTCGAACTTCACGTGCTTGGTTTCACCGGCGGCTAATGCAATCGTCTGAAATCCCTTGAGCGCCCGCACTGGCTCCGCAACACTGGTCCCTTGCAGGCGAATATAGAACTGCACAACTTCGTTTCCGCTTCGCGTTCCGCTGTTGGTCACGTCCGCTTCCGCAATCATCGCTGCCGGCCCGGTCAGGTTTCGGTTGAGAGTTTTTGCGCTCATCCGCTGCGTACTGAGCGAAGTGGAACCATAGGAGAAGGTCGTGTAAGACTCGCCGTAGCCGAAAGGAAACTGCGGAGAATCCTGCTCATCGATATAACGCGAAACATACCGGCTCGCGGCATCAGTAGGCGGATGCGTCAGATCTACGTTTCCCGGCGGACGCCCGGTGCCGAGGTGGTCATAATAGAGCGGTTCCTGCCCCACCGCACGCGGCCAGGTGACAACTAACTTCCCACTCGGATTCACATCGCCGAAAAGCGTACGAACCAGCGCGGGTCCGCCACGTGTTCCGGGAAACCATGCTTCCATGACTGCCGGTACGTGCTCGAAGGCCCACGGCAAAGTTAGCGGCCTTCCGCTGAAAAGAACCAGCACGACCGGCTTGCCCGTCGCGACGACTTTCTCCAACAACTCTTCTTGCCTTCCGGGAAGTCCCAGGTGCGCGCGCGATCCCGCCTCGCCGCTCATGTCGATGCTCTCGCCCAGCGCGAGAATTGTTAGATCGGCTTTCTCTGCTCCGGCTACCGCGTCGGCGATTTCGGTATCCGTCCCGTCGAGAATTCCACAGCCTTTGAAGCGCGAGACGTGTGCCTGGCCGATTCGCTCCACCAGGGCTGGCGTCAGCCCGACGCGGGGTCCCATCCAGTTTGGAGCTCCGTTCGGATAAGTCGCATCATCGCCCAGCGGCCCAATCACGGCAATGTTCTGCGCGGTATCAGAAAGTGGAAGAAGTTTCTTGCCGTCCGGGCCTATCTCGTTTTTCAACAATACGAATGACCGCTCCGCTGCTTTTTCTGCGAGTTCCAAACTCTCACGATGAAAAAGCGCCTTCGGCGCTGCCACTTCGTCCACGAAGGGATGGTCGAACAGTCCCAAGGCAATCTTGACGCGGAGCACGTGTCGCACCGCGTCATCCAACTCCGCCTCCGTTGCCTGACCCGACTTCAGAATCTGCGGCAGATGATCGTGATACAGGCTGCTGACCATGTCCATGTCGACGCCCGCCAGAAAAGCCTTTCGCGCCGCGGCCTCGCCGTCGATCGCGACTCCGTGCGGAATTAATTCGCCGACTGCATCCCAATCGCTGACCACTAGACCTTTAAATCCCCACTCGTTTCGAAGAACCTGCTTGAGTGTGAAAGGATTAGCGGTCGAAGGAATTCCATTGAGCGAATTGAATGCGCTCATCACCGAGGCAACTCCGGCGTCCACCGCGGCATGGAACGGAGGCAGGTAGTATTGTCGCAGCGTGTGTTCGGAGATTTCGGTGGAGTTGTAATCGCGTCCCGCTTCAGCCGCCCCGTAGCCCACGAAATGCTTGGCACAGGCTGCGATGCTGTCCGGAGCATCCAGCCGGTCGCCCTGGTAGCCCCGAACGTATGCGGCGGCCATCGCCGATCCTAAGAACGGATCTTCACCGGATCCTTCCGCAATTCGGCCCCAGCGCGCGTCCCGAGCAATATCGACCATTGGCGAAAATGTCCAGCGAATGCCATCCGCCGAAGTCTCCATCGCGGCCACTCGTGCGGCTTTTTCGACGATCGAAGGATCCCAGGTCGAGGCCAGCCCAAGCGGAATCGGAAAGTCCGTCCTGAATCCATGAAGGACATCGAGGCCAAACAGGATCGGGATGTGCAGCCGCGTCTTCTCTATCGCGATCCGCTGATATGCGTTGATCTGGTGTGGATCGATGACATTCAAGAACGAGCTGACCTGCCCCTTTGCGACCATGTCGTCGTAATCGCTGCGGCCAGTTCCCGGCCCAGTCGGCTGCCCCGCGGAATACTGCACCAGTTGCCCGACTTTCTCGTCGAGCGTCATCTTCCGAAGGATCGCCTCAACACGCGCATCGAGAGCTGGGTCATTGATGCTTCCCGCTTTTGCTGTGGATTGAGATCCCGTCTGGGCAGAAACGGAAATACTCCCAATTGCGCAGGCCAAGGCAACAACAGCCAGCCGTTGAATACGGTGTAAGCTTCGAGTCATGGAATCTGGAACCTGGGTACGGATGGAAAACGGATATGAAAGCGGCATTCGGTCGATCCTCGGTTTCTCGAATCCTATCATTCACTAAATCGAATTAGTAGGGCTATTCTATCGCGACTGGCGGGGCCTCGGGTTAGTCCGACAAGTATAACCTCTCGCCTCCGATGGTCTGGCTTGCGGCTCGCTCGGGTTTATGCGAGACTCCGCTGGGTGACCAGGAAAGGCTCGAGGAAAACTACCGAAGCGTCTGCCCGCAACCGAACCGTCAGCCTGAAAGAACTGGCGGAGCACCTCGGTCTTTCGCCTGCTACGGTATCTCTGGTCATCAACCGTTCCCCGGTCGCCGATTCCATTCCCCAGTCCACCAAAGACAGAGTTTTCGCTGCGGTTCACAAATTCAAGTACCGGCCCAATTTTTTTGCCCGTTCCTTGCGCGCGCGCCACAGTTTTACCGTCGGCGTTATCGTGCCCGAGGTCAGCGAAGGCTATTCCACCTCGGTGATGGGCGGTATCGAAGACCATCTTCTGCAAGAAGGATATTTCTATTTCGTCGTCAGCCATCGTCACCGTGCCGATCTGATGGACGAATATCCTCGGCTCTTTGTCGAGCGATCGATTGATGGTTTGATTGCCGTCGACACTCCTTGGTCTCTCTCATTGCCGGTTCCAGTCGTAACTGTTTCCGGACATAATCAGGTGAAGGGGGTTACGAATATCGTACTGAATCATATCCGCGCCGCCGAACTCGCGCTGCAGCATCTGTCCGAACTCGGACATCGACAGATCGCGTTTATCAAGGGCCAGGAGTTCAGCTCGGATACAAAAGTTCGTTGGAGCAGCATCGAGAAAGTGGCGCGCCAAATGGGTCTCGCCATCGCTCGATCTCTCGTCGCTCGACTGGAGGGGGACTCTCCTTCGCCGGATGTTGGCTACGCGGCGACGCGGCATCTGCTCACTTCCCGAAAGCCGTTCACCGCGCTATTCGCTTTCAATGACATTTCGGCGATGGGCGCCATTCGCGCTCTTCGTGATGCGGGCCTTCGGGTGCCGCAGGATGTTTCAGTCGTTGGATTTGATGATATCCAGAGCGCCGCCTACCAGAATCCCGCGCTCACTACGATTCGGCAGCCGCTCAAAGAGATGGGGCGGATCGCTGGAGAAACTCTTCTTTGCCGCATCCGCCACTCCGACGCGAGTCACGGCGGCGAGATTACAGTCGAACCCGAACTGATCATCCGCGAGAGCACAGCCCAGGCAAGGGATCTCGCGCCACATCGACAAAGGTCGTCAAAATCTGCAACCCGCTGATCCGGTTTTCCCGATCCTTTCGCCGCCGGGTACAATGAGCTTTGCCCGTGAATCACCTTCCAGAAAGGCTGTCATGACTACCGTGCCTCATACTCGCCCGCAAGTCGCCGCCGAACTTCCAGCGGTTCCTCTCACCACGGAAGGCTACAGTGTCCTTCATCAGATGATGCGGCTGCGCTGGCCGGCCTGGCGCGCGCTGCCCGCGGCCGAGAAGTCCCAGATCGCGCGGGAAGCCTCCGAGGCTCTCTCTGCCATGGAGAAACATTCTCCCGGCCGGTCGGCCCTTTATTCGTTGATCGGACACAAAGGCGACTTGATGCTGATCCATTTCCGCGAATCGTTTGCCGATCTGAATCAGGCCGAACTCAAGCTGGCCCACCTGCGTTTGAACGACTATCTTGAGACGACGAGTTCTTATTTGTCGATCATCGAACTCGGCCTCTATGAGTCAACCCTGAAGATTTACAAGGAACTCACCGACCAGGGAATTGAGCCGCATTCCGAGCAGTGGAAGGCGGAGGTCGAGTGCAAGCTGAATCGTCACAAAGAAGCGATGCGCCCGCGTCTGTATCCCGATATTCCGCCCAATCGTTACGCCTGCTTCTATCCGATGGACCGTCGACGCGGGGAAGACAAGAACTGGTACAAGCTGCCGATCGAAGAGCGCGCCCGCCAGATGAACGATCACGGCATGGTCGGGCGGCGTTATGCAGGAGAAGTAAAGCAGATTATCAGCGGCTCCATCGGTTTCGACGACTGGGAGTGGGGAGTAGATCTCTTCGCGGACGAGCCTCTGGTCTTCAAGAAACTCATTTATGAAATGCGTTTCGATGAAGTCAGCGCCGTCTACGCGCTGTTCGGACATTTCTACGTAGGAGTTCGCGTGCCCGCTGAGAAACTGGAACGATTGCTGAGCGGAGAACTTCCGGCATAACGCGAAAAAATCGTTCTATTCCGCGCCAGAAAAGTCAGCTAATAGATCGCCCCGCTGGGTTGCGTGCTTTGAATTTTTCCTTGAACGACCGAGAGCGTGTATGCCGTCGAATCTCCAGTCCAGGAACGCAAATTCCAATGGCCGCCGGACTGCACATGATCGACCCTAATGTCGCGAAAGGTTAGCGGGCTGCCCTTTTCGCAGGTTTGCGGCGCTTCCTTCGGTCTCAGAAAATAGGCGCCGCGGCCGGTTCCAATCACGCTGGCTTTGCCACCCGCCTCGACCAGCACCGCCGATCTCTCATCGATCGCGACTTCTCGTGGAGATGCGCTCCATCCATCTTTCATGATGCGCGCCAGAAATCCGAGTGTTCGTCCCATGCGGTCGCGCTTGGCAAAGTGCGAGTCTGTGATCAAATTCCGCAATTCCGGCGCCTTCAGAAAGTCCCGCACCAGTGTCACGCGATCAAAATAGGGATCGGCCAATGCCTGCGCCGAAGCCAGATCTTTATCCTCCGGCTTGTCGCCTAACGCTCCGTAGACGAACTCTCCGAGGACGGCCAGCCCCGCGCTGGTGCCTCCAATCGGCTTACCGGCCACAATGTCGTCGTTGATCGCCGTCTGCACCGGCGTTCCCTGCCATCCCCGAATATAGTTCGCCTGATCCCCTCCAGCGATAAACAGCACTTCCGAACGGCGGATGATGTCTGCAACGGCTGCATCAGTAGCCGCTTCGCGATCCGGGATGATCAAAGTCGCCACCGAGTTCGCTTTGCACAGGCCATTCACGTACGGGTTGTAATCATCGTCGCCGCGGGCGCGCAGGATCAAAAAATCCCCTCCATTTCCTTTGTCGCAAAGCCATCGAAAAGCCTCGTCAATGTCCTTTCCGCCTCCCATCATGGCGATTCCGGCCTGGGGTTTCGTCTGGACGTCGGCCTTGTTGCCGGTTCGGAAATACTGATACGTTGCCGCGCGCGCCATGCTCACGACGCAGACGATCGAACCCAGACAAATCAGCATTCGCAGCTTCCGATTCATAGAGCGGAATACCGAGCAGCTCAAGTTTTCAGGATGGGTTGAAACCTCGTCGAAGTTCACGCAAGTTATCTGACGCTTTTTTTACTTCAACCCCTGCACTAAATAGAGATCCGACAGGGTGCGGGTGTATCCATACACATAAGATTTCTCGTCGGCGGAGACCAGGACTCCTCGAATCGTGTCGATCCCCGCTGCATCGGCGGGTTCAAAGAAGCGCCAGAACGTTCTCTGCCCGGTCGCTACGTCGATGCGGAACACCTGCGCCGGGATCTGTCCTCTGGTGATGACGAAGAGGGAACGTCCATCTGCGGACCATGCGGTAGGGAATTCTCCAGGTTGGGTGTTGGCCACAACTTTGGCGTCGCCGCCGTTGACCGGGAACAAATAAATCTTTTGATCAGGTCCGCGAGCCGCTACGGTCGTCCCATCCGGAGAGAGCACCATTCCAAACGCAATGCCTTCCATGCTGAATGGATGGGGTTTGGCATCATCGAGAGATTCGAGGTAGAGCCTTGCGCCATGTCCCTCTTCCGTGCCCGTGAATACGAATCGTTTTCCGTCCGGCAGGAAGGAGGCCGAAATGTGGTTCAATCCATCGTCCTTTAACCGTTTCATGTCGCCAACGCCTGTCGGATACAGCACCAGAGGAGATGGCACGACGTTCAGCCGCGACAAAGCCCAGTTTCCGTCCGGCGAAAGCGAAAGTCCAGTTCCTTCGCCCAATCGAATCGCGGGAGATCCATCCGTGTTCCTCAGATACACGGCATATTTCGGTCCGCCGCCTTCTCCCGATTCGAAGAAGAGAATCATCTTTCCATCAGCAGACAGGCTTCCCGGTACCGACCAATCCATCCATGACAAATCTTTTTCCTTCGGCTCGCCGGGTCCTTGCCCGATCATTCCGGCGCGATCATTGCCGCGCGTCAGCAGCACGTGCCCATCTTTGCCTACGTCGAGAATCGTCAGTTCTCCGGGCACCCGCGCCAATAGCCGCACTTTCCCCGAAAGATCTGTGGCATAGAGGGACCGGTCGCCGCCCGTGTGCGTTGCGGAGAACCATATCTCATTCGCATCAGGAGACCACGCCAATCCCTGTATGCTGTCCCATCCCTCCGACAAAATTCTCTTCTTGCCATTCAGATCCAGAACCGCTACAGCCCCGCCGTCATCGCCCGTCTGAGGATGGTCGACAAAAGCGATACTCTTCCCATCTGGCGCGACCCGTGGATTTCCGATCCAACCGTCCGCCTCATACAGAACCTTGCCCAGCGGAAATTCCAGCCGCTTCCGTCCGGCGACTTCGTGGACAATCGCCACGTTTTGCCCATCCGGTGACCAGTCGGCCCACTCGACATCGTTCAAAATCTCTCGCGGTGCGCCACCCACCAAAGGAACTCGCGCCAATGTTCCCGCATACAGAAACGATGAATCTCGCGGCTTGCTGTGCAGTGCCAGCAACATTTCTCCCGAGGCGGAAACTGCCAGCACGTCAGCGCCCTTCGGTTCCATCTCCTGCGATTGCGGGCTCTCCGGACGAGTGGTGAACAAATCGAGCGGCTTGCCCTCCCACGCCGCGCTGTAAATCACCGTCTTCCCATCCGGCGCAAAGCGCGCCGAGTGAACAATCCCACGCCGGAACGTAAGAGGGTGATACGACGCGAATGCACGCTCTCCCGAGCCCTTGAGCAGCCACGCTCCAACCCCGAATCCGGCCAGCAGACAAGCCGCTGCCGTCATCACAACGGTTCGCCACCTTCGCGATGGCTGGATTTGCGAAGGGAGTTGTGGTGCAACTTTCGCCGCCGACACGGCCGCAATTGCCGACCCGCTCGCAGCTCGAATCCTAGAACTTTCCAGCCCGCGCTTGATGCGCTTCAGGTCTCCGCGCAGTTCAGCCGCTGTCTGGTAGCGCATATCGCGCTCTTTCTCCAGCGACTTCACAATCAGATCGTTCAGCTTTTCAGGCAGGGCGGGATTCAAGCTTTCAACTGGAGCGGGAGCGCGGTTCAGAATGGCTTCAAAGATCACTCCAGTGCTGCTTCCAGAGAATGCCATCTGCCCGGTCGCCATTTCGTACATCACGCCGCCGAACGCAAACAGATCGGTTCGCGGATCCAGTTCCTCCGCCCGCACCTGCTCGGGCGACATATAAGCCACGGTGCCGATCGTGGATCCGGGACTCGTCATCGCTCCTTCCGGAGCGGTCACCGTATGTTCCGTGCTCGACGCCAGTTTGGCCAGGCCGAAATCCAGCAGCTTCGCCTGTCCGCGCTTGGTCACGAAAATGTTCGCCGGCTTGATGTCGCGATGAATAATGCCTCTGCCGTGCGCCGCGTCCAAGGCGTCCGCGATCTCGATGCTGATACCGAGAAGCGTCTCCACATCGAGCGGCCGTCCGCTGATCCGGTGCTTCAGCGTCTGCCCCTCGAGATACTCCATCGCGATGAAGGCGTTTCCATTAAATTCATCGATCTCGTAAATCGTGCAGATGTTCGGATGATTCAGCGCCGAGGCCGCTTGCGCCTCGCGTTGAAAGCGAGTCAGAGCCTGGGGATCTTTCGCGACGTCATCGGGAAGAAATTTCAGAGCGACGAAGCGCTTCAGCTTCGTGTCCTCGGCCTTGTAAACGACACCCATCCCTCCTCCGCCGAGTTTCTCGAGAATCCGGTAGTGGGAGATGTTTTGGCCGATCATGCCGTTGAAGGGCTATCGCAGAGCAGCTATCTTATGGTGCATGTTCGTTTTGTGCAAGATAGTTCGGGGGTGCGCTACAGAATCGCTTCGTACTTTTCAGGATCGTTGGTTTCAAGAAGAATATACTTCGGCTACAGCTTCCCCTGTATTCGGGAACTGCCGGATTTCCAGCTAGAATACAGCACCTGTGTTGTGTGACATTTATCCTCGCCCAGCGAATCTGCCGAGAGTTCTCGAAACGCTTCTTGTTCGTGAG
Organism: uncultured Acidobacteriota bacterium; assembly: GCA_963763845.1. GTDB lineage: Bacteria > Acidobacteriota > Terriglobia > Terriglobales > Acidobacteriaceae > Sulfotelmatobacter. Next base: position 335,156 of record CAVXPX010000008.1, read on the forward strand.
GTCAGTTAATGCGGGTATTAGTAGTCGATGACCACGAAGTCGTTCGGCGAGGAGTCGTGTCACTCCTCCAGGAACGTTCTGGCTTCGAGGTTTGTGGTGAAGCTCGGGACGGCCGCGAAGCGATCGAAAAGGCTCGTGAACTTAAGCCTGACGTCATCATCATGGACATTAGCATGCCGGCGCTGAACGGGCTCGACGCCACTCGGGCCCTCCGCAGCGTTCTTCCCGGCTGCGAAGTGCTGGTTTTGACCCAGCATGATTCGCCCGAGATGGTTCGCCAGGCCTTCAACGCCGGCGCGCGTGGTTACGTCATTAAATCGTCCATCTCCCAGAACCTTTTCGCTGCTCTGCAGAAAGTTTCGCGCCACGAGTCGTTTTTCGATCCGGCCATCTCTCATCTCGCCGCTCCGCTTGACGTACAGGAGATTTTGCAACGCAGCACAGCGCTCGAGCAGGCGCTCCGGGAAAGCGAACAGCTCTACCGCTCGACTTTCGAACTCGCCGCAGTTGGCGTCGCGCACGTAGGTCCTGATGGGCGTTGGCTTCGCGTCAACCGCAAGCTCTGCGAAATCCTCGGATACAGCGAAGCCGAGCTGCTGCAGATGACCTTTCAGGAGGTCACCCATCCCGAAGATCTGGCTGCCGATCTGGTCGAAACCGAGAAGGTCCGGAGCGGGGAATTGCCGACATTCTCGATGGAGAAGCGCTACATCCGGAAAGACAAGTCCGTCGCTTGGATTAACCTGACGGTCTCTGCGGCGCGCGATTCCAACGGACGCATGAAGCACTTCATCTCCATCGTCGAAGAGGTCACCGGTCGCCGTGAAGCCGAAGAAGTTCGAGCCCGGCTGGCAGCCATTGTTGAATCGTCAGACGACGCGATTGTTTCCAAGAATCTGAATGGAATCATCAATAGCTGGAACGCCGGCGCGGCCCGGATTTTCGGATTTTCGCCCGAAGAGGCCATTGGCAAATCGATCACGATCATCATTCCTCCGGAGCTGCGCGATGAGGAGTTCGAGATCCTGGCACGTCTTCGCAAGGGTGAGCGCATCGACCACTTCGAAACCGTCCGGGTCAACAAGGCCGGCGAGCGGATCAATGTTTCCCTGACCATTTCTCCGCTTCGCGACTCTCGAGGCCGTATCATCGGTGCTTCCAAAATCGCCCGTGACATTACCCATCGCAAGCGGGTTGAGGTTGCTCTGCGCGACAGCCAGGCTCAGCTCGCTCTCGCGCTCGAGTCTTCCAAAACCGCAATCTTCGACTGGGATGTCCTTCACAGACGCGGCAAGTGGAATCCCCAAATGGCTGCGCTTTATGGCTTCCATCCCGCCGATCCCTACATCACCGCCGAAGAATGGGTTGCACTCTTTCACCCCGACGAGACCGCTCGTTTGGTGGAAGAATTTGGTCGCGCTGTGAAAGACCAGGAGCGTTTTCAGTTCGAGTTCCGCGCGCTTCGTCCCGACGGCGAGATCCGGTGGATCCTGTCTCACGGCCGCATCGTCCGCGAGAATGGCAGCGCCATTCGCTTGATCGGAACGCATGCCGATATCACCGACCGCAAGCGGTTTGAAGAAGCTGAGCGTGCCCGCGAACTCACCGGCAAACTTCTGCATGCGCAGGATGAGGAGCGCCGGCGCATCGCCCGCGAGCTGCACGACAGCGCCGGCCAGTTGATCGCCGCGCTTCAGATGAATCTGATTCCCATGGAAACGGATGCTGAAAGACTCGATCCAAGGTTCGCGAGCGTCATTCGGCAAAGCCTCGACTTTATCCGTCAGCTATCGGAGGAACTGCGCACAGTTTCTTATCTGCTTCACCCGCCTTTGCTCGATGAAGCGGGATTGCCTTCTGCCCTTCGCTGGTATGTCGAAGGATTCTCGGAACGAAGCAAAATCGATGTGCAACTCGATCTCGCTCCCGATCTGGGCCGGCTTTCTCCGGACATGGAAGTGACCATCTTCCGCATCGTTCAGGAATGTCTCACCAACGTTCATCGCCATTCCGGCAGCCAGCAAGCGACGATTCGAATTGTCGGGTCGGCACGCGAAATCTTCCTCGAAGTACGGGACGCGGGGAAGGGAATGCCCGCTTCAAACGGAAATGGCTCTCGCAGCCTGCGCTACGGAGTCGGGATTCAAGGTATGCGCGAACGCGTGCGTCAACTCAACGGTCAATTCGAGATCCAGTCGCACGGGAACGGCACAGTCGTTAAGGCCCGGTTTCCGCTGGTTGACGTCCCGCTCGCCGTGGCCTGAGCGTCGCGCGTGCATTGTGGTGTGGTCTGAGCAGGGCGCTAGAGAGAAATGCTGACGCCGCCTCCCAGTATTGCCACATAAGCAATGGCAAGTATTGCGGTCGCGATTATCCACGAATACCTGCGCGGCAATCTTTCTGCTTCCCGAATCGGTTGCGTCCCTCTCGGAATGTAGTACTGCAACCACAGCAACCCGCTCTGACCACCGGCAGTAGCAGGCAAGGCCGATTGCCACATCAGTTGTATTCCAAGTGGATTCAGCAGCCCCGCCGCACTCGCGAGCACAATCGCCGAAAGATACGGCACAAGGGTCATTCTGCGCAGGCGTTTCTGTCTTCCTCGCGGAACGCCCACGTCGCGGACGAGCGCCGCGCCAATCACGCGCACAGCAAGAAAATATGAAATCGCGCCACCCACGGTGAGTAGCGCCCGCCAAGCCCAATGCGGGTGCAATCCCGTAATCACGGCAGCCCAATCTCCAAAATCAGTTACGCCGGAAAAGAAGAAATAGCCGGTCCCCGTGAATAGGTTGAAGGCAAAACTTACCAGCAGGAAGTAGCGGATCGACAGTGAGAACCCTGCAGCCTTTCGCAAGAGGAGCCAGAAAATCAGTCCAGCCGAGAGATTCACCAGCGTGCCGCCGGCCTCGACCAGGCGGGAGTCGTACGTACTGGACCACGCCACCGTTGTAAGAACTCCCGACTTTGCTCCCGTCAGGAGGGCAGTAAGTCCGTGCCCAACTCCCTCGTGCAGCACGTTGCAGAGAATCGCGGCAACGACGCTGATCGCAGCGATCGTCAGAACGTCATCGTGCGCGATGTCATTCTTCTGGTTATCTGGCGAAGCGGCGGTGGCGGAAATTTCTGGCATCACCGAGTCAGCGCGAATAATGGCTTGACCTGGCAGAATTTCGAAGGACCGGAAGCGATTCAAATGCAGGAAATCCTGGTGAGCGCGGCAGGATTCGAACCTGCGACCCATGCCTTAAAAGGGCATTGCTCTACCACCTGAGCTACGCGCCCTCACCTCATTAAATTTAGCACATTGCGAAGCCTGCTCCCGCGGTGATGCGATCGCCCCGCCGAGAGCCCCCAAGCAAGCCTAGACTCAGACCTTCGGGCCTCAGAAACAAACAGGCCGCCTTTGCAGGGCGGCCCGTTCGTCGTATTCAGATCAGTGATTGCTGATGCCCAGATTGCGGTAGCAGAGGCAACCCTATTGCGCCAAAGAAATCTTTCCGAATGTTCCGTTCACATTGTTGTTGGGGCCGGCGGTGAAGAACAATTCATTCTTCGCCCCGTCGTTCGTCCAGCCGCCTCCGAATTCGATTCCCCACAGCTGATCGATTGTGATTTTGTTGCCACTCGAATCTTTCACGGCGCCGACGAATTGTCCGCTGAACCCATTAAAGGCATTGATCGTTCCACTCTTGTCGATGTTGTTCGAGACCAGCAGCGCATTGCTCAGCGGACCAAAATTGCCCGGTGCCGCCGCGATTCCCCAAGGCTGGTTCAGCGGAGATCCCTGGGCAAGCCGTCTCAAAAATTCTCCACTCTCGCTGAAGATATCGATGTAGCCGCCCGAACCTCCTGACTGGCTGGCAAAAGCGACGTACACGAGGCCGCCGATATCCTGGATTCCGAACGGCGCGAATCCAGCGGGCACCGTCGAGTCCGTGAACGACTTCACCCAGTTGAAGCTCGCGTCATACACATCGACTTTGTTGTTCGCAGTGTCTGCAGCAAACAGGAAGTTGCCCGACGGATTACTGGTAATCGCAAGCCCGGTATAAACGGCTCCGGGATTATTCACGCCAATGATCGCCATCGTCGGATTCGACTGGGGCGCCCATCCGCTGATCGTTCCATCGAGCGTCGCGAACAGAAAGATCGCAGCCCAGCCTTGCACCTGGAAATCCTGCGAGCCGTTATAGACGATTCCGGTCGGCGATCCGGGCCCGGATCCGCTTGCCGCGGGAATAACGACCTCCAATCCCTGATTCACCCCGGCGTCGTTATACAAGGTTGACCATCCCGTTCCCTCGTCGCTGACCCAGAATGGCCCGCCAGGGCCATACGCCAAGCCCCATGCGTTGACTAACAACGGATCTCTGTTTTTCGCCTTTCCCGCTTGATTGGAGGACAGATTCGTAAGTTTGTATTGCGCCACTGCGGCGCTCGAAACGAACACGAGCGCAAATCCCAGAGCAAGCGTAAGAGCGGTCCTGCATCGCTGCATGTGAAAATCTCCTTTGTGAACCGGACCAGGAAGGAACCTGCTGAACACTCCGACCTGCTCAGTGGTTCGTTGTCCGGGCACACTGATGCTAGGCGGCACACTCTGTTCACAATGTCAGGCGCATGTCATGAATTTGTATTTTCTTGTCTGCATTCAGAACGATGGAAATTGCTTAGTTCAGTTTTTCGACGCTGATCCATTTGTCATGACAACTCAGGTCCGTAGTTGCAACTTTCCTGTCTGGCCGCGCATCTTGGTAAATAGAGTCTCTGGTATCTCGTGTTCCTGTGCATCAGGCTGGGAATTATTGCCGTCGCGTTCCTGGGGCCGATGGCCTTTCTCCCACGATGGTTTGTGGTTAGGTGGTGTTGGCAGGCACATTCCGCGTGCGAAACCTGAGAATTCTCACTCCGATCCCGATTCACAGCGTAGGGCGGCGCTACATTGTCGCGATCCTTGCCGGCGTCCTCGCCATCTTGCTGCGCTGGCTGCTCGACCCGGTTCTCGGCCACGTTGCTTTTTACGCCACCGTCTACATAGCGGTGGCGTACTGCGCGGTTGTGTGTGGATCGAGGCCGGCGATTGTCAGCGGCGCGATAGGATTCTTGGGGGTCTTTTACTGGTTCGTCGATCCGCGCTACTCCTTTCGTATTATCACCGTTCCGCAGATTCATGGGATCGTCGGTTGTGTTTTCGTGAGTTCTGTGCTGATCGGATTTGGCCAGACCAATCGCAATAAGCAGCTGCGTCTGAACAACACCATCGACGCTCTCACCACCGAGGCTAGCGAACGCCAGCGCGCCGAAGCCGAGCTCCGCAAGGCTCATGACGAACTGGAACGACGCGTTATAGAACGCACGGCGGAATTGTCCCAGGCACTCAGGCGTCTCGAGTCTGAAATTGCGGTGCGGGAACAGGCCGAGTCCCAGCTTCGGCACCTTTCCCTCCGCCTGATGACTTTGCAGGACGAAGAGCGGCGGCGCATCGCCCGCGATTTGCACGACACCGCGGGCCAGACGCTGGCTGCCATCAAAATGTCGATCGCTTTGATTCGTCAGATCGATGGCACCGCGGCCGGTCTTCAACCGCTCATCGACGATCTGGATGCTCTGGCTGACGAAGCTCTGCAGGAAGTGCGCACCACTTCTTACCTGCTGCACCCTCCGCTTCTCGACGAGGCCGGCATCGCTTCCGCCGCTCGTTGGTTCGTCGAAGGATTCGCGCGGCGCAGCGGCATTCAAGTCAACTGCGACGTTCCAGACAAGATGGAACGCCCACCGCGCGTCTGCGAACTCGTTTTGTTCCGCATTCTTCAGGAGAGCCTGACCAACGTTCATCGTCACTCAGGGGCATCTGCAGCCAACATCCGCCTCGCCCGCGCGAACCACGAGTTTCAGCTCGAAGTCTCTGACAATGGCAAGGGGATCTCGGAAGAGCGCTTGCGGCGCTTCGAAACTTCTCCCAACAAAGCGGGCGTGGGCATCACCGGCATGCGCGAGCGCGTGCGCGAACTCGGCGGGCAGATCGAGATCAAATCACTCAATCCGGGCACCTGCATTCGTGTCACGCTGCCGACGACCATTCACGCGTCGGTACCCGACCCCGGCAGCCCCGTCGAATTGGCCTCCTGAAAATCCCCACTATTGCAGTGGAATCCGGCAATATGGACTTCGCCACGGATGCCACGGTACGCCTTTGCGATTTTCAGTAAAATGATCGCGGGAAATCTCACACCTGCCATTGTGAAAACCACCTCCAAGCCTGGCGGAATGCGTTACTGGATGCTGCGCGTGCTGGAAGAGTGCGACAACGTTGCCGCCGAATTCAGCGCCGATCCCGTCCATGATCTCCGCGTGTCGCTCCGCCGCTGCCGCTCTATGGCCGACGGAATGATGGCCATGGATCCTGACCGCAATTGGAAAGATATGAAGAAGGCAGGCAAACAGCTCTTCCAGCGGCTTGGCGCACTGCGTGATGTCCAGATCATGATGGATTGGATTGAGAAACTGGAGATCAACGATCAGGTTCAGACTTCTCTACCTGCTTCCGATACGCCCCCCAACCCCTATGCTGATTTGCTTTCCGGCCAATCCAGCGAATCCGCGGCGCAGATTGATTCGCCCGCCCAGAACCTGCTTCGCATCCTGAAAATCCGCGAGGTTGAACAAAAGCGCGAAGCTCGTGCAGCACTTGAAGAATTCGACCGCAAGCAATGGAAACATTGGAGCAGAATATTGCCCGGACGCGCCTCTCGCATCCGGCCCGGCAGTCTGCTCTTCAAGCATCTTGCACTCGAGCGCTGGACTGCGGCTCGCGCGCTGCACGTGCGCGCTATGCGCAATCGCTCGCAGATCGCGCTGCACACTCTGCGGATCGGCATTAAGCGTTTCCGCTATATCGTCGAAAATTTCCTTCCAGAAGAACATCAACTCTGGGGGAACGATCTCAAGCATATGCAGGATTTGCTTGGCGAGGTCCACGACCTCGACGTGCTCTGGGCGACGGCACTTTCTTGCCATGTTTTTCCTGACGAGTCATCGCGAAAGTTCTGGCACGCACGCATCCTGGATGAACGCACAAAGCGCGTCGACGGATACCGGCAGAAAACAACCGGCGCTGATTCACTTTGGCACATTTGGCGAAAGGATCTGCCGCAAGGCAAGCAGATTCAGCAAATTGCAACCCGCAGGATGAAGTTGTGGGCGAAGGAGCTCGACCCTGACTTCGCTCATTCCGAACGCGTCGCGCGGCTATCACTGGAGCTTTACGACGGGATAACCGCTACCGGATTACTCGGCCCAACGCCCACGAATTCTCCGGCAAGCACAAATGGCGCTGCCGCCGATCCCCGCTCTGCGCTCTATGCGGCAGCGTTGTTGCATGACGTTGGGAAAGCGAAAGGCAACAACGGACATCAGAAAGAATCTTTTGACCTGATCAAGAAACACGGAACTCCTCTAGGCTGGGACGTGGGCATCATGCAGCAGGCGGCTATCATCGCCCGCTTCCATTGCGGAGCACTCCCGATCCGCCGCCACAAACTTCTCCGTGATTTGCTTCCTGACGAACAAAAGTCTGTCATTCGTCTGTCGGCAGTTCTTCGATTGGCCAACGCTCTCGATGCCTCTCACGACGGACACGTCCGCCGCGTCAAGATCGAAAATGTGATTTTCGCCAAACACCCCAGCAATGGATTTCTGCGCAAGCCCACTGTGCTCGGGAAAAATGAAGCGCTCGTCATCTCGGCCGAAGGGTATGCCGAGGGAAGTCCGACCGCGCAGGCGGTTGCCGCCGAACGGTACTTGCTCGAAACGGTCTTGCGTCACCCAATCATCGTCAGACCGGGGTCCGCCATTCGGCGTCCGGCTTCCGGATTGCGCCGAACGCCCGTATAGAAAGCGGATGCTCTCGGCGGCTCCTCTTTCGCTTCTTCGGAATGAAACCGGCGAGCCACTTTGCGAAGAGCTTTGCGCAGAGTACAAATCCGAAGTGGCTTTTCAAGCGTCCCAAAGGGTTAGCGGAAAATCTCATGACTCATGCGCAACTCGTTGAACGGGCGGTTCGCTGGCTCCGCTGGTATCGCTGCGGAGTAGTTCTCTCCGAGCAGGCTTGCGTTAGCGGAGAGGTGCCCGACGCCATCGGATGGAAGCAGGCGAATCACTCCGTTCTGGTGGAATGCAAAGTGACCCGCGCCGATTTCCTGGCCGATCGCGACAAGCCGTTTCGCAAGAAATCCGAAAAAGGCGTCGGTAGCGAACGTTTCTACCTGACTCCGCCGGCATTAGTGAAGATCGAAGAACTTCCCGGAGGCTGGGGATTGCTCGAACTCCGTCGTGGCCGAGTTGAAATGGTACATCCCTCGGCAAAGAATCTCCGGACGGCAACTGGATTTCGCTACGAGATGAATCTGCTGCTGGCCAGCCTGCGCCGGGTTGAAGTCCGGATCGAGCCGCAGAGCATCACCGACTTCCTTAAGTGGAAAAATCGGATGGCGGAGTACAACCGCGGCACCTTGCCCGAAGGACTCTCCGCTGCGGAAGAAGAGGGAAACGGCTTTCTCGAGGCGGAAATCACCGTCTAAAGTTTTGGCGGGCAAAAGAAAACCGGGCTGGTTGGCCCGGCTTTTCCTGCGTCGCACTGGATGCGGTTACACTCCACACGGCGCGGCTGGCCGCAAAACCTTTCCTGCAGGCCAGTCATAACTCAGAGACGAATCGTCTCAAACCGACGAATCGACCCGATAACCCGTGCAATTCCACTTCCAGCCTCAGGTGTAAAAGACAATCCATCTCTTTAACTCGTAACTGGAAGATTAGTAAGAGCTTCGTTATTGCCCAAGTGGATCGAGAGGTGGGAAGGGATTTCGACGGCATACCCGGATCGGCAAAGCTTTGCACATCCGGATCATTTCTTTGAACAAAAAACACTCGCAGAAGAAGCGAGTCGGCGGGAAGCGGCTACATGTCTCTTCGGCCTTCCATGGCCTTCAGCATAGTGATTTCGTCGGTGTACTCGATGTCACTGCCCACCGGAATGCCCATGGCAATCCGCGTCACCTTGACCCCGTTACGCCTCAATTGCTGCGACAAGTAGACCGCCGTGGCTTCGCCTTCCACCGTCGGATTCGTTGCCAGGATAACTTCGTCGACATTACCTGAATCGACACGAGAAACCAGGTTCGAGATGCGCAGCTGATCGGGCCCGATGCCGTGCAGCGGAGAGATCGCGCCGTGCAGCACATGGAACACACCATTGAAGTGTTTCGTCTTCTCAATCGCGGCAATGTTGGTCGGCTCCTCAACAACGCAGACGAGCCGCTGGTTGCGCGTGGGGCTCGTGCAGTAGGCGCAAGGATCGACGTCCGTAATGTTGTTACAAACCGAGCACAGCCGAAGATTCGCTTTCACGTCCCGGACCGCCGCGGCCAGCGCTTCGGCATCTTCGTCGCTCGAGCGCAGAATGTGGAAAGCGAGGCGCTGCGCGCTCTTCGCGCCCACGCCCGGGAGCTTTTTCAGCTCATCAATCAGCCGCGACATCGGTTCAGCAAATTTAGACATGTGAAATCGCTCAATAACTCATTCCCAACCGGGTCAGTCGTTTTTGGCGAGCGTGTACTCCAGATCGTAAGAGTGTTTTCCGTCAGGCGCGATATTGATCGTCATCTTGCCTTTGATGCCCTTTAATTCGTCGGTTCCCGAATCCGGCACGATTGTGATCGTCAGTTGAGGTGAATTCTGCGTCATGGTCCCGGAATGCTGAAGGACGAAGCTGCCTGCGTGTCCATTCAAAGTTCCAGTGAACTTCTCGATCGCGACATACGCGCCCGAGCCCTTGACCGCGGTTCCCGCTGTCAGCATTTGTCCCTTGCCCGTACCCTGGAGGTCGCCGCGATACTGTTTGTCCAGCATGAATCGCGCAAGATTTGGATCGTCACTCTTGTCATCCTGACGGGTGACAATGACGTCGAACGGCCCACTAACATGATTGGTCACGGCATCCTCTTTCCTGGAAGGAGACGGCGTTTGGGCGATAGCTGACAGAGTCAAAATCAGCACAAGCAGGAATTGTAAACAATGAGAATTTTTCATCAGCTCCGCGTAGGTTCCAATTCGTGAGATAGATGCTTCAGAGTCCCGGGATGTTCAATCCGCCGAGCATGCCGCCGACGGTGGACTGCATCTGCGAGTCGACCTTACGCGCGGCCTCGTTGACAGCAGCCAGGACAAGATCCTGCAGCATTTCGACGTCGCCCGACTTTACCGCCTCCGGTTCGATGCGCAGGCTCAGCAACTGCTTTCGGCCATCCATCTTCGCAGTCACAGTTCCTCCGCCGGACGAAGCCTCGACAATCGTCTCCTGCATTTTTCTTTGCAGGGCTTCGTACTGCGCCTTTGCTTTCGACATCAGATCTTGAAGATTGAATCCGCCCATAAGTCCTCGAAATGCAGGTTGCAAGGTTTCAGAGTTTCAAGGTTTCAACGATGCCTTCACTTCACGAAATCTTGCGACGCTCGAAACCAGAAACTTATCTTTTCTCTCTGTAATCGATCACCGTTCGAATCTCGGCCCCGAACTTCTCCTGCATGCGCCGCACGACGGGATCCTGTTCCGCGCGGCCGCGTCCGCCCGGACCAGGCGCCAGCCGCGGCTCGCCGTTGCGCTTTTCCGGCGGGGCCACGTTCGCTCCCGGGATCACCTTGAACTTCATCGGCTGGCCCAGCGCGCCGCTTGCCGCCGCAATCGCCAGCCGCTTCGCGTCATTTCCCAGCGACATATCGATGATGGTCTGCGATTCGGCGATCTTGACGACGACCTCATTTCCTTGGATGGCCCATTCGCCGGCGGAGAGCATCGACACAAGAATCCGCTGATTGTTGTCGTTCAAAGCCTGCAAAACCGCGTTACGAGCTTTCTCGACGCGCTCCGATGGTTCGGCGGACATTGCCGGAGAAGCCGAAGCCTCTGCCTCCAGTTTCGGCTCGGGGCGAGCAATCGGATTTTCCTGCGTTGGCAGTGGCCGCGCCACATCCCGATGATCGGGCGCCGCCGAGCCCAAAATAACCGGCTCCTGTTGGCTCGATCCGGCGACGATTCGCGGTCCCGGCGCCGGCACAGGCGACGCGGAATCTTCCTGGCGCGGCGTGCCTTTCCGAGCCGAATCCGCCGCGAAGGGGCTGACATAATTCGATCGCGCCGCGGGCTGCTCCGGGCGTCGCACCTCGCTCGCACTCCCGCCAACAATTGACGGTCGCGCCGGCGGTCTCTGGGCACTGGCTCCCGGCGCCGGAGCCGCATCGCTCAGCAGTTGCTCAATCGGAATCAACTTCTGCGCGTGCGCCATCTTCAGCAGGCCGAGCTCAAGATGAAAGCGCTGCTCCTGCTTGTATCCAAGCTCGCCGTGCGTGCGCAGCATGATCTGCAAATGGCGCGTCAGATCCTCTTCCCCAAACATCTCCGCGACCCGGGCCACGCGCTCGCGCTCTTCACTCGAAATCTGCAGCAGGGAAGAATCTTTCCCGGCAATCTTGGCGACGGTCGCGTTGCGCAGGAATCGCACCATCTGCCGCGCGAAGTGCGTCGGGCTGTGTCCTTCGCTGATCAGATGGTCGACCTGCCGCAGGATTTCATCGCTCTTCGATTCCGAGACCGCCTGCATCACTTGTTCAAGGATGTGCGCGGGAGCAGCGCCGACCAGATTTCGTACCGAATCCGCGGTGAGCTTTCCCGCCGACGAGGCAATCGCCTGATCGAGAATCGACAGCGCGTCGCGCATTGAGCCGTCGCCGGCTTCCGCCAGCAATGCGAGTGCGTCTTCATCGGCTTCGATTTTTTCGCGGCCGGCAAGATCGCGTAGTTGTCCAACGATGTCGTCGAACTTGACCGCGCGAAAGCTGAAGTGCTGGCAGCGTGACCGGATCGTCTGCGGAATGTCTTCCGGTTGGGTCGTCGCCAGCATGAACACAATGTGATCCGGGGGCTCTTCCAGCGTCTTCAACAGCGCATTGAACGCAGCGTCAGTGATCTGGTGAGCTTCGTCGAGAATGTAAATCTTGAAGCGGTCGCGGGCCGGCCGGTAGCGCGCCGCCTCCCGAAGCTCGCGGATTTCATCGATCCCGCGATTCGTGGCCGCGTCGATCTCAATCACATCCACCGAGTTGCCCGCGCGAATTTCGGTGCACGATTCGCAAATGCCGCACGGTTCCGGCACCGGATGATCTTGCGACCGGCAATTCAGCGCTGCCGCAAGAATGCGGGCAACCGTGGTTTTTCCAATGCCTCGATGCCCGCTAAAAATGTAGCCGTGCGCGCTGCGTCCTTGCTCGATGGCATTCTGCAGGGTGCGCGTAACGTGCTCTTGGCCAATGACCTCAGAGAACTTTTGCGGACGGTATTTTCGGGCCAGGACGGTGTAACTCATGAGGGCGAAACATCGATTATACGTGATGCGCGGTGGCCCAGAATGGCCCGTAATCTTACCCGCGACAAAATCGCACTGCTCCTGCGAACGAGCTTGCGAAGCCGTCTTTCCCGGGTTAGGCTGGTGCGGCAAGATTTTGTGTGCGGAAGCGGCTAGGGCGAACTTCGCCGATATCGCCGCGGAGAGAGGTTCATGATGCAATTGAAACTGACCAAGCGAACAGTAGACGGAATTCTGGCCATCGAATGCAGCGGCCGGATTGTCTTCGGCGAAGAGTCTTCGCTTCTGCGCGAGGAAGTGAAGAAGGCGATTGCCGACGGCGCCAAGCGCATTGTTCTCAATTTGGGCGAAGTAAGCTACATCGATTCGGGCGGGCTCGGAACCCTGGTCGCGCTGCACACCACCGCGCATAACGCGGGCGCGACAATCAAGCTCGCGAACCTGACCAAACGCGTCGGAGATCTCTTGCAAGTCACCAAGCTGCTGACCGTGTTTGAGGTGCACAACTCCGAGTATGAGGCCCTGGAAGCTTTCCGCCAGGCCGCATAAGCACGCGAAGCCGCTCAAGAATTTTTCCCAAGCGCCCGCCTTGGCCGCGAGAGATCGCGGCCAGGTAAGCGCGATCCCCCTTTATGCCCACCCGCAAGAAAAAGCCTGAAGATGCCGGCAAGATGCGTCTGCGCATTGAACGCGCAATCCGCGCTATTCCGCGCGGGAAAGTTTCTACCTACGGCGGCGTGGCGCGTGCGGCAGGCTTTCCAGGAGCAGCCCGCTTAGTGGCTCGTGTGCTGCGTCGCGGATTCGGATTGCCCTGGCAGCGCGTGCTGGGCGCCGGCGGAGCGATCAAGCTTACCGGCGACAACGCCATCGAGCAGCGATTGAGACTAGAAGCCGAAGGCGTCCGATTTCGTGGCCGCAAGGTCGATATTAAGGCGCACGAGTTCAAGGCGCAATCCGCAAAGAAACGTCGAGCAAAGAGTCCGCGTTCCCGGTAGCTCCTCACTTCTTGAATTGCGGATCAATCTCCACCTGGTATCCCGTCACCATCTTGTTGGTTTCGTTGGCCATCCCGACCACCGCCATCAATTCTTTGAACATGGCGTCAGTCATGCCTTTTTTCTGCGCGGAAACCGTATGCGAGGCGATGCAATAGTGGCATTGATTCGTGACGCTGACGGCCACGTAGATCAGTTCTTTGGTCAGCGGGTCAAGCGCGCCGGGCGCCATAATCTTCTTAATGTCTTCCCACGTCCGTTTCAGGGTTGCGGGATCGTGCGCGATCGCCTTCCAGAAATTATTGATCCAGTCGGTCTTGCGGGTGGCCATGATGTCGTCATAAACAGCGCGCACTTCAGGGCTGGCGTCTTGGTATTCGATAAGGCCTAGTGTGGACATAAAGATATTTCCTCCCGGAAAGAGTTGCGCTTAGAAAGATACCAGCCTCACGCGCAGCAATGAAATGTGATGCGGGGCGGAACTGTTTTTTGCGGAATATCGGTCCTCAATCAAGAACACCATGGACTGGTCAGGCGATTGTTCGAAATAGATTTCATCCGCCCGACGTCCAGCGAAATCAATTCGGCATTCTCGATGCGCAAACGAAGTGGACTCGTTACGGCCTCATAGATACGAGTTGTAACCGCGGTCGTTCCATTGGCGAATACTTCGAGCACCGAGGCATCGAGAAACATATGCAAATGCACCGGGGAGTCTGCTGCCCCGGAAAGCGGCGCGGTCCCATCATTGATGTGCAATTCCCGCGCCTGCGACTTTTTAGTGCAAGCAATCTTCGCGAACGATTTCCTATTCTCAGATTGGAGCGTGAGCGCAAAGTCTCCGGCACGCGGGTGAATGTGCAGATCGAGTTCAGCCGCCAGGTCATGGATGCGAAGGCCTTCTAGAATTCTCTGCCCCTCGGATGGGCTGGTTTTTTCATCAATGTGTGCAGAAAGAACGCGAAGTTGGCGAACCGCTGAAGCCACCTCAGTTTGAAGCTCGTTTTGCGCATTCAATGAAAGCGATCGAGGCAGCGACATCATTCCGGCCCAACCGGCAGCAAGAAGGTCGCGGTCAGGACGCGTCTCCGGAATCCATCCCCAGAGAATGCGGTTGCCGTCGCGGTCGATCATAGTTTTCGCCGCATAGTAGGATCCCCAATCCACAACTCCCTCTTTCTCCGGCGTAAACCGCTGATTGGAGTACGTGCCGACCTTCCAATGCACCTTCCCCATTGTCGAAATCAGCAGGACGTGTTTGTCGCCAAGCGGGAAAAAGTCCGGGCATTCCCACATATCTCCGGTGTCGACTGGGTTCACCGCATTTTTACCGGACGGCGAACCTTCGACGAGCGGGTGCAGATAAGTCCACCGCCGCAGGTCTGGCGAAGAATAGAGAAGAATCGCTCCGCCCTTGCCGCGAATGCCGGAGCCCAGGATCAGGATCCAGCGATCGCCTTCGCGCCACAAGCACGGATCCCGAAACCCGAGCACCTCCATTCCGGCAGGAGGTGCGGCAATCACGGGCTCCGGCAATTTCCTCCAGCGTCTCAAGTCATCATCTTCCGCCACGGCCAGACACTGGGTTTCGCGCCAGGTGTGCACTCCGTCGCGCAAGGTCGCTTCGGCATCGGTTCTGGGCGGAGCCACGCCTGTATAAATCACCGTCGGCCTGCCATGGTCAAGAACCGCGCTGCCGCTAAAAACTCCATCCTGATCGGGCCCACCGCGGGTAGGCGCGAGCGCAACCGGTTCGTGCTGCCAGTGAATCATGTCGGGGCTCGTCGCATGCGCCCAGTGCATGTCACCCCACACCGCGGCATTTGGGTTGTACTGATGAAACATGTGATAACGGCCGCGAAAGAAAATCGGACCGTTCGGATCATTCATCCAGTTATGCGAGGGAAGCAGATGATATTGCGGGCGCAGAATGTCCGACGCCAGTTTCCGGCAGAGATCGCTGTTCTTGTCAGTCGGAAGGAAATGAGGCCACGCCGGAGCCAGCGCCGCAGCGCCGGAAACTCGCAGGAACTCTCTCCGCGAACATCGTCTGGAAATCATGGGATGAGCCCGGCAATCATTCGACCGCCCCAATGTCATATCACAAGTGCATACCGGCGGTTTGGGTACAAACCACCCTTTAGTTTCAATAGCTTAGCGCCATATAATCCCAACAATCACCGCTAAACCCTGATTTTGCACCATTCGTTGGGATATGGATGCGCTATTCCCAAGTCCTCCAATAGCATAAACGTAGCGAAACCCAGGGAAAGGTGTAAGAACCTAGGTTGTTGGGCCCGGATCGTCCGGGATAGCCACAGTTTTTGGGTGAGGTTTTCCAGGTTCATCCAAAGCGAAGGCAAGAGTTCAAAGCAGTCGTAGGGATAGCCTCAGTTATCGCGGCCAAAGGCTATGCCGATGAAAAAGAAAGCTCGGGCCTCGAAGCTCGCAGCTCACAGCAAATTGAGGAGCGAACAGCTATCATGCGCAAGCCAGTCAAGTACGTAGAAAAAGCAGTCGTCGTCGCCGCCAAGGGCGCTTGGGTTGTGTACGATCGCCTGAACCGCATCAACCCGAATCCGTCGCCCACTCCGAAGTGGTCCGACAAGCCTCTGCTCAAGTCGTACGAGAAGTCGAAGCCCCCGCTCGGCTGGCCCCGCTCCACCGATTCGCTCTGTCCCAAGTGCGTCCCCGAAATCCGTCAGCAGATCCTGGACGGCCATCTTCCGCACGAAGTGCTTATGAACGAGAAGGTCGGCGAAATCAAGGCCCAGATCATCGAGCGCGACGGCAAAATCCTGATGGTCAAGGATTGCCCCAAGCACGGCCACTTCGAAGACCTGATGTCGATCGACACCGAGTTCTCGAAGCACCTGGAAGATGTTTTCCCCGGCCGCGACATCGTTGCGCACAACGACGAGCACCTGCATCATCATGGTTCTTCCACAGTGAAATATGGCCGCGGCTCGGTGCTGACCATCGACCTGACCAACCGCTGCAACATGATGTGCGATCCCTGCTTCATGGACGCGAACCAGGTCGGCTTCGTCCACGAACTCACGTGGGAAGAAATCAAGACGATGCTCGACAACGCCATCACCATCAAGCCGCGCCGGCAGATGAGCGTGCAGTTCTCCGGTGGCGAGCCGACGTTGTCGCCGTACTTCCTCGATGCGGTTCGCTACGCGCGCAAGGTCGGATACAACTCGGTCCAGGCGGCGACCAACGGAATCGAATTCGCCAAGAGCTTTGAATTCGCGCAGCAGGCCGTGGAAGCCGGTATGCGCTACGCCTACCTCCAATTCGATGGAATCGGCAACGCCGCCAACGCGCACCGCATGGTTGGCAACCTGTTCGATGTCAAGCTGAAGGCGATCGAGAACCTGCACAAGGCCGGATGCGAAATCGTCCCGGTCATCACCATCGTCAATGGCATCAACAACGAGCAGGTCGGACGCATCATCAAGTTCGCCCTCGACAATCCGAAAACAATCAGCTTTCTGAGCTTCCAGCCCGTTAGCTTCACCGGCCGCGACGAAGCCGTTACCGATGAGCGCCGTCAGGCCCAGCGGTATACGCTGTCACACCTGGCGCACGACGTGAAGAATCAAACCGGTCTTGGCGAGCCCGCCCGCGACTGGTTCCCGATCAGCTTCATGGGAACCTTCAGCGACTGGGCCGACCTGATGCATGCCAATGACGCCAACAACGACTGGGGCCAGCTCTCCTGCGGATGCCATCCGAACTGCGGCACCGGCATGGCTGTCATGATCGACAAGGAAACGAAAGAGGCGGTTCCGGTCACCGCGTTCCTCCACGGAGATCAGCTCGCGAAGGACATCGCCAAGGTCAACGATGGCGCTCGTGGAAAGTTCCTGACCGGGGTTGGAATGGCGCTGTGCCTGATGAAGAACTACGATCCGTACCAGTCGCCGACACACTTCAAGTTGATGGATTTGCTCAGGAAGTTCGACAAGAACTATCACATCACGAGCAAGAACTATGGCAAAGTTGGTCCGGATCGCACCATTGACGACGTGATGAAGCGCCGCACCTCCGATCGCTGGAACTTCCTGTTCATCGCGGGCATGTGGTTCCAGGACCTGTTCAACTACGACTTCCGCCGCACCGAGCAGTGCATCATTCCCTACGCCACGCAGGAAGGCGAGATCTCGTTCTGCGCCTACAACACCGGCGTGGGATGGCGCAACATCATCGAGAAGATGCACATGACGGCCACGCTCACCAAGTGGTATGAAGAGCATGGACGTCACGAGATTTTTGCCGGCGGCAAGAAAGTGAAGATGGACGAGCAGCACGTCGACTACCTGAATCTGCGCGAAGAAATCGTCACCAACGAACTGCAGCACGATCTGGACAGGCTTGGCATCGCCAAGAACGCCCGCGAAGAAAAGAAGCGTGCCCGCGATGCAAAGGCCGCCTCCGCTTCGAGCGAAGCCCGCGGTCCGCAGAAGAACGACGAAGCCTACAACGCCCGCATGGCCGCTCTCTATCGCGAAGTTGTACTGAAAGAGAAGCCCGTGCAGTCCGAGAATGGCTTCATTCCATTAGGCGCGCTGGCGAAGCCGAACGGCAATGGCAACGGAAATCATGCGACCGAAACCAAGCCGGAACTCGCCGAGCCGGTAGCGGGAGACTAAGGTCAGCTAGTCCGTGTGTGCGCTCGGCGCAAGCCGGCTCACTGGTGGGTCCAAATCAGCCCGTTCGAATACTGCGTAGTGGAATCCGTGTACGGTCCCACTGCCTGCGCGAAATCGTTAATTCCGTATATCGCGCTAGCGTCGCTGCCGTATGAGAGTACGAGCAGAGTTGGCCCTCCGGTCCACACGAAGCCGCATTCGTAGACTGTGTCTCCACACGCCGTAGAGTCATAAATGCCAGCCAATTCCCTGTTGGCGTTAATCCCCCCTCGGCGTCGGTATTGGCGCTGCCACCAGGTGTAAGCGGGTAATAGTTCCCGCCCCACCCTGCAGAAGAAGGAGTCGCGGTCAGTTCAAAGTCCGAGGTTGAGGGCTCGTAATACCAAATGCCGGTTGTAACCGCCTGACCGTTTATGCCGAAGCCCTGCATGTAATCAAAGGTCCCGCCCCCACTAACTCCCAGGTAGTAAAACTGCCCTCCGTAATACATGAAGGTTTGGTACCCGAACGTGCTCGGGTTCCAAGCCCATCCGATGATCTGACCCGCGTCGTTGATGCCTCGCAGATAGGTCTGTTGAGCACTGGGAAAGTCTATCTGGATTGGCGTCCCGCCCGGATTCAATTGGAATCCGTGCCACGCCGCCGTTGAGTCCTCAAAGTACCCGACTATTTGCCCTTGATTATTTACTCCTGTAGCCTCCACGTAGACGCCGGTTGAGACACTGATTTGGCTGCAGACTCCCCCGATGTTCTGAAAACCGTAATAGGGACTTCCAGTTGTAAGTTGGTAAGTTCCCACCACCGTGCCGCTTTGATTTGGGCCATTGATGAACGCGCCGCTGTTGTTGATGTCATTGATACCGACCGGTATGGTGTCTATCGCCGAGGGGCAGTCGATTGTCGTGGGGGTTCCATAGGAATAGAGCTTGGTTACGGCGTTTGTGTTTGCGACCGTTGCGTTGTCAATATCCTCGTCTATTGGCGTGATCGCAACCCCTCCCCACGTCACATTCGTTTGGTCGATGAGGAACTGGTGGATTCGCTGACTGGTGGGCCAAAGTGTATCTTTAATTCCCTGGTTCCAGTTCGTCACCTGTGGCGGCTTGCCGCTAGCTGGCGTTTTGGCTATCCAGATATCGTCTGGAATCGTGCTAGTGATCGAGATATCCTTGGTGATCGGTGTCGGGTTGGCATAGATACCACCGAGGTATCCGTTTAGATGTAGCTCACTATCGAAGCCGTCTACGTAAGCCTGCACAGCCTGTCCAGCAGCGGTCTGCTGCGATGAGGTACAGATTGGAGTACCGTAGTAGTTCTCGACGTCTGCGTAGATAATGGCCGTAGAAAGACCATAATAGAGACTGAGTTGCCGCTATCGCAGCATCGGCCGCCTGTGCACCGTCCGTGCTTGGGTTCGAGCTATAAACCGAGGGGAATTGGTGCACTGCCCGTTAACGTAATAGCATGCACAGTTAGGCTGCAGTCCGAACCAGGTCGGGATCAGTCCCCACCCTTGACCCTCGATGGAAGAAACCCAGGTCGACGTCAGATTCTTATCTGTGTGCCTGTTTGGTGACCCCGGGAGATAAATACCGACATCGTAGAAGGGCCCCTCGGTCAACCAAGTCCTCATCTGTGCTATGGTGGGGACGTTGGTGCGCTCGAATCCGAGGTGGGTGCTGATGCCACTACCTGTCGCCGGGGCAGAGTCGCTGGCAGAGGGCGCGGTTAATCTTACACGACGGACTAATCGTAGGGAGCTAAGAGTGGAGGCCAGAGACGGGACCGTTTCCTTCGGATCGGGGGTAACATTTATCCAATTATGTCCGCCGTCTGCTGTCGAAAACAGCCAGTAATCTGCTAGAACCCAGCCTCGCTCTAAGTCAATGAAACTAAGGCGAGTCGCGTTGGACGCTGATTTAGGCATGTGGGATTGCTGCCGAGCCGCTGGGTTTCCATCGCTCACCGAAGACAAGGTCATGTTCGTGCCCGAAATTTCGGCAGTAACGAGACCGGACGGCGTTACCGCTGCTGGATAGGTGGTTCCCGGCCCGTAATTATCCGGCAACCCTTTGATCCGGGTGTTTTCTTTCCAAGTCTTTCCTCCGTCGCTTGTGGAGAAGAGGACGAGAGTGGACGTGATGGGGCCTTGTTCGGGCCCGATTTCATACCTGACGGTCAGAAATCCATGACTCGCGTCCGTGAAAAGGGGAAGGTCATACGCGCTACCTCGATCCGGCCCCAAATCCTTTGGCTTAGGAAGGTTGACGGGCACCCATTTGTCACCAGCATCCTGCGTGACGAAGAGATTTCCCTCATCGTCGCCTACAAGCCACCCCTCAGTGGGTGTTACGAAGCGAAACTTTCCCGGCGCAGGAAGTCCCTTTGTTCGCACCCAGGTTGCCCCGCCATCTTCGGTGCGGAGCATCTGACCGGCGGCCGGCGCGCCGGATCCGGTTGCGATTCTCAGTGTCTCCCAGCCATGTTTTGGATCTGAAAATTGGAGCCAACTCTGCCCTGAAAAACCGGTTGAATCCTGCAGGTATTCCCTTGAGAAGGGAACGGGTATGGTCTCGTGGGATACTGCCCAATCCCTTCCGGCATCAGAGGTCGACGCAAGCTCCCAGCAACCCTCATCCTTCAAGCGATCGCGATCGTCACCACATTTAAGGAGCACCCACCCTGTCGTCGTGTCGAGAAAAAAAACTGACGACACGCTCTGCAATTTGTGGTTCAGCTTTGGCGTAACGTCTACCCAAGTTGTACCTCCATCGCTCGTCCAGAACAGGTTATGATCGGTGGCCGCCCAGCCGCCGTTCTCCGACAGCAACTTCATGGACTTGATTTGTCCGGCTGTCTGGGCCTTCGAAGGAGCGTAGAAACAAAGTACTGTGCAGACAGTGGCCACTAAACCCTTTAGCATGATCACCCCGTTGAGTTGCCAGACATTGTAAGCACGGAATGGCCGACGTATGCAACGCCCGATGCTCCTGTTCCAAATTCGTAACAACCGGCCCCGCACTCTCCGACCCCGTTGCGCAGCGGTGAGTCTCCGGATCGGCGCGATCAGGCCGAATGTACTCTCCGAAGTGCGCTGGGGATAGAATTACCCTTCGGGCAATTACCTCCGTAACGTTTTAGGGCTTACCGTTTCGCATTAGGCTGGAGATGCAATCTTGTGGTTTCCAGGAGCTCGTTATCTCTGGCGCAAATACATCGCAAGTAGCGCGCGCGGCCTCGGCGCGGGCGTTTGTCCACAGCCTCAACATCCTGATCAAGTACGCCCGGATGTACGGTTACGAACACAAGCGCACTGAGACGCAGTTCGAAACCACATGGAGCGAACTGCAAACCGCGCTGCCCGCCGGCGGAGATGCCGGTTTCCTGCTGGGCGTCTCCGATAACAAACTGCTGCTCGACGGCATTCCGCTTGAATCAGGGCAGGCTGAAAAAAGCTTCGCGACGCTGTTGACCACCGCCGGGCTTGCCAGCCTGCATTTCTCCAAGGACGTCACCGAAGAAGATTTCGTTCGCCTGGTGCGCGCCTTCGCGATTGCGGGGTCGAAGGCGACCGACGTGGCCAAGCAGATTAAAGATGCTCTCGGCGCCGGTAAGCAGGGCAGCACGATCAAGATTAACGAAGTGAAGTTTATCGCGGCCGATCCGCTCACTGGAGACGTCAGTATCGCGGCCCAGATTGCGGCGCAGACGCTTGGCCCGGAATTCAAGCAGTGGCTGAACGATCCGCAGAAGCTGTTGCAATTGATCGCAGCGGCCGAAGGCGCAAGCTCCGGCGGGGGAAAGGGTGTGGACGGTGTTCCGATGGTCCCGCTCGGCAGCGTTCCCAACGTTCCGGTTGGACAGGGAGGAGCTCCGGCCAACGGCAATCCTGGCCCATATGCGGCAGGTGGGTTCGGCGGGTGGTTCGGAGGCGGTGGTACCCCCGGCAATGGTGGCACCGGCGGCCCGGCAGCTGGCGGTTATCCCGGCGGTCCTGGCGGAAGCGGCGGCGCAGCCACTGGTGTGGCTCCCGGCTGGGTGCCGATGGTTCCTCTGCAGGAGCAGGAAGTCATTCAGGCCATTCGCCTTCTCACTCGTTTCGGTCAGGTGCAGCAGGATCCGAATGTCAAAGAAGAAGAGCTGCAGAAGGACATCGCCCAAGCCGATCCCAATACCCGGTTGAACCTGCAGCAGTTGCTGGGAAGCCTCGCCGCGCAAGCGGCGTCAGCCCAGGAAGAAGACACTCCTCTGCTCATGAAAGCGGCCGAGCACATGGCCATCCGCTTTGCCCTCGAGCGCTACCAGAAGGGCGAAGTGAAGGTCAATGCCGTTCACCAGATGATGGAGCACATGAGCCGGCAGATGGATTCTCTGCGCCAGATTCTTCGGCTGCAGGAAGAAAAGATGAGCAAGGCCGGCATGCTGGTTGAATCCCATGCCGACATCCTCGACCGCATGTTCTGGGCGGAAGTTCCGGAAGCCGGGAAAAAGAGCGTTCTGCTCTCGCACGAAGCGCCGTGTGTTCCACCTCGCAACCTGCGGCAGTTCGTGGAACTGCTGCTTGAACGCGATGACAAGCAGACTGCGGCAGAAATCTTGAACAACTATTCGAGCTGTCTCAGTGCCAAGGACGCAGAGCCGCGCCGCAGAACAGCCATCGGCCTGAGCCAGGTCGCCGATCTCTATGCGCGCCTGGGCGGACAGCCTTTGGCGCAGGCCATTCGCAAGCTGAGTGAACAGATCATTGCCGAAAAAGACGCCGAGCTGCAGAGCCTGTACAGTGCGGCTTTCGTCCGCTTGAGCCAGGAAGCCAGTGCCGCGAAGAACTATGCCGCCGTCAACGAAGTCTGCGCCGGCATGGAATTAATCAGCGTGGAGCGCCCGGTCCTGATCAGCGACCTGCGTCCCCGCGTCGGCGTCGAGAATCGACTGCCAGAGTACATCGAAGAATCCCTCCAGTTTGATCAGGTTCCGGCGGACCTGCTTGCTGTTTTGCGCCGCACCAGCCAATCCGCCTCCGAACATCTTGCCGACCGTTTCTTCCGCTGCATGCGGCGCGACGAATGCGATCGCATGATTGAGATAGTCAAGCAGCTGGGATCTCCCATTCTCAGCCAGCTTCGCGAGATTCTCCGCACCGGCCAGCCTCGCCAGGCTTCGGCCGTCGTCGGGCTGGTAAGCCGGCTCGACGTGGGAACGCTGCTGGAATTACTCCCGGCTCGCCTGCCCGAATGGAACCGTTTCTACCATGACGTTGTGGTGCGGCAGATCGCCTATGGCGCCGCCCAGGACCGCGGACGTACTCTGCTGGAACTCGCCGAAGTCCTCGATCTGGTCGTGCTGCCCGAGGCAGTCGACGAGATAGGAATGAGCGGCGACCGCAGTTCCGTTTCTCCGCTCATCGCGATGGCGAAACCCGGCGACGCCGCTTCCCGCTCGCCTCTAGTGCAGCTCAAAGCCATCGAATCGCTGGGGCGAATCAAAGACGCCGAAGCCGTTGCGACCTTGCGCGAGATTCTGGAATCCAAGAAAACGTTTGGCTGGCTCTATCATCGCGAATTAAGAATCGCGGCTGCGCAAGCCCTGTCCAAAACCGATCCACGTTACAGCTCGCAAGTGCTCTCCGATAGCAGTCTGGAGCCGTCCGAACTGGCAATCGCGCCCCTCGATATGGCTCCCGCATGTCCATGGGTACGCCAGCGCCGGTATGAGCGTCTGGTGCTGGCCAAGACCGTCAACGGGACGCTCGGCAGTTCCTGGGGCAGGTCCCGGATCGTCATCCGCGAGTTGAGCCTCGGCGGCGGGATGGGCACCAAGGAAGACAATCTCCGCATCGGCAGCGAAGCCGAACTTGAAATTTCCGTGGGCATGCGCTCCAAGATTCGCGCCCACGTCCTGCTGCGCCGCGCCCGGGTGAATGAAGTTGGATTCGAGATCGTCAACACCGACCTCGACAGCCGCCACAAGCTGCGCCGCCTGCTCGTCGAAGCCCTGAATAACGCTCCACAAAACAAGGCGCAGGACTGGGGCGGCGAACGCAAAGTTTAGAATCCGGTGGCCCGGTTAGTCCTGCAGCTCTGTCATCCTCTTTTGCTCTGTCATCCTGAGTCCTGTAGCTGTCCTCTTTTAGCCCTGTCGTCCTGGGCGGAACGGTTGTTCAATCGAAGCGCGAGCAACCGCGTAGTCGAAGGATCCCACCCCTCATCATCAAGACTCCCAAGAGTGGCTTGCCGCTCGTTGACCAAGGACTCAAGCTCTTAAAGCTTCATCGCTCGTCTCGAAGAAAAGAAAAGCCTCCGCACAATCGGAGGCTTTTGCTTCGAAGCTCGAAACTCGCTACTTCACCTTCAGGAAGATGATCGCCAGGGTATACAGGGCCAGCGACTCGATCAGCACCAGTCCGAGAATCAGGGCGAACTGAATTCCCGGTCGGGCTGCAGGATTGCGAGCCAGCGATTCGGTGGCCGACGCGACGGCTTTGCCCTGCGCCAGTCCGCAGACGGCGGAGGCGATGGCCATGGAGAATCCGGCGGTGATTGCGACCCAGCTGCCAGCGCTCGTCCCGCCGCCTTGTGCGAAGGCGGGCATGGCGAAGCACAGCGCAGACAGGGCCATGAAAATACGGCTAAGTTGACGCATAGTGTTGCTCCTTTTAGGAAATTGCCGCCAGTGGGTGGTTGACGCCATACCGTGCAGACGCCCTCACGCTAACGACAGTGGCCAGTAGCCAGTGGTTAGTGGTCAGTGGCACCTGACCCCGAACCGCCGATCGCTAGCCGTTGAATCTGTGGAAGAGCATGCTGATCCCTAGCCCCTCTTGCTAGTGCTCTTCCGCCACCGCTCCCGACACATAAATAATCGCGAGCAGCATGAACACGTAAGCTTGCAGCACTGCTACCACAATATGCAGTCCCATGAAAAGAATGGGCACGGCAATCGGAATCATCGAAAAGAAAACCAGAGTGATCAAATCCCCGGCGAAGATATTGGCCCAAAGACGCACAGTGAGCGAGAGCAGCCGGGCGAAGTGGCTCACCAGTTCGATTGGCAGCATCAACGCTGCCATCGGGATTCGTGCCCAGATCGGCATATCCTCCATCGGGGGACCGAAAAAGTGCAGCAAGTATTTTGCCCCGGCATGCTTGAACCCCTGCGTGTGGTAATAGATGAATGCGCAGATGGCGCAGCCCAGCGGAACGTTAGCAACTCCAGTCGGGGACTCCAATCCGGGAATCAGTCCGATCAGGTTGCAGATCAGGATGAAGATGAACAGGATGGCGAAGAACGGGACGTAGTGCTCGACATGGTGACCGATAATCTCCTGGCTCTGGCTGACCACGAAACTCTCGATGCTCTCAAACGAGTGTTGCAGCGCGCCCGGCGAATCGACGGACAGCCGCGACCGCAACAGCAGAAAAAGGATCAGCAGGAAAAAGAAAACCAGGATCTCCATCGAAAACGAATTCGTGATCGGGGCTGAAGGATATTTCGGCTCAATATGAATCGACCGCAGGAACGCCGTAACCGGACCGGCGAACAGGTGATTCAGAAGTTGGGTGAACCAGAGTTGTTCGGGCATGATAAAGATAGCGCTGCCTGCTAGCTCCTAACTCCGCGATCTAGATTCCCCGCCTGATCCCCACCGCAAGCTCGTATACCGCTTCGCAGACGATCGCGCCCACGGGCAGGAACAGGCCCGCGAACAGTCCTCTCAGGCTCGCGGGAAAACTGGTTAATATAGCATACGCGGCGGCTCCCAACAACACGTAACGCAGTAGGAACCGCGCTACGATCCCCTTGCCTGACTGAGGTTTACCGCTATTCGTGACTCGGTCCGCCACTTCCGACACCCCACTCTTGAGCCAATGGAAGTTGAGATAGGCGATGACGCATCCCAGCAGGAATCCAAGAGCAGGGAAACGCCCGAATTTAACCCACGCCGCCACCGTAAACATTGGAGCCAGCACGAGCATGAATTTCCGAATCCGCCCAAGCCCGCCCGCGTAGAAGGCCTCGGAATCCGCAGTCTCAGTTGTGGCGATTTGTGCAGGCGCATGATTCATAAAGGAGCGTGACCCTGAAGAAACCCAGGCGTGCCCCATGTCTCGCTGCAGATTACTACTCTTCCCATCCCCTCATTCCGTATCCCGCGAAATCGTCCTTATCAGTTCGACCAACGCGCCCACGGTGCCCAGCAGCAGCCCGACCACGCTGATCCACGACTGATGCAGCCACCGGTCCAGCAGCGCCCCGACCAGATATCCAGCCACCGTCCCCGCAGGAAGCATGAACGCAAGCTGGCTGTAGCGCCCAAACTGAACCCATGGGCTCTTCTTTCGATCGGAGGCGGGATCCTTATCTGGCATCGAATGCAATCTTGCCGACAGGAAATTCTACGCGAAGTTTGGATGGCAATGGATAAATCCGTTTAGGAATTCCGGGGTCTTCGCGACGGCGTCATTCCGAAGCCCCGCGCTTTTCACGAGCGGGCGAGGAATCTTGCGCACTCCCAGTTGATCAGCGGGTCAGATTCGCCACATTCGGATTCTGCGCGATCCCCAGCGCCCAGTTCGCGATCTCAATGAACCGGTTGGGGAAGACGCCGATATAGATCGTTGCAAACGCCGTCAAACCCACAGCCGTGCGCATGGCGAAGCTGACGGGAAGCTTCTCTTCTCCCTTTTCCGGCTGGCCCATGAACATCGCGTTGGCCATCTTCAGGTAGTAGTAGAGGCCGAAAACCGAATAGAGCACGCCCAGCGCTGCCAAAGCGTAATGCTGCGTCGAGATGAGGCTGAGGAAGATAAAGTACTTGCCCCAGAATCCGGCGAGCGGCGGAATTCCGGCCAGCGACAAGAGGAATACCAGCATCAGCACCGCTTCGACCGGGGCCCGCGAATAGAGCCCATTCATATCGTCGAGTTCGTCGCCAATCACTTTGCGATGCCGCAGCGACGTGATCACCGCAAACGCGCCCAGATTCATGAACGTGTAAACCAGCAGGTAGATCAGGATGCCCTTCACGCCGTCCGGGCTAAGTTCCGTGGCCGTTCCGGCGACAAGCCCGAGCAGCATGTATCCAACGTGCGCAATCGACGAATACGCCAGCAGCCGTTTCGTATTAGTCTGCGTCAGCGCCGCAAAATTCGCCCCCGTCATGGTGGCGATCGAAACAAACACCAGCATCGGCACCCATACGTCGCGCAAGGGAAGCAGTCCCACGATCAGGATCCGCAGCAGCATCGCCCATCCTGCCGCCTTCACCGCAACCGACATGAATGCCGTGATACTGGTCGGCGCTCCTTCATACGCGTCCGGCGCCCATTGATGAAACGGCACAGCCGCGATCTTGAACAGTAACCCGGTCATCGTCGCGATCAGCGCCACGATCGCAACTGGCCTGTACTGCGGATCGAGAATCCGGTGCGCCACTTCCTGACGAATCACCGCAAGGTTGGTGCTGCCGCTCAGCCCGTAAAGCAGCGAGAGTCCGTAAGCAAAGATTCCCGACGAGAAAGCTCCAAGCAGAAAATATTTCAGCGCGGCCTCATTCGAGCGCCGGTCGCGCCTGAGGAATCCGACCAGGACATACGTCGAGATGGCCATCAACTCCAGGCCGATGAAGATCAGGACGATATCGAATCCGGCGGCCATGCACATCATGCCCGCGACCGACAGCAGCATCAGCGCGTAGTATTCGCCGTGATTCTCATGCTCGGTTTCGAGATAACGGACCGAAACCAGGATGGCGATCGCCGTGGCCGCCAGGAACAAATAGAAGAAGTACAAAGCGAACCGGTCGACCAGCATCGTCCGCAACATGCCCGGAGTGCCAGCAGCATTGTTGGCGTTCAGCCACATCTGGATCTTGTACACGCCGGCCGCGGAGAACAGTACCCCGATAAACGCCGTCACCGAATTGGCCCACTTCATCTCCTTCGGCAGCATGAAGTCGATCAGCAGGATGCCGAGCGCAAACAGCACCAGCAGCGTGATCGGCAGCGCCAGAAGGTAGTCGGTCCAGACCACTAGTTCTTCCCCTTTTTCGCCGCGCCCACCGGTTTCGGATGGAGTTTCGGAACTGCGCTCGGATCAGCCGTGCTTATCGCTGTGGCCGCAGGATTTGCCGCCGGCTGAACCGCCGCGTTCACGTTTTGATCCGTCTTTGCCGATTCGCGGTTCATCGTTGCCACCAGGCTATTCACGGGCTGCTGCAGAATCTGGAAAAACGGTTTCGGATACAGCCCGATCCAGAACGCCATGATCAGCAGAGGAGCGAAGGTCGCGATCTCCCGCGGCGTCAGATCGTGCAGTTTTTCATTCTTCGGATTCGTGACCGTCCCAAAAAATACCCGCTGATACAGCCACAGCAGATACGCCGCGGCCAGAATCACTCCCGGCACGGCCCACGCCGCCCAGAACCATCCCGGATGCCCGGCGATGTCCTTCACCATGAACGTCCCTTGCAGGATCGAGAACTCGCCCACGAACCCGTTCAGCAGCGGCAAGCCCATCGACGACAGGAACATGATCATGGTGATCGTCGCGTACACCGGCATGACGTTCGAAATTCCGCCATACTCCGCGATGTCGCGCGTGTGCCTCCGCTCGTAGAGAATTCCGACGATCAAGAACAGCGCGCCCGTCGAGATCCCGTGGTTGATCTGCTGCAAGACAGACCCGCTCAGGCCCAGCGGAGACAGCGCAAAAATCCCCAGCGTACAGAAGCCAAGATGGCTGACCGATGAATACGCCACCAGCTTCTTCATGTCCTTCTGCATCAGCGACACCAGCGCGCCGTAAATGATCGCAATCACCGACAGCACCATCACCCAGAAGCGCACTCTAGTGTGCATCAATACATCCGGGAAGAAGGGAAGCGAGAAGCGTATGAATCCGTACGTTCCCATCTTCAGCAGGACGCCGGCCAAGATTACCGAACCCGCCGTCGGAGCCTCCACGTGCGCATCCGGCAGCCACGTGTGGAACGGGAACATCGGCACTTTGATCGCAAATGCGAAGAAGAAACTCAGGAACAGCAGCGTCGCGGCGTACGGTCCATAGTCCGTGTAAATCTGCGGAGCGGTCTTGTACAGTTCAGGAATGCTGAAGGTGAAAACCTGCGTCACGCTGTGATGGTGGAAGTAGAGAAACAGAATTCCCAACAGCATCAGCACCGAACCGGCTAGCGTGTACAGGAAGAACTTGATCGCGGCGTAAAGCTTCCGCGGCCCTCCCCAAATGCCGATCAGCAGATACATCGGCACCAGCATCGCCTCCCAGAACACAAAGAAGAGGAAAAAATCCAGCGCCATGAAGACGCCGAGCATCCCGGTCTGCAGCACCAGAAACCAGATGTAGTACTCCTTCACGCGGGTTTCAATCGCGGTCCACGACGAAAGAATCGAGATCCAGCCCAGCAGCGTCGTCAGCATGATGAGCAGAAACGAAATGCCGTCAATGCCGAGCACATAGCCCGCGCCGATTGATGGAATCCAGTTGTTCGCCGTGCCCTCGACAAACTTGAAGCCGGGCTCGAAGCGCAGCGCCCAGAACCACGGCACCAGCGGCAGCGAGATCAGGAAGCCGCCCAGCGCGAAAATGTTCGCAATCCACCGGATCGCCTCCTTATTCTCTTTAGGGACGAAGAGAAGCAGGAAGGCGCCCAGCAGCGGCGTGAAGAGAATGATGGAGAGAATGTGAGATTGCATAATGAGCTTCTAGCTTCTAGCCGCCAGCTCCTGGCTCGTGCCACTTCGCTTCCGGCTCTCGCTGGAAGCTAGCAGCCAGGAGCTGCCTTTAGTGATACAGGTAATAAAAGACGAACCCGACCAAACCCGCCGTCATTACCAGCGCATACCACTGCACCAGGCCCCACTCGAACAGCCGCGCCGGATAACTCAACACACGCGCGAGAATCGCCGGGCCATTCACGCAGATTCCGTCGATGATCCACTTATCCCACCAGCTTGAAACCGTCGCCGCCGCGCGCGTGATCCATCCCGCAGCATTCACCGCGCCATCCACGACATTCGCGTCGAACCACGAGCTCGCCTCGCCCAGTCCCATGGCGCCTAGACGCACTTTGCCCAGCTTGCGCCGCCCGGTGAAGACGTAGTCGTATCCTTCATCGACGTAATACTTGTTCAGCAGCGTCTTGTACACCGCAGGGGAGGCGGCATCGATGGGCTCGACGTAACCTTTATCGGCCTTCGCGTACGATCTCCCCGCCATCCACCAGCCCACGCCCGCTGCCGCAACCGATAGGAACATCAGCAGATATTCCGTCGGGCTGGTATGTTCTTCTTCGCGCTCGCCAGCCGCGAGCTGTGCGGCCTTTCCTTCCTCAGCTAACACGTGAACCTCGCCCCGCGCGAAAACCGGGTCCAGGTAATGTGCAAACCGATCCGATCCGCCGAGGCTGCGCGGCCATCCCAGAAATCCCGCAAATACGGAGCACAACGCCAGTATCACCAGCGGCACCGTCATCGATGCCGGCGACTCGTGCACATGGTGCTCGGTCTCATGACTCATTCGCGGCTTGCCGTAGAACGTCAGATAAATCAGCCGGAACATGTAGATCGCCGTCATCAGCGCCGTGATATAACCAATTCCCCAAAGAATCCGGTACGCTCCGCCCTCGCTTGTCCAGGTCTGCCAGAGAATTTCATCCTTCGAGAAAAATCCCGCAAACGGCGGAATGCCTGAGATCGCCAGCGTCGCGATGAACATTGTCCGGAACGTAATCGGAATCTTGTCCCCCAGCGCGCCCATATTTCGCATGTCCTGCTCGCCGCTCATTGCATGGATCACCGATCCGGCCCCAAGGAACAGCAACGCCTTGAAGAAAGCATGCGTGAACACGTGGAACACGCCCGCGGCGAATGCTCCCACTCCGAGCGCCAGGAACATGTATCCCAGCTGCGAAACGGTCGAATACGCCAGCACGCGCTTGATGTCGTTCTGCACCAGCCCGATCGAGGCCGCAAAAATCGCCGTCAGCGCTCCGACGATTGCCACCGTCTTCATTGACGTCGGAGCCAGCACGAACAGCGCGTTCGAACGCGCCACCATGTACACGCCCGCCGTGACCATCGTCGCCGCATGGATCAGCGCGCTGACCGGAGTCGGGCCCTCCATCGCGTCCGGCAGCCACACATAAAGAGGAAGCTGCGCCGACTTTCCGCAAGCACCCACGAACAGCAGCAGCGTCGCAGCCGTGATGATCGGATCTCCGATCGCGAACCTTCCGGAATGTGCCGCGGCAATCACGTCCGTATACCGCAGCGACCCCATATACCACGCGATGAAGAACATCCCGAGAAGGAATCCGGCATCGCCAACGCGATTGACAATGAACGCCTTGTTCGCGGCGTTGCTCGCCGACTTCCGCTGAAAATAAAACCCGATCAGCAGATACGAGCACAACCCCACGCCCTCCCAGCCCACAAACATCAGCGCATAATTGTTGGCCAGAATCAGCGTGAGCATCGAGAACATGAACAGGTTCAGGTAGCCGAAGAACCGGTAGTACCCGCCTTCATACGCCATGTAGCCGATCGAATAAATATGGATCAGCATCCCGACTCCGGTGACAAACAGAAGCCAGATGCTCGAAAGCGGATCGATCAGGAAGCCGGCATCGGCCTGAAACGCGGCCGGCGTGCCGTCGTGGGTGAGGTAATTCAGGTGACCGGTATCGGTTCCAAGCCACGTATAAAGAATGTTCTGGTAAGGCTGATGATTGTGGACTTCAGCCCAGCCGTTGTATTGCAGGACGGTGCCGCAGGCGAAGGCGAACGTCAGTACCACCGCCCCGACGCAAACCGCGCTCACGCTCTGCTTCGTCAGCTTCCGCCCGAAAAAGAACATGATTGCCGCCCCAATCGCAGGCAGCAGCGGAATGATCCATATGTGGTCTAGAAATAGCATGTAAGCTTTCAGCCGTCTGCTCTCAGCCAAACCAACCGTTACAACTAACGCACGTCAGCCTTCGCCGAAGTCGAACCGTGCACTGACAGCTGAAGGCTGGTAGCCGACAGTTGCCTTTCTACCACTTCAACAAATTCACTTCGTCCACGTTGACCGTCTCCTTGTTGCGGAAGAAGGCGATCAGAATTCCCAGCCCGACGGCGGCTTCGGCCGCGGCGTCGGTAATCACAAAAATCGCGAATACCTGCCCGTGCAGCGCCGAGGCTCCGTGAATGCTCTGCCAGTACCGCGAGAACGCCACCAGATTCAGGTTCACCGCATTCAGAATCAACTCAATCGACATCAGCACGATCACGACATTCCGCCGCGTCAGCACGCCAATCACGCCCAGCAGAAACAGCGCCGCCCCGAGCACCAGATAGTGCAACGTCGAAATGTGAAGCAAAGTGTTCATCTCAAGCTTCTAACTATGCTGCTAGCTCCTAGTTACCGAACCCAGCCGCTGGATTCTTAGCTCGAAGCTGCTTTCTTCAAATTCTCTTTTTCGCCATCACTACAGCGCCAATAATCGCCACCAGCAACAGCAGCGAAGCGATCTCGAAGGCGAACATGTACATGCCGGCGCGGCGGTCGAACAGCAGATTCGAAATCAGCTGCGTGTTCTGGCTCTCTCCGTAGCTCAGCCGGCCCTCGATAAACAGCGTCGTGCCTCGCACCGTTTTTGTATAGACCGTGACGAAAAGCGTGCCCAACGCCGCCGCCGCGACAATCCCAACCAGCCACTGCTTGTTGAATTGCCGCTCTTTCATGTTCCGCTCGATCGAGATCAGCATGATCACGAACAGGAACAGCACCATGATGCCGCCCGCATAAAGAATGATCTGCACGCCAGCGACGAACGGCGCATACAGCATCAGGTAAAGCGCGGCCTGCGCCAGCAGCGTCGTAATCAACGCCAGGGCGGAGTGCACAGCATTCTTCCGGGTGATCACCAGAATGCCGCCGATGACCATCGTCGCCGCCAGAAAGTAGAAGAAGAATGTCGTCGCAACCGGAGGATTCATCTCAGAATAACCTCCGCATAAATTCCGTAAATCCAAGCCAGATGGGCACGATCACTTCACCCCAAACTTCCGCCCGCATGCCGACGATGGCCGTCACGATCAACAACGCAAATCCCGTCGGCAGCAGCACCTTCCATCCCACCTTCATCAATTGGTCGAATCGATATCGCGGGAACGTGCCACGATACCAGATATAGAGGTACATGAACCCGGCTACCTTCGCCGAGAACCAGAAAATGTCCTGCACCCGTACCCGCGCCGGTCCCCAGAACAGAATCAGCCCAATCAGCGCCAGCACAGCGCCAAATCCCGCCAGTCCAATCGTCTGAATTCTGAACAACGGATGTTTCGGCATCCGCGCTGTGCTGTAGAAGCACAAAGCGGCCAGGAACAAGAACGTCAGCCCGGGGAAGAGCGAGAACACCAGATCCCACGTGGGCCCGCTCAGCAGATTCGGGAACGGGTGCAACCATCCGCCCAGCCACAGCGTGACCGCAATCGACGACACCGCAATCATCGCCGAGTATTCCGCCAGAAAGAACAATGACCAGCGGAATCCGCTGTACTCAGTATGGAACCCGGCAGTCAGTTCGGATTCCGCTTCCGGCAGGTCAAACGGAGCGCGATTCGTTTCCGCCACCATTGCAATGGCAAAAATTCCAAACGCGATAATCCCGAGCGGGAAGAACTTGAACAGGAACCATTCTTTCTGCTCGAGTTGCGCCTGCACGATCCCGATCATGCTCAGCGTCCCCGTGCCCTCCGCATTCAGGCTGGTCATCATGATCGCCGAAACCACCGCCAGCCCCATCGCGATCTCGTACGAAACCATTTGCGCGCTTGATCGCAGCGCTCCGATCAGCGGATAGTGCGAGTTCGACGCCCATCCCGCGGTCACAATCCCCAGCACCGCCAGCGACGACACGCCCAGCATGAACAGGATTCCGATATTCATGTCGGTGATCGCATGCGTCGGCCCGAATGGCACCACCACAAACACGGTGAACGCCGCCAGCACCACGATGAACGGAGCCACCCAAAAGACGGTCGCGTCGGCTTCCGCCGGGATGATGTCTTCTTTCAGCAGCAGCTTCAGCGCGTCGGCGATCGGCTGCAGCAGCCCGTGCGGACCCACACGCATCGGCCCCAACCGCACCTGCATGTGCGCCAGTATCTTGCGCTCCAGCCAGTTCATGCAGATCACAGCGACCGACAGCCCGGCAAACACCAGCAGGATGTAGATCGTCGCCCAGGCGAAATTCCCGGCGGCTCCCGGCGTCTGATTGCTTTGCAAGTAAGAGGAGATGTATTCAACGATGCCGTGCATCAGCGGTCCACCTCGCCGAGCACGATGTCGAGGGTGCCGATCACCGCAATCACGTCCGCGACGAGTTGCCCGCGGCACATCAGTTCCAGCGCCTGCAGATTCACAAAGCTCGGCGGACGCACGCGCACCCGGTACGGCTGCGTTGATCCGTCACTGACGATGAAATATCCCAACTCGCCCTTGGGCGCCTCGATCGAGTGGTAAACCTCGCCCACCGGAGGCTTCATCACCTTCGGCACCTTCGCCATGATCGGACCTTCCGGAATCCCTTCAACCGCCTGCTCGATGATCCGCAGCGATTGCCGCATCTCGATCATGCGCACAATATACCGGTCGTACGTGTCGCCGTTCTCGCCCGTTGGAACCTCGAAATCGAAGTTCTTGTAATTCGCATACGGCAGCGCTTTGCGGATATCCCACTTCACTCCGCTCGCCCGCAGCACCGGACCGGTCACGCCCAGCGCAATGCAATCTTTGCCGGAGATGACTCCCACGCCCTTGGTCCGCTCCAGCCATATGCGGTTCGTCGTCAGCAGCTCTTCGTACTCGTCGATCTTCGGCTTCACGAACTTGCAGAATTTCCGGACGTCTTCCTCGAAGCCGTCATACGCCTCATACTGCAGCCCGCCAATGCGGAACGCGTGCGTCGTCAGCCGGGCCCCGCAATATTTTTCAAAAATCTTGAGGATCTCTTCCCGGTCGCGGAAGGTATAGAAGAGCGGCGTAATCGCGCCGATGTCGAGCGCATGCGTTCCCAGCCACAACTGGTGGCTGGCGATCCGGTTCAACTCCGTCAGGATGACGCGAATATACTGCGCCCGCGGCGGAGCCTCGACGCTGAGCAGCTTTTCCACCGCCTCGCAATATCCCAGCCCGTTCGAAACCGCCGCAACATAATCCATGCGGTCGACGTACGGATTGAACATCGTGTAGGTGCGGTTCTCGGCGATCTTCTCCACGCCGCGATGCAGATATCCAATGACGCACTCGAGCCCGAGAACTTTCTCGCCATCCAGCCGCAAAATGACGCGCAGCACGCCATGCGTCGCCGGATGCTGCGGCCCCATATTGATGACAAGCTCGTTCGCGTCGAGAAACGTCTTCTCGTGAGCGTCGAGATCAAGCGGCGAGAGTGTCTTCGGATCCGTCATCAAGTTTTCGCTAGTCTGTCGTTACTCCGTTTTGAAAGTTTGTCATCCTGAGCGGCGCTTTTTTGCCGCGAAGGGCCTATGCATTCCTTGACTTCGGTGACGCTGCCAACAAGTCCATAGGTCCTTCGCTTCTCTCAGGATGACAACACGTGCATGGAATCAGGCAATTCAGATCTCATTGCCCGCTCTCAATCCCTAAATTGATCTGCACCCACTCGTTATCCTGCTGCAAAATTCCGTAATCCTTCCGCAACGGGAATCCCTTCCACCCATCCGGCAGCAGAATCCGCTTCAAGTCCGGATGCCCGTCGAACTTGATCCCGAACATGTCGTAAACTTCGCGCTCCAGCCAGTTGCAGGTCGCCCAGAGCGGCACCGAGCTCGGCAAACTCTCACCGTCTGCGATCAAGGTCTTCACGCGAATGCGCTGGTTCCGCGAAAACGAATACAGCACCCACACCACGTCGAACTGCTTCTCGCGCTTGGGATAGTGCACCGCCGTCAGATCCACGCAGTAATCGAACTGCTCCTCGTCGCGCAAAACCTGCAGCAACTCAGGGATAAGCGACCGGTCCACCACCATATAGTTCTGGCCCAGGTGTGTCAGTGGCTCGATGCCTGATCCATACGCCCGCTTCAGCTTCTTAACCATCGGCGAATCCCACGGAATCGGCACAGGTCCAGCCGGTTTTGCCGGGGCCGCCGCCGGCGGTTTCGCTGCCGCCGCAGGTGCCGCAGGTTTCGGAGGAGTTGCTGGAGTCGCCGCTTCGGAAGGTGGAGAAGGCTTGGTGGGAATTGTTTTCGTTTCTGATTGAACCGATCCGGAGGGTGTAGCTTTCACCCCGCCCGGAGTTGCGGGTTGCTCCGCCGTCGGCTTCGGTTTGTCTTCCGGCGGCGGTGTCGAGGGAGATTTCGTTTCGTCCGGCATAGTCGCGAAGGCACAGACCTAGGACCCTATCGCGTTCGGGAAGAACGTTAACTTTTATCAGCTTGGAAGGATGGTGTCAACGAGCAGAAGCAACTGCGATTCGGCGAAGGACGCGCCACCAGCGCCATTTTCGGAAACTAACAGAGGAAGAAGAAATTATTGCGTCATCCCGAGCGGAGCCGCGTCTCAGGCGAAGCGAAGGATCCAGGCGCGGCAGCGAATCGCTACCGTGCTTCCTCAGGAACAATACTCATCTCCCGCCTCTCGGTCCCGCGCAATACATACATCGCGCAGCTCAGGCCCACGCGCACCTCCGTCAGCAACCGGTGCAGATCGTCGACTCCCGCCACCGGCTGTCCCTCGAGCGCCACAATAATGTCACCCTCTCGCAGCCCCGCCCGTTTCGCCGGACTCTCATCTTCCACGTGCAGCACCAGCGCTCCACTCTCTTTCGCCAGATCGTAGAACCGCACCACGCGGCGGTGTACCGGCACCGTCTGCCCCGAGATTCCCACATAGCTGCGCCGAATCCGCCCATCCCGCAGCAACCGGCTCGCGACGAACTTCGCAGTATTAATCCCGATCGCAAAGCAGATTCCCTGCGCCGGCAGAATTGTCGCGGTATTGACGCCAATCACTCGCCCCTGCGAATCCACCAGCGGGCCGCCAGAATTTCCCGGATTCAGCGATGCGTCGGTCTGAATCACGTCGTCGATCAGCTGGCCCGAATACGATCGCAGCGATCGTCCCAGCGCGCTCACCACTCCTGCCGTCACCGTCGACTGAAATCCGTACGGAGCGCCAATCGCGATCGCAATCTGCCCCACCCGCAACTTCTGCGAGTCGCCCAGTTCGGCCGCAGCCAGTCCCGGCTCGTCAAATTGCGGACGCTCCAGCCGGATCACCGCCAGATCGCTCGCCGGATCCTCCCCAATCAGCGTCGCCGGCATGTGCCGTCCGTCGGCCAGCGTCACCGCAATCCGGGCCGCCTCATGCACCACGTGACTGTTCGTCAGGATCAGCCCGTCCGGAGTGAACACAAATCCCGACCCACCGCCCTGTCGCTCCCGAGGCTCGCCGGATCGCGTTCGCCCGGCATTCTGATGCACTTCAATATGCACAACCGCCGGACTGATCCGCTCCACCGCGCCGGTGACCGCTGTCGAATAGGCATCCAGCAGGGCGCCATCGGGCGCGCCCGCAGGATGTCCGTCAATCCGCGAGTCGGTCTCGGACCCAAGATCAGCAGGTCCACCCAACCATCCGAAGACACTTCCATTTTGTTCCAGATTCATCTTCAGATAGATGTTCGTCGATTTACTTCGGATTCACGGCCATCGGACGCAGCGGCGATGCCGCTCGTGGCTTTCTCGTCTCCCGCCGGCCCTTCGGCGGCACCTCGAGCCCGAACATGCGAATCCGCAGCGCATCGAGCACAGTTTCCGGCAAAAGCTTGGGCAGAGTTGCCAGCAATCTCGCGTGTTTGCCAACCCGATACCGAATCCGAGGACGATTCGAACTCAGGGCGTGATGAACCGCGTGCGCCACCACATCCGGACTGCTCCCACTCTTTTCGCGCTCGTAGGCGCGGCGGCCGAACGCTCGTAGCATCTCGCCGTATTGCACGCGCGCCTCGGCGGGCAAGTTTTCGATGACCTTCTCGATATCTCCAAGCGTCTTGTCCACCGCGGGTGTAGAGATCGCTCCCGGTTCCAGGGCAATTACGCGGATTCCAAACGGCCGAAGCTCCAGCCGCATGCTGTCGCTCAACATCCCGAATGCGCTCTTGCTGGAGTTCAGCAGGCCTCCAAACGGGATTGCAATGTTCACTCCAACCGAAGTGATATTCACGATCCGGCCCCGATTTCTGCGCAACAGGTGCAAAAGCGACTGCGCAACCAGAATCTGCCCAAACACGTTGATCTCATAGATCTGGCGAAGCTCCGACAGGCTGGCGTATTCGATCGGCCGAACCACTCCGATCCCGGCACAGTTCACCAATCCATCCAGACCTCGCCCGCCAAGTTGCGATGCGATGTGCTGCGCCGCCGTTCTAATGGACCATTCATTTTCCACGTCCATCACGACGGGGACGACATTCTCTCCATACGCTTCCTGCAGTTCTTGCTGATCAGATGTCTTCCGGACGCTCGCAAAGACCTGCCATCCAGTCTGATTCATCAGTGCAACACTCGCGCGTCCGATCCCGCTGGAGGCGCCGGTAATAACTACCGATTTTCTAGGATTCGACATGGGCACTCCTTATAGGTCTATAGATGACCGGAGTGCATGGCGGATGCCGGGGGACAAAAAAAGCCGGGACCATGAATCGGTCCCGGCTCTAGTGTTGGCTGGTTGCCCGGATAAATTGAGCCCGCTGGCGAAATCCTGAGACTGCGCTGTTTGCAGCCGAAGGACCTCTAACTCTCACTCTATCGGCTATATCGCCGATAGACTTCAACTACGCGCTTCTCCGCGGCCTCACCGTCAGATCCCGCACCTGCGTCAGGATGCTCGACATCTGCATCCCGTTCAGTTGCGAAACGAACGGCAAGAGTTCGGCGATGAATTGATCTTTCATCAATTCGTTGATTTCTTCCTGACGGCTGCGTTCTCCGCCGCTGAGCAGTTCGGGCACAGTAACCTCCAGTGCGCGCGCCAGCCGTTCCAGGGACGACAGCGTAGGCGTGGCCTTCTCGTTTTCGATTTTCGACACGTACGTCCGCGGTACCGCCATTCTTCCGGCAAGTTGCCGCTGGCTAAGCCCGCTGCGCAAGCGCAGTGAGCGGATGGAGGTCGCAAGGTTCAGGTGTCCGCGCCCCGTACCGGGCATCGGCATCATCACCGGCGTCGCAACCATGATCGGTTCCGGCTCCGGTTCCTCGTCCAGAGACGCGTGGCAGCGTCGGCAATTGTTATTGGATGTGCGGAACTGAACTAACAGGCAGTGATCGCAACGAACGACTTCCCTGGAATCTACTGGGGCAAGAGTCGTAGCCATCGGGTTAGGGAGTGCCAGAGCGGGCCCTCCTTACAGCCTTGCAGAAGCTCTTATGGGGGAGAGGTCAACTGCAGGCTCAATTTGCGACATCTGCCCTGTGGAAGTCAACAACAAAATGCACAAAAAATGCGACAGTCGGATTTGCATTGCGCGAACCAAACTGTGAAACTCAGGATTCACACGGGGACTGATGATTAATCGCAAATCCGCACGGTGTTTACTAAGTGGATGCGCCGAGGTTGCCCCACCCTTCCCGCGTTTTGTGCGGGAGGGTGGGGGACTCCAGACTCCACCGCTACCGCTTTCCCAGTTTGGGCAAACTCTTGATCTATCTTTCGTCGGCCCATCACCTGTGGCGACAGCGTGGAACTACAATCGATTTCATGAGCAAGCCTGTTCGTTATCAGCAGCAAGGCTGCCTTCACTTCATCACCTTCAGCTGTTACCAGCGGATGAAGCTGCTCGACTCCCCCCCACCGCAAAGCACGTTTTCGAGCAAGAATTGGAGCGTGTGCGGCTCTGGTACGGATGCTACATTGCCGGCTACGTGATCATGCCCGAACATGTTCACTTGCTCATCAGCGAACCGGAGCGCAAGCCACTCTCAGTGGTGCTGCAGATGCTCAAGCAGATCACTTCGCACAAACTCCGAGGGAACGATCTTCCTCG
This sequence comes from uncultured Acidobacteriota bacterium, assembly GCA_963763845.1. Classification (GTDB taxonomy): domain Bacteria; phylum Acidobacteriota; class Terriglobia; order Terriglobales; family Acidobacteriaceae; genus Sulfotelmatobacter. The sequence continues at coordinate 375,303 of CAVXPX010000008.1, forward strand.
TTTTTGGCAGGTTCGCTACTATGACTTTCCGGTGTGGAGTGAGCCTAAGCGCGTCGAGAAATTGCGCTACATCCATCGGAATCCGGTGAAGCGGGGATTGGTCGCCCGGCCTGAGGACTGGCCTTGGAGCAGCTTCGTTCATTACGCGACCGGAGCAGAGGGAGCAGTGGCGATTGAATCGGAATGGACGGCGCGGAAACGGGAACGCTTCGGCGTCCCATCAACTATCGTAAAGCCCCACCCTCCCGCAGACAGCGCGGGAAGAGTGGGGCAACCATAGCAAGAAACGTGATCTGCCAAGAATATAACAGCCTATGAGGCGGTTGCCCCACCCTTCTTTCGCGTTGTTTGCGAAAGAGGGTGGGGCTCCGCAACGGAAGCAAAATTGAATCTGGAAAGGATGAGCCAGCCCCCAGTGATGTCCCGAAAGGTAATACATCTGTAAAGGACGGGATGGGCAGCCCCGAAGATCACGGTGTATTTGACCTGCGCGGCTGCGATGGCAAGAAAGTTCCGTAAGCAGCAAGGAGGACCGCAATGATCAAAGCCCCAGTCCTGCCCATCTTGTGGTACCCACACGCCCAAACATTGACGTAATTGATAACGAAATTCAGTGGCACACAGAGGACGAACAGAAAGACAAACCGGTAGAGCTTGTTTGGCATGCTTGGCATTATTCCGCCCAAGATGAATGCCACAGCCAAAAGGACCGCGATATCAATGATAGTTCCGGCTAGGAAGAGCAGCATACCGTGGTTCAATAGTAGTTCTGAAGGCACGACCGTGTAAGTTACCTTAGCCAACGAATTGGGAACGGGGCATACGCATCGTCCTTTCTGGTCTTTCTCGGAAAAGGAGACATCCAATCAACACGAGAGACCAAGCCTGGCAACTCCTCACCGAGTTCACCCAATCCGAAAGCCTGCGCAAGCACGCTCTCGCCGTCGAGGCCTGCATGCGCGCCTGCTCGCGCAAATACGGCGACGGATCCCCCGAAGCCGAAAATCTCTGGAGCATCGTCGGCCTCATCCACGACTTCGACTATGAACGCTGGCCCACGCCTGAAGAGCATCCCTACAAAGGAAACGAGATCCTGAAAGAGCGCGGATACTCCGACGAAATCCGCCGCGCCATTATGTCGCACGCCGAATACTCGGGCGTCAGCCGCGACACGCCGATGGAAAAATCGCTCTTCGCCTGCGACGAACTCGCCGGATTCATCACCGCCGTCGCCCTCATCAAGCCCGGCAAGTCCCTCGCCGAAGTCGACGCCAAGTCCGTCAGAAAGCGGATGAAAGACAAAGCTTTCGCCCGCAAAGTAAACCGCGACGACATCATCAACGGAGCAAAAGACCTCGGCGTCGACCTCGACGAACACATCACCTTCTGCATCGAAGCCATGAAGCCCATCGCCAAAGAACTAGCCCTGGACGGCAGCACTGTCAAATCGTAGCGCCCGCATCCTCGCCGCCACCGCCCGCACCACTCAAACACCGCTCTCACAAAAACAGCGTGCAACCTCTCCCCGTTTCGCCGATAATCTCCTGTCCCAGTCATGGACTCGTCCCAGAGTGATCTCCAGGAGATCCGGCGACTGCTCGCCGAACTGACCGCGCGAATCTATCGCATTGAGCGCAAGCTCGGCATGGACGTGGAAGTCTTGCCGCAGCAGCGTGCCCCGTCGGCAGCACCGGCGCCCGCCGCCACGGAACATGTGGGGACGGCCGCCCTCGGCCGTCCGGCCGGGCAAGGCCCGGCAGCGCTTTCCACGCCCGCTCCGTCTCAGACTCCCAGACGCACCGAGCCCCAACCCGACCTCGAATCCCGTATCGGTTCCCACTGGCTCAACCGCATCGGCATCGCCGCCGTTCTCATCGGGATCTCGTATTTCCTGAAGTTTGCCTTCGAAAATAATTGGATCGGCCCCGCTGGCCGCGTCGCTATCGGCCTCGTCGCTGGCATCGCGATCGTCATCTGGAGCGAGCGCTTTCGCCTCAAGGACTACAAGGCGTTCTCCTACTCGTTGAAGGCCGTCGGCATCGGCACGCTCTATCTCTCGCTCTGGGCCGCGTTCCAGCGCTATGGACTCATCCCCAACACCGTTGTCTTCGCCATGATGATCATCGTCACCGCCTGCGCCGCGGCCATGGCTCTTGCTCAGGACGCCCAGATTCTGGCCGTCTTCGCTCTGATCGGCGGATTCACTACCCCGCTCCTGCTTTCCACCGGCCAGAACCGCGAAGTCGCGCTCTTCTCCTACGTAGCCATTCTCGACATCGCCACTCTGGTTCTCGTCACATTCAAGCCTTGGCGCCGGTTGTTGGTGTTGAGCTATGCCGGCACGCTTGTGCTGTATCTCGGCTGGTATTCCGAGTTCTATTCGCGTCCCGAACTCAGTGTGACGCTCGCCTTCTCCACGCTCTTCTTCGCCATCTTCGCTATCACCCCGCTGGTGACGCTTCAGCCCGAGGACGAACCTCCTTTCTTTGCGGCGATCCCGGCTCTCCTCGCCTTCGTGAACGCCGGAGTCTATTTCCTCCAGGCCTACGTCATGATCTCGGACATCGATAAGACCTACATGGCCTGGTTCGCTCTGGCGCTGGCGGCGATCTACATTCTGCTCAGCCGCCAAGTCCACACAAGAAGGCTCGCGCCGGGCGCCTCCGAGATCCTCTATCTTCTCCACCTTGCCGTCGCGATCGGCTTCATCACTGTCGCCATCCCGATCCGCCTCGATGCTCACTGGATCACCATGGGATGGTTCGTCGAGGCAGGCGTTCTGCTTTGGATCGGCAATCGCATCCGCTCCGATTTCCTCAATGCATTTGCCCTGGGGGCGTTGGCGCTTGGTGTGGCCCGCTTGCTGATCTTCGACAACTTTCACCCGACGCAACTTCTATTCAACCTGCGGATGGCTACCTATGCCGTTGCCATCGCCGTCCTCGCAGCTGTTGCCTGGTATGCCCGAAAGCGCGAAGATGAAACCGCCAGAACCGTCGCGGCCATCGCAGTCGTAGCCCTGAACGCCCTCGCTCTCATCGCCCTCACCCGCGAAGTGACCGACTACTATGCGCGCCAGATCCTGGCGCCTCGCTGGAATGGCACTCGTTGGATCTATGCCTCCAATCTGCACATCATCGACATCGAACGCGACTTCACCTACTCCGCGCTCTGGATGGCCTACGGCGCCGCCTTAATGATCATCGGATTCTTGCGCCGCAGCGCCTTCGTCCGTTGGCAAGCTCTCGTCCTCATCGCCGCCACGATCGGCAAAGTTTTCATCTACGACCTCTCGCAACTCGATCGCGGATATCGCATCGTCAGCTTCGTCGTTCTCGGCGTCCTGCTGCTGGCAATTTCATTCGCCTATCAGCGGGATTGGCTGAAGCTCTCGGCCAGGACTCGGCCCCCGGCGAAAGAAGGGAACCGCACCAGCGTATGAAGTGGATCCTTTCCACCTTCCTTCTGCTACTGGTTGTGGATCTCCCCAACCGCCCCGAGCCCGCCATCCCTTATTTCACCAACGTTCGCGAGGTTCACATCGCCGAACCGGCTCGCCAGAATTTCTTCGTTGTCGACGAGGCGCTGTGGACACATGCTCGTCCTGATCTCGGCGACCTCCGCCTCTATGACGCAAACACCCCGGTCCAGTACGCCCTTTCCGAACAAAGCGCCGGAGTTTCTTCCGAGGAAGTGGAGGCGAAAATCCTCAATCTGGGCACGGTCAGTGGCCACACGGAATTCGATCTCGACACCGCGGGACTCGCCGAGTACGACCGCATCCGCCTGCGTCTCGATGCCCACAACTTCGTTGCCACCGCCTTTGTCTCCGGTGACAGCGCACCGCGCAAGGCAACCGAGGTCAAACTTCCGAGTTCAACCCTCTACGACTTCACCAAAGAACAACTCGGCTCCAGTTCGTTCCTCAAGCTGCCGCCCTCCAGCTTTCCCTATCTGCATATCAAGCTGTCTCCCGGAATCACTCCGCAACAGGTCAACGGCGCAACTATCTTCAACCTGCACGAGCAGAAAGCTTCCTGGACGAACGCCGGTTCCTGCGCCTCGCCCGAACAGAAGCTGCGGATCACCATAATCTCCTGCACCTTCCCCGAAAAAGTTCCAGTGAGTCGCATCGCCGTGCAGGTCGCGCCCAATCAGGTCAACTTCCGCAGGACCGTGGAGATCGAAGACGCAAAGGGAGTTCAGGTCGGCGCCGGAGAAATCACTCGCGTCCGTGTAAACCGCGCCGGCACGCTCGTCACCAACGAAGAGTTGGCGATCAATATGTCTGAAGGCTCCGGCCACATCACGCTTTCCATCGACAATGGCGATAATCCACCCCTCGCCATTACGTCCGCTCAGCCGCTTACCCTCGAGCGCCGCATCTATTTCGACCCCCAAGGCAAGTCGGTCCTCAAGCTCTACTACGGCGACGAAAATCTCCCCGCGCCAATCTACGACTATGCGCGCTTCTTTCACGCGGAAACCTCGCCCGCCGAGGCGCAACTCGGTCCCGACTCCCACAACTCGGAATATTCCGGACGTCCGGACCAGCGTCCGTGGTCCGAACGCCACGTCGTAATCCTCTGGACCGCCATGCTTCTGGTCGTCCTGGTTTTGGCATCTCTCGCGATTCGTGGACTGCGTGCCACGCCTCGCCCATGACTAATTCAGCTTTACAGCTGCTATATTCCCTTCACCGATTGTCATCCCGGCCGGACTGGAGGGACCCTGTGTTTATGTGGGCTATTCCAAAATTGAAAATGCGATAATATGTCGCTTCCATCCCCGTTGACCCGCTACAGGAGTTCCGCCCATGCCGATCGATGATGCGACGCCGCCCATCTCGCCGGTTCTGTTGGGTTGCAGCAAATGCGGCACCACGCTTCCTCTCGACGCGCAGTTCTGCCTCAAATGCGGGAAGCCGGTCGGCGTTCCGGTCAAGAAAAGTGAGAAAACGTCCAGCGCACCCGGCCAGAAGAATTCACAGAAAGCCAAGCCCAAAAGCACCCGATTCTGGATATTCCTGGGATTATTCCTGTTCTTGTTTCTCGCCGCGTCCGCCTGGGCTTTGCTCAGCGACAATCCTTTCGCTCAGGGAATTCAGGACCTCGTCGGATCCAAGCACGATCAAACGATCATCGAAACCGAGACGCCTTTTACTCTGCAGGCCCACAGTTTCCGTTATTACAAGTTCGACCTGCCCGAGGGATCGACCCACGTCGCCATCGTCGGCCAATTCGCGGCATCCGCGGCTGCCAACAAAAAAGAAACCACAACTGCCGAGCCGCCCGGCAACGCCATCGAAGTCTTCGTTCTGAGCGAGCCCGCCTTCACCGTCTGGCAGAAAGGATTTGCCACAAATTCGGTTTACGAAAGCGGCCTGGTTTCGAACGGGACGATGCAATCCGACCTTCCCGATGGAGCCGGAATCTACTATCTCGTCTTCAGCAACAGGGCCTCGCTGAAAACCGCCAAAAACGTCACCGCGACCGTAGTTCTCCGCTACAAAAGCTGGCTTCCCGACTGGCTCCGCAGCACCAAGCACCGCCTCCTCGACTGAACCGGGATCTCATAAACAGTTTCAGCTTGGCCACCGGCACAAGCCGTGCCGCCAATGTGGAAGAGCGGCGCTTTAGCGCCGCGATTAGAGAGAAATAGATACGGGGTGTTAGCCCCACCGAGGACCGTGAGTTTACTTTCTCTGGTCACTCATGAGATGGCCTCTAACCACCTTGTAATCAGCATGGTACGGAATGCCAGAATGTTGGCATTTCGATTACTGAGGACGAGCCCTTCAGTTACTTGCCGATTATCCTCCACTGAATTTCACTAGCTGAGAACGTTGGAGTCAATGCGGCTGGTGCGGCCTGGAGAAATCCTGAGCGGTGCCATTCGCCGGCAAAATCCCTACTCACTCTGGAGGAGTTAACGTGCGTAAATTTATCGTTCTGGCCTGTTTCTTCGGGCTGTTCGCGATGTCCGCGTTTGCGGGTGACACGAATTCCGATTATCCCAAGGCTGAATTCTTCGGCGGCTATCAGTACTCGCATCTGGAAGGCGGCGTCAACGCCAACGGATTCGATCTCGCCGTGAATGGAAATTTCAACAACTACTTCGGCATCGCCGCTGATTTCGGTTCTTCCTATAGCAGCCAGGGCGGCGTCAATTTCAGCAACTACACCTACACTTTCGGACCCCAACTCTCGCTGCGCGCCAACAAGGCTTACACGCCGTTCGTGCACGCCCTGATCGGTGGCGATCATGCTTCGGCTTCGTTTGCGGGCGCGACCGGAACCGGCAACGGCTTTGCGTTTCTGGCGGGTGGTGGAGCGGACTTCAACTTCAACCGCTACATGGCCTTCCGCGGCGCAGCCGACTGGATGCTCACCCACGGCGACGGCGGTACCAGCAGCAAGAACATGCGCTTAGTAACGGGCATCGTGTTCCGCTACTGATTTTCTCTCAACAAAAAGCAAAGGGCGGCCCACAAAGCCGCCCTCTTTAATTGTCCTGAATGTCTACGATGCAGTCGTGGTCGACTGAGGCCAACGACGAACGACGATCGACCAGCGACAGAAACTGACAACCGGCAACTGTTCTTCGCTACCGCATCGACTCCTCAATTTCCGAAATCCAGTCCGGGCGCTTGAGCACTTCGCGCGGCTTCGGACCATCCGCCGCTCCCACGATTCCCTCCTGCTCCATCAGATCGATCAGATGCGCGGCGCGTCCATAGCCAATGCGCAACCGCCGCTGCAGCAGCGAAGTCGAAGCCTTCCCGAACTCGATCACCAGTTTCACGGCATCGTTGTACATCGGATCGTTTTCGCTTTCGCCGTCTGCCCCAGCTTCTCCCCCGATTCCGCCAGCCACAGCCTCCCGCTCTTCTTTCGGAGCTTCAAGGAAATGATGAATGTACTCGGCCTGCGCCTGTGCCTTCCAGAACTCCACCACCGCCGCAATTTCCTTCTCCGTCACGAACGGCGCATGCAGCCGATGCACGCGCGCCGAGCCCGACGGCAGATACAACATGTCGCCTTTGCCCAGCAACGCTTCCGCGCCGTTGGCATCGAGAATCGTGCGCGAATCCACCTTCGTCGCCACGCGGAACGAAACGCGCGCCGGGAAGTTCGCCTTGATCAATCCCGTAATCACGTCCACCGACGGACGCTGGGTCGCCAGCACCAGGTGAATTCCGACCGCGCGCGCCATCTGCGCCAGCCGCGTAATTGATTCTTCCACGTTCGACGAATCGAGCATCATCAGATCCGCCAACTCGTCGATGATGATTACGATGTACGGAATCGGCTTCTCTTCCGAATCCTCGCCGAACAGGCTCGGCGTGTCGCTCCGATCGAACAGCTTGTTGTACTGATCGATGTTTCTCACGCCCTTCGCCGCCAGCAATTTCAACCGCCGCTCCATCTCGCGCACCGCATTTCGCAGCGCGTTGGCCGCCAGCTTCGGCTCGGTGATGATCGGCGTATAAAGATGCGGAACGCCTTCGTAGTTCCCCAGTTCCAGCCGCTTCGGATCGACCAGGATCAACCGCACCTGATCCGGCGTCGCCTTGTACAAAATCGACATGATGAAGGCGTTGATCGCGACGCTTTTGCCCGCGCCGGTCGATCCCGCAATCAACAAGTGCGGCATTCCGGCCAGGTCGGCCGTGACGATGCGGCCATTAATGTCCTTGCCCATCGCCATCGTCAGCTTCGACTTCGACCCCATGAATTCCTGCGACTCGATGTTCTCCCGCAGGAAGATAATCTCCCGCTGCCGGTTCGGCACCTGAATGCCGACGGTGCTCTTTCCCGGCATACGCTCGATCAGGATGCTTTCGGCCTTCAGCGCCAGGCAGAGATCGTCACATAAATTCGTGATGCGGCTGTACTTGATGCCGGCTTCCGGCTTGAATTCGAACGTCGTAACCACTGGCCCGGGATTGATCTGCGTAATCTGCCCATGAACCTCGAACTCCGCATATTTCTCGATCAGCACTTGCGCCAGCAGCTTGAGTTCGTCCGCATCGACGGCCTGCTGCTCATCCGGACGCTGCAGCAGACTGCTCGAGGGCAGCTTGTAACCGCCTGCAATGCGCGGCATCGTCGTCTTCGCCCGGTTGCTGCTGTCCCCGCGCTCGGTCACTTCCGGTTCCGGAGCACCTTGCGTCTGCGCGGCAGGCATCGACTCCGGTAAGATTCCTCCCGTCGCAACTGCTCTTGCCGCCGGCGCATCTTCTTCCAGCATGCGCTCGATGCCAGTGCGCCGCGGTTCGCCCGCCGCTACCGCCGAAGCCGGACGCGACGGTATCAACTGCGTCTTCACGATCGGCTTTGAGATCCGCCGCTGGTCCAGTTCTTTCTGCTGCCGCTTCTTCAGCCGCTCCTGCTTCCAGTCTTCGAAGCGATTCCACAGCGCCCTCACAAACGCGAATCGCGTCGGAGCCCACAGCTGAATCGCCGAGAACGAGAACGCCGTCGAAAGATAAAGCGCAACCGCCAGAATCGTGGCGCAGACAATATACGCGCCCACCAGATTCAGGTAGTGAATCAGGAAGTCTCCGAGAACTCGCCCCAGCAGTCCTTCGATCGGGATGACGTGCATCCAGCGCAGATGCGCGGGCAGCAGCCCGAGCATGGCCGGAACGAACATCGCCAGCCACACGCCTCCCAGCATCTTGGCCAGCGGCGACTGCACTTTCTTCGACCGGAACCACCGCACCCCGAGCATCGCAGGGAAGATCACCAGCAGAAACGCGCCTAGCCCGAAAAACTGCAGCATGGCGTCAGCGCTGTACGCGCCAACCACGCCGATCCAGTTGCGCGCGGCGTGCGAATTGGTCAGAACCGAGGCGCTGTTCCACGAAGGATCGAGCGGAGAATACGAAACCAGCGCGAGGAAGAGGAGGAGCGCGGAGACGCACATCAGGAATCCGATCAGCTCGTTGAGCCGCCGGTTCCCGGTAGGCACAAATATGGTCGCCAAATAATCCATGAAGGCCAGATTCACCGCCGAAGACGGATCCCGCCATCGGCGCCGCAATCGGCCAGAGCCCTTACATTATGCCAAGAAGCCGGGGTTCCCACAATGAGGGAAATCGGAGGCAGTGTTGATGTGGTTATCTACTAGAGGAATCAGCGCGTTGGTGACAATGGCGCGCGTTAGGCACAGGTTCTGACCTCTCTGCGTTCCAACGACTCCGAGCTGAAACCTAGGTCAAACGTGCTATCGCTTGGTTACATCAACTATCATTGCCATATGATTCCGACGAGGGACGAGTGGTACGGTCCTCGATACCTAATCTTGCCCGGTATTTACGTTGTCACTGTTGTTCTGACGACGGCTTTGTCGCCGGGGACGCCAGGCGGGGCATATTACCGCATCATCGGCCTTTGTCCCCCTGCTGGAAGCGTCGGCATGGCCTTCGACAGTGCGGCGGTGGTTGTTGGTGCATTCCTGCTGTTGGGCACACCATGGTGGTACATGGTCGGACGCATCGGCTGGGACAGTCATGAACGCAGACGGGGCTTTTTGACCTCGCTTGGCGGCGCAGCAATTGCTCTCTTTACTTGCTTTGTGTCGAGTGCGATGTCCCGCGATGTATTCAGACGGGACGGTCCCTTTACGACCGCGATGATTGCTCAGTATTGGCTGGTAGCATTGCTTTGCCTCAGTTCACTTATCAGCATGCTGTTTGCGCTCGGAAAGGCTATGAGTCCGAGGCGAGAATCGTGACCACTGTTGCGGGTGTCGTTCTCTCACGAAACTCGTAGTTGTTGAAATATCTCGTTAACACTCATTGCAAGGTCGCCTACGCGAGTCTCGCGGCGAAAATCAGCACCAATGCCCCGACGATGATCCGATACACCGCAAACGGCGCGAATCCGCGCTTGCGGACGTAGGCCATGAACCACGCGACCGACGCGTAGGCGACGATGAACGAGACCACAAATCCAATCGCAAGCACGACCCACTGGTGCGGATCGATCTGGGCGACGCCAATCGGATTCTCGCCTTTCCCGCGTAGCGACTTATACAGCGTATAGAGCGTCGCCGCCGCCATCGTCGGCATCGACACGAAGAACGAGAACTCCAGCGCTGACGCCCGCGACATCCCGGCTATCTGCCCGGCGGCAATCGTCGACATCGACCGCGACGTCCCCGGAAACACCGCCGAAAAAATCTGGCAGAAGCCAATCCAGATCGACTGGCCCAGGCTCATCGCTTCCATCTTCCATGTGCGAATGCGGCTACCCGGCACCGGACCTGCCGCTTCCGCCTTGGCGTGCATCGCGTCGACGATCCACATGATGATTCCGCCGATTAGCAGCGACCATCCGATGATCCCGATATCTTCCAGATGCTTGCCGATCACCTTCGTCAGCAGCCAGGCGGGAATCGCCGTCACCACGAACGCCACCATCGTCAGACCCAGCGGATGCGTGATGAAATTCTTGTCGCCGCTCTCGCCTTTCGGAAACGTCGACACAAATCTGGTGATCCGGCTCCAGAAATACACCGGCAGGCACAGGATCGCACCCAGTTGGATCACGATCGAATACATCTTCCAATAGCCGCTGTCGAGCGTGAGCCCCGGAGCCCAGCCAGAAGCATGCAGCAGCGCCTCCGACAGCCGCAGATGCGCCGTCGAACTGACAGGCAGAAACTCCGTAAGCCCTTCCACAATGCCGAGAATCACAGAGATCAGGTATTCGTTCAATCGTCCTCCAGAAGTTTAGGGAACCACCAGTATCTCAGGAGTGAGCGATTTTTTGTGCTTCCGAAATCACCCTAGTAACTCGAACCGTAGCGCCCGCGTCCGCGCCGGGGTGCCCCATTTCTGGCCGGTTTTGCCAGAAGCGGGGATTCTCGACGTCACCGTGGCTTCGTGTCTCCGTGGTGAAAAATAACCTAGCCGGGTCGCCCCGCATTCTGCGCAGGAGGGCGAGCCGTCATCTGCATCTCGGTCCTCTTAATCATCTCCCGCCACAAGGAACCCGGATTCGCGTTGAAAACGGTTTGGTCGTCCGCTTGAAAAATAAACCAGGCACCGAGTCGTACCTCGGCTCTAAGCTGCTCCGGAGTCCATCCCGCGTAGCCCAGATAAACGTGAAAACCGCCCGGCTCGGGACGAGACGAGATAGCTTTTTCCAAAGCCGCCTTCGCCGATATCCAATAAACGCCTCCGAAAACCTGCTCTGCCCCGTCGACCTTCTCCTTCGTCCGCAGCAACGCAAATACGCCGGGAATTTCTACCGGCCCTCCCAGATAAACCGGGTCCGAAATATCTTTGGCTCCCTTCATCTCCTTTAACACTCGTGAAATCGGGACCTCCGTGCGCCGGTTGAGCATCATTCCGATCACGCCCTGCGTATCGTAGTGCACCAGCAGGATCACCGTTTCAGCGAAATTCGGATCCCCGAGCCCACGACTCGCCACCAGCACCTTCCCACGACCGAGATCCTCCGGATTCTTGGTTTGAACCGGAAGAAGAGCCGTCGATAGCACTTCGATGTTGGGCGAATTCAGCGCTCGCGTCTCCGGTTGGCCGATCTCTGACCTGTTCGCTAGCGGGAACGCAACAACGCCGGCGAGCACGGTGAACAAGCACAGGTTCCCTAGAGACATGGCTGCCCTCCTGACACGCAATTCACGATCTCCCACCGCTTCGCCCCAACGCAAATTATAGTCAGTGGGCCGAGGGGTGCCTTTTTGGGGTAGTTTGTTGAGGGCTGGTCCGTCCTTGATTTCCCGCGAGGACCCCATACTCCCGCCAGCCAGACACGTCAAACTCACCCCACCCTTTTTCCACAGCCCGGTGATGTTCAAATAACCTTGACTTGAAGAAAACGAACGAGGATTCTGGTAGCGTCTCAGCAAGTATGATCAGCCACTTACACCGCGCTACTACATCCCTTGTGTCGAGAATTTTCCACAAGATTCGACAACGCCAGCCGAACCTTGCGCTGTGCGCCGCCCAGATCCAGGCCAATAACTCCATATTTTTCAATATTATAGAGTTAAGTCTTTGCGGCTCAAGATTTTACGACCATGCCGCAGGCCCTGCTTGCAGTAAGTCCTTAAAAAACAATAACTTGCAAATTTCACCCGATGCGACCCCGACCCGTTTTTCCGACCTAACTCCTTCGCGTTCAATATTTTACCCGCAAGTCGTTGGATCCATTAGATCTTTTTGGCATTTCTCCGCTAAGCCCATGATTCCAACAGACCGCGGGGAGGGGGGGTACCCCGTCGCAAAGCCGAAATCTCGTTTTCAAGCGCGCGCAATCCTCGCAACCACCCTGTGGATATCTCTGCTCGGCCTCCCCAATCTCGCCCATGCGCAGGCCCAGCGCGGCACGCTCGTTCACGAAGAAACCATCCGCGTCTCACCCAGCGAGGATTCCGCCAAACTCGGCGAAGCCGGACGCGGCCACGAACTCGTCATCATCGAGACCAGCCGTGACTGGACCCATGTGGAAGCCATCCTTCGCAACCCTACCCGCGACGAGGACCAGGACGACGAGGAATCTGACACAAAAACTATCACCGGATGGGTCCGGGACAACGCCCTCGTCAACATGTCCACTCCGAACGGCGACAAGATCGTCTTCGGCGAGGCCGTCAGCTCCGAGGACGAGGCCAGCCGCCGCCGCGGTCGCCGTGACGCCGCCCAGGACGCCATGCGCCTCTACTACCGCGTCTACGATCTGTTCCCGAACTCGCCGCTGGCTGCCGAGGGACTCTACCGGGCCGCCGACATTCGCTGGCAGATGGACCGCGCCGATGTCATGACCCGTCCGTCGGCCCGCGAGCGCGAAGCCTACATGCGCGGCCAGATCGATGAAGAGTGGATGAAGCTGGTCATGAAAAAATTTCCCGGAACGAAGTGGGCCGATCTCGCGGCGTTCCACCTCATCGAGAACAAACTCTGCGGCGATTGGCAGGCTGCATCAAAGTGTCCGGAAAAAGAATCGGACTTGTACGAGAAGTACGTCAAGGAACACGCGCAGTCGCCGGCCGTTCCCGAAGCGCTTTACGACGCGGCCTGGCGCCAATCCGCGCTGATCGAAATTTACAAAACCGAAGCGAATCTGAAAAAGTCGGGAGAGGCAAAAAATCGCGCAATTGAACTGGCGCAAAGAATCATCAGCCAGTACGCGCAAAGCCCGTGGTCCCTGCGCGCCCAGGACCTGCTCTTCTACATTCAACAAGGCGTTCCCACCTACGGCAACGCCAGTAATTAAATTTGTTGCGGAGCGCAGCGACGCGCAAGTAGAAGACAGTCCTTGTCATCTTGAGCGAAGCGAACGATCTGTGTATTTTGCCGACACTCCCGGAATGCACATTCCGTCGCGATAGAAAATGCGGCTCAGTGGATGCTCGCTCTACTTCCGCAACTCTTCCAGCATCTGCGCTTCAATGTTCCCGCCGCTGATAATCGCCACATTCACCTTCGTCTGCGGCAATTCACTGGCGTGGAAAATAAATCCCGCCACGGAGACCGCTCCGCTCGGCTCAGCAATGGTTTCAGGATTCACCGCAAGATATTTCATCGCCTTGCGAATCTCCTCTTCGGTGACAGTGATGATGTCGTCGACGTAGGCGCGAATGTGCTCGAAGTTGATCGGACCCATGCTTTGCGTGCGAAGTCCGTCGGCAAGAGTGCGCGAGACTTGTTCCGCAGGGAACTGCACGATCTTGCCCTGACGCAAACTCGCCTGCGCGTCAGCCGCAAGCTCTGGTTCAACGCCGATCACTTTCACCTTTGGATTGCTCAGCTTGATCGCCGCAGCGACTCCGGAAATCAATCCTCCGCCACCAACTGGCGCGAGAACCGTTTCAACATCAGGCAGTTCATCGAGGATCTCAAGGCCGATGGTTCCTTGTCCCGCGATAATGTGTTCGTCGTTGTATGGAGGAACGATCATGTATCCGTGTTGAGCCGCGAGTTCTTCCGCTTTGGTCTTGCGCTCGTCCGATCCCGGTCCGACGAGGACGATTTCCGCTCCAAGCTTCGCCGTCGCCTCGCGCTTGATGATCGGCGCATTATTCGGCATGACGATGACGGACTTCGTGTGCAGTGCCCGCGCGGCATAAGCGACGCCTTGCGCATGGTTGCCGCTGGAGTAGGAGATGACTCCGCGTTTGCGTTCGGCGTCCGAGAGAGCCGCGATCTTGTTGTACGCTCCGCGCAACTTGAAGGCTCCGATCGGCTGCTGGTTCTCGGGCTTAAGCCAAAGCTGTCGTGGATCTTCCGCGCACAACGGAAACCGAACGAGTTTGGTACGAACCGTAACGCCTTCGAGGCGCGATTGAGCAGTGCGAATGTCGGACAGAGTGATCATTGTTGGAGTTGTGCCTTGTGGACAGGCTATCGTTAGTGGCCGTTTCGCGCCAGAGGTAGAGATCCCTCGACTCCGCATTCATCCTCGCTGCGCTCGGCCACATGCTCCGCTCAGATGTAATGAAAACTAAAAAGGCGTGCCTCCAAGGGTAAAGTACGTGCTCGAAGCACAAGCCCTGAAGGAGGCACGAGATGATCCACGTTGGCGTAGATCTTCACCAGAGATTCTGTTACATGACGGCGGTGGAAGCAAGGGGCAAGATCGTACAGGCGGGGCCGGTGAGCAACGAGAAGCTGGCGCTGCGTAAGTATTTTCGTCAGTTTCGCGGGCAACAGGTGCAGGCGGCGGTGGAGGCGTGCGGGTTCTGGCCGGCGTTTCGCGAGGTGGTGGAGCCGGAGGTCGCGCGGTTGGTGCTGGTGCATCCGCAGCGGGTGAAGGCGATTGCGTCGGCGAAGCTGAAGAATGATCGGGTGGATTCGGAGACGCTGGCGCATTTGCTGCGCTGCGACTTGTTGCCGGAGTCGTGGAAAGCGGACCGGGAGACGCAGGCGCGGCGGCAGCAGGTGCGGTTGCGGGCCACGCTGGTGCGGCATCGGACGCGACTGAAGAACCAGGTGCATGCGGTGCTGCATCAGCAAGGGCTGCATTCGCCGGTGACGGATTTGTTCGGCAAACGGGGACGGCTGTGGCTGGCGGGAGTAAAACTGCCGTCGCAGGCGCGAGAATCGGTGAGCGTGTGCCTGCGCTTGCTGGATGGGTACACGGAAGAGATTCAAAAACAAAATCTCCAATTAAGTGAAAAAGCAAAACAAGACGAGCGGGCCCAGTGGCTGATGACGATTCCGGGGATTGGGGAGTGTTCGGCGATGATGCTGCTGGCCGAGATCGGAGACCTGGGACGCTTCGCTGACAAAGAAGCGCTGTGCAGTTACGCCGGGCTGGTGCCGCGAGTGCGGGAGTCGGCGGGCAAGGCGGCGCGGGGCGGCATCACGCGGCAGGGTTCGCCGTGGATGCGCTGGATCATGGTGGAGGCCGCGCAGGTGGCGACCCGCTGTTCGCCGGCGGCCAAGCGCTACTATGAACGGCTGTCGCGCAAGAAACACAAGCACGTGGCGCGAGTGGCGCTGGCCCGCAAGTTGCTGATCGCGGTCTACGCCCTGCTGCACGACGGGGTGGTGTTTGACGAAGAAAAGTTTGCGGCGGTGTAAGGGGAATCCGTCAGCTCGAAGTCATCCTTGCTCTTCGAGAGCGACGCTCAGATGGAGCGGCGGAGTCCGGACATACCTTATGTGCCTCGAGCACGAATAGAAGCCTGTCCGCATCGCCGCAAAATACCTATGGACAGGTACGCCCGTTTTCATAGAAGGATGACAAAAATACAAGGCGCTGAGGATGACAAGGTCACGATGGCCGCTAGTTGGTGAGTTCCTCCGACGCCCCAGGGAAAGTCGTGTCATCCCGAGGCCATGTCATCCTGAAACCATGTCATCCTGAGGCGGCGCATTTTGCCGCCGAAGGATCTCGCATTCTGCTCGCAGCGCCGATGATGCCGGCAAAATGCATAGGTCCTTCGCGCACACATCGCGCTCAGGATGACAAAAATACAAGGCGCTGAGGATGACAAATCCCAGCCTGCACCTTGTAAGATTCCACGCGAGTGAGGAAAAAGTGACATGGCGCAGCGAACGAAATCGGATGCCAAGGTTGTTTCGTGATCCGGCTGAACCGGCCCAAGTCCTGGTGGAAACCTATTCGGTCAACGATGCGATGAACCAGCTGTTGTGGCGCTACTCGCGTTTCGGACAGGCGTAGCAACCCCGAAAATAACACAGTCAGCGCGGATGCAGTGCGCGCGGTCGGCTTCGCCTTCGCTGGACAGCCGAGGCGGCTGTCACGACACGGTCAGATCTCGAGGATCACCGGCATGATCAGCGGGCGCTTTTGGGATTGTTTGTTGATGTAGCGTTTCAGGTCGGCGCGGATTTTCTCTTTGATGACGCCGTAGTCGGCTTTCTCTTCTTCGCTGGAGTGCGCCAGCGTGTCTTCGACCATGCGCTTGGCGCCTTCGAGGAATCCGTCTTCGCCTATGTTGAAGCCGCGGGTGACAATTTCGGGTGCGGTCTCGACTTTCCCGGACAACTTGTTAATCGCGATGATAGGCAGGACGATGCCGTCTTCGCTGATGTGGCGTCGGTCTTTGATGACCAGATCTTCGACGACGTCGGTGCGGCTGCCGGAATCGATGCAGACGCGGCCGACATTCACTTTGCCGGCCTTGCGCGCGCCGAGTTCGTCGAATTCGAGAATGTCTCCGCTTTCGATCAGCATGACTTTACCGACGGAACTTCTCATCGCAGCCGCCATTTCGGCGTGCAGCTTGAGTTGGCGGTATTCGCCGTGAATCGGGATGAAGTAGCGTGGCTTGACCAGATTGATGAGGAGCTTGAGTTCTTCCTGGCTGGCGTGTCCGGAGACGTGAACGGGCGGGTTGCTGCCGTCGTCGTAGATGACGTGCGCTTCGCGGCGGAAGAGGTGGTCGATCATCCGGTAAATGGTTTTTTCGTTGCCGGGAATGATGCGGCTGGAGAGAACGACGGTGTCTCCCTTTTCGATCTTCGCGTGCTTGTGATTGTCCACGGCGGCGCGTGAGAGTGCAGACATCGGTTCGCCCTGCGTGC
The DNA here is from genome assembly GCA_963763845.1 of uncultured Acidobacteriota bacterium. Taxonomy (GTDB): domain Bacteria; phylum Acidobacteriota; class Terriglobia; order Terriglobales; family Acidobacteriaceae; genus Sulfotelmatobacter. The sequence goes on from CAVXPX010000008.1 coordinate 392,335, forward strand.
CGCTGATGAGGACGCAGACCTTTTCCGGCGGAAAATTCTTCATCTCGCCGGGATTGATGACGAGTCCTTCGGGAACCTCGATGTAGCCGAGGTCTTCGGCGATTTCGGCCGAGTTGTTCATGGAGCGGCCGATGAAGGCGACTTTGCGTCCGTGCTGGTGCGCGAGTTCAACCGCGAGATTGATGCGGTGAATCGAACTGGAAAAGCAGGAGATGAAAAGACGGCGTTTCGTGTGCGCGAAAACTTCGTCGAACTTGCGTCGGACGGCGCGCTCGCTGGGCGTATATCCCTTGCGCTCGACGTTGGTGGAGTCCTGAAATAAGGCAAGGACGCCATCTTTGCCGTATGCGGCGAAGGTGTGAAGATCGAAGAGCTTGTTGTCGGTCGGAGTGGGATCGACTTTGAAATCGCCGGTATGAATGATCACGCCGAGTGGGGTGTGAATGGCGAGTGCGACGCAATCGACGAGGCTGTGCGTGACCTGAATCGGATGGATGGTAAAGGCTCCGACCTTGACGCGCTCGTCGGCGCGCAGCTCGCGGAGATCGGCGTCGTCGAGCAATCCGTGCTCGTCGAGTTTGTCTTCGACGTAGGCCAGCGTGAACTCGGTGCCCCAGACGGGAACGTTGAGCTCGGAGAGGATCCAGGGCAGGGCTCCGATGTGATCTTCGTGTCCGTGAGTGAGGATGATGCCGCGGACGCGCTGGCGATTTTCGATGAGGTAGGAAATGTCGGGAACGACGATGTCGACGCCGAGAAGTTCGGCTTCGGGGAACATGAGTCCGGCGTCGATGACAATAATGTCGTCGCCCCAGCGGACGGCCATGCAGTTCATCCCGAACTCGCCCAGGCCGCCCAACGGGACAATCTGAAGTTTTCCAGTTGGCATTGAGTAAAGATGATGCTAGCACAGTGAGTCCTGAGCGACGAGTCGCGAGGCGCGAGGGATGAGGGTTAGGGCTCGGTTCTGATCCACGGTGGGGATGCCAGGGGAGTGCACGCGAGATTCTTCGCTTCGCCTGAAAAAGCGGCTCCGCTCAGGACGACGTAGGTTTCGAGCTTCGGCTTTCGGCTCTTGGCGTCCGGATTTGACTTCATGGTTTTCTTGGGCGGCATACGGTAAGGTTGAAGAGATGGCGGAAGAACGAAAAACCTGGCTGCGGCGGCGGGTGGAGACGGCGATGGTGAAGGGGTTGACGCGCGCCTATTCGACCGTGCGCGTGAATCCGCAGAAGTTCTTGCTGCAGTTGCGAGCGGCGTATCGGGTGCCGATTTCGGGATATCATGGGACGTTTTCGCTGGAGATCCGCGAATTGGATATTGTGGCGGAGTCGATTATTCGTGGCGGAATGAAGGTTGCAGCGGTGGAAGGCGCCGGGCTGGGGCTGGGCGGACTGATCACGATTGTGCCAGATCTGGGGATTCTGTCGGCGATCACGATGCGGACGATCCAAAAACTGAGCCTGGTGTACGGATTCGAGTTCAACACCGATGATGAGATTGCGGAGCTTTGGATTGCGGCGGCGAGCGCGGCCGGAGTGGACATCAGCCGCGATCTGTTGGAGAAGGAAGTGTTGAACAAGTTTGTGCCGAAAGTGATCCAAAGAATTGCGGCAACGGCGAGCGCCGATGTGGTGGAGAAATGGGCGGGACGGATGATTCCGCTGGCCAGTTCGGCGATCGGCGCGGGGCTGAATTATTGGTTTGTGCGGGCGTGGGGAGAACGAGCGCGGACGCATTTCCGGCAACGACATTTAAGGGTGCAGCAGCAGATGCGAGCAGAGCCGGCAGCCGAGGGCCAGCCGAGTTTGCCGGCTGCGCGGGAGTGAGACGGGCATCACCACGGAGGCACCGAGCCAGGGATGAAACTGTTGATTTTTGATTGTTGATTACAAGGCCTTCCGCGTTAGATCGAGGAAATATCGAAGGAATTCTTCGCGGAGCAGAGCAATAGACAGGCAGCCAGGACTCTGTTGAAAGAGCGCAATCTTCTCCGTGAGCGGGATTCTTGATTCAACAATCAACAATCAAAAGTCAACAATTCCCCCGTCTATGGTTAAAATCGAAAGGCATGCCAACTTTTTCCTGCTCAGCTATTTTGTTCGATCTGGATGGAGTGCTGGTGGATTCGACGCGGTCGGTGGACCGCGAGTGGCGGGAGTGGGCCGCGCGCAAGGGCGTGGACGGCGACGCGATCATGGCGATTGCGCATGGCGTTCGGACCGTGGAGGTGATTCGCACGGTGGCTCCGCATCTGGATGCGGAAGCGGAAGCATGGGCGATTGAAAATCGCGAGGCCGGAAGCCAGGACGGAGTGGTCGTGATGCCGGGCGCGTTGGAGTTGGTGCAGTCGATTCCTGTGGGACGATGGGGAGTGGTGACGTCGGGTTCAAGGCCGCTGGCCACGGCGCGGCTGAAATATTGCGGGTTGCCGGTCCCAGAGGTGCTCGTGACATCGGATGACGTGACGCATGGGAAGCCGCATCCGGAGCCCTATTTAAGGGGCGCGCAGCGATTGGGGCTGGCCGCTGCAGAGTGCCTGGTGATTGAGGATGCACCGGCGGGAATCCAGTCGGGACGCGCGGGCGGGATGAAGGTGATTGGGCTGGCGAGCACGTATGCGGCGGGGAAATTGATGGAGGCGGATGCAGTTGTGCAGAAGTTGGAGCGGATTCGTGTCTCGACGAATGGGACGGGGAAACTGGTGCTAGAGCTTTAGGCCGCGAGTCGCCGAATGTTTTTTTGATTGTTGATTGCGAGTTTCCCGCTCAGCGATGCCTTTCTCGCTCCGCGCCTCGCGTTCAAATGACCTAGGGTTCTTGCTCAGAGATAGTCATCGAGAACCAAAACGTCGAAATCTGGGACGCGTTTGAAGATCGGATCATTCGTGATCATTGCGGTGGCGTTCGCGTGTACGGCTGTTGCGGCCTGCAAAGAGTCGGGCGTAGGGAGCCGATGAAGCGCGCGAATTTCTGCTGCCGAAACCGCGGTTGCAAGCGTGGGAGAGATCCACTCCAGATTCGGATAAGTCGACAACAGACCAATTAAATCATTGACTCGCTCCAAGTCGTGATCCCGATACGGATGGACCAGAAGTTCCGTCATCGTAATCGTCGAGGTCACGCCTGTGAACACGGTTTGATCGAGCAAGGAAAAGATCGAGTCGGTCAGGGGCGAGTAGCGAGGGTTGGCTTCCCACTGGTAGATGAAGATGCAAGTATCGAAGGCAACGCGCTGGTGAACGCGAAGGAAGGCGCGGAGACGCGCTAGCTCCAACTTTGCCGTTCCTTCTTCAAATAATTCTTCGGATACCGGCCACGGCCGAGAATGGCGCGATGATAGGATTTCGGTTTCTCCAGAACGAGGACCCTATTGCCGAGGACGCAGATGAGAATCTTGTCGCCGGGCTTAACTTGCAAGGCCTCGCGGGCCTCGCGGGGAATGACGATCTGGTTTTTCGAGGACAGGGTAGCTTCCGCCATGCTTTACATTATAGCAGAAAGTAAAGGGGCAATATCGACCGCTATAAAAGAGTGATCTCTTCTTCTGACGAGGGATTGGATCGAGCATCACCGACCCTCCGGTCTATCGCAGCCAGTCTTCCAGTTCGATCCCTCTGTCGGTTTTTTCGTCGCGGTATTTCACGATGACTGGGGTATAGAGCGAGAGGTTCCATTCGGTCCCTTTGCCTTTCTTGACTGCGCGGGAACCGGGAACGACGACCGCATTTTCCGGGACTTCTAACGGCCCTTCGACGGTCGCGCGGTAGACTTCGCCTTTCACCAGATCATAGAGCGGAGTGGAGCGGGTGAGGATTGTGCCCGCTCCGAGAACGGCGCGGGCGCGGACGAGCGTGCCTTCGTAGATGCCACAGTTGCCGCCGACCAGGACGTCGTCTTCGATGATAACGGGCGCGGCGTTGACGGGTTCGAGAACGCCTCCGACTTGCGCGGCGGCGCTGAGGTGGACGCGCTTGCCGACTTGCGCGCAGGAGCCGACGAGCGCGTGTGAGTCGACCATGGTGCCTTCGTCGACATAGGCTCCGACGTTGATAAACATCGGCGGCATGCAGATGACCGAGGGCGCGACGTAGGCTCCGACGCGGGCGGAGGAGCCTCCGGGGACGACGCGAACTCGGTCGGCGACGGTGAATTGGCGGGCAGGGAAGGTGTCTTTGTCGACGAAGGAAAGTCCGGCGGGCATTTCGACGAGGGCGCCGAGGCGGAATCCGAGGAGAATTCCTTTTTTCACCCAGGCGTTGACCTTCCAGACGCCGTCGACTCTTTCAGCGGCGCGGATTTTACCTTGCGTGAGCTGGTCGCGGAATTCGAGGAAAGTCTTGCGGGCCTGGGGATCGTGTTCAATTTCGCCTTGCGCGGCGAGACGTTCGATGGATTCTTTCAGGGACATGGGAATGATGATTGTTGAATGTTGATTGTGGAATTGTCAAAAGCTGGCGGAATTCGGGAAAACACAGGGTCCCTCCACTGCGCTTGCCAATCCCCTTCGGAAACGGCAAGTTCCGGTTGGGGTGACAGGGAGGCGTCGGGCGAAATCAATCAAAGATCAATGATCATCATCCAACAATTCTCACACGCATTTGCACTCGCTGCGGATGAGGATTCCGGTCATGGCGTGGGCGATGCCGCGGGCCTCGATCAGAGTGGCGTAGGGGCCGTGCCAGCGGGCGTGATGAATGTCGTGGCCGGAGGGGCGTCCTTTACCGTGGCTGCACTGGCCGCAGGTGCCGCGGTGGAGAACGATTTTATGCGGACCGGCCGCCCAGTTTTCGTAGATAAAAAATTCAGCGGCTTCGACGACAGGCGCGGCAGGCTTGGTGATCAAGCCCACTTCGGTGGCGATTTTCTGCAGGCGCGAGCGAGTGTCGCGGCGCATGGGCAGGAGCGGCAAGCGGTAGACCTCTTCGATCTTGCCCATCATGGCGAGAACGGCCTTCACCGGCAGGGGGCTGGATTCGATGAAGTTGGCCTGCATCAGCGGAAGATATTTGCGGTTCAGACTCCGCGCAGTGGCCCAGTCGTTGGTCAGGGCGGAACGCGTGAGGCATGACATCTCGGCGGGGATTTCGTTGGATGCGACCGAGACGATTCCGACTCCGCCGAGCGCGATCACGGGTAGCGTGACGGCATCGTCTCCGGAGAAGACGAGGAAGGTTTCGGGGACGCTGCTGATGATTTCGGCGACCTGGGTCAGATTGCCGCTGGCCTCTTTCACGCCGACGATGTTGGGAATCTCGATCAGGCGAACGATGGTGGCTGGGTCGATGTTGGCGGCGGTGCGTCCGGGAACGTTGTAGAGGACGACCGGCTTATCAGGGACGGCTTCGGCGATCGCTTTGAAATGGCGATATTGGCCTTCCTGCGTGGGCTTGTTGTAGTACGGAGAAGCCGTAAGGATGGCGGTTACGCCGGGACGAGCCGCGAGTTCTTTGGCTTTTTCGACGGCATCATGGGTCGCGTTGGAAGTGGCTCCGGCGACGATGGGGACGCGTCCGGCGGCGACTTCGATCGTCGTGTCGATAACGTGCAGCCACTCGTCATGCGAGAGTGTCGGCGTTTCGCCAGTAGTGCCGCAGGGAACCAGGAAATCGATGCCGGCATCAATCTGCCAGGCGACCAGGTTGCGCAGTGCTGCGTCGTCGATTGAACCATCCTGTTGAAATGGAGTAACGAGTGCAGTACCACATCCACGAAGTTGCATAGCAATAAGATAACGCGAAGGCGGGGCGGAGGGAAAATGGGGAGCAGTTGGCGCTCCGGCGATTCAACACAGAAGTATCTAGCGTTGTTGTGATCGAGTTGAGGTGCGGCAGGGCGAGCTCCGCTCGCCGGACAGCCGACGGCGGCTGTCCCCACATGTATTTCGCAGTTCTAGAGTTCCCGCCAGACGTCTTTGAAGTCGTAGAAACCTTTTTTCCCTGCGAGCCATTCGGCGGCTAACACCGCGCCTTCGGCGAAGCCGCGGCGGGATTTGGCGTCGTGGCTGAGATAGATACGGTCGGCGGGAGATTCGAAGACGACCTCGTGGAATCCGATGACTTCTCCTTCGCGGAAGGAAGTGATTTCGAGGTCTTCGTTTTTCTCGCTCGCTTCGCGAATCACGCGCTGGACGGCCATCGCGGTGCCGCTGGGCGCGTCTTTCTTGTGGACGTGATGGCGTTCGAAGATCTGTCCGGAATAGTCGTGGCGAAGAGCGGCGGCGGCGGTGCGGGCGACGTCGAAAAACAGATTCACGCCGATGGAGAAATTCGCGGCGTAGAGAAAGGCGGTTTTGTACTGCTCGACTAACTGGCGGACGCGATCGATTTCTTTGTACCAGCCAGTGGTGCCGACGATCATGTTCTTCCCGGCTTTGACGCAAGCTTCGATATTGGCGAGAACGCAGTGAGGCGTGGTGAAATCGATGACCGCGCCGACGTCATGAAGTTTGTCAGCGGTGAGCGCTGAGCCGTCCAAGTTTTCTTTGGCGCCCGCGATGCGGACGTGATGCCTGCGCTCGCCTGCGATTTCCGCGACGAGTGAACCGGTTTTGCCTCGACCTAGAACGAGAATATTCATCTGGCGCTGTAGACGATTTAATCACAGTCATCGATGGGGTGAAACCCCGGGCAGAGGATGGTCGAGCAAGGGTGGTGGTGCACACGAGATCCCTCGGCCCGCTGGTGAAAGCGCGGGCCCGCGGGATGACGCAGCTACCCTGAGGCGTGACGCCGGGGGGAGAATCGGGCGGGCTATTCGACAACATTCGGCCATGGGAGCGGCATCCCATATCCGCGGAGGTCTCATGTATCAGAGTTATTCGGCTCAGTGGTGGATCGTCATTACGCTGGCGGTGATCGCGTTAATCGTGGTGGGAGTGCTGGCGTTTGCGGCGTCGCGCAAGCGGCGCTCGGTAAGCCTTCGGCGCCGTTTTGGGCCGGAATACGATCGGGTTCTGCGGCAACAAGGGAACACGCGGAAGACGGAGGGTGTGCTGGAGTTCCGTCAGAGGCAGCGGGAAAAATACAAGGTTCGCGCTCTCTCGGCGGCAGATCGAGCGAGTTTTATCGTGCGATGGAAGGAAGTGCAGGCGCGGTTTGTGGACGATCCGCGCGGAGCGGTGACGGTCGCCGACAGCCTGGTGACGGACGTGATGCAGGCGCGGGGGTATCCGATTGGAGAGTTTGCACAGCGGGCAGCGGACCTGTCGGTGGATTATCCGGTGATCGTGGACAACTACCGGAGGGCGCACGAAATTGCGTTGCGGCACGGAGAGGGGCAGGCCAGCACCGAAGATTTGCGGCAGGCCATGGTGCATTACCGCGCGCTGTTTGATGAGTTGCTGGATCTGGAACGGGAGCAGAGGCGCGGCGCGTAGGGGTATTTTTAGCGTTGGTATGGCGGGCTAGAGACACAGGGCCCCTCCACTCCGCTTGCCATTCCCGTCGGGAACGGCAAGCTCCGGTCGGGATGACAATAGTGGTAAGGATGTTTCGACCCTTCCTCAACGTGACACAAAAAGACGCGCCCGGCTTAAGCGAAGATTTCCTGATCGAGTTCGGTGAAGAAAGTCTTGTGCAGGCGCTGGACGACTTCGGGGACTTCGTCCTCTTCGATGACGAAGGTGAGATTGATTTCCGAGGCGCCTTGCGAGATCATGCGGATTTTTTTGTCGGCGAGCTCGCGGAAGACAATGGCGGCGATTCCCGGCGTTTCGCGCAAATTTTCTCCGACCAGACAGACAATCGCTTTGCGGCCCTCATATTTCACGTCGGCTAATTTCGCGAGATCAGCGGCGAGGGCGGGGATGGCCTGATTCGAATCGACGGTTAGGGAAACACTGACCTCGGATGTGGAGACCACGTCGACGGCGACTTTGTGACGATCGAAGGCTTCGAAGATGGCGCGCAGGAATCCGTGGGCGAGGAGCATCCGCGGAGCGGCAACGTCGACGATCGTGATGCGCTTCTTGGCGGCGATCGCTTTGAAAATGTTTTTGCTATGCGGGGCGCGAGTCGTGATGCGCGTGCCTTCGCACGATGGGTTGCGCGAGTTCAGAACGTAAACCGGAATATTCTTCTGGATCGCCGGCAGCACGGTTGCGGGGTGAAGAACCTTGGCGCCGAAATAGGCGAGTTCGGCAGCCTCGTCGAAGCTGATGACCTTGATGCGGTGAGCGTCGGGGCAGACCCGTGGATCGGTGGTGAGGATGCCGTCGACATCGGTCCAGATTTCGATGCGGTCGGCGCTCAGGCCGGAGCCGAAGATGGCTGCGGAAAAATCTGAGCCGCCGCGTCCGATCGTGGTCGTGATGCCGGCGCGGTTGGCGCCGATGAATCCACCCATCACCGGGACTTTTCCCGCCTGCAGAAGGGGCTGAACCTTTTGCTGCAGTCTCGTGTTGGTCTCCTCGTATTGAGGGACGGCCTGCATGTAGGCGCTGTCGGTGACCAGGATGTCGCGGGAATCCACGTGCACCCCGCCGAGTCCGTGAGCTTCGAACGCAGCCGCAACGATCTTGCTGGAGAGCATCTCGCCGAAGGCAGCAACCAGGTCGGTGGTGCGCGGAGTGATTTCTCCGACGGCGGAGATGCCGCGGAGGAGTTCGTCGAGGGCTTCGAAGTCGGATCCGAGTTCGGAATGGAATTCGGTGAAGCGGGCCGTGCCGAGCAGTTCGCTGGCCGTGTTGTAGTGGCGTTCCTGCAGGGAGCGGCAGAGCTTGAGAGCGGTCTTACGCTCGCCTTCTCCGGCGGCGCGGGCCATCGTCAGCAGAGTGTCGGTGACTTTCGCCATGGCGCTTACGACGACCACGGGTTGCTGTGCGAGGCGGCCCTGGACTATGGAAGCGACGCGGTCGATGGCCTTGGCGTCTTCGACGGAAGTGCCGCCGAATTTCATGACAATCATCGGCGGGATTCCCTCGGTGCGGGATTGGGTTCGGTGTGGACGTTCGGCGTTAGATCCTTCCCTCCGCCTGAAAAGCAGCTTCGGTCAGGATGACGCACACACGAGGAGTGCGCCATTGTGCGGCTTCGCTCAGGATGACGCACACACGAGGAGTGCACCCGTGTGCGGCTTCGCTCAGGATGACGTAGCGAGCTTCGCTCGCCCGGATGGCCGAGGGCGGCCGTCCCCACAAACCACTGGTGCTCGCGGGCGGGGCGCCCGCGCGACAGCCGGCAGTATGCCGGCGCTACACTGACCGACAGCCGTGCCGGCGTTACCAAGGCCGACAGCCGGCTAGGCGCAGGCGCCACTGGAAGAAAGGAATTCATCCCAGGTAGCCTTTCGCTTTCAGCAATTCGGCATTGAGGACGGCGGCTCCGGCGGCTCCGCGGATTGTGTTATGCGAGAGCACAGTGAATTTCCAGTCGAGAACGCCACAGGGGCGAAGGCGCCCGACGGCGGTGGTCATGCCAGCGCCCATGTCGACATCGAAGCGGGGCTGCGGGCGGTCAGCGGCGACAAGATAGACGATCGGACGCTCGGGCGCGCTGGGCAGTTTAAGGTCCTGGGGCTCGGCGCGGTAGCTGTTCCAGGCATCGATGATCTCTTCCGCCTTCGCTTTTTTCTTGAGGCGGATCGAGATGGATTCGGTGTGCCCGTCTTCGACAGCGACGCGGTTGCACTGCGCACTCATGGCGAACGGGCCCGGGATCACTTTCGATCCATTGAGCTGGCCGAGGAGCTTGCGCGTCTCCTCTTCCATTTTTTCTTCCTCATTGTTGATGAAGGGGATGACGTTGCCGAGAATGTCGAGCGAGGCGACGCCGGGATATCCTGCGCCGCTGACGGCTTGCATGGTGACCGCCATGACGCTCTCGAGGCCGAATTTCTGGTGGAGCGGCGCCAGAGCCAGGACGAGGCCAATCGCAGAGCAGTTCGGGTTGGTGACGACATAGCCGCCGGATTTCTTGCGCCATCCCTGGATATCGATCAGCTTGATGTGGCTGCTGTTGACCTCGGGAATAACGAGCGGGACGTCCTCCTGCATGCGAAGAGCGCTGGAATTCGAAACGACGGCGCATCCGGCTTCGGCGAAGCGAGGCTCTAATTCGGCGGCGATCGAGGAGTCGAGCGCGGCAAAAATGATTTTTGGAGCGCCTTCGGGTGTAGCAGGCGAGACCTGCATGTTGGCTACGGCAGGAGGAATGGGCGTTTTGAGCCGCCAACGTGCGGCTTCGGCATAAACCTTGCCTTCGGAGCGATCGGAGGCCGCGAGCCAGCCCACCTCGAACCACGGGTGGTGCTCCAGCATCTGAATAAATCTCTGGCCGACGACGCCGGTGGCGCCGAGAATGCCGATAGGGGTCTTTTTCATGGGTACTTGGAATTTTATAACAGGCAAGGGATAGAACCGCCTGGGGAACACGATCGAGCATTACGGAAGTCAGGAAAGCGGATTTGCACCGGTCGATTCCCTGATACACTCGCGTGTCGAACTCAGAAATGTGGGAGCCGGTTCATGTGTAGGTTTCATAGATCGTGGAGAGGGAATCTGGTCTTGCGCCAATGAGTTCCGACCTGTTAACTCCGCCATGAGATTTATCAGTCCCGTCCTGAAGAGAATTGTTTACCCGGTGCTCCAGCAGGCTTGTTGTTTGCGACCGCGAGCGCGTGAGGGTCAGCTTTCGATCGTTACGTATCACGGTGTGCGCCCCGAAGGATACATTTCAGGCGATCGAGCTCTTGATGGGGGTCTGGTAACCGCGGAGTCCTTCCGCGCTCAGTTGCGACTCCTGAAAAAGCGCTATCACGTTATTTCGCCGGAGCACTTCCGGATGTGGTTGCGCGGACAAGAGTCTCTGCCGCCATGGTCCGTTTTACTAACCTGCGATGACGGGCTGCGGAACGATCTGACCGACATGCTCCCGATTTTGCAGGAAGAGGGCTTGCGCTGTCTCTTCTTCGTGACGGGCGGTTCTGCGGGCGAGTCGCGGAGAATGCTGTGGTATGAAGAGCTCTACCTGCTCTTTCGGGAAGCTGCGCCGGGGCGTTTCGAAGCTGGATGCGGAGAGATCTCGGTCGAATATGAATTCGGACCGCGTGAGCAGCGACGGTCGATCTGGTGGACCTCCGTGAAGCAATTGTCGGCGGTCGGAATGAAGACGCGCGAGCGCATTCTGCAGACTGCGCGTGAGCGGCTGGGCGGCAATAGGCCGCCGGAGTTTGAGCGCCATTATCAGGCATCGTGCCGGCGATTTGAGATCCTCACGGCGACGGAGTTGAGGCAGTTAGTCTCTGCGGGGATGACGATTGGCGCGCATACCATGGATCATCCTCTGCTCTCGGTGATGCCGGAACACCTCGCGTTTGAGGAGATTTCCGGGTGCAAGGCTGCGTTGGAATCGGTATTGGGCACGCCGGTGTGGGGGATGGCATATCCGTTCGGCGGGCCGGACTCCATCAATCCGTATGTGGTGGATATGCCTCTCCGGGCTGGATTCGAAGCAGCGTTCCTGAATTTCGGCGGCGGCTTGGGGTTTGAACTGCCGGTTTATGCCTTGCCGCGCGTGCACGTGACGGGCGAGATGAACATCGCAGAGTTCGAGGCACACGTTTCGGGTTTGCATGAGCGACTCCACCGGTTCGCCGGGCATAGTGGCAGTCTCCCAGAAAAAGGCTCTCTACTTGCCAAGGCGGCGTGATCTCCCGGTTTCTGCGCTGCGATGATTGGTAGGCGCGCCGGCTACAGTTTTCAATCATCCTACCCGACTCGATTATCCGCGGGCGGATGATCTCTTCACCCCGCAGACATTGGTAGTATTAGCTATTCGTTGCAAGCAAGAAGTGAACCCCTTGCGAATCGTCCTGTTCAGGAACATCCCAGAAGATGCGAAGCTGCGCACGGAGTGGAATGCACTGGCGCGGAGCGTCGAACATCCGCAGGTCTTTTACACCTACGAGTGGGCGCTGGCGGTGCATCGTGCGTATGAGGCGACACTGCCGGCGATGCTTTTTCTGGCTTACGACGAACAAGAGAGGCTGCGCGGAGTAGTGGCGCTTGCCGTGAACGAAAAGAGCGGCAGGATTTCGTTTCTGTGCCCGACGACCGGAGACTATTGCGACTTTCTCAGTTCGAAGGAGGATCGTCCGGGGTTCGTTTGGGCCGTCCTGGCAGAGTTGAGAAAGCTAGGCTTCGATCGAGTTACGCTGACGAATCTGCCGGCGGATTCGGTAACGGTGGCGGCTCTTCGCGGGGCGTCGGTGGAGAGCGGCTATCACTTTTTCGCGCGCACGGCTTACGAATGTGCTCAGGTGGCATTCGATGCATTGCCACGGCGCGAAGGCAAGATGGTTCAGCCGCGAGCAAGAAAGTGGCGGCGGGCCATGAACACGATTGGGCGCGATGTCCCGATACGGGTGGAACACGTGCAGTCGTTTGAGGACGCGGCTCCGATCTTGCCCCAGTTTGCGCAGATGCATATCGGACGTTTTCTGGCGACGGGCAGGATCAGCAACTTGGCACGAGCCGAGCGCCGGCACTTTCTTGAAGAACTCGCGAGACTGCTGGGAGAGTCCGGCTGGCTAAGGTTAAGTGTCATGGTGAAGGGCGAAAGAATCGTCGCGTGGAATTATGGATTTCAGTTCGAAGATACGTGGTTCTGGTATCAGCCCACGTTTGAGACGGAACTCGAGAAATACTCGCCGGGCTTCTGCCTCTTGGGCAAGATCATCGAGGATGCAGCAGCCACATCGCAAATCAAGGTCGTCGACTTAGGCTTGGGCGCGGAGGAATACAAAGAAGCGCTCGCGAATCAGACGCGCGAAACGGTTTACGTGACGCTGCGGCGATCGCGGATCGAGCATAGTCGTGGAATCCTGCGGTACGGCACGGCCCGGCTTGTGAAGAGCAGCCCCGGTTGTTGAAAAAGGAGTCCGCCGATTCATTGAGCGCGTGAAGGAAGTCCGCGAGCGGGTGAGCCGAGAGGGGGCTTGGGCTGTTTCGCGGAGATGGTTTCATAATTTCTTGTGGTCAGATACCGAAGTTCTTTTCTTTGAAGCTGGCTTTGATCCGGCGCCGGAGTCGAGAGGGGCGACGCTCAAACGACTGGACCTGAACGATCTGGCGCTGGCCGTGGAAGAGTACGTTGACGATAGTCATACGTGCGCTTACTTGTTGCGATGCGCGAAGAGATTGCGCGAGTCGGCTAGCGAAGGGTATGCCGTTGTCGATGCGAGCGGACAGTACGTGCATTTTGCCTGGGTGACGGCGTTCGACCGGTTTTTTCTCGCGGAACTGAATGCGGCGACGGAAGCGCCCTCCGACGACTGCGTTATGCTGTTTGACTGCTGGACTCCGATGCTGCAGCGCGGCCGAGGCTACTACGGATATGCGGCGGCGAGCATTGCGAAGATGATGCGGGACCGGGGGAAGAATCCGTGGATCTTCAGTGCGGCGGCCAACACATCTTCGGTTCGAGGCCTGGAAAGGGCGGGCTTCCAGAGGCGCTACTCGCTGGTTCGGAAGCGCAGATTGGGATGGCAGTGGGTGGAAGGCACGGTGCAGAAGCTGGGCCAGAAGAAAATTGCGGAGGTATCGGCCCAGGTCTGAGTGGTCCGAAGATAGCGGAGTGGCTTCCCTGACTCTTTCAGAAAATTCCGCCTCCGCTTAATGTTGTTGCGCGTTCGTGATTGTGTCGGAACCCTGCCGGCGAGCCTTATGACAGAATCCAACAAAGCATCGCTAGCAGCTAAGAACTCGGGGAGTAGTGCCGGTTAATGGAAGAGCAACTCGTCAAAGCGGCGCCTGAAGCGACGGCCGAAACGAGCCAGCAGTTTCGTTCGCAGGTAGGACACATCTCGCGGCACTCAGGGATCTTCTTTGCCGGGACGATCTTCACAGCCGGGCTCGGCTATCTGTTCAAGGTGTATCTGGCGCGGGTGCTGGGCCCCAAAGAGTTGGGGCTATATGCACTTGGGATGACTCTGGTCAGCTTCGTAGGGATTTTTAATACCTTGGGTCTACCGCAGTCGGCCGTGCGTTACGTGGCGGCATACAAAGCGTCTGGAAGGTTCAAAGAGTTGCATTCGTTGTTGTGGCGCGGTTCAGTTCTTCTGCTTGGCGCGAACGTTCTGTTGGCTGCAGTTTTGCTGTGGTTCGGGAAAGTCGTAGCTGTTTATTTTTATCACTCTCCCACGCTCGTGAAATACCTCCCGTTTTTCGCATTCATCATGCTGTTTAGCGTCCTAAGCTCTTTTTATAGCAAGGTGCTTGCCGGATATCGTGATCTCAAGCTCAGAACGCTATACGTAAATTTCATTGGCGGCCCGCTGAACATGCTGATCGCAGTCCTCCTGATTTCACTGGGCATGGGACTGAAGGGATACCTTTCGGCACAAATTGTGAGCGCAGCGGTTGTCTCGGTTCTCCTGTTGGGAGCAGTGCGGCACTTCACTCCAGTTGCGGCGCGGTTATTCGCGCAATCCGGAGCATTCCCAAACAAAGAAATCTGGTCGTTCTCGACGGCAATGTTAGGGATCGGGTTCCTTGAATTTCTGATGGCACAGGTAGACAAGGTAGCACTGGGGTTCTACAAGGGAGCACGGGAAGTCGGAATCTACTCGGTCGCAGCGGCACTGGTGGTGTATGTGCCGCTGGTGTTGAACTCCGTCAATCAGATTTTTGCTCCAACCATTGCGGACCTGCACGCGCGTGGAGAGCGCACCTTGTTGGCACGTCTTTTTCAATCGCTTACAAAATGGGTTCTTGGGATCACGCTGCCGCTGGCGATGGTGATCATGGTCTTTGCGCATCCGCTGATGCGGATCTTTGGCAGCGATTTTGAAGTCGGGTGGCCGATTTTGATCATCGGGACCCTCGGGCAATTGATAAACTGCGGGGTCGGGTCCGTCGGCTTTCTTCTACTCATGTCCGGGAACGAGAAGCGTTTGATAAAAGTTCAGGCCGTAATGGCGGTCGTGATGGTGGTCGCCAGTATTGGTCTGGTTCCAATCTGGGGAATTTACGGCGCAGCCGTCGCGGGCGCGATCACAAATATTGGGATGAATGGCTGGAATCTGTTGGAAGTCCGCAAGGCTATGGGCTTGACTCCTTACAACCGCAGTTATCTGCGTTTGCTGCTGCCCACTGGAATGACTCTCGCAGTGATCCTGGCGCTGAAGCGATACGAGTTGGTGTTCCATCACAATTGGCTGGTGGTTGCGACCGCGATGGTTGCAGCGTATAGCGTCTTTCCCGCGGTATTTTATTTCACTGCCGGATTGGACGCGGATGATCGATTGATTGCATCGGCTCTGTGGTCGCGGATGCGGGGGATATTCCTGGGAAGCGGGGTCGCTGCATGACGGAACTCAGAGAAGTGCGGCTTCCGGCAGCTCTGTGCGAGACCGCGGAAAAGAAATTCCAGCAGAAGTTTGCGACGGTGGAGGAGTTATTGATTTTTGTGCTGCGTGACCTGACTTGCGACGAAGCGCTTCTGGCCGATCAAGCGGAACAACGCCTGGTAGAAGAGCGGTTGCGGGAACTCGGATACCTTTAGAGGCCGGGCGTTACCTCCAGGACTGGTTCTGACGTATCGCTATCCATACAAAAAGCATGGAGACACTAGAATCCGTTTCTCGCGTGGGAAGGGAACGGCTGTACCCTTCGATCACCAATCCGCATTGGCTGGTTTTGCGCAGACGCCGCCAGATCTTTCAGAAGTGGATTGAACGGGCAAACGGACGAGAACTCGAAGTGCTCGACCTCGGAGGAAGGATCCAGCCGTACCGCGCACTTCTTGACGGACGCTTGCGGCAGTATGTGGCGATCGATATGCGAGCGACGCCGCTGGTAAATATCGTCGGGCGTGGAGAGCAGATTCCGCTGGCTGCCGAAAAATTCGATCTCGTGATCTGCACCCAGGTATTTCAGTATATTTCCGATCCAGCCCTGGTAGTCGCGGAGATTCATCGCGTTCTTAAGAGGGGTGGGAGTCTGCTGTTGAGCGCGCCGGCAATTGCAATCCGCGACGCAGAAGAAGATGGCTGGAGATTTCTTCCCGCTGCATGGAAGCATCTTTTGCGGAATTTTTCTGAGCTTGAGATTGTTTCCGAGGGCGGCAACGTTGGCAGCTTCTTTCGAATGGTGAATGCCTCGTTGAATGCCTTTCTTCGATATCGACCGCTGCAAATCGTATTCCGGCACACTCTCTGCCCCCTTCTGAATGTATGCGGGGATCTTATGGATCGAATCGCGCCAAATCGTAGCGATTATTTTTCGACGAATTACAGCGTTTGGGCTCGGAAGTGAGGAATCGGAACCATTGCCCATGCTCGCGCGCCTATCGCAATATTTGAGGAACTGGCTTCCCACTACCGGCTTCCACTTTGACCGTCCTCTCGTTTTGCTGCAGAGTGACGACTGGGGACGGGTTGGATTGCGCGATCGCGAAGGGTTCGATCAGTTATCGGCCGCAGGCATGAACGTGGGAGAGCATCCGTATGATTTCTACACGATGGAGACAGCGGAGGATCTGGCGGCAATATCAGTACTGCTGAAGCGGCATCGGGACTCGAAGGGACGCCATCCCTGCGTCGAAATGAATTTTGTGGTGGCGAATCTTGATTTCGCCAAATTGCCCGGCAGTGATGGGCACTTGCCGTTTCTGCCGCTCGCGGAAGGACTGCCCGAGGGTTGGAAGCGTCCGGGTCTGATCGAGGCATATAAGGGTGGAATCTGCGACGGCGTTTTTTATCCCGCACTGCATGGAATCACGCATGTCTGCCGGAACGCGGTCGAGCGATCCCGCGCTGATGTCGAGCGAGGCAAGCTGTTGCGCACGCTGTGGCAAGCAGGAACGCCGTATATCTACTGGCGGATGCCGTGGGTGGGATACGAATACTGGGATCCGGAACAGCCCGATGGCGACCGATTCCTGACCAGAGAGACACAGCAGAAGCTGATTGGGGATTCGGTGGGAGCATTCGCGAAACTGTTCTCGACTCTTCCGCACTCGGCGTGCGCTCCCGGATATCGCGCCAACGATGATACGCATCGCGCCTGGTCGCAGCACGGCGTTCGCGTGGCGCAGAACGGTCCCGGGAAAGTGTTGCCGCCGTATATAGGCCGTCATGGCGTGCTGCAGCTCACACGTACAATCGATTTCGAGCCGGCCGTGGATCCGGCATTTTCGATCGATTGCTGTTTGCAGCAGGCGGAGCATTGTTTTGAGCGCGGCATTCCCGCGATTGTTTCCCTTCACTCGATCAACTTTCATTCCACAGTGCGGGACTTCCGGTCGCGCACGCTGGAGATGCTGGATCAGTTTTTCGCTGGATTAGAGTCGAAGCATTCCGACCTGATTTATCTACACGATGAGGATCTACGCGAACTGGTGAACACGGGCGCATACGGGTCTCCCGATGGGAACGTGTCGTTGAAAGTGATTCAGAAGAAATTCATCCCGGCGGCGGCCGGGCGGCGAAGAGCATGATCCAGAATCGACCATCTATTGTGCTGGTGACTGTCGACTGCCTCAGGTCTGACCACGTCGGCTTTATGGGCTACGAGCGGCCGACAACACCGTTTCTGGATTCGTTGGCCCAGGAGAGCCTGATTTTTCGGCAAGCCATCGTCGCTGGCGCGCCTACGTATTACTCTGTGCCGGGGATTCTGGCATCGCGGTATCCGCTTGCGTTGGGGCGAGACCTACTCGGGCTTGGTCCGGATGAGCCTACGCTAGCCACCGTGCTGAAGGGATCCGGTTACGCGACCGGAGCCTTTATTGCTGGCAATCCGTATATTGCTCGCCGGTTCGGATATGACCGGGGCTTTGATGTCTTCCGCGAGTTTTTGGAGGAAGAAGCAACGCTGGTATCCGGTGAGAGCGTCGAGCACAGGAACGGAGGCTGGGCGAGCCGGCTCAATAGAAAGCTGCAGCAAATTCGCCCGGCGCTTGGACCAGTTGGATCAGTGTATGACGAGTTGTATTTCCGATATTGCCAGCGTACGTCGGGATTGCCGGAATCGCTCGATGCCTTGCGCCGATTTCCTCCGGCGGATGTGATCGTCGAACAGGCGCTCACATGGCTCGACTCAGTGGGCAACTCGCCATTTTTTCTGTGGCTGCATGTGATGGATCCGCATGCGCCTTATTATCCGAAACGAGAAGCGCTCGGGCTAATGGGGGAACCGTCGATTACGCCTTACCAGGCGCGTTATCTGAATTCGTATTGGAATCGATCGGATCTGGAAGCGCGGCGTTTGCGCCACCGCCGGAAAGAGATCATAGCGCTCTATGACGCGGGAATTCGATGGGTGGATGCGCAAATGGCTCGCATGATCGAAGCTTTGCGCGGCAAAGATCGGTGGAGCGACTGTGTTTTCGCGCTGACAGCCGATCATGGCGAGGAATTTCTCGATCACGGCGGCCGTTTTCATCCGCCATCAGGATTGATGGAGGAATTGATTCATGTGCCACTCCTGCTCCGCGTGCCAAGGCACGACGGGAAGAAGCAAGAAGACTCTCCATTCAGCCTGATCCACCTTACTCCGACGATTCTGGAAGCTGCCGAGCGTTAATGTTCCTCAGGAATTCCGCGGGAGCAGTTATTGGCATGCGAAGAGCGACGCCGAAAGTGTTGCGATTTCGGAGTGCGTCGCCGGTTGTACGAATCCTTTCCGCCGAGAGAATCGCATGGGGCCTCGCGTGTTGTCGGTGCGGGAATCGCGGTTCAAGCTGGTGCTGTTTTTCGATCCTCCCGCCGAATATCTATACGATCTTGAAGTGGATCCAAAAGAAACCGCGCCTGTAGAGCGGACGGAGGAGATACCCGTGCGGCGGCGATTGTTAGAGATCGCCCGCGAACATCTGAGGCGCTCGACAGAACGCGATGTCAGAACTCGGGCACAGGCTCAGCTGCGCGAACTTCAGCTAGAATGGATCAACCGGCCGAAAAGGCTTCCTGCAATCACGGTCTGACAGCCACAGACGGTTGCGCATCCGAATGATTACGACCCTATGCTGCCGTTCACGGACGAAGCCGT
Source organism: uncultured Acidobacteriota bacterium (assembly GCA_963763845.1). Classification (GTDB taxonomy): domain Bacteria; phylum Acidobacteriota; class Terriglobia; order Terriglobales; family Acidobacteriaceae; genus Sulfotelmatobacter. Next base: position 411,325 of record CAVXPX010000008.1, read on the forward strand.
GCGCAATACGAACCGAGACCCGTACGCGCAGTGTCTGAGTGCAAGACCGTGAGCGATCGTCCGCAAGTGCCAATCGTTAAACCGAGCCACGCGGCGGAAGTCAGGCCTTTGCGCGTGCTTACGTTGACGCCGTTCTATCCCAGCGAAGCTGAGCCGACGAACGGCTGCTTTATTGCTGAGCCCATCACTGCGCTTGCAAGCTGTGGGATTGTGAATACCGTTTTTGCTCTGCGGCCGCTCTATCACGGGTGGTTTCGGGCGTTACAGAGTCATCCGGCGGAATGGATGCCCTATATTTCCTTTCCGCGCGGGATCGGACTTCCCACGGCCGGAGCGTTTGTCTTCGCCAGAGTTGTCGGAAGAGCGCGGGAACTCCAAAAGATGAAAGGGGTCGATCTGATCCATGCGCATGGGCCATTGCCCTGCGGGCATGCTGCGATGCTGCTCAGCAAAGAACTGGGGATACCCTACGTGGTATCGGTGCATGGCCTGGACGCCTTTTCGACCGAGCAGGTGCGCGGAAGGGCCGGGCAGTGGTGCCGTCGAGTAACGCGCCGGGTGTTCGCATCATCACGGCGAGTGATCTGCGTCAGCGAGCGCGTGCGGCAGCAAGTTTTGGAAGGAATGGAAGGGCAGAGCGAAAATTGTCGGACGTCTGTTGTGTATAACGGAGTCGATGCGGATGTGTTTTCACCTGCGGACGAACGCCCGTCGGATTTGATTGTTCTGAGCGTGGGCGATCTCATTCCAACTAAAGGGCACGACGTTCTGATTCGCGCAATCGCCTCTTTGTCTCAGGAGTATCCTGCGTTAAAGCTGGAGATCATTGGGGACGGCCCCGAACTTTTCCGCCTGAAGAGCCTGGCGAACGAACTTGATCTCTCAGAACGGGTTCGTTTTCTCGGGCGCCAGGGGCGCACACAAGTTGTCGCGGCCATGCGCCGGTGCACGGTTTTTGCGCTGCCGAGTCGTTACGAGGGACTGGGCTGCGTATATCTCGAGGCGATGTCGGTGGCTAAGCCGGTGATTGGCTGCCGGGGGCAGGGCATTGCGGAAGTGATCCAGCACGGGTCCAATGGCTTTCTTGCAGGCGTCGACAACGATCGCGAATTGGCTCTCGCGATTTCGATCCTGTTGAGCGACGAATCACGGCGTCGTAATCTTGGGCGAGCCGCTCGCGAAACGATTCTGGACGGTTTCACTCTGGCCCACCAGGCAGAGAGACTGGCGCGCGTCTATCGCGAGTGTGTCCGATGACGCGCCGCCTCGTGATTATCACCGAGATTATTTCTCCGTATCGGCTTCCTCTGTTCAATGTCCTTTCAGAACAGAAGGGAGTGGATTTGCACGTGATTTTCCTGGCGGAAACCGATCCGACGCTTCGGCAGTGGAAGGTATATAAGCAGGAGATCCGGTTCTCGTACGAAGTCTTGCCCTCTTGGCGCATGCGGATTGCCGGGTACAACGTACTGCTGAATCGCGGTCTCCGCCAGGCGCTTCAGGCCGCGAATCCTGATGCGATTTTATGCGGGGGCTACAACTATCTGGGCTCATGGCAGGCGCTTTGGTGGGCGCGGAAGCGGAGCGTACCGTTCTTTCTGTGGTCGGAGAGTAATCGCCAGGATATCCGCCGGCGACGGGCTGTGGTGGAACTGCTCAAGCATGAGTTTTTCAGGCAGTGCCGGGGATTTGTGGTCCCGGGCAGATCCGCCGCGGAGTACTTGTTGAGTCACAAGATCGAAGGGAAGGCGATCTTTACGGCCGTCAATGCCGTCGATAACGACCTGTTCGCCTCGGAAGCGGGGGCCGCCCGTGGGAAAGCGGAGCAACTCAGGAGAGATCTAGGACTCCCGAGCCGGTATTTTCTGTTCGTGGGAAGGCTGGTGCGGGAGAAGGGAGTGTTCGAATTGTTGTCGGCGTACTCCAAGCTCGGCGAGGAAATCCGCGAACACATCGGTCTGATCTTTGTAGGAGACGGGCCGTGTCGAGAGGAATTAGAGCGTCGGGCCGCTTCGATAGTCCCGGGGCTGATAAAATTTGTTGGATTCACCCAGCGCGAGCAGTTGGCGGCATACTACGGGCTTGCCGAAGTGTTAATCTTGCCGACGTACAGCGATACTTGGGGACTCGTCGTGAACGAGGCGATGGCGTGCGGTTTGCCGGTGATTGTAAGTAACGTAGCCGGGTGCGTGCCCGATCTCGTGACGGAAGATTGGAACGGGAAAACCGTAAAGCCTAAGGACGTTGAATCCCTAAGGTCGGCGATGCTGAGTGTTACCAGTTGCCGAAAAGAGAGCCTTCTGACGGGTGCCAACAGCTCAAAACGCATTGCGGAATATTCTCCCCGGATCTGGTCTGAGGGAATCTCGGGAATGTTGAAGTCATTGGGAGAAGCGCGTGAATAAGGGTCTCGCCAAGATGCTTACGATCGTGACGTTCCTCGTAGGCGCCATGGTGTTGGCATACCTTGCATATTCCAGTCCGGGATATGTTACGAGCAAGACTGATCTGGGAGGTCTGGTGCTCCTGGAGTGTCTGCTCGCAGCGATATGGTTTTATCGCCGATTCTTTCTGGCCATCGTTATGGTGACATTTCTTTTGGCCGGAATGGATCTCCCGGTCGGCTCAGTTTGGACGGCGGCGCGATGGTTTGTGTTGGCAGTCGGGGCGATGGTCGGGTTGACCCTTGTTCTTAAGGAACGCCGATACTCCTTCGGGATGTTTCACGTGTTGGCTTTTTTTGCGGTGATGGCGGTCTCGTTTCCGCGGCAGTGTCGCGATTATCCGACTGTATCGCTCTTGAAAGTGCTGAGCTTGTTTTTACTTTACGTCTATGCTGCAACAGGTGCACGATTGGCGGTCGATCAATCGGGAAAACCGCTTTTTCGAAGGGTTGTTAATCGGCTGCGAAATCTTCGTCGCCTTGATTGCGGTGTTTTATCTGCTGGGAATCGAGGCGATGGGAAATCCTAATTCGCTCGGCGCCGTAATGGGAGTGGTCGCAGCTCCCATTCTGCTGTGGGGGGCGTTATTACAGCAGGAGCGTTTCCTCACACGGAGGCGGATGATTTTTTTCCTGGTTGCAGCCTATCTCACCTATTCCAGCCATGCCCGTGCCGGGATGCTTGCTCTGCTACTTTCGTGTGGATTGCTTTGCCTGGTTCTGCGGCGATACACGATTCTCGCTTCAGGCATTGGGGTCCTCGCCATCTTGATTACCGCGACTGCGATTTTCCAGCCCGACGCCTTTTCGCAGATGATGTCCTCGTTCACAAATGACGTTGTGTATAAGGGCAAGGATCCAGACCTAGGTATCCTGGGATCCCGCGCTTCGCCATGGCAGGACACGATCGATACCATTCATGCGCATTTCTGGTTTGGGACTGGGTTCGGAACATCCGATACGGTGGAGGGAACAACTCAGAACATTGGCAAGTTCGCAAGCTCAACTGCAATTGCAACCGAACACGGAAGCAGTTACCTCGCGCTCCTCGCATGGGTCGGAATGGCCGGAGCCTTGCCGTTTGTGCTTCTCTTAGCGGTGGTCCTCGGGTATGTTCTGAAGGCATTCCTGTGGATGTTGAAGACTGGTAACCCCTTGCATCCTGCAGTTCCTCTGGCAATTGTGATGTTAGCAGGACTGATTCACGCCGGCTTTGAAGATTGGATGTTCGCTCCCGGATATTATCTTTGCGTTTTTTTCTGGGCTATGGCCTTCATCTTCGTGGACCAGGCAAAACTCCTGAGAGTGCCAAGTGCGGCGCAGTTGTTCTGGAGGCGCCCGGTCGCGACACCAAATGAGTTGGTTGTGGCTTCGAGCCGATAATGCGTCTTTTCATCAATGCTCTCGCCGCCAGTGCGGGAGGAGGCCTGACTTATATTCGCAACGTGCTTCCGCATCTGAGCGGGAGAACCGACGTGAAGGTTTCCATTGCTCTTCGTTCCGCCCTTCGTCAGGAGTTTCGTTGCTTTCGCGATATTGATTTCCTGGAAACGGACGGCTCGGCCGGGCGGAGATTCTGGTACGAACAGTCGGTACTTCCCGGGATGATTCGGCGCTGTCAGGCGGATGTTCTGCTTTCGGCGGGCAACTTCGCGATCAGGCGATCGCCGGTTCCTCAAATCCTGCTGTCGCGGAATTCGATTTATCTTTCGAGCGATTATTACCGGGACCTGCTCGCCCGCCGAGAGTACCGCACCTGGCTGGAAACGAGGTCACGGGGATTTCTGGCGAAAAAGTCGATTCATTGGGCTGATCTTACCGTAGCTCCGAGTGAAGCTTTTGCTTCTGATCTCACACGATGGAGTGGCCGAAGAGTTCTGGCGGTTCACCACGGGTTCGACTTCGACCAGTTCTGCGGGGATGAGAGCCCGCTCTCCGCGAATGTGAGTGAGAAACTTCGTGGGGTCGAAGGGGCTTTACGAATCCTGTTTGTCAGCCACTACAACTACTATCGCAATTTCGAGACGCTGCTCCGGGCTCTACCGCTGATTCGTGAGCGGCTTTCAAATCGACGGGTCAAGCTCATGCTCACTTGCGAGTTAGCGCCGGGGAAGAATCCGGGAGCATATCGGACTGAACGCGTCTCGAGGTTGGTGAGAGAACTTGGAATCGGGGAATCGATAGTGGAACTCGGCACCGTCCCGTACCGGCAGTTACATCACTTGTACCGTCAGGCCGACGTTTATGTGAGTGCTGCCTATACCGAGACTTTTGCACATCCGCTGGCGGAAGCTATGGCGAGCGGCGTTCCTGTCGTTGCGTCCGACATTCGCGTGCACCGTGAGATTTGTGAAGATGCGGCTGCCTATTTTCCTCGATTCTCTCCGGATGCTCTAGCGAAAACGGTGGTTCACATCATCTCTTCGTCCGCAACAATGCAGCAGATGGTGACAGCCGGCCGAAAGCGATCGCTTCAGTTTTCTTGGGGAACTCATGTCAAAAGGATTCTGGAACTCTGCCGCTCGTTGATCAATTCCCCTGTTCGCTCCGAGATGCCCGAGTCCCTGGGGGCCTGAGTGATTCTGCGCTGGTGCCATTGCTGACCGCCTGTGTGTGCAGTATCCTCAGCACTGTTTGCTCACAATCCTCCGCGGTGTGAACCATTTCCGTTTCTATGAAGATTATTATCAATGCCGATGACCTCGGTATCAGTGAATCAGTAAATGACGCGATATTCGACGGTATGGGGCGCGGAGTAATTACATCGGCTACCATGCTGTCCAACGGCCCTGCGGCTCAGATGGCGGCGCGACGAATAGCGCAGTTCACAAAGCGTTCTTTCGGGGTTCATCTCAACCTTACGGAATTCGAACCACTTTGTGCAGGAAGTCGCGCGGAACTGGCAAGCATTTTGAACGGCGACCATTGTTTCAATGGAAATTCCATTCGTGAGGTTAGGATCACCGCAAACATGCTCCGCGCAATCTTTCGGGAATGGTGCGCCCAGATTGAGAACCTGATACGACTTGGGGTAGAGCCATCTCATCTCGATGCCCATCATCACGTCCACACCATTCCGCAGTTGCTCCCCGTGATGTCGGCTCTGCGCCGCAAGTACAAAATCAATAAAGTTCGAATCAGCCGGAATATGTACGATGGCCCAGAATACCCGGGGAAGATTCTCTTGGCGAAAAAATACGCATTCAACTCGGCATTGAAGTTGATCGGTTTTCGCACTACCGGCGTCTTTACGGACTTAGCAACATTTATCAAATTATGTTCGGGGTGCCCGCCGCGCACATCCAGTGTGGAACTGATGACTCATCCCGGTGCTTTGCCCCGCGGTGAAGAGACGGAATTGCTGGAGGGCGATTGGCCGCGCATGCTTTCCTATAAAATTAATCTTGTCAGCTACAAAGACTTATAGACAGGAATCGGTGGAATGTGGCAGACAGATTGGGCGGAAATGGACCAGCAGCACATTGAACGGTGCTTGGAGTTACTACATCGATCGAATCAACTCAATCTCTCTACGCGTCGCTACGCGCGTACGGAATTCGATCAACTTCTCGCCAGGCAAGACATGCTGTGCCTTTGTATTCCGTGTCTGGATCGCTTTGGGGATTATGGCACAGTAGGGTTTATGTCTTTGGAATTGTCCAGAGCGGCAGTGTCCCTAAGAGATTTCGTTTTGTCGTGCCACTGAAGCAAACGAACTCACCAGAATGACCGCCACTCAAGACTTGATTTGGGAACTGCTCGCGTGCCCGCGGGACAAACTGAAACTGCATCGGGAGTTGGAAAGGCTGCGCTGCGAGCAGGGACACATCTACCCGATTGTCGATGGGGTTCCCATTCTCCTCCTGTCGGAAGTGGAACAGACTCATATTGAGGGTATGCGGGCGCTTGCGATCGCAGAGAGCGGCATAGTGTCATCGTTGCCGAAGTTCAACCTCGGTGCCAATGACATCGATCCGTTTGTACGAAACGTGATCGGCGCAACGAATGGCAGTTTGTACCAACATCTCGTCGGAAACCTGACGGAGTATCCGATTCCAGTGCTGCGGTTGCCCGCGGGCGACGGAAAGTTGTTTCTGGAGGTTGGGTGCAACTGGGGACGGTGGTGCATTGCAGCCGCGCGTCAGGGCTATCGACCGATCGGAATCGATCCTTCGCTGAAGAGCATTCTGGCCGCCAATCGGGTTGCCCAGCAATTGGGGATCGAGGCGACTTTTCTGGTTGCGGATGGGCGCTTCTTGCCGTTTCGAGAAGAGTGCTTTGATCAGGTGTTTTCGTACAGCGTGCTGCAGCACCTCTCAAGGGAGAGCGTCGCTATTGCGCTGGCCGAGATACACCGGGTGTTGCGACCATCGGCAAGGGCGCTGGTGCAGATGCCAAACGTATTCGGGATTCGGTGCCTCTACCATCAGGCGCGTCGCGGATTTCGCGAAGGTCAGCATTTCGAGGTTCGTTACTGGAGACCTTCCGAACTGCTTTCGGCCTTCGAAGAAAAAATCGGACCATCTGAGCTGAGTGTTGACGGATATTTCTCACTGAACGTCCAGCCCAGTGACGTGCGACTGCTTCCGGTGAGATATCGAGCGATTGTACGAACTTCGGAAGCATTGCGTAAGGTCAGCCGTGCGGTGCCTCTCCTCACGCGAGTTGCGGACAGCTTGTACATCGACGCTGTGCGGGCGACCTAATGGTGGCTGCGGCACTGCAGCTAGGAGTTTCGCATGACACGCGGGCTGACGTTCTCCAGAGCTTGCGACACCAGGCGTACTTGAGCGTCGGTTAATTCCGGATATACCGGCAGGGCCAGAACCTCTTCGGCTGCTTTCTCCGATTCGGGAAGGTCTCCTTTGGAATATCCCAAGTCCGCATAGGCGGGCTGCAGATGCGCCGGCAGGGAATAATGAATCGCGGTCTGAATGCCTTCGGCCTGCAGCGCCGCCTGCAGAGGATCGCGTTCTTTGCTGCGCAGCGAATAGACGTGATAGACATGGCGAGCCCACGGCATTTCAGCCGGTGTTTCGATGTTCATGTCTGCAAGCATCTGGTTGTAGGTCTGTGCGATGACCCTGCGCCTCTCGGTCCAGCGCTCAAGATGGCGGAGTTTTACGCGCAGGATGGCTCCCTGAAAACCTTCCATCCGGTAATTGAAACCACGCAGGACGTGATGATATTTGCCGTCCTGTCCCCAATCGCGCAACATGCGAACGGTTTTCGCATACTCAGGATTATTGGTTGTGACGGCTCCGCCTTCGCCGTATGCCCCCAGATTCTTAGCAGGATAGAAACTGAAACAGCCGATATCCCCGATGCCTCCGGCTGGCCGCCCTTTGTACTTGGCTCCGTGGGCCTGGGCAGCATCTTCGATCACGATCAGATTGTGCCTCCGCGCGATCTCGATGATTGGATCCATGTCGGCGGTCTGCCCATAGAGATGGACAGGCAAAATGACTTTGGTGCGGGGCGTAATCGCTGACTCGATTGCCCCGGGATCCATAGTGAACGAGCGAGGGTCAATGTCCACCAGCACCGGCCGCGCGCCCGTGTAAATCACGGCCGCCACGCTCGCCACAAACGTGAAAGGAACGGTAATGACCTCGTCGCCCGCGCCCACTCCTGCAGCCAGCAAGGCGAGATGCAGAGCGCTGGTGCCCGAGTTGAGAGCGATGCATTCGGAAGCGCCGCAATATTTCGCGAACTCCTGTTCGAAAGTGGCAACTTCGTTCCCGAGGATGAATTGGCAACTGTCGAGAACGCCGGCAACTGCGGCATCGATTTCGGACTTGATACTTCGATACTGCGCCTTCAGATCGAGATAAGGTACTTTGACCGGAGATGCTGTCATTCGGGAACCTGCGTGGAGCTCGAGTATTGCAGATTATCGTAACGCCGCGGCCTCTTACAAATCGAAGCAACTAGTATGATTGAACAGCACCGGCCTTGGGCTTTCTAGAAACATGTGCGGAATTTTCGGAGTCGTCGCCCACAATTCGCAGATCCCGAACGGAGTCCTTGAGCGTGGGACGCAATCCCTGGCGCATCGGGGGCCTGATGATTCCGGCACGATTGTGCTGTCCGATTCGATGGGCGGAAATTTTGAAATCGGGTTGGGAAACCGCCGACTGGCAATTCTCGATCTCTCGCCTCTCGCTCATCAGCCGATGCATGATCCCGTGAGCGGGAATTGGATTGTCTACAACGGGGAGATCTACAACTTCAGGGAAGTGCGCGCCGAACTCGAGCGAATGGGAGCGAGCTTCGACAGCCACTCCGACACTGAAGTGGTTCTGAAGGCGTACGCCCAGTGGGGCGAACAGTGCCTAGACAGATTTCGCGGGATGTTTGCCTTCGCTGTCTGGGATGCTCCACGCGACCGATTATTTCTTGCCCGAGATCCGATGGGGATCAAGCCCCTTTATTACGCGCAGGCGGGCTCTTATTTCGTTTTTGCATCGGAAATCCGGTCGATTCTAGGGACAGGGATCGTTCCTGCACGCCTCGATCCCGCCGGGCTGACAAATTACCTGACATTCGGGTCCGCGTACGATCCGCTGACTTTGATCGAAGGCATTCGGGCGCTTCCGCCTGGTCGTTTCTTGAGTTGGAAAGGCGGAAAGGCAACCGAGACGGCGTATTGGGATCTGGTGGACGGAGCGAGCTCGGCGGCCCCATCAGACGTTTCGACAACTCCCGCGCAGTTGCGGCAGACGCTGGAAGAGGCGGTTCGGTCGCAACTCGTCAGCGATGTGCCGGTCGGAGTGTTCTTGTCCGGCGGCATTGACTCGAGCGCGCTGGTGAGCATTCTCAGCCGGGGCGGCGTGACTCCCAGCACTTTCTCCATCGTTTTCCGGGAGGCGGACTTTTCAGAGGCCCGGCACTCTCGCGCGGTCGCGACGAAGTTCCACACCGACCACCATGAGATCAATGTCTCGCAGGCGGACGTTTTGGCGGCGATTCCTGATGCCCTACGCGCCATGGATCTGCCGACCATGGATGGTGTGAATACCTTTTTCGTTTCGCGTGAAACCAGAAAGGCTGGCGTCAAAGTCGCCTTGTCAGGGTTGGGAGGCGACGAGGTCTTCGCCGGGTATTCGAACTTCCGCACCGTACCGCGAATGGAGCGCTTCGCGCATTTCTGGGAGCGGGTTCCGCTCGCGATTCGCTCTCCGCTGGCGGGCGCGTTTGGTGCAATTGCTCCCGAGAACGATCAGAACCGCAAATTAGCTGCGCTGGCGCGCGAGAACGGCCGCGTCCTGCATCCGTATTTTCTGACTCGAATGCTTTTCACTCCGGCGCAGCGGCAGGCCCTTCTGCATAACGGCAGCCAGCAATCTGACGAACTGGCCGCTGCTTCGCAGCAAGAGGTATTGCGGCGTTCGCTTTCGCTTGATCCTGTGAACCGCGTTTCGTATCTCGAATCGCGCTGCTACATGCTCAACACTCTGTTGCGCGATTCGGATTTCATGAGCATGTCTCAGGGGCTGGAAGTGCGAGTACCTCTGATCGATCATCAGCTGGCAAAGTCAGTGCTGGCAATTCCCGGCAAATGGAAGCTGAACGGAACTCCCAAGAAACTGCTGGTCGAAGCGCTCGCCGGATCTTTGCCGGATGAAATCGTGCATCGTCCGAAACGCGGATTCACATTGCCCTTCGAGCACTGGCTCCGCCAGGACCTTCGTCAGGAGATCGCGCCGGTTCTGGACGCAAAGCGAGTTGATCACGGCCCACTCGGCAGCGCCCTCAAGGGCCGCGAAGTGGAGCGGGTCTGGAATCAATTCCTCGAAGGCAAGGTTTCATGGACGCGTCCGTGGGCCCTATATGTGCTGCAGCGATGGTGCGAGAAGAATTCGGTGGCGGTTTAGTACGCCGAATCTCAAGCGCTCTTCTTCGCGCAAATCAACAGAAACAGGCCCCATCGTGTTCCGAACTTCCGCACGAGTGCACGAGGAAAAGTCTTCCAAACGAAGCGATAAAACCCCGAGTTAAATTTGAACGATGGTTGGTTGAGTAAGAGATCCCCTGGGCTGAATACGACCCGCATTTGGATATCCTCGAATCCTTCAAACAGCGACAGCGCTTGGGCGCGGGTATACGTCTTCGTTCCAGGACTCTCGAGATGATCGAAGACGGTCTGCCGGAGCGACTTGACCCGCAATAATCCATAGCGCAGCCACAACATAGCGCCGGTGACCGAAGGATGGTGATAAACCATGATCCGCGCCTCGCCGCCCGGCTTCAGAATGCGGCGGGCTTCGCGGACGCATTGTGGCGTGTCCGGGCTGTGATGCATGACACCGTAGGAGTAAACGACATCGAACGAATTGTCTGCGAAGGGCAACTGCTCGGCGTCGGCGACTCGCAAATCGGGGTTGTAGCCCTCTAGGGCACAGCGTTGACGGGCATTCTCAATTGACACTGGGGAGAGATCGACACCGGTAGCGTCGGCTCCGGCTTTAAGCCACTCCAGATAGTCAGCGCCCATGCCGACCCCAATTTCGAGCACTTTCAAACCGCGCGCTTGTGAGAACTGCGCGAAATCGAAAATGTAGGGTTCGAGGGCGTATCGCGCACGCCCATGGGCATCAAAATCGTCCTTACCCTGCATGTAGCGTGAGCCGCAGGGTTCGGCATTCCAAAATTCGCGAACGTCTTCCTTCCGCGCTGCAGTTGAGTTCATAGGCGAACCGTTGATGATCCAGTATAACTGCGCAACTGATCGAATCCGTGCTCCACAGAGGTTGCTCGCGGTAAAATATTCGGAGTCTTTCTATTCCTGATGCCAAAGCTGGAAGAATCAAAACAGGTGCGGAGCGATTCCACCTCGGCGCTGCTGCCCATCAGTGTGATCGTCGCGACGCGTAATGAGGCGCGCAACTTGCCGCGTTGCCTGGAATCCCTCAGGAATATTGGTGAGATTTACGTCATTGATTCGCAAAGCACTGATCGAACGGCAGAGATCGCGCAGGCTTACGGCGCTCATGTCGTGCAATTCCACTATCAGGGTGGTTGGCCCAAGAAACGTCAGTGGGCAATGGAGTCCTTGCCGCTGGCGTACGACTGGATTTTTCTAGTCGATGCCGACGAAGCTCTTACCTCCGAACTCGAGCAGGAAATCAGAACGGCAATTCAAAATACAAACTATGACGGCTATTACATCGCGCTTCGGATGTTTTTTCTGGGACACGAACTGAAGCATAGCGGAGCCAGCTTCTATAAACTGTCGCTGTTCCGTCGCGGCAAAGGACGTTTCGAATGCCGCCTCAGAGAACAAGACCAGTCGATGGCGGATATGGAAGTGCACGAGCACATCGTGTTGGATTCGGCCGCTGGGGGAGATCCGAAACAGAGGACCGCGAAGCTTCAGCATCCTCTGCTCCACCACAACGTTGAGTCACTTTCGCGATATATACAAAAACACGATGAGTATTCGAACTGGGAAGCGCGGGTGTGGCTCCAGAGAGAAGGGAACGTGAGAGATCTCGCGCCTTCGCTTTTCGGTTCGCAGGCCCAGCGCCGCCGCTGGCTGCGAAAGAAGTTCTTCACCATCCCCGGAACGCCGGCGCTTTATTTTGTTTACAAATACATCTTCTGCCTCGGTTTTCTCGACGGCATTCCGGGATTGATCTACTGCGGGTTGCAAGGCATACAGTTTTTTCACATCAAGGCGAAGATTTACGAGTTAAGAACGCAATCGAAGGCTCAGAAGGAAGCGGTGTAACAGAATGTGCGGCATCAGCGGCGTGGTGAACTGCGGAGATCGGGAAACTCTGGCGCGCATGACGCAGGTCGAGGCGCACCGCGGTCCCGACGACTCCGGCCTGTGGGATCGCAAGTTTCCAGACGGATCCTACATTGGCCTGGGGAGCCGCCGCCTCGCCATTCTCGATTTGTCCGCCGATGGCCACATGCCGATGTGCAACGAGGACCGCACTGTCTGGATCACCTACAACGGAGAGATCTACAATTTTTCGGAACTGCGCCGCGAACTCGAAGCCAAAGGCCACGTCTTCCGGTCGCACACCGACACAGAAGTCATCATTCACCTATACGAGCAGGAAGGGCCGGACTGCGTAAAGCGGCTGAACGGAATGTTCGCCTTCGCGATCTGCGATCTGCGCTCCGCGACTCCGACGCTATTCGTAGCGCGCGATCATTTCGGCGTGAAGCCTTTCTACTATTTCCACCGGGGCAATTCTTTTGCATTTGCGTCTGAGATCAAGGCCTTGTTGCAGGTTCCGGGCATCGGGGCAGAGCTTGATCCAGACGCCCTTCATCAATATCTGACCTTCCTATGGGTGCCGGATCCGAAGACGATGTTTCAGAACATCCTGAAACTTCCGGCTGGGCACTACGCAATTTGTCGCGATGGCAAGCTCACTCTGAGTCAATACTGGGATCTGACATTTCCCCCCGCCGATCAGAAATACGCGCGATCTGAGAACGATCTGGTGGAGGAAGTCCGCGAGCGCTTCCGGCGTTCGGTGGAAGCGCAGATGATCAGCGATGTTCCGATCGGCGCTTTCCTCAGCGCGGGGCTCGATTCTTCGTCGATCGTAGCCATGATGCGAAGATCGACGAACCAGCCGATTCGAACCTACACGATTACGTTTCCGCGAAAATATCGCATCGGTGAGACGACTCTCGATGATCCGGAAGTCGCGACTCGACTGGCGCAGCATCTCGGCTGCGAGAATCAGCGCATCGTTGTCGAACCGGACGTGACCGAACTGTTGCCGCGGCTGGTGTGGCACATGGATGAACCCACCGCAGACCCTGCGATCATCACGGCTTATCTGGTGTGCCGCGAGGCCCGCAAACAGGCCACGGTTCTTCTGTCGGGCGTCGGTGGCGATGAATTATTTGCGGGCTATCGCAAGCACCTCGCGCATTACTGGGCCGAGGCGTACGCGCGAGTTCCATCGGCACTTCGCCGCACTGCTCAGGGTGCGCTCGATCTTGTGCCCAGCCTGCGCGGAACAGCGCTCAAAGGGAAGGTGCGTCTAGCGAAAAAGATGGCCCGCAGCGCATCCCTTGACCCAGTCGACCGGTTCATCCGAAATTGCACGTACCTTGATGACGCCCAGAAATCCGATCTGTATTCGTCCGAATTTGCAGCCCAGACGGGCGAAGCGGATCCCGCTGAACGGCATCGCGCCGCCTTTGAATCCGTGAAAGACGCGGCGTTTCTTCATCAGATGTTGTATCTCGACACGAAAATCTTTATGGCGACGCTGAATCTGACCTACAACGACAAGATGAGCATGGCATCCTCGGTGGAAGTGCGAGTTCCATTCCTGGATCGCGAATTAGCAGAATTTGTCGCTTGGAACGTCCCGCCGGACTTGAAGCTGAAAGGGAAATTCCGGCCGACAACCAAATACATTTTTCGCCGCGCCCTGCACGACATTCTGCCTCGGGAAGTGTTGCAACAACCGAAGGCAGGGTTCGCCGCTCCGGTAGACTATTGGTTGGCCAACGATCTCAAAGATATGGTGGGCGATCTGCTTTCACCGTCGCAGGTGCAGAAGCGGGGACTATTCCGGTGCGCAGCGGTGCAGCGGTTTATCGACGAGCATCGCACCGGACGCCATGACTGGTCGATGCAGTTGTGGCAGTTCCTGACGCTCGAATTGTGGATGCAGACTTTCCTTGATGGCGGAGCGCAGAAGTTCGAAGCGGAGATCCTTCGGCCCCGCCAGGTTGCTACTGCATGAAACAGGTCCTGCAACACGCCCGCACGGGTGAAATTACAGTCGAGGAAGTTCCGGCGCCGCAGCTTCTGCCGGGTTGCGTGATGGTGCGGATTGCCGCCTCAATCGTATCGGCGGGCACGGAGCGCGCGTCCGCAGAATTCGCTCGCAAGAGCCTGCTGCAGAAGGCGAAATCACGGCCTGACCTGGTGCGCGATGTCATCGCCAAAGTGCAGCGGGACGGAATTGTCTCCGCTCTCCAGACTGTGCGTAGCCGTCTCGATCAGCCGCAAAATCCCGGTTACAGCAGTGCTGGAACGGTAATCGCGGTGGGCGAGGGGATTACCGACATTCAGCCAGGCGATCGAGTTGCCTGCGCGGGCGCGGGCTTTGCCGTTCATGCAGAGATGGCTTGCGTGCCGCGTTTGCTGGTCGCGAAAATTCCGGCGCCACAAGTTGGAACAAGCGACGTACGCTTGGAAGAAGCCGCGTTCACGACGCTGGGCGCAGTTGCGCTTCACGGAATCCGCACGGCCGAAGTTAAGTTGGGAGATCTGGTGGCCGTGATTGGCCTCGGACTAATGGGGCAGATCACGATTCAATTGCTGAAGGCGGCAGGATGCCGCGTTCTAGGCATGGACATTGACGCCTCTCGCGCGGAATTGGCCCATCAACTAGGCGCGGAAGCTGTGTCGAGTTCTTCCGCGGCGTTTCGCGATCTGTGTCTTGAGATCTCGAATGGAGCGGGCGTGGATTCGGTGCTGATCACCGCCGAAACTCCCAGGAGTGAGCCGGTCAATTTGGCGGGCGCGATCGCGCGCGACCGGGCCATCGTGGTTGCTATTGGAACGGTGGGGATCGAGATTGAGCGTAAGGCGTATTACGAGAAGGAACTTGATTTCCGCATCTCGCGCTCGTATGGGCCGGGCCGCTACGACGCCGCTTACGAGCAGAAGGGACGCGATTATCCCATCGGCTATGTGCGCTGGACCGAGACCCGCAACATGGAAGCGTTTTTGCGGATGCTTGCCGAAAGGAAGATCGATGTTGGAGCCTTGATCACTCACCGCTTCCCGATCGAACGCGCACAAGCCGCATATGAACTGATCAGCGGACGGTCGAAAGAGCGCTTTCTGGGAGTCGTGATCGAATACGCGTCTCGCGGAGACGAGTCACGCACGCTTACATTGGTGCGCGAGGCGGTCAGGCAAGATTCGGCTTCCAGGAATTCACCCCAGGAACTGGCTGTTGGTCTTTTGGGGGCGGGAGGTTTCGCGACTTCGACTCTGATTCCGGCGATTAAAGCTACCTCTCACACGTCGCTGGTTACAGCTTGTGCGGCGACTGGATCGCACGCGCAACACGTGGCGCGCAAATTCGACTTTCGCGGCTGCACGACCGATGAGTCCGAGGTTATCCGCAATCCTGAAATTAATACGGTCGTCATCGCCACCCGGCACCATCTGCATGCGAAACAGGTTTTGGCCGCGCTTGCCGCAGGCAAGAATGTCTTTTGTGAGAAGCCGCTTTGTTTGTTGGAGGCGGATCTTCGCTCGATCGTGGCGGCCTATGACAAAGATGCTCTGCCGAGCCGGCCGTTGATGATGGTGGGATTCAATCGCCGGTTTGCGCCGATGGTCGTGCAGATGAAATCGTTTCTGTCGGATGTTTCGGAACCGTTGGCGTTGCATTACCGAATCAATGCGGGCCACCTGCCTCCCGACCACTGGGTCAACGATCGCGAGCAGGGAGGCGGCCGCATCCTCGGCGAAGCCTGCCATTTTGTCGATCTGTTGATGTTTCTGGCCGGATCGCCGATCGTTGAGGTCGAATGCCATGCAGTTGGAAGTTCGTCGCGCTATGCCGGCGATAACGTTCTGATCTCGCTGCGATTCGCGAACGGCTCTCAGGGCACGGTTAGTTATCTGGCCAATGGCGACCGGTCGTTTTCGAAGGAGAGAGTCGAAGTGTTTGGAGGAGGCTCGGCCGCTGTTCTCGAAGACTTCCGGCACATGGAACTCGTGCGGGGAGGACGCAAACAAGTCGTTCGGTCGCGCTGGCGCCAGGACAAGGGTCATCGCGGTGAATGGGCGGCGTTCGAGCAGGCTGTGCAGCGACGCAGTGAATCGCCAATTTCTTTTGAAGAGATCGTTGGCTCGACATTGGCGACGTTTCGCATTGAAGAGTCGCTGTCAACTGGGGAGCGTGTCGCCGTCGATGCCACCTCATTCTTGAAAGCGGCTACGCAGACTCACACTCTCAATTCCGCTCTGGACGAATGATCCGACGGCGAAAGAAATTCCACAGGAGAAAACCTGGTTCATGCTGATTTTGGGCCTCAATATGTTTCACGCCGACGCCTCGGCTGCGATCGTAGTTGATGGCGAGCTGAAATTCGCGATTGCCGAGGAACGTCTTAATCGCCATAAACATTTCGGCGGATTTCCTGCGCTGGCCGCCAAAGCCTGCCTGGATGCGGTCGGAGCAAAGATCACGGATATCGACCATGTCGCTGTGGGCCAGGACAGCGACGCGAACCTGATCAAGAAAGTGCAATACGCACTCAGTAATCCGGCGAAGGTTCTCAACTTTATCAAGCTGCGGCAGCGCAAAGAGGCGATGCGCGATGTGCGTTCTCTGCTTGCGAACGCGCTCGATATCGACCTTGGGCAGCTGAAGTTTGAAGAGCATCATCTGGAACATCACATCGCCCACATCGCCAGCGCTTACTACTGCTCGCCGTGGGAGAAAGCCGCCGGCTTCAGTTACGACGGCTCTGGCGATTTTGTTTCGACGATGATGGCGCGCTGTGAGGGGAATGAAATCGAAGTCCTCGATCGCGTTTTTCTTCCGCACTCGCTGGGCAGTTTCTACACCATGATCTGCGAATTCATCGGCTATACGAAATATGGCGACGAAGGCAAAGTGATGGGGCTGGCGCCATACGGAAAAGACACGTATTGCGAGGAGATTGCCAAAATTGTCACTTCGAAAAGTGGCGGATTTCAGCTCGACCTTGGCTACTTCAAGGCGCTGGGCAGCAATCAAGGGATGCAGGTTCTCCCCGACGGCACAGTGCGGCTGGCTCGTCACTTTTCTGATCGGATGGAAGAGTTGTTTGGCGAGCCGCGCAAGCCTTACACGGAAATTGCCCAGCGAGATATGGATCTGGCTTTTGCCATGCAGCAGCGCTTCGAAGAAATCTTTTTTGGCCTGCTAGATCAGTTGCACGCGCGCCTTCCGCTTGCCGAACTGGCGATGGCCGGTGGGTGCGCGCTTAACAGCGTGGCCAATGGAAAGATCTTCGACCGTACGCCATTTCGGCAGACCTATATCCAGCCGGCGGCCGGAGACGAGGGACTCGCGATCGGCGCAGCGCTCCACACGTATCATTCCGTGTTGAAGCAGTCGCGCCGCCATGAGCTAAAAAATTCTTATCTTGGCCCGGAATTTTCGGAATCTCGAATCCAATCCGCCTTACAAGCTGCCGGCTTACGGTATCGCAAATTCGAAGGCAGCGCTCTTCTGGAAGAAACGGCGGACCAAATTGCGGCTGGAAATGTTGTCGGATGGTTTCAGGGCCGCATGGAATGGGGACCTCGGGCACTCGGCAATCGATCGATCGTGGCGCATCCCGGGCTTCCGAACATGAAGGAGGCGCTCAATGCCCGCATCAAGCATCGCGAATGGTTTCGTCCGTTTGCCCCCTCGATTCTGGCCGATTATCAGCACGAGTATTTTGAGCACGATCACCCGTCGCCGTTCATGCTGCATGTTTATAAGATTCGGCCGGAGAAGCGCAAAGTCCTATGCGCGGTGAATCATGTGGACGACACGGGCCGGCTGCAGACGGTCACGCGTGAAGAGAATCCTCTCTACTACGATTTGATATCCGCATTTCATCGCAAGACCGGAATTCCGGTGATCCTCAATACAAGCTTCAATGAAAACGAGCCGATTGTCTGTACTCCGGAGGAAGCGATTGACTGCTTCCAGCGCACTCGCATGGACGTGCTGGCGATCGGACCGTTTTTCGTCACGAAAGCGGATGAGAATGGCGAGATGGTGGCTGCGGCGTCACGGGCCGAGCGAGGGAACGCGTAGCCGACCGAGGGCGCCTATTGCCGGGTCAATGAATCAGGAAGCCGGTCGCAGAAACAAATATGCCGACTACTCCGAGCGCAATGCCGAGCCACCAGAAAATCTTGCGGCCGGAAAGCAACGTGATGGATGTGATGACTAAGCCGACCTCCAGAAAGACTTCGGCCAGATCGTAGCGATCAGCGCGATTCCTCTCAATCGCCACATCCGCCTCTAGTTCGCGCGCCTTCGCGTCAAGATCACTCTGGTCGCCCTTGTAGCGCGAGGCTTCTCCCGCATACTTGTCGCGCAGCTTCGCGAGCGACGCGGCGTCCGATGTGGGCTGCACCGAAGTCATGTCGACAAAGAACTCGTCCAGGTGCCGCCGCATATTCTTCGCCTGATAGAACGCCCACTGATCCGTGGCCTTCGCTTGCAGAACGACCTCTTCAGTGTGGGCGCGATGTCCGACCAGAGATACGACGGCCACCAGCACCGCGAGGATGGCCATGGTCACTGAAACCGGCGCGAGAGCAGGATTTTCCTTGGCGTGCTCGGCATGTTCCTTCAGTTCGTTTAGCTCTTCCGACATTTGTCATTCCCCCATGACTTTCACAATGACGCGTTTATCGCGTTGCCCATCGAATTCAGCGTAGAAAATTCTCTGCCACGTTCCGAGGTCGAGCCTGCCGGCAGTAATCGGCACGATGACTTCATGGTGAATCAGCAGCGCCTTGAGATGCGAGTCGCCATTGTCTTCGCCGGTGTCGTGGTGTTTGTAGTTCTGGCGAAAAGGCGCAAGATGCTCCAGCCACTGATCGATATCCTCGATCAGCCCGCTCTCGTTGTCATTCACATACACGCCGGCCGTGATGTGCATGGCGGAAACCAGCACCATGCCTTCACCTACGGCGCTCTTTCGGACGATCTCTTCCACTTGCGGCGTGATGTGAACATACGCGCGATGTGTCTTGGTATGAAACTTTAGATATTCGGTCAGAGTTTTCATGGAACAATCCTGGTTATGGGCCTAACGCAAAATGCCGGCAATCTTGCCGCTCGCGATCAGTTCCGAGATTCGAGCCACGTCTGGATACATGACTCGATCGTGCACCATCGTCGCGCATACTGCGCGAATCGAAGCGTGGGCCTCCTCGCCGCGCTTCGAACTCTTCAGGGGCGCGAGAAAATCGAGGGCCTGCGCCACCGCCATTGCCTCGATCGCCAGCACGTTGCGCGCGTTCTCGACGATTCGCCGCAACTTCAGAGCAGCCGTCATGCCCATGGAAACGTAGTCTTCCTTATTGCCCGAGGTCGTGATCGAATCGACCGACGCCGGATGCGCCAGCACTTTGTTCTCGCTGACGAGCGCCGCCGCGGTAACCTGCAGCATCATGAATCCGGAGTTCAGCCCTGCGCCCGGTGCGAGAAAAGGCGGCAATCCCTCACTCAGCGCGGGATTCACCAGGCGCTCGATGCGCCGCTCGCTGATTCCTGCCAATGCGCTCAGCGCTATCGCCATAAAATCCAAGGCGAAGGCCAGCGGCTCTCCATGGAAATTTCCGCCGGAAATCACGTCTCCTTCGGCATCATCCGGATTCGTAATGAAGACCAACGGGTTGTCGACCGCCGAATTAGCTTCGATTTCGAAAACGCTTCGACAATGCTCGAGCGTGTCGCGGACCGCCCCGTGAACCTGCGGGATGCAACGTAATGAATATGCATCCTGCACGCGTCCGCAGGTGCGATGCGATTCGCGAATCTGGCTGCCTTCCAGCATGTGCCGCAGATTCGCCGCACTCTTGATCTGCCCGCGATGCGGACGCGCCTTGTGAATGCGTTCGTCGAAGGCCGCGTCGGTTCCTTTGAGCGCGTCGCAGGACAAGCCGCCGAGCACGTCCGCAGTATCGACCAGCGCTTCCGCGGCGAGCAGCGCCAGCGTGCCAACGGACAGCATGGCTTGCGTTCCATTAATGAGCGAAATCGTTTCCTTCGACTCAAGCACCAGCGGTTTGATCTGCGCGCGCTGAAGAGCTTCCGCGCTCGATACCCGGGCATTCTTTTCATCGAAACACTCGCCTTCGCCGATCAAAGCGAGCGCCAAGTGCGCGAGAGGAGCCAGATCGCCGCTCGCTCCCACGCTGCCTTGCGATGGAACGACCGGGGTCACTCCACGGTTGAGCATTTCGCAAAGCGTATCGATGACAATAGCCCGCACGCCGGAGTTGCCATTGGCCAGAGAGTTGGCCCGCAGTAGCATCATGGCGCGAGTCTCGGCCGCTGAAAGCGGAGTTCCGACGCCGACCGCATGCGAGCGCACCAAGTTGACCTGCAGTTCGCGGATCTGGTCTCCGGCGATGCGGACGTCACTCAATTTGCCCACGCCGGTTGTGATGGCGTAGGCGAGTTTGTTGCCGGCGACTATCTCGTCGACAACGGCGCGAGCCCGATTGACGTCTTCCCGCGAATCTGGCGCCAGCAACACGGGGCGACGTTCGGCCGCAACTTCTCGGACAGCTTCCAGCGTGAGATCGTTTCCTGAGATATGAAGTGCGTTCACGGTAATCTCTATCGTCCTATAGCCGCGCGGAAGACGCTCAAATATTTTGGCGGCAATCCCGCCACTTTCATGTTGGAATCGGTCACGATGTGCGTGGTCTCGCCCTCAGCCAGTAAGGTTCCGTCCGTCACGCGCGTCAACTCGTAGGCGAAAACGATCACCGACTCGCGCACGGCTTTAAGTTTCGTTCGAACGATGACTTCTTCGTCATAGAACACCGGAGCACGGTAGCGGCACTTTACCTCGCCGACAGCGATGTAACGGCCGTCCTCGCGCTCCATGTCGCGGTAGGAGAATCCCAACTGGCGGAGTAATTCCACGCGTCCCACCTCAAACCAGATCAGATGATTCGAGTGGTAAACGACTCCCATCTGATCGGTTTCGGCGTAGCGTACGCGCAGCCGCGTTTCGTTGACCGCATGATGGTTATTGGAAGTCATTTGCCCGTCCACACCGGCTTACGCTTCTCCAGAAACGATGAGATCCCCTCGCGAAAATCGGCAGTGGTGCGGATAGCCGCATTTTCGCGGACTGCCGCATCGATTTGTGTATCGAGTTCAGCTCTCGCATGGTCGGTAAGCAATTGCTTGGTGGCGCGCAGAGAAGCGGCGCTGTTCTGGAGCAATACATCAGCGAGTTCGCGGGTGCGATTTGTCAGATTGTCCGCCGCGACAACTTCCGTGATCAATCCCATGCGCAGTGCTTCATCAGCTCCAAAGATTCTGCCGGTCAGCAGCAGATCGCGCGCCTGCTTTTCTCCAACCTGGCGCAAGAGGAACGTGGAGACGATAGCCGGAACAAATCCGATTCTCACCTCGGTATAGCCGAACTTCGCTTCTGGAACCGCTAGAGTGAAGTCGCACAAGAGAGCGAGACCAGTGCCGCCGGCAATCGCCGGGCCGTTTACGGCGGCGACCGTCACCTTGGGAAATTCGTAGAGCGACCGGAACAGTTGCACCATAGTTTCGGAATCTTGCAAATTCTCTTCCGGCGTTCGTCCCAGCAGAGCCTTCAGATTATCCAGGTCCATCCCGGAGCAAAAGGCTTTGCCGGCGCCGGTGAGAATCAGAACGATCGCTTCTGATTTCGCGACGTCATCGAGAGCGCGAAGCAAGTCGTCGATCAATTCGAAGCTGATCGCGTTGCGTTTGTCCGGCCGGTTCAGCGTGATCGTTGCGACTAGACCGTCGTGTGCGAGTTGAATCGTCTTATAGCTCATGCTAGACCGAGGTGTTCATTTAAGCGCGTTCGTCGAGGAGAACGGCAATTAGTCGGCGGCCTGCGACTCCGAATATTTCGCCGCGATCCCCCCAGTCGCCTTCAGAAGAGTATCGAGTGGCTTCAGGCTTGGCAACTCCGCGCCCCGTTGGCGAAGCGCTTCGATGACCTTTTCAGTGGGAATATTCCCAACCAGCGCATCCTGGGCAAAGGGACATCCGCCCAGGCCTCCCAGCGCCGAATCGAATCTGCGGCAGCCTGCGTCATAAGCGGCAAGAACTTTCTCGGCGGCCGCGCTGGGGCGGCTGTGCAGATGCACGCCAATTTCAAGGTAGTCGTATTTCGCCAGAACGCCGCCCACGACATCGCCGATCTGCTGCGGAGTGGCCATGCCCACGGTATCGGCCAGCGAGATCACATGAAGATTTTCGGCCTCCAGCAGTTCGAGCGCGTCGATGAGTTCGCCCACGCTCCACGCATCGCCGTAAGGATTGCCGAAGGCCATCGAAATATAAACCACGACATTGAGCCCGGCACCATCAGCTTTCTTCTGAACCCTTTCCAGTTCTTCGAGCGCATCTTCCGGAGACTGGTTCTGATTCTTGCGCAAGAACGTCTCGGAAATCGAATAGGGAAATCCAAGAGTCGAAACCGCGTTCGTATCGATCGCCCGCTGGGCGCCTTTTTCGTTGACGACGATGCCGATGATCTCGACATCGTCCGGCGGATCGAGTTCTTTCAGCACCTCTTCGGAATCGGCCATTTGTGGGACGGCTTTCGGCGATACAAATGACACCGCATCGATGTGCTTGAATCCCGCGCTGATCAAGGCTTTGACATAGTCGGCCTTCAGGTCAGCGGGGATGATTCCTTTAAGCCCCTGCCAGGCGTCGCGAGGGCATTCGATGAGTTTGATAACTTCGGACATGTTCGTGTCTAGGCTAGCGATGTTGTCGCCTCTGTGTGATGTCATTGACCAACAAGGGAAGCGCGATTGAAGAAATGCCAGGGTCCCGACAACCCCAAGAGCTCTCCTCAACAGTGGAACTCTGTCAGCAGGTCGATTCGTTTCCCGCGTTCCGGTCTTGAGGTCCAAGCTGTAGAGAACTGGAGCGATGACCGGACTTCTCGTACGTCATTTGCGAATGATGCTGCCATATTCGTGCGGTTCCAATGCAGACAATGGCGACGAGGAAAAGGATCTTTGTGTGGTTGCTAATCATTGCGAAACCCCGACGACATGGTCATGGAATCTACTTACGTCTGCAGCACTCCCACTTTAAACTCGGCCACATCGGGATTCAAAGCCGCCGCTTCCAGGGCCTCGGTGATCGCATCCCGCGTTTCCATGGGATCAATAATTTTGTCGATCCATAGCCGCGCGGCGCCGTAGCGGGGATCGGTTTGTTCGTCGTAGGTGCGCTTCACCGATTCGTAGAGTTCTTTGCGTTCTTCTTCGCTCAGCTTCTTTCCACCGCGCTCCA
This sequence comes from uncultured Acidobacteriota bacterium, assembly GCA_963763845.1. Lineage (GTDB taxonomy): Bacteria > Acidobacteriota > Terriglobia > Terriglobales > Acidobacteriaceae > Sulfotelmatobacter. The sequence goes on from CAVXPX010000008.1 coordinate 434,815, forward strand.
GTTGCTTGACTTTGATTTCGACCAGAGTGCCTGCGGCCGATTCTCCACTCATCACCGCATAGCGCGCTGTCGGCCACGCAAACATAAATCTCGGATCGTAAGCCTTGCCGCACATCGCGTAATGTCCCGCCCCGAACGATCCGCCGACGATGACCGTAATCTTTGGCACGACGGAATTCGAGACCGCATTCACCATCTTCGCGCCCGCTTTGATGATGCCGCTCCACTCCGCATCACTTCCGACCATGAATCCATTCACATCGTGAAAGAAGACCAGCGGAATCAGATTCTGGTTGCAGTCCATGATGAAGCGCGCCGCCTTTTCCGCCGATTCGGTGTAGATCACGCCGCCGAACTCCATTCGCTTGTGACCCTCGTGATCGGTCTGCTGCGCGTGCAGTTTCTGATTGGCGACGATTCCGACGGCAAATCCGCCAATGCGCCCATAGCCGCAGATCAGTGTCTTGCCATACTCCGGTTTGTATTCATCGAAGCGGCTGCCATCGAGCATGCGCGCCAGAATCTCCTTCATGTCATAAGGACGAGCCGGGGAAGAATCGTAGATGCCGTAAATTTCCTCCGCGGCCAGCTCCGGCGGCTCGGGCTTTCGGCGGTCCCACGGCGAGTGCCGCCGGTATCCCCACTTTTCGACGATGGCGCGAATCCGCTCGAGACACGCCTCATCATTCGGCTCGCGAAAATCCACCGTGCCGCTGATGGCCGAATGCATGGCTGCGCCGCCCAGTTCTTCAGCCGAAACTTTCTGTCCGATGGCGGCTTGCACCAGCGCCGGGCCGGCTAAAAATAATCCGCTGCCGTCGGTCATGAGCACGTGATCGCACATCACCGGCAGATATCCTCCGCCGGCGACGCACATTCCCATGATGGCTGCGATCTGCGGAATTCCCATGGCCGACATCACGGCATTGTTGCGAAACACGCGTCCGAAGTCGTCGGTATCCGGAAAAACATCTTCCTGCAGCGGCAGAAACACGCCGGCCGAATCCACCAGATAAATCGTCGGCACGCGGTTCTCGATGGCAATGTTCTGCGCGCGAATCACTTTCTTCGCAGTCATGGGGAAGAATGCGCCGGCTTTCACCGTGGCGTCGTTGGCGATGATCATCACCAGGCGGGTGTGAACTCGCGCCAGTCCGGTAATGACGCCCGCCGCCGGCGCGCCGCCCCATTCCTCATACATGCCGTGCGCGGCGTAATCGCCCAGTTCGAAGAATGTCCCCGGATCGGCCAGCAGCTTGATGCGTTCCCGCGCCGTCAGCCGTCCTTTGGCATGCTGGTTCTCAATCGCCTTGGTCCCGCCGCCTTCGCGAATTCTTCTCTTCTTCGTTGCGCACCTGCGAAACCAGGTCGGCAAGGAAACGCATATTGGCTTCAAAGCGCGCGGAGGTGGCATCGACTTTTGTCAGCAAGATGTCTCCCGGCGCCGAGGAGTTCGTTGATATTTTTATTTTATAGATATTCAATATTTCATTTGTAGCTTATATACATAATAAATAATAATATTACTTTAGACCTATTTATAATAATATATTCCTTTAGACCTATTTATTTAAATAGTATTGCTTTAGACCTATTTATTAATAAATAATAATAGTATTGCTTTAGACCTATTTATTAAATAGTATTGCTTTAGACCTATTTATTAATAAATAATAATAGTATTGCTTTAGACCTATTTATTAAAAAATAATAATAGTATTGCTTTAGACCTATTTATTAAAAAATAATAATAGTATTGCTTTAGACCTATTTATTATAAAATAATAATAATAGTATTGCTTTAGACCTATTTATTATAAAATAATAATAATAGTATTGCTTTAGACCTATTTATTATAAAATAATAATAACTAGTATTGCTTTAGACCTATTTATTATAAAATAATAATAATAGTATTGCTTTAGACCTATTTATTATAAATAATAATAACTAGTATTGCTTTAGACCTATTTATTATAAAATAATAATAATAGTATTGCTTTAGACCTATTTATTATAAAATAATAATAATAGTATTGCTTTAGACCTATTTATTATAAAATAATAATAATAGTATTGCTTTAGACCTATTTATTATAAAATAATAATAAATAGTATTGCTTTAGACCTATTTATTATAAAATAATAATAATTAGTATTGCTTTAGACCTATTTATTATAAAATAATAATAATAGTATTGCTTTAGACCTATTTATTAAAAAATAATAATAGTATTGCTTTAGACCTATTTATTAATAAGTGATCTAACTCAATCTATATTATTGTAAATATTTCATTATTATTAAATAGTCCTATATATTTTATTAACAAGTGATGAAATTACTAATATATTATATTATACATATGTATAATATTGTAAACATATATCAGTTTACTATTTATATAAACCTTGAATTTACGATGTAATATCATCAACCATCATTTCCAATACTAATTCACAATTCTATGTATATTATTAATAATGGTCGACATACATTATCAGCAATAATTATTTATACGTTGAGTATAAGAATATATATATATATTGAGTATAAGATATATATGTAAACTCATGTGTGGGAAACGACGTCATCTATATATTTATACGCACTTTCACTCATGCTCCTAGTCGTGGTCTCGATTTCAAAAATTTTTTAAAAGTATTAAATACTATAGAAATCTTTTTATTAAAGAGAAAAATGGTCTCGTTGTACCATTTATATCAGATGTACCATTTATATCAGATACAATAAATATCCAATAAATATATTTATTTTTGTAATATCGTAAATAAATATACAAGTATATTTAATGACACATTAAATATAGTAGATGTATTTAATGTGTCATAGAATATTATAGATATATATTTATGTAACCTATATTAGAATAACTTGAATAATATACTATTTCATTGCTTTCAATACACGATAATATAGTATAATTTATATTATCCATAGTAGAATAGCTTGAATTATATAACATGAATAAATAGTACAGTAATATCATAGTATGGTACCTAGTATTAAAATATCAACGAGATATAAATAAATGAATAAATATATAATACATATCGATTCGTTTACATATAGGTAAACATAAACCCTGGTTTCGTCAGGTTAGCAGAGAAGATATAATGAATCATGAGCGTTCGATAAGTCCTCCTCCTACTTATGAATCGATATTTGACGCAGCAACCACCACCCCAATATACTCCATTACCGATAGTACCAAGTATACAACCACCACCTTCAAGTCAACACGCCAACAAGTACCAGTGACTACTACATCATCGTTACCAGTACGTCGACGAGTACCAGTGACTACTACATCGTTACCATTACGTCGACGAGTATCAGTACCTCGATCAGTACCAGTAATTACACCATCGTTACCAGTACCTCGATCAGTACCAGTGACTACTACACCATCGTTACCAGTACCTCGATCAGTACCGGTGACTACTACACCATTGTTACCAGTACCTCGATCAGTACCGGTGACTACTACACCATCGTTACAAGTACCGGTGACTACTACACCATTGTTACCAGTACCTCGATCAGTACCGGTGACTACTACACCATTATTACCAGTATCAGTACTACTACAACATTATCTGTTGCCTCTGCGCCGTCTTTATCTGTACCTCAATTAGTATCTGTAACGACTACACCACCAGTTATTACATCAACACTATCTGTAAATCAAGTTAACAAACCACTGGGTCCTGGAGCGAAAGTGTTTAATCCACGTTCAGGAAGAATGGTTAATATTGGAGGAGCTACTTATAAGAAACTTATAAATGAAGGAGTTATTGTACCTTCTCGTTAAAGAAGTGTTTGGATGTGAATATATTAGTTTAGTTTCATTACTTTTGTATATAATGTTAATACAATGTAGTGATCATTGAATAATTATATATTGTAATATATAATTGTTGAGTATTATTCATTATTATGTTATACTATTGGTCATAGTATATTATTGGTTATATTATACTATATGTCATAGTATATTATTGGTTATATTATATTATTGTCATAGTATATTATATGTCATAGTATATTATTGGTTATAATATACTATATGTTATATTATATTATTGGTTATATTATACTATTGGTCATAGAGCTATGTATGTGCATATGTTATTAAATATACTTTATGAATATCAATGTCATAATGTATATTTAGATTCATTGGATATTAAGGAAATACGTATTAAAGATATATGTAAATCGTCATGGCTATGTTTATATTTATATGTGAATAGTTCTATTAAGAAAACACCACAGGTTATTTATACATATATTTAATCTTTCTCATAATTTATACATATATATAATCTATACTAATATGTAATCTATATTTATATAAACTTAGTACAAACTATAATTTCCCCTGTGATGGGGATTATATGTAATTTATATAAATTATATTAAATCCATGAAGGAAATTATATATAATTTATATTGACCATATTAAACCCATCACAGGGGAATTATATAATCTTTCTTATAATATATAATCTATACTAATATATAATCTATACTAATATATAATCTATACTAATATATAATCTATACTAATATATAATCTATACTAATATATAATCTATACTAATATGTAATCTATACTAATATGTAATCTATACTAATATGTAATCTATACTAATATATAATCTATACTAATATATAATCTATACTAATATGTAATCTATACTAATATGTAATCTATACTAATATATAATCTTATACTAACTATATAATTCTATACTAATATATAATCTATATAATATATATCTATACTATATATAATCTATACTAATATATAATCTATACTAATATATAATCTATACTAATATATAATCTATACTAATATATAATCTATACTAATATATAATCTATACTAATATATAATCTATACTAATATATAATCTATACTAATATATAATCTATACTAATATATAATCTATACTAATATATAATCTATACTAATATATAATCTATACTAATATATAATCTATACTAATATATAATCTATACTAATATATAATCTATACTAATATGTAATCTATACTAATATATAATCTATACTAATATATAATCTATACTAATATAATTCTATATAATCTATACTAATTATATTAAATCTATAATCTATTATATATAATCTATACTAATATATAATCTATACATAATTATATAATCTATACTAATATATAATCTATACTAATATATAATCTATACTAATATATATATATTGATTATATTATACTATTGATTATATTATGCTATTAGTTATGTAATACTATGGATTATGCAATAAATTTACTGAGAGAGATATATATACTAATATATATATGTGGATTACATTATCTCCCTACATATGTTTACATGTATTTTTATATGATATATCATATAATTACTATTCGATATATCGAATAATTATAGTTACTCGTTGTAATTATATAATAGATATACTGAATAATGATACTCATAGTAATTGTATGATAAATAATTTATTATTAAAGATAATGAATTTGTTGTGAGTGTATTAAAACTGAATATTTAGATATACTCTGTATAAAGTATAAAGTATAAATTCTATGTCGTTCTCGAATGATAGTTCGGAATATGTTATTGTTTATCCTAAATATTTAGATGGCGACGTGATAGTAGGTGATAGATTGAATGTTACGGCATTTAAACTTAGTTTTGTTATTCTTAGTATGTGTACTATGTGTTATGGATTATTAGGATATTGTGCATATTTGGGTAGTGAATTATGTGTCATATCTCCTGATATGACAATTATAGATTAATGTTTTGGTGAGTATTCTCCATTTTTTATATAATGTAACAATATATTGTTATATTAGACTTAATATCTCCTTTTAGGAAACTATTATTAATTTAATAGTATATTTCATTACTAAATAATCTAAATATATTCCATTAATAATAAACAATATGTAATGGTAAAAATTTATAAATAATTATTGACCATTTCCACTTATCTAACAATATATGAGAATGAAATATATTTAACAGATAATCTGGGACAATATATTTTATCCAATATTCATAAATATGTTCAATAATCTAT
>CAVXPX010000009.1:0-474371 GCA_963763845.1 uncultured Acidobacteriota bacterium
AGCTTGCGAGCCTGTTTGTCGTGATTTCCGGGCACGGCAAAGATCTTCTGACAGCGGATCCGGCGACGGTATGCGACAACGCGTGCGTGGCCTCCCATACAGAAGTCGCCCAGAAAGTAGAGGATGTCATTCGCTTTCACCGAGGCGTTAAGGCGTTCGAGAATTGCTTGATCCATCTCTCCGACAGTCGTGAAGGGCCGACTGCAAAAGCGGATGATGTTGGCGTGTCCAAGATGGAAATCGGCGGTGAACCATGTGTCTGGCATAAGCTGAGTTTTGAAATAGATGTTCACTGTGTAGCTTGTCCACGAGTAATGGACAACAGAAAAAGTTGGACACCCGCGTCGGAATGAATCCAGGTCGCGGCCTTCTCGCGTTAACGAGTTCACTCCAGCCACCTATACTTGCTCTCGGGCCGAACGAATTCCTCGACGGCTTCGGGAAGATCGGAGAGCGGATCTAGGGAATCGGCGTACTCCCTAGTCCATTCCACTACCTGCTGAATATCACCCTTTTCGTCATCGGAAAAATCCGACCGCGCGGTTCGTTCCTCGATGGCTTTAGCGAATTCTCGAAGGCGAGTCGCTTCTTCGCAGTTGCCGATGAGTTCCGTGACAAACTCAGCCTTCCGTTTGTGTTCTTCTGCCTCACGCCGCTCCTCTTCTTCTTGCTTTCGTTCCTCCGACCAGCGGCGCTCCCGTTCTTCCACCTCTTGCCTGTGTTTCTTGATGACCGCCGCTGAGACACGGAGGCCGATGATGAAGTCCCCGATGCAATTTTCGATGCGCTGCTGTTTTCCGTCAGACCAACTGCGGCGGATCGGTCCCATATATGAAGGCAGGTTATCCAATTGCAGTTGCAGCCTGCCGGTGAGCTTGTAATCGTGCTTGGGTGCCATCCAAGAGCGCACTTCTTGCGGGGTCCCGACGTGAGGCACGCTGTCCGTGACTTCCGACAGAGAGAACCTGACTGCTTCGCCGTCGATACCTACTGTCAGGAGTGCGCCTTCTTCCTTTGACCACGAAGGAGGCTGTCCCCTTTCCTCAAGCGCTCCAAGCAGTGCATTCAGGATTCTGAGCGCACGCGGCAATTGCTCCTTGGAAACAAGGATGTGGGACAGGGCTCCGTTCTTGGATATGAGAAGCCCTCTCTGGTTCACCTTTCCGTGTCCAAGCAGCCTTTCCGATCTCAGTACTAGTGGATGCGACAGTTCAGATGGAATTACTACGTTGGGCGCGGGCTCCTGCGCCAGCGCGGCAAATTCCGGACGTAGGCGCTCCCTGACATAGATGTCCAGAGACTCCTGTCCATCCTTGGAGGCAGGCAGTGAGGGGCGGGTAACTTTGTAGCCAGTTTCTTTTCTCCGCCAATATCCAACTGGCGGAACCGGAATATTGTGCTTTCGGCAGACCTTTGCTAGGCCGACGTCGGACAAGCCAAATTCCTTGGCTAGCGTCCGCATGGGAGTCGCCCACACTTTTTCGTGCAACTCAGCCCTTGTGAGGCGAATTCTCGTCTGCGTCATCCCTCGTTCTCATGTTGATTCGTGGTGGGTGCTACCTCAGCTGTGGGTTTGCTAAGGAACTTGGCGCAATTTGCGATGAACGCGCTGAAGGACCGTCTCTGGTACTCGCAAAGTACGGTATCCGCGCTTTCGCATCGTTTCCGCATGGGCCCATGCGATCACTCCAGGTTCGTTTTCAAATATTCTTCGCACGGTCCTCTGACTCAGCGCCCAAAGCTCAGCAATCTCAAGGATCGAATAGTGCTTCTCATTCGCTAGATCGAGAATCGGCAACCGAGAGGAACTATGCGAATTGCCGACACGACGAGATGATCCGATTGGATTCCGCTGAAAGTCAGGCATTTCCAAACCCTCCGTGGGACATTCGTGCGCTCAACATCCCCAACAATGTTTCGCAAGAACCCAGCGATCTGTATCAGTTCTTCGACACGTTTCCGACAAATAGGCTGGTGCTGAGGGGCGAAAGGGTGCAAGGAAAAAAGTGGTGCAGGCCTCAGTGATCACTTCAAAAGCGGCCAACGATTATCACTTCAAAACCGGCCAACGGAAGTAGCCGTTCCGGGACCAGTTTGTTCTACCCTGCCGCCTCCTGTGGAGGCAAGTCGGTTTTCGTGCGCCAGCTCCGGGGGCCGCACTTGAGCACGTGTCCGTGGTGCAGCAGGCGGTCGAGCATGGCGCTGACCGCAGCCGCGTCGCCCAGCAGTTTGCCCCAGTCTTCCACCGGACGGTTCGAGGTCAGCATGGTGCTGGCCCGCTCGTAGCGGCGCATGATGATTTCCAGCAGTTCCTCGGCGGCGGTGAGCGGTAACTTGCGCATGCCCAGGTCGTCGATGATCAGCAAAGGCACGGTCACCAGGAACTCCATGTGCTCTTTGCGCGTGCCGTCGAGCGTGGCGTCGGCCAGTTCATCGAGCAGGGTGTGGGTTTCGCGGTAGAGCACGCGGTAGCCCTGCTGGATCGCGGCTTGGCCGATAGCTTGTGCCAAGTGACTTTTTCCCGTGCCGGGTGGGCCTAAGAACAAGACGTCTTCGTGGCGGCCGATGAAGGCGCCGGCGGCGAGGTCGAAGACCAGGCTGCGATTCATTTTCTTGTTGAAATTGAAGTCGAAGTTGTCGAGGGACTTTTGGGCGTCGCGGAACTGGGCTTGCTTTTTCCGCCGCTCCAGCAAGCGCTCGCCACGGCGGGCCAGTTCGTCGGAGACCAGGCAGGAGATCAGGTCAATGGGGGCGAGCGGTTCGCTTTGCGCCTGACGCAGACGAGTCTCCAGCGTGGCGGCCATGCCACCCAGGCGAAGTTGTTTGAGGGCACGATCGAGTTCGATGAGATTCATTCTTCCAGCTCCTTGGTTCGGTGGTTGATGAGATCGCGGTAGTGGATCAGCTCGCGAATGAGCGGATCGACCTGCCGCAGGGTGAATTGTGGGGCACGTTCGAGATAGCGGCGGACGAAGCGGTATTCCTGGACGCCCATTTCGAGCGCGGCGGCGCAGGCTTCATCGACTGCGGCGGCACCGTACTTCTTGGCCAAGGAGAGAACGCCGAGGATGCGGCGCACGCCGAGTTCTCCTTGTTGGCGATGGATAACCTCACAGAGCGCGCCGATGTGCGTGCCGGCGCGGCCCGCCCGCCACAGGAGTTGGGAAGTGCGGAGCGGAGTTCGTTTGGAGTGATCTTCAGGCTTGATGCGATACCAGCCGCGTTTCTGGCGCACGTGCTCGCGCAGCAGTTGGCCAGTCTTGGGATCGAGCAGGCGAACGAAAATGTCGTCCCATTGCACGCGAACCACGCGCCCGATCCAGCCCGGCGGCGCGCCGTAGTAGGCGGCTTCGACTTCGACGCAGCCGTCCAGATGCACGATGCGTTCGCCGTACTGGTAATAGCGGAAGGGTTCGAGTGGCAGCGGAAGCAGGAACGGTTTCTCTTCGGCAAACATGGCCGCGACTTGGCGTTTAGTGGTGCCGTGAATGCGCGTGTCGGCCCAGCGCTCTTCCCAGCGATCGAGATAGGCTTGGGCTTCTTCCAGACTCTCGAAGCGCAGACCCTTGAGTGGCGTTTTCTGCGCATGGCCGACGCCGGCTTCGACTTTGCCCTTGCGATCTGGATCCTGGATGCGACACGGCATGGCGACCGCGCCATAATGCGCGAGCACATCGCGATAGAGGGGATTGAGCGTGGGATCGTAAACGTCGGGGACGAGCACGCCTTCGCGCAGATTGTCGAGGACCACGATGCGCGTGGCTCCGCCCAGCCGGCGAAAGGCACGCTCGTGCAGTTCCGCCCAGATGCGAGAGCTGGAATGGAACGTCAGCAGACGAACTGCTTTCCGGCTGCAGCCGAGCGTCAGGACGAACAACCGTGTACGCCGATACTTGCGAGTCTCGCGATCGCGCACCATGGGCCCGCTGCCGTAATCGACTTGTGCCTCCTGGCCAGGAGCGGTGACGATCACCACGCGAGCTTCGGGAGTTTGCGCGCCGCGCAGCTTGCGCACGAAGCGCTGCACGCTCTGGTAGCTGCTGGCGAAGCTGTATTCATCGACCAAGTCCTGGTAGATCGCTACCGCGTTGCGGCCTCGGCTGAGTCCCAGTTCAATGGCTTCTCGGTATGGATCGCAAGCGCTGGCGCTGGGACTGCGCTGTGGAGAAGCAACTGACGCCGAGGGACAAGCGCTCACTTCGTCTCGTTGGAATGGGTTGAGGTCGGTGATCACCTCGGGGTCGGTAATCACCCCGTTGGCCGGTTTTGAAGTTGGTTTTGCTTTTCCCTTCGTGGAAGGGTTTTCGGGGTTGGTTTTGGGGTTGCCGTTGGGGTCGGTGATCCCCGCAATGGCCGGTTTTTCCGCGCCAAAGTCGGTGATCACCTCGTTGGCCGGTTTTGGCGCACGCCGTCCCCAACCTCCGGGCGGACGCACGGCAATCCGAGCCGCTTTCAGGTACTGGCTGGCGGTTTCGCGACGGATGCGCGTAGCCTGCTGGATCTTCCGCAGCGGCCACCCCAGCCGTCCCAGAGCTAAAACTTGCTGTTTCTTCTCTTCGTTCAAGACATTGGCCATGCCCTCGGAGGCTACAAGCCTCTGCGGGCGTCAATGTCCCGGACCCTATTCTCGTTGGCCGGTTTTCAGGTGATACTCATTGGCCGGTTTTGGGTGATCGCTGAGGGGCGGCCTTGGGCCAAAGGAGTCTGGACGGTTTCCGGTCACCCATCGAAGGCCACTTAATTGGGGCCCTTGTCGCTAAATGCTAATTGCATTCTCCGGTAGGTAAAAAAAACTAGCTGGTCACAAGCAATACATGTAATATGCGAATTAGTACTTGTCAATGTCCCCGCGAAAATCACCGGTGCTTCCTGATCCGAAGGCAATAGGACGACGGGTTCGGGAAATTCGAAGTTCCGAGCTTCAATGGAGTTTTGCCCAGCTCCTGGGGGTAACCCAGCAGGCAGTCTCGCTAATCGAAAGGGGCGACATCCTGCCTAGCCTGGACACGTTACTGAAACTAAAGCAGTACTCCGGCAAGAGTATTGATTGGATACTGACTGGGGACCTTCGGAGCGAGTAACATTATGTGGGCGATGATAATAACTTGAGTCATTGCGTGCGCCCCGAGGCATCCGCAGGTGCTCTAACCCAAGTAGCTTGCAGAGTTTCATAGCCTTTTGGGGAGTATTCGAATCCTGCCTGTTAACGCAGATGCATTCTCGCACCGACCGGACTCCAGCCACATCCTTGTAACTGACAAGTCCGCTGTAGCATTGGTTTCCAGAAATTCAACACGCACCAGAAGTCGAGCTAACTCTCCTCGGGTTGTGGGTGCCGTTAGATTTTCACAGGCAATCCGCTTCGCCTCCAGCCTGTGCAGACCGAAAAATGCCATGGCGCAAGCCGCTAATCAGAGCCTTGTGACAGGAAGGCTGGGCCGAAGCCCAGCCTTGGTGTTTCCTATCTGTTGGATGGTTAGAAGCGGACGCGAGCGCCCACTTCGACCTGGCGGTTGCCACCGACCGGTGGCGGTTGCGCCGAACCTTCCAGGTTGCCGAAGCTCCCGGGCGAGCCCAACGCCATACCTTGTGGGTCGAGGAACTGGTTGTGGTTGAAGATATTCGCGAAGACGCCCTGCAGTTCCAGGCTGACACGCTCCGCGACTCGAATGTTTTTCTTGACACTCATATCCACGTTCCAGTAGGGCAGTCCGGTAAGCGTACCGAAGCCTCCGTCGCGCGTATCGACGCCCAGAATCGGGTTGCGATAGTTGGCGTAAGCGGCTGCCGGATCCTTGAAGATGTTCACCGGCAGACCACCTGTGCCGACGCCATTCGATCCGGGAGTGTTGTAGTAGGCGTGCCCCTTCTGGATAGGCCCCAGCGGAACGGCGTTCTCCTCATCGAAATAGGCCGCCGCGTCTCCTGCCCCAAATGCCTGGCCGTTGCCGTTCGTTGTGCCGATTTGGATGGGCTGACCGCTACCGGCAGAAAACGTGGAGGCAAAGGTCCATCCACCGAGGACGCGGCCCAATAATCCAGACTGCCCCTTGTAGAAGGGCGGCGAGTAGACCATGAACATCGTGTAAACCAATCGGCGGTCGAAGGCCTGGACGCCATAGTTCATGGGAATGTTGAACGGGTCATTGGGTGTAAGTTCGCTCGAGGCCTGGACTAGGGCATCGGTACCCAGCGCCTTGGACCAGGTGAAGTTCGACTGCAAGGTCAAACCCCTCCAGTCGGCCATCCTGAGGGTGGCAAACAAGGCGTTGTAGTTACCGTAGCCGATGCTCAAGTTGTCGGCCACGCCGGAAGACATCTGGCCGCTGGCACCACAGGGTGTAGTAGAGTTGGACCCGGGGCACGGGGCAGTACCCGGCAAAGCGGAAGTCATCATGCTCCGCGGGAAGTTGAATCCCCCGTTGTCGAGATCGCTCCACAGGCTCCAAACGGCGGCGTTGTTGAGGTTCTTGGTGCCATTGACGCCTTCATTGGCGACAACCGCGGCTGTGCAACTCGTGAATCCGGTGCAGTATCCGGTGCCACTCAGAGCGGCTTCAAAGAAGGGTTGCGGGGAGACGGCACCGGCATTCCCGGCGCAGTTACCCCCTCCTAATCCGGCGAGTCCGCCGCAATACTGCATCACCGTGTTGGCGTAGGCGTTTTTGAATTGCTGACCCCCCATCGTCATCATGTAAGGTACGGCGTTGAGGTTGACGGGCAGATATTCGTGCGTAATTCTCCGCCCAATATACCCGAATTCCAAGGTGTACTTACGGGACAGCTGCCGCTGAATGGTGAAGTCGAACGAGTCGATTACGTTGGGCCGGAAGTTCGGATCCAGCACGTCACCTGCTGCGGCAGCGATGGCGTTTATTCCGGGATAATCGGGCTGCACCAAGGTGGTGCTGGGAGTAGGCAGAGGAGCGGTAGGGCCGTCGATACCCACACGGAACGCCGTCGAATCGTTTATTGCCGAGCCGGGAGCACCGCAGGTACCGCTGCTGAGGTTATTGAAGCACTGCAATGGCTGAATCAGGCCGGTACCGAGCAGCGGCACCAGGACCAGATTGACGCCGTTGAGACGACCGAAGACGCGGCCATACCCGCCCCGGATCACCGTGTCCTGGGAGCCGAAGATCTTGCCCATCATGGAGTCCGCATCGAAATGAGGATTCCAAGCCATGGCGATGCGTGGACTGAATGAGCCGTAGTACGGGTTGTAGGGATACTTCGGGCTGTTTCCCACGTTCGACGTCAGAGCATACCCCACGATCGGATTGTAGACTTGCCCCAGCAGGGCCTGACGCTTGCGAGCGGCAAGATAGTCTGCGCCGTTGATGATCTGGTCGTCCTCACCCACCAACGCAACCTGCTTGCCCTGAGCCTCAGTTGGTGGCATTTCCAGCGTATAGCCCAAGCCGTAGGTCAGGGTAAACGTCGGCTTCATGTGCCAAGTGTCGCTGAAATACACGTTGTAAAAGGGAATCGTGCTCTGATCGAACGCTGGAGTAAGTGGCGGATTGAGGGTTAGCAAGGGACCGCTGCGGGTGAAGGCTGTCTGCGAAGCCGAAACAATGCCCAAGGCGGCAGCGTAGTCGGCCCCACAGGCGACCTGGAAATCGGAACTGACACCCGAGCAGAACCCAACGCTAACGTTGCCAGCGCCTTTGCTGCCCTGGCCGAGCTGATAGACCGGCTGGTAGTTGATGCCGCCACCGTTATCCGTGCGTTGGTGATAGTCCCAATTGTGTTCGTAGATTCCGCCGAACTCGAGCAAGTGATTGCCTTTGAGCATGGAGAAATCGTCGCGGAACATCTGGTCGTGGCCGTCCCAGAAGCGGGTACGAGTTTGCTGCGCGTTTACGTTGTAGGGAGCCAGATTCTGGGTTTGGGATTCGCCAGATGCCAGTTCCAGCGCGCCATCGATGCCGGGCAGTTGAATCGTATCGCCAGCGCGGTTCCAAGCCCACCAGTTACGAAGGAAGCTGAAGTGGAAATCGTTGGTGGTATTGGACGTAATGTTGGTCGTCAGACCCGCGACCAGATACCACGCCTGCTGCGGATCGCTGGATTGTGATGCGGGGGTGCCCAACTGATCGCCCGTAAAGAAGCCGCCGATGTCGACCTGGTCGGTGGTAGGGTTCTTCAAGTTGTAATAGCGCCAGCTCGACATGAAGTGCCACTTCGAGCTGAAATCGTGATCCACCCGGACCACGGAGAATTTACTGCTCAGCGGCAAAGAGACGTTGCCGTGAAAACCGAGAATGTTCACGCCATCGCAGAGGGAGTTGACGCAACCGGCATTCGATTGGGGTTCATATTTTGACCATAGCTGTTGGACCGTTGGATTCAGTCCGATTCCGCGGGGGTCGACCGTTGCGAGGTTGTAACTTGTACCGGTTGTAGGATCGGTGAGAATCCCGTTCCTCAAATTTGGCGAAGGAACGTTGCGGTTAATCGCCCTGGAGTTGGGGAAACGGAAACCTTCATAGTTGAAGAAGAAGTAGGTCTTGCCGCCGAGAACTTCTTTTGGAATGAGCGGGCCACCGATAGCGCCGCCAAAACGGTTGTAGTGAAAGCTGGGCAGGGGAGCGCTTCCAGGCTGGAGAGAATTAAAATAGTTGTTGTCCCAGGAGTTCGAGGACCAGTTGTTGTCGCGATAGTATTCGTAGGCGGTACCGTGATAGGCATCGGTGCCGCGTTTCGTCACCATCTTCACTTCCGCGCCCGCGGAACTGTTGAAATCGGCAGTCTGGCCGGTGGTGTTGACCTTAAACTCCTCGATGCTGTCCAGCGGCGTAGGCATCACGCCCGTCGGCCCGGCGGCCACCCCGAGACTTTGATTGGCGATACCGCCGGTCGGGTCACTGGCGTAGGAGGTGGTGTAGACGCTCATGCTGCCGTCCATGTCGTTGGTGTTGTTGCCGCCGTCGAGCGTGAATTGCGTCTGATCGACGACTGCACCGCCGACGCTGCCATCTGGACTGACGCCCGGCTGCAACGCAAGGAATGTGGCGGCGTCGCGGCCCATGCTGGGCAGATTGTCAATGGCGACTGTATCGAGCGTGTTGCCCACCGTGGCGTTCATGGTCTGCAGCTCAGTGCCCGTCGCCTGGACTTCCACCACGGTATTGGCGGCGCCGACCTGTAGAGTAAGGTTGAAGGTGGTTGATTGACCGACCTTCACCTCCGCCTGCGACTTGGTCGTGGAGAAGCCTTGCTTGCTCAGGCTAATGGAGTACTGCCCTGGATCGACATTGGCGAAGAAATACTTGCCAGCGCCGTTGGTAACTGCGGTGCGCGTTGAGCTCGTGCCGATTTGGCTCAACGTAACGTTGACACCGGTAAGGACCGCGCCGCTTGAATCGGTAACGGTTCCGGCGACGTTTCCGGTGTTTGTTGATTGCGTCCAGGCGGGTACAACCATGCCCAGACAAAGCACTGCCGCCACCACCACGAGAGAAAGCATTTGCAGGCGAACACGCATAGCCCAAACCCTCCTCGATGGAACTCGCTTTGCCCCGCGTCAAGCGCGGGGAATTCTGCCGTCCAACTTCATCTCTTACGGTAAGACCCCATGGAATTCCGACGGCGTTAGCTTCCGATAAAATCCAGAGACCTCATTGCGCCGTCTCGAAACCCATT
The DNA here is from genome assembly GCA_963763845.1 of uncultured Acidobacteriota bacterium. Classification (GTDB taxonomy): domain Bacteria; phylum Acidobacteriota; class Terriglobia; order Terriglobales; family Acidobacteriaceae; genus Sulfotelmatobacter. The sequence continues at coordinate 9,649 of CAVXPX010000009.1, forward strand.
AACAGGTCGCTCACACTATCAAAGTTCGATAAACAAAAACAAGTGTGTAATTGCGGGAAATTGATAATTCGATCGATGGTTGTGTAACTCATTGTAAACAAATAAGATTTCTGCAATGCGGGTAGCGAGAGGTGAGGTCGAGATCCCGAGAATGTCTTTGTTCTGTTTCATTGCTTACCAAACAAGCTGAGGGGAGGGATGAAAAAACGCGCGCGGATCGCAGGCTTTTTAGCCACTGAATATTTATTCAATACAATGAATAAATACTTCTCGGTTCTTACCCCGAGGTGAGCAGAAATGTCAATCCTAAGTTCCCAGATGGAGTTACTTCAGAAGAAACGAACGCGGGGTAGGTCGGTGCTGGCTCAGGCCAGGGCTTGCCTACCGCGCTCGCGATCCTGGAGCTTCTTTTGCGTCTGAGCCAAAATCGACTTGTCCGTTAATGCGGCTCGATCGAATGGAGATGGCGTCGCAAAATAGTTGGGAGCTGCTGACGTCGCCCGTAGCGCAGATTTATGATGTTTACTTTCCATGACCGATCTCACAAAAAGGCCTCTGGCACAGGGCCTGACATATCTTCTCGGGTTCACGTTCCTCCTTACGCTTGCGCTTTCCCTGCATGCACAGGATTCAGGCTATGTGGGCGCTGCGGCATGCGCGAAGTGCCATGCCGAAATCAGTCGTAAGTGGGAGCGTTCGCTACACTCCAAGATGATGCGACCGGCCAGGACGAGCGGGGTTGAGGGCGATTTTGCGCAAAGCAGAATCGTACTGCGCGGTTCTACCTACCTATTGCAGCAACTGAACGGCAACTATTTCATCACAGAATCTGACCTGACAGGCAAGCCTCAAAAGCACAGGGTCGAGTACACTCTGGGCAGGCGCCGCGTGCAGCACTATCTCACCACGCTAGCGGACGGCCGCATTATTGTCCTTCCTCCCACCTGGGACAATGTAGCCAGAAAATGGATTCACGACGTCGACCTTGGAAATCCGGAAGAAGATCCTGGAGCGGAGATCCAGACGTGGAACAAGACATGCAATTCCTGCCACGTAAGCCGGGAGAAAAAGAACTTCAACATCGAACAGCTTCGCTATGCCACGACCTGGCAGGATTTTGGCATTAACTGCGAGCGTTGCCATGGTCCGGGAAGTGAGCACATTGCGGCGACTCGGGCGCAGGCTACGAACGCACAACGTGTCGCGCTCGCCGATAAGACGGCTATCGACAAATCCATTGTGAATCCCAGCAAGTTAGACCCCGCCCGCAGCACGATGATCTGTGCGCAGTGCCACTCATTTCGTGACATCTATGTCGATGACTTCAAGGCCGGCTCAATTTACTACGATTATTTCCTGCCGGTAATGGAATACCGATTGCCCAATTCCGATGATCCGGCATATTGGCCCGACGGCCGGCCGCGGTGGCTTTCGAACGAAGCCATCGCTCTTTGGCAGAGCCAATGCTTTCTGAAGGGTGGGGCAACCTGTGCCAGCTGCCACTCTCAGGCACACGACGTCGACATCGATCACAATCCGCAGCTTCGGCCGAACAATGGCAAGGTTTGCCTGCATTGCCACACTACAATTGCCGCACGCGTTGTTGCCCATACGCATCATGGAAAAAACAGCGCCGGCAGCTCCTGCGTGGCGTGTCATATGCCGCGGATCGTGGTCGGTATTGAAACGACTCTTCACGACCACTCGATGAGCATTCCAGTTCCAGAAAATACGCTTCGCCACGGCATTCCTAATGCGTGCAATCTCTGCCACAAAGATGAAGGTGCCGCCTGGGCAATGCGCCAGATGGATGCGTGGTACGGCAACCACTCGCGGCAGGAGATTATCGACCGCGCTGATGCCTTTGCCGGAGCGCGCAAGGGAAACGCATCGGTCATTCCGGAGCTGCTCCGCATCTTGTCCGATCCTTTGGGAGGGCCTTTCCTTCGGGCCAATGCTGCGGGATATCTGGCCAGCTTCCCGAACAATCCAGAGGCCTATAATGCCGTGTTTCATTCCTTTTCGGACCCAGAACCACTGGTGCGGGCCACTGCGGCATTTGAGCTCAGGCCTCGAGCGGCGCAAAGGGAGGAGGTAGCGCCTCAGCTGGTGTCGTTACTTCACGATCCGGTGGCGACGGTGCGCATGAGCGCCGCCATCGCGCTGGTTGCAATCGGCGTTCGGCAGCTACCCGGGGAGGACGGCCAACGTTTCGAGCAAGCCAAGGAGTTCTACCACGCGCGTGCCGAACTCAACTCCGACGACCCACAACAGCAGTTTGCTGCGGGGAGGTTCTATTTTCTCGCGGGTGCGATGGATCGCGCCGTCGACGCTTTTCGCGACAGCTTGAAGCTCGAACCTAAGATTCCGGCGCAATACGTACTCGCCCAGGCTCTGGCGCAGAAAGGTGATCAGAAGGAAGCGCAGCAGGTTCTAGAAGACATTCCGCGCAGTGATCCACAGTTCAGTCGCGCCGAGCAATTTCTCGCCAGTCTTGAAGCGAACAAGGACACAACCGGAAAAGCTGCGCCGCCAGGCTCCGATGCCCGGGCGTTATTCCTCAATGGCCAGTTGCAATTTCAGAATGAGAATTACACTGGAGCCCTGAAGGAACTGGAGCGGGCGCTAAAGAGTGCACCCGATTCGGAGTGGGCAACGAAGGCGCAAATCAATCGCGCCATCTGTTTGGAGAAGCTAGGTCGCACTCAGGACGCGGAAGCCGCGATGAAGGCGCTTTCCGGCAACCCTGTGGCCCGGACCGATGTCGACCTGCAGCTTTCCTATGCAGAGCTGCTCTCCGACACCGGCCGCGCGGACGAGGCTATTCAGCGAATTGACTTTGCAATCGCCGCGGCTCCACAGGCTCCGATGGCTCACTTCTGGCGGGCCAAAGTCCTGTTGCAGCTCCATCGTACTGATGAAGCCGCAAACGCGGCGGAGCAAGCGGAGCGGTTGATGCCGGATTTACCTTTCGCGCATAGCCTGCTCGTCAAGATTTATGAACTTCAAGGCCGTACCAAGGAGGCAGCGCAACAGGCTCAATGGCTTCGCGACTATCAACGGCGCACCGAATCACGCTAATCCTTCTACTGGCGGTATCCGCCTCGGCATGGGCGCAGATTCGCTTTGAAGACATCGCTCAAAAAGCGGGCGTAAAGTTCGAACTCCACAATGACGCGCGCGGCGAGTTTCGTCAGCCGGAATTGATGGTCGGCGGCGTGGCCGTTCTCGACTACAACAATGACGGCTGCATGGATATTTTCTTTACCAATGGGGCCGAAATGCCGTCGCTGAAAAAAAACGGTCCGGAATATTCCAATCGCCTCTTTCGCAACAATTGTGACGGGACCTTCACCGATGTCACTGAGCAGGCAGGCGTCGCGGGTCAAGGCTATTCCATGGGAGTGGCTGTCGGCGACTACGACAACGATGGCTATCCCGACATCTTCGTTGCTGGCGTCAACCGAAACATTCTGTATCACAACCGCGGAGACGGAACATTTGAGGACGTTACCGAGAAGGCGCACCTTGGCGGAGTGGATCAGCAATACGGTAAGTTGTGGTCGGTTTCGGCGGCGTGGGTTGATGTGGATAACGATGGGTGGCTCGACCTGGTGGTTACCAATTATGTGCAGTGGGATCCGCAGCACGAGCCGGTGTGCGGCTCACCCCAGCAACATCTTTATTGCCGTCCCGACGCCTACCATGACACGCCGAACCAGCTCTTCCGCAACAACCATGACGGTACGTTTACGAACATCACCGCGTCTTCGGGACTGGGCGCCTATTTGGGTAAGGGTATGGGAGTAGCCGTAGCTGACTACGATGGCGACGGACTAATGGATATTTTCGTCACGAACGATTCAGTCCCGAATTTCCTGTTTCACAATCTGGGCCATGGAAAGTTTGAGGAAGTTGCGATGCTGGCGGGAGTTGCGCTCAACGACAACGGACGGCCTGTGGCCAGTATGGGAGCCGACTTTCGCGACGTCGACAACGACGGACGCCCCGACCTGCTGTTCACCGCTATGTTCAACGATACGTTCTCGTTTTTTCGCAACACCGGCAAGTCGCCCGCATTTGAGGATGACACCGCCAGCTCCGGGCTGGCGCTGGTGACGCGGCCGCTGACCGGCTGGGGCCTCGGCTTCTACGATTTCGACAATGACGGTTTCAAAGATTTGTTCACCGCGAACTCACATTTTCCTGCGCTTGATCGTTATTTGGGCTCGGCGGCGGCGCTGCCGAACTCGGTGTTTAGAAATTTAGGCAATGGACGGTTCCAGGATGTTTCGCAAACTGTCGGACCCGATTTTCAGACCGCAGGACAGTATCGAGGAGTGGCGTTCGCCGATTTCGACAACGACGGGCGAATAGACGCCGTGGTTGCAAACGTCAATGGCCCGGCGCGTCTCTTCCATAATGTAACGCCCAATGCTGGCCACTGGCTAGCGCTGAAGCTGATCGGCACGCGCAGCAATCGCGATGGCATCGGAGCGAAAGTCTCTGTGACGTTACCGGATCGGAAGATCTACAACCACTGCACCACCAGCGTGGGCTACGCGTCGTCAAGCGAACCGTTGGTACGTTTTGGCTTCGGGAAGCAAACTGCGGCCAAGCTAATTGAGATCCAATGGCCAAGCGGGCAGACGCAAAAGCTGCGCGACGTGAAAGCCGATCAGACGCTGAAAATCCGCGAGCCCTAGCCTGCTTAATTCATCAAGACTGAGATTTTTTTGCGAGGATGTGCGATCGGGCATTTTGAAGGGCAGAGTCGTCGAGGTCATGAGCTGGGTGCGGGACAGTTCGGCGTCACGACCTGAGAGAGAGGATTTTGAACACGGCTCCGCAGGAACCAGCGACTGGGAGTTGAGTTGGGAAGCAAGGAAAGGGATCAACTGCTGTTGACGGCGAGGGCGGCGGAGCGGAACAGGTTCTGAAAGGGCCAGCCGCTGGCGAGATGGAAGCGGACGCAGCGGGCGGTGTGGCGGACGCGAGCACCGATTTTGAAGAGTTGGGCGCGCAGAGTCTCGATCTGCGCCGAGCGCCAAGGCTGGGGCAGATGCAGGCGAAACAGATTGACCAGATTGTAGGCGAAGCCGTAGAGCAGCAGGCGGAAGGCGTTGGCCAGAAAGCGATGGCAGCTCAGGCGGTCGGCGCGGAAGCCGTTTTTGAATTCCTCAATGCGGTTCTCGCACTCGCCGCGATCGTTGTAGAAAGCGAAGACTTCGGAGGCACGTCCGGCGCGGTTGGTAATCACGAAGCGCAGGTTGGTGCCCGTGGCCGTGTGTTCGGCCTTGTAGCAGATGCGGCGCTGGCGCGGCCAGGAGCGGGCACGATGAGGGAAACTGGAGAAGCTGCGCTGCGGTAGCTGGGTGCGGCGATAGCGCCGTTTCAGTTGCTTCTGCAGAGGTTCGGCACGTCGCTGGAAAACGCAGTTGGCGGGGATGCCGAGGGCGTACTCGATCTCGAAGAACTCGCAGAACTGGTAGAGCAGGGGCAGGGCGAAACCGGCGTCGCCGCGCAGCTTGATTTTCACGCCGGGAAATGCGGCCTCCAGTCGCGGCACCAGACGCACGAGCATGGGTACGATGCGGGCATGACTGGAGGCATTTCCTCGACGCAGGCGTGCCGCCAGCAGGCATCCGGTGTGGCGCTCGAAGATGAGCATGGGGTGGTACATGTGCTGGTTGTAGGCGCCATTGAAAAAGCTAAGCTGCTGCTGGCCGTGCGTGGGATCGTCGGTGGAATCGATATCGAGCAGAATCTCGCCGCGCTTCAGGACTTGGTCGCGGCAGAGATGGATGAACTGCTCGACCAGAGCGTCATTGAGGTGCACCAAGTCGCGGGCACAAGGCGCGTTCTCCCAGCGACTCAGGGTGGGCTGAGAGCCCAGCGGGTGGCCGAGTTTCTGATCGGCGACGATCTGCAGCATAGGATCGTGGCGCAGACGATCGGCATCGTTAGCGTCTTCGTAGCCGGCCACGATTTGGTAGATGCGTTGTCGCAACAGTTCAAGCGAGTCGTGACGGACGCGGTCGTCCTCCCGCGGATCGCTGAGCAGCGCAGCCAGATCGCGAGTCAGATGATGGCATTCGTCGAAGGCGCGCAGCGGCAGCAGACCGGCGTCGCTGGTGATCTGCCCGCCGGAAAAATCGGCGCGAATGGGTTGATGGCGGTAGAAGGAGAAGTTCAGTTGTGGTAAAACACCTTGTATCAAGCGATGGATGCTCCGAAAGGGAATGCTGGGTGCGCAAACCCAGTGTTCATCATTCCTTTTAGAGCATCCTTTCTTTTTTGGCTAGAGACTGAGTGAATAATCCAGGCTAGAATGCCCGATCTTCTTACTAGAGGCGTCCTTTCTCCTCAGAGCCGTGAGTGGAAAATTGACACGAAGCTCTCCGTCGCTTCGCTCTTGGTGGGTGTGTTGGGGCTTTTTGCCGCCCTATTGGTCATTGCCGGGATTCCAAGAATGGTTCAAGGGCCTGTGGCCACGGTACCAGGCGCAAATCTCTTCGGTGGTTCCGGCGCAAATCATCCCGACCGAGATGGTTGGTTTATGGAAGGGTAAGCTAAGTCGGGACCCCAATCGGGGCTCAAATACGCGCCTGATCTATCAGTTGTTTTCGGACAGCAGGATCGGGTTTCGCGACGACTGCCACGTCGCTTGACTCAATCTGATACGCGTCGTCCTTTACCCAAAAACGGGGATAGTGTGGTTAAGGGCACAATCACGTTTAATGAAATCAACCTGGTTGGGGCAGACTTCAGGTTTACGCTCCGTATCAGGGTCAGGACTATCTTCGAGGCTTGATCGATCCGCTCTCGAACTATGCGAAGCTCTCTGATATCCCCCGAGTAACCTCGATGGAGTAGTGCGATGAATTGCAGAAGGCTGAAGATATTTCGCAGTGACCCCGCAGTTAGAGAGTCAAAATCTTCACAACAGGATTTTTGTTTCACCTTTCATTCGCTCTTAAAATTGTAGACGATTTCGTAGCTGCGAGAGCACACGACTTCAACAAAGTTCAACAGCTTCCGACTCTAGCCGCAAACGGTTCAATACCAATCAATTACAATCAACAAAACTTCCACAGATTTCAACAAGGTCTGGAATCTGGTTCGGGACCAGGGGGTCGGAGGTTCAAATCCTCTCTCCCCGACCAATCTTTCCCGTTCCGGAGACATAACGTTAATCTGTGGCGAGATGGTTCAGACTTTACTCGGCGCCCGTCCCTAGCGGTCGGCGCGCACTAGTGGTTCCGTGGAGACGACTTCCGGGGCATCCGGGGTCACGAGGGCACCGTTGGCGCGGCGTGCGATTAGTCTGCCGCGCTTCAGCAATACATAGTTGTTATCGCGCCATAGGCTGCGCTTGCCGAGATAGCTGGCGCACCAGATGATAAATCCGTGAAGATCTCGGATCGGATAAAGCAGAGCGGCGCGGCGAGCCACGGGATCGCCGGCAGCCCACCAGCCGATAATCCACGATTCGGCGATTCGATTCACCAAAGCGGCGGCGAGTAGCGCCAGACCGAACCAGGGATGTCCCAGCACAGACGCGGCGATCAGGCCGAGGATGCCGTAGGGGACGGCGAAGGTGAGTCCTGACCCGACGTGTCCTTTGGGGCGCGAGTAGCGCGTGCCCATGGCCCAACGCAATTGCCGCTCCCACATGCGGCGAAATGTCATCTTGGGAGATACGTGATCGACGACGTGGCTCGATAGCCAGACCTCGAATCCGGCTTTGTGGATGAAATTTCCGACAACGAAGTCATTGGAAAGGTATTCGCGCACCGCAGCGTATCCGCCAATTTTCCCGATGGAATCTTTGCGCAGCGCAATGGTCGGGCCAAGTCCGAACTTGGTGCCTTCCATGAGATTGGCGATCAGGACTCCGGCGGTAAATTCGACGGATTGTCCGATTGCATCGAGATCGGCCCAGACGCCTCCGGCGCTCTTGCCGCGAAAGGCGCAGGTCACGGCTCCGACTTTAGGATCGAGCAAGGGCGGGACGAGGTCGCGCAGGTACGTCGGTGCGACCTCAACATCACTGTCGCTGGTGACGAGAATATTGTGCGTCGCGATTTCAGAAAGACGGTGGAAGCAGTAATTCGGCGCGTTCGGCCACGGCGGCTGGCCTGTCACAAGAATGCGGCTGGGAATGTGCGGGTAGCGCGAACTGATTTCCCGGATGATGGGGATGGCAGCGTCGTCCGGTTCGTCGGCGGCAAACAAAATTTCGTATTGCGGATATTCCTGGCGGAAAAAGCTCTCAATATTTTCTTTCAGCCGCGACTCGTTGCCATGTACAGGTTTGAGGACGGAGACCGCTGGCAGCCGAGCCGCGAATTTCTCGTACAGCTTACGATCGCGGTCGCGATATCCGCGGAATTTGATGGAACCGAGAACGGCAAGAATGAAAACGATGGTTGAGGTGATGGTCCCGAGTAAGGCTAGAGCCAGGATCACGTAGGCGATGAGCAAGCATGCACTCCTTAAAAACTGCCAGCTGCGAAAGGCGTGGGGAACGGCTTTTCTGTCAGCAACAAAAAAGGAGCCTTCCAGCGTGAATCGACTGCGTTCCTCTCGACGTTCCTAGTCTAACAGACAGAAATACGAGGCTTCCAGAATGGCGGCGACGCTCGACAGTTCCTTCTCGCTCCGCCCTGGTGTCAGAGTAACAATGGTCGGCACAGTTTGGTCCTTTGGAGCGCGGGCGGCCGAGCCGCCCGCCCGACAGGCGCCGGGTCGGCGGCGCTACTGGATGTTGCGACGGCAGGGACGTCCGGAGTCATCCCTCTGACTTGCGATTCGAGAAGATAAACTTGCCGCCGCTGTGTGTGATCTCGAAATACTTGAGGCCCTGCAGGTCCTTGGGATCTTCCTGATCGGACCAGACGAAGATGCGGGCCGGGCCGTCCCAAATCGCGGCGAGAGATTCGCGAGTTTCAAAGATGTGCGGCGCATCGGGAAACTTGGCCCCATACCACAGATTGCCGCTGGGTTCGTGCAAGACGTGCACCGGGATTCCGGTATAGAAATTCAGCGTGGACGCCTCATGGTACTGGCCGTCGATGACGATCACGTCGCCCGGACGATACTGCTGTCGAATTGCCTCCGCGAGATTGTAAGAAGAAAGAATCGGCGAGAAAGTGATAAAGGAGGAGTGGATGGAGGCAAGCAGCACGATCATCATTGCGGTCAGGGAGACATTGCCCCAGAACGCGCGGCGCTTTATCCGCAGGAGCCAGTTCGCTCCGGTGCCGATCAACATGGCCAGGGAGACGGCCAACAGCGATCCGCGAAACGCGCCCAGTGCTCGCGGAGTGAGATCGAAGACATGGCCCAGCGAGAAATTGTAGTCCTGCGGATTCTTCTTGAGCAGGTCGGCGAGATCGGCACCGGGAACCGGCGGACTGGAAACGAATAAAAGATACATCCCGGCGGCGAATCCCAGAACGCCGATGACGAACAATGCTATCGAAGAGATCCTCCCGGCCTTGAGGTCCCAGCCCGTTGCTGCAGGCGTGGATTCTCGCGTCAGCCAGGCGCCGACCAGCAGGGCCATCCCGGGAAGTCCGGGGATTGTGTAGTACTCCTGCCGCGTCGAGAAGCTGAAGAAGCCGACAATCACGAGAGGCCAGAGAAGAAACAGAAGGTTCGCGGAGCGAGTGCGATCCCACTTCTGTGCCAGCTTGCCGCGGAACTCGCGCCATCGCCAGGGGACATCACGAAGAGATTGCGGAAAGAATGCGCTCCAGGGGAAAAGCCATGCCAGAAGTAGTCCCCAGAAAATTCCCAGCGGGACGGTGTCGTATCCCGGAGGGACGCGCTTGCCGAGGAAGCGCATGACGTGTTCGTTGATGAAGTAGAACCAGAGGAATCCGCGGGCCTGACCTTGCGGTGGATTCCGGATAGCCGCCAGGATGTGCCACGGCGCGGCGATGACGAGAAATACGATGGTGCTCGAAACGAGGTGCAACTTCTTCAGGATCGCGAGCCTACCAGTGAGGAGAAGAAATAGTCCGATGGCTGCCCCGGGGAACACGAGGCCGATCAATCCCTTCGTGAGCACGTTCAATGCGCAAAGCGCGGCGAATCCCCAGCAGACGAGACGGCTCGGCTGTTCCTGCTCGAGTGCTTGTAAGAACAGGTAATAGCCGAGAGTGAGCCAGAGCGTGACCAGCACCTCCGGGATTAAAAACCGCGTGTACACAAACAGGCCAAGAGCGGAGACCATCACTAGTCCCGCATAAAAACCGCCTGTTTCTCCATACACGTACCTCCCCAGCCGATAGGTCGCGAGCGTCACGGCCAGCACGCCGAGCAATAAGGGCAGGCGGGTGCTCCAGGTTCCGACGCCGAAAAGCTTGTAGCTGATGGCAAGGCTCCAGTACATCAGCGGAGCTTTTTCCAGATATCGGATGCCGTCGGTGTAGAGCGTCACCCAGTCGTGACGCTGCAGCATTTCTCGCGCGGCCTCGGCGTGAACAGTGTCGACATCGTCGAGCAAGGCCGGCCGGGAAATGCCGACCATATAAATGATGGCCCACAGGGCAATCAGAATCGCGACGGAGATGCGCCAGTCCGAAACCGGGCCGTGGATCCGATTCGTTGCTGAAGGAGTCGCGCTGCTGGTGGTTGGAGTTTGTATTTGGGGAGTGGCGCTTGAATCCATAGTCGATGCAGATTTGATTCTAACGAGCCATCGGGGGGAAGGTCCAATGAAGCGGACACCCCAGGCAGAGATGCAGCTGGATTCGGGTTATTACCAAGTGAGCAAAACGACTCCGCAGCAGACTAGGATCGTCGCCACCCAGCGCCGGCGGTCGACGTTTTCGTGCAGGAAATATTTCGCAGCGAACGCATTGCTGACAAAGGTGAGAGCGGCCGATGCCGGGCCGACGAGGCTCAGGTCGGCCCAGGAGAGCCCGACTAGATTGCTGAAGAACGCGATTGCCATGAAGAAGACGCCGGCGAAGAGAACCCAACTCGAGACGACCCGCACAATGACCGATGCAAATCCGTGGCGGCGGCGAAGCTCTCCGAGATCGCCGATGCGGCGCATGGCCAGCGCCACGAGCACGTCGCCGGCCGCGGCTGCGACGACCGTGACCAGGATGCACGTCCAGCTGTAGAGCATTTTCATACCGGCTCCTCGGCTCCCGTAGAGTTCGACGCCGGCGCATCCGGAAACTCGGTGCGCTCCGGACCACCGGCGACCATGCCAACTCCCGTGACGATGAACGCAACGCCCGACCAGCGCTGGCGGCTCACGTGCTCATGGAGCCAGAAGATCGAAAGCAGCACCATGACGATGTAGCTGATGGCTGTCGCCGGAAGCACGTAGCTCAGATCGGCGAACGAGAGCGCCGTCATGTAGCTCCACATGAATCCGAGGAGGAAAAGAATCCCGACGATCACGAATGGATTGGCGAGAACGACAAAGACGTTGCCAAGGTGGTGGATGTCGATCGCGCCTGCATGCTTCATCCCGCGGGCGAGAAATGCATCTCCAATGGACCCAAAAAATACGATGGATAGAATGACGAGATACTTACCGAACGTCAAAGAAATTGTCCTGTTACAACGAAATCAAAGCAAAGTGCAAATTCGTTTCAGACACTAATGGATGGAGGAGGGTTTACTACTTATTAAACGGCCTGAACATCTGTCGCCGATGCAAGGGCGGGGGGAACGCACAGAAATCATTCGTTTGACCCACTCAAATAATATAGCAGGTCAGTACTGCGGCTTATCCATGCCTGTTGAGCACTTCGAGGTCGTGATTGTCGGATGGGATCTGTTCCGCTATCCGGGTGTTCGACCCTACTCCGATGTGTTCACTCTGGGCTATCTTTGTTCCCCCGTGGCTGAAGCAGACTCTTTAACGAAAGTTGAATCCGTCGCATCGAAGGTCCGAATCCTGACTCGGGAATAGTCCGCGTATAATAATGTGTTTATGACTGCTTACGTCTACGTGTCGTTGAAGAAGAGCGTTCTTGATCCGCAAGGCAAAACCATTCAGGGCGCACTCAAGAAGATGGGCTACAAGGGTCTCGAAAGTGTGCGGCAAGGGAAGTATTTCGAGCTGACCTTGGACGGCGGCTTGAGCCGCGAAGAGGCGCAGTCGGAAGTTGAGCGGATCGCGCGCGAAGTATTGACCAATCCTGTCATCGAAGAATTCCGTTTCTCCCTGGCCGAGTAAGAGCGGCTGGACGTCGAGGTCTCCCCATGTGCGGCATTGTCGGGTATGTCGGCAAGAAAAGTGTCGTTCCGGTCATTCTTGACGGACTGCGGCGGCTGGAATATCGCGGCTACGATTCGGCGGGCATTGCTGTCTCTGGCGATGGGGACGGGTTAGACATCCGCCGCGCCGAGGGCAAGCTTCGAAATCTCGAAGAAGCGATCCGGCAGAAACCTCTGCACGGAACGTACGGGATCGGCCACACACGCTGGGCGACGCATGGACGTCCTACAGAAGAGAACGCGCATCCTCACCGCGATTGCTCGGGAAAGATCGTCGTCGTGCACAACGGCATCGTCGAAAACTATCTCAGTCTAAAGAAGAAGCTGGCCGAAGAAGGGCACAAGTTCACGACCGAGACCGACACTGAGATCATCGCGCATCTGGTCGAAAAATATTCGCAGCTGGCGAATGGGCATCGTCCGTCGCTCGAAGATGCAGTGCGAAAAGCGCTGAAGGAACTCACCGGAGTCTTTGCTCTTGCCGTGATTTCGACGGATGATCCCAACAAGATCGTCGCCGCGCGGAACGGTCCTCCGGCGGTAATCGGGCTGGGGAATGACGAGTACTTCGTGGCTTCGGATGTGCCGGCCATTCTCCATCACACTCGCGATATCTTCTTTCTCGGCGATGGAGATATGGCTGTGGTTACGCCGCATGGCGTGCAGCTGACCGATTTCAGCGGCAAGCCGGTTGTGCGCCAGGTGCAGCACATCACGTGGGATCCGATCCAGGCGGAAAAGGGCGGCTTCAAGCATTTCATGCTCAAGGAGATTTACGAGCAGCCGCGCGCGGTTCAAGAGACGAGCCTGGCCCGCGTCTCGCAGGATACCGGCCATATCTTTCTCGAGCAGATGGAGATCACCGAAGCCGAATTCCGCGAGGCTCCGAAGATCAACATCATTGCCTGCGGAACCAGTTGGCACGCCGGGCAGGCAGGCAAGTTCATGATCGAGTCGCTGGCGCGTGTTCCCGTCGAAGTCGATTATGCGAGTGAGTGGCGTTACCGGGATCCAATTGTCGATCCGAAGACGATCACGCTGGTGATTTCACAATCCGGCGAGACGGCCGACACGATTGCGGCGCAGCGCGAGGCCAAGGCGAAAGGATCGAAGACGCTGGCGATCTGCAACGTCGTTGGATCGATGATTACGCGGGAAGCTGCGGGTACGATCTATACCCATGCGGGCCCCGAAATCGGGGTGGCATCTACCAAGGCATTTACCGCGCAACTGACCGCTCTTTATATCTTCGCAATGTATTTGGCGCAGGTGCGCGGAGTAATGGCCCAAGAGCAATCGAGGGCGTCGATGCTCGACTTGACGCGCATTCCAGCCAAGCTGGAAACGATTCTCTCTCATGATTCAGCTTGCGACGAACTGGCGAAGCGCTATCAAAAAGTTCACGACTTCCTATTTCTCGGCCGCGGCATTCACTATCCGATCGCTCTCGAAGGCGCGCTCAAGCTGAAAGAAATCTCCTACATTCACGCGGAGGGATATCCGGCGGGCGAGATGAAGCACGGGCCAAATGCCCTCATCGATGAAAATCTGCCGGTCGTCATTATTGCCACCCGAGACGAGAACAATCCCGACTCGGTTCTGCGCTATGAAAAGACGATGTCGAATCTGAAAGAAGTGAAGGCGCGGTCCGGCGTGGTGATTGCGTTAGCGACCGAGGGCGATGAGGAGATCAAAGAATCCGCCGACCACGTGCTCTATATTCCCCCTGCGCCGGAAGAGTTGTCGCCGATTCTAGAGATCGTCCCGCTGCAACTGCTGGCGTATCACATCGCCGTGAGGCGGGGATGCGATGTGGATCAGCCGAGGAATCTGGCTAAATCGGTGACGGTGGAGTAGGACTCTTCGCTGATAGCTGGGGTCCACTGGCTCAAGAACTCCTGAGTTAATGTCCTCGATTGCGAAACAGAGAGTCTCTCCACTCCGCAAAGCGGAAGGCAATGCTACGGTCGAGATGACGGCGGGTCCGGTCAGTTTTGAGGGGCGTTGCCGAGCGCGCTCCGCAAGCGCCACAACGTTGCGCCCAGCACAGCGAGCCCTGTGACCCAGACTCCGAACGCCACATCGGCCACCCAGCGCGGAGCCGCTCCTACGCGACGCAACAGGAATGGCAGGAAGTTCCAGCAGGTGATGTGAACGTAGTCCCACGGGTCTTGCGTCATTGCCTCGGTGTTCAATCCCCACGCGTCCATCTTGCCCAGGGCGAAGGCGACGATGTTCTTGAAGCGCAAGGCAATCACGAACGTCGGATGGCCGAAAGTCTCCATCTGATAAATCTCGAGCGGGAGCCAGAAGGCAAGCGAAGCGAGTTGAATCACGAAGCTGACGCCAATCAACGCGACCCCGGCACGCCATACCCAGCGGCCAAGGCTCGCGCGATAGCTCATCAATAACGGGACAGAAAGCAGGGCCACCATCTCCACGGCAGTCGAGACGTAACGGTCACCCCAGGCGAAGTCGCCGGCCCAGTATGTGTATCGTGCGTAAAAGCCGATGTAGCCAAGCAGAAGCAGAACCGAAGTGACGGCGTACGCGCGGACCTCGATGGCAAGACGCTTCCACAGCCACACAATCAGAATCAAGGCGAGGATCAGCAGTGGATCGAAAAGGAAGATTGACTTCTCCGGCTTGAAGAGTGCGCCGAAGAATCCCTCATGGAACGGGGTGCTCCACGGGAAGTTTGCCGGCAGACTTGGATCCTGCGCGCGCTGTTCGCGAGCAAAGATGGGGATGTAGGTCTGGATCCAGGAACCGAATCGATAGAAATTGTAGGCGCGCTCGATCAGCGTGAAGAACGCGTAGACCGGCACTGCAATCGCGCTGTAATGGATGAACTTCTTCCACAACGCGCGCCCGCGAATTTGTTTTAGCCGGAGCGCGAGAAGCAGAAACAATCCGGCCGCAATCAGATCGAGCCCGGTTGTGACCCGGGTCAGGAGGTTGAGTCCCAGAGCGCACGAGCCAATTAGCAGCGCCCGGCGGCTTTGGGTCTCGAGCCATTCGTACTGATAAGAGAATCCAGCCAGAGTGAGCAGCATGATGTAGTTGTTCTCCATCATGTTCTGCGTGTAGTGGAGGTGGGTTGTGCAGAAAAGCAAGGCGAGCACGCCTAGAACCGATTCCTTGACTTCAAACCGAAGCTGACGCAGAAAGCGGAACGCGACCACGGCGGTCAGCACATTCACAAGAATGCTGGTGGTATAGCTCACGAAGATGCTGCGCACGGAAGGGTCGTCTTCGTAGTCCGAAAAAATGTGCCAGTGCGCGATCCATGTGCCAACGAGATCGGACGGCAACATGAGCAACGATTGGCCGATGCCGTACCAGCTAAAGATCTGTCCGCCGCGGCCGTGCAGACCGAACTCCGGATATTCATGGGGAAAGACCTGGGGCTGGGAAGTCCACAACCAGTGCGTGGTCTGGAGGCGGTGCGTCGTGTCGGCACTGCCCAGTTCGCCGGATTGAACGACGAAGGCTAAAAGTCCCGCTGCGAGACAAAGAAGAAATAAAGGATCCCGCCACCAGCGGATCAAACGTGAAGTCATCTCTGTGGATGGTAATACAAAGCGGACCTCGGACCTCAGCCCTCTGCATTTTCGCGGCTGGCGAATGGGACGAGGCTCGATTCTTTTGCCCTTCGGTACGGATGCCAAGGGTGGTTTATCCTGTAGCGGGGAAAACGGCTATGTCCTACTGCGCTTTTTGCGGGAGCGAACTCTCTCCCGATGTCCGTTATTGCTCGGCCTGCGGAAAGCCGATCGTGAACACCGACGATGTGGCGACGCTCGACTTTGCGACCGCGACTTCTCCGCTTCCTCCGCGTCCGGCGTCGGGAGCGTCATCCAAGTCATCCTCGAGGACATCCTCGCGGAGCTCGACTTTTCCCGAATATGCGATCAGCGAAGGTCGGTTCCTCCCCGGACGGCTGATTGCCAGTCGCTATCGAATCATCGCCTTGCTTGGCAAGGGAGGCATGGGTGAGGTCTACCGAGCCGACGACCTGACTCTAGGCCAGGCGGTTGCGCTCAAGTTTCTGCCCGACGCGGCCGCATCCGATGAAGCCCTGCTGGAACGCTTCCGCAACGAGGTGCGCATCGCCCGCCGAGTGTCGCATCCGAATGTGTGCCGCGTTTACGACGTGGGAGAGGTCGACGGGCAGACATTCTTCACGATGGAGTATGTGGATGGCGAAGATCTCGCCTCGTTGCTGCGACGGATCGGACGCCTTCCGCAAGATAAGGCCGTAGAAATCGCGCGACAGCTTTGCGCCGGACTGGCCGCGGCGCACGCTAAGGGTGTGCTGCATCGCGACCTGAAGCCAGCCAATATCATGCTCGACGGACGCGGGCAGGTCGTCGTCACCGACTTCGGCCTCGCGGGAATTGCCGACGACATTCGCGGCGCCGAAGTCCGCAGCGGCACTCCGGCTTACATGGCTCCGGAACAGCTTGCCGGACGAGAAGTCAGCATGCGCAGCGACATCTATGCGCTGGGGCTGGTGCTGTACGAAGTCTTCACGGGGAAGCGCGCGTTCGCGGAGAAGAGAGCGGCGTCGCTTCATGGAGAGGGAGATCGCACCCCGAGCCGGCCGTCGTCGGTAGTGAAGGATCTTGATCCGATTATTGAAAAAGTGATCTTGCGCTGCCTCGAGGAAGACCCTGCGGCGCGTCCTGCAACCGCTCTTGCGGTAGCGGCTGCTTTGCCGGGAGGCGATCCGCTGGCCGCGGCGCTGGCCGCGGGAGAGACCCCATCTCCCCAACTGGTGGCTGCGTCGGGCGAGACGGAGGGACTTCGTCCGAAGATTGCCATCTCGATTCTGGCTGCGGTGCTTCTTGCATTAGCCGTCGTCATTGGGTTCTCGGTTCACTACAGCACGTACGACAAAATGGGACTGGAACTCACTCCCGACGTACTTACCGTCAAGGCGCACGAGATGATTACGCGCCTGGGATATGAAGGCCGGCCCGTCGACAGCGCCTATGGGCTCGACATCGACGGAGACTTTCAGGACGCAGTCGAGAAGAACGACAAGCCGCGCCCCAACTGGAACGCCGTACTCGCGGCCCGGCCTTCCATGCTGATTTATTGGTACCGTCAGAGTCCGGACGATCTGCTCGCGAACGAGTTCCGAGACAATCTCTTGACGCCGGGCATTGTTACAGCGACTGATCCTCCCGCCGTGCTTTCCGGGATGGTCAACTTGCGGCTGGATCCGCAGGGCCGACTAACCTACTTTCAGGCAATCCCGGCACAAAAGATGGAGACGGACAAGCAAAGTCCGAAAGCTGCTTCTTCCACGACGGCGTTTGACTGGAATGTCCTATTCGATGCGGCTGGACTGGATATTTCGAAGTTTCAGCCGACCCAACCCGCCTGGAATTCCCTTGCAACGTCGGACAACCGTATGGCCTGGACCGGCGTGTGGCCCGGCACAACCAGGCCGCTGCGCCTAGAAGCTGCGTCGTTCCGGGGCAAGCCCGTTTTCTTTGAACTGATTGGCGACTGGACGAAAGCCCAGCGAATGGTCAGTACCGAGAAGAAATCGCTCGGCGACAAGGTTGGGAGGATTATAGGAATCATCCTGCTCCTTGGCGGACTCGCAGCAGCCGCTTTCCTCGCGCGCAGAAATTATCGCCGGGGAAGAGGCGACCGGCAGGGCGCGCTCCGCCTGGCCATCGTGATGTTCCTGCTCCAGATGGGTTTGTTCGTTTGCCAGTGCCACTTTTCGGATGTCGGCGATACGGTGGGCTTGACCATCATCGGCATGAGTACTGCTCTGTTTCTCTCGGGCGCTGTTTGGTTGCTGTATATGGCAATCGAGCCCTGGGTGCGCAGGGTGTGGCCGAAAACTATCATTTCCTGGACGCGGCTTCTGGCGGGCAGCCACCGCGATCCGGTCGTCGGTCGCGATATTCTTCTCGGCGTTGCGCTCGGCCTTGTCTGGATTCTGGTATTCCAGGTTCGATACATCTTCATGGCGCATCTGGGAGCTTCTCCCGGCCTGGGTGGGACGGAGATGATGATGGGCGGACGCGCTGCTCTCGGGGCATGGTTGAAACAGTGGCCATTGTCGATCCAAACCACGTTGATTTTCTTTTTGTTGCTTCTCGGCCTCAAGGCTCTTCTGCGCAAGCAATGGATTGCCGCGCTCGTTTTTATTGCAATTTTCGCCCTCCCACGCGGGCTGGCAAGTGACCACGTCTGGATCGATCTCCCGGCATTTGTCCTGGTCTATGCCATTGCGGTTCTGATTGTCATTCGCTTCGGATTGGTCCCTCTCGTGATCGCGATCTTCACCATCAATATGCTGGCGAACGTGCCTTTCTCCAGCGACTTCTCTGCCTGGTATATGACAACTTCAGTCCTTGCTCTTATAAGCGTGGCCGCCATCGCGGGCTGGGGTTTCTATCACTCGCTAGGCGGGCAACCGCTGTGGAAAGTTGAGATGGACTAGACGGCCACAGCCACTAATTGGAAAGGGCGCGAAGCATCACGAACTGTCGTGCTTCGCGCCCTTTCTGGTGGTTCCGGTCTTCTGCTCTCGCGTTAATCCTTGTCTCCGGCAACTGCCATTGACAACGATGGCGTCGCGCGGATTCTGGTTCCGCTGGTAGTTGCGCATCCGCTCGCGTTCGGACCGGCAGCGCATCCCCAGAAGTTCTGGGTCACGTCGTTTGCCCCTGTGCAGGCCGCATTGTCGAACGCACAAACATTGGCGACGCCCACCTTTCCGTTCTCGAGATCGTTGAGGTGCGCGTCAATTTCATTCGGCACGTTGAACGCAATCGCGATGTCTTCATTGCGGATAATGTTCTGCGAGATGATCATCCCGTAAACTGGAGATCCGCCGCCTCCGCTGTTGATGTTGATTCCGGCTGTTCCAGGGGTTGCTGTGTCATCCGTATCAGCTCCGTTGCCGGCGATGTAGTTGCCGATAATCATGTTCCCCGACATGTCATCCGCCGGCAACCCGAAATTGGGGCCGACGTGCGTATGCAGTGAGACTCCGGGAATGCCGTTGCCGGTCAGTTCGTTGCGGATGATGACGTTCCCTGAGGTTCGGCCTTGTCCCTCGCCGTCTGAGAACAGTCCCGCTCCTGCGCCGCCAACCTTCACGCCATTCCTGGCGACAACGTTTTCGGAGACCGTGTTATGGATAACTCCATAATGCGGAGCGAATGCTGGAGGCATGGCTCCAACGGGCGGATGCGACGCGAGCACGACGCCGCACTCCTCCGGATTGTCGGTGATAATGTTGCGGAAGATCAGGTTGTCGCGGCTCTGTCCGGAATCATCGCTGATCAGGACACCGTCGGCGTTTCCTGTAAGCACGTTTCCGGAAACAACAGCGCCCACCGCACCCAGAAGGTGAAGCCCGCCGCCACAGTCGCCGCTTTCGTCCGTTTCATACGCCGGTTGGCCATTGCATGCTGGGCCTGAGCCAAAGACCGGGCCGATTGTATCGTTGTTAATGATGTGGTTGTCGCGGATGACCGCATCGGAGGTGTTAAGGACCAGAACGCCTTCGTACAAGGCATTCTTGACCGTAAAGCCTGCGACCGTTATGTCGTCCAATCCCGGATTGTCATAGCCGTCGAGAAGAATCCCGTTCGCGAGATTCGAAGCGTCGATGATCGACTTGCCGGCGCCTGCCCCCAGAAGCGACATCGGCTTGCTGACGACTACGTCTTCTTTATATGTGCCGGGCCAAACATTGATGACGTCATATTTCGAAGCGGCGCTCACGGCGGATTGAATGGTTGAGTAGCAGCCGTTGGATCCTGAAGTGTTGACGCAAATGGTCTTGGCTACCGCTGCTTGCGAAAACAGGACGAACAGAGCAATGCAGCCAAAAGATACGGCGAGCGGAAATCGGACAGGGCGCATGGAGTGCTCCTCTTTTGAATTTTGAGTTAAGCTTGTCCCAGGTTAGAAAACGAGTGAAGGGCCCGCAAAAAACTTGCCACAGTATGTTCGCAGCAAAGGACCATGTCAATCGCAGAATGCTAATTGGGATTTTGCAGTAATATTTCTCTCCGTTTGTTGTTCCGGCCGTGTTTTGCGGAATCACTGCCAACAGTCTGGATCTGAAATAGCGCCGCGACTCCAGAGCGGCGCTTCGAGTCCTTCAGAAGCGATTTTGGCACCAGCATGGACGCAGAAATTGCGGGAAACCTATCCCAAAATACCCGCAACCTCAAGCGGGTCTGCATCATCTAAAACTTGACAACGATTCACTCAAGTCTTAGCATGAGCCTTAGCGCAATCATGAATATATTGATTTAAAAGCACTTAGGTAGTTTAGGAGGGAAGTTTTATGTCAAAAATTATTGGAATTGACCTGGGGACCACGAACTCCTGCGTTGCTGTCATGGAGGGTGGCGAACCCAAGGTCATCGCCAACGAAGAAGGAGGGCGAACGACGCCCTCGGTAGTCGGCTTTACCAAGACCGGTGAACGTCTCGTCGGCCAGGTAGCCAAGAGGCAGGCAATTACCAATCCCGAGAATACCGTGTATTCGATCAAGCGGTTCATGGGACGCCGCTACGACGAAGTCACCGAAGAGATCAAGATGGTGCCCTACAAGGTTGTGCAGTCGGGCGACCACGTCGCCGTTTTGGCGCAGGGCAAGGAATATACGCCGCCGCAGATCTCCGCGCTTATTCTGCAAAAACTGAAGAAGGCGGCGGAAGACTATCTCGGCGAGAAGGTCACCGAAGCCGTGATCACCGTCCCCGCGTACTTTAACGACGCGCAGCGGCAGGCGACCAAAGATGCCGGACAGATTGCCGGCCTCGAAGTAAAGCGCATCATCAACGAGCCCACGGCGGCAGCGCTCGCCTATGGCCTCGACAAAGGCAAGGACGAGACGATCGCCGTGTACGACTTCGGCGGCGGAACCTTCGATATTTCGATCCTCGAAGTCGGCGAAGGCGTGATCGAAGTGAAGGCCACCAACGGCGATACCCACCTGGGCGGCGACAACCTCGACCAGCGCCTGGTGGATTGGCTCATCGATGAATTCAAGAAGGACGAAGGCCTCGACCTGCGCGGCAAGGGCAACGAGATGGCTCTGCAGCGTCTGCGCGACGCGGCCGAACGCGCCAAGATCGAACTTTCGACCACCATGGAGACCGAAATCAATCTGCCTTTTATTACGGCGGATGCCAGCGGCCCCAAGCACTTGGTCAAAAAGCTGACCCGGGCGAAGCTCGAAGGCATGGTCGAAGACATCGTTCAGCGCTCGGTCGGACCCTGCAAGCAGTGCATGAAAGATGCGGGCATCGAGGCCAGCAAGATCAACGAAGTCGTGCTGGTCGGCGGGCAGACCCGCATGCCCCGTATCCAGCAACTGGTGAAAGATCTCTTCGGACGCGAAGGTCACAAAGGCGTGAATCCGGACGAAGTGGTCGCGGTTGGCGCAGCGATTCAGGGCGGCGTGCTCAAGGGCGAAGTGAAAGATCTGCTCTTGCTCGATGTGACTCCGCTGACGCTGTCGATCGAGACGCTGGGCGGCGTTTCTACGCCGATGATCCCGCGCAACACGACGATTCCAACCAAAAAGACGGAGACGTTCTCGACCGCGGCTGACAGCCAGACTTCGGTTGAAGTTCACGTGCTGCAGGGCGAACGTCCTATGGCGGCTCAGAACCGGACGCTCGGCAAGTTCCACTTGACCGGGATTCCTCCGGCACCCCGCGGCGTGCCGCAGATCGAAGTCACGTTTGACATCGATGCCAACGGCATCCTCAACGTAACCGCGAAAGACACGGCCACGCAGAAAGACCAGAAGATTACGATCACCTCGTCTTCCGGCTTGTCGAAGGACGAAGTTGAGCGCATGGCGAAAGAAGCCGACGCTCACTCTGCTGAAGATAAGGCGCAGCGGGATTCGATCGAAGCCAAGAACCAGCTCGACTCGATGGTTTACAACATCGAGAAGATGCTGAAGGAGCACGGCGACAAGATCTCCGGCTCCGAGCGTGGCGATGTCGAAAACGCGCTGGCCGATGCCAAGAAAGCGCTCGAGTCCAATGACAAGGCGCAAATGGATAAGGCTCGCGAGACGCTGACGGCAGCCTCGCACAAGCTGGCCGAGCAGATGTACAAAGCGGCTCAGCCGCAAGGCGGAGCGCAAGCCGGCCCCGGCCCATCGGCGGGTGCTGGACCGCAGCCGGGCGGCGATGGTCAGGCCAAGAAAGACGAAGGCGTGATCGACGCCGAGTACGTGGACGTGGAAGACAAGAAGTAAGCTGTCAGCCTTCAGCCGTCAGCTTTCAGGATCCGTTATTTCGGCCACGGATCGGCACAGATCAATACGGATAAAACCAGATCCGTGAAATCTGTGCAGATCCGTGGCAGGTTTTTGAGGGGGAATTACATTGGACTTCCAGGTGAACGACGAAACATATTTCTTAGGCCTTTCCGATGACGAGAGGCAATGGCTGCTCTTCGTCGAAACTCCAAGCGGAACACGGCGGGTTCCCGTTTATGAGGACGCTCCGTCGGCCGAAGATGACGAAGTAAAAGTCGTGATAGAAGACAAGCGGCGACGCAAGGTCGTAAATTAACTGTGGCGCGGGCATCCTGTCGCCCGCGTCCGCGTTAGCGGATCACTCGAGCGATGGCGACAACCACAAAGAAAGATTATTACGAAACCCTGGGTGTGAAGAAGTCCGCCTCGGCCGAAGAGATCCGCAAGGCCTTTCGCAAACTCGCGCGCAAATACCATCCTGACGTCAATCCCGGAGACAAGTCGGCCGAAGAGAAATTCAAAGTCATCTCCGAAGCCAACGACGTTCTGAGCGATCCGAAGAAGCGCAAGATTTACGACCAGGTCGGCTTCTACTCCGACAACATCGATCCCGCGGCCGCCGAGGCCTATGCCCGCGGAGGGGCGACCGGCGCCGGCGGATTCGGCGGCTTCCCGGGAGGCTTTCCCGAAGGAGCGCAACAAGCAGGCCAGGGCGGCGGTCACTTCGACTTCGGGGGATTCGACTTCTCCGATTTCATGGGCAACGCCGGACGCGGCCAGAAACCATCCGCCGGTTCCGGCAGCGGCAGCTTCCGCGATATCTTCTCCGGAATTTTCGGCGGACGGGGTGCGGCTGGGACTGAAGAAGGTCCCGAGCCCGGCACTGATCTCGAATATCAAGTCAATGTGCCGTTCTGGACGGCGATCCGGGGTGGCGTCATCCGTCTGAACATCACCCGGCAGGACGTCTGCCCGCAATGTCACGGCCAGGGCGCGCTCGAAGCGCCGGGCAAGTGTCCGGAGTGCAACGGCACCGGCCAGATCACCCAGACCGGCGGGCGCATGAAGTTCAACGTGCAGTGCCCGCGCTGTCACGGTACGGGAAAAAATCTCACGACCTGTCCGACCTGCCACGGTGACGGTACCATCGCAAACAGCGAGCCGCTTGAAGTCCGTATCAAAGCGGGCACGCGCGACGGACAGCGCATTCGCCTTCCCGGCAAAGGAAACGCCGGGGCGCATGGCGGAGCGCCGGGAGACCTCTACGTCATCATCCGGGCTGGAGAGCATCCGGTCTTTCATCGCGAGGGGGACGATATTTCTCTGTCGGTTCCGGTGAGCGCGTCGGAAGCGGCCTTGGGCTCGAAGATTGAAGTGCCGACCATCGATGGCCGGGCTTTGTTAAAGATTCCGCCGGGCACTCAGTCCGGCCAGAAACTACGTCTGCGCGAAAAGGGAGTGCCGTCTGCAACGAGAGAAGGCGTCCGCGGGGATGAGATCGTCGAAATCACCGTGCACGTCCCCATGCCGCGGGACGAGCGCACCAAAGAACTTCTGCGCGAACTGGCCAAGCTGAACCCGGAAGATCCCCGAGCGGAATTGTGGGCAAAGGTGTAACAATCGCGTCGTAAGCGTGATTCCTTCTGGCATTCCTGGGCGATCATGTTCTTTTCGCATTCGCCCAAGGAACGGTTCAGTCCGAGGATCTCTTCACCCTCCAGAACCAAAATACCGTGGAATACGCCTTATTGACTCAGTCACATAATATAGTTGACGAAGTCAACACACTTGGACAATACTGCGGAATGGTTGCGTCTCATCAAGCAATCCCCGCCGACCGCATCGCAGCCGTTCGCCGCTTCAATCGTTTCTACACTCGCTACCTGGGGCTGCTCGATGAAGCTTTCCTGGATAGCTCTCTTTCCTTGACGCAGATGCGTGTTCTGTATGAACTGGCACATCATGAACAGTCAACTGCGGCGGAAGTGTGCAACGCGTTAGGGCTAGATCCGGGTTATCTCAGCCGAATTTTGTCCGGCTTCGAGAAGGATGGCCTCATCGAGAAGAAGGAATCACCGAAGGACACCCGTCAGTCACTCCTGTTGCTTACCGGAAAGGGACGACAGGTGTTCGAACCGCTGAACGTCCGGTCCGACGAGCAGGTACGAGGAATGCTGGGCAACCTGTCGCCGTTGAGACAAGCGGATCTTCTGCACTCGATGCAGACAGTCGAATCAGTGTTGAAGCCCGAGAGTGGGATCGCCACATCGTACGTCCTCCGGCCTCACCGCTCCGGTGATATCGGTTGGGTGATATGGCGGCACGGCCTGCTGTATTTCCATGAATATGGCTACGACGAACGAGCCGAGGCACTCTTTGCTGCCATTGCCGCCAAATTTATCCAGAACTTTGATCCTGCCCGCGAAGCCTGCTGGATCGCAGAGAAGGACGGCGAGAATGTCGGGTCAATATTTCTGGTGAAGAAGTCTCCCACTGTGGCTCAGCTGCGTCTGCTGTTGGTGGAGCCTTCGGCTCGCGGGCTGGGTCTCGGGAAGCGTCTGGTTTCAGAATGCGTTCGATTTGCCCGCCATGCCGGGTACAAGAAAATCGTGTTGTGGACGCAGAGCGAACTCATCGCAGCTCGTAGTCTTTATGAGCAGGCCGGGTTCAGAGTGATAGCGCGAAAGGAGCACTCGAGTTGGGGCAGGAAGGATCTGGTCGCCGAAACCTGGGAAATGAAGCTGTAATGCGGGGTTGACCCGCGATCAGCATTCGCCGATTCACGCGAAACTCTTCTGCTTGGGCGTAGCTAATCACGACCGTTCTTCGAGGTTCTGCGCCGAGACAGTCGTTACTCTCGTACCACCACTCCCGCTTACAAAAATTTTCAAAACTAGGGCAAAAAACTATTGCATCTGTGGAAAATTCCCGTAATCTCACTACTGCGAACTAACTCCGCCGAAATGCCCGGGAAATCGCTACGAATCCCGTGAGCCGCGAGAGCACTTCAAGGGAGACGCGGTGGTGAGAGTGAGTCGCTTAAGGAGGCAGCCATAGAAATTGGCAACAGCTAGCGCCCCGCGTCAACAATCCGACAATCTCCGTACTCTTGCCGTCGTCCCCAACCGGAAGAAATTCGTCCGCCTCACGCTTTGGCCCCTGGTCGCCGCCACCTTCTTTATGGTGTCGGGTGGAACCTATGGCACGGAAGACATCGTGCATGGCGCCGGTTACGGACGCGCCATCCTGATCTTGCTTATCACGCCGCTGCTCTGGAGCCTGCCAACGGCCTTCATGATCGGCGAACTTTCGAGCGCGCTGCCCTTCGAAGGCGGATATTACGCCTGGGTGCGCCGCGCCATGGGCAACTTCTGGGGATTCCAGGAAGCGTGGCTCTCTCTGATCGCTTCAATTTTCGATATGGCGATTTATCCAACCCTGTTCGTTGCTTACCTGACCCGCATGTTCCCGTGGTTTCAGGAAGGCAATCGGGGATGGTGGGTGGCGCTGGCGGTGGTCGTGGCTTGCACTCTGCTTAACATTGCCGGAGTCAAAGTTGTCTCCCTGACCTCGCTCTGGCTGTTCCTTGCTCTTTCCGCGCCTTTCATCGCGGTTGTGCTGCTGGCGCCATTCAAGCTCGGGGCTCTGGCGAATGCGGTCACGAAGCCAACGACTTCAACGGTCGACATTCTCGGCGGACTCCTTATCTGCATGTGGAATTACATGGGATGGGACAACGCCTCGACTATCGCCACCGAAGTCGAGCGCCCGCAACGGACCTATCCACGAGCGATGCTGGTCGCGGTCTGCATCGTGGCCGTCAGCTACGTGTTGCCCTTCGCCGCCATGTGGGCGACGGGACTCAAATCCACAGCGTGGGAAACCGGGTCGTGGGCGGATATTGCCGGCCTCATGGGTGGCCCACTGCTTCGGATTGGCGTCGTGCTCGGCGGCATGATCAGCGGCTTTGGTATGTTCAATGCGCTCGTCATGAGCTACTCCCGCCTGCCTCTGGCGATGGCGCAAGATGGCATGCTGCCGAAAGTTTTTGGCAAGCTGCATCCGAAATCGAAAGCCCCATGGGTCGCGATTATCGCTTTGGCGTTCTGCTGGGCGCTGTGTCTTGGGCTTGGCTTCGCCCGACTTGTCACGCTTGATATTCTTCTCTACGGCGGCAGCCTGGCGCTTGAATTTATCGCGCTCATCGTCCTCCGATTCCGGGAGCCGAACCTCGCCCGTCCATTCAAGGTTCCAGGAGGCCTCTTAGGAGCAATCGCCATCGGGATTCCGCCGGTGCTGCTCTTGGCGTTCTCGGTCATCCGCAGCGAACATGAGTCCATCCTGGGCATGAGTTCACTCGCCTTCGGTATGATTTTGATCGCGGCCGGCGTCGCCGCATATCTCGTCAACCGTGCGCTGAAGCCTGGAGGGTGGTCCGTACCGACGTCCGAGAAACCCCAACCTGCCGCCTGATCACGAATCTCGAACAAAAAGACAAAGACCACTAAGACCGCCCCCGGTCCTTTTTCAGCTTTCAGCCTCACGCGATTCTGGAGGCTTTAGTTGGTTTTGCACAGACAGTCGCGCAGACTCTCGAGCCCCCACCGTGCATAATTGAAGAGATGCCCGGAACGGAGATCCTGATATCTTAGGAGCCAACAAGCCCCGAACAATTCAACTTGCCGAAGATGTTCGTGCGCAGGAGGATCGTCTTTGAGAACAGAGTCGGAGCCATTTCAATGTGGTAGCGAGCCGGCTAGCCACGAGCAAAAAAGCCGGATCGCCGTCGCAAGCAGAATTCCCCGGAACTCGCCTAGCGTTCCTCACGGTGTGATGTTTCATCATTTTCATGGCGGCCGACATCCCGTCGGACAAGGTTCGATTTCGGCCGGAGATTTAGCAGACCTGCTGGAGTTTGTGGGGCTGGACCGGATTTTGCCGGCGCGGGAATGGCTTGACCGAGCCATCGAAAATCGGCTCACGCCCGATGATGTCTGCCTCACATTCGACGACAACCTGATGTGCCAGTTCGATATTGCGTTGCCCGTGCTCCAGCTGTTCGGCCTTACCGCATTCTGGTTTGCCTATACCTCCGTGGTGCAAGGAAAAGTCGAGCTTCTTGAGGTGTATCGTTACTTTCGAACCACGCAGTTTGACTCCGTCGATGCCTTTTACAAAGCATTTTACGAAGCGATCAATGAATCCTCTGAGGCGGCTATTGTTAGGCAGCAGCTTCGATCGTTCGACCCGGCGACCTACCTTCCAGAGTGTGGGTTCTACAGCGACGCCGACCGCCAATTTCGGTTTACACGAGACGAGGTGCTGGGGCCTGAGCGGTACGCAGCCGTCATGGACCACATGATTGCCTCTGCCAATCTCAGGAATGAAGACCTCGGCCGCGGATTATGGATCGGAGCCGAGCAACTTCGCGCACTGACCGATCTGGAGCACGTCATCGGGCTGCATTCGCACACCCACCCCACTCGGCTGAACCAGCTGTCGCCTTACGATCAGCGAAATGAGTACGAACGGAACCACGCGTGTGTGACGCAGTCGGTCGGAGAAGCACCGAGAGCTATGTCTCATCCGTGCAATTCGTACAATGCGGCTACCCTCAGGATTTTGAAAGAGCTTGGGATTCAGGTCGGCTTCCGGGCCAATATGATCCGGCTTCCCGAGTATTTCGATCGGGCTCTGGAACATCCTCGCGAGGACCATGCCAACCTGATGAAACAGATGTCAGGCTCACCGGTATGAAGGTCACAGTATTTACCAGCAACCAGCCTCGTCACCTCGGCTTGCTTACGGCCCTGGCGTCGTGTGCCGACGATATATATGCGATTCAAGAGTGCAACACGGTTCGCCCTGGGCAGGTAGCCGATTTCATCCGCAAGTCAGAAGTCATGCGGGATTATTTTCAGCGTGTGATGGCTGCGGAAAGGTCCGTCTTTGGCTCGGGAGGTTTTTGTCCATCCAAGGTTCAGCAGTTGGCGATCCGCATGGGGGACTTGAACTTGCTTGACCTGTCGGATTTCGGTCCGGCACTCGAAGCTGATGTCTTTGTAGTTTTTGGTGCGAGCTACATCAGGGGGGCCCTGGCGGAATTCTTGGTTGGGCGTCGTGCTTACAACATTCACATGGGCGTATCTCCCTATTATCGAGGCAGTTCGACCAATTTCTGGGCTCTCTACGATGGCCGGCCACAATACGTCGGTGCAACCATTCATTTGCTCAGCACGGGCCTGGATAGCGGTCCCATACTTTTCCACGCTCTGCCACGACCGGAGGCGACGGAGCCGTTTTTGCTGGGAATGCGCGCCGTGAAAGCGGCGCAACAAGGATTGGTTCAAGCATTGGCTGCCGCGACTCTGCAAGCCATGCTTCCTGAGCCACAGGACCGGACGCAACAATTGCGCTACACGCGCAACGCGGATTTCACCGACGAGGTGGCGGCGGAGTATCTGGAGCGACTGCCTTCGCCTGACGCAATTCGTCAGCGTCTGGAAGCGCGGAACATGAGCGACTTCCTTCGGCCTTTCATCGGTGGATGAAGCGAAAGGTAACCAGCGCCACGGATGCAACGGACCACTGGCTGGAGCTTTTGCAGGTTTTGGCGAGAAACCGCGTCGCCAACTAGGAAGAAATCTGACGGCTGCTCTAAAATCAAACGCGGGAACCCATGACGAAACGTAAATCCAAAGGCGCGTACATGATCTCGACTGTGGCCGAGATGTACGGCATCCATCCTCAGACCCTGCGGCTTTATGAGCGTGAAGGACTGCTCAAACCTTCGCGGACGGAAGGCAATACCCGTCTCTATACCGACGAAGATCTACAGCGGCTTGAATTCATTTTGTCACTGGCGCGCGACCTTGGCGTGAACATCGCCGGAATGGCAATCATCCTGCAAATGCGCGAGCGCATGGAAGAAATGCAGCGACAGATTCAGGAATTCGTACAGTACATCCAGCAGGAAGTACTCACCCGCGCCACGGCCGCAGCCGACCCGTCCAAGGGAGCCATCGTTCCCGTGAGACGAGCGGTAGTCGCGCCTGAGCAGCCTAACAAAAAACGTTAGAACGTTTGACGCTCGTTGCGAAAAAGAGCCTTGGATTTGCTGGAACCGGCACCCGACCACCCAATCCGGGTATGATAATCAGTCTCAGTTGCAGCTAGATGACTGCTGACTGCGTACGGAATGCTTCCCTTCAAACTCGTTTACAGTGACGCATACTACCTGCCGATCGGCAATCATGTTTTCCCCGCCGAGAAGTACCGCCGTGTTCACGATCGCTTGATTGCCACTGGTATTGCCGAGCCTGGCGATTTCCTTGAGCCGGAACCGGCAAACGATCGCGATATTCTTCTCGTACACAGACCCGAATATGTACAAAAGCTGAGAACCGGCACGCTCAGCCAGCGTGAAGAAATGGAGATGGAAATCCCCTATTCGCGCGATCTGGTAGAGGCATTCTGGCTCGCGGCGGGCGGATCGATTCTTGCCGCACGTCGCGCTCTCGAAGATAGGGTCTGCATCACCATTGGCGGCGGTTTCCATCATGCCTTTCCCGATCATGGCGAAGGATTCTGCATGATTCACGACGTGGCTGTCGCGATTCGACGCCTGCAGCGCGACGACAAGATCCACACTGCCATGACGGTCGATTGCGACGTCCACCAGGGTAACGGGACAGCGGCAATCTTCGCGGGGACGCGCACCGAGAGTGTGCCGTTGCCATCGGTAGCGGGGTCGACGCTGAATCCGGGTCGCCCGCCACGCATGCGTGGGGCCCATGCTGGCGACGTATTCACCATCTCGCTGCACCAGCACAATAACTATCCTCTGTACAAGCCGCCGTCTTCAATTGATGTCGACCTGCCTGACGGTATCGGCGACGACGACTACCTGGCGTGGCTCGATAATGCCCTCAGTTCCGGTCTTCGCCAATTCGAGCCCGACTTGATCTGTTACATCGCTGGGGCGGACCCTTATCGCGAAGACCAGCTCGGAGGCCTTGATCTGAGTATTGAGGGGTTAAAGAGGCGCGATGAATTGGTTTTCAAAGTCGCGCGTGCCCGAGAGATTCCGATGATGGTGACTTACGCTGGCGGCTATGCACAAAAAGTCGAAGACACGGTTACGATTCACAGCAACACGGTTGTCGCCGCCAAAGAAGTCTTCACTTCATAATCGATTCTCCTGCAGGATCGAGAATGTGGTCTGGAGCTCCGACTGAAAAGTGGCGTCCGCTCCATCCTTTTCTGCATCTGAATCTCGTGAGGCCAAGAACAATTTTGAATTCCGGTTATTTCCTTCGTACTTCATCCGATCCCCTCCCGCCGCCGGTGCGGGAGCCAGTTGATCCGCCGGAGAATCCGGATACTCCCGTCCGTGAGCCCGAGCCTGCGGTTCCCGGGCAGATTTGAGCGATGGCCGATCCTTCTGCCCTTTGCCTCCGCTACAGTGAATTGCCGATTGCGACTACGCCGTCTCGCAACCATACTCATCGAGCGCGCAAGCGAGTAATCAAAAGGGCATGAGTAACAAAGCAGTCTAAGGAGAACGCATGGCACACTACGGTACGTTGAAGGATACTCCCGCCACCGAATGGGGAGAGGATGTTCGCGGCTCCCATCTTTACGGTGTCAACGATGAAAAGTTGGGAAAGATCGATGATGTCATCTTCGATCACTCGACCGGAGACATTCGTTACGTTGTGGTGGATACGGGCGGCTGGCTGAGCAGCAAGAAATTCATTGTGCCAGCCGACGCTTTACGATCTTCAGCAAAACACGAGAACGATTTCGAAGCCAGCCTGAGCAAGCAGCAGATCGAGAATTTTCCTCCCTACAACGAATCCCATCTTGAATCCGAGAGCAAATGGTCGAACTATGAACGGAGCTATCGGTCCAAATGGGTTGCGGATCCGGTGATGCACCGGGCGGAGACAGATCGCAATATAACTCCGACGGCTTTGCAAGAGTCCGGCAATATCGACTCGGAGCGCGCCGCAGCTCAAGCGCACGGAAGGCCGGTGCCACCCAAAATGTCACCCACGTCGACGCGGGGAAACAGGAACGCGGAGGCTGAGGCGGATCTCGAAGCTGCGGATTCTCCTACCGACCGGATCATTCCCGCGGGCACAGATTCTGTGGTGATCAGCACGAGCGCGTCCGGGATTGGCGGCCGGTGGGACACATTCCAAAGCCTGCTCCGGGAGCGCCGGAGGGAAGCGGTCGCGACTTGTCATACCTGTACCGGCGAGTCGGCGGCTCAGCGCGGAACAGACAGCACCGACACGTTGAGGAAAGCCGTCTAGCCTTTTTTTTTCTTTGCGGCGGCCCCGGAAATAAGCGATTGCGAATGCCCGGGGCCTTTTCCCCAACCTGAGATTTAGAAATTGGAACTTCGACGCAGATAAATCTTGATTTCAGGGAATCCACGAGCGGGCCGGAAAATAATTACGATAGTATTCGCCCTGATCCTGGCGATACTCTGCACAGCTGCATTCGTCGCGCTCCGGAAGAAGGCAGATCCACAGAATGTCCCACCTTTACATCCGTCCATGGTGTTAATGAACGTGCCTGTTCTGTGAAGCCACAGACAGTCGCGCGGCGTGCGCCTACCTGGAATTAGGAGACACTTTCCAGAGCTGCGCTAACGCTTTGGCCGCATCCGAGAGAGCTCGTTTCTCAGCACTGACGTAGGACTCTGAAGATCGGGCACCCGCACGCTGAACGATTGGGGTTCGATAGCGAGAAGCTTTGCCGGTTAAGCCCGCTTCATAGATGTCATGCACTGCGCTTTCAAACGCACGCTTCAGCTGCCTGTCGACAGGGATTGTTCTTTCCGGACCTTTGTTTATCATAAGAGGAGAACTCGACTTTTTTCTCGACCGCTAATCGCAATGTAAGATCTCTTCGTTTGCGCAACAATACAGGGTTGCCCTCAACCTCGAGACGTTCGTTGCCTAAGAGTTTCTTATCGAAGGGAGTACCGCGTACGGAGAAGAAATCTACGCGGCCTTCGGTGCGGAGATGACGCAATTGCGCAAGGCACGCATCGCATAAAGCGCGTCATCCAAAACCAGGTCTTCTTCAATGTGGTCCGTCGTATCGAAAAATAGTTCCTTCACCCGGGCGAGAATGGCGCGTTCGGCTTCGGCAATCCGCTCCGGCACCTTTTCCCGGTCGGTTTCAAAGAGAGCGGCCTGGTACAGAATCCGCCAGCCCGTGGAACCAGCATTCGAAGTCTGTTCAGAACTACGTTCGTTCATACTGGAATCCTTGCACAGGAAGCACAGCTTCAAGCGAAGAGGCCTTCGCAACGTTCAACTCTGAGGAAACTACCGTTGTGGCTACGTGCTTCCCATAGGGTGATTTTGGTATTCTCCACAAGCGGGCGAGCGCTCAAGAGCGGAGGGGAAAAAAACGTGGAAGGGCTGGCACCCTTCCACGTCACTATGCAGCCCGCCTGGACGAATGCTTGCCGGATGTTTTTGATTGCCCGGCTGCCTCTTCTTCCTCTTGGCTGACTTCGCTTTCCTCGGCTCGCGCATTTATGCCATCCGAGAGCTGTGTCAGTTTCTGGTCGGCCGATTTCTCTTCGCCGAGAGTTTGTTCGATCAGGGAGACATGCTCCTGTTCGCCCAATAGATCCGCAAATGCCTTCACGGTTCCGTAGCCGGCGATTTCGTAATGCTCCACGCGTTGGGCCGCGCCGATGACGGCCGCGTCCATTACCGCGCTTCCATATTCCTCGCGCATGGTCTCTGCCGCTTCTTTGACCAGGCCTTCCATGCCCAGACACTTCTTCCCCGTGGGCTTCTCGTCCAGACTCTGAAAGATCTGTTCCAACCTTGAAACCTGTTCCGATGTCTGGCGCAGGTGCTCTTCGAATGCCTGGCGGAGCTCGGCGTTGGATGAGGCCTTCGCCATCTTTGGAAGTGCTTTCACCAGTTGAGTTTCGGCGTTATACAAATCTCTTAATTCGTCAACATAGAGCCGCCGCAACGAATCCTTCTGCATCACATGCCTCCTTATGTTTTCCAGCGACCGAGCGGAGGATGATTCACTGGCTATACTGGCACGGTATTTTTTCTGGGCCAAGGCAGACAATACACCGGATGCTGTATGGCAGGGCTATTTGTCTGCGGCTTCCATTGCTCCCTCAGCGTTCTTATGGGAGAGGTCATTTTGAGAATGAAAATCGAGGCCGAAGTGTGGTTCGGACTGGGTGCCGGTAATTTTGAAGGGAACTTCTGTTCCATACCCATTCTTGCTGAGAAATGGGTCTACCGCTTTTAATAGGAGGGACTTCCACCCGGTCGTCATCTGAGACAGCTTGGCATTGAGCTGAAGTTTTCCGTGAAAATCGAAAGTCTTGCCGTCCACGCTGCAGTCGCCGGTTACTTTCGCGCGCGTGCCTGGCACTTCAAACTGCAGGGACGAGAAAGAAAGTAGTCCCTGTTGCAGCTGGAAATTGCCCCTTACATCGGAGTCAACCGTGATCGCCGCGGCATTCGGTAGCAGCTTGGGTTCCCCAAGACTTCGCAGGCTCAAGGCGTCGATTCGCGTCTGGAGCTTTTCATTGGTGAAATGGGCGGCGGGGATGTGAAATTTGCCAGTGAGCCTGAGCCTGTCCGCCACATCGGCCTCTCCGGGCGGAAGGCTCAAGGTGGTTTTCATCTCTACGCGGCCGGTCATGATCGGCGGTTCGGTCCGCACACCCAGTTGTAACAGGTCCTGAATTCTGGCATCGCCGAGGGTTACATGAAGTTCGATGTCGTGGCCATGCGGATCGTTGGTGCGCACAACTTTGCCGATCGCCGTGAACGAAGAATCCAGGACTCGCGCCTTCACTGGTTCGAGATAAGTGTCGCCGTCGGTCCCATCCACAATCGCATGAAACTCGGTGTGCAGGGGTACGGAGTGCCTAGTGATAGCGAGATGGAAATCCGGCGTGTCGGTTTCGCCGTTAACTTCGATGCGGCCGAGCGTG
The DNA here is from genome assembly GCA_963763845.1 of uncultured Acidobacteriota bacterium. Lineage (GTDB taxonomy): Bacteria > Acidobacteriota > Terriglobia > Terriglobales > Acidobacteriaceae > Sulfotelmatobacter. Next base: position 44,175 of record CAVXPX010000009.1, read on the forward strand.
CCGGAATACTGCCCTGTCGACGAGAGCGTTCCACCGATTCCCTTGAGAGTCGAAAGGTCGGCATGAGTAAACGAATAATCACCGTTTACCGCCGAGTCACGAGGGCTTGTTTCGTCTAAAGGGCCGAAAAGGCCCGTGGAATGGATATCTCCCACCGGTTTCGGGATGATCAGGTTTGCGTCAAACTGCAAGGGCCGCCCAGGGCCGATGTCTTTCATCTGCAGGCGGCCGATATCGAATTCGAGTGGCGATTTCCCGGGCTTATCGGTGTTGACGATGAGTTTCGTATCCGTACACAGAAAATGGCTCACGGCGATGCTCATCTTGCCGCCCCGCCGTCGCAATTTGGTCATCTCCGCACGGTCATCCTTCGGCGGAATATTCATTGTGAGGCCGCTTATGAAGACGGTGTCAACGTACATCGGCTCGCGGAAAAGATTGCGCAATGCGGTTTGGAAGCGGAATGAGCGCACTTCGATCAGGGGTTGTATCCCGCTCTCCGATGGATTCGGGTCAGTGGCGCCGAAAATTTTGAGGCCCTTACCTTCTACGTTGATGCCATTTTCGATCCAGACGTGAAGTTCGGCCAGATCGACCCGGCTTTGAAAACGAGTGGAAAGCGTTTCGATGACTCGGGTTCGTAGAATCGGTTCGGCTCGAATGATAATAATCCGGACGCAAATGGCGGCGAGCGCAAGGATCGCCACACTGATCCCGAGAAACCACCTCCAACGGCGGGATAAACGGCGCAACGGCATCAGCCTGTCCGTCTCATCAGATTGCACTGCGGAGTTAAAGAACGATCTTAATATCTAGGACGAACCCCTGGGCCGGAATCGGGTCTTTCCTGCATGCTCTACGAAACGGATAAACGATCCTCAGAACCCATATCTGGCCACGATTTTCTTCTCTTTTTTCCCAATCACCGCGATCGCGGCATGCTGCGCCGGCAGAGAAAACGACAGCGGCACCCCGGTCTCGCGATCGCGAATGTTGATCGCAGCGTTGTCGGCAGAATCGGAGACGAAGACGTAAAGCAAAGCATCCGCCAATTCGGTTGGGAGCACCAGAACCCCGGGAGGCACCCGAGCTGCGGTAAACATGGGAGTCAGATTCAGGCGGGCTGCAACATAGGCGTAGAGGTCCGATGTGGATTGCAGATCCTCAGCGAGCTCTACGGGATAAGAAGTCCAAAAGATTCGCCCTTTGCCGTGGGAGATTTCTCGGAATGTCGATCCATCGTCGAATCGCAGAGATTCGAGCCAGTTTTGTTGCTGCTGACCAAAGACCAGAAGGAGCGAGCGGTCGCCGAGCTGGATCGCAGCATTGTGATAAACAAGCGGTTCGACGTGAGCCTGGAGACCGGCTTCTGCGGATCGATGCACAATTTGCCAGTGCTCGTCATGATCCACCGGTCCGGTGATGAGAAGATTGCCGCCCGCGTCGACATATCGCAAGAGCCCCTGCCATCCGGCGTTGCTCAAGGATTGGGGCGAAGGCAGAATCGCGAGCTTTGGCGAGCCCAGTTTTTCGATCTGGTTCTCTGCAATCATGTAGGGCGTCAGATGCACCGAATAGGCCAAGGCGCGCACGGCGCGGCGCTGGGCCTCCAACTGAAAGTCAGCCAGTACGGAATACTGGGCAGCTTGCGAGGTGACGATCGCAACCAGAGGTTGCTGAGGATCTCGCAGATGATCCTGCAAAGCCGGGGCAAATCGCGCGAAGGCGCGCAGCAACAGAGCCTCAGGCTTTTCCGTGTAATCCGTGCGCACAGCCCCGATCGGAGTTTCATTGCTCTCAGTCATGTAGGAATTGGTATTCCACAGCCACTCGATTGCTCCCGAGCCCTGGATGAACGATGCCGCGATTTTGCGTTCGAGGAGAGCAGCCTCGTTTTCCGGAGTGCGCCGGGCGGTTTCGTCAAGATTCAATCCGCGTTGCAGTCCGGTCTCCTGGATCAGCATGGCTTCGCCCGGTTGCTTGGCAGCTAATGAATCCCACAAGATGTAATCGTCTTGCCACCACGAATGATTTGTTGTGAAATCCACCTCCGGTCCCCAAAAGGCAGGCGACAATCGATCCTGAATTCCGCCTTCGTCCTGTCCCACCGTAACCAGTTGCGACGATCCCGCTGAGCGAATCGCCGTGCGCATGGTGTGAACCCATTTCGCGAACAATTCCTGCGCGAAAAGGTAGTAGTCGTGAATCCTGAGAGAATTGGTGCCGGTGTACATTCCTCGAGGCGCGAACTCATCTTCGGAAGGAAGCGAAATCGTCCCGCTCACAGAACCATAAGGAACATTCCACAACGCTGCCAACTTGGCTTTATCCGGATAACGCTCGTTCAGCCACGCATTCCACACGGCCAATTCGATGGGATCGCCGTTAGGCCGCATTGTCCATAAATGCTGTGAGAAGCTGGGTTCGTTGATCAGATCCCAGGCGAGAAAGGGCACATCGTGAAAACGCGAGACCACGGCCGAGATCAGCGTTTGCTGTCTGTGAACCGCCTCAGGATCAAGGAAGGCATTCTGGCCTCCAAGCACGTCGGGTAGAAACGCAAAGAAGTTGAATTGAACCGGCAGACCGTACTTGCGGGCGGTCATCAGATACGCTTCGAGCGTCCGCAGCGTGCGTTCGTAAGGCTGGCCATTTTCGTCGCAGAATTTATCCCAGCCTGTCCACCAGCCGGTGCGGATCATATTCAGCCCGGCATCGTGAATCTGCGCGAGGTCCTGATTCCACACGTAGACATTCGGATGCTCGAAATACAGTCGCTGCACGTCGCTGGACATGTAGGTGGTGCCGACTACTGCGAGAGGATGCCCGTCCAGTTCAAAGTAATCATGATTGACGCTCAAACGCGGACCGGAGCGGAGATAGGCTTCATCACGGATCCAGAATCCGGAGTGGTAAATCGCGCGGACGCGATCGCCTTCCATCAGTTGTGCCTCGATGACGAAGAGCCCCTTGCCGCTCGGCGAGGGTATAACGACGGGCGCATTTGCGGGCAGGGCTGCCGTCAAGCTCGAAGCACTGTCCGGCTGAGATTCTGGATACACCTTGATCTTTACAGTTGTCGGGTTTGCAGATGGCCTCGCCACGTGCCAGAAGACCTGGAATTCCACTGGCTCTCCCGGCAAATACAACGGCAGGACGGGCCGAACTGTGAATTCTTCTTCCCCTTGCATCGCTCGTTGTTCGAGAGAGCGCACCAGGCCGGGATTGTCAAAGAACTCCTGAGAAAGGTCGGCGTTGACGAAGATCCAGCGGCCTCCGTCGAATCCGTTTCGATAGTGGTCCACTTGAATCGCCGGCGCGGAGAGCTTGATTCCATCTTTAACGCCCCAGGCTAGGGAATCGAGCCGGGCATCAATTGCGCCGGCAGATCCTCCGCGATGATAAAGATCAACCGCGCTAAGGCGGATGACCGGGCTGAATGCGCGCTTCCAGCGGAATGCACCGAGCTGAATGGGCAGCTCCGGATTCGGTTCAAACTTCAAGCCGTCTGAGCCAGGAGTGTCTTGATATTGATCGATCATCAGAGGTCGGATGAATCGCACGCTGTATTCGCGAAGGTGCCAGCCAGAGCCGTCCCGATAGGCGACGCGGGTAAACGGCTTACCGCCGAAAACGAGCAGGTTCCCGCCTCGATCCAGGAACTGCTTGATCGCAGGCCACGACATTTCGGGAAAAGCTGAGCCATGCGGCAGAACCAGAAGACGAGTTGAGCTAGCCGCCAGGGCTTCGCCGAGATGGTCGGCGTTCGCCAGATTTGCGCCTGAAAACAAGGATTCCAGCTGTTGGGGCGATGGTGCAACCGAGTCGGCGGCAGGGAATCCCGCCTCGGTGAAAACAACTACGTTACCGTTCTTTTCTTGAGCGAACATGACCGGGACGACAAGCAGCAAGAGGCACGGAAGTATTGAGACGATGACCTTGGACATTAGCAGATCCGGGAAAATGAGGGCGATTGGAAATCGAATGCAGTGTCCGGCAAGCGAGGGCGAATGTCAAGCTAGAGAATCGATTTTGTAGAGGCCGTATCGTGGTTCGTACCGAAGAAAAACAAGCAAAATCGAGGGTCGCCGATGTATGATGGCCGCGTTAACGCATTGCTACGCTCGTAAGGATGGATTTAATAACCTATGGCCATGACAGCCCCCAATACAACAACCAGCGGCGCGCCGTCCGCCTCCGGGCAGAGCTACACGGCTCCGTTGGCGACGGTTACGACGCTCTTCTTCATGTGGGGATTCCTCACCTGCCTGAACGACATTCTGGTTCCGCATTTGAAATCGATTTTCGACTTGAACTACGCCAAGTCTCAGTTCATTCAATTAGCGTTCTTTGGTGCGTACGCGATTTTTTCCATCCCTTCAGCAAAGATTATCGACTGGATTGGTTACCAGCGATCCATGGTCGCGGGTCTGTTAACGATGGGCGCGGGCGCGTTCCTGTTCGTGCCAGCGGCAAGCGCCGCCTCGTATCCACTGTTTCTGGGGGCGCTGATCGTGCTGGCGGCGGGCATCACCTGTCTGCAGGTCGCTGCCAACCCGTACGTTTCGATATTGGGAAAGCCGGAGACTGCTTCCAGCCGGCTGAATCTCACCCAGGCCTTCAACTCTCTCGGAACATTCCTCGCACCTTTCTTCGGAAGTCTCTTCATTCTGAGCGCGGCGCCGAAGACTATGGCAGAACTGAGAGCTCTTGCGCCCGATGCTTTGCACGCATATCGGTTGCATGAAGCAGGTTCGGTCAAAGCGCCGTACGTCGGACTCGGAATTGCCCTGGTGGTTCTTGCCGCCGCGATTGGCAGTTTCAAGCTGCCCAAAATCGAGCACGCTCAGCATCGTCTCGGCGAAGAGGTAAGCGATTCCATCTGGCGACATCCAAACCTGATTTTCGGTGCTATCGCCATCTTCGTCTACGTGGGCGCTGAAGTTTCTATCGGCAGCTTCCTGGTGAACTATTTCGGCCAAGCGGAGATCGGTGGGCTCTTGCCAAAAGTGGCTGCCAGTTTCGTTGCCTTCTATTGGGGAGGCGCAATGGTCGGCCGTTTTATCGGATCGGCCCTGCTGCAGAAAGTTAAGACCGGAGGACTGCTCGGGCTTTGCGCAGTATGTGCTGCCGGATTAGTTGCCACGTCCATGTTAACAATGGGCCACCTTGCCATGTACAGCATCATCCTGGTCGGCTTCTTTAATTCGATCATGTTCCCGAGCATCTTCACGCTCGGAGTTGCGGAACTCGGCCCCCTCACGGGCGATGGTTCCGGCATCATGATTATGGCGATCGTTGGCGGAGCAATCATCCCGCTCGCCCAGGGATGGATTGCCGATCATATCGGCCTCCACCACGCGTTCTTCCTGCCGGTCATTTGTTATCTGTACATTCTCTTCTTCGCTTTGAGTGGATCGAAGCCAAACAGCGAACGTTACGCCAAAGCGTGAGCCAGGAGTCTTTCAAAAGCAATCGAGAGTTGTCAGGACAATAGGGTGTGCAAAATCACTGACAACGTCCAGGGCTCTGATAAAATCTGCTGGGTCGAGGTTATCAATTAAAACGATTTAAAAGCCTATGGTTCAGGTAAAGAAGCCGGACCAAAAACCAGGAGTCGTCACGCTTAAGTTAGTGGCCCAATATTTGGGCCTGACTCCCGGAACAGTTTCGGCAGTGCTCAACGATTCACCGTCCGCTCGTTCGATTCCCCCGGAAACCAAGAATCGGATTCGCACGGCCGCCAAGGATCTGAATTATCGTCCGAACTTTTTTGCCCGCACGCTTCGCAACAAGCGCACCTATACCATCGGCGTGATCGCAGAAGAAATTGGCGACTCCTATAGCTCCCCGATTATCAGCGGCATCGAGCAATATCTCCGCACTCGCAATTATTTCTTTCTGACCGTGGTACACCGGCACGACCCGGTGCTTCTGAACCGGTATGCGCAGCTGCTTTCCGAGCGGGGCGTGGAAGGAATTATCACAGTCGATACGACCGTGCAAGAAGCGCCCATGCTGCCGACCGTTGCCATAGCCGGTCACAAAAAACTCAAAGGCATCACCAATATCGTTCTCGACCACGAACACGCCGCCTGCTTGGCTCTCAAGCATCTCCAGGATCTTTGTCATAAGCGCATCGCTTTTATGAAAGGCAACCCGTTGAGTTCCGACGCACAGGATCGATGGGAGGCTATATGTCGTGTTGCGGCAGAACTCGGGCTGCAAATAGATCCGGAGCTGACCGTCCAGATCGATTCCGACGATCCAACGCCGCAGTTGGGCTATCCGTTTGCCAAGCAACTTCTCTCGCGGCAGAAGCCTTTTACTGCTCTGTTTGCCTATAATGACATTTCAGCGATCGGAGCCATCCGAGCGATCCAGGAACAAGGCCTAAGAGTGCCTCAGGATATTTCCGTTGTTGGCTTTGACGACATTCCCGGCGCATCTTTTCATACACCCGGCTTGACAACCGTGCGGCAGCCGCTCAACCGCATGGGAGAAGTCGCGGCGCAAAGCCTGCTCGAACGAATCGAAAATAAGAAAGAATACACATCGGAGATCGCGATCGAGCCTGAGCTGATCGTGCGGGAGTCCACGGCGAAAGCACCGGGCGGCGCTTGTTAAGAGCCACGCAGACCTTCCCGTAAAATTGCTGCATGCCATCCTCGCAGGCAGTGACTTCTCGCACAGGAACTCGGGACCTTGCCGGCTCTGCGAGCCTTCTCACCTGGGCAGCGTACGTTTCTTTTCTTCCGATTGGCATCGCGAATGTGCTTCTCGGGCCCATGCTCCCCGCACTCTCCGCGCGCTGGTCCCTGAACTATTCGCAAGCTGGCGCCCTTTTCACGGACCAATACATCGCCGCCACAATCGCAGTGGCGCTCTCGGGTCTGGCCGTATCCCTCCGCGGATTCCGGTTCGCCATCAAGGCCGGCCTTGTATTGACCGCCGCCTCGCTGGCTTTCCTTTTTACCGGCCCGAGGATGGTTGGCATCGTTTGTATCGCTGGACTGGGCGGCGGTCTGGGAATCGCAGTTCCCGCCGCGAATCTGCTCGTCGCTGAGGCGAATCCTAAACGCCGCAGCGCAACCTTGAATTGGCTCAATTTCTGTTGGAGCGCGGGAGCCGTCGCCGCGCCGTTCCTGGTGGCCGCTGCGGTAAAGGCTCATCGGATTCCGCTCTTTCTCGCGCTGCTATCTGGATGCTGCCTGCTGGTCGCGGCTGGGTTCGCGCTCATGCCCGCGTTCATCGTGGAACCGCCGGTAGCAAGTCGTCCGCGAGTCGAAGTGCTTCCCGTCGTCCGGTCGAGGCTTATGGCCTTCTCGTTTTTGGCGGCTGTGTTCTTCCTCTATGTAGGGACGGAAAATGGATTTGGGGGATGGGTTGCGTCCTACTCGAAAACCCTCGGCACTCTCAGCCCGGCCATGTCGCTCATCACTCCTTCGTTTTTTTATGCATCGTTGATGTTCGGCAGGTTCTTGGCGCCGGTCCTGCTCCGAAGTATGAACGAGATCATTCTCGTGCGTGCCGGACTGGCCCTTGCGTGCACTGGAACAGCCGGGCTGATGCTCTCCCATGGACTCTTCGGCGTGCTCGTCAGTTCCTGCGCCGCTGGACTCGGCCTTTCCTCGGTCTATCCGATCACGATCGCAATGTTATCCAAAGAGTTCGGTCCCGCGTCGGCCCAGATCGCGTCGTTAATGTTTGTGTTGTCGAACGTCGGAGGAGGACTTCTGCCCTGGATTGTGGGTATTGCTGGGAGCAGATTCGGAACGCTTGAAGCGGGGCTATTCGTGCCGCTGCTCGGTTGCGCAGCTATGTTTTTTCTCTATCTTCGAAAGTGGGAGCACGGCACGTAGCTTGACTGGCGACAGTATCCTTCCCACACTGAATTCAACGAGCCACAAATTTCGCAGCTAGCCGCCACAGCCGCACAGCGCGATATAACGGAAACAATGGAGCGGGAAGGTGAACGAATGCCCACTCTCCGGGCCCCGGCGTCCAAACCAGCCGAGTCAGGAAACGCAACCGGTCGGAAGGCCTTTCTCGCAGCCGCGACATCAGCCGGAAATAAGCCGGAGACTCGACATCGTATTCCGTTTCACTTTGGATGTGGCTGCGGATCTCGTCCGCTAATACCGGAACGTCATTATCCTCGGAAAGATGCCGTACCGCGTCAGGAATCGGCGCGTTGAGGAGGCGGTTGGCCAGAAGAACCGTTACGCGCAGGATTCGCAGGATCCCGAGTTCTTCAGCCTGCGATGTGATCTGCCCCCAGTCGAGCTGGGGAAGATTCATCATGCGAGACAAATCGCAAAGCCAGATCAGCCGTCCCCAGACATGCTTGGCCGCGTGCAAGGTAAGAACTATGAAGAGATCTTCTGGGGAAGGACTCTTCATGGAGCGTCCGGCGACGGTCACGGTCACGGCGCGCCTGAAAACCGCGTCCATATCAAAATCGACGGCGTAAAACCGCGGCTGAATCGCCCACTGCACCTCCAGCAGATTCTTTCCAGCCGGCGCATCGAAAGCAGATTCATAACCTGACTTCAAGTACGCTCTTTCCTCAGCATCAGAGAATTTTTCATGGGGCACGAAACCACGCGCGGCCAGCGCCTGACGTATCCGCCCAAGATCCTGCGAATGAATCAAGAGATCGATGTCTCCGGCTTGTCGTAGCGCGATGTCGCCGTAGATCGTCTCTGCGAGCGCGAGCCCTTTATATGGCATTCCCTCGACTCCCGCCGCCTCGAGGCAGTCGAGGATGCTGATCAGTTCGCGCGAGAGGAACAGAGCCTTATGCAGATTCGCCTGGTACCGCTGGGTCAAGACGCGCATGGATTCTGCCGGAACCGCATCCCCAAACCTTGAGAGGCTCTGAAACAAGAGAGGCTGAACTCCGTGGCGGTCGGCGAGATCGAATAATTCATTCCAGCGCAGCGGCTGGGAAAGGATCGACCGAAGCTGCGCCGCTTTTTCCTCGAAAGAGCCTGCCGAGCATGCTGCGAGAAGAAGCGGCCATTCGTTGCCGCGCGTAGAATCGCCCACGCCTGTGTCTGGCGATACGTCCGTAGACGGATGGGGTGAGGTCAAGATTACGCAATCGCGCCAGCGGGAATTGCAGCGGCCCGAATCTGCACGAGATTGGCTCCCGCACGCTTCTTCGCCAGCATATTGGCCGATGGAATTCCTGTTCTTGCGAACGACTTCTCGCAATCCTGCGAAGACGGCCCGCGCATGTTGCCTTCCATGTACGCAAGCCCGGGGCACCGTGTGCAAGTCGAAGCGTGAGTACACGAGGAACAGGTTGTCAGATCTTTGAGCCGAATCGACCGTACGTCATTCATCTGGTCGGAGTGCCGCCAGATGTCGATGAATCGCTGCCTCCGCACATTCCCGGTTGGAAGCGGAAATTGCACGCAGGGAAAAACGTCGCCATAGGGCGAAACGTAGCACGCGGAGTGTCCGGCACTGCACGGTGTGGCTTCAAGTTCACTTTCGCCAAACTGAGCCGGTATCGCGCAGAATTCATCGGCATCGCCCACCAGCGCCGAATCCCGAAACACCTGCCGCAGCTTGATTGGGTCCACTCCAAGACTCAGCGTCGAACGATTGCCATCCATCATCGGCGTCACGGTCGGGTCGAGCGTACATTCGACTCCCAATTCCGCAGCCAGGGCTCGAACGCCTGGATAGTCCTGCATGTTTTGAATCATGAGGACGTTCGCAATAATGACTTTCAACCCCTGCGACTTGAGGAATCGAATCGCAGCGATAGACCGCTTCAGCGAACCCGGAATGAGAGTGATGGCATCGTGCACTTCCGGCCGGTGAGAGTAGATGCTGATCTGTATCGATTCGACATCCAGATCGCGAAGACGCGCCGCTTCGCGTTCGCGAATCAGTACAGCGTTGGTTTTCAACTTGACGCAGAACATCAAACGCCGCGCATGCTCCAGGATCTCGAAGAAATCCCTACGCAGGAAAATTTCTCCGCCGCTCAGCGTCAGGACGAATACACCGGCGTCCGCCATTTCGTCGAGGAGATGCTTGATTTCCGCCGTGGTCATCTCGCCATGATCGTTGTGATCGAGATAGCAATGCACGCACTTCTCGTTACAACGGTAGGTAAGGTCGAGTTGAACGTTCAGCGGAACGTTCAGGCTCAGAGCCTTTGCGGTCATCTCCTCCAGCAATCCGCTCATTTTGATTTTTCCACTCCGGAATGGCTCTGAAGAATCGGCGTTTCTGATACCTGCAAGATTTCGTGGCTTGCCAGTTCGCGCGCGAGAGTCTCGGCATCCTGCAGCGCTTCTTTGGGATCAACGTCGAACTCGCTGCAGATCTTATGCGTGACAATTTCGTTCAGGGGCGTTTCACCATCGGCTGATTGCCACAGGATCGTGGCGGTCCTATTCAAGGTGAAAAGGGTGGAATCGCGGCCCGACATGATCATCATTTCGCCGCCCAGGCCGCGCGCCGCTACTCGAGGATTCCGTGCGACATATATGTTGCTCATCCAATCAACTCCCATACCCGGCTATCGGGAAAAAATGTCAGCCGGCGAACCGGCACCCGGCACACGAATTCAAATGCAGAATGAAAAGTCGCCTGAACCAGTTCCTCATCCTCTGCGAAAAACAGAAGATTGGCAAGCAGAGAACGTGCAGCCTCGGCCGGCGCGACAGGCTCGATGCGATTTTCGGGCCCCTTCGATAGCAGATAGAGCACAGAAACAGGCGCCGAAACGTTTTCTCCCAGCTTCGCAAGCTCGCCCGTAAATGGAGTTCCGTATGCAACATAGCCGTCATTCTGTTTGCGCACGTAGGAGATTTCGTCGGTCAAGAGCGTTACATCGGGAGGCGCCAGTCTCGAAATTGTAGTCTTGCCCGCCTCCGAAACACCGGCAAAGAGGAATGCCTTTCCGTTACGAATCGCGCTAGCGGAGTGCAGAAGAAATCCACCCTGCCTTGCCAGAACAAGGGTGTGAACGATCCGAAACACCGCATCGATGGAATAGGGATTGGCAGTTTGGCGGATCCAGCCACGTCGTTTTGCCGGCTCCCATTCGGCCCGAAAATCTCCGCGCTGCAGCGTCCACCGGCCATGCTGCTGAGTAACGCGAACATCTTCGTCGGGATTCGGAAGATGGCTCGAGGAAAGCTCAACATCGAACTCGATCTCCGGCCGGTCGGATCGGCCCACAAATCCGGCATAGCGATCCTTCAGCATCGCGAGGAAGCCGGAATCGGTCGTATTCACGCGCACCGGCATTCCCCCGATCTCAATCACGAGGTTCAAAGGCACGACTTCAGTCATCAGTTCTGGCAAGCGGAAACTCGAATTATGAACTTTCAACGGTTGAAGGTTGCAAAAAATCGTGGACGCCCACGACCACGCGAGCGGCTAAATCGGACCGCTGAACCATCGCTGCAACAGCGCGCTCGGAAACGCGCAGCGCCCGCCGGGGTGCGATGCATTTCCCATTTCGGACGATCAGGGCAACTTTCCCGACGAGACCATTCTTATGAACGGGAGGATCTGGACGCTGCATCGCGTCGCCCCGCGTCAAAATCTCGTGGCTGCCGTCATCGCCGGCGTTCTCGATCAATCGATGAGCAAATAGCCGGCCTTCCCGCAGCACGAGCACGATGTCCCCCGAGACAGTACGGCCGGACTCTGCGCGCTCAACGACGAGGGTGTCTCCGGGCCAAACCGTCGGGAGCATGCTCCAGCCGGTGACCTTCAAGCGCAGGACTCCCGACGTTCGCAGCACGTCTGCCGCTAGTTGCGATTTGACACTATGTCTTTGGTCGAATAATGACACGTGGATTGTCAACGCTGCCTGGGCTGGGTGACAGGATTGCAAAATTCTACCATTTTCGCGGAAGTGCGAGTGCAGCAATCTTTGAAGCCGATGCTATCCCATTCGTTAGATACGGGGTTGTAACCCGAACCTGCGCAAAACACTAACCGCGACGATTTCTTTTTTCGATGCACCCACAGTTCGCAATTTCGCGGCTAGCCCGTACAATGGTTGGAATTCTCTTTCTTGATCATCGTTAGAATTCAACGAACAAGACCCGCAGGGGAGGCGCAGCAACCAGATTGGACGGATACGAAACGGCAGAGCAAACGGATCAGAGCGCTCCGGCAACAGGAGTCAGTAGCGTTCTGACCTCGGAAGAAGTCGCGAATCTGGCCGCTGAGGGTGGGCAGTCGGCAGAGACGTTAATGAACCTCGTCGCCTTAATCGCCAAGAGGTTCCGCACCGACGTGTGTTCGGCATATTTGCTGGAACCCGATCGGGCCAATCTCGTCTTAGCCGCAACCGTCGGTCTACGGCGCGAATGCATTGGCAACTTGCGCATGGCCGTTCACGAGGGCTTGACCGGCCTTGTCGCGGAACTGGTTCATCCAGTGGCCGTAAGTCAGGTAAAGAATCATCCTCGTTTCAAATACTTCCGCGATGCCGGAGAGGACGCTTACCAGTCCTTCCTCGGGGTGCCCTTGATCGATCGCGGCATTCTGCAGGGCGTTCTGGTCGTTCAAACAATCGAGGCCCGAGTCTTCAGCGAAGACGAAATCCGAATGCTGTCGGAAGCAGCCAGACAAGTCGCTCCGGTCGTCAGCGAGGCGCGTACTCTCGACCGCTTCATCGCGCCTCTTCAGGAGCGTCTCTGGGCTCTCGCGCGAAATCTATGGTGGAGTTGGGATCACAATTCCGCCAGCCTCTTCCTCGACCTTGACCCGGCGCGGTGGAGTGAGCTGAACCACAATCCAATTGCGCTTTTGAGCGAACTTCCCCTGGCGAAGCTGGAAACGCGCGCTGCGGAACTCATGCTTCACAGCCGCGTGAACTACGCGTATCGTCGCATGCTCGAATATCTGGAGGCGGACCGTACCTGGGGAACGCGGCACGCGGGCGTTCTACGGCCGCATCCCGTCGCCTACTTCTCGGCCGAGTTCGGACTGCACGAGTCCCTGCCCGTGTATTCCGGAGGCCTTGGGGTGCTGGCCGGCGATCACATCAAAAGCGCTTCCGACCTCGATATTCCACTCGTAGGCATCGGACTTTTTTATGGCCAGGGATATTTCCGCCAGCGGCTCGATCTGAACGGTTGGCAGCGCGAAGAATATCTGGAGACCGACGTCAATCAACTGCCCATGGAGGTAGCAATCGGAAAAGACGGCCGGCCGGTCGTGGTCGAGATCCAGACGCGCAGCGGCTGCATTCAGGCAAAGGTTTGGCGCGTGAAAGTTGGCCGCCGCGATCTCTTATTGCTGGATTCCGACGTGGAAGGCAATGCCCCGGAAGATCGCGAACTCACCTCCCGGCTGTATGGCGGCGACCTGCGCATCCGGATCCGCCAGGAAGTATTGCTGGGAGTCGGCGGCCTGCGCGCGCTGAAAGCTCTAGGAATCTCTCCCGGCGTTTTTCACCTCAATGAAGGCCACAGCGGATTCGCGGTATTGGAAGCAATCCGCATGCGCATGGAGGACGAAGGCATTGGATTTGATGCTGCGGTGCCGCGCGTCTCTCGCGAAGTCGTCTTCACCACGCACACTCCGGTTCCGGCCGGGCACGATCGTTTCGACGCCAAACTGGTGGAAGAACACATTGGGCCGCTCCGCGAACAATTAGGACTTTCCCAGGAAAGTCTGTTGGGCCTCGGCCGTGAGAACACCAGCAATCAGGATGAGCTCTTCTGCATGACCGTTCTCGCGCTTCGGCTATCGCGCCGCGCGAATGCAGTTTCGGCATTGCACGGTGAAGTGTCTCGGGCCATGTGGACTGGACTCTATCGAGGCAAGCCCGAAGACGAAGTCCCCATCGGACACATCACCAATGGCGTGCACGTTCCATCGTGGCTCGCTCCGCAGATGTTCCGCCTTTACGACCGACATCTCGGAACCGAGTGGCTGCAGCGAGGCAGCGAAGCGAAGACCTGGCTGGGAATTGAGAATGTCGATGACGGCGAGCTGTGGGAGACCCACCTGAACCTCAAGTCGCAGCTCATCGAGTTCGTCCGCAAAAGAGCGGTCGATCAGGCCGAACGCCGCGGAGAGTCGCCCGAAGTTCTGCAGCATCTGGAGCGAGTCTTGAGCCCCGATGCCCTCACCATCGGCTTTGCGCGGCGGTTCGCAACCTACAAAAGGGCCAATCTAGTCCTGACGGATATCGAACGTCTCGCTTCGATGGTCAATGATCCGAATCGTCCCGTGCAGTTTGTATTTGCCGGCAAAGCGCACCCGCTGGACGAGCCGGGCAAGCGCGTTCTGCAGCAGATTGCGGAACTGATGCGCGACCCCATGTTCCGCGACAAGTTCGTTTTCGTCGAGGACTACGACATTAATGTCGGCCGCCGCTTCGTACAAGGCGTGGACGTTTGGCTGAACAATCCACGGCGTCCGCTGGAAGCTTCGGGAACCAGCGGCCAAAAGGTCGTTCTCAATGGTGGTCTCAACCTTTCCGTTCTGGATGGCTGGTGGGCCGAAGCCTTCGATGGCTTCAATGGATTTGCCATCGGAAGCGGGAAGACCCATTCCAACATGAGCGTCCACGATGCCCGCGATGGCGAAGACCTGTTACGCGCCCTTCGCGAAGATGTGATTCCTCTTTATTACCAGCGCGATCGCGACGGTCTTCCTCGAGGCTGGATCAAGCGCATGAAACGCACGATCCGCACTCTTGGCTGGCGTTTCAACGCCGATCGTATGGTGATGGATTACACGTCGAAGTGCTACGTTCCAGCAGCTGGCGGCACTTCGAGCGACATGCGCGGATAGCGCGAGTGACCTGCTATCTTTCTTTAGAACTATGGAGACTCCAAAAGGACGGGGCACAGTCCTGGGTCTCGTCCCGGCTCGGGGCGGATCGAAGGGCATCAGGAGAAAGAACGCCCGCTTGCTGGCAGGAAAACCGTTGCTCGCCTACACGGCAAATGCCGCGCTAGGCGCGGCTGGGTTATCTCGGGTCCTGCTTAGCACAGATGATCCCGAAATTGCCTCGATCGGCAGAGCCGCTGGATTGGAAGTGCCATTCCTCAGGCCTGCCGAGCTTGCTGTAGATTCGACTCCGATGATCGACGTTGTGTTGCACGTCATTCATTGGTTTCAGGGTCAAGGGCTGAACTACGACGCTGTGTGCCTTCTGCAGCCCACAAGCCCTCTACGCAGTTCGGCCACCATCGACCGCTGCATCTCGCTCCTGTGGGATCGTGATGTGGACAGCGTGATGTCGGTGCGTCCCGTTCCTACCGAACACAACCCATATTGGGTGTATTTTGAAGATCCGAACGGATTGCTGCGGCCGAGCATGAGTGATAAAGCAGAGATTCCCTGCCGGCAGCAACTTCCTCGCGCCTACCATCCCGATGGGAGCGTTTTCCTCGCCATGACGGAAAAGATCCTGGCGGAACATTCTCTGAAGTGCAAACGGATGTTGGGAGCTGTATCCCCTGAGCAGGAAGCGGTGGATCTGGATACGGAAGAACAGTGGCAGGCGCTGGAAAGAAGGCTGTTGTTGTCGTGCTAAGAGCTCATGATCCCGTGCAACGAATTTCGGGCTTAACCTTTCAGCCGGTGGAACTCGAAACCAACCCCGAGACGTCATTGAATAGCTTCTGCGTGGCTAAGGTCCATATTCCCTCATCTCGAAGTACGCTCAAGAATGCCGGCCCGCAATTGCCTCTCCCGAAATGATGAATTGGTGCAAATCCTCTTGGAAGGTTTGTCAGAGCGCAAAGGATCGCTTCGCGATTCTGATCGACATTCACAATCGAGTCGCAGTGGAAGCGGCGGTTCTGCCTCGTCCCGATGTTCACCGTGGGTACTCCGTAACTCGGAGCCTCCCGAATACCGGCACTGGAATTGCCTACCATTGCGAAGGCGTTCTTCATCAACACCAAGAAATGCTCAAATCGCATGGACGGCATAAACCGAAATCTCGTTAACCCTCTGATTCGCTCCATCTCCTGAAGAATCGCTTCTGCTCCGTGGTCGTTATTTGGGTGGATGACTACGAAGTTCATCCCACAGTCGAGCAAAGCGCTCACTAATTCTCCCGCATCGCGCCTTGCGTGCTCAAGTTCAGTTGTGACCGGGTGATATAGCACAATGCCATAGCTGTCGAACGGGATTTCATAACGACTCTTAACCTCTTCCAGGGTGGGAAGGGCGTCGGAAAACATAATGTCTGTATCGGGTGAACCGATAACAAAAATGGAGTTTGATGCTTCGCCCATCTGTCGAAGGCGAGTGGCGGCTTCTTCATTCGCCACGAAGTGAACGTGAGACAACTTCGTGACCGCGTGCCGAAGTACTTCATCGACTGTCCCAGAGACTTCGCCGCCTTCTATGTGAGCTACGCGGATATTGTTCAGGGCGCCCACGATTGCTCCAGCGAGCGCCTCCGCCCGGTCCCCATGGACTACGAGGAGATCGGGCGTCGATTCTCGTATATAAAGGCCCAATCCGCTCACGGTGTTAGCCAACACCAGGTCCATCTGCGAATTCACCGACCCATCTTGATTGATATAAGGATGCACGTTGTGGAAGCCGCTCTTATAGATTTCATTAATAGTTGATCCATAGCGAGCCAGCATGTGCATGCCCGTGGCAAAGATTGAGCATTCAAATTCTTCTGACTCAGTGACCGCCTTCATCAACGACTTCAACTTGCCGAAATCGGCGCGAGTCGCAGTCATGAACAAGATCTTTCGTTTCGTTGGTACCTTCATAAGAAATTCAAATGAGATTCGACCATTTGATTTGAGAATCCCGCGGAAGAGCCTGTTTGGCCTTTCGCCCAAGGAGATCCGAGTAGTGTCGTGCCTTGATCTCGCCAGTGCCCGGGCGTTTCACCCAGATATTCTCGGTGGTCAACTCTTCCCCTGCAAGGATGTCTCTCGTCGTCACCACACACGCATAAGCGAAGTCGATCGTCGGTTGTTCTTCGGGTAAGACAGTCTTGGTGCCCCCTAGCGCTGCATGTATCGCCTTTGTGCCTTTGATCAACTGGTGCAGTTCGCTTGGATCAACCGAAATCTCTATATCAGGCCCCGGCCACCCTTTGTCCGCGGTGAAATGTTTTTCCACGATACTCGCACCCAATGGGATGGCAGCGTAACACGTGTAATTCCCTAGAGAATGATCACTCAGGCCCAGCACTGCGTCGGGAAAAGTCTGTCCCATCTCCGTAACCGCGCCCAATCGCACCTTCTCGTACGGGGTGGGGTACATCGAGGTACAGTGAAAGAGAGCGAAAGGTATGGAATACCGACGGAGAATGTCGATCGCTAGCGAGACCGATACCAGGTCGTTCATTCCAGTCGAAAGCAATACCGGCTTCCGAAACTTCGCGATGTGTTCAACAAGAGGATAGTTATTACACTCTCCTGACCCGATCTTGTACGCCGCAACCCCGAGCCTATTCAGCCTGTCAGCAGCTGCTCTCGAGAATGGAGTCGAGAGGTAAATCATTCCTAGGGACTCGACTCTCGCTTTGAGCGCTGCATCCTCCTGCTCCGACAGGGCACAGCGCTTCATAATATCCCAGATACTCTCCTCGGCATTCCCAGGAACGACGTCGTTGGGAATCATCTCGTCTTCCACGATGTGGGCTTGGAATTTGACGCACTCACATCCAGCGCGAGCCGCCTCCTCGACCATGCATACCGCCTTCTCGAAACTGCCTTCGTGATTGATCCCAATCTCTGCAATCACAAGCGGCGGGTATTGCCTTCCGATTTGACGTGAGGCGATCGTCAACATGGGCCATTCGCTAACTCTCGCCGATTCGCTAATTTTCATCTCTCTCTGTGGCATACAGTTCTTAGGTCTTCTAGCGGTCTCAGATGGGCACATCCTCTTATTTCCGGATGTAAGCAGGGATATGAGCAATGGGCAGCTTCTCAATCATCAGTTGTTTTTTGCTTTTCTGGAGAAACTCGTCAACCGCCTGCGTCTCACCCGCCACCGCTCCATAGTCGTCGAGCACAACCAGTCCCCGAGGAACTACACGATCAAACAACTGATCCAATATGATTTGGGTGGGCCGATATACATCGACATCAATGTTCAGCAGCGCGATTTTTAGTTCTGGATGGTCCTTGACATATTGAGGCAGAGTTGAGCAGATATCACCCTCGACGAGTTCGATATTCTCAAAGCCTTTATGCGATAGAACCTCAAGCAACGACGCCCGGCTGATACCGTCACCTCCTTCGGTGGAGAAGCGGTGGACGAACGCGCCATCCTTCTCGTCTTCTTCGTCCAGAGGAAATCGACCAAACGCGTCGAAACCGATGATTTTGCGCGAATACGGACTTTCAAGAACTTCTCTGAAGCTCGCGAACCGCAGAAGGGATGTGCCTTTGTAGACACCGCACTCAACAACATGTCCAGGAAGCTGGACTATCATCTTGTAAAGCTCATAGTGGGCCAGAAGTTTTGACAGTCGAGTCACATGGCTCGTCAAATAAAAACCGTTTTCATAATCCCAGCACTTGTCGGTGTCGAACCCAAGAAAAATTTTGTTCATCTCCCCACAGCCTTTTCAACATTCATTGCAACAGCACTGGCAAGCCTTGCATACCACCTACATCTTGAGCGCGCGCAAGGTGCTTGTAGTTGGACAATATTATCATCCGGCGCCGACGCAACCCTGCGGTCGCATGTGGTCGTCTACATAAATTGTTCGATCACCCACGATGTAGAAATCGCTGATTTCTGCATGATCGCCCCTGGCTGCAATCTGTCTGGCGGTGCCGTCTTGGAAGAAGGCGTTCAGCTCGGCACGGGCGTCAGTATTCTTCCTCGTCGGCGCGTCGGAGCTTGGGCCATGATTGGCGCCGGAAGCGTTGTTACCCGCGATATCCCCGCGAATTCCACTGCCGTCGGTGTACCCTGTCGACCGATTACGCGCTAGCGCACAGCCTCTGCCGGGAAGTTTGGGCGCCGTCCATTGCAACCTGCCTGTTCCTGTTAAAATCGAAATGCGATGCTGCTTCCCTTCGTCCGCGAACTCTTCGCGGACGTTGAAATTCTTCCCGGGTTTTTGCGTGCAGCCTCCCACCTGAAAGAGGGCACGGGGCGGATACGTGTTTCCGGACTATCTACCACGGCAAAAGCCTTGTTGCTCGTGCTTTTGCGCCGGGCAGCGGAACGTCCGCTGATCCTTGTCGTCAACGACAACAGCGCGACGGAGGATTTTGTTCCAGTTCTCCGCGGATTCTGCGAACTCACCGCCGCTTGCGATCCTGAATCCGTCGTTTCCCTTCCGGCTCGCGACGTCCTCCCATTCCAGAATCTGTCGCCCCACCCTGAATTGCAGGAAGAACGCGCGACGGCACTCTGGAAGATTGCGACCGGGAAAGCGTCCATTGTCGTCTCGCCTGTCGCGGCCACAGCGATCCTCCAGCGATCGGCGGAGTACTACACCGACCTTGCCCGCACGCTTCGCCGCGGAGAATCGTTTGACGTCGAGGACCTGCTCGCGCACTTGAACACGGTTGGCTATGCCTCCTCCGATGTCGTCGAAATGCCCGGACAATATGCGCTTCGCGGCGGCATCCTCGACGTCTACTCGCCCGAGGCCGAACGTCCGGTCCGCATCGAGTTCTTCGGCGACGAGGTGGATTCGATCCGGAGATTCGATCCGACTTCGCAGCGCTCTTCCAATCCGATCGACGAAGCGCTGCTTCTGCCATTGACCGAGACTCCAGTCAGCGATCAACTGCTGGGCGCAATTCACACTCGGCTTTCCGGCAAGCGCATCACCGGAACCAGCGATGAAATCGTCGAAGCCGCGGTGCGCTCGGGCGGAGTCACGGTGTTTCCGGGCTGGGAGTTCTATGCGCCGGTGGCGGGGGCAGACCGTACAGTGTTCGATCTGCTGCCGCGGGCCGTCGTGCTGGTCGACGAACCTGACATGCTTCGCGCCGAATTCGACCGCTTCTGGACTCGGGTGGAAGAAGCGCACGAGCGCAGCGGGGTGGGGAATCTGGTGCGTCCGACGGATTTGTACCTTCCGCCGGAAGGTTGGTGGAAAAAGGTGGCCGCGCTCACAGGCGCCGACCTGGAACATCTCGAAATCACGCGGAGCGAAGAAGATTCCACCGCGTCCTTCCTGACGCAGCCAACACCGCGCTTCCATGGCGCAGTCCCGGCGATGCTCGAGGAGGTTCAGAAACTGACGGCGGCGGGAAATCAAGTTCTATTCTCGGTTCCAAATACCGGGGAAGTCGAACGCCTCGCGGATATCTTCACCGAATACAACGTCAGCTTCCGCCTTGGAAGCCGGACGCGGGGCGGCGAGAGCTACGCCGACGAAACCAGTTACTTTGCGGGCGAGGTGAATACAACCACGCTGGCGAAGGCATATGTCCCGGATGGCGTCGTATTTCCGGATGCGCACCTGGCGATCTTTGGCGCGCGCGATCTCTTCGATGAATCCGACACGGTGGCGGCGCGTCCGCAGCGGCAGAAGTCAAAGGTGTCGGCGTTTCTGTCGGACTTTCGCGATTTGCAGGTCAATGATTACGTCGTCCACGTCGAACACGGAATCGGACAGTACCAGGGACTGAAAGAGATCAATCAGGGCGATGGCAATGCAGAATTCATGCTGCTGGAATACGCGGAAGGCGCCCGCCTGTACGTTCCGCTCACTCGACTCGATCTGATCCAGAAATACCGCTCCTCGGAAGGCGCCAAGCCGGCGCTAAGCCATCTCGGCACGCAGGCGTGGGCTAAGACAAAAGCTCGCGTTCGCAAGGCGATGCTGGATATGACCGAGGAACTGCTGAAGCTCTATGCCGAGCGGAAAACGGCGCAGGGCCATGCGTTCCCGGCCGGGAATGAATTCGTTCGCGAATTTGAGGACACCTTCGAATACAACGAAACCGAAGACCAGGCGCAGGCGATCACCGATGTTATGCGCGACATGGAGTCGACTCAGCCCATGGACCGCCTGCTCTGCGGGGATGTCGGGTATGGGAAGACCGAAGTCGCGATGCGCGCGGCATTCAAAGCGGTCAGCGATAACAAACAAGTTGCTGTTCTGGCTCCTACCACGGTGCTGGCATTCCAGCACTACGAGACGTTCAAGCAGCGCTTTGGGCCGTTTCCCGTCACAGTCGAAATGATCAGCCGCTTCCGCAATCCGAAACAGCAGAAGGAAATTCTGCAAAAGACAGAAGCTGGGAAAATTGACATTCTGATCGGGACCCACCGTATTCTCTCGAAAGATCTCAAATTCTCCGATCTCGGCCTGCTTATCGTCGACGAAGAGCAGCGCTTCGGCGTGCGCCATAAGGAACGCATCAAGCAGATGCGCAAGCAGGTGGACGTGCTCACCATGTCGGCCACGCCGATTCCGCGCACGCTTCACATGTCGCTGGTCGGATTGCGCGACATGAGCGTGATCGAGACGCCTCCGAAAGACCGCATGGCAATTCAGACGGTCGTCGCGAGTTGGGACGACAAGCTGATTCAATCAGCCATTGAGCAGGAACTCGATCGCGGCGGCCAGATATATTTCGTTCACAACCGCATCGAAAGTATTTGGGAGATCGCCGCCAAGCTTCAGGAACTGGTGCCGAAAGCGCGCGTTATCGTGGGCCACGGGCAGATGTCTGAAGGCGAGCTCGAGAAAGTAATGCTCAAGTTCATGCATCACGAGGCCGACATTCTGGTCGCGACCACAATCATTGAGAACGGGCTCGATATCCCGTTATGCAACACGATTCTGATCAACCGCGCTGATCGCCTGGGACTTTCCGAGCTCTATCAATTGCGCGGACGCGTCGGCCGCTCTAATCGCCGAGCGTACTCCTATCTCCTCATTCCGCGGGAAATCGAGCTGACTCCCATCGCGCGGCGCCGACTGGCCGCGTTGAAGGAATTCTCCGACCTCGGCGCCGGATTCAAGATCGCCGCACTCGACTTGGAACTACGCGGCGCCGGAAACCTTCTCGGAGGCGAGCAGAGCGGTCACATCGAGGCCGTCGGTTTCGAGCTCTATACCCAGATGCTCGATCGTGCCGTACGCGAGATGAAGGGCGAAGTTGCCCCAGACGAAGCTGAAACGCAGCTGAATCTCGGACTCAACATCCGCATTCCTGCCGAATATATCCCCGAGGAGAATCAACGCCTGCGAATGTATAAGCGCGTGGCCGGCGTGGAAACTGAGTCTCAGCTTTCAGATGTGGCGGCCGAGTTGGAAGACCGCTATGGACCGCCTCCGCCTCCTGTCCGAAATCTGCTCGACTATGCTTCGCTCAAACTCTTGTGCATACGAGTCGGCGTGAACGCGATCGACCGCAAGCGCGAGTCGGTGACTTTCAAGTTCCGCCAGAATGCGGCGGTCGATCCCGAGCAGCTGGCCCGATTTGTTTCTGGCCAGAAAGGCGCCCATTTCAGCCCCGACGGGATGTTGAAATTCACGCTCAAGGCCGCGGCGGCTGAGGAAGTTTTGCGGGCGATGAAGACGGTACTCGAACAACTCGCTGCTGAAGAAGCCTCTCAAGCTCGCTAAAGCCACCCTCGCCCGAACGAACTCGATTGAAGAGCGGACAAAAAAAATTCTTTCCAAATTCCAGAATTCCGGCTAGGATAACGCCACTCAATTCACCGTACGACCGTTCGGTTGGACGTCGGGGTCGGAACACGAGTCGACGATGTTCAGCCAAACATCTAACCAGTATCCATATAAATGACGGGAGAGTGTCCGGATCTCTGGACATTTTGGCGACTATTGAATACACGCACCGAACGGCTAAGAGAACAGAGCATGACCGACGAGAGATTTTTTCGCGCGCGCGTGGCGAAGCGCGTCGATTTCGCCACCGATCTCTGGATGTTTCGTATTCAAACCGGAGGCGAGTTCAAGTTTCTTCCGGGGCAATTCGCAACGCTGGGCGTCGAGGTCGAGGGCCGGCGCATCGAGCGGCCGTATTCTATCGTTTCGTCGCCTGCGGAAGACGAAGTGGAATTCTTCTTCGAGTTAGTTCCGAACGGCGCACTCACTCCCTCGCTGTATAAGCTGCAACCGGGCGACGAGTTGCTGATGCGGAAAGTTCCCAAGGGCAAGTTCTCGCTCGACATGCAGAACGGACGGAACAATCATCTTCTGATTTCGACCGTCACCGGCGTCGCGCCATTCGTCAGTTACGTGCGCTCGCTCGCGAAAGAATGGAAAGAAGGCCGTTTCGATGGAACTCACAAACTCTATTTGCTCAACGGCGCCAGCCGGCCGTGGGAATTTGGCTATCTCGAAGAATTGAACGAGTTTGATAAGGAACTGCCGTGGTTTAAGTATGTGCCAACCGTCAGCCGTCCCTGGGATCACTCAGACTGGGCGGGAGAGATCGGGCGTGCCGACGACATTCTGCGCAAATATGCCGACCATTGGGAACTCGATGCCAGCAACACGGTCGCCTATCTCTGCGGCCATCCGGAGATGATTGAGCACAGCAAGTCCATCCTGAAGCGGCGTGGATTTGTCGAGAAAGGTACCGTCAAGGAAGAGGTTTACTGGATCCCGCCGCACAAGTAAAGATCCGGAGGCATGGGAATGATGCCGCATTTCAGGCGAGTCTAGGTCTCCGGAGGAGCGAAGAAGACCAGCACTGCCAGTTCCTCTGCGACGTCGTAGAAGCGATGTTCCAGGCCGGCGGGAACAAAAAGCACGGCTCCGGCACGGATTTCCGTGTCTTGATCCCCAGCCCGAAACCGTCCACGTCCGCGAACGACATAGTACATTTCATCTTCATGATGCGGATGCTGCGGATCGTTAGCTCCCGCCGGCAGAGCATAGAGTCCCACGCTCATCGATGGCGCGCGCAGGAATTCGCGGTACGACTTGCCGGTCTGGGAGCGTTGGCGCTCAATCTCCTCCAACCTTGTGAACACGGCTGTCACGCGAGAATTCCTCCTAACACCAGCTCCGTGAACTGCGGCACGAGATTATGCGTCTGCAGTTCGCCCTCGGGCTTGTACCACTGGTAGATCCAGTTGATCATGCCCAGCAATGCAAAGGCCGCGGCGCGCGGGCTCACCGAACCCTTGGCACGCCGGGCACGCTGCACCTCGGCGATCACGCCCTCGACAAAATGCACGTATTCTTTCTTACGGGTATTGATGCGCTTTCGCAGCGCCGGCTGCAGCGGATGATTTTCGTGCAGCATCACCGTAATCTCGCGGTCGCGCGGGCTAAGCACGACTTCAATGTGCAGCCGTATTAACGATCTCAGCCGCTCTTCGGGATCTGCAATGGCGCGCACCGGCCCGAGCACTCGCTCCTGCGTGATTTCCATCGCGTGATTCATAATCTCGAACAGGATTTCGTCTTTGCTCTGGAAGTGGTGATAAAGGCCGCCCTTGCTGAGCTTGAGCGCCGCCGCCACATCGTTCATCGAAGTAGCGTCATAACCGCGCTGCTGAAACAGGCGCGCTGCGGTGCGCAGAATTTCCTGCCGGGAATCAACCGGAGTCTCGCGTGCCATCGCTCGACATACTAAACAGTTCATTGCCGGAAAGCCAACAAACGGCGGAAGATAAGCTGGCACCACAGTTCTAGCTTGACAGGGAGAAGGCGGCTAGGTAGCATTTCCAGATACCGACCGACCGGTCGGTTTTCTGCAACTGGGAAGCTCCCTCTGGGATCACTTAGCAATTCCATTCCCTGGTGGCTTCTTCCCCAGTCGTGGCAGGTGCAACGAGAGGAGCACGATGGCAGTCACCATTTTCTATGAACGCGACGCCAAGCCCGAGACGCTGAAGGGCAAGACGATCGCGATCCTTGGCTACGGCAGCCAGGGACACGCCCAGGCCCAGAATCTCCGCGACAGCGGACAGAAAGTCATCATTGGTCTCGATCCCAACCGGCAGAGCGCCGCTCAGGCGCGTGCTGATGGCATGGTAGTGGTTGCTCCAGATGAGGCTGCCAAGCGCGCCGACTGGATCCACATTTTGACTCCCGACGAGACCCAGGGCGAACTGTATGAAAAGTCGATCAAGCCGTACCTCCATCCCGGAAAAGTTCTCGGCGTTTCGCACGGATTCAGCATTCATTTCAAAACCATCGTCCCGCCGGATGACGTTGACGTAGTCATGATCGCTCCCAAGAGCCCCGGTCATCTCGTCCGCCGCGTCTACACCGAGGGCCGGGGAGTTCCGTCCTTGCTCGCGATCCATCAAGATGCCAGCGGACGCGCGCACGAACTCGGCCTCGCCTACGCACATGGCATTGGTTCCACTCGCGCCGGCGTGCTGCAGACGACCTTCAAGGAAGAAACCGAGAGCGATCTATTCGGCGAGCAAGCCGTCCTTTGTGGCGGATTGACCTCGCTGATCAAGAAGGGATTTGAAACTCTCGTCGAAGCCGGCTACGCCCCCGAAATCGCCTATTTCGAATGCCTGCACGAAGTGAAGCTCATCGTCGACCTGATCTACGAAGGCGGATTGGCCCGCATGCGGTACTCGATCTCGAATACCGCGGAGTATGGCGACCTCACTCGCGGCGAGCAGGTGGTCGGCGATGTCACGCGCCAAGCGATGAAGAAAACGCTGGCTGATATCCAGTCCGGCAAATTCGCGCAGGAATGGATTGCCGAGAATAAGGCTGGCTGCCCGAACTTCAACAAGCTGCGCGAGAAGGAAAAGCAGCATCCGATCGAAATTGTAGGCGCACAACTCCGCAGCATGATGAGCTGGCTTCCAAAAGAAGGGAAAAAGCAGGCTGCTCCCCAGGACTCCACAAAACAGGTGGTGAATGCTTAAGGGAGCCGACATCGTTCTGCAGTGCCTGCGCGCCGAAGGCGTGGACCTCGTCTTCGGCTACCCGGGCGGCGCGATCATGCCGTTGTATGACGCGCTCGAAGGCAGCGGCGTGCGGCACATCCTGACGCGGCACGAGCAGGGCGCTGTGTTTGCGGCCGAGGGCTACGCGCGGGTTACTGGGAAAGTTGGCGTTGCCATGGCGACCAGCGGTCCCGGCGCCACGAATCTTGTCACCGGAATCGCCGATGCCAAGATGGATTCCGTTCCCCTGGTCTGCATTACCGGACAAGTTCGCAGCGCATTGATCGGCACAGATGCTTTTCAGGAAACGGATGTATTCGGCGTCACGCTTTCGCTGACCAAGTGGAGCCGCCTGGTTCGCACCATCGATGAAATCCCAGACGTAATTGCCGAAGGCTTTTATTGGGCGCGCAGCGGACGTCCGGGGCCAGTCGTGATCGACATCCCCACCGACATGCTCAAGGCAAAAAAAGAATTCTCGGGACCCGTAAAGTTCACTCCACATGCGCGGCCCGCGGACGCAAAGGCCGAGGGCGGATTCACCGATACGATCGTCGCTCTGCTGCAGCAGTCTTCGAAGCCGGTCGCGTTAGTCGGCGCGGGAGCGAAGCTTTCAGGAGCCATTCCGGAATTGCGCCGTCTGCTCGACAAGTTGAACGCACCGACATTCGCCACGGTTCACGGGCTGGGCGCGGTAGAACTGCAAGCCCCTTACTACCTCGGCATGGTGGGCATGCACGGAACACGCGCCGCAAATATGGCGCTGCACGAGACTGATCTGCTGCTGGTCTTTGGAGCGCGTCTCGATGACCGCGTTACAGGAGATCCCTCGCGCTTCGCGCCGTACGCCAAGATTGTTCACTTCGAGATCGATCCCGCTCAGCTCGACCGCGTGCGTCCATGCGACCTCTCTGTGATCGGTAATCTGGCAGACACAATTCCCGCATTCGATGCCGAGTTGCGCCGGCACACAATTCCCGATTTCAAGGATTGGCGTGCGGTCGCATGCGGGCCGGAACGCGCTGAATTGGACCCTCGCGGCCTCGCGCAGCCAACAATCCGCTTCCTCGATGAACTCTTCGGCCGGTTGCCGCAGGATAGCGTCGTTGTTGCCGACGTGGGCCAGCATCAGATGTGGGCGGCGCAGCGCTACCGATCATCTTCTCCTCGGGGATTTATCACTTCCGGCGGGTTGGGCTCAATGGGGTTCGCTTTGCCGGCCGCAGTCGGCGTGCAGCTCGCAAAGCCCGACACTTGCGTTCTGTGCGTTTCGGGCGATGGCGGATTTCAAATGAACATTCAGGAGCTAGCCTCCGTCCACCGGCTGGGCCTGCCGATCAAAATGGTCATCATCGACAACAAGTATCTAGGCATGGTTCGCCAGTGGCAGCAGCTCTTCTACGAGCGCAACTACGCCGAGACCGACTTGAGCGACAACCCGGACTTCGTCGAGATCGCGAAGGCCTACAAGATTCACAGCTTCCGGATGAAGGAAGACGCCATGCGCGAGTTCCCGGTATCGCAGGAAACCGGAGACCAGATCGATCGTTTCCTGCATTCGCCCGATCCGGAATTGCTGGTGTTCGATTGCGCCCCGGAAGCTAACGTTTTCCCGATGGTTCCGGCAGGGGCGGCGTTGTCGGAGATGTTGCTGGAAGAAAAATAAGCGGTAGAAATTCGCGGCTAAAAGCCGGCGCTATGGGGGCTAACGACATGCAATTTCACATTCGCTATCGCAACACGCAAGGCACACTGATGCGCATTCTGAACGCGGCCTCGCGGCGCGGACTGGATCTCCCTTCGGTCACGGCAGAGCCCACCGAACGTGAGCATCAGGTCACGCTGATTCTCGATGTGAATCAGAAGCAGGTCGGCCAGCTCTATCGAGAATGGTATTCGATCGCGGATGTGATTCATGTGGGCTCGGGCGCTTCGCATGCGGCATGGGCCTCGCATCATCCGCCGGCGGGCGTAGCGATCGAAGAAGCGCGCTCCGCAGCCCGCGCTTAGGCAAGTTTGAAATAGCTGGGCAAGCATGACGATCTCTGGGCAGCGTCATGCAATTTGGGGAACCCGCACACGCGGGTTCCCCGTTTTTGTAGATCTTCGACCACGAACACCCACCAACGAATTTAAGCCCAGCTCCGTGGTGCTTCGTGCCATCCCTGGTTTATGCTTTCTAGCTTCAATCATTTACAGGAGATGCAATCATCATCATGGATCTCAAACACAACAGCCGTGGAATCACCGATGGACGCGAGCGCGCCGGCGCTCGTTCCATGTTCAAAGCGATTGGATTCACCGATGCCGATTTGAGCCGTCCACTCATCGGCGTGGCAAATACCTGGATCGAAACCATGCCGTGCAACTTTCATCTCCGCCGCCTCTCGGCGAAAGTGAAAGAAGGAATCCGGGCCGCGGGCGGAACGCCCATGGAGTTCAATACCATCGCGATCTCCGATGGCGAGACGATGGGCACCGAAGGCATGCGGGCCTCGCTGGTAAGCCGCGAACTCATCGCCGACTCGATTGAACTCGTCTGCCGCGGACAAATGTTCGATGCGGTCGTCTGTGTCGTGGGCTGCGATAAGACGATCCCGGCAGCAGCGATGGCGCTCGCGCGCATGAATCTTCCCGGCCTGGTGCTCTATGGAGGAACCATCGCCCCAGGCAGCTACCGCGGCAAAGACGTCACCATCCAGGATGTTTTCGAAGCCATCGGCTCGAACGTCGCCGGCAAAATGAGCGACGCGGAGCTCAAGGAACTTGAGGACGTTGCTTGCCCGGGAGCAGGGGCCTGCGGCGGCCAATATACGGCGAACACAATGTCGACAGTCATGGAAATGATTGGGCTCTCGCCGATGGGATTCAACAGCGTTCCGGCGATGGATCCGAAGAAAGACGAGGTTTGTTTCGAGTGCGGCAACGTTGTCATGAACGTCCTCAAGACCGGGCTGAAGCCGCGTGACATTCTGACTCGTGACGCATTCGAAAACGCCATCGCCTCAGTTGCAGCAAGCGGTGGGTCGACGAACGCAGTCCTACATCTGTTAGCCATTGCCCGCGAAGCAGGAGTCACTCTCGAGATTGACGATTTCCAGACGATCAGCGAACGCACGCCGCTGCTGACCGATCTCAAGCCTTCCGGCCGATTCGTTGCCGCCGATATGCACCGCGCCGGCGGCATTCGGCTCCTGGCCAAGCGGCTGATGAGCGGAAAGTATCTGCGCGGATCGGCAAAGACTGTCACTGGCCTCAGCATCGCTGCAGAAGCCGAGAAGGCTGTCGAGACCGCCGGACAGCAAGTGATCGTGCCCCTCGATAAGCCGCTGAAGGCGACCGGGGGACTTGTGATCCTCAAGGGGAATCTTGCGCCCGAAGGCTGCGTCGCAAAGATCAGCGGCCATGAACGCCTCGAGCAGCGCGGTCCGGCGCGCGTTTTCGATTCTGAAGAAGATGCGATGGCCGCGGTGAAAGCGAGAAAAATCAAAGCCGGTGACGTCGTCGTCATCCGTAATGAGGGCCCGAAGGGTGGCCCAGGCATGCGCGAGATGCTCGGCGTCACCGCGGCTATCGTCGGAGAGGGGCTCGGCGATTCGGTAGCGCTCCTCACTGACGGCCGTTTCAGCGGAGCAACGCGCGGTCTTATGGCCGGTCACGTTTCTCCAGAAGCCGCGCTGGGTGGTCCGATTAACGCGGTTCGCGATGGCGACATGATCCAATTTGATGTGCGGAAGCGCCTTCTGGAAGTCGAGATCAGCAATGAAGTGCTGCAGCAACGCATGAAAGAGTGGAAGGCCCCCCCACCTCGCTACCCAACCGGCGTGTTTGCGAAGTATGCCGCGCTGGTTTCATCGGCCTCGCAAGGAGCGATCACCCGGCCACGATAATGGAGAGCGCCCGTTAGGCCTGCAATCCATTGAAAAGATTGATAAAACCGCTATCGACGGTGCAGTACTTTGCAACTACAATACCTTGAGCGTCATCCGAAATTACAGACGCCAAGATGCATACACAGGCTCTATCCGCCTAAGGCGGAGGGGCACTGGAGGACATCATGAGTTTGACCCCGATTGGCGAACCTCGCCATAAGGTCTCGACCGCCACTCTGCGGGACCTGAAACTCCGACACGATCCGATTACATGCATCACCGCATATGACTACGCCGCTGCCCGCCTTGTGGATGAGGCTGGCGTCGACATGGTATTGGTCGGCGATTCTCTTGCCCAGACGATGCTCGGCTACGAGAACACGCTCTCGGTCACCGTCGACGAAATGCTGCATCACGTGAAAGCGGTTCGCCGCGGCGTGAAGAATGCTCTGCTCGTCGCAGACATGCCTTATGGCTCGTACCACGTCGATGCCAAGGAAGCCGTCATCAATGCCACTCGTTTCGTGAAAGAAGGCGGGGCTGAGGTTGTCAAGATTGAAGGCGGCGAGAAACGCGCTGACCTGATCCGGCATATCATCGACGCCGAAATCCCCGTCGCCGGTCACATCGGGCTCACTCCGCAATCGGTGAACATGATGGGCGGCTACAAGGTTCAAGGCAGGAACCTGAGCGGGATTGAACAGCTCATGCGCGATGCCGTGGCCCTGGACCGTGCCGGAGTCTCCTGCCTCTATCTGGAAGGCATTCCGCGGGAAGTTGCAGCCATGATCACGTCCGAGGTAAGTGCGCCGACGATCGGCATCGGCGCCGGCCCGGATTGCGATGGTCAGGTGCTCGTGTTCCACGACATCTTGAACATGACCTTCGGGCCGCCGGCAAAGTTCGTGCGGCGCTATGGAGACGCGGCGGCTCTGATCACGAATGCGGTTCAAGCGTACCGCGCGGACGTTCGCTCGCACCAGTATCCGTCGGACCAGGAGTCCTATCACTTGCCGAAGGAAACGAAAGCGGCGCTGGAAACCGTGCTCCAGCGCAAGCACGCGATGCGGCGGTAAGGCGCGAACATGATTTTCCGCCAATCCTCACGGAACCCTGCGGTTACGTTTTGCGTATATGGCAGTGTGGGGTTTTGGAGGGGTGATAAATTCCTGATTCACTCTCGCACCGCCGGTGCTAGGCTATGAAAGGGAGGTAGCCATGGTTCTCTCGACATTTTTCTTCTTCCCGTTTTTCGGTTTTGGATTCGTGATGTACTTCCTGCCGTCCATCATTGCCTTGGCGCGCAGCAAGCGTGACACCCTTGCGATTTTTCTATTGAACCTTTTCCTGGGTTGGAGCGTCATAGGATGGATCGTCGCGCTGGTCTGGGCGGCGAAGAACGATGTTCCCGTGGTGGCGAGGTAAGATCGGCTCGTGATCTTTCGGCAGGCGCGCTTCGCAATTCTGGCACTGGCAAGTCTCATGCTTGTGGCCTGCTCGCATCAGGATGCGACGGCGCCTGATCCTCTTGCACCTTTGCAGACCATTCCTCCTGCCGATTCCGCCAAATACGAACATGTCCGCGATATGAAGGCGTGGCGGAATCCTTATCTGATCGTCCGCTCCGATGGCGTCGCACTGTTCGATGTCGCCGACAGCGCGGAAATCATCCTGAAGCCGGACGAATTGCTCCCGGCGCTGGCGAAATTGCCTCCCTCGAACTGGCCTTACGGGCGCGTCGTCGCTGCGGCTGACAGTGAGGCGAAATCCTCCGAGCAGGATCAGGTCGCCGTTCGCCGGAATAAGGGCATTGTGGGCGGAATGCTCACCGGGGCGCATATCGCAGTCCGATGGGTGCCGTCGGCATAAAAGGCTGGGAATCTGTGGGGCCATCGGCGGTCAGCCGAACGAAGCGCGACGAAATTTGTCAACGCCTTCAGCACGTGAAAATCTTCAACACCATCGACGAGATGCGGGCCGCCTCGCGCCAGGCACGGCGAGCTGGAAAGCGCCTGGGGCTGGTGCCCACAATGGGCGCTCTCCATCAGGGGCACCTCTCGTTAGTGCGCGCCGCGCGCGCTGCGAGCGATGTTGTCGCGGTCTCGATCTTCGTCAACCCCGCTCAGTTCGGACCGAATGAAGATCTTGCTAAGTATCCCCGATCCTTCGAACGCGATTGCGAGCTGCTTGCGCGCGAGGGCGTCGATTTCACCTTCGCGCCTTCCGTGGACGAAATGTATCCACCGGGCGCAACCACCTGGGTGACGGTCGAAGAGCTCAGTGGAAAGCTCGATGGTCGGTCGCGCCCCGGACACTTTCGAGGCGTCACAACAGTTGTCTCCAAGTTGTTTCACATCCTTGAGCCCGACGCGGCATTCTTCGGCCAAAAGGATGCCGCGCAAGTCGCAGTAATCCGCCGCATGGTGCGCGATCTGAATTTCGGGGTGGAAATTACCGTCGGTCCGATCGTCCGCGAACCAGATGGCTTGGCGATGAGTTCCCGCAATGCCTATCTCAACGCGGAGCAAAGGACGCAGGCACTGATTCTGCATCGTTGCCTGATGAGAGTCCAGGAACTGGCGGGTAAAGGCGAGAGCAGCGCCGAGCGCCTGATCGCAGCCGGTCGCGCAGAATTTGCGACCGAGCCTTCCGTGCGTCCTGATTATTTCGAGGTAGTAGATCGGGATTCGCTCGATCCCGTAAAGAATCTATCCAATGGAGCCCTGGTCGCCGTCGCAGCGTTTGTAGGCGCGACGCGGCTGATCGACAATCTTCTGCTAGCGCCGATACCCGAAAGAACCTGAAGCCAGCGCTGCATCCCCAGCTAATGACTCGACACCGCTACGGATTCGGATAAATGTATTCCGGCGAATAGTCCCAGAGCCACGGGTTGTACGAATATGGAGGCCAAGCCCAGAACGGCCCCCAGCCGACTCCAGCCCCAGTCCCACCAGCCGAGTCCCCAGCCGCCCCAGCCCCAACCCAAGCCACCCCAGCCCCAACCGCCACCCCAACCCCAACCGCCGCCCCAGCCGCGGCCGTGCCATCCACCTCGCCAGGCGCCATTCCCGCCCCTAAAGCCGCCATGATTAAAGCCCGCAGCTCCTGATCGGAAGTTGTTTGAAGCGAGAGTTGCTCCTGACCGACCTGCTGCGCTGCGCCCAGCATTTCCGAACCCATGCCAATTGCCGTCGGCGATCGCCGCATGGGACGCCTCCATGCCAGATCGATTTATTCCGCCCGCACCTGCCCTGCCCGCCATCCCGGCCCGGCCAGATCTTGCGGACATGCTTCCTACATTGCTGCCTCTTTGAAACGAATGCCATCCGGGTGAGCTATTGCGGAAGCTGCCGCCCCGGTCAAACGCCCAGGATCTTGAGGACGCCGAACCGCGCATGGACGAGCCACCTCGCATACCCCCAAACGAGCCCCGCGCTCCTCCAAATCCGCGGCCGCCATATCCAGATCCACCGCCGCGATAACCGCCGTACGACCCCCCGCGGTACCCACCATAGCCGCCACCCCCGCGAGAGCCGCCGTACCCGCCTCCGCCGTGAAACCCACCTCCGCCGCCTCCGCCGCCATGAAAGCCCCGCCTCCGCCGCCGTGGAAGCCGCCGCCGCCGCCTCCGTGGAAGCCTCCGCCTCCGCCTCCTCCATGGCCGCCTCCACCACGCTGCGCAACCGCAGTTAAGGGCAGACAAATGAGTGAAAGAGAAGCGATTCCGGCCAGAAGAGCATTCGACCAGGTGGATCTTGGCATGACAGGTCCCTCCACCTAACTTGGCGGATAAAAGCCCTGGGAGGGCAAACCGCCTGTAATAATCTTACTCCTGCATAAACCCGAGTTCACGCCGGAAGTTGCTGCATTCACCGGCGATGAGGAAAGGCTTCAACGCTGTTTCGCATTTGAATCCTTTGCTCTCGCCGCTTCCTCGGAAACTCCCTGATGATGAGATGCGTGCCCTGCGATCCCGAGATTCCCTGAAATCGGACCCGAAGCAAAAATCCCCGGCTCCGCCTCTGCATACCGACGCACAAGATTTTCGACCTGCGACCACAAGCGCGGGTCGCAATCGCTTTGCACGTGATCAGGAGTAAACGTCCGGTCAAACCACGTCGTTCCCTGGCATTTCACCGGAGTCTCGTGATAGTCAAAACGATAGTTGCCGAGAATCTCAGTCTTGGATGCGTCCGCCGCCTGGATCATCGAGCGTCCATGAATGACCCCGTTTGGTTGATAAAAATTGACCGCTGCTTCCACGTTGTCAGGAATTACGCCATCATGCTGCCAAGGCTTGGCGACGCTATCTACCTGAACCGTCAGGAGAACCGGAATCTCCATACGATCCAGCTGACGAGCCAGGAGCACCACCGCAGAGGCTCCCCAGCTGTGTCCGAACAGAATGATCCGAGCCTGCGTTTTTTCCTCGCTGCTGAGAGTTCCGTCGTGGTCGCGATCGAGCAGGCGAAGAATGGCCTTATAGGCGGCCCCACGGTGTCGGTTCTCGAAAACGTGAATGTAAGAATTCGTGGGGAGGTCCCGGCGCGCTTCCTCCGCAAGCCGGACTGGACCTTGGTTCGGATTGTCGCGGCGGGCAAAGCCTCCGACAAAACCGACAACGATATAGCGCGGAGCAGGAACTGCAGCAATACCGCCGGCGGCGCGAACCGAGAATAGTGGCGACACGAGGAACGCGGCAAGTACCGCCGCTGAGAATCGAAATCGCGTGAAAACCGGCACGCGGAAATTCCTCATTTCGTGTGATGTCGGAGGCAGGACCAAGGCTGCGGAAAATTCAGACAGGGCAGCTTCCCGTCAGCTGTAAATCGCTGAAAGCCAAAAGCCGCCCCCAGCAAGGCTTTCGGCCTACACAGCCCGGACGACAGTCTACACCCGGCTGTCAAATCGGAGTGGTATTTTTCCGCCCGGAGACAAATCGGTTCCCCTGCAGCAGATACCGCAGCGGATGCGACGCCGCCTTCGTGATACCAATTCGGGCCGTTACGCCAATGCTTCGCGCCTGATGGCCGTCGTCACCGATCCAAAGGCTGGATTCCGGTGAGGTCAGATCGCAGTCGTTATCGCGAGCCCGGGTGATGCAGAATGCTTCACACAACCGCCCCGGACCACTGGTAAGTTTAGGTAAATCCCTTTCACCGTGGATCGTGATTCCCCGGGCCTTGGCCATTTCTTCAATGCCCGTTAAAGGCTCAAGTGCCCGAAAAAGAACGCCCCCTGCGCGTCCTTCCGGCTCGCAGGAGACGTTTAAGCAATAGTGATTGCCATAGATGAAATAGACGTACGCGTGTCCCGGCGGACCAAAAAGCACCTCATTTCGTGGCGTCCGTCCGGCAGCAGTATGCGCTGCCGGATCAGCTTCCCCAAGATACGCTTCGACCTCTACGATCCGCGCCGTCAGGCATCTTTCCTTTGTCCTGCGTACCAGAACCTTTCCCAGAAGCTCCCGAGCCACACGCTGCGGATTCTGCATGTAGAATGCGCGATCGAGCGCACGAATTTTACTGGTGACAGGAGCGTTTCGGGGGCGGGCCATGGCAGCAGAATCTTACACTCTAAAGAGAGCTCTGCAGCGCCGAACCGGACACGCTATATCGGCTTGGCTTGGGTGTTCCTGGCCGCCGTCACATTCGACGGAGCATCGCTAAACGACTTTCCTGGCTCGAACGCGAGCTTCTCATGCTTGGCTCCTACCTTTCGGATCACGTCGTGCCAGCCATCGTCCCATGCAATCCGCGCCTCGCCATCGACCAACGTCCAGGTTCCGTGCTCTGCGCCAATACTCTTCCTTGCGTCGCCGTTCGCCTCGAGCACGATGTAGAAGTCGCTGCCATTGCCCTCGCCGACCTCCCACTTCCCAATGAAATGAGACCGGTTCGGCATCATGCCGGTCAGGCTGGAATCGCTGAACTCTATACTTTCGACCTCGGCGCTGATTTTTTCTCGATGACCGTCTTTGTAAACGATCGCCGCCGGCGCCTTAAGATCAATGCGGGCAATCTCCGCCGCAGCCAGGCTCTGATGATGCCCGTCTTTGTACGTAATCACAATAGAATCGCGGTCATCGGCGGCAGCAGTTTGAGTTGCAAGAACAGCCGCAAAAACAAGCAGAAAGATAGCGGAAACACCTACAGACCGAATAAGACCAGGCATAACGTCCTCCCGGACTGCGGAAGAAATTCCTTCCCAGAAATGATACGCCGAACATCCGGGATTAGTTCCGTCTCCAATTTGCGCCAGGAAGGCGTCTATCTACTCTCCAGCTCCGTGGGTCTTGTAACGGGCCATCGGAAGCGCGCCAGGCCTACGCCGCGCCTTTGCCCGCTTCTTTCAAATACGCCAGCACCTCTTCGGCATGGCCCTCCGGCTTCACCTTTTCAAAAACATGCTCGATCTTGCCGTCCGGCCCGATGACGAACGTCGTTCGCGCCACGCCCATCACTTTCTTGCCGTA
Organism: uncultured Acidobacteriota bacterium; assembly: GCA_963763845.1. Classification (GTDB taxonomy): domain Bacteria; phylum Acidobacteriota; class Terriglobia; order Terriglobales; family Acidobacteriaceae; genus Sulfotelmatobacter. The sequence continues at coordinate 80,328 of CAVXPX010000009.1, forward strand.
CATGTTCTTTTCCTTCATGACGCCGAACACGTTCGCGACTTTCTTGTCGGCATCGGCCAGCAGGCTGAATGGCAGATCGTACTTTTCCTGGAACTTCTTCTGGGCTTTCGGGGTATCCGGGGAGATCCCAAGCAGCACCGCGCCTGTCTTCTGCATCTTTTTGTATATGTCGCGGAACCCGCGAGCTTCAAGCGTTCATCCGGGAGTGTCGGCGCGCGGGAAAAAGTAGAGCACCACGGTCTTGCCGCGCAGGTCCTTCAGTGCGACTTCTTTTTCGTTCTCGTCCTGCAAACTAAAGTCGGGAGCTTTATCATTGACTTTCATGGGAATGTCTCCGGGAAGATCGAAAGCGGGCGCCAGATATTCGGCTGTCCCCAAGCCCCGCCTCGCTCCAAAGATTTTACACTGGAGGATTTCCTTCGCTCGCCTCGCGTTTTCCACTCTCCTCGTCTGCTTCCTGTGCTCCAGTTTCTTCGCCGTTGCCCAGGACGACCGTCCGGAAATCACCCCTCTCGAGCGCAAACTCCAAAAGAAGAAAGACAACGGTCCACGAGCCGTGGCGTTGCTGCAGATGACTGATAAAGGCAAGTCGTCGCTGGTTCCGATCGCCATTCTGATCAACGGCAGATTCTGGGATGCGACCTCGTATAAAGCCGATCCCATCCCGATGGCGCTCGCTCCAGGCACAATTTATGAAGCCGAGCAATCGGGCAATTCTCTCGGCCTGTTTACCGTCGGCAGCGCACTGCATAGCAACGCCGTGAATGCGCAGGCACCATGGCTCGGAACCGGAACCTGGCGCGCCGCCGGAATGGAACCGCCAGACAGCAAGCAACTCAATGCCTCCTCTGTCCCGGTTGGAATGGAGGACACTGATGCGCCGCCGCGCCTCAGCCGCGACAGCAGCGAAAAAAAGTCCTCCACTGCTCCGAGTTCGACGAGCGCTCCAGCGTCGACACAGCCAGCTTCCAAGCCTGCGAGTTCTGGCGACAGTGATGAGCCGCCTCGCCTGAGCCAGGGCGCCTCCGCTCCGTCGGCCGCTCCCACCACAACTCAGCCTGCAGGCAGTTCTCCTAAGTGCACATCGGACAGCTCGAAACCCGCCGACTCCAAAACAGGAGACACAAAGTCCGCCCAGCCCAAACCCGACGCTCAGTCGAAGATCCCGGCCTCTGATAGCGGCACGCCCGAAGCCGACCGTCCGATTCTGCGGCGCGGCCAGCCGGCTGAATCCTTCGCCGACGAGGACGTTCCCGGCTATAGCAAGCCTGGTAGAAAATCCGCAGCCGCGATTCCTGGAAAAGTAGTTGAGACTGCCACGGCTATGAGCAATGTCAAACTTATTCCCGCTATTTCCGACGCTGGCGGCCCTCCGCCGCATTCCTTTACCTTCGAGTGGCTCAAGGGGGAAGAAGGGGACCGACAGAAACAGATGATGCAGATGGCCAAAGACCAGCTCCACGCCTATCTCGCCGCTCTGGCCAAAGAGACCATCATTCCAAAATCTGCACACTCTGCTACCGCCCGTCACCACGTCTCCAAGCCTGCGGAGCCCACCTTCGAGAATGTGCGGATGGTCGCGTACGATCTCTGGAACGCGAACATTCCAGTCATTGTTTTCAGCGCCACGGCCCACATGCCTCCGCCGGCCTCGGGTGTCGCTCATTCGGAGGTCGAATCGAATCAACAGTACTCGATCCTGCTGGTCGCCTACCCCGATATCTACAACAATCTTCACAAGCTCTACGCCGGAGTGACCGACCGGTTTCATCTCGACGTCACGCCGCGTCTCGATCTGATCGATGCTGTGGACGCCAATGGCGACGGCCAGGGCGAGCTCCTCTTCCGCGAGACCTCCGACTCGGGCACGGGATGGATCATCTACCGGGCCACCGCCGACAAGCTTTGGAAGATGTTCGACAGCTTGAGCCTGGAATAGTTCCCGCGTCGCATACGTTTTCTTCTTCCCTTTCCTTATCCTGCTGTGGTAACCCAATAGCCAGCGGCCTGTGTGTGCAGTCCTTGCAGGCCGCACCGAACGTCGTGCTATAATCGCCCGCCGTTCCAGCAAAGAAGTTTCTGTGGTCTTTTAAATTTCTCTCGTGCCCGCAGCCAGGGCGCGCTGTCCAGCCCCCGGCCGCCACTGAAATCAGGAGGAGCAATGACGTTCTACGACCCCACGCTCTACGGACGTGACGAAGAAGAAGAATTCGGCGACAGCGGCGCCTACAGCGACTCGCTGGAAGAAGATTTCGAAGAGGAAGAAGAAGAGGAGGAAGAGCCCGCGATCGGTACTCCGGAAACATTGGAGCGCGAGCCCGTCTCGACGCCCCCACCGCCTCCGGCTCCCAAACCTGCGCCTCCAGCCCCGACCGGCGGCGGAGGAGCCAAGAAAGCTCCCGCAAAGAAAAAAGCCGCCAAGAAGAAGCCCGCGGCTAAAAAGAAACCCGCGGCCAAGAAGAAACCCGCGAAAAAGCCTGCCAAAAAGAAGGCAAAAAAGGCAGCAAAAAAGGCAGCCAAAAAGCCTGCGAAGAAAAAAGGCAAGAAGCGCCACTAAGCGCTACTCGTAGAGACGGTGCTCGCAACGTCTTGCTCGCGGGACAAACTATCTATGTCGGCGCAACGTCAGCCGGTTTCGCAGCCAACAATCGGAAGCCGCGCCCGGTAAAGGGCGCGGCTTTTTGCTTCAGCTATCGACAGTTGGCGTAGGAATTCAGTACCGCGGTGGCTGAGGCGGTATGAGAACAACCATGCATCCGGAGATGGAGCTGCAATTAGCCATAGCCCGGCGGCGAATCCGAGCCTGGCTTTCCGGCGGGAATTCCACCTCAAAGTGCGCCGTCTTAATTCTTTCAGTAAGAGCCTTCAGGGATTCTCCTGCGCTTTGGTAGCCCACGCTTTCGATCCCCTCCGGTGCGAATACGATGCTGAACTCCGCCGAGCCTGACAGACTGTTCTCTTTTCCGAACTTGAAGGTCCGCATCTCCCTAAGCTGGTCCACCGCGCTTTTTGTCCATTCTCCATTCGGGAGCCGGTTGCTTTCCCTGAAGCTAGGCTTCCTCCCCGTCAGCTTTTGAAAGCGGGACGTCATCTCGTTGGTCAGCGACTCACTTGCTTTCGGAGTAGTCAAGGGAGTGAAGGCTGACCCCGGATAAATCGGCGCGTCGCTCAATGCCGCGAGTGCTAATTCATACGTGTGGGCTGCGAGCTTGCGCTTTCCTTCCTTTTCGTAAATCTCTCCCAAGTGTCCACCGACCAGCCCCTGCTGGCCGAGCAGCCATGCGGCGCGCACATAACTTTCCGAACGGTTCGCATTTCCGTTTTGAAAATAAACCCAGCCGAGAGTGTCCCATGTCAACGAAAGCTGGTAAGTCACGCGTGCGCTGGCGTCAGCATCGGCCGCGTCCTTGAGGGATTCTGCCTCCAGCTTCTTCACCGCCGCTTCCGCGTATTGCTGCGCCAGGTCCAGCCGTAATTTATTTTCCGCCAGCGTGTACGCCACGTTGTTGAGCATTTCGGGATCGTCGCTGTTCTGCTCGATCGCTTTCTGAAAAGTGGCGGCCGCTTTTTCGTTCTGCCCCGTCTTGAGATACGCCGCGCCGAGCTGATATTCCAGTCCAGCGCTGTCGGGGGCTGCCTTCACTGCGGTCTCCAACGCTGAAACTGCCTCGGGATAGCGTTCCGCCTGGAAGAGCAGGCCGGCCAGGTTCGAGGCGGCCATGCGGTTCCCAGGATCAACCTTGAGCAGCTTGCGCCATTCTTCGATGGCTTCATCTCCATGCAGGTACATTGCCGCGGCTTGATACGCATTTGTATTCTCCGGCGAAACCTCCTCCTCCTTGCGAAACTCGTTTATGGCCTCGGGAACTTGGCGGCGCGATACCAGAGCTATTCCGAGATTAAAGTGCGCGCCCCTGTAGTTCGGATCCTTCGCGATGATTGCTACGAACAATTCCTGAGCGTGCTCAAAATCGTGCTGTTGCAGTGCCATCAGTCCGAGTCGAAACTGTTCGTCCAGGCTCCCTGCGTTCGCGCCTGCGCCTGCTCCGGCGATCGTGCCGCTCCCGTTCAAATGCACGTACTTGTTCTCGTCGTCGGAAATCGCTTTGCCGAAGTCGCGATAATCTTCCCAGCTGCTCAACTCCACTTCGGTCTTCTTGATCACGAACCGGCGCGTCGCGGAAAATACTCCGTGTTCAATGCTGTATGTCGCGTGATACTCCGCGTATGGACGCACCAGGTCCACATTCTGCGGCGCTGTTCCCGTGTACCCCGAAGGCAACGTAACCTTCGCCCGGTAGATCACTTCGCCGAGTCCGCCCAGCATCACCGGCTCTGGAGGCTTCTTGGAATCCATGCCCATCTCCACCCCGAGAGGCGGAATCGGAGGGGTGATCTGCCGCTCATCCCAGTCGCTGTAGTGCTTGCGCTCGTAGTCATAGGAGAGATGGAATGGCTTGCTGAGATCATCAGGCGGCGTCATGGCCACATTGCTCACGTCACCGCCGAAATTCAGACGGTACGAGAATCGCTGAACTGCTTCTTTCCATTGCGACTCGGGAACCTGGCGGAAGAGTGAACGAAAAATAACTTCGGTGTCACCGTGATACACCTGCTCCGCGTGCCCCGCGAAGCTGCCGTCAGCGTCGAGCTTCCCCTCCATGGAGAACGATTGCTCCTGCTCGAACGACGCATTTTCAGGCGTCGTCATCAGCTTCGCCGGACTGCTCGATGGAATCACCAGCGCCTGCTTGCCGCGTAATCCCAGCAGCAGCATTCCGTACGGGGCCACTTCCGGCGTGGTGTCGAGCCACAGGTATTTATCGCCTTGCGGCACGACCGTAATGACGTGGTTGAACTGCGCCGGCGACGGAACCTCGGGATCGAGCTTACGCGTAGCGTGAATCAGCGCCGGCCAGGCATCGACGCCCGAGGCCTTCAGCAGCGCGGCCAGCAGCGTGTGCTTGTCTTTGCAGTCGCCGTAGCCGTTATCGAGCACGTCATCGGCCGCGTGCGGCTGGTAGCGCCCAATGCCGAAATCCAGCCCGATATAGTGCAACTTCAGCGCGACGAAATTGTAGATCGCCTCGGTCTTTTCATCGTCGGTCTTCAGCCCCTTCGTCAGCTCGTTCGCCTTCAGCTGGATCGCCGGAGTCACCTGCAGCGGTTCTTTCTGCAGATCGCCATACCACCGGCCAACCTCTTCCCAACTGCGAAACGTCGTCACCTGCACATCGGGACTCGGCGGAATCCGTCGCGGAATCTCTCCCGGCTCCTTCTCTTTCACCATCAGATTGGAGTGGGTCCAGCGGTAAATCTTGCGGTCGGCCCTTTCCGAGATCTGTGGCTTGAATTCGGGACTGACGACCTTGACATATTTCCCGACCGGGAAGCTGAGTTCGAGCGTCTCCTCTTTCGCGATCGCATCTTTGGTGAAGGAAAATTCATCCCAGAACTGTCCCGGTACCTGCGGCTTCACGACGCGGATTCGGACTAAGTACTCCAGCACGTCTCCAACGGCGAGTCCTTTCACGGCCACATGTTTTTCGTGTATGTCGCTGTAAAGCGGCGCAGTGCGCGTCACTTCGCCCGGCGTGTCTTGAATGTTGTAATCCGGCGTCTTGACCACCGTCCCGTCGGGCTTGCGCACTCGCACGTAATCGATCTCGACGTTCTCGTTGGCGCTGGTGTAGGTGAAATCCAGAACGGCGAACGCCTTCACGCCGGCATCGGCCAGCACTCTGATCTGCGCCGCAACTTCGCGCGTGCCGGTGCCGTCCTCCTGCTCGTCGATGCGGCTATCGAGGCTCTCGATAACGTAGGCTTCTTTGGAATAATCCGGCGTGGAAGGAACTGTCTTCGCCGCTGCCTGTGATTGGGCAATAGCAGACGAAAGCGCGACCCCGGCGAACAGCAGAGCGGAGAACCACCGTTTTGACGACATCTTTGTTGTGACAGCTACTACGAACCCGATTGCAAGATTACTTCTTCCCGCTCACCGCGCCCAGGCAGCGGCCGTAGAGTTCGAGCAACTTGTCGGCATAATCCTCGGGCTTGGCGGCCGAGCCGGAGCCGGTAAATCCTACGCCGCCGGACGCTGTCCGTCCATAGCCCGTCGTCATGGCGACGAACTTCATCAGATCGAGTGCGATGTCTTCATTGCGGCGCGCGTGGCCCGAACCTGTGGCGGGAACTTCCTCCATGATTCCTTCTCCTCTACCGGAAATGACGGGAATTTCGTCGTCTTCTTCTTCTTCAAAGTCCTGCAGTTTGCAGATGAAACTCATGACGACTGGAATGACTCCGATAGCGATGATAGCAGAGCGTCCGGGCGTACGGCGTTCGCCATATCGAGTCCGCAATCGGATGTTTCTACCAATCTCCCCAGTGCGATGCCGTCATCTGCTGGAACTTCATCTTCCATACATCGCCCTGCTTCACCCAGACGGTGCTGAAGTGCTGATAACGCGGCGGAGGCCCCTGATCTTCAGCGACTGGGACGCGCAGTACCACATCGTAAGTCACGATCGCCACGCCGTCTCCCGCCATGACGACTTTCATGTCGTAGGGCAGTATGTCGGTACCTGGGTCGCCGAACTGGTCCAGCATGTCCTGACGTTCGTAGAGCTGCCCATCAAACGCCACGAAAGAAAAATCATCGGTGAGCGTCCGCTTGAGAAAGGCAACGTCCCCTTTCTTTGCGGCAGCGATGAAGCTTTTTTCGTCGTCCATCAGAGTCTGCTCTAACGGAGTCGGAGGCTTGTCGTGCGCGTTCGTCTGCGCAGGTTTTGCATAACTCAGCAGGCTACAAACAAGGATTGATAAAACGGCAAAAGAACGTTTCATGCTTGGCCCTCCCCGGTTCCAGCTTCGAATCCATCGTTCAAGCCCGGCAGCCCGTCGATGCTCTGCCGGTTTTTCTCCCGTTGATATGTCTTCAGTCCGTCCGCGCCTTTCTTTCGCGCCCACGCGGAATACTGCTCGCGCTCTCCTTCATACTTCAAGAGCGGAACGGCCTATCCGCAGGAACTCGAAATCCGCTCGACCTGCACGACGATTACGGCGCGCCTGCCCCTCCCGCGAAGCGGAGGCAATGCGGAGTGGAGAGACCCTTTGTTTTCGCGGGATGTCGAAAACAGCTCACGCCTGCCGAATTCTCACCGCCAAATCGCCGCGCGCCACGGAAACCTGTTCACCTGTCGCCAGATTCTTGAGCGCAAATGCGTCTGCCTTAACTTCGTTCTCGCCCACGATCAGGATATATTTCGCTCCGGCTCTCGTCGCGGCCTCGAACGATTTCTTAAGACGGAAGCTGTCATCTCCCAACTCAATCACAAGGTCATGCCGCCGCAGTTCGCCCGCCAACCGCGCAGCTTCACTATTCATTCCAGCCATCGGCGCAACATACGCGTCCGGCTTGCGCAGCACGCTTTCGGCGGAAGCTTTCTCCTGCAGCGACATGACGAGCCGGTCCTCGCCGATGGCGAATCCGATTCCCGGAGCCGCAGGTCCGCCCAGAGCCTCGGACAGTCCGTCATAGCGTCCGCCGCCGAGTATTGCGTTCTGCGCCCCGAGCGCCCCGTGTGTGAACTCGAATGCTGTGCGCGTGTAGTAATCGAGCCCGCGCACCAGTCGATCATTGATATGAAATTTGACCCCCACCGACTTCAGGATCGCCTGCACGGCTTCGAAATGCGCGCGGCAGCCTTCATCGAGAAACTGGCTGATCCGCGGCAGAGTCTCGATGATCGGCTGATCTTCCGGAACTTTGCAGTCAAAGACGCGCAGCGGATTGGTCACCGCCCTCCGCTGGCAATCAGCGCACATCTTGTCTTTCACCGGCTCGAGCGCTTTGCGGAGCGCTTCGTTGAATTTGGCGCGATCCGCGGGACATCCGACCGAATTCAGTTCCAGATTCCAATCCGTGATGCCAAGGCGGTCGAGCATTGTGGCGAGCATCTCAAGGATTTCGGCATCGCGTGCAGGCGAATCGCTGCCCGCTGACGCTGGGCCGATAACTTCGGCATCGATCTGATAAAACTGGCGGTAGCGCCCTTTCTGCGGACGCTCCCGACGAAACATGGGACCGATGCAGTACAGCTTGTTCAGCCCACGATCCCAAAGTTTGTGCTCAATATAAGCTCGCACGATTCCCGCGGTCGCTTCGGGACGAAGCGCCAGCGACTGAGACTTTTCACTCGCAGCCCGCGAACGATCTTCCCACGTGTACATCTCCTTAGACACTATGTCCGTTTCTTCTCCAACCCCTCGCGCGAACAGCTCCGTCGACTCGAAAATCGGCGTGCGAATTTCCTGGAAGTTGTAGGCGCGAAACACCTCCCGCACCTTCTCCTCCACGAAGTTCCACAGTGCCGTATCCGGCGGCAGAAGATCCCGAGTTCCTCTTACAGCTTTAATCATGAAAAATTAGCCTTTAGCTTTCAGCCATCAGCTCTCAGTCACCCGCGTCATCGCTCGCTATCATTGCCGTTCTTGCTGACGGCTGATCGCTGACGGCTGACAGCTTTCTTTCAAATACTCGTCTTTATACCCAAGATAATTCCGCGCATACCGCATGATCATCTCATCCTCGCCCGGACCGAGCTTGCGCCGGAACTTCCCCGGCGAGCCCATCCACAGCGATCCCGGCTCGACCACCGTCTTCTCAGGGATTAGAGTCCCGGCGGCGATAATCGATCCCGCGCCGACCCGCGCCCCGTTCAGGATGATCGACCCCATGCCGATCAGGCACCGGTCCTCAATGACGCACCCATGCAGCGTGACCGAGTGCCCGACCGTCACGTACTCGCCGAGGTAGACGCCCCACTTCTGCTTCATGCCGTGGAGCACGCTGTTGTCCTGGATATTGGTGTGCGCTCCGATGCGGATTTCGTGTACGTCGCCGCGCACCACCGCATTCATCCATACCGACGCGTGCTCGCCCAGGACGACGTCGCCAATGATCTGCGCCGATTGGTCAACGTAGCAGGTCGCTGGAATCACCGGCTGCACGCCTTTGTACGATCGAATCATGTTCGGAGAGAACTTTGAAAATACCACGAGAGCGCAGGTAGGCGTAAGGTGTAGCGGATTTCGGTAGTGGTGCAATTTCCAGTTTGCTCGTGATCCGCTCGCTAACGCCGGGGCCAAATATTCTCGGAATTCCGTCTGACACAGGCACTATTTCAGCCCGTGCTCACGGACCGCCGTCACAACGCGATGTGACAAGCCGCACGGAGTTTGCCTGGCGATAGGTCCAGCCTCAGAACGTAATCCTGCTTTCCGCGTCGTGGATCTGAGGGCCCTCTACCGGCGCGAGGCTTCGAGTCAGGCTCCAGCTCGCTGTCTGCGAGCCTGTTTCTCTACATCTCGGTCGGAGGATCGCATGCTCCATCTCGATACCGGCAATACCGGTTTCATGATTTTATGCACCAGCCTGGTCATGTTAATGACCCCGGGCCTGGCGTTTTTCTACGGCGGCCTGGTAGGCCGCAAGAACGTCCTGGCCATCATGATTCAAAGCTTCGTTTCCATGGGCTGGACCACCGTCATCTGGTACCTCTATGGCTACTCTCTATGCTTCAGCGGCGACTGGCACGGAGTCATCGGAAATTTCCACAATGCCTTCCTCCGCGGAATCGATCTCAATACGCCCTCTCCGAACATCACCATTCCCGCCTTCGTCTTCATTGCTTATCAGATGATGTTTGCCATCATTACTCCGGCACTGATCTCGGGAGCTTTCACCAACCGCGTTACCTTCAAGGCCTACATGCTGTTTCTCACCGGCTGGTTGACGTTCGTCTACTTCCCATTCGTCCACATGGTTTGGGGTGGAGGATTTCTCCAGCAATGGGGCGTAAAGGATTTTGCCGGCGGCATCGTGGTGCACAACATCGCCGGAGTCGCGGCCCTCGCCTCAGTGATTTATGTTGGCAAACGCCGGGTCGCCGATCACGGTCCGCACAGCATTCCGCTGGTCGCGCTGGGCACCGGTCTGTTGTGGTTTGGGTGGTACGGCTTCAATGCGGGAAGTGAAATGCGCGTCGATTCCGTGACCGCCACGGCCTTCTTGAATACCGACGTCGCGGCCTCCTTTGCCGCTGTTGCGTGGCTCATGGTGGCCTGGCTGAACGAAAAAAAGCCCAAGCTTCTAGGCTTGCTCACTGGCGCGGTTGCAGGACTCGCCACTGTAACTCCGGCGGCGGGATACGTCTCTCCCACCACGGCGGTCATCATTGGCATCGTTTCCGGAGTGGTTTGCTACTACGCGGTGGAGATGAAAAACAAGCTGCAGTGGGACGACGCTCTCGATGTTTGGGGAGTTCACGGTGTCGGCGGTTTCCTCGGCATCGTCATGCTCGGCATCTTCGCGAACAAGGAATTCAATCCCGAGGGCCCCAACGGATTGCTCTATGGCGACCCGATCTTCCTTCTGAAGCAGGTCACTGCGGTAGTGTTCTCGTCGGTTTGGGCATTCGCGTTTACCTACGCCATGCTTCGCATCATCGACGCCTTCACCACCGTCAAGGTCAGTGAGTCATCGGAAGAGGTCGGCCTCGATGAGTCCCTCCACGGCGAGCATGCTTACGAGCAACTTACCGATCGAGACGTTATCCATGATCTGGTCGAGGCGGGTCGTCACTAGCGTTTAAGCGGGCCGTGAAAGCTGCGGTGCCAGAACCAATGACGTTTGCAAGCGAATGATCGCTCAGAGGAATTCATTTCTCTGTTTGTTCGGCCAGATCATCTTGGAAGGGGTGATGCTTGCATCACCCCTTTTTTTTCGCACAGACCAACACTTCGCCGGACCCGCCCCCAACTTCGCTTGGCAACGATCTTTTGAGCAAGCCTGGGTGGAAGGCAATCACCGTCGGCGGATTCGCGTCATTGCTCCTACAACTACAATCCGAACGATTCCAGCACCCGGCTCAACCAATTTCGAGTCTTTGATTTCAACGAAGACGAGCCGCAACTCGACGTGGCGCAACTCGTCATTCAGCATCCGGTCAGCGAGCCTGGCCAGGGCGGCTTCCGGCTCAACATGATGGCGAGTAGTCGGCTACCCGGAAACTGCACCACTGCCCGGATTTCGCGCGCACCCACCTTCAGCCGACAAACTTGCTTCCATTCCCACTCCGGGAAAAATTCGCAAAAATTCGCGCCCCAATCACTGAACTCTTCTCCTCCAGATGCTATACAAACCTGTTTCTCCCTGCCGCGGGAAGTTTCCGGTCCGCGCACTCTCGCGCGTTTCCCGGCCCTTCCCACGCGGCAGTCCCACCTCGCGTCCGGTTAACGCGCTCTGGGCATCCTCCGAGCCTCATTCTGCACTCAGGGGCGACCTATGCCTTCGACGCGAAGTATCTTCCCACTCTTGATGTTCGTGGTCTTTCTGCCAGCGCTGTTGTTTTCGCAGGATTCCGCCACCGGATCGATCCGCGGCACCGTGCTCGATTCGACCGGAAGCCGCATTGCCCAAGCCTCGATCATCGTGGTCAACGCCGCCAGCGGAGCCCGCTACACGGCGACGACCGATGCGGAAGGCAACTTCGCCCTCGACCTTCTCCCTCCCGGAGATTACTCCGCTCGCGTCGAAGCGCAAGGCATGTCGCCGGAAGTTACGCCTCAGTTGCACGTGGATGTCGGTGGCGTGTCTCAACTTGAGTTCCGCCTCAAGATTGCAGGCGCGCAGGAACAAGTCACAGTGTCTGCCGCTCCGAATCTCGTCGAAACCCAGCCCAGCGCCGTCTCAACTTTACTGGATGAACGCGCGCTGAACGACTTCCCGCTGAATGGGCGCCGATTTTCCGATCTCGCGCTGTTTTCTCCTGGAGTCACGCAGGATCCGCGCAGCCTCACGTCCTCCACGAACGGCGACCTGTCGTTCGGCGGCATTCGCGGATTCCAGAATAGTTTTCTGGTCGACGGCAGCGACTACAACAACGCCTTCTTCGCGCAGGCCCGCGGACGCTATCGCGCCCCCTACCAATTCTCCACCGAGGTGGTGCAGGAATTCCGCGTCTCGTCGAATTCCTACGGCGCGGAACAAGGTCGATCCGGCGGAGCAGTTGTGAACGTCGTTACAAAGTCCGGATCCAATCACCTGCACGGATCGGCCTTCTACTATCTGCGCGACAGTTCCTTCGGCGCAACCGATGCCTTCCTCGCATTCAAACCGCACAACCGTCAACAGCAAGTCGGCGGCACGCTCGGCGGTCCCCTGAAGCACAACAAGATTTTCTTCTTCGGTGGATTCGATCAGCACATCTTTCATGTGCCCAACGTGGTCGAGTTCCTCGACGGTAGCTCGCAAGTCGTTCCGCAAGCGGCTACCGGTCCGTACTCGCCCGGAGATTATGACTCCACCGATCAGGCGCTGGTCTTTGCCGCGGCGGCACAACTGACGTCCCTGGCGGGCGAATATCCCGCCGCGCAGATCGGCAATTCGTCCTACGGGAAGCTCGACATTAACCTCACGCCCCGCCATCAGCTCGCATTGCGCGTCAACACCACGCGCTATTGGGGATCGAATAACGTTTTTCTCGACCCCGGCAGCCCGATTACCTACGACGCCATCAGCGACAACGGCCAGGAGCTCGTCTCGACGGAAACTGCCAATCTTTCGCTCACCAGCAGCTTCTCTCCGCGATGGATCAGCCATCTCCGTGCCCAGTTTTCGCGCGATCTCCAGCAGTCCTACAGCAACACGAATGACGTGCTGGTGAAGATTCCCGACATTCTCGACGGCATGGGGCGCTCGGACCTGCTGCCGCGCCAGACCCGCGAGCATCGCTTGCATCTGGCCGAAACCATGAGCGTCGATACTGCACGCAACTCCTGGAAGTTCGGCGGCGATGGCCTTCTCACCTGGATCTACGATTTCTTCCCCAGCCAGCAGAGCGGCGAATATCTCTTCTATCCGATCAAGGTGGATCCGTTTACCTTCGAACCCATGGAATCCGGCTTAGAGCTCAGCCCGTTGCGCGCCTACGCGCACGAAGTGCCACATTACTATCTGCAAAATTTCGGCAGCGCGGCTTCGCATCCCGATACAAAAGAATATGCCGCTTTCGCCCAGGACACGATTCGCGTCACCGATCATCTCGCGCTTAATCTCGGAGTGCGATGGGATCTGCAAACATTCGCGACTGCGGGATTAATTTCGAATCCGCTCTTCCCACCGTCCGGTAAAGTCCCGTTTCAGCCTTATAATTTCGCCCCCCGCGCCGGGTTCGCCTACTCGTTCGGTAAGGCCCGGCCGCTCGTCGTGCGCGGCGGGTACGGAATCTTCTTTGTACGGATTCCGCAAATTTATAACTCCGTCATCCAGACGGAGAACGGCGTCACGGACGCGCAGGTTTTCCTGAACAATACCGATTATTACGACAACCAGGTCTTCCCGTCGTATCCCAACCCGCTGGTGAGTTGTCCTCTGTACGCTGCGAACTGCGCCTTGCCCACCGGATTCACCCAGGGCGTAACTAATGATGTTTCTGCCTTTGCGACGAATTTCGTCACTCCTCGGGTGCAGCAAGCCAGCCTGACACTGGAAAAAGAAGTTGCCGCCCAGACAACGGTGTCGGTGTCTCTGCTCAACGTTCATGGCGAGCACCTGATTCGCGCCCTCGACGTGAACCTGCCCCAACCCATCGCCCTGACCTATCCGATTTTCGACTCGACAGGATCGATCTTCAACGGAGGCTATTACACTGTCGACTCATTCGCTACCTGGCAGTTCACGAAATCGCTCACTTGCCCGTGGCCGCCTTGCATCAACCCTCTGGGCAGGCCTATCGCTCAGCTAGGTGCAATCGACGAATTTCAAAGTGCCGCCTCCAGCTACTACAGCGGCGCCACATTTTCCGTGAACCGCCGCGTCGCCCGCGGAAGCTATCTGCGTCTTTCCTATACCTACGCCCACGCAATCGACGACGGACAAGACGCTCTCGTCGCCGGACAACCCGCCACAGTGCAGAACTCGTACAATCCCTCGGCCGAACGAGGCCCCAGCGTCACCGACCAGCGCCAACGTCTGGTGGCGGCGTTCTCGGTCGAGCCGCGCCCGTTTCACCGCGGCCACGAAATGCTGGGCCGCTTTTTCAACGACTGGAAGTTTTCGACCGTAGTGAACTACGGTTCTGGCCGGCCGTTTAATGCCACGGTCGCTGGCGATCCGAATCAGGACGGCAACGACCTCAACGACCGTTTGCCCGGCTACAGCCGCAACGCCTTCACCGGTCCGGACTATTCCACCGCCGACGTCCGGCTGACGCGCGCGATTCGCCTTCACGAACGCTATAAGCTGAACCTGGTGGCCGAGTCTTTCAATCTGTTCAATCGTGACAATCAGCGGGTGGCGATCACTTCCAACGGCATGGTGGCCTCCGCGAGCACGTTTGTGCAAAGCTCGGTCGCAGCGAACATCGCGCCTTATCCCGGATACTACGAACTGCCCAATAATTTCATGAAGCCGAATGCCGCCTACGCGCCGCGACAGATTCAGTTAGCAGTGAAGTTCATCTTCTAATATGAACCACGTAGAGACAGCCGCCTCGGCTGTCACCCGCCCGAAGCCCGGCCGATTTGTTTATACTTGCGCCGATCCCATGAAAACCCGCATCTCACGCCGCGAATTCCTCTGCACGGCTGGCACCGCTGCCGCCCTCACTGTGGTTCCTCGGGCACTCCAAGGAGCCGCACGCTTACCCCCCAACGCAAGCGCGCATATCTCGACCGTCCGCGTCGGCTTCTCCTCGACGCCGATCCAGTTCGATCCCGATCACGCGCTCGGCAGTTCGATGGACATTCTCCCGAACGGCGTCGTCGACAAGATCTACACGCCGGAGATGGTCAAGCAATGCCTGTCAGCGGGCTGGGGACCGATCACCTACCGCCAGAACACCGAACTCTCCATCGGCGCCTGGCACTGGAATCCGAATGGCGCGTGGAGTGAGCCGTCGAAGAAGCAGGGATATTTCACAGGCAGCACCGAGATGAAAGATCCAATTCGACACTCCTACGGATATCCTCTGCCTCATCGCGGTACCACGCGCAACGGAGGCTCCGAGCACGGATACTCCCGCATCACCGACGGCAATTCCGAAACATTCTGGAAAAGCAATCCATACCTCTCGAGCAAATTTACCGGCCAGCCCGACTCCGCCCATCCGCAGTGGGTCGTGATTAATCTCGGCTCCGTCGAACCCGTCACGTGCATCACGATTCATTGGGCCGTTCCCTTCGCAAGTAAATACGAGATCCAGTACTGGACCGGCGATCAGCCAATGGAGAAACCAACAGCCGGAGTCTGGGCAACATTCCCCTATGGGATCAGAAACGAAAATGCCGGCGGAAAAGTCAGTATCCGACTTAGCTCTTCGCCCATGCCGGTACGCTTCCTGCGCATCTGGATGACGGAATCGACGTGCCCCACCACGCCTCTGCACGATCCCAACGATCCGCGCAGTTCATGCGGCTATGCGATCCACGAAGTCTGCGTGGGCACCAGCGCTGCCGACGGAAGTGCAATCGATTACATTCAGCACCGCGCTGACCAGAATCAGACCGCGACTTATTGTTCCTCGATCGACCCCTGGCACACCGAGTCCGACATCGACACTCACGGCGATCAGACTGGATTCGATCTCTTCTTCACCAGCGGCATCACCAACAATCTTCCGGCCATGATCCCCATCTCGCTCCTCTACGGCACGCCCGACGATGCTGCCGCTCAGATGGAATACCTGAAGAAACGCGGTTATCCGATCTCATATGTCGAAATGGGGGAGGAACCCGACGGCCAGAACATGCTGCCAGAAGACTATGCCGAACTTTATCTGCAGTTCGCGGCCGCGATGCACCGCGTCGATCCGAGTCTGAAGCTCGGAGGCCCGGTCTTCGAGGGCGTCAACGAAGACATCAAGGTCTGGCCCGACGAGCAGGGCCGCACTTCCTGGCTCGGACGCTTCCTCGATTACCTGAAAGCCCGAAACCGCCTGTCCGATCTCGCTTTCATGAGCTTCGAGCATTATCCGTTTCCGCCCTGCGAGATTGTCTGGTCCGATCTTTTCCGCGAGCCGCAACTGATCAGCCACATCCTCGATGTATGGCGGCAGGACGGGCTTCCGGACAACATTCCGATGATGAACACGGAAAGCAACGTCACCTACGGCAATGCGGAGCAGATGGTCGATATCTTCTCCGCACTTTGGCTCGCCGATAGCGTCGGAGCGTTTCTAACCGCCGGAGGCGCCGCCTACTATCACTCTCCCATTCAGCCCGAGCCGCTGCGACCCGGCTGTCACGGTTTCGGAACCTATGGCAACTATGTCGCGGATGACGCTCTCAAGATCCGGGCCTTCACGGCGCAGTATCACGCCAGCCAGATGATCAATCTCGAGTGGGTGCAGCATCGCGTCGGAGTGCACAAACTTTTTCCCGCGGTTTGCGACCTGAAAGATGAAGCCGGACACACTTTGATCACGGCGTACGCGGTCACGCGTCCGGATGGCCTCACTTCGCTCATGCTGATCAACAAGGACCAATCGAATCCGCATGAAGTGCAACTGGCATTCGAGCAATCCGGCAGGCAGGATCAATCTTTCGCGAGCCCGGTCTTCATGATGACCTTCGGCAGCGAGCAGTACATGTGGAAGTCCGCCGGCCCGAACGGCCATCCCGAACCGAACGATCCTCCGGCCACGAAGACGCTAGCAGTTGGTACGCCATCCGTCGTGCTTCCAACAGCCTCGGTGACGATCCTCCGCGGAACTTGGAAGAGCGGCGCGTAACGGGCGCGATAAGGTGAATATCGACGCGTGCTTCAGCCCCTGCAGGACCGCGAAGATCTGTCATCCCGACCAAGTGACTGGATTGGCGAAGCCGATCCAGTCGCGCGTGGAGGGACCTTTTGTTCTGAAACCTGACCGCAATCCTCTCTCAACTCATCGTCTTGGCATCAGCGTCTTCCACCCAACGTATAATCTCGCTGTCGAGCCTCCGATGGTCACCCAACAGCCTGCGCAGAACCGGACATCCGTCGCAATCGTGATTTTCGTTTTCTGCTGCCTGCTTTCGACGGTTCGGATTCTGGGAAACGCCCCGCGCCCCGGCCACCTGCAGCCCGATTCCGTGGCAAAGCGCTCCGATCAACGCTTCGCATCGCTGAGAGCCGCGCTCCCGTCGCGCGGAGTCATTGGCTATATCGGAGATTCCGGCAATTCCGGACCCGCCGACTACTATCTCGCCCAATATGCTCTGGTCCCGCTAGTCATCGATGATTCCGAGAATCACGCGCTGGTGATTGGAAATTTCCCGGACTGGCCGAATCCGCCAGCGCCCGAGAAGCTGAAACTCGTCAGGAATTTCGGCAACGGAGTCTTTCTCTTCTCGAACGAGGAAGCGAAGTAGATGGCGCTCGCCCTCGCCGTTCTCCTCTGCCTGGCGTCTGGATACCTCATCGCCGCGATAGGCTGGCCGCGCCGGCCATCTCCGGCGGATTTCCCCGTTCTCGCTTCGCTGGCCGCGGGCTGCGGCCTCGGCCTCTTCTCCTTCGCGTACGTTCTGAGCCGCGCGGCCGGCAATACTCATCTGATCGCAACGGATCTTGCTCTCGTTGGATTGTTGTTGATTGCTTTCCTCCTAATCCACCGCCCAGAACCCGCTCAGATTTCTGAACTCGCCTCCGACTGGCAAGCCAACTTCGCGGCTCGCCGAATTCTTACCGCTGTTTCCCTCTTCGCGCTCGCTGTCGCTTTCTACGCAGCGATCACGCGCGCCATCGTTCATCCCCACGGCGAAGGGTGGGACGCATTCTCCATCTGGAATCTTCACGCCCGCTTCCTCTTCCGCAGCGGGTCCCCATGGCGAGACGGCTTCAGTTCGCTCATCCCATGGTCCCATCCCGATTACCCCCTTCTTCTGCCCGGGGCAATCGCGCATTTCTGGACTTATCTCGGCAACGAAACTCAAGCCATCCCCGCGGTGATCGCGATTGTGTTTACGTTCGCCACCGTGGGATTACTGTTTTCCTCTCTTGCCATGCTTCGCGGGCGCATCGCAGCCATGCTCGCCAGCCTCGCGCTTCTGACAACGCCCTTCTTCATCGAGCAAGGCACATCGCAGTATGCGGATGTCCCGCTCTCCTTCTTTATCCTCGCGGCGATCGTTCTGCTTTGCCTGCACGACGCATTCGCGCAGAACGAGTCCAGTGGGACGAATCGCCTGCTCCTACTTGCCGGAGTGAATGCCGGTTTCGCGGCCTGGACCAAAAACGAAGGGCTGCTGTTCTTATTCGCTCTGATCGTGGCTCGCGCATTCAGCCTCATCCGAGAGGCAGGCCGCAGCAGTTCCGCAGCGCGACGCCCGCAGCCAGCGCTTGCCGCGATCCGGCCGTTCTTGCCGCTACTCATCGGCATGGCTCCCGCCTTGCTCCTCATCGGATGGTTCAAGCTTTTCATCGCGCCGCCCGGAGATCTGTTCCCGGACCGCGCCCTTGCCTTCCACAAATTGTTCGAGCCCAGCCGGTACGGAGCCGTCCTGCGCTGGTATGGCAAGGAGTTCCTCCGCTTTGGCGAGTGGCTCCTCATCCCCGGAACCCTTCTGCTGATCGCGTTCTATTTCCTCACAAGGCGGAAGAATGTGCCTCAGGAACGGGGTTTCGAAGCCGGTTTGCCCACCGGCGCGATCACACTCTCCCTGACCCTCGCCGGATATTTCGTCATCTATCTCGTCACTCCACGCGACATTTACTGGCATCTCCGGAACTCGCTGAACCGGCTTTTTCTGCAACTTTGGCCGAGCGCGATTTTTCTGTTTTTCCTACTCATCACTCCAATCGTGAAAAAATCTGCACACGTTGCAAAGCATTCCGACCTAAAGCCCGCACAATAACGCTCTTTGTGTAAAGAATTTCGTCAGTCCCTCTTGACTTGCAGTCAAATCCTTGTCATAACTATTCGGTCCTTCCGGACGAGTCTGGGGGTGTGTACGTTTGGCCGAAGTACGGCTTCAAGAGGGGGAATCCCTCGAGAATGCCTACGCCGCTTCAAGCGCAAGGTGCAACAGGAAGACGTTATCAAGGAGGTTAAGCGCCACTCCTTTTACCTGAAGCCCGATGAAAAGAAGCGTGAAGGCTGCGCGGGCTCGCAAGCGAGCCCGCAAAAAGACACGGAAAGAACAAGATTGATGCTAGAAGGGCCACTCCTTCCCGGGGCGGCTCCGCTCGATGCGGCCCCCACCTTATCGAGTTGCGGCAGGGACCATTCATACTCACCAGCTTCCCGGCATAAAACGACAGTTCTTACCCACGCCATCTACGAGCGTGGACGGGCCGAGTCCAGGGGTTGTTCAGAGGGGGAGAGTAGTACACAACCTGTATTTTCGGTGTACCACCGCAGTTCTTTCCTCGCGAGTGGGCGCGCGGAGACGGGCTGAAGGGAGCCATCCTCAATGGAATTTCAGGACAAGGTGCTGAAGTGTATCGACTGTGGGGCCGATTTCGTCTTCACGGCTGGGGAACAGCTTTTCTTTCACGATAAGCAGTTCAAGAACGAACCGAAGCGTTGCAAGGCATGCAAAGGCAAGCGGGTTGCCGTGCTTGGCGCTCCCCCCGCGCCCGGACAGAACTACCGCTATACCAAGGTCGAGACGCAAGCGACCTGCTCGGGATGCGGTAAGCAGACTACCGTGCCTTTCCGTCCGACTCAGGGACGTCCAGTGTTCTGTCGGGAGTGCTTCCAATCTCGAAGAACGCCGGCTTCTGCCTGACCCGGACCTCGTATCAGCATCGCCGGGGCTACCGGGGATGCTGATACCATAAAGTGTGCCCGGATTTCATGTAGAAAACTTCGGCTGTCGGGCCACGCAGGCCGACGGCGCTGCACTGGAACGCCAGTTCGAGGAGCGCGGTCTTTCCCGCGCCTCCGGCACGCGTGATGCCTCTGTCGTCATCCTTAACACCTGCACGGTCACCACCGGAGCGGACCAGGATGCGCGCGCTGCCATCCGCCGAGTCCGCCGCCAAAATCCCGAAGCCCGCATTGTAGTCACCGGATGTTACGCCCAGCGCGCCCCCGAAGAAATAGCCGCCCTGCCCGGGGTGGATCTTGTCGTCGGCAATTCGCACAAGCACCAACTGGCGGAAATTGCCCTAAGAACAAATGTGAATTCTTCCTCCGGCGGTCTCGGCTTTGTTCCGCTAGAGAGCCTGAGAACTCTGGGCGAACGATCAACGGCCAACGACCAGCGACCGATCTTCGTTTCCGACATCTTCGCTCACACCGAACTGCTGGCCGCCCCGGTTTTCGACGCTGCCAACGAGCGCACCCGTCCCAACCTCAAAATTCAGGACGGCTGCGACAACCGCTGCTCCTTCTGCGTGATCCCCTACGTCCGCGGCCACAGCCGTTCGTTGACAGCGGACCGGATCGTCCACGAAGTGAACACGCTCGTAAATGCCGGATACCGCGAAGTAGTGATCAGCGGCATAAATCTAGGCCGCTGGGGCAGAGATCTTGGATCTGATGTAGGGACAGCCGCCATCGGCCCGGATGTTTATGTGGGGACAGCCGCCATCGGCTGTCCAGGCGAGCGAAGCTCGCCTGCCTCTCTGCCAGCCAGCACCCGAAAGCCCAGAGCCGAAAGCCGAGAGCCCCGCTTCACAGACCTGATTCGCGCGATTCTTGACGACACGACCCTCGAAAAGCTCCGCATCTCCTCGGTCGAACCCATGGATTGGTCCGACGGCCTAATCTCACTAATCGCCTCTTCGCCACGCATTGCCAAGCACGCGCACGTCCCAATGCAATCCGGCAGCGACTCCGTCCTCCGCCGCATGCACCGCAAATACCGCCCGTGGCACTATCGCGAAAAGATCGAAAAGATCCGCGCCGCCATGCCGCAAGCCGCCATCGGCGCCGACGTCATGGTCGGATTCCCCGGCGAAACGGATTCCGAATTCGAATCCACGCGCCGCCTGGTCGAAGACCTGCCGTTCACCTATCTGCACGTCTTCACCTACTCACCGCGCCCGGGCACTCCGGCGGCGAGCATGAAGAATCAGGTTCCGGTACACATCGCGCGCGAACGCAACCGCATCCTCCGCGAATTGGCAGCAGAAAAAAAGCTCGCCTTCATGCGCAGCTTCATTGGCAAAACGGTAAAAGCGATCACGCTGAATGTCGTAGGAAATGATGAAGACGGCGAATTCACCGAAGCCCTGACCGATAATTATCTGAAGCTTCGCCTGCGCGGCCGGCATGAGCCGAATCGCTGGCAGGCCGTAAGTGTGCAGAATGTAACAGGCGGATCGCTGGCAGGAAATCTCTGAAATCGGTGAGCGTAATAGAGACTGATGGTCCAGCATTGCGAGATGCAACGACATCCCCCGGGGCGAACGGATTTGCTTTTATTCAAAATGGGGCCAATGACCCTCACCGGGTTTCAGGTGCGTTCGGTGGACAACGAAGAGTTCGTCACCGATTTCCGTCGCGACTACGACCCTGCCGGACGTAGGTTTCTCTAGAGTGGTCCCTGTCAGCCAATATTCCTCGCAATCCGCCCTGACCGCATAGATCAGCATGCATGGCTGCGACTGCGTCTTGACGGACGCAGACACAGCGTTGGGAAGCAGTTCTAATTTACAGACCACAGGCACTCTCCCTAATGAAAAATGGCTTGGTTCTGCTAAGACCCGTGTCAGAGCCTCGCGTAATTCATCTTGGTTACCGGGAAATCGGCCGTGGGCTTCATCCCAATCCGAAAGAGCCCTTTCAGCATGTCCTAATTGTTTGACGGTGGTGCTCAGCATGGACACCCTTGGCACTAAGTCTGGAGTTATGTGCACCGCTAACAGCCCGACCATAATGGCCAAAGCCTGGAGAACGCCATAGTAGCTGCGCCGGAAGAACGTGTAGGCTGCTAGTCCAGCGAGTAGTGCCGTGATGGCAGCCCAGACGATGAACTGCGTCCCGTAGGGGTAGTCGAAGTGATAGAACTCCCTGCTGTGGATTCGAACGAAGTCCCTAAGCAATGTGGCTGAGAGAAACAAGGAAGGCAAGCAGAGTACAAATGAAACAACAGCCAAACATCGTCGCAAAATGATTGGCACGGATCGATGCACGGGATAAGAATATCGCTGCGTCGAGCCTCTGCACAACGGTTGTACGAGACGACATCGCTGACTGACCACCAAGCTTCACTTCTTCAGCGTAATCCCCAACTCTTTCAACTGCCTCTCGCTCACCGGCGCCGGCGGGAAGGAACGACATGCAGCCGAAAGCTATGAAACATAAAAGCACCGGGCGGGATATTCTGGTCCGAGTTGCGGCGATCATATAACACCAGCACCGCGTTGTCGCTTTCGCGACCGCGTAACGGTCCGTGGCCGCCCCGGCGCTCGTGTTGGTGATCAAGAAACTGATAGGCAACACCACTATGAATGAATCCCTGATCCCGCCCAATGATCGTGCCGATCGTGTAGCGGGCGCGCCGAAGAAAGCAGCGTTCCACAAACCACCGTAGTGACGCGATCAGGACCGCTAGGCCAACGCCGCACGCGATTTCCGCTCCGAAAATTCCAACCGAGACATCCCCAGGGATTTTCCATTCGACGGGAAGGAACAGCATCGCGTACAGAGAAGCAAGAGCTAGTGCCACACAGGTCAGGAGCTCCATCCAGCGCCGGAGCCCAATAATAACGACGAGTTCCTGCTCATATCCCTGGAAGGGGCATGGTGTTCCTTCAATGATTACAACCGGCGCATCAATATCAGGGGTCTCAAGAAGAGCTGGCCACGGGATCGCGGTCGCCAGACGAAGCGGTCGCAAAGCAATAAGACCTCCGGCAAACAAGAGCAGGGCCGCGACGCCTGCCGGGACGAGTGCGATTCGGAGATCGATCGCGACTACGGATAATGCAGCCAGCAACACGTAGGCCACAGCAACCGGCCGCGCATACGTTTCCACAGCTATCCTTTTTTTAGACTAATCCCCAACTCCTTCAACTGCCTCTCGCTCACCGGCGTCGGTGCGTCGCACATCAAATCTACCGCCCGCGCTGTCTTCGGGAATGGAATCACTTCGCGCAAGCTCTCGGCACCAGCAAGGATCATTACAATCCGATCAAGCCCGAGCGCGATTCCACCATGCGGAGGCGTTCCATATTCGAGCGCTTCCAGGAAGAATCCGAAGCGCGCCTTCGCCTCTTCTTCCGACATGCCGAGCGCGCCAAAGATTTTTCGCTGAATGTCCTGCCGGTGAATACGGATCGATCCCGATCCCAGCTCCGTGCCATTCAGCACCACGTCGTACGCCAGCGCCCGCACCGCGCTCAGCGTCGATTGCGGATCCGTCACCGATTCGACTCCCTGCTCGAGCAGCGTCATATCCTCTTCATGCGGCGAAGTAAACGGATGATGCGCTGCCATCCACTGCTTCTCGCTCTCGTCCCATTCAAACATCGGGAAATTTGTCACCCACAGGAAGCGGTAATCTTTTGCCGGATCTCCAGTCCTTTTGAAGATCCCGTGTCTATCCGCGTACTTCTGCGCCAGCGCCAGGCGCAGCAGTCCCGCCGAAGCATAGATCGCCAGTTCCGCCGGCGTGACTTTTCGATGCGCGGGCATCGCGGTTTGCGGCCCAGCCTGCGCCGATCCGGCCACCAGCACGATCAGATCGCCTTCTTCCATCGCAATCTTCTTTGCGACAGCCGCCGCCGCTTCTGGATGCTTGTTGCCAATTCGCTTGAAGTCCTCGTAAACCCGCGCCCCGCCCTTCGCATGGAACATCGGCTTGATGTCGTCGCGTTCCTTGCGCGACAACTCGCCCACTTTCGGAGTTCGAATCGCAATCACCGGCAGGTTCGCATTGATCGCCAGTTCCTGCAGGTTCTCCGGCGCAAAACAATCGCGCACATCGGTGAAGGCAGGCAGCCGCAGGTCGGGCTTGTCGATTCCATACAGCCGGATCGCTTCGTCGTAATCCATGCGCGGAAACGGCGTGGCGATGTCCTCTCCGGCAGCACGAAACGCGGCGGTCAGAAATCCCTCAACCACACTCCAGACGCTCTCCGGTTGCGGATACGACATCTCCAGATCGATCTGGGTGAACTCGGGCTGCCGGTCCGCGCGCAAATCTTCGTCGCGGAAGCAGCGCACGATCTGAAAGTACTTATCGAATCCTGAAATCATCAGGATCTGCTTGAACAGTTGCGGCGACTGCGGCAGAGCATAAAACGCCCCCGGCTGCACCCGGCTGGGCACGAGATAATCGCGCGCGCCCTCCGGCGTCGAGCGCGTCATGAACGGCGTCTCGATCTCGAAAAATCCCTGCGCCGAAAGATAATCCCGGATCGCCTTCGCCACCTTGTGCCGCGTTTCGATGTTGAACTGCATCGCATCGCGCCGCAGATCGATGTAACGGTACTTCAGCCGCGTCTCTTCATTCGTCAGCGCCGTGTCGGACGGCAAAAATGGCGGCAGCTTCGACTCGTTCAGGATCCGAAGATCGTCCGCCACCAATTCAATTTCACCCGTCGGCATATTTGGATTGATCGTGTTCGCATCGCGCAAGCGAACCGTTCCGATGGCGGCGATCACATACTCATTGCGCAGCGCTCCCGCCTTCTCATGAACGGCGGCGTTCCCGTCGGCATTAAACACCGCCTGAGTGACGCCCGTGCGGTCACGCAGATCGACGAAAAGCAGGCTGCCATGATCGCGGCGCTTGTTCACCCACCCCATCAGCACGGCTTTCTTACCAGCATCGGACGCGCGAAGCGTTCCGCACATGTGCGTCCGTCGTAGATCTCCTAAAAAGTCGAGCAAAGTGTGTCCTTACAGTGAGAAATATTGTGGATTGCTGAATTCACGATTATAAACGGTCTCGTTTTTCATTGGGCTTTTCACCGCGTCGCAAACCGTCGAAATTTGCGATCTCGTCGCCGTCTTTTCTTCTGCCCTTCCGGCTATCCGAAACCGTCTCCCCGCATCTACTATGGAAAGATGCCGGTCGACGTCCCAGTTGAGATCGCGCAATCGACGCCGGTTCCCAGCCTGCTGGTCGAACTGCCGTCCCGCCGCGAGGTCTTCCTCGGCAACTTGCGCGATTTTATTTCTCCGCAGCATCCGGCGCCCCTCGAACTTCATTCCGCACCTGCTGCATTTTGGCCGGATGTCTTCGTCAAACGCCGGCTGCCTTGGGACGGCTTCGTTCAATCCGCCGCATATCACGCAATCGCCGTCGGATTGCTCATCGGGCTCAGCCATCTTTTGACGCTACAACCAAGAGTCGTGACCCAGCCGGCTTTCGAGCGTTCCCAAGTCATCTACTACCATCCTTCGGAATATCTTCCTCCTCTCGACACGAGAAACAACGCAGCCCCCGCTCCTGAAAAAGCCGACCCAGAGTTCTCTCCCCAGCCGATCATTTCCGTTCCCCCTCAAGCGGACAACCGCTCGCAAACCATCGTGACTCCGCCCAGAGTGAAACTGAAACAGAATGTTCCGCTGCCGAACATGGTGGCGTGGTCCAACAATCCACAGAAGCCGCGCCTGGCGATTCCTCCCGCGCCATTGACTCCGGCCGCCGAGATCACTCGCATCGCGCCAAATCTCGAAACTTCGGTGGTCACTCCGCCGCCGGATTCTTCTCATCTCGCGCAGCGCCGCAACTTGCCCGCGCTATCGAACTCGGTAGTCGCTCCGCCTCCCGACGTGCATTCCTCGACCTCGACTCATTTCGAAGGACTGCAGCCTGCCTTGATTGCTCCTCCGCCAACGGTCGAAACGGCGACCAATCGGCCGCTGCGAGACATGAATATTGCTCCCAGCGCGGTGATCGCGCCCGCGCCTCAGTTGCCACTCGAAGCGCAACGAACCGCGCCCGGCGGACGAGGGACCGGCCTCGGCGCTCCGCAAGTCGTTCCTCCTCCGCCATCGCTTTCCTCGGCAGCGTCGTCCGGCGGATCTGCTGCTTCGTTCGGATCTCGCGGCCACATCATCGCTCTCAACCTGCATCCCGCGATGGGCGCTCCGCCCGATCCACCGGCAGGAAATCGTCGCGGATCTTTCGCCGCAACTCCGGAAGGTCACGCCGGCGCTTCCGGCTCGCCCGCCTCGTATTCGGAAGCTCACTCGGGAACAGGCACGAACGGCAGTGGCAAGACCGCCAGGGGAACGAGCAACCTGCCCTCCGGTCTCTATGTGGGCAAGTCCTCGGAGAACCCATCAACGGTTGCGGGCGATCCCGGCCCCAGCGCACGGCCTTCGGTGAATCCGGACCTCATCGCAAGTGTCCGTCCTCCGCGTGTCGGCGCATCGCCGCGCACCATGCAGCCCGGAGACGCAACGAAACTCTCTGCGCCCGAGCGCGGCGTTTTCGGAGGCCGCAAGTTTTATTCGGTCACGCTCAACATGCCGAACCTGAACTCCGCCGGAGGAAGCTGGGTCATCCGCTTCGCCGAGCTGAATCCTGAATTCGACAGCCATGGCGTACCCGTCGCCGCGCCCGACCTCACTCAACCCATGGCGACTCGCAAAGTCGATCCCGCTTATCCTTTGCAACTCATGCGCGAGAACGTTTCAGGCACGGTAATTCTTTATGCAGTGATTCACGCCGACGGGACTGTGGGCGACGTCCGCGTCCTGCGCGGCGTCGATGACCGGCTCGACCGTTTTGCCAGCGAAGCCGTCGCGCAGTGGAAGTTCGTGCCCGCTACAAAAAACGGCTCGCCCGTAGACGTAGTCGCGACCTTCCAGATCCCGTTCCGCCCATCGCGATTTGGGATGAGCTATTGAGCAGGGGTAAGTTGGACCACAAAGGGCACGAAGTCACACCCAGGAATTCTTGTTGTTTTCCCTTCGTGAACCTTCGTGCCCTTCGCGGTTAATTCTTCAGTTGCCTGCGCCCTTGCGACGTTCGAGCGCGGAATAGATGACTGGATCTGTGCAGATTTCGTAATAAGACCGATCGCTCCATCCCTTGATTGAAAAGTCCGCCGGATTGATTCTCGGAATGCGGCTCTCCCGCACCACAATCTTGCGGAAAATGTCTCGGTCCACCGGCACGGTCGCGCTGAAGAGCTTGTATTCCCCCCGGTCCGATGCCGCCAGCGATGGCGGCAATTTCACCTTCAGCGGCTCGAGCGTGATTTCCTGCTGCATTTTGCGGAACGCCGTCTCATTCATTCGAATCCCGCCCAGATTGAAACTCAGGATCACGTCTTCCGGATTCCCATCCGCGTCGAGGTCGGCAGCCTGAAATGCATACACATGAAACGGCCCGGCCTGCGATTCCATCACCTTGCGCGCCCGCTTGTTACAGGCAGAGAGCCGGTCGCTCTCATTGAGCGCTTCGGAAATCATGATCTGATGCTCGCCATCCATCAGATACAGCGGCGCGGATTCCTGCAGTGTGATGCCCACTCCGAGCTCAAGCTGCGGCATTCCTGAGCGCTGCATCAGTTCGTTGTATCCACGCACAATCTCGATAATTTCGCGCGCCAGCACGCACATGCGGCTCACCGCCAGACCCGGTTCGCCTTCCCGCTCAAGAATCGCCAGGATGATCGCATCACCTTCGAGGAAAACTTTTTTCGCGCCGTATTTCTCCAGCAATTTATTTACAGGATCGTAGAAATTGAGACTGAAATACGATGCCGGATTCAGCCCCTTGTCCATCATCGTCCGCGTCAGCCGCGTCGAATCCCGGACGTCGGCCTTGAGCACCACGTGCCGCAGCACACGATCCGTTTCCGTCTGCTCCTGCTCCTCTGGCAGCAGAAACTCGTACAGCGTTCCGTTTACTCGCGATAGTTCCTGCAAGCGCTCGTTTGCGACCAGGTTCACGGAGTCCAGAGCCGTGCTTAGAACTTCCAGACGGCGCAGATCGCGATGGTACTGGAAGAAATCTCCCAGGAACCGCGCTGCGACTTTCGCTCGTTCCGATCCGCGGCAGGTCGCCACTTTCGCCACCGCCGCGTACAGGCTATTGGGAGAAAGCTTGCCGAATTCCTGGATCATGCGCTCCACGCGGTCACATTCGGTGCGGTCCGTGAGCGCGGTCTTCAACTGCTGCGGATTGATTCGCGGCGCGTACTCTCCCAGCAGCGGCACAACATAGTACGAGGCAATGACGTTCTCCATCACCTGTTCGTCTTCAAGCAGGCGCACCCACGCTGCAAGCCTCTCCTGCTGCGCCAATCCCTCATCGGAATCCTCGGGCGTTCCCGTGCCCACAAGTTCGCGCGCATTTTCGGGAATGTTCATCCACGAATCGATTGTCTCGGCGCTGACTTCTTCTCCATACAGCGACCGCAGGAATCCTATAGTGATCTCCCGCATGCGTCCGTAGCGGTCGGGATCGCGGTCCCAGTTCCCGAGCATGACATAGTGCTCAGCACAGAGATAGTCATCGCGCCCGTCTTCGGAAAACAGCAGCCGGTTCAGGAACAGCGGATAGCTGAAGTACGCTCCTCCCGTGCTTTCCTCGCCGAATAGCGACCGCCGCGTGCGTGCCAGAGTGCTCTTCTCGACTTCGCGCAGCGTTTCGAAAATTTCCTGCCCCGTCTTGCGCAGAATGATTCTCTTCCGCACCTGGAAGCTCGCCACGCGCTCGCGATATTCGTGGGCCCGGGTGGCTCGCATGTTGTCGTAGTTCTTCAGCAACACGCGGCAGCGCTCCACCACCTGCGCAAACTGCAGGTTCATTTCCGTGCGTAGGAATTTAGTGACGGCCAGTCGAGCCAGAAGATCGACCGACAGCTTGAATTCTTTCTTGGCCCGGTTTAGCGACACAACCTGCAGTTCGGTCAGAGCGGATTTCCAATCCGCCGGCTCGTGCTTCGGGCGCACGACCTTGCCGAGCCGGGTTCTCATCCAGGAGGGGCCTTGCGTCGATTGTGGAGTCTCGGCCCCAAGCAGTCCTTCAATCTCTCCATGCCGCGCAATCAGCCGCGCGATTTGAGCCCGCGCCAGTTCCACAAATCGCGGACTCAGCAGCACATCATGTCTTAGGTTATCGACGCCGACGGAGATGCCTTCCAGCGAAATATAAGGCGTCGACGCGCCCAGATTCGGCGGAGCCGGTTTCTCCGGCCCCCCGCCCAGTCGAAAGATAGGAATTCTCGGCATCCTCGGCAGGAGTCTCTTTGGAAGTTGCTGATTACAAACCTACATATGGAGGCTAGCAGGCGATGCCGGAGGGCGAAAGTTACCTCGGTTACAGCCGCAAGTTGCTGAAACTGCGACCTGGGGGATTATTTCCTTTCAGATGGCTCAGGAATGATAATGACTGGCTGCATAGGGACGAGGTGATTCAACGACTCCGGAGACAAGTGCACCATCGGCCCTGGGTTAGTAATACGGCCCCCTGGAATGCACGAGGAAACGCCAATCGTGATCTCATGTACATCGGGTAGGGCGCGCTTGTCGATCGGGAACCGCACTTCGACGGAAACCACATTTGGTTTTCGCACTCGCGGAGTATAACGTCGCCGCGCCGCTGCCTTGATGGCTTCCGATCGCAAGGGGGCTTCGCCGCCCCACACGCTTACACCACGAACAGTTCCGGAGTCGGTCAGCTCGAGGTCGAGCAGAACAGTGCGAGTCCGCCAGACGGCGGCTTCTCCTTGAGGAGAGCGCGCCGTAGCAGCCGGCCGGTCACAGGTGATTGCATGAGGACACTGCGCGATGGCGTTGTGGGCGATAGCGGCGGCGAGGATTACAACGAGCGACGAGCTACGGCCGTGCCGCATCCGGATTCCCTCTGACGCGGATCATAGCTTCGCCGGAACTGGCGATCAACTTACGTTCGTGTTGAGCACCGAACGAATACCTTTTCGGGGTTCGGTTACGCTTCAGACTTATATGGGATCCCTCGCGTTGCTCGGGATGACGTGGAGTTGAGTGGATTGCCTCTTTTCGACAGGCTGATTCACTGGCACAGCTACTTCTGGCTCTTCAGCCGCGCCGCCTCAAACTCATCTCCACGCTGCCACCCAATCAACTTCTGCGCGTTCGCCGCTTCCCATCCCAACGCAAATCCAAACCGTGCCATGGCTGAATCGCCCACGAAATCCATCTCGGGATGGTACTCGTCACTCGGCTGGTGATAATGCTTCTCCACGTATTCCCGGTCCTGCTCCAGCCCCCACGACTCCGGATGCCCCTTGAACTTCATCCCTTCATTGATCGAGAACGATGGAATCCCGACCCGCGCCAGACTGAAATGATCCGACCGGTAGAAGTGACCGGCCTCAGGCCGCGCGTCGGGTCGAATCGCCAGCCGGAATTCCTTCGCCATGGCTTCCACCGACGGATAAAACGTGGTCCGCTCCGCCCCCGACACTTCCACTTCCTCCGGAGCGCCCAGCGGCTTCACATCGTCATAGTTCAGATCGAGGGAAATCTTTCCAGCCGCGAACGGCGGATGCTTGCCCAGATACTCCGACCCCAACAGCCCCTGCTCTTCCGCCGTGACCGCCGCGAACAGAATCGACCGACGCGGCCTCCCCGCCGACGCTCCGAAAGCGCGCGCCAGCTCCAGCAGAATGCCGCATCCGGTGGCATTGTCCTGCGCCCCGTTGAAGATGTTGTCACCGGGCATATCCGGACGAATGCCGAAATGGTCGTAATGCGCCGTGTACATCACCGCTTCGTCGGCGACCTTGCGATCCGAACCCTGCAAAACCGCCAGGACGTTATTCGACTCAAAGTTCCGGATCTTGCTCACCATGTGCGCCTTCAGCCGGGCGCCCATCTTTACCGGATGAAAGTCTTTCGACTGTGCGTCTTTCATCATCTTGTCGATGTTCATGCCCGAAGCCGAAGCCAGCCGCGACGCCACATCGAAATGAATCCACGACGCGACTTTCAACGCCGGGCCATCGACTTTGAGCGCCGACTTCTCGCCCGAATTCGAGTTCCGCACCACTTCCCACGGATAGCTCGCCATCTGCGTCTGATGCACCAGGATCACGCCTACGGCGCCCCGGCGCGCCGCTTCTTCATACTTGTACGTCCAGCGCCCATAGTAGGTCAGCGCCTTGCCTCTGAAGAATTTCGGATCGTCCGACGGAGGCTCGTTGACCAGCATCAGCAGCACTTTGCCCCGGACATCTGCCCCCTTGTAGTCGTCCCATCCATACTCCGGGGCTGATATCCCATAACCGACGAATACGATCTCCGCGTCGACGTCCGATATAAGCTGCTGTGTCTGATCGTAGGCGACGTATTCATCGAGCGGCTTCAGATTCATGGTTTCGCCCTGCTTCGGAACCAGCGAGAACGTGGTCTCAGGAAGAGTCGTAATTCCGACCAGCGGAACCTTCTGCATGTACGTGCCGTGATCTCCAGCGGGCTTCAGTCCATACTCGGCAAACTGCGTCGCAATGTACTCCGCGGCAATGTCTCCGCCACGCTGACCTGTGCCGCGCCCCTCAAGCAGATCGTGCGACAGAAAGCGCACGTGCCAGCGAATATGTTCGGGATTAATCGTTTCCAGCGCCGCAAACGCTGCTCCCGGTAGACGTACCGCTGGAGCCTTCGACCCTCCAGCGCCGGCTGCGCCTCCTTCCGCCCAGACAAGCAGGCTGACACACGCGATCAGACCGCTCGAGACGATCCTCGCCATTCCCCGCATAACAGGCTCTCCCCTAAACGAAGCAGCGCAGGCAAACACACTGTTTTTTGAAATCTGGAAGAATTGTAACGGATAGAGTGCCTTGGAGTTGCAGCCGAAATGGCCCCCTTGGAGCACGAGAGTGCATCTACCACTGGAAACCGGCCCGCGAGGGCTAGTCCCGAAGGCCATTCCAAGGTCCCGCGGCGTCATCCCGAACGCCCGCGCTTTCACCAGCGGGCGGAGGGATCTCGGATGCACCGTGCCTGCCAACCGAGGGTAGAGGTCCAACGCTTGATGGATTCAGCACCGAACCGGTGCTAGTTTTTCGACCCTCAACCAGCGCGGAAGTCGCGCACATCTTCGCCGGACTTGAAGATCACCGCAGGCGCGAGACTACTGTGTTCGGCCATTTTCCGATTGATCTGCTCGAAGTCGGACTTGACCCACCCGACGCTCGACACTTCAATCTCGCCGTCCTCGGCGACCCAGAAGATGCTCGGCACATTCGTCAGGCCATAGGCATTCGAGGCCGGATACTTGTGCGTGTCATCGAGCAGAATCGGAAATGTAATGCCGTAGTCCTTCGCGAACGCGGCCGTCTCCTTGCCGTCATTCTGCGACACGCCGATTAGAGACACGCCCTTCTGCCCATAAGCTTTGTAGAGCCGCTCGAGGAACGGCAATGCATACTGACACGTCGGACACGAAACTTTGAAAAACGCCAGCACCACCGGCCCGCGCGCCAATTCGTCGGTTAAAGAAAACTGTTTGCCCTCTAATGTCCTGAGCTCAACCTGCGGGGCCTTCGTCCCGCTGACCAACGCTGCCATCCATCCTCCTCCACTTCCTCCGCGTAAGAGATTTCGCAACCAGTTCACGGCTTCCCTGCTACACCAATCTTTTAGATGACCTTCCCATCGTAATCGATGGAAATCTCAAAGCGCCGGAATCTCTCAGCGAGACCCAGCGCGAGAATACTGGGTTTCCATGCACACCACAGACACGTGCCGCGCCAACGGTGGGTACACCGGTGGCGAGAGCTTCGTCAGGACAACCGTTCCGCTCTGCGAACCTGCTGGCGTCGAAGACGGAACAGAGCTGTTCGACTGTGCCCAGCAAGAAGTCCCCAGCATTAAGAAGACGACAAGAGAAATCTTCATGTCGGAACCCTATCCACTGCCTGATTTTCGTGAACGTCTGCAGCTTTCCGCAGTATCTTCCGCGCCAGCCCCGTCAGCGCCACTCGCGGCAACCTCTCGAGAGCGACCCGATCGCCACCAACTTCACGAGAAAGCTTCGTGCGCCAAACTCGCACCGTGTAATCCGTCACCGTGATCGAATGCCTCACCGTCAGCACCGGCTTCGCATGGTCTGTCGGCGCCGGAATCTCCGGCAACTCCCACATGCCCGCCATCAGCGACGCATCCCGTGGACGCTGCACCAGAAACACGCTTCCATTCCGCAGATCCAACCCATAATGAATCTCCCGCTTCTTCTGCCGCACCCGCTTCGCCAATCCGCCGATCTCGCCGCGCGTAGCGCACAATCCAACCACCGGACACATCAGGCATTGCGGCGCCCGCGGCGTACATACCGTCGCACCCAGCTCCATCATCGCCTGATTGAAATCTCCCGCACGCGCCCCATCCAGCAAATTCCCCGCCGCGCTCCACAGTTTCTCGCCTCCGAGCCGCTCGCCCGATACTCGTTGCAGCACGCGCTCGACATTCCCATCGACCACGGCCACTGGCTCCTCAAACGCGATACTCGCGATCGCCGCAGCGGTATATCGTCCAATTCCCGGCAAGTCCTGCCACTCCTTGGCCGTCTCAGGGAACTTCCCGCTGCGTTCTCGGGCAATCACCTTCGCCGCCGCGTGCAGCATCCGCGCCCGCCGGTAGTATCCCAGCCCGCTCCACGCCGCCAGAACACTCGCCTCCCGCGCCGCAGCCAGCTTCTCGACCGTAGGAAAACGCCGTAGAAATTCCCGGTAATGCTCGATCACCGCCGCCACCCGCGTCTGCTGCAGCATGATCTCCGACAGCCACACTCGATACGGATCGCGATCCTCCCGCCACGGCAGTTCACGCGCGTTCGCGTCATACCACGCCAGCAACCGCCGCCGAAATTCTCGCTCTCGACCGGATCCGCCGTTCAAAGCCTTCATGCGAATCCGCATTCTATCCCAGCCGCGAGTCATCATTCCGCCATTGACCCGCGCCTTCGGGCACGAAATAATATCCGAGCCTGGCAATCCGCAGTACCGCGTGAATCCATTCACGCCCGATTATCGCGAGGACTCCCATGAACGACTTCAACCGCAAGGTGGAAGACGCGTCGGCCCGTGTCAGTCAGACCATCAGCGACGCCGCCACGCGCCTCGAACAGGAAATTCCGGAATTCATCAAGTATCTCAACGACGAAGTCGTGCCCGCAGTCCGCACGCATTCCACCAAGGCGTTGCGCGTCGCTTCACAGAAATTGTCGGAATTTGCCGACTATATGGACCAGCACAAGTCCAAGTAGCCACCGCCGCATCTCGTCTCGATTCCCGGCCTGTCCCGGACGCGCTCTTTGTCGAAAAGTCCATGCTTCTGATTGTTCTACTGACGATTCTTTTTCTCAGCGGTTGCGGACATCCGAAGACCGCGCGCGTCAGTGTTCCGCCACCTCCGCCTCCCGAATCGCAACCGGAAGCCGCGCCCGCCGCGAATGTTCCTGGCGCAAAGGAAACTCCCGCTCGCCCGAAGGAACCGCCCGAAGACGCCGATCTCGCCGAGCCCACCATTCCCCCCGGCGCCAAGCCGCTTGCCACCGAACTCGGCCTCGCCAGCTGGTACGGACCGCCCTATCACAACCGCCGCGGATCCAATGGCGAGATCTATAACATGCACGCCATGACCGCCGCGCATCGCACCTATCCTCTTGGGTCCGTCGTGCGCGTCACCAACGTCAAGACCGGATCGACTGCTCTGGTGCGCATCACCGACCGCGGACCGTTTATTCCCGGACGCGTCATCGATCTCTCGCTCGCCGCCGCCAAAAAGCTCGATGTCTGGGGACCGGGCGTCGCAAAAGTGAAGATCGAGTTGATGGAATCCGCCGGCCTTCCGGGCGCGCCCGGCAAGTGGGCGGTTCAGATTGGCGGGTTCCCCGACGAACCTCAAGCCTCGAAACTCGCCGACCATCTCACTCGCCGCTATCACACCGCTAAGGTTCTTCGCTTCGAAAGCCCGGCCGGAGACTGGTGGATCCGCGTCCGCGTCCTCGACGACGACCGCGACCGCGCCCAAAAGCTAGCCGCCGAAACCAAGACGCCAGAAGGCGCCGTTTTCGTAGTCCGCCTGGACTAATTTGAGGCCTCGATTTCTGCTCGAACCAAATCCCTATGGGTGCCCCAATTTTCGCCGCCTTTGCGAGAAGTGGGGATGTTCCGCGGCTCACGGACAACTGCCTCTGTCCCCTAAACTGATAGCTTCTCTGTGCTATCTTTCCTGATACCGGAGCACTCCATGACCGACCCCAGCTGCCTCTTCTGCCGTATCATCCGCGGAGAGATTCCCGCCAAAAAGATTCATGAAGACGAGCACGTATTCGCCTTCGAAGACATCAATCCGCAGGCCCCGACGCACGTGCTCATCATTCCGAAAAGGCATTTTGCCGGATTGAAAGAAGCCGAGGACGCCGACGCCGAAATCATCGGACGATGTCACCTTGCCGCCGCCGAGATCGCGCGCCAGCGCAAAATCGAGAATGGATACCGCACCGTCCTCAACGTCGGCCCCGGCGCCGGACAATCCGTCTTCCACCTCCACGTCCACCTCCTAGGCGGCCGCGCGTTGCACTGGCCCCCGGGATAGCCCGATCCGTTGATCTCCAATTTCAGTAGGGACAGCCGCCATCGCCTTGTCTGGGGACAGGCCCCCATCGCCTCACGCGGGGACAGCCGCCATCGCCTCATGTGGGGACAGCCGCCCATCGCCTCATGTGGGGACAGCCGCCATCGGCTGTCCGGCGGGTGCCCCTCTCAAGCCCGGCGTTGGCTTGAGTGGGAGGAGCCTTCCGCGCAGCCCGAGTTCTCCACAAGCAGACAGACTGAACTTGTGACATCTGACCTTGCGCTCCACAGGCCATGAGCCTGATCATGGTCAGGCCGAATGGCAAAAGATGACTTCGAAGGCCCATCCGCTAAGTGCTTTAAATGGAGTATTTTACGTGTAAGTCCTAGCGGCTCAAGATTTTGCAAGGGGCAAACGGATCGTCCAGCTTATAAGTTCTTTGAAATCTGGATTTTGGCTTCACGCGCTCGAAAAAATCGCGAGGCCAAGGGCCAACCAAGTCTCATGTTCTCAATATTTTACCCATAAAATAGTGAGCCACAAGGATTTTGTCGATATTTTCCCCTAACTCGATGATTCCAAGAGACCGCAAGGGGAGGGGGGCAGGATCATAGAGATTCAACCCTTCCGAGGCTTCCGAGGGTTAAAAGGGCGGCTGGGAAGAACACCGCCGAGACTTTGAGGCTTGAAACGTGAGTCGCTTGATCTACTGCACCGTCGGTTCGGCGTCTTCCGGGGCGCCGTGACGCCGGAGCAACTGCGGAAGATTTTGCGAGAACGCCGACCGCGGCAGCACCATGTCGCAGCCCACTTCGTGCGCTTTCTGCTTCAGGTCTCCCTGGACGTGCGACAGGAATCCGATGATCGAGGTCCCCTTCTTCAGCTTGCTTTTCAGTTTCGGAATCAGGCTGAGGGGCTTCACGCCGGTATTGTTCAGATCGAAGATGATCAGCGACGGTTTCTCTTCGCCGTTCTGCTGTATCTTCTCCATCAAGTCTTTGTCGCTCTTGACGAATTCCACTTTGACGTTGAGTTTGCGCGCCGTCTCCTGAATCTTCGCCATGAAAAACAGGTCTTCGATGAAGGCGAAGATGCGGGAGTTGGTGTCTTCCGTGCTCGGCGGAAGCGGCTCCGGCTCAGGTTGCGGATACTGCGTCGAGAAACCCGGACGCTGCCTGCCGCCTTTGTGCCCATTGTTGTTGCCGGAAAGAGCGGCGCGGTAGCTGTGATCCATGGGCGCGGTGTAGATGCCGTCTTTGTTTTCGCGAGACAAGCCCTGCCCCGGCCGATGACCTCGCGGGTTATGCTGCCGGCGGCCTCGCCGCCGTCTTCTTCCTCCTCCACCGCCGCCACCGGAGGGTCTGCCTGGTCCTGCGTTCATAGTCCTCTCAGATTGTGAAACTGCTTCGATTGATACAGAATTTCAAACTCCACGATGGGCGCGGCTTTTGCGCAGGACATAGCCTGCACACTCTTTCGCTACGCGCATTACGGGCTTGCGACTGGACACACCGTGGAACGAACCCCACCTCAGAACAGAACTGCTATTTGCGAATGAAAACTGTACTGCGTATTTTAGTTTCGATTTTGCTTATCGGATCCGTTAAGGCGCCGCCTCAGAACGGCTGGCGCGGAAGGCCTGCGCGGGAACGAGGCCTAATGAGATCGTCTTCATCGTACTAGGCCTCGTCGAACCGCGCAAGGCCTACCAAGCCGGGTTTTTGCACAGGCGGTCATGCCCCTCGGAGTCTGGCTACTCCTCATGCGAAACTTCTCGGGCCCACTGCTGTGCCTGCCAGTAGTATCCGGCAACGTCTTCCGGATCCATATGCAGCTTTTCGCTGAGTTCGGCCGCCGCCTGCCATTCGCCACTCTCGTGCGCCAGCATCAGCTGGAACACCGGACGCAACGGGCTCGGCTTCCCGAGCAGAACGTCTTTCGTCTCGTGATCGAGCGGAATTTTGTCCAGCACTTCCGCCATCGGTGTTTCCAGCATCGCGTCGATCAGCGAAAGCAGGCCGAGGAGAAACAGATCCGACTCGCCATGTGGAACGCGGGGCGCGAGCAGTTCCCCAAAGCGCCCGCGCACCAAAGCGGTCAGCACAAGGTCGCTGGTCTTTTCTTGTCCTGCGCCAACGGCAGCCACCAGACGCACCCAGCGCCGGACATCGCGCTCCCCGAGGATCGACAGCGCGTGTCGTACGGAATGGATCTCGCTCTTAAAGGCGAAGATCGCGGAGTTGAGATACCGCAGCAGCCGGTAGCACACCGACGCTTCGGCCTTAATCAGCTTCTCGAGCGCGGGAACATTCAACTCGGGCCGCGACACTTCCTGCAACATGCGCAAATAGTTCAGCCGGTTCGCGGGCATGTTGTGGGCGGCCATCATTTCCGGGCGCCGGAAAAAGTATCCCTGGAAATAGACGAATCCCTGATCGCGCGCCCGCTGGAACTCGTCATAGGTTTCGATTTTCTCCGCCAGCATCCGGCAGCGCCAAGGGCCGAATTTCTTGATCAGCGCCGTGCGCTCCTGCTCGCTCGTCAACTTCATCTCAATCTTGATGATGTCGGCAATTTCAACCATCAGTTCCCGCGGATCGCCGGCAACGTAGTCGTCGAGCGCAATCATGTATCCCGCTTCTTTCAGGCTCACGCACGCGGCCATCACGTCGGGATCGCCCCGAACCGTTTCCAGAATCTCCACGACGGTTGAGGTCGAAGGCAGCAGCCGCACCAATCCCTTGATCAAGGTGTCGCGCGTGCAGTTCACAAACGCGCGGCGGCCGTCGCACAGGACATCGAGCCCCATCAGCAGAGTGCTGTCGAGCGTGGCTCGGGAAGCTTCGTCGGTGTCCCCATTGAATGCGTTCTCCAACCCATCGCGGAAGAGGAGTTCGTAGCCGAATACTTTTTCTTCGCGATCGAAAATCGGCTGACGGGCGACATACCGAAGGGGCTTGATTGGCCCCACTTTGGCTCGAGCCGCGGCAATACCAGCAGATATGCTTTCCACCTTGGTTCTATCGGCAGGAACTGGAAAAAGTACAGCGCGGCCCGCTATTTCGTTTTCCGTTAGAACTGGATGAAAAGGAACTTAGGAATATCAGCTTGTCGGGAGCTGGGTTGCGTCTTCGGGTCGGATTTTGGATTTCCGGACGAGAAGCACTTAGGCCCGCTGCGTTCCGCCGAGCGCGGTCAGCGCGGCAACAACTTTCGCAGACCACTGCGCGATCTCATCCTCGCGCAATGTCCGATCGCTCGATTGGAACAGGACCCGAAGCAGGACCGAATATTTTCCCGCAGCGATGGAGCCGCCGCGGAAAATTTCGACGGGAGAGAATTCTTTCAGCTCGTGAATGTGCAGCGCGGCAATGGCCTGCTGCATCTGCTCGAACGCGACATCGTCGGCAAAGACGAATGAAAAATCACGATCCACCACGGGATACTTGGGCAGCGGCACGAAACGCGCCGGGCGCAATCCCATCTGGTAAAGCTGATCGAGATCGAATTCCGCCAGGAACACGTCCTGGCGCAGCTTGCGTGCAGCCGCCACTTCCGGATGGACCTGGCCAAACTGCGCGACAGGTTGGCCATTGACCAGGGCTCGCGCCGAGCGTCCCGGATGAAAATACTCCGCCGCGGCCCGGTCGTAGTGAATGTGGCAGGCGAACGCTGCCAGAAGACTCTCGACGTCCCCCTTGAAGCCGCGGAAGGCTTCGGCAGCCAGAGCGTGCTCTCCCTTGCTGACGTCCACGGCGCCGCTGATGGGAAGCGATGCGCGGACTGCGGCCATGGTCGCGCCAAGGCAGGCGCATCGCGGCTCGATGCGCTCTCCGTTCTGCATTTCGTAGATGCTTCCCATCTCAAATAATCGCGCTTCAGCGACATCCCGGTTCACATTCCAGGCCAGCATGTCGAGCATGCCGGGGGCAAGCGAAGTCCGCATGACGGAGGCTTCCTCGCTCAGAGGATTTTCCAATTCGAGAACCTGATTTCCCGTGGCCGAAGAAAATTTCTCGGCGTCGGTGTACGAAATAAATGTCAGCGACAACGCTTCGTTGTAGCCCAAAGCCAGCGCGCGTTCGCGGACCGTGTTGTCGATCTTGGCCTGCGGCAACTCAATCACCGCGCCGCTGTAGGCCGGCAGCGTATTCGGGAACTTGTTGTAGCCGTGCAGCCGCGCGATCTCTTCGATCAAATCGATTTCGCGCTCGACGTCCAGGCGCCAGCTCGGGATCTGCACGCGGAATTGCTGATCTCCCTGTGTTTCGGGCTGGCCCTCGGGAATCAGGATGAATCCAAGTCTCTTCAGCAGGCGAAAGATCTGTCCGGCGTCGAGACTCCGGCCCAGAATGCGTTGGACCTCCGAGACGTGAAGCACGACGGGCGCCTGATCCATGCGCTTCGAGACGACGTCGACGACATCTCCGACGAGTTCGCCGCCGCCGGAGGAGAGAATCATTTCCGCCACGAGATCACAGGAAAGGACTGTCGATTCGAAATCGGCTCCGCGTTCGAATCGGTGTGAAGCGTCGGTGTGAATCGCGTGGCGCCGCGACATTTTGCGGACAATTCCCGGGTCCCACCATGCCGACTCGATCACGATGTTGCGCGTTTTGTCGGTGATCATCGTGTCGTAGCCGCCCATCACCCCGGCGAGACCGACGGGCTTCTTCACATCGCAGACGACCAGATCTTCGGTTGTGAGCTTGCGGTCAACGCCATCGAGCGTCTTGAGCGTCTCGCCGGCGCGGGCTTTGCGGACGATGATGCGGCCACCTTCGAGCAGATCGGCGTCGAAGACGTGTGTGGGCTTGCCGATCTCCCAGAGAACGTAGTTGGTCGCGTCGACTGCATTCGAGATGGGCCGCTGGTCGAGCAGTTGGAGACGGTGCGCGACTTTCTCTGGCGAGGACGTGATTTTCGTATTTTGAAGAACGCGAGCCGTGAATCGCGGACAGAGTTCCGGCTCTTCCACGGTAATCGGGAAGGGTGTGCTGGCATTTGCGGATGGCTGATGGCGGAGAGCGGACAGCTCTTTCAACGGCAGGTCGTAAATCGCCGCCGCTTCGCGAGCGACTCCGTAATGATTCATGGCGTCAGGGCGGTTGGTGCCGATCTCGACTTCGAAGACAGCATCCGCGCCGTGTCCCTCGATGCCTTCGACGCCGAAGCCGACATCGGTTAAGTCGGACGCGAGGTGATTATCGTCG
Source organism: uncultured Acidobacteriota bacterium (assembly GCA_963763845.1). Taxonomy (GTDB): domain Bacteria; phylum Acidobacteriota; class Terriglobia; order Terriglobales; family Acidobacteriaceae; genus Sulfotelmatobacter. The sequence goes on from CAVXPX010000009.1 coordinate 121,003, forward strand.
ACATGTAAGTCAACGTAGTCGCGAATCCAGTTGGCGGAGAGTTTCATGAATCAGCTTCTAGCTTCTAGCGCTACACGCCAGATCCTTCGCTTCGCCTGAAAAGCGGCTCCGCTCAGGATGACGCAGAATGCGTTACTCCGAAAATCCCCTCCCTACGAAAACCACGCGGGTGGGCCATCCCGGCATTTCTTTACGCCCACTGCTCCAGGAACCGCACGTCGCCCTGGAAGAACAGTTGGATGTCATCCACGCCATATTTCAACAGCGCGAGGCGATCGACTCCCATGCCGAAGGCGAATCCGGAAACTCTCTTCGGATCGTATCCGTTGTCTTTCACGAACTCGAAGACGTTGGGATCGACCATGCCGCAGCCGAGAACTTCGATCCATCCCGTCTGCTTGCAGGGACGGCATGGAGCATTGTCAGAGCCGCGTTTGCCGCTTCCGCCGCAGATGAAGCAGCTCACGTACAACTCTGCGCTCGGCTCGGTGAACGGGAAGAACGACGGCCGGAAATGCGTCTTCACATTCGACCCGAACAAGGCCTTCATCGCGTGATCGAGCGTGCCCTTCAAGTCGCCAAAAGTAATGTTAGTGTCGACCGCGAGCCCTTCGATCTGATGAAACATCGGCGAGTGACTCGCATCCGGAGGATCGTTGCGATGCACCGTCCCGGGAATCACAATCCGAATCGGCGGCCGCATCTTCTCCATCGTCCGAATCTGCACCGGAGAAGTATGAGTGCGCAGCAGCAGGCGCTCGCGCTGTGGCTTGGACTGTTGTCCAGCGATGAAGAGAGTGTCTTGCGTGTCGCGTGCCGGATGATTCGGCGGGAAGTTCAATGCTTCGAAGTTGTAATAGTCTGTTTCCACGACGGGCCCTTCGGCGACGGAATATCCGAGCTTCTGGAAGACGCCGACGATTTCGTTCATGGTCTTAATGATGGGGTGCTGGGCGCCGATGGGGCGGCGGATGCCGGGCAGGGAGATGTCGACGGATTGGGCCACAATATCTTCTCCGCCGCTGGTTACGTGCGCGGCGTCGACGAGTTCGGTGACGCGCGCTTTCAGTTCGTTCACGCGCATGCCGGTATCGCGCTTGGCATCTTTGGGCGCACCCTTCAGCCAGAGGTCGTTGATCTGGGTCAGGATGCCGTTCTTGCGTGCCATCCAGCGATCACGGAAGGATTTGAGATCGGCGTCAGAGCGGACCTCCGCGGCTTCCGCCTGGCAGGCAGCGATACATTCGTTGGCAGCCTTTTCGAGTGCGGCCGGCGAATAATCCGTCAGTTGGGGAACGGTATAGGACACGATAACCGGCACTCTTGTCATCCTGAGCGCGTTCTTGGCGCGAAGGACCTATGCATCTTGCCGGCGGCTTCCGCACTGCATACGAGTGCACAGGTCCTTCGCCGCCAAAAGCTGCGGCTCAGGATGACAAATTGTTGTTAATAGAAAATTGTTGTTAATAGAAAACATCGGACGGCGCAGTTGAAGCCATGCCCTTACCGACTCTGTTGAAAGCCGACTGCTGATCGCTGCTTCTCTACGCCAGCGCGGTCTTTGCCTGCGTCGCCAGGCTCGAAAATCCCGATGGGTCGTTCACCGCCAGGTCTGCGAGAATCTTGCGATCGAGTTCCACTCCGGCCTTCTTCAGGCCGTGGATGAACTGGTTGTAGCTCAGACCGTTCAACTTGGCGGCGGCGCCGATGCGGACGATCCAGAGCGAGCGGTACTGGCGCTTGCGCTGCTTGCGTCCGGCGTAGGCGAACTTCAGCCCGCGCTCGACGGCTTCTTTTGCCGAGCGGTACAGCTTGGATTTTGTAAGGAAATATCCGCTTGCGCGGTCGAGTATCTTTTTGCGTTTCTGGCGGCGCTTAGTTCCGCGCTTTACACGAGGCATGATGCTCTCCTTTTTGTACTTCGGTTATATGGCGGCTGGAGGTAAGGTGGCTGCCTCTTCACGCGCCTTGGAATTGTGAGATCGAGCGATCGGGACATTGGGCGATTTTCAATCCCGCGCAATGACTCAATCACACAATCACTCAATTCTTTCTCACTGGTATGGGATCATCCGCAGCACTTTGGCGAGATCTCCATCGCTCACCAAGCCGGATTTTCTCAGCTTGCGTTTGGATTTCGTGTCCTTGGACGTCAGGATGTGGCGCAGCTTGGCGTGCCCGCGCTTCACCTTTCCTGTCGCCGTCTTCTTGAAGCGCTTGGCAGCGCCCTTGTGCGTTTTCAATTTCGGCATGTCGATCCTCAGAAACAGCTGTCAGCTTTCAGCCACCAGCTGTCAGTCAAAATATTGTTCGATGTCAGAGGAGCGCTGACGGCAAGAAAAGCAAATTCCTGGCTGCGCTCGGAATGACAAAAACTAAGTTCTTATTCGCTTACGACGCGGGTTTGGCGACCTGCGCCGGCGGCGTTGCGGGTTGCGAACTTGACGATCCCGCGGGCCTGGGCTGTCCGCCTTGCGGCGACTGCTTCGGCTTCTGCGGCACTTCCGTTTTCTTTGGCGCCAGAATGGCGTGCAGCGTGTTGCCCTCTTGCCGCGGCCGGAACTCCACGATGCTTTGCGATTCCACGTCCTTGATGAGCCGTTCCAGAATCTGACGTCCCAGACCGGTGCGCGTCATCTCGCGTCCACGGAAGAAAATTGTTGCCTTAACCTTGTCCCCTTCACCGAGGAAGCGCAGAACGTGATTCTTCTTCGTCTCGTAATCGTGGTCGTCCACATTGATGCGGAACTTGACCTCTTTTACGGTGATGGTCTTCTGGTGCTTCTTGGCCTCGCGCTCTTTCTTTTCCTGCTGGTAGAGATACTTCCCGTAATCCATGATGCGGCAAACGGGAGGCTGCGCGGTGGGCGAAATCTCAACCAGGTCTAAATTCTTTTCACGAGCTTTGCGGACCGCTTCGAAAGGAGGCATGATGCCGAGCAGTTGCCCTTCATCATCAATCACGCGAATTTCGCGGGCCCGAATACGATCGTTGATGCGGATAAAACGTTTATCGATACAGTCCTCCGTGCTCTAAGCGACTGAGAATAAAGAATTATAGCATGAGGGTTAATGGGTCCAAAGCAGGAAGCGATGTCGCAGTCCTGTTGGGCGGCTTGGCCAAAGAGAAAAGCCCCACCCGGATGCGGATGGAGCTCTTTTCAATTTGAAACGGCGATGAGCGTCCTATTCGCTAGGACCGGATCTTGACCGTTCCACTGCCGGTCACTCCTCTGACACTCGCGAGAGTGTAGGTTGCATCCTGGTTCTGATTTCCGGTCTGCGCTTGATACGTGTAGTTGCCTGGTCCAATCGGAGCCGCGACTACGGGAAACGCATTGCTCGGGCTCCAGCTCAGGTTGTACGACTGGTCCAAATTGAACTGAACCCATCCGCGCTGAGGAACCGCCACAGTGCTCATGTTTGGATTCCCAGTCTTTGGGGGAGCACCATCCACAATCGGGATGTAAAGCGGCGCGGCCACCACGGTGGGATTGATACCGACCTGGATGCTGTAGGGCCCTTGCCAGGCCTTTGTGTTGAGATTCTGTATGTAGTAATCCGTCGTGATCTCCGTCTTCTGCGGAGTCTGGGCTGAACTTGTCCCGCCCGCGTTGATGCTCTGAATGTCGGTGAATACGGGGCCGTTGGCGCAGATGAACTTGATCAGCACCGGAAAAGGCGCATTGTTGGTAAATTCGACTTGGTCAGAGGACAGGACAGAGATCCCCAGAGATTCTGACTCGCCGTTAAGATCAATATGGACATCGTAGAGCGCTTCTGGGATCGGAACTCTTGCAGTTGCCATTGTTTTACCTCCTAGTGGTAATTGTGATTACTTCGTGCGGGGCCGGAAATTCGGATCGGACAACAAACTCTTGAGGGAAGGATCACCTTTTAGGGCATCGAGAGAATACCCCTTTCCCAAGGCCTTCTCAATGTACTCCAATGCTTTTTTACGATCTCCGAGCCGTTCGTAGATTTCACCGACTCCCTCCAGCACGTAAGGATCTTCCGGAGCGAGGGCGAGCGCGGATTGGGCCCGCAGGATCGCTTTTTCAGGGAGGTTCCTTTTGGCGTAAACGACGCCCAGGCGGTATTGCACATTGGCATCGCGCGGGCCCGACTCTGCCGCCTGTTCCAACAGAGCTTGCTCTTTGTCGAGCGCGCTCTTCGCTCTTGCGTTGTCCTTCAAACCCGCATAGGCCAACTCCAGATTCGTCCACACAATGAAATCCTTGTCGTTCAGTTGCAGCGCCTTTTCTGTGGCAGAGGCGGCTTCTGCAAAACGATCCTGCCTGAGATATAACGATCCAAGGTTGGCGTACGCTCCATAGCTGGGGGCAAGTTCGGTTGACTTTTTTAGCGCAATCTCGGCCTCGGGAAAGTACCTGGGGTCTCCTGAATCTATGTAAGCAGCGCCGAGATTGGAATACGCGGTGGCATTATCGGGAGTTAGTTCGATCGCATGCTGCAATTGCTTGAACGCTTCGTCGTACTTGCCCTGATCGTCATAGAAAAGACCGAGGCTGTTGTATCCGTCCCAGTAATCAGGTCGTAAAACAATAGCTTTCTTGTAAGTAGCCTCGGCATCGGCCGGGCGGCCTGCATGCTCGTAAGAAAGCCCCTCCCCATTGAGCGCATCCGCGTTGCGCGGATCCAGTTGGAGAGCGCGCTGGAATTCGGAGAGCGCCAGGTCGTTCTTGCCGGCCGCGTCGTGAATGCGTCCCAGTGTTACCCATGCCGTGGCCAGCGAGTTATTCAGGCTGGTGGCTTTGGTTGCGTTGTCCAATGCTAGTTCCGTCCACTTGGGATTTTTATCGAGCTGATATTTCAGACGGTAGGCTTCTCCCAATCCTGCATAGCCCAGCGCGAACTGCGGATCGGAGGTCACGGCACTGGAAAGCGCGTCGATGGCCTGATCCAGATTGCCCGGCTTGTCGTAGCGCTGCATGTATCCAAGTGCTTTCAGATAGGACTCATAGGCGGCGGGAGGGGCTGAACCGTCCGCCGTGTGCAGTGCTGTTGCCGGGACTTCTACGTGCATCAGCCGCGCCAGGCCGGAAACGGCCTGGTCTTGCAGCAAGGCAAAATCTCCGGCGGGATCGTTCAGGGAAAGAGAGCCTTCCTGACGCACGTCCTTGGTGCGAATCAGGTTCACGGTCAGGTGGACGCCCGAGGCGTCGCGCAATACGCTGCCTTTCACGACGAGGGTCGCGCCGAATTCGCGGAGAGCGGCTTCCGGATCGTTCACCTTCCGGCGGCGCACTTCGCTGGCCGGAACGACCCAGAGCGATTGCTGACCGCTTTCAAGATTCGAAAGTTTGCTGGTCAGACTGTCCTGCAACCCCTCGGAGATCGCCTCGTTCTGCGGATTGTCGCCAATATTGTCGAAGGGAAGGACGGCGATGTGCTTTTCTGCTCCGGCGGCCGGAGCGCCGGAAAGAAAATCGGCCGCCGCACGCCGCACAGAGGGAACCAGCAACGAGAGCGCGGCCAGCAGGAGCAAGGCTGCAAGAAGTTCGACCGCCCAGCGGCGCGCGCGCTGGACGGGGCTCGTGAGCACACGGCTGGAAGAAGCGTGCTCCATCGCTCGGCGCAGGTCGCGGGTGGAAGCCTTCAAGTTTCGCGCTAAGGGGGCACTGGGGGCCATGTCGAAGGCCGGCTTGCAAGCCTCAAGATCCGCTAATAATTCGCGGCAGTCGTTGTACCGGTGCGTTCGGTCCTTGGCCAGGGCGCGGCAGACGATGGAAGCCAGGGCTGGATCCATGCCCTCGACTGGAGGCGGCTGCTCCAGGATCGCGAGCAGGACCGCCGACATATTCCCACGTTCAAACGGATGCTTGCCGGTGAGCATCTCGTTGAACAGGACACCCATCGACCAGATATCGGTGCGCCGGTCGAGCGGTTCGTTGCGGACTTGCTCCGGCGACATGTAGGCCAGCGTTCCGACGGGTCCGGCGGTAAGAGTTGTGGCGACGTTGCTGGCGACGCGCGCGAGGCCGAAATCGACGATCTTAGCCACACCCTGGCGGGTGACGATGACGTTGGACGGCTTGATGTCGCGATGAATGATGCTGCGTTCGTGCGCCTCGGCCAGCCCGCGCGCCACCTGCATCATGATCTCGATTGCTTCTTTTGGAGCCATCGGGCCAGGGCGGATTTTCTCTTGCAGCGTGAGGCCCTCGTAGTAGGCCATCACGATGAAGGCGTGGCCGTCCGCCGTTTCTTCGAGCCCGTGGATGACGCCGATGTTGGTGTGGTCGAGGGCAGAGGCGGTGCGCGCCTCCTGCAGGAATCGTTCTTTATCTTTGGAGCCGATATTGAGATCGCTGGGCAGGAACTTCAAAGCGACGGTACGGTTGAGCTTGAGGTCGAGGGCCTTGTAGACCACTCCCATCCCGCCGACGCCCGCCGTTCCGAGGATCTTGTAGCCACCGACCTGTTCGTCCACGGCCAGAGGCCGCACGGAAGATGTCACTGCAAGCCCCCACAGATGTGTTGCGTCGAGAACCCCACTGCTCCACCCGGGGAATGAGTTCAACCGAAGTCGCGGCGCGGGATAGAGGCGAATCATACCGCCGCAGGAAAGGGCTTGCAAGCTGAGTGCTCAAAGCATCTGCGATCGGGCTGGACCGGAAAGGACCTTCTCGGATAATGCCCCAGTCCACTTGTGTCGACGTTCAATAGGGACTATACGAGGACTGGCATGTCTTTTATTGCGAGGTTACATAGATCGCCGTTCCGCGTTCTCTCCATTTCACTGATGTTTGCGCTTCTGCCTGCTTTATCGTTCGCACAAGATTTCTTCCCTGTTTCTCCTGACGATCTGAAGATGACGGGGGATCCTCACGTGCCGGGTGCGCCGGCGATTATTCTTTTCCGGGAAGTAGACCGGGACGACAACGGCGTCACGTCTCATGAAGACAACTACATCCGGATCAAAATTCTGACTGATGAGGGCCGCAAATACGGAGATGTCAAAATTAGTTTCGATAAGGACACCGAAAACGTAGACAAAATCCACGCACGGACCGTTCAACCAGACGGCACTATTACCGAATTCAGCGGGCAGGTGTTCGAGAAAACGATCGCAAAAGCGCGAGGGCTTCGGTACCTGGCCAAAACTTTCACGCTTCCTAACGTGCAGGCCGGAAGCATTATCGAGTATCACTACACAATCGAATTACGCGAGCATCTCCTTTTCGAGTCCCGCTGGATTCTCAACGATGACGAACTGTTCACGCGGCGCGCCAGGTTCACATTGATGCCGTACAAGGCGACAAATGGGCACATGAGTCTTCGCCGCAGCTGGCAGGGGCTTCCTCCTGGGGTTCAACCCGTGGAAGGTCCGAACCACTCATTCACCATGAATGTTCCCGACATTCCGGCGCTCGAGATCGAGGACTTCATGCCGCCGCCTCTGGAAGAAGAGGGCCGGGTCGATTTCATTTACGAGGACCGGTATTTCGAGCGCGACCCCAACGAGTATTGGCGCCATGTAGGCAAGGGCTGGAACGATTACCTGGAAACCTTCATCGCGAAGCCTAAGGTGATGCAGGAGGCGGCGGCGCACGTCATTTCGCCGGGGGACTCACCCGAAGTCAAACTGCGAAAGATCTACGACCGCGTACAACAGCTCCGCAATACTTCTTACGAACCGCAAAAGACGGCGCAAGAGGAGAAGCGGGCGAAAGAGAAGTCTCCCGAAAATGTGGAGCAGGTTTGGAAGCGTGGTTATGGCGACGCATTTCAATTGACCTGGCTGTTCCTTGCTCTTGCTCGAGCAGCGGGCGTCGATGCCCGCGGAGTCTGGGTCTCCAGCCGAAGACAATACTTCTTTCTGCCGAAGACAATGGAGAACTGGAAACTGAACGCCAACCTTGTCCTGGTAAAGCTCAATGGCAAGGATCTCTACTTCGATCCCGGAGCAGCATTTACGCCATTTGGCATGCTGACCTGGTCAGAAACGGCCACACCGGGTCTAGCGTTGGACAAAGATGGAGGCACATGGATCAAGACTTCGCTTCCGGTAAGCTCAGAATCGAGCGTTCAACGTACGGCGCACCTGAAGCTGACTGCCGATGGCGCTCTCGAAGGCAAACTGACGGTGATATACAACGGGCTCAGTTCCATGTATCACCGCCAGGATGAACGGAACAGCGATGAACCAGCGCGCCGGCAATATTTAGAAGACGACGTCAAAGCGCAGGTCCCGGTGCAGGGTCAGTTTGAACTCACGAATAAACCGGACTGGGTGAATCCGGCGATGCCGCTGGTTGCGGAATTCGACGTGAAGATCCCGAATTGGAGCTCAAGTGCGGGCAGGCGACTCATCATGCCTGCCGCTGTATTTGGCGCAACGGAACGGCACGTTTTTGAACACGCTGAGAGAGTCCACCCGATTTACTTCGCCTTCCCTTATGAAAACGATGACGACGTGGTCATCGAACTTCCAGAAGGATGGAAGGTGTACAGCGTTCCGCTCCCTCAAAAGCAAATGGCGCAAGATCTTACGTATAGCCTCACGGTCGAGAACGGTCATACCGAGTTACATCTCACCCGTAAGCTGACGGTCGATGTCTTTCTTCTAGATCGCGGTCAGTACCCTGCTGTGCGGGGCTTTTTTCAGGCGGTCAGGAATGGAGACGATCAAGAGATCATGCTCGAACCCGCAGCTGCGTCGTCTTCGAACGCACACTGAACGGGTGATCCTGGACGCGGTAAAATCGCCCGGGTAGGCTAAGCGTATACGTCAAAGAGATCTGCCGGGTGGGGTTGTTTTCGCATGTGCCGAAATATCAAAGTCCTATTCAATTTCCAGCCTCCGGCCACCGAGGATGAAGTGCGGGCCGCCGCGCTGCAATTTGTCCGGAAAATTGCCGGATTCAGCAAGCCATCGCAAGCAAATGAAGCCTCGTTTCTGGCCGCGGTTGAGGAAGTGACGATGGTTTCCCGGCGTCTTCTTTGCTCGCTGGAAACCGCGGCGCCGCCGAAGAACCGCGAAGAAGAAGCGGCGAAGGCGAAGGCAAGGGCAGCGCAGAGGTTTGCAACGTAGCCGGAAATGGGGCTCAACAAACTCATTGCCACGGATCAACACGGATACACACGGATTGAGACGCTTCTAAATACGAAATGATCCGTGTTTATCCCCATGAATCCGTGGCAATGAAGTTTGCCGGCTGTGCTAGTCTGCCTCCTATGTCCGACGCGCCTTCAACGACTCCGCCGGAGACAACCCACCGCAAGCACTTCCTCAGCGACCGAGTCTCGCACTTCACCGAATCGGTGATCCGCGAAATGACGCGGCAGGCGATGCTTTATCAGGCCGTCAATCTGGCCCAGGGATTTCCCGATTTCCCCGCGCCTGCCGAAATCAAGCAAGCGGCTCAACAGGCGGTTGGGGCAGACATCAATCAGTACGCGATCACATGGGGCGCCAAGAACCTTCGCAACGCGATCGCGCGGCAGATGGGTGTGTGGCAGGGAATTACGGTCGATCCGGAAAAGGAAGTCACGGTCTGCTGCGGATCCACGGAAGCGATGATCTCCACGCTTCTCGCCGTATGCAATACCGGTGATGAAGTGGTCATCTTCGAGCCGTTCTATGAGAACTACGGGCCGGATTCAGTTCTGAGCGGCGCCAAGCCGAAGTTCGTGAAACTGCGTCCGCCCAAGAACGATGCAGGCGAGTGGACCTTCGACGAAAAAGAACTCCGCCGCGCGTTCGACAGGCACACCAAGGCGATCATCCTCAATACTCCGAACAATCCCACCGGCAAAGTCTTCACCCGTGCGGAACTTAAACTGATCCGCGATCTCTGCGTCGAATTCGACGTGCTGGCCATTACCGACGAGATTTATGAGCACATTCTTTACGAAGGCACGGAGCACATTTCAATGGCATCGCTCGACGGGATGCGCGACCGCACCGTCACAATTAACGGCATGTCGAAAACGTACAGCGTAACTGGATGGCGAGTGGGATGGGCCGTCGCGCCGGAGAAGATCACGAACGCGATTCGCAAGGTGCACGACTTCCTTACCGTGGGCGCTCCCGCTCCTTTGCAGGAAGCCGGGGCCGCGGCCCTGAGCCTGCCACCCGAGTACTATCAGCGCCTGGCCGAGGGATACCGGGTACGAAGGGACCATCTCATGCCGGCGCTTACCGCGGCCGGGTTCCAATGCTTCCGTCCGCGAGGTGCGTATTACGTGATGACCGACATCTCTGCGTTCGGATTCGAAGATGATGTCGCATTCGCGAAATACTTAGTGCAGGAGATCGGGGTGGCGGCGGTGCCGGGATCGAGCTTCTACCGCGATCCGCGCGATGGCGCCCGGCAGGTGCGCTTTGCCTTCTGCAAGCGGCCGGAGACTCTGGATGAGGCTGCCCGGCGCCTGGCAAAGTTGAAGGGATAGATTCGGGAATCCCCCGTATTGTTAGAGCAAAGCGCGGATTTCTCCACAAAAATCTGGAGTATACTGCGAGTAAGTTTGAAATCTTCTTTGGGGATGTGTATTTATGGCGTCCAACGCGATCGAACAGGTGCCGCAGCAGGTTCCGGCCGATGATTTTCAGGCGCTCGAAGAGAAAATCTATCGCACCATAGAGATGTACAAAGCGGCACGGCAGGGCCAGGCCACAGCAGAGCGCGACGCGCAGCGCTTGCGCCAGCAGATGGAAGATCGCGAAGAAGAACTGGTCCACCTGCGCCGCGAGAGCGTGCAACTGAAGAAAGAGCGCGAGGATATCCGCGGCCGCGTCGAAAAAATGCTGGCTCAGATCGAATCGCTGGCCGAAGCCAGCTAGCACGAACGGTTCGCACGCTACAACAATTTCGTCTCGACGGAGACCACATGGCGACAGCAACCAAGGACCAAATCGTACGAGACGCGCAGAATGCCAGCGTGCGCGTGGAGATTTTCGACCAGGCCTACAATCTGCGAGGCTCCGATCCGGAATACATCCTGAAGCTTGCGGAATATGTCGACGCCAAAATGCGCGCGGTCGCCGAAGCCACGAACACGATCGACACCGTCCGCCTGGCCGTGCTCGCGGCCTTGAATATCGCCGACGAATATCACCTGCTCAAGAAAAAACAGGACGGCGGTGCAACCGATTATGAGAAGCGCGCGCATCTATTAGTACGTGCACTCGATGAAGTGCTGCAGGAAGAAAACCGCAAGGCAGGTTAGTCTGCGTCTTGCCGCCCTGTTTTTTTTCGCGCTCCTTGCGCAGGGCGCCTTTGCTCAGGAAACTACTCTCCGTTCCCAATCGAACCTGGTGTTGATTCCCACTCTTGTCAAAGACAGCCAGGGCGAGACCGTCTACGGACTGCAGGCGAAAGATTTCACCATCGAAGACAACGGCGTGGAGCAGAACGTTCGTCTGGACGACGCTCCTGAAGGCCAGCCAATCTCACTCGTGCTCGCGATTCAAACTGGACGCCGCGCTTCCTATGAATTTCCGCGGATGGCCGGTCTGAAGACCATGCTCGACCCGTTATTTGCGCAGGGGACTGCACGAGTCGCGGTCGTCGAATTCGACAGCCAGATCAAGATGACTCGGAACTTCACGCAAGATGAGAGCTTGGTCGACGCGGACCTCGACAATCTGCAACCGGGAGACGGCGGAGCCAGAATTCTTGATGCCGTGAATTATTCGGTGGGACTCCTGAAGAAGGAACCGCAAGGCCGGGTGCGCGTGCTGCTGCTGATCAGCGAGACGCGCGATCATGGAAGCCGCGTCAAGATTGACGACGCTGTCGCCGCCATCGGGCAAAGCAATTCTGTGATGTACGCTCTCGCGTTTTCGCCAGGGCTCTCCAATATTCTCGATACCGGACGAGGAGTGAACACTCCATTTGACCCCGATGCGAAGAACGAGATGCACCCGGGCGTCGACTTCCTCGATCTTGCCTACCAGGCCGCTCAAGCCGTGCGCAAGAATGTTCCTAGTGCGGTCGCGTACATGACCGGCGGCGAGTACGAACTGTTCGCCACACGCAAGAAATTCGAAGTTCGCATGAACGACTTCACTAATCACCTGCACAGCCGCTACCTGTTGAGTTTCACGCCGAACGATCCAGGGCCCGGACTGCACCAGATTCGCGTGCGAGTGAAAAGCGCGGGGGATGATGTGGTGCTGGCCAGAACGCGGTATTGGGTTGAAGCTAAGAAATAGGCAGAACCTGGAGCGGTAGTCAGTAGCGCGGCAACAGCTGTCGTGCTAGCCCGCGCGAAATTCCTCGCGCCGCTGATGAAAACGCGGGGTTTCGGAATGACGCAACCGAAAGAATGACAGAATCCTGCAACGGCTCTACTCCGCGGAGGAAGAAGCAGGCGAGTCGAGAACCTCTCTGACCTTTGCCACCAGAGACGAGAGCGTGTAGGGCTTTGGAAGGAACCACAGTCCGGGATCCAGTACCCCGTAGTGAACGATGGCGTTGTTTGTATATCCGGAAATGTACAACACCTTCACCTTCGGACACACTTTCATAATTTCCTCCGCCAGTTGCCGGCCGTTCATCTGCGGCATAACCACGTCCGTTACCAAGAGGCGGATGTCGCGGCTGTTCGCTTTACAGATGGCCAGGCCTTCTTCGGGATTCGCGGCGATCAAAACCTTGTAACCGCAATGCGACAGGACAGAAGAGCTCAACTCGCGCAACTGCGCGTCATCTTCTACGAGGAGAATCGTCTCTGTTCCCCGCATCCTGTCCGAGGTCTTTTCCTTCGCAGTCGCTGTGGCCGGCTCGTCGATTCGCGGTAGATAAATCTTGAATGTCGTTCCCCGTCCGGGCTCGCTGTAGACCCAGATGTTGCCGCCGCTCTGCTTCACGATTCCATAGACCATCGACAGGCCGAGTCCGGTGCCTTTTCCTACCTCCTTGGTCGTATAAAACGGCTCGAAGATGCGGGCTTGCGTTTCTGCGCTCATGCCCTCGCCGGTATCGCTGACGGCCAGCATCACATAAGGTCCGGGCTCGACCGGCTGATGCTCGCGCGCGTAGGTGTCATCCAGAGTTGCGTTGGCGGTTTCCAGTGTGAGTTTCCCGCCGTTGGGCATGGCATCGCGGGCATTGAGGGCGAGGTTCATGATCACTTGTTCGATCTGGCCAGGATCGGCCTTCACCGCGCCCAAACCTTTCTGCGGGACGGTGAGCACCTCGATATCTTCCCCGATCAGCCGCCGCAACAGTGAATCGAGGTCGAGCAGAACGTCGTTGAGATTGATCACGCGCGGCGTCAGCACTTGCTTCCGGCTGAATGCCAGCAACTGGCGCGTGATCCCTGCAGCTTTTTCCGCCGCTGACTTGATTTGAGCCGTGCTGTTGGCGAGAAGGCTGTTCGCCGGAACACTGTCGGTCAGGATTTGCGAATAGCCGAGGATTACAGTGAGCAGATTATTGAAGTCGTGCGCAACTCCTCCCGCGAGCCTGCCCACCGCTTCCATCTTTTGCGACTGACGAAGCTTCTCCTCCAGAGCAACGCGCTCAGTCACGTCCTGGACGAGCGAGGCCATGCCCAGGACGCGGCCTGAATCGTCCACCAGCGCGGTGTTGTACCACTCGCAGGAAATCGTGCGGCCGCTCTTGGTAATGTTGTCGTTCGTGCTCCGGGATCCGCCGCGCTGCGCGAGCAACTCGCGCCAGGTGCTGTCCACATGCTGGCGCGCTTGCGGAGGCACGATAAAGGCGGCGTGCTGCCCAATCGCTTCTTGGCGCGAATATCCGAAGATGCGTTCCGCCGAAGGATTCCACTCCATCACCCGGAATTTGAGATCCCACTCCACGACTGCCAGCGGAGTGTGATCCAGATGGGTGCGCAACTTTTGTTGAGATTGCCGAATTTCCTCTTCCGCCCGCCTCTGGGTTGTGATGTCGCGGCAGATGCCGAGCAATCCGATCGCTCGTCCGCCTGGATCCCGGAAGGGTCCTTTGGTTGCCGAATACAACCGGGTCACTCCGGCCGCAGTGCCGAATTCTTCGTAGGTCCGGGTCTCTCCGGATTGCACGACCTCGCGATCGCGATCCATGATGGTTCGACCGACCTCTGCATCGAACATCTGTGCGTCGGTGTGGCCGATGACGTCTTCCGGGTTGCGACCGAGAAATCCTGCTCCGGCCCTGTTGATCATCAGGTAGCGGCCATCGAGATCCTTGACGAAGACAGCATCGGTGGTTCCTTCGGTAATGCCGCGGAGCAGAGCCAGATTCTTTTCCAGCTCTCGCGAGCTGTCCAGCAACTGCCGCTGAACCACGAAGAGACGCCCGCTCGCCGCGGCGAACGAAACAATCACAAGCACAACGGACCAGAAGAACTGTTCCTGAGCAATACTCAGAACCAGAGCAAAGACGATGGCCGGAATCAGCAGGGGTGAGAAGTCGGCAACCAGACGCACCCTGCGGGATTGATGCTCAGGGATAGGCTCGGCTTCGTCGACGTTCCAGGTGCCGGCCAACAGGATCAGAAGACAAAAGCTGAAAGTCCAAGTCAGATCGGGCCACTCGCCCTGCCGGTATGTTCCGGAAGCTTGCCAATAAAGAGTTCCATTCAGAACGACGGCATAGACCGTCAGAAATGTGGCCAATCGTCCAAAGAATGCCCTCTCGGTCCGGCTGTCGGTCAACAATGTCCGGAGGATGAAACTAAGCGCAATTAAGCCAAAAAAGAAAAGTCCGGCATACAGAGCGCGCACCTGCATCGCCCGTCCGGCGACCAGCCAGCGCGACGGCACATAGATTTGGGACAGCTCCAACGCCAGAACCAGAGTGCAGACCTGCGCAAAGTCGCACAAGCGCAGCCAGCCGTATCCGGCTCCCCGATCGCGCGGGCTCAAAAAGACTGTCATCAGGATCGGAACGATCCAGAAGAATACGAGGACATCACTCGGCCATAACGTGCCAAGCGGCGCGTGCAAATAGTCGTAATAGTCGGTGTAGAGTCCTTGCCCAATCGCGCTAAGCAGGGCTGAGAAGGAGACCAGGCGCCACGCGCGCCTGCCAAAAGGGCCAGCCTTGCGGGAAACGAGCCAGCACTCAATGCAGGCAATCAGCGGCGCCAGCGTGTCGATCCAGTCTCCGATGAGCGAGGCGGTGTCGCTGCCATACTGGGCGATGACCACCGACACGTGTATGGCCAGTAGAAACGCTGCTGCCGCGACCGCCGACGTGCGCAGCTTCGACATTCGCTGAGACGCTCCGGTGCGACCGACGACCAGCCGCACATGCAGGCCCAATTTGCGCCCTGAGTATAATGCACAGCTTTCCAAAAGAATCAACTACTTCCGCATCCGAGCCGGGGAGGAGTTTTCCCGGCTGCAACCTTCCTGCCAACTTTTTACCTTTGGTGACTTGCTTATTACGCGGAAATGCCCTTAGCATCCAGATGGAAGCCGACCTGCCGGGTTGGTGATGGCGGGTAACCGATATTTGAACCAATGCAGAATGAACGGGAGCTCGACTCGTACTAAGATCCGGTGAGCGACGCTCCGCCATGCGGAGATGCCTAAAGGGTCTCGGCGGGCGCCCAACGTCTACCGACGGGTTCATTCTCGGCCCCGCCACACGGCTTAGTGGGTCGGCTTTTTTAAAAGCAGTTGCCAGTTCTCAGTTGCCAGTAAGCCACTTGGGACTCTCATTTGAGTCGGCCCGCAACACGGGTCAGGCTCTTCCTGTTAGACTGGTCAAGTAGCGAATCCACCTTTTCGCGCATCCAATTAATCAGTGTTTCCCCAACTGTTTCATATCGGAAAGTTCTTTCTGCCGACGTACGGATTTCTCGTCTCGCTTGGTGTTCTGGTAGGTCTCTGGATCAGCGTGCACAATTCCGAGCGCCTCGGCTACGACCCGGATAAGGCGTGGAATCTGGGCATTCTCGTTGTACTTTGCGGCATTATCGGCGCCAAGGTTCTGTACGTCATCAACGAGTGGGGATACTATTCGGCGCATCCCCGCGAAATCTTCAGCATCAACACGCTGCAGGCAGGCGGAGTTTTTTCCGGAGGTCTGATAGCCGCCTTTGTCGCGGCCGCGTGGTATGTGTGGAAACACCGCATCCCGGCGCTGGGCACTTGCGATGCATTCGCACCTGGACTTGCTCTCGGGCACGCCATCGGACGACTTGGGTGCTTCGCGGCCGGATGCTGCTACGGCAAGCCAACCCATCATTTCTGGGGTGTGACGTTCACCAATCCACTGGCAAATTCGATCACGGGCACGCCCTTGAATGTGCCGCTGGAGCCGACGCAACTGTTTGAATCCGCGGTCGAGCTTGCGAATTTTTTCTTCCTGATGTGGCTGCTGAAGCGGCGAAAATTCGACGGCCAGATCATCGGCGCCTTCATGTTTATCTACGGGATTGCACGCTTCCTGCTGGAGTTCATCCGTGACGATCCCGGCCGAGGGTCGGTATTCGGCGGCGCGATGTCGGGGACACAACTGATTGCGATTGGACTGGTGCTGGCAGGTGGAATCATCTGGTGGCTACGGCCAGCGTCGAAGATTGTGCCCAGAACTGCTCCAGTCCGGCAGTCCGCGCACTAGAGTCAAATCTGAATCCCTCCTGCTGAGCCTCTGACTGCGCTGGGTCATGCGTGCCAATACAATACGCTGTAGTATCGTCGCGCCACATGGAGAAAGATCTCCCCACTTCGATTAGGGTCCAAGCCGACGTGACCGGCCAACGTTTAGACCACTTCCTTGCCCTTCAACTCCAGGTCAGCCGCGCCCGCGTGCAAGAGCTTATGCGCGGCGAAAAAATTCTGCTGAACGAGGGCCCCGCCAAGGCTTCGTTCAAACTGCGCGGCGGGGAATTCATCACGATTCTGGGTTCAGCTGAGCGCCCGCCGCTCCACGCCGTCCCCGAGGAAATCCCTCTCGACGTCGTCTACGAAGACGAAGATCTTGCCATCATCAATAAGCCAGCCGGAATGATGGTTCATGCCGGCGCCGGAGCCACCGACGACCAGCGCAACCGGGGCACGTTGGTCAATGCTCTCTTGCATCATTTCGGCGGCCTCTCTTCCGTTGGCGGCGAGACGCGTCCCGGCATCGTTCACCGACTCGACAAGGAAACCAGCGGCCTCATTGTCGTGGCCAAGAATGATGAAGCCCACCGCGCGCTGGCGGCCCAATTTGCCGGCCGCAAAGTGAAGAAGAAATACACTGCTCTCGTGCATGGATGGCTGAAGAAAGATTCAGGGACGATCTCGGCCAGCATCAGCCGCGACCGTGTCCGCCGCACCCGGATGACGACACGCCACTCCGGCGGGCGCGAAGCCGTCTCGCACTACAACGTCGTTCGCCGCCTCGATACGCCATTTGGCAAGTTCACGCTGATTGGAATCAAGATTGATACCGGCCGCACGCACCAGATCCGCGTTCATATGGCTTCTCTTGGACATCCGGTGGCGGGCGATACGCTTTACGGGGCTCCGCGCCAACTGCGTCCGCAAAAGGCGGGCAATCAGACTGCTGTTCAGCCGCTTTCTCTGCCGCGAAATTTCCTTCACGCCGCGCGGTTGGAACTCAGCCATCCCAGGACCGGAGCTCCACTCTCTTTCGAGAGCGCGCTGCCCGAGGAACTCCAAGACTTTCTTGCCGTGCTCGAACAGGACTTGCAGAGCAGTGCGCACGGAAAGAATCTTTGAGAAGGCCGGGCACCAGACCCACGTCAGGGCGGCTATAATACGAGGAGAGATGCAGACTTTGGGGACGAAACCTATCCTGCGCGCCGGATACTTTTTCCTGGTGTTCTTTGTCGCTAGTGCGGTTGCACAATTCACTCCGCAAACGACCGCGCATGCTGCCGGCTCGGCAGTAACTCCACCGGCTCAGTCGCAGATAAAATCCGGAGCGCCCGAGAACGGCAACGCGGCGCAATCGGCAGCAGACGCTGCCGCAAAGTCCGATCCCGACGCTGTCACTACGATTCGTACTTCGACCAACGAAGTGAATGTCGTGTTCACGGTGACGGACAAGCACGGCCGCCGCATTACCGATCTCAAGCAGAAAGATTTCAGTATTCTCGATGACAATAGGGCGCCGCAGGAAATTCGCAGCTTCCACGCCGAAACGAATCTTCCGCTGCAGGTCGGCCTGTTGATCGACGCGAGCAATTCGGTCCGCGACCGCTTCAAATTCGAACAGGAATCGGCCATCGAGTTCCTGAACCAAACGATTCATCCGCGATACGATCAGGCCTTTGTTGTCGGTTTCGATGTAACCCCCGAAGTCACGCAGGATTTCACCGATGACACCTCGCTGCTGGCTAAGGGTGTTCATGAACTGCGTCCCGGCGGCGGCACAGCGCTTTACGACGCTCTCTATTTCGCATGCCGCGACAAGTTGCTGAAAGCGCCGAAGACCACGACCGTGCGCCGCGCCATCATCCTGCTGAGCGATGGGGAAGATAATCAGAGCCACGTGACCCGCGAAGAATCCATCGAAATGGCACAGCGCGCCGAGACCATCGTGTACACGATCTCCACGAACGTGAGCGGGACCAAGGGCGCCGGAGATAGAGTGCTGGAACGAATTGCCGACGCGACCGGTGGCCGCGCCTTTTTCCCGTTCCAGATTCGCGACGTCGCCAACGCCTTCTCCGAAATTCAGGACGAACTTCGCAGCCAGTATGCCGTTTCCTATAAGCCTGCAGATTTCAAGGCTGACGGCCACTACCGCACCATCGAGATCGTTGCCAACGACCGCAAGAATTTCCGCGTCCGGTCGCGCCGGGGCTATTACGCCCCGGGCCAGCAGTAAGACGAATCATCTTCTTTCGTGCTTCGTGTGCCCTGATGTCCTCCAGGTGGGTTAGGATCTCTTGCGGGTCGGAGGGCGACTTTTCTGGCATGTGGGTGCCGCTGATCTTGATGCAAACATCGTTCGCAACATCGGTTTACCCGCCGGGCCCGTCGATGTGAAAGTCTGCGCTGTCACCGAAGTCTGGTCGGGACTGAACTTCGTCCGCCGCGTGAAAGATCGCTGAAACTCGGCTACACTCTTGTTCCACATTCATAGAGGCTTCATCAGGAATAGATCATGGTCAGAGTTGGACTCATCGGATTCGGTCTCGCCGGACAAGCTTTTCACGCGCCCGTTATTCGCGGCGTTCCGGGGATGGAACTCGCCTGTATTCTCGAACGCCATACGAACAACTCCAAAAAGCGATATCCGCAAGTTCGGGTGGCGCGTTCGCTCGATGAGATGCTCTCCGACAAGACCATCGATTTGTGCGTAGTCGCGACTCCGAACGATTCGCATTATTCCTATACGAAAGCCTGCCTGGAGGCAGGCCGTCACGTGGTCGTCGACAAGCCGCTGACGCCGACGATGAAAGAAGCCGAACAACTTGTTCAGCTCGCGGCCAGCGGCAAACTGCTGATGACCGTCTATCAGGACCGGCGCTGGGACGGCGCGTTTCTCACCGTCAAGAAGCTGGTGAACTCCGGCGCGCTCGGCAAAGTTGCCGAATATGAAGCCCGCTTCGACCGCTTCCGTCTCGATGCCAAGCCGGGCGCATGGCGGGAGGTGGCGGGTTTCGCCGCTGCCGGCGTTTTGTGGGATCTCGGACCGCATCTCATCGACGGCGCTCTCGTATTGTTTGGCGAACCTGAGTCGGTGTACGGTGCGGTTCAGCTGCAGCGCGAAACATCCACCGTGGACGATGCTTTTGACGTCATCTTCCAATATCCGAAGTTGCGGGTGACCTTGCGGGCTCGCATCATCGCCTACGCGCCCAGCCATCATTTGCTGGTTCACGGAACGGCAGGATCGTTTGTGAAATACGGGATGGATCCGCAGGAAGAAATCCTGCGCAGCGACAATTATCCCGACGGACACGATTGGGGCAAAGATTGGGGACTCGAGGCCGAAGAGCGCTGGGGAACGCTTACCCGTGTCAACGAAAAGCCGCGCAAAGTTGAAACGGAACGCGGCGACTATCGCGGCTTCTACGCCAACGTGAGAGACGCGATCGAGAAGAAGGCGCCGCTCGACGTCACCCCGGAACAGTTCCTGCGAACCCAGCGGGCGCTATTGCTCGCGCACAAGAGCAGCAAGGAAAAGAGAGTGGTCGGCTGGAATGAGTCAGTAGATTGAAACGCAGATGAGGAGCCTCGTCCGCCGAGGCCAGGCCAGCGACTAACGATTAACAGTCGAATTCTTACCCGCCGGCCTTGAGTTCCTGCAGAACCTGCTTGGCGATTTCCTTGAGGGTTTCGAAAACTCCCACGCCCTGGAAGGCGACGGCCTCGACGAGCGGCTCGTTCTTCTTGCGCAGTTCCGTCGAGAGCATGTCGACTGGCAAGATGTTGGGAAGGTCGCGCTTGTTCAACTGCAGCACATATGGAATCTTGTTGAAATCGTAGCCGTGTTCTTTGAGATTCGACATCAGGTTCTCGAGCGCTTCGACGTTGGCGTCCATGCGCTGCTCCTGTGAGTCGGCGACGAAGACGATTCCATCCACGCCGCGCAGAATCAGCTTGCGGCTGGCATCGTAGAAAACCTGGCCGGGCACGGTGTAGAGGTGAATGCGGGTCTTGAAGCCGCGCACCGAGCCGAGATCCAGCGGCAGAAAGTCGAAGAACAGCGTTCGCTCGGTCTCAGTTGCGAGCGAGATCATCTTGCCTTTTTGCTGATCCGCCGTCTTCTGATAGATCACTTGTAGATTCGTGGTTTTGCCGCCGAGGCCGGCGCCGTAGTACACGATCTTGCAATTGATCTCTCGGGCTGCGAAGTTGATGAAACTCAAAGGCTTTCCTCGGTGCGGGCACTTCCCTCTGGGCTGCCGCACGCTCACTGTCCTTATGGAGGCTTCGGGTCTTTATATCACATGGGAGGTGCTGCCCGCAGGTTACTCAGGTGACCCCCAGTTTGGATCAAGCAACGCTCGGTCCATTCCTCCGGGAATCAATGCACCGTAGGCACTGGATAGTACCCAGACTTGGTGTAGATATCGAGCCCTCGCTTGTCGACCAGGACTTCAATACTCCGGTAGGCGGAACTGCCTCCAATCGCCTTGGGGCTGTAGCCAAGCGTGTATTGATTTCGCGCCTCGGAGGTAATCTGCGCGTAAGCCTCTTCGATCGAGTTCCGCGAGAGTTCGGTGAAGACGTCTCCGCCGCCAGTGGCATTCGTATATTTTGGCAGGATGTCGGCGTATCCCTGGCCCCAGATGTGATGGATCTTTTCCACCTGCTTGTAGACGGGCAAAGCACCCTGATCGAGCACAATCGCCTTTACCTGGATATCGTGTGTTTGCAGGACCCGCAGAACCTCTCGATAGCTGGCTTCGCTGCCTCGTTCCCGGCCGTCACTGATCACCATGATGACTTTGCGGCGGGTGGGATCTCGCTTGGCGAGATCAATCGCTGCCCGCAGGATCGCGTCATTCAAAACGTGCGCTGTTTTTGCGGGCGTGTAGACCGGCGGCGGACCATTGGTTCCGACGGGCATCCCATTGATCATGGGCGGCTCCGGTCCAAGAGGCCCTCCGAGCACCGGGGGCCCACTGCTGCTGCCGCGGATCATCTTCATGGAATCGAGGATCGCGGTTAAGCGTCTGGTATTGCCGGTGTAATCGGTTACCTGGCTCACGGTGCTGCTGTACGTGTAGACCGAAACCTCATCGTAAGGACTGAACGCGCCTATAAGCGAGGCATAGCTCTGGTTCACGTTTTGCACGGCGACATCGGACATTCCCAGATCGATAAGTATGGCAACCGAGAGTTGAAAAGGATCGCTGGTGAAATAGGTCAACGGCTGCGGTTTGCCGTTTTCGAGAACGGTGAAGTCCCTGGGCAGAAGACCGTCGACGATCCGGCCTCCGTTATCTTTCACCATGACGGGAATCTGTACGAAGTTCGCGGTGACATGAAGTTTGTACAGATTCTCCGCGGGGTTGATTTGATTTCTTGGGGTCCCCTTCGAAGTGTGTATCGGCACGCTCCCTTCGGGCACCGTCTCGACTGGAGGCATCTTGGGAGGCGGCGGCTCCGTGAAAGGCTGCGGCTGTTTCGAAGGAGGATTCGCGCCCGGCAGCGGCTCGGTTCCCTGGTTGGGCTGCGGGTTGGAAGGGGTTGCGGCGGGCAGCTTCGGAGCAGGCGGCTGCACCGTCGAAGGAGCATCAGGAATATTTTGATCGGATTGGGGATTCGCCGGAGTCTGCGTCTGGCTTTGGCTGTTTCCCGACTGGGCGTGTAGGCTCGGAACGCTCAGAAAGATCGCCAAGACCAGCAGAACCAGCTGAACTCCAACCGCTCTCACCGTTCTTGCCCCACCGCGCGCCAAAGTCATCCGCCTCCTGACCCAAGGAAAAAACACCTGTATGTCCCTTCGGATGCCAATCTAACTCAGTTTGGTGCATCTAAAGCTACAGGATTAGACTAACAAAGAATCTCCCGAGAGTCCCGGAATGTTCAAACGTCTCTTTTCCCCCTGTCGAGTGTTGTCCCTGGCCCTCGTGGCCATCCTGGCGGCAGCCCAGTTTGCCGCAGCCCAGCAGCCCACCTCACCGCCTGCGGCAGACCAGAAACCGGCCCAGCAATCCGACAACTCTCAGGAGCCTACCGAGACCCTGAAAGTCAACGTCAATGTGGTGCAGCTGTTTTTCAATGTGAAAGACAAGCACGGCGCGTTGATTCCCAATCTGAAGAAGGAAGACTTCACGATCGCTGAAGACGGCACGCCGCAGACGGTCAAGTACTTCACCGCCGAATCGAACCTGCCGCTTACGCTGGGGATGATGATCGATTCCAGCGGCAGCCAGCGTAACGTGCTCGACATGGAAAAGGAAGTCGGCGGCGCGTTTCTTCGACAGGTTCTTACTGACAAAGACGAAGCCTTCGTGATCAGCTTCGATATCTCCGTCGATCTTCTGCAGGATTTCACTCGCGACACGCATCGTCTGCAAGCCGCTTTGAACAAGGCAAAAATCAATGTGGACTTTACCAGCGGAGGCATCCCGGGAATGGGTGGTGGACCGGTTCCGCAGGGTGGCAATTCGCCAGGAACCTTGCTCTACGACGCTGTCTATCTTTCCGCTCACGACATGTTGGCGAAGGAAGTCGGGCGCAAGGCAATGATCATTCTCACGGACGGCGAGGATGAAGGCAGCCGCCTGAAGATTCAGGATGCCATTGAAGCCGCGCAGAAGGCGGACGCCATTGTCTATGTCCTGCTGTGCGCCGACCGCGGATTCTATGGCGGCTTCGGCTATTCGGGTGAAGGCGAGATGAAACGGCTGACTGAGCAGACCGGAGGGCGCGTCATCAACGTGGGCAACAAGTTCGACAAGCTGCGAGACGCGTTCGATCAGATCGCCGCCGAACTGCGCAGCCAGTACAACATCGGCTACACGCCGACGGACACAAAGCTCGACGGCTCCTACCGGAAGATTGAAATCAAGAATAAACAGAACTACAAAATACAGGCCCGCGCGGGATACTACGCAGGGCGTGGTCAAGAGCAATAACTGGCTGAAGCCCGCTGTCTTTTATGCACCTTCGGCGGCACGGCTTGCCCCTGTGCCTTCCACAAAACGAGTTACGAGCGGCTCCTGAATTCTGAGTCGATTGCTTCCGAACCCTGATACACTCCTGTGCCTGGAGGGTTCGCATGCCACGATTCTCCCGCCGGTCTTTTCTGCAGCTTTCCGCCGCAGCCTCCGCCGCTAGCGCATTCAATTTCATGACCGAGCCTATGCTGGCGGCGGCAGCGCGCCATCAGGCGCCGCCGGCAAATGCGGTCGTCATCGATGCCAACGAGAATCCGCTAGGCCCGAGCCAGTCCGCGCGCCAGGCGATGGCCTCGATCATTCCGCACGGCGGGCGCTACTCCACCGAACTCACCGACGATCTTGTTTCCACGTTTGCGCAGATGGAAGGATTGAATCCCGACTACGTTGTAGCGACTGTGGGATCGACGCCCCCGTTGGCTCTGAGCGTGCTCGCCTTCACTTCGCCGCAAAAGAGCTACGTCACTGCCGATCCGCAATTCGAGCTGGGAATGATGATCGCCCAAAACAGCGGAGCCCGCGTGATCAAGGTGCCGCTGACGAGCACGTATGGCCACGACGTCAAGGCAATGATTGCCGCCGATCCGAATGCCGGCGTCTTCTACATCTGCAATCCGAACAATCCCACGGGCACCCTCACGTCTCACTCCGACATTGAATATCTCGTTGCGAACAAGCCCAAGGATTCTGTCCTGCTGGTCGACGAAGCCTACATCCACTTCACCGAGATGCCCTCCGCGCTTGACTTCGTGAAAGACGGCAAAGATGTGATCGTTCTGCGCACGTTCTCGAAGATCTACGGCATGGCCGGCATCCGCTGCGGACTTGTGATCGCGCGGCCCGACCTGATGAAACAAATGGCGGTGCGCGGGCTGTGGAATTTCATGCCGATCACGGCCGTCGCTGCCGCCAGTGCCAGCCTCAAAGATTCGTCGATTGTGGCGGAACGTCGCCGCATCAATGCGACGATTCGACAACAGACGTTCCAGTTTCTCGAGCACAACGGATTCACTTATATTCCGTCGGAGTCGAACTGCTTCATGGTTGACACGAAGCGGCCGGGAAAAGAGGTACGCGAGGCAATGGCAAAGGAAAATGTCCTCATCGGACGCTCCTGGCCGATCATGCCGACGTGGGTACGTATCACCGTCGGCACCCAACCGGAGATGGATAGATTTCAGGCAGCATTTTTGAAAGTGATGAAAAGCAATGGCTAGAGGCCACGGATCAGTGAGGAGGTCATGGCAGGCGACTGCCAGCGGAACTAAGGCCATAGCCGTCAAAATCAATGCCAGAAAAAGCCCCGGTTGCGCTGGGTAGGCGTTGTCGCCACCCCGCACCATGCTTCTAACCGGAGGGGCCCTTCGTCACGCGAGACCTCATCGCTTGCTCTAGTACAATCAGTCCCGTGAGCGACCCCGTACGCATCGGAATTCTGGGCGACTTCAACCCCGAATCCCGTTCGCACCACGCCATTAACGACGCTCTGCAGCACACCGCCCGGAAGCTCGGCATGAAAGTCGAAAGCGAATGGGTGCCCACTTCCTCTCTCACGGGGCCTGATGCAGAGAAGAAGCTCGAAAGTTATGACGGGCTGTGGGCCTCGCCGGGAAGTCCGTACAAGAGTTTCGACGGGATGCTGAAAGGGATCGAGTTCGCGCGCCGCCGGGACTGGCCGTTTCTCGGCACCTGCGGCGGATTCCAGTACGCGTTCATCGAATTCGCCCGCAACGTGCTCAACATTCAAGACGCCGATTCCGCCGAGAACAATTCCGGATCGAAGAACGTCATCGTTTATCCCGTGGCATGCGCCGTCCCCGACCGCAAGGGCAATGCGCCCAAGCTGTCCGGCGTGGTTCCTGAGATCAAGCTCCGTCCGGGCTCTTACCTGCAGAGTTTTTATGGCAAGGACAAAGAGATCGTGACAGAAGAATTCTTCTGCAACTTTGAGATTAATCCCGATTTTGAATGGACCACGATGGAAGCCGGATTCCCCGTCGTGGCCCGCGGCCCGCAAGGCGAGATCCGCGCCATCGAATCGCCCACACACCGGTTCTACGTCGCAACGCTGTTCCAGCCGCAACTGTCATCGACCGAAAAGAATCCACATCCGCTGGTCTTGGCGTTTGTCCAGGCAGCCGCGGATTGGGGGAAGAAGAAGTTGGACGACAGCGTTTTGGAGTAGAGATGCTTCGATTCCGCCGGCATTACGAAAGTCGCGATTACCCGGCACGTTACCGTTCACTCCCCAACTGCATCTAGGACCAGGCAACCCGGCGACGTTAGACTCCCTTCCACGGTCGCCCTCTCCCATTGCGCGGCCCGCCAGGAGCCACTCGTCCCGATGCACACGATGCAAATGGTAAATTCGTTCCGCGTCCCCTGGGGCACGTTGGTCAGCTATATCCCGGTGATTGCAACGATCATGACCACGTTTTTCAGTATCATCCTTGCCCGCGCCACGCTTCGCTACGTCGAGGCCACCGACAAGGGACTCGCGCTGGCTCGAGAGGAATTCGAGCGCGAATGGAATCCTGATCTGCACATTAAACTGGAGCGCGTATCGCCGACTGAAGCGCGGATCGTTGTTACGAACCTAGCGAAAACGTCGGTCCTGCTTCAGTTGCTGCAGTTGCGCAAGCTGTCGCACGCAATGCCGTTTGAGCGCTGCCGTCTGAATGATCCCCTTGTCGGGGGAATGACCTGGACCGACGACATGGGCAAGCGCATTCTTGCGTGCACGGGTTACGAATTCGAGGGCCCGATCGCCGCGGCGATGACGTTCTATGCCGCCGGTCGCATGTATCGGACCGACTGGTTCCGCTCCCAGGTCGTGGTCCGTGAAGGACGCATTGTCAGTCTGGAGCCGAGCAACATGCCCACGCGCCGCGTGCGGCAGGTCGAACGCAAAGGCCAGCCCGAACGCCGCCGCGAATTTGTTCAGGACGTAGCCGCAAACTCAGATGCCGAGAAAGCGGCGAAACCCGAAGAAAAATCCTTCGTGACAGGCGCATAAAAGCCGGGTTGTCAGATAAATCTTTGCGATTCTGACCAGGCATGTATCGCTGAGGAGTAAGCGCCGATTAGAGTCCTCTGTCAGTAACCCTTACTAAAGATTGCCGCTGCGCGCTAAAGTCCGGCTCCAGTCTGCCGATCCACGACACAGGAGACCTACATGATCACCCCAATCAATCACGTTCATGCTGTCGATGTTCGGCAAGCAGCGCAGCCCCCCGCGGAACCACGACACGATCCTCGGGCTCAGACGCAGCCCGTCCACAAGAGCGGCGAGGTTTCGCAGGATCAGGTCACGCTCAAGAGCGCTGCTCAGCCCGATCCAGACGCGGGTCGCGGATAAGGACTTCTGGAAAAGAGCGAACTGATGCTTCGCCCGGATCACGGCGCAGCGCTTAGCATGCCCTACGTTGTCACCCGTAAGCGCTTTGCGGCGGGAGAGGTGCCTGTCTATAATCTTCACCGGTAGCCCGAACGGATGAAGCTGCAGATCAGGGTTGCTGAAATAAATCTATTCCAAGGAGTCCTTCATGTCCGCACCGAGTCGCCGGCCGGAAATTCGCCGGCGCCGTACCCGAAAAGAAAAGATCGTTCATCTGCGCAAGCGCCTGGCTGCCGCCAAAACCGATTCCGACCGCGATGCCATTACAGCCAAGTTGCAAAAGCTGGCCATCCTTTCGCCCGGACAGCCGCTTTTGAAGTAGGCCTGCGATTCGCGGCGTTCAGTCCCGGCTTCGGGGAGGCTTAAGCAACTCCGAAGTAGCGCCGCGTTGAGCCATACTTACCAAGTCCGGGAAAGGCCGTATTCCCGCAAGCTGAAATCCCTTATTCCCTAAAGGTTTCGGGCATGAGGGAGCGGCTGTTATCAAACGAAAGGACCGGAGTGGTTCCTTTTGAACCCTTTCTATTCCGGTATACTCAAATGTTCCTAGAGGCATCTTTATAATCTTCATGAGACGTAGCTCGCTTTTTTGGGCCGTAATCTTATTGTTGGGACTGCTGCCCACGACGGGCTGTCTTTTCCGTACGCGTCCGGTCGAAGAGCAGTATTCCAAGGCCCCACTCAAGGTATCCACGCAGCAAGGACTGATTGGCAGCATCAATCAGCGAGCCGAGGACCTTCATTCGCTGAAAGCGACCGTCGATATCGCCAGTTCGGCGGGCGGGATCAAGAAGGGCAGAGTCACCGACTATAAGGAAATTCGCGGCTATGTTCTGGCTCGCAAACCGGACTGGCTGCACATGGTCGGGCTGATGCCGTTCGTTCGGACGACTGCCTTCGACATGGTCAGCGACGGCAACGATTTCAAGCTCTGGATTCCGCCCAAGAACAAGTTCGTGATGGGCACGAACCAGGTGACATCGCTAAGCTCGGACCAGCCGATGGAGAACATCCGTCCGCAAAATATCTATGATGCGCTACTAATCAAGCGGATCGATCCAGAGACGGAAATCGCCGTACTCGAAAATGGGTACGAGATTCTGCACGATGCAAAGGGGCACCGGGTCCTGCAAGATGACTACGAATTGATTGTCATCAGTAAGAATGGCCCGAAGCTGGAGCGCAAAATCATCTTTTCCCGTACCGACCTGAAGCCACAGCGGCAGTACATCTATGGGGATGATGGCCAGGTCACGACTGACGCCCGGTACGCAGACTATAAGGATTACGGCGGCTACAGTTTTCCGTCGCGGATCGAGATCTACCTGCCGAACGAGGAGTACGACATTACTCTGAACATGCTGAAGGTAGATATCAACCTGCCACTCAGGGATGATCAGTTCGTGCTGGCGCAGCCGCCCGGAGCCATCGTCGTCCGCCTTGACCAGCCCCAGTCAAGTTTGGTTGTGCCGCTCGGGGAGAAGCAGTAAAGACGCCACGAGGCAGGTATTCCGTTGCAATGCATTGCTGGAGCCAGGGAATCGCGGCTCACTGAACTCCAGGCTGACGACATCTTATGGTCAACAAGATGGTAGTTGCCAATTTGACGCATCGGCCGACACGGTCGGTGATCACAACCAGCGCGGTCGCGCTCGAAGTGGCGATGATCCTGTTGGTAGTGGCGGTCTTTTACGGGTATCTCACCCAATCGCGAGAGAGCCAATTAGGGGTCGGCGCGGATCTGCTCGTAATGCCCCCGGGATCATCGGGATTGATCGCAATGTCAGGGGCTCCGATCTCGGTCAAAGTGGGAAATGTGCTGGACAAGATTCCGCACCTTACGGTGGCCGCGCCGGTCTACTGGGCCTTCAGCCAGAAACCGATGGAGATCGTTTACGGCATCGACCTTGCGACGTTTAATCAGCTGCCTCCAAAGTTCGTCTATCTTTCCGGCGGCCCGTTTCAGGGACCCGACGACGTGATTGTCGACGACTACTTTGCGGAGATGTATCACAAAAAGGTCGGCGACACGATCGAGGTGCTCAATCATCCATTCCGAATTCGTGGAATTGTGCCCCACGGAAAAGGCGGGAGAAAGTTCATCCCGCTCACGACAATGCAGGGTCTGCATGGGGACGCGGGGCGCGTTTCCGCCTTCTATGTGAAGGTCGACAATCCCGCCAACATTGATGCAGTCCAAGCGGCAATCAAGTCTACGCCCGGCATGGAGCAGTATGGGGTCCGTTCGATGGCGGAATATCTGTCAATGATGACGCCGGACAATTTGCCCGGCTTTAATGTCGCGATCGAGATTGTCATCGGCATTGCGATCGTGGTGGGTTTCCTGGTGATTTTTCAGTCGATGTATACCGCCGTGATGGAGCGCACCCGCGAGATCGGGATCCTGAAGTCGCTGGGGGCGTCGAGGCTCTACATCGTGAATGTGGTTCTGCGGGAGGCTTTTGTGCTGGCCGTGATCGGAATCATTGGGGGGATCATAATCACCGTCATCACGCGCAAGGTAATCGCGGATGTCAGGCCCGTCCAGAAACTCTACTGGAGCTATGCATGGGTGCTGCGTGCGACGGCGCTGGCGATCGTGGGGGCTCTGGCCGGCGCTCTGTATCCGGCGTACAAGGCGGCCCAGAAAGATCCCATCGACGCGCTGGCGTACGAGTGATGCGTCTGTCCTAAAAAGTTCCCATTTACTCGGAGTCCGAAGTGATGCCGGCGCGCCGCAGCATGCGGCGTAGTCCGCGGTCGCCGGCAGCGCCGCGCTGTTCGCCCGCGATGTTTCCGTCGCGATCGATGACCACATAGATGGGATATACCTGCGCGTTGTACATCGCCGCGAGATTCGTGTCCTTGGTGAGCACGATGGGGACTGAGCGCGGATGTTGGGCGAGATACTTCTTCACGGTCTGATCCGATTCGAGGACGTCCACGGCCAGAACGATCAGATCCTTCTCTTTAAATTCCTTGGCAATGTCATCGACCAGCTGCGCTTCCTCTTCGCAGTACTTGCACCATGTGGTCCAGAATTCGAAGAGAACGACCTTGCCTTTAACGGATTCGTTATTGAACTGTAGCCCGGCGGTTGTTCTGGCGCGGAAACGCGGCGCTGGCTGGCCGGTTTCATCCCCGCCAATTGCAGTACAGCAGAGGGCGAGAGTGATGGCCAGCGAAGCGAAGACGACGGGGCGGCGTCGCGACATGCGGCGGAATGTTAGCACGAAACCGGAAGGAGCGGCGGTGATCGAGGGAGTCGAAATTTGCCGGGAGCCTCTCTGTTCGCGGGCTCCTCCTGCCGGATTGGACCGCCCGAGAGGCAATCTGTTCCATTTTCCGGAAATCCGCAGAAATCCGATCCGGAATTCTGTTTGGGGACTATTATGAGCGGCTTCAGAGGAATGCCGATCATGAATACCGTTCCGACGAACCGGCCGCGCCGGCTTCTAGCCATCGATGGCGGCGGACTGGCGGGACTCATTCCCGCCGAAGCGCTGATCCTGATCGAGCAACAGCTGGATCTGCTTTCCAGCGGCCCGAAACCACTCTGCAAGCATTTTGATCTGATCGCCGGGACCAGCACCGGCGCGATTCTCGCGGCCGGACTCGCTCTGGGCTTGAGAGCAACTGAGCTAAGAGACTTCTATCTCAAATTCGGGAAAGATATCTTCACCAAATCGTGGCTGCCCGTACGTTTCTGGCACAGCTATCCGAGTGCTCCTCTTGAGAAGCACCTGAAAGAAGTTTTCGGCGAAACAACGCTCGGCAGCGCCAGCCTGCAAACGCAAGTTCTGATCGTCACCAAGAACGCGACTCTCGGCAGCGATTGGTTCTTCGGCAACAACCCAGCCAGCCGATATTTCAAGAACAACGCCGGTCTTCCTTTGTGGCAGGTGGTCCGTGCCAGTTCGGCCGCTCCGACCTACTTTCCGCCGCATAGCATTTCCATTCCTGACGACTCAGGGACAAAACAGACCTATGAATTCGTCGACGGGGGCGTAAGCAGTTACAACAACCCGGCTTTGCAGGTTTTTCTCGAGGCGACGGTTCCGGAGTACGGATACGGCTGGCCGGCCGGCGTCGATCAACTACTGCTTCTTTCATTGGGAACAGGATTCAATTCCGTGACGATCGAATCCGGAAAGGCGGCCGGCTACAACTTGATAGACTGGGGCCAGTACGTCGTCAAAGAAATGATAAATGACGCGAATCTTCAGCAAAACTTGCTGCTCCACATTATCGGAGAACGCCCGCCCCTAGTGCGTTCGGCAACGCAGGAATTGACCTCCTCAGGCGCGGCGCAAGGCATTCCAGACGAAAACGTCTTGACGCGCGTGGGGGCGGAATTGAGCTCGCAGAAGCTGCTGACGTACCAGCGCATCACCGTTGGTCTGACCCGGCAGAGACTTGATCAGTTGGGGCTTTCCGATGTGGATCCGGTAAAAGTGCGGGAGATGGATGCGGTCGACCAGATTCCGAACCTGCAGCGTATTGGCGCGGCCGTCGCCAAGGAGCAGGTTCGGATGGCCGCTCTGGAACGATTTTTCTAGGTTCCGAGATACATCACGTGAACATACGTTCCCAGCCTGACGTTGTAGGCGAGGTACCATCCCACGTGGTCAGGATCGTCGTAGATCACGATATCGTCGCCGCCCCAGTTCCAGTCGCCGCAGTAACCCAAATCGACGGGCGCGACGCTGAAATAGAATCCGCCAAACCAGAACCGGCTCGGACCGCCCCCCGCCAGATGCCAGACATGACCACGGCCAATACCGCCGGGAAAATGGCCGTGTTCCCAGGGATGGTCCAGGTGAAAGCGGGCTTCCTCAGCTCCGTAGTTATGCCCGATCCACTGCCCGTTATGATGGACATGGGGCGCTTCAGGATGACCTTGGATATGTTCGACAGGCTTAACGGGGGTGCCGTGGCTCGGCGGCGGACCGTGTTTCGGAATATACCCGCCGCCGACGGCGTGGCCTCCGTGGTCACCGTGCTGTGCCCACAGAGGCAATGAGAGAACAAGCAGGACCGCGAGAATTCTTGGGATTGATCGCATGACAACACCTCCGCCGACTAACTTACCATCGGCTGTTTTGGATTAACACCTCGTTGACAATTCTTTGCACGGTACGCTATTGTAAAGGCTTTGGTAGTAGTGTGGTTGCCCGCCTGATGGTCCTGGCGTCCTCGTCAGGGGAATCAACGAGCGGTTTCTTTCGCAGCCTTTTTCAAATCTGGGAGAGTTCCGATGTCAACGTATTTCCCCAAACAGGGGGAAATTGTGCGCAAGTGGTACGTCGTGGATGCAGAAGGGCAGACGCTCGGTCGCCTGGCTTCGCAAGTCGCGCGCATCCTCATGGGCAAAGAAAGTCCGCGGTATACGCCGTTCTTAGACACTGGCGATCACGTGATCGTGATTAACGCGGGGAAGGTCCGCACGACCGGCGTGAAGGCTGAAAACAAGGTATACCAGCGGTATACCGGGTACCCCGGCGGACTGCGAACGGAAGAATACAAGAAGCGGCTGGTACGCAAGCCGGAAGCGATTATCGAAGACGCCGTGCGGCGCATGTTGCCGAAGAACAAGCTCGCAGCCCACATGCTGTCGAAGCTGAATGTGTACAAGGGCGACCAGCATCCGCACCAGGCGCAGAAGCCGCAGGATTACAAGCTGGAAGTTCGGGAGTACAAGCCGCGCAAGGTTGCAGTTTCGTAAGGGCGGCAGCAATCGGTACGGGCGAGATCCTTCGCTCCGCCTGAAAAGCGGCTGCGCTCAGGATGACGCCGACGAAATTAGAAATGGGTTCTGGCTTCCGGTTGAGCTGGGAGCTAAGAGCTAGGATCTAGGAGCTAGGAGCTAAAAGCTACATGGCAGAGTTGGTTCAATACTATGGAACGGGACGCCGCAAGACGGCGATTGCCCGGGTTTATCTGCGTCCGGGGAACGGCGACTTTAAAGTCAACGGACGCGCGTTTGAGGAATATTTCGTGACTCCGGCACAGCGGTCGGCTGCGAAAGCTCCGCTGGCGTCTGCGGAGGCCGCGGCGCAGTTCAACGTTGTCGCCAGCGTGCTGGGCGGCGGCGTTCGCGGCCAGGCCAACGCGGTGAAGCTGGGAATCGCTCGCGCGCTGATGCAGTTCAATGCCGAACTTCGCAAGAAGCTGAAGTCGGAGGGTTTTGTGAGCCGCGATTCGCGCGGCAAAGAGCGCAAGAAGTACGGACAGAAGGGCGCGCGAAAGCGCTTCCAGTTCTCAAAGAGATAGTCCTGAGTCGCGAGTCATGAGTCCTGCGTGGGATTCCTCGCTACGCTCGGTATGACAAAGCTTGGCCTTTCGCTGAAGGCTGAGAGCTGACGGCTGAAAGCTGATTCTAGGTGTTCAATTCTTCCCGTGCCTCGCGGTGCGGGGACGGGAATAGCAATTCCGCCGGTTCGCTGAATTCTGATTCGACTGCGAACCGGAACCAACCGGCGGGATGCAGACTAAACAGGAGGTTAATTGGCTACCATCACCATGAAGGAGTTGCTCGAAGCGGGTGTTCACTTCGGGCATCAGACGAAGCGCTGGAATCCCAGGATGAAGGAATTCATCTTCGGAGAGCGCAACGGGATCTACATCATCGATTTACAGAAGACGCTGAAGATGTTCAAAGAGGCGTCGAAGTTCGTGCAGGATCTGGCAACCGACGGGAGAATTGTCCTGTTCGTGGGGACCAAGCGCCAGGCACAGGATGCCATCGCCGAAGAGGCGCAGAAGTGCGGCATGTTCTACATCAACCAGCGCTGGCTGGGCGGACTGCTCACCAACTGGGTCACCGTGCAGAAGTCGGTGAAGCGGCTGAAAGAGCTCGATGAAATGGCCACGGATGGCCGGTACGAGCTGCTGCCGAAGAAAGAAGTCATCAAGCTCGAGCGCGAGCGCAAACATTTGCAGGCCAACCTGGCCGGCATCAAGAACATGAACCGCCTGCCCGACGCGATCTTCGTGATCGATTCGAACAAAGAGCAGATTGCGGTGCGCGAGGCGCGCAAACTTGGCATCCCGGTGGTCGCGGTGGTCGACACGAATTGCGATCCCAGCGAAGTGGATTATGTGATCCCCGGCAACGATGATGCTTTGCGGGCGATCCGGTTGTTCACATCGAAGATCTCGGAATCGATTGCTGAAGGCGCGCAATTGATGACCGACAAGCAGGTCGCCGAAATGCAGGCTGGCGTAGCCGAAGCGCAACAGGCTGAGGCGGCTCCGACGGACTACTCAGAAGAAGCGGCCGCGGTCGATGCGAATGAGGACATCAGCATGGAAGAAGTGCTGGGCCCGGGAACGCACAAGAAGCCGGTCGCGACCGAAGAGGCAGAGTTGCCGAAGGTCGAGAGCCAGACGGTTTAAGAGCAGTTCTCAGTTGCCAGTTCTCAGTTCTCCGTAAAAACCGAACTGTGAACGTTGATAGACGGGGAAAAACCGGGCATTTGGTATTTCTGACCCGCGCGGGTCGTCCGGCGCGGGTTTCAGTTTATAGGGTTCAAGGTTTCCAAATTTCAAGGTTTCAAAGACCGCGAGATGCAAGACTCCTTGAAACTCTGCAACATTGAAACTTTGAAACCTGAGGAATTATGGGTACAACGACAGTGAATATTTCAGCGGCACAAGTAAAGGACCTCCGGGAAAAGACCGGAGCTCCGATGATGGACTGCAAGCAGGCTTTAACCGAAGCCAAAGGCGACGCGGAGCAGGCGGTGGTGATTCTCCGGAAGAAGGGCGTTTCGGTCGCAGCGAAGAAGGCCTCGCGCGTGACGAGCGAGGGGTCGGTGGCGAGCTACATTCACGCCGGCGGCAAGATTGGTGTGCTCGTCGAGGTGAATTGCGAGAGCGACTTCGTTGCGCGCACTGAAGACTTCAAGGAACTTGTGCACGACATTGCCATGCACATCGCGGCGAGCGATCCGAAATATGTCCGCAAGGAAGACGTGACCGAAGCGGACTTCAAGCGCGAGAAGGAAATCTATCTCGACCAGGCCATCAAGAGCGGCAAGCCGGCGCACATCGCCGAAAAGATGGTCGCAGGCAAGATGGAAAAGTTCTATGAAGAGGTCTGCCTGCTGGATCAGCCTTTCATCAAGGACCAAACCATTTCAATCGGGCAGCTGATTGCGTCGAAGATCGGCAAACTGGGCGAGAACATCGCCGTTCGCCGCTTCGCGCGGTTCAAAGTGGGGGACGCGGGCGAGACCATCGCTATTACGAAACCTACAGAGCCTAAGGCTGAATAATTCAGGCGCCCCGCGGGGCGCCTTTTTTATGACGTTTCAGAGTTTCAAGGTTTCAAAGTTGAGGCGGACGGTGTAATGTCCGCTCGATGGCATTTTTTTGAACATTGAAACCTTGAAAGTTTGAAATTTCTCATGACTACTCCTGCCTTCAAACGCATCCTGCTCAAGCTGTCTGGTGAAGCACTGGCCGCGAACCAGGGTTTCGGTATCGACACACCGCGAATCCATGAGATCGCAGCTGAGATCAGCGATGTGCACAAAGTCGGCGTGCAGATGGCGATCGTCGTTGGCGGAGGCAACTTCTTCCGCGGCGTGGCCGATCAGGCCAAGGACATGGATCGGGTCTCGGCCGATCACATGGGCATGCTGGCGACGGTGATCAACGCGCTCGCTCTTCAGGATGCACTCGAGAAGCAATCCGTCTACACCCGCGTGCAAACTGCGATTGAGATGAACCAGGTGGCCGAGCCATTCATCCGTCGGCGCGCGATTCGCCATCTCGAAAAAGGCCGCGTTGTGATTTTCGCCGGGGGAACGGGCAATCCCTACTTTTCGACCGACACAGCCGCTTCTCTGCGCGCGATGGAGATCAAGGCCGACGCGATCCTGAAGGCCACAAAAGTCGACGGGATCTACGATGCAGACCCGATGAAGGTCAGCGGCGCCACGAAATTCAACCGCATCTCCTACATGGACGTGCTGAAGCTGGGTCTGAAAGTGATGGATTCGACCGCCATCAGCCTCTGCAAAGATAACGACCTGCCGATCGTGGTGTTCAGTCTGAACCAGCGCGGGAACATTCGCCGCGTCGTGATGGGCGAAAAAATTGGATCGATGGTCTGCGCTTAGAATTGGCCACGGATTTGCGCGGATTCACACGGATTTTTGAATTTGATCCGTGTTGATCCTTCGGGCATCCGTGGCAGCTTGTTTTTTGCGGGTTTATAATTCGACGTTTTGACTTAGTCATCGGACGGAGCGGAACTCATGGCGATCATGGCTTCAATTGCTGGACTGAAAGAGACGTATGCGCAGCTCAAGACGAGGATGGAGAAAGCGGTCGAAGATTTTCGGAAGGCAATGGCGGCCACGCGCACCGGCCGCGCTTCGGTCCACATGCTCGACGGCATCACAGTCGATGCCTATGGCGCCCAGATGCCGTTGAACCAGTTGGCGCAAGTGCATGCTCCGGAGGCCCAGCTCATCACCGTGCAGCCCTTCGACCCGTCGCAACTTGGAGCAATTGAAAAAGCCATCCGGGGCGGCGATCTTGGCCTGAATCCCATGAACGATGGCAAGATGATCCGCGTGCCGGTTCCGCCGTTGACCCAGGAACGCCGCCAGGACATGGTGAAGCACCTGCACAAGGCTCTCGAAGAGCATCGCACCGCGGTCCGCAACATTCGCCGTGATGGCAACGACGCCATCCGGAAGGCGATGAAAGACAAGAAGATCACCGAGGACGAGGAAAAGCGCTCGCTCGACGAAATTCAGAAGCTCACTGACGACGAAATCAAAAAGATGGAAGAGATGAGCAAGGCGAAGGAAAAAGAGGTCCTCGAATTGAAATAGCCTTGGTCGCTCTGTTTTTTCTACCCAATTCCGGTTCTTCAGCGAAACCAGATTCTCCTGTGACCGCGACCCGGGAAACTTGAAACACCGGCGTACATGTACCACGTGCTTTCGCAGTAAAACTCCCGCGTTTTCAGTTACATCCCCCATTCTGCGCTGCTGGTAACCACACACCATAGTTACGCGACATTCCAGAAAACCCTGTGTTTCCATTGTCGTGAAGAGACTCGGATCGCGATGTCTTTCGCGGCTCGCCACCGACTCACTTCACGCAAATCTTTCGCATTGGAGTTCTGCCATGAAGAGATTTTTCGCGGTAGGGGTGCTGCTCGCACTCTCGATCATCGGACTAGGTTGCGGAGCCTCGAATTCTTCGCAGCTCGTGCAGGATCAGTCCGGAAACGTTTTCCTGACCGGAGAGGACGCGCCGCTGGCCGCAGTGGTGGGCTTCAATGTCACTCTCAATTCCGTAACTCTCAATGCGCAGGACGGCAGCGCGGCAACCGTGATTTCCTCGCCGGTTACTGTCGACTTCGCGCGGCTGCTGGGACTCCGTTCGCCTCTGGCATTTAATTCTGTTGCGGCGAACACCTACACGAGCGCCACTTTCGTGCTGGCGAATCCGGTGATTTCTTACGTCGACGTGACGCAGAATCCTCCGGCTCTCAACCAGCTGAACGGAACGTTCCCAAACAATCAGAATCCGTACACAGTCACAGTGAACTTCCCGACTGCAATGGTGGTTGGCGCAAATGGGCTCGCCGGACTGAAGATGGAAATGGACATCCGCCAGTCGGTCGCTATTGACGCGAATGGGCAGATCACCGGGGCCGTTAATCCAGTGATCTACGTCCGAGCAACCAAGGCCACCGATCGCGACGGCCAGATAACGGATCTGATGGGCGGACTCGTCTCGGTAAATGCGGGCAACAATTCGTTCGTGCTGCAGGGTCCGTATGGTCATCAACTGACCGTCCACGTGAACGGCTCGACGTCGTTCAACAGCGGGTGGAACATCAACGACCTCGCGACGCCGGCCTTCGTAGCGGTGCAGGGATACTTCCAGGCTGATGGCAGCTTGATGGCCACCGGCGTTGAAGTCGTCACGACCGCGCATTCATTCGTCTCCGGACGCGTGTTGGCGGAGACGACGAATGGATCGGGCCAACTGCAGACGGTCACAATGTGGATCGGCGAAACCGGCGCGGACATGGTCAGCTACGCCGACACGATTCAGACCATTAACGTCAGCGCCGTGAACACGTATGACATCTGCTTCCTGAGCGGTCCGGTGCTCAATGCAGTATTTAATGACACGTCGGTCGTGGTCGGACAGCGAATCTTCATCGGCGGCAGCTTTGCCAGCAGCGTATTCACGCCGCAAATGATCTCGTTGCGTCTGCAGGGTGTTTACGGAATGTTCGTGCCCGGCACGGTGACGGTGAGCAATGGCAACGCTGGCACCTTCCAGCTTTCGAACAATGGGCTGGTTGGCTACTCGGCGGCCGGTCCGGTCACGGTGAATACGTACAACTTCACCGGCTTCTTCAACCTGAGCGGCCTCGGACAGCTGCAAACGACGAGCAGCGCGATTCCGGTCGTCGCACGCGGGCTGTTGCTGAAGGATCAGGTCAGCGGCAATCCGGAAATGTATGCCGGGTGGGTGGCGACGACTCCCAGCAACTAACACAGGAGAAGTGAACCACGCGGACGGCTTCGGCCGTCCGCTTTTGTTGTTCGTGGGGAGCGCCGCCCCGGCTGTCCGCGGCGCGCGAAGGTCGACTTCCGCCTACAACGTATAATCGGTAGACCATGAAGAAGGTCGTTCATGCCGTCTGCCCGCACGATTGCCCCGATGCCTGCGGCGTCTTGATCACTGTGGACGATGGCAGAGCGACAAAGATTCAGGGGGATCCGGCGCACCCGGTTACGCGCGGCTTTTTGTGTGCCAAGGTTGCGAAGTATCTGGACCGTGTCTACTCCCCGGGTCGCGTGCTTTATCCAATGCGACGCGTCGCGCCAAAAGGGCCCGGGGCCCAAGCCGGCGATTCGGCTTGGCAGCGCATCTCCTGGGAGGACGCGCTCGATGAAATCACGTCCCGATTGCGCGGGATCTCTGCCGAGTTTGGCAGCGAGGCGATCCTCCCATACTCTTTCGGCGGAACTCTTGGCGCGTTGAATAGCGCCTCCATGGACCGCCGCTTCTTTCACCGGCTCGGGGCGTCACAGCTCGAACGCACCATTTGTTCCGCTGCAGGAGAGGCCGGACTCGAATCCGTTCTCGGCGTGAAGCTCGGCACCGAGCCGGAACAGTTTCGTCATTCCAAATACATCATTGCCTGGGCGTCGAACATTCACGCGAATAACGTGCACCTTTGGCCTTTTATCGCCGAAGCGCGAAGGAATGGCGCGAAGCTTGTGGTCATCGATCCCTATCGCACGCGGACGGCCGAGTGTGCCGACTGGTATCTGCCCATCAACCCCGGAACCGACGCGGCGCTGGCACTCGCCCTGATGCACGTCATCATTGGCGAGAATCTTCACGATGCCGATTACGTCGCGAAGCATACGCTGGGCTTCGAGCAGCTGTGCGAGAAAGTAAAGGCATATCCACCCGAGCGCGTTGCGCAATGGACAGGCATTGCAGCGGCGGATATCCGCAAGCTGGCCATCGAATACGCGACCGTCCGTCCGTCGGTCATCCGCCTGAATTACGGCGTCCAGCGCTCCGAAGGCGGCGGCACGGCGACGCGGACGATTGTCATGCTTCCCTGCATTCTTGGATCCTGGAAAGAAATTGGCGGCGGACTGCAGATGTCGACCAGCGGTGCGGCGTCATTCAATACCAAGGAGCTGAAACGGACCGACTTGATGCATGCCGCGCTCGGCCGCGAAGCCCGGACCATCAACATGGTGGAGTTGGGTCGCGTGCTCAGCTCGCTTAATGACCCGCCAGTGAAAGCTCTTTTCGTCTACAACTCAAATCCTGCGGCAGTGTGTCCGAATCACGACTTGGTGGTACGTGGATTGCTCCGGTCCGATCTTTTCACAATAGTTCACGAGCAGTTTTTCACTGACACCACCGACTATGCCGATATCGTGCTGCCGGCCACAACGTTTTTCGAGCACAAAGATCTCCAGAAGGCGTATGGGCATTATTTCGTTCAAGTTTCCAATCAGGCCATCGAACCTCTCGGCGAGTGCCGCTCGAACGTGGGTCTGTTTCGCGGGCTTTCCGAACGCATGGGATTCAAGGAACCCTGTTTCCGCGAGACTGTTGACGAGATGATCGACCTCGCGCTGGATTCCGACGATTCTTGGATGGAAGGAATCACGCGTGAGCGCCTTGAGCAAAGCCATGTTCGCTTGAATCTCCCGGGTACGGAGGGACAGGCTTTCGGCCCTCGGCTTTCCGGTTTCGGAGACACTTCGGCGGCCGCGCCGTTTCTGCCTTTTGCAAATGGCGGCTTTCGCACTCAGTCAGGAAAGGCTGAGCTATATTCTGAAGCTCTCAAAGCGCAAGGGCTCGATCCAGTGGCTGAATTTCATCCGCCCTCTGAGTCCCGGCACTCGAGCCGGCAGAAACAGCTTCCACTGGAGTTGCTGGCGCGCAAGGCAGACAACTTTCTTAACTCGACCTTCTCCAATATTTCCTCGATTGAGGAGATGGAGGGGGAACCCGGATTGCTTGAGATTTCCGGCTCGGACGCGCGGGCGCGCGGCATTGCCAATGGTGATCGCGTGCGCGTCTTCAATCGACGCGGAGAAGTATTTCTCAAGGCTCGAGTGGATGGCAAGGTTCAGCCTGGCGTCGTCTCGGCTCGCCTCAACTGGGCGAAGACTGCTCCCGGGTTTCAGAGCGTCAACAGCTTAACCTCAGAAAAACTTACCGACATGGGCAACTCGGCTACGTTTTATTCCGTCTTGGTTGAGGTAGAGTTATCCGACCCACATGCAAAGACAACATAGCGGCCGGAATTGATCCGGTGACCGGAAATCGGGGACTAGCTGCTCGCCGGAACCCCCAATTGTTGATCGAGCAACCAAAAGATTCGCCATAAGAGTTGCAGTTTGGACGCTTTCCTTGCTCTACCGTATAATGACAGTTTTCTTACATCCCAGAGGCTGAGGTCGTAGCGATTCCTTTTCGCTTTCATTCGCAGAACCTTGCTGTGTCCAAGCGCGCCTGCGTTCCTCCAGCCGCGCCGATGCCATCTTGTTCATTCCAACGGTTTTGGCCGAGGATGAATGTGCGCGTCTGTAGTTGGGGAGCCATAATGGCATTCCTCCTGCTGGCGGTCAGCTTCTCCTGGGGACAGAATGACGTCATCTCAGAGATCGACGTCACGGGAAACCGCCGCATTCCCGCTGACACCATCAAGGCACGCATCTTCACCAAACCGGGGGATGTCTACGACCCTGCCGCTCTGGAACGCGACTTCAACTCCCTCTGGAATACCGGGTACTTCGAGGACGTCAAGTTCCTGCGCGAGCAGACGCCCAAGGGCTGGCGCATTATCGTGCAGGTAAAAGAAAAGCCAACCATCCGCACGATTGACTACCTGGGGGCCAGTTCGGTATCTAACAGCGACATTCTGGATCGCTTCAAGCAGGACAAAGTCGGCCTGGTCGTCGAGAGCCAGTACGATCCCACTCGCATCAAGAAAGCCGAAGTATCGATCAGGCAGCTGCTTTCCGAGCACGGGCGACAGTTTGCGACCGTCCGCACGGAAGTGCGGCAGATTCCCCCGGCGGCTGTGGGAATTACATTTGTGATCAAGGAAGGTCCGAAGGTCAAGGTTGGCAAGATCAAGTTCGAGGGGAACAAGCACATCAAGAGCCGCATTCTGCGCGCTTCGATGAAAAACCTGCGCCCAGTCGGCATTCCTCATTCGATCTTCCTCGAAAACATTTTCGCCCGCACCTACGACGCCACAAAGCTGGAAGAAGATACCGAACGCGTTCGCGCCGAGTATCAGAACCGCGGATATTTCAAGGTCATCGTCAGCGATCCGAAGACTGAGATCCACGATACCGGGCATAAGGGATTTCACATTCCGCTTCTGCAAGCCGGCGCCGGCAAGTCGGTGGATATCACGATGCCCATCGAGGAAGGGGATCTCTATCGCGTGGGCTCGATTACGTTCAAAGGCAACAAGGCGATTACGAACACGAAAGCGTTAAGGGCATTGTTCCCGCTGAAGGATGGCGACATTTTCAGTCGCGATAAGATCGCCAAAGGCCTGGATAATCTCCGCAAGGCCTACGGCCAGTACGGCTACATCAACTTCACTCCCGTGCCCAACACAACGTTCGACGACGACAAGCACCTCGCGTATCTCGAGATCGATGTCGACGAAGGCAAGCAGTTCTACGTTCGCCGCATCGAATTTGTCGGCAACACCACGACGCGAGACAAGGTGATACGCCGCGAGTTGGCGCTCGAAGAAGGCGGCATCTACAACTCACATTTGTGGGAACTCAGCCTGCTGCGATTGAACCAACTGTCATACTTCGATCAGCTGAAGCCGGACGATCCCAACGTCACCGAAAAGAGGCTCGACGAGAAGAACGGCCAGGTCGATCTGACCCTTCACGTACATGAAAAAGGCAAGAACAGCATTGGACTCAACGGCGGCGTCAGCGGACTCGAGGGTGCATTTATCGGCGTGAATTACTCGACCAATAACTTCCTGGGACTCGGCGAAACGCTGCAAGTGCAGATCAGCCTGGGCAACCTGGCCCGCAGCGTCATGTTCGGATTCACCCAGCCCTACATGTTTGACCGCCCGCTGCAATTCGGATTTACGGTGTACGGCAACAAGATCAACTTCGACCAGGCGCGCCAGCTTTCGATTTTCAGCGGACAGACGCTGAACCTGCCCAACACTGTTTTGCAGAACCTGCAGAACTACTCGCAATCGACCATCGGATTTACGACGTCGCTGAGCTATCCGTTGCGGCGGTCCTTCAAGCGCGTGGGCATCACGTATTCGCTCGACCGTTCAAGTCTGATTCCTCTCAGCACGGCGTCGAGAACGCTGTTCGACTACATCGCCTTCCGCGGAATTTCTGGCCCGCAGGCTGTGAATGGCATCATCACCAGCAAGATTTTCCCGAACTATTCATTCAACACGCTCGATAGCGGCATCTCTCCGCACAGCGGCCACCAGATGACGCTCGGAGCAGAGTTTGCCGGCATCGGCGGCACCGTACGGTCCATCCGCCCGATCATCCAGTACAAACAATTTATTCCCGTTCAGAATCGCCGCAATGCAATCGGTTTCAGCGTCAACGGATCGTACATCAGCGGCTTCGGCGGCCTCGTAGCCCCGCCGTTCCAGCGCTTTTACATGGGCGGTGAAAACGATGTCCGCGGATTCGACATCCGGTCGATCTCGCCGGTGGCGTTCCTGCCCAGCGCCGGCTCGATCGTCCTGAGGAACCCTGATGGGACGCCCGTCTTGAAAAATCCGGCCAACCCTCGCCAGGGGGACTGGACGATTCCGATCCCCATCGATCAGATCGTGTTTCCCGGTGGCGATTTGAGCGCCTGGTCCAACCTGGAGTATCGCTATACGATCGCCGGGCCGGTGGCGATCGCGCCTTTCATCGACATGGGCATCGATCCCATCGTCCGACCCTCGCAGTTGCAGATTGCCCTCAGTCAGTATCAGCAGGTCGTCGGGACTCCGTTCGGCTGCGCTACGCTTGACGCAGGTTTCAATTGTGCGGGCGGCAAGACTTTGAATCCACTGCCCTCGCAATACCTGCAGGTTCTCAGCTCGACGAATTGGCAGCCCCGGGTCTCGACCGGCCTGGAATTGCAGATGTTTCTGCCTGTGATCAATGCGCCGTTCCGGATCTACTGGGCCTATAACCCGCTCCGGCTTGACGAGCACGCGAACCCGCCGATTCCGATCACCCGCGGCATGTTCCCGGCGGGCGCGGCCGGAGACTACACGTATCACCTCGCGGTGAATACGTACTCTCCGAATTTCCTGTTGCGTGAGCCGCGCAAGACATTCCGCTTCACAGTTGCGACGACGTTCTAACAGTACTTCTCCGATCGGTTCCCGCCGCGGGTACCCGCCATGTGAGCGCTCCCGCGTCCTGGAGGTCGTGTTTGACGCGGGCAAGGGCCGCCTCTATAATGTTTTCGATCCATGCCATAAAGCTCGGAAGAGGTGTGGACGGCATGCCCGTGCAGACGGCGTGCAAAGCTGGCTATCTAGTGCGCCTTTTCCGATGGCGGCCGCTACCGCAGCGGAACCTCATTCAGTGCGGCCCAGCGTTGACTAA
The DNA here is from genome assembly GCA_963763845.1 of uncultured Acidobacteriota bacterium. Classification (GTDB taxonomy): domain Bacteria; phylum Acidobacteriota; class Terriglobia; order Terriglobales; family Acidobacteriaceae; genus Sulfotelmatobacter. Next base: position 165,073 of record CAVXPX010000009.1, read on the forward strand.
AGAAAGCGATCTGAGAGCGAGATTCGAAGTCATTCCCCGGAACTGTGTTCCAAGGAGTTCAACCGATCCAATGAAAAGCAAGTTTATGCGCATTGTTCTGGCTTTTGCGGTGATGTTCGCGTTTTCCGCATTCGCCCAAACCGGCAGCGCCGCCACACCGTCCCGTTCCGCCGAGACACCGGCCACCACGACCACCGCTCCCAGCACTGGTACGAAGGTGGGAACCATCAACATTCAGGAAGCCATCTTCGGCACCAATGAGGGCCGCCGTGACATGGAGGCCCTGCAGAAGAAGTTCGAGCCCAAGCAGTCCGAACTCAAGGGCCAGAACGACGAACTCGAAGCTCTCAAGAAGCAGCTCACCGATCAGGGACCGAAGCTGAACGAGGATGCTCTCGGCACCCTGAAGCAGCAGATCGAGGGCAGGCAGAAGAGCTTCGATCGCTCGGTGCAGGATGCACAGGAAGATTTCGGGAATCAGCAGCAAGACATCGCGACGCGCATCCTCAAAAAGATGGCTCCCATGATCGTGAAGTACTCAACGGAGAACGGCTTCGGCATTATCGTTGACACTTCGAAGCCCTGGCCGCAGAGCAACGTGCTGTGGTGGGGTGAGGCTGTCGATATCACACGGCCCGTTGTCGAAGCCTATAACCAGCAATCGGGCGTACCCGCTCCGGCGGCGCCAGCTGGGGCCTCCAAGCCCGCGGCTCCTCGGCCCGGTACTTCCAAGCCCGCAGCGCCGAAGTCCGCTGCGCCATCGAAATAACTCAAACCGGACACCTCGAGTGTCCGAAAAGTTCCATCCGGCCGCGTGAAAACGCGGCCTTTTTTCTTTTCCGAATAGCGCTCTCCAAGCGAGTCGTGGTGTCCATAGCAACAACCGATTTTCACGCAGGAGGACGCGATGTTTGCCGAAAGTTTGATCGAAACTTCATGGGCCCAACGCTCTCGCCGCAGCTGGACGACGCTGACTTCGTTCGGAATTCAAGCCATCGCCATCGGAGTACTGCTGTCGATCCCCTTGCTCACCACCGTGATCGTCCCCGCAGTGCGCACGGTTTCCACCCCCATCAGCATGAGGCGCAGTGATCCAGGACAGGCGCCGCTGCCGACGCACGGGTTCCACAGTTCGGTGGTCGAGATCATCTCGGATGCCCACCAGATCATGGCGCCTCGGTACATACCGCACACGATTGCGCGAGGACCGGATTCAGGGCCTGCCGGTCCAGCCATTGGCAACCCGCCGATCGGCGATATCGGTCTTCCATTTAGCCCCACATCTGGTCCGCCGTTGCCGTTCAGCGGAATCCGGCAGATCATGCCGATTCATCCCGCGGTCAATGCGCACCCGTTCTTCCGGACGTCGAGCATGCTGCAGGGCAGCCTGATCCGCCGCGTCGAACCGACGTATCCGCCCCTGGCCAGGACTGCGAGAATTCAAGGCCCGGTTGTGCTGTCCGCGATCATCAGCAACACGGGTGCGATCGAAAACTTGCGGCTGATCTCCGGACATCCTCTGCTGGCTCCTGCCGCCATTGACGCAGTCAGCCAATGGCGCTACAAGCCTTACATTCTGAATGGAGAAGCCATCGAAGTAGAGACGCAGATAACGGTCAACTTCGTGCTTTCGAATTAGGGTTTTTTGTTGTGATCCTGAGCCGGGGCTGTTTCGCTGAAGGACCTAATGCGTCTCGCGCAGGTTAAAGGATGCAGGTATCGCTGGGGACCGCGGCCAGGAGTAGCCCCAGCGTAACCTGAGTCGGAGCGCGCCTCCCGCTATAATCGCGGAAGTGGCCACCACCGCAGAAATTCTTAGCCGCGTTGCGACGCGCCCCACGTGGGCGGACGTTTCACTCGCCACGTTGCGGCAGAATTTCCGGACCGTGCAGAAGCACGTCGAAGCGAATGTCACAGTCTGCGCCGTCGTGAAGGCCGACGCTTACGGACACGGCGCGGTGGAATGTTCTCGCGCCCTGGAGGCTGAAGGCGCGCGCTGGTTCGGCGTCACTTCGCTGGATGAAGCTATTCCACTGCGTGATTCCGGCATTCGGGCAAATATCCTTCTGATGACCGGATTCTGGCGCGGCGAGGAAACGGAGATCGTTCGCCTGCACCTCACGCCCACGGTCTGGGAACCGTGGCAAATCGAATCGCTCGACCGGGCAGTCGCGTCGCTCGGAGTGGCGGAACATCCTGTCCATCTGAAAGTCGACACGGGCATGGGGCGGCTCGGCGTTACAGTTGATCGTTTGCCCAGCGTGCTGGCCACTTTCCGTGCATGCAAACACCTCTCCCTCGAGGGACTCTCCACTCATCTGGCCGATTCCGAAGTCATGGATGCGCCTTCCGTCGCGGAGCAGGAGCACAGGTTCGAAACGGCGCAGCGTATGGTGCGCGATGCCGGGATGAAGCCCTCATTTGTCCACATGGCGAATACTGGCGCGGTGATCTCGCGGCGCGAAACCTGGAATACGATGGTTCGTCTCGGCGTCGCGCTTTATGGCTACTATCTGCCATTTCAGCGCGCGGGACGAGAAGTCAGCGGAGGAACTCTTCGACTTCCGGTGAAGCCGATCCTCACCTGGAAGACGCGTATTCTCTCGTTGCGCGATTTCGGACCGAATCAGCCGCTGGGCTACGGCGGAACCTACGTCACCAAAGCCCCGGCGCACGTTGCGGTCTTGCCGGTCGGCTACGCTGATGGATACAACCGCCAGCTCTCCAACCGCGGTCGCGTCATCGTGCGCGATCACTACGCGCCCATCGTGGGGCGCATCTCGATGGACCTTACCTTGGTCGACGTCACCGGGATTCCCGGCATCGCAGTAGGCGATGAGGTGATCCTACTGGGAAGCTCTGACGGTTTGAATGTCGACGCGCTCGAGCATGCCGAACTGGCCAACAGCACGCCCTACGAAATCCTGTGCAATATCTCGAAGCGCGTGCCGCGAAGATATCCAAACTAACTACGGACCTCGGACTTCGGACTTCAGACTCGATGGCAGGACTTTGCGGCTCGCAGCCAATTATCGGCCGCTGACTGCCAGTCGCTGCTATTGGCTGCATCCTTCGCAAATCGGACGCTCCAGCTTGTTAGACTAGAGAGTTCTTAATGCCCTCGCGCTACGCACAATGGATGTACGAGTGGGAACATCGGCTTACGTCGGTGGACAACAATCGTGTCGTGCGTCCACTCGAATGGGGCGTCGAATGGGCGCATGATTGGCCCTGCCGTAACGGGCATCATCCGGGCGAGGCGCAACCAGATCCTGAAAAATTCTTCCTCGATTACAACCGACGCATTGTCGCGGCCAGCGACGAGTTCTATTCGTACGCGCGTCCCACGGATTTCCGCCTCGAAAAGCGCGAAGTGCAGGTTTTCTCCACCCGCGAAGTGCCCGATCCCAGACTCGAAGCCGGGGTGAAAGGCACCTACGGAGAATTCCTGCGTTTCACCTCTCCGGTGAAAACGCCGTATCCGGAAAATAATCTCGTGAACGCGCGTTGGTTTCCCGCTAGCGGCCGTCGCGCCGTCGTGCTTCTGCCCCACTGGAACTCCGACGCTGTTTCTTATGTCGGCCTGTGCCGGGTTCTGAATCTGCTGGGCATCGGCGTCCTGCGCCTGAGCATGCCCTATCACGACATCCGCATGCCCGCGGAGATCAAGCGCGCCGATTACGCCGTCTCGGCGAACATAGGCCGCACGCTCGATGCCGTCCGCCAGGGCGTGGTCGATATCCGCTGCTGCCTCGACTGGCTCGAACAGCAGGGATACACGCGGCTCGGTATCGTAGGGACAAGTCTCGGCTCGTGCTATGCATTCATTGCCGCCGCGCATGATCCGCGGGTGCGCGTGGCTGCGTTCAACCATGCATCAACATATTTTGCCGACGTGGTTTGGCACGGACAGTCGACGCGCCATATCCGCCAGGGAATCGAGCAGCGGATCGACCTCGAGGAACTACGGAACGTGTGGCTGGCCATTAGTCCGATGTCGTACTTCGATCAGTTCTCGCGCTGGCCGAAGAAATCGCTCATCATCTATGCGGCCTACGATTTAACCTTCCTGCCGGAATTCTCGCGCCAGGTTGTCGGCGAGTTTGCGCGTCACCAGCTCGATCACAAAGTGGTCGTCCTGCCCTGCGGCCACTACACGACCGGAGAGACTCCGTACAAATACATGGACGGCTGGCAGTTGGCATCGTTTCTGCGGACGGCGTTTTGAGGGCTGAGTGCTCTATTGAGCGCTCCATTAAGATGTGACAATGCCCTTCACCACTCCCTCAACAGGCCGCTTCGAATCCCACCGCAACGGCTTCCTTCTAAGCACTGACCCAGCTCGTCTCGACCTCGACGTGATCTACGGCTTCCTTACAAATTGCTACTGGGCGAAGGGAATTCCGCGCGAACTTGTAGTGAGGTCGATCGAGCATTCTCTGTGCTTTGGGATTTATGATAGTCAGGACGCGCAGGTTGGCTTTGCCCGGGTCATCAGCGACTTCGCCACCGTCGCTTACTTGGGCGACGTCTTCGTGTTGGAATCGCACCGCGGGCGCGGCCTGAGCAAATGGATGATGGAATGCATCCTGCAGCATCCCGCGCTGCAAAGATTGCGCCGCTGGATTTTGCTGACGCATGACGCCCACGGGCTTTATAAACAGTTCGGGTTTACTCCGGTGAAGTCGCCGGAACGATACATGGAACTGCACAACTCCGATATTTACGGAGCCAGGAAAACGACATGAAAAACTCCGCGATGTACCGTCCGCTCTTCGAAACCGATCCCCAGATCTCTGCTGCCATCGACAATGAGACTCGCCGCCAGCATGAGGGCCTTGAACTAATTGCTTCGGAAAACTTTGTCAGCGAAGCCGTTCTTGAAGCTGCCGGATCGGTCTTCACCAACAAATACGCCGAAGGATATCCCGGCAAGCGCTATTACGGCGGATGCGAGTTCACTGATGTCGTTGAGAATCTCGCCCGCGACCGCGCCAAGCAGCTATTCGGCGCCGAGCACGCGAATGTGCAGCCGCATGCCGGATCGCAGGCCAATATGGAAGCCTATGCTGCCGTCCTGCAGCCCGGCGACACAATTCTCGGCCTCAATCTCGCGCATGGCGGACATCTCACTCACGGGCATCATCTGAATTTTTCCGGTAAGACCTACAAGATCATCCCTTACGGTGTCACGAAAGAGACGGAAACGATCGACTACGACGAACTGGAAAAGATCGCGGAGCGCGAGCGTCCGAAGCTGATCATTGGCGGGGGCAGCGCGTATCCCCGCATCATCGACTTTGTCCGCATGCGCCAGATTGCCGATAAAGTTGGCGCGCTCTATCTCGTCGACATGGCCCACTTCGCCGGATTGGTGGCCGGCGGAGCGCATCCCTCGCCCGTGCCGCATGCGCACATCGTGACTTCCACCACGCACAAGACTCTGCGCGGACCGCGCTCCGGCATGATTCTTTCGAAAGCCGAGTTCGCCCAGGCGATCGACAAAACCGTCTTCCCCGGCATGCAGGGCGGACCGCTCGTCCACATCATGGCGGCCAAAGCCATCTGCTTCCTGGAGGCCTTGCAGCCCGAATTTCGGGACTACGCCCGCCAGATCGTCGCCAACGCCAAGGTGCTCGCACAGAAGCTGGCCGACGAAGGATTCCGCATCATTTCCGGTGGCACCGACACGCACCTCATGCTCGTCGATGTCTTCTCCAAGGGAATGCTCGGGAGCGAAGCCGAGAAAGCGCTGGGCGAAGCTGGCATCACGGTCAACAAAAATGCCATTCCGTTCGATACCAATCCGCCAATGAAGCCGAGTGGCATCCGCATCGGGACGCCCGCTCTCACGACCCGCGGCATGAAGGAACCCGAAATGCGGCAGATCGGCCACTGGATCGCCGAATCGTTACTGAATCGCAACGACCCCGCCACGCTCACCAAGGTCCGCAAGCAGGTGCTCGAATTGTGCGAGGCGTTCCCGCTCTATGCGGAGCGGCGCGCCAAAGCGCAAGCGGAGGTACGCGCGTAATTCGTTTACCTCGCGCCTAGCCGAAGTGCGCCCTCTGTGTTTAAATGCACTCGGTGAAGATCGCCATCGACATCCGGCGGATGACCGAGTTCGGCGTCGGAACGTACATCCGCAACGTGGTTCGCACGCTTGGCCGGGTTGATCACGAGAATCCCTATTTCCTGATCGGCCCTCCGGTGAAGAGTCAGGAGATCGGCCCGCTTCCACCCAATTTCAAGACCATTCCGTTGCTCGCGCCCGAGCGCACCCTGCAGGGCTACCGCGAGTTTCGCCGCGCACTGAAAAAGCTTGACTGCGACCTCGTGCATATCCCGAACCTGTTCTCGGTACCGCGGGCTCTGCCCTGTCCTTATGTCATGACGGTCCACGACATGCTCGAGCATATGTCGCGGACGCACAGTGACAGCGGCTTCATGCGCGCCGTTTACTTTCAGTTGACGAAACGAGTTCTTGCCGGAGCGGCCCGCATCTTTGCGGTTTCCAATTTCACCCGCACGGAAATCGAAAAGCTTTTCGATATCCCGCTCACTCATATCGAGGTTGTCTACAACGCCATCGACGAGCGCTTTCTTCACGGACACGCCACACCCGCCGACCGCGCCCTGATCGCCCAGCGCTATCAGGTCACGTATCCTTTTCTGCTCTATGCCGGCCGTATCAGCCCGCACAAAAATGTCGTGCGCATGATCGAAGCGTTCTCCGCGTTGAAAACGGAGCTCGAAAAAGACAACTGCTATCCCGACCTCAAGCTCATCATCATCGGAGACGATCTCTCCGGCAATCCTGACCTGCGCCGTACGGTCGTCCGCAGCGGCGTGCAAAACGACGTGCGCTTTCTCGGATTTGTTCCTATTGAAGTGCTGCGGATCTTTTACGACGAAGCGAAGGTCTTCGTCTTCCCGTCGCTCTACGAAGGCTTCGGACTGCCTCCTCTCGAAGCGATGGCGCACGGCACCCCGGTCGTCACCTCCAACGTGTCATCGCTGCCAGAAGTCGTCGGCAATGCTGCCGTGCTGGTCAATCCGGAGAACGTCTTCGAGATCATGCGAGCCCTGCACCGGGTACTTACAGATAAGGCCCTGCGCGACCGCATGAAAGAGCGCGGGTACCAGCAGGCACTGCGCTTCTCCTGGGAGATATCAGTCCGCCGCGTCCTGGATGTCTACCGCCAGATTGCCTCTGAGCGCCGGGAAGAAGCGGGACAGCACGCCGCCGACTGACTCGTCCACCCCAGCCCACTTACCTAAAGACAAACACCATCGGGAGGCCTCGATTTCGAGCAGATCGTCTAAACTGGGCTTATCGTGCGCAAACTGCTCTGGCTGATTCTGATCGCGGCCGTTGCCGCCGGAGGCTGGTTCGCTTGGGCGATTCTTACGCCCGTGGCGCCGGCCGGCCAGACCTTTGTCATGTTGCGCCCGGGGTATTCCACGCGCCGCATCGCCACAGAACTCAAGAATGCCGGCGTCATCCGCAGCCGCGAAACGTTCATCCTGTGGCACTACTATCATCACGGGCGCTCGCTGAAAGCCGGCGAATACCTGTTTGACAAGCCTTCCAACATCATCGATATCCAAAAACGCCTTCGGCGCGGCGACGTGTATTTCCATACCGTAGTCGTGCCCGAAGGCTTCACCATGTTCGATGTCGCCCGCGCCATCGAAACCGCCGGACTCGGCTCGGCCGACGACTTCCTCAAGGTCGCGCAGAATAACACCGCTCTCATTGCCGATATCGACCCGCAGGCTCACACGCTCGAAGGCTATCTCTTTCCCGACACTTATCAGTTCACCCGCATGATGACCATGCAGGAGATGGCCGCCACCATGGTCAAGCAATTCCGCCAGGTCGCGCTGCAAATCGGATTGATCTCAAACATGGTCGGCATCGCCGGGGACGCGCCCGCTTCAACCTTTTCTCTCCATGAAGTGGTCACCATGGCCTCGATTGTCGAGAAAGAAACAGCTGTTCCGGAGGAGCGCCCAGAAGTGGCAAGCGTCTATTACAACCGGTTGGAGAAGCACATTGCGCTCGACGCTGATCCGAGCATCATTTATGCGGAACTTCTGGCGGGCTCGTATCAGGGCGTGCTCCATCATGCGGACATGAGCTTCGCTTCGTCCTATAACACCTACCGCCATGCCGGACTTCCGCCGGGCCCCATCGCGAATCCGGGGCGCAGTTCGCTTGAAGCCGCGATGCATCCTGCCCAAACTGGTTTCTACTATTTCGTAGCGGACGCCGAGGGCCACCACCGCTTCGCCCGCACCATCGAAGAACACAACAAGAACGTCCTCGCCTACCGGAAGGCGATGAGAGGCCACTAGAACCGGACCTCGGCTTCCGGATATCGCGCAGGCGGTCGAACCGGCCGATGGTCCTCTATAATTCCGGCGTGTCCCGTGAAGCCAGTCCCCATCGCGTCCTTGGTCTCGACGTTGGAGCCAGGCGGGTCGGCATAGCTGTCTCCGATCCCCTCGGGATCACCGCCCAAGGACTGGAAACGCTCCACCGCAAAAACAAGAATTTCGATTTCCAGTTCCTTCGCCGGGTCATCAGGCAGTATGACGTCAAAGAAATCGTCGTTGGCCTTCCGCTGCGCATGTCCGGAGCCGAGGGCACGCAGGCCGAAAAAATCCAGGCCTTCGCCGAGGATCTCCGCAAGCATTTCAAACTGCCCGTACATCTCTGGGACGAGCGCCTCACCTCGGCTGAAGCCAACCGCCTCCTGCGCGAAACCAATCTTTCGATCGAGAAGAGGGGACAGGCCGTCGACCGCATGGCAGCCATTCTCATCCTGCAGGGCTGGATGGAGAGCCGCAGCTTGAATCAATAGCAGCAGGGCACCCAGCCGTCTCTGAGAGCGCCGCCACGCCGCGATCGAGAAAGGCCGGCGCGATAAGTCATTCGTCGGCAGCAATTTACATTTCTAACGAGCCGAGCGGCTTGCCTTGCCTTCCGGCGCACCGAGGAGTAGCATGCTGGTAGCTAGTTTCAACGCCTCCCCACGAAACCCTTCGCCTGTTTGGTGCTCAAATATGAGTAGTTCCGATCTGAATTTCCATATCGGCGACAAGGTCGTATACCCCAACCATGGAGTGGGCGTCATCGAGCAGATCAGCAGCCGTTCCATCGGCGCCTCGGTGGAAAGGTTCTATCTCCTGCACATCAAAGCCAGCAGCTTGAAGGTGATGGTGCCCTGCCAGAATGCCGGCAGCGTGGGCCTGCGCCGCGTTGTGCGCAATGGGGAGATCCAGAAAGTGCTCGACCTGCTCTCCGTCACCGAGAACGGCACAAACGGCGACTGGAAAGATCGATTCAAGGAAAACTCCGACAGAATGCGCACGGGATCGCTGCTGGAAGTCGCGGGAGTCCTCAAGAGCCTGATTGCTCTTCACAAGGCCAAACCGCTTTCATTCCGCGAGAAGAAGATGCTGGAGCGCGCCCGCTACCTGCTCGTCAGCGAGTTGGCCATGGCCCGCAACTGTGAGGAAGCGAAGGTCGAGGAACTGCTGACGATCGCGCTCGCCAAGTGCAATCTGCGTTTCCCGGAAGCCTCGGAATTCCAGGCCTGACCTCTCCCCAGAAACTTCTTGGAGGATTGATTCAAGCCTGGGCAGGTGTGACCCTGAGGCCGAGTTGCGCTGCCTTCTTTCTGAGAAACTCGATTTGTTGTTGGCGGTTTCTCTGCTCGTAGTACAGAGCGCCTTTGTCGACGTACTGTTGACCGTACTTCAACATTCGATAGACCAGTCGGGCGAGCCGGTGCGCCATGGCCGTGATGGCTTTCGGAGCACCAAGCTTGCTGCGCAAACGTCGGTACTGCGCGCCGAGGTAGGTCTGGCTTCGAAGCAGGGTGGTGGCTGCGATCCGCAGTGCTGTGGCAGCGCGGTTGACCACATGACGCGTGCCTCGGCTCAGGACCCTGTCCCCGCTGATACGGTTGTCTGGGCAAAGTCCCAACCACGAGGCGAAGTGCGCCTCGGTTTTCCATCGGCTCATGTCGAGTCCCACTTCACTTACGAGCGTCTGAGCAACCATCACGTCGATGCCGTCAATCCGTGTCAGATCGACTCCGGTGATGCGTTGTAGTTCGCTGCTGAGATGGAATTGGGGAGTATTCTTGTTTGGTTTGGCCTTCTTTTTCTGGGGCTCTCCTTCTTTCGCCTGTGGCGGAACAGTATCTGCAAAACTGGCCATGTGTTCCTGCAATTGCTGGTCGCACTCGGCGATGCGTCGTTGGTAAACATCGTACATCTCGACTTCCTGGTGCAGCACAAAGAGCAGATCCAGGCGCCAGTTGCCTTCCAGGCTTTTGGCAATCTCCTCCTTGGTGGCGTGAATCCGCGGATCACTGAGTTCAGCCAACTTCCGTGGATTGCGTTCTCCGGCGACGATGGCACGAACGATTTTTTGTCCGGTAACTCCACTCAGATCGCTGATCACGTTCGCCAATTGCAGGTTCATTTGCGTCAGCGCCTTCTGCATCCGCAGAATGCACGTCCCTATTCCACGCGCATGTTCTGCCCGTTGCCGCCAATAGGTGCGAAGGACCCGAATCTCTGAAGTTGGTTGGAAGGAATTGTTCAGCAATCCGTGGGTGTGCAATTTCAGCAGCCACTGGCTCTCCTGCACATCGCTCTTGCGTCCCGGCAGGTTCTTGGTGTGCCGTGCGTTCACCAGATAGACCTCGACGCCGCGTTCTTCCAAAATGTCGTACAGCGGGATCCAATACACCCCAGTCGACTGCAGGGCCACGGTGTTCACTCCGCAGCTTTGTAACCAGTCGGCTAAACGATGCAGATCTGCTGTGAAGCACTCGAATCGCCGCACTGGTTGTGAATCGCGATCCGGCCGCACGGCGACGTAATGCGCACTATTGCCCACATCGACGCCCGCAGCGTGTGGATGGACTACCTCCAGACCCGGGTCCTCCGATCGCAGCCGCCGCGCCAGTTCCTTTCTCTCCTTTTGGTTTCGCTGCTTCTGGTCTATCGTCATCCCTGTTCTCCTCGGTGGAAATTGGGATCCGGTTCGGCCCGGTGACGAACGGTTTATAAATCTCCCCAACGGGGTCGAAGGGCCGTTACAGCGAGGTCCTTGCCACCATGCCAGTGATCGCCAGTACCGGGGCCATGCTTGTGATCGGGCACGAAGCACCAGTGAGGTTTCGGCCTTAGCTTGCCGAACCGAATCCTGGATCAGATTCGCAAAAACGGGGAACTCTAGACAAGTTTCTGGCGCCAGTGACGCGTCGAAGATGCAGTCTAAGCTTGTGACTGCGTGTCCGTAGGGACAGCCGTTGAGAAGTATCCACTCGAACTTTATCCTCCGCCGCAGCTCCGGGCCCGTTCCAGCAACAGATTCCGCTCGCGCGCATTCTGAGTGATTGAAGCCGCTTTCTCGAATTCTGCCCGCGCTTCTTCCAGTCGCCCCAGCTTTTTGAGAAAGTCCCCGCGCACACTCGGCAGCAAGTGATATCCGCGAAGCGCAGGATCGTCCACGAGCCGGTCCACCAGTTCCAGCCCAGCCGCCGGACCTGACGCCATACCTACGGCCACCGCTCGATTTAATTCCACCACCGGCGAAGGCGCAACCGCAGCAAGGTCTGCATACAGCCTCGAAATTCGGTCCCAGTCGGTTTCTTCTGCACTTGCCGCTCGCGCATGACACGCTGCGATCGCCGCCTGGATCGCATAAGTCCCGCGCATCCCGCCAAGCTGTTCTACGCGTTCCAGTGCCGCGAGCCCTCGCCCAATCAATAATCGGTCCCACTGCGAGCGGTCCTGATCGAGCAGCAGGATGGGCTCGCCGGCCGCATTGACTCGCGCTTTCGATCTTGACGCCTGAATTTCCATCAGGGCCACGAGCCCGTGCACCTCGGGCTCATTCGGCACCAGCCCTGCGAGGATTCTTCCCAACCGCAGCGCCTCTTCGCACAGAGCTGGCCGCATCCAGTCGTCGCCGGCAGTCGCCGAATAGCCTTCGTTGAAGATGAGATAGATCGCTTGCAGGACAGATGCCAGCCGCGCGGTGAACTCCGGCCCTCGCGGCACTTCGAACGGAACGTGCGCGTCCGAGAGCGTTCGCTTGGCCCGCACGATTCGCTGCGCAATGGTCGGCTCCGCCGAAAGGAAAGCTCGGGCAATTTCGTCCGTAGTGAGCCCGCCCAAAAGGCGCAGCGTCAGGGCAACGCGGGCTTCGGTTGACAACACCGGATGGCAGGCAATGAACACCAGCCGCAACAGGTCGTCACCAATATTGTCGTCCATGGCGGCTGCAAGATCCGGCACTCGCATTTCGCGCTCGGCCATTTCACGTCCGAGATCTTGATGTTTGCGGTCAATAAGGGCATGGCGGCGGAAGGAATCTATGGCGCGATGCTTCGCAGCGGCCATCAGCCAGGCTCCCGGATTCTCCGGAATGCCCGACTTCGGCCACTGCTCCAATGCGGCAACCAGCGCATCCTGCGCGAGTTCCTCTGCGCGACCAACGTCGCGCACGATGCGCGTCAATCCTGCGATCAGGCGGGCCGATTCGATCCGCCAGACCGCCTCAATCGCGCGATGTGTCTCGGTAGTCTCCACGACTACCGATCACATCATCTTTTAGCGCTTCAGCGCAACCGGCTCGGCTTCCACGCAGCTGGCCTGATTCGGCTGGTTGGCTTCGTAGATCTGCCTCAACTCGCATTCGCCTTCCCCGGCCACTTTGAGGAAATCTTTCGCCAGCTGGATTGCCTCTTCCTTCGAGTTCGCCTGGAGCAGAGCGAATCCGCCGACCACCTCTTTTGCCTCAGTGAATGGGCCGTCAGTCACGCTGATCTTGGCTCCGGACCGGCGAACCCTCGCGCCCAGTTTTGTCGGCAAGCAGCCCTCGGTCCCGAGCAGCCAACCCTTCTTCATTCCCTCTTCGATCAGCTTGCCCATGGCCGCCATTTCTTCGGGCGTGGGAGGCGTGCTGCGCTCTACAGTCTTAAAAATGCTCAGGAATTTCATCGTTGATCTCCTTAGATCTCAGGTCGTGAGCCGGAGTCTCCCTATTAGCCTCGCATCCGCGCTCTATCATTCCATCGAATGGCGATTCGCAAAATCGACACGATAATTCAAAGAAATTCTTATTTGTTTGCCGTGAGCTTCTCCCGCAACCGTTCTCCGCTCTCCTTCAATTTGGGGGTCAGATTCTCTCCGAAATCCGCCGCTTCGTAAATGGGGCGAATCTCCACCTCTTCGCCGCCTTCAAACGGAGCCCGCTTCAGCCATTCCAGCGCCTCGTCGGTCGAGCGCACCTGCCAGAGCCAGTAACCGGCGATCAGTTCCTTCGTTTCAGTAAAGGGCCCGTCGATCACAGTCCGCTTTTCTCCCGAGAATCGCACACGCTTGCCTTTGGAACTGGGCTTTAAGCCGTCGGCCGCCAACATTACGCCAGCCTTGACCAGTTGCTCGTTGAACTGTCCCATTTTCGTTAGAAGCTCGGTGGAAGGCAGCACTCCGGCCTCGGACTCTTTGGTCGCTTTTACGATCACCATGACTCGCATATTCGTTTCTCCTTTTGGAATTTGAGTTGATCCCGGAACTCCCGATTCCAACCTCTATGGGAACGTCGAACGAGCAGGCGCCAGATCGACAGCCGATGCTCTTATTTTGAATGGAAATTGAGAAGAAGGTCCAGCGTAGGATCGTTGAAAGTGGACCTGATGGATGAGAAAGGCGCCGGCGAAGCAGATACTTCACACAACCTGGTACGCGGGCTCTCTGCGGCTCTGCTTTGAAAAGACTTACCTACCGGTGCGGATCGAACTCCACCTTAACCGTGAACGTCGCTTCCGTAGCCGCCGGGGCATATCTCCACTGCTTAATCGCTTTCATCGTCGACTGCCCGAGAATGGGGCTCCCGCCCAGCAGCTTTGTGCTCCTTACCGTTCCATTGGGCGCGACCTGCACTTCCACGCGCACGACTCCGCCGATGTAAAGGCGCTTCAGTGCATCCGGATAATCCGGATCGACGCGGCTGATCACTTTTCTTTCATCACCGCTGGTCTCATAGGTCTGGGCAGCTCGCGCCACGGCGCTCCATAGCCCGCACAGTGCGACCAGGCTGAGTACGAATACGATCCCGCTTTTGCCTGCCCGGCGGGATGCCTTCCAGTAATTCCCCATTAGCTCGTCCCTCGGAATCCCGTTTACGGCAATTCCATGCTCAACTGATATACCTCTTGCGTGCTGCGATCCCGCACGAACATCCACGATCCGTCCGCCGCCCGGCCGCTCCACAATCCAAGCGCGCCCGGATACCGCTCCAGCGTCTCCAATTCGTAGACTTCCTCCGGCGCCGTTCCACCGGCCTTTACCCGGCGAATCGCCTCGGTACCGTTGACCAGGTCGTCAAAGTACAGATACTTGCTATCAGCCGACCACACTGGATAGCTAACTGATCCGGCCGACTCCTTCAACCACCTCGACCACTTTTGCGTTTCGAAGTCGAACAGCATCAGCGTCGTGTTGTCGGGAGAAATCGCCGCGATATGCTGGCCATCCGGCGACCATCTTGGACTGAACAAGCCTTGCGAGCCGGGAATCGTCGTCATCTTCCCCGTTTTGAAATCCAGCAGGCGAATGTTGATGCCGCCGCTGTCGTGGCTGTAATCCCCGAACATCAGCTGTTCACCGTTCGCCGACCAGTTCGCGTCAATCTGGCTGCCGCTCTCTTTCACGACCGGATGCGGCATGCCGCCAGCGGCGGGCACAATATACAGTTTCCACGACTCGCCCGGCTTCATGCTGACGAAGGCAATCTGTTTCCCATCCGGCGACCAGCGTGGCAACGCCGTCCGTTCTTCCCCGGAGGTCAGTTGCAGCCGGTCCGAACCGTCGGCACGCGAACGCCACAACGTTCCTTCCGGAATCGCCACATACGAGATCCACTTCCCGTCCGCCGAAAAATCGACGTCTGTCGCTGACAGCCCCGGAATCAGCGGAACATATTTCTTTTTGGCGGCCTCGTACTTCACGACTTCCGCCACCGGTTGCACCCCGATCGCCCAGATCTTCTTGTTGTCCGGCGCCGGAGAAGGATTCCCAAACGACATTGGTCCCGCCGTGATCTGCGCCGGAGCGGCGTCCTCATCCGCACTGAGTGCCCAAAGGGTGGTCACAATCAGGCTGGTGTTCGGCATTGCCTGGCTCGCCTGGAAGATGTAGTACCGTCCATCAGCGGTCCAGTTGCCGCAGCAGGCGGTCGTCTTATACGGCCAGTCGCCCAGCAGCGCATGTGGATTCGATCCATCCCGCCCCACTTCCCACAGCGCGGTCGTATTCTGCTCGCTGTCGCTCACGGTAAATCGGATCCGTCTGCCGTCCGGCGAAAACCGGGGCGCAAACACCGATCCGCCTGCGGTGTAGAGTTCATGCGCTTCCGTTCCGGTTGCGCCGGCGACGTACAGGCTCGCTCCCTTGGCAAATACCATCAGCTTGCCGTCGGCGGACCACGCCGCATCCCGGCCGCTCAGATCTCCCACCCGCTTCGGGCTGCCCTTCACCACCGGCAGAGTCCAGAATTCGTTTTCTCCTGAGGCCGAACGGGAAGAGACCAGCAGCTTCGAGTGATCGGGCGACAAGTCGAGTGCCTGCAGGCTGGTGAACGGACTCGACACGAGCGACCGGTTCGAGCCCGGCAGTTGCACCTTCGCGATCACGCGGTTCGATACCGGCAGTTCGGTCACATAAAGCTGTGAATCGCCGGCCAGAAGATTCTCCTTGCGGTAGCCGTCATGCGTGACCTGGGTGATAGCCGTTACGCGCGGCGCCGGCCCCGAGGCCGCACCATGTACCATGTTCCCCTGATACGTGCCCGCCAGCACGATCATCCCGAATATCGTTAAACCTGCCAGGACCAGCCGAATCTTCAGATCCCCGTCCTCATGTTCGTTCCGCATAGAATCGATGGTAGGCTCGCCGGTTTCGCGGAAGAATTAAAAATGACCTCCTGAGATTACGGGGGTAATCGCCGGTTTTGGAGCGGGTAGAGTCAACGCCATCCTCGATTTCCGGAAATCCGTATACCCCCAACGCCGGAAGTCCAAAGCCCGAAGCCGAGGGTTATAATGTCCCAAGCCTGTTCTTCAGCCGGCCTTTAAGTACACAATGACCGAACAAATCAAGCGCAAATTGCAGGAAGAGATCAACGTGCTCGAACACGAGTTGATCCACGAACTTCCCAAAGAGATCAAGAAAGCTGCCGCCCTTGGCGACCTCAGCGAAAACGCCGAGTACCACATGGCCAAGCAGCGGCAGGAGTTCGTCAAGGCCCGCGTCCGCCAGCTCGGCAAGCGTCTCGCCGAATTGTCCATGATCAATATGAACAATATTCCCAAGGACAAGGTCGGCCTCGGATCGACGGTGAAGGTGTATGACAGTACCAAAGGCGAAGAAGTCCAGTACAAGCTGGTCACCAGCGAAGAATCCGACGTGGACGCCGGCAAGATCTCTACCACCAGCCCGATTGGTCGCGCGCTGCTCAACAAGAAAGTCGGGGACGAAACCGTCGTGGTCACGCCCAATGGCAAGCGCGAACTGGAAATCCTGAGCTTGAGCACCATCCACGACCAGTCAGAAGACGGCTCCAAGGAAGCGCAGGCTTAAATCCAAATCGTGAACCACCAAGGACACCGCGTCGCGCCAAGAAGGAAAGATCAAGGTTCTTCCTCTTTCGTGTCGCCCGTATCCTCGATGGTTACAATAGATCTTTCATGACCATCTCCTGGACCTCCGCCTTCGGACGCGCTTGCGGAATCCTTCTCGATACCATCGTCCGCTGGCTCGCGCTCTCACGCATTAACCCCAACGTGCTGACTTTTATGGGACTGGTCGTCAACACCTGGGCCGCGATTCTGTTCGGCTCCGCCAATGCTTCCAACCAGAAGCGTATGTTCATCTACGCTGGGCTCGTCATCATCTTCTCCGGCTTCTTCGATCTTGTCGACGGACAGGTTGCCCGCGCCACCAACCGCGTCACCCGCTTCGGAGCCTTCTTCGATTCGGTCGTCGATCGCTACTCCGACGCCAGCCAGTTTCTGGGATTGCTTGTCTTCTACGCGCGTGGCGAGCGTTTCTTCTACGTCGTTCTCACGGCCTTCGTGATGATCAGCGCGATCATGGTCAGTTACACGCGCGCCCGCGCCGAAAGCCTGATCAGCTCCTGCCGCGTCGGATTCATGGAGCGCCCGGAGCGCCTCGTCCTCGTCATCCTCGGAGCCCTGTTCAACCGCATGGCTCCAGTCTTGTGGGTGATCGCCGTCCTGAGCACGATCACGGTGATTCATCGCATGCGCTACACCTGGACCCGCACGCAAGATCCGCCCGTGGCCTTAACACCGGGACAGGCTGCATAGGGGTTTCGCAACGCTCGCTCAGCGGCGTTAAAAGATAACGTCTGCGCAATATCTCAATCGTTATTTACAGAGTTTCCTGTATTTGCCCCTGGCCCTGCAGGGTTTTTACTGTTTTCACAGCACGTCAATGTGGTTGCAAGTAGGGGCCGCCTCGGAATCCAGCACGCCAGATTCCGAGACGGTCCTCGATGTTTTCACCGGTCCTTCCCACGGCAGTTCTGGATTTCCGGCCAATCGTATCGTTTCGCGATACATCTACCCGCGCACAAGTTGCATCCGAACCTATATCCACTGCATCTTGATAATTAGGGGTTCCGAAAAATAATGTTGGGGATGAAGTTGGTGCGCCTGATTGAAACACACTCTGAAATACTGTCGCAAAACCTAACCGAGCATATCCGCACTTCGGATCGCACTTCCGACTTTCACAAAATTCCAGCAGAGGAACTGCAGAGGGCCGCCCGGGAGCTTTACCACAATCTTGGAGATTGGCTGCTGCAGAAAACCGAAAAAGACATCGCCAGGCGTTTTCGAGCCATCGGGGCGCAACGCGCAGCGGAAGGAGTCCGGCTTCATCAATTCACGTGGGCCCTCATACTCACGCGCGATCACCTCTGGCACTTTCTCCGGCAGGAAGCGTTCGCCGACAACATCGTGGAACTGCACGCAGAGTTGGAATTGCAGCAACTGCTCAACCAGTTTTTTGATCGCGCCGTTTATTACGGAGTCGTCGGATACGAAGACGCAAGCCGCAAGATTCCGCCCAAGACCGATCTGCAGCGCGCCCGGGATCTGGCTATCGCGATTGGACTCATGTCGGCCCGCCCCGCGGAATCCCGACATCGGGAAGATTAGCTGAAAGCCCTCCGCGTGCAAAACTCGCTTCTCATCGCTGAGCGCTGAGGAACGGAGCACCGCCTTCCTGCTATCCTATCCAGTCGCATTCACTCTGGGGAAATCCGTGCGAACAGATCCAGTGCTGGTGGTTCACGGCGGCGCCTGGGCTATGCCCGATGACATGGTCGACGCGCACACCTGCGGTGTGAACAATGCGCTCGCCGCGGGATGGCGCGTGCTCGAGCGCGGCGGCTCCGCTCTCGACGCCGTGGAAGAAGCCGTTGTCGTCATGGAAGACGACGAAACCTTCGACGCGGGACGCGGCAGCTTTCTCAATCGCGATGGCCGCGTCCAACTGGATGCTCTCATCATGGATGGCGCCACGCTCCGCGCCGGCGGCGTAGGCTGCGTCGAGCACCTCCGCAATCCCATCCGCGCCGCGCGAAAAATCCTGAGTGAGAGTCCGCACGTCTACTTCGTCGGCGAGGGAGCGGAGAAATTCGCGGCACAGCACGGTATCCCACTCTGCGAAAATGAAGACCTCATCATTCCAAGGGAGATCGAGCGGCTACGACAATTCCAAGCCGCACAAGCCAGTTCGGACCCGGACGGGAACCATCTCTTCGCTCCCGACTCCGACGACACGACCATCTCGCACGACACCGTGGGAGCGGTCGCCCTTGATCGCGATGGAAACATCGCCGCCGCTACTTCCACCGGAGGCACGCTGAACAAAGCTCCCGGCCGCCTCGGCGATTCCTCGCTCATCGGCTGCGGCTGCTACGCCGATAATCAGAGCGCGGCAGCCTCGACCACCGGATGGGGCGAGCCCATCATGAAACTCGTGCTCGCGAAATGGACCGCCGACAGGATCGAAGCCGGCAATCTTCCCGAATGGTCCGCGCAAGAGGCGATGAATTATCTGAAGCAGCGCGTCAATGGACACGGCGGCATCATCGTTCTAAACCGCGAGGGACACGTCGGCATCGCCCACAACACACCGCGAATGGCTTGGGCATACAAAACCGTGACAAAGCAGGAAGCGGGAATCGTACGGGAAAATTGAGGAGTCCGGACATCGGACTTCAGGCTTCGGACTCTGATTTTCGGACGTCACTGTTTTTGGTCCGGCAATATGCTGGCCGACGCCTGGGGTCGAAGGCCCGACCTCAGGGTTACCTCGGTCAATTGTCGCTCTTGCGCATCCGTGCTGTAATCGGCGCGAATGGCGCTTATCAGGAAATGTCAGAAGTGCGGCCTCGATCTGACCGACCCGTCGGCGATGGCGTGTCCCATGTGCGGGACGACGCTGGTTGCGCGGACGGAACCGAGGATCTGGATCAGAGCGCTCATTCAGTTCGCCTTCGTTGGCAGCTTTCTGCTGATCTTCGGGTTCCCGAAGTTCATGATCGCCATTTTCGCGGGGCTGATCGTGATTGGCACGGCGCTTTCGGCGCGGCTAAAGCCAAAGCAGGCTGGGCCGAGACCTGCGCCACGTATGCCTACTCGCCATCCGATCCTATTTCGCGTCGTCAGTATCGGCATCGTGCTCTGCTCGATGATCTTCTTCGCGACTCTGTTGCTTGGATTTGTCGTGTGCATGAATGCGTGGACGCGATGGCACCAATATGAAGGGCAGCCGCATCATCAGACTAGCTTTCAGGTAGTTCGCGTTTACTATCAGAAGTCCTTGTATCAGAAGAACTCCTCGTTTCGCAGCGGTGTCAGTGTTTATGCGAGCGGGACGGTCGAAGGCCAACGGGAGTGGATGAATCTCCTGCCGTATCTGCACACGATGCCGCGTGACCTGGAGGAACTGGATGAACGCGTTCCCGTGGGCACATCGATTCCTATCTATCTGTTTCCCAATCTCAAGGGACGATCGCGACTGTGCGTGCTCGAAGCTGGTCTGCCGTCAGAAGCGAGTCATCGGCACGTTATCGATACGCTGAACTACGGTACTGGCGGCCTTGCGCTGAGCGGCGCGATTATTTTCCTTCTGGCGCGTTTGCGGCGTGTGTGTTTCGACCATTCGCCACCATCGCAACCTCTGGCCAGCCAAGCGGCCGCTGCCGGATCGCGGAGCCAGTGAGACTAAATTCAGCGAGCAGCCTCAGCACCACCTGTGTAGCAAACAATCCAGATTCATGCCCGGGACTTGAGAATCAGAACTACGCATCCCTTTGATAAGTCCGGAAGCGGAGCGGCGGAAGCAGGCGAGCCCGGTCTTACAACCACCCCTTCGTTCTCGCGATCCGAGCGGCCTCCACGCGATTGCTCGCTCCCAGCTTGCTGATCGCTTCCGACAAATAGTTCCGCACGGTGCCGTCAGAAAGACCCAGCTCTCCTGCAATGTCACAACTTGCCAGTCCTTCACCGGCCAGGCGCAGCACCTGCCGTTCGCGATCGGTAAGCGGATCCATCTCGCCCCACGCTTCCGTCGCCAGTTCCGGATGGATCACTCGCAATCCCTGATGCACGCGACGTACCGCGTCCGCCAGTTCTTCCGCACGCATGTCTTTCAGCAGATATCCCGAGGCGCCGGCCTCCAGAGCGCGCCGCAGATACCCGGCGCGCGCGAACGTCGTCACGATCACCACTCGCGTGCCCGTGTGCCGCCGCTTCAGCTCTGCGGCAACATCGAGCCCGCTCATGTGCGGCATCTCGATGTCGGTGATGAATACGTCCGGCTTGTGCGCCAGCACTGCATCGAGCGCCTCTCTTCCATTGCGCGCCTGCGCGATGACCGAGATGTCGCCTTCGATTTCTAGCAGTGCCGCCAGCGCGCCGAGCACCATTCCCTGATCTTCGGCCAGCACCACCCGAATTGTTTTCCGGCTTGTCGCGCTAGTGAGAGGATTCAAGTTCGGGCTCCCGCTTCTCATCTTCAGGTTCTCTTTCTGTGAGATCTCTCGCGGGCAATTCCTTCAAGGGCAGCGTGATCGTTAACGTTGTGCCGGACTTGTTGCGCCGCTCCAGCGTTCCGCCCAGCATCTCGACGCGCTCCCGCATGCCGCGCAGGCCATTGCCTTCCATGGTGACGAAGCCCTGTCCATCGTCGGCAATCTCCAGACGGCAGGATCCGTTCTGCTGCTCGATCCGCAAGCGGCACGATGTCGCGCGGGCATGCCGCACAACGTTTGTGACCGCCTCGCGCACGGCCAGCGAAAGAACGCTCTCCTGCATCGCAGGCAGTTGCATGGTGGTCGCTGCGTCGCACTGGACGGCCAAGCCGGCCGTTTCGAGCGTCGATTTCGCCTGCGCCAGTTCGGCCGCAAGTCCTTTTGACCGGTATCCGCGGATCGCGTCGCGCACGTCCGATAATGCCTGCCGTGAAATCTGCTCGACTTCGCGGATTTCTTTTCCCGCGCGCTCCGGATCGCGCTCGATCAGCTTTCCCGCCAGTTCCGATTTCAACGTGATGACCGACAACGTGTGTCCCAGAACATCGTGCAAATCGCGCGCAATGCGTTCGCGCTCCGCTACTTTGGCCAGATGTTCGATCTCTTCATTCGCCTTGCGCAGCCTGCGGTTCATTCGGTTGCGCTCTGCAAAAAATGTATTCCCGGCTCCGATGATGATGGGAAACAGCGCGGAGTAGAAAAGCGTCCAGTTGTTGACGTGAAGGAAAAGTCCCTCGATCGCGCCGACCGCCCCCACCGTGAGCAGGCCAACTACCGCCGCAGTTCTCGTATCGACGCAAAACGGAAGCATTGCCGCTGCAAAAATAAAGAAGGTGCATGCTCCCACGTTGACCGGCATGAACGCGATTCCGAGCAGCACCATGCCGCCGATGTGGATATAGAAATTTGGATTCACCAGCGCGAACAGGCCGAAGTAGAGGAGGATAAACGCGACGCCGCCGGCAATATCGAGCGCCCAGATTCTTGCGCTCGCATGACTCAGCACTGGATCGATATAGAAGAACCCGAGATACACCACCCACAGCAACGGACTCCAGCCATGCTCCTTATCCCTGAAGATCGTTCGCCATGGCTTCAGCTTGAAGTGGCTGGCGTTCGGGTTTCCGCACGACATGTCCGGATCGTATGTGATCAGTGGCATACGCCTATTTTCCCCCCTTCCGTCAATTCCGGCCACTCCCAAGGACCGGCCGCACGCTGTACCAAACCAGCAGCGCCGCTGGAACTAAAATCAACAGGGACTCGTCGCCACCAACCATAGCCAGCAGTCCGAGTAGGACCAGTACAACTCCCCAGCCAACGGATTTCTTATAATTTGCGCTCATGGCAGTGCTCACTTCGTACGATGTCATTTCATACGGCTAAGAAGGAGAAGAGCTGAAAGCTGTATTGCGAAGCTCATCGCTAACAGCCTATCCATACATCTTTTCCTGATCCTTCTGAAACCCGATCCGCGCCACGCCCAGGCAAATCATGGTGAACGCCACCAACACTTCCCAATGCGTTGCGGCCGATTCATGACTCCCGGCTCCTACCGTTCCCAACGCGAGTTGCGAAAGGTGATACGGCGGCAGAGCCAGCGCAATGTGCTTCACGATCTTCGGCAAGAACATGAATGGCACCCACAATCCGCTGCAGAACGACATCGGCAAGTAGATGAGGTTGATCGTTGAAGGCGCCGAATTAGGGCCAGTGAAATAGCCGAGCGCCAATCCCATGGCCGAGAACGGCAGCGAACCCAGGACCAGAGTTCCAAACAACTCCGCGAATTGCCCGACCGGCATGCGTACTCCGGCGAACCCCATCCCGAGCCCAAACAGCGCCAGAACGATGATCGCGCTGAAGATCATGCTCGTAATCACCTTCGCCGTGAAGTAGGCAAACGGAGGCATCGGGCTTGCCCGCTTCACCTGCAGCCACCCCAGCCCGCGGTCCGAGGCGAGTCCGGCCGCCGTTCCAAACAGCGAAGCGCCCATGACTCCGAAAGTTCCGTAGGTCGCGATCAGGTATGTGGGCACGCGCATGCCGGCAATCGCACCCTTCGAATTCAGCACGAGACCGAACAGCACGTAGAACATGATCGGGAAACTGAGCACCGATGCGGTGTACACGCGCAGGCGAAGATACTTGATGAACTCATACTTCGCTTCCTTCAGATAAATCGTCGCTGTGTGTCCGGGGGATCGCTGAATCTGCGTATTGCTCAGTGCCACGGTTGCGGTGCTCATCGCGCCTCCTCTTTCAATCTCAGTTGACCAATCCCAATTCAGTTCGCCGGATTGCCGTTTGCGCTTTCCTGCGTGAGCGCGAGGAACGCTTCTTCCAGCCCCGCGCTGGTAACTTCGAGGCCCGAAAGCGCCGCATCTCTCGCCAGCAACTCGCGGAGAACCGGCTCTGCCACGCCCGTATGAATCTCAATCGCCTCGCGGTCTTCCTTTACCTCCGTCACGCCGCGAATCTGGCGCACCGCGCCGAGGCTCAAGCTCGTGACGCAGCGGATTCTCTTTCCGGCCGTCTGTGCCTTGATCGTCGCCGGAGTCCCTTCCGCGACAATCTCTCCCTTGTTAATGACCGCGACGCGGTCGGCCAGAGCGTCTGCCTCCTGCAAGTAGTGCGTGGTCAGCAGAACCGTTTTGCCGCGCCGCACCAATTCCCGAATCTCTTCCCACAACATGCGCCGCGCCTCGACGTCGAGGCCAACCGTCGGCTCGTCAAGAAACAGCAGGTCCGGATCGCCGCAGATCGCCAGCGCAAATAGCACCCGCTGCTTCTGGCCTCCCGAGAGATCGCCGAATTTCCGGTCTTGAATTTTCTCCAGCCCCGCCGCTGCCAGAACGTCCGCGACGGCCATGGGCTTCAGGTAGTACGAGGAAAACAGATCGATGTGCTCGCGGACGCGCAATGTCTCTGGAACTCGTCCCACTTGAAGCATGGCTCCCGTGCGCATCCGGTTTTCCGGATTCACAGGATCACCGCCGAATACACGAACCTTCCCCGCATTCGGTTGTAGCAGGCCGAGCAGCAATTTCACCACCGTGGTTTTCCCCGCGCCGTTCGGTCCGAGCAATGCCACAACTTCTCCGGCGCGCACGCGGAAATCGACGCCGCGCAACGCGCGGATGTTTTCATAATTCTTGTTCACAGCTTCCAGGCTGGCCACTATCATGTCGCTACTGCTACGTTCTGCGCTTCGCGGTCGTTCTAACGTTGCGATCATTGAGAATGCTCCCGGCTTGCGCCATACATCGGAAATCGCTGGATTGATCAATTCGTCCCGCTCACTGACTGCATCATGGCGGAACCCAGTCTCGCGCGCCAGTGCCATCCATCACGCGAGCGACGTGACAAATGTCATCCTGTTCTCAATGGGTTATGAGCCGGCTATGCAATGGGACAAAGTAAAGGAAGTACTGGCTGCAAACTGAGGCAGCGCCTAGAATGGGTAGAGAATTTCAGGCATGTTCGCGATTCGACTTGTTACGAAATCCGAACAAACTCTGGATATCCACAGACAATGCGCCTCCGCCCGGAAAGCGCCATTGAGCAGGGCAGCAGTCTCGCAAGCCGCGCCACATCAACCGCAACGGCTGTTCGGATTTCGTAACAAGTTCGGGCCGTACAGAAATTTTGCTGCGATAAACGGATACAAGACGCTGGGCCTTTGGTATCATTCCTCAATTCTGGAGGTTTCCACCGGTGCTGCCCGCGGGAAAGAGTCTTCGCACTTTGCGCGAGAAACTTGGCCTGACCATGCGCGACGTCGAAAACTCCAGCGCGCGACTTGCGGATCGCTATCGCAACGAAGAATATTCCATTCCCCCCAGCCGCTTGTCCGACATCGAAACCAAGGGCATTCTCCCGAGCATCTACCGCCTCTATACGCTTTCAGTCATTTATCGCCGTGATCTGCGCGAACTCTTGGCGTGGTACGGCGTCGACCTTAATAACACGGCTGCCGATCTCGGCCTTGTCTCCCCGCCAAAGTCTCACGTTTCCGACGCGCTCGCGGGATTGTCTTCTGTCCAGGTTCCCGTGCGCATGGATCCCGGTTTCGACGAACGTCGCACCACCAATCTTGGACGCATGGTCGAACAATGGGGACTCGTCCCCATCGCGTATCTCGCACAATTCGCCAACAGCGATTTCACCTATGGATACGTCGGCACCCAGGACTTTACCATGTACCCGATTCTTCCTCCGGGAAGTTTCATTCAGGTCGATGAAACGCGAAACCGCGTCGTGGAAGGCTCCTGGCGCTCCGAGTACGAACGCCCAATCTATTTCGTGGAGACCCGCGACGGACATACTTGCTGTTGGTGCAGCATGCGCCGTGATGACATTATCCTGCAGCCGCATCCTCTCTCTCCGGTGCCGGTGCGCGTCCTACGTCATCCGCAGGAAGCCGAAGTTCTCGGTCAGGTGGTTGGCGTCGCTATGAAATTGACCGAGTGGCGCGCGCTCGATGCTTCTCCAGCTTCGAAAGCGCCAGCAGCACTGAACTAAGGTGGCTGCCAGCCGGCGATTCCTGCCTGCCTGACGGAAGCAAGTCCGCAAAGCGGTCGTTCAGGTTTTCCACGAACTCCGTCGCAGCGACTCCACTCCCCTGACTAGATTCCTGCAGATCCTCCAGCAATGTGGACAAGGGACTCCGCAGCACCCCAGCCACCACTTCATTGTGCGCCGTCCGCAAGGCCCGCTCTGAGGATTCCGCCCCGTGGACGGTTTCCATTCCCCAGTGTTCGTAACGCCCATGCGACCGGCGCAAGGAAGCCAGATACGCGAGCTTTCCGAGCAGACCGGCAACGGCGGCCAGCGTGGTTTCCTTCACGTCCTGTAGCGCAGATTTCAGAGTCATCTTGTTACAAATTCCGAACAATTAGAGGTCTTTCGGCTCATTGTGCCACAAGCCCGCGGTCGTGAAACTATGGCCCTTCAAATCGCAGTCCCCAGGAGAAAACAACCGTGAAACGTTTCCTACTCGTGCTCGGAGCCGCAGTCCTGTTTCTTAACACATTGGTAATTCCAACCGTAGTACGCGCAGACGGTGGCGGGGGAACGGGCACCAATTGCGGCGGCAACCAGCTCTGCAAGCCATAGTCTCAGCGGTATTTAATTGTTGCACGGAAAGTGGAGCACTTGGCGGCGACATCGCTTTCCTTACGAAAACCGAACAAGACTCACCAGGGCGTTGCAGCGGGCGGCCAGTCGCGATATATTGACTGACCGCCCATGCTGCAGGCGCATTCATCGCTTTGGAACTGTCTCTGGGTCGGCCCGAACGCCCTCCTGCTGTTGCTTGGGGGCCTGTTATGGGCGCGTGGCCTGTGGCGTAGGTTTCCCACCTTTCTCGCATTCGCAGTTGTCAGTGCTGTTGGAGACCTGTCGGTCTTCTACGCTGATATCGCTCCCTACGTTTCAGCCGCTAATTTTTGGCGCATCGACTGGGCCAGCCTGCTGCTCGAAAGCTTGGTCAAGTTCATTGTGATTGGAGAGCTCTTTTTCCAAGTTCTTGAGCCATATAGGTCGGTCAGTAGACTTGGCAGGAATCTGGCTCGCGGCTCAGGCGCGGCGCTCGTACTGCTCGGCGCCTTTATTGCCGGGCTCTCTCGGTCCGACAGCACAATGCGTCTTATCTCAGGTGCCCACGTTCTCGAGCAGACCGTCTTCATCGTGGAATTGGGCCTTGTTCTCTTTATCTTCCTGTTTGCTGGTTTCTTCCACCTGCCGTTGGATCGCCTCTCCTTCGGCATTCTCCTTGGATTCGGGATTTCTGCCTGCGAGCATCTGGCTGCTTGGGCAATCCTGGCCAATGCCGCGCCCTCAGCGCACGGGCGTACGCTCATCGATTTCCTCAATATGGCCACGCACCTCGGCTGCGTATTGATTTGGTACTACTACTGGCTGGTGCCAAAGAAAACGATGTCGTCAAAGGACCACTCAAAGCGTCCGCCAACTCAACCACCTTCCGATCCGCCTACCTTCTCCGGAGGCAGTCCTCAGGATCACGAAGAAGCCGTGAACGATTGGAATCGCGAACTGGAGCGCCTCATTCACCAATGACTCTGGCCATCATTCTCGTCATCGCCGCAGCGCTTTCGCTGACTTTTATTCTTGCCTACACCATTTCCCGCAGCCTGCAGGTCTCTCCACGCGCAGGCATCGCCGCGCAGATTCAGCCTCTCGACGTCGAAGCTTTTCGCAATCTTGTTGATCCCGCCGAGCGCGATTATCTCCGCCGCCGTCTTCCCGCTGCGGAATTCCGTACGGTGCAGCGCGAGCGTCTCCGTGCCATGGCCGCCTACATCCAGGTCGCCGGACGCAATGCCGCCATGCTGATTCGGATCGGGCAAGTAGCTCTCGCTTCTAGCGACGGCCGAACCGTCGAAGCCGCTCGTCAGCTGATCGACGGCGCTCTGCTCTTGCGCCGCAACGCTACTTTCGCCCTACTCCGCATCTACATCGCAATGGCATGGCCTGATGCCGGTCTCTCCGCCGCTCCCATACTGAGCGGTTACGAGCGCCTCAACGGCTCGGCTATGTTGCTCGGACGCCTGCAGAATCCTGCAGTTCCAGTTCGCATTTCAGCCGTACGATAACGTTTCCACTTGCTTCGCCGCGCCACTAACAGGGGAGCAGTGTTTCATTTTTCAACACTTTCAGCGTCCTGTTGTTAATGGAATTCAGCTTGGGCAACTCCGGAACCACTGTTCTCTATTCCTCACTTGTTTTCAGCCGCCATTTTGTTATAAAAACCACCGGGGAATTTAGGGGCGTTCCGTCCATTCCGTGACCGCAAGGGGAACTTGCCGTCTCAGTCGGCCTCACCGTCTGCTCGTGTCCGCGAGCTCAAGGGGGAATCTTATGTTCCGCACGATTCGCAAGATTTCAATGACGCTGTTTGTGCTGCTGTTCTCGGCCTTCGTCTTGGCGCAGGGTGGCGTCGCCACCGGCGACCTGCGCGTCACGGTGAAAGATCCCAAAGGAAACGTGGTCACGAATGCCACCGTCACCGCAGAGGATCTCGCCAAAGGCGTCGAGCGCACGGCAACGAGTGACGGCCAGGGAGGATACACCGCGCACCTTCTGCCTCCGGGCAACTACACGGTCACGGTGACGACTCCCGGATTCACCAAGGTCGAGAACACCAATGTCTCCGTCACGGTGGGCGGTCTTGTCGAACTGCCAGTGACGCTCACCGTAGCCGGCGGCAAGGAAGTCGTGGAAGTCTCTTCGCAGGCGGAACTCGTCGAGACCTCGCGCAGCTCAACGACTGACACGATCGGTGAACGCCGCATCGACAATCTCCCCATCAACGGGCGCAACTACATCAATTTCACCCTTACCGATTCGCAGGTCGTGCGCGACAACGCGCCCAACACCGGAGCGGCCCCGACTTCTGGGCTCAACATGAGCGGCCAGCGCGCGCGCTCGAATCTGGTCAACGTCGACGGCGCTGACGCCACGGACAACTCTGTCAACGGCGTCCGCTCCACTGTTTCGCAGGAAGACGTGCAGGAATTTCAGATCATCACCAACAACTACGCCGCCGAGTACGGACGTGCCGCCGGGGGTGTCGTCAATATCATCACCCGCTCCGGGACGAACGAATTCCACGGCGACGTCTTCGGCTATCTCCGTAACCGCAACTTCCAGGCGGTGAACCCTTTCAGCACGGTTCCGAATCCCGCTTACACCCGCGTGCAGGCTGGAACCGCGTTCGGCGGTCCCATCAAGAAAGACAAGAGCTACTACTTCTTCTCCTATGAAGTGACCCGCCGCCACGAAACCGGATTCTCCAGCATCGGCCAGGGCAACTTCGGCCTCTCGCCTTTCGACGCGTCGGCGTTCTTCGGCGCTCCCGCAGGAAGCGTGAACTTACAGCTCACTTCCGATCAGATCGCTTTTCTCGCCAACCCTGCCGTCGACGCGACGGTCGCCGGCAATCCCGCCTACGCGCAGGAAGTCGGCGAGTACCTTGGACTGGTCGGCGCGTCGTCCGGCATGGCGGTCAATGGCCAGTGGCCTCTCGGGCTCACCGGAGGAATTCCCGGCATCGCAGGTTTTCCCACCAGCTGCACCTCGCCGCCCTGCTTCGTTCCGGCCTCATACCAGAGTCTTGCCTCGCAGGAAGGCAACTTCCCAGTGTTCGAAGGTACGAGCCTTTACTCGTTCCGCCTTGATCAGAACATCGGAAACAATCATCGCCTGACCTTCCGCGTGGGTGTCAGCCCCAGCACGGTCACCGGAATCGAAGTCAGCGGACAAGACCAACCCTTCGGACAGAACGCCTACTCGCGCACCTCGCAGCAAACCTACCGTGACGTCAACGGAACTTTTCAGGATACGTGGACGATCGGCGCCGACAAGGTCAACGAATTCCGCTTCCAGTACGCTCGCCGCGGACTTTCGTACTTCTACAACACGCAGATTCCTTCGGGATCAGATCCCGCCATTAACATCCCCGGCTACGCCTACTTTGGACGAGAGCCGTACTCCTACATTCAGCGCACAGAGCAACGCTATCAATTCACCGACAACTTCTCCTGGACCATCGGGCGCCACAATACGAAATTCGGTGTGGACCTCAACTACCTGCCTCTGACCGCCATCTTCACCGTCAACTACGGAGGTGTTTACGACTTCGGCACGTTCAGCGCTTCAAATTTAGGATTCGTCAATCCAGCGCCGGGAGCACTACCTGACTTTCCACAGCTCAACGCAGTGCAGGCGTACGGTGCCGGGCTTCCCGGTGATTTCATTCAAGGTCTCGGCAGCCCCAGCGATTCGTTCCGCAACCTTCCGATCGGCGCATTCTGGCAGGATTCATGGCGCGTCAATCCCCACGTGACTCTGAATTATGGCGTGCGTTATGACGTCGAAATTCCTCCGGCCTTCAAGGCGCCGCAGGGACTCGCCGCCTCCGCCTACAAGCTTCTCGGACTGCAAAAAGGAATTCAGACCGACGCCAACAACATCCAGCCGCGCCTCGGCGTCGCCTGGGATCCCAAGGGCGACGGCAAGACGGTGGTTCGAGCCTCCTACGGAATGTTCTATGATCATCCACTGCTCGGCCTCTACTTCCTTGGCGACGCCTCCGATGGATCCTCCAGCGGACAGCTCGCCTTCGCTGGAACCTCCGTCTGTAGTGGCGCCGGAAATCCGGGCAATTTGAACGCGATCACGATTTTCCAGGGACTCCCCATTAATCAGCCGAGCGCCGCGAATCCCTGTGCCGCGACTCTGAACCCCGCCGCTGCCAGCGCTCTCGGATATCTTCCCAACCAGCAGCAGTTCCAAGCCCTGAACTTCCCGCAGTCGGTCTTCCTCAACCAGAATTACCTGAATCCTTCGACGTTCCTGCCTCTCGGATTCCAGCCCTTCGGCTACCCGCAGTCGGCGAACTTCGTTTACGCGTATTCGCAGCAGGCAAACCTCACGCTTGAACGCGATCTTGGCAAGGGCTTTGCTCTCAGCCTCGCCTACAACTTCAATGGCGGGCGCCACCTGAATCGTCCGATCAACGCCAACACGATTCGCGGCGATTTGATGACGGCGAACTACGAAGCCGCCTACTACGATGCGCTCGCTGCAGGCGGAACTCCTCCGGCCAGCCCCTTTACCGTGAGTGGATGCAGCCCCGGCGGCAGCCCCACTAGCCCATACCCGTATGTCGATGCCTCACTGATGAACTTCTTCCGCCCCGGCGGATTGAACCCCTCCATCATCGGCGCCTATGCCTCTGTCGGCGATCCGCTCGGATGCATTGCCCAGGCCGCCACTCTGGTGAAAAACCTTCCCGGCTTCAACGCCAATTGCGATCCCAATACATTCGCCGGATGTGTTCCCTTCGGCGACATGGACGCCAACTACTCCAACGGCAGCTCCATCTATAACGGCTTCAGCGCCAATCTTCGCAAGCGCTTCGGCAGTCATTACGAGTTCCTCGCTTCCTACACCTGGTCGCACGCGATCGACGACTCGACCGACTTGGAATCAACCCTGACTCCGCAGGACAGCTATTACCCCGCTGCCGACCGCTCGACGTCGCTCTTTGACCAGCGCCATCGCTTTGTCTTCAGCGGCGTCTATCAGACCGGAAAGATCTCCGGCATGGGATTCGCCGGAAAGGTCTTCAGCGATTGGACTTTTGCCCCTTTGCTCGAGCTCGGTTCGGGACGTCCGTTCAACATCATCACCGGCAGCGGCGACAACCTTCAGCTCTCGTCGCTAACGGAACGCCCGAACACCACGGTCGATCCCGCCTGCGGCACCGTCTACAACTCGAAGTATTCGCCCACCGGCACATTCCAGGAGCCTTGCATCAACGGCTTCGTTGCGAGTGGAATCGTCCCAACACTCCTTCAACTCGATGGCAATCTCGGACGCAATGCCGGAGTCACGCCCTGGACCGCCTTCGGCGACATGCGCATCTCGAAGCGCGTTTATTTCACCGAGCGCTTCAGCGCTGATTTCATCGTCGACATGTTCAACATCGCCAACAAAATGAATGTAGCCGCGGTCAGCCCGCTGTTCACCAATGCCGGACAGCCCACCGCCGCCTACGATCCGCGCCAGTTCCAGTTCGCCATGAAAGTGAACTGGTAAGAAATTAGTTTGTCATCCTGACGCGCGCGTTGTTTGCGCGCCGGAGGATCTCTGCACGGGTGCCTTGGTGCAAAACTCCTTGCAACCGCTCCTTTCGCGCGCGACTCTGAATACCATGGATCGCCGCCGGTTCCTGCAAACCGCAGCCGCAACCTCTCTTATGACATCACTCAGCAAGCAATTCGCCCACGCCGAAACCTCCACGATCCCCAAGCGCTCCCTCGGCCGTACGGGCGAGAAGGTGTCCATCGTCGGCCTTGGCGGATATCACCTCGGCATGCAGTCCGACGAGCAGCAGAGCATCCGGATCATCCGCAGCGGACTCGATGACGGCATCAACTTCCTGGACAACTGCTGGGACTATAACGGCGGCCAAAGTGAAATTCGCATGGGGAAAGCCTTGCGCGACGGCTACCGCCAAAAGGCATTCCTCATGACGAAGATCGACGGCCGTACCAAGCAAGCCGCTACACAGCAGCTCGAGGAATCTCTGCGCCGCCTCCAGACCGATCACATCGACCTGCTCCAGTTTCACGAAGTTATCCGCGACACCGACCCCGACCGCATCTTCGCCAAAGGCGGCGGCATGGAGGCCGTCCTCGAAGCGAAGAAGCAGGGCAAGATCCGCTACATCGGATTTACGGGGCACAAGAGTCCCGACATCCACCTCAAGATGCTCCACACGGCCTTCGCCCACAACTTCACGTTCGACACCGTTCAGATGCCCCTCAACGTCATGGACGCGCATTTCGACAGCTTCGAGAAAAAAGTTCTACCTGTTCTCGTTCAACATCGGATCGGCGTACTTGGCATGAAACCGATGGGCGACAAGATCATTCTCAAAAGCAAAACCGCCACCCCGATCGAATGCCTGCACTACGCGATGAACCTGCCCACCAGCGTCGTGATCACGGGCTGCGATTCAATGGACATCCTGCATCAGGCGCTCGATGCCGCGCGCAGCTTCAAGCCAATGTCCTCCGCCGAAGTCGCATCTCTGCTTGCCAAGACCGCGCCCGCTGCCAAGAACGGAGAATTCGAGCGCTACAAGATCAGCCACGACTTCGACGGTACATACCAAAATCCGCAGTGGCTCGGCTGATTCCTTTCCTACGGGATCTTTTCTAGGCTTCCTTGCGTATCTCTCGGCGACCATCGCAAAATTACAGATAGCCTGACAGGAATCCTCATGTCCGGACCCGAATTCATCCCGCCCGCTCAAATCCCACCGGAATCTCCGGCTCCGCAGCCGCCGCAATACTCCAATTCCATCTTCCGCGGACCCAATGGCATCCGCGCCGGGTGGCGCGCCCTAATTTTCCTCGCCATCGTCGCCGCCCTGTTCGCTGCGCTCTTCGTCGGACTCGGGATCATCGCTAACGGGGGAACTCGCGTCGGGATGTCGCAACTCACCCCCGTCGGACTAGGCATTAGCGAAGGCGCGATTTTCGTCATCTTCACCATCGCCGCGCTCATCATGGCGAACATCGAAAAACGCAAGTACGGGCAGTATGGTCTCCCGCTGCGTGCCGCATTCCGGAAGAATTTCTGGATCGGCACTCTCATCGGATTTGCCGCCATCAGCGGATGCCTGCTCGGCATCTTTGCCCTTCACGGATTCCACCTCACCGGCCTCAACATTCACGGAAACATCATCGCCGAAGCTACGCTCGCCTGGAGCGCGACCTTCATCCTGGTCGGACTGGCTGAAGAATTCGCCTTCCGCGGATATCTCCAGTACACGCTCACCACCGGCATGGGATTCTGGCCTTCGGCGTTCTTGCTCTCGGCACTGTTCGGCCTCGCCCATGCCCGCAATCCCGGCGAAGACATTCCTGGACTTCTCTCCGTCGTTTTGTTTGGATTGTTGTTCTGCCTCTTCCTGCGCCGTACTGGAAATCTTTGGTGGGCCGTCGGATTTCACGCCGGTTGGGACTGGGGCCAGACTTTCTTCTACGGAGTCCCCGACAGCGGCATCGCACCCTACCACAAT
Source organism: uncultured Acidobacteriota bacterium (assembly GCA_963763845.1). Taxonomy (GTDB): domain Bacteria; phylum Acidobacteriota; class Terriglobia; order Terriglobales; family Acidobacteriaceae; genus Sulfotelmatobacter. The sequence continues at coordinate 198,855 of CAVXPX010000009.1, forward strand.
CTTTTCAACTGCGCCTTCACCGGACCGCGCTGGCTCACCGGAGGCACCGTCGGCCCCGAAGCCAGCATCTTCACTCCAATCGCGCTGTTGATCGTAGCCATCATCTTCGCCAGCGTCTACCGCGAAAACCGCTATCACACGCCGAACGTCACACCTCAGCCGGCTGCGGTCAGTGGCTAGTGATTAGCGGTTAGTCGGGGGTCTGAGGTCCGAGGTCTGAAGCCGGACGCCCGAAGTCCGAAAGCCGGATGTTACACTTGCCCCATCCTTGGCGCTTGCCCGGAGACTCACTCCTTCATGTCTGAAACCCAGTTGCCAACTGCGCGGACTCGTGTCGTCCGCGAACCGCATCGGGCTATCTACGACCGCGAAACCGCCTATCACATCCTCGACGAAGCATTTCTCTGCCACGTCGGATTCTCCATCGATGGCCAACCGTATGTGATTCCCACTTCGTACGGCCGCAAGGACGCGAACCTGTACATTCACGGGTCCGCCGCCAGTCGCATGTTGCGCCATATGAAAGACGGGGTTCCGGTCTGCGTGACGGTCACCCTGCTCGACGGACTCGTCCTCGCCCGCTCGATCTTCAATCACTCGATGAACTACCGCTCGGTCGTGATCCTCGGCAAAGCTACGCTGGTCGATGATCCGGAAGAAAAACTCGTGGCCCTGCGCGTTCTGTCCGATCGAATCCTTCCCGGACGCTGGGACGACATTCGCCAGCCGAACGACCACGAACTCAAAGCCACGTCGGTACTCCGTCTCCCGATCGAAGAGTTCTCTGCCAAAGTTCGCACCGGACCGCCCATCGACGATGATGAAGACATGACCTTCCCCACCTGGGCCGGAGTGATTCCGCTGGAAATGAAAGCGGGTGCGCCGATCAACGACCCCAAGTTGGATCGGGTGAGGGAAGTGCCCGCCTACGCGAAGAACTATTCGCGCCGCTAATCGAGGTTGCCAGGACGGATCGGAGAGACGCCTAATCTCTTTTTGGCGTCTCAGATTTCGGGACCTCTTCCCGAATGACTACCCAACGCGCTTCATGCGGCCCGGCATCGACCTCCACTTCTCCAGCATCGCTACCGAAGACCTGGCCTCTCTTAAGATCCTCCTGGGTCCCGTCGAAGTCGACATGCAGATCCTCGAGCGCGACAAACATCAGATGATGGGCGCCTTTCGATGAATAGTACGAAGTTGAAAGCGTCCCGCCCCGGTCTATCCGATCGCGATATGCGGTAATGAATCCATTGGTGAACAGAGACGTGCTTGTACCGATCTCCAGGCCTCCCACGCGAATCGCATGCGTGCATGCTTTCGGTTGTTCGCACGAACTCATCTCCTGACCCCAATGATGCTTTAATTCGATCACGAGGATCTGAGAGTCTCCGGAGCTTGAGCCCGTCACATCAGCCGTTGTCCCCTTCGTGAGGAAGCGTACGTCTCCATCTGAAAGTCGATCCGCTTGGGATCCCTTCGAATCAGCAAGGCCAATTCCGCCGAACGCCACGATAATCGTGTCTGAATTCTCCGCCACTTTCAGCTGAGATGCTGACCGGGCATTGAGCCGCTGGACGCGGTAGCTGCCGTTATCCTCGAGGACTTGGGCCTGAGGAGGCACTGGGCTGGAATTGGGTGCGGCGGAACCCACCGCCTGGGGCCACGCGGGTACAGTCAGCAAAATAGTAGTAATCAGAAGTCTTATCATCGATTTCGGGCGTTACGCCTAAGTGTCCACGGCGTACTCAGCGGGTTTCATTAGGCCGTCTGCGCGATCAACAATAACTTGCCGCTCAGATGCCGTCCTTCCAGATCCCGATGCGCTTCCGCTGCCTCGGCCATCGGATATGTCTTCGCGATCCGTACCTTCAGCTTCCCGTCGTTGATCATGCCGAACAGGTCGTGAGTCCGCGCCAGCAATTCGCCGCGCGTTGCGGTGAAGTGCGCCAGAGTCGTCCGCGCCATGTATAACGATCCTTTTTCGGACAACTTCGCCGGATCCACCGGAGGCACGGCGCCGCTCGACATCCCATACAACACGAGCATCCCGCGCAGGCGCATCACGTTCAGATTCTTTTCGAACGTCGCCTTCCCGACGCCATCGTAGACGACGTCTACGCCTTTGCCGCCAGTCAGCCGCTTTACCTCGGGCTCGAAATCCTGCTGCGTGAAGACGATCACTTCATCCGCGCCAGCTTCCCGTGCCAGCTGCGCCTTCTCTGCGCTCGACGCGGTACCGATTACTCGTGCTCCGGCGCCCCGCGCCATCTGCACCAGCAACAATCCCACGCCGCCCGCAGCAGAATGCACCAGCGCAGTCTCTCCAGACTTCAGCTTGTGGGCATCGTTCACCAGATAATGCGCGGTCAGCCCCTGCACCATGACGGCGGTGGCCTGCTCATCGGTGATCGAATCCGGCACGGGCACGAGATGCTCCTCGGGTACCGCGACATATTCAGCGTATGAGCCGAGAGTGCCGCTCCATGCCACGCGGTCGCCCACTTTGACCATCTTCGCCTGCGGACCTAACGCCGTCACTACACCCGCGCCTTCCTGACCGGGAATAAACGGCAGGGGCGTGCGCAAGCTACCATCGCGAAACTGCGCATCGATAGAATTCACTCCGGCAACATGCACCTTGACCACAGCCTCAGCAGACTTCGGCTGCGGAGCCGGGATGTCCACCAACTCCATCACTTCCGGCCCACCCCTATGCGATACGCGTATAGCTTTCATTGTTTTCGTCGTGCCCGCCGCAGCTGTCAGTTTCTAAAAGTCCAGGGTCTGACGCCTGCTCTACGGAATCAGCAGCAACTTCCCGGCCGTCTTCCTTCCCTCGAGTTCCCGATGCGCGCGCTGCGCCTCCGCCAGCGGATACGTATGCTCGATCCGCAGCTTCAGCTTTCCCGAGGCAATCATCCTAAACACCGCGCTCGACCGCGCCATCAATTCCTCGCGGGTTGCAGTGTAACTGGCCAGCGTCGGACGCGTCACATACAACGATCCCTTCACTGACAGCGCAATCAAATCGAACGGGGGCACAGCGCCGCTCGATCCGCCATAGAGCACCATCATTCCCCGCGGACGCAGCACGTTCAGCCCCTTCTCGAACGTCGTCTTGCCCACCGAATCGTATACGACGTCTACGCCCTTCCCGCCGGTCAGCCGCTTTGTCTCCCCTTCAAAATCCTGCTGCGTATACAGAATGATCTCGTCCGCGCCTGCCTCGCGCGCCAGCTTCGCTTTCTCCTCGGTCGAAACCGTTCCGATCACGTGCGCGCCGATGTTGTGCGCCATCTGCACCAGCAGCAGCCCGACTCCGCCCGCGGCCGCATGCACCAGCGCCGTCTCTCCACGTTTCAGCGGAAACGTATCGTGCGACAGGTAATGCGCCGTCATCCCCTGCAACATCGCCGCCGCAGCCTGCTGATCGCTCACGCCCGCGGGTATCGGCACCAGCCGTTGCGCCGCGACTGCCTCATACTCGGCGTATGCGCCCAGCAGATGAACCCACGCCACGTGGTCGCCCACCTTCACCGAGGTCACATCGGGCGCAACCGCCGTGACGACTCCGGCGCCCTCTTGCCCCAGAGTGAACGGCAGCGGCACTTTGTATCTTCCCTCGCGGTTATAGACATCAATGAAATTCACTCCGGCAGCGGACAACTTCACCACCGCTTCCCCTGCCTTCGGCTCCGGAACCGGCAACTCCACCAGTTCCATCACCTCGGGCCCGCCTGTTTGCTTGACTTGAATGGCTTTCATGACGATTTCGATTCACTCTCGTGTCGAACGACTCCGGCAAAAGTCGAACTAAGGATTTTAGCCTTTTATCGATCCATGTGGGGACAGCCCCCTCGGCTATTGTTTTGTCCCGGACGAGCATGCATCTTGCCATTCCCACGAAACGCGTAAGCCCAAAGTCCGCCGCTCTGCTACACTTCCCCGTTCCCACCAGAGAGGCCTCTCATGTCCGAACGAACTCCGCAAACCTTCGCCAATCACACCCGCTTCGATCCGTGGTTCCATTTCTTTCTCGCCCCGGTCTTCCTGATCGCGCTGATCGTGTCGCTGGTTCACTTCTTCGCTCATCTCAGCAGCAACTCGCTGCGTGGCAACATCCACTCCTTCCTGATCGTCGTGCTCGCGTTCGCAATGTTCGTTCTTCTCTTCAAGGTCCGCCTCTATGCTCTCAAAGTGCAGGACCGGGTCATCCGCCTCGAAGAGCAACTGCGCCTCATGCGCGTTCTTCCCGAACCGCTGCGCTCCAGAATCTCCGAATTGACCGTCGACCAGCTTTGCGGCCTTCGTTTTGCTTCCGATCCCGAACTTCCCAAACTGGTTGAGTTCACATTGAGCCAGAAGCCTTCCCGCAAAGAAATCAAGAAAGGCATTCAAAACTGGCGCCCGGATTACTGGCGGGTCTGAGCTCGTTCCCCCCAACCGTTTCAGTTTCGTTTTATGTAAACTTCCGCAAAATAACTGGAAAGTTATATCTTTTCTGATACACTCCGTAGCACATCGGGGTGCAGTCATGCCGGAAAGCGTTCCTCAAAAACCCGCACGTCCCTGGCGCCAGATCGCCGAAGAAGCGTCCCAAGAATTTGATTCCCGGCGAATGCTCGAGCTCGTGCGCGAACTCAATCGGGCTCTGGAAGAGCAGGCTGTGGTTTCGTGTGACGATGATGGGGGAGAAAAGAAAACGGCATAGTCAGTCGGTGCCGGATTGCCTTGGTCGAGGGAAAGTGAGGTCGACCCAGTGGGCGTACTTCGCAAGGGTGAACACATTCGTTGTCCCTATTGCGTGGAAGCGGGCAACTTTAAGATCATGACGCTGCAGAGCGGCGGGGATTGGTATCTCTGCGAGAACTGCGGGCATCTTACCCTTCCTTCCAACCCGCTTTTTCATTGCACCTGCGGCAAATGCGTCGGCCTCGAAGAGCGAAAGAGCCAAGCCGTCCGCAGGAGCTTTGTGGACAATGTTCAGGAAGGTCTGTCAAAGATCCTGCGGCGTTCCGATCCGCGAGACCGCAGCTAGCGTCCGAGAGGAAAGCTCTGGCCCAGTCTGTTCGAGATCCGGATTTTGCCGCGCTAGCGCCGCCATCCGTGAGCCTTCCCGCAATATTCATGGAATGCCTGTATTCACGGGCACTCCCACCGGCGTTTTACTGAACAAAGCGCGCCGCTGATGGAGCCCCCCATGAATTCCGAGACGCAGCAGAACGATCTCCAGGCGCAAGTGCTCCACCTGCAAAAAGAACTTCGGCAACTGAGACTGTTCGCCCTCAGCAGCCTTGCCGTGCTCGCAGCCGCAGTTCTGTTGCATATCCATGAACAGCGGAAGCTGAAAACCTCCGAAGTCGTCGCCAACGAAATCACTCTCACCGATGCCGACGGGCATCCCCGCGCCCGGCTTGCTGTATTTCCCGAAGGATCCGGCCTCGAAACCTATGCGCCGAGCGGCGAGCGTGATGTCGCTGGAAACCGTGCTGTGGTCGGCGTCCCTCAGAGCCCTGATTTGAACACTGAAGACGATTCGGCCGCCTCTTTGATTCTGAAGCACCGGAGCGGCAGGAAGGTCCAGATCAAACCCACGGGCGTCAGCCATTAACTTACGGCGGCTCTCGGCGGCCGGATTCACCAGTTCCATTGCGCAGGTTTGAATATGCCCTTCCCCACTGACCCTTCTGATATGCCGGCGGAGGTTCATCGGCTCCGGCGCCAGATCGACCAGCTTACCCGGCTACAAACTGAAGCGCTCGAGACCGCCATCTATGTGAGCATGACCGCGGCCGAGGTCAAAGCCTTTGACGACCGGCATGGAGAAATCCTGGGCCTGATCCAGCAGCTGGCCGAGCTCGAAAAAACCCTCTAGCCCATTCACTGATAACCCGGGCTCGCTAATTTTGGGTCAACCACTGCCGAGATGCCGGCATCAGAACCGAAGCTCCGCGCAGTTTTCTCCGCCTTGAGAGTGTCAGATTCTGAATCCGGCATGACTTTTCGGTAACCTCTTCCGCTATATGCCAAAAGTAACCATCCCGATTCCTTTTCGGCGATTGACCGCAGCGCCCATGACAGGTACGATTTTTGGTAGAATTCACCCGTTATTCACATCAGGGAAAGGCCGCGCATCTCATAGAGAAATATGCGATCTGTGAACCTCTATGTCCGCACTGCCGTGCTTGCTGCTGCCAGCATGACGGTATGCGCTTGCCAGAGCGCGCAAAAGCCCGCCAGTCTTCTTCCTCCCGCCGTTCCTCCTGCCCTGAAATCCGCTGCCAAGCAGGCTTCAGCGACTCAACCGCAAACGGCTCAGACGGAAGCTCCCGCGCAGAAAACAGATATTCCATCCGTGCCTGCTGCCGAAAAGGCCGGAGTGGCGCCGCAAACTACTCCTGCGTCCGACGCGATCAGCGACTTGATTGCCCAGGCAGAAAAGGAATACCAGGCCGGCCTCGACGGCTATCACGCCGGCAAGCAGGATGACGCCAGGCAGCATTTCGATAACGCACTCAACGCCCTGCTCGGCAGCAATTTTGACGTCCGCTCCGACGACCGCCTCGGTAAGGAATTCGAGCGCATCGTCAACGGCGTGAACAGCCTCTATCCGGGCGGAACTTCCGAAGCCGACGCCTCACAGCAACCGCAGCAGAAATCCGAACCCGCTCCCATCGATGAGACCAACGGCATCGTTCCTTCCGCCGACGCCGGCACCAAGGCCAAGGCCGAAGCTGAAGTCAAGAACACCCACTCCGACCTGCCGCTGATGATGACCGATCAGGTCGCCGGGTACATCGCCTACTTTTCCAATCGCGGACGCGGCGTCTTCGAGCGCGCCTTTGCACGCTCCGGCCGCTACCGCTCCATGATGCTGCCCATCCTCAAAGAGGAAGGCGTCCCGCAGGATCTGATTTATCTCGCGCAGGCCGAATCCGGATTCCATCCGCTCGCTGTCTCTCGCGTCGGCGCCCGCGGCATCTGGCAATTCATGGCCAGCCGTGCCCGCGGATACGGCCTCAGCCACAACATGTATGTAGACGACCGCCAGGATCCCGAGAAGTCCACCCGCGCCGCCGCTCACCACCTGAAAGATCTTTACAACCAGTTCGGCGACTGGTATCTCGCCATGGCCGCGTACAACTCCGGTCCCGGCACCGTTCAGGCCGCTGTAAAGCGCACTGGATACGCTGATTTCTGGGAACTCTACAACCGCAACGTCCTGCCCAAGGAAACCAAGAACTACGTTCCGATCATCTTGGCCGTGACCATCATGACCAAGAATCCCTCGCAGTACGGCTTGGATGATGTCGTGATGGACAAGCCGAGCGACTACGACACAGTCACGATCGACCATCCTGTCGACCTGCGCCTTGTAGCCGACTGCATTGGCTCGACGTCTAGCGAACTGGAAGATCTCAATCCCAGCCTTCTGCGCATGAGCACGCCGCGCACGGGAACATTCCAGCTGCACCTTCCCGCGGGAACCAAAGATCAGTACGAGACCGCCATCGCCTCCGTCCCTCCCGACCTGCGCCTGTGGTGGCGCTATCACACGGTTCACTCGGGCGAGACCGTAGCGTCTCTGGCGCGCGAATATCACACCACCGCGAAGCAGATTGAAGAAGCGAACCACCTCGACGGACCCGAACTCGAAGCCGACGCACACCTCGTCATCCCGGTCGCTCCCGGCAAGCATGGCGTCAGCGATAACGCGACCTACGCCCGACGCATCACCCGCTATCACGTACGCAAGGGAGACTCGGTCGAATCCGTCGCTGACAATTTTGGAATCTCTACGAAGATGCTTCGCCGCTGGAACGGCCTGCGCGGCGACAGCCTCCGTGGACGCCGCGTTCTCGCCCTCCATCTGCCAATTTCACCCGCCGCGCGCGAAGCGGAAGTTACGAGCTCGCGGACCAAGAAGTCGCATCCGAGCACGGAAACCGCCAGCGTCAAGCCTCCCGCCACAAAGTCGGCTGAGATCGAGCACCTGAAAATCGCGAAGAACGAGAGCAGGGAAAAGACGGACGCCGTAGTCCACCACAAAGTACGCTCCGGCGAGACGCTCTACTCCATCGCGAACGCCTACCGCACCACCGTCGCCGCCCTCAAGCGAGACAACCGCAATGTAGCCGTCCTCCGCCCGGGAATGATCCTGACGATCCAGATGGGCAGATAGACAAAACGAACTCGACGTATCTCTTTTAAACCACCGACTTACCGGATCGCTGTCCTCACAAACGCCCGTGCGTCAAATCACATTCCCGGTTAGTCCCCGACGCTAGAATCACAAGTTATTTTTGGTTTCCGACCGAAATAACAACCCTTTTGAGATTTAAGGAGAAACTGATGAGACTCACTAAGTTGATTGTTCTGTTCATATTACTGACGCTGGTATTCTCGATTGCGATGCCGGCATTCGCCGCCGATGGCGCTGCCACCTACAAGGCAAAGTGCGCTATGTGCCATGGTCCTGACGGACAAGGCAAAATCGGTCCCGCCCTGAAGGGCACCAGCCTAAGCGGTGCGCAGATCGCCGACCTGCTTACCAAGGGCGACGAGGCCAAGAAGGCCCCCCACAAGAAAGCCATCTCCGGTCTTTCCGCGGACGATGCCAAGGCCGTTGCGGAATACGTGAAGACATTGAAGTAAGAACGATGCCTCGAATCAAGCACGAGCCCTACCGGCGTCTCCGGTAGGGCGTTTCTTTGAGCCGAGATTCTAGGATCCCGCCCAGTCGCAACCGAGAAACAAAGATAACAGGGGATGCCCCATTTCTCGCCACCGTTGCGAGAAGTCGGAACCCTCTGCCGAAGCGCGTCACGACATTTCGTCATTCCGGGGAGTCGCGCCGGCGGCGAGGAGGAGTCTTCTCCCCGAAGTGCTCCGATCATCCCGGAGATTCGCATACCCGTTTGTGAAAGTTTTTTAACAACCGCTTTATCTGCGGTTCATTTTCATCTGCTACTCCTCAAGAGCATTCCATTTCTCAGGAGGAATCCCCATGAAGTTATCTCGCAGGCTTAGTGTGGGCGTGTCTGTTCTGGCCCTTGCGCTGGCCGGATCGGCATTCGCCCAAGCACCGAATTCGGTCACCGTCAAGCACGTGCTCCTCATCAGCATCGACGGCATGCACGCCGTCGACTTCATCAACTGCGCCCATGGCCTCAGCACCATCAACGGGGGCGCGCCTTACTGTCCCCATCTGGCCAGCCTCAAAGGCGATGGCATCAACTACCTCTACGCCGATACCTCCAAGCCTTCCGACTCCTTCCCTGGATTGACCGCTCTCGTCAGCGGCAGTTCTCCGCGCACAGCCGGAGCCTTTTACGACGTCTCCTATGACCGCTCCCTCGCGCCTCCGACCATCACTACCGGGAATGGTGTCGCTGGCGGAACCTGCACCCCTGGTGCCGCACCTCCTGGAACCACGACTGAGTTCGATGAAGGCATCGACATCGACCAGACCAAGCTCAATGGAGGAGCGCCCGGCGCCTCTCTGACCGACGGTGGCAGTCACTCCATCGACGTCCGACGTCTCGAGCGCGACCCTGCCCGCGGATGTGCTCCGGTCTACCCTTGGAATTTCGTCCGCACCAACACCATCTTCGGCTTGGCCCACGCCGCCGGAATGTACACCGCCTGGTCCGACAAGCATCCGTCGTACTCTTCGGTGAACGGCCCCGGCGACGGCACCAATGTCGACGACTACTTCTCGCCCGAAATCAATTCAATCCCGGTAAATCTTCCTGGCGTGAATGCCGGCTCGATGAGCTGCGATCCTCTGCCAGATCAGACCGCGGTCGCGTCCTCTAATGCCTGGACCGACAGCTTCCAGAACATCCAGTGCTACGACAGCATCAAGGTCAACGCCATCCTGAACGAGATCAAAGGCAAGCGCCATGGCGGCGTCAATGACGCTCCCGTCCCAGCCATCTTCGGGATGAACTTTCAGGCCGTCAGCGTCGGCGAGAAGCTGATCGAAAAGACGCTCAGCCCAACCGCTACCGGTGGCTACGTCGATAGCCAGGGAACACCCACCTCTGCTCTGATGGGTGAAATCCAATTCGTCGACATGTCGATCGGCATGATGGTTGCCGAACTGCGCACCCACGGCCTACTCGACTCGACGCTGGTCGTCATCACCGCGAAGCATGGACAGAGCCCGGTCGACTCCTCGCGCTACTTGGGTATCTCGACTGTGACCGGCGATCCGATCACCACTTCTCCGGCGACGATCGCTGCCAACGCCGGCTGCTTGCCGCTATCGGAATCTCCACTGAACCCGACTGGCATCGGGCCGACCGAGGATGACATCTCGATGCTCTGGCTCAACAGCAGCTGCACCGCGTCTGACGTGGTGACGATGCTTGAGACCCAATCGCCTGCCACCAACAACATCGCTGGCATTGGCGAGATCTTCTCGGGACCGAACATCACGCAGCTGTTTCACATGCCCGGCTTGCCGCCGACGGGCGACCCCCGCGTGCCCGATATCCTCGTCACACCGAATGTCGGCGTGACCTATTCCGGCAGCAGCAAGAAACTCGCCGAGCACGGTGGTTTCGCGAAAGACGATACCAACGTGATGATGCTGCTCTCGAATCCAAACTTGAAGTCCGCAACGGTGACCATTCCGGTGACGACCATGCAGGTTGCTCCAACCATCCTGAAAGCGCTGGGACTCGATCCCAGCAAGCTGGATAGCGTCCGCCTCGAAGGAACAGAAGTTCTCCCGAAGTTCTAGCCAACCGAGAGAGACCGCTCAGAGGGCGCCCCATTCTAAACTCGCAGTGTTTGCGAGTTTAGGGTGGGGCTTTTGACTTTGACTCGATCCTGAAAAGTAATATCGCGCAGCCTTCCTCAATGAAGACGCTCCTCGAAACGCTTTACAATTCTTCTATCGAACACAAGAATAGAATTAGCCAAGCATGATTGATCGAGGAGATCACCACCCAAGGAGCCAAACTCTAATTTGCACCTGACGCGCCGCAGGTTTGTTCAATCGATTCTGGGAGCAAGTGCCGCGGCGGGCCTGCCTCTCGCCTTTTCCAGTTGCGCCGGATCGTCGAAAGCCAGCACGACTTCAGCTCTTGTCTCGACTCCGCAATTCAATTCATCCGCCGAAATTCCGTTTCCCAAAGGATTTCTCTGGGGAGCCGCGACTTCGGCCTATCAGATCGAAGGCGCGTGGAAGGAAGACGGCAAGGGTGAATCCATCTGGGACCGCTTCACCCACACTCCCGGAAAAATCAAGAATGGCGATACTGGCGATGTAGCCTGCGATTCTTATCACCGCTGGCGCGATGACCTCGCGCTCATGCGCGCGATGAATCTATCCAGTTACCGCTTCTCAATTTCATGGCCCCGCATTCAGCCCTCCGGTTCCGGTCCCGTCAATACCAGGGGGATGGATTATTACAGCCGCCTCGTCGATGCGCTCCTCGAAGCGCACATCCGGCCTCTGGTCACGCTCTATCACTGGGACTTGCCGCAAACCCTTGAAGACGCAGGCGGATGGCCCAATCGCGACCTCGCCGCCCGTTTCGCCGATTACGTGCAACTCGTGGCGCACTCCCTCGGCGACCGCGTATCCGACTGGATTCTCTTCAACGAGCCCGATGCGTTTCTCGATCTCGGATATCTCGAAGGAACGCATGCTCCCGGCCGCAAGAGCCTGCTCGATTTTCTCCGCGGCACGCATGTCGTGAATCTGGCCCAGGGAGCCGGGTTCCGCGCCATCAAGGCGATCCGGCCAAACTGCCGCATCGGAACCGCCTTGAGCATGTCTCCCTGCGAACCGGCCACCAACTCTGAAGCCGATAAGCTGGCTGCCGAGCGCGCCCACGCCGTCATGAATACATTCTTCCTCGACCCCGCTCTGCGCGGACGCTACTCCGACGCTTTGACGTTTCTTCCCGACCGCACCATGGGAATTAAAGCGGGCGACATGGAGAAAACTCGCGTGCCCCTCGATTTCATCGGCATCAATCTCTACTACCGCACCATTGCCTCTTCGCCCGGCATCATTGAACGTGCCACGCACCTGCAGGATTGGTTATTCCCCGTGAAGATGGAAGGCGGCCAGCAGGGCCCAAAAACTGACATTGGCTGGGAAGTCTGGCCCAAAGCACTCTACGACATGGTCAGCCGCATCACGCGCGAATATAACCATCCGGCCATCGAGATCACCGAAAGCGGTTGCGCCTACAATGATGGCCCGGACTCATCCGGTGTAATTCACGACACCCGCCGCACGACTTACCATCGCGAATATCTCGCGGCGCTCGCGCGAGCCATTTCCGAAGGCGCCGACGTCCGCAGCTATCATGCCTGGAGTCTGATCGACAACTTCGAATGGGCCGAAGGCTACAGCCAGCGCTTCGGCCTCGCCTACGTTGATTACAAGACACAGCAGCGGACTATCAAAGATTCCGGACGCTGGTATGCGGATCTCGCGGCTAGAAATGTTCTGCCGGCTTATCCCGCAGTCTCGATCTGATTGACAGAGCTAATACTCTACAGATCTTTTGTTTGGACACGGATTCCGCGGATTCTAAGCATGACCACTCCAATGATCGTTCCGCACACGAAAATCGCGAGCGTGTAGGCCCACATGGGATGAGACCGCGCCGGCAGATCGTGCGTCAGCGCATTCACCCAATATCACGCCGCCAGGCAGAACGCTGCGGCTACTTTCCCTGCATCACCAGCTCGCCGTTTTCGACCTTCAATCCGCCGACATTGTCCGGCAGTTTCAACCGGTCGCGCTGCTCAGCCAGCTTCTTCTGCAGCGCCGGATTCACCAGCGATACCGGGATATTCAAATCTCCAACTTTGAACTCCGTCGGATCAAACGTCGCGTAACCATCCTGCTGGCCGATGTGCCCCGACACCGTAATCCAAACGTCTTTTCCGGCAACCTCGGTTAGAAATTGCCCATGCACGAGGTCGCCGTCAAAGCTGACCTGCTGATCTTTGATCGTCGGCGCAACGCCGACAACGCTCGAATCGGGTGTAAGTCCAGCCGTTCCCAGCGACTGCGCCAGCACGGCGCCGATCTCGTCGGCGTTGATGTGAACTTCCGGTTTTGCAGTGGCGACCGCGTCAGATGCCGCCTGGCTCGGTTGCGCATCCGTTGCCGGGGCCGCCAGAGGAGCCGCCTCTGGAGCACTGCTGCTTTCCTGCGGCGATGCCTGCTGCGTGGCCTGTTGGAACTGGGCCATCTTCTGATCGAACGATTGCGCGTGCTGCGCAATCGCTGCCGGAGCCTGCGGTTGCGCCACCGGCGCAGGCCGCTTTAATACCAGCACAACCAGCACCACCGACACCAGCAACGAGGCGATGCTGATGATCCGATCCAGCTTGAGTTTCATGAGGATCCCCAGTCGGACCAGCCGCGCACACACCGGCCCAAAACTATGCTACCGGGGAAGAAAGGGAATATCAGATGACGGAAGTCACAGGCGCAGCATGGTACTCAGGATGAGAAAGGACTAGCCCAGCTTCTTCGTCAGCAATGCATTCACAATCTGCGGACTGGCCTGCCCCTTGGACGCCTTCATGACCTGCCCCACAAAGAATCCCAGCATGGTCTTCTTTCCGGCGCGATATTGCTCAAACTGCTTGGGATTCGCCGCCAGGATCTCGTCGATGACCTTCTCCAGCGCCGACGTGTCGGTCGACTGCTGCGGCCGGCCTTCTTCCTCATAGACGACAGGGAAATCCTTGCCTCGTTCAAACGATAAATCGTAAAGATCTTTCAGCATCTTGCCCGAAATCGTACCCGACTCCACCAGATCGGCTGACGCCGCCATGCCTGCCATCGAAATCGGCGATTGCTCGATCGCGATGCCCTTCGCCTTCAGCCTTCCCATCAGTTCGCCCTGCACCAGGTTCGCCACCCGCTTCGGATTCTTCGCCGCCTTCGCCGCCTGCTCGAACTGGTCGGCCAGCGCCTTCGAAACTGTCAGCACCTGGGCGTCGTATTCCGTGATGCCGTACTCTTTCACCATCCGCGCGCGCCTCGCCTCGGGCAGTTCCGGCAAAGCCCGGGTAATCTCCGCTTTCCACTTCTCGTCGACGACGAGCGGCAGCAGATCCGGCTCAGGAAAGTAGCGGTAATCATGTGCCTGTTCCTTCGACCGCATGCCATAGGTCTTGCCTTCATTGGCGTTGTAGAGCCGCGTCTCTTGCGTGATCTTTCCGCCCGATTCGATCACGTCAATCTGTCGCCCGATCTCGTACTCCAGCGCGTCGCGAATGAAGCGGAACGAATTTACATTCTTGATCTCCGTCTTCGTCCCAAATTCTTTCTGTCCCCGCGGACGCACGCTGACATTCGCATCCGCGCGTAGCGATCCTTCTTCCATGTTGCAATCGCTCACGCCCGTGTACAGGATGATTTCCTTGAGCCGTGTCAGATATTCGCAGGCTTCGTCGGGAGTCGCAATGTCCGGCTCGCTGACGATCTCAATCAGCGGCACACCCGTCCGATTCAGATCGATTGCAGTCTTTTCTTCGGAATCCGGAAAGCCCTCGTGCAGGCTCTTGCCCGCATCTTCTTCCAGATGCACGCGCGTGATTCCAATCTTCTTCTTCCCGCCTTCCACCGGCACTTCGATGAATCCGAATTCCGCCAGCGGCTTGTCATATTGCGAAATCTGATATCCCTTGGGCAGGTCGGGATAAAAGTAGTTTTTCCGCGCAAAGATCGAAGTCTCATTGATCCGGCAGTTCAACGCCATCGCCGCTAGCGTCGCAAACTCCACAGCTTTCTTGTTCAGCACCGGAAGAGCACCCGGCATTCCCAGGCAAACCGGGCACACGTTCGTATTCGGAGGCGCGCCAAAACGCGTCGAGCACGAACAAAAAATCTTCGACACCGTCAGCAGGTGAACATGCACTTCCAGCCCGATCACCGGGTCGAATTTGGGATGCGCCGCTACAGATCGGTCTGCGGTTCTGGCCATAGAAGCTAAGGAATAATGATTATAAAGTGAGATTCCGCGCAAGATTCGCGCGGGCCGCTAGTCCCGCGAAGGCCAATCGCAATCCTTGGAGGCCCTTTGTTTCCTTTATGGTTACGTCTTTCTACGGATTCTTCGGCGCGTCGAGATACTGATCCATCAGGACCTCGAAATACATCAGCTCATTCCCGTTCGCGTCATTCACTCCGGTGATATCAATAACCGCCCCGCGCAGCGGCGAGTTGATGCCGCCCACGTCGAAGAACAGGAATCCCGACTGCGTCGTATGCGGCTCGACAGCCCGCGCCGCGAATTGCGAGGAATCAATTTCGTCCAACTGTCTCTTGCTGAGTCCGCTCTTGGCCTTATGCGGCAGCGGCAAAGGACTCGGCCGCGTGCTTGCCTGCGGATTTGAAAGCCGCCGATAAAGATCGTCCGTCGTAACCGGCGTCAGCTTCGAATGATTGCCGGTGAGCAGCGTGATTTCCATATTCGCGATCGACACCGGTTGATCGCCGTCATTCGTCACAACGAAAAAAATTGGCAGGAAACCGTGATCTGCGAAGTTGGTCGAAAATATCTTTGCCTTCTCCGCCGTGTCGTAGGGATCCGCCGCGATCGCGACCTTCACATCTCGGTGAAAATCGTGCGCCGGATAGTTGATCGCAGCCTTGGCCTCTGGCTTCACAAAGTTCTTCGACGCGAACGCCGCCGGCGCGCACGCGGCACACAGAATGACGACGAGAAATCGAGCTTCCGACCGCAAACAGAAGGACTGCATTTCCTAATTATAGAGGTCCGATACTCATAGCGGGGAAGGCCCGGTTTAGAATGGCATCGATTGCTCTACTTTCTCTACAGCCTTGCACTCGGTCTGGCCATGCTGCTGAGCCTCCCATACTGGCTCTATCAGAGCTTGCGCCACGGCAAGTACCGGCGCGGATTCGCCGAGCGTTTGGGAGTCGTTCCCGCCCGTTTGCTGGCAGCGAATACCGCTAAGACTCGAACCATCTGGATTCATGCCGTCTCCGTCGGGGAAGTCCTTGCTGTCGCCGGTCTGGTTGGGCAGATGCAGCGCGCTTTTCCGCAAATCCGAATCGTTGTCTCGACCACAACCGACACCGGGCAGGATCTCGCCCGCAATCGCTTCGGCGATGCCAACGTCTTTTACTTCCCGATGGACTTCTCCTTCGCGATTCGGCCTTATCTTCGGATGTTGCAACCGGAGCTGGTCATACTAGCGGAAACCGAATTCTGGCCGAACTTTCTGCGCCTCGTGCATGCGAGCGGCTCCCGGATCGCCGTCGTGAACGCCCGCATCTCTGACCGATCGTGGCCCCGCTATCAGCGCTTCCGCTGGGCACTACGCAAGATGCTGGCGCACGTTGATCTTTTCCTCGCTCAGACGCAGCAAGACGTCGAGCGCCTCGAGTCCATCGGAGCTGACTCAAGCCGGGTCCGCGTCACCGGCAACCTCAAGTTCGACGTGATATTGCCCATGCCGCCGCCGATCGTCGAGAGCCTTCGCCAGGACCTCGCTGCCGAAGGCGCCGGACCCATCCTGGTTTGCGGCAGCACCGTCGAAGATGAAGAGCCTCCGCTGCTGAAGGCGTTCGAAAACCTGCGCGTCAGCCATCCACGAGCGGTTATGATCCTGGCGCCGCGTCATCCTGAACGCTTTGAGACCGTTGCCACCTTGATCCAGCAGATGGGTATCACCCTGCGCCGCCGCTCGCTGTGGCGCGGCGAGCCCTTGGCCGGCGGAGTGTTTCTGGTCGATACGATCGGTGAACTGGTGGCTCTCTACGCCCTGGCCGACGTGGCCTTCGTTGGCGGCAGCCTTGTCCCTCGTGGGGGACACAATATCATTGAGCCGGCGCAACACGGCGTCGCAATCGTGACCGGGAATCACACGGAGAACTTCCGCGATATCGTCAGCATGTTTCAAAGCCGCAATGCCGTACGCATCGTCGTTCTCGCCGAACTGCCGCTCGTGCTCTTGCATTTGCTGGAAGATGAAAGCGAGCGCCACGCTCTTGGACGGCGCGCCAAAGAAACCGTCCTCTCTCAGATGGGCGCAACATCGCGAACGTTGGACGCACTGAAAGCGCTGCTCGAAAGTTCTGCCTCTGGGACCGCACAAACAGATTGAACCCACTCTCGACCATCTACGGCGGCATCGTTCGGGCGCGCAATGCGCTTTACGATCGCCGGCTCGTTCGAGTTCGCCGGCTCCAGGGCCCTGTAATCAGCGTGGGAAACATCTCCGCCGGCGGCTCCGGAAAAACTCCATTCGTCTTGCTGCTGGGAGAACTGCTCAAGTCGCGAGGGGTAAAATTCGACGTTCTATCGCGCGGTTACGGTCGCACCAGCCGCGGCGTGTTGATCGTCGATCCTGCCGGTCTGCCACAACAATTCGGCGACGAACCGCTGCTGATTGCCCGCAAGCTCCAGGTGCCCGTCATTGTCGGAGAAAGTCGCTACGATGCAGGCAAATTCGCCGAATCAAAATTCGGTCCCCAACTTCATCTCCTCGACGATGGTTTCCAGCATCGCGCCTTGGCCCGCGACTTCGATATCGTGCTGGTCACTCCGCAGGACGCAAAAGACCGCATGCTTCCCGCCGGACGCTTGCGCGAACCCCTGCGCTCCCTCCAACGTGCCGATGCGGTCGTTCTCTCGGCCGGAGCATCGCCCGACGATTTCCCGCTTGAAGAAAAAAGCGTGTGGCGCGTCCGGCGAGGGATCGCGCCAAAGAATGCGCCCCCGCGCCCCGTCGTCTTTTGCGGCATCGCCCGTCCGCAGAGCTTTGTCCTGCAACTGCGCGCGGCCAACATCGATCCTGTAGCCGAGGCCTTCTACCGCGACCACCATGCCTACACCGAAAAAGACGTTCGCGAGTTGCTCGATCTTAAGCAGCACAGCGACGCCGGAGGGTTTGTGACGACCGAGAAAGACGCCGTCAACCTCGGCCCGTACCTGTCTGCGCTTGAACCGCTGTCGGTAGTCCCGGTACGCATGGAGTTAGCCGATGCGGCTAACGCCGTGGATACCATCCTGCGCAAGATTGCCGTGCGAAAGGGTAGAATTTCGTAGCGTCAGCGCTCGCATGAGCGCGCAGCCAAGCGACGCATTGCAACCAAAGCTCGAATGACCAAACATCCGAAAGAAGCCGAGCGGCTCAGAAAGATCGTCGAGGATTTTCCCAACATCACCATCACCGTGCTGGGAGATCTGGTCGCCGATGAATTCGTCTTCGGAGAAATTTCGCGTGTCTCCCGCGAAGCTCCCGTGTTGATCCTGAAGCATCGCGAGCGCACGATCGTGCCTGGCGGCGGTGCCAACGCCGCTAACAATCTCGCCGATCTCGGAATCAACGTTCTCCTCGTCGGCATTGTCGGCGACGACGAACCCGGGCGATTGCTGATCAAGCATTTTCGCCATAAGAAGATTCCCGTCAGCGGCGTGCTTAAAGACAAGAGCTACACCACCGTCACCAAGACGCGCATCCTGGCCGGCATGACGCACACCGCGCGGCAGCAAGTGGTCCGCGTAGACCGCGAGCCCCAGGAGGCTCCGAATTCGCACATGACCCGCGAGTTGTATCTCGCCGCGCGAAATTACGCGCACGCATCGGACGCGCTGCTCGTTTCCGACTACGGCTACGGGGCTGCCACCCCCGCGATCGTGAGCGCGCTGCGCGAAAAAGGCAAACTCGGCTCCGTGCCGATCGTTCTCGATTCCCGCTATCGCATGCTGCAGTATTCTGGCATCACCGCGGCTACTCCGAACGAGCCGGAGGTCGAAGAGGCGCTCGGTGTTCGCATCGGCCAGGACTGGGCGAAAGTGCTTTCCGCTGGCGAAGAACTGATGTCGCGGATGAAGCTGCAATCGCTCGTTATCACCCGCGGCCGCGACGGCATGGTTGCGTTCGACCGCAAACACAAGCCAGTGGATATCCCGATCTCCGGCTCCGATCAAGTCACAGATGTCACCGGCGCCGGAGACACCGTGATCGCGTCATTCACGGCCGCGCTGGCAGCCGGCGCAACTACGGAAGAGGCGGCTCAGCTTGCGAATTATGCCGGCGGAATCGTCGTGATGAAACGCGGTACGGCGACTGTGTCGCGCGAAGAATTGCTGCACGCCATCGAACGATCAGCTCCGGCCACACGAACTCATTGAACACGCACACGAAAATCCTGAGCCGCGAACAACTTCGACACCGCGTCGAGCAATGGCGCCGCGCAGGCGAGCGCATCACGCTCGCCAACGGCAACTTCGACCTGCTGCATGTCGGCCACGTGCGTTACCTGCGCGGGGCTAAGGCTTTGGGCGGCAAGCTGGTAGTCGCCATCAATTCCGATGAATCGGTGCGCGCCTTGAAAGGGGAAGGCCGGCCGGTCATGCCGGAAAACGAGCGCGCAGAAATTGTCGCCGCCCTCGCTGATGTGGACGCCGCCGTGATTTTCCCCGAACTTGATGTGCGGGCGATCATCCGCGAGATTCATCCCGAGGTGCAGGCGAAGGGCACGGACTATACCGTCGATTCCGTCCCGGAACGCGACGCAGTTGCCGAATACGGAGGCCGCGTCGCAATTGTCGGCGATCCGAAAGATCATTCCACCAGCGAGATTCTCCGTTTGCGGCTGCCGCCGAGGAAATCTTGATCGCTACCGGACTTTCCCAGGTCGAGCGCATTCTGATCGTGCGCCTGAGCGCCATGGGAGACGTCATCCATACGCTTCCGACCGCGCAGGCTTTGCGCGATGCGTTTCCGAAGGCGATGATCGGCTGGCTGATCGAAGAGCGCTGGGCCGAACTTTTGTGCGCGCCGGGAACACCGCGCCGCGGTCCGCGTTCGCCACAACGGCCGCTGGTTGACTGGGTGCACACCGCGAAGCTCACGGGATGGCGCAAGTCGCTGTTCCAGCTTTCGACTGTGGAACAGATCGCGCGAGTCTGGAATGACGTTCGCTCGGCTGGCTACGACGTAGTTCTCGATCTGCAGGGAGCGATCCGATCGGCGGTTCTCGCGCGTTGGTCGGGAGCGCCAGTAATCTTCGGCTCGGCGCAGCCGCGCGAATCGCCGGCAAGCTTGTGGTACACGCGTCCCGTAATCCCGCGTGGAGCGCACGTCGTCGAGCAGAATTTGTCGATCGCAGAGGAATTGCTGGGCCAGGAAGTGCGAGCGCCACAGGTTGAGCTTCCGCACAATCCGCAGGCGGAGGCACGAATCGAGCAGCGGCTCGCCAATGCCGGAGTACAGCAATTCGCGATTTTGAATCCCGGTGCGGGATGGGGCGCGAAGCGCTGGCCCGCGGAACGCTACGGCCAGGTCGCGCGTGCTCTCGCAGCATGCGGCATGCGCGCGATCGTAAACTACGGCCCGGGCGAAGAAGAACTCGCGCGCGAAACGGAAGCCACGAGCAGCGGCGCGGCGATCCCGTTGCAAACGACGATCAGCGAGTTGATCGCGCTGACGCGACGCGCAAAATTGTTTGTCGGCGGCGACACCGGCCCGATGCATCTTGCGGCAGCATTGCACGTTCCGGTCGTCGCGATTTTCGGTCCGACAGATCCGGCGCGCAACGGGCCGTACGGAACTCACAGTGTTGTGCTGAGGAATCCCGCTAGCCCAACCACACATGCCCGCAATCCAAACCCGGATGAGGCAATGCTCGAGATTAGCGTTGAGGCCGTCGTGAATACAGCTCGCGACCTGCTGAGAGATGCTGGCACCGGACCGCAGTTCCCGCGGCGCGCCGAGGCCAACCATGGCTGAGTGGTCACGCATCGCGCGCCGCATTCGCGTGCCGCTGGGATTCGCCTTTGCTGTGCTGTACTTCTGGCTGGCGCGGCCGACGTGGAAATTTCTCGCGCTAGGAGCGATCTTCATTGTCCCTGGGCTTCTGGTGCGCGCGCTCGCCTCCGGACACGTGAGAAAGAACGAGGCTCTCGCAACGTCCGGCCCGTACGCTTATACGCGGAACCCGCTCTATCTGGGGTCGCTGCTTATCGGGATTGGATTCGCGATCGCCGCGCGCAGCTGGTGGATTGGCGGTGCGCTCGTCGTGATGTTCTTCGCGATTTACATGCCGGTGATTCGAAGTGAAGAGACGTTCCTGCGCGAAAGATTTCCAGAGTTCGACGACTACGCGCGGCGTGTGCCGCGAATGCTGCCAAGAATCGTTCCCGCCCGCATTGGAGCTGAGGGCGGAGGATTTTCGTTCGGTCTGTACATGAAGCATCGCGAGTGGAATGCACTGCTGGGCGCCGTGGCAATGGTTGGAGTGCTGATCGCGAAGATGATGTTGCTTCGTTAAATCCGTCCCATTCACGCAAAGATTGCAGGGATCCTTCGACTGCGTTTTCATCCGCCCTTGGCGGACAAACATTTCGCTCGGGACGCGACCACCTCGCAGCTCCACTTCGTTCATGATGATAGACGCCGCACATCACTTCTTTGCCAGCAATTCCTTGGCGCGGCTTAGTTCGGGGCGCGTCGATGTCGATCCATCGCAGGATTTCACAAGCAGGGCGTAATACTCGTTTGCCTCGGACTGTTTACCCGCCGCTTCGGCCGCTTGGGCCGCTCCGTAGAGTCCGTTGAAGCGGTTCGGATTCAGCTTCAGATCAGTCTGAAATTCGACAAGCGCTTGCTGCGGGCGCTTCGCGTCCATCAGCAGATCGCCAATCATCTCCTGCGCCGGCAGATATCCGGTTTCGCTCATTCCGTCCGTTTCCTTTTCGGCGACGGCTCGAAGCATCTTGATGGCCTCGTCGTCGTGGCCTTCGCTGTGAGCGATCCAGGCCAGCGGCTCGTTGACCTGGCGGTCGAGAAAGTTGGCTTCGTCGGTCTTCTTCTTATCCTTGCGAAACTCTTTTGCGATCGATCGGATCTCATCGACATCCTTGCGC
Organism: uncultured Acidobacteriota bacterium; assembly: GCA_963763845.1. Classification (GTDB taxonomy): domain Bacteria; phylum Acidobacteriota; class Terriglobia; order Terriglobales; family Acidobacteriaceae; genus Sulfotelmatobacter. The sequence continues at coordinate 220,751 of CAVXPX010000009.1, forward strand.
GCTTCGGGGATCCGGCCGCTTCGGGCTTCGCTCATCGATCGCGCCAGTAGCGTGACAGATTCGTAGTCCGGATCCTTCGACACCGGAATAAGCGATGCCGCACGCTTCCAATCGTGCAATTCCAGCGCATAGCTGGCCTCGAAGCGGGCTTCAGACTCAAGTCGCACATCGAAATCCATGCCATACATGTTGGGGATGGAGGGCATGGCTTTCACTTCGTCGATGACCTTTTGGGCATCGGCCTCGCGTCCGGATTGCAAGTAGGCGTAAACGAGGAAATCCATGGCATGGAACTGATGTCCTTCGCCGCCCATGCCCATCGCCGCGGTTTTGCGTGTGGCAGCGATGGAAGCGAGATTGGAGTTGATGTCGTCCTGCCACAGTCCGACGCGGGCAAAGATATGCGAGGGCATGTGCACGGCATGGGGAGCCGCGGGCGCGATCTTGGCGTAGCGGCGGGCGGCGGGAATGCCGAGTTGGGCGAGTTGCGGCGTGTCGTACGCATGGATCAGATAGTGGGCGACGCCGGGATGGTCGGGCTCGGTCGCGAACAATTTTTCCAGAATGGCGGCCGCTTCCTTGCGATGTTCGAGATTTTCTTCCGAGGCGAGCAGCGAGAGCGCGTAAAAAACCGCGGCTTCGTGATCCTCGGGATACGACTCGTACACCTTTTTCATCGCCTCGGAATAGGCCTTGGCGCGAGCGGCGTGATCGAGCTTGTCTGAATTGCTGTAGAACGCTCCGATCGCCGCGATATATGCCCTTTCGCGCGGCGTGGCATTTTGTTCGAGCTTCTCTCCGGTTTGAACTTCAGCGAGGCCGCGGGCAATTACCTTGGCGTCAGGCTGATTCCAGAGCTGGTGCCAGAGGCTCATCGCGACTCCCCAGTGCGCCATGGCGCAGTGCGGATCATCCTTGCCGATGTCGAGGAATTCCTTTTCCGCCTCTTCGTACCAGAAGGAGTGGAGCAGAGCCACACCGCGGGCGAAAGGCTTCTGCACCGAGGCCGCACACGAGACCGGGAAATGAACCGTGCCCAGCTGAATCTCGGTCAGGTCTTCGTGATGCTGATGATCTTTTTCGTCGTCGGCGAAGACAGCAAACGAAGTGAGGCTGACGAGCAAGAGGATGCAGACCAGCGATTTCATAGAAGTTCCCCAGCAGCGATGTGAGGGAATTCTAGTCACGCGCCGCGGGAGGGTCAAACGGCGGGCGAGCAGTCAACGAGCGAGGTCTGAGATGAAATATTGTTTCGGATAAATTCTCGTAAACTATTGGATTCATTACACTTAGAGGCTCCTGATCGACGCTATGCCGTGTAAGATCCTCAATTCAAGGACTTACACATAAAATCTTACAAAATAAGGAGTTCGCGCCGTGGTGCGAGCCGGGCTGAGACTGGGGGGCCTTCGTTCGTAATTACAGATTGGCCTCGTGCCGGCCGATCTTGGACATCACGGTGCGATAGTCGCCATCCGAGTGCAGGCTTTCGACGGCCTTGTGCAGCGCGGAGTTGACGGCCGGATCGCTCGAAAAGCGGTCGGCGGCATCGAGCAGCACGCGGGCTTTATCGCCGTCGGAAGAGATACCTGTGGCCGACTGGATAGCGGCAATCACCAGCGAACTCGGAATCCCGGGCTTGTCGAGGACAACCATCAGAACGCGGCTGCGGTCGCCATCGGAAGTGATGCTGTTGGCAGCGGCAAAGAAAGCGGCGCCGGCAGGCTCGACGTTTGTACCGGCAAGTTCGATCAGGACGCGAGCTTTGTCGCCAGCCGAAGAAATTCTCTGCGCGGAATTGGCGATGCTGACGAGGGTGTCGGCTCCGATGCCCTGTTTCTCTGCGAGGGAGACGAGCACTTGCTGGTGATCGCCATCGCTCGAAATCGAATTCGCGGCCTCGAAAAACGCTTTTCGCACCGCCGCATCGTCGTTGTAGTGAGCAACCGCTTCTTTGAGCACGCGGGCTTTATCTCCGTCGGAGGAGACCCGCTGGGCGGAAACCAGAGTGCGAGTCAAAGTGTCGTGGTCGTCGCCATGCGAAGCGAGCATCTTCGAAAGAACGCGCGCGTGGTCGCCATCGGAAGAAATGGAGTTGGCGGCATCAAAGTAGGCCATATCCACTCCGCCTCCGGGGCGATAAGGATCCGCCATCTCGATGAGCACTTCGGCTTTGTCGCCGTCGGACGAAATATGGCGCGCGGCTCTTGCGGCGCTCGCGAGGGTCTCTAAATTTCCACCGTCTTTCTTGACGATGTCGGAGAGAACCCGGCGTTTGTCGCCGTCGGAATGGATGCTTTCGGCGCCGTCAAAAAGATACGAGCGCAGGTCGGCGGTGAAGTAATTTGCATCGACGGTGATGATGACTTGGGCCTTGTCGCCGTCGGAAGAAATGCTGCGAATCAGCCTGGCGGAGTCTTTGAGGTCGGCGGGTTTCAGCGTGGCTTGCGAGAATAGCTGTTCCAGATAAACGCGCTTCGATCCATCGCTGTGGATGCGTCCGATCTCGGCCAACACGGCTTGCGGACCGCCCTGGCGCAGAATGCGTGCGACGCGAGGTCCCGCTCCGATGCCGCTATCGCGGATGAACTGCGGAAGCACCCGGGCCAGCCATACGCGCCCATCGTCATCCAGGGGCTTGGAGGTCCAGCCGACCGTATAGGTGCGAGTTAAATTGCCCGCGCCGTCCGCCTCCACCTCATAAGCGCGCTTCGACAGCAAGCTGCCATCTTCGAAGCGGAAGCGTCCGTTGGGCGACAGAGATTTGACGTCGCTGTCGTCGTCGGTGAATTCAACTGTGCCATCGATCGTGATACTGGTGGACATCCACCCGTTCCGGTATGTGATATGGATGGGGGAGCTGCCGCTCTGCAGAGCTACAGGGGCCATCGGTGCGAGCGGCGCCATGGGAGAGGGCGGGCTCTCTGGAGACGGCGGCGATAGCGGTGACATCGGCGACGCGGGCGAGAGCGCCGCCTGCGGTGCGGGCGAGGGCGCCGGGGCAGGGGTAGCAATCACTAACGGCGCTGCCGCAGGGGCCATCGCGGCGCGAGGAGCCGCGGCGGTGACCTGCACCGTGGGGACTCGTGGCGATTGCGGCGCTAGTGCCGCTTTGGGCGCGATCGGTGTCGCCGGGCTGCTGGCGGGCGCGGCGCTTTGAGCGAAGGCAATCAGTTGCGGCGCTCGAGCGCTCAGGCATGTGAGTCCCACGACGACGGCCAAAGCGGAAGCCAGCGGCACGATAGTCAGCCGGGGAGCGGCATTCGGCGCACGATCGAGCATCTGACGAACACGGCGGAAGAGCTGCGAACGGTTCCCGGCTGCGCCGGCGGCGAGAACACCGGCGCGCTGCCATTGGGAGATCTCGGCAACTTTCGTCAGAGCGGCCGCATAGGGCCGCGGCGTTCCGGTTGCGGCGATGACCCAATCGTCACAGGCCATTTCCCGCGCCAGCGACATCTGAGAACCGAGCCAATAGACTGCGGGCTGAATCGGGAGTGCGGCCTCAATCAATTTTTGAACCAGGTTGCTCCAATCGTCGCGGCGATGCAGGTGAGCGAGTTCGTGCAGGACAATCTGTTCCAGTTCGGAGTGCGAGAGTGTTTCGAGGAGCGCCTGCGGAATCACGATCGCGGAGCGGAGGAATCCGAGCGACATCGGCCCGCTGACTTCGCTCGAAACGAGCAATTCTGTTCGACGGCGGATGCCGTGCGCCACACACAGGCGGCTGAAGTGCATCTGCCAATCCGGCGGCGCAGGCGTCGCGCCTGATTTCAGGCCTCGCAGAACGCAATACCCCGCGACCAGCCGGGTCAGCAGCACGAACGAGAACACCACCCACAGAATTGCTATTGCACGAAGGAACTTTGCTGAGTGAATGCGAATAACAGGATTTTCCGATAACGCCCTCGCAGGCACGGAATTTGTGGAGCCGTTCTGAGAAAGCGTCGGTTCCAAACGTGGCTCGAATGTTGACGCGAGATTCTGTGTCGCAACCGAGACGGCCGGGGAATTGTGAGCCTTGCGTCCTGATCGTTGTACTTGTATCGGCGCAGGTGCGGGTGCCGCGACCGGACTTGAGGACACAACGACCAGCGAGGCGGTGGAGGGCGTCGGTGCAGATGCACGAGGATTGATCGGCACGGCGAGCAGCGCAACGACGCCGACCAGCGTCATCCACAAAATCGTGAAGCGGGTCGTCGGATTCAATCGCGGAATGAATCTCAGCAGCAGCCATATGGCTGCCGCCAGAATTGCTCCCAGGCAAATTCCGTTGAGAAGAGTGGTCATGGCAATGTTTATGGGCGTCATTTCTGCTCTCCTTCACTTTCCGCGATCATTCTCTTGATGCGGCGCAACTCCGCTCGGCTGATATTTTCTTCCTTCAACAGATTCACGACCAGGAGTTCGCGCGAGCCTCCGAAGAAACGGCTGACCAGATAGCCGAGCGCGGTGCGGCTGGCTTCTTCCTCGGCAATGACGGGCTCGTAGACGAATGCGCGTGCTCTCTTGCTATGCCGCAGGTAGCCCTTACCTTCGAGAATGCGCAGCGTGGTCAACACCGTGCTGTAGGCGAGTGGTGGATCGGCGGTGAGTGACGCTGCGACGTCGCCGACGGTTGCCGCCTTCTTCTTCCAGAGTACTTTCATCAGCCGGAGTTCGCCTTCGGTCAGGTTCGGTGATTTTTTTCTCGCCAACGTGGTCCCCTTGGATTGAACAATTAACTAATTAATAGTTCCAGTTTATATCGCGGCCAAGTCGCTTTGTCAATTAATAAATTAATAGTTCAGCGCGAATCCGGAGAAGCACCCGCGGGATTCACCCTTTGCCCTTAGATCCAGAACAGCGGCAGCAGTCCGGCGACGGTGAGGGCAAACAGAAGTGCGAGGCTCTGCTTGCCGGTAGGACGGTCGGCGAGCGAGTAGGAATAGATTCCCTTGATGAGGTTGTTGCTGGCGGCGGCGATGAGAACGGCAGTGGCGGCGACTTTGAGCGGTGTGAGCGTGCCGGCGGATTGGGTCATGCCCATGATGAACGGATCGACGTCGGTGACGCCCATAACGGCGGCGAGGATGTTGACGCCGGCGCGGCCGAGGTACATTACGGCGAGCTGAGTCGCGATGAGCATCGCGAGAAAGAATCCCGCAAACAGAAATGCGGCCATCAAATCCAGCGGATTGTTGGGCTCGAATTCGCGCTTGATCTGCGTGGAGACGGCGTCGGAGCGGCGGGTCCAGAGCCATCCAACTGCGATTGCGGCGGCGGCAAGCGCGAGGAAAGCCGGGGCGAGCATGGCTCCGAGTTGGCGGTTGAAGAGGATGAGGAGCGCGACCAGGCGGAGATACATCATGCCGCAGGCGATCAGGATTCCACCGGCAAACAGGTGCGGACGCTGCTCGCGGGCGGCGCGCCGCGACATTGCGACGGTGGTCACGGTGGAAGAGTAGGCTCCGCCGAGAAAGGCGGACAGAATCACTCCGCCGCTCTGCTTCGTGACTTTCTGCAGCACGTAGCTGCCGTAGGAAATCGTGCTGACAGCGACGACGACCAGCCAGGTTTTAAACGGATTCAGGTGGAAGCGCCCGTAGGCCTCGTTGGGAAGAATCGGGAGAATGACGGCCGTGAGCAGAAGAAACTTGGCGAAGGTCAGAATCTCCTGCGGAGCCGTGCGGTTGGCGAAGTGTTCGAGGAAAGTTTTGAGTTCGAGCAGCAGCAGGCTGGCGACGCTGAGCGCGGTTGCGATCCACAGGTGGTCGTAGAAGACCAGAGCGCCGACTACATAAGTAGTCAATCCGGACATCTCGGAGGTGATGCCGGCGGTTTCGGCGCGAGAAAGTTTGTGCCAGTAGGAAAGCAGTAGAAATGCGCCGACCACGAGAAATCCGAGAATGACCGGCAGAAGCTGGGCGCCGGAGAGAAGCGCGATGGAGTAGCCCAGGAGTCCGATAAGCGGGAAAGTGCGAACCCCGCCGAAGGAGTAGGGTCCGGCTGCGGTTTTGTGTTCCTCGTGTTCCAGGCCGACGAGGAACGAGAGAAAAAGAACGAGGACGATTCGGAATACGTCGGGCGGAAGAATGTGGTAGAGGTCCACGGTCTGGGCTCTGGTGACGAGACAGTATAGACCTGTGGGGAGTTCGAGGAGGAATTTCGACGTCGCGGAGTCCCACATCTCGCAATAACGGCGAGATGTGGGGCGCCCCCGGCTTTTTTGGGGGCACTGGTTCACGAACCTTGCTGCGATTCGTCTATTCCGTACGCAATGCGCTCATAGGCTCGATGCTGGCAGCACGGCGGGCAGGAATGAATCCGGCGAGAGCGGCGAAGGCGGAGAGCACGAAGACTGCGCCGATCAGCGTGAGTGGATCGTAGATGTGCACGCCGTAGAGCTGGGTTTGCATGAGACGCCCGCCCAGCAGCGACACCGGCACGCCGATTGCGAGACCAATGGCTACCAGCAGTAATGCGTTTCGCAGAACCATTACAACCACGTGGCTGCGATTCGCGCCTAGAGGTCGGTTGGCCTTTACGGGATCACGGCCTATTCGGTGGCTCGGCGCACCGGCGAAATCGGTCTTCGCATGATCGTTCGGCCGGCATAGGAGCCAACACCGAAGGTAGAAAAGTAGTTGCCGGAGACATATTCCGTTCGCTCGGACTTGGCGATGGAGTTCCCGACGCGGACGTTCATCATGTCCTGGCCGGATTGAAAGGCGGCGAGCTGCTCAAATTCCGGAGTAGTGTCCTGAAACTGGCGGTAGAGGTCGTAGGAAAAGAGATCGAAGTCTCCGTTGTCCTTCTCGTAGCCGCCGTTGACACAGCAATCGTCAAGGTCGCCGATGCGGTAGAGGCTGCCAGGGCTTGCGACGGGAAGGGACCTCAACAGGATCGCCTGGACGAGCGTGAAAATCGCGGTGTTCGCCCCGATGCCCAGCGAGATGGTCAGGACGACGGTAATCGCGAATCCAGGAGATTTCTGAAACTGGCGGAGGGCGAATTTGAGATCCGACATGGCTGGAATTATGGACGGGCCAAATCAGGAAGAGAAAGCAGAAAAAATGCGGTTGAGGCCGTTGGTTAGCTCGATCGGAAGAGACTTAATCGGAAGGCAGGAATATCGGATCGCAGAATTAGAAAAGCCTCTCGCTTGCGTCGAGAGGCTTTTCCCGGGGGACGGAATAATTTTGCGGCTGCCGTCGCCGCTTGTTCACGAGCTCTTACTTCGGCTGCTGTGGCTGATCTCCGCTCATCGCAGGCGCTGCGCTGTTTGAGGAGAGCTGCTCGAGGTCGTTCTTGAGCAGGCTGATTTCAACGCGGCCGCCGCTGTAGTGCTTGGTGGTTTTGGCGGTGTCGTTGCTCTCAGGAGCGGGAGCATTGCCCATTCCGACGAGATAGATGCGGTAGACCGGAATCTCGTGGTCGAGGACGAGATAGCGTACGACCGACTCAGCCATCTTCTGTGAAGTCGCGATGGCAGTCTGTCCTCTGCCGGACGAGAAGCCTTGCACTTCAAAGATGTAACCGTGCTGTCCCTTCACGCCATTAGCCATATCATCCAGAGCGTCTTTCGCATTCTTGCTCAGCATGGTCTGGCCGGGGCGGAAGCGGATTTCTGTCTGGTTCGAGGCCTTGTACTGGTCGATGTTGCTGACCACATTCTCGACATTCTGCACCTTGGCGGTGACCTGCTGCGCGGACTGCTGCGCCTGGTTGGCCTTGTTGCCGGCGTCCACGGCATGCTGGTCGGCTTCGTTCGCCTTATCGGAAGCGAGCTTGATTCCAGCCTGAGAGCGTGAGTCGACGTCTTTGATGTTCTTGCTGTTCTGCGAGGTCAGTTCATCGAGTTCGTTGACGCGGTCGCGAATCGGCTCGGTCTGGCGTTGTACGTACTTTTTGCGGGCAAAGGGATTGACGCGTCCCCAGAAGCCTTCGCGAGACGGAGGAGCCAGAGGCGCCTTGCCGGTCGCATTGCCGTTTTCGCTCGATGTCGATTGCGCGGCTGCCGGCTGAGTTTGATCAGTGCTGGACGAGGTGGTCTGCGCGAGGGCCGGAACGGCGAGAACAGCGGCCAACGGCAGGGCGATGAAGAGACGGTTGTTCATGATAACTTCCTCCAAGTTTGGGGGAGCCTTTCGCTCCACACCGGCACGCATGCGCGTGCTTGAAATTCAAATTTGCGTCCCTGATAACGATAAGGAAAGCCAGCGGTTTCGCTGAGCCAGCCCGGCGCTGACGCAACGCCCGGCACTTGAACTCGAGGCGCCCAAACCCGGCGCCTGCCTCTGCTATTACAGGTGGGATGCCAAATTCGGCCTTTGGGTTGAACAGCTAAGTGTTTGAAAACTATGGACATTATAGGCTTTGCAAGCGTGGCAGCAAAGAAATGAGTGCATTTGCAGGGTAATTTTGGGAAACCTGATATAAAAACTGCGTGGAGCCGAAGGTAATCGGCGACCGTCGCTTGCCGTTCGTCTTTGGTCGTTTGTCACACCTTTTAAGTTGAGAAAAAAAAGAACGCCGTATCTGCATTTGGGAGGCGCTTTTTGGGATATCGAGAGCTGGGGAAAGTTGGGTCGGGTAACTCTCGCTGGGGAGTTCCTGTCGCATTCGCAATGTTGATGTTTGCGGGAACGATGTGGGCTGGGTCCGCGGGAATGGCATCGTCGCGAGTTCCGGCCGATCATCTGCAACAGTATTCCGAGCTCGCCGTGACCTGGCTGCAACAGTATCTGCGCATCGATACGACGAACCCGCCCGGGAATGAGATGAAGGCGGTGGCGTTTTACAAGAAGATCCTCGACCAGGAAGGAATCGAGAATCGAACCTTCGAGTACACCCCCGGCCGCGGAGATTTGTGGGCTCGCTTGCCGCACACGACGGCGGTGGCGAAGCGTCCAATTGTTCTGCTCAATCACATGGACGTCGTCACCAGCGATGCGTCGCACTGGAAAGTGCCTCCGTTCAGCGGCGAGATTAAAGATGGATACCTGTGGGGACGCGGCGCGCAAGACATGAAAGACGAAGGCCTGGCGCAACTCGTCGTCATGGTCATGCTCAAGCGCGAGAAAGTGACGCTCGACCGCGACGTGATCTTTCTGGCCGTGGCCGACGAGGAGGCAGATGGTACGGGCACCGATTGGTTCATTGCGCATCAACGCGATCTGCTGGAAAACGCGGAATTCCTGATCAACGAAGGCGGGGAGAATCTGCTCGGCGCCGACGGCAAGGTGAAATATGTCGGCGTGGACGTCGGCGAGAAGACGACGTACTGGCTGCATGTAGTGGCGCACGGGCGGCCGGGGCACGCTTCGAGACCGAATCCGGATTCCGCCCCCGACCGCCTGGTCCGCGCGCTCGATAAGATAATTGCCTACAAGACTCCGCTGCGCGTGCTGCCGGTGGTGGATGAATTCCTCCGTGATATGGCTCCGTACGAGCCTCCGGAAGAAGCTGCGTATTACCGCGATGTGCGCAAGGCGATTCAGGACAAGCGATTCCAGGAGGACGTGGAGCGAGATGAGTCTCTGAACTTTCTGCTGCGCGACACGATTTCACTGACCATGATGGGCGGCTCGCAACAGACCAACGTGATTCCTCCGGAGGCGTGGGCGAATCTCGACGTGCGGATTCTGCCGGGGGGCGATCCGAAAGCTCTGCTGGCGGAGGTCCGGAAGGTGGTGGACGATCCGAATGTCAGTATCGAACCGCTGAACGAGGAATTCCGCGTGGCGAATTATTCAGGCACGGATAACTCTCTGTGGGCAGCGGTCCGGGATGTCTCCGGGAAGTATTTTCCGGGAACACCCGTAGTGCCGCACATCACCAGCGGCTACACCGAGAATCAGAGATACCGTCCGCTGGGAATCGTGGCCTACGGATTTACTCCCTACACGGCGACGGACGAAGAAGGAAACACGGAGCACGGAAACGACGAGCGAATTCGCGTTGAGGAAGTAAAGCGCAGCCCCCGGATTCTGTTCGACGTGGTGGCGCAGGTAGCGGGGGAGTAAGCGTCGTCGACGGCGCCGCGAGAGTAAAATCGAGCTTCGCTCGCCCGATAGCCGAAGCGGCTGTTGCTACGTCAGACCGCTCAAATTTCAGCTGCGCCCGGATTTTGAAGCCAGTATTTCGGGCTTATCCACTCTGGGCGGCTGAGCGAAGAGGTCTTTCGCCTTCGCGAACAGCGCCTTGGCGATCTCGCCATTCAGGTGCGCGTTGCGCCCGTTTTCGTCGGCAAAGGTATCGAAGATGCCGTACTTTCCCGGACCCATCTTGATCGCGTACCATGTGAGCGTTCCCGATTCACGCTCCGCCAGCGGCTGCGCCGACTTCAGGAATTCTTCCACCTCTTTTTCCTTGCCCGGCTTCGCTTCAAGTTGCGCCCAAATCGCAAGCTTTCCCATGATGCGTTCCTCCTGACGATCTGATGCGGCGACGACCGGATTTGTGGCAAAAGAAAATCGGGCGCCCGCAACTCCAGGCGCCCGACGAAAATTCAAATGATCCGTTCGACCTGGACAGGGCTAGCGCTTCGCGGCGATGGGCACCTTCAGAGGCTCAGTCGCGCTCGGCATTGTCGTGACACGGCCCGAAGTCGTCGCAGCCTGGGCAGCGGCGGCCGCAGGTTGCGGCGGGGAGGCGATCAGCCCCAGCGCTTTACGCACCTCGATGTCGAGCTTGGCCATGACGTCTTTATTGTCTTTCAGGAACTGGCGGGCATTCTCGCGTCCCTGTCCGATGCGCTCGCTCTTGTAGCTGAACCACGAGCCAGACTTCTCCACGATGTTGTTGTTCACTGCGAGATCCAGCAGGTCGCCTTCGCGCGAGATGCCTTCGCCATAGAGAATGTCGAACTCGGCCTCGCGGAACGGCGGCGCCACCTTGTTCTTGACGATCTTCACCCTCGTCCGCGATCCGATTACGGCGTCGCCATCCTTGATCGCGGCGATGCGCCGTATATCGACTCTGACCGACGAATAAAATTTCAGCGCCTTGCCGCCCGTCGTGGTTTCGGGATTGCCAAACATCACGCCAATCTTTTCGCGGATCTGGTTGATAAAGACCAGGCAGGTCCGCGACTTCGAAACCGTTCCAGTCAGCTTGCGCAGCGCCTGCGACATCAGGCGCGCTTGCAGTCCCATGTGGCTGTCGCCCATTTCGCCATCGAGTTCGGCTTTCGGCACCAGCGCCGCGACGGAATCGACCACCAGCACGTCGATGGCATTCGAGCGCACCAGCGCTTCGGTGATTTCGAGTGCCTGCTCGCCGTAGTCGGGCTGCGACACCAGTAGATTGTCGACATCGACTCCAAGCTTCTTGGCGTAGCCGGGATCGAGCGCGTGCTCGGCGTCGACGAATGCGGCCATGCCTCCAGTCTTTTGTGCTTCGGCAATGACCTGCAGAGTGATGGTCGTTTTGCCCGACGACTCTGGTCCGAACACTTCGACGACGCGGCCGCGGGGAAATCCGCCCACGCCCAGCGCGGCATCGAACGAGATTGAACCGGTCGAGATCACGGCGATCGGGAGAATCGCGTCCTTCGACCCCAACCGCATGATCGATCCCTTGCCGAACTGCTTTTCGATTTGTGATACCGCCAGGTCGATCGCCTTGCCGCGCTCGTCTGCCATGAAGTGGCTCCTTTGAAGATTGCCGATTATGAGTGCTTTCTAATTCTGGCCGGATTATACATAGGAAATGAAGCGAAGAAAAGGCGAATCAGAAGAATTAAGTTGTGCAAGGTCCCAAAATGGGATACTTCCGCGCTGCGGTTGTCCTCAAGTTGTCATCCTGAGGCCCGAGCTCTTTGTGGGCCGAAGGACCTATGCACTTGTCGGCACCACCAGTGTCCTCGACGAGTACATGGGTTCTTCGCTTCGCTCAGAATGACAAGCAAATGTGCAGAGGCAACACAACCCCTTACCTCTGCAGCAAATCCACCGGCGCCGTCACATCGTACACGCGAAAATACTTCGCCAGCGCCGGATACTTCCGGGCCACCGCCTCGTACATCGCGTAGGCCACGTTCCGATAGGACACATGACCCGCCGGGGTTGTGCGCAACTCCGAGATATAGACCGCTTCGGCGAAGTCCATCTTGAACAACGCGCGCTTGCGGAAGGCCAGCGGAATCGCGTACTGCGAATTTTCTTCCGCCTCCGGAGTACCGCGCCCGGCCAGCTTTTCGACCGCCGATTGCACCCGCCGCATGGTTGACTCGAACCGTCCGCGGACGCCGGCATCTTCCATGTCGAGCAGCATCTCGTAACCGTGCTGCGTCGTGAATCCCTGCATCACCTGGATGCACCGCCGGTGCCGGTGCATGTCGCGGAACCCGCCGGTGTCCATGAGGATGTCGAAGCGGAACTGTTGCCCGGCGCGAAATCCGCGGAGCATCTCATCGTGCTTGCCGCGGTGCCGCAGGCCAAGGTCGATGATCTCCCTCCGCCGCCGTTCCCCCGCCACCTGCACCGCCTGCCGGACCTGCCGGTAAGAATGATGGCAATGCTCGTACAGAAGCGTCGTTGCGATCTCAACTTCCAGCGGCTCTTCGTCGAGCAGATCGACAATCGCCTTCGACGGCGCCAGAGGCTCGTTGGCCATTAACTCCCGCGCCGCCTGCCGCAACTCGCGCCGCGTCTCCATCTCATACGGATTCGGATCCGCATACTTCACCAGCGTGGGCGCCACGCGGACCTCGTGCAGCAATTCCTGCTCTGCCCGCGCTCCCAGTTCCGGATTGACGGCGCGAATCTGCGCCACGAGTTCCTGCAGCGACTCACTGTTTACGTTATAGGCAGGCCCGGTCGCCGCCTTCTTCAGCGACTCGCCCAGCGTGCGCACCTCTTTATGCGTATGCGAGAGCAGATGCGCGACCTGGTTTTCCAGCGTGCGCGCGTTGACGATCTCGCCCAGCGAAGTATTTGTCGCCAGCGGCAGCAGGTAGCGCGTGATATCGAAGGCCCGTGCCTTCAGCGTGCGCTCGTACGCCTCCTGCTTCATGTCAGCCGGCTTCGGGGTGATGTTGATCAGGTGCTGGGTCATGTGCGCCGAGAACGCGTCATATTCGGCGAACAGAAAATCGATGGTCTCGCGGTAGAGCTTGCGCGCCTCGTCGTCGGAACCGAAGTCCGGCGTGAAATAGCCGCTCTTGCGGAAATCCTGATAGCGGGTCGAGCGCTCTTGGCCATCCCAGCGCTGCTCGTCAGCCAGTTCGATCGCCGCAAGAATCGAAAGCCGCTCGATCGCCAGCGCAATGTGCGCCAGATCCGCGATTGAGCGGTGGCCGTACTGGAAATAAAAAGTGTTGAGGAATTTCTCAGCCTTCTGCGTCGAGATCTCGCGCAGCGATTCTTTCATTGACAGCGCCGACCGCGAGTATTTCGCCATCGCATACGCCTGAATCTCAGGCTCAACGCCGAAAACGGCGAAGACTTCGGTGGAAGGCTCGGATTGCGTGGCGCGGGCGGCCTCGGCCGGATCGGCGGAGGGCTGTTCCAGCGCAGTTGCGCGCAGCGAAGAACGGTGCGCCGCGGTTTCCTTGTCGCCGGATTTTTCCGAAGGCTTACGCATCATCAGCACATTTGCAGTGTGGGACATGGGAGTGTTCGCATGTTACGCGCCGCGCTTGTGGATTCGCAATCACAATCACGGTCATCGCATTCCGGCGCTAAACTGTACCGTGCATCCGCTGCTTCATTCTGTGGAGCATCGTCCCTGGCCTCTGCCTGCCGGTTCCTGGATCATGAAGCAGAGCTGGCACGATCTGCTGTTCGCGCACTGGCCGGTTGCGCCCGTAGTCATCCGTCATCTCATTCCTTCCGAATTGCAGCTCGATACTTTTGGCGGACATTGCTGGATCGGCGTCGTCCCGTTCTGGATGAGCGGAGTGCGCACCCGAGGAATTCCGGCTCTGCCCGGCCTTTCGCGTTTTCCCGAGCTCAATGTCCGAACCTACGTCACGTACGGCGGAAAACCCGGCGTTTACTTCTTCAGCCTTGACGCAGCGAACAATCCCGCCGTATGGGCCGCGCGTACCTTTTTTCATCTTCCTTATTTTTACGCTTCGATGCATGCGATGGAGGGGGCAGGAAGCATCCATTATTCGTCGCTGCGAAGCGATCATTCCGCCGAGTTCCGCGCCGCCTATCGCCCAGTCACGCGAGTGCTCCCACGAGAGAATGGATCACTCGAGCACTGGCTCACCGCACGCTATTGCCTCTACACCACACACCAGGGACGGCTGTATCGATGCGAGATTCATCATCTGCCGTGGCCTCTGCAAGACGCCGAAGCCCTGATCGAGCAAAACACGATGGCCACGGCAGCCCGCATCGACCTGCCCGATTCCGAGCCGCTCTTGCATTTTTCCAAGCGCTTAGACGTCCTGATCTGGCCGCTGCGCCGCGCTGATCAGGAAGCTCCCCGCGTATAATTCGGCGTTTCACAGCATTCATGAGTTCATTAGTTCATTGGGAGGACTCTATGTCTCTTTCAGGACGAGTAGCCTTCGTCACCGGCGCCTCGCAAGGCATTGGACGCACTATCGCCCTTCGTCTTGCCAAAGATGGGGCGATTGTCGCCGTCGCCGCGCGCAATCAGGAAAAGCTGCACGAGTTGGTCAACGAAATTACCGCGGCGGGAGGCAAATCGGCCGCATTCCCGGTCGACGTTGCCGATGACGAACAGGTAAAGACCGCGGTGAAGGCCGCTGTCGCACAATTCGGCAAGATCGAGATCCTCGTCAACAACGCCGGCATCACCCGCGACCAGCTCATCATGCGCATGAAGCGCGCCGACTGGGACGCTGTCCTGCAAACCAATCTCACCTCCGCCTATCTTCTGACTCAGCAGGTCGTCACTTCCATGCTGCGCCAGAAGTGGGGACGCATCGTCAACATCACCAGCATCTTCGGGCAAATCGGCCAGGCCGGACAAGCCAACTACTCCGCCTCCAAAGCCGGGTTGATCGGGCTGACTATGGCGATTGCCCGCGAAGTCGGCTCGCGCAATATTACTTGTAACGCCGTCGCCCCGGGATTCATCGAAACCGCTATGACGGCCGTCCTGAGCGACGAGTTCAAGCAGAACGCCGTCAAGCAGATTCCGTTGGGACGCGTCGGAACGCCCGACGACGTTGCAAATGCCGTCGCTTTCCTGGCATCGGACGAGGCGTCATACATCACCGGCCACGTACTGAGCGTGAACGGCGGAATGTTCATGGGATAGGCGTCTGGATTCACCGCCGAGCACGCTGAGAGGTTCATAGGGTTAGAAACAAAAATGTCTGCCGACCCATCGAAGCCTTTTCAAATTCCTTCCTCGGCGTCCTCGACGCTGAAGAAGTTTTCTCTATTCCATGCCGACTCCCCTGAACACATCGCGCAGGCTCGCGAGCTCTTCCTCGAATATGCGCAGTCCCTTGGCTTCAGTCTTTGCTTTCAGAGCTTCGACAAAGAGCTCGCTACCCTGCCCGGCCACTACGCCCCGCCCGAGGGCCGCCTACTGCTCGCCGAGTGCGACGGTGAATTTGCCGGCTGCATTGCACTCCACAAGCTCGAAGACAGCATCTGCGAGATGAAGCGTCTCTATCTGCGTCCGCAATTTCGCGGCAAGGGACTGGGTCGCTCGCTCGTAGACCGCATCATCACCGAAGCACGCCAGATTGGCTATTCGCGGATGCGCCTCGATACCGTCGAGCCGGTCATGAAAGACGCGGTCGGTCTCTACCGCAAGCTCGGATTCCGCGAAATCGCCCCGTATTGCACGAACCCGATCGCGGGCGCGCTCTACATGGAACTCCTGTTGTAATCCCGCTCAAGTTCGAGCAGAATGTTCCGCGCACAACTCCGAAAGGAACTCTCCATGAAGAAGGTTCTCCTGCTCGCCGCGATTTTCTTGCTCACAACAACTTTTGTCTTTGCCGCTGAGGGCAAACCCGTTTCTTACAAGAGCGGCGGCGAGACGGTGCAAGGCATCCTCTACACTCCCGCGGGCAAAGGCCCATTTCCGGCGCTGATCGTGATTCACGAATGGTGGGGGCTGAACGATTGGGTCAAGGACGAGGCGTCGAAACTATCGGATCAGGGCTATGTCGCTCTGGCGATCGATCTTTATCGCGGCAAGGTTGCGACCACGCCCGACGAAGCTCACGAGATCATGCGCGGCGTGCCGGAAGACCGCGCCAAGCGCGACCTTGCGGCGGCCTTCGATTATCTTGCATCGCAGGGCAATGTGAAAAAAGATCGCATCGGCGCCATCGGATGGTGCATGGGCGGAGGCTACGCGCTCGACGTTGCGCTCGAAGAGCCCACCCTGGCCGCCGACGTTATCAACTACGGCCACCTCGCCACCGATCCGGAAACGCTGGGAAAAATCAAGGCGCCGATTCTGGGAATCTTCGGGGCGCAGGATCGCGGAATCACTCCCGATGACGTTCACAAGTTTGAGCAGTCGATGAAGCAGCTCAGCAAGAAAATTGAAATCAAGATTTACGACGACGCCGGACACGCCTTTGAAAATCCCAACAACAAGCAAGGCTATCGCGCCGGCGATGCCGCGGATGCGTGGCGGCGCACGGTGGAATTTCTTTCCTCCACGCTGAAAAACTGATGGCGGCCGAAGACGGCCGTAACGCTTGTCCCGTGCTGGTTTCAGCCCCGCACTGATTACTTTAACAACGTAAAAAAAATTGTGAAATTCGCGCCAAAATCTCCTGGCTGTGATTCGCTTTACGTATGGCACGTTCGTCCGGCGTATGGCACAAATTTCCCACTTGCCAGAAGTTACCGCTCTGGTTACTATTGCGCATCCTGAAATGCTCCCTACCATGAATATCGGCGAGACCATCCGCAACTACCGGCTTCAAAAAGGCATGTCGCAGGGCGACATCGAAAAACGGACCGGGCTGCTGCGCTGCTACTTGTCACGCGTGGAAAACGGACACACCATCCCATCGCTCGACACGCTCTCGAAGATTGCCGGCGCAATGGAACTGCCCTTGTCGCAGTTTTTCTCGGAACCCGGCCATAACAACGGCTCCAAGGGACTACCGCAGCTCTCCGACGATGAAGTCCGCTTCCTCAGCCAGATCCGCCGCTACTCCACCAACCTGAACGACAGCGACCGCAAGCTTGTTCTTGCCATGGTCAAGAAGATGGCATCGAACGCAAGCAAGTAGCGTTGTCAGGATCCTTCCCTGCCCATTCGTGATTCGCATCACTGACGCGTCATCCGCCGCCTGATAAGTTGACGGGCCTTTCTTTCTTCCGGATGGATGGCCGAGCGCCCTTATCTGGCCTGTGCCGAGATGGCAGGGTGCGCGACGGAGCCCTGTTTCCGGATGTGGCGCAGCAGTTGCCACGTTTGGACGATCGTGGCAATACAGAGTCCGATCCAGGCGCCGACTGCGCTGATCAGGATCGAAACATTCACGACGGCGGCGATTTTGATGTAGTGAACGGAGTTGCGGGCGGCATCGGTGAGAATGAGGAACGGGAACCATTCTGCTTTCGGAGTTTGCGTGACGGCGTGCAGCAAGAAATTCAACACTATCAGTGTCGACGCGGATTGGATCAGCTGGCTTGCCATCGGAAGCCACGTCCACTCGGGCTTAGCGAGAATGGAGGCGGAGCGCGCGACCGAGAGCATCCACAGCAGCATGATCGGAAGATAGAAAGTATGCACAAGCGGCGTGGTTTTGAGGAATCCGGCCGCCGGGCCAAGAATCAGAAATGGATGCTGCGGGAGAAGAAGCAACCAGACAAGCGCGAAGACCTGGAATCCCAGTTCGCAGACGGTCTGTACGAGCGATGTTTTGCGTTCCGTTTTCTCAAGTGGCGGAAGCTTGGCGGGATCCCATTTGCACTCCTGATGGGCGAGGGCCTTCGAACGCTCGAGAATGGCGAAAACGAGCGTGATGGTTCCGGCGGCGATGAAGGCTCCGCTCCAGAGACCTCCGATGGTGTTGAGGATTGCGGCAGGCCAGTTTCCGTTGGTGTTCGCCAGATTCACCGGGGCGACGATGAAGATGAAAACCGGGACCAGAATCCAGAGCAGTACCATCTTCAGGACGAATAGATAGACCGGAAACAGAGTGGGGCCGATCAGGTGTCGCTGCGGCCCCATGCGGGAGGCAACCACCATCGGATTGCCGCAGCGCTTGAGGATTTCGGAGACTTCGGACTGATCGAGCGAATGGCCGAGCGCTTCTTCTTTGGCGTCGATTTGCGAACGGAGGTCTTCGCCGAGTTCGGCGAGCAGGTCGCCCTGGCGGTGGTTCTTGGGCAGCCAGAAGCGGACCGCCTGCAGGTAACGATCAACGAGTTCCGTGGGAGTGCGGCTGGATGTGTTCATGCTATGCCTCTTGAAGAATCTTGCTCAACGACGAGTTGATGCTTTGCCACTCTTTTAAAAGCTGGTCGAGGATCTGTTCGCCCGCGGGCGACAGACGGTAGAAACGCTTGTTGCGCTTGTCTTCTTCACGCCACTGGCTGAAGAGCAGTCCCTGACTTTCGAGGCGGCGAAGGAGGGGATAGAGCGTGCCTTCATCGATCTCAAGGCCGTCGTCCGCAAGAGCTTTTCTCAGGGTGTATCCATAGCGCTCGCTGCGAAGCTGGGTGAGGACGGCCAAGGTCAGGCAGCCGCGGCGAAGCTCCAGCTTCAGGTTTTCGAAGACTTCGGGGATCTGATCGCTACCGGGTGACATATAGTGTACGACACATACTGTATGTAACACAGTATAGGTTGTCAAGGGAAATTGCGAGATTTTTCTAAATCATTGAGAAGACGGGTTGAGGGCGGCAGAAATTTGCTATATTGGGGCTGCAATTCAGGTTGCAGCCCGTCCGCGGAAAGGGATTATCCCACCTGCTTACGCTCTTGAGTTCCGAGCATTGACCTCTCTTCTGCCCGAGACAGCGGACACCGGGCCATAGAAGGAGGAAGAATGTCTCGCGAACTGCCTGAAAATCCCAACCTCGAACATCTCAAAAAACAAGCCAAGCAAATGCTGCGGAGCATGCCCGGGGCGAAGCTCGCCGCCGCGCAACACGCGGTGGCGAACGACTACGGCTTCGCAACGTGGGCGAAACTGAAATTGCACGTGGAGTGGCTGGGCAGGAGTCCGGCCCAGTTGTTGAAGTTAGCCATCGTTGCGATGGATGCAGCGCGCGTGCGGGATGTGCTGAAGAAGTATCCAGAACTGCGGTCGAAGATCGATGATCCGTTGCCGGACTACTCGTTCGGAATCCAGGCGCTCTTTGCGGCGGTCCAGCGAAGCGATCGGGAGACGATCGATGTGTTGCTGAACGCTGGGGCAAATATCAATAAATGAACCGACTGGTGGGCGGGCGGATTCGGGGTGCTGGATGATTGCGATCCGAACCTGGTGGATTCTCTGGTCGAGCGAGGAGCGAAGCTGGACGCGCATTCGGCATCGCGGCTGGGGATGATCGACCAGTTGCGGGAGTTGGTGAGCGGGGATCCGAATGTGGTCCATGCCCGAGGCGGAGACGGACAGACGCCATTGCACTTCGCCTCGACAATTGAGATTGCAGAATTTCTGCTCGAGAGCGGGGCGGAGATCGACGCGCTCGATGTCGATCATGAGTCGACGCCGGCGCAGTACATGCTGCGCGTGGATCAGAAGCGGCACTATCCGAAAGACCGGCAGGATGTGGCGCGCTATCTCGTCGCGCGCGGGTGCAAGACGGACATTCTGATGGCCTCGGCGCTCGGCGATGTGGATTTAGTGCGGCGGCATCTGGAACGCGATCCCAGTTGCATTCGCATGAGCGTGTCGGAGGAGTGGTTTCCCAAGAAGAATCCGCGGGCGGGAGGAACGATCTATATATGGACGCTGGGCGGGAGCCGCACGGCACATACGGTGGCGCGCGACTTTGGGCATGAAGATGTTTTTGAACTGCTGATGAAGCACACTCCGGAGAATTTGAAGCTGGCGCTGGCCTGCGAATTGGGGGATGAGGGAGTGTTCCGGGAATTTCTGGCGAAGAATCCGAATGCGGCAGGAAGTCTCTCGGAAGCCGAACAGCGCAAGCTGCCCAATGCCGCGCAGAGCAATAATACGAAGGCGGTGCGTCTGATGCTGGAAGCGGGATGGCCGGTGGACACCGCGGGGGAAATGGGAGCGACGGCGCTGCATTGGGCCGGTTTCAACGGAAATGCTGAGATGGCTCGCGAGATTCTGCGGTTCCATCCACAGCTGGAACTGATGTCGAAAGAATATCCGGGGACCGCGGTGTCGTGGGCCGTATTCGCATCGGGGAACGGATGGCGCAGTGATACGGGAGACTTTGTGGGAACGATCCGCGCGCTGCTGGAGGCGGGGGCGAGCATTCCACCGCACGTCGAGGATCTTGAACCGAGCGACGCGGTGCTGGAGATGATGCCATGAACGAGAAAAAACGTCCGATCGCGGTGACGATTGTGGCCTGGCTTTACTTGCTGGTCGGCATCGGTGCGTTGATTGGGCATTTCCATGAACTGGTCCCGATCAATCGCGATGCGATCCTGATGGGGGTCACGGAATTGCTGGCGATCGTTGCGGGCGTGTTCATGCTGCGCGGGCAGAACTGGGCGCGCTGGCTGGCGCTGGCGTGGATGGCGTTCCACGTGGCACTGAGCGCATTTCCACCAGGCGTGCCGCTTGTGGTGCATTGCGTGTTCTTCGTGGCGATCGCGTGGGCTTTGCTGCAACGTAGTGCAGGCTTGTATTTCCGGGGAGAGCGCGGAGCGGTTGCGGATTAACACGCCTGCCTATTCGGCTGCTAAACAAAAGGTCTCTCCACCCCGCGTAGCTACCTCCAAGCCGACCTGTCGATGCGGCGGCGGCACTGGTGGTGATTAGCTCATGGTCAGGACTACGCGGAATCTCGCCTTTCCCGAGATCATCTGGTTGTAGGCCTCGGCGGCTTTCTCGAGAGGATAGCGCTCGATCATGGGGCGAACTCCGCTGAAGGCGCTGAACTCGAGGGTGTCCTGCGAATCGCGCGCGGTGCCCGAGGCCCATCCACGAAGTGTTTTGCTTCCCTGGATGAGTTGGATGGGCGTGATGGTGAGCGGATCGAACCCGGCGCCAACGACCATGAACGTCCCTCGCTCGCCCAGTCCGTTGAAGAGTGCGGACATGGCTTTCGAATCGGGCGCCGTTGCGAGGATGATGCGGGCGCCGCCCATTTTCTGCAGAGCTTCAACGGGATCAGCGGCGCTGGTATCGATGTACTGGTGAGCGCCGAGTTTTTTCGCGAGCGGTTGCTTGTCGGCTCCGCGTCCGATGGCGATCGTGTGGAACCCCATTTGACGGGCGTATTGGATACCGAGGTGGCCGAGGCCTCCGATGCCCTGGACGGCGACGAGATCCCCGGCCCGAGCGCCGGAATTCCGCAGAGCGTTGAAGACCGTGATGCCGGCGCAGAGCAGGGGTGCGCCTTCGTCGGATGGAAGATCGTTGGGCATGAGGGCGACCGCCTCGGCCGGAGCGATCATGTATTCGGCGTAGCCTCCGTCGAAATGGATCGCGGTGATCTTTTCAAATTTGCAATTGATGAAGTCGCCGCGGCGGCAGGGATCGCAGATGAAGCAGTGTCCGCCGTGCCAGCCGACGCCGACGCGCTGACCGGATTTCCACTGCGTGACGGCGGGGCCGACCTTGTCGATGCGGCCGGCGATTTCGTGGCCGGGAACGCGCGGGTACTCGATGCCTGGCCAATATCCTTCTTTGACGAGAGCGTCACTGTGGCAGATGCCGCAGGCTTCGACTTTGATGCGGACCTCGCCGCGCTGCGGTTCGGGAATTGGGCGTTCGACAACTTCGAAATCTCCGCCTGGCTTGCTGATCTGTACGGCTTTCATGAGGGCCTCGCTGGAAAAAGTTTCAAGGTTTCAAAGTTTCAGGGTTCCAAAGGACTGCGTGCGGAAAATGACGGCAAGGGTATAGATCAGGGTTATGGCGAGATTGATGCAGAAAAATTCGGCGGCGAGTCATCGTTCAACAGTAACGCTGAGTCCGAGCATCGGATTGCCGATAATACGCTTGTCACGGGACAGCTTGACGGCCCCGAACTGGAAACGGTTTGGGGTTTGCTTTTTGGGAGCTGGTTTAAAACTTCTCGATCGCCTGATTGATCCGCTTCAGAGTGGCTTCCTTGCCCAGCACTTCCAGAGTTTCGAACAAGGGCGGGGCGTTCTTGCGGCCGCAGACGGCGACGCGGATTGGCTGGAACATCTGTCCGGCTTTGACGCCGAGTTCCTGGGCGGCGGCGCGCAGAGATTGATCGAGGGGATCGTGCTTGAACTCGACGTATGCAAGCACCGGCTGCGCTTTCTCGAGAACCTTCAGCGCCATCGCGGCGTCGCCTTTTTGCGGGATGAGTTCGGCGGGATCGTAGGGCGGCAACTGATCGACGAAGAAGAAATCGGCCGCCGTCAGAACATCGCGCAGTAGCTTGATGCGCTCGCGGATCAGCGGCGTAACTCGCAGCATCTGTTCGGCGCTGGCGTTGGGATAAACCTCGCGTACGATCGGCAACAGGCGCTGGCTCAATTCTTCGATCGCGAGTCCGCGGATGTGTTCGGCGTTCAGCCAGATTGCCTTCGGATCAAACGTCTCTTCTGGAGTGGTCGCCGGTTCTTTGAAGTTGACCACCGCGTTGGCGCGATTGATGCCTTCCAGTGAAAAGGAGTCGGTCAGTTCCTGCAGGCTCATCCGGGTGCGATCATCTTTTGGCGACCAGCCGAGCAGACATAGGAAATTGATGAATGCTTCCGGAAGGAATCCCGCGTCGCGGTAGGTGGTCACGCTGACGACCGGTCCGTGGCGGCGTTTGGAGAGCTTGGTGCCGTCGGGGGCAACCAGCAGCGGAAGATGCGCGAACTGCGGCGGCGTGAACCCGGCGGCCTCGAAGATGAGGACGTGCTTGAAAGTGTTGGAAAGATGGTCTTGGCCGCGAATGATGTGGCTGATGTGCAAGTCGGCGTCATCGGCGCACGAGGCCAGGTGATAGGTCGGCATGCCGTCGGAGCGGAGCAGGGCGAAATCTTCAATGTCGACGCAAGCTTTGACCTGGTCGCCGTAGACTGCGTCGGTGAAGTGGACGGACAATTTGCCTTCGGCAAATCGGACAGCCGAGGGCGGCTGTCCCCACACGGATGGGTGTCCCCCCCCGGACCCGTTACGAGGCACGCGAAAACGGAGGGCGAAGGGCTCTCCGGCCGCGGCGCGACGGTCGCTTTCTTCGCGAGAAAGTTCGGGCATGCCGGGATTGAAGAGCCAGGTCCCCTGCGCGCCGGACCTTTCGCTATCCCCGGTATGGGCGGGAGTGAAGTCGCGATAGGCGAGTCCTTTCTGAAGAATAGTTTCGGCCATCTGGCGGTGAAGATCTCCGCGTTCGGATTGCTTGTATTCCTCGTCCCAGCCGAGGCCGAGCCATTTCAATCCCTCAAAAATAGAATTCACCGAGGCGTCGGTATTGCGCTCGACATCGGTATCGTCGAGCCGCAGAATCATGGTGCCGCTGTTCCGGCGGGCGTATAACCAGTTGAAAATAAAAGTCCGGGCGCTTCCGACGTGGAGAAAGCCGGTGGGCGAAGGGGCGAAACGCACGCGGGGCTTGCTGTTAGGCGTTGAATTTGCGGGATTGGACATAGAGTGCTGCCGGGTGTCTCGCCGGAACTTCGATGGTACGGGCGCTGAAACGGCAGCGTCAAGCCGCGCCGCCATGTCGATATTCCATGCAACCTGATGATTCCGCGGGGAAATCGAAGTTAGAACATGTACTTAAAACCTGTTGTATTTGAGGCTTCTAATGTGAAAACATTGAATTACTGTTTCCCCCCGAAACTGAGCCAGAGAGTCTGGCCAGAGGTGTCTCTCACGACCCTATGAACAGTGTCGTCATCACCACCGTCTTAATCCCGGGATTCGTTTCGGTTCTGCTTTTTCTTGTTTTTACTTATCTCCACGAGCAAAGCCGGCTGCAGTATTTCCGGGCGTGGCAGTTGGCGTGGGCAGCCTATTCCCTGCATTACATTCTGGATGCGTTCCCGACATCGTCGGTCGCTTTCTTCGTAAGCGAACTGTTCCTGGTAGCGATGGCGCTGTGCATCTTCGTTTCGACGCGAATGATGCGCGGTCCTTCGCAATTTCGGTGGTATGACGCGGCGGTGGGAGCCATTGGCGTCGTCCTCGCATTGCTGACGCTGCGTGGACATATCGTTAACGGCGCTTTTCATCCTGACGCGCAGCCGGCGGTGCGGCTTGGCTTGGGATTGGCGGCGATCCTCCTTTATTGCTCGGCGATGTTTTACGTCAACGGCCACAAGCGGGGTTCGCTGGCGTTTCAGGTCCTCGCGCTCGCGTTAGCGCTGTGGGGCGTGCTGATGGGAGTGGGACAGATCCAGCAGACGTGGACGGAAACCTTCGGCAACGCGACGCGGCTGTTTGGCCCCGTGCCGCAGATGCTGCTTGGCATCGCAATGGTGATGGTGCTGTTCGAAAACCAGCGCAACGCTGTGCAGGAAAATACGCTCGCGCTTTCGACGCTGGGAGTCGATCCGCGGCGGCTGCTTTTTGCGGAGGACCTGGTACCCAGCATGCAATCAGCGCTGGAGCGTTTGCGCAGCGCGCTGAATATGGATTGCGCGGCAATCGTGATCAGCGAGCGCTGGCGTGGACTGCTGCCCTCAGTGCAGCAAGGCTTCTCCGAAGAATTTCTCGCGGCGCTCGAGAGAAGCGGCGCCGGAGAGTACATTTCGGAACTCGCCTATCGCAGAAGTGGAATCTTCACGGCGCAGAATCTGCAGGAGATGCAGGAGCCGCTGCCGGTCACGTCAGTGGGAACGTTTGCCGAGTTCAAGCGCGTGATGCTGGAGGCGAATGTCCGGCATCTGACGGCAATCAATCTGCAGACCCGCGAGCACAACTTTGGAGTGATCCTTTTCCCGCACGCGGAACGCCGCGCGTTTGGCTCGTCCGGGCCCCATCTGATGGTGGGACTTACGCTTCAGCTTGGTCTCACGCTCGAGAATTATGTCGTCACCCACGATGCGCATCGCCGGACGAAAGAGTACGAACTGCTGACGGAGATCGGGAAGGCCATCAGCTCGCGTCTGGACCAGGATGAGATCCTGCGCACGATCCAGATTGAACTCGGGCAGATTTTTGACACCAGCCACTTTTACATCGCATTTCAGGAGCCGGAGGAGATCCGGTTCGAGCTGGAGGTCCGAGACAATCGGGAGCTGCCGAAACGGACGCGTGAGATTCGAAACGCGTTCACCGAATATGTGATTCGTACGGGAGAGCCTTTGCTGATCCGCTCCGATCTGGAGGAGGCGCGAAAACGCCTGGGGATCGCGCATGTGCCGAAACGTCCAGCGAAATGCCTGATCGCGGCGCCGATTTTCATGGAAAACAAATCGACCGGGATCATGGTGGCGATGAATCCGGACCGGGAATTCGTCTTCGAGCAGCGCGACCTGGATGTGCTGGTCACCGCGGCCGGGCAGGTTTCGGTTGCGATGGAAAATGCGCGTCTGTTTGCGGACGAGCAGCGGCGGTCACGGCAATTGGCGTTTTTGAACAATGTTTCGCGGACCGCAATCTCCAGCGACGATCCGGTGCACATGCTGAACCAGATCGCGAGCGAGATTCAGAAGAACTTCAGCTTCGATCATATCGGCATCGGCCTGCTCGACTATGGAACGAAAGAAATCGAGATCAAAGCGGAAGCCGGGATCACGACCCATGCGACTGGGAAAAGAATTGCGCTGGGAAGCGGCATCCTGGGCCGGGTTGCGCGGACCGGAGAGCGGGCGCTGGTGCAGAATGCCTTGCCGGGAAATCTGACCGGAATCCTGCCGGACTCAAAGGCGGTGTTGTGCATTCCGATCACGTATGGAGAATCTCTGCTGGGCGTGTTGAATATCGAGAGCCGCAACGAGAATGCGTTCACGCCGCAGGATGTTCTGATTCTGAACACGCTGGCGGATTTGCTGGCTACGGCGCTGCACAATGCGTTTGTGTTTCAAAAGCTGCAGCAGCAGTCGATCACCGACGGGCTCACCGGCATCAAGACGCGGCGATTCTTCTGGGAGGCGCTGTCGGCGGAGTGGAAACGGGCGTCGCGCTCGGGGCGGCCGTTCTCGGTGGTGCTGATCGATCTCGATAAGTTCAAAGAAGTGAACGATTCGATGGGCCACTTTGAAGGCGACCTGGTGCTGGCGCGCGTGGGGCGACTCCTGGAGCAGAAATCGCGGCAGTCGAACGTGGTGGCGCGATATGGCGGGGATGAGTTCATCGTTCTGATGCCGGAAACCGGACCTGAGCAAGGGCAGGTGCTGGCGGAGCGCTTGCGGCAATGGCTGGCTGCCGATCCGATGCTGGCCGAGCACAAGATCACCGGCAGCTTTGGCGTGGCCAGCTTTCCCATGCATGGGTTTTCCATTGAAGACATCATCCGAGTGGCGGATGCCGGCATGTACGTTTCGAAGCGATCCGGGGGGAATCTGGTTTCGACGGCGCAGGAGTTCGTCGAAGGGCAGGATTTTGCGCGGCAGCGGCAGCAGATCTCGGCCTACATCGAGGGTTTTTTGCAACGTGAACGCGCGGGGCCCGAGCAGTTGGAGGAATTGGCGACGACGCTCTACAAGCTGTGCTCGGGGGACGAAGGCTGCAACGTCCCGCTGCTGAAGGAAGCGATCGAGTCTCTGAGCCGGGCGGCGGAATCTCGCGAGATGCAGACGGCAGGACACGGAGATCTGGTTGCACGGTATGGCGAAGTGATCGCTCGGGCGTTGGGGCTGTCATCGGAAGAGACTGCGGATCTCGTTTATGCCGCGCGGGTTCACGATGTGGGAAAGATCTTTGTTCCAGAACAAATCCTGAACAAACCCGGCCCGCTTGGCGAAGAGGAATTCTTCCAGCTTCGCATGCACGCGCATGTCGGAGCGGAGATTGTGGGGACGATTCCGCACGCGACGATGATGCGAGAGGCGATCGAGCATCATCATCAGAGGTTCGATGGCTCGGGGTATCCGGACGGATTGCGAGGCGAAGAAATTCCGCTGTGGGCGCGCATTATCGGGCTAGCCGATGCGTACGCCAACATGGTGACCGAGCAATCATTCTCTGCGGCGCGTACGCCGGAGCAAGCGCTGGATGAGTTGGTCAACATGAGCGGGACGCGCTTCGACGGAATGCTGGTGCGGCTGCTGCTGCGCGGGCTGAGGTCGGAGCGGGCGCCGTCAGGCTCGTAGCGCTTGTGACCGGCCAAGAGTGAAGGTAGACTTCGGCTCATGACGAAACTGTACGGGTTCCTTCTCTTCATATCCGTGGCCCTCGGTTCTGGTCTTGCTCAGACTGCTGCAGCGGACGGCGACTTCAGACTCGCTCTACCGTCCCACCCAGGGCAACTGCAATGGCACGCCGACGGCTTCAAGGTCATTGAGTCTTCTGCTAAGTCAAACGGTCAAGAGATAGGTATTCGCGGCGTAGA
Organism: uncultured Acidobacteriota bacterium; assembly: GCA_963763845.1. Classification (GTDB taxonomy): domain Bacteria; phylum Acidobacteriota; class Terriglobia; order Terriglobales; family Acidobacteriaceae; genus Sulfotelmatobacter. The sequence continues at coordinate 248,260 of CAVXPX010000009.1, forward strand.
TGCGCCGGGAAGGATCCATTTTCTGGGATTCTTGTTCCGAGTCCAAGAACAGGCACCATTGACCAGCGCGAAATGTCGCGACGGAGCGATCGAACCGGAAAAGAAGGCTGATTCGAGCTTGAGAATTCTTGCGAACTCTGAGATGGCGCATGCGGACGAGCAGCAGATCGCGTTAGTCAGATATACGTCTCAAGGGCGCGATGGGAAAACCTCATATATGACGCGGGGGTTCCTAGCAGTTGACGACATTTGCGGCGACCTTGAGTTCTATAGTGACGCCCCAATTGCGGCCGAGGACGCGGCTGTGAAGAATGTCTTCGCTAGTTATCGTTTTGATCCGCACTACCTCCCGGGCTTCGGTGATTCCTTTCTGTATGCTCAGATTCTCTATCAACACCGAATGTATAAGGCGGCCGCTCCTCTGTTTGAAAAAGCGTTGACTCAGCTGGCGGATAGCGGCAGGGCTGACGCTAAGACCATGAGGCGCGTGGTCACAGACCAGGCCGGCATGGCGTACGGAATTTCCGGAGACGTCACGAAGGCGCGCGCAATCTTCGAGGCAGCAATTGCGACGGACCCAGACTATCCGCTGTACTACTACAACCTTGCATGCGCAGACGCTGAGGAAAAAAAACTTGCTGATGCGCAAGCTCACCTCCATCAAGCATTTGCCCGCAAGGCCAATGTGATACCGGGTGAAACCATGCCGAATCCAGCGACGGACGACTCTTTCCTGCCTTATCGGGACAACAAGGAATTTTGGAAGTTTATTGAGGGGCTACGCTAGTCGTCTATGTCCATTCCTCTTTCGCTCTCCGGCAAAGTTGCTCTGATTTCTGGCGGGTCGCGCGGGATTGGGGCCGCGACGGTGCGTATGTTCTCGGCGGCGGGCGCGAAGGTGGCATTCAGCTATCGCGCAGCGCGGGCGCAGGCGGAAGCTTTGGTGAAGGAATGCGGAGCGTCCAACTGCTTCCCGATAGAAAGCGATCTGAAGAATCCTGAGGCTAGCCGCTCGCTCGTGGCCGAAACTGTGAAGCGCTTCGGGCGGTTCGACATCCTGGTCGCGAATCACGGAGTATGGCCGGTGGAAGATGTTGGAATCGACCGCATGACGGACGAGCAATGGCGGTCTACGCTGTCGATCAATCTCGATGGCGTGTTCGGTCTGGTGAAGCACGCGGTGGCGCAGATGAAAGCGCAGCCGCGCACGAATGGCGCGGCAGGTCATATTGTGCTGATCAGTTCGACCAGCGGGCAGCGGGGCGAGGCGTTTCACTGCGATTACTCCGCGAGCAAGGGAGCGCTGATCAGTCTGACGAAGAGTCTGTCGAGCGAACTGGCTCCGGCGGGAATCTATGTGAATTGCGTTGCGCCGGGCTGGGTCGATACCGATATGAGCGCCGAGGCCCTGGCCGATCCCCGGACGGGAGAAACCATCCGCAAGACGATCCCTCTCGGCCGGGTGGGCAAACCGGAAGAGATTGCCGGACCAGTACTTTTCCTGTGTACGGAACACGCGGCTTTCATCAGCGGAGAAGTCTTCAACGTCAATGGTGGTGCCGTCCTGGTCGGCTAAAGGGACGAAAAGGGCCGAAAAATCCCCCGAGGGTAGGCTTGCATTCCCGACTCTTTGTGCATCCAAGCAAGGAGAGGAGTCAACGCCACTGCGGGCAGGAAGTCCACAAAAAACGCTACAATTCTGATTGCACGCACTTACTCTCTCAAGGTGGAATGAAAGAGTTTCTCCCGATACTTTTTTTAGTGTGCTCGGTGGCTTTGCCCGCCTGGGGACAGGCACGGTCTGTTGCGCCCGCAACGCCGCCGATGGCACCATCGCCCACGCCGGCCAAGTCCACGGCGCCCGCGCCTTCATCCGCGCTGCTAGTCGATAAAGATGCGATTGAGAATGCGGACAAGGCAAAATCTATTATCGAGCAAGGCATCAAGGCCCTCGGCGGCGACACCTACCTCACCATCCGCGACCGCGAGATGCAGGGTCGGGGATACGGCTTCCATGCCGGGCGCGCGACCGGCAGCGGCGGCGTCTTCTGGAGTTTCACGGAGTTTCCCGATAAAGAGCGGGTGGAATTGACGAAGGACCGCGATGTCGCCGAGCTGTACGTCGGCGACCGGGGATATGAGCTCACCTACAAAGGCCCGCATCCAATCGAACCAAAAGATCTGGATGACTATCTGCGGCGGCGGCGGTTTTCGCTCGATACCGTCCTGCGGACGTGGGTGAACGATCCCAGCGTCATCTTGTTATTCAACGGAAATGCCATCGCCGCCCAGCATTCTGCCTACAGCGTGACGCTGGTGAACTCGAAAGACGAGAGCGTCACGATTTACTTCGACACCGACACTCATCTTCCGGTGAAGAAATCGTTCGAGTGGCGGGATCCTGTCGACCGTCAGAAGAATCTGGAAGAAGAGATCTACGATGACTACAAGCCCGTCTCCGGGATAATGGCTGCCTTCAACCTGTCGCGCTACTTCAACGGCGATATGGCCAGCCAGCGGTTCTTGAACTCGGTGACAATCAATCAGGGTCTCGATCCGGCTATGTTCAATCCGAATTCCGGCTACAACCCCAATAAGCAGGAAAAATCTAAGAAACGCTGAAGTGTTTGTACTTGTGGTTCCCGCCAAGACCGGACAGAATCGTGCCGAATCCATGTACTTAATTGAAAATAAGATAGTTACTTATGATTTTTGCGGTCTGGAATGGTGGCCTCAGGCTTTGATTTCTGCTACGGAGTGTGGCTTTTTTGCCACATACAGTTTTCTGGACGGGACTATATCCTGTGGTTTCATTGGAACATTACCCGTCTGATTTGACCTTTGAGCAGACAATCCGCTCGGCGGTTGGTTGCAGTGGTATCGGCTTGCACAGCGGCGCACCGGTGTCGATGCGCATGCTGCCCGCTTCCTCGGGAACGGGCATTGTTTTCCGCCGGACCGACCTCGATGGCTTTGAAATTGAGGCGGTCAGCCGCAATGTGGCCCGCGTCAGCTACGCCACCAGCCTGATGAAAAAGGGCGTGCTCATTTCCACCACGGAGCACGTGCTTTCGGCAATCATCGGCACAGGCATCGATAATGCGATCATCGAGCTCGATAATCTTGAGCTGCCGATTCTTGACGGCAGCGCCAAACCGTTTGTGGACATGATCCAGAAGGCGGGCGTCCGCAAGCAGCGCAAGGCGCGGAAATATCTGAAAATTCGGCGCGAGCTGGAACTGCGCGAAGGAAACAAGTTCATCGCGGTCTACCCTTCCCATACCTATTCGGTTTCTTATTCGATCAATTTTCCGCATCCTCTCATCGGCAAGGAAACTTTCCAGGTCGAACTGACCAACGGGAGCTATATGCGGCAGGTTGCTGCCGCGCGCACCTTCGGCTCGCGCGAGGATGAGCAGGCCATGCGGAATATGGGACTGATCCGCGGGGCATCCCGCGAGAACTGCATCGTGCTGACGCGCGACGGCATTGAGAATGGTCCGCTGCGTTATCGCGACGAGTTCGTCCGGCACAAGGTGCTCGACCTGGTCGGAGATCTGGCGCTGCTGGGCAAGCAGGTTCTCGGCAAGATTGTCGCCGACCGCGCCGGGCATGCGATGCACACGGCCCTGGTGTCGCGCATTCTGCGCGACAAGTCGATGTGGGAGGAAGTGACTGTCAGCGCCGAGGAGAGTCACGATGTTTCTGTGCCCACCGCTCACGCTGCTGCCGGATCGGCTCTCTAGCTAGGCGGCAAGGCCCCGCAGCTCAATTTCAACTTTTCCGTTCCAGTCGAGGGCTTTAGTCCGCCGGCTCGCAGGGAGGTTCGGTGGATTCCTCTACGCTGTTCGACTCCTCGCGTAGCAGACGATCCAGTTCGGCCCGCGTCTGATCGATCATAGCCGAAGCGAATTTGCGCGCCGACTCCTGCCGCTCTTTCGACAATTCCCTCACCCGCATGTTCAGGAGGGGCACATCACTCTCAAGCCAGTCCAGCGTTTTTTGCATTTTGGCAATGCGGAAGTTGTTCGTAGCCATTGCATCAGGTTGCCATCGCGGGCTGGGGCGGGCAAAGTTCCAACAATGGTACCGGTAGTTCCAGTGTGCAGGCCCAAGAATGCCCCCGACACCATGCTGCTGACGACATTGATTGTTTGCGGAGCACCTTCAGTTTTTCTATTGCATTGTCGTTCTTGGGATTGAGTGCGAGCGATTTTTCCTGGTTCTCTATTGCCAGCGTGGTTGAGTTCCAACGGTCAGATCAAAGGATACCGCACGACTCGCGTGGGCCACTGCCGCGATGAGGCCGGGAGGATTTTATTGAGCCGGTTCCGAGGTGAATTTGGCTTTAGGAAGTAGCTGGTGAGAAACGTTAGTTCTTGTGACCCGACTCTTCCACGGTGAGGCGTTCTTTGGTTCCGGGGAATTCGCGTTCCATGTGTTCGTCGAGCCAGTGTTCGAGCTCCAGTTGCGAGCTCTTGGGGACATGGTGGAAGCGGAATCCGGCGAGACCCTTCACGTCGCTCCATGCCACTTCGGATTCGACTTCCATATGGATGGTGCTGCACGGCAAGGAGAATTTGAGGCGGGGCGCGGCGCCTTTCGGCAGAGCTTCGTGCAGGATCAGAGCGAGTCCGCCTTCGCTGATGTTCGTGCTGGTCGCATTGAACGTCTTATCCTCGAGCACTACTTTTACCTGCATCTTGATCGGCTGGCGGAAGTAGCGGCGGCGCTCTTTCAGCATGAAGTTGAGCGCGGCATGAAAACAGCGCGACGCGTTGAGAGTGCTGATGGGCTTCTGCAGGACGAAATTGGCGCCCATGCCGAAAGCTTCCTGCGTGGTGGTTCGTTTGCCGTTGAGGACGGCGAAGGCGACAGAATTTTTGTTGCTCGGCGTACTTCTCAGTCCTTGCAGAAGAGCCAGGCCGCCGTTCAGATCGTCGCAATCGACGATAACGGCGTCGAACTTGTCGGAGACCAGAATGTCGGAACCGGCCCGCGCTTCATGGCAGATTTCCACGTCGATGGAAAGTTTCTCGAGCGTGGGCCGCAGAACCCGCACCAATTCCGGGTCCTGGCTGAGCAGCAAAGACTCCAACGTCATAACCGGATTCTAGAGTGCCCTCGAACTGCCGGGATAGTGACCAAGGTGATGGACCCTCTGCAGACAGTCGCAAAATTCGTGTTAGTCATTCTTAATGTGCAGCATACGCGGGGATTGTTGTGGCTTGGCGAACGGAGTAAAACTGAACAGCACTGCCATGTCCAACCTTGTTTATCTTTCGCTCGGGTCGAATCTCGGCAACCGCGAGGATCATCTGCGGCGGGCGATTTCGCGGCTTGCGGCGCACGGACGCCTGCTGAGCGCCTCTTCTTTCTATGAGACGGAACCGGTTGAAGTCAGCGATCAGCCCTGGTTTCTGAATTGCGCGGCCGCGCTCGAAACTGAGGAACCGCCGCAGCAACTCATGTCCTCGCTGCTCGCGATCGAGAATGAGATGTGCCGGAAGCGGATCGAGAAGAAAGGTCCGCGCACGATCGACATCGATATCCTGCTGTATGGGAATCTGTCGGTGAATACGCCGGAGCTGACCGTTCCCCATCCGGCCATGACACAGCGGCGCTTTGTGCTGGAACCGTTGGCGGAGATCGCTCCGGAGGCGGAGCACCCGCTACGGAAGAAAACCGTGCGTGAGCTATTGAAGGACCTGCCGGCGGGACAGGGTGTGAGGAAAATCAAAACCGGCCTTAAGGCAGAATGATGCGGCTGCCCGCTTCCTGAGGCGTGACGACGGCAGTGGATTCCTTCTCGGGGAATTGAGAGAACAGGAATTCGACAAACGCCCGCGACTTCGGACGCCCGGACGTCCTGCCATGAGCGAGGCGCAGCAGAAATACCAGCGCCTTCAGGACCTCGGTATCTTTCAGGCTCGAGTATCCAACGTGCTTCTGTTCGGCCTCGCGGAACTCCTTCACCATGGTTTCGACTTCGGCGGCGGCTCTGCGGCGCGAGTCGGTCGTGAGCGGCGATTCGTAGTGCAGTCCGGAGTTGATGCGCCTCTCGTAGCTCTGCGCCAGAACATTGAGCGCCGCAATCAAGTCCTGGTCATGCAGGCTGCGCTGGGCGCGGGCGGCCTTCGCCAGGGCGTAGGTCAGGGCCATCAGTAGGTGTTCTTTCTCATACATGAACTGGTCCGAGACCTCGATTTGCAGAAACAATCCGGCCGGGTCGATCTGCTCGGGCAATCGGGGCTTCTCGTGCTCGCGCGCCTGCTGGAGATAAGGGCATTCGCTGGGACATTCGAGCGTCACCTCACGCTGTTCGCCGCAGCATTGCGGGCAAATGCGGCCATGCACGGCCGGACAGAACCGCTTCTCTTTGCGGATTTCACAGATGGCGCAGCTCAATGGGGGGCTCCCTCAGCATTATTGCATCTCTTCCTGATTATGTTGGGTTGACCGCGTTTCGATCGCGGATCTGAGATTGAGGATTCAAGTCCGGACTGCCGGATTCGGCGAGGGATCGCGATGAGCAGGTATGTACCTTCCAATCGGCATGATTGGCCGACTCCCCGGCTGAGGGATCAAGAATCGCCTGTAAAGACGGGCTCTTGCGCGTACACAAATGATAAAACCCTTGTAAAATATGTGTTTTTCCACAGCCTGAGGGGTATAAGATAAATCCCGCTGGAATTAAACCGATTTTTCCGAGGAGGAAGTATGGCAGCAGGTCTGACCAAAACTCAGTTGATCCGGCAATTGGCCGAGAAGACTGAGCTCCCCAACAAAACCGCGGCGGCGTTTCTCGAGAACCTCGCGGACACCGCTATCAAAGAAACCAAGAAGAATGGCATTTTCGTCGTCCCCGGCCTCGGCCGCCTGGTGAAGGCGCACCGCAAAGCCCGCGTGGGCCGCAATCCGCAGACTGGCGAACCGATCCAGATCAAGGCGAAGACCGTCGTGAAGTTCCGCGTCGCCAAAGCCGCGAAGGACGCGATCGCTCCCAAAAAGTAGTTCCAGTTTTGAGATCGAATCGAAGGCCGGCGTGATGCCGGCCTTTGGTTTTGGGAGAAGTTTCAAGGTTTCAACGTTTCCAAGTGCGGAGCTTTGAAGCGTTGAACTGTGGAAAGTTTGCGACCGCAAGAAATGCCTATGCTCAACTGGATTGTCATTGGAATTGGCGATATCGCCACGCGGCGGGTGATCCCTGCGATTCAGGCGGAGCCGCGCAGCCGGCTGTATGGAGTTGTGACGCGCCATCCGGAGAAAGCCTCTCGCTACGACGCCAGAGTTTTCGCGACGCTCGATGAAGCTCTGGCCGACGCTGAAGTTCATGCGGTGTACGTGGGGACTCCGGTGTTTCTTCACGCGCCGCAGACGATTCAATCGCTGCGTGCGGGCAGGCATGTGCTTTGCGAAAAGCCAATGGCGATGAACGAAACTGAGGCGCGCACCATGCTCAATGCGGCGAAAGCGAGCGGCAAGCAATTCGGCGTTGCTTATTACCGGCGATGTTATCCGAAGGTGCAGCGCGCGAAACAACTGCTCGGGGCAGGAGCGATCGGCACTCCGGTGCTGGCGGAGCTGACATGCCACAACTGGTTCGACGGAACTGGGAGCCGCAACTGGCTGGTCGATCCGGCCAAGGCTGGCGGCGGGCCGCTCTTCGATATTGCCTCGCACCGCATTGATGTTCTGAATTTTCTTTTTGGAAGGCCGCGGCGCGTGACGGGTCAGCTTTCCAACATCGTTCATCGATATCCGGTCGAGGATAATGCCACCGTGATGATTGAATATGAGAGCGGCGTCCGGGGAATTGTGGATGTGCGCTGGCATTCGAAGATCAGCCGCGACGAATGCCGCATCCGGGGCACCGATGGGGAGATGGAAATGTCTCCGCTCAACGGGCCGGATCTGATTTATCCCGGGGGACGGGAGAGTCTTGCGCCACACGCGAATTTGCATTATCCGATCATCGAAAACTTCGTTGACGCGGTGCTGGGGAAAGCGTCGCTGCTTGCCGGTGGTGAGTCGTCTTATTGGACTGACTGGGTTACTGAGCGGCTATGGCGAAAGCCCGAGGATGCCCCGGCCGCCTCCCAGTCCGGTTCGCACCTGGGCTAGCTCGACCAACCAGGTGGTGTGTGGTCGAACACCGTTCCTTTGATTCGGGCACCCCGCTCCCTTCCGAAGAAGGGAGTTTATGGTTAGTTTTCTTCATCAGCGCCACAGATTCTCAAGTGCTATCCTGACCATAACTCCCGATGAAGTCGCTTTACGAAGATCTTCCTGAGGTCGAGATCGGCGGACGCCGTCTCGTCGGCCGAGTTCTGTTTGGCCTGCTCGTCTTGATCTCGGTCCTGGTTGGCGCAACCGCCGGCCTGCTGCTCGTCTACACGACCGACCTGCCGCAGGTTGATGCCCTCGAGGCTTACCGTCCCAGCTCGATCACGGAACTCTACGACGACCACGGCCGCGTCATCGGATCATTCGCCCTGCAGCGCCGCGTCGTCGCCAGCTACGACGACTTTCCCCCCGTGCTGCGCAACGCTCTCGTTTCGATCGAAGACAAGGATTTCTACAGCCACTCCGGAATCAATTTCTGGCGCATTGTCGGCGCCGCTTATCGCGACATCGAATCCGGCGGCAAGGTGCAAGGCGCATCCACGCTGACCATGCAGCTCGCCCGCAATCTTTTTCTCTCGCCCGACCGCCGCTGGCAGCGCAAGGTGCAGGAGGCGATGCTCGCCATCCAGATCGAGCGCCACTTCACCAAGCCGCAGATCTTCACGCTGTACGCGAACCAGATTTTTCTCGGACATGGCGTCTACGGCTTCGAAGCCGCCTCGGAGTTTTATTTCAGCAAGCCCGCCAGGCAACTGACGTTGGATGAAGCCGCGCTACTTGCCGGATTGCCGAAAGGTCCAACCGTTTATTCGCCAATCACGCATCCCGACCGGGCTCTGAAACGCCGCAATCTCGTGATCAATGCCATGCTCGAAGACGGCAAGATCACCGCTTCGCAAGCCGACGAGGCGCGGTCCGCTCCCCTCGTTCTGCATCTGGCGCACGATCCGAATTCCCTCGCCCCATACTTCGTCGAAGAAGTCCGCCGTTATCTCGAAAATAAATATGGCACGGATCAGGTTCACGAAGGCGGACTGAAGGTCTACACCTCGCTCGATGTCGACATGCAGAAAGCCGCGAACCAGGCCGTTCTCGACGGCGTCGCCGCCTACGAGCGCCGCCATGGATGGAAGGGCCATCTTGAGAACATTGTCGACGAAGGGATCCCGCTCGACAAATATTCCCATCCCGATTGGGACGACGAGCCTGAAGTCAACGGATACGTTCACGCTCTCGTAACATCGGCCGGAACAGGCATCGCCACCCTGAGATTCGGCCGTTACACCGCAGCTCTTTCACAGGCCGATGTCGCCTGGACCCAGCAGAAACTCGCCAATATCCTCAAGGCTGGAGACATCTGCTACGTGAAAATCCTCTCGCTGGGCGCAAATGGCGCAGCCCATGTCAGCCTTGAGCAGGATTCCGGGGCGCAGGGAGCCTTGCTCGCCATCGACAACGCAACTGGCGGAATCAAGGCTTTGGTCGGTGGACTCGACTTCAACGAATCCAAGTTTGACCGCGCCACGCAAGCGCTGCGGCAGGTCGGATCCTCATTCAAGCCCTATGTCTACACAGCGATCATCGATGGAGGCGCCACTCCAGACGACACCATTCTCGACGAGCCAGTCAGCTTCGATACCCCGTCCGGCCCATATACTCCGCACAACTACGACGAGAAATTTGAAGGCATCATCACACTGCGCCGCGCTCTGGCGCAATCGCGGAACATCCCGGCGCTCAAGCTCGCCAATAAAATCGGAATCCAGAATGTGATCGACTATGCCGAGCGGTTCGGTATCACATCGAAGATTCCGCCGTATCTGCCGATCGCTCTCGGATCGGCCGAGATCACCCTGCTCGAGCAAACCGCGGCCTATAGCGTCTTTCCGAATGACGGCGTCCGCGTGACTCCGCGCTACATCACCCGCGTCACCGACTACGAAGGCCGCGTTCTGGAAGAGGACTTCCCGGACGTGAGAGACGTTGTCGGCGAACGTACCGCGCGCATCATGACCTCGATGTTGCGCGAAGTCGTTCTCCACGGCACCGGCATCGCAGCTTCGAAACTGCCGTTCCCCGTAGCCGGAAAGACAGGTACAACCAACGACTTCACCGATGCATGGTTCGTCGGATTCTCCCCGACGATGAGTTGTGGCGTCTGGGTCGGCTACGACGAAAAGAAATCACTGGGCGCGAAAGAAACTGGCGCTCGCGCCGCCCTGCCCATCTGGATGAATTTCATGGCCGCAGCCATGGCTGGCAAAGACCCCGGCGAATTCCAACCGCCTCCGGTAGTCCCTCATGCCGTAGCCCAAAAAATCGACACCCCCGACAACGCCCCCGCCGCCGAAGAATCGCACTGACGCTCGCGCGAACCAAAGAGTAGCGCCGGCGGCCCACCGGCTGTCGCGAGCGCGTCTCGCGCTCGCAGCCCAAAGCGTCTATCATGCCGAAAGATTTCTCGCGATCTCTGAGAGGAAATCATGCGCAACCCTGCCACAGTAGCTGTATCCGCTCTCCTGGGTCTGGCTTTTTTCTGCGCCCTGGCCCCGCCATCCCAAGCGCAATCCCAATCTGCCATCGAGCAAGTGCTTCACTTCCAGCAGGACGCCTGGAATCGCCACGACCTCGGCGCCTTCATGTCCGGATACTGGAATTCGCCCGACCTCACGTTCTTCTCAGGCGGGAAAGAAAATCATGGCTGGCAAGCCGCCATGGACCGCTACAAAGCGACATACACGAGCCCGGGTCACGAAATGGGCAAGCTGGATTTCTCTGATCTGCGTATCGAAATGCTAGGTCCGGACGCCGCCTTCGTCCGCGGCGCATGGCACTTATCGATGTCCGACGGCAAAACGCCGCACGGCCTCTTCACTTTGATCTTCCGCAAATTCCCCAACGGCTGGAAAATCATCCACGACCACACTTCCGTCGCGGAGTAGCGGACCGCACTCGCCTCACATTGTCATCCTGAGCGAAGCGAAGGACCCATGCATTACGCAGTTCAGAAAAAGCACAAAGGACACGACGTCACACGAAGGAGATTTCTTTAACAGTTCCTTCGTGATACTTCGTGCCCTTTGTGGTTTAGAAAGGGCTTTACTTCCGAACCCGCACCTGCACGCGGCATCCGTCAGGCAAACTCCCATTCAGCAATTCGATCCGCCCGCCGCGTACGACACCCTCGAACTCCTGCGGCGCAACCGGAGGCGCCGGACGTGCCCGTCCCATGCCCTTATCCATGGCCTCATTCGCCAGTCGGTCCGCCTCCTGATTGTGCTCGCGCAGCGCATGTCCAATCGAGAACCACTGAAGTTGCGCGATCAACTCCTTCGCCCGCCCGTGCAAATCCTGCAGGGTCGGATTCTTCACCTTATAAATTCCCTTGATCTGCCGCACCAGCAACTCCGAATCGCTGATCACCTTCAACGCCTTCGGTCCATGCCGCAGCGCGTACTCCAAAGCCGCAATCAGCCCCTGATACTCAGCAAAATTGTTCGTCTGATGCCCAAGATATTCGCTGAGCGCCGCGACCTTCTTCCCCGATTCGTCCTTGATCACAACTCCATAACCCGCCGGCCCGGGATTTCCCCGCGCCCCGCCATCGCTATGCGCGACAAGAACATGCTCGGGAGGATTTTCTCGAAGGTCGAACAGATCCCTGCCAGGAGATGATGGAGACATTATCTAGAGTCTAATTCCCCCGTGTTCCATTGTGCCCCCTGTGGCGAAAAAAGAAATGTCGCGAAGATCGCAGATTTACCGTCCGGCCGCAAGCCGCGTAGCCAGCCGCGCCGGAAGCTGCGCCGCAAAAATCCGGTCCTGCGCCGCCTTCAAATTGTAGGGTGTCCGGTGAAACTCAACCACCTGCTTCTCGGTATCGTACAGCGCAAACGCCGCTCGCCAGTCGCCGTCGCGCGGCTGGCCCACCGATCCCGGATTAATCAAGTACCGCGCCGAGGACTTCAACTGCAGCGGAACCGACTCCGCCTGCCCCACCGTCCGATACTCCGGACGAAATCCATCCGCCGACGATCCGTTCGCGAAGAATCCTCCCTGCAAATGCGTGTGCCCGAAAAAAGTCAGCGGCATCGTCAGCGTGATTAACGGCGCCAGCGCATCGCCCAACGAAACCACGTACTCGTCTTCATCGTTCGGCGAACCGTGAACGAGTTGCACATCCGGGAAGTCCGGCAACGAAACCGGACCGTGCGGCAGGGCCCGCAGCCACTCCAGGTTCTCCGGTGTCAGTTCATTGCGCGTCCAGATCGCGGCCGCCGCTGCCATCGGATTGAAATCATCCAGATCCATGATCCCTGTTGCCGCTTTGTCGTGATTTCCGCGCACAAAGATCTTCCCAATCTCGCGCGACCGGCTCGTCACTTCATTGGGGCTCGCCCCATATCCCACGATATCGCCCAGGTTGACGATCGCGTCAAACGATGGAGTATTCGCGAGGCACGCATCAAGCGCCTCAAGGTTGGCATGGATGTCGCTCAGCAGCAGTATGCGCACGGATCACCGGACAAACTGCCGATTATAGACCGACTTTCGGTCTAACGTATTCCGTCCAGATGATTGCTCTTGTAGAATCCTCGAAATGAAATGGCAGTTCAAGGATCGGACTCCCGCCTGGGCGTGGATTCTCGCTGTAATCTTGATCTTGAACATCGCGCTACAGATTGCAACCGCGTACGGTGTTCCGCGTTGGGCGCCTGTCCGTGCTGATCTCATAGATTCCTATCCGATCCGCTATCAGGGAGGGCCAACCTACTTCGTTCAACCCTGGCTCGGTCTGTATTTCGACTACGGCTTCGAAGCCGGATTCGGCCTTCTGGCACTTTTTATTGTGTTGTTGTTTTTGAATCGAGACAACCTCGAGCGCGTGCGCTAAGAATTCACCACCGGGCACCGCGCCCAATGCCCGGTCGCCACTTCCACCAGCGGCGGCAACGCCCGCGCACACTCGGCAATTCTCGAATCGCACCTCGGCTCAAACGCGCATCCCGGAGGCAGCGCCTGCAGCCCCGGAACCGTCCCCTCAATCGTCTCCAGCGGACGGCTGCGGTCCGTCTTCAGATCCGGCACCGCATGCAGCAATCCGCGCGTGTAAGGATGCGCCGCTGCCTGAAAAATATCGCGCTTCGCGCCAAGTTCCACCAGGCATCCGGCATACATCACGGCCACGCGATCCGCCACCTGCGACACCACCGCGAGGTCATGCGAGATGAAAAGCATCGCCAGCCCGAACTTCGATCGCAGCTCCGCCAGCAGCTCCAGGATCTGCGCCTGAATCGTCACGTCCAGCGCCGTGGTCGGCTCATCCGCGATCAACAGCTTCGGACGATTCACGATCGCCATGGCAATCATGATCCTCTGCCGCATGCCTCCCGACAGCTGATGCGGATAATCCCGCGCCCGCCGAGCCACATCCGGGATCGCCACATCGTTCATCGCTTCCACCGCGCGCTGCCACGCTTCGGACTTCGAAACAGCCCGATGTGCGGCCACCGCCTCCGCAATCTGATCTCCCACGCGCATCACCGGATTGAGCGCCGTCATCGGCTCCTGGAAGATCATCGTCATGCCCGATCCTCGCAACCGGCGCATCGATTCGTCACTGATCGTTGTCAGATCGCGCGGCTCGCTTCCGTTCTCGGCAAATAGAATCTCTCCCGTGACCCGCGCCTGAAACGGCAGCAGCCGCATGATGGCCAGCGATGTAATCGATTTCCCCGAGCCCGATTCCCCCACTAGCCCCAGCACCTCGCCAGCCCCAATTGAAAAGCTGAGGTCCCGCACCGCCGGCAACACTTTCGTGGAACCGGGGCCCTGTTCTACGCTCGCAGCGACAGGGAACCCGATGTTCAGTTGACGAACTTCCAGCAGGGAAGGCACGAGTCCATGGTAGCAAGCCGCCGGTGAAAGCGAACGCCGGAAGCCGAAAGCCTGAATCGCGGAAGCCGATCCCCTGAATCTTGCCTGCCGGTCGCCGCATCTCTTACAGTACTGTTATGAGCAAGATTCATATTCCTACGCCTTTGCGGCAGTATGTGGGGAAGCAGGCTTCCGTGGACGTGCAGGGTTCGACCGTCGGCGAGGCCATGAACGCGCTGGTGGCGCAGCATCCGGATTTGCGCAAGCACCTCTACACCGAGGAGGGCAAGCTTCGCGCCTTCGTCAATCTTTACGTCAACGATGAAGACATCCGCTACCTGCAGAAAGAAGCCACCGCGCTCAAAGACGGTGATAACATTTCGATCGTGCCTTCCATCGCCGGAGGCGCGGCCTGACTGGGGATTTCTGAACTTGAAGCTCGCCGAGACAATGCGTTGTCGCTGCTGTTGCCCCGCCTGTTGTTGATCCTGCATTCGTGCGGTTCGTCGATCAGATTTCCAGCAAGCCGAAACCCTAACGAGGATATATGGCCACCACAACCGATGTTCCAGTGACACTCAATAAAGACGAAATCCTGCGCTACTCGCGCCACCTGATCATGCCCGAGGTCGGCATGGAAGGTCAGCAAAAGCTAAAAGCCGCGCGCGTGCTCTGCATCGGTACCGGAGGCCTCGGCTCGCCGCTTGCCTTATACCTCGCCGCAGCCGGTGTCGGCACGCTTGGCCTCGTCGACTTCGATGTGGTGGACTACACCAACCTGCAGCGACAGATTATCCACTCCACCGCCGACGTGGGCCGCAAGAAACTCGATTCTGCCGCTGACAAACTCAAGGGCATCAACCCGTATCTGAACCTGCAGACTTTCGATACCAGGCTGACCAGCGCCAATGCGCTCGAACTCTTTCGCGAATTCGACATCATCGCCGATGGCACCGACAACTTTCCCACACGCTATCTGGTGAATGACGCCTGCGTCCTGACCGGCAAGCCGAACGTCTACGGATCGATCTTTCGCTTCGAAGGCCAGGCCAGCGTTTTCGCGACCGAAGAGGGCCCGTGCTACCGCTGCCTCTATCCCGAGCCACCACCGCCCGGGCTGGTTCCTTCCTGCGCCGAAGGTGGCGTCCTCGGAATTCTCCCCGGCCTCGTCGGAATCATGCAGGCCACCGAAGTCATCAAGCTGATCCTCGGCGTGGGCGAACCGCTCATCGGCCGCCTGCTGCTGATTGACGCGCTGGGCATGAAGTTCCGCGAACTGAAGCTGCGCAAGAATCCCGATTGCCCGGTCTGCGGAACCCATCCGACCGTTACGAAGCTGATAGACTACAACGAGTTTTGCGGCATTCGTGGGGAGGAAAAACCGGTGAGCAGCGGCGTTCCTGAAATTCAGGTCGAAGAACTGAAGCGGCGTCTCGACGCAAAAGAAGATCTGTTCGTCCTCGACGTGCGGGAGCCGCACGAATATCAGATCTGCAATCTCGGCGGATATCTCATTCCCTTGAACGATCTGCCGAAGCGCGTCAGCGAACTCGATTCCAGCCGCGACATCGTCGTCCACTGCAAGATGGGCGGGCGCAGCGCGAAAGCTGTCGCCTTCCTCCAGCAGGCCGGATTTCAGAAAGTCCACAACCTCGCCGGAGGCATTCTAGCCTGGTCCGATCGCGTCGATCCCAAGGTGCCGAAGTACTAAGAAACCATCGCACGAATGGTTCCGTAGACTGCTTGTCCCGGCCGGCCCCCTTAGCTTCTGTCGCATGCGGTTTCAGGGCTTCTGCTTTCTACGCGCTGCCTCCACATTGACAAGAGCCACTTCGATTCTGCATATTCAGTCTGTACTGAAAGAAAAGATATGCCCGAACTGACTGCCGTCCAGAAGCAATACATTCTTCACTGGGGAGAGATGGGCACGCGCTGGGGCATCAACCGCACTGTCGCCCAGATCCATGCCTTGCTTTATCTCTCACCGAAAGCCGTGCCGGCCGAAGAGATCGCCGAAACTCTCAGCGTGGCGAGATCGAACGTCAGCACGTCGATCCGCGAATTGGAAACGTGGGGTATTGTCCGCGCCGTTCACGTCCTCGGCGATCGCCGCGAGCACTACGAGTCCATGAAAGACGTTTGGGAGATGTTCCGCCTCGTCATCGAGCAACGAAAGCGGCGCGAGATCGATCCGACCCGCGAGATTTTGCGCCAGTGCCTGGCCGATCTCGATCCCAAAGAAACAGGCGCCGATTACACTCGCGAGCGGCTGGAGGCGATGGCTGGATTCTTCGAGGCCGTCACCGAGCTCTATGATCAGATGAAAGCGCTGCCCACCGGAACCGTCCGCAAGATGTTGCGCATGGGAACGAAGATACGGAGGAAGGCCGGGTAGTTTAGATGTCGTTTTTCCACCTCACTCGTGCTGCCGGCGAAGACAATCGTCCGCACGGATAAGCGAACAAGAATTGGCCTCTTCTGTGGGAGTTGACGGAAGCCTATAAACTATTGCCAGTTCGCGCAAAGTGGCGCAAAATGGCGCGGAATTTCAGTGAGGCAGGAAAACTCTCATCCGTTTAAGTCGCCGGAGCCGGGTGCTCCCCACGAGCCTCCCGCAGCGGAATCTCCGGATGCTCGATCTTCGGATTCGCAGGCCTCTCCTCCCGCTTCTATCGAAGCGGCGATCGCCGTTTCGGATCGCGACCACGAAATCAATAAGGAACTCCGGCGTTTAAATCGCGCTCTGCGCGCGCTAAGCGCCTGTAATCAGGCGTTGGCGCAAGCCGGCGGCGAGCCAGTACTGCTGAGCGACATTTGCGACATCATCGTGCGCATGGGCGCTTACCGTTTCACTTGGATCGGTTACGCGCAGAACGATGAGAAGAAAACCGTTCTCCCCGTCGCGTACGCTGGGCACGAAGATGGATATCTCGAACAGATCGATGTGCGATGGGCAGACGACGATGCCGCCGGACGCGGTCCGGCTGGCACGGCCATCCGCGAGAACCGGATTTGTGTCGTCCTGAACACGGCGCGGGATCCTCTTTTTGCTCCTTGGCGCGACACCGCCGTGGAGCGTCGATACGCAGCCGTGATCGCGATGCCACTGCGCGCTGCCGACCGTGCCTTCGGCGTTCTGATGATTTATTCGGACCAGGTCGGTTCATTCGAACGCTCCGAGGTGGAATTGCTCACCGAGATGGCGAACAATCTCGCCTTCGGCATCACCGCGATTCGTACGCAGGAAGAGCGAAAACGCGCCACCGTCGCGCTGCGCGAAGCCGAGGCAAAATATCGCCAGCTGGTCGAAGAAGTTCCCGCTATTTCGTACGTCGCCGAAGCGGGCGCTCAGGGACGATTTCTTTATCTCAGCCCGCAGGTGCAGAAGATACTCGGTTACCGTCCCGAAGATTGCATGTCCGATCCACGATTCTGGTGGAACCACCTGAATCCCCAGGATCATCCCGTAGCCCAACTGGAAGACACCTGGGAGGAAGGACGCCCATTTCGCGCCGAATACCGCATGCGACGGCAGGATGGCCGCGAAATATGGATTCGCGATGAGGCCGTGATTTACCGCGACGAAAAGAGCAACCAGCGCCTAATTCGCGGCTTGATGCTCGATATCACGGAACAGAAACTGGCCAATGACGCCCTACGCGAAAGCGAAGAACGCTACCGCGCCTTTGTCGAACAAAGCTCCGAAGGCATTTTTCGCATGGAATACGACCCTCCCGTCCCTTGCAGCCTGCCGGTCGCGGAACAGATTCGGCTGGGGCACGAACGCGGCTACGTGGCCGAGTGCAACGATGCGATGGCGAAGATCTTCGGCTTGTCTGCGGCGGAGGAATTGATCGGAAAACCCCTCACCGAATTTCTCGTGCTCCAGCATCCGGCAACAAAACAATTCATGGAACGATTCATCCGTTCCGGCTACCGCATTACTGATCAGGAATCGCAAGAACTGGATGTGCATGGCCAGAAGAAGATTTTTCGCAACACCATGATCGGCATCATTGCGGACGACTGTTGGGTGCGCACCTGGGGCATCAGCCGCGACGTTACCGACCGCATGCACCTTGAAGAACAACTGCGAAATGCGCAGCAACTCGAAGCCATCGGCCGCCTGGCGGGCGGCGTCGCTCACGACTTCAACAACATTCTCAGCATCATCATGGGTCACGGTGAACTTCTGCTTGCCGCCGGAGTGGACGAGCGCACAAAGAATGGTCTCGATCAAATGCGCCGGGCGGCGCTCCGGGCCGCTTCGCTCACCCAACAACTGCTGGCTTTCAGCCGCAAGCAAGTCCTGCAGCCGCGAGTGCTTGACCTGAACGAAGCGGTGACCGACGTGCAGAAAATGCTGGCCCGCGTCATTGGCGAAGACGTTGAGCTCGTCGCTTGCCTGCAACCGTCCCTGATGTCGGTCAAAGTGGATCCGGGTCAGGTGGAACAAGTGTTGATGAATCTCGCGATCAATGCGCGTGATGCCATGCCGCAGGGGGGCAAGCTGGCGATGGAGACGGCAAACGTCGCGATCGGCACGGAGGAAGCGCGCGATCTTGATCTTCTGCCGGGGCGTTACGTCATGCTCAAAGTGAGCGATACCGGTCAAGGCATGGATTCTTCCACCATTCCCCATATTTTTGAACCCTTCTTCACCACCAAGCCGGTCGGCAAGGGGACGGGCCTCGGCCTCGCGACCGTGTACGGAATCGTGAAGCAGAGCGGTGGAAGTATTCAGGTCGAAAGCGAACTGGGACGCGGCTCCACGTTCCGCGTCTATTTGCCACCCGTGGCAGAGAGCGGCCCTCGCAAGGAAGAAGACCGTAACCCAAAGAAAGAAACAAGGGGCGGAACAGAGACGATTCTCATCGCAGAAGACGAGCCGGACCTGCGCGAGCTTACGCGGATCTTCCTCGAAGTTTATGGATACAAGGTTCTGACTGCGGCCAGTGCCGAACTGGCAATTCAGACCGCGGAGAACTTTCCGGATCCCATCCACCTGCTCCTCACCGATGTCATCATGCCCGGCATGAGCGGAAGCCAGTTAGCCGAAAGAATTCAAACGCGGCGCCCCGAAACCAGAATCGTCTACATGACCGGATACACCGACGACATGGTCGTGCAGCATAAAGTTCTTGAGCCAGGTGTCCGGCTGCTGCAAAAGCCCTTCAGCAAAAGCGAACTCGCCTTGAAGGTCCGCGCAACGCTCGACGCAGAATGAGCGCGCTCCGGTAAAATTGAAGTTAATCTTGTTGCAGCGAAATCCATCGAAAAAGAATCTTGATCGATGACTTGGGAAGGCGGCGCTATGCCTGAAACAGCAGAGAAGAAAATCTGGGTGACTCTTACCGGTCTGCCACTGTCGATACATCTGGAGTGGCCCTTTCATCCCTCGACTTCCGGAGCCGACTTCTGGGTGCTCCACGGGGACATCCGCCTCGAAGGTTCCGAAGGCCTTCACGCTCCCGTCTCCATCAATTTGTCGCAGACGGTAAAAGAAGTCATGCCTTCCCTCGAACCGAAAGATGCGGAGGCGCCCGTCATCAACGCACTGCGCAAAGAGGTCGACCGCCGGCAGATCGAGTTCCTGAAATCCGGGAAGCTCCTCCCAGTGGCGTTTTCCAGTCGGCATTATGACTTCAAACGCCGGCAATGGATTTTCGGCAAAGCCACCGACGAAGTCATGGCCGAGTTCATTGAACGAAAAGTCTTCTGGCATAGCAAACTGGTCTCGAGCTGCGTTTGGCTTGCCGACCCTGCGGAGGCGCAATATCTGCAGACCACGCCCGCCCACTTGCTCGAAATCGCTTCGCGCCTCGTTGCCGCACAAGGACTTCTTCGGATCAATGGCGAATTCACCGAAGCGACCCAGGAATTAATGAATCAATCGGAACGCTTTGAGAAAGCCCGGCTTCAGGCGGTCGAGGAATTAGATCGAAAACATGCCTTCGAGCGCGGATAAACCGGAAGCGCGGCCGAAGACAGCAGATTCCTCCTCAGCCTCATCCGGCTTCAAGTGAACCGCCTCGCTTGCGCGAGAACAGTCCCCAGCAGAATCGCGGCGCGATCGCATAGTTCACCTGCACCAGAACGATCGCGGCGATGCTGTAGTACGTGCCGAAAACGCAGAGGGCCGCTCCTGCCGCATACAGGCTTTGCGCGATAACGATCCGCCGCACCACAGCCGGATGAATGTCCTTCGGCAAATCCTCGGCCAGAACTCCCGCCCGCCTCGCATAGCTCCAGCTCCAGTACAGCATCCCGCCAAGTAACAGAATATTGAACCAGTAGACCAGCAGAGCTATGCGATAGTGGATGAACTCGGCCAGCAGCGACGTTGTAAACGGGGTCAGCGAAACGGCGCAGAGGAATCCGATATGAATCCACGCCAGGTTGCGGTCGGCGCGGGCAAAGTGATTGAGTTGCGTTTGCTGGCCGACCCAGAAAATGCCGATCGTCATGACGCTCATCAGGAAAACGATGAGCCGCGGCGAGAGCATGACCAGGGCCTGCCACAAATCGCGCTCCGAATGGATCGCCTCTGCCGCCGGAACCCGCAGATCGAGCACGAGCAACGTCATCGCGACGGCAAAAATCCCGTCGCTCAGCGCGGCGAGACGTTCGACACTCTGTCCGGCAACACGGTTGTAGAGCGATGGCATCCTACAGAGTCTAGCTGGTTGTAGCTAGACCCGGCAAAAACTGAAACCGCCGCGCGGAACGCGGGAGGATGACTGATTGGGGTATATTTGCTCGGGCTGGCCCGAACTGCATAGTAGGATTTTTGTGGCGCTCTTGCTCTTGCTGATGTCCGGCGCGACCGCCCTCTCCCAGAATCCACCGGACGCTCCTCAACCTCAAACCACCCAGCTTCCCTCGCAACAACAAAAGCTGGAAGCTTCCAAACCTGACGACAACCCCGCGGAGATGACTGAAAAAATGACCGTCGAAGCGGCCAAGGCTACCATCCACATCGGAGAAGCCGCCATGGTCAAGGCCCGCACTTGGGAAAACAGCTGGGTCACCGGCGTGTATATCGAAAAGGGCCGCACCATGCGGCCTCTGACGCTAAAAGAGCGCCGACAACTATATATGTCGCAAACGCTCGTCACGCCGGGCGCATATCTGAAAAGAATGTTTGCCGCCGGTGTCGATCAGGCGCGCGGCGCGCCTTCGCAATGGCAAGGGGGCTTCGGCGGATACGGAGAGAGGTTCGCTTCGCGCGAAGGACAGTTCATCTCCGCCAACACTCTGGCTTTTCTGGGAAACGCCGCGCTGGCATATGAGCCGCGCTACGATCAGTGCCAGTGCTCCGGATTCTGGCCGCGCGCCCGTCACGCGATCGTTCGCAACTTCCTCACTTACAACCGTAGCGAGCAGGTCTTACGCCCTCAGCTTGGACTCTACGCCGGATCGTTTGGCGGAGGTCTCATCTCGACTGCATGGAAGCCGCGACCCCGCAACGCCTTTGCCGAAGGCGGACGCGCCATGCTCGGCCAGGCCGGCTACGGCGCTTTGCTGAATCTGTTTATCGAATTCGCTGGAGATATCAACCGCAAAATTGGAGCCGACAGACACCAGGCTACGAAATAGTGAGCGCTGTGGGCTCGCCGATTATCCCGGTCGAGTTCTGCTTCGCGAGACGCGGCCCTGCCGAATAGAAACGCCCGAAACGAGACGGCGGTTCCGCAAAGTTGTCTAGGCCGGCGACGGGTTTCGGAAGAAACCCGCCACGACGACCCCAAGGTCAAGCAGACACATCAACGAAATGATGCCCAGCGAGATCACGCAGTAGACACACCACACCTGCAAAATATGCTTTTCAATGTTAGCCAAATAGAGTGAGAAAGCCAGCCCCGCAAACGTCGGGATAATCAGCAACCGGTACGCACGCAGGAGCGCAAGCACCGCCATCAACACGTAACCGATGATCCCAACCGCCGCCACTGGAATCGGCCCCAGCATGGCAAAGCGGCTGTGATTCACGACCCCGCAATCCCAGTGTTCATTGATGCTGCATGGAGAATCGCCGTATTCGCGGTAATGCTCGCGCAGCGCGAGCGAAGAAACGACAATACCTGAGATGGCCAGAATCAGCAGAAGATATTTCATGCTTCCCCCGTGCACGACAGGCTCACTAACCCCTCGGCGCACCCGCGTCCGCGGCGTCTTTTATTAGATCAGAAACCTGCCAGTCGTTGCCGTGATACCATTCGGCGATTTTCCCGTCCGCACCGATCACCGCCGTGCTGAGGTTGTGCGTCAGCACTCCGCCTTGCGGCGTTACGGTCAGCGCAAAAAATTCCTCGAGCTTGGACATTTCGTCCGCCTTCGGCGCGGCAAACTCCCAGCGCCGGAATAATGCGGCATCATGCGTGTGCGCCACCGAGAACCCATACTCGCGCAGAATTTTCGGCGTGTCGTGCTCCGGATCGAAGGTGATGCTCAGCAGATGCGTCTTTGCCAGCGATTGATTCGTGCCAAACTGCTTATAGACTTCGTCAAAGTTCGCGCTCATCCGCGGACAAAAATCCGAAAACGGACAGCGCGTGTAAATAAACGTCACCACCAGAACATGGCCCCGGTACTGCGACAGCGTAATCTTCTTCCCATCCTGGTTGACAAACGAAAAATCCGGCACGTCTTCCCCGCGCACCGGCATGTGCAGCGAATTCGCTCCCTTTGCCGGCGGAGAAGCAGCGTGTCCTGTAACCTTTATGTTCTCCAGCCAGGAATCCGGAGGTTCTTCCGGATCCTTCGGATCGGGCCCCTCCACGATCAGGTCAGCCGAGACCGAGTCCCCCGGCATTAACTGCTTCAGCATTGACTCGGGCTTGACCTTGTATTCCATCGCCATCGCTTCCATGAATCCCGGGACGTTGTCGCCGTCGATCATCGCCGTGTGGGATTGGCTGTCGATGGAAACAACCCGGCCCGTAAAGGGATACCGTTTCGCCGCAACCTTCGATCGGTTGCAGGATGCAGAAAGCACGATCACGGCACCAATCGCGCCCACAACAAAAACATTGCGTATGCGCTTCATTGAATTTTTCACGTTGTACTCACTTTAACTCTTATGAATGTCGTTCGCCACGGATCGCGAGTTGTTTGCCGCCACCCTCTGTGCCATCCTACCCGTTCTGAATCTTTCAACGAAAGGCTCCCGATGGCGTGCAATCCAGAAGTTCTTAAACATGTTCCTTTGTTCGCCCTGCTGGACGAAGAAGAGACGGCAGTGCTGGCCAGCCAGGTGCAGGTGGTAACCTTCTTCCCGCGCCAGCGGATTTACAAGATCGGCGACATGAGCGGCAAAGCCTATGTCGTGGTGAGCGGGCGCGTCCGCGTAGCCACCGTCGACCAGGATCAGCAGGAAGTCATTGTCGACGAACCTTCTCACGGAGAGTTCTTCGGATTCGCCTCGATGCTCGAACAGACTCCGCATCAGACCGAGGCCACTGCGGTCGACGAGGCAGTCTGCATCGAAGTCGATCGAGCAGACATCGCCGTGCTGCTCAAGCGCAAGCCGATGGCCGGTATGGACATGCTGCAAGTCCTCGGACGCCAGTTCCACGCCTCCCAGCAACTCGTGCGTCTGCGCGCCAATCGCCATCCTAACGAGGTCATCGAGAGAGATGCCACACTCGGCGAACACCTCGCCGACATCGTCGCCGGATTCGGCGGCTCGTGGACCTTCATCATCGGCTCTCTCTTCGCGCTCATCGTGTATGTGACGATCTCTGCGATCATGCGTAGACAGTCCTGGGATCCGTATCCTTTCATCCTCCTGAATCTCGTTCTCTCGATGTTGGCCGCAATCCAGGCGCCGGTCATCATGATGAGCCAGAATCGTCAGGACACCAAAGACCGCCTCCGCGGCGAACTCGATTTCGACGTCAACCGCAGATCGGAAGTCGAGATCCAAGGTCTGGCCCGCAAGCTGAACTTGCTGGGCGAAAAAATCGGCGACGTGGAAGAACTGCTCCGAGAGAGACTCGCGAGGTAGTCTCTTCTTCTTTGCGCCTAGTAATGGAACCGATACCGCAGTTCCACAAAAATCTCGCGCGGATCATTCCAATGAAAACCTCCGAAAGTCACGCTGTTATCGAGTTCCACACGGCGATTGGCTAGGTTGAGCGCCGTTAATGAAGCGGAGAAGTGTTCCCCGAATCCTTTGCCGAGTGTCAGGTCAAATGTCGTGTGTTGGGGCAGATAGTCTCCCGCATACGGCTGGCCCGGAAAAGCGTTGCTGAATCCCGATCCGTAGTAGACGTTCGTCGATGCGTATGCATTGTGCGG
Source organism: uncultured Acidobacteriota bacterium (assembly GCA_963763845.1). GTDB lineage: Bacteria > Acidobacteriota > Terriglobia > Terriglobales > Acidobacteriaceae > Sulfotelmatobacter. Next base: position 272,566 of record CAVXPX010000009.1, read on the forward strand.
CAGCGTTACGTCGGCGCCGACGTTCAGCGTGTTGCGCTGATCGTGATCCAACGGCGAGAAGCCCGCGGGCAACGAGAAGTCGGTGAGTCCGCCCGTAATCGCTCCGGCACCTTCGGCAATCTGATTCGAATAGGCCAGATGGATCGTCCCGCGGTGCGCGATGCGCGGCGACCGCAGCGTGAGTTCCCATCCGCGAATACGCGCCTGGGTAATCGTAATCGGGAAGAACAGATTCGATTCGCCGATATTGTTGTGATCGAAGAAATTCGCGACGTTCGTCCTAAAGTTGTCGGCATCGAGAACCCATCCGCGAAAAGGAATCGTCACTCCAAACTGATGCTCTTCGTCGCGCTCTCCATAAAGCGGAATGAAGCCCAGATTGTTTGAGTTCGCGAATTGCAGCAGTGGGCCGGAGGCGGTAATCAGCGGCGGCGCCTGATAGTAATGTCCATAGAACGCGCGGAATGTCCAGTTCAGATGCGGGACGATGACTGCCGCGCCAAATCGCGGGCTGATGGAGTTCTCCGTCACGCCGCCCAAAAAATGCGTCGGCCGCATGCCAGCGGAAAGCACCAGCCACGAAAACGGCTTGAACTTGTCGTCAACAAAAAAGGCGTTCAGACTGCCGTTGGGATGCTCGGAGTCGGTGAATGCAGGATTGCTGCCGTCGTTGAAGATCGCGCCGAAAAGCTCGTTGTCCTGTTGATAGAAGCTGTATAACCCGGCCTGAAAGTTGTTCTTTGCCACGTTGGCGCTGAAGCTCACCTGCCCGCCACCATAGGTGGAGCTGCGATCTTCCGTAGTTGCTACCGGAAAGTCGTTCGGCGATCCGTCATAGTTGGCGCGATTGTAGTGATAGAAGGGCGAGACCGTGAGCAGCATCTCGGAATTAAATGTGTGAACCCAGGAGAAATTCATAATCGCATCGGATTCGTGGTCGCCATCGCGTAGCCCGATGCTCGGGTACTGCCCATCGACGGGATTGTTCTCAATGTCGTCGGGAAATGGATCGTAGGGAATCTGATAGTAGTCCTTGCGCAGCGATGTTACGAAGCGCAATTGATCCGAAGGATCGACATTGAAGATAAGCGATCCGAATCCTCCATATCCGTTCTCCGCGTCATGCACCACCTGAGGAACGGGCGTCTGTATCCCCAGATCGCTGCGATTCGCGTTCACGCTGGCGTAGTAGGCAAACCGCTCCGTGTGGCTACCGATGCTGAATGCATCATTCGTCTGATAAAAATTGCCGGCGCTCAAAACCAGCTCGGCCTCATTGTTCCGCTCAAAGCCTGTGCGCGGCACAACGTCGAACACACCATAGGTCCGGTCGCCGAACTCGGCGCCATAGCTGCCGCGGTTGACTTCGAGATAATCGATGTCCTTCGGATCGAATTGCGGCCCCAGGTTCGACGCGATATTGGTATTGGGCACGGGTACGCCATCGATCAGCCAGGAAGTCTGATGGCCGCCGCGAATGTGCAGTTGATCGTGGGTGAAGTAAGCGCCGGGCACGTAGTCGGTGATCATCGCCAGGCTATTTGTGCGGTCGGCGCCGGGAGTCTGCTGGATGTCCTCACGGCTCACCATCGTGATCGGCGTAATGGACCCGGTGGGCGCGCTTTCCGGCGTTCCGGACACGTTCACAGTCTCTTTCTCTCCTGCAACATCGAGCGCCAAATGCAAGACCGGCACCGAGTCGGAGACTACAGTCAGCCCCTCGGAAGCCTGCTCGAATCCCTTCGCCGCGACCGTCACTGTGTACTCGCCAAGCGGCACCCGATCGAAGAGAAATTCGCCGTTCGCATTCGACGTAGTAGTAGCCGACCACTCCGAAGCTTTGGCGCGAATCATCACCATCGCATCTTGTACAGGACGGTGCTGCGCGTCGTGGACCACCCCGCGCACCGCGCCGAAGATGGCGGCAATCGCGGGCAACGCGCAAATCACGAGAACAGAAACCGCCAGGACACATCGCCGCAGTGGACGTAAGAATTCAACTCTTGAATCCGCATTTCTAGTTTCTGAAGTCTTGCCGATCATCATTGCCTCTCTCTCGCCCGAAATCGTGACGGGCACGGATTACGGCCGCTCACGCAGCATCGCGCCCGAGACGCGCATTCGGAAGCACGCGGACTTCTCCACGCAGCACTCTGTGGGAACGCCTTTCATTTCCTCAGCAGTAAATTCGCAATGAAAGAAGAGACTTCAGCAGGCAGGAGGGGCGCGAGTCGATTGGGACGACGGAACTTGGGCAGCGGGAGTCTGCGGCTGCGAATCAATTTCCGAAGCGCTGACGGTCGCGACAGAGACCGCCTTTAGCCCCGGTTCTGGATATGCCCACTGGCATATCGTGACCCCACGGCAGCAGCCGTGATTGCAGCAACTCGAGTCGTAGATCGTCAAACGATCCGGCGACATGGAACCGTGGCACTGATGCGCGCCTTTGCGCAGGCAACAGGCGTGTGGAACGGGAGTGAACGCCTGGAGTGCGGCCGGAGCGAGGGTTCCCAACAGGGCGAATAACAGCAGTAGTCTTGCGGTCAGGCGCTGCATGCTTTCCCAGTGAACTGGAACCCCAGAGATCTGGCAAAAACGATGACCCAAGGATAGCCGAGACTATAAAGCGGCGCAAGCGCGCCCGCTCAGGCTTTGCCGTTGATCTTAGCCCACCACCACCGCACGCCAACAAATAGAAACCGCCAGTCCTGAAAAAATTCCGGAGGCTTTCCTTCGAAGGCGTGGCCGACAAATTGAAGGATCCATCCCAACACGAACAGCACAGCGGCAATAATCCAGAGACGCCGATAGAAGAAACCCGCCAGAACGAATGGGAGAGAAACGAGAATCGTGGGAATGCCGAAGGTATGGCAAAGCCGGTTCACTGGGTGCTGATGGCTGCGGGAATACTGCGAGATCCACTCTTCGCTGGTGCGTCCGCCAATCACAATTGCGGATGATACTACGAACTCGGAGCCTTCCGGAGCATCAAAAGAAATGTCCGCAAGACGAGGGCGGTCTGCCACCCTGTCCGCCCCCCGGTTGAGGCGTGCGCTTCCAGCGTGGTAGCATCCTAAGTTTTGGCGGGTTGTTGGGCTGGGCCTGTTCTGCCCTCATCCTCTTCATGGCCTTTTCCTCCCCACGCCCGCCTGAAGGAGCCCAACTTGAAAGTCTATTCCGGAGCAAACATTAGGAATGTCGCGATGGTCGGCCACGGGCATGCGGGCAAAACTTCGCTCGTGTCGGCCATGCTCTATACCTCGGGAGCCACCCAGCGCCTCGGACGCGTCGACGACGGTTCGGCCACCACCGACTACGACGAGGAAGAAGTCGTCCGGCAGATGTCGGTCACGACCGGCGTCGCAGTCGTCGAATGGGGCGGCACCAAAATCAACGTCCTCGATACCCCTGGCTTCAACATGTTCGTGCACGAAGCCAAGATGGCCCTGCCCGTGGTTGACGCGGCCATCGTCGTCGTTGACGGCGTAGCTGGCGTCGAGGTCGTCACCCAGCGCGTCTGGAATTATTGCGAAGAATACAAAACGCCGCGGCTGATCGTTGTCAGCCGAATGGATCGCGATCGCGCCGATGCCTCCCGCGTTCTCGAATCCCTCGAAAAAGCCTTTGGTCGCAATGTGATTCCCATTGAACTTCCGATCGGAGCCGAGAAGAATCTTTCCGGCGTCATCGATCTCGTCCGGATGAAGGCATACACCTACGAACTCGGCGGAAGCGGGAAGGGCAAAGAAACCGAAATTCCTGCCGCCTTGAAAGAGCAGGCGCAGTCCGCGCACGAACGCCTGGTCGAACTGGTCGCGGAAGGCGACGATCAGCTGATGGAGAAATTCTTCGAGGCCGGCACCCTCGGCGAACAAGACCTGGTTCCCGCCCTCCATAACGCCATCCGCGAGGATAAGATTTTCCCCGTCATCTTCAGTTCAGGCCTCGGCAACATCGGTGCCGACCGGGTCATGGATTTCATCATCGACTACACCCCCGCTCCTTCCGAGCATGAGTGGGTGCAGGGAGAAGTCGCCGCCGAAGGCGATGGCGATACCCCCAAGCGTCACGAAACCGACGAGGAGCCGGTTTCCGTTTACGTTTTCAAAACCATCTCCGACGCATTCGCCGGACGGATCTCTTATTTCAAGGTTTTTTCCGGCGTGCTCAAGAATGACGCCACCTTACAGAATTTCAGCAAAGGCACGCTGGAAAAGCTCTCACACATTTCGGTCATGCAGGGAAAAACCGTCATCCCCGTGAACGAGCTTCATGCCGGAGACGTTGGCGCCGTCGCAAAACTCAAAGACACACTGACCGGCGACACTCTCGGCGATAAAATCGCGCCCATCCAATATCCGCGCGTCAAGCTGCCCGAGCCAGCCATCACTTTCGCCATTGAACCCAAGAGCCGCGCCGACGAAGACAAGCTCGGCCCCGGACTCCACAAGCTCATGGAAGAAGATGCCATGCTGCGCTTCTTCCGCGATCCTCAGACCAAGGAATTCCTCATCGCCGGCACTGGCCAGCAGCACATCGAAGTCACCGTCTCGAAGCTGAAGAAGCGCTACAACACCCAAGTCAACCTCAAAGCGCCCAAGGTTCCCTACCGAGAAACCATTCGCGGCAAGGCCGACGTTCAGGGACGCCACAAGAAACAGACTGGCGGCCACGGCCAGTACGGCGATTGCAAGATCAAGATGGAGCCGCTGCCGCGCGGCGGAGAGTTCGAATTCGTCAACGATATCTTCGGCGGCGCGATTCCGAGAAACTTCATTCCCGCCGTTGAAAAAGGAGTAAAGGACGCCGCGGCCCGCGGCTATCTCGCCGGATTTCCTGTCGTTGACTTCAAAGTCGTCCTCTACGACGGCTCTTATCACGACGTCGATTCCAACGATCTTTCTTTCCAGATGGCCGGACGCATCGCCTTCAAGAAAGCCATGGAAATCGCCAAGCCCACTCTGCTCGAGCCCATCATGAACGTCGAGATTACCGTCCCCGACGATTTTGCCGGATCGATTATGGGCGATCTCAACAGCCGCCGCGGACGCATTCAGGGCATGGACAACAAGGCGGGCAACACCATCGTGAAAGCCGAAGTTCCGATGGCCGAAATGCTGACCTACGGCGCTGACCTGACCTCAATGACGCAGGGCCGCGGCAGCTTCAACATGGAAATGCACCACTACGATGTCGTCCCCGGCCAATTGCAGGAAAAGATCATTGAAAAGTCCAAGGCAGAACGCGGCGAGGTGAAAGAAGAAGAGGAGTAGCGCTCAGCTCGCCCGCGACTCAATTGCGATCTCTGCCTGATTGGCTCGCTCGACTACTTTCTGCCCGTCGAGCAGCAGGCACTTACCTGCATCCACCGCCAGGCAAGACGCGCCCGCGGATTGCATCACGTCAATCGTCTTCACTCCGACGACGGGCACGTCAAACCGCATATCCTGATTCGGCTTCGCAATCTTTACCACGGTTAACGCGCGGCTCAGCGTGGAAGCATCGCCATGCAAAGAGCGCATGATCTGTCCCGCCCGCTCGATCGTCGCATCAGTGCCTTCCATGGCTTCGACAGCCACACATGCCGATTCCGCAATCACCACGGTCTGTCCAATGTCGTGCCGCGCCAACTGGCGCGCTACCGCGCGACCATAATCGATGTTCTTGAGCTCCTGCTCACTCGGCGCTCTCTGTGTGAGTACTCCGGGATTTACCAGCAACGCCTCCAGCAGCCACGTCGAACTCTCCAGCGTGATGCCTTCATCCCCCAGGACTTTCGCCACCGCGCCCAACAGAGAATCCGTATTGCGCGTCGTCAGGGACAGCAGGAGTTTTGCCAATCGCCAGTCCGGACGGATGCTCGAAAAAATCTGCTTGTGCTTCACCTGTCCGGCCATCACCGCTCGACGCACACCTTCGCGCTGAAACGTTTCAATCAACTTTGACAGTTCGCCCAGCGAGAGCCAGTGTACCGCCGCGCCTCGCAATTCAATCTCCGGAAATGCCTCTTCCTTGATCGCGGCCACAACCACTTCGAATCCCTGAGCCCGCGCCGCATCCAGCACCAGAAACGGAAACTTTCCATTCCCCGCAATCAGTCCGAGTTTTTCAGCTTGACTAGACATTAGTTCGCTCGGTCAACGAGCTCGGAAGCAAGTCTAGCATCTGACTTCGAACCGCATGGCCGAATCGCATCATTGACGCTCTCCGCCTTACTCCCGATACGGCCAAAAACTTTGGGGTCGAGCATTTCTAGAGAAGCTTTTACCAATGGCGTCATCCCGAGGGTCCGCGCCTTTACCAGCGGGCGGAGGGATCTCGCGCGCGCCATCGCCGCAGATAATTCCTCGCAAAACCCCGCCTGAAAAGCGACGAATGAATCCCACGCAGCCAGCCGGGCATGCGATCATATTTGTATCGCCAGCTAGACCCTGTGCACCGTTCCCCTGTTAAGGAGCCTTATTCATGCCCATCGATCCCGAGCCGCTCGTTTTCTTCGCCACATCGACTCTGCCACCTCATCTCCAGGAGCGCGACCGCAACAAGATTCCCGACGAGCACAAATGGGACCTCGCGCCCATCTATCCCTCCGACGACGCCTGGCGCGCTGAGAAAGAAAAGCTCGCCGCCGAGTTGCCGAAACTGCGCAAATTTCAAGGCAAGCTCGCCTATGCCGCCTCGACGTTGGCCGACACCCTCGACCTGCAGAGTTACTTCGACAAGGAACTCACGCGCCTCTTCGTCTATGCCAGCATGAGCTCCGATCAGGACACGCGCCTCAGCCTCTACCAGGGCATGGAACAGGAAATGATCCAGCTCGGCTCTGTTCTCGCAACCGAATCAGCATTCATCGAGCCTGAAATCCTCAAGATGGATGACGCCACCATCCAGCGATTCCTTGCCGAAGAGCCCCGTCTGCGCATCTACCGCCAGTACCTCGACGACATCACCCGCCGTCGCGCTCACACGCTCAGCACTGAAGAAGAAAAGCTGCTCGCCGCCGCCTCAATCATGGCCAGCGGACCATCGAGCATCTTTGGCGTTTTTGCCGACGCCGACTTCCCCTATCCTTCGGTCACTCTGAGCGACGGCAAATCCGTGAAGCTCGACAAGGCTGCTCTCGCGCTCCACCGCGCTTCTCCCGTTCGCGAAGACCGCCAAACGGTCATGGAAGCCTTCTTCACTTCGCTCGAAAAATACCGCGCCACCTTGGGTTCCCTGATGAACTCCAACGTGCAGACATCCGTGTTTTATGCGCGCGCCCGAAATTACGCATCCTCGCTTCATGCAGCTCTCGACCAGCCGAACATCCCGGTTTCCGTGTATTTCAAATTAATCGAGGGAGTCGGACGCAATCTCGCGACCTTTCATCGCTACCTGAATCTTCGCAAGCGCATCATGGGCCTCCCCGAGCTCCACTATTACGATCTCTACGCTCCGCTCGTTCCTTCCGTTGACGCGAGGTATTCCGTAGAGGCCGCCGAGCGCAAAATTCTTTCCGCCCTGGCCCCGCTCGGTCCCGAGTACTCCAGGGTAACGAACCAATCTTTCACCGAGCGTTGGATCGACATGTATCCCACGGAAGGCAAGCGCGCCGGCGCCTACTCTAACGGCGCCGCCTACGACGTTCACCCATACATGCTCATGAATTACAACGGAAAGTACGACGACATGAGCACGCTGGCCCACGAACTCGGCCACACCATGCACAGCTATTTCTCCAACAAGACCCAGCCGTATCCGCTGTCGTCGTACACCATCTTTGTCGCGGAGGTCGCTTCTACCTTCAACGAAGCCCTTCTCATGGACTACATGCTGAAGCAGATCAAAGATGACACGACGCGCCTGTCTCTCTTGGGCAACTACCTGGAAAGTTTCAAAGGGACTGTCTTCCGCCAGACGCAATTCGCTGAATTCGAACTGCGCATGCACGAGATGGTCGAGAAAGGCCAGCCTCTCACCGGCGACGCGCTGTCGAGGCTCTACACCGAAATCGTGAACAAGTACTACGGCCATGGGCAAGGCATCTGCATTGTTGACGACTATATCGCCAACGAATGGTCCATGATCCCGCATTTCTACAATGCATATTATGTTTTCCAGTACGCCACGTCGTTCACGGCCTCGTCAGCATTGTCGGAAAAAGTCTTGGCAGGTGATCCGGGCGCAACCGATCGCTATCTGAAATTCCTCTCCGCCGGAAAATCAAAATACCCTATCGACCTTCTCAAAGACGCCGGCGTCGACATGACCAGCAACGACCCCCTCGAACTCACGGTCAAGAAAATGAACCGCGTCATGGACGAAATGGAATCGCTGCTGGAAAAGAGAGGATCGACGAACTAGCAAGAGCAGGGATGGCTCTCCAGCCGAACCCAACGTGGAAGAGCGGCGCTTGAGCGCCGCGATCAGGCCAGAATCAATGCGAGCTTCAGCCCCTGAGGAAAACTGAATTTACTCGCTTCTGTATTTATGCGATGGCTGGGCTGTGTTGATATCCTTCTTGCTCTTTCCTGCTGAGCGAGGATTGACCTTCGGCGAAGCCGAAGCTTAACCGAAGCATCCCTTCTCAAGCGAATAAGTTTCCCAGGAGTGAAAGGCCAGCAGCGCCAGAGGCCTTCGAGCGTGTTTTGATTTGGCTACAAGCTAGAAGCTAGAAGCTAAGAGCTGGAAGCCGCAACTGCCTCACTTGATGATCCCGCGCTCCGACCCCTCAACGAACCGGATCAGCATCTCCACATCTTCTCCGCGATCCGATTCCGACTTCAGCTTCTCCAGCGCCTGCGAAGTATTCATCTTCGAGGCCAGCAGGATTTTATAGGCATGATGAATCTTCGCGATTCTCTCCCGCGAGAATCCGCGCCGCTGCAGCCCAACTTTATTCATCAGATACGCATGCGTTTCGCGCGCCGCCGACGTCATCGAGAACGGCAGCACATCCTGCGTGATCGTCGTCCCGCCGCCGACGTATGAATGCGCTCCGATTCGCACGAACTGATGCACCGGGCACAGCGCCCCCACGACCGCCCACTCTTCCACCGTTACGTGTCCACCCAGAGTGGCGCCATTCACCAGCATGACGTGATCGCCAATCAAGCAATCGTGCCCAATGTGCGTATACGCCATGATCAGCAGATGGCTGCCAACCCTGGTCAGCCCTCCGCCCTTCACGGTTCCGCGATTGATCGTGACATATTCGCGGATATCATTGTGATCGCCGATTTCCAGCCGCGTCGGCTCGCCCCTGTAGGTCACATCCTGCGGAGCCATGCCGATCGCCGTAAATGGGAAGAACGTATTATCCGAGCCAATTGTCGTCGGCCCTTCCATCGCGACGTGCGAGATGAGCCGGCAATTCTCTCCCAGCTCGACACCCGCCCCAATCACACAATAAGGACCGACCTGGCACGAATCAGGAATCTTCGCGCCCGCATCAATGATTGCCGTTGGATGAACGTTCATGGCACGAGCTTGCCGAAGTGTCAGAGGACCTCTGTGTCCCCTGTGGTGAAAACTTGCCTGAATTCAAATCAGGCTTCGATATCTCCGCCGTTCGCAGCCCGGCCGCGCGAGCTGTCGATCAACTGGCACGACACAGTCGCCTCGGCAACTTTCTTGTCTCCGACCAGCGCCACACCGTGCATCTTCGCCGCGGTCATTCCCGGAACTTCTCTCCACCCGCGCAACTCCACTTCGAGCCGCAGCTGATCGCCCGGCCCCACCGGCCGCCGGAACCGCGCCCGCTCGATCCCGGTAAACACCATCACCTTGTCGCTGCGGTCTTCCACTTCCGTCAGCAGCAACGCACCACCGGCTTGCGCGATCGCCTCCACAATCAGCACCCCCGGCATGATTGGCAGTCCCGGAAAATGTCCATTGAAAAATGGCTCGTTGATGGTGACATTCTTGATCGCCACGATTCTCTCTTTGCGCTTCAGTTCAAGCACGCGGTCAATCAGCAGGAACGGATAGCGGTGCGGCAGGATTCTTAATATTTCGTGGATGTCATACCCGATCTTCGCTCCGTTGAACGAAGTCTCCGGCACAGGGCTGCTTTCATTCATAGTTCGTTCGATAAGTTCGCACCAAACAGCTTGAAGATTATACTGTACGGCAGGTGCCCCACTTCAGGCCGGTTGCGGCGGAAGTGGGGATTTTTCTCACGAGCCATGCCGACGAAGAAACCATCACAGCCTGCCAAAAAGCAATCGACGCAAGTCTGGCGCGATCGCCTCCAATATTTCGTAGAGCGCAATGAGTCCCTTGTCCAAACCATCCGCGAGTTCGTCGAAATCGAATCGCCCAGCGACGACAAACAAGCCGGAGACCGCATGGGCGCCGTGCTCGCCAGAGGTTTCGAATCCCTCGGCGGACGCGCCAAAATTCACCGCACCAGCGATTACGCCGACAATCTTCAAATCGATTTCCCAGGTCGCGACGGCGCCAAACCCGTTCTCCTGCTCGGCCACTTCGACACCGTGTATCCGCTGGGAACGCTCGCCAACATGCCCTGTCGCACCGTCGATGGGCGCCTCCACGGCCCCGGCGTCCTCGACATGAAATCTGGCATCGCGCTGATGATGTCGGCCATCGAAGGGTTGAAGTCCTGGCAGGGAACATTGCTCCGCCCAGTCACCGTCTTCCTCGTCTCCGACGAAGAAGTCGGCAGCCGTTCTTCGCGCAAAATCACCGAAGACCTCGCGCGCCAATCCGCCGGCGTGTTCGTGCTCGAACCCGCTGCCGGACTCCGCGGTGCCGTCAAAACCGCGCGCAAAGGCGTGGGCGAATACAAACTCACCGTGCGAGGCGTCGCCGCTCATGCCGGACTCGATCCCGGCAAAGGACACAGCGCCATCCTCGAACTCTCGCGCCAGGTCACTGCCATTTCAAAGCTCAACGATTTGCGCCACGGCATCTCAGTGAATCCCGGAGTTATTCGCGGAGGCACGCGCACCAACGTTATCGCCGCGGAAGCCTGCGTAGAAATAGACGTACGCATCAAGCAAGCCCAGCAAGCCAAAGCTCTCGACCGCAAACTGCGCAGCTTGAAACCCTTCGACAAACACTGCAAACTCCATCTCGAAGGCGGCATCAACCGTCTGCCGATGGAACGCACCGCCGGTGTGGCTGCTCTCTATCAGAAAGCGCAGTCCATCGCGAAAGAAATTGGCTGGAAACTCGAAGAAGCAGCTGTCGGCGGAGGTTCCGACGGAAACTTCACCGCCGGCATCGGCATCCCCACGCTCGACGGCATGGGCGGTGTCGGCGAAGGCGCTCACGCCGTTCACGAGTACATCGTCATCTCAGAGTTACCCCGCCGCGCTCTTCTGCTGGCGGGAATGATCGAATCCGCCTGACCCGGCGTGCCGATGCAACGGTGCCCCAGGTCTCGCCGCTTTTGCCAGACCTGGGAATCCGTGAAGTGGAAGAGCGCCTCTTTAGCGCCGCGTGAATGACGAAAAAGGAGGGGCGCTTCCGCCTGAAAAGCGATGCTCAAATTCATGGTCGTTCTCTACCGCCGCCCCGATCTCACCCCGGAACAATTCCGTCGTCACCTCGAGCAAATTCACGCGCCGCTCGCGATGAATCTCCCCGGACTCCGTCAGTACGCACAGAATCACGTGATACCCGATCCCAAACGCAACTCCCCGGACTGGGACGCGATTATCGAACTCTATTTCGACAGTGAGGAAATCATGGAAGCCGCCTGGGCCAGCCCGCAGGGAGCCGCTTCCGACGCCGACCTGCCGCTCTTCGCCGATCTCACTCGCACCACGTGGTCCGTAGTCGATGAAGTCAATCTTCTACCGTGAAGACCAGAAAATAATCCTCCCGGTCGCCTTTCACAAAATCGTATTGTCCAGCCAACCGGTAACCTGCTTCCTTCGCCTCGCGAATGACAACGTCGCGATCCACCCCGTGATCCTCGCCATTCCCGTTCCGATCGATGACGCCCACCTTCGCATTCGGCTTCAGCCCCGGTCGCAGATTTCGCAGCAATAGAACCGGATGCGCCACTTCGTGATACGACTTCAGCAGCAGCACCGCATCTACCGAATGCTGCGGAAGCTCCGGATCATCCGGCGTGCTCAGGATTGTCTTCACATTCTCGATCTTCTCTTTTCGCGCGCGGGCATCAATATAGTGAACGGCCTCCGGATTGATATCCACCGCATATACCGTTCCGCTTTCAGTTCGCCGCGCCGCCCGCACCGTGAACCACCCCGAACCCGCTCCGATATCCGCCACCGACTTCCCCGGGGCAATTCCCAGCACGTCCATCACACGGTTGACCTGCAGCCGCTGATCTCTGCCCGGAGAATCGAAGATCGCCAGATTTCCCGTATACGGATCGCTGGTCTTCCGCTGCTGCTCGGGCGCGGGACTTGCCGCCGAGCTTTGGGTGAAACACCAGGGAGCGCCGCAAACCAGAGAAATTGTGAGAATAAGAACGCGAATCTTCAGCATCGCAAATTACCTCCAGCGGGCCGGGCTCCCAGGAATAGACTGCGCTCTGGGCGCTTTGTGAGCATTTTGTGCTTACCGCGTAAGATGCGGTTATTTTGACTCCCCGCAGCTACTAGCCTAGAATTTTCTTAGGCGAAGTTCGCTCGTCCCGCACGGCTTTGCCGCGGCCCTACGAGGTTTCCAAATATGGAAGGCAAAATCGGTCTCCCTGAGATCCTCTTGATTGTCGCCATCGCTCTGTTACTGTTCGGGCCGAGTAAATTCGCGGCGCTGGGCAAGGGCTTGGGAGAAAGCATCCGCAACTTTAAGTCTTCGGTAAAGGACGAAGAGAAAAAACCGGAAGAAGAAAAAAAGCCCTGATCTCGCAGCGGCTTTCCAGGTCACTACCCATTCTGCCGATCGCCTAACATCTGGTACACCAGCGCCACCGGCAATCCCACCACATTGCTGTAATCGCCTTCAATGCGTGGAATCCATCGCGAGGCGAGCCCCTGGATCGCGTACGCTCCCGCCTTATCCATCGGCTCTCCGCTGGCTACGTACTGGTGGATGTCGTCGTCCGACAGCTGATTCAAAGTCACGCGCGTGCTCTCAGAACCGATCCTTATCTCCGCTTTCTTAGTTCTCTCAATCACATAAGGCCGCGGACCATTCGAACACGGCTGCTGGTGCTTTACCGCGCTCACCAGGCACACGCCCGTAATCACTTCGTGCTGACGGCCCGAAAGCAGGCGCAGCATCCGCGCGGCATCCTCCACGTCAGCGGGCTTGCCAAGAATAATGCCGTCCACCACAACAACAGTATCAGCGCCAAGGACCAGGTTCTCCGGCCAGGTTCGCCAGACCGCCATCGCTTTCTCGCGCGCCAGCCGCTCTGCGCAAGCGCGCGCGGTTTCGTCTGGCAAAGGACTTTCGTCGAGATCCGCAGGTTGCGCCGTGAACGAAATGCCGGCACTACGCAGAAGATCTTTACGGCGCGGAGAAGCGGAGGCCAGAATGAGCATTTGAGACTGATTCTATCGAACACGGAACCGCGTCATTCGCACACCAGCTCGATGCGATTCCCGAACGGATCCGAGATGTGGCATCGCCGAACGCCGGGAATCATGTTGTCGTCACTGACATCGACACCCGCGGAACGCAATCGGCTCGTAAGTTCGTCGTAATCCCGGCATCGCAGCGCCGGATGCGCCTTCTTCGCCGGACGAAACTCCTTCTCCACTCCAAGGTGAATCTGGACGCGTCCGCTCTCGAACCAGCATCCGCCGCGCTTCGCCAACTCGGCGGGCTTGGCCAACTCCCGCATCCCCAGCAGATCGCGATAGAACCGGCGCGCAGCATCTTCCTCGCCCGCTGGCACCGCAAGCTGCACATGATCAATCGCAGTAAATGGCCATTCCGTCATGACACAGAAAAAGGGGTTCGTTGCTGCAAACTGAGAACCAAGAGGCTACTTGATAAATGGTTTTGAAATGGCGCGGCTTCCAGTCGTGCCGCCAAAGCTATTACCGGTCCCCCACACTGCCGCGCACCGACTCAATCAACTTCGCCGAATCGTAACCGATCCCATCTTTGAACACGGTTTCCACGTTTTCGATGTCTTCAATCTTCTTCGACGGATCTCCCTTGATCACGACCAAATCAGCCTGCTTCCCGGCGGCGATCGTTCCAATCCGGTCAAGTTCTCCTAGATACTGCGCGCCATTGTAAGTCGCGATATGAATCGCCTCCACCGGCGTGAATCCCGACTCCACCAGCAACTCGACTTCGCGCTGGTCGCCAAATCCGGCAATCACTCCGCCCATGCCGGTAGGATCGAGCCCCGCCATCAGCAGTCCTCCCGCCTTCGAGAAAGCGTATTCAAATTCTTCTTCTTTCTTGAATGCCGCCGGAAGCGGCGACTCCTCACTTCCAAAGTTCCGCTTCAGAAATTCCGTGTCGCTGTAGCGCACGCGATTCGCAAGCCACGCCGTCTTCGCATCGGTGGCGAGAGCATCAAGCACGCGCTTTTGAACCGCCGGACGGCCTGGAAAACCGCCCATCTCGAAGACCGGCAAAGTTGATGTCACCGCAACATGATGCTGCACCAGATATTGAATCGTGTCGTGTAACGGTCCTGAATTCACATCGAGCTTCGCCATCCCGACTGGATCCTCGGGCCTCTGCGGACACTCATCCAGTTTCTTGCCCGCGAGAAATTCCGTGTCGACGAACAATCCGTGCTCCAGATCGTCGATCCCGAGGTCGGCCGCTTCGCGAAATGTCACGGCGCAAAGATGCCCGGTCACCTTGGCTCCGCGCTTATGCGCCGCCTCGATCGCAGCTCTCAATTCCGCGCGCGTAATGAACATGTACGCCTTGAAATTGTCGACGCCTTCATCCAGCCAGAAATTCACGGTCTTGGTCGCGTCCTCGGGCCCCGTCAGCTGGTGCATTTGAATCGCCCACGAGCCCTTGCCCTCCAAATACGGTCCGGTCACATGCATCTTCGGACCGGGCATCTGTCCGGCATCGATCGCCTTCTTCAACTCCAGATCCGTGTACGGTTCGAGCGCCCCAGTCGTTCGTATCGTGGTCACGCCGCCGGCCAGATACAGCCGCGGAAAGCTGTAAGCCATCTCTCCAAAAACGCCGCGCCCGACCGGATAGAACATGTGGTCGTGCATCCCGACCAGCCCGGGAATCACGCTGTATCCGTGGAGATCGAGCACCTGCGCATCTTTCGGAACACTCGCTCCTGAAGCGTCCCCCACGGACTCTATCTTGCCCTGCCTGAGAACGATCGTCTGATCCTCTTTTGCCGCTGCGCCGGTCCCGTCGATCAGAGTCACGTGCGTCAACGCGACGACCGGCGCATCCACCTTTACAAATCCGCGCACCTCCGGCGACAAACTCTGCCCGGCGCTCATGCCGCAAGCAAGAAGAATCAGAATGGAAATTCGCCGCATATATTCCCCCACAAGGTCCAGTCTTCGCCGTCCGCACGATATTGATCGGCAACCTTGATTCCGATTGATGAGGTTAAACCAGCGCACAAGCAGCTGCAAGGCGCTTTGTCCTTCGTGTGACTTTGTGTCCTTCGTGGTTGGTAAATTGCGCCGCACTCGCCATGGAGCTGCCATTCGCCTTATCCCTGCTAAAATTGAGTATTCACCCGCTCCCATGGACTCCCAGCACATCCGCAATTTCGCGATCATCGCGCACATCGACCACGGCAAATCGACGCTCGCCGACCGCCTGCTCGAATTGACCGGGTCCCTCACCGCGCGCGAAATGCAGGCTCAGGTGCTCGACTCCATGGACCTCGAACGCGAGCGCGGCATCACCATCAAAGCCCATGCCGTTCGCATGATGTACACCGCTCACAACGGCGAAATCTATCAGCTCAACCTGATCGACACCCCCGGCCACGTCGATTTTTCCTACGAAGTCTCGCGCTCGCTCGCCTCCTGCGAAGGCGCCCTCCTCATTGTCGATGCCTCCCAGGGGGTCGAGGCCCAGACGCTCGCCAACTCGTATCTCGCCATTAATCATGGCCTCGAAATCATTCCCGTCATCAACAAAATCGATCTCCAGAGCGCCGATATCCCCCGCACCAAAGAAATGATCGAATCCGCCGTCGGCCTCGACGCCTCCGACGCCATCCTGATCAGCGCCAAGACTGGCCAGGGGGTCCCAGAGGTTCTCGAAGCCATCGTCAACCGCATCCCCCCGCCCAAGGGACAGCCCGAAAACCGCCTGCAGGCCCTGGTCTTCGACTCCTGGTTCGACGCCTACCGCGGCGTCGTCGTGCTCGCTCGCGTCTTTCAAGGCACGCTGCGCAAGGGACAAAGAATTCGTCTCATGTGGAATGGCACCACCTTCGACGCAGAGACTCTCGGCGTCCTGACTCCCAAGCCCGTCGAAATCGATCAACTCCATGCTGGAGAAGTCGGATTCATCGTTGCCAATATCAAGAACGTTGCCGACACCAAAATCGGCGACACTATTACCGAAGACGCCAATCCCGCCATCGAGCCTCTACCCGGCTTCGAAGAAATCAAGCCCATGGTCTTCGCCGGACTCTACACCGTCGACGCCCACGAGCACACCCAGCTCCGCGAAGCTCTCGAAAAACTTCGCCTGAATGATTCGTCTTTTTTCTTCGAGCCCGAAAGTTCTGTCGCCCTCGGCTTCGGCTTCCGCTGCGGATTCCTCGGCTTGCTCCACATGGAAATCATTCAGGAGCGTCTCGAGCGCGAGTTCAACCTCGACCTCATCACCACGGCTCCCGGCGTCCGCTACAAGATCACCAAGACCGACGGCGAAATGGTCGAGATCGATAATCCTTCGCGCTGGCTCGATCCCAGCGAGATTGCCAAAGTCGAAGAGCCCGTGATCCTGGCCACGATTCTCACCAACGAAGAGTACGTCGGCGGAATTCTGGCGCTGGTGGAAGAAAAGCGCGGCAAGCAGAAGGCGTTCGAATACGTCAGCTCCTCGCGCGTGATGTTGCATTACGAATTGCCGCTAAACGAAATCGTCCTCGACTTCTACGACCGCCTCAAATCCGCGTCGCGGGGATACGCGTCGCTCGACTATCACCTCGCCGGATACTGGGAATCGCCCATGGTCAAGCTCGATATCCTCGTCGCCGGCGATCCGGTCGACGCGCTCTCCATCATCGTCCATCGCGACTTTGCCTACGAACGCGGCAAGGCTCTGGTTTCCAAGATGCGCGAACTTATCCCTCGCCAAATGTTCGAAGTCCCCATTCAGGCCTCGATCGGCGCCAAGATCATCGCCCGCGAAACCGTGCACGCCATGCGCAAGAACGTCCTCGCCAAATGCTACGGCGGCGACATCACCCGCAAGCGCAAGCTGCTCGAAAAACAGAAGGAAGGCAAGAAGCGCATGAAGCGCATCGGCCGCGTCGATATTCCCCAGGAGGCCTTCCTGGCCGTCCTGAAAGTGGGCGAAGACAGCAACTGACGGTCAAAGATGACCACGTAGCGACAGCCGCCCCGGCTGTCCAGACCAGGATCATGTGGGGACAGCCGCCCCGGCTGTCCAGCGAGCGAAGCTCGCGCTCGCTGCGCCCTCAATTACCGTCATCTCGACGTATTGGTTATCTCGACCATGGCGTTGCCTTCCGCCAGGCAGTGCGGAGTGCAGAGACCCTTTGTTTCGGGATAGCCACAGCCACCCCCGTCTACTCATCCCGAAGCCGCCCAGCATCACAAAAAGCGATTCCCGCAATCGTTGATTTCGCTGCGAGACGCTCTTTCCACCCGCGAAAAATCGCCCCAAACCGAAAGTGCTACGACTCAAAATGTGCAAATCTCAAATTCGCATCCGCCTCGACTTCCGCGCCGCAAGCCTTCTGTTAATCTCAGATGAATTGCATAACTGGTTACTAGTCATGGCTTTAAGTGCCCGGGTGTCTCACCTCGCGAACCGACCGCTCGGTTTTTGCTGTAAGAAATCCTGAAAACGTTTTTCAATTCCACAAGCTTTTCCACAGGATGAGGGAACTTTTCGGGCGAGTGTGCAAACCTATGCGTCTACAGTACTTACTCCCAGGCGGATACAGGATTGCCTGTAACGGGGAACTTATTCCTCGGGAGCCACGCCGCCCTCGGCTAGTGACTCGAACCGGGTGCAATGCTTGAGGAATGCCATCTTTACGCGCCCGATCGGGCCGTTGCGCTGTTTGGCAATGATGATTTCTGCACGTCCCTGCAACTCCGGATCATCCTGCTTGTAGACTTCCTCGCGGAAGATGAACATGACCAGATCGGCGTCCTGCTCAATCGATCCCGACTCGCGCAGATCTGCCAGCTGCGGACGATGATCTCCGCCGCGGCTCTCAGGAGCGCGACTCAACTGCGAGAGCGCAATCACCGGAACACTGAGTTCTTTCGCCAGCGCCTTCAGCCCCCGCGAGATCGACGACACTTCTTGCGTCCGGTTCTCGAATCGCTTTCCTCCGCCGGACATCAGCTGTAGATAATCCACGATGATCAGGTCCAGGCGCCCCTGCGCCTGCTTCAGCCGCCGCGCCTTGGCGCGCATCTCGCTCAAAGAAATTCCTGGCGTGTCGTCGATGAATATGGGAGCGTGCGCCAGCTGCTCCATTGCTCTCACAACTTTCTTCGTATCATCCTGCCACAACGAACCGGTCCGCATCTTGTGAGCGTCGACTCTCGCCTGCGAACACAGCAAGCGCATCAGCAGCGCTTCGCGCGACATTTCCAGGGAAAACACTCCCACAACCTGCTGATCTTCAATCGCCGCATTCTCCGCAATATTCATCACGAATGCCGTCTTGCCCATCGAAGGCCGCGCCGCAATGATCACCAGGTCCGAGCGCTGCATTCCGCTCGTCATTTCGTCCAGATCGGTATAGTGCGTCGCCAGCCCGGTAATGCGCTGGCCGCGTTGCAGCAGCGCATCCACTGACCCGAACGTCTCGCGGACAATCTCCTGTACTCCCATGAACCCGCGCCCAATGCGCTTTTCCGAGAGCTGAAAGATTGCCGCTTCGGTGTCGCTCAAAACATCTTCCGCTGCATCCGATTGATCGCTTGCGCGCGCAATCGCCGTGGTCGCCGCAGAGATCACTCCCCGCAATAGCGCTTTGTCGCGGACAATCTTGACGTAGTGCTCGATGCTCGGCCGGTCCGGCACGCCCTCCACCAGGCTCGACACATACGCCACATCGCCGATCGCCTGCAGGTCCTTGTGCCGCTCGAGCTCATCGATCAGCGTAATCATGTCGATCGGCCGCGAAGACTCCGCTAGATCGACCATGCGCGTATAAATTCTCCGGTGCGAATCGAGGGAGAAATCCTCTATCCGCAAATGCTCCGCCGCCTGGTTGTACGCAAAGTTATCGAGCAGGATCGCCCCAAGGATCGACCGCTCAGCTTCTACATTCGCCGGAAGGGTGCTAATGGTGTAATCGGAAGTGGCCACGGATCTCTCTCAACAGGATTTTCAGAAACCTGAAAAGGAACATACCTTTATTCCCGCTGTGAATGCCACGCACACACTCTGGAAATCCCGTCAACAATAAAAATTGTTTGGAACAACAAATGTCTTTCGCTCAGCCCCATTGTAGGCGAACAAAAAACGAACATCAAGAGGAGGGAGAGAAGGTGTTCCGACGCTGAGCACAAAGAACCGACGACGGAGAGCTAAATTCGAATGCGGCCCGGGGCCAGCCACCCCGGACCGCATTATTCGTGGGTTCCTGCTCCGCCCTACGACGATTGTTTCAGCCCGGCAGCGCTCGAAACCGAGTGCCGCAAGGGCCGAAGCGCGTCTTGGATTCGTGATCTCGCGATCACGTTCCGCAACCGCTGCGGTGGCCAGCGGCCCGCCTGCTTTACGAGCAAACAGGGGAGGAGGCCGCAACGCCCGGGCAACCAGCCGCGCTTTCGCGCATTTCTGGATGTTTTCCCTGCGGCAATTCACTTTCGAGAATCACCGCTGCCACTGGCTCTGCCGCAATCATCCGGCAAGTCAGGAACTCTCACGTTTCGCTGAACCCACTCTCAGCCAGATTGTTGCGCCCCGCAAGATAAAAAACCTCGCCCCTTGTGAAGAAACTGTGGACGATGTCACTTCCCTGTGGACGACCGAGGAAAACTAAGAATCCAGGAACGGCGATCATCCAGCCCGACGTCGCTCAACAGTTTGAATTTGCTCGTGTCGAATACACCGCTGCACGGATGCGTCATCCCGAAGCCCCGCGTTTTCACCAGCGGGGCGAGGGATCTCGCGTGCAGCGCCACAGCCCCGAGCCAGATCTCCGTAACGCGCCTGAAAAGCAGTTCCACTCCTACGGCTTTGCGATGCTTCAATTTCCTCCGCGTACTCGGCAGTATTCATTTGACTCGCTGCCAGAACGTTATTTCTGCTCGTCCCTTTGCGGTAAGATCAAAGATTATGACTCCCTCTGCCACCGAGACCGAGACCGGCTCGAACGCCGCTCCCGAGTCCCGCCCATCCAATTTCATTCGCGAACGCTTCCTCGAAGACCTCAAGACCAACAAGTACAACGGCCGTGTGCAGACCCGCTTTCCTCCCGAGCCCAACGGATACCTCCACATCGGCCATGCCAAGGCCATCTGCATCGACTTCGGCATGGCCGACGAGTTTGGCGGACGCACCAATCTCCGCTTCGACGATACCAATCCCGAGAAGGAAGACGTCGAGTACGTCGACTCCATCATGGAGGACGTCAAGTGGCTCGGCTTTCACTGGGACGGCCTTTTCTACGCCTCCGATTATTTCGGTCAGCTCTACGAGTGGGCGATCAAGCTCATTCAAGACGGCAAAGCCTACGTCGACGATCTCTCCGCCGAGGAGATCCGCAAGCACCGCGGCACGCTCACCGAACCGGGCAAGGACAGCCCCTACCGCAACCGCTCTGTCGAAGAAAACTTAAATCTGTTCGAGCGCATGCGCGCCGGCGAGTTTCCCGATGGATCCCGCGTCCTCCGCGCCAAGATCGACATGTCTTCGCCGAACCTGAACATGCGCGATCCCGTGATGTATCGCATCCTCCATGCCGAGCATCACCGCACCGGCGACAAGTGGCCTATCTATCCGATGTACGATTTCGCGCACGGCCAGTCCGACTCGCTGGAAAAAGTCACGCACTCGATGTGCTCGCTCGAATTCGCCGATCACCAGCCGCTCTACAACTGGTTCATCGAACAGCTCGGAATTTTCCCCTCGCAGCAGATCGAGTTCGACCGCCTCAGTCTGACCTACACCCTGATGTCGAAGCGTAAGCTGCGCCAGCTCGTGGAGCAGGGCACTGTCCGCGGCTGGGACGATCCCCGCATGCCCACGCTCTCCGGCCTACGCCGCCGTGGATATACTCCGGAAGCGATCCGCAATTTCGTGACTGCCGCGGGCGTCTCGCGCACCAATGGCATCGTCGAGCTCGCCATGCTCGAACACTTCGTCCGCGAAGACCTCAACAAGCGTTCCCCTCGCGTGATGGCCGTGCTCCATCCTCTAAAAGTCGTGATCGATAATTATTCTGAGGATCAGGTCGAAGAGATGGACGCGCACAACAATCCGGAAGATGAAAGCGCCGGATCGCGCAAGGTCCCCTTCTCGCGCGAACTCTACATCGAGCAAGACGACTTCCGCGAAGTACCTCCGCCAAAATATTTCCGCCTCTCGCCCGGACGCGAAGTCCGGCTGCGCTATGGCTACTTCATTACCGCGAAAAGCGTCGTAAAAAATGAGGAAGGACAAGTCGTCGAAGTCCACTGCACCTACGATCCGGCAACGCGTGGCGGCAATGCCCCCGACGGACGCAAAGTCAAATCGACAATTCACTGGGTCTCGGCAAAGCACGCCCTCGACGCCGAGGTGCGCATCTACGAAAATCTCTTCACCAAGGCACATCTCGCCGAGATCGAAGAAGGCAAAGACGTCCTCGACTATCTGAACCCCAATTCACTCGAAGTGATCCCGCATTCGAAGGTCGAGCCTTCGCTCGCCAACGCCGCCGCCAGCACCCGCTATCAGTTCGAGCGCCTCGGATACTTCGCAGTCGATCCTGACTCCAAGCCCGCCGCCCCAATCTTCAACCGCACCGTAGCCCTGAAAGACACCTGGGCCAAAGTCGAAAAAAAACAGGGCGGCAAAAGCTAGAGCGGTTTCGCAATTGCCGTGCGCTTACGAGCCATCTCGTAAATGATTTGGGAAGAGCACGGCTTCCAGACGCGGCGACAAAGTGCTCGAAGCGCTGGCTCGGAGGTGGAAGCGCGGCGCTTTAGCGCCGCGATGGAATGAAATATCAATGCGGGCTTCAGCCCCTGAGGTAAGCCCGTTATCCCGCGTTGTCATCCCGACGACTCGCGCCAGCGAGAAGGAGGATTTTTTCTGCGAACTTGAGCGATCGCCCGAGTAACTTCTTCTCCCTCGAAACTTCCGTAATCTTTACACCTTTGTACACACGCCGATACTTAAAGTACATGCCCAGCCCCCAAACGCAGTGGCGTAGCCCACGTGTGCGTCTCGACGACGCTGCTCCCGCCATCCTCCGTGCGCCCGACGGACGCCAGCAGCGCGGCATGCTCGAAGTTCTCTCCCTCAACGGCGGCCTGCTCGCCATGTCCAGCACGCTCGCGCAAGGATCCCGCGTCAAACTCCTGTTCGTGACCCAGACCGGCCCCGTGCTCGGCGCGGCCGAAATGCTGCCTCCTGTTTCCCAAGACCACCAGCCCTTCCGCTTCGTCTCCATCGACAAAGCCGACCAGGGACGTCTCCGCGCTACGCTGCACTCGTTAGCGGAACCTGCTCCCGACGCCTGGATCGAAAAATACCGCGCTGCCCTCCCAAGGCGCGTTCCCGAAAAACGCCGCTTCCTTCGATTCCTGCTCCGCTCCCTCATCTGACGACAAACCGCACTGCGACGATTCGTATCAGGACATGCCTTCAGCCATGTCGTTAAGCGCCCGCAAGAAAGATCCGGCTTTAGCCGATGCCTGCCCCCGCCGACCCTCAACGACGTAGTAACCGTCCCCGCATTTGGCCGTTAGTAATTTGCAAACACCGCTCTTCACCGTCACACTGACTCTGCCCACCACTTCGTAGTCCTAGCGGTCGCTTGCCTGAAGCCCTCGCGGACAAACTTTCAGTCAGAGGTTCAACCGTGCACACCCGTATCTCGGACCATACGAATGCTTTGGCCGCTCGCCGGCCCTCCCTCACCGCCGCTCTAAGAGTCAGCCGGAACCCAACAACACGCAAAATGGAAAGCGAGCATCCCTCGCGAGACCCGCTTCCGCGCAGCACGCGTCGCTGGCCGCGCTATGAGATCGACCTGCCGGTCCGCATCATCGGCGTCAACGGCATCCTCACCACTCCAGTGATGGCCCGCGGCAGCGACATCAGCCGCGCTGGCATGGCCCTCCACGCCAGCCTCGCTCTGAATCCCGGCGACATGATGCAGCTGCAGTTTCCCACCGCCGAGCCCTCGCGCGTCAACGCCATCGTGCGTCACCGCAACGGAGACCTTCTCGGACTCGAGTTCCTCAGCCAGCTGCCGCCCGACGACGAAACCAAGCGTCAGCTCATGTCGACGCCCAGCGCGGTTTCGTGCCAGCCTCCAACGGCCTCCAAGACAGCCCTAAAAACGACGGCGTTAACGAAGAGACCGGTCACCTGCACGCCCAACCAACTTTTCGCCGGACTCCGCCGGAAGCAGGAAGAATTCCGTCAGCTGCAGAAGGAAATCGAGCTCCTCAGCGTCGCCGTCCTGCTGCTCGCCGAGGACGATTCCGAGATCGGCAGCCTTTCCGCTCCGCGCCGCCTGGAATCCACCAACCGTCCCTGGCCCATGCAATCCTGACACAGGGCACGTCGGGAGAGATTCTGAATCTCGAAGGGCGACCATGCGGAACCCGTCTGGGGGTGCCCCATTTCTCGCCGCCTTTGCGAGAAGGAGGATCCTCGATGCAGGCCGGAGATTTTAACCTGCACTCTGAGTAACTACTCGCGCACAGGAAAGAGTGTGCAGGCATCCTTGTGCGCGGTTGCCGGAGCGCCAGCGCCAGGCGGTTCTCACGACGTCTTTATTCTCCAAGTAATTCCGGAAGTACTTGAAAGCCGTCTGCATCCGCTCCACCGCTGGACCCATCGGCAACCCGTCGACCGACCCGGTCTCTTCACCAGGCGCTTCACTTCTCCGATGCCGCGGCGCCTGTGGACGTCCCCTCCCCACATCCCGCTGCCGCCCGCAGCAGATGCCACGCCTCCCGATACTCCTCGTACTTCGCCTCGCCGCCCTCCCCGGTGCGCAGCGAAATCGACTTCATTCCGAGGATCAACTTCGCCGGAAGGATGTACCACGCGTCCTCAGGAATTACATACGCGGCAAAAAAATCAAACGCTCCCTTCCGGCACAGCTTATGACTGCTGCTGGTCGAGCAGATGTAACCCTCGCCCTCTGGGTTCCTGAACACCGTGCACTTCACCTGCACCGCCGCAAACTTCCCCTCCTGCTTGGAAATCAAACCTCTTCCCAGGCCGAGCCCCGTGCTTCTGATGAAAATCATGACTAAAAAGCGGATCACTGTTAGCCCGGCTCAAAAAGCGAAAGCCCCGAGAGTCACTCGGGGCTACAAAATGGGTACTAACCGCCGCCTGCACCTACAATTCTAATCCGACAAAGAACCCTGTCAAGAACTCATTGGTAATATCGAGTGACCGTGCGGAGGGCGAGGGACTCGAACCCTAATGGCTGACTAGGCCACTCGACCGCTTCGCAGGCGGCGGCCAGTACCCACTGGCAACACCCTCCACAACCGCCGTCCTGCGCCGACTCAATTCTATGAGGACAAATTGAATCCAAAGCGGCGAAGCCAAGAATATTTTGTCGCGCATCCCGATTTGGAACAAAGAACAAAGGCACGGCCGAAGCCGTGCCTTTCATTTCTTCCGCTTGCTCTGTGACTCCGTGCCTCTGTGGTGAAAACCGGACTGCCGAAGGCGGCCGTCCCCACATGAGCAGCGCTAGTCTCTTACTCCATCCATGAACGCGCGCAGCTTCCGCGATCTCGACGGATGGCGCAGCTTCCGCAGCGCCTTCGCTTCGATCTGGCGGATGCGTTCGCGGGTGACTGCGAAGCTCTGTCCGACCTCTTCCAGAGTGTGCTCGCTGCCGTCTTCGAGGCCGAAGCGCATCTTGATAACTTTCTCCTCGCGCGGCGTCAGCGTGCGCAGGACCTGTCCTGTCTGGTCCTTCAGGTTCACGTTGATCACCGCCTCCGCCGGCGATACGACCGCGCGGTCTTCGATGAAGTCGCCCAGATGCGAATCTTCCTCTTCGCCGATCGGCGTTTCAAGCGAGATCGGTTCCTGTGCGATCTTGAGCACCTTGCGCACTTTTGCCACTGGAATGTCCATGCGCTTGGCGATCTCTTCCGACGTAGGTTCGCGCCCCAGTTCCTGCACCAGCTGCCGCGACGTGCGGATCAGCTTGTTGATCGTTTCGATCATGTGTACCGGGATGCGGATCGTACGCGCCTGGTCGGCAATCGCACGGGTGATGGCCTGCCGGATCCACCACGTGGCGTACGTCGAAAATTTGTAGCCACGGCGGTATTCGAATTTGTCGACGGCCTTCATCAGTCCGATGTTGCCTTCCTGAATCAGGTCGAGGAACTGCAGTCCGCGGTTGGTGTATTTCTTCGCAATCGAAACCACGAGTCGCAGGTTGGCCTCGATCAGCTCGCGCTTGGCCTGCTCCGCGTCCATGTCGCCCTGGATGATCTCGCGCTGTGTGCGCTTGAGTTCCTGGAACAACACGCCGGTTTCCAGCTCGAGTTTCTCGATCTCACCGCGAATCGCCCGCGCCTGACGGCGATATTCTTTCTTCTGCTCTTCACTGCGGGTCGAGTCGGCCTTGCGCTCGAGATTCGTCGCCTGACGGTCGAGCGAGCGCATGCCGTCGACCGTCTTGTTGAGCCGCTCGATCAGCCGCTTGCGCTCGGCGTTGGTGAATCCCAGTTTGCGAACGGCTATCGAAGTAGCCACGATCGCGCGGGCCAATTTCCGGCGCGCGCGGCGGTGATCCTTCGGCTTCTTCGTCTTTGAAACTTCCTGGAACTTCTCTTCGAGGACCTGGGCCTTCTTGTACAGCTTGGCCATGTCGTCGATTTTGCCCGTGAACTCATTCAGGCGGTTCTGCAGGATCTCGTCCGTGATCTCTTCCTCGTCGAAGGTCACGACTTCCTTGATCGAGCGAACGTTCTTCTTGAGGTCTTCACCGAGCGTGAGCAGTTCGCGGATCACGATGGGCGACCGCGATAGCGCTTTGAGCACCCGCAGTTGTCCGCGTTCGATGCGCTTGGCGATTTCGACTTCGCCTTCGCGCGTCAACAGCGGCACAGTTCCCATCTCGCGCAAGTACATGCGCACGGGATCGTTGGTTTTTTCCAGGGCGCCGGGGGTGAGGTCGAGCTCGACGTCCTCCCCTTCTTCTAAATCTTCGAAACCTTTTTTCTCGAGTCCTTGCGAAGGAAGTTTCGGTCCTTCGAGAACGTCGATGCCTTGCGTACCGATGGTGGTCAGCAGATCGTCGAGGTCTTCGGGAGAGTGCACATCGTGCGGGATTAAATCGTTCACCTGGTCGTAGGTGAGATAACCCTTCTCCTTCCCTGTGTCGATCAGCTTTTTTATGTCGTCGTACTTGTCGTCAAGAGCCAAAGAGGTGTCCTTAAACTGTCAACTCCGCTCCACAGGAGCGTGTGGTAAAGTTCCTTTTAAAAGGTGGGAATGTGGGTGTAGCGGGATCGTGCGCCTAGCACAAACCTACAGAGTTTAGCATAGTTAGCTTTACCCGTCTATCGATTGCCCGCCTCACTCCGCCGCCTGCAGCATTCCCTTATTACCTTTAGATGGCATTCGAGAGCCTTTTGTTTCAAGCACTTTTGCGCCTTTTGACGGCTTTCAGGCCGTCTTCAGCCAGGGTCGGATCGCGCAACGCCCGGCTGATGCGCTCCAGTTCCGACAGCAATTCCCGCAAACGATCTCTATCGGCAGAAAGGCCGGGCTTTTTCAGTTCCTGCTGTACCTGTTCCTGCTGCCGCTTGAGGTGAATGCGCCGCAGGGCGCGGACTGCGGCCTCGAGGATTTCGGCCGTCAGCTCTTCCTCTTCTTTCAACAGAATCGAGGCGAGCATCCGGCGGTCGCTTTCGCCGGCCGGAACTTCGAGAACGTCGATTACGTCGGAGCCCATATTGAGCAGGGATTCCGCAAGAGACTCGGTGGCAAGTCCGTAATGCAGACGTTCATTCAGAAGGACGAACTGGGCCTGACGGGCGGGATCGAATTCTTCCTCGGCGCCATCGCGGGCGGAGAGATGCTCTTCGCCGGACTGCATCTGGCGGGCCGAGGCCAAGGCGCGAATCAGGACTTTCTCGGCGTCGGTGACCTGCGCTTCGGCCGGCGCTTTAACCGTGGCCGCGGAACGGGTGGCTGCCGTGTGGCGCAATTCCTGGCGCAGGACAGCCGAATCGATCTGAAGCTTCTGCGCGATCTCCTGCGCGAGTTCATCGCGCATAATGCGGCTGGGAATGCGCTGGATGTGCGGCAAAAGATAGTTGACGGCTTTATGCTTGCCCTCGGCGTTGCGCACGGGGAATTGGGAGCGGGCGCGCTCGATCAGGTAATCGAAGTATTTTTGCGAATGGCGGAGCCCATCTTCGTAGGCATCTTTGCCTTTGCGGCGGATGTAGAGATCGGGGTCGAATCCCTGCTCGAGAGTCAGGACTTTGATATTGAATTCTTCTTCCACCAGAAGCCCGAGGGTGCGCTCGGTGGCTTTGGCTCCGGCGGTGTCGGGATCGAAGTTGACGACCACGTTCTTCGTGAAGCGTCCGAGAAGCTTGGCCTGAAGCTCGGTGAAGGCGGTGCCGGAGCTGGCGATGACATTGTGGAATCCGGCGGCAAAGACGGAGATGCAATCCATCTGACCTTCGACGAGGATGGCGTAGTCGAACTTCTTGATCCATTCCTTGGCGTGATCGAGATTGAAGAGGACGCGGCTTTTGGAATAGATGGGCGTCTCAGGCGAGTTCAGATATTTCGGTCCGGCCTTTTCGTCGGTGGAGAGGGTGCGTCCAGTGAAGGCGATGACTTTGCCGGCTTCGCTCGCGATGGGGAACATGACGCGGTTGCGGAATTTCGCATACATCGCGAGTCGCGACTCCTGAGTCGCGAGTCCTGAGGCCGTCGTTGGTCGCTGGTCGTTGGTCGTTGGCCGGCCATCAGGCTTTGGATTTCGGGCTTCGGTTTCGGTTGCCGGAGAGTCAGAACTGGGGGCCGAGGACACAAGGTCCCTCGACTGCGCTCGGGATGACAGATCATCTTGCTTCCATGAGAACAGGCCACTTTCGCGGAGGACTTCTTCGCTGAATTCGTTTTTCAGGCGGTCGCGGAGGAGGAAGCCGGAATCCGGGGCGTAGCCGATGCGGAACTTCGCGATCATGTCGTCGTTGAGGCCGCGTCCGGCGAGGTATTCACGGGTACGGGCGCCCTCGGGACGGCGCAGGCACTCCTGGAAGAAGGCAACGGCGCGCTCGTGGACATCGAGCAACTGTCCGCGGAGGCGGGCTTCTTTCGCTTCGCCGGGAGTTGAATAGCTTGCCTTCGGCAGGGGGATGCCGAGCTTCAGTGCGACGTGGCGCACGGCCTCAGGGAAAGTGATGTTCTCGATTTTCTGGACGAAGCTGAAGACGTCGCCGGAAACTCCGCAGCCAAAGCAATGATAGAACTGGCGAGTGGCATGGACGGAGAACGATGGCGTTTTCTCTCCGTGGAAAGGACAGAGTCCGGAGAAGTTCTGGGCGCCGGCCTTCTTCAGCTTGACGTAGTCGCCGATGATGCGGACGATATCCGCCTGCTGCTTGAGGGTGTACGCGAAATCGCCGGGGTTCGACATTCAGATTTCAGCTTCTAGCTTCTAGCTCTTAGCTTTCAGCTCTCAGGTGCCGCGCTCGACTCCCTTTGCAGGCAGATCGCGTCGAGAGCAGAGTTCGCCATCTCATAAATATGGCGCGAATCGCTCCCGCCCCTCAGTGGCTAAAGCTCGCATCTTTGTATCCCTTGGCGGCACGGCTCAATCCGTGCCCTTCCACGAAAACAGTTCTCCAACGGAATTGTCAGCTACAAACAGGTTCAGTTGACTATACCGGACAAGAATTGCTGTGGAGAAGTTGTGGGAAACGCGAGTTTGTCGATGAGCGCAGGTGGAAAATGAGGACCGTAGGGATTTTGATGATAGGGACTTCGTTTCAGCCGTTGAAACCGTTTTGCCTGTTCCGATCCCCGTTATCAGGCGCTCATCAAAAAGATCGGCCTGCCGTTCGCGAATTGAGTTCGCCTTTTTCTGAAAGAATCGAGCGCAAGTTGTGTGCATTGTCCGGACCTCGTCCTGCAAGTTCTCAGCGACTGCGTCCGGCGAGACATCCGGCGTCCTGCAAAACCTGGAGCTATGGGTTGCTCGAGGTAGCGGCTACGGGAACCGGCCTTGATGCCGCGAGCCTTGGTCATATCTTCGAGCCGTCTTTCACGACTAAAGAAGTAGCGAAAGGTACGGGATTGTCGACTGTGTATGGAATTGTCAATGCGGTGTAGTTGTAACGGTCGAGACCGCCGTGGGAGTGGGGACGTCATTCCGAGTGTATGTTCCGAGCCAGCCTGCCTGCTTGGCTGAGCTTGCAGCGTTCTGTTGGAGCCTCGGCAGTTTGGCGGATGGCTACGCAGCCGGCGGGACGCCGGCGCTACTTTCTGGTGGCTATTCCGAAATCCGGCCAAGTGGCTATTGGCAGAAACGGGCTCTCCCCCCAAAATCAATCTACGTTCAGGCAAAGGAGAAATCATGTCCACGCGAGTCAGAATCTGTGCCGTTGTTGCCTTGTTATCATTCCTGGCGTTCATGCCGGCGAGCGGCTCTGTCTATGCTGCAGCGCGGAAACGAAGTGCGAAGAGCGTCGTTTACGTGTGCGCGTGTTTGGAAACGAAATCGTGCTCGTGCATGACGGAAGCGAAGATGGAAGGGCCGTGCGCGTGCGGAACAAAAGGCGGCCCGCCGTTGAAGGCAGTTCCGAGCGATAGCGCCTGGGCAAAAGCCAATCGCGACGCGCTCGCGCAGTAATTGCGAATGGCAGATTCTCCGATCCTATGAAGAAAATCTATCTCGGACGCCATGTGTTCGGATTGGCCGGCATCCTTTTTGGCCTGATCACTTTTGTCTGGCATGACTTCAGCATATGGCAACAGATTCAGCCGCTGGGGAATGTTCCGCACCGCGAGATTTTGGCCTACCTTACGGCGTTGATTGAAATCTGGGGTGGCCTCGCGATTCAGTGGCGCAGAACGGCGCGGGCGGGCGCGCTCGCACTGGGCGGCATCTACCTGATTTTTGCGCTGCTGTGGATTCCGCGCATCGCGGCCGAGCCGTTGGTCTACGATCGTTGGGGAAATATTTTCGAACAATTGTCGCAGGTCTCGGGGGCGCTGATCGTTTATTCGCTGTTCAGCAAAGGCGATCCGGCGCGGGCGGCCATGAGTGCGCGGATTGGATATTACTTGTTCGGCGTTTAGGTTATTTCGTTCACGCTCGAACAGGTCTTTTATCTTTCCGGAACTGCCGCATTCGTTCCGAAGTGGATTCCTCTGAGCCAGATGTTCTGGGCGTACGCGACTACTGTTTTCTTCGCAGCGGCGGCAATTGCGCTGCTGTCCGGACGCTGCGCGCTGTTGGCGGCCAGATTACTCACCCTGATGATCATCTTGTTCGGATTGCTGATCTGGCTGGAGGCGCCGTTTGCCGATCCGCACCAGCTCACGAACTGGGCAGGCA
The DNA here is from genome assembly GCA_963763845.1 of uncultured Acidobacteriota bacterium. Taxonomy (GTDB): domain Bacteria; phylum Acidobacteriota; class Terriglobia; order Terriglobales; family Acidobacteriaceae; genus Sulfotelmatobacter. The sequence goes on from CAVXPX010000009.1 coordinate 303,413, forward strand.
ACGCGGAGAATCTGTCAATCGCCGGGGCGGCATGGATTGTGATGGATTATCTCTGCCAGCAAAGCGTCCTCAAACCCTCAATTCCACAACGGTAGCGCCGCCTCCACCTTCGTTCTGCGGAGGCTCGGCGACTGAGGCGACGTGCGGATGCTCCTGCAGCATCTGGCGCAACGCCTTGCGCAGGATGCCCATGCCGCTGCCATGGACGACGCGCACGCGCGGGAGTCCGGCGAGAAATGCGCGGTCGACAAATTTTTCGACGTCGCGGCTGGCGTCGTCGACGGTCTGGCCGATGACGTTGATTTCGGTGGGGACGCTGGCCCCTTCGTTTTCGAGCGAGACGGAAATGCCGCGGGCGCGGGCCGCTTTCACCGGAGTCTCGGCGACGGGGCGGCTGGCAAGGTCGCTATTCAGCACGGCGGCAATGTCGGCTCGGTCGACCTTCATCTTGAGCGCGCCCATCTCGACTTCGAAGTGGTTGTCGTCAATTTTGCGGGCGATGCGGGCGGAGCGTCCGGTGGACTTGAGCTTGACGGTGTCGCCTTGGGAGACGTGTTTGACGACCTGGGGCTGCGCGTTGGGATCGTCTTTGTCGGCGCCAGTGGAATGGGCGACCACGGTTGAATCGAATTGCTCGCGGAATTCGCGGCGAAGTTTGGCGATGCGGCGCTCGGCGTCTTTGGAAAGCTTCTGCGCCGCGGCGCGGTCCTGCACGGCGTTGACAGCTTCGCGGGCGTGATATTCGAAGTCGCGCAGAAGGGCTTCGAGTTTCTTTTCCATCTCGCGGACTTTGCTCTGCTGCTCATTCTTTCCGAAAACTGCCAAACGCTTCTTCTCTTCCTCGAGGTCTTTCTGACTTGCCTGCAGTTTTAATCTCTCTTTTTCGGCATCGCGCAGATCGGCGTGGAGCTTGTCGAGAAATTGTCCGACGTCGCGGGCTTGGGTACCAAGGCGGGCGCGGGCAGATTCAATGATGGAGGGATTGAGTCCGAGGCGCTGGGCGATGTTGATGCCGGCAGAAGCTCCGGGCACGCCGATTTTTAGTTCAAACGTCGGCTGCAGCGTAGATTCGTCAAATCCGACGGAGGCATTTAGAACGCCGGGAGTGTTGGCGCCGTAGACTTTGAGCGACGTGTGATGCGTGGAGATGATCGTCATGCATCCGATGCGGCCGAAGTGACTGGCAATGGCGACTGCGAGCGCGGCTCCTTCTTCGGGATCAGTGGCGGAACCGAGTTCGTCGAGCAGGACCAGCGAATTTGTTGTTGCGGTGCGCGAGATGAAGTCGATGTTGGTGACGTGCGCCGAGAACGTGGAGAGATTCTGCTCGATCGATTGGTAATCGCCGATGTCGGCGAGGACGGCGTCGAAGACCGGGAGTTCGGCTCGATCGGCGGGCACAGGAATGCCGGACTGCGCCATCAGGGCGAGCAGCCCGACGGTTTTGAGAGTGACGGTTTTTCCCCCGGTATTGGGGCCAGTGATAACAAGTTGACGAAAATCTTTTCCCAGGTCTTGCAAAGACGGCGAGACCTGGGCCACCCCACGCTCTAGCTCGACGGTGATGGGAACGACCAAGCTGCCCTTGGACTTGAGGTTTCTTTCCAGCAGGGGATGGCGGGCGTTTTGGAGCAGCAGGCTCGCTTCGCCTGTCGAACAGCCGAGGCGGCTGTCGCTACGTGGGCTGAATTTTACTTCGACGCAGTTGTAGTCTTCGGCGAATCGGGCTTTGGCGAACTGGAGTTCTAGCTCTGCCAGCGCCTCTACGGCGGCGAGAATTTCTGGCGCCTTGGCGCCGATGCGCTGGGTCATTTCGAGGAGAATGCGGTGAATCTCGCCAAGCTCTTCCTCGAAAAGGCGTACGAGTTCATTGTTCTGCTCGATGGTTTCGAGGGGCTCGATGAAGACGGTCTGGCCGCTGGAACTGGCGCCGTGGACGACGCCCTGGACGCGGCGCTTCTGCTCGATTTTGACCGGAATGACGAAGCGTTCACCGCGAATGGTGATGAGCTCATCCTGGACAGTGCCGCCTTCGGCGAGACGGCGGAGATAGCCACGGAGCGATTCCTGGATGGAGCGTCGCTGCTTTTCGATTTCGCGGCGGATGTGGGCGAGTTCGGGCGAGGCTTTGTCTTCGAGTGTGCCGTCGGGCTGAATCTTATTGCGGAAGAAGCGGAGAAAATCGGCGAAATCGGCCATATGGGCCGAGAGGGCCTGGACGCGCTGCCATTCGGAGCGCATGGCAGCGGGAGGATTTTGCGAAATGTGCCGCCATTCGGCGGCGCGGTCGACGACGAGGATGACGTCGCGGATTTCGGCAGTCTCGAGCGCCACCCCGGCGATGCGGGATTTCTCGACCAGCGGGGAGATTTCGACCAGGCCGGAGAAATCGAAGCGTCCACCGACACGACGGAATTCGCGGATCTCGGAGGTGAGCGCTTGCTGATCGGCGATCCAGTCGTGATCGGTCGAGGGTGAGAGAGCCGTGACGCGGGACTGGCCGGACGGAGAAGAGGCGTATCCGCGGAGAAGTTCGCGGAGCGCTTCGAATTCGAGCACGCGCGCCGAAGTGTATTGGAGCGGGGACGGCATTGGAGTTCATGTTACAGGAGGTTTATGGATTCAACACACCGGACACAGAGTGGCTACAGAGTCCCGTGCGAAGCTTCTCTACGGCGGTATGCCCGATATCCTCGCACAGAGTGCCTCAGCACAAGTTTGTAATGCTGAGCGCCTCCCAAGCTTTGTCCTGAGCGGCTCTTTGCGCGAAGCGCCTATGCATTTCGCCACAGCATCGGTTCTGCGCGCGAATACATAGATCCTTCGCCGCTAAAACCTGCGGCGCAGGATGACACGGTTGTCAAGATGACAGAACGCGTGGAAGCCGCTCTAGCCGGCGGCGCCGGCGGTTTGGGCGGCTTCTGACAAGGGCAGGCGGATTAGGAATTCGGCGCCGCCTTCGGGCTTGTTCCGGCAGGTGATTTGGCCGCCGTGGTCGCGAATGACTCCGTAGACCGCACTTAGGCCGAGTCCCGTTCCTTTGCCGACCGGCTTGGTGGTGTAGAAGGGATCGAAAACACGCTGCGGTTCACGAACTCCCGGACCAGTATCCGAGAAGCGGAGAAAGATTTCGGAGCCGTGGCGTTGCGCGAGGATTTCGAGCGATCCGCCACCGCCTTCTTCGACGGCATCCATAGCATTCTCAATGATTTCGTAGAAGGTCTGGAATAGCTGGTTAGCATTGGCCTGCATGCGAGGGACATTGTCGTCAATACTGATGCGAACCTGAACCTTGCCAGGGGTGCGCCGCGATTCGAGCATGTGGGTGGCACGATGCAGCAGGACCGGAAGATCGACGAGAATTTTTTCTCCGGGAGCCTGCTGGGCGAAGCTCATCAGGTTGGCGACGAGGTCGCGAGTGCGCTGGGCCTGGTTGACGATCTTGCGGACGAGGGCCGTTTGCTGGTCGTTCAGCCGCTCTTTTGACCAGAGCTGCTCGGAATAGTTCATGACCGCGTGCAAGGGATCGTCGATTTCGCGCGCGGCTCCGGCGATCAGACTGCCGAGCGAGGCGAGCTTTTCCTGCTGCACGAGCTGGTTCTGCAGCTGTTTCTGTCCTTCGTAGGCGCGGCGCGATTCCCCGAGCAGAGCCATGAGGGTCTGATCCTGCGAATACTGCCGGAGAAATACGAAGGCGCCGAGGATCAGCATCGCGCAAAGGACGGCGGTGATGCGGAAGACGCGCGACGGAACGTCGGACTTATCGAAGAGAAGCGTCCAAATTCCGAGGACCGGCAGCGAAAGTATGGCGAGCATCGCGAGCTGGGGGACGAGTTTTTTCCAGCGGGGATCGAGTTTGAATTCGACGACGGGCAAATCCCACTGGCGAGCCGACAGAATACTCGCGGCCATCCAGGCGATTGGCGCGATGAAGGGAAGGTCGTAGAGGCTGCCGGAATAATAGCGTCCGCTGACGATAGCGCGGTCCAGGAACTGCGAACCAACGCTATAAACTACCTGCGCTGCAAGCAAGTGCGCGTAAAGGCGTCGCCAGGCCCCGGAACAAGTCAGCGCAGCGAGGGCCAGCACGGCGATGAGCAGAATATTTTCCGCGAGGAAAAGCGCGTCATAGTAGATGTTGTAGACACGTACGTTCAAATCGACGTACTGGTAGGGGAAAACGACGAATGCGTAGAGAAAGATCCACCAGCCCAGCAGCATCAGGAAGTTGATCAGGCTGAGATGAATCCGGGACCGCTTCTTCAGAATGTCAGGACGCCAAGCTACGGCGGCGATCATGGGTACCACATGGAAGAAGAGGATGATGTCGAAGAAAAAGGGATCGGGAATTTCCCGATGGCGGAATATCTCGAAGTAGCACCAGGCCATCTGGTTGGAAACCCAGAGAGATAGACCGAGGGCTATTAGCGTCCAGAAGCTACGTTGCGGGCCGGGGCGCGAGAGTGCGTTGGAGAGCGAGGCGCCGGCGGCGACGAGCATCAGAGCTAAACCGGCGAGATCGGCGAAAATGGTGAGCGCGAAGCCCTTATGAGCGAGAAAGGACACGCAGGCGAAGGCCAGAGTGATTCCGGCCGCTGCCGCAAACCAGCGGTGTCGCGAGAGCAGACTCATCCGCCTCCATTTTATGGGAGTAAATCGCGGGTTCATCCGCACCTGGGAATGTAGGTGGTTACTTCGGTCACATGGTTTCGAACAGGCGGGCGGGATGAAGATCTGCGACTCGAAGCCAGCCCCTAAAGGCGCTTCGATTTCATGGGCCTTTACGGCCCAAATAAAATGCGGGCCGTGATGCGAATCTAAATCTCACAATCCGTACGCGGCGCCAAGGCCTTGACCCAGGCCAGTCGCGCATCACGGACTGCTAGAATTGATGGGCGGGAGTTCGTGGCTCCCGCTAGAGGCACTGCCATGGCATTCCCTGTAACGCGACTTCGCCGCCTCCGCCGCACGGCGGAATTAAGGAATATGGTCACCGAGACACGGCTTACCCCGGATGCATTCGTGTATCCGATGTTCGTCTGCCCCGGGGAGGGCGTCCGGAAGGAAGTGGGGTCGATGCCGGGCGTGTTCAATCTGTCGGTGGACGAAGCGGTGAAAGAAGCGCGCGAGGTGTACTCGCTGGGCGTGCCATCGGTGATTCTGTTCGGGCTTCCCGATAAGAAAGACGACGTGGCGACGGGAGCGTGGGCCGAGGATGGAATCGTGCAGCAGGCGGCGCGGGCAATGCGGCGGGAGGTTCCGGGGCTCGTGCTGATGGGCGACGTTTGCCTCTGCGAATACATGTCGCACGGGCACTGCGGAATTGTGAAGCCGACGTTGCCGCGGTCGCTGGGAGCGGCGGCTGGAGGCGTGGTTGCCGGTTCGTCCGAAACCAAGGAGAAGGTGTTCGATCAGGTAGTGGAATTGGCCAGGCGGCAGGCGGAGCAGAACTACGAGATCGTGAATGACGCCTCGCTGGAGTTGCTGGCGCGGACATCGGTATCGCTGGCGAAGGCGGGCATCGACATCATTGCGCCGTCGGACATGATGGATGGGCGAGTGGCGGCAATCCGCAAGGCGCTGGATGAAGCCGGATTGATCAATACGCCGATACTTTCGTATGCGGCAAAGTTCGCGTCGGGATTTTATGGGCCATTCCGCGAGGCGGCGGATTCGGCTCCGCAGTTCGGTGACCGGCGGTCGTATCAGATGGATGGGGCGAACCTGCGCGAGGCCATGCGCGAGATTGCGGCCGACGTGGAGGAAGGCGCGGACATGATCATGGTGAAGCCGGCGATGCCCTATCTGGATGTGATCGCGGCAGCGCGGGAACGGTTCGATCTGCCGCTGGCCGCCTATCAGGTGTCCGGGGAGTACGCGATGATCGAAGCTGCCGCCCGCAATGGCTGGATCGAGCGGGAGCGTGTGATGATGGAGTCGCTGCTGAGCATACGGCGCGCCGGAGCGAGCATCATCCTGACCTACTACGCGAAGGATGCGGCGAAACTGCTGAGCTGAAAGGTCTAGCCCAGGATCTCCCGAACTGTCTTGAGGAATGCGTCGTTCTCGAAGGGCTTTTCCAGGAATGCGGTCCCATTCGGGAGTGGCGCGTCCTTACAGATTTCTTCCAGCGTGTCCCCTGAAATAAAAACAGCCCTTAGGTCTGGATTTGATCTGCGCAACTCCCCGAAGAGACACATGCCTCCGATGCGCGGCAACCTTACATCCGATATTAAGAGGTCTATTTTCTGGCCATGCCGACGGGCAGCGTCACAGGCGGCGTCGGATGTGTGCGCTTCAAGGACAACATATCCCGCCCGGCGGAGAATTCCAGAGAGTATTTCGCGAAGGCCGTCCTCATCGTCGGCCAGCAACAGGGTACGCAGACCAGTGGGCGGCCTGTCAGCGTCGGAGTTCCGACTTGGATTCGGAGAACTTGGATCGCCGTTAAGTGACAAATGCGTTCCCTCCCGTCAGGCGCCGGATCTTCGACTATGACCATCTGTGAGTCGAGCGACGCGGCCTGCCGCCCGCCGACGAGTCGGTCAATCCTGAGGGAAGCGCTGTGCCCCGTTCTGTGCTTTCATTCGAGGCAATATCACCAGGCCGTTTTACGCAGGCAAAAAGGATCTGGTAAGCGGCTCAGGTGTGTGATTTACGTCACAGATAATATCAAATGTACCGATTAATATCACTGACAATCCCAGCTCTGGCTTGAGAACCTAATCCCGTGATGGACTCTAAGAGATCGCTACAAGTGAATGTCCGACTATCGCCGGACAACCTGAAGGTAATGCGCCAGGCAGCGGAACGGATATGGCCCGGTCTGCCTCTATCGAATAGCACTCTCCTGCTCACGCTTGCTCATCACAAGGCCCTCGAAATTTTGGATGGCAAGTCGCGCCCTCGAAAAGCGCAGAGCTAGACCAACCGTGAGCGCACGATGACGATGGCGATGCCGCTAACGATCATCGGCGCGCTTCGGCGCCAGGCATGTCTTCCCTGCATTTGCTGAATTCTGTCTTCCAGCGCTGCGCTCCCGGTCGCGTCGAACCTCGAAATCAAGAAGCTACGAACGAGATTAGCGGCGGAAATATGCGGCACCGCAACGCAGTTTGTTTTCTCCGGCGAACAACCATCGCCGGCCCTCCGAGCATCTACTTTTCGCTTATTGGCGATTCGCTTTTAGCTTTTCAGGGAGCACAGGGGCAAAGTGTTTCCGGTTGTTTCGGGTTCTTGGAGGAATCTCGAGAATGGCCAGAAATGGCTTCGGTGAAGACGGCCCACTCAATCTTTCGAGCCTTCCATCTTTCTTTATCATTGGACCGCCTCGCACCGGCACGACATGGCTTCATACCGTATTAAGCCAGCGCGCATGGCTGGCCGATCCTACGAAAGAGACGCGTTTTTTCGACAAGCACTTCGACCGCGGGTTGGAGTGGTATCGCTCGCATTATCGGAAGGCTACCGACGAGCGTGCCATCGGTGAAATCGCTCCGACGTATTTCTCATCTCAGCAGGCACGGGAGCGAATCGCGCAACTGATCCCTCACGCGAAGATCGTCTGCACCTTTCGAGATCCGGCGGATCGAGTGATCTCTCTCTACCGGCTGAAACGCGCTTATGGATTTATCCGGTGGACGCTGGAGGAGGCTCTGGAGCGCGACCCTGAATTAATAGAATCGAGCCGCTACGCGAGTCATTTGAAAGAGTGGAAGAAGGCGCTGGGAGAATCCCAGGTGCTGGCAATGCTGCATGAGGACATCGAGCGCGATGCGCAGTTATTTCTCGATACGCTGGCAAGCTTCATCGGCATATCGCGGGTGAAACTGGTTCCCGCGCAGTCGCGCCGCGTTTTCTCGTCGGACGAGCTCAGCGAGCCGCGAAATTATTACTGGACGCGGGGAGCCATGGTGTTATCGGAGTGGGCGAAAGCGCAACGACTCGATTCGGTCGTCGCCTTCGCAAAGCGGATGGGCGCGGTGAAACTGTTCGTAGGCGGCGGCGCAGGATTTCAGAAAGTGACCTATTCCGAGCGAATAAAATTGCGGAAACTGTTCCGGTCCGAGGTCGAGGCACTGGAGGCAATGCTCGGGCGTGATCTTTCCGGCTGGAAGTAAGTTCGAGAACACCTATTGCTTTCGCGAAGCCTCGAATCGTTCGCGTCGCGTCATGCCCATGATGCTGGCTACGAATGCCTCCGGGACCTGGCCGATGCGGGCGTTGTATTGGCGGACATCTTCATTGAACAATGTGCGGTGCTCGGCAATTTGGGTTTGTAAGCCGGCGAGCTGATTCCGGAGATTGAAATACGGTTCGCTCGAGGCAAGGCGCGAGTTCTTCTCCGCGAATTCCAAGAATTTCTGTAGCGCATCGGTAAGGTGCAGATCAGCGGCCGCCTTTTGGCTGAGGGTGACCGCGTTCGCCCAGGCCTCGTGGGCTTGGGTTAGGAGTTTCTGCTGCTCTGTGGGCAGTTCGTTTTGGACAAGAGTGACGAGTTCGGGGATTTGCTGGTTCCTCTGACGCAGCAGAGCGTCGAGTCTTGCGAGAAGGCGATCGTTCTGATCGCGAACGCGCACGAGCCCGCGATAAAGCACGGCGCCGTAAATGAGTACGCTGGCCGCGAAGACGAAGAGGACCAGACTTGACGCGGAACTGCTATCCATCGAGACCTCGGTTGTTAGGGTGCCAGTGCTGTGGGGGCGATGGCAAGCGGCACTCGTGAGGAAGAGTTGGGTCGGAGCGGCCAGGCTTCGCCTCGGCGGGACAGCAACAGCAGCTGTCCCTCCAGAGCGTCAGTCTTTAGTCTTTAGTCTTTAGTCTTTAGTCTTTGCTAGGTTTTTTCGGGGTCAGATCGCAGGACTGCCGGACTTGATCGATGTTCAATCCGGCGGGGCTGAATTCGGCGATCTCGCGTCCGCTGCGAGTGGGAAGCGCCACGTTGAAGATCTGCGCTCCCATCATGCCGCGAACCGTTCCTTTGTCCATCGAGAGGAAGTGCCCCTGAACCCAGTTCCAGCCGTGATGGGTGTGAAAGCCATCGATGCGGACTTCGACTTCAAGCTGAGGCTGTCCCCAGAAGCCCGGACGGTTCGGCGGTGGCAGTCTGACGCCGGGATTGAAGTCGGCGAGCTTGAGTTTGCCATCCTGGCAGTAGAGATCGACACGCGGCTTGTAATTCGGATCTTCGCGGAAATAATTATTGGCCAGAAGTTCGAAGCGGACCTTCTTGGCGCCGGTCATTTTGTCGACGGATTGAAAGGAAATCCAGCCTCCGCCGGCGCTGACGCCATCCTGTTCCCCTGGATAGGGGCTCATCGCGCCGCCCCCCTGGGCGAAAGCAGACGCGGTACACAGCAGAATCACGCCGATAAAAGCGGCCTTCACGAATAGTGCTGCACAATTCCTCTTCGAAGAGCGCGGCTCGTTCACAGTATCCCTCCAGATATACGTCATTATTATCTAGAAACCCGGATGAATGCTGAAAAGTTGCGTGAAAATGGCGCGGAGCCGGGCTCAACGCGTATTGACACGAAGGTCGAGATAGACCTGCGATCGGTCATCGAACTGGCTGACCGACTTGGTGTCGCTCTTATGGCCCTGGTACTGGGCGTACACCTCGTAGTCGACTGCGGTGGAAAGCGCTGGGAAACGATACGTTCCGTCGCTGCTGACGATGTAGGTTTTTACGGAGCGCGTGCGGGTGTTGGTCACATAAACGACGGCATCCGGGAGCGGATTATCCTGCGTGTCGAGCACTTTGCCCAGGAGTAAACGCCCGACGGTTTTTTCTTTCTTGTCGGAGGCGGCAGCGCAAACTGCGCACAGAGTAATGACTGCGAGGCACGACAAGGCAACAACTTTGATCACCGAGGGGCTGTGATTCATGTTGCTGTTATTGTCTCACGAAGGTAATACCATACGCTCAGTGGGTTAGATGCACTCCGGTGTCTTCGCGCTCGTCGTTGTAGATGTGGACAGTGACATCCGCAGCGTGGAGCGGTTTTCCATCGGCGGATTTCACGTGCTTGAGATCGGCGCTGAGGATGTAGTCGGATTCACCGGCGGGGACGCGCTGCGCGAATTCCCCGTTATGATCGGAATAGACTTCCCACTTCGGCTTCTTGTCCTTTGCGCGGCGGATTTTCACGGGGATACCGTAAACCGGGCGATCGTCGGGACCCCAGACGGTTCCAAAAATCAGGGCGTAGGGTTGGTCTTTGGATTTGTCGTTGGCAAGAAGGCTCTGTTGGGGGACGAAGATCGGCAACATCAGGACGCAGACCGCTCCGAACATGGACAGCCTGCCGAAAAATTGGGGTGGGCGGGAGATCAAGAATAGTCACCGTCTTCGCTCTCCTCCTCCTCGTCCTCTTCTTCGTAGCCTTCTTCGACCGCCTTCAGTTCAAGCGGGCTGGTCGTGACGACTTCGAAGTCGGTGCCACACTCGGGACAGGAGATTACTTCCCCTTCGTCCACCTCTTCTTCTTCGACGTCCAGATTGGTTTCGCATTCGGGACAGAGAACCATAAAGCCTCCCATTGCCTATTAGAGCCTCCTGATAATATTTAGATTCTCCTTGGCTATTGGTCAAGGGGAGGGAGCTGCAGGGCTGCGTTTTACAGTACAAGGGGAATTCAGGGTTCGCCAACAACCTTTTTTCAGCCGGGGTTCATCATGACAATCTTTGGGAAATTTGCTTGGGCGGGCCTACCTGCGATGCTCTTGCTGGGGCTGAACGGGTGGGGCCAATCGACGACGGCACAGCCTAAGATGAGCGCCGACCCAAAGATTGCGGCCGCGCTGCGGGACATTTCGGCGGAACGAATTCAGTCCAATATTGAAAAACTGGTGAGCTTTGGAACGCGGCTGACGCTATCGGCGCAAGATCCGTCATCGATTGCGGCCGGGCATGGAATCGGGGCAGCGCGGGAGTGGATCAAATCGCAGTTCGAAGAGTACTCCAAACAGTGCGGCGGCTGCCTTGAGGTGAAGACGGACAGCTTTGTCGAGCAGCCGGCGGACCGGATTCCGAAGCCAACCGAAATTACCAATGTTTATGCGGTTCTGAAGGGATCCGATCCGGAAAACGCGAAGCGGATCGTGCTGGTGACCGGGCACTACGATTCGCGGAACAGCGACACGCTCGACGGGAATGGCGACGCACCGGGCGCAAACGACGACGGAAGCGGCACGGCGGTGAGTCTGGAATGCGCGCGGGTGCTGAGCAAGATGAAGTTTCCGGGGACGATTATCTTTCTGACCGTCGCGGGCGAAGAGCAGGGGCTGTATGGCAGCGGCCATTTCGCCGAGATGGTCAAAGAAAAGATGGCAAAGGACGAGGGCTGGAACCTGGAAGCAGCGCTGAATAACGATATCGTAGGCGGGGATAAGAGTCCGGAGCAGGATCATTCGGTGGTGCGCGTGTTCTCGGAAGGAGTGCCGGTGGCCGCGACCGATCAAGAGATCAGGAGGATTCGGGCGCTGGGCGGCGAGAGCGATTCCGGGTCCCGCGAACTGGCGCGCTATATCGCGGAAGTTGGCGGAACCTACGTCGCGGGCGTGAAGCCGATGCTGATTTTCCGGCTCGACCGCTACCTGCGCGGCGGAGACCATTATTCGTTCAACCAGCAGGGATTCTCAGCGGTGCGGCTGACGGAGTTCCGCGAAGACTTTCATCACCAGCATCAGAATGTGCGGATGGAAAACGGGATACAGTATGGCGATCTGCCAAAGTTCGTCGATTTCGATTACGTCGCGCACGTGGCGCGGCTGAATGCCGCGACGCTGGCGTCATTGGCGGCGGCTCCGGCGCCTCCGGCAAACGTGCACCTGCTGACGAAAGACCTCGAGAACGATTCGACGCTGACTTGGGATGCGTCGCCGGGCGGCCTGGCATCCGGTTACGAAGTGGTGTGGCGGGCGACGACGAGTCCGCAGTGGGAGCACGCGGAAAACGTCGGCAATGTGACGCGCGCCACCATGAAGATGTCCAAGGATAACGTGATCTTCGCAGTGCGGGCGGTGGATGAAGACGGGCACCGCAGCCTGCCGGTGGTGCCGACGCCGCAGCGGTAGGCCCTTGCGGCGGCTTCAGGCGAGTAGAATCGTACGGAAGGAGACTGCGTGCGTCGTAGCGGCGAGTCCATGACGTTGAGCCTGCCACCGTTCACAAAGGCGGTGACGTGGCTGATCGGAATTAACACCGGTATCTATCTGCTGACTCTGGCGCTGGGCGCGGCCGGAGTGCCGGCGAGAGGGTATCTGGAAGATTATGTTGCCTTGACTCCCGCGCTAGTCGTGTATCACGGCTTCATCTGGCAGCTGATTACCTACGGCTTTTTACATTTCGAGTTCTGGCACTGGTTTGGGAACATGTTCGGGCTGTGGATGTTTGGTGCCGCGGTCGAGAGCGCGTGGGGCGTGCGGCGGTTCGTGGAGCTGTATCTGATCGGCATCGTGGGCGCCGCGGTTACGACCGTCGGACTTGCCTTTATGCACGTGCTGGCCCGGCCCACAACCACCACTCTTGGCGCCTCGGGCGGCGTATTTGCGGTGCTGATCGCCTTCGGGATTCTGTTTGCGGAAAGCGAAATCATGCTGATTCCGTTCCCGTTCATGATCAAGGCCAAGTACTTCATCGGAATCCTGATCGTGATCGAGCTGGCGCTGTCGATGTCGGGTGGCGGAAACGTGGCGTATGTCGCACACCTCGGCGGCTTGTTCTTTGGCTGGCTATATGTGCGGCGCGGCCCGAAGGCGGCCCTGGTGAATGTTTCCGTGTCGGAACGTTTCTACGGGCTGCGCAATTCGTATTACCGCTGGAAGCGCCGGCGGGCGGCGAAGAAATTTGAAGTCTATATGCGAACGAAGCACGACCGGGATGTCCACTTCGACGAGCACGGGAACTATATTCCTCCCGACGATGATACGCGGAAGGGGAATGGCGGCGGGAAGTCGGGGTGGGTGAACTAGCGTAGCGTTTGTCATCCCGAGCGCACAGCCTCTGTCATCCTGAGCGCGCTCTTTGCGCGAAGGACCTATGTACTTTCAGCGCACCAAGGAGACGCAGAGGTCCTTCGCTTCGCTCAGGTTTTAAGAGTCCGCGAAGAATGCTGTAAATTCTGACACGATCTGCTTCGGTAATTCTTCCTTTTTTCCCTTTCCTTTGAATCCCAGGTCGTGACCGGCGCCTTCTACGGGCAGCAGGCGGGTCTTTGCCGGGATCATCTTCAACACTTTCTGCAGTTCTTCGATGGAGCCGAAGGGATCCCGGGTGCCGCTCACGAAAAGTGTCGGCGTGCGCAGGTCGGGGAGATGCTGGGTACGCTGTTGCTCGGGACGCCGCGGCGGATGCAGCGGGTAGGAGAGCAGGAGCAGCGCAGCGACGAGACCGGGTTCTTCGGCGCAGAGCATGCTGGCTTGACGGCCTCCGTAGGAGTGGCCGCCGAGGAAGATGCGACATCCGGGTTCATTCTCGTGCATCGGACCGGCATTCCCACTTCTCGCAACATCGGCGAGAAATGGGGCACCCCCGGTTCGTTTTTCATCTCGTTTGTCGTCATCTTTCTCGGCGACGATTCCCTTGACGGCGGCGATGGCGTTTTTCAGGCCGGCGCGGTCGCGGACAGCGTCTGCGGGGCCGGGCGGACCGAAGGATCTTGCCTGGCGATAAGGCAGATTGCAGCGGAGCACGGTGTAGCCAGCATTCGCGAAAGCCTCGGCTAACGCGCGGAGCAACGGAGCTTGGGCGTTGCCTCCGGCACCGTGGGTAAGGATCAGAGCGTCGCCGTTGGGAGTCTCAGGCGTGTGCAGGAATCCGACGACATGCGGATCGACGGCGCGGTCGGAAAATTCGCGAATTGAAAGAGCGGACAAGAGAAGTCATCCAAAGGTTCGGGCTGTGGCCGGCAACAGCCGCGGCGGCTGTTCCCCCATTCTATTTTGAAACCGGACCGACCTCTGACAGAGTTTCGTATACCTTCACGATCTGAATCTGGTTGCCCAGCTTGGACCAGCAGCGCAGCATGTCGGGATCTTCTTGTGCCGTGCGGCGGGCTTCTTCGGACTTCCAGTAGCGCATGAAAATATAGTGATGATCGCGGTCGCGGTAGAGGAAGTCGCGTCCGTAGCCTTTCGCGGCGACGATGGACTTCAGTTCGTCAAAGGTCTCAAGGGCGGCAGCTTCCATCTGCGAGTTCGGTTCCCACATCGCCACCGAGAGAATCTCTTCGGCCATAAACGGGAATTATACGGCAGGGGCCAGCTATCAGCCGTCGGGGGTCAGCGGTCAACCTAATTTCTTTCCGACCTCTTAACCGGTCTGAATTCCTGCTTACCGCACGATCGGAGAGAACCGCGCCACGGCGGTCCGGGCTTCCTGAATGATGATCGCGCGCGATTTTTCTTCCGCAGCGGATTGCCTTTGATCGGACTGTGGGATCTGCGCCTGCCCGCCATACTCCGGGTCCATGGAGACGACAAGCATCAACATGGTGATCCAGCGTCAACAGGACGTCTGTACAAAAAACTTTCCTACGCAGACGACACAGAGAGGTTGCGCGCGCCGGGGATGACGTGCATCATGGAACGTCGCGGCTGGTCGGGGGCTGGCCGCGTTTTTTCTCTCATGATCCGATCACTAGGGCTGACCTTTCTGGCATCGTTGACTCTCACTTTCGTCGCCTCGTACGCTTGCGCGCAAGATAATTATGAAATTCAGGTGTATGGCTCGGAGACGGTGGCTCCGCGATCGACCATGGTTGAGGTGCACTCGAATTTCACGGTCGAGGGAAGCACGACGGTGATCGATGGAATGCTGCCGACGAATCATGCGGAACACGAGACGCTGGAGATCACGCAGGGAATCAACGACTGGTCGGAGGTGGGATTCTACGTTTTCACCAGCATTCAGCCGGACGGCGGATGGCAGTGGGTGGGGGATCATATTCGTCCGCGGGTGCGCGTGCCGCCGTCGTGGCATTGGCCGGTGGGCGTGAGCTTGTCGACGGAGATTGGTTATCAGCGGGCGGCGTTTTCTCCGGATACATGGACGTGGGAGATTCGTCCGATTGTCGATCGGACGATTGGGAAATGGTATTTTGCGTTCAATCCCGCGCTGGACCGGTCATTTCACGGGCCGAGCGTCAACAAGGGAGTGGAGTTCTCGCCGAATGTGAAGTTCAGCTACAACATCACGAAAAAGATTGCCGGCGGGCTGGAGTATTACGCGTCGTATGGATCGATCACGGGATTCGATCCGCTGCGAGAGCAGCAGCAGCAGTTTGTTCCGGCGATTGATGTGGATTTCGCTCCGCAGTGGGAGTTCAACTTTGGAGTAGGAGTGGGAGCGACGCGGTCGACGGATCATCTGATTGTGAAGTGCATCATCGGGCGGAGATTCTCGTGGCCGCATGGGAAGGGCGCGCGGTTGCAGAGTGCGGAGCAGTAAACCCAAGCTAACCTCAAAGGACACGAAGGCGCACGAGGGAAGTCTTTTCAGGATGCGTTACGCCCCGGACGAACACGAGGTCCCTCCACTCCGGCCGGGATGACACTGCCCTTAAAAGCTGGAGAGCCGAGGGCGGCTGTCTCCGCGCGAGTCGTGCTTTATCCTGCCGGTTGCGGTAGGGGCGAGAGCGGCGGGGTCGGTGGCGGATAGAGGGCCAAGCTCAGGGGGCGATAGCGCGGGGCGAAGAAGTAGATTGAGTAGGCGGGGAAGAAGACGATCGCCGGAACAGAAACCAGCGCGATCACATAGAAGAGGATTGCCAGCACGACACAGGCGACCACGACCGCGCCGGTAATGGTGAGGACGTTCCAGGTCAGGCCGGCGGATTTTCCGGCGAGGACGGCGGCGAGGACGACGCCTGCGATGGGGACGGCGACCATGGCCGCGACAATCAGCGCCGCTATTCCGATGATGATGCCGGCTCCGATGGCGAGGACGATCTTCATCAGGATGTACATGGCGTAGCTGTTGAATTCGCCCTCGATCATGGGCCAGAGGCGGCGCCAGGCCTCGATGGGCCCGATGCCTTCCAGCGCCATTTGCGGGATGACGAAATCTTTGGTGAGTACCTGCCCAATGACGGCCACGATCATGAAAAAGCAGAACACGGAGAAGACGATCACGCCGGTGAGAATGAGCGCTTCCATGTGATCGTGCGGAGCGGCGAACCATCCCATGCCGAAGGCGATGGCGGCGGGGATTCCGAAAATCACGACCGACCCGAGAAACGTGACAAAGCCATACCCCAACTGCCACCAGAAATAGTTCACGGCGGTACCTTGGCGGCGCGACCAACCGGCGCGGATGTGGCATTGGCGAGTCAGAACGCTGTCGAACAGGATGAAGCGCATTACGCTGCTGATGTAGAGGAAAATGAGAGCGAAGATGAGCCCGGCGACGATGACCACCGAGATCAGAGCGGCGATAACGGCGAGATTGATTCCAGGAAACAGGCCTCCGAGAGAGTGCGGAGCGGTATGCGGCATGGACTTGAAGGGAGAGGAAAAATTGGAGCTGCCCGAGCCCATCTCTCCGGCGAGCAGGCCGACGATGGCGAGGCGCGTCCATTGCCCGAAGCGGAACGGTTGTAGGAGCTGGCGCCTGGTGTGCTGGAAAGCTAGAGGGACGGTATCGACGGCCGAGATCGGCAAATTACACCCCCATGAAAAATCGTCAACAGCAAGGTACTGCGAAGCGTGAAGATGGGCAAATCAATTTGTGGGAAGACGGATGGCGTGGTTGCGATTCGTGAAACAAAAGATCGCTGAACAAAGGGTCTCTGCACGCCGTGTTGCCTTCCGCTTCGCGGAGGCGACGCTCCGGCCGAAATGACAAAGGATGGTGAACTATTCATAGCGCAGGGCCTCAACGGGATCGAGTTTGGAGGCCCGCATGGCTGGGACCAGGCCGCTGATCACGCCAACAATGAGCAATACGACGCTGGAGAGGAGAACGGTCATCAGCGAGATGTGGAGATGGATGTCGCCCTGGCCGGAATTGTCTTCGTAGAGCGGCCCCATCAGGGGCAGCGTGCCGACGGCCCACGCGATGAAGTAGGAGAGCAACACTCCGATCGCTCCGCCGAGGAGCATGATCAGAAGAGTTTCGGCGAGGAATTGAAGTTTGATGTGGCGCTTGCGGGCGCCGAGGGCGCGGCGCAGGCCGATTTCACGAATGCGCTCGTCGACCGAGACGAGCATGATATTCATCACTCCGACGCCTCCGATGCCGAGAGTCAACGTTCCGATAAAAGTCAGCAGAACTTGCAAGCCGATGGTGAGGGCGTCGATGATCGGGCGGAATTCGTCGCGTCCGAACATCTGGAAGGCTTTCGGGTCGGTCGGCGAAAAATTCTGGCGCGTGGCGACTGCGGCGAGGACCTGGGCCATGGCTTTCTTTTCGTATTGCGGGGCGATGGGCTCGAAGACCATGACGGCGGCGTAGCGGGTGTTCCAGAGATCTCCGGCGGAGGAGTAGGGGATCCAGGAAGATTCGTCGTCGCTGGAAAAATAATTGCTGAGTTGAATTTTGCGGGCCATCACGCCGATGACCTGGAAGCGCACGCCTGAAACGAGGACGGTTTCGCCGACTGCGGGGCGTCCACTGAAAAGTTCTTCCTTGAGGCGACCGCCGAGGAAGATGACGCGGCGGCGCTCGAGTTCGTCTTCGGCATTGATCCAGCGGCCTTCGAGCGGAACCTCATTGCGCATCTCGCCATATTCGGGACAGACGCCGCGGACAGGGGCGGTGCCGACCAGGCGGTCTTCGTAGGCGATGCCGGGGCGGCGGACGGTCTCGAGACAGACGTGCTTCACGAGCGGCGCAGTGGCTTTGACCATGTCGAGGTCGGCTTGCTCGAGGACGACTTTCTTACCGGCACGCTGTCCGCCGGGCTGTTCGCTGGTTTGCTGCGGCCAGGCGATGACGACGCTCTTGCCGAAGGCGTCGAAGCCGTGGACCAGGACACTGCGGAAGCTGCTGCCATAGGCGATGAGCAGCGTAACGGTCGCGATGCCCCAGACGATGCCAAGCATGGTGAGGAAGCTGCGGGTCAGGTTCCGCTTGAGGGCGATCGAGGCTTCGAGAATGATTTCGAATAACATCGTCAAAATCTTTCAACACAGAGGTACACGGAGGTTATCCTCCTGCTTCGTAGCGGAGGGCTTCGATCGGGTCGATGGATGCGGCGCGGCGCGCGGGATAGAGCGCGGCTCCGATAGCGATCGCACCGAGAAGTCCGGCGGCTGTCAGTCCCGAGGTCCAGCTGGGAATCAGTCCGGCGAAAAAGTCGGGCATGGGCAGCATGTCGATCAAGGCGCAGAATCCGAAAGCGGCGCCGAGACCGATGCCGCCACTCAGCAGCGCAATGATTAACGCTTCCATAAAAAATTGGCGCAGGATCGTGCCGGCGGGCGCTCCGATGGCCTTGCGGACGCCGATTTCGCGGGTGCGCTCGCGGACCGCGACGAGCATGACGTTCATGACTCCGATGCCGCCGAGCAGAAGGGTGACGATGCCGACCGCGCCGAGAAAGAACTTCATCCCGTCGGTCATGGTTTTGAAGGCCTGAGCTTCCTTCACCGTGTCCCAGATAGGGCAGGCTTCTTTGTCGTTGGGATCGTAGCGATGCATGCGGGCCAGAGCGACGCGAACTTCACGTTTGCAGGCTTCGTGCTGATCGACCGACTTCGGCGTGACCAGCAACTGATCGAAGCTGATGTCGGTGCCGGGAGGCTTGTCGGGAAAATCGCGGCGCATGGCGGTGAACGGCAGGAAGACTTTGTTGACGTCCCATCCGTCGTAGCTGGAATCCTGCTTCTTTTTCTGCATTACGCCGATGACGGTGTAGGGGAAATCGTCTAGGTAAACGGTGTCGCCGACGGGATCGCGGCCGGGGAAGAGCTGTTTGGCGGCATCGGAGCCGAGGAACGCGACACGGCGCGCTTCGCGCATGTCATTCCAGTCGTAGAAGCGTCCGGCGCCGACATCGAGACTGCGGATGTAGGCGAAGGGAGGATACGATCCGGTGACGGTGAAAGCCGCGTTGTTATAGGAAGAGTGGATGCGAACCGTATCCTGCTCAAGCTCGGGGATGGCGTATTCGCAATCGGGCGATTCGGCCTGAACGACGGGGACGTCGGGATCATCCCAGTGCACAACGCGTCCGGCATGAACCCCGCCAGCCTGGAGGCTGGTGCGGCCGTGGAAGACGATCATGACATCTTTGCCGAGAGTGCGCGCCTGCTCCTCCTGACCTTTGCGAAGACCCTCACCCGCGGCCACCATCAGGACGATGGAGACGATGCCCCACGCGATTCCGAACATGGTGAGGAACGCGCGGAGCTTGTGGGCCCAGAGGGTGCGAAGCACGTCGAAAAGGAGATCGCGCAACGTCATACCAGTGATTGGACGGGGGGCCGCAAAGAAGGTCATCCCCCGTGCTCATTGGTAGATACGCATGGGGCGGGGTGTTTGTTGCAGGAAAAAGTGGCGTGATTGGAGCAGATTAGACGATGAGAGCAGAGATCCCGGCAGCGGATCGGATCGGGAATTACTTCAAAACAGAGGGCCCCTCCACTCCGAGATGAGAATTAGTGGAAGACAGCCAGGTATCGAATTCTTTCAGGGCTAACTCACACTGCTGGCGGTGGCGTTCTTTGCGGTCACGAATTTTGCGGTCGAGTGGAGGCAGCAGGTCGAAGGTGATGTTGGCGGGCTGGAAATTTTTCGGATCCGCGTGAGTCACGTAGTGAGTGAGCGATCCGAAAGCGGAGGCGCGGGGCGCGGGAATCAGGGGCGCCTGCTGCGCAAGCGCGACGGCGTGAACCCCGGCGAGCAGGCCGGTGGCAATGGATTCAACATAACCTTCGACGCCGCAGATTTGTCCGGCGAAAAATATCCGCGGATGATTTTTCATTTGCAGAGTGGGCTGCAGAAGTGACGGTGCGTTGATGTAGGTGTTGCGGTGGATTTGTCCGTAGCGGAGGAAGCGCGCGTTTTCAAGGCCCGGGATAAGGCGAAGCACGCGGGCTTGGTCGCCGAACTTGAGATGATTCTGGAAGCCGACAAGATTGTAGGAGTCGGCGCGAAGATTTTCCTGCCGCAGCTGTACGACGGCATAGGGCATCTTGCCGGTGCGGGGATCTTTGAGGCCGACTGGTTTCATGGGGCCGAAGCGCAGAGTGTCGCGTCCGCGGCGGGCAATTTCTTCGATGGGCAGACAGGCTTCAAAATAATTCAGCTTTTCCCAGTCGCGCTCTTCGACGGACTGCGCGGCGAGCAAGGCATCGTAGAAGCGGGCGTACTCGTCCTCCGTCATCGGGCAGTTGATGTAGTCGGCGGAGCCCTTGTCGTAGCGGGCCGCCAGGTAGACGCGCGCCATGTCGATGGAATCGGCTTCGACGATTGGGCTGATCGAGTCGTAGAAGTAGAGGCGCGGGCTGGCCCTAAGCTCGGAACTGGCCTCGCTTATGCGCGCGATTTCTGCGGCGAGGGATTCGGAGGTGAGCGGTCCGGTGGCGATGATGGTGATGCCGCCCGTTTCATCGATCTGCGTGACTTCTTCATGGCGGATGGTGATGCGCGGCTCGCGAGAGATTGCTTCGGTGACGCGGGCGGCGAAGGTGACGCGATCGACGGCGAGAGCATGTCCGGCGGGAACGGCGCATGTGCGGGCGATCTGCATGAGAAGAGATCCGGCGCGGCGCATTTCTTCTTTCAGGAGCCACGGGGCGGTGTTCTCGCTGTCGGATTTGAGCGAGTTGGAGCAGACGAGCTCGGCGAAGTCGGCAGTCTGATGTGCCGGGGTGGAGCGTGCGGGGCGCATCTCGAATAATTCGACATCGAGGCCGCGGCGGGCGCACTGCCACGCGGCTTCCGAGCCGGCGAGTCCTGCGCCGATGATTTTGATGATCGCCATCATTCCTGGTTTGACTTGGGGCGAGCGTGGCGGGGTTCGGGATTCATTTGGTGATTGCGTAATTTTGTAATTGGGTAATTGAACAACCCCCGGGTCTAACCGTTTTCAATTTACCAAATTTTAGAAACACAAAATTACCAAATGAAAAGATGACGCTCAATTTTGTAATCGGTTAATTTGGTAATTGAAAACCGCCAGGCGGAACGGCGGCTTCCACTATGATGGAATCCCAATTTACTTCTGGAGGGCTGGATGGCTCGAATTGCGTTGGTGAATGCGGAAAACGCGCCGGACGAGGTGCGGGAGATTTACGAGAAGACGCTGCGGGGGAAGCCGGGAAACGTCCAGAAGGCGCTGGCGAACCGTCCGGAGATGCTCAAGAATTTTCTGAGTTTCTATGCCAGCGTGGGGCGTTCGCTGGACCGCAAGCTGTATGAACTGATTTACCTTCGCGTGTCGTTGATCAATGGATGCCGTTACTGCACGCAGCATCACGTGGCGTCGTCGAAGCGCGTGGGGCTGTCGGTGGAGGATTGGGCCGCGCTGAAGGAGGGGGACTATTCACGGTATAGCGAGAAAGAGCGGACGGCGCTGGCTTATATCGAAAAGTTGACGCGAACACCGCACGAGATCAGCGACGCGGACTTTGTTCCCTTGAAAAAAGAATTCTCCGATGCTGAGATTGTCGACATTCATATGCTGACCGGGCTGGCCAATCTGACCAACCGGTTCACCGATCCGCTGGGGCTGGAGCTGGAGTTTGAGAAAATTTGGTAATTGGGTGATTTTGTAATTGGTAATTTGAAAACCTTTGGCGTGCGGCTGCTGGCGCAGAATAAGGCAGCCAGCGCCTCCTCAGGCGTTAAAAACTGCTAGAGGATTTCTCTTTTATCTCCTACTCGCCGGGTTATGCGTTCGCGGTCTAAATATTCTAGGAGCGGGATGGCGTATTTGCGGCTTACGCCGGTTAGGTCCTTAAAAGTGGCGACATCCATTTTCGCAGACTTTATTTTTTGGGCGGCTACGGTGCGGCGGAGTTCTTCCAGCGCGCTGCGGTGAAAGACCAGGTCTTCGGAAATCTTGACCAGAGTTTTTTCACGCAGCAGCAGCGTGACGATTTTCTGGGCGCGCGATTTGTCGATCTTCAGTCCGGCGATGACCTCGTTGAGAGCGGGAACTTTCAGGCTGGCGGCGGCGAATGCGTCTTCGATCGTCTTCTTTGATACCGCCTCTTCGTCTTTCAGAATCACGCCGTGGCCGGGCAGACGGATGAGGTCGCCGGTAATGTCGATTTTTCGGGCCTGAGCGAGGCGTTCCACGGCGGCTGGAAAGATTTCCGGCGCGGCCTGGAGTTGCTCGCGCAATTCTTCTTTGGCAATGCCTGGGGCCAGCGAATTCTTCTGGTGAAATGCGCCGACGGAATTGAGCATCGCTTCCTGCAACGAGGAAAGCGCACTGGCGTCGATAAAAATGTCTCCGATACGTGCAATTTGTTTTGCGCTGACGGCGGGCGCTAGTGCGTTGGCGATGAACGTCTTCGTCCATCCGGTTTCGGAGATGAGGTTTGCGATCGAGATGCCGGCCTGGCCTCGTCTCGCGATGCGCGCACTGAGAATCTGCTCTGGCCTGCCAGAGCCGAGGACTTGCAGGAACGGATCGAGGTTCGGCATCCGGAGCATCACGGCAGGATCGAGAATGACGCCGCCGCCGATGGTGATGACGGGCGAGAACTGGCGGAAGATGAAACGGTCGCCGGGCAGGAGCAGCGCGGGTTCGGGCAGCTTCAGGCGAGCGAATGCCGAGGCGCCGGGAGCGATCTGTCTGGCATCGTGAAGCACGATTTCGGCGACGGCTTCCATCGTGTTGGAGTGGAAATGCACGCGCGTCCGGTTCTTGAGAGGGCGGGGGGCATCAGGCAGGAGACTGAGGCGGACATCGGCACGGCGGGTTGCCGAGAATGTGGCGACTGGGGCCAGGGTCATGCCGCGCGATAAATCTTCGGTGCTGACTCCGGCAAGGTTGAGCGCGGTGCGCTGTCCGGCGAGGGCTTGGTCTGCGGATTTTCCGTGGACTTGAGCTCCGCGCACACGAATGCGGAGACCGTTGGGAAAAACTTCGAGCTCGTCTTCGCGGCGGATCGTTCCCGAGATCAGAGTTCCGGTCACGACGGTGCCGAATCCTTTCATGGTGAAGACGCGGTCGATGGGGAGGCGAGCGAGGGCGTGAGAATCTCTGGGGCGGATATCCTGCGCAGCGGCGACGATGGCGGATTTCAATTGCGGGAGGCCTGCGCCGGTGAGCGAACTTACGGCGATGATCGGAGAATTCGGAGACTCGAGAAAAGTTCCGCGAAGGAATTCTTCGACCTCCAGGCGAACGACGTCGAGGGTTTCGGAATCGACGGCGTCGGATTTGGTGAACACGGTGATGCCGCGCTGCACGCCGAGCAGTTGCAGGATGTCGAAGTGTTCGCGGGTTTGCGGTTTGATGGATTCGTCGGCGGCGATGACGAGCAGGACGAGGTCGATGCCTCCGACGCCGGCGAGCATGTTGCGGACGAAGCGCTCGTGGCCGGGGACATCGACGAAACCGATTCTCAGCGTGTCGCCCCCGGCGATGGGGAGATCCATGTGGGCGAAGCCGAGGTCGATGGTGATGCCGCGGCGCTTTTCTTCGGCGAGCCGGTCGGCGTCGATGCCGGTGAGAGCTTTGACCAGGGCGGTTTTGCCGTGGTCGATATGGCCGGCGGTGCCAATGATGATGGATTTCATGGCAGAAGAATCGTAGCAGGATGGGGGAGAAAACAATTAACCACCCAGGGCAGGAAGTTGCACGAAGGATGGAGCAATGGGAATCGGGCCTATCGTTTCGCAGGTGGAAAATGCGACAATAGAAGCTCCTTCCCATGGCTACCTCTTTGACCTCTGCATTGTCTCCGGAGACGATCCGGCAGCATGGCTTGACCCCTGACGAGTACGAAAAGATCAAGCAACTGCTGGGCGGACGCGAGCCTACGCTCACCGAACTCGGTATTTTCAGCGTGATGTGGAGCGAGCACTGCTCGTACAAGTCGTCGCGCGTGCATTTGAAGCGGCTGCCGACGCGCAGCAAGCGGGTGGTGCAGGGGCCGGGCGAGAATGCGGGCATCGTCGATATTGGCGAGGGCTGGGCGTGCGCGTTCAAGATCGAGTCGCACAATCATCCGTCATTTATTGAGCCGTTTCAGGGAGCGACGACGGGTGTTGGCGGCATTTTGCGGGATATTTTCACCATGGGCGCGCGGCCGGTGGCAGTGATGGATTCGCTGCGATTTGGGCCGATTACTGCCGGGCTTCGCCCGGGACAGCCGATGGCGGCTGTCCCCACACAAGCAATTCCTGCACAGGCAACTCCTAGCCAAGCCGAGATCCACAAGAATCATTCGACCATGGAGGGCGTGGTCAGCGGCGTCGCTTCTTACGGGAACTGCTTTGGCGTGCCGAATCTTGGGGGCGAGACGAAGTTTGAGCCGTGCTACTCGGGGAATCCGCTGGTGAATGCGTTTGCGCTGGGGCTGGTGCGGAAGAACGAGATTTTCTATGCGCGGGCGGCGGGCGAAGGAAATCCGGTGATTTATGTTGGCGCGAAGACGGGGCGCGACGGCATCCACGGCGCGACCATGGCCAGCGAGGAATTCAGCGAGGCCTCGGAGGCGAAGCGGCCGAATGTGCAGGTGGGTGATCCCTTCCTCGAAAAGCTCTTGCTTGAGGCTTGCCTCGAAGCGATGCAGACGGGGGCGATCGTCGGCATACAGGATATGGGTGCGGCAGGGCTGACGTGCTCGACGTGCGAAATGGGCGGGCGCGGCGGAGTGGGGATCGAGATCGAACTGGATCGCGTGCCGCAGCGGGAGACGGGCATGACTCCCTACGAGATCATGCTGAGCGAGTCACAGGAGCGCATGCTGCTGGTGGCGCAAAAGGGCCGCGAAGAGGAAGTTTTCCGCGTCTTCGAGAAGTGGGGATTGGATGCGGTGGAAGTCGGGACGGTGAAGCGCGGGAATACGCTGCGTGTGCTCGAACACGGGAAGGTGGTGGCGGAGATTCCGAATCCTGCGCTGACGGATGAGGCGCCGGTGTATAAGCGTCCCTTGGCGCGATGGGAGCCTCCGGTCGAGCGGGAGATGCCGGAGACGGCGCGGCGGGGGCTGAAGCCCGAATCTCAAACTACAGCTAACGGCACGGCTGAAGCCGCGCCCGTCCACGACGAGGCCGCCCACAACCTGGCGTTCCACAATTCGACTCTAAAACAACTTCTGGCGTCGCCGAATATTTGCAGCAAGCGGTGGGTGTGGCAGCAGTATGACCACATGGTGCAGACGAATACGGTTGAGGCTCCGGGGGCGGGGGATGCGGGGGTGATTCGCATTAAGGGCTCGCAGCGCGGGCTGGCGATGTCGCTGGACGGAAACGGGCGGTGGTGCTATCTCGATCCGCGGCTGGGAGCGATGCACGCCGTGGCCGAGTCGGCGCGGAAAGTAGCGTGTTCGGGCGCGACGCCGGTGGGCGCAACGAATTGCCTGAATTTTGGGAATCCGGAAAAGCCGCACATCATGTGGCAGTTCTCGCAGACGATCGATGGGATCACGAAGGCTTGCGAAGAGCTGGAGATCCCGATTACGGGCGGAAACGTCAGTTTCTATAACGAAACGCTGGGCGAAGGGATTTATCCGACGCCGGTACTGGGCGTGGTCGGGATTCTGGAGGATGTGCACAAGGCGGCGAAGATGCATTTTGCCGCTCCGGGACGCACGATTGTGCTATTGCATGCGGGAGAGCCGGGCGATATCACCGATGCGGAGACGGAATTTGGATCGTCGGAGTATGCGAAGGAAATCCTGGGAGCGCTTTGGGGATATCCGCCGCAACTGGATCTGGAGAAGGAAGCGGCGCTGCAGAAGGCGATCGTTGAGTTGATTGGACAGGGGCTGGTAGATTCGGCGCATGACTGTTCCGAGGGCGGGATTGCCGTGGCGCTGGCGGAGAAGGCATTTCCGAAGGGAGTGGGAGCGCGGGTGAATCTGGCTTCGGACGGGCTTTTTGGCGAGTACGTACTTTTTGGGGAAGATGCGAGCCGGATTGTGGTCTCTTGCGACCCGGGGAATGTGGCGCGAATCAAAGAAGTGGCGGCAAAGAAGGGCGTAGCGGCGGACGTGATCGGAGAAACGATTTCGGAGAAGCTGGAAATTTCGTTGGATGGAAGGGTCATTGTTTCAAGTACAGTTGCGGAGCTGAACCAGGCCTACGAGTCGGCTTTGGAATCGGCGCTGAGGACGGATCCGGAGCTGGTGGCGGCGGATTGAGGGACGCAGCGACGGTGCGAGCGAAGCCAATGCATAGGTCCTTCGCGTCGCTCAGGATGACAAGGACATTCGCCAGCGCGGGCACTTGGACGATCAATTTTGATTTGATGTGTGAGAGCTAACGGCTAGGGGCTGAATGCTGAAATCGGACAAATTTCGTGACGAGTGCGGAGTGGTGGCGATCTTCGGCCATCCGGAGGCGGAGAAGCTGGCTTATCTCGGGCTGCACGCGTTGCAGCATCGCGGGCAGGAGTCGGCGGGCATCGTCACGTCCGATGGACTGACTTCGCGCGTGCACAAGGCGATGGGTTCGGTCGCCGATATTTTTACGGAAGATGAATTAGCGAAATTGCGTGGAACGATTGCGATCGGGCATACGCGGTATTCCACGGCCGGAGATTCGGCGCTGCTGAACGCGCAGCCGATTCTGGTGCAGTCAAATAAAGGATCTATCGGGGTCGCGCACAACGGGAATCTTGTGAATGCCACGCAGATTCGCGCGCGGCTGGAGAGCCAGGGATCGATTTTCCAGACCAACAGCGACACGGAAGTCATTGTTCACCTGATTGCGCTTTCGAAAGAGCAGACGCTGCCCGAGGCGATGTCCGACGCGTTGCGGCGGGTGGAAGGCGCGTTTTCGCTGGTGATGATGAGCAACGACCGGATTTTTGCGGTGCGTGATCCGCGGGGGTTCCGGCCGCTGGCAATGGGAAAGATTCCGGCGCTCGAAGGGCACAAGCAGGACACCATCGTGTTTGCGTCGGAGACATGCGCTTTCGATCTGATCGGGGCGCAGTATATTCGCGACGTGAAGCCGGGAGAGCTGATCATTGTTGGGCCGGAGGGCGTCAGCTCGCGGTTTTATTCGACGGCGGCGCCACAGTCGAGCTGCATCTTCGAGCACGTTTATTTTTCGCGGCCGGACAGCCTGGTGTTCGGGCGTCCGGTGCAGACCAGCCGCGAAGAACTTGGGAAACAACTGGCGCGCGAAACCGGAGTCGAGGCCGATCTGGTGGTTCCAGTGCCGGATTCCGGCGTTACGGCTGCGGTGGGATATGCGGCGGAGAGCGGGATTCCGTTCCGTTTTGCCCTGATTCGAAATCACTATGTAGGACGAACTTTTATCGAGCCAAGCCAGAGCGTGCGCGACTTTGGCGTAAAGCTGAAGTTGAATCCGGTGCGATCGCTGCTGGAGGGAAAGCGCGTCGTACTGATTGATGATTCGATTGTGCGCGGCACGACCAGCCGGAAGATTGTACGGATGATCCGCAATGCGGGCGCGACGGAAGTGCACATGAGAATTTCGTGTCCGCCGACCATTTCACCGTGCTATTACGGCGTGGATACGCCTTCGAAGAAGCAGCTCATCGCGGCTAATAAATCTGTGGATGAGATTCGCGATTACATTGGCGCGGATTCGCTGGCGTATCTCTCGCTGGAAGGGTTGAAGAGGGCTTGCGGCGAGGGCGAGAAGATTTCGTACTGCTCGGCGTGTTATACGGGAAAATATCCTACGGATATTGTGGACGTGGAGGAGATATTGCCGGCAGCGGCGCGGCGGTAGATTCCTCAGTTCGCAAAATCCCCACCCTACTGTGAGTTCCAGCTGGTGAAAATCCCGATCGGGTTTCTCCTGTACCGGTCGAGATGACAGTGAAGAAGAAAGGGGCAGCCTGGCGGCTGCCCCTCTTCGTGTCTACTGAACTTCTACTGACCTTCCAAATTTTTATTTCATCTGGTGAGCTACGGCGTCGGGGTTTCCGCGAGTGGTCTGATTCTGGAAGCTACCGATGAAGCCGGAGTTCAGGTTGAGGAAATCGCTGGTGAGCTGATCGTAGTCGCCCATGTAGATCGAGTTTATGAAGAGGTCTCCGCCGTGGGTAGGGGCGAAGGGCGACATGCCGATGTCGCTATCGGAGAAGCTGGCGCCGGCGTTCGTTGACTCCCCGCAATGACGGCGGATGCCGAAGTTTTCGGAATCGGCGCGGCGATCGTACCAGCAAATGCCAATATGACCGCGGCTATCGACGGCAACGCCGGACTGATAGTGATCGTGTCCCGTGCCCGTAGCAGGCTGAGTGTCGCTGTTGACTTTGGTGGGAGCCGATCCCCAGGTGTTTCCGCCGTCAAACGAAGCGCGAAGAAAAACGTCGTCGTAGGCGTAGAAGCCCTGAGTAGCGAGCGGGTCAGAAACTTCTTTGTCGCGGCCGTCGGCCCAGGTGACGTAGAGCGCGCCGTCGGTCGACTTCCCTGAATGGTCGATGGCCATCGACATGTCGAGGAAGTCGCGGAATTCTCCCTGAAGATAATACGAATCGCCGCCGGGCTGAACCATGCTGTCGACGGTGACCGGCGGAGTCAGCATGCCGTTTTTCGATCCGGAGTTTGCGATTTGAATGGTGCGCGGGCCGAGCGGGAAATCGCTGCCCAGGTTGACCCACGAGATGTAGAACGTGCCTTTGGAACTGACGGCCATTTGCGAGCCCTGCACTCCCGCTGCGCCGCAAGCGGTATAGGCAACGACCGGCTTGGACCAGGTATTGCCACCATCCCACGATTGCACGAACTCAATCGCGGTGCGGGTGGGGTAATTCGTTCCGCAACTGTTGGTCAATGAATCATCGAAATCGGTGTACGAAACGAAGATGTGATCGTGATTGGACGGATCGATGGTCGACCAGGGCTTGTCGAGGAAGTGTGCGAGAGCGCTCTTCGAAACGGCCGCGATCGGGTCACCCCAGGTCTTGCCGCCGTCGCTCGAGACGTTGATGGCGATGGCAGCCCAGGGATTTCCACTGGCGTCGTAGTAGTCGAAGATCTGGCTGAAGTAGAAGGTGTTGGAGTCGGTGCAATTGACGACGGGATCCCCGCCGAGGAAGTTGCCGGTACCGGGGCCGGGATTGATCGGACCGACATCGGTGAAGGTCGTGCCGCCGTCGGTGGAATAGGACGCGCCACTGAAGCTTTCTCCGCCGGAGCCAGTGAAGAAGTAGGGAGTCTCGAAGACGCTGCCGGAATCGTTATATCCGACAACGACGCTGTTGCCGCAACGTGCGGTCGAGGTTTCGCTCTGGGTGAATCCGCCAAATGCGGAGTAGGCGACATCGGTGGAGGGATCGGAAACCGGAATCACTCCGGCGCTGGGCGTGGCTGCGGCGTTCGCCAGCTTGGCACGAGCGACGAACGACGGATCGGCCAGCCGCATGCCGTAGATCTGCCACACGTCGGCAAGGTGGCTGATGTTGGCGTATCCGTCGAGCATCTGCTGATGCGAAGGCGGAAGCTTGTTGATGCCGGCCTTGATCGTCTGCAACAGCTTGTTGGTGGTGGTGACCTGTTCCACGGAGAGCTGCGCCGCCGCAAAAGAGGATGCAAATACAGCCGCGGCAATGGCGCCAGTGAGCAAGCGCGCAATCGTAAAGGACTTCATCGATGGAATCTCCTTAACCGACAATGCGAGAAATGTGACTGTGTGGACGATTAAAAGTTGAGCGAGCGCAAGGGCCTAAAACTAGTCGGGGTAGTAGTAGGCCATCGCCTGAAGATCGCCGTCAAGTGCGCAGGAATTTGCATAGTGGAATTGCTGGCGGCGATAACTCCTGGAGGGGCCGAGATGGCGCGCACCGGAGGGGCTTCGCTCCGCCGGACAGCCGAGGGCGGCTGTCCCCTCATAACCAATCACGGCTTTCTGGCGCGAACTACTCGTGGGATGGACTGGAGATCCGGGATGACTCTAACGTCGTCCCAGCCTTCGAGCAGGGGCAGGACGCGGTCGACGATGGTGCCGCTGATTTCGAAAACGAGCCATCCGCCGGAACGAAGGATGTTGTGCGCTTGAGGAATAAGGCGGGCGATAACCTCTGTGCCGATCGGTCCAGCGAATACCGCCGAGCGCGGCTCGAACTTGCGGACTTCGAGTTGGACCTGGTCTTCCTCGGAATCGCCGACGTAGGGCGGATTGGAGACGATCAGGTCGAAGGATCCGGTGAGATCGGCGAGCAGATCGCCTTGATGAAACTGAATGCGGGTTTCGAGTTGATGGCGGGCGGCGTTGGCGCGGGCGATCTCAAGAGCGGCGGGAGAAATGTCGGTGGCGTGGATTTCGGCTTCCGGCAGCTCCATTGCCAGGGCGAGCGCGATGCAACCGGAGCCGGTGCCGATGTCGGCGAGGCGGACCTCGGACCTTGGACTTCGGACCTCAGAGTTCGGCTCTCGGTTTTCGGCCTTCGGCTTCCGGCTCGGCGCCTGGTCTGGTCCTAGGAGTTCCAGAACGGTTTCAATTATGTGTTCAGTCTCGGGGCGTGGAATCAGCACGGCGGGAGAGACGATGAGATCCATGCCCCAGAATTCCTGATGTCCGGTGATGTATTGGGCGGGAACGCCGCGGGCGCGCTCGGCGAGGGCAGCGCCGTAGCGAGATTGCTCGTCAGTGGTGAGCCGGCGTTCGGGATGCGCGAAAAGATAGGCGCGATCGCAGCTTAGAACGAACATCAGCAGCAACTCGGCGTTCATGCGCGGCGAGGGAGTCTGTTCTGCGGTGAGCTTTTCGATGGCGGAGGCCAAGGCTTGCTTGAGTTGCACGAAGCTATTTCAACACGAGGCAGGCATGGCGGGGAATCGAGGGCGTTTTTTATTGAGTAATTGCGTAATTGAGGAATTGAGGAATTCAGTGCGACATTTTTCAATTACCAAATTACAAAATTACCCAATTACTAAATCAAAAACGGCAAGGGTCTAGGCTTGCTCTGGGTTCAGGCGGACGATTTCGGCATTGAGCACACTGGCGAAGGCGACCCAGGCGGCGTAGGGCATGAAGGCGTAGGCTGCGCCGCGATCGACTTTGCGAGCGGCGGAGATGTAGGACAGGATCTCGCTCTCCAGGGCGAGAACGTCGGCCAGGGCGAGCGAAGGACGCCGCTGTCCGAAAAACAGCTTGGACCACTGCGCATTGGATGCGAGTTGGGTAAGCCAGAGGCGAAGGGCATGAGTGCGCTGGCGCGAAGGCGTGGCGCACCAGATGCGCCAGCCGGACCAGGCGATCATTGCATAGAGAGTTGTCCAGACAACGGGGAAAACCTTGTCGGGCGGCGTGAACGAAGGCTTCTCAAGCTCCCGATACCACAAGTCGCGACTGCCGTTGCGGCTGTAGCGAGAGCCATACCAGGCGGCTCCGGCGGTGACGAGTCCGAAACCGGCGAGAGCGAGAAGAGAGCGGGAGCTTGCTTTGGACATGGTGGTTAGTGTCAGCGCCGCGCGGCAAGGTTGGCGCTGCCGATTATTTTGCCTGCCCCTGCCATTCGTATGCCAGATAAATCATCTGGCCGATGTGGTGTTGCATATGCGCGGCACACTGCACAACCATATCCAGGCGGTTGGAGCAGTTCGAGCCAACGGCAGAGTAGGACTTGGCCCAGTCCTCCGCTGATTGAGCGCGGATCGTTTTGACGACCATCGAGACTGCGTCATCGAGGCGTTGCAGCGCGATTTCTTTCGATGGAGGATTGGGGTCGTTGAATTCGCGTGGACGGTCGCGGACGTATCCGGTGTTCGCGATCTGAGCGCCGATGTAGTAGCTCAGGTTACCGGTGAGATGAAGGACGAGATGGCCGAAGCTGTTGCCGTAGGGGAAAGGCTTGGTCCAGAACTGCTTTCCAATCAGCGGCGCGGCCAGTTCGTGGACGCGGGCCAGATTGGCGTTGTAGCGATCGGCGAGAACGGAGGCGAGCGTTGTGTCGAGGTCGGGCATTTTTTCTCCGCGGCTAAAGCCGTCTATCTCCGAAGCCTTCATTCGCAGCTCTAAAGGGTCGGTGGGTGAACTTGCTCTTCCGTCCCTTCGGGGCTGACTCATTCCTCACTTTTCACCCACCGCTTGCGCCCCTTCGACTTCGCTCAGGGCAGGCTGCGGGCTGCATTTTTCGCCGCTTCGGGGCGGAAACCAGAGTTTTTGTTTCACTACAAATCTTGTCGACGGCAATTCCGGAAACGCTGGAATGCTTTAGGCGACGCTGGCGGCTTCCTGCTTCAGCTTTTCGGCCTGATAATGCGTGATGAGAGCCTCGATGAGGGGATGGATTTTGCCGTCCATTACGGAGTCGAGCTGGTGGATGGTGAAGCCGATGCGGTGATCGGTCAGGCGGTTCTGCGGGAAGTTGTAGGTGCGGATTTTTTCGCTGCGGTCGCCGGACTTCACCATCGCGCGGCGCTCTTTGGCGAGCGCTTCCTGCTGCTTCTCCATTTCAATTTCGTAGAGACGCGCGCGCAGCACGCGCATTCCCTTTTCGCGATTCTTGATCTGCGATTTTTCGTCCTGGCAACTGACGACCGTGTTGGTAGGAATATGTGTGATGCGCACGGCAGAATACGTCGTGTTGACCGACTGGCCGCCGGGTCCCGAAGAACAGAAGGTGTCAATGCGCAGGTCTTTGGGCTCGATTTTGATGTCGACGTCTTCGGCTTCGGGCAGCACGGCGACGGTGACGGCCGACGTGTGGACGCGTCCTTGCTGTTCGGTGGCGGGAACGCGCTGCACGCGATGCACTCCGCTTTCGTACTTCAGCTGCGAGTAGACACGGGTACCTTCGATGATGGCGATGACTTCCTTCAGGCCTCCGACGGAGGATTCGGAAGTGGAGAGCACTTCGACCTTCCAGCGCTGGGTTTCGGCGTAGCGCGTGTACATGCGGAAGATTTCTGCGGCGAAGAGCGTGGCTTCGTCGCCGCCGGTGCCGGCGCGGATTTCGAGGATGACGTTTTTTTCGTCGTTGGGATCTTTGGGAAGCAGGAGAACTTTCAATTCCTCCTCGACGCCGGTGACGCGGGATTGCAGCTTATCCAGCTCTTCCTGGGCGTAGGCACGCATCTCGGGATCTTTTTCTTCGAGCAGCATGGCCTTGCTGTCGACGATCCCTTTAGTCAGATCTTTATATTCGCGATATTTCTCGACGATGGAAGCAATTTCGGCGTGGGCCTTGGCAGTCTTCTGGTATCGCGCCGAATCGTTGACGATCTCCGGCGAGGCGAGAGTCTGGGTCAGATCTTCGTAGCGGGCTTCGATTTGGTCTAGTCTTTCGAACATCGAGTTCTCGGTTCTCAATAGCAGTACTCGGTACCCAGTACTCAGTTGCGTGCTGCAACTTTAGTTTCGCGGAGTGACAGCTTTCTATTTTATTCGGTTTCCGCTGGGAACTGGAGGCTGAGAACTGTTTGTCGGGGTGAAACCCCTAGGCAATCACCAGCTCGCCGCCGCGCTCTTTTTCGAGCGACATGGCGCTTTCTAACGCAACGATGGCGCAGTGCGCTTCGTCGTCCGACGGAGGACGGGTGGTGATCCGCTGCAGCCAGAGGCCGGGCGCGGTCATCAGGGCGAAAAGCGATCCGCGATGCTTGGCGGCAAAGCGAATGATCTCGTAGGAGACGCCCGCAATGACGGGGAGCAGAACGATGCGCGAGGCGAAGCGCGCCCAGAAGGTTGTGTACGGGATCAGCATGTAGAAGACGATCGAGATCAACATCACGGTCATCAAAAAGCTGGTGCCGCAGCGGGGATGGAAGGTCGAATACTTCTGCACGTCCGAAGTCGTCAGCGGATCGCCATTCTCGAATGCGAACACAGTCTTATGCTCGGCGCCGTGATATTCGTAGACGCGACGGATATCTTTCCAGAGCGACACGCCCCAGATGAAGAGCAGAAAGAGGCCGAGGCGGATCGCGCCATCGATCAGATTGAAGATGATGCGGCCCCCGAGCGCGGGATCGTATTTCTTGAGTTCCGTCGCCGCCAGCAGCGGAATGTATTTGTACATGAAGATGAAGAAAGCGACCGAGATGATGATGTTGACGGCAGCCAGCCAGGTGCTGATGGTGGCGGCTTTCTCGGCGGATTTGGATTGGGGAGGTTCCGCCTCGCTTCGCGTCGGCGGGACGGGCGAGGCGGCTGTCTTTCTGGGATCGCCTTCGTCCATGAACTCTTCGATTGCGACGTTTGCCGAAAAACGCAGCGCGCGATAGCCGAGCGTCATCGCATAACCGAGCGTCATGACTCCGCGGACAATGGGCCACGCCATCCATTTATGCTTGTCGGATGGTCGCGCCAGCGGCTCGCTCATGGTGACAACTTCGCCGGAGGGCTTGCGGCAAGCGATCGCCCAGGCATGGGGAGAGCGCATCATGACGCCCTCGAGCACGGCCTGTCCGCCGACCAGGGTTTCTTCTCCGCTTTCAAGCGCGGGGAGCAGCTGGATGGCCGCAAGAAATCGTAGATAGTTCTTAAGACGCACGAATATTGGATGCTCCTCAGAGGGGCAAGACGCAGGTACTAGGTTATCACAGGGCGGCGGGGATTCTGGAATCGACTTGGGTGGTAAGTGAATGCAAATGTGGGGCTTATAGCTCATGAAGTTCTAATCAACACGGAGTTAGAGGCCAGAGGCCAGATTAAGAGGGATCGATGCAGGAATTCGCCAAAACTTCCGAGGCGATCGCCGGAACGACGAAGAAGCTGTTGAAGACCGGCCTGGTTGCGGAGTATTTCAAAGCGCGATCTCCGGAAGAAGCAGCAGTTGCGGCGGTGTTCTTTTCCGGCAGGCCGTTTCCGGTGTGGGAAGAGACCACGCTGCAGATTGGAGGGCGGTGGCTGTGGAGGATCGTCGCCGAGTTGGCTGGCAAAGAAGAAGGAGAAATCACGGCAGCGTACCGCAAGCACGGAGATCTTGGAGCGGTGGCGGGAGAAGTGTTGCCGCAACGGGCCGGTCAGGGAGTCGGAATTCTCGAGGTGGAGCGGACGTTTCGGAAGATCGCGGCGACGCGAGGTCCGGCGGAGAAAGCTGCGGTCGTGCGTGAACTGCTCTCGCGAGCTACGCCACTCGAAGCCAAGTACATCGTGAAGATCATGACGGGTGACTTGAGGATCGGGCTGAAGGAGAGTCTGGTCGAGGAAGCGATTGCGAAGGCTTATGGCGGCGCTCTCGCGGAGGTGCAGCGGGCGAACATGCTGCTTGGCGATATCGGAGAGGCGTTGCGGCTGGCGGCGGAGGGGAAGTTAGCTGAAGCGCGGATGCGGCTGTTTCACCCTCTGGGATTCATGCTGGCGAGTCCGGTGGAATCTCCCGAGGAAGGGCTGAGCTATTTCGAGGAAGCCGAAGTAGAAGATAAATATGACGGCATTCGAGCGCAGGCGCATGTGTCGGGCAATGAGGTGAAGATCTTTTCGCGCACGCGGGATGAGATTACCGAGTCGTTCCCGGAACTTCCTCCGGCTCTGGCGGGGTTGACGTCGGAGGTGATTCTCGACGGAGAGATTGTGGCGTGGGAATATCCGGCGGATGTGGGGGATTCGGGGGCTGTGGTGGATGAACCCGTTTCCGAAGGGGGCGAGGAGGAGGCGAGGAATTTGGGATCGGCGCGGCCATTCAGCTTTCTGCAGCAGCGGCTGGGACGAAAGAAAGTGAGCGAGACGATGCTGCGGGAGGTTCCGGTCGCTTACCTGGTGTTTGACATTTTGTATGCCGACGGTGAGTTGATGCTCGAGCGGCCTCTGCGGGAGCGGGCTGCGATTCTTGACTCATTGATGATGGCGCCGCGGAAAATCATTGACCACAGAGGACACAGGGGAACACAGGGGATGCTTGCCTTTGAAGCAGAGCCGGAGTTCATTCACGATCGCATTATTCGCGCGCCGGTGTTTCGGGCTTCCGCGCCGGAGGAACTCGAACAACTCTTCGTTGCCGCGCGGGCACGGGGCAATGAAGGACTGATGATCAAGGATCTGGCGTCGTCGTATACGCCGGGCAAACGGGGAAAGTCGTGGCTGAAGATGAAGCGGGAGCTGGCCACGCTCGATGTCGTGGTCACGGCCGTCGAATACGGCCACGGAAAACGCATCGGCGTGCTGAGCGATTACACGTTTGCGGTGTGGGACGGCGATCGGCTGGTGAACATCGGCAAGGCGTATTCCGGGCTGACCGACGTCGAGATTTCCGAGATGACGAAGTGGTTTCTGGAGCACACGATCGAGGATCAGGGATTCCGGCTAGCCGTCGAACCGAAGATTGTGCTGGAAGTGGCCTTCAACAACATGATGCAGTCGGACCGGCACGAAAGCGGATATGCGTTGCGGTTCCCGCGGATTGTGCGGCTGCGGCCGGACAAGCTGGCGGAAGATGCGGACACGATCGAGAGGGCGACGGAGATTTACGAGCAGCAGAAAAATTAGAAGAGCTTAATGATGATGGTGGTGCTCGTGTTCCTCCGCGCTCTCGACAATAGGAATGACGCATCCGTGGGCGGTTTCGCAGATGACGTGCTCGAACTGGATGGTCGTGTGATCGATGCGGAAGTTGTGCAGCAGCCGGTCTTTCACGTCGCGCAGAATGCGCTCGCTGATTGACGGAGGAATGTCGGCGATCGAGATGTGGCAGGAAAGCGCGTGCGTTTCGGATCCGATGCTCCAGACATGAAGGTCATGAACGTCGTTGACGCCTTCGACGGTGCGGATCGTGGACTCAATTTTCTCGAGCTGCATGCCCCGGGGCGTGCCTTCGAGCAGGATGTTCAGTGTCTCGCGAACGATGGCGAAGCCTGACCAGAGAATCAGCACGCCAATTCCGACCGAAAGCACCGGGTCGATCCAGTAATGTCCGGTGACCAGGATGGCCCAGCCTCCGGCGATCACGGCGGCGGTCGAGAGCGTGTCTCCCACCTCGTGGAGCAAGGCGCTGCGGATGTTCACGTCGCCGCCGGACCGGTAGAGCAGAAGCGCGATCACACCGTTCATCAGGACGCCGGCGCCGGCGACCCACATCATCAGGGTGGCCTGGACGGGCTCGGGATGCTGCAGACGCTGGAATGCCTCGTAAAAGATGAAGAAGGAGACGACAACCAGTGAACTGGAGTTGACCAGAGCCGCCAGAACTCCGGCGCGGTGATATCCGTAAGTCTTGGTCGAGCTTGCCGGACGCGATTGCAGGTAGACCGCGACCAGCGAGAGCAGCAGGGCGAGGAAGTCCGAAAGATTGTGTCCGGCTTCGGAGAGAAGTGCGAGGGAATGTCCGCGGATGCCGGCAACGACCAGCAGCACGATATAGACAAGGGTCACAGAGAGCGAGATCTTCAGAACCCGCGTCGGACTTCCCCGGCCGTGAACATGGACGTGCACTTATTCAAGTGTACGGACGCGGCAACTCCGCTTCAAGCCACGAAAGTCTCAGGTTTTCCCCACGAGCAAAAGAGCAGGGCCGCGCGCTGACTGCGATTCAAGTCAGTGCGCGATTCGCCGATTGTTTGTTTTTGCTCGAGTCCGCGCTACGACCTTTTGCCTATCGCCACAATCCCGACCGCGGACTCACGCTTGCAAGGACAAACGCAGGAGTTTTGAACATGGACGAAATCGTTAAGGATTTTCTTATCGAGAGCGGGGAGAATCTGGACCGGCTGGATCAGGAACTGGTGAAGCTGGAGAGCGAGCCCTCGTCGAAAGAACTCCTCGCGGGTATTTTTCGCACCATTCATACCATCAAAGGCAGCTGCGGGTTTCTGGGATTCAAGCGCCTGGAGAAGGTCGCGCACGCGGGCGAGAGCCTGCTTTCGCGGCTGCGGGATGGCGAGCTCACGCTGAATGCGGAGATCACAAGCGGACTGCTGGCGATGGTGGATGCCGTGCGCAACATGCTGGGCAAGATCCGCGAAACCGAGCAGGACGGCGAAGATGACTATCCGGCGTTGATCGCCCGGCTGGGGGAACTGCAAGGGAAAGAGAATCCGCCGAAAGCTGCGGGCGCGGATCAGAGTGGGGCAGCGGCGCAGAAGGGCAGCGCACAGCCGGCAGTTCCCGGCAGCGCTCCACCCGAGTCGGGAGTGAAGACGGCGGATGCGGATGTGCCGGATCCGGCAAAAATCGGCGGCGTGCTCATTGAACGCGGGCACGTTCGCCCCGACGATCTCGCGAGTGCGCTCGAGGTGCAGGAACTCGGACGCAAGAAAATCGGGGAAATTCTGGTGGCGCAGGGAGCGGCGCATCCCGAAGATGTGCTGGCGGCGCAGCAGGCGGTGCAGGCAAGAAATCCGGAGGCTGCGGTCGAGACGATCCGGGTCGGCGTCAACCTTCTGGACCGGCTCATGAATCTGGTCGGAGAACTGGTGCTGGCCCGCAATCAGCTGCTGCAGTTTTCCAACAGCACGCAGGATGCGGGATTTCAGGCGGTCTCGCAGCGCATGAATCTTATCGCCACCGAGCTGCAGGAAGAGGTCATGAAGACCCGCATGCAGCCGATCGGGAACGTGTGGAACAAATTTCCACGCACCGTGCGCGACCTGGCCCTGAGCTGCGGCAAAGACGTCCGCCTCGAAATGGAAGGGCAGGATACGGAACTCGACCGCACCATCATCGAAGCGATCAAAGATCCGCTGACCCATCTGGTGCGTAATTGCGTCGACCACGGGATCGAGCTGCCGGAGACGAGAAAGCAGCTGGGAAAACCGGCCGCCGGCGTGCTGAAACTGCGCGCCTTTCATGAGGGCGGGCAGGTCAACATCGAAATCAGCGATGACGGGGCCGGGCTGAACCTGGAAAGAATCCGCCAGAAGGCGATCGAGCGCGGCCTGATTTCGGGCCAGCAGGCCGGGCGCATGTCGGACCGGGACATCTTCAACCTGATTTTCCTGCCGGGGTTCTCGACGGCGGAGAAAGTGACCAACGTTTCGGGGCGCGGCGTCGGATTGGACGTCGTGAAAACCAATGTCGAAAAAACCGGCGGCACGGTGGACGTGCAGTCCACGGCGGGCAGGGGCACGACGGTCAAGATCAAGATTCCGCTGACTCTGGCGATCATTCCGGCGCTGATGGTGACGTCGCGGGGCGAGCGCTTTGCCATCCCGCAAGTCAGCCTGCTCGAGCTGGTACGGCTCGAGTCCGGAGAATCGGGGAAAGGTATCGAGATGGTGCATGGCGCCCCGGTGCACCGGCTGCGAGGGCGGCTGCTGCCGCTGGTTTATCTGGATCGGGAGCTGCAGATGCATCTGCGCGCGAACATAAAGAACAAGGCCGATGGGCCGACCAACATCGTTGTGGTGCAGGCCGATGGGCGCGAATTCGGATTAGTGGTCGACGAGATCACCGACACCGAAGAGATTGTCGTGAAGCCGATGGGAAAACAGCTGAAGGGGATCAGCGCTTACTCGGGCGCCACGATCATGGGCGACGGACGCGTGGCCCTGATTCTCGACATCCTTGGCCTGGCCCAGCGGGCGCAAGTGATCTCCGAGTCGCGGGAAGCGGCTCTGGCCGAGAAGGAAAAAACCACGAAGAAAGAGGAAGCTCACACCGGCCGTCAGACGTTGCTGCTGGTGCAGTGTGGCGCGAAGGGGCGGATGGCGATTCCGCTGGCGCTGGTATCGCGTCTGGAGGAGTTTCCGGCGACGGCGGTTGAGATGGCCGGGGCCCAGGAAGTTACGCAGTACCGCGGCAACATCATGCCGCTGATCCGCTTGTCGCGGGTGCTCGCCTCGGCGGGAAAAGAACCCGCTATCGCCTCCGAAGACGTCCGGCTGCAGGTTGTGGTGTATTCCGAGGCAGGACGCAGCGTCGGGCTGGTGGTGGACCGCATCGTCGACATCGTGGACGAAACGCTGACGGTCGAGAATCCGGCGGAGCGAAAGGGCGTGCTGGGCTCCTCGGTGATTCAAAAGCGGGTGACGGATCTGCTGGACGTTCCGGGGGTGGTGCGCGAGATGATTCCCGGCTTCGCGGAATCGGCGGCAAGAGTTTAGGAGGGCGCGAGTATGGGTGCATCGCAGCAATTCTGCACGTTCTTTCTCGATGGACATGTGTTCGGAACGCCAGTGCCGAAGGTGCAGGAAGTCATCCTGCATCAGGAGATGACGCGCGTGCCGCTGGCGCCCGACGTAGTGAGCGGGCTGATCAACCTGCGCGGGCAGATCGTCTCGGCCATCGATCTTCGACGCCGGCTGGGATTGCCGGAGCGTCCCGAAGGCCAGCTGCCAATGAATGTGGTGGTGCGCACCAGCGACGGCGCCGTGAGTTTGCTGGTGGACGAAATCGGGGACGTGATCGAGGTCGACGAAGAGACCCTCGAAAGCCCTCCGGAGACGCTGCAGGGCTTTGCCCGCGAGGTGGTGCGCGGCGTCTACAAACTTTCGGGAAGACTGCTGCTGGCGCTCGATATCGATCGCGTGGTGGATCTGCGCGATCTCGAAAAGTCGAAAGCCGGCCGGGAATTCTGAGATTCACAAATCATTGCTCCGCGCAGGCGCGGAGATCACAAGGAGAACGGAATGAAAAGCTCGCGCGGGAAGAAGGTCAGCGGCATTGAAGAACAGAGATTGCTCGATGAGCATGCTCACATCGTGTCCCTCAGCAAGGCCCAGCCCATCAGTTACTACGATATGGATGGCATGATCCTGGAGGTCAATGAGAATTTTGAAAAGCTCTCAGGCTTCAGCAGGAACGAGCTGAGCGGCAAACACGTGAGCATCTTCGTGGACGAGGCGACCAGGCGAAGTCCCGAGTACAAGGCTGCCCTCGAGAAAATCTGGGACAAGCTACGGCGTGGAGAGGAGTGCAGCGGCGAAGGGAAGCGTTTCACGAAGAGCGGCAAAGAGTTCTGGGTCGAGTACTCCTATAATCCGCTGCTCGATTCCGACGGCAAGCCGTACAAAGTGGTCAGCGTCATGCGCGACATCACGGGACGAACCGCGGCCACTGCCGACTACAAAGGTCAGATCGCCGCCATTGGCAAGGCGCAGGCAGTGATCGAATTCAACATGGACGGCACGGTCATTACCGCAAACGACAACTTCCTGAATGCGCTCGGGTACACGCTGGCCGAGGTGAAAGGCAAACATCACAGCATGTTTGTCGACGAAGCCTACAAACAAAGCGCGGCGTACAAGGAATTCTGGGCCAAGCTGAACCGCGGCGAATACGACGCGGCTGAGT
Source organism: uncultured Acidobacteriota bacterium (assembly GCA_963763845.1). GTDB lineage: Bacteria > Acidobacteriota > Terriglobia > Terriglobales > Acidobacteriaceae > Sulfotelmatobacter. Next base: position 344,634 of record CAVXPX010000009.1, read on the forward strand.
ACAAGCGGATCGGCAAGGGCGGCAAGGAAGTCTGGATTCAGGCGTCGTATAACCCGATTCTTGACCTGGACGGCAAGCCGTTCAAGGTCGTGAAGTACGCCACGGATGTCACCGAGCAGAAGCTGAAGAATGCCGACTATCAGGGGCAGATCTCCGCGATCGGCAAGGCGCAGGCGGTGATTGAATTCAAAATGGATGGCACCGTTATTACCGCGAATGACAACTTTCTGAAAGCCCTGGGCTACACGCTGGAGGAGATCAAGGGCCAGAATCACAGTCTGTTCGTCGAGGAGTCCTACCGCAAGAGCGCCGACTACGCCGATTTCTGGACCAAGCTGCGCCGCGGCGAGTATCAGGCGGCCGAATACAAGCGGATCGGCAAGGGTGGCCGCGAAGTCTGGATCCAGGCATCCTATAACCCCATCTTCGATTTGAATGGCAAGCCCTTCAAAGTCGTGAAATATGCCACCGACATCACCGCCCAGAAGCTGGCGGTGAACGCGATGATGGCCGACGCGATGATGCTCGCGCAGGCTGCGGTCGAGGGAAAGCTCGCGACCCGGGCTGATGCCAGCAAGCATTATGGCGACTACCGCAAAGTCGTCGAGGGCGTGAATGTCACACTGGACGCGGTGATCGGTCCCTTAAATGTTTCGGCCAAGTACGTGGAGGACATCTCTGCCGGGCTCGTGGAAGCCAGCGAAGTGCTGCAGGCCATGGCGGAGAATGACTATACGCGCCGCGTCTCCGATACCAGCAAACGGGTGAAGATCACCGACACCTACAACGGCGATTTCAACACCATCAAGAACAATCTGAACGCCTGTATCGAAGCGCTGGCAGCAGTCGGATCGGCGACCAACAAGACCGCCGACACCTTGCAGGCCAGCATGAAATCGATTGCGCAGAATGCGCAGGCGCTCTCCAGCGCGTCGCAGCAACTGGCGGCCACCAGCCAACAGATGAGCAGCAACGCCGAAGAAACGTCGGCGCAGGCGAGCACCGTCGCGACCGCTACCCAGCAGGTAACGACCAATCTGAACAGCGTCGCGACCGGCGCGGAAGAGATGACGTCGACCGTGCAGAGCATTTCGAGCAACGCAGGCGAGGCGGCCAAAGTCGCGGGCGAAGCCGTCAAGACCGCCAACGGAGCGAATACGACCGTCGCGAAACTCGGCGAGTCGAGCGCGGAGATCGGCCAGGTGATCAAGGTCATCACTTCCATCGCGCAGCAGACGAATCTGCTGGCTCTGAACGCGACGATCGAGGCGGCGCGGGCGGGCGAAGCGGGCAAAGGGTTTGCGGTGGTCGCCAATGAAGTCAAGGAACTGGCCAAGCAGACGGCCAAGGCCACCGAAGACATCAGCCAGAAAATAAACGCCATTCAGGAAGACACCAAGCGCGCCGTGGAATCGATCGGAAGCATCACGGCGGTCATCAACCAGATCAACGACATTTCCGGAACCATCGCGACCGCGGTGGAAGAACAGAGCGCAACCACGAACGAGATGTCGCGAAACGTGCAGGAAGCGGCCAAGGGATCGGGCGAAATCTCGCAGAACATCCAGGGAGTCGCCACCGCTGCCGATAGCACCACGCACGGGGCGCAAGATACGCTGAAAGCAGCGCAGCAGCTGACGGAAATGGCGACGCAGCTCCGCAGCCTGGTCGATCAATTCAAACTGGGAGACGATACATCCGCAACCGGCAAGGACCGCTCGCAGGCGCGGGCGGCCCATGCCTGAACGGTTCTTCCAGCGCATATGTCTGGATAGAAATCACGATCACGTTCTTTCTCTGAAGTTGAGGTCACGGGATTGACGCAAAGCACCAAAAGGCGCGTGCTGCTTGTCGACGATGCGGTGGTGGTTCGAAAAGTATTGTCGGCGGCGATCGGTGCGGACCCGGATCTGGAAGTTGCGGCCACAGCCGTCAATGGACGGATCGCGCTCGGAAAATTCGCGGCGGCGAAGCCGGACATCGTCCTGCTCGACATCGAGATGCCGGAGATGGACGGACTCGAAACCGTCCGCGAGCTGAGGAAAATCGATACCCGCGTTCCGATCATCATGTTTAGCACGCTGACCGAGCGCGGAGCATCGATCACGCTGGAAGCGCTCGCCCTGGGAGCGACCGACTACGTCACCAAGCCGAGCAACATTAGTGGCGCGGCGACGCTGGAGGCGATCACTGGGGAGCTGATTCCGAAAATCCGCGCGCTCTGCCATCTCCGCGCCGGTCCGGGCAGCCTGGTTCCGGAGGCAAAGCCATTTCATCCGCAGCTTTCGATTCCTCCGCACCCGCGGCTGCTGCCGCCGGCGCAGGTGGTGGTAATTGGAGTTTCGACCGGTGGTCCGGACGCTCTGGCCCGCCTGCTGCCGTCTCTGCCGGCGGAGTTCCCCGTGCCCTTGCTGATTGCGCAACATATGCCGCCGATTTTCACCTCGATGCTGGCGGCGCGGCTCACGTCGAAGTGTGCCTTTCCCGTCCGCGAATGCGTTTTCGGAGAGCCGCTGAAGCCGGGTTGCGCGCTGATTGCTCCGGGAGATTTTCATATGGTGGTGCAGGCGGAGGACGGCGTCGCGCGCGTCCGCACCCATCAGGGCCCGCGGGAAAATTTCTGCCGGCCGTCGGTCGATGTGTTGTTTCGTTCCGTTGCTGGGATCTACGGTGCGCGAACGCTGGCGGTAATTCTCACGGGCATGGGGCAGGACGGCTTGCACGGTTGCGAGCTGCTGCGCTCGCAAGGCGCGAGAGTTTATGTGCAGGACGAGGCGAGCAGCGTGGTATGGGGCATGCCCGGATTCGTGGCGCGGTCCGGGCTCGCCGACAAGGTCCTTCCTCTGCATCAAATCGGTTCGGAAATTGTGCGGGCGACCACTCTACAAGCTTCGGCGCAGGGTCAATCGTGAAATGAGAGCGTGAGTTGCAGCGTCAGGTTCGACTCAGGCTGTCGAGATAGCGCTTGTTGTAGAAAGAAGTGCTCTTCTGGACGAACTCGAGGACGCGGAACATGCGCTCGCGGCCTTCGCGGTTCACCTCGCGGAACTTGACGGCGATGCCAGATCCCGGATCGAGGCGAGCGACCACGCCTTCCGCGGTAAGGGAAGCGTCATCCATCGAGAAGCCCAGTTTGATCTTGGCGCCAACGGACAGAATCGTGCTGGTCTCGACGTAGCAGCCGCCCATGCTGAGGTCCGTGATATTGGCGAATATGGGGACGCCACCCTCCTGCATGTGGAGCTCGATGGTGACGCGGCATTTCATGCGCGGGTGGGCGCGGCGATCCTTATAGGAAAGCTGCTTCTGCTTCTCCAGGTACATGCGGCGATCGGCTTCGGCGAGCAACTGTTCCGCATCCTGGCCGTCGTCGGGATAGACGGCGCGTCCGACGCTGAGAGACAGGATTTCTTCTCCGCAGACTTCGCTGCCGGCCTGGCGGGCCAAGGTGCGCATCTGCTCCGACTTTTTGCCGGCGGCATCGGAGGCGAGGCCGGGAGCGATAACAACAAATTCGTCGCCACCCATGCGCGCGACATAGTCATATTCGCGGCAGCTGTCTTTGAGCGCCTGGGCAAATAACCGCAAGACGCGATTGCCCTCCAGATGGCCGAACCGGTCGTTGATCTGCTTGAAGCCATCCATATCAGTGACCATGACGGTGAGGGTTGAATTATCGCGCTTGCAGCGGGCCAGTTCGCGATCGAGCTGGAGGAATAGCGACCGGGCGTTGGGCAGGCCGGTGAGGTAGTCGGTGATGGCGGAGTTCTCGGCCTGCTGGTACTTCAGGGCATTTTCGATAGAGAGCGCCATCTTGCTGCTGACGGCCAAGAGGATTCGCAGGTGATCGGTGGTGAAGGCATCGCGTTCTGCGCGATAAAGAGCGAGCACCCCGATGATTCCGGAAACGCCTTCGAGCGGAACGGCCAAAGCGGACCGCAGCGTGCTGAATTTCGAAGGATCGTTCAAGTATCCGGGCTCGACCGAAGGATTGCCGTTGATGATGGGCTTGCGGTTATGCGCGACCCATCCCGACAAGCCCTGGCCCAGCGGGATTCGCAAAGACGAGAACAGGCGGTAGTTGTCGCCGTTTACATACTCGGGCACGAGTTCATCGTCGCGCTTGATGTAAATTGCGATTGCGTCGTACGGCACCATGGGCTTGAGCTTGACCGAGAAAACGGAGAGCGTTTCGCCCAAGCTGAGAGAAGCTCCGAGATCCTGGCTGAGTTCGAACAACGACTGAGCTTCCTGCCGCGCGGCAGCAATCGACGAGAGGAAAGTGTTTTCGCGTCCAGCGTAGTCCGGGGCGAGGGTATTCTCGAATCCGGCTGCGGGTTCGAGACCGCGTTCGATCTTGATGCCTTTTGAGAGCAGCGCGTTGGGATCGGCCGCCGATTTCGCGATCGCGAGATGTTCCAGGTTCTCGTAGCGCCTTTGCAGAACCTCGACGACCTTAGGGTCGAACGACTTGTCAGATTCGGCAGCGAGTTTCTGCATGACGTCTTTCAGCGGCAGAGCGCGCCGGTACTGGCGGTCAGAGGCGAGCGCATCCAGATAATCGACGGCGGAAAGGATGCGGGCGCCAATGGGAATCTCGGCTCCCTTGAGGCCGATCGGGTAGCCGGAGCCATCCCACTTTTCGTGGTGGGCGCGGACGATCGGCACGACGGGATAGGGGAAGCGCACGCGCTCCAGAATTTCCGCTCCCACGATCGTATGGATCTTCATCTTCTCGAATTCTTCCGGGGTCAGGCGCCCGGGCTTCGAGATGATGTGTTCGGGCACGGCAAGTTTTCCGATGTCGTGCAAGAGCGCGGCTGCGTGCAGAGCCTCGAGCTCGGGCCCGTTGACTCCCAATTCTTTAGCAACCTCAATCGCATAGACGCGCACGCGCTGCAGGTGCTCGTGCGTGGTGTGGTCTTTGGCTTCGATGGCGAGCGCCAGAGCTTCGATGGTCCGAAGATGCAGGTTCGCCATCTCCTCGACGTGCCGTTTTTCGTCCTCGAGTTTGCCGAGATAGAGGCGATACGAACGATAGATCAGATAAACAGCGGGCAGAACCAGCAGCGAGGCTTCCCAACTGAAACTGTGATTCAGCCAGGCTATGGTCCCGGCGATTCCGGCTCCGACCAGGTAATAAGGGAACGACCAGAAGTAGCAATCAACCAGAATGCGCGTGAGCGGACGCCGTTCGGTGAGCGAGATTACCGCGGCTATCGATCCGGCATTGGCGATGAAGTAGACCGTGGCGGCGATGCCGAGCAGGATCGGACGATTATCGATCAGCAGATTGACCAGCGGATGGTGAAACGCCACGTAGGCGAGCGCGGTAGAAATCGATCCGGCGCAGACGTTGAACGTGACTTGGATTGCCTTGGGACGCTCGGGATACAGACACTGGGCGAGCATCGAGATCGCGCCCAGAATCAGCGTCTCAGTGAAACTCAGTTCGAGGACGCCGATAAGGATGAACAGGAAATTGACGGATAATGTGCCGGTGATCCCCGGCAGATTCACTTTCAGGCGCGAAGCCAGGATCGCAATGCCCAGGTAACAAATGAACTCGGCAATGTTCTTGCTGCTCTGATGGATTCCGCCGTAAATGAGCGTCCACATTCCGGCGGTCACAATCAGGGTGATATAGAGCTTGGCAGGGATAGAGAGACCGCGCCAGGAGCGCGAGTGCTCGGGCAGACCGATAGCAATGCTGGTTGCGCCAGTCATTTGAACGAGAACGGAGCCGCGGGAGAGAGCGGAACCGCCTGATCATGAATATCAGCTAACACGTTTAGAAACAATAATTTGGAGAAGTTTGGCAAAACTTCGGTAACTTCCCGGGAAACGAAAGTGGGTTGACAAGCATGGGATCATTTCTCGCGCGCATAATCCCTGAAGGACTTATCTGAAATGAGAGCTTTCCTTTCTAGGCCTTGTCTTGGCAATCGAGTGCTGTTGCTTGCCTTCCTGGTAGGTTTGAGCCTTCCAATTCATGCCGAACCCATTTCTCTTCAATTACTTGTGACTCCTTCCTCGATTATTCAAAAGGATGGCCATACGGTCACATTCGCCTTGCACGGATTGATCGAGTTCCATTCGCTGGCCGAGGCCTTTCCATACATCGACGGGCAGACCCGGCGATGGAAGACCGGGCCGGATTTCCCCGAGTCCATGCAGCGGGCGCTGCACCGAGAGCTGGTCAGACGCGCCGTCGAGAGCCGGGTCATTTCCATGGTCGACGAGAGCCCGCTGGAGACACTGATCACCCACACGCGCGGGGAACTTCAGCAGGCGCTGGCGCAGGTGAAAGAGCCTGTGCCGGAGGGCTATGACCAGGCTTTTCTCGACGTGCAGGAAAAGTGGAAGCACTCGCTGAATTGCTGGAGTGCGACTCCGTCGATTCGCGGGCGGGTTCTTTCGAACTGGTACCCGATTGAGGAAGGGATCCGGCTGTACGGAGCGACTTATGATTCGACCGAACATTTCTGGCAGTCGGTGAAATATCATCCGGACTTGACGATCGGCGATGTGACGCAGCTGATCGCCGTTTTTCGCCAGCGGGACTGGACGCCATGGATCAAGCGCCTGGATGATGATCCGAAAATCTACCTGCCGAATGCATACGCGATGGAATTTTTGCGCCACAATCTGACGGGCGAGCGGCTGGACTGGTTTAAGAATGAGCTTGCGAATCAGAAGCTATCGCTCGGCGATCACGCTCGCGCGCTGCAGCAGCGCACTGGCAAGCCGTTCCGTTTCACGGCGTTCGAGGAAAAAGTCTTGTGGGGAGATCTGGCGGACGTGTTCCAGCTGGTTTATATTTTTTCGCCGCCGGACGATCCGATTCGCAAGACGCTGGCCGAATATCATTTTGACGGGATCTATCTGGATGAGCGGAAGATGGGATTTATCAGCGAGGAATTTCGTTCGCTGATGCTGGAAATCTGGAAGGTGAAATATTTGCAGATGCCGCGGTTTGGCGAGGTGATCCGTTCGATTCCGATGGAGGTCCGGCTGTCCCATTTTCTGAATGACGGAGACTCGCCCGACATCCCGATTCCGATCTATGTCGGATATCTGAATCAGATTCGAGACATGGCGCGGGCGGCGGCTGGCGAATCGAAGCCGAAGCAGGAGACTTCCCGTTAGACTGATTGCGAAAGTCCTTCGTCGGCTACGTCGGTGTCGGCGTCGCCGTTGAGAGCGGTAGCTGCTGAAGACGATGCCTTGCCGCGCCGCATCGCGACGATGCCGGTGCGCACCATCTCAAGCACGCCGTATGGCCGCAGGACTTCGAGCAGGCCGTCGATCTTGTCTTCGGCGCCGGTGATCTCGATGGTGAGCGATTCGGGAGCGACATCGACGACGCGGGCGCGAAATACGCTGGCCAGTTCGAGAACGTGCGAACGCGCCTCATGCGTGGCGGCAACTTTGATCATCGCCAGATCGCGCACGATCGATGGCTCGTTGGTAATGTTCTCGACCAGCAGAACGTTGACCAGCTTGTAGAGGTTGGCTTCGATACGGCGAGCCTGATCATAGTCGGCTTCGACAGTGATGGTCATGCGGGAGACTTCCGGTTTCTCCGTGCGTCCGACCGTCAGCGAATCGATATTAAAGGCGCGGCGGCGGAACAATGACGCCACGCGAGTCAAGACGCCGGGCTTGTTTTCCACGTACACCACGTATGTGTTCAACATGATCGTTTCCTATTCATCGGCAGCGGTTTCGACGATGGGGCTGGGGCGGCGAATCATCTCGTGCAGCGCAGCACCGGCGGCGACCATCGGGTAGACCGTGTCTTCCTGTTCCACGCGGAAATTGATCAGCACTGGGCCGTCATGCTTGCGGGCGGCCCGCACCGATGGAACGACCTGCGAACGTTCCGATACTGTCATGGCATGGATTCCGTAGGCTTCCGCGAGCTTCGCGAAATCCGGGTTGAGCAGCGGCGTGGCCTGATAGTTCCGTTCGTAAAAGAATTCCTGCCACTGGCGGACCATGCCGAGGAATCCGTTGTTGATGATGGCGATATTGACTTTGAGCTTTTCCTGGACGATGGTGGCGAGCTCGCAGAGCGTCATCTGGAAGCCGCCGTCGCCGACGACCACCCAGACTTCCGCTTCCGGCCGCGCGACTTTGGCGCCGATCGCGGCGGGCAAGGCGAATCCCATGGTTCCGAGACCGCCCGAAGTAATCAGGCTGCGCGCCTTTTCATGCTTGTAGTACTGCGCCTCCCACATCTGGTGCTGGCCGACATCGGTAACGACAATGGTTTCGCCGTCGCGGGTCTCGCGCCATAGATCGTTGATGACATGCGCCGCGTAGAGATGGCCGTTGTCCGGCAGATTCTGGATGTCGCGCACGGCGGAATCGCCTTTCAGTTTGTCGATGAAATCCAGCCATTCGCTGCGGTCGATGGATTCCACATGCGGCAGCAGTTCGTTGAGAACTTCGCGCAAGTCCCCGACGAGCGGGACATCAACCTTGACGTTCTTATTGATCTCCGCCGGATCGATCTCGATGTGAATCTTCTTGGCATTGGGCGCGTAGGTCTTGAGATTGCCCGTGACGCGGTCGTCGAAGCGCATTCCGAAGGCGAGCAGGAGGTCGGCTTCCTGAATGGTGTGGTTCACCCAGGCTTCGCCGTGCATGCCCATCATGCCGAGATTGAGCGGATGCGAAGCCGGGAACGCGCCGAGGCCGAGCAGGGTAAGCGCAACCGGAATGCCGGCGCGCTCGGCAAAATCGCACACTTCTTTCATCGCTCCCGAAATGATGATGCCGTGGCCGGCCAGAATCAGCGGCCGCTTCGCGTTGTGAATCAGATCGAGCGCCTGCTCGTATTCTTTCGGGGCCGGAGAAAGATCGGGGCGATATCCGGGGAGTTGCGGCCTGGCGGCCTCCCAATCGAATTCGCAAGAGGACTGCTGCGCATCTTTGGTGATGTCGACCAGCACCGGGCCGGGGCGTCCCGAACGAGCCACGTAGAAAGCTTCGCGAATCGTGCGCGCGACTTCGCCGGCGTGCGTGACCAGATAATTGTGCTTTGTGATGGGAAGCGTAACGCCAGTGATGTCCGTTTCCTGAAACGCATCGGAGCCGATCAGCTTGCTGCCGACCTGTCCGGTGATGCAGACGATGGGAGAAGAATCGAGCATGGCGGTCGCAATGCCGGTGACCATGTTGGTGGCGCCGGGGCCGGAGGTTGCGACGGCAACTCCAACCTGGCCGCTGGCGCGCGCGTAGCCATCGGCCATGTGCGTCGCGCCCTGCTCATGGCGCACCAGGATGTGGTGAATCTTGCTGTGCTTGAGGGCGTCGTAGGCGGGCAGGATGGCTCCGCCGGGATATCCGAAAACATGCTTCACGCCTTCGCGCTCGATGCATTCCCAGAGAATGCCTGCGCCGGTCATCGTCTTCTTGTCCGCCGATTTGTCCGCCATACCAAATTCTCCGTTAGTCCAAAAAGCAAAACCCACCGGGCCAGCTCGTCTGGCGGGGCGGGATTCGAGAGCTTTCAGATTTCCAGGTTCTCAGCTCACTGCGTCCCTCCACACCGCCCAGGGAACGAGGCCTCGTACCCTGAAGACAACGAGACTAATTCGGTGTAGATCGCGCGTCTGCATTGCTTTTCTCGAGGTGCAGAGATGGTATCGAACGCCGCGGACGGCTGCAAGTGCAAACTCCGGCTATGGCCGGAGCCGGTTTTCGGCCACGTCCGATTCCGCCTGGAGGATGTTTCCCGGCTTGCCCAGGTCGCGCCAGTAATATTCGTCGGCCCGGAAGGCTTGGATCTTTTCTCTTTGGCCAGCGAGACGCAGGTAAGTGGTGATGATCGAGAAAACACCGTCTTCCGAAATCATAGGAAGCAGCCGCGGCGAGATGACGTGAACTCCTGAGAACGCCAAGGCCTTGAGATTGGCGGCCGGGCGGACCATGTCTGCGGTTCCATCGCGTCCAGCCTGACGGCCGCACAGTTCATTGTGCTCATCGAAGAGGAGGTAACGGGAAGTATCGCGATCCTGTACGGCCAGCGTGGCGACCGCATGGTTCGCTGTGTGGAATTGGATCATGCGTCGCAGATCGATCGTGCTGATGACATCGACGTTATGCAGAATGAATGGATCATCAGTGTTGCCGCCCAGAAAAAACCAGGCAGCTTTCTTCAGTCCGCCGCCGGTATCGAGCAGAACATCTTCGCGGGAGGTTTCGATTCTGAATCCGAAGTTTTTTTTGCGCTCGAGATAATCCACGACCCTGTCCGCGAAGTGATGGACGTTGACGATGAAATCGCGAACACCGAATGAGGCGAGACGCTGAATCGTAATCTCGAGCAGGGTTCGGCCGGAAATTTCAACCAGGGCTTTGGGGCGATCATTGGTGAGGGGACGCAACCGGGTGCCAAGCCCCGCCGCGAGAATCATCGCCTTCATCGAGCGGCCTTCTGTGCATGGACTTTCTCGGTCTCCATTCTCTCGAGCTCTCGGTGCTGGACGATTACCTCAACGCCACTGCGGCTTTGAAGGCGTTTAGCGACCTGTTCGGCGAGATAGACCGACCGATGCTGCCCGCCCGTGCAGCCGAACGAGATCATCAGATTCTTGAATCCGCGCTGCTGATAGTTCTTTGCGCTCGCATCGACCAGCGACATCACGCTGGCAAGAAATTGATGCACGCTTTCCTGCTGGTTGAGGTATTCAATGACGGGAGCGTCTCTGCCCGTGAGCGCCTTGAATCGATCTTCGCGGCCGGGATTGGGGAGGCTGCGTCCATCGAAGATGAAGCCTCCGCCATTTCCGGTTTCGTCTTTCGGCAGCCCGCGGTGGAAGGAGAAGCTGAAAATCCGTACGACCAGATTGTCGGCGTCGGTCGCGAGTCCCTGAAGTTTTTCCGAGGCCAGCATGCTGTGAAATGCTTCCAGTAAAGTCGGCAGAGCGATGGGAAGCTTTACGTTGTGCAGCAGCCAGCGAAGATTCTTCAGCGCGTAGGGCACGCTCTGCAGGAAATGGATTTTGCGTTCGTAGAATCCGCGGAAGCCATACGCGCCGAGCGCCTGCATGATGCGGATGTAGACGTATGCGTAATAGTGGTGCAGGAACGCCTCGCGCTTCATGTCGACAAAGCCGCGCAAAGTTTCCAGATAGTGGTCGAGCAGCTGCAGCCGCAGTTCGGGAGGCAAGTCGGCCTTGGCGTCGTAGAGGAGAGACGCGACGTCGTACTGCAACGCTCCCTTTCGGCCGCCCTGATAGTCCAGAAAATAAGGCTGTCCCTTGCGCAGCATGACGTTGCGCGACTGGAAATCGCGGTAGAGAAAATAATCGCGAGGCGCGCTCAATAAAAATTTGGTGAGGCGGCTGAAATCATCTTCCAGCGCCTGTTCGCTGAACGAGATTCCGGCAAGGCGCAGGAAGTAATACTTGAAATAGTTCAGGTCCCATGAGATCGATTGCCGGTCGAAGCTTCCACGGGGGTAGCAGACTTTGTAATTCAAATCGCGCGCGGCCTCAATCTGAAAACGCGGCAGCGTCGCGATTACTTTCCGATAGGCTTCGACAGCTTCTGGCGCGATCGCTTCGCCCTTTCGATTTCGCGAGAGAAATTCGAACAGCGAAGTATCACCGAGATCTTCCTCGAGATATGCGCCCTGGTCGAGATCTTCCCCGTAGATTTCCGGCACAGGCAGGCCATGCTTTCGAAAATGGCGGGTGAATTCGAGGAACGCAACGTTTTCTTCGCGGACACCGTAAAGAATTCCGATGGCGCTGATGCCATTCCCGCCGAGCCGGATAATCTTGCGTCCCGAGCCGCCAAGTTCTCCCTGAACGGGCTGCACGCGTTCGACGGGTACGCGAAAACGCTGCTCGAAAAGATGTTTTAAGACGTCCATAAAGAGCCGTCGGCCGGTCGCGCCAAGCAGATTTACCACCAAGATATCACTGAAGCGCAGGCGCAAGCCCACGCGGCACCAGCCTGCGAAACACCGAAGTACCTAGAGGCGAAGGTGTTTAGAGCAATCGAGAGTTCCAGTATCCCGAGCGGTACAGCCGAGCTTCGCTCCGCCGGACAGCCGGGGGCGGCTGTCCCCACACGTGACACTCTTACGCCTATGCTAATGTGTTTCGACTGGAGCGGAAGCGATGAAGACGATTCGTGGCCCGGCAATTTTTCTGGCGCAGTTTGCGGCTGACCAGCCTCCCTTCAACACCATCGATAATATCGCGCAATGGGCGGCCAGCCTGGGTTACAAAGCCCTGCAGATTCCTTCGTGGGACATGCGTTTGTTCGATCTCCGCCAGGCCGCCGAAAGTAAGGCCTATTGTGATGATTTTCGCGGCAAGCTAGATCGGCACGGATTGGTCGCGTCCGACCTTTCCACGCATCTGCAGGGCCAGCTCGTGGCCGTGCATCCTGCCTACGACGTTGCCTTTGATGCTTTCGCTCCCGAAGCGGTGCACGGCAGGCCGAAAGAGCGCCAAAAATGGGCGGTCGAGCAGTTGCTGCTCGCGGCGAAAGCCTCGGCGAATCTCGGGATCAAGGCGCACGTCACATTTTCCGGAGCTTTGGCGTGGCCCTATGTATATCCGTGGCCGCCGCGTCCTGCCGGGCTGATCGAGACTGCGTTCGACGAACTGGCGCAGCGCTGGATTCCGATTTTGAATTCGTTCGATGAAGCGGGAGTGGATCTATGCTTTGAAATTCATCCCGGAGAAGATCTGCATGACGGCGCGAGCTGGGAGATGTTCCTGGCAAGAACGAAAAATCATCCGCGCGCGAATATTTTGTTCGATCCGAGTCATTTCATTCTGCAGCAGCTGGATTACTTGCAGTTCATCGATTTTTACCACGACCGCATCAAGATGTTTCACGTGAAAGACGCCGAGTTTCGCCCGACGGGGCGCGGCGGGGTTTATGGCGGATATCAGCTTTGGCCGGAGCGCGCCGGGCGATTCCGTTCTCCCGGCGACGGGCAAGTGGATTTCCGCGCCATCTTTTCGAAGCTGACGCAATACGGCTACGATGGGTGGGCCGTGCTCGAATGGGAGTGCTGCATCAAGAGCAGCGAACAGGGAGCCGCTGAGGGCGCGCCGTTCATCACGAAGCATATTATTCAGGCCGTGGATCGCTCGTTCGAAGACTGGGCCGGCGGCGTGCCCGATTCCCGCACCAACCGCCGCATGCTTGGCCTGGACTAAACGGCGTAAGCTTCGGCTCGGGAGGAATTCACGGCTGTCATGACAATTCAAGCAGCTGCATCCGCCGCTTCCAAACGTAGGCTTCGGCTCGGGATGGTTGGAGGTGGCCCCGGCGCTTTCATTGGAGGCGTGCACCGTATTGCGGCGCGGCTCGATGACCGCTACGAACTGGTTGCGGGCGCCTTGTCGGCGAATCCAGAGCGCGCACGAGAAGGAGCGCGCGACCTGCACATCGCGCCCGAGCGCTGCTACGCTGACTTTCGCGAGATGGCTGAGGCGGAATCGAAGCGTGCCGACCGAATCGACGCCGTCGCAATCGTCACGCCGAATCATCTGCATTATCCGATTGCGAAAGCCTTTCTCGAAGCCGGCATCCATGTGATCTGCGATAAGCCGATCACAACCAATGTGGAAGACGCGCTGGATCTTGCCAAAATTGCGCGCAACTCGGGTCGGGTATTCGGGCTGACTCACAACTACACCGGCTATCCCATGGTGCGGCAGGCGCGGCAGCTGGTGGCCGAGGGTGACCTTGGGCCGATTCGCGTGGTGCAGGTCGAATATGTCCAGGACTGGCTTGCGACTCCGCTCGAGAAAACGGGACAGAAACAGGCGTCGTGGCGCACCGATCCTGCACAGAGCGGTCCGGCAGGATCGCTGGGCGACATCGGCACGCACGCGTTCAATCTCGCCGAGTTCGTGACTGGACTTCGCTGCGAGCAAATCGCGGCCGAGTTGTCCACTTTTGTGCCCGGACGCAGAGTGGACGACAACGTACAGATGCTGCTTCGATTCAATCAGGGCGTCAAAGGAATGTTGTGGGCCAGCCAGATCGCGGCAGGAAACGAAAATAATATTCGGCTGCGAGTCTACGGAGAAAAAGCCGGCCTGGAATGGCGGCAGGAAGATCCAAACTATCTTTGGTGGAGGCCGCTCGGAAAACCGCCGGAACTGATTCGCCGCGCGGGAGCAGGCGCAAGCGCCATTGCCGCGCATGCCAGCCGCATTCCCGGCGGACATCCGGAGGGATATCTCGAAGCCTTTGCCCAACTCTATACCGACCTGGCCGAACAGATCAGCGCTAAAATCGACGGCCGCGCGCCGAATCCTGCATCATTGCTGGTGCCTGGCGTCGACGACGGCGTTGCAGAGATGCGCTTCATCGCAGCAGCGATCGAATCGTCCAAACGGAATTCGGTGTGGACAGATCTGGCCACAGCAAAAGGTTGAAGAAGTATCCAGCGAAGAAGCAGGGCTTTCTTGCCAAAAGTTGGTGGCGGCGGTAGGACTCGAACCTACGACCTACGGATTATGAGACCGTCGCTCTAGCCACCTGAGCTACGCCGCCACGTGCTGCAAAAACGGGAGAATGTGCGAAAGGAACTTGCGCAGCTGATGTGGAATCAGCGCTTTCGCGGCCTGGAAGCAACGAGCCCGAGGGAGCGTTACGTCCAGTTATTGATTCTAAAATCGGCTGCGGAATTGGTCAAACTCTGGCATGCAGAGGACCCGATTCGGCGCAGCGTCCGCTCTCCATCTACAATGGCAACTTCATGAAAGCCATTGCCGTTATTCCGGCACGTCTGGCTTCCACTCGGTTGCCGCGTAAAATGCTGCGCGAGATTGCCGGCAAGCCGCTGATTGGCCTGGTGTACGAAGCGGTGCGTTCGTCGCCGCTGTTGGCCGATGTAATTGTCGCGACCGACTCCGAGGAAATCATGGCGGCGTGCCGTCAACACAGGTGGAACGCCTGCATGACTTCGACTTCTCATCGCAGCGGTACCGAACGGGTCCACGAAATTTCCGGCGACAAGGCGGCCGATGTCTACATCAACGTTCAGGGAGATGAGCCTCTGATTCGCGCCGAGCACATCGCGAGCCTGCTCGAAGTCATGCAAAATCCTCAGGCCGAAGTCGGCACCCTGATGACTCCTGCCGCTGACGTCGATATTCGAAACCCGAACGCGGTGAAGGTTGTGACCGATCTCAGCGGGCGCGCGCTCTATTTTTCGCGCGCCACGATTCCGTTCGATCGCGACGCCACGCGGCCCCGCTATTTCAAACATCTGGGGATTTACGCTTACCGAAAACCGCCCCTCGATCGATTCGTAACGCTGCCGGAATCAGCGCTGGAACAGAGCGAACGACTCGAACAATTGCGATTCCTGGAGAACGGAATTGCGATCTACGTCGGCGAAACTCCCTATGACAGCGTCGGCGTCGACACGGAAGAAGACTTGCAGAGAGTCATTGGGATTCTTGAGAAGCGTTGATTTACTTTGCAGCCGGGGTCCCGCTTTCCTCGGCCAGTCTCTGCCGAAGCCGTTCCCGCGCACTCTTCGCAAGGTCCTTGCAGGCTAGGGGATTGACCATTGGGTCAGGCACAACTCCGTTTTCTCGGGCGGCGAGACGATCCCATAAACTTGAGGCCTCCGGATGCGTTGTGATCAGAATGTCGCATGGAGTCGTATCGAGGAATCGAAAGCTTTTTTCAAAATCGTCCAGTGCCTGCGGATAATCCCGGCTGTCGGAAAACTTGAAACCATCCGCAGAGATGGGAGTGAGGCTATCGGCGAATACCATATTTCTGCAAACGCTCCCCTCGCAGGATTGCCAGGTCCAGCTTGTCCCTCCCGGAGTATGACCGGGTGTGAAATGCGCGGTAATCGAAATTCCTACGAGGGTAAGGGTTTCCCCGTCGCGCAATTCCTGGACCTTCTTCACCGGCAGCAGTGGCTGGAGCAGGCTATACTGCGGATCGCCGCGGCCGATGCCGCCTTTTCGCAGCACAGTCGCGCTCCATGGGCTGGCCATTACACGCGCTCCGCTCATGCGCTGAAGCGCGGCAATGCCCCCAGCGTGGTCGAAATGCACGTGCGAATTCAAGATGATCTTGATGTCCTCGACCCTGAAGCCTAAGGAACGAATGTTGGCCGCGATCGGCTCGGCCGATTCCGGCAGGCCGGCGTCGATCAGAATATTCCCGGCGGAGGACGTGATCAGGATCGAACTGAGACCGTGGGGACCGACGTAATAGGTGTTGCCGAAAATGCGGAACGGCTTTTGCGGACGATTCCATTCGGCGCAACTGCTGCAGCCTGGAGCAGCTTTTTGCGCAGCTGCAGAAACACATAGAAACACGAGCGGCAAGTAGATCAGGATTCTGCGGATCAAGGGATTGTCCTTCAAGTCTGCTGGTGTGCGCTCTGAGTTCTCGCCCATTGGTGCGCGGCAGCGAGCCGCCGCGAGATGGACGGATGCGAGTGGAAGAACCATTCCACCCACTTCGAAGGAGTGCGCTCGGCGAGATTCTGCTCGGCCAACTTGTTCATCGACGAGATGAAGGGCTCAACGCTGGCAGTGGATTCGAAGGCATAGCGGTCCGCCTGCCGCTCGTTGAAACGCGAGTAAGCGTTGAGCGCGGGCATCAGCAGGAATGAGAGCACGACCGAAACCAGCGCCAGCAGCGGCAAGTTGGCGAAGTCCGAAAGCTCTTCGAACATGTGGTGGTCGACCGCGTAATGCAGAACCCAGTTCGCCGCCCAGAATCCGAAAAGCGTGATGCCAGCCTGCACGAAGATGCTCTTCAAAATGTGCTTGTGGACATGGTGCCCGAGTTCGTGAGCCAGAACCGCTTCGATTTCTTCGGGCGAGTAATTATCGAGAAGAGTATCGGCAAGAATGATGCGGCGCGTTCCGCCAAGTCCGGTGAGCGCGGCATTCGCCTTCTTGCTCTTTTCGGACAGCTTCCAGCGATAGACGCCGCGGACTCTCGTTCCCGCGTGCTCGCTCAAAACGACGAGACGCCGGCGAAGGTCCTCATTTTCCAGCGGCTCGAATTTGTAAAAGATCGGGAACAAAACCACGGGCGCCAATTGCGCGAGGAGAATGAACAGCCCCATAAACAGCGCCCACGCCAGCAGCCACCAGTGCTGCGGCCATTGGCGAATCGTAAGATACAGCAGTTCGACCACGATGGTGGCCAGCACCAGCCCGACCAGGAATCCTTTGACCTCGTCCCAGGCCCACCCGGCGAATCTCTGGTTTGAAAGTTTGAATCCGCGCTCCAGTCGGAATCCGTAGTAGTCCAGTCCGCTGCCGAGTATTTTGCTGATCGCCAGCAGCAAGAAAAGGTAGATGAATAACGAAAATGTGTAGCTTTGGAATCCCAGACGATATGCGAAATCGCGCAGCGAGTCGGACCAGTTCGTGACCAGCAGAACGACCAGAAACGCGAAGCCGAGCACGAAATCCGAAACACTGAGCCACCGCCGAATGCGGTTATAGCGGCGGGCTTCGGGAGTATCCGCCTGCGCCAAAGTGGAATCGTCTGCCATCAGTAGAAGTATCGCACCAATTCCGCCGCTAGCCGGAGTTCCTGACGAAGTTCTCGCCGGTCACCAGCAACTCGCTGACGAGTTCGGGCGAAGCGGCTTCCGTGTAAAGCCGCAACAGAGGCTCGGTTCCGGATGCGCGGAACAGGACCCAGGCGTCGGCTCCATTGCCATCCGTCGGCGCATCCAGGAAGAACTTGACGCCATCCATGTGCTCCTTTCGGAGAACCTTGTAGGGGCCAAGCGCCTGCATGTTTTCCGCCCGCGCCCGCTGAATCGCATTTTGTTTCACGTCTTCCGGGATGTGCAGGTCGCGCCGTCCGTAGTAATGCGGCCCGAATTCGTGCTGCAAGTCAGCGACCAGCCGGCCAAGCGGCTTGCCTTCTTCCGCCATGACATTTGCCAGCAGCAGCGAATTCAGGACGCCGTCGCGCTCCGGAAGAAAGCGCGAGTATCCGATGCCGCCGGATTCCTCGCCGCCCATGAGAATCTCGCGCTCCATCATGAGGTCGGCAACGTATTTGAATCCGATCGAGGTCTCGTGCAGCTTGCGTCCATGCTTGGCGCAGATGCGGTCAATCATGCGCGTGGTGTTGAAGGCGCGCACGACTTCTCCAGGCCACTTCTTGCGTTCCAGAAGCCAACGCAGGAGCACGCAGAAAATTTTGTGGGAATCGACAAAAGTCCCGTCTTCGGCTACTGCTCCGATGCGATCGGCATCGCCATCGGTCGCCAGTCCTGCATCGCACTTCTCGCGAACCACTGTTTCCTGCAGCATCGCAGTGTGCGGCTGGATGGGCTCGGGATTAATTCCCGGAAACAGCGGATTCAGTTCCTGGCGGATCGCGACATAGTGAACGCCGCGGCCGGAGAAGATGCCCGGCACGACGCCGCGTCCCGAGCCGTACATGGCATCAACCGCGAATTTGAATTTCGTCTTCGCGATCAGATCCATGTCAGCGAAGGCACAGACGGCCGCGACATAATCTTTTTTGAGATCAACTTCCTCGACGGCAGCCCTATTTCCCTTTGGAGCCGCGCCCGCAGCGAGCTCGTCCTCAATTTTCTTCATGATCGCGGGAGTCGCGGACCCGCCGAAGTTGCCCTTAAACTTCACTCCATTCCAGTTCCACGGATTGTGGCTGGAGGTGACCATGACGCCTCCGGCAGCGCCCTGCTTCTTGACGGCGTAAGAAACGGCGGGAGTCGGCGTGTAGTCGTTGGCGAGTTTCACCGGAATCCCGGCGGCGGCAATCGTTTCGGCGACGACGTGCGCCGCGCGCGGCGAGGCAAACCGCGCGTCGTATCCGACGATCACTCCGCGTTGCGGCTGCTCATGTTTCAAAACGTAAGAAGCGATCGCGCCGGCAACTCGACGCACGTTCTCGAAGGTGAAGTCGTCGGCGATGATGCCGCGCCAGCCGTCCGTTCCGAACTTGATCTCTTGTGCCATAGCGCCTAAGTCAGTTTGTGCAGCTTTCTTTCATCCAGATACTTCACCACCTTGCCGACATCCTGCGCATGCTGGCGCGTCGTGATCAGCAAGGCATCGGCAGTTTCTACGACGACCAGATCGCTCACGCCAACCGCAGCGACGAATTTCCCCGGTGCATGCACGTAGTTTCCGCGGGCGTTCAACAGAAAGACGCCGGAACTCGCAACGAGGTTTCCCTCCGGAGGAGTGCTCTTGGCTGTGTGATGTTCATGCAGCGCGGTCCACGAGCCAAGATCGTTCCATCCGAAATCGGCGGGCAGGCAATAGATGTTGCCCTCGACTTCGCCTTTCGCGGACCGCGGCTCGAGCACGGCATAATCGACGCTGATGTTCTCGCACTTCGGGTAGAGCTTTTTGAAAGTGCCCGCAAATTTGCGGGTGCCGTAACTGGAGGCGATCTGCTCCAGCACAGCGGCAGTTTTTGGCAGATGTTCTTTCAAGGCGTCGGCCAGCGTTTGCGCGCTCCACAGGAACATTCCGCTGTTCCAGAAATAATTTCCGGCCGCTACGAACTCGGCCGCACGTTCGGCGTTCGGCTTCTCCGTAAAACGGCGGACGTGCAGTGCATCGCCCTGGTACAAGCCGCCAGCTTCGATGTATCCATAGCCGGTCTCCGCGCGGTTTGGACGGATGCCGAGGACTACAATATTCGGACCGGCAGCCGCGACTTCAATGCCGCGCTCGAGCGTTTCGCGATACCGCTTTTCATCGGCAATGACGTGGTCGGAAGGGAACATTCCGATGACCGCCTCAGGATTCTCCCGCAGCAGCAGAAATGCAGCCAGCCCGATCGCAGGAGCAGTGTTTCTTCCCACCGGTTCGGCCAGAATTTGAGTCTTCGCCAGCTTCGGAAGCTGCCGCGCGACGGCGGCCCTGAGATCGTCATTGGTGACAATCCAGATTTTTTTGGCGGGGGCCAGCGGCAACAGGCGAGAGACGGTCTGCTGGATCATCGTTTGCTTGCCGTCGAGCGCCAGCAGTTGCTTGGCGCGCTTTTTCCGGCTGAGCGGCCAGAAGCGCGTACCGCGGCCTCCCGCGAGAATTACCGGATAGAAGTTGGAGTTTTTCGCCATTCGTTCAAACGTCCGAAGACTTGCTACAGCCTCGTTTCCGGTTCGGGCAAGGTTTTTCCCGGAACGTAGGCGCGCAGGAATTCTAGCGCCCACTGCGGCCGCACGCCGAATTCGCCGACCGCCGCCGGAATGACCACCGCGTCGCCCTTTGCCATCGTCACCGGCCCCATTCCTGTTGCCTCGATCACTCCACAGCCTTCGACAGCAACCAGAATCTGGACCGAAGTTTTTCCCGAATCATCTCGCGTGCGCAGCCGCAGTGGATCCTTTGCCTCGAACATCTCCACCACAAAATACGGCGCCGCAATCAGCGACGCCCGCCGATTCTTCCCGGCCTCGGTGGGAGCGGGCCGCAGCACCTTTCCCGACTTTACCTTTTCTTTTACGGCCGCCAATCCGTCCTTCAGATGCAACTCGCGCGGCCGCCCGTAATCATACAAGCGATAGGTCGTGTCCGACTGCTGTTGCGTTTCGACAATGACCGAGCCCGGCCCGAGCGTGTGAACCGTGCCTCCCGCAACGTAGATCATGTCCCCGGCGAAAACGTCGACCCAGTTCAGAACTTCTTCGGCGCGATGCTGATGAATCGCCTGTTCCAGTTGAGCAGCAGTTACACCCGATTTGAGTCCTAAGCCAATTTGCGATCCGGGCTTGGCATGCGCTACGTACCAGCACTCCGTTTTGCCCCAGGGTTGTCCGACGCGCAATGCCTGCGCATCGTCCGGATGCACCTGTACCGAGAGCTTCTCGTGCGGGAAAAGAAACTTCAGCAACAGGGGGAACCGTTTCGGATCGCGCGCCGCCTCGCCCACCAGCTCGCCTTGATACTGCTCACTCAGCTGCGCCAGCGTTTTTCCGGTGAGCGGCCCGTTCGCAACTTTGCACTCGTCTCCGGTGAGCCACGCTTCGCCGATTTTCTGATTGAACTTGTGATTCGGATAGATGGGCGAGAGATCTTCCGTTCCCCACGGCCGCGGATCAAAGCCCGGAAGCATTAATAGTGGATAAAGAGTTTCCATGCAGAACTTGCGTCGAACACCGTGTGGCCACAAAAAAAACCGCCCGCCAACGGAACGGCCTCTTGCCGAACCAGATCATTTCTAAACCAATCTGTGTTTTTCTATGCAGCTATGGCGCAAAGGGATCCGACCTTTAAACTGCGGCGAAAAACTTCCGCATGCGCTCCAGGCCGCGATCCAACTCGGCTTTCGAAGTCGCATACGAAACGCGAATGTGATCCTTCGTGCCGAATCCTTCTCCGGGAACGGTCGCGACGTGCGCCTCGCGCAGCAGGCGTCCCGCAACATCGGAGGCGGACTTCAGAACGCCGCGTCCAAGAAATGCCGAGATATTCGGGTAGGCATAGAACGCGCCTTCGGGCAACGTGCACTTCACTCCCGGGATCGACCGCAATCCCGAGACTACGTGATCGCGCAGCTGGATGTATTCCAGCCGCATCTGCTCGACACACTCCTGCGAGCCTTTGAGCGCCGCGACCGCTGCCTTCTGCACGATCGACGTCGGGTTCGATGTCGACTGGCTTTGCAGCTTGGCCATGGCGTTTACGACGGCCGACGGCGCCATCGCATATCCGAGCCGCCAGCCGGTCATCGCGTAGGTCTTCGACAACGATCCCAGAATCACCATGCGCTCTTTGAACTCGCGCAGCGAGCCCACCGAAAAATTCTTTCCCGTGTAATTCAGGTAGACGTAGCACTCGTCCGACAGCACCCAGATGCCGCGCTCGTGCGCCAGCCGCAGCACCTCACTCATATCTTCCGGCTTCATCACTGCGCCCGAGGGATTCGACGGCGAATTGAGAATGATGGCTTTCGTCCGCGGCGTAATCAGACGCGCGACCATCTGGGCCGTCACGCGGAATCCCTGCGACTCGTCGGCGTCAAGCAGCACGCACTTTCCGCCGGCGTAGCGAATGATGTCTTTAAACGAAACCCAGTAGGGGACGGGTAGGATCACTTCGTCGCCGTGATCGACCAGCACCTGGATGGCGTTAAACAATGCGTGCTTCCCGCCGGTTGAAGCGATCACTTCTTCGCGGCGGTAATCCGAATCGAAGTCGACGTTGTGACGGTGCGCGATCGCATCGCGGAGCTCCGCCGTGCCGGCCACGGCGGTGTATTTCGTGTAATTCCCCTGAATGGCGGCAATTCCCGCGTCTTTAATGTGCTGTGGAGTCGAAAAGTGCGGCTCGCCCGCGCCGAAATCGACCACGTCGATTCCCTGCGAGCGCAGCTTGTCGGCCTCAGCCACCACCGCCATCGTGGCGGAGGGCTCAATGCGGTTGATTCTTTCCGTCAGCTTCAGTGCATCCATCGCGGCCGTCGTCATGCCTTCTTTTTCCTTCTCCTTGGGACTTCGATCACATTCGTTTGCTGCAGCTTGTAGGCCGGATCGAGCTTCTCGCGCAACTTCTGCTCGACCACTTCGGGAACCAGTCCCTTCACCGGCCCCCCTGCCTGCGCCACTTCGCGCACCAGCCGCGAACTCACGTACGAGTACTTATCGGCGGGCATCATGAATACGGTTTCGAGCGTGGGCTCGAGCTTGCGGTTCATCAGCGCCATCTGCAGTTCATATTCGTAGTCGCTGATGGCGCGGATGCCGCGCAGCACGCACATCGCATCCTGCGACTTCGCGTATTCGACCATCAACCCATGGAAGGTGTCGATCCGCACGTTGCTCAGGTCGGCGGTCAACTCCTTCAGCATCTCGATGCGCTCGCCGACGCTGAACATGGGGACTTTTTCCGAATTCCGCAGGATCGCCACCACCAGCTCTTCAAAAATCTTGCTCCCTCGTTGAATCAGGTCGAGGTGCCCATTCGTCGGCGGGTCGAATGACCCTGGATAAATAGCAGTGCCTTTATTCAATCTTCCTCACACGACAGGGTTCAGCAAAGTGAACGACGGTAGAGCGATGAACAAGATTCTATGCGGGCAGCCGCATCAATAGCAATTCCGGATTCGAACGGCCTAGTCAGGGCGATTTTCCCGTTTTTCGGCTCAGCCTCCGTGGCGCTTTCGGTCCCTTTTGCGAGTCCCGGGAACGTTCACGTCTATAATTCCGAGCATGAGCCTCGCAGAACAGATCCAGAAAGATATTGTTACGGCCATGAAGGCTAAGGACGAAGCCCGCCTCTCCTGCCTTCGCATGATCAAGAGTGCGCTGCAACTGAAGACCGTCGAAAAGATGTCTCCGCTCGACGACAAGGAATCGCAGGTGGTCCTCAACACGCTGATCAAGCAGCGCAAAGAATCAGTCGAGCAATTCACCAAGGGCGGACGCCAGGAGATGGCCGACAAGGAAGCCGCTGAAATCGTAGTGATCGAAGGCTACCTGCCCAAGGCGGCCAGCGAAGCCGAGATCGCCGCCGGAGTGAAGGCCGTTATCGCCGAAATGGGCTCGCCCACCATGAAAGAGATGGGCACAGTGATGAAGAACACGATGGCAAAGTTCAATGCCGCCGCCATGCGCGTGGATGGGAAAGTCGTCAGCGAGATGGTGAAGAAAGAGTTGGCGGGGAAATAGCTTGAGTCGCAAGTGCATTCTTACATCGGCGTTCTTGCTATTTTTTGTGGCAGGCGGCTCATCGTTTTTGAACAAACGCCGCCCTCTTGATGTAGAGTTCGGCCCGGTCCCAAAGGGCACACCAATACTAACGCAAGCAGATATTGAAAGCCTTCCTTCCGAGCCCTACAGATTGACAAGGCGCGTCCGACAGATTCCTCCCAAGCTACGAGAGTCCTTTACGAACGTGACTGGGTTGCCTTTCGATATGAATGACCCTGGCGACCCGATGAGCACGGACGTCATCATCAACGCGCCGTCTCGCCAACTCATCTTCGCCGGGGTGAGCCAGCAGTCCGCAATTGTCGTTTATGAACAAGGATCGTTTGCATCATTTCCATGTGCTGTAGTTTTCTCCAAAGCCGGCGACGCGGCTTGGATAGTAATTGATGACTACGTTCCTACAGACATCCAGGCTCTGCGGAGAAGCGTCCACGCGGCTAGGTTCAAACTAATGACGCCAGAGACGTAACGACTGTTCACTTCTCCCTCTGCATTTCCCGGTACACCTCGCTCTTCGACACCCCCCGCTCTTTTGCCACCTTCTTCAGCGCGGACTTTTCATCGATCTTCTCTTCCGCCATGATCTGCTCCACTCTCTGCCTCACTGTCTGACTGCCGAGGGCGGCCGTAACCACATTCTGTTCTTCCGGCTTCCCAATCAGCAGCGTGATCTCTCCCTTCACAGCCTCGCGCGACTTCAGGCTGGCGAGCACTTCCGAGGCGCGCCCACGCAGAAACTCCTCGTGGATCTTCGTCACTTCGCGGGCGACCACGATATGCCGCTCCGGGCCCAGCACTTCCACCACGTCTTCCAGCGCCTCCACGATCCGGTGCGGAGCTTCGTAGAATGCCTGCGTCCGCGGAGAGGTCTCGATGCTACCGAGCACGGCCCGCCGCTCGCCCCGTTTTGCTGGAAGAAATCCGCTGAAGCGGAATGAATCTGTCGGCAGGCCGCTCGCGACCAGCGCGGCCAGAAACGCCGAGGCCCCCGGAACCGGCACGACCGGCAGATGATGCCGAATCGCCAGCGCGATCAGCCGATACCCAGGATCGGAAATCCCGGGCATGCCGGCGTCGGTCACAAGCGCGACGCTCGCGCCTTCCTGCATCTGCTTCACCAGTTCCGCCGAGCGCGTCATTTCGTTGTGCTCGTGATAGCTGGTCGTCTTCGTCGCGATCGCGTAATGATTCAGCAATTTCTGCGTCTGCCGCGTGTCCTCGCAGGCAATCACATCCACTTCCTTCAGCACGCGCAGCGCCCGCAGCGTGATGTCCTCCAGGTTGCCAATCGGAGTGCCCACGAGATACAGGGCGGGCCCGGTGCTCTTCCCAACGCTCATGGGCCGAAGTCTAACACCGCAACGCGGCCAGACTGGGCGTCATCCCGGTACGTGCAGGACCGTGTTTTTGCCAGCGGGCCGAGGGATCTCGCGCGAAGCCTCATTAGACGCCGCACGCAAGGTCCTTCGCTCCGCCTGAAAACGGCTCCGCTCTGGATGACGCATTTAGAAATGCGCGTGACTTCTCCGGGCTTCGCGGGTTGTGCTAACGTACCGTCTCGGAGGAATCCGCGCATGACGCCCGCCGCCTTCCGCAAGATGGCGCTTTCGCTGCCTGAAACCGAGGAGCGGGCGCACATGGATCACCCCGACTTTCGCGTCGCAGGCA
Organism: uncultured Acidobacteriota bacterium; assembly: GCA_963763845.1. Taxonomy (GTDB): domain Bacteria; phylum Acidobacteriota; class Terriglobia; order Terriglobales; family Acidobacteriaceae; genus Sulfotelmatobacter. The sequence goes on from CAVXPX010000009.1 coordinate 369,991, forward strand.
AAATCTTCGCCACACTTGGATACCCCGACCAGACGCGCGGCATGGTCAAGCTCTCGCCCGAAGATCAGCACAATTTCTCGAAGGACTATCCGGACGCATTTATCCCGGTCAAAGGCACATGGGGACGCCGCGGCGCGACCAGCGTCATCCTGAAAGCGGCTGAAAAGGAGGTCTTGGCCAAGGCGATTCGGGCTGCCTGGCGCAATACCGCTCCCAAGCGGCTTCTCCCGCGATAAGGGTCGCAAAATTGACGCAACTCAACCCTCACCCCTAAAATCAATCTGCAATCGGGCAGTTCCTCACAACCGTCTCACACCCATGCCACTTTACGAATATCAATGCAAGAAGTGCGGCCATCGCTTCGAAAAGATCCAGAAGTTTTCCGACAAGCTGGTCAAGAAGTGCCCCGAATGCGGCGGCACAGTCGAGCAGATGATCTCCGCCCCGGCCGTCCAATTCAAAGGCTCCGGCTGGTACGTGACCGACTACCCGAAGAAAGGATCCTCGGCCGGATCTTCGAGCAGCTCGGATTCCTCGTCGTCGGAGTCCTCATCGAAAGACAAGAAGGACGAGAAGAAGTCGGAGTCGAAAGACAGCTCTACGAAAGAATCCAAGAAGGCCGATAAGAGCAAATAGTGTCACTCGTGTCATCCTGAGGCGCAGCCTTTGGCGCCGAAGGATCTATGCACTCTTGCGCGCCGCCAGCGAATGCATAGGTCCTTCGCTCCGCTCCGGATGACAAATCAACCTCGCTGATGACAATTAACCCTTACTGACGCACACAAGCCCTACTTCAATTCCCTCTCGAAGTGCTCTTCAATCATCGTGAACAAATGCACGCGCGCATCTTTCCCCGCGATGCCGTGGGTCTTATTCGGATAAATCATCAGCTCGAATTGCTTGCCCGCGTTGATGAGCGCATTAATCATCTGAATGCTGTTTTGGAAGTGGACGTTGTCGTCGCTCGTTCCGTGCACCAGCAGAAGCGCCCCGTGCAGCTTGTCGGCTGACTTCATCGCGTCGGACTGCTCGTATCCTTCCTTGTCTTCGTTGATCAGCCCCATGTAGCGCTCGGTATAAATCGAGTCGTAGTTCGCCTGGTAGGTGACCGGAGCCACGGCGACGCCCGCGCGGAACCGGTCCGAGTGCGTCATGGCATAGAGCGTCATCGAGCCGCCATTGGACCATCCCCAGATCGCCACGCGATCTTTGTCGAGCTGCGGATACTCCGCCAACAGCTGATCGAGGGCCGCGAGTTGATCCTTTAACTCGATCCCGCCGAACTCATGCCGGATCGCGGTCTGAAATGCGCGATCGCGTCCCGGAGTGCCGCGATTGTCGACGGCGAAAATCGCGAATCCCTTGCGCGCCAGAATCTCGTCAAACGCGCTGGGCACGCCTTTCAAGACCATCTGCCCGGCCGGCCCGCCATAAATATTGATAATCAACGGAATCTTGCCGCTGACTGTTCCCTCCGGAGGAAGCAGCAGCCGGCCGTAGAGAGTCGTCGTCCCGTCGGCCGCCTTGAATTCCAGATATTTCGGCGCGCGCAGACCGTATTCGGTGATTTCATCCCGCGCTTTCCAGATCGGATAGCACGAACCGCCGACCGCGCAGAGTGTCTCGACTGGCACCGTGTGCGGCCCGAAAAACATGTGCGAATAGTGCTTGCCGTCTTCGCTGAAGTTGGCGAAATGCATGCCCTCTTCGTCGCTCAGATCCTTGAAGTCCGAGCCATCCATCTTTACCGAATAAATGTGCTCCTGCCGCGGATCATCTTTATTCGCCTCGAAGAAGACAGTCCCCGCCGTTTCATCGGCTCCATCGATGCCCTGCACTTCGAAGTCGCCCTTCGTCAGCTGCCGCTCCAGCTTCGCGTCAGCCGCCATGGGAGTCTCTTTGTCGAAGCTGTAGAGATAAATCTGCATCGTGCCGTCACGCCAGCTTGGCCAAAGGAATTGGCTGCCCGACTTCAGGAAATGCACCTCGACATGCTCGAAGTCGATCCATGCACCCGGAGTGGTCTCGGTCAGGACGATCTTTCCTTTGCCCGACTTTGCATCGATGAAATACAAATCCATCTTGTCCTGCGTGCGGTTCAGCACCTCCGCCCACACCACCCCATCGCGCACCCATCCGAAGCGCGGAATATAGGTGTTCTCATCGCTGGGCAGCGAGAGCCAGCGAGTCTTACCTCTTCCGGCCTCGACGACTCCCAGCTTCACCACCGGGTTCGGATCGCCGACCTCGGGATACTTCTGCTGGTCGACCGTCGGATGCTGCGGCATCCAGTCGGTGATGGGGTAGGTCGGAACCTTCGTCTCGTCCATGCGCATGTAGACAATATCTTTGCTGTTGGGCGACCAGAAATAATTGGTGCGCACGCCCAACTCTTCGGCATAGACCCAGTCAATGTCGCCGTTCAGAAAATTGTCGCTGCCATCGTCCGTAAGCTGTTTCTCGTCGGTGCCGCTGATTGGCCGGACATACAAGTTGTGCTTGCGCACGTAGGCCACATGATTGCCGTCGGGAGAAAACTTCGGATCGCCGCTCGGATCCGGCGCCGATGTGAATTGCACCGCCGTCTGCGTGCCCAGATCGTAGAGCCACAACTGTCCGCTCGAGTCGAACAGAAGATGCTTCGAATCCGGCGCCCACAGGTAGGCCGCCACGTGATACCGCGTCAGCCGCTCTTTTTCGCGCTCGTTCTTGACCTTGTTCACATCCGGATCGAGCGAGGCCAGCTTCGCCGCGCTGACCAGCACTTTCTTCTCGCCCGTCGCGGCGTCGATGTACCACAGTTCGCCGTTCTCTTTTTCGTCACGCTGAACGTACGACAGCTTCGTCCCGTCCGGGCTCCATTCCACGGTCTCAGGACCTCGTCCGCCGAGACCTCCCGGCTGGTACATCGTTTCAATGGTTAAAGGTTTGGTGGGAGTCGTCTGGGCGTTCAACGAAATGCATGCGAAAAGCGCAAAAAGGGCAAGGGTAGAGACAACAAGAGTCTTTCTTTTCACGAAGCGACCTCGCAGAAAATGAAAGTAACGAGAGAACCCACAGGGCGAATGAAGAAGTGTACACCTCGCCAGCCTGGCGCTGCATCCCGTCCACAAGGCGAGCGGCTGATTCTGGCTCCCCTGTTCTTCGCTGCTGCGTCCGGCCGGAGTTCTGACCGAAAAACCCGCGTCAAATCGCGCTTCCCCGCGTGTTAGAATCAAAAGCAGTCGGATGCTTCCTGAAATCGAAAATCTCCTGAAACTGCAAGACGTAGATAAGGAAATTCGCCGTCTGCAGGACGAAATCGCCGAACTGCCCAAGCGCGTCGCCGCCATTGAACAGAAGCTGGCCGGCACCAAGACGCAGCTCGAAAAAGCGCAGGCCGCGGTGAAAGCCGACGAAGCCTCCCGGCGAAAGTACGAAACCAACATCAACGATCTGCGCGGCAAAATCTCCAAGTATCGCGACCAGTCCCTCGACGTAAAGACCAACGAACAGTACAAAGCGCTGCTGCACGAGATTCAGTTCGCGGAACAAGGAATCTCAGCCAACGAAGACAATATCCTGGAGTTGATGGTGAACGCCGACGCGCGCGACAAGGAAGTCAAAGCCGCGCAGGCGGAACTGAAAGCAGAAGCGGCCGAGATCGAGCAGGAAAAAGAGCAGGCCCGCCAGCGCACTGCCGAAGACGAGAAGCAGCTGACGGAGTGGCGCGCCAGGCGCGATCAGCTGCGCTTGGGCGTCAATGAAGATTTATTGCGACACTACGAGCGGGTTTCGAAGTTCCGCGGCAGCGGTATCTCGGAAGTGCGCGATCACAAATGCATGGCGTGCCAGGTAATGTTACGTCCGCAGACCTATAACGAAGTGCGTTCGGGAAAAGAAATGATCGTCTGCGACTCCTGCCAGCGCATCCTTTATTTCAATCCCAAGGACGAACTGGTCGAGAAGGCGCCAAGCCTTCACCGTCCCAAGCGCCATCATCCCAAGATCGACGCCCCACAAGCCTGGTACTACCGTCCAGAATTCGCCGCGGACGGCGAAGTTTTCCTCTCCCTGACCAACAATCACGGACAGGCCAGCCGGCGCATCTACGACGTTCACACCGGACGCCTCATGGGCGACATCCTCATCCGCGAAGGCGACTTCCGCCAGGCCTTCCCCGAGGACATCTCCGGAGCAACCCGCCTCAACGGCAACTGGACGGAAGAAGAATTGGACGGCTTCGGCGACGAACTGCCGATGGTGATCCTCGACTCCCTGAAAGCAGACTTAGATCTAGCGCGCTACGAAGCGTCGTCCCACTCGAAGCCGCCAGTCCCAGCCGAACAAGCCGCAAGTTAGGCATTCCACGTCGCGACAGCCGCCTCGGCTGTTTAGTCGAGCCACCTTACAGGACCCAGTTTAAGGCGGACTACGCGTCCACAGTCTTGAGTGAAATGGCAGGTGTTATGGCAAGTACAGAAAAGGGCTGGAGGCCTATGACCTGTCCGGGGCCTCCTCGGGGATGCCCACGGCGTAACCAAATTCGCCCTTGTCAACGAATTGCGCAAGCCGAACGCCCGCAGCTTTCAATTCCTCGGCCAACTCTTGTTCTGTGAACGAGTGGATGTATCGGGCGTAGCTAATGCGATCGCCTATGTCTAAAGATGCTTTCCTCGCCGGGGAAAAGAGCGAACACAACCTAGCCAGTCGATAGACCAGAACGTCATCGCGAGAACCAGTCTTTCGTGTGAAGAACGAGAGCAGTAGCGGGGCATTCCCAAAGGCACGTTCCCCGAAAGCCTGCAGGAACCGAATTCTCCGCGCTCTGGTCGGGATGTGCGTATACGCGCCCCAGCCCACAATCAAAGCATTGTAGAGAGGCGATCCGGGAGGAACACTATCTGGGGGACAATAGACGACGTAGTTAGATTCGCCCAATTCATCAAAGAGCCTTTGGCTCGCCTCCACTAGAGCCGGGCTGCACTCAAAGCCTTCCGCTTCAAAGCCAGACTTGCGCAGGGCCAGCACTTCCCGCCCAGCTCCTGCTCCGGCCACCAACACATGAGACCCCGGTCGAAAGAATCGACTCAGCGCCTCTTGTTCCCAGTCGAAAAGGCCGATTCGATTGTGACTATTCGACGAGTAAAACTGGGAATGATCGAAATGCTCAGACGTGACGGCATTCAGTTCGTCAGAATTTAGCCACCCCAGCCAAAACCCCTCGTGAACTATTTTCAGGAGTCGTATCAGTCGATCAACAGAACGATCTGCAGCCGCGAAGCATTTCAATCGCAGTTTTCGGACTCGTTCCTGCCTAGGGAGATCCATGTGCGGGTTTGCAATGGATAATACCGGAAGGGCTGTCTTGTTGGTCACAGCCATAGCTTTCAAAATGCCTCCATTGAGCCCATGCGGGCTTCGAGAGGGTGACAAAGACCAGTCGAGGCCAAAGCCAGAAAATGCCCGTCCGCTTTGAGTACACCGAGGCAACCTCGCCGCCGCTTTCTGGCGACGATCTGGACTCCGACTTCGACATCGTCGGTCAGCCCAGCGACCCCCGCAACAACCCCGGCGCGCGTGTGTCTGCCGTGAGCGGCGATTACGCCAGGACACTTGGCACTCCCATCGTACGCGGCCGGATGATCAGCGACGATGATGTTGCCAGTGCTCCGTTAGTCGTCGTCATCAACGAGGCGCTGGCGCGGAAATATTTTGCCGGCAAAGATCCTGTGGGAAGGCAGATCGTTCTGGGCGGGAAGGACACCGGCATGATCAAGCCGTACACGATCGTCGGAGTGCTTGGCGATCAAGTGGACTCGACTGTAGGTGGCGAGGTACAACCCTTCGTCATGTTGCCGCAGGAGCAGGTTCCGACCACGTCCCTGTTTTATCAGGCGCTGCTCAATACCATGGTGAACTTTGTGGTCAAGACCCGCGGAGATATCCCGGTGGCGCCGGAGATGCGTTCGCTCTTTCACCAGGCTGCTCCAGGTTTTGCGCTCGACAATTTCCAAACCATGCAAGAAGCCGTAGAACAGCACACGTTCAGCCAGCGGCTCGGTCTTTCTCTGGTAAGTTCATTTGCGGGCCTGGCCATTGTCATGGTGATTGCCGGACTCTACGGGGTGCTCTCGCAGTTGGTCAGCTATCGGCGCCGGGAAATTGGGGTGCGCATGGCTCTGGGCGCCACCCGTCAGAGCGTGGCTCAAATGGTAATGCGACAGGGATCGATTTTGATCGGCGCAGGGTTGGGCATCGGACTTCTACTGGCATTCCCCGCCGAGCGGCTGATCCAAAGTTTCTTGTACAACGTGCATCCGCTGGATGCCTGGACCTACGCCGCGGTCTTGCTCACGCTGCCGATCATTGGCTTGATTGCAGCACTCGTTCCCGCGAGCAAGGCCGCCTCTATTGAGCCCATGCGGGCGCTTAGAGAAGAGTAACCGCAAAAACCTGCCTTCCACTTTGAGACTCCCCCTGCATTACCATGTCCCCATGCCCCCGAAAGAATCCGCTCTCCCGAAGCTCAAGATTACTCCCCGCGGCGCGGCTCGCCTGAAGTCCGGGCACTTCTGGGTCTACAAATCCGACGTCACCGCTACCGACGCCATCCCTCCCGGCGCACTCGTCTCCGTCACCGACCAGCGCGGGAAGCCGCTCGGCACCGCGCTCTACTCCAGTTCGTCGCAGATCGCCATTCGGATGATCTCTGCCGGACCGGTGTCAGATCTGCCTGCGCTGCTCCGGCAGCGCATCTCCGAAGCCATCGCCTACCGCGAAAAGCTCGTCCGCGATAGCAACGCCTATCGCGTGATCTTCAGCGAAGCCGACTTCCTGCCCGGACTCATCGTCGACCGCTACAACGACATTCTCTCGCTGCAAATCCTGACACAAGCAATGGACGCCAAGCCCGTTCGCGAAACGATCATCTCTCAATTAGCCGAACAATTGAACCCCGCGTCCGTGATCGAGCGCGTCGATCCACGCGTTCGGGAACTCGAAACTCTTCCGCCCCGAGCCTCCGGCCTTCTCCAAGGAGAGAAGACTGCAACCACATTCACCATGGACGGCGTGCAATTCCATTTCGACGCTCTCGAGGGCCAGAAGACCGGAGCATTCCTCGACCAGCGCGAGAACTACGCCGCCGCTGCGCAATACGCCAAAGGCGAGGCGCTCGACGTCTTCTGCTATCAGGGAGGCTTCGCGCTGCATCTCGCCCGAGTCTGCAGCCAGGTCACCGGCGTCGACAGTTCCCGCACCGCGCTCGAAGTCGCCGATCAGAACGCTACCTTGAATGGGCGCGAGATCGAATGGATCGAGGCCAACGCCTTTGACCTGCTCAAGGACTACGCGTCATCCTCTTCCAATCGCCGCTACGACGCGATCGTTCTCGATCCGCCCGCCTTCGCCAAGACGAAACGCGATCTGGATTCCGCGCTCCGCGGCTATAAGGAACTCAACCTTCGCGCCTTGAAGATGCTCCGCCCCGGCGGAATCCTGGTGACCTGCTCCTGCTCTTATCACGTCAGCGGATCCAGCTTCCTCGGCATGCTTTCCGATGCCGCCCTTGACGCCCACCGAACGTTGCGACTGATCGAGGTCCGAGGCCAGGCCAAAGACCATCCGGTCTTGCTGAATGTCCCGGAAACTGCGTATCTAAAGTGCGTCATAGCCAATGTAAGCTAATAGAAGCAAAGCACATTTTTGTATTGACAACACAACACTCAACTTTTATGATTCTTTCACGCTAACTGTGCGTCTAATAAAGTGACTGGGCTCAGCGTTGGAGGTTGCAGGTCATCCGGCCTCGACTAACACCGTCGAAAGCTCCGTGGAAGAGCGGCCCTTCCGGGCCGCGTTCAGGGGGTAGGAAGCATGGGGCTTTACTAGCCCCGGAGAGCCGGTCGCGAATTCAACTAATTTTCTGAATCACCAAAATCTGAAGGAGGATGTAGCCATGACTGTTTTGACCCGTTGGGAACCATTCCGTGAATTCTCCACTTTGCAGGACCGCATGAACCGCCTGTTCCGTGAGTCTTTTAATGATGTGGGCCGGGAAGATTCCCTTGCCAGCACCAACTTCGCTCCCGCCGTTGACGTCTACGAAGACGAGCACAAGGTCACATTGAAGATCGAAGTGCCCGGAATCGAGGAGAAGGACATCAACGTCCGGGTCGAGAACAACACTCTGACCGTCGAGGGCGAGCGCAAGATCGAGAAGGAAGAGAAAGAAGAGAATTATCGCCGCGTGGAGCGCCAGTATGGCAGCTTCGTCCGGAGCTTCACTCTGCCCCAGACCGTGGACAGCGAGAACGTCACCGCGAACTACGACAAGGGCGTCCTGAAGATCACTCTCCCCAAGAAAGCCGAAGCCAAGCCGAAGCAGATTAAGGTCAACGTCGGCGTGGAAAAGGGCGAGCGTACCCTGGAAACCAAGGAAGGCAAAGGCCCCAGCAAAGCCGCCTGATGCAGTTGTCAGTGGCCAGTGGCCAGTGAGACTCTGAGCGGGAGGCGGCAGAGGTGACCGCCTCCCAATTTATTTTGTAATTTTGAAATTTGGTAATCGGGTAGTTTGAAACCCGCGAGGTGGAGTGGAAAGGTTCTCCAATTACTAAATTACAAAATTACCCAATTACCAAATTTTGTTATCGAGGTTTTCCCCATGCCCATCCGTTGGGATAAATTTACTGTAAAAGCGCAGGAAGCCGTCCAGCGCGCGAACGAACTCGCTTCCGAGCACGGAAATCCCGAACTCCAGCCGCTGCATTTGCTTGCGGCGCTGCTCGAAGACAAAGAAGGCATTGTTCCTCCCGTGCTCGAAAAAATCGGCATCGGCCCGCAAGCCGTGCTGAGCGAGGTCTACGGCGAGCTCGAGAAGCTGCCGAAAGTCGCCGGGCAGGCGTCCCAGGCCACGCTCTCGAACGAGACCAACTCCATGCTGGAGCAGGCGTTCAAAGAGGCCTCGAATTTCAAGGATGAATACGTTTCCACCGAACACCTGCTTCTCGCCATCACGCACCTGAAGCGCGATGTGGCGCAGCAGATCCTGCAACGTCACGGCGCCACCTATGACGCCATTCTGAAGGCGCTCACGGTCGTGCGCGGATCGCAGAAAGTTACCGACCAGAATCCCGAAGCGAAGTACCAGGCGCTGGAGCGTTACGCGCGCGATCTGACCGAGCAGGCCCGTCGCGGCAAGCTCGATCCGGTTATCGGACGCGACGAGGAAATTCGCCGCGTCGTCCAGGTGCTCTCGCGCCGCACGAAGAATAATCCTGTGCTGATCGGCGAACCCGGCGTCGGCAAAACCGCCATTGTTGAAGGACTGGCCCAGCGCATCATCTCCGGCGATGTTCCCGAAGGTTTGAAAAACAAGCGCGTCGTGGCGCTCGATCTCGGGGCGATGCTGGCAGGCGCGAAATATCGCGGCGAGTTCGAAGACCGCCTCAAAGCGGTTTTGAAAGAAATCGAAGATTCGCAGGGACAGATCGTTCTCTTCATCGACGAGCTGCACACGCTGGTTGGCGCTGGAGCCGCGGAAGGCGCGATCGATGCCTCCAACATGCTCAAGCCGGCGCTCGCTCGCGGAGAACTCCGCGCGATCGGCGCCACCACGTTAAACGAATATCGCAAGTACATCGAGAAAGATGCTGCCCTCGAACGCCGTTTCCAGATTGTTTTTGTGGGCGAGCCCAATGTCGAAGATACGATCGCAATTCTCCGTGGGCTGAAAGAGAAGTACGAAGTTCATCACGGCGTCCGCATTAAAGATTCGGCGATCGTCGCGGCGGCGACGCTCTCGCACCGCTACATCTCCGACCGCTTCCTCCCGGACAAAGCAATCGATCTGATCGACGAAGCGGCTGCGTCGCTGCGCATCCAGATCGATTCGCTGCCAACCGACATCGATCAACTCGAACGCCGCGCCACTCAACTCGAAATCGAAAAGCAGGCGCTCAAGAAAGAGGACGATCAGAATTCGAAAGAACGGCTCGGAGTCATCGAGAAGGAGCTGGCCGAAATCCGCGAGAAGTCAAATACGCTGAAGGCGAACTGGAAGCGGGAAAAGGACCTGATCGCCCGCACGCGCGCACTCAAAGAAAAGATTGAGCAGCTCAAGACCGAAGAGCAGGCCGAAGAGCGCAAGGGCAATCTGCAACGCGTCGCCGAGATCCGCTACAGCCTGATTCGTCAGGCCGAGGACGAGCTCTCGAAGCTCACCAAGCAGATGGAGAGCAAGGGCCAGGCGCGCATGCTCAAGGAAGAAGTCGACGAAGAAGACGTAGCGCGCATTGTCTCCAAGTGGACCGGCATCCCCGTCTCGAAAATGCTCGAAGGCGAAGTCAAGAAGCTGGTCAACATGGAAGATCGTCTGCGCCAGCGCGTCATCGGACAGGATCCGGCGCTGGAGCGCGTGGCCAATGCCATTCGCCGTTCGCGCGCGGGTTTGAGCGATCCCAAGCGTCCGATCGGATCGTTCATCTTCCTGGGTCCGACGGGCGTCGGCAAGACCGAACTGGCGCGCGCCCTCGCCGAATTTCTGTTTGACGATGAGCACGCCCTGCTTCGCATCGATATGTCGGAGTACATGGAAAAGCATTCCGTGGCACGCCTGATCGGCGCGCCCCCGGGATATGTTGGCTACGAAGAAGGCGGACAGCTTACCGAACAAGTGCGCCGGCGTCCCTACGCAGTCGTGTTGTTCGACGAGATCGAGAAGGCGCATCCCGACGTGTTCAACGTCCTGCTGCAGATGATGGATGATGGCCGCCTGACCGACGGCAAGGGCCGCGTGGTCGACTTCAAGAACACGATCATCATCATGACGTCGAATATCGGGTCGCAGCTGTTGCAGGCCGACAGTCTGAAATCCGATCGCGACTTCGAAGAGGCGGCGCAGCAGGTGCAGAATCTGCTTCATGCCCACTTCAAGCCCGAGTTCCTGAACCGCGTGGACGACATCATCGTATTCCGGCCGCTCGGCAAAGAGCAGCTCGTCAAGATTATCGAGCTGCGTCTCGAAGACCTGCGGCGGCTGCTGGCGGAACGCAAAATCTCGCTCGAATTGACGGACGCGGCCAAGAATCTGCTGTTCACGCAAGGCTACGATCCGAACTTCGGGGCGCGTCCGCTGAAGCGCGCGATTCAGAAGCTCATTCAGGATCCGCTTGCGTTGAAGATCCTCGACGGCGAAGTGTTGCACGGAGACCACGTCGTCGTCGACGCCGACAAGAAGGCGGGCAAGATGACCTTCGAAGTCAGCAAGCGCGTAGGTGAGAAAGAGCCGGCGAAAGCAAGGCGCTGATTTCTAGAATGTGCTGAGGGATTCTCGCTGTTTGGTATTGAATGCGTCGATGATGGCGGGCGACATTAAATACCATGCCGCACACTCCGCATCGCGTTCCTCAAACGGAAGCCAACGCTCCGGTCGAGAATGACAATGCTAATTGTGGATGTGCGGGCTCTGCGGCGGGTTATGGCGCGGGCCCGGCGGTTCTTTGATGACTTTGATCTCGAAACTTACCGGCAGCGTTTTCGGCGGGAAACACTGTGCATTGTCACATGCCTGATAGCGCAGCGCCCCGTGCATGACATATTTTCCGGGATTCACCGAGTGCAGCGGGTGCACAGCCACGTTGATGGTGAAGTCTCCGCTGTAAACGTTCAGCTGCTCGCCGGGAGAAAAGGGGAAGGTCACATCCTTGCCCGCAGGATATCCAATCTCTCCCAGAACGATGTCCGTCGGCACGTCCATCCGGAGCGTGGTCGGAATCAGGAACTCCGACTTCGGAGTATTGGAATTGATGTGGAAGCCCGAAGCTACCCGGAAATACAGCGGCACCATAGTGCGGGATGCGCGCCGAGCAGTGACCAGCCCAACCGGAGCCATCGTAACCGATGGAGCGCGTCCCGATTGCGCGAGCACTGAGCCCGTCAGCAGGACAACCAAGCCGATGATGCCCGAGATGTGTCTTGGCGAAATCATGGTCTTACACCGCCAAGAAGCCATACCCCATACTAAAAGGAATGCCCGCCTGATTCCTATTGTCAATTGTGAGCCCGCAAGGGCGACAGCTCCGAAGGCGCGTTGCCGGCCCTGGCCTGGGTATCAAGCGCCTTCTTGATCGAATCCTCGATCTCGGCGCGGCCCCTCAATCCAATAATTCGGTCGACAATTTTGCCATCGCGGCCAATGAAAAAGCTCTCTGGCAGTGCCGGGACGCCGCCATATTCGTCCCCGACCGCTTCTTTGCCAAGCAGGATGGGATAGTTCATTCCCATCTCTTTCGCGAATTGTTCAATCTCATCCTTGCCGGAATCATCCATCGCGACGCCGACCACCTGCAGGCCCTGGCTGCCGTACTCGTTCTGCATCTCCACCAGCCATGGCGTTTCGATCTTGCAGGGACCGCACCAGGTCGCCCAGAAATTCAGCAGAACGGCTTTGCCCCGCAGATCCGAGAGCTTCAACTTTCCGCCATCGAGCTTGTCCAGTGTGAAGTCCGGAGCCGGGGTCGACTTGCCCAGAATCGCGGGCGCATCCGGTCCATCGCGGCGCGCCATATGGAAGCCGATGTAGAGCATTCCTGCGGCGACGACCGCCACCACAAGCAGAGCCAGAGGATTCCGCCCTCGCCCCGGAACCGGTGGTGGAGCGTTGCCGAAATTGCTGGCATCCACCTGCGGTTCAATCCGAGGCGCTCCGCACGCGTCGCAAACCACAGTCCCTGGCGCCGCTATCTGGTGAATCTCTTCACGCTTGTTCAGAGACGCGCCGCATTTCGGACACCACTCTGAATTCTCTGGAGGGATTTGAAGCGGTTTTTCTGCAGAAGCCATAAAACTTTAGATCCTCACTACAATGCAAAACGATTCAAAAACGAGAGCCAGCTTGAAATCAGCGTAAATCGCCCGATGACGAGCAGAATGCCAAGAGCGATCAGCAATCCTCCACTCGCCACTTCCAGCGCGTGCATGTGCGAGCGGAAACGGCTGTAGAACTTCAAAAATCTTTCCATCAAAAGCGATGTCAGCAGAAACGGCACCGCCAACCCCAGCGAATAAACTCCCAGCAGAAGGATCCCCTTTATCAGCGTGTCCTGCTCGCTGGCCAGCGTCAGGATCGCCGTCAGGATCGGGCCCAGGCACGGAGTCCAACCAAACGCGAACGCGAATCCGATGACGAATGCTCCAACCGGAGTGCTGCTGCCCTTCATTCCATGCAGTCGCGCGTCGGTATAGAGAGCCTTGATCTTAAAAATTCCGGTCAGGTGCAGCCCGAAAATGATGATCACGACACCAGCGACGATCGACAGCGTGTGCTTGTACCGGGCGGCAACTTGACCGATCTCAGTCGAGATCGCGCCGAGCGTGATGAATACGACGCTGAATCCGAGGATGAATCCTACGGAATTCACCATCACCCGCCGCATCAGTTGGGATTGCGGCGACTTCAGTTCTTCCACACCTGCGCCCGAGATGAGGGAAACGTATCCCGGAACGAGCGGAAGCACACAGGGCGACAGAAACGAAATCAGCCCGGCAAGAAATGCGGCGATCGGCAGGGGCAAGCTCGACATTCGTCCTTTATTGTACCCGTTGAATGGTAACCGCCTGAAATAGGACGCGCCAGGAAGGGATTAGTTTCAGAAGCTCCGACCAATGACCCCGTGTCGGAAAGACCCAGCCTACCGCCGCTTGGCCCCTTGCGATTTTTCAGCAGCGGCAGCGGGAGGCGAAGTAATCGGCAGCTGCTCCGAAGAATCCGTCAGCTTCTTGAAGAATGTTTCGGGTACGTTCGCGTGGAGCACGGCGCGGGTATCTTCCTGGCCCACCTGCAGGCTTTTGAATACGGCGCTGACGTCCGGATCGAAGCCGGGCGATCCCACCGACGCTTCCGCCGAACGGAACATGGCCAGGAAAACATTCACTTTGTCGACGATTTCGCGCGCGTCGTCGTCGCTGCCCGTCCAGGCTTCGGCTCGCAAGTGCAGCACGCCTGTGTGCAGCGGCAAATGCAGCAGATTGTAGCTCGCCGAAATCACCAGATCGGCTGGCCTGGGGAAGACAGATGACCATCCTTCAAACCCGGGAGCCGCCGGATTCACCCGGGCGATCAACCACACGGGGCTCGCCAGTTGCACGCGCTTGTAGTAGTGCCGCAGCAGAGCCGGTCCTCCAAACGGAGAAGCCAGGCGCCGCGACCGATCGACGATCCCGCGAATCACGGCCGGATCGTCGTGATTGGAAGCCGCCACGGTATCGACTCCCAGGATCGCCACCCGCACCATGCGCCCAGAAATCGGTATGGTATAGATGTCAACCGACTCGTAAGTCTCGACAGATTTTGCATGACGCTTCAGGTACGCAATGCATTTGCTGCCATCGAAGCGTCCGGCGAAAACCTCGGAAAATCGCGGTTCCGGCGCGGTTCCGCCCGTGCCTCCTCCGGGCCAGCTTTCCGGATAATGCACGGCGAAGGCGGCCGCATCCAGATCGCGCTCGTAGTCGAAGCCGGTTTCCTCAATGAACTCCTGATACTCCGGGTCGTGCGCGACCGGCAGAAACGGCTTTCCCCCGTTGGCCTTGCGAATCCAGTTGAAGTTGGCGTAGAGAAATCCGTCCGCTCCGGGAAGCAGGCGCGCACATTCCGGCGGAGCGTTCTTGCGCAACTGGACAGCAATAACTACCGCCGCGGCCACTATCACGACCGCCAGCACGATGGGGAGAGAGCGTCTGATTCGCATGAAATGCGGTGTGGAAGGAATGATAGCACCCTGGGCCCGAGTTGAAGCTCCTTGCCCGGAGCAAATTGCCGAGCCCGACTCCAGGCAAGTTTCCGGGTCTCGCTGGCGGTTCCAAAGCGATTGTCGGAAGCGATTGTCGGTTGTTGCGCCTCTAGTTTCCGTTGTGATACCTTAAATAATTGTCCCGGACATTCGGAAGGGATCAGAGGGATCGGTTCGCGCGAAAGCGCGTCGATTCCCGGAGTTTGCTGGCGTAGCTCAGCCGGTAGAGCATCTGATTTGTAATCAGAGGGTCGGGGGTTCGAATCCCTTCGCCAGCTCCAGAGTTGAGGCGGTTTGCGGGCGTAAGCGTAG
The DNA here is from genome assembly GCA_963763845.1 of uncultured Acidobacteriota bacterium. Taxonomy (GTDB): domain Bacteria; phylum Acidobacteriota; class Terriglobia; order Terriglobales; family Acidobacteriaceae; genus Sulfotelmatobacter. The sequence goes on from CAVXPX010000009.1 coordinate 385,074, forward strand.
CCAGAGTCCGCGGCCGAAATCCCAAGCGCAGTTTGCGAGGGGACTCAAGCAACGAATTTTCCGGTAGGCGACGGATTCGGCAGTAAGCGGCGCAACAGGTTTTTCCAACGCACTCCATTCGGAACTTTTCCGGGTTGTGGTGACCAACGATCAGTGATCTTCGCGATGGTCTTTGTGCGCGACCTTGGTTTCCCTGTTTTGCGAAATTTGATGTGACTTGTGCTGTGTTGCGTGTGCGGGAGTGCGCGCAGTCTGCCGGAAGAAGTGCGACAGCCGCATCGCCCGAAAGTTGAGCCGTTTAGCCGGGGCGCGAGCGAAGTGGAAGCCCGCCGGCGAAGTCCGGAGCGTTCGTTGCGAAGGATTTGACAGTGCGTAGTTTCTGCACAGGTGGGTGAGTGGTTAAAGCCGACAGACTGTAAATCTGTTCCTCCTAGCGAGGTACGGAGGTTCGAATCCTCCCCTGTGCACCAGAGTTGGGCCGTCTAGCAGGCGTGAGCGAAGCGGGAGCCTGCTGGCGAAATCCTGAGCCTGCTTCTATTAAGAGAGCCTGCGAAGGATCTGTTTGAGCCATGAATCGCCTTGCGGTAGCCATGATCGCCTACGTCATTTTGGGAGTCCTGGCGTGGATGACGATCAGCGATACCAGGATCCGGTTGATCCCGCTGGGCATTCTGGCGCTGTTCGCGTTCAAGAGCTGGTTGCGGCGCAAAGACATCATGCACCCCGATGGCGAAAGCGACGCGGACGAAGGCCAGGAGTTGAAAGCTGACGGCTGAAAGGTTTTTTCTGAGAGCTGACGGCTGAAGGCTGACAGCTGTGTTTCCGAGCCGATGTAGCTCAGTTGGTAGAGCACTCCCTTGGTAAGGGAGAGGTCACCAGTTCAATCCTGGTCATCGGCTCCATCTAGTTGTGAGTCGCGAGCCCCGAGTTGCAAGGGGGCGCAAGTTGCAGGCGTGCAAGTTGCAAATTGAGCGTTGCAACGGTGCAAGTTGAGCGTTGTGAGGATGCAGCTCGCGAGTGAAGTTTGTGGAAGGGCACGGCTTTAGCCGTGCCCTGGGGAGCTGCAAGGGTTAGCGGCTTTAGCCGCTGAGGTTTTGCTGATGGCTGGCGGCTGATAGCTGACGGCTGATAGCTGACAGCTGATTTACAGAGCGGGAGTAACTCAGTGGTAGAGTCACAGCCTTCCAAGCTGTTGGTCGCGGGTTCGATTCCCGTCTCCCGCTCCAGAGTTGAGGCGTTGTGCGGGCGTGAACGAAGTGGGAGTCCGCAGCCGAAATCCCGAGCGAAGTTGGCGAGGGAACTGTAGGGAAGCGCGCCAAACGCGCGTAGTAGCAATCTCGCAAGAACCGCGAGATCGATCGCGCGGCGCGCCCGGGTCCTTCAGCGCCAGAGGATGGCGCCTCAGGATGACAGAAATGGCGTTTGAACAGGCTGCTATCAAGGTTGAGAAGAAGCAAGAGTACGACCGGCTGCATGCGGCCATCGAGCAGGCGTTCCTGCCCGAGAAGGTCGAGAAGTTTTTGAGGCAGCTGGACCGTAAGGGAATCCGCGTTCGCGATGTGGATGCGGTGCTGGCGCGGCGGATGCTCGAGAGCTTCGGCGAGCCGGGCCTGAATGCGCAGCAGTTGTATCAGGCGCTGACGCTTTCCGACCAGGCGCAAATGCGCGAGTTGTACCTGTCGAAGCTCGAGGGCGTCGACATCGCGCTGCGGCACAAATTTAAGAAGCTGTATCAGTATTACTAGGCGCAAACGAACTACATAGATCCTTCGCGGCCAACGCGCCGCCCAGGATGACAAGGGTTTGACTGAGAGCTGAAGGCTGAGAGCTGACAGCTAGGAGCTAGAGGCTAGGTTATGGCGAAAGAAAAATTTGATCGGACAAAGCCGCACTGCAACGTGGGGACGATTGGGCACATTGACCATGGCAAGACGACGTTGACGGCGGCGATCACCAAGGTGTTGTCCAAGCACAATCCGAACATCAAGTTCCGGTCGTTTGATTCGATCGACAACGCGCCGGAAGAGAAGGCGCGCGGCATCACGATCGCGACGGCGCACGTCGAGTACGAGACGGCGAACCGGCACTACGCGCACGTGGATTGCCCGGGCCACGCCGACTACATCAAGAACATGATTACGGGCGCGGCGCAGATGGATGGCGCGATCTTGGTGGTGGCGGCGACCGATGGTCCAATGCCGCAGACGCGCGAGCACGTGCTGTTGGCGCGGCAGGTCGGTGTGCCCTACATCGTGGTGGCGCTGAACAAGTGCGATGCGGTGGACGATCCCGAGTTGCTGGATCTGGTGGAACTGGAAGTGCGCGAGTTGCTGAAGTCGTACAAGTTCCCCGGCGATGACGTTCCGGTGGTTCGTCTCTCCGCACTGGGCGCGCTGAACGGCGAAGAGAAGTGGGAGAAGCAGGTCGACGCGCTGATGGAAGCGGTGGACAAGAGCGTGCCGCAGCCGGCGCGCGAACTGGATAAACCGTTCCTGATGCCGATTGAAGATATCTTCTCGATCTCGGGCCGCGGAACTGTGGTTACGGGCCGAATCGAGCGCGGCAAGGTCAAGGTCAGCGAGGAAGTGGAAATTGTCGGCTTCCGCGAAACGCGCAAAACGGTCGTCACGGGCGTGGAAATGTTCAAGAAGCAATTGGACGAAGGCATGGCGGGCGACAACGCCGGCCTGCTGCTGCGCGGCATTGCGAAAGAAGATGTCGAGCGCGGCATGGTGCTGGCGAAGCCGGGCTCGATCACGCCGCACACCAAGTTCAAGGCGGAGGTCTACATCCTGACGAAGGAAGAGGGCGGAAGACATACGCCGTTCTTCAAGGGATATCGGCCGCAGTTCTACCTGCGAACGACGGACGTGACAGGAGTGGCGGAGATGCCGGCGGGCACGGAGATGGTGATGCCGGGCGATAACGTGAGCCTGGTGATCGAGTTGATCACGCCGGTGGCGATGGAGAAAGGCTTGCGCTTCGCCATTCGCGAAGGCGGCCACACGGTAGGCGCCGGCACGATTGCGGAGATTGTGCAGTAGTTGTATCGGTGAGGCTGGTATGCCCACAAAGCTAGAGTGGCAGGCTGCGGGCGCGGTTTTGGCGTTCCTGCTGATGTGCCTGCCGTTGAACTCGTTATTCGACCTTCTTTGCAAGGTGCGACGAACTTGGAGCGGGAAGAGGGAGAAGTTAGAGCCCCCAGATCGTTCAGTGATTAGATAGCGTAGGGACGACAGAAATGCAGGGATCCTTCGCGAGACAAAAAGCGTCTCGCTCAGGATGACAAAGGTTTTACTGACAGCTGAGAGCTGACGGCTAGAAGCTAGGAGTTGTTTTCATGCCCCGAGAAATAGTGACATTACAATGCGGTGACTGCAAAGAGCGGAATTATTCGACGACGAAGAACCGTAAGACGACGACCGAGCGACTGGAATTCAAAAAATTCTGCCGCCGTTGCCGCAAGCACACCGCTCACAAAGAAGTGAAGTAGATCGGGTAATTGAGTAATTTTGTAATTTGGTAATTGAAAATCCGGTCGACGCAAGGTTTTCAAATTACCCAATTACTCAATTACAAAATTACCGAATGATTTTAGGGGCGTAAGCTCAACGGTTAAACTGTCGGTCTCCAAAACCGAACTTGGGGGTTCGAATCCCTCCGCCCCTGCCAGAGTTTTGGAAGAGCGTCAAAGGCCAGGAGCAGTAATGTCAGTCGAGACAAAGAAAATGGCAAATTCAATTGTTACCGCAAGCAGCTTTGGAGAGCGGGTCAAGTCCTGGCCGGAACGGATCAAGACGTTCTACAACGATGTGCGCACGGAAATGCGCAAGGTCACCGCGCCTTCGTTGAAGGAAGTGCGCGCCACGACCACCGTGGTCGTTATTACGGTGGCGATCTTCGCCGTATATTTTTGGATCATCGACTTCTTTATTCAAAAGGGCGTGTCGGCCTTGTTCCACCTTTTCAAGGCCCAGTAAAACAAGGCAGGGAAAGCCGGTCCGCATGACATGGGCTGGCCGAGACGAAATGCTTACTATGCAGGACGAAGAGAAAAAAGAATCCACCGCAGGCGACGAAGCCGGACAACCAGTTCCCGCCGAGGGTGCAACCACGGCCACCGAAGCGCCGCGCAATCCGAACATGAAGTGGTACATCATCCACTCGTATTCCGGATTTGAGCGCAAGGTCAAAGAATCGCTTGAGTCGCGCGTAGCCGCGTTCGGACTGCAGGACAAGATCGGCAAAGTGCTGATCCCGACCGAGTCGGTCACCGAGGTTCGCGGAGGCAAGAAGTACACCTCCGAGCGCATGTTCTATCCCGGATACGTTCTGGTCGAGATGGACATGGACGACCACGTATGGCACGTGGTGAAATCGACGCCCCGCGTGACCGGATTTGTCGGCACCGGCCAGCAGCCGACGCCGCTGTCCGAAGAAGAAGTGCAGCACATCGTCTATAAAGTCGCGGACAGCCGCGAGAAGCCCAAGCTCAAGGTCAAGTTCGAGAAGGGTGAGACGGTACGGATCGGCGAAGGCCCGTTTGCCAGTTTTACCGGCGTGGTCGACGACGTGAATGAAGACCGCGAAACGCTGAAGGTCATGGTCACGATCTTCGGCCGCTCGACCCCGGTGGAGTTGGAGTTCAACCAGGTCGAAAAAGTCGCTTAGGATTGGGTAATTTTGTAATTGCGTAATTTGAGAGCACTTCCGGTCTGAGAGTTTTTAAATTACCAAATTACCCGATTACAAAATCCAGTTCTGAGTGGGAAAAAGAATTCTGAAGAGTTCGGTCCTGGGTAACCGCCAGGAGCTAGAAGCTAGGAGCTAACGAAGTGGCAAAAAAAGTTACAGGTTACGTGAAGCTGCAGATCGCTGCCGGTAAGGCGACTCCGGCGCCCCCGGTGGGCCCGGCGCTCGGACAGGCGCAGATCAATATCATGGAGTTCTGCAAGCAATTTAATGCCAGAACCAATCAGAAAGAAATGGAAGGTCTGATCATCCCGGTCGTGGTGTCGGTGTACACCGACCGCTCGTTCACCTTCATCACCAAGACGCCGCCGGCATCGATTCTGCTGAAGCGCGCCGCCGGCATCGCCAAGGGATCGGGTACGCCGAACAAAGACAAGGTCGGCAAGGTCACCGCCAAGCAGGTCGAAGACATCGCCAAGCAGAAGATGCCCGACCTGAACGCCGCCTCAGTCGACGCCGCAGTTAAAAGCGTCCGCGGCACGGCACGGTCGATGGGAATCGAAGTAGTCGGATAAGGGATTGGGTAATTGGAAAATTGAGTAATTGAGAAATTGAGCAATTTGAAATCGCCCAAGGGTTTTCAATTACTCAATTACCAAATTCCCCAATTACTCAATCGTCAAACGCACCACGGCTGATCGAATCACCGGTCATCGGTGGGAGACAAGGAAGAGCAATGAACAAAAAAGAAGGAAAGAATATCGCCAAGGCGCACGCAGGAGTCGAGAAGCGCGCCTATGTTCTGCAGGACGCGGTTCCGCTCCTGCAGAAAGTGAAATACGCCAAGTTTGACGAGACCGTCGAGGTCACGATGCGGCTGGGAGTCGATCCCAAGCATGCTGACCAGATGGTCCGCGGAACAGTCGTTCTGCCGCACGGTCTGGGCAAGTCGAAGAAGGTTCTGGTCATCGCGACTGGTGACAAGATTAGAGAGGCCGAAGCGGCGGGCGCCGATTTCGCCGGCGGCGAAGAGATGGTCGAGAAGATCACCAAGGAAAACTGGACCGACTTCGACGCGCTGATTGCCACCCCCGACGTGATGAAGTCCGTTGGACGTCTCGGTAAAATCCTCGGTCCGAAAGGCCTGATGCCGAATCCGAAGACCGGTACTGTGACTTTCGATGTCGGTAAGGCCGTGCAGGAAGTGAAGGCCGGCAAGGTGGAGTTCCGCACCGACAAGACCGCGCTTGTGCATTGCCCGGTCGGCAAGATCTCGTTCTCGCCCGACAAGCTGATCGAGAACGCTACGGTGCTGATCACCAGCGTGATCAAGGCCAAGCCGTCGGTTGCCAAGGGCAAGTACATCAAGGGCTGCTATCTGAGTTCGACCATGGGCCCCGGAATCTCGCTTGACACGGCTCCGATCGAAGCGGCCGCGAAGGTCTAAGGGTTTATGTGGGGACAGCCGCCCTCGGCTGTCCGCGTCGCGAAGCGACGCTTAGCTGGTTATCACTAACAAGATTCGAGGATTAAACCAATGGCAGTCTGCAAAGCGAAAAAAGTTGAGCAGGTCGACAAGCTGAGCAAGGACCTGAAAGATGTTGCGAACGTCGTTGTGGCGACTTACACGAAGTTGACTGTCGCCCAGGATTACGAACTGCGCAAGGCGTTGCGTGGCGCGGGTGCGAAATATCAGGTCGTCAAGAACACGCTGGCCGAGAAAGCGGCGAAGGGCAGCAAGGTCGAAGGAGCTCTGAAGGATCTCGCCGGCGTCACCTCGATCGCCTACACGACTGGCGATCCCGTGGCGATGGCCAAGGCGCTGACCAAGTACGCCAAGGACACGCCGGAATTTACCTTCAAGGTCGGCGTGGTCGAAGGCCGCGTTATCAACATTAAAGAGATCGAGGCGCTGGCCTTGATGCCCTCGAAGGAAGAGCTGATGTCGAAGCTGCTGTTCCTGATCAACGCTCCGGCCCAGCGCTTGGCAACGGTCATCAACGCCGTCCCACGGAACCTGGCAGTCGTGGTGAATCAGGCAGTCGAGCAGAAGAAGTTCAAAGAAGCCTAAGAGATTGGGAAATTGAGAAATTGTGTAATTGAAGGCGGACAGCCTGCAAGCGTGGGACTTTCAATTACCAAATTACAAAATTACCCAATTACTGAATGAGTTTGGTCATTCGCATTCAGGGGTTGCGCGGTCTTTCCGAGCGTTGTCTGGCGCAAGGAATTCAAGGCCTGGTCGCACTGGAAACCTGATCTGAGGATGACGAAAGAACGAAAAAGACCGAAATACCGAGGAGAACAAAATGGCGGATTTAGCGCAGTTGGAAGAATCAATCGTAGCCCTGTCGCTGCTGGAGGCGGCAGAACTGGTGAAGAAGCTGGAATCCCGTCTGGGGGTATCGGCGGCGGCAGCGGCTCCCGTGATGGTGGCGGGCGGCGGTGCGGGCGCGGCAGCAGCGGCTCCGGTGGAAGAAAAGACCGAGTTCACCGTCGTCCTGAAGGAAGTCGGCGCCAACAAGATCAACGTGATCAAGGCAGTCCGCGAAGTTACCAGCCTGGGCTTGAAAGAAGCCAAGGAACTGGTCGACGGAGCGCCCAAGAACGTGAAGGAAGGCGTTTCGAAGGATGAAGCCGAGACCATCAAGAAGAAGTTCACCGATGCCGGTGCGACGGTAGAAGTAAAGTAACGCCCTTTTATGTGGGGACGGCCGCCTTCGGCCGTCCAGCGAGCCGCAGCGAGCGTGGTTTTAGCCCGCTGTAGCCGCCGGGCGGGTTCCCGCTCCCACGTTGACAGCAATCGCACCAAAAGCAGTGCAAAATCGATTATCTTGCACGTTCCTACTTGTGAAGCCAAGGCCGGGGTGTTAGCATCTATATAACATCGCGGCCCTAGGCCTCACTCACAGCGAGCGAGGCTCGCGACGTAAGTTTGGGCAGGCTGCTCCGCGGGCAGGCGGGGCGGAAACAGGCCGAAGAACTGGCGCGAAAGAGTTCAAATCAGAAATGGCAAAACGCCTTGGTTGGCGTCAGCGGGAACTACTGTCCCCGCCGACGCCCGATCGTCTTTTGGGTTCTAAGTTGTTCCGGCTCTGCAAGTAAGTAGGTCCCGCGGCGCCGTTTTTCGCCAAAACGCGCCACACATTCCGCGGTTTGAGCGCGGCCTTCGGTCGCGCGCGACATTGGGAGTTTCTTGACGATGACAAATGCCTTCCGTAAGCGCTTTGATTTTTCCAAAATTCCGGCCACTATCCAGATCCCGAACCTGATCGAGGTGCAGAAGCGTTCCTACGACCGTTTTCTGCAAATGGACAAACTCCCCAGCGAGCGCGAAGACGGCGGCTTGCAGGCGGTGTTTCAGTCCGTTTTCCCGATCACCGACTTTCGCAACGTATCACAACTTGAGTTTGTGGATTACGCGATTGGTAATTGGGAGTGCAAGTGCGGCCATCTCAAAGGTCTGCATCACCTCCGCACCACGTGTAGGAACTGCGGCAACACGGTGATTACCGATCCGTTCCACCCCGGCGAGGTGCTTTGCTCGAAGTGCGGCACCTACAACGCCAACACGCCCGATTTCTGCAACAAGTGCGGCGACCCGGTGGGATTGCAATTGAAGTATGACGTGGCCGAGTGCGAAGAGCGCGGCATGACGTACTCCGCGCCGCTCAAGGTCACCATGCGTCTCACCATCTTCGACAAGGACGCGGAGACCGGCAACCGTTCCATTCGCGACATTAAAGAGCAGGAAGTTTTCTTCGGCGATGTTCCGCTGATGACGCAGAACGGCACGTTCATCATCAACGGCACTGAGCGCGTGATCGTCAGCCAGTTGCACCGTTCACCCGGCGTCTTTTTTGAGACCGCCAACAACCGCACTTACTTCCTCGGGAAGATCATTCCCTATCGCGGTTCGTGGGTCGAGTTCGAATACGACCAGAAGAACGTGCTGTATGTCCGTATCGACCGCAAGCGCAAGTTCCTGGGCACGATCTTCCTTCGCGCTCTGGGCCTGCGTTCCGGCGAAGACATTCTGCGCTCGTTCTATACCGTCGATCGCCTGGCGATTCGCGACAAGAAGCTTTACTGGACGCTCGATCCAACCAGCGAGAAGCCGACGAACCTGCTCGGCATGAAGCTTGCTCGCAGCATCAAGAACAAGTCGGGCGACGAGATCGCGCACTCCGGCCGCAAGATCAACGCCCAGGTTCTGAAGGATATTCAGAAGGCGAAGATCACCGAGATCGAGGTCGATATCACCGATCTCGAAGGCGCATGGACTGCCGGCGACATCGTCGATACCACAACGGGCGAAGTGATGCTCGAAGCCAACTCCGAGCTGACCGCGGACAAGCTGTCGAAGATTCTCGACTCCGGCGTCGTTGAAATGTCGCTGTTCTTCCCCGAGCGCGACGATGTCGGAACGGTCATCAGCCAGACGCTGAAGCGCGATTCGATCAAGACTCCGCAGGAAGCTCTGATCGAGATCTACCGCAAGCTGCGTCCCGGCGATCCGCCGACGCTCGACACCGCGACTGCTCTGTTCCACGGAATGTTCTTCGATCCGCGGAAGTATGACTTCTCGCGGGTGGGCCGCCTGAAGTTCAACATCAAGCTGTTCGAAAATCAGGAAGCGACCTCGCTCGACAAGCGCACGCTCGATCCCGAGGATTTCTACGCAACCATTGCCTACCTGCTCAAGCTGCGCAAGAATCTCGGGGCGGTCGACGACATCGATCATCTTGGCAACCGCCGCGTGCGCGCGGTCGGCGAGTTGATGGAGAACCAGTTCCGCATCGGCCTGGTCCGCATGGAACGCGCCATCAAAGAAAAGATGAGCGTGTACCAGGAAATGTCGACGGCCATGCCCCACGACCTGGTCAACGCCAAGCCGGTGATGGCTGCCATCCGCGAGTTCTTCGGATCGTCGCAGCTCTCGCAGTTCATGGATCAGACCAACCCGCTCTCCGAGATCACGCACAAGCGTCGTCTCTCGGCGCTTGGGCCGGGCGGACTTTCTCGTGAAAGAGCAGGATTCGAAGTCCGCGACGTGCACCCCACGCACTACGGACGTATCTGCCCGATCGAGACGCCGGAAGGTCCGAACATCGGCCTGATCTCGTCGTTGAGCTGCTATGCGCGGATTAACGACTACGGGTTCATCGAGTCGCCCTATCGCAAGATCAAGGGTGGCCGCGTCATCGACTACGTCACCATCGTGAACGTCGGCGACAGCGACTTCAAAGTCGGCGACCACATCGAGAAGCACGAGATCGAGAAGATCAACGCCGAGCTGAAAGACAAGCGCAAGAAGCCCGCCGCGATCGAGCCCTTCTCGTTCTACCTTTCGGCATGGGAAGAAGACCGTCACACCATCGCGCAGGCCAACGTCGAACTCGACGACAAGCTGCGCATCGTGGCCGACCTCGTCAATGCCCGCAAGGCCGGCAACTTCGTGCTGGTCAATCGCGAGGAAGTCGATTATGTCGACGTCAGCCCGAAGCAGCTCGTTTCCGTCGCGGCCTCGCTGGTTCCGTTCCTCGAGCATGACGATGCGAACCGCGCGTTGATGGGCGCGAACATGCAACGGCAGTCCGTGCCGCTGCTCCGAGCGCAGGCGCCGATCGTCGGCACCGGAATGGAAGGCGTCACCGCCCGCGATTCAGGCGCAGTCGTTCTCGCCCGCCGCAACGGCATCATCGATTCGGTCGACTCCGAGCGCATCATCGTGCGCGTCGAAGGCGAGCATCATCCCACGCAGCTGTCGCGTGAGGTGGGCAGCGACATCTACCAGCTCACCAAGTTCAAGCGCTCGAACCAGAACACCTGCATCAACCAGAAGCCGGTGGTCAAGAAGGGGCAGCGCGTGCTCAAGGGCGAGATCATCGCTGACGGTCCTTGCACCGATCACGGCGAACTGGCGCTGGGACGAAACGTCCTCGTGGCCTTCATGCCGTGGCGCGGCTATAACTTCGAAGACGCGATCCTCGTCTCCGAGAAGATGGTAAAGGACGATTACTACACTTCGCTTCACATCGAGGAGTACGAAATCGAAGCGCGCGACACCAAGCTCGGTCCGGAAGAAGTCACGCGCGACATTCCCAACGTCAGCGAGTCGATGCTCCGCAATCTGGACGAAGCGGGCGTCATCCGCATCGGCGCCTCGATCAAGCAAGGCGACATTCTGGTCGGCAAAGTTACGCCGAAGGGCGAAACTCAGCTCACGCCGGAAGAAAAGCTGCTGCGCGCGATCTTCGGCGAGAAGGCCGGCGACGTGCGCGATGCTTCGCTCTACTGCCCGCCGGGCATCGAGGGCGTCATCGTCGATGTGAAGATCTTCTCGCGCAAGGGCCAGGAAAAGGACGAGCGCGCGAAGGCTATCGAAGCCACCCAGATCGCGAAGTTGGAAAAGAACCTCTCGGATGAAATCCGGATTCTGACCGACGAGCGCCTGAAGCGGCTCGACAACATCCTGGGCGGCAAGGAAGTGCAGGCCGACCTGCATGACGAGCGCACCAACAAGCGCCTGCTGACCAAGGGCACGATGCTGACGCGCGAAGAAATCGAGCGCATCTCGACCCGCAACCTGAAGCGCATCAAGTATGCGGATAAGGATCCGCGGGTGAACGAGCAGATCGACGAGATCGAAGAGATGACCTCGCGCCAGATCGACGTGCTCAAGAAGATCGTCAACGAGAAGAAGGACAAGCTGACCAAGGGCGACGAACTGCCGCCGGGCGTGATCAAGCTGGTCAAGGTCTACATCGCCATGAAGCGCAAGCTGAGTGTCGGGGACAAGATGGCCGGCCGTCACGGCAACAAGGGCGTCATCGCCCGCATTCTGCCCGAAGAGGATATGCCGTACCTCGAGGATGGAACGCCGGTCGAAATCGTCCTCAACCCGCTCGGCGTGCCTTCCCGTATGAACGTGGGCCAGATCCTCGAAACCCACCTCGGATGGGCCGGCTTCGTGCTCGGCGAGAAGATCACGCGGTTGCTTCAGGAGAACACGCGCACCGAAGCGATTCGACGCGAGTTGAAGGCCCTGTTCAAGGACTCGCAACTCGCCGACATCATCGCCGACATGAGCGACGAGGAGCTCGAAGCCGTGGCTCCGACGCTCACCAAGGGAGTGTTCATGGGATCGCCGGTGTTCGACGGATCCAAGGAAGGCGAGATCAAGGCGCTGCTCGAACACGCCGGACTTCCGACCTCGGGCAAGACGAATCTTCGCGACGGCATGACCGGCGAGAAGTTCGAACAGCCCGTCACCGTCGGTTACATCTACATGCTGAAACTGTCGCACCTGGTGGACGACAAGATTCACGCGCGTTCCATCGGCCCGTACTCGCTCATCACCCAGCAGCCGCTGGGCGGCAAGGCGCAGTTCGGCGGACAGCGCTTCGGAGAAATGGAAGTATGGGCGCTGGAAGCCTACGGTGCGGCGTTCATCCTGCAGGAGCTGCTGACGGCGAAGTCCGACGACGTCTATGGCCGAACCAAGATCTACGAGGCCATCGTCAAGGGCGAAGCTGCCATGGAGCCCGGCGTGCCGGAGTCGTTCAACGTTCTGATCCGCGAATTGCAGTCGCTCTGCCTCGACGTCGAACTGATCAAGGCGTCCGAGAAGAAGCCGACCGCAAGCGCGGCCGCAGACTAGTCGTTAGTCGCTGGCCGTTAGTCGTTAACGGCCAGCGACACTGAGTTTCGATTTTTGAAGACAAGGCCCGGGGGTTTTGCTCTTGGATTCTCGGGTCAAGAGATTTCGCTAGCGACTAACGACCAACGACTAGCGACGCTTCAAGAGCCGCAATCGGCGGCGCAACAGCCGAGAAAAGCGGAGGAACACCTTGTTTCGTTCGAGCCCATTCGAAATGGCAAATGTGATCGCGGACTTTGACGCCATTCGCATCAGCTTGGCCTCTCCCGAGAAGATCCGGAGCTGGTCGCATGGCGAAGTCACCAAGCCCGAGACCATCAACTATCGCACGTTCAAACCCGAGCGCGATGGACTTTTCTGCGCCCGCATCTTCGGCCCGGTCACCGATTGGGAGTGCCTCTGCGGCAAGTACAAGCGCATGAAGCACCGCGGAGTGATCTGCGACAAGTGCGGCGTCGAAGTCACGCTCTCAAAAGTTCGCCGCGAGCGTCTCGGCCACATCGAGCTGGCGTCGCCCTGTTCGCACGTGTGGTTCTTCAAAGGGCTGCCCAGCCGCATCGGGCACTTGCTCGATATCTCCCTGCGCGACCTTGAGTCCGTGCTCTATTTCGAAGCCTACGTCGTCGTCGAACCTGGCGACGCGCCGGTGAAAGAGCGCGAAGTAATCAAGGACGAAGCCAAGTTCCGCGAACTCGACCAGCAATACCGTCCGGCCGGATTCAAGGCCATGATGGGCGCCGAGGCGATCAAGGAACTGCTCAAGCGCGTCGACACTGACGGACTTTCCGTCGAATTGCGCGAGAAGATGAAGAACGAGAGCTCGCTGCAGAAGCGGCTCAAGTACGCCAAGCGCCTGAAAGTCGTTGAGGCCTTCCGCAAGAGCGGCAACAAGCCGCACTGGATGATCCTCGACGTCATCCCGGTCATTCCGCCGGAGCTTCGCCCGCTGGTTCCACTCGATGGCGGCCGCTTCGCCACGTCGGACCTGAACGACCTCTATCGCCGCGTCATCAACCGCAACAACCGGTTGAAGAAGCTGATGGACCTGCACGCTCCGGAAGTCATCGTGCGCAACGAAAAGCGCATGTTGCAGGAAGCCGTCGACGCCCTGTTCGATAACGGACGCCGTGGCCGCGTGCTGCGTGGCGCCAACAACCGTCCGCTGAAGTCTTTGTCCGACACGCTGAAAGGCAAGCAGGGACGCTTCCGCCAGAACCTGCTCGGCAAGCGCGTCGACTACTCTGGACGTTCCGTCATCGTGGTCGGACCCGAACTCAAGCTGCACCAGTGCGGTCTGCCTAAGAAGATGGCGCTTGAACTGTTCAAGCCGTTCATCTATCACCGGCTCGAGCAGACGGGTAATGTCACCACCATCAAGCAAGCCAAAGAAATGGTCGAGCAGCAGGAGCCGATCGTTTGGGACATCCTCGAAGAAGTCATCAAGGATCACCCTGTCCTGCTGAACCGCGCTCCTACTCTTCACCGCCTCGGCATTCAGGCCTTCGAGCCGGTGCTCGTCGAAGGCAAGGCCATCAAGATTCACCCGCTGGTCTGCACCGCGTTCAACGCCGACTTCGACGGCGATCAGATGGCGGTTCACATTCCGCTGTCTCCGGAAGCGCAGGTCGAAGCCAGTGTGCTGATGCTGGCCTCGCACAACATTCTTTCGCCCGCTTCGGGTCAGCCGATCACTGTGCCCACGCAGGACATGGTTCTCGGTCTCTATTACCTGACCAAGGCGAAGCCGGGCGCAAAGGGGGAAGGCCGCGCGTTCGCCAACATCGAAGAAGTGCTGATGGCGCTGGATACGGGCGAAGTCGAAACTCTGAGTCCGATCCGCTTGCGCTACAGCGGCGATCTGATCGACCTGACTTCCGCGTACGACGATCAGGACATCATCCACACCGACTCCGTCCGCGTTGAGCGGTCGTTCATCAACACGACCGTCGGCCGCGCGATCCTGAACGACCAGCTGCCCGAGGGCATGCCGTTCATCAACGGCCTGCTCAAGAAGAAAGGCATTGGCGCGCTGGTTAATTACACCTATTTGAAGTTCGGGCTCGAGACCACGGTCAAGATGCTCGACGAAGTCAAGCAGCTTGGCTTCCGCTTCGCCACCCGCGCCGGCTTGTCGATCGGTATCGATGACATGGTCATCCCCGACAGCAAGAAGGTCCTGGTTCGCGACGCCGAGAAGCAGGTCGTCAACGTCCAGCAGCAGTATCTGGACGGCGCCATCACCAACGGCGAACGCTACAACAAGGTCATCGAAATCTGGTCGGCGATTACGGAAAAAGTTGCTGACGAGATGTTCGGCGAAATGCAGCGTCGCGACAAAGAAGGCGAGATGAACCCGATTTACGTCATGGCCGACTCCGGCGCCCGCGGATCGAAACAGCAGATCCGCCAGCTCTCCGGCATGCGCGGCTTGATGGCGAAACCTTCGGGCGAAATCATCGAGTCTCCGATTACCGCCAACTTCCGCGAAGGATTGACGGTGTTGGAATACTTCGTCTCGACGCACGGCGCCCGCAAGGGATTGGCCGACACCGCGCTCAAGACCGCCGATTCCGGCTACCTGACCCGCCGCCTGGTCGACGTCGCGCAAGACGTCATCATCAGCGAGTACGATTGCGGAACGGTCGACGGCATCTACGTGCAGGGCATTGTCGAAGCCGGCGAGATCATCGAAGCGCTGCGTGACCGCATCATCGGTCGCGTGTCGCTCGAAAAGATCAAGGACTATGACGGCAACGTGATCGTCGACATCAACAACGAAATCACCGAAGACCTTGCGATCTCGATTCAGGCTGCCGGCATCGAGCGCGTGAAAATCCGCTCGGTGCTTACCTGCGAATCGAAGCGCGGCGTCTGCGTGATGTGCTACGGCCGCAACCTGGCTTCCGGACGCCTCGTCGAACTTGGCGAAGCGACCGGCGTCATCGCGGCTCAGTCGATCGGCGAGCCCGGAACGCAGCTCACGATGCGTACCTTCCACATCGGCGGTACGGCGTCGCGAGTCTCCGAGCAATCGCGCCTCGATGCCAAGAACAACGGCGTCGTACGCTTCATCGGGTTGCAAACCGTGAAAGCGAAGTCAGGAAATCTGGTGGTCATGAATCGCCAGGGTTCCATCGCGGTTGTCGATGAAAAGAACCGCGAGCGCGAGCGCTACTCGGTCGTATACGGCGCCAAACTGTTGGTCAACGACGGCGATCCGGTCACGCTCGGCCAGGTCATGGTCGAGTGGGATCCGTACACCTTTGCGATCCTGACCGAAATCGGCGGCACGGTGCAGTTCAAGGACCTTCAGGAAGGCGTCACGCTCCACGAAGAAGTGGACGAAGTCACCGGCCTGTCGCGTCACGTGGTCGGCGATTCTCCCGACGAGAAGCGTCAGCCTGCCATCGTCGTGAAAGGCAGCAAGGGCAGCAAGCGCTACCTGATGCCCTCGCGTGCGCACTTGATGGTGCAGGATGGCGACGCGACTTCTCCCGGAGATGTGCTGGCGAAGATTCCGCGTGAAACCACCAAGACCAAAGACATCACCGGTGGTCTGCCGCGCGTGGTCGAGCTGTTCGAAGCCCGCAAGCCGCACGAAACCGCGGTCATCAGCGAAATCGATGGCACGGTGAAATTCGGCGAGGTTTCGAAAGGACAGCGCAAACTCTACGTCACCGCCGACAACGGCACCGAGAAGGAATACTCGGTTCCGCGCGGCGTTCACATCAACGTGCAGGAAGGCGAGCGCGTCAAGGCCGGCGAGCCTTTGATGGACGGCCCGCTCAACCCGCACGACATCCTGGCCGTGCTCGGTGAAAAAGAGCTGCAGGCTTACTTGGTCAACGAAATCCAGGAAGTCTACCGGCTCCAGGGCGTCAACATCTCCGACAAGCACATCGAAGTGATTGTTCGCCAGATGATGCGCTGGGTGAAGGTCGAAGACGTGGGCGATACCCGGTTCCTGCTCGAAGAGCAGACCGATAAGTTCGCCTTCCGCGAAGAGAACGAGCGCGTGATCGCGCAGGGCGGCAAGCCGGCCACTGGACGGCCGCTGCTCCTCGGCATCACCAAGGCTTCGCTCTCGACCGACTCCTTCATCTCCGCCGCCTCGTTCCAGGAGACCACGCGCGTGCTCACCGAAGCCAGCATCAACGGCAAGGTCGATCACCTGCGCGGCCTGAAAGAGAACGTCATTGTCGGACGCCTCATCCCTGCCGGAACCGGCATGGAGTACTACCGCAACGTGCGCCTCTCCCCCGAGATGGAAGAGGCCGCCGCCAAGGTACAGGCGGAAGTCTCGGCTGCCTACGAGGAAGCCGAGCGAGCTCTCGAAATGATGCGCCACGAGGGCGAAACCGACGAGTTAACTGCGGAACTGCCCGCAGCCGAGTAAAAGTATGGATCGGGGGCGATTCTTCGCCCCCGAACTTGCTTCATCCGTCAACTAATCACCCATGCACGCCAGCCCCCAGCGATTGCGTATCGAGGAACCTGTCCCACTTCCTTCTTTGCGGGCGGTGCCTGCAGGCCCTAATCTAAAGTCGCGCATGTTGCGGCTTCTTCGCCTGTTATGGGTCTCGTTCTGGCGTGCCTTTGCGCACGACGCTTTCGCCACCGCGAAGGCCTCGGCCTACTCTTCCATCCTTACATTCTTTCCCGTATTGCTGATCATCGGGTCGAGCTTCGCCAGTTGGCGGAAAGGCGGCCCGTACCTGCGTGAAATCTCGTACGCGCTCGGCAGCATCCTTCCCGCAGGCGGCAACACCGCCCTCACCTATCTGAAGGGCGCAGCGAAGCATCCCGTCGGTTTCTTGCTCACGACTTCCCTCATCTCTCTCTGGACCGCCTCCGGCGTCATGATTTCGTGGATGGATGGCTTCCGCCGTTGTTACGAGCTGCCCAAAACCTGGGGCCTCGTCAAAGAGCGAATGATCGCCTTCGGGCTTGTGATCTTCGCCCTCGTACCCATGACCTTCGCCACCCTGTTGGTCGCCGTCGGCAGCAAATTCGAGACGCGCCTGCTCCAATATCTCGATCCGGATTTCAGCCCCTATGTCCTCTTGCTCTGGGGAATCATCCGTTGGCTCATCGCCACTCTCACCAGCATCTCGGTGATCGCCCTCATCTATCACAATGCCGTTCCCCGCACCCAGCGCTGGCACAGTGTCATCCCCGGCTCCATCCTCGCCACCGTGCTCTGGTTCTCGGTGACCGTCGGATTCCGCGCCTACCTGCAGCATTTCGGAGATTTCGGCACGATCTACGGATCGTTGGGCGCGGCCATGGCGCTACTGGTCTGGATGTACATGATTTCTCTGGTCGTTCTCGTAGGCGCGGAATTCAACGCCCTCCTCTTCCCCCGCGCCATGCTGGGAAAAGAACTCACCGCCATCAACCCCACCCACCCGTAGAGACGTTGCTGGCAACGTCTCTCTGGCCACATCGAAAAATCTCAACTCCGCGTAGGCCTTCAAGGGCCGCATCAGCGCGCCTGACGAACCGCGGGCTTTTAGCCCCCGCTTCCGCGCTAATTCGCATCCGATGTTGTAACCTACCAATATTCCGTTTGCGCCCGGAGACAAATTGAAACAGACCCAAGCGTCCGCTTCCGCAGGTATTTCTGCCTCCGCGTCGCGCCGCGCCAAAATCATCTGCACCGTCGGCCCCGCTTGCAACACCGAAGCCGCCATGCGCGATCTCCTCCGCCTCGGCATGGACGTCGCCCGCCTCAATTTCTCCCATGGCTCGCACGAGGAACACGCCAACAACATCCAGCGCCTGCGCCGCGCGGCCACCCGCGAAGGCCGCACCATCTGCATCCTGCAAGACCTGCAAGGTCCGAAAATCCGCACCGGCGCGCTTGAAGGTCATAGGCCTGTTCTGCTGCGAACCGGATCGGTCGTCACCATTACGCCACACGATATCCCCGGCAATGCCGCCCGCATCTCCACCACGTTTCCCGATCTCGCCCGCGAACTGAAGCCCGGCGCCCGGGTTCTTCTCAGCGACGGCCTCATCGAGCTGCGCGTGCACGGCGTGCGCGACGACGACATTCTCTGTGAGGTCATCAACGGAGGCACGCTGGGCGAGCACAAGGGCATCAATCTTCCCGGCGTGCCGCTCTCGATTCCGGCTCTCACCGAAAAAGACCGGGAGGATCTCGCCTTCGGCCTCGATCACGGCGTCGATGCGGTCGCGCTTTCTTTCGTGCGGACCGCCGCAGACATCCTGATGGTGAAGCAGATCATCGCCTCGCAGCAGCGCGACGTCCCTGTGATCGCCAAGCTCGAAAAGCCGCAAGCTATCGACCGTCTTGAAGAAATTCTCGAGGCCGCCGATGGAGTCATGGTCGCCCGCGGCGATCTCGGCGTCGAAATGGCTCCCGAGAAAGTTCCGGTGATCCAGAAGCATGTCATCCGCCGCGCATCGGCTTGGCGGCGTCCCGTCATCACCGCGACGCAGATGCTCGAATCCATGGTCGAAAATCCGCGTCCCACGCGCGCTGAAGCCAGCGACGTCGCCAACGCGATCTTCGATGGCACCGATGCCGTCATGCTCTCCGCCGAAACCGCCAGCGGACAATATCCGCGCGAATCCGTCTCCATCATGGCGCGCATCGTCGTCGAAGCGGAATGCAACATGGACGATATGGGCCAATCCCGCCGCCGCCGCGAGCACCGCAGCCTCTCGGTTGCCGAAACCATCTGCGAATCGATCGCGCATGCCGCCGAAGACCTGCCCATGGGAGCGATCGCCATCTTCACCGAGACCGGCAATACTGCCCGCATGATCTCGAAATATCGCCCCAAAGTTCCGATCTACGCCTTCACCCACATCGAGCCGGTCGTGCAGCGGATGAATCTTTATTGGGGAGTTCATCCTGTACGCTGCCGCCAGGCGCGCTCCGCCGAGCAAATGGTCACCATGGCCGAACAGGATCTGGTCCGCCGTGGCGTCCTCGAACCCGGCGACGTCCTCGGCGTAGTCGCCGGCACCCGCCAGGCCTCCGGATCCACCAACCTGATGCGCCTCCACGTGGTTACGGAGCAGGAGGCGGAAAGCATTGTTCACCCGCCACATCGTGATTCTCAGACGCCGCGTCATCCTGAGAGGAACCGCAGTTCGGGCGCAGCCGAAAATCTCGCGCCAGCCGGCAAATCAAAGCGTCTTTTGTAGGGCGTTCACGGCCCGCGCGACAAGGCCAGCATTTGCAGAATGAATAGCAGATGAAAACGGAGTGCGTGATGCGGGGGTTTTCGCAATCGTGAAGATCGTTCGCGAACAAATCCGTGAAGCAGGAATCCTGAAGAATCGCCTTCCTGGCGAACGACGGCCACTTCTGCCAATGAGAAGTAGCGCTGACTCGGCGGCTGTCGCGCGGGCAACTTGCCCGCGCGTGCCCCGATGTTTATCGAATGACCATCTCCAACGACATTCCTTCGCTCGCCCTCGTGCCCTTGGCGATTAAGCCGGGTTGCCCCACCCTTCTTCGGGTATTTTGCGACATGGTGGGTTTTAGACTCTACGCCGCCATCGCCATCACCGGCTGCGTGCAATGGGCGCACCGCTTCGCCGCGATCGGAATCTCGCTCAGACACTCCGGACACTTCTTCGTCGTCGGATCCGGCGGTTTCTCGCCCCGATGCATCCGCGCGATTAACGCGTTCACCGGCACCACCACAAAGAAGTACACCGCGGCCGCAATCAGGAAAAACGAAATGCAGGCATTGATGAAATTGCCGATCGGGAACATCGTTCCGTTGACCGTGAACTTGATGTTCGAATAGTCCGGCTTGCCAACCACCAACGCAATCAGCGGAGTCAGAAACGCCTTGGTCATCTCGGTCACGACGCCGCCAAACGCCGCGCCAATCACCACGCCCACCGCCATATCCACAACATTTCCACGCAGAATGAATTTCTTGAATCCGTCGAGCATACCCATGCCCCTCCGAAATTGAACTGCGGCCAATTTATGTCAGCAGGAACAGCAGGTCAAGAGCCTTAAGCCTCCACGGAATTACGCCTGCGTGCAGGAACTTCAGTATTTCGCAGTGAACGTTGACTTGCCGTGGAAGAGCGGCCCTTCAAAGGCCGCGTTGAGAGCGAGTGAAGCGCTCCAGCGCCTTATCGCTCGTGCTGGCTTACTCCTCAGATCCGCATCGGCATCACGATATACCGATACTTATAATCATCGCCCTCAGCAGGCCGCAGCTGCCCCGCCGACTGCGGATCTTTCAATTCCAATCGCACCTCGGCGCTCCCGGCCGCTTTCAGGAAATCGACCAGGTACTGTGCGTTGAACCCAATCGTCAGCGGCTCGCCCGTGTACGGCGCTTCCAGTGAATCCTCCGATTCGCCCGCCTCCGCCGACGACGCCGAGATCTTCACTTCGCCTTTTTCCAGCCGCAGCCGCACCGCACGCGAACGCTCATCGGCAAACTGTGCCACGCGCAGAATCGCCGAATTCAATTCGTCCGCATTCAGAGGAATAACCTTGCTGTTGTCCTTCGGCAGGACCGCTTCATAGTTCGGGAACTGTCCCGTAAGCTGCCGCGACGTCAGCAGGCGCGATCCGATCCGGAAGAAGAGTGTGGACTCATCTTTCGCGAAATCGATCGTCTCCGCGTCGGTCGAATCCAGCAACGACTTCAATTCGTCCATCGCCTTCTTCGGCACCAGCGTCTTCATCTCTCCCGAGACGCCGTCAAACTTTTCCCCTGCGCGTTCGCAATGCGATAACCGGTGCCCATCCGTCGCAACCATCGTGATCGACTCCGGCT
The DNA here is from genome assembly GCA_963763845.1 of uncultured Acidobacteriota bacterium. Lineage (GTDB taxonomy): Bacteria > Acidobacteriota > Terriglobia > Terriglobales > Acidobacteriaceae > Sulfotelmatobacter. The sequence continues at coordinate 406,215 of CAVXPX010000009.1, forward strand.
TCAGCAGCATTAACGCGCCATTCAGCGTGTATCGCGACTCTTCATTCGAAATCGCAAAGCCGGTCCGCGCGATCAATCCTCGCAAAACCTGGGCAGAAATCTTTATCGCCCCTGCCCCTGGAAACGCCGGCAGGCTGGGAAAATTCGATTTCGCCATGCCAACCATCTTCGTATTCGATCGCCCGCAGCGAATGCTGACCCAGTGATTCTCCAGCAGTTTGATCGTGATATCGGAATCCGGCAGCAGTTTCACGTAGTCATACAGCTTCCGCGCCGGAATCGTGCACGATCCTTCCTTCTTTACTTTCGCACTGCACGAAGTCCGCAGGCTCAGATCGAGATCGGTCGCCGTCAGCGACAGCCGATCTCCCGCGGCCTCAAATAAATAATTGGAAAGGATAGGAATCGTGGTCTTGCGCTCGACCACTCCCTGCGTGGCAGTCAGTTCACGCAGCAATTCAAATTTGCTGACCGTGATCTCCATGGTTCCCGCGGCAACGGCGGCCTCCACCGGCATAAGTCCATCTCCCGTTCGTCCACTGGGTGCCCCATGTCTCGCCGCTTTTGCAAGACGTGGGAAATTCCCTACTTCTCTTACTTCCTTATATCAAATAAAAAACCTATTAAACCAGTAGTAACAGTAGGCCCTGCGGAGAAGTGGAAAACTCTTTCAACTTCCCTGTTCTCACCAGCTTCCCACCCCACCCTTGATGTTAGAAATCGGTCCCTGACGTTTCGGAGACCCTACTAGAATCCGCTCCTGATTCCGATTTCGCCCTCGCCTTACACAACTTCCACATCCCATTCACAGACAACTACAAGGAAGACTGTATTGCAGAGTGGAAAACGCTGTACCCGCCGCGATTCATCCGCCTAATTGCTCGGTCAATTTATTGATCAGCCTGTTCAAATCTTTGTCGTTCTTGCGGACCTCTTCAATCTTCTCGACCGAGTGCAGCACCGTGGTATGATGCTTGCCCCCAAACTGCCTCCCGATTTCCGGCAGCGACGCTTCGGTCAGATGCTTGGCCAGATACATCGCGATCTGCCGCGGATACACGATCGCCCGCGAATTATTTTTCGCCTTGATCTCCACCAGCCTCAACCCGAATTGTTCGGCCACCATCTTCTGGATCGATTCAATCGTGACCTTGCGCGCCTGCGAATCGATAAAGTTCTTCAGCACCTGCTGGGCGTACGGCAGCGTGATCTCCGCCCCGATCAGCGACGAGTGCGCCACCAGCCGGATCAGCGCGCCTTCCAACTCGCGCACATTCGACCGGATATTCGACGCAACATATAGCGCCACATCGGTCGGCAGAGTAACTTTTTCCTGCTCTGCTTTCTTCTGCAGGATCGCAACCTTCGTCTCCAGGTCCGGCGGCTGAATGTCGGCAATCAATCCCCACTCGAACCGGCTGCGCAACCGGTCTTCGATCTCCGCCAGTTCTTTCGGCGAACGGTCGCTGGCGATCACGATCTGCTTCATCGATTCATGCAGCGCATTGAACGTGTGGAAAAATTCTTCCTGCGTCCGCTCTTTCTGCGCCAGAAATTGAATGTCGTCGATCAGCAGCACATCCACTCCGCGGAACTTGTCGCGGAAGCTGGTCATCTTGTCGTAACGCAGCGAGTTGATCATGTCGTTCGTGAACTTCTCGCTCGACACGTAGCAGATTGCCGCCTGCGGCATCCTCCGCTTGATCTCGTGACCGATCGCCTGCATCAGGTGCGTCTTGCCCATGCCGACGCCGCCATACAGGAACAGCGGGTTATACGCCTTCGATGGACGCTCCGCCACTGCCTGGCACGCCGCGTGCGCGAACTGATTTCCGCTGCCGATGACGAACGCATCGAACGTGTACCGCGGATTCAATTGCGCCGCACCGTCCCAATCAAAGCGCGCCTGCGAAGGCGACGCGCTGACACCCGAAGCCGACAGCCCGCCATCGTGCCGCATCGGAGTCGCCGCCGGATCATCCTCCGGTGTCACAAACTTCACTTCGTTGAACCCGAGTCCCAGCACGTCCACTGCTTCCTGAATCAGGTCCGCGTATTTGTCGCCGGCGTGGCGAAATTCAACAGTGGGAACGCGGACGAAGAGAACTCCTCCGCTCGAGTGGCTATACCGTGTCGGCTTCAGCCATGTGTCGTAGGAGTGTCGATTGATTTTCTTTTCTAGCGCATCCAGAATCCGCGCCCATGGATTTGGGGAAAGTGTTGTTCCTGAAGCTGACATATATGATTTTCACCAACGCGGCGCCCTGGCGGCTGGTGGAGAGCGCCTGTTAATACTGCCGTTTTATGAAGTAGCTGGAACCGTTAATGGTACTGCGGAATGCGCCTGTTCTCTGTTGCGCTGCTGCAATTCAACGGACGAAGTCAAAAAGCAGGACCAGTCCGCGATACTAGCACATAATTTTTTGTTCTGTGGAAATCTTCTTGGCTGGAATCTTTCCGCGTTGCTCATTCATCTCCTGAATTCATCTCGCTGTCAAGTACCGCATTTATAACTGCCGCGCAGAATGTGCAAGCAGCGCGTCACATTAGAGAATCTTCAGAAATTTTCAAGCGAAGCGAGTGAAGACGGAGGGACAGCCGCCTCGCCCGCCCACGAGCTTCCGCTCGAGTGCGAGGCGCCTGCGTCGGCGCCGCCCGTGATTCCATCCGTCGAAACACGAAAGCGCCAAAGAGGGATCTGCTCCATCACTGTCCCACCCATCTCCAACCCCCCTCCCGCCGTTTGTTCGGAACGCTCCCGCTGATTTATACTTTCAGTTTGTCCCAAGAGCGTCGATCGACTCAGGAGCAGCAAACTTTTCATGCCTAAGCGTACATTCCAACCCAACCGGCGCAAGCGGTCCAAGAAGCACGGATTCCGCACGCGCATGAAGACCCAGGGCGGCCAGAAAGTTTTATCCCGCCGCCGCGCTAAGGGGCGCAAGCGGGTCTCTGTGAAACCAGGTTTTCGCGAATAATGTGGCGCGGGCGCCTCGCCCGCGGCCGCTGCATTTGGTACCAGGAACTTAGAGGCACTGTGACCGCCAGTGTGCCCGGAGAATCGAATAAGAGTGTGGAGCAGCGTCCAGCGAAACGGGATTTCCCCCGCACTGCCCGCCTCTTGCGCCACGCCGATTTCGAGCGCGTGTACAAGCAGGGACGCCGTCATTTTTCGGCGTCGATGACTGTGTTTTATCTGCAACGGCAGCAGGAGTTGCCCGGCACGAAAGCAGGCCTTCGCGTCGGATTCACCGTTGGACGCGCCCTCGGTGGCGCCGTTCAGCGCAACCGCATGAAGCGCCGTTTGCGCGAAGCCGTCCGGCTCACTATGCCGGCGGCCGCTCCGCCGGCGGATGTTGTCATCAATCCGAAGAAGGTTTTATTAACAGCCGCCTTCGATGCCGTCATGAACGAAGTCAGCCAGGCTTTCGTAGTCATACAGAAGAAGCTGTCCCCGAAGTGAGAAAGGGCAACACTGAACACGGACTAACGATGTCGATCGTTTGGAACTCGCAACCCGAAAACACAATGCCGAATCTGCTCCAACGCGCGACTCTGCAGCTGCTGAGGGCATTTAAGTGGGGGATCTCTCCCATGTTTCCGCCCGCCTGCCGCTACGTCCCAACCTGTTCGGAGTACGCCATGGAAGCTGTCGAGCGTTTCGGTGTTGTTCGCGGAGGCCTGCTCGCGCTCTGGAGGCTCCTGCGCTGCCACCCCTTCGTCAAAGGCGGATACGATCCGGTAGTTCGATCCACGCAGACAAGCGACCAACGACGCGCGACAAACGAACCGCACACGTGCCGCCACGCAACTTAAGAAAGCAAAAATTACTTTGGCCGACTATCAAAATCCCCAACACGAACCCGGCAACGAACGCCGCCTGCTCCTGATTTTCGTGGTGACGTTCGTCCTGATGCTCGTCTTTGTCCAGGTTCAGAAGAAATACTTTCCCGCGCCGCCTCCGCCGCACGAGCAGACGCAGACCGCCGCCACGCCCGCGCCCACACCGGTTCAGCCTCCCGCTCCCGCTCGGGTTGCGTCGAAGCACAAAGCTGCCGCCGCGATCCCTGCCACCAACAAACAGGCAGAGCAGGAAAGCGAGACCGTTGTCGAGAACAGTCTCTACCGCATCACCTTCACCAACCGCGGCGCCGAGGTGAAATCCTGGATTCTCAAGAAATACGATAACGACTCCGAAACCGGTCCTCTCGACCTCGTCAATCCCGCGGCTGCCCAGCAATACGGATACCCGATGTCGCTCTGGTCCTACGACGAGGATCTTCGCGGACGCCTCACCTCCGAACTCTACGTCCCCTCGAGCACTGGCACTCTGACTACTCCGGCCTCGCTTACCTTCGAGTACTCCGACGACGTCATGACGGTGCGCAAGACCTTTACCTTCGACAACAGCTACATCGTCAAAGTCGACGCCTCCGTCACCTTCCACGGCAGCCCCGCTCCCGCGCTGGTAACCTGGCCTGCCGGATTCGGCGACCAGACCACGCCCGCGTTCTACGCCTCTTCCACCATCGATTCCCAGTTCAACAAGAACATCGAGCGCCTGGCCATCAAGAAAGTCAGCAGCGGTGCCACCATCCCCGGTCCCTTCCACTGGGCCGGACCGAACGATCAATATTTCGCCGCCGTCTTCATCCCCGACGATCCCGCCACAGTCTCGATGGTCACCTTCCGCAACTCGCTCTCGATCCTTCGCGACCCGCAGAAGAAGGACAAAGAACAGACCAAGGTCGAGGTTCTCGGCGCTGCCGTCGGCAACCTGCACGGCCCAATCGTCGAGCGCGTCTTTGTCGGGCCCAAAGAGCCTGACATCCTGCAGAAGATCCCTGTCCCCGGACTCACCGGCGCCGACAACGATCTCACCGGCCTCGTCGACTACGGCATCTGGGGACTGCTCGCCAAACCGCTCTTCGCCTGGCTCAAGTGGACTTACAGTCACATGATCGCCAACTGGGGATGGGCCATCGTTCTCCAGACCTTGATCATCACCCTCGCCCTGATGCCGCTCCGCATCACGCAGATGAAATCGATGCTCAAGATGCAGCGCGTTCAGCCGCAGATCAAGTCGATCCAGGAGAAGTACAAAAAGTACAGCCTCCGCGATCCGCGCAAGGCTGCCATGAATGAAGAGATCAGCGCGCTCTACAAAAAAGAAGGCGTGAATCCCGTCGGCGGCTGTTTGCCGATGATCATCCAGTTGCCGTTCCTTTACGCCTACTACAAGATGCTCTACGTGGCCATCGATCTCCGCCACGCCCATTGGCTCTGGATCAAAGATCTCTCTGCGGCCGATCCGCTTTACCTGCTGCCAATTTTCATGGTCCTGACCATGGTCATCACGCAACGGATGACCCCACAGACCGGCATGGATCCCTCGCAGCAGAAGATGATGAACATCATGATGCCGCTCTTCATGGGCTTCATCTTCTTCCGCCTGCAGGCCGGACTGAATCTCTATTACATGGAGAGCAATCTGATTTCGATTGGGCAGCAGGCAGTCATGAATCGCACCAAGCTAGGCCGCGAAATGCGCGAGATGATGGCCAAGCGCGCCAGGAAGAAAGACAAGTAGTGGTAGAAGCGTCCACCCGCACGGCGAACTTGGTGGGAGAGCGGCGCTTTAGCGCCGCGTCGAGAGTTGTCAATTGTTGCGGCGAAAGATTGCCCCATAGCCTGTCCTGAGCGTAGTCGACGGGACGCAAGCCGTGGGATAGGCCAAGAAATTCGAACCAGCCCCGAAGGGGCGAAGATGTCATCCTGAGGCCTGAATTCATGTCCATTCCCGACAAAGTCGCTGCCGCCAACAAGATCAACGAATTCCTCAAGGCCGTCGTCACCCACGGCGGACTCCGCCTCAAATACCGCATCGTCGTCGATCCTCCTCTTCCCGAGAATCGCGACTGGGAAAAGCCGGAGATCCTCGTCGACTTCTCCGGCCCCGACGGCCCCCTCCTGCTCGATCGCGGCGGAGAACTTCTCCGCGCCCTCGAACTCCTCGCCCTCGAAATGCTCCGCCTTCCCTCCGGCGAGCACGAGAAAGTTTCCTTCGATTGCCAGGGACATCGCGCCCAGCGCATCCAGGAACTCCGCATGGCCGCCACCGTCGCCGCCGAAAAAGTTCGCAAGACCGGCACGCCCTACCAGTTCAGCCCAATGTCCTCCCGCGAACGCCGCATCGTCCACCTCGCCCTCCGCGACGAAGGTGACCTCCATACCGAAAGCGAGGGAGAAGGCATGCGCCGCTGCCTCGTCGTTTACCCCAAAGACTACAAAGGAGCCCCAGGCAAGCCAGCCCCGCGAACCTTGCCATAGCGTGCCTGGGAACAGCCGCCTCGGTTGTCCCCCGAAGCGAAGCGAGGCGTCATCGCGGAGATATCTTCTACGAATGAAACTGCGGGTGCCCACTTCTCCCCGGTTTTGTGGCGAAGAGAGTCTTGTTCCGGAGCGTAAAACGCAGAAAATCCGCCCGATCTTCCCACTTGTTACAAACCAGATTCCCCCAGCGTGAAAAGTCGCGATCTGCCACTTGCCCCAAAATTTCCCTCACGAATACGCAAAATCCGGACGCAAACGCACCCAACCCCCCACCCAGTAGCGAACCAGATTCCCCCGCTCCAATAAAAGAAAAAGGGCGGCCGCCAAGCCGCCCAAAACCGAAAACAAAAAGCACTCAGCATTCAGCTTGTCAGCATTCAGCCAGGCGGGACTTTGTCGCTGCACAGGGCTAATCCGCTGCTCACGGATGCGTCATCCCGACGCCCCGCGTTTTTACCAGCGGGGCGAGGGATCTCGCGTGCCGTCGCCCTGAGAACTGAGTCCTGCCTTCTATCTTCCCGCCCCAGCCCCCTTCGCCGCCAGAGCTACCGTCGCCACCTTCATGCTTTCGATCTTCCCGAGCACGTGCTCGACGCTCGCCCCCGTGTCCGTGCATCCATCCACATACGGATGCCTCGATCCATCGGCATGCAGCACCAGGATCTTCGTCTGTTCGCTGATCTTCTTCGCCATATAGGGCAGATGATGCCGGTCATTCCGCGTCAGGGTCGCGCCCAGCACGACCAGGTCGAACGGAGCCTTCTTCAATGCCTCATCCACTTCCTTGCGGCCCACGGCCTTCTGCACCGTATGTCCTGCCTTTTCAATCGCTGCCGCCTGGCTCGCTAAAACCTCTTCATCCCCTTCGCCATAAAGAATTCTAAGTTTTGCCATTGATACCATCCTCGCTGGCACCCGACGCACCGGTACCTGCGATTGACGGTAGCAACCGCCCCGCCCCCAATAAACGTCACCGAAGACCCGCGACGAACGAGACTATTGCGGCGTTTCGTGGAAGAGCGGCGCTTTAGGGCCATCAAAAACGGGCTTTAAGCCCCTGCGGCTCGCTTTTCGCAGGGATCGGGCTTCGAACTATCAAATGGGTTTTCCTGGAACTTTGTGTTCTCTCTGGGGAAAAGATGGTGGGTTTAAAACAGCGAACTCTGCCGCCTCTGGGGCTTAATCCCGAAGTGCTCATGCGCCAGCTGCGTGGCCACGCGCCCGCGCTGGGTGCGATCCAGAAATCCAATCTGCATTAAGAAAGGTTCGTAGATCTCTTCAATCGCGTCCGGCTCCTCGGCCAGCACCGCCGCCAAAGTATTCAGCCCCACCGGCCCGCCCTGATATTTCTCGATAATCGTCAGCAGCAGCCGCCGGTCGACTTCATCGAACCCGTACTGATCCACTTCCAGCATCTCCAGCGCCGCCTTCGCCGTTGGCTCATCGATCTTCCCCCCGCCTCGCACCTGCGCATAATCCCGGACGCGCCGCAGCAGCCGGTTCGCAATTCGCGGTGTTCCCCGCGAGCGGCTCGCAATCTCCTTCGCGCCCGCGTCATCGATCTCAACGCCAAGAATCTCCGCCGACCGCTCCACGATCACCTGCAGATCTTGCGGTGTATAAAACTCCAGCCGCAGCACGATGCCGAATCGCGCCCGCAGCGGCGACGAAATCATCCCTGCCCGCGTCGTCGCTCCCACAAATGTGAATGGCTTCACTTCCAGCGTATGCGTCCGCGCCGAAGGCCCCTGCCCAATAATGATGTCGAGCTTGTAATCTTCCAGCGCCGAGTACAGCAGCTCTTCCAGCACCGGCTGCAGCCGGTGGATCTCGTCGATGAACAGCACCTGCTTGTCCTGCAGGTTCGTGATGATCGCCGTCAGGTCGCCCTTGATCTGCAACAGCGGCGCCGCCGTCGGCTGAAAATGTACGCCCAACTCATTCGCGATGATGTTCGCCAGCGTCGTCTTGCCCAGCCCCGGAGGCCCGTACAGCAGCACGTGATCCATCGCCTCGCCGCGCGACCGCGCCGCCTCGATCGCCACCGCCAGATTTTCTTTGACTTTCTTCTGCCCGATAAACTCCGCCAGCCGCTGCGGCCGCAGCTTCAATTCAAAGGTCGAATCATCGCCGACCGGCGCCCCCGAAACCAGCCGGTCCCGGTTGTCCTCCGGATTTGGATTTCTCGCCGTAGCCACTGCCCGGATACTAGAACGAAACGCGAAACCAAGCAATCGCTACCACATGTCCTTGGTGGTCCAAGCTTTTTTTGGCGACGCTTCTCCCGCCCGAATTCACCGAATCTTCATCCCCCAGTCACCCCCGCGTAACAATCCCCCACTACCGTCTCACTTGGAGTTCACTGTCCTGGCAGATGTCCAAATCAAAAGGCCACGACGGAAACCACTTCTCACATCTGGGGAAACTCTCAGGAGATCACTTATGAAAAAGACCGCATTGGCCTTGGGCTTGTTCTTCGCCCTCGCGGGGTTGGCGTTCTCTCAGCAAGGCGCCGTTCCCACTGGCATCCCTCACCTCGACCATGTCTTCTACATCATGATGGAGAATCACGGCTACCGGCAGATCATGAACAATCCGAATGCCCCCTTCATCAACAGCTACGCCATGAGCGCCAACCTTGCCACCAACTATTACGCCGTAGGCCACCCCAGTTTGACCAATTACCTCGAAGCCGTTGGCGGGTCGAACTTCGGCATCCGCAGCGACAATTCGCCCGACTGGCACGATGCCAGCTGCTCTCCAAACCTTGCCAGCGGGCTCGTCAACACTGACAATCCGCCCAGCCCCAACATCTGCCCGATCGCCGGCACTGGCACTGACGCCACTACTCCGGTTCTCGACTGCACCAACGAAGTCACCGGACCTCCCTGCGCGATCGATCTCGACGGCCGCAAGTCCTATCCCGCCGTCAGCACCACGCTCGGCATCACCATCGCCGATCAGCTCGTCGCCGCCGGCAAGACCTGGAAGACCTATCAGGAAAATCTTCCCATGACTGGGCCTGACCTCGTCGATTACAGCGACGGCAACTTCACCAACAACACCGATTTCACCAAGATCAATCCTCAGCTCACCCCGCCCCTCACCACCTCCGACATCGTGCAGCTCTACGCCTCCAAGCACAACCCGTTCGTGTATTTCGCCAACGTGCAGGCCGGCGCCAATCCGCTGTTGAGCTATGCCAACATGGTCCCGTTCGACGGCATGCAGGGACTCTGGAGCGATCTTGGTTCCGGCAGCATGCCCAGCTTCTCCTTCATCGTTCCCAGCCAGTGCAACGACATGCACGGTCGCAGCAATGGCACCGCTTTCTGCGGATTCGATCCTGACGACAACGGTACCCAGGCCGGACTCAACCCCGCCCTGATCATCCTCGGCGATCAGGCCGTCCAGAAGATCGTCAACGCGATCCATGCCTCCAAGGCCTGGAGCACCGGCAAGAACGCCATCGTCGTCACCTGGGACGAGAACGACTATTCGGTCCAGCCCATCCTCAACCGCGTCGTCACCATCATCGAAACTAACTACGGCGTCAAAGGCGTGCAGAGCGGAGAAACCTATACCCACTTCTCCCTGCTGCGCTCCATCGAAGGCGGATTCAGTATTCCTTGCCTGAACCACGCCTGCGACGACACCACCAAAACCATGAAAGACATGTTCGCCACCAGGTAATTTTCTTGTGTAGGACACCCCTTCAGCGCTGCCGAACCGTGGCAGAAATAAACCGCGCATTCAGGCGCTGCACGTAAAAAGGCCGCCCCCAAAAAGGGGCGGCCTTCTCAAATCAGGGAAGCGATCAATCCCTCCCATCATCCCGATGCGGCTTCGTGCGATGCACCTGCGAATGCGCATTCGCAACCGGCCGATCATTTGCCGAACTGAACTGCGGACCAGCTTCCTCGCTCTCCGCAGCCGGCAGCCCCGACGCATTTGTATCCATCGCCTCCTCCAGCGTCGATCCCACCGGCGCCTTCGCTACCGGAAACACCCCGTGCACTCGCTGCGCCAGATACGACGCCGCCTGATAATCTCCAGCCATCTGCCCCGACGTCGTCGAAGGCAGCCAGTTCGGATTCATTCCTTTGCTCAGCGTCCTCGCCGCGCTCCACGTCGTGCCTCCGTTCGATGAGGAGATGTACGCCTCGCTCAGATTGCACGAGCTTTTGCAATTCGAGTTTGGAAAAAAGTTATATGTCACAGCAATCCGCGCCGTGCTGCCCGACGTTCCCGGCTCGATCGCGAATCCCGGCGTGAAGTGATCGACCGTGCTCGTCACCGCATCGATCGGCACCCGAGTCACCGCGCTCCATGTTGATCCATCCGTCGAAGAGCTGTACACGATGTCGTTCGCCGAGCAGTTCGTACGGAATCTGCAGTCCGCCCACATCACATACACTTTTCCCGACGCATCCATCTGCGCCGCCGGAAGCGGCACTGCCCGCATGTTGCCGCTGACTCCATGTTCGTCGATCGTCGCCACCGTTACTGGAGCGCTCCACGTCGTTCCACCATCCGTCGACTTGAATGCCAGAATGCTCGACAGGAATTGGTCGCCCAGCGCAACGATCACGGTCCCGTTCGGCTGCACCAGCGGAATGCCTCCCGTTCCGAACGCCCCATTCGCCGTGCCCTGCTTGGTGCTCCACGTCGTTCCGCCGTCCGTCGACCTGCTCATCTGGATCTTGTCGCCCAGGCTGTAATCGTCCCACTCCACGTAGCAATTTCCGTAATGCGGACTGCTGGCCGTGTTGTCGCAGCCGATCCACGGCTTGTCATAGAAACCGTTCGTCTCGACCACCGATACCGTCGACGGATTGTTCCACGTAATCCCGTTTTTCGAGCTGCTCACCAATACCGCCGCTCCGTGCGCTCCACCCGAATTCGATAGCGCCAGTGTTTCCACCAGCCACATTTTGTATTTGGAGTTGTAGACCACCGCCGTATCGCTCGCGCGGTCATACGTCCCCGTTCCTTCAATACTCGTGATGCCCGGCAGATTTCCTTGCGTCCACGTCACGCCCCCATTCGTCGAAGTTGAGAACCCGATGTCGGAAGCGCCGCCATCTGAAAAACGTCCTACCTGAAATGTCGAAACGATCGTCTTGCCTACCGCGTAGCTCGAGGGCTCGACTTCCGTCTCGTGCTGGCTCGTTGTGTTGGTGAACGTATCGGTGCTGATCTGGGTGAGTGGAATCTGGGCAAGTGCCGTGGCCGCCATCAACATCAGCAGCCCGGGCAAAGCAAAATATATTCGTATCTTGTTGGTCGTAATGCTGGACAAGGCAGTCCTCCACAATGTGAATTGCACAACGCAAACTTGACCCCATATGCGACGGCTGGCTCCGGGATACGGCAGGAACAGGCGCCCAGAGCGGTGAATGGCCGTCAACTATAGCCCGCTAGTAGAACCCGGTCAACGCGCAATAACTTGCACACCCGCTTACGTAGCGACAGCCGCCTCGGCTGTCCCCGAGCGAAGCGAGGAAAGCGTGTGCAAGCGCATGGTTCAATGTGGTGACAGCCGCCTTCAGCTGTCAGGTCGAGCGAGGCTCGACAGCGACTGCCTACGCCATCTCACAGCCAAAACAAATCCTGCATCGCCCAACCAGCTTTTCTCATCTGCAACTGCGATTGCGAAGCTCACTAAAATAAAACCATGCCGAAGCCCATCGCTTCCGAATCCGCCCTTATCGCCGATCAACTCCATCGCGCCTTCTACGGCAACGCCTGGCACGGTCCCGCTGTGCTCGAACTCCTCGCCGATGTCAGCGCCGCCGCCGCCGCAGCGAAACCGATCCCCGACGCCCACAGCATCTGGGAACTCCTCCTCCACATCGCCGTCTGGGACAACGCCGCGCTAGTCCGCTTCTCCGGCAAGAAATATCAACCCACCGGCACCGACAATTTTCCGCTGGTCCCAAAGCCCACCGAAGCCGCGTGGCGCAAAGCCATCGCCCAAGCCAAACGCGCGCACGACGCTCTCACCAAAACTGTCGTATCCCTTCCGGACTCTCGCCTCCGCGACCGCGTCCCCGGCAAGCGCTACAACTTCTCGCACATGCTTCACGGCATCGCGCAACACGAGCTCTACCACGCCGGCCAAATCGCCCTCCTGAAAAAAATGTAGCGCGAGTACCTTGCTCGCGCGCCGTTCCTTCGTGTCCTTGGTGGTTGTTCTTTTTTCCCCGCGCCCACTTGATACAATCTCTCCGGCAACCAGCCATCGGGAAATCTTCTGCCTACTCCCCTCTCCGTCGCCGTCGTCGGCGCAGGCGTCTTCGGACGCAACCATGCTCGCATCTACAAAGAGCTCGAACAGCAAGGCGAGCCCGTCCGCCTTCTCGGCATCGTCGATCCCGATACCGCCCGCGCCGATGCCGTCGCCCGCGAGTTCTCCTGCAAAGCCTTCGGCTCCGTCCCCCAAATGCTGACCACCCACAGCGAGCTGCAAGCCGCCTCCATCGCGGCTCCCACCGTCCAACATGTGCACGTCGCCCGCGAACTCATGCAGGCCGGCGTCGATGTCCTCATCGAAAAGCCGCTCGCCACTTCACTCCACGAAGCCGACGAACTCATCCACCTCGCAGCCAAGCACAAGCGCATCGCGCAGGTCGGACACCTCGAACGCTTCAATCCCGCCGTCCGCGCCACGCTCCCCATCCTCACCCATCCAATGTTTTTTGAAGTGCACCGCCTCAGTGTCTTCACGCCGCGATCACTCGATGTCGATGTCGTCCTCGATCTCATGATTCACGATCTCGATATCGTTCTCGCCTTCGCCAAATCTCCGGTCAAAGAAGTTCGCGCCGTCGGCCTCCCGATTCTCTCCGGCAAAGTCGACATCGCCAACGTCCGCCTCGAACTCGAATCCGGATGCATCGCCAACTTCACCGCCAGCCGCGTCTCCACCGAGCGCGTCCGCAAGCTGCGCTTCTTTCAGCCGCGCCAATACATCTCGCTCGATTACGGGCGCCAGGAAGTTCTCGTCTTCACCGTCGGCGACGCATCTTCCTCCGCTACTCCCTCCGTCAATCCCCAGATCGGCGTAACCAAACCTCCGGTCGCCTCCGAGGAACCTCTTCACGCGGAACTCAAATCGTTCCTCCACGCTGTCCGCCATCGTTCGACTCCAGTCGTTCCCCTCGAAGACGGACGCCGCGGCTTAGCCCTGGCCCTCGAAATCATCACCGCCATCCGCGCCCACAACAAAAAAGTAGGCCTCACCGCCCTAACCAACAGCTAATGCGAAGGGAGATCGTGCAGAGTTCTGCTGGCCGAGACTCCTGCTTGTTGGAGATTGTGCAGAGTTCTGTTTATGTGGGGACAGCCGCCCTCGGCTGTCTGGCGGAGCGAAGCTCCGCTGTGCCGCCGCCGCCCCGACCGTAGCGCCGGCCTCCCCGCCGGCCGTAGCGCAGGCTCCCAGCCCGCTCCCCACCCCCAACCCTTCCATTTACATTTGTTTACACACCAAGGTCGTTCCTCAAATGGCAGCAGCATAATCCAATGAAAGATGCGAAAATAGGATTACCCAAGTGCTAGAGCACCGCGCGCGCCGATTGCATATCTTCACCCGCAAGCCCATATGCAACGTCGTGCGTTGATTTCGTTTCTAAACAACAGGCGGATACAACCAGACCCAGCGCATGCCGATCACGCAAATTCCATTTCAAGATCCGGTTGCTCCGCCTGAAAAGCACGAGCCCGAGCAGCTTGGACTCTACGACACGCAAGACTGGGAAATCGCTTACCGCGAGCTCGACGCCCGCGTTCCGCATCTCCTCATTCAGCTACAGGACGATCTCGCGCGCTCCCGCCGCCGCGAAGCCGCCTGGATCTCCATCATCGCCCACCTGCTCCTCTTCATCTGTCTCTGGAATTTGCCACTCATCGAAAAAACCATGGGATGGCATCGCGTCACCGTTGTTCCCGTGAATCCTCTGCAGGACAAGAACATGACCTTCCTGGCGCTTCCGCCCGATCTGCAGAAGCCCGCGCATAGACCCAACACCAACATCGCCTCCGATAAAGATCGCATCGCCACCTCGCGTCATCCCATACTCGATCCCAAAGAATTGCAGAAGATTCTCGCCACCCCGCCTCCCGGTCGGCCCGGACCTGCTGGACCTCGCACCCCCGCCGCCGCTCCGCCGCAAGCGATGGCGCAAAATCAGGCTCCGCCTCAACAGCAGCAATCGCAGCCCACACAGCGCCCACAATTCGAAAACAATCAGACCGCGCAAATGCAGATGCCTGCTCGCCCCGACAATTCTTTCAGCAAATATGCCGGGGGCATGAGCGCCGGTTCTGCGATTCAGCAGGCCACCGAAGCCGCGGCCGCGCGCAGGGCCGCCGGCGGTGGAGGCGGCCAGGGAGGCGATTTCGGATTAGGCACCGGCACTCGCGGACGCCAGCTCGGCGCGCTCGATATTCTCAGCGACACCCAGGGCGTTGACTTCGGTCCTTATCTCCGGCGCATTGTCGAAGACGTGCGCGAGAACTGGTATCACCTCATCCCTGAATCTGCAACGATGAAGAAGGGCAAACTCGCCATCGAGTTCGCCATCACCAAAGATGGTAAAGTCGCCGACATGCGCCTCGTCACTCCCTCCGGCGATGTTGCCCTCGACCGTCCGGCCTGGGGAGCCATCACCGACTCGAATCCCTTTCCGCCGCTCCCCAGCGATTTCACCGGACCCTATCTCGCCCTCCGCTTCCGCTTCTACTACAACCCCGACAAAGCCGACCTCCAATAGTCCTCTAAGCCCGTTTAGGAAATTTTGTGGTCCTGCCCCGGCTGCGACCGGCCAACGTCGTTATGCAATCAAGGTCCCGCGCTTTTACAGTGGGGCGAGGAATCTCGCGTGGGCTAGTGATACTGCTCATGATCGCCACAGAGAAGGTACAAGCGAAAAAAGGCCAGGGTGCCCCATATCTCGCCGCCTTTGCGAGATGTGGCACATTGTGAGCTGACCAAATTTGAAACAAAAATTAGGAGACCGGCAAACAACCCTCGTCAATTCCGACGGGCCGATGCAAGCGAGGAGAGGAAAGCGAGGAAAGGAGGAAACTGCAGATAAACCACGCCTCGTATCAGGGCACCGCATCGGCGGTGCCGTAACGCCGCAAAAATCCGCGCAGCCTTTAGGCGCCGCTGCAGCGCCCTAATTCGGCATCCAACTCGAAGGATCGCTCAACGAAATCAGCCGCCCCGGCGGATATTCCGCCTCCGTGAGAGGAATCGTCGGGCTCACAATCGTCAACACCTTCCCGCTCCGTACTCCCCGAATGGTCATGCTCTCATTTTCCACCGCGACCACCCGGTACGCTTCTTCAAAGATGTCCCTCTCCTCGGCCCTCATAGCCAATTGGGATGCAGATTCCGGCCGTCGCGGCCTCCTCCGAAATTTCGTTAATCCTTGCCAGGGCATTCCTCGATTGAAGCGCCGCATCCCGCGTACAAACCCAACCCTAACCGGAAAGTTCCGCCAACCCGACAAAGCAGTAGGAAACTGAAAAGAAAAAAAATAATGTTTCACCTGTTGAGCGACCCCAGCACTTCCAGTCTTTTGATAATGAACCTTCGGCCGCCGAATTGCGTTCCTGCAGTGTGCAGATCTCTTAAGGAGCCTCCCGTGACCAGAAAAGAAGTAATCAGGAAGCCGTTCAGCCAAAGACTATTCAGCAAAAAATGGATGTTCTTCTTGCCCCTCGTGTTCTTATTCTCTATTCTGCCCGGCGCTGGGCAAACCAGCCAACCTCCCCATGCGCTTTTCCAAACCATCAAGTCCCTGGACGCAAAGCTATTCGACGCTTATAACCACTGCGACCTCCAGACCCTGGGCTCCATGGTTTCCGATGATCTTGAGTTCTATCACGACCAGACCGGACTGACCGTCGGCAAAGCACCCTTCCTCGCCGCCATCAAGCAGAACATCTGCGGCAAAGTACAGCGTAGCCTGCTCGAGGATACCCTTGAGGTCTATCCGCTGAAGGGATTCGGAGCGGTCGAAATCGGAATTCATCGATTCCATCATCCCAACGATCCCGCCAATGTTGGAGACGCCAAGTTCGTGACGATCTGGCATGACGATAACGGCGTCTGGAAAGTCACGCGAGTCATCAGCTACGAGCACAACCACGGGCTGCTGGCGAAATAGTGCCAACGCAATTATCGGATTCCAATCCCACCTCGCCGGCTGTCACGAGAGCCTGCCCCGAGCGAAGTCAAGGGGTAACCTTGCCCTCGCAGCCCCAGTTCCCCCAACAACGCCCGCTGTCATTCCGACGCCCCGAGCAGAGCGACGATCGAAGCGATCAGTCCTTTGGCGCCTACTACGATGGCGCCTTGCTGTGGGCATGCGGCGATAGCGTTGAATGCGGCCCCTGGATTCTTCTTTAGGCGCACGCGGCGCGGGTTCTGCGCGGAATCAAGCTCGAGAATGGAATCCTGCGCGACTACGAACAGGTGGTTGTTTGCTCCGTAGGTTGCGGCGGAGAAATAGGTCTGCGGATGGAAGGAGGAGAGCTGCCAGGTTTTGCCTCCGTCGTGAGTGAAGGCAAGGTTGGTACCGTCGGCTTGCGGATGCTTGTAGTCGCCGCCGGCGATGACTCCGTCGGTGGCGCTTCGGAAGGCGATGGAAAAGATTCCAGCGGAGTCGGGACCGTGAACGATGGGAGTGTCCAGGATTTGCCAGGATTTTCCGCCGTCGGTAGAGTGGAAGACGCGGGCGGCTTTGCCTCCACTGGCGAACCAGATGTTGGGATCGTGGACAGCTGAGGGCGGCTCTGCCCACGTGTGTTTACTTGCCGTCGAATGGATGGCGAGGCAGGTGTTGGAGGCGGCGAAGGCGCCTTCTCCTTCGAGGGCTTCGGGGAGTTCGGCTGGCGGAAGCCGGCGCCAGCTCTGGCCGTCGTCGGTGAGCAGAAGTTCGAATTTGAGTTTCCCGTTTTCGTCGGGGATGGGATCGCCGAGCACGATGCCGTGGTGCGGATCCCAGAAGGCGATGGAATCGAAGAATCCTTTGGGATTCGCGTTGGTGAATTCGAGTTGCCAGTGCCGGCCAGCGTCGGTCGTGTGATAGATGTGGGACTGGTCGCCGGGCCCGGAGGACATGAGGAAGGCTTCGTCGGCAGAGAAAGCCACGACGCCGCGGAAGTCCAGCGTGGAGGCGCCGGGGACTTGAGCGGGAGTCCAGGTGCGGCCTCCGTTGATGGTGCGCAGATAGGTGCCGTGAGTGCCGCTGGCCCAGATAATTCTTTGCGAGACGGCGCTCACGCCGCGAAGACTTTCGGTTGTGTGGGAAGTTTGAAGGCGTGGGGATTGAGCGGCGGCGGATGCGGCCAAGAGCAGAAATAGCAGGAGCATGGGTCATTTTCGCACTCACCGCGGCTTCCTGCTCTGTGCGCGCGCGCCGGCAAGATACGCCATGGTCAGCGCTTGTGTTGCAACCATTCTTTGCTGCGTGACTTCATAGTTAGAAGTTTTCGTCTACTGCGCTACTCTTTTCGGGCTCTTGCCATCAGTTCCGGACGATGGTTCCTTTCTAACTGCCTTGCCGCGCGAGGCGCAGATTTTGGGATTTGGGGAAATTATGTATCGGAATTTTTACAAAGTGGCAGGTGTGGGCCTGCTGGTGGTGGCGAGCAGTTGGGCATTGGGACAGACGCTGAAGCTGCGTCCGCCTGAGGGCGAAAAGAAAGAGGCGCCGACCGTGGTGTCACCGGCGCCGGTGACCATGCCCATGAGCGTGCCGGCAGGGACTCCGATCAAGGTGGCGCTGGATTCGGAAGTGCGGATTAGGAGGGCGGGACAGACGATCCACGGAAAAACGACGGAGCCCCTGTATGCGTTTGACAAGCTCCTGATTCCGGTGGGCACGACGGTGAACGGCAAGATTGCGGCCATCGATCGGGTGCCGGGGAAGGTCCGGACGATGGACGCGATGGATGGAAATTTCTCGCCGGTTCGCGCGGTGCATGTGCAATTTGACGAGCTCGTGATGGCGGATGGACGGCATGTGCCGATGCAGACGGTGGCGTCTCCGGCGCCGAATGGCGTGCTGCGATTTGTTTCCGCGAAAACGGAAAAGAAGAACAAAGTTGAGGGCATGGCCTCGAAGAAAGTGAGCGAGGCGAAGAGTCAGATTCACCAGCAATGGAGCGATCTGCAGAACCAGATTCACCAGCCGGGAAAGCTGCACAGGCTGAAACGGCTGGCTCTGCAGCAACTGCCGGTGCGTCCGCAATATATGGACGCGGGAACCAGCTTCAATGCAGACCTGGTGAAGCCCCTGGATTTTGGAACCGAGTCCGTGAAGCCGGAAGCCTTGATGCAGATCGGTACGCCTCCGCCGATGGGGAGCGTGGTGCACGCGCGGCTGGTGACGCCGCTGAATTCGGCGACTTCGAAGAAGGGAGACAAGGTTGAGGCGATGATTACGCAACCGCTCGTCGTGTCGGATCATTTGATCCTGCCGGAAGGAAGCGTGATCCGCGGATCGGTGATGCAATCGCAGCCGGCGCGGAGGCTGGGGCGGAATGGGCAGCTGCGGATCCTCTTTCATGAAGTGGCTCCGCCGAACGGGCTGGCAGAGAAAGTGGAGACGAGCCTGGAAGGCGTCGCCGTCGCGAAGGG
The DNA here is from genome assembly GCA_963763845.1 of uncultured Acidobacteriota bacterium. Taxonomy (GTDB): domain Bacteria; phylum Acidobacteriota; class Terriglobia; order Terriglobales; family Acidobacteriaceae; genus Sulfotelmatobacter. The sequence continues at coordinate 425,203 of CAVXPX010000009.1, forward strand.
CGAGCATCTGAAGCTCGATTCGGAAGGCGGGGCGCAGGTGACGACGCCGAAGACGCGGTATCTGACGACGGGGATTCAGGTGGCACTTGCGGTGGGGTCGGCGATGCCGGATAACGACGCGCGGGCGGGTGGAGATGGTGGTGGCGGCGATCTGGGCGGAAGCGCGGTGAATGGAGCGTCGGGGTTCCGGCTGGTGGGTACGATTGTGGGAATCGCGGCGCGTTCGCGAATTGTTGCCGCCGGGTTCGGATCGTATGGAGCGGCGACGTCGATCTACTATCACTTTCTCCGGCGCGGGCGGGACGTGGTGTATCCGAAAGATATGGCGATGGTGATTGGGTTGGGGACGCGGGATTCGAAGAAGACAGCGGCGGTGGAGGGAGCAGATTCCTCCTCGTCGCTGCGTGCCTCGACGAAATGACGACTCAGTAGCGCCGGCGTCCCCGCCGGCTGTCGCGCGGGCAACTAGCCCACGCCCTCAGCCGAGCCCGCCCTCCACACATTTCCTAACTTTATTTTGCGGTGAAGTCGGCGAAGGATGCGGTCTTTCCCATGTAGATGCGCAGGCTGCAGCGGGGGCCGACGTGGGCGAAGGCGACTTCCAAACTTTCGGACGGCTGCTCGACCTGAGCCGACTCCATGGGACCCCGCGCGACGTCTTGCTTCTCGTCGTAGGCTGCGCCGGGGGTGACGTTTTTGTTCACGACGAGCGTCCAGTTGCCGCGCGCGGGAATGGGATACAGCGTGTAGGCGCCGATCGGGATCAACGAGTTGTTGAGTGTCAGTTGAGCTTCCGTGAACAGCGTCATGGGCACGCCGCCGGGCGCCCACGGCTTTCCGTTGGAAACCTTCTCTTTATTCGTAACGACGGGGTCGTAGCGCACGTAGACCTGGCGTCCGTCGTCGAGGTTGCACGTCGTGGTCGCGGTGGCAGCCGAAGCATTATTGGCTTGAGCGGCGAGGCATGGGGCCAGAAATAACGTTATGAACAGCGCTCTCCAGACGATTGTGGCGGACATGGTGGGAAAGCCTCCGCGCAGAAGTGTAGCGCTGCAGGGGCATTCAGGGGAAGAGTTTTAGGAAGCGGCCGGGTCATGGCGGATTGTCCCGGTTTCAGTGTTGGTATCGCCACACAGCCTCCCTCCACTCCCCCTGCCATTCCCTTCGGAATCCCAAACTGCCGTCTGGATGAGGCGCGTCTCGCTTCGCTCGACCGATAGCTGGGGCGGCTGTCGCTACACGAGCCTGGTACTTACGGTTTCGGTACAGAACAATGTTTTTTGTTTCGTTGCGGCCTGGATGGTGTATCTTGCTGGATTCCCGTTGGGCGTAGCAGGGAGTAGCGCGTTTGTCTCGAGTCCTGTGCCGAAAAGCCGGCTTTCCCGTAAAGCTGGCGGTGATGGTTGCTTGTATTTTCATCGCGGAGAGATCCTTCGCTTTTCCCGCCCTGTCCGGATTTCACAGTCCGATCTCAGATAGTCCTTCGCAATCCACTTCCCAGAGCGGTGCGGCGGCTTCCGTGACTGTGAAGCCGGAGGCGATGAATTCTCAAATGGCGGGTCAATCTGCCGGGGCCGCGGTGAGTCCTGCCGCGGCAAAGGCAGCGGCAAAGGCAGATGAGGTCAAGTCCGACGCCAGTCAACCAAGCCTCACGATTCCACATTTGCATCATGCTCCTTCACTCGATGATTTTCTGACGATGAAGCCGCGGGGAGAGACGGCGCGGCAGATGGTGAAGGTCACGGGATTCACGCAGCGCAATCCGCATGATGGCGAGCCAGTGTCGGAGCCTACGGAGGCGTATCTCGGATACGACCAGAAAAATCTGTACGTGGTCTTTGTGTGCTTCGACGATCCGAAGAAGGTACGGGCGCGCATGTCGGTTCGCGAGGATGTGTACGACGACGATCAGGTAGAAGTCATTCTCGATACGTTTCACGACCGGCGCCGCGCGTATGCGTTTCAGACGACTCCGCTGGGTGTGCAGTGGGACGCGATATGGACCGAGGCATCGCGCGAGGAAGAGACGCAGGGACATTTCGATACGTCGTTCGATACGGTGTGGGATTCGAAGGGCAAGGTGACGAGCCAGGGATTCGTGGTGTGGATCTCGATTCCGTTCAAGAGCCTGCGCTTTCCGGCGGCGAAGGCGCAGCAGTGGGGAATCATTCTGTATCGCGGAATCACGCGCAAGACCGAGGACTCGTTCTGGCCGCACATTTCTCTCAAGGTGGAAGGCCGGTTGGGACAGGCTGCGACACTGTACGGGCTGGAGGGAATTTCTCCGGGGCGCGACATTGAATTGATGCCGTACAGCCTGCTGCGCGGGTTTCGGGCGCTCGACACGCGCGATGCGACGAATCCGTATTTTCAGAATGCGGCCATCCAGGGGCAGCCGGGGATGGATGCGAAGATCGTGTTTCACGATCACTTCACGCTCGATCTGACCGCGAATCCGGACTTCAGCCAGGTGGAATCGGAAGATCCGCTGATCACGGTGAACCAGCGGTATGCGGTGTACTTTCCCGAGAAGCGGCCGTTTTTTCTGGAGAACGAAGATTTCTTCCGGACGCCGATGGATCTGTTTTTCACGCGGAATATTGCCGATCCGTCGGCAGGAATCCGGCTGACGGGGAAAGACGGGCCATATTCGGTGGGATTGATGACCGGCGGATGACCGGAGCCCGGGGCTGGCGTTGCCGGATTACTATCCGCTGTCGGGGATCCGGTCGTATTTCACGATTGCGCGGGTGAGCCGCGACATCTTCAAGCAGTCGAGCGTGGGCGCGCTCTATACGGACTGGGAATGTCCGTCAACGGGCGAGTACAACCGCATCGGCGGCGTGGACACGCGGCTGAAGTTCAGTCCGAACTGGACGCTCGATGGGCAGGCGGTGACGAGCACCAGCAATATTTTCGGAAATTATTACGCCAGCACGTACTCGTCAACGAATTGCGAGGCGAATTATTTTCCGTTCAGTTCGGGCAATCGCGGCGACGGGAATCATTATTCCGGTCCGGCGGAAAAGCTCGAACTGCACCGCGACGGGCTGCACCTGACCTACGACGGAACGTACAACGACATCAGCCCGGGATTCGTGTCGATGCCGGGATTTATCAATCGCGTGGATATTCGCGAGACGAATCAGGAGATCGATTACAGGTTCCGTCCAAAGAGCGGGTGGATTGTGGATTGGGGACCGTCGCTGGTTGCGCGGTACGATTTCGACCACACCGGCTTGCGGCTGGATACGGATTACAGTCCGTACTTCGTGATACAGGGGCGCGGGCAGACGATCATCGCGGTGCATCCCTACGAAGAGCTTCGCGAACGGCTGCGGCCGCAGGATTTCTGCTTCTATGGATTCGGCGCGTGTCCGGGTGCGCAGGGGCCCGCGACGATTTATCCGATGCAGGATTATCACGAGCGCACAAGCGGAGCATCGATTCAGACGAGCTATTTCAAGAAGGCGACCATCCTGGCCAGCTATCAGTTTGGAGATGGAGTGAATTTTGTGGCGCAGCCGGGATCTCCGGACCCTTATGGGCATCCGTATGTGGCGCGCGAAGACGTGGGGCAGGCCGAGCTGTCGCTGCGTCCCATGAAGCCGTTGAAAATTGACAACACATATTTATTTGAGCGGCTCGAGGCGCAGGACAGCGCGGCGATGTTTCTGCAGGCGAAGTATCCGGGCGCGGGGCGGAGCATCCTGAACGACCACATCCTGCGCAGCAAGTGGAACTGGCAATTCACGCCGCAGCTTTCGTTGCGGCTGATCCTGCAATACAACTCACTGCTGGCCGGGACGCCGGGCGTGGGGTCTCCATATACATATTTGCCGACGCAGAAGGAATTCAACGCGGACTTTCTGATCACCTACCTGGTGCATCCGGGGACGGCGATTTATGTGGGGTACAACAGCGACCTGCAGAATCTGAATGTGATTCCGGGGATGCCGGGAGTGCCGGGATATGTGACCAATACGGCGCGGGGATATATGAATGACAGCCGGCAGTTTTTTGTGAAGGTCAGCTATCTGTTCCGGTTTTAGGGTGAAGATGGAGTTGTCGAGCTGTATAGCGGAGCCGTTTCAGCAAGACAGCCGAGGGCGGCTGCCCCTACGCAAGCGGGGCTTCGGCGGTTTGCTGAATCCTGTGGAAATCCGGTAGAATCTAATGATTCGAATCGAGGATCCAAGCCACATGAAAGCAGCTATTCATCCGTCTTATAACGAAGTGCGCGTGCATTGCGCCTGCGGAAACGCATTTATGACGCGGTCGACGCATCGGGGCGACATCAGCGTAGAAATCTGCTCGGCGTGCCATCCGTTCTTTACCGGCAAGCAGAAGCTTATGGATACCGCGGGCCGCGTGGAACGCTTCCGCCGGAAGTACGCCAAGGTCGAGACGGCGAAGAAGTAACGTCTCGCCACGGATCTGCACCGATTTCAGACAGGCCCTCGCTGCGCGGCGGGGGCTTTGCTTTTCGGCTTCCGGCTTTCGGACTGCCTATGCGACCGCCGGGTACGTGCCTCCTATAAAATCTTTCTGAATGAAGAAGTTTTGGGATAACTCGGGATCGGCTACGCTGCCGGCGGAGGCTCGCGCGATGCGGGTGGTGCCGGCTTCGCTCGCGATCGGATTGGTCACCATTGCGCCGGCGACTGTGCTGGCGCCGATGGCGGGCGTGACCGATACGGTGTTCCGGCGATTCATCCGCAACCTGGGCGGATGCGGGCTCATCATGACCGAGTTCACGTCGGCCGATGGCGTCCTGCGGAAGAAGGATCAGAAAGCGAAGCGGTATCTCCATTTCTATGACGACGAGCATCCGATTTCGGCGCAGCTGTTCGGGAGCGATCCGAAGGTGATGGCAGAGGCGGCGCGGATGGTCGAAGGGCTCGGATTCGACCTGGTGGATTTGAACCTCGGGTGTCCCGCGAAGAAGGTTGTGAAGTGCAATGGCGGGTCGGGGCTGCTGCGCGATCTGCCGGCGATTGGCAAGATTTTCGAAGCGGTGCGCGCGGCCGTTTCCATTCCCTTCACGGTGAAGTTTCGCGCGGGATGGAATGACGAAGAAATTGTCTGCGTGGAACTGGCGCGGATGGCGGAATCGTGCGGCCTGGCGGCAGTGGCGCTGCATGCGCGCACGCGCGAGCAGGGATACAGCGGGCAGGCGCGCTGGGAATGGATCGCCGCGGTGAAGGATGCGGTGAAGATTCCGGTGATCGGGAATGGCGATATCCGCACGCCCGAAGATGCGTGCGCGATGGTGACCCAGACAGGATGCGATGCGGTGATGATCGGGCGGATGGCGCCGTCGAATCCGTGGATCTTCCGGCAGATTCAGCAGTACAGCCGCGCAATGGCTACGGCTGGTGTAGGGACGGAGACAGTCGTGCTTCGCACGACCGGACAGCCGAGGGCGGCTGTCCCCACATATGAACAGCCCTCTGAGGCGGACCGTTACGAGATGATCCGGACATATTTCCGGATGTTGATTGAAGAAGAGCTGCCGGATGCGGTCGGGAAGATGAAGCAGTTTGCATCGTGGTTCACGCACGGCGTCCCCGGAGGCGCTCATCTGCGCAAGGCGATCTACGAATCGAAGAGCGCGCCCGAAGTGCTGAGCCGGGTGGAGGAATTCTTTGAGGCGCGGCTGTGCGCCGCTGTCGCACCCGCTCCTGAGAACTGAATTCCGACGTGTCGGGGGCTGGCCCACACATTCTAATTTTTAACCCCTGGCACCACCACGATCGAGGCTGCCCCGCTCGTCGCGGTTTTCGACGAGTGGGAACCGCGGACCCATCGGGGCCAACCGTCACCGGGCAGCGATGCCCGGCGGGCAGAAACAGACCCACGGGGGCCGGCCCACACATTCTAATTTTTAACCCCTGGTACCACCACGATCGAGGCTGCCCCACTCGTCGCGGTTTTCGACGAGTGGGAACCGCGGACCCATCGGGGCCAACCGTCACCGGGCAGCAATGCCGGCGGGCGGAAAGAAACTCACGCCCGGTTGCTTCTCTTCAGCGCGGAGCGGTTTCAGCGCAGCGCACGATCACCCTCCCGCCGAATGAGCCACTGAAGAACGCCGCGATTCCCAAACCACAAACCCGCAATCTACAATCAACCGTTCATGCAAGCCGCGCGCATCGCCGAACTGCTTGCCCCATTCCTGGGCGGCGAACCACTCACAACCGGCGATCTCGATCATATATCGACGTACATCGATATACTGCTCCGCTGGAACGCGCGCATCAACCTCACCGCCATCCGTGATCCGGACGAGATCGTAACCCGCCACTTCGGCGAGAGCTTCTTCGCCGCCCGCCATCTCTTCCCAAGACAAACGAACCCCGGAGAGTCGTCACACCGAAAATTCGCGGAACCAGACGCGAAGGCCGGTGAATCGTCAATCGACAAAGCTGCGGAGCAGAGAAAGAAACCCAGGCTCGCCGACATCGGCTCCGGCGCCGGATTCCCCGGCATTCCCATTAAACTCTGGGCTCCGGACATCGCCATGACCCTGATCGAATCGAACCACAAAAAATCAACTTTCCTTCGCGAAATCGCTCGCTCTCTTACATTGACTGACATCGATATACAAAACGCCCGCGCCGAATCCCTGCCGCCCGCCTCGTTCGACGTCGTTACCCTTCGCGCCGTCGATCGCTTCGAACAGATCCTCGCCGCTGCCGCGGCCCTGGTCGCTCCCGCTGGACGCCTGGCCCTCCTGATCAGCTCACCCCAGCTGCGGACCGCGCGCTCACTGCTCCCAACCCACACCCTCTCCACCCCATACCCCATCCCCAACTCAACCAGCCGCATCCTCCTGATCGCCTCCCGCTAAGCTCCAGGCTCCTCCCATGGAGCATCAACACCGCTAACAGGTGGGAAGTTTAATGATAAAAAACACTTCCACGACTATATTCTACGGCTGCACAAACGAAAAGTGGGACATACTTAACATAATCTCAATATGATACACATCGCCCAATGGCTGCTCACCACTGTTCCTGCAGGAACACAACGACTAAGGCACTGTGGAAAAAGTGTTCCTGCAGGAACACAATGCGGGAATGTAGCGCCAGTGGCCAGCCCGGCTGTGGCGGAGGCATCCCCGCCTCCGCACCCCGAAACTACGCTGCTGTCCAGGCCGTAATCAAAGGGGCATGATGCCGCGAGGTAAGGAAGTGTTCCTGCAGGAACACTTCGTCCACTAAGGCAACGTACGCATGCCTGACGGGCCCCCACGCCATCCCAGAATATTCCTGCAGAATGTTCCTGCAGGAACACAGGACGCGTTTTGCACATCAATTCACTTCTCTGCACAGCACTTCTTCATTGCTTTTGAAACGCGAACAGCATTATGCTTCCTGTGCTCTGGTTCTTCCTGACAACTTCATATGGGACGCGTTATCGCTGTTGCCAATCAGAAGGGCGGCGTGGGGAAGACCACGACCGCCATCAACCTGGCCGCTTCATTCGCGGCCGCGGAAGTCAACACGCTCCTCGTCGATTGCGATCCGCAATCGAATGCCACCAGCGGCCTGGGATTCGTCAAGGATCCTGAGCGCATCAGCACGTACGATCTGCTGATGGGCGCAGCCACTGGCGAAGAGGCGCTGCTCACGACGGAGCTCGAGCAGCTCTGGCTAATTCCATCGCACAAGAATCTTATCGGCGCCAACATAGAGTTGGTGGACCAGGAGGCGCGCGAGTTCAGGATGCGGGAAGTGCTTGCGCCACTGCGCGACCGCTTCCAATTCATCGTGCTGGATTGTCCTCCTGCGCTTGACCTGCTCACGCTGAACGCGCTCGTCGCCGCTGACGCGGTGCTCATTCCCATGCAGGCGGAATACTTTGCGCTGGAAGGCATCAGCGAGCTGCTGGACACGATCGAGCGCATACGCGCGGCGCTGAATCCAGAGCTTGGCATTGAAGGCGTCGTGCTCACCATGCTGGATGAGCGGACCAACTTGGCGCAGCAAGTGACGGCAGAGCTGCGGAACTTCTTTGGCGAGAAGCTATGCAAGACCACTGTGCCGCGCAACATACGGCTGGCAGAGGCGCCAAGCCATGGCAAGGCCGCGCTGGTATACGATCCGCGATCGAAAGGCGCGGAGAGCTACATACGACTGGCGAAAGAGATCATTGAGAGGCAGGGTGGCGGCTTTGGGCTGCCGGCTTCGGGGGAGCTTACGGCGAGCGAGCCTGCGGTCGAGGAGATTCCGGGGGCTGGGGAGATGGATAAGACCGCGTAGTATATTGATGTGCGTCTATATAGATATGTATCGATATAATGCCCGGACTTTGGCGGCGGGGCAGGGATCCTTCGACTGCTCATGATGACAGCTAAGTTTGATGACAGGGGAGTGGCGTGACACGAACGGATTTGGAAGGACAAAGATCACGATGACGACAGCTGCGGCGGGGAATGTGGCGGGGCATTCGGATAAGGGTAAGGATAAAGAAAAAGAGAAGCCGGGAATGCGGCGGGCGTTGGGGCGGGGGCTGGCTTCGTTGTTACCGGGGCCGCGGGTGGTGAGTCCGGCTGCTCCGGCGGCGGGCGCTGCTTCACCCCCGGTTGAGACGAATTTGACGCCAACAGCTGTGGCGAGTTCTCATGTGCCGCCGCTACATGCGAGGACTCCTGAGCCTCCGATTGAGATACAGGCTGTGGTGGATGAGGCGGCGGAGGCTGCCGAGTTTCACTCGGCCGGACAGCCGAGGGCGGCTGTCCCCACATTCGGCTCGGCTGTGCCCACGTTCGGCTCGGCTGTGCCTACGTTTGAGTCGGGCGCTGAGAGCTCGGACGATCTGGAAGACGGGCCCATCACACTGCAGGCTGCGGCGGATACGCGAGTTCCGGAAACGATGGTCATGCGGCTCGCGATCACCGATATCGACAAGAATCCGTTTCAGACGCGAGTTGTCGAGGATGATGACGCGCTGGAGGAGCTGGCGAATTCGATCAAGGCGCAGGGCGTGGTGCAGCCGATCGTGGTGCGTCCGTCGGAAGAGGAAGGACGATACACGCTGATTCTTGGCGAGCGGCGATTGCATGCGTCGAAGAAGGCGGGCAAGAAACACATTCCGGCGATCATGCGGCGGGTGTCGGCGCAGCAGGCTGCGGAGTTGACGATCATCGAGAACCTGCAGCGCGAAGACCTGAGCCCGATGGAGCAGGCGGAGGCGTTCCGGGTGCTGAGCAATCAATTCCAGATGACGCAAGAGCAGATTGGCCATCGCGTGGGATTGTCGCGGGCGTCGATCGCCAACTACATGCGGTTGCTGAAGCTGCCGCGCGAAGTGATGCAGTTGTTGATGGAGAAGCGAATTAATTTCGCCCAGGCGAAAGAGCTGCTCAAGCTGGAAGACAACGACCGGATCGCGGAAGCGGCGCTGTATGCGGTGAAAAAGGGCATGAACATCGAGCAGGTCGAGATGCTGGTGCTGCGGATGGAGGGATTGCTCGATCCGTTGCCCGATATGCCGGGCGTGATAAAGAAAGAAGAGAGCAGCGGCGGGGCGCGGTGGGTGGATCCGAATGTGCGGGCGGCGCAGGGGGATCTGGAGCGGCTGCTTGGAGTGCGGGTGCGGATTCGGGATCGGAAGGGTAAGGGGAAGATCGTGATCGAGTACTCGACCGTGGATGATTATGAGCGGGTGGTCGGGATGCTGCGGGGAGCGAAATAGGTAGAGGTCAGCGGTCACGGGTCAGGGGCTGAAGGTCCATGGTAGATTGGCGCCTTCGTTGCTCCCGGTTCGCCGCTCTCTGGGGAATCAAGATCGTTAATGGTGGAGTTTCTGGATGACTCTTGGGGCCTTTCGCTGGTCGAGAAGGTTTGATCTCGCCATCTTTCGTTGCATTAGTGGGAGAACTGGCGGTTATTAGCGACCGGGACTGCGCTAGAAATGGTGGCCTCGTTTGGGCAGAGCAGGTGTTGCTTTTCGAGAAGCGTGCTTCGCTACGAGCGTTTCGGCCTGGCGCAGGACTTCTCTGGTTCGGGCGAGCAGAGCATCGCTGCGCTGGATTGCTTCGATGGCGCGCTCGATCATGTCGCGACGTATGGTCTCAAGTTGAATCTGATCCACCGGAGAACTCCTGCGGCCCGGTATGACAAAGATGGTATGACGCGGCGGGCGTTGCGTCTACACGGGTTTGGTTGCAGCGACAACTTGCAGTTGGATCTGCTGAGTGTGGGTTCGAGCCTGCTACGAAACTCGTGCCGTCCGCCTGGGCGGGCTCGCTATGTATGATGCAGGCCACAGAAACACAAGGTCCCTCCCTTCCGCCTGCCATCCCTTCGGGAACGGCAAGCTCCGGCCGGGATGACAATTTCGAAAACCGCGCTAGCCGGCACAGTATTTTTCGTACTGCTCGAGGATGAAGGGATCGGTCATGCCGGCGATGTAATCGCAGATGATGCGCGGCAGGGATTCTTCTTTGGCTTTTTGCTGGTAATTGTGCGGAAGAGATTCCGGGTGCGCCATCCAGAAGGCGAAGAGTTCGGTCACCACGCGTTCCGCGTCGTCTTTTTCCTCTGCCAGGGCCGGACTGAAATATAAGTTCTCGTAGAGAAACTCCTTGCTTTGCTTCCGCTCTGATTCCACGGCGGGGCTGAATGCGGCGAGACGTTCGGGATGGTTGCGGATGTCTTCGAGGCTGCGAATGCCCGCTTCCTGCGTGAGTTTTTGCGTGTTCCGGATCAGGTCGTCGACGAAACGATTCAGCACTCGCCGCAATGCTTCGTTGAATTTCAATTTGTCGGGAGCGTCGGGATAGATCTGCAGCACTTGGCGAAAGAATCGTTCAAATGCGGGCACGCCTTCGCGGATCTGATCGAGCGAGAGAAGATGAGCTTCGTATCCGTCATCGAGGTCGGCAGTGTTGTAGGCGATTTCGTCGGTGAGATCGATTAACTGCGCTTCGAGTGGAGGACGCTGGTCGAGCATATATTCAGCCAGTTCGGGATGCTGGTTCGGGTTGTAATCGTGGGAGTGCTTGATGATGCCCTCGCGGACTTCGAATGTCAGATTCAGGCCGCGAAATGCGGCGTAGCGCTGCTCGAAGTCCTCGACGATGCGGAGCGCGTGCAGATTGTGATCGAAGCTGAGTCCGTGCTCGCGCATGGCGGCGTCGAGAGCCTTTTCCCCGGCATGGCCGAAGGGCGGATGACCGATATCGTGGACCAGGGCGAGCGCTTCGGCGAGATCGGAGTTCAGCGTGAGAGCCCCGGCGATGGTGCGGGAGATTTGCGCGACTTCGAGCGTGTGCGTGAGGCGGTTGCGGAAGTGATCGGAGTAGCGGCGCGTGAAAACCTGGGTCTTGGCTTCGAGGCGGCGGAAAGCGCGGGCGTGAATGACGCGGTCGCGGTCGCGCTGGAAATCGTTGCGGTAGGGGTGATGAGGCTCAAGAAAGCGGCGTCCGCGGGAGTGTTCGACGTGCACCGCGCAGTGCGCCAGCATGGGGGAAGGATAGCAGTAGGGGGCGCGGGGGCGCGAATTTTTGATTCTTGATTCTTGATTGTTCCAGCGCCAAGATTACTTGTTCGATTCTTCTTTGGCGAGTTTCACTTTCGCGGCGTCTAGTTTCTGCTGGACTTTGGCGAACGCGTCGCTGTCCTGCTCCGCGGGAACGGTTTTATTCCATTCCTGGACGGCGCGATCCCAGTGCGCGGCAGCCAATTTCAAACGCCCGGTCTTCTGGTAGAGATCGCCGAGATGCTCCTGCACGGTTGGATCGGCGCCCATGTGAACGGCGGCTTTGGTCAAGTTCTCTTCCGCGAGATCGTATTTGCCCAACTTGAAATAGGCCCAGCCGAGGGAATCGAGGTAGGCGGGATTGTTGGGATCGAAGCTCAGCGCCTGCTTGATGTAGTTGAGCGATTCTTCGAGCTTCACGCCGCGATCGGCGTTCATGTATCCAAGATAGTTGAGCGTGGCCGCGGATTGCGGATCGCTGGCCGGAGTCAAGGCCAGCACCTTCCTGAATTCGGTGTCGGCCTGATCGTACATTTTCTGGCGCTGATAAAGGTCACCGCGGAGAAACTCCACGTAGGCTTTGTCGTCGTTCTTGGTGGAGAGCTGTTCAGCGTGGTTCAGAGCGTCAGCCGCATCGTTCCATCGCTTGGCGCGGGTGTAGATGATGCCGAGCCGGAGGTAGACGTCGCGATCGTCGGGCCCGCCCTTCAGCATGGACTTCACGTCGGCGACTGACTGATCGATCTGGCCCATGTCGGCAAGTTGCGCATCGAGCACCATGCGCAGGTCGCGGTCATCGGGCATTTTTTCGACGGCCTCTTTTGCGACGGCGGTGGCTTGTGGCCACTGTTTAGCCTCGCGGTACGTGTCGATGATCTCCTGGTAACCGCTGCGCTCGTTCTCGTCGCCGAGGGTCAGCATCTTGCGGAAAGTGTCGACCGCAGCGCCGTAGTTTTCCTGATCGCGATAGACCATGCCGAGACGCTCGATGAAGATGGAGCGATTGTTGCGGTCGGCCGAATTGGAAGCGTTTTCGGTCTTCTTTACGAGATCCTGAAGCAGCTTGATCGCATCGTCGTAACGTCCCTGGGCCTGATAAACGGCGGCCATGCTATAGGGAACGTCCATGGTGTCGGGCACGAGCGAATCGGCGTGCTTCAAGTTCTCAAGCGCGAGATCGAACTTGCCTTCGCGGCGGTAAATCTCAGCCATGCGGATGTAGGTCTGCGCATCCTCGGGATTGGAATCGGCGATGACCTTGTACTGTTCGAGCGCGGCATCAAGCTGGCCGTCGTTCAGAAGATTTTCGGCGAGACCGCGGATGGAGTCGAGATTGTCGCGGTCCAGAACGATGGAGTGCCGGTAGGCGTCGATCGCGCTCTTGTAGTCCTTGCGCTGCTCGTAGGCGGCGCCGAGGGCGGAATATAGCTTTGCCGAACGGGCTGAATCGGGAACCGAGCTGAGAACTTTGAGCGCGTGCGCCGTATCGCCCTCGTCGGTGTAGAGCATCGCGAGGGTGGTAACGGCTTCTTCTGACGACGGGTCAAGCTTGATCGCGGTCTTGAGTTCGGTTTCGGCCTTCTGCAGGTCGTTGTTCAGGCGATAGAGACGGCCGAGCAGCAGGTGATCGTCAACGCTGCTGGGATCAAGCTTCACGATCTGCTCGTACTGGTCGATGGCCAGCTTCAGAATATTGTCGGAGCCGCTGCCGCCGGGCATATCGCCGAGCGAGCGAAGATAAATCCGGCCCAACAGCCGATGAGCTTCCAGGTTCTTGGGATCGCGCTTGATGATGTCCTGAGCTTCTTTGACGGCGTCGGCAATCCGTCCGGTCTTTACATACAGTTCGGCGAGGGCGGAGGTCAGGAATTCAGACGATGGGTCGGCATCGATGGCGAGGCGGTACTCTTCGGCAGCTTTCACGGCCAGATCGCTGCGGCCGTAAGCGGTGACCATCTCCTCATACATGTGCGCCAGCGTGTAGTGATAGTAGGACGCGGCCCGGTCGACCTTATGGGGCGAAGTCTGCGGGGCGCTGGTATCGGGCTGGCTGGCGTCGGGAGTTTGCGACGCGGAGTTGGTTTGAGCGACCGCGGCGGTGGCCAGGGAAATTATCAAAAGAAGCCGAAAAAGTCTGTTCATTGGGACCTGACTGCGCTTGAAGCGCCAACCGGAAACTCAGCTTACTTGGATGCAAAGCAGCTGGAGCAAAGGTGCTTTTATTCTACCGCGACGGATGGGTCCGAGGGAAAAAAGACCACGACGGGGTAACTCCGGAGGACAGGGACCGCGGATTGTTGGCGGATTGTTGAATTTTGATTGTTGAAGGAAGACCAAAAACCAGGATTTTTATTCAACAATCAAAAATCGTAAATTCAGCAATCTTCGGTTTCTCGAAGAGATGGAACAGATCGTGCCGTGGGCGGAGTTACAGGCGTTGGTGGAACCGTACTATCCGAAGGGAGAGAACGGGCGGCCACCGGTGGGTCTGAGCATCATGTTGCGAGTGTACTTTCTGCAGCAGTGGTTCAACTGAGCGATCCGGGGGCGGAGGATGCGCTGTATGAATCGCCGGTGCTGCGGCGCTTTGTGGGCATCGATCTGGGGCGGGCGCCAGTGCCGGACGAGAGCACCATTCTTGCGGTTCCGTCACCTGCTGGAGAAACACGAACTGGGCGGGGCGATGCTGAACGCGGTGAACCAATATCTGGAGAGCCGGGGCATCCGTATCACCACGGGGACGATTGTGGACGCGACCATTATTCATGCGCCCTCGTCGACCAAGAACCGGAGCGGAGAGCGGGATCCGGAGATGCATCAGACGCGCAAGGGGAAGCAGTGGTACTTCGGGCTGAAGGCGCACATCGGAGTGGACTCCAAGCGAGGCCATGTGCACTCGGTATGCACGTCAGCGGCTTCGGTAGCGGACAAGCACATGCTGCCGGATCTGTTGCACGGGGAGGAGCGCAAGGTGTGGGGCGACGGTGGATATCAGGGACAGGGAGAAGCCATCCGGCAGGCGGCTCCGCGAGCGCAAGATATGACCAGCCGGAGAGTGCGATACAAGAACTTTGTGGACGAGTTACAAAAAGGCAAGAACCGGGTGAAGGCTCGAGTGCGAGCGAAGGTGGAACATCCGTTCCGGATTCTGAAGCGCATCTTCGGCTTCGAGAAGGTGCGATACCGCGGGATTCAGAAGAACCATCATCGACTGTGCGCCAGCTTTGCGTTGGTGAACTTGTACCTGCACCGCAGAAGGCTGGCAGTGGCGAGGGCGTAGTGTCTCTGCAAGCCGCGTGAATGGCGGGTTCCACGTAAGCTCGCAAGCCATGCCGGGGAAATTCGCGACCCGTGCAGCTCTGGAATTCCAGGCCGCCTCAGAATCGATGGTTGCTCAGAGGTTCCCTAGTGGCGGAAGTGGCGGACGCCGGTGAAGAGCATGGCCAGGCCCAGGCGGTCGGCGGCTTCGATGACTTCGGGATCGCGCTGGGAGCCTCCGGGCTGAATGATGGCGGTGGCTCCAGCCTTGGCGATTTCTTCGACGCCGTCGGGGAACGGGAAGAATGCGTCGGAGGCAGCGACCGTGCCTTTCAATGGCAACTGGGCCTTCATGGCGCCGAGTTTGGCGGCATCCACGCGGGACATCTGTCCGGCGCCTACCCCGACGGTCTGGCCGTCGCGCGCATAGACGATGGCGTTGGATTTCACATGCTTGCAGACTTTCCATGCGAAGAGCATGGCGCGCGTTTCTTCCGGAGTGGGGGGGCGCTTCGTCATGACTCTGAGATCCGAATCGGCGAGCGGGCGCGTGTCGGCATCCTGTACCAGCATGCCTCCGGAAACATTCTTTAAGACCCATTTCTGATTTGCGGGAACCACTTCCACGAGACGCAAATTCTTCTTCGAGGCGAACTTCGCTTTAGCCGCTTCGTCGAACGCCGGGGCGGCGATAACTTCGAGGAACAGCTTGTGCATTTCTTCGGCAGCTTCGCCATCCACCGGACGATTCACGCCGATGACGCCTCCGAAGGCCGAGACCGGGTCGCACTCGAGGGCGCGCTTATAGGCTTCCGCAAGCGTCTTGCCCGTGGCCGTGCCGCAGGGATTGGTGTGCTTGATGATGGCGCAGACGGTCTGGTCGAAGTCTTTTCCGGTAAATTCCTGAGCCAGATCCCACGCGGCTTGTAGATCGACAATGTTGTTGTAGGAGAGCTCTTTGCCCTGGAGTTGGCGGGCATTGGCTACGCCGTTGCCGGAGCCATCGGAGTACATCGCCGCCTTCTGGTGAGGATTTTCGCCGTAGCGCAGATCGAGAACCTTGTCGAAGGAAAACCGCAGGACGTTGGGAAAGGCTGTCGGCTCGGAGCGCACCTGGAAGTCGTCGGCGCTGATTCGTTCGAGGGTGGAGGCGATGGCGGAGTCGTAAGCCGCCGTGGTGGCAAACGCTTTTTGCGCGAGCCGCCACTTGGTTTCTTTGGAAAGCGTGGCTCCCTTGCTTTCGAGTTCGGCGGCGATGGAGTCGTAATCCGCCGGCGAAGTTACGATCGCAACATCGTGGAAGTTCTTGGCGGCGGAGCGGATCATGGAGGGGCCGCCGATGTCGATGTTCTCGATCAACTCCTCGAATGCGACTCCGGGTTTGGCGGCGGTCTTCTCGAATGCATAAAGATTCACGACCACCATGTCGATGGGCGCGATTCCGTGCTCGGCGACCGCAGCCACATGCCGGGGATCTTCGCGGCGATGCAGGATTCCGCCATGCACTTTGGGATGCAGCGTCTTGACGCGTCCGTCGAGCATTTCGGGGAATCCGGTGAGATCGGAGATGTCTTTCACGGCAATTCCGGAGTCGCGGAGAAGTTTGGCGGTGCCTCCCGTGGAGACGAGTTCAATGCCGAGCGCCGAGAGCCTGCGGGCAAAGTCGACGAGTCCGGTTTTGTCGGTGACGGAGAGGATGGCGCGGCGAAGCTTCGATGAAGTGCTGGACATGATGGCCTCGGGGAATCAGGGTCGGTGCGGAGTTGACTGGAAATTTTATCAGGAAGCGCGAGGTGACCGCCGCCGAGGGGCGGGCGGTATCGTCTGCGCGAGATCCCTTCGGCTTCGCTCAGGGCAGGCTCTTCGCTCCGCCTGAAAAGCGGCTGCGCTCAGGATAACGCCAGAAAACAAACTGAAGAAAGCGAAGGACGCGGATGTTTTCGGATCTCCGCGGCCTTCGGGTGATGAGCTTCGGTTATGGGACGGTACCGCGGGCGGCGGCGGCCGGAGTGTTGGTGGTGAAAGAGAACCATCCGGTAAGCCCGACATCGCCGGCAATCACCGCCAAGTTGGAGGCGGCGAAGGCGCCGGTGAAGTCCGGAGCATTGGAGTCATCGGAGGTGGCGACGATCCAGTATTGCGTTCCTGCCGTCACGGCCGTCGATTTGAGGTTGACGGTGACGAGCTGGCAGCAGGTTCCAAATACTGGAATGGTCGCAGCATGGCCAGAGGCCAGCAGCGTTCCCACCGTTCCATTGTTGTCGCTGTATAGTCCGACGTCCACGAGCGAAGTGCCGGAAATCCAGCCAATCGCAGCCTGTATCTGCTTGACGTGCGCATTGGCGGAAGGAATAAACGGCACGCCAATCCCTTGTTCGGAAAGTCCCACAGAATTTTCTGGCCCGAGGATGTAGTAGCCGGTTGTCGAGTTATAGGCGTTGGTCGAAGTCGGGCCGAGGTTGCGGAAGATGGTGGTGAGCTTCGGTCCGGTTTTCGGGGCCGGAATAGTGGGACCGAAGGCATTGGTGTGGGCGACTTTCAGATCTGGCGTTTGAGCCAGCAGCGCCCCGGAGGCAAGCGTCAGGACAAACAAGCAGCTGAGTGCTCGGTTCAAAACCATTTTCAATTCCTCCAATTTCTTGTTGATTGCAGCGTCGTCCAGGAATGGGACTCGTCGCGGAGCCTTGCATCGAGGTTCGGAGGACATCGGGCGAAGGGGCCCGGGAATGCGCGCCAAATGCCGCAAGCTGCGGGGCACAATGTTATCGGGAGTTCGGCGGAAGGCTAGTGGGAGAAAGGCTTAGGGTCGAAAGTCCCCGGCGGGGGCGGAAAGCCGACGATAGAGGCCCGCGCCATCCAGGCGCGAACAGGTGGACTGACTATGTTTTTGCTTTGGCTTTCAGCTTCACGTGGCCGTCGGCGAGTTCGACTGAATATTCGACGCTGTCGCAGTGATACTGCTTGCGGATCTGTTCGGTCTTTTTCTGGACGAAGGTGGTGAACGAATCGAAGCTGCCCGTGACGTTTTCTCCGGCCTTCTTCTTCGCGGCAACGAGGGTGTTATAGAGGCGCTCGACCTGTTCGCGCTCTTCCTGGTCGACGCTATGCAGGGTGAAATGCGGTGAGGATACGGCTCCTCCTGCGCCGGCCGCGACTGCTGCGGCGGCCTGACTCACTCCGTAGACGGGATGATGCGGCTTGTGTTCGTCCTCGGTGGTGCGCACGCCTTGCACCGACAAGAGCGCATCCTGTGGCCGGCGGTAGCCTTCTTCGCGGATGCGGGATTTCTTGCGCCATAGATCGCTGTAGATCGCGTAGCGCTGCGCGATTTCGTTGTAGCGGTAGCGCTGCGAGAAATTCATGCGCCCGCCGCCATCGGAGAACTTGCGCAACAAGCTCAGCACCTTCCACTCGACGTCGGTGGGAGGCCGCTTGGTCGGGTTGCTGAAAAAGATCTCGTATTCGATCTTCAGCCGCCGCAATTGCGAGTCGAGAAGAGTCAGTTCTTCGTCGGTGGTCACAGGTGTCTCCATGCACAGTTTAGTGAATGGAAGACACTGGGGGCGAGGTACCCGTGGGACACGGAAGGGTATGGTACGGAGGTAACTGCGAACCGACTTCGGGCTTCAGGCCCCTTGGGCGCGATGGATTTATGGCGCCAAAGGTGGATCGCCAGGGTCGCGACGAATGCCGTCATCGTCCAGAAGTGAATCCTTCGCAGAGATCGTCGCGACGGGAGTCCCGGCTCTTTCAGTGTGAGCCCGAGCCATGAACATACCCGCGTGCACAGTCGAAAGCGATTCGCGTACGAGATTCTCAACCCGTATAGAGTCAAGAGGATCTCGTCTGTGCAGAACGGCCCTCCGCTTATGGCACACTGAATTCATGCACCGGATCACTCTCGGGGACTTCGAACTCACTTCATTTTCCGACGGAACCTACCCGCTCGATGGCGGCGCCTTCTTTGGCGTCGTCCCCAAAGTTATGTGGTCGCGCAAGATGGCGGCTGACGAGCAGAACCGGGTCACCTCCGGCCTGAACTCTTTGCTGGTGCGCACGGGCAGAGAAACTGTCCTGATCGAAACCGGCATCGGCAACAGGCTTTCCGACCGCATGATCAAGTTCTACGGACAGCCGGCTCAGTTGCTGGATAATCTTGCCGCTGGCGGCATCGCGCCCGAAGACATCGACATCGTCATCAACTCGCACCTGCACTTCGATCACTGCGGATGGAACACCGTCCGCGATAAGAACGGGAAGATAGTTCCGACATTTCCGCGCGCGAAATATTACGCGCCCGAAGGAGAGTGGCAGTACGCGCGCAACCCCAGCGAGCGTGACTCGATCAGCTTCATTTCCGATAACTACGATCCGCTGGTCGCCACGGGCCAGATGATGCTGCTCAAAGGCAGCGAAGAAATCGTCCCCGGCATCTCCGTAAAAACTTTCCGCGGCCACACCGCCCACATGCTGGGAATCATTATTCGAGGCGGTCATCAGGAGGAGCGGGGTTTTGGCGACGAAGGATCCGGGCGTGCCGGCGTGGAAGATCGGCCCTTGGAGGGCCGGGAAAATGGGCCGGAAAGCAGAGGGACTTCAGCCCCGGCCATTGCTTGCTACATCTCCGACCTCATGCCCACCGCCGCGCACATCGATCTCACCTGGGGCATGGGATTCGATCTCTACCCGCTCGACACCATCGCCGGCAAAAAGGAATACTATGCCCGTGCCGTCCCGGAAAAATGGCTGACCGTCTTCACCCACGATCCGAAAACGCCGTGGGCCCGCATCGAGCGGGATGAACTGGGAAAGATGATCGCCAAAGGAGTATGACCATGCCGCCGGCAACTGGAATGCCGGCGACGACGGCGGCTCCGTCGAGGTAAAGAGGGTCGCAGCACAAGAAGCTGCGCCAAAGGAAAAGTCGTCGACTTTATGATGCCAGGCTCGCCGGCTCATCCCGCCTGCTTACTAACAGTTCTGGCGCTGGCCGCTGTCCTGGCTCCAAGTCCGCGACTTCAGTTAGACGAAACGTCCCCTCAACTTGATCGGCAGTTGAAGTTCTATGGTTAGGGCGGCTGTCCCCACATGAGTCTGTTCCTACGTGAGAGTTACCAAAGTCCCATCCCTCCCGTCCGTTTCCATTCTTCTCCGAATCCCGCACCATATAGAAGATTAGAAATCTCTCTATCTCCCCCAGATTGAGAACTCTCGTGAAAAAGACCTCTCTTGTCTTCTTCGTGTTCGCGGCTGTTTTTGCGTGCGCGCAGTCTCAACCCGCGGCACCGTCCGCGACGGTTTCCCGCACCACCAAGGCCATGCACTACCGGCTGCAAGGTGGATCGGCCAAGGTCGAGTTCCAGGGCACGGATCTCTCGCAGCGCGCCACTGGCGAAGCCAAAGTCGAAGGCAAGAAAACCAACATTGAAATCGATGCCAAGTTCCAGGGATTCGAAGACGCCACCAAGTTCGGGCTCGAATACCTGACCTACGTCCTGTGGGCTGTCTCGCCGGAAGGACGCCCGGTCAATCTGGGCGAACTGACGCTCGATAAGAACGGCAACGCCCACGTGAAGGCCTTCACCGAACTTCAGACCTTCGGCATGATCGTCACCGCCGAACCCTACTTCGCGGTATCGCAGCCCGGCAACATGGTCGTCGCCGAAAGCGCCGCCATTCAGGGAGCGGCCACCGAAAACATCGACGCCAAATACGAACTCGTTACCCGCGGAAGCTACTCTTCGACCAACACCCATATTCAGGACGCCATCTTCGGCATCGATCGCAACACGCCGCTCGAACTCTTTGAAGCGCGCAACGCCGTCCGCATTGCACACATCGCCGAAGCCGATAATTATGCTGCCGCGATTCTCTCCAAGGCCGGACAGCAATTGCTCAACGCCGAAACTCTCTATCGCCAGAAAGCGAAAAAAGAGGTCATTGAGGCCGCCGCGAAAGAAGCCACCGAAACTTGCGAAGAAGCCCGCCTGATGGCCGTGAAGCAGAAGGCGGAAGTCGAAGCGCAGGCCGCGGCCGCGGCCCGCGAAGCCAAAGCGCGCGCTGATGCCGATGCGGAAGCCAAGCGCCGCGCCGATGCGGAACTCGCCCGCCAGCAGGCGGATCAGGCACGTCTGCAGGCTGAACAAGCCAAGGCGGAAGCAGAAAAAGCGAAGCAGGAAGCCCAAGCAGCAGCAGCCGAAGCCGCCCGCGAGAAAGAAGAAGCCGAAAAGGCCAAAGCCGAAGCCGTCGCGCAACAGCAAGCCCTGGCCGCCGAGGCCGACAAAGCCAACGCCGCCGCCGCGCAATCCGAAAATCTCCGCCAACAGGCTGAAAATCTCCGCCAGCAGGCCGAAAAGGAAAAGGCCGAACTCCGCGCCCGCCTGCTGCAGCAGCTCAACTCGATTCTCGCCACCCGCGACTCCGCCCGCGGACTCATCGCCAACATGTCCGACGTTCTGTTCCGCAGCGGCAGCTTCGAACTTCTGCCCACCGCCCGCGAGCGTCTCGCGAAGGTTTCCGGAATCATCCTCGCCTACCCGAGCCTGCACCTCGCCGTTGAAGGACACACCGACAGCGTTGGCAGCGACGAATACAACCAGAATCTCTCTGAGCAGCGCGCGAATTCCGTCCGCGACTATTTCGTCCAGCAGGGAATCTCGGCCGCCTCGATCGAATCCCACGGCTTCGGCAAGACCGAACCCATTGCCTCGAACGACACCGCACAAGGCCGCGCCCAAAACCGTCGCGTAGAACTAGTCCTCTCCGGCGACGCCATCGGCAACGCAGCGGACAGATCAGCCGATCCATCAACCTCAGCCAGCAATAAATAGATTCATATAGACGCGTGGCCACTCAAGGCCGCTTTAGCTGTGGGGAGTTCTGCTGCAGCCCAATATCGCGCGCCCGCATCCTGCGCTCCGCTCCGCCATCTAATCACGCGTCCGCATCAGAAAGGGAACCCAATGTCTACGGATAAAGACCCGCACAAAGCCCTTCGCCAGCATCTCCTCGACCTCCTGAAAGGCGGCCAAGCCCACGCCACTTTCGAAGACGCCGTCAAAAATCTGCCGCCCAAACTCCGCGGGACAAAGCCGGAAAACTTCCCGCACTCTCCCTGGATGATCCTCGAACACATCCGCATCGCGCAGTGGGACATCCTCGAGTTCAGCCGAAACCCCAAACACAAATCCCCCAAGTGGCCGGAAGGATATTGGCCGAAGACCGCCGAGCCACCCAGCGCCGAAGCCTGGAACGAGAGCATCAATCAGATCGACCGCGACGCCAAAGCCCTGCAGGACCTGGTGAAAGATCCCGAGACCGATCTCTTCGCCAAAATCCCCGGGAGCGAAGGCCAGACAATCCTGCGCGAAGTCCTGCTCGCAGCCGACCACAACGCGTACCACATTGCCCAGCTAGTAGACGTTCGCCGCCTGCTCGGCGCCTGGGAATAGTTGGGTGCTCGGCGGGAATAGTTGTGGGGAGTAGCTGTGGAGAGTAGTTGTGGGGACAGCCGCCCTCGGCTGTCCCCGGAGCGCCGCTCCGCCGCTCCCACTGCTCCGCCGCTTCACCGCTCCATCGCTCCATCGCCGCCACCGGTCAAGCCGTCCGCGTCGCCTCGCTCCAATCCAAACACCTTCGCGCCTGCGTGGCTCCGTGGTGAGCCCGCTTCCGAAACACCACCCGCACCCCCTCCCGCCACCTCTCGTCAATCCCCACGAACGCCCACTCGATCTCCGGCGAGACATATTTCAAAATCGCATCCGTCGCCGGATGCACCCGCAACGCCGGAGCCACCAGAAACAGCAGCGGATCCTCCGCCGCCATCTCCCGCCCGCCAAAATATCCAAACTTTAAAAACTCTCCCCGCGAATGATGCCACCGCACCCGCGCCCAATAATCCAACCCTTGCAGCGGCAGATGAATGTCCTCATCCGCCTTCAACTCGACCACTGCCAGCCGCCCTGCGCGCGTCAGCGTCAGCACATCGATCATCGCCCGGTCCGCCGCCGAGAATGCCGGCACCTGCGAATACACCGACTCCGCTTCCAGCCGCTCGTCGATCACGCTCACATCCGTTACCACCAGCGACTCCAGCCACCGCTCCGGATGCATCCGAAACAACGGCTCGTGGCGCGGACCATACGGATGCCTCGCCTCCCGCAGCTTCGTCAGCAGCTCCGCAAACTGCGCCCAGTTCCGATCCTCCAGCACCCGCTCCTCGGCCCCGACCCCAAACACAATCTCCTGGTTGTAAAAAGAAGTGGGGTGCCCCATTTCTCCGTGGGGTTGAGAGAAGTGGGAGAAGCTAGCCCCCGCGCGCGCCCGCGCAAACTCCAGCCCCCTCCACCGAAACGCAACTTCCGCAGGAGACAACACCTCCACATCGCAATTCGGGAGCACGGTGCGAATCCGAGCAATCGACTCCGCGAATCTATCGAGTGCCGCCGTCTCATTCGTCGCGTGGACCAGGCGCGTCGCCACATTCCCCCGATCCGTGCAATCGACCTCGACGACCGCATCGTGCCGCTCATCGAATTCGAACAGCCGCCACTTCGCCGCTGCCCGATTCAGATTTGCCATCCGCTCCCGCACCAACCCCGAACACCCCGCCGGCACAAACAAAATCAGCCCTTCCACGAAACGTGAGTGCTTCATTTCTCCCCGGTTTTGGGGGAAGTGGGGGTTTTCCCTGCACACATCCATCCACAAAATGCCAAACGTCAGCGCCGCATCAATCGACGCCTGTGTCTCCGAGGCATTCACTCCCAGCACCGCGAACGCCGTCTGCCCGTGCGATATCACTCCCCGCGCATAGATCGGACCAAACGATTTCTCCAAGTCCACGCCCGACGTCAGCCGCCCCACCGCAAATCCCGTAAAGTGCCTTTCAATCGCGCGCTTCAGCTTGCTCTCATACGCCGCCCGCGCCGCCCTTTTCGCCGTCGGAGTCCGTCGATCCCGTTCCCGGCAAATCTCCAGCTTCGTCGGACGCGCCTGTCCCAGCCGCTGCACCGCCAGCCGCAGGATCCCGTTCTTCACCTCGGCGTCGAGCACGCGCCGCACGGTATTCCTCTCCGTCGACCACAGATGCAGCAGGCACTTGTTGTACTCGCCCGAGATCGCATACTTCGCCTCGCTCAGATCGAACGCGACGGCGCCATCCTCCAGCACCACCGCCCCCGCCGCCCCAGCGAGAAACTCCTGCACCGTCCGCCCAAGCATCTCCGGATTCATCCCCAAAATTGTCCACGAGTTCTCCCCAACCTGTCAGTGACGACTGAACATAAAAGCATGTGGAAAATCCGAAATGGGAATCGACTCAACGTAGCGGCACCCGCCTCCGCTGTCCGAGGGATCGGACTTATGTGGGGACAGCCGCCCTCGGCTGTCCGTCGGGCGAAAGCCCGACTATCTGCCGTATGAACGAAGATCACCGCCCACAGCGTCACTCCTGCGTCATGCCGACCCCGCGCTTCCCCCAGCGGGCGGAGGATCTCGCGTGAAGCATCCAATGCAGTCCCACCCGCCTCTGCACCCCGTGCCCCTCTGTGCCCCCTGGGTTGAGTCTCCGCGCAATCCTCTATGTGATAATGACTTCAAGGCTCTGCCGCGAGTCATTCCCGACTCCCCGGCATCTAAATACAGTGGATAAAATTACCGATAAATCCCGTTTTTTCTTCGAACACTACGGACTCACTGAACCCGACCTAGAGCGCTATCTCGCCGCCGCCCTTTCCGCCGGAGGTGATTACGCCGACCTCTATTTCGAATATCTTTCCTCAACCTCGCTGATGGTCGACGAGTCCATGGTCAAGTCCGCGTCGCAAGGCATATCCGCCGGATGCGGAGTCCGCGTCGTCTCGGGCGAGCGCACCGGATACGCCTACACCGACGATCTTTCCTCCGACCGCATTCTGCACGCTGCCCGCACCGCCGCTCTGATCGCCAGCGCTCCCGCGAAATCCACCGTCGCCGGATTCCAGAAGTCGCAGGCCCGCAGTCTCTACCCGGTCACCCTTCCGAGCGTCGACGCCGAAATCAGCGCGAAGGTCGAACTGGTCATGCGCGCCGACAAAGCCGCGCGCGCCTACGATTCGCGCATCAAAGAAGTCCGCGCCAGCTACGGCGACGAGCTTCGCAATATTCTGGTCGTCGCCTCGGACGGAACTTTCGCCGAAGACTCGCAGCCGCTCGCCCGCATGAACGTCAGCTGCATCGCGAAGACAGAAAACAACTCGGCTCGCGGATCTTCCGGCGGCGGAGGCCGCGTCGCCCTCGACTTCTTCTTCGGCGACAAGAATCCCGAATTCTTCGCCAAGGAAGCCGCCCGTCAGGCGCTCCTTCAGCTCGACGCCCGCGAAGCTCCCGCCGGAGACATGGAAGTCGTCCTTGGTCCCGGATGGCCCGGCGTCCTGCTTCACGAAGCCGTCGGTCACGGACTCGAAGCCGACTTTAATCGCAAGAAAACTTCCGCCTTCGCCGGATTGATCGGCAAGCGCGTCGCCAGCGAGAAGTGCACCGTCGTCGACAACGGCACCATGCCCTGGCGGCGCGGATCGCTCAACGTCGATGACGAAGGCGAGCCCACCCAGGAAACTGTTCTGATCGAAAAAGGAATTCTGAAGGGATATCTCAGCGACAAGCTTTCTTCGCGCCTGATGGGCATCGCCGACACCGGCAACGGGCGCCGCGAAAGTTACGAGCACATCCCCATGCCGCGCATGACAAATACGTACATGCTCGCCGGTACGGACAATCCCGAAGACATCATCCGGTCGGTGAAGCACGGAGTCTACGCCGTCAATTTCGGCGGAGGGCAGGTCGATATCACCAACGGCAAATTCGTCTTCTCCGCCAGCGAAGCCTACATGATCGAAGACGGCCACATCACGGCGCCGATCAAAGGCGCAACCCTGATCGGCAACGGCCCCGATGTTCTGACGCGCGTGAGCATGGTGGGCAACGACCTGAAGCTCGACGAAGGCGTAGGCACCTGCGGCAAAGACGGCCAGGCCGTCCCGGTAGGCGTAGGCATCCCGACGCTGAAGGTAGATCGCCTGACAGTAGGCGGCACCGCCAGGAAGGACCCAGGCGGCTTCATGCAGTAAACTTCGCAATCGTCTCCCGCGCCATGCGAGGCGGCGTGAAGACCGATCTCCGTCTGCCTACAACAGCCGTGCCGATTCTCCCTGCTCCCTAAGCATTTCCACCGCTTTCTTATCGAACGAAACAAACGTCTCCGCGCCCAGCCATCTCCCCTCATAAGCGACCGCGCCGTCGGCGAAGTCTCCGCCCGCGTCCAGCATCGCCAAGCCCGCCTCAACTGCTGGCCGATTCGCTTCCACATTTTCTGCTGCCAGCAACGTACGAATGGCCCTGCTTATATCGGATGCCTTGAAGCCATAAACGCTGCGCAGCACCCAGGCAAACTCGCAGAACGATGGCAGTGCGATGGCCACCATTTTGGCTCGGCCCATCAGTCTAGTCGCGGCGTCGGTTTGCTCGGGGTCATCGCGCACAGCGGCGCGCACCAGAACGTTTGTGTCTACCGCGATCTTCATTTCCTGCCCGGAGTCTTTGCGCCAGCCCAGCCGCGCGCCGCCGCCTCATTTATTTCTTCGACGGTTGCGACTTTCTTCGTCTTCCCTGCAAGCACACCAAAGAAGTCATGAATCTTTCCCGCCGGCCGCGCCGCTCGGATCATGCCCCGGCCATCGGGAAGCAAATCCAATTCAATCTGTTGTCCCGGCTTGATGCCAAGGTGCTCCAATACTTTTTTTCGAAAGGTCACTTGGCCTCTCGCGGTGACACTTAATGTGGTCATGAAAATACCTGGTCATATGGTAATGCAGATATGCATTATAGTCAAGACTTACGATCGCTCATTCTCGTTCATTCCCGATCCCGACTGCCGCTCCGATTCACGATCACGGGTGCGTAGGGGAGCGGTTTGTCTGGGATAATAGGAGTCTATGCCTTCGGTTCAACGGGAAACTGTCAGCCCGAAACCAGAAACTGACTTAAGAGAAGTCGCCCAGGACATCGTCGCCCGCGCGACCAAGGCAGGCGCTACCGCCGCCGAATGCGTGGTCCGCGAAGGCGACGAATTCTCCACGCTGGTCCGGCTCGGCCAGGTCGAAACCCTCAAAGAATCCGGCTCCAAATCCATCGGCGTCCGCGTCTTCTTCGGACAGCGCGCCGCCAGCACCTACTCCAGTGATTTCTCCAAAGCCGGACTGGACCGCCTGCTCAGTTCCGCGCTCGAACTTGCAAAGATCACGTCAGAAGACCCATTCGGCGGGATTCCCGCGGCCGACCAGCTCGGACAACTTTCCGGCGACCTCGATCTCTACCACGAAGACGTCTACTCTCTTCCCGGCCCCGACCGCATCGACTACGCCCGCCGCGCCGAAAAGGCCGCGCTCGATTACGACTCGCGCATCAAGAATTCCGACGGTGGATCTTTCGACGCCGCCACCGGGCACAAAGTTCTCGCCAACTCCCACGGATTCGTCGGCGAATACTCCCGCTCCTACTGTTCTGTCGCCGCCGTTCCGATCGCCCAAACCGAGGACGGAGCGATGCAGCGCGACTACTGGTACTCGGTCGCGCGCACGCTGAAAAAGCTCGACGCCCCCGAAAAAGTCGGACGCATCGCCGCCGAACGCACCATCCGCCGCCTCGGCGCGCGCAAAGCCAAGACCGCCAAAGTTCCCATCGTTTTCGATCCGATGGTCTCGACCTCGATTCTCGAACACATCTTCGAAGGCATCAACGGAGACTCCGTCTACCGCGGCGCCAGTTTCCTCGCCGGCAAGCTCGGTCAGAAAATCGCGGGAGACAACGTCAACGTCATCGACGACGGCACCATCCCCGGCGGATTCGGCACCAGCCCCTTCGACGGCGAAGGTATCCCCACCCGCCGCACCGTAGTCATCGAAAACGGCGTGCTGACGTCCTACCTGTTGAACACCTACACGGCGAAGAAACTCGGCCTCCGGACAACAGCCAATGCTGCGAGAGGCCTGGCCGGCACTCCCGGCATTGGTCCCGGAAATTATTTTCTGCAGCCGGGATCGAAATCCCCCAAGGAACTGATGGCAGGAATCAAAGAAGGTCTCTACGTCACCGAATTTCTCGGCCAAGGCGTGAATCTAGTCACCGGAGATTATTCCCGCGGCGTATCCGGCCTCTGGATTCAAAACGGTGAGCTCACCTACCCCGTCGAAGAAATCACGATCGCTGGAAATCTGAAAGAAATTTTCTTCAACATCTCCGAAATCGCGAATGACCTCGAATTCCGCGGCTCCGTAGCCAGCCCCACGATCCGCATAGAAGGCCTAACGGTAGGCGGCGAATAGTAGCGCGGGCATCTCACCATCGCACCCCAAAAATGTGGGGACAGCCGCCTTCGGCTGTCCCCGCCAGCGGCGTCTCAACTGTTCCAGAGCGTGACGCAGCCGTAAGTCCAAGAGTGTGTCACTCGAGCGAACCGGAGCACCGCAAACATTTCCTCTGTGTTCCCCTGTGCCCCGTGATGAGTGGGTCTCTTGACCCGGACCTTCCCTTTCCTCACTCCCCAAGCTATCCTGCCCCTTTCACGGAGGTCCCAAATGAACCGCCGGTCATTCCTGAAATCCGCTAATCT
Organism: uncultured Acidobacteriota bacterium; assembly: GCA_963763845.1. Lineage (GTDB taxonomy): Bacteria > Acidobacteriota > Terriglobia > Terriglobales > Acidobacteriaceae > Sulfotelmatobacter. Next base: position 453,599 of record CAVXPX010000009.1, read on the forward strand.
CGCAACACTCGCGCTAGCTCTGCCATCCCCAACCTTCGCCGAGGCGGGCAAGAAACCCACCGCGCCCAACCCCAACACTTTGCTCCTGAAAGACTACCGCCCCCGCTCGCTCTACAAAGTCCCCGTCACGCAGATCGAGAAAGCAAAATTCCCCATCATCGACATGCACTCACATCCTTACGCCAAGACCGGCGCCGAAATCGCCGCCTGGCTCAAGACCATGGACGCCGTCAACATCGAGAAAACCATCATCCTCACCATGGCCACCGGCAAAGAATTCGACGACATCCAGCGTAAATATTCGAACGACCGCTTCGAACTCTGGTGCGGCCTCGATTTCACCGGATACAACCAGCCCAACTTCGGCCCCGCAGCCGTCAAAGAACTCGAGCGCTGCCACGACCGCGGCGCCCGCGGCATCGGAGAAATCCATGACAAAGGGCAGGGACTCCGCTCCGGAAAATCCTCGGCCCCCGGGATGCATCCCGACAACCCGCGCGTCGACGCGATCTGGGAAAAGGCTGCCGAACTCCGCCTGCCGGTCAGCCTCCACGTCGCCGATCCCATATGGATGTACCAGGCCATGGACAAGCACAACGACGGCCTGATGAACGCATACGAATGGCGCCTCGACAATCAGCCCAACATCGTCAAACTCGCCGGCATGATCGACATTCTCGAGCACACCCTCGATCGCCATCGCAACACAACTTTCATCGCCTGCCACTTTGCCAATCTCGATTACGATCTCGCGCATCTCGGAGAAGTCCTCGACCGCAATCCGAATCTGCACGCCGACATCTCGGCCCGCTACGCCGAAACCGCGCCCATCCCGCGCTTCGCCTCGCAGTTCTATGCCAAATACTCGGATCGCCTCGTCTACGGCACTGACATGGGATTCGATGCCTCGATGTACCGCATCACCTTCCGCATCCTCGAATCCACCGACGAGCACTTCTACGAAATCGACCAGTTCTCCTACCACTGGCCTCTCTATGGCCTAGGCCTGAACGACGAAATCCTCCAGCAGGTCTACCATGCCAACGCCACAAAACTCCTGGCCGCCAGAGACCTGTGACGTGTCATAAGCAAGGCTGGGAGATAGAAAGAAGACGGGGACATAGAAATGGAGGTTGAGAGATAAAAAACCGGGGGTGCCCCATAACTCGGCGCCTTTGCGAGATGTAGGAATTCGAGCAAAGCGACGAAAGGAGGAATCCGCCGGAACCCTCCCTCAAATCGACAACCGTTCCCCCCAAGCCTACAATTTCTCTCATGGACAGCCTCGACCAGCAATCTCCCGCCGCAGAAGAACGCGACCTGAGCCGCCTGATCATCATGGCCGCCGTCGCGGTCGTCCTTGGAGGCGCGGTCCTTCTCGCCATCCTTCTCCGCGAGCCGCCCAAAAAAGTCGCTGCGCCCTCGCCCTACATCGCCCAACTCAAACTCTCCAACTTCAAAATGTCCGCCGCCGAAAACTTCATCGGATCCACCGTCAGCTACATCGACGGAGACATCACCAACACCGGCGACAAGACCGTCACCCGTGTCATGGTCGAAGTCAATTTCGAGGATTCCATGGGACAACTCGCGCAGCGCGAAGAACTCCCGCTGCGCGTCATCCGCACCAACGGAGCCTATCTCGAACCCGTCGATCTCAACGTCTCCCCGCTTGCGCCCGGACAAACCGAGCCCTACCGCCTCACCTTCGACTCCCCTATCTCCGCCCAGTGGAACCACCAGTACCCCGACATCACCATCACCGCCGTCACCACAAAATAGCTTCCAGCGAAATAATTTCCAGCGCCGCTCTCAATTGTTATCCTGAGCGAAGTCCCGGCGCAGTCGAAGGACCTTGTGTTTCTCGGCGTCGTTCGTGACCCCTGTGGGGAATGCTTTTCTCCGCGTAAAATGAATTTCGATGCCCGACGCCAAGCCATTCCGCCTTACGGAGTCCGTCAAAGCCGCGGGTTGAGCTTCCAAGCTGAGTCCAGCGGCGCTGGACAAAGTGCTTGGGAAATTAGCCCGGCAACATGACCCCAACGTTCTGGTCGGCTTCGATCACGCCGACGACGCCGGAGTGTATCAACTCACGCCCGATCAGGCTCTTGTCCAGACCGTCGACTTCTTCACCCCGATCGTCGACGATCCCTACACCTTCGGCCAGATCGCCGCCACCAACGCGCTCTCCGACGTCTACGCCATGGGAGGCCGTCCGCTCACCGCGCTCGCTCTCGTCTGCTTCCCCGACAAAGCGGATCTGGAAATTCTCGAGCGCATCCTTGCCGGAGGTCTTTCCAAAATGATTGAGGCCGGATGCACCGTCATTGGCGGCCACAGCATCCGCGACGAAGAAACCAAATTCGGATACTCCGTCACCGGCCTGATTCATCCCAAAAAAATCTACGCGAACCAGGGCGCCAAGCCCGGCGACCAGCTGATCCTCACCAAGCCGATCGGCACCGGCGTAATCTCCACCGCGATAAAAAAGGGCAGAGCCGAACAAAGTTGGATCGACGGCGCCGTCGCCTCGATGACCACGCTAAACAAAAAAGCCGCCGAAATAATCACGAATGTACAGAATCATGTGGGGACAGCCGCCTCGGCTGTCCAGCAAGCGAAGCGAGCGCCGTGGAACACCAGCCCTTCAGAGCCGGCCCTGAGCAAGCGAAGCGCGCCGAAGGGGCCGCGACAGGACTACACAACAGAAAAGGCGGCTTCAGCCCCCAAGGCCAACGACTACCGACCACCGACTAACGACCCCTTCCCCATCCACGCCATGACCGACATCACCGGCTTCGGCCTCATCGGGCACGCCCGCGAAATTCTCCTCGCCTCCGACGTCTCCATCCGCCTGCACGCCAGCAAAATTCCGCTCCTCGACGGAGCCCTCGCCTGCGTCCGCGCCAACTACATTCCCGGAGGCCTCACCAACAACCGCAACTTTGCCGAGTGCCTCGTCGAATACGACAGCGCCGTCCCCGAAGATCTCCGCACAATTCTCTACGACCCCCAAACCGCCGGAGGCCTTCTGATCTCCACTCCAGCCGGCGACGAACTATCCGACGCCCTCAACGCCGCCGGAGTCCCAGCCGCCAAAATCGGCGAAGTCCTCCCCAATCAAAAGCCGCGCATCCGGATTACAAAGTAGCGCCGTTACAACGTCCCGCCCCCGCAAATCGGACCCACCCCGCCTGCAATTCGGCATCTATCTTTCATGCACACAGGCTGACCACAATTGGCATCCTGAGCGAGGCGAGGGGCCCATGCATTTCCTTTGGCGCACTCGGCATGATCGGCGGTGAAAGGGTTTTCTGACGCCCGCCCCGCGGTATCATTCATGCAGAAAGGCACGATCATGCAATCACGCACTCTCGGCCGCAACGGCCTCCAGGTTTCCGCCGAAGGACTCGGCTGCATGGGCATGTCGGAGTTCTACTCCGGACGCGATGACGCCGAATCCATCGCCACCATTCATCACGCCATCGAACTCGGCGTCACCCTCCTCGACACCGCCGACATCTACGGACCCCACACCAACGAAGAGCTCGTTGGACGCGCCATCCAGGGCAAGCGCGGAAAAGTCGTCCTCGCCACCAAATTCGGCATCGTCCGCGATCCCCAGAATCCCTCGGCCCGCGGCATCAACGGCAAAGCCGACTACGTTCGCAAATCCTGTGAAGGCAGCCTCCGCCGCCTCGGCGTCGATCACATCGATCTCTACTACCAGCACCGCGTCGATCCCGACACGCCCATCGAAGAAACCGTCAACGCCATGGCGCAGCTCGTCAAGGAAGGCAAGATACGCTACCTCGGACTTTCCGAAGCCAGCCCCGAAACTCTTCGCCGCGCCATGAAAGTTCATCCCATCACTGCGCTGCAGACCGAATACTCTCTCTGGTCGCGCGATCCTGAGGACGAAATCCTCTCCACCTGCCGCGAACTCAATGTCGGCTTCGTCGCCTACAGCCCGCTCGGCCGCGGATTCCTCACCGGACAATTTCACAGCTCAGACGATCTCCCCGCCGACGATTACCGCCGCAACACTCCTCGTTTTCAGGGAGAAAACTTCCAGAAGAATCTCGACCTCGTCCATCGGGTCGAAGAGATCGCCAAAGAAAAAAGCTGCACGCCCGCGCAACTCGCGCTCGCATGGGTGCTCGCCCAGGGAGACGCCATCGTCCCCATCCCCGGCACCAAGCGCCGCAAATATCTCAAAGAAAATGTCGGCGCGGTAAACGTCCATCTCACGCCGCAGGATCTCCGCCGCATCGACGAAGTCTTCCCCCCAGACGTAGCCTCCGGCCCCCGCTACCCCGAAAACATGATGTCTCTAGTAAATCGTTGAAGGAGGGAAGAGACGGCGACGGCTCCGGCATGGGAATGGACGACCTGACGGTGCAAGCGCAGTACTGCTTGCATCGTTCCGGGAAGTCACTGGCCGCCCCCCATGTTTTTCGCCATTGAGCAAACGCTGCCGACAGGAAATTAAGACCGCCTCGGAGATGACCCGGGACGATCTCCCCGAACCGCGCCGCGCCGACGGCGATTCCTATAAACTAAAAGATTACTTCCCACACAAGGACTCGACCATGTTGCATAAGAACCGTCTTTTTACTCCCGGACCAACTCCCTTGCTGCCGGCGGCGCAGACCGCGATGGCTTCATTCACGGCGCATCACCGCACCGCCGACTTCCGTGCTCTGTTTCAGCGTGTGCTCGCCGACATGAAAGAATTCATCGGCACCAAGAATGATGTGCTGGTGCTGGCCTGTTCCGGCACCGGTGTCATGGAGGCCTCCGTCTCGAACCTGACCTCTCCAGGAAACAAAGTTCTCGTCCTGACCGCCGGAAAATTTGGAGAACGGTGGACCGGGCTCGCCAAGGCGTTCGGCTGCCACGTCGAGGAACTGAGCGTGCCGTACGGCCAGACTTTTGCGCTGAACGATATCCGCGCACGAATGTCGTCCGAAGTGCGCGCCGTCTTCGTGCAAGCGACCGAGAGTTCGACCGGCGCCCGCCACGATATCGAGGGCATCGCGAAAATCGTTCGTGAGCATAGCGACACGTTGCTGGTGGTCGATGCGATCACCGGCCTCGGAACCACGCATCTCGACGTGGATGCCTGGTGCGTCGATGTGATCATCGGTGGTTCGCAGAAGGCGCTGATGATGCCTCCCGGGCTCGCCTACTGCGCGGTAAGCGATCGGGCCTGGAAGTCGATGGAGAAAACGACTTCTCCGCGCTATTACTTCGATCTCCGCAAAGAGCGGAAATCGGCCGCCAAAGGAGAAACCGCCTACACGCCAGCGACCTCTTTGTTTGCGGGCCTCGGCGCGGCGCTGGATTTCGTTCGCGGAATGGGCAATGGCGATCTGGCGAAGGGTCGCGAGGCGCTTGTCGACAACGCCGAACTCTGCGCCGAGATGACACGCGCCGGAGCCAAGGCTTTGGGACTGAAACTGTACGCGTCCGCCCCGGCGGCAGCGCTCACTGCCATCTCTGCGCCGGAAGGGATCGACTCGGGAAAGCTTGTCAAAGAGTTCCGGGAATCGTTTGCTGCGGTGGTGGCAAACGGACAGGGCGAGATGAAGGGCAAGCTATTCCGCATCGCGCACATCGGATACTACGATTATCTCGATACCATCGGCATTCTGGGCGCGCTGGAACATGTGCTGGCGCGCGTCACCGATAAAAGCGTCGAGTACGGCGCGGCGGTGCGGGCGGCACAACAGGTTTACGCCCGCACCTTATCCGAAAAGCGGCAACTGGTAAGCGCATGACGGACGCGCCGGAGGCCCCCTCGACTCAGTTGATGGTGAACGTCATGGGTGCCGAGGTTTCCGCCAGCGTGCCGCCGCTGCCGTACATGCCGGTTCCGGGTGTCCCAGGATTTGTCACCGTGATTTGGACGGCGCCGGAGGTGGCAATCATGCCGGCCGGAATCGCGACCGTAAGCTGGTTTCCGCTCACGTACGTTGTAGTTGAGGATTGCGCGGTTCCATTCCAGTTCACGACGGCTTTCGTTCCAAAATTGCTTCCGTTGACGGTTAGCGTGAACGCGTCGCCGCCGGAAGTCGCGTTGTCCGGGTTCAGCTGCGCGATGGCGGGCATGGTTCCGGCGGCCGGCGGATAGTTTTTCGAGCCATAGCCGCAAGCAACAGTAAGGGCGATCAGTGCCGCGAGCGAAACTGTTTTTAGAAAGTTGATGTTCATGTTTTTCTCCGAGGGGCGGGGGCCCATCGAGAAAGAGTGTAGAAATCCGCCGCGGAGTGCTTGTCAGAGGGCTGTCAATTCGCCGTCAATTGTTGTCAGCGGATCACTGAAGTAATTCCTGTTGCGAAGGAAATTCAGGCGTGAAAATCATTGTTGCGGAAAAAATCTCTCCGTCGGCCGTCGCCGAGTTGCAAGAACCGGGCTGGACGGTCCTGACTGCGGACCAGCTCGATGGCAAGCTGGCGGAACATTTGGAGTCCGCCGACGCATTGATCGTGCGTTCCGCGGTTCAGGCCGATGCGGCGCTGCTGGAGCATGCGACAAAACTTCGCGTGATTGGACGCGCCGGAGTTGGCGTCGACAACATCGATCTGGAAGCCGCCACGCGCAAAGGCATCGCGGTGATGAATACTCCCGGCGCCAACGCCGTTGCCGTCGCCGAGCAGACGCTCGGTATGATGCTGGCGATGGCGCGCCAGCTGTGCCGCGCCGATGCACTCATGCACCAGGGCAAATGGGAAAAGAAATCGCTGCAGGGCACAGAGCTTCGAGGGAAAATTCTAGGGATCGCAGGGCTGGGGCGAATCGGCATGGAAGTCGCGCGGCGGGCGCGCGCCTTCGGAATGGAATTGATCGCGCACGATCCCTTCGTTTCCGTGTCCCTGGCAAAAGAGCAAGGCATCCGCCTCGCGACGCTCGACGAAGTCTATGCCGCGGCCGATTACATCACGCTGCACGTGGGGCTGACTCCGCAAACCGCGGGGATGATCAACGAGAGTTCCATCGCCAAAATGAAGAAAGGCGTGCGGCTGGTGAACTGCGCCCGCGGAGAGCTTGTCAACGAAGCCGATCTGGCCCGCGCTTTGCAGCAAGGGCACGTCGCCTCCGCCGCAATCGATGTCTTTACCGAAGAGCCTCCGAAGAATTCTCCGTTGCTGGCGCTGCCAAATGTCGTGCTCACACCGCACGTCGGAGGTTCGACGCAGGAGGCGCAGGAAGCGGTCGGAGTGCAGATCGCGCAGCAGGTCAAGGAATATCTGAAGCATGGTGTGATTCAGAATGCGGTGAACGTGCCATCGGTATCGGCCGAAGAGTACGCGGCGATGCAGCCTTACATCATTCTGGCCGAGCGAATGGGCGCCTTCCTGGCTCAGGTCTCGGAGGGCTCGCTCGAAGAAATTTCGATTCGCTACAGCGGGCACATCGCGGAATCGAAAACAGAACTGATCCGCAACGGCGCGATCAAGGGCATTCTGAACCAGGCGCTCGAGGAGAAAGCGAATCTCGTGAATGCCGCCGCCATCGCGCAGGATCGCGGTCTCCGCTTCGTCGAACTCCACAAGTCAAAGGCCTCGACTGGCGGGGCGGGAAGCGTTCTCTCCATTTTTCTAAAGACGGCAACCGAAGAACACATGGTCAAAGGAGCAGTTTTGCACGGAGACGCGCCGCGCCTGCTGCAGGTCGACGGCATCGACGTCGAAGCGCCGCTCGAGCGCAACTTGATTTATATGCGGAATCGCGATGTGCCGGGCGTGATCGGCAAAGTGGGCACAATTCTCGGCGAGGAGTCGATTAACATCGCCGATTTCTCTTTGGGGCGCCGCAGCGCGGAAAGCTCCGATCAGCCTCGCGAGGCCATCGCCGTCGTTCACGTGGATGGCCGCGTCTCGGACGAGGTGCTGCGCAGGTTGCGCGAGATTCCAGCCGTCGAAACGGCGAAGGCGGTCCGGCTGTTCTAGTTCTGAAAAATGTTTGGTGAAAAGGCACGGCTTCAAGCCGTGCCGCCAAGCACGGAAAAATGTGCGCTTCAGCCCCTGCGGGAACCCCTTACTGCTCGTCGCGCTTCAGCTTCCGGCTTTCGGCCAGCAGCGCCATCGAGTGCATCAGATTCTGCAGCGTTACGATTCCAATCAAACGCTGATCTTCCACCACCGGAATAATGCTTGAGTTGCGGGACGTAAGTTTTCGGAACGCGGAACTCAGCGTGTCGTGCCGGACGGAGACGTCGAAGATCTTGTTCATCACGGCCTGCACGTAGCCGTTGCCCTCGGCCCGCAGCGCATCGAGAATGCGCGATTTCGAGATCACTCCGACCATGTCGCTGCCGCGCACGACCGGAAAATCATCCTGCAGCGAGTGCACCGCTTTTTCCAGCGCATCTTCGAGCGTGTCGGCCGGAGAGAGCGTCGCGAAGTCGGTCAGCATCACTTCTTCCAGGCGAACGTTCTCAAGCACGGACTGGAAAACCAGCGCGCGCTCCTCCAGTTGAGCCGCCGAGAAAACGATCAACCCCACCATCGTCAGCCAGGTGGTACTGAACAAACCGGCGAAAATCAGCACCATCGCGATCGCGTTGCTGATGGCAACCGCCCGGCGCGTCGCCGATGAAGCATCCAGCGTGCGCGAGAAAACAGCGCGCACAATACGTCCTCCGTCCAGCGGATAGGCAGGGAGTAAATTCAGTCCGGCGATATAAAGATTTGCCCCGACAATGCTGCGAGGCAGGTTCCCCGACAGCAGAAGAGGCATCTGCCAAAGTTGGACTCCGGCTACCGTGGCCATCACGACGAGAGCCGAAAGCCCGGCCAGCACCAGGCTCACCGCTGGTCCAACGAGCGCGAGCCAGATTTCACGCTTCCACGTGAGCATGGTGGAAGGCTTTTCAGTGCGCGGCTCTTCATAAAGCACAACGCCGGTGATTGGCAGTAGGATGACTACTTTTGGTATCAGTCCGTAGCGGCGGGACGCCAGCATATGTCCGAGTTCGTGAACGCTCACGCAGGCCAGAATGATGCCGCACAGGGCGAGGTCGCGGCCCCCGTTCGCCGATCCCTGATGCGCGGAATACTCGGTCCAATAAATGAACAGGGGCAGAATCAGGAACGTAAGATGGATCCTGACATCGACGCCAAAAAGACGTCCAACCGGGATGGACCAGCTTCGCATATACTCGGCAGATTTCATTTTACATGCAGGGATACCGCGATTGAGGCATCCTAGAAGTGCGCGCCATGAGAGTCATCGCCGGCAAATACCGCAGCCGTCCTCTGCAATCCCTGCGCGGAATGGACGTGCGCCCGACTTCAGACCGCCTGCGGGAGACGCTCTTCAACGTGCTCACGGCGGGAAATCCGGCAGCGCTCGAGGGTAGCGTATGGCTCGACCTCTTCGCCGGAACCGGCGCCGTCGGGATTGAGGCTCTAAGCCGCGGCGCAAAGGAAGTTTATTTCGTGGAAAACTCCCCCGCTGCCGCGGAGACGATCCGCCAGAATCTCGAAAGCCTGGGCATTACAGGAGGTTTCAAAATCATACAGGAAGCATTGCCGCGCGCCTTCTGGCACATGGAGCGGCAGAAGGTCGCCGCTGACGTCGTCTTCCTCGATCCGCCGTATCGAATGCGCGATGCGTACACCGAGACTCTTCGCGCTCTCGTGGACTCGTCCTTAGTCTGGGCCATGTCGGTGGTGATTGCCGAGCATGAAAAGAAGTTTGATCCGGGTGAAGAATTCGGGCCGCTGCGCCGCTTTCGGCTGCTCGCGCAGGGAAGCGCCGCACTGAGTTTCTACCGTACCGGAAGCGCGAGCGATCTGCGCGTCTGAACGCCTCTACATAATCAGTTCATCGGTGCGCTGCACGATTGGATGCTGCATCTCTTCCAGCTCATTCTTGACCATGTTGAGCCCGTAGACGCATCCTTCGAAATTCTGCGACAAGTTGGCAAACAGGGGCGCGACTTTCGCATACTCGAAGTCCTCGAACTTCGAGACGATGTAGTAGCTCTCTTTTCCGGCCTTTACCCACTCCACAAAATTCTCCAGACGCTGCCGGCGCAGCCGGAAGCGGTTGATGCTTTCCGGAAACATTCCCGCGAAGAACAGCGTGTAATCGCCGATATGCTTCCGCACCTGGCGCTCGCGGTCGAACGAAGGCGCCGGCCCGTACACCGGATCCGATTCCAGCAGCATCTCGCCGACATCGGCCAGCGGACGATTCGCTGCATCGCGGATTTTAAACAGTTGTTCCGCTTCGCAGAATTCCGACAGCAGGTGAGAGACGTAGGCAACCACCTGCGGATCGCGAATCCCGATTTCCTCGGCGTAGTGACGTCCCACTAAATCCTGAAACAACTGCTGCAACGCATGCGATTCCGGAATCATTGTTCTAGGCCCCCTGAAGTCCGCGCCAAACACGGAGTTCCAGCCGCTTGCCGACTTGATACCTTACTTCCGTGTGCAAACGCAAGTGACTTTTGTTTATCGGCACGATTCGTTTTCCTGATCTGTTAGAAGGAGCCGCGCTTCACGGGAGTTGTGCGAGCAATCAATTAGAAGCCGAGTACCTCATAAGTGACGATCGCCCAGAATTTCGTGTAGTTTGCTGGCACTCGATGGAAGCGGCTGCCAATGACGAGCCTTTTCCTCTTTCCCCGCCTGTAGAATTGCTCCGCATGGAGGATTGCATGGAGCGGCAAAACATCTCGAGCGGTACAACCTGGGAGCCGATTGTCGGTTACTCTCGTGCGGTGAAGGTCGGATCCCACGTACATGTGTCGGGCACAACCGCGACCGGCCCCGACGGCAAGATCGTTGGAATTGGCGACGTCTACGCGCAAACGGTGCAGACCTTGAAGAACATCGAAAGCGCCTTGAAGAAAGCCGGCGCCAGCATGAAAGACGTCGTCCGCACGCGCATGTACGTGACCAACATTGCGGACTGGGAAAAAGTCGGCAAGGCGCACGGAGAATTCTTTCGCGACATCCGTCCCGCAACCTCAATGGTCCAGGTCAGCGCGCTGATCTCGCCGGAAATTCTCGTGGAGATCGAAGCCGACGCGGTGGTAGGACAGTAAGCGTTTGATACAAGCGTTCCTTCGCCACCGGCACTTTTCAGGCGGAGCGAAGGATCTGGCGTGTGCCGGCATCTATGTCTGAATTCTCTTGACAAGCGCTCCGCCGTGAGCATAATGCGTCAATCCCATTGCAGTCGATCGAATCCTGTCCGGGCTTAAGAGCCGGAGGAGGTGCTTATGAGCGTGCTGGAGCTTTGTGATCGCGAAATCGCGGCTGTCGGGCTCGACGCCACGGTGGCCGACGCCATCCACAAAATGCTCGATCACCATGTCGGAGCGGTTGCCATTGTAGACAGCGAATACCGCGTCGCAGGAATCTTCACCGAGCGCGATGTCTTGCGGAAGATGGCCTTGAGCCATCTGGACCCGCGAGCGGCTTCGGTCCGCGAATTGATGACGACGCCCGTCGAGATGGCAACGCGCGGCACCGGAGCCGGCGAGGCTCTGGCCATCATGCTCGCGCGCCACTTCCGCCATTTGCCAATTTCCGATGACAACGGAAAACTTCTCGGCATCCTGTCGATCCGGAACCTGCTCGAGTGGCGCGTCGACGACCTGAGTCACGAACTCGATTCCCTCGAGCAGTACGTTTCCAACGATGGGCCAGGCGGCTAGAGGTTTTTTTGAGAAGGGCACCGCTTCTAAAGTCACGCGCAACGTGGAAGGGCGGCGCTTTAGCGCCGCGAAAGGCGAGGCATTAATACGGGCTTTAGATCCTGAGCGAAACCGGCGCTGCATCCATATTTAGGAAACGGATTCCGGCCTCGCATCTCTGAAATCCGGGCGAAACACACTGCGTGAGCCTGTCCACAACTCTGTTCTGTCGAATTGCTGCTCAACTAATGGGATGATCCGCCGCTTGCTTCCTCAAGAAGCAGGATAAATTTTGAAACACGCTGCCATCTTGGCATCGACGGAGGATCCACATGAAGCTTCGCACAATTGGTATCGACCTTGGCAAGACGAGTTTCCATCTGATCGGGATGGACGAGCGTGGCAACGTAGTTCTTAGGCGGAGATTTTCGCGGACGCAACTCATTGCCTACGTCTCCAAACTGGATACCTGCCTGATTGGTATGGAAGCTTGCAGCGGTTCCAACATTCTGGGACGAACCCTGAGAGCCCAAGGCCACACCGTGCGGCTCATCCCGGCGCAGTTCGTCCGTCCTTTTGTTAAGTCGAACAAGAATGATTACAACGATGCGGAGGCGATCGCCGAAGCCGTCCAGAAACCCAACATGCGTTTTGTTCCGATCAAGACTGAGGACCAACTCGATCTTCAGGCAATCCACCGAACACGCGAGAGGTTCGTCACTCAGCGTACGAGCGTGATCAATCAAATTCGAGCCTATTTGCTGGAACGTGGAATCGTGCTGCGGACAGGAAGACTGTATTTGCAAGGGCAAATGGCTTCGATTTTGGAAGATGGAGAGCAAAGACTATCCGGGCTGGTCCGCAGGCTCCTCGATGTGCTTTGGCAGGAATGGAAACATCTTGATGTACAGATTGCGGAACTGCAGCAGCAGATCGAGACCATTGCCGAACAGGACGAAGCCTGTCAGCGCTTGATGGAGATTCCGGGAATTGGGCCATTGGCCTCGACGCTGATGGTCGCGGCTGTGGGTAATGGATCAGCTTTTCGCAGAGGACGGGACTTCTCCGCGTGGCTGGGCATCGTTCCGGCGCAGGCCAGTACTGGAGGCAAGCCCCGTCTGTTGGGTATCAGCAAGCGAGGCAACAAATACCTGCGTCAGCTTTTTGTGCATGGCGCGCGGTCCTGCAAAACGCATATGAATCGCGAAAAGCATCCATTTGGAGAGTGGGTGACTGCTCTAGAGAAACGATCACACAGCAATGTTGTCTCCGTTGCCCTGGCGAACAAAATTGCGCGAATCGCCTGGTCGGTGCTGGCCAGGGGAGAACGATACCGCGCCCACGGTCCGATGGCGCAGGTGGCCTGAAAGCGATTCATTCATGGAGAAGGGTTTCTTTTTTGCTGGTGTTCAGCGTTGCGCGTTGTGCAGAACCCGTCAAGGGTCCGCTCCGCCGCGCACCGAACGCGCGCCCTTGACTGAACCTGCGCAACGCGCTTCAGGTCCTTCTGCCAGCAAAAAAGAAAATTAGTTGATGTCTTCCCGGCTTCCACCTAAGTCTGCGTAGCGAGAGAAGGAGATGGCAGAACAGTCAAACGGCGCACCCCAAACCCGGCCCCGGATGAGATCGCAAAGATCGCTCACGCTAAAAGGGAAGGTGCGCGCAGATTCCATATTGGCCAGGAGCAAAATGCTCCACACACAGGCCGGATACATATCTGCAGACTGCTTCCACCATTTTCGGATTCCCGCTTGCAGTCCAGCGGCGGATCATACATATCCGGGGAAAGGGAAATTCTTAATGAAAAGACTGTTCGCTGCCGTACTGGCTATTGCATTTCTATGTCTGGGGACGCCCGCAATCGCCCAGACGCCGCATCCTGTCGCAGTGCACGCGGGACATCTGCTGGACGTAAATACCGGCAAGCTGCTCGCGGACCAGGTGATCGTCGTCGAAGACGGAAAGATCGTAAGCTCGGGCTCAGCCCATGAAGCGAAGATTCCCGCCGACGCCGTGCGCGTCGAGTTGCCGAACGCCACCGTGCTGCCAGGCATGATCGATGCCCACACGCACCTCACCATGGATCCGAAGTTCGGCTACGAAGAACTGGCCATCTCCACGCCCCGCGAAGCCCTGATTGGCGCCAAAAATGCCCGCATCACCCTGCTTGCAGGATTCACGACGGTGCGCAATGTCGGCGCCAGCGGTTTCACCGACGTCGCTCTCCGCGATGCGATCAATGCAGGCGACGTACCCGGTCCGCGCATGCTGGTCAGCGGGCCGCCTCTCAGCATCACCGGCGGCCATTGCGACAACAACATGCTGCCCTTCGAATATCACGCCACCAGCGACGGCGTTGCCGACGGCATCGCAGCGGTCCAGCACAAGGTCCGCGAGAACATCAAGTACGGCTCCGATCTGATTAAAGTCTGCGCGACTGGCGGCGTGCTCTCGTTCGGAGACAATCCGCAGGCCTCGCAGTACACGCTCGAAGAGATGAAGGCGATTGTGGCCGACGCGCACCGCCTCGGCCGCAAGGTCGCCGCCCACGCGCACGGATCGCAGGGAATCCTCTGGGCAGCCGAGGCTGGCGTCGACTCCGTCGAGCACGGATCCTACATCGACGACGCCGGCATCGCCGCCATGAAAGAGCACGGAACGTATCTCGTGCCCACGCTCTATCTCGGCGACTGGATGATCGACAACGCAGGCCTGACACGCCTGCCTCCGCCGCTGCTGGCAAAAGCAAAAGAAGTCATTCCCGCAGCGCGCAAGAATATCGCGCACGCCTTCGCCAGCGGAGTAAAAGTCGCGTTCGGAACCGATGCCGCCGTCTATCCGCACGGCCTCAACGCCCACGAATTCGCGGTGATGGTGCGCCTCGGCCTCACGCCGCTCCAGGCAATCCAGGCCGCCACTCTGAACGCCGCCGACCTGCTCGGATGGTCCGGCAAAGTCGGTACGCTAGAGCCCGGCGCCTGGGCCGACATCGTCGCCGTCGATGGTGATCCGGTGAAGGACGTCAGCACTCTCGAGCGCGTAAAGTTCGTAATGAAAGGCGGCGAAGTCGTAAAAAACGACTACGCGAAGTAAAGAGCGTCAGATAGGCAGATTTCGCAGACGGTTTATTTGCTTCCGCCAGGCTCTTGTTCCGGAGCCGGGTAGAAAAGAAGCTCGCGCACCTCGCCCGCCGCGTCGCAGGAGATGGCGCCCTTGCGCGCCCACGCGAGCGCCGCGTCCATATTGGCGGCTTCCAGTATCCAGAAACCGCCTATGTGCTCCTTGGCCTCGGTATAGGGCCCGTCGGTGACGAGCACCGTACCGTTAGGCTGCTTCCGCACCGTCTTTGCCTTGCCGGCCGGAGAAACTCCGCAGGCGAACTTCCTCACGCCGGCGGCAATCATTTCGCGGTTGAGCGCGTGGATCTCCTCGATCATCCCTTCGGTTACGCTGGACGGATCGAAGTCGTCGGGGAGGTAGCTGGCAACTAGGTACTGTGGCATGAGAGTCTCCTGGAACGTCTTAAGGTGGGCCGGTTGCCCGGCCTTCACTATAACGTCGAACGGCCGGGCCGGAATTCGACAAAGCATCCAGAAATTTTTTCCAGCGCTTGCTTCGCAGTTTGGGGGATGGTCCAGCTTTCCCAATGCATGCTTTTTTTCGGACGTCATTTGGGCTGTAGGTACCGTGTTAGTAATTCATCGGACGGAATATACGCCCATCGGAATCGGCAAGTTGGCGATAAATCGCCGTCTCACTCACAAAACCCCGGTAGTTGTCCGTGCCGAGGTGTTCCTATCTGCGATGTGCCTCATGAGGCCTCGTGCTTTTTCGGGCCCTGTATCATAAAGATGTGTCCTATCCGATCAAAACCTGTGTAGTCTGCGGCGAAGAATTCGAACTCAAACCAGGCAAGCCCGGATTCGCCAACCGCTGCCCCGACTGCAGCGAAGAAAAACCCAGCGATCAAAAATCCGCCGATCCGCTGAAGACCGATAAAGGCGCCAACGCCGCCCGTCGCGAAGCCATGCGCAACCTCCTCTACCGTAAAGACAGCTGAAATATCTTGCCGCCGCCGCTTGCGCCGCTTCCACCAGCAGGTAGCGCAGCAGCGGGTTGCCCTGCTCGGTCAGGGGGTCGTGGTTTATTCTCCGAGCGAAATCTCAAGGCCACCATATCGCCCTCGGCGTGCGATACTTTCAGCAGCACGGCTCTCGCGAATTTTGTCTCAGAGACGATGGAGCAATCCTGTTACAAGTGCGGCCAGCTAGTGGAAGAAGGCAGGCCGTTCTGTCCACACTGTGCGGCGCCGCAGATCCGTGTGCTGGTTCCGGAGCCGGTTGCCGCGGCTGTCCCTTACGCCGAAGCAGACGCGCTTCCGCAATCGCCACGAGACCTTCCAGCCTCCCAAACCGTGCCGGTTCTGGCGCTGCCCATGAGCTGGTCCGACGCTCTCAAGCCTTGCGCCCTGGCGGCTCTCGTCGCCACGGTTCTAATGGGCCTCGGACTGCATCCTTTTGTCGCCATGCTGAGCGTGGGATTCTTAGCGGTTGTGTTTTATCGGCAGAGCAGGCCTGGCATTGCGATCAAGCCGGCCGGAGGCGCGCGGCTGGGCGCGATCAGCGGGCTGCTCTGGTTCGCCATGTCGGCGGTTTTGGAAGCGACGGTCGTACTCTTCCTGCACAAAGGACCCGAGGTCCAGAAGGGGTTGAGAGACGTGATCGAACAAGCGGCCTCGCGGACGAGCGATCCGCAAGCCGTTGCCATGTTCACTTGGTTCAAAACGGCCCAAGGTTTGCAAGTGCTGATGATCTGCGCGATTGTATTCAGCTTTATCGCCGCCATCGTCTTGGGCGCCGTCGGAGGCGCGCTGGGCGGAACGATCTTCGGCCGCCGGAACAAATCCTGATTCCTGACCGGCGTCGTCCTTTCGGGCTTGCGGCACTTCGCGCCTGCCGCGTATGATGCACCGTTTGTACTTTTCCCCGATGAACAAGCCTGCTCGCGGTTCGCTGCTCGGGATCGAGCATCTCGAGACCAAGGAAATCGACGGCCTGCTGAAGCTGGCCCGCCGCATGAATCCGCAGAAGGCTCGCCCGCTGCTGCGCGGCAAGCGAATCGTGCTTCTATTTTACGAAGCCTCCACCCGCACGCGCACGTCGTTTGAATTCGCGGCCAAGTCGCTGGGCGCGATGACCACTCTGGTGCAATCTTCGGGATCGAGCATCGAAAAAGGCGAGTCTGTCATCGACACGGGATACACGCTCCGCGCGGTTGGGGCCGACTGCATCGTGATGCGGCATCCCTCGGCGGGCGCGCCTCACTTGATGGCGAGTTATCTCGACATACCCGTCGTGAATGCCGGAGACGGGATGCACGAGCATCCGTCGCAGGCGCTACTCGATGCGGTGACGATCCTGAAACATAAGAAATCGTTCAAGGGCTTGCAGGCGACGATCATCGGGGACATTTTTCACAGCCGGGTGGCGCGCAGTGCCTGCCACTTGCTGACCCGCTTCGGAGTCAAGCTGACGCTGTGCGGGCCGCAGGAATTCGTCCCTGAGGTAGCCGCGACGCTTGTGCCCGGCTTACGCGTGACGCGCCACCTCGAAGACGCCTTGCGCGGGACCGATGTCGTTATGCTGCTGCGGGTACAGAAGGAGCGGCTGGATGGACAGAAGATCCGGCTGCAGGACTACATCGCGCGCTATCAGATGACGGCGACGCGACTGAAACTGGCCAAGCGCGACGCAATCGTGATGCATCCGGGGCCGATCATCCGCGGGCTGGAATTGACGGCGGAAGTGGCGGACGGCCCGCAATCGGTAATCGTGGATGAAGTCCACAATGGCGTGCCGACACGGATGGCGATCCTTGCGCGGGCTTTGGGGAAGGCGAAATGAGCCACGGATCTGCACGGATCTACACATGGATAAAGCAAATTCGCAGATCTGTCTCGTATGTTCCAGGTCTGAGTGCTGAATGCTGACGACTAAAAACCACAGCCTGCTGATCAAGGGCGGATACGTGATCGATCCGGCGGCGAAGGTGAACGCGCCGATGGACGTTTTGCTGCGCGATGGACGCGTAACAGAGGTTGCTCTGCCTAATAAAATCCGCGGCGGAGCAGATGAAAAGTTCGACGCCCGCGGATTGGTGGTCGCTCCCGGATTCATTGATCTGCACGTCCACCTGCGGGAGCCGGGCCAGAATTACAAAGAGACGATCGCGTCAGGTACGGCGGCGGCAGCGGCTGGAGGATTCACCTCGGTCTGTACCATGCCGAATACGGCACCGGTCGTCGACACGGCGGAGTGGGTGAGCTGGCTGCGCAGTCCTGAGCGCGGAGCAGTGGTCAACGTCTTCCCGATTGCAGCCGCGACACGTGGCAGCAAGGGAGGGACGCTGACAGATTTTGCCATCCTCCAGCGTGCAGGAGCGATCGCGGTCACGGATGACGGCAAGCCGATCCTCGAAGACGACGTCATGCGCATGGCTCTGCGGCTGGGAGCGGAACTGAACTTGCCTGTCGTGCAGCACGCCGAAGACACGCGCATGACCGAGAATTGCTCGATGAACGCGGGGCCGACCAGCTTCCGCCTCGGCTTGCGAGCGATGCCCGCGGCGGCCGAAGGCTCGATCGTCGACCGTGATGTTAGCCTCGCGCAACAAGTTCGCGATTCGCGGCTGCACGTGGCGCATCTTTCCACCTCCGATGCGCTCAAGGCTGTGCGCCGGGGCAAGCGGGCCAAGGCACGAGTTACCTGCGAGGTTACGCCGCACCATTTCACGCTGATCGACGAAAATGTCGGCGAGTACGACACCAATTTCAAGATGAATCCGCCGCTGCGCACCGCCACCGATCGCGAGGCGCTTTTGGTCGCGCTGGCGGATGGCACCGTGGACGCGATCGCGACCGATCACGCGCCCCATGCTCTGCATGAGAAGCAAGTGGAATTCGAGCGCGCCGCATTCGGAATCACCGGGCTTGAGACGGCCCTCGCACTCGCCATCACGCAGTTGCATCGCGAAAAAAAGATTCCTCTGGCAAGAATCGTCGAACTCTTCACCGCGGGACCGGCGAGGGTCTTTGATCTCCCGCATCGCGGAACGCTGGCTCCCGGCAGTTTCGCGGATGTAACGATCTTCGATCCGAAGAAACGGTGGACCTTCGAGGCTTCGAAATCCCGCTCCCTATCGCGTAATACTCCGTTCGACGGCTGGCAGCTTACCGGAAAAGCTGTGGCGACAATCGTGGGCGGGAAAATCGTCTACCGGATGGAGTAGGGCCGGGCAAATACCGAACGAGTCGTGCCGGACGATGCCACCCGCCTCATTGGCCGAGAATCCCCATCCTCTTCCCGACCGTCTTCAGCACCTCCAGCGCTTTCTCCAGTTCATCTTTCGTATGCGTCGCGGTCATGATTGTCCGGACGCGCGCTTTGCCTTCCGGCACGGTGGGGAACGCGATGCCTGTCCCTAGAACGCCTTCTTTGAAGAGTTCGCGCGAGAAGTCCATGGTCAGCTTGCCGTCGCCAATGATGATGGGCGTGATCGGAGTCTCGCTGGCCGGCGTGGACTTGCCGCCGATATCGAATCCGAGCAGGCCCAGTTCTTTTTTCCAGAAACGGGTGTTCTCCCAGAGCTTCTCCATGCGCTCGGGTTCCTGCTCCAGCACGTCGAACGCGGCGATGCAGGTGGCCGCGACCGACGGCGGATGCGATGTCGAAAACAGAAACGGCCGCGCCCGGTGATAGAGGAAGTCGATCAGGTCGCGCGTGCCGCAGACGTATCCTCCGAGCGCGCCGATGGCCTTCGATAGCGTTCCCACCTGAATATCCACGCGCCCGTGCATCTTGAAATGATCGATCGTGCCGCGGCCGTTGCGGCCGAGGACGCCCGAGGCGTGCGCATCATCGACCATCATGATGGCGCCGTATTTTTCGGCAAGATCGCAGAGCGCGGGCAGCGGGCCGATGTCGCCGTCCATCGAGAAGACGCCGTCGGTGATCAGCAGCCTCTTGCCCGGCTCGCCTTTCACGCTGGCCAGCTGCTCTTCGGCATGCGCCATGTCTTTGTGCCGGAATACCAGAATCTTCGCTTTCGATAGACGCGCGCCATCGATGATCGAGGCATGATTCAGCGCGTCGGAAATAATGAAATCCTCTTTGCCCAGCACCGCCGAAACCGTCCCCGCATTGGCCGCGAATCCCGACTGGAAAACCACGCATGCTTCCACATTTTTGAAGCGCGCAATCTTCTCTTCCAGATCCATGTGGATCTTCATCGTCCCGGCAATGGTGCGGACGGCGCCCGATCCGACGCCATATTTGCGGGTGGCTTCGAGCGCCGCCTCGCGCAGCTTGGGATGCGTCGTTAGACCGAGATAATTGTTCGACGCCAGATTGATGACTCTCTTGCCGTCGAACGTGCAGACGGGCGCCTGCTCGTCGTCAAGCACGCGCAGCTTGAAGTGCGTGCCCTTGGCCTTGAGCTCGTCGAGTTGTTCGGTGAGATAAGAGAGAGGATTGGCGCGCGTTATAGTCGTCATGAAAACCTCGGCCACGGATTTATGCGGATTCCACGGATCGAAGCCGGAAAACTTTTGTCATCAGCGCCAGCTTCTTTCATAAGTCTAACGCGTTGTCATCCTGAGCGCGTTCTTTGCGCGAAGGACCTGTGCAACTGTTGTTCGAGGGAAATTCGAGGGAAAGGAGATGCAGAGATCCTTCGCTTCGCTCAGGATGACACGTAGCTTCGCTCAGGATGACACGTAGCTTCGCTCAGGATGACACCGAGCTTCGCTCAGGATCACACTTTCAGAATCCGATCGGATTCCCCGTAGCAAGGCTGGCCTCGCACAGACGCTTCATCGCCTCGAAAAATTCGCGCTCTCCCTGGGTGAGAATGTCGCTCGACTGAAGCACGAGATTCACTTCCTTCATGAGAGCCGGAGTCTGCTTCGCGGGAAGCGAGTCGCCGGTATGCGTCCCGTCATAAACAACCTTCTTCAGCAGGATGGGAAACTTTGGGCCGGGATTGCCCTGCAGTCCACGCAGAAATTCGCGGACGTTCTGGATTCGCGTGATGTTTCCCAGAAACTCCGAGACCAGA
>CAVXPX010000010.1:0-105232 GCA_963763845.1 uncultured Acidobacteriota bacterium
TCTTTGCCACCTTTCGCGAGAAAGGCATCGAGCTGCCGTATCCCCAACGTGACCTTCACATTAGGTCGATTCCGGAGATCGTGTCGTCGGCTTTGGTCACGCACAGTGTGAAGCTAACGAGCGGGGAGCATGGACCTCTTTTGAACAGGAAGTGGTGGCGAGGGTGCTCGAGTCTGGCAGACAGACAGTCGTTGCCCTAGAACTCATATCCCCCATTTCGCGGCTAGCGACTCGTTGGGGCAGGGTGAGATGTGCGCTAGTTCCCTGAAGCCGCCTTGCTCACCAATTAGATGTGCGCCAGCTTCGTTCTTGCTCCTTGTGCCCATCCCATCCACCCTACTGCGAGGCGTTGGCTTAATCCAGCACTCACATCCATCCAGAAATTCACGCAAGTTGCGAATTCTTCGCGGTACACTGGCGGTACACTGTGTTCGGTTTCTTCCGGTTCTTTTAGGGCCTTGGTGAGCGACCCGGGCCTTGTAAATACAACTAAATACAACGTGAGTCTTTACGCCGTTTTTCTTTCACGGCGGTAACACGGGTTCAAATCCCGTCGGGGACGCCAAACTTTTCAACCACTTGCGCAATTGCTGGTTTTGGCGCACTACGGGTTACGCTACGGTTGAGCTGCTGGATCACTCCACGATGGGCGCTGCGCTTCTCTTCGGACATGGCGTCGTCATAGACATTCATCGTGATTGAGTACGAGGCATGCCGCAACAGGCCTTGCACTACTTTTGGGTTGTTGTTGTTCTGCCGCAGCAGGGTCGTGTAGGAGTGGCGTAATGTGTGCCATCCCTTAATTTCGATCCCGGTTTTCGCAGCGACTGGCTTGATGTGATGCTGCATGATCCGGCTCATCCAGTACGGCTGCTTGCAGGGACTCGCGGGGGCTGGAAAGACCACCGCTCTCGCAGCCGTCCGCGAAGCTGCCCAGCGCAACGGCTACACTGTCGCGGGCTTCGCCCCGACATCACGCGCCGCTCACCAGCTTCGCCAGGCCGCCGGCATCTCCGCCGACACCTTGCAAGCCTATTTGGCGATGGGAACCCGCGAGCAGGCCCAGACCAACCGCCACGACCCGGCAAATCGCCGCCTTTTCCTGATTGATGAGTCCAGTCTGACCAGCACCCAGCACATGAAGGAATTCCTCGACCGGCTAGGCCCCCATGATCGCATTCTGCTCATCGGCGACACACGCCAGCATCAAGCCGTAGACGCGGGAAAACCCTTCGAGCAACTGCAGGAACGCGAAACCGACGGTATCCACAGCTACCAACATCCTGAAACTCACCGCTGGTTACACATCGACACCCACGGCCAGTTCTTTGACCGGCACGCCCAGCCCATCACCCGCGAAAATGCGCTTCAACAAGCGGGCCATTCCCCCGCACAATCCATCGCCGAAAATGCTCAGTCTCCTACCGGCAGCGGACTCAACCTCAACGGCCACGGAATTAGTCTATAAATGTCGCCGAGAGCAGACATCGAAAGCCGCTCAGTATTAATAGCAAGAATCGGATCGATCAAATAAAGCGGCGAGGAAAACTGATGGACAAGCATATTGTGCAACTCATACGAGAGCGCTTTTATCCACTCGTCCGTTTCTGCGGGCCGCAATGTGCAGGCGAGGTAGAGATCGAGGGGGTGCGAGCGACGGTCTACCTCGGCGAACTCTCGATTTGGTTGTGGCCGGCCAAA
The DNA here is from genome assembly GCA_963763845.1 of uncultured Acidobacteriota bacterium. Classification (GTDB taxonomy): domain Bacteria; phylum Acidobacteriota; class Terriglobia; order Terriglobales; family Acidobacteriaceae; genus Sulfotelmatobacter. Next base: position 1,702 of record CAVXPX010000010.1, read on the forward strand.
AGCTCTCACAACGGAGTTCTGTCCGATGAACAACTCGGCGACGCGATTTCGCCACATTTGGTGGTTCGCAATCTGCTGTTGTCGGCGCAGACATCGATGCAATGTCTGTCATGTCACTTGGACAGAATTGAAGCGGCCGACGGAGACACCGTGTCACTACTGCGCTATTACCTCGAAGATTCCGCTGCAACGGTAGTCGATGGGATGGCTCTGGGGCGGATACTCGGTCCACGGGCGGGCGAGACAGCGCAATGAACCCGCGTTATGACCGATTACTCTTGGTGGAAGGACATCCGAACCGGACAAGACCCGCGCCGCAACAAAATTCGCGGCGCGTTTTGCGGAATTGATTTCTCTTTTTTGTATCACCCAAGAGTCAAAACCAGCGCTAAGATGCAGGGTGTAGGAGGCTTCCCAAATGCTGAAATGGATACAGCAGCTTCTAGGTGGTTGGTGGCGTCCGAACAGCACGGCAGAAGATGTTAAGTGGTTGCTGGCAGAAAAGAAACGCCGTGAAGAAAATAAACAGCACGCGGAAGAGGAAGCATACGACCGCGCGCTTGACAGGTATGGCAGAGACTAGTGAAGGACACAACAAATACCCGCCGACTGCTCAAGTCCTTTTAGAGGGCTTCTGCAGTTCGAGGAATCGTGGCCTCGTTTACTCTGGAGCCGCGGGAGCGCGGTCAAGCAAAACATAGAATCGCCATCTTAAAAAAGCTGCCACGCAAACGCTTTGCATTTATACCAATGTCGACAAATCTTAAAAGCACTGCGAGCGGATCAGGATATCTTCGATTCGCAATCAGAACGTGCGCGCTTGGGTCAAGAACGACCACATCGGTTTTGAGATCACGTACTCGTTCAAAGGGATCATTCACAAATTCAGACCGGACTATCTAGTTCGGCTGACCAAGGGGAGAACCGTCATCCTGGAGGTGAAGGGACAAGATGACCAGCAGAACCAGACCAAGCGTTGAGTTTCTATCGAATGGGTCAGAGCGGTCAAACGGGCACGGCGGATTCGGTGAATGGACGGCAGATGTCTCCCGCCACCCTAAAGACGTGCTGGAGATCTTGGAAAGGAACAATAAGTAGGTTGCAACCCCTCTGCTACTCTCGAACGCCTTAATCTCCTGCTCCGGCCCCAGCACCTGCGCCAACCAACTTTACGGCACTCGCAGTTTCGACTAAAGCGGGTAGCACGTGTAGATATGTGGATGACGGGAATTTGCGCGCATAGTTCAAGAGCTTCGGGCGGTCAACACTGCCGAAATCAAGCTCGTCGAGAGCGGGTGCACTTCCGTTTTGAATACCCAAATAAATCCAGTCGAGGATTGCCTTTTCCGGCTCCGCAATCAGATAGCTGCCGTATCGAGTGGTCTTTCGCACGAACCCCCAATAGAGGCGAGCACTGATACTGCGGTAGCTGATCGTGATCGTCCTCGCCTTGAACTCTTTGGGGCGTTCTGTGGTCACACAAGTGAGTGTACGAGGAGACTGCGTACTGATTCCGTATTCGCGCAGACCAGACTCAAGCGAGACATAAGCATCCTCACGCAAAACATTCACCAGGTCACGAGGAGAACCATCCAGCGCAAGCCAGTTGTAGTAGATCTTGTTGCTGACGTGCTCTACCAGTTCCTTTTGCTCCTGGCGCGCGAGCGCCTGTGTGACAGCAGCAGGAACGATGCCGTACTTACGTGCAAGTTCATCCGAGCGAAGGATAGAGCTTGTTTGCGCTTCTTTTCGAATCACAGTTACCCAGTCCATATTTGTCTCCCTCATTTTCCCGACTACAACCAGCGTCGATACAAATCGCGAAGTGCGTCACGGAGAGGCCCGAATTGTTCTTTCGCCAGCGACTCGAATACTTCCGACGGCAACAAGGCCCGCAGCTCACTACAACGCTTCTCATCGACCTGGGAAATCCTCATGGTGATATCTGTCGCTGCAATTTCGTAGCCCATTAGCGTGTCTTCTAAATGATTCTCCAGCTGCTCATTAAGGACGACACCAGACTGTCTCAAGCGATAAATATCGAAGGGATCACGTGCTTTCATGATCTTTCGCAATAGGAAACATTCAGCCTTCTGGAGCAAGAGGAAATCCCGCGAAGCGGCCTTCACTTTCGCGACGTTGCCTTCATCAATTTCAACCGCATGCTCCTCTACCTCACTCTCAAGCACAGACCCAAACCGAGTGATGTCCACTTTGAACAGAAGGCTCTTGTCTCGCTTCTTAACCAGAATCTTGTCGCCGGAAACCTCGACTTGAAGTGGGCCCAGACTCAGGGCGTCCGCCGCCGAGGCCAGTCCGGCTGCGAGCGAGGCACGAAGATCCTCTGACGTTGGCAGCTTGTCTGCTCTCGGCAGCAAGTCCAAATCTGCGGAGTGACGCACACTGTCGTGAAATAGCAACAGTGTCGCACCGCCAAACAACAAGAAGGAGTCAGGGAAATCCTGGAAAAGCACGCCAGCGGCAAGCCGCATCATTGTGATGACCTCGGCCTGCTCGCCGGTGAATCCCCTATCTCTATACGCGGCAATCTGAGCAGCCAGGTTCATGACTATAATATAGCATAAACGCTCTCATATAGCAATAAATATACAAAGATGACGCGATTATATAGCACATACGCTACCAATTGGCCACATGATTTAAGAGGCGAATGAAAGGCGAATTTTGTAGGCTGCCGAGTTCGATGAATGCCGCAAACGTGTGATCGAGACCGACACCAGCGCTATACCTCAATCTTCGTCTCCACTGCATCCTTTTCCGCGTAAAACTAGGCCACGGTTCCAACGGACATTTTAGACCGCCGGTTTCGCACTAACACTGCATTTGTCCGCGAATCGGGGTTGCAACCATAAAACAGAATTCACGGCCTCCACCTAACATTAGCGCACCCTCGGATACGAATAACTCTGAAACACGATGATATGATTTGCGTTTGCAGGTATCGGCCTCTTCTTAGATTTACCGGCTCATCATGTTCTGTTCACAATGCAGCGCCAAGAACCCGGACGATTCAATATATTGCCTTAATTGCGGGCAGAAGGCGACTAAACGAACTGAACCTCTGGAACCTCCGGACCCTTCAAGTACATGCCATGACTTCAATCAACTCGCCGACCAGTTAATCGCTACCCGTCGTTGGAGCGAGGCGCAGTCACTGTTGGATGAGACAATCCGTGAAATGCCCCACGGATGGAATCCCATACGCGAGGAAGCTGATTCTCTAAAAATAGCGTTTTGGGACCAGGAGGAGTTCTTCGCCTACGTTCAATACCGGAAGGGACAGGCGAATAAATCTATCGTATGGACAACGGGATCATATTCGAAAGCATGGTATCAGTTGGCTGTTATCGCCATCGAGCGGGCTCATTTCGACCAAGGATTAAAATGCATCGCCAGCGGCCTTGAAATCGAACCTGGCCACCCTCATCTATGGTGTGAAAGAGGATTTATCCTAAACCGACTCCATCGACATCAGGAAGCACTGGATTGTTATAGGAGAGCAGGTGCCATTCGTGATTGGGCTTCGTTGTCCCAATTAGCTAGAGCATTGCGTGGTGAAGGTGCATCGCTCATTGATCTTAATCGCCTAGGTGATGCAGAAGCCGCCTTTTTGCGATCTTTGCAGCTTGAGACGAGCAACCAAGTCGCACAGCAGGAACTTGATTATATTAGGCAACTACGAAGCAAGCGGGATACTCATTCCCGCTGAAGCAGCACAGCCAACGTGCAGCCACCATAACGGATCTCGCTAACAAGTGGCAAGTCTAAGTGACGGCGACGTAATATCACTCGGGCCCTCGCGTATCAACAGCTTCGTGTTCGTGGATCTGCGGAGGTAATCATGCTCACCGCACTCAGGGCATCCACCACCCCAACATTCAATTTCAAACGGTAGGCTACGCCATCTTTTGCTCCACTGCGCCCTCTTCCGGGTGGACGCCGCTTGGCCGCGGCTCGGACGGGCGCTTCGGACTGCGCCGGTTTCGCGCCAAACTAACCCCAACCCCGGTCGAGTGGCCGGGCGGGATTGCTCCCGCCCAGCCCTCTAAGAACCGTACGTGAGAGTTTCCCCTCATACGGCTCAAGCCTTTCGGAACGCCTGTCTGACGAGACGCGGAAACGACATGAACCGCGAGGCAACGGTGGAACATCAGAGCACCTCGAACCGGGAACTACGTAGTTCGAGGACGGAGCGGTCGAACTTCAGCGGGCACGGGTGCAACCCCGAACACGCTGCGCGAAGTACGACTCCCATGCAGGATCGTAAGGATGCGCGTCCCGCTGAACCTTAATGTGTCTCCGAATCGGCACATACCCGGCGCGGAAGATCCAGACCGTTTTCGGCTCTGAACCTGGCTCGCTTTTCGTCCCGAAGAACCACCACGAACGATTCCCGAGTCGTCCAAAATACTTGCGCATGACCCAGTCGCTCGTTTTCGTGTGGTGTCTCCGGCGTGCCCATTGCCATAGTGCCCGGAAGATATCGTCATCGACCTGGACGAAGACTTGCTTGCTGACAACGTGCCGATGATAGTTGGCCCATCCCTGGATTCTGGGATTAAGACGCGCTATCAACTGGGCTGCGGTCAACGACTGCGAGTCCCGAATCATTCCACGGACACCCTCCACGAACACGCGAATGCTCTTTCGCGAGGGCTTAATGAGCAGCTTTCTATTTCTATACTTGCGCACATTCTGTCCGAGGAAATCAAAGCCATCCTTTATATGTGTGATGACGGTTTTATCGGGCGAGAGTTCGAGTCCTCGTACGCGCAGAAACTGCTCGACGAGTGGCTTGATCTCCCGCTCCAGCAGTTCTCTCGTTCTGCCGGTGATAATAAAGTCATCCGCGTACCGAACGACGTTCACGCAGAGGTATTCGCCGCGCGATCTCTTCGTCGGCGGATATTTCTCTCGCAGACCTCGTTCGAGGCCGTCCAGTGCCAGATTGGCCAACACCGGCGAGATCACGCCCCTTACACAAAAGGTAATTTCGAGTTCGAGCGAACAGTTAAGGGATGGCAAACTAGATACCCGGTGCTTGATCTGCGCCTTAAGAGGTAATACATTTATGTCATATGGCACGCTCGACCAAAGCGGAAAAGGCTCGACACCTGAACGCCGCTCGTGGCCTGCTCCAGCGTCAAGTTGCGCTTCCCGAAGCTGTGCGGCGCTTGTCAGGCGAGTTCGATTTGTCAGAGCGTCAAGCATATCGCTACCTGGAGGAAGCGTCACAGCTGGATCGAGCCGTCGAAGTTCCCGAGGCCACGGTGCCGATCACGATGAAGCTTCCGCCGCGAACGGTGGAACTTCTCCGGAAGTACGCGAGAAGCAGTGGGCTGACTATCGGAGCAATCGTGACCGGCGCATTGGATGCGTTTCTACGCACTCTGAAAAGGCATGGCTGAGCCGCGTCCAAAAAGCGGCTCATTTCAAATCCACGTTGACTATGCGTTTGATCGCCTGCACGATCCGAAGCTCGCCCAGGCCTACGACATTCTGGTGCCCGGTCGGGAGCGTCCTGTGGGCGTGCGCGTAAAGGAGTTCGATGATGAGGATGGCGGCGATCTACGCACGGGTGTCGTCCGAGCAGCAGCGCGAGGCGAACACGATAGCGAGCCAGACGGCGGCGCTGATCGAGTTCGCCAAGAGCCACGATCTGGAAGTGCCCGAAGAGTGGGTCTTCGAAGATGAAGGCTATAGCGGGGCAACGCTGGAGCGGCCGGGCCTGGAGCGGGTGCGGGATCTCGCCGCCGAAGGGCAGATCCAGGTTGTGCTGGCGTACTCGCCAGACCGATTGAGCCGGAAGTATGCGTACCAGATTCTGCTGATGGAAGAGTTCGCCCGTCAGGGAGTCGAGACGGTGTTTGTGAAAGCACCGCAGGGCGACAGCGCAGAAGATCAACTGCTGGTGCAGTTCCAGGGCATGATCGCGGAATATGAGCGGGCGCAGATCCTGGAGCGATCGCGCCGCGGCAAGCGACATCGTGCCCATGCGGGGGAGATCAGCGTGATGAGCAACGCTCCCTATGGCTACCGTTATATTCACAAGAGCGACGAGGCACCCGCCGCTTACATCGTCGATGAAGCCGAGGCCGATGTGGTACGACGTATGTACGAGATGTACACCGGGGAGGGACTCAGCATCGGCGAGATCACCCGCCGGCTCAACACCGAAAGCATCCCGACTCGCAAAAGTGCTCGCTGGGAACGCTCGGTTGTCTGGGCTGTGTTGCGCAACTCCGCCTATCGCGGCGTCGCCTGTTTTGGCAAGACGCGCGCCTCTGCACGGACGCGCGTGATGCGTCCACAGCGTCGGCGGGGGGTGATTACGCCCAGCACCACAGCAGGCCACGAACGCCCGCGCGAAGAGTGGATTGAGATCCCCGTGCCGGCACTGGTAAGGGAAGATAGCTTCGCCCGTGCCCAAGAGTTGCTCCAGGAGAACAAGATACGATCGCGCCGGCGCACCATCGCGCCCAGTGTTGTGCAGGGGCTGGTCAGTTGTGCGAAGTGTGGCTACGCCTTCTCGCGCACATCGACGCAAACCAGCGCACGTAAGATTCACTACTACAAGTGCATTGGCTCCGATGGCTGGCGGAAACTGGGCGGCCCGGTTTGCGACAACGGCCGCTTCGTCCGGCAGGAGCTCCTCGATCAGATCGTCTGGGCCGAGGTGATCCGCCTGCTGGAAGAGCCCGCTCTGATACAGCAGGAACTGGATCGTCGGCTGCTAGCAGCGCGCTCCTCCGATCCGACCAGAAAGCGGGAGCAGACTCTGCAGAGGGAGTTGACCCATGTTGGCAAAGGGATCGAACGACTTCTCAACGCCTATCAGGAAGGACTGATGTCGATCGAACAGTTGCGGGAGCGAATACCTCTGCTGCAGCAGCGCCAAAAGATACTCCGTGCTGAGTTGCAGGCGATCGTCGACCAGACCAACGATCGCGCTGGATTCCTACGCTTGGCAGAAACCCTCACCGTATTCCTTACTCGCTTGCGCAGCGCCGCCGAAACGCTGAGTATCATCGAACGCCAGAGAATCGTGCGACTCTTGGTTAAAGAAGTTCTGGTCGGTGAAGATACCATCACCATTCGTCATAGCATCCCGATTCCTTCGGGTCCGTCTCAAAACGGCGGCTCGCTGCCAGAAGGCCCAAATTACCTTTTGTGTAAGGGGAGTGATAATCCCTCCTTGTGGCGTTCCGTCGTCGGTTTTATAAAAGACCTGCTTTTCCAGATAGCCCGACTTCAGCCACTTACGAAGAATCTCCTTGTCCATCGGAACATGGGCCAGGAGCCACTCGTGACTGATTCGGTCAAAACAGCTTTTGATGTCGCCTTCCAGTATCCATTGTGGATTCGGTCGTCCCAGTATCGAGAAGCACTGTTCGATCGCATCCGCGCAGGAACGCCGCGAACGGAACCCGTAAGAGTTCGGGTCCGCCGTGGTTTCCGCCACCGGGTCCAGTGCGAGCAGGTACAGCGCTTGCATCGCGCGGTCCTTCATGGCGGGGATTCCCAGAGGGCGCATCTTGCCGTTCGATTTCGGGATATATACGCGACGAAGCGGTTGCGGACAGTAGCCGCGTTGCTTCAGATCGTGTACAGCCCGCGCCTTCTTCTCCGGCGTGTTCCATAAAACTCGGTCCACGCCACCCTCGTCCTCAAAGGAGCGGGAACGGCGCCTGATAAAGCTCATCAGTCGGGGCGAGGGAGGAAACGATTCTATGAACTCTATGCCGGCAATACAGGAGATGGAGGCGGTTGATTCACTTCTGACCGTCGAGGATGTCGCCGAGCGTCTTAGGGTGTCGCGGGATTGGGTGTGGGATCACTCCAGCCGAAAGGCCCCGTATTTGCCTGTCATTCGGATGAGTGATGGAGTCCTCCGTTATCGCGAAAGCCAAATCGCAGAGTTCGTCAACGAGCGGGAACGGCTGTCTTCATTGCGGCGGAAACACCGGTAAAATGAAGGTAGCCCGCTCGTTCCCCCCACAGAAATCGAGGAATCGATGGGCAAGTCGCACCAGAAGGGATGGGTCGTTGCGCGCGGGAAAAAATGGTACGGATATTTTCGTCGGACCGTGATCGATCCTGCCAGCAACGAAACCAAATGCACTATCGTTCCAATGGTTCTCGGCCTCAAGTCTCAGTTCACGAAGTTTGAGGCGCGCGAGGCACTGGAGCGGGAGATCGCCAAACTGACCGGACAATCGACCGGAAGCAGGGCAGTGAACGACGCTTCCGTCACCTTTGGATGGTTCGTTCGCAACCGCTTCTTTCCATTGAAGGAAGCGCACTGGAAAGAAGAAACTGCAAAGGTGAAGAAGCTGTTGATCCAACAGGATCTCATCGAAGAATTCGAGAATGTCCCGCTGGAGAACTTCGACAAATTCACTTTGCAGGTCCACCTTAACAAGCTGGCAAGAACTCAATCAAGGGACAGAGTGCTTCAAATGAGGGCCTACCTGCGGGACATCTTCGCCGAGGCTGCCGATCAGGACTTTCTCGGGAAAGACCCTGCACGCAAGGTGAAGGTCCCCTCGCAACTGCGTGATACTGACAAGACAATCTTGACCTGGGACCAGTTGCGCATGGCGCTGTCGGAGTTGAGCGTTCGGGATCGCCTTGTGCTCGAAATGGACATGACGAACGCACTTCGCCCCAGCGAGTTGTTCGGACTCAGGTGGAAGAGCTTCAACCAAGCCGCTTCCACCATGTGCGTGACGGAGACTGTCTACAAGGGCAATATCCGTCCGTGGGGCAAGACTAAGAGAAGCCTGGCGGCGGTCCACCTGCCGAAAGATCTGGTGGCGAAGGTCGCCGAGTGGAAGCAGCAATCGCCGGACTCGTCTCCAGACGCTTTCATCTTTCCGAATCAAGATGGAGGCTTTTTGGATACGGACAACTATCGCAAGCGGGTGCTGCACAAGTTGGCCGAAACCTGGAATTGCCGAAACTGACGTTTCAGGTCATCCGCAGAACGATCGCCACGCTGGCCCAGAAGAAGGGTACAGTCAAAGACGTGCAAGGCGTGCTCCGGCACTCCCGCGCAGCCACTACAACCGACGTCTACATGCAGGAGATTCCGGCGAGCGTCCAGGCGACGGTCAATTCAATTCACCGTGAGTTGAAAGCGAAAGTCGGCTCTTCAGTTCGCGCCGGGAAGAGGTCATTGCCACCGCCCAAAACGCACACAGCGGAGCAACCAAGAGGTGGAATTGCTGCGGGTGAAATGAAGGCCAAAAGGGCAATTCCGGCCGGTCCAAAGAATGGAAGCAAAACGGAGCAATCTGCGCGAGTTTCTGAGAAGGGTTTTTTGAATTTGCTACCAAATGCTACCAAATCGGAGAGAGGAGATTCTGTAAGTTATTGATTTATTGGTGGACCTGGTCGGGATCGAACCGACGACCTCTTCCATGCCATGGAAGCGCGCTCCCAGCTGCGCCACAGGCCCACTTTTGAGGACACTACGGTTGCGTCTCTGCAACCCCAATCATTCTCGCCGACGTGCGCCCGATAGTCAACGCACGCCACCTCAAATCCTCCGAATCCAGCGAAATCCTAGAGCAGCAATGCACACAAAAAAATTCTTCTCTGAGACAATTTCAGCCGTTTCTTCCACAGCACTTTTCTGCCATAATTGATCGTGCACGCCACCTGCACAATTCTCCAAAGACAATTTAAAGCGAGGAAGAGATGCCAGCGAAGTACATCTTTGTGACCGGCGGAGTTGTGTCTTCACTCGGCAAGGGCCTGGCCGCGGCTTCGATCGGATGCCTGCTCGAAAGCCGCGGAATCAAAGTCAACCTCATGAAGTTCGATCCCTACCTCAACGTCGATCCCGGCACCATGTCGCCGTTTCAGCACGGCGAAGTCTTCGTCACCGACGACGGCGCCGAAACCGATCTCGACCTGGGCCACTACGAGCGCTTCACCCACGCCAAACTTTCTCGCGACAATAACTGGACCACCGGCCGTCTCTACGAACAGATCATTGCCAAAGAGCGCCGTGGAGACTATCTCGGCAAGACCGTCCAGGTCATCCCTCACGTCACCAACGAAATCAAGGCCGCCATGAAGAAGGTCGCGCAGGATGTCGACGTCGCCATCGTCGAAATCGGCGGCACCGTCGGCGATATCGAATCACTCCCCTTCATGGAAGCCATCCGCCAGATGCGCCAGGAACTGGGCCGCGAGCACACCCTGTTCGTCCACGTCACGCTGGTCCCATTCATTGCCGCGGCGCAAGAGCTGAAGACCAAGCCCACGCAGCACTCGGTCAAAGAACTTCTCAGCATCGGAATTCAGCCCGACATTCTGCTCTGCCGCACTGACCGCTTCCTTTCAAAGGAAATGAAGTCCAAGATCGCCCTCTTCTGCAACGTCGCCGAAGAAGCCGTCATCACCGCGAAAGATGTAGCCTCGGTCTACGAAGTTCCTCTCGTCTTCGCCAACGAAAACGTCGACACGCTGGTGCTGAAGTCGCTGCACATGGACGCGAAAGAGCGCGACCTCGCGAAGTGGGAAGACATTGTTCACCGCGTCTACAACCCGAAAGATACCGTCACCATCGGAATCGTCGGCAAGTACGTCGAGTACGAGGATTCCTACAAATCTCTCAAAGAAGCACTCGTCCACGGAGCGCTGGCCCACAACCTGAAGCTGCAGCTGAACTGGATCGAAGCCGAAGGCCTCGAAACTGGCGACAAGACTTACGAAGCCCAACTCGAGGACTACGACGGCCTTCTCGTTCCCGGCGGTTTCGGCAAGCGCGGCATCGAAGGCATGCTGATCGCGATCCGCTATGCCCGTGAGAAGAAGGTTCCGTACTTCGGCATTTGCCTCGGCATGCAGACCGCCTGCATCGAATTCGCCCGCAACGTAGTCGGCCTCGCAGAAGCCAATTCCAGCGAGTTCGATCCCGCCACTCCACATCGAGTGATCTACAAACTCCGCGAACTGCGCGGCGTAGAAGAACTCGGTGGCACGATGCGGCTCGGCGCGTGGCCCTGCAAGATCGAACCGGACACGCTCGCCTCTAAGATTTACGGCAAGGCGGAGATCAGCGAGCGCCATCGCCACCGCTACGAATTCAATCGCGAGTACGAAGAGCCGATGACCGCCGCGGGCCTGCGCATCTCCGGATCGACACCCGACGGAACTTACGTCGAAATGGTCGAACTTCCCGATCATCCCCACTTCATCGGATGTCAGTTTCACCCTGAGTTCAAATCGAAGCCGCTCGAGCCGCATCCTCTGTTCAGCAGTTTCATCGGCGCAGCGTACGCGCACGGACTGAAGCGCCGCGCCGAAAAAGAAACGGCTGAGGTGGAAATGTTCCATCGGCCGGGAAGGGCAAGAGTCTGATCGCTTGGCCACGGATTTTCGCGAATCCTCACGGATTTAAGCCTTTCAATCCGTGAAAATCCGTGCCGATCCGTGGCCTGATTGTTTTCATGTCGATCTCGTTCCAAGTCGGCGATATTCACATCGGCTCGGGTGACTTTTTCCTCATCGCCGGACCTTGCGTCATCGAGAGTGAAGAACACGCGATCCGCATGGCTGAGATCATCAAGGGTGTCGTCCGCTCGCTCAATGTCCCATTCATCTTCAAAGCCAGTTACGACAAGGCGAACCGCACGTCAGTCCGCAGCTTTCGCGGCCCCGGCCTCAAAGAAGGCTTGCGGATTCTGAGGAAGATCAAGGACGAACTTCATCTGCCCATCCTCACCGATGTCCACGAAACCGCCGACGTCGGCAAAGTCGCCGAAGTCGCTGACATCTTGCAGATTCCTGCATTCCTCAGCCGACAGACTGATCTCGTCGTCGCCGCCGCCCTGAGTGGCCGCGCCGTTAACATCAAGAAGGGACAGTTCGTCGCTCCCTGGGACATGCGGCATGCCATCGAAAAGTGCCGTGACGCCGGCAACACGCGTGTGTTCCTCACCGAGCGCGGAGCCAGCTTCGGCTACAACAATCTCGTCGTCGATATGCGCTCGCTTGCCATCATGCGTAAGTTCGCGCCGGTGGTTTTCGATGCGACGCACTCAGTGCAACTGCCGTCCTTGCAAGCGGACGATAAAGGCCCTGCCGTGAGCGGCGGACAGCCCGAGTTCATCCCGGTGCTAGCGCGCGCCGCCGTGGCCGCCGGAGTCGACGGCGTCTTCATGGAAGTCCACGACAATCCGAAAGAAGCGAAGTCCGACGGCGCAAACGCGCTGGAATCGACAAAGCTGCGGGGAGTCTTGAAAGAACTGCTCGCCATCAGAAAAGCGTTGCTGGAAGCCCACAGTACTCCCTAGGGTTTGTCTACTTTCGCCAAAACAAACTAATTATTTTCGCGATCGGTACCAGATAGAAATACCTCCGTCGAAGAAACCTCCGGGAAAGCCTCTTGCCCCAGTCGTCCGCCACATCCTCTTCTTCTCTGTATTCGGGTCGTACGGTGTAATGGATGTGGTGCCCAACCTCATGATACAGAGTCCTGCCAATCGCAAGCCTGTTTATAAGAGGAATCCAGAGTGCCCAGCGAGGAAAGCGACGTAAGATCTGGTCCATATACAGCTCAATCCATGGTGGTTGTCCTTTCCATCGCTGGTGATAAAGACCTGCGACCCTCAACTGAGCGACGCGGCGTCCGCGCGACGTGGTTTTGCCAAGGCGCTTTCTTCTCGGTTGGCCCGATAGATTCGACAGAACGACACAGTCGAGACCAATCAGATACTTTGCCGGAACGAACTGCAGAAGGTCGTGCACGATTTTTGCCGCTGGAATCGGCGGCTTATAGTCGCGATACGCTTCTTTGATTTCTACAGCCTCGCGTTCCAGCAAGCGATTCCTCCCGCAGACTTCATCAGATTATCAGCCAAGCCGCTTAACCTCACTAACCAGCACAAAGGCCTCGTCTCGCTCAGATATCTATTGCGAGCAAGACGAGGCCTTTGGATTAGATTTAGGGAACCTCTGAGCAACCATCGATTCTGAGGCGGCCTGGAATTCCAGAGCTGCACGGGTCGCGAATTTCCCGGGCATGGCTTGCGAGCTTAGTGGAACCCGCCATTCACGCGGCTTGCAGAGACACTACGCCCTCGCCACTGCCAGCCTTCTGCGGTGCAGGTACAAGTTCACCAACGCAAAGCTGGCGCACAGTCGATGATGGTTCTTCTGAATCCCGCGGTATCGCACCTTCTCGAAGCCGAAGATGCGCTTCAGAATCCGGAACGGATGTTCCACCTTCGCTCGCACTCGAGCCTTCACCCGGTTCTTGCCTTTTTGTAACTCGTCCACAAAGTTCTTGTATCGCACTCTCCGGCTGGTCATATCTTGCGCTCGCGGAGCCGCCTGCCGGATGGCTTCTCCCTGTCCCTGATATCCACCGTCGCCCCACACCTTACGCTCCTCCCCGTGCAACAAATCCGGCAGCATGTGCTTGTCCGCTACCGAAGCCGCTGACGTGCATACCGAGTGCACATGGCCTCGCTTGGAGTCCACTCCGATGTGCGCCTTCAGCCCGAAGTACCACTGCTTCCCCTTGCGCGTTTGATGCATCTCCGGATCCCGCTCTCCGCTTCGGTTCTTGGTCGACGAGGGCGCATGAATAATGGTCGCATCCACAATCGTCCCCGTGGTGATACGGATGCCCCGACTCTCCAGATACTGGTTCACCGCGTTCAGCATCGCCCCGCCCAGTTCGTGTTTCTCCAACAGGTGACGAAACTGCAAGATGGTGCTCTCGTCCGGCACCGGCGCCCGCCCCAGATCGATTCCCACAAAGCGCCGCAGCACCGGCGATTCATACAGCGCATCCTCCGCCCCCGGATCGCTCAGATTGAACCACTGCTGCAGAAAGTACACTCGCAACATGATGCTCAGGCCCACCGGTGGCCGCCCGTTCTCTCCCTTCGGATAGTACGGTTCCACCAACGCCTGTAACTCCGCCCAGGGCACGATCTGTTCCATCTCTTCGAGAAACCGCTCCCGCTTCGTCTTCCGCCCGTACTTCTCGAACCCCGTCTGCGCCGCCAAAGTCTGTTGCCGCATCCGCCTTTTCACCTCGACTTACACCTTACCCGCTTCCCCTGTGAATCGCAGAGTTCTTCAGAGGTTCCTTAGTTACTCCAGCACAAAAATATCCTTCTTCGCGCACATCTCCTTCAGCACCTTCGGCCACACCGTCACACTGACCTCGCCCAGATGCGCCTTCCGCAGCAGAAGCATCAGTGTTCTCGACTGCCCAATGCCTCCGCCCACCGACAGCGGCAGCACATCGTTGACGATTCCCTGGTGATACGGGAATTTCAGATTATCGAGCAGCTTCGACATCTCCAGTTGCGTGCGCAGCGTTTCCGCATTTACGCGAATGCCCATCGAACTCAGTTCGTGCCGCCGCTGCGTCACATGATTCCACACCAGAATGTCGCCATTCAGTCCGTGCGTATCTTTCTTCGTCCGTGCGCTCGTATCCGTAACCCAGTCGTCGTAATCGGCCGCGCGCATCTCGTGCGGGTACCCATCTTTCAGTGGCCATCCGATCCCGACAATAAAGATCGCCGGATACTTCTGCAGAATCGCCGTCTCCCGCCGCTTGCGCGGAAGATTCGGATACATCTCCAGCAATTCCTCGGCATGAAGAAACGTCAACTCCTCGGGAAGATTCGGATATCTCGGATCCTTCAGCGTTGGAAACATCTCTAGCGCAAACTTTTCCGCTCCAACCAGCACTTTCCAGATCTTTTGGACAATGATTTTCAGGAATTCCACGTTGCGTTCCTTCGCCGTCACCACCCGCTCCCAGTCCCATTGATCGACGTACGCGGAATGGTCGTGATCGAGAAAGTAGTCCTTGCGCACCGCGCGCATGTCGGTGCAGATGCCTTCGCCCGGTTTGCAGTCGAACTGTTTCAGCGCGACCCGTTTCCATTTCGTCGCGGCCTGTACCACCTGCGCGTCAATCGGATGCTTGTCGCGGTCGTTCGAAATGTGAAACTGAATCGGCGTCCTCGATCCGTCGCGGTCGAGCATGTCGTTCACGCCGCTCTCGACATCGACAATCAGCGGCACCTGGACCATCTGCAGTCCGAGCTCCTTGCATAGATTGTCTTCGATATACCGCCGCAGATGAAAAATCGCTTTCTGCGTCTCTTTGCGCGTCAGAAGCGATTTGTAATCCGAGGGCAGAATTGTTTCCAGCTCGGCATAATCTCCGATGCCTGGTCCGGCCAGGTCGGCCTTCTTGCTGGCCTGGCTTTCGCGATCGAACTTCACGGACTTCTCTTTTACTTCAGTCGGATGATCCAGAGTGCTGCCTTTATGTCTCATTTAAAGACTCCTGTGCTGGGGATTCCTTCAGAAAGAAGCGGCAGGGAAACCGCCGGTTGAGGTGACATTCCTCTGTATTGGACTGCGGCCCGAAACGCCCAGCCGTGATAACAATCACACCTAGTTGTGTGTCTGGCAACAGCGGCACCAATCGCACATGAAACCCATGCAACACCGCTCGCAGGCGCAATCTCAACCGCTTGTGCTAGATTGAAATTCTCGCGATGAAGCACGTTGCCAACTGGACTTTGAACACCGCCGCCGTCCGTGGCGCCAGCTACGCGGACGTCCGCGTCATCGCGCAGCGCAGTCGCGCTCTCAGCACAAAGAACGGGAAGGTCGGCAGCGCCTCTGATGCCGAGTCCGTCGGCATGAACGTCCGCGTAATCGCCGACGGAGCCTGGGGATTCGCCGCCTCCGCCGAGCTCGGCCGCGGCGCGGTCGAAGCCACCGCAGCCCAGGCGGTCGAGATCGCCCGCGCCTCCGCTCGTGTGAAGCGCGATGACATTCGCCTCGCCCCCGAAAAACCCACCGTCGCCGAATGGATCACGCCGCACAAGATCGATCCCTTCAGCGTCTCGGTCGAGCAGAACATCGACCTGCTCCTCGAGATCGACGCCGAACTTCGCGCGGTTGCCGGGATCACGCTCGCTGAAACGAACATGAATTTCAACCGCGAGGAGCAATGGTTCATCTCCTCCGAAGGCGCCGATATACATCAGACCAAAATCTCCACCGGCGCCGGATACGCCGCCTACGCCTTTGCTGGCAATGAAATCCAGAAGCGTTCCTATCCCAACTCTTTCGGCGGACAGTGGCAGAACAAAGGATACGAACTCATCGAAGAATTGAAACTCCTCGAGAATGCGCGCCGTATCGCCGACGAAGCCGTCGCGCTGCACAAGGCCGACCAGTGCCCCGAAGGGAAGTTGGACATCATCCTCGATAGCTCGCAACTCGGCCTGCAGATTCACGAATCCGTCGGACATCCCATCGAACTCGACCGCGTCCTTGGCATGGAAGCGAATTTCGCCGGCACTTCCTTCCTGACTCTCGACAAGTTGCGGACTCTGCGTTACGGCAGCGATCTGGTCAACGTCGTCGCCGACGCCCGCCAGGAGCACGGTCCTGGCCTCGGCACGTTTGCCTTCGATGACGAAGGCGTCGCGGCCCAGTGCACGCCCATCATCACCAACGGCCTCTTCACCGGATACCTGAGCTCGCGCGAAACGGCGCACACGGTGGGCCTCAATCGTTCCGGAGGAACTTTGCGTGCCGAAAGTTGGAATCGGCTGCCGATGATCCGCATGACCAACATCAGCCTGCTGCCCGGAGACAGGCCGCTCACGTTGGAGCAACTCATCGCCTCCACCGACCACGCCATCCTCATGCAGACGAATCGCTCGTGGTCCATCGACGACAAGCGTTACAACTTTCAGTTCGGGACCGAGATCGGATGGGAAATCAAAAAGGGCAAGCGCACACGCATGCTGAAGAATCCCTCCTACTCCGGCATCACCACGGAATTCTGGAATTCCCTTGATGCCATCTGCTCACGCGACGAATGGACGCTCTGGGGCACTCCCAACTGCGGCAAAGGCCAGCCGCAGCAGGTTATGGGCACAGGCCACGGCGCGTCCCCTTCCCGCTTCCGCGGCGTCAAAGTGGGGAGCGCCTTCCGAGGAAGCTAACTGGCTGAGTTATAGCCCCTAGTCACTAACCAATAGTCACTGATTTTGAATGCTTACTTTCGAACAAGCCGCTGCCATCTTCGACCGCATCCGCAAGCTCTCGTCCGCCGACGAAATCGAAGTCCTATTCTCCGGCGGACGCTTCGCCCTGACCCGCTTCGCCAACAACGCCATTCATCAGAACGTCGCCGAAGAAAATCATGTCGTCTCGGTTCGCACCGCCTTCGGCTCGAAAACTGCGCGCGCCTTTACCAACAAGTTCGACGATGAAAGCCTGCGCCAGGTCGTGAAGTCTTCGGAGAACCTTGCCAAAGTCCAGCATCCGGACCCAGACCTTCTTCCCGTGCCCGATCCCACCGAAGCATCCGGCCCGGCAGAAGCACAACCGCCACCGCCATCGCGCTATTTCGACCACACCGCGGCCATCACCCCCGAAATTCGCGCGGAAGGTGTCCGCAAAATCGTGGGTGTCGCCGACCGTCACAAACTCACCACAGCGGGCGTGTTCTCCAGCGGTGAATCGTTCGAAGGCCTCTTCAATTCTCGCGGCCTGAGCAAATGGCACATGCAAACTTCCGCTGAAGTTTCGATCACCATGCTTGCCGCCGACTCTTCTGGATGGCAGAAGGCCAGCTCTCCCGACATCAACAACCTCGACCCGCTGCGCCTCGCCGAAGTCGCGGCGCAGAAAGCAGTCGACTCGGCGCATCCCCGCGAAATTCCTGCTGGAAAATACACGGTCATCCTCGAACCCGCCGCGGTCCTCGACATCGTCGGATTCATGTTCTGGGATTACTCCGGCATGGCCATCCTCGACCAGCGTTCGTTTCTTACTGGCCGCATCGGCGCAAGATTATTCGGCGACAGCATCACCATCTGGGACGACGTCGCGCACCCGCTTCAAGCCGGCGTTCCGTTCGATGGAGAAGGTGTGCACCGCCAGAAAATCTGCCTGGTCAACAACGGAGTCGTTGACCGTGTCGTCTACGCCCGCGCCACCGCCGAGCGCATGAAGCGTTCCGAGCACAAAGACAGTGTCGGTCCGATCGCGGCCACGGGTCACGGATTTTCTCTTCCCAATGAAATAGGAGAGATGCCCGTCAACAT
Organism: uncultured Acidobacteriota bacterium; assembly: GCA_963763845.1. GTDB lineage: Bacteria > Acidobacteriota > Terriglobia > Terriglobales > Acidobacteriaceae > Sulfotelmatobacter. The sequence continues at coordinate 19,845 of CAVXPX010000010.1, forward strand.
CGTCTTCGCTCCAGTGAATAATCCTCAATCCATCGAGCAAATGATCGCCTCCACCGAACGCGGCGTGCTGGTCACGCGCCTGTGGTACATCCGCGAAGTCGAGCCATTCGAGAAGATGCTCACCGGAATGACCCGCGACGGCACCTTCCTGATCGAGAACGGGCGCGTGCAGGGCGGAGTCCGCAACTTCCGTTTCAATGAAAGCCTCATCCACATGCTGTCGAATGTTGAAGCCATGAGCGAGCCAGTCCGCTCCTGCGGAGAAGAATCGTTCGACATGGTCGTGCCTGCGATGAAGGTGAACGACTTCAACTTCACCGAAGTGACAAAGTTCTGAGATGCTCTGTGATACGTCGTTTTGGGTAGGGCACGGCTTAAAGCCGTGCCGCCAGGATTTCCCCGCGCAATTTTTCTCACCCGAGGTCTCCGAATTTCTTCCCTGTTTCGCCCGAAATCGTCGGCTTCAGCAAGGTCCTTTCCGCGCCTTTCCCGCGTCCGCCAATCTCGCCTAATCCATTCAAAGAAAAGAAGTTAGCTCCGACCGTTCCATGACTTCGGTAACTTTGTTTGTCTGATTCCGGGGTGTACGCTGCCGTTGAGTTCATATCTTCCGGCAAACATCGCCGGACGAAAGGCTGAATCGAGCTTGGCAGCGGAAGGAAAGGCACTGATGACCGAGGCGCAGATGAACCGAGCGCAATACGAAGACATGCAGAGTGCGCCGCGCTTTCCGTTGCATCTCGCCGCTTCGATCAAGACACAGGGCAGCGCGTATTCCGCCGAAACCGAAAACATCTCCGCCAACGGCGTGCTATTCGCGATGGACAAAGACGTTCCCGTCGGATCGATGGTCGACTTCACGATCATGTTGCCGGGCGAAGTTGTCGGCACCGGTCGCGATGTGCAGGTCGATTGCCGCGGGCGTGTCGTGCGCAGCTTTGAAGATCGCGGCCGCCGCGGGGTTGGCGTCGTGATCGACGAATATCACTTTGAGCGGTTGTAGTCGCAAGGAATCGAATGGCTACCAATCCGGTAAGCGTGGAAGAAAATTTCGGAGCAGCCGACGATAAGGGACAGTTCGTCCGCGTCATCGTGGCGGACACGCAGGCGATCTTCCGCGCCGGCCTGCGCAAGATCTTCGCGCTCGAAGATGACATTCGCGTCGTCGGCCAAGCCGAGACGCTCCCGCAGACTCAGTCCGCCCTGGCCAAGTTTTCCGCCGACCTTCTGATTTTCGAAGCCGCTCTTACGCCGAACCCGGTGGATGCCGTCGTCGAACTTCTCCGTCAGCATCCGAAATTGCGCGCAGTCGTCGTGACGCCCGGCTCTGACGAAGAACTTACCCTCGAACTCTTCCGCCGCGGCGCTCACGGTATCGTCTCGCGCGAAGTCGAACCTGAAGTCCTGGTTGAGTGCATACGCAAAGTTGTCGGTGGAGAAACCTGGCTCGATACGCAAGGTGTTCGTTGGGTGATGGAAGCGTATCGCAACCAGAACAATCGCGCCCCGGGATCGCGGCCCAAAGTCCAGCTCACGCCCAAAGAGACGCTCATCGTTTCCTGCGTCACCCAGGGCATGAAGAATAAAGAGATCGCTCTTCGCGTCGGAACCACCGAGCAGGTGGTCAAGAATTATCTGCGCAAGGTGTATGACAAACTCGGAGTCGCCGACCGTCTGGAACTCGCGCTCTACTGCCTGAACCATCACGTCGTCGACAACACCAAGGTTCCTCCGTTGCCCGCCAACGCAAACGGCAACGCAGCCGCAGCTAGCCACGCCGGAAGCTCCGCGAGTGCCGCTGCTGCCGGAGCGGGCTCCGCCTCGGTCATGCCGGCAGTGCTCCCTCCGGATTCCCCTGAAAAACTTTAAGACTTGACCGTTTGCGCCACCAACATTAACCCTCCTTGCCCTTGTGAACATTTCTGGCTGATCGTTAGTTCTGAAGCTCACCTGCTTATGTGGGGACAGCCGCCTCGCCTGTCCAGCGGAGCAAAGCTCCGAGGTGCGCTCTTTAGGCGAGTGACAATTTTTCCTTTTCGCTAATCGTAACTTCTCATGCACACTCTCTCGCGCTAAAACCTCCTTGCGCAACCATTGCGAACCTCAATCTTCGGACTTGTCTCGAGCGGCGAGTCCCGAACTGCCACACTTCACGGAAGATACCAGGCGAGTCTTATCAAGTTGCGGTTCTGCGGCATCCTCCATAGAATTGAAAGGTGCGATCGAGCCGCGGCGGTTGAAAGCGCGCGGCAGAAGAAGCAGTTCTCAAGAGCCGTACCTTCCATCGATTCACGCTGGAGAGATGGCCGAGTGGCTGAAGGCGCACGCTTGGAAAGCGTGTTTAGGGGAAACTCTAACGTGGGTTCGAATCCCACTCTCTCCGCCATTACTCTCTAAGTTCCTTCCTACAGCCCAATCTCTGCGCCGTGGATCGGCTTGGCTCTTTCGTCCCTCATCTTTACAAAAACCTATGAGGCACCGAAAGCAGGCGTCGTCCGGCCCGGGTTTAGAATCTAACAAGCAGCAAAACAATGTCGGACGAGCCCATTTCGCTTTCTCCCGGTCCGCAGTTTGGGCTAGCGATGCTGATCGCCGTTATCGCCGACATTCTGCAGTTGGCCGTTTTCCCGATGTTTGTCGAAGGCGCGTTCTCTCCCGCCGACGACCTGCTTGATCTCGCCGTTGGCGGAATCATGGTGCGCCTGCTTGGATGGCACTGGGAATTTCTTCCGTCGTTCCTGGCCAAGCTCGTGCCGGGAGCAGACCTGATTCCGTTCTGGACCATCTCGGTTGTCAACGTCTACCGCAAAGCCAAAGCAGTTGCCGCCGCCGACGCCGTCAAGCACTCCGGACAGCTTCCTCCGGCGCATCCCACGAGCCGGTAGGTTCGGCTTCCGGCGTCGGACCTTAGACCCCGGGCCACGGCTCATGCCCAACATTCAGCATGTGGGAATAGCCGCGGGGTTTTTCTTTCGCCGCTTTTTCTTTTCGGCCCTCCGGGGCTGTTCGTTCTCCTCTTCGCTACCCATGCCTTACGGCATGGGCTGCATTCTTTCGGCCCTTCGGAGCTGGGGCGGGTGGCTTGCGCTTTCCCTGGGTTTGCAGAATCTGCGGCGGCGTTTTGAAATCGTGGGCGGGGATTGGGTGGGTGGCAGGGGCGCTGCGGACCGATACTTCCGGTCCGCCCGGACAGCCGATGGCGGCTGTCCCCACATGAACGGTGCCGGCTTCGGCGGCTGACGCACGCACGCGCCGCTCGCCGGACAGCCGATGGCGGCTGTCCCCACATGAGCTGTGCCAGCTTCGGCGGCTGTCCCCACATGAGTCTTGGGCGTCGGCTGCGTGCCCGCTCGCTACGGTTGCTACATATTCGCTCCCCACGTTCTCTTCTTCTGTATTGCGGGATTTCGCGGACCATGTCGCGTTTGCTCAGGCCGAACTTGATGCGGCTGGCGTTTTTTACGGCGATGTGGAGAGCGCGGAGAATTAATGTGGCGCGTTTCAGGTCGATGGTGTTGCGCATCAAGGCGTTGATGACTTCCCTCAGCGCGGCCTGGATCGACTCTTCATCTTCGATCAGAGCGATGGGGTGCAGGCAGGCCTGGGCTGTTAGTAAGAATCAAAATCCCCACCCTACGAAAAGGCGCGCAGGGTGGGGCAGCCGATGATTCGGATCTTCAGTGTAGCGCGAGACTAGTGGTTCTGGGCGGTCTCCTTGGCGTTTTGGACGGCGTTGACGAAGTCGCGGGCCTCAGCGTTCGGGACCTTGACGTCGCCCTGGAGGATGTCCTTGAAGGAAATCTCTTTGCCGTACCACTCTTTTGTGGCCTTGTTGTCCTGTTGGAGTTCGGCGCCGTTCAGAGAGGCTCCGATGAAAGCGCCTTTGCTGCTGGAGTAGGTAAGGACTCCGGCTTTGTATCCGGCGGAAGCAGAGGCGGAGCGTCCGACCGGGCCGGCGGCGGCGGAGACGTCGGCGCCGAGCTTGATGTGACCCTTGAGCAGGTCGGTCATGCCCTGGTCATTCATGATGAACATGACGAGATCGGTGCTCTTGCCGCCGATCTGCGGTCCCCAACTGACGCCCGAGACGGAGAAAGGAGCGGGAGCGCTCCAGGTGCGGTTAGAGGTTTTGCAGGTAGCGACGCCGGTGCCGTGCTCTCCTCCAATGACGAAGGCTCCCTTGATGAGCTTGGGAATCACGGCGACGCACTTGGCGCCTTCGAGGACGTTATTGGGCACGCCTTTGTCGGGAGCGGCACTGGTGATGTGTTGGATGGTTTCGGTGGCGCGCTGAAGTTCGGAACTGTTGCCGTTCTCGTCGGACGATTTCGCTTGAGCTAACGTGAATGCGCCGAAACAGAAGAGCAGCAGGGCGACTAGGAATTTCCCTGGGATTCTTGACATGTTGCGTTCCTCCAGGAATTCGATTCGGATTGGCGGCAGAGGGTTTGCGGTGCAACGGGGATTGCGTGTGGCATACAGCATCAGCTGTAGGGGGAATGCTGCAGAGTCGACTTCTTCAACGCAGAGGGCACGGGGGGCGCAGAGGGATTCTGGGATTTGTTTCCCGATCAATGCTTCTTCTTTTTGCGCACGTTTTTCTTGGCTGATTTTGTTGGATTGTCCTTCTTGTATGGCTCATTGGGAAAGACGCGAGCGAAGATCTTGTCGACATTCTTCAGCTGGCGCGGGAGATCGAAGGCGTGTTCAATGGTCTGGCGCGGAACGCGGCTGGTGATTTCTGTGTCAGCGAGGACGAGGTCGTGGAAGTTGAGGCTTTCTTTCCAGGCGCGCATGGCGTGAGACTGGACGATGCGGTAGGCGTCCTCGCGGCTGACGCCGTGTTCGACGAGGTCGAGGAGGAGTTGTCCGCTGAAGATGAGGCCGCGGGTGGATTCGAGATTGGTACGCATGCGGTCGGGATATACGAACATCGTTTCGATGATGTTGGCGGTCTTGGTGAGGAGATAGTCGGCGAGCGTGGTGGAGTCGGGGAGAATGACGCGCTCGACGGAGGAGTGCGAGATGTCGCGCTCGTGCCAGAGGGCGACGTTCTCGAATCCGGCTTGCGCGTTCGAGCGAATGACGCGGGCGAGACCGCTGATCTGTTCGAGGGTCACGGGATTGCGCTTGTGCGGCATGGCGGAGGATCCCTTCTGCTTTTCGCTGAAGAATTCCTCGGCTTCGCGGACCTCGGTGCGCTGGAGGTGGCGGATCTCGGTGGCAATCTTGTCGAGCGTGGAGGCGATGACGGCGAGCGTGGCGAGATAGTGCGCGTGACGATCGCGCTGGATGACTTGCGAAGAGACGGCCGCGGCTTTGAGTCCAAGACGGGCGCAGATTCTTTCTTCCAGTTCGGGCGTGAGGTGGGCGAAGATGCCGACGGCTCCGGAGAATTTTCCGACGCGCATGTCTTCGGCGGCGGCGAGGAAGCGGGCGATGTTGCGCTGGGTTTCGGAATACCAGTTGGCGAGCTTGAATCCGAAGGTGATGGGCTCGGCATGAATGCCGTGCGTACGCCCGACCATGGGAGTGTCTTTGAACTCCCAGGCGCGGCGTTCGAGGACTTCGCCGAGGCGCTGTAGATCCTGCGCGATGACTTCGTTGGCCTGGCGGATGAGGAGGGCCTGGGCGGTATCGACGACATCGTTGGAGGTGAGTCCGTAGTGGAACCAGCGGGCGTGCGGGCCAACGATTTCGGCGACCGCGGTGGTGAAGGCGATGACGTCGTGGCGGACCTCGGCCTCGATTTCGTGGATGCGCTCGACGCGGAAGTCGGCGCGTTCCTTGATGGCGCGGGCGGCGTCTTTGGGAACGAGTCCGGCTTCGGCGAGGGTTTCGGTGGCGGCGACTTCGACGGCAAGCCAGGTGCGGAAGCGGTTTTCGTCGCTCCAGATGCGGGCCATCACAGGGCGCGTGTAGCGGGGAATCACGGTTGGGCTCCTGTCCGATGTGGACTAAGGATTCTAAATGTGGCGCGGAAAAACGGCTAGCGGCCGGCGGTGCGAGTCATAATTTAAAAGCCTGGGCCTAAAGGCCTGCCCATTCTACGGCCTTTGCGGCACGGATAAATCCGTGCCCTGATACGAATCGCACTTGCATCACGGACTGCCAGGGGCGCGGGGGAAAGTAATCTTCACCAGGGAGGCACGGGAGGGGGTGAATGTTCAGATGCGGTTCGGCGGGGCTTCGCTCCGCCGGACAGCCGAGGCGGCTTTCGCTACGTAAACAAAGACCACAGAGGCGTTCGTTTCCTCTGTGGTCAGATCTTTGATGCGCGGGTTGAGAAAGGGCTACTTCAAGGCGTCGCCGGTCTTGTCGGCGCCTTTCTTGACATCGTGGCCCATTTTTTTCGTGTCCTTCTTCATAGCGCTTCCCGTTTTCTTTGCGGCGTGCCCAGTTTCGTGGACAGCTTTCCCGGTATCTTTTGATGCGGTCTTGGCAGCTTTCTTCGTGTCTTTGGCCGCGGTCTTGGTGTCTTTCCCGGTATCCTTCGCTGCCGACTTGGTGGCATGCCCGGTTTTCTTTGCCGCCATTTTCGTATCTTTGGTCGCAGTCTTTGCGCCTTTCTTTGTGTCTTTGGCCGCGGTCTTGGTCGCGTCTTTCATCTCGGTGCCGACGCCTTTTTTGTCGGAGCTGCCCGCTTCCTGCGCGATCATGAGTGGAACCGCCATCAACAAGACGCCCGCGAGTATTCCTGCCAGCTTCGCTTTCATCGCTTCCTCCTTCAAGTTGACTTAGGATCGTTAGGGAGTATGCCGCAATTGCGACTTGAGTGCAATCACAGTCATTGAGAAATTGGGTAATTGAGTGACTGGAGCCTTCCGGGCTGGAATCTGCGGCTCAGGATGACAAGAGGGGAATCAATGACTCAATCGTTGAGCGCTTAGTTTTCTCGTTCTTCTTCGAGAGCGGTGAGCGTTTCTTCTTCCACGTCCCATTTTTTCAGGATGGCGAAGATTGTTCGCATGGCGAAACCGGCGCGCGCGAGTTGACGGAAGATGCGGGCGGCTTCTTTTTGATCCTTTGGTTTCTTCAGCCGTTTCTTGCGCAGATATTCGCGAGCCTGCCTCTCGTCGTTGACTCCGCTGTAGGCGGCGTCAACTTCTTTCTCGATCACGGTGGAGTGCACACCGCGCGTCTTGAGTTCGGTGATCACGCGCCCACGCCCAAACTTTTGACTGTCGCGGCGCATGCTCGAATAATAGGCCGCATACTTGGAGTCGTTGAGATATCCCTGATCTTTCAGGCGGCGGATTACGAGTTCGACCAGCGTTTCTGCGTATTCCGACTCGGGATCTTCGACTCGTGCCCGCATCAGCCGCTTGAGTTCGGCGACGGTGCGCATGCGGCGCGCGAGGGCGCCGACGGCGTATTCGTAAAGCTCGTCTTCGGAGTAGGTCTTTCGCTTGGGACGCGAGAATGACATGGGATAACGATACCAGTCCCCAGGAAAGCAAACGAACACCGCAGAGGACGCGGAGGGGAATTAGGGTAGAAATCCCGAAGTGGCAGCAGTTTCGCCCCGCATCACGTAACTAAGCCTTCCTTGCTTTCACTCCGCGTGCTCGGCGAACTCGGCGGTAATCATTTTGCCCAAAAAGGAAGGGCGCGATTGCTCGCGCCCACCGTGGAACTTTGAAGCCTTGAAGCCTTGAAACCTTGCCACGTTGAAAATCTAAAACTTTCTCTATCTTCCGCTGAAGCCGGTGGACTGCATGGACTGGCGGGAGATGTCGGCTGTCGACGCGATGCCTTGCATGCGCAGCTTGAAGTCGTCGGCATTCGAGGCATTGTCGAGAGCCGTGTCGTAATTGATCAGGCCGGCCTGGAAGAGATCCCAGAGCGACTGATCGAAGGTCTGCATGCCGTATTGCGAGGTGCCGGCCGAAATTGCGTCGCGAATTGATCGGGTCTTTTCGGGCACGAGCACGCACTCACGGATGTAGGCGGTATTGATCATGACTTCGACGGCGGGCACGCGGCCTTCGGCGTCGCAGCGGCGCACGAGCCGTTGGCTGACGATGGCGCGCATGACGGCCGCGAGTTGCATACGAATCTGCTTCTGCTCCGGCGGAGGGAAAATCGAAATGACACGGTTGATGGTTTCGACGGCGTCCAGAGTGTGTAGGGTCGAGAAGACCATGTGACCGGTTTCGGCCGCGTGCAGCGCGGTCGAGATGGTTTCCAGGTCTCGCATTTCGCCGACCAGGATCACGTCGGGATCTTGACGCAACGAGGCGCGGAGCGCGGCTCCGAATGATGGAGTATCGACGCCGACCTCGCGCTGGTTCACGTAACCTTTTTTGTCGCGGTGCAAGAATTCGATCGGGTCTTCGATGGTGACGATGTGTTCTGCGCGCGAGGAATTTACTCGATCAACCATCGCGGCTAGCGTGGTGGACTTACCGGAACCAGTTACACCGGTGACCAGCACGAGGCCGCGTGGCATGTCGCAAATCTGCTCGACGACTTTGGGCAGGAACAGTTCGTCGAGGGCGCGAATCTTGGTCGGAATGACACGGAGGACCAGTCCGACGTTGCCGCGCTGCTGAAAGATGTTGACACGGAAGCGTCCCAGGCCAGCGACGCCATAGGCCATATCGATTTCTGTGGTCTCTTTGAATTTCTGCTTCTGCCGCGCCGACATCATGCTGAAGGCCATGTTCAACATGTCTTCCGCGCTGATGCGGGGCTGATCGGTCAATGGCGCCAGTTCGCCGTCAATACGCAGGTGGGGATAGTTCCCAACCTTCAGATGCAAGTCGCTAGCTCGCCGTTCCGTCGCAATTCGCAGGAGATCATCGATATTCATGCGGGATTATTCCTCGAAGCCGCCTGAGGCTTCGTCTCTCAGTATGATCGCCGGAATCGTCACCTACCCCAAGATGACCTAGGTAATGGCCTACAGCAGGAGATTGGACCACTACCTTTGAGGTAGCTTCTGCGCTGTCGGCGGGACGCCGCCAGGATGGCGGCGATACAGTCTGCGGCTCTTGCGGCAGAGAAGACGCTACTTGGCGGAGCGTTGCGATTTACAGGTTAGGCTGCCTTCGCGGATGCCGTACTGGCAGGCCCAGCGGAATCCGTTTACGTCGTGGCGTCCGTATCCCCAGACTGTCAGATAAAGGATCGCGTCATCCACGCGCGAGGCCTCAATGAACACGTGATCGTTCTGGCGAAGGGTGTCGCGCAGTTCGACGGGAATCATCTGCGTGCCACCGGGCTGATCGAGCAGCAGCGGATCTAGCGCGGGGGCTACGGGAAAAACGAGTACTCGCGAACTTTTATTGCTGAGATACTGCGTGACCAGAACGAGATCGCTGCGCGACCACGCGACCGCAGCGATGCCGACGTAATCGCAAAGCTTGCGCGACTGCTTCGTGGACAGGTCCGTGAGCCATAGGGAATGGAAGGTTCCCACAAATGCGGAGCCGGGATCGCCAGCATCTACGTTGCGGACGCTGAAATGCTTGTCGGGGGAAACAAGCTCTGCAGCCTGGGGAAAGAGTACGAACGGTCCGCCGGCTTTGGCCGGGATGACAAGCATAGCCAGCATTGCCGCGAGTTGGAGCATTCTTTGGATTTTTCGCATTCCCGTGGACCGCTGGTTATATTTCACTCACGAAAGCGATCGGTGGCTGTGATGGGGTGCACAATCGAAGGTTACGTTCGTGTGCGATTTGAGGAGTACTTCCGGGTGCGTTGTGTGGCGCGGCTTCGAGCGGTTCCTGGGGCATTAAGTCTTCTCGTAAGTGAAGCAAAAACAACTCTGGCATGCTCGGGGGCTGAAGCCCGCATTGATTTGTCGCGTTATCGCAGCGCTAAAGCGCCGCTCTTCCACGTGATGGCACGGCTGGAAGCTGTGCCCTACCCAATAACATTTATGGGAGGGATTCTTATATGCGAGTGCGAAAACAGAAGGTCTCTCCACTCCGGACTGCCTTCCGCTTCGCGGAACGCAACGCTCCGGTCGAGATGACAATGATTGGATCGAGATGACGATGAGTCGTGATGACAACAGCTGTCGTCAGCGGTCGGCGCCAAGATTTTTGTGGAGAATTCCTGCGAGGATAATCAGGAAGGCGAACAGGCGCACGGAATAGATCCAGGGACTTCCTTCGTTTGGGTGCCGGGTGAGCAGGGTTGAGATCCGGTTTAATCCTTCAATGAAGAACGCGATGGAAAAGGCGAGGAACAGAGAATCGCGCGTCCGCCTCCAGAATCTGAGGAAGAAGAGGCTGGCGAGGACCGAAGAAGTTGCGACTACTCCCAGCAGGAATCCCTGGATTTCAGTCATTCGCCCTCCCAGATCAAGCCGTAAACGAGGATCAACATTGCGGCGGCCGCGGTGCTCAAGCGCCAGACATACAGATCTACATTCGGCAAGACCACTAAATCCAGGAAAGTGAGGAAGTTGGAGAGCGCCAGTCCGAAGAAACAGATGGCGCTCCAGAGGAGCAAGCGGGTGCCGCTGCGGGAATAGCCGCGCATGAGCAGGACCGCGCAGATGAGCGTCGTCAGTGAGCCGAGTATGTAGACTGCCGGACCCATATCACGGTTTCTCCTTGGTAAATCGGAACGCGCGGGCGAAATCGCGCAAAGACGATGGCGCCTTGCTGTGCAGCATTCTCGATATGCGTATCAGTTCACGCCGGTACGTCGCATTGACTTGCGAGATCAAATTGTCCTGATCGGGGGAATCGGAATGATACGCGAATTGCCCGGTAGAGGGAGGTGTTTCTTCCAGCAGGCCGCGCTGCGCGAGATCGCGCAAGACTCTGGCAGCGAGGTCCTTGGGGACGTAGAGCGACGCAGCCATCTCGCTGATTGACCAGACTTTTGGGCGACGGTTCCACACGAGGAGGAGCGCCTCCAGATGAGGGACCGTGTCGATCTGGTCGAGAATAAACTGGTCGACTTGCCGGACGAGAGGGTTTTCCTCTGTCATCGGCCTTCGCGTCCTGGTTGGGTCGTCAACTCACTTTCTCCGCAGCCTCGAAACGGTGTGAGCTCAAAGAGGAGAATGATAAAAGACCGAGCATCATTTCAGGCTTACGTTCGGGACGCCATACAGGAATTTACCGATGCGGCTGTCGCTACGTAAAAAAAGCCGCCCTCGGCCGGGCGGCTTTCGCAGACAAGAATGCAGGGCTAGGCAGCGGTTTCGGCTGGTTCGGGCATTTGGAAGGGTTCGTCGTAGCTGCCTCCGTAGATGGACGGAACCTTCGATCCCATGGGGCGAAGATAGGTTGCGAGTTCTCCGCGATGATGGATGCTGTGATTGTTGAGGAAGGTGAGATAGACGACTGCCGGATAGTTGAAGATTCCGGCGAAGCTGACGGGCGTCATGAGCTGCTCGGCCGACATCGCTGAGACTCTGGCCAAAGCGCGCTTCATATTCTCGTCATACCATGCCACCACTTCCGCGCTGGTCTGCGGCTTGGTTTCCGGATTCCCCATGGTGAATTTCATGTCGGCGATGCCATCGAGAAACTGGACGTCAGTGTTTGCAATGTGCCACGCGAGTTCCTTTGCGGTGCGGGCATGCGGGTCGGGGCGGTAATCAGAACGGTCATCCGGGACCGCGCCGATTACTTTTTTCGTGCATTCTGCTTCGCGCTGAATGCCGTCGAGCATCATCGCGCAATATCCAAGAGCAAACTCGGGAGTCATTCCTTGGGACATAGGTAGTTCTCCTTCCGTGAAATTGTTTGGTCTGTTTCCGGGCTGAAATGTTGCAAGGGGCGCAGGCCGCGCCCCTCGTGTAGTGACCGTTTGATCGAACGTGGAGAATTATACGCCGACCGGCTGCTTGCTGCGCACCGGGACGGGAGTGAGCCATCCGTAGCGATCATTCTTTTCGCCGCGGACGATGGCGTAGAACTCCTTCTGCAGGGCTTTGGTAATGGGGCCCATGCCGCCCTTGCCGACCTTGATCTTGTCGACGGAACGGATCGGGGTGACTTCGGCTGCTGTTCCGGTGAAGAAGGCCTCGTCGGCGATGTAGAGCATCTCGCGCGGAATCATCTGCTCGACAACCGGGATGTTGAGATCATGGGCGATGGTCAGGATTGAGTCGCGGGTGATGCCGGGCAGGACCGAATTGCCCAGCGGCGCAGTGATCAGCTTTTCGCGATGCACGAGGAAAATATTCTCGCCGGAGCCCTCGCTGACGAATCCATTAGCGTCGAGCGCAATGCCCTCGACATATCCGTTGGCGATAGCTTCCATCTTGATGAGCTGCGAGTTCATGTAATTCGCGCCGGCCTTGGCCATGGCTGGGAGCGTGTTCGGGGCAAGGCGGGTCCACGAGGAGACGCAGACATCACAACCCTCGGTCTCGCCGCCCAGATATTTTCCCCAGGGATAATTGCAGATGTAAACCTCGACCGGGCAGTGCAGAGGATTGACGCCGGCGTCGCCGTATCCGCGGAAGACGACCGGACGTACATAGCAGGGCCACGCGCCGTTGTGACCGACGGTTTCGAGCATTCCTTTGGTCAGTTCGTCGCGGGTGAAGGGAATGTCCATGCGGTAGACCTTGGCCGAGTCCGTCAGCCGCTGCATGTGCTCAGTGGCGCGGAAAATCGCCGGCCCGCTAGGCAGTTCGTAGCAGCGGATGCCTTCGAAAACCGAAGAACCGTAATGGACGACGTGCGACATGACGTGCAGCGTCGCGTCGTCCCAATTGATGAGTTTGCCGTTATGCCAGATTTTATCGGTCTTCTGGATTGCCATTCGGACTCCTTCGGAGGTGAAAAGTGCGCAACGAGGCGGGTTCGTGTCAGCAGGGGAGCGAGGGTGAACCCAACCCACGTTACAGGACATTATATCGGCTTTCGGGGGCCGGCTTTGGGCTTTCGGGAAATCGGGTCGGGCTTCGGTGTCTGATGAGGGTACTAGTCCAGTAGGAAGGAAAAACGCTGCGGCGCGGTGAATCTGCGCCGCCGGACAGCCGAGGGCGGCTGTCCCCACATGGAATTTGCCGCCGGACAGCCGAGGGCGGCTGTCCCTGCAGGTGCGGTTTTCTTGGCAAATGCAGACAAAATTTTACATTTTTGGCGAAGGCGGACCGCTATGATCGCAGCAGGAATTGCGCTGACACCGTGGGGACGGATTGTCGATGATGAGGCTTGGCACGCCGATTTGGCGGGTGCTGTTTTTGAGCGGTGCTCTGTGCCTGGCGTGTCTCCGGGTTGAGGCGCGGGATTGGCAGGCATCTGACCAATCAAATGCGGCTGCGAGCGCGCCGGTTCCGGCATCGGCAAGGGAGAGCGGCGGGTCCGGTGCTGATTCGGGCGCGGCGACGGCGAATCAGGCCAGCCCGAATTCGGCGAGTTCAAATTTAAATTCTTCTACATCAGCGCCGCAGAGTTCTGCTGCGGCTAAATCCGTTCCGACCAATTCGAATGCGATTCAGCCGGCAACGGCCGCTGGAACGATTCGTGGCGTGGTGAAATCGGGGAACATGCCGATTCCGGGTGCTGGGGTTTCGATCTCGCTCGCGGCGCCGGATCAGAAATCCGGCGGCGCGGGAATTCTGAATTTGAAGATCACGACGTGGAGCGATGTCGACGGAACGTACTCGGCGAAAGTGCCGGCGTATGGGACGTACGCGGTGCGCGTTGAGATGGCGGCGTTCGCGCACAGTACGCAGAACGTGGTGGTGGATGCGGTACACCAGAGCGCGGTCGCGAACTTCGAGTTGACGCTTTTGTCGCGCACGCGCGAGATATCACCGGTAGAGCGCAGAGCGGGGACTCAGGGCTACGGGCAACGCGGCTTTCAGATGCTAACGGCGCTGCAGAATATGACAGGGCAGGATACGAGTGCGGGTGGAATGTCGGATGTTGTGCCGTCGGGAATGCCGGTGCCGGGGATCGATCCGAATAGCGCGACAGAATCGATTGCGGTTTCGGGAAACACGACGAATCCGTTCAACTCAATGAGCGGGGAAGAACTGCAGCAGAGGATTCAGGATGCGCGGGCGGAGGGCGGCGGCTTCGGTGAAGGAGCCGGAGGATTTGGCGGTGGACGGGGCGGAGGATTTGGCGGCGGGGGCCCGGGGCGCGCGATGGCGATGGTTGGGCGGCGCGGGTTTGACATCAATCATCCGCACGGATCGATTTATTACGGGATCGGCGACTCGGCGCTGAATGCCGCGCCGTACGCCCTCTTAGGGCAGGTGGAGAATCCGGCGTATCAGCAGAACAGCTTTGGGGGATCGCTGGGCGGTCCGCTGAACATTCCGAAGATTTATCACGGCGGGATGAAGACTTTTTTCTTCGTGAATTACAACGGGCGGCGCGGGGAGAATCCGTTCGACCAGTTTTCGACGGTGCCGACGCTGCTGGAGCGGCAGGGAGATTTTTCGGCGACGCAGTACACGGCGGGGGCGTCGGCAGGGCAGCCGGTGCAGATTTTTAATCCGTCGACGAATGCGCCGTTCGCTTGCAATCCGCCGGCCACGCCGTGCAACACGATTCCGCAGGGCGATATCAGTCCGACGGCGCAGGGATTGCTGGCGTATATCCCGATGCCGAACCTGACGCCGACCGCAGGAAACTCTCAGAACTTTCATTATGTGACTTCGACGAACAATGACACGGATGACTTGAATGTGCGCGTGAATCACACGTTTGGCGCGGCTCCGGCGTTCGGACGCGGGCGGGGGATGGGCCGGCGAGGTCCGCGGAATAACCTGACGTTTGGCTTGCACTATCACGCGACCAGTTCGAATATCACGAACCCGTTTCCGAGCGTGGGAGGGAACACGAGCGTGCGGGCTTTCGATATTCCCGTTGGATATATCCGCAGTATTGGGAAGATGACGAACAGCCTGCGATTCGATTTCAACCGCAGCCGGACGAGCACGCAGAACTTGTACGCCTTCAACACGGATGTGGCGAGCGCGGAGGGGATCAATGGAGTGTCGACGAATCCGTTTGACTGGGGGTTGCCGAATCTTTCGTTCACTGACGTTGCGAGCCTGCAAGACACGAATCCGCAGTTGCTGAGGAATCAGACCTACACGTTTTCCGACAGCGTGGTGTGGAATCGCGGGAAACATACGTGGCGGTGGGGCGGTGACTACCGGCGGGTGGAACTGAATACGGAGACGAGCAGCAACGCGCGGGGATCGTTTATATTCACGGGCATCAATACGTCGGAAGTGAATGCGCAGGGGCAGCAAGTGGCGGGAACGGGGTATGACTTCGCGGATTTTCTGCTGGGACTGCCACAGCAGACGTCGGTGCAGTATGGCGCGGACAACTATCACTTCCACGGAAATTACTGGGACTTGTATGCGCAGGATGAATGGAAGGTTCGCGGGAATCTGACGCTGAACTTGGGCGCGCGCTATGAATACGTGTCGCCACTCACGGAAGAGAATAACCGGATTGCGAATCTGGATTTGTCGCCTGGAGTGCTGAATCCGGCGCTGGGAGCGGCTGCGGCGGCTCTCGTTCTGCCGGGACAAGTTGGTCCCTATAGCGGAGCGTTGCCGGCGAGCCTGGTGCGGCCGGACCGCAATAATCTTGCGCCACGCATTGGATTTGCCTGGAAGCCGCTTTCGAAGACAGTGGTGCGCGGCGGATACGGGATCAATTACAACACGGGCGCTTATCAGACAATCGCGCAGCAGTTGGCGTTTCAGCCTCCGTTCTCGACGACGCAGACGAACATTCAGGCGGCGACTGGTGCACTGACGCTGGCGAACGGATTTCCAACGGCGGCGAGCAACGAGCTCACGAACAGCTTCGCGGTGAATCCGAATTACCGGCTGGGGTATGTGCAGATCCGCAATCTGGATATCCAGCAGGAGATCCGGCCAACGCTGCTGTTGAACATCGACTACTCAGGAACGAAGGGAACGGATCTGGACATTCTGGAAGCGCCGAACCGGATGGCGGCAGGCTTGCTGATACCGAATGTGCAGGCGTTCACGTACGAGAATTCGCTGGCCGATTTGGAGGCGAATGCGGGGTCGGTGCGATTGCGCAAGCGGCTGGCCAGCGGGTTTTCGATCGGCGGAATTTATACGTTCTCGAAGTCGATCGACAATGCGTCTTCAATTGGCTCGGGAGCGACGTCCGTGGTGTCACGGGCAGGGCTGGGTGGAGGAGGAACGGGCGCGGGCGGCGCGGGTCCGACGGCAAGTAGTGGAGCGGCGAGCGTGGCGCAGAATCCGCTCGATCTGGCGGCCGAGCGCGGGCTTTCGAGCTTTAATCAGACGCAACGGCTTACGGCGGATTACCTGTGGGAACTTCCGTTTGGGCATGACAAGCGATGGCTGACAGGGAATGGGCCGTTGCGAGCGATCTTTGGGGACTGGCAGTGGAGCGGTGACTGGACGATTGCGTCGGGCCTGCCGTTCACGCCGAGGATTCTGGGAAGCGCGGAAGAAGTGAATCGGGGCACGAATGGGACGCTGCGGCCGGACGTGGTGCCGGGAGAGTCGATCCGTGTTGTAAATCCGTCGATCGGGGAATGGTTCAACACGGCGGCATTCGCGTTGCCGGCGGGTCCGTATGGCGACGCGAGGCGGAACAGCATCATCGGTCCGGGATCGATTTTGTTCGACATGGCGTTCACGAAAGTGGTGCCGCTGAAGGAGTCGCGAATGCTGGAGATCCGGGCGCAGGCGACGAACGTTTTCAACACTCCGAATTACACGTCGATCGATTCGGTGCTGGGGTCGCCGACGTTTGGACGCGTGACCGCGGTGGGCGGAATGCGGCAGATTACGATGACGGCGAGGTTCCGGTTTTGAGGCGATCGCAAATGGCTGGCGGCGCGAAGAAATGGACGAATGCGGTGCTGGCGTGGGCGCTGACGGGCGGGTTGCTCTGTTCGTCGGTGCCGGCGCAGGAGCAGGCGGACTATACGTTCCGCGTGCAGAGCGAACTGGTGCTGGTGAATGTCACCGTCAAGGACAAGAGCGGAAATTTTGTTCGGGGACTCGGGCCGGAAGATTTCAGGGTGCTGGAGGACAACAAGCCGCAGAAGGTCGTGTCGTTTGATGTGGAGAATATCGACGCGGTAGCAAGTCAGCAGGTGGCGCAGGTGAAGCCGCTGGCGGGGGCCCCGGCTGCGCAGCCGAGTCCGGGGGAAGTGAAGAAAACGGATGCGGAGAATCAGTTCAAGGATCACCGGCTGATTGTTTTGTTCTTCGATCTGTCAGCGATGGAGCCGGACGAGATCGATCGCGCGATCACTTCGGCGGAACATTACGTTGATACGCAGATGGCCCCGGCGGATCTGGTGTCGATCGTGTCGCTGGGGAGTTCGCTCGAGGTGAATCAGGATTTCACCGCCGATCACGCGTTGCTAAAGAAACAGCTGGAGGCGTTCGGAGAGGGCAGCGGGCAGGGCTACGAAGAAGGTACGACGGGAACGACGGAAGGGACTCCGGATACGGGACAGGCGTTCACGGCGGACGACACGGAATACAACATCTTTAATACGGACCGGCGGCTGGAGGCTTTGAGGTCGGTGGCGGAGAAGCTTTCGCAGGTGCAGCAGAAGAAATCGCTGATTTATTTTTCGAGCGGCATGGACCGCACGGGGATTGAAAACCAATCGGAGTTGCGGGCGGCGATCAACGCAGCGGTGCGCTCGAACCTGGCGATCTACACGATGGATTTGCGCGGACTGCAGGCGATTGTGGCCGGGGGAGAGGCGCAGAACGCGAGCCTGCGGGGAACGTCGGCGTATTCGGGGCAGTCGATGATCAATGCGCTGAACTCGAATTTCACAACGCAGGAGACGCTGGTGACGCTGGCGAGCGATACGGGCGGCCGCGCGTTTCTGGATTCGAATGATTTCACGCAGATATTCAAGGGAGTGCAGCAGGACACGTCGACCTATTATCTGCTCGGGTATCACAGCTCGAATCCGGCGAGGGACGGACGATACCGGCGAATTGTGGTGAAGCTGAATGTACCCAGCGCGAAGATCGAGTACCGGCGCGGATATTATGCTCCGGCGGATTACCAGCACTCGACGAAAGAAGATAAGGAGCTGCAGCTGCAGGAGGAACTGGCGTCAGAGTTGCCGACGACAGATTTGCCGCTATATCTGGGCGCGGCATATTTCCGGGTAGAGGCGAATAAGTTTTATATCCCGATCTCGCTGGTGGTGCCAGGATCGGAGATTCCATTTGTGCGAAGCAGCGACCGCGATAAGGCGACGCTGGATGTGATTGGGATGGTGATGGACGATCAGCAGCATCCGGTGACGAGAATCCGCGACACGGTGAAGCTGGCGGTGGATACGTCCTCCGAAGTGAAGAAGAAAAATGTGCAGTATGACACGGGCGTGAGCCTGCCTCCGGGAAAGTATCACCTGAAGTTTGTGGTGCGGGAGAATGAGACAGGACGGATGGGATCTTTCGAGACGGACTTGGCTGTGCCGGATCTGAAGACGGCTCCGCTGAAGATGAGTTCGGTGGTGCTGGCGAGTCAGTTGCAGCCGGCAAAGAAAAGCTCGGAGCTGAATCCGCTGGTGCGGGATGGATCAGAGATTATTCCGAATGTAACGCATGTATTCTCTTCGACGCAGCATTTGCGGCTGTATTACGAGGTATACGATCCGGGGCGGGAGACGGCGACAACACAAGGATCTGAAGGAAAGCCGGGCATCCGTCTGCTGAGTAATGTTTCGTTCTTCCGAGGAAAGGCGAAGGTGTACGAGAGTTCGATGGTGGAGTTAACAGAGTTGAACGCGCGCGACCGCAAGGCGGGAGTGTTTCAATTGGATCTGCCGCTGAACACGCTGCAGCCCGGATTCTATACGTGCCAGGTGAACGTCATCGACGATGCGGCGGGACATTTTCTCTTTCCGCGGTTGGCATTGCTGATCCGGCCGGAGAGTGCCGCGGTGCCGCGGTGAATTCCTCCGAGGCAGTTTCCCTCGGGGGCTAAAGCGCCGAATCTTTTGCGGAGTTCAATGGCACGGCTAAAGCCGCGCCCTTTCACAGAAACCGTTCGCGAAGCTCAATCCTCGCCCAGCATGACATCGTTTCATATCAGACGTTCAAGCTGCGGAGATAGGGGACGCTGGCCTTCATCAGATCAAGATTCATCTCGACGAAGTAGTTCTTGATGCCGCCCACTTTTGCGGCGGTGAAAATCTTTTTCCAATCGAGAGTGCCCTGACCCACGGCAACGATTTTCTTGGTGGGGGCCGACCAGCCTTGGACGTGCATGGAGACGAAGCGTCCGGGATATTTCGTGAAGTATTCGGCGGCGTCGAATCCGCGGCTGACGGTGGAGACCTGGAACTGAAGCTTCACCAGCTTGGGATCGAGAAGATCGAAAAGAACGTCGTAGGTGCGCTTGCCATCGACCATGGAAAGTTCGAAGCCTTCGTTGTGAAGGCCTTGTTGGATGCCGGCTTTGGCGGCGCGTTCCCCGATTTTGTTGTATTCGTCGGCGGCGCGCTTGACGTCGTCCATGGTGGGATTGTCCGGTCCTTCGAGACTGGGGACGAGCATCTGGGTGAGGCCGACATCTTTGGCCCAGGCGATGCGATCTTCCTGATTGTCGCGAAGCTCTTTGATGTTGAAGTGGGAGCTTACGCAGGTGACGCCCGCGTCGTTGAGAATCTGCTTGAGCTCGGAGCCTTTATATTTGGCTAGGCCGCCGAAGCCGTAGTCCGAGTAGCCGACGGGAGAGCAGAGTTCGATGCTTTGAAATCCAGCGGCGGCGAGATGTTTGATGGCGCCGGGGAAATCTTTGGCGATCATTTCGCGGACGGGCCAGGTTTGACATCCGATGGGCATGCCGAGCGGATTGGCGCGGAGATCCAGGACGCCGGCAGCGAGGAATCCGGCTGCGACAGCTTGCGCTGATGCGATCTTGCAGAATTCTCTTCGGGAAAGTGCGGACATGGATCGCTCCTGAAATTAGATCGTGTTCGTTCCTAAAAAAATTGTTTCATGGTGTTAATGTTTTGTCCGGGCCTCAAAGCTCGTTAATGTTGTGTGCCGACAACAAGCGTTCATCGGTACTCGGCGGGAGATTCCTCGCCCCGCTGGTAAAAGCCCGGGGCTTCGGAATGACGCCCTCCATAGAGTCCTAAACGGGCTCAAAGCTCCCAGCCGGCGCGGCGTGCGGGCCGGATCATGTCTTGCGCGGCGTCGGAATCATCGACCTTCATGGCGCCGCGGTCCCAGGAAACTTTCTTTCCGAGGCGGACGGCGACATTTCCGAGCAAGAGGGTTTCGGTGACGAGGCCTTCGAATTCGAAATTGCCGCCGGGCTTCGTGGTGCCGCCTTTGCAGGCGTCGAGCCACTCGCGCTCGTTGCCGGGAGAGCGGGGCAGAGTCTTCGGCGGCTGCTTGAAACTATCCATGCGCGACTGTGGAATCAGAACCGGGTTGGCGCCGTTGAAGCCGCAGAGAATTTTGCCCCCATCGCCGATGAAAAGGAGTCCTTCGTCTTCTTCGCCGGAGCCTTTGAAGGGGCGATTGGGCTCGAGTTCATCGGGGCGCAGAGGTTTGAGGCCGCCGTCGTACCAGGTGAACTTGACGGGCGGCATGTTGCCGCGCGCGGGAAAGTCGTAATGGATGATGGAAGCGAGCGGATAGGTTTCGTCGTAGCGGTCGGTGGAACTGGCTTCGACGCTGGTGGGAGCTTCGAGTTTCAGCACGCGGAAAATTGTGTCGTAGCTGTAAGAGCCCATGTCGCCGAGCGCGCCGCAACCGAAGTCGGCCCATCCGCGCCAGACGAATGGAAGATAGATGTGGTTGTAAGGACGGACGGGAGCGGGGCCGAGCCAGAGATCCCAGTCGAGGCCGTCGGGGACGGGTTCGGTTTCCTTCGGACGCTCGATTGCCTGGGCCCAGAACGGACGGCTGGACCAGTTTGCGACTTCGCGAACTGGACCGATGGCGCCGCTCCAGATCCATTCGCAGAGCTGGCGAGTGGATTCGGAGGCCTGATTGGCGACGGCGATTTGCGTGGCGACTCCAGTCTGGCGGGCGATTTCGGCAATGCGGCGCGCTTCGAAAATCGTGTGCGTCAGCGGCTTCTGACAGAAAACGTGCTTGCCCTTCTTCATGGCCGCGGCGGAGACGGCGGCGTGCAAGTTGTCAGTGGTGCAGACGACAACGGCGTCGACATCGTGCTGCTTTTCGAGTAGTTCGCGGAAATCGTTGTAGGCGGCACAGCCGTGGTAGTTGCCGGAGCGCTGCTGCGTGGCGTAGTAGGCGTCGACAATTTTCTGGCAAGGCTCGCGTCCGGAGACGCCGCAGGTCGCCGTGAGCGAATGCGTCAACTGGATCGGCTGATCGGGGCTGAGCCAATCCCAGCCGCTCGTGACGCCGAGAAGATTGCGGACGGAATTGCAGTATTCGTGGGTCGACCACTGCGGGTGGTTCGCGCCGCTTTTGTTAACGTCGCAGACGGCGACACCCTGCAGGTCGGGCTCGCGCAAGAATTTCAACATCACGCGCATGCCTTGTGAGCCGACGCCAATGAAGGCGACGTTCACTTTATCGCTGGGAGGAACGTAGCCGGGGCCTCCCAAGACGTGGCGAGGGACGATCGAAAATCCGATGGCAGCGGTGGCGGATTGAGCGAGGAATTCGCGGCGGGAAACGGCGTTATGAGGACTATCGACGGGAGCGGGATTCTGCTTCATGGTCTCTCCTTACTCACGGCACTTCGTGGTGGTGATATGGAGTGACTTGCTTTTGGACGAACTGGATACTTTAAACGAAATGGCGGCGGAGGGGTGGAAGTTTTGTGGAGTGGGTGCGCATACCGATCGGACGATTCGTCCTGGTTCTTTTTTTTGAAAGCGGCCGCAGAACAAAAGGTCCCTCCACGCGCGCGGCTGGCTCGGCTGCGCCGATCCAGCTACTTGGCCGGGATGACAGTTTTTTGCAAACTTTACAGCGGGTCTTAATACTGGTCTACATTTTCAGCGATGGAGGCCAGGCATCTTTGTCGGCGCCGAACTGCTCGTTCGGCTTGCTGCTCATGGTGAAGACGATGGTGCCGCCGTTGGCGATGTCGGCGTGACGGAACCATAGTTTCGAATGCGGCTTGCCGTTGAGAGTGACTGACTCGATGTATGGATCGCCGGGCGAATTGCGTTTGGCCTGGACGACTAGCTTCTTTCCATTTCCAAGGTCCACTTCAGCGTGGTCGAAGAGCGGCGTGCCGAAGACGTAGTTTCCGCTGACCGGATCGACTGCGTAGAAACCGAGAGAACTGATGACGTACCAGGCGGACATTTGTCCGCAATCTTCGTTTCCGGCGAGACCGTCGGGTTGATCGTCGTATTCGAGGTCGAGGAGGCTGCGAATGCGGGACTGCGTTTTGTGGGCGGCTCCGGCGTAACAATAAAGATAGGCCATGTGATGGCAAGGCTCGTTGCCGTGAGCATACTGGCCGACCATCCCCGCGATGTCAGGAGGCGCGTCGGAAGGGAGTTCAGAGCTCGTGGTGAATAGGGTGTCGAGTTTTTCGATGAAGGCGTGCGGGCTTCCGAAGAGGCCGATCAATCCTGCGGGATCGTGCTGAACGGTGAACGTGGTCTCCCAGGGATCGGACTCGGTGTAGTCGCGCCACTTTTTCGAGTAGCCCATTTCGGTTGAGGTGAAGGGCTCGGCCCAGTCGCCGTTCTCGAGACGCGAGCGGATGAATCCGGTGCTGGAGTCGAACAGGTTCTTGTAATTCTTCGAGCGGTTGAGCAGGAGTTGGGCTTCTTCGGATTCTCCGACGGCTCGCGCGAGATGCGCGACGGCCCAATCGTCGTAGGCATATTCCATGGTCTTGCTGGCAGATTCTTCTTCCTTGTCGCAGGGAATGTAGCCGAGCTTACGGTAGTAGCCGAGGCCGCGATAGTCGTCGACCATGGCGCGCTTCTTGAATGCGGGATAGATTTTGGCGAAATCGATTCCCTTGAAGTCTTTGGTCATGGCTTCGGCGACGACGGAGCTGGAATGATATCCGGTCATGCAGAAAGTTTCTTTGGCTTGCAGTGGCCAGATGGGGACTCCGGCGGGACTTTCGAGAGCCATGCGGCCGATGCAGTTGACGAAGTCGGGCACACGCTCGGACTGGAAGATTGTGTACATGGGATGCGCGGCGCGGTAGGTATCCCAAAGAGAGAAGGTGCTGTAGTTGTGCAGGCCGCCGGGAAGCTGGTGAACTTTGTCGTCCATGCCGCGGTAGTTGCCATCGACGTCGTCGAAAAGAGTGGGCGCAAGCATCATGTGATAGAGCGCGGTGTAGAAGATGCGCTTGTGGCGGAGATTCGAGGTGCTGATCCGGATTTTCGAGAGATTCTTGCTCCAGGCGGAATAGGCGTCGCTGCGAACTCTATCGAAATTCCAAGCGGGAATTTCGGATTGCAGGTTGCGCTGCGCGCCCTCGATGCTGACGCCGGAGAGGCCGGTCTTGACGAGGATCGTCTCACCTTCTTTGGTGTCGAAGTGAACGAGGCATTTGAGGGAATTGCCCTTGGCTTCGCGAGTCTCGAGCGGCTTTTCGCCGGAGATGATCTGGAATTCGCGAAACGGTTTGGAGAACTGCATCGCGAAATGAATTTCGCGTCCGGAGGCCCAACCTTTGACGCTGCGGCCTCCGACGATGGTGTCATTTCCGACGATCTTCAGATTGGCCCAGAGAATCTCGGCGTTGCCGTAGGTGTGGACGAGGTCGAGAATGAAATGACTGGTGTCGCTTTGCGGGAAAGTATAACGGTGAATGCCGGCGCGCTCGGTCGCGCTGAGTTCGGCGCGGATGTTGTAGTCGCGAAGAATGACGGAGTAGTAGCCGGGTTCGGCGATTTCTTCTTCGTGGCTGAAGCGGGAGCGGTATCCTTCGCCGGGATTCTGGCGAGAGCCGGGCATGGTTTTGGCGGGACCGGTGCCGGGCATGAGGAGAAAATCGAGCATGTCGGACGCGCCGGTGCCGCTGAGATGGGTGTGACTGAATCCCATGATGGAGCTGTCGGAATAGTGATAGCCGGAACACCAGTCCCATCCATCGTTGTAGGTGTCGGGGCTGAGTTGCACCATGCCGAAGGGAACGGTTGCGCCGGGATAGGTGTGGCCGTGTCCGCCGGTGCCGATGGCAATCTTTACGAATTTGATGGGCTCTTCAGCGGAAGAAGCCGATGGGGCTGGATCGGCGAGGGGTGCAAGTTTTGCAGATGCGTTGCGGGTAAAAAGACGCGAGACGGGAAGCGCCGAGAGAACCGACAGGAAACTGCGACGAGATATCATCGTGATCCTCTGAATGAATGAAACAGTAAATTGTATTGCTTCGGGATCGTGAACGGAGCATTCAGTTCGACAGCAGTCATTCTGGAAGCGCCCAGGCGAAGAGTACTCCGCCGCTGCTGGTGACAACGAATTGGCGGCCGTCGAGTTCATAGGTGATCGGGGAACTGACGATTTCGGAGCCGGAGCCGGAATGCCAGAGCGTCTTGCCGTCGCTGGAATCGAGGGCGAGGAAGTTGCCCAAGGCGTCGCCGGTGAAGGTCAGGCCGGAATCGGTGGTGAGGACTCCGGCGCCGGATCCGCGGGGGCCGAGGTCATGGGTCCAGCGAATTTTTCCCGTCTGATAGTCGATCGCCTCAAGAACGGCTTTACCCCAGACGTCGTAGTCGGCGCCGGCCCATCCGTAGAGTCCGTCAGCAGGCTTGGCAAAGTAGATGCTCCAACTGGGATGTGCGTCGACGATGAAGAGCCCGTTCTTTGTGTCGAAGCTGGGAGAGCGGTAGTTGGTGAGGCCGCCTTCGTCGGGGGCAATGAGGCGGCCGTCGGGCGCAGGCTCCTTCTCGGGATTGGGAATGGGACGGCCTTGCTTGTCGACGCCGAGGCTCCAATTAACCGGGCCGTAGGGAACGGTGAGAAGGCTTTTGCCGTTGGTGCGGTCGAGGACGAAGAAGTAACCGTTGCGCGAAGTCTGCATGAGCATCTTCTTCGGCTGGCCGTGAAAATCTCCATCGACAAGGACCGGAGTTTCGACGGCGTCCCAGTCGTGCGTGTCATGAGGAGAGACCTGGAATGCCCAGACGAGCTTGCCGGTATCGGGATTGAGCGCAACGATGGAGCAAGTGTAGAGATCGTCCCCGGGGCGCGTGGAACCGTTAAGAACGGGCGTGGGATTGCCGGTTCCCCAGTAGACGAGATTCAGATCGGGGTCGTACGTCCCGGTCATCCAGGTCATGCCGCCGGTGGTCCGGTTGGGCGCTCCGGCCGGAGGAGTGGAATCCCACTGCCACTGGGTTGCGCCAGTTGCAGGATCGATGGAGCGGATGAATCCGGTCAGATTGTCGAAGTCTCCGGAGACTCCGACGAGGACGTGATTGCCGACGACGAGCGGAGCCATGCTGGTCCAGTAGCCCTTGGTGACGTCGGCGATCTGCACGTTCCAGCGAACGGTTCCGTTTTTTGCGTTGAGGGAGACAAGATGGGCGTCGGGAGTCACGAAGAAGAGATATTGGTTATACATGGCGACGCCGCGATGGCCGATGTGTTCGCCGGGGCTGCGGGGATGGATGTAGTGCCAGATCTGATGTCCCGAGCGCGCATCGACCGCCCAAATATTTTCGGGGACGGTGAAGTAGAGGATGCCGTCGACCAACAACGGGGAGGACTTGATCTCGGACTGCTGGTGGGTCTGAAACGCCCATGCGAGCGAAAGATTTTTCACGTTCTGAGGAGTGATCTGCTGGAGCGAGCTGTGGCGGCGTCCGGAATAGTCGCCGTGGTAGATGGGCCAGCTGTCCGCGGGCGGATGGAGAAGCATTTGCTGATCGGCTCCCTGGGCGAGCGCGGGACGAGCGGGAATCAGCGCAAGAAATGCAATGGATACGATGAGGAACGTTTTGTGAATGAAACTCATCCTGGTTGAGTCCTCTTGAACTCCAGATCAAATCATGGTGGCGATTAGCGCAACGTTTGCAGATATGCCATCAGGTCATGAATGTTCTCGTCGGTGTACTTGGGAAATAGATCCACATGCGCGTTGACGGGAGAATCGATTTTGTACTGGACGTCGCGGGTCCGCCATGAGCGGTAAACACCTGTCCGGTCGATGAGCCCGACGGTGAATTCGTCCAGGTAGGCGAGCGTGCCGGAGATCGTCTGACCGGAGGCGAGAGTCACCGTGACTTTGGATTTCGCGTGGCGCGGGTAGAGCATCTGCTCTTCGAGCTCCAGGCCTTTGTAGCGCGAGGCGATTCCAGAGAGGTCTCCGGTGGGCGAGTGGCAATTGGCGCATCCGCCCGCGCCTTCGAAGAATTTCTTGCCGGCAGCAACGTTGCCGGTCTGAAGATCGGAAGGATCGACGCCTTTGCGGCCGCCGTTTCCGCGTCCGTTGCCGGTGGCGGCATTGTTCTGCTGGGTGTGGATGAAGGCGACGAGGCTGGCGATCTGGTCGTCGGTGCGATCAAACGGAGGCATACCTTTGTCGGGGCGCCCGTTGCGGATTACCGGGGCGATCTTGTCTCCGTCCACGTCGCTTTTCACGAGACGGGAGCGGGTGAGATCGGGGCCGGTTTCGCCGCCGGTGGCGTCGCGGCCGTGACAGAAGGAACAGTCCTGCCGGAAGAGCGCAGCTCCTTTCTGTACTAGATCGGCTGAATAGGATTTTCGCGCGGCTGGCGCGGTTTGCTGCGCGTACACGGGCGCAGTGGTAATCGCGCTTACAACTAGCGTGCAGGCGATCCGGCTAAGGGTTGATCGGAGAGGATTCATCGTCACCGGTCAGTGGGTCTCGCCTGACATTTGCGGACGGGGATGAGCAGCAGTGCTGCCTTCGGTCATCCCAAGCACCCATTTCACCGCTTCAAAATACATTTTGCGGATGTCGGGATCGCTCCAGGATTCTTCGGTGTGGCCGAGGGTGGAATAGAAGACGCGGCCCTTGCCGTACATCTTGTCCCAGGCGACGGCGAAGTCGTGGTCGGTGCGGTGAATGCGTGGATTGTTCGCGTAATTGAGCTTGGTGGAGTCGAGGCTGAGCAGCACGTGGACCTTGTCGCGGGACCAGTCTTTGGGCTGATAGATCTCGTCGTACTTGACGAATTCTTTGGGGAAATGATGGACGGCGGGAAAGCCTGGATCTTCGTTGATGATGGGAGCGTTGAAGGTGAACCAGGGATGCTGGTCGAACCAGCCTCCGATCATCTCGCCGTATTCGGGCCACTTGTAGTTGGTGTCGAGCGCGGCGTGGATGCCGACGAAACCTTTGCCGTCGTCTTTGATAAACGACATCATGTCGTGCTTCTGGCTGTCGTCGAGATCGAGCTCGCCCGTGGTGCTGACGAAGACCAGAGCGTCGAAGTAGTCGAGATTCTTGGCATTCCTGCCCAGATCTTTTTTGGTGATGAGCTCGGTGTCGGTGCGGAGGGTTGTGTCCCAGAGGCCGCTGTCGTGGCCCATGTTGTAGATGGCTGCCATGCCGTCGGGAACGGAATCATGTTCGAATCCCTTCGTCTGGGCGATGACGAGAACATGTTTCAGATGGATCGACTTTTCATGGGGCGGAGCGGGCATGGAGGGGTCGACCGCAGGATTCTGAGCGGCTGCGAGTGTGGCTAAAACGAATAAACAGAGCAGAAGAAGGGCTATTTGGGCTTGGCGCAAGAGATCTCCCTCAAGAATGTTCGTTTGATGAAACTGTCTGGCAGAAGATCAGGTGTGGTCCACAACACCAGTGTTGGTAAAGGTACCACAGGCAGGGCAGGAGAGAGCGGGGAGTTCGATCTCACAGGGAAAGGAGCGTTGCTATATGGCTAGCGCATAGCGGAGCTTCGCTCCGCCGGACAGCCGAGGGCGGCTGTCCCCACATAAGCAGTGCTCCCCCCACATAAGCAGTGCTCCCCCCACACAAGCAGTGCTTCCCCCACACAAGCAGTGCTTCCTACGGGATCGCGACTTGGATCGGTGAGGAATAGCTGCTTTCCTGACCGCTGGAATTAACAGCGGTTGCCGCATAGTAATACGTGGTGCCGCCTACGACCGAGCTGTCGGTATAGGTGGTGTTGGGGTCGACTGAGGTGTTGATTTTCGAGTAAGAGCCGACGGTCGTCCCGCGATAGACGTTGTAGCCGGTCACCGAGGACGTGCTGGCATTCCAGGAAAGACTGACGCTGTAGGTTGGCGAGACGCCGGTTCCAGACAGAGCTTCAGAGCTCTTGGAACTGGAGGATGTCGTATAGGTCAGGGTGGCGGAAGCGGATCCGCTGGTGGTCGGGGCATAGATGATGTTTACTTGCGCGCTCTGCCCGGAGTTTAAGGTCAGGGGGAAGGAAGTGCCCGAGAGGGTGAATTGGGAGCTGCTGCTGGAGGCGGAAGATACGGTGACGCTTCCTCCGGAAGCCGTAATCGTCGAAGGTTGCGAGCCCGTGCTGCCGACGTCGATACTGCCAAAGTTCAGGGATGTCGGTGTCACGCTGAGCTGCCCGGCGGCGACTGTGGCGCCCGTGCCGGAAAAAGGAACGTTGAGGCTGGGGCCGGGCACGAAGACGCTTCCATTGAGCAAGCCGGTGGTTTGGGGCGTGAATGTAACGCTGAGGGTCACGCTTTGTCCCTTATTGAGGGTGATGGGAAGAGTTGGGGCGCTCACCCCAAAGCTGTTGCCCACGACCTGAAACGCCGTAAGAGTCTCGCTCGATGAGCCAGCGTTTGTCAGGACGAGCGGTAGGGCGGAGTTGCTGCCGAGATTGACCTGTCCGAAGGAGAGGCTGGAGGGAGCGGCAGTCAGCGGATTGCCGGTCATTCCGGTGCCGCGGAGTCCCAACTGAAGGGTGGGATTGGAGGCAGTGCTGGTCACGGTGATGCTGCCATCGATCCATCCTGTTTTAGCCGGAGCGAAGGTCACGGTGATGGTGGCGGTCTGGCCGGCCGCGAGAACGGCGGGCAAGTTCAATCCGGAGACGCTGAATCCGGTTCCGTTCGCGGTAATGGCGGAGATTGTCACGCTGGTCTGGCCGTTGTTACTCAAGACGGCAGACTGACTCTGCGACTGGGCAACGGCTACGGATCCGAATCGGATATTGGAGGGATTGCTACGCAGCTGCTGAGTCGATCGCGCCTGCAGCGGAAGAAAGCCGGCGATGAGGAGAAAAACACTGACGATTGAAAGACGAACGGAGAAAGGCGTACGGCAGGACTGGGGGAGTCTCATGAGTTCAGTGTGCCGGGTTGGGACAAAGCCGCAAAGATACCGTTAGGACATATCCCGATGGGGCAGCAGGCCCGGTTCCAAATAGAGAAAGGCCAAAGTTGGGCCAATGCCGGAGGTTGGATGAAGAGAAAAAAATGATCCCGCCGGTAGGGCGGGATCGCAGGCGAAGGACCTAAAACTTCTGGTTTGGATTATGGGATCTGAATGTCACTGACGATGTTGGAATATCCGCTCTCTTCGTTGCTGGTGTTCACCGCCGTAGCTGCGTAGCAGTACGAGGTGGAGTCTGCGACGGAGGAATCAGTGTAGAGAGTGGTCGTATTTAACAGGGGATTAATTTTCGTGTACGAGCCGCACTGGGTGGTGTAAATCGCGCGGTAGATGTTGTAGCCGGAGATATTGGGCGAACTGCTGGAATTCCAGGATAGGTTGACGGTGTGACTGCTGGTGACACTGGTTCCAGTTCCAGTCAGAGTTTCGGTGGAAGCGGAAGGCGAAGCGTTGCTGGTAACGGTCAGCATGCCGGTGAAGGAGCTGGCGGTTTGCGGGCTGAAGGTAACGGTGACCGGCAGGCTCTGGCCTGCGGCGATGGTCACGGGGAGAGAGAGTGAGCCAATGGCGAAGACGGAATTGTTGGTGCTTGCCGCCGTCACAGTTACATTGGCGCCAGTCGCCTTCAAAGTTGCCGTACCGACGGCGCTCGTCCCATCAGCAACGCTACCGAAGGCAAGCGTGGATGGCGTAATTGAGAGCTGTCCGGCGGTGGCTGCACCGGTACCGGAGACTGCGATGGTCAAGGATGCGTTCGAGGCGTCGGAAGTGATGGTGACTGTTCCGCTGGCGGATCCCGAGGAAGCCGGAGCGAACTTGACGTCGACGGTCGCAGTCGCACCGGTGGCCAGGGTTAGTGGAGTTGTGATTCCGCTAACGGTGAATCCGGAGCCGGTGATTCCAACTTGAGAAATCGTCACGCTCGCGCTACCGGTATTGGTGATGGTGGAGGACAGGGTCTGATTTTGTCCTACGGTTACGGTACCGAAACTGAGGGAGGAGGGAGCCGCGCTGAGAGTTCCTACGGCGGTAGTGCCCGATCCCGAGACTGGTACGGTCAGCGTCGCGTTCGAGGCGTTGGAAACCACCATCAGGGTGCCGTTCGAAGTTCCGGAACTGGATGGAGCGAATTTGACGCTGAAGCTTGCACTCTGACCGGCCGCCAGAGTTGCGGGAGCGGTTATGCCACTGAGTGTATATCCGGCGCCGCTGATGGTGGCTTGCGAGACGGTGACGCTGGAACTGCTGTTGTTAGTCACGGTGCCGGAGATCGTGTGACTTTTGCCGACGGTGACGCTGCCGAAGCTAATGCTGGAAAGATTTGAGCCCAGGGTCCCGGGATTCTGAATGCCGGTGCCGCCCGCGCTGAGACCCTGGCAAGCGGACATGATAGCGAGACTCGCCAAAAGGAGGAGTCCGCCGAGTACTTTTTCAAAATGTTTCGAGCGAAGTTTTCTTGTCGTATCTATCATTGCGTCGAGCCAAGAAAACCGTAACCAGTCTGTGTACCGCTACTGGACTGGGGGACGGCTCATCCCCACCAGTGTTGCCCCAGTGGTCCTAGAACAGTAGATAACCGTGGTACATCACGCAGAACGGCGAAAGAACAACGAGGGAATGCTTAGAGCCGGACTGGTATTAGTCCGCGGTAATCGGCAGGTAATCAATGAGGCATACGGACGGGCATGTACGTTTGGTGTTGTCCGGGTGCGATCTGTTGATGAAAGAGGGCAACAGATAACATCGGGCGCATGGACTTCACCGAGGTGCATTTCGCACGATATTCGCAAGCGCGAAGGTACCGCCGATTTCATCTGCAATTTCCGGTTTGTCTAAGCTTTCCAGCAGGCGAGGCAGCGCGCAAACTTGAAGGTGTCAGCAAGAACGTAAGCCTCGGAGGATTGCTTGTCAAGACGGGGGATGTACTTCCGATTTCCACGGCGGTGAATTTGACGGTGAGCGTAATGGGCCGGAGTTCGGGTCGACCGATAGTGCTTCACGGTGAGGGCGAGGTCGTACGCGTGCTGGAACTAGCGTCAGGCGCGGGATTTGAGATCGCGGTGAAGTGCAGGCGTCCGATTACGGAGCTGAGGTCTGACGTGACAGAGGCAGATTTTTCGAGCCGAACGGTCTGACACTGTTGCGATTTTCATCAGTGAATCCGCGATACGTTTGCACTTTTATTCGTGCAGGTTTGACCCACAAAGAAACATAGGCTCCGGCCACTCCGCTTGCCATTCCCTTCGGGTACGGCAAGCGGCGGTCGGGATGACAAGTAGGGGAATGGGACTGGAAACGATAAGAACTCCTCAGGAGGCTGCTGCAAAAGTCGCTTTCGACGCGCAAGCTAACCTCGGCGGCTGAAGCCGATGTTGTTTACATTCAACTTTCGTCGCGGCTCGAAGCCGCGGCCTTTCAAAGCGCTCTGACTTGTTTTGCTAACCTGTTGCCGGACAGCAGATCCCTATTTCTCAGATGATCCGCTAAACTGTTGTGACCGAAAACATCATGACAGCGACATTGCGGAAATGCCTCCTGCTTTTTCTTGCTGTGTTTGTCCTCTCCAACTTGAGCTTGGTGAATGCTACGGCCCAGGTCGCGCCTGAATTGTTCAGCGGGCTCCAGTGGCGGCTGATAGGGCCATTTCGCGGAGGGCGCGCGGTCGCGGTGTCTGGAGTGCCGGGAGATGGGACCACTTTCTACTTCGGCGCGGTCGATGGGGGAGTGTGGAAAACGACCGATGCTGGAGTGGTGTGGAAGCCTATTTTCGATCATGAGCCGGTGGCTTCGATCGGTGCGATCGCGGTGGCTCCTTCGGATGCGAAGGTGATTTATGTGGGGACCGGGGAGTCGGATATCCGGTCGGATCTGGCGTCGGGAAATGGAGTGTATCGATCGAGCGATGCGGGCCAGAGTTGGCAATATTTAGGGCTTGGCGATTCAAGACAGATCAGCCGGATCGTGGTGGATCCTTGGAATGCGAATGTCGTTTATGTCGGCGTGCTTGGACACGCCTATGGTCCGAATGGTGAGCGCGGCGTCTATAAGTCGTCGGATGGCGGCGCGAATTGGAAGAAGGTTCTCGACCAGGGACCGGAGACTGGCGTCTCGGACTTGGCAATCGCTTCCGGTATGCCCAGCGTGCTGTTTGCGGGAACGTGGAATGCACGGCGACCGCCGTGGAGCACGTATGCGCCGCTGGATGGAGCGGGCAGCGGCCTGTATCGGTCACGAGACGAGGGGCAGTCGTGGTCGCGGCTTACGGGCGGCGGACTGCCGGGCGGAGACTGGGGACGCGTGGCAGTCGCGGTTTCCACTGACGGACAGAGAGTGTACGCGCTTATCGATGTTCCGCAGAAAGGAGGGTTGTACCGGTCAGATGATGGCGGAGATAGCTGGACGCTGACCAATGCGGATAAGCGGCTGACCAGCCGGTCGTGGTATTTCGGGAATATCACGGTGGATCCGGAAAATGCAGACATTATTTACGTGCCGAACGTCGCACTATATCGATCGGAGGACGGAGGTAAGACGATTTCGATCGTTCGCGGAGCGCCGGGTGGAGACGACTATCACCAGATATGGGTTGATCCAAAGAGTTCTTCGCGGATGGTTCTAGGAACGGATCAGGGGACGACGATCAGCATTGACTATGGGAAAACGTGGAGTACATGGTACAACCAGCCGACGGCGCAGATGTATCACGTCATCACAGATAGCCGGTTTCCGTATGTGGTGTATGGAACGCAGCAGGACAGCGGCAGCGCTGCGGTTCTGAGCCGGGCGGATCATGGGCAGATCACGCCGCGCGACTGGTTTCCAGCGGGCGGGAGCGAGAGCGGGTACATGGCGCCGGACCCAAAGAATCCGGACATCGTTTATGTGGCGCAGACGTACGGCGGCGTGGAGCGCTACGATCTGCGGACGTCGTTTGGGCAGGACATAACGCCGTGGCCGCTTCCGAGCTGGGGATCGGAAATTTCCGAACGAAAATACCGGGATCCGTGGACGCCGGTTCTGTTGTTTTCTCCATTCGATAAAACGACGCTGTATATGGGAACGCAGTACGTGATGAAGACGGTGGATGGCGGGCTGCACTGGACGGCGATCAGCCCCGATCTCACCGGAGCTGAACCTTCTAAATCGAAAAATGAAAGCAAGCCGACGGTCGAGAATGCGATGCAGCGCGGATATGGCGTTGTGTTTACGATTGCGCCTTCCGGTTTGGACGGCAATCTGATTTGGGCGGGCAGCGATACGGGGTCGATTCACATCACGCGGGATGGGGGAAAGACGTGGGCCGATGTGACGCCGAAGGGGGTCAGCCCGTGGAGCAAGATTTCGCTGATCGAAGCTTCGCACTTCAATGCGAGCGAAGCGTATGCCGCCGTGGACCGGCACCGGCTCGACGATCGCGCTCCTTATCTATATCGGACGCGCGATTACGGGGCGACCTGGGAGGCGATTACGAACGGGATTCCGTCATCCTCTTTCTTGCGGGCGGTGCGGGAAGATCCGGTTTGCAAGGGATTGCTCTTCTCTGGAACGGAGTTCGGCATCTACGCTTCGTTTGACGATGGCGACCACTGGCAGCCGCTGCAGTTAAATCTTCCGGTTACGTCGGTGCGGGATATGACGGTGCACGGAGATGATCTGATCGTTGCGACGCATGGGCGTTCGTTCTGGATTCTGGACGACATCACGGCGTTGCGGCAAACAGCGGAGGCAGTGAAAGCCGAGAGCGCATTTCTGTATCGTCCGGGGACGGTGACACGGGTCGATAATGATCCGTTTGCCGGGACGCCGCTTCCTCCGGAGGAAGCGACGGCGCAGAATCCACCGAATGGCGCGATTATCGACTACGCTTTGAAGAATCCGGCGGAGCGCGTGTCGATCGAGATTGTCGATGCGAAGAGGAATTTGTCGCGGCGCTTTTCGTCGGAGAATCCAGGAGAGAGCAAGCGGCCTCCAATGCCAATTGCGGAACGATGGTTTCCGAAGCCGCAGGTTGTCGAGCGGACTGATGGGATGCACCGGTTTGTGTGGAACCTGGAATGGGGCGGCGGCGGAGCGGAGGCGGGAGGAGATGAAGGATACGGGAGTCCGCATGGGCCGCGGGCCGTGCCGGGAGAGTATGAAGTTCGGCTGACGGTCGATGGGAGAAGCTGGACGCAGGCTCTGAAGGTCACGATGGATCCGAGAACGACGGCGACCGCGCCAGAACTTGAGCAGCAACTGAAGCTGGGGCTTGAGATTTACTCCGCGACTCTGGAAGCCCGGCGTCTTCTGGGAGAGATCGGTTCGGCGCAGAAGCAATTGGCGGGAGAGAAATCCAAGGTGGCGGGTCACTCTGATCTGGAAGCTGGCGTGACCAACGCGATAACTGAGATCGGTAAAATTCTCAAAGGAAATGAAGGCGACGCGATGGGAATTGCAACCGCGAGCGCTGGTCTAGGTGCTGCGCTGAGGGTTGTGGAGAGCGGCGATCGGACGGCCCCCGCGCAGGCGATAGAGGTGTACAACGAATCAAGCGCGGCGATGAAGGCTGGCATCGCCCGATGGACGGAATTCAAGCAGACGCGGTTGCGCGACCTGAATGCGACGCTGGAGAAGGCGCACCTGGAGCGTATTTCAATTGGAAGTGAAGCGAAGGAACGCTGATCGGTCGATAGCAGGTTCACAATGGTGCAGCGGCGAAGGAAAACAGAAGGTCTCTGCCCGCGCCAACGGACCGGCATTCGCCGAGCGTTGGCTTTGGTCGGGATGACAGTGGTGAGGACACAGCAACTGCGAAACCTCTTCCGTCCTTGAGCCGGTTAGACCTACGGACCGGGCCAGAAAAAATCGGGTGTACAAACGTTTTCTGCGAAGAGTACATTTACTTCTTTCCATTCCACGCCCGGAGGGACTCCCCTTGAAACGTTCCTGCTATTTCGTCGCTATTTTGTTGGTGAGTACGATGGCGTTTGCGCAACGCCGCCAGCCGAATAAGCCGTCGGAGACGAGTGCCACTGCCACATTGACAGGCGAACCGTCGGAAGAAAAATTTCCGGCAGAGGCGGGTGTGGTTCCTCCGCCAAAACCGGAGGCGCCGAAGTCTCTGTTTGAAGGGATGAAGTACCGGCTGGTCGGCCCGTTTCGGGGCGGGCGTGTGCTGGCGGTGGCCGGGGTGCCGGGGGAGCCGGATACCTATTATTTCGGCGCGGTTGCCGGAGGCATGTGGAAGACGACGGACGGCGGACTGAGCTGGAAGCCGCTGTGGGACAAGTTTCCGGAGGCATCGCCTTCGATTGGAGCGATTGCGGTTGCGCCGTCGGATCCGAATGTTGTTTACGTGGGGACGGGCGAGGCCTGCATCCGCGGAAATATCGTGATGGGAAACGGTGTTTACAAGTCCATTGACGCGGGGAAGACGTGGAAGTTCGTCGGGCTGCGCGACACGTATTCCATCGGACGAATGATCGTTCATCCGCAGGATCCGAATATTGTCTACGTCGCGGCATTGGGGCATCCGTTCGGGCCGAACGCCACCCGCGGCGTGTTCCGCTCGCGGGATGGAGGGAAAAGCTGGCAGCGCGTTCTTTACGTCGATGACAAGACGGGCGGCATCGATATCCAGTTTGATCTTTCGAATCCAAATATTCTGTTCGCCGGAATGTGGCAGGCGGTCCGGAAGCCATGGACGATGGAATCGGGAGGGCCGGGCAGCGGGCTGTATCGATCGGCAGATGGCGGTGATACGTGGGCGAAGCTGACTGGCAATGGACTGCCGGAGGGAATTCTGGGACGGATTGGAGTGGCGACGACGTCGAATCCCAATCGTGTTTATGCGCTGATCGAGGCGGAGAAGGGCGGCCTGTTCCGCTCGGATGATGGCGGAGAGAAATGGCAGCTTGTGAATGACGACCGCCGGTACCGGCAGCGGGCGTGGTACTACACGCACGTATTCGCCGATCCGAAAAATCCGGACGTGGTCTACATCCTGAATACGGGGACCTATCGGTCGATTGACGGCGGCAAGACGTTCATGCCAATTCGCACTCCGCATGGCGACAATCACGGTTTCTGGATCGATCCGGAAAATCCGAAGCGCTTGATCAACGGCAACGATGGTGGAGCAACGATCTCGACAGATTGGGGCGCCAGCTGGACGAGTCTGATGAACCAGCCGACCGCGCAGTTCTACCACGTTATCGCCGACAACCGGTTCCCATACTGGCTATACGGAGCGCAGCAGGATAATTCGACGGTGGCAATTGCGAGCGCGAGCGCGAATGGAGGAATCGGAGTCTCCGATTTCCATGCAGTCGGCGGCGGCGAGAGCGGATACATCGCGCCGGATCCGAACAATCCGGAGATTGTGTATGCCGGATCGTATGGCGGGGATATTTCGCGCTACGACCATCGCACCGAAGAGACGGAGATGATCGATCCGTGGCCACGCAATCCGATTGGATGGGGCATGGCCGATTTGAAGCACCGGTTCCAGTGGACGGAGCCGATCGTGTTCTCGCCGCACGATCCACACACGCTGTATTACGCGGGAGAAGTGCTGTTCAAGACTACCGATGAAGGCAAGAGCTGGACGATTATTTCTCCGGATTTGACGCGGAATGATAAGTCGAAGCAGGAGTCGTCAGGCGGGCCGATCACGAAGGACAATACGGGCGTGGAAGTCTACGACACGATTTTTTCGGTGGTCGAGTCGCCAGTACAGAAGGATTTGATCTGGGCCGGAAGCGATGACGGGCTGATCCATCTCACTCGAAATGGTGGAGGCAACTGGGAGAATGTCACGCCGAAGGCAATGCCGGAGTGGGGCACGGTCAGCATGATAGAAGCCTCTCCGAGCGAGGCGGGGACGGCCTATGTTGCGGTCGAGCGGCACAAGATGGACGACTTTGCCCCGTACATCTTCAAGACCTCGGATTTCGGGAAGACGTGGACGACGCTTGTGAACGGAATCCCGAAGGACGTGTACGTTCACTCCGTGCGCATCGATCCGAAACGGAAGGGCCTGCTGTATGCGGGGACGGAGCGAGGTGTTTATGTTAGCTTCGACGATGGCGCGAACTGGCAATCGCTGCAGCTGAATCTTCCGGTCTCGCCAGTAAACGATCTCGTTGTGAAGAATGACGATCTGGCGGTTGCAACACATGGACGGTCGTTCTGGATTCTGGATGATCTTTCTCCACTGCGGCAGTGGAGCGATTCGCTGAAAGCTGACGATGTGCATTTGTTTACGCCGGGTGAGGCGAATCACACGACATTTCCGGGATCTTTCTTCGGCGGCGGCGATGCGGGCCAGAATCCTCCGGCCGGAGCGGTCGTTTATTACTACCTGAAGACGGAGATCAAGAAGCCGGAAGGAAAGAACGAAGAGAGGAAGGGGGAGGCTGGCGCAAAGTCGGCAGGCTCGAGCCCGACTGCTGGTGCCGAATCTGCTAAACAGGCGGAGAATTCAAAAGCGGAGGACTCGGAGAAGAAGAGCGAGTCTCGGGTCAAGATTGAGATTCTCGATTCGACGGGGAAGGTGATCCGGACGTATCCGTCGAAGCAAGAAGCGGCTGGTGAAGGAGGAGAAGAGAGTTTCTTCTCGCGCGGACATCACGATGAAATTCCGACGGAGGCCGGAATCAACCGGTTCGTCTGGGATTTGCACTATGAGGGCGCGACGCGGATTCCGAATTCTCCATTATGGGGTGGTTCGACGGATGGGCCGCTGGCGCTGCCTGGGGAGTATCAGGTGCGCCTGAGCGTGGATGGAAAGTCGCAGACACAGGAGTTCAAGATTGTGCCCGATCCGCGGCTGCAGGTTACGCAGGAGGACTTGAAGAAGCAGTTCGATCTGATGCAGCAGATTCTGGGAAAAGTCACACAGGTGCACGATGACATCCGGCAGATTCGGGATATTCGCGCGCAGATGACGGTGTTGAACAAGCGGCTGAAAGAAGAGAAGAATCCTAATGCGAAGGAACTTGCGGACGCGGGTGCGGCGCTCGACAAGAAGATGACGGTCGTCGAGGAGGCATTGATCCAGACGAAGGCAAAGAGCGGGCAGGATGTGCTGAACTATCCGATCCGGTTAAACAACCTGCTGGTCGCGCTGGGTGGCATAGTGTCGAGCGCTGACGCTTCGCCCACGAAGCAGGATTACGAAATGTATGACGAACTGAGCAAGCAGGCGGACGAGCAACTGGCGAAGTGGAATGAGATTGTGAAAACGGATCTTGCTGCTTATAACCGGTTGGCCCAGGAGAAGGCGATCCCGCTGGTGGGGATCAGTCCTGAAACGCGGCAGTGAGAGATCTGCGGGAGTTCGATCCCTGCGAAAAGCGAGGCTGGGGCTAAAAGCCCGCATTGATTTTGTAGCCTTTTCGCGGCGCTAAAGCGCCGCTCTTCCACTGGCGGCACGCCATTGCGTGCCCTGATACGAATCGGTCTTGCACGGCATGCATGAGTCCGTGGCCTGAAACGAGTCATGCTTACGCGGCGGACTGCTGAGACGGCGCAGATTTATGGTCTTGGCTATTTTTTCTGCGCTTGTAGTTGGTCTAATTTCTGTTTGAGCTGTTCTAGTTTTTGCCCGGCTTCGCCCAGCTTGCCTTCGGCCGTGAGGTGCTGGTAGTCGGCGAGATCTTTGGCTGCGCCGGAGATGAGCTCATTCAGAGCCGGGGAAGATATGTTTGTGGCGGA
Organism: uncultured Acidobacteriota bacterium; assembly: GCA_963763845.1. Taxonomy (GTDB): domain Bacteria; phylum Acidobacteriota; class Terriglobia; order Terriglobales; family Acidobacteriaceae; genus Sulfotelmatobacter. The sequence continues at coordinate 58,754 of CAVXPX010000010.1, forward strand.
GGCAGGCGCCGTACTTGGCGCGGAAGCAGCTGTGTTGATTGTCGGTAACGAAGGAGCAGCACCGCCGAACAGCGCACTCAGCGCGGCTTCGAACGTGGGCGCATACACGAGCCGGTCCTGAAGCGCGAGGACGACGAGGCGCAATTCGGGCATGGGGCTGCGCTCGGCCTGCAGATAAATGGGCTCTGCATATAGCAGGGCTTTGCCACAGGGGATCACCAGCAGAGTTCCGCGGCGCGCGTGCGAGCCTTGCTGATTCCAAAGAGTTAGTTGTCCGGAAAGCTGCGCGTTCTGATCGATACGCGCCTCGATCTGCAATGGTCCGTCGACCAGACGAGTTTTGGGGAAGTCGTAGACCAGCACGTGGCCGTATTCAGCGCCGTCACTGCGCCCGGCGATCCATCCGATCAGGTTATTTCGATTCGCGGGAGTGAAGGGCAGAATTCCAACGAACTCATCTGAGGACGCGCCGGGAAGCTTCATCAGAACGAAATTCGGTTCCATCGAGAGCGTTCGCTGCTCGCCCGAGTCGCTTGCGCCCACTTCGGAAGCAACCGTCCACAAGTCCTCACGGTTGTAGAAGACTTCGGGGTCCGTCATGTGATAGAGCGCGTACACGGACGCCTGCATTCTCAGCAGAAGTTCGGGATAGCGGACATGCTTCCGCAATTCCGGAGGCATGGCCGATGCATCTTTGAACAGAACCGGAAACATCCGGCGGTATGCGTTGATGATGGGATCCTGCGAGTCGAAGACGTAGAACGTGGTCGTACCGTTGTAAGCGTCGATGACGACTTTCACGCTGTTCCGCATGTAATTGACGGTGTTGCCGCCGAGAGTGTAGTGGCTGGAATAGGGATAGCTATCAGAGGTCGTAAATGCGTCGATGATCCACGAGAGGTGACCATTGTCATCGATGACAATGTAGGGGTCGGATTCGTAAGTGAGAAATGGAGCAAGCTGGGTGACGCGGTCGCGAACGTTGCGGCGCATGAGGAGACGGCTCTGCGGGTTGATGTCGTCGCTGAAGGGGAGTTTCGCGATGTCGCCTTCGTCGAAGGCGATGAGCACCCGGCGCAAAAATCCGCCAAGAACAATGCCACCGGTGCCTTCGTAGGAAGTCAGGTTGTTGGTTTCGCCCTGGGGATAGTTGAACTCTTTTTGATGCGTCTTTACGTAGACGTCGGTATTCGTCATCTCGCCAAAATAAATTTCCGGGCGAGTTACGTTGATATCCTTCACTGTGCTCTGGACCGGCATATTGCTGAGAATCAGCGTGGGCAAACCTTCGGGGGTGAATCCGTTGACGGGATTCATGGTGATGCCGTAGCCGTGAGTGTAGATGAGTTTCTCGTTGATCCAGTTGCGGCTGCTCTCGGGGAGTTTATCGACGCTGAGTTCGCGCGCGGCGAGCATCACCTCACGCATGGAGCCGTTGATCTGGTAGCGGTCGATATCGATATCGGGAAAGTCGTAGTAGGTACGGATCTCCTGAATCTGGCGGAGCGTGTCTTGTAGAGCCCGCCAGTCCCAGAGCCGGATATTTTGCAGAGTCGCCTGATTATTTGGGGCGTCAACGGCCTCGACCGAGGTTTCGGCGGGGAATTCGCGCTCCGTGACGCGATCCAGTCCGAAGGCTTGCTGCGTCATCTGAATGTTGTTGTGGATATAGGGGCGCTCTCGCACCAGTTCGTTCGGCTTCACGATGAAGTTGCTCACGTACCAGCCAACGACCTGGACGACGAGGAAACAAGCTATAGCCGGGACTACGGCAAAGGCGAGCCAGCGCACGCGCGGAGGACTGACAAGATTGAACAGCGCGATCCCTGCGCCGATTACGAGCGCCACGCATACGATAAGCAGGCCGGCGAGCGTTATGTGCGCGTCGGTGTAGTTAACGCCGGTGAAGATCGTGTGCTCATTGAACAACGCGTCAAATCGGCTGAGATACACCCACATTGCGAGCACAAGCAGCAAGAAGGCGAAAGCAATCGAAAAACCGCGCCACGGAAGCGGGAGAGAACTGCCTCGTCCGCGCGAGAGCAGCTTTGTGCTGCCGGTGAGCAACAGAAAGAAGAACGCGGCAATACAGGCGAGGACCGCCAGTGTGAGGAGCCAGCCGGTGACCGATTCCCATGCCGGAAGAGTGAACAAATAAAACGAGAGCGGCTTGCCAAAGATCGGATCCGCGACTCCAGTGTTCGTTGGCGCGTACCAGTAGAGCGCGAAGGTGGACCAGTCGGCCATCATTCCGGCGCCGCTGGCAAGCGCAACCACCGCCGAGATTACGATCGCGATCAAATTCGTGATGCGCTCGACCGGCAACTTGACCGGCTGCCGGCCGATGAAAATCAGGCCACCATCGAGCAAGTCGGAGGGATAGGCGCGCTTGAGGGCGCGAAACCATCCATAGAGAATGCAGAATGTCGCGACAAAAAATATCGCGAATACGGCCCACTGGAGGCTGAGTGTCCGGCGGAATACCTGCTCGTAGCCGAGAGATCCGAACCAGAGAATGTCGACATAATAGGAGACTGCGGTTCGGCTGCCGAAGAGGATAAGGGCGATTACGCCAACAATGATGAGGAAGCGTCTGCGTCGGGGTGAGTGTTCCTGCCAGTCGATTGTCTCGGGCATGAATTAGTGTGCTTTCAGTGCTTGCATTTTCAAACTTTCCCGTTCCACGGCATTGTACCTTGATTGAAATCATCGCGCGGTCGGAATCGAGAGCGAGGCGGCGAATTCTGAACTTGTTGCAGCGTCTGGGGTCGAGCGCAAAGGAAAAATACTCCTCCGGCATCGGTGCGCTCGGAGGAGTATTTCAACGGTTCAGGTGAGTTCTGGGTTGGCTGCGATCAAATCAACATTGCGGTTCGAATTAAGCCATGCTCTCTACAGGTTCAGGGATCGCAACTTCATCTTCAGCTTCAATCCGCTTGTGCGTTTTCGCGACCAGCATGTAGATCGAGGGGACGACGAACAGCGTGAAGGCCGTGCCGATGATCATGCCGCTGACCAGCATGATGCCGATGCTGTTTCGAGCTCCGGCGCCGGGGCCTTTTGCCAAAACCAGTGGGAAGTGGCCGCACACGGTTGCAGCGGTTGTCATCAGGATCGGCCGTAAGCGAGTGCTGGCCGCTCCGATGATGGCGTCGAGCTTGCTTTGGCCAGTCTCTTGGAGCTTGTTGGCGAATTCGACGATCAGAATTCCGTTCTTCGCAATCAGGCCGACCAGCGTGATGAGGCCGACCTCGCTATAGATGTTCAACGTTGTAAAGCCCAGGAACGAGAACATCAGCGCGCCCGAGATGGCGAGAGGGACGGATCCTGCAAGAATGATGAACGGATCGCGAAAACTCTCGAACTGTGCCGCGAGCACAAGGTAGATCAGGATTGCCGAGAGCAGGAAGGTGCCGAGGAACTTGCTGCCCTCGACGCGCAGCTGGCGCGATTCACCAGCGTAGTCGACGGTGAAACCCTGTGGCAGGATTTGCTTGGCCGTGTCTTCCAGGAAAGTCAGCGCCTTATCAAGCGGCACTGGCGGCGGAATGACACCTTGAATACGGACGGCATTGAGCTGCTGGAACTTGTTCAACGATCTGGGCTCAGTTGTCGTGCGCAACGTTGCAAAGGTGGAGAGCGGCACCAGTTTGTTCCGCAGATCCCTTCACGTAAATCTGCGAAAGCTGATCTGGAGTCAGGCGGTCCGCGCGCTGGATTTGAGGAATGACCTTGTAACTGCGGCCCTGAATGCTGAAGCGATTGACATAATTGCCGCCCAGCATGCGTCGAGAGATCCTGTCCAGCCTGACTCAGATCAACTCCCTGCGAGCGAAGTTTATCGCGGTCGAAAACGACTTCTGTCTGCGGCTGATCGAACTTTACGTCCGTGTCAGCATAAATGAACATCCCGCTGGCCATCGCTTTTTTCACGATCTGTTCGGCGAATTGGCTGACTTGGCGTGGCTCGGCTGCGGACTCAATCACGAAATCTACGGGAAAATTTCCGCCTCCGGGCAGCGGCGGCGGCGTCAGAGGAATCACTCGAATGCCGGCGATTTTCGAGAGTGGGCCGGTTGATTCCACGAGCAGCTGCTGCGTAGTCTTCTTCCGCTGGCTCCAGGGCTTGGTCACCATGCCGCCGAATCCACCGTTGGGATTCGTGATCTGGAAGACGCTCGCGCTCTCGGGGAACGATTTGTAGACGTTATAGACCTGCTGCGTAAATAGGTTCGTCTGCTCGATGGTGGAGTTCGGAGCCGACTGAATCACGCCGAAGACCACGCCCTGGTCCTCTGCCGGAGCCAGCTCGTGCTGGGAGAACATGTAGAAGGGAATCATCAGAACGGCGACGATAGCCCACAATGTGAGAACAACCGGGCGATACCGCAGAGTTCCGGACAACAAGCGAACATACAGGTTGCGAACACCCTCGAACCTGCGGTTGACGAATCCCGCAAAGCCGCGTTCGGTGTCGCCAGCACGCAGCAGCTTCGAGCCCATCATCGGAGAGAGCGTGAGAGCCACGATTCCGGATACGACGACTGCGCCCGCCAAAGTGAATGCAAACTCCCGGAAGAGCGCGCCGGTCAGGCCGCCCTGAATTCCGATTGGGGCGTAAACCGCGGCGAGCGTGATCGTCATGGCGATGATCGGGCCGACCAGTTCGCGCGCAGCGTCTTTCGCGGCCTGGAATGGAGTCTTGCCGAGATGTAAGTGCCGCTCGATGTTCTCCACCATGACGATGGCGTCATCGACGACGAGTCCGACGGAGAGCACAATTGCGAGCAACGTGAGCAGGTTGATGGTAAATCCGGCAAGCAACATCAGGAAAACAGCGCCGATCAGAGAGATCGGAATGGCGATGACGGGAATCAAGACAGACCGGAACGAGCCGAGGAACAGGAAGATCACGACGATGACGATCAGGAGCGTCTCGACTAACGTGTGCAGCACTTCATTGATCGCGTCCTGGATGTATGCTGTCGAATCGTAGGGGATGCCCAGCTTCATCCCAGCGGGCAACTGCTGCTGAATGGCGGGCAGTTCCTTGCGCACATTGCGAATGACTTCCAGAGAATTGGCGGTGGGCAGGACCCAAATGCCCATGAAGGTTGCGGTCTGGCCGTTGAAGCGGACGTCCTGATCGTAATTTTCGGCGCCCAGTTGTACGTCGGCGATCTCGCCAAGCCTTACGACCACGCCGTTTTCCTGCTTCACAACCATCTGGCGGAACTCGTCGGGCGTGCGCAGGTCGGTGTTGGCGACCAGATTCACCGAAACCATCGACCCTTTTGTATTTCCGAGCGCGGACAGATAGTTGTTTTTCGAGAGGGCGTCGCGAACGTCGGAAGGAGACACGCCACGCGCAGCCATCTGTTCCGGCTTGAGCCAGATGCGCATCGCGAAGGTGCGATCGCCGAGGATGTCGGCGCGCTGGACTCCGCTAATCGCGCTCAGCTTGGGCTGGACCACGCGGGTCAGATAGTCCGTGATCTGGTTTTGATCAAGTTCGGCGGAGGAGAATCCCAGATACATCGCGGCAAACTGCGTGTCGGCGGTTTGGAGATCGATGACAGGGATTTGAGCGTCGGGCGGAAGGTCGTTGCGGACCTGCGCGACTTTCGCCTGAATCTGAGTCAGCGCGGCGGTCGTGTCGTAGTTGATCTTGAGGTGGACCTGAATGGTGCTCAGACCCTGTGCGCTGGTCGACTCCATGTAGTCGATGCCGTCGGCGCTGGCGATGACACGCTCGATGGGGGTGGTAATGAATCCGCGAACGAGATCCGCATTGGCGCCGACGTAAACGGTGGTTACCTGAATCACCGCGATGTCGCTGCGGGGATACTGGCGCACACTGAGCGAGCGGATCGACTGCAGTCCGGCGATCAGGATGACGAGGTTGACGACCATCGCCAATACCGGACGCTTAACGAATAAATCGGTGAACTTCATGCGCGCTCCTTCGACCGTTCGCCGGGCTTAGCTCTCTTCGGGATGTGGATTTGTGCTGTTTTCAGGCTTGATTGAATTGTTCACCTGAATGGGGGCGCCGTTACGCAGGCGGAATGTGCCAGCGCTGACGACTTCGTCTCCGGGATTGATGCCTGAGACGACGGCCACCTGATCTCCGCGCGAGCCTTCAATCTTGATGACCTGCTGGCGCACGCCGCGATAGGTATTTCCCTTGGCATCCTTCATGTCAGTCACTATAAAGACCGAGTCACCGTAGGGGGCGTAGCTGATGGCGGAAGCGGGCAGCGGTACGACGTCGTGCGGCTTGCCGAGAGGAAGTTCGACCTGGACAAACATTCCGGGGCGCAGCTTGTTGCCCTTATTCGTAACGACGGCCTGGACCTGGATGTTCCGCGTCTGCTCGTTGATCACGGAGTCGATTGCGATGATGCGGCCGGTGAACCCTAATCCCGGCAGATCGCTATTGGTGACGCGGAGAACGTGCCCGGGAATCACCTTGGGCGTGTCCTGCTGGGGAACGCCGAAATTCACATAGATAGGACTTAGCGATTGCAGGGAAACGATGGCCTGCCCGGCGGCGAGATATTGACCGAGACTGACCTGGCGGATTCCGAGGACTCCGGTGAACGGAGCGCGGATCGTCTTGCGGGCGATGGCAGCGCGGATGTCGCCTACCTGGGCTTCGGTGGCCTTCTGCTGGGCGCTGGCGTTGTCGTATTCGGAGCGCGAGATCACGCCCGCCTTCACGAGCTGCTGCGCGCGATCATAGTTGATTTTGGCGAGATCGCGCTGGGCTTCCAGATTGGCCAGCTGAGCGCGTTCCTGGCGGGTGTCAAGCTCGACCAGAGTGTCGCCCTGGTGTACCCACTGGCCGGACTCAAAGTGGATCTTGTCGATCGTTCCGGGAAGGTCGGCGCCGACGGTGACGCCCTGGATCGCGGCCGCTGTCCCGATGACGGTCACGGTCGATGGCCAAGTTTCTTTCCGGGCGATGACCGTAGTCACGGCCGTCGGGGGCGGCTGGAAACTGGCGCCCATAGCTATGGCAGCCTCGACTTGCCGGTATTTCGCGAATCCTAGTCCCCCCAAAAGAGCAAGAGCTACGACTAACATCAAAATCATTCGTTTCGCCATAACGGTCTCCACGCAGAAACAACAACAGTAAATCGCTGTCTGGGCAACGGGTCAGGGTACAAAGAGCAGCTGTTCCCGGAATAGATTTCAGCAACGGAGGAAAGGATTCAAAGTTCTAAGCAGACGCCCCACGTTGAAGCCTGAACATATTATAAGGACGCCGGTAAAGGCGGCAACTGCAACCCTCAATGGAGTAACGGCTCGGAGCAGCGAAAGGTTACTGTCGGCCGCGATGTTCGGAAGAAGCCGCGGCAGTTTATAGGGACTCCTGAATCAAGCTCACCGCCGCTGCAGGATCCGCGACTTCAACGACCAACTGATTGAACCGCTCGTCATGCAAGTCGATTACGATGGTGCTATCAGGGTGGTGGACGTCCCAGAAGACTCTTTTGCCGTCTTGATAAAAGGTGCCGGCGGTGATCACTCCCGGAACGTGGGTTCCGGGCATTCGAAGTCCATGAAACCATCCGCGAGCAATCTCCGGGTCCGCTCGGACACTCGCGACATGTTTCAGTGGAATCTCGAGGCTGCTGGTGAAAGCCCAGAGCTTGTCCGCGCCGTGAACGTGCAAGGTGAGTTTGCCTTCTGCTATCGATAGATCAACCAAAGGGGCGCTCCTGACCTTAAGTTTAGGGTCAAAACGACCGCTGCAGTAGAACTTCCGATAAAATAATAAGTTTTCGACGTGACGAGCTGGGCGTATCCGTTCGTGTCAGCTCGAGCGTTCACTTTGAGGTTACTTCCTCTTACGTAAGGAGTCATAGATGGCAACGAAGCGCATAGGGATACTGACCGGGGGCGGCGATGTCCCCGGATTGAATTCTGTAATCAAGTCTGTGGTGTATCGGGGGGCCGAAATCGGATGCGAAGTGATCGGTATCCGGAGGGGCTGGGAAGGATTGACCCACGTCGATCTGAAAGATGCGGCCAGCAAGACGCGGTACATCCTTCCATTGAATCGCGACAACACACGGAATATCGACCGCACCGGCGGAACCTTTCTGCACACTTCCCGCACAAATCCTTCGAAGATGAAAAAGCTGCCCGCAGCTTTGCAGGGGCAGAAGTTCGAGGCCAAAGAATCGACGAAGAAGGGCGTTACCAGCACCGTGTTCGACGTAACGCCGGCGGTGCAAAAGAATATCGAGACACTAGGTCTCAACTATCTCATCGCGATTGGTGGCGACGACACGCTGAGCTATGCGGCGGAACTCGACCGCCAAGGCATGAAGGTTCTCGCGGTGCCGAAGACGATGGATAACGACGTTCGCAACACAGAGTATTGCATCGGATTCTCGACCGCGATTACTCGGGCCATGGACGCCATCGATCGCCAACGGACGACGGTGGGATCGCACGAGCGGATTGGTATTTTCCGCGTATTTGGCCGCGATGCCGGCTATACCTCGCTCTACACCGCCTATGTGACCGCCATCCGCTGCTGCATTCCCGAATACAAGGTTGATCTTAAGCACCTCATTGAATTGCTCATCAATGACAAGCGCAACAATCCGAGCAACTATTCACTTGTGATTCTTTCCGAGGGCGCCGAGTGGCAAGGCTATACGATGAAGGAATACGGCGAGCCTGATGCATTCGGCCATCGCAAGAAGATGAGCGTGGCGGAAGACTTGAGCGACGAGATCAAGCGGTCAACGGGAGAAGAAACCGTGGTCAGCGATCTAACCTACGATCTGCGCTCGGGCAGTCCAGACTTCGTCGATCGCATGGTGGGATTCACGTTCGCGGGCATGGCCATGGATGCGCTGGAAGAAGGCAAGTCGGGTTTGATGACCGCGATCAATGAAGGCATCTACACGATGGTATCGATTCCGGATCCGAAGCTGGGGCCACGCAGGGTGGATATCCCATCGATGTATAACACCGAGCGTTACCGCCCGAAGTACACCCATAAGCTCGGTCTGCCGATCTTCCTGACGCGGACGTAGTCTGGGAATTGCCGAACCAGAAGTTCTGTTCACTCCGCGATGCCTTCCGCTTCGCCGGAAGGCATCGCTGAGGTCGAGATGACAATGGGGTCACTGCTGTAGGGTGGTCTCGGACTTTGGCGGGGTGGCCTCCAGTTGAGAGGGCGTGGGCAACTGAAAGCGGTCCCAGCCGCCGCCGAGGGCCTCAATCAGGAGCACGGAGGAATTCATCTCCTGAATTTGAATGGTTGCAAGCGTTTGCTGATCCAAAAGAAGTGTCGTTTGCGCAGTGACTACATCCACGTAAGGATCGATGCCGGTTTGGTAGCGCACGAGTTCGAGTTTTAGAAATTCCTCGGCGTAGTTCACGGCGGCCTGCTGTCGTTCAATCTGCTGCGAGTAAATCCTCACGGCCGCAAGATAGTCCTCCACTTGTTCGAAGGCGGTTAGTACGGTCTGGCGGTAAAGGGCGAGATCGGCGTTGTAAGTGGCCGTGTACTGATTCAACTCAGCGCGATACAAACCACCGTTGAATAGGGTCTGGGAAATCGAAGGCCCAATCGACCAGAAACGGCTCGGCCATGAGAACCATTTCGTGAATGTGGAGCTTTCGAATCCGCCTGTGGCAGAGAGGGTGACGCTGGGGAAGAACGCGCCGTAGCCGATACCGATCGTGGCATTTGCCTCAGCCAGCGTCCGTTCAGCAGAGGCGATATCCGGGCGTCTCTCTAACAATTCCGAAGGCACACCAACGGGAATCGGCGGAGGAGCAGTGAACTCGGGGCGAGGCGGCAGCGAAAAATCGGTGGCAACTTTGCCGATCAGCATCGCGATCGCGTGTTCGTACTCGGCTCGCGCGATTTTCAGACTGATATCTGTCGATTGTGCCGCCTCGAGCGTCGCTTGTGCTTCGACGACGGAGCTGTAGTCGTCGACGCCGGTTTCGTAGGCAGCTTTCGTGACGTCCAATGCCTTTTGGTCGGCGACTACTGTCGCGTCGAGAATTTTCTGTAATGCGTCTTGACCGCGAATTTCGAAATAGTACTCTGCGAGGCTCGCCTGTTCGGTCAGCCGCTCGTTTTCAAGATCGGCCGCGCTGACCTGTGCGGCGTATTGGGCCTCGCGTACTTCGTTGCGGATCTTGCCCCACAGGTCAGGAACCCATGAAACATTGACGGGAAAAGACCAGGATGTGGTTTGCTGTCCTGAGTTTGTTGCCTGGCCGGAAGGACCCGAGCCAGTCGCGCCCGCGCCGGGCACATAGCTGTTGGAAAGATTTCCGGACGCGTGCGAACGCTGCCATGAAGGGCTGGTTGTGACTGTCGGCCAATATTGTGCATGAGCCTCGCGAATGACAGCGCGCGCTTCCATCAGATTCTCGAAGTATTCTTTTATGGTCTGGTTATTGATGTTGAGTTGTTCTTCCAGATCGTCCAATTCAGAATCATGAAAGATCTCCCACCATTTGCCGCGGAGCATCGCTTCCTGGGGACTGGCGACTTTCCATCCGGGCGCGTTCTGGAAATTGACTGGCGATTCCTTGTAGTTGGGCGCCGAAGGAGCTGGGCTCGTCGGCGGATGGTATTTCGGTCCGAGAAGACAGCCGGAAAGCGCGCCGAGTAAGCCCACAATGGTGAGAGTTTTCGCCACGCGAAAAAGGGTCGATGATTTCGCAGTCCTCGTCATATGCGCTCCGGTGTTGCTCGCGTTATAGGAGGTCCGGCCTGACCTTTGAACCACAGCCGCAAGCGATCGAGTTCGAGGTAAACGACCGGCGTTGTATAGAGGGTGATTAACTGGCTCAACAACAGGCCGCCGACAATCGTGATGCCGAGCGGACGGCGAAGTTCGGAACCCATTCCCGTGCCGAACGCCAGGGGAAGAGCGCCGAAGAGCGCCGCCATGGTGGTCATCAGAATGGGACGAAAACGCAGCATGCAGGCTTCGAAGATGGAGTCCCGCGTATTCTTTCCTTCCTTGCGCTCGGCCATCAGGGCGAAATCGATCATCATGATGGCGTTCTTCTTCACGATCCCGATCAGAAGTACGATCCCGATAATCGAGATCACGTTCAGATCCATGTGAAAAATCATCAAGGCGAGCATGGCGCCGACGCTTGCGGAGGGAAGTGTCGAGATGATGGTGAGTGGATGAACGAAGCTCTCGTACAGAATTCCGAGCACGATATAAACTGCCAGCAGTGCCGTGATGACCAGGATCGGCTCGCTTGAAAGGGACTGCTGATACGCCTGCAATGTGCCGGCGAAAAAGCCGTGAATCGTGGACGGAGTACCCAGGCGGTTTTCTAACTGGCCGATCTCCTGGGTCGCCTGGCTCAAAGAAACGTTTGGGGCCAGGTTGAAGGAAACGGTGACGGAAGGGAACAGGCCGGTGTGATTCACTTGCAGCGCAGTCGTGCCCGTTCGGGAGGCGGCAAGAGTAGAAATCGGCGTCATCTGGGCGGCATTACTGGCAGTGCTGCTGCTTTTGACATAGAGGTATTTCAAATCCTCGGGAGATTGCCAGTACTTCGGCGCAACCTCGAGCACGACGTAATACTGGTTCATCGGCATGTAGATGACAGAGACTTCGGATTGTCCAAAGGCGGAGTAGAGCGCGCGATCCAGGGAACTCGCGGTCTGGCCCAAGCGCGCTGCGTTGACTCGATTGAATGTGATGTATTCCTGCAGGCCGCCGTTCTGCTGATCGCTGTTCACGTCCTGAAGGCCGGGGAGAGTTTTCATATTCTTCAGAAGAATTGGTCCCCAATGCGAGAGGTCGGCGATGTTGTCGGACTGAATCGTGAACTGATAGAGCGCGTTGCTGGAGCGTCCGCCGATGCGAAGATCCTGCACGGGCTGAAGAAATGCAGAGGCCACCGGCAACCGGCTCAGCTTCGGCCGCAATCGGTTGATAATGGCGGCTGCGCCAATCTTCCTGACGTTCAGAGGTTTCAGCGCAACGAATATGAACCCGCCGTTGCTGGCGCCGTTGCCGCCGGTGTAGGCATTCACGTTTTGGACGGCGGGATCTGCCTTAATGACCTTTACTAACTGAAGCATCGAATAATCCATGAATGGAAAGGAGGCGTCCTGAGGGCCTTGCACACCTCCGACCAGCACGCCCGTATCCTGCTGCGGAAAGAATCCCTTGGGCAGACGAATGATGAGAACGAAATTGAGCGCGATTGTGACTAAGAGAATCGCAATCGTAAAGGCTGGATTTTCGAGCACCCACTCCAGCGATGTTCGATAGACCGAGAGCATGCCGCTAAACAGTTTTTCGCTCCAGCGGTAAAGCCATCCGTGTTCGCGTGGCTCCTCGGCCTTGAGCAGGTGGGCGCACATGGTGGGAGTGGCGGTCAGCGAAATCACCATCGACACAAGAATTGCCGAGGCGAGAGTTACCGCAAATTCGCGGAAGAGCCGGCCGACAATGCCGGCCATCAGCAAGATCGGAATAAATACGGCCACCAGGGAGATACTGATCGAAAAGACGGTGAAGCCGATCTCGCGCGCTCCTCTGAGAGCTGCTTGCATGGGCGGCATGCCCTGCTCGAGGAAGCGCGAGATGTTTTCCATTACAACGATTGCGTCATCGATGACGAAGCCCGTCGAAATAGTGAGCGCCATGAGCGAGAGATTGTCGACGCTGTATCCGAGCAGATACATGATGACGAAGGTACCGATGAGCGACACGGGGACGGCAACGCTTGGGATCATCGTCGCCCGCGCTTTGCGGAGAAAAAAGAACACGACAAGAACGACGAGAATGACCGCAATGATCAGAGTTCGTTCGACGTCATCGATGGAGGCACGAATTGTTGTCGTGCGGTCCAGAACGGTCGTCAGTTCGATACCGCGCGGCAGAATTGCCTGAATAAAGGGCAGCTGGGCGGTAATGCGTTCCACGGTCTGAATGATGTTGGCGCCCGGCTGGCGGAAAATAATGACGGTGACGGAAGGAATGCCGTTGAAATATCCAGCCGTTCGCAGGTTCTGGGTGGAATTGACGACATCGGCGACGTCCGAGAGGCGAATGGCGGTTCCGTGCTGATAGCCCACGATGAGCGGCCGGTACTGCTCTGCGTCGGTGATCTGATCGTTAGTGATGATGTCGGCGGTCACGTTTCGGTTTGCCAAATGGCCGCGAGGCATGTCTGCGTTTTGCAGGCTGAGAGCGGATTGGATATCCGTAAGGGTGAGCCCGCGGCTTTGCAGCTTTGTCGGATTCACTTCGACGCGGACGGAAGGAAGTGATCCTCCCCCCACAAAAACTTCTCCCACGCCGTCAATCTGCGAAAGCTTCTGTTCGATGATCGTCGAGGCCTCGTCGTAGAGCTTAGGCGTCGGATATTTCTTCGAAGTCAGACTCAAGACCATGATCGGGGAGTCTGCGGGATTGACTTTCCGGTACGTTGGATTTCCCGGCAGATTAGCGGGAAGATAACTGCGCGCCGCGTTGATGCCGGCTTCGACATCCCGCGCTGCGCCGTCGATATCTCGTGATAAATCGAACTGAAGCGTGATCGATGTGCTGCCGAGCGAACTGGACGAAGTCATCTCCGTGATTCCGGCGATGTGGCCAAGTTGACGCTCGAGCGGAGTTGCCACCGATGAGGCCATGATCTCGGCACTCGCTCCGGGAAGACTGGCCGAGACGGAAATCGTGGGGAAGTCGACCTGCGGGAGGGGCGATACCGGTAAGGCGATGTAGGCGATGGCTCCGCCAATCGCGAGCGCAGCGGTCAGTAACGTTGTGGCCACCGGGCGCCGAATGAATGGTTCGGAGATGTTCATGCATTCTCCGGATGTGGATCGGGGCCGGCATCTCCCGCTCTCAAGTCTGGCCTGTGCCCGCTGAAGCGTTGCGCGACTCTGTCAAAGAACACGTAAATTACCGGAGTGGTGTAAAGGGTGAGGATCTGGCTGACGAGGAGGCCGCCGATCATGGCGATGCCCAGCGGACGGCGCAGTTCCGATCCGTATCCGGTGCCTAAAGCGAGGGGAATTCCGCCCAACAATGCCGCCATCGTGGTCATCATGATTGGCCGGAAGCGCAGCAGGCTGGCCTCGTAAATCGCGTCAGTGGAGTTCCTGCCGCGCTCACGCTCGGCTTCGAGCGCGAAGTCGACAATCATGATTCCGTTCTTTTTTACGATGCCGATCAGAAGAATGATGCCGATGATGGCCACCACGGTAAGGTTCTGACGGAAGAGGATCAGGGCCAGTAGCGCTCCTACGCCGGCGGAGGGCAGAGTCGAAAGAATCGTGACCGGATGGACGAGGCTCTCGTACAGCACGCCAAGGACGATGTAGACGGTCACTAGCGCGGCGAGGATGAGAAGCGGTTCGTTGGAAAGTGAGTTCTCGAAGGAGGCTGCGGTTCCCTGAAAACTGGCTTGCAGGCTGGGAGGAAATCCGATGTTCTTCGCAACGCGGTTGATATCGTCGATCGCGGTGCCGAGCGCAGCATTGGGGGCCAGGTTGAAAGAAACGGTGACCGCCGGAAATTGTCCCTGATGGGTGATGGACAGAGCTTCAGTGATATTGGAGATGTGGGCGAAGGTGCTCAGAGGAACTGCGTTCGCGCTCGATGCAGAAACAACGGTATTCGGCGTAGTTCCTGCGAACGTTCCTCCGTTGAGCGAAGAAGCGGTCGACGAAGTGGGCGCCAAAACCGTGGGGTTGGGCTGCAGAACGGCCGCTGATGGCGTGTACAGCACGGATGTTGTCAGCGCGTTGGAGCCCGCCGAACTGGATCCGGAAGAGGAGAACGAGGTGAAGGCCGAGGCTCCGCTGGCGCCGGAAGATGCGTTGGACTGCATGTACAAATCGCCAAGCTTCTGCGGATCCAGTTGCCACTGCGGCTGCGCTTCCAGAATCACGTGATATTGGTTCAGCTGCGTATAAAGTGTGTTGATTTGCCTTTGCCCGTAGGCGTCGTAGAGGGTGTTGTCGATAGTTGCGGGAGCGATTCCGAGCCGCGAAGCGGTCACGCGGTCGATATTTACCGCGACGGCCTGTCCTCCAGTCTGCTGATCGGTCGCAATGTCTTCCACGCTGGGCAGTTTGTCGATCTGAGCGAGGAATTTCGACGTCCAGGTATTGAGTTCGTTTACGTCGGGATCTTCCAGGGTGTACTGATAAAGAGTTCGGGTGACCCGGTCATCGACGGTGATGTCTTGCACAGGCTGCATGTAGAGCTGAATCCCTTTGACATTCGCCAGCTTGGTGTGGAGCCTGCGGATGACTTCTGAAGCGCTCAGGCTGCGTTGTTCGATGGGCTTGAGATTGATTTCAATGCGGCCGCTGTTCAACGTTGTGTTGACGCCGTCAGCACCAATGAACGACGAGAGACTCTCCACGGCTGGGTCCTTCAGAATGACGGCAACGAGTTGTTGCTGCTTTTGCGCCATGGCATCGAACGAGATGGCCTGCGGAGCCTGCGAGATACCCTGAATCACTCCCGTGTCTTGTACCGGGAAGAAGCCTTTTGGAATGACGATGTAAAGAATGACGGTCAGCACCAGCGTGGCGACTGCGACAAGAAGAGTCGCAGTCTGGTGGCGGAGAATTACTCTCAAAGTCCGGCCATAGAAGGCGATCATTCGATCGAAGACGCGCTCTGAGGCTCGAAACCAGCGGCTCTGCTGGGATTCGGGGTTGTGACGCAGAATGCGAGAACACATCATCGGCGTCAGCGTGAGTGAAACTACTGCCGAAATAATGATCGTGACCGCCAGAGTTACGGCAAATTCGCGAAACAAGCGTCCCACTACATCACTCATGAAGAGCAGGGGAATGAGCACGGCAATCAGCGAAACGGTGAGCGAAAGAATCGTGAATCCGATCTGGCCCGCGCCTTTGAGCGCAGCCTCCATCGGCGCTTCCCCTTCTTCGAGAAAGCGGGCGATATTTTCGATCATGACGATGGCATCGTCGACGACAAAGCCGGTCGAGATGGTCAAGGCCATCAATGAGAGGTTGTCGAGGCTGTAGCCCAGCATGTACATGGCGCCGAATGTGCCGACCAGGGAGAGCGGTACCGCTATGCTGGGAATTACCGTTGCCCGGAAACTGCGGAGGAAGAGAAAAATCACCAGAACGACCAGTCCGATAGTGATCAGCAATTCCATCTCAACATCGTGGACGGAAGCGTGAATGCTGGTGGTGAGATCGGTGAGCTCGGTGACGCTTATGGAAGCGGGCAGATCCGCTTCGAGTTCCGGAAGAATGGTTTTGATGTTGTTGACGACGCTGATCGTGTTCGCGCCGGGCTGGCGCTGGATATTGAGAATCACGGCAGGAGTGTTGTTCATCCACGCGGCCAGTTGAGCATTCTCGACGCCGTTCACGACGGTGGCCACGTCTTTCAGCAGAATGGGTGCGCCATTTCGGTAGGCGACGACGACGTTGTTGTATTCCTGTGCCTGAGTGATCTGATCGTTGGAGTCGATCTGATAGTTTTGCCGCGGACCGTCGAAATTTCCTTTGGCGGCGTTCACGCTGGTTTGAGTTAATGCGGTGCGAACGTCCTCAAGACTGACGCCATAAGAGGATAGTTTGGTGGGATTTACCTGGATGCGAACGGCAGGCTTCTGACCGCCACTGATGCTGACGAGGCCGACGCCGTTCAGCTGAGAAAGTTTTGGCGCGAGCCTCGTATCCACGAGGTCTTCCACCTGCGACAAAGGCATTGTTTTGGAAGTGATGCCCAGGGTAAGAATCGGCGAGTCGGCGGGATTGATCTTGTTGTAGACCGGAGGAGTAGGCAGATTCGCGGGGAGATAACTTTGGGAGGCATTAATTGCGGCTTGAACTTCTTCCTCGCCTACGTCGATGTTGAGCGCCAGATTGAACTGAAGGACGATCACAGAAATCGTGCCTGCGCTGGTGGATGTCATCTGGCTAAGGCCCTGCATCTCGCCGAACTGTCGCTCTAAAGGAGCGGTCACGGTGGTTGCGACCACGTCCGGACTGGCTCCCGGGTAAAGCGTCAGCACTTGAATCGTGGGGTAGTCGACCTGGGGCAACGCGGAGATGGGTAATTGAGTGAATGCGACAATGCCCACCAGCAGGATTGCCGTCATCAGAAGGATGGTGGCCACGGGCCGCAAAATAAAGGGGCGGGACGGACTCACGGCGCGTTCCCCTCGGTCGATGTGGTCGGCAGCTGCATCTTCGAAATCGCCACAGCCGAACCGTTCTGCAGTTTTTCGAAACTGCTGTCAGCGACTACTTCACCGGCGTTGACGCCCTCTACCGCGGTCTTTCCTTCATTCGAAACTCCGGTCTTCACATCGCGCATGACTGCCTTGGAGTTCTGAATCACATAGACGAAGGCCTCGGTCCCGTTGTGCTGAATGGAGGAATCCGGGAGCAGAATCTGATCGTGCAGGGTCTTGACCAGCAAACGCGTATTTATAAACTCGTTTGGGTAGAGCATGCCGGATTTGTTGGCAAATACTGCACGCAGCTTCAAAGTTCCAGTAGTTGTGTCGATCTGATTGTCGTAAGAAGTCACTTTGCCGGTTGCGATCTTCTTCTGACTGGTGCGGTCCCAAGCTTCCAGCGGAAGATTCAGACCATGATGCGGCTGCGACATGACTTCGGCGAGGTTGTCCTCTGAAATGGTGGCGACGATCGTGATGGGCTCCGTTTCGGTCACGACGACCAGCGTCGTGGTGGCATTGGCAGTAACCAGATTTCCGGGATCAACCAGGCGCAGCCCGACGCGTCCGGTGATGGGCGATGTGATATGGCAGTACGCGACCTGCAATTGGGAATAACGCAACGTTCCTTGATCGTTCTTCACCGATCCTTCATCTTGCTTTACGATCTTTTGCTGATCTTCGTAGGTCTGGCGCGGAATCGCGTTTCGGGACCAAGCCTCTTTGTAGCGCTCAAGATCCATCTGGGCCTGGGCTAAGAGATTTTGATCCCGCTCCAGTGTGCCTTCCGCTTCGATGACCTGGGCTTCGTAGGGCCGAGCGTCGAGCTGGATGAGCAGCTCTCCTTTGTGTATGACCTGTCCTTCCTTGTAGTGGACGGCAGTAATTACGCCGGTCGCCTGCGCCGTGATGGAGTCGGTATAGAGTGCGGTTACGGTTCCAAGCGCATTGAGGTAAACACCGATATCCCCTTTCTCGGCAGTCGCGGTTGTGATGGTGACCGGGCCGCCGAAACCACGGCGCCCACCCACGGACTGGCTTTGCGGTATCTGCTTGCGAGGACAGGCCCAATAAGAGATGAGTGCGATTAGGATCGCGATGAGAGCCCATATCCAATATTTTCTTTTTCGTTTTGGAGCGGCAGGCTGCTCGGCCGCGGTTAACTGATGATCTGGGGGCGCGTAGTGGCCAGATTCGTTCGGGTCATGCATGTTTTTTCGGGCTCGTTCTGTCCCCTAAGATTCACAAAACATTACATTTGGCGACTTGCACGAGAGGACGGTTATGATGCGGGGAATGGCTTGGCGGGATGGTTCCGTTGTTTTCAGACACCGAACTGGACTAGCTCAATACGGGGCAAGTAAGTGCTAGCGCCAGACCTCGCTACTGGGTCCGGAGAGGGCCCGGTCGAGGTAGGTTGCGGCACTGATCAGCGCCAAGTGGGTCAAAGCCTGGGGAAAGTTGCCGAGATGCTGCCCATTTTCCGCCAGTTCCTCTGAATACAGTCCAAGGTGATTGGCGTAGCTCAACAGTTTTTCAAATAGCAATTGCGCCTTTTCCAATTCACCGGCGCGAGCCAAGCATTCTACATACCAGAATGAACAGGCAGTGAAGTGGCCTTCCCCACCTGGAAGACCGTCAACATGTGTCCGTTCGACCTCATATCGACGGACCAACGTATCTTCGACCAGTCGTTTCTCAATCGCTCGGAGGGTCGAGACCCACATTGGATCTACTGGGCTGATGAAGCGCATCATGGGCATCAGCAGAGTGGATGCATCCAATTCGTTGGTTCCCTTCGATTGCACAAACGAGTGCAGCTTTTCACTCCAGAAGTTCGCAAAAATGTCATTTCGAATTTCATCACGAGTGTGCTGCCATGAATCCAAGGGTCCCGAGAGAGAGCGCTTTTGAGCCAGGCGCAAAGCACGGTCGAAGGCCACCCAGCACATCAGCCGAGAGTGCAAGAATTCTTTCGGCCCGCCGCGGACCTCCCAAATTCCCTCGTCCGGCCGCTGCCAGTTCTTTCCCAGCCACTCCAGGATGCGCTGAACATCGTGCCACCCGTCGTGGGAAATAGACTTGCCGTATTTATTGGCGAGATAGATCGAATCCATCATCTCGCCATAGATATCGAGCTGAAGCTGCTGATAGGCAGCATTTCCAATACGTACCGGACGAGAGTTTTCAAATCCGGAAAGATCCTGGAGGCTATACTCATCGAGCTTCTTCCTGCCATCGATTCCGTACACGACCTGCAACGGTCCTCGCTGGGCGTCGTCACTCAAGCGTCCTTTCAGCCAGGCGATGAAAGCCTCGGTTTCGTCGACGAAGCCGAGTCGAATCAGGGCGTAAAGGGTGAAGCTGGCATCGCGTAACCAGGTGTAGCGATAGTCCCAATTGCGAACCCCTCCTATCTGTTCCGGCAGAGCGAAGGTCGGGGCGGCAATCAACGATCCATGCTGTTGGCTGATGAGCAACTTCAACATCAAGGCCGAGCGAAGAACCATTTCCCGCCAACGTCCCTTGTACTTCGCTTTTGCAATCCACTTCCTCCAGAACCGCGCGGTTTTGCGGAAACGGGGCCCGACGAAATCCAGTTCAGGCGGCTGCCCTTCCGGACGCACGCTGCCGAACACAAACGTTGCGGTTTCGCCGGCTTGCAAGATGAAGTTAGAAATTGCGTCTTCGCCCTGTCGTTCCAGGGAAGTCGTGGAGTACAAGGCCATAGATGTGTAGGTAGCTTCGGCGGGGAGAAACTTTGCGCACCGGTCCGAGAGTTCCATCCTGTGGTCTGTCATGGCGTAGTTGAATCTCGGCTGGCAACGCATTTTGAAGTGTACGTTCCCTCGGATGACGGTGACGGTCCGGACAATTTCGTTCGGCTGTTGGGAATCCTGTTCGATTGGCATATAGTCCGTCAGCTCAGCCACGCCTTCCTCGGCCAGGAATCGCGTTAAGAGGATGTTTGTGTCGGGCAAATAGAGCTGTCGGATGCGCATGTTTGCGAGCCGCGGTTCAATCTGAAACTGGCCACCGCGGTTTTCATCGAGAAGGGCAGCAAACACCGTGGGTGAATCAAATTCCGGATAGCAGAGAAAATCGATCGAGCCGTTCATTCCGACGAGCGCGATCGATTTCATGTTGCCGATAACGCCGTAATTCTCGATTGGCTGGAAAGTCATAGGCGCGAGCACCATTCAACTGCGGCGTTCCGGAAATGCTTGTTTGCCTGATCGTCAATACGTACAACAAAAGATTTGAGAAAGTGCTTCAGTTCAGGCTCCTATGCGGTCTCTTTATATTTCCGATAGAGGGATATCAAGTTGTTAGTTGAGCTGTCGTGCTCAAGCCTGGTTTCTTTCGGGCTCTCTAGTTCCGGGATGATGCGCTTGGCAAGCACCTTGCCCAATTCGACGCCCCATTGATCAAAGGAATCGATATCCCAGATCACGCCCTGGGTAAAGACGGAGTGTTCATAGAGGGCGACGAGTTTTCCGAGGGTAGCAGGCGTAAGTTGCCCGGCAAAAATCATGTTGGACGGACGATTGCCCTCGAAAACCCTGTGCGGGATAAGCCACTCTGGAGTGCCCTCTGCCTTAACTTGCTCCGGCGTTTTCCCGAAGGCGAGCGCCTCGGCCTGCGCCAATACGTTGGCGACGAGGAGGTCATGATGATGGCCAAGCGAATTCAGCGGGCGTCCGAATGCAATGAAGTCACATGGAATCAGCCTGGTTCCCTGATGAATCAGCTGATAGAAAGAGTGCTGGCCATTGGTGCCGGGTTCTCCCCAGTAAATGGGCCCCGTTTCATAATCGACGCCTCGTCCCGCCAGTGTCACGTGCTTCCCATTACTTTCCATGGTCAACTGTTGGAGATATGCGGGAAACCGCTTCAGATATTGGCTATACGGCAAGACTGCAACGGTTTCCGCGCCCAGAAAATTATTGTTCCAGATGGCGAGAAGTCCCACGAGTACGGGCAGATTGCGCTCGAATGGCGCGGTGCGGAAATGCTCGTCCATTTCGTGAAATCCGTCTAATAAAGCGCGGAAATTATCCGGGCCGATGGCCAACATCGTCGAGAGTCCGATGGCCGAATCCATCGAGTAGCGCCCACCGACCCAGTCCCAGAACTCGAACATGTTGTGAGTATCGATGCCGAACTTCGACACTTCGGCCGCGTTGGTAGAGACGGCAACAAAGTGCTTGGCAATTGATTTCTCATCGCGACCGAAAGCGCTGAGTGCCCACTCGCGAGCCGTTTGAGCGTTGGTCATCGTTTCCAGCGTAGTAAAGGTCTTCGAAGAAACAATGAACAGCGTCTCGGCCGGATCGAGATCTTGAACCGCTTCGGTGAAATCTGTGCCATCTACATTGGAGACGAAGCGGAATGTCATGGAGCGGTCGCTGTAGTATTTCAACGCCTCATAGGCCATGACGGGACCGAGATCTGAGCCGCCAATGCCGATATTGATAATGTTGCGAATGCGCTTGCCGGAATGTCCCGTCCATGCTCCGCTTCGGACCCGATTCGAGAAATCGGCCATCTTGTCGAGTACCGCATGCACCTCAGGCACGACATCTTTGCTGTCGACAACAAGGGATGACCCTCGCGGCATACGCAGTGCGATATGAAGTACGGAGCGCTTTTCCGTGGTGTTGATTTTGTCGCCGCGGAACATGGCGTCGGCCCGAGCGCGCAGCCCGGACTGATCCGCCAGTTGGACAAGCAGATTAAGGGTCTGATCAGTGATTCGGTTCTTCGAATAATCGAGATAAATGCCTGCGGCTTCGGCGGTCATGCGCCTGCCGCGTTCCGGGTCGGCGCCAAACATATCGCGAAGATGCTGCGCGCGGATCTCCTTACTCTGCCTCTGGAGTTCTTTCCATGCAGGACGCTCCGTCAGCGGGTTTCTTACGGGAGTTTCCAGAACTGTGTTTGGTGTCATGTCTGTTCTCCGGTACTGGTTAGGCAAGCCTCTTCTTAATGTACAAGGTGTCGGAAGCTTTCGGCTGCGGGGCACTGTCCCAGAGTCGCCGCTGGGCGCGAGCCCCGAAATTATAGATGCGCCTGGAGCACTCTGAGTTGATAAAACGATCAAATACGGAACGCTTGACAAAAGTATCGGAGCTTTGCGACAATACTGACTAATAGTCATTAATGATTAATAGTCAGATATGGGCAAGAGCACAACATTCTCCGGTGCCACTCTGATTGAGGCCCTCAGCAAAGAAGACTTGCCTCATCTGAAAGCTATGGGGCGACGGGAGCGCAAGGCAGCCGAAACGCGCCTGAAGCTGTTCCGCAGCGCTCTCCGGCTTTTTGCCGAGCGGGGATTTCAGAATGTCACGGTCGAAGACATCACCGAGGCAGCGGATGTGGGCAAGGGGACATTCTTCAACTATTTCAAGAGCAAGGACCATGTCCTGAGCGTGATGGCCGAGATCCAGCTGGGAAAAGTGCGCGAAGCGCTGGAAATTGCCGAACAAGGCAAGCGACCGATTCGGTCGGTACTCCACGATTTATTTCTTCATATCACGGCAGAGCCCGGCCGCAGCGCTGATCTGGCGCGTGCCCTCCTGACAGCATTCTTGTCGAGCACGATTCGCGACCTACTATCCCAGAACATGTCGGAGGGACGGCGAATGATCGGCAGGATTCTCGAACTCGGCCAGGAGCGCGGTGAAATCGATCCCAGGTTGAAGGCGGAACAAACGGCTCTTCACCTTCAACAGAGCTTTATGGGCACGATGCTGTTGTGGTCGCTGAAAGGCGAGGCGAAGTTGCAGACAGCGGTAGAGGCAAGCTTTCAGCACTTTTGGAAAGCGGTCGCCGGCGAAAATTGAGAGCAGGGGCCATGAAACGGAGTCTGTGCAGTCTGTTCCTTCTAATCTCGCTGTTTTCTGGTGTGGCTTCTCGTGGTGTGGCGCAACAAGCCACGCCGTATCGTCTGACGCTGCGAGATGCCATCGAAAAAGGACTGCAAGCGAATCTCAGTGTTCTGGTGGCCGATACCCAGGTTCAGGAAGCGGAAGGCACTCAAGCGCGGCGTTTGTCTGCCGCACTGTTTCCACGTTTTCGGGCGGAAAGCTACGCGAATGTACAAAACCGAAATTTGCGGGCCTTTGGCATATCGGCGCCTGGATTTCCTGCGGTGGTCGGGCCCTTCTCGAACTACGATTTCCGCGTGGCGGCTGATCAGAATATTTTGGATCTACAGAGCTATCGCAGCTACAAATCCAGTCAAGATGCGGTTCACGCGAATAAACTGAATTATCAAGATGCTCGCGATCTGATCATACGGTCGATTGCTGGCATGTATCTCGACGCGCAATCGGCGGCTGCCCGCGCAGACGCGGCGCAGACACGCGTTAATGATTCTCAGGCACTCTATCGGCTGGCAAAGAGCAAGCACGACGCAGGAACTGCGACTGGAGTCGATCTTCTCCGGGCTCAAGTGCAGCTTGCCAACGATCAGCAGGCGCTTCTTGCTGCACAAAATCAGTACAAACAGGGATTACTCGTATTAGCGCGAAATCTTGGTCTGAACCCGGGCACTCCGCTCGAATTAGCTGAGCCCTTGCGATTTGAGCCGGTGAATCATCCTGCCGCAGAAGCGATTGTCGGTTCGGCGCTTCTGGCGCGCTCGGATTATCTGTCGCTTGCGGCCCAGCGTGAACAACTCGTCGACCAGCAGCAAGCGAGTCGCGCTCGCTATTTCCCCAAGCTCAGTCTGAACGGGAATTACGGAGGATTGGGCCGCAGCATCGGTGGCGTGCAAGGAACTTATCTGATACAAGGCCAGATCGATTTCACGATTTTCGATCGCGACCGGAGTGGCGAAGCGCAAGAGCTTGCCAGCCGCGTCAAGCGAATCGACGACCAGATCGCGGACTTGCACCGTGGCATTGAGCAGGATGTCCGCTCGGCGCTGTTGAGCTTGGAATCGACTGCGGAACAGGTCGGAGTCGCGCAGCAGGGGCAGGATCTGGCTGAGCGGGAGCTGAAGCTCACGCACGACCGGTTCAGTTCTGGAGTAACCAACAATATCGAAGTCACCACCGCGCAGGACGAACTGGCGCGGGCGCAGGAGAACTATATCCTGGCGGTCTCGAGCTATGTGGACGCAAAGTTTCAACTCGCTCGCGCCGCCGGGGCGACCGAGAAAAATGTTGATCAGTATCTTGGGAATCGATAGTTACCACAGCGGACTGCGCGAGAAAGCGAGTCCGTGAGGGTCAGAAGCGATGAATCGACGCATACCTATCCTGATTGTCCTGGCAGCACTGATCGCCACCGGAGTGTATTTGTACCCCCGGCTCACGAAAGACTCGAAACCTCCGAACGAACTTGTATTGTCAGGAAACATTGAGGCGCACGAGAGCCTGGTCAGCTTCAAGGTGCAGGGGCGGATTATCGAGTTGCCCATTGAGGAAGGCCAATCGGTCGAGAATGGCGCGTTGTTAGCTCGCCTTGATGATGCCGACTACAAGCAACGGGTACGCATCGACGAGGCTGGAGTGCGAGTGCGGCAGTCGAACCTTGCGCTGACTCTGGCGGGCACGCGCGAACAGGAAATCAAAGCGGAGCGCGAGAATATGATCGACGCGCAGGCTGACATGCAGCAGAAAAAGCTCGACGACGACCGTGCCGGGCGCCTGTTTAGCGAAGATGCGATCTCGGCGCAGGACCGCGATCTGGCCGATACCGCTCTAAAACGTTCCCGGGCGACCTTTCAGGCGGCGCAGCAAAAATACAACGAAGCTGTGGAAGGCAGCCGGAAAGAAGACATTGCCATTGCGGAGGCCAATCTGAAAGAGGCAAGCGCCAATTTGGGGATGTCCCGCGTCAACCTGGATTACACGGTGTTGCGCGCCCCAACCGCCGGAGTGATTACGGTTCGCGAGGCCGAACTCGGAGAAGTGATGGTGCCCGGCACTCCAGTGGTCACGCTTGCTGATCTCGATCACATCTGGCTGCGTGCATACGTTGCTGAAAGCGATCTTGGCCGCATTCGCTGGGGACAAGGGGCAGACGTCACGACTGATACGTATCCCGGAAAGCGGTACCACGGGCGCATCTCTTTCATTGCTTCGGATGCGGAGTTCACTCCCAAGAGCGTCCAAACGTATAAAGAGCGCGTGATGCTCGTGTACCGGATCAAAATCGATATCGACAACCCGAATCATGAACTGAAACCGGGCATGCCGGCTGATGCTCATATCACGCTTGCGGCGAACACAACTCCGGCCCAAAGCAACGGATCGCAGCACTGATGTCGGATCATCTCCAATCCGCCATCGTTGCTGAGGGCCTGACGAAGAGCTTTCCCGGAATCACTGCTGTCGATCACCTCAGCTTCGATGTTCAGGCGGCGGAAATTTTCGGATTGGTCGGGCCTGATGGCGCCGGCAAAACCACAACACTTCGAATGCTTGCGGGAGTAATGCCACCCGATGCAGGCAGGGCGACGGTCGCAGGCTTTGACATCGGTCGAGACCCTGAAGGCGCCAAGCATCATCTCAGCTACATGCCGCAGCGGTTTGGGCTTTATGAAGATCTCACAGTAGATGAGAACATCCGTTTCTACGCCGACCTGTTCGGAGTGGCTAAGCGTGAGCGCGACGAACGCGCCGCACAACTGCTGCGCGCCGCCGGAATGAGCGAATTCCGCACCCGGCTCGCTGGAAAACTTTCTGGCGGGATGAAGCAAAAGCTGGGACTCGTGGGCGCGTTGATTCATCGCCCCAAGGTTATTCTGCTCGACGAACCTACAACGGGTGTCGACCCGGTGTCGAGGCGCGATTTTTGGCGGATCCTATATGAACTGGTCGCTGAAGGTGTGGGCATCCTTACCTCGACAGCCTATCTCGATGAAGCGGAGCGCTGCCATCGTGTCGCCTTGCTGCATCAGGGCAAACTCCTCTTCTGCGATACCCCCAATAATCTGAAATCAAAACTCAGGAAAGATGTTCTCTGGTTACTCTCACCAGATCCCCGCCGGGTGCGGGAGGTGCTCGCGCATGCCGAGGGGATCTCGAGCCTCATGCTGACGGGCGACGGATTGCACGTTGTCGTCGATGACGCAAAACTCAGAGTTCCGGAGTTCGAGAGCCGGCTTCGCAACGCCGAGGTCCCGTGCGAATCAATTCGCCAGGTTACGCCCTCGATTGAGGACCTGTTCGTAGATGCGGTTACGAGCGGAGCAGGAGCAAGCCGTGCCTGAAAACTCCGTTGTGATCGAAAAACTTGTAAAGCGATTTGGGGACTTCGTGGCCGTCGATCACATCAGTCTGGAAACGCGGAGAGGCGAAATCTTCGGCTTTCTGGGGCCGAACGGGGCAGGGAAGTCAACGACTATCCGGATGCTGTGCGGACTCCTCAGGCCGACCTCGGGCCGCGCTATCGTTGCCGGATTTGATGTTGCGCGTGAGCCAGAGTCTGTGCGCCAGAACATCGGTTACATGTCGCAGAAGTTCTCACTCTATAACGACCTGAAGGTGATTGAGAACCTGCGTCTGTTCTCCGGCCTCTACAGCGTTCCCTCCGACAAACTGAAAGAACGCATCAAGTGGGCGCTCGAGATGGCGAACCTCAACGGTCAGGAGAACCTGATTGTCGGCACGCTGCCGGGGGGATGGAAGCAGCGGTTGGCTCTTGGCTGCGCTGTATTGCACAAGCCTCCGATCATTTTTCTGGACGAACCGACGTCGGGAGTGGATCCGATTTCGCGGCGCCAATTCTGGGATCTGATTCATCGCATGGCTGGCGATGGCGTGACGGTTTTCGTCACGACGCACTACATGGAGGAAGCCGAATATTGCAATCGACTGGCTCTGATTTTTCGAGGAAAAATGGTGGCGTTGGGAACGCCCTCGGAACTCAAGCATAAATCCATGAAGGGAGAGTTGCTCTTTGTCGAGTGCGATCCGCTGGGTCCGGCGGTCGAATGTCTTCAGTCGGCGCCAATGGTTCTGGATGCAGCGGTTTTCGGGAACGCGCTTCATCTCGTAGTCGAACATGCGGACGCGGCTACTTCCGAAGTGACCAAGTATCTTTTGGATCGCGGTGTGACGGTGCGGCGAATCGAAAAAATCCGCCCCAGCCTGGAAGACGTGTTTGTATCGTTGACGACCGAACCGCGCAACGGACGGGGACGGGCGGCGTCATGAACTTCACCCGGTTCCTTGCCGTTGCCAAGAAGGAAATCGTGCAGGTTCTCCGCGATGCGCGCAGCCTGACGATCGTGCTGATTATGCCGGTGATCCTCGTCCTCTTGTTTGGATACGGTGTAAGTCTCGACCTTAAGCACTTACCCATCTACGTATATGACCGTGATGGAAGCCAGCGAAGCCAGGATCTGCTTAAGCGCTTTCAGGCGAGCGATTATTTCGACGTCGTGCGAGTGGTCCACGATTACGCAGAACTCGCGCGCGCGATTGATGACGGCCGCGCGAAGATGGGGATCGTGATTCCGTGGGACTTCTCGCAACGGCTTGTGGATGGCCGTCCCGCCCAAGTTCAGGCACTGGTCGATGGAACGGATGACAATACGGCAAACGTTCTGATCGGGTACACGCAGGCAATCGTGCAAGGATATTCGTCTGATGTGCAACTGGACTGGCTGCGAGATCGTGGACAAGTGGCCCAGCCTGCAGCTGTTAGCGTCGAAACCCGCACCTGGTACAACGAAGACCTTGAGAGCAGCGCATTTATTATCCCGGGCGTCCTCGCCCTGGTGATGTCGGTGATCGGGGCATTTCTGACGTCACTCACGATTGCGCGGGAATGGGAGCGGGGCACGATGGAGCAGTTGATTTCGACGCCGGTGACGCCGCTCGAAATCATGTTCGGCAAACTCGTTCCGTATTTTGCCATCGGCATGATCGACGTGATCGTTTGCGCGTTGATCGCGCTTTACTGGTTCCATGTACCTTTTCGTGGATCCTTTCTGACCCTTCTCCTCAGCTCTGCGATGTTCATGATTGTCGTTCTCTCGATGGGATTCTTCATTTCGGTGATCGCCAAGAACCAGCTGGCGGCGAGTCAGATTGCTCTGCTCGCGACATTTCTGCCGGCATTCTTACTATCGGGATTTCTATATGCCATCGAACAGATGCCAGTAGTTCTGCAGTGGATTACGCGCATTCTGCCAGCGCGCTACTACGTGTCCATATTGAAAAAGATATTTCTTAAGGGCTCCTCGACAGCTCTGCTGTATACAGACCTGGTCCCGCTAGCGGTTTTCACGGTGGTGCTGGCCCTGTTGGCGACACATTCATTCCACAAGAGGCTGACCTAGGAGAGAACCATGCTGGCCAGACTCAAGCAGATGCTCATTAAAGAATTCATCCAGGTCTTCCGGGACAAACGGACGCGCTTCGTGCTGTTTGCTCCACCAATTATCCAGATGCTGATCTTCGGATATGCGGCGACCTTCGAAATCCACCATGTCTCAACGGCTGTGCTGGATCTCGATCACAGCCAGGAGAGCCGCGATCTCATCTCCCGCTTTACATCGAGTCCGTACTTTGATGTGCAGTATCAGTTGACCGATTCCCGACAGGTCGAGGACCTTATCGATCGAGGGGATGCCACAGTAGCGCTCGAAATCAATCCCGGATTTGCGGAAAATCTGCGGAAAGGCCAAACTGCCCCGTTGCAAGTGATCGTCGATGCGACGAACTCAAACACTGCGCTGATTGCGTCGGGGTACATCAACCAGATCGCGCTGGGGTTCGCCAAAGATTACCAGCAAGACCGCATCAATCGTATCTCACCTCAATTGATCGAGCGGGTTCCGTCCGTAGACCTGATACAACGCCCCTGGTACAACCCCGATCTGCGCAGCCGCTGGTTCTTCGTGCCGGGGGTCATCGGCAGCCTCACGCTGGTACTGGTCGTCAACTTGACCGCATTCGCCGTGGTGCGTGAACGCGAGCTTGGAACCTTAGAGCAAATCATGGTCACACCGATCCGGCCGGCCGAGTTCATCATTGGAAAGACTTTGCCATTCTTCCTGATTGGACTGCTCGATGTTTCCTTAATTGCGGTAGTCGGGACGCTCTGGTTTCAGGTCCCCTTCCGTGGGCAGATTTCCGTTCTATTCGTGGGAGCGATTCTCTTCTTGCTCTGCATGCTGGGTGTGGGCCTGCTGATTTCCACGGTGTCTGCCACGCAGCAACAGGCGCTGGTGACTTCATTTTTCTTTATCATGCCGGCTATAACGTTCTCAGGCTTCGGCTTCCCGATCAGCACGATGCCGCAGTGGTTGCAGTACCTTACGTACGCGAGTCCACTGCGTTATTTTCTAGTCGTTTTACGCGGTACCTATCTCAAAGGAGTTGGCATGGATATCCTCTGGCCGCAGATGCTGGCGATGTTTGGCCTGGGGATGGGTTTGCTGACGGTAGCCGTGTTTCGTTTTCACAAAGCACTCGATTAAATTGGGACGAGCGCGTTTAAGCATGTGGACGAGTGACTGCCGGCCATGAAAATCACCCAAAGAAGTGCGTGCGCCGAAAAGGACAGCGGTGCCAAGTGTGAAGAGAAATCAGGGTACGAGCACACTTATCTTGGAGCCAGCGCGTTCCGCATTCTGTCAGCCTCGGATCTTATGAGAATGGGAACCCGATGACCAATATTGTAGTTCCGGTAGTTGACGGCTATATACCCGGATTACTTGGGAGTGTGGCAGTCCGTGGTGCAAGTCAGAATTTCAATCCCGAGCCTAAAGGCTGGCTGATTCTACGGCCTTTGCGGCACCGATAAATCCGTGCCCTGATACGAATCGCACTTGCACACGGGCTGCTGGCGATTTCATTTCGTCATGCAAGAGGCATACAAGGTGATTGGACGCCAGGCAGAAGACCTACGCCGGCATCGGGATAACTGCGCCAGCGATCAAATCGCCGCAGGCTATTTGGGCAGTTCTTGCTTTCCGGACACTTTGAATTTGCCGGTCTGAACTGAGTCTGCGTCCTGAGGCTGTGCCCCCGCCAATGAAACTACATATTCACCCGGAAGGATCACGCGATTGCCTTTCGGATTCACTTGGCCGAGAGAGCGCGGATCAATGATCAGGCTGATGTGCTTCGATTCGCCTGCCTCAAGATGGATGCGCTTGAATCCCGCGAGTTCCCGCAGCGGAGTCTCATACCCTTTCGGCTGGGTGAGGTAAAGTTCGATGACCTCATCGCCGGCCATCGCTCCTGTGTTTTTGACATCGCCTTCGACAGTGACCGGATCTCCCGCCTTCACGCTGGCAGGAAGCTTGAGATCGCTGTACGCAAATGTCGTGTAACTAAGTCCGAAGCCAAATCCATAGAGGGGTTTTGCCGTGAGATAGCGGTAGGTGCGTCCCTGCATGGAGTATTGCTCAAACGGCGGAACCTGGGACAAGGAAGAGTAGAACGTCAGTGGAAGGCGTCCGGCAGGATTACTATCGCCAGCCAGCGTCTCAGCGATGGCTGTACCGCCTTCCTCGCCGGGATACCATGCCTCGAGGATCGCATTCGCATTCTGTTGTGCCCAGTTGATCGCAAGTGCGCTGCCATTCTGCAGAGCGACGACTAGCGGCTTGCCCGAGCCTGCCAGCGCCTTCAAGAGATCTTCTTGCGCCGCGGGCAAGTCAATCGAGGTACGATCGCCCCCGCTGAATCCCGCCAGCTTCACCGGCATCTCCTCGCCTTCGAGCGACGGCGAAAGACCCACAAAGGCGATCGTCACGTCCGACTGTTTTGCGGCTTCCACTGCCTGTTCGCGCAGCGCATTGGCGGGAGCCTGCCAACTGAGGTCGATGCCGGCGGTTCCGGATCCGTGCAAGTATTCGAGACGAATGGAGTGCGGCTGCGTATCAGCGAAGGTCGCCGGCGCCTGGACGACTTCGCCGCGCTCCGGAGTCTTGCCGCCGCTTTCGACGAGCAGCTTGTCGTCGAGATATAGGCGGAATCCTTCTGCGTTTTCGCAGGCGTAGCAGTAGTTGACGCGCACACCCAGCTTGTATTCACCTGGCGCTGGAGGCGTGAAGGTGCCAGTCCAGCGTACCGAAAAATTGTTGCGCTGCAAGCCCGCGACCGGGACGACCTTGTCCCAGTTGAAATTGATAGTGCGGTCGACTCGCGTCAGCACGGGCTGGCCGCTGAGGTCGGGAGAATTGAAGTACTCGCCGGTAAGCCCTTCGCCAGTACCGCTGGAGGGATGAAGAGCAGTGTGCTCGATCGGTAGGGCAAAACCTTCCACGAGGGTCGAACCTTGCGCGTAGCTAACCTTTGCAGACCAGAATCGTTTTTCAATTCCCTCAAGCGGAAATACAGGCGACGGCGGAGGTCCATTGTAGTTGCCTTGCAGCGCCTGAACTAGCTCGGCGGTGGGTCCCACTACGGCGATGCGGCTGATGCCAGATTTCAGAGGCAGGATACGATCCTGATTCTTCAGCAGCACGATCGATTCTCGCGCTGCGCGCAGCGAAAGCTGACGATGCTCGGGCGAGTTGACCTCAGTCATTGGAATCTCGCCGTAGGCAAAGCTCGACGGCGGATCGAACATGCCTAGCTTGAATCGGGCGCGGAAGAGCCGCCGCAATGCGTTGTCAATCTCCGATTCCTTGATCAGTCCCTGATGCACGGCATCCACCAGCGATGGAAATGCTTGCCCCTTGCCAAAGCCGCATTCGAGATCGGTGCCGGCCTTCACGGCATCCGCTGCTGCGTGGGCCATGTCGGGAGCGTAGTGGTGACCAGTAAAGATATCCGCGACCGCTGCGCAATCGCTGACAACGTAGCCATCGAATTTCCAGGCGCTGCGCAGATGATCGCGCAGCAGCATCGTGTTCGCACATGCCGGCGCGCCGTCGATCGAGTTGTAGGCGCACATTATGGACTGGGCATGGGCTTCCGTTACTGTGGCGCGGAAGGCAGGCAGGTAAGTATCTTCAAGATCGTGGGGAGAGACATCGACATTAAAGCCGTGCCGCAGCGGTTCCGGACCGCTGTGCACGTCATAGTGCTTCGGAGTGGAGACCACTCGAAAGTATTTCGGATCGTCTCCCTGCATTCCTGTAACGAAAGCCACGCCCATGCGAGCGGTCAGAAATGGATCTTCCCCGTAAGTTTCCTGGCCACGTCCCCAGCGTGGGTCGCGAAAGATATTGATATTCGGCGCCCAAAAGGTAAGCCCGAAAAACATTTCATGATGATCCTCGCGCATGGCTTCGTTGTATTTGGCGCGGGCCTCGGTCGAGACGGTCTGGCCCATCTTGTGGACGAGATCTGTGTCCCAGGTGGCCGCCATGCCTATCACTTGGGGAAAATTCGTCGCGTAGCCGGCGAATGCGACCCCATGCAGGCCTTCATTCCACCAGTCGTATTTGGGGACGCCGAGCCGCGGGATCGCGGGCGCATGATCTCGCATCTGCGCAACTTTTTCTTCGAGCGTCATGCGGCCGATGAGGTCGTCGACGCGCTGCTCCACGGGCAATGCCGGGTTCAGGTACGGAGCGTTGGTTTGTGCTTGCTGACTATGGGCAGAAAAAGAGAGTGAAAGAAGAGAGGCGCATAAAAAGAACGTGCTGAGCAAACGAGCGCGGAGATCTGACATCGAGTGCCAACTCCTGTGCGATTAGGTCTTGACCGCCATTATATTCGCGACGGCAGCCCGACGCGATGAGCGCTGTTCATAGTCGGATGCGACGAAAAACGAATGGAACGTCCGCTTGTTGGAGGAGTTGTCTGATCGTTCACCCGTCAGAAAAAAACTCATGGCATTCAAGAAAAGAGCGGCAGGTTGGGCCTGCCGCTCCAAGTATTGAGTCTCGCCGCGGGTTGACGGTCCTAATTTCTGGCGACCGCAACGTCGTAGCGATCAAGGCTCATCACCTTATTCCACGCGGCCACGAAGTCTTTCACGAATTTCTCCTTCGAGTCTGCGCAGGCGTAGACTTCGGCCAGAGCGCGCAGTTGCGAGTTCGAACCGAAGACCAGGTCAACACGGGTGCCGGTCCACTTGACGTGGTTCGTTTTCCGGTCGCGGCCTTCGTAGACAGCCCCCGAGCCATTCGATTCAATTGACGGCTGCCACTGCGTGCTCATGTCGAGCAGATTGACGAAGAAGTCGTTGGTCAGCGTCTCTGGCCGCTTGGTGAAGACGCCATGTTTGGAGTTCTTGGCATTTGCACCCAGAACTCGCAGGCCGCCCACGAGAACTGTCATCTCGGGTGCAGTTAGCGTCAGTAACTGCGCCCGATCCACTAACAATTCTTCGGGCGACAAGCCCTGCTTGGTTTTGAGATAGTTGCGGAATCCATCGGCTTTTGGCTGGAGTGGCTCGAACGAGTCGACGTCGGTTTGCTTTTGCGATGCGTCCATGCGGCCGGGACTGAAAGGAACTTTCACGTCAACTCCGGCAGCCTTGGCGGCTTTTTCGATTGCCGCATCGCCGCCGAGAACGATCAGGTCCGCAAGTGACACTCTCTTCCCGCCCGATTGAGAAGCGTTGAATTCCTTCTGGATCGCTTCGAGCTTCTGCAGTACTTTCGCCAACTCAGCCGGTTGGTTTACTTCCCAGTCCTTTTGCGGTGCGAGGCGAATCCGCGAGCCATTCGCTCCACCGCGCTTATCCGAACCGCGGAAGGTCGACGCCGATGCCCATGCGGCCGAGACTAACTGCGAAACGGATAGGCCAGACGAGAGGATCTTCGCTTTCAGAGTGACGGCATCGTGCTCGGTAATCAGCGGATGATTCACGGCAGGGATCGGGTCTTGCCACGGCAGCGCCTCTTTCGGAACCAGCGGGCCAAGATATCGCTGGATCGGTCCCATGTCACGATGCGTCAGTTTGAACCACGCCCGCGCAAACGCATCTGCGAGCTGGTCCGGATGCTCGTAGAAGCGCCGCGAGATCTTTTCGTAAGCAGGGTCGAAGCGTAACGCGAGATCCGTCGTCAGCATGGATGGTGCGTGATGCTTCGACGAATCATGCGCATCCGGCACTGTACCTTTGCCTCCGCCATTCTTCGGCGTCCATTGGTGCGCACCGGCCGGGCTCTTGGTCAGTTCCCAGTCATACTCAAACAGGTTATGGAAGAAGTTGTTGTTCCACTTGGTTGGTGTTGTGGTCCAAATGACCTCCAATCCGCTGCCGATGGTGTCACCGCCGCAGCCCTTACCAAGTTTGTTTTTCCACCCCAGGCCTTGCATCTCAATCTCAGCTCCCTCCGGTTCAGGGCCTACGTAGTCAGTAGGAACGCCCGCGCCGTGGGTTTTGCCGAAGGTATGGCCGCCAGCAATGAGTGCGACTGTTTCTTCGTCATTCATCGCCATGCGGAGGAACGTCTCGCGAATATCCGTGGCCGCGGCGACTGGATCGGGCTTTCCGTTTGGGCCTTCGGGATTGACATAAATCAAGCCCATCTGAACCGCGGCCAGAGGATTCGACAGATCGCGGTCACCGCTGTAGCGCTCATCCGCGAGCCACGTACCTTCCGGGCCCCAGTAGATGTCCTCTTCGGGTTCCCATGTATCCGCGCGGCCGCCTCCAAAACCGAAGGTCTTGAATCCCATAGACTCGAGAGCGACGTTGCCTGCGAGAATCATCAGGTCGGCCCAGGAGATTTTCCGGCCGTATTTCTGCTTGACCGGCCAGAGCAAGCGCCGCGCCTTGTCGAGGTTCACGTTGTCGGGCCAACTATTGAGTGGCGCGAAACGCTGCTGCCCGGCTCCAGCACCGCCGCGCCCGTCACCGATGCGGTATGTGCCTGCGCTGTGCCACGCCATGCGAATGAACAGCGGTCCGTAGTGGCCGAAGTCGGCGGGCCACCATTCCTGCGAGTCCGTCATCAAGGCGTGAAGGTCCTTAATCACGGCATTCAGGTCGAGAGTCTTGAAATCTTCTGCATAATTGAACTCCTTGCCCATCGGATCGGACAACGGAGAGTGCTGGTGCAGGACTCTCAGGTTGACTTGATTCGGCCACCAGTCGGTATTTGCGTGGAACTTGCGAGCGCCATGCGCGACCGGGCACTTGGATTCATTGGAGGTGTTCTTTTCCTGATTTTCGGGAACCACAGTTCCCGATGAAGCGGCAAGTGTATTTTCCATATGTTTCTTCCTCGAATTAGTTAGAAAAACGGTGATAATTTACGAACCCGTCAAACGTGCGGTTCGCCAAATTGAAATCTGCCGCTCTCTGGGGCGGCCGTTCAACATGCATCTACCACATTCCACACTTAACGGGAAGCGTGACGCCGAGCGCACTTCGTGCAGAGACCACGGAAAATAAGCTCGCATTCGCGGATAAGCCGCTTGCCGAGCGAGCCTGAGGCAGGCTTCGGCACGGCGAACCACGCCATGTCCTCAACATCCCCGCAGCGGTCACAGATGAAATGATGATGCCGCATCCCCCGCGCGTCAAATCGCGCGGCGCGTCCCTCGACCGCCACTTCACGCACCAATCCCGCCTGTACGAGGTCCCGCAGATTGTTATAAGTTGTGGCCCTGGAAGACCGCGGATCCGCGCGATTCACCGCTTCGAAGATTTCCGCAGCCGTGGGATGCCGGTTACATTCGATCAGGAATGCCATCACCGCGTAGCGCTGCGGCGTACACCGCAAGCCGCTGCCCTCAAGGGAACGTTTAATGGACTCGGTATGCAGGAATTTAGAATATATCTAATGTTGTATTTTATCAAGGTGTGTCATCGTGCTGTCTCCCCTGGCAGAATGCCCACAGGGAGTACCAAGGATTGTCGCCCCCCAAAGTGGTCAAGGCGGCGCAATCTGGCGAATGTTGCGAAGGCCTAGAATTAAAATTGAATCTGTTCGGCCAAGCTGACTTGAAAAGTGATGAGTATTCCTGAACCGGCGCTACCAAACTTGCAAGGGGGCAAGACGCAGCTACGAATTTTGGCCGATCAGGCCTTTTCTCGAGCCGCGGGAGCCCCGCTGATTGCCGGGAACAAGGTCCGCCTGTTGCGCGATGCAACGGAGAACTATCCTGCGTGGCTGGAAGCGATCCGCTCGGCGAAGCGGCACATCTATTTCGAGAATTACATCATCTATTCCGATGAGATTGGACAGCAGTTCGCCGCGGCGTTGGCGGCAAGGGCGGGCGAAGGCGTCCGCGTAAAGCTCATCTACGATTGGTTTGGCTCGCTTACCGCAGCCTCGCATCGCTTTTGGAAATCGCTAAAGCAGTCAGGAGTCGAAGTGCGTTGCTTCAACCGTCCGCACCTCGACAGCCCATTCGGATGGGTCAGCCGCGATCACCGTAAGGTGGTTTCGGTCGATAGCCGGGTCGCGTTCGTGACCGGTCTATGCATCGGACGGAGTTGGGCGGGAGACGCTTCGCGTGGAATTGAACCTTGGCGCGATACGGGCATCCAGATTGAAGGTCCAGCGGTTATCGATGTCGAACAGTCCTTCGCCACGATGTGGGCGGGAATGGGAACGCCTGTTCCAGCCGAGGAAATTTCACAACCAGGCGAACCTGTGACCGTTTCCGGCGATGTGTCGTTGCGGATCGTAGCCACTGTCCCGAATATGGCGGGAGTTTACCGTCTCGACCAACTGATCGCAGCGATTGCGCGCCATTCAATGTGGTTAACCGATGCGTATTTCGTCGGAACAGCTGCCTATGTAGAAGCCTTGAAGGCCGCCGCCGCTGACGGTGTGGACGTCAGACTCCTCGTGCCGCGGGCGAATGACGTTCCCTTGATGCGGGCAGTTTCGCGAGCGGGATTTCGTGGGCTATTGGAAGCGGGGGTCCGGATATTCGAGTGGAACGGCCCCATGATGCACGCGAAAACAGCCGTTGCCGATGGCCGCTGGGCGCGCGTGGGGTCGACCAACCTCAACATCGTGAGTTGGATCGGCAACTGGGAGATGGACGTCGTCGCCGAAGACGAGCGGTTTGCCCAAGAGATGGAAAGCATGTTCCTGCAGGACCTGGCTCGCGCCACTGAGATCGTTCTAAGAGAAAAGCGAAGCATACGTCCGGCTGCTCCGCAGGCATTCAATAAACCCAAATTCACCGCGCCCACCGGAAGCGCCGGCCGGGCTGCGACCGGAGTGCTCCGCATCAGCAATGCGGTTGGTGCCGCGATTACGAATCGCCGACCACTCGGTCAGGCTGAAGCCAGAATCATGTTCGGCGTTGGCTGCGTGCTATTGCTAATGACGGCAATTGTCGCACTGTGGCCGCGAGTTCTTGAAATTCCTGTGATTGCTTTGGGCGCGTGGTTGGGAATTTCGCTGCTAGTGAGAGCCTACCGGCTGCGTGGAAGGCGTGATCCGTGATCGTGCCGCTGCTCAAGCTCCGTCTGAATTAAGCTTCCGCCTTGAGTCTTGTTAACCTCGACCGAGCGATCTCCGCGCCCGACCCAATTCGTCACGCCGGATCGAATTCGTGTTGCACCTCGCTGCACGAATACGCGTTACGCCCACAAACTCCCTCGCAAGATCCTTGCCGAAGGCCAAGCGAAGAGCCATCGAGTGTAATCTTTTGCCAACCGAAGATCAGAAACAGTCAACCATTGAATGGGGGACTCATGGAATACCGAAGGCTTGGAAGATGGTTTGAGTCTAAAACGCTGCTGGCCCTAATTCTGGGATTGGTTGGTGGCATGGCTTTAGATCGTGTGGCGATGATGGGTCTCGCGGCAGACGGACAGCCGAACTTCCAACTGCTGACTGAGGCCAGGTATTTGATCCACAGATTCTATGTGGATCGTGCCGCCGAACGGTCGCCCGCGCTTACCTATGGAGCCATCAGCGGAATGGTGAATGCGCTCGGTGACACAGGACACAGCCGCTTTCTCAGTCCGATCATGGTTAGGGAAATGGCCGAGATGGAGAGGAATAAATATCAAGGCATCGGCGCGGAGGTGCAGGCGAGGGGCGGCCATATCCTGATCGTTGCTCCGCTGGACGGATCACCAGCGCAACGAGCGGGCTTGAAGCCTGGCGACATTATTTTGCGGATCAATGGCACGGACATCGACAGCAAGCCACTCGACCAGGTGGTGAAAGAAATCTCCGGGCCCGCCGGCACGTCAGTGACGCTGACGATCCTGACGCCGACATCGGGAGTTACACGGCAGATCACGCTGACGCGCGCCGTGGTTGAAACGCACAACGTTACATGGCACATGCTGCCGGACACCACGGTTGTGCAGTTGCGCATCGCCGGCTTCAATAAGGGAGTAGCCGCTGACCTGCGCGGCGCTCTGATCGAGATAAAAAAGAAGCCCGTCACTGGATTGATCCTGGATTTGCGCAACAATCCTGGCGGACTGCTAGATCAGGCCGTTGCCTGTGCCAGCGAGTTTTTGAAGGGTGGTTACGTCCTTCTGGTGAAGAACGCGAAAGGCGTAGAAACGCCGGTCCCAGTAAAGGCGGGCGGTGAGGCTACGCAGATTCCTATAGCGGTCTTAGTGAACGGCGGCACAGCGAGTGGCGCCGAAATCGTTGCGGGCGCTCTGCAAGATGCTCATCGAGGGCCACTAGTCGGTGAAACTACATTCGGCACTGGCACCGTGTTAAGTGAATTCAAGCTCACGGACGGTTCGGCGTTGTTGCTTGCGGTCGAAGAATGGCTCACGCCGGCGGGCCACGTCATCTGGCACAAGGGAATAACCCCGAATGCCGTGGTTCCTTTGGGAGTCGGTGTGTCGCCAGTGTTTCCGGAAATCGAGCGGACGATGACCCCGGAACAACTCGAACACAGCGCTGATGCTCAACTCCTGAAGGCCGTGCAATTGCTCCGGTGACAGATTCTTCTACTGGGGAACCTTACTCCCGCGCAGAGAATCGACCATCCTCTCGGCGTCTCCTAAGCTGCCGCCGTAGAGCGTGCGGGCGGCGTAGGTGGCAGTGATGTTCTCCCCGCGGATGACGAGGTCACGAATTTTTTTCTGCTGGTCCTCGCGACTGAGAAACTTCAAGTTCGTGAAATCTTGCGACAGGGAAACGGGCTCGGCGATCAGCGTGTACGGGCGCATAGCTTCAAGGAACTTATGCGTCCCGGGCACGACATTCCAGTGTATTCGAAGCGAGGTCGGAGTGATCAAGACGACAGGATAGTCTCGATAAAGAGTTGAACTGCTGCCGCCATACCAACGCTTTTTCATTGGAGCGTCTTCGCCGCGCTCCGCCTGCAATGCCTCCGCAAGAGCCCTCGTATCGCCAGACAACTCGAGTTCGACATGGCGCAGGAATTGGATTTGGGTTCCGCCCTTTACTGGATCGGGTGTTTCGACGCGTTCTTTGATCAAGCGGGCCGACGCGATCTCTCCAAGAGAGAAGAAGACAACCGTTGGATCATCGGGCGGCAACTCGTCATTTAAATACGAACGATATTGCGCGTAGATTCCGGTTTCATTCATCCGGACGAGCCAATTGGAGGGGTGGAAGCGCGCCGTGACCATCCGCAGCGTTAGAAGCAGGAAGAGCAATAGAAATGGGCCGACAAAGTAGCCAGGTGGCCACTTTCGCGCGAATGCATAGAAGAATGAGGCCGCGGTGGCCGCGAGTCCCACCAGCCAGACAATCAAAGCCCGTAGAGGCGCGTGCCGGTACACGCGGTCGTTAGGGCCAATCTCAACATCCTGAAGTCGTAACAGGCGCATATAAGCCACGAGGAACAACAAGAGTTTACTTCTCCAGAATTGCTTGCGATAGTTACTTCCGATATGGCCCCAGAAGTGGACAGGGAGAACAGCTTAGAGTTCGTTGAGGGCTTCCCCCTCGCGCAGCCTTATTGAACCAGCATTTTGTGGCCGCGGGTGAAGGCTTCCCCAGGGTGGTGACCGGGAGAAAGAGAAACCTGCCCGATCAGTTTTTCAAGGAATCTGAATGTTGCTCACGATGTTGGAGTAGCCGCTCTCCTCATTGCTCGAGTCAACGGCCGTCGCCGCGTAGCAATAAGATGATCCGCTTACCACGCTTGAGTCGTTGTATAACGTGCTGCTGTCGAGCGCCGGATTGATCTTTGTGTAAGATCCGCAGGACGTGGTGTAAGGCGCTCGATAAACGTTGTAGCCCGAAATGTTCGAGGATGTGCTCGCATTCCACGAAAGACTTACGCTATGGCTGACGGTGCCAGTTCCGGTCAGAGCTTCAGTCGAAGTCGTGGGCGAAGCGTTGCTGGTCACCGTCAGGGTTGCATTGACGGTTCCCGAGACTTGTGGGCTGAATGTAATCGTAAACGGTGCGCTCTGGCCCGCTGCGATCGTCACGGGTAGTGAAAGTCCGCCAATACTGAAAACCGAGTTGTTCGTGCTAGCTGCGGTGACGGTCACGTTCGCGCCGCTCGCGCTCAGCGTTCCGGATGCCGATCCACTGTTTCCAACGGCCACACTGCCAAGGTTCAGAGTCGACGGAGAAATCGTAAGTGTCCCCAACGCAGCCGTCGCGGTTCCCGACAAGGAAATGGTAAGAGTCGGGTTCGAGGCATTCGAGGTAATGGTGACAGTTCCGCTCGCACTTCCCGTAACAGTCGGGGCAAACGTCACCGTAAATCCGGTGCTCTGTCCCGCCCCTAAGGTGAAGGAAGAGCTGATACCACTCAGGCTAAATCCGGTCCCACTGAT
The DNA here is from genome assembly GCA_963763845.1 of uncultured Acidobacteriota bacterium. Lineage (GTDB taxonomy): Bacteria > Acidobacteriota > Terriglobia > Terriglobales > Acidobacteriaceae > Sulfotelmatobacter. The sequence goes on from CAVXPX010000010.1 coordinate 99,551, forward strand.
CGAAACGTTCGTGACCGAGACGGTCGTGCCGCCCGTGTTGGTAATCGTTCCTGACAAAGACTGGTTTGAGCCAACCGTCACGCTGCCGAAATTGAGCGAACTGGGGCTGGAACTGAGTTGACCGGGTGTAGCGGTCCCGCTGCCGGACAGGGAAATGGTCAGCGTGGGATTCGACGCATTCGAAGTGACGATTACCGTCCCGCTCGCGCTTCCCGTGGAACCTGGCGCAAACTGGACCGTGTAGGTTGTGCTCTGCCCGGCTCCGAGAGTAAAGGAAGAACTGATGCCACTGAGAGTGAACCCTGCGCCACTGATCGCCACATTTGAAACGGAGACGGATGTGCCGCCGTTGTTCGTAATTGTTCCAGAAAGAGATTGGTTCGAGCCGACCGTAACGCTTCCGAAACTGAGCGAAGACGGACTGGCGCCGAGTTGACCTGGGGTGGCTGTTCCAGTTCCTGACAAGGAGATGGTCAGTGTCGGATCGGAGGCGTTCGAGGTGACGGTGACAGTTCCGCTCGCACTTCCTGTGACAGTCGGGGCAAACGTCACGGTAAATCCGGTGCTCTGTCCCGCCGCTAAGGTGAAGGACGAACTGATGCCACTAAGAGTGAAACCAGCGCCGCTGATGGTGACGTTCGACACGGATACGCTCGTTCCACCGCTGTTCGTAATCGTCCCTGACAACGACTGGTTGGAGCCGACAGTGACGCTGCCGAAGTTAAGCGAACTGGGGCTGGAGCCGAGCTGACCCGGAGTAGCTGTGCCGGTTCCGGACAGGGAAATGGTCAGTGTGGGATTCGAAGCGTTGGACGTGACTGTCACCGTACCGCTGGTGCTGCCCGTGGAAGTCGGTGCAAATTTGACCGTATAGGTTGTGCTCTGGCCAGCTGCGAGAGTGAACGACGAACTGATGCCGCTCAGGGTGAAACCAGCACCGCTGATTGCAACGTTCGAGACGGAAACGCTCGTCCCGCCCGTATTCGTAATCGTGCCTGATAGAGACTGGTTCGCACCCACCGTGACGCTGCCGAAACCGAGCGAAGTCGGGCTGGAACTCAGCTGACCCGGAGTAGCCGTGCCGGTTCCGGATAGGGAAATGGTCAGTGTCGGATCGGAGGCATTGGATGTGACAGTTACTGCCCCGCTGGCGCTGCCCGTGGAGGTTGGTGCGAACTTAACGGTATATGTCGTGCTCTGCCCGGCCGCGAGCGTGAACGAAGTACTGATGCCGCTCAGAGAGAAGCCCGCGCCGCTGATCGTAACGTTCGAAACCGAGACGGTCGTCCCGCCCGCATTCGTGATCGTTCCGGAGAGCGATTGGTTGGAGCCTACGGTGACACTTCCAAAGTTCAACGAAGTTGGAGTCGAGCTCAGTTGACCGGGTGTCGCCGTGCCCGTGCCAGAAACGGAAATCGTCAGCGATGAATCCGACGCGTCAGAGGTGATCGTTATCGTTCCGCTGGCAGAGCCCGAAGAAGTTGGAGCGAACTTGACGCTCACGCTCGCCGTCGCACCAGCAGGCAAGGTTAAAGGAGTCGTGATTCCGCTAACCGTAAAGCCAGTGCCGGTAATTCCAACCTGAGAAATCGTGACGGATGCGGTGCCGGTATTCGTGATCGTGGAGGCAAGAGTCTGGTTTTGTCCGATCGTTACATTGCCGAAACTGAGTGACGCCGGGCTCGCCCCAAGGGTTCCGGAGGCATTCGTGCCCACTCCTGAAACCGGAACGGTCAGCGTTGCATCCGAGGCATTGGAAGCCAGCGTAAGGTTCCCATTCGAAGTCCCCGAAGTTGTTGGGGAAAACTGTACGCTGAAGTTCGCAGCCTGCCCGGCGGCAAGCGTTGCCGGCGCTGTCATGCCCGTCAGAGTGTATCCGGCGCCGCTAATGCTGGCGTGCGAGATAGTGAGGCTGGCGCTGCCGGTGTTGGTTACGATTCCGGAGATCGTTTGAGTCTTGCCGACAGTGACATTGCCAAAGCTGAGAGTGGCGAGACTCGAAGCTAGAGTGCCGACAGAACCTTGAATTCCAGTGCCGCCTGCAGTGAATCCCTGGCATCCCGCAAGAATGATGAGGACGGATAAAAGAAGAATAGCTGCAGCTGCTTTGCGGAGTTGTTTCAGCCGCAGATCTCGAGTCTGGTTGTTCGTCAGGACTGAGCGAATAGAGCATACGTCAGCCTGATTTCGCTGGACCGGGGGACGGCTCATCCCTGCCAGTGTTGCCCGGTCGGGCAGACCTTGGTAGATGCCTGAGGTGAATGCAGGAACGGCTGCAAGGACAATCAGGTGTGTGGCTCAAAGCAGAGGCAGATCGGCCGAACGGCCAGCTGACGGATGTATCTTTCGTAAACAGCGGACATCTGATGCAGAGTCGATTGGCGCGACGCTCCTCGCAGAGGAGCTAGAAGTCCGCCCAAGCGCAAGTGAGTCATTACGCGGTTCAGACTTCTTTGCAGGTAAAGGATGATCTATCGGAGTTGTGCATTATGTGCGATGAGAATCTCACGCAACGTTCGCGCTGGTTCTCATCACGGCAGCTTTCTCGGCTGCTTTCCGCATTTTGAAGATCTCATCACTCAACAGCCGGACGATTTCAAATCCGGTCTTTGGGTGCTCATGCAACACTTTTAGGAGCTTTCGGCGGGAGATGAAGTCCAAACGGCACATGGTCTTGGCCTCTGCCGTCAGGCTGTAAGGTTCGCCTGAGAAGCTGGCGGGAAGACCGACGACAAAGCCCGAACTGACCGTACGGGGTGGATACGAATTGGAGACAGAATCGAGCGAGAGCTTTACTTCTCCGCTCTGAATCAAGAATGCGCCTTGGCACTCCTGCCCCGATCGAAACAAGACCTCGCCTTTATCTGCAACCACAGACCTGGCGGCTTCGTGCAATTGTTTACGAACCTCAAGCGAAAGAGTTCTTCTGGCCATTCCGGTGACCCCCCAAAAAAGATGATCGAATCGATCTTCAGGCCGGAAACTCAACTCAGTCTGTGATTATGATCACATCGAACGTAGGTGCCCAGTCATTGCCGATCCAGCGGGAGCCTCAAGGGACAAGCCATGGTTTAGAGATCCGTCGCTGCTGGGCCGTGAGTCTATTCGGAAACGCCTTTTACGTTGAACCCGCGAACAAGCATGCGCGGTTTCTCGCCGCGGGTGTCGGCATGATTCAACTCGGTCTGGATGGTGCGATGCTCACCCGGCAGAAGTGTGAAGTAGTTGTCGTTATAGATTGCGGGCAGGATTCTGTCCCCGCTCTTTTCACGCACGACCGTCAGCTTCACCATGAGCGCGGGATGAGACGAAGGATTCTGCACTCGAGTGCTCATGTGCCACAAATCGCCGCCGCGGCGCACGCTCTCAGTGGAGGTTTCCAGCTGTACCTTTGGCAATCCGCGAATGCCGCGAAAGTTGCCTTCCTGCATACCGCGCAAGTAGAGGTTAGTCGAGGCTGGCGTGTTGCCTCGCGAGAGCGTAAGCCGGACAAAGTGCACGGGCGTTAAGTCGGCCGGAAATTCCATCTGCATGCAGGTCGTGACGCTGTCTTCCATGCTGTCGAGCGCCGCGTCTTTTTTCCACCTCTGGGTTCCATCGATGTTCAGCACTTCGGCCAGTGCGGTCAGCCCCCTGACGTCTCCTGCGCTGTAGTTCACCACATCGACCGCGTCGGTTACCCGGTTCCACTGAATGTGCAGCGGCTCGCAGGCATTCTTCGAGGCAAAGTAAGCCGCCATCGGTTCCAGATAGTAATCGTAGGTTTGCCAGAGGAACGAAGGCCAACATGGATGGCTCATCCAGAGCAGCAAGCCCATGCGGTACTTGCTCTGCGCTTCGAACTCGGCGCGGAAGCCCTCGTAATCGACAAACTGTGCCAGTGAAATCCATTCCTCCAGATTGTCGGTGCCACCGTAGGCCTGCTCGATAATCGCGAGGAAATTCTCACCGAGGGGCGCGCCACCTTCACAAAGATCGTGCAGTCCCCATTCCAGTCCCGGGGGCCAAAGAGCATCCTTCGACAGCATCGTCCGCACGCTTTCTAGAGAGGGAATCGTGGGCATCCCGATTTCGCTGTGAAGCTTGGGATACTGCGCCATGGTCGGATAGAACGTCAGCGGCATCGCGGCATAAGGTCCGCCGCCTCCGACAACGTTGTCAGCGGAACTCGGAATATAGTGCAGGTCCGGATGCAGCTCAGCCAAAAGGTTCTGAATGCCTTCGTTAAGCACTTTTGGAGGGAAGCCCTCGTTTCGGCCGCAATAGATGGCCATCGACGCGTGATTACGAATCCGCAACACGCTGTCTCTTACATTGCTGAGGAAAAGTTTGTTATCGTCGGGATCCGGGCCGTCCCAGGGATTCGCCAGCCAAAAATCCTGCCAGACCATTACTCCGTGGCGGTCGCAAGCTTCGTAGAATTTGTCGTCGCCAATCTGCCCGACCCAGTTGCGGATCATGTTGAAGTTCATCTGGCGGTGATAGCGTAAAGCGGCGTCATATTCGCGAGCACGGTACCGGAGCATCGACTCGCTGAATCCCCAATTGCCCCCCCGCGGAATGAAGCGCCGGCCATTGATCCAGATCCGCAGCGCACTGTCATCTTCTTTGTAGGACATCTGGCGAATTCCCGCCTTCAAACGCTTGATGTCGGAGGAACTGCCATCTTCCGATTCGAAACGTAATTCAACGTCGTATAAAAAAGGATCGCCATATCCTACGGGCCACCATAGCTGCGGATTCTGCAAACACAATGCAGAATGAGTCGTGGGATCCAATCGCACAAACTTCCTGCCGGAATTCTGATTGACGCCATCCAGCTGAACCATCTGCTCGAATTGCACATCCCCAAAGCGGCCGCGAAGTTTTCCACTAATGGAGTTGGACGAATGATTGACAAGATCAACTTCGATGCTGACATTGGCGTGCGATGTATCGGGTAGGGGCAAGGCCGTTGTCACGGAGGGATTTTCCAGTGTCACCGAACCTGCGATAGTCAGGTAAACATCACCCACGATGCCTGTGTTTCTGCCCCGAATCGTAGGAATCCAGTCCCAGCCGACCGAGGCGTGGTACGTGGGATTGTCGGCGCCCAGCGCACCGCCGTTCGGACCGTTGCTCTCCCACGTTTTTTGCTTGCAGCTCCCCGGTGTAGCGTTCTTCTCGATTCGCACTGCCAGCGCGTTCTTCTGGCCGGAGCGCAGCTTCTCGGTTAGGTCAAATCGGCCGCGCATGAAGGCTCCTTCAATCCGGCCGATTGACTCCCCGTTCAAGAAAATCTCCGCTTTCCAGTTGATCCCGTCGAAGTTGAGCCAGACTGTCTTGGTGGGATCAAACGCGGGCGCCGAGAACTCCGTCCGATACCAAAAATCGGAATAGAAGAAGGAGTCAGAAACATACAACTGATTCTTGCCAAAGTTGGGATCAGGGATTGCCTGAACATTGAGATAGGAGCACAAGACCGTTCCCGGGACCGTCGCAACGATCCAGTCCGCATCCGAAAAGCCCGGGTCCGACACAGTTGTCCCATCGTTGCTGACAAGCGACGCTCGCTGCACGCGCCAGGGAAATTCAGCCAGATCGATCGGCTCTCCTATAGGAACCTCGCCCAGGGTTGGCGCTTTACGCTTCAGGTGTGGAATCGGACCTCCCCGGCCGTAGACCTCAATTTCACTTAGAACG
>CAVXPX010000011.1:0-90447 GCA_963763845.1 uncultured Acidobacteriota bacterium
TGCCGATTCCGCTTCAGTGTGTGCCACCCGGATGCTGCGATTCGGCGACGTACATGTTGTTCTCTTTTTGTTCTCTTTCGATGGGAGCAGGCTAAAGGGCATTCCCCGCGGTCGTTCTATAGGTCAGGTGAAATCGGCATCCGGATCCGCGCGAGAAAACCTCGAATCGGGCACGCAGCCGCTGGGGCCACCGCGAAAATCGCGATGGAAGCGGAAAAACTACATGGGACCTGCAGACGGCGGGCCGGCCCGATTCTCTCTGGACCACCGTTCCCACCGTTCCCACGTTCCCAAACTTGCAGGGCCGGTGTACAATCCCGCCTACCTTTGTCTGGCAATTCTAGAAAGGACACTTCCAGTCATGAGCCCGGCGACAGGCCTCCCGAATCTTAAAGTCAGCGGGGACAAGTTCGACAGCAAACTTTCGGATGCCATCCTGTTGTCGGTCGAGGTGAGTCAGGAACTCAATCAGCACAGCCGGTGCACGATTGTTTGCCGAAGAAGCGATCAGAATCCTGGGGACCGCATGTATCCAGAAGAGTGCTTGGGGACGACTCTAAAGATCTCGGGATTCGATTCGGAAAACAACGAAGTTGTCGTTTTCCAAGGCATGATCATTGATGTCGAATTGACGTACGAGATCTCCGGGAGCTACCAGGCTCAACTTACGGCGGTGACCGGCACTTACTTCATGGACCTGACGCCTCGTTGTCGGTATTACGACGATAAGGACGTGACCGAGATCGCGAAGGATCTGGCCGAGAAAGCCCTTTTCGTGTCCTCAAAAGACTCGAAATATCAGGTGAGCAATCCTAAAAAGCTGGATTATACGCAGTGGGGAGAGACTGACTGGCACTTTCTGAATCGGATCGCCGACGACAACGAGGCGTGGATGCGTCCCAATGGCGAAGGCCTGGAGATCTTCGACCAGTTTCAGTCGGGAACAAAATTGCAATGGCGCGAGGAGCACGGACTCATTCTCTTTAAAACCAAGGGGACCCTCGCGCCGCCCGACTTCGATGGATCTCATTACGATGTCGCTCAAATGAAGAGCCAGGTTTTCGAGGAGGTGAAGGATCAGGCGCAGTTCTTTGACGGAGCGGAAGCCATGGTGGTGATGCTGGGCTGCCTCAACGACAGTCTGAAAATCATGCCATCCGGCTACATCTATCAGCACAGCCGTATTGGGTCGCTTGACGATTTCCAGAATCTCCTGAAGAAAGAAAGCCGTCGCTCGGTGGGAGGGAGCGTTACCGCAAGCGGCGAGAGCATGAATGCGAAACTGAGGCCTGGCGATACGGTTGATATCGACGGCCTGCCGGATTCCACCGGAACGTACGGGTTGACCAAGGTGACGCATCGATGGACTCCGACTGGATATCTGAATGAATTCACCTGCACTCCGTGGAAAAAGTACACCCATCCCAAGGGACCGAAGACTCGCATCTGGCCCGGCCTGGTAAACGCGCGAGTTGTGGATAACAACGATCCGCGGGGCGTGGGACGAATCAAGATCCAGTATCAGTGGCAGGAAGATAACTCGACTTTCTGGGTGCGCATGATGACTCCCCACGCGGGCGCGGATCGCGGCTTTATGTTCCTGCCAGAAATCGGAGATGAAGTATTAGTCGGATTCCGTGACGGCGACGTGGAACGTCCATATGTCCTGGGATGCATGTGGAACGGCGTGGACAAGCCTCCGCGCGAAGAGTTCTGGGGAGGCGATGTGGGACCAAACGATGTGAAGCGCATTGTAACCAAGAGCGGACATCGCATTCACATCGTCGATAAGCAGGGCAAAGAATCGATCGTGCTGGCCACGCCGAAGGAGTTGAAGGTCTCGATGATTGAGAAAACGGACGAGACCGGACGGTCGATGATTACCCTGCATTCGGAAAATGGGGATATTTTTTTGAGCGCCCCGAACGGCAGGGTGCATATCCACGGGAAGTTTGTATCGGAAGAGGCGGGATAGGAAGATCATTTGGGCTGTAATAATGGGGCTTCGATCCAATCCAATTCAATCCAGGAGACAAACGCATGGCCGCCGTGTTTGACGGAAAGACAAAAGTGGGCCGCGCAGTGGCGGATCCACAAATGGACGATACGCTGCCAAACCCTGGGTCGCTGATGTTTCCAGCGATTGCCACACCGGTCGCAGTAACGGGGACGATTGGAGCTCTTGCTACTCTAGTGCACGGCGACAGATGGGAACAGTTGGACGGATCTCTCATGGAAATCACGAACACGAACGTCACAACGACGATCATGGGCAATGAGACGCGCGAGATCACGGGGAACCAGACACTTACAACGAGTTCTAATGTCACCAACACGATTGTGGGAAATATGAACCATACTGTCGTCGGGGCTGAGCTACACACAAACGTCGGCGTGCAGAACCATACACGTATGGCACCAAGAGTCGAGACTTATGCCGGAGAAGAGAATAAGGAAGAGCCTGGCATCCATATTCATTCGATCGACCAGTGGATCAAGAGTAACAATCTCAATGCGGAAGTGGTCGGGTACAAGATCGAAGCGGTCGCGACAAAGTACGAAGCTCTGGGATACCATCTCGACTTGGTGGGCGCTAAGACAGAGGCTGAAGAAGTTAAAGATGTACTGGAGGGTCTGAAGACTCAGGCAGTGGCTGGTCTGAAGCTATATGCAGGTGCGCTTAGAAATCAGATTTGCGCGATGGCTTTGGTGGCGAAGTTAACTACTGCGTCTGTAAATCCGGAAGTCCATTTGCCACCCGAAGCGACGATCTCTATTGGGGCTCCTAGTCCCCGTTAGATCGCGGATGAACCGAAGTAGACAGCCAGGGTTGTCGAGGCTAAACGTCAATGGCAGAGCAAGACGGAACAGGACGGGACCGCCAATCCCAGCGGTTGACCCCCATTGACCGCGACGCGGATCTGTATCCATGGCGGAGGGCCCACGGACTGACTTGGTGCTTTCTTTATTGGATTCCCGTAGCTTCTTTCCCAGTTCCTACATCCCAACGGCATTGGCTGATGATATTCCTTGATCGGATTTCATCTTTGTTAGCTACACAATTTGATTTGCGATCGGAGGTGTTTCTTCAATACAAGGTCCTTTATCCCAATCTCATGAAGATATTCGTAAACAGCGCTGTCGATTTCGGACCCTTACCCGGCCTGGGCCGCAAACCGGGTTCTCAGATACCACCTCCGATCACAGAGCAAGACATCCAGGACATGATGGATGGGAAGAAATATGACTTCAATGAATGGGTCGCCGATTACTCCTATTGGTTCGTGAACAAGTCCGCCAAAAAGCAGCGGGAGCTATTTCTCGGATACGGCGGCATGACGACAATATTTCTTAAGGCGGACCCGAAGACTAAACCTCCGGTCATTCCTTTTTCGCCTGCAATAAGGAATTACTTCCCCATTTTCCAGAAGTTTGATGTCGACGGTTTGGTAGGCCACACCTTCGCTCTAATGGACGGCTTTCAGGAAAAGAGCAAGAAGCTGTTCGGCGATGGCTTGGAAGAGGAAGGACAACTTCGAGGTATTCGTTTTATCCTGCCCTTGCTTAGCACACAGCATTTCTTCAGCCAGCATGAGGAAGCCAGGGAGAAATGGTTCCAGTTGTTCGACGTGTATATCAACGAGAGTCCAGCTGACCAGGGTATTCTTTTGGCCTCAAAGATTGATTTGGAACAGCACCTGATAGCTCTGACAAAACGGATGAGAGAAGAAAATCTGGAGTATCAAGAGAGGGGGTGAATCATTCCCGTTTCCGACAAAGCGCTTGATCGGAGCTTCGTTCGGCTGGAAGCCATTCCGTTCCCCGAGAGTGGAGGGGCTGTAATTTTACCTTTCTCCGGCTTCCCACTCCCCGAGTCCGAGTGCGAGTCAGTCAGGCGCTTTCTAGACTCGATCACTGCTGCAGCCTTAGGACAGTGGGCACTTACATCCGACGTGTTCATTCACATGGCCGGCCTCCAACACAAGGATGGTAGTGCCATTCGGTTCTCCAGCAAGGGAAGGGACTGGCTCCCCAAGCTAGGGCTGGGCGTCTGGCCAGATCGTCCAGCGCCGACGATCTGGACGCGAGAGGAATTCGACAATCTCGTACCGGGGCAAAAACCGAGAACGTTGCGGAACCATGTCTTTGAGATCACACGCTCCGATAGCGCACGTGAGGAGGCGCGCAGTTCCATGCTCGGGTGGGGCGCCGTCATACAGGTCTTGACGCGAAAAGGGGAACCATTCCTGGAGAGATCCAGGCAGGCATTGTTGCCGCGAATCAGCGATCCTTGCTTCAACTGCTTCCCCTTTTATGTTCCTTTGTTGGATAGGAAGTCGCTAATGCATCAGGATACTGTGGAGTTGAAATCCTGGCTTTGTGGGGCATCGATATATATTCGAGAGAGCCCGGAGGACAGTGGACTCTTAATCATCTCAGCGGAAAGCTTGGAGCCAATTCTCAAGGCTCTGGGCGCAGAAGCAGTGAACACTGAACAAACCTTATGGAAAGTGCCAGTTTAGAACTTTTATGGTTATCTTTCCATCCAGCGCTATTCACGTTGTAATACGCACATCCGACCGGCTGGAGATACTTGATCCGCCGAGATACTCGGTGGGTGCCATCGCACTTATTATCGGCATGGGCTTTCTCTGGTTCGTTACAGCCCGAAAGCGTAGTACAACTCTTCCACTCAATTGGGCACAGATTGCGATCGCGATTGGCATAACTCTTGCGGGACTTATTCTCATCACAGCGAGCGGCAGGATTATCCTCTCTCGCTCTTCAGGTACTCTGATAATCGAAAGGCAATTCCTGGGAATTCATCTTTTCCCAGTCCAGATTCGTCTCTCCGATATTCGAAGTGCAAAAGTGGAATCCAGGAGTGGCCCTCGCCGCAAGATAGTTCTCATCTTGCAGTCTGGACAACCTATCTCCGTCGGAACGCTCACCGGGCAAGCCGGACATTACGAGTCTGCCAATGCTATCAACGATTTTCTTGGGGCCCCGAAAATGCCCTAAAACTGGACGACGCCGACTTATTTTTGTTTCTGCTTGTCGGAGCCCAGCCTTAGCGCGCACGTTCCTGCCAGATCGATTCTCGCCCCGTTTTTGAGCCGTACCGGTTTTCCCGCGGAGGCGCGGGCACCGTCCACTTTGGTGCCGTTCGCGCTGTTGCAGTCGATCAGGAAAAACTTGCCATTACGCTTGTGAATTTCGCAGTGGAAGCGGGAGATCTGGCGTTCCAGATCGCGCACCACGACTTCATTCTTATTTCCGCCGTCGGCCGCGATGGCTCCAATGTGGATCACTTCCTGATCGAGATTGAACTTCTTCCCTTTATCCAAGCCGTCGATGACTTCAAGATAGGCGTTCTTCTTGCCGCGGCTACTCCACCAGGCTACGATCAGCCCGATCATCGCGGCTGCGCCAAATCCGCTCCAGAGAAGACGCATGCGCGTGCGGGCCTGGATAGCAGCTACGATACGGCTCTTTAAATCCTCAATCGCTGAATTCCCTTGGACCGCCTTTTCCGCAACGCCAATTTGTGTGTTCGCGGTGTCAAGATCTCCGGTGAGGAAGGCGGCTTCGGCTTTCTGACGCGCCGCTTCCGCCGTCGTCTGCTTGTCGTTTTCGCTCTGGGTCTGCTGCTGTTCCTGGATTTGCTGGGCAGCATGCTGCGCGTTGGCGGCGTCGATTTTCTGTTGGGCTTGTTCGCGTCCGGCAAAGGCGACGGCATTGCTCGGATCGAGCAGAAGAATCTGTGCGTAGATTTCTTTCTGTTTCTCAGGATCGCTGGTCGCCAGTGCTTCGCCCATCAGCCCTTGCACCCTAACCTTGTTCGGATCCGGCCCTTGCGCTGCTGGCATGCCCGGCTGCGAGGGAATCGGCACTGCAACGGGGATCGCAGGCGGAGGTGGCTGAACCGCAGTAGCTTCCGCCGGCCCTTTGCCCAGCGTCTTCGGCAGTTGCGCCAAGCGAATGCCACGGAAGTCGAGATTCGCCTTATCCTCTGGAGATTCCAGGCTGATTGTGCCCGCCGCGACACGAGCGGTTCCTTCCGCGCGAGGATCCTGATAGTCGCTGACCGGATAACCATCGATCCAAATCTGGATATGACGTCCGTAAGCCGCGATCGTTTCGGTGAAAAACTGATCGTCGTTACTGATAACTTTGCGAGGCGCCTGGAGGCCCTTGATACTGCCGGTACTATCCGCGAAGGGTTGACCGCGATTGCCATTACGGTAGTCGTTCATGATGGGAACGTCATACCCGCTCGCCAGCTGACCCGCGTCTCCGCGGAAGAAGACGCCGCCCATGGAATGATCCCCCTTCGTGCTGGCATTGGTGCGGACCACAAGCTGCAATACGAAGTCGTCGTACATAGCGGTTGTCTCGAGCTGGCCAATTCCGGCCTGCCCATGAATGTTCCCACCCGCCACCGACCATTGCGCCTCTTTGGCCTTCCCGCCACCGCCAATCATCTTCTTCAACATGCCCGCTTTCTTGGGAGGCGGTGGGCCGACCGCTTTCCATCCGGAGAGATCGGTCCCATTGAATAAGGGTTTCGAAAGCAACGGCTTCAGCTTTAGATTCCGGAACTGCGCTCGTCCTGCCTTGCTACAACCGAGAGCGATCACGCCAGCTTTAGCACGGGAGTTCTGGCCCTGAGCAACAGGTCGACCGTCCAGCTTTACGGAAAGGTGATCTCCTGAGAAAGTCGCTTCGACGCTGTGCCATTGGCCAGCGGCCGGATGCACCGCATCGGCCCTGAAGAAATCGACGATGCTACCGGCAGGCCAGGCCGGTTTCGAATCCCCGATTTGAAGGGCATAGGCCGAGTCGCCTGGCGACTTATCGATTGCACTGCGGGCATAGACACTACAGTCAGCGTCAGCCGTGTTGCGGTAGTCGAAGGTCAGAGTGAAATCGGCAAATGCGCTGTTGGTCCTGAGGAAGCCGCCGTCGGACATAGGCGTGAGAGCACCATCCGCCGCCGTCCAATGCGCTCCATCTCCCGCCGTCCAACCGAACAACGAGTTGCCGTCGAAGAGCAGTAGCCAGCCATCATCGGCTTCTGGCTTGGAGATCGTGTTGTCGGCAGCCGCGACCGACAACGCAACCAATAGCAGGCACGCCAGTCGTTTCATGGACTAATCCGCCGCGGCTACGCCTTCCAGAGTAGAAAAACTGAGTCCATCGGGGTCCGCGTATGCGATTTGCAGAACGTGCTTGGATCCTACCTCTCCAGAAAGAATCGCGGTCGCTAGCGGCGAAAGAACCAACTGCTGCATGGTACGGCCGACCGGACGCGCGCCATACGCCGGATCGTACGACTGTTTGGCCAGATATGCCAGAGCTTCCGGAGTGACTTCGAGCAGGATCTCGCGTTCCTCAGAAAGCTTCTTTCTTAAAGCGTCGATCTGAGTCGAGACAATACGCTCGAGGTCCTTATCCGTCAGCGCGTTGAATGTGATGACCTGCGAGATCCGATTGTAGAGTTCCGGGCGCAAGGTGGCCTTGACCACTTCGTGAATGATTTCCTTGCGCTTCTCAGGATCATCCGTTGCATCGTTGGCCTCACGCACGCCGAGATTCGAAGTAAAAAGAATGATCGTGTTCGAGAAGTCGCAGAATCGGCCCTTGGCATCAGAGAGCCGGCCTTCATCCAAAACGCCGAGCAGCAGGTCGAGAATCTCTGGATGTCCCTTTTCAACTTCATCGAATAGGACGATCGAGTAGGGAGAGCGGCGGACCTGCTCGGTCAGAAAGCCTCCTTCGTCAGAGCCGACCAACCCCGGACGGGAACCGATGAGGCCAGAGACCGAGGACTTGTCTTTGTATTCGCCCATATCGATGCGAATCAGAGCGCTGTCGTCGTCGAAGAGCGCCTCTGCTAAAGCCTTGGCGAGTTCCGTCTTGCCCACGCCGGTGGGCCCAGCAAAAAGGAACGAGTTCGGTTTGCGTCCAGGCTGCAGATCGGCACGCATGCGCCGCGCAGCTTCCGCAACTGCACGGACCGCTTCGTCCTGCCCAAAGACCCGCGAACCGATTCTCTCCTCCATCCTGAGCAACCGGTCGCGCTCGCTTTCGAGCATCCGGCTAATGGGAATCCCGACCCGTTCGCCGATGACTTCGGCGATGTGTTCCGGCAGAACCTGGTCGGGGATAAGAGGTTTGCCGCCAGACAATTGCTGCACCTGCTTCTCGAGATCGGACCTCTGCTCCTCCAGATATTTGAGCGAGCCGTAACGTAATTCAGCGGCTTTCGCCACGTCGCCCTTCGACTCGGCGGCTGTCAATGCTGCGGTCTGTTGTTCGATGGTCCGCTTGGTTTTCTGCAGGTTATCCGAAAGATCTTTCTGATTCTGCCATTCGCCGACGAGCTTATCGACAGTCTGCTTAAACTCGTCCACTTCCGCCTGAAGCGCAGCGATTGTCTTTTTCTGCGACGGACTCGTCGCACTCCCCTGAAGCGCCTCGAGTTCCGCTTGTTTTCGAAGCAGCAATCGTTGTTGCTGATCAATATGCGTTGGTTTCGATTCCTTCTGCATGCGGATGCGAGCCGTGGCTTCGTCGATGACGTCTATTGCTTTATCCGGCAGGAACCGATCACGGATGTAACGTCGCGAGAGCTTGACCGCAGCTTGCAAAGATTCGTCTGAAAGACTCACGCCGTGAAAGGCCTCGAATCGCGCACGAATACCTCGCAAAATTGTCATCATCGCGGCGTCGTCGGGTTCTTTGACTGTGACAAGGTCAAAACGGCGGGCTAAGGCGCCGTCTTTTTCGATCTTCTCGCGATATTCATCGAATGTCGTCGCGCCGATGCAGCGGAGTTCCCCACGGGCCAGCGCGGGCTTGAGAATATTGGCGGCATCCATGCCGCCCTCGGTGCCACCCGCTCCAACCAGCGTGTGGAGTTCATCGAGGAAGAGGATGATCTCGCCCTTGCGGGCGCGAACTTCATCGACCACCCCTTTAATTCTCTCTTCGAATTCGCCTCGATACTTTGCACCAGCGACCATTGAAGTCAGGTCTAAGGCGTAGAGCTTACATTTCTTCAGCGAATCCGGGACGTCGCCAGCTGCAATGCGCAGGGCAAGACCTTCAGCCACAGCCGTCTTGCCGGTTCCAGGGTCGCCCACCAGCACGGGATTGTTCTTGCTCTTGCGAAGTAGAGTCTGGATCACTCTGCGGATCTCATCGTCCCGTCCGACGACTGGCATCAACTCTCCCGCGACGGCGGCCGCAGTCAGGTCGCGGCTGAATTTCTCAAGCAGCTTGCCAGCCCGCGGTATGCTTGCCGCTGACTTTGCTTCACCCAGAGCCTCTCCGGCGGCGGCGCGGGTGTCAACCGCCTTATCTACGGCCGCGGCCGTCACGCCGGCTCGTCGCAAATCCTCCCTAAGTGCAGTTTCTCCGGATTCCGCGGCGGCCATTAGAAAATCGACCGGTTCGGCTCGCTCGGCGCCACGAGCACACATTTTTTCAAAAGATTTCTCAATCAGCTCGCGCAGAGAACGCGAAGCCGAAGGCCGCCGGCCTGGCTCCAGTTTGTTTGTGCCATCTCCTTTATTCAGGCGGGTGGAGAGTGCCTCCAGCAGGGGTCCACACGCTACGCCGGACTTTTCGAGCATCGCCGCAAGAGGACTCTCTTTATCGAGCAACACGTAGAGCATATGGGCGGGTGTAATCAGCGAATGTTGGCGCTGCTCTGCGAGCAGGCGGGCCCGTTCCAGCGCTTCTTCCAGATCGGCGGAAATCTTGTCGAGGTCGATGGCCATGCTGTTTCCTCCGAGTCAGCTCCAGTCATTCCAGACGGCGACGCCGGGGAGGCGACGACGGTGGCGCTTCCCACGGAGCCTTCTCCGGCTCACGGGGACTCGCGGGCGGTTCTAATCTCGAAGTGCGCACCGGCGGTTCCGGGGGTGGTACTCGATCCGGGGAGACATCGCGAGGCGGTGCCGGTGTTCTACTGATCTGCGGCTCGGGAGGCAATGGTGTCGCCTCTGCGGCACGCGGGATATCCTGCGCGCGTCCGGCATAGAAACGGTGGCGAATGAACATCAGCGCGGTGCGAATCGGCAGATGCGCCTGCAAGCCGATCTTCAGATCGGTGATGGTCGGAACATCGGGCGCGTCAAAGTCGAATTCGAAATTGTGATATTGCGCATCCTTAACTTCGCAGGAGACGATTACCGGTTGACGCCGGAACCCACTGCCCTCGTTGATGCGAATCTCGACGGCGATCTTCGTTCCCTTTTCGAACACGGCATCGGGCTCACCAACAAGAATGAGTCGGTATTTGTCCCGTCCTTCCAGCCGGAGCTGGGAGAAATAGATGGTCAACTCGTCGCCAACACCTTGCACGCGAGCCGGCTTCGCAGCCAGGCGATAGAGCACCTTGCCGCCGCGATCGAAGATGAAATTCATCGCTTCGAGCGAGGGACTGATGCGGAAGTCGATATACTTCCCTTCCAGAGCCCGCTCCAGCCGATGCAGCGCATCAAGGGCCTGCATCGCGGAGCGCACTTCAATACCAAGGTCGGTTTGCATATCCCATCTCGGCAAGACGTTGAGGATCTGCTTTTGCTGCTCGAGAGGCGCAATGAATTCGGTCTCGCCAGTTTCCTTCAGTGTGTCGAAATATTGCTGGACGGACGGAGTGAGTTCCAGATACACAGCCGCAGTATGGAGGAACCGACGCAACGAGATGAAGAACTTCTGGGGCGGCTGCACCGGGTCCAGGATCTCGTAGCGGCAATCTTGCAATGCCGCCACCATGCGATCCACAAACCGCATCGTTTCCGAATCAGTTTCCGTCTCGATGCCACGATCGGTAAACAGTACCAGGAACTCGCGCATCGCCTGGTGTAACGCGGTGTAGCGTTCGGAGAGAAAGTTCACTCGATCGACGATCTTGCGCCACGCAGCGATCAATTCGCTGAAGCTGCAGATGGAGGTGCAGGCAGGAATGAATTCCGCATCTTTCTCAAAACCCGCTCCGTAACGCTGACGCCGCACACGTGCGACAACCATACTATAGGGAGCACGATCGGCAGGTACCTTCAGTGAGAGCTGGTAGGCGGGCCAGCGCTCCGTTTTCATTTGGGGATTGAATTGGTCCTCATCGCCATCCACCACATTCTTTTCGTGTGGAGCGCAGGTGATGTAGATCGGACTCTCGGACACGCCCTCCAACTCGCCCTTAGGAATTCGGCATTGCAGCGGATGTTGTGCATCGATTTCGACGATGCCGCCGGATGGCGTAAGGCCGCGGCACTGCGTCACGGAAATGCGGAGCGAGTCTGCATCTTCATCCAAGACAACAATCGGATCATGGCGCACAGCTCCCCGTTCAGCCTCCTCAAGCCGAGGTCCACCACCGACCAGGCCAAATGCATTCGTGGCATAACGAAGCATCCACAACAGCGAGGAATCAAGATAGCGCTCTTGCCGCAGGAAGTGGTCCGGCGTCAGGAGCATTCCATGTCCCCAGTTCACGGAGCCGAGTTTTATGTCGTCCGAATCCATACTCTCCTCAGGCCCCTACCAGCTCAGGCCGTCCCAGGTGTGAATTGATCCCCAGCCGCGCGTTCTCTGCTTCGAAACCCAGTCGTGGCGCTTTGGCCGGATCCTTTACCAGCCACGAGAGCCAGCATTTGCGTTTCAAATCCATGCACAGCTCAAGCACCATAGAGATGAGGCGCTTATTTTCAGTCTGCTGAAACTTGTAGTAGTCCTCGAGCGAAATCGGACCAACCACGAGCCGAATACCTGACAGGTCTTCCAGTTGATCGCCAAGGATGAAGTCAACTCCGAGCCGCCCGAACTGATCGCCCAGCAGACTGTAATGATCCTCGGCAAGGAATCGGAACGTCGGGAAAGAACCGACCTTTTGAACCGGCAATTGCAGCAACAGTTCAAAGGCAAGGCGAATTCCATTCTCGCTCGCAGCAATCTCCTGCATGTTGGGCAATAGCAGCGCAAGATTGTACAGCGACTCTGGGGGCCAATTGCTTGGGTTAAGGCCGAACAAGGAAATCCAGCGTGAACAAGCCTCGAAATTCTCTAGCTGCAGGTCGAATAGACGAGCGCCTTCGCGTACCCAGTGCCCGGCTTTCTGCAGGGGGTCATCGAGGATTTCAAGAATCTCCTGGGTGCCGGCGTTGCTTTCTCCCCCTTTGTCCCACATACCGACCGGCAGCGCATGAAAGTAGCCCAGTCCCGCTACCGAGAGCTTGATCACGACACCTGGGCCCAGATCGGCCCCCGGCGCAGGTTCCTGCGCAACGATCCAACGAGAGGGATATCCTCGGCCGCTCATCCGCAAGGTGACGCGGGAAGCGGAAACGCCCATCTTGTCCAGTACATGCAATGCCGACGCGACGGTGTGGTGGAATCCGAAGAATCCGGATTCAAAGCAAGGCATCTTTGGAGTCCGGTCGGTCATGATGATGAGGCCACATCCACGATCACTTCGGTTCCAAGGGGAAAACGACCAGAGAGGTGCTTAAGCAAACCGTCTTTCAAGATCGGCAATTCTGCCGCTGGATCGGCGAAGTCATCCGGGTTCACACGAACTCTGACTCCTTCCACGCGCTGCAGGCCGTGTTCTGTACGTCGAACACTGGGCTGTACCTCGGTGGCAAGAATTCGCGAGTCAAAGCTCCGCACAGCATTGTTCAAATCGGCTACGGTCACGATGCGGTCCCTGGAGAGCAAAGCATCAGAGAACCGAGCCTGCGCCTTGCGGAACTCTTCGCGGTCGGAACCACCCGCGGCCGAAGTAATGTTGACCAGCCTAAGACCTGCTGTCTGTCCCTTTTTCAGAAATCCGGCAACCTTCCCGGGACCCACCTTGTTCCCAGAGCTGCCGCCGGTCACCCAGAGTCTGACGTTCGCATAGGACTCGCTGGTTCCGTCCGCACGCAGGGCGGGCCGCAACTCGACTCGGCCATTGCGAATGGCATATCGTCCCATGTCGGTATTCTTGGAAGGCTCCGTCTCCGGCATATAGCTCGCCCCGCTCTCGCCGAAAATAGATAGTGGCGCAACGAGATGACTCGCGGCACCACCTTCCTCTCGCACGATAGGAATGGAAGTTCCCTGCTTTTCGAATACGATCGTCTGGTTGAAGCATTCGACGTTCGACGCGGTGATGGCGTGCAATGTAATACTCCCGATCGAGGTATGCAGTGATGGAATGTCGCGAGGCATCGAGATACGAATCCATGCGCGCTCTTCCGCGAGTGCTTTGGACGCGTCCCGTCCGAAGATCTTATTGACCGCTGCGTCCATCGCTCTTGGCACTCTGGAGCGGAAACGCCGAGAGTCCGGGACCGGGGGAAGCACGAATGTTCTCGGTCCATAAAAGCCGGATGGCAGCAGGGGAACTTCTTCATCCGGATCAGTACTCTGTGTCTCCGATTTTTCAGGAATCAGCCATTGCAGCGACCGAATTCCTCCATTTCCGGGCTGGGCACGCAGGATGCCGGAGGCCGATAATTCCCCGGCATTGTTCATCACGCACCAGGTCTCTGTCTGAAGGGCGCGCTCGATCCGATACGAGTCTGGCCCCAGTTCGAAGAAGAGCCCGTGTTCGCTGAGATGTTCGTTCGGAAGATTTTCAATCGCGAGATAGATCGCGGGATTTGGTCCCAGATTCACCCGCACCGGATCAACCGCGGGACGCATCTCCTGCAGCGCTTCCGGCATCTCGACACCGGAAGCGATCCGAAGCGCGCCGTCCTGGTAGGCCATGGCGAACGCGATCCGGGCAGCGGAAACGTTCAGCGTGGTATCAGTAATGAAGGTCATCCTCTCGCCGGTTTCCGCTTCGGCGATCAATTCCGTTCCTGCCGCAATGAGTTGTTGACCACGATCGACGAAGAACCGCACCAGAGTTTGGGCAGGCCGGGCCATCCGCGGCTCCATGCCAAGGTTAGCCATGAGTTCGTCGAGCAGACCAAGACGGATCCGGTCAGTCTCTGAATAGAGCGTTTCCAACTGCTGGGCAAACGTGCGAAAAAGCACAGCCAGAACTGGATCGGTAACTTCGGCCGTGATTCCGAAGTCCTTTACGCGGCGGCGAAAGTCGTCGCGCAACTTCTTGTCGATCTCGACCGCGCTGGGGCTGTTATAGGGCATTGCAGTTTAGGCCCAGAGAATCTATTTCGAGTTGCCGTCCAAGCCCACCGAAAACGTCTTGCCAGGTTCCGCGGCGGAACTCAGTGTGATGGTCCACTGGCTCAACTCGGCGCCGGCGAGTGAATCACGAGTAATGGCCTCCACTCGAAAATTCGTGATTCCTAAGTCCTCGAATGTCCGGTTGATCTCGTCCTTGGCGAGTTGAGCCTTCTCGGATCGCGTGTTGCCTTGTTCGAGCAAGTCTCGCAGGCCGAAATTAGGACACCCCACCCATGACCCGCGCGGTGTGTTGGCCATCACTCGCACTAAAGAGAGCACCGCCTCAGGCCCGTCGCATCTCTGGAGGAAGCCCTTATCCAAACGAAGCGGGACGGCAATGAACGAGATACGCGCCTCCTTGGCTGCTTGGAACCTCAATTACTCATCGAAACGTCTTTGAAGTTCTGCTGGTTCAATGCTGGTTCGAGGTCAAGAACGAGCAGATGATTAATGTTCGCGTCCTGATCTCCCTCAAATGATCCCGTACCAGGATTGCAAGTATGGAATCCGCTGATCCACCCCTTGAAGCTGTAGCTGCAGAGAGCATCCTGATGCGAGTCATCTTTCCAGAACTCGAGCTTCATATCCTTGATCTTGTCGCGGGTGACGACATTGGACAGCCCGAAGAGCTTCTTCAAAGCAGAGTGCGGCAGATTGGTATCGTCGTGAAAATCGACCCAGACGCGAATATCCGTGTTCAAGCTGCCCATCTGAGGCATGCCAGCCCGGTCTTTATCGGTCTGAAAAACCACAACCACTGAGACTGCGTCAAATTTCGTGCCGTCAATTGTCACCGTGCTGCGATAGGGCGAAGCCATGATTGCGTCCTCCTAATGGCGTCAGTTGCTCATCGTGATTTCTTTGAAGTTTGCCTGGTTGAGGGCTGGTTCGAGATCCATCACTAACATGTGGTTCAGATTGTCCGGCGGAGCCGGATGGTCGCCATTACCGTTCGGCGCGGCAAGCGAGTGCGGATTCGAAGTTTCAAACCGACTGATCCAACCCTTGAAACTGTAGCTGCAAAGCGCGTCCTGATGCGCGTCGTCTTTCCAGAATTCGATCTTCATGTCTTTGATCTTGTCGCGTGTTACGACATTGGCAAGATCGAAAAACTTTTTCAACGCGGAATTGGGCAGATTGTTGTCGTCGTGGAAGTCTCCCCAGACGCGAATGCTGGTGCGAAGACTTCCCATTTGCGCCATCCCGGCCCGATCTTTCTCTGTAGTGAATCGGACACTGGTGGCGACGGCATTGAACTTTGTGCCGTCGATCGTAACGGTGCAACGATAGGGAGTTGCCGCCATACTGAAGCCTCCTTCTCCAACCTGAATTCTGAGTGGCCCGGGCAAACTCAACTCCCTCGCGCAGAGTTCATAACTGCCGCGAGAGCGAAGAGGCGGATGGAAAAAAGTTCATCCACAAACAGAAGATTCCGACTGCTTTTTGGGGAAAGCTACCGCTGCGAACTGTTGATGTTTGAACTTATGGTTCCGCACGCCCCGGCACTAGAGCAGCCCCATCCTCTATGCCTCTGTGCTATGTCCCTTCCGGTTTTCCGGAGCCGGACGGTTTAAATTCGGGAACATCAATTTTCAGCACGAAAGTTTCTGCCGGACCGGTCGGCATCACGCTGAGGGTGATGTCGCAAATTCCCTGCATTCGTTTGTTGGAATCCTTGTCGACCGATAAGTCGTAGCCAAGGATCGTGCCCTGCTGAACCTGTTCATCGAGCAGCCTGCGCAGAGGCTTTTCGATCTGCTCGTCCATGAAATCACGGGTTAGCACCTGCCCCGCGACCTGCAACAGGTAATGGCGGCAGCAGCGCTCGAGATAACGCAAAATCCGATACGAGGTAAAGAATTTCAAAACCCCGTACGGATCGTCTGCCTGAGTACGGCAACCAAAGAAGCAAAGATGGTTGTCGGCATCGCGGATGATCGGGACTAACTGGCGCTCCATACTCAGGTGCTCCATCTCGCCGATCAGAGGCTCAATGCGGCATTTTTCTGAGCCGGCTACCTGTCCGAACCGCGAACCGACCGGTCCTTGGGCAATGCCCTGCGAATCGTCGGCGCGAGCAACGGCACCGGCAAACACGAGCGAAGGAGCGCCGTAGAGGTCGTCGCCTCCATCTACCTTCTTCTCAAACCAGTGTGCGGGACGAAGTTGCAGATAGCCCATCGTAACCACGTCGGCCGCGGCGCGATCTTCTGGGCGCTTGAGAAACTCGTATTTTCCGCCCGGCAGGAAGTTGCGCTCCACATTCTTGAACGATTTCTCGTCATCGAGATCGTTGATCAGCAGCATCCCCCACGAATTGGCAATATCTTCAAACTTCTCGCGAACTCCCTGCGGAATGAAACCCGGAATCACCATGTTGCAAATGTCATCGCGGAAATTGAAATTGTCGTTGCGCTTGCGGACAAAGTTCTCCATCGCGGCCACGCTCATGCTGAACACATCTTTCATGGCCTTCGGGTCCGAATTGAGGACGAAAATCTCGACCGGTTTCCGAACCTTCCCGTCCGGAACTTTCGAGTTCTCGAAGAACAACATCAACTGCCGATAGCTTCGTTCGAGCGGCCGTATCTGTTCGAAGACCTGCGCCAGCAACTGATCGCGCACACCCTCGGCCTGGTCGATCTGAGCCTGCATCTTCTTGACAGTGGTTTCGTAGGAATCGCTTTCGGCCAGGAGTTTCTCGAAATTTGTCAGCTGCGACAGAAAATCACGCGCGGACTGAGGCGTGAAGATAGTGGTGACGTCGCGGCTCTCGTCAATGAAGCCCGGATGCAGGTCGGCAAAAATGTCCTGCAGCAGTTCGCGGGCAGGCGTTTCGCCCAGGATTTCCGCGGTTGTCCTCGACTTGGTCAATTCTGCCATTACGGCGTGCCTCCCTTACCGGCAACCTTCTCCAGTTCTTCCCGCAACCGTCCCAACGCCTGCAATATATCTTTGCGCTGCTGCTCATTACCCCAGGCGCGGCGGACGGTGGGCAATTTCCACCGGTCCTTCAGACGGTAGAGCAGGTCAATGTGGTTCTTGAGATCGGCGATATCGTTGCGCAGGTACTCCGTCTCTCCCTCTGCGTTTTTGATCTCTTGCCGCTTCTGGAGATTTTCAGGATCGAAGTCCTTGATGCTACGAAAGCGGAATTCGGACTTGAACTCGGTCTCCTCCGCGCCCGCATTCCCTTTGAAATTGAGAGTCGGTTGGAACTTCTTGAAGGCGTCCTGAACGTCTTCGACCTTTGTGGGTTCCTCGTTTTCCGAGGCCGCCTCCTTGCCGACTCGTCCCAGGTTCATGGGCATCATCACGGCGCAAGTTGAGGTAGGAACCTTGCGAACGGCGGGCGTCACTCCCTTACGAATGACATTAATCAGCGGCATCTAGCATCTCCTGGAGATGGTCTTCATTCGGTTGCAGTATGTTCCCCGGAGGGCCGGACGGG
This sequence comes from uncultured Acidobacteriota bacterium, assembly GCA_963763845.1. Taxonomy (GTDB): domain Bacteria; phylum Acidobacteriota; class Terriglobia; order Terriglobales; family Acidobacteriaceae; genus Sulfotelmatobacter. The sequence continues at coordinate 17,645 of CAVXPX010000011.1, forward strand.
ACCCGAGGGGGGTCTCGCGGCCATACAGGATGGCAGAGCCTGCGCGGATAAGCATGGCGGTAGATAGGCGGGACTGCCCCAAATTTCTACGCCCACCCAAGACACGCACCCATGGCGGGGCCCCACTGACAGGCGCGAAATTAATATTAAATAGCAAGTTTGTCAATAGGATTGTGGCCCTCCGTGGTGGACTAGGGGAGCACCTACGACAGCCTTCGCCTCAGATTTGTGGGAGGATTCCGATACGTTCTCTGAAGAAGCAACCCCCTCGGTACGCTAATGGGCTGAAAACGCAACGGCAAGGAAACAGAACGAGCCGCATCGTCAAACCACTCCAAGGCAACCAGTTGCATAATGTGCTCGGACTCGCGGTTGAGCAAGTGCCAGGTTACGACTCGCTGTAGCTGGGCTACTGCTTCGATCACGGTGTCGCCGGGCGAGAACTTGCCCCACAAGCAGACAAATCCGGTTTCCGGGTGGATATTCGGATGGAAGACTGGCTGGCCGAGGCGGGCCTCGATCGGCATCGAGGGGAAGAACTTTGGGAAATGGAGGGATATTTTGTGGTTTGTATGAACTTGGAAGCCGTGGAGTCCCTTGATTAAGGAGTCGGTATGGTGCAGATCGAAATCAAATGCAATCCCATTTTCGGTTTCCTTTTCCTTTGCCGCTCCCAGGATCGTCTGATTCCCTTCAATGAGCGCCTGGAGTAGCCGCCACTCCTGCTCAACCCGACGTTCATAAACTGTAGACATCAGCCGTTGGTTGCGATTGTGGAGACTCGCATCACATCGTTCGGGCGTACGCCCTGTTCGGGCAGCGGCCGCGCGAAATCGAGCGACTGCCCGTTGCAAACAACCTGGGGCTCACCATCGCCCTGCAGGATTTCGCCACGTTCGCGCAGGTCATAAAGGATCTCGTCTAGTACCTGGTCCAGGACTTCATCGTCGTCGATGTCGACGTTGTACTTGCTCTCTCCCATGATCGTGTCGAAATAGACCTGGTATTTCGGCATAGGCTCCTCATCTGCTCCTGGCTGGGACGCGCCCTTCGCTCGGGCTGGCCAGAATATAAGGACGAAGCGACTCCGGCAAATCTTCGATCGTCCACTGGCATCGGCTGCACTGGCCGTTTGCCGAGTCCCAGCAATCACGGCATTGAGTACGGCCGCACTTCCGGCAGGCCCTCAAGTCTACTTCCTCCGCGGGAGACTGACAAAGCAGACAGCGACCATGTTGGCTCCTCGGACCGAGTTGGCGGTCCCACCATCTGCCATCCGGAGTAAAAATGGGAACGCGATTCTGCTCACACAGCCGGCAGCGGCTCGCTTCGAAGACCCAGCAGGTATGATCGCAAACCGTAAGTCCACAACGAGGACAGGCGAATGCCACTCGGCCGCGCAAACGGCGTCCACAGAGGCCACATCTCTTGGACCCGAGGCTTCCGATGCCAACGATAATGCCCGAAACTGCCAAAGCAAGGAGTGGCGCGAACCACAGATAGACCTCTTGTTCCGGCTTACCGAAGAAGACCACGGCGACACCAACCGCACTCGATGCAGTCGGCAATAGAACTCGGGGCCACTGTTGAGCTAGTTCGACCTGGAAAAACTTCAGCAACAGCAAGCCTAGTATTGCCAGTACCGCCCCGCAGACTACCCCGGCGACGGGTTGGATCAGCACTGCGACGAGCTGCAGCAAAAGCAGAAGAAAGCTGCAAGCCAGCAGCGATGCTATAGTGCGGGTCTTCATGACGACTTGCATCTCTGGACGGTGTACAGATGATCTGCGGGCAATTGTAGCGCGGCCGGGGTAGAGTGCAGCCACGAAGAATCATGGCCGATTGTCCGGACTGTTTGCAGTTCGAGTACCTGAGCAGAACCACACTCTGGACAGCGGCCTCGTCGTCGCAATGCCGCCAGACGCAACATCGGAGGCCATTCTCTCCCGCAATCAATACAACGTGCTTCCACGCAAATGGGCCAATCGAGCATCACACGTTCCCCGCTGACAGATTCGAGAAGATCGGAGAACGTCGCATTTGCATCGGGCATGGCGGTCAATTGGCCGACGGATTCATGAAATGGACAGTCCACGCTCGTGGGAACTGCAAAGCTATCTAACCTGATTTGCGGATGGATCTGAATCTCGTAACTACGGCTCGCTGTTGTATCCTCCTGGCCAACTCCAAAGAAATTCCGCAAGCCAAGCTCAACCTGCATAGATCCCACAATTCCGGCCATCGTCGGCGTGCTACCGGCGCCGAGATTCGTATCTGCAGGCTCACAGGGACGCAGCGTCGCCTGCCACAGTTCAAGGAGTTCGCGGCGTTTTCTGGGGCTTAGCATGCAGCCGTAGCAAGCCTGATTACGACATCGGGAAAAGAACGTCACCCGGCCATGGGAAAAATTGTGAGTCGACAAGCCGCCATCGACCACGGGCACATTCAGGCGACGTGAGATGTAAGCAATTTCCAACCGAGCTAAGTCGCTATCAACGCAGCTGAATAACAGGTTTGACTTTCCCAGTAACTGGAATCCGACATCGGCAATTTCGTTGCCGATGGGAACCCAGTTGGTATCAGGAAACAGGTCTTCGGCTCGTGCAGCAAGGGCCCGAGCCTTATTTTGACCGATGCTCTTTCCGCCGCTGAAGAAGATTGAGCGAGGCAAGTTCGTAGCCTCGACAACATCGGGATCGACAACAACTACCTGGGCAGCCCCCAACATGCCCAGAATGCGAGCTACTTCATTGCCCAGCGCTCCAGCGCCCACCACCACACTGCGGATCACCTTCATCCGCTCGGCAGTGAACAGCGTCCGCTCCAGCCGGGAGTAATCAACTGCGAAACTCTGTGGATACACGCGCGAAATTATAGGCTATACTGCGGCAGCACCGGATCGGGCGCGCGACCGCTTTCAAAATTCCTCCCAGCGCCCGCCGCGAACAATCTCGTCCTATGAGCCTGTATCAGACCCTGTACTTTATGTCTCTTGTGGGGGGAATGGCGGGACTATTTTCCTGGGTCCTCACTGCTCTCATCTCCACGGTCCTGGTGAGCCAAGCGGGCTGGGTGTCAGATCTCGTCTCGGCGACGATTTTGGGAGCGTTCATTGGCGGATTGACGGTCGCATTCTCCGATCACTGGTCGGGAAATCGAATTCTGCCGCGCTGGGTGATTTCTGGAGTGTTGATTGGAATTACCGCGGGCGCCACTGCCGGGCTGGTGCAGATTCCGATCACGAATAACCTGGGCGAAACAGCTCCGGTTCTGACCCGCCTGATCGCCTGGATGCTGGCGGGGTCACTGATTGGACTGGGGCTGGGTCTGCGGTGGGTGGGCGTCAATCGCGCACGCGTGGCACATGCATTTGCGGGGGGACTGATCGGCGGTGCCCTGGGCGGTTTGATCTTTGCGGGCCTGGCCGCCTCGGTGCCCGAGCTTTCTCAGGCGCTGGGTTTTGTCTTCGTCGGAATTGGGATCTGCTTCGGCGTGACATTGGCTCCGATCTTGCTGCGCGATGGCGTATTGCAGTTCATCAGCAGCGGAGATCCGCGTGCTCAAAGCAAGTTCGGTCGTGCTCACAAGGAATGGGAGATCCAGCAGGGAGACTCCTACGTGATCGGCAGCCAGAGTCCCGACATGAGCCGCAGCCGCTATCGGCCCGAGATCGACATTTTCATTCCAGATGCCGGCATCGCCGGGCGTCATGCCATTCTGCTCGGCAAAGCCGGGCGATTCTACGTGGCGCGACATCCGAACTCCGCTGATCAGGCTTCGATGGCTCGTTTTCAGTTGCGCGTGCGGGGAAAAACCGTAGCGACTTCGCAGGAGTTGCGCGACTCCGATGACATCCTCGTCGGAAAGACAGCATTGAAATTCGTCACGCGGAGGGACAAGTGATTTCCCCCGCGCGGCTGACGATTTCCATAGCGTTGACGCTATACGCAGCCGTTGCTGTAGCCCAGTCCGGGCGGCTGGATTTCGCCGACCGCATTCGCCTGGTCAATTGTGATCCGTCCACATCGAAACCCTGCTTCCGTGCCGCATTCAATTCGGTGGATACACAGGGATCCCCGCTAGATCTCAATCTGCCCCCAGCCAAAGATCTGCATCGGCAGATGAAGGTCAAGCTGGACAATCAGGAAATTGATCCATTCTTTGCCGTATCCCAGACTGGTCAGACGAAAGCTGCGCGTGGAAGAGTCGCACTGATTCTGGTCGACATCAGCGGCAGCATGAATATCAAATTGCCCTCTGGGAGCACCCGGTTTGAGACTGCCCAACAGGCGCTGGAACAGTTTCTCGATGGGTTTGATAGTTCGGTAGACCGTGTCGCCATTGTTCCATTTGAAAGCCACAATGTGGCACCGCAAATTCAGGCTGCGCAATTTGCCACGAACAAAACAGGAGCATTGCTGCAGATTCAGGCGCTCACAACTCCGCAGCCGAGAAATAACACGGCGCTTTATTCCGCGGTCGTACTCGGGCTGCAGGTCCTTGCACAGCAGGCTCAAACTGTTCCTGGTTCTCCCGAGACCCTTTTGATCGTGATGACTGACGGCAAGAACGAAGTCTACAAGGGCGATGATTCCGGCCTGCTGGATGGGCCAGCCGGACTGCAGCAGGCTTCCAGTGCTGTGCAGGCCTCGGGAACGCAGGTCATCGGAATCGGCTTCGGAGATCCTGCCGGCATCGATACGGCGGCCCTGCGGCAACTCAGTACCAAACTTTATATGGCCGACAACCTCGATCGGCTGAAGCAAGCCTTTTCTTTCGCTCGAACGCTCCAAACGAACCGGATTGTCGCGACCTTTGCTGCTCCGGTCGACGACCGCAGTTCTCTCGAGGGCCGCACCTATCACGTGAGTGCAACTCTTACTTTGCCGGACGGACAGCAGCTGGAAAGTGGCGAAAAGATCTGGTCGGCTCCCGAGATGAGCGTGCCCTCATTCGACGGAAAATGTGATACGGACGAGTTGAAGGCCGCGTTACAGATCGTCCCGAGTTCGACCAACTGGCTGACATTGCTTCGTCCGGTCCTCGTATTCTTCGGTCTCGGAACGTCGTTACTCGTGCTGTGGTTCTGGGTACCGCGCCTGGTCTGGCCCGAACAATACATTGGGACATTCACGACCCAGGGCGGAGGTAGTATGCGATGGACAGACCGGTCCCAGGTCTGGTCGAAGAGTCGCGCCGCGGCGCGGCCGTCTCGTCCCGCTCCCCCTGGATTTGAGACCCAAAAAGGTGGCGCTTCCCCTCCGCGCGTGCCCGGCGATCGTACTGTAGTGCAGCCGGACTTCTCGAAAAGCCGATTGCAAAGGCGTCCGGACGAACGGGATTACTAATTTTGATGATGTTTCCCGATTGTGGGGATCAAGCGTAACGACTTGCCACTCGGGAGTTTCCGTTTGAGCTGATTTCTAACTTCATATGCCGCCGAAAAAAATCAAAGGCCGGTACGAAGTGAGAAGCGTCCTCGGCGAGGGCGGCATGGGAGTGGTGTATCGCGCCTACGATCCGCCGCCGATGAACCGCGAGGTCGCTCTCAAAACACTGCTCGAGTTCCCGGATCGCATGTCGCTTCAGCTGTTCTACAAAGAATGCGAAGTGCTGAAGTCGATGAGCCATCCGAATATCGTCGAAATTTTCGATATCGGGGAGTTCGAAGACGGTGGCACAAGAAAGCCATTCTTTGTAATGCCGCTTCTGCCGGGGCAGGCTCTGGATGTCCTCATTAAGACATCCAGCCATCGGTTGACCGTCGAGCGTGTCGTCGACATCATTTCGCAGACCTGCCGCGGATTGCAGGCTGCCCATGAGCGCGGACTGATTCACCGTGATCTCAAGCCGAGCAACATCTTCGTCATGCAGGATGACTCGGTCAAAATCATCGACTTCGGCGTCGCGCACGTCGTCGACTCACGGACGCGCTCCAGCGGGTTTCAGAAGGGAACTCTGCTCTACATGGCGCCGGAGCAGATCCAATTCAAGCCTGTTTCCCCGCAATCTGACATCTTTTCCCTTGGCGTCGTCTGCTACGAAGCCCTCACGCGCCGCCAGCCATTTCGTGGCGCCAGTGAAGAGGAAATCACGACTGCGATTTTGAAGACGATTCCTCCGCCTGCGTCCGAAATCAATCCGGCCGTCAACCAGCTGATCAGCCGGGTTGTGCATAAAGCAATGGCCAAACAACCTTGGCACCGGTTCGACAATGCACGTGACTTTGGCGATGCCTTGCAGAAAGCGTTGCGGAACCAGCCGATTGAGATCTTCGACCCAGCTCGGATTCAACCGCGCATTCAGCGGGCGACCAAGGCGCTGGATAGCGGCGACTATCAGTTCGCCAGCGAAATCGTTGGAGAACTTGAGGCAGAAGGAAACATCGATCCTCAACTGACGCTCTTGCGAACCCAGATCGACCAGGTCGTGCGGCAGCGGACGATATCCCAACTTCTTGAGAGCGCCCGAGCGCGCTTCGAAGAGGAAGAAGATCCCCTGGCTCTGCAGAAGATCCAGGACGTGCTGGAGATCGATCCAAACAATGTCGCAGGGCTGACGCTCAAGAGCCGAATCGACGACCGCCGCAGTGAACGCCAAATCGAGAAATGGATTCGCCTAGCGCGACAGCATGTGGACAATCACGCCTATGGTCCGGCACACGAGGCGGTCCAGAATGCACTCCAGCTTCGTGCCAGCGAACCGCGTGCCCTTCGCCTGCTGAGTGAGATCGAAGCTCAGGAGAAAGACTATCTGCGCATTCGGCAGCAGAAAGCGCAGGTCTACCAGGACGCTTTGAATTCCTGGAAGAACGGCGAGGTGAGCGAAGCCCTCAGTCACATGGGCGTTGTGCTCGAACTCGATCGCCAGGCTCCCGATACCTCTTCTCCTGACACCAGCAAGAGCTATCAAACCTTCTATGACAAGCTGCGCTCTGAACACGACGCCATCACGAATGCATATGCAGATGCCCGCCGCGCATTGTCGGATCATGACTTCGCGAAAGCATTAAAAATTTGCCAGGATTCGCTGGCCAAGTATCCGAATCAGGCCCTCTTTCAGGCTTTGAAATTCGATGTAGAGGAGCAGCAGCGCCAACAGCTTTCCGCCTTTATCGCGGAAACCGACCGCAAGTTGGAAGCTGAGGCCGATCTCGACGTCAAGGTCAGTCTTCTCCGCGAAGCTCTCGGCTCCTATCCGGGTGAGCCGCACTTTGAACGTTCATTGCGCCTGATCAGCGACAAGCGCGATCTGGTCAACTCCATCGTGGCCCGCTCGCGAGCTCACGAGCAAAGGGGACAGATTGTTGAAGCGATCAACGATCTGGAGACCCTTCGCACCATCTACGCTCCTTATCCGGGGTTGCAATTTGAAGTTGACCGATTGCTAAAGCGCCGCGAGAAGGTGGCCAGGGATTCCGCGAAATCGAGATGGATCGAACAGGTGGACCGGCAACTGGGAACAGGAAACTACCTCGCTGCCTTGGAGGTATTGCAGAAGGCTGAGATCGAATTTCCCGACGATACCGAACTGCTGGAGTTGGAGAAACACGCTCGCGAGGGCCAGGAACGAGCAGTGCAAGCGGAACAACTGCTGGCGCAAGGCCAGGAATTGTGCCAGCAAGGTAACCTCGACAAGGCACTCGAACTCTATCGGCAGGCCCGGCAACTGGATGAACGGAATCCAGTGATTCGCAGCGCTCTACGGGACGTGCTCGTGGACCGGGCTCGTGCCGCGTTGGATTCGGACTGGCGGAGCGCGGGAGCTTTAGCCGATCAGGCATTGGAGTTGGACCCGAATCATGCCTTGGCTCGCAGTATTCGATCGCAAGTTTTAGATCGCAAGCGTGACCAGGATGTCGATCAGGTAGCATCTCGCGCCCGCCGCTTGCAGGCCGCCGGAGACCTGAATTCCGCAGTTGGCGAAGTGGAAAAGGGGCTGTCGGCATATCCGGCCGAGCCGCGCCTTTCAGCCATTCACCAGACTCTCAACCGGGAAATTTCGCATGCTCAACGGAATCGGGCGCGGCTACAGGATTTTGAACAGGCTAGGGAGTTGCAGAATGAAGCCGTGGCGGCTCCGAACCCAGATCAACTGGCCTCAATTTACGAGCGTTCCAGAGTCTACGCCGAGAAGTATCCCGAAGAACCCGAACTGCAGAGCATTGCGCGCGAAGTGGAGCGCATCGTCAAAGCACGGGGTGAACGCCCGCCGACTCCGAAGCCGATCACGCCAAAGCCCAAGACTCCTGCTCCTAAACCTAAGACGGCTCCAGCCACGCCGTCAGGGGGGACCAGAACCAAAGGGCTGCCTTTCCTCAAGCCGGCTTTGATTGCTGCCGGATCGATTGTTTTTCTTGTCGTGATCGTTGTTATGGTTCGACGCTTCTGGCCCGTGCATCCCATAGGTCCCGCGGCCGTACACGTTCAGATTCACACGTTGCCGCAAGGTGCGACTCTCCAAATCCGTGGACAGGACCATGTAAGTCCCGACGGTCAGATCGATTTACCTCCGGGCGACTATCAGGTTCAAGCTTCCCTTCCCGGTTATGAAACTTCCTCGAACACATTGACGGTTCGGCCGGGATCTCCCACCGACCTTGAAATAAGGCTGCGGCCGCTCTCGCAGGAGTTGCGAGTCTTTTCCCCGGACTTCGCGGATGGGCAGGTCAGTCTGGATGACAATGCCGTCGGGAGTCTGGAAAGCGGCACAGTCATTGTGCCTAGTCTGGCCCCAGGGCAACACCAGCTCCGCGTGGCCTCAACCAAAGCGGGCCAAGACGCGACCGTGCAATTCCAGGAACGTCCGGGCGCCCCGTTCAGTGTTTCGCCCAGCCTTCCGACGCATCAGCTTCAAATCGTGGTAATCAGCACGAACTCAGGAACGGCGCAGTTGAAGAGCAGCCTGATAGGAGCGTCTGTCACCGTAGACGACAATCCCAAGGGACAATTGGGAACAGATGGCCTGGAGATCGACGGTCTGGCGGCGGGCACGCATTCACTCGTGCTGGGGACATCGACCGGACCACGAAGAGTTTCCTTCGAAGTGGGTCCGGCACCTGCCCTCGACGCGATCGTTTTTTCTGACCGCGACGTAGGCAGCCTGCTTGTTACAACAGGCCAGGATGGCACCGACGTCTTCCTCGACGGCAAGCCTTACCCGCGCAAAACACAAGCCGGGCAGTTACGAATCCCGAACTTGAAAACCCAGCAGCACACTATTCGTGTACATAAGGACGGCTTCAAAGATCCGGCCGATCAAGCTATCGCAATCTCGAAGGGACAAGAGGCCGCTGTGCGATTCGCGCTCGAGGCTCTTCCGAAGATGGCAACACTGTCACTGGATCACCTTCCGGCGGGAACACAGATCGCGCTCGACGACGCACCTCTCGGCCAGGTGAATCCCGACGGCAGCCTCTCTCGTTCCGGGATTAGCCCGGGCCAGCACACAGTCAGCTTCGCCGTCCCGGGATATCTGCCGCAAAAAGTGCAACGTAAGTTCGGCGCCGGAGACATCATTCGAATGTCTACGGCTGAGGTCGAACTGAAGCGGGCACCAGCCGTGCTTGACGTTGCGGCCGCAAGTAATATCTCCGTGACAATTGAACAGAATGGTCACGTCGTCCGCCAGTTTACGGGGCCGAGCAAAGTATCCCTGGATGAGGGATCGTACACGGTAGTCGGCCGCGGCGCGAATGGCGCTACGGGTTCGTCCACTGTCTCATTAGTATCTGGCGAGACAAAGACGGTGAACATTCGGCTTACCGCTGCCAGCAATGCAATGGAGCGCTGGGAACATCCGGAAAAATGGAAATTAGAAGACGGGTGGTACGGCCAGCGCGGTGGCGGATTCGTTCTGTATCAGGTCCCTCCTGGGCCGGCGAGTTATGTGTTCGCCCTGCGCTGGCGGCACGGTCATAGCCCATTCTCATCAGGAGGCCGTCTGCGCTGGGTTCTCGCGTATGTAGATGACCGCAATTACGTCGAAATTCAAGTCGACGGCAAGTTCCTCTATCGCACTGAAATAATTGACGGAACGAAACATGAAGAACCCAAAGTAGAGCACCACATTCCCGACAATGCCCCATTGGTGACGTTCAGCGTGGATATCGCCCCCACCACGCTGGTTCAGCGATTCAGTATTCCAAATGGACCATGGCAAATGATGAATACATGGGAGCGACAGAAAGGTCCTTCCTTGTACGCAGGAAAGACACGCGGCTTTACCGACGGAAAGTTTGGATTTCTGATCCCATCTGATCGCGGCCTGGAGATGTCCAACTTCGCTTATTATCCGAAGACAAAATAAGCAGCGAGAGTGCCACGATAAGTAGCCCACGTTTTGGGCCGCGCGATCGGGAAAGCTTCTTCGATGGGCAACGCCGAAACCGTCGGGCAACATGGAGGATGTCGTTCTTTTGTTTCCTCGCGGCCTTCGCGATGGGCATTCCGCTTGCCCTGGCTCTCAGCCCGCTGATCTACTTCGTAGCCATGGATGGCTTGGCCAGTGTTATCAACTTCGTGTACTCGACCCGAGCTTTCTGCAGGACGGGAATATCGGGATCCGCGTCTTTCCACAAAGCAAAGAATTTCTGATACGCGGCCTTCGCCTTAGCATCGTCGCCACTCATCGCGTAAGCGCGGCCGATTTATCGCAACTTCGCGTACTCGACCTTAGCTTTCTGCATGGCTTTTCGCCGGGACGGAACCGGACGATCAGCCGTCCGGTTCCGCCCGTTGCACCCAAAACGAGAACTTCCATGTCTGACCACAATCTTTCTTGGCGTTAGCGCGGCAGTTCCCAAGGAACTGCGGCTGATTCTGCTTGCTCCGGACTTACGCCTTGAAGGCGTTCTTTTCAGCCGCAAACACATCACGTGCGGACGTCGTACCCGCTACGTGCTCCGTACCCGTGACTCCGAGGCCCATCCATCCCGCGTTAATGCCCTCAAACATTTCTTCCGCAGGTCCAGTGTGGCCCTTCGGGATGCCGAACTGCTCGAACGCTTCCGCCCACCCTGCACGCGGAACTGCAAAGGCTTTTACGTCGAGTTTCAGGACTTCACCCAATTGTCCGGCCACTTCATCCGCGCTTACCATCGAACCCAGTTCGACGACGCGATGCCCTGACCACGCCGGCCCGGTCAGAAGCGTTGCCACCTCTGCGCCGATGTCGTTTGTCGCGACCATCATCGATTTCCGGTTTGTAGGATTGTAGAAGACCGGTAGTGTTCCGCCTTGGGCGGCCTGTAAGCCGAAAAGAAAGTTTTCGAAAAAGCCGCCTGCGCGCACAAATGCGACCGGAGACGGCAGGCTGCGAAAACCTTGCTCCAAAAGTGATAAGGCCGTGATGATCCCCGCCCCGCTTGTTCTATGCGCGCCCATCGACGAGAGCGCAACCACCCGCAAGGGCACTACCTTGGTCAGCGCCTCGACATAGTTCGCAATCACGCCCTTTGCTTCTCTGTAATCAGGCGAGGGTGCCCATCCACCCGGCAACATAACAAACGCGCCCTCAACACCTTTGAGCGCCGCCGCTATGGCTGTCGCATTGTTCCAGTCTCCATCCACCAACTCCACGCCTTGGTCTGCCCACTTCGCTGCTTTCTCGCGATTGCGCACAAGTGCTCGCACCTGTTTGCCTTGCTTCAGCAGATGCCGCGCGCTGGCGCCCCCAACTTTTCCAGTAATGCCCATGACTAAATACATGTTCGTTTTCTCCTTGTTACAACGAAAGTGATGCTCTGATGCGAACGCCAGAGCTTGTGAGTTGCGCAGCTAGCACTCCGCTAGTCCCGTGAGTTTCCACAGCCTTTACACAGCCGAAAGGATCGTCTCGATGAGAGAGGTGGGTGATCCTCGCGGAGGCGTTGCTATGTGGTCGTCACAGTCACGGCCCGACGCACATACCGGCTGCTTTCCAGTTGCTGCACCATGAAGGCTGCCAGATCGGCCCGCCCGATCTTGTGCGCCTTCTCGCCGCCCTCCGTGCTCAGCACCCTGGCAACGCCGGTCTTCTCGCCGTCGGTCAACATCGGCGGCCGCACCAGCGTCCAGTCCAGGTTGCTGCCTTCGATCTCGGCCTCCATGCCCGCCTTGTCTACCAGCAGACCCCGCAGAAACGTCCTCATGAGCAGGTGCTCGTTGAAAAAACCGGCGTTCTTGACGCTCTCGCCCGCACCAACCACCGAAATCTTCAGCAATCGCCGCACGCCATTGCGCCGCATCGCGTCCACAATATTGTGTGCCGCGCTCGTTTCCATCGTCGTCACTTTCCACGGCGTCTTGCCGCCCAGCGCGTCGATCACCGCATCCTGTCCGGCGACCGCAACGTCGACCGCGGCCGCGTCCAGCACGTCGCCCGCTACAACTCTGACGTTCGCCTTCTTGTACTGTGCGGCACCGCGCACGAAAGCCGTCACCTTATGTCCGGCCGCCAGCGCCTCGTTTACCAGCGCTTCTCCGCTCTTGCCCGCTGCTCCAATCACTAGAACTTTCATCGCATTCTCCTTTTGCCTCGTATTTGGCCGCCCATCCAAATGAGCGATCTGACTATTAGAGGCTTGTGACAACCATTGGTTACAAATTATTCAGTGGTTATAAATAAACAATTGGTCGCAACAATCGTTAAAAGGGACTAAGCTATTGAAGTGACATCCACATCCCCAAGTCGCCGGGTAGAGCGCAAGGAGAGGTTGCGGGGCGAAATCCTTGCGGCTGCCAGCAAAATGTTTGCCGATCGCGGCTACGAAGCCGTGACGCTGCGCGCCATCGCTAAAGAGATCGGCTATACGCACGCCGTGATTTATCAGCATTTTCCCGACAAATGGCACATTCTTGCCGAGTTGAGCGGGGAGACGATCCGGCTGCTGATTCAGAACTTCGACGCGATTGCCGCTAAACATGCTGCACCGAAAGAGCGTCTTTTCGCGACTTCACGTGGCTTGATTCAGTTCTGCACTGCCCATCCACAGCAGTTCCGCAACGTCTTCTTCGGGCCGGAGAACCGCAACGGCATCCGCGCTGGACAATATATCCACGACATTGGCACGCCTTTGTTCCAACGTTTCGTGCAACTCTTTTTCGATGTTGCCAAGGCTGAAGGATTGCCAAATAGGGATGACATAGTCGTAGCCTACACTTGGTGGTTTAATATTTTTGGCCTCGCCACACTCATGGTCATCCAAGGGGTCGTGCCTGACTTGCCTGACCAGACTCTCGTGGTCGAGCAAACGATCGCAACACTTTGGGCGGGCGTTCAGGTTGTTCCGCGATTGCCGAAGAGCGCAATCACTAAGCGATCCGGCCGATCCAGTGCCTCAAAGCACCAACAGCTTCTGTCTACTTAGGAGTCGTTGGAGGTATTCAGAAGGCCCGTCGTTTCGAGACGTCCCTCTATCCGGAGGTTTGGTTTTTCTGGGACTGGCCGGCAATTCCGCTCCGGGAGGGCCTCAGCGGGGTCCTGAGTTGGAACTACGACGGGATCGCAAAACATCCCTTTGAGGCCAAAGTTCGGCGGATCATGGAGCAACAGTTGCTCGGGTTTTGCGTTTGTTCGTGCCTCACAAACAAACAATGTTCGAGCACAAATTTCTTCCGTGGTCCTAGCGCTTTGAAGCGCATCCGGACCCATCACTCCTGACGCCCCAGCATCGAGGGAACCGCACGGCACCGGCTTCCGGATTCCTCAACCTACGCCGACATTTGAGGAGTAATCACTTTGGCGAGTGGTTTGGCGATTTCGCGTCAACTGAGAAGGCTGAGCGGTTCCTGCGGGGAAGCGCATTTTTTGTCGGTACGAACCGGATTCAAGGACGATTCATGGAACTCGATGCTCCCCGTGTTCGTATTGATTTCGCTACTCTGAACTGAACTGGCCCCACTTCGATCGTTACATTTGGCCCCACCTTAACCGATAGATCGGCCTACCCTGTCTGCGAAGCAGGCGGGGAGGGCGATGGACAGGAGACGCAAGGTGGAGCTATTCGAAGAGATCAGGCGGGAACATGCGCGCAGAGCGGGCACGATTCGAGCGGTCGCGAAGAAGCTGGGCGTGCATCGGCGGATGGTGCGACAAGCGCTCATGAGTGCGATTCCGCCAGAGCGCAAACTGGCGGTGCGGAGCAATCCGAGGTTGGGTCCGGTGATGGAGTTCATTCACGAGATTCTGCGGGCAGATCAGTTGGCTCCGCGCAAACAGCGGCACACCGCACATCGCATCTGGCAGCGGATCCGGCAAGAGCGCACCGAGGCAGTGGCGGAAGCAACGGTGCGCCGTTACGTGCGGGAGCACAAGCAAGAGTTAGGCCTCAGCTTGCTAGAGACGTTTGTGCCGCAGGTCTACGACTGGGCGGTGAGGCACAGGTGGATTGATATGAAGCCGTGGCTGAGATCTGGGGCGAGCGCCAGTCGGTTCATCACTTCGCGATGCGCTCGATGGCGAGTGGCAGAGCCTTCCACGTGGCCTACTATCACGCCACACAGCAGGCATTTCTAGAAGCGCACGAGTTGGCATTTCGATATTTCGGCGGCGTATTCCGGCGCTTTCTACTTGCTCTCAGCAAAAAGCGCTTCCACCGTGCCCATCGCAAGAAACAGCCGACGCGCAACGCGGGGAAGTTCAATGAATCCGTATTTTTTGTAAAACTCCTCCGCAGAAGCATCCTTCGCATCAACGACAACGCCCGCCGAAGCCACCTGTTTGCTTGATTCCAAACTGCGATGCAATGCATCCATGAGCAATCTCTCGCCAAGCCCCCGACCCCGAAACTCGGTGCTTACCGCAAGCCGCCCGAGAAGCGTCGCCGAAATCATCGGATACTTCGGAAGCCTCTTTGCAACCTCGGCGGGAACCTCACCTAAATCCACTGCATACTGGGAAAGCGTGTAATAGCCCGCAATTGTCTTATGGTCCTGCGCAATCACAAACGGAACAGCGGCCCGTTTCTTGAAGTCTTGGCCCGCCTGTTTGTGCAGATAGGAGTCTAATTCGTCATTCCCACAAGAAAAAGCCGCTCGGTCGTGTTTCGTGCCGAGCGGCTCTATAACGAAATTGGGCTCTTCACGTTCGCCCACGGATTACAATCCCATTTCAGTTTTGTATCGCTGGGCTGCACGTCGCGCTGCATCGTTTGGAGGCGGTGGATTGAGGATCGAGTCGATAAACACATCCCGCGCTTGATCGCGTAACACCAATGTTTCAAAATCCCTGATCGTGTCAGCGGCTGCCTGCTGTGCGCTGACCACCACAAAGTCGGTCACGGTACTCCCGCGTAACTCCGCCGCGCGTTCGATCAACCGCTTTTGATCCGGGGTCACTCTGGCCTCCAAACGCTCGTCCTTCCGCGAACGTTGCTGACGCTTGACTCCTTGATGCATGGCCCCTCCTTATATGAAGAATGTACGGCCAGCAGGCGGACAAGTCAAGAGAAATGTACGGCTATAAGCCGTACGATAGCTGCATGGCAGCATGCTGCCGTGAGCTTTAAGCTCATCGCAGGAGGGCATCTCAATGTGGCAGGATAAGCGGTCCCTGCCGATTCGCCCGTTGCCATTTTCACCCGCCCTTATCCGGACCTTAGTTTTGCAGGCGCCAGGGAATCGCTCGTACTGCGCCCGCCTTCGCAGTTGCGGATCAGAACCTTTCCGACGCAAGAGCCAGAATTATCCCGAAGCGCTGTGTCCTGCGAACACTTAGCAACGGTGTCGTCCATGAGCACGGAGTTCGAAAGTTGGTCGAAGCAGCAACGAAGACCTCGTCGTTGCGATAGTCAATTTCACCCTCTCGTCTCGCCGGATTATGGGGCGACCATGGAGAAATAGCGGAGCTTTTTTTGCCCAGGCCGTGCCCCACGAGTTCTGGATCCAGAATCCGCCTTGTCGAGATCCCCCCCAAACCGATCATGAGAGCAGGTACTAATCAGTCGATTGAAGAGAAGGTGGCTGATGGGACTCTAGTCGGGTACCTGCCATGTCGGCTTTACAGGTCCGCTCATCTCGGACACTTCCGGCACACAAATCGACGTCAGGAGGCAGTTCCCTCAGGGGAGGAGAAATGAATTCTAGGGGAACATCCGTACGTCAAATTCAAATACTCGCGGTTCCTGAAGCGTGATCTTCGAGAAATCAGCGTGAGCCGGGTTCAAAAGGATATTCCACTCTCTGCGAATAGCTGCCGAGGGAACGATCAAGCCCGTTTTCCCGACTTTCGCCCATTCGTCGCCAAACCGACGCAAGGACTCATCCCTCGTCGCATACCAAGTTTTGGGTAGAAGTGTCGGATCGAGCCTGTCGATCTCAACTGTTTCGGGAATCTCGCCCTCGATTGAAACAAGGTCCGGCGGGCGCAGATTCGGCTCCAGATTCACGAATGTTTCAATGGCTGCAAGCGCCAGAGAAGTCGAGGCATAGACGATTCGTACGCCGCGGCTATTCCAGCGACCGCCATATAGCCGAGCGCCCTCGCCGCTGGCGGCCTCGGCAGCGTAACGCCGCCGACATATTCTCCAGAACCGCATCAGCTGTAGACACCATAAGCAATCCGGCCCAAGATGTCCTCGACCGTCCGAGCCCCCACATCAGTGTCGAGTTGATCGAGAGGCCGTTCTCCGCCCAACGCGCGATTCGGCGTTCGGAACCACTCCGCAGCTTTCTCTTCATCTCCAATCATCGCGACGGCACCAGCGTAGACTCGTGCCAGCCGAACCGTGCGATCTGACTCGGCGGGGGTCAACCGGGAGCCATGGCTCAGACGACGAGTCATTGTACGCAACGGAATACCGAGTTTCCGGGAGAGGACCGTGCTCCCCAAATCCAACTTTTCAGCCAGCACAGTAATGGATGTTGCCGGTAGGCCCTGACGGACTAGCTTTGCTAAATCACCAGGCTTTTTGATCACCTTGTGAAGCACTTTGCGGCCACCCAAGACCTCCGCAATAGTCTCAGTTTCCATATCGGCCTCCTGGCCTACAATCATACGCCATTTGGCTACATCGCTGCAACATGGAATCTTATCCAATGCAAGATGAGATCTTCCTTGGTCTCACTGAATTCTCTCCTGGTTCGGCAAAACTGCTCGATTCCTCCCAACGTTAAGCTTTGACATTTTGCGGGACAAAGGGTTAATGTGGCATAATGTATACATCATGATGGCACGGACCCAAATCACGCTTGACGCTGAGATACAACGTCGAGCTCGCCAGCGCGCAAGCGAACTCGGAGTATCTCTCGCTGAATATTTTCGCCGCTTGGTGGCGCGCGATCTCACTCGCCCTAAAGCCACAATCGAAGTGGACGGCATTTTCGATCTGGGCAACTCAGGTGGTTCGGATATCGCGAAACATAAGGACTCGATGATTGCTGAATCGCTGGACATCTTACGCAGACGAGGCCAGCGTCCCTGATCATCCAATGAGCTTATTCGTCGACACCTCGATCTGGTACGCAGCAGCGGATTCGGGCGATTACAGCAACACTCGCGCCAAAGCCATCCTTAGGGATGGCGAAGGATTAGTTACCTCGGATCATGTTTTGGTTGAGACATGGAGCTTGCTTCACCACAAACTTGGGCGCAATGCGGCAGAGCGATTTTGGGACGGTTTGCGAAGCGGCATTGCAGCGATAGAAGCGGTTGGGCCTGCGGACCTGGAGACCGCTTGGGAAATTGGGGTTTCTTGGCGTGACCAGGATTTTTCAATCGTCGACCGGACTAGCTTTGCCGTCATGCGCCGTCTCGGCATTGAAAGTGTCGCTTCGCTCGATGAGGACTTTGCCGTTTTTCGTTTTGGACCCAAACGTCGTCAGTCGTTCAGTGTAATTCGTTAGAGAAGAGCGCGGCACTCGATCAATGCAAAGCCGATCTTGGGCTCCCGGTGATTTCGGATAACTCGGCAATAGAACTTGGCCAAAAAAGTACCTTCTCGTAACCCTCCATCGTCAGGATGTTCCGTTCCTTGAACCGGCCACTTCTCGGAAGTGGTAAGGCCGGGGTGCGTCGGGGCCGCACCCGAGAGTGAGGCTAAATACTGACTCAGACCGAGGCTTCTGATTTCAAGAGGATTTTCACGTCTGTAAGGTAGATTCCTTTCGTCACTCCACTGGCTCTTCAGTGCTGAGGCTCGAAGGAGATCGAGAGGCCGCGACGAATTCGATGGCGAACGCGGGATAGGTTTATGTGCCCAGTGCTGCTTGCCACCTGTCCAGTCCCGCCATACCAGCAGCGTTACCTTTTGGCGCCAGCTGCGAGGCGGTCTCGCAGAATTGGTTTCCCATGCACCAAGACGGTGGTGATGCTGTCGTAAGCGTCCACGCTCTGTAGTGGAGACTTCTTCAGCAACACTAAATTGGCGATCTTTCCCGGCTCGATCGTCCCCACCTGCGAATCAAGCTTGAACTCTCTCGCATTATTGATTGTCGCGGCCTTGAAGATCTGCGCCAGCGACATTCCGGCTTTTTGCAGCTGTTGCATCTCGAGATATCCATTCAGCCCCGGCAGATTGCCGTAGGTCGGCGCTGAAGGCGTGTCGGTGCCGAACAGAAAATTCGCATCCTTGTTGGCCAGGTACCCAACTACCAGTCGCACATGGTGAAACGGTCCATGTTCCAGCCCTTCATATACTGCCGCGTCCGGCGAATCGCCCTCACTGATTTCTTTCTTGAACCATTGGCCCTCGGGACTTTTGAACCATGCCGCCATCTCTGGCGGCACAACCTTCGGAATCGTCGGCATATTCAAATACTCCGGATCGAAATAAGCACTCAGTCCCGAAAGAACCTGGATCGTAGCCTGGTAACCAGTTCTTTTTTCAACAATCTGATCGAGGATTTTTTTGATCTCATCTGGCAGCCCGCTCGCATGATCGAGCGCGCCCCAATTCCACATGCCGTGCGCGATCACATCCACATCTCCGTCGACCGCGAACTTTTGCGCTTCAAAGCTATTCGCGTGCATCATCAGAACCAGACCGTTCGCCGTTGCTGCTTTTCGTATCTCCAACAAAACCTCCGGGCTCATCACTGGAAGATTCCGAACGCCACCAAAGCCGCGCTCGAAAAAGGTCTTCACGCAAATTCCGCCGGAACTCTTTACTCGCGCAACGTCGGCCGCGGGCGTGTGTTCTTCCGGCTTGTACTCGGGCGGAATGCTGGCTGCCTGCTTTGGGTCATAGATGAAATTCGGAAACAGTTTGAATCGCATCTCGGATGGCGCGTATGACATCGGATACCCGTTCGCAAGAGGCATCGACGGATTGCAGCTGTACAAATCCGGGTGCAACGGCTCGCGGCGGAAGTCATCCAATTCCTGCGGAAAAGGCGCCACCAGGTCTACCAGCGTCGTGTAGCCGTAATACAAGTAGGAACGGGGCATTTGTTTGAGATATGACTCAACCATCGCCTCGTGTTTGGAATAGGACCGTGCAACCGGCTCGTTCAGCTTCACCTGCTCCGGAACCACTCCCAGCCCCGGAATCGAAGACACGTGGACGTGCGAGTCCATCAGTCCGGGAATCAGATACTGTCCGCGCCCGTCGATCACCGTCGATCCGCCTGGCCTCTTGGCTCTGAGACTTCGGTCGACTTGGACGATACGGCCGTTGTCGATAAGTACGCTGCCCTTTTCGATGCGGCCCAAATTCTCGGGCGAGATAATGGTCGCGCCGGAGATCCAAATGCGACGCGGCTCCGCCTTTGACCCTGAACCGGCAAAGGCGGCCACGGAAACGAGCAAGCTAAATAGCGCAACGACACTCTTCATGTTGAGCCTTTCGGAGCAAATAAGCCTGCATCATCAACCTACGGAAGAGGAGGTGGAAATGTTCCGTTGCATGATTCCGGTCGCGTGACGAGCAAACCGGAAGTCAACTCTCGCTATCATTTGGGCAAGGAAGAGATTGCCCGGATCGACCATGAGTTCACCGACAAATTCTCCATCTTCGGGCACTGGATTTCCAACCAGTCCATGCAGACTTACGGAACCATGATGTGGAGCGGGGATAATATGCCGAGTGTCGGCAACACATACAACAATCCTTCGACGAGCGCGGTGGTGTATCCTCCACCGTCCTCCACGGTGATGACTGGTGACACCGCCGTCGCTATCCAAACTTGCAACATCCGCAAACGGGCGATAAATCCTCCTTTTGAGCTATGTTCCACGAAACTTGTTGTTCGATGCGGTCTGGATAGAAATGCGCATTCCCCTACCTCGCAGTCTTCACCAAATCCGCTTGATTGCTGGAACAGATTACTAGTGAGGAATACATTGAATCCTGTACTGCAAAAATTGCCGAATCGATGATGGAAACTATACGCAACGTACTGTGAACCGATGCAACAGAGCCACTTAGCGTAATGGCACCAGACATGCTTCATCCTCATCGCAGCATTCGCACCCCATGATCGGAGGTCAATATGGCTGACGGCCCGCAAAAGGACTGGCGCGAACTTTGTATTGCGGTGACAAATGAAAGAAACTCCACGAAGCTGACTTCGCTAGTTCAAGAATTGATTGAGGCGTTGGATAAGGGCGAACGAAACTGGCGTCACACCCCTCGTCGGCCCGACGCAATCGAGACTAGTCGGGATGCCGCTTGAGAGCGGGCTAATGGAGGTCGCTCTGGCAGACGCTCCCCGAATTGCTCGAAAAGCTATGCAGCACTTTGTAAGGTGCAGCTCGTCTACTAGCTAGGTATTTGAGGAGCAAAGACGGGCTACTCCATCCCGTTCCCGCCTGTTCTGTTCTACAGTTTTGTTCCAACAGTTCTTTCACGTTTCTGGATCAAGCCGAACGACCGCCAAAAGACCGATCGGCCAGTGCTTGGGACGTGCGCCGCACCGGGGCAACGGATAGCCCTGGAAGAACAAGTTAGGATCAAGCGTCCGCCCAAGTATTTCGCTACCGATCTCAGAGTTCCCGAAAGAAGCAAGCTGAATGAATCGGTGCGCGCAGAGGGAGAGCAGAGACGACAGTCCGCACCATGTGGTCCGCGTGTCGCCACCAGCCGTGGAAAGCCTGGCCACCTAAATAGCGAACATGCAGGGGATGCCACGCGTCAGGATTTGGAACCGAGTCTGAAATGAGAAGATATTGTCGGCACTGCTCGGTGGGGGGCAGCAACTCCTCGACGAATTTGACATCGAGAAAGGTTGTGTCGAGCCGAAGCCCCATATGCAGCGCCTTGAGGGCACTCTCTTTCGCACTCCAAAGCAGAGTCACCAGCAACGGCCGTTCCTCCATGGGCGTTTGCTCCACGAGAGTTTGCTCGTTGATCGTGAAGTAATCGACTGTGAAGGCATCGCTGCGCGGCTCGATTATCTCCAGATCGCAGCCGATACAGTCCCCCGAAAGCGCAACGCCACACATCGCTCTACCCGCACGGTGGCTGAGTGAAATAGAGACATGCGCTTTCTGGCTGAACAGAAGTACTTCGGGGGCTCCCGACGGCGCTGCTAGTATTTCTGTGCTAGCAAGGGCGGAGAAATCACTGGCAAGGTTGAGACAGGCAGCAAGCGCGCATTTCGCGGTCCAGCGCCCCAGTCGCCAATCGTTTTGCCGTTTGGGAAAGCGCATGTTATGAAGAGAACTCAACTCTCTCGCGCTCAACCATCGATTCCCCACTGGCACATCGGCTTCGGTCTGCTCCAGCCAGTACACGTCCATAGTAGCGATTGGCTCCCGACCGACGAATGTGCCCGTCACGGCCCCTCCAGTAAGCTCGAGCTACCTTGAAATTCTTGCGCGACTAGGCCGCTTCCACGATTTTAAGTTCCGCCTTCCCAGTCGCGTTCTTGTCGTTCCTCATTCCACGTTCCACGGCGTGGACGAGGTACGGGCGAAGATTTGCGGGCGGAATAATGTGATTCAGTGCGCCCATGCTGAGAGCGCGGTGCACACTATGGATGCGGTCAAACTCGCCGGCCATTTCACCTAACTTCTCGGAATATACGACTTTGAAAAGTTCATTCCACTGGGCACGCAACCGGCCTTTCTCCACGCTCTCGGCCCGAAATATCGCCTGATTCAGAGCGTGGAGTCGCTCATCCTTACGAGTTCGGGCCTCAACCTCACCGGCGAAAACAACAGCCGCGGCGGGCGCACCCCCGATAACCGAGGCATACGTACCCTCCAGCGCCGCCACTTCAAGCTCATCGTTCAAAGCCCGCGAGAACACTACGTATGCGCCGCCGTGATACCTCGAGATTACACAGAAGACGATCGGGCCCTTGAAGTTCACCACGGCCCTGCCAATCTCTGCGCCGTACTCAAGCTGCAATCGCCGCATCGATTCCGGTGAACCATCAAAGCCTGACAGATTGGCCAAGACCACTACCGGACGATTGTTGCTGGCAGCATTGATGGCGCGCGCCACCTTCTTCGAAGATTGGGGAAAGAGCGTTCCTGCGCACCACTGATCCGGTCCGTCGGCAGGGACAAATCCCATGCGGGGTAGTGGGCGAGACTCGATACCGATGAGGCACACCGCGTATCCACCGAGGTGGGCATCCCAAACCACGGCGGTTTCCGCCGCTCGCATCCCGGCCCAACGCTCCAGGGGCGCGTGGTCCTGGTCAATGGTTGCCATCATCACTTTGCGAATGTCGAAGGGGCGTTTCCGTCCGGGATTCGTCTCGTTCGACATGATCTCCCCAACCCGCGCGAACCCTTCCTCACCATTCCCGTTGTGAGGATAGCTCTGCACGTCGCGGTTGATGGGATCGGTTGTCTCCGCCCGGCGAGGGAACCTTTCTCCCGGCAAAATGTAGGTGTGCTCGTAGTGTCGAAAGAGAATGTGGCATGCTTCGTCAATGTCGCGTGCCCAGTATTGCGCCTGGCCATTAACCCCCATGATGCGGTCGTAGCCACCAATACCTTGATTGTCTTCCGCCGAAATGCCGCCCGAGTAGTCGAGGGCACGCTTACCGGTGAGCACCATCGCTGCTTTCGGCGTCATCACCAGAATGCCGCGAGTGTGCATCAACATGGTGGCCTCGGCGTTCCAGTATGGTTGGGCTCCCACGTTGATCCCGTTGATCAGGAGGTTCACTTCACCGCCTGCTTGAGTGAACAGCACCAGCCGGCGCAAGACCTGGGCGATCCAGTCCATGTTCTCGACGCCGCTTTCCATCGAGATCTTGGCGCCGGCTGAGATCGGGAACCATTCCACCGGGACGCCTTTTTCCTCGGCTAAGTCCAGAGCGCCAATAATGAGCCGACATTCAGCCTCGGCAAGTGCTCCCAAGTCTTTGCTGGGTTCTCCCAGAAGCAGAACCCGTGTCATACCCTCGGGATATCGGCTGGTGAAGTTGCGGATCACTCCAACGATAATGTTCGCCTTGTTCTGACCGTACGGACGACTGACCGGAACCAGTCGCCATTCGGCGTCAAGATCGTGCTCCACAAAATCGCCGGGAGGAAATTCCGCTCGGGTATCTTCCCGGGCCGGAGTGAGCATCTTGATGATCTCGTACGGGTAGACCATTCCGCGCTGGCGGACGCGAATAACTTTTTGATCGTACGCACTCAGCGGTTTGAGCGGGAGCAGTTTGTCGGCCGGCCGGAATGTAATGAGCAGGCCGCTGCCCACTGGGCTCGAGATGCGCACCACCATGTCGCGCAATTCCCCCGTGGCGGGGTTGGGAATGCGGGCACGTACTACGACCTGCTCGAGCCCCAGGCCTTCGGTCTCGGGCGCAAGTTTGCGCACAATGTCGGTTAATTCCTCTGGCTTCAGAGTGAGCGGAGGCCAGACATAAAGGAATACGCGGTTCCAATACAAGCGATCCTGGGGCCGGCGACGCGACTGAAAGAGCCGGATCGTCCCCAGTGCTTCCATAAACATGCGTTCCAGATGCGGCAGTTGAACGATGCGCCCTGCGTCATCGCGCACGGGAGTTACATCGCGCACTTCTGCAGCCGCAAACAAACGCTCATCTTTGGGATTGTCGTGGGCCACGGCGTGCAGAAGATATACGTCTGCGACGGATGGCAGACGCTCGATCTTGAAGTTGCTGAGGCGCGAGAGATGCAGCCGCTTGCCGATCATCGGATGCACTCCACGGTAAAATGTTTCCTCCTCGTATCCCCCGTCTCTTGGGCGATAGGTAAAGTGCTGTATGCCGCTCACCCGTTGACCCTGGCTCGCGCCGGCGACTGCCACCACGATGCGACGGATCGAGCGCGGGAAGGCAACCTGATTCAGCGTCGCCTGCACTTCGACTTGTGTCATATCCGGGGCACTCAGCTTGCCGTTGGAGCAGACGTGAAAGTCCAGGACGATATCGTGATCAGCCGGCACTTTGGCAATCACAGGAAGCAGGGCCGTCGCCACCGCAGAAAGATTGAAATATTCCGCGTAAGCAGCGAAGACGTGAATGCGCTTGCCCTCGTGGTCATATTCATCGGAGACGTAACAATGACCGTCCACCGCCGATGCGTTCGCATTCCGGAGGGCCCGAATCTTGTAGTACCTCGAGGTGAGCACTTCAAGCATCGTGAGCCGCAGGGCGGGATCGGCGGCGGGAAACCGCCTGGCGAACAGGCCCGCCAGGAGTTGCGGACAATCGATCAGGGCGCGGATCCTGGTGCGGCAGTCGTCAGCGTCGGGATGCGCAGCCAGATATGCAAGATGCTCTTCCATTTCGGCATACACTTTGTTTCTCGCCTGCTCAAACAAAGGCTGATCGAAGTGGCGATAGCGCACTTCCCGGGCAAGATCGCTCACCGAAGGATAGAATTCCCGAGTGATCGAGATCATTCGATCAAGGAGCATCCGTAAAATTCCGTTGGGCCGAGGCTCCGAGGTCTTGACGAGACGCAGCTGATGCTCCAGGATGTCCACAACGAAAGCCGCTTGCTGTTCCATTCGCTGGTGTGATTTGCAGACCCACAGTAAGGTCTCCTTCAAGTTGGGTGAGCCATCCAGAGTGCGCACGCCATAATGAGCCAACGCGCGAACCAGCGCATCGACAAAGGCCTGCGGGAGTCCTTCACCGTTGGTCTCGACCATACGCAAATAGGAGAAGAGGTACGCCTCCGCGCTGGGATCTTCGCCCGCAGTGTGATGATCCATTTCCGGTTCGCGTTGAAACAGAGAACATATATCGACAAATATGTTAAGGATCTCGAATTCGGACTGTCTTATTTCGTCGCTATCTGCAGGGCAGCTATTACTCCAAGCGGAAAGCTGGCGGGCACCGGCTGGGTCGATATCAAAACCCAGCATGAGTTGACGGAGTTCTTTGAAGCTCTCGCGGCACCGGGGTAAGACTGCATCCGCGTCGCCGCCTAAGCTTTGGGAAGAGCCGAAAACCACTCGGTTCAGCGGCACGGGCGCCTCGTCAACACCGATGGCTTCGATTTGAAGCAGTGGAGCACCGGCATCCACCTGAACGTTCGGCATCGTCATGACACTTCGAACCTTGCCGGAAAATGAAGCGACCACCTGCGTTTCCATTTTCATCGCTTCGAGTACGGCCAGTCGGTCGCCGACGGCGACCGCGTCGCCGGGCTTCACCGCAATCGAAACCACCACCGCCGGAGCTGGCGCATGGACTATGCCACCGTCATCTCGATCCACGCGGTGCGACACACCATCGACTTCAATCCTGGAATTCAGCCCTTGAGCGATCGAGGTAACATGAAAGCGATGCCCGAGGGCAGTGAGCCAACACTCGAACTGGCCAAGGCGGTCGATATGGGCCTCGATCCGAGTACCGTCTACTTCCACTCTGTAGTCTTGTGGACCCAGGCGATGGGTTTTCATCGAATAGAGTTGCCCGCGATAGCGCAATACCAGAGTACGGCCAATCTCACTTCGCACTTGCGGCCGCCCGCGTGCAGCGGAAGCGTAGAACTGGGCTTGCTCTACGGCCAACTCGACATCGTAGGCATCGATGGCACCCTGCACTAGGGCGATGTCGGCATGTCTGTGAGAGATGTGGTCGCCGGTCGCCGCCACGCGGTCGAGCCATCCAATGTCCGCTTGGCCGTTCAGCACCTCGCTGCGGTTTAGCATTGAGAGGAGAAACGCCTTGTTACTTGTCCCACCTTTAATGACGACGACGCTATCCCGCAGCGCGCGCCGAAGACGGGACAACGCTTCTCTCCGGGTTTGACCGTAAGCGATGATCTTGGCGATCATGGAGTCAAAGTCCGCCGGAATGGTTTCACCCTCGGCCACTCCGGTGTCCACTCGTACGCCTGGGCCCGTAGTAATCCGGAAGCGTTCAATTAATCCCGGCGCCGCGGCAAAACCGCTGTCGCAGTCCTCGGCATTCAGCCGTACCTCAATCGCGTGACCGCTGCTGCGCGGGCACTCCCGTTCCAGACGACCGCCGCGCGCGACGTGAATTTGAAGTTTTACGAGGTCGACACCGGTTGTGCACTCGGTAACAGGATGCTCAACCTGCAAACGGGTATTCACCTCCATGAACCAGAAGCGGTGGGTGTCCGGTTCGTAGAGGAACTCCACGGTACCGGCATTGCAGTAGCCGGCCGTCTTGCTCAGACGAACCGCGGCTTCGCGTATCGCCTCATCTTCCTGCTGAGAAAGCACCGGGGACGGCGATTCCTCCAAGACTTTCTGATGGTGGCGCTGTATCGAGCAGTCACGCACGCCCAAAGGCCACGTCGTCCCATAGCGATCGGCGATGATCTGCACCTCGACGTGGCGCGCGTGTTGGACCAAATGCTCAAGGTAGACGGTGGGATCTCCGAAAGACTTGGCCGCCTCGGCTCGGGCACTCTCAAAAGCCTGGGGCAGTTGGGCCATCGATTGCACCCGTCGAATCCCCCGACCACCTCCACCCGCCGTGGCCTTAATAAGGAGGGGAAAGCTCAAACGCTCAGCATGGGCGCATGCATCCTCGAGAGTCTCGACAGGTCCGCCGCTCCACGGAGCGACCGGTATCTGGGCCTGCTCTGCCCGACGTTTTGCGGCGATCTTGTCGCCAAGCCTGCGCATCACCTCTCCGGAAGGTCCGATGAACACAATGCCCATCTCCCGGCAAAGATCGGCGAATGCCGCGTGTTCCGCGACAAAGCCCCATCCCACCCAAACGGCGTCAGCGTGAGCGTTTGCAAGTGAACGTTCAAGCCCCCTGTAATCGAGGTAGCTACTCTTGAGTCGATGGGTATCCGGGTCGATAAATTGAGCAGCCCCGAGAGACACTGCCTCGTCTGCTTCGCGGACGAACATGGCATGACGATCAGGCTCTGTGTAGAGCGCGATGGTGCGCAATGGCACGCCGTGCTCGTCGCGGAACTCCCGCACAGCGTGGATGAAGCGCATCGCGGCTTCGCCGCGATTCACGATGATGACGCGTTGGAAATCGTCTCGCATGAGCGCCTTCGGAAACAGTCGTGGTTCTATCGGGGCACGCGTCAAGCTACAAGAATGGCCTCTCCTGACATGATGGTCTGAAGTCGCTTCAGATTTTCTTTGTCAACGGCATCGTCGAGAGCCACTGTTTGGTAACCACTGAGACGCAGGTAACAATTTCCCTTTTCGTCCAGAACTTCAGCGTCGAAGGTTCCTCGAACCTCGTCAGGAGTGACCACTGCGTACAACCGGCTTGCAGCCGGGTTCTGCGAGTGGAACAGGGAGATTTGGTGAACCCGCTGTGGCAGCCCCATCCGCCCCTGCATGCCAAGCTGCCAGACCCCGGCAGTTTGGAAGCACAATTCGATCAGCCGTGGCGCCACGACCGTGTCTAACTGAGACGGATGGTGATTGGGGGGCAAGTCTTTCGCCAGTAAACCAGTGACATGCTTTCCATCCCACCATGCCCTCTCGACCACCTGGTACGCGGGCCCATGGAAGTAGCATCGATAGATATCAGCCGCTTCGACGCTGGTTCCGGCCGGTAGGACGAATGCCCTCACGGCCGGCGTCTGGACAGCTTGTTTCACGAGCCGCACGCGCGCAGTGAAGTGCGTCGTTGCTTGAGGCTCTTTCAGATTTGGCAGGGAGCGGCATCCGATCAACCGACAATCTGCCACCAACGCCTCTCCGTGCGGATGAATCTGTGTCTCGATCCGAACGATGCGTGGTCCGCTTCTGTAGAACTTGAACGGCGCAATGAAACTTACGTCTTCGATCGCCTCGACCCGCCATCCGGGAAGAAGGCACAGAGCAGCTTCAGCAAATGCCTCGATGCCCATGACGCCCGGCAGAACCGGAGTACCGTCAATCTGATGATCATGAAGAAATGGTTGAGCCGGCGGGTCCAATGTCGCTTCGATCGAGTAGCCGTCGTGAAGATTCATGGAGGCGACCTTACCCGCCATGGGTCCTATGGCCGGTACATGCTTCCCCATCTCCACGGCCGAAGGGTCCAGCCCACCCGTCGTGTCCCATTCATTCAGCAAAACGCCGAGGCGCTGGCCGATCACAATCTCGCCGCGCGTTGCACCAGCGGTGAGTTCACGACGGATCAGTGGAATACCGGCTTCCGGGGGCAGCATGTCGATTCCAGCGAGTTCCATGACCTTTGGGATCGAGCCGCGCGTGGCCATGCCGATTCCGCCCCATGCCGTCCAATCGATCGCGATGGCGCGCGTCGCGGGCCGGGTCGTGCGGAAATTCGACGTGATCTTGCACAGCAAATCATTGGCAGAACTGTAGTCGGTCTGTCCGGCGTTGCCGAAGCGGCCTGCAATCGAGCTGAACACCACTATCGCACCGAGGGGCATCTCGCCAATAGAATGCAGCAGATTAAAGAATCCATTGCTCTTGACGTCGAACACCAGATCGAATTCACAGGGATCCTTATCTGGCAGGGAGTGACTTCGCTCAATACCAGCAGCATGCAGCAGCACGTCGATACGACCGGTTCGTTGACGCACCTGGTCGATGACCTTCGCAACTGCCTCCGCATCCGCCAGGTTGACACTGAAATAATGTGGTGTGCCGCCAGCCGCACGCACGGCGTCAATGGCGCTCTGGGCAGCTTGTGCCCTCTCCAGACCAGCAAGTTCTTTTTCGACGAGAGCTGGAGTGGCCCGTTCGCCGCGGGTCTGGATGCGCGTAAACAAATCGCGTTTGAGGTTTTCCCTGTCGTTCACGAAGCGCTTGAGCTCAGGATTGTCCGGGTCGGGCTTGGGAACGAGATCGAGTAGGTAGAAAGTGCCGCCGGATGCCACGGCCAGATCGGCCGTGATGGCGGAGACGATGCTTCCCGCTGCGCCACTAATAACGAAGACGCTGTTCTTGTCGAGCACCATCCCCGGTTGTCCATCGGTGGCGGGCTGCTCCTGCAGCCCGACGGTCCATCGCTCGGCAGCGGTGTATCCGATTTCGACCGCTCCTGGATCGTGCAACGTTTCCGCGATCAGAAGATCGGCGACTTCGTTCGGGTTGCGGTTCGCTTCAAAGTCGACGGCCTTCACAAGGGATTCCACGCGTTCCCGCTTGTACGACTTGGCGAAACCGGTTACCGAGCCGCCAAGCGGAGCCACTGCTCCAGCGTCGTCATATCCATGATGTCCGCCGAGTCGCGTCGCAGCTATGAGGAACGTGCCCGGGCGACTTACGTACTCATACAAAGCACGCATCGTGACGTATAGCAACTTCGCTCGCACCTGCACCGCATCGCGCCAGGAACGAGCGTCCAGTTTGCGGAGGTCGCCTTCACCGTCGAGTGCGGGCAGCCAGAAGACCCCGCTTACCGCGCCAGTTGCGGTCCAGGTTTTGAGAACATCGGTCAGGGTGTCGGCATCTGGAGTACCTTCGATGCACAATACCTCGACTCCCAGCGCACGGAGACGTTGCGTCAGTGCCTCCGCCACGCCTCCCTTATCCGGCATGAGTACGACGCGGCGGTTGCGATCAAGGGTCACTCCGGTTGCTTTGCAAAGGGCAAGCGGAGGACGCAGAGTCGCCATGGGTACGCGCCGTGGGATGAGATTGGCTCTGTCGAGGCTGGCTAACACGGGGCGCGCGGGCTCGACCGAAATCGAAGGTGGAGGCACCACCGGCCTCGGTTCCGGGGCTGCCGGTTTCACGAAAGATACCAGAGCGACTGGTACAAGGCCCGACCGGTCGTGCGCGAACTTAATCACATGCGCCAGAGTCGGGAAATCGCGGAGCTTCATATTTTCGTTGCGCGGAATCTTGTATGCCGCTCGCACGGCCGCAAACATCTCAGCCTGTTTCACCGTGTCGACGCCCAGGTCTGCTTCCAGGTCGAGATCCAGATCCAACATGTCCTCCGGATAGCCGGTCTGCTCAGCCACGATCTGGAGAACTTTCTTCTTGATGGGATCCTCAGAATCGTCGGGCACCACGACTGGAGCGGGAGAAACCACAATGGGGTCGGCTGTCGGTGCTGCGGATGAAGCTGCCGCGGCCATGCCCTCCAAGTCTGGCCGCTTCTCGTATACGAATCGAATAACATGGGCCAAGGTCGGATAGTCGCGTAGTTTGCGGTTCTCGTCGCGGGGAATGTTGTAGATCTCTCGGATCGCTGCGAACATCTCCGCTTGTTTGACGGTGTCGACGCCGAGGTCGGCCTCCAGATCGAGATCCAGGTCCAGCATGTCCTGCGGGTATCCGGTCTTCTCTACCATCATCATCAGGATGCGTTCCTTCACGGCGTCGCTGTCGTTGGCGGAGGCCCCTGCTGGCACAGGCGGTTCAGCTTGGAGTCCGTGGTCTGCTGTAACCGAGGGAGTCGGCATTAAGTGAAGTGTCGCAGTGGGTTGCGTCGCGCGGAGATCAGGTCTCCGCTCGTGCACGAACTGAATTACGCGCGCCAGCGTGGGAAAATCTCGAAGCTTAATGGTATCGTCGCGGGCGATGCCGTACGCTTCACGGATCGTGGCCATGACCTCAGCTTGTTTCACGGTATCGACGCCCAAGTCGGCTTCGAGATCGAGATCCAGATCGAGCATGTCAACCGGATACCCGGTCTTCTCGGCTACCAGTGCCAATACCCGATCCTTTACAGGATCGCCTTGCGCTGCAGGTATCGGTGGAGCGGGCAGCACGCGCGGAGGCGTCTTCGGTTGCAGTCGCGATTCGATAGCCGGGCTCGGCGAGAGCACCGCTTTCGCATCGGTCATGGGAGCAGGCGGCTTGGAGGGCGTACGGAAAACAGTCTCGTGGGATTTCTGGGTGACTTCCGCCAATCGCGCGTCTGGCCGTTGATCGCGCACTCGCAGCGTGCGATGCACAACCTCCAAGTCCGTGGTTGGGAAACCTGCAACCTGGCAGAGCCATGCCTTCCAGCGGTTCTCGTCGACAACGCGATAGGCATAGCCCAAGTCATTGGGACGGCGGCGGACCCGATCTTTCGGCGCCAGCCAATGCAACAGCGTCATACTGATTTGTGAACCGAATCCAGCGCCGAGCCGGATTGCATATTCGACGGGGTATCCACCACCTTTGGACAGGTTCAATGTGCCCAATTCGGGATCAATCTCTTTGAAATTAGCCACGGGAGGAACCAGCCCGGTTTCCAATGCCTTCACCGCAACGACATCTTCGATTCCGGCTCCCATGGCATGACCGGTCATGCCTTTCGTGTTAGCGATCACGATCTTATCGGCCGCTTCGCCAAACACGTGACGTAAGGCGTGAATTTCGGCCGCCGCACTGCCACCGCGCGCCGGCGTGTAGGTCTCGTGAGACATGAAAACCGTGTGGGGCGCGATCTGATCCCGAGAAATGCCGCTGTGCGCTTCTGCTTGAGAGATCAGGGTTTCCATCATTTGGCCGATGTGCTGCACGTCGAGGCGAGTGCCGTGGAACGCACTGTTGGCCGTTACCGTACTCAGCACCTCGCAGATCGGCCGAATGCCGCGCTCGCGTGCGGCGTCCGCGCTCTCGACGACGAGGCCCGCGGCGCCCATCCCGACGATCAAGCCGTGTCGGCGCCGATCGAAAGGAGTCGCAGCTTCTTCCACGACTTCATCGGTCGCAGCGGCTCCGCTGGCCAGGAACCCGGCACCAAACCATTCAATGGAATGGTCGGAGGTGACGTCGTCGGCCGATATAACGACCACGCGGCGGCAGCGACCGGAGTGGATCCAGTCTTCCGCCAGTGCTATGGCTTGTGTGGTACTGGCGCAGGCGGAATTGATCTGTGTGTTGGGACCGCGGGCGCCGATCAATTCGGCAAACTGTGAATGGCCCATTGACAAAATTCTGAGCAGGAAGCGCCGGTCGAAGACGTATGGTTCTTTCTCGATAACGTCTCGCAAGTCTTCTGTGCGGCGTTCAATCTCCTGTTCGAGAACGGAATCCCCATTTGCCCGTGCTTCCTTCGCGAGCAGGCTTTCCAGCATCCCTAACTGCTCCCGGCGCGAGTGATCGGTGTAATAGCGCGACATTTCATCGGCGAATGAGTTGCAACCAGGGAAGGCAGACGCGAAGATCACGCCGGTGTCATCGCGCAATGCGTCGGGTAGGGCCCACCGATCCTGCAATTGCGAGCCCTTCGTCGTCGTCTTGTAGCGCATGACCAGGGGAATGCCTGCATCGCGCAAAGCATCGATTCCCACCGCCATTGCCAACTGGGTGTTGCGATCAAGGGCCGCCTTGCGGTCGGCGGAAACTCCGAATTCACTTTCCAGATCGAACGCACCTCCGCGTCCCGCCAGCTTGATGACATCGGCCACATTGTTGATGGTTTCGAATGTGGGCCCACCGTTGTCGCTCTTCAACAAGCGGGTAATGTGCTTGTCGAGCATTGCCTTCCGCAGGCGAGTGGGGATGAGATCGATGAATTGATCGCCGCGCAAAATGCGAGCTATGTTTGCGTCGTCAAAGATGTGCTCAGTGCCGGGCAATCCTAAAGCCGCACCGGTTAGGACGACTGGCAGGTTCGTTGAACCACGGTCTTGTTCACCCTGAATCTTCCGAGCGCGCTGCATGACCTCTGCGAAGAGGTGGCCGAGTTCAGCGAAATGATCGCCATTCGCTCGCTCGGCCTGTTGAGTGGCGGGTGCGGAAGCCTTCGCGTCGAACTTGTCCGACTCGGACGGTGACGGTGCAACTAGAGTGGATGCTTCTATTTCTTGCGCCGGGACTGCAGTCGTCCCGCGTCCCAGACCCGCCGCGTACAGACCGCACAGTGCCTGATTGAACGATGTGATATCGCCCAGCTTCGGGTGATTGGTAAAGAGCGAAACCACGTCGCCGCGATCGCCGAGAACATCTTCGGCAAACCCCTGCAATGCTTTCTTCGGCCCAACTTCCACGAAGATGCGAGCGCCCGCTTCGTAGAGCGTACGCAGGCCCTTAACGAACTGCACAGGAGAAGCGACCTGCCTGGCGAGAATATCCAACATTTGGGGCACGACACCCGGCCCCGTGGGGTAGAACTCGCCGTTTACGTTCGCCACGACGGGCAGGCGCGGCGATTCAAGATGGAGGCGCTCCAGTTCGCGCCGCAATGGCTCGCTGGCTGGCGCGACGATCGAGGTGTGGAAAGCATGGCTGACTGGGAGTTCCGAAACGTCGTAACCAGTGCTCCTAAGAACTTCCATAGCTTGAGTGACCGCGTCGCTGGCGCCGCCAATCACCGCCTGATGTTCACTGTTGATGTTCGCGATCACGACGTAGCCGTCGACCGTCTTCAGGATTCGTTCGACCTCATCGAGCGGGGCAAATACGGCTGCCATCCGGCCTTTGTCGGCTACTGCGACTTGCGTCATTCCACGGCCGCGGGCGCTCACAGCTTCCAACGCATCCTCGAAGGGAAGAGCGCCTGAGGCGACCAATGCTCCGTATTCACCCAGGCTATGTCCCATTGTCATGTCGGGCTCGATGCCGTAAGCGGCCAGCAACCGGGTCAGTGCGAGATCAATGGCGAGCACGGCCGGCTGGGTTATCGCCGTCTGCCGCAAATCTTCATCGCACTTGGCGACGGCGTTGGGGTCGGCCTGGTCAACAAAAACAAAGTCGGTGAGTGGTTTGCCCAACAAGGGGATCATCACTCGATCGGCCTCGGCGAAAGTTTGAGCCACGGTGGGTTCAGTCTCGCGCAACGTCCGAAGCATGTTCACGTACTGAGAGCCTTGGCCGGTATAGAGGAATGCCACCTTGGGAGCCGGTCCTTGACCACGGAAGATACCTTGCGCGCGCAGCGCCTTCCAGACGACTGCCTGGTTAGCTGCCAGTGCCTTGAGTGCTTTGCCTGCCTTGTCCGCCAAGTCCGCGGCATCGGCATAGTCAATCGCCAGACGCTGGGGAGCACGCAGATCGGCCTCAGCCGGTGCCGCCGGGGCAGGCGCGCTGCCAGCTTGAGCACTCTTCATTACGGCCCGCAAGCGCTCGGAGAGCGCAGAGTCCGAGGCGGCACCGATCACTTGTGCGCAGCGCAGCGGCGGCTTGCGGACGATCAGAGAAGCGGAGGACTCCGAAACAGCGGGAACTTCTTTCGCGTTCATGACAACCTCATTGATCGCAGTATGTGGGGTGCCGACGGCGACCGATCGCTTTCCATTCCCAGTCAGCCTTCCGGGAAGGTGTTCTTCGAGTACGATGTGGAAGTTTGTGCCGCCAAAGCCGAAGGCGCTCGCCCCAGCGCGCCGCGGAACGTCGAGGGGGACGGTCCAGGGTTTCAGTCCGGTATTGACGTAGAGCGGGGAATGCGCAAAGTCGATATCCGGACTGGGATGTTCGCAATTTACGCTGGGCGGCAACACCTTGTCTCGCAGGGCCAGGGCGGTTTTCAGCAGACCGGCCGCTCCCGCCGCTCCTTTGAGATGACCGATATTCGACTTGACCGAGCCTAGCGCCACGGAGTGGGTGGGAAGATTTTCACTGCCGAGCAGATTTGCCATGCACTGAGCTTCGACCACATCGCCTACTCGGGTGGATGTGCCGTGACCCTCGATTAAGGTCGCAGTGGCGGGCGATAGCCCAGCATTCTGCCAGGCGCGATCGAGGCAGAACTTCTGCCCAATCGGGTTGGGTGCTGTAATCCCTTTTCCTTTGCCGTCGCTGGACGCCCCGATCCCACGGACTACGGCGTAAATTTTGTCTCCGTCGAGTTCTGCATCTGCCAGCCGTTTCATCAGGAAGATCGCGCAGCCTTCGCCCATGACAAAGCCGTCCGCCCCATCCGCATAAGGACGGGTACCAGTCGCAGACAGCGCCCCAATCTTGCAGAACTTCACGAATGTCTGCGCTCCCATGTTGCGGTCAATTCCGCCGGTGATGACCGCGTCGAAATCGTTTTCGATCAGACCCTCCACTGCGGAACTCAGAGCGGCCATCGCGGAGGCACAAGCCGCGTCGCAAATGTAGTTTGGACCATGGAAGTTGTAGATATTCGCGATACGGCCAGCAATGCAGTTGGCCAACTCGCCGGGCATAGTGTCTTCTGTGACTTCAGGCAGGCGCTTGCCAATACGGTCGTGCAACTCGCGGGTAATGTCCGCGCGCACAGCCTCCGGAAGGCCGGCGAAGCTCTCGGTTTCCGCGAGCTCGTGCGCATACTCCGGAAAGTTCAGCCGCAGCGCGGTCTGATAATGTCTTTCACCTGCCATGGCGTTGCCCAGGATTACAGCCACTCGATCCGAGTCGAGCGGCCGCTTGGGGTAGCCGTAATCTTCCAGAGCTTCACGCGTGGCCGCGATCGCCCACTTCTGTGCCAGATCCATGGCATCAGTCACACGCGGTGGTATCGGCAGATGCCACTTCATCGGGTCCCATCCCCATTCGCGCACCCAGCCACCGATCTTCGAATAGGTCTTGTCAGGAGCGCTGGGGTCGGGGTCGTAGTAATAAGTCGGATCCCAACGATCCTGCGCGACCTCCCTGATGCTGTAACGTCCGTTCTTCACGTTTTCCCAGAACGCCGCCACATTGGCGGCATCGGGCAGAATGGCTCCTGCACCTACAATCGCGATTGCACGATTGGCTGTGTCTTCCATGATGACGCTCCTCTGCAACCGGTGGCGGTTGCTGATGACGGATAGTCAGGCGCCTTGGGACTTATGCGGCGAGGGCATGCTTAGTTGCACGCCCATACAGGACGTCGGCTATAAAATCCATGTCATAAATCAAACCCGCCTGTGCACGGTGAATGGCGGGCAAACCTAAATTCGTTTCAAATGTAGATATTTCGGCATCACTCACGGCGCCAGCTCCGCTTACCCAGCGCAAGCCATCTTCCGCAACCCTCAGTGCCGCTTCGCGGGCAAAGGTTCGGCTGACTGCCGCGAGCGCTAGCGCGTCAAAACGCCGATTCGCCTTTTCGTTCAGTTTGCTCTCTGCGAGCCGGGCGGCGCGACGAGCCAGACTGCCTGCGCTTTCCGCGTAGGCGATCCACTCGCCGAGGCGTAGCAGAATATGTTGATAACGAGTGAGGCGGGCGACGCGCGCTTTCTCCATCAATTCGGCCGTGGCATGATGCGCCAGCGCGGCAAAATTCGCGCCCACATTCGGATGCTGCGCATGCAGCGCTTCCAACTCGCGTGCCTTGTCGTGATAGTACTGGCCGCGTGTCTTCAAGTGGAGCTGCCAGCGGTCGCGGCTGATGGTCATCTCCATGATTTCCGACGTACCTTCGTAGATCGTGGTGATGCGCACGTCGCGGCTGATCTTCTCCACGATGTATTCATGGGTATAGCCGTAGCCCCCGAGCGCCTGGATGCTGGCGTCGGCAGCCTGATTGCCCGCCTCGCTCGCCATGTATTTCGCGATGGCGCCTTCAGTGTTCAGGCTGCCTTCGCCGGCGTCGATGCGCTCGGCGGTCTCTTCTATGTAGGCCCGCGCGGCTTCGAGCCGTACCACGTGGGGTACGATCAGCTTATGGGTGTAACCTTGCTTTTCCGAAAGTGGCGCCCCGGCCTGAATGCGCTTGGTGGAATACGGAATCGCACGATCCAAAGCGGCCCATCCTGCTCCAAGGCCAAAGGCCGCCACCATCAGGCGGGTGTAGCCAAAGACAGCCTGAGCTTGAATCAGCCCCCGTCCGGGGACGCCGCCGATCAGGCGGTCGGCATCGACATAGACATCACTGAACGCGAGGGCAGCGGTGTTGCTGAGACGAATGCCGTGCTTGTCTTCGGGTTCGTCGTGGTTGAAACCTTTTGCCCCTTTTTCAACGACGAACCAGCTTGGCCCGCTCGGAGTATTCGCCAGAACGGTATACGCGCCGGCGATTCCACCATTACTGATCCATTGTTTATTACCGTTGATCTTGTATCCGACGACGCATCCGTCCTGCAGGACCGGGTCCGCCGTAGTGCGGAGGGCTCCCAGATCGCTGCCGGCTTCCGGTTCAGTGGCGCCATAGGCGAATAACAATCCCTCGTCCGCGATGCGACTCAGCCACATCTTCTTTTGCTCCGGGGTTGCGCCCACGGTGATTGGATCGCTGCCGAGAAAAGTTGCCAACACGGAAGTCGCGATCCCCAGATCGATTCGCGCCATCTCCTCACAAATGCAGTAGACGTCGAACGTGCCTCCGCCCATGCCGCCGAACTCTTCCGGGATGAACAGGAGTTGAATGCCCAGTTTGTCTGGGCTGCACATATCGCGGACGATGTCTATGGGGCACTCGTCGCGAGTATCGAGATCGATCAAGACATCGTCGGGCAGACGCTTCTTGGCAAACTCCTTGAGAGACTTCACGCTCAGTTTCAGTGTCTTGTAGGCAAGCATGAGTGCGACCTCACTTGGCGGCTACGCCGCGCATTTCACGAGCTTTGTTGGTCAGTTCCGGCAGAAACTCCAGCACATCATCCACCACTCCAACATCCGCCACCTGGAATATGGGGGCTTTAGGATTCTTGTTGATGGCGATGATGAACGGGCTTCCTTTAATGCCGGCGAGATGCTGGAACGCCCCGCTGATGCCGCAAGCCAGGTAGACTTTGGGCTTCACGGTTTTCCCCGATGACCCAACCTGGCGAGACTTCTCCATCCATTTCGCGTCGACGACAGGCCGCGAGCAGCTCACCGCCGCGCCCAGCACCTCAGCGAGTTCTTCGGCAAGGGCCACATTGTCCTTCTGCTGCATGCCTCGTCCGATGGAGACCAGGACGCTCTGTTTGGTGATATCCACATCGCCCGCCTCGGCAACGACGGTCTGGAGATAGCGGCGTCGTGCCGTCAGAGTGCCCACGACGGAGGACTTATCGATAACCACGCTTGAAATCGGTGTGACTTGGTCCGGCTTAAATGCGCCAGGACGGACGTTGATGACAGCGCCTGAGGAAATATCGCAGCGCACGTGAGCGTTGACTTGTCCGCCGAATTCCTGGCGCACGACTCTGAGGAAGTCCCCCTCTGCCCGATCAATTCCCAGCACATCGGGAACAAAGGCGGAATTCAGCTTGATGGAAAGGCCCGGCGACAGATCGATCCCAAAATGATCGTGCGGGAGAAGCAGAATGCTGTTCGGCGGCAGAACACTCACCAGGGCTTGCCGGACCAACTCGGCGTTGGGATAGACGAGCGCTTCATTGGCGATCTTCCAGACCTCCTCATAAGAAGTGAGGAGCGAGTTGCACCCGGCATCGAGATCCGGACCCCAACCGGTAACAATCGCGGTGGGACATGCAGTGGGGTCTATCTTTCTCGCGACGGCTGCGAGTTCCGCTGCGGAATCGTCAACGACGCCGCCTCTATGAACGATGTAGACAAAAATGCGAGACATTATTTCAGCCCTCCCCTCGCTGCTACCAACTCAAGAACTTTGTCAGCGTTTACGTCACGGCTGCCGTGTAGCATCTCCGCTCCCTTGCTTGGGGCAGGAACGAAGTAGTCCACTCGCCTGACCTTCGCGGCCGCTTCTCCGACCACAGCATTCTCGACTCCGAGGTCTGACGCGCCCAACGAAGGGATCGGAACGGATGCCACTTGCCGAATACCACGCATTCCGACGTAACGCGGCTCATTAATGCCGGTCTGAATGGAGAGGACGCAGGGTAGATCGATCTCGTTGATTTCCCGATTGCCACCTTCGATCTCGCGGCTGACTTTCAGCTTCATCCCATCGACAGTGATGGAATTCACAAGAGAAGCAAATGGATAGTCGAGCATCGCCGCCAACATTCCACCTACCTGGGCAGCACCGTCGTCGGCCTGGACCCCGGTCAGGATCAGGTCGTAGTTACCTTTCCGCACAAAATCCTTGAGAATGGTTGCGGTGCCCCGACCGTCAGATCCGCTGAAAGCGTCATCAGAGATCAGCACGGCCTGGTTCGCTCCCATCGCGAGTTGCCGGCGTAAGACCTCCTCATCGTCTTCGGCACCGACCGTCACGACGGTGACGGTTCCGCCGACCCGGTCGCGAATCTGCAGTGCCTCCTCGACCGCGTAGTTATCCGCCTCATTTACCGAATAGACAAGCTCGTCGCGCTCGATATCGTTCCCGGCCGCATTGAGCTCAATCTCGTTCTCCGAGGTATCGGGCACTCTTCGCACACACACCAGGATTTCCACGTTCAACCTCCACAGGTTACAGTTTCCAGTTCCTTTACTTTCTCAGGGCAGACCTCGCGAACCATATGCTGGTCCACCAGTTCTGTCAGGTCGATGGCAGACATCTTGCCTTCCAAGCCCGCCACCTTGATGGCATCTTCGATATTCGCCAGACAGAACGGGCACGCCGTCACGATCACGTTCGCCCCTGCATCGGCAGCCATGCGGACCCTGAGCACACCCATCCTTTGCTCTTCTTTCGGTTCGTAGAAAAGCATGAGTCCACCGCCCCCGCAGCAGAATGAACGGTCTCGCGAGCGCTTCATTTCGACCCTCTTCAACCCCGGAATGGCATCGAGCACAGCACGTGGCTCGTCGTAGATCTGGTTATGACGTCCGAGGTAGCAGGGGTCGTGATACGCATACACTCGGCTTTCGTCTTCGACTCGATCGAACTCGATATTGCTGGCCTTCACCGCACGGGCAATCACTTGGCTGATGTGCTCGATGGGTGGCACATCCTTATAGTCGTGTTTCAGCGCGTTGTAGGCATGCGGATCGGCAGTGACGATTCGTTGCACTCCCAATGCCTTGATGGCCTTCGTGTTGTGATCGCGCAAGGCGATGAAGAGCATTTCTTCTCCAAAGCGTCGGACGTCGTGGCCACTGTCTTTCTCCGCCGCGCCCAGAATTCCGAAGTCCTCTCCGATATGACTGAGGATTCTGGACGTGGCCCGTCCAATCGACTGCATGCGGTCATCGTAGGAAGTAATGCTGTCGACGAAGTACAAAGTGCCAGCGCGATTGTTTCCGTCGAGGATCTTGACGTTGCAGGTTCTTTGGAACTCTGCGGCCTTCGCCCAGTCGGCCTTTTTCTTTTCCATCTTCCCGTAGGGATTGCCGCGATTCTCCAGAGCCTTCAGCGGCTTCTGCAGCGATTGGGGCACATTGCCGTCATCGATCATCCCGCGACGCAGGTCGACGATCTTGTCGATGTACTCGACCAGCAGCGGGCATTCTTCTTCGCATGCACCGCAAGTTGTGCACGACCAGATTTCGTCTTCCGAGTAAATGTTGCCGATCAATGGCTTGCTATTGTTGGCCTTGCCGAGCACGGGATAGTGCTGAAACGCGTAGTCCCTGGCCTTGATGGTTAAGAATCGAGGCGTCAACGGACGTCCCGCCGCATTGGCCGGGCAATTGTCGGCGCAGCGCCCGCAATCGGAGCAGGAATAGAAGTCGAGGATGTGCTTCCAGGTAAAGTCTTCGAACGTCTTCACGCCGAAGGATTTCACTTGATCGAGATGCTCGTCAGGCACGCCCCATCTCACCGGCTTCAGCGTCCCGCGCTCCAGCTTTCCGAAGTAAATGCTGAACAGCGAGGTTTCCACGTGGAACTGAATTCCGAAGGGCCGATAGCAGAGCAGGAAGTAAAAGGTCAGTTCATGCGCGAGATAGGCGGTAACGTTGAGAACCCGGAGTGTGCCTAGGGGCATGGAACCGATGGCAATCTTGAGCATCCATGGCAGGGAGAGGATCGCCAACGCTTCAACTGGTTGGTATTGCTGTGCGTGACCGGCGGCGTTGCTCGCGGCGAACAAACTATCGGCTGCCATCAAGACAGCGATCAGCCCGAGAAGGAAGACGGCGTCGGCGGTGTGGCTTTTCCCATACTTCGGGGGCACCGCATACCGCGCAGGCTTGAAGACGAGCCGCCGGATCGCAGCCACCACCATGCAGAGGAAGACGACGGTCGCAGCGTAGTCCGTAATAAGGTCGTAGATCCTGCCGGTTTCCCCGGAAAGACCGGGCACAAAATTCGCGGAGACACCGACGATCAGCACAGAGAAAGCGCGATTTGCCAGGAGAAGGAATCCCGCGAAAATCAGAATGTGGAGAGTGCCTGCAAATCTGTAGCGCGGATGTTTCCACTGCCCCAGCC
Organism: uncultured Acidobacteriota bacterium; assembly: GCA_963763845.1. Lineage (GTDB taxonomy): Bacteria > Acidobacteriota > Terriglobia > Terriglobales > Acidobacteriaceae > Sulfotelmatobacter. The sequence goes on from CAVXPX010000011.1 coordinate 58,966, forward strand.
AGAACTTCAACACATTCCCGAAGCGAGTCAGTGGCCGATCAAAACGAACATCGCGCTCGGCCCGGACTAGAGGAACGAGCCGCTTGGTCACGATGTACGCAAAACAGGCAACTCCCAGGACATGGATGATGAGAAAGAGGTCGCGTCCTGGGACCAGCCACTCACTGCTCAACGAGGGTGAGAAGATACCTACCACGGCCTACACCCTGATACATGCCCTACCTACGCAACGACGAACCGGGCCTCAGCATTCTCTTGTTCCGTTGCCGGCGCAGCTTCTGGTACTCGTTTCGCTTCAGGCGAAGGAAAACTAACTGCTGACGGCACTGCTACCGGCACCGGCGCGGTTCGTGCCGGCGCGAAAACGGTCGATGCCTGCCGCTTCCGGCGCATCTTCTTTGCCCGTGGCCGTCTGACTCCGGCCGCATCTCGCAACTCTTCGAAACTTGCTTCCAACAATTTCTCCATCCGCTTGAGATCTGGCGCTGCATACGCATCGCCGCTGAATCCGAAGTACACGGTTCCGTTGTAACTCAGGATGGCGCAGTTGACCGCCATTTCGCCACCGACCGGAACATAGGGATAGCAATGCAGCATCTTATGGCTAAGCAGGTAGAGCGCGAATGGCGGCCCCGGCACATTCGTGCAGACCATGTTGAAAGGTGTGATCGGTAACTGGCTGATAAGTGGTCCGGTCATTCCCTGCATCGACGTGGGAAACATCCCGATCAAGCCCCCAGCCAGACTCACCAACTCGGCGGCGTGTGCGGCTTTGAGAAACTCCGTTCGCCTGTGGACAGCGGCAAGCAACTTTCTGGGTTGCCGGATATCCAAAGGAATCGTTACAGGAACCAAGGAGATGCGATTCCCTAACTCCGCCACGCCGCCATCGGCACGCAGGTTGACGGGCACCATGATCCGCAGCAGTTTCCCTTTTACCGGGTCCCCATGCAACTCACAGTAGCGGCGAATAGTTGCAGTCACCAAGGCAAGAATGACGTCGTTGATGCTGGTCCCACTCTTGTGCCGGATGGCCTTGACTTCCGGCAAGGGGATGTCAGTCCAGGCAAATTTCTGCGGTCCGCGGTAGATCACATTGAACCGGAGGCGCTCAGTAAATGCTGTGATTTCTGGAAACAGATCCGCAAATTCGCTGGCGGCCAAGCTTCTGCCGTTCGCACCGGCGCGTTCCGCCATGGTCAACAGATCCGTCAGTGCGGAGAGAATTCGTTTGACGAAATCCGAATACGAATCCAGAACTCCGGCCGTGAGCGAAGTGATGGGGTCCGGTGGAGACGGTACGCGGAACTTGAACTTCCTTTTGGGCAGACGCGGCGCCTCTGGACTCGTATCCAGGAGCGCATGAATGATGCCCACACCCGCAATGCCATCGGCCAGACAGTGATGCATACGGAGAATCAGCCCGGTGCGATTTCCCTTCAGTCCTCGGACCACGGTCATGTCCCACAACGGGTGCCGGCGATCCATGACCTGACTGAAAATCTTTCCGGCAAGGGCTTTCAGTTCTGTGTCGGTGCCGTGTTTGAGAGTCAGCCCGCGCACGTGGCGGTTTAGATCAAACTCCGGATCGTATTCCCAGCTGGGAAGACCAAGGCCGAACGGTGCGGGGACCACCCGCTTGAGATAGCGAGGTAAGAGCGGCAGCTTCGACGCGACAAACTGAACGCAATCGTCAAGAGAGATTTCTCCCTCGAACAAACAAACACTCGCGACGTTCAGGGGCATGCCTTCCCGCTCCAGATGCAGGAAAACCGTGTCGCCCCAGGAAAGGCGGTCACTCTTTCGATGATTCTGCACGATAGTTCTCCTGTTCAGCGGTGCGACCAGCGCGCAATTCAGTTCACGAAAGAGAAACGCCGGGTTAGCCTCGCCAGCTTCAGCACCTTATAGACATCGACGTTGACGCCGCGTAACACAACCTTGACGGCTTTCTCGTCGACGATGCGGGCAAACTCTTCCATCGCCTGCAGCGCGCTTGTGTCGATGCGGCGCACGGAAGTGAAATCCAAAACTGTTTCGCCCTGAGCGGAGTCTAGATTTGTTCCGGCCGCTTGTAGGACGGGAACAACGTGCTCCTCGTCAATATTCAGAAACAGAGCAATCATCGCCATACACACCGCCATCCGTTATTCGGTTTGTGACTGATCCGCACCAGCCACCTGGGCAAGACCTCGCCCCGCATATGCTTTCCAGAGGAGTTGCGCCATTTCGGTCATCAATGGCATACGGGGGTTCGACCGCCAGGACGGATCATCACAGGCAATCTTGACCAGTTCTGGTACCGCTCGCTCAAACTCTTCCTTGGAGATATCCAGTTCAGCAATGGACCGTGGAAATTCCAATTGGTCGAGCAACTGCTCGGTCGCCGCTATCAGGTTCTTCACCTTCTCATCCACCGAATGACCACCCAAGCCGAGCAAATCCGCGACCGTAGCGTATTTCTTATCCGCCACGTATCCCTTGGTGTAGGGTGACGGCATGAACTTGGCGGGCACCGAGGCGTTATACGCAATGACGTGCGGCAACATGAGCGCATTGGCACGGCCGTGCGCAACGCCGAAGCGGGCGCCGAACGCATGCGCCAGAGCGTGATTCAAGCCCACCGACGCGTTGGAGAAGGCCATCGCGGCAATGCAGGCGGCGTTGTGCATCATGCAGCGCGCCTCTTCGTCGTGGGGATGCTCGTAAGCGATTGGCAGGTACTTAAACACCAGCCGAATCGCCTGCATGGCGCTGGAGTCGGTATAGGGCGAAGCAAACGTCGAAACTCCAGCTTCCAGCGCGTGGGTCAGGCAGTCGATGCCGGTGTCGGCCGTCAGACCTTTCGGCATGGACATGACAAACTGGGGATCAACGACCGCCACATCGGGAGTCAACGAGTAATCAGCGAGTGTCACCTTGCGCCCACGCTCTTTGTCGATCAGAACGGCGAATGGCGTGACTTCGCTTCCGGTTCCGCTGGTCGTCGAGATGGCAATCAATCGGGCCCGGTTAGTTTTTTCCGTCGGATATTGCACCACTCGCTTGCGCAGATCCAGAAAGGGCGCCGCCAGATATTGCAGGTCCGCCTCCGGCGATTCGTACTTGAGCTTCATGATCTTCGCCGCGTCGATGACCGATCCGCCGCCCAGCGCGATGATCTGGTCTGCCTTGTAGAAATTAAGCGCTTCCACCCCCTGCAAAATGACTTTTACCTCTGGCTCGGCATCGGGAATGACATGGACATGAACGTGAGTCTTGGGGCAGATGTGACGCCGAACAACGTCCACGTGGCCGATTCGTTCCAGACTGGGATTGGTCACGATGATGGTTGACAGGGATGCGAACTGGCGCAGATTCTCCACCGCGTTCATGTTGAAGTAAATCTGATTGGGAACTCGGAACCACATATGGTTTTGTGTCCTCCGAGCCACGCGTTTGATGTTGAGGTAGTGATAAATATTGACGTTGTCGGTCGTGCTGTTGCCACCGCCCGTGCCACAACCGAAAGAGAAGGTGGGCACCAGGTCGTTGTACACCGCACCCAGCGCCCCGACAGATCCCGGAGAGTTCACAATGATCCGCCCCGCGTTGATCACCTCACCGAATTTGCGGATCACCTCTTCGTTGCGCGAGAAAATAACCGCCGTATGGCCAAGGCCTCCCGCATGATTCACGTCCACACAGACCCTGAGCGCCTCAGCGACCGATTTCGCGCGGTAGACCGCCAGTACCGGAAACAACTTTTCGACGGACAGCGGATGTTCGCGGCCCACACCGTGAATTGGTGCAATGAGGAGTTTGGTGTGGGGCTTCACGCCGAGGCCGGCGAATCGGGCTATATCGCTAGCCTTCTGGCCGACTGCCATCGGTTGCATGAATCCGGTTTCCGGATCAATCACCGTGCGCTCCAGCCGCCTGGTCTCATTTTCGCTGCAAATGTGCGCGCCCATGTCCGCAAATTTCTTCAGCACCTCGTCATAGATTTCGTCGTCGATCACGACCGTCTGCTCGGATGCGCAAATGGTTCCGTTATCGAACGTCTTGGAGACGATAATGTCTACTACTGCCGTATTCAGGTCCGCGGTCTTCTCCAGATAGACCGGCGTGTTCCCCGGCCCTACCCCTAGAGCGGGCTTGCCGGAACTGTACGCGGCCTTTACCATGCCCGGCCCGCCAGTGGCATCAATTAAGCCCACATCTTTATGCTTCATCAGGTAGGCGTTGTCCGGAAGAGTAGGCGATTCCAGGCAGGTAAACACGCCCTGCGGGGCGCCGTGCGTGACTGCGGTCTCGTACATGATCCTCACGGCCTCGGCACAACAATGCCACGCCTTCGGGTGAGGACTGAAAACCACAGCGTTCCTCGTCTTGACGGCCATGATGCACTTGAATAAGACCGTGGAGGTGGGGTTCGTAATGGGCGTGAGCGAGAACAGGACACCGATCGGCTCAGCCATCTCCACCAGATTGCGCTCGGGAAGTTCGCGAATGATGCCGACGGTGCGTTTGTCCTTGACGTAGTTGTAGACGAACTCACTGGCCACCATATTTTTGATGACCTTGTCTTCCATCACTCCCAGCTTGGTTTCCTCAACCGCCAGGCGAGCGAGGTATTGTGCCTGTTCCAGTCCTGCGAGGACCATCGCTTTGACGATGCGATCGACGTCCTCTTGATTGAACTGCGTGAAAACTGCAGCGGCGGTGTTGGCCTGTCGGACCAGTCCATCCAGATACGCAATGCGTTCTGGACTGAGGCTTTCTGTGGTAAGCGGGATCTGAATCCGCTCCTTTACTACTTCGCTCGCGATCATTGATGCCTCCGTCGCGCGCTCGCACTTTCGAAAGTGCAAATCGTTTCGCTCGGACTCAGTCTTTACTAGGCGTAGTCGATGGGATTCCTTTCAAACCAGTGTTCGTCGCGAGTCTTGTCAACACTCTTCCACGAGTTGGAAGCGACATTCGCAGTGAACCGCCGGCTCTCCCAAATCACGCCCGCGCCAAACGCCACCGCACCGCCCACGAAGGCGCCGACGACAGCTGTGCGTTTGGAACGGCCCCGGCTCTCCAGATAACCACCCAACGCTCCAAGACACGCGCCAACGATGGCGGGCGCCAGCGCGTGCCGGGCAGACTCGCTGAGAAACGAAGCCAGCGATTCCTCTTTCAGAAATTCGCTTTCTCCTGTACGTGCTCCCTCAAGTGCGGAATCCACGAGCTTGCGCCCATAGTCAACGCTGGATCTTGACCATTCCACGACATTCATGGGGCCTACCTCACGATGCGGCGGATCGCCGTCACGCGCTCACCTTTGGTGGTGATTACGCCGCCTTCTGCGAACTTGCCATCTTCGATTCGATGAGTTCGAGCAACTCTTCGAAGGTCATGCCTCGATCGAGCATACCGATGAGATCGTGCGTGTCAAAGCCCACCGCTTCTCCCGCATGTGTGAGTCTTTCGATTGCTTCATAAACTGAAACGTCACGGGATTCGCGCAAGCGAGTGAGAAAAGCTTGAAAGGTGTTGGCGGACTGGGTTCCGGCGGGCACCACGCCTCAACCTCGTTTCCCAAAATAGAACTCTTTGCGCCAAAGTAGAACTCTTGCGGTCATCTTAGTCTGCACCCCCTGTCACGTCATGTTGTGATGTAGGTCACACCGACTTGGCGGATCGCTCAGACTAATTTCCGCGACAGGTGTGAGCGGGACTTTGCCATGTCTCACACCAGATCAGGTCGGCATACGGCGCGTACGAAATTCCGCGCGCAATGGCCGAGTCTAACCTCCACGGATGCTGAAAAAGCCCTCCGGGGTGCATTCTCCCGTGATGAATTCGCGGTCGTACGGGTCAATATCGCTGGTCAACAGGCCCAGGCTGGGAGCGCGTCTAGCCGCGGATGTGCTCGGCGTGCCGACTCTGATCATGGCACGAACCGATGCCCCCATCGCGACGTGCGTGGTCCCAGGGTTCGGTTGGAGACAAAGCGTTCCAGCAGATGCACAGAGGAATTCCCAGAGCTCATCATCCCGAAGGTTTGGCAGCGGGAGGGCCGGAAGCTTTCTCGTGTGGCGGCTCGCCCCTTTGTTTCTCCCAAAAAGATTCGGGCCGTCGTTGGCTGCGTTGGGGCGGAGGAAGCCACCGACGGAATGACTAATGGATAAGGCCGCGTGTATTTTGTGTCGCTTGTGCTGCGTCGCTCCAAGTTGTCTCCGCCGCGGGAGGGATAAAACTCATCGCTCGCTCGGCCAACGCGGTAATGGTCAGGCTTGGGTTGACGCCGAGATTCGACGCTAGGACGGATCCATCGCAGATGTACATATTGCGGTAGCCGAAAACGCGGTGATGATCGTCCACCACGCCGCGATCGGGAGAACCCGCGATCACGCAGCCTCCGATACAGTGTGCCGTGCCGGGAACGTCGAAAAGGATCTCCGGAAGGATGCTCATCGCCGTGCCCCCCGCGATCTGGGCGAAAGTTCGAGCAAACTGATTTGCCCTTGGAATGTAGGTCGGCACTTTATCACCGCGGCTGACCAGCATCTTGCGGAACGGCCAAAACCAGGGGCGTTGCCAGCGCATCTCGATATGTCCCTCCAGCGCCTGCATGCAAAGAAGAATCACATGCTCTCGTGCCCATCCCTTAGGCCAAAACAAACGCGCCGTCTTTATTGGGTGGCACAACAGAGAGCCCAGAACATTCGTCAGCCACAGCCGGATGCGCTGCGCTCCCGGGCGGCCATCGGTCAGAATCGTGGTGAGAAGGCCCATCGTGTCCGAACCGCTGGGATAACGCACAGCTTCGATGTGCGTGTTTTCGTCAATGTAGATGCCGGAGCCGATGGCGATGCCTTGCGACAAATCGTCTGCGCAGGCTGGCATGCGCGCTCCGATGAGCGACTCGGAATTAGTGCGCACGTGCTTGCCCAAACGCCCGCTAATAGCGCGTAATGAACCGGTATCTTTTAGACGAAACAACAGTTCCATCGTGCCCAGCGAGGATGCGGAGAAGACCACGCCGCGGCAGGTAAGAGTGTGCGGTTGACGGCGAATCCACGCCATGGACTGCACCGTGCGTATTTTATACCCGGCGCTGCCATCGCTCGCGCCGTCAAGCGGCATGACGTCGACCACCTTCGTTTCTGGAAAGATCCGGGCGCCGCGTTTTTCCGCTAAGTACAAGTAGGTAAGATCGAGAGTGCTTTTCGCACCGAACCGGCACCCCATCATGCAACCGCCACAGCTTGTGCAGGTAGTACGAGGCGGCCCCTCGCCTCCGAAGAATGGATCGGCGAAGGTTCTGTTACCCGCTTCTCCCTCGGCTGGTTGGAAGATACCCACGCTGGTGCGGTAGAACGTATGGCCGCAGCCGGCAACGTCTGCAGCCTTTTTCAGGAGGTGATCGGCAGGCCCGAGGATGTTGTTTTTCGTAACTCCCAGCATCCGAGAAGCCGTTTGAAAATGGCGAGGCATCTCCGCCTTCCACTTTGCCAACCCCGTCCACGACCCTGCATCCCACACCTTTTCCGGGGGCGGGAGCAGTGTGCTGGCGTAGGTGATCGATCCGCCACCGACGGCGCAGCCGTGGAAGATCGTGGCATGGCGGAACAGGCGCATATTGAAGAAGCCGCGCAGGCCGAGTTTCGGCCGCCAGAACCAGCGATGAATGGACCAACTCGTGAGCGGAAGAGACTGGGGCGTCCAGCGACGCCCCATCTCGATCACGGCTACCCGATAGCCTTTTTCCGCCAGGCGCAGGGCGGAAACGCTGCCCCCGAAGCCGGATCCGATCACGATGAAATCGAAATCGAATGGCTGGCGATCGGATTGATGGCTGCGCGGTTCCATACCGCCCCGCTCGCCGTGCTTCGGCCTGATCGGCACGAAGACGGGCACGATCTATGCGACCATGTACTTGCCAGTTTCAATAACTCTCTGTGCGATCGTCCGCCGCAGGGCTAGTGTGTTGAATGGTTCGTATTCGCACAGCCGACGCAGAATTGCCAGCTGCGAACTCAGCATGTCCCCTTCAGCGCAATGACCAGTCTCGCCGCACTCTCAATTTTCTCCATTGCACCTGTCATATAAACGCGCTTCATAGCAACTGCCAGTGCGGCGCCCACTTCGCCATTCCGCGCCGCCAGTTTTTTCGCGTCGCAGCACGGCTGACTCCATGGCATAAGTTTCAATGACCATGTTCGCAATCGCGACCATGATCTCCTGCTGGTTCTGGATCGCCTCCATGAACCTTTGCGTCGCGATGCCGGCGGCGAGCAGCCCGATTTTCTTGGCCGCCGCAACCAGTTGGCGCTCTTGGGGCAGTGGCCCTTCCTCGCCTTCCTCGTTGGTTCCCGAAAGCACCTCGTCCATGAGTTTCTTGATCGCGGGCATTAACGGGAGCTGCCCTGACATGGCCCCTCCATTCGAAGGACCTTCGATTGCTGCACTGCAGCATCAGCTAAACTGTACGACTTCAGCGGAGTTATGTCAAGATATTCCTGCATGGTTGTGCATCGCAACATCAGCCGGAATTCATGAAACCCTCCGCAGTCGTGATCAAGAAATACGGGAACCGGCGCCTCTACGATACTGCGGGCAGCCGTTACGTGAAACTCGAGTATCGAAACAACGGACAAATAGAGATCGGCGGCGGGAAGCGCCTGCGCCCACGCTCTGACGCTTCGCTGCGCCTTGCTGCCCTTTCTTAATTCGGATATTACGTTGGTGATCGAACGGTTCGGAGATGCCAAGGTGCTCGTGTTAGGTTTGTGCACGCGAAACGATCTACCGAGACGGTCGATTTTACATACCAGATGGCGTTGAATCTTCGCCGGCGGGCGTACTGACCCGAGCGTAAAGAGCGATTCTAGCGACTGAGCGGAAATGAGCGCTTTTGACCATTCTCCGTACTTGGGCACTTTGCGCGCTCAAAAAACGCTCACGCCCAGCGGGCGAGAACACGAGGAGGAACCAATGATTGCGCGATGCGACGGGTCATCTGTCCTCGGGCAGGGGGGGAACTGCGCGTAATGCGACTATCCTTAGAGGGGCATTGAGTGACCGGTTTGGAGCAGCCGCTACCGCAACCGCCTGATGCACCCTCTTCCACGCTCGCCGAGGAAAGGGCGTTGCTCGCGGGCCTTCTAAAGAAGGACCGCAAGGCGACGGCGGAATTCATCTCACGCTATTCCGATTCCGTATACGCATTTGTGCGGTCGCGCCTCGCGCCGCGCTTCGACCTCGTCGACGACCTGGTCCAGGAGGTTTTCCTGGCGGCGTGGGAGAGCATGCACCAGTTTCAAGGCGCAGGACCGCTTCAGGGCTGGCTGCTCGGAATTGCGCGCCACAAGGTCGAAGATCAATACCGCGCGCTCCTTCGCGCGCCCCAGGCGACGCCCGAAGTCGAGTTGGAGTCGCTTGCCGGCGCCATGATGCCCGATTTCGACGGCGTACTCGACCAGGCCCAACTGCAGGCCAAGACCTGGCGGGTCATGGATAGTCTCCAGGAGCAATACCGGTTGGCTCTGATCTGGCGCTATTGGGATAAGGCTTCCGCGCGAGAAATGGCCGCGCGTCTTGGGAAAACCGAAAAGGCTGTCGAACGCCTCCTGGCTCGCGCTCGACAGCAGTTTCGAGAAAGGTGGGGCGATGCCTAGAAATCTTTCAGACGATCAGTTCCTTGAACGCCTGGCCGCTCGCAGCACTGCCGCTAAGACCCGCAACGCCCCCTCGCGTCTGAAATCGAAAATCTATTCGGCGCTGGTCCAGCGCCAGGCTGAAACCGGACCTTTGCAAAGCCTAACCGCTACCAAAGCCGCCGGACACGGCCTCTGTGTTTTCGAAGAACTGGTGCGCATTGCTCCGGTCGGGGAGTCGGCAAAGCAACTGAACCCATGCCGTGTCTGCCACGCCCGCATTCTGGCCGAACTCGTGGAAGATGCGCCGATCTATTGGCCAAACTGCCCTTACGTCGCCTTCAAAAAATCGTGATACCGGCTGGCGCACGGCATCGTGTCGCATAAAGGACGGAACTACACTCCGCGCAGCAAACGGTTTAGAACTCGCGGACAATGCCAAATAGATTCTGGAAGTTTTTCAAGCTGTGAGGCCCGGCTGGCATCAGCTCATGGCTGATCGGGTTCCTGCTCAGCGTCTCGCTGAAGCTGTAGCGGAATCGCCATCCGCGGTGCAGCGTCACATCGATTCCAACGGGCACGCGGAGTCCAATCATGTCCGCGCTGAATTGACTCGGCGGAATCGCCAGCGCGCCCTGCATCACGCTGACGCTCTTCGTGGTCGATACCAAATGCACCCACCCTGTTCCCACCGAAAGATAAGGCCGCACCCGACTTTCTCTCCGCCGGAAGTAGACAAGCACGCTGGCAAACAAACTGTATTGCGAACTACTGCGCGCCTGCTTGTACTCGTCCACCGGCCCCGCGCTGAGCGTTGCCGCCGAGAGCATCAGCGGATTCCGGTTCCATACATATTCGCCTTGCACGCTGAAGAAATCGTTGAGATGTTTTCCCGCGAAGCCGTTGAGGACGAGCCCGTTAGTCGCGTTATAGGAGGCAAACTGCGTTGAATTCGGATCAATGATCGATTGCGCATCGCCGGAAAGCGTTGCCACGCCGCCCATAAATCCCGCATAAAACTGCGCCCACGCGGGTAGCGCCGCAAACATCGTCCAGAGGAAAACGACTGCCACGATTCTCGATTGCATGCGCAACCATCTTCTCTCGAAAAACTCTGGGGGGGAATATCTCTCGTGACACGACATATCAGATGAAGCGGACCATGGCGATCCGCGCGGCCGTTTCTCTGCCCCTCGGCCGGATACGTTTCGAGTCTTGCTGCAACCCTTAACCGGTTTCTGTCTGAACCCATGAGGAAAGGAAAATTCTGATGAAGTGGAAATTACTGATCGCGATCTTTTCGACGTTTGCAGTGGCAATATGGAGCCTGCCGGCGAATGCCGCGGCAGGAGCAGTGTACACCCTCACCAATTCCAGCAGCGGCAATGCCGTGATGATGTTTAACCGCTCCGCTGATGGACATATCGCACTCGGCGGAACGTTCAGCACTGGCGGAATGGGGACTGGAGCCGGACTCGGCACGCAGGGCGCCGTCATCCTCGACGCGAGCAACCGATTCCTGTTCGCTGTCAACGCCGCGAGCAATACCATTTCGGTTTTCTCGGTCACCTACAACGGCCTCACTCTGGTCGGCACAACCAGTTCGTACGGACAGAATCCGGTCAGTGTGGCGTCGTTCGGCAACATGCTTTATGTTCTGAACGAAGGAGGCGCCGTCGGAGGCACCGACACGCTGGCCGGATTCACCGTCGACGCCAACGGCAATCTGCACAACTTCAGTTCGGGAGTCGGGCTGAGCGCTCCATCCGTCGGACCAGCCGAAGTCAGCTTCAATACGGAAGGCAATCTGCTCGTGGTCACCGAAAAGGCTACGAACAACATCGATGTTTTTATCCTCGATTCGATGGGCAACGTCACCGGCATGAAAGTCATGATGTCGGCTGCCGAGACTCCTTACGGATTCGCCTTTGGCAGGCATGACGTGCTCATCGTCTCGGATGCCGTCGGCGGCGCCGCCAACGCCGGTGCTGTGTCATCGTATTTCCTCGCTGAGGATGAATCGCATCACACGGTCACCGGTTCGGCAGCCGATCATCAGAGCGCTCCCTGCTGGATCGCGGTAACCAACGACGGACTTTATGCCTACACAACTAACACAGGCAGCGGAACCGTTTCGAGCTACAGCGTGGGATACGCCGGAGCATTGATGCTGATGAATCAAAGTGCCGCCGACGTGGGCTCGGGCAGCGCTCCCGTCGACATGGCGATCAGCAACGATTCCCGCTCGCTCTATGTATTGGGTCCGGGGACCGGAGTGGTCAAGGGATACGGCATCAACGAAAACGGCTCTCTGACGCTGCAAAGCACCGTGAGCGGTCTTCCCGCCAGCGCGTCGGGTTTGGCTGCGCGTTAGACAAAATACTGGCAGTCTCTCATCCGCCCAAGCCGAGTCTTGGGCGGACCTTTTTTCGGCCGCATCGCTTGACAGCCTCTCCCTTCTGTGATAAAGTTCCGTCTTGTTCGGTCGTTCCTCTTCCGCTCGGGACCCTCCCTCCGTCCGACTGAACGCTTTGACGGGCCGAACCAATCATCCCATTTAAAAACAATCGCAACAGGAGGTTCGTCATGAAACACGTGCGCATTGCGACAATCATTTTCTGTTCGTGCCTGGCCACACTGGCCTCAGCGCAGGAGCCCGCTGGCACTCCCATCAACAACTGGAGCGAGTTCACCCGCACCAATGCGCATCGCTGGAATCCGTACGAAAAAACTCTCGGTGTCACAAATGTTCCGGGCCTGACTTTGAAGTGGAGCTACAGCCCCGGAGTTCCGGTCTTCTCCTCGCCCGCCGAGCTGAACGGCATCGTCTACGCCGGCGCCTACGACGGCAACGTTTATGCGTGGGACGCTACCACCGGAGCCACCCTTTGGAGTTACTTCACTGCGGTTGGCAGCTGGGTGTTCTCTTCACCCGCGGTTGCCAACGGCGTGGTCTATTTCAGTTCGGTCTATCCCGGCGTGCCCGGTGTGATCTATGCGGTCGACGCCAGCACCGGCACGCAGCTCTGGAACTATCCGACGTTTAACGGTTCGTATGCCACACCGTCGGTGGCCGCTGGCGTCGTCTATTGCGGCGACTGGGGCGGACGCATGTACGCGCTTAACGCCACCACCGGCGCCATGATCTGGACTTACGACACCGGCACACAGATCGCTTCCGCGCCCGCGGTGGTGAACGGCGTGGTGTATTTCGGTTCGGAGAACAACAAAGTCTACGCTCTGAACGCGGCGACAGGCGCGAAACTCTGGAGCTTCGCCACCCGCTCGCAGATCCAGTCCTCGCCCGCCGTGGCCAACGGCGTGGTCTACATCGGCTCCAATGACAACACGTTTTATGCCCTCAACGCCACCACCGGCAAAAAGATCTGGAGCCACACCACAGGTGGAGGGGTTTCCTCGTCGCCGGCCGTGGCCAATGGCACCGTCTATGTCGGCTCGTACGACGGATACGTCTACGCCTTCAAGGCGAGCACAGGAAAACTGCTCTGGAAATATCTCACCATCGGCAACGTGGCGTCATCGCCCGCCGTCGCCAATGGCGTGTTGTATGTCATGACGCAGAGCACCAGCATTTCGAGCGACAACGCTTTGTACGCTCTGAATGCGAGCACGGGTGCGCTGCTGTGGAGCTATCCCATTACCGGGACCGCGGGAAGCGGGTCGCCCGCGGTCGCCAATGGCATGGTGTATTTCAGCGTCGGGGATATCTACACGTTCACGGGAACAGAGTATGCCTTCGGGGTGAACTGAAGGAAGGTGCGTGGAGCAGACACTTAGTCAGATACCGGGTGTCACAGCTTGTCATTCCGACCGCCGCGAGGAATCCCCATTCTGCCGGATGCAGGCTGGACCATAAAGGGACAGCCGCTCCGGCTGTCCGGTGGCCCGGGGCATCGGCCGCGGCGGGACTGACAATGCTCTCGCAGAAACACAAACTGCATCTGGTGAAAGCATTCCTGCAAAAATGTATGAATATGTATGTACATATAAGTACAACATAAACAAATTCTCCGGCTTTCATGGGTTGGCCTGTTCGTCCAACTACCGTAGATCTGGGAAAGATCGTAGTAGTCGAGTTCCCTGCCGTCGGCGCGCCAGCGGGGTTCGGCGCCAAAACCCGACTGATCCCGGGAACTCAAGCGAACGGTACATTGATCACTCGGGTTCCAATCTGAATCCCCGGAAAGGCACCGAGCCAAAACTACAGCTTTATTCGGTATTTGTTTTGTCGCGCCGCTTGTGATAGACGAAAGGGATGATTTTATTGAGGGAATGGACCCACAGCTTAAGGGGAGCACTGCTGATCGCGTTGTTGGTGGGCGGGATCCTGCAGAACAGCAGAGCAGAGGATAACGGTCTCGAGCGCACACCTGTTCTTGGCTGGAGTAGCTGGAGCTTCCTCCGCAAACTGCCCACGGCAGACCGAATGAAAGCGCAGGCGCTGGCCCTGCATAATTCCGGTTTGCAGAAACTCGGATACGAATACGTAAACCTCGACGACTTTTGGTATCAGTGTCCGGGACCGCAAGGTCCGAACGTCGACTCCTATGGACGCTGGATTACCGACCCATCGATATTCCCGCCTCAGGGAGATGCGGATGGTATCAAGGTAGTCGCTGACTACATCCACAGTCTTGGAATGAAGTTCGGCATTTACGTCACGCCGGGCATTTCCAGGCAGGCAGTCAGACGGAACACGGCCATTAAGGGCACATCGTACACGGCTGCCCAGATTGCGGAACCGTCTGTAAAAGAGAACAACTACAACTGCAAGGGCATGGTCCGCATTGACTACAACAAGCCTGGAGCGCAGGCGTTTACGAATTCATGGGTAGATATGCTCGCGGCGTGGGGTGTCGATTACATCAAAATTGACGGCATGACGAACAACAATGCCGCTGATGTCGAGGCTTGGTCGAATGCGATACGGCAAAGCGGGCGGCCCATGGTCCTGGACGTCACGCAGGGGGACTTTACAAGCGCTATCGCACCGACATTGATGAAGTATGCCAATCAATGGGAATTCGCGCCCGACGTCGAATGCTATCGCTGCGAAAAAGGCGGCAGCAGCTACCCGCTGACCAGCTGGGGCGACATTGTCAAACGCTTCAACTATGTGGCGGAGTGGCAGCCTTACGCCGGCGCAGGCGGTTTCAACGACTATGACTCCCTCGAGGTAGGAAATGGCAGCAACGACGGGCTGACTCCGGTCGAGCGCCAGACTCAGATCAGCCTATGGGCCCTTGGAGCGTCACCCCTCATCCTCGGCATCGATCTGACCCACCTCGACCCAACGGATCTGCAGAAGTATTTGGAGAACTCCGCAGTCCTTGCTGTCGACCAGGATTCGATCGCCGCGAAAAGGGTGCTCAACACCGCTCACCAGCAGGCGTTCGCCAAGACGGAACCGAACGGAGACGCGATCGTCGGTTTGTTCAATACCAGCGGGAAGTCAGAGGAAGTCTCCGTTCCAGCGTCCACTGTAGGCCTCCCCGAAAACAGAACCGGCTATTCCTTACACGACCTGTGGACGGACGAGACGAAGAAAACTACCGGCACCATCAGCGCTGTTGTTCCATCCCACGGGGTCGTTCTGTACCGCATCAGGGGACTCTAAACTATTCAATTGTTCCGTTCCGGGGGTATTTTGTTGACATGTTAATAACATGAAAGTATGCTTGCAGCATGGCAAAGATGATTCAGCTGCGCAACGTTCCCGATGCCCTGCACCGCAGCCTCAAAGCTCGCGCTGCAATGGCAGGTATGTCGCTTTCGGACTATCTGTTGGCCGAGATCAAGGAAATTGCTGAGAGGCCAACGCTTGCGGAATTGCGGGAGCGCGTGCATAAACGTAAGCCGGTCTCGGCGCAGATCGATACCGCCCATTTGGTGCGAGAAGAGCGCGAGGCACGATGATCGTTTTGGATGCGTCTGCCGCAGTTGACTGGCTCCTTCAGACATCTGCCGGGCAGCACATCGAGAAGCGGATTTATTCGCCTGGTGAAACCCTACATGCGCCTCACCTTCTAGATCTCGAGGTCACGCAAGTATTGCGGCGTCTCGTATTGCAGGGGGTGATCTCTGCACGTCGTGCTAACGAGGCGGTCCGCGACCTACTGGATCTCCGTGTCACTCGATATCCCCATCTGGTACTCCTGCCCCGCATCTGGCAACTCCGTCACAATTTTTCAGCCTATGATGCTGCCTACATCGTGCTCGCCGAGAAGCTCGGCGCTCCACTAGTTACACGAGATGGTCGACTCGCTTCTGCTTCGGGCCATGCAGCAGCCATCGAACTGTTCTAGTCCAACGAATTGCACCTTAGTAGAGAGAACGAAGATCATCGACGATGTTAAGCAAGAGTGGTCCTTGCTTAAACAGCCGTGGCCACGGCAGCGAATGCCGCTAACGGCAACCAATCGGAAAAATAAATTATTGCCCCCCCGTGACAAACCTCGGAGTGAATGGCGCTTCTTTTATGGACCTCAATCCATTCGCGGATACCCCGGATACGGTGCGGACTCCGTCATGACTTACTACGCGAAAGCGGTACTCGTAGTAACTCGCGTTGTCCTCTGCCAGGCCGGTCAGGGAGTCCCGGTAGTTGGGGTGTGTTGACGCATAACATGTAGGCCTTCCGGCGATGCCGCGATCGCAGGCGACGGCTGCGAGAAATGGCAAATTCACGGCGGCATGTTCCTGAAGCAGATCGAGGACTTTCGCGGCGGCGCCTTCATCTACAAAGGAATCCGCTCCGACCTGGATGCCGATCGTTCTGAAGAAGAAGGCAGCATGGCCTGAAGTTGGCAAGACGGCGACGGCGCCGGAGGCGATCCTCGGGAATGCGATTCACCTCCGATTTCAGCAGGGACTAGTCCTAATTGTCGTTGGTAGCAGCCGATGTCAATCTTGCCGGATTTGACGCGGGGTGAGCCTTCAAGATCCAGATCTCCCACGGGCACTCCATCAGTCGTGCCTGCGGCGATCGCGGGAGAATCTGATTGCAGGTGAAAGTCCTTTGCTCCAGTGTCAACAAAAAGCGGATCGAGAAAGCGCGAATGACGGTCATTCCCCGTGGACTCAACATATTTGTCGAATCCCGTTAGCGTGGTGGAAGCGCCAGCCCAGATGCTCGCCTTCGCTCCAGAGGCACAGTAATAAAGGTTGTGATCAATAAGGGCTGGCGGTTGGTTTTTGTCGATCTTCGATCGGTTCAGCATTATGAGACAGCGGGACCCGGCATAGACGATGTTGTTCTCAAAAATATTGTCCGACATGTTCCACTGCATCTGGAACTCTCCTGAACCGGTTGCCGATGTATCGTTTTCGTAGAGCGTATTGTTCACTACGTTCGAGTGCTCGGTGTGCCCGCGCTCAGGCGCATAACCCCCGATGGAAATACCGGCGGTGTGACAGTGATAGATAAGGTTATTCCGCGCAGTGATGTAGCTGGTGGCGCGGTCCTTGTGCTCACTGGCCAACTCGATTCCGAAATCCACATTATGAATGACGTTCTGTTCGATCAGGATCCTGGTGCCACCATCCACGTAAATACCATCGGACGATTCATCGTTGCCGTATGCCGGATTGCCGCGCGATGTAATGTTGTAAACCAGATTCCCGCGGACTATCCCATCGCGAGCCTGGTCAGCCGCGGGGTCGGGCGCCGTGCGCTCGAAGCCGATGACGTCGATTCCGATGTTGTTGTTGTCGTGGACGACATTATGCGTGATGCGGAAGTTCGTGACGTTCCCATTCACGACTAGCGACTCGCTCGAACCGGTTTTGAGGTGGTGCACCTCATTGCCCTGAATGACTAAGTCAGTGATGGGCATCTTGGCATCGGTCCCGTATACGGCAATGCCAAAGCCGTTGCCTCCTCGCCCGGGAGCATCACGGCCGTCAAAATTGTTCTCGATGTGATGAACGTTGTTCTTCAGGAGCTCGATATGAGAGCCGGACCCGATCACGTTTATGCCTAGCGGGGCGAGCCGGTGTTCGGCGGTGCGGAAGTTGCGGATTTCAAAACCCTCGATTCTCACGTAACTCTTGTTCTGAATCGTGAGTACACCGGTTCTGCCGGTGGGAGTGAAATGCGTCGCATCAATCACCACCGTTTCGCCGGGATAGCTTCGAAAAGTGATGAATCCGTCGCTCGCGTTGCCAGACGCGTTGATACTCACTAGCTCTTCGTAGATTCCACCACGAACGTAGACGGTACTTCCCGCCCGCGCGGTGTCTGCGGCGTGCTGAATGGTGCGCCACGGCGCCGCTGAAGTGCCGGGATTCGAATCATTCCCGGTCACCGCCACGTAGAAGGAGGAGTTTGCCTGGCCAGAAGCGGAGGATACGCAAGTCAACAATATAAAAAGGATTGAAAACCTCATGCTCATAACTCCGGGGCACCGAACGCCTGTCCGTCCCCAATCGCATTTATCCCAATTGTGTTCCGGGATAGAGGCGTGGGATTCGTCCCTTAAACACACCAACGGCGAGTTCTGTTGCAGTGATGGACTTCAAGAACGTGCGTCGATCCATGAACTGTTCCAGTAAGGGCGAAGATTGTCAACTAGCGCGCGGTACCGGAGATGGTACATCAGAGTCGAAATAACACAAAAGCGTAAGAAATAATTCATAATCGCCACGCTTAGAAATGGGGTGCAGCGCTGGCCGGGGACTACTCAGGAGTTATTTCCTGGCAAAAACTTCCACCACACGGGCAAGAAGGATCAAAAGTGCATGAGTGTGATCGCGTCGGCAGTCGTGTTGTCGCTCCCCATGAGCACAACACTCTGGGAATCGATCACGTACAGGACGAGATCGTTGCCTCCAAGCACAGGCAGATTCACGGTTGCGGTTCCCCTTCCTGCTGCCGTGATTGAATAAGTGCCACTGAGAGCGCCCGATGGCGCGCTGGCGGTGAGATTCCCATTGTTCAGCGTGACCTCCGTCGTCAGATTCGGTGATCCTGGCAACGACGGGAAGAATGTTCCCATAGCGAATGTTCCGTTTACCGATGCTGTGTTGAACGGACCCGACGCTTGCGGTTGGAAAAAACCGAACTCCGCTGAGTTGTCCAACCCCAGAATATAGCCATCGTTTACGTTATCGAGGTAGTAGACGTATTCGCGAGTCTCGCCGCCTGAAGTGTAGGAAACTGTTGCCCGACCATTGCTGGCAACACTATAGGTCGCGCCAGTTACGGTCTGATTGAGATTGGCCACTCCTCCGGAAACATTATCGAACAGAAGATTGAATGTTCCGGAGTTGCCGTCGAAACCGGAAGCCGAACCGATGGTGGTATCTGTTGAGCTGGGGTTTGTCGTCCAACAGCATAATGGCGGCGGTGCCCCCTGTGTGTCGAATACGAGGGGACCATTCAGACTACTGTTGCTGTAAGATCCGGCACTGCTTTGAGGCGAGAAGAAGCCCGCGACAAACATGGAGGAAGATGATGGAGGAAAAACATTGCCAAAAGCGAAAATGATCCCCGACGAATTCAGATACAAAACCATCGGAAAAGACTGCCCTTCAATCGACAAGGTCCATTGGGTTCGGCCCCAGATATCCGGCGGCGAGGGATTGTTGAGTGCAGTGACAGTCCCGTTGGCCGTCACAGTTCCGCCATCATTGATGTCACCGAAGCCGCTATTCAAGGTTCCCTTGCTGTAAGTGATCCTGCCAACCGCCGCAACCTGCGAGCCAACTCCGTTAGCGCCAGATGGGTCTTCGCCCACAAGCCCGAAAGCATAATCGCCACCGAGGACAGAATCAGGACTCGCTTCGACGAACATCCCCGATCCTGAGAGTGTGCCGAACGGGGACGTGTTCTCACCAACTTCGAACAATCGTCCGCGGGTACCTCCGCTTCCTTGCTGCTGCAAAACGAATGTGTAGTTGAGGGTATTCGGTTCGCTGTTGAATTCATTAAAGCTCAGAGTTCCTACATTCGGCGCGCCGCTGTTAGTGCATGTGCCCGAAAGCGTTGCCCCACCCCAGGGATAGTCTGCCTCGCCAGCAACATTTCCACTAACATCTACGCCAAATGCACCGGCCATTATCACGTGCGAGTAGTTCATCCCGAAACCGGCGAACAGAAAATCGTACGTGCCGAAAAGCGCGCAAGCGGTCGGACCGCGCGGGGCAACCGTAAGAGTGAGCGCATTCGAGAGTTCGTTGCTGTTAATCCCATCGACGAACTGGAGCGAAATACTTCCCGGGTTCGCAATAAGGCTGGCATCGATGGTGAATGTGGCCTCAGAGGAACTGAGGGTTACGGCGATGATCTGCTTTCCACCATTCCAAACTAGAATCCCCGAGGTCGATAGATTTGTCCCTTTCACCGTAAGCGTGAACGTTGGACTACCTGCCATTACGCTCGAAGGCGAAACTGACGTGAGCGTTATCAGGAATTCTGCCCTGTGTCCTCCAGTCGCGCCGAGATTGCCGCAAGCGGGAAGAAGCAAGCAGAGAAAAAGCGCAACAACAGTTTCCACTTTCCAGCAGTTCCTCATGGCCTCTCCCCTCTCGACTGTTTCTCTTTCGCGCGGGTGGCATGGATCTTTTGTTCGCCATCCATCCGGGCATAAGAGAGCGTACCCGCCGGAACCGCAAAACCGGATCCGGTGCCGCTAACCGGATCTGTCCTGGGAACGGGAACTCGGTCTGACCGCCTCCTATGGCGTCGTTCCCGACTTCCGGCGAGCTCCGGCAAGGCCCGGCCGGGAGACCAGCGCCATTTCTCTTTGCCGCGATCGGAATAGCAGATCAGGGTTGACGAGTGCGCCTCGAAACCCGTGGTTCTCGGGGAATACGAAAAAGGACGCTGGTATGACCTTTCCCTTCGAGATCCGCGAACCAGAGGTGCGTTCCACCGGCCCAGGAGAGCTTCTCGTTGTAGTAGTAGTCTGGCCCAAATCCCTCAGGAAAGAATTTCTTCCAGAGTTCTCTTCCCTTCCCATCCAGAATTACCAGCGATGAACCGTCGAGCCTACCGATTCTGGGCTGGTTCGGTAAGCAAGCGCACGACTTCAGAGCGAAGATTCTGGTCACCACCGCAGGCTTCCGCCAGAAACTGTGGTCGCTGTTCCAGCGGCTGTTGGGTCGCCGCGTAAAATATTTCTTTGAGCTGTTCTAGTTCACTGGGCTTCATAACGCCAGCGAAGAAAAGGGACGAGGCCAATGATAGCACTCGCCCGAGTGAAGCATTATTCGCTTGGGTTCAGATTCAGCTCGCCACTATGGGCGCTGGAGTCATTGATTGGCTTCGGAACAATCGGCCAGGTTTTCTGGCGCGCCGGTCCAGCTTTTCCGGAATTGCCACCTCGAACGTCAATGATGGCAATAGGCCACAACGAGTTAGCTATTGTTCTGGCACTCGTGTCGCGAGTGGGAAATGATAGCGAGTAAACGTTTGCTACAATTACCTCGGCAAGACCACGCGGTCTCGCCGGAAGGGTGCACACGTGCGAGCCAGAGCCTCCCTCGTTCTCCTGTTCCTCTTCACAACCACTGTCTTTGCACTACAAGACGGCGTTTCCACCGACCAGCCTCAGGCTTTGAAAGTCGAAGGAGATGTGAAGTACACGCACGATCCGTCGATCGCCAAAGATGGAGATACGTGGTATCTGTTCGGAACCGCCAATGGGCCCATCCGCAAGGGAGAGCTGCCCATCCGTTGTTCGAAAGATCTGCATAAGTGGAAGCTTTGCGGCTACGTCTTCGACAAGATTCCTGACTGGATCGCGAAGGAAAGTCCGAAGACCAAAGAGCTATGGGCTCCGGATGTTTCGTACTTCAACGGAGAATATCATCTATATTATGCGTTCTCGGTTTTCGGCAAGAACACGTCCGGGATCGCGCTCTTGACAAACAAGACGCTCAACCCCGGCAGCCCGAATTTTCATTGGGTCGATCGAGGACTGGTTCTGCGATCGCGTCTGGAAGACGACTTCAATGCAATCGATCCGAATCTCGTGGTCGACGAAAAAGGGCAACCCTGGCTGTCTTTCGGGAGCTTCTGGACCGGCATCAAAATGAGGCAGGTCGATGCCAGCACGGGTCTGCTTTCCTCCAGGGATACTAAGCTTTATTCTCTGGCCAGCCGCAAACGGCCAGACAATCCCCCTCCGAATCCGCCGGGGTTGCCGGGAAATTGGCAAGCCGTGGAAGCGCCCTTCATCGTGCGGCACGGAGATTACTATTATTTATTTGTTTCGTTCGATTTGTGCTGCCGGGGGACTAAAAGTAATTACAGAACAATGGTGGGTCGCTCACGAAACGTCACGGGCCCTTACGTTGATGCGAAGGGAGTGCCCATGCTCGAAGGTGGGGGCACGCCTTTGTTGCTTGGTAACAGCCGGTGGGTCGGGCCCGGTGGTGAGTCCGTGCTGCAGCAGAAGAGTGGAGACATTATCGTCTTCCACGCGTACGACGCGAAAACGGGCGAAGCGTACCTGCAGATATCGACGTTGGCATGGGCCAACGGATGGCCGAAGGCAGCGCTCGAAGGTGGGAATCCGGCGGAATAGCGGGAAGCAAGTGAGCGCGCGAAGTTGGCGCTACGGATCGCCCGTTCCGGACGATTCTTGCGACCCGCGCGAATAACCTCGAAGCAGGCATTTATGGGCGGATGGCGAACTCTACTCCTGGTGCTATTCCCCCTCCTTCCCTTCGTAGCTTTTCTGGGAACAGGACTGCCTCAAATGACCCCGACCTCGCCAAATGTCCAAGCCGCGGCCATTTCATTCGCCACTGAGCCCACGGGACCGGACCGCTGCAGGGTTTGCCATGCAGCTGAGGTCGAAGGGTACGCTCGTTCCGCCATGGCCCACGCGCTGCGCCGAGCGGGACAAGAACCGAGCGGTACGGTCACAATCCCTGACGGCAAGATTACGATGCACTCCTCGCCCACGGGCTTTTGGCAACGTTTGGAGACCGGAGGGGACGTCAGCAACTATCACATCGATTATGTAATCGGGTCCGGCAATCACGCGAGCGGCTACCTAATCGATATCGGGGGACATCTGTTCCAATCTCCCGTCGCCTTCTATAAGAGCCGGAACTCATACGATCTGGCTCCAGGTTATGAGAAGACGCAAGACCCGGACTTCACGCGTCCGGTCGCCGAAGGCTGTGTTTTTTGCCACGCGGGATCGGCGCTTCATATTTCGGGCACCGACAACCAGTATCGCTCTCCCGTTTTCCCCGAAGAGGCCATCACTTGTGAGCGTTGCCACGGTCCCAGTGGCAGGCATCTGGCGGACCCCAGGGCGGGGACAATCGTCAATCCGGCAAAGCTTGAACCCGCTGCCCGCGACAGCATCTGCGAGCAATGTCATTTGATGGGAGTCACCCGGGTGCTCAACCCGGGCAAAGAATTCCGCGATTTCCAGCCCGGGCAAAGATTGGAAGGAACCTTCACCACTTATCACTATGTGTTGCCCCCGAATACTGCGCCAGACACATTCAAGGTCATCAGCCATGTCGAGCAGCTGGCGCTGAGCGCTTGCGCTCGCAACAGCCATGGTCGTCTGTGGTGCGGGACCTGCCATGATCCGCATTACAAGCCAACTCAACCCGTGGAGTATTACCGCTCCAGATGCCTGACTTGCCACACCGCGGTGTTCCCCGCTTCTCATCCTGGCACGGCGAGCGACTGCATCGGATGCCACATGCCGCGCCGAAAAGCTCAGGACGGCGGACATACCGCCTTTACGGATCACCGGATTCAACGCCGTCCGCAACCCCAGACTGGCGCATCTCCTGCCGGAGATATAGCCGCCTGGCGCGAGCCCGCGGCTGATCTGCAGAAGCGCAACCTTGGCATCGCATACGTCAGCGCGGGCTTGCAGCGTCGGTCGGCAGATTTCCTGGTTCGCGGATACCAGCTGTTAACCGAAGTGCAGCAGCAATTTTCGTCCGACCCAGAGATATTCACATCCCTAGGAACGGCCCTGCTCATCGGAAAGCATCCTTCCGAGGCAGAATTTGCCTTTGAGCGCGCTCTGCAGCTGCGTCCAAACTCTGCCGTAGCAGAAACAAATCTTGCCGCCGCCCACCAGCAGGCGGGCGACATTGATGGCACGATCGCCCACCTGGAGCGTGCCGTTTCCCTCGATCCCATCCATCTGCCAGCCGCCAGCGCTTTGATCCATCTTTACCAGGAACAGAGAAATCCAGCTAAGGCCGGCGAACTCTCCGAGAAAGTTCGCGCCCTGATCGAGGAACAGCCCGGCCAAAGCCGGGATGCTTCCGCTCGGCTGACACCGGAGTCCGCGCCGGGTTCTCAAAAAATTGCAGGGTCTGTTTTCAAGAACCTGCAAGTGCTGAATGGCATTCCCTCTGATCAACTCGTGGCTGGCATGCGATTCATCGCTTCTTCTCTTGGTGTAGAGTGCAGTTTCTGCCACGTCGAAGGCCATTTCGATGACGATTCCAAGAAAGAAAAGCAGACGGCGCGCACCATGATGCGGATGATGTTTGCCATCAATCAGAACCATTTCGATGGAAATCGTCAAGTGACCTGCTATTCATGCCACCACGGGTCGCCTCGGCCGGTTGATATCCCCGCGGTTGCAGGTGAAGTGCCGCGGACGACAGGAGAAGCTGCTCCGCGACGATTGACGAGCGAACTGCCCACTCCTGATGAGATCATCGACAATTTCGTTCATGCCCTCGGCGGGGCCTCCGCGATCGCGAAGATTACGACGCGTATGGAGACCGGTGATCTGCAGGTCGATGGAAAATCATTCGCAGTCGAACTTTACGATAAGGGTAGTGATAAACAGCTGTTCATCGTGCACCTGCCTGCCGGCGATAGTGTCACGACCTTGGACGGCAATTCCGGGTGGGTAAGTGTTCCGGGCCGCCCCGTGCGCGATCTAAGTAGCTCCGAACTCGACGCAGTTCGCACCGACGCTGACCTGCAATTTGCTTTGCATATCAAGCAGTTTTTCCCGGAACTGCGGTTGGAATATCCGGAAGTAGTCGACGGCCGTGAAGCCTACGTCATTACGGGCACTGCGGAAGGCCAGCCTTCGTGGAAGTTTTATTTTGACCAGCAGTCCGGGCTCATGGTGCGACTCGTTCGCTACGCGGATTCCGCTCTAGGTCTTGACCCGACGCAAATCGATTACAAGGACTATCGCGTGGTTGATGGAGTGCAAACTCCGTTTACATGGACCCTCTCTCAGCCAAGACAGCGGTCAACCATTCATGTGAATTCTGTTCAGCAGAATGTTCCCATCGACGAGGGAAGATTCAGGAAACCGAGGGCCCTCGCGGAAGCGCAGTCCAAAGCACCTTCTACCAGATAGGGTCCACAAACCATGGAATAATGGCGCGGCGCTTAGGGCTCCACATTCTATCGCGACCTCGCTGCCAACTCGATCCATGTGATCTGCTTACCCAGTCTGACAACGAGCGCTCCTCGCTCGGAGCGCAGGGGCGCGGTGGGACGATAAACTACACCCTTCCCCTGGGCTGGTTGCTCCACCTGCAGTCTGGCAACAGGTGCGAAGTGGGTGGCAACTGCAAGGCCTACTCGAACTGCTCCGGTTCTGGTGTTCACCTCGATCCGTTCGAAGTTTCCTGCATCGAGCGTGAGCCACAGCCCCAACGATGCCACGTAAATCCGCGAACGGAACGAGTCGAGCGGAGTAACCTTCACGATGTCGTGATCTTTCTCAACGTTGCCGCCGAATGCCAGCCATCCGAACTGCGGATGATCTACGATGTAAGTAGCCGTATTCCATGCGTGGCCAAAGAAGTTCGGCCCGTAGTCTCCCGACAAAGGGTCGGGCTTAAGCATATCTGGAAACGCGTGAAATGCCGCCGAGGCGAATCCCTCCTCGTCGATGTCAGTCAGTGCTCCCATGGTCCCGCCGTATCCCACGCGCAGCAGGTAGAAGTCGTCAGGATGTTCGCGATACTCAGCGAGCAAGGGAATCGCGTTGAGTGCTGAACCGTAATGATGCAGTTGCCGTTCCAGCCGGCGGTCTTTGGCCGCAAAGATAAAGTCCCAGTACCGGCGAGCGCTGCCGTTGTAACCCCAGTGCGGGATTGCCGGATCGTAACCCAGAATCGCATCGAGCGTTACTTCGGCTTTATCCTCGTACCCGAAATACTTCGTCCAGGCATAAACTTCTTCCTGCCCTGTCGAGTCCCACGGCATCTCGCTGCCGAAGGGATACGCTTCCTTCCTCCACCGTTCCGCGCGGTTTCGCATTCTTGCTTCCAGATCCTCGGCTTGCTTATTCCATCCTTCGCGCTTCAGGTCGTCGAGAATCTGGACAAAGACGTCCCCCTCCATCTGTCCGAAGACAGCCAAATCAGCAGCGAAATTAGTCATGGCGATGGACGTTTCGTATGCCTGATTCAGATACCAATTCCAGGGATGGTTCGTCACCAGACCTTCATAATTGCGGGCTAATCGATAGAGAACCCAGTACGCGGCTGCGACGTGGGGATAGTCATAGGAACGGTCGACTCGCTCGGAAGCATTCTTGTTCCAACTCATCCAGGTAGTCCAATCGATGTCGCTGCGGTAGTAGCCTGGCGGCATTTCATCGGGCTGGTAGTAAAAGAGGCTCTTGCGCACACCGTATCGATGCGGGCCCTCGCTATACTGCAATCCACCCCAAAGAACCCCGTCGACAAATTGCTGGATCTTTTCGAGTTCCTCTTTGTCGGGCTGGACCAATTCCTTCATTACGGCGGAGAGCCAGGCTCCTCCGCCGCCCTCATCGCCGAGACCGGGAATCCAGGCGCGGCCGTCCTGCATAACGATCTGATTAGCTTCGCGATCGTAGGTCATGACAGATGGGCTGCGATGAAAGGGATCCTTCGGATCGACGTACCATTGCCTGCTGGTTAGGAAATGTCCCATATCGGCGACTGCCTGCGATTCCGGCTTGATCACGAAATAGTGAATAGTCTGGGTCAATCCATTGCTGTAGGTCACAGTCAGACGCGAGCGTCCCCAGATCTTGCCTCGAACCGTGTACGATCTCCAGCCCGAGCTGAGCCGCCCGTCTTCTCTAACGGATAAAGCTCTTTCCGGCTCCACTTTCATCGATGCAACGGTCTTCGGATATTTCAGAAAGAGGCGGGCATCGATGTCCATAGGCACCACATAGCCCGGAACACCGACAGCCACGGGCCGACCATTTTGCGCGAGCGTTTTTTCGATATGGCGGATCGAATCGGAAAGCAGGAATCTTAGCCCGTAGGTCTTGGTTTCTCCCGAAGTCAAAGTGAGCATTGTCGGAGAGTTCCAGGGTTGCGCAGTCTTCCACTCATTCTCCGCATAAGCCTGGGTGTGTACCAACCATTGGTAAAAACCTTCGAAGGTGATTCCACGCGGAGTTGGATCGGTAAAAACGGGCTTCGCTCCCCAGGAACCTGCTCGGTCGAGAATCGGGCTGTAAGCCTCGAATGGCGTTTTGCCTTCAGGGACGACTATTAACGCAGGTCCATGCCCATTGAGGCGCGTGACCTGCAGATAACCTGCGTCCTCTCCAATGTACGGATCGTAGAACGAGCACTTGGCATGCGCACCTTCGAGCGTACGGTCATTGAGCACATTATTAAAGATCATCGGGATGCCGAGTGCGCCTATCTGAACCGTCCCGGCAGATTTATTTTTCAAAACAAAGCGGAGAATCAGTTTTCCTGATTCGAGTGCCCAAGCACGCGTCAGCTGCAACGGAAACTCTGGCGGCAAGGTTGGCGTTAAATCAGCGGCCGCTAGCGTGCCCTTTGCCGCGGGCAGGGCCTCCACGGGCCTGCGAGCGTCCGCCGTCGAATAATTCCTCCATGCTCCAGAACTCCCCATTCGCAGGCGGAGCGTTATATCCCCGAGGTGGAAATAACCATCGTGCGAGCGCGCGATGAGCAGATCTCCTGGCGTGAAATCAAAGCCTTTTGCGCTTTCCGGCCTTAAAGCCGCGATGGTTTGAGAAGAGCGAACCAAAGTGAGGGTGAATTCGGGAGTATCAAAATCGATCGTTCCCTGATCGAGCATAGGACCGGGAGGCGATGGTTCTTTTTTCTTCGCGTCTTGAGCAGCAGCCGGAACGTATGTGAATGCGACGAGGATGAAAGAAAGGCAGGAGAACCATAGGGCGCGAACGAACACCGAAGAAAAGCGGTTATTCACGTTGGTTAACCTCTTTGGATCGCGACTGGCTTGGGCCCAACGGCCAAGGAGCCCATTCTGTCGTGAGCGATTTGCCGTCGGCTTGAGGAAACCGAGCAATCGCTACTTTTAATCAAAGTCCATTCGACAAGTGGTAATACATATCGTTCCACCGTAGCTCCTTCACAAAGCCCGTGATCGTGGTCTGAGTGTCGATGAGCAAGCATTCCATGCTAGCCATCTGGGCAAAATTCTCCAAGTGCTCAGGCGTCAGGGCATAGCTTAAAGCGGTGTGATGTGCGCCGCCAGCACGGATCCAAGCAGTGGCTGCCACCTTCAAATTGGGTTCAGGCATCCAGAGCGCCCTCGCGACCGGAAGCTTCGGAAGGGGACGAGGTGGTTGAACGACGTTCACCTGATTAAGGATCAAACGGAACCGATCCCCCATATCGATAACCGAAGCATTCACTGCCTTCCCGGGCGAGGCAGTAAAAACTAAGCGCACCGGATCGGCCTTTCCTCCGATAGAAAGGGGATGGATTTCCGCTGACGGCTTTTCGTTCGTGATCGATGGACATACCTCCAGCATGTGGGCCCCCAATACCTGAGCACCGTCTTTCAAGTGGTAGGTGTAGTCCTCCATGAAAGAAGCTCCGCCCTTCAGACCGTGGCTCATCACTTTTACTGCCCGGACGAGAGCCGCTGTTTTCCAGTCGCCTTCGGCCCCGAAGCCATAGCCTTCGGCCATCAGTCGCTGAACCGCGATCCCAGGCAACTGGGCCAGACCATGCAAATCCTCAAACGTATCGGTAAAAGCGTTTGAACCAGTTTCTTTGAGGAAGTACCGCAGGCCGATCTCGATCCTGGCCGCATCAAGTAGTGACTGACGCTTGCAGCCACCCTTTCGGAGCGGCTCCGCGACCAGGTAAGCATCGTCGTAATGAGCGCACAGCTGCTCGACTTCTGCGTCTGCTGCCTGCTCGATGAATCGCACTAAATCCCCGACGCCGTATCCATCGACCGCATAACCCAGCTGCATTTGCGCACTTACTTTATTACCTTCGGTAACAGCAACGTTTCGCATGTTGTCGCCGAAGCGAGCGACTTTCAGATGTTGCGAGTCGTGCCAGCCACACGCGGCACGCATCCATCTTCCGACCTCTGACTGGAGTTCCAAATCCTGCCAGTATCCGACAACGATCTGGCGCTCGACCCGCATTCGGGCTCCTATGAATCCAAATTCGCGGTCGCCATGGGCCGATTGGTTGAGATTCATGAAGTCCATATCGATCGTGGACCAGGGCAGTTCGTCGTTGAATTGAGTGTGCAAGTGCAGTAGAGGCTTGCTTAGCGATTTCAAACCGGCGATCCACATACGAGCAGGAGAGAAAGTATGCATCCATGTGATCAGACCGATGCAGTTCTCTGCCCGGTTAGCCTCCTGGCATAACCGGAGAATCGATTCGCTGCTCGTCATCACCGGCTTGGCCGCAATCTTCACCGGCACCGCAGGCGAAGCGCCCAGCGCATGAGCAATGGCGTTCGCATGCTGCTCGACCTTCTTCAGCGTTTCCGGTCCGTAGAGATCCTGGCTTCCGACGACGAACCAGGCTTCCAGATTCGATAAATCAATCATTCGGTCCTCATTTCGCGAACCGTGTGGTTGGTTCGGCTGGCATCACGGAATTGCGGGCAATGGACAATTCTTGGGGCCGCACCTCCAAGCCACAAACACCCTCCCGGCTACAAGCGCCGCTGCTTGCGATGGGACTAGGTCTTGATTGGCTTTCCGCGTTGAGCTACGGCGGAAAGAAAAACGCGACTTGCCAGCTTCCGCAAGTTCCTTCGCCGTTTCATGAGGTCTCCCCGTACGCAGGGACGAAGTAAACGTTTGCTGCATTATACGCTGGCCCTTCCACTGCCGCAGCAAGAAACACGCCCCTTGCGCCCCAGGCCTCTCGCTGGGCCGGTCACCGCCTATATCAACGTTAACGATAGTTTGGTCACCGAAGCGGCCGGAAACGTGTAGGTCAGCGTTCGTCCCTTCAGATCGAAGCTCTTGTTTTGCGGGACCACCACATCGCGATGCTCGAACGTGTTGTGGGCGTGAATGTCGGCGCTGGTGAGCGTCGTGGCTAATCCGGATTTCAATCCTGCGCCCCGGACGCTGATCTCCGTCTCGCTGCTCTGGCTGACATGGGGGTTCACCACCGTGAGCGTCAGATCCCTCTCGCGCAGCGAAGCCGAGCCCTTAAGTCCCCAAAACGATGCCGTCTTCCCATCCCGATCATATTCAATCGTGGGGGCGGAAAAGACGGTTCGCAATGCCTGCCCACCCTGATGCGAAGCGTACATGGCGAAGACATGCCCTACCGGCGTGACCACGAACCGGTCTTCATGAGCCAGATACAGGCTGTTGAGGCAGTTAATCAGTTGCGCGCACGCCGCCATCGCGACCTTGTCGGGATGGCGATTGAAGGTATCCAAGGTCATTCCACTGAAAACCGCGTCGCGCAACGTGGGCATCTGCTCCAATTGATCGCCGGGAGTTTCACCGCTGCCGGGCCGATACCACGGTCCCCATTCATCGACGACCAACTTGACCCGGTGCTGCGGATCTTCTTCGCCCATCAGTTGCCAGTGACCGTTAATAAGCCCTTCCATGCGATCGCCTTCGCGCAGGAGTTCATACCATTCGACAGCATCGAAATTCAGCGCATCCCCCTTGCCCTGTTCCCAGTCCTGCGTCTTCCCTCGGCTAAGATTCCAGGCATAGTGATGAAGAGCCCAGCCGTAAACGGAGCGAAGTTCATCCTTTCCTTTGCGGACCATTTCTTCGAAGAAACCTCGAGTCCAGCCCCAATCATCCGCATTTGGGCCAGATGCGACAAACGACAATTCATTCCCAAAACGCGGTACCCATGTCGTGAATCGCCGGAATTCCACTGCATATTCCTGTGCCGTAAATTCCCCTCCGCATCCCCAGGATTCGTTCCCAACCCCCCAATAACGAACGTTGAAGGGCTCCTTAAAGCCAGCGTCGGCCCGTAAGTCGGCGAGAGTGGTGCTTCCCGCAGGAGAGTTGCAATACTCGATCCAACGATAAAACTCTTCCGCCGGAAGACTGCGCAGATTCGCTGCCAGATAGGGTCCAGCTCCGATCAGTTTGCAGAAGTGTGCAAACTCATTCGTTCCAAATTCGTTAGGATCGTAGCGGTGGCTCGCCGGGGCAGAACTGTTCTCCCCTGCGGCCCAGAAGTTGGTGCGCCTGGGCCGCTTGTTTATGGGACCAACTCCGTCGCGCCAGTCGTAACTATCGGCAAAGCATCCACCGGGAAATCGCACCACCGGAGGATTGATCTTACGCAGTTCATCGATCAGCTCTTTGCGGACTCCGTCCACGTTCGGCACTTTGGAGTTCGGCCCCACCCAAACGCCGTCGTACACCACACCGCTCAGGTTCTCGACGAAGTGTCCGTAGATATTCGGGGAAATGGTTCCTAGAGGCTCCTCCGGCAGAACTTCAATGCGGGCCCCGGGCGTCGATTGCGCCCACCCCCGGGGAAGCGAGGTATTGGCAGCGAGCAGTGCGCCCGCGCCAGCGAGACTGGTGCGAAGAAATTGGCGGCGTCCGATCATGGCAATCAGCTCCTGAAGGGCAGGCAATCCTCCCAGATAGTAAACGTTTGC
>CAVXPX010000012.1:0-72929 GCA_963763845.1 uncultured Acidobacteriota bacterium
CAGTTACCAATACGAGCGGCCCGCGCGGAAACATTTTCGCTGGTGGCACGGCTGGGCGGTGCGCAGTCGGCTGCGTCCCATGCTGGAGGTAGCCAGGACCTTGAAGCGACGCTTCGAGAACATTGTTACCTATCTCCGCTACCACGTCACCAATGCTGCCAGCGAATCCATCAACGCCAAGATCCAGTGGGTCAAGTACACCGCACGCGGCTTCCGCAATAAAAAGAACTTCGCATCTGCCATCCTCTTCCACTGCGGCGGTCTGGATCTGGCTCCTTAAGCCACTAAAATGCCGGAAGAGCCAAAAAGAAAGGATGCTCTAAAAGGAATGATGAACACTGGGTTTGCGCACCCAGCATTCCCTTTCGGAGCATCCATCGCTTGATACAAGGTGTTTTACCACAACTGAACTTCTCCTTCTACCGCCATCAACCCATTCGCGCCGATTTTTCCGGCGGGCAGATCACCAGCGACGCCGGTCTGCTGCCGCTGCGCGCCTTCGACGAATGCCATCATCTGACTCGCGATCTGGCTGCGCTGCTCAGCGATCCGCGGGAGGACGACCGCGTCCGTCACGACTCGCTTGAACTGTTGCGACAACGCATCTACCAAATCGTGGCCGGCTACGAAGACGCTAACGATGCCGATCGTCTGCGCCACGATCCTATGCTGCAGATCGTCGCCGATCAGAAACTCGGCCACCCGCTGGGCTCTCAGCCCACCCTGAGTCGCTGGGAGAACGCGCCTTGTGCCCGCGACTTGGTGCACCTCAATGACGCTCTGGTCGAGCAGTTCATCCATCTCTGCCGCGACCAAGTCCTGAAGCGCGGCGAGATTCTGCTCGATATCGATTCCACCGACGATCCCACGCACGGCCAGCAGCAGCTTAGCTTTTTCAATGGCGCCTACAACCAGCACATGTACCACCCCATGCTCATCTTCGAGCGCCACACCGGATGCCTGCTGGCGGCACGCCTGCGTCGAGGAAATGCCTCCAGTCATGCCCGCATCGTACCCATGCTCGTGCGTCTGGTGCCGCGACTGGAGGCCGCATTTCCCGGCGTGAAAATCAAGCTGCGCGGCGACGCCGGTTTCGCCCTGCCCCTGCTCTACCAGTTCTGCGAGTTCTTCGAGATCGAGTACGCCCTCGGCATCCCCGCCAACTGCGTTTTCCAGCGACGTGCCGAACCTCTGCAGAAGCAACTGAAACGGCGCTATCGCCGCACCCAGCTACCGCAGCGCAGCTTCTCCAGTTTCCCTCATCGTGCCCGCTCCTGGCCGCGCCAGCGCCGCATCTGCTACAAGGCCGAACACACGGCCACGGGCACCAACCTGCGCTTCGTGATTACCAACCGCGCCGGACGTGCCTCCGAAGTCTTCGCTTTCTACAACGATCGCGGCGAGTGCGAGAACCGCATTGAGGAATTCAAAAACGGCTTCCGCGCCGACCGCCTGAGCTGCCATCGCTTTCTGGCCAACGCCTTCCGCCTGCTGCTCTACGGCTTCGCCTACAATCTGGTCAATCTGTTTCGCCTGCATCTGCCCCAGCCTTGGCGCTCGGCGCAGATCGAGACTCTGCGCGCCCAACTCTTCAAAATCGGTGCTCGCGTCCGCCACACCGCCCGCTGCGTCCGCTTCCATCTCGCCAGCGGCTGGCCCTTTCAGAACCTGTTCCGCTCCGCCGCCCTCGCCGTCAACAGCAGTTGATCCCTTTCCTTGCTTCCCAACTCAACTCCCAGTCGCTGGTTCCTGCGGAGCCGTGTTCAAAATCCTCTCTCTCAGGTCGTGACGCCGAACTGTCCCGCACCCAGCTCATGACCTCGACGACTCTGCCCTTCAAAATGCCCGATCGCACATCCTCGCAAAAAAATCTCAGTCTTGATGAATTAAGCAGGCTAGGGCTGTGAGATCTCTGCGAATAGGGCCAGACCAGAATCCGTAAGGCAATTCCGCAAGCTCATTGCTTCTGCTTCACTAGTTTTAGCAGGCCGAATCGCTCCGGTATGTGGAAGCTATTGCTCATGGTGGGTTGCCAGGCGAGCTGGTGTCGTGCAGAAGGAGGACCCTGGCTGCGAAATAAGTTGATGCGAAGGATGTTTCCTGCTGCGGCCGGATGAGTATCGATCGCGGAATAAGGAATCTTCATCGCTCCATACCATGTATGTGCGGTCTTCTCGATTCGCGCAGAAA
Source organism: uncultured Acidobacteriota bacterium (assembly GCA_963763845.1). GTDB lineage: Bacteria > Acidobacteriota > Terriglobia > Terriglobales > Acidobacteriaceae > Sulfotelmatobacter. The sequence goes on from CAVXPX010000012.1 coordinate 2,191, forward strand.
CTTCGAATCCGGAATTCCATTTCCAGCCGCCCTCCGGATGTGGACGGTCGAGGTCGATGTCGAGGTCAACCCATTCTCCCTGAGGCGAGATTTCGAATTCTTTGTAACGCCGAATGCGCTGGAAATCAGAACCGATGAAGGCTTCGGCAACGTCCCAGTTCCAGAGTTCATTGGTTTCGGCGGATGTGACTGGGTTGGGCTTCAAATAAAGCTGTTGGTACGGGCAAATGAAAAGCAAATATAGATACTTGCTTGTCCATCGGGTTCGGATCTCAGTCCGATATTTAGGATCGGGCTTGCCGTGAGGATCTGAGTCCAGATACGCCGGTACAGAGTCACGCCAAAACGCAGTGCCAGGGTGGGTGTCAAGGCGAAGATCCGAGTCGGACCACACGCTCTGAATCGTCTGCCCACGAGCGTGGAGCCAACCGAAACAACAGATGAGCAGTATGAAGACTCGAATCGCTCCCTTCCTTGGTATATCGCGCATCGTCGTTGTTCTAGGGATTGCCAAACAGAGCCAGCCGCGTGAGGTGATAGGCCATCAATTGGTCGGGCGCTAAGAGCGCTTGTCGAAATTCTTTCTGCCCGCCATCGCGATCTCCGAGCGCGGCATCGAGCATTGCGACGTTGTAAAACCACCAGGAGCTATGGTCCCCACTCTCGGCGTTATTCTTCGAGCGATTTAGAATGCTTTGCAATTTTTCCGTTGCAGTCCTCCGGTCGAAGCCGGGCAATTGTTCGGAGGCTTTTGCAGCCCAGATCGCGTTTTCCAGGCCCGATTGCTCAGACGCACGTTGAAAGGCTACTTTGGACTTTTCGGTCACTCCACAACGCTGGTAGATATTCCCAATGAGGTAACTGAATCTGGCGGACCGCAGGAAGGGCTGAAGTCCGTCGCGCGTGAACGGCAGATCTGGCACGAGCGCGGCCAAAGTATCGACGATATTCGTAGCCTCGGAACATCGCGCGCTTTGCGCCAGCGAAATAGCATGCTGAACCTGCACTTCCAGCCAGACCTGGCGCACATTCGTGCCACCTTCTTCGCGCGGGAAGAAGCGATTGCGGAACAATGCCGCGGATTGATCGAACTCTCCCGACTCTGCCAGATTGAGAATCAGTTCGTACACGAGCTTGGAAGGCATGTCGGCGCCGTCTGGATAGCGTTCTAAGGCGTGCGCGCGATCCTTGGCCGGACTTTGCAAAATACTCAGAGCCTGATCTATGCCCGTGTAGAGTTGCACGTTCTGGGGATCCGAGCGAAGCCCTTCCCGAAAGACAGTCAACGCTTGCTCAGGATTATCTTTCGTGTGGAGCAACGCAAGGCCAAGACTCGCATGCAGGACGGGAATATGCGGATTGAGGCGGCGGGCTTGCTCCCATTCGGCGAGAGCTGGCTGGGCGAGGCCTCGTGAAAAGTAGAGCGTGCCGAGCAAATAGTGTGCAGTTGCGTCCTCCGAATTCAAGTGTAAAGCGGCGCGCAAGACTTCCAGATCGGTAGCGCGATTAGGAAATACGTAATTCGTGGGAAGCTTCTCAGCTGCCTTCTGATCCGCAACGGCGGATTGCCCCAATTTCTCGCGGCAATAGGCACGGTAATAGGCCACCATCGGATGTTTGTCCGCCGAAACGACACCAGGCTCGCTTTCGTCAATGAGAGCACCGGGATACTTACGCGACAACACTTCAAGCGCCTGCGCATACATGCCAAGGCGCATGTATTCGGCAGCGATGTTCAGGATCCGTTGAGGGTCGTTGCCAAGATGCTGCAAGTCCGGTTTTTCCGTTTGCTCGAGGAGAAAATAACGCTCCGGGAATCGATCGAGCCACTTGTTGGCCAGGTTTCGAGATTCTTCTTGCTGGCCCTCGGCGCTGAGGATCGCGGACAACTCTTCTGTCGCCCGCAGATCATCAGGCGCAGATCGCATGACGGATCGCAGGTACGACTCCGCCTGCTTCAGATCACCCTCGCGGGCGGAAAGTTCGGCCAGACGTAATCCCGCCGCTGCACGGAAGCTTGGTAGACGAGCGGCGGCCTCATATGACTCCCGGGCGTCGCGGTTGTGTCCCAAGCCCTCGTTCGCAATCCCGAGATAGTAGGATGCCCCCGCATCCGTTGTATCGCGGGCGTGCACCGGTTCCAAGTAGTCTCTTGCTTCTTCGAATCGCAGAAGGCCGGCACACAGTCGTCCCGCGGCTTTTCGTATGTCGTAGCTCTCCGGAAATCGGGCCAGCGCATCTTTGTAAGTTTGCAGAGCGATCAAAAGCTGCCCATCGAGCTCCTGTTGATTCCCCAGCTGCAGCCAATCATCTTCGGTACGATGCCCGGGATCGGGAACTTTGTAGGCAGGCTGCGGGCCGACGTGGATTTGATTTACCGGCGTCCAGTCATATTTTCCTTCGGTCTGCCGTAGCAGAACCGTTGCCTTGGCATCGCGCAGTTCGAATGTGTACTTCTGTTGCGGATCGGCGTTCTTGAGTTGATGCGACCAGGTACGTGGCGGAGAAAGGTCGTTCTTCTCGCGAAAGACCTCGCGATTTCCGGCTAAGATGCGAATTGTTGCCCCGGGCGCTGCCTGGTTTACATTGAGCGCCGCAACCAGCGCGTTTCCTTGCCGGCTCAAATGGACGACTCCCGCGAGATTGGCGCTGGAAATTCCTCCGATCTCCCGCACCGGCATCCAATACTCAGAAAACCTGATCGTCTGTCGTGGTTCGAGAAACGCGTAGGTCTCCTGATTGCGGAATAGTCCTGCCTGAATCTCAACGTAAGCGCTGTCGTTGTCGGAAAGAGCCTTGCGCCAGTCGAGTCCGTCAGGGTCGCTTCCCCATGACCAGATTTTTTTCGCGGGAAGCTGCGCGTAATCGGCATAGTGCACGACTCCGGTGTTGGTATGCGGATGCCAGACGCCCATGAACGGCTCGCGGCTGCCGTAGGCGAACAGCGACACGGGACCCTTGGTATGGTTCTTCACGATGCTGAGATCGTTGCCATCAGCTTCGATTGGCCACGGTTCGACGTCAGTAAAGCCGTGACTCGCCGTTAACCGCATCGGGTATTCGATTTTCGTGTCGTCCCAGACTTGAACTCCGGCATTGTTCCACCAGTAGAACCGATGCCGTACGTCGCTGCGGTTGTTCAGTTCGACTCGTTCTTCGAGCAAGGTGGAGTGGGGCCGCAGCAAGAGTTCCACAGACCATTGCATACCGTAAACGCGGTCGATATTACCCACCTGAACATAAGCGCTGCCATCCTCCCGGTGACCGAAAGCAAAATCGACGGGTGAAGCAGTGACCCAGTTGTGGGAGACGGGAAAATTGAATTCAATGCCGAAGGCAGCCCATGCGCCGCGATATGCGATATCAGCTTTCTTGATCGACGGATTTTCGTAAAACATCGGCTTCCCGCTGATTTTGTCTGTGCAGCTGTAAAGATGGCCGCCGATATCGGGTAGCACGGTACATTTCAAATATTCATTTTCGAGGAACAATGCGCGCCAGGCATGGTCGACACGGCGGTTTGTCAGATTATGACGCAGCGTGTACGGATAATTGAAACGGCCATTCGCGTACTGATCGAAAGGCGGGTTGGGATCGGGCAAGCCCTCTTCATAAGTAGGCAAGGTCAGCGTGCCCTGCCACACCCGCACTTGAGCTGTTGCTGTACACAGAGTTAAAAGCAGAAAAGCGGAAACACCTAAACGCTTTGCCATTGGCCGGAGTGCTCGAATAGCACCGGCTATTATCCACGCTAAACGAGATCCATGCCAGAATTATTGCGACAATGGCTCGCCGATCCATGAAATCATTCAATGATCACTCAACAATAAGGAGAGCTTTCTTCCTCGTACCCGGTACATTCCCCTTCCTGTGTGGTTGCGAGGTCTACGGTCCCGTGTTAGCGCGTGGGAATCACACGGGCCGGCACCTCTTCCGCAGTGTTGCGCCAGAACCAACCTCATCCCTGGCGAGCTTGCAACAGGCGAAGGACCGTGGGCTCGATCGCGATCGATACGGCACCCAGTAGAACTGCGGGAGTGCCCAGGGTGCCCAACGCCACTCGCGAGACAGCGAACTCGCTGCCTTTAAGAAAAGCGTGCAGCTCGCTCAGCAGCGCGGGATGGTTACCCACTTCTCCGCCGAGCAAAATAAGGTTGGGATTGAGAATCAGAGCGAGATCGAGGATTACGTCGGCCAGAATCGTAGCGCGCTCCCTGAGAATGCGTTTGGCCGCGGCGTTCCCCGAAGCCGCCAGATCCCAAATGTCGGAGACGCGAGTGACTCGCGAGCGGAAGCTCGACGCCAGCGCACTGGCACGCCAACTTTTTAAGATGCCTGAGGCGGAGAGGGCTGTTTCGAGCTTGCCATACTTGTGAATGGACGGATGTTCTCTGGAGACATCCGGCACCGCGCAGATAGCCGATCTCGCCAGCTGACCACTGGGACCCTCGATAAATGCGGCCGTTCAGAAAGACTCCGGCTCCTACTCCCTCGCCGATGGTGATGAAAACAAAATTGCTTTCTGCTCGCGCCGCTCCAGAATGAAATTCGCCCTGAGCGGCCAGGTTAGTGTCGTTATCCACGAAGACCGGGCACTTGAGCTCACGAGCGAGCATAGGGCCCAAAGGGACCCTGTTCCACTCCTCCAGCGCGGTGAAAGCCAGCACTGTGCCCGCATCCACATTCACAATTGCGGGAACACCCACGGTTACCCGAAGCAGCCGGTTTCGTGAAAGCCCTCTCTTTCGGAGCACTTGCCATAGTTGTTTTGCGATTTGCCGGCAGATCAGTGGAGGGGTGCTCTTTGATTTCTCGATAAGTGTCTCAGTCTGAGCCAGTTCCCGGCCGTTCAAATCGGCCAGGAGGAAACGCAGTATGTCCCGGGTAATCTCCACTCCTGCAACGCAACCGTGCTCGGCCTTGAATCGCACAATATCGGGAGGCCTGCCGCCTGTGGAATCTCCCTCCCCCACAGTCTCAACCAGGCCAGTTGAAATAAGGGTAGCGACGATATTGGTGACGGAGGGCGCGCTTAATCCGGATGCTCGTACCAAGTCTGCTTTCGAGCAGGGACCTGACTCGCGCAGCAATCGCAGCAGAATCTCAGCGTTTGTTTGGCGGATCAGGGGAGGCCGTCCGACCAGTACAGGTTTTCGAGTCACAATAGGATCACCGCGGAGTTTCCTTGGGCACCGGGACGTGCAACGTCGATCATAGATGCTAACCGATTCCCAGTGTCGCTTTATCTCTTGTCCGGTCACGATCTTTATCAGCGCAAAACATTCTAATGAATATTAATTAAGTCTGGCATACAATGTCGGGGACAGACTGACCGGATAATTCCGTCGTCTGCATCACTCTGTTGCGAACCGAGGCAGGACGGAGCCAAGGTGTCGACATTCCGATTTTCTCGTTCAATTCGCTTGTTGGCGTCTGCGTGGCTAATCAGCCTGTTGTCTTTAGCCTCAGCGATGGGGCGCGTGACGCAGAATTCAGTACCGAAGTTCCATGTCATCGCGCTGGCAGAAGCGAACAGTATCCATCGCCCTTTTGTAGACGCCGCAAAGATCTGGTTGCAAAAGCAGGCTGGGGAAGACGACTTCTCGATCGACTACATTGAGAACACCGACAAGATTGACGACACATTTCTCTCGCACTATCAACTGTTCATACAACTGGATTATCCGCCCTACGGTTGGGCGCCGAAAGCTGTTGCCGCATTCACCCGCTACATCGAGGAAGGCCGCGGAGGGTGGATCGGCTTTCATCATGCAACGCTGCTTGGCGAGTTTGACGGATACCCCATATGGCCGTGGTTTTCGCAATTCATGGGCGGGATTCGGTTCACCGATTACATTCCAAAGTTTGCTACTGCCACCGTCGCGGTAGAGGACAGATCGCACCCGGTAATGAAGAACGTGAGGCCATCCTTCGTCATCGAGAATGAAGAATGGTACACCTACGATAAGTCTCCTCGTCCCAATGTTCACGTGCTGGCACATGTGGATGAATCGACTTATTCGCCCGATACGCGAACCAAGATGGGAGATCATCCCGTGATCTGGACGAATGAACACATGAAGGCCCGGAATGTGTACATCTTTATGGGACATCATCCGGAGCTTTTTCAGAATCCCGCCTTCACCACGATCTTCCACAACTCTATCCTGTGGGCGGCTCACGAATGAACCGTTGGCGATCCATTCTTTGTCTGTTATTGGCGATTCAGTTTCTAAGCGGCCTGTGCGTTTGCCCAGCAAACGCGGTTCAAGGCACTGGCTTTCTATTCCAACACGACTGAGCCTGATCACGTTCAATTCGCCCGGGATGCAGTGAAGTTCCTGACTGAGCGGGCGGCAAGGGAACATTTTACGTTCGACGTCACTACCCGTTGGGCAGATCTCAATGATGAGCGCTTGCAACCGTATCAACTCGTCATCTGGCTGAACGAATCACCCTCGAATCCTGAGCAAAGACAAGCCTTTGAGCGTTATGTGGAACGCGGTGGAGCGTGGCTCGGCTTCCATGCGGCGGGCTACAACGACAAAGACACGAAATGGCCGTGGTACGTCGATTTTCTTGGAGGCACGGTATTTGAAACCAATAGCTGGCCTCCCTTGCCGGCGCGACTCGCGATCGACGATCGAAACCATCCGGTCACAGCCGGACTTCCTGCGGATTTCGAAGCGCCTGCCAACGAGTGGTACCTCTGGAATCCGAACCCCCGGCTCAACAAGGATGTGCAGGTTCTCGTCACTCTTGATCCGTCGAATTATCCAATCGGATTCAAAGATGTTCTTACCGGTGGTGACCTTCCGGTCGTCTGGACCAACACGAAGTACAAAATGCTCTATATCAACATGGGGCACGGGGACAAGATTTTCACCAGCCCCATACAAAATCAGCTCATTGATCAGGCTGTGCAATGGCTTGGAACAGGCGCGAAGCAGCCCGCGACCCTGCCGGAGGGAATCCGAGTCAGTCCACGAGGAGTTGTCCTGAATCCCAGAACTGGCGAGTTCTATGCCGTAAACACTGCACAAGACACTGTGACCGTCCTCGATGACAATGCGCGCTTCCATGCGAGAGTACAAGTCGGAAAGCAACCTGAAGCCATTGCGGTCAATCCGGAGACGAATCGTATTTACGTTGCGAACGGCGGCAGTGGCAGCGTGAGTGTCATCGACGGCGCAACTGACCGGGTGATCGCAACCGTGCCTGTGGGCGATCTTCCGTATACGATCACCGCCAATTCGGCGACGAACAAAGTTTATGTGTCGCGCACGTTCAGCGATGTCACAGCAATCATGGACGGGAAGACGAATGTCCCGACGTCTCTGAAGCTAGGCGTGGGCGATGCGGTGGCCGCGGAGTCTGTCGCGAAGGAGGTGTACTTAATCAGCTACGAGGCTCCCGACGTGACAATCCTCGACGCAGCGAACCACAGCTCCAGGATAAAAGCGCCGGATCATCTTTGGGCGATCGCGGCAGATCGAGCTACCGATAAGGTCTACGCGGTAAGCGTGGGCAGCGCGAACCTGACCGTCATCGACGGAAAATCTCACGCAACCACAACCGTAAGCGTCGGCGAGATTCCTTGTGCGATTGCCGTGGATTCCGCCTCGGGAAAGGTTTTTGTAGCGAACTATGCGAGCAATACTGTGACAGTAATCGACGGTGCCACTGATTCCGTCGTCGGCACTGTGAAAGTCGGCTCGCAGCCACAGGCCATTGCGGTTGATTCCGGCAATCACAGAGTTTTCGTCGCGAGCACGCATGCGGGGACGACAACCATAGTCGACGGCACAAATGATTCAGTGATGGCGACTGTACAAACTGGCCACGCCCCCTTCGCTATCGCTGTCAACAGCAAGTCTCACAAAGCGGTTCTGCTCGGTCTCGACGGCGAATTGACGGTCATTGATGGAATGACTCTGGCGGCATCGCCCATAACAATCCCCGGGACACAAGAGTGAACAGGCAGAAGGAGCACGTATCTTGAAGACCATCGCGCGTGGCTACGCATGGAAACTTTGTGCAGTTCTTATGTTGTCTGTGGCTGCGCCAGGCCAGCAAACGCATCCGGTTCTCGCGATCGGATCACCGGCGCCAAATTTCGAACTGCCCGGAGTTGACGGAGCGATCCACAAACTTGCTGACTATTCCGCCAGTCCCATTCTCGTCGTCATCTTCACTTGCAATCACTGCCCGATTGCGCAGATGTATGAGCGCCGCATCGCGCAACTTGCGTCCGATTACAAGGATCGAGGTGTGAGCGTTGTGGCCATCGAGCCGAACGATCCCAAGGCGATCACCATCGACGAACTCGATTCCTCGGATATCAGCGACAGCCTCGCCGAGATGAAGATCCGCGCAGAGTACAAGCATTTGACCTATCCCTATCTCTACGACGGCGAAAGTCAGTCCGTAACGGACGCCTATGGTCCACAGGCTACGCCGCATGCTTTCGTCTTCGACCGCGGCCGGCGCCTTCGTTATGAAGGCCGCGTCGATAACAGCTATCGCTCCGAGTTAGTGACGACCCACGAAGTGCGCGATGCGATTGATGCGCTTCTGGCCCATCGTGAAGTTGCGGTAAAGCACACCGGAGTCTTTGGATGTTCGACCAAATGGAAGGAAAAGCACGCGGCCCAACTCGAAACGCTGCGCAAGATCGAGTCGCAGCCGGTGCAGTTGGAGATGGTTTCGGCTGCGGGCTTGAAAAAGCTGCGAAGCAATCCCGACAAGAAGATGTTGCTGGTGAGCTTCTGGGCCACATGGTGCGGGTCGTGCATTCACGAGTTTCCTGATGTCGAAGACACTTTCCGGATGTACAGTTTGCGCGATTTCGAATTGGTTACTGTCGCGGCCAACATGCCCGACGAGAAGGTCTCGGTCATGCGTATTCTCGAAAAGATGCACGCGACCAGCCGCAATTTGCTCTTCGATTCCAACGATACTGCGACGCTGCAGGCCGCCTTTGATCCCAAGTGGGAATCCGCCGTGCCCTACACCGTGCTCGTCGCGCCTGATGGCAAAGTCTTGTATCAGAAGCAGGGCTCTATCGACATCCTGGAATTGCGGCGGACGATCCTGGCGAACTTACCTTCGGACTATGAAGGCTTCAATCGCTATTGGTCGCAACAGTAAGGACCCTCGACGGGTGCGATGCTCTTGAGTCGCGATATTTGATTGCATCTGCCGTTCCTCTTCGGAGATCGATTGAAATGAAACTGCGTTCTTATATCTCGCTGTTGACGCTGGTTTGTTTGTTTTCGGCTACGGCATGGGCTGGCGATGCCATCCCCAAAGCCGCGTGGCGGCGGCCGCTTGGACTTCCTCTTGCCCATCCAGGAGTGACTCGAGTCAAGGGCGATATCGACGACGGCTATTGGCAGGGCGCGCCCGTCGGAGGATTTGGGGCCGGCACTTTTTCGAGAAGCTACCGCGGCGACTTTGCGCGCTGGCACATCAAGGCCGGCGTTCACAAGTACGTGCCCGTTTACTCCAATCAGTTCGCCATGTTTCAGCAAACCGAAGGTGCGCCACAAGGCACGGCTCGCGTGTTGATGACCGACCATCCCCCAGATCAAACTCTCTCGAGTTGGCAGTGGGACTATCCGGTCGGTGCGGGCGAATACGCCGCGCTCTATCCCAAGTCCTGGTACGACTACAAGTGGGATCAGTTTCCGGCTCACGTTGTGCTCGAACAATTCTCTCCCGTGTTGCCCAATAACTATCGCGAGTCAAGTTATCCGGTCGCGGTCTATCGCTGGCATGCGGAAAATCCAACCACTAAAACAGTGACCGTTTCCGTTCTTCTTTCCTGGACAAATATGGTGGGCTGGTTTCGCACCTTCACCCGCGATTTTCGTGGCGCGCCCAACCAGGGAAATCACAACGAGTTCGCCAGCGAAAAGCTGCCATCCGGGGTGATGAAGGGAATTGTCTTCAATCGCAACCGGGCTGCCTCCGTGCCTCGAGAAGCCGACGGTCAATTTGCAATTGCCGCAATGGAATCGCCCGGCGTCGAAGTGACCTATCACGCTTCATTTCCGGCAGATGGGGATGGGAAGACGATCTGGAACCGTTTCGCGAAAGACGGGCGCCTGGCGGATGATGCCACATCCTGGGTCAGCGATGGTGAAAAGCTGGCCGGAGCGATCGCAGTCCGTTTCACTCTTAAGCCCGGAGAGAAAAAAGTGATCCCGATGGTGATCGCCTGGGATTTCCCGGTCGTGCAGTTTGCGGAAGGCCGCGACTGGAATCGCCGCTACACCGATTTCTATGGCACCAGCGGCACCAACGCCTGGGCGATCGCGCGCGACGGACTCGAGAACGCCTCAGCGTGGAGTGACGCCATCGATGCCTGGCAAGCTCCGTATATCAATGATGAAAGCAAGCCTCTCTGGTATCGCGGCATGCTCTTCAACGAACTATACGTGTTGACCGATGGCGGCACATTCTGGGGGCGTCCGGTTGGCTCTGACCGGAAAAGTCCGCCCTCCTTCGCTCTGCTGGAATGTTTTGACTACGCCTACTACGGAACACTCGACGTTCGATTCTATGCCTCAATGCCGTTGCTGAAATTCTGGCCTGACATCGATAAGCAGGTCCTGCGCGAATTCGCCGATACCGTTCCCAAAGAGTGGCCCGAAAAAGGGCAATGGGTCTGGAAATCGCAGCAGATGGATGCGCCTGTCTTACACATGCGAAAGAAGAAAGGCGCGGTTCCACACGATCTCGGCGTGCCCGAGGGCGATCCGTTTGTCGCAGTCAACGAACCGGGCTGGCAGGACACGAACGATTGGAAGGACTTGAATTCCAAATTCGTCCTGATGGTGTATCGCGATTATGTACTGACCGGCAGCAACGATAAGGCATTCTTGCGAGAGATGTTCCCGGCCGTGAAAGATGCAATGAAATATTTGCGGCAGTTCGATCATGGCGCGGGAATCCCCGAAAATAGCGGCTATCCCGATCAGACCTACGACTCGTGGGTGGTGCGGGGAGTGAGCGCTTATTGCGGCGGCCTGTGGCTTGGAGCCGTGCGCGCTACTGAGGAAATGGGAAGAGCTCTCGGCGATAGTGATACCGCAACCGAATACCATCAGCTCTTCCAAAAAGCACAGAAGAACTACATCGACAAGCTCTGGAACGGAAAATATTTCCGCTACGACACGGAGAGCAAAGATCGCGACAGCGTTCAAGCTGATCAACTGGCCGGTCAGTGGTATGCCAATCTCACCGGCCTGGGAGATCTCGTGCCCCGCGAAATGCAGTTGGCGGCCGCCAAGCAAATATTCGCGGTGAACGTTATGAAGTTTGGCGGCGGAGACATGGGAGCGGCCAACGGCATGTCGGCTGATGGATCGATGATCCGCGACAACGAACAAGCGCCCGAGGTCTGGGTCGGAACCACTTTCGGTCTAGCCTCCCTCCTGCTCAGTGAAGGCATGAAAGATGAGGCGTACCACACGGCGTGGGGCTTGTACCACGTGATCTACGAGAGCAAAGGATACTGGTTCCGCACTCCAGAAGCTTGGGACATCGACGGAAACTTCCGCGCCGCAATGTATATGCGTCCCGCTGCAATTTGGGCGATGGAGATGATTCCGCAGCCACATGGTTCCGAAGCAGAAGCAGGTACTCAACAAAAGTAGAGATCTATTTATTGGAGTGATTAGCTTTCGGAGATGGATGAGGACCCAATGGTCATGGTGAATCCCACGACATGAATTCTCGCGCTAACAAAGCTTCCCTGGCATCCCCCGCTCAACCGGTTTCTGCCGCGAAGGGCAAGCGCCGGTCTTCTGCCAACGGTCACAAAGCAAAGCCAACGCGCGGCAAAGAAGACGCAATCGTTGTCGGAGTCGATATTGGCGGGAGCAACCTGCGCCTTGCCCTGGCCGACACGCACGGTACTGTGTTGGGAAAATGGCGCACATCGACCAAAGCGACGTCTTCTCCCGAGATGGTCGTCGCGCAGATCGAGCAGGGTGTGGAGTACCTGCTGAAGCATCACTCCGCGTCGCGCCGCTTGCTGTCGGCGATCGGCGCCGGAGTTCCCGGCGTCACCGATCCCCGCGCAGGGGTCGTCTTAGCCACATCGTTTCTGAAAGGTTGGAGGGATGTCCGCTTTCAGCATTTGCTGGAATCAGCATTCGGTGTCCCGGCAGCGATCGAAAATGATGTAAGACTTGCCGCCCTTGGTGAGCACTGGATGGGTGTGGCCCGCGGGCTCGATGATTTCGTTTTTCTGGCGGTCGGAACTGGAATCGCTGCAGGGATCTTCGCCAACGGAAAGCTCATCGTCGGCAGTAATTCTACGGCGGGAGAGGTCGGCTACATGTACGTTCCAGGCACTTTTGAAGAACCCGCGGAACAAGGCGCGCCGGGTTCGCTGGAAAGCAGTCTCGGAGGCGAAGGCATTCGGCAGCAATGGCTGAACCAGTGTGGTGCAAACGAAAGCTCTCGTAAGCTGACGGCCACGGAGATTTTCGAGTTCGCCCGCACTGGACATCCTCTCGCAAAGAACATTCTCGACCGCTCGGCACGGCTGTTGGCATATACCGTGTACAACATCTCGCTCGTGTTGAACAGTTCGTTGTTCGTATTAGGTGGAGGGGTTGGGGTAAGCAATCATTTACGTGACGCCGCCCATCTCGTATTGCAACAGTACGACACCCCGTCGTGCCCAAGACTCGTCACCAGCAGCCTTGGCACCGACGCTCAATTGATGGGAGCGATTCGTCTGGCGCTGATCGCAGCAAAGTCGCACGCCAAGCTCACAACGTAGACCAGGAAACTCATTCCTCAAGCGCCGGAGCGAGGGTATCTATGCTTCTGTCGCGACGCTGATGCTCTCAAGATCTCGCCCACAAGTTTCCGGTACTACGAAACGAACAAAAATGAGAGTCACAATGCTCAGCGCTCCGTAGATCGCAAAGGTGCGGGCGCTGCCGATCGCTTCGATCAGCGATAAAAAGGTGAACGACACGGCAAAGTTCGAGATGCCGGAACCCAGTGTCGCAGCGGCCACGCCGCGCCCGCGTACTCGCAGAGGAAAGACCTCCGCCACCAGAATCCACGCGATCGCTCCCAGGCCAAACGCGAAACACGCGATGTACACCATCAGGCAGGCGATAGCGACTGCGCCGAGCGACGAACCAAGCGTTGCCTTGTGGCTGAAGGCGAATGAAAGGGCAAAAAGCGCGATAGTCATGCCGGTGACTCCGAGATAGAGCAGCGGCTTGCGTCCGACTCTATCGACTAGCGCAATCCCCACCACCGTCGCAATCACGTTCACGATCGCGACTGCGAACGTCGCAAGAATCGCGCTGCTGTGCGACGCGCTCCCTGCCAGCGCAAAAATCTGTGGACCGTAGTAGATGATCGTATTGATTCCCGTGACCTGTTGCAGAACGGTCAGTCCGACCGCCACAAAGAGCGAGCCGCGGACCGCCGGACTCCACAACGCACTCCATCTCTGCTCGATCGGTGTTTTCAATCCTTCCTGAATGTCCGCCAGAAACTGCTTGGTGCCTGGGCCGTCCGTATAACTGAGCAGCACCGTCTTAGCTTCGTTCTCGCGGGCATGCGCAAACAGCCATCGTGGGCTCTCGGGAACTGTCAGAATCACCATCAGGAAAAACACGGTTGGCACCACAGCAAGCCCGAACATCAGTCTCCATGCCTGTTGCGTCGCAAGCAAGTAGCCCACAAGGTCAGCAAGAGCAATGCCCACTGTCAGCGCGAACTGGTATAACCCGATGAGCATGCCGCGCGATTGTGGCGGAGCCAACTCAGAAACATAAACGGGTGCCGTCACCGATGTGAAACCAATCCCCAGGCCGATGATGGCACGGGCAACGATGAGTACCGAAACATTCGGCGCGACTGGCGCCAGCAACGAGCCAACGATGAAGATCGCGGCGGCCCAAACCAGCGTGGCGCGGCGGCCGATCCGGTCTGCCACCGCTCCTCCGACGAGAGCCCCAATCATGGCTCCAACCAGCACAATGCTGACGACCAGTTCCTCCGCTACGGTGGAGAGGGCAAAGCTGCGCTTCACGAAAATGGCGGCAGCGGCGATGATGCCCATGTCATAGCCGTAGAGCACGCCGCCCAATCCGGCAATCGATGAGACGCGAAGAACGAAGCCGCGATTTACCTTCGGCCCGGCGGCAGAGCGGAGATCAGCCACGAGTCCACCTCTTCCTCATCATATCGCGCAGTTTATAATGAATCATTAAAAACTTTAGCAGAGCGAGAAAAAGCTTATGGAAGATAAGGACGAAGCTGGGTCACGCTGGATTGCTGGCGTTAAGCCTCCGGCCGAACTTCTGACGCGGAGCATGACCTCGATCTACGAAATGGAGTGCCGGGAACAGCCGCAACGGCTGGCTCAGTTGTTCCGCGCTTACCGGGACGATTCCACGATCACGAAGGAACTCCACAATCTTCGGCAGATGTCGCTTTCAGCCGGTCCGATACTTTTCCTCGGCATGGGCGCTTCCTACTGTTCTGCTATCTCGGGAGCTTCTTATCTACAGTCCGGGGGCCGATCCTCCTTCGCGGTCGATGCCAGCGAGTGGTTGCACTATTCCAATGCCTGGGATCAGACTTCCATGTCTTTGCTGGTGACAACATCAGGAGAAAGCGCAGAACTTGTCCGCCTATACCAGCAGGGCGCGGATCATCCGATAGGATTGCTCTGCAACAATGAAAAGAGCGCGTGCTGGGCGCTCGCGAAGAACAGGCTTCCGATTCTCGCGGGGCCAGAATATGGCAACGCCACGAAAACCTACACCAATGCGACCGCAGCCTGTATCGTCCTTGCATCGCACATCCTAGGGCGAGCCTGGCAGGAAGATGTTGACCCAGTGCTTCAGGCGTACTCGAAATCTCTGGATCGCATGTTCAGCGAGCGCAACAGAATGGAAGAATTCTGCCGGGGCGCGGCCAACATTGAGATCATAGGACGCGGTCCTGCCTACGGTGCCGCCATCATGGGCGCATTATGCATCCGCGAGATGACCGGCAACCGGGCCGCTCCTCATTCGGGCGGAGGTTTTCGGCACGGACCTATACTCGACGTGGATGCATCTCACGTCGCGATAATCTTTGCCTTGGGAAGAACCGCCGCTCTTGGGGTCTCTCTGGCACAAGATTGCGTGGCTCGTGGAGGCAGAGTGATACTGGTCGAATCCGGGGATCGACCGCACTCCGACCGGCTCTTCCCGATCACGATTGACCCGGTTCCGGAACCCTGGGAGGGAATCACGTCCGTTCTAGCCCCGCAGGCCCTTACTTTGGCGATTGCGGAACGGTTTGGCGCCAAGCTCGCGCCGCGCTTTCAATACGGTGAAATGAAGGAATAAACGCCCACTCACCTTGTCGAAGGCATTCGATGCGACGCAGGAACAAGTTTGTGAAACGGTCCCGGAATGAAGTTCTGGCTTATCCCCGGAGGCGTGCTCTATGTCCGAGGTGAACAACCTCCACATTTGCGAACAGGACGCAAATGAGAGCAGCCCGGAGATCTCCACAAGCGGCGACTTCTCTTGCAATCCTCTAGAAATGGTAATTCGTTTCAAGGTATATGAGCTGACCGTTCGCGTCCTTGGGATAAATCGCGTCGACGACTCCTTTGCCCCAAGCGTGGCCGTAATACAGAGTCGCGCTAAAGGAGGACGTGACCTGGTAGTCCGCGCTGAGATCCCAAACGTTGGCCAGGCCGCGGTTCCCGTTGCTGGGGCGGCCCGTATATCCGAACGTATTCGGCTGGAAGGCGCCCCCACCCAAGTACCAGAGATCCGAGGTGCTGGCCAGGCGCAAAGTGTGTCCTTCGCTTCTCAAAGAGAGCTTCGATAACGGCCGAACATTGAGCGTAGCGTAAAGGTCTTCATTATTCATCATGTTGTAAAAAGGGAATCGGGCATACTGCCGGGGTGTAGGCAGAAGCTGGAAGAAAGTACTGTGGCGTCCGTTGTTCGGATCACCGTCGCCACTGCCGTAAGAATAGCCCGCGCTGATCCAAGGCTTCAGCGCCATAACCGGCAGTTGCCATCCAGCCTCGCCTACGAACGCCGCGGCATGCTGCGTCTGATTTCCCCATGAGCCATTCTGCAGAGCCCCCCACATCAGGAAATCGAAGTTGCCGGCCTGCTCGGCGTTGTAAACGTGGACATAGTCCAATCCGTATGTCGCGATTTCAACTTTCCCTTGATCACCAGCTCTAACCTTTTGCGGTCGATTATCCGTTTTCAATAGCACAGTGCGGTCATCGATATAACCCATCGCAAAGACGCGAAGCTCCGCCGAGTTTCGTTTCGTGCGGACGGACCGAGTATAGGCTCCGGAATAAATATCTACGTCCAACTCATCCATTCCCCTTACTTGGAATACTCCCTCCGTCGGCCGAGCGCCGAACAAGGTCAAGTTATTCTGGCCGGAGTTCAGCGAAAACTGCACGCCGTCGAAGGCCCTTTGTGCCGCGCTAAAGCCGAAGTTCGAGATCAGGCGACTCGCAACTCGCGTCTGGATCACGGTCGCCAGCATGGGATCTTTGGGCTTAACCTCGGCACCATCGAAATACTCGAAGCGTCCGAATTTCAGGGCCGCCGGTCCGAGATGCTTGAAATTCACGAACGCTTGCTTTAGGAATCCATTGGCCTCGTTGGTGTGGTTATTGTTGGCGGCGTAATAGGTCCCACCCAATCCTAGTTGGCCCTGCGGGGCAGCGACGACCGCGTCGTTGGGCAAGCCTAAGATGGATGGCTGTTCTCCTTCGATGAACCAATCAAAGTTTTCGCGGGTCTGACCGATTCCAACTCTCAGCAAAGAGTTCCACAAACCGTAATCGCTGTTTCCGGTGTCGCCCTGAAACCAGTTCCATCCTTCCGCTCGGGTGCGCCAGTTAACTGAAATCTCCAGAGGCCCGAGCTTGTGTTTGGATGAAGACGGAGCCGGTGCAGACGTTTGCGCATTTGGCGTCGCCACTGAATTGTCGGCATGCGTCGAAGCCACGCTGGACTGGCCTTGGGCAGAAGGCAGCGATTGCCCCAGCATCGCTCCGGTGAGAAAAAAGGTCAGTACCAGCCACTCTTTCAGTATCAGTCTCATTTCGAGCTCCACTATTTTTGTGTAATTGCGCTCGCCCCATGTAAGCGCACGAAGAACGCGGCTCCGTCCGTCAAAATTGATTGCCTCAGGAAAACCCCTCTTCAAGACTTGGGGTCAGATGCTGCCATGAGTCACGGTCCAGTCCAATAACAGGAATCTATTAGCCTGAGCTCGTATGCCCTGTCGGCCACATCGGGGTTTGCAGACCTTTCAACCCGGTGAGACGGTTATGGACTGGACCGGTCGGACAAGTCGAGCCATCCACCTGGGGAAAGAGCGGATCTTTGCCGTGGCTGAGGAGATAACGCAATTTCGCGGCCGCGGCGCTCAGTCCGAACCCGTCGCTAGCGGCGTGACACGTCGCACAAGTCCGGCCATTTGTCCCAAGGCTCTGAAAAGAAGGGGCCGCTTATATCAACCGAACCGGTCGTGCTGTTGGTTGCCGAGAAACCCCTGAGGTCAAGAAATGGAAACAGGTTGGGAAGGTAGAAATGGCTCTTATGGATTCGTTTGTCACAGGTTGTGGGCCGTCAGGTCGTGGATCCTCGACTTTTGACAGCCCAACTAACCTGTGACTGCCTAAGCTTCCTCTTTTACTTATGAAATCGGAAACGGCGAGCAAGACGCCAAGGCTGCACCGTAAGCCAGAGATCATAGCTTTCTGGACCGAGATCAACGGGCATCCGGCCGTGAACGCTCGAAGTCACAGCGTCAGGAGTTGTCGTGCGAATCGAACAAATCCTAATTCATTTCCCATTCGGATCTTTCCAGTCTTCCCAGCCCGGCAAATGCGAACCACTCGCCATCTTTGACTTCGAAGCAATAGCACATGATATGTCCGGTCGAGATCGCACGTGAGATATCTGCTTTCCAGGCGGTGAGTAACGAGCCGTTCGCGTCGATGGTCATTTTCACGCGGTCGCGCTAAACTTAGGGACCTCGGACAAAATATCTGAATTTATTGGAGGGTGTTATGAACCGTCTTCCTCGGATTGCGCCGTGGGTCTTTTTCGTCCTTGTTGGCACGCTGGGCGTGGCAGTCTGCTACCAGCGCCTGATTCCCGCCGCTCCCGCCGTGAGCGCGGCTGTCGCAGCTGCACAAGACCAAGCCCCGCCGGACCAAGCCTCGCAGGACCAGGGTCAGGATCCCGCCGCAGTCAACCTGGCGCCCAGCGGGCCGTCGTACACAACTCAAGCGCCGCCAGCGTCCGGCCAGGAGGCTGCTCCGGGCCAGCCTGCGGATGAATCAGCTCCAGCGGAGCAGCCAACTGAAACGGCAAGCCAGCCTCCTCCCGCTCTGCCCGACTACGATCAGCCGCCAGCGCCTGCCGACGGCTACCTCTGGACTCCGGGTTATTGGGCGTGGGGCCCGGCCGGCTATTATTGGGTGCCCGGCGCATGGGTCGAGCCACCATACATGGGAGCGCTCTGGACGCCAGGCTATTGGGGATTCTACGGCGGCCGCTATTCCTTTTATCCCGGCCACTGGGGCCTGCACATCGGATTCTATGGGGGCATCAACTACGGGTTTGGCTATGTGGGCCTCGGCTACGAGGGCGGCTATTGGCATTCTGGCCACTTCTTCTACAACCGCACCTACAACCACGTGGACACGCGCGTCGTACACAACGTGTACAGCTATCGGGCGGTCAATCGGGGTCGAAGCGTTTCGCACACCAGCTTCAATGGCGGATCGCGCGGCGTCCCGGTTCGTCCGCGGCCGTCGGAAAGGGCCGCATCCCGCGAGCCCATTGCTCCACGCATGAGCACGCAGGTACAGCACGCACGGAGCTACGCTGGGTCTCGTGGACAGCTTGCGACTCAAAATCACGGAAGGCCCGCCACGCCTGCCGTCAGCCGGCCGCTCCGGGCCGATCACAACGTGAAACCGACGACGAATCACGGCGGGCAACGGAAATAGAATCATCGGTAAGGCCACGCCACTCAGGAGTGTTCCAATAAGTCAGGGCTGGCACGCCTCAGGACAGTCACAGTCTTGAGGCGCGCGGCCTAGCCTCGTCTCATGATTTGTATCGTGCCCATTCTCAAAGAAACGTATCACTTCGCCTCATTCCGAGATTACGTCGAACTGCAACCCGAGGGCGGCGGAAACGCTTGCCTGGATAAAGGCCGTCTCGGCACGGATTTAGTGGGAGCTATCAAGAACTTGAAGTAGAACTTGCGGCGGAACTCAGCACCGCGCATGCCTGGCAATCAGTCTGAATCGCGCGCTGCATAAGGTGCAATTCAGAGTACGTGTGTCCGGCTGGTGTGGATGAACTACTCTTCGTCGTTTATTCCCAGTCTGTCGCTAGCCGGAGGTTATCCGGCTATTAGTAAACCTTTCACCGCAGTATCTTGGTACAATCCCTCCGTGAGGGGGAACTCAATGTCCAATCTAGCTGGAGTGGTAAGTCTGCTGACAAAGGAAAGAGATCGTCTGACTAAGGAACTTCACGGAATCACTGCAGCGCTCGCTGCTTTCGGCCAGGCATACGCGAAAGGAACCGGAACGCGAAAGCTCTCGGCGGCCGCTCGGGCCCGCATCGCAGCGGCTCAAAAAGCGCGGTGGGCGAAATTCCGTCAAAATACGAAGGTCGTTCCAATCCACGGAAAACGAACGATGTCGGCAGCGGCCCGGAGGAAGATCGCGGCGGCTCAGAGGGCGAGATGGGCGCGTGTGAGGGCGGGGAAGAAGACGGCATAGGATCCTGGGCTGCGGGACTATCGGTTCCTGGTTAAGACGATAGAGACAACCAACCTTTTGTGGCGTGACTCTTTTCCGAAGCCGCGCCACGTCTTCGTTTCGATTTATTTGCAGACAATGCTCGGATTATCTTTCGCCAACTCCAAGCATGCTTTCCGCTGTTTTGCACGTTTAGCTGCGTCGGCTAGCGACTCGCCTGGCACACTCGCGTCGGATGTAGCTTGAGGTTCAGCTTGCTGGGAGACAGCAGCAGCCGGTGCAACCTGGGCTGGCGCTGAAGTCTGAATTGCTGGTTGCACGGTGGCGGGTTGAGGTGTTGGAGCCGCGGCGGGCGTGGGAACGTTCATCGGGCCATGAGCTTGCCAATCGGCCAGGATTATACCGCAAGAGTCTTTGGCAGCGTTCCCGACGGTTCGAGTAGCATTCGTCCCGATCACATCCCCCGCTTTGTTTGCGATCTGGATTTGACTGTTTGTGCGCAGCAATCCACGGTTCTGCTTGGACTCGCGATTCATCATGACAATGTAATCGGCATTGGACTCGTTAATGGTTACGGTTACGCCCTCGCAGTTCTTTTCCAGGTCCTTCGTGACTTCCATGCTCTCGTCGTGAGAATCGATCGTGGACTTCGACCCCCAAGCCGCCCAGTGGTGTCCACCTCCGCCACTTCCGTTGCTACTTACATTTTCCGAGCCTTTGCCCTGAACAAAAACACGAGGCTTGTCTTGAGCATTCACAGCAATTGCTATTGCGAGCACGAACAGTAACGGAAGCGGCTTCATGATAAGTATGTTCCCCCCTCTGTGAAGAAAACAGATACCCGAGCCTTTTCATGATTCGGGATGCTGGCTATGAAGAAGTATGACAAGCACCCTATTAGGGGAAAAATGACCATGGTAACGGCGGCCCGGGGGTATGCATGCTAACTTATGGCTGTCGCCCCAGTTAGCTCATCACTCAGGGGAGGACTGTGCGCGCGTCGATGGCTGCTGGCAAGAGAAGAAGACAATTTACACGTCTTTTCTAAGTCTTCCTAAAGGGGCTGGCGTCAAAGAAGAGCTCATTGCGCAGGATCAGGCCGTCTTGAAACGTCATCAGAGCGGCCGTTCGGCAGAGGCCGGCAGGCTCGGCAAAGTGCATGTTATAAACCAGCATCGCCTGGTTCCCGGAATCGAATCTCGCCAGCACCTCCACGCTCCGGATGAAGCCTAGCAGTTTCTTTGCTGCTTCGAGAACTGCATCCCTTCCGCTCAGGTCTTCCATCGGCGTAACGAGTCGGACGTCTGGGTGTAACTGCCGCGCCATCGCTGGCAGGTCTTTGTCGCTCATTGCTTTGTAGTAAGCTTCCGCGGAGGCTGCATTGCTCTGCGTCAT
The DNA here is from genome assembly GCA_963763845.1 of uncultured Acidobacteriota bacterium. GTDB lineage: Bacteria > Acidobacteriota > Terriglobia > Terriglobales > Acidobacteriaceae > Sulfotelmatobacter. The sequence goes on from CAVXPX010000012.1 coordinate 23,399, forward strand.
CTTTAGTTCTCCTTTTTCCTGTATTTTCAAGACATGCGGTGGTCATTTTGTAGAACTGGTGTGCCAGCCTGGATTGGTCCAGCGGCCGTGTTTCCAAACAAAGATCTCCGTTGCGCGGCCGGAACTCGACTCGCGTTTGCCATTCTGTTCCGTTTCCACGACAAATGTGCTCCAAACGATGGCGACATTGCCAAAGTGTTGAACTTCGGTGTGGGGAAACTCGAGCCGAACGAGTTTTCCCTGGCTGGCATGGAATTCGGCGGCGCTTCGCATTACGTAGGCTTGGTTCTTCCATTCTTTCTCGCCGGCACTGATGACGATGGTCTCTGGTGGAACAAGCTTTTCGAGGGCTACCGTGTCGCCGGCAAACCATGCACGCCATACGGATTCGCGCGTGCTGAGCAACTGCTCGTCGCCTGGTGTCTGAGCAGCCAGATTCGCAGAGCTCAAAGTTGCCGCGACCAGAATCGCCATGACTATCACGGTATTGCGCTTTCGTTGCATCATGATTGATCTCCGTTTCAGTGATTGAAAACCTACTTGCCGTCTTGCCTGAACGCGTTCAGCATCAGCAACCCAGACGCTGCTGAGGCAGAGAAAACCGAATAGTCCATGGGCGATTTGATTCCGAACGAGATCGCCATTGCCGTTCCAAACAGCGCGAGCAGAACCGCGCTGGCGAGCGACGCCCATCGTGGCCAGACTCCTAAAATCAGCAGGATTCCGCATGACGTTTCGGCAATCGTAGATGCCCACGCGACAGAGGGAATCCAGTCCTTGGGCAGAAAGGAGTTCACTTCTGCCGCGTATCGCATGAAATTTGCAAAGTGTTTCAGGTCGAGGGTCCTATCCCATAGTCCGAAGCGCGAAGCGACCGCAGAGAGAAAGGCGCTGCCTACCGCAAGGCGGGCATAGAGAACTCCTGCCCGCTCCCAATTCATCGCCGGCAATCGTTCGCTGGTGCGGGCGACTGCGTCGTCGGAGACAGAGTCGATGCGCTGGCTCATCTGGATGTCTCCTTCGCAGAATCGTTTTCGGGGATATTAATGCTCAGCGGCGCATCGTGATCGCAAAGGAAGTAGGCAATGAATGTGGCCGGCTGAGTCCGGCTGGCATTGGCGGAGACTTCATGAATCCCGTTCGGAGCCTCATAAAAAGCGTCGCCGGCTTTGTAGATCGCCTGAGGTTCGCCCTTAACCTGGGTGCGAATCGCCCCTTCGACTACATAAGCGACGACGGCGCAGGGATGACTATGTTGCGGTGACGATTCGCCGGGGCCGTAGTGCACCTCAACCACACTTGCTTTCAGGTGGCTGCCATCCAGTATCGGCAGAGTATGAGCGAGGACGACCCGAGCACGATCCTTGGCTTCAGCCTGAGTCGTATCGACCTGGGTCCATGCCATCGGATTTCCCAAGGGCGTTAGCAACAGAATTACTGCGAGGGCTGGTATTTCGGAGGCATTCATCATTGACTCCTTCAACTGCAACCTTACTGGGATAGTGGACTAGCAACAAGATCCATTTACTTAATTTGTGATGTACCATTATGTGAATGAAGAGAGCGACTTCCCTGGAGCTAGTGCTCCCCTTGCGCGATTCGGGCAAACCTGCCAGCCGTTGGCTGTACGAATCCTTACGGGCGGCGATTCTGGGAGCCCGGCTACGTCCCGGCATCAGGCTCCCGGCCACGCGCGATCTGGCGCGACAATACCGTCTTGCCCGTGGCACCGTCGTCAACGCGTTCGAGCAGTTGAAGTCTGAAGGCTACATTCAGGGCAGCGTCGGATCTGGCACGTATGTGAACAAGATCCTGCCCGAGGAATTGCTCCAGGTTCCACGCAAGGACAGCCCAACACCGCCAGTGCGACACAATCCGCGTCGAAAGCTTTCTGACTATGCACGGCGGGTGAAACTGTTTCCGAACTTTGAAATCCGCCCCAGCCGCGCTTTTCGGACAAACATGCCCGCCTTGGATTTGTTCCCAACCACGTTATGGGCGCAAGTGGCGGCGCGACGCCTACGGCGCATCTCAGCGAGCCTCCTCCTGGGCTGCGGCCCGATGGGATACCCGCCGCTGCGAGATGCCGTGGCAAGCTACCTGAGCACCTCACGCGGCGTGAAGTGCGTTGCCGACCAAGTGATGATCGTCTCTGGCGTTCAGGAAGCCATCGACATCGCGGTGCGACTCTTCGTGAATCCTGGCGACCGGGTATGCATGGAAAATCCGGGATATCCCGGCGCGGCGATTGCGTTCAAAGCCGCGGGAGCCAAGATCTCTGCCATTGCCGTGGACGCAGAGGGAATACGGGTGCCCGATGCAAGCATGCGCGATGTGCGGCTGGTTTACATCACACCGGGACACCAGTTTCCACTCGGAGTCACGATGAGTGTCGCCCGGCGGCTGCAGTTGCTTGACTGGGCCGCCAGGTGCGGCGCGCTGGTTCTCGAAGACGATTACGACAGCGAATATCGTTATGCCGGACGTCCGGTCCCGGCGCTGCAGGGACTCGATCGCCACGGACTTGTGCTCTTCACGGGAAGCTTCAGCAAAGTGCTCTTCCCGTCGCTGAGGGTGGGATATTTGGTTATCCCACCTGATTTGCTGGACTACTGTGCCGCTGCTCTTTCGGTGACAAATCGCCACGCGCCGCTGCTTGATCAGGCAATTCTTTGCGACTTCATCACCGAGGGGCATGTCGGGCGACACCTGCGGCGCATGCGTGAAGTATATGCACAGCGATTGTCGATTTTGTTGGAGTGCGCACAGCAGAGCCTCTGCGGACCATTGGAGATTTCGGGCGTCGAGGCCGGACTACAGATCGCCGCCTGGCTGCACGGAGGCCTGAGTGCTGAGTCGGTCGCGACAGCGGCAGCAACGCGCGGAGTAGAGGTAACTGCGCTGAGTAGTTACCGTCAAGGCGCGGCGGTGCGCGAGGGATTGCAGCTTGGGTTCGCCGCCATAGATTCCAAAGAAATCCGGCGCGGAGTTCGAGAACTCGCGATCACCCTGGAAGACGAATTGAAAAGGCTGCGTGGCAAGGGCAGCAGCGCTTGCGTCTGAGACCACGGTTTCGTCGACGGAAATAAAGAAAGAACCACTTCCATGTCATTTTTGACCTCTGGACGGATGGCTCAGTGTGCCATTGTACGGATCTTCAAGAGTCGGCGGCCCAGTCGTACCGCCAACTTGGTGGAAGCCTGATTTCTACTTGCGAATTCGAGCCAGCCGCAAGAGACTTCATAAGCAGGCCCACGGGGTGTACGGGCGCTGCAGGATGAGCAATTCTTTATTGGTCAAACCAAGGGTTCGCAACTTTGGACCGCCAAGGTTCCTCTCAGCAGGTGAGGTTCTAAATGCGGAGAGAATTAGAGAGTTTGCAAGCGTTCAGTGCGTTGATTGATGTCCGACATGAGAGCCACGGCATGGCGAGAGCCGGAAAGGCACCCGCGCATAACTGAAAGACTGCTGTAGTAATCGTTGTATCGGAAAAATCCGGTTTGTCCTCGCCACATCGGATAGAGATCGCAAGCCTGCATCCACTTCTCATAAACAGAGTCAATGGCGATGTAAGTGTCGGCGACGAAGTTCGCAGCATCTTCCCAGTTTTCCGCGTAGAAGATTTTCGAAACGGCGTGGGCTGGGTGCTTTCGGGTGAGCGTTTCCAAACCCGCATAAAAAACGGCGTCGCGAACGATCAGATGACAATTCTGGTGATCCTTATGCCAACTTCCGCTCCAGTGCGTCACCAGGGCGTCTGGCCGCTGTTCACGGATGAGGTCGCAAACTCGCAGCGAGCTTTCCTCATTGAACGGTATCTCAGCATCTGGATAGTCAAGAAAGATAGCCTCTGCTCCGATCAGACGCGCCGCGTTCTCGGTGGCCGAACGTTGCAGTGCGCCATATTCGGCAATGGGAATGTTCTTCGGAGATCCCTTCTCTCCGAATGACAAACTCAACAAAACGCCTGTGCCGCCGCGTTCGATCTGCTTGGCCAGCACTGCGCCCATGGTGAACATACCGTCGCCGGGGTGAGCCGCGACCGCCATGACTTTGCCGGCCTTCGAAGCGGCCGAGTCTTGCGTCAACGCGGACGAACCCGGAATCGCCGACAGAATTACCGCACTTCCGACCGACTGAGCAAAGGAACGCCGATTCATCGTCTCTCCTTCTTCGACTTGCGCGTTTCCAACGATTGCCAGGCCAGGCGAGCACAACCCAGCAGATTCGCTCGATCTCCCAGCTTGCTGACAGCCAGTTTTACTTGGTGCGCCGCGAGCGGTTGAGCGCGTTCGAGCATTGCATCACGCAATGAATCGAGATAAAGATCCGCCGCACCAGCCATGCCTCCTCCGAGAATCACAATTTCCGGATCGAACAAGCTGACCATGTTGGCAACGCCGAATCCGAGCAGTCTTCCCTCCTGTTGGAAGATGTCCAACCCCATCGGATCTCCTTCTCGAGCTGCCGCTGCCACCTCGTGAGCTGTAATTGTGGAAAGATCGAAGTGCGTAAGGCTGCTGACAGCTCCTTCTCGCAAGCGCTTTCGAGCAGCGTTAGCAATGGCGGGGCCCGCAGCTAAAGATTCCAGCTCTCCAGTTGCTGACGAATTCGAGTTGCCATCGAGTGAGATGGTAAGCCATCCCGCGCAACCAGAAAGTTCGTGTGCGCCGCGAATTACGCTCCCACTGCTCATGATGCCGGCGCCAATTCCGGTTCCGATCATCAACACGATTACATCGGATCGTCCTCGTGCTGCTCCGCACCAGCATTCTCCCAGCAACGCGGCGTTGCGATCGCTTTCGACCACCACGGGAATTTCAAGAGAGCGCTCCAAACGGCCGGCAAGCGGCACCCGTTTCCAGTTCGGAAGGTTCGGCGCCCAAACCGTACCATTGCGGCGAACCAAGCCCGGCACGGCGATTCCTGCTGCGGCGAAGCATTCCTTCGGCCTCCCACCTTCCGCGAGATCCCGGCTTAACTGAACGATCTGGCGAACTGGGGCTGATTGAGAACTGACGTCGACGGGTACGGTGCGGCGCGAGACGATATGCCCCTTCCGATCCACGACAGCCGCCGAACATTTCGTCCCACCAAGATCAACCGCTAAGACGTAAGGCATCGTCGGTCCTCACCCGTTTGGACAAATAGGCGCAAGGCCTCAGCTAGAAACGCGCTGCGCCGGTCTTGGATGGCTCGCCACCTCGCGTACGCACAAACACGATGGCCGACAACAGAATAATGCCAACCGCTCCGAGGGAAGGCACGATCATGCCTGCGCGAACGCTGAGCCGTTGCGAGACCTGTCCTGCGGTCCAGGGAAACAGCATGCCTCCCATCAGAGCAATCGAAAACAGAAGTCCAAACACTGTGCCGGCGCGCTGGGAATAACGGTCGCCCGCGATCGCCAACGTTGTCGGAAAAATCGGCCCATACGACAATCCGATCAGTGCGGTCCCGGCAAATAGCAGGATCACCGATCGCGTCGCGAGCAGGACCGCGCAGCCTGATAGCGATATCAGCGCGACGATCAGCACCAGTTGCGCCTTTCCAACTTTCTGCAGCACACGCGCCGCCACCATTCTACTGACCATCAGAGCCGCCCAGTACGAAGCCAGAACCAGAGTCGCGGTCCGCGCTGAATAGCCAATCGTATTCACAAACGTCGATGTCCAGCCTCCGATGCAGGCTTCATTCCCGGATTCCAGAAACAAAATAAACGCGAGTAACAATACTCCCTCGTATTTCGCGACTCCAACAACTTCGCGCAGCGAGAATACCTGGCTTGCCCTGGCGGGCGGAAACGAGAGCAGGGCATAGCCGAAAGCACAGATTGCAGCAAGAATCGCACAAAGCAAAAACAATTGAGGAATCGTGAAATGTCCTTCCATGCTGGCGGCGACCAGGGGAACGAAAAGGGCGCCGATCCCGAAGAAGATCCCGAGCAGGTTCAGCATCGGTCCACGCTCATCACCATAGACATCGGAAACGAGCGCGTTCGTGCACGTGTTCAACCCACCTCCTCCAACTCCGAGCAAAACCGCCGCCATGCCGGCGGATGCAAAGGAGTGTGCCAGCGCGAACCATACCATCGCTGCCGAAACGAGCGCAGACGAGACGAACAGGTTCGCCTTATTGCCGACATAATCAATGAGCGGCCCCACGACCAACGAAGAAATGAAAATGCCTACGTAGAGGAGGAGAAACAGGCTTCCCTGTTGAGAGAGATCGATCTGCAATCGTGCTCGCATCTCCGGCAAACCAAATACCGTTCCGAGAATTGCCAGAACGATGCCGAACACCAGAATTCCGGCGCAGGCACTAATAAAAAGCGATCGTGGTCGCAGAGTTGACTCCAGCCTACCGTTTGAGAGAGCGTTCGTACTCTTCGTAAACGAGATTATTGTTATCCGGCGGTATTCCCGCAACGTTCGGTGAAACGAAAACGGGGGGATTGTGTCCCTTGGCGGCAAGATCGGAAGCGACCTGAGCGATGATCGCCATCGCGATCGTCACCGTTGAAACCGTCGATCCCGCCGCCACCGGCGCCTTCCATCCCTTCACACTCACCAGCGCATCTTCCGCAGGAATGCAGTTGTCGATCACGTAATCGGCCACGTCCGGCAGCTTCTTTCCCGAGGAATGCGTGGCTTCGCGCTTGCGGTAATTATCGAGGGAGGTAACCGCCACCGTGGTCAGTCCGCGTTTCCTGGCTTCCAGCAGTACTTCGATTCCGGCGGCGTTGAGGCCGCCGTGAGAAAAGACCAGCATGACATCGCCGCTGCGAATCGGTTCGTTCTCGAAAAGCACTGCGGACGCGTAACCCTCGCGACGCTCAAGCCAGAGGAGCCCTTTCGCGCCTCCCGATCCAATCACATTCGTCCACATCAGCCGCATATCCATCAACGGCCGAAATCCAGGGAAGGCGCCATAGCGCGGAAACATATCTTGCACTGGAAGCACGGAATGTCCGCTGCCGAACAAATGCACCAGACCACCCCGTGCGATGCAGTCGGCCATCACCGCAGAGACTTTTTCGATGTTTTCGATCTGTGTTTCCCAGACAAGATTGAGAGCTTCAGTAATGCGTTCACGAAACTGGACAACGCTCAAGATATTCCTCCCAGTGATATGAAATTTAAAAATTCGGATGAACTCTCCAGACTAAATCGATTCATTTTCCGAGCCTGCCGCGAAGTGTGGGCTCGGGCGCCTTTCAGGGATGTGATTGGAACCTGATGGAATGCTGAACCCCACTTCCCATTTACCTCTCATTGCTTGCTCACGTCAATCATGTTGTCGTCGGCAATGCGGTCGACGAGCTTATTGTAGGGATCAATTCCGGCCCGGGTCGGCTCTTCGTCAACCACGATCTCGAATGTGTTCTGCTCCTGCGTTAGCTTCTTTTTCTCCAGATAAAGAGGTTGCTCCTCATCCTTCGCGCCCTTAACAGCCCGTGGTGCATGTAGCTGATTTTCTACAAAGCGGGCGCCGTATCCGGGTGCGCGATCTTGCGGCGCACTTGGCAACCGACCCGGAGATACAGTGGCAACGAAGCCTGTGCTGACTATTCCGGTTCGAGAACAGCAAAAGAACGCGTACCACGAGCCTGCCCAAGCGATTTCTCAGTTCCCGTGGCGTGCCCGCACCCAGCAACTGGCGCAGGATCAGGCTCAGGTTGAACGCGCCCACATGAACCAACTGCCGCTTCAGAATGTTGTCGCGTCCGCGCAGATGGCAGCGTCGCATCCCACCGGTCTCGTAGCAGTGCGCGAAGCTGCGCTCGACCAGCTCGCCGCGCCGCCTGAGTAAACTCTTGCCGTACTCGCCCCGCACCCGCCGCCGGTTCGCGTACACCGCTTGCTGCTCGGCCGCTTTGCCCGCCCAGTTCCGCCGGCCCTTTTGTTTCTTCTCCGGAATGTAACTGCGCACCCCGTACGCCTTCATCCGCTTCACCACCGCGCCGCTGTGATAGCCCTTGTCGGTTACCGTCTCCTCGATCCCGGCCACGTTCACTTTCGGTTGGTCGTCGGGCCGCAACTCCGCTTCGCGTCCGACCTGCTCCGCCACTGCCATCCCGGCTGCGCACAACGTTTCATCCAGCGTGGTCGTGTCGCCCTTATCGGCGCTTTGCAGCGTGACCGCCAGCACCGCGCCCGTGTCCAGATCCACCGCATGCTCCGCCTTGTGCGCCAGATGCGTGCGCCCATCCTTCATCTTCGCAATCCGCGCGTCCCCATCCGCCGGACTCTTCCACTCCTTATTCGACGTCCGCTTCTTGCGCTTGCGATCCAACCGTACCAGATCTTCGCGTGTCGGCGTCGCGATCCCTGAGGCCTTCGCCAGCCCGCGCAGAAACTCCTCGTAACTCGCCCCCGTGTCGCGCCGCACAATCGAGCGCATCGCCGCGTTCGCCTCCAGCGTCGTTGCATCAATCGCGATCCGCTGGCCTTGCAGCAGCCCGCGATCGGCCAGCACCCCCAGCACCCAGGCGAAAACTTCACGATGCGTGTCCAGATCGATCAGCCGCCGCGTGCGCGAGATCGTCGAGTGATCCGGCGTGTACTCGTCCAATCCGATGCCGACAAACCGCCGCAGCGCCAGCGAGTCCGCCAGCCGCCAAGCAATGCCGCGCTCCGCCCCGATGCCCTCGAAATACCCGATCAGCAGCGCCCGAAAGTAAATCCCCGGCGTCAGCGACGGGCGCCCGTACTTCTCCGCATAAAACTTCGCGCACCGGGTCTCGACAAACTCGTCGAAGCGCTCGGCCTCCAGCAACTCATTCAAACGCTGATAAAAAGGATGCCCCGGAGCCGACGCCAACTCGGCGTGCGCGATCCAGATGTCCTTTTGCTTCTCCCGCTGCTTGCGCGTCCCCATCGCCATGCGCCGATTCTACGAACAAAGTCTGTGGATACCGCAGAAGTTTTTGCTTACGAATCTGGACTTGCACCACGGGCTGTTAAAGACGCCAATCTCGATGTAGTCGTTGAGGCGCATAGGAGCCTCATTGCCGTCTGTTGCAACAGGGCGTCCACCATCTCCTTGCGCTCACTGGAGGACGTAATCCCCTTCATCACCGCAAGGTGCTGCAGCAGGTCGAGGGCTGACATCTTCGGATATACGCCAAACTCCTGAGGAAGATAGCCCAGAACCTTTCGTACTTCGTTCTTCTCGGTCAACACGTTCAACCCGTCGAGTTGGACCGATCCCGAGTCGGGATCCTGGAGGGTGGCGATCGTCCGCATGAGCGTACTCTTGCCCGCTCCATTCGGACCGACGAGTCCAAACATATTGTTTCCGATGTTCAGAGAAATGCTCTTGAGGGCTTTAACGCCATTTGGATAGGTCTTCGATAAGCCAGAAATTGCAACGGCCATGCGAATGTTCCTCTTTTGGAAGAAGATTTTGCGGAGCGTTTCCGGGGCAATAGACCCCGGCACGTCTAACAGGCCGGTACTGTATCTACAGAGCGAGAGTGGATCCGCCCCCCTCCCTGAATCCGGGTGGTGTCTTAACTGGCGGCCACCGAGAGCAATCGGCATATTTCGCTAGTCACCGCAGGAAAGCGCGGTTTCAGAGCAAAAACAAGCAAAGCGACGTAAGCACAATCTCAGACCAGCCGATCCCGCCGTGCGTGTGGTGCTTGGGCACTTCGTATTCGTTTACATCTTCATGATGAATCTCATGATTGCGGCCTTGATTCAACCCTGAAGCCAACCTGAAGGAATATTAACGTCTCTTTCATCTCTGCGTCACACCCTGCTTCTACGATCCTGAGTCATTCCCTAACACTGCAGTTGAACTAACCGGAGATGCGGACCTCGAAGGGCGCGCCGAAACAACGTTCAAGACTTCCCGATCCCAAGTCTCCCACGTTATCAGGAGCTAATATGCATCTCAGATCCTTCTTCCCATCCATCGGCCTCTTTTCCAAACCCTCCATCGTCCTGTCCTTCGGGCTGCTCACCCTGCTTTTGGCTGCGCCCTACGCGCTTGGGCAGGTTGATCGCGCGGAGCTCGAAGGGACCGTCAGCGATTCCTCAGGAAGCGTCATTGTCGGCGCCACGGTGAAAGTCTTAGCAGTCGACACCGGGCTAAGTGGAGAGCAACCGACGAACTCGAAGGGGTATTACCGATTCCCCGGCCTTTCGGTCGGCCGATACAGGGTTACGACCTCGGCAAGTGGCTTTAAGACCAAAGTAGCTCAGGATGTCGTTTTAAGAGTGGGTCAGACGCGTACGCTCGATGTCAAACTGGCAGTGGGGGCAATCACCGAACAGGTCGACGTACAGGAGACTCTTGCTCCGGCCGATCGCGTTTCTGCCGCAGCTTCAACCGTAATTGATACTACCCAGATTGCCGACCTTCCGAACAATGGACGCGACTGGGCCAGCTTCACGCTGCTTGCCCCATTCGCCCAGGACGACGGCGGGGGTGACCAGCGCACCATTCGTTTCGCCGGGCGAGCCCGAGACGACAACAATTTCTCCATCGACGGCGTGGATGCCGGCGGCATCCAGGAACAGGCGCAGAAATCCCAAACCCGTCTGCAGATCTCACAGGATGCAGTCGAGGAATACAGGGTCAATAGCGCTGTTTATGACGTCGAATACGGCACCCAGGCGGGCGGACAAATCGATGTTGAAACCAAGTCTGGCACCAATCAATATCATGGCTCAGTTTTTGGCTACTTCCGAAACTCGGTTTTTGACGCGCGTAACTACAATGACTACAACCTGGCGGGCAATCCCGCGATTCCTCCCTTTCGCATGGGACAATATGGATTAACTGTCGGTGGTCCGATCAAGAAAGACAACACTTTCTTCTTTATCAGTTACGAAGGGTTACGCCAGCTGCAGTCGACCACGCAGAGTGCGGATGTGCCGGCTGGAGTTGGCAACGCCGTCTTTGGCGCCGGCGAACCGACAAATATCACCGTGCCCTATCAGCGGTATGTGCTGGATCAGTCGACGAACCTGGGCTATGGGTCGCAGACGTGCCAAATCATGCAAGCGTTCCCCTGGCGCGCCTCTGTGGGGACGATTGACGGCTGCACCGCGCGGTTTGTCTTTCCCGATAGCGCTTTCCAGTACCAGGGAGGAAACCAAGATCTGGCTACATTCGCTACCCCCACGACAGTGCATGAAGACACCTGGCTGATTCGGATAGATCATAGGATCAGCCAAAAAACCCTGCTGTATGGGCGGGCACAGCGTGATATCAGCCTCGTCGATGCCCCAAACGGATTTTCCGCAACCCTTGCCTCGGAGAAGCTTCAGACGATTAATCATCCGGCGAACTACATGTTGGCCCTGCAGCACACGTTCAGTCCCAGTCTATTGAACGAAGTCAAGGGTTACATCAATCGGGCTCCCTTTCACAATCCGCAATCCAGTGCTCTGCCCTACGCGGTCGGCACGAACGATTTCGCAGCACTGAATAACGACAGTGCCGATATTGAGGTCGGGACTACCTATGGACTCATCGACAACCTCATCTGGTCAAAAGGCCGCAATACGTTCAAGCTCGGGATGGAGTATCGCCGTGTCCGCCTCAACCAGGGCCAGACCTCGAACAACAATCTCACTTTCGGGGACGACTACTCCCTGTCACAGGCTACCATTTCCAATATCGACTACATCGCTCCCTGGTGCTGTCATCGATTGCGCCGCAACTTCTTCATGCCATACTTCCAGGACGAATGGAAGGCGACTCCCACGCTGACGCTGACTGGTGGGCTGCGCTGGGATTATTACGGCGTGGCTCACGAGGCGACCAATCGTACTACAGTATTTGATGTGAATCAGTTTCACGGGGTATGCCTGGGTACAGGATCGTTCAATGTGGCACCGAGCCCCGGTCCGATTGATACCGCTCCATGTCCCGCAAATCCTGCTTTGTACAACGCCAGTTATGTGAACTTCGACCCGCGACTGGCGCTGGCTTGGTCCCCCTCGGCGCTGCATGGGCAAACGGTAATCCGCGCGGGCTTTGGCATCTATCACGGCGCGGCGCAGAATGATGATCTGAATGCCGGACTGGAGAGCGACACGTTCCGCGTCCTGATTAATAGCTTTGCCCCCGGCCCGAACTTACAGTCGCAATTCCAGCAGCAGGACCCTACCTTCAACGGACTCAGTGGGATCGGCAAGCAGGCCAGCCATCCGCGAGGCTTGCAGCGAGAGGGGCGGCGGGACCTTTACGTGGAAACGTGGACTCTTGGCGTGGAGCATCAACTGCCCTCGAATTTTCTGGCTTCTGCTCAATACCTCGGTAGCCGTGGCGTACGCTTGTTTTCCCGCGGGGCAGTGAATCTCTGCACCGAACCGGTTACCTTCAATCCGGTCGACGGCGATTGCGTGCGGACTCTAGACCAGTACTATCCCGGCGGAAATCCCTTTGGTTCGGTCGACTACAAGAGTGATATTGGATCCAGCACCTACAACGCGCTGGGACTCTCTCTGGAGCGCCGATTCAGCCAAGGTTTGGAATTTCAGGCGCGTTACACATGGTCGCATTCGATTAACGACGGATCGGTGGGAGGTGGAGAATCCAACGGACCAGAGAATGTGAATTGCCTGGCGTGCGATAAGGGGCCAAGCGTTTTCGACATCCGCAATAACGTCGCAGTAAACGCGGTTTATGAACTGCCATTTGGACCCGGGAAACCCTTTCTTAGCGCTCCCGGAGTCCTCGGGAAGATATTCGGAGGCTGGCAATTCAGCAGCATCGGCCTTTGGCATACGGGACACCCCCTGACCGTCTTCATGGACCTCACGAACCAGATCGACACTAGCGTGCCCCTGTACGCGAATTCTCCATTTGGCCAGGCAGGACTACCCTACACTTACCTTCTTCCCGATGGTGACGACCAAAACAGCCAACGTCCGGACCTCGTCCCCGGAGTGCCCTTGATTTTGCCGCACCAGCATCCGGCAGTAGGAAACAACCCGGGGTCGTCCTACATCAACGCCGCGGCATTTCAGGCGCCCCCGGTCGACGCCAACGGAAATTTCACCCGCTTTGGAAATGAACCGAATGGAATCATTCGCGCATTGCCCTACTGGCAAATCGACTTGGCACTGACCAAGGAGACAAAGCTCACCGAGCGCGCCACGCTATCGTTTGGCGTACAGGCGTTCAACATTTTCAATCACGTGCAATTCGGCGACCCTAACGCATTGAATCTCGTCTACGATCCCACCGCTTCGGGCACAGGCTATTTGACGCCTCAGGCAGGTTTCGGTGTCATCGATACGACTGTAAATTTCAACCTCAACAACGACAATGCCGCTTCGCCCAACACTGGTACGGGGCTGCCTCGGCAGCTTCAGTTCATGGTTCGGCTTATTTTCTGAGGCAAACCATTCTTGAGAGAGATTTCACGCGCTTTCGTCAGAGGCCAGCCGAGATTAAATCGAATGAACTGACCGGGCATTTTCTATGAATCTGTCGCGTCCCTTTTTGCGTCCGTGCGCCTTTCCGCTGTTTATCCTCGCAGTGGCATTCGCGCTAACTTGCTGCACCAAAAAATCGGTTTCGCAGACTCAAGCGGTCGATCTGCAGATCGAAGTGAAGACGCCCTTTCATTTTGTCGCCTATGGCGATACTCGCTTTCATGATCCAACAGAGACCGAACCTGCGAACCCAGCGGTTCGGGTAGCCCTGGTGAAGGCGATTGCCGATGTGAATCCAGCGTTCATCTGCTTTACCGGCGACATCGTTTACAACGGCTACGATAAGGATGACTGGAAAGTGTGGGATCGGGAAACCAGCATCTGGCGTGAGAAGAAGATTCCGGTTTATCCCGCCTTGGGCAACCACGATCTGCACGGGGACCAGCAAATCGCACTGCAAAACTATTTCCAACGCTTTCCCGACCTGAGGAACAGCCGCTACTACTCGCTGCGGGCGGCGAATTCACTGCTTTTGGTCCTCGACAGCTCGGAAGAAGAAACATCGGGCCCGCAAGGGCAATGGCTCTCCGACGAATTGGATCATGTGCCTGATTCGGTGAATTTCGTTTTCGTTATGGATCATCACCCGCCCTACACCAGTTCCTCAGACGCGAAGGTCTTCGGTGGAGGACATTCTACCCGGGCGCGTGAGCAAGCTCTCGGAAAGATGCTGGAAGCGTATCAGGCCCAAGCGCGCTATCGCATCGTGATGTTTTCTGGACACGTCCATAATTACGAGCGGCATGAACACGGCGGTATAACCTATTTTGTCTCCGGCGGTGGAGGCGCGCATGCCTACCCGATCGAACGCGCTCCTGACGACCCGTTTCAGAGTAAGGAAGTGAACTACCACTATCTGATGGTTGAGGTTGTCCAGAACCATGTCAAAGTGACCATGAATCGTTTGGACCTGAGCAGCGGCAAAGCCGTTTGGACACAGCCCGATTCGGTAACAATAGACCTTCCGGCTAGCCGCGCCGCCGTTGTGTCACCACGATAGTCCATTCGGGCGAGCAAGTGAATGGGCTGAGGCATAAGCCTGACGCACGGCTGCCAGGACAACGCACTTACGAAGGGGTGAGCGTTGGTGGCAAAGTTCGGGCGATTCTGTAGGTTGTTTCGAAGGCCGATTTTCAAACAAGTGGCAGGGTTGGCAAATCCGTCGATTCCGATGCAACTCCCAGATTCATCTGCTGTAAAATCTGCTTAAGTCAATGAGACCAGAGGTGCCACCCGAACTCCGTGCGAGAGCAATCCGACACGGGCGGACTAAGAAACGCAACAACGCCATAACCGCTGTTCTCTGCGGAACCTTGCCCGCGTTGTGCCTCAGCGTGTATTCATCTGTCGATTCGAAGCGCTTGCTATTTGGTATATTCATCGGTCTGATATGGGGCAATGGCTTTGAATACGCGTACCATCGCTGGCTATTACATCATCCTCGCAACCTGCTTGGAACCGGGCATCGCGATCATCATGCTCAGATCGGCACAGCTGAGGAAGCAGAGTACGTTGCACTTGCCAGCTCCCCGCTGAACGTCTTTCTTCTGTTTGCCGTCAACAGCATTCCAGCGCTCCTGATTTCTGCGCTGTTCGGGCTCTGGGGAATTCTCTCGGGTGTCTTCGTCGGCTGGACGATCTACTTGATTCTGACGGAAGAGATCCATTGGCGCATTCACATAACTGGCTGGCTTCCTCCTGGTCTTCGCTATGCCCGCGCCTATCACATGAGCCATCACGATGTTCCGAACTCGCGCTACAACGTGTTTCTACCGATCTTTGATTTCCTGCTGCGAAACACCGCAAAGGGCGCCAGTCTTACGGTCAAGGCTTAGCAGCCCGTGGTGCATGTAGCTGATTTTCTACAAAGCGGGCGCCGTATCCGGGTGCGCGATCTTGCGGCGCACTTGGCAACCGACCCGGAGATACAGTGGCAACGAAGCCTGTGCTGACTATTCCGGTTCGAGAACAGCAAAAGAACGCGTACCACGAGCCTGCCCAAGCGATTTCTCAGTTCCCGTGGCGTGCCCGCACCCAGCAACTGGCGCAGGATCAGGCTCAGGTTGAACGCGCCCACATGAACCAACTGCCGCTTCAGAATGTTGTCGCGTCCGCGCAGATGGCAGCGTCGCATCCCACCGGTCTCGTAGCAGTGCGCGAAGCTGCGCTCGACCAGCTCGCCGCGCCGCCTGAGTAAACTCTTGCCGTACTCGCCCCGCACCCGCCGCCGGTTCGCGTACACCGCTTGCTGCTCGGCCGCTTTGCCCGCCCAGTTCCGCCGGCCCTTTTGTTTCTTCTCCGGAATGTAACTGCGCACCCCGTACGCCTTCATCCGCTTCACCACCGCGCCGCTGTGATAGCCCTTGTCGGTTACCGTCTCCTCGATCCCGGCCACGTTCACTTTCGGTTGGTCGTCGGGCCGCAACTCCGCTTCGCGTCCGACCTGCTCCGCCACTGCCATCCCGGCTGCGCACAACGTTTCATCCAGCGTGGTCGTGTCGCCCTTATCGGCGCTTTGCAGCGTGACCGCCAGCACCGCGCCCGTGTCCAGATCCACCGCATGCTCCGCCTTGTGCGCCAGATGCGTGCGCCCATCCTTCATCTTCGCAATCCGCGCGTCCCCATCCGCCGGACTCTTCCACTCCTTATTCGACGTCCGCTTCTTGCGCTTGCGATCCAACCGTACCAGATCTTCGCGTGTCGGCGTCGCGATCCCTGAGGCCTTCGCCAGCCCGCGCAGAAACTCCTCGTAACTCGCCCCCGTGTCGCGCCGCACAATCGAGCGCATCGCCGCGTTCGCCTCCAGCGTCGTTGCATCAATCGCGATCCGCTGGCCTTGCAGCAGCCCGCGATCGGCCAGCACCCCCAGCACCCAGACGAATACTTCGCGGTGCGTGTCCAGGTCGATCAATCTTCGCGTGCGTGAAATGGTCGAGTGATCCGGCGTGTACTCGTCCAGCGCGATGCCGACGAAACGCCGCAGCGCCAGCGAATCCGCCAGCCGCCAGGCAATCCCGCGCTCCGCTCCGATGCCCTCGAAATACCCGATCAGCAGCGCCCGAAAGTAAATCCCCGGCGTCAGCGACGGGCGCCCGTACTTCTCCGCATAAAACTTCGCGCACCGGGTCTCGACAAACTCGTCGAAGCGCTCGGCCTCCAGCAACTCATTCAAACGCTGATAAAAAGGATGCCCCGGAGCCGACGCCAACTCGGCGTGCGCGATCCAGATGTCCTTTTGCTTCTCCCGCTGCTTGCGCGTCCCCATCGCCATGCGCCGATTCTACGAACAAAGTCTGTGGATACCGCAGAAGTTTTTGCTTACGAATCTGGACTTGCACCACGGGCTGTTAGTACTACTGTGTTATAAGTGTGGAGCTCCACAAAAAGGACAACTGGAAAGTTGTCGGAGAAGCGCCCGAGCGAGGGTTTGTCGGAGTGTGGCAATCGAGCAGGGATTATGTCGTTCGAGGCGAACCGGGCGATCCCCGAGGGCGGAACTGGGGCGGTATTTGGGGGACGGATAAGTCCACTTGACCGGCGCGAGCAGAGGGAAAAAAACGGCTCCGTTCGGCTACCAGGAACCCATAGGCCGCGATACAGAGGGTAGCGTGATGATGAAAACCCCGCCAGCCTCTTCCTTCATAATGGCCCAATCCCAGTTCTTGCTTCAGTTCTTCGTAGTCCCGCTCGATGATCCAGCGCTGTTTGGCCATGCCAACCAGGTCCTTGAGTTTCGTCTCTGCCGAGAGGGTGGAGAGCCAGTACTTGGTGGGTTCAGCTTCTTGGTGGGGCCACTCGATCAGCAGCCATTGCTCGGGATAGGGCTTACTGCGTTCAAAATCGCGGTGAGCCGGACGGACGCACACGGCCGCGAAACGCGAGTGGAGTTGGCTGCGGGTTCCTTCTCGCCAGGATACTTTCTTCCACGCCTGTGGTGGCAAGGCCAGAGCCAGATGCTTTGCGGTGACGGGTGCATGCCTTCGGCTGCGGCGAAGATATTTTGGCGGTCGTCCCTGGCCTCTCCAAGTCGCGGCGGGCAGCGGTCCCTGACCCGGTTTCCATACCGTCACCGAGGACATGATCCCCACCACATAAAGCAACCCTAAGTCCGTGAGCTCTTCGCGAAACTGGGTATCGGTTCCATAAGCCGCGTCGCTCAGCACGACTCCGACCGGGATCTCACGCTTCACTGCCGCGCGGATTTGTTCCAGCGCAATCGCCGCTTTAGTCTGAAATCGAATCTCCGCGGGTACTCCCGTCTTCTTCCTGCGTGTCCTGTCCTTGGCCCACACTTCCGGCAAGTACAGACGCCAGGCAACCGGCAGGCTGGCGCGCTCCGTGCTCACCGACAAACTGACCGCCACGCGACAGTTCTCTTGCTTCCCCACCTGTCCACAATACTGGCGGGTCACGCCTACCGAGTGGGTTCCTTTCTTCACCAAGCCGGTGTCATCCACGATCCAAGCTATGATCGGGCCTTTCTTCTCCAACTGTGGCAGAACATAAGCGCGCACTGCCTCCAGCATGTCTTCGTCACTCCAGGCGGCATCGGCCACGATGTGGTGCATGGACTGGTGAGCTTGGCGCACGTTGTTGGGGTACAAGCGTGCTGCCATCGGTTCGACGCTCTTGCGTTCTCCCGGCAACAACAAACCGCTGCAATAAGACTTCAGGGGAGTGGCACGATCGGCATGCTCCGCGGCCAGCGCCAGGCGATCGAGATAGGCCGCGAAGCGTTTCGCTTGGGCGCCCGGCGCCACAGAGTGGGCGCTCATGAGCAGCAACTTAACACGGAGCGTTGCGTAGAGCTGGGTTTTTCAGCAGGGGCGTATCTAGTTTATAACACAGTAGTATTAGGGATTGACGTTTCACGTCCCCTTCGCACGCCAACGTTTCGTGGAAGTTCTTCGATAGGTCTCCCGTCATTCGTCCTGCGGATGCGCCACTCGTCTGTGAGCATCAAACTGCGTTTGGAGAGATCGCTGATACTCTTCGCGGGTGGGACGATGACTTGAACCCTGGGCTCGAAACAAGACTCCAGGACAAGCGGTGCAACCGGCTTCCACGGGAATGTCGCGCAACCATCTCCCCAGAAACTTCTTGGAGGATTGATTCAAGCCTGGGCAGGTGTGACCCTGAGGCCGAGTTGCGCTGCCTTCTTTCTGAGAAACTCGATTTGTTGTTGGCGGTTTCTCTGCTCGTAGTACAGAGCGCCTTTGTCGACGTACTGTTGACCGTACTTCAACATTCGATAGACCAGTCGGGCGAGCCGGTGCGCCATGGCCGTGATGGCTTTCGGAGCACCAAGCTTGCTGCGCAAACGTCGGTACTGCGCGCCGAGGTAGGTCTGGCTTCGAAGCAGGGTGGTGGCTGCGATCCGCAGTGCTGTGGCAGCGCGGTTGACCACATGACGCGTGCCTCGGCTCAGGACCCTGTCCCCGCTGATACGGTTGTCTGGGCAAAGTCCCAACCACGAGGCGAAGTGCGCCTCGGTTTTCCATCGGCTCATGTCGAGTCCCACTTCACTTACGAGCGTCTGAGCAACCATCACGTCGATGCCGTCAATCCGTGTCAGATCGACTCCGGTGATGCGTTGTAGTTCGCTGCTGAGATGGAATTGGGGAGTATTCTTGTTTGGTTTGGCCTTCTTTTTCTGGGGCTCTCCTTCTTTCGCCTGTGGCGGAACAGTATCTGCAAAACTGGCCATGTGTTCCTGCAATTGCTGGTCGCACTCGGCGATGCGTCGTTGGTAAACATCGTACATCTCGACTTCCTGGTGCAGCACAAAGAGCAGATCCAGGCGCCAGTTGCCTTCCAGGCTTTTGGCAATCTCCTCCTTGGTCGCGTGAATCCGCGGATCACTGAGTTCAGCCAACTTCCGTGGATTGCGTTCTCCGGCGACGATGGCACGAACGATTTTTTGTCCGGTAACTCCACTCAGATCGCTGATCACGTTCGCCAATTGCAGGTTCATTTGCGTCAGCGCCTTCTGCATCCGCAGAATGCACGTCCCTATTCCACGCGCATGTTCTGCCCGTTGCCGCCAATAGGTGCGAAGGACCCGAATCTCTGAAGTTGGTTGGAAGGAATTGTTCAGCAATCCGTGGGTGTGCAATTTCAGCAGCCACTGGCTCTCCTGCACATCGCTCTTGCGTCCCGGCAGGTTCTTGGTGTGCCGTGCGTTCACCAGATAGACCTCGACGCCGCGTTCTTCCAAAATGTCGTACAGCGGGATCCAATACACCCCAGTCGACTGCAGGGCCACGGTGTTCACTCCGCAGCTTTGTAACCAGTCGGCTAAACGATGCAGATCTGCTGTGAAGCACTCGAATCGCCGCACTGGTTGTGAATCGCGATCCGGCCGCACGGCGACGTAATGCGCACTATTGCCCACATCGACGCCCGCAGCGTGTGGATGGACTACCTCCAGACCCGGGTCCTCCGATCGCAGCCGCCGCGCCAGTTCCTTTCTCTCCTTTTGGTTTCGCTGCTTCTGGTCTATCGTCATCCCTGTTCTCCTCGGTGGAAATTGGGATCCGGTTCGGCCCGGTGACGAACGGTTTATAAATCTCCCCAACGGGGTCGAAGGGCCGTTACAGCGAGGTCCTTGCCACCATGCCAGTGATCGCCAGTACCGGGGCCATGCTTGTGATCGGGCACGAAGCACCAGTGAGGTTTCGGCCTTAGCTTGCCGAACCGAATCCTGGATCAGATTCGCAAAAACGGGGAACTCTAGACAAGTTTCTGGCGCCAGTGACGCGTCGAAGATGCAGTCTAAGCTTGTGACACGGATCGTTGCTTTCTTCATTCGAATAATTGACTCTGCAGAGCCGCTTCAAGCGAGATCGGTCTGGCACATTCGGCGTCGTCGTTCGCGACATTATTAATTCGTGCGCTGATCGGATGGGTCAGCGATGCTTGGTCCTCGATGAGTCCGAAGCGGCGAAGCGGGTGTGAGCCAATCTTCAAACGGCGTTGCGGACGGTAGCAACCGGCCGGGGTTCATGATGTTCGCAGGATCAAGTCCCTGTTTGATGGCCGAGACTGCCCGCAGACCGACAGGGGAAATATCTGCGGCCAGCCACGGCAGGTGTTCGGTCCCAACTGCATGGTGATGGGAAAGCGTTGCGCCGTGATCGATGAACGACTGCTGGACTGCACGCTTGACCTGAAGGTACTGCTCCATCTCGCGACCCAGTTGCTGCCGGAACCCGAACGTAAAGTACAGACTCGCACCAGATGGATAAGTGTGGCTGATGTGGCATCCAACCCAGGGACGGACTCCGCACTTGCTGATTTCGTTGCGCAGAATCGCGGTAGCGTCCCGATACAGCGTGACGATATTGCTCCACACGGTCGCTGTCTCGCTCACGTCGGCTGTGACATCGCGGTCGAGCAAGAAATCGCGGATGTGGGGAAAATCATACTTGGTTGCCTCAAATGACTTTCCGGCGCCGGCGCCCAAGCCGACCGCGCCACATTTTCGGTAGATCGCTTCGGCTTGCTGCAAACGCCGCGAAACGTTACGCGAATTGCCCTCAAAAGCGATCAGCATCAAACATGTTCTGGGCTGGGCAAAACCTTTGGCCCTCAGATATTTTTTGAAAAGGTTCCCGACGATTTTAGTGAAGCCTGAAGACGGCGGGCGGAAGGCAAGCGAGAGCGCCGTCTTATCGGGGTCATTGAGGCGCACCATGGCCGGCACACATTCCTGGCGCATACACTGATACATGGCTTCAGTGCCGCCCTCGAATTCAGGAAACAGATAGCCTCGCACTTCGCGCGATTCGGGGACAGAGTGGACGCGCATGGTGGCCTCGGTGATAACGCCAAGAGTTCCTTCACTGCCAATGCAGAGGTGATTGACGTCGATACCATTCGAAGACTTAGGGACCACACGCGTCTCCAGCACTCCTTCTGGAGTTGCCATCCGTACGGCGATGACCATGTCTTCGATCTTGCCGTATTTATCACTTTGCATTCCCGCCGAGCGGGTGGCGATCCAACCGCCCAGTGTGGAGTGCAGAAATGAGTCGGGGAAATGGCCCAGCGTCATTCCGTAGGCGCGTAACTGTTCTTCGAGGTCCGGCCCAAAGACGCCGGCTTCGATCTGTGCCGTAAACGAGCGCCTGTCCACCGCCAACACTCGACGCATGCGCCGCATATCTAGCGACACGCACATGCGTCGAGCATCCATTCGCTCGAGGCACCCAGCGATGTTCGACCCTCCCCCGAACGGGATCAGCACGACATCGCGGTCTGCGGCGGCGCGGAGGGTAAGGCATACATCGCGCTCGCTCTCGGGATAAACGATCAGATCGGGGGCTCCAGCCGCAATACCCTGGCGCAGGCGAAACAGGTCGCGGAGTCCCTTTCCGTAAGCGTGAATGACCCTGTCTTTCGGGTCATTCGCGATCTGGCCAGGTGCCAGACAAGCGCGGAGTTTGGCTATGAATGGTTCGTCGGCACTGGGTTCCAAGAGTTCGATGGAATCGAGATTTCTCTCTCGTTTGGCGAAATCGTCACCTTCAATATCGAGGGCGGACTTGGCGTAAGGCCAAAATCCGGGATGGCGGCTGGCGCGAAACTCCGCGTCCTCATATCCCCAACCCCACCACTTCATGTGCTTTGGTTCGTAGGCCATCTGTTTCTAGCGAAACTGCGATGCTGTGTCCTTTTCCTGAAAATCCGGCGCTACTTCTTGGAGTTTGTAGCATGAACTCAACATTCGAATACTCTCTGTGAGTTGCTGTACTGCGCGACGACGGCGCTCGCGGGGAAGTTCTCCTGGTTGCGGACGCGCCAATTTAATCGGTTCTCCGAAACGCACTATCACTGGACCGGATCGAGGTACATTGTGTCCCTTGGGGAGAATGTGGTGTGTACCTTTTATGTATGCTGGAACGACCGGCACGTCAAGTTCGATGGCGAACAGGGCTGCACCGTTTTTGAACGCCTGCAGTTCACCGTCCGGCGACCGAGTGCCCTCGGGATAGAGAATGAGGCTGCCGCCGGTTTGTTCCATGAATTGCCGACAAATTGCCAGGCAGGCAGAAAGCGACTTAGCTCCTGGATCGCGATCGATTGGTATCACATTCATGAACGGCGAAACGGCCCAGCGCAAACGGCGGGAGCGAAAGAAGTAGTCGCTGGCGCCGATCAGAGCAAAGCTGCGGAAGCTGCGCCCGCTTGCGGTCATCAAAACCGCACTGTCGGCATGACTGTTGTGATTGCTGCAAAGTAGAAATGGTGCGTCCGGAAGACGATGTTTCTCCTCTACCAGGAGCGGGCAATGCCACTTGAAGAATGAGTGGCAAAAGCCTTCGAAGCACAGACTGCCCAGCGCTGATGCCCGGAATCCATCGTGCATGCTGTACTGGCTGTCCATCTTGGTCAAGATATCAAATAAATCAAGCGTTTCCGAGTCTTCGACCGGTCCAGTGCGGAATCGACGCCTGCGCACTTTTTTTCGCGGTGTCGACGGGGAATACTCGGTCTGGCTGCATTCCAACGAGGACAGGTCGATTCACTCTGACAACTTCACATATTGTGAAGTATGCCCCGATTTCTCAAACACGCGGATCGGAAAGTCATTGTGAACGGCTTCGCGCCGTTCCCTCAAATGCCCGCATACCAGGCGTAGCCACCATCGGCGTTGGCGCCGCCCCGACCTTTGCCGAATGGTTGGAGGTTGTCCGTCAGAATCAAGTGATTGATGTATTTTACGTTCTTATAACCGAGCTGCCGCGGGACTCGGAGGCGGACGGGGCCTCCGAACGCAACGGGAAGTTCGTTTCCATTCATGCCATGGGCAAGAAGCGTTTGCGGGTGCAACGCGTCGGCCATGTCAATGCTCTCCCACCAGTCAGGCTGGATCGAGCGGTAAACAATGTACCGCACCTGGGGCAGCGCGCCCACACGGTCCAAGAGGTAAGAGAGCGGCACACCGGTCCATTCGGCGATGTAAGTCCATCCTTCTTCACAGCCGATCATGGTGATCTGCGTACTAGTGGGAAAACTCTTGAGCTCTGCCACCGAGAACGAGGCTGGCCGTGCCGCCATCCCGTCTACAGTCACGCGCCAATCCACGAAACCGGCTGCCTGGAGTCGTTTGAATTCATCGGATAACGGATCGACCTCGTTGGCGAATGGCTTCTCCGAAATCTCAGTTCGGGAAAATTCGCGGGCCATCGAATGGCGGGTCAAAAGTCGCTGCGCCGCATAAG
Source organism: uncultured Acidobacteriota bacterium (assembly GCA_963763845.1). Taxonomy (GTDB): domain Bacteria; phylum Acidobacteriota; class Terriglobia; order Terriglobales; family Acidobacteriaceae; genus Sulfotelmatobacter. The sequence continues at coordinate 47,085 of CAVXPX010000012.1, forward strand.
TCAGCGTTTCTCCCGGGCCGTAGAGTCCTGCCGCATCCGGCGGGATGAGCCCGTGATGCTGCGCGACTTTGGCGGCCACGGCAATCCCAGATACTCCGGCCGCCACACCCAGCGCCGTGGTGATGAATTTGCGTCGAGAGCTATTGATCATAACTTCACTCCGTCGGTGGGATCGTGCGACCGGTGATCATCGCACGCATACGATTTCGAAATCCCGCAACATAGACCATCAGCACGTGAATCAACAGGAATAGCACAAGGAGTATCGTCACAAGAAAGTGCAGGCTGCGCGCCGTCTGCTGGCCTCCCAAGAGGCGAACGGCCAAAGGGAATTCCGAGGTGAATCCGAACGACATGGCTAGCCCTGTCCAGATCATCAACGGGAACAGCACGAAGATCACGAGCAGATACGCGAGGCGCTGCAGAGGGTTGTACGACATTGCTTCTTCCTTGCCCGGCCGCGCAAAGCGCAAGTGTCGAAGCAGCGAACCGCAAAGCTCTTTGACGGAAAGGTCAGAGGCAGCGGGAAACAGATTGCGCCGGAAATGCCCGGCGAACATGCCGAACAGCACGTAGAACAAACCTGTCGCGACCGCAAGCCATGCTGCCTGAAAATGGAGATAGCGGCTCCAGCCATTCTGATCAGGGAGCACGTATCCATAGCCGGTGGGGACGGTGTCTCTGGAGGATGGCAGGTGCAGATTGAGCCATGGGCGCATGTTTACGTTGCCGGTCTCACCCCAGTAAAACCGTGGATGCGAAAGCACGATCTCGCCTCCGCTTACCAGCAGCGCGAGAAACGCGACCGTGATAATCCAATGGGTCACGCGCACAAGCGCCGAGTGACGCTTCTGGTAGACGGAAGGCACCGCAGAACCAAGCTTGTCCGAAGAAGACAATTGGCCCGCACCGCCACGATCAGTGATTGGCAGACTCGCATGCATAGGGTGGACCCCATCCCCGATGCCCTGGATTTTACAGCACCCGCACAATTAGTGCCGCCGAGGCGAGCCAATCCTCCTGAGAGAAATGAAACAAAGAACTTCAATCGCATTTCTTTGGCGCGCACATGTAGTTTCGACACAACCCCCCCGTGCTAGCGGTTATAGTTCCGGATGGCGATATGAACGAACGCCAGGAGGTCACGGGTGCGAACCTGGCTCACAAGTAAGCGGCAGCATGCCACGCGAAGGCAACAGTGGGTAAACGATTACTGTCTCAGCGCTATAATTTCGACAACGGGAATCCGAACCAACTGGGGAGACAAAATCTCGTGAATCAGAAAAGGGAAATCTCGCGCCGGCAGTTTGTGACCTCGGCGGTCGTGGTGGCTGCCGTTGCATCGTTGCCTGCCCGTGATGCCATCGCGGCGATCGATGAAGATCGGGTTCCCGGCGCCAATCGGGCAGACCTTGCGCTAACCGATCAGCCCGGCTGGCGGGACCAAGGGGTGGAGAACCTGGCGAAATCGCCATATGCAAAACTTCGCGACATCCCGGTGCGCGCGGTGACCATCGAGAGCGGATTTTGGGGAACTCGGCGCGACATCAACGTCACTCGAAGTATTCCGACGATGCACGATCTGCTGGAAGCGAATGGCCGCATGAACAACTTCCTTCGACTTGTGGGCAAGAGTGACGTGCCCCAGCGCGGTCCGGTCTACTCGGACTCCGATGTTTATAAGTGGACCGAGGCTGTGGGCTTTGTCTTGCAGTCGGGAGATCGTCCGGCGCTGCGGTCGAGCGCCGAGAAGGTAATCGAAGAAGTCGTGGCCGCGCAAGAGCACAGCGGATACCTGAATACCTACTTCGTCGATGACCGCAAGTCGCTGCGGATGTTGCCGCAAACGCAGACGACCGGCCACGAGCTCTATAACATGGGACACATGCTGCAGGGCGCGATCGCCTACTACCGCGCCACCGGCGACCGCAAGCTGCTGGACGCCGGCATCCGCTTCGTGGACGACTTCCTCGTTCCTAACTATGGTCCCGCTCCCAGGAAACCGATTGTGTCCGGACATCCTGAGATCGAAATGGCGCTGATCGAACTCTACCGCATCACAGGCGACAAGCGGCAGCTCGATCTTGCGGGCTACATTCTGCAAGGCGATAAACGGATTGAACTCCCAGAGCGCAGAACGATCTATATGTTCTGTGGCACGCCCTTTACAGAAAGGACGAAACTCGAAGGTCATGCGGTTCGGGCCATGTATGCGTGCTGTGGCGCCACAGACTATTACATGGAGACCGGCGACGATTCCTACTGGCGGACGTTGAACAGACTCTGGACCGACATGACCACTACCAAGATGTACGTCACCGGCGGGGTCGGTTCGCGGGCGGATGGCGAAGCCTTCGGCGATGCTTACGAACTTCCAAATTTTCGTGCCTATGGCGAGAGCTGCGCCGCCATCGGCAACATGATGTGGAACTGGCGCATGCTGGCGGCAACGGGAAATGCGAAGTTCACTGACGTGATTGAGCGCGCCCTCTACAACGGCATCAACTCCGGAATGTCGCTCGACGGCGTAATGTACTGCTATCGCAACCCGCTGGCCTTTGACCCGTCCGGTGGAGACAAGATCCGTAACTCGTGGTACGACACCACCTGCTGTCCTCCTAATCTGGAGCGCACCTTGGGCTCATTACCCGGGTATTTCTACAGCACCAGCAACGACGGAATCTACGTGCATTTCTATGACAATTCAGAATTGGATTGGCATTTGGAGAACGGAATAGGCCTGAAAATCTCCCAAAAGACGAACTATCCCTGGGATGGAAACGTCGAGATGACGGTGAGCGCTTCGCAGCCCTCCGAGTTCGTCGTATATCTCCGTATTCCTGGATGGGCCAGCAGCGCCCAGGTGTCGGTGAATGGCGCGGCTATGCGGGGAATCAACCCGGGCGAATATTTACCAATACGCCGGCGGTGGTCTGCAAGAGACATCGTCCGTCTGGAGATGGAAATGACTCCGCAAGTACTGGAAGCGAACCCGCGCGTGGCCGATGACACAGGACGAGTGGCCGTCCAACGCGGCCCCCTCGTTTACTGTCTCGAAGAACTCGATCAACCGAATGACGTGGCATTAAGCGATGTTGCCTTGGAATTGGGAAGGCGTCCGGACTCGGATTTTCAGAGTGAGATGAGACGCGACCTTCTGGGAGGCGTCGTCGTGCTGCACCATACAGGATTGTTTTACCAGAGGGCTGAGTCCGCGAATATTCTGTATCCGCGGTATACCGGCGCAACGGAAAGAACCAAGAAAGTTCCGCTGACCTTCATTCCTTATTACGCATGGGCGAACCGGCAACCGAGTTCGATGCAGGTTTGGACCGAGGTGGTTCGATCGTGAGATGCGGCCCTAGTGCCGGGCGTTGTCGCGCGAAGGCTGGTCGAATCGGAGAGCCGGCTCTTGGGCTGGTGGAGAATTTGCTTTTTCGGTGCGCCCGGCATTTCGCAACCGGCTGCCAGGATCGTCAAACTCTTCCGGGGACGATGACAAGAACAATACGTGGAAGCAGCGTTTGCAGAGGGGTGTCTCGGCAGACGACGATCACGGAAGATTTGAAGCGACTTGGATGGGCGAGCGCGATATGAAGAGTATGGTGAGAATCCAGTTCGGAATCGCATGAGGAATGGTTAAAGTTGAGAGGATTTTAGAGGCAAGTCACCGAAATCGAATGACCTCGGCCTTGGATTGGAAGAAGTTCGGGCTAGCCTTTGCGTTGATTGCGATATTTCCTCCGATGTTTGCGCAGATCGCAAACGATCGCGTCAGCGAGATTACCGGTTCTCTACGGAGCGGAGAGTTCGACAGGGCACTGCAGCTCATCGAGCCGGCATTGCACGAATTTCCCAAAAATCCGCAGCTCTGGATGTTGCGAGGCTTGGCCTACTCGGGAAAGGGCGATAAGAAGGCAGCGCTCTCTTCATACCAGAATGCTCTGAAGACCGCGCCGGATTATCTTCCGGCTCTCGAAGGAGCCGCCCAACTGGAGTACGAGGCCGGCAGCCCGTCGGCGATTCCCCTGTTGCAGCGCGTGTTGCAGTTACGTCCTAACGACCTGACCAGTCACGCCATGTTGGCGGTCCTCGCTTACAACAAGCGAGACTGTGCGACGGCGGTAAAGCACTTTTCTCAAAGCGGTTCTCTGCTTGATTCGCAGCCAGGAGCGTTGCAGGAGTACGGCGACTGTTTGATGGAGCGCAAAGAGACAGAGAAAGCAGTTCCAATCTTTCAGCGAATAGTAGCATCCCACCCGAACGATTCGCGGGCCCGGTGCGCCCTGGCAGCAGTTCAGATTGCGGCAGAACAGCCGGAAGCCGCTGTCATAACATTGCAGCCTCTTCTGGCGGGCGGCCAGCCCGATGTGAGCACGATGCAGCTGGCGGCCGCCGCCTACGAGGCGAATAAAGACACGCCCGAGGCTGTCAAAATGCTCCATGATGCAATCGTCAAAGATCCACGAAACACAGGTCTTTATGTGGATTTTGCGAATATCGCCCTGACGCATCAATCGTTTCAGGCTGGAATCGACATGCTCAACACGGGATTGCATCTCCAACCTACGGCCGCGGATCTCTACCTCGCCCGCGGTGTTCTTTATGTGCAGACGGCGGACTATGAGAAAGCGGAGGCGGATTTTGAAAAGGCTGAGTTATTGGATCCACGCCAATCTCTGACTGCGGCGGCGCTGGGAATGGTGGCAGAGGAACAGAACCAGGACAATCCAGATAAAGCCTTGGCGACAGTACGTTCGAAACTGGCTAAGAGACCGCGCGAGGCTTTTCTCTGGTACCTGCAGGCCGCCATTCTGTCGCAAACGGCGCCCGAGGCAAACAGCCCGAAGTTTCACGAAGCCGTGCAGTCGGCGAGGAAAGCCGTCACCTTGCAACCCTCCCTGTATGTCGCGCGAGACGTTCTGGCGAAACTGTATATGCAGTCCGGAGAGACCAAGCTGGCAATCCATGAATGCCGGCTTGCGCTGCGCGACGATCCCACCGACCAGACCGCTTTGTACCATCTGGTCCTGGCTCTGCGGAAGACAGGTGATAGAAGTGAAATCCCGGATTTGCTGAAGCGACTGGCGAAAGCGCGGCAAGACGCGACCAAAGAAGAAGCGGAACGCAATCGCTACAAGCTGCTGGTCGACCCCGCGTCCCCGTCGCCCCGGGGCAAATAGATGCACGGATAATCGGGTAAACCTTTACTCCCGCGCGCCATCGCCGCCATAATAGACGCATTCCTTATGGGCCTCGGTTTATGACCATTACCCGCCGTTCATTCCTGCTGTTTTCGCTGTGCGCGTCCGCGCAACAAATGCTGGGGCAACAAGGGATAGCCTCTCGCAACGTGCAAGCTCAAGCCAAACCGGCGCCATCCGGTCGTCCCTTCAACGCACATTTCACAGATATCGCAAACGCGGCGGGGTTGCGAGCCCCGGTCATTTATGGCGGCGTCGAGACCAAGAAATACATCTTGGAGGCCAACGGGTGCGGTTGTGCGTTTATCGATTACGACAACGATGGATGGATGGATATTTTCCTGCTTTCCGGCACCCGGCTGGAAGGTGCTCCCGCCGACGCCACCAACCGCCTATACAAGAACAATCGCGACGGCACGTTTACCGATGTGACCGGCAAAGCCGGACTCCGGGCCGTGGGATGGGCGAACGGCGTATGTGTCGCCGATTACAACAACGATGGCTTCGACGATATCTTCTGTACCTATTTCGGACAAAATCGTCTCTATCGCAACAACGGCGACGGCACGTTTACGGATGTCACCAAGGAAGCTGGGTTGTGGGAATCAGGTCCCGCGCGGTGGGGAGCGGGGTGCGCCTTTGTGGATTACAACCGTGATGGTCATCTGGATCTGTTCGTGTCCAACTACATTCGATTCTCATTCGAACACGCCCCGGTACCGGGCGAGAATTCGACCTGCAACTGGAAAGGCATTCCGGTGAATTGTGGTCCGCGGGGACTCCCGACGGGCAGACATTCTCTTTACCGCAACAACGGAGACGGAACATTCACCGACGTCACGAAACAGGCGGGCATTGGCAATGCAACCGAGAGTTATGGGATGACGGTGGTCACTGCCGACTTCGACGAAGATGGATGGCCGGATATCTTCGTCGCATGCGATTCCACGCCCAGCCTTCTTTTCATGAACAATCATGATGGGACTTTTCGCGAAGAAGGCGTGGTGCGGGGAGTTGCGCTAAGCGACGATGGCATGGAACAGGCGGGTATGGGCGTCGGCATTGGGGACTACAATCTCGATGGGCATCTCGACTTGTTCAAGACCCATTTCATGGGAGACACTTGCGGCGTTTACCGCAATGATGGAAAGGGGAACTTCGATGAGCTAACCCGTCTGGCAAAGATCGGAGTTGAAACGCGATTCACCAGTTGGGGCGCCGGGATGGTCGACCTCGACAACGACGGTTATCCGGACGTGTTCTTCGTGACCGGCAGTGTTTACCCTGAAGTCGAGCGCAAATTACCGCAGTATCCATACAAGACTCCGCGAGTTCTGTTCCGCAATTTGGGGAACGGCACTTTTGAAGAAATCGAGTCCCAGGCGGGCGCGGGAATTACGACGCCGCATAGCAGTCGAGGGTGCGCCTTTGGAGATTTCGACAACGACGGTGACCTGGACATTCTGATCGTCAATATGAACGAACCGCCCTCGCTGTTGCGAAATGACATGACAGGGAAGGAGAACTGGTTAAAGGTGAAACTGGAAGGCGTGAAATCGAATCGCAGCGCGATCGGCGCCCGCGTCCTTGCCCACTACGGCAACAAGGTGCAGGCGCAAGCCGTAGTCAGCCAGTCGAGCTATTACTCATGCAACGATCCCCGTCTGCATTTCGGTCTCGGTTCATTTAAATCGGCCGATGTCGATGTGTATTGGCCCAGCGGCTTGCATGAGCAATACAAGCTGATCTCCGCGAATCGACTCGTAACCATACGGGAAGGCGTTGGTATTGTGACCAACAAGGGCTGGAAGTAATCACCGCTCGCGCTGAAACTGGGCAAACTTGACGGGTCGCGGAAGTATCTCTCGGGCACCCGGATTCGGGGCAATTTCCGAAAAAAGTTCTTGACAGGGGATGAGGGTAATATTTATACATTAGCGCCTGTGGGTAAACGTTTGCTCGCTCTGTGTTCTCGCTCTTGCACGAACCCGTTACAGGAGGCACCCATGCCAGGATGCATGCCGACTCGACCTTCGGTTTATGCGCTCTCAGTTGTGCTGTTCTTTTCCACGGCCGCTCTCGCGCAATTCAACGCCAGCATCCAAGGCGTAGTTCAGGATCCCAGCGGCGCCGGTGTCGCAAAGGCCACAGTCGAGGCAGTCGACGTAGCCACCGGGGTTTCTGCGGTCACTACCAGCGATGCTTCCGGGAACTATCGCTTTGTCAGCCTCGCTCCGGGAAAGTATAAGATCACGGCGGAGGCAGCCGGGTTCTCGAAGTCCGAGGCGGATGTCACTCTGCTGACGGAACAGAATCTGAATGTACCGATCACTCTTAAGGTAGGTTCCGTGTCGCAGTCGGTTCTGGTGACATCGGAAGCTCCGGTGGTGGATACCGCCGACAGCCGTACACAATTGACTATCGAAAATCGGGCGGTTGCGCAGTTGCCGGTTGTGGGCCGAAACTTGGTCACGCTTGTGACCATGGCGCCGGGCGCCTCCGGCCTGGGAACCAGCACATCAGGAAGCCCTGCATCGGGTGTGGATAACTACTCCACAGAAGAACAAGTCGACGCGAGCGCCAATGGTCAAGGGCAGAACAACAATCAATACGTAGTGGATGGACTCGACGTCACCAGCGGAATCCGTCAGGGCGTACTGAATCTAACGCCCCAACCCGAAGCGATCCAGGAAACCAGTGTTCAGGTCAACACTTTTACCAGCGAATATAGCCGCGCCGCCGGACTACAAACCATGTTTACCACGAAGTCTGGTACGGACCGATTCCATGGTTCCGCGTCGGACTGGTTCAATTACCAGAAAATGTTTGCCAGCCAGCACTTCGTGGGCTATCCCTATCAACCCTTCCATTCCAACAACATGGATTTTGCGATTGGCGGACCCGTCATTCCGCATCACAATTTTTTCTTCTTCTTTTCCGTTGAACCGCTACGCTCATCCTCGAGTGCCGGCGGATCGGTGACTTTCGCAGCCCCGGAGTTTATCAGTTTTGCCCAGGCAAATAACTCGAGCACAGTCGGAACGGGAGTTCTCGCGAAGTACCAGCCAGCCGGCGTATCCGACGTCAGCGTCTCCCAAACCGCCGCAGATGTTCTTGGCAGCTCGGTTTGTGGAACGCCGGTCGCTGAAAACATCCCTTGTTCGACGCCAATGATTGACACGGGATCATACGGCGCAACATCGATACGGAACGGCACGCAGTATTTTGCGCGCTTGGACAAAGCTTTCACGAACGATCGAATCTACGCCAGCATCTTCCGCACTCTCCTGCTGACGGGCGCGCCTTCTCCCATGCCGCAATTCTCTGCGCTGAACAATACATGGCAAGTCGCTGGGCAAGCCACTTGGACTCACACTTTCTCTCCCACCACGCTGAACGATCTAACGGCGGGCCAGAGCAGAGTGGAAGGTGTGCTCGGCAGCGGCGCCAAGGATTACACCGTGCCCTCGATCTCGGTAAACGGGATCAATGTCGATTCGGGACAAGCCTACGGTGTGGGCTTTGCGCAAGGAGATTTCATTCAGCACAACTATCACTGGCGCGATGTTCTCACTCATGTCAAGGGCGCGCACACGCTCAAGGTCGGTTACGAAGGCTGGTACGGGGACGATGTAGAGCCGTTCCAGGGGCCGTGGTCCCAGCCAAAATTTTCGTTCAGTAGTCTCCTGACTCTGGCTCAGGATAATCCGACGAATGAAAATGGAATTTACTACAATCCTGCAACCGGTACCGAGCAGTTGTGGAGTTGGGATGCCGCTTCCAGGACCTTCGGACTTTTCGTGCAAGATACATGGAAAGCTCGCAAGAATTTGACGCTAACCCTCGGCCTCCGCTATGACGACAGCGGGAACCCATGGTCGAAGAGTCCGTCCACGGTGTTTGGAAACTTCTACTTGGGCACAGGTTCGACCGAGCAGGAGCAAGTAGCGAATGGCTACGCGAAGGCGACGCACAATGCCTTGCTGCACTCGGTGGACAACCTGTTTAGTCCTCGCATCGGCGTGGCTTGGGACCCCACAGGAAGCGGAAACTGGGTGGTGCGCGGTGGATTTGGGATCTACAACAACTGGTTGACCCAAGCCAACGTGCAAGAAGAATTCCGCGGAAGTCCGCCGGGAGAAGTTGCGCCGACCTTTGTGGCAGGGGGCACCGTCTCTGCTCAGGCTCCCATCTTCGTTCTCGGGACCACCAGCAAACCACCGTTTGGGTTTACCTTCCCGACTTTCGGTGCGGGAACGGGGTCGACGCCACAATCAGGGGGAGGACTTAATTCACAAGGCGGTGTGGTGGGAGCCAGTTTCGCAATTGGCGGGATTAACCCCCTGTTGAAGTCTCCGAAATCGGATATATGGTCGATGACTCTAGAGAGAAAGCTCGGGAATAGATTTGCTGCCAGTGTCGGATATAACGGATCCCACTCCTACAATATTGTCGGCAACGGCAACTCCATCGGAAATGTGTCCTATGGCGTGGACATCAATTCCTTTGCTGGGGACATGATCAATGCGATGAACACGAGTGCGACGGCGGTCATTCCGAGTCCGACTCGTCTGAATCACAGCTTTGGTACGATCGCTTACGCTGACAACGACCGTTACGGCAATTACGACGCAGTGATCTTTGACGTCCGAGGCCGTTTTTCACGGGGGTACTTCGACGCATCCTATACTCGTTCTCGTTCCAAAGACGATGCGCTCGACTATCCCAATTCTGCAGGGTTGGATCCGCAGCAGTATTATGGGCCATCCATTTTCGACGTGCCCAACCGATTCTCTCTGAGTTTCAACTACTCGTTGAAGGGGCTGCGAGGCGGCCGGGGAGCCGCCGGCTACCTGACCGGCGGCTGGGGAATCAGCGGTACGAGCATCTTTCAGTCCGGCTATCCTGTGACGGCCGACAATACGAACGGCTTCTTAGCGGTATGCGGGTCCGGCGCTCTTAGCAACGTTACGGGGTGCTCGAGTTCGGATCCTGCCGTGGCTTTCCAGGCCGGCAGCGGTGACTACAACGCCGACGGGGACAACCTCGCGTACCCAGACGCCATGAGTTACGCACAATCGAGCAACAATAAAGCCTGGCTTTCGGGGGCCATTCCCAAGACTGACTTTGCTGTTCCCGCCTTCGGCGTCGAGGGCAACGAAAAGGCTAGCCTGTTTCGCGGACCAAACTTTTACGAGACGGATGTCAACTTCTATAAGGACAACCGGATTACGGAACGAGTCAATTTTGAGTTCCGGTTCGAGATATTCAACCTCTTTAACCGGGCAAACTATGCAAACGTAGACACGAATATCCCGGACGGAATCTTTGGCCAAGCGACGGCCTCGCATGAACCTCGATTCTGGCAGCTGGCGGGCAAAATTTCGTTCTAAGCGGCAGGAGAAGAAAGCTACAATAGCCGGCATGCTTCGATCAGGAGCACGCCGGCTGCGCTGGTTTGGCCTTTCCACCACAATCGCTCTGAAAGACTGCTTCGCCTATCCCTTTTGTTCCACCGGGCACAAGCGGCGACAGCTACCATTTTCCTTGCCTCGGTATGAGATCGGAATTTGAACCCGGAATCGGGAGGGGCATGGGTCGAAGGGCGGCAGGAAACGTTCGTTGTGTCCTGACTGCCGTCGCTCTGATTTGCTTAATGGCCACTGCACTTGCGCAAACGGCAGGCGACAGAATCGGACCAATCGCTTCAGCATTGCGGGACCATGAATTCGGCAAGGCGCTCGAACTGCTTCAAACCCCGCTTCACGAGAATCCGGAGAACGCCGAGCTGTGGGCAATGCAAGGCGTCGCCTATGCGGGACAAGGAGAGAACGGCAAGGCGCTCGTCTCATTTCATAAGGCACTGAAATTCTCTCCGGACAACATTCCCGCGCTGCAAGGGTCAATCCAGATCGAATTCGATGATGGCAGCGCCGCGGCAATTCCGCTCCTCCAACATCTCTTGCGCCTGCGGCCGGCTGATTTGACGAGCCATGGCATGCTGGCTATATCGGAGTATCAGCAGGGAAACTGCGCAGCCGCGGCTCCTCACTTCGAGAAAGCAGCTTCTCTGTTCGAATCACAGCCTCTGGCGCTCCATGCGTACGCCGCATGTCTGGTCAGGCTCGGGCGGCTCGATCAGGCTACCAGTGTCTTTCAGCGGGCGCTGGCGTTGCATGCTGACGACCGGCGCGACCGTGAACTGTTAGCGTCTCTCCAACTCATGGCTCACAAGCCGGAAGATGCTTTGGCCACCCTCGATCCGCTGCTTGGCGGTAATCCCAACGCTGAGGTTCTGGAACTAGCATCCAGCGCTTATGAAGACGGTCATGATACTGAAAAGGCGGTTGATTCGCTGCGCCAGGCTATTTTGATGGACCCCCAGGACGTTAATCTTTATCTGGACTTCGCTGCGATCTCCTCGGCACACCAGTCGTTCCAGGTCGGCATCAACGTCGTCAATGAAGGGATCAATCTGCGGCCGAAGGCGGCCGCTCTCTACTTCGCCCGCGGTGTTCTCTACGTCCAGTTGGCCGAGTATGACAAAGCCCAAGCCGATTTCGAGCGTGCCTACCAACTAGATCCGAATCAATCCTTAAGCGCGGCAGCACAGGGCTTGGCGGAGGTACAGCAGAACGATCTTGACCAGGCGTTGGCGAAGGTTCAAGAAAAACTGGTTCGCAGGCCCGAGGATCCGATCCTGCTTTATATGCAGGCCGATGTTCTTACACAAAAGGGGGAGGAACCGGGCAGCGCGGAATTCGAAAAGGCAATGCAGTCCGCCAAGAAGGCGGTCGCCCTGCGCCCCACCCTCGAACCTGCTCGGGGAGTGCTAGCGAAGCTTTATCTGCAAGCGGGGAAATATCCGGAGGCCGCGACTCAGTGCCGGAGAGCGCTGGACATCGATCCAAAAGATCAGACAGCGCTCTATCACTTAATCCAGGCTCTTAGAAAGAGCGGACAAACGAGAGAGATTCCGGAATTGCTCAAACGGCTTGCACTCCTTCGCCAAGACGAAACAAAAACTGAACGCGAAGAGTACCGCTACAAGTTGGTCGAAGGCGACACGCCTTCCAAACAATCGGACGAATCTCGAAATCCTGGACCCGTTAATCCTTGATCCGCAGATCGGCTTAAGACTTCAGCAACACGTAGGCGCTATAGTTTTCCTTATCGATGTTCATGAAAGGACGCATGGTGATCGCACTGCCATTGCTGGAATTCGCCAGCCAGTCTCCCGGGGCATTGTTTGCCGCTTTGGCTTGCATCAGTGCGTTCCTGTCGAATGTGGGTTGCGAGTCAGTTACGGCAAACAGCACGAGCGGGCCCTGAAGGAGCGCCACAATCTCCGGATGATTTGCGTCCACAGACTCGAGCCGTAACGGCATGGGAAGTTCAAGTTCTACGCGATCGCCGTCTTTCCACGTTCGCCGGACACCAGCAAACGTTCCTGGCTCGACCGGCTCGGAGACCCGCGTACCGTTGACGGAGAGCACAGGATTGAATTTCGCCCAAGCGGGGATTCTAAGATAGAGGGTGTAATCCTTAGGCTGGGATGCCGATACCTCGATCTGGATGTTGTTGTCAAAGGGATACTTGGTGTTCTGCTTCAGCCCGTAATGTCCAGTCCCGTCTTTCCATTGAACGCGCGAGGGCGTGAAGAGATTCACGTAGACTCCGTCTGCCGAACGAAGATAAGTGCTGATGTGGTAGTCGGCGGCGAGTTGGGGAAATGTCCCGGAGCAGCACGGCCATTTTTGGCCATACCAGACCTTCTTACCGGTCGCAGCATAATCGGAATAGTAGAACGACGTTCCATCCTCCTGAATTGGCCAGGCTCCGAGAATGGTGTTGTAGAGCACCCGCTCCATACTGTCGCCGTAGTGCGAATCTTTGGTCACGCGCAAGAGATACCGCGTGATCTTGAAGTGACCATAGGCTCCACACGGAGTCTCGAAGCTGGCATGGGTTGTGGTGAGACTGTTTCCCAACTGCCCCGTCCCAGGTTCGCCGAATGCCTCATTCGGCCCCCAACCCCCGGTTGCAAAGCTTTGCGTGGTTTGCAACATTTCGAAGCCGTTCTTTGCCGCCCGCAAATGCTTCTCGCTGCCCAGCGTTATGTAAGCCTGCATGGCAGAACTAAAGGCGTTGACATGACTGTAGGCGTGTTCAAACGGAAGAACGTTGCAGTCCTCGGAGAGAGGGTTAAAGTAGGTGTCATCTTCCAGATAGCGTTTCGCCAGGTCGCGGTAAAAAGGCTTGCCGCTGCGCTGATATGCTAGGAAAAGATTTTCGGGCAACGTGTAAGTCTCGTCCCAGGTAAAGGAGGTGTCCTTATGAGGGCGGGCACGCTGTTCTGCGCGAGACAGGGCTTTTTCCGGCAGGTAAGCCACAATTGCCCGGGTGAGCTTTTCGTGAATGTCCATCGCGATCGGGTCGTGAACGAACTCGTGAGCATCGATCAAGCCACAGGACAGCTTGTCGTAGGTATAGGCCGGAAGTCGATAATCGACGAAGAATTTGGCTTTTGGATCCAGCGTTTCTCCATAGCCTTTCACGAGACGATTGACTTTGGTCCGGGTCTCCTCCGATCCTGTGACGGCGTAGGAGCGGGCTAGCGCGGAGACATATTGTCCGAAACTATGGCCGGGAATGAAGCCATGGAAGTCGTTTCCTACGAGACTGAATCCAGTAAGGTCGTACCAGCCCCCCATATCCTCACCAGGAGCCGCCAAGCCGGCGACCTGCCGAAAGACTTTCAGTAGACGATCGTCGTCGAGATTCTGAAAGCGCGCGTGGTTCTGTTCGAACTGCCGCTTCATCGGCCCGTCAAATAACTCGACATCGCCGTATGCAAACACATCCAGGGGAGTCGAGATTGCGACGAGGCTCTTCTCAGTAGCGGCCCAGGACGGAAGGACAGAAGCAGCGTACACACTCGCGGCAGCGGCACTCGTGGCTTTGAGGAATGTTCTTCGATTGAGTCCAGCAGCCATATCTCTCTCCCCCTAATTTTTGAGCAATCGTTTACTACCAAAGAGGCTATGAGCCTTGAAACCCTTTGTCAATGATGTACTCTGTCGGTGACATGCCCTGACTTTGTTCTGGCCAAGCTCCCCCTCCCGAGGGAGAGCCGCGAGTCAGTTGGCATTCTCCAGCGGGAGCGCCTCCTCAATCGCGGAAGGTTCATTTTGGTTCAAGCGGAACTCGGATGCGCCCACTATCCCAGCCACCTGTTGCCGGTTACGAAAGCCCACGATCGCCCCGGCGATTGCGGGATGGTCGAGCGCCCAAGCGATGGCCAGCTCACCCGGACTGCGGCCATGACGCCTGCCAATCGCGCGCAGATGTTCAACAATTTGAAGATTTCGAGTTCGGGCAAGTTTTGCCGGCCCCGATTCAGGTTGCCAGGAAGGCGAAAGGGCACTGAAGAGTCGACGTTCCAGGACCGGAGTGGCGCTTATGATCTCGATTGCTTCTTGCCTGGCGGCACTTTTGCATTTTCAGAAACGAGTCGGGTTGATTCACGGAGTACCAGGTGGGTCTTCAGCACGTATTCGGTCCCAGTAGGCGAGGGTTCCTCGCGCTGCAACTCCGTGAGCAGTGCGTTGAAAGCCAAACGGGCTAGCTCGGCCTGGGACATCTGGACTGTAGTGAGAGCGGGCAAAACAAACTGGGCCAAACGAATGTCGTCGAAGCCGATCACCGAGACATCCGAAGGAATCTGGATGCCTTCTTCGTACGCTTTTCTCATCACTCCCATCGCCGTCATATCGTTCGAGCAAAGTACGGCAGTCGGCCTGGTGGGAGCGGCGAGCAGCCTGCCAAAGGCGGCGATGCCCCCTTCAATCGTGTGGGTGCCCTCCACTACTAAATTCTTGTCGACGTCCAACCCGATCTCGTTCATCGAGCCGAGAAAAGCCTGCTTGCGGGCCTCAGCCGACTTCAGATGCAAGGGGCCGGAAATGAACCCGATCTTTTGATGACGAAGCGCAGCTAGATGCTGAACCGCCTGCCGGATCCCGTGGAGGTAATCGATGCGAATATTGCTAACCGTAGGACGCGGCGGCCCGACATCGACAAACACCAGAGGAACCTTGCGCAGTTTGAGGTCCTCCAGCAATACCTCTTCCATACCGAAGGTCATAATGGCCACGCCCTCGACGCGGCGTTCGATCATTCGCCGGACCGCTGTTTCCATGTGTTTGGGGTCGTTTCCGGTGGAGGTCAGCATGATCTCGTAGTGATGCTGAACTGCAATCCGCTCGAATACCTGGACGATCTCGGGAAAGAATGGATTGGTAATTTCGGAAATAATCAGCCCAAAAATCCTGCTCCTGCCAGACACGAGAGCGCGAGCCTGCGTGTTGGGGTAGTAGCCAAGCTCGTCGACGACGTTCCAGACTCGTTTGGCAAGTTGCGGATTAACGGTGGGAATCCGATTGATGGTGCGAGACACGGTCGCGGTAGAGACGCGCGCTCGCTTTGCGATTTCGCGAATGTCCATAGGAGGGGGTACGCCCGATTGCGGTCCGGCACCCCGAAAACTACTGATCATACCAAAATGCAGCAATCGTTTACGCTCTGATTTGGCTGCGCGGACAGGGACCCCGGACCGCAAAGAAAATCGTTAGCATCCTGTATGGTACTGATCGGGAAATAATTGCAGCAAAGAAACTTTACTTGTCATAAACCGCTGGAATACTATCGTAACCTCCGCCGGAATAGACAGACAGCTCGGCGGCAAGTTTGGAATTAAGGAAGCTGAGCCCTCTAGCCCTTTCCCAGCCTTCAACGCCGCCACGATGGCTGAATAACTACCGCTATTCATTTCTATTGGGAACGCCGCCACAAAATCATCTGGGGTCGGATAGGCCTGAATCCGGTCACCAGCCGGGCTGCCACCAGCCGTACTAACGACGCTTCCGCCGAAAGGAGTCTGGAGGTTCAACGGGTTATTCAGATCGTGGGGTGTGCCTTCATTCGCAAACCAGTCTACCATTGTCTGGACGTTCGCGATGGTCGTGGGGGCTCCCAGCGCGTCCAAGGACGCGTCAGCCCAGGCGATTGCGGTCGATCCATCAACGCGGCGTTTACCGGCAACTGAGCCAAACCTGATGCGGAAGTCTGTACCTTCGGGTCCTGAGCAGTGGGAGAGGCAAAGACAGGCGATGAGATGGCTGACGGAGCTGCCGGCGAAACTGGAGAACGCACAGCCGTGCTAGAGATGCCGACGCGCCAAGCCGTGCATGCGACCGCAACCACCAGGACACCGGTGGCGACGATTAGTGCCACGAGGCGCGACGACGCGGCCCAGCTGTTAGCCGCGGCAGGTTCTCGGTAGACCGCCTGCTTCCTCTCGATCGTCACGCGACCACGGTAACGCAGCGTACCAGCCTTCCCGTGGATTTCCGCCCACTGCAGGCACCATCCGGCGAACCACCTGCCAGACGACCCGCTTTGCTGTTGCCGCTTGCCGACTGCTGAACGTCGAGTCGCGCCCTCGAGCAGGCGGGCAAGTCCGGAGACGCCGATGCCAGCGTTGACGGTTAGGCGGGGTTGTGTGAGCACGTCGTGGCCAGAGGCCGTCATCAGCTCGTCCACTGCGGAAAGCATAGCGGAAACCGGCGGCGGCAACAGCGGCGCGCGCTGCACGGTTCCAATAGCCGAACGGATAGCCGAACCCGACGACCGCCAGTCCGAGATTATCTTCCAGCAGGCACCGGGAGCGATGGACCTCCTCGCTGATAACTTCAGCGGGCACGCGATCCATTTGAGGATGCGTATGGCTGTGCGCCGCAATCTCGATACCTCTGCGGCAATTTCGCCCAGCTCCTGCCACGACAACGCTGCGCGATGCTCCTCGCCCACGCAGCCAAGAAAGCGCATGGTTCCGCCAACATATGCTGTTGGGACGTAGAGCGCCGCACGAAAGCCATGCTTCCGCAATATAGGCAGCGCCGTACTGTGAAAGTCGTCGTATGCATCGTCAAACGTCAACACCACCGGCCGCGCTGGCAGCGCGCGGCCCGACCCGCTGGCGACAAGTTCAGCCGCGGTCAATGGATGGTATCCTTCGATATCCAGATAATCCATATGCGCTGCGAACTCAGCAGGATCGACTGTGAACCGCCTGAATTTTCGGGTGGCACCAATGGCGATGCTGTGATACATAAGCACAGGTATCTCGTTAACAAAGCACTCAGGTCTCTGGTCCATGGAATGTGCGCTCATTGTTGTATTCCCGACGTGCCAAGCCGAGACTGCTTATACATGCTCTTAACATATGCCGCAGGTCCTGCGACCATGCCCCAGCGTTGCTGGTGCTTGAACCCTGCTCAAAGTCCGGCGACACCATTACGTCCGTGTCCTTCTTCCCGCGCATATAGCGAGCCGCAGCAGGTAGCAGCCTCAGTAGCGCGGGGAGCACGCTGGGCCGATGCCGCAGCAGAGCTGCGTAATAGGCTGTCAGGCCGACACCGTACCCGCGCAGTTGCCGCGCGAGGCTGTCCCTTTCGGCGTAGTGGTCGTGGCGTATCAACGCCGCAGGCTCGTAGGCGATGCGGTAACCGGCCAGCAGCGCCAGGGTGAGGGCTAGCGTGTCTTCCGAAGAGCGTGCAGGCGTACCGGTTCCCAGGGCAACGTCAAAGCCGCCTATCCGCTTCAGCGTCTCTCGCCGGAACGCCATGTTCCCGCCAGCACCGAACGGAGGCAGCGGGAAGAGCGGGCTCTGCACTCCATGTTGAGAGAAGATATCCGATGAGAAGCCGCGGCCCTTATTATGACCGCCAGCCAGCTCGAACCACCACTGAACCTGGGTATCCAGCCGGGCAGGGACAATCATGCCGGTGACACAACCGACGTCACTGCCTCGGTAGAACCACTCGCAAGCCCGGCAAGCCAATATCTGTCCGGTTCCTCGTCATCGTCGAGGAAAGCGATGACGTCACCGGAAGCGGCTGCGACGCCGGCGTTGCGTGCCCACGATAGGCCACCCCTTTTTTCTACGACGTACCGATACGTCACATTGCCCTGACGGCCCTCGACCATAACCCGCACTGCATCGCTTGTGGGAGCGTTGTCCACCACCACGACCTCGAACGCGGGATATTCTTGCCGTTCTAGGTGGTCTAGGCAGCCCGCCAGCTGATCCGCCCGATCCCGGTGCATATGACGGCGCTGATGAAAGGCGCCGTGGCCAGCATTGCGTGGCGCCGGAGCAAGAACGGCCACACCGCTGGGTCGGCCACCAGCCCGCTACCGGTCAGCGTGTCGGGCCTTAGCAATCCCGCCTCTGCGAAACGTCTGTAACCGGCCCACTTAGTTCCGCCCATAGTAGCGCGCCGACCTGCTCAGGAGTCAGTCCGTCATGATCAAACGGGATGACGCATGCGCCAACCGGCTCCCCATGCAGTCGCCCCAGCACCCATGCCACTTTGCGCTGCCCGTCGTAATTCAATGCCGGAAGTGGCTGAGTAAGCTCTACCTCCACCATCAAGGCTGGTGAGAATCTCTCATCATCGTCGCCTTGTGCAAACAGGGCCCCGAGGGGTGGAGCTGTCGGCATGATCATCAAAAGGCCCCCTTTGCCGCCGTAACCGGGTCAACACCGCCATAGTCGGGAACTCTCATGCTGAGACCCAGTGCATGGCCCTCAGGAGCATCATTAGTATCTGCGATCAGTTCGATAGCGTCCTCGCCCCTCAGAGCGATGGCGCTGGGCCGAGTCTCGACGGGAGAACGCCATGCCCGGCCGATCCGATCTTCTCGCAGGCCGAGGACTCGCCACCTTAGGTAGTACTGAACGGGTGCGTGCACGAAGTATTCGCTGCTCGATCGGCCCTATGCCCTGTCCGAACATCGCGGTCGGCTTGCCGAGGCGCTGAGCCAGGGACAGGAGGCTCAGGACACCGGCTGCATGCCGCCACCACGTACCAGTCACATAGCCGCCCTAGCGACAAGCAGATCAGCCCGATGCACCGCCTGGATCGTCGTACGTGGTTGATCCGGCCGGATACGCCTCGAGCCAAGGACGCCCGAGAAATAGGGGGCAGCCATTTTCCACGCCTGCTCGGATGCCAGCCGGAACCACCGCGGGAAGATTCGGAAGAATGGAAGATCGGCGTATATCCGCCCGATAGCTACGGTACCTGGGTAATACGAAGCCAGCCGCTCGGGTGCGTGACGGATCACCATCATTTCGCAATCAGGCCGCAGATTCCGCAGCAGATCACACATGACTGCAACATCGCGACATTGCCGATGTTCAGCAAGTCATATCCGGACTGATTCAACGATATTCGCACCGCTCATGTCTTTCTCTCGTTTTACCTGCCCGTTTGCCAGGGCTTGCCGAGCCTCTGACGGAACAGCAGGATGGTCGGCGCCGCTAACCCGACCCACCACGAAGCCGACCACGGCGCAAGAGAGACCGGCCACGATGGCAATGCTTCGCAGGACGCCTGAGGCGTCGCCGCATCCGGCTTCCCGCAGCCCTCGGGCGACTCCCCGGGGTAGCACGCGCCGAATATACCGCCGCTCGGCCGACGTGCTCTCGCTTGGGCCGTTTAGCCTAGCCAATGCCGCCTTCCCCGAGCCCTCATGTAGGCACCGGCGCAAGAAGTAGCGTAGCCTAGTGCGATTGACTGGCACATGGTGACCTACGATTGCAGCCGGTTCATAAACCCAGATTCTTCCCGGCTTAAAAGCGGCGGCGCGCAAGCACAAGTCGGTGTCTTCCGGACAAGAGCGTCCACCACGCTTGCCGAAACCGCTGCGGAAACCTTCGATCGCATCGAATGCCTGCCGGGAGATCACCATATTACCGCTCCATACGTTGCGCACGGGCATGGCTTTCTCAGGCATTCCTCGGTATGACCCACCCACTGTCCAGTCGAACTCATAAGGGAACCAACGCGGGCGGGAACTCGCCCAAAGCGGGACTAGCTTGCCGCCAACTCCCACCACGTTAGGATCCTCCAAATGATGCACCAACATCTCTAGCCAGTTGGGAGAGGCGACGGCATCATCGTCAAGAAAGGCAATCACTTCTCCCTTCGACGCTGCTACGCCGCAATTTCGGGCACCCGATGCGCCCTGGCTGGAGACGTTAGGCACTACTGTAACATCCGGGATTTCACGCTGCACGCGATCAAAGAGGGCCGGATTATGATCTATGACAACAATCGTCTCCAGGACCGGCACGGTCTGAGCCTGAACCGACCATACGGCTTGCTGTATGTTATCCCAACGCTCCATCGCGAACGCCGCGATAGTCACAGATATCGTCGGAAAACCCACCATACTCGTTTAACCCCCCCAACCATGCTCCGGCAGTCTCCCTTGCGACCGGACTTCCCGCGATCTACTGCCGCCAATTACCTCGACGGGCACTCAAGGCTCCGTGAGAGCCAGGACGGCAGCCTCTCGGCAAGCCCACCGATTGGCGGGTCGCCTCGTTGGACCACAGGTTTAAGACGCGCAAACCAAGTTAGAGGTTTACGCGCAACTCTGTCAACACGGTTTGAAAATTTGCCCTTAGGTGTTATTGACGTCTTCCTGCACGGATTAGTCGGGCAAACGTGACGTAGCGGGACGTTCAGGCGGACACGCGGACAAACACGGAGATCGTCGGGGCGGGCGCGGAGCCCCGGTATAAGAACTACACTCGCTACTAAGCCCCGATCCGCCGCATAAATTCTGGCGCTTATCTTGATGTGCCAACCGGCGGATAAATGATCTTGATGGCTTTCCGGACGTTGCTTTCCGGCCGCTGACGTGTTCTGCGGTTTGTCAGGGTCTTTCGCTGGGGAGGGTGCTGGCGGGCGGCCGCTGCGGCCTGGGCAGCGCGGTGACCGGGTCTTGGGCGGGTCAGGCCGCGGTGGCGGGCGGGCCGCAGGCAGATTCGGACAGGTTCGTCCATTCGGTCTTGCGGTGCCAGCCTTCGGGCAGGTGCATGGCGATGCGGCGGCGGCCGTGGCGCGGGATGCGGGCGGCGACGGGGATCAGCTGGCCACGGATGGTCGCGCCGCGGGCATTTCGCGCAGGAGACGCGGCAGGCAGCCGTCGGCGCGGATCCGGTTATAGCGGAGGGAGGCTAGCCCTGTCTGACCAAGAAAATCCACGCTGGCCGCAGCGCGGCAGCGGACCTCGGCCATGCGCTGGCCTGCGGTTATGCGCGCGGCAGCGGCGCCGGGCTGGCGGTGGCGGGACCCGGGAGCCTGCCTGGCCCGCGGCGCGGCAGCGACGCCGGCCCGTTCTGGCGGGATGTCATCTCACGTGGGCCAGGCGTGCGGGCGTGCTGACGCGGGCCCGGCGGCTGTGGCTGGTTCCGGGCCTGGTCAGGGCGTTACGGTGTCCGGTTGTGCGGGTCAGGCGGCGTGTTCGTCGTCGGTGATGGCGACGGTGACGCCGAGGGCCTTCAGGCCCTGGATGTGGGTGCGGATCTTCTTGTCCCGGTTGGTGCGGCGGGCGTGCCAGTCCGGGCCGAGGTCGCGGTAGCGGGCTTGCGGGTCAGACAGCAGGTGCCAGGCGATGATCATGATGGACCGGGCCACGGCGACCTGGGCGATGGCCCCGCCGCGGCGGCGGGCGATGCGGGCGTACCGCTGGCCCAGGAAGGTGGCGGTGCCGGCCGCGCCGAGGGCGGCCTGCCCGGCGGCGGCGCGGGCGTAGCTGTTGCCCTTCTTCTGCTTGCCCTTGCCGTGCCGGGTGCCGGACTGGCTGGCGGACCGGCACAGCCCGATCCAGGAGACCAGGTGCGCCGGGGTGGGGAACACCGCCATGGTCAGGCCGATCTCGGCGATGATCACGATGGCCAGCCAGACGCTCACCCCGGGGATCTCGGCCAGCCGGTACGCGGCGGCCAGCACGGGCGAGTCCGGGCCGGTGCCGCAGCCGGGCCCGGTCCCCCCGCCCGCGTCCACCCCCCACGACTCCTGCACCTGGGCCAGCGCCGCGATAGCCTGGTCCTCCATCTGCTTGATCCGCTGGTCCAAGAACGCAACCTGGTCCAGCAGCATCTGCGCGATCACGCCGTGGTGGGAGTCGAACATGCCATCCAGCGCCTCGGCGAGGGCGTCCCGCTTGCCCCGCAGCGGCCCCTTGGCCAGGTCGGCGAGCGTGCGCGGGTCGCGTTCCCCGGCGATCAGCGCGGCCACCATCGCCACCGCCAACTTGGCCTTCAGCCCGTCCTTGGCCACCGAGGTGATCTTGACCATGGCGTCCTCGAGCAGCTTCTCCAGCCGCTGCAGGACCCGGGTCCAGCTCCCGGGACCAGGTCGGTCCGGGCCCAGGGTGAAGTCCCGCACCCGCCGGATCGCGGCCGGCGGCACGAAGCTGGGGCCGCAGCATGCCCCACTGGGTCAGCCGGGCCAACGACATCGCATCCAGCCGGTCGGTCTTCGGCCGCCCCTTGAGGTTCTTCGCCTGCGACGAGCTGACCAGCTGCACCGCCAGCCCGATGCTTTCCAGCACGTAAAACCACACCCGCCAGTAG
Source organism: uncultured Acidobacteriota bacterium (assembly GCA_963763845.1). Taxonomy (GTDB): domain Bacteria; phylum Acidobacteriota; class Terriglobia; order Terriglobales; family Acidobacteriaceae; genus Sulfotelmatobacter. Next base: position 69,786 of record CAVXPX010000012.1, read on the forward strand.
TCCGACGTGGACTCCAGCGTCACCATCTGCACCTTGTTCCTGAGCAGTTCCCGGCCCAGCTCGGCGATCCGCGCCCGCATCGCGGGCACGTCCTCCCAGATCCGGTTCACGAACCGGCCCGGCCGGGCCGGGTCCGGGGTCCGCAGGCACACCACCCCGGACGCCTTGGCCACATCCACCGCGGCCACCCGCTCATACACGACCTCGTGATCCTCGTCCGGGACCGCCTGCAGCTTGCGCACCGCACCTCCTATGCTGGTAACGATCGGATGATCAGCGGGCTGCCCGGGGATCCGCGATCAGTGCGTCGGAAGGCGAAGTCTGACGAGCGTCCTCGAGGCAACAGGAAGCGACCCTCCGGGTCCGGACCCCAGCGCCAGGCTTTTCGACGGGCTCTTATCCCAAAGAAGCTCGGCGTCACGGGCAGCCCGCACCATCATCCCGCAAACCGCAAGCTGCGGCAGGCACAGCACCCCAGCCAGGACAAACCCAGCCGGCTAGACGGCGCCGCACCCTGGCCCCCGGATTTTCTCGCGAATGCGACCATCCCCCGGGGATAAGGATGGCTTTTCATTGGGGTCTGAGGGCCGGGCGGCGTGCCTTACGTAGAAAAGTGCTCCTGAGCTGGGACAGTAAGGGTATTCGAAGTCCTTGCCGGCCCGAGTTCGAGGAGCACTTTCTGCATGCACACTACCGGTTGGTCCAGGGGCCTGGAGGTATCCGGCGGCGGTCAGGGTGTCGTGTCGCATGCCGGGCTGGCCTTGCTACGGCACCTGGCCGATAAGACGGGCCTGACCGGCGGGCTGTCGCGGGCGCTGGCCACGCCGCGGTTCCTGGTGCATGACCGGGGCCGGGTGACGGCCGATCTGGCGTGCGCGATCGCGGACGGCGCCCGGGTGATCTCCGATTTCCGGGTGATGTGCGATCAGCGGGAGCTGTTCGGGCTGGTGGCGTCGGTGCCGACGGCGTGGCGGACGCTGAAGGAGATCGCGCGCGGCGGGACCCGCGCGGACAGACGGATCACGGCGGCGGTGAATACGGCACGCCGGCATGCGTGGGCGCAGATCGTGGCCCGGCATGGCGCGCTGCCGGGGGTGCGGCTGGCGGACAGGACGCTGGAGGGCGTGACCTGCATCCGGCTGGATGCGACGGTGACGTTCGCGCATTCGGATAAGGAACTGGCCGAAGCGAACTTAAAGGGTACGGCCATCATCCGCTGCTGGCGGTGTGCGATAACACGGGCGGGGAACCGCTGGCGTGGATGCTCCGCCGGGGCTCCGCGGGGTCGAACACGGCCGCAGACCACATCGCCCTGGTGGACGCGGCGATCGGCGCGCTGCCGCCGGGCTTCCGCCGCCGGCTGATGATCACCGTGTAATCCGGGTCACCGCCAGCCCCCCGCCCCCCTTTTCCTCCCCCTCCGGGACGGTCCCAAGCCCCCCCCAAAAACCCCACCCCTGTCCCCCCCCCCTTCTTTCCGCTTTTCCTCCCCCGGCCCCCCCCCCGCGCCGGACGGGGCCGGGGCCAGCCACGACCTGATCGCCCGCCTGGATAAGCTGGCCGCCCGGCCCGGGTATCAGGTGATCTACTCGGCCGGGTGGATGCTGGGTGAGCGGGAGAAGGCGGCGCTGCGGCTGGTGCCGGAACAGGCCTGGCAGATCGCCATCGACGGGCGCGGGGAGGTCCGCGAGCGGCGCGCCGGTGACGCGTGCGCGGACTCCCGCTGCGCGCACCGGGCGTGCTGGATCGAGGAAGCGCACGTCACCGAGCTGACCGGGCTGCTGCGCGAGGGCCCGGACGGGGACCGGCTACGCGGCTGGCCCGCCACGATGCGCCTCTTCGTGCGCCGGGAACGGCCGCATCCCGGCGCGCAGCTCACGCTGTTCGAGGCTGAGGGCGGGTGGCGGTACAGCCTGTGGGTGACGAACCGGCCCGCCGGCACCAAAGGCTGGCTGGGCCAGAACGCGTACATCGACGCCGCCCACCGGGTCCAGGCCCGGGTCGAGGACGCGATCCGGACCGGCAAGGACACCGGCCTGGGCCATTTCCCATCCTTTGACTACCAGGTCAACGGCGCGTGGCTGACCGCCTCGATGACCGGGCAGATCCTGCTCGCCTGGCTGAAACTGCTGGCCCTGGACGGCGACCTGGCCAGGGCCGAGCCGAAGACACTGCGGTACCGGGTACTGCACGCCGCGGCCCGGCTGGTCCGCGGCGGGCGGCGGCGCCGCCTGAAAATCCAGGCCTCCTGGCCATGGGCCGAGGCGATCACGGCAGCGTGGCAGCGCATCGACGCGCTCCCGCAAGCCCCCTGACCAGCCCGAAGCCGTACCTGCGATCCAGGAAGGACAACCCCGGGGCCCGTGGAACCCCCGGCCGCCCGGCCCGCCAGCCGGGCCATCGTCATACCCCGACGCTAAAATCACGGCCATAAACGGGGCCAGCCGGCGCTCAGCGCCAGCTATCAACCCCGATGAAAGATCAGGGCTAGGGCCAGCAACGCAGCGCTGGCCGGGAAATGCCCTGATGGCAGGTGCGCGAGGGGGCCGCTAACCAGGTCCGCGAATACACTGCTCAACGATGGCGTGGTCGCGGTGCTGCGCCTCGGCTTGGATCATCTCCAACCGTCAGCCGGCGAACGAGGCGTGCTATGCCGGTCTGCTTGTTATGCCGACCGGTATCGTTCCGACTCGCAGCGGCAAGATCTAACGTTACCTGCCCGGAAAGCGGTCTAATTCGGACAAACCTCTCTCGCGAGTCCTTCGTCGGCGGAATGGATCTTCCTCCGCTACGTCGTTTCGAGGCTAGGGCTCCTGGCGCTGACGTGGACCTTTAGGTAGTAGCCGCCCGGTTCTCGAGTAATCCCGCGAACGCAACGCAGTCAATCATTACCGGTAAACCATTCGATGAATGAACGCGTCTTCTACACATACGCTTCAGACCGGCATATACTTCTGCTTCGACGCGCCGCCTTGGGGGGTTACACTTGGCTTCCCCCGGGTGCTTGAGGAGGGTGATCATGATCGGCACTAAGGCGCGGGCAGCCCGAATTCCGACGCGGCGCTCGTCACATAACCTCCAGTGCCTGCGGGATACTGTGTTGGATATTCCGGGATCGCAACATGAATGCAGTCTGGTTAACGT
>CAVXPX010000013.1:0-331430 GCA_963763845.1 uncultured Acidobacteriota bacterium
TCGGGTGCGGCCCGGTGAAGTCGCTGCAGCAGGGCTTTTCGGCCGGCTTGAACTCCATCAGTTCAATGCGAGTGAGGTCAGGATCAAACACATTCAATTGGCGCTTGCCATCGCGCCCCATCTGTGCGTGCTCGTCGCCATGCGGCTTCCAGCCGTGCGACTCAAGCAAGGCCTGGGCCTTGGACATGTCGGCCACTCCCAAAGAAAAGTGGTTCATCACACCGGTCAGGCGAAGATCAGGATGCTGTGGCTGATTCAGCATGTATTCCAGCCAGTCGGTGCCGTCGGGAACCTGGATCGAAACCCAGTCGGTCACGTCGTCCTTCATGCCGCCATGCCAATAGGGACGGAACCCGAGAATCTCGCGATAGAAATGATCTTCTGCTGCGCGGTGTACACGAGAAAGCCTACATGGATCATCCGATGCGATACCGCATTGGGCGCGGGCGGCGCGGTCTCGCTTTTGGCGCGCTCGACGAACTCAATGTGATGTCCCTCAGGGTCGTTCGTCATGAAGCTGAGGCTGTGGTCGGCGCGCCCTTCGATTTTGGAAACTTTGATTCCCTTCGCGGTCAGGTATCGTCGCAACGCGATGATGTTGTCGGTGGTGAGAGCGACGTGATCCATGCGGTCGGTCGCCTTCGGATCGGGAGCCGGACTGTAGCCGATCCACTGCAATCCCGCCATATAGCGGACCGTTTGCCGGACTCGATCGGATGGGCCGAGGCAAGGCCAGAGTGTGACGTAGAGTTTTTAACCCGTCGGGGGAAGTCGTGTAAAACGAAGCGTGATCGATTCCGGTGATGCGCGGACGCTTGACAGAAGAGGTTTGCGACAAAGCAGAAAGTGGAAGAATTGCGCACAGGAGGGTGAGGACGAGGTTCTTCATGGCGGAATGATTGTAGTCCAAAACGGGCGCTGGAGCGGCGATTCCGACGGTCAGGACACGCTATCGAGGAACTGGCGCAGCAGCCTGGCGGCGAGTTCCGGTTGCTCCCAGGGTGAGTAGTGCCCTGCCTTTGGAAGCAGCCGGATTTCGCTGCGCCGGATATGTTCGCGCATTAATTCGGCTTCGTTGATGCCGGTCATGGGATCTTCATCGCCGGTGATAAGGAGCGTAGGAACGTCGATAGTCTTCAGGGTCTCGACGGAATCCGGGCGCTCGGCCATGCCGCGCTGCACCTCGGCAATATCCTGCGGGGACATCTGGCGCATCATGCGAATCGCGCCATCGACTAGATCCGGACGCGTTTCCCGGGTTGTGCGCCCGAGCACTTTCTGAGCCATCGCTTCGAAGAAGGGCTCGGCTCCCTTCTCGATTACGTCATGGGCAGCCTGCAATCGTCCCGTGCGAGCGTCGGCGTTGTCCGCTGGGGCTTTGGTATTGCACAGCACAAGGGCTTTGACGCGAGTCCGGTATCGGCGCCAGAACTCGAAGATCGCGTATCCACCAATGGAAACTCCGACGAGAGCGCGCGGGTTGCATCGGCATCGTCCATGACGCGGAGAATGTCAGCGGCATGCTTCTCCATTGTGGCAGGGCCGACGCCCACTTCAGATTGGCCGTGCCCGCGGAGATCGGGAAGGATCAGCCGGTAACGCGATGCGAGCGTGTCTGAGACTGGCAGCCAGAACTCGTGATTCACCGGAAAGGGATGTAGAAGAACAACGGGCGGGCCATCCCCCAGCACCCAATAGACGATTTCGGCGTCGCCGCTCTTGATTCGGTGGGAGGAAATCGGCTGCATGCCTGGATTAAATCACATCCACACCGTTGCTACGGGTTCGTCGCCTCTTGCGCATTCACCGGCGGCGCGGACAGTAGCAAGGGCTCTTCCGGCATGATGATCCACGCAATCGGATAGGAAATGAAGCCGATCACGGTCATACATGCGACGATCAACCAGACGATGCGCACGAGCGTGACATCGAGATCGAAATACTCCGAAAATCCGAGGCAGACTCCCGCGATCTTGCGCCCCATGCGCGGCCGGATCAGCTTGCGCCGGGCCAGCGATGCCCCCACCCGAACGCCGCAATAGGCGCAGACGTTAGCGTCATCCTGGATCACTTTGCCGCAGTAATTGCCGTACATAGTTCCGCCTTTATTTCTATGATACGCAATTCTCTGGGTTCGAGTTCCCGGTTATTCGCGGTATGCGTCTTTGATGTAGTGCCGGGCCTGATCTGCCGGGCCGGTATTGGCATTCCCGGCCAGGACAGTTTCGTACTTCTTCATGGCCAGATCGCGTTTTTGCAGCAAATCGTACATTTCTCCAGCGGCCAGGTTGGCTTTTTGCAGGATGTCAGGATCCGGATTCGGGACAAGATTCACCAGTTCATAAGCAGCGGCCGCGCCGGAGAGATCTTTCTTGCTGCGCAACAGTTCGCCAAGGCCCCAGGCGGCCGACTCGTAGTGCAGATTGCCGTACTTCCCTTCCCGGCCGTTTTGCCAGACTCTGCGGTACATTGCTTCCGCCTCGGGCAGCCGTCCGGCGGATCGCTCCAGGTTCGCAACCTCGGTGGGGAACAGATGGTTATGCGGATACTTCGCCGTAAGTTCGTCCATGTATCCGAGAGCTTCGTCATATTGGTGCTCGCGGCGGAGAAACAGAGACAGGATCACTTTCGCATCGACAGAATTCTCGCCGTCGCTCCTGGCCACTTCCCGGAGATACTCCAAGCCCTTTTCTTTGGATCCGCTCAGGCCCGCTATGGCGGCCGCCACTTTCACGCTCCAGGGCAAATTGCCGACCACATAATTGTGAGTGCCGACGACGAGTTTTGCGTCGATGTAGTTGGGGTCGAGTTCGAGGACGCGTTCGTGATCATGGCGGGCTCCAACTGCATTGCGCAGCGCAGAAAACCAGGCGCGCTCTACGATTCCCGTGTATACGGCGAATTGAGCCCGCGTGACTCCACGGCAATAAAGGGCATTGATATCGTTGGGATTCGCCTTGAGTTCGTGATCCTCGAGATTCTGTGCCCGGCGCGCCAGATCTTTAACCTCTTCCTTGATCCTGGGATCCGTCGGACGAGGCGTTCTGCCGATAAAGCTGTCGTTGGCATAATCCCCGGTATTCATTGATCCGGTTTCATAAAGATCGCGCATCAGCACGGCTGTAAGTAGATGGTTAAGCGCGAATGGATCGTTGGGGCGCTTCTCAACGATCTTCTCGAATTCCTGTAGAGCGCGGTCGTACTCCATGTTGTAGAAGTGATCAAATGCGGCGTCGGTCTGCGGGTCGTGGGGAGCACCCTGAAGGGTTTGGGCCGTGGAATTCGATTGACCCATCGCCGGAAAAGAAACCGCTGCCAGGAAAACTACGAGGGGAAAAATGCTGGGACGTCGCACCAATATCATCCAGAAACCTGCTTCGAAGATCGAACCTGATTCCAGTAGTTTAAACGAACTCCAGACTCCCCGTTTGAAAAGCCTCAGAAGTCCAACTGCCGGAGTCCTGGAACCAAGAGCATCATCATCATGCACTTCCTAGTGGCTGCGATTCCGGCTTTCTGTGCCTATAATCCGCAGATAGCGCGGGGGTGCGCTTCAGTTCTATCGGGCATGGGCGTTCGTAACTGATACATCTTTACTCGCTCAGAAGCGTAATAATTGCCGCTTCAGGGCTCCATGCATGCGTGTGGAACTTGCGCAACTAACGGCAAAATATGGATTTCGGGCCGAATCAGCTTTGGCGGTTGGAATGCGAAATGCAGTCTCTTTAGGCAGGAAGCGTTATGGCAGAAGCTGTTCACGGCACGCCCCAAGAGTTCTGGCGCCCGCCATCCCCGGTTGTCGGCGATGAGGGCAGTCTTCGCCCATCCATTTCCAGTATGGCGGAAAGTTGCCCACGCTGCGGCACTGAGTTCTTAATGGGCTCCCAGTTCTGCCATTCTTGTGGCGGGCGGCGTCCGCAGGCCATAAGCGTCATGACGCAGACCGACGCGGCGGTTATGGCGGGACTGTGGGAACAGACAGTGCATGCCGTCCACGCTGCTTTCACCGGATGGAAGCGGATCCAGTTCCCATCCTGGCTGCACTATCTGCACTTTCACGAGATTAAGCACCGCCTCGGCCTGTCCAGCGCGTCTCTTATTGCATTCGTGATCGGATTGGGTTGCGTTGCCGGAGCACTGCTTGTGGGGCTTCTGACGGCCAGGACTCTGGTCGATTGGCAGGCGATTCAGTTCTACCGGGCAGAGTGGCTGCTGGCAGCAACGGCAGCTTTTGTAGCGGGAATTCTGCTTAAAAAGTCAGAACGCCACAATTCAGACGAGTAGCCGGTTACAGGCTAAGTCGACTCTCCACCAGTTCCAGCGGCGCGTCGCTGCTGGTTCATCCGATACAGATGATGAACCGGGCCAGTCCCTTTGCCGAGTGGTTGCCCGTTCAATATGGCTGCCGTCACATAAGTTTTGGCGAGTAGAGTTGCTTCGGCGAGGCCACGGTCCAGGGCGAGATGGCAGGCTACTGCGGTGGAGAAGGCACATCCGGTGCCGTGCGTCGAGTTGGAGCGCTGCTTCTCGGCCTTGAAAATCTCCTGCTCAACGCCACGTTTGGTTGTAAAGCTCAATAGATCGATGGCCTTGTCGAGGTGCCCACCGGTGACAATGACTGCGGGCGCCCCTAGTTCGCGCAGCTTAGCGGCAGCAGCCTTCATTCCGTCCACGTCACTGATTTCAATGCCGGTTACCGCAGTCGCCTCGTCTATGTTGGGAGTGACGACATCCGCTATAGGAATTAGTCTTTCAATCAGGACCTTGGTGCCGGCCGGATCCAGCAAGGCAGCCCCCGAAGAAGACCTAAGTACGGGATCAAGAACGATGTTGTTGAACCGGGGATTGCTTTCGACAGCTGAACGGGTTCGGCCTGTGGAAGTTCCAGACAGAAAATCGGCCACGGCTTTCGCCACCTTCGCCGACCCGAGCATACCGATATGTACCGCTGCAACGTTGAGATCGGCGGCCAATTCCTCGAGCGTGTCGGTAACTAGCCCCGAATCAAGAGCCTCGACTCGCCGGACCCCGGAAGTCGATTGCACGGTCACGGCCGTGATGCAAGCCACCCCATAGCAGGAGTGGGCGGCGATGGTCTTGATGTCAGCCGTAACTCCGGCACCCGAAGATGGATCGAACCCTGCAATGGTGAGGACAACAGGCGGTTTTTCGGGCATGGCCATCCGATTGATTGACTAGCGATAATATCCCGGTTTCATCGCCAATATGTCATATCGGCGACTCCGGGAGTTACTTTTGACACGGGATCATAGAAAAAAATCTCAGTAGTTGCTGCGAAGGACTGTCCGTAAATACATGATTCTATGTAAGTTGCTAAATTGATCCCTGTAAGCCATTGATTCCAATGATGTTGTAAATTCTACCGACTCGCTTCCGTCGTGCCATTTACTAATTACTAAATATGTAAGCGTACCGAAACAAAGAGCCTTACCTGCATCTGGTAAAATTTACAACAGGTTACGTAAGGTTTCGATAACTAGGAGGTCATCGTCCGAGTGGCCATTTCGCCTTGACACAGGTTTGGCACGCCGATAGCATTTGGAAACTGCAGTCAAAACCAGCCTTAAGGCCAAGGGCACTTTTGAGTATGCGAGGAGAACTGAATGCGAAGACGTATAGCTCATGGACTGGCGATTGCCTTACTGATCGTCGGCCTGGGAGCGGCTCAGGGACCGAACATCTCGGAGGCGAAACCGGCTCCTAGTAGTTCAGCCCAACTTAAACCCGTTGTCCGCCAACAGGTCGGCAAGACGAAACCGTTTCAAGTCGGCACTGCTTCGTGGTACGGCGAGAGGTTTGAAGGAAAACCGACCGCCAGCGGCGAACCATACGAAATGCACGATATGACCGCCGCGCACTTGACGCTTCCCATCGGAAGCTATGTGAAGGTCACGAACCTTCGCAATGGCAAGGCCGTAGTGGTCCGAGTCAACGACCGAGGACCGATCGTACCAGGTCGCATCATTGACCTGTCGTACGGCGCGGCCCAAGCCCTGCAATTCCGCCATCGCGGCTTGCAGCGTGTCCGTCTGGACCTGGTGAAACCCAGCCAGCTCGACTACCAGACGGTCGCCTACAATCATCCCCCCGTAGCGCAATTACCGTAAAAGCAATATAGTAAACGGGATGTCGGCTGCTCTGCCCAACCGCATCCCGAACGATAGCCTGAGCTATCGAATAGTTGATCCGCGCCAGCGGCTCATCGTTGCGCTCGACGTTTCCAGCGCCTCCGCCGCCCGGAAGATCGTGGCGGCGGTAGGCGATTCTGCCCTGACCTATAAAGTGGGCATGCAGCTCTACACCGCCGAAGGCCCGCAAGTCGTGCGAGATCTCGTGAGCTCGGGACGGCGCGTGTTTCTAGACCTGAAATACCACGACATCCCAAACACGGTGGGAGCCGCGGTGACTGACGCCGCGAACCTGGGCGTGAGCATGCTGACCGTGCATGCGGCGGGCGGCGGCAAGATGCTGCGCGCGGCGGTAGACGCCGCCAAGGCTCGGCCGGAATTGATGGTGCTCGCCGTCACCGTGCTCACCAGCATGGACGGGAATGACCTCGAAAAGATTGGCGTGCGGGGCACGGTCGAGGACACCGTGGTGCGGCTGGCCACAATCGCGCTGGCCAACGGATGCCAGGGCGTGGTCGCCTCGGCGCGCGAGGCTTCCAGGCTGCGCGCGGATCTGGGGGATGGGTTCGCCATCGTGACCCCCGGCGTGCGTCCGGCGGGCAGCGCGGTGGGCGATCAGGTGCGGGTGGTGACTCCGGCGGAGGCCATCGCCTCGGGAGCCAGCTACATCGTGGTTGGGCGTCCGATCACGGAAGCAGCCGATCCGGCGGCGGAAGCGCGCGCGATTCTGGGGCAGATTTCCCAGTAGTTTTTCCTTTCTTCGACTGCTCGTTATCGCTATGACTGTCGTTGTTACTCCCAGCATTCCTGCCTGACGTTATTCGCGGGGAGCTAGCTGACGCAGGACTACCCGTGGTAGTATTGTGGTGGTATGAAAGAGAAGACATCCGTCACACTCTCCCCGGAGGCCCTAAGCGAGATCGATCGCTTGGCTGGGTCCAAGGGTTCGCGATCCGCAGTGATCGACGATGCTTTCCGGCAGCGTCGCCGGGACCGAATAAGAGCAGAGCGCGGCGCTCGCGATCTCGCCATCCTCAATAAATTCGCGAATGAATTAAACGTAGACGCTCTGGATGGCCTCGAGGATCAGGCGCCGGAAGAAGAATAGCGTCTTCGGAGAATGCGACGAGGAGACATTTATCGTGTTTTCAAGCCTCACGACGATCCCAAGCGATACCGTTGCTATGTCGTTGTCAGCCGGCCGGAGTTGATCGATTCCGCCCGTTCCAGCGTGATTTGTGCGCCCCTCTTCACGAAAGGCCGGGGACTCTCGACTCAGATCGCGGTTGGGGTTGATGAGGGACTAAAACACGAGAGTTGGATTAGTTGCGACAACCTCAGGAGCATTGAAAAAGGAAAGCTCGCCGGGTTTATCGGGTCGCTTTCACCCTCGAAGATGGTCGAACTCGACGAGGCGCTTCGTATCGCTCTTGCGCTGGATTGATTCCCCGCTCGATCTACTCGCAACTTGACTTCCCGCAAAAAGAAAAAAGCCGGCGAGAGGAATGTCCTCCCCGCCAGCCATTCCCCGACTTGAAACGAACTCCTACAGCTTCTCGAAAAACTCACAGCCCGAGCACGAGATGTAAATCCCGCCCGGGACACCGCGTTCGCGGTCTTTTACGCGCTTGACGATGCGCGTGGGCTTGCCGCACTTCGGGCAATCCGTGCTCTTGGTCGTGTCCATGACCTTTTTACGGTCGGCTGTCTTGGCGATCTTGGCTCCTACTGCCATGGTCATATCTCCTGATCTTTTTTGCTTTCGAATGGTGCGCAGCAGAATCCGCGACCTCTCAATTGCGGATCAATGTGGATGGATGTATTCGAAACTCTGGGATCCACTCAGGAAGATCTGAAGCTGCGACTTGAGTCTTCTTCCGTCGAATTTGATTTTACAGTAACGTTGTGCAGGCTGTCTTGCCGCTGAGAGCGGCACGGGTATGACTCGCGCCCTTGGTCCGATCCTGAAAACGATTCTGTTCAGCATCGTCGTGCCCGGCACCGTTGCAATTCGATCCGGCCCACTGCGAATCCGGTGTTCGCGTTTGACCCAGTTCTCCCGCCCCTGCTAAGGTCATATGTTTGCCTGAGGGCGCCTAATCGGGCTCTGGAGCGGCAATCGATTTTGTGGCGATTACCTGCAAAGTCCAGCTCCCGTTGTATCTTTTCTATCTTGTCCATCTTGCTTGGGGAGAACTTTATGCCCGCCATCAAATTTCGTGGTGTCGATTTTCTGCAATACGATTCCCTGCTGACCGACGAAGAGAAACTCGTTCGCGACACGACGCGACAGTTCATCGAAGACAATCTGATTCCCATCATCGAGGAGTGCAATCGCGCTGGCCGTTTCCCACGCGAACTCGTCAAGCCTATGGCGGATCTCGGCTTCTTCGGCGCCTCGCTGAAGGGTTACGGCTGCGCCGGGATGGGAAACGTCGAATATGGCCTGATGACGCAGGAACTGGAGCGCGGCGATTCGGGCGTGCGCAGCTTCGTCAGCGTGCAATCCGGACTTTGCATGTACCCGATTTACGAGTTCGGCAGCGACGAGCAAAAAGAAAAATGGCTGCCGCCGATGCAGAAGGGCGAGAAGCTTGGCTGCTTCGGACTGACCGAACCGGACTTCGGCTCGAACCCGGGCGGCATGCGTACCCGGGCGCGCAAAGTCGGCAATGAATATGTCATCAACGGCGAAAAGATGTGGATCACCTCCGGAACGATCGCGGATGTGGCAATCATCTGGGCCAAGGTGGAGGACGAAAAAGACCGCGTTCGAGGATTCCTGGTCGAGACCGACCGCCCCGGCTTTAAGGCTGACGATATTCACGGCAAATGGTCGCTGCGTGCGTCGGTAACTTCGGGACTCTCGCTACAGGATGTGCGCGTTCCCGAGTCGAATCTGCTACCGAAGAGCGGCGGCCTGCGGTCACCGCTCATGTGCCTGAATCAGGCTCGCTATGGAATCGCCTGGGGAGCAGTCGGAGCCGCCATGGCCTGCTACGACTGCGCGCTGCAGTATGCGCTTCTTCGCAAACAGTGGCGCGACCAGCCCATCGCTTCGCACCAGCTGGTTCAAGACAAATTTACGTGGATGATCAGCGAGATCACTAAGGCGCAGCTGCTCGTGCTGCAAGTGGGACGGCTGAAGGATGCGGGCAAAGTCGAGCCACAACACATTTCGATGGCAAAACGGAATAATGTCTGGATGGCCCTCGAATGTGCTCGGCTATCCCGCGACATACTGGGAGCGAATGGCGTGGCCGACGACTATCCGATCATGCGGCACCTGATGAACCTCGAATCCGTGAAGACCTACGAAGGCACACACGATGTGCATTCGCTGATCATTGGACAGAGCGTAACGGGGATTGACGCATTCTAGCGCGATTGATTCGCTGACAAACGGCACCGATTCTTTGGTATGACTGAAGAAAAAATTGGCCGCGTTGCGACGGCTGTCGGATTTCTATCGGGCGTGATCGCCTGTCTTGACGCAATCAGGGACGTGAAGACTCTTTGGCCACCCGAGGCGCTCTGGCAGGTATTACAACGGCCACGGCGGCTCGAACTCGTGACCGGCATCGCCCTGATCGTGGTCACGCTGATGGTTACGTCTTTTCGAAAGCGCACTGCATAGAAAACCACAGCGGATATCAGGGTAAAGCGCGAAGCCCTGGTGTGGTTAGTTGCGAATCGTTTTCGAGGCAGGCCAGGAATTCTACCTACTCGTCCCTGAACTCAAGTCATCTCAACGGACCGGCCGTAACCGATACTATTGGCCTTAATACTTCGTCATTTAGGGTCGAGCATGTTTATCGTTACGTTAATGGGCCTAGCCGCCATCGGATGGTCGGGTTATAGCTTGGTCACCGGCAAGGGCTACTACAAGAATTGTCCGCCCGGCGGCTACGATCGCTACGAAGATCCGTTCAATTTCTGGGCCCCGACCATTGTCATTCTCTGCGTCGGAGTGTTCGCCGTTCTCGTCTCGCTGGGAGTGATTCCGACACATCCGCGTCCCTAGCCGGAACCATCCACAACCAGGTTCCTATCCGTACAGCTCCTGCAGCAGTTCGTACGCGCGGCGTAGATGCGGGATCACGATGCTGCCGCCGACCACCATCGCGACATTGAGCGATTCTTCCTGTTCGGCGCGGGTTATGCCCAGACGGTAGGCCTGAATCGCGTGATAAAAAATGCAGTCATCACAGCGCAGAACTGCCGAAGCCACCAGTCCCATCAACTCCTTAGTCTTGGCTGAAAGACTTCCTTCGAGGTAGGTGTTGTGATCGATGTTGTAGAAGCGCTTGACCAGGAAATTGTTCGCTTTGTCGACATTGGAGTTGAGCCGCTCGCGAGTGTCGAGAAAGCGGCGCGCGAGTTCGCTCTTCTCCGACACGTATTTTTCGGTGAACAGGTAGGTCGGCTCTTTGCGCTCCGGCGCCGGACGTTCCTGCGCGGCGCGATCCCCAGGATGTTCCGCAGTCGTGGTGTTCATGCGCAAATGTTAGCAGAGAAAGCAGCGCGCTGCGGCAGAACTACGCGGTGGGTTTGTCGCGAGGCGGTTCAACCGCCAAGAATTCATGGGCGAACCTTTGCGCATAATTTTCGAGCAAGGCTGGAACCCTCCCGGGAAAGTCCGACCGCAGCACCAGGCCGGCGTGGTGATGCTTTTTAATCCGGAGAACGACTTCCGGGTCGTTATACGCAGCAGTGTCGGGATTCTCCTGGCGAGCCAGCGAGAGAATGACTCCAGCGTATTCTTCCCGGGCCGGCGGCAACTTGTAGGTTCCATCCCCGCCGGAGATTTCGATTCGCGCCCACTCGCGCCACAGATTGATTCCGGTCGCCGTTTCGACCATCTCGTTGATGTAGGCTCCGCCGACGCGAGCCGCGCATTCCAGGAAGTAGAAATTCCCGTCGGCGTGCGCCCGAATGAATTCGGCATGCGAGACGCCGCGCAGCAACCCGAGGGCAGCGATCAGATCCCGGTTGATTGTTCGTAATGCCGAGTCTTCCTCACTTCCACGTTCGACTGTGAACGTAGTGAACACGCCTCCATGGGCGACGTTCATCGGAGGCTTGCCGTAGCGGCTGACGTTCGAAAAGACAATCTCCTTTTCGGAGATGACCGAATCGACGTGATAGACGTCCCCTGGAACGAATTTTTCCAGCAGATACGTTGACTGCTTATCTGCCAGTTGCTGCAGCAACGGCCAAAGCTCGTCGGCAGAATGAATCTTCTTGATGCCAATCGCCGAAGCCTCCTGGCGCGGCTTCAGCACCCAGGGGCCCGGCACGTGATCCAGGTAGTAGCGGATGTCATCATGGTTTACGACAGGCACGAAGTCCGGCACGCGAATATGGCGGTCCAGCGCGCGCATGCGCATGGCCAGCTTGTCCCGGAAATAGCGCATGGTCGTCAGTCCCATGCCGGGGATGCGTAGATGCTCGCGGAGCGTGGCAGCTGTTTCCATGTCGAACTCGTCGAGGGCGACGATCCGGTCAATTTTCTTTCCGCGAGCAAGATGCGTCACAGCCTTGACGATGTCGGGAATCGGGATTTCCTCGGGAAGATAGAACGTATCGTCGAGGGCTTCGCGCGGCCAGTCCGCGTCCTTGAGTTTTTCGGCGGTCAGCAGGATCACGCGGCAGCCTTGGCGCTTGCACTCGCGCATGAACTCCTGTCCTTTTTCGTAAGTGGTGATGCAGAGAAAAGTCAGAGATCGTGAATCGGGCATGAAGATTGGTCCAAATCAGGGATAGGAGAATATCACGCGCCATGCGTCGCAGGCGTCCAATTTACTGATGAACAAAATCGATTCGGCGAATCCTGCATTTTCATTCTGCTGATCGTTGCGGTATAGTCTCAACCCGGCGCATGAGCGTTTTGGAACGCTCGGGAGAGACATTCATGGCTACGCAAACTCGTCCGGAAGGCAAGGCCCGGACCTATGGGGAAAACATCGAAAGCGACCTCGCGTCGCGGTTTCTGCGGGTCGTCGAGGTCGCGGCTATGGCTTCGGCCCGGACGATGGGAAAAGGGGAGCGCAAGCTTAGCGACCAGGTCGCCACCGAGGCGATGCGGAAGACCATGGATTCCATCCCCATGCGGGGAACGATCGTCATCGGCGAGGGCGAGCGCGACGAGGCGCCGATGCTCTACATCGGGGAGAAAGTAGGCGCCGAGTTTCCCGATGGGACCGAGGTTCCGGAAGTCGATATCGCCGTCGATCCGCTGGAAGGAACGAATCTCTGCGCGACCGGCGCTCCCGGATCGATTACCGTTCTTGCCGCTTCCGAGCGCGGAGGCCTGCTCAATGCCCCTGACTGCTACATGGAGAAGATTGTCGTCGGCCCGTCCTGCAAAGATGCGGTCTATCTCGATGCGCCGGTCTCGCATAATCTCAAGAACATTGCGCGGCGACTGGACCGCGATGTAGAGGACTTGGTAGTGATGGTGCTCGACCGGCCGCGCCACGAAAAACTGATTGCAGACATTCGCGC
This sequence comes from uncultured Acidobacteriota bacterium, assembly GCA_963763845.1. Classification (GTDB taxonomy): domain Bacteria; phylum Acidobacteriota; class Terriglobia; order Terriglobales; family Acidobacteriaceae; genus Sulfotelmatobacter. The sequence goes on from CAVXPX010000013.1 coordinate 12,657, forward strand.
TGCCGGAGCGCGTATTCGACTCATCGGGGATGGCGACCTCTCGGCCGGAATTGCTGCAGCCGTGATCGGAACCGGCGTGCACGCCGTCATGGGTTCAGGCGGAGCGCCCGAGGGAGTGATTACCGCGGCCGCCGTACGCTGTCTCAACGGCTATATGCTCGGACGCCTCGTCGTGAAGCCCGATCAGGAAGAACGGCTCGAACGCATGGGGATTAAAGATAAGAATCGGATCTACGAAGCGGAAGACCTCGCGCCCGGCAAGCAGTTGATCTTCGCCGCCACCGGCGTGACCGACGGCGCGCTGATGAAAGGCGTGCGCTTCTTCGGCGAAGGCACTCGAACCTCTTCCGTCATCATGACCCTCAGAACCGGGAAAGTCCGCTTCGTCGAGAGCATTCATCTCGAGAAGGGACCTGATGTGAAGGTCAGGTTCTCGTAAAGACTCGGCTATCCGTATGGCTATTTCAGGTATTCCGAATTCTTCTTCAGATCCTCGGGAATTGGCGGAAACGGCGGCCATTCCTGCGAATAGCCCTTCAGCAAGGGAGTCGCCGTCTCAGAACGCAGAGTGCCATCGTGCACGGTAAACTTATGCGGATGCCCGGCTGAGTATCCTTCCCACAGGCTGACTCCTGCGTAAGCGCCGTCCTTTCGCAGAACGTAGTAGGTCATATCCATGAAGCGGATCTTGTTCATGTCGCCGTTGTAGTTGCGGACGATGCGCTTGAGCGCGTCCACGCCGGCTTCTTGCGGGGACATGCCGTGCCGCATGTTCTCGACGATGGTGTGCGCTCCGGCAACCTTAATGTTTTCTTCTCCGCTGCCGGTCGCCCCGGCCGAACCCACGTCCTGATCGGTGTAGCAACCCGCTGCGATGATCGGGGAATCTCCCACGCGGCCGGGCAGTTTGAACGCGAGACCGCTCGTGGTCGTGATTCCCGACATCTCGCCTTTTTCGTTCAATACTGAGCAGTGAATTGTGCCAGTGGGTGGAAATAGCACGCGCCGCACCGCGGCGAGCTGAAACTCCGGTTCGATTCCGAGATCGGCAGCGCGTTGCCGCAATCGCTGGATGCGGTCGCGCCACAGTTCGGCTTGCGGCTTCGATTCCGGCGCGGGCGGCTGCCAATGTGGATCGGAAATGCCCGGTCCCCACCAGTCACGGTCAGAATTAAATTCCTTCCAGAGCAGCCATATTTTTCTTGAACGGTCGGTCAGCAGGTTCTCGCGGGGGAATCCCATGGCAACGGCGAATCGCTCCGCACCTTCACCGGCGAGCATGACATGGCCGGTATTTTCCATCACCGCCCGCGCCACCATCGACGCGTTTTTGATATTGCGCATCGCACCCACCGCACCGGCGCGCCGTGTGGGACCGTGCATGCAACAGGAATCGAGTTCAACCACGCATTCTTCATTGGGTAGCCCGCCGAGCCCAACCGAATCGTCATTCGGATCATTCTCTGGACCTTTCACCACACGGATGCCAGCTTCCAGCGTGTCTCCGCCACCTTTCAGGTATTCATAGGCAGCGTCGGCATAGGCGTGGCCATTGTTCGCGCAGATGATGATGTTCTTCTTGCCGGAATCGGATTGCGAGGCATGTCCTTGCGGGTTCGATCCAGTGAGGGCCTCGGATTTCCCTCCGACTCCTGCAGCAACTGCCCCTAACACTGACGTCTTTACGAAATCGCGACGCGAAAATGACACGAGATCCTCCTCGCAGCGGTGAAGCTGACAAGAACTCGATCGGACGATTCTCTTGCGAAAGCAAAATAACGAGATCGTACGCGAAGGCGGAAGAATATCACGACGCGGCGGTCTCACGAACAATGAGCATAAGAAAAGGGACAGCCCGAAGCTGTCCCTTCTTTAACACGAACTGTTATCGCCGGGCAAAACGCCGCAACTGTCCGGGATAATCTGCGCTTTCTCTCTCGCTGTTCTCGGCCGCAGGCGGGCTGATCGGTTGAACTTTCTGCGAACGGAAACGAAGCAGCGCGGCAACATTGCCGACGCCATCGAACTCCGGATCGTCCTTCACATAAAAGGTCTCAATGTCTCGGCGAACGACCCACGGCAGAATCGCCTCGCCAACGTCGACGATCTCCTGTGTGGCCCGGCCGCAGACCGGGCACGAACCGACCAGATGCGCATCGACATGTCCGCAGGCTGTACATTCGACGGCATGTCCTTGAAGGTTTTCCCCGAGCAGCAGAGTTTGGACCTCGCCGAGTTCGAGTGAATGCAGCACTCGCCGCAAACCGGTCACGCCCCTCCCGTTGCTGCGTGCCTGGGTCAGAGTCTGACTCACTAACTCCCGGCGTCGATCAGTCTGCCACTCATCAAGAATTTGCTGGGCATGCGCCCGGATCTCATCGCGGCTGGCGTGCGCCAGATCAGCATGGAACCGGCCGATGAGGGCCTGGCTCACGTAGGGATGCAGTTGCGGCTCAAATAATGAGCGGTAAGCATCCTGGCAAGCGAGAATCCATTTTTCGAATAGGCCCTTGTCGATGAGATCTTTCAATATCTCCGCGACGTTCTTGAAATGCTGACGGGCTTCGTCTTCCACGCGGCGCTGGGCATGGCCGCCGTCATAACCGGCATAGCCGTCGCTGCGTCCTCGCCGCGGCAGAGCATGAAACAGGTCATCGCGTTCGGTCAGTTCTCCGAGGCGCAGATCGAAGATACGCGCGCGATGCCGGTCCACAAGTACGACCCCTAATAGCGGGGATGCGCCTAACAGACGGGCCAGGGGCTTGAGATGAAAATGGCGGTCCACAAACAATTGCGTGCTTTCGAGCGTGGCGGGCAGTTCGTACTCCTGCCATATATTGCGGGCAGCACAGGCAAAGACCGCTTTGCCGTGCGTTCCGTTGCTGCGTAGTTCGCCCGATAAGCGAACCACGCGGTCAATATCCGCCCGCGCATAGTCCTTTTTCCCTTTGTCCTCCAGCGCGCGCATTGCCTCGCGCGCCAGATCCTTGATGAGAATCGTGTCTTCTTTGTGCGCCTTATTGCGAGGCGCAGAGGGTTGAAAATAGAAAGTAACTGCACATGATTTTTCGTCCTGAAATTCCGCCAGATGACGGACTTGTTCGCGAGTAATACTCATGGATAATCTCCCCACAGATTAATTCTTTTTAGATTAAGCGGCACCGGTTGGAGCCAACCGGCTCTGAAACTGATGAGCCAGTCCCGGTGCCTTTCGTAGATGGTCGCGCGCGGCAGAGACGAACTCGACGACACGTTCCTCCGGCAGACCCGTGATTTCCCCAATTTCTTCGATGCTGAAGCCCTCGACAGCGTGCAGGATGAATGCCTCGCGCGGTCCGGCGCCAAGATCGCGCAGGGCGGAGGCAATCAGGCGCAAGAGTTCATCCGAAGCCAGAATCTGTTCGGGGGTAGCAACGCGTGAGTCAGGAATCACAGTTGCGCCGGTGATGGATTCGTCCGGCTGATGAAACTGCAACGTCGCTTCATCGCTGCCCGGAACGTTCGGACGCCGGGCAGAATCCTCCAAATGAACGGCATTGCCGTGGCTCTCATCCGGACGCGAAAGTTCGTCGAGCGCCCGCAAGGCCTGCCGGTAAAGCCAAGGCTCCAAAGCGAGCTTTTCCGGCTTTTCCAGGCCTTCGCCAAGGGCTGCAGCGACGGCTTCGTCGATGACCTCTTCCTTCGAAACCGAGTTCGGCGCAATCATTTCCTGCGCCTCCCGGATATAGATCTCCCGCTCGATGAAGAGATCCAGTCGGGCCAGATTGGCATTCACATACGAGCGAATATCATCGGTGGAAATCTTTGCAGGAAAGACAGCCGCAAGGGTCTGCTCGAACGGAACCTCGCGCACTGGAGTAGCCGTGCGTGCGCTGTTCCCTCGTCTTCCACGCTGCCATTTATGCGAGGCACGAAGAATCTCTTTGTGCTTGCCGACTTGTCCGAGAAGATCTTCAAACGCCGCCTTTACGGCGGCCGCGGCTGTGGGAGCCGAGACCTGCACAGCCATCTGTCCCGAAGGCAAGCGCAGGTTCAGCGAAACGCTGATTCCCTCTCGGGCCGAAAGTTCCTCCACCACACCTCGGAGATGGATCAGATCCGGCCGGAATACCTGAAGCCGTTTTTGCAGTCTTTCAATTTGGTGTTGGACATCTTTCTCGACGGCGGGAATTTTAGGAAGACGATAACTTACATGAACGTTCATGAGCGCCTCGGCCTTGCTTACGAAGTGCGCAACCAAGTGCTTTCTTAAGCCGATTGTACACCCGCAAGAAATTGGCGGAAGAGGGAATCGCGAGTTAAGGCTCGAAATTTTGCGTTTATTTTTTCCTCTTCCGTCTCGTACAGGTTTGCAGCCTTGAGCCACTGGAGTTTATGATCCCCGGCGATGAATCCATCCAAACTTTTTTTGTTTCTCCTGATTACTTCCATCGCTTGCGGACAAACTCCCACATCGAAAGACGTCGCGAGTGTTTATCCGGACGCGCACAAGCTTTATCTCGACATTCATGAGCACCCTGAACTTTCCGGCCACGAGACTGAGACGGCGGCAAAGCTCGCGGCTGCTCTTCGTGCCGCAGGCTACGAAGTCACTGAGCACGTGGGTAACACTGGAATTGTCGCCCTGCTGAAGAACGGTTCTGGTCCAACGATCATGCTCCGTACGGAGCTTGACGCGCTCCCGGTCGAGGAAAAAACCGGCCTGCCCTATGCGAGTAAAGTCCACGAAAAAGATGACTCCGGGCGCGACGTTCCAGTAATGCACGCGTGCGGTCACGACCTTCATATGGCGGCGCTTCTCGGAACGGCCGAGATTATGGCCCGCAGCAAGGATTCGTGGCATGGAACGCTGATGCTTATCGGACAACCGGCCGAGGAAACGATCGGCGGCGCCGAGGGAATGATCAAGGCGGGATTGTTCACGCGCTTTCCCAAGCCCGACGTTGCAGTCGCGCTGCACGTTGGCAACGATCTCCCGGCGGGCATGGCATCAATCACTCCCGGCATTTACAACACGAATTCGGATTCGGTGAAAATCACGGTCTACGGCAAGGGAGGCCACGGCGCAATGCCGCAAACGACCGTAGATCCGGTTGTGATCGCGGCACGAATCATCCTCACGCTGCAGACGATCGTCTCCCGTGAAATTAAGCCCGGCGAGATGGCTGTCGTGACCGTCGGCTATGTTCGCGCGGGAACGAAGAACAACATCATTCCCGATCAGGCTGAAATGGGATTAACCATCCGCACCTTCAAACAGGACGTTCGAAAACATATTCTCGCGGCGATCACACGCATCGCCAAGGCGGAAGCTGAAGCTGCCGCCGCGCCGCGGGAACCCTTAGTCGAGCACTACGAGGGCACCGATCTGGTCTACAACAATCCAGCGCTTGCAGAACGCCTTCGCGGGCCACTGGAGGCTGCGCTCGGCAAAGGTAATGTAGTCACCGCGGAGCCCATCGCGCCCTCCGAGGACTTCTCGTATTTTATCGAACAAGGAGTTCCCGGCTTTTACTTCAGCTTGGGCGGCGCAGATCCGCAGAAATTCGCCGAAGCGAAAGCCACGGGAAATCGCTTGCCGTCGAATCATTCTCCTTTCTTCGCGCCCGATGTAGATCCTGCGCTGCATGCGGGAATAGCCGCGGAGGTTGCGGTTCTGCGGAACTTGCTGAACACATCTCCCGAAAACCTTCACAAGCTGACTGCGGGACAATCGGCGCAATGAACGAGAGCCGCGCATACGGCGCGGCTCCGGCACATCCCGGCGGCGATCAGGGTTCTGTGGGATTAGGGATGAACCGCGTGGCGCAAAGTTATACGGCAACTGTGACGGAGGTTTCGGTTCGAGTCACTGGCCGGTAGAGAGTATCGCGTTCGACGGGTTCACGACCGGCAGCCCGGATCAACCGTTCTAGTTCCTGACGCCGCATGCCCTGGGGTGTCGTCGCACCGGCATCGTGGTAGATCTTCTCCTCGATCACCGTGCCGTCCATGTCATCCGCACCGAAACGAAGAGAAATCTGCGCGATCTTCGCCGTCATCATCTGCCAGTACGATTTGATGTGGGGAAAATTATCGAGTACCAAACGGCCCACGGCGATCTGCTTGATATCGAGCATGCCAGTCGTCTTGGGCAGATGTTGCAGTGCTGTGTTTTCGGGATGGAAGGCCAGAGGAATAAATGTCTGGAAGCCGCCAGTTTCGTCCTGTAGCGCGCGCAGCTTTAGAAGATGGTCGACGCGATCCTCGTCGTTCTCGACATGCCCATAAAGCATGGTCGCGTTTGATTTGAGCCCGATCTGGTGAGCCAGCTTCGCAGTTTGCAGCCACTGATCTCCATCGATCTTGTGATCGCAGATAATGTGCCGGATGCGATCCGCAAAGATTTCTGCTCCGCCTCCCGGTAGTGAATCCACGCCGGAAGCTTTCAACTGCTCCAGCGTTTCCCGTATCGGCAGCTTCGCGCGCCGCGCCAGATATGCCACTTCCACCATGGTGAAAGCCTTCAGATGAACCTGCGGGAAGCGCTGCTTCAGGCCAGAGCAGAGATCCAGGAAATACTGGAACGGCAGATCCGGATGCAGGCCGCCGACAATGTGGAATTCCGTAACCGCTTCCGAATATCCCGAGGCAGCCGTCTCAAATGCCTCCTCCAGCGCCATCGTGTAAGCGCCGGGAGCATCCTTTTTGCGTCCGAACGCACAAAGCCGGCACGCGGCAACACAGACATTCGTAGGATTGATATGGCGGTTTACGTTGAAGTATGTCTTATCGCCATGCAAGCGCTCGCGGACAAAGTTGGCCATCCAGCCCACGGCGAGGATGTCACCCGTGCGGTAAAGGGCGAGCGCATCGGCGGCGTCCAGCCTTTCGCCGGAAATTACTTTGTCGTAGATCTCACCCAGACGCGGATCGTCCGTCTGAAAAGAGTGCGCCTGAGACATGTGCGAAGAACTCATCGTATCGATCATATCGCAGCGCCCGGCAGACCCGCCATTGCCAATGCAGGCAAGGATTCTTACCGACCAGCTACAACGCGATCCTGAATCCGCGCATATTCGTCTTCCGAGAGAACGTGCCGCGTGACCAGTTGATGCGTGTTCGCGTAAGGCCGTTCGGCGATGATCCGATCCGCCTCGCGGTCGGTAATGCCCGGCAAGGCAGAGAGATCGGCTCTGGAGGCATGATTCAGATCCACCGAATTCTTGTTGGTTAGCCCCTGTTTGATCCCTTCGGCCACCGCCTTGGTATCGCGCTTGAAAGTAGCGGTCTCTTCGGCGGTCTTTCGCCGAATCTCATCGGGATTTTGATTGGAAGTGCATGCAGCAAGTCCGCCGAGTACACATGTAAGCAGAGCACACGTCGTCAAACGCATGAACATGGTACTCAGATGCCCTGTTGCCTTCCATAGTTGGTGGTAAACAATGGGCCCTTTTGAAACCTACTTGCGAGAAGAAAACCGCATCTATTTCAACGAGATTCTTGTTCTCGGGCAGGAGGAGTGATGAGGAAGATTTTAATTATCGGGGCAATCATGGCAGCAATGACACTTGGGGTTGCCTCAGCGCAAAACACGGGCACTTCTTCCCTGGCGCCGAATACTCCGAAAGAAGAACCTCGGGCGACCCAGGCTACGCCTCAGACGAATGGAACGGCTCCCGCACCCGGGCAGACGCAACCTGAGAATACTCCGCGAATCGCTCCCGGCAGCGTCATTCCGGTGCAGTTGACCAAGGCCATTGACGCCAAGAAGGCAAAATCGGGCGACGAAGTCGTGGCCAAAGTTACGCAGGACATGAAGACGAATACCGGCGTCGTTCTCGTTCCCAAGGACACAAAGGTGATCGGGCACGTGACCGAAGCCCAGGCGCGTCACAAGAATGAAAAAGAATCCGAGCTAGCGATTGCATTCAATCAAGCCGTTCTGGACAATCAACCCGTCGATTTGCCGATGTCGATCCAGGCAGTGATCGGTCAGCAAAACAATGCCATGAATGCCGGCGGCAGCCCTGGCGGAAATCCGGGTGCAGAGCCTCCTCCTCCTTCCAGCGCGGGCACAACCCAAAATTCTCCAATGGCTGGCCGGAGCCCGATGGGAAGTCCGGGGCAGCCGCAGCCCGCTCCAAACGAGGCTCCGACTCCTGAATCTCAGGGAAATCAACGGCCCCCGATCAATGCGAAGACGCAGGGCGTAATCGGCATTTCGAATCTGAACCTTTCGCCCAACTCGACCTCCACGCAAGGATCGGTCCTAAGCTCAGAAAAGAATAATGTGAAACTGGAAAGCGGCACGATGCTATTGCTGCGCGTGAACAAGTAGGGCACAAGAAAAAGCGGCTTCCTATCTGCGCATCAGCAGGTCGGCAGCTACAAACAGAAAGAAAAGCACGGAGATCACGCCGTTCATGGTGAAGAATGCTGCATTGAGCTTCGAGAGATCGTGTGGCCGTACCAGGGAGTGTTCGTAAATCAGAAGCGCGATCACGGCAACAACCCCTACAAAAGCCAGTTTGCCCAATCCGAAGACAATCAGCAGCAATATCAATAACCCCACCATGGCGAGATGAAAAGCGCGCGCGATCCAAAGCGCCGCCGGGATTCCGAAATAACGCGGCAATGAATGCAGCCCGGCCTGGCGGTCGAAATCGAAGTCCTGGCAGGCGTATAGAACGTCAAATCCTCCCACCCAGAACGTTACGGCGGCGGTGAGCAGAAGAATGCGCGGATCAAGCGATCCGCGCACCGCAATCCACGCAGCCGCAGGCGCGATGCCGAGCGCGAATCCAAGCACGAGATGCGACCAGCGCGTAATACGCTTTGTGTAGGAATAGAGCAAAAGTACAGCCAGGGCCACCGGGGAGAGTTCGAGCGCCAGCCGATTCAGTTGGCTGGCAGCCAATATGAATACAGCGCTTGATGCGACAACGAAGGTCGCGACAAAAGCCGGCGAGAGATGTCCGGCGGGTAAGGCGCGGGTGCTGGTTCGAGGGTTGGCAGCATCGATCGCAGCATCCGCCCATCGGTTGAATGCCATGGCGGCTGATCGCGCGGCCACCATCGCAACAATGATCCACGCAAGTTGATGTGGCGAAGGAAGGCCACCGGCAGCGAGCATCGCTCCACAGAGCGCGAAGGGGAGCGCGAACACCGAATGCTCCCACTTGATCATTTCCAGTGTCAGGCGCAGGTTGTGCAGGATGGCCACGCCTCGATTGTAAAGCAGGATTTTCCAGAATCGGGGAGCTAAGCCGCGGCGTCTGAAACCAGAGGCACGAAGCGGCACAGTTCCCGGAGCGTGATGTGTGCCTGCCCATCCCGCTTCTCGACGAACTGTAACTGCTGGGTGTCTTCCCGGCCCACTGGAACGATCATTCGTCCGCCGTCGACGAGTTGCTCAAGCAGGTCGCGGGGTAATTGAGCGGCCGCCGCAGAAACGATGATGGCGTCGTAAGGAGCTTCTTCCCTGTATCCGCGCGTGCCGTCGCCCGTGATGATCTTTACGTTCTTGTATCCAAGCTCCGACAGCACGATACGAGCTCTTTCTGCCAAGGTTGGATGCCGTTCCACGGACACGACCTCGCGGGTTAATTCGGCTAGCAATGCGGTTACATATCCGGAGCCGGTGCCAACCTCAAGCACCTTGTCAGTTGGAGACAGCCTCAATGCATCCAGCATCAGAGCGACCATGTACGGCTGTGAAATCGTCTGCTCTTCCCCAATCGGCAAGGGATGATCTTCGTAGGCCTGATCGCGATACCTGGCTGAGGCAAACTCGTGGCGGGGCACTCGTGACATCGCGGCCAGAACACGCTCGTCGCCGATGCCTCGCTGGCGCAATTGCAAGTCGACCATCCGCAGCCGTAAGGTCGCCAGCGTCGCGGCATCGTCAAGAGAACCCATATATCGCTCAAAGTGCATCCAACAGCCGTGTTATTTCCTGCGCCGCCGGAGACGCACATCAAAGCTTACGACACCGTTCTGGTCCCGCGTGCCTACGACCGAAAGATTTCGGTTCACGTAGTACTCGCCTTGAATAATTTGCTCGGCGCTCTGTGAGACGTTCGTGCTGTAAGTGAGAGTGACATTATTGGCGAACTGTTGCTCGATCGTTACCTGGGGTCCGCGGGCAGTCGGGTTGGTTTCGGTGGTCAAACCTTGCGGATCGATCTTGATCCGGCTGACACCAAACAATTTCTGCAGCCGGTTGCTCACGGTTGAATTGATGGCTTGGCTGATAATGAGGTTTGTCGCTTCATCGCTGAACAGGGTCTGGCCGGATTGCTCCTGCAACTGTTCCGATTCCTCGCTCGTCCGGCCCAGTGCCAGTAGCGCGATGATGTCCGACTTTGGCAGCGGAGGTTCCGAACGATAGTTCACGTTGAGGCGCTCCGGCGTTCCCGTAACCGTCACATCCAGATCGTAGTTTCGGACATGGGTTGTGGCCTGCAGGTTCACCTGGGGTTCGATGGCAACTGGATTTGCGAACGTAATATCGCCGCGCTCAAGGCGGAATTTAATTCCGTTGAAAGTCGCATCTCCCTCCAGAATGTCGGCCCGACCGAGTACGCTCGGATGCGCAACCGAACCTCGCAGGCGCAGGTCCGCATCACCGGAGAGCCGCGCCACTGCAGTCTTCATCTGCAATTCGGGGGCGGTTCGAACGGCGACGTCGAGCTTTACGTTATATAGAGGGGAATTCGCCGCCGTAATCGAGGCCGATTGCCGGCTCCGCTCCAGGTAAGATCCGAAGTCGAAGCCCGGCGTAACGGCCAATTTTGTGACCATTACATTGCCGGAAACGGTAGATACCGAACGGCTTCCCACCCAATGCAATTCGGCGTTCGCCGTCGAACTCACTCCCGGCGGGTATCGCAGCCTGACCTCTTTTCCAATCGCAGTCAGGTTGAAGTTCAACTCGCCGTTGTAGTTGGTTGCATCGCCCTTCAGGTCGAGTGTGCCGCCTCCCGTCCGCGCTGCCAGCTGCTCAATTTGAATTCGATCGCGGGTGAAAGAAAGCGCTCCATTCATTTCGCTGAGCCCGCTAGGCAAGCCCGCATAACTCGCGGCTCCGTTCTTGATTTCGACGCTCCCTTGGGGAAGCGGATCGTGCAGCGTGCCACCGACCGTCATGTGAAGTGTCATTAGTCCGGATGTAGTCAGATTGGGATCGAAGCTGCCAATTAATCTCAGGTCGGCTTGTCCGTCAGCAACCAGATCGAGTCCTTGCGATCCGGCGAAATGAATCGAGCCATGCCCGATCATATCGGTTCCGTCGCCAACAAAACGCGCTGGTGCGATATGGACGGTCTGCTGGGCATAGGTAAATGTCAGCGGATCCTGATTGTGCAGCTTCGCATGTTCGACCTCAATCGCAATCGCGGGTAGCGTTCCATTCAGCGTCCACTGCTCCGGATAGCGGAGCGGGCCCTGCATGGCCACTTGACCGCCAACGGCCGAATGGCCGGTAAGCTGATGGCCGAGATACCCCCGCCACAAGGCGTCTATGTCGAGGTGGTCTGCGCGTGCCGTGATGTTTGCGGGATAGTCGCCATGCATCACGACGTTGCCGTCCAGAGTCAGCGCGCCATGCGTAAACTGTGAGTGCCCGGTCAGATGCAACTGGCCATTCTTGGTCGCTGCCTCAAGATCCAGTTCGCCGGCCAGTTCGCGATCGAGCGTCAGATCACGTACCTGGACGCTCGTATCAATGACGGGGGCATCCAGCGTTCCATCTCCTTTCAGCGTGAAATCGGCACGGCCCTGCAGGGGAAGATGATCCAAATGGATTTGGCGGATGCGCGACACGTCGAAATTCTTGCCGGCAAGGTCGAGCCGAAAGCCGCGTGTAGAAGGGGTATATGCCGCCGTGCCGGTCACCGTGGCTTTTTCGTGCGTTAGCTGAATATTGTTCAGGCTGGTTTCGGACCGGCGGATGAGAAGATCCGCGTCAAACCGCTCAATCGGCTCATTATAGGCTGACGCGTTTGTGGCGTGGATGTGCCCTTGCACCTGCGGATGGGCGCGGGTTCCGGAAATTTGCAAAGAAACGTCCGCGGTTCCTGTCACGGGATAATCAAAATCAGCCAGAGCAGCCGTCGACGCAACATCCACATTGTGGAGATTGACGCGCGCGGTATATGGGCTGCTCTCGGCGAACTGTCCGTTCTGCAAAGCAACGGTGACCTCGAAATCCGCGTTCGTGTCTCCCCGCCGCAAGGAACCCCCGCGCAGGATCAGATCGCGGTTCGAGAATTGAATGCTCGCGGCAAGCGAATCCCAATACACCGGTTTTTCGGGAGTGCGCGAGGTCGCGGGCACGGTGAACTCGAAATCCTCGGCTACCAGGGTTCCGGCCACCGTTAGAGATGAGAATGTGCCGCCGACCACACCGCTAAACGAAGCGTTGCCATCGACCCGAAAGGGCAGGTTCGTCGGCCCGCCTAGAGCGGTGACTAGCGGCCGCCATTCCTCCAGATTCGAAGTGGAAATCGAAATATGCAGAGTCGACGGAGTAGCCAGGGTCCCCGATGCCTGCACCTTCGACGCAGGTGTCGATAGATTGAATTTCGCCAGCTCCAGCGAATCCGTTGCAGCGTGATACTTGCCCTGCATGTCTGCGCTCATCGGCAGTTCCCGCCCGGTGGCGCGAGCCGGAGGGATCGCAGAAATAGAAAAAGCAACATCAGCATTCTCAGGCGACCCTTTCCAGGTGGCGTCCACGTTACCCGCCGCAAGGCCCGCCGGATGAAACCGCCCTGTCGGATGCTTGCGGACATCCAATGCGGCTGTAGTTTCGGCAAGGGATACGTCGCGCAATCGAAGATGCACGACTCCGCTCTGCACGCCGGGCAATTTCTTTTGGCTCGGCCGTGCTGCAGAGATTATGGCAATCTCCCCTCGCCTGCTGTTGCCAGTTGCGGTCAACGGCGTGCTGTACAGCCAGTTCTCCACATCTGCGTCTCCGGTGACAGTCCCACCGAGCAACTTCCCTTGCAGCTTGGAAAGTTTCAAATTCTGATCGGTCAGCGCGTAGTCCGAAGTGAAGTTGGCGTCCTTGATGGCAAGCTGATCATCTTGCCAGCCCAAATCGCGCAGGGTCAGTGTGCCGGAAGTGGCGAATGCCTGGACCGTCCAGTGGCCGCTGCCTTGGAACTGGGCCGAACCGCGGCGCAGCTCGCCGCGCCGAGCTATTGCTGCCGCATCGGCTAGATCGACCTGCGCATCGTAGTTGCCATCGAACCTGGGATTTTGGAAATCGCTGAGTCTTCCACTCGCTTTCAACGCAGAGTGTCCGGACGCCCAATCAAGCGCATGAATATCGACGAAGGTCGGGCCCAGGCTGAAATCAACGGCGGTGCTCCACGAGAACGGACGGTAGCCGTCGTAAGCGGTGTCCACTTTGGCAATTTTCAGACGGCTTTCGTATCTTCCCCGGAGGTACGAATAGTCCATCCGCAAGTCGGTGCCCCGAACGGAAAAATCCAGCGGAATTTTTTGATCTCCCCACAGCAGGGCGCCGTTCTGGACAGAAAGGTGATCGATCGAAAGCGCAAACAACTGCTCAACCCTCGTTCCGACCGGCACCGGCGTTTGTACGCGCAATCCGGGAACGTTGGTAGTCCTTCCGTCTGGACCAATGGCAATATGAACCACCGGACGATCGAGCACTACATCATGAAAGCCGAATTCAGTGCGCAGAAGCGAAATGACCTTGACTTGGGCGAGCAGGCTGTCCGCATGAGCCAGCGGAATTTCCCACGCTGCTTCTTTTCCATGCACGGTAACGTTCCTTATTTCTACCTGCATATGAAAAGGAACGATGTGAAAGCTGCCGACTTCCGCCCGTCCACCGGTAATCCGCTCGATTTCCTTTACCACGCGACGGCGCACGTACGTCTGGAAGGAATTTGTCGTCGTATACCAAATGGCGGCGGATACGAAGAGGACAATGACTCCGAGGGCGAGAAGCAGGTATTTCCACCAGCGGCGGGGTCTGGCGGCGGGTTCCATCAGGGCGTTTGCACTCCCTGCTCCGCAGATTCGGCTCCCGGAATGCTCACTTTGCTTTCCGAGCGCAGCGATTGCAGCCATGAGACCATCAACTCGCTGACCTTCTGCTGGGTCAGCAACTCGCGAATCTTGGCCGAGACGTCGGCCAGCGGAACATCACTCGAGCCCGATTGCTTCAATTGTGGGACGAATTTGTCACGGTAGTAGGCTTCAATGCTTTTCGAATCGATCTGCACCGTGGGACGCAGATGTGCATCCACCAACCGCATCAGATCGACCTGAGTTTCCACGTGCGTCAGTAGTGCTTTTTCGGTGACGCCGAATCTGTCGAGCACCTGCTGCCATCCCTGATCGGTCGATGCCTCGGGATATAGCTTCCGCGCCTGTGTCACTTCGGCGGCAGCATCGGCTTCGGAGGCATGCTTGAACGACGCCGACTTCATCTGTTCGGCAAGCAGTTCCTGATCAATCAGACGGTCCAAGACGGTCCGGCGATCTTCATCATCGAACTGGTTCATCGAACGCCCGCTCATGAGCGCTTCGTACCGCAGCGCATCGTTCAAATCGCTCTGCAGGATGATATGGCCGTTCACGGTCGCCACAATACGGTCGATCACTTCGCCGGCCCTGGCAGCGGGCAGCCACAAGAAACTCAACAAGACGATGGCGAAAATAGTGATCGGTTTTCTCATACTCCTACAACTCTTTCCATCAGAACGGCTGGCCGATACTGAAAAATACGTTGAAATGCCGCAGGCGCTGGGTCTCCACCGCACTGATTCCCGTAAATGCATCCGGTATGAACGTCTGGAAATATCGGGTCGGGTTCAGGTTATACCCAAAATCGAAACGAAGGGGCCCAATGGGTGTCTTATATCGTACGCCCACGCCCACTGCCTGCGAAGTGTAATCATATCCAGAATTGTTGAAGTAGGTCTCACACTGTGAGTTCAATGTACCACCGGACAAGCACTGTTGGGGATCAGGCTGGTGCCAGCGCATCAAGCCCTTCAACATGTCGTGCGGCGCCGTAAACACATTCCCCATATCGTGAAAAATGGCGAACGCGAATCCCTGGCCCAGCCAAGGCAGTGACATCTGGGGAAAGCGGAGTTCCATATTGTTCACGAATAACGCTGTGCCGCCAACCGGAAAGCCAGAACTTGGATCGCGCGGTCCTGCCTGATTCAACCCGAATCCGCGATGGGAGTTTCCGCCGCCCGCGAAGAACTGCTCCGGCAACGGAATCACGGAAATTCCTTCACACACCGTTTCCCCCGTATTCGGGTCGAGTGGACATGCCCCTGGAGGCACAACCCTCGTGCCGTGGAAGGGCTGTTCTAGCCCGATGGTTGTGGAGCGGGCAAACACGAATTTGCTTTCGGGTGTTCCCTTCCCTCCAAAGGCGTAATACGTGGAGTATTGCCCGAGTGCGCGCGCGAAGTTCGTGGGAACCGATCCCGTCTTCGTCTCCGGGTTCGCGGGAACCGATCCCGTCTGCGTCTCCGATCGCGATCCCAATGCGCTCGAAGCGAGAAATGCATCGAGCGTGAAATAGTCGCCCTTCGTGCTTTCCAGCGGATTGTCGCGCTTGTCCTGAATGAACGTAAATCCAGGACCACCGATTCGGGCCGGCAGAGACAACAACGCGATTTGCCCCGGCGAAAATCCTTGCGCGAAATGGCTGGCCTTTACCGTTCGAAAATCAAAACGGTAAGTAATGGAATTCGGCCCCGGCCGTGTACCCGGTTCCGTACCGGGATTGCCGAACTGTTGCCGCAAGTCGATCTTCCCTTCCAGGCGCTGTGAGGTGAAGGTTGCCACATCCAGGCTGTTGTCATAGAAAACCGTATAAATCAGCTTGAATTTGTCACTGTCGAAAAGCTTGGGCACCGTATAGCTGACCAGTCCGCGCTGCTGCAGGCTTCCAACGTGGGACTGGAAGTCGAGTGTCTCGTTCCTCCCGAACACATTCAGCCGCGTGACATCGAGACCGACTCTCGGGCTTACCCCGGTCGTCCCCTGCGGGGCGGTTGCTCCTCCGGGCTGTCCGGTTTGGAACTCAAACCCGGCGTCATAGGTAAAGGTGTATCGCTTCGCCTCATTCACCTGCACAAGAACATTCTTTTGAGGATCGGTGCCTTCCGGATTCTGAACCGCCGTATCGACCTGGCTGAAAATGCCGAGATTGTAAAGCCGTGTCTGGGTATTCAACAGGTCCTGCTGGCTCAGCGCATCCTTGGGGTGGACTTCCAATTCTCGCTGTACAACGTAATCGCGCGTATGTTCGGTTCCCGCGACCATCACGCGGTTGACTGTGAATAATTCTCCTTCCTGGATCGTATATGTCACATCTTCTCTGTTCGGTTCCTGCACCGACGGCTTCGTCGTGATTTCCAGCGCGGCATTGGGGAAGCCGTTGTCAAAGTAATAGCTCAGGATTCTCTCTCGATCACTGGCCAGATCCTGTTCGGAATAGGGCTGCCCAGGCTGGGTGCTCAACTCGGGAAGTTCGCTGGTTTTCACTTTCTCGTTTCCCAGCACATGCACCTCGCCCACTCGTGTCCGAACGCCTTCTTCGATGTGAATTTCTACGGCAAGTTTGTTTGGAGATCCTTCGTAGTTGTCGTCGACCTTCGTTTCGATTTTCACCTGACGGAATCCATTCGACCGGTAGAGTCCATCGAGCGTGGCGACGTCGCTTTTGAGCAGTGCGTCGCTGAATCTGCCATGACTCAGGAATCGGCTGGCCGGTTGCATGTGGAGGTAGGATCGCAGCTTCGCCGTGTCCAGAAACTCCTTATTGCCGTTGATTTTGATCATCACCAGCTTGTGCAGCGGGCCCGGGTCGATGTCATAAATGACCCGTAAAGTTTCCGGATTGCTCTCCTTCCGAATCTCGACCGAGGCGTCAAAGTGACCTTGCGTCTGCAGATAATCGAGCAGATTCTGCTTTCCTTCGTTGAGCAGATCATCGTCAACGGCATCCTCTTCATAGACTGGGATCTCCCGCTTCAAAACGCCGCGGCTTACCCTATAGCCCTCTGCCGAAATCAATACGACGGGCCCGGGATCGATCTGGAACGTGAAATCAACTCCATTCGTTTCGGGATGGTAGGTCTGTTCGGCGATGGAAACCTGGGCCAGCGCCCGGTTCTGCTTCTGGAATCTCTTGCGCAGACGCTGCAAGGAATCGCTAACTCGCGAAGCGGTCAAGCGGTCACCGCGTTCCATGCGCGCCAGACGCCGCACCTCGGCAGAAGCAAGGCTCGAGCTCCCAGTGACCTTTACATCCGCCACGTGTGCCCGCGCCCCAGCCGAAATATGAAACAGAACGTCGACCTGCTGAGTTGTGAGATTGGATGTGCTTTCGGCCGTAACTCGCGCCCTGTAGTAACCGTTTTCCTGCATCAATTGACGAATATTTTCTAAAGCGCGGTTCAACTTCTCTCGGTTGTAGAGCTCGCCAAGCTGCAGCTTCGCTGCGTTGCTGATTTGATTTGCGCTTGGCCGCGATGGAGCCCCCTCCACTTCCACAGCACCAACAAAAAAATTTGGCGAGGTGACAAATGTTAGCTTGACGCCATCCCCGGAAGCAGCGACTTCGGCCTCAATGTCGGCAAAACGGCCAGTCGCATAGAGGACGCGAATGCTGTCACGAATCTGGTCGCGCTCGAGCGGAGTTCCGGCTTTTTGCGGGGCCAGTTGCAACAGATGATTTCGGTCGGAGTCTGAAACGCCCGGAAGCTCTACCGATTCGACGATTTTCCCTTCGTACTCGGTACTCGTCGCTTGATTTGCACTCGGCTCTTGTACCGAACCAGATGTTTGCCGCAAACGGGCATTCCAGTTCTTCGCGCCCGCTGCTCCGCGGGCCTGCGCCAGAGCCGCAGACGACAGCCCCGCGGACCATAGCAGTAGCGTCGCGGTCAAAAATGTCGCGTATCGTCTCGGCAAAAAGGTTTCCCTGGATTCAGGCGCTTTCTAGCTTCGATGGAACGCGTCTGATCTGTCGTTGTATGGGCTGCGGCGAGCTATCGAGCAGTGACTCGCCTCGATCCATTCCTACTCGACCCAACCACTTATAATAAAGGTTTTACAGAGACGAACTGGTGATCTCTTTGGCACAGCAAACGCAGCATCCGGCTCAACTGGCTCCCACAGACAAAGAACAAAGGTCGAACGAACGATATTCCCGCCAGGTTCTTTTCCACGGCATTGGCGAGGAGGGCCAGCGCAGGCTCGCTTCAGCGCGTGTAGCGATTGTTGGGTGCGGGGCCACAGGTTCCGCGTTGGCGGCTCTGCTGGCTCGCTCTGGCGTGGGCCTGCTCCGCATCATTGACAGAGACTATGTAGAGCCCAGCAACCTGCAACGGCAGTCCCTGTTCGACGAGTCTGACGCCGCGGAATCGCTTCCGAAAGCCATCGCTGCCGCCAGAAGAATTGCCACCTTCAACTCTGAGATCAAGGTTGAGGCAAAAGTGGAAGACCTCACTCCGTCCAACATTGAACCACTCCTGGAGGGAGTCGACCTCATCCTCGATGGCACCGACAACTTCGAGACTCGGTACCTGATCAACGACTTCGCCGTCTCGCGTGGGCTGCCCTGGATTTATTCGGCCGCAGTGGGCAGTTATGCCGTGACTCTCAACATTGTGCCCGGCGAAACCGCCTGTCTGGCCTGCATCTTCCCCGTTTCGCCTCGAGGCATGGTTGAAACTTGCGAAACCTCGGGCATTCTAAATTCCACCGTAAGTCTCGTGGCGTCGATCACGGCTACCGAGACGCTCAAACTTCTTGTGCATGGGAAGTCAGCGCCAACCTTGCGCCGGACTTTGCTCTCGTTCGACCTGTGGACCAATGAGCACGCAGAGATTTCTGCCGCTGGGCCGCGCTCCAGATGCAGCGCTTGCGGCGAACGCGATTTTGTTCATCTCGCGGGCGAAGGACGCCCCCACATCACACTCTGCGGTAGAAACTCCGTACAAATCCATGAGCGCCAGCGCCCCATCGACTTCGCCGAAATGGATCGGCGTCTGAAGCTGCACGGCACAGTACGCCACAACGACTTCGTTCTGAAGTTCTGGCACGAGCCCTACGAAATGACACTGTTCCCGGACGGCCGCGCGATTATCAAAGGGACCACCGATACCGCCGTCGCGCGCAGCCTCTACGCGCGCTTTGTCGGAAGCTGAACCGCCGGCGTTGGCTGAGCGCTAGTAGCTAGCCGCGGAACTCTGCTAATCTTCTCCGTTCGTGACAGCCGAATCTTCACTCACAGAAAAAGGCCCCATGGCGGACACTTCGCGTCCTCAGCCCAGCCGTCTTTACCGGTGGCTCGTCCTCATCTTCGTCAGTCTCGCGATGTTCGGCAGCTATTACGCCTACGATGCTTTGAGCCCCATCGCTGACATCCTGAAACAGCAACTCGGATTCTCCGACCTCGATATCGGCTTTCTGCAGGCCATCTACAGCTTCCCAAATATCTTCACCGTACTCATTGGCGGATTCATCATCGACCGCATCGGCCTGCGCAAGTCGCTGATGATCTTCGGAGTGCTCTGCTTCATCGGTCCCGCGATCACCGCGTCATCCGGACATCTGTCCATCATGGCAACCGGACGTTTGATTTTCGGCATGGGCGCGGAATCGCTGAATGTGGCTGTCACCACGGCGCTCGCCCGCTGGTTCCGCGGGAAGGAACTGAGTTTCGCCTTTGGTCTCAATCTGACCGCCTCGCGGCTGGGCACTTTCGCGGCCTTGAACTCTCCCACTTGGGCGCGATGGGCCTACTCCAACTGGAGACCGCCCTTCCTCATTTCCCTGGCGTTCTCTGCGCTGTGCGTTATCGGCGCGATCATTTACTGGGGTATGGAGGTCTATGCGGAAAAGAATTACAGTCTCGGGGACGTTTCCACCGACAAAGTGGTGTTTTCCGACCTCTGGAAGTTTGGAGTGAGCTACTGGCTGATTGTTGCGCTTTGTATTGTTTTCTACTCGGCGATCTTCCCGTTCCAGACCTTCGCCGTAAAGTTCTTCATGGAAGCTCACGGCACGTCCCGCGAATTCGGCGGCTTTTTGTCAAGCACGCTGACCCTGTTCGCCATGATCGCGACTCCTTTATTCGGCCTTTGGGTCGACCGCATCGGCAAACGCGCACTGCTCATGATGTTCGGATCCGTTTTGCTGATTCCCGTCTACCTGATGATGGCCTACACGCAAATTAACCTCTACATTCCGATGGCCATGATGGGAGTGGCATTCTCGCTGATTCCAGCTGTCATGTGGCCGTCCGTAGCCTACATCGTCGACCAGTCCAAGCTCGGAACCGCCTATGGCCTGATGACGATGATCCAGAACATTGGGCTGTTCGGTCTCAACATTTTGATTGGGTGGGCGAACAAATACAGTCATGCCGACGCATCCAATCCCGCTGGCTACCACTTGGGCATGTGGATTTTTTCCGTGCTGGGACTCCTGGGGGTAGTTTTTTCCTTCCTGCTCCGGCAGCGGGAAATCGGTCCCCATGGCCACGGATTGGAAACGATCACCACCGACAAGGCGACGATTTCGTGACCAGAAATTTACCAATTTTCGAATAACGCGACTCCAAATTTAGAATAGGGTTGATAGCGGGATGGGGCGGGCGTTTCAAGACTACGAAGGCAAAGGATTTCCAGCGACGAAGCCTGGGAATTCCGAATCCAAAGAACAGTAGAATCGCTCTCAAATTTTGAATACAGCGATTACTTTAGTTCTGTGGCTAACGTCCGCAAGCCATACAACGTAAAGATAGTTAGCCGCATCTCACGGGGTGCGGCCGGAAAAGGCAACTTGACCGACCCAGGACAGCACCAGGGCAGCGACTCAAACGAAGCCGAGCTCATCGAAAGGGCCAAGCGTGGGGATGCCCACGCGTTCCAGGCTCTTTATGACAAGCACAAACGGCGTGTTTACTCTCTGTGTCTGCGCATGACGTCGAACACTGCCGAGGCGGAGGATCTGACCCAGGAGGCGTTCCTTCAGCTCTACCGCAAGATTGGAACGTTTCGCGGAGAATCGGCGTTCTCGACGTGGCTGCATCGGCTTTCCGTGAACGTAGTGCTGATGCACCTCCGAAAGAAAAGCCTCCCGGTGGTTTCGCTCGAGGAAACCACGCAGAGTGGCGAGGAAGACACTCCGAAAAAAGATTTCGGGGCGGAAGATCTGGCGTTAGCCGGCTCCATTGATCGGCTGCAATTGCAGAGGGCAGTCGAGGACCTCCCTCCCGGCTATCGTACGATTTTTGTGCTGCACGACGTCGAAGGTTACGAACATAATGAGATCGCTGCGATTGTGGGTTGCTCGATTGGAAACAGCAAATCCCAATTGCATAAAGCGCGGATGAAGTTGCGCGACCTGCTCCGGCTGAACCGGACTGAAAAAGCCGGGAAATCCTGAGGAGCGCCGGGTGCAACAAACTTAGAACGAAATAAGCCAGCGCAGACTGGCTGTAGCTAGGGCGAAAGATAAATTGCACGCAATTTTTGACGTGGCAGTGTAAGGGCAGCAGAGGCTTGGGGAGAGCTGTATGAATTGCGTTGAGTTACGAGAGAGCCTGGCCGATTTCGAAGACAGCAGCAGCCCTGAACAGCGGGCGCATTTGCGGGCTTGCGCGGAATGCTCGGCTCTGGTTGCGGACTTGAGTGCCATTACTTCCACAGCGGTGGAACTGCGCAGTCTGCACGAGCCCAGTCCGCGGGTCTGGAATTCGATCGAAATTGCGCTTCGGAAAGAAGGATTGATTCGTCCACAGCACGTTGATCATTCTTTCTTTCCTTTCAGCGCGCAGTGGGGACTAACTCGCTGGCTGATGCCGGCTGCCGCAGTTCTCATCGTCGCGATTGGGATCTATCTGCGCCCGCATCCAGCGTCCCGTCCATCTGCCAACGAAACCGCGGTTAACCCGACAGCAGCGCAAATGCCTTCTGACGCGATGATCGCCGGCCTCAACGACGACGACCTTCTTCAGGAAATCGCTCAGCAGTCGCCTGCTTTGAAGGCGGAATACACCGAGAATCTGCGTCACGTAAACGAGTACATTCAGGACGCCAGGAATGTAGTTGCCGCCGATCCGAACGATGAGGAAGCGCGCCGTTCGCTGATGGAGGCATATCAGGAAAAAGCCATGCTTTTCGAGTTGGCTTTGGATCGTTCTCTGCCATAATGGAAACCGGTTTTTGCGCCGCCGGCTTTTTCCGGCGCTAGGAACAACGGGAGATCAGGGAACCATATGAGCGGGCGCATAATCGAACTTGCAGTGATCAGCGCGATGGTAGCCGGAACGATTGCCGCCACCCCGCTTTCGGCCGAAATACACAAAGACCTCCGCTTCAATGTAGCTCCCAAGGCCGGCGTCATCGTTAACAATCCTTACGGTTCGATCTCGGTCAAGCCCTCGAACGGGAACGTTGTCATTGTCAGCGCCGTTCTCGCATCCGATAAAGTAGAAATCGATAATAATTTCATTGGGAACCGGGTCGAGCTTCAGTCTCATTTGCTTTCCGGCGCGGATTCACAATCTGGCAAAGTCGACTACGAAATACTGGTCCCATCGGATGCCAGCGTGACCTTGCATTCCACCGCCGGGACGCTGCGCGCTGAAAGATTGCGCGGTGACCTCACCATGGAAGGCGCCGGCGCCTCGGTCGACTTGCGAGACATGACGGACGCGCATGTCCATATCAAAACTCTGAACGGGCCGGTGACACTTACGAATGTGCAGGACGGCCACGTCGAAGTCGATTCTCTCAGCGGCAAGGTGACCCTGAATGGCGTTACCGGCCCGCTGGTGCAGGTGATTTCAACAAGCGGCGAGATCAACTACGTTGGTGACTTCGGTGATCGTGGCGAATACCGGCTCACCAGCCACAGCGGCGACATCGAAGCGGTCGTTCCCGAAACCACTTCCGCCGATGTCAGTGCCCGCTCGGTGCGCGGCGAAGTACACGACGACATTCCTCTCCAACCCAGGCAGCACACTTCGTTCGTCATTAAGGAAGGAAGTGCCTTCTGGGGTACCATGGGCCGCACCGCCGTCTCCTCGACGGTGGTCCTGCGCAGCTTCAGTGGTAAAATCCACCTCAGAAAACGCTCCGCAAAATAATTGAAGAAAGTCCGGACCGTTTGAAGCGTTCTGGAAAACCGTCGAAGGCGCAGAGGCGTGTTCGAACGCGGGCCACGCGTTCCGGCAGGCCAATGCCTCAGCGCAGCGACGCCGTCATTCTGGTTGGCTTCATGGGTGCGGGCAAGACCAGTGTCGGGCGTGCGCTGGAGAAGCTCCTGAACTGGGAATTTGAAGATCTGGATGACCGCATCGAGCGCGGCGCAGGCCGGACGATCGCCGAGATCTTTCGCGATTCTGGCGAACTGGAGTTTAGGAGGGCCGAGCACGTGGCCCTAAAGGATTTACTTGTGGACTTGCCGCACGGCGGCCGGCGAATCGTAGCTTTGGGCGGCGGGGCGTTCGTCCAGGAGAATAATGCGATGCTGCTCAAGGATTCCGGCGTACCCACGGTCTTTCTGGACGCGCCGGTCGATGATCTCTGGCAGCGTTGCTCGCAGCAGGCCGCCGATGCTGAAATCGAGCGCCCGCTGCTCGCGAGCCGGGAACAATTCCGCCAGCTCTACAAGGAAAGGCGCAAGAGCTATGCCAGGTCGTTGCACAGGATTCAGACCGCAAATCGCACCGTGGATGCCATCGCTGCCGAAATCGCAAGAAAGCTGCGCTTGAAGAAGATCGAAATTCGCGTCGAACAAGGGGAGATCGAGTGAAGTTCGTACCTGCAACCCGCTATACCATGGCCCTGCTTCTGGCCTCGTCTCTTGCCGCCTACGCTGCTTCTCACGGCGATAAAAAGGACAAGTCCAAGTCCACCGCCTCGCAGACGGTCGACTCCGGTTCTTTCGGGGTCTTCGTCAAGGGCCAAAGAGTCGCCACAGAAACGTTCCGCGTCGAGGAGAAGAACGGCGCAAGCGAAATCAGGTCGCAGTTCAAGCAAACGGCAGGGTCAGATCTGGTCGACCAGAAATCGGAGTTGGAAATCACGTCTACCGGCGACCTGCTCCACTATGACTGGAGCCAGTCCTCCGGCGGTTCGTTAACCGTGATTCCAAGCAATGATTTCCTCACCGAAAAGATCACTGCCCCAAACTCATCCAAGGCGGCCGAAAAGCCGTTCCTGATGCCGAGTACGACTTCAATTCTCGACAATAATTTCTTCATCCATCGCGAAATTCTTCTCTGGCGGTATCTGGCGGCCGATTGCAAGCCGGAAGGCGGCAACCTCAAGTGCCAGCAGGGCCCAGCCTCTTTCGGCGCGCTCATCCCCCAGGATCAGACGTCGGCCAGTATCCGCATCGAACTCAAAGGCAAAGAAAAAGTTACAATCCATGGTGTAGAGCGCAATCTTCTCCGGCTGGATCTCGCCGGAGAAAGCTTCGACTGGGCTCTTTGGGTTGACGATCAGGATCATTTCAAGCTCATGCAGATATCGATTCCTGCCGACAATACCGAAGTAGTCCGCGATTAAGGATGTAAAACCCCGGGTGGCACATTGGATGTTGCCTCGGGGAAAACCAATTGCTGCTGGCTGACTCACGTACGGCGCGGGTGCTGATCACAGTGCTTCTCTTCGCGCTGGCGCTGGGATTCCTTTATGTCACGCGAGCCACGCTGATTGCCTTCCTGTTCGCAATCTTTTTCGCCTACCTGATGAGTCCGCTCGTAAACCGTCTCGAACGGCTGCTCAAGGGCCGGGTGAAAGCGATTGCGGTCATCTACACGCTTCTGGTTGCGCTGGTGATCGTGTTTTTCGTGCTGGTTGGCCCAAAAGTCACCCATCAGGGAGCGCGCCTCGGACAATCGCTGCCCACGCTTCTGAGCCAACTGAAGTCCGGCCAGATCACAAACCAGCTGGGAGCCGAGCACGGATGGAGCCAGGGCACGACGGAATTCGTTCAGTCTTTTCTCGTGAGTCACGAGGATGACATCACCCAATTGGCGCAACGCATCGGACTGCGCACTGCAGACGTCGCCAAGCAGGCATGGCTTCTTTTCGTAGTTCCGCTGCTTTCAATTTTCTTTCTGAAAGATGGGCGCTCCTTCAGCGACTTCCTGCTCTCGACCATCCAATCGCGCCCGCAACGCGAATTTCTTGAGAACGTCCTGAATGATCTCAACCGGATGCTGGCGCATTTCATTCGTGCACAGCTTACGCTGGCGGCCCTCACACTCGTCGTATATTCCATCTTTCTGGGTGCGATGGGCGTCCCTTACGCTCTGGTTCTGGGAACGATCGGCGGAACCCTGGAATTCATCCCGGTCGTCGGGCCGCTGGTTGCCGCCTTCATCATCATCAGCGTCGCCCTGCTGCTAAGTTACAAACATTGGATTATCCTGCTCGTGTTTCTCGGCGTGTGGCGGCTGGTTCAGGATTACGTCTCTTCTCCCCGCATCATGGGAGAGAGCATGGAACTGCATCCTCTGGCCGCAATCTTTGGCGTCATGGCCGGAGGGGAAGTAGCCGGAATTCTCGGGATTTACTTGTCGATCCCCGTGATGGCCAGCCTGCGCATCGTCTTTCGCCGGTGGCGTCTCTATGCCGAAAAGAAAAAGTTCGGTCCGCTCTCGGAATATCCCTACCACAGCCAGGAAACGCAACGGACGTGAGTCGAGTCGCCGGCTTTCCGCTTTTGCCATTTGGCTTTGGATTTCAAAGCTAGCCGATGCCGTCGCTCGAGTTTACCCCGCCCTTAACGATTCGAAGGCCCAGAAGCCGATAGCCGGATCACTGTCCTGCTCCCGCCGCAGCAATCTTCTCGACGGAGACTCTGCGGAGAAAATCTGCTGCCTCCTCCGGCAACACGGTGTTAATAAACATTCCCGATCCCAGTTCAAATCCCGCTACACGCGTCAGGCGCGGGATGACGCTCACGTACCAGTGAAAATGGCGGGCCTGTGCATATTCCGCAGGAGCGCTCCGAACCGTGAAATTCAAATCCGGATTCCCCAGGCCGACATAAATCTTCGCCAGAAGAGTGCGCAGGATGCGTGCCAGGTCCGCGATCTCCATCTCCGAAATGTCGCCAAAAGTCGCCATGTGTCGCAGAGGGAAAATATGGGTGGCAAAGGGAGTTGGCGAGGCAAACACTTCCATGGCCACGAAGCGCTCGCTCTTGAGAACAACCCGTGTCTTGTCCTCGACCTCGCGTTCCACCATATGGCAGAACATGCACTCGCCGACGTCGTCGTAATGACGCAAGGCTTCAAATAGACGGTGGCGCACCTGGCTGGGAATGACCGGCGTTGCGATCAACTGGGAATGCGGATGCTGCAGGCTCGCCCCGGCATCGATGCCGTGGTTCTTAAAGATGGTGACGTGGGCAATCCGATGATCGAGGCTCAAGGCGTTATAGCGCAGCTTGTACGCGTTCAGCACGCCAGCCACCTGCTCATCGCTAAACAGCGCAATACACCGGGAATGATCGGGACTGTCGACAATGACCTCATGAAATCCGAACCCGTCGATGCGCCGCCGCAGGTGCTGCAGGCTGCGCACGGGCTGAATGTCGCTCGACAGGGCGGCAAATTTGTTGGGAATTACCCGCACTTTCCACGGCTCGGCCTTCGGCGGCAATCGCAACACTTCCGGTGGAGTTTTGCCCTCATTCCCGGGACAAAAGGGGCACGTCTCGAGGAACGCGGGGGTTGGCTGCGCTGGCCTGTGCGTAACCAGTTCTTCGGGCCGCTTGGCCCGTTCAGTGGCGATAATCACCCATTCCTTGGTAAAGAAGTCCTGGCGTAACTCCGGCATGTCGGTCCTCCAACTTGCCTATCGGCAAGTGGAGGGAGTGCCTTGAGTGATGACCTGCCGCTTCGTTGGCGTGCAGCGAAAAGATTCGGTTCGGATAGGATGAGAATGTG
Source organism: uncultured Acidobacteriota bacterium (assembly GCA_963763845.1). Lineage (GTDB taxonomy): Bacteria > Acidobacteriota > Terriglobia > Terriglobales > Acidobacteriaceae > Sulfotelmatobacter. The sequence continues at coordinate 39,631 of CAVXPX010000013.1, forward strand.
GCTTCGACAATGCGGACTGCGCCCGAGTCTGAAAATCCGGCCAACTCTTCCGTTCACATCTTTGTGCCGCGTTGGATGAATTGGACCGATCGTAATGCGCAGAATTCAAACGCCAAAGCTCTACTTTCACGATTTTCAGATCCACACGTCCGCTGGACCGCCATCGCCGGTGAAGAACCCGTAACTTCGGTCATGAGGAATGGAATCGATATTCTCAAGTTTTCGCGTTCTCGCCTCTGGCCTTACGAACTGCTCCTCTCTTACCAGAGAAACTTCGACGCCATCTTTTATCCCGGAGTGATGTGGCCCGACGAGTTTGGGCTGAGGCTGCGTCGAGCCTCCGGCAGGCGTATCCCCGTAATCGCGACGATAGAGGGCGTCATTGCCGATGCGGCGAATGTGGGCAGGCTCTCCGACCATTTTGGCCATCCGGTCTTCTCGCAGCCCGGAGTCGAACACGCCGTTCCGCGAATCCGGTGGATCTATCAGACCTCCGATCACATCATTGCCATCAGCCCGTTTCTGGCGAAGGTCGCGGAATTCTTATACGGCGACAAGGTTTCACATCTGCCGTTGGGACTGGACACCGAGATCTTCAACAGTGAAGGCCGGAAAGATCCAGTCCGCTGTCGCGTGGTCAGTTGCGGAACGGTCAAGAGCTCGAAGAATCCGGAATTGTTTCTCCGGCTTGCAAGCCGATACAAAGACGCCGATTTCGTCTGGTTTGGAGATGGCCAAATGCGTTCTCTTTTACTCGAGAAGACAAAGAGCATGGCCCTGGCGAATCTGACTTTTCCCGGCTCTTTACCCGCCGAAATGCTTGCCCATGAATTCCGCAACTCTTCGATATTCGTTTTACCGTCTCACTCCGAAGGTGTCCCGAAAGTTACCCAGGAGGCAACCGCCTGCGGACTGCCAGTAGTTCTCAATGGCTTCTTTGAAGCGCCGAGCGTGATACACGAACAGAATGGCCTGGTTGCGTGGTCTGACGAAGAATTGGCTGAGCACGTCGGCACGCTCATTCATGATTCGGCGAGGCGTGCCCGCATGGGAGCAAAGGGCGCCGAGATGGCAAAGACTTGGAATTGGAACCGGATCGCCCCCCAGTGGCAGCAAATGATCCTCAACCTGGCAAGATCGGCAAGCGCCAGGGTTTGACTCCAAGCGAATATGGGGGAAGCACATTCACATCAATGCGGAGGAGGGTTGCGCGACGCTCGTGATCACGCAATGGACTGACAGGCTCCCGTCTGCTGGTCCTTCCTCGAATCCCAAACTTCCCGAAAGAAGGTCGAGATCTCTTCAGGCGGAGTGGGCGCCAGGAATTGCTCGAGACCAGAGTGCCGCACCGGGAGACCGCCCTCAATACCTCGATTGAGAAGCTTCTCCAGATGTTCCAAGTCGCGGGCAAAATTGAAGATCTCCTCTTTTTCATATTGCTTCTGATTCGGAAACCAGTGCCAGCCAAAACTGACGATTGGGATCCCGTGCCGCAGGCAGTCGAGAAACATCGTTGACGAATAAAGAACCGCCACGCAAGTCCGCAATAGGATTTGTTCCGCTCCCGGGCCTTGGGAATAGCTCACATCGACCTGGAACCCTAAATCTTGCTGAAGTTCCCTGACGATTCCCTGATAGAACGAAATCTTCTCCATGGGATGAACCCGAACGATTAGCGGACGACGGTTCGCATGCGCGGCACGCAGCAACGAGCGCAGAATGTCGCGCCTGTCGTCGCGGTGTGAAAGCGCGGCCAACTCGTATGGCGCTGTAATGAACAAAATATTCTCGCGCCCAGAGGGTTCTGCTGCTGGCGGCGTTCCTGTGGTGTCGGGAATATTTAAGATTACTGTTTTGCTCCGCAATTTCTCGCTGACCGAACGCTGGAAAAATGGCCCGCGCAACAGGAAGACGTCAACCGGTTCGTTCGTGACCGCCAACACCCAGTGCATGACGCCGTGCTGCAGCATCACCGTGGGAACACGGCGGACATTTTCGTGCAACAAGAGGGCGCGTTCATAACCGGCATTCCCAACCAGGATCATCTCTGGACGCACGGACTCAAACCACCTCTGCAGAACTCTGCTGTTGAAAAGCAGGAAGCGCAGATTTCGCGTCAGGTATAGCTCCCAGAAGTCGCTCTTGAGGAGCGCTGTGCGCAACACATTGTCGGTCTCGGACAGGGGAATTGCTTCAATGGCCTCCGTCGTCCGTTGGGCAACCGAGCGGACTTCGGCGCCCGACGGTATGTCCGATTTCCGCGACCAGGCGTAAAGCACATGCGATTCCCTTCCCAATTCTCGAAGCCGCTTGCCTCCCGTCGCAGGATCTTCCACCAGATAGTTCACTCCACCGGGCAGGTAGCGTTCATACTCGAGCCCGATCTTTGTGAAGTTATAGGCCGTGGAATAGAACCAGATGCCTCCTCGTGGTGCGTTCTGAGAGACTTTTTGCTGCCGCTGCGCCGACAGATAGCGTGACCAGAGCGGCGCTACCCTCCGGAAGAATTCTCGCGATTTAGGCCGTGATGTCCAGAGTCTGTGCACCGCTCGACTTCGTCCACTGGACTGCAAAATCGACGGATCTGCCTCTATCGTGTAACTCGAACCGGTCAGCGCCCGGACGTTTCTCAGACGTCCAAGCCATGGCGAATAGGACCCAAAACGGCACTTCGAAAAGCCGTGAACACTGATCCACTCGTCGAGTTTCAAGGTCTGAAAAATGTAACTGCTGTGTTCGAGAAGCGTCTCTTCGAAAACCTGCAGTGGAGAAAAGCCCTCAACGACCGGCGCATTCTCCAGAAACTTTGTGACGAGCGGATACGCGACCTTCAACGCTGCATCCTGAGATCCGAGCAGTTCACCGGCCCCGTGACATTCCTGGAACCCCCGCAGCGATGGACTATCGGGAGCGAGTTCGCAGAGCAAACCGACAGATCCCCGAACACTCTGCAACTTGCCGCCGCCGGATATGAGGTAAACAGTCTTAGACATGTCGACTACGGTTGCGTCTGATCAGATCACGGAGAATCAATTGAGTGCAACGGGCGATCGGATTCGCGCTACCCCTCGCACATTTCGCTGCGTATTGAGCAAGACAGTACCATATTCGAAAAGCTGGTGCGGTTAGTCGATTGGGTTTAGGCCTGTACCTTATAGAAGTACCACCGAATCTTTTTTCCGAAGATTAGAATTGCAACGATAACGTTTTCGTGGCGAGCACGGTTTCCTGCAAAATTGGCGATGCATTTCGCTCGTCCAATGCTAAAATGACCGACGAACTCTCCAGTTTCCTAGTGCGAATATATCCCTGCGCGATAGACCAGCCTCTTCGACCCGGGACTTCGTTGAACGTGTGCAATACAAGCCACAACAGGGCTTGGGAGCGTTGAAAGATCGTAGAGGAGCAGGCATGGATTTTGGACCCCTGGTACCAGCGAATAATCAGGCCATTCGCGAAGTGCAGCCCACCCAAGGGATGGACTTGGCAAGGCTGCCGGGGCCACGGATCTATCCCGAGCTTCCTTCCCAGGAATCTGCAATCGGCGAATCCATCCGCATTCTGATCAAACGCAAGTGGGTCATCATCACAACCCTGGTGACGATCTTCTCAGTCGTTGCCATTGCCAGCCTGAAAATGACCCCCGTCTACGAGGCCAGCGGAACGATTGAGATCAACAAGCCGGACGCGAGCTTGAATTTTCAGAACTCGGCCACCTTCAATGTGGACTACTACGACCCTACAGAATTAGAGACGGAACTGAAAATTCTGCAGAGCGACATACTGGCAACCCAGGTCGTCCGGGAACTCAACCTTGATCGGAGACCTGAAATCGCCGGCCAGGCGCCACCGCCGGCATCTTCTATCGACCTTACCTCAGATCCGCTCAGCAGCGATCCTTCCAGAGCCTCCGCCGTGGTGGGCAGTTTTAAGAGCAACCTCAAAGTTGCGCTCAGCCCGAACACCCGCATCATCGAAGTTCACTATCGCAGCCCCGATCCTCAAATGGCCGCCAACATCGTGAATACGTTGATGCAAACCTACGTCGAGAACAATTTCAAAGCGCGCTTCGAGTCCACGATGCAGGCTTCCGACTGGCTCTCCAAACAACTCGTGGACCTGCAGATGAAGGTGGAAACTTCTCAGGAGAAGCTCGTGCGCTATCAAAAAGAGCACGAGATTCTGGGAACCGACGAAAAGCAGAACATCATTACTGAGAAACTCGACGAACTCAACAAAGACCTCACGACCGCGGAAAGCGATCGTATGGACAAGGAAGCACTCTATCGCCTCGTCCAGTCCGGCGATCCTGATACGGTAGCGGCCAATGCTGCCAACCTCCAGGACGGGCCGAGCGCGTCCATGAATGCTTCACAATTCCTCGATGGTCTCCGTGCCAAAGAGGCTGACCTCAAGATCCAGATAGCGGACCTGAACACCCAATTTGGCCCTGCATATCCCAAGCTCTCGCAGTTAAATAACCAGGTAAAAGAAGTCGACGCCCAGATCCAGGCGGAAAACAAGAAGATCATCGCGAAGATTCGCGGCCAATACGTCGCCGCATTGCAAGTCGAGAACATGCTGCGCGGCGCTCTTGAAAAGCAGAAGCAAGAGGCCAACAAGCTCAACGAGAGTGCCATCGAGTACTCGCTGCTCAAGCGCGATGTAGATACGAATCGTCAGCTCTACGAGGGTCTTCTGCAGAAGATGAAAGAGGCCGGCGTTTCGGCCGGCTTGAAATCCAATAACTTCCGGATTGTGGACAGCGCTCGTCCTCCGCTGAGCCCGATTGAGCCGAACATTCCGCGCAATCTGATGTTTGCCGTGCTGCTTGGATTGGCCTCGGGAATTGGTCTTGCATTCTTACTCGAAGGCTTGGACAACACCGTCCGGACGACAGAGCAAGCCCAGGTTATTTCCGCGCTGCCCTCCTTGGGAATGATTCCGCTCGGCTCTAAATCCGCGCGGGAAGGCGCGAATCCGAAGCGGCTTGTCATTGCCAGTTCCAAGGAAGCTGTGGAGTTGGTCACTCAGGTAAGACCGCAGTCGCAGATGGCAGAATCCTACCGCGCGTTGCGGACTTCCCTGCTTCTATCGAACCTCGGTGCTCCTCCAAAGGTCATTATGGTGACCAGTGCGCTGCCCCAGGAAGGTAAGACGACCACGAGCATCAACACTGCGGTCGTGCTGGCGCAGAAAGGGGTTCGCGTTTTATTGATTGATGCCGACCTGCGACGCCCGAGTATTCACAAAACCCTCGGAATGGGACCGCACAGCGGATTAAGCAACGTCCTGACCGGCAGCACAAAGTTGGAGAACGCGATCACACGAACGGCGGTTCTGCCGAACCTGTTCGTGCTTCCGGCCGGCACGCCGCCGCCGAACCCGGCCGAGCTGCTGGCGTCGCCAAACATGAGAGACGTACTCAATCAATTGCGGGAGGAATACGACCACATCGTAATCGACACGCCGCCGTCGCTGTCCGTCACCGATGCCGTGGTTCTCTCACCTCGTGCGGATGCAGTCGTCCTCGTGATTCGTTCTGGGCAGACGACAAAACAGGCTCTCCGCCGCTCACGCGACATCCTCACTCAGGTGAACGCGAAAGTGGTGGGAGTTCTGCTCAACGCGGTGGATCTCAGTTCGCCCGACTATTACTACTACTACGAATACCAGGGAAAATACGCCCGCTATTATCGAGACGAAGATTCTCAGGCGCACAACGATGAGGACGAAATCGAAGAAACATCCTCAAGCAGCGCATAGAAGAACCTTCGCAAGCCGCACACCATGAAGATTTCCTTACAGAGTCGCACACGCAGGTGGCTGATCGCGGCTGTCGTGACTTTACCCAGCGTTGCATATCTGGGAATAGCCACAACGCGGTTCGCCGCCGCATGGCAAGGAAGCCATCCGGAATTGACCAGCCTGCAAAAAGCGACTCGTCTCGATCCCGGGGACGCCGACTACCGGCACGATCTGGGGCGCTATTACGATCTTGTAGCGCGAGATCCTGCCTCAGCCGTAACGCAATATAAGGCAGCGGTTGACTTGAACCCTCATTCCGCGCGCTATTGGTTCGACCTATCGAGCGCATACCAGGTTCTGGGAGATACTCAGTCGCAGACTGCTGCAATGGAACATGCCATTGAAGCGGATTCCATGACGCCTGACGTCGCGTGGGAGGCCGCCAACCTTTACCTGGTTCAAGGCGAAAACGATAAGGCTCTGCGGGAGTTTCGAGTCGTCATCGCCAACGATCCGGACCTCGCTTTGGCGGCCCTGCAGTTCTGCTGGCGCATCAATCCGGACGTCGATTCCCTGCTTAGCGACGTTGTGCCGGTCCAGGCCAACGCTTATATCAATTTTCTCTATCTACTGGAGAGCAAGCAGGAAACCGCGGCGACGGCGAAGGTTTGGGATGCCCTGATCCGGACCGGCGAACCATTCGAGATTCGGCACGCCTACGATTTCATTCGATATTCCATTCTGCACAAAGAAGTGGATGAGGCGGTGCTCGCCTGGCGTCAAACCGCTCACCGCTTTGGCCTGAGCTCATACCTGCCGTCCGCTGCCAATCTCGTCATAAACGGCAATTTTGATCTGGACCTGCTCAATGCCGGCTTCGATTGGCAGTATCAGAAACAGTCGCCGGTTTCTTTGAGTCTCGATCCCAGTGACTTCCATGCGGGACGGCGCTCGCTGATGATCGCATTTGACGGCCCGGGGATCTCCGACGCGGGCATCTATCAATATGTGGCGGTTCAGCCCAACACCGCCTACGATTTTTCCGCGTACTACAAGAACAGCGGCGAAATGGAGGGGGCGGGTGGACCTCACTTCACCGTGCAGGACATGTACACGCAGGAAATCTATTACGAAAGTGACGAATTGAAAAACGCGGGTTTCTGGAAATCCGCGGACGGCGAGTTCACGACAGGCCCAGACTGCAAGCTGGTCGTTCTCCATATTCGCCGCGTTCCCCAAGGCAGTCCCATGCGCGGCAGGCTGTGGGTTGGCGACTTTCATATCACACGTAAAAAGGCGGATAGTAACGAAACGCCGGCAGGCAAGACAGCTTCATGAGTGAGAATCAAAAATCTGTGGACGCGAATCGCCAGTCCTACTCAGCTCGGTCCTACTCGGCGAAGGTAGGAACCGCCGTCTTCTATGGAACGTTCGGATTGCTGATGTTTGGCCCCCTTGCCTTCGGCGCGGTCGAGCCGTGGTCGATCTTCATCCTCGAAGCAGGCTCCCTGATCCTGATGCTGCTCTGGCTGACCAAGCAATGGATCGACGGCGAAATCAATGTCCTTTGGAATCCTCTGTTTCTTCCCATGGCGGTATTCGCCGCTTTGATTCTGGTTCAGATCACTCTTGGAACCAGCGCTTACCGTCACGATACCGTTTCCGAAGCGATGCTCTACTGCGCGTACGGCATGCTTTGTTTTCTGGCGACGCAAAGCTTCATTCGGAGTTCTCAGGCGCGTAAGATGGGCGTGATTCTGGCGCTGTACGGTTTCGCCATCGCAGCCTTCGCTCTGCTGCAGGGGGTTGCTCCGAATGGAAAACTGTATTGGCTGCGTCAGCCTCGCCTGGGCGGATGGATTTACGGTCCGTACGTAAACCACAACCACTATGCCGGGCTGATGGAATTGCTGGTCCCGATTCCGCTAGTCATCTCGATCACTCATTTTGCCCCCGAAAAAGAGCGGATCGCGGCCGGAGTCGCGGCCGCGATCATGGTGGGAACAGTTTTTCTCTCCGGTTCGCGCGGAGGAATGCTGGCCGTGTTCGTCGAATTCATCATTCTTGCGATCGTTCTCCTCCGCCGCAAGAGGGGCGTTCGGATCGCCATCGCCTCCGCAGCCTTTGCCGTGGTTCTGGTCATCCTGCTCGCCTGGCTCGGCGGCAAGGAATTGACGGCTCGCGTTTCCAGCATCTCGTCTGAAACGCGCACAGAAATCTCCGGTGGAATGCGTTTTTCCATCGATCGCGATACCTTGCACATGTTCGCTCGCCGGCCCGTTCTCGGGTGGGGATTGGGTGTGTTCCCCGTCGTCTATCCGCAATTCCGCAGCTTCTACACGAATTTCTTTGTGAATGAAGCCCACGACGACTACGCGCAGCTCTTAGCGGAAATGGGAGTGCTTGGCTTCGGCACGATGGTGTGGTTTATGGTGGTGCTATGTCGAAACGCGCTGCCTAAAATCGGCAACTGGACCAGCGACGTCACCGGGGCGATGACGCTGGCCTGCATTTTGGGCTTTTCAGGGATTCTTGTCCACAGCCTCGTCGATTTCAATCTGCAGATTCCTGCCAATGCCGCGCTTTTCTATGTGATCTGCAGTATGGCCGCCGGTCCACGGTTGCTGCAGCGAGCCAAGAGACGCCGCCCGGTTTCATCGGACTCTGAGGAATTCTTACCCGCTTCAGAAGTGGTTTAGCGCCGGTTAGCAGTGCACAATCTTCTTGCTCTCGATGCCGCGGGTCGCGTTTCTGGTATCGACCACGAGTTGTGATTCCTGCACGACCCGCCGGTAGTCGTAATCGGAGTGATCGGTCACGATGACCACGCAATCGTATTGCCCGAGATTGTTGAGATCGGCGCACTTCATCTGCAGATCGTACTTCCTGCCCTTCCCGATGAACGGGAAATACGGATCGTGATAGCTCACCTGGGCGCCGTCTTTCTGTAGAAGTTCGATGATGGTCAGCGCAGGCGATTCCCGCAGGTCGTCGATATCTTTCTTGTAGGCCACGCCCAACACCAGAACCCGCGCTCCGTTTAGTGCTTTTCGATGACCGTTGAGCGCTCCCGTTACCGATGCGAGCACATGGTAAGGCATGTTCGTGTTGATCTCCCCGGCGAGCTCAATGAAGCGCGTGCGGAAATCCCACTCTTTCGCCTTCCACGACAAGTAAAACGGGTCGACCGGGATGCAATGTCCGCCCAATCCCGGCCCGGGATAGAAGGGATGAAAGCCAAACGGCTTGGTCGAGGCGGCCTCGATGACCTCCCAGATGTCGATTCCCATTCTCAGACACAGGAGTTTGAGCTCATTCACGAGCGCGATGTTCACGCACCGGTAAATGTTCTCCAGCAACTTGGTCATCTCAGCAGCGGCAGGCGACGAAACTGGAACCGTTCGATTAAAGATCGACCCGTACAGTTCCTGCGCCAGCTCAGAAGCCTGCGGATTCAATCCGCCCACCACTTTCGGAATGTCCCGCCGCGCCACAGTTGTGTTGCCGGGATCTTCGCGCTCCGGGGAGAAGGCGACGAAGAACTCGTTCCCTGTCAGGGCCTCGCCCCTCGCAGCTTTGAGCCCGGCTTTGTTCTCTTTCTCCAGGATCGGAATCATCACCTCTTCGGTTGTTCCCGGATACGTCGTGCTTTCCAGCACCACCAGTTGTCCAGCCCGCAGATGCGGCGCAATCGAATGCGTTGTGTCCGTGATGAAGCTGAGATCTGGTTCGTGATATTCGTTGAGAGGCGTTGGGACGCAAATAATAACCGCGTCCATCGAGGAGATCTGTGAGTAGTCCGAGGTCGCCGAGAAACCTTGCTTGTTCGCGCCTTGAATCTCTTCGGCGGCAATGCGGTAAATGTAGGATCCGCCCTTCCCGAGGGTCTCAACTTTGCGCGAGTCGATATCGAAGCCGGTGACTTTGAATTTTTGTCCGCTGTAAAGAAGGGCCAAGGGCAGCCCCACGTAGCCCAATCCGATAATGCCGACTTGCGCCTTGCGTTCTTGAATTTTGGTCTTGAGTTGATCAAAAGACGTATCTGCGGCAGAGTAGGTCGTCATAAGAATTTCCAGGATGAACGTTGTATTACATAAAGGGAGGCGACCCCAATTCTAGCACGGTGAAATCAACGCTCTTGGCGCAAGTGCTTGTGACACAAGATCAAAGGCTCACTTTGGAATCGGGAAAGCTGCCGCACAAATCGTGAATAATTTCGCCACACCTAAGCTCATCTTCGTCGGCATCGCTATTGTCGCCGCTCTCGTCTTCGCGGCAAATGCAGGAAAAATCCTGGTGAAGAACGATCCGCAGGGTTCCGACGTCATAGTCGTGCTCGCCGGTGAAACGGACTACCGGCCCGCGCTCGCGCTGCAATTGCTGGATCAGGGCTACGGACGCCGCTTGCTGCTCGACGTTCCTTCTGCGTCCGAGATCTACAACTTCACGCAACTGCAATTAGCCCAGCAGTACATCAGCAGTTTGCCTGAAAGTCGTTCGATCGATATTTGTCCGATTGAAGGGCTATCCACGAAAGCGGAATCTCACGACGTTGCCAAGTGTCTGTCTCATGAACCAGGCACAAAGGTTCTTATCGTGACCTCGGATTTTCATACGCGTCGAGCGCTGAGCATCTTTCGGCATGAAATCGGAGGAAGAACGTTCTCCGTAGCTGCCGCCCGTGACCCGGCGCAGTTCGGCACCCATTGGTGGAGGCACCGTGAATGGGCCAAAACCTGCCTTGATGAGTGGTTAAGGGTCGGGTGGTGGAACGCAATCGATCGCTGGTATTAAACCAAACCCCGCGCTAAAAGCCGACTCCCCTCTGTTCTCATGAGTTTTCCACCGAAAAAACCCTTTTAGGGCACAAAACCCATTGACTGCGAAACAACGAGGAGGGTACGATTTCGGGAACGGTCACCTAAATAGTTATTAACGGAGTGTGGGATGGGAAAATCCGCTTTTCGCGGTTTGGTGAGTTGTGTGCTGATGGCTATAGTTCCCGCTTCGTTGTTTGCCGCTGACTCGAATGCGGCGATGTTGTATACCAAGGGGGCTGCATGGGTCAATGGCGCCCATGTTCCGCGCCCGAGTTTGGCTATTTTTTCTGGCGACCTTCTCCAAACTCCCTCGAATTCTGTTGCCAACATCAACCAGCCCGGCTCCACGATTACCGTTCTTTCCGATTCTCTGGTTCAGTTTCGGGGGACTTCTCTTAACATCGAGCATGGAGCGGTGACAGTTTCGACATCGCGGGGAGTCGCTACCACCGCGGGAGATGTGAAAGTTGTGCCCGCGTCAAATACGTGGACGGAATTCAATGTGACCGACGTGGATGGCACTGTCCACATCGCCGCGCGCAAAGGCGATTTAATGATCAGCGACGGCAAAGAAACCACGACCTTGGCGCAAGGTCAGGAAACTACGCGCGATGAGTCCAGCGATACGGATAGTAATGGCAAGAGGAGAAAGCACAGAGATGCTCCCGGTGCCACACCGGCCGCCGGTGGTGGTATTCTGAACTCTCCCTACGCTGTGGGGCTCGCTGGTGCAGGTGTCATTGGGGTTACAGCGTGGGTGTTGACCCGAAACGACGACCCTGCCAGCCCCTCTACTCCGTAGTCTGGAATTGAGAGATATGGGTGCTCTCGTACCCTTCAAAGAAAAGGGCGAGAAATATGTCCTCAAAGATGTAGTTTTTTGCACGAGAGATTCTCTGGCGAACAACTCAACTTCTCCCCCTAGAAGTGTAAATGACTGATTCCGAAGGGCTTTAATTTACGAACCCGGTAGTAGAAATGGTCTTTGTCGTGCATTTAACTTCGGAAGAGTACACTTTTTCCGGACCCTGCCTCCCCGGGCTCCCGCGTATTCGAAAAACAGGGAAACTTTTTCAGATGATTCGGTGTTTGCAACACCTGAAACATCAGAGTTGATTATGACGTCGCTCCAGCTCGACGATTCGATGTTGTTCTCGTCGCTCCCAAAATGGAAGAAACCGTGGCATGAGTGGTTCCTCGGCTACGGAATTCTGACTGTCGTTATCGCCATCGCTGTGTGGATCCCTGTTCTCCACCCGGAGATCCTCGAGCAGCCAAAGAAGGACTATCACGCGATTGAGTTGGTGCCGACGCCGGTTCCGGTGAATCATGCCCCGCAGCGGCGTCTTCCGCAACCGGTTGTACAGGCGAAGCTAGATCCGCCTCCGGTCACTTTGCACCTGGCCGCTCCTCGGCCGCAGCCCAAACCGAGAGTTATTGAAAATACGCGTGCGCCGGAAGTAAAGCTCGCGACCAAAAAGCTAGATCCACTCCCCGCTACTGCGCCCATCATGCCGAAGCAGGCGGTGAGGACGAACGTTTTCTCGACGGGCAGTTCCGCTCCGCAGACGGTTAATCGTCCGGCCGCGCAGGTGCAGACGGGCGGCTTCGGTGACCCGCACGGTGTCCCGGCAAGAACCACCCAGACGCGTGCCGTCAATATCGCCTCGGCGGGCGGTTTCGATATGCCAACCGGTCCGGGCTACGGCAATGGCACTGGCGGAGCTCACGGAGTTCGCGGGGTAGTTGCCAGCACAGGTTTCGGCAACGGCGTCGCTGTACAGCCGGCGCACACAGGTGCCGAAGGAGCAGTACGGCAGGCGGGCTTTGGCGACGCGGACGTTCCTGCTCCTCCTACGGTACAATCGCGTCCTGCACAGGCAGTTGCGAAAATGGTTCCGGCGGAGATCCTTTCCAAACCGGTTCCAATGTATACAGAAGAAGCCCGCGCTCAGCATATTGAGGGCGAAGTGCTTCTCGAAGTCGTATTTGAAGCCTCCGGCAAATTGCGCGTGCTCAAAGTAGTTCGCGGTTTAGGTCACGGTCTGGATGACGCGGCCACGCGAGCTGCGGAACAGATCCGGTTCAAGCCCGCGTTAAGAGACGGTCAACCCTCTGATTCGACGGCCGTAGTACACATCATTTTCCAGTTGGCTTGATCAACTCCCAGAAGGTCCATATGCAAATTGCTCGTTGCGGCTCGAGATTACTTCTCATCCTTTTTTGCTGCGGCTTTGTCGCGATGGCTCAGGACATATCTTCTCCTGCGGTTCCTGCGGCGCAGTCCGCCATGAGTTCTACCGTCTCGTCTGCTCCGGCGGCGGCTCAGGGCAGCGCCCCGTCAGTTCCGCCCGCCACGCTTAACGACGTCCTTGACCGTGTCGTGCAGCGCGAGCATTTCTTCATGGCCCAGATGCGCCACATGCACCCGTTGGTCGAGACCTACTTGCAGAGTCTTAAGACCGACAGCACAGGTCATGAAAATCCGGTGAACGACCGTTATTTTCTTGGCCGGCTCGAAATGTCAGACGGTCCCGAAGATGTATCTTTCGTTGGCCAGCCGGGCTTCGGTCAGCGCATGCTCAGCAAACTCACTGGGGTGTACTCCCTGCATTACCTGCCAATGGGATTCGCCCAGATGGTGATTCTGGATTCCGATTTCCAGAAGAAGTATTACAAGTTCAATTTTGTTCGCCGCGAGTTTCTTGGCGAGATTCGTTGCCTTGTCATCGACGTTCAGCCACGAGAAGGCGATAGAACGCCTCGCTTTAAGGGCCGGATCTGGGTGGAAGATCAGGACTACAACATCGTCCGGTTCAACGGCACGTATTCTCCGCAGCCGAAAATCAACTTCTTCTTCCATTTCGACAGTTGGCGCCTGAATATGCGGCCGGGAGTCTGGCTGCCCGCGTATGTGTATACCGAAGAAGCCGATCTCAAAACGGGCCTGACCCGGACACTCCACTTCAAGGCACAAACTCGCCTTTGGGGCTATGACTTGAAGGGTTTGAACAAAAACGAAGAGTTCACCCAGATTCTCGTCGATTCGCCTGACACCGTGAGGGACCAGAGTGAAGCCGCCTCGGACCCGAGCCCGGTTGTCGCTCAGCGGATGTGGGAAAAACAGGCCGAAGACAACGCGATCGAGCGGTTGCAGAAGATCGGCCTCCTGGCTCCGCCCAGCGACGTGGATAAGGTCCTCGCCACAGTTGTGAATAACCTGCTCGTCACCAACAACATTGACCTGCAGGGCGATCTTCGGTGCCGCGTTCTCCTGACGTCGCCGCTCGAATCCTTCACGATCGGCCACACCATTGTGATGAGCCGCGGCTTGCTCGACGTTCTTCCCGATGAGGCATCATTAGCCATGGTGCTCGCTCACGAACTGGCGCATATCGTTCTGGGACATCCGTTCGATACCAAGCTTGCGTTCAACGACAAACTCTTCTTCCCAGACCAGGATTCGTTCCGGCGGCTTGATTTCCGGCACAGCCCCGCGGACGAAGAAGCAGCCGATGTAAAAGCAATCGAAATGCTGAAGAATTCTCCCTACAAAGATAAGCTCGCCAATGCCGGACTGTTCCTGAAAGCTTTGGAGGAAAAGGCGCCGGACTTGCCGAATTTGATCCGTCCTCACCTGGGAAATAGCTTCGCGAGTGCCAAATCCATCCGGATGACGGCACTTCTAACCTCGGCTCCACAACTGGATGACAAGAAACTCGATCAGATTGCCGCATTGCCCTTAGGCGGTCGGATCAAGGTTGATCCGTGGAGTGATCAGGTTGAGCTGAGCAAGGCGAAGCAGGTGGCATTGACATCGCGCTGGGAGAAGATGGAGTTTGAAGTCACGCCCTTCTTTCCCAACCTGACCCGGCTCTCAACCGGTCCAGAGAAAGTTGCGTTGACTACGTCTGACTCAGGAACGGTCGCGAAGTAGTTGCGAAGGAAGGTCGTTCGGGCAGGAATGTCTGCTGGAACACACCTGGAGCGGCGCCGGCGTATGGCTGCGATGCTCGCAAACTGTTGCCGCTATTGAATCGAGCTGCCAACCGACGAAAACACGTTGTTGGCATTCGAGCCAATCAGACGAATCGTGCCCACGACGATCACCAAAATTACCGCCAACATAACGGCGTATTCCGCGATGTCTTGACCTTGTTCGTCATTCCAAAGTTGTTGTAAACGTTTTGCCACGGGTATCCCCTAGTAAAATTAGGATGTGTTTCCTTACACTAACCTCTTTTGACAAGGGATACACGGACCGCACCTTCCCTCTACAGTGTTCCCCAAAGTGGTCAGTATGAAAATATGGTAGTCGTGGCAATGGCGTGCGCCAATGGCCCGTAAGTGCCAGCCTGAGACTCGATCGTGCCCAGGCTAAGTCTCTGATTAGGCGATGCTTTTCAGCGGCAGTGCCTGATTCACTGCGAACAGAGCCAGTTCCAGGCGCGTAGAAACCCCTAGTTTGTCGAAGATGTTGCTGAGGTGGTGTTTCACCGTGTCTTCGCTAATCTTGAAATATTCCGCGATTTCCTTGTTGGAATAGCCGGCCACAACGGCCGAAACGATCTCCAACTCCCTGGGGGTGAGGCCGAATTTCTTTTGCCGCGCCTCGTCATGTGAGGACTGCATTAAGGTACGAAGGTATTGCACCAGGTTCGAAACGCTCTCTCGCCCGACCCAATATTCGCCTGCCATCACAGTCTGAATCGCCTTGAGCAGCAACTGAGTCGCAGAGTCTTTCAGCACCACTCCGCGGGCGCCGAGTTGCAGCGCTTCCACGATCTGGCTCTTTTCTGCCGCGGCCGTCAGCAGAATGACTCGCACCGGGGTTGCATTCGCAGGCACGCTCAAGTCACGCAGAGCTTCCAGCCCGGGATGCTTGGGCATTGCGAGATCCAGCAGCAGAATATCCGGCTTCAGTTGGCGCGCGAGCTTCACAGCTTCCGCGCCGTCGGACGCTTCGCCTAAAACTTTGAGGTCTGCCTCGGCCTCGAGTAGTCGACGCAGACCATCCCGGAATATCGGATGATCGTCGGCGATCACCAAACGAATTTGCTGTGTCTTTCTAAAGTTCATGTGGCACTTCCCCATTCCGGGGTACGGTGATCTCCAGGCGCGCTCCCTGTCCGGGATTTGATTCTACCGTGAGTTCTCCGGCAATCAAACGAACACGTTCCTTAATGATCATAGGCCCCTTGCCATCTTCGTCCATCCTTTGCTGGTTATAGCGCCCGGCAAAGGGAAAACCCTTGCCGTCATCTTCTACGGTCAAACTCCACTTGTTTCCGCTCGATCCCAATCGCACCAGGGCATGCCTCGCGCCACTGTGCTTGCGCACATTCACCAGGCCCTCCTGAACGATGCGAAGAATCTCGCGGCAGACTCTCTGCGGCATATCGAGCTCCGCCAGATCCGTAACGAATCGCGCGCTGATTCCCGTCTCCCGCTGGAATCGTTCCACCGTATCGTTAATGACACCGAGCAACCGCTGCGAGTCGACATCGATGACTTTCATCTGCTGCATCAGCTCCCGCAGTTTGAGAACCTCTTCGCGCAACAATGCCTGGATTCTACCCAATTCCCCGCCAATCGGTCGGCCCGCCTCAGATTGACGCCGCAAAACGTCTACCTGCATTTCGACCGCGATCAGCGACTGCACGGCGCCATCATGAAGCTCTCGAGCAAAACGCGCCCGCTCGGCAGCGCCCGCCCGGCGGCGCAGCCTGTGCAGCAGATACACGTTGTAAACCGCGGGTCCGATCTGGCGCACAAGGTCGAGCAGGAAACGGAGTTCCTCTTGCTTTTCGCCACGCCATGAAGGATTGAAAAGAAATATCCGGCCTCTCCATTCGCTTCCAAAGAAGAACGACACGGTCACCAGTGAATCAAAAGTCTGGCCGGAACGTAACTGCGAAATGGGAGCAGTATCCGTGACCGGAACCGGGTTCCCATTGGAATCGAGAGCGAGGGTTTTCCAGCCTCCCCCATCCACTGCGGCGTAGCACACCTGCCCCGAGAAATCGGCGAGATACGTTTTCGCATCCTTCAATCCAGATTCCAGCCAGTGAAATTCCGACGGAGCGCGTCCCTTCGCCTTGATCAGTTCTCCTACAAAAACCCGTTCCGTGTGGATTTCCTGGGATGCGACAATGACTCGCGATGCCCCGTACATCGACACCAGTTCCTGAAAAATCTGCTCAATCGTTCCGGTCAGGCCCGATTCCACCCGAATTTTGGAAAGGATCCCGGTCACCACGGCCTTTTCCGCACGCAAATGTTTCTGCTGTTCCGCGAGATAGCCGAGGAGTAATCCCATCACCAGCAGGTAGATCGACAACATGAAAAGCCGCTTCGGATCGAACTCGTTTACGTTGACTCTCAACCCAGTCAGAAGGCGCAGCCGCACCGAGTCACTCGGACCGAGCCAGGTGTGGACAACCAGCAGGAGTTCGAGCCACAGCAAGGCAACTTCGGCAGCGGCCGTGCCGAGCGTTTCCCAGAGCCCCCATCGGTAGGCTGCGGCAGCCAGCGCGAAAAAGAAGAATAGAAAGAACGGAGTTCTCGGACCCTCCGCAAAAATCGAGATGACCGCAGGCCATACAACGTCACCGGCATGGACCAGGAATCGGAACGCGGCGGTGGATTGCTCTCTTCGCCGCAGCAACATCAGGATCAGGATTCCGTTCGTCATGTAAAAGACGAACAATCCGTATGCGGCCCACGAATGCCCCAGTTCGGTCGGATCCATTCGGATCGCCACCAGGGTCGAAACAGCCAAAAATACGCGTGCCGTGGCCAGCCATCGCTCAATGCGACGGGTTTCACCGGGATCCGGCGGGATTCTTAATCTCCAGGAATGACGATAGCGCTCAACGAGAGGATTCAACGAAGTCGGTCTCCACGAGCGTGGCGGCTACGCTGCACATTATTGAATAAGAAAAGCTTATCGGCAAGTAAGAGTCTGGACGACCGTCGCCGCCCTTCCCTGAATTGGTTGATTGCTTGCCCTATAGGTTACTACAGTAACCCCTGTTGAATCTCGAATCTGGCTAAAATCGCTCTCGGAGAAAGTGTGTCCGTGATCAAGAACCGCCGCCTCTGGTTGGGTGCGAGCTTAAGTATGCTCGCCGCTCTGATCATCGCTGCGCTCATCCTGCCACGCTCCTTCGAGCTAACCGCTTTCAGCGACATCATTCAGTGCCTGCTGTTGATTTCGGGCACGGCGGCCTTCATTCCCCTTGCCTCGCGGTCGCATGGAAGAATTCGTCTATTCTGGGCTCTCATCGCGCTCAGTTGCGCGTTCTGGCTTCTTTATCAGCTTTTTTGGACCTATACCGAAGTCATCCTTCGCCGCGACGTGCCAGATCTCTGCACTTGGGACGTGGTCCTTTTCTTACATGTCGTCCCGTTGATGGCAGCTCTGGCCTTGCGCCCGCACGTTCCGAGAGACGAGTATGCGGCGCGCGTTGGACGACTCGATTTTGCTCTGTTGATCGTGTGGTGGCTCTACCTCTACGTTCTGATCGTCATGCCCTGGCAGTACGTCGTGCCTGATATCACCGCTTACAACCGCAATCTTAACAACGTTTATTCCGCCGAAAAGATCGTCCTTCTCGCGGGATTGATTGCCTGCTGGATCATGAGCAAAGGTGCGTGGAGGAACCTTTACGCCGGCCTGTTCGGAATGATGCTGGGTTACTCCGCCAGCTCTACTCTGGCCAACTGGGCCATCGGAAGAAATGCGTACTACAGCGGCAGTCTTTACGATATTCCGCTCGTTACGGCCATAACCTGGCTGACTTGGATCGCCCTTCGCACCAACGTAGAATCTCCTGCCTCCGACTCGCGGCCAGCCTCGATGTATGGAGTCTGGATCGCCCGGTGCAGTATGATCGCAATCTTCTCTCTGCCTCTATTTGCCGCCTGGTCCTTGTCGAACCCGCTGGTTCCCGCGCGCATTCGAGCCTTTCGCCTCGGATTAACATTGGCAGCTGCGTTTGTAATGGGGCTGATGGTATTCCTGAGGCAGCGGACCCTGGATCGGGAACTGATTCGCCTCCTGCAAAGGTCGCAGGAATCCTTTGATAACCTCGGGCGTCTCCAGGCGCAGATTCTTCAGTCGGAGAAACTCGCATCGGTTTCCCAACTGGTCGGCGGTGCCGCCCACGAACTCAATAACCCGATCACCGCGATGCTCGGATATTCCGATCTACTGTTCAACACACCTCTCACGGAGGAACAGCAACGACTGGCGTCCAAGATCGGACAACATGTGCGCCGCACGAAATCTCTCGTGGCCAGTCTGATCAGCTTTGCCCGCCAGGCACCCACGCCCAAATCCCCCGTGGATCTGAATACTCTTGCACGGACAGCCGTAAAACTCACGGAACCTCAGTCTGCGAACTCAGGCGTTGAGATCCGAACGCAATTCGCCACTGGCATGCCAAAGATCATTGGCGATTCAAATCAGCTGCTTCAGGTTTGCCTCCAACTGCTGGCGAATTGTTTGCACGTATTGGCCGAACATGGTGGCCGCGTACTCTACGTCGGTTCTGAGCGGGACGAGGGGTACTGCGTTGTCCAGATTCTTACCGAGCCACTTGCAGCCGCAACTCCTGATGCGGAGCACAATGCCGCTCAACGCGGAAGCTCTCTCGGCTTGAGCGCCTGCCAGGGAATCTTGCAGGAGCATCGAGGCCGCATTTCGAGCGAGCATCGTGCCGACGGCTCTCTGCTCATGCGGGTAGAGCTGCCGGCAATGGATCCCGCTCCCTCCGCAGCTAGGGATGCTGCGGCGCCGGCGATGTGGCAATCTCAACCGTACGCTTAAGCTGCCCGCATGCGGCGTAAATGTCCCGCCCTCGCGGACGCCGCACAAAGGCCGGGATTCCCGCCCCCCGCAGAATCGTTTGAAACTCCGAGACCCGCTCCGCACCAGGGGTCATAAACTCAATTCCCGGGCCCGGATTCAGCGCGATCAGGTTCACTTTGCAACGCACGCCGCACAGCAACTCCGCCACTTCCTTCGCGTTGTCGGGCGCGTCATTCACGCCTCCGAGCAGCACGTACTCAAACGTGACCCACTCGCGGGTGCGAAGCGGATATGCCTTCGCAGCCGCCATCAGCATTTCCAGATTCCATTTCTTGTTCAACGGCATCAACCGCGTGCGCAGCGCATCGTTCGAGGCATTCAGAGAAATCGCCAGCTTCGGCCGGATCTTTTCCGCAGCAAAGTCATAGATGCGCGGCACGATGCCCGCCGTCGATACCGTCATACGCCGCTCCGCAATCCCGACTTCCTCCACCAGCAATCTCGCGGCTTTCACGAAATTGTCGTAGTTGAGAAACGGTTCCCCCATGCCCATGAAGACGAGGTTGATGCGATCCTCGGGCGGCGAAACGTTCTGATCTTTGAGTACCGCGCAGACCTGACCCACAATCTCGCCCGCGGTCAGATTGCGTTTCACGCCCAGCAGCGCGGTCAGGCAGAACTGGCAATCCACCGCGCATCCGACCTGGCTGGAAATGCAGATCGTGGAGCGGCCTTGATTTTGTCCCTGACGCAGACGGTGATTCGGTTTCTGATCCTCCACTTCCGCGAAGCGCTCCGCCAATTCTCCCGCCTCGCTTCCGTCTCCGGCTTCGCCTCCATCGCCTTCGGGCATCCACACGGTTTCGACGCTTTGCCCATCCGAGAACGCAATCAAGTAGCGTACTGTCCCGTCCTGGGAGACGAATTTCCTTTCAATCTGAGGCACGCCCACCACGATCCCTCTCTCCGCCAGCTTCGTTCGAAACTGCTGAGGAAGAGTCGAAATCTGCTCGACCTCCGCCACCCGCTGCCGATACATGGCTTCCAGAAGCTGCCGAGTCCGGTAGGATGGCTCTCCCATACCCTCAATCAGCCGGTCGATCTCTCGCCGGTCCAGACCGAGTAGCGCGGATGGTGGTGAATTTGTCACGTTTACGACTAGTCGGGGATGTTAAGACCAAGCTGCGATACGACCATCCCGTCTCCTCTTCAGATTTCTGTGCGCACAAGCTAAGTGTATGATTTCAAACCACTAAACTATTCTCGCACACATTTGGACCCTGTGTCAGAATAGTAATAGAAGTCTGTAGCTGGGGTTCGCACAGTCGGCATCGTATTAACCGCGAACGAAACGCAATAATGGTCCAGGAAGTCCGCAACATTCGACGTCAAAAACTGCCCAACGGCCTGACGGTCATCACCGAGCAGATGCAACACATCCGCTCAGCGTCCATCGGCATATGGCTCCAGACCGGCTCGCGCGATGAGGATCCCGAATGGAACGGCATCTCCCACTTCATCGAGCACATGGTTTTCAAAGGGACGAAGCATCGCAGCGCCGAGGAGATCGCGCGCGAGGTCGATTCCATCGGCGGCAACATGGACGCCTTCACCGCGAAAGAATGCATTTGCTTCAACGTCAAAGTTCTCGATGAGCACGTCCCGACCGCTCTTGATATTCTCAGCGATCTGGTTCTGAATCCCGTATTCGACTCCGGCGACATCACTCGCGAGCGCGGCGTGATCATCGAAGAGATCAAGATGGACGAAGACAATCCCGACTATCTCGTCCACGAAATCTTCACCCAGAATTTCTGGAAAGATCATCCCCTCGGCAAGCCGATTCTGGGCACCAAAGAAACGGTGAAACGCTTCGAGCGCCAGCCGATTGTTGACGCTTACTCATATCGTTTTGCGCCCGGCAACATCATCGTTTCCGCCGCCGGCAATCTCGATCATGATCGCTTCGTGGAACTGGTGACCCGGCATTTCGAGCAGATGAAGCCGATGAACAACGGCTTTCACTCTTCTAAACCCAAGATCGTGTCGCGCATTATTCTCCGCAATAAAAAGGCGCTGGAGCAGGTACAGTTATGCATCGGCGTTCCCGCGTATCCCATCGCGCACGAGAAGCGTCATGCCGGTTACATCCTGAATACGCTCCTCGGCGGGGGGATGAGCTCCCGCCTCTTTCAGAATATCCGCGAACGGCAGGGACTTGCCTACTCGATCTACAGTGATCTGAATCCCTATCGCGACACGGGATGCCTGGCGGTCTACGCTGGCACTTCTCTGGCTTCGGCCGCGAAAGTCGTGCAGTCGGTCGTGAGCGAATTTCGCAAGCTCAAGACAGATCCCGTTTCCGACGAAGAGCTTCGCCGGGCAAAAGCCCAACTCAAGGGAAGTCTCATGCTTTCGCTGGAGTCGAGCACCTCGCGCATGTCGAATCTCGCGCGTCAGGAAATGTATTTCGATCACTTTTACAGTCTCGATGAACTGATCGAAAAGATTGAGTCAGTCACGGCGGAAGATCTGACCGGCCTGGCCAACGAATTCTTCAAGACCGAGTCCGTCGCCGTCACCGCTCTGGGAAATCTGAACGGCCTGAAAGTAACGCGGGATCAGTTGGCCTGCTGAGCTCTCACCGCGCCCCGCTCGGTCCCACATCATCTCCATCGAGATCCGATTGCGCTTCCTGCTCTAGAGAAATATGGCCAGCGTCCGCTGTCTCCAGATATTTCCTCATGCACCGCACGCAAGGGACATACCCTTCCCGCATCGCTTCCTTTGCCGTCAAGGTTCGCTCTTTGTCTTTGTTGTGAATGAACGGGCATCCCGGCGCATGAAAATCTTTGGCGTCGGCTGAGACGACGACCAGCATGCCGGGCGGAATATTCTTTCCCGGCTGCGCGTGCTCTGACAGCATCGGACGGGGGACGCTCAGAGAATTCGCTACCCGTATTCCCCCGCCGATCAAAAGCAGCGCCGCTACGGGAACCAGCCATGCCGACCATGTCGACCACACAATGTTCGGGCCTTTCCTGCTTTGCGCCAGTCTCCGCTCGAGCCTATGCCCGAATCCAGTGGGCACCTCAATCATCCGTTCGTCGCTGTACAACCGGACTACGTTGCGTGTGCCCTCCAGCACCGAGACGCATTTCTTGCACGTCTTGAAATGCTCGTCCATGGCCGCGCGCAAACCGGGCTCGACTTCTCCCTCGAGATAATTCGAGATCTCCTGCCACACCCGATCGCACCGAATGGCTTCATTTACCATGGCTTGGTTCCCTTCTCGAAGGGCAGGCGGCTGAACCATCCCTGTTCCCACCCCGCGGCGAGCAGATCGCGCAACATCAATCGTGCCCGCAACAGACGCGTCTTTACCGACGCGACTGAAATTCCCAATGCCTCGGCCGTTTCCTGAATGTTGAGCTGTTCCATGTCCCTGAGCACAAATACCTCGCGGTATTTCCGGTCTAAAGTGGCCAGAGCCTCTGCCAGCCGTTGCCGCACTTCCTTGCGCTCCAGAGCCTCTGACGGAATCTCTCTCCAGTCGGCAAAATCCCGCGGCGTATATTCACCTTCCTCATCACGCCGATCGTCTATGCCTTCCATGATGGCGGTCCGCTCCCTTCGTCGCCGCATGAGCGCTTCATTCACGGTAATCTGGATCAGCCATGTGCTGAAGCGGGCTTCCGCGCGAAACTGCCGGATGTTGGCCAACGCCTTCAGCATCGCCTCCTGCGCGACATCCTCGGCGTCGGATTCGTTCCGCAGGATCGCCAGCGCCGCCGCGTAGACGCGCCGTTCGTACGGCCGCACGAGTTCGTAGAACAACTCGTTTTGCCCGCGCTGCACCCGCGCGATCAACTCCTGTTCGCGCGTCGCCTCCGCCGTTCCCGGGTTGTTCACGAACACATTCGCTTCGGCCATCTCGCCCGCCGCGTCAGTACTCTGGATCTTTCTTCCAGCCCGTCAGCATGGAAACGAAATTGTTCCAGCCGTGCAGAAACACCATCACCAGATGTCCGAAAACAAACGCCAATACGGCCCACATGACGAGGAAGTGCCACAAGCGGGCCCAATGGAATCCCCCCATCACCCAAGCCAGCCAGGAAAATTGAACCGGCTTCCAGATCGCGAGCCCCGTCAACGCAGACAATGCGCCCAAAACCATCGCCACCGTGTACGCCTGTTTTTGCAGTGGATTGTAGGGCTCATGCTGCTCCGGCTTCGGGCCCGAAAAAAAGTAATGCTTCACCATCGGCCAGACTCCGGAAACATCGCGCCGAGTAAACAATACTTGCCGATAATTTCCGCTGAAGATCTGGTACCCGAGGTAGACCAATCCGGTCCCGAGATAAATCCACATAAAGGTCAAATGCCACTGCAGTGCGCCGCCGAGCCATCCACCGATCGCCAGCGACTGCGGCCAGTTCAGCAGATCTTTCTGCGGAATCTTGGCGCCGAAACTCGGGAAGGCGCGAAAGATCTGCAGTCCGCTTCCGACCAACACGAAGAGCGAAATAGCATTCAGCCAGTGGCACAACCGCACCACCAGCGGATGCTCATACGAAGCGCGGCCAACAATCTCGGTCTCTTCACCCTTCGCGCGGATGATCTCAACTACCGTGCCACTCATACAGTCTCCGAATTGTTGAATGATGATTGTTGATTGTTGAATGAAAACCGCTGGAACAGGATGTTTTTGTTCAACAATCAAAAATCAACAATCAAAATTTCCTACAGCCCGTAGTACCCCGAATATCCCTGATCCTCCCAATACCCAACCTTCCCCAGCACATTTGTCACTTTCAGGTCAGTCAAATACTTTGCCTGCTTGTAGCCAATTTTCGTGGGAATATTCAGACGCACAGGAGCCCCGTGCTCGCGCGTCAGCGGCTGGTCATACATTTCATAGCAAAGCAGCGTCTGCGGATGCAGTGCCGTCGCCATATCGAGCGATTCGTAGTAATCGTCGGCGCAGGTTACAGTGATGAACTTCGCCGTCGTATCCGCGCCAATCATCGTCAGGAAGTCTGACAACCGCGCGCCGCCAAACCGCCCGATCACATCCCAGCCTTCCACGCAGACATGCCGCGTATTTTGCCGGACCCGCGGCAGTGTCTGGATCTGCGCCAGCTTGTAGTCGCCGGGTTTCTGCACCGCGCCGCTCACGGTCAGACTCCAATTTTCAAAAACCACTCCCGGATCATCCACGTCGTAATCGTTGATCGGAAACTTCTCGAATGGCGTAAGTTCCGAATCCGCGAATGTTGGAGCCAGATGTCCGCGCCGGAAAAGACGCGCGGAAGCCCAATCGCTGAACCCCAAACCCTTCTTTAGCAGAGATTCCTGGAGCCTCGGTATGGCAAAGGCCCCAAGCACGAGAACTGGCGCAACCTTCAGTAATTCCCGCCGTGACATCTGCGCGAATTTCCGCTGCGTGAGCATCTGCCCAGAGCCCTTCGGAGCCATAATCTTCGGTCCTGTTCTTGCGACAACCGGTTCGGACAATGCGTGAGGATCGGCCTGGGCGGCGTCTGCTTTCGCGTCCTCCGCAGCGGGCCTGCCCGGCTGTGCCTCTCGCGATGCCGAATGCGTCTCCGCCTTGTGCTGTTCTTCGTCCATCCCCGCTCCAACGAACTCTTCAATATGGGATTCGAAAACGTCCAGGAAGTTACGCTCAGCATATTACCTCGCCGGTGAGGAGCGGGGCCAAATGAGTAACTCCTTGACCCGGATTTGCTGGTTTTTCCACCATTTTCGAGGCATACTGGAAGACGTAGTTCCCACGCAGTCCCAGGCTTTCAGTCAATGTTGGAACCCAAGACACTTGTGTCGAAGGCGGATCGTCATCTTCTGCCTTCGCCTTCCTCGCCCACCTCGCAGGAACCCAAGCAGCGGCGCTTGATGGCGATCGCACTCGCCCTGCTCGTGATCGCCTTGGTTTCTGTGCTCTATCACGACCGCGATTTCTGGTTTCCCGATGCTCAGGACGCCGACGAGGTGCAAGGCGCTGCTCCTCTCGCGGCAACGTCCGCTTCCCAAGACGCTGCACCCTCGGCAACGGTTCATAAGAGTTTCCATAAAGGAAGGCCGCGCTTGACCACGTCCGCTCCGGCCGTCGTCACACCGCCCGTAGTCGCAACCGCAACGCGGACAGTTCTGCCTCCACTGGAAGTCGAAGTCGTAGCCGGCGATTCTCATCAGAGGCTGCAGCCGCCGACCAACGCGGTCAAGATCGACGTCCAACCGGACGCCTCGACACAAGAAACATCCAACGCTCCCTGGGGCGCAAGCGAAACCGCGGACAAGATTACTAACAATGCTGCCGAGCGCGTGGAGATGTCAGCCGACACGGCGGGAGTGCTTAGCAGTCCGGTGAAGCCCGGCTATCCTCTGCTGGCACGGCAGATGAAGGTCCAAGGATCTGTGATCCTGCTCGCCATGATCGGCCGCGACGGTCTGATTCAGGACTTGCGCATTCTGAGCGGCCCGCCGATCCTTGCCAATGCCGCGCGCGAGGCGGTGAAGCAGTGGCATTTCAAACCCCACTACGAAGGCGCGGAACCGGTCGAGACGGTGGCGAAAGTCACGGTCAACTTCACCATCTCCACCAATTGATCCGCAGGGAGGCACTGTGATCCCGCTCCCCGAGTCCCGAAACTTTGAACAGTTTTGACACGAAAGCACTGTCTCGGATAGTCATATGCGGCTCGGCACAATGGCATATCCGCCATTGAGAAGACCCATTAGGAGCGTCGCTCTGCTCCCTATCGTATTGTGGTTGTCTGTCGCTTATCTCTTGCAGGCAAGAGCAAAGTGGGGCGTCGCTACGGGGGATTGTGCTCTCTCTCTACCAGACAAGGCGATCAAATGAAAATGATGGAGGCAAAAGTTGACACGCCGAAATACTCAACTCAGTCAGATCGTTTTCATCACTGTCTTTCTGCTTGTGCTGCTTTCCTTACCGGGCAGCATGCTCGCGGCCCGGTCTTCATCGTCCGGCGTGGAGGCCAGCATGTCTTTCACACTCTCGAGTCCAAGCTTCTCCAGCGGCGGCACGATTCCCGCAAAATTTACCTGCAGTGGGGCCGACCTCTCGCCAGAACTCAAATGGAATGATCCCCCGGCTGGAACGAAGACCTTTGCTCTCTTAGTCGACGATCCTGACGCCCCCGCCGGAAACTGGAATCACTGGACCATCTGGAACCTTCCGCCCACGCTCCGTTCCCTTGCCGAAGGTTTCGCGAAAGATGCCCGGCTCTCCGACGGCACTGAGCAAGGCAAGAATGATTTTCACAAGACCGGGTACAACGGTCCCTGCCCCCCTCCCGGCAAACCTCACCGCTACTACTTCAAATTGTTCGCTCTCGACACGACTCTGAATCTGAAAGCAGGAGCTATGAAGCGCGACCTGGAGAGCGCGATGAAGGGACACATCCTGGCTCAGGCGGAATGGATGGGACGCTTCGGCCGCTGAGAAACCAACACCAAGGCTCGTAAAACTCCCCAGAAATAACGAGCGCCCCGGAACTCTTTCGAGTCCGGGGCGCCCGGGCAGCCCTCCCCCAGAACTGCTCACCAAAGAAAATATCCGGAGCCCAATTCTCTTTCTATGGCACTTTCGGGCCATGCCTCCCACCAAAGTGCTATACATCGTAAACCATTGAAAACTTACGAATTTTTACGATGTGCTTTACCTTCTTGACCCGAATTCCGCCGTGAAGTTCCACGGAATTCTGCCGATGAGTGCCATAAGCTCAGGGCGTGTGCCCGGGCTTCGGTATGTTCTCTTTTGACGATTCCGAAATCTGCCGCAGCATCCTCGAGAGCTTGCCCACCGGACTCTGCGTCGTCGATATGAAGAAGAAGATTGTCTTCTGGAGCGACGGCGCCGAACGCATCACGGGCCATCTGCGTCATGAAGTCATCGGCCATTCCTGCGTCGGCGAACCGCTGTTGCATTGCGATCAACCGGGCTGCGAATTCTGCGGCGAAGACTGTCCGGTCGCCCGCGCCATGAAAACGTCTCAGCCGGCACAGTCGACTGGTTTCCTTCATCACAAAGTAGGACACGAGATCCAGGTGCGCATTCATGCCGTTCCCGTTCACAACGAACACGGGTCGATCATCGGCGCTGTCGAGATATTCGAGAACATCGAGCAACTCGCAACCGCGGACCGTGGTGAACCCCGGCGTCACCTTCCCGACTGCATGGACGAAGCTACTGGCGTCGCTAGCCGTCCCATGATGCAGTCGCATTTGCGGCAGGCTCTTGTTTCGTTTGCCGACCTTCACGTCTCGTTTGCCCTGCTTTTGTTCCGGGTCGAAGCTCTGCCGCACTTCCGCTCCAGTCTGGGCCCGGAGGCAGCTCTTTCATTGCTTCGTGTGGTGGCACGCACGCTCGAAAGCAATCTGTGGATCACCGACTTTGTCGGACGCTGGTCCGACGATCAGTTTCTCGTGATATTAAGCGGCTGCCGCGAAGAATCGATCGCCGTGGTTCGCGAACGGATACGCCGTACGCTCGCAGGCGAAGGCATCGAGTGGTGGGGAGAGCGCCGCTCGCTCCCTGTCTCCATCGGGGAAGCGCTTGTCCAGTCCGACGACACCGCCGAATCCGTGATCGAGCGCGCCCAAAGATCTCTTGACTCCGTCTCAGCGTGGCGCATGGGTTCTGCTGCGTCCGCTTCGGCTTCGGGTTCGGGGAGTTAGCCATGTTTGCGATCATCGGCATCATCATTGTCTTTGGTTGTATCGTCGCCGGCTACCTGATGGAACACGGCAATATCCGGGTTCTCATCCAACCAGCCGAATTGATCATTATCGGCGGCGCCGCCGTGGGAACCGTCCTCGTCGCGAATCCGCTCCACATTATCAAGAAGATCCTCGGCGGCATCGGCGGGGTCTTCGGCGCATCGAAGTTCGGCAAGCAAACCTACATCGACACTTTGAAGATGATGTACGACCTGCTGAACAAAGCCCGCAAAGATGGCCTGATGGCGCTAGAGGCTGACGTCGAAGAGCCGCAGAAAAGCCAGGTATTCACCAAGAACCCCGCCTTCCTCAAGAATCACCACGTTTGCGATTTCGTGTGCGACTCGTTGCGTATGGCCATCACCGGCGTGGATGCCTTCGATCTCGACCAGATGCTCGATCTCGACCTCGAAGTTCAACATCACGACGCAACCCAACCCACCACCGCGCTCAGCACCATGGCCGATTCCCTGCCCGGTCTGGGCATCGTCGCAGCCGTTCTCGGCGTCGTGATCACTATGGGCGCGCTCGGTGGACCACCCGAAGAAATCGGGCGCAAAGTCGCCGCCGCCCTTGTCGGCACGTTTCTCGGAATCCTGCTCTGCTACGGCCTGGTTGGACCGATCGCAGCGAACATGGCGAAGGCCGCCGAAGAGGAACACGCATTTCTCTATGTCATGCGGGTTCTGATGATTTCATTTTTGAAAGGCACCGCGCCGATTATGGCAGTCGAAGTGGCGCGCCGAGCGGTACCCGGCCACGTGCGGCCTTCGTTTACGGAGCTGGAGCAGGCTTGCCGCCATGGCGGTGCTGCTGCAGCGGCAGCGGCAGCGGCGCCGGCAGCCGCTGCTGAGTAAAGGCCTTCAACTCGCATGGACAAAACACGCCCTATCATCATTCTCAAGAAAAAAGGCGGCCACGGTGGACATCACGGAGGCGCATGGAAAGTCGCTTACGCCGACTTCGTCACCGCAATGATGGCCCTCTTCATCGTGCTCTGGCTCATGAATAGCAGTAAACAGGTGCAGCAAGCTGTTGGCGGATATTTCAAAGATCCCACGGGAACATCAAAAAAAGTCGGCTCCAACATGCTGGGTGCAGGTGAGAATTTTGTTCTCACCCGCGACAACATGCCCAAGCTCAAAGATCAGTTGCAGAAGGCCATGCAGCAGGTGACCGATTTTGAAAAGCTCAAAAACCACATCGAGATGACAGTCACCACCGAAGGCCTGCGAATCGAACTTTCGGAATCTGCCAGCGGCACCTTCTTCGACAGCGGAAGCGCAAAGCTCAACAGTGATGGAGCCACACTGCTGACCACTCTCGCGCAGGAACTCGGGAAACTCCCCAACAAGCTTTCCATCGAGGGCCACACCGATTCCCAGCCCTATGCCCCATCGGCCCCCTACGGAAACTGGGATCTCTCCACCGACCGCGCCAACGCCGCCCGCCGCGTCATGCAAGCGAACGGCATCCTGCCCGACCAGGTCAGTCAGGTACGTGGATTCGCCGACCAGCGCCTCCGCAATACCGCAAACCCTCTTGACCCCGCCAACCGCCGCATCTCCGTGATCGTGCAATACGTCCCAAAGAACACCGATGACGAGGACTCCAAGTCACCTACTACCGAAGAAAAACCCGTCAAGAACGAAGAAGATTCCCAACCACCCAAAGCTGCAACTAAATAATCCCTGAGCAAATGAACCACTCAGAATCCAATGTTTGACCCGTGCCGGGGACTGTGCCAAACTTCATCGCGCATTCTGTCATGACTCGCCTTTCTGCCATTCCATCGTTGCATTCCGCGCGGCTCTTTGCTTTTGACGTTCTTTTGATCTGCGCTCTTGCCGGCATCGGTGTGGCCCAGCGCGGAGGACTCAACGACCCTCGTCCTCTGCAGGACGTTTCCGTCTCCTACGACACGGCTCCCGGCACCGGAGTGCTCATCTTCACCGTTTTCGCCGGCCGTACGAGCACGCATCTCGATCGCCAGGCGCTCCTGAAGCTGGTGAACCTTTCCGACCACTCCGCAACCTGGCAGACCACTGAAGATGAATCCAAAGCGGTTTTCGCCAATATCCCTTACGGAAGTTACGACGCCGAAATCAGCGCCGTGGGATTTCTCAGCGTGCACAAAGACCTGCAAGTCATGAGTTCGTTGCGCCCTTCCGAAATCAGCATCGTTCTTCAGCGTGATCCCTCGGCCATCAATCTCGACGTCGCCGACGCCGTAATGTCTCCAAAGGCCCGCAAGGAAGCCAAGCACGCCGTCTCTCTGCTGAAATCGAATAATCTCGCCAAGGCGCAGCAACAACTCGATAAGGCATACAAACTGGCGCCCTCCAGTCCCGATCTTAATTTCCTGCTGGGCTATCTTTATTTTCAGAAGAAAGATTTCGTTCAAGCCGGAACATACCTCGGCAGCGCCACTAATCTCAGCCCGCATAACGCGCAGGCGCTTACACTTCTCGGTCGCACTGGCTTGGAACGCAGCGACTATCCTGCGGCGCGCTCCGCGCTCGAACGCGCCATCCTCGCCGACGCGGATAACTGGCTGCCGCACAACCTGCTCGCCGACACATATCTGCGCCAGAAGGACTACGGCAAGGCTCGCGATGAAGCTGAAGTCGCCATCGCCAAAGGCAAAATTGCGGCAAGCCCAGCACAACTCGTTCTTGGTGAAGCTCTGGTTGGTCTGGGCGACACCCAGCACGGCCTTCAGGCGTTGAACACGTTCCTGCAAGAATCGCCACAGCATCCTTTAGCGGGCCAGGTTCGGAGCTTGCTTACAGAGCTGAACGAAAATGGGTCGGCCTCGTCCAATTCCCCCTCTGGATCTCCACTTCCCGTCATAGATCCTCTGGCGGCCGTCCCCGCTCCAGGTCTTATGGTGAAATCGTGGCAGCCACCCAGCCTCGATGACGTCAAGCTTGCCGTCGCGCCCGCGGTTGCTTGTCCGTCGGCACGTGTCATCGGGGAAACCGGCAAGCGGGTCGAGGAATTCGTGCATGATATCGCCCGCTTTGCTGCCGTCGAAGATCTGTTTCACCAACAGCTCGACAGCTATGGCATTCCCGTCCGCACCCAGACTCGCAAGTACAATTACGTGGCCTCAATCTCCGAACCACAGCCCGGCATTCTCAGGGTTGATGAATATCGCGCCGACAAACTCTCTCTCGAGGGATATCCCGATCAGATCGCGAGCACAGGCTTTGCCGCCCTTGCCCTGGTGTTCCATCCCGACATGCGCGTCAATTTCGATATGACGTGCGAAGGTCTCGGCGACTGGCGCGGACAGGCAACCTGGCTGGTTCATTTCCGCCAGCGCGACGACCGCCCGAACCGCATGCAAAGCTACAAAGTCGGCAATCACATTTACCCGGTTCCGCTCAAAGGACGAGCCTGGATCACGGCTGACAAGTTTCAGATTGTGCGCATCGAGGCAGAAATGGTTCATCCTATGCCTGAGATTCAGCTCCTCAGTGAACATCAAGTCGTGGAGTACGGACCTGTCCCGTTTCCGCGGAAGAACACGAATCTATGGCTGCCGAAGAGCGCAGAAATCTACTTCGATTTCCGCAAGCATCACTACTACCGCCGCCACAGCTTCGACCACTACATGCTGTATTCGGTCGACTCCGAGGAGAAACGCAAGGAACCTGAAGCCAAAAAGCATTCTTAGCTCGATTCTTTGGGTTATCCAATCGCAGCAGAAACCGTCCGCACACAGTTGAAATAACTTTAGGATTTCGCCCGCAATCGCACTCGAAATCGCGCTGTATCCCCGATTGATTTCCACGCCGAGCACTGAAGCGGTGCGGGAGTTCCGAACAATACAACGGCCCGACGCACGTCGGGCCGCTTTATATCAGGGGCTATCCCCGCCAGAAAACTTACGAAGGCTTGTTAGCTCCAGGCGCCGGATCTCTCCACGCGCGCTAGAACTTGAAGACGACTCCCACCGTCGGAATCGCAGTGTGCGTGACGGCATTCGTGATCAATGCCCCAAATCCGAAGTCAGGCGTGCCGTAAATCAGCCCCCGGTACTCGGCTCGTAATGCAAGCTTCTTGCGGATCGCGTAATTCACGCCCGCGCCATACATGAAACCGCCCTTGGTCTGAGTCCGCGCGCCCGACAACGTATTGAACTGATTTCCGATCGGCTCGAAGATCAGCGCTCCGCCGCCCAACAGCAGGTATGGATTCAGTTTTGAGTGTGCCCCTGAAACCAGATTCATAACGAAACTCCCGGTCACCTGATGAATGCTCGTCTCAATTCGAAACGGCTGTGAATCAACCATATATTTCTGCGTGTTCCGAGCGTATCCGTACGCGGCCTCCACCTTAAGCCGATTACTTAAATGATGCCGGTATGTCGCGAGTGCTCCGCCTGCCTGTGTCGCGCTATAAGTCGTTCCAGTCCCGTTCACGCTCTTTGTGAAAAACCCCGTCCCCTGCAGACTGAATTCCGATTCTTGTGCCGAAGCAGCCAGAGACAAGACAAGAATCGTTGCGGCCAAAAAGCCTGTTCTTCGCATGGTGAAATGCTCCTTGTAAAATTGCTGCTTGTACTGCAGAACTTCTTGCGACTCCGCTAATCCTAACTCGCACACACTCTCGGAGGGCTAAAGACACACCTTCCCCCCGTCACACGTAACCGTGCTCCAGCCTGCGGAAGAAATGATTGTAAGTTTTTCTGATGCCCCCGTCGAGAAGGGGTGTTGCATCGCAGAATCTAGAGTTTTGTAAAGGAGCATAAAACGATGTTCCCGCGTCCCCCAGAATGGCGCTGGCGCAACTGGCGCCCGAATGGCTGATATCCCGAATGGCTGATAGCTTCCACTCACTTCATATCTGTGCCAAACTGATCCTTGCCGTTTTCGCACGAATTTTATGTTCTCTCCACAGCCCATCGGAAAGGTTCGCAGTCCCTACAAGACTACGCAGGAAATCCCCAAAGGTTTGGGGGCGAAGCACAGCACCGAAGGTATCCTGGAAATCCTACCGGAATTCGAAGCGGGCCTCACCGACATTGAAGGCTTTTCTCATCTGATCGTGCTCTGGGTATTCGATCGTTCTGAGGGATTCGAACTGCTCGGCACTCCGCCCTCCGACAATCGCCCGCACGGCGTTTTCGCGACTCGCTCGCCCCGACGCCCGAACCCGATCGCCTTCACAGTTGTCGAACTTCTGCGGCGCGAAGGCAGATGGTTGCACGTTCGCGGCATCGACATGCTCGATGCCACACCCATCCTCGACATCAAGCCCTATCTCTCAAGCATCCCGTTGGAAAAACTTCGCCGCGGCTGGCTCGCCGAAGCCGAAGCCCGCACTGCAAAATAAGCCTGTATCCAGAACGATTCACTCTGTGAATCATAATGCCTGAGAACCCCAGTCCAGAGCCGCTTTTCAGCCCATTCACGCGGCCTGTCTGTGCAATTTTATTCATCTTGCGAGCGCGTCCGAGAGTAGGGTAGCGTTCCAACGCGGGCGTGTCCAGCCACTTCATGCACGCCTTAAGATCTCGCGTCTAGCTGGGGGTTCGTCATGGCGTCGACTCAAACTCGGGAGTTGTCTGGCCAGCAAAAGCCGTTTCAAAAGTCTTGTTTCCGTAGTGCTCTTCGAATCGCGGTTCTATTCCTTGGTGCCGCCACACTCTGTGAGGCTCAGACCGTGACCACCGTCTACAACTTCACCGGCGGCAAAACCAGCGGCGAGACTCCCTGGTACGTCACTCTGGCCCAGGGAACCAACGGGAGCCTGTACGGAACTACCTACAACGGCGGCACCTCAGGCGTTGGCACAGTCTTCTCGGTCACTACCTCGGGAAGCCAAACCCTGCTCTACAGCTTTAAGGGCGGCACAAAAGATGGCGCCAATCCCACCGGCGGCCTGACCTTGGGCACCGATGGCAATTTTTACGGAACCACGCAACAAGGCGGAACCGGCACTCAGGGCACCATCTTCAAAATGACAACCGCCGGCATCATCACGATCCTCCACAATTTCAACTCCGCTGTTGACGGCGCTTTTCCCTGGGGACCTCCGATCCTCGCCTCCGACGGCAATTTCTACGGAACCACCAGCGGCGGTGGAACCAGAGGCAGCGGCGCCGTCTATAAGATCACCAGTTCCGGTACATTCACGACTATCTATAAATTCGACATCAATCACGGATTCGCCCCCATCGCTTCTCCAACCCAAGGCACCGATGGATATCTCTATATCCCGGTCTCCCAGGGAGGAACATCGTTCTGCGGAACCATTGTTCAAATGACCACGGCGGGCGTCATCAATAATACTTACAGCTTCCCCTGCGGCAGCGGAGGCTCATTCCCCATCGGTCCTCTGGTTCAGGCCGCCAATGGAGATTTCTATAGCACCACGCAAGATGGCGGCACGAATGCCGAAGGAACCATCTACCAGGTTGACACGAGCCTTAACGTAACCGTTCTCCACAGCTTCGGTTCTACCTTTGGAGATGGCACTTTCCCCGGCGCCGGACTCTTGCTCGCCACCGATGGCAACTACTACGGTTCGACTTCCGACGGCGGCACATACGGCGATGGCACGCTGTTTAATACCCCCACCAGCGGAACCTACACCGATCTTTACAGCTTCAACAACACCACTAATCTGACGCAAATGTCCCCGCTCGCTCCGCCCTTCCAGGACACGAACGGCTTGCTCTACGGCGTCACTGAATTCGGAGGCCCCTCGAACGACGGCACCGTCTACAGCCTGAACATGGGCCTCGCGCCGTTTGTGGACATGCCGCTGTTTAACGGCAAGGTGGGAAATTCTGTTCTGATTCTCGGAACCCGCCTGAAAGGAACGACGCAGGTCACCTTCAATGGCCGTCCCGCAAACTTCAAAGTTCTGTCGGACACGCACATGGTGGCGACGGTTCCTGCAGGAGCGACCAGCGGGCCGATCCATGTGGTCACCGCGGGTGCGGTGCTTCAGAGCCGCAAGAAATTCGTCGTCAACGACTAAGCTGAAGCGCGTTTGTTAATACTGGATTTTGTTCGGCTTCTCCTGCCACGCCTGAAACGCCGCCAGCGCTCGTTCGCGCATCATCGGGATCATCGGGATTGAGCGCTTCCGCACGTTCTGTCCGATTTCGCGGTAGATGAAAGAATCGTCAAAGCCAATTTTTGATGCATCCGACGCAAGACTCGCGAAGTAAACGCGCGCCAGCCGCGCCCAATAAATCGCTCCCAGGCACATGGGACACGGTTCGCACGACGTATAAATCTCGCAGCCGCTGAGTTCGAAAACTCCCAGTCTGGCGCACGCCTCGCGTATGGCGCACACTTCGGCGTGTGCCGTCGGATCGTTCATCGCCGTCACCCGATTCGCGCCCTCTGCAATCATCTTGCCGTCCTTGACGATCACAGACCCGAACGGTCCGCCCTTTCCCGACAGCACATTGTCGAGAGACAGTTCTATAGCGCGCGCCATGAATGGATTGTCCACGTGTCGGCTCGTTTCACCACGGCTGGCAAGAGATGCCTGACCCCAGAAATCGAAATGCGCTAACCGCTCAATATGGACCGCCGGCAGCCGCTTCGCTGAACGGAGTATAAGCCCGATTGCCGCAATTCGTAAGTCGCTTCAACCGTCCTTTCTCTGAGGCAGTGCAGTGAAGACCCGATTGATCGGTATCCCTCCGTGGTCGAAGCTGGAGATAGAAATCGAACGGGACAGGAACTTATGGTGAGAAATGAAACTGTAGTGATTACCGGCGCCTCTGCCGGATTAGGTCGCGCCATCGCGCGCGAATTCGGATGTCATGGCGCTCAGGTCGGCCTCCTCGCGCGCGGCATCGACGGACTTAACGCCGCCAAACGTGAGATCGAAGCCGCTGGCGGCCGCGCTCTTGTTCTTCCCACCGATGTCGCCGACTCCAAAGCTGTCGAAGAAGCAGCCGAAGCCGTCGAAGATCAACTCGGTCCCATCGACATCTGGGTCAACAACGCCATGGCCTCGGTCTTCTCTCCGATCAAAGAAATGCTTCCGGAAGAATACAAGCGAGTCACAGAGGTGACCTACCTCGGCGCAGTGTATGGAACGTTAGCAGCGCTCAAGCGGATGCTCCCTCGCGATCGCGGCACGATCGTGCAAGTCGGATCAGCGCTCGCTTACCGCAGCATCCCACTGCAATCCGCCTACTGCGCAGCCAAACACGCCATCGCCGGGTTCACCGACTCTCTCCGCTGTGAACTCATTCACGATAACAGCCATGTGAACATCACCATGGTTCACATGCCCGCCCTTAACACGCC
Organism: uncultured Acidobacteriota bacterium; assembly: GCA_963763845.1. GTDB lineage: Bacteria > Acidobacteriota > Terriglobia > Terriglobales > Acidobacteriaceae > Sulfotelmatobacter. The sequence goes on from CAVXPX010000013.1 coordinate 76,065, forward strand.
GCAGTTCGGATGGGTTAAGAGCCGACTCAAGCATAAAGCGCAACCCGTCCCGCCAATTTTTCAGCCAGAGGTCGGAGCGCGCGCTGTTTATTGGGCCGCCCATCACGATCGCCGTGAAATCTACGTCGGCGGGCCGACTGTCGAAGCCATTGTCGGCAACAAAGTGGCTCCATCCACTCTCGATCATTATCTCGGCAAAACTGGGTACGAGTCGCAACAAACTAACGAGCCTGAAGATCCCAATCGCCCCAATAATCTTTGGCAGCCGGTCGCCGGAGATCACGGCGCTCACGGAACCTTTGATGATCGCGCCCACCCCCACAGCTACGAACTATGGGCTGACCTGCATCGCGTGTCGATTGGACTGGGCGCCGCTGCAACCGCGGCATTGGCGACCTTGCTCCTTGCAAGAAGATTCCGCACGCCAGTCGCGCGGATGAAGTCCGAAATTCGGAAGGGCCTGCGCAAAGCAGCGTGAAAACGCGAAGGGAAGAAAGCTCGGTAGCGCCGGAAACAGTAGCGCTGGCGTCTCGCCGGCCGTCGTGGCGGCGTCCTCGTCCTCGCCGCCGCAACAGCAGTGTAAACGCCGCCGGGTGGCGAGAACGGCAAAGAAGATCGCAGCCTATCGGAACGGCCGTCCCTTCACGATCCCCGAGCCTTCCTTGATCGTGACCAGATGATCGACCGCAACTCCCGTATGGGTCTCGCTCGCTCCGGCCGGCCAATGGATTTCAATATCCGCCGTTGTCGCCGCCCCCATCCCGAAATGCAGCCGCGGATCGCAGGACGACAAAAAGCTCGACTGGCTCGTGACGCATTGTGCCTGAACTTTTCCTCCATACCGCACCAGCACTCTCGATCCGATCGCGCTTCGATTGCTCTTCGTCCCTTCCAGCCGCACCTTCAGCCAGTGATTCCCTGCAGGCGCGTCGTTGCGCAACAGGCTTGGCGGTTCGTTCCGGTTCATGATCAGGATGTCCAGATCGCCGTCATTGTCGAAGTCGCCAAACGCGCATCCTCGTGAAATATGCCTCGCCGTGACCGCCGGTCCCGCCTCTTCCGGTGATAATTCGGCAAATGTTCCGTCTCCCTGATTCCGCCAGATCGTTCTCGGATTTTTCGCCGGATATTTCGCGTACATCTTTTCAAGTTCCGGGGCAAACGTTCCGCACGCAATAAAAATATCTGGATACCCATCGTTATCCAGATCCACAATTCCCGTTCCCCACCCCGCAAAGCGCCGTTCTCCTGCAAGTCCGACTCGTGCTGTCACATCCTCAAATTCCGCCTTGCCGTTATTCCGATAAACACCGGTCGCCTGGTTGATGAAGTGCGTCTTGATCAGATCGATGTGCCCATCGAGATCGAAATCGCCGATGCCGACTCCCATGCCACCCATCGGCTCACCGCCCATTCCGAGCGCCACCCCCCGCAGCAGCGCCTCTTCGCTGAATGTCCCATCGTGACCGTTCATCAGCAGCATGCTGGGCGTCGCATCGCACGCCACAAAAATGTCCTGCCATCCATCTTCATCCGCATCAAATGCCACGGCCGTGAATCCATACGAACCGCGCATGCCCGCGACTCCGGACTCCTTCGACACGTCAGTAAACGTTCCATCCCCGTTGTTGCGATACAGGGAATGCTGTGGAATCCCCAATCCTCCCGGCCCGCAATTCACTGCCACGCCTTCATAATTGCAGTTGGGAACCTGCAGCGAAGGCTTCGGAGCCGTCGCCAAATCGATCTGCACGTAATTATCGACAAACAGATCCAGCCAGCCATCGCGGTTGTAGTCGACAAACGTTGCACCCGATCCGAACCGGAGCCGCGTATCCTTCAGCCCAGCCTTTTCCGTCACGTCGGTAAACGTTCCGTCCCCATTATTACGGTACAACCGGTTTTGTCCGTAATACGTGAGATAAAGATCCTCGAATCCATCGTTGTCGTAGTCGCCGACGCACACGCCGCAAGCCCAGCCTGCGTCGACCAGACCAGCCTTAGCCGTCGCATCCGTGAATGTACCATCGCGATTATTGTGATAGAGCTTGTTGCTCGCTCCCGGTGGAATTCCGTCGAGCCGCCTGCCGCCCAGAATGAACGCATCCATCCACCCGTCATTGTCGTAATCGAAAAATGCACACCCCGCCCCGTTCACCTCGACGATGTAGGTGTTGTGTTCCGGCTCGCCGTAGTAGATGACCTGCGTCAGGCCCGCACTTTCGGCGACATCGACAAATTTTGAGAAGGGGGTCAGTTTGGCAGGTTTCGCCGCCGACGGCCTCAGCTTTCGCGGAATCAGAAGCGGCACCGCCAGCGCCGGCAGCGCCTCCAGCACCCGCCGGCGTGTCCACTCCCCGGGCTTCTGAGGTTTCATCGCGACATCATCCTTTGCTGCTGCCGCCGTGCTCAGCGTGGTTTCTGCGCCGCGTCCAGATCTTTGCGCAACTGCAGGGCATCTTTATTATCCGGTTCGATTTTCAACGCGTTCGCCAGAGCCTCTTGCGCCTCCGTGTAGCGCAATTCCATTCCCAATGTCGCGGCCAGGCTGATCCAAGCCTGCGTATATCCCGGAGCCGCCTTCACAGCCGCCCGGAAATGCTCCTCGGCAGAAGCCGAATCTCCATCCTGCGAATCCAGATACCCGAGCTGATTCTGTGCCAGCGCGAATTCGGGGTCGAGCTTCACCGCCTGATCGAGTGCCTTGCGCTCTTCCGCGACGTCGCCACCCTTATCAAGGGCCAAAGCGAGTTTGTACGCCACATGCGCATCTTCCGGAGTCGCATCGAGCGCCGCGCGGTAATCGGCAATGGCTCTTGTTGTATCTCCCGACTCCATTTCTTTGTCAGCTTGCGCCTTTTTGCTGTTCGAAAGCGCGCGCCTCTCGTTGGCCTGCATTGCCTGCTGATAAAGCTTCAGCTGCTCTTTCGCCTTGTCCATCTGCCCGAGATTTTTCAGCGCCGTCGCATACTTGAATCGCACCTCCGGTTCCGTCGCGCCCAAAGCCAGAGCCTTCTCGAGTTGCTCTCGCGCGCCGGCATAGTCCTTCAATTCCAGCAATGCCACACCTAGGTTGTAGCGGGCATTGTAGTAATCCGGATTCAGCTTGACGGCCTCCTGCAAGTGGGCGGAAGACACAGCATACTTTCCTTCTTCATTCTCCAGAATTCCATTCAAGTACAGGAAATCAAAATCGTGCGGATGGGCCGCGAGCAGTCTTTTTGCCAGAGGCCGCGCCTGTGCCGAATCGCCGTCGAGCACCCATACTCGCACCAGCAAACGCTCCGCATCCAGAGTCCCCGGATGCGCCTTCGCTGCCTTCTCGGCCAAATGAACCGCATCCTGATAATGCACCTGCCGCACCAGCACCGTCACCAGCGCTGACGTCAGCGGCAACGACAACGGAGTCTTCTTCAGAGCCTCGGTCAAAACATTCGCTGCCTGATCGAGCATATTGGCTTTTCCGTAAGCCAGGGCTAAATCCAGCGTCAGCAATTCACTGTGCGGAGCTTGGCGCAGAACCTCGATCGCCGAATTAGGATCTCCCTGCGCCAGAAGGCATTTGCTGAGCCCATCGAATGCCTCCACCGAATGCGCATCAATGCGTAATGCCGATTGCCACTCGGTGAGCGCTTCCTTGTGATGACCCGTCAGATCCAGAGCCGATCCCAGCAGCAGATGCGGCTTGAGTACATCCGGCAGAAGATAGATCGATTTCGCCAGCGGCTGCAGTGCCTGGTCCGGATGCCCGGAAGCATAGAACGTCAGGCCCACCAGGTAATAAAGTTTCGCGGATCCCGGCTCAAGCTTGAGCCCTTTTCCGTACGCTTCCAGCGCGCACTCGAATTGTTTGTGCTCTCCGAACCAATCGCCGATCTCCGCATAGGTGTCGGCATCAGGATGAAGACGCGCTTTTTCTTCCAGAGATGTGGGAGCACTACAGGCCAAAACCAGAGGGGATGCAGCCAGAATAGCCGCCAGTATCAGACCCGACTTCACAAGCCCAGAATGCATTGATGCGCCAACGATTACCTCGGCGATCCTCAACAGTGACAGTTCACAGACAATTGAGCATAATAGACCAACTGCACGGCCTGCAAGCGATCTCGGGGAATGGGGCGTCAGAAAGGGGTTTGGAGCGCGTTCGGGGACGAACGTCTTCCATCTGAGCAGTGCTGTTCTGCTTTCTTTCTTTTCTATTTGTGCTGCTGTGGGGTCCTCGCGAACGCAGCCAGCCGCCTCACCTGTCCGCGTCTTCTTCGGCGGACCAGCCACCTCCGCGCTCTGAATACGCCGGAGATCGAGTCTGCGCACCCTGTCACGAACAACAGGCAAAGACATACGAACACACCGCCCATCACCTCGCCACCAGTTGGCCAAATTCACACACGGTAAAAGGCAGTTTTTCTCCCGGCTCGAATGTCCTTCGTACCTCGAATCCTTATCTGCATTTTGAAATGACAGAAGGACCCGACGGTTACTACCAGAGCGCCATCGAAAATCCCGGTCCCGGCAAGACGATTGCCCGCACCGAGCGTATCGACATCGTCGCCGGAGAGCCGCGTAAGGGACAAAGCTACCTCTTCTGGAAAGGCGATCTGCTCTTCCAACTCCCGGTCACCTACTGGACCGAAACCGACAGTTGGGTCAACAGTCCCAGCTATCCTGACGGCTCGCCTCACTTCGACAAAGACATCATCCCCCGCTGCCTCGAATGCCACGCCAGTTATTTCGAATGGATGCCTCCGCCGGTCAACCGTTACCGCAAGACCAGCCTCATTCTTGGCATCCTCTGCGAAAAATGCCACGGTCCCGGTCGCGAGCATGTCGCTCTGCATCGTCAGACTCCCCGCCTGCCGGCAGGCGTTTCGGAAGCGATTGTGAATCCTGCCAAGCTCGAGCGCGATCGCCAGCTTGACGTTTGCGGACTCTGCCACTCGGGCAACGGCACTCCGATTCGTGCCTCCTTATCTTTCTTACCCGGCGACGATCTTCGCGATTACATCGATATCCCCTACGTCAGTGCAGAAGATGCCGTGGACGTTCATGGCAATCAGGTCCAGATGTTGCGTCAGAGCAAGTGCTTTCAGTCCACCACAACGCTGACCTGCACCACCTGTCACGACGTTCACGTCGCGCAGCGCGATGCCGCAGCATTCTCGCCGCGCTGCTTGACATGCCATGAAATGAAGCAGTGCGGTGAATATCCCAAGCTCGGCGACAAGATTTCCTCGAATTGCATCGACTGCCACATGCCCCTGCAGGAATCCCGCGTGCTTTTCTCGCGGACGAATGGCAAGGTGCTTCACCCAAAAGTCCGCAACCACATGATTGGAATTTATCGGGAAGGCAAGGCTGGTCTTAGTTCGGAAACGGCTGGCCAGCCTTGACGATCCGGATCTCATGATCCGTGAACGTCATCAGCCCGTTCGGCAATTTCACTTTTGGCATGTGGCAGCCGACGCACGCCCATTTGGCAATTTTGCACGTCTGAGCGTGATCGCCCGGAAAAGTCGAAGCCGCATTCGCCCGGGCACTCGAGTGGCACGCCAGGCACTTTGAATCGTAAGTCGCATCTTCCCGCACTATGTTGACGTGTGGATCATGGCACGCAATGCAACTGATCCGTGGATCCGCTCCATCGAAGCATTTGCTGTTCGCCAGCCGGTAGGGCTGAAAGCGCACGGTGAGTTGACCGCGCCAGTGATTCCGCACCACCGTCTCCCAAGATCGGTGACATTGCCCGCAGAAGTTCGAAATATCTTCCGACGTCAGTTTTCTCAGATCCGGCGGCGTCACACTGAAGTCTCCGTTGAACGCATCGGTCAGGTGATCCGCTGTTCCCGCGTGACAGTGCTCGCAAGTCACCCCTGGACGCATGGACCCCAGCGTCAGCTTGCCATTCGTGACGGCATCACTCGTATGGCAGCCAAAACACACTTTCGTTTCCGGCATCAGGATCTCCCGCCCGATCGCCTCATCCAGATTCTGCGGCTTCAGATCTTCATCGCCCGTCGTAAAATCCAGCCCGCGAATCGACGGATAGTAACTCACTGCGCTCTCATATCTCTTCCCCTTGTGTTCCAGAATCCACGTCTGCGCGCCCGCGCCAAAATTCCAGTGAATGGGCACTGAAATCGTCCGCGTGCCGTCGCTCACGCTATATGTACTCCCATCTCCGTGGGTCTCGACCTTATAGGTGTAAGCGCCTTTGCGCACCGTCAGCTTGGGATTTTCCTCCAGCACCGGATTCGAGCCAGGCAACGCCGACGCCCGCCCCATCGGAGTCTGCGGCTGCGTCTCCGCTCGCTCTCGATGGCACGACATGCATGCCGTTTCCGTCCCGGGTCGCGGAGCGCTCGTCGAAGATTGGATCCCCGCGAGCACGATCGCAAATACCGCGAGCGAACTAAGGATGTGTAGCCGGCGCCGTATCATTCTTCGTCATCTCAAGGCACAGCATGCGTTCGCGCCGCGCATTGTCTTTCTGTCCCAGTTTGGAATAGGCTTTCGCCAAAGCGATATGCACTTCCAGATTGTCCGGCTGCATCTGCGCGGTTTTTTCCAGGTGCTCAACCCCATCCTTGGCGTCGCCCGTCTCCGTCAGCGCTCGTCCCAGCACAAGCTGCGCGCTGGGCAGCGCTGGATCCGCCTCCACCGCCTCTTTCGCGTAGGGCAGCGCTTCGCTCCCATCATTCTGCAGCAGCGGAATCCACGCCAGCATAACTTCCGCCGCCGCACTCTTCGGATTCACTTCGAGTTCCTTTTTGAACTCCGCAGCCGCCTCTTCCGGCTCCGTCCCGTAGAGGAGAAAGCCATATAGATAATGCGCATTCGCAACCGGCGGAGTGCGCGCAAACAGTTTCTCGAATTCCGCTCGCGCCCCATCCTTGTCACCCCGCATGAACTCGAACGCCGCCGTGCCCGCGCTCGCAAACAATCCCTTCTGATCGTCTTTCACTTCGCGCGGAAGCAGCGGAGTCCGCAGCCCGGCCAGTCCCAGCGCCACCAGCAACTCCGGATTCGCATCTTCATGCGCGAAAAACCCATAGCTGCGCAGCGCATCCTCGAACCGGCCCATGCGTGTCTCAAGAAGCGCCGCGTGATACCGCAAAATCTTTTCGTTGTGTGACTGGTTCGCCGCTCCCAGGGCCAGAGCCTGTTGAATATCTTTCAGCGACTTCGGATATTCTCCGATCTCAAACTCGCACAGTCCGCGAATCGCCAAGGCCGGCGCGGCATTCTGATTTAATTCCAGATAGCGTGACAACGACTCCTCGGCCCTGGCGTAGTCTCCTGTCCCATACTCCAGCGATCCGATGAACCACCACCCATCGGCCCACTGCGAATTCAATTTCAACGCCTGCTGATAGAGGTCGATCGCCCGCGGAATGTCGTTCACATCGCGCGCCGCATTCGCGTTCGCCACCATGTCGGAAAAACTGGCCGGATTTGCCTGTCCTGCGGCAGGCAGACGAAGTGCAAGAAAAACGCAGACGGTTGCTATGGCTAGGAGCCTCGGCGTTCGCTCCCGGAACTCGATTTGTGACATTTCCCCGGTTCCCGTGCCTATCGGGCAGTATCAGCAACTATAGCGCAATCCACCCGCCCGGGACGCGGCCGGCATCAGGGGTGTTTCGCGGTTTCTTCTTTTTCGGAAGCCGAAGTCGCGGCTTCTCAAAACGACTGCCGTCTGGCCCATCCCCCTTGAGCGGTAATTTGATCTCCAGCGCCCCCACATTATCCGTCGCCACATCCCTCACCGCGACTCGAACCGTCGCCGCATTCACGGGAACATCGAACTTCTGCTGCACCCGATAAATTGCTCCGCCCTTCTTCCCGTCCGGGAACTCTCCCTGTTCGATGACACGCTCAATCGCTGCATTCAGGATCTTGCCGTCATCGTCGTACGCCGCCGCCGCCACCTCCAGCAGAGGGTACCTGGCCGCAATCGTGTAATCGATCTGATACGTCTGCAGCTTGATGGGACGACCGGTTTCGACGCATCTTGGCGCCGCTCGCGCACATCGATCGACCTGGCCAGTCGTTCCATCTGCTCCTTCGTCGCCTTCGCCACCGCCGACACCGGATGAACATAGGCCCGAAACAGCAACTGGTGCGCGATCGGTGCCCCGTGCTGCATGTTGGGATACAGGGAATCCGCCGGCCGGCTCACTTCAATCGGCGCCAGGTCCCCCGCGATGGCTCGTTCCCGCGCCGGTTCCATCTTCCTCGAGTCGATCGTGCCGTAATACTCGCGACGATACTCTAACCGGTACCACGTTTCGCGAGCTCCACCTTTATATGCCGCAGCCGCCCGTCATAATTCTGATTGCTCGGCGAATATGTCAGCGTGTAATAGCGGCCGCCCGTTTCCGTGGCTGCCGTGAGCGCCCCCGCCAGATCGTTCGTGCTGTGATACGCGTGTCCTCCCGTGGCCCGCGCAATCTCCTCTTCCGTCATGTAGGTAGCATTGAGCATCGCGTCCGCAGTCATCCCCGCATCGTTCCCCGGTGGCCCGTTCCTTGACGGTGACCGGCCCCGCACTCGGGCATATCACAAACCACTCCTCTGACATCCACCGGATACACCGCCACTCTGCCGCGCGCCAGACTGTCCGTCGCCTCCTTGATCTGATCGTCCACACTAAGCGTTTCCACCATCGGATCCGCGGTCGGCAGAATCGCCGATGGGAACGATCCCGAAAACCAGATCAGATTCTTCTTCCCCGGCAGGTCCGCCAGGTATCTTCCAATCTCTACAAAAATGGCCGGCGTTGAAATATAAGGACGAAAGTTATCCGCGTACAAAAAGATCTTCGGAATCCGCGAGTGCGGACTCCTCGGATCCACCGCCTGCTCCAGCGCGTTCCGGTCTTCCGTGAATCCCTGCACCTGATACACCGGTCGCTTAGAACGAAGACCGCGAAGCGCGTCCCTAGTGGCTTGTTGCGTATGAATTCCAGCAGTTGCTGTCTCGCCGTCGGCTGATCGTCGGTCTCCATATTCAGAAGATCCAGCAGCAGCACATACAACGGCCCGCGCTCCGGGCCCCGGGGCACGTTCACGAAAGTGTTCGCCGGAATGTCCGCCGGAAGTTTCGGAAGAGGATCCGAAATCGGATCGAAATCGTGCGCATCAAACGACCGTATCGCTTGCGGCCGTCCATCCTCGCTGACCGAGAAGTCACGCGAGCTCAAACCCGACACAGGTCGTCCCACAGAATCGGACACCACTACATCGACAATGACCCGCCGGACATTCAGTTGAAAACGGGAACTCCCGCTGGCATTTGTCATCAGGATCTGACTGGAAAAAGGTCGCGGCCTTGGGCGGAGTGTTCCAGCGTACCCGCGACAATCGCTCCGATCAGCAGCGACCGGACCCCAAGCAGCACTGCGGCGGCCATAGAGAACTCCCCAAGTCAGCCGTAATTCTCGACGAACTGCACCCGCTCCCCAAAAAACCAACTATCTTATTTTCCGGCAACTGTTCGATTTATTCAATCCGCACCGAAAGCGTCGATTGCGCGATCGCCTCTCCCTGCCGCGCCGTCACCAGCACATCGCACTGCCCCGGCCCGGGAGAAAGCTCTACCACCATCGGAATCGATCCGTCCGCCTCCGGAGCCGAAAGCCGCAACGGCTTGCGCGCAATCGCCTTCCCATCCCGCAGCAACTCCAAGGTGACGTTGGGCTCGTCCGCCGTCGCCGTCGCCGCCGCCTTGCCCGGGTACACCACAAAGTAAAGACTCATCGGCAACCCCGCCGTCACCGATTCCGCCAGCGTCGGAGTGATCCTTCCATTCTCGAGATCGAACGGATTCGCCGGATTTCGCGGCCCGTTCAACGGCTCAAATCGCCGCACCAGTTCGAGCGAGCTCAACGAAAGATTCTTTGCCGGATCGACAAACACCGACACCCGCTTCACCGACGTCTTGCCGCTCGGCTCGTCCGTCACGGCAGCATCAATCAAGTAATGTCCCGCCGGCAAATCCACCGGCTCCGCATACAGAATGCGATCGCCCCCCGCCTGCGCCATCGAAGTCTTCGGAATCTCCCGCGCCACTTCCCGGCTCACTTTCCGGATCACATTTCCAGACGCATCGTGAACGAACGCCACCATCGCCGCCTGAAAATGTTCCATTCCGGTCTTCTGATCCGTCACCGGCCTCAGGCCCGTGAACGGGACTTCAAAGGTCATCTCATATTCGGCGCCCTGTTGTTCCGGCCGGAATTTCATCGCTGCAAACTGATACGAAAATGCCGTGGGCGCAGGCTGCATATTCAACGCATTCAACGCCAAGAGCTCATACGGCTGCAACGGCTCTCCATCCACGTCCGGCACCGCGTAATATCCTCTCCGCGTTTGCACCGTCACCTTCGGACGACTAACTTTGACCTCGATCTTCCGGAAATGTCCGTCGTACACCGTCGACGTCGGCGCGTACGCCAGCTCATAATGCGTGCGGATATCCTCCATCATCCTCTGCATCGGCAACGCGATCTCATTCGTATTCGTCACTGCAAATCCGCCCGTAGCCTCCGCCAGTTCCCGCATCGAAAGCTGGCTGTTCCCCACCGCGGCCAGCTGAATGTCATCGTCTTCGAGATGCGAATTCTGCGGATCCACTTCATGGATCAGACTCTCCGAAGCGGCTCGCCTCTGCGCCGACAACGATTCCGCCATCGGATCGTCCACGTTCAACCCGCGCGTATCAACGGTGTAAAACGAAACTCCACACCGGTTCGCATAGCTGATGAGGTTTGCGACCGAATCTCGGCGATTCATCGGAAACGTGATTCCATCCGCAAGATAAAGAACGATCTTTCGCCCCGGCAAATCTTCTTCGCTCTTCACCAGCGCCTGCAGCGAATCCATCGCATCCATCCCATTCGACAGGTTGGTCGCAAATCGCAGCGCTTTGGCCAAATCCGCTTGCACCATCAGCGCGCTGCCGAGTGTGACCGAGACATCCTCAGAAGCCGCATTCGCCGCAAACATCCGGTCCTTTGCGATCGCCGCCAGCGGATTATTGAGTTCGTTCTGAACCGACTGCGTGGTCGCTGCTCCAGTTGCAGGCGCTGCCAGGATCATCTCCGCTTGCGAATTCATCTCATCCAAAGCCGCGCTCACAACTTGGTTCGAGCCACCCGCCGCGCTTTTGATATTCAATCCCTTCGCGGCTTTGTCCACTGCTCGCGCCAGTAGATCTTTATTTTCCGTGTAAGGCTGAACCACCGAAAGGCTGCGATTCAGCCGGTAGATCGTCACATACGTGTTCGGCAGCGTGTCGCTCTTCAGAAACTCCTGGATCGCCCGCCGCGCAAACTCCAGGTTCAACGGAGCAATGTCCGCAAACACCACCGAGACAAAATTCACCTGCCGGAGCGAATTCAACGCGTTCGGACGTTTGCCATCCTGCGCCGGCGCCGCCTTCCGCCCAGCTTCCGCATGCTGTTCCATCTCCAGCTGCTCACTGCCCTGAATGCTGCGGAACACCCGAATGTCTTGCCGGACTCCGTCCTCGTAGACCTCTACCTCATCCGGATGCAGATCCGTAACGGCGTGTTGGTGCTTATCCCGGACCACCAGATCCAGCACGACCTCCCGCGAAGTCGTGCGAATAACCGGTTTCCCCGGTTCCTTTCTTGAGCTTGTCTGGGAATGTGAGGGAATACCGGCCAAAAGTCCTAAACTAACCGCAGCGAGCAGGAGAATCCGCGACATAACTCACCTCGAACCCACCCTTTCCGGCTTAAACCCAGGTAGTTTACTCCCCTTAGGCCATTCCGGCGCTAACTCACAGGAAAAACGTTATTTAAGCGAGAAAAAACGTTTTTTCTTCTTGACAGTGCATAACCAACAGGGGTAAAAAGTTGCGTTCCGTTGTAGTGTGTTTGTACTAGCTGGAAAATAGTAGGGATTTGGTCTTCAAGGCAACCCGGGTGCAGCGCCGTGAAAGCAATCGCATCCGGAATGCGGAGGGTCGATGATAAATAAATGTACCTTTGGGACGTTTAAAACCGGCAGCGCGATTGCGTGTCTCCTGGTTCTTTTCCTGCTGAGTTCCCTCAGTTTCGCCCAGCAGCTCACCGGAACTCTCACCGGCACCGTCGCCGATTCCGCGGGCGCTGTCGTGCCGAACGCAAAAATTACGATGAAGAATGAAGCCTCTGGCGACGTTCGTACTAGCGTTTCGAACGGATCTGGATATTTCTCCATCACCGCTGTTCAGCCGGGAAGCTACACCGTCTCGATCGAGGCGCCTGGCTTCAAAACCTGGCAGCGCACTGGTATCGGCTTCGCGCAAGGCGACAACCACACTCTGTCCAACATAAAGCTCGAGGTCGGTAACGTCTCCGAAACGGTCGAAATCAAGGCGGGCGCTGACGCCGTCATCCCAGACAACGCCGAGGTCAGCACTACGCTGAACACCGAACTCATTCAGGACACTCCCATCGTCGGCCGCGACGCTGGCGAATTGTTGAAGGTCATGCCCGGCATGGCTTTCACTAACGGTATCAGCCAAGGCTCGGGGTTTAACGACAAGGTCGTCGGAACCAACAACGGCCCGGTCGGGCAATACTCGGCCAACGGCACTCAGCCTTATGGTGCTATGGCCTACATGCTCGACGGCGCCAACCTCGTCGATCCCGGGCAACGCCGGCACCCAGATCGCCAACATCAATCAGGACATGGTTTCCGACAGTCAAGGTCCTGATGTCCTCCTACAGCGCTGAATACGCCAAAGGTCCCGTGATCTTCCAGGCGTTCAGCAAGCAGCGGCGGAAATCAGTTCCACGGCGAAGGCTACCTCTACACGCACAACAGCGATACTCGACTCGGCTGACGACGCTTACACCAAAAGCCAGGGCGGAACCAACTGCGGCCCAGCAGTACTACTACATGGGCGGCAACATTGGCGGCCCGGTGCGGTTCCCCTTCCTGAGCTTCAACCACAATCGCGACAAGCTGTTCTTCTGGGGTCGGATACGAGTACATGCATCCAGCACCCGGCCGCCGCTCCATTATCAACTTCAACGTGCCCACCAGCGCTGGAACAGCGAACCGGCGACTTCAGCGAAACTCACGGCATTCCGGCGGCGGCCATGGACCAACTCTGGCCCGAATTGCGGCACCCATGCGACTCTCCTCGACTGCTTGCAAAACAGCTCCTGGAGCTACGCCTACACCACACAGTCGGGCGGTCTGAACCTCCGGGTCAAACTGCTCACAATGCCGACTATGCGCCTTCGATACCAACATCGTTGGTCTTTCTCGGCGTCATGCAAAAGCCCAATATCAGTCCGTCGTCTGCGAATGGCTGGAACAACTACCAATACATTCAGACGAAGCACCTCAAAATCGCTGGGAGGCGACCGGCAAAGTCGACTACGCCATCAGCGACAACACCAAGCTGTCTGTTTCCTACACGCGTCAAATTGAAAACGATCAGCATCCCATCGGCGTGTGGTGGACTCCACCGTGGAGTCTGCCTTATCCCTCGAACGTAGTGGCCGCTACGACTTCTCAGGAAGTCATGGCGAACTTCACCCACGTCTTCAGTCCTACGACAACGAACGAGGCTGTATTCACTCTGGCCCGTTACATCAACCCCAGCACGCTCTCCAATCCTTCTGCCGTCAGCCGCAAAACCCTCGGCTTCGGTGCGCCGGGCCTATTCCGACATACCACCGACCAGATCCCAACATCGAAGGTCCTTGGGGCGGCGCTTTCCCGAACATCGAAGAATTCTCGTTGGATGGCGGCTTCCAGGGGAACGCTTCGGCGCCATCAAGAGAGATCCGGCGATCTACGACAACTTCACCAAAGTAGTCGGCCTGCACACCTTGAAAGCCGGTTCCTACTGGGATACCAGTGACAACATCCAGTCCAGCGGCGGCCTTTCACCGGGCGACAACGGCACTTACGATTCGGTGGGACCCGGCGACGCCGGCAACGTCGTGGCCGACTTCCTCTTGGGTCGTGCCTTTAGCTATCAGCAGGTCAGCGCGTTCCCGACAAATGATCTGAAATTCCATCAGTGGTCGCTTTATGCGCAGGATTCATTCAAGGCGAATCGGCAGCTGGCGCTGAATTACGGATTGCGCTTCGACCGCGTCGGCCAGTGGTACGGCACTCCCCAGGTTTCCAGGTTTGGAATCCTGCCGTCTATGCAAACAATGTCTACACCGGAACGCCTGGGGCCGGCCCTTTCCTTACCCCTGCGCCAACGAATACCGGCTTGCAATGGCACCGAACACAGCAGCGTCCCGCTCTCGGGCATGGCGTCGCCGTTGTTCTACTACGAGCCTCGAGTCGGTCTCGCTTACGACATCTTCGGAAACGGAAAACCGTGCTCCGCGCCGGTTTCGCCGTCTTCCACTACCAAATCTCCACTCAGGTCGCTGATGCCGCGAACGGTCCTCAGGGAACGTTCACCTACACTTCGCCTGGGTTCTCCAACGGCTACACCGGTGTGAGCGCATTCACCGCGTCCGGTACCGGCGCCCAGAACGGCGCTACCGTGTATGGTCTGCTTCCGGGAGACAACAAAACTCCTCTGACCATGGACTACAACATCACCGTCTCGCAGGCTCTTCCCTGGCGTTCGGTCTTGGAAGTTTCCTACGTCGGCAATAAGAGTCAAAATGAGTGGATCGATGGTGGAAACGGCAAGGTGGGGGATCAGAACAACGTGCCCTACGGAGGCTTCTTCTTGCCCGATCCCAGCGCTGCGACGAGCGGTTCGAATTACAAGGAACTGCTCTCGCCCAACCCGCCGCCTTGCACCTCGAGCACGGCGTTTAATAATCAGGCGCTCTCGTGTGCCGGTCAATATGGACCGAATTACCTGTTGACCTTCAACGGCAACGATTGGCGGCCACTGAATGCCTACCAGGATATTTACCTGCTCTATCACGGCAGCTACGCGAACTACAATTCGCTGCAGGTGTCGTGGCAGAAGCAGTCGGGTCCAGTCGTCTTCCTGACCAACTACACGTTCGGTAAAGTGCTCGGTATTCGCGACGGTCAGACCGATAACGGCGCTGGCAACGGTACCGTGGTAGATCCGTTCAGCATCCCGAACAACTACGGACCGCTGGCCTACGACCACACTCACATCTTTAACCTTACAGCCTCGTGGAACATGCCCAAGTTCGTTCATGGCCACCGGGCACTTGAAGGCGCCGTGAATGGATGGCAACTGTCCACTTACACCACGTACCAGAGCGGAGCGGCCTTGCAGCCGTCGCTCAATGGCAACCTCAACGCAACGTATGCCGGCGGTCTGACGGTGCCGACGAATGGAGCTCCCGATCTTCCGGATAACTCCTTCCGGCTCCCCAACGGCTTGGCAGCTGTCAATGTCAGCCCGCAAACCTGGTTCGGTGTCTCGCCAGACAACAGTGGTTTCTTGCTGATGCCGACCCTGACCTGCGATCCGTCGAAGCACCTCAAATCGGGCCAGTACTTCAATCCGAACTGCTTCGGCATGCCGCAATCGCTCAGCAGGGCGTTCTCGAGTGGCCCTATATGAGGACACCTGCCTACTTCGACAGCGATCTGGCGCTCTACAAGAACTTCAACATCACTGAGCGTCAGAAACTCCAGTTCCGGATCCAAGCCGTGAACTGGCTCAATCACCCGCTGCCGCAGTTCAATCTGGCCGGAGTCAGCGACAACCAACTCAACTTCACGCAAGTCGCCCCGTATGCTGCTGGCATCAGCGGGACGGCTACCGGCAGTGCTGGCAACGAGTGTACATTCCTCAACGCGACCGTTGGGGCTGATGGAATGTGCCACCCGAATGTCACCAGCATTTCGCCAGTCAACACCAACGCAACAACCACCGGCAAACCGGCCTTCAAGACCGGAGCCCGTACGTTGTTGTTCAGCGTGAAATATTTCTTCTAGCCACGATTAGCGTTTACAATCCTCTGGGGTGGCTTCGGCCACCCCGATTTTTTATCCTCGAGATTTCGCAATTACAATGTCTCCTTCACCCATTGTCATCCCGACCGGAGCATGCCGTTCCCAAGGGGAATGGCATGCAGAGTGAGGGACCCCATGTTTTGTCGAGCATTGCAAGTAGGATAACTATTTCATAATGCGATCTTCGGTACCGCTGTTCCGCCGCATTGTTCTCGTTGCTCTCAGCACCGCGCTGCTCGGTCACGCCGCTCCCGCCCCAAGTCCCATTTCCTTCGAGCTGAAGACTATCCCCTTCCGCCTGGAAAACTCCGAAACTTCCGCCCGCAACGCTCCAGAAACCATGCCCGGCGGCATCGCCGTCTTCGACTACAACGGCGACGGACGCCCCGACATCTTCTTCACCAACGGCGCCAACATCGCGACCCTGAAGAAAGATTCTCCGAAATATCGCGACCGTCTCTTCCGCAACGACGGCAACGGCGTCTTTCACCGACGTCACCGACGCTGCTGGACTCGCGGGCTCCGGCTACGACATGGGCGTCGCCGTCGGCGACTACGACAACGACGGCCATCCCGATATCTTCGTCGCCGGCCTCCATCGCAACACGCTCTATCACAACAACGGCGACGGAACCTTCACCGACGTCACAGCCAAGTCCGGCCTCGACGCCGCCATCAATCGTCCCGATCCCGAGTTCGGCCGTTACTGGGCCATCACCGCCGCCTGGGTCGACGTCAACAACGACGGCCTGCTCGATCTTTTCGTCGTCAACTACATGCAGTGGGACTAAACCGACAAGCCCCTCTGCGCCATTGGCGGCCTCGCCGACTATTGCAGTCCGAAGTTCTACAAGGGACAACCCAACCAACTCTTCCTCAACAACGGCGATGGAACGTTCCGAGACGTCTCAGCAAGAATGGGGCCTGCGCGCCCACGTTGGCAAAGGCATGGGCGGAGCCATGGCCGACTATGATCTCGATGGGCGCCCTGACATCTTCGTCACCAATGACGACCTCCTACAATTCGCTCTTCCACAACAAGGGCGACCAATTCGAAGAGGTCGCCTTCGAGACCGGCGTCGCCTTCACCGAAGACGGAGCCTTCATCTCCGGCATGGGCCTGCGACTTCCGCGACTTCAACAACGACGGCTACCCTGACATTGCTTTCGTCGCACTGAACAACCAGACCTTCCCGCTATTCCAGAACACCGGCAAGGGAGATTTCCGCGAGGTCACCACCGAGAGCGGCATGCGCGATCCCAGTCGTCGATGTCCGGCTTTGGCCCCGCTCTCTTCGACTTCGATAATGACGGATGGAAGGATTTATTCGTCAGCCGCGGCCACGTCGAGTCTATCGATCAGCCGGGACAGCCCGTCAATCAGACCAACACGGTCTTCCGCAATCTTGGCGCAAGCGGAAAATGGCAACCGTTAACCAACGAAGCTGGATTCAACGCCGCTCCGCCCAAGCGCCATCGCGGATGCGGCTTCGGCGACTTCGATGGCGACGGCCGCGTTGATATCGCCGTGAGCGCCCTCGACGCCGACGCCGAAGTCTGGATGAATCGCAGCACGCGCTCCAATCACTGGCTCGATATCGCCCTGCAGGGAACCAAAAGCAATCGCGACGGCATTGGGGCTCGCATCAAGGTGGTGAGCAAGAGCATCACGCAATACAATCACATGACAACCAGCGTCTGCTACGCCTCATCCAGCGACGGCCCCGTCCATTTCGGACTGGGCCCGGACGCCCGCGCCGACCTGATCGAAATCCATTGGCCTTCGGGAATCGTTCAGTCCCTGCAAAACATCCCAGCCGATCAGGTTCTCAAAGCAGTGGAACCCGCACACTAGGCCATTTTTGTTTTTCTGCATGCACACTGGCTGGCACAATGTGTAAGCCTTGGGTGGCGCAACGCTTCAGCGTCGCGATCACTATGGCCGATTGCCAAGCCGGCTTTAGCCGCTGAGGTGCCTTAACGAGAAACTTCCGGAGTGAATTACATCCTGCAAAGGACGAGATTGGGGTGCCCTATTTCTCGCCGCCTTTGCGCGAAGTGGGCATTCCCGCAGCCTCATTTCGCCTTTATTCCTCGGCTCTCCAGCTGGGCAATCTGCTGCTTCAACAAATCCGCATTCGGACCACTCGGAGTATAAGAAAGACAATTCTTCAAATGCTGCAGCGCTCCCGCATAGTCCCCTTTTCGCGCCATGATCACGGCCAACAACTGCTCTGCATTGGGAACACTGTGTCGCGGATCGATCGCCAACACCTTCTGCGCACTTGCTTCCGCACCATCGATCTTCCCATCCTGATACTTCGCCAGCGCATCGTAGTACCACAACTGCGGCGTCCCAGCCGGATCCACCTGCAAAGCCCGTCCGGTACTGTGCTCCGCATCCTCCCACTTCTGTTCTCGCACCGCGAGCGACGCCAGTTCCTCGTACGGCAGAATGAAGTTCGGATCAGCCGCCAGCGCTTTTGAAAACGCATCCTTGGCCGCCTGCGGCTCGGACTGTTCCTGAAGCTTCCCCAACTGCACCCAAGCCTCTGCAAACTGCGGATAGAACTCCACCGCCTTCTTCAAATTGCGGACCGCTCCATCGGGATTCTGTTCCAGCCACGCGCCCCTTGCCTTCTCAAACGCCTTCATCGCATTCCCCGGAGCCGATTTCGTCGTGGAGCTCGCTTCCATCCCGCTGCCCCGCTCCTCCGGCGAAAGTGTAATCGTCCCCAACTCCGGATCGTCTCTCAGATTGTGGATCGTGATCGTCTTTTCTGTGGATCGGAAGCCCGCCACGTTCCCCACCACAACACATCCTTCATACTTGGTTTCCATCTGCCTCTGCTCGTCCTGGGGAATCCGTTCCACGCCTTTCGTATCTACATACCGGATTACAAACTGTCCTTTCAAATCAGTCTGTGTCAAATTCACTACCGTTCCCTTGCACTCGACCGCCACCAGCATCGGTTCCCATGGCAGAGGCTCTCCCTCGAAAGCGAGTTTGCCCAGCAGGACTCCGCCTGCTTTTCCCTGTGCCGACATGTTCGCCCAGTAATCGTAGAAACCGCTGTCTTGAATGGAATCTGGACGGGTCACCTGGGTCGGAGGAGCCGCTGTCGTAGATCTCGTCTGACCTTCGCTCAAGGAAAACATCCCCACCACGACCAGCACCAACCCGGTGAAAAAGAGCGCCAATCCTGAAATTGTGGTCTTCACGACAAACCTCGCGCACTGCCGAAAAAATATCTGTTTTCTATTCTCCTCTTTTCGCCAACCGCAGCCAAGCACGACTTAGGTTGCCATTCCTCACAACGTCGCTCTGTTCTTTGTTTCGAAATTCCCGCCCGCGGGCGCTCCCGGCTGCGTTATCCTGTTCCCTATGCGGGCAGCAGTCTTACTCCTTGCACTGTTTCCGGCAATCCTCGCGGCTCAGGAAAGCTCACCGGACTCTCTCCTCAAGCGCGCCATCGACGAGCAGCAGCGCGGCGATTACGCCTCCGCCATCGCCGACTACCATAAGGTCCTCCAGTCTCGTCCCAACGACGTCGAGGCCCAGGTCAATCTGGGGGCCGCCCTGTCCCACGAAGGCAAATACGACGACGCCATCGAGATATACCGCGCCGCTCTTCCGCTCCTGAAGAACAAGAACATGGTCGTTCTGAACCTCGCCCTCGCCTACTACAAGAAAGGAGATTTCGAACACGCTCGCGAACAGTTCGCCGTGCTCCACGACGCCCAGCCCAGCAACGTTCGCTCCATCATTCTCCTCGCTGATAGCGACCTGCACCTCAATCGCAACGATTCCGCTCTCAACCTTCTCGAGCCGATTGAGAGCAAATACTCGGGGAACATGGATTTTGAATACGTCATGGGATCCGCTCTCATCCGCACCGGCCGCCGCCGCGACGGCGTCGCCCGCATGGAGAAAGTTGCGCAGGCCGGTCCCAGCCCCGACGCTTATCTGCTCGCAGGCGCTACCCTCCTCGATTTGAACGAATATGATCAGGCCCGCAAGGATCTTGAGGAAGGCTTTCGCCTCAATCCCGCTTTGCCCGGACTCTCCACGCTCACGGGAATTGCCCGCGATAAAACCGGAGATGTGAAAGACGCGGAGGCCGCCTTCCGCGCAGCGCTGAAGTCCAACTCCAACGACTTTCAGGCCAACTTATATCTTGGAGCTATTCTATACAAGCGCCGCGACCTCGCGGAAGCCAAGGGATATCTTGACCACGCAATCCAGCTCAAGCCCGCCGACTCGATGGCTCGTTACGAATCCGCGATGTGGAAGAGCACCTCAGGAGAATACGCAGCAGCGGCTCAGGAACTGGAGCAACTCACCAAGGACGATCCCGACTGGCTCGAACCCCACATCGAACTCGCCGCTCTTTACTACCGCCTCCATCGCCCCGAAGACGGAGCCCGCGAACGCCAGATCGTCGACCGCATTACAACCAAGCAGCAATCCCAAGGACCAGGAAAATAATCGTCGTAGCGCGATGTCTCAACTCTGCAATCCCAACCAAGCCAAGGGATCGGCAAATGCCGCCACAGTATTATTATCTCGACCGAAGCCGAAAAGCCGGTTTCAGGTCCAAGGTCCGAGGTCCATTCTACTGCGCCGTCTCCGTGAACGACGCCGCCGCCGGATGCCCCAACCCATACGGCCCCTCCGCGGTCACGGTCACGACCCCGGCAGTCGCCGGCAAAGTCAGCGTCACCGACGCCACTCCCGAGCTATTCGTCACCGCAACGATGCCAGCCTTTCCATTCGAAAATGATCCACCGCCGGAGTTGATCGTGAACCGTACACTCGCCCCCGCGGCACTCCCCCCCGACTGCCCCGCATTCAGCGTCACCTTCAGAGGATTCGCCAGCGTGCTGCCCGTCGCCCCTGTCTGATTGTTGCCGCTCGTCTGCGTTAGCGTGGCCGCGGGACTCCCCACCACAATCCACCCGCCTTGCGTCTGCGTCGCTGTTCCATCGCTTCCCGTCACCGTGAAATGGCAGAAGCCCGGCGTTGCCCCGGCATTCACCGTGATCTGTCCGTTCACGGTGGGCGCGATCGTCGCCGTGGTCAGCGTAATCGTTCCCCCGGTGCAGGCCGAAGCCCCCTCATAGCTGTCGAACGTCGCCGACGACAGCGTCACGTTCGTACTCCCCTTCGTGATCGTCGGATACAACGTCACCGTGCCGCTCGCCGGAACCATCACCGTGTCCGGATTCAAATCCCACTCCGCACTCGGACTCTGCGCCACGCTCCCGCTCGCCACCAGCAGGGTCGCTGTATACGGCGCAAACGTCTGCGTCGACGACCACGATTGCGAAGATGACGCCACTATAGCTGTAGGCGAACCTTGTGTGAGCGTATACGCAACATCATTCGTCGGCGTGAACCCGTTCGTCGCCAACTGCACCTGCTCAGCATTCTGCGGATCTTTATTCAGCACCATCACCGTCAACTGCGTCCCCGCCGAATTCAGCGCCGCATAGATGCTGAATAAATCCGGATCCGCATTATGCGTCGCCGCCACCGACGTCGTCCCAAACCCGTGATGCGCGCCGTCATAATTCGTGAACAGCTTCAGCGCCTGATAATTCGGATTCGCCGCCAAAGGAGCCTCCCACCTCGATGCCAGGCCCACTCTTTCCTGCCCCAGCAATCCGTATCCGTCTGCGTCACCGAGCGCCGTCGAAAAATCCTGTTCGCCGGCAAACGCCGCACTCCACTCGGTCATCGCCAGCGGCGTTCCCGGATAAATCGAATTCACAATCGCCCGCAGACGCGGTATCCGAAACGGAATCGTCTTGTTCGGCTGTATCTGCGTCGTATAAGTCTGATCGATCGCCCCGGACGGGCTGACGTACGTCGGATCCCAATAATCCCGGTAGATGCTCACTGCCAGCGCCTGCTTCTGCGCTTGCGAATATCCCGACGTGTCCGGCCCATCCGGATACGCATGGATATCAAACATCTCCAACGATCGCGTCCCAGCAATCTGATCCTGCCAGTAGACTTCATTCAGCCACCACGGCAGAAAATCGATTCCCGCGTGCGCGGGTTTGTCGTTGCTGTTCGCGCCGTTCCAGTAAAACCACCAGCAGCAGCTTACCGGACCCAACCGAACCGCCTGCGGATCCCACGTCTTCAGATTCTGTGCTTCGGTCAAGTAGGTCGTCGACAGCTCGTCATATCCCGACGGATTCGGATGCACATCCCGGTGCGTCCCGCGCCATATATCGATCTCGTTGTCCATGTCGTAGAAGTGACAGGAAGTGATCGTCGAATACGGCACCACGCACGTACCGCTGCCAAACGCTGTCGCCAGCGCCGCCGCCCAATCCTTGCGGTAGACGCACGCTGTTCCTGAAGGACACGCCTGGGTGTTGTCATCGAGCAGTGGAGAATAAGTTCTGTTCAGATCGGCAGAAGTAGCAGTGATATAGGTTGGACTTGAGTTGCTGCAAGTCCCGGCCACAATGCCGTTTCCTGCATCGTTGTTGTACGGATCGAACGCGCACTGATTCGGATATTCGGATAGCGGAAAGCTCCAGTGCCCATTCCCTCCCGCCCCTGTCTCTGCGCTTTGCGCCACCCAAGGCAACATCACCATCGTCATCAGCGGAGCGCTCCCCGCAGCTTTCACATCCGTGATGAACTGCGTCGAACTGGCATCCGTACCGGTTCCGTTATTTCCATTTCCCAGCCCAAAGAAATTGAAGTCTTCAAAGTAATAGTCGTTATCGGCGTTGTCGGTGAACAGTTGCCAGTTGTATGTCGACGCCGCATTCCCGCCCCACCGCACCACGGTCATTCCGCTATCAGTGATCGCCGACGTACTCTCTGGAAAGGCTCCCCCATAGATATACGGACTGATCGTGTGCCGGTTTGCCAGGACATTGATGGTCGCCCGCACACTCGTCGTCGCAGCTACCGGCGTGGCTAACGCTTCATTCGAATTCCCACTCTCTCCGCTCGAGTTCACCGCCGACACAACGTAGAAATACGCCGTCCCGTTCGTCAGCCCCGAATCCGCGTAATTCGTCGTCGTCGGACTCGACAGCGTCGTATATGGCCCGCCAGTGGTCATCGCGCGCTTTACGTGATACGACGTTGCCGTCGCGCTCGCTTTCCACGTCAGGCTCACTTGCTGGTTCCCCGCGGTCGCCGAAAGTCCCGTCGGTGTCGCCGGAGGATTTCCCTGCCCTCCCCCGCCACCGTTCGAGCCCGACCCCGACCCTCCACAGGCCGACAGAAAACATAAAGATAACATCAAAAAAAGCACACAGACCGCAACGCCAGAAATCCGCGACTCCGTTTTTGCCATATCGATAATGTAAGCGGAACTAAACCTTTTTCCAACAATCTTTTGTGCGCCACACCTGACGAAAAGGACCAAATTCGTCCACGTCCAGTCGCCCGGCACCAAACCCAGCTTCCCGCCGTCCCCAAACAATTTCCCGCAAACTTTTCCTCCCTCCATACAACGGAACCATGCCACCCCGAATCTTAATTCTTTAAGAGTAGCCACGATGGCGGAGGCATTGGCATTTCCGTCGTACTGCTCGGCGCCCTTCGCGGTCTCAGTTCACGCTTCACCACAAACCCGTCGGGCAAAATTGACACGTTGTTTATTCGCCTTTTAAGATGATTTCTTCTTGCCGCGCCGCTCCGGCGCGGTTGGGGACCCAACAGTTGAGTCTTCTCACTGTTGCCAATAACTGCCTATGATTTCAGTCAAAGACCTTACTAAGCGGTACGCCCACACGATTGCCGTCGACCAAATTTCCTTCGAAGTCGCCAAAGGCCAGATCGTTGGATTCCTTGGCCCCAACGGCGCCGGCAAAACCACCACCATGCGCATGCTGACCTGCTTCCTGCCTCCATCGGCGGGAACCGCCCAGATCGCGGGCTTCGACGTCCTCGAACAGCCCATCGAGGTCAAACGGCGCATCGGATACCTGCCCGAAACGCCTCCGATTTATCCGGAAATGGAGACCGCCGAATATCTCAAGTTCGTCGGCAAGCTCAAAGGACTCTCCGGCGCCAAACTGCAGAAGCGCGTCGATTACGTCTCCGAGCGCTGCGCCATCGCCGACGTCACCAAGAAGCTTCTCGGCAAGCTCTCCAAAGGTTACCGTCAGCGCGTCGGACTTGCGCAGGCTATCATTCATAATCCCGACGTTCTCATTCTCGACGAACCGACCTCTGGCCTCGATCCCAAGCAGATCAACGAGACCCGCGAACTGATCAAAGATCTCGCGGGCGAGCACACCATCATTCTCAGCACGCACATCCTGCCCGAAGTCGAGCAGACCTGCCAGCAGGTCATCATCATCAACAAAGGAAAGCTCGTCGCCACCGATTCCGTGAAGAATCTGCAGGCGCGCGCCCGCGGCGCAGAATCCGTCGTCCTCGAAATCGCCGGACGCTCCGGCCCCATCGAATCCCCCATCGTGCAGCACAAACTTGAGCAAGTTGCCGGCGTCAGCCGCGTGCTCTGCAAGCAGCAGGCCGATGGCCGCGCGGTATTCGAAGTCGAAAGTCATAAAGGAAAATTCGTTCGCGGCGATCTAGCCCGCGCCGTCGTCGAGTGCGGCTGGGATCTCAACGAACTCCGCCCCTCCGCCATGAGCCTGGAGGAAATCTTCCTGCAACTCACCGGATCCGAAGCATCCGCGCCCGCCAAAGAAGAAGCCGAACTGCAGGAGGTCCAACAGTGAGAAACGCCTGGATCATTTGCCGCAAAGAGTTGGGCAGCTACTTCGTTTCCCCGATCGCCTACATCCTGCTGCTGATGTTTGGTCTGATCTTCGGATTCTTCTTCTGGAACTCGCTCGCCTACTTCGTTGTCAGCGGCATCGAGATGCAGATGCGCGGCCAGAGCTTCCCCATGAATCTCAACGAGCAGATCATCCGTCCTCTGCTCTCCAACGTCGCGGTCATCGGACTCTTCTTCATCCCCATGATCACCATGCGCCTCTTCGCCGAAGAGAAGCGCACCGGCACCATCGAATTGCTCGCAACCTCGCCCGTCCGCGATCTCGAAGTCATCCTCGGCAAGTGGATGGCTGCCGTCATTCTTTATGGCTGCATGCTGCTGTTCACTGCCCTGAACTTCGCGTTCCTGTTCGCCTATGGCCACCCCGACTGGAAGCCGCTCGCAATCGGCTATCTCGGCCTGTTGCTCCAGGCCGGAGGCCTTCTTGCCATCGGAACTTTTATTTCCAGTCTGACGAAAAATCAGATTGTCGCCGGCGCCGCCACCTTCGGAATCGAACTGATGCTCTGGATTTCCGGCTGGGTCAGCGGATACGAAAACGCCACCTGGGCGCGGGTGCTCGCCTACATGTCGGTCATCACGCACTTCGAATCGTTTGGCCGTGGCGTCCTCGATTCGAAAGACGCAATCTACTATCTCACTCTGATTTTCCTGGGACTCTTTTTCACAGCTCGCTCCCTGGAATCTCTGCGCTGGAGGTCCTAAATGGCCACTCAATGGCTTAAGGCGAGACAAACTAAGTACGCGGCATACGCGACGACCTATATCCTTGTCATCCTTGCAGTCATCGTCGTCGCCAACGTTCTCGCCGACCGTTACAACAAGTCGTACGACGCCACCTCCAACAAGCGCTACAGTCTCTCGGAGCAGACCGCCAAGATTGTCAAAGGCCTGAAGCAGCCCGCTTCAATCACGTACTTCAATCAGAGCTCCCGTTTCAACGACGGCAAAGACCTGCTCGAGGAATATGCGAACCTGTCGTCCAAGGTCCACGTCGACTACGTCGATCCCGACAAGAATCCGGAAGCCGCGCGTCAGGCCGGCATCCGTGATCTGGGAACCGCCCTCATCCAGGTCGGCGACCGAAAAGACACCGCGAAGAGCATGACCGAAGAAGGCATCACCGGAACCTTAATCCGCGACCTGAAAAATACCACCCGCACCGTCTGCTTTGTAACCGGAAGCGGCGAGCACCAGATCGATGCCGGCGGCCGCGAAGGCCTTTCCACCTTCAAGGAACTTCTTGGCAAAGACGAATATCAGACGCAGAGCGTCAATCTGCTCGAAAAAGCTGAAGTGCCTTCCACCTGCACCGCGCTCGTCGTCAGCGGCCCCACGCACAATTACGAGCAGCCCGAAGTCGACGCTATCAAACAATATGTCGAAGACGGCGGACGCGCCCTCTTCATGCTCGATCCGCCTCTGCAACTCGGACAGTCGAGCATCGCGCCCAATGACGCGCTCGCGAGCCTGCTCGAAAGCTGGGGCGTCACGGTCGATAAAGACCTCATCATCGACATGAACCCTCTCGGCCAGCTCGTCGGCGTCGGACACGATGTGGCGCTTGTCACTCACTATGATTCTCAGCCCATCGTCGATACCCTGAAAGGAACCGCCACCGGATTCCCGCTCTCCCGCTCGCTCGATGTCAAGAACACCGACAAGACCAGCGTGCAGAAGCTCTTCGATACATCCAGCGCCACCGTGGCCACCGATGACTTGGCTTCTTCCAAGATCAACGTCAACGATCCCAAAAATAAGAAGGGACCGCTGACGCTCGCCGCCGCCGGCACGTACAACACGGGCAAAGAAAATTCTCAGGGACGCTTTGTCGTCGTCGGAGGCTCGACCTGGGCCGCCAATGCATTCATCAATTTCAACGGCAACAGCGACCTTGCGATGAACACGATCAACTGGCTTGCTTCGGACGAAGATTTGATTTCCATTCGTCCCAAGCCTGACGAAGACCGCCGCATTACCATGACGCGCAGCCAACTGGCATGGGTACGCGCTACCAGCCAGTTCCTCCTGCCCGGAATCGTCGTAATCGCGGGCATCTTCGTCTGGCTGAAACGCAGATAAGCGCGCGCGATTTTGAGGGTGGCCCATTGAAGCGTTTTGGGCGCCCCATTTCTCGCCGCCTTTGCGAGAAGTGGGGATTTTGACTTTAACAATTCTGAAAGACTCGTCGTTCGAAACCATGAAACTCCGCAGCCTGATCTTAGCCACCGTGGTCCTGCTCGCTCTCATCGGAACTCTCTACTGGTCGAATCACCGCAAGCCGAGCGATGTCGCCCTGAAGCCCGTCGAGTCTTCTCCGGCAATTCTCAAGCTCGACGAAGCGTCCATCACCAAAGTTGAAATCAAAAAGCCCGGCGCCGATCCCCTCGTTCTCGACAAGTCGCCCTCCGGAAGCTGGCAGATCACTGCGCCCAAGGCCTACAACGCCGACCAGACCAACGTCTCCAGCACGCTCTCCTCGTTGGCCTCGTTAAACTCCGAGCGCGTCGTCGCCGACAAAGCCACCAACCTCCAGCAGTACGGGCTCGCTCCTGCTTCCGCGGAAGTCGATATCAACGAGAAAGACAACAAGTCGCAAAAGCTCCTCCTCGGCGATACCAACCCCACCGGCAACGCCGTCTACGCCATGCTCGAAGGCGATCCGCACGTCTACACCATCGCCAGCTACAACAAAAACGCTATCGCGAAGAATCTCAACGAACTCCGCGACAAGCGCCTGCTGCCCGTTGCCGCCGATCAGATCAGCCGCCTCGATATCATCCGCAAGGGCCAGACCATCGAATTCGGACGGAACAAGGACGAATGGCAAATCCTCGAGCCCTCGCCGCTTCGCGCCGATAGCGTCGAAGTCGGTGATCTCGTCAGCAAACTCACCGACGCTCGCATCGATCTCAACGCCGCGGATTCCCAGGAATCCTCTTCCGCCTTCGCCTCCGCCGCCCCCGTCGTCAGCGTGAAAGTCACCGACCCCTCCGGCTCGCAGGAATTTCAGATCAAGAAAAGCAAAGACCTCTACTACGCCAAATCCACCGCCGTCGAAGGCGTCCACAAGGTCAATGCCGATCTGGCCCAGGCCCTCGACAAGGATCTCGATTACTTCCGCAACAAGAAAGTCCTCGACCTCGGCTTCAACGATCCCAACAAAGTTGAATTACACGCCGGATCGAAGTCCTATTTCCTCACCCGCACCAACAACGACTGGTGGTCCAACGGCAAGAAGATGGACGTCGATACCGTTGGCGCATTCCTCTCCGATCTGCGTGATCTCTCCGCCGACAAATTCGTCGACTCCGGATTCTCCAATCCCGCGGTCCAACTCACTGTCACCTGGAACGACAAAAAGCGCACCGAGAACGTCTCCATCGCGAAAGACGGCGACGCCTACATCGCCAAGCGCGACAGCGAACCGACGCTTTACCACCTGCAGGCCAACCTGGTCGACGCACTGGAAAAATCCGCCGACGCCATCAAGCCTGCCGCCCCACCCGCCAAATCCAAATCCTGAACCATGTTTTACCGTACAGCGCCCCAATCCTTGTGATCTCGAAACTCGGTCGTTAAGTGAGTACCGAGGGCCGAGAAGACATCTCGTAAATGGTTCGGGTGGAAGGGCACGGCTTCCAGCCGTACCGCCAAGGCCCACCGAGGATGCGGGCTTCAGCCCCTGAGGCGCTCTCTTTTCATTTACGGGATTGCCTTCGTGGTGCGTTCGCCCCACTTGCAATCTCCGCCCAACAAAATTAGTTTGTCTCGACACCACTTCTCAAGAAAAAAGGGGCCCAGATGAACTTCACTCGCCGCCAGATGTTGCAAGGAATGTCCGCTCTCGGCGCTCTCGCCGCCACCCATCCCCGAGCCTTCGCCGCTCCTTCCACTTCCCTTCCTTGGCCGCGTCCGCTCGGCAGTCCCGTCACCGAAAGCCTTCGCCCGGTCATCGAACACTCCCGCGACGTCCACACCCACTACGACGAAATCGTCGAGATCGCCAAGTGGATGGCCTACGAAGAACTTCCCATGCCGAACCTCGCCGTCCCCTATGGACTCGAAAAAACTCCCGACGTCGCCATGGATTTCATTATGGTCGCCAACACCATCGACACCGCCTTCACCGACTTCAAAACGCACGTGAAGTTTCAAACCGACTACGCCGGCGAGCACCTCTCCGACTCCGAAGCCATGTTCGCCTGCATCAAGCGCGCCATGGACAACGGCATTCCCATCCTCGACGGAAAATTTCTCGCCAAAATTACCCGCGCCGACATGCAGAAGATTTTCGCCGGCAACATCGAGATGCCGATGCTCGATGAAAAAACCGCGCTCTTCCAACAGGTCGGTGCAATCCTCGCCGCGAAATACAAAGGACGCTATTACAACTTCATCCAGTCCTGCTCGCCCCGCCTCTACGATCACGGCAATGGGCTCGTTGAGCGTCTGGCCGCCGAATTTCCCCGCTACAACGACGTCAGCCAGTACGACGGTCACGAGATCAAGTTCTACAAGCTCACTCAGCTCGGCTACTGGCAAATCTATTCCGGACTCTCTCCCTCCGGCGGATTCCATCTCGAAGATCCGCAGAAGATGACCGCATTCGCGGATTACATTGTCCCTGTCGCGCTCCGCCTGATGGGAATGACCAGCTACTCTCCCGAACTCGAGCACCACATCAATACCTATCAACTCATTCCTCGCGACAGCCGCCAGGAAATTGAAATCCGCGCCCACTGCCTCTACGCCACCGCTCTGCTCACCGACGAGATCAACAAAATCCGCCCCCCGCAGCGCCAGATCATCATTCCTCAAATCGACGCTCGCCTCTGGACCCACTACCACACGACGGACTGGCCGCATCACCTCACAGAAACCATCATGTATTGAAACCAGCTCATCGGGAAAAACATGCCGACAGAAACATCACAAAAGTTCCACCTGATGTGGTTCGGGTTGATAGTCCTGGTTGCTTTGTCAGGACTCTGCACGCTCTTCGCCTTGGTGGTCACAGCGGCACAAGCCTGGCAGGAGCATGCACAGGAGAGCTGGCCGCAGGTGACAGCGCGTGTCGACAGGTGCGCCATGGATCGTACCAGCACGCGTCGGCGCGAAATGTACTACATCCACTGTCGCTTGAGCTATGCGCTCGCCGCCGAGCAGAATGTTGCCGACGTTGCCTCGGCCAGCGCTCCTTCGTCCAAAGTTTGGCAATACCCACCCAACCAGATTCAGCCGTTCGAAGACTGGCTTGACGCGCACCCGCCGGGGACGCCCATCATCGTGCGTTACGATCCTGCCAATCACACAAATGTTGTGCTGGCGGAGAATTACATGCCGCGCGGCGGACCGCATACGCCCAGCAATATAAAACTGCTGGCGCTGTTTGGAGGAAGTTTCCTGGTTCTGTCCGGGATCGCGCGAATCACACGGCCGCGCCCGCTCGGCACGCAGCCCTCAGCCCCACTCTAGAAGGTAGTCGTGAGCCGCATCATGACGCTGCGCGAGGGACCGACAGCGTTGCCGGAAAAGAGGCCTCCAAAATCGATGACATCCACAACGTTTGAAAGATTCTGCCCGTCAATCTGAAAGCGCACATTCAGCCGCTCCGACTTGTACACCTCCGCTCCTGCCGATGCACTCACCAGAAAAGTGGGGTAGATACGGCCCTGCGCGAAGTTCACGCGGTCCACAACCTGCTGCCCATACGTTTGAACTTCTCCGGCAATGCATTGGTCAAGAGTCAGGCTCGGATCGCACTGGAACTCAAACGGTAATCCGCTGTCGAACTGCACTCCACCCGCGATCCACAAGCGCGGCGTGATCTGATACAGCAGGCGTCCTCGCGCCGTGTTCCGCTGATCTTGGGTGATAGGAAAAAATCCCGTAGTCGGCAGCTGTGTATCTGTGCCGAGAAAAAGCCCGCCGGTCACCGGATTCCACGCATTGCCAAGCTCGTACGAATAACTCACAAATCCCGAAAACTTTTTCCATTGCGGCAGATCGAGTTTGGCTTCTGCTCCATAAACCATCGCCTTCCGAAATGCGATCGGGAAGCTGATCGTCGTATTGTCGATCTGGTCGTCATCGGCGAAGTTGTTGACCGCCCGTCGAAAATAGTTGGTGTCGAGTTTGACATTCTTAAAGAAGACTTTCGTCAGCCCAACTTCGTAATAATTTCCCTCCGATGGTTCGACCGGCAACTGAACCGAACCTGGATCCAGCGTCGTGGCTGCCGTGGAACTCGAAAGCAACAGGTTCTCGAACGAGGGTGTCTGGAACACCCGGTCATATGAGAAGTGAACTATGACGTTTGCCGACGGGAAAAATCGCGAAACTGCCAGCCGTGGTTGCAATGCCTGGCGGTTGACCATCAGCTGGTAATGATCCCAGCGCAGGCCGGCATTCACCGTCCAATTCCCCAGGCGAATCAGGTCCTGAACGTAGACAGCCTGCTCCAGATCGGGATGCTGCCCTAAAAAGCTGAATGTGAGCGGAGTGCCCGGATCGTACTGCGTCGGATCGGTGATGTTGTAGTTGAAATTCTCGTGCAGGAACAGGTTGTCCGATTCCACACCCGCCTTGATCTCGTTTCGTCCGTGATTGATCGTGATGCTGCCTTTGAAATATCCCTCGCGAAAGCGGTTGTGTTGCAGGATCTCGATTGGTGTTGCATACGCGTTGGAGTAGAAATCGTCGCTATTCTCCCGGACCATGCCTCTCAGGTCTGCCAGCATATTCGACGAAAATGTGTGCTGGTACGACACAATCCCCATCGTCTCCAAGTTGTCGGCGGTCTCAAGCTGCCCCGCGGCTTGCTGCACCTGTTCGTTGGGAAGCTCATACCGGGAAAGATCGTGGCGGACGATCAGATTGATCCGATCTTTCGGCGTCACATCGCGCTGGTAATTCGTTGAGAAATCGCCGAGCGTGCCCCGGTTCGTATAGTTCTGAACCACCACAGGATTGAGATAGTGGCTCGTCATCGCGCCGCTCGCGCTCGCTCCGAACAGATTCTTGCCCCACGCATATTGACCCTGCGCAAACGCTCCTGCCGAATCAAAACTGCCGCCCGAGAGCACAACCTGCCCATGAAAGCCGGGCTGCGAGTCTTGTAGGGTGTTGACCTCCACAACCCCGCCCATTTTCCGTCCATATTCGGCGGGGATTCCGGCGGTGTATACGCTGATCGACTGCACATCGTCGGCTTCGATCTGCGGCCCGAAGCTTGGAGATCGATTATCAGTAAGCGGAATGCCATCGACCACAAACTGTGTTTGATATTCCGAGTCCCGCGGATGCAGCACAGCGTTCCCTTCGTAAAGCCAGCCTGGCTGCGAGTTCACAAGATCTTGAATGGACCGGCCCGGTACGGAGCTCACGCGATCTTGAATCGAGTCGGACCCGATTTGATTCACCGAACCTGCCTGGTCCGGATCAATCAGCGTGTTAGCGGCACTCACGGTCACGGATTCTTTCGGGGCGGTCACTTTTAGCTGAATCACATGGTCCATCGGAATCGACGAATGCACATCTACGGACTCAGATACTTCCGCAAACCCCGGTTGATTGATTTGAAGCTGATACACGCCATAGGGCAGGCGTTCCAAGGTTAAAGCGCCCTGATCACCCGTGCTCAGGATGCGCCGATATTGATTCGCCTCGCTGACGATCTGAATCGAGGTTTTCACCGATAGGCCCGAAGGATCTGTCACCCTAAGCCGCAACTCGCCCGCGTTGCTCTGCCCAAACAGCGGCAAGCAACAATAAAAGAGGAAAACGACAACCTTCCCCATAAATGCGCGAACGCGGTCACTCAAGATGGATGCCCCAAACCTTCACAACTAGCACAAAGTCCTGTCACTCGAATATCCCATTGGATGCGGTTCTGTTCACAATTTTTCTGGAGTTACGAAAGCTCAGTGTCCTTCGAAGATCAGGAGCAGGACTGTACTGTATAAAAGGACCGAAATTGCCTCAATCATTATATGAAAATGCGTGCATTGTTCCTCCGGTGTGGCGGATTTTGATTTTGAACGACCAGTTTGACAACAATCCAATTGAAGCTTGAATCGCCCCACAAGTCCCGGCAAAATCCCTACGCCCGACACAGCAACTCCACAGCAGTATTCCGCCTCCAACCTCCATGCCCGGGACCGTTCACGCGAGCAGAAATCCTTCTTCATCCGTATCCGCATTTCTACATTCCCATCGCGCGCCACTCATTGCCGGAGCCATCGTGCTTCTTGTGATTGCAGGGTTTGTAACCTTTCTGCACAGTCCCCTGTGGCCCTTCCAGCGAGCCACCGTCGTGAAGCAATTATCGGAAGCAAGCGACAGCACCGTCACCTTGCGCGGTTTTCACCAAACCCACTTTCCCCCGGGATGCGTTCTCGAAGCAGTGGAGTTTCACCACGGGAACGCGCCGGCGCCTTTGATCACGATGGAAAAGTTGATCGTGAAGGGCAGCTACCTGGGCATGCTGCGCCACCACCTCGACCGGGTCACAGCGATCGGAATGCAGGTGCTGATTCCACCCATCGGAACCGGAGCCAGCTTTCATACAACTACCCCGAAAGTCGTCATCGACGAATTCATCGCCGACGGATCATCGCTGCAAATTGCCGAGCGCAAGCAGCATTCGCACCCGCTGATTTTCACCATCCACAAGGCAGCCGTACGGCAGGTCGCATCGGGCAGGCCGATGCAGGTCAACCTCGAACTGCATATGCCCGAGCCTCCCGCAGAACTAGTGACCAGCGGAGAATTTGGCCCATGGCAAACAGCAGGCGAGACCACGGTTTCCGGCCAATACACTCTGCGCAATGCGGATCTTAGTCACTATCAGGCGATCGGGGGCATGCTGTCTGCCAGCGGAAAATTCCAGGGCACCCTGAAACACATCAACATTTCCGGGAACACCGATGTTCCCGATTTCGTGGTCAAATCCGGCGGACACAAAATTCACCTCATCGCCAACTTCGATGCCTACGAAGACGCGCGACGCGGCGATACATTCTTGAAGCGGGTCGACGCCCATTTCGGCGGCACCGAAGTGATCGCGAACGGAAGCATTGCCGCAGGTCCAGGTCATCCCGGCAAATTGACCAAGTTGGCTCTGTCCGCGCCGGAAGCGCGAATCCAAGATGTATTAGGCCTGTTCGTTACCCATCGTCCGCCGATGTCAGGGGCAACGGCAATGAAGGCGGACGTGGAAATTTCGCCGGGCAAGGATCCTTTTCTGAAACGCGTCCACCTGCGCGGGAGTTTCGGCGTCGAACAAGGCAAATTCACGAAAGCCGTTACGCAAAGCGACGTAGACCAACTGAGCGCCGGCGCGAGAGGAAAGAACAAAGACGACCCGCCGAACGTGCTGACCGATCTCTCGGGACAGGTTGCACTCAACGATGGAACGGCGGCATTTTCGGAATTGCGCTTTGCCGCTCCCGGCGTAAAGGCACGACTCCATGGAACCTACAACATCATTAACTATCGCATCGATCTGCACGGGCCCATGCGCGTTGATACCAGGATCTCGCATACGACGAACGGAATGAAATCGTTTCTGCTGAAACTCATTGATCCGATTTTCAAAAAGAAACACAAGGGCGAAGTGGTGCCGGTGCATATCGCGGGCACCTATCAGCATCCCCAATTTGGGCTGGACTTAGGGAACAAGAAGACGCAGCACGCTTCCACTCCCCGAGCGGCGTCCTCCGAAAAAGCACGTTAACTGGTTTTGTGTAGGGGCCGGCTGAAACAGTTTGCTGAAGAACCCTCTTCCGCGACAGGATTTGAGAGGTCGCGGCTTCAGGCCGCGGCGAAAGTCTAAATCTCAGCCGCGGTGGCCCGACACGAGGAATCAGCCGGCAATCATCACCACGCAGGTCAGTCCTCCGATCAGTAGGGCATAGGAGATCAGTCGCCGCGTACGCTCAAACCGAGCCACCCATCGGCGTGGTTTGTCGCACGGCGAGGAAGCGTGTTTATCGCCTCCGATCGAGGACGCCGGAATCTCGCGCCTCTTCGAAACAAGTGTAGAAATCTGCCGCTACACGGTTGATGCTCTCCGATGAGCGCTACCGGAAGCAGATCATTTCAATCTGCACAAAGCAGCCTTTCCCGCTAGGCCATTCAATATGTGGATCGCGTTCCAATGCCCGAGCGAACGAACCGAAGCGTCGCCTACCCGGCCCACCCGGTATAATCGATAGAACTCAAGGTGCCGCCTGCCGCAGCCACAATGGGCACATGACGTCCCAGCCGGCAATCTGAGGCTCAAATCGCAAAATCTGGTCTAAATCGCAATGACAAAATCGATGATGGCCGTGGCGATGATAATCGTCATCGTCACTGTAGACGTCCTGATCTTCAAGAACCATTTCTGGGAACGACTCTTGGTGAACATCGGAATCGTTCTGGTATTTGCCGCCTTCTATTTGCGATTCTTTAAGCACCCATAAAATAACGTTCGCAGACATAGGGACGCCGCTTATGCGAGCGACGTCGCGATGGCCCCGTTGAACGCGGCTTTCCTGTGGCTCACTTCCGGACGGACCTTGATTACGACCGCTATCATTGCAACTTCCAGCCAGGAGAGGCTCGCGCGGAGTAATCGCCGATGATACATTACAGTTCGATGTGGTCCGGACAGGTCCAACGGCGGGATTCAACTTTCGTCACAAACTCGAATTACCCTTGCATCGCCGTCCTTCTTCTCTTCTTCATCACCGCCCTTGCCTCCGCCCAGACGCCAAAGAATCCTCCGCCCACAACCGCCGCTCCACTTACCGCGGCTCAAATTGATCTGTCTGCCCTCGGATATCGCACCCCTCCGTTCATGGAACGGATGTCCGAGGACGAGCCCAGCTTGTCGTTGAACTTCGTCGATGACAACCATGTGCTGCTGACTTTCGATCCGAAGAAGATGTTTAAGCGGCTCCCCAACTGCACGGCGGCGCATCGAGACCGGCTCATGCATGCTGCCATCCTGCAGCTTCCGAGCGGCAAAGTCGTAGCCCAGGCGGATTGGTATCTTCACGACCACCGCCCTTATTTGTGGCCGTTCGGTTCGGGAAAATTCCTGCTGCGAAGGGCGAATGACCTTTATCTGGTGGATTCGAGTCTTCAAGAGAAGCTGTTGTGGAGTTCCCCGAAAGATTTGCTGTGGGTTTCGGTGACTCCCACCGGGAACCAGATCATCGTAGAAACGGCGCAAGAGCCACAAAGTACCCCGCCATCCAACGCCGCAACTCCGAACACCCCGGCCAAACCTGCGCCGGCGTTTGTCGCGCATTTTCTCGATGCGGCGACCCTCTCTCCTCAGCGAACCGTGCCACTCAATAAGCTGGTCGATCTCACCGGCACCAGCACCGGCTATGTCGATCTCGTCCAGCATGGCGAAGTTTGGTTAATTCGTTTTGGACCCAGCCCAAAACTGCGTCACAATATCGCGCGGGTAAAATCGCGGACCATCCCCGCCGTTTTCTATGGAAGCAGGAACACGCTGCAGATTGGCTGGTGTGCTTCCGCTAACTGCGACTTCAGCGTGAGCTCATTTACTCTCGTCGGCCGCCGCTTGTGGCATCAACGCTGGAGCCGGTACCGCATTTTCCCGGCGGTCGCCCGCAGTGAAGACAACAGCCGTTTCGGAGTCAGTACTCTGCAGCAAACCTCCGAAGCTGCAGGATCGAAGCCCGGTTCGGCGGGATATGATCCGAACGACGTCTTTCAACTCGATCCCTCTCAGCGCGACGTTTTCCAGCAGGATATTCAGATTTTCGACACTGCCAGCGGCAACTCCGTTTGGTCGCTCAGCGTGACCCCGGCCGTACTTAGCGGACAGAATTTCTCGCTTTCTCCCGATGGCAGGCGCCTAGCCGCACTGGATGGCGACCGTCTCGAACTGTTCGATCTGCCCCCCATTTCAACCGAGGAGCAATCGAAGTACGCCGCCCTCAGGACCGAAGCGCAGGATTTATCCGCGCTGAATTCCTCGGCGGACGACAATAGCACCGACGACAAAGCGGATGACGCCGCCGAAGCAGCGATCAACTCCAGCCCCGACACGGCCGCCGAAAATCCGCACGATTCGCATTCCGCCGATAACGCTGCGCGGACGAATAACCCGACCTCCGCAGCACCGGCCGAAAAGACTCCCGGAACTTCCTCTACCACCGCGACCAGCTCTCAACCATCCGAAGCCGCGACCTCGCCCGTCATTACCCTGAAAGTCAGCACCAGAGCGGTTGTCGTGGATGTTGTTGTGACCGACGCCAAAGGCCATCCTGTGAAAGGACTCCCGCTGCAGGATTTCCAGGTGACCGAAGACGGCAAGCCGCAAACCCTGCGTTCGTTCCGTGAGTTTACCGGCGCCGGCACGCCTGCCGAGACACCTCCCGCTCCGGCGCCAAAACACCTTCCCAATGTCTTCACCAACCAGACACAAGCGCCCGATCCGGGAGCAGTCACGCTCATTCTTTTCGATCTCCTCAACACTCCCGCGCAAGATCAGATGTACGCGCGCGATCAGTTGATCAAGTTCCTCGAGTCGAAGCCGGAAAACGAGCAGTTCGCTCTCTGCACCCTGAGTTCCGGCGCGTCGAATCTGCAATTGATTCAGGGATTCACGCCCGACGAAGCCTTGCTTCTGTCGGCCGTCAAAAGCAAGAAAGGCACGCCGGAATCGCCGCGCTGGCAGGGAGCGGGCGTCGAAGCCGCCAATTCCGTCAACACCGTCGCCGTCCTGGCGCAGGGTGGACGCGCCAGCGGGTTCGGGAATCTACTCGGCGCGCTCCAGGGCATGCAAGACATCCAGCACGTCGAAGAGACCGACTCCCGGGTCGCCATCACCACCGATTCTCTGATGCAGTTGGCCCGCTACCTCTCGGCAATTCCCGGGCGCAAGAATCTGGTCTGGCTCTCCGAATCGTTCCCTATTGCGATTGGGATCATTGAAAGTGTAAACAACACCTCCGTCGACAATCGCAATTACAGCGAAAAGCTCAGGCGCATGACTAATATTCTGGCCGAGTCGCAGGTCGCCGTCTACCCGGTCGACGTCCGCGGACTCGTCGCCGGCGGTTTTGAGGCCTCCAGCACCGGTTCGATGACGGGACCGCCCCCACTCGATCCGTCGTCCATCGGTACTGCGAAGATACTTGCGCCGACTCCACAAACTCCGTCAGGCTTCGGCGAATTGGATCAGCTCGTATCCGAAAGAAATACTCTCGCCGATGTGGCCTCAGCTACAGGAGGCAAGGCTTTTTACAGCGCAAACAATATTCGCGGAGCCATTGCCACCGCCGTCGAACAAGGATCGAGCTACTACACGCTCTCCTACACACCCACGAACAAGATCTACAACGGCAAATTCCGCAAGATCAAAGTCGTGCTGGCCGAGAAGCAGAAGGGATTCTCGCTTCACTATCGCCAGGGATATTTCGCGGAGGCCGAAAAAAATGCGGCGCCTGATGCCGATCTCGCCCGCAGCACCCGGATGATGGCTATGCAACACGCATCCCCGCCGTCGCGCCAAATTCTGTTTTTGGCAACGGTCGTGCCCATGGGACACAAGCAGAAGATGAATCACCTTCAGATTGGTGAAGTGGTTCCGGTGTCGGCCAAAAAACCACTCTTGCCGCCGGTCGTTGACGTGCAGCATTACGCCATCGACTACTCGCTCGATGGCTCTGCAGTGCGCTTCGTTCCGCAGCAGAGTGGCACGTATCGCAGCGTGCTCACTCTGATGGCCGCATCTTTCGACAGCCAGGGCACCATGCTCACCGGCGTCTCGCACATCGGCATCAGCAATCTCCAGCCTTCCGCCTACAAGGACGCGATTAGCGGAAAGCTAGTGCTGCACGAAGAGGCCTATGTTCCTTCCCAGGCAGCTTGGCTGCGCTTCGGAATTCAGGACCAGATGAGCGGTCATATCGGCACCATCGAAATCCCGTTGCCCGTCCCAGTTCCTCCCAATTCGCCGCGCCGCGTCCGACACAAGCTGCCCGAAATCGAAAAAGATTGAAATTATCCGATGCAGCCTTGCCGCCTGCCGCAGACCGTGAATCCCCACAGAAAAACGCACCCCGTAACGATCTGCTGGCCGCCGCAAAAACTCGATCTGGGTTGGCTCGCTGTTAGCCTGGGCTATGTCGATCTGGAGGAAAAATCCGTGCAGCCTCTGCAGAATCCCGTCGGGCCAAAACTGTAACCTGATTCTCCGAAACGGATAGAGAAAGAATTGGCTCCTCAGGTAGGACTCGAACCTACAACCCTCCGGTTAACAGCCGGATGCTCTGCCATTGAGCTACTGAGGAGTGTTTTTTTGGTTTTGCGGGCTGGAGGCCCGCGTCCAGTAGCATCATAGCATAGGAGGATTCTGGTAGGCTGCGTGCTATGAACAGGTTAGGGTTATGAATGGAGGAGCGCGTTTGGTGATCGCTTCTTTGTCGTCTTTGTTTTTATCTTTTTCTTTTTCATCTTCTTCATCTCAACTTTTTTCTTCAACTTCCGCTCTGTCCTCTTCTTTTTCTCTTTCTTTTTTATCTTCTTCTTTATTCTTTTCGATCGCCGCGCCGGTTTGTGCTGTGGCGTCGCAGACAGGCGGGAAGTCGAAGGCGGGGCATAAGGCCTCAGCGGCCAAAGAGCGCGTTCCCGATGCGCCTCCGGTGGCGGCGCCGAGGCCCGTCATCGATTTTTTTCACGGAACGAAAGTTCTCGACAATTACCGCTGGCTCGAGAAAGCGGATTCTCCCGAGACAAAGAAGTGGGTAGCGGAGGAGAACGCGTACACTCGGGCGATCCTCGATCGTCTGCCGGGTCGGGCGGCAATCGAAAAGCGGCTGACGGAGTTGTTGTCGATCGGGACCGTCACTCCTCCGATCATTGCGGGGCGTTATTACTTCTATACGAAGCGCGAAGGACTGCAGAATCAGCCGGTGCTCTATGTTCGGGAACGAAGCGAGACGTTGCCGGCAACGTCTCTACAGGATCGCGTGTTGGTGGATGCGAATTCGCTTTCGGCGGATGGGACGGTCGCGCTGGACTGGTTCCAGCCGAGCGATAACGGCAGGTACGTCGCGTATGGACTGTCGCAGAACGGATCGGAGATGTCGACGCTGCACGTGATCGAGACTAAGACGGGCGAGATTCTTCCGGACACCATCGAGCGAACGCGCGCGGCGTCGATTGCGTGGCTGCACGACAATTCCGGTTTTTATTACACCCGCTATCCGATGAAGGGCGACGTGCCGGCGGGACAGGAGATGTACAACCGGCATGTGTTCTTTCATCTGCTGGGGAGTCCGGTGGTGACGGACGATCCGATCTTCGGTGAAGGACGTGATCCGGGGGATTGGCCGAGCGTCTCGCTTTCGAATGACGGGCGCTGGCTGCTGATCAATGTGGCCGAAGGATGGACGAAGTCGGAGCTGTTCCTGATGGATCTGAAGTCGGACCGGCCTCCGACGCGGCTGACCACGGGCAAGAATTTTCTCTATACCGCCGACGTTTACAACGGGAGGGTATACATCACGACGAATGAAGACGCTCCGCGATACCGCGTGTTGGTGACGGATGCGGGCGTATTCGATCGAGACACGTGGAAGGAGATCATTCCGCAGTCGGATGCAGTGTTGCAGGGCGCCGCGGTGTTTGGCGGGAAATTGTTTGCGCAGTACGAGCAGAATGCGTCGTCGCAGTTGAAGCTGTTCGATCTGGATGGGATGAAGATCAGTGACATTTCCCTTCCCGGGGTTGGCTCTATATTCGGCATATCAGGCAGGTGGAATCGCGATGAAATGTTCTTTGGCTTCCAGTCGTTCACAGTGCCCCCAAGTGTTTACCGCCTCGAGATGAATCCCGAGGTTAGAAACACACTGCTTGACGGCAAGGCCACCAAAATCACGCTGACATACCGATCTTCCCTCTGGACCAAGGTGGATGCGCCATCGATTGATCCTGCGGCTTACGAAGTCGGGCAGGAGTGGTTTCAGTCGAAAGACGGGACGCGGGTGCCGATGTTCGTGGTGCACAAAAAAGGGCTGGTACAGAACGGGAAGAATCCAACGCTGCTCACGGGATATGGCGGATTCAACGTGAGTCTGACGCCGTCGTTCAGTCGCACGGCGTATTTGTGGATGGAACATGGGGGCGTGTATGCGGTGGCGAATCTGCGGGGCGGCGCGGAGTTTGGAGAAGGCTGGCATCGCGCGGGGATGCTCGACAAGAAGCAAAACGTATTCGACGACATGATCGCAGCGGCGCAGCATCTGATGGCGGCGAAGTATACGGACAAGAATCATCTGGCGATTCAGGGCGGATCGAATGGCGGGCTGCTGATGGGAGCGATGGTCACGCAGCGTCCAGACCTGTTTCGCGCGGTAGTGTGCCAGGTGCCGTTGCTCGACATGCTGCACTATCAGGATTTCCAGATCGCGAAGTTGTGGATTCCGGAATATGGGACGGCGGAGGATCCGGCGCAATTCAAGTGGCTGTATGCGTACTCTCCGTATCACCATGTGAAGGAGGGAGTGGAGTATCCGGCGATTTTATTTATGACGGCGGACACGGATACGCGGGTAGATCCGATGCACGCCAAGAAGATGACGGCGGAGATGCAGGCGGAGGCGCGGAACGGGACGAGCAAGACGCGTCCGATCTTGTTAAGGATTGAATCGAAGGCGGGGCATGGGGCGGGGAAACCGGTCTCGAAGCAGATTGAGGACTTTACGGATATTTATTCGTTTTTATTTTGGCAGGTGGGAGTAAGGGAGTAGTTCTCAACGCAGAGGGCGCGGGTGTTCAACTGCTCCGACATTTGTTTCGGGTTGCGGGCGAGGGCGGGACGCCCCTTCGACTTCGCTCCGGGCAGGCTCTCGCGATAGCCGGTGGGACGCCGGCGCCACGATTTGGCGATTGTCGGCGAGTCAGAATTGCCTCGGAGGAAAACACAAGGTCCCTCCACGCTTGGTCGAGATGACAGAGCTGTTGGCGGAATGACAGAGATTCTGTTGCCTTCCGCTTTCTAGTCCAACAGAGCTGTGAGGATCGCGTTCCATTCCGCATCGAGTGGGTCTGGGCAGACCGGTTTGCCGGCGCGACTATACCAGTAAGCGGCATTTTCCGGATCGCCTTCCTTGCGATGAAGGTAGGCGTGAACCCAGGCGCCGTCGCGAGCCTCGTCCTGCTGAGCGGACTCATGCGCTCGAGTCCAATCGCCTTTGGCGTCCCACCACAATCCGGCGAGAGCGTGGCTGAATCCGTCTGGGGGATTGGTTGCGGTAAGGGATTTGCGAAATTCGTCTGGGGTCATGGCGGTTATGAGTACGAGTGTCTTGGCTCAGCCTGAAATGGAGAAGCGACGTTCTCCGTTAGTGAGTATTCCGCCCTTCGGGCGGGGATTTTCAAGGCATGGGGTCTTTCGATCCGATGGAGGTTGGGCGGCGCAAGAACGAGTCCTCACGCCCCCGTTCATCGTCTCGATGAGGCCACCGGGATATCCCTCGGCATGGTTGCGTCCCCGCAGTGCCCGCTTCCGTTTCGCCCGGCGAGATCATTGTAGCTCCGCAACGACCTGCCGTTTCTCAACATCCGGTTTGCCCGTGACTCAGCCAAAACCCAGGCCGACCAGACCCGAATCGTGAATGTAATTGCCTCCCTCCGTTAGTTATCTAGACGAGCATCGCAAGGAGGCGCTAAGGTTGCGTCTGATGGCAACCGTACACTCGCTTTTTGTCGTTACTGCGAACATCCTATGGCTGGTATGCCCGCTGGCGCTGACGGCGTTCGGATTGCGAGACTGGAAAAAGAAACGGCTCGGTACGAGCTTAAGCCAACAGCTGCCACTGGCACTCGGGACCGTGCTGCTTGCGGACTGGGCCCTCTTCGTCTATTTCGTAATTCACAGTGCAACGCCTTATGGAATGTACTTCCGCACGTCATGGGAAACGGCTGCCCTTCTACTTCTTTCCTTCATCGCAGCGATTGCAGCGTTCGCCGGAAGTTCGGGCCGTTGGCAACTGGCGTTCGCCAGCACCCTGATTGTGAGTCTGTGGGTTTGCATCGTATATGCACCTGCGCACTATTTGCGCAGAGCAGACTTCGGTACAGTTACCGTTGATGACCACCCGGCTGGCGCTCACGTGTATCTGGGACATCCCACGGACATGGAAGCAGAGGCATTCGCTTTGGTGCAGATAGAAAATGGTGGTGGCGATTACCTTTTGAATTTTGATTCGGGGAAGGTTCGGGCGGCGAGCGAGTCCGAATACATCCG
This sequence comes from uncultured Acidobacteriota bacterium, assembly GCA_963763845.1. Classification (GTDB taxonomy): domain Bacteria; phylum Acidobacteriota; class Terriglobia; order Terriglobales; family Acidobacteriaceae; genus Sulfotelmatobacter. Next base: position 119,072 of record CAVXPX010000013.1, read on the forward strand.
TATTCCGGGCCACTCCGCGGCTGGTCTTTTGTAATTACGAAAAGCGGACAAGTTATGACGATTCGACGTGGTCATTCACATAGAACTAAGATCATGTATCTTCTCCTGAGGTATTCCACCTAAGAGCAAGAGTCATCTCACACTATCGGGATATTGGCAATGAATCCCTGTCGAGATTTGGCGGAGTTATTTCCGGAAAATGAAACAGAAAGCATTTTTCGAAGCCCATTCTGGCTGCGCGTGTACAGTACAACGCATTCTTCCTCCGCGGGCACGGGGCCCGCTTCTCCTTCGATCTGACCTAACTGGGATGGTGAAATCCAGTATCGCGGTGTTGTGAAGTAATTCCACTCCGCAAGCGGATCACTACAACTTTTACGCCTTGTTCGAGCCAGCGCCGCGGCTTGCGAACGGGTCGATCCATCAAGAGACCCCGCTAGAAGTGTGCTCATTTCACGATATGGAGGAAAACAAAATGGCACCAGTCATCGGAAGAAGGATTTCATCGGTCCGGATCGCACCGGATAACCGCACCGTTCTTGATCAGTTGGGCCTGCTGGCAGAACTGGCGGGAACCTGGAAGGGGCAGGGATTCAACCTGGTCGCCCGGCCGGACTTTCACGACCAGACAGATTTGTACTTACAGCTGAACCAGACACGCGAGACGCTGCAGTTCACTCCCATCGGGTCGGCAATTCCGAATCGCGGCTTCGGGCAAGATGATATTGAGCTGTTCGGATTGACGTATCTGCAGCAGATTTCAGACGCGGCGAAAGATGGAGCGCTGCACATCGAGCCGGGCATATGGATCACGCAACCGGCAACGACGTTTCCACCAGAGAGCGTGCCCAAACCGCAGCAATTGGTGGCGCGCATGGGAACGATTCCGCACGGGAATTCGATTCTGGCGGAGGGGATTGCGGCCCCGTTCAACGGGAATCCGGTGCTGACGGTCGGCGGAAGTCAATACAACTTTTCGCTGTTTCCATCGTTCAACAGCACTCCCTTTGGAGTGCCGACGACGGCTCCAGTGATTGTGTTTAATGCGGCGGGATCGTCAGAAAAGCTGACGGCGCCGACAGTTCCGGCGACGCCGTTTCCGCAGTATGACGTCACGGTGCCGGTCGGGCCGGTTCCGGCGGGGCCATTCAACCCTCCGTTTGCGTTGAATACGAGGACGCCGTTTGACACGACGCCTGCGGAGCCGGCGCTGCCGGCAAACATTAATGGAGTTCCGATGCAGGACGTGATCAACGATCCAATTCTGTTGCTGCAGCGGGAAGTGCAGAACCATGTCGACGCGGGCTACACCTTCGAGGGCACGGTGTTGAACATCTCTTCGACTTCTCCGGTGACGTTCCTGAAGAATCCGAACTCAGGGGCGGCAGGTCCGACGGTACAGGTGGCGTTGCCGCAGTTTGGAGGAGGGATCGAGAATATTCAGTTTCTGGTCGGCGAAAATCCTGTAGTCGGCGGAAAAGTGCAGCCCGAGGAGAACGCCCAAACTGCGGTAGTTTACGCGACGTTCTGGATCGAGAAAATGTCGAACAAGAAAACCGGGCACACGTTTATGCAATTGCAGTATGCGCAGATGGTGGTGCTGAACTTTCCGATCTTCCATCTGCTGAACGCGAACCCGTCGGTGTATGTGAATCTGGGATGGCCGCACATCACGGTGGCGACGTTGCGGAAGAGCTTCGAGTAGCATCGAGGGTTATCGCGAGCAATCCGTTCGAGTAGTCTCCCGCTCTAAACTCGCAAACTACACGGGTTTAGAGTGGGACTCGGACGCTTTGCTGTGCTGCGACGAAACAAAGCGTTACTGAATGGAGCTGGCGACGTTGGAGAAAACGTTGTTCGAGTTCGATCCGACGAGGCGGATGGTGCCGACGACGATCACGAGGATGACGGCCAACATAACAGCATATTCGGCAATGTCCTGTCCTTGATCGTTATTCCACAGATTGCGAAATGTAGTTGTCATAGATCCCCCAATTTTACGTTGCGAGGTGCGGGTCGAATGCGCTGCCGGGTTGCGACTGCCTGATCTGACTCGACGAAAGTGGCTGAAGATTTTGGAACGCCGTCCTGCGAATAGTAAAAGTTGGCAAGCATCATAGCACGAGTGAGGGAGCAGCGGCGGCTGTGGAATTTCGGTGCTGGAAAAGTGCGATTTGGAGGGATGGGCGGACTGGGAGAGTGGCCGTCTCCGGGCGCGGAGCTTCGCTTCGCCAGTCGCCGAGGCGGCTGTCCCTACGGAAGCATTTAACGTTTCTGCCAGGCAACGCTACTTGGTTCGCGGCGGTACTTAGTTTCCACGTCTCACAACGGCGGCGAGACATGGGGTACCCCCTTTTCTCCCCTCCCGTTTTGTTCTTACCTTCGCGGTCGCATCGCGCGCTTGACGAGCGAAACTTTTTTCGGCTTGACGATGGGGCTTTGGGTTAGTACAACGCAGGGTGGTTTTCAAAACTATTTTTGAGGAATCCTGATGAAACGGCTTCGTCGCATGAGTTTGTTTCTGCTGGTGTTGGCTGCTTCGTGCCTGATTGCGCAAACGGATGGCTCGCCGCTGGTGTATCCGACGGCGAAGAAAGTCGATCAGGTGGACGATTATCACGGGGTGAAAGTGGCGGATCCCTACCGCTGGCTGGAAGACACGGATTCGGCCGAGACGAAAGATTGGGTTGAGGCGGAGAACAAGCTGACGTTCAGCTATCTGGAGAAGATTCCGTACCGCGAGGCGATTCGCGACCGGATGACGAAGCTGTGGAACTACGAGCGCTTCACGGTGCCGGAACTGGAGGGTGGGCGATATTTCTTCCAGCACAACAACGGCCTGCAGAACCAGAACGTGCTGTTCGTCGCGGACTCGCTGACGGCGGAGCCGCGGCTGCTCCTGGATCCGAATACGCTGTCGGCGGATGGAACAGTCGCGCTTTCGGGTGCGGCGATCACCGACGATGGAAAGCTGATGGCGTATGGAACGGCGGCCTCGGGATCGGACTGGCAGGAGTGGCATGTGCGCGATGTGAGCACGGGAAAAGATCTGCCGGACTTGATCAAGTGGGTGAAATTTTCGGGTGCGTCGTGGACGAAAGATGGCAAAGGATTTTTCTACAGCCGGTATGACGAGCCAAAGGACGCGGCGCTGCGCGAGGCGAATTATTTTCAGAAGCTCTACTACCACAAGGTTGGGACGACGCAGGCCGAGGACAAGCTGATCTACCAGCGTCCGGATAATAAAGAGCTGGGATTCGGCGGCGGCGTGACCGATGACGGGAAATATCTGGTGATTTCGGTGTCGCAGGGGACGTCGCCAAAGAACCGGCTCTACTACAAGGATCTGACGAAGCCGGATTCGCCCGTGGTGAAGCTGCTGGACGATTTCGACGCGCAGTATCAGTTCATCGACAACGACGGGCCGGTGTTCTGGATCCAGACGGACTTGGATGCTCCGCGCGGGAAGCTGATCGCGATTGATACGCGGCACCCGGAGAAGAGCAACTGGAAGACGGTGATTCCGGAGGGAAAAGACAAGCTAGAACATACGGGAGTGGTGGACAACGTATTCCTGCTGAGCTATCTGAAGGACGCGCAGGCTGAAGTGCGGGTCTACGACCTGAAGGGAAAGTTCCTGCGGAATGTCGATCTGCCGGGGATCGGGACGGCGGAGGGGTTCAACGGGAAGCGCAAAGATAAAGAGACGTTTTACGCATACACCAGCTTCATTGCTCCGACGACGATTTACCGGTATGAGCCGGGGACGGGAAACAGTTCGGTGTTCCGCAAGCCGAAGGTGGATTTCGATCCGTCGCAGTACGAAACCAAGCAGGTGTTCTATCACAGCAAGGATGGAACGCGCGTGCCGATGTTCCTGACTTACAAGAAGGGATTGAAGCTGGATGGGCAGAATCCGACGATGCTGTATGCGTATGGAGGATTTGATATCTCGCTGACGCCGTTCTTCTCCGTGCCGAACCTGGTGTGGCTGGAGATGGGCGGAATTTATGCGCAGCCGAATTTGCGCGGCGGCGGCGAGTATGGCGAGGAGTGGCATCTGGCCGGAACGAAGGCGCACAAGCAGAACGTCTTTGACGATTTCATCGCGGCAGCGGAATGGCTGATTGCGAATAAATATACTTCGACGCCGAAGTTGGCGATCCGCGGCGCGAGCAATGGCGGGCTGCTGATCGGCGCCTGCCTGACGCAGCGTCCGGATCTGTATGGCGTAACGCTGCCACATGTGGGCGTGATGGACATGCTGCGGTTCCAGAAATTCACGATTGGATGGGCCTGGACGTCGGATTATGGATCGTCGGATAACGCGGAGGATTTCAAGTACTTGTACAAGTATTCTCCACTTCATAATTTGAAGCCGGGGACGAAGTATCCGCCAACGCTGATTTCGACGGCGGATCATGATGATCGCGTGGTGCCGGGACACAGCTTCAAATTTGCGGCGACGATGCAGGCAGACCAGGCGGGTCCGGCGCCGGTGCTGATCCGGATTCAGACGAAGGCCGGGCACGGAGCCGGGAAGCCGATCTCGAAGATTATTGAGGAGACGGCGGACGAGTGGGCGTTCACGGCTAAGAATTTGGGGATGGAAGTACGGCTGGAGTAGCGGCTTCTGCACGAAGGTAGGGATCTTTCGACTGCGCAGGCCGGCTTTTTCGCCGGCCTGCTTCGCTCAAGATGGCAGGGGGGCGGGCACGTTGTAGCTACGGCAGGTCGAGCTTTCGCTCGACTGGACAGCCGAGGGCGGCTGTCCCCACATAGGTGGAATCGGGCGTTCGGCCTTGATATCGGGCGCGGATCGGTATAGTTTTTCCTGTTCGTAAAACACATCACAATCTCTCGAGGGAAATGTGCGCAAAATTCTGGTGGTGGGATTTGTACTGATTGTTACTTCTTTCTGTGTCGCGCAGAACGATGCGGCTTCGTTTGCTGCGGAGTTGTTCCGGTATGAGGTGTATCCAAACATTGTGTATCACACGGCGAATAATTACCAAGACAAGCTCGACGTGTACAAGCCGACTGGCGCAGGGGCGCCGACGCCGGTGGTCATCGTGATTCATGGCGGAGGATGGGTCGAGGGCACGAAAGAAGAGCGCGTGCTCGAGATGATGCCGTATCTGCAGATGGGATTTGCGGCGGTGAACGTGGAGTACCGGCTGGGAAGGATTTCGCTGGCTCCGGCCGCGGTGGAGGATTGCCGCTGCGCGCTGCACTGGGTTTTCGCGAATGCGAAGAAATATAACTTCGATCCGCAGCGCGTGGTGGTGCAGGGCGGATCGGCGGGAGGACATCTGGCGCTGATGACCGGGATGCTGACCCCGGCGGCGGGATTCGATCGCACATGCGTAACGCCGACGGAGAATTATTGGAGCCAGAGTCCGGGGACGAATGGGGATCCGCGGGTGGCGGCGATTGTGAACTGGTTCGGAATCACCGACGTGCTGGACGAACTGCACGGCGCCGACGCGAAGGGATATGCGGTGGTGTGGGTGGGCGATCAGCCGGATGCGGATGAGATCGCGAAGCGCGTGTCTCCGATTAATTATGTCAATGGGCAGGTGCCGCCGATTATTACGATCCATGGAGATCATGACGCGCTGGTGCCGTATACGCAGGCAGTGCGGATGCACAAGGCGCTCGATGCGGCGAAGGTTCCGAATGAGTTATATACGGTGCCGGGAGCGAATCATGGAGGGTTTACGGCGGAGCAGAATCAGAAGGCGTGGGAGGAAGTGCAGAAGTTTTTGCGGGAACATGTGAAGGGGTTGGAGTAAAGTTTCGGGTTTCGAGGTTCAAGGTTCAGGGTTCCTTAAGCCCACCCTGTCGCACAGAACGCGATAAGGGTGGAACAACCTATTTGGCGACACGGATTCGTGGTAAGATTCTCGGGCTTTGGGCTGGATGGCGCTTTCTGCGGGCTGTTCCGGCCTTGACCTTCTGCTGGGAGGTGTCTCGATGCGGTCTCGTTCCCTGCTGTTCTTCTCTTTCAGTTCCCTGCTGATTTTCATTCTGGTCTCTGGCGCTGTCGCGCAGCATGGGCTGCCAAACCATCTGACGAAGCGGGTGGTTGGCGATTATGGCTATTGGAGCAAATATCAGGTGCCGGCGTACGGGGCGCCGCAGATTCCGTATCACGAACTCACGCACATCAATCATGCGGGAGTCTCGTTTGATGCGAGCGGCACGCTATCGGTCCCGGATGGATTTATCGAGCCGGAGTTGAACAATATGTCGCATGCGGCGGGAGTAAAAGTTTTGCTGCTGCTGGGCGGGGATTTTAACGGGCTTGAGGCGAGCGGGCTGGATCAGACGCTGGTCGACAACATTGCGGCGTTTGAGAATCAGTATGGATATGACGGCGTGGATCTCGATTGGGAATATCCGGCGACGAGTGGAGACCGGTTTTTCCTGGCGGAGCTAAGTGCGAAGCTGCGGGCTTCGAATCCGGATTACGTGCTGTCGATTGATGCCGCGCCGTGGGGCGGATATGGGTACGACTTGCAGCAGCTGAAACATTCGCTGGATTACGTCAACATCATGATGTATGACTGCGCGGGTCCGTGGACGCAGTATGGGCAGCTGAATTCGCCGATCTTCTGGGACAATCACGATCCGGCGCCGTGGGAATGCCAGCCCGGCGGAAGCGCGTTCAACACGGCGAACCTGTTCCTGAAGATGATGCCGGGATCGCAGCTGAATATGGGGACGCCGTTTTATGGATACAAGTATCTGAATATTAAGAAGGAGTTTGGACTGTGTCCGAATTCGGCGTGGACTCCGGACGGGGATTGCGACAATGCGGTGCAGAGCGGGAATTATGGCCCGAACTACAAGCCCCTGATTAATAAGAGAGGATGGCATACGGTGTACGATCCGATCGCGCTGGTACCGTATATGTTAAAAGATGACGGAAGCGATGGGTACATCACGTATGACGATGCGGTGTCGACGTATTACCGCGTCTGGTATTCAGATTGGGTGCGGGGTTTGGGCGGGACGTTCATGTGGTCGCTGGACGCGGATTATGATGGGCATTCGCAGGATCTGATGACCGCGATGTATAACGCGTCGGTGGCGCATTAGGCGCGAGAGCAGCGGAGCTTCGCTCCGCCGGACAGCCGAGGGTGCCGAGGGGACGGCTGTCCCCGCATAATTGAGAGTGCTCTTCCCACGGCGGGCGAGGGCGAGTCGCCCTCGCGACCGCCGGCGGTACTTGTAACATCTTTAAAAACGATACTTTACCCAATATGGGAATGGAGTCCGGAATTTAGTGCATATTCCCCTTCGGTAGTGGGTTCGTATGATTTCCACAGGGCTTCCCGTTGCGCGTGATCCGTGGCATCATGGACTCATGGCGAAACGCCCAGCAGCGAAGCGTGACTTCATGCAAGTTGCCCGTGGCATTGTTGAGCAAGCAATTGGCGAACAGATGGATGGGAATCCCATTCCCGAACCCCCCGAGGACAAGCGAAATCCGCACGCGGTAGCCCTAGGAAGCATGGGCGGCAAGAAGGGCGGGAAGGCCAGAGCCAAAGCGTTAACGCCATACAAGCGCCGCGCAATTGCCAAGAAGGCCGCCAAGTCTCGCTGGAAAGCGTAGTTTTTACCGAATATCCATTACAAACGCTAGTCCAGATTCAACAGCATAAGTTGCCGTGTCAGAGATCCTTGCTTGTCTATTCGGTTCTAGGCGCTCGACGGACAAGCAGCGTACTTGTTCGGTGAGTGCTATGCGATCACCCGGATCAAGAGTTGATCCGGGGTCCATCATGATGTCTGTGGCTAGAACTTGTATGTGGTACTGGCGGTTTTGCTTCTGCGTTTGGAAACTGAGCGGAACCCCTATCACGAGTTTGAGGTAGTGAATTGCATTGTTGGAAACGATCAAGAACGGTCTCCGCTTATATTGCTCATGCCCGACTGTATGCTTTTTCGGAATCGTTACCCAGTAAACATCGCCGCGTTGTGGGTTTGTTGCATGAGTCGCCACGGTGGTTCCGACTGTGGCGACTGCAACGGTTGGCAACGGCGATTTTGGTGGTGTATTAGGAATGGGCATCAAGGCCGGGCTCGGACTCTAAATAATCTGAGTACGATTCCCCCAATAGTGCTTGGTCCTCTGTATCGAGGGGCCCGCCTTCTACCAAGTACGTTTCTTGTTTGGTTCTCAATTCTAATCCTTGGCGTACATACGAATAGGCCATCACGGCAGTTCGCGCACCCTTCATCATTTCATCCAGGACATCCTGCTCGACTCCGTTGGATCTGGTAACTATAAGACGAACGCAATCAAGATGTAGTTGTGCCCACAAGGCAGCAGCAGTGAAATTTGCCGAAAGTTCCTGATCCTTATCCTTCAACTCTGGCGCCACATCTCCGCGAGAATGCAATTCACAAACAAGCCGGGAAGATCGACGCAGAGTATCTAAACAAAAAACTGTTTCCCTGACCCGCTCAGAGCCTATACGAGACGTGCCTTTGGTGTGGATGATGTGCTCTACCAACTTAAATGCATCCTTGGTGGCCATCTCCCGTTTTTCCTTCGCTGCTCCCGAAAATGAATTGGCGATGACGAATGACAGGTTCACATAATCCTGAAAAACCTTTTTCCGCCGAGACAAAAAATCAGTTTTCCCTGTTGCTGTAAGAAGTGTCTGAAGAAGCACGTCCGATTCGCGCAGGGCGGCAAGCACAATAGCAGCGAGACCGCGCCTAAGCACCTTCGCTTGCGGCTTTCGTACAAACAAAACATCCGGCGGATGCAGGGAAATGCCATGCCGTACTGGTTCTAGACACTCAGCCAAAGCCATTTAGAGTGGACCCTTCCATTTTACGTTTGACGTTAGTCTGCCCAGAGAGTTACCATTAACGGGCATAGAAACATGCGAGGGAAACCGCCTCCCTAGGCGATTAGACGCAGGATAACCTTGAAAAGTTTCCCTCATCCTCACTGACTATATATCCACATTGATTATAAATGCTAGTGAATCCTTTGTGACCTTTGTCACAGGGTATTGTGCTCCGCCTGTTTTAAAAGACTTGACATCTTGTTCGCTCAAGCATATAGTTCATTACATGAAACGGCTGACAATGGAGCAGAAAACACGGGTTGTGGCTGCCTTAGTCGAAGGCAACTCAATTCGCTCAACTGTGCGACTGACGGGCGTTGCGAAGAACACTGTCCTGAAGCTGGTGCTCGATTTAGCCGATGCGTGCGCGGCGTATCACAATCGCCATGTCCGGAATTTGAAGGTTCGCCGATTACAGTGTGATGAAATCTGGCAATTCGTCGGATCGAAGGCGAAGAATACTACGCCCGAAAAAAAGGAAATCGGCTGGGGCGACGTATGGACTTGGACGGCATTGGATGCCGATACGAAACTCTGCGTTAGCTACTTGGTAGGCGGACGCGATCTGGGATGGGCAAAAGAGTTCATGGGTGATTGTGCCAGTCGCATCAAGAACCGCGTACAGATCACTACGGACGGTCATAGGGCATATCTCGAAGCAGTCGAAAATGCATTTGGCGCTGACATCGATTACGCGCAATTGCAGAAAATCTATGGCGCGGGGGCGGAGAATCACACACGCTATTCACCAGCGAAGTGTATTGGCTGCGATATGAAAGTTGTGAGCGGCGATCCAGACCCAAAGCATGTGAGCACATCATTTGTGGAGCGGCAGAATCTTTCGATGAGGATGAGTATTCGCCGGTTCACTCGCCTCACGAATGCGTTCTCGAAGAAGATCGAGAATCATGCGGCTGCTGTGGCCATATGGTTCATGTACTACAATTTCTGCCGCGTACACCAGACATTGCGCGTAACCCCCGCAATGGAGTCTGGATTGTGCGATCACGTTTGGACAATTCAGGAATTATGCTGCTTACTCCCAGAACCAAAGCCTTCCTCACGACAGGCAGAAAAGGCTATGGTTCTGAGAGCGCTCCAAGATGCTTCACTGGAGCGGCGATTTTAGTCCTGGGAAAATTCCTGCTGCCATTGCCGCTACGGGTGTGCCTGAAGGCGGCGTTGTAACCTTCAGCCGAAACGTTCCCCTGCCGGTGCGTTCAAAGCGCTCACTGTTAATGATTGCGTTGTGCACCATGTGAGTAGAGTTCTTCGTCTCCCGCATGATGCCCGCCTCAATCATTAGGCGTTTGGCGTCTTGCGCTACGAGCGCGCCACCATTGTGTTTTGCAATGGCAATAACGGCCTGTCGATGCGACAATCCGTGCAATCGTGCGGGTATCATAGGCGCTGCGGGATTCACTCGAATCGTGATGTTGGCAGTCGCATGATTGGGGCCGCTAGGCGCACCCGTCTCGGCGCGTTCGCAGTATGAAATGGTGCCTAGAATGCTCTTCAAGTCCTCTTCTGCTTGAGCAATCGGCTTGCGTAATTCTTCAATTTTTGCCCGTACTTTCTGCTCTTCCCGTCGCAATTGTTGCAAGAATGGGCTGTCCATATTCCCTCCAGAAGTACACCAAAGTCATCGGTTTGGTACTTGACACGCTCCATTTAACCGGTGAGATCATTAAAAATGATGGGGTGACGGGTGGGGGACGATCCCACAACCACTGGAGTACCGGTCCAGTGCTCTAACCAATTGAGCTACCGTCACCATGAAAAGGTAAGCGGCCCGCGCTGAGGATTTGGAGTTCTCAGCACGTACAAAAGCCGCTAACCAATCGACTAAGCATCGGGGGATTCGTTCTTGGACGTTCGGCTCTCCCGATGCTTTATTCTACCCCCGCCGTCAATGGCTCGCTTATAGCGCCGAGTCGCCCCCTGTGGAAATCCTGCTGACCCACTACCTCCCCTTCTGTGGGTTTGACCCGCCTCATCCGACGTGTTATAAATGCCCGTTTTGCGCTGGCATGCCGGAGCTGGAGACTTACTTCTCTAGTTCCTTTTTAGACGGCATGCAGGTTCGTCAATAGGCTGGCGCAAAATCGGACGCGGCCAAGCTCCAACACTCCTCAGGTCTTGCGGTGGAAGCGTGTTCGGAAAAGCCCCCTTTTCGCGAAAGAGGAGAGGAATGGGCACCCGATTTCCGAAAAAGAAAGAACCTAAACACGTTTTGATATCCCTAGAAAACGCACTATTACGGAGGATTTCTATGCGTACCTGGCTTGCCACTGCTGCGTCGTACAGCCGCAGAATGGCTATGAAAATTTCGGCCGTTGCAGCGCTGATGATGGTGGGCGCGGCAGCGGCTTTGGCGCAACCGGCTGGTGAATCGACCGGCGGGGAAGCATCGCTGAAGCTGCCCGATCTATCGAAGGTCAACTTTTTCAACGGGGCGATCAACGGGCACAAGTTGCTGATGATCGGCATCATTTTCTGCGTTCTGGGATTGATGTTCGGCATGGCGATTTACATGCGGCTGAAGAATCTGCCGGTGCACCGCTCGATGCGGGAGATTTCGGAGCTGATCTACGAGACTTGCAAGACGTATCTGATCACGCAGGGTAAGTTCATTCTGTTCTTATGGGTGTTTGTCGCGGTCATCATTGGCGCATATTTCGGGCTGCTGTCGCCGGTTCCGGGCAAGCCAGTTTCATTGACCCTGCCGATTATTCTTGGGTTCAGTCTCATCGGGATTGCGGGAAGCTACGGAGTGGCGTGGTTTGGAATCCGGGTGAACACGTTTGCGAATTCGCGGACCGCGTTCGCTTCCCTGCCGGGCAAGCCGTATCCGGTATATGCGATTCCGCTCGAAGCCGGCATGAGCATCGGCATGATGCTGATCTCGGTCGAGCTGATCATGATGTTGATCATTCTGCTGTTTGTGCCGGGAGATTATGCGGGACCGTGCTTCATCGGATTTGCAATTGGCGAATCGCTGGGAGCGGCGGCGCTGCGAATTGCGGGTGGCATCTTCACCAAGATTGCCGACATTGGGTCAGACCTGATGAAGATCGTCTTCAAGATCAAGGAAGACGATGCGCGCAACCCGGGCGTGATCGCGGATTGCACCGGCGACAACGCGGGCGATTCGGTTGGACCGTCGGCTGATGGTTTCGAAACCTACGGCGTGACGGGCGTGGCATTGATCACGTTCATCCTGCTGGGAGTGAAAGATCCGGCGGTGCAGGTGCAGTTGCTGGTGTGGATTTTCGTGATGCGCGTGATGATGCTGGTTTCCAGTTCGGGAGCGTACTTCCTGAACGGGCTGATCGCGAAGGCGAAGTACGGCTCGGCGGCCGAGATGAATTTTGAGGCCCCGCTGACTTCGCTGGTATGGATCACCTCGATTGTGTCGATCGGCCTGACGTATCTGGTCTCGTACTTCACGATTCCATTGCTGGGAATGGATGCGTCGCAGTGGTGGAAGCTTTCGACGATCATCTCGTGCGGCACGCTGGCGGGAGCGCTGATTCCGGAACTGGTGAAGGCGTTCACGTCGGTCGAGTCGCGGCATGTGAAGGAGGTCGTGATCTCGGCTCAGGAAGGTGGAGCCTCGCTGGGAATCCTGTCAGGATTCGTGGCAGGCAACTTCTCGGGCTACTACCTGGGCCTGGCAATGATGATGCTGATGGCGATTGCCTATTCCATGAGCACGATGGGACTGGCGGTGGCTGCGGGAATGCTGGCGCCCGCCGTGTTCGCGTTCGGGCTGGTGGCGTTTGGATTCCTGGGCATGGGACCGGTGACGATCGCCGTGGATTCCTATGGTCCGGTCACAGACAATGCGCAATCGGTCTATGAATTGTCGCTGATCGAGTCGGTGCCCAACGTTGAGGCCGAGATCCAGAAAGACTTCAACATGAAAGTGAACTTCGAACGGGCCAAGCACTTGCTGGAGGCTAATGACGGCGCCGGCAATACGTTCAAGGCGACCGCGAAACCGGTGCTGATTGGAACGGCGGTGGTAGGCGCAACGACCATGATTTTCTCCATCATCATGGCACTGACCAATGGCCTTACTGAGAACGTGGGCAATCTGTCACTCTTATACGCGCCATTTTTCCTGGGCCTGATCACAGGCGGCGCGATGATTTACTGGTTCACGGGCGCGGCGACACAGGCGGTGACGACCGGAGCTTATCGGGCGGTGGAGTTCATCAAGGCAAACATCAAGCTCGAGGGCGTGGAGAAGGCGTCGGTGGAGGATAGCAAGAAGGTGGTGGCGATCTGCACCAAGTACGCGCAGAAGGGGATGCTGAACATCTTCATCGCAGTGTTCTTTGGCACCATGGCCTTCGCCTTCGTCGATGCATTTTTCTTCGTGGGTTATCTGATCTCGATCGCGATCTTCGGGTTGTATCAGGCGATCTTTATGGCGAACGCGGGCGCGGCCTGGGACAATGCGAAGAAGATTGTGGAAGTCGAAATGAAGCAGAAAGGCACGCCCCTGCACGACGCGACCGTGATCGGCGATACGGTGGGCGATCCGTTCAAGGACACGTCCTCGGTGGCGCTGAATCCGGTCATCAAGTTCACGACGCTATTTGGATTGCTGGCGGTGGAATTGGCAGTGACGCTCTCCGCAACCCACGGCTTGCTGACCAAAGGACTGGCGCTGGGGTTCTTCCTGGTGTCATTCTTCTTCGTGTATAGGTCGTTTTACGGGATGCGGATTAAGTCGGCAACGGAGTAGTCGGTCGAGTGCCGGTATCCCGCTTCCGCTATTCGGCTTTCGGAAGTTTTAGTTTTAGGGTTTTCAATTCTGACGCCATCCGGTTTGGGCCGGGTGGCGTTTTTGTTTCTGCGGGCGGTGAGGGTCGAGCTTTCGCTCCGCCGGACAGCCGGGCCACCGTCCCCACGCAACCCCTTCAGAATGTTTGCTTCATCTTTGACTTGACGCTCTTGGCTAGCTTTTCGATTTGCTCGGCTTTCTTGATAGCGTCCAGGGACATGACGCCTTGTCCGCCTTTGTCGAGATAGGCTTTGAGCTGCTGGGTGAGTTCGGCCATCTTTTCCGTGTCGCGGCGGATTTCGATCTGGCGCTGCTGGTTGGCGGCGATGGCCTGCTGCCGTTGAACTCCGTCATCCGGGACGACCGGGACCCGGTCCATACCCGGGCCTTGCGAGATGGTGGGAGGAAGATGTATTTGCTGGGCCGACGTAAGTCCGGCGCTCCCGACGACCGTACAGAGAGCAACGATCAGGAAACTGATTTTCGACATGAGGAGCCCCTTTTGCGATCTCCAATTCGCTTGCGGGTGCAAGTAACGAAAATGCCGGCGGCATTATTGCGTGAAAGGAAGGAAGAGACAAGAAGATTCGGAGAACGATGGCGCGGGTGGGAGTCGAGCTTTCGCTCGACTGGAAAGCCGAGGCGGCTGTTCCTGCGTGGGACCGGGTTAGTTGGGGCCGCGCATTTTGTCTTTGACGCTCTTGGCTAGCTTTTCAATTTCTTCGGCTTTCTTGATGACGTCGAGGGAGAGGACGTCTTCGTTGGACTTATCGACGCAGGCTTTCAGTTCAGTAGAGAGCTTAAGCAGTTTGTCGGTATCGCTCTTGATGGCGGCGACGCGTTCCTTGGCAGCCTTCTTTTCCATCTCGTGCTCGAGGTGGGAACGCATTTCGTCGCTGTCGGTCGTCGGAGGGTTGATGTCGTGGGTTGGCATCGGGGTCTGTCCCGGAGCGCTCTGAGCGAACGATGGCAGTGCAAAAAAGAGCAGGAAGAACAAAGGAAGCAGCAATCGCGATCGCACGGGAACCTCGCAGAGACCGGATGTCGACTCTTCGAAAATTATACTTCTGAGCGGTTCGTGGAGAGAATTTCGCTTTGCCGGTGCAACAGGAAAACCGGAGTCAACCACCGAGGACACCAACGAAACAAAAGCCAGAGCATAGCACTCTGGCTTTTTGAGATTTCGAATCGCTTGTCGCTACATCAGAGGGCGCTCATGTTGGCCAGGAATTCGCTGTTCGACTTGGTCTTGCTCAGTTTGTCGATCAGCAATTCCATGGCTTCGACCGGAGACAGCGGGTTGAGCACCTTGCGGAGAACCCAGATGCGCGAGAGGTCTTCTTTCGGGATCAGGAGTTCTTCTTTACGGGTGCCGGAGCGCTGAATGTCGATGGCCGGGAATACGCGTTTATCGACAAGCTTGCGCTCGAGGATGATTTCGCTGTTGCCCGTGCCTTTGAATTCTTCGAAGATCACGTCGTCCATGCGGGAGCCGGTGTCGATGAGGGCCGTCGCGATGATAGTGAGCGATCCGCCTTCTTCGATGTTGCGAGCCGATCCGAAAAAACGCTTCGGGCGCTGCAACGCGTTGGAATCGACGCCGCCGGAAAGCACTTTGCCCGAGGGCGGAACGATCGTGTTGTAGGCGCGAGCCAGACGGGTGATGGAATCGAGCAGAATGACGACGTCGCGCTTGTGCTCGACCAGGCGTTTCGCTTTCTCGATCACCATTTCGGCAACCTGGACGTGACGCGCGGCGGGCTCGTCGAAGGTCGACGAGATTACTTCGCCTTTCACCGAGCGCTGCATGTCGGTGACTTCTTCCGGGCGCTCGTCGATTAGCAGGACCATCAGGACGACTTCGGGATGGTTCGTAGTGATCGAGTTGGCGACATTCTGCAGCAGCATGGTTTTGCCGGCGCGCGGCGGGGAGACGATCAGTCCGCGCTGTCCCTTGCCGAGAGGCGTGAGCAGATCCATCACGCGGGCGCTGGAATTGTCGCGGGTGGTTTCGAGCTTGACGCGCTCCTGCGGGTAAAGGGGCGTCAAGTTGTCGAAGAGAATTTTGTTGCGGGCTTCGTCGGGAGACTCGAAGTTCACGGCCTCGATTTTGACCAGCGCGAAATATTTTTCGCCTTCGTGCGGAGGTCGTACCTGTCCGCTGATGGTATCGCCGGTCTTGAGGTCGAATTTACGGATCTGGGACGGAGAGACGTAGATGTCGTCGGGCCCCGGGAGGTAGTTGTAGTCGGGAGAGCGAAGGAAGCCGTAGCCGTCGGGCAGGATTTCAAGGACGCCCTCGGCAAAGATGTGGCCTTCTTTTTCGCTTTGCGCCTGCAGGATCTTGAAGATCAGGTCCTGCTTGCGCATCCCGCTGGCACCGGGGAGATCCAAGGTCCTTGCGATCTTGGTCAACTCGGTGATGTTCTTTTCCTTCAGTTCTGCAATGGTCATGGTTCACCTGAACCCGTGCACTAGAGCGTATTCGGTAGTGTCAGCGGGAGATTTTTAAAAGGAGGGGACTCAGGAAAGACGTAAGACAACGCCGGGCAGGAAGGGCGGGACTGGTTTCAGGCAGCCCGCCGTTGTGCTTCGGCAACGTTCTCTGGTTCCGACAAAACTTCTTGCCGCTCCGAGTCAGCGATCCGGTCCAACACGCCGTTCATGGTTTCCTGGATGCGGGTACTGGGCCGGTGGAACTTCCGCGTGGCCTTGGAGGCAAGCTGACACAGCATATAACGGTTCCGCAAAGTCTGTAAAGCGTCAAACACACGATCAGAGCGCATGTGTCCTATTTCTCCTTACTTTATGATTGTGGCCTTCCGCCTTCTTCCTTCCGCCACGGAGGGTGACCGGAAACCCCAGAGTCCGACCTAAGTCACTGAATCCTACTAGGTTGTAAAGGAGTTAGCGTAAAACACACTCAACTGAATAGATGCTGGACCCGGTACCTAAGATGCTCCATTTTTAGGGGCTTAGCTTCTAGAGAGTTATTTGAACTCGCTTTGAAAGCTTCCGGCGGTCCTTTGGAACACGCTAATCTATCCGCAAGAGAAGATGCGGTCAAGTGTTTATTTGTAAAGCGGGCTGCATACCTGCGATTCTGCTGACCATTTTGGTACAAGGGACTGGCAATAAATGGGTTAGTGGAATTTCGCTGGAAGGGCAAGTGGAATGTTCTGACTGCCCCACGGCTTCGTGCAGTTCGAAGCGTAGGAAATTTGGCGCCGTCGGGTTGCGTCGGATGTCCAGGCCAAGCGGCTCGACCTAGCCCCGAAAACCGGACAGCGGAAGCCGACTTCCCCCCTCTTCTGAGACAATTGCCCCATGGACGGTGTGCGGATGGATGCCTGGCTTTGGGCAGCGCGGTTTTTCAAGACGCGGACTCTGGCCAAGAAAGCTTGCGATCTGGGAAGGGTCCGCTCCAATGAACAACTGGCGAAGGGGGCGCGGGAGGTGCGCGTCGGGGACATGCTGCGCGTTACCACCGAGGGCGGCGAGTTCGAAGTCAAGGTGCTTGGGCTGAGCGACGCGCGCGGGCCGGCTTCGGAAGCGCTGAAGCTTTACTCCGAGACGGAAGCCAGCAAACAGATGCGGGCCAAAGCTGCGGCGGAGCGGAGAGCGGCGCGCGAGTTCGAGATTCTTCCTGCGGAACGTCCATCGAAGCGCGACCGGCGACGCATCATCCAGTTCCGCGGACGCGGCTAAACCTCAAAACATCTTCAACCCAGAGGGCCCGGAGATTCCCTTTCTAAAAATATCTCTCCCCGTCTCTCATTTTTCTGCTGCCCACCCTTGCAAAGAACGCGAGGGGCACCCTCAATCGTGGTGATCCCAACCAGAGAGTGGGCCATCCGCCTCTAGTTCGGATTTCGTAACGCAAAGAAGGAATTCATTCGAGACATCTGCTCTTGTGATGTAGGGGTGGATTCTTCCTCCACGTTGGGTTAGACAACGAGGGATTTCTTTTTCCCTTCTGGGCTCTATATGGTGTGCTTTGGACTATGCAGATGTTGACCAATAATTCCCGAGAAATGATAATTCGTGATTCCTTAGAAACAGATGGGAATTGCTCCCGCCCCAGGGACTATCCGAATATCAACCTCTTGTAGTTCCCTCCGATGGGCGGGGCGGTCTCAGAGCCCTTTGGAATAACGGACCGGAACAACGAAAGGCGGGCCGACCCCGCCGTTACTCACCTCCCGCGCTTTTCCCACAGATCGATGTGACATCTGACCTTGCCTTCCACAGCCCCGAAATCCGATCATGGAATCGCCGAGAGGCAAGGAGCGCGACGGTCGCGCCATGTACTCGGTCCTGACTCACGACTCGCGACTCAGGACTCGGGACTCATCTAAGTTCTTTGAAATCAGGATTTTGCTTGTAAGTCCAAGGGGCTCAAGATTTTGCGCGGAGCGCTCGCTGGCGCCATACGGCAACTCCAATTTTTTCAATACTTTGCGAGAATAGCCTTAAAAAAAATGCGCGGATTGGCAAGCTAAACCAGGCGTTTTCAATATTTTGCCCGCAAACTATTGAGCCCCAACAATTTATTTTCGATTTCGCAATAATCGATTGATTCCACTGGATCGGCGGGGGAGGTATCCGGCGCTTTATAATGCAAAGTCCCCAAGCCAGAACGAAACAACATCCCCCGAGCCTTAGCTCCGGACTCAACGCCCGGAACTCGGGGCCCGGGACTCGGAACTAATAGTCGGCGCCACGCCAGGGTGTGATTCAGATCACAGAACCAACCCCCGGCAGCCCCTACTGTTAGGAGACACTATCTTCATAGATTGCGAGGTCTTTTTTCATGAGCACGGTCACCCCCACCACCAGCGCCCGGATTTTGAATCCCAAACTTGAGCGAAAGATTATGAGCGCCGAGACAGCGGCCGGGCTGATCCAGTCAGGCGATCAGATTGGAATGAGCGGGTTTACGGGATCGGGGTATCCGAAAGTGGTGCCCATTGAACTGGCGCACCGCATTGCCGATGCACATTTCCGCGGCGAGAAATTTCAGGTGAGCGTGTTCACCGGGGCTTCGACCGGGCCGGAACTGGATGGGGCGCTGGCGATGGCGGGCGGGATTCATCTGCGGCTGCCGTACCAGTCGGATCCGGAGACACGGAAGCGGATCAATGCGGGCGAGATGGACTACATGGACATCCATCTGAGCCACGTGGCCCAGTTTGTGGAATACGGATTCTTGGGCAAGCTGGATGTGGCGCTGATCGAAGTGACGGCTATTCTGGAAGACGGGCGCGTGGTGCCGAGTTCGTCAATCGGGAATAACAAGACGTGGATCGATTGCGCGGAGCGAATCATTCTGGAAGTGAATGCGTGGCAGCCCATGGCGCTGGAGGGGATGCACGACATTTATTACGGATTGGAGCCGCCTCCGAATCGGAAGCCGATTCCGCTGGTGAAACCGGGCGACCGGATCGGGACCCCGTATCTGAATATTCCGGCGGACAAGATTGTGGGAATCGTGTTGACGGATTCGCCAGACCGCAACAGTCCGTTCAAGGCTCCGGATGAAGCGTCGAAGAGGATTGCGGGACACATTCTCGAGTTCCTGAGCTGGGAAGTGAAGAAGGGGCGGATGCCGGCGAATCTGCTGCCGCTGCAGTCAGGCGTGGGAAATATCGCGAATGCCGTGCTGTTTGGGCTGGAGGAAGGTCCGTTTGAAGGGCTGACTTCGTATACGGAAGTGATTCAGGATGGAATGATCCGTCTGCTGAAGTCGGGAAAACTGACGTCGGCTTCGGCAACGGCGTTCTCGCTGAGTCCGGAGATGTTGAACGAAGTGAACGCAGATATGGCCTCATATCGCGAGAGGATCGTGCTGCGGCCGCAGGAGATCTCGAATAATCCGGGGATCATTCGGCGGCTGGGCGTGATTGCGATGAACGGGATGATCGAGGCGGACATTTACGGGAACGTGAATTCGACACACGTGATGGGATCGCGCATTCAGAACGGCATTGGCGGGTCGGGAGATTTCGCGCGCAACGGATATCTGTCGATCTTTATGGCGCCGTCATCGGCCAAGAAGGGGACGATCTCGACCATTGTGCCAATGGTTTCGCACGTGGATCACACCGAGCATGATGTGCAGGTGCTGGTTACGGAGCAGGGATTGGCGGATCTGCGCGGATTATCTCCGAAGGAACGCGCGAAGCTTGTAATCGAAAAGTGCGCCAGTGCCGAGTACAAGCCGCTGCTGCAGGATTATCTGTCGCGGGCGGAGTCGCTTTCGTATGGGAAACATACTCCGCATCTGCTGACGGAGTCGCTGAGCTGGCACAGCCGGTATTTGCGGAGCGGGAGGATGTTGCCGGAGAAAGAGTGACGAGTTTTCGAGTTTCAAATGCTCAAAGTTTCGAAGTTTCAACGTTTTGAGTTTTTCGGCGGTACACGCGAGATCCCTCGCTTCGCCTGAAGAGCGGCTCCGCTCGGGATGACGCAGGCGGACACACCCTCTCACATTCGTTGCGCTTCGGTTTACGCTCGCTTTCCCTCGCGGGGCGGATGAATGCGTCCGCCCCTACATATCTATCTGGGCCAGAGCCAGCCGAAGGTACCGGCCATTAACAGGGCGAAGATCAGCCCGTCGATTACCTCTTTCAGAACGAATCCCCAGGGGTAGCCTTTCCAGACGACGTTGGCCAATGGGCCGAGGCCGAAGGAGAGGAAGGCGGCAGTTCCTACCACGCGAAAGACAGCGAGATAATACGTGCCCGGAGCGACTGTGTGCGCCGAGAGATAGGCGACGAAGAACGCGATGACGAGACAGTATCCGAACCAGAGGCCTAGGAATTTCGGGATGAAGGGAGCGCCGTCGGGGAAGACGATCATCATGCCGACCGGGCCCTTTTCGTATTTTGCAATCGCTTCGGGAGATTTCATCTCCTTGTGGGTGCAGTGAGGGAAGACGTAGAGTCCGCGCGTGATGCCTGCCGTCTTGAATGCGGGCAGAACCTTGTCTTCGTCGGGAATTTTCTTGTAGTCGCCTTTGTGATAAGGCAGCGCCATGTGCATGACGGAGCTGGCGACGAAGATAATGACCGCCGATAGGACGATCGGGAGCCACAGAGCGGAGAGTGGGACCATTGGGACCTCCTTGAACCGGGTGAGTACTCGACGCTCGGGAGGCTATCGCGAAGGATGCAAGAGGTCAAGGGCTTCGCGATCTAATGCTTTAGCCACAGGGGAGCACGGAGGAAAAACATCGTGAGTTCGATGGCTTTTGCGAACCGATGCGGCATCTAAGGTGTTCATGACAGCGGAAAGAAATCCGGTAAGGGTGGAAGAGATTCACACGGAAAAACACGGCGCGGATTTGGCGCGGCTGAATGAGTGGCTGGGGCAACTCGTCGCGCGGAATGGCAGCGATCTGCTGCTGGTGCCGGAGGCTCCGGCGGCGGTGCGGGTGGAAGGAGCGCTCTCGACGATCGGAGAAACGGCGTTGAGCGGAGAAGAGATCGAACGATGCGTCTTGCCGGCGCTGGCGAATCATGCGCGCGAAGATTATGAGCAGACTGGCATTGCGGATTCGTCGTACCGCGTGGAGGGGCTGGGACGGTTTCGGATCAATCTGCACCGGGAGCGCGGACGCGCGGCGGCGACGGTGCGCGCTCTGCCCTCGCGAGTTCCGGCGCTCGAGGAACTTCGATTGCCGGCAGGAGTCCGGGGGCTGGCGGGATTGCAGCGCGGGCTGGTAATTATCGGCGGAGCGACTGGGTCAGGAAAGACGACGACGCTGGCGGCGCTGGTGAACCTGATCAATCAGGAGAGCGCGCGGCATATTGTGACCATCGAAGATCCGATCGAATACGAACATGCGCACAATAAGAGCCTGATCGAGCAGGTGGAGATCGGAATTGATGCGCCGGACTTCCCTACCGCGCTGCGGGCGGCGATGCGGCAGGCGCCGGATGTGATGGTTGTGGGTGAGATGCGGGATCCGGAGACGGCGCGGATTGCGCTGGCGGCAGCGGAGACCGGGCATCTGGTGTTTACGACGTTGCACACGACGGACGCGGCGTCAACGGTATCGAGGATTGCGGATTCGTTCCCGCAGGAGCGGCAGCACACGGTGCGGGCGGAGATGGCGATGGCTCTGGCGGCGATGCTGACGCAGACGCTGATTCCACGGAAGAATGGAGGGCGCGTGCCGGCGGCCGAACTGTTGATGGTGGGATATGGAGCGCGGCAGCATATACGGAAAAATGCGCTGCAGCATCTGCATCAGGAAATCACGATCACGCGCAAGCAGGGATCGTTCACCATGGAGGAGTCCCTGTCGCAGCTTGTGTTTCAGAACGAGTTGAGCCGGGAAGAGGCCATGACGCGGGCGCTGCATCCGGAGGATCTGGATGCGATGCTGAAAGCGAAGGGATTTTGAAAACCTTTTGCCACGGATTTGCGCGGATTCTCGCGGATTAACATCGGTCTGTCGATTTCCCTTGGGCCATATTTCCGCCGCAGCGATGTTTCGACTGCGGTTGCTTTCGCCTTCGCGAAGCTCAATCCTCGCTCAACATCACAGAACATCATTCGCCCCGTCCATCTCTACCACGCCGTTAAATTCACCTCGTCGAGCCAGACGTTGTAGGGGACTGGCGGTTGGGCCAGATCCATCTGGAAGGCGTTGTCGATTTCTTCGAGCGTCCAGTCGGGCTGGTTGTTGTAGTAGGTGTCCACCTTGTAGGTCTGATCTCCGACCTGCAGGCTGATGTAGTGCACCTGATTGCCCACGCGCTCGAACTGCCATATCAGGTGAACCCACGTCTTGGCCGGGAAGGGATTGCAGGGAACGCTGGATTCACGCCAGATACCCGAGGCATCGTCCCAGATGTCCCACATGGGCGGAGTCTCTCCTTTGAAGTTGCATTCCGATCCCCAGACCCAGCGATATCCGCCGAAAGTCTGATTGGTGTCGAACTCGAGGGCCTGCGGCGCCGCGGGATTATC
Organism: uncultured Acidobacteriota bacterium; assembly: GCA_963763845.1. Lineage (GTDB taxonomy): Bacteria > Acidobacteriota > Terriglobia > Terriglobales > Acidobacteriaceae > Sulfotelmatobacter. The sequence goes on from CAVXPX010000013.1 coordinate 141,716, forward strand.
GATGTAGAAGTAGAGATCGTAGGTGAAGTGGCTGACGTTGTTTCCTCCGGCGACGGCGTTGAAATAGAGCTCGTTGGAGTAGCCGTTGGGTCCGCTCATGCTGAATTGCGCGGACTTGCCGTCCATCGCGGGAGAAGAGACTCCCTCGGTCATGGAAGAGGTGGGCGGATTGGGATTGCCGGAGGCGCAGACTTGTCCGTCGCGGCCGGAGCCGGGAGGAAAATCGGCGGCGCAGGATTGCCATCCGGGCATGTTCTGGATTCCGCTGATGGTGACTTGCGACGGCTGCGAGGTGACGGTGACGTTGAGGATGGTGGAGGAGATGTATCCCTGATTGTCTTCGGCCATCACTTCAACCGTGTGCTGGCCGGGCGCGACAAACAGCTGCGTGTTGATCGAGTTGGTGAAAGTGAAATAGACGGCAAGCTGATCGACGTAGACGCGCATGAAGAAGATGGGATTCTTGGGCGTAGCGGAGGCGACGATGTTCATCGGCGAGGCGACGCTGGCGCCGTCGGCCGGATTGGAGACCGTCAGTGGAAAGTCATCGGAGCCGTTGGGATCAGGCGGCGTGCAAGTGGATTCGGCCGGCATGCACGCGGGCGGCGCAGGCAGCGAACTGCTCGAGGGCGACCAGTTGATCGGGACGGGTGGCGTCGAGGGATATGAAGGCTGGTCGGGCGCGACGGCCATCTTGGAATTTGTGCCGCAAGCGGCGAGGGTGAGGCTAAACGATGTCAGGAAAATGATTTTCGAAACCCACGACGAACGTACCACGAAGGGGACTGATTGCATTCACCAACCTCCAAAGACCTGGGTCCACCCACGCGGAAACAGGATTCGGAGGCGGCGAACTGTTCTGATCGCAAAATGCGCAGGCCTTCAAAGAATGAAGGGGGCGGGATTCGGGAGCAATCGGGGAGGAACCTTACAGTGGGGGGATGGATGCTTTAGGGAGCGGCCGGTTTTCGGCTTTCGGGTTTCGGTTACGTCGTTAGTCGTTAGTCGTTCGTCGTTTGTCGTTTGTCGCTTGTCGTTCGCTCACGCTCGTCCTCGAGGCTACAGCGGTTCGCGAGCCGAAACACAGGGTCTCTCCACTCCGGTCGAGATGACAGTGTGGTCGAGCTGACAAAATCCTTTTACGTCCAGTAGGTGCGGTCCAGGCTGCGGTATTGGATGGCTTCGGCAATGTGTTTGGGTTCGAGATTCGGGGCGTCTTCGAGGTCGGCGATGGTGCGGGCAACTTTGAGGATGCGGTCGTGGGCGCGGGCGCTGAGTCCCTGCTGGGTCATGGCGCGCTCGAGCAGGCGTTCGCAGTCGGCGGAGAGTTCACAGAAGGAACGAATGTGGCGGGAGGACATCTGGGCATTGCAGTAGAGCTTTTCGCGGGAGGTGGAGAACCGCTGGAGTTGTTTCTGACGGGCGCGCATCACGCGCTCCCGGATTTTGGCGGAGTTCTCCGGTTCGTTGGTCGAGCGCATTTCTTTGTAGTTCACGGCGGGAACGTCGATGTGGATGTCGATGCGATCCATCAGAGGGCCGGAAATTTTCGAGATGTAGCGCTGGATCATCGGCGTGGTGCACTGGCAGTCGCGAGTGCGGTCGTTATGGAATCCGCAGGGACAGGGATTCATGGCGGCGGCGAGCATGAAGCGGGCGGGAAAGGTGAGCGACATGGAGGCGCGCGCGATGCTGACGGTTCCGTCTTCGAGAGGCTGGCGGAGGACTTCCAGCACGTTGCGCGGGAATTCGGGAAGCTCATCGAGAAAGAGCAGGCCGTTGTGGGCAAGCGAAACTTCTCCGGGACGAGGGATGACGCCGCCGCCGATGAGTCCGGCATCGGAGATGGTGTGGTGCGGGGCTCGGTATGGGCGGGTGCCGACGAGTCCGCTTTTCTGATCGAGGACTCCGGCTACGCTGTGAATCTTGGTGGTTTCGAGAGCTTCTTCGAAGGTGAACGGCGGCAGGATGGTGGGCATGCGCTTGGCGAGCATGGTCTTGCCGGAGCCGGGCGGGCCGATCATGAGGATGTTGTGGCCCCCGGCGCAGGCGATCTCGATGGCGCGCTTGGCGGTTTGCTGTCCGCGAACGTCTTTGAAGTCGACGAAGAATTGCTGGGATTCGCGGAGGAGCGAGTCGCCGTCGGCTTTGATGGGCAGGATGCCGTTGCCGGAGTTCACGAAATGGATGACGTCGAGAAGCGAGCGGACGGGATAGACGTCAAGGCCTGCGACCATGGCGGCTTCTTTGGCGTTGGCTTCGGGGACGACCATGCGGGAAATTTTTCTTTCGCGGGCTTCGATGGCGATGGGAAGCGCGCCGCGCACGCCGCGCACCCCGCCGTCCAGAGAAAGCTCGCCGACGAAGAGGCAATCGCCGATCTCTTTTTTGGTCAGGCCACCATAGGCGCCGACGATGCCCAGCGCCATGGGCAGGTCGAATCCGGATCCTTCTTTCTTGATGTCGGCGGGGGCGAGATTGATGGTGATGTGAGTGGGCGGGATGTCGTAGCCGCAGTTTTTGAGAGCCGCGCGGACACGGTCGCGGCTTTCGCGGACGGCGGCGTCAGGGAGGCCGACGGTGTGGAAGTGATCCTGGTCACACTTGATGCCGGAGCAGTCGACTTCCACCTGAATGATGTTGGCGTCGATGCCGTAAACGGCGGCGCTGAGAGTCTTGTAGAGCATCGGGGTCCGGTCGTTGGTGCTGGTCGTTCGATCTGGCGGGGACCAACGACTAAGGACTAACGACTGGTTTTAGGCACACCTTTGCCTGGCGTGCAGCTTCCAAGCCTACGGATCTGGGACTGTGCAGGGCTGTGACGGATGTCACTGAGAGATTGTGGAAAACTCGGAAATTCGTGGTGGGCTTCGGCAGAGACGTAGCCAGCTATGTCGCTACAGGCGACGGCACTTGCAGCCGTCCCGTTATGTTGCCGTGCCGCATCGGGAATCGTGCTGGCGTGCATTGTTCCTTCGTGTACCAGAAGGTTAACAATCTGGTTGTTTCGGCAGAATGCAAACAATTAGGATGGCAACGGCTAACAATCGGGGAAATCGATGAACTCAGATCCGAATCACAGTGCGCGTACGGCTGCCGGACAGGGAAACCTGGAACGGGAGGAATCGCAACTCTGGCGGTGGGCGCTGTGGTTCATGATTTTTCTGGCAGTAGCGCTGGCGGGGCTGTTGTGGGAGCGGCTGGAGGGCGTCCCATACTCGCTGCGGGTGATCCCGATTGGAGTGCTGGCGTTGTCGGTGTTGTTCGCGGTGTACGCGGCAGGACGACGGCGGGAAGTCACGGAACTCAAAGGCGCGCTGCGAAACCTGCAGGACCACGTGGGCGCGGCACCGTCGGAGGAACAACTCGATCAGCTGAGCCAGGTGATCATGCGCTCGCAACGCAATTTCAAAGAGCTGATCGATTCGTTCGATGATCCGGCATGCGCCGTTTCTCTGGATGGCACGGTGCGAACTGTAAACCGGCGTGTGACCGAACTGACGGGGTCGCAATATTCGGAACTGGTGGGGCGGAAGCTGTTCGAGCTGATTGATGAGCCGACCCGCGAAGAGGCCGAACGCAGCCTGGGACGCTTTTTGGAGAAGAAGCATTGGGCGGGCACGGTACGGTTGCGGTTGAAGAACAGCAGCCGGCCTCTCTACTTCGATTGCGTCATCAACGGAATCATCAAAGGAGACGAAGTCGTCGGCGCCAGCGTGCTGGGGCGGGACGTTACAGAGCAGCGCGAGAAAGAATTGCGGTTCACGGAATTGTTCGAGACGCTGCAGGAAGGCGTCTATTTCAGCACACCGGAGGGAAAGTTGCTGGATGCGAATCCGGCGCTGGTCAGCATGCTGGGATATGAAGAAAAGCATGAACTGCTGGCGGTCGAGCCTTCGGCGTTGAATTACGATCCGGGAAAGCCGGTTCTGGGCCGGGCCGCAGACGATCGCGGGGGCGTGCGGACGCGCGAGGTGAAGCTGCGGCGGAAGGATGGAGCGGCGGCGATGTTTCTCGATTCGTCGCGGGCGGTGTGGGATACGGCGGGAAACATCATCCGGTATCAGGGGACGCTGGTAGACATCACCGAGAAGCGGAAGATGGAGCGGCAACTGGCGCAGGGAGAAGAATTCCGGCGGCGGTTGCTGGAGAGCTTCCCGGACCTGATTCTGGTAGTGGACCTGGAGGAGCGGTACACGTTTGCGAGTTCCAGGTCGAAGGATCTGCTGGGGTGCGAGCCGCAGGAGATGTTGGGAAGGAAGATCACGGACTTCGAGGAGCATTCGCCGGAATTGTCATCGCTCTACCGCGGCGTGGTGTCAGGGCAGGAGGCGCTTGGTTCGGCGGAATACGGGGCGCGCCACCAGGATGGAAGTTGGCGGACGATGCGCGCTTCGGGAAGTCCTCTGGTGGATGCCGAGGGGAAGATCAATGGCGTGATCATTTCGGTGCGCGACATTACGATTGAACGGAAGCTGGAACAGCAGGTGGTACAGAGCGAACGGCTGGCGGCGATGGGGGCGATGATTGGGGGCGTTGCGCACGAACTGAATAATCCCCTGACCAGCATTCTGGGCGTGAGCGAACTGCTGCAGGACACGGAGACGAATGAGGTTGCGCGCAAGCAGCTGGCGATGCTGCAACAGCAGGCGCGACGCGCGGCGGAGATCGTACAGAACCTGACGTATTTTGCGCGGCCTCCGGCGCCGGGCAAGAGCCGGATTAATCTGGCCGAGGTGGTGGAGCGGACTCTGAATCTGCACGCTTACTCATTGCGGAAGAACAACATCACTGTGGATTTCCTGAAGGAAGCGGGGCTCCCGTATGCGATGGGGGATCCACATCAGCTCATGCAGGTATTTTTGAACCTGATCGTGAATGCCGAGCAGGCGATTCGCGAAGCGCGGGATAAAGGGACGCTGAGGATCCGGCTGGGACGGGCGGACAATTCGGTATGGGTCAGTTTTCACGACGATGGGCCGGGGATCGCGAAAGAAAATCTGGCGAGCATTTTTGATCCGTTCTACACGACGAAGCGGCCGGGGCGCGGGACGGGGCTGGGGCTCAGCATCTGCAAGTCGGTGACGAAGGAACATAAGGGATCGATCGAGGCGGCGAACTCTCCGGAGGGCGGGGCGGTGTTTACAGTGACGCTGCCGGTCGCGGGAGTGAACTAGGAGCCACTCGCATCAAGCGGCTTACGGTTCTGGTTCTGAAACATAAGCGGTCGAATGAGGGCACCGCGCTTCGCGCTGGCTTGGACGGCCGAAACGGCCATCGCCACATGATTTCTATCGCTCCACCGCCATTGCCACAGCATTCCCCCCGCCGAGACATAACGCGGCAATTCCTCGATTCACATCGCGGCGGATCATTTCGTAGATCAGGGTGACAAGGACGCGAGCTCCGCTGGCGCCGATGGGATGGCCGAGGGCGACGGCGCCTCCGTTGACGTTGACCTTGTCAGGATTCAGGCCAAGTTCGCGCATGACTCCGAGCGCCTGCACGGAGAATGCTTCGTTCAATTCGTAGAGATCGACGTCTTCATTCTTCCAGCCAGTCTTCTCCCATATCTGGCGAACCGCGCCGACGGGGGCCATCATGACCCATTTGGGCTCGACGCCGCTGGTGGCTTGCGCGACGATGCGGACCATGGGCTTGGCTCCGAGTTGTTCAGCGCGCTTCGCACTCGTGACAACAACGGCGGCCGCTCCATCGTTCACGCCGGGGGCGTTGCCGGCGGTGACGGTTCCGTCTTTCTTGAAGGCGGGCTTGAGGGAGCGCAAGATTTCGATGGTGGTGTCTTCGCGCGGACCTTCGTCTTTGTCGAAGATGACGGGAGGCGCGCCTTTTTTCTTTGCCGGGATTTCTACTGGAACGATCTGCGACTTGAAGCGACACTCTTTGATGGCGGCGACGGCTTTGCGGTGAGAGTTGACGGCGAACTGGTCCTGCTCTTCGCGCGTAATGCCGTATTTTTCAGCAACATTCTCGCCGGTGATTCCCATGTGGTAGTCGTTGTAGATGTCCCAGAGTCCGTCGTGAACCATGGAGTCGATGATTTGCGCGTTGCCGAGGCGGTATCCCTTGCGCGCCTGCGGAAGAAGATAAGGAGCGTTCGTCATGGATTCCATGCCCCCTGCGACTACGACGGAACTGTTTCCGGTTTGCACAGCTTGGGCGGCGAGAGCGACGGCTTTCAATCCGGAGCCGCACACCTTGTTGATTGTCATGGCACCTGTCGCGGGAGTGAGTCCGCCGAAGATCGCGGCCTGGCGCGCGGGATTCTGACCGAGTCCAGCGGACACGACGTTGCCCATGATGCACTCGTCAATTTCCGCAACCTCGACACCAGCACGCTTGACGGCCTCGCGGACGACAATGGCTCCGAGTTGCGGCGCCGTGAGATCGGAGAGGCTGCCCTGAAATTTTCCGACCGGAGTGCGGCAGCCGGAGATGATGACGACATCGTCAAAAGAGGCCATGAATCAAGCTCCCGCGATGATTTCGCTCACTTCATTATAGATGCAGCAGGCGGCGATTTGTCTCAGGTGATGAGTGCGGCGATGGTTGCGCGAGAGGGATTCAATCATGCGGAAGTTTCGCAATGGTTGAGGCTCGTTGGGAGTGGGCGGTGGGCGTCGACAGGAAAAATCTGAGAGCGCATGCGGTGGTTGGTCGAAAAATGTGGTTGACATCCGGCGAGAAAATTCTTTCGCGATGACTTTGGTGTCACGACTTGCGCGAAGGGATCATCATTTTTTTCTTGACTTCATTTTTCAATAACTCTATACATCAACTAGTTGCAGTAGAAGACCGCTGCACATTTTCCATGAAGAATGGAAGGGAGAATAGGAACAATGGCAACCAAGAAAAAGGCAAAGAAGAAAAAGAAGCATTAAGCAAGTTCAGTACGGAGTCAAAAGGGGACGCGAAAAGCGTCCCCTAAGTTTTTTTGGGGGGGCCCGCGCTTCGCTCGGAGTTGCGGAAGGACGTTGATAGCGGTTTCAGAACTGATGTAGCCGCCGGAGGAAACAGCCGGTGCGGAACAAAGGTCCCTCCACGCGCCAAGGCACGGCATTCGCCGCTGCCCTTGGCTTGGTCGGGATGACAGAACTGATGGCTTGGTCGGGACGACGGTGCTGAAGACGCACCATCTAGCTCGGGCGTGATGACAACGTATCGATTCTGGGGATGCGCTTCTCTTTTTCGGGGCAGATACTGCGGTAGGCGCAGAAGTTGCAGTGGTTGCCCGGCTTGGCATTGAAGACGCCGTCGGCGATGGATTGGGCCACATCCTCGACTCGGTTGCGGGCGGCCACCAGTTCTGACTCCGAGCGCACGGTGATGACCGGAAAGTTCTCCTGCAGATTCTGAAAGATCAGCGCACCGACCTTATATCCCCACTTTTCCTGCGCGGCGATGGCGTAGAGCGACAACTGAAGGCTCTCGTCGGCATCGTCCTGATCGCGCGGTTTTCCGGTCTTGTAATCGACAATGGCGACGGTTCCGTCGGGGCGGCTGTCGATGCGGTCGATGCGTCCAACAACGGTGATCTCGCCGAGACGAATCTCGAATGATTCCTCGGTATGGAGCACCTGTCCGGATGGGATGGAGCGCGCGGCGGCGAGGAAGTCGAGCAACTGCGTAATGCCCTGCTGCTCGTAGAGTTCGAACTGATATTGCTCCTGGATCTTGGCTTCGACGAGATCCTGCCGGAAAAGAGCGATCAGCTCATCGTCGGTCTTGGGGCGACCGAGGCGAACGGAGTCGAAGTACGTCTTAAGCACGCGATGGACAGCAGCGCCATATTGCATGGCGCCGGCCGGCCGGCCGGGAACCTTCCAGTCGCGTTCGAGCTTGAAGCGCAATCCGCAGCGTTCGTAGGTATCGACCGCAGAAGCGCTGAGGCGTTTGTGCAAACCGTCAAGCACGGGGAGTTCGAACCAGAGATTGGTTTGCGACTCGTTGGGATAGAGCGGAGAAGCGGTGGCAGCCACGAGATCGAGAGTAGTTTGCGCACCGCCGGCGGGCATGGCGCGGAAATACGGCGCGACAGAATGATTTGCGATCAACTCGCGCAGGTAGCCGGGAGGCGTTTTGTCGATCCTCCCCGTGCCCTCGCGAGCGTAGATGCGCAAAGAGTCGCGGGCGCGAGTCATGGCCACGTAAAAGAGGCGGCGTTCTTCCTCGCCGTGCAGCGTCTTGTCGTTGGACTGGGTGAGCGAGTCGGGATCGCGCAGTTCGCGGGGAAAGGCGACCAGCGCTTCCTTGAAAGAACACGGGAATGCCGGAGAGCTGGCGCGAAGAATGAAGACGTGGGTGAATTCCAGTCCCTTGGCGCCGTGAACGGTCATGAGGCGGACGGCGTTGTCGCTGCTCGAGAGCAGCGGGATCACGCCTCCGGCTTCGCGGAAATATTCAAGGTAGTCGACGAGTTCCTCGAGGTCGGTCGTCTTGTTGATCTTCTTTTTTCCCCAGCCCTCGACGAATTGCAGCGCCGCCAGGAGAACGGGAGAACTCCTGTCGAGCGCGAACTGGCTCACGATGATTTCGAGAGCAGCGCGGCCTTTGGCAGTGCGGCGCCAGATCTCTTCGCGGGCATGCTGAACCGCCGCGAAAACTTCGGCTCCTCCGCGTACGCGATCAAGCGCGGCAGATAACGGCACGACCTGAGATTCGCGATTATCGCGGGCAATGGCGCGCATGGTCTGGCGAAGCTGCTCGGGATCGACGCGGAAACAGGGCAGGGCGGCAACGCGGAGCCAACTGACGTCGTCGCCGGAGGAAACGACTGCGTTGAGGCAGGCGAACAGGTCGCGGGCCTCGGGAGTGTCGGAGACGTCCATGCTTTCGATGACGAAGGGAATGCCGGCCTCGGCGAGTTCCTGGACGACTTCGTCGCGCTGGTAATGAGAGCGATAGAGGACGCCGAAGTCCGACCACTTGCATTTCACTTTTCGCTGCGTCTCGCGGAGGTAGGCGATGAGATCTGCGGCCTCGGAGTTTCGATCCTTGAGAATGATGGCAGTGACGGGAGAGTTGGCGAGATGCATCCCGGCCGTGGTGGCTTCCTCGTCGCGCGCCGATTGCAGCGGCGCTCGCTGGTAGACGAGGGCACCTTGCGCGTCGCGGGTGAAGACCGCAGGATTCTTGTCGATGACGGCGAAGGCGGTGCGGAGGATCGAGGTGGTCGATCGGCGGTTCTTTTCGAGGACAACCAGTTTGGAGTTTGGAAAATTCCGGTGAAAAAGCTGGAAGGCCTCGCTGGATGCGCCGCGAAAACGGTAGATCGATTGATCCGGATCACCGACGGCGAAGAGATTGCCATCGGCTCCGGCGAGGCGGGCCAGAATTTTGATCTGGGCGAAGTTGGCGTCCTGGAATTCGTCGGCGAGGATGAAGCGGGCGTGGGAGCGGGCATCGGCGAGGATCGCGGCGTCGCTTTCAAGCAGGGCGTGCGCGCGCGTGATCATATGGCTGAAGGTGCCGAGGTTTTCGTCGAGGAGCCATTTCTCCGTGGTGGAAAAGACGCGGGAGATTTCGCGGCAGCGGCCGAGGACTTCGGCGTCCTCGAGGACAGTTTTCGATTTGACGACGCGGGGAATGGGGACTTCTCCGCGCTCCAGGCGATCGACGTAGTCCGCGTATTTCTCAGGAGTGACGAGTTCGTCGTGGCAGCGGCTAAGAAAGTCGAGCAGATCGTTGAGGAACTGGCCGATATTTGCGGCGCGAATGTAGTGCTCGAGGTGAAGGTCGCGGATGCGGCGGCGGAGATAGATCCAAAGATCCTTGTCGTCGAGGACGCCGAAATCCTTGTTGGCGCGCTTGAGGAGGTCGAGACAGTAATCGTGGAAGGTTCGGGCCTGCACGACCTTGCCGCCGAGCAATCGGCGGACGCGGTCGCGCATCTCATCGGCGGCGTTGACGGTGTAAGTGAGGGCGAGGATCTCGTCGGGGCGAGCGTGGCCATCGTGGACGAGGCGCTCGATGCGGTGAGTCAGAACGGAAGTCTTGCCCGTCCCGGCACCGGCGACGACGAGCATGGGTCCGTGGACGTGCTCGATGGCCTGGCGCTGGCATTCGTCGGGAATGAAGGGAGCGGGGCGGGAAATCGACTTCACCGGCATTGAGGGTCAGGATAACACCTGGCGGGATGAGGAAGGCTGTGGGAGTTTACGAGGCGGCGCTCGCTTCGCTCGCTGGACATCCGAGGCGGCTGTCCCCACATGAACCGCGGCTATTGCGTCGCGATGGCGACTGCGGCGATGGCGGCGGTTTCGGCGCGCAGAATCGTGCGGCCGAGAGTGGCCGATGCCCAGCCGTTCTCGCGGAAGAGTTGGAGTTCGTCTTCAGTCCAACCGCCTTCGGGGCCTATGGCTAGGAGGGTTGCGCCTTCTGAAGGATGGCTGTCGAGGAGTTCGCGGAGGCTGGATTGCTCTTCCGACTCGGAGAGGACGATTTTCAGCGCGCCGGGAAGGTTGATAGCGTCGCGCAGTTTCACCGGTTCGGAGATTTCGGGAGGCACGGCGCGGCGGGACTGTTCGGCGGCCTGGAGCGCGATCCTACGCCACCGCTCGACGCGTTTTGCAGATGCGGAGACGAGATGAGCGTCGGTCCGGCGGGCGATGATGGGGATGATTTTTGCGGCTCCGAGCTCGGTGCATTTCTCGATCGCCCATTCCATGCGGTCGAATTTGAAGATTGAGAGCAACAGAGTGAGATCGGCGGTCTGCGCGGCGGGGATTTCTTCGGCCAGTTCGAAGACGACGCGATGATCCGCGATGCTTGCAATTCGTCCGCGACGAGCAACGCCGTTGGCGATGACATCGAATTCCTGTCCGACGCGGGCGCGGAGAACGCGAGTGAGATGATCGGCGTGGGCGCCGATGAGGGCGGCTTGATTTCCGGAGACTTCGTCGGCAATCCAGCGGCGGCGGGTCATGCGGTGAGAATTATGGACTACTGGAACATGTCTTTCATCTTGCCGAGCAGAGATCGAAGCAGCGGCTGATTGTCGACCTTGGACAGGACATCGAGTTCCTGCAGAAGTTCTTTCTGGCGCTTGTTGAGCTTGGTGGGAACCTGGACGCGCGCTTCGACGTAGAGGTCGCCTTTGCCGTGTCCATTCAACACGGGCACGCCCTTGTTGCGAACGCGGAACACCGTGCCGGGCTGGGTGCCTTCCGGAATTTTGAGCGCGTGCTCGCCGTCCATGGTCGGAACGCGGATGTCTGCGCCCATCGCGGCTTGCGTCACGGAGATGGGCACGACGCAATGCAGATCATTGCCCTCGCGGGCAAAAAAGGGATGATCTTTGACGTGAAGGACGACGTAGAGATCACCGGCGGGGCCACCGAACTGGCCGACTTCTCCGGCGCCGGCGAAGCGGATGCGGGTGCCATCTTCGACGCCGGCGGGAACCTTGGCGTCGACGATGCGCTGGCGCAGGAGACGTCCCTCGCCCTTGCATTTCGGGCAGGGATCGGTGATGACGCTGCCAGTGCCCTGGCACGTCGGGCAAGTGCGGGCAATGCTGAAGAATCCCTGCTGGTAGCGAACCTGGCCGCGTCCGTTGCAGGAGCGGCAGGTGCTCGGACCTTTGCCCGGCGCTGATCCGGCGCCGTGACATTCTTCGCAGGCCTCGTGACGGCGAACCGTGACCTTGGTTTCCGCACCGAAGAAGGCTTCTTCAAATTCAAGAGTGAGATCTTCGCGGAGATCGGCGCCGCGCTGCACGCGGGTGCGGCGGCGTCCGCCACCGCCGAACATGTCGCCGAAGCCGAAGAACTCTCCGAAAATGTCGCTGAAATCCTGGAAGACGGTCGGATCGAAACCGGCTCCAGCACTGCCAGTTCCACCAAGGCCGGCATGACCAAAGCGATCGTACATCGACCGTTTGTCGGAGTCGGCGAGCACGGCGTAGGCTTCGCTGACTTCCTTAAACTTTTCTTCCGCGTCCGGATTGTTGGGATTGCGGTCGGGATGGTACTGCAATGCTAGCTTGCGGTAGGCGCTTTTCAGCTCAACCTCGGTTACGGTACGGCTGACGCCGAGCACTTCGTAGTAATCTCGTTTCGCGTTCGTGGTCAAATAAACCTTTCGTCAAAGAAAAATCGGCATTCAGGGACTGCGCAGGAAGTTCTCGCTACTTCTTAGTTCCCGGGATTTTTCGCGACCCTTACCATCGCCGGGCGCAGCAGGCGGTCTTTGTACTTGTAGCCCTTCTGCCATTCTTCGAGCACTTCGTGATCGGCAGCATCCGGCGTCTCGACCATTTCGATCGCCTCGTGAATATGCGGGTCGAACTGCTGTCCTTTGGCTGCGATCGGCTGAACTCCTAACTTAGTGAGAACGTCCTGCAGTTGCTTGTAGATGAGTTCGATTCCTGTGCGAAACTCGCCGGACTCGGACTTCGCCCGCAAAGCACGCTCGAAGTTGTCGATCACGGGCAGCAGGGATTTGATGGCGTCAGCCATGGCAAAGTCGCGGAAGTCCTGTTGCTCTTTCAGGGCGCGTTTGCGGGCGTTGTCAAATTCCGCTTGCGCCCGGGCGAGGCGGTCGAGCAGGTTGTCGCGTTCCGCTTTTACTTTCTGAAGCTCCGCTTCTGCTCCGGAGAGCTCTCCGGCCGGTGCGGCAGAGCTTGACCCGGGAGAATTCTCATCGCCATCGGCGGGAGGAAGTTCGTGCTCAAGGTCAAGATTCTCGGTTTCTACTTTGTGCTTTCCGTTCGATTTCCCCATAACTGCGGTGTTACTCCGATTCATTCAAAATTTTGTCAAAGAGGCGCGCGATGTAAGACACGGCCGTAATCGTGTGCTGGTAATCCATCCGCGTTGGGCCGATGACGGCCAGAGATCCCATGACTTCGTTGCCGGAGTGAGCCGGAGCGCCGATCAGGACGAAATTCTGCATGGAGGGCAGAGCCTGGTCGAGACCGATGACCACGCGAACGGCCTCCTGCTTCACATCAAGATAAGCGCCGAGAAGCTTAACGACTTTTTCCTTTTCCTCTAGCGTCTTAAGCATCTCCTGAAGACGCTGGCGGTCCTGCTCGGCGGCGAGCAGATTGGCCGCGCCTTCAACGAAGACGACCTGCGATCCCTGCTCGGCGGCGAGAGCTCCCTGCTTGTAGAGCTGCTCGATGGAATTCATGAGCCGGTCATATTCGCTGCGCTCTTGTTCGATGCGGCGGGAGAGTTCGGAGCGCATGGAGTCCATGGTCCAGCCGCGGAAATTCTCATTGATGTAACGAGCGGCGAGATCGAGATCTGACTGAGGCAGATCGAGGCGCAACACGCGGTCGCGGACCAGGCCTGAGCGGGTTACGAGGACGGCGAGAACTTTCTGATCTCCCAGGCGCGAGAAGTAAACATGCTCGAGCGCGTTCTTAGGACCGCTGGTAGCAATGGTCACACCCACGTTGCGGGAAATCAGAGAGAGCACGTGCGAGGTGCGCTCCATGAATTCCTGCACATCGCTGATGCCGGCCAGCGATTCGGAAATCATCGTTTCTTCCTGAGGCGCGAGGCGCGCCGTGCCCGACATCTGCTCGACATAGTAGCGGTAAGCTTCCGTCGTGGGCACACGTCCGGCGGAGGCGTGGGGCTGCTCGAGAAATCCGGCGTCCGAAAGGTCGGCCATCACGTTGCGGATGGAAGCCGGGCTGAGGCCTTCGCGGTTGGAGCGCGCGAGCGTGCGCGATCCGACGGGCTCGCCGGTCGAGATGAAAGTCTCGACGATGGCGGTCAGAATTTCGCGTTCGCGATTCCCGATATTGGGGTCAGCGGGCATAAATCTCTATATCAATTGTCTCAAATCGGGCGGCTAGCGCCGAGGGGAGCAACTGCGCCGGGTCCATTCCTTAACTATTTTAGATGCAGAAGCTTAGGTTTTGGATCGAAGTTATGATCCTGTTGGGATTCTAGGAATGAGGGGTGGGGGAAGTCAAGAAGAGCAAAGTTTCAACGTGCCAAGTTTTCAACCTTCCAAAGTTTTCAAAGTGGCGGAGTTTCGAGTTTCGGGTTTCTTGTTTCAAAAGCCGGGGCTGGCCATCGTTTGACTTTGGGAGTATGGAACATTGAAACTTTGGAACCTTGAAACTTTCCTGATGAAAACTAAACCACATATCGCGGTCATTGGAGCCGGAGCGTTCGGCGGGTGGACTGCGCTGCAACTGGCGGAACGCGGGGCTCGAGTGACTCTGCTGGATGCTTGGGGTCCGGGGAATTCGCGGGCGTCGTCGGGCGGCGAGACTCGGGTGATGCGGGGGACTTACGGTCCGGATCAGCCTTATACCGAGATGGCGGCGCGGGCGCTGAAGCTCTGGGCGAAGTATGAACGGAAGTGGCGGAAGCAGTTTCTGCATCGCAGCGGAGTTTTGTGGATGGCTTCCGGGCGCGACGATCGCTTCGAGCGAGGATCGATCGAGATGCTCAAAGCGGCGAAGATTCCTTTTGAAGAACTCCCGGCTGCGAAGATGCGAAAACGCTGGCCGCAGATTAGCTTTGAAGGGATCGCGTGGGGGATCTTCGAGCCGGAGTGCGGATATCTGGACGCACGGGCGAGTTGTATGGCGGCACTGGAGGCATTCGTGGCGGCAGGGGGGAAGTACCGGCAGGTTGCGGTGCTTGCGAATGGATTGGAAGATGGTCCATTGCGGGAGTTGCGGCTGTCGGATCGATCGAAGCTCAGGGCTGATGCTTATGTCTTTGCGTGTGGGGCGTGGCTTGGCAAGTTGTTTCCGAGGGAGATTGGGGGCCGGGTTCGCGCGACTAAGCAGGATGTGTTTTTCTTCGGAACGCCTGCTGGGGACGCGCGGCTTACGGATGAATATCTTCCGGTGTGGGCCGATCATCGCGGGAAGTTCCGCTACGGCATCCCTGGAAGTGATCGGCGCGGATTCAAGATCGCCGATGATACGCGCGGACCGGAAATTGATCCGACTGGCGGAGAACGTGTGGTCAGCCAGGAAACGTTGAAGGATATTCGCGAGTACGTTGCATATCGCTTCCCTGCCCTGAAGAATGCGCCGCTGGTCGAGAGCCGGGTGTGCCAGTATGAGCAGACTCCGGATGGAGATTTCATCGTGGACCGGCATCCCGAGAATGAGAATGTGTGGCTGCTTGGTGGGGGATCAGGACATGGGTTCAAGCATGGGCCGGCGATCGGGGAGATGATGGCGGAGTTGATTTTGAAGAATGGAGAACCGGCGGCGCGGTGGCGGCTGGGGAGATTCAGCACAACGCAAAAAGCGTTGTCATTCTGAGCCGCAGGTTTTGGCGGCGAAGGAACCTATGTAGTCCGCGTGAGTTGCATAGATCCTTCGCGGCAAAAGCTGCCGCTCAGGATGACAAGAATGAGGGCTACTGGATCTGGATTACGTTGGCCGGGGCGTTGGCCCTGATCTCGCCTACGCGGTCGATGACTTTGTGCGCGAATTCGTAGATGGATTTCGCGTGCGGGGAGTTCTCGCCTTCGAGCACAACCGGCTTGCCGCTGTCTCCGGATTTGCGAACTTCGGGATCGAGGCTGATGCTGCCCAGGAACGGTACGTCGAAACGCTTGGCCATTAATTCGGCGCCGCCGCGGGAGAAGATATCGATCTCGTGCTGGCAATGCGGACAGACGAAGTAGCTCATATTCTCGACCACGCCCGCGATATCGACCTTCATCTGGCGGAACATTTCGATCGCCTTGCGCGCGTCCTGCAGAGAAACATCGGATGGAGTTGAAACGACCACCGCTCCGGTCAGCGGAACGGTCTGAACGAGCGAGAGCGCGACGTCACCAGTGCCGGGCGGAAGATCGACGACCATGTAGTCGAGGCGTCCCCATTCGACGAGCCCGAGGAACTGGCGGATGATCTGGTGGAGCATGGGTCCGCGCCAGATGACAGGCTTGTCGCCGGGATTGAGAAATCCGACGGAGATGACTTTGAGGCCGAAGGCTTCGATGGGCTCGATGCGGTTGTCGCCGATCATGCGGGGCTGCGAGTTGACGCCAAGCATCAGCGGGACGTTCGGTCCGTAGACATCGGCGTCGAGCAGGCCAACCTTGTGTCCCATCTTGGAGAGCGCGACGGCGAGGTTGACCGAAAGCGTGGTTTTGCCGACGCCTCCTTTGCCGGAACCGACGGCGATGATGGCGTCCACGCCCGGGAGTGGCTGGGGGCCTTGCGGCGCGGGTCCGTGCTGATGCGGCATGTTTGCGTTCAAAGGAATGGGCTCCTGATTGGAAATTGGGAGTGCTGAATCGAGGAGATCGCGCAGAACTCCAAAGAGCGATTATACAGCGTTTGGCCTTCAGACCAGATTTTTGAAATTGATATGGCACACTTCTAAGCATCGTTTGATGCTATAATTGATGCATCGGGAGAGTTGCTTATGCGGACGACAATTGCGCTGGACGATGAACTCATTCGCGTTGCCCAGGAATACACGGGAGTCGAAGAGAAGACGGCGCTGGTCCGGGAGGCGCTGAAAGCTCTCATCGAGCGGGAGAGCGCTCGCAGATTAGCGTCGCTCGGGGGCTCCATGCCTGGATTGAAGAGCATTCCACGGCGGCGAGGGCGACAGGGTTGATCCTGGCCGACACTTCCGTTTGGATCGACCATTTCCGGTCAGGAGACAGGGAGATGGAAAGGAGTCTTAGTCAGAGCCAGATTGTGATCCATCCGTGGATTATTGCGGAGCTTGCCTTGGGCTCGCTTCGTAACCGGACGAGCACGCTTGCCATGCTGGATCTGCTGCCGCAGGCGCGAGTGGCACAGACGAAGGAACTGCGTCACATGATCGAGGCGCGCCGTTTGTACAACCTCGGTATCGGGTTGACCGATGCACAGCTGATCGCGTCGGCGCTGCTTGATCCTCCGATGTTGCTGTGGACACGGGACAAACAGCTTCGCCGGGTTGCGGAAGGGCTTGGCATTCACGCCCATTTGCCCTGAGAAAACAAAGCGCCACGGATTTCACGGATTCACGCGGATACTTCGAGAGTCTGGTTGATCTTGATGCACGGTCGTCGGTGAAAATCCGTGGCGCGTGTTTAGTAGCCTTCGCCTTCCAGGCGCACTTTGCCTTTGAACATGCGGAACAGGAAGAAGAAGTAGCCGAGGGCGAGGATCATGCCGATGATCCACCAGGTGAATCCGACGGCCAGGCCGTGCGCTCCGGCCTTGGTGTTGTAGATGGTCAGGTTAAGAGCGGCGTCGGTGCTTGCCGGAAGAACGACGGGGTAGAGCGCGAAGGCCGCTCCGACCAGCATGCCGACGATGTAAACGGCCGAGGCGACGAAGGCAATTTTATCGGCGTGCCGGATCATGCCATGCATCATGACGGCGAGCGATCCGAACACGAGCACCGGGATGAGCAACCCGATGTAGTGGTGCTTGTAGTTGTCGAGGACGCCGGGGCGGATGGAAACGGTTGCAACCAATCCCACAACCGTCAGAAGCAACTGGAGCGGCCACACCCACATGGCTGTGATGCGGGCGCGGTGGTTGAGATCGTTCTCGGTTTTAGTGGCGATATAGAGCGAACCGTGCGCGGTCAAAGTCACGAGCGCGATCACGCCGGTGAGGACGGTGTACCAGTCGAGAATGCCGTTGCTTGTGCCGGCGCCGAAGTTCGGGCGGAAGTTGGTCCAGAGCGGCTCGAAGAAGTATTGGTCGGCGCCGAGAGGAACGCCACGGACGACATTGCCCAGCGCAGCGCCCAAGAAAATGCAGAGCAGGATACTGGAGACGGAGAAGACCACGTCGAAGAATCCGCGCCAGACGTGGTTTTCCATGTGCGCGCGGAGTTCGATGCCGATGCCACGAAGCATGAGGAGCCAGAGGACCATCATGAGCGGAAGATAGAATCCGCTGAAGCTCGAGGCATAGAGCAGCGGGAAGGCGAAATAGAGGGTGCCCCCGGCGGCGAGAAGCCAGACTTCGTTGCCGTCCCAGACGGGGCCGATGGCGCGCATGATGATCTGGCGATCACGGGCGGTTTTTGCGGCTCCGAGATAGATGACGCCAGCGCCGAGATCAAAGCCATCGAGCACGACGTAGGCTGCAACCATAACTGCAACGATCATGAACCAGAGTGTTTCCATAATTGCCTCGAATCCGTTCTTCAGGGCTAAAGCCCCAGTAATGAGTCCGCTTGAACGGCACGGCTAAAGCCGTGCCCTGATACCAACCTGCAAAAACCGTATTCTGATACCAACCTTGGCGGGCTTGGACCCGCCGGATAGCCGAGGCGGCTGTCTCTACACAATCTCGCGCTACTTTCCTGTGCCTATTAGAATTCCCGCGTCTTCCGGCGTTAGTCCATGGGAGACGGCTGCTTCCGGTCCGTGCTCAATTTCTCGGCGAATCAGGAACAGGAAGAAGATGCCGAGCACGGTGTACATTCCCAGAAATCCCAACAAAGTGAACATGGCGTTGCCGGCCGAAACGGTTTTCGAATAGCCGTCCGCGGTGCGCATGAGCGCGTAGACGAGCCAGGGCTGGCGGCCGATTTCAGCGGTGATCCATCCGGCGGTGTTGGCGATGTAAGGGAACGGCAAGGCGAGCATGAGGATCCAGAGCATCCATCGGTTCTCAAACAATTTGCCGCGCCACAACAGGAATGCTGCAATCACCATGATCGCGATGAAGATGGTGCCCAGCCCGACCATGATGTGGTAGCTGTAGTAGAGCAGCTCGATGTTGGTCGGCCACTGATCCTGCGGAAAAGCGTTGAGTCCCTTGACTTCAGCGGACCACGCACGATAGGTGAGGAAGCTCAGAGTCCTGGGAAGCACGAGCGGGTTGTCGATCTTCTTTTGTTCGACATTCGGTTGTCCGATCAGAACCAGCGGCGCTCCGGGCTGCGTTTCGAACAAAGCTTCCATCGCGGCCAGCGTGGCGGGCTGATTCATAGCGATCATGCGGCCCTGGCCGTCACCGGTTGGGAATAGTTGTATGACCGAGGCGATCAGGCCGGCGACGACTCCGACTTTCACGAAGAGGCGTCCGAAATCGTGGAACTTTCCCCATAGCAGATAGAATGCGCCGATCGCGGCCATCACGAACGCCCCGGTGATCACGGCGCCACACATGTTGTGCGCGTACTGCCACCAAGCCCAGGGATTCAGAACGAGTGCCCAGAAGCTGGTGAGTTGCAGGGAACCGTCGGGTGCGTGCATGTAGCCGACCGGATGCTGCATCCAGGCATCGGTGGCGATGATGAAGAATCCGCTGAGCCATGATCCGAGACACACCGCGACAGCCGACCACCAGTGCGCGCGCGGGCTGAGGCGCTTCTCGCCGTAAAGAAATAGGCCGAGAAAGGCAGACTCGAGGAAGAAGGCGAACATGCCTTCCATGGCTAGCGTCTGGCCGATGACGCCTCCGGCGAAGCGGGAAAAGTGCGACCAGTTCGTGCCAAACTGAAATTCCATGGGGATTCCGGTCACGACTCCGAGAACGAAGTTGATGCCGAAAATCTTCGCCCAGAAACGCGCGGCCTGATTGTAGGTGTCGTCATTGCGGCGCAGGCCCAGCGTCTTGAGCACCACGATGAGCGGGGCCAGGCCCATGGTCAGTTGCGGAAAAAGGTAGTGAAAAGTGACGGTGAAAGCAAAGTGAAGGCGATGCACTAAGAGAGCACTATCCATGGGGACCTCGGATACTGGTTACCTTAAAGGCAGGGGCAAAGCCTTGGATGTGATTTCAATCACACTTTAGCCATCACTGGCGAGCTTTGCGGCGGCGGTCGAGTTCGGCGCGGCGAATCTCGCGGCGGCGGCCGGCGTCTTCATAACGGCGGCGTTCCTCGTCGGTTTCTGGGATCACGGCCGGAACCTTCAAGTGCTTGCCGGCGCCATCGACAGCAACGAACATCAGATAGGCGGAACTGACGTGCTGCGCGGTGTCGGCGATGTAGTTCTCGACGTGCACCTTGACGCCGACTTCCATGGAGGTGTGAAAGACGCGATTGACCGAAGAGCGCAGAATGACGAGATCGCCGACGCGGACCGGGACCAGGAAGTCGATATGATCGACGGAGGCGGTGACGACATAGTTGCGCGAATGACGGTGAGCGGCCATGGCTCCGGCGAGGTCGATCCAGTGCATGAGGCGCCCGCCGAGAAGAGCGCCCAGCGGGTTGGCGTCGTTGGGCAGGACGATCTCCGCCATTTCGGATTGGGAGTCGCGGACCGGGCGCGAGGTGAGATTGTCGTCGGGCATTAGTTGTCTTCCTTGCTGGTCATGCCTTCTTCTTCAAATACGATTCGAGAAAACATTCCGCCATCTTCTGAATGCGGGCGTCGTCGTGGCGGCGGAGGCATGTGGACTGAGTGAGATCGAACTCCAGTTCGCCGTGATCGACGGGGCGATGGTTTCGTTCGCATACATAGACAAGGCGGAGAGTGCGCGCGGGCGTGATGTCGAGTGGTGCCTGATTGCCATTACGCGCGGCGGGCTCTGTGGGCGGCAAGACGGCGAATCGAACTGCGTCCCAGTTACGCCGCAGAGGCGACCAGGCGCAGTTGCCCGCGTAACCGAGATTGCAGAAAGCTTCGAGAATCTCGGGAGGTGGAACCTGGCTTTCGTGTCCGGGAGCGGTGCAGTGGCCGCTCCATCCGCAGCCGAGCGGTAGCCGCGTGGGATGAGGCCAGTTTCCGCCTTCTATTCGAGATACAGGCATGAAATAGGGACAGGTCATGTCGACTTCCGATGGCTTTGAATTTTACGGGACTCGCCATTGTAATCAGTCGCTGGGCGTCTGACCAGTTTTCGTTTCGAGTGCTGGTAGTTGTAGTAATCTCGTTGCCGAGGTAGGGACCGATGGATCGTATTGCCGCTCTGAACGAGATTCTGACGGAAAATCCGAAGGACGTCTTTGCGCGGTACGGGCTGGCGACTGTGAACAGCGTCGAAGCCATGCTGAAGATGGTCCGGTAGCTGCCCCGACGCCGTGGTTCATTGAACCAATCTCACTTTCAGGATATTTTTCTGCACGCCTCGGCATACAATCCACGCACCAGGACCGTAGGAGGAGGACATCTCATGACTTTTACTAGGAGTCGCGCCCGACGCATGTTGCTCAGCGGATCCTTGCTGGTGTTGCTCTCGGCTGTTCTATGCGCGCAATCATCCCCTGAGGCAAAGCAGACTCCCTCCGTGCCGCGTGCTCCAGTCCAGGTGGACCATCGGACACTGTTTGCAGTCCAAGGAGTGCTCTCCTTTCCAGCTGAAGCTCGAGCGGCAGCCATAAGCCGCCGGCTAAGGGATCTTTCAAAGGACATTACGTTCAATCCCGAATCCCTCACCACGGCTGATTCCGGATCGACAACCGACATTCTTGCCAATGACTTGGTGGTTATGAGTGTCACCGATCAGGATGCGCAGGTATCAGGAAAAACCCGTCAGGAAGTGGCGAGAGATTATGCCGACCGCATTCGCAGTGCGCTGATCACCACGCGGCGGGAATACAGCCTCAGGAGCATTTTGCTCGGCCTCCTGTATGCGGTTCTTGCGACATCGGTCCTCTACCTGTTGCTGCGAACCCTAAGCATTCTGTTTGCGAAGCTCTACCGAACGATTAATAGCTGGCGCGGCACGCGAATCCGGTCCATTAAGATCCAAGAATTCGAATTACTCCCGGCTTATAGAATTGCCGAGATCGTGACCGGGGCGGCGAGGCTCCTGCGCTTCACCGTTTCGATGGTCGTGCTTTATTTCTACGCGTCGCTCGTTCTCAGCTTCTTTCCGTGGACGCGAGGCTATGCGCAAAGCCTGGTTGCGTATGTGTTGTCTCCGCTGGGACTGGTGTGGGATGGCCTCATTGCTTACCTTCCCAATGTCTTCTTCATTGCTGTGATTGGAGTCATCTCGTTCTACGCAATCAAGCTCATCAAGGTTATCTTTACGGAACTTGGACGGCAGACCATCACAGTGAGCGGCTTTTATCCGGAATGGGCGGAACCCACGTACAAGATCGTGCGCTTTCTGGTATTGGCCTTAACCCTGATTGTGCTCTTTCCTTACCTTCCCGGTTCGCATTCGCCCGCTTTTCGTGGAGTCTCCATCTTCCTGGGTGTCCTGGTGTCCCTTGGTTCTACCTCAGCCGTTGCGAACATCGTCGCCGGAGTCATTCTTACCTATATGCGTCCGTTCAAGATCGGCGACCGGGTCAAGATCGCCGACACGATTGGAGATATTGTCGAAAGAAACCTTCTGATCACTCGCGTTCGCACGATCAAGAATGTCGAAATTACCATCGCCAACTCGATGGTCTTGGGGAGTCACATCATCAATTTCAGCGGATCGGCGCAAGGGGAGGGGCTCATCCTCCACACTACGGTCACGATTGGTTATGACGCGCCCTGGAGGACTGTCCACAAACTTCTGATCGACGCGGCTCTTTCAACGGAGCACGTGCTCCGAGAACCACGCCCATTCATATTGCAGACGGCGTTAGACGACTTCTACGTGCACTATGAGTTGAATGCCTACACCGACCATCCCGGCCTGATGGCACGGATCTATTCTGATCTTCACCAGAATATTCAGGACAAGTTTTACGAAGCGGGCGTGGAAATTATGTCGCCTCACTTCTCATCCATGCGGGACGGGAACCAGATCGCCATTCCCGCAGAGTTTCGATCGAAGGACTATGCAGCTCCGGCATTCCGAGTAGGAATTGTTGAGAGTTTGATCAATAAGACAACACCGATTCGGAAGGAAAGCGTCCCCCTCTAAACCGAAACGCAATTAGATTCTTGAACGCACCGGGATCATCCGCTTCGAATGCAACGTCAAAAGCATTGCGCGGCGTTGGAACATCTCACGGCCCCACGTTTTCGTTGCGGGTGCGGTATAGGAGTTGTAGTAATCTCGTTGCCGAGGCATAACAATACTGATGGATCGTATTGCCGCTCTGAACGAGATTCTGACGGAAAATCCGAAGGACGCCTTTGCGCGGTACGGGCTGGCGATGGAGTACTCGAAGCAGGGCGACTTTGACCGCGCGCTGGCCGAGTTCTCGATATTGATCGAGAACCATCCGGACTACACGGCGGGATACTTCATGGCGGCGCAGACGCTGGTACGGGCGGAAAGGCCGGAAGACGCAAAGAAGATGCTGGAAGATGGGATTGGCTCAGCGCGGCGGACTGGAAACTTGCACGCGCAGTCAGAGATGGAAGCTATGCTGGGGGAACTCGGCTAGGAGTATCCACTTTGGAGTCTTTCTATTTCGCCATTCTGCTCATGCCCCACTCAACCAGGCTCGGGAATAGCTGATACAGCTTCACAGCGATGTGCATCGTCCAGGGGACGATCACTTCCCTCTTTTTCTTAAGATATCCGTCCAGCGTGGCGTTAGCGACGCGATCCGCGGGGATGCCGCGGACCGAGGCCGGGCGCACTCTCTTCATTTCGTTGCCGCGTATGGCATTCTCTCCAAATGCAGTTCGGACGTATCCCGGGCAAACGGTGAGGACATGAATGCCGTCCTTCTTCAGTTCAAGGTTGGCAGCCTTTCCTACGGCGTTGAGCGCGAACTTGCTTGCGCTGTAAATCGCCGAAAACGGCAGCGGAATGTGTCCGGCGACACTCGAGATGTTGATGATCGAGCCTCCACCTTGCTGCCGCATGACCGGGACAACGGCCTGCATGGCCGAAAGGGCGCCGAAGAAGTTTGTTTCGAATAGATCGTGGCAGGCGTGCATGTCGGCCTGGGCAACGGAGTCGAGCAGTCCGTGGCCGGCGTTATTGACCCAGATATCGATCTGCTTGAAGTGATGGAGCGTGAGCCCGAGGATACGGTCGATTTCTTCGGAGTGGCGGACGTCGCAGGAGAGCGCAACCGTGCGCTCGGGAACGCCGATGCGGGTGCGTGCCGCTTCGGCGCGAGCGGCATCGCGCGAAAGAAGAACCACCGATGCGCCTTCCTGTACGAATCTTTTTGCGATCGCTTCGCCAATGCCCATCGAAGCGCCGGTGACTACGACTACCTTGCCGTCGAGTTCCATGTTCGCGTTGTATTCCGAGCAGCGCGGCAAGTCAAGATAACAAAGCGCGCAGTATCGTAGAATCGCACCATAGGACGGTCGCTCGCGATCGGAGGTTGCGTGGCACTTCTTCCCTTGTTTCCGCTCGAGGTCGTGCTGCTGCCGGGCACTCCCCTGCCTCTGCATATTTTCGAACCGCGCTACAAAGAGATGATCCGCGAATGCCTGGCCAACGATGAGCCATTTGGAGTGGTGCGCGCGCTCGAGGAAGGCATTGCGGATGTTGGGTGTACGGCGGAGATCATTACCGTGACAAAGGAGTATCCGGACGGACGGCTCGATCTGATTGCGGAAGGCCGGAAGCGGTTCGAGGTGTTGGAACTGAACAAAGAACGATCGTTCCTGCGGGCCGAAGTGCTTCTGGTGCCCGACGAGCCGGGAGGTACCGAGCAGGACGAAAAGGTGCGGGCGATCCAGTTGCATCTGGAAATTTTGTCGCTGGCAGGAGCGGTGCAGGATCTTTCGGCGGCCGATCAGAACCAGCTTTCGTTTTATCTGGCGGGGTCGCTGCCGCTCGATCTCGATTTCAAGCAGAAGTTGCTGGGGATCCGTTCCGAGGTGCAAAGGATGCAGGAAGTAGCGGCATATCTGGAGGGCATTCTGCCGAAACTGCGGCGCGTGGCACGAACGCGCGAGAAGGCAGGCGGGAACGGGCATGTGCACTGATCGAGCGCCGGCGAACTGACGAAGTCATTCCACGATGGGGCGTATAATCGGGGAAAGTTTTACTGGGGGTTCCTTTCATGAGTGTTCCGCGCACCCTGGGTGATCTGCGCCGCAGCCATTTCTCGGAAGAGCGTTTGCGCACGCGAAGAGTGAAAGACGAACTGCGTGACAATCTGGTCGCGCGTTTGCAGGAAAAGGGCGATGCCGCGGTTTTTCCAGGCATTGTGGGTTACGACGATACGGTAGTTCCGCAGATCATTAACGCGCTCCTTTCGCGCCACAACTTCATACTGCTGGGATTGCGCGGACAGGCGAAAAGCCGCATCCTGCGGGCATTGACGACGCTGCTCGATTCCCAGATGCCATATCTGGCGGGATGCGAGATTCATGACAATCCGTATGCGCCGATCTGCAAGCGCTGCCGCGACGAGATCGCGCGGCTTGGGGACAATGCGCCGATTGCGTATCTCACTCCGGACGATCGATATGTAGAAAAACTGGCGACGCCTGATGTGACGATTGCGGATTTGATTGGCGACATCGATCCGATCAAAGCTGCCCGAGGCGGACATGAACTGTCGAGCGAACTGACAGTGCACTACGGACTGCTGCCGCGGGCGAACCGCGGGATTTTCGCGATCAATGAACTCCCCGACCTCGCTGGGAAAATTCAGGTGGGACTCTTCAACATCATGCAGGAAGGCGACGTGCAGATAAAGGGCTATCCGATCCGGCTGCCGCTCGATGTGGCGCTGGTGTTCAGCGCGAATCCCGAGGACTACACGGCGCGCGGCAAGATCATTACGCCGCTGAAAGACCGCATTGGATCGGAGATCCGGACGCATTACCCGGCGACGGTGGAGGAAGGAATCACGATCACGGCGCAGGAGGCGTGGACGCGGCGGAATGGGAACACGCTGCATCTGCCGGAATATGTGCAACAGGTGATTGAGCGCGTGGCATTCGCGGCGCGCGAGGATAAGAAGATCGATAAGCGGTCGGGCGTCAGCCAGAGGCTGCCGATTTCCGCGATGGAAAACGTCGTGTCGAACGCGGAACGGCGGGCAATTCGGAATAAAGAGAAGCTGGTGGTGCCGCGCATCAGCGATATTTACGCCGCGCTGCCTGCCATAACCGGCAAGCTCGAACTCGAGTACGAAGGCGAGATGAAGGGCGCGGATTCTGTGGGACGTGAACTGATCCGCACGGCGATCGCGAAAACGTACGACGAGTACTACACCGGAGCCAATGTCCAGCAGATCGTGCAATGGTTCGACATGGGCGGAGAGATTCAATTGTCGGATTCCGTGCCGGCCGCGGAGGCTTTGGAGAATCTGAAAGGGATTCAGGGGCTGACCGAAAAGCTGGGGCCGCTGGGGATCACGCCAAAAGACGCCGCGGAGCAACAGGTTTCGGCGGCGGAATTCATCCTGGAAGGACTGTACGCGCATAAGCGCATCGGGCGCAGCGAAGAGCGCGTGTTCAAGGCGGGAGAAAAGAAGCCCGAACCGGTGCGGGAAAAGTCATTTGAAGAGGAACGGCCGTACCGGCAGAGAAGGCAGTTCAATTAAAG
This sequence comes from uncultured Acidobacteriota bacterium, assembly GCA_963763845.1. GTDB lineage: Bacteria > Acidobacteriota > Terriglobia > Terriglobales > Acidobacteriaceae > Sulfotelmatobacter. The sequence continues at coordinate 168,006 of CAVXPX010000013.1, forward strand.
CAGCCACTAGCTTCCGGTTCCTGGCTGCCAGACAGGTCAGGGGACTTCTCGGCTAGAGGCTAGCAGCTAGAAGCTAGCAGCTGTTATGAAGCGCATTCGCTACTCCAAATACGTGCCGGATCCCGCGGGCGAGATGAGCATGGAAGATCTGCTCGGCGCGCTGGCGGATTATCTGCTGCAGAGCGGATTTCAGGACTCGATGTGGTACGAGATGCCGCAGGGCGAGCAAACGCTGGACGAACTGAAGCGCGCGATCGAAGAGGCGCTGATGAACGGCGAGATGTTCGACGAGAACCTGCGCGAGCAGATCGAGCAAATGATGGCCGACGGGCAACTAGATGAACTCATCGAGAAGCTCATCGAGCGCATGCAGCAGGAAGATTACATCTCCGTCGATGAGCCGCACGATCCGGCGCGGCGATCGAGTGTGGGCGGACAGAAGGGCGAGGCACAGCAGGCGAGATTCGAAATTACGGACAAGAGCCTGGATTTTCTGGGATTCAAATCTTTGCGCAATCTGCTGGGATCGCTGGGGAAATCGAGCTTCGGCCGGCACGACACGCGCGACCTGGCCACCGGCATCGAAGCCAGCGGATCATCGAAAACTTACGAGTTCGGCGACACGCTGAATCTGGATATCACGGCGACGCTTTCGAATGCGATCCAGCGCGAAGGGCTGGAGCTGCCGCTGAATATCGAGTATTCCGATCTTCAGGTGCATCAGTGCGAATACCAGTCGTCGTGCGCGACGGTGCTCATGCTGGACTGCTCGCATTCGATGATTCTGTATGGAGAGGACCGGTTCACTCCGGCGAAGAAGGTGGCGATGGCGCTGTCGCATCTGATCCGGACGCAGTATCCGGGCGATTCGCTGTCGCTGGTGCTGTTTCATGATTCGGCGGAGGAGATTCCGTTGTCGCAGCTGGCGCGGGTGAAAGTTGGACCGTATTACACCAACACGCGCGAAGGATTGCGGCTGGCGCAGCGGATTTTGCAGCGGCAGCGAAAAGACATGAAGCAGATCGTGATGATCACCGACGGGAAGCCTTCGGCGCTGACGCTCGAAGACGGACGGATTTACAAGAATGCGTTCGGGCTCGATCCGCTGGTGGTGAGCCAGACGCTCGAAGAGGTATCGAAGTGCAAGCGGGCGGGCGTGCTGATCAATACGTTCATGCTGGCGTCGGATTACGGGCTGGTGCAGTTTGTGCAGAAGGTCACGGAGATGTGCCGCGGGAAAGCGTACTTCACGACTCCGTATACGCTCGGGCAATATCTGCTGATGGATTACATGTCGCGGAAGACGAAGACGATCCACTGAGGTGCCGCAAGCTCGGCGGCTAAAGCCGGTTCTGTTGGTGACGATAAGGGCGCGGCTGAAGCCGTGCCCTTCCACAACAAGAACGGCTTCCTGCTACTCTTAAATCAGAATTATGGCGAACTGTAGCCGATGCGGGAGGCAACTGCCTCCATTCACCTTGCGGAAGATCTGCCAGTGGTGTGTGCAGCATGAGGCTGCGCAGCGCGGTGAAGGCTCTGAGACGCAGGTGGTCCAGCCAATGCCTTGGGTGCAGCGCGGGCAAAGCACGATCACGCTGACCCATGTTCTGTTCGGCGCAAACATTGCTGTGTTTCTGGCGATGCTGCTGGCGAGCGGGGAGCCGACCGCGTTTCTCGATCCGATGCATGAATTCTCCGGCGCGCTAACGCAGCATTGGGGCGCGAACTGGGGTCCGCTGACGTTGTCAGGCGATTGGTGGCGCCTGCTGACGTACATGTTTGTGCACGGCGGGCTGCTGCACATCGGCTTCAACATGTGGTGCCTGTGGGATCTGGGTGCGCTGAGCGAGTCGCTCTATGGTCGCTGGACGTACCTCGTCATCTATTTAACGACTGGCGTTGCCGGAGGATTGGCGAGCCTGGCATGGCATCCGTTTGTGTCGACGGTCGGCGCGTCGGGCGCTATTTTCGGCCTGGCGGGCGCGTTGATTGCCTCGTTCTATCTGGGCGAGTTTTCGCTGCCTAAGACAGCCATCAAGGGGACGCTGACCAGTCTCCTGGTCTTTGCAGGGTTCAATCTGTTTTTTGGAGGAGTGTTCCCTGGCGTCGATAATTCTGCGCACATCGGGGGACTGGTCAGCGGGATGATTCTCGGAGCGCTGGTTGCGAAATTCGCTCCGCGACAGGACAATGCGCCGCGGCGCGTTGCGGTTCTCGGCATCATCGTGCTGGCGGTGGTGGCCGGCGGCTGGGGGATCGGAAAGTGGCGCGGTGGCACGATGCGGTTCGTCCGAGCGTACGAATCACTGCGCGACAACCAAGGCGATTCGCTGTCGAGGCTGCAGGACGTGGCTCGCGAGCAGCCGAATTCTGTCGACGCCCATGGAATGCTGGCAGAAGCGTATTTCAAACGTCATGATTTCTCGCACGCGGAAACTGAGTTCAAGCGAGTTCTGGAACTTGAACCTCAACTCGCCCAGGCGCGATTCGATCTCGGACTGACATACTTAAACGAAAGACAGCTCGATCCGGCGAAAGCACAGTTCATGCAGATTCTGGCTCAAGATTCCAGCAGTGCCGGCGGGCATTACGGGCTTGGCCTGGTGCTGGCTGAACAAGGAAGCGACGCCGCGGCGTTGGAGCAGTTCAAAAGCGCGGCGGCGAGTAATCCAGGCATCTCAGGACTTTACTTTGACATGGGGAACTCGTACGCGCGGCTCGGGAAATACGACGATGCGATTGCGGCGTACTTGAAGGAAAAAAGTCAGAGTACCGATGATGCGGATCTGGAGAATGCACTGGCGGATGCGTATCAGGCGAAAGGCATGACGCAGCAGGCGCAAGAGGCGCGGAATCGGGCCGCACAGTTGAAGGGAGCAGGAGCGCAGTAGCGGTTCTGCGAGCACTGCGGAGCTTCGCTCCGCCGGACAGCCGAGGGCGGCTGTCCCCACATAATCAAACCTTATAATCAAACCTTCCCTCAATGTAATTCGAGGCCAATTCAGGCTAGCTTCGGGTGATTTCTCCAACAGCGCGGTAGGCCTGATTGATCGCCTCGTCGGTGTAGGCGTAGGCTCCGGCATCTGCGTTGGCGATTGCGATTCGTCCATAGGGCTGGCGCGCGACTTCGCAGGGCGTGATGCCGCCTTCCAGCCAGAATGGATCCCACAGAGAGTTGTATTCGTAGGCGTAGCCGTGCGGCCATCGGTTCACGGTGATCGCCGCAATATCGCGCGCGGGATCGAAGCCTCCCGGCCCTAGCGTGCGCGCCAACTGGTCGCGAATGTTGCGCTCCATGGTTTCGAAGGTTGTCTCAAAAAGTTCTATGCGTCCGAAGGTGTGCTGCTGGCGCGCCGGCAGTCCGGGATGGCAGGCCGCCTTCATCATGTGAACGACGATCGGCTCTTCGGGCTTGTGCGCGCACTCGTATCCACCAATGCTGACGGGCAGATCGAGGTTGATCGAGGTGTGATACATGCCGGGGGCGTAAACGGAATTGGTGGCGACTTTCCGGAACGACGTCCAGTTGCGGAGAAAGACGTTGGTATAGAGCAGCGGAACTTTCTGCGCCGAGGCGAGGGCCTCTTTCTGTTTGTCCGGCAACTCGTCGCAGATGTAAGGGATCACAACGTGCCAGCAAGCCAGGACTGCATTCTTGGCGCGCGCACTATAGGCCTTGCCGCCAGTCGCGTATGTGATTTCGACTTCCTTGGCACTCGCTACATCTCCGATGTGCTTCACGCGAACGGCCGTGCTGTTCACACGAATGCGCACGGGAGATCCGGCATGGTCGAGCTTGGCGTAATTCGCCTTGGCGAGGACGACGTCGCGCATCTCACGGCCGGGAATCGCATCCGGAATCAGTTTGCGTACCAGCAAGCGCGCGATGCTGGCGTTGCCATCGGGAAAATGGAAGAAATATTTGTCGGCTTCTTCGTTGGGGATCGCATCGCGATTCATTCCCTTCCCCGGAGTCGGATCGAGATTCATGCCGGCGAAGCCTGGCAGTGAAAATCCCCACGCATCCTGCGCAGCGACGGCATCGAAGCCGACTCCGAATAATCCATGGGGAAATGCCTGGAACACCTTGATGACGTCTTCGTGGACTCCGACCATGTTCTTGAGGAAATCGTTGTAGCTGATGCGGGCCAGCTTCCCTTTCTTCTCGTCGGATGTGAGGCCGGGATAATAGTCCTTCTTCTCGCGGAAGAGGCGTTCGAAATCCTGTTTCGCCTGCTCGGCGATGGGAGCGTCGGCAAGAAACTGCTTCAACAGCGAGGTAGTTTCCGAGCCGGAGTCTTCGCTTTCTCCTCCGTTGCGAGGATCGAAGTTGACCACCAGCTTGTCGGTGCCGAAGGTTTCTTTATCGAAGAACATTCTGGGGCGGAGTCCCTGCGAGCGGTACAGATTTTTGTTGAAGTATTTCGAATACGAAGGGACGTCGATTCCTAGTTCTTCGACCACGCCCTTGGCGACCGCGCTGTAGGGAGCGGGACTCTCGATCGAGAAAGTGCCGCCAAAGCCGAGCCGGAATGCATTATTCAAGCGAAACTCGTTGCGCTTGGCGTGTCCGCCGAAATCGTCGTGATTCTCGAGGATCAGGATGCGAGCCTTGTTGCCCATCGCCTTGCGATAGAAGTGCGCGGAAGCGAGGCCGCTGATGCCACCGCCAACGATGATCAGATCGTAGAATTCGCCGGTATCGATGGGCTTGCCGATGGCATCCCAGAAGGTGCCGTCGCGAAGACTGTGCGCGACCTCGAAGGACCCGGGATGACTGCCGCGCATGCCGGTGAGAGCGGGAGGATAGTAGCCGGGAGAATTCTGCCGCTCAGGCAGTCTATCTGCGAGCAAATCCCACGGCATCATCGCCGCGCCTGCTGTCATGGCTACGCCGTTGAGGAAATCGCGGCGCGTAATCTTGCGATGCATTCCCAGTTCCCGGTCCCGTGAGTCGTGCACGATTTCCTCCGCAATCGTACGAAGAAGTGAAAATCAAATCGCTTGAACGTCGCCGCTGCAATTCCTTTGGCGACGGTGGGCGCTTGAGAGTGAATGCGGCTACGATTCGCCTTCGGCCTTCTTGACTGCAAGTTCCGCGCCCTGGAAGCCGATCTTGCTGTGAGTGCCGTCGCAAAATGGCTTGTTGACGGAGCCCCCGCAGCGGCAGAGCGAAAACGCGGGCTTTCCGGTGAGATCGAATTTGTTGCCGTTGATGTCGACGAGTTCGACGGTGCCTTCGGGCGCCTCGACGCGATACGGGCCGTTGGGCCTCACGGTGATCTTGACCTGTGCCATAGGTAGAAAATCCTCCAACCTTACCGGTTTCTAGTAAGCCTTAGAAAGATACCACTAAGCCTGCGCGATTGTCTTGGTCGCACTTGCTCTGGCAATGTTCCGCGGCAATCGGCAGGTTGCACGCCCTCTTCAGGCGGCTTCGGCACGAACCGAGGTCAGGCTGCGGTAGAGCTGCAAGCACTGATCGATCATGCGTTTGGTAGTGAAACGCTCGCGAGCGCGGCTGTAGGCGAGTTCCGCGTAGGCCCGGCGCATGGCGCGATCTTCATTCAGAAGGCGGATGTTTTCGGCGAGGCTGGCGGAATCGTTGGTGCGGAAGTAAAGCGCGGCGTCCTGCCAGATTTCGCGGAAGCTCGGAATGTCGTTCGCCACGATGGCGCAGCGCGAGAAAGCGGCCTCCAAGGCCGGCATTCCGAGCGGATCGTAGCGGGACGTCGCGGCATAGATCGCGGCGCGGCTATAGAGCGCGCGAAGTTGCGCGTCGGTCTGCGGCCCGCGAATGGCGACTGAAGTCTGCTCGGTCGCGACTTTCACATCCGCGCGAATTGGGACACGAGGCATGGGCACCGTCTGCTCGGCGCCGACGATGCAGACCGGCAGGGGATGCGGCTGCTGCGTCAGCAAAAAAACCTGCTTGCTGGCATCCACCAGACGTCCAACTGACAGCACGCAATCATCTTTGCTGACGTAGGGATTAAAGAAGATCGGATTGCGTCCCGGATAAATGACTTCGCCGCGGCGAGGGCGTCCATAACAGGCGATGATGCGGTCGAGCATCCAGACAGAAGGTGCGACGACGGCGTCGGCAGCCATGAGACCGTTAGTGACTGTTCTGCGATACCAACTCAAGGACTGTACCGGGCGAGGCGCATGATCGTGAACCGCCTGATTCCACGTAACCAGATCTCCGTTGGCCATCACCACACGGGGGACATCGACTGGAAGATTTCCGTAGCAGAACTGATTGAGGTGCAGGACGTCGGGGCGAAGTTCCCGGACCAGCGCCATCAAATATTGCGAGGACTCGGGCAGGTCCTGCTCGGCTTCCTGCATCCACTCGAGACGAAAGCCGGTTGGACGGTAATCGAGGCCGTGGAGGTGGTCCATCCAGGAAGTCTGGTCGGGCAGGGGGATTTCGCCGAAGCTCACCAGGGTGACGCGCACGCCGCGGGTGACGAGGCCAGTCACCAGTTCGCGGGCATACGTCCATGAGCCGGAGACAGAATCGGCAGTGACCAGAACGTGCACAGAACCTCCGGGAGGAGAATGCGCCGCAACAGGCTAGGCACGGGCATTCTCGCGTTCGCTGACCTATTTTAGTGCGAATCGGAGGTTGCGTCCCGAAGAATTTTCGGTGATTGCTTGTGCAAGACCGGCGCTGCGCAAGATCAGAGCTGTGCAAAAACTTGCATTAGCGGCAATGAGAGTTCAGTTCACCTCCATGCGCAGGCGGAGCTCGCGGGCAAGAACGTCAATAGCGCGAATCTTTTCCGTGGCAAGTTGAGGGACGTTCGGCACCGACATCGCCAGCTCACAGGAAAGCAGCATGGCAGTCAGGGTCTCCCGCATTTCCGACTGCATCTGCTCGGCGACGGCACGGCGGGCGGCCGCTTCTTCGCGGCGGCGGCGGTGTAGTGCCGAACGCACGTCGCGAACCAGGCGCTCCATGCCCGAGACGCCAAAGTTGACGTAAACCGGAAAGGCGGTCCCAAGGTGCTCGATCATCTGATCGCTCTCTTCGGGTTCGGTCTCGAGGACAAACTGGTCAATCACAGCTGCGGAATAGGTTTGCTCCCGTAAGCGCGTGGAGGCTTCCTGAATGGTGTGAGCCCAGTGAACGTCCTGGCTGGTAGCAGCGTGCAAAGCCTCGGCGCACTGCTTGCCGGTAGCTGACGGTGTGATGAGTAGGATCATGTCCCTTCCATAGCACTTCGTGCGCCACGGCATGCATTCTTGAAAACAGGGCGCTTAGCGTTTTCCAGAGGTTTAGGTTCCCGCTACGGAACCTCCGAACCGGGAATGCAGTGCAGATTTGGGCGGCCGACCTAAATCCCATGCGCTGCGTAGTCTTTGAGCTTGCGGTAAAGCGTGGTCTTGCCGATGCCCAACAGGCGAGCGGCCTGCAGCTTATCGCCGTTGAGTTCGGTGAGCGCTCTGAGGATCGTCTGCTTCTCCAATTCGGCGATCGGGACGATCTTCAGATGTCCGTTTGCGTTGCCATTGGAAGACTCCGGAATCGGCAGATTTGCGATCTCGCGGGGCAAGTCCATGCGATGGATCAATGGCCCAGTCGTGAAAGCATAGCTGCGCTCAAGACAATTTTCGAGTTCACGGACATTCCCGGGCCAATCGTAGGCCAACATGGCTTTGATGGCGTCGTCGCTCAGCCATTTTTCCTGGCTGGAGGCGCGGGCCATGCGTTCAAGGAAATGTCCGATGAGCAGTGGAATGTCCTGGCGGCGTTCCCGCAGTGCTGGAATTCGCAGACTGAGGACGTTCAAGCGGAAGTAGAGATCGCGCCGGAACGTTCCCTGCATGACGGCCTGTTCCAGATCGCGGTTGGTGGCGGCGAGAATCCGAACATTGATGGGAATGGCGCGAGTGCTGCCGACCGGACGGATTTCCTTCTCCTGGATCGCCCGCAGCATCTTCGCCTGCAGATCGACTGGAAGTTCGCCGACTTCATCGAGGAAGACCGTGCCGCCCTCCGCCATGGAGAGTAGCCCGCCTTTCGTTTGGCTCGCGCCCGTGAATGCGCCTTTGACGTGGCCGAAGAGTTCACTCTCGATCAATGTCGGGACCAGAGAACCGCAGTCGACCGGAATGAACGGCTTATCGCGGAAGGGTCCGGAATAATGAATAGAGCGGGCGACCATTTCTTTGCCGGTTCCGCTTTCGCCGAGAATGAGTACGGGATGAATACTGTTGGCTGCCTTGGCGATGATGCGGTAGAGCTTTTCCATTTCAGGAGCGCGGCCGACGATGCCTCCGAATCCCTGCTTGGATTTCACTTTTTCCCGCAGCAGCCGGTTTTCTGACTTGAGCTTCAAATGGCTGGCCACGCGGTCCAGCAAAAGCTTCAATTCGTCCACGCTGAAGGGCTTGGTCACGTAGTCGTAGGCGCCATTCTTCATGGCCTGAACTGCGGATTGAACGGTGCCGTATCCGGTTACGACGATGACCACGGCTTCGGGACGGCGCTCCTTGATGCGGCGGAGAGCGTCGATGCCTCCGGCGCCCGGCAGACGAAGATCCAGCAGGACAGAGTCGAAGTTTTGCACCTCAAGCATGCGATAAGCCTGTTCCGCGGAATCGGCAATCTGGGCAGTGAAGCCCAGGGACTGCGCAACTTCGCGGCAGGCTTCGCGGATGGAGCGTTCGTCATCCACAATGAGCAGGTTTAGGAAATTGGCGGGTTCAAACTGCGGAGAGACCACGATGGGCCTCAGAGCTGCAGACGTCATGGCTATTAGTCCTCATTTTTATTTTTCGATGAACGGTGCCTCCCCGCTCATGACGGGGTGGAAATCGTTCTCGGCATTGAAAGGCGCGGTTGTTGGTTGAAGTGGCAGAAGAATGCTCATGCGGGTGCCGCGGCCGGGTTCGCTGTCTACATGAATGAGGCCGCCGCTGGTGGTGACGATTTCGTGAACCGTGGCCAGTCCAAGTCCGGTTCCCTTGTCGTCTTTTGTGGTGAAAAAGGGTTCGAAGACGCGCGCACGCGTCGAGGCGTCCATGCCGGCTCCGTTGTCCTGGACAACCAGAAGCGCACACGGAAGCGCGGTTCGGTTGGAATCCGGGCGGTCGCCGTTCGGCAGGATCTGCACCCGGCAATTCCTGGTTTCAACGACGATTTCCCCGCCTTGAGGCAAGGCATCGCGAGCATTCAGGACCAGGTTGAGAATGATCTGTTGCGCCTGGGCTGGGTCGATCTTGATAAGTCCAAGGCTGCGATCGAGACGAAACGTCAGGTCGATGTTTTCACCCACCAGGTGGCCCAGGAGATTCCGCAGGCCGTCGGCAATTTCGTTCAGGGATATGAGGCGAGGCTCCGAACGATGCGGCTTGGCTGCGGTCAGCAACTGGCGAACGAGTCCGGTGGCCTGCATTGCGGAGTTACGAATTTCTTCGGCGTATTTGCGGCCGCGATCTCCGGCATCCAGCGTGGCAATAAGCAGATCGCAATACAACAAGACTCCGCTCAGAAGATTGTTGAAATCATGCGCAACGCCTCCTGCTACGCGACCGAGAAATTGCAGTCGATCGGCCTGTTGGCGGTCGACGTCATCGGTCGAGACGTTTCTTGCGATCGCCAGGAAATGCGGCGAACCGTTGCCTGGAAGGCGCCATGCAGTCCAGCCGGACGGATGGCCTGTGCCGGTCGACTCGTTTTCCAGAAGTTCACAAGACTCACGTTCGCCGTTCAGCAATTCTTCGACCTGTTTGTCGGCTGATGGGCCGGAAACCTCAAAGAGATCAGTGAGCCTCGGAGACCGATTCCCGTTGAAGGTAATTCCAAGCGTGCGATGCACGGCCGGATTGACGGCCGTTATACTTCCATGTTTCTGAAATAGAACCGCCGGGAACGGAGAATTCTCAAAGAGATTCTGGAATTCCCGATTCTGCTCCTCGTTCGCTTGTTCGGGGTTCGGGTCTTCGGTCGACCACGCAATTTTGGCAACAACGTTCATACATTCACTTTGCGACAGAAGGGTTCAGAACGGAACCGGGGACAGGTCCGAGCGATACCTCCGTGCTTCCCAAAATGGGAAACAAAGCTGGCTACGGCCAGACTCCACTTCACAACGGGCCAACTATAGACACTCAGGCCTGTGGGAACTTAGGGCAGATGTCACCAAAACGGAAATCTTTCTGTGGAAAACTCGACCGAGACTCGGAAGATTGCGGCTAGCGGGAGGCTTGGGCGCGCTGCGTCGCCAGATAGACGGGTTCCGCGAGGCGGAACGTGAGCCGATGGCCCTTGGCCACGCGAATTGTAGAGTCGGAGGGGTCCTGCTGCGGCGCCGGACGGACAAAAAGGCTGGCGGTCTGAAGCGGAAGATCGAGGCTATCGGATTGAACGGATTCGAGGGTCAAACGAATATAGCCCCGAGCTGGCTTTAGCTTCGAGCTACGAAACGACTCCACTCTTCCGGATACGGTAGCTCCGCGGGGGAGCAAAGTCTTGCCCCGAATCACGACCGGCTCGTCGAGGGTTCCCTCGAAAGACGTGGGTACACCGGAATCTCTGGCCGCAATAGCTTCTTTTAGCCGGACCATAATCAGTGTTCCCGCTGGAAGATGCTCGGAGTCGTGAAAAGGCAGAACAGGCCCGGAGGCGTTCGTTTTGGCCGGAGCCGAATCCATCGGGCTGGAGGCATCATCGTGAAAGGGAGCTTGATCGGTCTGGGCCGCGCCCTCTTCGGTTGGAACGTCGCCGGGGCGGGAACAGGAAGTGGTGGCAAACAGAGCCAACGCGAGGGGCCAGATAAGAAGGCCCATAGATCGGCGAAACCGGCTCATCCGAATCATCTTCGCGCTGCCCTGCCACTGGGGCGAGTGGCAAATCGAATACCACCGCACGATCTCATCGAATCAACGACTTGGCAATGGCACTTTGGAGGTCTCGTGTAGATTTTTCCGGCTTATGGGGAAGCGATTCGCAGCCTCTTGCGGACCAAAAAAAGCGGAGGACTGACTTGTCCTCCGCTTGAGCTGCTTTCGAAGAATCGTGGGTTACTGCTTTTTCGCCGGCTTCTTCTTAGGTGCGGTCTTGGCCGCCGGTTCTCTCTCACTCTCGCGACCGCCGATCAGGCTCAGCGCATCCGCGGCGTTGAACGGGAATTGCCGGACCGACGTTTGGGTCTGTCCTGCGGCGTTCAGCGTGATGTCGACACGGCGATTGCTGGCCAGCTTGATAACCGCCATCCGGTCTAGTGCCCGCTTGCGTTCGCTGGTCGTGAGCTCAGTGTTCTGTTCGATCGAGTCTCTGACCTCTTGCGTGGTCAAATTATGTTGCGCGCCGAAGGCCTCGGTTTGGATATCGGACTCTGGCACGCCCTGCTCGATCAGGAAGCTCTTGACCCGGGCGACGCGGCGTTCAGAGAGCGCCTGGTTGAAGGCGACCGGTCCGCGAATGTCGGCGTGGCCCTGAAGCGTCAACTTCGCGTCGGGTTTCGCTTCAAGGTACTTCTTGAAGTCCGTCGCCAGGTTGACGAGGATTTTCTGCTGTCCGGGCAGGAGACCGCCCTCGGGATCCTTCGCCGTGGGTTGGGACGTCGGGAAGTAGACGCTGTGTAAAGCAAGTCGCGCTTCCAAAGCCTTGTCCACCGGCGGAGGCGGAGGCGTCTGGATCGTAACCTCGGTGGAAGCCTTGCCGGCAAGACCACGAGAATCCCTACATGTCGCGTTCACGGTGACAGTTCCGGGAGGGAGTCCGGCAGTGTTCAGCATGGCCGAATTGCCCGAACCGGAGACTGTGCCTTCGGTCGAAGTCCAGTCGGCGACCGAAACCGGCACGCCGTCAGGGCTGGTGCAATTCGCGCTCAGATTGACGGTTCCTCCAGGGACCAACTCCGTTGGACTCGCCGACAGCGACATGGTTGGAGGATTCTTCGGAGGTAGCGGCTTGATTGTGTAGTTGGCGTTGCAAGTCACTTCGTTATTCTTTTTCTCTTTGGGATCGGTGACGCGCGCAGTGACCGTGTAGCTTCCGGGCGTCGCGTTGTTGGTATCGATGGTTGCGGTGGTGTCTTTGCCAGTGACGGTACCGCCATTGCCGCTCCAGACATACGTGACTGTGTGCTTCGGATTGAAATTGCTGGCCGTGACGGTCGCTGTGATCGGCTCTCCAACAATGACTTCGGTCGGCTGTACTGTGCAACCAGCGGTAGGGGCAACAGCTTCGGCGCCTCCCCAGCTGATCACGATACCGGTCCGCAGCCTGGCTCCTTCCAAAGTCGGACGGCGCAGATTGGGAAATTCAGGAGCGGCGAGATCCGCGAAATTGTGGCGCGCGTAAACGTAGTCAGCTTGGAATAAGCGCCACGCAAACATCTTTGAGAACGGGATGTCCATGCCGCCGCCCAAAATGGCCCCGACGCCATTGTGACTGGCGAAACCATTGTCGTAGGCCAATCGGTTAAAGGTCACGAGACCATGAATGAACACATTGACCGAATCGGTTCGCCACATGAATCTGGGGCCAGCACCAACCGTCCATTCTGAGGATCCGGAGTTGGTGTCGCGGTTGTATCCGGAATCGACTTCTCCGCCCCAGTGCGGATCGAAGTTATAGGTGAATGCAGCACCGCCGCCCTTGGCTTCGCCCGGTAACGTGAATGGCGTCGGGTTACTGGCTGTGCCACCAAGGGGAACGGTGCCGCCCGGATTCAAGTATTGATAACCCGCGAAGAAATCATATTTCGGGGTAGAATCGCTCTGCGCAAATCCAGGACTGGCAACCAAAAACAGGAAGATGAGTGCGACGCCAGACACCACTGCGCTGATTAAGCGCGCTCTACTGCCAGCAATTGTCATAGAAATCCTCCAAAACGTAATCGTTCGCCGGGCGGCCTGTGCGGCCAGACGCTCGTAGGGAAAGAAATATCAGTGGAAGACGAGACTACCCGTGGAACGGAGAATTCTATCTCATAGCAACATAAAGGGAAAGCGGAGAACCCGAAATCGTCCGCGTCTCAAATTGACATCGGGGCGTTCCCGGTAGATTCGCCAACCTCCAATTACCGGACCTTGCCGTGCCAGACGCAGCCGCGTATCGTAAAATTTAGTGCTAAATCCGTGCGGCTCGGGTGTGTCGATCTCTAGACTTGCTGTTTCAAAGACCAAGCTAATCCGATGAATCACGAAAAAGTGCTGATTGTGGAAGACGAGGAAAACGAACGCTCGGGGTTAGCCGAGATCGTGTCATCGTGGGGCTTCCGAGTTGAAACGGCGCAGGACGGCGCGGAAGGACTGGAGAAAGCGACGCAGTGGTCGCCCTCAATTGTCGTTACCGATCTCAAGATGCCGCGTATGGGCGGCATCGAACTCTTGGGGCGGCTGGCGGAACACGCGGGGACGATGGCGGTCATCCTTGTCACCGCTCAGGGAACCATCGACAGTGCGGTGCAGGCGATGCGCATGGGCGCATACGACTACATTACCAAGCCGATCGACACCAACCGTCTGCGGACGATTCTTTCGAATGCTTCAGCTTTGCTGGGAACGCGAGCCGAACTTGAGGCCACGCGGCGGCGGCTGCGCGATACAGGATCGCTTGGGCGCCTGAGCGGCGCTTCCCGGAAGATGCAGGAAATCTTCCGGCTGATCGAAATGGTTGCGCCGAGCACGGCTTCGGTCCTGGTCACGGGGGCGAGCGGAACGGGGAAAGAGCTGGTTGCGAGGACGATTCACGAGCTAAGTCCTCGAAAGGATCGGCCCTTTGTTGCCATCAATTGCGCGGCGATCCCCGACACGCTGATGGAAAGTGAGATTTTCGGCCACGAAAAAGGCGCATTCACCGGAGCTGTGGAGCGCCGGACCGGCTGCTTCGAGCTGGCCGAGGGCGGAACGCTGTTGTTGGATGAAATCGGCGAGATGCCCATCGGAACACAGGCCAAGCTGCTGCGCGTCCTCGAAGACCGGAAGTTGCGGCGGTTGGGGAGTAAAGTCGAGACGGCGGTGGACGTGCGGGTTCTAGCTGCGACGAACAAAGTTCCGGACGAAGCCGTGGCGCGCGGCGAATTGCGCAGCGACCTGTACTATCGCCTGAACGTATTCAATATTCATATGCCTCCGCTGCGCGAGCATAAGGAAGACATCAACGCCCTGGTGCAGTTGCTGCTGGCTGAAATGAGCGGGAAACATGCTCGCAAAGTCGCGGCGGTGAGTGAAGCCGTGCTCAACCAGTTCAACAATTATTCATGGCCGGGGAATGTGCGGGAATTACGGAATACGATTGAGCGGGCGGTGATTGTCTGCGATTCGGGACTGATCGAAACAAAACATCTGCCACCGGGTTTCGGACAAGCGCCGCTCCGGACGGCTGCGAACGATCCGGACGCCGTGCGGTTGGGAGTGGGGACCACCGTTGAGGAAGCCGAAAAGATGCTGATCCTCAAGACGCTTGAAGCGACCAGTAATAACAAGACTCGGGCGGCTGAGATCCTGGGCATCAGCCTGAAGACCCTTCACAACAAGCTGAAGGAATATGGGAGTTCCACGCCTGAGACGGTCACGGGCAAAGAAGAAGTGCCGAGCAGCTAATCTGGGGCAGGCCGTTTTCGCGAATCATGCTGCGACGTAAAACCATCATCGTTCTGACCATCGCTCTCATGGTGACGGCGATGGTGTCTGCGTTCTCTTATCTGTATATCTCGCAGATTCTGCGGCTGCGGATCGCAAATGCGTACGAAACGGCGACGAACCTTACGCATCAGTTGGCCTATGCCGCGGGCAACGCCGTCCCCGATTTCAGCAGTACTGCGGTGGATACGAACGATCCAACAGCGGTGCGGCGGGCGGTTGCCGAATACGTGCAAACCGACGTGGACCTCAACAATCTGCTGCAATCCGACCCCGGCGATTGGAGGTTCATCTACGACGTCACCATCGTCGACACCAATGGAAAAGCGTTGCTGCATACGAACGCCAGCATGGTGGGCAAGATTATTCCCCCACGGCCGGATTTTCAGCAGGTCGTCGGGGCGCGGTTCCGCCAGCAGATCCGGCTGGTGTTCAGCCCAGCCGCGGTATATGACGTCAGCTATCCGCTGCAACTGAATGGGGCGCCGTTTGGAACCATCCGCATCGGGGTGCAGACCGTATTCCTGAAGAGTGAAGTAGCGACGCGATTGATGAGATCGCTCTATATCTCAGTTGCCTTGGTGTTCCTGTCACTGCTGCTGGCCGCGGGCATCTCAAATCTCGCGCTTGGACCTCTGAAGAAAATTAATCGCAATCTCGATAGCGTGACTGCCGGGAACACGGATGCTATCTCAGACAGCGAGAGCAAGCACGATGAGTACGGCCTGGTTACGCTGAAGATTGCGAACCTCGGGCGGCAGATTCGTGACAGCAAGGAAATCTTCTCCGCCTTGAAGGATAACGTCGATCAGCTGATGGCGAAGCTACAGGATGGATTGATGCTCTTCGCCCGCGATTCGCGGGTCGTGTTGGTGAGCGCTCCTGTAGAGGGTTTTCTAGGGCGTCCGCGTGGAGAACTGCTGGGGCGCACGGTACAACAACTGTTTGATCGCAGCACTCTGCTGGGCACGGCCCTGCTCGATGCGTTTGAACGCCGGCGTCCGCTGACCCAGCGCGAATTTGAAGTAGCGGGCGGCAAGAGGGTTCAGGTTTCGCTGGACTTCGTGCAGGAGAAAACTTCGCAGATTGGAGCGCTCGTGGTGATGCGCGACACGGAGCCGGTTCGAAGGATCGGCGATGAGATTGAAATGTCCCGCAGACTTTCTGCCAGCGGGCGGCTCACTCGCGGCGTAGCCCACGAGGTAAAGAATCCGATCAACGCGATCGTGCTTCACTTGCAGCTCCTGCAAAACAAACTGGCTCAGCAGGAACCCGATACCCGCCGCCACATGGATATCATCGACAGCGAGATCCGGCGGCTGGACAGGGTCGTCCAAACGCTGGTCGACTTCACGCGTCCGCGGGATCTGCATATGGAAGAAATCGACCTACGGAGGCTCCTGGAAGATGTTTCGCAGCTGGCCGCTCCCGACGCAGAACAACACGGCGTAACCATCGAGCGCCATATGCCGGAGCAGAGGCTTGCAATGAAGGTCGACGTCGATTTGCTGAAGCAGGCCTTCCTCAATGTAGTCATCAATGGTGTTCAGTCAATGCCGCAGGGAGGCGTGCTTACAATCTCGGCTCGCGGAGAGAACGGCATCGCCGTCGCCGAGATTCAAGACCAGGGCTCGGGAATCCCCAAAGAGATGCACGATAAAGTTTTCGAGCTTTATTTCACCACGAAGAAAGAGGGCAGTGGAATTGGGCTGGCCCAGACGTATCAGATTCTGCAATGGCACTACGGCTCGGTGGATTTCGAATCGGCCGAGACGACAGGAACTATCTTTCGATTCCAGATTCCGATGATCCGGCCAGCAAGCGAAGCGGCCTCGGCCTATGCGGCAGACGAGCCGGCACTGCAGAGCGGAAGTTAGCGCAGCAATCGCAGATCGGAAGCGCATCGCTGGGACTGCTGTGAAGCGTAGAATCTAAAAAGCCGCAGCATTTGGCCACCCGGAACCTGGCATGACTCTGGCCATAATCTTCCTCCTCGGGATTTTTTTGACTCCCTCGGCGAATTCAATGCCGGGCGCGGGGTTGCGGCCCAGTTCGGACACAGTACTTTTCCAAAGCACGCAGGATGCACAGGGGCAATCGGCGCCATCCCAGACTCAAGGGGAAAACAAACAGAATGGGACCGGGGCTCCGGCCAAACCACAGGCCGGAAAACAAACGACTGCGACGCCGCATCGCCGCAAGAAGAAATCCACTACCGGCTGCGGAACCATGCCGGCGGCCAGCTCAACCGCGGCCAATGCCGGCTCGGCGAAAAAATCTTCCGCCGGAAGCACCGATGGACAGACATCAACAGGTACGAAACCAGCGCAAAATTGCCCCCCGCAAAAGATCGTGGTGCGTCACGGTGGGACTACTGACCCGAGTATTCAACTCGCGGGAGGAGCGAGCGGAGGTCAGGCCACCCAGGAGCGGGCCACCGCGAACCAGATGCTGGCATCGACGGAGGAAAATCTGAAGAAGCTCGAGGCGCGCCAGCTCAGCGCATCGGAGCAGGCGACAATCACACAGATCCGGGAATACGTGACGCAGTCAAAATCTGCCATAACCTCAAATGACCTGGAACGCGCGCGCACTCTTGCATGGAAAGCGCAGACGCTATCGGATGATCTCATCAATCCGAAGCAGTAGTGGGCTGATTTTCCCGAACTCACTTCCCGCAGGACAGAGGATACAGTTTTTATAGCTTGAGCGGCATAGCGGAGTTGCGGTCCTCCAAACAGCCGAGGAAGGCTATCCCCGCGTAACTTCAGTTCCGCTTTAGCTTCTCTGAAGCTACCTTCCTTTCGCGCGCGCGCCGTTTACTTTCGTCAACAATTCCTGCGACATGGCCTGCAGAGGTCCGGGAATCTTGACCGCTTCGGTGAGAACTTCGCGAGCGTCGGTGAGTTTATTCAGCTTTCCATAAGCGAAGCCCAGACCGTAGAGTGCTCGAGCGTATTGCTGGTCCTCTTCTCCTTTGAGCAGTCCGGCCGCTGTTCTTAGTTCGGGAATCGCGGCCGAAGTCTTGTCCTGCTTCAGATAAGCCCAGCCGATGGTGCAATGCGCCACTCCACCGGAAACTTTGCGGGATTTGTCGGCATCGGGAGCATCCGCCTTCGCCACTTCGATCGCCTTCTGGGAATAGCTGATGGCCTTGGCTGCGCTCCCGGGCTTCGTGTCGTCGCCATAGTAGTTGGCGAGCAGAAGCAGTGCCGGAAGAGAATTGGGATTCACGGCGAGAATTTTCTCGCCATAGGCCACGAGCCGGGCGCTGTCTTTCAGTTGACTCAGCGACTCGAGCGCGAGGGTCGAGACCGTGTCCTGATATTTTGAGTCCGGGAACCCTTCCGTGAAGCTGTCGATGTAGGTCATGCGAGCCTTCGGATCGGTTTCGCTCGAGATCACGTTGACGCCAGTGGTTTCAAGGAAGACACAGTTACTCTGCGCAGCGGCTGTATCTTCGGACACTTTCCGCGTGAAATCATCGTCGCTCATGCCTTCCGGCTTTGGCTGCTTCGCGATCGAATGACAAATCTGGCCGCCTTTGCCGATGTAGTCCATCAGCTTTGCGTTGTTCTTTGCCTGTTGCGCGATATTCACCTGCGCGATCAGGATGTCGAGATCGTGGGGCGAGGCGGCGAGCGCTTTGTCTCCGAAGTCGAGGGCTTTCTCGAGATCTCCGCTGGCCTGATACGCCTGAGCGATCTGCCAGTCGCCATAGGCGACGGCCTGCGGATTCGACGAGAATTTCTGCACGAAGTCCTGGTACATCGCCAACTTCTTCTGCGCATCTTGTTCGTTGGTGATGGCTTGCAGAGCGTGATCTTCGTCAGATCCGGCGGCGATCACGATGTGATCGACCTGCGCGCCTGCCTGAAGAATGGCAAGTGAGAAATAGAGAAAAACAGCCAGTTGCAGGCTTGCCTTGCAAGGTCTCATCGTCCGCCTCCGGCGTACCAGAGATGACTCGACTTTCGAGCAGCACGCGAATCGTAGCGCCGAATGGGCCGCTGCGCAAGAGCGGCGATCACGTGGTGAATTCTTCCCTGCTCCGCTAAAGTAATGAAGATGCGTGCCATTTTCAGCCAGCGTCCGTTACGGTTCGTCTTTGCCGCCAACCTGATTTCGATGGTCGGCAGCGGGATGAACTCCGCCGCGGTGGCCTGGTACATCCTGAAAGCAACGCATTCGGAAATGGCGCTGGGAACGTTTGCCGTGCTGCAAACCGTCCCAGCCATGCTGATGCTGCCGTTCACGGGCGTGGTCATCGACCGCGAGGACCGGCGTGTGCTCGTAATGTGGCTCGATGCGATCCGCGCGTTGATCATCGTCGCGGTCGCGATTCTGGCCTTTCAGCATCGAGTGCAGATCTGGCAGCTTTACCTGATGAATACGCTGGTTGCGGCCGGATTCTGGATGTTCTGGCCCACCATCACTGCGCTGATCCAGGAACTGACGCCGGAAGGCCAGTTCGTCCAGTCGAATACGTTCCTGCTGGCGGGTGTGCAGGGCGGATTCCTGATTGCCGGAGCGATTGTCGGATTCATCTATGATCACGTCGGTCTCGGTGGCGTACTGACGCTCGATGTTTCGACCTATGTGGTCTCTTTCCTGTGTTACTTCGCTGTCCGGAAAGGAAAGCACATCGTGCTGCGGCCGGAGGAGATTCGGGCCGACATCGTCGCAGCCGAGACGCAATTCGAGCGTTTCTGGCGCGAGATGCGCGAGGGAATTCATTTCCTGCGCAACCATCGCGCCGTCGTCCTGCTGGGCATCAGTTGGGCGCTTTTTTTGGGAGCCATGGTCACGGGCGTGGTGGTGACCCCCTCGCTGAGCGATCGCGTGTTTCACGCTGGGGCGAAGGGTTATGGCTGGCTCAATGCCGGCTGGGGCACCGGGGCCTTCGTCAGCGCGATGTACGCGCCACAGGTGATTGCCTGGCTCGGCGGCCGGCGTTCGGTTGCGTTCTCCATGGCATTGCTGTCGGTGTGCGTCGCAGTCGCGCCAATTTCCGGATTCCTGTTTCTTGCGATGTCCACCTATTTCGTGATGGGATCGGCGCGAGGCGTGGGTGGCATCGCCATGAACACGAGCCTGATGGAGATGGTACCCGCGCACCTGATGGGCCGCGTGCAGAATGCCTTCTATTTCGCGGGAACATTTCTGCAGTTGCTACTCGCGATCGTCGTGGGCGCGGTCGCGCAGAAGGTCAGCCTGGTTGTTGCCTTCGCAATTCTGGGGTCGGTATACGCATTAGCATTCGTTGCGTCGAGTTGGCCGGTGGGGGCCGATGTGGCCAACGAAGTAGCGGCTGATTGAATTGTAGTCATCACAGACAACCGGCGATCTGCGCGCAGATCTGTGGTCATTTTCAGTCTCAATTGCTATTCTTTCCCATTCGTAAGGAGCCAACATGTCCGTTGACTTAAGCGGCCGGAATGCCGTGGTGTTCGGAGTTGCCAACAAGCGCTCGATCGCGTGGTCGATTGCGCAAGGCCTGCATGCCGCCGGCATGGAGCTGGCCATCACCTATCAGAACGAGCGGCTCGAGCAGGAAGCGAGGGATCTCATTCTGTCGTTACCCGGCGCCGAAGGGTTCATGTGCGACGTTTCCAAAGACGGCGAGATTGACCGGCTATTCGCCACGCTGAAACAGCGCTACGGCAAGCTCCACACACTGGTGCACTCGGTCGCGTTTGCTCCTGCCGAAGAACTCAAGGGCGACTTCCTCAATACCTCGCGTGACGGCTTCCGGGTCGCGCTCGACGTAAGCGTTTATTCATTGATCGCCGTCGCGCGCGCGGCCGCGCCGCTGATGGAGGATGGCGGTTCGATCATCACGATGACGTACTACGCCTCGGAAAAAGTCGTCCCCAGATATAACGTGATGGCCGTCGCCAAAGCGGGGCTGGAATGTTCGGTGCGATATCTGGCTTACGAACTGGGGAAGAAGAAGATTCGTGTGAACGCGATTTCCGCCGGCCCGATCAAAACCCTTGCTGCCCGCGGCATCTCAGGTTTGAGCGACATGCTCAAGAGCCACGAAGAACGCGCTCCTCTGGGCCGCAACGTCGAAGTCACCGAAGTCGGCTCCACCGGAGTTTTCCTCGCTTCCGACGCCAGCAGCGGCATCACTGGTGAAGTGATTTTCGTGGATTGCGGCTATAACATCATGGGATTCTGACAATGCCGGGCGCTGTTCCAGATGTAACTGGACCTGTTTCCCGCATTCAGCAAATAGATCGCATGGATGTGCGTCGAAATTATATTGCGAGAGGCTCACGAAGCCTGCGAGGGAAGATCCTGCCGCCGGACTGAGCGGTCCACTCGGGTATCAGGCATGTATACGGATCAGCCTTTTGCTCTCGCCTTCGCGCTCCAGGGAGATTTCCAGATCCCGTTCGCGGACCAGGTTGGGGAACTTTTCGCCCCATTCGATCAGGAGAATATTCTTGGAGTCTCTCAGGTCGTCGAGGGCGAGCGTATCGAGTTCTCGGGGGGTGTCGATGCGGTAGAGATCGATGTGGTACAGACTCACGTCTGGACCGCGGTATTCGTGGATCAAGGTGAAGGTCGGGCTGGTTACGTCTTCTTCGGAGGCTGCGTGGAAAACCGCGGCGATTCCCTTGACTAGTGTGGTTTTACCTGCGCCCAGATCGCCGCGCAGCAGCACGAGTTTCGGCGGAGTCAGCAGTTCGACGAGCGTGCGGCCGAAGGCGATGGTCTCGTCCGCAGAGTGCGTAACGATTTCTTTGATGAGATTGGGAGCTTTTACCGGTCCGGACACAGGATAAGTATAGCGGCAGCTCGCAGACAGCAGCTCGGCGCGGATCGTCGGACAGCCGGGTCGGCCGTCCCTACCAACCTAGTAAGTCGAGAAGGCGCTCGACTTGATCCCGAGCGAACTCCGCGAGGCAACATGATCGAGAGACGTGCGCAGCCGACGGTTGTCGTCATCCTCGATGGCAACGAAACGGAATGGCTGCAGCACTCCGTCGGATATACTTCGCATCGGGCTCAGGATTTCCGCCATACCATGCACGGGGCCAGCCTGCGTCTGAAAGGCGACTTCCACGAAGTCTCCTTGCGAGAGCGAATGCGCCAGGCGAAGCAGGCCTCCAGTGGCGGAGATGGTTTGGAGTTTTGCTTTTGTGCGGCGGCCATCTTCTAAACGGATCGCAGCCAGTACGGAATCTCCTAGCTGGATCCGGGCGGCACGCCGTGAAGGGTGCGGTTGGGGGAAGTGGGTCATAGGCAAATTCACTATGGCACCATGGTGTGTTAAGTAATAGGTTACTGAAGCCCCTCGTCCGAATTCCGCTCTTGACGCTGGGTCCAAGCGGGTCAAGAGCTCATTTCTACAGCTAGTTACGATGATGTTTACTGAATCGTTAATGTCCCAGAGGCCGGAGAGATTGGCGGGAAAAAAGCTTGCGGAAAAAGATGCGCCGGCAAATTAGTATCTTTCTGTCCGACTCCGAAGGGAATTTTTCATGCTGAAAATCGTCTTCCTGCTTTCTTCGCTGCTCGTCATGGCCGCCTCTTTTAGCCAAGCTTCACCGGCGCCGTTGAGAGTCGGCATTGTGGGCCTCGTTCATGGCCATGTCTACGGATTCCTCGATCAATCACGTCACAGTCCGGAGATCGAGATCGTCGGCATTGCCGAACCCGACCGGCAATTGCTGACGCAAGCTGCCGCGAAATACGGCTTCAACGCAAGCATATTGTTCTCCAGCCTCGAAGACATGCTGGCGAAAGTGCATCCGCAGGCCGTGCTGGTCTATACGAACACTTACGATCACCGCCGCGTGGTCGAAATCTGCGCCCGGCACGGCGTGCCCGTGATCATGGAGAAACCTCTCGCTGTCAGCCTTGAGGACGCGCTTGCGATTCAGAAGGCAGCTCACTCCGCCCATATTCATGTCTTAGTCAATTACGAAACGTCGTGGTATCGCAGTAATCACGCCGCCTACGATCTTGTGCGCGAGGGAGCCCTTGGCGACATTCGCAAAGTTGTTGTCCATGACGGGCACAAGGGGCCCAAAGAGATCGGCGTCCAGCCGGAATTCTTGGCCTGGCTAACCGATCCTAAACTCGACGGCGGTGGTGCGCTCTTCGACTTCGGCTGCTATGGCGCCGATATGATGACCTGGCTGATGGACGGAGAGCGTCCGCAAACAGTCACCGCAGTGACACAACAGATGAAGCCGCAAATTTATTCGCGCGTCGATGACGAGGCGACGATCATTCTCACGTATCCGAAAGCGCAGGCGATCATTCAAGCCTCGTGGAATTGGCCGTTCGACCGTAAGGACATGGAAGTCTATGGCCAGAGCGGATACGTGATCACGGTGAAGCGCGATGATATCCGCCTGCGCCGCGCGGATGACAAACAGGAACGGCAACTCGCGGCCAAACCGATCGCCCCGCCCTACGATGACGAACTCTCATATTTCCGGGCCGTCGTCCTCGATGGAGCGAAAGAGGATCCACTCTCATCGCTGGACACAAATGTGACTGTGACCGAAATTCTGGATGCGGCACGGCGCTCTGCCGCAGAAGGACGAACCATTCATCTGCCTGAACAACGCTGAGCGTTTATCCGTCCCAGCGCACCAGTTTCTCGCGGGCGGTACGCTGCACGCTCCGGAATGCCTGGGGCAGCCCGCGCAACAGATCCGTGGCCACCATCGAATGCTCGCCTACACTGTCGAGCATCACGTCTCCGGCAAGGCCGTGAAGGTGAACCGCGGCGCAAACCGCCAGCATGGCATTGTTCGGATTCTGCGCGATCAAAGCCGAGACCATGCCCGTCAGAATATCGCCGGTGCCTCCGGTCGACATTCCGGGATTCCCTGTCGTGTTGACCCAAGCTTCGCCGTCCGGCTGCACGACCAGAGTCCGATGCCCTTTCAGGACGACAATCAATTTGTGTTCGCGCGCGAATTTACGGGCCACATCAACTCGGTCCTTCTGCACATCAGCGACGGTACAATCGGCCAGCCGCGCCATCTCTCCGGGATGCGGGGTAATCACCAGCAACCGTCCCTCGCCGCTCAACTCACCGGTTTTGCCCTGAAACGCGTTCAGGCCATCGGCATCGAGAACAATCGGCAGTTCACTTTTGCTGACGAGAGTTCGCACCAGGTCCGACGTTTCCGGGAATCGCGAAATCCCCGGGCCGATCGCGAGAACGCTCTTTCCTTTCGCCAGTTCGTTGATCTGCTCAAGCGCCTCCCGCGCAATCGTCCCCGCAGAAGTTTCCGGCAAAGGCTCAGTCATGACCTCGGGATGAAATCCGGCGACGGTAGGCAGAACAGATTTCGCGGTGCCGACCGTAACGAGTCCGGCGCCGGCGCGCAGAGCCGACATTCCTGCCATGGCGGCGGCTCCAGCCTTGCCAGCCGACCCCCCAATCACCAGCACATGCCCGTAAAGCCCTTTGTTCGATTCCGGCTTACGTGGCGCAACCAGCGGCGCAATGTCGTGAGCGGTGATGACGTTGAGATGCAGCGAAGAGACGATGGCTTCCGGCGGCGACCCGATCTCCGCAACGTGAGTCGCGCCATCCGCCAGCAAGCTGAAGACATGCGCCGGGCGCGGCGCGGTGAAAGTTACGATCGCATCGGCGCGGGCGATGGTTCCCGTCTGTGGCGTCATTGCGTCCGCATCGGCGCCCGAAGGGATATCAACCGCGATCACGGGCGCGGCACTCTGGTTAAGAATCGCGATGGCATCGGCGTACAGACCCGTAACTGGGGGCTTGAATCCGGTGCCCAGAATCGCGTCGATGTAGAGATCCGCGGGTAGCGCTTGCCGGACACAATCGGTCTTCAACTCTTCGGTCGAGTGAACGATGATCGCTGCGACTGGCAGTTTCGCGTACATTCCGGCCGCATCGCCGCGCAGATCAACAGGATCGGCCAGCAGGATAACCTGCACCGCCTTCCCTTTCTGATGCAGGCGGCGGGCGGCCACAAATCCGTCGCCGCCATTGTTGCCCTTGCCGCAGAAGACGACGATGCGGCGCGCTGAACTGTGATGCGCGAGCACAAAGTCGGCGATTACCGTTCCAGCGTTCTCCATCAAGGTGAGCGACGGGACGCCGAAGCGCTCACTGGTCGCGCCGTCGATGGCGCGCATTTCCTCTGCCGTAACGATCTTCATGCGATTTGGATTCTCATGAGGAGGCGGCGGTTTGCTCAAGCTGCCGCAATTGCCCAGGTTCGCCCATGGCGATCAGGTAGTCGTCGGCCTCAATGCGCTCGTCGGGCGCGGGATTGAAGCGCATCGATTCCCGGCGCTTGATGGCCAGGACGATTACGCCGCGCTCCTGGCGAATCCGCGAACCTTCCAGAGTCTTGCCTGCAAAACTTGAATTCGAAGTGATATGGATCTCGCCAATTTCAAGGTCCATTCCGAGATGCGTGGTGGCCGTGTCGAGAAAGCTCACGACATGCGGACGCAGCAGCGATTGCGCAATTCGCTGCCCGGCAAAGGAATATGGAGAGACCACAGAGTCGGCGCCGGCGGTCAGCAGATGTTTCTCTGCGCCATCTTCACTGGCGCGGGCGATGATCTTCAGCCGCGGATTCAGCCCGCGGGCAGTGAGCACAATGTAGAGATTCGTGGCGTCAGTAGTCGTCGCAGCGATGAGGCCACGAGCACGTTCGATCTGAGCCTGGCGCAACGTCTGTTCCTGGGTGGCGTCTCCCGCCAGGACAAGCCAATTCTCCGAGGCAAAGCGCTGGCGCTTGATTTCGGCATTCTCGACCATGACGAACGGAACGGGCTTGCGCGCAAGTTCTCGCGCGACACTGCGCCCCACGCGCCCCATGCCGCAGATGATGTAATGATCGTCGAGACGTCCGATTTCGCGTTCCATGCGACGCCTGCCGAAGAAGCTTTGCAACTCGAATTCTAGCAAAGCCTGGCTCAGCGCTCCGACTCCCAGCAATAACAGCGACACTCCCGCAAGAATGATGAAGATATTGAAGACTCGTCCGGCGTGCGAGAGCGGATGCACTTCCTGGTAGCCAATCGTGGTCAGGGTCGTGACCACCATGTAGAAGCCATCGAACCACGGCCAGCCTTCGATGTAGTGATATCCCGCGGTGCCGATGGCCATCACGAGCACCAGGAGCACCGCGATGTTTCGAAGGTTTCGGAAGGCTTTCATGAGATCAGTCGTTGGTCGTTGGTCTTAGTCGTTCGTCATCCGGCATTCGCGTTCGTCACAGCTATGAATGAGTTTTGGCCGACGACCAACGGCTACCGGCCAACGACGGCTTCCAGCGACTATAAAACAAAACGGCCCTCCGCGCCGTGCGGAGAGCCGCGGAGATTGGCAGCAATAATCAATCGGCCATGGTGCCCGCCGGCGCTTTGGAATTCACGCCCTTCGCGATATCGATCTGCACTTTGCTGTGCTTGCGGCTGTAGAAGAAATAGATGAACAGTCCGATCACCAGCCAGATGATCAGACGAGCCCAGGTCTCCTTGCCGAGGCTGAGCATCATGAGCAGCGAAACGGCGATGCCCATAATCGGAGTGAAGGGGATCCACGGGGTCACGAACGCGCGCGGTACGTCGGTTCCGCGAACCCGCAGCACCCAGACGCCGCCGCACACGATGATGAAGGCAAGCAGTGTGCCGATCGACACGAGATTCCCCAGAACGTTGATCGGAGTAAGAGCCGCCACTGTCGCTACGCAGATACCAACCAAGATCGTCGAAATATAAGGAGTGCGGAAGCGGGAGTGAATCAGGCTCGCCCACTTCGGCAGCAGGCCATCTTTCGACATGGAGAAGAATACGCGCGATTGCCCGAGCAACATCACGACCATGGTGGAGCTCAATCCGCAGATCGCGCCTAGCTTCACGAGCCGGCTACCCCAGGCGACGCCAGTCGCATCGATTCCGATGGCGATCGGGTCGGGGACGTCAAGGCTGGTGTACTTCACCAGGCCGGTCAGAACCGCGGCGACCAGAATATAGAGAATCGTGCAAATCACGAGTGACCCTAAAATTCCGATTGGCATGTCGCGCTTGGGATTCTTCGCCTCCTGCGCCGCCGTCGATACGGCGTCGAATCCGATATAGGCGAAGAAGATCACGCCTGCGGCAGTTGCAATCCCCGACCACCCGAAATCCCCGTAGTGGCCCGTATTGGGAGGCAGGAATGGAGTCCAGTTGGCAGTGGCCTCGGCGTGATGCCCAAGAATGTAATTGATGCCGAGCCCGATGAAGACCAGCAGTACAGCAACTTTCACGATCACGATGAACGAGTTGAAGTCCGCCGACTCCTTGATGCCGATGACCAGGATCGCCGTCACCATGATGATGCCCAGGAATCCGAACAGATTGAACGAAGAATACTGATGCGGCAAGCTGGCCATATCGATGTGGTTCGCTGCCAGCGCTTTCTGGAGCTGTGCCGTCAGCCGCTCCCAGTGCCCCTTATAGAGGAGGAATACAGTACCCGGACAACCCGCCCATTTCGGCGACAGGTGGACGCCGAAGTCCGCGAGGAAGCTCAACACGTAGCCGCTCCAGCCGCTGGCCACGGTCGCGGCGCCCAGAGCGTATTCCAGAATCAGGTCCCAGCCGATGATCCAGGCGATGAACTCGCCGAGTGTGGCGTAACCGTAGGTGTACGCCGATCCGGCCACCGGAATCATCGAGGCGAACTCGGCATAGCATAGGCCGGCAAAGACGCAGGCCACGGCTGCCAGCGAGAAGGAGAGAATGATGGCCGGTCCGGCGTGGTTCGCGGCGGCCGTCCCAGTTAGAACGAAAATGCCGGTTCCGATGATGGCGCCGACGCCGAGGGAAATCAGGTTGGTGGGTCCGAGTGCGCGCCGTAAGCTATGTTCGCCCGTCTCCTGGGCTTCGGACAAAATTGTGTGAAGAGGTTTCTTGGCCAGCAGGTTTGCCATCCGTGTTGACTCTCCTTCAACTTACGTAGAGGTTTTCGTCGCGCTTCTCGACCAAGCGTAGTAGACCGGAATCCCCAGCAGCACCACGATCAGCCCCGGCCAAGTGTACTGCGGCTTGTACCGCAATAGTACGACGTCGATAAATAAAGCCATCACAATATAAATGATCGGCAGAACCGGATAGCCCACCGCCCGGTAGGGCCGGTTGGCCTCGGGGCGCGTCTTCCGCAGCACGAACAGGCCGACAATCGTCAGGATATAGAAGACCAGCACGGCGAAAATGATGTAGTCCAGAAGCTGCCCGTAGCTGCCGGAGACGCACAGGACGCAGGTCCAGACCATTTGCACCATCAGCGAAATCGCCGGCGTTTTATAAGTAGGATGCAACCGGGCGACGTTCCGGAAGAACAGGCCGTCCTTTGCCATCGCATAGTAGACGCGCGCTCCCGAGAGGACGAGGCCATTGGCGCAGCCAAAGCTGGAGATCATGATGGCCGCCGCCATCAGCAGTCCGCCGGCCGATCCGAACATCTGGGTCATCACGGCGGTGCCAACCCGGTCTTCCGAGGCGTACTTGATGCCGCGCTCCAGGATCGAGGCGCCGCCAGCCATCCCATTCAGAGGTAAGACGCTGAGGTAGACGAAATTGCAGGCGATGTACAGCGCAATCACCACGCCCGTTCCGATCGCCAGGGATAACGGCAGGTTTCGGCTGGGATTTTTGACTTCCCCCGCCGTAAAGGTCACGTTATTCCAGGCGTCCGACGAGAACAGCGAGCCGACCTGCGCCACGGCCAGAATCGTCAGCGTACTGACCATCACCGTCGGACCGCCGACGCCAACCTGAACGGCATGAAGGGCGCCATGGACTGCATTCCTCCAGAAGTCGGTGCCGCCAAAGTTTGCCCGCAGCGCATAAGGATTGCGCCCGATCGCCAGTCCGAAAAAAACCAGACCGAGCAACGCCGAAACTTTTGCCGCGGTAAACACGTTCTGAATCGTTGCGCCCGTCTTCAGCCCGAAAATGTTGACGATGGAGAGGAAGATGACCAGAACGATTGCCACCAGATTCTGTGTATTGATGCCAACTTCCATGTTTCCCAGCACCATGGGACCGATGTGGATCGGAGGAACCTTCCAGAGATGCAGAAGCCAATGGGTCGAGGAAACGGATGGAAAGAAGACCCCGAGGAACTTGCCGAAAGCCACGCCGACTGCGGCAATCGTTCCGGTCTGAATGACGAGGAACAATGTCCAGCCGTAGAGAAAACCCCAAAGCGGGCCAAGCGCCTCACGCAAGTAAACATACTGGCCGCCGGCCCGAGGCATCATGGCGGCAAGTTCGCCATAACTCAGGGCCGCCACAATGGTCATGAACCCGGCAACGGCCCAGGCGCCCATCAGCAAGGCCGGCGAGTCAACCTCGCGCGCGATCTCGGCCGACACGATGAAGATGCCCGAACCGATCATCGAGCCCATCACCAGCATGGTGGCGCTGGTCAGGCCCAGCCCTTTGACGAGTTCCTGGTCCTGATGGCTGTGAACTTCCCAGTCGCTGCGCGCGGCGGGCTTAGTTGTCGGAGTACTCAGGGACTCGCTCCTTGGTCGCTTAAGTTGTTGGTCGTTGGTTGTTGGTCGTTGGTTGTTGTTGGTCGTTGGTCGTTAGCCACCAAGTGCTTGTCATCCTGAGCGGCGCCGTTTACTGCGAAGGACCTATGCAATTAGCCGGTGCCGGCACACTGCATAGGTCCTTCCCTTCGGTCAGGATGACAGCCGAAAGCCACGACTCTGATCCAAAGAACTTTACCGCAATATCCGCAAAAATTCCTCTGCTGATTTGCGCGGTTCCCGCATCAGGTCGGAGATGACGGCCACCGAATCGGCCCCGGCTTCGATCACGGACGCGGCATTCGCCCGGGTGATCCCGCCAATCGCGACCAGGGGCTTGCGGGTCAAGGCGCGGGCCTTCCGAACGCCCTCAATCCCTATGACCGGATCCGGGTTCTCTTTGCTCGATGTGGCGAAGACGGGCCCGATGGCCAGGTAATCCGCCGAGGTCAGATCGGCCTCGCGAAGTTGGTCCGGATTGTGCGTCGAAACGCCAAGCCAGCGATCAGGCCCAATGACCTTACGAACACTTTCCGGCGATAAGTCGTCCTGACCGACATGAACGCCGTCGAAGTCGGCCGCAAGGCACAGATCGGCACGGTCGTTCATGATCCATGTAGCCCCGGACGCATTCGTCCGGAGCGAGTGCCCCTTGGTGAACCGTCGTTTCACCTCCCGAGCCTGCTCCAGCATCACTCGTGCATTGCCCGATTTATTGCGGCATTGGAGGAGCGTACAACCGGCACTGGCGAGTTCCTCAGCAGCGGCGTACAAGACATCCGCGTCAGCAAAGCCGGCCGGGTCGAGAATGCAGTAGAGACGTGGCAGCCGGATCATGGTTTAGCGATGCTCGGCATAGGGGGAAAGGAAATGGGCGACTAATGGCCGCCATTTTTCTTCAGGAACCGTTCAATGAATCCCGTATCAAAGTTCCCTGCCCTGAAATCTGGATCGGCCAGAATCTTGCGATGCAGCGGGATCGTCGTGTAGATGCCCTCGACGATGAACATGTCCAGAGCTCGCGACATGCGGGACACCGCTTCGTTGCGGTCCTTCGCGCGAACGATCAGCTTCGCGATCAACGAATCATAATAAGGAGGAATCACCCCTTCCGCGTACGCCGCCGTATCTACACGAACGCCGGTGCCGCCCGCGGGATGAAATGCCGTGATCTTCCCTGCCGAGGGCGTAAATTTCTCGGGATGCTCGGCATTAATGCGGCACTCGATGGAATGGCCGCGGTGCACGATCGGCCCCATCAGCACCTCGCTCATCTTCGCGCCCGCGGCAATCAGGATCTGGCTCTTCACCAGATCAACGTCGGTCACCATCTCGGTCACCGGATGCTCCACCTGAATGCGCGTGTTCATCTCGATGAAGTGCAGGCGCTTGTCCCGATCCATCAGGAATTCGATGGTGCCGGCATTCCAATATCCAATTGCGGCCAGCGACTTGCAAAGAGTATCTCCCACTTCTTTGCGCATCTCAGGCGTGACCTGGGTCGACGGAGACTCTTCGAGCAGCTTCTGATGGCGGCGTTGAATCGAGCACTCGCGCTCGCCGAGACTCACGACGCTCCCGTGCTCGTCCGCCAGCACCTGAAATTCAATGTGCCGGGGATGCTCGACATATTTTTCCATGTACAGGTCGCCATTGCCGAACGCTCCCGCGGCTTCGGCCTGCGCGGCCTTGAACAGTCCCGGCAGTTCCTCTTCATTACGGACGATGCGCATGCCGCGTCCGCCGCCGCCCGCCGAAGCTTTCATGATCACTGGAAATCCGACCTGGCGCGCCCACTCCAGCGCCTCGCCCTCCGATGCAATGATCCCATCAGAGCCGGGCAGAATCGGCACGCCCGCCTTCTTCATGGCCGCCCGCGCTTTTTCCTTCTCGCCCATCAGTCGCGTGACTTCCGGCCTGGGCCCGATGAACTTGATTCCGCTCATCTCGCAGACTTCGGCAAAATTCGCATTCTCGGCCAACAGCCCGTATCCGGGATGAACCGCTTCCACGTTCGCAATCTCTGCCGCGCTGATCACCGCAGGAATATTCAAATAGCTGAGCGCCAACTGCGGAGGCCCGATGCAGATCGCTTCGTCGGCAAAGCGGACGTGCAACGAGTTGCGATCCGCCTCGCTGTAAATTGCGACCGTGCGCACGCCCAGTTCCTTGCACGCGCAGATGACGCGCAATGCAATCTCCCCGCGATTGGCTATCAGGATCTTCTTGAACATGAACTCAGACTTTAACTCTCATAAAAAATTGTTGATTGTTGATGGATGATTGTTGAAGGAAAAACTGTCCGGTGCAGCGCCCTGATTCAACAATCAAAAATCAGCAATCAACAATTGACCTGCAGAAGGCAGTTCCCCAGTCACTTCTTCGGCCTTATCACAAACAGTTCCTGGCCGTATTCAATGGGCTGGCCGTTGGACGCCAGCTTCTTGATGACTTCTCCGGCTACATCGCACTCGATCTCATTGAGCAACTTCATCGCTTCGACGATGCACAGCACCTGGCCGACTTCCACGGTATCGCCCGGCTTGACGAATGGAGGAGCTCCGGGCGATGGCGCCTCATAGAAGGTGCCGACAATCGGGGACTTCACGGTGTGCAAGCCCTCTTCGGCGGCTGGCGGAGCGCCGGTTGCGGGAGCAGCGGCTACGGGAATGGCCGGAGCCATTCCCACTTCGATGGCTTGTCCCGGCGCCGGAGGAACGGCGTAAAAGCGGGGCTCGCCGTGTGAATGCACGACGGTATGCTCTCCGCCACGCTTGATCCGGATTTTGACATCGCCGCGTTCCAGTTCGAACTCGGCGATATCCTTCTCGATGAGGAACTCGATTAGCTCTTTCAGCTCTTTTTGGTTCATGCTGGTCTTCGAACAGACATAAGGTGGGACTGCTCACCGGTCCCGCCGCGCTCCGGTCGCGGTGCGCGAAGAAGCCGGGCATGGACGCCGCCCGGCTCAATCTAAACTACTGAAACTAGGAAGACTAGACTGCCAAGAATTCCTTGCTGGTCGGCGTCAATACCTCACAACCGCCGGCCGTCACTACTACCATATCCTCGATCCTCACGCCCCATTTGCCGGGGAAGTATACTCCCGGCTCGATCGTGATCACCATCCCGGGCTGCAGGATCTCCCGCTGCCCGTCGGCAACTCGCGGGATTTCATGAATCTCGATCCCGACTCCGTGACCGGTGGAATGCGTGAAGTACTTTCCCAGACCCGCCTTGGTCAGGACTTTCCGGGCTGCGGCATCCACATCACCCACCGGAATCCCCGGCCGCACGGCATCAATCGCGGCCTGCTGTGCCTCACGCACCGCTTCATAGGCGCGCCGGGCGTCGTCTGTGGCCTTACCTACCCAGACGGTACGAGTCTGGTCCGAACAATAACCTGAGAGTATAACACCGAAGTCACAGACCACGAACGCGCCCCTCGGAACGATCTGGTCGGAAGCCCGTCCATGCGGCAACGCCGACCGTGCTCCCGAGGCAATGATTGTGGGGAACGACATTTCTTCCGCCCCGGCCCGTCGCGCCGTCAATTCCATCTCGGCGGCAACTTCCACTTCTTTGACTCCCGGACGCAGAACCTCGACGGCCCGGTCGAACAGCTTCGCTCCAAGCGCTACCGCACCTCGAATCCGCTCGAGTTCGTCCTGGTCCTTTACCATTCGCGCCCGCTCGACGACGCCAGGAGCATCCTTGAAGCTCGCGCCAGCCGGGGACAACTTGCTCAGGCGTTTCTTCTCCGCAACGGTAAAGTGCTCAGACTCGATCCCGATCGTCCAGCCTCGCGCCCGCCGGCGCCGTCCGTCGAGAAAATCCGCTAACGCACTCAGCACCGCCTTCGGAGCGATGACGACTTTCGCTCTCTTCACTTCTTCGTGCGCCTGCGTGTCGTACCGGTTGTCGGTAAAGAAGACGCTGCCCGCTTCCTCTACCAGCAGCAATCCGGCGCTGCCGGTGAAACCGCAGAGATATCGGATATTGGGAAGATGGCTGATGAGTAATCCATCGAAACGGGTGGTGGCGAGATGCTCCCGGAGCTTGGCTTGGCGCGCGCGGAAATTCATTGGGGAGAGTGTAACAGGAGAGACAGTGAGCGGTGAGCGGTGAGCCGTGAGCCGTGAGCGGTGAGCCCTGAGACGTGGGCCACGAGCAAAGACGCGCCCGTTCAGAGGCTGTTGTGCTCCTTGCTCCTTGCTCATTGCTCGCTGCCTACTGCTCAGAAACAAAACCGCCGGCCTGATAGTTTCTTCAGGCCGGCGGGCTAAATCCTTTACTCGCGACTCAGGACTCACGTCTCGCTATGTCTGAATAATGCGCGGCGTGATGAAGAAGATCAGCTCCTGGTTCGAGGTGTTAACGACCGTGTGCTTGAACAGGTTGCCCAGTATCGGAACGCTGCCGAGCAACGGCACCTGCGAGATGTTGATCGAGTTCTGCGTCTGGATGACGCCGCCGATCACCACCGTGCCGCCATCGGTCACCAGCACCTGCGTGGTGGCCTGCTGCGTGATCAGTTCGGGGTTGCCCTGCACTTCCTGGCCGAAGTTCGGAGTGGTGTTTTCCACGTCCACGTTCAGGAAGATCGTGTTCTCCGAAGTGATCTGCGGTGTCACCGTCAACCGCAGGAACGCATCGACATAGGTAACCGTCGGAGGACCACCCAACTGCGCCTGGGTCACGATCGGTACGCGCACGCCCTGCTTCACCAGAGCCTGAATGTTGTTCTGGGTTACGACCCGCGGACGCGACAGCACTTTCAGCAAGCCGCGCGATTCTGCCATCGATAGGATGGCATCAATTCGCACGGTATTGCTCGCGTTGATGAAGCTGAAGCCGCTCGAGGGCGAGGTCGATCCGAGGTTTGAGAACAACGGAATGGAAGAGCCCGTTGTGGACCCACCCGACGCTCCAGGAACGGTGATGTAGCCCGGCGTCAAGCCGCCAACCGTAGTCGGGGACGAACCGGCAGCCTCGTTGCCGCCGATCGCGCTATGGCCATTGCCCCATCCAAAGCCGAGCTGGGTGCCGATATCGCGGGCGAACTGCCGCGTTGCGGCTACGACTCGGGCTTCGATTTCGACTTCCTGCGTCTTGCGGTCGAGCTGCGTCAGCAGGCGGTCGATCACGGGAATCACCTTCGGAATGTCGCTGACGATAACAGCATTGGTACGATCGTCAGCCACAACGTCGCCACGCTGCGAGAGGAACTTCTTGACCGTGACGATCACGTCCTTCGCCTTCGCGTAGCTGAGGAAGCGGGTAACCGAGACCTTGTCGACGGCCATCGCTTCGGATTCTATCTGGGCGCGGCGCGAGTCCGCTTCGTGCTTCAGAGTATCCACCGTGGCGATGCGCAGAACGTTGCCTTCCAGTTCGCGGGCCAGGTCGTTATTCTTGAGCACGATGTCGAGCGCCTGATCCCACGGCACGTCATCGAGGACGATGGTCAGTGTTCCGTGGACGTTCGGATCGAGAACGACGTTCAGGCCGCTGATCTCGTGGATCAGACGGAAGAAATCTTTCAGGTCAACATCCTTCAGGTTGACCGAGATCGGTTCCCCCGTATATTTGGGACCCGACGCTACGGCCTGCTGCGCGTTCTGGGCCTTCTGTTCCGCCGCAAGATTCACCGCCGGCGTGATGCCGGTGGAGCTCTGCGATGGCGTAGTGGAGCTCTCCGCCTGCGCCGCGTTCATGCTGACCGGCAGCAATTGCGCCGCAGTTTTGTCGGAGAATAGCGCTGCCGCTTCCCCGGCGCGAACCCCTGGTTCGACGGTGGGCTGTTCCTTCGCGTCGCTCTTTGCCTTGTAGGACGGCTCGACGAACACAAAGTTGTTGGGCGAGGCCTGCGAGACCGGCTTCGCTGCCGGCGCCGCGCTCGGAACTTCCATCACTCGCGGCGAGAAGGGCGACATCGGCCTGCCGGCTGCAGCCGGCACCGCCGGGGCAACATTCTTCGCCTCGGCCGCGTTGGGATGCAGCGTCAGCACGAGCTTTCCGGCCGGACCCGGAGTCAGTTCATAGGCGCAAGCCTTCTCAAGGTCGACGACGATGCGAGTCGTCGGATGCGCTTGGCCGTTCGTGCCAATGCGCACGTCCTTGATGCCCTCGGCGCCCACCGCGATGTGTTTCTGCCCGGTCGCCATCACGGTCTCCGGCAGATCCACCACCACGCGGGCAGGCGAGTTCAGAGTGCTGAGCTTCGGAGTCACCGTGCCCTCGGAGCTCATCTCGACCCGGATGCTATCCGCGTCGCGGACTACGTTCACTCGATCGAGCTGATTCGGCGTTTGGGCGGCTGCGCCCACCACCAGCACCAGCAACGATACGAACATTGTCAGTTGTTGCTTTCGCATTTCGCCTCTCCCCACCCGCGGGCCTGGCCCGCGTGTCCTTCTTGCAACTTGATTTCGGCGTCCCGGTGTCCGGATCCGCCGTCCTGCCTAAACTGCTGGCGTGAAGATTCTCTTCACCACTTCGTGCGTGAGCGGCTTGCCCAGCTTGTCCTGTACCGTCTCCGAGAACGTCACTGAGTCACCCGTAATCTTCACCACATATCCGTTGAACACGGGATCGTTCTCCCGCAGGAAATACGCCTTATTCATGTTGTTGGTTACGACAGCGATGAATCCGCTGTCGGATTTCACCACGCCGCGAAGATTGATCGCGTTGATTTCCAGGCACTTCTTTCCCGTCGAGCAACCCGAGCCGGACTGCTGCACGACCGGGCTGAAGAACGGATCGCGCTTCCCGTTCATGGCCCACTTCTTATCTTCGGGCTTGGCGGCCGCCGGTTTCGGCAGCGCCTCGGCGGCCATAGCCGGGGCTGCAGGCGCGGGTTTCGCCGCGACTACAGTCTTCGGCTGTTTCGGAGTCTGTTTCGCTGGAACGCTCGCCTTTGGAGCCTCCGCCTTCGCGACAGCCAGTTTGGCCGGAGCCGGTTTAGCGGGAGCCGCTTTCGCGACCTCCGTCTTCGCCGGGCTGGCGTGCTTTGCAGCTTCCTGGACCGGAGTGGCAGATGCCTTTACCGGAACCACCTTGGCCCGCTTCGGCGCAGGAGCAGGAGCTGATTTCGCCACCGTAGGAGCCGCTCCCTGCGTGTGCAGGGTCAGAATCAACTTGCCGGCAGCGCCCGGAGCGATCTCGTAAGAGAGAGCCTTGTCAAGGTCGACGACTACGCTCGTGGTGGGAGGCGTTTTGCCGTCCATCCCGATTCGAACTCCCTTTACGCCGTCGGTCCCAACCGGAATCTTGTTCTGTGAGCTGGCAACGACTGTCTCGGGCAGCTCCACCACGACGCGAGCGGGCGAGCTCAGCTTGCTCACTCTCGGCGTGATGTCGCGGGTCGAGCTGATCTCGACCTGGATGCTGTCGCCACTCGGGATCACGTTGACCTGCTTCAGCTGATTGTGATCGGAAGCCGCCACCGCAGCCTTTGCCGGAACGCCAGAGGCCTTCGCTCTGGGAATCGCCGCCGCTTTCACAGCGGGAGCCGGAGCGCCGGGCGTCGGCTTGCTCGTCGCCGCCCCAGCCCCGTCGTTGGCCTGTTTTTGCTGCAGCGATTTTGCAACGCTGCGCGCTTGATCGATGGCGTCTGCCTTCTGTCCCCAGGCCGCGCCCGCCATCATTGCCGTTGCCAGAATACCTGTCGTCAGCTTCATAGCCGTCTTCATAGGTGTTCCTACTTCTTCGCCGGCATTCCGGGTTTAGCGCCGGCGCCGGTCGGAGGTGTCAAATCGTGACTGAAATATGTCGTTGCTGTGAAATTCGCTACCACACTCTCGTTGGGTGCGTACTGATACGTGTACTTCAGCTTCGCTCCCGCGGGATTCTTCGTGGTCGACACCAGCAATTCGCTGACGTTCACAATCCGTTCCAGCTTGCTGACTCGATCGAAGAAATTCAGCATCGAGTAGTACGGACCGTCCAGTTCCATATTGAAGGGCACCTCGCTGTAATACTGCTGAGCTTTGGTGTCCTTGGCGGCATAACGTCGAATCTCCACGCCCGCCTTCTGCGCCTCGCCGTCCATCATCGTGATGAAACCGTCGACCTGTTTTTCATCGGGAACGATGCGCTGCTCGATTTCGAGCTGCTGTTTGAGCTCGGCGAGCTGCTGCTCGATCTGCTTCAGCTTCGGCCGGTAGGATTCGAGCTCATTGTTTTCCCGAATCTTGGTTTCGAGGGCATGCTGCGCAGCCGCATTCTTCTCGTCCTGCGTCTTGAAGACCGTGAAATACAGGCCCGCCGTTACCACGGCTCCGCCAACGATCACGGCTGCCCATTGCTTGATGCCCGAAAGTTCGCTAAAGTTCGCCATAGGTCCGCCTCTACGACTTTCCCTTCTCGCAGGTCAGGGTGAACTGAAACGCCTGCATGTCCTTGATCTGCTGGTCCTGAAACGTTTCCTTGATCTCAACCGTCTTGAAGAATCCGGTCTTCTGCAGGTTCGCAATCAGATTCGCCACCGCGTCCGCGCTCAGCGCCGTGCCTTCCAGATTCACGTTCGGTCCGGTGTCGTCCATCTTGCTGAGCCACACAGCTTCCGTGTTGTTCACGGTCTCACCCAGCATGGCCAGCAGGGTCACTGGTCCGGTCTGGTTCTCGCGAAGCTTATCGATGACGTCGACGCGCCGTTTATAGTTGTCGGCCTGCGTCTGGCGCTCCAGGAATCGTGCTTTCACATCGGCCAACTCGCGGTTCTTCATTTCGGCTTGCTTCATCTTCACGTCAATCTCTTTCGAGACGTGATCGAGACGGTACCAGTAGCCGGTGTTGAACAATCCCGCGAGGATGATCACGACCAGCACTTTCAGTTTGGGCGACCCCATATCGCCCATTTCGATTGTGGGCATCGACGGACCACCGCCGCCGCTTCCGCGTTTGCCCTTCCCTTTGTTCGTTTCGAGCAGATTGATTTTGATCATAGGGATTCAAAGCTCCTCAGGGCCAAGCCCACCGCGACTGCCATTTGCCCGGGGTTCTGTTCCACCAGTTCCGCCCCGTGTCCTTCGAGCGGAGGCGTAACCCGCTGAAATGGATTCAGCAGTTCCACCGGCATCGAGAACTCTTGCCGCAGCGCTTCCATCAGGCCGGGCACCTTCGACGATCCGCCCGCCAGGTAGATCTTCTCGATGTGCTCGCCCGCCGCGCTGGCGCGGAAGAAGTCGAACGTCTTCTGAATTTCCAGCACGATGATTTCCGTCACCTGCTGCAGAATCGGCTGCTTCGCATCTTCGCTCACCGTCCCTACCTTGTTGCCCAGCTTCAGCGATTCCGCATCTTCGAAGCTCAGGTCCAGTTCCTTCTGCAGCGAGTCGGTGTACTGATGTCCACCCACGCTGACGTCGCGCGGAAACAGCGGCGTCGTGCCTTTCACGATGTTGATGTTCATCACGCTCGCGCCCAGGTTCAGAAGCGCCACCACCTGGCCCGGCGCCGGCTGGTAGTTGTACTCGTAGCAGTTCTGCAGAGCCAGCGCGTCAATGTCGACAATAGCCGGGGTGCGTCCCGCCATCGAGAGTACGTTGGTGTAGTTCAAAATCTTGTCCTTCTTGACCGCGACCAGAAGAACGTCCATTTGCGGACTGCCCACTTCATCGGACAGGATCTGATAATCCAGACTCACATCAGAGAGATCGAAGGGAATGTGCTGCGCCGCTTCTTTCTCGATGGTCTCGGCCAGTTCCTGATCGCTCATCGAAGGCAGCGAGATTTTCTTCACGATCACCGAGTGGCCGCTCACCGCTGTGGCCACGGCCTTGGTCTTGATCTGGTTTTCGAGAAAGAGCTTCGAGATCGCGCTCGACACTGTGCCCGAGTCCACGATCATCGAATCCACCACGATGTCAGAGGACAGCGGTTCCAGACCGAGGTGCGCCACTTCAATCTGACCACCCTTCTTTTTCAGCTCCACCGCCTTGATGCTCGAGGAGCCCACATCCAGGCCAACAATGGACTTCGATCCGAATCCAAACATGTGCCCACCTTTTTCGTGACGCAGCCTCGAAGGCCCGCGTCCGTTTTTCCTAAACTTGTCCGGCAGCTTTCACTGCCGCTTTCGGTTTCCGCTTCGGCTGCGGTTCCATCTCGCTCGACTTCTCTTCCATCCACTGATCCAGCCGCGACTTCTTGAAGCGCCAGCGATTTCCCAGTTTGAAAGCAGGAATCTTCTGCTCGCCCACGTACTTGTATAGCGTGTCCGGACTCACGCCCAGATATTGCGACGCCTGGCGGATATTCATCACTTCTCGCGAGTCGGCCATAATTCCCTTTGTCTTTCCTCAGAACCGTCCCGCCTCAACCCCACTGCTGCGGGCTTTTCTCGGGAGACTCCCTCACCCTCTCTATCGGCTCCGAGGTCTTTCGTGTCCCGAGCATATATCAGCCCCGAAAAACCCCGGCTCAACGCGAATGTCCGCGTTTTCCCGCGTTTTCTGCCTGTTTTCTGGAATAGGAAAAGAACCAGCCAAAGAGTGGATTCTATATGTAGTGGCTTCGGAGGAAACAAATACTACATATTGCGATTCCCCCCGAGAGGGGGAATGGTCATGCGTGGACCGGTAACTGAAGTACTAGGCACGGTACGGAGGTACTATATCGCTTGCTCAAGCCCTTGATTTTCAGACCTCTCCCTGGGATTGCTTCATCTGTTTCCTTCGTTACTGAACGTCCACTACCTTGCCGTTAAAGAAGGTGACTTTGAGATCTTTGTAGACGTAGATCTGCTTCGGACCAAGATTGACGATCTTCGCCGGCTGGCCGAGCGCGCCCTGCACCTGGTCCGTCGTCATCCCCATTTGAATCGTCTCTGGCTGGGCCTGCTGCTGAGCCTGTTGATCTCCCTGGCCCTGCGCCTGTCCTTGTCCTTGACCTTGCCCTTGCCCTTGACCTTGTCCTTGCCCTTGTCCCTGATCTTGCCCCTGATCTTGGCCGCCCTGCTGCTGGCCCTGATCCTGCTGTTGCGAGTCGTCGCTGATGGAGAGCAGTTGTCCAATCGTATCTTCGACGTCGCCCGCGCTGGCCTTGGCAAGCGAACCCTTCGGGAACACGAAGGCGATTTGCGCCTTGTTCGCGGTCGGCGGATCGGTGTTGTTGCATTTGTCGCACGCGACGACATCCATCAAAACTTCGTCTTTCTCGAGTTTGACTTCGACCTTGCTCGCATAGACCTTATCGCCAGTCTGGAACAGGTGTGTCGTTTGTCCTTGCGCCTGAGTCTGCGAAAAATGTCCGAAGAGTTTCTGCCGGCCGGTGACCATCAACGCGTTCGGAGAATGCACCGTACCGCCTTCGTACTTGCTGGTCAGAATCGTTTTGTCCGAATAGGGAACGGCTAGAATTCCGCCCTTCTGCACAGCCAGAACAGTTCCCGGATCAACCACGGAATATCCGCCTGTGTCCGATCCCATTTTCACCAGCTTGTACTGAGCGGTGAGTTGTTCTTCAAGGGTGGGAGCCTGCGCCGGCGCCGGCGCCGCCAGTGCGAGCCCGGTGATCAATACGAGAAATGCAGCACTCAACTTCTGCGACATCGCGGAACCCTCCTGCAGATTTCTTTTGTCGTCTTCGTTCGTACGGAAAGAGCCACTTTGGGGGAGGTGAGGGAGCATCCTGACGATGCTCCCCGTGCCACTTCATTCTGCTGTCTTACTGCGTACCGCCCGAGCCTGAGCCCGCTTCCTGCTTGACGTCGGACTCGGTCTGGTCGGCCTGGGTCTGCTGGTCCTGCAGTGTCTTCTCCACGCTCTTGTCGGGAGGAGGAGCCGGAATGTCTCCGTTTGTGGTAGCGGTATCAGGCGCTTTGGGAAGACCACCCGTTCCCTGCTTCTTCGCCAGATCCGCCATTCCGTCTTTCATTTGCTCGCGGAAGCTGTTGTACATCTCTTGCATGTCGTCGGTCGAAACCGGACCCTCGGTCCCGACGGCGCAATCGTTCTTGGTGCTGGCTACGACTTTCACATTCACATTGCCGTCGTCATCGGGAGTGTCGGTGGTCCGCTCGATTACGTCGCCCTGCGAAAGTGCGCATTCGTTGTTGTCAGCGCCGACCAGGCTCAGATCGGACGAAACGAGGAAGGTACGGAACTTCGGATCCAGCGCCGGAGGCGCTTCATTCGAGTTTGCCGGCTGGCCGCCAGAGGCATTTTCGCCGCTGTTTCCTTTCGCCGCATCCGCCTGCTCTTGAGCGATCGTCGTTTTCACTTCTTCCGACAGCGCATTCTTCACCTCGGGGCTCAGTTTGGCTGGTGCCGCATCCGCCGGCATTCCCACCAGGCTGGCCACAAGCGTGCCGTCTGCCGAGTTCGGACCTAACCACGCGCTCTGCGCCTGCGCTTCATACGCGGCTTGCAAACTGGCCGAGATCATGAAATCCGCAAGCCAGAATGCCGCCGACGGATACACCGGGTACGGCGCGTAGTACGGACCGTAATAGCCGTACCACGGCGCTCCTCCCCATCCCCAACCGTAGTAAGCCGGCGCCGGCCACGGATTGTAGGCCCATCCGTAATAGACCGGATGATAGTAGTAGGCGGGATAGTAGCCGTAATACGGACGCCCGCCGTAGTAGTAGCCGCGATAAACGCCCGTGCGGTAACCACCGTGATAGTAGTAGGTACGCGAGTAGTAGGAGTGGCCGCCGCGCACGACGTAAGCGCGCTGCACGTAGCCGCCTCGGCGTCCGACTGTGACCACGCGCGCGCCATTGTGCATGCTCACAACGCGCCGCTGTCCGTGTAGCCCGCGCTCGATGTGCATGCCATTTCGATTCACTGACCGAATCTGTCCGTTCGGACGA
The DNA here is from genome assembly GCA_963763845.1 of uncultured Acidobacteriota bacterium. Classification (GTDB taxonomy): domain Bacteria; phylum Acidobacteriota; class Terriglobia; order Terriglobales; family Acidobacteriaceae; genus Sulfotelmatobacter. Next base: position 209,976 of record CAVXPX010000013.1, read on the forward strand.
ATGCTCGCGCGTCCACCACCCCGCAGAGAAACCTGCCGCCCGGGCGCGACATGAGCACCGGCACGGCCCCCGTTCATGCCGCCGTTATGTCCCATCGTGTTCGTCCGGCCCATGTTGTTATTCCGGCCCATGTTGTTATTGTGGCCCGTGTTGTTATTGTGGCCCATGTTGTTTGCGGAACCACGGTTGTTATTGTTCATGCCACCGCGGCCATTACTCGTGTTTCCGCTGCGCCCCATCGTGTTGCCGCTGGAGTGTCCCATCGTGTTATTTCCGCCACGGTTCATATTGCCGTTGGATGGGTGGCCCTGCGTATTGGAGTGCTGCGTGTTCGAGTGCTGCGTGTTTCCACCCGAATGGTTTTGAGTTTGATTGTGAACGGGGGCGCTGGCATGAGGCGCAGGCGCGGACTTCGGAGCGCTGGAATTTTTGTTGTGCTGCGCGAATACGAGAGCCGCACTCAACACAACTGCCAGCACAGCACCACCTCGAAGAACATTTCCCGGGATTGCAACATTCATTAACTTCATTGGAGACTCCTCGACGCAAAGGTCATTAAACACTGCGACGCAGCGATACTCGCACCTTTAGGTTGCTAGTTCGAAATTCGTATTTGTTCGGGGCCGAAAAACGAAAAGACCGTCAAGACGCGATCATGGAACCCAGGGACACCGCACTTCCCAGAACCCGTCCCGCAGCGGACAAACGTTATCAAAACCAAGGCAAGGGCGCAATCGTTTTCTAGGATCGCCCTTCCTACGTTGTCAACGCCTGCGATAATCTATTGCCTTGATTTTCTGGAGGAACGCTTGCGCTATCTCGATCGCCTACAACCGCTTGCTCTTCTCGTCATGCGACTGACCGTCGGCATTATCATGGTCGCCCATGGATACCACAAGGTTTTTGGCGGCCTGCATCACACCGCCCAGTTCGTCGCCAGTCTCGGCCTTCCCGGCTGGCTCGGGTACGTTTCCGCTTTCACCGAGTTTCTCGGTGGCCTGCTGATCCTGGCTGGGTTCTTCACCCGGCCCGCGGCACTGGCCATCTGCATCGACTTGGGTGTCGCGATCTGGAAAATTCACTGGCATAACGGGCTCTTGGGCGCCCCGGATCGTCCCGGAATGGAGTTCCCCCTCGCCCTCGCCACTCTCGCTTTTGCCTTGATCTTCTTTGGGGCGGGAGCAATCTCCGTCGATCACGTCCTCCGTGGCGGCGGAACCGGAGCATCGAGACGAAGCTGAATCCGCATTGAACCTGATCCGCTCGCAACTTGTAAGGCGGCCCGGGGTTTCATACAGGTTCGGATTCGGCGGCGAACTGTATGTGCTAATAGGTCTCCTGGGCCTCCGAATTGAATTTCCCAGGCACCTGTATTTATGATGGGTGTCTGGCATGCGATTGCATCCAAATGGTTTGCGGTCGCATCCTACTGCGAACCAGGATTTACCTAAGGAGGTTCCTTTGAGAAAGATCGCCTTCTTTGCGGCCGTCTTCACGTTCCTCGCCTTCACAAATTTCGCTTATGCGCAGCAGGGTGACGCCATGATTGGCTTCGGCACCATGTTGGCTCCCAGCGCTGATGCATGCGGTGAAGCAAATACCACAAATCTAACCTGCCCAGAACGAGGCGGGCTCTACACCAACATCAGCGCCGACGTGATCTTCCACCGGCGCCTGGGTGTCGGCTTCGACGCTTCCTGGCGGTCTATCGGGGACTTCGCCGGTCTTGGACAGGCGTACCGCCCCATCCTCTTCGACTTCAACGGCGTTTACCAGCCGAAGTTGAGCAAGAAAGTTGGCGCCGATCTGTTCGCCGGCATCGGTTGGCAGACCACGCGCTTCTATAGCTACCAGCCGACGTACTCTTGTTACGCATTCGGCGCCTGCTATGTCAGCTCCAACCACTTCCTCGTGGATCTGGGAGGCGGCGTTCGCTATTACGTCTGGGGTCACGTGTTCGTTCGTCCCGAAGCGCACTTCTATCACGTCCTCAACAATACCGACGTCTTCAGCTCGGGGAATATCATCCGCGTGGGCGCTTCCATCGGATACACTATCGGGCCAGACTAAATTAAAGGCTGGACTGACGATTAATCCGTAACTCGGGGGGGCGGTCTGTTCACTCCTAGCTCTCGTGGAAATGTCTGTCCAGTCTGTTTCACAAAAACTTAGGTACGCTCCCAGGGGGCAGGATTGAGAAGGGTCCTTTCGCTCACATTCGTCTGCGCATTTTTTTGCGTCGCCGTAATCGCACATGCCCAACAAGTAGATGTCGCCGTCGGCGGCAATACGCTCTGGTCTCCGCTAAACAGGACGGCCTCTGAAGGATTCCTCCCTCCTCCCGAAAAAGGCGGAATCTATCCCAGCATCAGCGCCGAATACATTTCCGACAATCATTTTGGACTGCTGGCCGAAGGAGCATTCCGCTACCATGAGACCCTCTATAACGGCTTTCAGCCCTACCGCCCGATCTTCTACGACATAAATGGCGTCTATACTGCCCGTCTGGCGCGTAAGACCCGTGGCGACTTTATGGCTGGAGTGGGCGCTCAGACGATCTTGTTCCCACAGGAGTTCAACAATTGCGGCATCTCGGTCGGCGGATGCCGCATGTTTCTCAACAGCACGCACTTTGCCACCCATTTCGGCGTCGGAATCCGCTATGCGCTCTGGCGTAACTTCTTCGTGCGTCCAGAAGCGCACTGGTATTACGTGGTGAACAATTTCCAGTTCCACTCCGCCAACGTGCTTCGCGTGGGAGTTTCGGTCGGATACACCTTCGGCGAGCATCCGCCGCGCAAAAAGAAACAACCGTAGTTCCTGCTTATGTGGGGACAGCCGCGGTCGGCCGTCCGGCGCAGCAAAGCTCCCCTGTATCGCTCGGGACACATTCGCTCTATGGCTCCATTTTTTCGCTCTAACACTCTTCCCACAAATAAAAAGGGCAGCGCCTAACGACGCTGCCTTTTCAACTCTTTCGGGTCCTGCTTATCTCATCGACTCGCAGACTTCCGCTTCGTGAATGGCTTGGTCTAGGTGCTCGATCGCCTTCACGCGATGACCGTCGAAATCGTGCGCGGCGCTTTCGAGATGATGCTTCGCGTTCCGCATCGCTTCGAGGGCTGCGTGAATCTCTGGGTGCGGTGCAGGCGTTGCCGCGGGAACTGCTGCGACTGCAGGCGCCGAGGCCACCGGAGGCGCCGGGGCTTTCGGTCCGGCTGCCGCCGCCGGGAAGGCCAGCGTAAAGAGAAGTGTTGCCATGATCAGCAAGCTCAGTAACGCAATCTTTTTCATGTGTTCCTCCTCGTCCGAATTCCGGCTCGGACGCAACCGGTCTTAAACACGCCCCGGATTTAAGCGTCCCAATTGTGAAGAAAGACCCCACCGCGACTGGGCACAGTATATCCGCAGGCCCGAATTCCGCACCTGTGTAAAACGTTACTGAAGAGGTGCCGCCTGATTCGCGTCGCTCTCCCAGGAACTCGAGATGGAATGGGAATTCAGCGGATAATAACGGCAAGGTCGATGATCGCCGTCGATTCAGCAGCGAGACGATGTGAGCCTTTCATCGATCCGCGCATTCGGATCATTTCGCCAGAAATCGGATCAGCGCCTGATTAAATTCCTCCGGACATTCCTCATACGGCAGATGTCCCACGCCGGGGAAGACAATTTTCTCCACGTGATCGAAATGCCGCGCCAGCGGTTCCAACGACGAAGCGAACACCGCCGGATCCTTGCTCCCCCACATCAGCAGCGTCGGAATTTCCCGCAGCTCCGGAAGCAGCGCCTGCAGCTCCTGCAGATCGGCAGTCCAGGTCTGCACAATGCTGAGTCCGTGCTCGAATAATCCTGGAATCGCCAGCGGCGCCTTGTAGCCATCAAGGCTTCCGCGAGGAATCTTTTTACGATCCGCATACAAGCGTCCGTGAAAATAGGGAAAGAGAAACGGAAGCTGTGCCACGGTAAAACGAAATCCCGCCGCACCAAAACGTGTTCCGAAGAACGGAGCGAGCCGTGTCCCGTGAGCAGAATAAGGATTTACGGGACACGCCAGGATGAGTCGCCGAATTCGTGGACCGCCAGCGCCTCTGCCCAGGCACTCCGCCGCCGCGCACATCGCGACAGCCCCTCCTCTCGATGTTCCCAACAAATCAAATGAAGAGATTCCCAGATTCTCGGCAAACTTCAGAACGCGCAACGCCGTCCCGCGCATGGAGTGGTCAATGTCCCGAGGACGATCGGAGAATCCCGCACCCAGCAGGTCCGGCGCATACACGGTCGCATAAGGCGCCAGCGCGGGAATCGTGAACCGCCAGGAAAAGGAATACCCCAGAAGCCCGTGCAGCAGAACCAACGGCGGTCCGGATCCAGAGCGCAGGTAGCGCATGCCCGCGCCGTCGAAATCCATCCAGCATTCTTCCACGCCCTCGCCCACCGGCGGCGCCCAGCGCTTGACAACTTCCCTTGCAGCTTCCTGAACTTCGCTCATCCGAGCATCACAACCCAAAAATCTTTCCCGCCCCAAGGACAACTCTTTCCCACTCCCCGGATTCTATCTAAGTGAAACAACGCCTCTGTCGCTTCACTTTGGGGAGCTTCGGCTCCCCCCTTTTTCGGCTTTGAACTTCCCGCTTCCACACAGCGGAGTCGGAGTTTGAGTCTCGGAAGGCGGAAGCCGATAGCCGAACGCCACCTTCTACGCTCTACGCTGCTGCCTTGCGCTTTTCCCGAGCAGTTTCTTTAGCACACGAATCCCCTTGTCCACATGCTTTTCTTCCAGCAGGAACGGCGGCAGGAATCGCACTACAGTATCCTGCGTGCTGTTGAAGAGCACTCCTTCCGCCAAACCCGCATCCACAATTGGACGCGCCGGGATTTCCAGCTGAATTCCCTGTATGAATCCGCGGCCACGCACTCCAATCGCCGCCGCGCGAGTATCCACCAGGTTCTTCAGTTGCTGTTGCAGGTAAGCTCCCACCTTGTTCACGTTCTGGAGGAGTTTCTCTTCCTCGACGATCGCCAGGAACTCCAGCGCCACGCGGCAGGCCAGCGGACCTCCACCAAATGTCGTCCCATGCTGCCCCGGAGAAATCGCACTCGCGAATTCTTCCTTCGCGATGAACGCTCCCAGCGGAAGCCCGGCTGCAATCGGCTTCGCAACGGCCACGATGTCAGGTGTCACGCCGAATGCCTGAAACGCAAAGATTGTCCCTGTACGCCCCAGCCCGCACTGAATCTCGTCAAAAATCAATGCCGCCTTGTGACGGTCTGCCAGCGCCCGGCACTCGCGCAAAAACTCGACGGAACACTCGTAAATTCCGCCTTCGCCAAAAATCGGCTCCAGCACGATCGCGCACGTATTGTCATTGACTGCGGCGCGCAATCCTTCGAGATCGTTCTGCTTCACGAACGTCACGTCTTCGAGCAGCGGCTCGAATCCCTTGCGGTGCTTATCCTGCCCCGTCAGCGAGAGCGCGCCGAATGTGCGTCCGTGATACGAGCCTTCCAGCGCCACCAGCCGGCATTTCGCCTCGCCGCCGGCGCGATGTCCCGCCAGCCGCGCCAGTTTGATCGATCCCTCGATCGCCTCCGTGCCGCTGTTCGAGAAAAACGCGCGATTCAGTCCGGAAAGTGAACACAGTTTCTCAGCGAGCCGCCCCTGATATTCGTGATAGTAGAGATTCGAAACGTGGATCAGCTTGGCCGCCTGATCGCGAATCGTTTTCACGATCCTCGGATGCGCATGCCCCAGCGCATTCACTCCAAGTCCGGAAACAAAATCCAGATAGCGCTTACCGTCAATGTCAAACAGAAACACGCCCTTGCCGCGCGTCAGCACCACGGGATAGCGGCTGTAGGTGTGCAGCAAATATTTTCGCTCGAGATCAGCAATGCTCTCGAGCGTGTGTGGAGAACTAACGTCGGGAGAGGGCGTAGCAGAACCCATGATTTCCTCCATCAGAAACTTCAATTTTACCGGAAGGCGCGGTGCAAGCGGGGACACATGCAACAAATCGGTACGCGGATCACAGGCAAGGAAGGTCCAGGAGCCGAAAGTTTTCGGCTTCTGAACATCATCTCCGCAGACGCAACTTCATTTCAAAACGCGTACCGCAGCGATTCCGTCAGCAGGTTCGCGTGGAAATATCTCGGCGCCGTCGGGCCCACAAACGATCCCTCGTTGTACTGATAATAGTTCCAGCCTGTGTTCCACACCAGCTTGTGGCCCAGATCTACACTCAGGTTGACGGCCGGTTGAACGAAGATGTAATCCAGCGAACCAAGAGGCTGCAGAATATTGAACTGCGGAATGCTGCCATCCACGCCGGTCACGTTAATCCCAATGTTCGCCGTCAACCGCCCATGCGGCACAAACCGGATCGTGGCCATGCCGAATTGCGTGTGGTTCGTGTAAAACGAATTGCCCAGCAGCGGATTCGCCGGATCATTCCCCGCGCACGATCCGGCGCCAAGCACGAACGGCAACGTCACCCCTATCGGCGGAGTATCGTTGAAACAGATCAGCGCATTCTGGATAACGCTATTGAAGTTGTAGGCCAGATCCACTCCAAATCGTTCTTTCGGCGTAAGCGAAGCCGTGAGGCCATAGTTCTGATTGTGTGCCACGTAGTTCGTCAGCGAATCCTCGTTCGAATCCTGCACCAGATTGATCGATCCCCCCAGCGTGGCCCACGGACGCGGCGTGTAGTTCGACTGCAGCCGGTACCTCGATTCCTTACGCGGAGCGATGCGAACAATCAGATTGTCGTAGTTGCTGTGCTCCGCGTCGAAGTTCACGCGCAACTCGCGCGTCGGCCGGAACCAGACTCCGGCAAGCTCGGTGAATTCGTTGATCTCGAAGTGATCGAGATCGCCCGGCAGGAAATCATTGAAATGATTGAACACCCGGTTTCCGTAGCGGAAGCCGACACTCGCCCCGGCCTTCTTCGAGAAATCCCACGCCAGCTTCGTCTGATTTCTCTTCAACGTCTGGTTAAACGATGCTTGTTGCACGGTAGGCGTGGTCGTAGGTGTGGTCGCGCTCAGCGGTGTCAGCAGGTTACAAACTCCAGTGCAGATGCTGTCCGTCTCGGAGAAGTTGCCGTTCTCCGGAATGCGGTAAGCCCAGAAGTAAAACTGATTGATCAGGCGCAGATGCTTGGTCAGGTGCAGCGTCGCCCCAAAATCCGCGGTGTCCGAGATCCGATTCGCATCCCCGATTCCCGTGCCCGTGAATGCACGCGTGTTGGTTCGACTCAGCAGACCGTCAAACGATTCGTACAGCGGAGTGTTCATCGTCGCCGAACTATACGAGTACGAACCGACCAACTCCAGCCGTTGAAAATAGCTGCTGCGAAAACTGATCCGCTCCGTCGGAGCCGACGTGCGCACTCTCTCATTGCGCTGGTAGCTGAAGTAAGCATTGCAGGACAAATTCGTCAGTGTTCCGGAACTGATCAGGCTGGTCGCCGGCGGCACCACGGCGCAGGGTTCCTTGTTCGCTGTGTCGATCGAAAGCCCTAACTCAACCGGTCCTCCGCCGGGCAGCAGCGCGGGCGCAAACGGCGCCAGTTGCTCGTCTGTATCTCCCCGGTAGTAATCGAGAGACTCGTCGTAGCTCAGGACGGTGCGAGGCAGGACCCTTGCGTCGACCCCCAGTCGGTAGGAGTTCAACGTCGTGTTCCACGGCTGCAGCAGCAGCCCCTCGGTCCCTTCATGCACACTGCTGTACGTCGGTCCCGTCATGTTGTTGTGCGAATATCCCAGGCGAAAACTCAACCAAGACTGCGGCAGCAGGGTGAGATCCACATCGCTCATGCGCCGCGTCGTGTCAAACAGATGCGGCGAGTTCTGCGCCGGAATCGACGGATTCGATGTCGGCGGATTCAGCGGGTTCGCCAGCAGATCGAAATCCGAGTAATTCTGATCGCGCCGGAAATGGCCTTGCAGGTTGTACCACTTATCTTTGTCAGCTCTCAGAGTCAGCGCGTTGTTGGGATCGCCGCCCCATCCGAAGCTGTCAAGATACAGATCGTCAAACAGCAGTCCCTGATGATCCATCGACTGCATCGACAGCGTTTCGCTCAGAAACCGCGGCCCACTCTGCAGGTTCACCAGAGTGTCGTACATGTTTCCGCTGCCCACAGTTCCGGTGGCGCGGCCGCCCAGTTCCACCGAGGTGTGCACTTGATAGTCGCCATACTCACCGGTGATCACGCCGCTGCCGGCGGGCTGGCTCGTGCTCGAAGTCTGCGCGCTTAAATCTCCCGGCAACCATGCCAGCAGCATCGAACCCAACGCCAGCAGCGTGAAGGCTAACGATTTCAATCGAGAGCCGCGGAATGTCCATAGATCCGGTTTTCCTGATTTCATCGCAATTCCCTCACTTGAAGAACACACTGCTGAAGTTGGAGCCGTGAATCTGGCTGTGGCACATCGTGCACGCCTGATACTTCGCCGACTGGTTGTGTGCCGGACCCCCGGGACCCTGCGTTGGGAACGTATGGCACTGCAGGCAGAGCATGTTCACCAGGTTCACCCGCAGAAGCCGTGGATTCGTCGAGCCATGCGGCGTGTGGCAACTCATACAACCTTCTGTCTTTACCGGCACGTGCTCATAGACGAATGGCCCTTGTTTGTCCGCGTGGCACTTGTAGCAGACCGCATCGCCGCTGGGCAGCGCTCGCACTTGGCGCACCGTCCCCGTCCCGTGCGGATCGTGGCAGTCATTGCACTGCACCAGCCCTTCATTCACCCGGTGATGAAAAGGCTTGGCAAAGTCCGCCTTCTCGGTGGTGTGGCAGCTGTAACAGAGTTCGGGCTGATTTCGCACCAAAAGGAATTCTTTCTCCTGCGCATGATGCGGAGAGTGGCAGTCCAGACACCCAATTTCGTTGCTGGCATGCGTCGATTGCGGGAAATGCCCCTGCGCGTGCGAGTCGCCGTGACAGGCAAGACAACGTTCGCTCGTCTCCTCGCGCGACTTGCCCTCGAAGACATAGATCTTCGTCTTGGCGCCTCCTCCAGCGACATGCTCCGCCCCCGGACCATGGCAGCCCTCGCATCCCTGCTTCGACGGTCCCGCCGTTTTGTTCAGCATCGTCTTCCAGTGCGGCGTCTTCTCCCACGCGTCGTAAATCTCTTCGTGACACGCCTTGCATGTGTCGGCACCCACATACTGCGAACTGCTGGAGGAAGCCGCAGGGGCCGGGGGCGAGGCGCCACCCTTATCGACAACCTGCTGCCCAGCCTGTCCCCTCGCAGAGACAACCCCAAGCAACAGCACCATGAACAGCGGAGTAGAGATGATTCTGAGGTTTACTCGCATCGGCACACCCTCGTCGATCTCAGGTCTCGGCCCTAAATGCCGGGCCGCGAAATTCGATTCTGTGTTGTAGGGCCGACTTACTTCAAGTGAGAAAAGGCTGAGGTGAAAATGTTGGATACCATTTCGGGACGTAGCTGAAAACGGAACCCGGCTGCATCCCACGTTTTGAACTTGCGCTGGTTCCCAAGGCAGGAACAGGTCGCAAGCTACCCACTTGCTGAGAACACAATCATACCCCGAGTATCGGATTGTGTCTTATCTGCCGCTCCTTTCGAGGATTCGCGTTGCGGTTGAAGCGGTTTGCAGTTGAAATGTTTAAAATCATCCGCGCCACCCATCGATCCCGGTAATGCTCATTTCCCGTACAACGACTTCTCCCCTTCCGGCCGGGTCTTCCACCGCCGGTGCACCCACAGCCATTGGTCGGGATACTTCCTCACATACTCTTCAATCACCTTCGTGAACATCTGCGTATTCGCCACAATGTCGGCTTCAAGATTCCCAGTCCGAGTCAATTCGAGCGCCGGATCAAACCGCAGATGGTATTTCCCCAGAGCTTCATCCCATATCGTGAATCCCGGAACCACCGCCGCATCCGTGCGCAGCGCAATCCGCGCCAACCCGCTTGCTGTGCAGGCCTGGATTCCAAAGAAATCGACGAACACCCCCTGCGGCGGAGTCATATTCGTGTCCATCAATATTCCGACCGTCTCTCCCGCCTTCATCGCCGCGAGCAGTCCGCGCACGAAATCATCTTTATTCACCGTCTTATTCCCGTGCATCGTGCGATAGTGCTCGATCATTCGATTCAGATACGGATTGTCCATTGGCCGCATCACGACATGCAGCCAATGGCCGTGAAGCGAATGCGCAAACGCCGAAAGCTCCCATCCGCCGAAATGCGCCGTCAGAAACAACACGCCCTTGCCGCGCGCATACGCGCGTTCATAATTCTCGAGACCGTCATACGCTACGACTTCGTCGATATTTTCCGGGGTGTATCGGGGAAACTGGCAGAGCTCGGCAAGCTGCCGCCCCAGCGAGGTGAAAACGCCGCGCAAAATGCGCTCGCGCTCCTTGATTGTCGTTTCCGGAAGCGCCATCGCGAGATTTCGCATCCCCACCTGGCGCAAACGAAAATGCAGCAGATAGAAAAGCTGGGCAATCGCGATGCCGAGCGCGCGCGACAGAGAACGCGGCAGAAGCCCCAGCATCTTGATGAACGGCCACGCAGCCGCGTATTCGAGCTTTCTCCGCATGGGGGGAAGCGTCACTTTATCATGCGGAGGATTCCGGCTTCACGTGAACCCGCCGTCAGCACTCAGCCTTCAGCCGTCAGCACCCCAGAAGCTGTCTCACCGACATTTTTGGGAAGGGCACGGCTCAAACCGTGCCTCCACGTGGAAGAGCGACGCTTTAGCGCCGCGATGAGGCGAAGCAAGCAATGCGGACTTCAGCCCTGAGGTGAACGCGACTCTACTCCGTCATATACCAGAGGATCTTGCCGGAGAACTCTAATGCCGTTCCGTAGTCTGAATGCTGAGAGCTGAGAGCTCACGGCTGATTCCCTACTTCGCCGCTTCCTGCGCCCACTTCGCCAGCGTGGTCAGAAACGGATTCGCCGCCGCCGGTGGCGCAACCTCGCCGGTCAGTGACGCGCGGAACGTCACCATATGCCCGTAGAATTCGCGAGTGCTGTCTTTGTCCTGCTTGATGACGGCGCCATTGAGGCTTACTCCCGCGAACACTCCGCGGGCGCGCGAATAGGTCAACACCTGCGCCCGCATCTTCCAGTCGGTGTTGCCTTCGGCATGGCGTCCCACTGGCCCGGCCGCGACCGACGCGTCCGCTCCCAGCGCCACCTTGCTCGACAGCAGATGCTGCATGCCATCGTCATTCATGATCAGCATCACCAGATCGACGGCTTGCCCGCCAATCTGAAATCCGAAGCTGCCGCCGGTTATAGTGAAGAACGCCGGAGCGCTCCAGCCCTTCGGCGTCCGGCAGCTCGCCAACCCGCGTCCGTACTTCGCGCCCACAATGAATCCGCCCTTCAACATCGACGGCACCACCGCGACACACTCGGCCCGGCTGAGAATTTCTTGAGGAATTCCCGAGTCTGGCGCGGACTGAATCTCATTCAGCACGTCGGCCGCCGATTGCGCACGGTCGACGGCTTTTGACTGGTTAGGCTGATCATCCGCTGCGAACGCAAATGAGCCCAGCAACACCACAAGCGTCAACAACAAGAATTTTTTCATTGTCCTCACCACAAAATGTAGAACTGGGAATCTGGTAGTTGGATTGTAAATGAATTCGCGGCGTTGCATGGGGCAGCGCCGGAAAGAAGCGGAACGTTCTTTTAGAAATACATTCCTCAGTCGCGGCGGAGCATACCGGATCACGGCGAGTCTTGGAAATCCGAAGAGTGAAAGCCGGAGCGCGGAGGGCAAAAAAATGCGGGGCTGAAAGCAGTGACCCTAATCGCCACTCTCAACCCCGTCTCCCAGGTTCTGTGGTAGGTGAGCCGAGTATGCGTTGGGTCTAAGTTTCCGACAAGATTACGAAGGTAAGTGTACTTGTGGTTACGCTGACCCTTGTCATCCTGAGGCGGCTTCCCTTGCCGCCGAAGGATCTAGGCGAGCCGCGCGAACGCCCGCGTGTTTTGCGGGCGAAGAATCGCGCGCTGGGCTCGCTTCCTTATTTCGTCGTGACCAGCGAGTGCGTAATCGCGTGGACCGAAAGCGCGATACGGTTCTGCACGCCCACCTTCCGCATCAACTTCGCGACGTGCGCCTTTACCGTGCGCTCTTCAATTCCAAGCTGGGCGCCAATCTCTTTGTTCGAGCGGCCCGCCACCAGCATCTCCAGAACTTCTTTCTCGCGGTCCGTGAAGGTCACGCGGCCCGCCGGGAAGATGCGCCCCGGAGCCGACGACACTCTCTCGATGAACATCGAGAGCACGCGCCGCGGAGCCCAGACCGATCCCTGATTCACCACGCGAATCGCCTGCGCGAATTCCGCGGGCGTGGCCGCTTCATCGACGTAGCCCTTCGCTCCAGAAGCGATTGCTTTCAGAATGGTCTCGTCATCAATGCCCGAGCCAGTCACGATGATCCGCAGGTCCGGACGCGTGGCCTTCAGGCTGGCCATCACGTCAAACAGGTTTTGCCCGGAACGGTTACCGAGCAGGATGAGATCGATGCCTTGCAGCGTGCTGATCTCGGGTAGCGCCGCGGAGATCAGTTCGAACTCCGGTTCAGAGTCGAACAACGCGCGGAACCCGACGAACCGCAATGGATCGCTTTCCACCACCGCGATTCGGATTACTGGTTTTCTAGCTACGGCTGCTTTCATAGATATCCCTTGGGTAGATTTCTTCTACTCAGCATAGTAATAATTCGTCACAATGCAAAGAGAAGGTGACCGAAGGGAAATTACGGGAGTAACATGGAAATACGCGGCGTTCATGAGTTTGTGGGGACAGCCGCCCTCGGCTGTCCAGTCGAGCGTAAGTTTGTGGGGACAGCCGCCCTCGGCTGTCCAGTCGAGCGTAAGCTCGACAGTGACGTTGATGCAATCATCACTCAACCCCGGGAGATTCCGCTAGCATGATCCGACCAAAGCACCTTGCTTTCATTCTCATCCCGCTGCTGCTCACAACCTGCACGCTGATCGCTCAGGAAACAACTCCGCCGCCAGTCGCCGCGCCTCCGGGACAAACCGCCGCTCCCGCCTACACGCCTAAATTCAGAGGCGACCCCGCGCGCTCCGACTCCGAAGCCGAGGCGCTCGCCTATATGCGCGTCGTCATGCGGGCCGAGGTTGGATTCAATAAGCATTACGGCCACTACGCCATGAACTTGCGCGAACTCGTTCACTCTGGAACCTTTACCCAACGCATGGTCAATCCCGACCGCGGCGATTACACCGTGGGCTACAAAGGGAAAAAGGACAACTTCGTGCTCACCATGACGCCCAACGTTCCGGACGCGCAGCACCGTTCCTTCTACGCCGATAAGGACGGCAAGATTCACGCCGATGAGAGCAAGGCTGCGGACGAGAATTCGCCCGTGGTCGAAACTCATCGTTGGTGATCTGTGGGTGATTTGCGTAGCGACACGCCCCGCCTGTCCAGCGATGGCGAAGCCGAGCCGGTCGCACCATCTACCCGACCATTGTCATCTCGACCGGAGCGGAGAGACCCTTTGTTTCGCGGACTTCGGAAGAATTTCTAACTTTTGAGGGTTGCCCCATCCTTGTCGCGTTTTGTGCGACAGGATGGGGATTTTGATTTTGAACTTTCCAGACCGGGCGTGACTCCTACTGCTCCTGCCCCGCGTCCGGAATTACATTGACCTGCATCTCTTTCCGCTCGCCTTCACCCAGCTGCAGCACAGTCCCCTGCCCTTCATAACTCTTCAGGAATTCCGGACTGTAGTATGCGTCCCCATCCACGCTTTCCCAGGCAAACAGCGTGTAATCTCCCGGGCGAATCCCGCGCAAAGCGAAATGTCCGCTCTGATCCGTCGTCGTTTTTCGATAGCGATCGATTCGGCCTTGCAACCGCAACTCCGGAACCGCGACCACAACCGCGTCCGCGACGGGCTGTCCTTTGCTGTCCACGACAATTCCATCGGCGATTCCGCCATTCGCGCTGACCACAACCTCCAGCCCAACCGTTCCGCCGCTAACGTCGATCCCCGAATCGCTGAGGTCGCGCCCACCCGCCATTACCGACTTCACGAACCAATCCCGATTGGCCCCGTTTTCACCGATCATTTGCACGTAATAATTTCCCGCCGGAACATCTTTCCATCCAAAACTTCCATCGGCCGCGACGTGCGTCAGATTCTCGAACCGGTCGCCAAGCGTGAATGCGCCCGAATCGTCATCCCCTTCAACCTTCTGCAGTGTCAGAAAAATCTGCCCGGGATCGAAGCGAAGACCCCCGCGGCTCTCCACTTTCAGCCTTCCGCGCACCGAAGCCCCCGGCTGCGGGGCCAGTCTCAAGCCATCCACGCTGCTCGAACCAATTTGCAACGATTGCCGCGCCGTCATCGGCACCGGCGCCCCATCCACCGACGCGACAATCGTGTAGCTCCCCGGAGAAACATCGCGGATCACGAAGCTGCCGTCCCTATGCATCTCCGCACCGTTCTGGATCAAGCTGAAATCGCGCGACTGGAGCATGATCGTCGCCGAACTCTGCGGCGGCAGATTCACCACCGCGCCGCGAATCGTCAGACTCGGTCCCGGAATCAGCGAAAAGTCCGCCGGAAAGTCGTCGCCCGCATGTAACTGGATCGGCGCCGCCTGGCTGCGATCTGTTGTTCCCGGATAGTACGTCGTCTGATAGGCGGTCGCCGTCCGATCCGCGGCGCGCCTCTCTCCCGCGGCTGCTCCGCCCGTTTCGATCAGCGCCCGGAAATCCGGCGGAGGACTGACAGAAATATAAACGTCTCCCGGCGCGAGTCCCGCCACCCGATATTCTCCCAGATCGTTCGTGCGCTCCGCCCCAGCCTGTTCCAAGTGGCGATGCCCCGAGGCAAAAGTCCGCCGCAGCACCGTCACTTCCGCGCTCGCCAGCGGATCGCCATCTTCATCCGTCACGCGTCCCCGGATCACCGCCGCCGCCTGCAACCGGACCTGCAGATCTTTCAATTCCTGCCCCGCATTCAGGGTCAACACTCGTCCGTCGCTTCGCGCTCCATGTCTCTCACCGTCGAGAAATCCATTCCTCTCGGCAAACAACCGGTACCGCCCCGGCAGAATATTCTCGATGCGGAACAGTCCGTCCACGCCCGTCACCGCGGTGTAGTCTCCGCCCTCCGTCTGATTCTCCGCGATCAGTTCGATCAACGCCTTCTTGACCGGCTGGCCGTCGGGATCCTTCACAACAATCCCGGAGATCGCCGCGCGCTGCGGTTTGGTGGAACTTGCCGACCCCTGCGCCAAAGCGCCGGCGGACAGAACAACGATCATCAGGACAGTAGCAACGGATTTCATGCGGAAGCGAGGGAGGTTGGAATTTTCGATCAGCGACCCGGGAGAAGGCCGCAGCCCTACCATTTTATCGTCCAGCAGCCCCACACCCAAGCAATTCTTAGCAGCCGACGTGAGGTCAGCGCGGCCTCCCGCAACCCTCTTCGGTAAAACTCTCGCAAACCTCCAACCATTGCTAACCAACAGAAAATAAATGACTAACGATCCCACTTGACGACAACAGAAAGCGAGTCTATATTTCGATATGTATCTAATTACACATTGATCGAATAATGTCTGCCTCTTCCAACAAAGCGTTCAAAGCGCTCGCCGATCCCACCCGCCGCGAGATTCTTCGCCTTCTCCGCCGCGGAGAGATGACGGCCGGCGATCTCGCTGAGCGCTTCGACATGACCAAGCCCACCATGTCGCACCACTTCTCCGTCCTCAAAGATGCCGACCTGCTCACCAGCCGCCGCGAGGGCCAGACGATCTGGTACGGCCTCAATACGACGGTCGTGCAGGATCTCATGGCTTGGGCCATGGATCTGATCCGAGGCGACGACAAAGAATCCGCCCAGCCTCCGCCGAAAGAAGACGCGCAATGAAAATGACGATCAACCAACGATATTTTCTCGGCGCCGCAGCCGTAATTCTCGCGACCCTCGCCGGAATCCTGGTGGCCTACCCGCAACTGCCCGTGGCCGTCCCGATCCACTGGAACATTCACGGACAGGTGAACGGCTGGGCGCCCAAGTGGGCCCTTTTTCTCTACGGTCCAGGCATGATGCTCGCGCTGGTCGGACTCTTTGCCGCACTGCCCTGGCTCTCGCCGAAGAGGTTCGAAGTCGATTCGTTCCGGCCAACGTACCTCTACATCATGATCGTGACGCTGGCCATGTTCGCTTACATCCAGATCCTCACCCTGCTCGCGGCGCTGGGCCTGGCGCTCGATGTCGGTCCCGCCATCGAAGGCGGAGTCTGTCTGCTGATCGCTCTGCTCGGCAACGTATTGGGCAAGGTCCGCCGCAATTTCTACGTGGGCGTCCGCACGCCCTGGACCATCGCCAACGAACGTGTCTGGAACGCAACGCATCGCCTGGCCGCGAAAACCTTTTTCGCCGCAGGTCTCCTCGGCTTCACTGCCGTTCTCGTTCGCGCGCCATTCTGGCTACCGCTTACAGCCATCCTGATCGGTGCTTTCATCCCGGTGATCTATTCCCTGATCTTTTACAAGCAACTCGAGCATCGCGGGGAACTCAACGGCTCGCCATAACCCGAATCAAGTCCGTCCGCTGCGCGATTGCAGATTCACAACACGTAAAAACGTAAGGAGAATTCAATGAAACTCACCTTGCTTCCCATACTCTTTCTCGCCGCAACCTGCATGGCCCAGTCCCCCGACGTCACCGGAGATTGGCAAGGCACGCTGAACACCGGCATGGGCGAACTCCGTCTCGTCCTGCACATCGCCAAAACTCCCGATGGCGCTCTCCAGGCCACCCTCGACAGCGTTGACCAGAACGCCAACGGCATTCCCGTCGATTCCATCGCTCTGAAAAACTCGAAACTCAACCTCACCGTTGGCGCGGTCCACGGCACCTATGAAGGCACGATCTCGCCCGACGCGCAAACCATCTCCGGAACCTGGACCCAAAACACTCCTCTTCCGCTCGACTTCAAGCGCGCGGCGCACCCCATCAAGACCGAGCACAAGCCTGCCAAGCCCTCCGACATTGATGGCACTTGGATGGGAACTCTCGATCTCGGAGTCGCCAAGCTGCGCGTCGTCTTTCACATCCTCAACACCGCAGACGGGCTCACGGCCACCATGGACAGCCCTGATCAGAATGCCAAAGGCATTCCCACCACGTCCGTCACCCGCGACGGAATGAACCTGAAGATCGAAGCAAAAAATATCGGCGGAGTTTTTGAAGGCAAGATCGCCGCCGATCTCTCGTCAATTGACGGCACGTTCACGCAAATGGGCTCGCCCCATCCGCTCTTACTGAAGCGCGTGAAAGATCAGGCTGAGCTGGAAATCAAGCATCCGCAAGTTCCGGTCAAACCCTATCCCTATCGCGAGGAGGAAGTCACGTATCACAACAGTATCGAGGACGTAACCCTCGCCGCAACGCTGACGATTCCGCCGGGGAAAGGTCCCTTCCCCGGCGTTGTTCTCATCACCGGCTCCGGCCCGCAAGATCGCGATGAGAGCCTCATGGGCCAAAAGCCGTTTCTGATTCTCTCCGACTACCTCACGCGCCACGGCATCGTCGTCCTGCGCGCGGACGATCGCGGCACCGCGAAATCCACCGGCACCTTCGATACCGCAACCACGGCCGATTTCGCCACCGACACCGAAGCCGGAATCAACTTTCTAAAAACGCGCCCGGAAGTCGATCCCCACAAGATCGGCCTGATCGGACACAGCGAAGGAGGCGTCATCGCGCCCATGATTGCCGCCCGCAACAAGGACGTCGCCTTCATCGTCATGATGGCCGGATCCGGCGTCCCCGGCGATCAGGTGATCGAGGCCCAGAGCAAAGCGATCGAGATCGCCAACGGCAAGAGCCTTGCAGACGCCGCCAAAGATTCGGCCAAAGAAAAAGAGATTCTTGCCCTCGTCGAGACAGAAAAAGATCCCGCGGCATTGGACCAAGCATTACGAGAAAAACTGGCCGCCGATGTCCCCGCAGCCCAGATCGGAGCCGATATCAAACGACTGACCTCGCCCTGGCTCCGTTATTTCCTGACCTACGATCCAGCGACCGCGCTGCGCAAGGTGACCTGCCCCGTGCTCGTGCTGAACGGATCTCTCGACAAGCAGGTGCTTCCCGACCAGAACCTGCCGCCCATTCGAAAAGCTCTTGAGGAAGCAGGAAACAAGCACTTCGAAATCGACGAACTCCCCGGCCTCAATCACCTGTTTCAGACGGCGAAGACCGGATCTCCCTCGGAATACGCGCAGATCGAAGAAACGATGTCTCCAGTAGCGCTGGAAAAAATGTCGGGCTGGATCCTGAGGCAGTGAAGTCTTACGTAGCGACAACCACCTTGCGGGATTTGGTAATGGTGTAATTTTGTAATTGAGTAATTTGAAAATCCTCTCGCTTCGTCGGGCTTTTTAAATTACCCAATTACAAAATTACCAAATTACAAAACTTACTCAATTACCCAATTACCCAATCGCCGAATCACCCAATCACTCAATCTCCCGACTGGAATCGTCCACTATCCCGAACCCTCCGCGCTGCTTCTTCCAGAAAATCATCCACATGCTGATGCGATTGCGGCTGCAAACCCGTCTTCGCCTTGATGCGATCCGCAATTTGAATGGCCGTCCTCAACCGCACCTCCGGATCGAGTTCGAACCGCCGGCTCAAATACGTCTCAATCAACACCAACTCGTCGGCCGTCACTTGGCCTGCGAGGCCGGAAGAGCTGCTCGCATCCGTCGCCGTATTCCACAACGGACGCACTTCTTCCGTCGGCTTCTCGTGCACCACCACCGTTCCCGCGACAAAGTCTCCCAGTCGCCGGCTCTGCCGGTTCAACATCATGCAGACCAGGCCCACGCCGTAAATCCCCGGCAGCACATCCACCGCTCGCATCAGATTCCGTCCGACCGCTTCCAACACGGTAATCGGACGTCCGCTCTCTTTGATCACGCGAATGCCGGCCACGCGCTTCCCCGGCGTCTGCCCTTTCCAGACCGTTTCAAAGATCGCGAAGTATCCCCAATAAATCGCGAACAGGATGAACACGCCGAGCGCCGGACCGACCGTCTTCGGCACGAACCAGATCATCGATGCGCCCAGGCCAAGGATCAGGAAGAACAAGATTCCGGCTATGAGATACAGCGCCCCCTGGATTAAAGTATCAATGGCAATCGCGAGGAAACGGCTTCCGATGCCCGCCAGCGGCAGTTCCAGAGCGATCTGCTCGGGCGTATCAATTTTCAGTTGATCGTATATATCCACCATGATTTCTACTCGCTGGCTGGAGAAGCGCAAACCACACTGGAGCAAGCTCGAGTCTCTGCTCAACCAGAGCGCCCGCGACGGATTGAAGTCTCTGTCCCGCTCCGACCTGCAGGAACTCAGCCTTCTCTACCGCCAGACCGCCGCCGATCTCGCGGCCATTCGCGAAGACCGCGGCTCCATCCATTTTGCCCGCTACCTCAACCAGTTGCTGGTTCGCGCCCACAATACCATCTATTCCGGCCACCGGGCGAGTCCCCTGGCGGCCCTGTCCTTCTTCTGGGACACCTATCCCGCCGTCTTCCGCCGTCTCTGGAAGCACTGCTTTCTGGCCGTTCTCGTCTTCGCCATCGCCGGAGTGGTCGGAGCCGCGCTGACGTATCAGAATCCGGACTTCAAGGTGAAGCTGCTCGGTCCGCAGATGGTCGAAACCATCGACCGCCACGAAATGTGGACCCACTCCATCGTCGGCATCAAGCCGCTCGCCTCCAGCGCCATCATGACCAACAACATGAGCGTCGGCTTCACCACGTTTGCGCTGGGGATCACCGCCGGCCTGGGCACGATCTATATGATGGCTTTCAACGGCCTGCTGATTGGAGTCATCGGGATGGCCTGCTGGCTTTCCGGCATGAGCCTGCAGCTCTGGAGTTTCGTCGCCCCGCACGGCGTGCTCGAATTGCCCGCCATC
The DNA here is from genome assembly GCA_963763845.1 of uncultured Acidobacteriota bacterium. Lineage (GTDB taxonomy): Bacteria > Acidobacteriota > Terriglobia > Terriglobales > Acidobacteriaceae > Sulfotelmatobacter. Next base: position 229,966 of record CAVXPX010000013.1, read on the forward strand.
TTCATCGCCGGAGGCGCCGGACTTCGCATCGCCCAGGGCCTGCTCTTCCCCGGAGTCCTACCCCGCCGCGACTCGCTCACCAAAGCGGGACTGGAAGCAGTGCAACTGATCCTCGGCACCATCCCCATCCTGATCATCGCCGGACTGATCGAAGCCTTCGTCTCCCCGACAGGCCTGCCAATCCCCCTAAAGTTCTCGATGGCCGCCGCGCTCTTCGTGCTGCTGAACGTGTACCTGTTCGGCGTAGGCCGCGGAAAAAACGAGACAGCTGCAAGGTCCTAGGCAGGCTTTCTCACGAGGGAGACTCGGATTCACGGAGATAGCAAAATGATCAGAAAAGCAGCGGTTGTGGGCCTCCTCTGTGTCTCAGTGCCTCCGCGGTAGGAAATTCCCGTTGACCCGGTGGAGCAAGTCATTTCTTTCCAAAATTTTGCGGAGGCAAGTGCAGGCTAAGGCAAGCTAACTCCAGCAATATGAGGATTTTAGCGAGTTGAGATCGATTTTTTTCGCGAGGAACACTCGCCCTTACATCTTCGCGCGAGGCACAAAACCGGCGATCAGTCCCTACAGCTGGCTCCGCTCCTTGATCTGCAGATACGCGTTCACCAGCACGGGCGAGACGATCCCTGAGCTGACTTCTATTGCCAGGGCACCGCGTTCTCGCAGGCGGGCGAGCAGCAACTCCCGCCGGTGGACCATTTCCTGGGCCGCGGCGATGCGGTACATCGCGGCTTCGCTCTGCGGCGTCTTCGCCGCGAGCGCTCCCAGATCCGGCTGGCCGATCACCACAAACAAGACGAGATGCCGGGGCATCATCATCGATGCCGCTTCGATCACCTCCGGAGTCATCGCCGTCTCGGCCAAGTCAGTCATCCAGACGATCAGGCTGCGCCGCTTCTGATCGGCGAGCAGCCGCCCCGCCATCTGCAGGTGATCGGCTTCGGAAGTTTCCTCGTGTACCATGGCGAGCCGCTCGATGATCTGCCGCAGATGCGCGCTTCCCTTGGCCGCCGGAAGCTGCTGCCGGATTCCTCGTCCGTAAGCAATCAGCCCGACCTGGTCGCCCGAGTAGAGCGCGACCTGCGCCAAGCTCAGCGCCGCGTTCACGGCCTGATCGAGTTTGCTGAAGCCGCCAACGCGCGCCCGCATCAGACGGCCCGCGTCGATCACGATCCACACCGTCTGGCTGCGCTCGATCTGGTAAAGACGCGTCACTAGCTTCGCGCGCCGCGCCGATGCAGTCCAGCAGATGTCGCGATATTCGTCGCCGTCCTGATATTCGCGGAGGCTCTCAAACTCGCGCCCGATGCCGCGGACGCGCGTGCGGCGCCGCTCCATCGCCATCTGCCGGCTGCGCAGCAGGTAGATGGAATGCCGCTTGGCCTCGTCGAGGTTGGGATAAATCCGCACCGTCTGCTCCAGCGGGGCGCTGACCCAGCGTTCCGCAATGCGCAGCAGGCTCTGATACCGGACGAAGCAGTCGCCGAGTTCGGCGTCTCCGCGCTCGACCGGACGAATACGGTACGAAGAAGCGGGTTCAGATTTGGCTTTCGCGTAGACTGTAAGCGCAGGCGGCTCGGTTCGCAGTTGCAGCGGCACTGTGTCAATGAGCGACGCATGAATGCTCGTGCCGGAAAAATTTTCGACGGTGAGCTCAACTTCGGATTCGACTGACAACGCCACGGGAGACTTCCAGGTCCGCTTGACGGAAATCTGATTGGGCTTCGGAAGCCGCGCCAGATCGGCGATCCACGCGATCACGACAAGCACGTCCCACACAAGCAGGCCATAGAGGAAACGCGGATCGACGAACGCCGGACCAAGCCACACCAGTCCCACGAAGAGCAGCATGAAGAAGCGGTCGCCAAACGCCACGCCAACTCGTTTGTACGATCGCGTCTTGGCTTCGATTTCCGGGGGAACCAGACGGCCCAGGTCGTTCAATCAGAATCCTCGATTCGGAAAATTACTTAGGAACCTCGATGGCGCGGATCACTTCTTCAAGAACCTGATCGGGGGTGATGCCTTCGAGATCGGCCTCGGGCCGCAGGATCACGCGATGGCGCAGCACCGGACGCGCCGCCGCTTTCACGTCGTCGGGAATCACGTAGTCACGTCCATCCATCGCAGCATGCGCCTTGGAAACGGCCATCAGGCTGACCGCCGCGCGCGGACTTCCTCCCAGCGATAGCGACGGCCAATCCCGCGTGCGGCGCACGATCTGCACGATGTAGGTGAAGAGCGCCTCCTGCACGGTGACGGCTTTGACTTCCTGTTGCGCCCGCTCCAGCAGGCCGGCGTCAATCGCGGCGAGATTAATCTTTTCCAGCTCGCGCGATTCGAAGCCGTTCTGCACGTTGGCCAACAGCCGCACTTCATCTTGCTGCGCCGGATACGGCACGCGCAGCTTCAGCAGAAATCGGTCGAGTTGCGCCTCCGGCAACGGATACGTGCCTTCGAACTCGATTGGATTCTGCGTGGCAAAAACGGTGAAGAACTGAGACAGCGGATATCCCTTGCCGTCGATCGTAACCTGATGTTCTTCCATGCACTCCAGCAACGCTGCCTGCGTTCGCGGAGGCATGCGGTTGACTTCATCGACCAGCAGCAGGTCGGTGAAGACTGGACCCGGATGCAACTGGAATTGGCTCGTCGCCATGTTCAGGACATTCGTGCCGACAATGTCGGACGGCATCAGATCGGATGTGCACTGCACGCGCTGAAATTGCAGCCTCAGCAGATGCGACAGAGCTTTCACGGTGAGCGTCTTCGCGATGCCCGGCACGCCTTCCAGCAAAACGTGGCCGCGGCAAAGCAGCGCGGTGACGCACTGATTGCGGAGTTCGTCCTGCCCGACGACGACCTTATTCATCTCGTCGCCGATGTGTTGCACAAGTTGCGGAATTGCGTTTATCAAGCTTTCTCCTTCCGGACGCCGTCGTACAACCTGAAACGGACTGCATATTCATCGAGTTCCTGCACCAGATGTAAAGCCTCGGGACCGTGCAGGTAGGGATCATTCTTCGCCGACTCGCAGCGGCGCAGAATCGCCGGGAAATGGTCGTCGTTGAGCGCGAAGCGGTCGCGGACCGCCGCTTCGAGATCATTGATCGAAACGTTGCTGCCGAGTCCCAACCGACGCGTCAACCAGTAACGGAAGCGCTGGTAGCAGATGTCGACCGCGACCGAAGCCGTTCCGGCCCGTTCGTAGAGGCCGCCGAGTGTCTGCACGAATTCGAGCGGCGATAGGCGAACGTCGGTGGCCGGCTGGCAGGTTGGCCCGCTCCTGCGCGAGAAGGTCGCGATCACGGCGAGTCCCAGCAAGGCCAGTTGAAACACAATCCACTTCACCGGCGAATGCGCGATCGATAGCGCCAGCGTTTCGCGATAGCCGTGGATGTATTCATCCCACAGAATCTGGCCTTTCGGATCGCCGAGACATGCCAGCATGAACTCGAGATTGCCGTGCTCCTTCAGGCCGGCGTTGGTGAGCGGAGTCGCCGACGCCCACCAGATAACCTCTCCGCGGCCATAAGGATACTTCACGACCAGGGTGCGATCGCCGTCGCGATAGAGCGGATAAGCGAAGGAGAGAGATGCCCACTGCGACTCGGGGGCAAGAACAATTTCGGGCGCAGCGCGCGTGATTGGCGAAGGCGAAACAGCCGAGGCCTTCTTCCATTCCATTCCGCCGAGCGGATCGGGAAACGAGTGATTCTCGGGAAGGAATGTTCCGGCGAACATGCCGGTGGCGATGACGCGTCCCCCGTGCAAAATGAAGTCTTTCAGGCGCGCGCGTTCTTCGCGCGTGGGCGCCTCGTTGGGATCGGCGATGATCAACGTCTTCCCTTTCGCTTCCGGAAGTTGATCGAGCGGCTTCTCCCAGCGCGTGGTTGCGTATCCGGCGTTCAGCAGAAGAAGATACGCGGCCTTCGCGCCGCCGGAACTGGTGGAATAGGTGCTGGGAATGTCCAGTTTTTCGCCGCCTTCTCCGCCAAAGATCACGGCACTTGCGATCAGCAGCACGAAGACGCAGAGTGCGGCGAGCATCAGCTTGCGGTCGCGCGGATCGAGTTTCAGCGGCATCCGAGCTTCTCCAGTTCGGCCAGGGTCTCGGAGAACGTTCCTTCGCTGGCGTCGCGCTTCGCGTACCACGTGAGCTCGAAAATTCCCGTCAGGGCCGCCAAGGTCTCACGCTTGTCAGACGATCCTGAAAGCAAGCGGAGATATTCCCGCGGAGTGCGGGCGCGGTCGGGCTTCCAGAAGCCTTGGCGCTCGAGAAAGGAAATTCCCGCCCAGTAGGCGAGGTGTACCGCGTCGCGCCAATCGCCTTTGGACGCGGCGGCACGGGCTTCCTGAAGCCAGATTGCCCACTCTTTCGCGGAGACGGGGAGATCCCTGGGAACAACTTCGGCGACTTCCTGTCCGCGCCAGATGCTGCGGTAGGCGATGTAGACCAGTGCGAGAAGAGCCAACGCCATCAGTCCATAGACGACGTACTTGCTGATCGTCGGAATGGCGGTTGAGCGGAACAAGCGCCGCAGGATGCGGATGAGGAATTCGATGATCTGAAGCTTGAGACGGTCCAGCCAGTTTGGACCGCGGACATCGCCGAACTCAGGGCGGGAAAGAATGGAATTCAGCTCGGAGCGGCGGGAAGAAACGTCGGCCGGAGGTTTTTCGAATCCGTCAAGATCGTCGCGCAGGCTCTGCAAGCGGGCACGAATCGCAACGGCATTCGCGGCATTCTTGTCGGATTCATAACGGCGAACATCCCGCCGCAGGCCTTCGGTAGAAATATCGAAGTCGCGGTCGTCCAGGCGCACATGCCAGATCGGGGGCAAGTCATGCAATGCAGACGGAGTCGGATTGCCGGAGCTGTCGAGTTGATGGGTTGCGGCGAGCAGGCGATCCAGTTCCGCGCGGTATTCCGAGGTGGAAAGCGAGTTCTCCCCTATCGCATCCGCGCGGCAAAACGCTGAAGCGAGGAGAAGAGCGATCAGGATGCAGGTGCGCGAAGCCGTCATGCGCCGACTTGTGCGGGGGAACTTGGGACCGCCGATGCGTCCATGGTCATCATCATGAGTTGCAGGTCAAAGGCCTCTTTGCGCACTCGCTGATCGTAATACACAAGTGATAGGGCGATGGTGACGAGAGGACCGACCAGGCACTGCGAGACGAATCCCGCAGTCTGGGAAACTACCTGCCACATCTGAGACGCGCGGATCATGGCACCCCTGGAGCTCACTCCGGCCGCGGCGATGATGGGCCATTGCACCAGCCAACTCATGCCGATACTCAATACGGCGAACAGAAGCCAGATGACGAAGATGCGGCCGCGGCTTCCCTTGGTCAGGTCCATGCTGCGCGACATGGAGTCAAAGATGCCTTTATCCTCGAGAACCTTCGCCGGTACCGCAAGCGACCACATCAGAAACAACAGGACCCCCGGAACGATGAAGGCGATGCACGCCGTAAATACAGCGACCGTGATAATCAGCGAGAGAAAAACAACTCCGATGATATGTCCTTTGACACTTGAGAAAGAATCGAAAACGCTCGCGGGCTGATCCAGATGGACCTGCGAGACGGCAACCACGGTTGCGGCCTGAGCGATCGCGGAAAAAATCATGCTGAGAAGAATCGTCCCCCAAGCCCAGGCCATGATCGTCATGAGGTTCGAGAAGTTCGGGCCGTACGGGCGTATAGCGACTCCCCACAGCTCGAAGGCGAGCACTGCCAGGTGGGGAAGGGCGTAGATTCCGATGAACAATCCAAAGTGATAGCGATACAGCGAAAACGTGCGGTCGAGCAGTTCCCCGGTAGTTAGCGGCCTGAGCGCGGTCGTCATAACTCCTCCCCGAGCAGTTCCAGTTAGCCCGGCATAGTAGCACAAGAGGCGCGTCCCCGCCGTAAAAGCCGACACACGCGCTAACGATCACGATGCGGGAGCGTCCGCGTGGATCTCGGCCGCCTTGCCTTCATGAAAAGTGACCACCAGCGGCTTGCCGCCATTCGCGTAGCGGACCGTCTTTTCGTAGCTATCGCCGCCCGAATTGGGGATACCCATGCCAACGGCGAAATCGGCCTGGAGTTCGTTCATCCCGGGCTTGACCTCGTGATGGTCGATGGCCTGCCAGATATCGGCGGGCCAATATTTGTACAGATCGTGCGGGTCTTCGATGAAAAACATGTCATCGGAATAGATCTTGTATTCGCCGTCGGCCTCAACTCCGATGGGCACAGCGTAACTCTTGTCGTCCTTTTGAAAAACGGCCACCACCTGCCGGTCTTCGCCCGGATGGGGAGGAGGTGATGCGATCACATCGGTGATGTGCAGCTTCTCGATAGGACCGAGCAGGCCGGCATCGTGGGCAAAGTCAACGTGCTTGGTGGCGGCGTCGTAATGATAGTAGGTGTAGTGATAACCTTCGCGGACCCATGCGGGCTGCTGAGTGAGTTGCCTGGCGCTCTTGATGTCGTAGGGATAGAGCTTTCTGGGGCTGACGTAGTAGTCCGGATTCGAGTAGCCGAGATCGCGCTTTCTCTGCGCCTGTTCGGCGGCGATGCGGTCTTCATGGCGATGGTAGAAGATAATCCCTGTTCGGATGGCGGCAATGACAAACAACGCCAGCAGCAAGAGATGGATTTTCTTACGCGAATCAGGAGTCATTAACAAAACTCTAGCAGACGGCTCGGTCTGCGTCAGGACGCGGCGGGCCTGATGTAGACTTATAGAAGTTTCGCGGCGCGGAGGAGAACATACGGCCCTCCACGCGGGATGACAGAGCTGTAATCGCTATAGACGAGAAGGAATCCAGCTGATGGCAGTGACGGAACAAGATGTTTTGAGCGCTCTGAGGAGTTGCTATGACCCGGAGATCCCGGTCAATATCGTGGATCTTGGACTCATCTACAACGTGAATTTCGCCCCCACCGAGGATGACAAGCAGGACGTCACGGTCGAGATGACGCTGACGGCGCAAGGCTGCCCCGAGCACGTCAACATCAGCATGCAGGTGAAGTCGCGGCTGGAACAGTTGCCGGGGATTCGAAACGCCGCCGTGAACGTGGTGTGGACTCCGCCGTGGACGCCGGAGCGCCTAAGTCCGGATGCTCGGAAACAACTCGGTATCGATTAAGAGCTGAAGTTCCCGTCCCTTGCGGCACAGCGGAGCTTCGCTCCGCCGGACAGCCGAGGGCGGCTGTCCCCACATAACCAAGCCCTTCCTGACATCAGATGTAGGGCGGCGTCAGCCGCCGATTTCTTCCCAGACATCGACAGCGCTACGGCCTGCGGCGTCGGTGATGCGCTTGCCGGCTTTGGCGGCCATTTCCATGACCTGCATGCCGCGCTCGAAGTAATCGGGCAAGGCGCGCTGCACCTTATCGAACTTTTCGGGATATTCCGAGGCGAGCACGGCCAGTCCGGCGCCTGTGGCCAGAACCCCCGCCGCATAGCGCCGCTTCATAAACAGGATGGCAGCCGCCGCAATGGAACCGAGCACCGCCGCTTTCTTCCAACTATCCATCTCAACCCCCAGGGGATATTTCTTGATGCGATTGTACTCCAGACAAATTCCGCAGCCGGGAGCACCTACGCGCACCATTCAGATGCAGCTGCGATCCTTTATACTGCCTGCTTTGTGGAGGAATCATGTTTTTCATGCAAGCGCGCCGGTTCACGATTGCGGTTGCCGTTCTGTGTCTGCCACTCACCGTCTTCGCTCAGACCAAGCCTCGCGCCCGCGATCTGGGCGTTCCTTTCGATGGGACGCCCGGGACGTATAACGCGATTACAGATGTGAAAGGAGTAGAGGTTGGTGAGACAACGCTGATTTCCGGCGAAGGCAAACTGGAAATTGGCAAAGGGCCGGTGCGCACCGGCGTTACGGCCATTCATCCTCGGGGGAAGAATTCCAACGACGCGGTTTTCGCCGCGTGGTTCACGTTGAACGGCAATGGCGAGATGACGGGCACGACATGGGTCGACGATTCCGGCTTCCTCAACGGCCCCGTGATGATCACAAATACGCACAGCGTGGGAGTGGTGCGCGACGCCGTGATCGCATGGAAGGTAAAACACGGCTCGCCGGACATGGAAGGCTACTGGTGGTCGCTGCCGGTGGTCGCGGAAACCTGGGACGGCTATCTGAACGATATCAACGGATTCCACGTGAAACCGGAGGATGCCTGGCACGCTCTCGATACAGCTCACTCCGGCCCGGTCGAGGAAGGCAATGTGGGCGGTGGAACCGGAATGATCTGCAATGAGTTCAAGGGCGGAATCGGGACCAGTTCGCGCGTGCTTGACTCGAAATCTGGAGGATATACCGTCGGCGTTCTGGTGCAGTGCAACTACGGATCGCGCGAGCAACTGAGGATCGCGGGCGTGAACGTGGGACGCGAGATTCCGGAGCACACGGTGTGGAAAAACGATGTGGGTTCGATCATCGTCGTGGTGGCAACGGATGCTCCTCTCATTCCGACGCAATTGAAACGGGTGGCCAGGAAAGTTTCGCTCGGGCTGGGACGGGATGGAAGCTATTCCGGCGACGGATCGGGCGACATCTTCATTGCATTCTCGACCGCAAATCCCGGGGCAGTCGGGTCAAAGGGGTTGCATCAGCTGACGATGCTTCCGAACGATGACCTGGATCCGATCTTCCTGGCGACCGTGCAAGCGACGGAAGAGGCAGTCGTCAATGCGATGGTGGCGGCGGAAACCATGACCGGTATCAACGGCCATACCGTGATTGCGCTTCCTCACGAACGGTTGCGGGAAGCGCTCAAGAAATATAACCGGCTAGCGAAGTAGTTTGAATGCTATTGGGACCCGGTTCTATCTCGACCGCCGATTTCAGGTAGGGATGCTTCGAGTCCGAATGAGCCTGCTGGGCGACCTCGTTCTGCGCTCAGCAGGACAAAAAAAGACTGGCATCGTGCGAGTCACAGGATTTCCTGAAGGATTTAGGCTCCATATGCCGCGTTTCCTTTGAGGCGATAGTCCTGCAGTTGAATATTAAAGCGCTTCAGCATGGATTGCAGCGTGGTGCGCTTCAGGCCTAGACGGTTAGCCGCTCCTTCGTTTCCGGACAGCACGCCATGGGTCTCGCGCAATACGCGGATGATGTGTTCGCGTTCCATGATCGTGAGGCTGTCGAAAGAGGCGTCGGGGGGAACTTGCAATTCCGAGGGAGGCGAGGCGAGAATGCGACCCTTGGTCATAATCACCATTCGCTCGATCACATTTTCCAGCTCGCGCACGTTTCCGGGCCAATTCCAATTGGTCAGAATCTCCAATGTTTCGTCGGGCACGGTGACGATGGGCTTTCCCATGCGCGCGGCGTACTTCCGTACAAAGTGCTCGACGAGAACAGGGATGTCTCCCTGGCGCTGGCGCAGTGGGGGTAGTTCGATGGGAAAAACGTTCAGGCGATAGAAGAGATCTTCACGAAACTTCCTATCGGCGACGTCCTGGCCTAAGTCGCGATTGGTTGCGGCGATGATTCGGACATCGACATGAACTGTACGGACGCTGCCCAGGCGCTCAAATTCGCGATCCTGCAAAACGCGCAGGAGCTTTGGTTGGAGTTCCAAAGGCATCTCGCCGATTTCGTCGAGAAACAGCGTTCCCTTATCGGCAAGTTCGAGGCGTCCAAGCTTCTGGCCGACGGCGCCGGTGAATGCGCCTTTTTCATGGCCGAACAATTCACTCTCGAGCAAGCCGGAAGGCACAGCGGCACAGTTGAGCTTTACGAAGCTCCGATCGTGCCGTGCGCTCAGGCGGTGCACCGATCTCGCAACCAGTTCCTTGCCGGTGCCGGTTTCTCCCAGCAAGAGAACGGTGGAATCAGTCGGGGCAACGATGCGCGCTTTTTGCAGGACTTCCCTTAACGGGGCGCTCTGCCCTTTGATGTCTTCGAAACCGAGCTCCTGTTCGACCTGGTTTTCGAGATAATGCTTTTCCTGGGCCAGCTTGTCGTGAGCTTCCTGCAGGCTGTCGGCCATGGCGCGAAGCCGCGCGATGTCCATAGCAGCGCCCGTGATTCCGATAACGTTTCGCTCGGCGTCAAGGAGGGGCTCGATGCTGACGTCATAAGGTATAATTCTTGCCGTGCGCGAGGATCGCGACCTCTTCGCGGATGGGGCAGCCGGTCTCGAGAACCTGGCGCTTCAGCTGCACCAATCGTCTGGCCGCTTTTGATCCGTAAAGTTCCTCGTCGGTTTTGCCGATCACCTCGTCCGGCCGGTAAAGGTGCGGATTGTAGATCCAGGTGAACCGCAGATCGCGATCCTGACTGAAGACGGTGATGGGAGAATTTTTCAACGCGACCCGGAAGCGCTCTTCTCTGCGGCGCATCTCCTCCTCCGCCAGTTCGCGCTCGGTCATGTCGCGCAAGATGCCCTGCAATCTTCCGTCAGGCAATTGCTTGCCGGATACTTCGCCGGGAAAACAGGAACCGTCTTTGCGACGGAATGTCCACTCGCTGAGAACGGTGGCGCCGCCGGCAAAGCCGGCGACTTCCTCGGGGAGGCGTAGGACATCGTCGGGAATCACGATGTCGGCAATCGATTTTTGCAGGAATCTCCTCGCGCGTGTAACCGAGCATCTCGATACCGGCGGAGTTCACGTCGATATAGTGCCAGTGTGCATCCGCGATGAAAATGCCGTCGGTCGCCTGCTCCACCAGAGCGCGGAAATGATGTTCGCGGTCGCTCAGCGCTTCCTCGGCGCGGATACGGCTGGTGATGTCGATGGAGGCGAAAATGGCGCCGCGTACTTCTCCTATCGGGTTGAACAACGGGGCGGCGTTGCCCAGTTCGTATCGTTCAGTGCCGTCCGCGAGCATGACTTTGGTTGCGACATCATAGACAGGTGCTCCCGTGGCGGCGGCCATTTGCATGGGGAGCTGATCGGGGCCGATCTCCACTTCGTTGCGAAAAAAGCGAATCGAGCTTGGGCTCGCCTGAAGGCGCGCTGGCGGAAACATTTGTTTGCGGACCAACTCCCAAGAAATTCCCGGCCTGTCCGGTTTGCGGTCACTTTCTGGCAGTCCGCATCGTGGGCGAGCAGGACGGGAATGGGGAGCGTATCGAGAAGGATCTCCAGTTCTTGAGCCCGCAGCCGCTCGCGCTGCTCGCTTTCGCGCAGGGCGGATTGCGTGCGCCTTTCGTCCGTCAGGTCCTGCATTACGACCACGACGCGATCGATTCCGCCGGGGCTTTCGAGCGGCAAATAAGACACGAAGAGGTCGCGCTCGCCGCATGACGGATGAGAACAAGTCACTTCAAATCGAACGACTCTGCCTTGAAAGCAGTCGTCAAGTTTCTCGCGGAAGTTTGCTTCGAAAGCTGCGGGACGCAGAATGTCCGATCGCTCGGCGGGCGACGAGATCGCTCTTTTTGACGTCCCAATAATTCAGGAAGGGGCGATTCGCAATGAGGAATCGATCATGCCGGTCGACCACGGCGAGCATCTCTTCGAGTCCCTCGAATCGCCTTCTGAAAATCCTTCAGGCGATGGGCGCGGCGGCGGAACTGATCGCAAATCGCGCTGATCGCGACGCCCATCGAGAGAAACACTGCCAGCCCAACCATGTCGCGCGTGTTCGTTATGCGGAATGAATGCCAGGGCTCCAGGAACATAAATGCGCAGGTCATGGCCGAAAGCGCGGTGGCGAATAGTCCGGGCCCAAAGCCGCCGAGCAGGGCAGCCATCGTGATGACCGGATAAAACAGCACAAAGGGATTGGCAAATCCGAAGGGAGTATCGAGGAAGATATCTGACTAGAGCCGCCATAATGACGGCAACGAACGCAAGCAGGTAATTCTGAGAGGTCTTGCGCGTAAGCCATTTTGCGGACAAAGCGATGACTCCCCGATCGGCAGAGCGCCGCGCCGATCTGAATTCAAAGTTTCCCTTGGGGCAAAATCGCGCTATCGCAGGGGTGGAACAGGGTCTGCGTGGCGCCACAGCTTCGCGGCAACGTCGCTCCGCATGAGAGCGTTTCCGCCGAACGATGGCCCGCAAGCCCCGGAGAGGGCGGCAGAACCATTGGTGGAATTCTTGTCGGGACGGGCTTTGCCGTCTGTGACTTGGGTCACAAGCGGGTGATTTTTTCCCAAAATGGTTCGGGATTCTGCTGCTGGCGTGCCCTACATGAAATGAAACGAAAGTAAGCACAAGAAAAAGGCGAGCCATTGCGGCTCGCCCGATGTGATGTTTGTGTCGCGATTAGTGCTGTGCCGAGCTGACCAGACCGTTTTGAAGGACGTTGACTTCGACGCGAGCAGTCGTGTGCTTCGCGCCCATTGTCTCGCCCGACGCGGGAGCGTTCCCCATGCTTGTCGCGTAAATGCGATAAACGGGGATGTTGTGGGTGAGCACCAGATAACGCACGACGGAATCGGCCATCTTCTGCGAACTGGCGATTGCGGCCTGCCCATGGCCGGGAGCAAATCCGCGAATCTCGATGATGTAGCTGCGCTGATCCTTCAACGGCGCAGCCATCTGGTCCAGAGCATCTTTCGCGCTCTTGCTCAGTACGGTCTGGCCGGGGCGGAAGCGAATCTCGGTCTGCGCGCTGCCCTTGTACTGATCAATGCCGTTGACCATCTGTTCGGCGGACAAGACCTTCGACGAAGCGTCGTTGGCTGCGGTCTGCGCAAGTTGCGCTTTATTGGCCGCATCGCTCGCGTGCTGATCAGCCAGGCTCGACTTCTCGGAGGCCATCTGCAGACCCTGCTGCGAACGCGAATCAACGTCTTTGATCTGGCGGGCGTTCTCGCTGGTCAACTCGTCGAGCTCGTTGATGCGGTCACGAATGGGCTGGGTGTGGCGCTGCACATATTTCTTCGTGGCAAATGGGTGGGTGACCAGATTAACGAGGTTCGGATCATCGCCATCCCAGAAATTCTTTGGAGTGGGTTCCTGCAGCGGCTCCCGGGTGCTGAGGTTCTGGGTGGCCGCTTGTGATGTGGAAGAATCAGAATTCCCTTGCTGCGCGAAACCTGGGAGGGTCAGCGCACTGGACAGACACACTGCAATAAGGATGCGGTTTTTCATTATCGACTTCCCCTGGCGAACCTGGACTCTACCGGGCCTGGAGTGGGCCCATTTGGGACGAGTAAATTGTGCCCCGAGATTGACTATTGCGCAAGCAAGAATCGACATTCCACGCCGCTTTTTATGGGGTCCGAACGCACATTGGTGACTAAAGTCACTGCTTATCGCGGGGATGTGGCATAAATTTGCAAACATCTTCGGGGGCAAGGAGGAAAAATGCCTGCCAACAACCGGTCTCTCGACGCGATTGAAGAGTTTCTTGCTCTGAAGCGGTTCGCCATGGTGGGGATTTCTCGCGAGCCCAAAGACTTCAGCGTGTCCCTTTTCGAGGAACTTTGCCGGCGCGGGTACGACGTAGTTCCGGTAAATCCTAAGACTCCGAACATATTGGGGAAGAGTTGCTATGCGCGGGTGCAGGACATTCAGCCTCCGGTGGAAGGGGCTTTGCTGATGACTTCAGCGGCGCACACGGACGCGGTGGTCGCGGATTGCGCCCAAGCAGGAATTCGCAAACTCTGGATGTACCGGGCCGCGGGCGTTGGGGCGGTGAGTCCGAAGGCCGTGCAGTTCTGCCGCGAACGGGGGATCGAGGTCATCCCCGGAGAATGCCCGTTCATGTTCCTGCCCCACACAGGCGGAGTACACAAGCTGCACGGATTCTTCCGGAAGATTACGGCGAGATTCCCGATGCGAGGGAACGGGTAGGGATCAAGCGAAGCGGTGCAAAGAATTCCGTGTCGGGAAAATGATGGGCACGACTGGATTTTCCGAGTCGTGCCGCTCAGTTGAAAGAACTGTCCGAACTCTGGACTACGACAATTTGATGTTAATCGTGCACTCACCCTGCTGGCCGATCTTCCCGCAAGAGAGAGCAGTCGTCACGAAAACCTTTTCGAAGCGGAAACTTGGCTTCTCGTAAGGCTTCTTACCAGTAGTCTGCTGCTTTTCCGTAGATGAATTCTCGATCGACATGATTCCTTGCTCTCCCTATTGTAATCCGTTTTGTGACGCCTGAATGGCGCAGCCGCCGGTGCCGCCTCCAGAAGTGCCGTTACCAACGCAGCCCGCCGTCCCTAAGTTCGAGAAGTAAACCTGCGACCCGCCAGGATTGTTCACGGTGTTATCGATAATAATCCCGCTGGTCCCGCCCGATGCGGGAAGGCCCGCGACAGGGTTCACGCCAAAGTTGTACCACAGAACGCCCCCATCAGGCGTCACTTGACTCTCGCCCGTCATCCACGTGGGCGCGGTCGGTCCGGAAGTCCCACCCCCAAGGTTGTACGCGATCTCTATGTTGTTATTGCTGTCGATGATTTCGGTCACCTGATTGTAGGTCGTGTTGGGAGCCCAAGCCGTGGGAGGCGGAAATGCCTGCACGGGACCTTGATTGCGCCAGTGCACCTGATTATCGCTTGTCGTACTGAATATCCCGGGACTCCAAGTTGGCGCCGTTGCCCCCGAAGTCGCGTTGGGGGTCTCGCAGACCTGAATATTCAGGTTGCTGTCGAGAATTTCCTGACCCACGTTATAGGTAAACGATGGTTGCCACTGTGTAACCTTGAAATTCATGATGCAGGAGTGTCCTCCGCATCCCACAGGTGTAGCAGCGGCCTGCGTGCTAAGGAAGACCCATTCCTGGGGCAGTCCGGAGCCGGTTTCGATCGAGTTATAAACATCGGTAAGTGGAGAGCAAGGAGTGGTCCCGGTCGTAGAAATAAGGGGACCGGTTTTCACCGCGCCCATGACGCCGCTCGAGATCGGAATCTGGTACAAAGTCGGCTCGCCGCCCGGATTGCCGCAGGCGTAGAGATTCCCCGTAGTGTTAGTGGAGTAGATATAGTCGTGGTCGAAGGCGCCGTCGTATTGCGGAGTCGTAACCGATGCGGTTCCAATTTTGGCTTCGATCCCGGTCGACCCGGACGTAAATCCGGTGCTCAACTGAAACACACCCGCGGAACCGGTATTGTCGTTTGAGGAGAACGCGTATAGGGACCCGGCCGATGCATCAAGAATTGGACTTTCTGTTAGTCCGGATCCATAGTCAAGGCGGCCGGACGCGGTCGGGACTCCCGCGCTCGTTACGCTGTATAAAATGCCGCCGCTGTCTCCAACATAGGTGACTCCGGAGGAAAGGTCGTAAACGGCGCCTGTGAGTTTGTTGCTGCTCACAGGAACTGGCCATCCGCTGGTTACCTCTGTAGGCGTGCCTTTAAAAACGCCAGTATATTGGTGGAGTTTTCCCGAATCATCGCCGACCCACGCAGTATCCGAGAAGTAGTCGTAATACACGGACGAACCCGTATCGTTCGCGCCTAACGAGAATGACGTCATACAGGGGGCTGGACAAGCCAGGTAGCCGGTGGGAAGGGCTGTCGCCAAATCCGAGGCCGGATTCTGCACCTGCCCGTCAAAGGCTTTCCACTTGAGCAGAACCAAGCTTGACGATGTTCCGTTCGTCTGCGTAAACGCTAATTGTGTACCATCGAACGAGAAAACCGGCGAAGTGTTGACCGTGCCTCCGGTGTTGAAGCTCCAATAACTTGCAGGCACCAGGCCGCTGCAACCGGAGTAAAGATTCGTCACAGCGATAATGTCGCCCTGCGTCCCGGAACCTGCCAATCCTGTCCCGTAAACAACGAAATCGGGCTGGGCGGAACCCACGCACGTCGCCACGCTGCTGCTGAGGGAGTACTTTGCAGGAAAATTGGATGCTCCAACGCTTGCGCCGGGGCCGAGATCCCAGGACCAGTCGCGATGCATTCTGCGGCCTCGGCGACGCCGAGGATGATGGCGGAAGTGTGTCGCGGCGTACTCATCGACCTGGTCGGCAACGACCGCGCGGCTATCTTGCCGATGTAGTTGCATCTGATACCGAACGTCCTTCTGTATCCGTGCGGCCTGCTCGGGCGTGCGGGGGTGAGAGAAAATGACGTGGCGGCTGCTCCAGTCGGTGACCAATGGAATGCCCGTCTTCGCGGGCTTGGCGGCGTCTCCAGCGGTCAGAGACACGGCTCCGGCAGCCAGCACAATCGTCAGCCCAAGCGATCGAAAAATGATCCCCTTCATGTCGAAATCCCCCATGCAGTATTCGGCTGGATGTTAAGGGTACAGCGATAGCCTGTTGATAAGCAATCCCCATTTCGGTTTTCAGGGACGCAATTTCATGCACGGGCCGAGCAGACGGGAGGCCCGGCGTCTGTGCGACTTTGGCAATGATGACCTCAGGGGCTGAAACCCGGACCTTAATATTTGGCTTCAAACGGCGCGGCTTGAAGCCGCGCCCTTTCAAGGCAGCGCCCTTTCAAAGTGGTTCCGATTTATACTGCGAACCAGTCGGAGGATGCTGGCAATCCGTTGTGCCGGTCTGGACATTAAAGCCAGCGCCTGAAGGCGCGCTGATTCCACCACATTTACGGCACGCATAAATGCGTGCCCTGATACGAATCGCTCTTGCACCACGAAATCGTATGCAAGCTCGTCCACAAGGCCAGAGCCTTCCACTCGGCGAAGAATCGCCGGCGGCAGCCTCGTCCGGCGGATGCAGATCTCGATTCCGCGCTTTCGCTTCGCCATGCTTTATGTCGTGTTCTTTCTGATTGCGGCGGGGCTGGGATATCCGGCGTTGAACCGTTATGACCCGCGACTCGTGCCCGGCCTTTCGGACGTGCAGAGTTATGCGGCGATGGTGACAGGGACAGCCGTCCCCGGCCCGGACCATATGAAGTTCCGGGTTCTAATCCCGTGGATGGCGCGGCCGCTCTATCGGGTCGCGGAGGGGCGAGTCGGAAGCTGGGATCCAGTGATGTTCGCGCTGGTGGCCGTCGATTCGTTCTTTGTGGCGGCGACCGCGCTGCTGATCGTCCGGCTGGGCACGCGAATCCGTCGGCAACTACCCGATTGCCCTGATCGGAGCGCTGCTCTATCTGGTCAATTTCGCCGTACCGAATATGAGGCTGGTTGGGCTGGTGGATGCGGGCGAAGGATTTTTCCTGCTGGCGATGTATTTGTGCTTGTCGGAATTTGAGTTCTGGACGCTGCCTTTCATCGCAATCCTGGGAGCGCTCACCAAAGAATCATTTGTTCCCTTCAGCATTATCTTCATGGGCGGGTGGTGGGTTGTGATGCGAAAAGACTTTCGCGCTCGGGCGCGGCGTGGATCATCGCGAGTTGGATTTCGAGCTTCGGCGCGATTGGGATTCTGCACTACGCGGTGAGCGGGCATTTCGAGAGTCCAGCTGCGTTGGTGGAGAGTCTTCGCGGGAATGCTAACTATCTGGCGCATTTCGCGTCTTCATTATGGGATCGGAATTTCTGGTATGTCTTCGCGTGGCTGCTGCCGCTGGGGATTCCGCGGCTGAAGCGATTCCCGAAAGACTGGCTGATTCCGGCGGCGGCCACCTGTGTTGTGGTCTTCGTGCTGGATGGATACTACGGCGGCGCTCCGGGAACGGTGGGCCGGGCGTTGTTCAGCATCGCCGGGCCGTTGCTGGCGCTGTCGTCGGCGGAGTTGCTTGCCTCCGGAAAATCTGCCGGCGCGGTTTGCTGATGCAACCGCCATCGCGGAATTAGGCGGCACCGTGGTCAATTTCTGTCGTCTGCGTTTGGTATCCTTCGAAACTGTTTCAGGACACAACTATGCGCAACGTAATCGCCTTCGTCGTGGTTGTTTTCTCAACTTTTGCGTTCAGTCAGAACTCGCGTCATCCGTTTACCTTCGAAGATGCTGAAACGCTGCACAGGGCGTCTCCGGCCGCGGTTTCTCCCGATGGCAAGAGCGTGCTGTACAGCGTGCGCTTCGGAGCAGCGAAAGGTCCCGACAAGACCGAGTGGCACCTGATGCCCGTGGTCGGCGGCGAGGCGCGGCACCTGGAGATCCCGGAACAATTTCATCCAGCAGGATTCACTCGCGACGGGTCTGCACTCTATGGCACGTACCAGGTCGACAAGCATCCGCAATTGGCCACGTTCGCTCTGGCCGCGCCACACACGCCTGCCGCAGCGGCGGCCATGCCAGTGCCGCTGACGGCCTTGCCACGGGGAGCGCACTCGCCGCTGATCTCGCCCGATGGATCGCGCTATGTGCTGCTGGCCGATCCGCGGCTGCCGGATCCCTTGGAAGATGTTCACACCGTGATCGAAGCTGGCGTGACGAGCATTTACGTGATTGGCGCGGATGGATCGAACGGCGCGTGGTGGTGTCCGGATCTGAAGGATGTGGCGGAGATCGCGTGGTCGCGCGATGGATCGTCGCTCGCCGTGATGTCGCAGACGCCGAAGATCGGCTTTCACTACGTTCGCTCGTTCATCGATGTTTGCAGCGCGTCGGGCGTGCGGCATGTGGCGACCATCGACAACGCCGCAGCCGGCATCGGCTGGATCAATGGCGACAAAGATCTCGTATTCCTGAGCACAACTTCTCCGGTGCTCACGCCCGACCATGTGTGGACCGTGGCGGCGAGTGGCGGAACTGCGGTGGATCGCACGCCGAAACTTGAGGGCAGCGCGGAGCAGGTTTCGGTGGACGCGCATGGCGACGCGTGGGTGATTGTGGCGCACGGAGTGCGGTCGGAGGTCGATTCGTTCCAGAACAACGCGCTCGTCACCGCATATACCTGGCCCGACGGGACTGTGGATCGCGGTCCGGTTTCGCCGCAGATTGCTTCGGGGCCGGAGGTGCGGATTTTTGGCGTGGCCGATCCGCAACATGACTCGAACCTCGCGATCGCGCAAGGCAGCACGCTCGAGAAGATCACGCATGAAGGCGACGATCAGCTGGCGAAGATTGAACTCGGAGACGTTCGCGCCGTGCACTGGAAGAGCAAGGAAGGCGTGGCGCTCGAAGGCATCGTGACGTTTCCGGCGGACTACAAGGCGGGGAAGGCGTATCCGTTTATGGTGTTGCCGCATGGCGGGCCGGAGGCGAACGACTCGCTGCGGCTGGACTTCTTCACTCGATATTTTGCCGGGATTGGGTATGTCGTGCTGCAGCCGGAATATCGCGGATCGACCGGCTACGGCACGGACTTTCTCAGCGCCATCTATCAGCACTTTGGCGATCGCGCGTACCGCGACGTCGATAGCGCCACCGATTATGCCGTGGCGCAGGGCTGGGCCGATCCGAACCGGCTGACAATTTTCGGCTGGAGCGCGGGCGGCTTCATGACTTCGTGGACCGTGACGCAGACGCACCGCTACAAGGCCGCGATCGAAGGCGCGGGGATCACGGACTGGCTTTCTTTCATGTGGACCAGCGATGTGCAGCAGATCGACTATGACCAGCGCTGGACGGATAAAGATCCCGAGGCGTTCCTCGTGTTCTCGGCCATGATGCACTCGGAAAACGTGACGACGCCGCTTCTGGTGTTGCACGGAGCCGCCGACCAGCGCGTGCCGACTTATCAAGGACGGGAATACTTCGAAATCCTGGCGGCGCGGGGAAAGACGACGCGGATGGTGACGTATCCCGGCTCGCCGCACTTCCCGACGGTGTGGGAGCAGCGGCAGGATGTGTTCCGCGAGATTGCCGCGTGGCTGGCGAAGTATAACCCAGAGAAATAGATCCACGAACCCTGGGAATACAAAGCGGGCGCCCCATCCTAAGCGGTCCTTGCGCTTAATGTCGGGGATTTTTTAGTCGATCAGAGTTAGTCCTTCACCGCGCGGTCGGTAATCTCGAGCCCCTTGTCGATGATCGCGAACGCTTCCCGCAGTTGCTGCTCGTTGATGCAGAGCGGCGGGTTCGTATAGAACGAGTTCCAGCGCACGAGGGTGTAGAGTCCCTGCTCGCGGAAGAATTTTCCGAGAGCCGCCATCTCCTCCGATGTGCCGTTAAATGGGGCCATTGGCTGCTTCGTCTTGCGGCTGCGGATCAGTTCGAAGATGCCGAATAATCCGATCGACCGCGCTTCGCCGACCGATGGATGCTTCGCCTGCATCTCTTTGCCAAGCTGCTTCATCACCGCGCCCATCTTGCGCGCGTTCTCGATCAGATGGTCTTCCTCATAGACGCGAATCGTGGCCAGGGCCGTCGCGCATCCCATCGGATGCGAGTTGTAGGTCAGGCCTCCGTAAAAGACCTTATCCTGGAAGTGCTGCGCGATGTGGTGCCGCATTCCCACAGCGCCGAGAGGAAGATAGCTGGCAGTTAATCCTTTGGCCATGCAGATCAGGTCGGGAACAACTTTCCAGTGGTCGATGGCGAACCATTCTCCAGTGCGTCCGAAGCCGGCCATGACTTCGTCGGCGATCATCAGGATGCCGTACTTGTCACATAGCTTGCGAACACCCTGCATGTAACCGTCGGGCGGAATCAGAATGCCGTTCGTGCCGACGACACTCTCAAGAATGAATGCGGCAATGGTCTGAGGTCCCTCGAGTTGCATGGTCTCTTCGATCATCGCCAGTGAAGTTTCCGCCGATTCCCATCCGCGTTCGATGCCGTGGTAGGGATCAAGCACGTGAACGACGCCCGGAATGCCCGGCTCGGCCGGCCAACGTCGAGGATCGCCGGTCAGCGAAATACTGCCTGCTGTCGCTCCGTGATACGAGCGGTAGCGCGCCATGATCTTGTGGCGTCCGGTAAAGAAGCGCGCGATCTTGATTGCGTTCTCGTTCGCTTCGGCGCCGCCGTTGGTGAAAAAGAAAGTGTCGATATCGCCGGGAGTGATTTCGGCGAGCTTCGCGCCCAGCCGCGCGCGCGGCTCAGTCGCCATGAACGGGTTGGCATAGCAGAGCGTTTCCGCCTGTTCTTTGATTGCGTTGATGACGCGTTCGTCGCCATGGCCGATGTTGACCGACATCAATTGGCTATTGAAATCGATGAAGCGCTTCCCTTCCGGCGTCCAGAAGTAAATCCCCTTGGCCTTCGCCACGGGAATCGGGTCGACCTTCGACTGCGCCGACCACTCGAACAGCGTGTGCTTCTTGGTGAGATCAACAATTTCCTGGCCAGACATGGTCGGATTTGCAGTAACGGAAGACATAAGATTTCCTTTTTGGAATTGAGTAATTGGGTAGTTTGGTAATTGGTAATTTGAAAACCCTCCGACGGCGAACGATTTTTAAATTACCAAATTACAAAACACCCCAATTACGAAATGGTTCCTAGAATTTTCGGCTGTGCTCCTTGGCCCAGCGCTCCACAACGACCTTCTTGTCGGTGTAGAACTCGATCGCATCGCGGCCCTGGCCGTGGAGATCGCCGAAGAAGCTGTTCTTCCACCCGCTGAACGGAAAGTAGGCCATGGGCGCGGCAACTCCAATGTTGATGCCGATGTTTCCCGCCGGCGCTTCGTAGCGGAAACGGCGCGCGGCCGATCCGCTCGAGGTAAATAGTGATGCCTGATTTCCGTAGGCGCTGTGCGCGAGAAACGCCAGAGCCTGGTCCATGTTCTCGGCGTGAACGAGGCTGAGTACCGGACCAAAAATTTCCGTATCGGCGAGTTCGCTGGTTGCAGGCACATCATCCAGAATCGTCGGCTTCACGAAATTGCCCGCGTCGTTCCGAGCAATCTTCGCGTTGCGGCCATCGAGCAGAACCTTCGCTCCCTGCTTCTCGCCAACGCTGATCAGGGATTCGACTCGCTCTTTACTCTGCGGGGTAATCACCGGCCCCATCTGCACGCCGTCTTCAAGGCCGTTGCCAACTTTCAGTTTCGAAGCCGCATCGGCAATCGAATCGCGGAAGGTCTTCTGCGCCTCGCCGATCGTTACAGCGACGGAGACCGCGAGGCATCGCTGGCCCGCGCATCCGAAAGCGCTGTCGCTGATGATCTGCGTCGCCATCGGCATATCGGCATCGGGCAGAACGATGACATGATTCTTCGCGCCTCCCTGACACTGACAGCGCTTGCCCTGCTCGGCCGAACGCGAATAAATGTAGCGCGCCACCGGAGTGGATCCGACAAAACTGATGGCGCGAACTTTCGGATGATCGATCAGAGCGTCCACCGCCGCCTTGCCGCCATTGACAAGATTCACCACTCCCTTCGGCAGCCCGGTCTTTTCGATCAGTTCATAGATGTAGCGCATGGTTAGCGGCACGCGCTCGCTTGGCTTCAGAATGAAGGTGTTGCCGGTGGCGATCGCATAGGGCAGGTACCAGAACGCGATCATTCCGGGGAAATTAAACGGGACGATGGCAGCGACGACACCGAGCGGCTGGCGGATCATCATTTCGTCGATGCCGCGAGCGACGTCTTCGAGGTTGTAGCCCTGCATCATCATGGGAATGCCGCAGGCGACTTCGACGTTCTCGATCGCGCGGCGCATCTCCGCCTTCGCTTCGGCGAGGGTCTTGCCGTTTTCCATGGTGATGATGCGGGCAACGTCGTCGATGTGCTCTTCGAGCAGCATCTTGAGCTTGAACAGCGGCTGGATGCGGTCTTCGGGAGGGGTGCGGCGCCATTCAGGAAAAGCCGCTGCTGCAGCTTCGACCGCGGCATTGACCGCTTCCCTGCCGGCCAGAGGCACACTCGCGAGAACCTCGCCTGTCGCGGGATTTACGACGTCGCGCCACTCCGCGGCATGCGAGCCGGCCCATTGTCCATTGATGAAGTGAGTAAGCTTGCTCGTGGGAGGTGCGGCTACGCTCATGATCATGATGCCTTTCGCTGTCGCGAAGAATGCCGTGCGAGGGAAGCGACGAAGACTCCCCGGACTTGAATCATCATACCGCTACAGAGATTACTGCGGCTTCCACAGGAGAAGCCGGTGAGTTCGTTACACCAATTGCGCGATAGCGGGCTTCTGGTCGCAGACGCTTGCGATTGCTGATTCGAGTACACCCATCGCTTCATCCATCTGCTCGTTCGTGATCACCAGCGGCACCAGGACGCGGATCACGTTCGAATACGTTCCCGCGGTGATCGTGATGAGCCCGTGCTCATAGCAGTACTGAGTAATCTTTTTGGTCTCGTCAGTCGCTGGAGTTTTCGTCTCCTGCGATTGCACCAGTTCGATGGCCTGCATGCCGCCGAGTCCGCGGACATCGCCGATGATCGGCCATCGACGCTGCCACTCGCGTGCGCGCCGCTGAAAGTGATCGCCGAGTTCATTGGCCCGGGCAAGCAAGTTTTCGCGATCAAAAAGATCGAGCACGGCGAGCGCTGCCACGCATGACAGCGGGTTCCCGGCGAATGTCCCGCCCAATCCTCCGACTCCGGGGGCGTCCATAATCTCGGCACGTCCGGTCACGGCGGCCAGCGGCATCCCGCCGCCCATGGATTTTGCAGTAACGATCAGATCTGGCTCGATTCCGTAGCGCTCGCTGGCAAACAGAGCTCCGGTTCGCCCGAAACCCGACTGCACTTCATCGGCGATGAAAAGGATTCCGTACTTGTGGCAGAGGTCGATCAACACTTTGAAGTAATCCGGTGGCGGCGCGATGAATCCACCTTCTCCCAACACTGGCTCGGCGATTACAGCAGCCACTTCCTCATTCGCCACGACGCGCTTGAATGTGTCTTCCAAATGCCGCGCACAATAGAGATCGCACGACGGATACGTCTTCGAATACGAGCACCGGTAGCAATACGCAAACGGCACCCGGTAGACCTCGCTCGGGAACGGCGCGAATCCGGCCTTGTAGGGATGCGTCTTGCTGGTCAGCGCCAGCGTCATCATCGTGCGGCCGTGGAACGCGTCTTCGAACGCGATGATGCCGGGACGCTTGGTATAGGCGCGCGCGATCTTCACCGCGTTCTCGACCGCTTCGGCGCCGCTGTTCACAAAGATCGTCTTCTTCGGGAATTTTCCGGGAGTTACTTCGTTCATCCGCTCAGCGAGGCGGACATAGCTTTCATACGGGGTGACCTGCACGCAGGTGTGCAGGAAACGATCAAGCTGATCTTTCACCGCGTCGACGACCTCTTCGCGGCGATGCCCGACGTTCAGGCAGCCGATGCCCCCGGCGAAATCGAGGTAGTGATTGCCGTCGACATCTTCCAGGCAGGCGTCTTGTGCCTTGGCGACGTAAATGGGAGTGCCGTGGGAAAGTCCACGCGGCACGGCTTTGGCGCGTCGCTCGGAAAGCGCGCGCGATTTCGGTCCGGGAATGGAGGTGCGGAGTTGAATGGTGGACATCGTAAGTCTCGTCGTTAGTCGTTAGTCGTTGGTCGTTCGTCGTTCGTCGTTCGTCGTTCGTCGTTAGCTGCTGACTTCAACGTGGCGCAAATCGCATTGGTCCTTTGCTTCGCTCAGGATGACAAGCCGCCGCGCTGGCAACTGGGTACTGGCGACTGGCAACTGTTTCTCAGTACCAGCCGATCGGTGCTTCGTTCAGATTGATGTGAACTTGCTTGGTCTCGAGATATTCTTCGATTCCCCATGGTCCCAGTTCGCGGCCGAAGCCCGACTGCTTGAATCCTCCCCACGGCGCTTCGACATAGGTGGGCTGCATGTGATTGACCCATACAATTCCGGCACGCAGCGCCTTCACCACGCGCATCGCCTTGAAGATGTCGCGGGTCCATACGGCGGCGGCAAGGCCGTATGGAGAGTCATTCGCGATCTTCATTGCGTCTTTCTCGTCTTCAAACGGAATCACGGCCGCGACCGGGCCAAAGATTTCTTCGCGGGCAATGCGGGCGCTATTCGCCACGTCGTAAAAGATCGTCGGCTGCACGTAGTAGCCCTTCGCGAACTTCTCCGGACGTCCGCCGCCCGAGGCCAGTTTCGCCTCTTTCTTGCCGACCTCGAGATACTGGTTCACGCGGTCGTATTGCTCCTTGCTGACCAGAGGCCCCATTTTCGTTTCGCGTTCCAGCGGCGGACCGAGCTTGATCTTTTTCGCTTTCTCCGTCATCGCCTCGACGAAATTCTTGTAGATCGATTTCTGTACGAGGATGCGGCTTCCCGCAGAGCAGACTTCGCCCTGATTGATGAATACGCCAAACAGCGCCCCGTCGATGGCAGCTTCGAAATCGGCGTCGGCGAAAAAGATATTGGGAGACTTGCCGCCGAGTTCGAGCGTTACGCGCTTCACTGTGTCCGCAGCTTGCTTCACGATGATCTTGCCCACGGCCGCGCTGCCGGTGAAAGCGATCTTATTCACGTCGGGATGCTGGACGATGGGAGCGCCGCAGGTTTCGCCGAAACCGGTCACGACGTTGACGACTCCCGGCGGCAGGCCACAATCAGCGAAATGTCTCGCAAATTCCAGCGCGGTCAGCGGAGTTTGCTCCGCAGGTTTCAAAACGCATGTACACCCGGCCGCAATCGCCGGCGCGAGTTTCCAAGCGGCCATCAGCAGCGGATAATTCCAGGGAATAATCTGTCCGGCAACGCCAACGGGTTCCTTCAATGAAAGCGACAGAGCGTTGTCGGGAACGGGATTGACCGAACCAGTAATTTTCGTCGCGAGGCCGCCATAATACTCAAAGCAAGTCGCAACATCGGTGAGGTCGAATTCAGCTTCGACGATCGGCTTGCCGGTGTTGCGGCACTCGAGTTCGGCGAGCGCATTCAGATTCTGGCGAACTTTGTCCGCCATGCGGAACAGCACTCGTCCGCGCTCTTGCGCGGTTGTCGTGGCCCACGGACCTTCTTCGAATGCAGCTTTGGCGGCCGCGACGGCGCGATTCACGTCGTCGGCGCCGGCATCCGGAACCTGCGCGATGACTTCTTCCGTCGAAGGATCGTACACGGGAAAGGTCTTGGCTGATTTGCTCGAGACCCACTCGCCATTGATGAACATCTGATAGGTCTTTACTTCCGTTTGAACTCCGCTCGGCATCATGGCCTCCCGGGCTAAAGCCCGATCTTCTCTTTTCTCTAGCGGCACGGCTGAAGCCGCGCCCTGATGCGAATCGCAGCTGCATCCGCGCTGCGGCGAAACCACTCACGCGAGTTATGTTCGCGGGACTGACCCTTCGACTGCGCTCAGGGCAGGCTGCGCCCGTCCCTGCAGCAAACCTACTGGCGAGCTTCGCTCGCCCCTACCGCTGGGGCGGTTCCCACTTTCGGACTTTAGACTGCAACCGGCTCCACGTTTTTCCGGCGGCCGTAGACGAAGAAGAAGAATGCCGCCAGTCCGACGAAAAACAGGGTGCCGCCGAACATCCACAGCTCGTATTGCCAGATGGATGTAATCTGCTGCGCCGGGAAAAATACCAGAGCGATTCCCAGAATTGTGGTCAGCAATCCGCTTGATCCCGCAAGAAACAGCGTAACCCGGCTGTACTGGCCTTTGGGCGCCGATTCTGTGACTGCGAATTTCACCAACGCGCCGAACATGTAAACGAAGGGCACTAACTGCAGCACAACCGCGAGCGACAGAAGTTTTTGAAACGTCTCCTGCACGCCGGCTCCGGCAAAATTCAGAATTACCAGCACGGCCGAGACGATGCCTTGTACGATCAGCGCCGCGTGAGGCGTTGCGTAGCGCGGATGCACGCGCCCCAGCCATGATGGCATGTAAGAATCGAGGCCGGCGACGAACGGAATGCGCGCCGATCCTCCCATCCACGCCGAGCCAATGCCTGCGATCGAAAGGCTAAGCATCAGTGCGAATGGAATCGTGATCCAGTTGAATCCGACTTGGCCGGCCATGTGCGCGACCGCCTGCACGATCCCCTGCAGAACATTCACGTTTTTTCCAACCGCGATCAGCAAAGTCAGCGTCGCGCCGATGTAAAGCGCGCCCGAGAGAACTCCGCCCCAGGCGACGGCACCGGGCAGCGTGCGGCGCGGATCTTTGATTTCGTCGCCCATCACCGACGCGAGTTCCAGGCCGACGAGCCCGAAGCAAATTACTCCAAAAGAATTCAGCACGAATTTCGGATTCGCGGGAATTTTGAAATCTGCCGCAGTAATCGTCGTCCCGAAGCGCGACCAGATCACGGCGCCGAGTCCGATCAGAACGGCAGCGGCGACGAAGGTTCCGATCGCGCCGAGATTGTTGATCCACTTGCCGACGCCGAGTCCGAGAATGTTGAAGAGCGTCAACAGAGCGAGAAGCGTCAAAGACGCAATGGACGCGAAGATTTTATTGTCGCCAAGAGCTTGATGTCCGGGACCGAGCACATACACGGAGACCCCGACGAAGTACAGCATCACCGTCGGCACGTACAGCATGTTGTTGGTCCAGTAGCACCAACCGGAGAGGAATCCGTGAAAGTCGCCGAAGACTTCTTTCGCCCACAGATAGACGCCGCCCTCGCCGGGATAGCGGTGCGCGAGCTCAATCACCGCGATGCCTTGTGGCCAGAAGAAAAGAAGCAGAGAAATGATCCAGAGCCAAACGGTGACGCCGCCGTTGGCCGCGATCGAAGGAACGACATTGAGATTGAAAACGGCCACCACAAACAGCAACACGAGATCACGACGCCCGAGAGCGCGGATCAAGTGCGGCTGCGTACCGGATTGTGTGGTCGTGGACAAGGCTCAATATCGGGATCAAGGGGTCAGAGGCCAGCAAAGCCGTGCGCACTGCTCCCTGATCCCTGGCACCCGACCCCCTGGTTTTCTAATGTGCGACTTCGGCCGGAACGCGTTCCGTGCGCTCCTGTTGCGCCTTCGCGAGCGAAGCGGCAATGTCGTTGAATGCGGCGAGATGCTTGTCGATATCGGCGTCGGTGTGCTGAACCGAGATCGTCCACTGCTCATCCCACCAGTAGGGCTGCGCCATCACGCCGCGGTTGACCATGCCGAACCAGTAGTGACGCCACAGGTCGACGTCGATCGTCGTCCAGTCGCGGTAGTTGCGAATCTCCTTCGGATAGAACATCAACGCGCCATTCGCTCCTGCATCGGCGATGTACGCCTGCAGGCCGACCTTCGCAATGATCTTGCGATATCCGTCAGCGAGTTTCTTGCTCAGTTTGTCGACGTGTGCATAGTTCTCGCGAGTGAGTACTTCGCGGAACGTTGCCAGCCCGGCCGCCATCGACACCGGATTCGTGTTGTACGTCCCGCCGTGAAAGACTTTGTGCTGGCTGATCAGATCCATCGCTGACCTGTGGGCGCCGAAAGCCGCCAGCGGCAGGCCGCCGCCAATCGACTTCGCCAGGCAGATCATGTCGGGAGCAACGCCGAAATATTCGCTGGCGCCGCCCCAGCCAAGTTTTGCGCCCGTCTTGACTTCGTCGAAGATCAGCAGCGCGCCATTTTTCGTGCAGATATCGCGCAGGCCTTTCAGGAAGCCGGGTTCCGGCAGGCACAGACCGACGTTCATCAGAATGGGCTCGAGAATAATCGCGGCAATCTCGCCAGGATTTTCTCTGAAGCGGCGCTCGACCGTATTGAGATCGTTAAACGTGGCGATCTTCACATTTTCAATTGCAGCTTTCGGAACGCCGAGACCGCCCGGAACGGATGCCGGAGCATTGATGTCGCCGTAGTCCGGAGCGTGCGGCTTCACGCTGACGAGCGCGCTGTCGTGCAGGCCGTGATACGCGCCTTCGAACTTGATGATCTTGTCGCGCCCCGTGGCCGCGCGCGCAAGACGCACCGCGTGCATGGTGGCTTCGGTTCCGCTGTTGCTGAAGCGGCACATCTCGACCGGAAAGCGGTTGCAGATTTCTTCGGCGAGTTCCCACTCCATGTCGTGCGGCATCCCGAACATGGTTCCGGTGGAGAGACGCTTTTCAACCGCTTTCATCACGGCGGGATGGCAGTGTCCTGCCATCAGCGCGCCGAAACATAGATTGTGATCGATGTACTCGTTGCCATCGAGATCGCGGAATTTGCTGCCGCTGCCTTCTTTTACAAAGATCGGCCAGGGATCGTACGCGCGGTAATTGCTGGCTACACCAAGAGGAATGCGTTTGAGATTTTTCTTATGAGCTTCGGCGGACTTCGGGGTCCGACGCTCGAACGTGGAGAGTTCTTTCTGCAGATCGGGGTACATCGAGTTGCTCCAGGAAACTCAGGCCGGCTTGAGCCGAACCATTAGAGTGCCGGGCGGCGGAAAGCCGCCCGGGATGGAACTTTTCCTACTCTACTCCTTTGCTAGAAGTAGAACTTCAACGCAAACTGCACCAGGCGCGGATCTTTGACTTGCGTGACCTGCCCAAACTGCGTGCCATCCGTGCTGTTTCCGTCCGGGTTATAGAATTGCGTGTGGTTGAAGAGGTTGAATAATTCGCCGCGAAATTCGAAACGATTTTTTTCGGTAATCGGAATGTTCTTGATCACGACAAGATCAGTGTCGCTGATTCCCGGCCCGCAGCAGATCGTACGCGGTGCACTGCCGACATATCCGAACACGCCGTTTTCCGTAAAGGTCGAGTTTTGATCAGTCGGATTATTGAAATAGTAATTTCCGTTGCCCTGCGGACGATGCCAGGCGAAGGGCGCCACCTGATTCGGCTCGCCCGGCAGTTCGAAGTCGAAGCTGTTCATCAGTTCGTTGTCCGAAGACGACGTGATGCGGATAGGAAATCCCGTTTGATACGTTGTGATTCCCGACAATGCCCAACCGTCGACTAGTTTGCCGGTAAGCCCGCTGAACTTTCGGGCGGGTATTTCCCAGTAGTAACTCACAACAAAGCGATTCCGCGCATCGAACAGCGATAGCGAGCGGTTGCGCGCGCCGGGGAGAGGATTGATGATGCCCTCAAAGCTCGACGCCTCATCGATCGACTTGCTGAACGTGTATGCCGCCGAGAACTGCAGTCCATGGGCAAACCGTTTCTCGAGCGATGCTTGCAGCGAGTTGTACGACGAAGTGGCAATCGTATCCTGCGCAAAAATGCTGCTGAACACCGGTACCCCATCGGCTGGGCACCCGTTCGTGAAGACCTGGTTCGACGGATCCCAGCCGGTCAGCGGATTACACTGCGGCGCAGAGTAGGGCCGCAATCCGATCAGTGCAATTCCATTCGGGCCGACGTTGGTGCCGGCCGGAATTACAGAATGGTTCTGCGCATAGGGTAGGTGCAGATCGTTGGGAAGAACCGTATTCGGCATGATCACGAAGGGCGCGTCTTCCAGGAACTGTCCGCAGGTCGTGTTGTCACCGAATCCATCCTGAACGCTGGCAGGATTGTTCGCGGCGATGTTGGCAATATCTAAACAGGTTTGTGGGTTCGAGTAGTTAATGTCATGGGTCGCGAGGAGTCGATGTCCCTGCGAACCCACGTAGCTCAATTCCAGCTTCATGTCTTTCGCCAACTGCTGCTGAATCGTGAAGTTGTATTGCGCAGAATATTGTGTGCGCATGTGCGGCTGAAAATCACCAAACAACAAGAGCGGCTCGAAAACGGCCCAATCCTGCTGACTCCCCCTCTGCGGATTAAGAACGCCATGGAACGGATTCAGGTAAGTGGTTCCAGTGCCGGTCGTGGGATCGTAACCTTGGTCTGCAAACGGCAAATTGAACTGTGTTTCATAAACAAATGTGCTGCCGCCGAAGGGAGGCTCCGCCCCGAATTGCGCGAGCACCAACTGTTCCATCGGGTTATAGAAAAGTCCCCATCCGGCGCGGAAACTTGTTTTGCCGGAATTGCCTGGACTCCAGGCCAGACCGATGCGCGGGGCGAAAGCCTTGTAGTAGGTCTGCGTCATACCGGGTGGAACTCCCGGGTCTCCGGGAACAACCAATCCGACCGCATCCTGAGAAGTGCAATCTGTATTCGCGCCGCCACAAGGAAACACGGTCGACATCTGCCCGGGGCGGAATGTCTGGACATGTTGCGCCTTGTCGGCGAGGGGCGTATCCAGTTCCCAGCGCAACCCATAGTTCAATGTAAGATTTGGCCTGATCTTCCAGCTATCCTGCGCGAAAAGATAGAGGCCGGTGTTACGCACGTATTCGACCTGTCCTGCCCCCTGTCCGAACTGGTCTGGGAGACCCAGCAAATAGTTCGGGAACAGATTGTCGCCGACCACGTCGTTTGGGCCTCCTCCGTAATATGAGAACGTTCCGTTTACGTTGTAATAGTAGAACTGGTTGAACTGCTGTTTCCGGAAGTCCACCCCGAATTTCATCGTGTGAGTGCCGGCGACCTTCGTGATGTTGTCGGACCATTGAAAGGAATTACCGACCTGAGGGAGTTGCCCTTCTGAATTGTTGCCGATCGAGAATCCTCCGGAAATCGAGATGAAGGGCAGCCCTTCCTGGGCAGCGGTCAGAAATGGATGAATTCCAAACTGGCTGCCAGCCGGATCCGAGGAATTGTCACCGTAGAAGCATGGCACCGGGGCAGTCAGCCAAGATGGGGCTGGCGGACACGAGTTCTGCACAAGTTCTGTATTCTGCGGACGCTGAAATGTCTGTTGGCCTTCGCGGTTATAGTTGAACCGGAACTCATTGACCATGCTGTTCGTGATTGTCCAGGTGTGAGTGATATTCCACTGCTGAATGCGTTCGGCCAGTCTGCTGCCGAATCCCGGGACGTCGGCGCCAGTGAGCTCGAAGTTATCAAATGGGCTCAGCGTGTTGTCGTCGTCAAAATAGTAGTAGACGCTCAGATTCTGCTTGTCAGTCAAGCGTCGATCCACTTTCACTGTGAACTGGTCACCGCGAACCGAACTCACCGGCGTTGTCGTAATTAAGTTGCCGCCATTCGGAGCAGTAGGTACAAACTGCAGCAGATCAACCGCAGTCGGGTCCATGCAGGCGAGTGGGATGAGGTTGTCTTGCGAGGTGGCCGCATTCGTGAAAATACCGGGTGAAACAAGATTCCCGCTAGGATCGTAGGTGCCGGCGTAATTCACGCCGTCACTCAGGCTCAGGCCGGATTGATTGGCAATCGCTTGAGCACAGCCGGGCCGATTCGCCAACAGAGACGAATTCGACAATACACCGGCAAAGGGAGTTGTCTGGGAAAAGTCCGCGTACGGCTGGGTTGCGCTGGGCCGCTCTGCGAGCGTCGGCACCGTAACTGCCGGCGACAAGATGCCCTGCCGCACCCGCCGTCCTTCATAGCTCACAAAGAAGAACGTGCTGTTCTTAATGATGGGTCCGCCAAAGGTTCCGCCAAATTGATTTTGATTCGATTGCGGCTTGACGCAGGGCAGGCTTTCCGCGGCAGTCAGGCAATAGTCATTGGCGTTCAGATCCTTATTCCGGAAAAACTCATACACATTCCCGTGCATGTCGTTTGTTCCGGACTTGGTCACAACATTGACCACAGAGCCCGAATTGCGGCCATATTCAGCATCGAAGGTATTCGTCAGGACACGGAATTCCTGAATGCTATCCGGCGAAGGTTGCACCGTAGGAAGGTTTGCAAACAGGTCGTTCGCATCGCCACCGTTGACGCTGAAGTTGTTGGCTCGGCCACGTCCGCCGTTCACTGATACGGCACCCGGGCTGTCACTTCCATAAATCAGCGTATTGCTGGAGCCGATGGTCGACATCACTCCTGGCTGCAATTGCAGCAGTTGATATGTATCCCGTGAATTCAGCGGGAGATTCGAGACTTGCTGGTCCGTCATGACGGCGCCCAACTGCGTACTTGTCGTCTCCACCAGCGGCGCCTCTGACGTAACGTCCACGATCTCCTGCGCCGTGCCCAGCTGCATCGTCATGTTGAGCGTGATGACCTGGTTGACGTCGAGGCTCACGGCGTGGCGGATGGCCTTCTTGAATCCCGTCAGGTCGAAGGTCAGCGAATACGTGCCCACCGGAAGATCGGGGAAGACGTAGTCGCCGCTCTCGTTGGTGGCAGAGGCCCGGCTGACGCCGGTCGCATCGTTTGTGGCCGTGACCTTCACCTGCGCCAGAACGGCTCCTGAGGGATCGGCGACCCGGCCAAGAATGCGCCCGGTTGTGCCCTGGCCAAACAGACCGGCAGGAACAAGCAGCGACAAAACCATAAGGCAAACTACCGAGCAGCGAGCTCGCAGTGACGGCATAATGCCTCCAGATATCCGGGAGAGTTTTAGGATTTCTTATGGAAAAGCGACTGCTTGTATCTACCCACAACCTTGCTATAATCCCGCAAGGTTAGAGAACGGGTGGGGACGCTGTCAAGAATAAAAAAATGCGTCCAGCCGATAGAAATTTCTTATCGTGATGTAAATCCCCCCGAAGGCGAAGTCGAGTTCGATGGCGGAACCCTACTTGAAAATCGGAGACGTGGCGCGCAAGGTCGGCGTCTCGCCATCGGTCATTCGCTCGTGGGAAAGTCTCGGATTGACGCGGCCGCGCCGCACCCAGAGCAAGTACCGGCTCTACACTTCGGAAGATGTGAAACTGCTCAAACGCGCGCGCTTCCTGCGCAAGGTGCGCGGGCTCAATGCGGCTGCCATCGTGCAATTGCTCAAGCGGGAAGGCAAAGTCCGTCCGGCCGCCGAGGGTAACGCGAGCGCCATTGGCGGACACTTGCGGCAACTCCGCTCGCAACGGCGGCTCTCGCTGGCGCAGGTGGCTGATGCGGTCGGCATCTCGGTCGGCTTTCTCAGCGCCATGGAACGCTCGCAGATGAGCGGCTCCGTCGGCACTCTGCGCAAGCTGGCGCGCTTTTACAAGACCAACATTCTGGATTTTTTCGACGCCAACGGGACCAACAGCGGGCATGTGCGTCCGGCCGAGCGCAAGGTCCTGGAAGCAGGCGCCGGCGTGCGCATGGAATTGCTGGCGTGGGGCAATACCGTCATGGAGCCACATCTGTTTCGCATCGCGCCCGAAGCCGGCAGCGGCGATCCTTATGCCCACGAGGGCGAGGAATTCATTTATGTGCTGCGCGGCGATCTGGAAATCTCTGTCGATGGAGAAGATTACCGTCTGAAGCCGGGAGACAGTTTTTATTTCGAGAGCGCAACCCCGCATCGCTGGAAAAATCCCGGACGCAAAGAAACCTGGCTCCTGTGGGTGAACACGCCGCCGACATTCTAGGTCGCCGGCCAAACACTAGATGTTCGGAGGAATCATGAATTGGCGCGTGGCTTGCTTATTGCCTCTAATGGCCGCGATTTTCTTCTCCGATTCCTGCTCGCAGAAAACTCCGACGCTCAGCCTTCTCGTCTGGGAAGGCTATGCGGACCCATCTTTCGTGAAGGCGTTCGAGGATGCGAATCATTGCAAGGTCTCCGCGTCCTATATGGGATCGAGCGACGAACTGGTCGCCAAGTTGCGCGGAGGCAGCGCCGGAAACTACGACGTGATCTCACCCTCAAGCGATGTCGCGACCTCGATCGCAACCTCCGGACTCGCGGCCCCGCTCGACCTGAAAAAAATTCCGAGCTATAGCCAACTGTCTTCGCAGCTCACTTCCCTGCCGCTGGTGCGCGCAAATGGACAAGTCTACGGAGTGCCGTTCATGTGGGGGCCCGATCCGATCATTTATGACACTACTGTCTTCAAGCAGCCGCCGGATTCCTGGAACGTCTTCTGGGACCCGAAGTACAAAGGGAAGGTCTCCGTCTGGGACGATCTCTCGACCGTTTACATGGCGGCGCAAGTCCTCGGCTACGACAAGCCCGATCCTTCTCATCTTTATAACCTCAGCGATCAGGAACTCGACGCCGTCAAAAAAAAGCTTCTCGAGTTGAAGCCCAACATCCGCAAAATGTGGTCGACCGGCGGAGAGCTCACGAATTTATTCGAGAGCCACGAGATCGTGATCGCGATGGGCTGGCCGCTGAATACGGCGGACCTGAAAAAGGCCGGCTTCCCCGTCGGCGAAACCCTCCCGAAAGAAAATACGACGGGCTGGATCGATCACCTGATGATCACCGCCGGCAGCGACAATAAGGAACTCGCCTACAAGTTTCTCCAATACATGATCGAGGCAAAAACGCAGAAGCTGGTGAGCGACAAGACGCACTACGTCCCGGCCAATCCTCAGGCCGCGCAGTTCATGCAGCCGGACGAGGTAAAAATGCTTCATCTCGACGACGTGGACAATTATCAGAAACGCCTCTACTTCTGGCAGAATGTCCCGCGCCGCGCGAAGTACACCGAAATCTGGAACGACGTGAAGGCTGCGCAGTAGTCATTCACGATCAAGCTCATTTATGAGTTCTGCAACTACTCCCGCTGCCGTGGAAGTCACGAGCGCAGAAAAGACGGGCAAGCCTCCGCTGCTCAACATTCGAGCCGTGGCGAAAAGTTTCGGGCGCAACGTGGTGCTGCGGAATATTTCTCTCGACATTGCGGAAGGCGAGTTCCTCACGATTCTCGGCGAGAGCGGGTCGGGCAAGACCACTCTCCTTCGCATCATCGCTGGATTCGAGACCGCAAGCTCCGGCGAACTATGGATGGGGGGCGAGCAACTCGACCAGCAGCCTCCCTACCGCCGCCGCGTCAACACTGTGTTTCAGCACTATGCGCTGTTTCCGCATTTGAGTGTCGAGCAGAACGTCGCGTACGGACTGCGCGTCGCCAGGCGGCCGCATTCGGAAATCACGGCAAGAGTTGCCGAGGCGCTCGACAAAGTGAAGATGTCCGCCTACGCCAAAACGAAGCCATCGAAGATCAGCGGCGGCCAGCAGCAGCGTGTGGCGCTGGCGCGGGCGCTGGTGAACCGTCCGAAGTTGCTGTTGCTCGACGAGCCCTTGTCGGCTCTCGACGCCAACCTGCGGCGACAGATGCAAGTCGAGTTGAAGTCTCTTCAGCGGGAAGTCGGGATCGCCTTCGTCTTCGTCACGCACGATCAGGAAGAAGCGATGGTCATGTCGAACCGCATCGCGCTGCTGCGCTCGGGAGAACTCGAGCAGGTGGCGACGCCGCGCGAAATCTACAGCCGTCCGGCAACCGCTTATGTCGCGCAGTTCATCGGACACACAAATCTGCTGAGAGCTGACGTGCGAAGTGGCATCGCGCGTTGCGGCCTTCTCTCCTGGCCGTCTTCCATGCCCGATGGCCCGGCTCTGTTTTCGCTGCGCCCGGAACAGATTCGAATCGGCTCCGGTTCTCCGGGGAGCGTTTCCATACGCGGACGCGTGCTGCATCGAGCATTCCACGGCGCGACCGAACTGCTGCGTCTGCAGTGCGCCGGTGATCTGGTTCTCTCCGTGCGCACAGCCGGCGAAACTGTCGGAGACGCCGACATCGAACTCGAATTCTCTCCCGCCGATGCAATCCCGGTCCGCGAATCTCCCGAGCGAATCTAATGTTCTCCCGCGCCTACAAAGCCGCCGTCACCGTCCCTCCGCTGGCGTGGGTCGCGGCGTTTCTACTTCTGCCGTATCTGCTGATGTTCTGCTACAGCTTCTGGTCGGTCTCGCCGGCGCAGACAATCGTTCACTCGTGGAATCTCAACAACTATCAAGAGGTGCTGCAGAAGCCCGTGTATTACGAGACGCTGCTGCGTTCGATGTGGATCGCCGCGCGCGTCATGCTCTTCTCTTTGTTGCTCGGATATCCTCTGGCGTATTTCTTGTCTTTCGGCGCAGGCAAGCGAAAGGACCTGCTTTATCAGCTGGTCATCATTCCCCTTTGGGTCAGTTATCTGGTGCGGGCCTATGCCTGGAAAACGATTCTCGGCTCCGATGGCGTGCTGAACACGCTGTTGCAGTACGCACATATCACCAGGCACCCTCTCGAATTCCTGCTCTACAGCCCCTTCGCCGTTGTTCTCACATTGACGCACATCTATACGCCATTCACGATTCTGCCGATCTATGCCGCGCTCGAGCACATCCCTCGCAATCTGGTCGAGGCCTCGCACGATCTGGGAGCGACTCCGGCGCAAACATTCTGGAAGGTGATCTTTCCGCTCTCGATTCCCGGCGTGGTCGCGGGAGCGACCTTCGCCTTCGTACTGAGTCTCGGTGACTTTCTCGCGCCTCTTCTACTCGGTGGGCCCAGCGGGATCATGATTTCCAACATCGTGGTGAGCCTGTTCGGCGCGGCCTACAACTGGCCTCTCGGTGCGGCCATCTCGCTGGGGATGCTGGTCATCGTGGTGAGCCTGCTGTTTCTTTCCGAGCGGCTGGAAAAGAAATGGAGCTTCTCATGAGCGGCCGCGCGAATCACGAATCCCGCTCACGATGGCTGCGAGCGCACACCGCCGCCGTATTCGCGTTTCTCTATCTGCCGATCGTGGTCCTTATTCTTTATTCGTTCAACCAGGAAGGCGTCGGAGGATTTCCTCCCCATCACCTGACCCTGGACTGGTACCGCATTTTATTTTCTGATTCTGCGATCTGGGATTCCGTCCTCAACAGCCTGCAAGTCGCGTTCGCGGCGATGGCCATTTCGCTCGCGTTCGGAATCCCCGCAGCGCTCGCCCTCGATCGCGCGCAATTTCCCGGCAAGGCGCTATTTCGGCGGCTCGTCCTGCTGCCGCTGATCTTGCCGGGCATCATCACGGGCCTTTCGCTGTTGATGCTGTTCGATCTGACGGATACCAGGCTGAGCCTGCTGACCATCATTCTCGGACATGGCACAGCGCTCATCTCGGTCGCAACCACCGAGGTTTTCGCCGGACTTCAAAAACTCGACCGCGCACAGGAGGAAGCTTCTCTCGATCTAGGCGCAAACTACTGGCAGACATTCTGGCGCGTGACCGTGCCGAACCTGAAGCTGCCGATCGTCGGCGCGGCACTGTTGATCTTCACGCTCTCGATGGACGAAATCGCCGTCAGCTTCTTCCTGATCGGCCGCGACAATACGCTGCCGCTGGAAATCTGGGGACGGCTGCGGCGGGGAATCACCCCCGAGATCAACGCGATCTCCACCATTATCTTCGTATTCTCGCTGCTCACGATCGTCGTCTGGTACCGATTGCGCGTAGGAACCGAGGGCGGAGCGGAGGTGGGAGTTGAACTCATCGAAAGCACACGACAATAATGCGCCAGATCTCGCATCCCTTCGTGTAGCTCTGTGCCCTTCCTGGTTGACTGACTTACTTGGCCGCGCCCCCGCCGTCCTTCTTCGATTGGCACGCTCATAGTAAAGTGGTAGTACACAGATAATTGAGGAAGGTTCCCTTTTGAGTTCAGGCATTCGCAATATCGCCATCATCGCGCACGTCGACCACGGCAAGACCACGCTGGTCGACGCCATGCTGCAGCCAGAGCGGCACGTTCCGCTCCAACGAGCACCACGTCGAGCGCGTCATGGATTCCAACGAACTGGAGCGCGAGCGCGGCATCACCATCCTCGCCAAGAACACCGCGATCTTCTATCACGCCGTGAAGATCAACATCGTCGACACGCCCGGCCACAGCGATTTCGGCGGAGAAGTCGAGCGCGCCCTCAAGATGGTCGACGGCGTCATGCTGCTCGTGGATGCCAGCGAAGGTCCGCTGCCGCAAACTCGCTACGTGCTCGGCAAGGCGCTCGAAGCCAAGCTGCCGCCCATCGTCGTTATCAACAAGATCGACCGGGGCGATGCCCGCCCGCAGGAAGTTCTGAACGAAATCTACGATCTCTTCATCGATCTCGACGCCAAAGAGGAACAGCTGGATTTCCCCGTGCTGTACACGAACGCGAAGACCGGCACGGCATCCACTGACATCAAAATTCCCGGCGAGAACCTGCGCCCGCTCTTCGACGCCATTCTGAAGACAATTCCTTTGCCCAAAGGAGACCTGAGCGGCCCACTGCAGATCCTCGTCGCCAATCTCGATTACAGCGACTATCTCGGACGCCTCGCCATCGCCCGCGTCTTCAACGGCAAGATGTTCACCGGAGAAGAAGTTGCGATCGCCAAGCTCGACGGCTCGCTGCAGAAAACGAAGATCACGAAGCTGTTCTCCTTCTCCGGCCTGAAGCGGACCGACATCACCGAGACCGAACTCGGCGACATCGTCGCGGTGGCGGGCGTTGAGGGCATAACGATCGGAGAAACCATCACCGACGTGGAGAATCCGGCGCCGCTGCCGCCGATCGCGATCGACGAACCGACCATCGCGATGCTGTTCACCGTGAACACGTCGCCATTCGCCGGGAAAGACGGCGCCTACGTCACCTCGCGCAATCTTCGCGAGCGCCTCGAAAAAGAATTGCTGACCAACGTTTCTTTGCGCGTCGAAGAAACGGGCACCACGGATTCGTTCAAAGTGCTCGGCCGCGGCGAGCTCCAGCTCTCCATCTTGATCGAGATGATGCGCCGCGAAGGTTACGAACTGATGGTGGGCAAGCCCGAGATCGTCACGAAACGGATTGATGGCAAGCTGATGGAACCGGTCGAGCATCTGACCGTCGATGTCCCCGAAGGATTCGTCGGTGTCGTCATGGAGCAGCTCGGCTCGCGCAAGGGCGAAGTCACCAACATGCACAATCACGGCTACGGACGCGTGCGCATCGAATTCCGCGTTCCCAGCCGCGGCCTCATCGGCCTGCGCAGCCAGGTCCTCACCGACACGCGCGGCACCATCGTCATGAATTCGCTCTTCGATGGATATACCCAGTGGCAAGGCGAGATTCCCCACCGGCTCACCGGAGCGCTGATCGCCGACCGCGCCGGAACTTCGACGGCCTACGCCCTGTGGGGCCTGCAGGAGCGCGGAGAACTTTTCGTCGGCCCCGGCATCGATCTCTATGAGGGCATGATCATCGGCGAGAACGCGAAAGACACCGATCTCGACGTCAACGCCGTCCGCGAAAAAAAGCTGACCAACATGCGCGCCTCGACCGCGGACGAAGCCATTCGCCTGGTTCCCTTCAAGCCTCTGAGTCTGGAGCAGGCCATCGAATTCATCGCCGACGACGAATTCGTGGAAATCACTCCGAAATCACTTCGCCTGCGCAAGAAGACTCTGCAAGCCAACAAGCGCAAGAAGAGTACGATGGCCGTAGTTGAAGAGTCCTAGAGGCTGCGTGAAACCGAGCCATAAATCGGCAACGCAACACAAAACCAAGTCGGCGGCGTCATCCCGACCGGAGCCGTCTTTCGGGCGGAGGGAGGGATCTCGCGGGCAGCGCATCGCTTCTTCCCGCGCACCCGCCAAAAAACCCTTCCGTATGTTCCTCGTCCCGTGCAGCTGCGGAACCACCTTCGCCGTCGCCGAAAACTATGACCGGCAAGGCACCGCCTGGAGCCGCTACATGGTTTGTCCAGGATGCGGCAAGCATCACGATCCCAAGAACCGCCTGCTCCAGATGGGATTCCACGCCGAAGGATACTGGAAGGTCGACGAGTGCTGAAGTGTTACGGAGCGACAGCCGCCTCGGCTGTCCCCGGCGCGCCAGCGCCCGTTTTTTCAACTTTTGACAACGCCGTTTGCGGAACCCTGCTATACTTCCCGCGCAATTGACTGTTGCCAGCTCCGGTCTCGATTTCCAGGAACGGCCCTCCCGACCTGATCGTCCGCCGCTTTGAGCTCGCACTTCCGACAGCTCAATGCAGAGGCAGACGCGTGAAAAATATTTTCGTGGGGAACCTCAGCTTCAATACCAACGAAGACGAACTGCGGCAGCTCTTCGAAAGCTACGGACAGGTGGATCGCGTCAGCATCATGACCGATCGCGATACCGGGCGATCCCGCGGCTTCGGGTTCGTCGAAATGGCCAGCAACGAGGATGGCGAGAAGGCCATCACTGCGCTCAACGGATCGCAGGTCGGCGGTCGCACGATCAATGTGAATGAAGCTCGCCCCAAGACGGAACGTGGCGGCGGTGGCGGTGGCGGCGGCGGCGGATTCCGCGATCGCGGAGACCGTGGCAATCGCGGCGGCGGACGGCGCGAGCGCTGGTAAAAAGGCAGCGGCAAGTGATGCGTGGCTAGCACAGCCGCTCCCCGAAAACGCTGCACCCTGATCCCTGCTCCCTGATCCCTGCTCATTGCCGCTGTTCAGTCCCGGCATGTAGACTAGAAGCACCCGTGCGCCCGTAGCTCAGTTGGATAGAGCGGTTGCCTCCGGAGCAACAGGTCGGGAGTTCGAATCTCTCCGGGCGCACCAGCACAGTGCCTTTCGCAGATTCTTCGATTCCCCAATCGTCCGGGCACTCTGCGTTGAAGATCGTCTCCCGCCCTACCTTTGTCCCCGGACCGGCATCAAACACCAACTATGCACAGACTGACTCGCCGAGAGGTGATTAAGCTCGGAACCGCGGCAGCCATGGCAGAGCTGGCAACCCTCGGCCTGCACGGATGCGGCCTCTCCAAATCCATCTCCTCGGGCCCCTCCGGTTCTTGCGCGCAGATCACTGACATCGAACACGTCGTAATCCTCACGCAGGAAAACCGCTCGTTCGACCATTACTTTGGCAGCTACAAGGGCGTGCGGGGATTCTCCGATCAGAGCGCCGCCTTCCAGCAACCGGATTCTGCCAACGCTACGATCTCACCGGTCGGAACGCTCCTCCCGTTTCACCTCGACACCTCACAAGTGAACGCGGCCTGCACCCACGACATTAGCCACGACTGGGTGCCGCAGCACCAGAGCTGGGACAACGGCAACATGGACGGCTTCGTAAATTCGCGCCTCGCCATCAACTCCAACGACGCCGTACTCACCATGGGCTATTACACGCGCGCCGATCTTCCCTACTACTACGCGCTCGCCGATGCGTTCACGATTTGCGACAACTATTTCTGCTCCGTCATCGGACCAACCGATCCCAATCGCCTGTACACCATGGCTGCCTCGCTCGACCCGGACGGCAAAAATGGCGGGCCGATTCTGCAGACCATCGTGACAAATCGTTCGTCCATCTATGGACGCTTGACCTACACGACCATGCCCGAGCAACTGCAGGCCCGCGGAATTTCCTGGAAGATCTATTCGTCGCCTGACGAGAGTATTCTCGGCGGTATTCTCTCCGACAACGTGCTCTCGTACTTCGCGAATTTTCAGGATCCTTCTTCGGTGCTGCATCAGAATGCGTTTGGCCCGCAGTTCCCTGTCGACTTCCTCTCCGATATCGTGACCGGCAACTTGCCGCAAGTTTCCTGGCTGATCGGATCGGTCGTGACCTCCGATCATCCGCCCGCGCCTTCCATCTTTGGCGAGAATATTCTTTCGCTCATCATCTCCGCGCTCGCCGCCAATCCCGCACTCTGGGCGAAGACTGTTTTATTCGTAAACTTCGACGAGAATGGCGGATTCTTTGATCACGTTCCTCCCGTCACGGCTCCTCCCGGAACGCCCGGCGAATATGTGACCGCGCCTGCGGTTCCCGATCCCACGGTCGTCGGCAATCCGCCGATCAACGGGCCCATTGGCCTGGGATTTCGCGTCCCCATGTTGATCATTTCGCCCTTCAGTCGCGGAGGATTCGTCTCTTCGGATCTCTTCGATCACACTTCTGTCTTGCGATTTCTCGAAACGCGCTTTGGAGCCGAAGTACCGAACTTGAGCGCCTGGAGGCGGGCCACCGTCGGAGACCTGACTACCGCCTTCAATTTCAAAAGCCCCGACCAGTCGATTCCCAACCTGCCCTCCACCCTGCAGGCCGATCCACAGTTGATTCAGGAATGCATCAACAATCTGGCAGGCGAGACGCCATTCGCCGTGCCGACAACACAGCAACAGCCCACGCAGGAGTCCGGCAGCCCAACCGGTCCCAGCGGTCCGTGTTAACACAGAAATGTAGGGACAGCGCCTCGGCTCTCCGGCGGCCCAGATTTTCGGGCCTCTGGGTTTGATCACAAATCCACGTCTTTCCGTCGTCGCTAGGTTTCACGTCGTTGCTTGAGCGGGCTGGCCCAGCTTTGCTTCTCGTGTGAATCGTCCCTAAATTGGCTGCCCCAGCCTTCGCGGTTTTCGAAGGCTGGGCACCGCTGCGGTTGCCTCAAAGCCAGCCCCCAATCCCACCGCGCCCTCTGCCTTGAGAGATTTCCTGGAAATATCCACAGCCCGCATGTGACATCTGACCTTGACGTCCACAGGCCAGCGCGCAGATCATCGTCAAGGCGGAGGCAGCACAGGCGGAACACCTGCTATCTCAGCTAAATCCTTGCGGCTCAAGATTTTGCCCGCAAGTGATTGAGCGCCATAGATTACTTTGCAATTTGCCGCTAAGTTAAAGATTCCAATAGATCACCAGGGGGAGGGGGATATACCCCGCTGTTTCGGAATTCGCAAATCGAAACTCCAAAACTTCTCCGTCTCGCTCTATCCGATAGAATATTTTTTCGCTGCGAAATCCACAGGCGCCCTGAACCCATTGGCATGACCTACGACGCAATCCTCATCGTCTCGTTCGGTGGTCCCGAGTCGAAACAGGACGTCCTTCCCTTTCTCGAAAACGTTCTGCGCGGACGAAATGTTCCGCGCGAGCGCATGCTCGCCGTCGCCGAACACTACTATCACTTCGACGGAAAAAGCCCGATCAACGAGCAGACGCGCGAACTGATTTCCGCGCTCAAGCAGGAACTTGCAGAGCACGACCCGAACCTTCCGGTCTATTGGGGCAATCGCAACTGGCATCCGATGCTCGCCGACACGTTGCGGCAGATGAAACAGGATGGAATCAAGCGCGCGCTCGCCTTCGTAACATCGGCTTACAGTTCGTACTCAGGATGCAGACAGTACCGCGAAGACATTGTGCGCGCGCAGTCGGAAATCGAAGGCGCGCCGCAGATCGAAAAGATTCGTCCATTCTTCAATCATCCCGGATTTATCGAAGCAACGGAAGACCGTCTGCGCGATGCGATCGCCGAGATTCCGCAAGATGCGCGCGCAAACATGCAGGTCGTCTATGTCGCGCATAGCATTCCGCTTTCGATGGCGAACACCAGCGATTACGTTCGCCAACTCGAAGAGGTTCGCAAACTCGTCTCAGAGCGAATCGGCATAAAGAATGACGCGCTGGTTTATCAAAGCCGCAGCGGTGCTCCCGGACAGCCTTGGCTTGAGCCGGACATTCTGGATTACTTGCGCCGGGTAAAAGCCAAAAATCTGGCGAGCGCGGTTGTCGTTGCACCGATCAGTTTCATCTCCGACCACATGGAAGTGCTCTACGATCTGGATATCGAAGCGCGGCAGCTTTGCGAATCCCTGAGTCTTCCGATGGCGCGCGCGAAAACGGTTGGTGTGCATCCGAACTTCATCGCGATGATTCGCGAGTTGATCCTCGAGCGGACCACAGGAGCGGAGCGCCGCGGCTTGGGATCGCTCGGCCCGCGTCAGGATATGTGTGCGGAAGATTGTTGTCCCGCGCCCCAGCGTCCCGTAAGACCCGCAGCAGCGCATCCTTCTGCGCGGTCTTAATTGTCGCTATTCCCCTGGAGTGTGAACCCTGGTGTGTTCGTAGTCTGTGGCTTTGGGACTGCCTTCGACAATGCGCATCGTGTCGAGGATGGTTTTCACGACGCATTCGTTGCCGA
The DNA here is from genome assembly GCA_963763845.1 of uncultured Acidobacteriota bacterium. Lineage (GTDB taxonomy): Bacteria > Acidobacteriota > Terriglobia > Terriglobales > Acidobacteriaceae > Sulfotelmatobacter. The sequence continues at coordinate 274,144 of CAVXPX010000013.1, forward strand.
CTGCGGTGTTGAGCATGACGTGGTAGAGAGATCGCGTCGGCCAATCGGCATCGAAGTAGTGCTTCACAAACGCGATGCGCTCGCGATCGACCGAGTCGACGAGTTCCTCAGCATTCTGCGTGCTCTCGCCGTCAGCCAGCGCGCGCCGCATCTTCTCCGCTCTCGGCGCGTAGAGAAAGACGTGAAAGGCGTCAGGATTCTCGCGCAGGAAGAAAGGCGCGCCGCGGCCCACAACAACCGCTTTTCCCTCTTCGCCGATCTTGTTCATGATTTCCTGCATCATGGCCATCATGCGGTCGGTGTCGAAGACCTGGCTGCCTAAAGGAATGCTGCGCTCGTAACTGCCGCGCCAGAAGACCTTCGAGAGACGGTGAAGACGGCTGTCCATGCGTTCGTCGCAGCGTTTCACCGCCGACGGATCAACATTGGCGAGGCGGGCGATTTCTTCGGTGAGCAGGTGATCCCAGAGTTTCCAGCCGAGGTATTGGGCCAGTTGAGCGGCAATGGCGCCGCCGCCGCAACCGTACTCGCGCTCAATCGTAATGAGGCGAAACATAGCTTAATTTCAGTGTACTGCGATTTCTCCGCCGGGCTTTGACTTTTTCATCAGGAAGACCGTCGGAACCATGAGCAGGATAACCACGCCCAGGAACCAAAAGCAATCAATATAAGCCAGCATCGTGGCCTGGCGTTCTACTGAGCGCTGGATAAGCGCATACGCCTGCTGGGTCGCATTCGCGGCGCTCGCGCCATGAATCTGCATGGCCCGCGATGCGCCTTGAATGCGGGCCATCAGAGCCGGATTTCCCTTCGCCAGATTGGTCGCAAGGTCGGTGCGATGGATCTGTGTGCGGCGGTCAAGCATGGTCGTCACCACCGAGATGCCGACGCTGCCGCCGACATTTCGGGCAAGGTTCATGAGGCCCGAAGCGGCGTTGTTTTTATCGCGCGGCAGAAACGCGTACGCCGCAGTATTGATGGGGACGAACAGGAAAGCCATCCCAGCCGCCTGGAGGACGCGAGCCATGGCAGTACTGCGGAAATCGATCTGCAGATCAAAGGTCGTCATGTGAAATAGCGATAGCGACAGAACGACGAGACCGAAGACCAGCAGCCACCGTGGACTGTACTTCGACAGCAGAAATCCTACCAAGGGCAACAGCAGCATGATCACGAAGCCGCCCGGCATCAGCGCCAAGCCTGCGCTCTCGGCCGTATAGCCCAGCAAAGTCTGCATGAATAAAGGCAGAAGCAGCGTGCTTCCCAGAAGGGCGAAGCCGAGCATGAACATCAGCAGGTTCGAAACGCCGAAGGTGCGATCGCGAAAAAGATGGAGATCGACAATCGGATCTTTCTGTTTCCACTCCCAGTAGATCACGAAGATCAGCGAGGCGACTGCGACCATCGTCAGCATCGTGATCAGGTGCGAATCGAACCAGTTGTCGCGCTGGCCCTTGTCGAGGACGACCTGCAACGCCCCCAGTCCGAGCGCGACGAAACTCAGTCCGATGTAATCGATGTGGGTCTCTCTGAGTTTGCGGCGCCGGAGAAATGGCGGATCGTGAATCAGCCTGGACGTGAGCAGGATCGAGATAATTCCGACTGGGATATTGATGAAGAAGATCCAGCGCCAGGTGAAATTGTCGGTGATCCATCCCCCGAGAGTTGGGCCGATTGCGGGAGCGGTTACAACCGCAACGCCGTAGACGGCGAACGCCATGCCGCGCTTGGCGGGAGGAAACGTGTCGGCAAGAATAGCCTGTTCACTCGGCTGAAGTCCGCCGCCGCCAGCGCCCTGAAGAACGCGGCAAATGATCAGGGTCGCCAGATTCGGGGCGAGTCCGCACAAGAACGAACTCACCGTGAACAGAGCAACGCAGCTCATGTAGAAATTCTTGCGGCCCATGATTGACGAGAGCCAGCCGCTCAAGGGCAAGACGATGGCGTTGGAGACGAGATAAGAAGTGAGGATCCAGGTGCTTTCGTCGACTCCCGCGGAGAGACCGCCGGCAATGTGAGGCAAGGCGACGTTGGCGATGGAAGTGTCGAGGACTTCCATGAACGTCGCCAGGGTAACCGTGAGGGCGATGATCCAGGGATTGATCGAAGGACGCCAGGCATCCGCCTGGTCCATCGGGACAGCAGCCGCACTCATTCGCGAATCCAGACCTTGGGTGTCACCGATTCGCCGGGACGCAGCTCGTGACCTTTGTTCGCACCAGGATCCAGAACGATCTTGACCGGGACGCGCTGAACGACCTTCACGTAATTCCCGGTGGCGTTCTCGGGAGGCAACAGGCTAAAGAGAGCGCCGGTAGCGCCGGCAATGCTATCCACTTTGCCGTTGTATTTGCGTCCGGTTGCGTCGACTTCGATCGTCGCTCTCTGCCCCGGTTTCATATTCTGCAACTGCGTTTCCTTAAAGTTCGCGGTGACCCAGACGCCGTCCAGGTTGATGATCTTCATTAGTTCCTGGCCGGGAGCAACGTTCTGGCCTACGTCGACGGTTCGGTCGCTGACGATGCCGTTCACTGGAGCGACGACCTTGGTGTACTCAAGATTCAGCGCAGCCTGATCCAGGTCAGCTTTTTTCTGCTGGACAGTCGCGATGGCGGCGTCTTCACGCGCGCGGATAACCTGCATCTGTCTCGGCGCAGTGCTCGCGTACCGATAATTCGCTTGCGCCTGTATGAGCTTGCCTTCGGCTTGCGTTACTTGCTGCTGGGCAGCATAAGAACTGGCGCGGGCAGCTTCGACCGATGCCGCGCTGGCTTTGGACGCGGCGACGGCCTGATCGTACTGCTGCTCCGAGATCTCCTGCTTATCGACAAGCTGTTTGTAGCGAAGGAGATCGTTCTGCGCTTTTACGTTGTTGGCTTCCGCTTCCTGAAGTTCGGCTTTAGCGGCCTGGAACTGCTGCTTTGCAGCCTGAATGCCGGCTCGCGCGCTATTGACGTCCGCCTCGCTTGAAGAAACCTGACTGCTGGTATTGACGGAGGTGATGGGAACATTGACTCCGGCGGCAACGGCAGCGGCCTGGGCATCGGCGAAATTAGCTTTCGCTTTTTGATAGGCGACCTGATAGTCCGCGGGATCGATCTCGACCAGAACCGTTCCGGCTTGAACGTACTGATTGTCGCGAATGTTCAGCTTGGTTACGTGCCCCGTGATGCGCGCGCTGATAGAACTGATGTGGCCGTCGACCTCGGCATCGTCGGTGGATTCGTAGCTGGCGAAGTAGCGGTAAGCAAAGAAGCCGACGACTAATAAGATGACGATCCCGATCACGACCGCGATGCGAAAGCCGGGGCTCTGCGTCCGCGAGGGTCGCGTGCGGAAATCCTTTTCCGTGGACGGCAACGGCTTGTTTGCCGAATCGGGGGCTTCAGTAACCGGCTTCGTAGATCCGGCAGCCGGAGTCTGCGTCGTCGTTTGTTCCATACGTTATTGAACGCCTTTCAGATATCGCCTGACGCCCTGCTCGGCATCGCCGATGGCGAACGCCAGTTCGACTTTCGCGAGATTATGAGCGTAAAGACTTTGAATATAACTCTCGTGAGCGCCGGCGACAGATTCCTGCGCCTGCACAACTTCCAAATTGTCGGCGACTCCGGCGGTAAAGCGGTCCTGGGATTGAGTCAGCGTCTGTTCCGCCAGATCGACTGAGCTTCGCGCCACATTGACTTGATCGGCGGCGGCGTTCAAATCGAGAAGCGCGGTGCGGACTTCGTAATCGATCCGTCCGCGAAGGTCGCCAAGCTGGGAACGGGCCTGCTGCAATCTGGAATCCGCCTGGAGAAGGTCGGCGTGAACGCGGTTTCCCGCGAAGATGGGGATGTTGATGCCGCCATTGACCTGCCATGTGCCATTCGATTGGCTGGGGTTCACGCCGATATCCCCGACGTTGGCCTGGACGTCGACCGTCGGATAATGGCCGGCAAAGGCTGCTTTGCGGGAGATTTCGGCGCTGCGAACTTGGGCTATTGCCGCGAGATAATCAGAACGCTCGGCGTAGGCACGCTGCAGATAACTTTCCAATGGCAGAGGAGTGAGCGCCTGATACGGGGCTTTCTCGGTCAGTACGAACTGCTGTCCGGGCGGGAGTCCGATGACTCGAGCTACGCTGAGAGTCAATTTGGCCAAGTCGTTACGAGCGACGATGAGCTGTTGCTGACGGGCTTGCAATTCCACCTGCGAGCGAAGCGTATCAATCGCGGGGGTAACTCCGGCTTTTTGCTGATCGGAAGCTTTATCGTAGAGGGCCTGCGCAGCTTTCACCTGCGCTTGGGCGGTATCGACGCGAGCGGAAGCGGCGATCGCCTGCAGATAGGCATTCCCTACGGCGAGGACCACCATTTCGCGGGCTTCTTTGTAGGTCAGTTCAGAGGCCTTTACATTTTCCAGTGCGGAGCGCTCACGCTCCAGATTGCGGAAATTGAAAAGCGACTGGCTCACTCCGATGCGGGCGTCGAAGTAATTGAAAGCCGGTGTCACTCGCGGAAATGCAGCCGGGGCCGAGCCCGGCGCGGCAAAGAACGGCGCCAGTTTGTTGAAACCAAGAGCGGCAAGAGCCTCAGTCTGGACATTTTCCTGAATAGTAGCGCCGATATTCGGCAGAAGAACACTGAGCTCCTGCCAGCGCTGTCCGCGAGCCGATTGGGTCTGTTCGTCAGCCAGGAGCAAGCCGAGATTGTTCCGCAAGCCGCGGTCAATGGCTTCCTTGAAGTCGATCTGCAGGACTCCGGGGGTTGCTTGGCCCTCAGGCGAGCTTCCTAAAAATGGACTCTGCGTGCCGAGAGAGACGCCCGGGGGGGTTGCCGCTCCGCTTGAGGTCTGAGAAAAGAGGCGAGGAGAGGCAAATGAAATGAGAATAAAGACTGAGGCCGCGATTGCGAATAACTTCCATGAGTATTGCATTCTTGATCGTGGGATCATTCAGCATTAAACGGGTAAAGCTGGACGTCCATTTCCGCTCTCTAGCATAACTCTTTACATTCGATTCGTTTATGAGAGTTTCTGATGCAAACGATTGTAGACGAAAAGGTGGGCCGGCGGACTTGCGCGGGCATGGCGGACCCATCCTATGCCCAAAGGCCAATACCATTCGGTACATTGCCGGAGCAGAGAGTGCCCGATAAGCTGAAGCTGAGTAAGTTTGACAGGAAAGAGTCTGCACCGCATGTTTAGAAAGATCTCATTGACGGTGGTCGCGATGGTGTTGGTTGCGATTACGACTTTGGTTGCTAACGCGCAAAACGGCGCATCTGGCAACTCCCAGCGCAAAGTGGCAACCCGGGTCGCGCCAGCCTATCCAGAGTTAGCGAAGAGGATGCATATCCACGGTGTGGTCCGAGTGGAAGCGATTGTGCGCGCCAACGGAGCAGTGAAGTCGACGCGAATTCTGGGTGGGAATCCCGTGCTGGTGGATGCTGCGCAAGAGGCGATCACGAAGTGGAAGTTCGAGCCGGCGCAGACGGAAACCACCGAAATCGTTCAACTTACATTCGACGGCGACTAGCAGGTCTTCCGCATTGGTGACGAGCATCACCCCCGATCGAGTCTGGCCCTCGGTTGAAAATCGCAATCTGCAGAGGTGACTTCGGTCATCTTGAATGACGGTGACCGTTGCTGCAAGCTGGCATAGGGCAAAACACCTGATCGAAAGATTCATTCATGAGCTCGGCGACAGGAACTGACTGGACTCGAATACTGTCGGACCCGGACCTTGTCCGGCAAGTCGGCAAGCTGCTGCAAACCTATCGGGAAGCGCCCGCTGAAAAGCGGGAAGAAGCGCTGCTGAGCGCCATGCGCGAGATCAAGGCAGGCGCAGGGCACGAAGAAAAATCAGCCGCTTCGAGCCCGGCGATTTCGGTCGCTCATCCAGTGCCAACTCCACCTTCTGCAACTCCTCCATTTGAGCCGGATTTCTTCAGTCCGAATTGGGGTAGTGACCGGCGGCGCCATCCGCGGATCAAATGTTTTGTCGCGGTTGAACTGCACGTGGATGAAGCGAGCGCTCCGATCTGGGGCAATCTTTCGAATACAAGCGCAGGCGGATGTTTAGTTGAGACGGCAAACCCGGTCAAAGCGGGAGCCAAAGTCGAGATTGGATTGTGGGTGCCGAACGGAAAGATATGGGTCAAGGGCTTCGCGTTGAGCGGAGTTGTGACACGCAGCGGACCTGCGACCGGAGTTCGAGTACGCTTCGACGGAATGCCTCCAACGGAGCGCGACAATCTCCGACAGTTCCTGAAATTTGTGCAAGACAGCACGCGCAGCTCGAACAGCGAAAACAGTTATATTCAGCTGCTCAGGTAAGGTATTCCCTCCAAAATTCCCGGCAGTTTTTCACCGCAGCGCAATCCACACTTCAGCAGAAATTGATACACTTTCTTGCTATTGCACCCTTTCGCGGGTGCGGAACTCTAATTTGAGTAGAGAGAAGGCCTTGCCTGGTGGGATCGACGAACGGAGGAGCAGATTCGTATGGCGGTCAGTGATCAAGCTTTAATGACAGGGGCACAGCTGGACACGCTGTGCATCAATACGATTCGAACTCTGGCGATCGATGCGGTGCAGCAGGCCAACTCGGGACATCCCGGCGCGCCGATGGGATTGGCGCCGGTTACGTATTGTCTGTGGCAGGAATTCCTGCGCTACGATCCGGCCGATCCGACGTGGATGAACCGCGACCGTTTCGTGCTGTCGAATGGGCACGCTTCGATGCTGCTATACGCGATGTTGTATCTCGCCGAAGTGCGGCAGGTGGACGATCACGGCAAGGTCACCAAGGATCTGGCAGTTTCGTTGGAAGAGATCAAGCGGTTTCGGCAGCTGGGAAGCCGGACGCCGGGGCATCCGGAATCGCACATCACGACTGGAGTTGAAACGACGACGGGTCCGCTGGGGCAGGGCGTCGGCAACAGCGTCGGGATGGCGATGGCGGCGAAGTGGATGGCAGCGACCTTTAATCGTCCGGGCTACGAGATATTCGATTTCAACGTCTATGCGATGTGTTCGGACGGGGATTTGATGGAAGGAATCGGCGGCGAGGCCGCGTCGCTGGCGGGACATCTGAAGCTCTCGAATCTGTGCTGGATGTACGACCACAATTCGGTCACGCTGGACGGCCCCGCAAGCTGGTCGTTCAGCGAAGATGTGGCGACCCGATTCGTGGGATACGAATGGAATGTCACCCGCGTTGCCGATGCAAATGATCTTGAGATGCTGGCCAGGGCTTTCCATACTTTTCAGAAAACCAGCGATCGTCCGACGCTGATCATCGTGGACAGCCACATTGGATACGGGTCTCCGCATAAGCAGGACACGAATGCCGCTCATGGCGAGCCGCTCGGGGAAGAAGAAGTGCGGCTGGTCAAGAAATTCTATGGCTGGCCGGAAGATGCAAAGTTCCTGGTCCCCGAAGGCGTGCGGGAAAATTTCCGCGACGGCGTCGGCAAGCGCGGACGCGAACTGCGCGCGCAGTGGTCGAAGCTGTTTGGGGAATATCAGCAGAAGTACCCAGAACTCGCGGAGCGCTTGAGTCATATGCAGCACCATGAATTGCCGGCGGGATGGGACAAGAACTTTCCCAATTTCCCGGCGGATGCGAAGGGCGTGGCAACGCGGGAGAGTTCGGGCAAAGTGCTGAACGTGCTGGCTCAGAACATTCCGTGGGTCATCGGCGGATCGGCCGATCTGGCGACTTCGAACAAGACGACGCTAAAGTTTGAAGGAGCGGGAGACTTCAAAGCCGGCAATTATGCGGGGCGGAACCTGCATTTCGGTGTGCGCGAGCATGCGATGGGCGCGAGCGTGAATGGACTGATAGTTTCCGGGATTCGCGCCTTTGGGGCGACGTTCTTCAATTTCAGCGATTACATGCGGGCGAGCATTCGACTGGCAGCGCTGATGCAAGCGCCGTCGATTTTTGTCTTCACGCATGATTCGATTGGAGTGGGCGAGGACGGGCCTACTCATCAACCCGTGGAACAGCTCGCATCGCTGCGGGCAATGCCAAATCTGATGGTGTTGCGGCCGGGTGATGCCAATGAAGTGGTGGAAGCGTGGAAGGTGATTGCCAAGCTGCAACATTCTCCGGCGGCGCTGGTTCTGACGCGGCAGGCAATACCGACGCTGGATCGCACCAAATATGCGCCCGCTTCAGGTGTGGCACAGGGAGCGTACGTTTTGGCTGACGCTCCTGGAGGAAAGCCAGATGTACTCCTCCTGGGAACGGGCAGCGAGCTCTCGCTTTGCGTCGATGCTTACGAGAAACTGAAGTCCGAGGGGATTAAGGCGCGGGTGGTCAGCATGCCGTGCTGGGAGATTTTCGATCAGCAGGATCAGTCCTACAAAGATAAAGTGCTGCCTCCGGATGTGACGGCACGGGTTTCGGTAGAGATGGCCGCGACCTTCGGATGGGAACGATACACGGGCAGCAAGGGGCGGAACATCGGGATGCACCGCTTCGGCGCGTCGGCTCCGCTAAAAGATCTTCTGAAATACTTTGGGTTTACCGTCGAAAAAGTTGCCGAGGAAGCGCGCGCAGCGATCTCGCATCGTTAAGCGTTTGGGGATGGAAGTTTCATCGGGGAAAATCAAGTTTTCAGTTGCGCCGTGCAGGACGCGACTGTCATCCAAAAGGCATGGAGGCCTCATGCAACCTACTGGAGTAATAGAAAATTCAAAAGCCACAAAGAATCCGCTGCAGGAATTGCTCAACTACGGCCAGTCGATGTGGCTGGATTACATCCGGCGTGATCTGTTCACGACGGGCAAGTTGAAAGACATGATCGCGAACGATGGTCTGCGAGGCATGACGTCGAATCCTGCGATCTTCGAAAAGGCCATCGCCGACAGCTCGCTTTACGACGACATTCTGCATTCGCTCGCGGGACGGAAAGATCTGGACGCGACGGGGCGCTACGAGCAGATCGCGATTCGCGACATTCAAGACGCGGCCGATACGCTCCGCCCAGTACATCAGGCGTCGAATTTCCGCGACGGCTATGTGAGCCTGGAGGTCTCGCCGTATCTCGCGCGCAAAACGAAAGAGACGATCGAGGAAGCGCGGCGATTGTGGAAGACAGTGAATCGCGAGAACGTGATGATCAAAGTTCCGGGAACAGCCGAGGGACTGCCGGCGATCCGGCAACTGATCGGCGAAGGCATCAACATCAACGTGACGCTGCTGTTCGCGCAGGAAGTTTACGAGAAAGTCGCCGAGGCGTACATCGCCGGGTTGGAAGATCTGGCGGCGCGAGGCGGCAATCTGAAAAAGATGGCCGGAGTTGCGAGTTTCTTCATCAGCCGCATCGATTCACTGGTGGATTCGATGCTGAACGAGAAGCTAAAGGGCACATCGGATGCGGCGCAACAGGCTCTGTGTAAGAGCTTGCTCGGGAAAGTCGCGATTGCAAACGGAAAACTGACGTACCAGCGGTACCAGAAAATTTTTAGCGGGCCGCGGTGGCAGGCCCTGGCGGCGAAGGGTGCACAGACGCAGCGCGTGTTATGGGCCAGCACCAGCACAAAGAATCCGGCGTACCGCGACGTGATCTATGTTGAGGAACTGATTGGCCCTGATACGGTCAACACGATGCCTCCGGCGACGGTGGAGGCTTTCCGGGATCATGGGCGCTTGCGGAACAGCCTGACCGAGGATGTGCCGGGCGCGCAGAAAGTGATGGACGATCTGGCGCGCGCAGGAATCTCGATCAAGGAAGTCACGGACAAGTTGACCGACGATGGGGTCAAGTTGTTTGCGGATGCTTTCGACAAATTGCTGGCTGCAGTGGAAAAGAGTACGCCCAAAGGATAGGGCGCCCGCGGGACGGCGGCGCCACTGATAAGCGCGGCGGTGGTTGCTACTCGCAAGGAGCAAGAGATGCAAATGGGAATGGTGGGATTGGGCCGCATGGGCGCGAATATGACGCGGCGGCTGATGCGTGACGGACATTCGCTGGTCGTCTCAGATCTCAGCGCGGATGCGGTCAAGCAGCTGGGAAGTGAAGGAGCGACTGGATCTTCTTCGCTCGAAGATCTGGTGAGCAAGCTGAAGCCTCCGCGAGCCGTCTGGATCATGGTTCCGGCGGGTGGCCCGACGGAGGCGACCGTCCAGAAACTGGCGCAGCACCTGCAAGCCGGAGACGCCATCATTGACGGCGGCAATTCGTATTTTAAAGATGACGTCCGGCGCGCGAAGGAACTGCTCGGCAAGGGAATTCACTACATCGATGTCGGAACCAGCGGCGGCGTGTGGGGTCTGGAGCGCGGCTACTGCATGATGATTGGCGGGCCGAAAGAAGCGGTGCAGCGGCTCGATCCGATCTTCAAGACGTTGGCGCCTGGCAAGGGCGATATTCCGCGGACCCCGGGACGGGAAAAACTGGGCGGGACGGCCGAAGATGGATATATCCACTGCGGGCCGTCGGGCGCAGGTCATTTCGTCAAGATGGTGCACAACGGCATCGAATACGGCATCATGCAGGCCTACGCCGAAGGCTTCGACATTTTCAAGAACGCGACCAGCAAAGAACTTCCGGAAGACATCCGCTTCGAGTTGAACCTGCCGGACATCGCCGAGGTATGGCGTCGCGGCAGCGTGATCAGTTCGTGGCTGCTCGATCTGACGGCAATCGCGTTAACGGAGAATCCGACACTCTCGGAGTATGAAGGATACGTGCAGGATTCCGGCGAAGGTCGATGGACGATTCAGGCGGCGCTAGAAGAGGCGGTACCGGCAGACGTTCTGACGGCGGCGCTCTATGTACGGTTTCGTTCGCGGCAGCAGCATACGTTTGCCGAGAAGATTCTTTCGGCGATGCGGCAACAGTTCGGCGGACACTTGGAGTCAGATCCGGCGAAGACAAAGAAGAGCGCTTAGCGGGCGGTGGCGGAAGTCCGGTTGGAGAACGCAGCGCCTAGAGGCGCATTGATTTTCGGAGCTTTGCGGCGAGCATGAATGCGCGCCCTGATACGAATCGAGTTTTAGCAGGGATTGTGCGTGCCCTAAAACGAATCGAGTTTTAGCACGCGCTGCGCGTAACGAATCGCGTTTTTATTTCGGGCTGTGCGTGGCCTGTGCGAATCACTTTTTCTGTCCGGGCTGTTCGGGATTTCATTCGGAATACCAGAGGAGTACATGGCTGAATTAGCGGAGCAACCGAAAGCAGCGCCGCCGAGAATCGGCAAACAGGGCGATCCTTGCGTGATGGTGATCTTCGGCGGAGCCGGCGATCTGACCGGCCGCATGCTGATCCCCGCGCTATACAACCTGGCGCGCGCAGGGCTTCTTTCCAAGGAATTTGCCGTCGTTGGAGTCGCGCGCGCGCAACTGTCGAACGATGACTTTCGCAAGCGAGTCCACGAGGATGTGCAGGCGTACTGCGGCGAATGCGTAGATGACGACCTGTGGGAATGGTTCTCCCAGCGCTTCTACTATCTTGCAGGCGACTTCAATGACGACGGACTGTATCCGAAGCTCAAAGATCTCCTGACAAAACTGGATCAGGAACACTCTACGCATCAGAATTTCTTCTATTACATGGCGGTGGCTCCAAGCTTCTTTGGACCCATCGTGCAAAAGCTTTCCGCAGCCGGACTCATGGAGCAGAGCAACGGTCACTGGCGGCGGGTCGTGATTGAAAAGCCGTTTGGACATGATGTGGAATCGGCGAAGGCGTTGAACGCGGAATTGCTGAAAGTGGCCGACGAAAAGCAGATCTACCGCATCGACCACTATCTCGGCAAAGAGACGGTGCAGAACATCATGGCGTTCCGTTTCGCCAACGGAATTTTCGAGCCCGTCTGGAACCGGCGGTACATTGATCACGTGCAGATCTCGGTCGCGGAGACGGTGGGCGTGGAAGGGCGGGGCAGCTACTTCGATCACGCCGGAACTTTGCGCGACATGGTACCGAACCACATCATGCAGCTCATCAGCCTGACGGCGATGGAGCCGCCGATTTCTTTCGACGCGAATGCGGTGCGCGACGAGCAGGCGAAGATCCTGCACGCGATTCAGCCGATGAGCGACGAAGAAGTCCTGAGCCGCACGGTGCGCGGCCAGTATGGGGATGGGACGGAGGACGGCAAGCGGGTTCCGGCTTACCGTACGGAGGCCGATGTTCCGCCGGATTCCAGAACAGAAACTTTCGTTGCGATGAAGCTCTCGATCGATAACTGGCGGTGGGCGGATGTGCCGTTTTATCTGCGCACGGGCAAGCGGATGCCGGTGCGCAATACCCATATCGTGATACAGTTTCGGCGAGCCCCATTTGTGCTGTTTCGCGATACGCCGGTGGAGCACCTGATGCCGAATCAACTCGTGCTGCACATCCAGCCGGAAGAAGGAATCTCACTGCAGTTTGCGGCGAAGGTTCCGGGCCCGGTGATGCGGCTGGGCACGGTCGACATGAATTTCGAGTATCAGGAATATTTTGGCAAGCAGCCCAGCACGGGATACGAGCGGCTGCTGCACGATTGCATGATCGGCGACCAGACGCTGTTTCAGCGCGCGGACATGGTGGAGGCGGGATGGTCGGTGGTGAACCCGGTGCTGGATCTTTGGCACGCGTTGCCGCCGCGCAATTTCCCGAACTACGCTTCCGGCACCTGGGGACCGAAGGAGGCCGACGAATTGATGGAGCGCGACGGCCGCCGCTGGAGGAATTTCGAAAAATGATTTTAGCCGGCGATATTGGTGGGACCAATGCAAGGCTGGCTTATTTTCAACCTCAGAACGGACACCTGCAGTTGGTCTCCGAGCGCGTCTTTCCCAGCCGTGAACATCGCGAACTTGGCGAGATCGTCACCAGATTTCTGGACGAGTCGGGCACGCGTCCGGAAGCTGCCTGCTTCGGAATTGCCGGGCCGGTGCGCAACGGGCGTGTCGAGACTTCCAATCTTCCCTGGGTGATTGAACAGTCTCTGCTGGCAAAACAGATTCACACTCCCGCCACAATGTTAATCAACGATCTAGAGGCCAGCGCCTGGGGCATTGGCGCGCTCGCCGAACGCGACCTCGTTCCCTTGAATCGGGTGACTGGAACCGTAGTTGGCAATCAGGCAGTGATTGCGCCGGGAACGGGGTTGGGCGAGGCAGGCCTCTTTTGGGATGGAACGCGGCATCATGTCTTTGCGTGCGAGGGCGGGCACACCGACTTCGCCCCACAAAACGATCTGCAGATTCAACTGCTGCGCTTCCTTATCGCCAAGTTCGGACATGTGAGCTACGAGCGGATTCTCTCCGGGCCTGGCCTGGTGAATGTATACGAGTTCCTGCGCGAGAGTGGATGCGGCAAAGAATCTGCGAGCACCGCCGCAGCGATGCAGACGGGTGACCCGGCAGCGGCAATTTCGCGAGGCGCGCTCTCAGGAGAAGACGCGCTCTCGGAAAAAGCTCTCGATGTGTGGGTTTCGGTTTATGGCGCGGAAGCATCCAATCTCGCGTTGAAGATCCTGGCAACAGGAGGATTGTTTCTTGCCGGGGGCATTTCGCCCAAGATTCTCTCGAAACTGACGGGGCCATGCTTCATGCAGGCGTTTCTGGGCAAAGGCCGCATGCGTCCGCTGGTCGAATCGATGCCGGTGTATGTCGTGACCAACGACAAAGCCGGACTGCTGGGAGCAGCGCGATGTGCCGCCGTCCGGGCCGCGAAGGGTTAAGGAAGGCGAGTGAGTTCCTCAGCGGAAATCCGGATTCTCACCACTCCGCAGGAGTTGTTTGCGGCGGCCGCGGAAGAGATCGTGCAGGCGGCGCACGAAGCGGTGACCGAGCGCGGACGTTTCACCATCGCACTTTCCGGCGGATCTACTCCGAAAAATCTCTACAATCTGCTGGCGACCAATGCCCGCGCGGCGCTGCCGTGGGATCGCATGTGTTTTTTCTTCGGAGATGAGCGGCACGTTCCGCCGGATCATCCGGAGAGCAATTACCGGATGGCGGACGAGGCCATGCTGTCGAAAGTTCCGGTGCCTGCGGGGAATGTGTTCCGGATTCCGGCGGAGAATCCCGATGCCGCTTCCGCTGCGGAAGAATACGAAAAAACCTTGCGCAAGTTCTTCGATTTACAACCGGGGGCCGTGCCGCGGTTTGATTTCATTCTGCTCGGGTTGGGTCCGGATGGGCATACGGCGTCGCTGTTTCCCGGAACAGCGGGACTGCAGGAAAAATCCCGGCTGGTGATTGCGAATTGGGTCGAGAAACTGAAGACTCACCGCCTGTCATTTACACTTCCGGTCTTGAATGCGGGACGGTGTGTCGCGTTTCTCGTCAGCGGAACGGACAAGGCTTCGGTGGTGCGGACGATTTTGGAGGAGCAAGCGCCGGGCGAACAGTATCCGGCGAAGCTAGTTCAGCCGACTGACGGCAAGTTGGTATGGTTTCTGGATCGCGCCGCCGCGAGTGCCCTATCAAACAAAGGCTAGCCATTTTGTTCACCGCGTAGACGGAGTCACGGAAATTTCAAAGGCCATGCAGTTTTGCGGACTTCGCGCGCACCTTGCCGAGTCTCAGGTCCCTCTCGAACTCAAACAATTAAGACACCCCGTGTCTCGGTGCCTGCGTGGTGAGAGACTGCCCGCGAGGTCTTAGTTTCTCCAGCCGCTGATTTCTTTCAATCCTTTGCCTCGGGCGTGCTCGAACAGTCGAACCCGGTGGCGCGAGTGTTCGAATTCGTGGATGTCGGCCCAAACCTCCGCCTGCCAGCCTTTATCGTGAGCGGCTGATTCGCCGCAGCTGGCGCAGCGGGTATGGAGCGTCACCGAGGTCTCTTCAGAATCAATGTGGGCTGCTCCATCGAGTTCGATGAAGATGCAGCGGACTTCCTCGATTTCCTCATTTGCGCCAAGGAGATGCTCGTAACGCAGGAGATATCCGAAACCGAGTTTTCTGGCTTCGAGTTCTGCCTCGGCGCGAGTGTGAAAGGGTCCGTACTCGGCCCGCAACTGCTCGGTCGAGTCGCACGCCATCCAGAAGGTCTCTTTGTACGCCATCGCTGGTTTCGCCCCGGGATGCGAAGCCGGCTCGTGGCTGCTGAGCCGTTACCTATGCGATGCAGCAATTGTCGGACCGCCAGGACGAAAGCTCAACGAGATTTGTTTTCAATCACTTACTGCGGTTTCCCTTAGCATCCACTGCCCAGAGTCAGAAAAGTTTTGCAGAGTCTAGGACTTCGGGCAACGCAGCGAGGCTGTGCGACATCCGCAGGATTCCCGCCCCTGGTGCGGGTGTGCAAGATGCTGCGACGTGTTCGCCGGTGTTTTCTAGTCGGCTCCGACAGCGATTGGGTGAATCACGATCGAGTTCTCGGCATCGGGCCAGTTCTTACCTCCGTGGCTGGCCACGTACATGGCGAGTTCCAGACGGCTCCAGACACCGAGCTTGTCGAAAGCGTTGCGCAGATGATTCTTAATGACTTGTTCGGTGGTGCCGATAATCTTGCTGATTTCGCGATTGGTGAGACCTTCCCAGACCAGAATCGCAATCTGGATTTCTTTCGCGGTAAGCCGTTCACGGGGAGTCATGATTGCGCCTCCTCCTTGTTGAAGATGGCAATGGCAAGTTTCACGCGCTTGCGGCCTTCGCGGATTCCGGCACGCAGAAACAGGGTGCGCAGGTGCTGCTTGACGGTGCGAGGACTGATGTTGAGTTGGCCGGCGATTTCCTTGTTGCTGCAGCCCTGCACGAGCAGATTGAGCACCTGCTGATCTCGAGGCGTTACTTTCACTTCGTTCAGATCGACCATGATGAGTACCTCCTGCGGAAAAATCGAGCGCTTTTGGAGAAAGCACGATCTTCGCCAATCCTTCGCTCCCTGTGGTGCTTCGACGGTAAGTACTTCAGTTCTTGCAACTTGGGGCGGAAGACCAAGGTTTTCAGGTGGCTTTCAGGAAGCGCGTGCTAGGCTGTCGAGGTTCCGAAATGGCACAGACGAACTAGGTCAGGGGAAGGTCGCGGACCGGGCCGGTAGGGGACGGAAGTGCGCGAACGCGTCCGGCAATACGGCCGAATGCGGAATACCCGTTCCCGGGGAGATGAAATTATCTTTAAATTCAGTGATTTCCGCGTTCGTGAGGTATCTCACGAGAAGCCGAGGTGGCCTTTGATGTCGTTCAAATCAGAAACGCTCGTCAACAAGTTAGGTCGGTGCCATTTCGGGAGATCGTTTGCCGCGTGCTTTTTCGTTTTGGTTCTTCTGATGGGTGTCGTGCGACTTTTTGCACAGCAAGCACAGGCGACGCCCGCTCAAGGCGCTCCGTTGACGATCACATTGCAGGATGCGCTTCAGCGAGCCAGGATGAACGATCCGGAATACCGCGCGGCGATTACCGACCTCGGATTGGCACATGAGGACCGGGTACAGGCGCGGGCGGGGCTGCTGCCTGATGTGAATTACAACGGCTCGTTCATTTACACACAAGGCGTGGGAAGACGCCAAGCTGACTGCTTTGCCACCCCCATAGGGTGCCCGAACTCCCGCTATGTCGCGAACAATGGGGTTCACGAGTACGTCAGCATGGGGAACGTACACGAAGCTCTCTCGCTCACGAATGTGGCCGATTATCGGCGCTCGAACGCAGCGTTGTCGCTAGCGCGGGCAAAAGGAGAGATTGCGGCGAGGGGACTGGTGGTTACGGTGACGCAGTCTTATTACACGCTGGTCGTGGCAGAGCGCAAGTACGCGACTGCACAACGCGCCCAAGACGAAGCGGCGCGCTTTCTGGACATCAGCCAGAAATTGGAAAAGGGCGGCGAGGTGGCGCACGCCGATGTGATCAAGGCACGTATTCAAGCACAGCAACAGGATCGCAGTCTGCAAGAAGCACAGGCTGACATGGAACGGAGCCGCCTCGATCTGGCGGTCCTTCTGTTTCCCGATTTCAACCAGGACTTCACCGTAGTGGACGACCTGCAAACGCCGGAGCCTCTGCCGACATTCGCCGAAGCCGAAACCGCGGGGAAGAAAAATAACCCCGACTTGCGCGCGGCTCTGGCCGCTTATCAGGTTGCGCAGCACGAGGTTACGGCGGCCTGGGGAGGTTTACTGCCTGCGCTGACTGTGGATTATTTCTATGGGATTGATGCGAATCAGTTTGCGATTCGGACCGATGGGGTGAGAAACCTGGGGTATTCGGGCGTGGCCACCTTGCAGATTCCGATTTTCAGCTGGGGTGCGGACCGGAGCAAGCTGAAGCAGGCGAAATTGCGGCGGGATCAGGCGCATGTGGAGTTGACCTTCGCGCAACGCCAGTTGCTAAGCCATCTGCGCGAGTTCTACACCGAAGCGGACACGGCGCGATCGGAGATGGAATCGCTGGCGAGTTCCGCGGAGCTGGCGGCCGAAAGTCTGCGGCTGACGACGATGCGCTATCAGGCGGGGGAGTCGACGGTGCTTGAGGTTGTGGATGCGCAAAACACGTTGACGGCGGCTCGCAATGCGTACGACGATGGCCAGTCGCGCTACCGGGTGGCGGTCGCGAATTTACAAACCCTGACGGGTAACTTCTAGAACGAATGAACCGAAACGAAATCGCAATCTGGAACGGTTGGAAACGGAATCGCCGCATCGGCTTTGCGGGGGTCGGACTTATGGCCTTCGCGGCGATTCTTGCGACAACCGGATGCTCGTCCGAAAAAGGCGAAAAAGAACCGGTTGTGACGGTACAGGTATCTGCGGTCGAAAAGGCGACCATCCAGCACGTGGTGACTTCGCAGGCCATTCTTTATCCGCGCGAGCAGTCGGCAATCGTGCCGAAAATCAGCGCTCCAGTGGAGAAGTTTCTTGTGATACGCGGAAGTGCTGTGCGCAAGGGACAGCTTCTTGCGGTACTAGAGAATCATGATCTCTCCGCTGCAGCGCAGGATTCGAAGGGCGCGCTCGATCAGGCGCAGGCGGCATATGAGACGACGACGGCAGCGAGCGTTCCGGAAGAGGTCAAAAAAGCTGAAGCCGACGAGCAGCAAGGAAAACAGGCACTGAGCGCACAGGAAAAAGTCTTCGAGAGCCGCCAGCAACTTTACGAGCAGGGAGCGTTGCCGCGCAAAGAACTGGATCAATCGCGCGTGGATTACACGCAGGCGAGCAACCAGTATGCGATCGCGAAGCAGCATCTCGAAGCGCTGATGAAAATCGGCAAACCTCAGGAGCTCAAATCGGCGGCGGGCCAACTGGAATCGGCGAAGGGCAAGTATTCGGGCGCTGAGGCGCAACTGAGCTATTCCGAGATTCGCAGCCCGATCAACGGAGTGATCACGGAACGTCCGCTGTATCCCGGCGAAATGGCGACGGCCGGGACTCCTCTGCTGACGGTGATGGATCTTTCATCCGTGATTGCGAAGGCGCACATTCCGCAAAGCGAGGCGGCGTCCCTTAAGGTTGGCGACAAGGGAGAGATGACTGTTTCGGGGATCGAGCATCCGATCGAAGGCCGGGTCACGGTGGTCAGTCCCGCGCTCGATCCGAACAGCACTACCGTGGAAGTCTGGTTTGAGGCGAAGAATCCGAAGAATGAAGTAAGACCCGGAACCAGCGTGCAGCTGTCGCTGATCGCACAGACTGTGAAGGATGCTCTGGTTGTGCCGGTCAGTTCCATTCTTACAGCGCCAGACGGATCGAAGAGCGTGATGCTGGCCGGCGCGGACGGGCGCGCTCATCAGAAAGCGGTGAACCTCGGCATTCGCAACGGCGACGATGTGCAAGTGGTCGAGGGGCTGACAGCGAACGATAAAGTGATCTCCGGCGGAGCATACGCGCTGCCGGACAACACAAAAGTCAAGATCGCACCGGTCGAGCCGGCGGAGCCATCCGCCGGGAAACCGGGGAGCGAAGGAACCAAGCCAGCCGCAGGGGGTTCCGATGACAAGTAACCGCGGAGCGTGTGCGTGAACTCATCGGAAGCGCCTCGCCCGGGCCAACCTTGGATTGCGCGGCATTCGCGGCCCGTCATTTTCCTGATTCTGACTCTGGGAATGCTGGGGGCGTATCTCGCGTTCACGATTCCGGTCTCTGTATTTCCGTCGACAAATTTCCCGCGCGTGCTGGTGGGGGTTGACAACGGGGTAATGCCGATCGACCAGATGATGGTGACGGTGACGCGCCCCATCGAAGAAGCGGTAAACAGCGTTCCCGGATTGCTGACGGTCCGGTCCAATACCAGCCGCGGATCGGCGGAAATCGATCTTTATTTCCGCTGGGACGTCGACATCTTTCAAACGCTCCAGTACGTGAACGCCGCACTCTCACGAGTACAGCCTGAGCTTCCGCCGACGGCGACCATTGAGGCTCACCGGCTGACCTTCGCGGCGTTTCCGATCATCGCGTACAGCATGACCTCCGATACGGTGCCGCAGACCCAGCTCTGGGAAATGGCGACCTACGAGATGAAACCTCGGCTGAATCGGCTGGAGGGCGTCTCGACCGTGATTGTGCAAGGCGGCCAGGAGCCGGAGTTTCAGATCACGCCCGATCCGGCGAAGCTGCTGGCGGCGGACGTCACAGTATCGGACATTCTCGATACGGTTCGACGGACGAATCTCATCGACTCTCCGGGGCTACTGGAGCAGAATCACCAACTCTATCTCGGGTTGGTGAACGGGCAAGTTCACACGCCGGAAGAGATTGCTCGTGCGGTCATCAAAAGCACGTCTGCGGGATCGCCCGTGCGCATCGGGGATATTGGCGAGGTCGCTCCCAGTGTGAAGCCCGTTTACACGGTGGTGACGGCGAACGGCAAGCCGGCGGTGCTTCTGAATATCAACCGGCAGCCGGATGGAAACACGGTCCAGGTTGCGCAGGAAGTGCACGATGAGATTGCGCGGATCAAGAAGACGTTGCCGCCGGGGATCAACATCGAGCCGTTCTACGATCAGTCGATCATCGTCACCGAGTCGATCAAGAGCGTGCGCGACGCGATTCTACTTGGGTTGGTGCTGGCTTCCATCATTCTGGTCGTGTTTCTGCGCGACTGGGGCACTTCGCTGGTTGCGGGACTGGTGATCCCTGTAACCATCATGGTCGCCTTCATTGCATTGAAAGCGATGGGGCAGACGTTCAATCTGATGACGCTGGGCGGCCTGGCTGCGGCGGTCGGGCTGGTGATCGATGATGCGATTGTGGTGGTGGAAAACATTGTGCTGCACCGGGACATGGGGCAGTCGAGGGTGGAGGCGATCCAGAGCGCCTTGAAAGAAATCACGGCGCCGCTGGTCGGGTCGACGATCACTCCAATCGTCGTCTTCATTCCCCTGATTGCGATCACGGGCGTAACCGGCGTGTTCTTCCGCGCGCTCGCCGTTACGATGACGGTGTCGCTGGTGACTTCGCTGGCGCTGGCGCTCACATGGACGCCGACCCTGAGCCAATACCTCATCAAGAGAAACCGGGGGGATGAAGGCCGGCAAGATGCGAATGCGGCGCAGCGGACCCAGGCAGAGGATGCGAACGAACCCTCTTCAGGGAACGAAGAGGCGCAGAAGCTGATCGCCGCCGAGGAAAGGCACCTGAGCGGCTTCTTCCTGCGGGTTGTGAATTTCCATGAGCGCTGGCTGCGGCGCGCGCTGGAGCGGCCCCGGTTGTTGGTGATATTCAGCCTGGCTCTGATCGTGGTTTCCTACGTGTGCTACAACTTCTCCGGCTCGGATCTTCTGCCGGAAATGGACGAAGGCGGATTTGTTCTCGACTACATCATGCCGGCGGGCAGTTCTCTGGCAGAAACCAATCGAGTCGTCGGACATGTGGAACAGATCCTGCGAAAGGTACCGGAAGTGGAGAGCACCTCGCGGCGAACGGGTCTGCAGTTGGGTCTGGCCGCCGTGACCGAAGCAAACAGCGGGGACATCCTGGTGAAGTTGAAATCGGACAGGGATCGCGGAATCGACGAAATTATCGAACAGGTGCGGACCGCAGTGAGGCAGCAGGAACCGGCATTGGATATCGAGTTCACGCAGGTTCTGCAGGATATGATCGGCGACCTGACGTCAGCGCCGGAGCCAATCCAGATCAAGCTGTTTTCGCCCGATCCGAAGCAGTTGGAGGAATGGGCTCCCAAGATCGCGGATGCAATCGGCAAGATCAACGGCGTAGTGGACATTCTGAACGGAATTGACAACACAATCAGCGGGCCGGCAGTCACGTTCCAGGTAGACCCGAGCGTCACAGCTCGAGCGGGATTCACGGCGGAAGAAGTTGCTCTGGATGCGTCGGCTATTCTCGAGGGCGAGCCCGCCCCGACGCCGGTCGTGACCAACGACCGCGCGTACACGATAAGAGTTCGATTTCCGGCCACGAATCGCGCGACGCTTCAGGCCATGCGCGATACGCTGCTGGTCAGCAGCACCGGGCGCACGGCAACATTGGGGGCATTGTCGACGCTCGTCGAAAATCCCGGACAGACTGAAATTCACCGCGAGAACCTGCAGCGTGATGTGGCTGTGACGGCGCGTCTGGAAGGAAGAAGCCTGGGCAGCGGAATGGCCGATGTCCAAAAAACGGTTGCCGGACTGCATATCCCGTCGAGTATTCGCGTTGAGTACGGTGGATTGTATGCGGAACAGCAGCAGTCCTTTCACGATCTGGCGATCGTGCTGGTGCTGGCGATTCTTCTGCTATTCATCGTGCTGCTGTTCGAATTCGGAACGTTTGCCGCGCCCGTGGCAATCCTCTCTTCGGCGCTGCTGTCGACGTCTGGCGTGTTCATTGCTCTGCTGATCACGCAAACGACATTCAACATTTCGTCGTTCATGGGAATGATCATGGTAATCGGCATCGTGGCCAAGAACGGCATTCTTCTGCTGGATGCGGACCAAAAGTTCCGCGGCTTCGGCATGCCGGCCGAGAATGCAATGCTGCAGGCCGCTCGACGCCGGTTGCGCCCGATCGTGATGACGGCTCTGGCGACGGTCGCGGGGATGTTGCCGCTTGCGTTCGCGATTGGCGCGGGATCGCAAATGCTGCAGCCTCTGGCAATCGCCGTCATCGGCGGGGTCATGATTTCAATGATCCTCTCGCTCATCATCACTCCTGCCGTGCACTTTTATCTCAGCGGGAAAGACATGGGCCCGACGGAAAATCTCAGTCCCGCCGCGGAGTAGAAAATTCCTGAAAAAGTTGCAGATGTCTGCAACGTGGGGTAACAAAAACGCTGGTTACCGAGCCGGTTGTTGGCAAGGCAATCCCGGAAATTGGCGTCTCACAAATTTCACGCGCGAAAACCGTTCTGGCTGTAAACTATTGGAAAATCTGCGTATTCTGCAGATGGGGCGGTCCAAGGTGCCGAAGTCTTCCCGCAATGCAGTCTCCCCCTGTTGCCAATCCTGGGCGCTCGGTAATGGTTCGGGACATGCACTAGAATAGGCGCAATCCGCAAGTCCAAGGACTGCGCGCCGCGGGGACGGCTTTTACTGGTGGGAAACGGAATCGTGTCGGAGGAAAAACACAAACCAGCTCTCGACGAGCAAACGCTCGCCAAGTTACTGGAAGCGGCTTATGTTCTGCAGGAACATAATCGCGAAGTCCAGGCGCTCGAATTAGGGCTTGATCTGAAGCGCGATCAAATCGAGTCCGAAGAAAAAGCCAAAGCTGCAGCCGCCGCCGAAATTCCCAGCACGAAAGCACCGCAACCCGCCTCCCAGGGCGATTACACGTTCACGCTGGCTCAGATTGTCTCGACGCAGCACCAGATTCAACTGCGCAGTCTCGATTTAGAAAAAACCATGGCGCTGGTTACGGAGCGGGTCACGGATATTGCCCGGGCAGACGGCGCTGCAATCGGCATCGTTGAGGGTAAGAAGATTCTGTACCGCGCTGTCTCGGGCCCAAAAGCTCCTGCGGCCGGAACCGAAGTGGCCAGCGAAAAGGCACTCTGCCTGCCCTGCATTCGAAACGGACAGGTCTTTCGCTGTGGCGACGTCGATCCTGAGTTTCTGATCGATACGCAGGAGTGTCGACGACGTGGCATCCAGTCGCTGATCGCGATTCCAATTTTCCACGAAGGAACGGTTGCAGGTGGGCTGGAAGTTTACTACTCCAAGCAGCACGGCTTCAGCGACCAGGATGTTCATAGCTGCCAGCTGATGGCCGGCCTCGTAACCGAAGCGCTCGCGCGTGACGATGAACTCACCTGGAAGAAGTCGCTCGAAAATGAGCGGGCGATGATGCTGGAGGCTTTGGAGAAGCTCAAGCCAAAGCTCTCGGCTCTGGTCGATTCTCCAGTTGCCGCAGCGGCGCCAGCGCCACCTCGTGTATCCGTTGCCGCCGCGGCCAGCTATACATGCCCGAAGTGCGGACACCCGCTTGTGGGGGGAGAACAGTTCTGCGGACAGTGCGGAGCGCCACGGAATGGCGCGGTGAGGCCGGAAATGGCTTCACCGCCTGCACGTGAAGCCGCAAAGGTCACTCCAAGTTCTTCGATCTCGGCTCCAATAACGCGCAAGGTCGACTTCCCGCCGGCGCCGAATAGTCCCCCGGAAGAACATCCCCAGGAATTTCTGGCGGACACGTTGGAAGAACAGCTGGCGAATCTCTTTTCATCCGAAGCCGCCATCGAAAAACGCGGCGAAGATCGAGATGACCGGAAAGAACCCGCCGAACCGCTGAATCAGAGTCTCGCTGAGGCTTTACCAGCGGACCTCGAAATCTCCCTGGTCGTGGGCCACGAAGGTGAAGTCATCCTGGAAAGCGCCGCAAACGAAGAAGCTACGGAGAAAGAAGAAGAAGAAGAAGAAGAAGAGAATGAGGCGGAGCCACCAGAGCAACTTGCGCTGGTAGAAGCCAAGCCGGCGGCGCAGTGGAGTTCAGCAGCGTCGGCTCGCGAATATCTGGAACAGTTGGCTTTGGGCGGAAAACAGCGCGGGGCTTTAGCACGGTTCTGGGATGCGCGTCGAGGAGACATTTATCTCGCGATCGCAGTGATGCTGGTAGCGTGCGTCATCCGTTGGGGAATCTGGTCGAATCGTCCGGTGAGCGCGACAGGGGCGCCGGGTACGACAGCCGCGGCCCAACACAAATCAGCCGATGCTGATCTCTCCGTTTTCGATCGCATGTTGATCTCACTGGGATTGGCCGAGGCGCCCGAGGCGCCCGTGGATAATGGCAATCCTTCGGTCCGCGTATGGGTTGATTTGCAGACTGCGCTCTATTACTGTCCCGGGACCGATCTTTACGGAAAGACAGCGAAAGGAAAGTACGCTACACAACGCGACGCGCAACTCGACGAGTATCAGCCCGCCTACCGCAAACCCTGCAATTAACTAAGGTTAGCTTCGCTTCTTCTCGCAGCCAGTTTAAATTGACAACCTCCGGGCCGCGAGTGCAATCATATTCGCACGGTTGTTTTTCCCGGCGACTATGAATTCAAATGAGAGGACTCTCGTGTCCCGCCAGAGCGATCAGGCTCCCGACCTTCCCTACTCCGACGAATTGAACCCGCTGCTCAATCCGTTGCTGTCGGAGAATATGGGACGATGGGCGGACGTGTATTTCAATAATCCGCCGGAACATCGCGAACAGGCGGTTCTTTCCCTGGTGCAGGAGTTGCTAGCAGAAAAAAAGAATCGCGAGACTGAGGACAAAACGTTGCAGCCTGGGTCGGAACCGGAAGAAGCACACGCGTCGGAATCTGAACGTTCTTCGGGTGGCCCGGTCGTTCCGACATCTGACGCAGATCTTGTCCACTGCCAGGGATGCGGTCACGAGAACCCGAGCTGGCATAAATTTTGCGGAATGTGCGGAGCCGCGGTCGTGCAGGAAGAAAAGGATCCGGCCCCGGCTGGAGAGCCCGAGTCAACAAGCAGCGAACGAGAAAAAGTGCGAGCAGAAAGTCACTCACCGAGTTCCGACGCGCGACAGGCGGATACTCCGCGCGAGTCCAACGCGGAGCCTGAACCCTTCGAGAACTCGATCTCAAACCCGCATGAGTTGTCGTTGTTTCGAAGCTTTCGCGAGGCTGACTCGAGTGCATACGAAGATTCGGAGCCGCACTCGCATTTCCGGCTTTATCTGGGAGTAGCGCTCGCGCTAGTGATTCTCGGGCTTGCCTACATGGGCTGGAAAAACGGTCTATTCACTACCCAGAGTTCGCAGGAATCGCTTCCGCCAACATCGAGCGCGACCCAGCCGAACGCGCCGCCAGAACCGGCTCCGACCAAAGCAGGCGCCCCAGGAGCCGCGGCGGCTGCGAAAAACGAAAATCCTCCGGCTGCGAAAAAGGCTGAGGCTCGCGAATCGGCGCCCGCAGAACGGAAGAAGGCCGAAGCGCAGAAAATTCCAGCTGAGGTGAGTGCGATTCCTAAACCTGCGCGACAGGAGGGGACAGCAGATCACGGAAACGAAGAACTGGTAACCGCGGAGACTTATTTGAATGGAACTGGAGGGCAGAAGCGGAACAGCGCACTGGCCGCCCAGTGGCTCTGGAAATCGATTGCTAAGCACAATGGTTCGGCGAGTGTGCTTCTTGCGGATCTCTATCTGAAAGGAGACGGGGTCTCGAAGAACTGCGATCAGGCGCGCGTGCTGCTCGATTCAGCGGCCATGAAGGGCGTGCCCGGAGCCGGCGAACGGCTGCGCAACTTGCAAGCCTTCGGCTGCCAGTAATCAAGCGACAACGCGCAGATGAATCGCGCTCCGGGTGTTTGACACCCGGATGCGGGAAATATGATTGCAGTAGCGATTCCGCGTGAAGAATAAATTAATTTAACAACATGGGAGCGCTGCGGCGGGACTCATACCAAAGCGCAAGTTCCACGCGGTTCCAAAGACCGAGCTTGTCGTAAATGACGCGAAGGTAATTCTTGACGACATGTTCGGTGGTTCCAATGGCTTCTGCCACTTCTTTGTTCTTTAAGCCTTCGGCCACGAGCTGGATGACTCGGTGCTCACGTTCATTGGGGACACGGTTGCCATAGCGTTCATTTCCTGACATGCTTGCCTCCGGTACAACAGGGTCGCGAGCTTGACTCGCTTGATACCGCCGGTAATTCCAAAGCGGAGAAATAACCGGTTGAAATGAGCTTTCACGGTTCGCCGTGCCATTTTCAACTGGGTGGCGATCTCGGCGTTATCACAGCCCTGCAAGAGCAACTCAACGATCTGTTGCTCTCGTGGACCGAGCCGAACGGTCTGCTCGTTCATCCCAACCTCCTTCTTCTGGATATTCGCCTGCCCGATAAGGCGGCGTATTATTGGCCAACCTTTCTGATTCCATAGCATCCACATTGCCACTTTGAGACAGAGGATGTCTGTGACGAAGGAACATCATTTTCCACAGGCACTTGCGGGCAGTAATGGTTGCTCCATGAAATTGCAGAAGACATGCTGGGAAATAATAGATGGCTATTTCACCCGTCCAGTGCGGCAGATGGCGCTACGGGCGGGCAGATTGCCCGTGCAGCAAGGGAACTGACGAATCGCAGCCCCTTAACCGCATGGCAGCACCAAAAGTTGGGCGATTGCGATTCGGGATGCTACGGAAGATAAATTGGGAATCGATTCAGGTAAACACCTTAGACGAAAGTTCCCGCGATACAGCCCATCCGTGAACAAATTACACGATTCCCCCTAGCTCTTTCAGAAGCCCCCGAGTCTCATCTGCGCAGCCAAAAATCGATTTCCACAGGTAAATTTCAACCAGTACTTGAACTTTTTGCTCTGGTTGCATTCGCAAGAGGGAGGCTGTTACAGGGAGTATTTCTTCATAAGATGGCGGAAGGAACGGTAGGAAATCGCCAAGAGGTCGGCCGCTTTGGTTTGCACTCCGCCACTCTGACTCAACGCATTTTGTAAGAGAGAACGCTCGATGCCGGCTACGTAGCTTTCCATTCCGATGCCCTG
The DNA here is from genome assembly GCA_963763845.1 of uncultured Acidobacteriota bacterium. Classification (GTDB taxonomy): domain Bacteria; phylum Acidobacteriota; class Terriglobia; order Terriglobales; family Acidobacteriaceae; genus Sulfotelmatobacter. The sequence goes on from CAVXPX010000013.1 coordinate 300,975, forward strand.
CGGAAGGGACAGATCGGACCCTGGTTCGGGCAAGCCCGATCCTCCGGCGGAGGCGGCAGCCGCGCGCGCCTTCGCACGCTCGACAGGAAGCTCGACGTGAAGTTCACCGGTGGTTTCCAGCGCAACGGCGCGTTCGACCGTGTTTTCCAACTGGCGAACATTTCCCGGCCACTCGTAGCCGCACAAAGCGTCGAGCGACGGCACATGCATACGTAGAATGCTGCGTCCGGCGGCGCCCACATATTTCTTCAAAAAGTGATTCGCCAGAAGGGGAATATCTTCCCGCCGTTCGCGGAGAGGAGGCACACGGATGGGAATGACACTCAGGCGATAGTAAAGATCCTCACGAAAAGTATTTTCGGCGACGGCTTTATCGAGCTCGCGGTTCGTGGCGGCAATGACGCGCACATCGATCGCGATCTCGCTGGTGCTGCCGACAGGGCGGACGGTGCGTTCCTGCAGGACCCGCAGCAGTTTTACTTGCATGGCCAGGGTCATCTCGCTGATTTCGTCGAGAAAGATCGTGCCTCCATCGGCGACTTCGAACAACCCGCGCTTATTCTGGCTGGCACCAGTGAATGCGCCCTTAACGTAGCCGAAGAGTTCGCTTTCCAGCAGCGTTTCCGGAAAAGCGCCACAGTTCACGGAAACGAACGCGTCGGTTGCGCGCGGCGAGCATACGTGGACGGCGCGGGCGACGAGTTCTTTGCCGGTGCCGCTTTCGCCGTGGATCAGAACGGTGCTTGCCGTGGAGGCGACGGTGCGGAGGGTTTGCTTCAGCTTCTCCATAGCCGGACTGGATCCAATGATGTTATCCAGCGAGTTGCGCGCGGCGGCATCACGCCGGAACGCGAAATTCTGCTTGCTGAGGGCCAGCTTTTCCAGGGCGCGGTTGATCGCCAGCTTGATCTCGTCAACCAGACCGGGGCTCTTGCGGATGTAGTCGGTTGCGCCTCCTGCTTTTACCGCCTCGACCGCAGCCTCATAGTCATCCACTGCGGTAATCAGGATGACGGCGGAATCCGGAGATACACGGTGCGCATGGCGCAGAACTTCGATGCCGTCGATATTTGGCATCTTGATGTCGGTTATAATGACGTCGTAAAGTGCGCCGTCGATTTTGTTCTTCGCCGCCTGCCCTGCCTGCACCGTCTCAACGCGGTGCCCCTCGCGCCGCAGGGAAATATCGAGCATTTCGCATATTGAGCGTTCGTCGTCGCAAACCAGAATATTAGCCACGGGAACCTCCTGTCGCTGCGGCCAGCGCAGGCTGCGGTGCGGCGTCGTGCAGTTTTTCGACGGTAGGGCTGCTGGAGATCGATGCCTCGGCGTCGAGGCGGCGCAATCTCAGCACGAACGTCGTTCCCATGCCCGGCTTGGAACGCGCCCATACCTTGCCCTCATGCGCCTGCACGATCTGGTAGACGATCGCCAGGCCAAGCCCGGTGCCTCCTTCGAAGTTTGACTGGAAAGGCTCGAAGATTTTTTCGATCTGCTGTGAAGTCATTCCGGAGCCGGTATCGATGAAGGAGATTTGCCAGTCCTCGCCGAGAGACTCTACGGCCGCGGTCAGCGTGCCGCCGTCTTTCATGGCTCGCACCGCGTTTTCGCAGAGGTTCCAGAACACCTGTTTCAGCTTGTCTCCGTCGGCCATCGCCCAGGCGTGACGCGCCGAGAGCCGGCGCTCAATCTTGATGCCTGTTTTTTCCGCCGTCATGCGGTGATCCATCAGGATAAGCGTATCTTCGACCAGTTGAATCAGGTCGACTTTGCCGAAGTGATACTGCTTGGTCCGGGAATAGGCCAGGAAGTCGGTGATGATCCCGTTGAGCCGCTGCGATTCGCGGGTAACGATGTCGAGCAGACGGCGGTGATCGTCATTCATTTCAGGCAAGCCCGACAGCATGCTGACGGAGCCTGCGATCGACGTCAGCGGATTGCGGATTTCATGCGCGATCGCCGCAGCCAGACGACCCACGGCAGCCAAACGATCCTGCATGCGGATTTCGCGCTCGAGACGGCGAATTTCGGTGAGATCGTCGAAAACGTAGACGTAGCCGAGCTTCTCGCGGTCTGGAACCGTCAGTGCCGCTACCCGCACGCGCAAGGTTTTGCGGAACCGGTTGGGAGCTTCTACGCGGACTTCCCCATGCGCACTCTGCGATTCCACCGAAGGCAGGGGATCAAGAAACATCTGGCTCACCGGCGTGCCCAGCAATTCCGCCGCGCTGCATTCCAATAACCTCTGGGCGGAGGCGTTCACCAGGCTGATGCGGCCGTCGAGCCCGGTCGTGATGAGACCGTTGCTCATGCAGTGGATGATGTTTTCGTGCAGGGCCTGCAGATTCTCGAGAGCGCCGCTTGCATCTTTGAGCTGGACTCCGACCTGGCGCAGTTTGGCGGTGAGAAGTCCCGCCAGATACGCTACGGCGAGAAACGCGAACAGGTTGACGAAGATGATTGCCTGCAGCGCCTTTAAGCCAGGATGGGTTGTGCAGTACGACGGAACCAATTCGTAATAATTCAGCTCGAGTACGGTGCCGTAAAGAATGAAGGCAAGCGCCGCCACCAGTTGGGCCCAGACTCTCGGCAGAAGCACGCTGGCGACGATGATAGCCAGGGGATACAGGAAATTTAAAGAACTGTCCCAGCCGCCGGTCTCGTGCACGACCAGGCTGACAACGAAGAGGTCACTGAGGACCTGGAGTAAAGCCTGCAACTGGTGCTCGCGCCAAACTGAGAGCAAAAGCACGTGGAACAGAGAGAGGCTGTACCAGAACAGCATGGTGCTGATGAAGAGCCGCATGGGCAGCGGCGTGGGGGTGAAATGGGCCACCGCCAGTTCAATCGCAAGCAGCAGAGTCAGGATGAAAATGCGGACGCGAACCAGCCAGAGCAGCCAATTCCGTTCGTCAAACGTCGATTGCATTGCGGTTCCGGTGATCTTGATCAGTAGCGTGCCGCATCGAGCCGGCCATTACGCCGCAACTGAGCGGCACGTCGAGATGATGCGGGGAAGCTGCGCTTCAGCATCCCCGCGGTTGATGTCTAGCCAGACAGTTTCGCGATCATGGCGAACAGCGGCATGTAGAGCGAAATGACGATTCCGCCAATGGTCATGCCGAGGATTCCGATGATCACTGGTTCGAGCATGGCCAGCATGTCTTTGGTAGCGGCGTCAACTTCTTCTTCGTAGAAGTCGGCGATCTTCTGCAGCATGGAATCCATGGCGCCCGTCGCTTCGCCGACACCGATCATCTGCGTGACCATGTTCGGGAACACGCCGCATTCGCGGAGCGGGTCGACGATCGTGCGCCCTTCTTCGATCGCCTTCCGCACCTTCATTAAAGCCTCTTCCAGTACGGCATTGCCGGATGTCTTTGCCGTAATGCCCAGGCCTTCCAGGATCGGCACGCCCGAGGTGATCAGAGTGCCGAGCGTACGGGTAAAGCGGCCGACGGCGATCTTGCGCAGCAGCGAGCCGATGACGGGAACGTACAGCAACATCTTGTCAAAATAGTATTTGCCTCTGCGATTCTTACGGATCTGTCGAATGCCGAAGAACAGGGCGCCAATACCCACCAGGACCATCCACCAGAAGGTTTGCACGAACGAACTGAGGCCCATGACGATGCGGGTCGGAAGCGGCAGGTTCACTCCGAGTCCTGCGAACAGGTTCGCGAAGATCGGCACGACCCACTTCAGCAGAGCGCCGACAATCAGCATGGCCATGCTGACGACCGCGACGGGGTAGATCAGCGCCGATTTCACAGCCGCCCTCAAGCGCACGGCCTTTTCCACGTATGTCGCGAGACGCTGCAGGATGACGTCGAGAATACCGCCCGTTTCACCCGCCTCGATCATGTTCGTGGTGAGATCGTCGAATACGACGGGGAACTGACGCATCGCGTTGGCGAGCGTGGCGCCGCCCTCTACAGTGGTCCGGACTCCCGTCAGCGTCTTCTGGAACGCCTGATTCTCCTGGTTGGCCGCGAGAATTTCCAGACACTGCACCAGCGGCAGGCCGGCATCAATCATGACCGAGAACTGGCGGAAGAAGATCGCGATGTCCTTGGTCCCAACCTTGCCCGAGCCGAATGTCGGCATCGAGAACTCTTTGCCCTTTTCTCGAATGGACCCGGGAGTGATGCGCTCGCGGCGCAGGGCTTGCGCCAGAGATTGTTTGTTCGACGCCATCCGTTCCCCGGATATTTTCTGTCCCGACGCGTCTTTGCCCGAAAATGTAAAGACTGGCATGGTTTAGGCTCTCCTCACTGTCATTCCTGCCTGGTGCTGCTTAGTTTCTTGCTACCACTCCCGCGTTAGTGCTTGGAAGTAGCAGCCCCTCGCGCCATCGCCGAGCCGGCCGCTGTCGGACGGTTCAAGCCGGCGCCTCGGTTAATCATTTCCTGGAGTTCGTCCACATTGCTCGACCGTGCCAGCGCCGTCTCCAGAGAGATTTGTTTCTGGAAATAAGCGGTTGCCAGGGCCTGGTTGAACGTCTGCATGCCGAACTTTTCCTGACCGGACTGCATCGAGGAATAAATCTGGTGGATTTTGTCTTCGCGGATCAGGTTGCGAACTGCGGCATTGGGCACCAGAATTTCCATGATCATGGCGCGACCCTTGCCGTCAGTCTTTGCCAGAAGGCTTTGGCACATGATGCCTTCCAGCACCAACGAAAGCTGGGCGCGAATCTGCGGCTGCTGGTGCGCTGGGAAGACGTCGATAATACGGTTGATGGTCGAAGTGGCCGAGTTCGTGTGCAACGTTCCGAAGGTGAGGTGGCCCGTTTCTGCGATGCGGAGCGCAGACTCGATCGTCTCCAGGTCGCGCATTTCGCCGATGAGTACGACGTCCGGGTCTTCACGAAGGGCGGCTCGCAGCGCATCGCTGAAACTCTTGGTATCGGCGTGGAGTTCGCGCTGGTTGACCACGCAATTCTTGTTCATGTGCACGAATTCGATCGGGTCCTCGATGGTCAGAATGTGATCGTGGCGTTCGCTGTTGATCTTGTCGATCATGGCAGCAAGCGTCGTCGACTTGCCCGATCCCGTGGGTCCGGTGACCAGCACCAGGCCGCGCGGCTTGTCACAAAGTTTGCTGACAACCGGCGCCAGGCCAAGTTGATTGAAGGACTTGATCTCGAAAGGAATCAGACGGAAGACGGCAGCAGTCGCGCCACGCTGGTTAAAGACGTTCGCGCGGAACCGGGCCAGCCCTTTCAATCCGAAAGAGAAGTCGAGTTCGAGGCTTTCTTCGAAGCGATGCTTCTGCGAGTCGGTCATGACGCTATAGGCCAACTGCTTAGTCTCGGCCGGCGTCATCTGCGGAAGATCGAGCGGCACCAGGTGGCCGTGTACACGAATCTGGGGCGGCGAATTGGTGGTGATGTGCAAGTCGCTGCCATTCATTTCCAGCATCCGTTTCAACAGATCGCTTAACGACAGACCCATAGCAAAGTTCCCTTTCTTCAGACCTTGGTCCCGAGTCCTTGGTTCTTACGAGTCTTCACGACTCAGGACTCGCGACTCAGGGCTTTAATGAATCGTTTCGCGCGCGACTTCTTCGAGCGTCGTCATGCCTGCCGCAACCTTGATCAGCCCGCTGCGACGCAGCGTGATCATGCCGCGCTCGATCGCCTTCTTTTTCAATTCGACAGCCGAGGCTCCCACCAACACGAGTTCCCGGATCTCGTCGTCAACCTCCATGACTTCATAGAGACCGCAACGGCCTTTGTATCCCGTGTTATTGCATACACCGCATCCTTTGCCCTTCTGGATCTTGATGGTCTTCGATTCTTCCGGACTGAAGCCAGCGTCGAGGAGCGTCTGCGGCGGAACGTCGATGGGCTCGATGCAGTCCTTGCAGATCCGGCGGACCAGTCGCTGGGCGCAGATCAGGTGTACCGAGGTCGCAACCAGGAATGGTTCGATACCCATGTTCATCAGTCGGGTGATTGTCTCCGGAGCGCCATTGGTGTGCAGCGTCGAAAGCACAAGGTGTCCGGTAAGGGCGGCTTTGATGGCGATTTCCGCCGTTTCGAAGTCTCGAATCTCGCCGACCAGAATGATGTTCGGGTCCTGCCGCAGGAACGATCGCAGAGCAGCCGCGAAGTTCAATCCAATCTGCTCTTTCATCTGTACCTGGTTGACGCCTTGCAACTGGAATTCGACTGGATCTTCGGCCGTCATGATGTTGGTGTCCGGCTGATTGAGGCGCGAAATCGATGAGTACAGCGTGTTGGTTTTGCCCGATCCCGTCGGCCCTGTGACCAGCACCATGCCGTAGGGCTTCAGGATGGCCTTCTCGAACTTCACCAGCGACTCGGGCTCGAAACCGAGCTTGGTCATGTCGAGGCGCAGGTTTTCCTTGTCGAGCAGCCGGAGCACGATTTTTTCGCCCCACAGAGTGGGCAGCGTGCTGACACGGAAATCGAGCTGCTTCTTGCGGCCCCCGATATTCATCTTCAGCATGATGCGGCCGTCTTGCGGCAGCCGTTTTTCGCTGATGTCGAGCTTCGACATGATTTTCAGCCGGGAGGTGATGGCGTCTTTCAATTTGAGCGGCGGCGACATGATCGCCTGCAGCACACCGTCAATGCGGAAGCGAACGCGAAATTCCTTTTCGTAGGGCTCAATGTGGATATCGCTGGCGCCGCGCTTGACGGCATCACTGAGCACGATGTTGACCAGCTTGACGACGGGAGCCTCATCGGCGGCTTTCTCCAGGTCCGCCAGCTCCATCTGCTGTTCTTCCGTCTGCAGTTCGACATCACTGTCGCTCAGCTCCGACATCGACTGCATGACGGTTTCGAGATCTTCTTCCTTGGTCGAGCCGTACGCCTTGTCGATTCCCGCCAGGATCGAACTTTCCGAGGCAACGACGGGCTCGATGTTGAAGCCAGTCATGAACTTGATATCGTCCATCGCGAAGACGTTGGTCGGATCGACCATGGCGATGGTGAGCGATGCGCCTACGCGGCTCAGTGGAAGGATCTGATAGCGCTTCGCAGTTTCGAATGGAATCAGCTTCACGACCGCAGGATCAATTTCGAAATAAGAAAGATTGATTGCCGGAACGCCGTACTGGCGCGAAAGGAAGTTCGTGACGTCCTCGTCAGTGAGGAAGCCGAGCTTCACAAGGGCAGATCCGAGACGGCAGCTCTGCTCCTTCTGAACCTTATTCGCTTGTTCCAACTGCTCTGGGGTAATGATCTTCTCTTTGACGAGAAGGTCACCCAGCCGTTGAGACATACACAAATCTCCTAGCCACGCAGATAGAACGATGCCTCACATTTATGGAAGCATGGCGCAAACGGCTGCCGCATCGATGGGAGAGAAATGCAGCTCATTCGCGTTGACATAAATTGTCAACGGAAGCGGATTACCGTACCAGTAACTTAAGTACTTGACCTAGCTGAAGCTGCTCTTGTGAAGGGCCTTTGCCGGGACAGACCCCGCGTCAATGGCCCATTTCCAGCGTTTCCAGAGGTTGCCCCTGCCGCCCGCGTACATGCACTTCGGTAAGCCTCAGGCTCCGAAAGACAAAGCGTTGCTGCTAATCGCGGCCTTCACTAGACTGGAAATTGAGGATTCCGGACTTGTCGCGTTCGTCAAAAGAAAGCCGAATCCGCCAGTACTACAGCACTCTCTATCGCGCCTGGGGAGCGCAACACTGGTGGCCAGCTGAGACGCGCTTCGAAGTGATTGTCGGCACCTACCTTACACAGAACACGACTTGGACCAATGTGGAGCGCGCGCTGGCGAGCCTGCGCGAGGCGGACCTTCTGACTGTGGAAGGGATCAGGAATGTGCGTCTATCCAGATTAGAGCGGCTCATCCACTCTTCAGGTTATTTCCGGCAAAAGGCGAAGCGGCTCAAAAATTTCGTAGCGTTCCTCGACGCGCAATATGGCGGCTCGCTCGATGCGTTGTTTTCTCAACCGACCGGGAAACTGCGGGCCGAGTTGCTGAATCTGAATGGCGTCGGGCCGGAGACGGCCGATTCGATCCTTCTTTATGCGGGGAACCATCCCGTATTCGTCGTCGATGCCTACACCCGCAGAATCCTGGACCGCCATCAGATCCTGCCGTTGAATGCGGAGTACGAAGAATTTCAGGTCTTGTTCGAACGAGCGCTGCAGCCGTTGGCTCAAGAATTAAAGGCATCCACTCCCCGAAATGCGCTGCCGCTGGAATCGGGATTTCGGGGCGCCGCGCATCCTCCATCCACAATGAGCACGGCGGAGCGTACGGCGCTTGTGCAGGTGTACAACGAGATGCACGGTCTCATTGTGGGAGTGGGCAAGACCTATTGTGGGAAATCGCAGCCAAAATGTGACGATTGTCCTTTACAGCGCTTCCTGCCTCGCGTGTGATGAAAAGGATGAGCAGGGAGCTTCGCACAATTCCTTTCGCTCGACGGCGATTCGCAGCGCGGTTCTTGTCCAATTTTCCGGGAAGAATGACGGTTGGGCTCGTCGTTGTCACTCTCGTTCTAGTCGCCGTCGCGGCAGTTCCTGAAATGACACTGCGTCAGGCAGCGGACCAGACAGGCCTGCTTGTGGGCGCAGCCGTTCGCCCATCGCTCTTCTCCGAACCTGCGTACTCCGAGACCCTGGCCCGCGAGTTCAATATGGTTGAAGCGGAAGACGCCATGAAATGGGGCATCGTCCGGCGGAACGAGGGGGAATTTGATTTCCGCCAGGCGGATGAGATCGTCCGATTCGCACAAGCGCACGGCATGAAAGTGCGTGGGCACTGCCTGGTTTGGGACCACAGCAATCCGCAATGGTTGAACGATGGCAGATTCTCGCCAGTTCAGCTTTCGGAGCTTTTGAAGCAGCACATCGCCAGAGTAATGAAGCATTACGCCGGTCAGGTTTTCGCGTGGGATGTTGTCAACGAGGCTCTGGACGAGAGCGGCCACGCGAAAGATTCGCTCTGGTACAACCATCCCGGCATCGGCTTTGAAGGACGAGGCACCGCCTATATCGAGCAGGCATTCCGCTGGGCACGTGAAGCTGATCCGGATGCGTTGCTCTTTTATAACGATGCGGAAGCGGAAGGCTTGAATCGAAAATCGGAGGCGGTCTATGCCATGGTGAAAGATTTCAAACAGCGTGGCGTACCCATTGACGGAGTCGGCTTGCAGATGCACATTTCGCGTCTCGACTTCGATACCTCGGCTTTTGCCGCGAATATCAAGCGTTTGACCCAACTGGGCGTGCAGGTTCACGTTACCGAACTGGATGTTTCGCTACCGACCGGCCCCGGCAGCCAATTCCAGGCGGAGGACCTGGGGCGTCAAGCGGCGATCTATCGCGGAGTGGCGCGCGCATGTTTGCAGAATCCGGGATGTACCGCGATTCAAACCTGGGGGTTTACCGACAAGTACTCCTGGATCGGATCGCATTCGCGCGGCACTCAAGGCGGCGCGCTCCCTTTCGATCGCAACTACCAGCCGAAACCGGCCTACGAAGCATTGCTCCAAGAGATCACAACCGCGGGCCGTCCGCGGGAGTAACCCCGCCGATCTCTGGGGCAAACGGCTTCCCGGCGTACCTCTTCATGCAGCGGCGCCACATCCTCATGCATCTATAATGACTTGCAGATCTGGGGCTTTGATACTAATGAGCCCGGAATGAGATCCCGTGGCGCAATCTGCTTCAACCCGATCGCCGAAGACTTCATATCGCAAACAAGTCATCATCCTGCTGTCGATTTCTGTTTTTCTGCTGCTGGCGATTCTGGTCTCGGAAACCGCCTTCGATCTGAATTTCCTGCACCCTGGGAACAATCAGGATATCGTCGTCTTCGCGGCGCTTTCGGCGCTGATTTTCCTGCTCTTTGTTGCGCTCACGTTCGTCCTGATGCGCAACCTGCTGAAGCTTTTTGCCGAGCGGCGACTGGGAGTGTTGGGGTCGAAATTTCGCACGCGGATGGTAGCCGGCGCTCTGCTGCTTTCATCGCTGCCTGTCGTGGTGATGTACTGGTTCGCCTACGGGCTGATGAATCGCTCGATCGACAAGTGGTTTTCGACGCCGGTCGAGGAGGTGCGCGCCGACACGAATGCGATGGTGTCGCTGCTGGCCGACTACGCTTCCCAGAACGCCCGCGCCGAAGCCGCGGCGATTGCAGCCTCTCCTGAAACGGAGCACGATTTCGCAGGGCACGGATACTCCGGCATCCTCGCCGAGTTCCAGCATCGTGAAATCACGTTACAGGGAGGGTTCGCCCTTGCGATCCGCGACGGCAACGCCGAAGCCAGCTTCAACGCTCCCGCACCGTGGCTGGTGATGAAAGACAAGCTGCCGATTGCCGAAGCCAGAGCTCGACATCCAGCCAAGTTCATGTGGCAGAACACCGAATACACGCTGGGGTTAGCTCCCGTGCAGGGCGGCATGATCCTGGTCGCCATGCCGCTGCCTCCTGGATTCTCAGAAACCGTGCGCCAGGTCGAGACCAGCCAGCAGCGTTATTACAATCTCGCCCGCGAACGACGAGTCGTGCGCCGCACTTATATGGGCCTGCTGCTGCTTCTGACGATGAGCGTTCTGTTCGTGACTACGTGGCTGGCGCTGTTTCTTTCAAAGATTGTTACGCGTCCTCTTTCGGCGCTCGCCGAGGCAACGCAGGCGATTTCCCGTGGACGCCTCGATTACCGGGTGGACGTGAGTTCCGCCGATGAAATCGGGGACTTGGTGCGCTCGTTCAACCGCATGGCTGAGGATCTCGAGAGCAGCCGCAAGCAGATCGAAGCCTCCAGCCGCGATCTCAGCGCTGCGAACGCCGAACTGGATCAGCGTCGCCGGCAGATTGAGACGATTCTCGAGAGCATTCCCACCGGCGTACTCTCGCTGGATGCCGATCGGCGCATTACACACGTCAATCAAGCCATGCTACGCATGTTCCATCCCGATCCTGCCTACGGCCCGGGCACCGAAATCCTGCTGGGTGCTTCCCTGGCGGAGGTTTTCCCTGCTGAAGTTCTGGACGACTTCGAGTTTCTACTCCGTCGCGGCGACCGCATGGGAATGAGCACGAGTCAGATAGAAATGCAGTTGCCTCGCGCATCGTTGAATGTCGCGGTGACAGTTGCAACGCTTCGCCATCAGGGCGAGCGTTCGGGGTACGTCGTCGTGTTTGAGGATCTTTCTGATTTACTGAAGGCGCAGAAGCAGGCAGCGTGGCGCGAAGTCGCCCGCCGCGTAGCTCACGAAATCAAGAACCCGCTCACGCCGATTTCTCTTTCGGCGGAACGGATTCAGCGCCATCTGGATCGCGCGACGCCAAATGATCCGGCATCGATGGACGTAGTACGATCCTGCGCGGAAACCATCGCGGGAGCTGTCGAGACAGTCCGGCAATTGGTAGACGAATTCTCCACCTTGGCGCGCTTCCCTGTCGCCAAGCCGCAACCGGCGGACATCAACGAGATCATCGAGAACTCGCTCGCCATGTTCAACGGCCGGCTCGATGGAATCTCGCTGCACAAATCATTAGCCTCAGATCTTCCCAAGGTGTTGGCAGACAGTGAAGCTATCAAGCGCGCCATCGCGAATCTGGTCGACAACGCCGCCGAAGCTTCGCAGGATTCCGTCATGCGCGAGATTGGAATTTCGACGACCCTGGTCGGCAGCCGAGATGCTGTCGAGATTACGGTCGCCGATACCGGACACGGTGTCACCCGTGAACTCAAGGAAAAGCTTTTCCTGCCCTATTTCTCCACGAAGAAACGCGGCACAGGTTTGGGCCTCTCCATCGTGAGCCGCATCGTGGAGGATCATCACGGGTCCATCCGCGTCGAAAAGAACGAACCCGTCGGCAGCCGGTTTATCATCGAACTTCCAGTTGTGCCTGAATCGGTTCCGGCGGCCACTATCCAACATGCCTAACATTCTGATCGTGGACGATGAAGCGGGCATCCGGGAGTCTCTGGCGGGAATCCTGGCAGATGAGGACTACTCTGCATCGGCCGTCGAGAGCGGCGAGCAATGCCTCGATCTGCTGCGCAAGAGCAGCTTCGAAGTGATCCTGCTTGACGTCTGGCTGCCCGGGATGGACGGGTTGGACACTCTTCAGAAAATTCGACAGCTGAATGATCCGCCGGAGGTCATCATGATCTCCGGGCACGGAACGATCGAAACCGCTGTTCGCGCGACCAAACTTGGAGCCTACGATTTTCTCGAAAAGCCGCTCTCTCTGGAACGCACTCTGATCGTTGTCAAGAACGCGATCGAGTCGAAGAAGCTGTACCAGGAAAACAACGATCTGAAGAAGCAGTTGCAGAACAAGAGCGTCATTGTCGGCGACAGCATTCCGATGAAGGCGCTGAGGCAGCAGATCGGTCTCATGGCTCCAACCAATGGCCGAGTTCTGATCTATGGAGAATCGGGAACGGGGAAGGAACTTGTTGCCCACGCCATCCACGCGCAGAGTCTGCGCAAGGACGAAACTTTTGTCGAGGTCAATTGCGCGGCGATCCCGGAAGACCTGATCGAGAGCGAGCTCTTCGGACACTACAGAGGATCGTTTCCCGGGGCCGCATCCGACAAAGAAGGAAAATTTCAGCGGGCCAATGGCGGAACGCTGTTTCTTGATGAAGTCGGGGACATGAGCCTGAAAACGCAATCCAAAGTGCTGCGCACGCTTGAGGAGCAACGTTTCACCCCGGTGGGAAGCGAAAAAACGATCACCGTAGATGTGCGGGTGATCGCCTCAACGAATAAGGATCTGGAAGAAGAGCAATCGCGTGGAAATTTTCGTGAAGATCTTTTTTACCGCCTGAACGTGATTCCCTTCTTCGTTCCGCCGCTGCGGGAGCGCAGCGAGGACATCCCGCAGTTAACCCGGCATTTCCTGAAGGAACTGGCCGTGACCTACGGCCGGCGTCCGCGGGAGATCACAGACGATGCAATTGACATCCTGATGCGCTATGCGTGGCCGGGTAACGTACGCGAGTTGCGGAACGTGATCGAGAGAATCGTCATCATGAATCCCACGACGACCCGGTTTGACAGCAAGCATCTGCCGCCGCTGGTCTACCGCGATGGAAGCCGGCGCGCGCCGAAGAGCGAGTTCTCTACTTTGCATCAGGCGCGCGATGCCTACGAGCGAGACTATATCCTCAAGAAGCTAGATGAAACTCACGGCAACGTGACCCGCGCCGCCGAGGTTCTGGGACTCGAGCGGAGTCATCTCTACCGGAAGATGAAAGCGCTGGGCATCGCGGCGAAGGAGTAGAGCAACCGCCTCGATCGCCGCTTCTCAGACCGACCACGCTAGTTCAGCGGTAACAGAGCCTGGCACGCCGCTTCGCTCGGGATCCCCGCACCCGTCGGCTGCACCCGGATCACCGCGTCCTCAAACGAGCAGAAACTGCGAATACCGGTCTGATTCACCGTGATGGGAACCGCTGTCGCGTAATACGAACTGGCCGGAGGGCCTCCGCTCCCGATCGCGGTGAAGTTGTAGCCTGCCTTGCTGCCCATGGCCAAGTCGCTTTCGATAAGGCACGCCGAGGTTTGGGTGGGAACGCAGGGAGACACTCCACCCAAGCTGGCGAGAGTCGCCGCGTACCCTTGCGTCGGATACGCCGAGTTATAAGTGATCTCAGCCGTGTTGATGGTCTTGATGGACTGCACCGCCGACGCCTCGTTAGCCGCCATGCGGGCCCGCAACAGGTTGGGAATCGCGATCGCCGCGATGATCAGGATGATCGCAACTACGATCAGCAATTCGATTAGGGAAAAGCCTTTCTGCTTGCGCATTAAAAATACCTCCGTTCGAGAATTAGCCGGCAGGTTCACCGGCATGCTGGAACGAAACCTACCGCTTGACCATGTGGATCTCGGTGCCGTTCTTGCGAAACTTCACTTCGTCCATCAACTGGTTGATCAGAAAAATTCCACGTCCGTGATTCGAATAGAGGTTCTCGCCCATGGTGCAAGTGGGAATTCCTTGCGGGTCAAATCCCTCACCAGGATCACGCACAATAATCAGAACGCCGCGTTGCTCGTCACATGCAACAATACATTCAACTATTTTGCTGGGATCTTCTTTGGCTCCGTGGACCACAGCGTTGGCGAGCGCCTCTTGCAATGCCAGTTCGATGGCATCTTCTTTGCCGTCAACGCATTTGATGTCGCGCACAGCTTCCATCACCTGCGTCACAACCGGGTCCACGGATTTGCGGTTGGCGGCGAGCGTAACCCGCACCCGAAGGCTCAGCTTCTCTGGATCAAAGTCGTACTCCGGGAGTTGTTCCTCGGAGGTGTCCCCTGCTTCCATGGTTCGCTCGTTGGCCGGTTGCCCTGGGTGTGTGCTGCTACCTACATTCTAGTGATCCGCGCCAGATACGGCAATGGCCGCCAGATCTGGGGCGCTGGCTACAATATCACAAGTCAGTCTTCGGGGTGTGGCGCCGGTTCTGCCTCCGCGGCTGAGTGTGCAGTTTGTTGCATCATTCTCTGCTCTAACTGGCGACGCCAGTCGAGTTCTTCGACGAATTGACGGGAGTCCCTCCAGCCGGGATGGGCCTTCACGTAGAGTTCGAGAAATACCTTGGTTCCCAGCATGCGCTCAATTTGCAGGCGCGCGGCGGTGCCGATTTTTTTCAGCATCCGCCCGCCTTTCCCGACAAGAATTCCCTTCTGGCTTTCGCGTTCGCAGTACATCGTCGCAGCGATGCGGGTCAGCCGGTTGCCTTCTTCGAAGGTGTCGACGATGACGGTGGTCGCGTAGGGAATCTCTTCGCTCGTGTTCAACAGCACCTGCTCGCGGATAATCTCGGCCGCCATAAAGCGAGCCGGCTGATCGGTAAGCTGATCCTCGGGAAAGTAGGCTGCACCTCCGGGGAGCGCATTGAGAATACTTTGGAGCAAAACATCGAGACCGTTGCGTTTCAGGGCTGAGATCGGAATGACTTCCGCGAAATCGTATAGCTTGCGGTACTCCTCGATGAGCGGCAATAATTTCGATTTCTCGCGGATCAGGTCGACTTTATTGAGGATGAGAAAGGCCCTGGTGGATGTTCTCTTCAGCAGGTCCAGCGCGAATTGATCGCGCGCATCAATTTTGTGGGAGACGTCCATCAGCAACAGCACCAGATCACAGCCTTCGAGCGCCTCGCGCACTTCGACCATCATCTTGCGGCCGAGGGAGCTATCCGGCTTGTGAACGCCAGGTGTGTCGACGAGGACGATCTGCCCTCCGCCCTTTCCCTGGCGCTTCGGAATGTTGATGATTCCCTGAATCCGATTGCGCGTGGTCTGAGGCTTCGGAGAAATAATCGCCAGCTTCTCGCCTACCAGCGCATTGAGCAACGTGGACTTGCCCGCATTGGGCCGCCCGAGAATGCAAACGAAACCGGAACGAAATGGCATAAAGTCAGTTTCTAGCCGCTAACTTCTGGGAGCCGCTAGGTGCTCGGAGCTAGGAGCCAGGAGCCCGCAGCTTTTATATCAGTTTTAACTGCTGCGGTTGAACGTGGGTGACTCGCACTCGCTCTACCTTGCGGTCGGTGGATTCGAGCACTTCAAAACGCAATCCGTCATCTTCGATGACTTCGCCCTTGCCCGGAATTCTTCCCGCGAGCTCGCTCACCAGTCCGGCAATCGTAGCCGATTCCTTCCCTTCCGGCTTGGTTCCGAACAACTCGCCGAGGCGGTCGACATCCATGCCGCCCGAGACGATGAAGGCTTTATCTCCGTCGCGCACGATCTCTGGCTTGTCGCGCTCATCGCGGATTTCGCCGACGATCTCCTCGACCAGATCTTCAATCGTGACCAGGCCCGCAACGCCTCCGTACTCATCCACGACGATGGTCATACGGATATTCTGCTTCTGCATTTCGCGCAGTAGATCGCTGCCCAACTTGCTCTCGGGCACGAAGTGGACATCGCGCCGCATGATGGAATCGACCGTGCGCACATGCGCTTCGCTGTCGGGAACCTGCAGCACATCCTGCGTGTATAGGATTCCTTTGATGTTGTGAATGCTGCCTTCATAGACAGGCACGCGGGAATAATGCTTCGAGCGCAGCATTTCGATGAAGCGCTCCACGGTCGTGTTCGTGGGAACAGCGAACATCGCAGGCCGCGGCTTCATCGCCTCGCGCACCGTCTTGCCGCTGAATTCAACCACGGACTGGATCAGGTCGCGATCACCTTCCTGAATGATTCCCTCTTCCTGTCCGGCTTCGATCAGAGCATCTACGGCCTCGGCCGCAGTTTCAGCTTCTTCACCTGCGTTCTGGTTCGTCAATGACGTGACCGATTTCATGAAGCCCAGCACGATCGTGATTGGCATAACCAGATAAATCAGAATGCGGAGAATCGGCGTCCACGGAACCAGCCACTCACCCTTCGTTCGCGAGAAAAACACGAAAGGCAGGAAGCGGTTGCAGAAAGTCACGATCAGGATCAGCCCAAAGGTGGCCTGAAGGAGTTCATAGATCGTCCAGGACGAATCGCTGAACAGCAGATAGCCGATCAGCAGCGCGATGGTGGCGATGGTCAACTGGCTCACGACCGCCATCGATAACGACGCGCGCGTGCGGCTGACCTTGAGCTTCGGCTCAATCTTCTGCTCAAAGATGTCGATATTGTCCTGGAAGTCGCGCGAGAGGAACTTTCCTGCTTCCTGGTAGAGACGGTCGACGTACGAAACCAGGACGAGCAGGCCGGTGAGAAAAAATATCGCGGCAATGACGGCGATGATGTTCATGCCGCCGGCGCTCTCCTCGGGCGGGATTTGCGGCGGGCAGGCTTCGCGGAATCTCTCGGGCGGGTTTGGCCGCGTTCGCTCTGGCCGCGTTCAATCAAAGAAAGTGGCAAGTTCAAGGCCCGGCGTAGCTTTGCTTCCTTCCGCGCCATGGTCCCATTATCGCGCTCGTGATCGTAGCCCGCCAAATGCAGGATCCCGTGCAATGCGAGGATTTTCACTTCCATGCTGGGAGCATGACCCAGTTCGAGCGCGTTCCGCAAGGCAATATCGGCGGAGATCGCGATCTCTCCGGCGAGACTGGAATTACCTTTATTCGAGCGTTCCCCTGACGGAAACGAGAGAACATCTGTCGGCTTGTTCAGACGGCGGAATCGGCTGTTTAGCGACCGCATGGAGGTGTTGCCCGTCACCAGCACGGTCACATCGCCGCGCAGTCCGGCCGCGCGTTTTGCCCGCAATACAAAACGGTTCAGCGCTGCTGCGCTCAGACCTTCGATCTTTTTCTCCAGAATCACCACGTGGCACTGTCCTTTTGACCGCTGCAGAAATAAGAAAGAGGGCCGATGCACAAGCCCTCTCCTCTGACCGGCCACGTTTATCCCTTCGCGTTGGTTACCGAGGCTCTTTCCTCGGTTGGCGCGGTAGCCGGTTTTTCAACCGCGTCGGCGGACTTCGGTTCAGCCAGCAAGAGCATCTGCTGTTCGGTCACTCGCGCCTTGTGTTCATCGTAGGCGCGGACAATGCGCTGCACCAGATGATGCCGCACGACGTCGCCTTCGTCGAAGTGTACGAAGGCCAGGCCATCCACGTTCTTGAGGACGTCGATGGCTTCGAGCAGTCCGCTGCGGCGGGCGTTTGGCAAATCGATTTGCGTTATGTCGCCCGTGATTACCGCCTTCGAATTGAATCCCAGGCGGGTAACAAACATCTTCATCTGCTCGGAGGTGGTGTTTTGCGCTTCGTCCAGAATCACAAACGAATCGTTCAGCGTGCGTCCGCGCATGAAGGCAATCGGCGCAATCTCAATGACGTTCTTCTCGAGATAGCGGTCGACTTTCTCGGGATCGAGCATGTCGTAGAGCGCGTCGTAGAGCGGACGCAGGTACGGATCGATCTTATCCTGCAGCGTACCCGGCAGGAATCCGAGGCGCTCCCCGGCTTCGACCGCCGGTCGGGCGAGAATGATGCGATTCACGCGCTTCGCCAGCAGAGCCGAGATTGCCATCGCAACGGCAAGATAGGTCTTGCCAGTTCCGGCTGGACCGATGCCGAAGACCATGTCGTGCTTCTCGATGGCCTCGAGATAGCGGCGCTGGTTGCTGCTCTTCGGCTGGACGGTTCGTCTGCCAAAAGAACGCTGCTTTCCGGCGTCGGCCAGTCCGCGCAGGGTCGAGTTCGGGTCTGACGCCAACACGCGCAGCATGCTGTTGAGATCGCCATTGTTGAAGGTGTGGCCGGAGCGCTGCAGACTTTCATAGTCGGCGAAGACCTGCTCGGCGCGAGCGACGTCACGGGGCGCACCTTCGAGTTCGATGCCATTCGCCCGCAGATTAATCGTGATGTTCAGACCATCTTCCAAAACGCGCACGTTCTCGTCGCGCGTACCGAAAAAGGTCTCGATGTTGGGGGTTACCCCGATGCTTTTCTTCATGCTTGTGGGTTCAAGGTCATTCGAGTCGTGCGACCAGACTGGCCGCGCACACATGCTCGGCGCCATCGTTGGACACACGCTTGTCCGCCATTCGCAGACGACACAGAATTTTTCTCAGAGACGGGATCAGTCGAGATGTTCGCGCCCAGTGGGCGAACGACTACCATTGACTTAAGCGTACCCCGGGTCAGCAGCACAGTCAATGGGAGGAAACCCTCAAGCTGTGGAAGCATTTGCCGCAGGCTTGGAGGCAGGCACCGCCCTTGTTCTGGCCCATTCCCGCAGGGCCGTGATCTCTTCCGCGCGAGTTGTCGAAAGGGGTATGGTCTGCGCCAAGGCGGCGATCAGGGACTCGGTGCTGAGCGCCTTCTTCTCGGAATAAGCCGCGTATAGCGCGCCTTGGACGGCCGCATCGATCTCTGCTCCGGAATATCCACGGGCTGCAGCAGAGACCTTTTCCAGATCGAAATCCGCGGGATTACGTTTGCGTTTCGCGAGTTGGATGGAGAAGATTTGAAGGCGCTCAGCCTGGTTCGGTAGATCCACAAAGAAGAGCTCATCGAAACGTCCTTTGCGAATCAATTCGGGCGGCAGGACGGTCACGTTGTTGCAGGTCGCTGCCACAAAGACGGGAGACTTGCGGTCCTGCATCCAGGAGAGGAACGAAGCGAGCAGGCGTGAAGAAACGCCGGCGTCGGCTGAGGCGGAGTCGGGTCCGCTGCCGGCAAAGACCTTTTCCAACTCGTCAATCCAGAGAACGCACGGAGCGAGGCCTTCCGCGACCTGAAAAACTTTGCGGATTCGCTTTTCCGTCTCTCCGATGTATTTGTCATAGACGGCGGAGGTGTCGAACTTCACCAGCGGCAGCTTCCATTCTCCGGCAACGGCGCGGGCGCAGAGTGATTTTCCGCAGCCCTGGACGCCGAGGATGATGACTCCATGCGGCGGCTCAAGGCCGAAGTCGTGGGCAGAATCTTCCCATGCGCCGCGGCGCTGCTGGAGCCAGTGCTTGAGATTTTCCAGACCACCGATGGCGGTCATGGTGTCGGAAGCTTCGATGAACTCGAGCATGCCCGAATGCCGCAGCAACTGTTTCTTGGCCTCGAGCACATCGGTGACGCTTTCCGGACAGAGAGCGTAGCGCGTGACCACTGCCTGCGAAATGGCACGCTCGGCTTCCTCTTCGGTCAAGCCGCGCAAATTGGCCGACATGGCGTCAACGCCTGCGCCATCCAGTTGGAGTTTCAGGGTGTAGGCTTTCGAGAGGCGGCTAAAGGTGTCGTGAATGATGTCGTGCAGACGGTCGCGATCGGGCAGAGGAAGATCGAAATATTCGACCAGCGTGGTCAGTTCCGCAGGCACGGTGATTTCCGGAGCGGTGATGATCACGGTGCGGCGGTTGGCGGAGAACTTCTGGCCCACGTCGCGCAAACGACGCACGACGACAGGGTCGTCCATGTGGCGATGAAAGTCTTTCAGGATGAACACGGCCTCGGCCGTCATGGATTCCATGTTGGCGAGAGCCTGCGCGGGTTCGCGCGTGTTGTAGATCGAGCCCGAGGCGGCGGCGCCTGACTGGTCCGAGCCCATGGCCGAGGCCACCGCGTGAGTGAGGCGTTCGGCTTCTCCGTTGCCGGGGGTAAGGACAGTTCGGGATGGTGTGGACGAGCGAACCGGGGTCCAGATGCCCTGATCGACAGGCGGCTGCGGGGATTTCTGCGCTTCGACAGGGACGCCGGAGGAGCGTTGCAGGCCGTCGGCGATGCTCCACTCGAATGTCGCCATCTTGAGCTGAGAACATGCCGAGCGCACCAGGTTGACGGCGCGCGTCTCCTCCGACGTTTCCATCACGAGGATGGGCGTAGAGGAGTTAATCAGAATTTTCAGGCGATCGAGTGCGTCTGGCATAGTGAGCAGTACACCGTCCCTGCAGAGACTTTGCTTGCAACATCCTGGCCTAACCCGGCCGCGGCGCATGTGGGCGGAAGAGGTAGCAAGCTACGTCTCTACGACGCCTCACGTTTGACCGGCTTGGAACCGCTCCCCTATAATAAGAAATTCGGACCCACCCGAATATCTCTCAGAAGACACGAAGGTAACGAACCCAACATGGCAAATCATCTTTCGGCGCAGAAGCGCGCCCGTCAAACCGAAAGCCGCACGACGCGCAACCGCGCCAACACCTCTTCCCTGCGCACGCAGCTACGCGAAATGCGCGAGTCCATCTCCAAGGGCGACAAAGCTGCCGCTGAACTGGTCTATCGTAGGACAGTCTCCGCACTCGATAAGGCGATCCAGAAGGGGACCCTGCACGAGAACACCGCGTCGCGGTATAAGTCCCGCCTGGGCGCGCGTGTCACGGCGATGAAGTAGACGTCGAATTCTTCTTTCTGCAAGCCGGCAGGTCGTCTGATCTGCCGGTTTTGTTTTTGGGCGTGCGGCTTGAACTCCGCACTCGGGCCCGCGGAGAGGTACCTACCGGCGCTGGCGGAGTGCGCTGAGTCGCTGCTGTGCTTCAGCCATGTCGGGCATCAGTTGCAGAGCAGCCTCGTAGGCCTCAGAGGCGGCTTTTTTGTCCCCTCTTTCCTCGAGTGTCCGGCCCAGCCAAAAGTCGGCGGGAGCAAAGGCAGCGATCTTAGCGGCGCTGGACAGGTCCTGCAGGGCGGCGGCGTAGTTCTTCTCCCGATACTCGGCAATGCCGCGTCCAAGCAAGCTGTTCTGCTTCTGCGGGTTCACTTGAAGGGCAGCCGTGAATTGCTGTTCGGCGGCCTTCAAATCGCCGCTATTCATCAGCAGAAAACCGAGATTGTTGTGCGTCTGAGTGATCTCAATGGGATCGGAACTGTAGTTCAGCGCCAATTGGTATTCATGTTTTGCGGCATCGAGCTGATTCTGCTGCTGGCGGAGGACGCCAAGATTGTAGTGCGCCGTGGAAAGAGTGGGGGCAAACTCAACGGCTGCCTCGAAGTGAGGCAGGGCGATCCGAGGCAGGCCCAGGTCCATCAGCGCAGTGCCAAGATTCTGCTCGGCGACCCCATTGTGCCTGGTCACCGCCAGCGTGTGAGAGAACAAAGAATAGCTGTCGCGCCAATAACGGATCTGAAGAAGCGTCACTGAACCATAGGCCACGAGCGAGGCGGCGACAATCGCTCCCGCCATGGGGCGCGTGAGTTTCAGTTGAGCGAATAGTTCCGCGCCACCCCAAACGGCAACGATGAACAATCCGACGAACGGCAAATAGGCATAGCGGTCGGCCATGGCTTGTCTTCCAACCTGAACGATGCCAATCATCGGAAGCATGGCGACGAGATACCAAAGCCAGCCGGTGAGCAGATAACGATGAGTCTGGCGTTTTTTCCAGGCGATGGCGGTAATACCGAGAATCAGGATTGCCGCGGCGAGCACCTTCCATGCAGCAATCGAGGATTCCGGATACGGATAGAAAACTGCGAGGCGCGATGGCCAAATCCCCTTTCCCAGATAAACGGCATAGGAGTAACTCGCGTTTTGAATCCGCAAACTCAGGGGCAACACCTGGCTCGATCCCAGAGCGCCACCGACGTGCTGCGCGTAGAGCGTAATCCAAGCACTAGCCGCCGAAAGGGCAAGCAGAGGCACTTTTTCAAGCCCGAGCCAGAGGAGCGCTGGACGAGAGGCGGATTCAGAATTCGAAGCCGTGCGACCGCGCGGCCAATAGTCCCATAGAAGCAGCAGGACGGGCAGGGTCACGACCATGGGCTTGGTTGCGAGTCCTAGAACGAAGACCACGACAACGACCGCATACCGCCGCCAGTTTCGGTGGCTCGCGTACCATTCGTACGCAAGCAGCGCCAGCAGCAGGAAGAACATCGACAATAGAGATTTGCGCTCGGCGATCCAAGCCACGCATTCGACATTTAAAGGATGAACGGCGAACAGGGCTGCCACGAAGGCGCTTCGAAACAGATATCCCGTCGCTTTAAGCAGGACGAGGAATAAGAGAACGACATTGAGAGCGTGTAGAACCACGCTATGGAAATGGTGGCCGATCGGATTGGTGCCGAATAACTGCGCGTCCTCCATGTGGGAGATCCAGGTAAGCGGGTGCCAGTTCGCCTCAATGGTCGCCGTGAAGGCCCATTTGATGTTCTTCCAGGAAACGCCCTGTAGGACGTGCGAATTCGATGTGACGTAGGCGCCATCGTCGTAGTTAACGAAGTCGTTGTTGAACGAGGGAATATAGAGAAGCAGCGTCGCGGTGAAGAGAAGTAATGCGACGATGACGGGAGAAGGCCCGGCGGTTGTCTTCGACTGCTGGGATGGTTCAGGAAGTGCGACTTCGAGGCTGGACACCTTGGTATGTTCTATCAGCGCTGCGGGAGGTAACAAGTTACCGACGGGTGGAGGGAAGCTGGCGAATCCACGGGCGCAATATTCCATGCTTGGGGCGCCTGGCGGCAGGCCTAAAGGTCCTGCCTCAC
This sequence comes from uncultured Acidobacteriota bacterium, assembly GCA_963763845.1. Taxonomy (GTDB): domain Bacteria; phylum Acidobacteriota; class Terriglobia; order Terriglobales; family Acidobacteriaceae; genus Sulfotelmatobacter. The sequence goes on from CAVXPX010000013.1 coordinate 323,816, forward strand.
CCAAGATCCCTTAGTGCTGGCCCGCCTAAGAGGCGCGCCCTGACACGAAACTTGATTCGCTTGCCGTTGAGGTCGGCTTCTGGTTTCTATACCGGCAACTGCTCTTGCATCCAGTTCGGTGTTTCCAGCTTCGGTTCAGTGGTCAGGTCCATTACGAGGCGCTCGAGGACCATACGCTTGCTGACCGGGTTCGAGCGCAGGGCCAGATCGGCTTTGGCGACGAGGCGGATGGCGCGGGTGAGTTCGCGACGATTTTTGTAGCGGCGAGCCTGGCGGATGATGTCGTCGGCGGCAAAGGGAGGCACGCGGAATCCCTGCCAGAGTGCGGCCCAGAGCATGCGCTGGTCGCGCACGTTGCGTTCGAGAATAATCAGCATCTGGCGGAAGGTTTTCGCCAGCATGTAGACGTGGCCGATGGAAGCTTCTTCGCCGTCGCCGGAGACGAGCATGGCATCGAGCACTTCCAGCGCCTTCACGCGATCTTTGCTGGAGATGGCGTCGGTCAGTTCGTAGAGCGAGCGCTGCTTGGCGGCGAGGACCATGGTTTCGACATCGCCGAGAGTAATTCGCTTTTTTTCGCCGACGTAGAGAATGAGCTTCTCCAGTTCGTTGGAGATCATCATCATGTCGCCGCCGAGCGCGTCGACGAGTTCGCGGGCGCCATCGGGCTCAATCTTGACTTCGCGGCCGGTGCAGAAATCAGTCAGCCAGCGGACGGCTTCGCCTTCTTCCACGCGAGCCAGTTCGACAATGCCGCAGTACTGGCCCATGGTTTCGCGGATGCGCTGATAACGTTCCTTATCCTGCATCTCCATTTTGCGGACGTCGGCAGGGATGCTGATGTGGTCGGCGACGAAGATGAGGAGAGCGTCGGGATTTGGATTGTTACAGTACTGTTCGATCGCCGCGAGCTTTTCTTCGTTCGATCCGCGGCCAAAGAGATTCTTCACACCGCGCAAAAAAAATACCTGGAATGGAGCCATCAGCGATGGGGTGCGGGCGCGGTCAAGAATTTCGGCCAGATCGGTGTCTCCGAGATCGAATTCGAAGAGACTGAAATCGCGCAGGTCGGCGGGCACGAGATGCTCGAGAATGGCGTCGCGGAAGCGCTTGCGGAAGAAGGCTTCGTCTCCGACAAAGACATACGCCGCACGCAGTTTGCGTGCCTGCAGGTCGCTGACGAAACGTTCGGCTTGGGCGAAGGCTCGCATCTGAACCAAGTTGCGCCGCTAAAACGTCTGCAGCAGATTCCGCGGCGCTCACGCCTCGGAATGACAAAAATGTTCACTCCGACTTTAGCATTCAGGGCGCGATTCGCATAGTAACGGCATCGGGTTTCAGGGGCCAGAGGTCAGAGGCCGCTTGTTACAGCTTGCCCAGCAGTTGGATGATATCGGGCTGGGTCCAATCGATGGGCCCGACGATTTTTCTGCGGAGTACGCCCTCGCGATCGATGATGTAGCTTTCCGGCCATCCGGCGGTACCGTACAACTCGGCAACTTTCTGCTGCGGATCGCGGACGGTCAGAAAGTTCACTCCATGTTCCTTGAGAAAGCTGTGGTAGGCATTACCGTCGACATCGATGCTCACTCCCAGCACGACAATGCCGCGGCCGCGCATTCGTTCCTGCATCGTCATCAGCGAGGGAAGTTCTTCCTGGCAAGGCGGACACCACGTCGCCCAGAAGTTGAGTACGACCACCTGCCCACGGAATTGGTCGAGCGAGACTTTGCGGTCCGAATCTTGAACCGTGAATTCTTTCGCAGGATTGCCAATATGGGCCGGGCGCGTTCCGCTATAACACCCGGCGGCCGATAAACAGGCCGCAATGGCCGCGATAAGGAGAAACTGCTTCACGAATTAGAATCCCTCCAAAATATTTGACACCAGTGTCCGCGCAAAATCCTGCGAGAGACGGCGGAAAGCGGGCGAGCCCTCTTCGAAAAACGTGGCCAGGTCCTGCGACACTTCGTACTGCTCGCGGAAAACGTAGCTTGGATTCTGATAGAGCACCTGGCCATGACGGTCGACCAGCGTCACTCGCATGCTGACAACGATCATCACGCTGGCAGCGCGTCCGGTCGCCGTATCGTATGCCAGCGGAGTTTCAACGGTTGAGATCACGGTGCCGTGCAGGGTGGCGTCGGCGTCGTCGGGGTCATTGACAACGTGATAGCGGGTGCGGGTCGTGAACTCGCGCACTACGGAGGCCGTGAGCATCTGCTCGATTCGGTAGGTCAGAGTCTCGTTCTTGAAGGAAGGGATCGCGATGGTTTTGACGTCCTGTGGAAGGGTGACGTTGTGGCCGGCGGTGTGATACCCGCAGGCGAGACCCGAGGTGAGCGCGATGAAGATTAGAAGGAGTCCGGGCAGGGCGCGTGAATAGATTCTCACTGAATCTTCCCTATGGGACGGGTGGCGGTCATGCTTTCGGCACACTCGACCGCGGTGAGCGCTGAAATGCGGAGGTTGTCGGCCGTGGCCCACAGCCACATGCCGTTGGGGTGAACGGGATCACTTTTGAAAGTTACGTGGATGTCATTCTGCCCAGCGGAGCCGACGTTGGTGGGCCAATCGTCCTCCCCAGCGGAAACGAGCATGTGATCTCCGGAAAAGATGCGGGCGGTCTCCACGACGTCCGCGGCCTGATCGAACTCGAGGAATAAAGCCAGCGCATGACCGTGGAAGATTGGCGCCTGCAGCAGGAATAGCGAAGGCTCGACCGCCTGCCCGCCGACAATCTTGCGGAAGTGCCGAAGAATGCGGGATTCCACGGAATCGAGCGCCGGCTGCGACTTCTGACCGTAACGCGCGATCATGTTAAAGGCCACCTGCGCGTCGAAAACGTCTTTCGGCAGCGGTTGAAACGAGAGCAGATTCACGGTCTGCTGGTGCAGTTCGTCCATACCGCGCTGGCCGCGCTCGGAGGCCGGTTCGAATGCGGTGGCGATCGCCCGCTTGATGACGGCAGCTTTCTTGGCACGCAGGAGCAGCAGGGCTAGCGTGATCGCTAGCGGATGCGCGGTGACACAGGGCCCGGGCTGGAGTTCCGGCCGCACGACCTGGCCGCGCTCGCGCTCAATCCAGAGCGAGCGCACGGTGGCTCCAGGTTCATCCTCCAGGACCGCCGACAAGTCGATGATGGTGCTGCTGGCATCTCGAGCGTCCTTCCAACTGCGGCGCGTGCTTTCAGGATCGGAGGCGAAAAAGGTGAAATCGACGTGCTCGAATTGTTCGGCACGGACACGCTGGATGAAGCTGACCTCGTCGCCCATGGCTTCGAGTTGTCCCATAGATTCGTCGTCGTCGAGCAGGCGAATATCGGCCGCGGGAAAGTTGCGCTCGTTCAGAGCTTCAGCGACCTCTTTGCCCCTGAGCGATCCTGCGCCCACGATGGCGGCGCGATAGAGCCTGCCTCGCGCGGCGGGCTGATTCGGCGGTGTGACGCGTGCGGGCTCGCTCATGATGCCTGCGAAGCCTCCTTGTAGGGCGGGGGCGGCGGATCGTGGTGACGGCGGAAGATCCACTGCAAGCGCCAGAAGACACCGGAAACCATGTAAATCAGGGCGATCGCAAAGAGCATCTGCTTTGAGAAGAAAAAGATCAGTGCGAAAAGTCCGGCCAACAGGACGATCAAGCGGAATGGATGCCGAGATCGAAAATCGATGTCTTTGAAGCTGTAGAAGCGCCAGGTACTCACCATGAGATAGGCGACGGTGGCCACCATGGCCGACCACGCCAGCGCGGTGTAGGGCGAGAAGACGGCGCGCGGATCTCCGCTTTCAAAGTGAACGACGGCGGCAATCACGCCAGCTCCGGCGGGAATCGGCATCCCAACGAAATATTTCTTCCCGGGACGGCCGGGATTGGAGGGTTGCGCATTCGAAGTGATGTTGAAGCGCGCCAGGCGGCTCGCGCCAGCAATCAGAAAGAGAAAACTCGCAATCGCGCCGAGTTGGGTCAGCTTGATATGCCACTGGCCTTGAGTGAGCCAGATCGGCGGGATCAGGTGAAATCCCCAGGTCCAGGCCAGCATCGCGGGAGCAACGCCAAACGTGATAGCGTCGGCGAGCGAATCGAGTTCGCGGCCGAAATCGCTGGTGGTGCCGGTCATGCGGGCGATGCGTCCGTCCAGACCGTCGAACAGAACGGCAAACCCGATCGCCTTGGCCGCGTTGTCGAGGTGCCAGAAGTCGACGAGCGTGGCGTGCATGACCTCAAGAATCGCGTAGTAGCCCAGCGCCATGTTCGCCGTGGTGAATAGCGAAGGCAGGATGTACATGCCCTTGCTTTGCCTGCGGCGTGGCCGAATCGGGAGTTGGCTCATCGGCGCGCTCCCTGTGCGGCAGACGAACTTCCCGCGGCAACAGTCTCTTGCTGAGGCAGGTAAGCAAGGATGGTAGCGCCGCCTTTGACACGATCTCCAACTTTCACGTTGGCGCGGGCGGAGGCATCGAGGACCAGATCGACCCGCGATCCGAACTTAATCAGACCGACGCGCTGGCCGCGATCGAGGCGATCTCCAACTTTCGGAGTAAACACAATGCGGCGAGCCAGTAGACCTGCAATCTGCTTGAATGTAACGGTCTGGCCATCGCCTTCCATGGTGACGGCGTTCTGCTCGTTCTGATCGGCGCAGTCAGGACTGCGCGCATCGAGGAACTTGCCGCGCTGGTATCGGATATCGCGCACGACGCCGGTTATGGGAGCGCGATTCACGTGCACGTTGAAGACGCTCAGGAAAATGCTGAATCGCAGTCGCTCTTCGTTGCCAATGCTAACGGTGGAAATATCGGTGACGGTTCCATCTCCCGGAGAAACGACGGCGCCCGGCTGGGAAGGAATCGTTCGCTCCGGATCTCGAAAGAACCACAAGAAAAATGCCGCCAGAAGAAGCGGAATAATCGCCCACGCGGGACTCGTCAGCCAGCCCAGCAGAACAGCCGCGGCAATCAGCGGCAGAGCGTAGAAATAGCCATCGCGGACCATGGGGAGTTATTTCATTATATCTGGCAGCGAAAGCCAGCGCATCCCGGTAAAACGACGTAAGTATAAATAAAAAAAGGCGCTTTATCGCGCCCTGCACAAGATAGTTTTGTCCGTGGCGGCAGATGCCGCCGGGGAATTGGCCAGAATTCGATTACGCTACGTTAACGCCGTATTGCTGCCGATACTCGCGCTCAATGGACTCCATCTGATCTTTGAGGCGGAGTTTCAGTTTCTTCAGACGCACTTCTTCAAGCTTTTCGTCTTCGCTGAGATAGCGTTTCTGGGTAAGTGAATCGAGACGTTGCGCGTAATGCGTGTGCTCCTGAGCCAGCCGACGGAACTCTTCGTGGCTGGTCAGAAGTTGGTCTTTCGAAGTCAGCATCCAGCAGACCTCCAAACCGGGATTATGCGCTCAAGGTAGCACAGCCGCTTAGGAGGAGCAATGCCAAAAAGTGGTAATAATATACTTGACTCAGTAATCGTATTTAGGTAGTATCTGGGTCATGGAACGCGAACCAAAAACCCTCCAAGAAGCCATCCAGTACTTTTCTGATCCCGACCGTTGCCAGAAATTCCTGATGGCCCGTCGCTTCCCTGATGGCGCGTTCTGCCCTGTCTGTGGCTCGAAAGACGTGCGCTACATCTCGACTCGTCGCCTGTGGGAGTGCAAGACCAAGCATCCGAAGCGTCAGTTCTCCATCAAGATTGGGACCATCTTTGAGGAATCGCCCATCGGTCTTGACAAGTGGCTTACCTGCGTCTGGATGATTGCGAACTGCAAGAACGGCATTTCCTCCTACGAAATCCACAGAGCATTAGGCGTCACACAAAAGACCGCGTGGTTTATGCTCCATCGCGTGCGTATGGCTCTGAGAATGGGAACCCTTGAGAAGCTGGGCGGCGATCCTGATTCCGGTGTGGAACTGGATGAGAGCTACGTCGGCGGCAGACTCAAGAACATGCACGGCTACAAGCGGAACAAGATCACCAAAGAAGGCGGCGATCCGAACGTGACCAAGACAATCGTGATGGGAATGCTGGACCGAGCGCAGCGCAAGATTCGTTGCGAGATCATTCCCAACACTTCGCGCCAGACCTTGCAGTCCATGGTTCTCAAGAACGTGCGCTACGGCACTCGCGTATTCACTGACGAAGCCCGAGGCTATCAGGCACTCGCGGAGAAGTACGTACACGAGTTCGTGAATCACATGGACACCTACGTTCGCGGACAGGTGCATACCAACGGGCTCGAAAACTTCTGGAGCCTGTTCAAGCGCCATCTGTCCGGCACCTACGTAGCAGTAGAGCCGTTCCACATGCAGGCGTATCTGGACGAGCAGGTGTTCCGCTACAACAATCGCGGGACCAAGGAGAACCCCAAAAAAGATGCAGACCGCTTCGATATGGTTCTGCGAAATCTGGTCGGGAAGCGAATCACCTACAAGGAACTGACCGGGAAGGAGGGAGAAACGGAGGCGTTCTAATCTGTATCGCGGTAAGCGTGGCCGCGTTCGGCGCGTATCTTCTGCGTAGGTTTCTTTCGCCTCTCAGCTTCAAGTTCCGCTTTGATCTTTGAATGCGGAACTGTCAAAAGTTTATCCAGTAATCGCGTGAAGTTTCCAAATTCGCCCGCCTCATTCTTGGCGGAAGGCGCGGAACGATTTGGCTTTTGACTCACCCGATGAACCTGCCTAGAGAGCAGGGTATTCGTCGTGTCTGTGAAAAGTCAACTTCGGATTAATGAGTTTGCGCGAATGATGCACCCGCGAGATGGACACCCAAAATTGTTCGCTATGATTGACGCCTACCTAGACGAGAGTGGCATCCACGACGGAGCTGCTATCTGTGTCATCGGAGGATTCTTTGGCGGCAGCAAGCAATGGGGACAGCTTGAGAAGGAGTGGCCGAAGGTTCTCGCCAGATACGGAGTCCAACTTCACGAATTCCATGCGAAGGATATGCTTAAAGCCCAAAGGCATCAGCCAATGTTGAAAGACCTGACATCGCTGATTGCTCGGTTCAACAAGATACGTCCAGTCAGTTTCGGGGTTGTGGTCGAAGACTTTAACTCGCTCTCCTTGATACAACGGAAATTCCTCACCGGAGCCATCGTAAGAGACCGCAAGCTAATCTCCACAGGTTCCCCAAATAAACCGTACTTCGTTCCATTTCAGAATTGCATCAAGTGTGTCTGCGAATACGCCCCAATAGGCGGGAAAGCGCATTTCTTTTTTGGGCTCGATAAGCCGTTTGCGGGTTACGCGACTGAGATGTTCAAGCAGACCAAGGAAGTGCCCGTCCCTGGCTCTGACTGGAAAACTAAAAACAGACTCGGTGATCCAGCCTTTCCCCTTGCGGCTGAAACTCCACAACTGCAAGCCGCCGATTTGTTTGTGCATTTGTCTTACTTGTTCTTCTTGGAACGTAGGGCTGCTTCTGCTGCAAAAAGAAAACCGAAGGTGTCTTCCCTGTATCGAGAATGTCTCCGCAACACGGCAGCCATGGAAGACCACGGCTATCAGGATCGCCGCTGTTTGGAAGAAACGCTCCGACGATGCCGCGCAAAAGCAGGGGAGAAGGACTGGCTGTTGGAATTGGGCGAGGGAATATAAAGACTGCGAACTAG
>CAVXPX010000014.1:0-474421 GCA_963763845.1 uncultured Acidobacteriota bacterium
GTCATATACAGGCGCCTCCTCCATCCCCCCACCGGCTGCTATACTCCACAAATGAAGTTCAAAAATCCTGCAAGAGAGTCTCCGTAAAATCCTGTGGGAACGCATCGAATCCGGCGAATTGACTGGCCTCCGCTTAGCTCAACAAACCGGTTTTAAACAGGCTCATATTTCAAATTTCCTCAATCGCAAGCGCGGACTCAGCATCGAGGGCATGGACAAGGTCCTCTCCGTCCAGCACCTCTCCGTCCTCGACCTCCTTGATCCCGCCGAGGTCAACAAGCGCGCCTCCATCCTGCCCCCCAGCCCCGACGACTTCGAAAACGTCCTTCTCACCGACCCCTCCACCGCCGCTACCCAGCCTCTCATCACCGCCGACCGGGTCCTCGAGATCCTCAAGTTCCGTAAGTCCTTCCTTCGCAAGCTCAAGCCCGAAATCGAAGGGGACCGTTCTTCCTGGCACCGCTTCGTCCTCATCAAGCTCGACCCTAAGGACGCCGCCTCCATGCTTCCTCGCCTCGTCCCCGGCTCCACTCTGCTCCTCGACCGCCATTACAACTCACTTAAGCCCTATCGCAAGGGAGAATTAAATCTGTACGCTGTTCTGAAAAACGATAATTGTGTGGTCCGATATGTCGAACTGGCCGAAAATAACTTAATCTTGCGTCCCCACAGCCAGTCCGCCCCAGTCGAATTCCTACCCATCCCCGACCGCAAATCCCCCTCCGACTACCTCGTAGGCCGCATCGCCCAAATCGCCATGGAAGCCTAGCCCGAACTCCCCGCCATTAAAGTAGACCTCACCGCCCTAACCAACAGCTAATGCGAAGCGAGATTGTGCAGAGTTCTGCTGGCCGAAACTCCAGCTTGCTGGAGATTGTGCAGAGTTCTGTTTATGTGGGGACAGCCGCCCTCGGCTGTCCGGCCTATGTGGGGACAGCCAGCTTATGTGGGGACAGCCGGCTTATGTGGGGACAGCCAGCTTATGTGGGGACAGCCAGCTTATGTGGGGACAGCCAGCTTATGTGGGGACCGCCAGCTTATGTGGGGACCGCCAGCTTATGTGGGGACCGCCAGCCTATGTGGGGACAGCCGCCCTCGGCTGTCCGGCGGAGCGAAGCTCCGCTGTGCCGCCAACGCCTCCCCGACAGTAGCGCCCGCATCCCCGCCGGCTGTCGTGCGGGCATCTTGCCGCGCCCCCGCAATCCAACGTCGTCCTAACGATTCCTGGAAGGATACTGCAAACCCCACACCTTCAGCCGTCTCCACCTGGAAGAGCAGCGCTTTAGCGCCGCCAAAAGGCACAAACCATTGCCGGCTTTACCCCCGACCCAACTTGCCCGCCCCGTTACCGATCGCGCAAGATCTCCCGCACGCGACCCGCATCCTGAGGAAAGAGATCCGGAGGCACCGCAACGCCCGCTAATCCCACCTGATACCTCGCGCACAGCGTCTTGTCACCCAGGCAATAAGTTCTCTTCAGCACTTCGCCGACGTTTGGCATGTTCTCCATGCGGTCACTGAAGAAGGGACACGTCTTGAGCCTTTCGCATTGCGCCATCCTGGGACCTCCATCCACCCCAGTATCCAGCTCGCAAAATCCAATCGTCAGTGATCCTGAGTGTTAAGAATATCTTTAGTAACAGCGCCGCGCTCTACTCCCCGCCGCCTCCGAGTTGCTGCTGTCTTCTCGCGCGGGCGCGGCTCAACTGTTCCACTGCCGATGCGATGTTGTTACGAGCATCTTTCGCGTAATCTTTCAGAAGATCATCCGTCTCCAGCGGCAGAACTTCGCCCAGACACTCTTCCAATCGCCCCACCAGCCAGTCAATCAGTTGTACCGTACGGTCACCCTGCTGGACCGTGGGATCGTCGTTGGGAAACGCCATGCGCTTAGCCCTCCCTGCAACAATAGCACCGGAGTCACAAGTTACCACGCTCTGCCCAGGAGCCGGCAGTCTGATCGCAGGTTGCTGTTCCGCCTCAGTGGTGTTCGCGCTTTTCTTCTTTCTTCTCTTCCGGCTTGGGCTCTTCCGTCGTTGCGGCCGTGTTGAAATTCGTCTTCCAGAATTCCTGGACGCCGGGCGGCAGCTTGTCCATATGCGACAGGAACATGGTGATCTTCCAAGTGTCCTGATCGTTGAGAGTCTTTTCCCACGAGGGCATTCCGCTGTATCGCACGCCGGTGCGGATCGTGTAATAGATGTGCCACTCCGGATCATCCGGCGGATCGGAGATCAGATTCGGCGGCGGCGGATAGAACGAAGTCGCCAGCGTCGAAGGCTTGCGGTCAAGGCCTCCGTGACACAGAGAGCAATTCATCGTGTAGAGCTTCATCCCGTCTTCAAGATTCTGATCAGTTGGGGTCAGTGGATTGCTGACCCGTGGCGCATGACGGTCCATCGAAGCATCCACCGCGGACATAGCAAGGTGCCGCTCGAAGTGCGACGGTTCCACGTTGGCGGGAGTAGGGAAAAGACCGAGCATGGCATAGCCGAATCCGGCGAGAATCAGCAACAGAATCGTGATGATGACCCCAAGAAAGAACTTGCCCATGTATCCTCCAGAGGTATTGTTTCAGATGGATAGGCCGCCACGCCAGAAAGAAGCACGTCAGCTTTAATGTGGTGACAGCCGCCATCGGCTGTCAGGTTTTGAATTTCTTTTCAACTCGCGCCCTGCTTCAGCAGGCTCACAATCCACGCCAGCAGCCCGGTTCCCGCGATCGCGATGGCAACCGATGCGACCAGGCGTAGTCCATTCGTCACCATCCCTCCGGAACGCGATCTAACCAACATAAACACGAGCGTCACGCTCGCCAATTCCAGAATGAGCAAACTCCATCCATAGAACGAAGCGCGAGCGCCGGCCGCTTGCCATTGCGCCGCAAGTTTCGGAATGCCTCGCCACGCGCTGTAGCAAGCCGTCCACCACACATATTTGAGAAAGCAATTCGCCGCAGCCGTCATCGCAACTGCGGCCACAATGATTCCGGTGATGAGAGACACCATCCTGCTGGAACGCCCGCCAGACGCGCCAGTCGGATTCCGTGTTGGTTCAGCCGCGACATCCATAGCTTCGTCTACACATTGTCGTCTCGACCGGAGCATTGCGTTCTGCGAAGCCCAACGCAATGCAGAATGGAGAGACCCTTCGTTCCTCGGTGAAGCGATTACTAATACGCCTTCAGCCTGCGCGTCTCACGCACCACATCCTCCACCTTCGGTAAATAATGATGCTCCTGCGGAGGCGAGAACGGAATCGCCGAATCAAGCCCGGCAATGCGCACGATCGGCCCATCGAGATCATCAAACGCTTCTTCGTTGATGATGGCCGCAATCTCCCCCGCAATGCCTCCCGTACGCGAGTGCTCGTGCAGGATGATCACCTTGTTCGTCTTCTTCACCGTCTGCGCGATGGCCTCGCGATCGATCGGCACCAGCGACCGCAGATCTACAATCTCGACGTCGATTCCTTCTTTCGCCAGAATGTCGGCTGCCTCAAGCGCCGTGTGCACCATCGCCGCATACGTGATGATGCTCAAGTCCCTGCCTTCGCGCGCCACTCGCGCCTTTCCGATTGGCACCACATAATCATCCGCCGGCACTTCTTCTTTGATTCGCCGATACAGATACTTGTGCTCGAAGAACACGCACGGATTATTGTCGCGGATCGCCGCTTTCATCAGTCCCTTCGCGTCATACGGAGTCGCGGGACAAATCACCTTCAGCCCGGGATTGTGTACGAACCACATCTCCGGATTCTGCGAGTGAAACGGCCCGCCATGCACGTATCCCCCGCTCGGCCCGCGCAGCACCAGCGGAGCCGGCGCCCCCCATAGATAATGCGTCTTTGCCACCATGTTCGAGATCTGGTTCATGGCGCACGCGATGAAGTCCATAAACTGAAATTCGGCGACGGGACGCATACCTGTCAGCGAAGCTCCGAAAGCCGCGCCCACAATGGCCGACTCGGCAATCGGAGTGTCGATCACGCGCTCCGCACCGAAGCGGTCAATGAATCCGTCGGTGACCTTGAACGCGCCCCCGTAAATCCCGATGTCTTCCCCAAGGCAAAACACAGTCGGGTCGCGTTCCATCTCTTCCCAGATTCCCTGCCGTATGGCTTCAAGATAAGTTAGTTGGGGCATGGTTAGTCCTGAGTTGCGAGTCTGAATCCCCAGCAGCAATCAAGCGGAAGCTTACAAATTGTACAAAATGTGCTATCGTATGTTATGTACAATTCTGGAGGTTCACTGTGGCAAACAAGCTCACCGCCAGCGAAGCCCGCCAGCACTTCTCTGACATTCTAAACCGTGCCGCTTTCGGCCGGGAACGGGTGCTCGTCCATCGCGGCAAGAAGCCTATCGCGGCGATCATGCCGGTCGAAGATTACGACTTCCTGGAAGAGTTGGAAGACCGGATCGATATCGAAGAGGCACGTAAGCGTCTGAATGAGCCCACTGTTCCCTGGTCGAAAATAAAGAAAGAACTTGGTCTGTAGATTCGCGCTCTGCCCATGCGATACAGCCTTGAATTCACGACATCTGCGTTGAGGGAATTCAAGGGACTGGATCGTCAAATTCGCCGCCGAATCGCGGAAAGAATCAACCCGCTCCTTGACGATCCTTTTCCGGTTGGGGTCAAGAAGTTGCAAGCGCAAGTCGACCATTATCGGATTCGCGTCGGCGACTATCGCGTGGTTTACCGTATCGATGGGAAACGAGTCGTGATTGTAATCGTGCGAATTGGGCATCGGCGCGAGGTGTATCGGTAGAAGGCCGGGCGATTACCTCTGCTATTTGAAGTGCGCCGCCGCTTCCGTCTCTTTGTAGCTCGCCGTTCCCTTCTTTACTTTCGGCATGCCGTATTTTGGTTTGATCGCGTGGCAGCCGTCTTCGCAGAAGACTCCACCCTCGGCTGATTCCGGCGTCGGCATCGGGGAATTCACCGCAATCTCCCGCTCCGCCTCGATCGCGCTTTCCACCTCCGCGATCAGCGATTCATTCTCTTTCACCGTCAGCCACTTTTTCTCTTTCACTAAATAATTTTCGAATCGCGCCAGCGGATCGCGCTTCTTCCAGAATTCAAACATGCTCTTCGGAACGTATCCGGCGGCATCGTGAATCGCGTGCCCTTTCATCCGCATCATCTTCGCTTCGATCAGCGTCGGCCCTTCGCCGCGATGCGCGCGTTCGACTGCTTCATGTGCAGCGTCGTAGACCTGGCACGCATCGGTGCCATCGACGATCACGCCCGGAATGCCGTATCCGATGGCGCGTTCCGCAAGATCCTGGCAGCGGTACTGCATGTTCGACGGCGTCGAGTAGGCCCAGAGATTCGATTCCACAATCAGCACCAGCCCCAGATTCTGCACGGCGGCGAAGTTGATGCCTTCGTACGTCACGCCCGTCGACTGGCCTCCGTCGCCGATGTATGTCATCACCGCGATGTTGCGTCCCTGCAGCCGCGCGCCCAGCGCCACGCCCGCCATCACCGGAATGAGATCCCCGAGCATCGAGATGGGCGAAACCATGTTGCGCTTTTCGATGTCACCGAAGTGCGACGTGCCGTCGCGGCCCTTGGTCGGCGAATCGGCCTTGGCCATGTACTGCATCATGGTGTCCGAGGCGCCGAAGCCGCGGACCAGAAGCGATCCCTGGTTGCGGATCATCGGCGCAAACCAGTCATCGTGATCGAGCGCGTAGGCCGAAGCACATGAACATGCCTCCTGGCCGAGCCCGAAATAAACTCCGCCGACAACTTTGCCTTGCTTGTACAGATTCTCGAGCGCAATCTCCATTTTGCGGTTGAGCAGCATGTAGCGATAAATCTCGATCGCCTGCTGCTTGTCGAGATATTGCGACTCGCGGATTGGCGGAACCGGCGCGTCAACATCTCCCGAGACTTCATACTGCACGCGCTCGTTGCCCTGCTTATCCTTCTCGGGAACCTGCAGCACAGTAAACGTCGGATGCTCAAGCCGGTAATCGGGGATTTCATAAGTGCGGAGCCCAGTGCCGTTGGCCGATGCGGGCGCCCCATTTCTGCTTGGGGGCGCGCCGTTTCCAGGAGTGGGTGCCCCATTTCTGGCTGATTTTGCCAGAAGTGGTGATTTTTTTCGGGACGCCCCATTGCGGGGACGATTCCCGTTAGAGCTTGCTTTGGACTTCTTCTTATTGTTCCCCATGCAAGGCGGCGCACAAAGCGCGATGTATTGATGGTATCGCGAGCGAGGGGAAAAGGGCTAGCACTCGTGGCTGCTCCTCGTTAATCGGCTGCTTCACGGAGTTAGTCCGCTGCTTCACCGATGCGTCATCCCGAAGCCCCGCGCTTTTACCAGCGGGGCGAGGGATCTCGCGTGCTCGCCGATGCAGCCCGCACGAGATCCTTCGCTCCGCCTGAACGCCGGCTCCGCTAAGGATGACCCAACAACAAATCGCACAAAAAGCATTCAGCCATCAGCGCTCAGCCCATCAGCATTCAGCCATCAGCACTCAGCCGTCAGCATTCAGCCATCAGCACTCAGCCGTCAGCATTCAGCCAGTCGCGTTCCGTGGCTGCTCCTTGTTAGTCCGCTGCTTCACCGATGCGTCATCCCGAAGCCCCGCGTTTTTACCAGCGGGGCGAGGGATCTCGCGTGCACCGCCGACGCAGCCCGCACGAGATCCTTCGCTCCGCCTGAACGCCGGCTCCGCTAAGGATGACCCAACAACAAATCGCACAAAAAGCATTCAGCCATCAGCACTCAGCCGTCAGCATTCAGCCAGTCGCGTTCCGTGGCTGCTCCTTGTTAGTCCGCTGCTTCACGGATGCGTCATCCCGAAGCCCCGCGTTTTTACCAGCGGGGCGAGGGATCTCGCGTGCTCGCCGATGCAGCCCGCACGAGATCCTTCGCTCCGCCTGAACGCCGGCTCCGCTAAGGATGACCCAACAACAAATCGCACAAAAAGCATTCAGCCATCAGCGCTCAGCCCATCAGCATTCAGCCATCAGCACTCAGCCGTCAGCATTCAGCCAGTCGCGTTCCGTGGCTGCTCCTTAGTTAGTCCGCTGCTTCACGGATGCGTCATCCCGAAGCCCCGCGTTTTTACCAGCGGGGCGAGGGATCTCGCGTGCACCGCCGACGCAGCCCGCACGAGATCCTTCGCTCCGCCTGAACGCCGGCTCCGCTAAGGATGACCCAACAACAAATCGCACAAAAAGCATTCAGCCATCAGCACTCAGCCCATCAGCACTCAGCCATCAGCGCTCAGCCATCAGCATTCAGCCAGTCGCGTTCCGTGGCTGCTCCTTAGTTAGTCCGCTGCTTCACGGATGCGTCATCCCGAAGCCCGCGTTTTTACCAGCGGGGCGAGGGATCTCGCGTGCACCGCCGACGCAGCCCGCACGAGATCCTTCGCTCCGCCTGAACGCCGGCTCCGCTAAGGATGACCCAACAACAAATCGCACAAAAAGCACCGATTCGGTTCGATTGAGAATCCATCGCCGGTCATCATGAGGCAAAACGCGTATCGTGTTGCGCAGTCGAGGGACCTTTTGTCCCGGCCAGTCTAGGTCGACCTATGCCCAGGTGGTTTCGTCTTTCTTGTGGAGCCGTCGGAGTTCTTCGGGAGCTTTCATCGGCACGCCCACCGTCCGTCCCAGCAGCGCGTCCAGCGTATCGACCCAGAGCATTTGCGATTGGAAGACCACGCCGAAGTTTCGCGAGATGGATTCGCCCACCGCGTTGAGATCAAGCGCGCGGCCGAGTTCGTTCTGCATCGAGGTGACCGGCTTCGAGGCGATGCCGCACGGCACGATCAGGTTGAAGTAGCTGAGGTCGGTATTGACGTTGAGCGCGAATCCGTGCGACGTAACTGACCGCGAGATGTGTACGCCGATGGCGGCGAGCTTGGCTTCGTGGCCTTCGTGCCTGTTCTCCAAATGGGTGCCGCTTTCGGCAGCAGCCGTCGAGTTTCGCTCGGCTGGACCGCCGAGGGCGGCTGTCCCTGCATGGCCTATGCCAGATTCTGGATCAGTCCACACTCCCGTCAGACCTGGGACACGCTTGCTCGGGATGGAGAAGTCCGCGCAGGTGCGCATCAGAACATCTTCCAGGCAGCGAACGAATTCCACCACGCCAAGGTGCTTGCGCGCGGAGAACACGAGGTCCCCATTCGGCGCCCTCCCTGCGATCGGTTGCTCCGGGCGGGCTCTCGACTCCAGAGAAAGATTCGGCAAGTCGTTCTCTTCCGCTCGGGATGACAATGGCCTGCAGGAACGCGCAAATCCGCGCAGGTCGAAGATCGGATAACCAACAACCTGGCCGGGTCCGTGAAAAGTGACGTCTCCGCCGCGGTCGCATTCGAACAGTTCAACGCCGCGTTGCTTGAGCAACTCCGCCGACGCCACGACATTCTTAGCCTTCGCGTTGCGTCCCAGTGTGATGACAGGCTTGTGCTCAAGCAGCAGCAGCACGTCGCCAATCCTCTCTTCTTTGCGCAACGCGATCAGTTGCTGCTGCAGGCGCAGCCCCGTCGCGTAGTCGACCGTTCCGAGTTGGACAACCGAAATCATGCGAAATTTTGTAGTTGGGTAATTTTGTAATTTGGTAATTGAAAAACCGCACCCTCGAAGCTGCTCAAACAATTACTCAATTCCCCAATGACTCAATCCTCCTAGGCGTTGATCGCCATCCCGTACACGCTGTTCGACGCATCGAGCATGGCTTCCGCCAGGGTCGGATGCGCGTGGATCGTCCATGTCAAATCTTCGACCGTCATTTCTGCTTCCATCGCCACGACCGCTTCGGCGATCAATTCTGTTGCCTGCGGGCCGATAATGTGAACGCCCAGAATCTCTCCGTAGTCGGCGTCGCTCACGATCTTGATGAACCCTTCATGCTGGCCAACGATCGAGGCGCGCGAGTTCGCCGTGAACGGGAACTTGCCGATCTTCACGTTGTATCCCGCCTCGCGGGCTTGCGTCTCGGTCAGCCCCACGCTGCCGATTTCCGGATGGCAATACGTCGCGCCAGGAATACGCTCGCGGTTCACCGGCTTGCACGGTTTACCCGCAATCTTCGCGACGGCGACCAGGGCTTCCATCGCGCCAACGTGTGCCAGTTGCGGCGTTCCCAGGACGATGTCTCCCACGGCATAAACGCCCGGCTCTTCCGTCTGCTGCCACGAATTGACTTTGATGAATTCGCGTTCCGGCTTGATCCTGGCGCGTTCCAGGCCAACGTTCTGCGTGCGCGGCTTGCGGCCTACCGCGATCAGGATCTTTTCTGCGTCGATCTTCTGCTGCTTGCCATCGACCGTGATCGTGACCGCGACTCCTGCCTTCGTCTTTTCAACCTTGTCGACCTTCGCTCCGGTATGAAAGTTGATGCCGCGCTTGCGATAGACGCGCGCCAGTTCCTTGCTCACTTCTTCGTCTTCCACCGGAACCAGCCGTGGCAGCATTTCGACAATCGTCACTTCGCAATCGAACGAACGGTAAATCGAGGCGAATTCCACGCCCACCGCCCCGGCTCCAACGACCACCAGCGATTTCGGAATTTCTTTCAGGCTGAGAATTTCAATGTTCGTGAGGATGCGGTCGGTCACTTCGAGCCCGGGCAACATGCGCGCTTCCGAGCCGGTCGCGAGAATCACGTTCTTCGCCTTGAGCTGCGTGATCTTGCCATCGTTGGTGACTTCGACCGTGTGGATTCCGTTTTGCGCCGAGCCAGTCAGCTTGCCATATCCCTTGATGGTCTCGACTTTATTTTTCTTCATCAGGAAATCGAGGCCCTTGGTGTGCTTGGTGACGATCTTATTTTTGCGCTCCTGAATCGCGGCCCAGTTGAGCTTGCGGGCGTCGACGCCTTCGATGCCGTATTCCTTGGCCTCTTTGAGATGGTCCCAGAGCTCGGCGTTGAAGAGCAGCGCTTTCGTCGGAATGCAGCCCACGTGCAGACAGGTTCCGCCGAGGAATCCGTCTTTTTCGATGAGCGCGGTCTTCAGGCCGTATTGTCCGGCGCGGATGGCCCCGGTGTATCCCGCGGGTCCGCTGCCGATGATGGCGACGTCGTAAATTGTTTCTGGCAAGGGGATCTTCCTTAGTGAGAGATGACTGAAGGCAAACTAAGGATTCTAGAACAACTGCGCGGGAAAAAGCATTCAGCAATCAGCATTAAGCGATCAGCGATCAGCATTAAGCGATCAGCACTCAGCATTCAGCATTAAGCATTCAGCATTAAGCATTAGGCACTCAGCCATCATCATTCAGCCAGTCGCGTTCCGGGGCCGCTCGTTGTAGATCCGCCGCTTCACGGATGCGTCATCCCGACGCCCCGCGTTTTTACCAGCGGGGCGAGGGATCTCGCATGCTCCGCCCATATCAACAGCCAGGTCTTCCTGAGCCGCAGGCGGCGAAGGATCTATGCATTCGCGTGCAGTTCTGATGTAGATCCGCTGCTTCACGGATGCGTCATCCCGAAGCCCCGCGTTTTTACCAGCGGGGCGAGGGATCTCGCATGCTCCGCCCATATCAACAGCCAGGTCTTCCTGAGCCGCAGGGTTTGGCGGCGAAGGATCTATGCATTCCTGGGCCGCTCGTTGTAGATCCGCCGCTTCACGGATGCGTCATCCCGACGCCCCGCGTTTTTACCAGCGGGGCGAGGGATCTCGCGTGCTCCGCCCATATCAACAGCCAGGTCTTCCTGAGCCGCAGGGTTTAGCGGCGAAGGATCTATGCATTCCTGGGCCGCTCGTTGTAGATCCGCCGCTTCACGGATGCGTCATCCCGAAGCCCCGCGTTTTTACCAGCGGGGCGAGGGATCTCGCGTGCTCCGCCCATATCAACAGCCAGGTCTTCCTGAGCCGCAGGGTTTGGCGGCGAAGGATCTATGCATTCCTGGGCCGCTCGTTGTAGATCCGCCGCTTCACGGATGCGTCATCCCGAAGCCCCGCGTTTTTACCAGCGGGGCGAGGGATCTCGCATGCTCCGCCCATATCAACAGCCAGGTCTTCCTGAGCCGCAGGGTTTGGCGGCGAAGGATCTATGCATTCGCGTGCAGCTCTGATGTAGATCCGCTGCTTCACGGATGCGTCATCCCGACGCCCCGCGTTTTTACCAGCGGGGCGAGGGATCTCGCGTGCTCCGCCCATATCAACAGCCAGGTCTTCCTGAGCCGCAGGGTTTGGCGGCGAAGGATCTATGCATTCGCGTGCAGCTCTGATGCTGCCGGCAAAATGCATAGGTCCTTCGCGCAAAAGACGCGCTCAGGATGACAAAGCCGAGGAACGCTCAGGATGACGCAAAAAACGCGCAAAACAAATTCAGCACTCAGCTTGAAAGCTGAGTGCTGAAAGCTAGTTGTTCTCGTTGCTGGCGCGTTTCCACGAGATCAGCTCGCCAATCGTCGAACTCGTGCTCGAGACCGGCTGCTTGTAGGCTTCGACTTCCGAGCGCGAGGCCTCTTCGCCCACTGCGCGGATGCTGAGTCCCACCTTCTTCTCCTCGGGATTCATCTTGATGATCTTGAAGTCGTGCTCCAGGCCCGGCTCAAGATGCAGTGGCTGGCCGTTTTCGTCGGTCGCTTCGGACTTGTGGCAGAGGCCTTCGACGCCTTCCGCGATTTCGACGAACGCTCCAAACGCCGCCACCCGCAGGACCTTGCCGCGAACAACGTCGCCAATATGGTGCGCGGCGAAGAACGACTCCCAGACATCCGGCTGAAGCTGCTTCACGCCGAGCGACAGCCGGCGCTTGTCTGGTTCGATCGCCAGCACTACGGCCTTCACGCGGTCGCCCTTCTTCAGAACTTCCGAAGGATGCTTCACGCGCTTGGTCCAGCTCAGATTGCTGACGTGAACCAGGCCGTCAATGCCGTCTTCGATTTCGATGAATGCGCCGAAGTCGGTCAGATTGCGCACGCGCCCTTCGACGGTCATGCCCACCGGAAATTTCTCGTGCAGCGAATCCCACGGATTGGCCGCCAGCTGGCGCATCCCCAGCGAAATGCGGCGCTCCGTCGGATTCACGTTGAGCACCACGCACTCGACCTGATCGCCAACGTTGACCAGCTTCGACGGATGCTTCATCCGCTTCGACCAGGTCATCTCGCTGACGTGAACCAGCCCTTCGATCCCTTGTTCGAGTTCGACGAACGCCCCGTAGTCGGTCACGCTGATTACTCGTCCCTGCACATGAGCGCCCTCGGGATAGCGGTGCTCCGCGTCAAGCCACGGATCGGGCGTGAGCTGCTTGAATCCCAGCGAGACGCGCTGCTTGTCCTTGTCGTACTTCAGAACCTTCACCTGAATCTGATCGCCGACATTCACGAGGTCCTTGGGATGAGTAAGGCGTCCCCAGGACATGTCGGTAATGTGCAGCAGGCCATCGAGTCCGCCCAGATCGACGAACGCGCCATATTCGGTCAGATTCTTGACTACTCCGGTGAGGACCGAACCTTCTTCCAGGTGCTCCAGAGTCTTCGAGCGCTTCTCGTTCTGCTCGCCTTCGAGCAGCTCTTTGCGCGACACCACAATGTTGCCGCGTTTCTTGTTGAGCTTGATCACGGCAACTTCGATGGTGTGTCCTTTCATGCCATCGAGATTGCGAATCGGCCGCAGGTCGACCTGCGATCCCGGCAGGAATGCGTGCGCTCCGTGAATGTCGACCGTGAGTCCGCCCTTGATGCGGTCGACTACCACCGCCTTGATCGGCTTCTTCTCGGTATAGGCCTTCTCGATTTCTTCCCAGGCATGGATGCGCTGCGCCTTCTGATGCGACAGGTGGACGTAACCTTCTTCGACTTCTCCCTTGTCGCGCATCACGTCGATTTCATCGCCCGGCTTGAACTTGGGGTTGCCTTCGTGATCGAGAACTTCGGATAGTGCGAGCATGCCTTCCGACTTCGCGCCGATGTCAACCACGACGTGCGTGGGCGTCAGTTTGAGAACCGTCCCCTTGATGACGCGGTCTTCGCTGACCGCCTCTTCGGCTTCGGTAGTGAAGCTCTCGAGGGCCGAGGCGAAGTCTTCGCCCGCGGCAGCCTTCTCTTCGGCGGCGGCCGCAGCCGCTTGCGCCTGTTCAGCGGCAGATTGGGTGGTGGTTTCGGACTGTTCGGCAGTCGTGGGTTCGGCTTCTGTCATAACACTGGAATTAGAGTCGGAATGTTGGGCGGTGGATTCGTCGAGCAAGATTATGCCTCTCTGGTGATCGGATGCGGGGCCTGCGTTGCGGACTGCTGGATGAGTCGTTAGGTTGTAGTGGGCTCACCCTGGCGAGTAAGCTTGAACAATCCCAGCTGTCGGACGTTTAACAAAGAACCCGCGTCCAATGGGAACTCTTCGACTATAGCAATCGCCCGAGAACAGTGTCAAACCCAAATCTGGCGCTTGTTACAGCAACGTTTCAATAGAAGCATTCAGCCGTCCGCTGCGAGCTTTCAGCCACCCTCTAAGAGCCGTCAGCATTCAGCCAGCCAAAAAGAAAGGTCCCGACTGGCTAGTGCTGAGGGCTGCGTGCTGAATGCTTTTTGTGCGATTTTTTGTTGCGTCATCCCGAGCGGAGCCGCTCTTCAGGCGGAGCGAAGGATCTGGCGCGGACGGCCGACGCAGCCACTGCACGCGAGATCCCTCGCCCCGCTGGTAAAAACGCGGGGGCGTCGGGATGACGCATCCGTGAGGGAGCGGATTAGCACTGAGCAGCGAAAAAGTCCCGAGTGGCTGAGTGCTGAGGGCTGAGGGCTGAGTGCTGAATGCTGCGTGCTGAATGCTTTTTGTGCGATTTTTTGTTGCGTCATCCCGAGCGGAGCCGCTCTTCAGGCGGAGCGAAGGATCTGGCGCGGACGGCCGACGCAGCCACTGCACGCGAGATCCCTCGCCCCGCTGGTAAAAACGCGGGGGCGTCGGGATGACGCATCCGTGAGGGAGCGGATTAGCACTGAGCAGCGAAAAAGTCCCGAGTGGCTGAGTGCTGAGGGCTGAGTGCTGAATGCTGCGTGCTGAATGCTTTTTGTACGATTTTTTGTTGCGTCATCCCGAGCGGAGCCGCTCTTCAGGCGGAGCGAAGGATCTGGCGCGGACGGCCGACGCAGCCACTGCACGCGAGATCCCTCGCCCCGCTGGTAAAAGCGCGGGGGCGTCGGGATGACGCATCCGTGAGGGAGCGGATTAGCACTGAGCAGCGAAAAAGTCCCGAGTGGCTGAGTGCTGAGGGCTGAGGGCTGAGTGCTGAATGCTGCGTGCTGAATGCTTTTTGTGCGATTTTTTGCTGCGTCATCCTGATCGGAGCCGGTTTTCAGGCGGAGCGAAGGATCTGGCGCGGACGACCGACGCAGCCACTGCGCGCGAGATCCCTCGCCCCGCTGGTAAAAACGCGGGGGCGTCGGGATGACGCATCCGTGAGGGAGCGGATTAGCACTGAGCAGCGAAAAAGTCCCGAGTGGCTAATGGCTGACAGCTGACGGCTGGTTTCCGATCTGCTAACCTGCCCTGCTATGGATTATCTCTGGACGCCGTGGCGCTATGCGTACGTTTCCGCCACCGAAAAGACCGTTGGATGCGTCTTCTGCGAAGCTGTCAAACAACAGAATGACGAGAAGACCTACATCGTCTATCGCGGCCAGTGCTGCTTCGTCATTCTGAACGCATTCCCTTACACGCCCGGCCACGTGATGGTCGTGCCGTACCAGCACCTCGACGAATTGCGGAAGCTGCCAACGGAGGCTGCGAATGAAATGATTCTCTCTCGCAGCGCATGGAGACGGTGCTCCGCGAACTCTATCGTCCGGACGGAATCAATCTGGGGATGAATATCGGCAAGGCCGCCGGAGCCGGGATCGCAGGGCACATCCACATGCACGTCCTGCCGCGCTGGGTGGCTGATTCAAACTTCATGTCAGTCGTAGGCGAGACGCGCGTTCTGCCCGAGATGCTGGAAGTAACGTGGGCCAAGATGCGGGAGAAGATGTAGCGGCAGCCGCCTGGGCTGTCTAAGACCGAACCCCACAACTCTCGCTCACCAACAGCGTTGTCATCCTTCTATGAAAACGGGCGTACCTGTCCATAGGTATTTTGCGGCGATGCGGACAGGCTTCTATTCGTGCTCGAGGCACATAAGGTATGTCCGGACTCCGCCGCTCCATCTGAGCGTCGCTCTCGAAGAGCAAGGATGACTTCGAGCTGACGGATTCCCCTTACACCGCCGCAAACTTTTCTTCGTCAAACACCACGCCGTCGTGCAGCAGGGCGTAGACCGCGATCAGCAACTTGCGGGCCAGCGCCACTCGCGCCACGTGCTTGTGTTTCTTGCGCGACAGCCGTTCATAGTAGCGCTTGGCCGCCGGCGAACAGCGGGTCGCCACCTGCGCGGCCTCCACCATGATCCAGCGCATCCACGGCGAACCCTGCCGCGTGATGCCGCCCCGCGCCGCCTTGCCCGCCGACTCCCGCACTCGCGGCACCAGCCCGGCGTAACTGCACAGCGCTTCTTTGTCAGCGAAGCGTCCCAGGTCTCCGATCTCGGCCAGCAGCATCATCGCCGAACACTCCCCAATCCCCGGAATCGTCATCAGCCACTGGGCCCGCTCGTCTTGTTTTGCTTTTTCACTTAATTGGAGATTTTGTTTTTGAATCTCTTCCGTGTACCCATCCAGCAAGCGCAGGCACACGCTCACCGATTCTCGCGCCTGCGCCGGCAGTTTTACTCCCGCCAGCCACAGCCGTCCCCGTTTGCCGAACAAATCCGTCACCGGCGAATGCAGCCCTTGCTGATGCAGCACCGCATGCACCTGGTTCTTCAGTCGCGTCCGATGCCGCACCAGCGTGGCCCGCAACCGCACCTGCTGCCGCCGCGCCTGCGTCTCCCGGTCCGCTTTCCACGACTCCGGCAACAAGTCGCAGCGCAGCAAATGCGCCAGCGTCTCCGAATCCACCCGATCATTCTTCAGCTTCGCCGACGCAATCGCCTTCACCCGCTGCGGATGCACCAGCACCAACCGCGCGACCTCCGGCTCCACCACCTCGCGAAACGCCGGCCAGAACCCGCACGCCTCCACCGCCGCCTGCACCTGTTGCCCGCGAAACTGACGAAAATACTTACGCAGCGCCAGCTTCTCGTTGCTCACCGGCCCCGCCTGTACGATCTTGCCCCTTGCTTCCACCGCCGTCATGTAACAGAATCTCTGGTGAAGATCTACGCCAACGTGGATCATCTCGTGCCTCCTTCAGGGCTTGTGCTTCGAGCACGTACTTTACCCTTGGAGGCACGCCTTTTTAGTTTTCATTACATCTGAGCGGAGCCGCTCTTCAGGCGGAGCGAAGGATCTGGCGGGGGGCCTCGGGATGACGCATCCGTGAAGCAGCGGATTAACAAGGAGCAGCCACGGAACGCGACTGGCTGAATGCTGATGGCTGATCGCGCCTCCTCTGCGGCTGCTTACCCTGCCAACTTCTCCATCTCCTTCTCGCCGATCACCGGCACGCCAAGTTCCTTCGCTTTGTCCAGCTTTGATCCCGCATCTGCGCCCGCGACCACGTAGTCCGTCTTCTTGCTCACCGACCCGGCCACCTTACCGCCGGCGTTTTCGATCATCTTCTTGGCTTCGTCGCGCGTGTATTTGGCCAGCGTCCCGGTCAGGACGAAGGTCTTGCCGGCAAGCTTTGTGCCGCGTTCTTTCTTTTGTCCTTTAAAGGCAAGACCGGCTTTGCCCAGGCGTTCCACCAGTTTCTTGTTCGCCGGATTGCCGAAGAACTCGGCGATGCTTTCCGCGATCTTGGGGCCGACCTCGCCCACGTCCTGCAATTCCTCAACGCTGGCCTTGGCAAGATCCTCCATCGATCCGAAATGTTCGGCCAGGAATTGCGCGGTGCGCTCGCCGACCATGCGGATGCCGAGTCCGTAGATCACGCGTTCGAGCGGAAGTTTTTTCGAGTTCTTGATTTCGTCGAGGATATTTTCGGCGGACTTATCGCCAAACCGATCAAGGCTCAGCAACTTGTCTTTCGTCAGGTCGTAGATGTCGGCGACGTTCTTCACCAGCCCGCGGTCGAGCAGTTGCTGAACGAGCGATTCGCCCATGCCGTCGATATTCATCACCCCGCGCGAGGCGAAGTGCAGGATCGTCCCCAGCAGTTTGGCCGGACAGTTCGCATTCACGCAGCGGTAATCGACTTCGCCTTCAGTGCGGACAACTTTCGTTCCGCACACCGGACACTTTTCCGGAGCCTCGATTTCCTTTGTTCCGCGCGGGTGGGCATCGTCATCGATCACCTTGGCGACCTTCGGGATCACATCGCCGCCGCGCTCGACCTGAACAAAATCGCCGATCTTCACTCCAAGGCGTTCGACCTCGTCCATGTTGTGGAGGGTCGCGTTGCGAACCGTCGTGCCGCCGATGGGAACCGGGCTTAACTCGGCAACGGGCGTCAGCTTGCCGGTGCGTCCAACTTGCCAGCGGACATTCTCCAGCTTCGTGATTCCCGCGCGGGCCGCGTATTTGTAGGCGATCGCCCAGCGCGGAGCTTTGCCGGTAAATCCGAGTTCATCTTGCAGCGCCGTGCGATCGACTTTCACCACGATGCCGTCGATCTCGTAGGGCAACGAGTCGCGCTTGGCCTCCCACGTCTGGATGAACTCCCAGACCTCGTCCATCGAGTGGACGAGCTTGCGGTGCGGATTGACCTTGAACCCCGCCTTGTCGAGTGCGCTCATGGTCTCCCAATGGCGGTC
Source organism: uncultured Acidobacteriota bacterium (assembly GCA_963763845.1). Lineage (GTDB taxonomy): Bacteria > Acidobacteriota > Terriglobia > Terriglobales > Acidobacteriaceae > Sulfotelmatobacter. The sequence goes on from CAVXPX010000014.1 coordinate 17,706, forward strand.
GAAATACGTGCGGCCGTTTACGAGCATGATGTACGGAAAGAAATCGAGGCGGCGCTGCGCGGTGATGCTGGAATCGAGCTGGCGAACAGTTCCTGCAGTGAAGTTGCGCGGATTGGCGAATGTGGCGAGTCCGGCGCGCTCGCGTTCTTCGTTGAGTTTCTTGAAAGCGGCGGTCGGCATCAGCAATTCGCCGCGCGTCTCGAAATCGGCGGGGATACCCGCCTTCTTCAGCTTGTCTTTATGGATCGAGAGCGGGATCGAGTGCACGGTGCGAACGTTGAGCGTGACGTCCTCTCCGGTGCTGCCATCGCCGCGCGTCACCCCACGGACGAGCTTGCCGTCCTCATAAATCAGGGCCAGCGACATGCCGTCGAGCTTGAGTTCGCAGACGTAATCGACGTCTTTGCGTCCGCTGAGTTCGTGGACGCGCCGCTCCCATCCGCGCAGTTCTTCTTCGCTGTAAGTATTGTCGAGCGAAAGCATCGGAGAAGAGTGGCGGACCTTGACGAATCCTTCGCGCGGCTCGCCCCCGACGCGCTGCGTGGGAGAGTCGGCAGTGACCATCTCCGGGTGCTCGGCCTCAAGATCTTTCAGCTGCTGCATCAGGCGATCGAAATCGAAATCGCTGAGCTCCGGCTGGTCGAGAACGTAATAAAGGTATTCGTGATGGCGAATCTTGTCGCGGAGAGAGTCAATCTTTTTCCCGGCGTCTTTCACGGCTGGCATGAAGGAAGATTATATGAGAGGTTCGCGTAGCGACAGCCGCAGCCGTGTCTCCGCTGAATTGCCATCCTGAGCGCCCGAGGGTCTTGTCATCCTTCTATGAAAACGGGCGTACCTGTCCATAGGTATTTTGCGGCGATGCGGACAGGCTTCTATTCGTGCTCGAGGCACATAAGGTATGTCCGGACTCCGCCGCTCCATCTGAGCGTCGCTCTCGAAGAGCAAGGATGACTTCGAGCTGACGGATTCCCCTTACACCGCCGCAAACTTTTCTTCGTCAAACACCACGCCGTCGTGCAGCAGGGCGTAGACCGCGATCAGCAACTTGCGGGCCAGCGCCACTCGCGCCACGTGCTTGTGTTTCTTGCGCGACAGCCGTTCATAGTAGCGCTTGGCCGCCGGCGAACAGCGGGTCGCCACCTGCGCGGCCTCCACCATGATCCAGCGCATCCACGGCGAACCCTGCCGCGTGATGCCGCCCCGCGCCGCCTTGCCCGCCGACTCCCGCACTCGCGGCACCAGCCCGGCGTAACTGCACAGCGCTTCTTTGTCAGCGAAGCGTCCCAGGTCTCCGATCTCGGCCAGCAGCATCATCGCCGAACACTCCCCAATCCCCGGAATCGTCATCAGCCACTGGGCCCGCTCGTCTTGTTTTGCTTTTTCACTTAATTGGAGATTTTGTTTTTGAATCTCTTCCGTGTACCCATCCAGCAAGCGCAGGCACACGCTCACCGATTCTCGCGCCTGCGCCGGCAGTTTTACTCCCGCCAGCCACAGCCGTCCCCGTTTGCCGAACAAATCCGTCACCGGCGAATGCAGCCCTTGCTGATGCAGCACCGCATGCACCTGGTTCTTCAGTCGCGTCCGATGCCGCACCAGCGTGGCCCGCAACCGCACCTGCTGCCGCCGCGCCTGCGTCTCCCGGTCCGCTTTCCACGACTCCGGCAACAAGTCGCAGCGCAGCAAATGCGCCAGCGTCTCCGAATCCACCCGATCATTCTTCAGCTTCGCCGACGCAATCGCCTTCACCCGCTGCGGATGCACCAGCACCAACCGCGCGACCTCCGGCTCCACCACCTCGCGAAACGCCGGCCAGAACCCGCACGCCTCCACCGCCGCCTGCACCTGTTGCCCGCGAAACTGACGAAAATACTTACGCAGCGCCAGCTTCTCGTTGCTCACCGGCCCCGCCTGTACGATCTTGCCCCTTGCTTCCACCGCCGTCATGTAACAGAATCTCTGGTGAAGATCTACGCCAACGTGGATCATCTCGTGCCTCCTTCAGGGCTTGTGCTTCGAGCACGTACTTTACCCTTGGAGGCACGCCTTTTTAGTTTTCATTACATCTGAGCGCGTCTTTTGCGCGAAGGACCTATGCATTTCGCCCGCAGCATCGGCGCTGCCAAGGAATGCATAGATCCTTCGCCGCCAACACCTGCGGCTCAGGATGACAACGCACTTGATCCCCCGGGAGATCACTCAGGAAGTTTTGCACACCGTCGATGTTCATTCGTCACAGACTGCACCGTGGCGTACCTGTCACAGTTCACCGTATGCGCGAACCCAAAACCTATTTCGTGTACATCCTGTCGAATCGGTCGAAAACCCTGTATGTGGGCGTAACTGGCAATCTTGTCCAGAGAGTGCGCCAGCACAAGCTGAAAGCCGGCTCCTGCTTCACGACAAAATACAGGCTCGACCGTCTTGTGTACTTCGAGCGTTTCGAAGACGTCCACAATGCGATCGAGCGGGAAAAGCAGATCAAGGGCTGGTTGCGGATCAAGAAAATTGCCTTGATCGTGTCCATGAATCCCACCTGGAAAGACTTGAGCATCGAGTGGTACGAGCGCCATGCGTTCCAGCCCGACGGGAATATTACTGCAACGCATCTCCGCTGAATTGCCATCCTGAGCGCCCGCCAGCTTTGTCATCCGAGCGCCGCCAGCTTTGTCATCCCGAGCGCTCCTCAGCTTTGTCATCCTGAGCGCGTCTTTTGCGCGAAGGACCTATGCATTTTGCCCGCAGCATCGGCGCTGCCAAGGAATTCATAGATCCTTCGCCGCCAACACCTGCGGCTCAGGATGACAACGCACTTGATCCCCCGGGAGATCACTCAGGAAGTTTTGCACACCGTCGATGTTCATTCGTCACAGAGCTTTGTCATCCTGAGCGCCCGCCAGCTTTGTCATCCCGAGCGCTCCTCAGCCTTGTCATCCTGAGCGCGTCTTTTGCGCGAAGGACCTATGCATTTTGCCCGCAGCATCGGCGCTGCCCAGGAACTCATAGATCCTTCGCCGCCAACATCTGCCTCTCAGGATGACATCGCTGTTGATGAGCGTGTTGATGAGCACAATATTGTGAATTGCGCCTCGGCTGTCCCTACGCAATCAGTTTGTCACGCCCGGTATCTGCACGCGCACGAATCGCGGCATGTAATCGTTGGCGCAGACGAGGTCGGCGCCGTTATTGGCGTTCACGTTATAGGAGATCAGAATTCCATCGGAGTCCGTGAATTCCGTGTGCGCTTTCGCATTGTAGGTGACGAGCGTGCCGGTCTTGCAGCCATTGGCTCCGGCTTCGGGAGCGGTGTATACGGTCGTCTTGTTCGACCACGGCCCTTGCGGCGAGCAGGAATACCAGGTCGTAACTGCGTCCCACAAAGGATAGGGCGGATTCTGCGGATCCATGCCGGTCATCAGATAAAACGTGCTTCCGTTGTAGGTGAGCTGGTCGACTGAATACTCGGGCGTGACCGCAGCCACGCCGCTCATCGCGGTGGCGTTGGATTCTCCGGCCATCCACTTCGATTGCTTAGCGTTCCAGAATTGCCATTTGCTGGCGTTGGTCAGGTTGGCGAGCGAGTTCGTGCGGGCGGCGTACGGCGTCTTGCTGTCGGTGCCGGGATCTTTCAGGCCGAAGATGTAGTAGTAATTTCCCGTGTGGAGGATTTTCGCTCCCCACTCGAGAGTCGTGTTCAACCCAGTCACGGGCGTGATGGAACTGATCGCAAGACTTGGCCAGGCGAGTGTCGCGACGGAATGTCCGACGAGTTTGAAGGCTCCCGTCCATTCGAGCAGCATGATTTTGATCTGATATCCGCCTGTGGCAGTCGACACCAGAGAGCCGTCGCCCTGCCAGAACCAGTCGGCCTTGTTTTTCGGAACAAAGTAAGACGAGGTCTTCGGAGGATATCCGACGGTCGTCCATGATCCCGTCGTCTGGTTCAGAATCGTGAGCGAGTTGTGCGCGCCGAAGAGATCGCTCGAGCGCAGCCGCGTGGCGGGATTCACCGTGCCGATGTAGGAGTCGGACCACATCCATAGATTGGTGCCGTCAGGCAGCAGCAGAGAATATGTGCCGTCGGCGCCGGTCCAGCCGGGACCGTTCTGCGTGACGTAGCCGTCGAAGGTGTTGTCGATCGTTCCCGCAGAGGGAACGCCGGGCAGCGTGCATTGTGTGAACGCGGGCAGAGCAATCAGCATCACAATCGGGAGTAAGAGTGCGGAAAGGCGCTTCATTCCTGGAGTCTCCGGGGCAAAGAATCGGGGGGGCACAGCTTATCGCAAACGACGCGGCAGGCGATAGAGAAGAATGACTCCAAAAAAGTTCCTTGGTGTACCTTCGTGACCTTTGTGGTGAACGTTTTTAAGAACTAACCACGAAGGACACTAAGGTGCATGAAGGAATCACAATTACAATCCAGCTTCGAGCCTATGCGGAAAGCGGCGTTGCTCTATAACCCGGACTCCGGCGGAAGCCGGAAGCGCCAGCGCGAGTTGCAGTCCGCCATCGCGATTCTCCAGGCCGGAGGGGTTGAGGCCGAACTTTTTCCCACCGATTCCCGGGAACATGCCGGCGAAGAAGCGCGGCGCGCGATGGCTGCCGGTTGCGATACGGTGTTTGCCTGCGGCGGCGATGGAACCATCCACAACATCGCGCAGGTGCTGGCCAACACCTCGGTCGCGCTGGGAGTCTTGCCGATGGGGACGGCCAACGCTCTGGCGAAGGATCTGGGGCTGCCTCTTGGCGTGCCGGCGGCGGCAAAAGCCGCGCTGCACGCGGAGACGCGCCGCATCGCTCTGGGACGCGTCACTTGCGACGACATGGACGGCGTCTCGAGGACGCGATATTTTGTGATCACGGCCGGCATTGGGGTCGATGCCCATCTTTTTTACAAGCTGCACAGCGGAGTCAAGCAGCGGATGGGCATGGCGGCCTACTACGCCAAAGCATGGAACATGTGGTTCACGTATCCGATGACGCGCTTTCGCGTCGAGTACGCTGAGACGGGCTCCGATGCGACGAAGACTGCAGATGTGACCGAGTTGCTGGCCGTGCGCATTCGCAATTTTGGCGGCGTCGTCCGCGAACTTGCGCCGGGAGCCTCGCTCGACCGCGACGATATGCGGCTCGTCTTCTCCCGCACCGCGAGCCGCCTTGCCTATCTGGCGTATGTGACGCGAGGCCTGCTTGGCTTGACATGGTCGATCCCGGGCGTTGATCTCGCCTATGGAACAAAGGCCTCGTGCAGTTCGATCGCGTCCGGAGAATCGTCGCCGCGCAGAATCTATGTCGAGGCCGATGGAGAGTTGATCGGGCGATTGCCGGCCGAGGTCGGCGTCGTGCCCGACGCGCTGACGCTGCTGGTGCCGCGGCGGTGAAAAGTAGCCGCGTCGCTTAGTCCGAGCTGCATTGAGGATCTTTTCGTTGTGGCTCAATTTGAATCCGCTGCTTCACGGCTGCGTCATCCCGAGTCCCGCGTTTTCGGGGCGAGGGATCTCGCCTGCAGCGGCTGCGTCGGTCCTCCCCGCCAGATCCTTCGCTCCGCCTGAAAACCGGCTCCGCTCAGGATGACGCAGCAATCAATCGCACAAAAAGCACTCAGCGCTCAGCGCTCAGCCGTCGGCACTCAGCCGCTCGGGACTTTTTCGCTGCTCAGTGCTAATCCGCTCCCTTACGGGTGCGTCATCCCGAGTCCCGCGTTTTCACCAGCGGGGCGAGGGATCTCGCGTGCAGTGGCTGCGTCGGTCGTCCGCGCCAGATCCTTCGCTCCGCCTGAAAACCGGCTCCGCTCAGGATGACGCAGCAAGCAATCGCACAAAAAGCACTCAGCACTCAGCGCTCAGCCGTCGGCACTCAGCCGCTCGGGACTTTTTCGCTGCTCAGTGCTAATCCGCTCCCTTACGGGTGCGTCATCCCGAGTCCCGCGTTTTCACCAGCGGGGCGAGGGATCTCGCCTGCGGTGGCTGCGTCGGCCGTCCGCGCCAGATCCTTCGCTCCGCCTGAAAAGCGGCTCCGCTCAGGAGGACGCAGCAAGCAATCGCACAAAAAGCACTCAGCACTCAGCGCTCAGCCGTCGGCACCCAGCACTCAGCCGCTCGGGACTTTTTCGCTGCTCAGTGCTAATCCGCTCCCTTACGGGTGCGTCATCCCGAGTCCCGCGTTTTCACCAGCGGGGCGAGGGATCTCGCCTGCAGTGGCTGCGTCGGCCGTCCGCGCCAGATCCTTCGCTCCGCCTGAAAACCGGCTCTGCTCAGATGTAATGAAAACTAAAAAGGCGTGCCTCCAAGGGTAAAGTACGTGCTCGAAGCACAAGCCCTGAAGGAGGCACGAGATGATCCACGTTGGCGTAGATCTTCACCAGAGATTCTGTTACATGACGGCGGTGGAAGCAAGGGGCAAGATCGTACAGGCGGGGCCGGTGAGCAACGAGAAGCTGGCGCTGCGTAAGTATTTTCGTCAGTTTCGCGGGCAACAGGTGCAGGCGGCGGTGGAGGCGTGCGGGTTCTGGCCGGCGTTTCGCGAGGTGGTGGAGCCGGAGGTCGCGCGGTTGGTGCTGGTGCATCCGCAGCGGGTGAAGGCGATTGCGTCGGCGAAGCTGAAGAATGATCGGGTGGATTCGGAGACGCTGGCGCATTTGCTGCGCTGCGACTTGTTGCCGGAGTCGTGGAAAGCGGACCGGGAGACGCAGGCGCGGCGGCAGCAGGTGCGGTTGCGGGCCACGCTGGTGCGGCATCGGACGCGACTGAAGAACCAGGTGCATGCGGTGCTGCATCAGCAAGGGCTGCATTCGCCGGTGACGGATTTGTTCGGCAAACGGGGACGGCTGTGGCTGGCGGGAGTAAAACTGCCGGCGCAGGCGCGAGAATCGGTGAGCGTGTGCCTGCGCTTGCTGGATGGGTACACGGAAGAGATTCAAAAACAAAATCTCCAATTAAGTGAAAAAGCAAAACAAGACGAGCGGGCCCAGTGGCTGATGACGATTCCGGGGATTGGGGAGTGTTCGGCGATGATGCTGCTGGCCGAGATCGGAGACCTGGGACGCTTCGCTGACAAAGAAGCGCTGTGCAGTTACGCCGGGCTGGTGCCGCGAGTGCGGGAGTCGGCGGGCAAGGCGGCGCGGGGCGGCATCACGCGGCAGGGTTCGCCGTGGATGCGCTGGATCATGGTGGAGGCCGCGCAGGTGGCGACCCGCTGTTCGCCGGCGGCCAAGCGCTACTATGAACGGCTGTCGCGCAAGAAACACAAGCACGTGGCGCGAGTGGCGCTGGCCCGCAAGTTGCTGATCGCGGTCTACGCCCTGCTGCACGACGGCGTGGTGTTTGACGAAGAAAAGTTTGCGGCGGTGTAAGGGGAATCCGTCAGCTCGAAGTCATCCTTGCTCTTCGAGAGCGACGCTCAGATGGAGCGGCGGAGTCCGGACATACCTTATGTGCCTCGAGCACGAATAGAAGCCTGTCCGCATCGCCGCAAAATACCTATGGACAGGTACGCCCGTTTTCATAGAAGGATGACGCAGCAAGCAATCGCGCAAAAAGCACTCAGCACTCAGCACCCCAACGACCGATCTTTTGGCGGAGTAGTGAAAAGCCCCGCGCCGCAGGTAAGATAAAATCTCACTACTTGGAACCCGTCACTCACTTTCTGACTGGCGCGTGCATGGGACGCGCCGGCCTCAATCGTATGACGGGGCTGGCCACGCTTACACTCACGCTCGCGGCCGAGGCGCCCGATCTCGACGTGCTCGCGAGCTTTCGCGGACACGCGTTCGGCTTCGCTCATCATCGCGGATTCACGCATTCTTTTCTGGGCGTTCCGCTGGTGGCAGCGGTCGTGCTCGGCTTCGTCTATCTGGTATGGCGCCTTCGCGGACGCAAGACCAACGATCCGAACCTGCCGCCGCGCTGGGGCGTGCTGTTTCTTCTGGCGTGTCTCGCCGGGCTCAGCCATATCCTGCTCGATTTCACCAACAACTACGGCGTGCGGCCGTTCTGGCCGTTTTCGGAGAAGTGGTACTCGTGGGACATCGTATTCATCGTTGAGCCGGTGATGCTGCTCCTCCTGTTTCTCGGGCTCGTCGTTCCGTCGATCTTTGCGCTTATCGATAAAGAAATCGGCGCGAAGCGGCGCGGTCCGCGAGGACGCCTGGCGGCGAGTCTTGCCCTGATCGGGGTAGTCCTGATGTGGGGAGTGCGCGACTACGAGCACCGGCGCGCCGTTAATGCGCTCGAGGCGCGAACTTATAACGAGGCGGATCCTTTGCGCGTGTCGGCTTATCCGAAGTGGATCGATCCTTTCCAATGGGACGGAGTCGTCGAGACCACAGATTTCTTTGTGCTGGCTCCGGTCAATTCTTTGACGCCCGAGGTCGACCCTGAAGGGCGGATGGTGATTCGCTACAAGCCGGAAGAGACCGCGGTGACTCTGGCGGCGAAGAAGTCGTACATCGGTCGAGTCTTTCTGGATTGGGCGCAGTATCCGATCACGGAAACGGAAGTGCTCGAGGCTCCGCGCGAGGGATACATCGTTCACTTTCAGGATCTGCGTTACATGGATGTGCCGAGCGCGCTCAGCGGAGGACGCCGGCGCAACGTGCTCGCGCAGGCCGTCGAACTCGATAAGAACCTGCGCGTCGTGGGAGACGTCTTCGGGACGCCGGAGAAAGAAGTGGTGGTGCTGGAACCGGGGCAGAAGTAGCGGCATTTTTGTGCGCAGCGTCTAGTTTCGACTCTCATCCCTTGACGCGCACCCTCACTCGCGACCAGAATAAGAATTCGTTCGCGAGGTGATCCATGTTGGCCTACATCTTTATCGTCGTTGCGCTGGTCTTCCGTTTCGTGCCTCATCCGATGGCATTCACGCCCGTAGGAGCGGCGCTGCTCTACTTTGGCGCGAAGTCGTCGCGCCGGCAGATGTGGATTCCGCTGGCGCTGCTCGCAGCCTCAGACGTGATCCTCACGACGATGGTCTACCGCTATCCCTTCAGCTGGGATCATTTCGTGACGTGGGCCTGGTATGCCGCGATGCTGTGGCTCGGCACCTCTCTTGCGAAAAATGCGGGCGCGATTCGCATTCTGGCCACCGCGCTGGCCGGATCGGTTTCCTTCTTCCTGATCAGCAATCTCGCGGTCTGGGCTGCGTGGGACATGTATCCGCGCAACGCCGCCGGACTGATGACGTGCTATGCCGCGGGCTTCCCTTTCTTCCGCCATGCGGTCGCCGGGGATCTGCTCTTCACCGCCGTGATGTTCGGAGCGCCGGCGCTGGCGCATATGCTGGCGCAGAAATCGCAGAACTCCGGCGGCGCTGCGGCCGCATAACGTCAACGCCGGTTCTTCTCATCGCGAATACCGAGAGCACAAGAGGGTTCGTGTCTCTGTATCTCTTGGGTGATCTCAGCGCAAAACAAAGGGTCCCTCCACGCGCCAACGGGGCGGCATTCGCCGGATCCGTTGACTTGGCCGGGATGACAGAGCTCTCGTTGGTTTCGTCCGGATGACGGAACTAAGCGCTGTTCCTCGCCTGATTCGCTTTTCGCCTGCGCACAACCAGCCACCCGCCAATTGCGGCTGCGATCACGCAAAGAACCAAGATCCAATGGCGTTTGAAGACGACGCCAAGCAGGTCCAGGATCTGCGGGCCGAATTTCAGAACCAGCACGGAAAGCACGAAGAAGCGCACAAACCTTCCGGCAAAAATCGCGCCCAGGAACTGCAGGAAGTTCATCTCGAAGATGGCCGCGCCCAGAACGAAAATCTTGAACGGCATGGGCGGGGGCAACATTCCGGGAAACATCAGCGCCCAGAATTCATGCTGCTCAAACGAGCGGTGGATCTTCAGAAAGCGTTCTTCTGAGATCCGTTTGCGAAGAACTTTCTCTCCGCCGACATATCCGATGATGTAAAGCGGAATGCTGCCCAGCGCCGATCCCAGCGATGCCATCGCCACATAGAGCAAGAGACGGTGCCGATCCTGATAGACATAGGTCGCAACGATAAAATCCACGGGCATGCCCAGCAGTGCGCTGTCGGCAAAGGCGATCACGAACACCCCCCAGATCCCCAGCGTCTTCATCAGAGCCAGAATCCATACGGTGTACCGCTTGAGGATGTGATTGATCGTCTTCAAGGAAATACTTAGTGTACGTGATGCGAAATAAGGCTGTCAGAGAGGACTGTTGCATGGGCAGAGACGTCGGTTGCCGCAAGCGAAGAGAATCGCGCCTGCTATGATCGTAGCTTTCGGAGCTACTCATGCGAACTTTTTTGCTGTTCAGTTTGCTGCTCAGCAGCACCCTGCTCGCCGCCCAGCAATACGATCTGGTGATTGAAGGCGGGCGCGTTATGGACCCGGAAACGGGCCTTGACGCGGTCCGCAATGTCGGGATTCGCGATGGAAAGATCGCCAAGATTTCCGCCAAGACGCTCAAAGGGCAGCGCGAGATCTACGCGGGAGGTCTGGTGGTCGCGCCGGGATTCATCGACCTGCATCAGCATGGACAGGACTTGCCAAGCGAACGGGTGAAGGCGTTCGACGGAGTTACGACAGCGCTGGAGATGGAGATTGGCGCGCCGGACGTAGCAAAATTCCTGAAAGCGAAAGAAGGACACTCTCTCATTCACTACGGCACGACGGCCAGCCACGTTGCCGCGCGCGCGCTCGTGTTTGGCGCTCCGCTGCCGGACGGCACGATCCTGCCGAAGAGCGGTCCAGCGACCGACACGGCCGCGAGCCCCGAGCAGATCCGGCAGATGCAGGATCGCCTGCGCGAGGAAATCGATGCCGGCGCGCTCGGTGTGGGCATGGGCATTCAATACGTGCCGGGCGCGACGCGGCTGGAAGTGATCGACATGTTCCGCGTGGCGGCCGAGCGAAAGCTTCCGGTTTATACCCATATGCGCAGCGTGGGGCGCATCGAACCGGGCTCGGCCATTGAGTCGGTTGAAGAGGTGATCGGCGCGGCGGCAATCACCGGAGCGCCGCTGCACATTGTTCACATCAACAGCACATGCCTGCAGGATTCTCTGGAATGCCTTTCTCTGATCGAAGGAGCCCGCGCCCGCGGACTCGATATCACCACCGAAGCTTATCCCTATATTGCCGGCATGACGGCGGTGAACTCGGCGCTATTCAATCCGGGATGGCGCGAGAAGCTGGGCATCGACTACGGCGATCTCGTCATACCGGACACCGGCGAGCACCTCACCAAAGAACGCTTCGAGGAACTGCACCAGTCGAGCAAGCAGCAGTGGGTGCTCGTATACGCCAACACCCAGCAGGTGGTCGACGAACTGATCCCGAATCCTCTCATTATGATAGCCAGCGATGGAGTGGAAGGCCATCCGCGAAATGCCGGGACTTACTCGCGCGTGCTGGCGCAGTATGTGCGCGAGAAAAAAACTCTGACGCTGATGGAAGCGCTGCGCAAGATGACGTTGATGCCGGCGCAGATGCTGGAACGTTCGACTCCGGCGGCGCGGCTTAAAGGCCGCTTACAAGAGGGAGCGGACGCGGACATCGTGGTCTTCGATCCGCAGACGATTGCGGACCGCGCAACATTTCAGAAGCCGATGGAGCCCAGCGTTGGCGTGCGTGATCTGCTGGTCGATGGAACGGTGCTGATCGATGACTCGAAGATGGTGCCGGATGTGTATCCCGGGAAGGCGCTGCTGGGGCCGGGGAAAGCGGCGAAATAGGGAACAACGCTGGATTTCACCGCGGAGACACCGAGTCACAGAGAGCGCGAAAATCGATTCTATGTCATCGGTTCTATGGCATCCTGAGCGGCCTTCGTTGCCGCGAAGGATCTATGCATTTTGCCGGCAGCGTTGGCGCGGCACGCGAATGCACAGATCCTTCGCTCCGCTCAGGTTGCCGATGTGGACTACAGAAATTCTGACAATGCTTCAATGTTCCGTTTTGCCGCTCAGAAGATCGATTGCGTGCGGGATTAAGTCGGCTACGGCCTGCAACGATTCCACGGCTCCCGCGGGGCTTCCGGGCAGATTCAGGATCAGCGCCTTGCCTCTCGTGCCGCATACTCCGCGGCTCAGAGCGGCGAACGGAGTCTTCTTCGAACCTTCCAGGCGCATGCGCTCGGCGACGCCATCGAGAAGCCGCTCGCAGACAGCCGCAGTCGCGTCGGGGGTGACATCGCGCGCGGCGATGCCCGTCCCGCCTGTTGTGACGATCAACCGAACTTCGCGGGCGAGGCCGATCAGCAGATTCTGAATCTGGATCGAATCGTCGGGGACGACTTCGCGCACGGTGACCGAAAAATGCAGCGACTCGAGCAGGCGAACGACGGCTGGTCCGGATTTGTCTTCGCGTTCGCCGCGAGCGCAGGAATCGCTGACGGTCACAACGGCTGCTGTGAGGTCGGACATGAGATCAGCCGTCGAGGAGAACGTCTTCCTCTTCTTCTTTCCGGGCAGGACGGGCGTTCGGAGAAGGCGAAGAAGAGGCCGCGACCGGAGCAGGTTCTGCGGCGGCTGGTGGCGCCGGTTCAGGCTCGCCACCGCCATCGCGGGAAGACTCATCCAGCAGTCGCAGCCCTTCCATCAGCAGACCTTGCGTGTTGAGCTGCGTGGTTTCTTTGTCGGTCTTGCCTTCAAAATCGAGCTGGAAATTTCCGCCCGTCCAGCGCAGAACTTTGAAGACGGCTTCGTCGCCGACAAGCGATCCGTAGGTCGCGTGCTTTACCTGGCCTTCGACAAAAAAAACTTCGCACTTGTCGCCTTCATTGCTGAGACTGAGCTGGCAGCTCTTGCGCCCCATTTCGAGAGACTGCATCAGATCGATCACGTTCATCTGCGAGAGGCTGCCGCGCACGACTCCATCCGAGGGAGCGGTCTTCGCCATCTTCTCGAGCGCGATGCGGTCGATCATGCGCTTGATGCGGCGCGTGGCGTCTTTGAGGAAGAACGGCTTTTCGAGATAGTCGTCGGCGGCATCCTGGGGCGACAGACGCTCGGCAATGTCGGCCTTGCTCGCCATCAGCATCGTAGAGAAATTCGCGGTCGCCGGACGGCTCTTGAGCTTCTCGACCAGCTGGCGTCCGTCCATCCCGGGCATGCGGTAGTCGCAGACAAGCAGGTCGGGAGCGTCGTCAACGGCCTTCAACAATGCGTCGGCAGCGTCGGTCGCGGTGGTCACGCGAGCGAGTGACGACAGCGCCTGGTGGAGCATGCCCAGAACCATCGGATTGTCGTCGACCACGAGTAATTTGACCTGATCAGGCATGGGTACGATTATTTCTGCCGCCGATACTCCCCGCTCTTGCCGCCGGTCTTACGCTGCAGTACGACCTCGCGGATTTCGATTCCTTTGTCCGCCGCCTTCAGCATGTCGTAGAGCGTGAGGGCGCAAACGCTCGCCGCCACCAGAGCCTCCATCTCGACGCCGGTTCCGGCGGTGGTGGTGACTTTCGAGGTAACAGCGAGGCCATTCTCGCACAGGCGCACCGCGACATCAACGAACGATAGTGGAAGCGGGTGGCACATGGGGATGAGTTCGGACGTCCGTTTCGCCGCCATGATTCCGGCAATGCGCGCGACCTCGAGCGGATCGCCTTTCGGATTCGATGGCAGCGACGAAAGAACTTCGGGCTTGATCGCCACAAAAGCGCTTGCTTCGGCCTCGCGCTTCGTCGCGGACTTGGCGGAAACGTCCACCATGCGGGCCCGGCCAGCGCTGTCGTAGTGCGAGAGCTTTTTCGGCATGCAGGTATAAATGTTATTTCCTATCTTACATGGAGCGCGTTCCAGGCAGCCTCAGCGCAGGAGAATCGGGATCATCTCTCCCGCGGAAATGAGTTCGCGGTCGGGAGGAATCACGGCGTAGCAATTGGCGCGCGCCGTGGCGGCAATGTCTCCGGAGCCCTGCCAGGGGACAAGTTCCACCTGTGAATCTTCAAATTCTCCAGTGAGATTTGCGGGAAGAAAACGCTTCAGGCCGGGCTTGACGCGGATTTCCGATTTCAATCTGGCGTGGACGAAACTCAGTTTGCGAGGCAACATTCCCGCCAGGGCTTCGAGCAGCGGGCGCGCAAACAGTTCGAAGGTGACCATGGTGGAGACTGGATTTCCGGGAAGTCCGAAGAAATATTTGGAGGTCGGTTCACCGGAATTTGTTTCGGCTTCCGATGCAACTCTGCCGAACACGACCGGGCGGCCGGGCTGGATTTTCGCTCCGGTGAAAAAGAACTCGGCATGCATCTCGGAGAGAACTTGCTCGACCAGATCGTAGCGGCCCATCGATACGCCGCCGGTCATCAGCAGGAGGTCGGACCTCAAGCCTTCTTCGATCAGCACGCGCAACTGCCGCGGCTCGTCGGGAGCAATGGGCAGCAGAACCGGATCGCCGCCGGCCTTTCGGACTTGCACGGCCAGCGAATAGCTGTTTGAGTTGCGAATCTGGGTTGGGCCCGGGCGGGCGTCGATGTCAACGATCTCGTCTCCAGTGGTAAGCAGGGCGACGCGCGGCCTTTGATGGACGAGCAGGAGAGAATTTCCCGCAGACGCCGCCAGCGCGATGCCGGCTTCGCCGAGACGCGTTCCGCGTTCGATGAGCGTGCCGCCTTGCTTCGCCTCGGCGCCCATGGGCACGATGTTTTCGCCCGCCGCAACCCCTCTGGTAATTTCGACTGTGCTTCCCTGGACCGAAGTGTATTCGACCATCACGACCGCGTCGGCTCCCGGTGGAACCGGAGCTCCGGTCATGATCGAGGCGGTTTGCCCGTGAGCGATCAACTCGGGCAGGTTTTCGGATCTTTCTCCAGCGCGGATCTCCGCAATCACTTCCAGATGGGCCGGCAGGTGGCACAGGTCTTCCGAGCGAACGGCAAATCCGTCGCGGGTGGAGCGGGGAAACGGCGGAATGTTGCGGTCCGCGACGACCGACTCGGCGAGTACGCGGCCTTCTGCGGCGAGCAGGTCTACCGTCTCCATTCCACGCGGGCTTAAGTGTGCAGCTTGTTGCTCGACCGTGTGGCGCGCGTCTTCAAAGCTCAGAACGGTAGAAACGGCGGGCGGGGCGGACATGTGGAGATGATACCCCAGGGGAACGGTGAGGATTCTTGTCAGAAATTGTTGAGCACCGCGATTATCTCTTTCGCCCCCTTCCGGGGCTTTGCTCATTTTTCACTAACCACCCGTGGCTTGCGCCATGGGCTGCATTCTTTCGGCCGCTTCGCGGCTTGATCAGGATCGCAGAGGCGCGTCCGACACATCGAGATATCGACGTCGGCAGGGATCTTTCGACTGCGCAGGACCGCTCACTTCGTTTGCGGGCCTGCTTCGCTCAAGATGACAGTTTATCTTGCGAGTTCCTGGCCGAGCAGCGCTGGGTTGCTGGCGAAGGCGAGGCCGGTTTCGAGGTCAATTACGCGGTCCTGCACCAGGTCGGCGATCTCTCCGTCGAAATGCTGCATTCCTTCGGCAGAGCCGGCCTTCATGGCCTCGAGCAGAGTGTTCTCTTCGCGCTCGCCTTTTTCGATGCATTCCCGCGTACGGGCATCCGCCTTGAGGATTTCGAAAGCTGCAATGCGTCCGCTGCGATCGGCTTTCGGCATCAGGCGCTGGCAGATGATGTAGCGGAAAGATTTCGCGAAGCGCTCGCGCACCGACTGCTGCTCGGCGGGCGAGAACGAGCTGACGACGCGCTCCACGGTTTTGGGAGCGTCCATCGTATTGAGGCTCGAGAAAACCAGATGGCCGGTTTCGGCCGCTTCGAGCACGATTTCAATGGTTTCGCGGTCGCGCATTTCGCCGACAAGAATCACCTTCGGCGCCTGCCTCATGGCGGAACGCAGCGCGTGCGCGAAGCTGGGCGTATCGCTGTGCAGTTCGCGCTGGTGAATCGTCGAGCACTTGTGATTGTGCAGGAATTCGATCGGGTCTTCGATGGTGATGATGTGGTAGTACTTTTCGCGATTGATTGCGTCCAGCAGTACGGCGAGAGTCGAAGACTTGCCTGAACCGGCAGGTCCGGTCACGAGAACGATTCCATCGCGCAACTTAGTAATTTCGGATAACTGCGAGGGCAGGCGCAATGCGGAGAACTCGGGAATCGTCGTCGGAATCACGCGCATGACGACTGCACAACTGCCGCGTTGGATAAAAATATTGACGCGGAAACGGGCGAGGCCGGGAAGTCCGAAAGAAACGTCGCAAGCTCCGTGCTCGCGAAGAGTGGTGATGGCCTGCTTGTTGTCGCCGATCAGGTCCGCTGCGATGTGGCGCGTGTCGTCGGGAGTCAGAAAGGTAAGGCCGGGCACTTGAACCGGGATCATCTGGCCGTAAACCTGAACTTGCGGCGGGCGCCCGGGAGAGAAGATCAGGTCGCTGATCTTCTCCGCTGCGCGCAACATGGCCGTGAGCAACGCCGGAGTCGCAACCCGGCCGCTGCCAATGGATCCTTCTAGTTCGACGGAGATCGGAGCAATCGTTGGTGCTGCCATTCATCCTCGCTTACGGGAATCGCACGCACCACAGAATGGGGAGAAATCAGATACTTCCACTGTACGCTGACCGGGAGACTAGGCGAAGGCCAATAAGGGCATAGTCCTTCGTAACCTCATGCCAATGGAAGGAAAGGGCGGCCGAGGCCGCCCTTGTATGTGATTGTGCTGGAAGCTGTTGCTACTTCTTCGATGATTTCTTCTTGCCGAAACTGGTTTCCACGGAACCTCCGATGGTGGCCAACATCTGCTTAGCTGCGTCGGCATAGCTTCCTGACGGTTGGAGTTCCAAGTACTTCTGGAAGGCTTCCGCCGTTCCGGGAGGCGCCTGCATCTTGCCATCCTTCGTCAGGGTGGCTTTGCCGATCATGTTGACGCCCTTCCAGTAGTAGGCATCGGCACGAGTCGGATCGGCGGCGATGACCTTGTCAAAGGCAGCGAGCGCTGGGTCGACCTTGCCGGAATTGGTCAACACCGCTCCCTCATTGAAGTAATACTGCGCCGCGTTGGCGGGAAAGGTTTGCGCGGCCAATTCGTAAGTCTTTACCGCGTCGTCCACCTTATTGGCCTTGGCATAGGTTTCCGCCAGGTTGTTGTAATAGGCGGCGAGATTCTCGGCGGCTTTCGGGTCTTTATCGTTGGCAGTGCCCTTCTTGATGTCGATGGCCTTCTGATAGGCTTCCGCGGCCGAATCCAGGCGCTTCTGTTTTTCCGCAGGATCGGTCTGCTTGGAGGCCGACATGCGGTAATAGTCGCCCAGCTTGAACCAGATCAGATCGCGCGACGGATCGACCTGATTGGCCTGGGTGAGGTCCGCGATGGCGGTGTCATAATCTCCGGCATCCGCGGCAGTCTTGGCGCCATTCAGCTTTTCGTTCAGAGACTTGACGGTGAGGGTTTCCTTCTGTGCCTTGGCCTGCTGTTCCTGCATCTGCTTCTGCTGTTCGGGAGTCAGGCCCTGGCCCTTGGCGGCGCTTTCCTGATCTTTCTTGATATCGAAGTCGAGCGTGTTCTCGTCGAGTTGGACCGGGAAGCCCTTGACGTGGTCCAGTTCTTTGCCGGCCTTCATGTCGTCCTGGTTCTTGTAGAGCGTGACCAGATACTTGCCGGGGGTGAGACCCAGAGAAAAGTACTCGCCCTTTTTGTTGGTCTTGAGGCTGTACTTCTGGCCATTGTCCATATTGGACCAGACGACGATGCCATCGACGACGGGATTTCCCTGAGCGTCTTTGCAGGTGCCTTTGACCGATCCCGAAGCCTGAGCGAAGGCTGCAGGCAGGCATAGGCCCAGCGCTAGAACAGCGAATAGAAAAATTGCAAATTGTCTTTTCATTTTGCCTCCGGGCAAAAAACCAGTCTTTCCCATCGATTCCGCGACTTGGGGAACCAATCATTCCTCACTGCGCGCACTGCTATGAAATGTCTACCGCTCCGCGTAAGGGATCGGGTCGGGCACTCCTGCGGCCCGAAATGCGCGCAGGCGCAACACACAACTGTCGCACACTCCACAGGCGCGGTCCTCGCGGCTGTAACATGACCAAGTTAAATCGAAGGGCGCACCCACTTCAAGGCCAAGGCGCACAATCTCAACTTTGCGCATGGCGATGAGCGGGGTCACAATCTCGATCCGGCCATCTTTCGTGCCCGCTTTTACGACCTCATTGAAGGCCTGGTAATAGGCAGGCCTGCAATCGGGATAGCCAGAACTGTCGGGCTCAACCGCACCAATGTACACCTTTTCGGCGCCCAGCACTTCCGCCCAGCTTACGGCGACCGCCAGGAAATGCGCGTTGCGGAAGGGGACGTAGGTCACCGGGATGTTCCGGCCCAGGTTCTCGGCGTCAGGCACGGGAATGGACGCATCGGTGAGAGCTGAGCCGCCGATGGCGCGCAAGGCGTCATTGCGCACCATGAGCCGGTCTTGAATGCCGAGCCGCTGGCAGATGGCGATGAAAGACTGCCGCTCGCGTTCTTCGGTGCGCTGGCCATAGCTGACGTGGACGGCTGCGGCGTTGTAATCGCGGACGGCCAACGCGGCGCACACGGCCGAATCCATGCCTCCACTGAGCAGCACCACGGCGCGAGATCGGGTCGGCATCGCTTAGACTCCCTTGAGCGCCGGATCCCATATGAATTTGTGCAGTTGGAGTCCGAGCCGCGCGGGAACATTATCGGCAATCATCCACTCGGCCAGCTGCTGCGGATCGAGCAGGCAGTGCGAGCTGTCACGGCCGCCGCTGGCGTCCTTGCGAAACGCCAGAGAAAATAGCACGGCATTCACGCGGCGGGCAAGATCCTGCGTTTCTAGAAACGTCCGGGCGAAGTCGTAGTCTCTCCGGCTGCTCAGCACGAACTTCACCTCGTCCCGGCTCGTGAGAGCGTCAAGGTTCTCCATGTGGAAGGTGTCGCCCTCGCCTGAATCCGGGCATTTCACGTCGACGATCTTTACGACCTGCTTTGGGACATTCTGCAGCGGGCGCTCTCCGCTGGTTTCGAGCAGAATGGAATATCCGCGGTCGAGCAGTTGCTGCATCAGCGGAACGAGTTCCCGCTCCTGGAGCATGGGCTCTCCACCGGTGATTTCGACGAGTCCACCGGAAGGGCTGAGGCGCGCGACTTCAGCGAGGATTTCGTCGGCGGACATTTTGTGTCCGCCGTGGAAGGTATATTCGCTGTCGCACCAGACGCAGCGAAGATTGCATCCCGTCAGCCGCACGAAGACGCACGGCAGCCCGGCGTAGGTCGACTCGCCTTGCAACGACTTGTAGATCTCAGTTATCTGCATAAGAGCAGCTGCCAGTTGCCAGTCGCCAGTTGCCAGTTGCCAGTTCAAGATTCGGATTGTTTGGTGACCGAGGCTATGAGGCCGTTTAGAATGCGGCCAACTTCACCGCACGCTTCCATTCGTTTGCCGTTTGACTCTTTATCCAGATATCCGAGATTCTCGGCGATCTGGAGTTGCGTTTCGACCTCCATCAGTGAACCTCGGGCCTGGCCGAGGAAATACCGGAACTCCTTGTCCGATAGTCGTCCTTGCCCTTCGGCGATATTGCTCGGTATGGACACGGCAGCTCTGCGAAGCTGCGACGTCAGACCGAACAACTCTTCTTTTGGGAACTGCGCGGTAGCGCGGTACGTTGCCGTCACCAAATCCATCGACTTCTGCCAAGCGACGAGGTCTTTGTAAGAGCGCCCCAAACTCCTCCTTCTAGACAGCTGCCAGGTTTCAGCCGCCAGCCGCCAGTCACGTCAAAGACCAAAACTGGCAACTGGAAGCCGGAGGCTGGCAACTGCTATTCGCTGTACTTGGCCGTGGTCGTATCCGTTTCGAAGACGGTAACATCTTTCACGCGCACGCGGCCGTTGGTGACCGACCGCAGGCGTCCATTGGACTCGTCGTAAAAATATTTTGCCAGGTTCTCGGCCGAAGGGTTGATGACGGTAAACGGCTCGACCTCGTTGATCATCCGGTGGTCGAGGCGCTCGATGACGTGGCGCATGACTTCGCGGAGATCCTTGAAATCGAGCAGCAGTCCGGCCTTGTCGAGCTCGGCGCCTGCCAGCGTCACACGAATCTTGTAGTTGTGGCCGTGCGGATTCTCGCACTTGCCTTTGTAGTTCCGCAGGTAGTGGCCCGCGGCGAACGTATCCTCGACAGTAACTTCGAACATGATCCCCCGCGCCGCTTGCGCCGTAAACACAAGGCCGCGGCTATGCGGCCAACTGTTTATTGTACCGCTTGCCTGCCTTCGAATGGCGCCGGCGCTTGACTCGGCCGACGGGCGAAAGGTAGTTTGCCTAAGCGGCCGTGGCAGCGCAGCGCCTGAAGGCGGATTGATTAAGCGAGCCTTGCGGCGCGCGTGAACGCGTGCCCCGATACGAAGCCCCCTATGCCGCGCGGGCTGACAAGCTATGACTCATCCAATGCTTATCACTCATCAAGGAGCAGGCATGTTTTCTCGCAGATTCTTCGTCGTTTTATTTTCTCTGGCCTTTACCACTGGAGTCTTTGCCCAGAACCGTCCGGAGGCGCCGGAATTTGACGTCAAGGAGCATTACACGAAATACGAATTCCGGATTCCGATGCGGGACGGGGTTCATCTGTTCACTTCCGTCTACGTGCCCAAGGACAGCTCCCGGAAGTATCCATTTCTGATCGATCGCACGCCCTATAGCGTTTCGCCTTACGGCGTCGATCAATACCGCACACAGCTCGGGCCATCGCCGGATTTCGACAAGGCCGGATACATTTTCGTGTTTCAGGATGTGCGCGGGCGTTACATGTCGGAGGGAACGTTCATCGAGATGCGGCCGCATATCGACCACAAGAAGTCGAAGCAGGATGTCGACGACAGCAGCGATCTCTACGACACGATTGACTGGCTGCTGAAGAATGTTCCGAACAATAACGGCAATGCCGGAATCTGGGGAATTTCGTATCCGGGATTCTACACCTCGGCGAGCATGATCGATTCGCATCCCGCGCTGAAAGCCGCATCGCCGCAGGCTCCCATGACCAATCTCTTCATGGGAGACGACGCGTATCACGGCGGAGCGTTCATGCTGGCCGCCAACTTCGGCTTCTACAGCTTTTTCAAGCCGCAGGAGAATCCGCAGCTGCCGGCAAAAGGTTATCCGTCATTCGATTGGGGAACGAAAGACGCTTACGAGTTTTATTTGAATGCCGGGCCGCTTTCGAACCTGCGGAAGTACCTGGCCGGCAGGAGCGCGCTTTGGGATGACCAGGTAAACCACGATACCTACGACGAATATTGGAAAGTGCGCGATCTCGCGCCCCACATGGAGAACATCCATTGCGCCGTGCTCACGGTTGGAGGATGGTTCGACGCGGAGGACTTGCAGGGCCCGTTCACGACGTTTCATTCAGTTGAGAAAAACAATCCCGGGATTTTTAACGCGCTGGTGGTGGGGCCATGGGTGCATGGCGGATGGGCGCGCTATGACGGCGAGCATCTGGGCCGGGTCGAGTTCGCTGCGAACACCGGCGAATATTACCGGAAGAACATTCTTTTTCCGTTCTTCGAACATTACCTGAAAGGCATCGGAGATCCGAAACTGCCGAAGGCGTATGTATTCGAAACTGGAACGAATGTCTGGCGGCAATATTCGGCATGGCCTCCGGAAAACGTTGAGCACAAGACGCTGTATTTCCAGCCCAATGGCGGACTTTCTTTCGAGCCTCCGGCGGCGGAGGGGAAATCGTTCGATGAGTATGTGAGCGATCCGGCGAAGCCGATACCGTTCGTGAACTATGCAGCGATGAATGTCCCGCAGGAATACATGGTGTCGGACCAGCGCTTCGCCGACAGCCGCACCGACGTGCTGGTGTATGAGACGCCCGTGTTGCAGGAGGACGTTACCATTGCCGGCCCGATCTCACCGCGATTGTTTGTGTCGACCAGCGGCACCGATTCCGATTGGGACGTCAAGTTGGTTGACGTGTATCCGCCGGATTATCCGGACAGCAAGCAGGATTCGCACCCGGAGGAAAGGGAACAACGGCCGGCGAGAAGGGATGTGCCGCCGCCATCGTTCACGATGGGCGGGTATCAGCAGCTGGTAAGAGGCGAGCCATTTCGAGGGAAGTTCCGTCACGGTTTTGAGAAACCGGAAGCCTTCACCCCGGGCAAAGTCGAAGATGTCGACTTCACCATGCAGGACGTTAATCATACGTTCCGGCGCGGACACCGCATCATGGTGCAGGTTCAGAGTTCGTGGTTCCCGTTGACCGACCGGAATCCGCAGACGTTCGTCAATATTCCGGATGCCAAGCCGTCGGACTTTGTGAAGGCCACCGAGCGCGTCTATCACAGCAAGGCAGAGCCGTCGGGGATTGCGGTTGGAGTGGTGCCGCAGGCGGCGGAAGCTGGGGCGCAGGGCCGGTAGCGCGGCGTTGTGTCAACCGGAGCGAGTTTTGTGCGCGAAGGACCTATGCATTTTGCCAGCGGCGTCGAGGCTGCCCGCGAATGCAGAGATCCTTCGCCGCCAAAAGCTGCGGCTCAGGCCGACATGGCCTGTTGATGGCTGCGGGATCACCCGGGATGTCGCTCTAATTGTGCCGTCATTCGTAAGATGACTGCTCACAGCGTCTGACGCGAAGCGCGAACCCACTCCGAGGCGGAGCTAAGGCGCTGGCGCTCCTGCTCCAGGCGCGCGCGTTCGTGCAGCAGCGTCTGGTGAATCGAGGGCAAGACAGCGCGCAATTGCTCGACATGCTTGCGGTAAATGCCGAGCTCCTGTTGGACGGCGTCATCGGTTTCGGCTTGTGCGGCTCGCAGCCACTGCCCGACTCGCATCAGTTCCGAGAGGATTCCATTCATCTGTTCGGGAGTGGCTGGGCGAACGGTGGAACCGGCGAGAGAGAGACTGCCCAGCCAGGACCTCAGACGCTCGTTGGTTTCGTGCAGTTCGTTCGCGAATTGGGTGGTTGCGGGCATCAGGCGCTCCATCCGGAGGACGATCGGTTCGGTTCAGACGGTTGCGGCGGGGCGGGCTTGGGATTCACGTTTCGCTCAACCTCGCACCACGCCTCATGCACCTGCATCAGACACGAGATCTGCTGTTCGAGGGCTGATTCGGATTGCTTGCACTGGGCCTCGACCAGGCCGGCCTGAACTTGCTTGTAAAAGCGATCGAGATCTGCGGCAACGCGGCCTCCCTGATCTTTGTCGAGCGAGGCCTGCAAGTGACCGAGAACGAGAATAGCGTGATTGATCTCGCGCGTGCGTCCTTCGACATCGTTCTGGCGCTGTGCATTCAGAGCGCGTCGCAAGTCTTCGATCACCTGCTCGTAGAGCAGGATCACGAGCCGCACGGGGCTGGCTCCGGCAACGGCCGATTCACGGTAAGACAATCCCGGATTCATCGTCATAGACCTGAGGTCAAGGTTGGGGTGGACGATCCGCTGCTGCTACTACTGGTGTCCATCGTGGCCAGAGTCTCCGTGACCTGCTGCAGCAACAGAGGATACTCCTGCAGTGAGGCATCGACGGAGCTGAATTCCTGAGTCAGGCTCGTCTGCTCGGTGTTCAGCTGGTCTTCGAAGTTGTTGATGTTGTCGGTAAGATTCTGCTGCTCGGTCTGGTTTTGCGCCAGATCGACGTTGAGCAATCCGTCTGTCGGATCCGTCAGGTTTGTGAGATCGGTATGGAAATTGTTGGCGAATCCCGTGGAGGTGGAGTTCTGGAAAAAACTCTCGAAAGCCTGCGGGTTCGCGGCAAGAACCTGGCTCATGCTTTGTCCACTCGGCGTCGTTCCTACGGTGAGCGTGCCGTCGTCGTTCATGTTGATGCCGAGCGAGGCCAGATTCACCAGGCCGCCGTTGCCGGAGGCGGAATAGGTCACGTCGTTCATCAGGATGCTTTGAAGCGTGCGCACTGCGCTGTCGGAGCCCAGGGGGCCTTCGGAATTCGTGGCAGCATTCACCGTGAACTGCTGATTGATGTCGTTCATCACGGCGTTGTAAGCCGAGACAAAGGTGTTGATGGCTTGCGCCGCTTGAGTCGTATTCGGCCCAACCGTCAGCTCGACCGTGCTATTGGGAGCGGAACTGGCAAGATTCAGCGTGACTCCCGGGATCGCTCCGGTAATCGTGTTCGATGTGGTGGAGAAGGGAATGCCGTCGATGGTGAGGGAAGCATTCGTTCCACCGCTCGGAGTATTGAAAGAGAGCGACGTCGTATTGTTGGTGATGGCCAATGCGCCGGAAGTTCCAGTCGCCTGGCTGGAAAGGGTGAGACGGGCGCCCGTCGCGTCACTGACGACTGCGGCGGTGATTCCCCAGCTGTTCTGGGAGCTCTGCTGGTTGATCGATGCTGCCAGCGTGGTCAGCGTGTCGTTTGTTCCAGCCGTGATCTGCACGTCGGCGGTGGTGCCGGCGGAGCCGCCGATTTGAATCGTCAAATCGCCTGTAGTAGATCCGCTGGGAAGGATGGAGACGTCGGCTCCGCCCGAGACGGCGTTGGTGTAAACCGTTCCATTGCTGGCAAGGTTTGAGACGACGATGGTGTGGTTGCCGGCAACGGCCGTGGAATCGGCGGTTCCGGTGAGCACCGAAGTATTCGACGATGTGGCGGCCTGAGAAGTAATCGCGCCTAAGGGATCGGAGAGAGCCGTAACCGCAGTGGCCAGATTGCTCAGGTCGCTGTTAATCGAGGTCAGCAGGCTGGCCTGAGTTTGCAGAGTGGATTGCTCGTTCTGCCATTCCGTAAGCTGTCCGCTCTGCTGGTTGAGGATCTCGCTGACGACCGTATTGACGTCGATACCTTGTCCGCTCAAAAGACTGGCCGGATTGAGACTAATGCCCATTGCGCTTTGCTCCTTCCGCGCTTGACGCGCTCTCGGACGCCCGGGTCTTCTGCTGCTCGTTCAGGGCCTGATCGATCGCCCGGGCCAGGCCCAGCACCTGCGAGCTGGGAATCTGCAGAATGAGATTTCCCGAATGATCGAGATATCTGATGACGATTTTCCCGTCCGTCTGGCTTCCCTGTTGCAGTTCCACTTCATCTTGCGCCGCCTGCGGCGCCGGCGAATCGCTCGAAGGGCCAGCTCCGTTCTGATCCGGAACTCGGACCACATTGGGACGGGGCGAAATTGGGTCGTCGGCATCCGGCGGAGATTGCGGGTGCCGGATGTCGTTTGGCTGGGGCTTAGCCTCGGGTGAGAGGCCGACCGTCGATACCGGATCGATGCTCATAGCGAGCTCCGGAAAGAAACAAAGGAGGCGGTTGCCCGCCTCCTTCGCAATTCAGGTTATTGCAACAGCTTCAGAACAATTTGCTGCTGCTGGTTGGCTTGCGCGAGGGCCGAGATGCCAGTCTGCTCCAGAATCGAATACTTGGTCAGATTCGCCACCGCCGACGGAATGTCGGCAGCCGTGATGCCGTTCTCAGCTGAAGTCAGGTTCTGAACCTGATTGCTGATGACGTTGCTGGCGCTCTGCAGCCGGTTGACGCTGGCACCGAGCTGGCCGCGGAGAGCCGCCACCTGCGCGATGGCGTTGTTGATGTCGGTCAGAGCGGTCTGCGCCGTTCCCGACGTGCTGAGGTTGTCGTTCGCCAGACTGATGCCGTTCATGTTGCTGCTGGAGAACTGACCGAGCGTGACGCCGATCTGGCTGCTGCCAGCCACGGTCGAATCGCTGAGGTACACGTTCATGGTGCTGCTGTTGCTGGTGTTGGTGAGAGTTTCCGCCGCCGCGTCCGCTCCCATCTTCAGTGTGGTGGTTCCGCCATCGGCCAATTCCGTTGCCGCCGATGCGCCGCGATTCAACGAGTCGGTGATCACCAGGTTGCCGGTATTATCCAATGTGGCCAGCAGTCCGGCGCCGGAGTTGTTGATGTTCTCGATCAAGCCGGCGACTGTGCCATTGTTGGCGTCGGTAGTGGTCGCGTTGAAGGTCTGCACTGCGCCGTAGGCTCCAGTCGTGCTGTCCCATGCCTTCAAGGTGACGTTGCCGGTGACAGGACTGGCCATGCCGGCAGGGTTGGTAGCCACCGTGGTCAGCTGGTCATAGTTGGTTCCGCTGCCGGCGAAAATCTGCGCCCCGTTGTAGGTGGTGTTAGTGCCGATGCGGTCGATTTCGGCCTTGATCTGCGAGAACTCCGACTGCAGCGCCTGCCGTTGCGAATCGGATACCGTACCCGTAGAAGACTCGGTCGCCAGGGTGACCGCGCGATTCAGCAGGGTGGTGACCTGTGCGAGAGCGCCATCGGCGACCTGCAGCATGCCGACACCGTCGTTGGCGTTGCGGGCTGACTGGGTAAGAGCAGTGATGTTGGCCTGCAAGCCGTTGGCAATCGCCAGGCCTGCCGCATCATCGGCGCCACTATTAATGCGGGAGCCGGACGACAGCTGGTACAACGTGCTCTGCAGGTTACTGTTTGTGATGGACAACTCATTCTCCGCGGACAGAGATGCGATGTTGTTCAGGATTCCAATAGGCATGTGAAGCTCCTTCTCCTCTGGTTTTTCGGTTGTCCTAAGAATCTTCTTAGGATGTTCTGCGAAGCTCGTATCTCTGCCGTTCGCGGAACCCCGAATTCTGTCCTGTTTATCGGCGGCCCACGGTTCCGCTTTAGTTGCAATTCCGGTTTCTGCGCTGCCGGTCGTAATGCGAAGGTAACGACGTTGGAAGCGGCGCTATATAAACTGCGCCCGTGAGCGGCCGATGTCTTCTACATGAAGCCGCGCCTTTTCCTGTTCCGCTGTTTCAGAAGGAACCCGTCATGATCCGGCTCACTCGTCTCAACAACACTCCCCTGCTCGTGAACTCGGACCTGATCAAGTTCGTGGAAGAGTCTCCGGACACGCTGGTCACGCTGATCACGGGAGAAAAACTGGTGGTGCGGGAAAAATCGGGAGACGTGCTGGCCCGGATCATTCAATTCCGCCATTCGGTGCTCGAAGGGCTGTCGCTGACCTGGGATGCATCGTCAGCCCATGCATTGATTTCGAGATCCGCCGCTCCCTCCGGGGACGAGCGCGCGAGGTGAGTGTGGATAAGGCTAGTTTCGGCGGCATCGTGCTTGCCATCGGCGGAATTGTCGCGGGCCTGTTGCTGGAAGGCGGGAACCTTGGCCAGATTCTGCAGCCGACGGCGGCGATGATCGTTTTCGGCGGCACGCTGGGAGCGGTGTTGCTGCAGTTTCCCTTGTCGGTGGTGGGCGATGCGATTCTGCGGCTGGGCTCGGTTTTCCGGAGCCCGAAATTGAATGCGGAAGTCATGATTCGCAGCCTGGTGCAGTACGCGCAAAAGGCGCGGCGGGACGGGATTGTGTCTCTCGACTCCGATCTACCCGACATTGCCGATCCGTTCCTGAAAAAGTCGCTGATGCTGGCGGTGGACGGCACGGAGCCGGACGAGTTGCGCAAGATCATGGAATTCGAACTCAATAATCAGGCCGAGTTCGAGGAGCGGGCGCCGCAGGTCTTCGAAGCGGCGGGCGGCTTCGCCCCCACAATCGGAATCATCGGAGCGGTGCTTGGCCTGATTCAGGTGATGCAACACCTCGACAAGATTGACGAAGTGGGCCGGGGGATTGCGGTGGCTTTCGTGGCCACGATCTATGGCGTCGGTTCGGCGAACCTGCTGTATCTGCCGATCGCCGGAAAAATGAAGCTGCGCATTCGAGAGGAGCAGATCGCCCGCGAAATGACGCTGGAGGGCGTCGCTTCCATTCTGGAGGGAATGAATCCGCGCATGCTGGAAACCAAGCTGCTCGGGTTTCTGGACGATGCCGAGAAGGATGGAGCCAAGCTGCTCGAAGCAGGACCATCATGATCCGGCGCAGGCGTCCGCGACAGCATGCGAATCATGACCGGTGGCTGGTTTCGTACGCGGACTTCATTACGCTGCTCTTCGCATTTTTCGTCGTTCTCTACTCCTCGGCGCAAGTCGATCAGCGAAAAGTCGGCAAGCTGGCGATGGCGATCCAGGCCGCGTTTCAGGACCTCGGTGTGTTTCCGGCCTCGAGCGCCAACCTTCATGACTTACCGGCGTTGCCGCCGGAAGCGCTAAAAACCATTCAGCAGGCCGGGCAGAAGACGGAGAAGCTGCGCGGCAACTGGACTCCGCCCGACGATGCGGCGATCGACGAAATCAACCTCGCCACCTTGCAAGAAGAGTTACAACAGGCGCTTCGGCATGAGATCGCAGTCCGCGCCGTTGCGCTGCACCGGGAAAGCGAAGGATTAGTCATCAGTTTGCGGGAGTTCGGATTCTTCGACAGCGGATCGGCCACATTGCGGGATTCGGCGTTCCCGGCGCTGGACCGCATCGCCGCCATTTTGGCCGTGCGCACGTGCCGTCTGCGGATCGAGGGCCACACCGATAACGTACCGATCCATACTCCTCAAGTGAATTCGAATTGGGAGCTTTCGACGGCGCGCTCCACCGAGTTGGTGCGGCTGTTGATCACGCGGCATCGCTTTTCTCCGGAGCGGCTGTCGGCGGCCGGATATGCCGAATATCACCCGATTGCCTCCAACGACACACCCCAGGGCCGGGCGCAGAACCGGCGCGTCGACATTGTGATTCTCAGCGACCACGCCGTACGCCGGGAATCGTCAGAGGCAGCGGCGAAACCGTCGGCGGGCGTTCGCTGATTCGCGCGCGCTCGGACCTGATCGCAGTTCTTAAAGTCCCCTCTCGCCCCGCCGATGAATGGCTAAGGCCACAAACTTGATTCGCGCGATATCGTGCTTTGCGAGTACGAGGAAAGATTCGCGATCGAATTGAGGACCGCGTGTGGACATCTTCGCTACGAAAGAGCAGGCATGATCGCTGCCGCACAGCCGACGTTGAACCCCGATGGGCCGCCGGACCCGGACCTGATTCGGATTCGGGATCTGGTTTATCAGGTCGCGGGCATCTTTCATCCCGACAGCAAGCTGCGCTTATTGCAGGACCGCTGCGGACGCCGCACGAAGGAGCTCAAGACACAGACTTTCCGCGAATATTTTGAGTGGCTGACAGTCCGGCCGCAGAGGCAGAGCGAACTGATCGCATTGCTGAACGAAATCACGATCGGGGAAACCTGCTTCTTCCGCAACCAGCCGCAACTCGATGCTCTGCGGCAAATCGTCTTTCCGAAAGTTATCGAGGCCAAGGCGAAGATGCCATTCCGTCGCCTGCGCATATGGAGCGCCGGTTGCTCGACTGGCGAAGAGCCCTACACGCTGAGCATGCTGATGCTGGAAGAATCGCAAAAACAGCTGAAGGACTGGACAGTCGAAATCCTGGCGACCGATCTGAACGAGCGTTCGCTGGCGCACGCCAAGAATGCGGTCTACGGAACCTACAGCACGCGAAACCTGACGCCGTATTACCGCCAGAAATATTTTGCGCCCGCAGGGGAGCAGTTACAGGTGCAGCCGTCCGTGGGCAGTCTGGTCAATTTTTCGCGCCTGAACCTTTCTGACGACGCGCGGATGATTTTCATGAAGAGTCTGGACGTGATTTTCTGCTGCAACGTCCTGATCTATTTCGATCTGGCTTCCAAGCGGCGCGTGATCCAGCACTTTTACAATAACCTGCTTCCCCACGGATACCTGTTTTTGGGGCACTCGGAGTCGCTCTATGGCGTTACCGACGACTTCCGCCTGGTTCATCTGCCGGGCGCGACCGCGTATCTCAAGGGAGAACGGTCTGCGGGAAAGAAGGTGCTATGACGACGACGGCCACGAAGGAAAGCTTGCTGGCGAGGATTGAGGGGCTCAATCAGATTCCGACCATTCCGGCCGTGCTGGCGCCGCTGCTCCGCTATCTGGAGCAGCCGGTCGAGGAGCTGGACGTGCAAAAAGTGACGGATATGATCGCGCAGGATAAGTCTCTGGCCGCGCAATGCCTGCAGATGGCGAACAGTCCGTTGTTCGGACGATGGCAGAAGATTGATTCGCTGCGAGGCGCGGTTGTCAGCCTGGGATTCCAGCGCGTCGGCGACATTGCCATGTCGTGCGGAGTGCTGAACATGACTCCGAAAGACGGCTCCGGAATCGATCCGGTCGTTTTTTGGGAGCACTCTCTGGGATGCGCGCTGGTTTGCCGGCACTTCGCCAGGAAAATTTCATATCCGGATCCCGGGAAAGCTTACCTGGCAGGGCTGCTGCATGATCTTGGGATCATCGTAAATCTATGGACCTTGCCGTCGGAATTCCGCGCCGCGTTCGAGCTTGCCCGGAAGGAAGGAATGCCATTGCACGAAGCGGAGCAGTCTGTCCTCGGCTTCACGCATTGTGAAAGCGGACGGCTGCTGGCCAATCGATGGGAACTTTCGGGCGATCTTTGTGAAGTTGTTTCTCTTCACCATTCGGCTGGTGATGCCAGGGAACATGCAGGGCTGGTCGCGCTGGTAGAAATCAGCGACCTGCTCTGCCGCATGAGTGGATTGAATCACGGGTACATGGAACTGCGTCAAGTCAATATGCTCGAACAGAGCGGGTTCAAGGTGCTGGCGGAACAATGCAAACAGTTAGAAGACTTCGACTGGGCGCGGCTGACGTTTGAAATGGATTCTTACATGGATGAGGTGCGCGCGCTGGTGCGAGCCATTTACAGGAAGTGAAGTCCCGCGAGGATAGGGATGCTTCGACTGCGGTTGGGCTTCGTATTCGCGAAGCTCAATCCTCGCTCAGCAAGACATATCTTTCTTATTTCGGGCTGGTCAGGACTGTCTCGTAGGGATCAATAAGAAGTTTGTGCGCGCCGAGCGGGGCGGATAAGTGAAACGATGATTCTTCGCCATCGGCGAAGACGCGGCCCAGGAGCACCGGCTGGCGCCCTGTGATCACGGCATAAATTGGAACGGAGGTGACCAGATCATCCGGCGCTTCTTTTTGGAGGATCGTGCCGGTCACCAGGGACCTTCCAGCCTTTGGCGTAAACTTCACGCCCTTGAGTTCCAGCTTTGGCAGCGACGTGCCGTCGATCCATCCGTTGAGGAACCAGTTCAAGGAACTCTTGCCTTCGTAGCGGAGCGACGGCGGGAGATCTTCTGCGAAGACATCGAGCATTTGACGCGTGCTGAGCGTCTTGCCGGCATAGCGCTCGCGCAGTTTGCGCAGATCGCGAACAAACGGTTCATCCACAGTTCCGCCGGCCGAAGCTCTGCGGCCTTCTTTCTCGACTTCGGCATCCTTCAGCATCGTGCGCAACATGTGGAACAGCCAGGTTCCGCGGCCGTAACTGATCGCTTCGTAGCCTTCGGGGAAACGCGAGGAGAGAAGCCTGGTTCCGAGGGTGACGGGCCCGACATCTTTCGCCGACATTCCATCTTTGTTCTTTTCGAGTAAGTCGAAGCGGTATTTATTCATGATGTCGCGAAATCCAATTGGATCCTTCTCCTGCAACATCATCAGTGCGGAGTAGTTGGCCAGACCTTCGGAGAACCACTGGTCGCGGTAGGTGTCCCAGGTAATCAGGTCGCCCCACCATTGATGGGCAATCTCGTGGGCGGGAATCTCGTGCTGCAACAGGATTCGGGTCGAATCGAAATGCAGGGCGTCGCGTTCCTGGTCGGTCAGGAATGCGAACGAAGAGAGAAAGACAAGGCCGGGCCATCCCTGGCTCTCGCGTCCCGGCATTTGCGTGAGCGACAGACGGTGATAAGGATACGGTCCGAAGTGGTCGGCGAAGTACCGAATAGCCTCAACCGCCGACGCGCTTACGATCAGTTCGTTTCGCGCCGGCGAAGGTGGCGAAGGCACAATCACCTCGGGAGGCCGCGGCCGCGGATCCAGCGGAGTCAGAGTATTCTGCGTGAGGACTTGTATGCCGGCGCTGGGGAAATTCTTTTCTACTCCCCGCGTGGCATAAGTATCTACGGTCACGGGACCGGCTTTCGCCGTCACGCTGCGATATTGCCCGAGATTGAATCCGGCCACCGGAATCGGCCGATCGGAAACCCAGCGGGAGGTTTGCTCGCCGGAAGCCTCCGTTTTGGGCTCAAGGGTAATCGACGCTGGCGTTCCGGTGGCGACGAGCGTCCATCCTTGCGGATACGCGAACTCGAGGTCGAAATTCGCCATCTCCATGCCGCGGTTCGGATACCACGTGCCTCGCGCTCCGACATAGAGCAGCCCGTTGCCCGCTTCCGCAAGCACTTCGCCTCCATAGACGAATTCGAGATCGAGCTTTGTGCCGGGTTGGGGCGGCGCCGGCAAGATCACGGCAACCAGGTCGTCACCGCTACGAGCCAACTGGCTGCCCTCTAAGGCCGGGTTATGAATAAACTCCAGCGGCTGCCCATTCAGTTTGACGCTTTCGACCTGCAGAAATCTCGAAAGCTCAAAAAGCAGGATTCGCGGGCCGCCTCTCGGGACGTCGCACTCCAGCAGCGCGCGCGCGTGTATCTGCTTGGGCGGCAAGACTTCGGCTTTGATGGTGTAGCGGTGCACCTTGATTTCATCCGCGCGGGCTCTCTCGCTTTGAGGCAGCGGCATTTCTCCGCCGGTCGTGCGCGCGGATTTTGCCTCAGGCGGCGAGAACGATGTCCATACGTCGTAGTAGGTCTCGCCATTCGCCGTCCGGGGCTGTCCTGCCTGTACTTGTTCCATGCCGTTCGAGTCGTAAAAAACGTCGAAGACGCCGAGCTTCGTTCCCTGCAGACGGGCATGCAGAAACTGGTCTTTCGGATTGGGGCCTGCGGGTTCGGGTTCGCTGGCCGCAGCTTGCGACCCTTCCGCAGGAAGGAATTGGCTGAAGGTCACCAATAAGCGCATGGCATCGCCGCCAGCCAGATTCTGCGCGGCTTCCGACCAGCGATCGAGAAATTCCTGTTTATTGTCGGTCGCCCGCAGATCGGGCCGCAATTCATTGGCGGTGTCATCGTTAAAACGGAAGTAGGCGGTCGAGAATCGTTCTTCCAGGATCGCCATGCCGGTGAAGAGGCTCATGGAGCGGCGTTCGACTTCGGTCGGCGGCGAGAGCAGGATTTCGCCATCGCCTTCAAAGAACGCTCCAGTGATCCTCCCCATGACATCCTGGGTGAAGCCGATGGTTCCGTCGTCCAAAGAGATTTGGATGGCGGAGCGGTTGATCGCGGCATCCCGCACCTGGTAGACGCGGGCGGGATCGAGCCCGACTTGCCCGAGTTGCATGTAAAGCGCCTGCGCGGGCTTGGCCGGAGGATTATCCACTGCTGGGGCCGCGGTGGGTCCGAACCATGCAACGAGCCCAACCAGAACTAACCTCGTTAGTACCTTAGTCACGTGGGTAGGAGATGCCTCTGTTGCTAGAATGCGCCTGAATGCGGCTCCGTGTCATCTTTCTCGTCCTGCTTGGGACCCTCGGCCTGGGCTGCGCCTGGGCGGATACGATCCATTTGAAAAACGGGCGCACGATCCTGGCCGATCACGTACGGGAAAACGGAAATCGTTACGAGTACGACATCGGCGACGACTCCTACGCGATTCCGAAATCGGCGGTCGATCACGTCGATGCCGGAGGCGTGCCCGAACATAGTTCCGGGGCGGCGAAGATGGCGGATCTTCCCAGCTTCGCGCCAACGGACAGCCTCGCCTATCAGAGCGACCTCGTCGGCAAGATCGTCAAGGAAGGAAAAATCGACGAAGACAGCCTGGCGATGCTGGAGAACAAGGGCGACTCCGAACTCGCGGCGACGGCGGATTTCATCGCGGGCAAATTCGAGTTCGACCACGGCAATCTCAAACAAGCCCGGCAATATTTTGAAAGCGCGTTACGGTTCCGCGCGGAGAGCCCGACCATCCTTATTTACTATTCGGCCGTGCTGGTGCGTAGCGGCAACGCCAGCCAGGCGCTGGTTTACGCGCAGCGCGCGGTAAGCGCCGCGCCCACATCGCCCGATGCATACACGATGCTGGGCTATGCCCAATTTGCGTCGGACCATACAAAAGATGCGGTTGTTTCGTGGGAAAAATCGCTGGAGCTGCGTCCGGATTCGGCGGTTCAGCAACTTCTCACCAAAGCGGAGCGCGAGCAGAACGTCGAGTCTAATTTCTCGGAAGGCGAGAGCAGCCACTTCGTGCTGCACTACGAGGGCAAGCAGACTTCCGAGGCTCTTCGCGAACAGATCATGACGACACTCGAGGCCGACTACGACGACCTGGTCCGCGACCTGGGCAGCCCGCCGCGAGACAACATCCTAGTCACGCTGTATACGGAGCAGGCCTTCTTCGACGTGACGCAGGCTCCGACGTGGTCCGGAGCTGTGAATGACGGCAAGCTGCGCATTCCGATCAATGGACTGAACTCGATGACGCCAGAGCTGGCGCATGTTCTGAAACACGAGCTGACGCACTCCTTCATTACTCAGCTCTCGGGCGGACGGTGCCCGATCTGGCTGCATGAAGGGGTCGCGCAATTCCTTGAACCCAAGAGCCTTAGCGGCGAGGGGCATCAGCTTTCCATCCTCTTTAACACGCAGCACGAGATCCCGTTGAATGCCCTGGAAGGAAGCTTTATGGGCTTTTCCGGGGCGCAGGCTTCGGTTGCGTATGCCGAATCGCTGGCCGCGGTTTCCTATATCAACGACACCTACGGCATGAGTGATATTCAAAGTATCCTGCAGCGGATCGGGCAGGGCAGTTCCGCCGAGGCCGCGCTGCGGGCGACCATCCATTCGGATTACGGCCAACTGGAAACCGATCTGGGCCGGTACCTCGCCGACAAGTACGGGAACTAAGCGCTGGTTACGAAATATCTTGAAGTGTGTTTCGCACGCGGGCTGAAGCCCTCGGGAATGAACATCTCTGGCGGCACGGCTGAAAAGCCGCGCCCTTTCAAAGAGCGCACTATCTCCGAAACCGCGGTAAACTTCGCAATTAAAAAACTTCATCCACTTCCACGGATAGTTGATCAATATCTTTTATTGCGTTAGCTTCGTTTTTATTGTTTCACCGTTTTACCGTCACCGTTTCTCCATGCATTTTCTCTTTCGCTCCCGCGAATCCGGCGATTCCCAGGTGGTCGAGCCTGTTCCGACGGTTTTTCCGACGATGGACGGGGCCGAGATTGCTGCCGTTTTCGTCGGAAAACGCATTGCGGGGGACTTCTACGATTCCATTCGAGTAAGCCCGCAGCGGGTTCTGATCGGCCTGCTCGACGTTGCCGGACGCCGCGAAGATAATCGCCAGATTCTGGTGGCGGCGCAGAAGATATTCCGCCAGTTCGGACCTGAGCTATTTGCAGCTTCGGATGTGAATGAGGCGGACGCCATGACCGAACTCAGCCTGCGCATCAACCGGGGCCTCATCGACCTGGCGGGAGTGCTCTCGTGCCCGGCGTTTATCGCCTGCTATCACGAGGAGTTTGGAACCCTTTGCTACACCAACGGCGGCCACACTCCGGGGCTGCTTCGGGATAGCACCGGGGTCTCGGAACTCACTTCAACCGGGCTTCCGCTGGGATTGTTCTCGCATGCCACATCGGACTCGCGAATCGTCGGGCTGGAAAAAGGAGCGGCGCTGCTCGTCGTTTCCAACGGAGTTACCAGTTGCGAACGCAGCGGGAGCGACTCCGAGGGTATGTTCGGCCTCGACCGGGTGAAAAATGTGCTGCAGGGCGCCCCGGCGGAGGGCCCGCAAGCCCTGTGCTCGTCGATTTTGTCCTCCGCGGGCAATTTTAGCGGGCATGCGCCAATCTGCGATGACCGTACGGCCCTGGCCCTAATACGGACAAAGTAGGGTCAGCGGGCCAACTCGCCAAGGCACTCGAAGCGTCCAAAATATCGGACTTTGGCCTGTCGGGCCGGTTCGAGTAGTAAAATAGCGTATCGGCAAAGCCCACTGTTTACCCGCAAGCCCAGGAAGCGGGGCGGCCCAATAAAACTTATGAAAAAGATTCCCCTGCTCTTAATCGCTTTGGCATGCATGCCGGTCTTTGCATCGGGGCAAGTCGTCGAAGAAATCATCGCGCGCGTGAACAACCAGATCATCACGCGTTCTGAATTTGCCCGCAGCAAAGATCAGCTTCGGGACGAAGTGAAACAGCAGGATCCAAACGATGCCGACAAGGTGTATGCCGACCGCGAAAAAGACGTATTACGAGACCTTATCGACCAGCAGCTTCTGATCGAAAAAGGGAAAGACTTGCAGATCACGGGCGAGACCGATCTGGTCAAACAACTCGATCAGATGCGCAAGGACATGAAGCTCCCGGATATGGAAGCGCTGCAAAAGGAAGCCGAAAAACAGGGCATCTCCTGGGAAGACTTCAAGCAAACGCAGCTGAACCAGATCATCACCCGGAAAGTGATTGGGGAGGAAGTCGGCGGCCATCTCTCCATCACCAAGGAAGAGGAGCAGAAGTTCTACGACACCCACAAAGCTGACATGGAACAGCCGGAGTACATCAAGCTGAGCGAAATTCTGGTCGCCCCGAAGGAACCGGCAGATCCGAGCCCGAATTCGGCCGCTCCGCCGCCCGACGATGCCGCGAAGCAGGCCGCTGAAGCCACAGCCCTGCATGACGCCCAGGCCAAAGCCGAGGATCTTATGAAGCAGCTGAACAATGGCGCGAAGTTTGAGGACACCGCCAAGAAATATTCCAACGGCCCGTCTGCAGCCGACGGCGGGGCTTTGGGAATGTTCAAGCGCGGCCAGCTGGCGAAGGAACTCGAAGACAAGACGTTCGCTCTGAAGTCAGGACAATTGACCGACGTGATCCGGACGAAGCAGGGCTACGTGATCCTGAAAGTTACCGACCACCAGATGGCCGGGGTTCCGCCGATGAAAGATGTGCTGCCCAGGATCGACGACGCGCTGTATTACCAGAAATTGCAGCCCGCGCTGCGAGCCTATCTGACCAAGCTGCGCGAGGATGCCTATATCGATATCAAGGCGGGTTATATCGATACCGGAGCCAGTCCCAACGAGACGAAGCCGATTGAAACGGCGGCGGCAACGGAAAAGGATGCGAAGAAGCTGGGGAAGAAGAAGCATAAGAAGCTCGGCTTCCTGTGATCTCTCTGGCCATCCCCTTTGCTTTATACTCAGACATCCCATGAAGGATTTCTATATCTGCGACTGCGCGCGCCACGAGAATAAGATTGTTACTTCTACGTTCGTAGTTGTCGGCAAGCAGATCAAACCTAAGAAGACCGGCGAGCCCTAT
The DNA here is from genome assembly GCA_963763845.1 of uncultured Acidobacteriota bacterium. Lineage (GTDB taxonomy): Bacteria > Acidobacteriota > Terriglobia > Terriglobales > Acidobacteriaceae > Sulfotelmatobacter. The sequence goes on from CAVXPX010000014.1 coordinate 54,779, forward strand.
CTTGCGCTTACGCTCGGCGACCGCAGCGGCCAGATCGAGGCCAAGATGTGGGACAACGTCGAGGAAGTCCTCGAAGCCTTCGAACAGGATGACTTCCTCAAGATTAAGGGCCTCATCAATAAGTACAAGCAGCGCTTCCAGCTGACGATTCATAAATTGCGCAAGCTGGGCGATACGGAAATCGATTTCTCGGATTACCTTCCGAAAACGACAAAAGATATCGACGAGCTCTGGCGAACGCTGGCGGTTGCCGTGGCTGGTTTCGAGAATCCTTATCTGAAGGCGCTGGTGCAGGCGTTCATGGCCGATCCTGAGATCGCCGCTGCGTACCGGAATGCTCCTGCCGCGAAGACACTGCACCATGCTTATATTGGCGGCCTGCTCGATCACGTGGTGTCGCTGTTCCGCTCCTGCGATCTGATGTGCAAGAACTATCCTCAGATCAATCGCGACCTTCTGCTGACAGGCGCCTTTCTGCACGACATCGGCAAGATTCATGAGCTGACCTACAACCGGTCGTTCTCGTACACGACGAAAGGTCAACTTCTCGGTCACATGGTGATCGAGCTCGAAATGCTGCAGGCCAAACTGGCGCTCTTGCCGGGCTTTCCCGAAGAGCTGAAAACCCTGGTGGAACATCTCATCATCAGCCACCACGGGCAGTACGAATTTGGATCGCCCAAGTTGCCCATGTTTCCGGAGGCTCTGGTCCTGCACTATCTCGACGATCTGGACTCGAAGATGGAGGCAATGCGCGCTCACTTCGAACGCGAGGTTGGACTCGACAGTCCCTGGACCAGCTACAACGCGTCTCTGGGGCGGCCGCTTTTGAATACCGGGAAATTCTTAGCTCCGAAGAAGAGTTCCGGAGAGCAGGGAGAAGTTGCGGCGGCCGGGGAATCTCAGGAAAATTCGAACGAAATTCAAGAGCCAGTTCCGACCTTGCCCGGGCTGGAACCGCGGCGGTAACGGTCATGTGGCCATCAACAGACATGTCGTCCTGAGCCGCAGGTTTTGGCGGCGAAGGATCTATAGATTGGCGCGCGGCCCCGATGCTACCGACAAAATGCACAGGTCGTTCGCGCAGCAGACGCGCTCACAATGCCAAGAGTGTAGAAATGCGACCGCATGGTGCTGCCGATTGACTCTTCTCGCGCTGCAGGACTACTATCCAGCCGACTTTGGCTCGGGAACTGAAGTCGAAAGTAAATTACTTCAATTGCGAGGGGCGTATGAGAAACATCTGGATGCTGCCTTCCGTAGTCCTGCTGATGGCGGCTTCTGCGTTGGCGCAGATGGAAGCGCCAAAACCGGAGCCGGAACTCAAGAAACTCGATATGTTCGCCGGATCGTGGACGCTGGACGGCAACATCAAGCCGGGGCCGATGGGTCCGGGCGGCAAGGTTTTAGAAAAAGAAAGCTGTGAATGGATGCAAGGCGGATTTTTTGTCGTCTGCAAAGTCACCTTCACGAGCACGGCGATGGGCAACGGCTCCGGAATCACCCTCATGGGATATTCCGACAAGGTTTACAGCTATCGCGAGTTCAACAGCTGGGGAGAGTTCACGGATTCGAAGGGCACAATCGACGGAGATACCTGGAACTGGACGAACGATCAGAAAACCGGCCACATGCCATTCCAAGGCAAGTTCACGATGAAGATTCTCTCGCCTGCTTCCTACAACTTCAACTACGCCATATCTCAGGACGGAACGCAGTGGAACACGGTGATGGAGGGAAAAGCGACGAAGGACAAATAATCCGTCCGGATGACAATTGTCACGCGGCGCGGTTGACGAATCGCACTGGCGCGCGCGCCGTAAAGCCGCTAACTTCAATCCAGGTTTTCACTAGAGTCAGTAAGGAGCAGGCACGTGAAACTGAGATTCGTCATTCCATTTCTTGTTCTTGTTGTAGCTTCGGCGTGGGCACAAATGCCGGACAAGCCCGGCCCCGAGGTAAAAAAACTCGACTATTTCGCCGGCACATGGACCGTTGAGGGCACCGTCTCACAGGGACCCTGGGGAAACGGCGGAAAATTTACTTCGACGGACACGTCGGAGTGGATGCCCGGGAACTTTTTTCTCGCCGGCCATTCCGATTTCAAGATGCCTCCGGAGATCGGCGGCGATGGTAAAGAAGTCTCCTACATGGGATACGACACCAACGAGAACGTCTACACGTTTGATTCGTTCAACAGCCAGGGGCGCCGCGAAGCCTCGAAAGGCGTGCTGACCGGCGATACCTGGACGTGGAACAGTTCGCAGAATTACGGTGGGCAGGACATCAAGCAGAAGATGACGATCAAACAAGTGAGTCCGACCAGCTACAGCATGAAGTTTGAAGTTTCGGTCGACGGCACCACTTGGATGATGTTCATGGAAGGCAAGGCGACGAAGAAGTAATTTTTTTTCGGCGCCAGCACGGGCTTCAGCTTCGGGCTGAAGTCCTTTTTTATGGTTCGGAATCATGGCGAGGCGCGGCATAGTAGGATTGTTGCGGGCGTTCCGCTATGAAAACTATCTATTCCACCGTGCTCTTCGCCGTTCTCGCGATCGCTGCCGGTTCGACTGAAGTTCGTGCGCAGCAGGCGAAGCCATCGAACGACACTGCGAGCCCGGCCGCTGCGGCAGAGAAGGCTTATTCCGGGATGTATACCTTCCTCAAGGAAGGTGAATTCGTACAAGTGTCGGTGGAGGATGCGGGACACGTCACCGGATTTATCTCACGATACGGTGATGGCGAGAGCGACAGCGGAGTCTTTCTCGATCAATTCTTCAAGACCGGAAAGCTGGAGGGCAACAAGCTCACCTTCACGACCCAGCTTGTTCATGGCGTGACCTTCGAGTTCAAGGGAACAATCGAACGCGGAGAAGGAAAGAATCCGGGAGACGAGGCGTACTACGTCCTCAAAGGCACGCTGACAAAGAACGTGAGCGATGCCAACAAGAAAGCGACTTCCCAGTCGCAGGAAGTAGTCTTCAAGATGTTTCCGGAGGAAGCGCAAGCCCCGCCGAGATAGTCCTGCACGAAAAACAGCCGAACCGATGGTTCTTTGCTTCATGGCGTAATCCTGAGCGAAGCCTCCTTTCAGGAGGAGCGAAGGATCTGGCGCGGGTTGCGGCCACTGCACGCGAGATCCCTCGCCCCGCCGGTAAAAGCGCGGGGCCGCGGGATGACGCAGCTGTTGATTAGCTGTCGCTAAAGACAAGATCCCTTGGCTTCTATGATCGTTCTTTGCTTCATGGCGTAATCCTGAGCGAAGCCGGCTTTCAGGTGGAGCGAAGGATCTGGCGCGGGTTGCGGCCACTGCACGCGAGATCCCTCGCCCCGCTGGTAAAAACGCGGGGCCGCGGGATGACGCAGCGGTTGATTAGCTGTCGCTAAAGACAAGATCCCTTGGCTTCTATGATCGTTCTTTGCTTCATGGCGTAATCCTGAGCGAAGCCGGCTTTTCAGGCGGAGCGAAGGATCTGGCGCGGGTTGCGGCCACTGCACGCGAGATCCCTCGCCCCGCTGGTAAAAACGCGGGGCCGCGGGATGACGCAGCTGTTGATTAGTTATCGTGAAAGCGCGGGGCCGCGGGATGACGCAGCTGTTGATTAGCTGTCGCCAAAGTGCGGGCCGCGGGATGACGCAGCTGTGAAGGAGCGGAATTTAGATTGAGCGACTAGACGACGAGGCGCTTTACGGGTGGGATTCTGAGTTGCGCTACTGTCCGGCGCGGGCGGGCGAGAGATTCAGGCGGCCGGCGACCTTCTTGCGCGCGCCTTCGTGACTATAGATGAGATCCGGACCGCCTTCGGAATTCGAGGAGGCCTCGGCTAACGTGTCGGCTAAGGCTCGATAAGAGCGGCTGATTTCCGGTCCTTCCTGCAGCACCACCGGAGTGCCGTGATCGATGGAGGGCGAAATCGACTGGTACGCGTTGGGTACTTTCCAGAGAACTTTGCAGTTCGTGACGTTCTGAACATCTTCGTCTGTGAAGCCGGGAATTTTCTTGTAACGGTTCAGGATCATTCGCAGGCGGTCGCGGCCCGTTCCTTCTTCGAGAAAGCCGTGGATGCGCCCCGCACTCCATAACGACACAACGTCGGTCTGCGCAACGACGAGCACTGCATTCGAGAGATCGGAGAGCAGGCGGGTGGTGGGATCCAACCGGCTCGAAGCGTCGACCACCACAAATCGGTAGTGATTCACCAGCAGATCGAACAGGCGGGCAAGCTCGCCCGGAGTAGGTTCGGTCGGATAGGGCTGTTGCGGTCCGGCGAGAAGATGCAGACCTTCCTTGGTCGGCGTCATCAGTCCGTCGAGCAGGGAAACGTCCATGCGGTGCAGGTTTTGAAGAGCGTCGAAGATTCCGAATTGCGGCCGCAGGTTGAGATGAAGAGCTGCGTGACCGATGGGCGCAAAGTCGAGCAGAACGACGTCGCCGTGCGATTGCTGCAGCGCCACGGCGGTGTTTACGGCTGCGGTGGTGCATCCGGCGCCGCCTTTCGCGCTCAGGAAGGTGAAGACTCGCGCTTTTCCCGCGCCGCCCAGAGATCGAGTGCGCGACGAGCTGAAACGGGTGAGAGCCTCGAGCAGCGCCTCAGAGCCGGCGGAGTGTTCCAGATATTCTCCGGCGCCCGCCCGCATGGCAGAAACAATGGCCGCCGGCTGGCTCATCTCGCCATTGGCAAAGATCGCAATCTGCTGCGTGGTGGCGCGGATCAGTTCGATGGTTCGTACGGCGCGCTGCGAATCCTGCGAAGGAATATCGACGATGACAACTTCGGCGCGCGAATCCTGCAGCTGGCGGAGAATGGAATCGGTGGGACCGTTGGGAAATCCGACGTGAGTGAATACGGTTGTTCCGAGCCGCGTCGCCTCTACTCGATTTTGCAGCGTAGTTAAGTGTTCCCGGTCCTCGGTCAAGAGGGCAACGGCGATCCCATGCATAGCGCGGTTCTCGCTGATTTCTATCGGTGTTTGCATGTTAGAAAGAGAAGGTACTCTCCGCCAAGTGACCTAGGTAATCAAGCAAACCCGCGCCAGTCACGCGACCTCAGCGGACGTACACGCTATGTACGATCGACGGCTGGGAGGAAGTGCACAACTTCGGAAGAAGCCTTGAGGCTCTTACCTTGTGTGCCGACAATTGTATGCCACGCAGGAGGCGGTTGAAAAGGCACTTTGGCGCTAGGGGGAAATATTTAGCTCTAAGGTGGCATACCAGCATTAGCGGATTCACTGGCTTCGGGCCGGCGCAGATCAGCCGACGCTCGGCCGCACCGGCCATGGGGCAAGACGTTCCTTGTCGTGATCCGGATGCAGAGCCGAGACGCGAGGTACCGGGTCGGAAGCTGCCTGCAGGTATTCGTAGGCTTCCAGCCGAACGGCCACGCCGATCTTGGTTTCAGCAGCAGCACTCGCCGACCCATTGAGCGGACTCACCGGCCGTACGACGCGCAAGACGCGCGCCCGGCAACGCACCGGCATACTTTCGCCGAGGGTAATTTCCGCGGGCATCTTTAGGGTGAGTTCGATCTCCGTCCCTTCCGCGAGCGGCAGGTCGGTAAAAAAGAAAACGCCGCGGGAACTCAGATCCTGGGTGAATCCAGCGCCCTCGCAGCAGGTTGCGGGATCTCGGAGGGAAACGGGCAAGGCAAAGGGAAATCGCTGCCCGACGCGTCGCTCAACCCGAACTGGAGGTGTGGTCATAAGGAGCTCCGCTGCGCATGCCGGAATGCAGTTCGCTACTTTAGCTCACAATCGTCCATAAGAGAAGCCAGAATTTCGTAAAAAAGGTGCCGGGACAAAACTCCTCTTTTCCTGGCAATTCGCCTTAGCCCCGACTCAGGGCGGTTGCCCCACTTTTGTCTTTCTGAGCGTTTTTTTGCGCGAAGGACCTATGCATTCTGTCTGTGGCATCAACGCTGTCCACGAATGCATAGATCCTTCGCCGCCAAATAGCTGCGGCTGAGGATGACATGGCTTTCCCAGGTCCTACCGCGGCAAGCGGCTCCATGCCGATACCCCTCGTAACATCTCGGCGGCCACGCCGCACGATATAGTAGAACCCAGCCCTCGCGGCATCAAAATAAGACTTCATCGTGGCTGAGTCGAGTTCCATCCCAGAGAATGCGCCGGTCAGGAGCACTCCGTCTGCCAGTTCCAGGCTGAACTGGCAAGCGGCAGGCAGAGCATTGCGCCATCGCAACTTCCAGCTTTTCTTCGGCGGACAGCTCATCTCGCTCATCGGTACATGGATGCAAACTGTTGCACAGTCCTGGCTCGTCTACCGGATGACCGGTTCGGGATTGCTTCTGGGCGCGGTCGGATTCGCCAGCCAGATTCCCGTGTTCCTGGTCGCTCCGCTTGGCGGCATCACGGCCGATCGCATGAACCGTCAGCGTGTCGTGATTGGCACACAGACGGCCTCCATGCTGCTGGCGTTCGTTCTGGCGGCCCTCACTCTTAGTCATCGAGTTCAGGTGTGGCACATCTTTGTGCTGGCGGCGCTGCTGGGGGTGGTCAACGCCTTCGACATTCCCGGGAGGCAGGCCTTTCTGGTCGACATGGTCGGCAAGGACGACCTGATGAACGCGATCGCGCTGAATTCATCGATGTTTAACGGTGCTCGCGTGATTGGTCCGGCAGTGGCGGGCGTGCTGGTGGCGAGACTCGGAGAAGGCTGGTGCTTCTTCGCCAATGCCGTGAGCTACATCGCCGTCATCGCCGGACTGATGCTGATGAACGTGCATGCCCCGGCGAAGGCGTCGCCGCATTCGTCGCCTTGGGAACACATCGTCGAAGGCTTCCAGTTCGTGAACCGAACGGCTCCGATCAAGGCCCTGATGTTGCTTCTCGGGCTGGTGAGCGTGACTGGCATGCCTTACGTGGTCCTGATGCCCATTTTTGCGGACAAGATACTGCTCGGCGGTGGTCAGGAGTTTGCCTCGATTATCGGGTCGCACGATCTGGGCGCTGTCCGGCTGGGCATCCTGATGGGCGCAGCCGGCGTTGGAGCGCTGCTCGGGGCATTGACGCTGGCTATGCGCTCGGGAGTGAAAGGACTGGGCCGATGGGTCGCCGTGTGCTGCGCAGGATTCGGCGTGAGCATGGTTCTGTTTGCGTTCTCGACATCGTTCTGGCTGTCAGTGCTGCTGCTGTTGCCGGTGGGCTACTTCATCATGCTGCAGATGGCATCTTCGAATACCTTGATCCAGGTGATGGTTCCCGATGCGCTGCGCGGACGGGCGATGGCGATCTATTCGATGATGTTCATGGGCATGGCTCCGATTGGGGCGCTTCTCGGAGGCGCCATGTCAGACCGCGTGGGCGCGCCATGGACGGTCGCCATCGGCGGAATTGTTTCGGTGCTGGGAGCGTGGTGGTTCGGATTGCAGCTGCCGAAGATTCGCGTGGAGGCGCGGCGGTTGATCATCGCGCAGGCCATGACGGGCGGTGAACCGGCCGAAGAGATGACCACACCGATTCTGGAGGATTAGCGCAGGTTACGAAGCACCGGTAGGCCTCAAAACAGAAGGTCGCTCCATGCCGCTCCATGCCGCGCATGTTCGTTATCCTGAGCGGGTCTGGTGCGCGAAGGACCTATGCCTTAGCCCGCAGCATCGGCGCCGCTCCGCGAATGCATAGATCCTTCGCCGCTGACACCTGCGGCTCAGGATGACAGGACTGTGGTGATCGCAAGATCGAGATAACCTAGCGGCGAAGGGCGCTTCGGCCCAGAGCGACGAGAAAGATCGCGCTCTTCCCTCTGGCGTGAGGCGAGAAGAATCCGACAACGTCGTCATCGTAGAAAGTCAGGCCGGTCGCTCCGAGACGCTGGGCATAAGCGCCCAGGTAGAGTTTGCCGCCCAGGATTCCCGCCTCGAGTTGTACGGCGCGGTATCCACGATTGCCGTACTTTTCCAGAATCTTTTTCAGATCGGAGAGGAAGAACACGTCGACGGCCGCATCTGCGGGGAGTTGTTGCTCGAGACCCAGATATCCGGCCTTGTCCCGAAAATCTCCGGCTTTCAGAAGTTCGAGAAGCTTGCGCTCCCAGTGATAGACGTAGGCTCCCGCGGTCAGCCCCGCGACGTTGTTGACGATCAGATAGAGATCGTTCAGATGGCCCTCGCGGGAAGCGAGAAAATCGACGGAAAGCCCGCTGGTGGCACGGTCGAGGATCAGGGCAAGTTGTTGCAGAGTGATCGGATCGCGCGAGAATTGCCGCGTGGAACCTCTCCGCGAGATGACTTGTTCAATGGTCTCGGTAGCGATGGCAGCCTTATCAAAAATGTCGAGTGGAACGGTGGTCCCTTTGGGTGCGGGCATTGTGTCCGCGCGTGAAGAGTTCGCTCCGCTCGCGGGACCGACCAACGGGTCTGTCCCTACACGCCACGCGGCGACCTCATTCGCGGAATCGAGCGAGGAGGCCCGGTGCATCTTCCTCATCGCCGGGTATTCAACTTCTTGCTGCGAGTACGCCACGATGGGCAACATGAGCTTTGCGATCGGAGGCGACGGCTGCGGCGCGGAGTTAACGTGTCCGATCGCAGCCAGCGAGAATGCGACCTCTTTTTTCGTGTCCAGACCGAGCAACGCATTGACTTGCGAGTCGACGAAGCCGGTGACGATGCTCGCCGGAAGCTTCGTTGCCTCGGATATCGCCAGCAGGTTGGCGAGAATCGTCCCGTTATCCCAGCCGAAGTGGCGATACGCGCGCGAGTGATATTTCCAGGCGTTCCGCCAATACGTGCCGGTGCAGATGATGATCACGGGAGCGTGCGCGATGGCGGGATCGTTGCCGGTTGCCTCCACCAGCGCCGCCCGGAAATCCCCGCTGCGAAGCTGGCGCAGGCCGAACTCTGCCGCTCCGAAATGATAGACGCCAGCGGGCAAGGCAGGCTGCCCCGGAGTTTTGCTCGCAAGCTCGGTGCACACCACATAGAGCTCGATTTCGTACAGTGCGCCCGTGCATGCAGCCGCGCGAAAAAAAGTTTCGCCTTGCGCATGCTTTTTGCTGCGCGTGACTCCGGCGGAGAAGAACAGCAATTCCGCAAGCGTCTCCAGATCCGGGATCGCTTCTTCTTGGCTTGAAGCGTTGGCAGCGGCAATCGCGGTCAGCGCCGGCATTCCCGTCTCGCGAAAATCGCGCGGCAGACGCGTGACTTCGAGCGTCGGATAAATCTTGAACAGCAGCGGCTTGTTCTCCCAGTCGAGCCCATGCGGATGCATCCGAATGCTGAGATACGAATGCTTCGTACCGGTGTGGTACTGCCATGCCGCATCGAGATGATTGTTCAGGCTCAGGAAAACCTCGAGAAACATTAGCGGTAAGCGTTGGGAGGCAGGCCAGTGATCCGGATTCCGGAGTGACCTTTGTGGCGAATATTCAAACCGATCAGCAAAGGCGTGATCTGCTCGACGAGGCGGGCATTTTCGAGCTTGCCACCATCGATCGCGCGCACGCCGGGGATCTTAGCCGCGAGTTCGCGCGTGAGTTGCGCGGCATCGGGATCGTCGCTGCAGACGATCACGTCGCAATCGAGCGGAGCGTCGCCATTGAGCACTTCCGCGGAAACATTATGGAACGCCGCGACCACGCTCACACCTTTCGGCACCAGTTCGGCCGCCTGCTGCGCGGCCGAGCCTTGCCAGACGCCGAGCGGACGTGAAGGACGTCCGCCGACTGAAGCAGCGAGCGGCACGGTGGCATCGATCAGAATACTGCCTTCCGTCATCGAGAATTTCAGCTGCTTCAACAATGCCGCCTGGCCTTCGAAGGGGACGGTCAGCACGAGGATATCGGCCGCGGCACACGCCGTGGTGTTTTCCATGCCAGCCACGTTGGCATGGGCGCCGGCTCTTTGTTGAATGGCGACGGCGGCTTGTTGGGCGCGCTGTTCGTCGCGCGAGCCGATGATGATGTTTTCGCCCGCCCGCGCCCAGCGCAGGGCCAGTCCCATCCCGGCGGGGCCGGTGCCGCCGATAATGGCAATCGGCCGTATGGAAACCGCGGCCTCGCCCGCGTTCATGCGAACTCAGCCTCGAAGGAATGCTCGGCGGTCAACTCGTCCAGAGGAACTTTGATGTTGATCCGCGAATAGATCGTGTTGCGCTCCGCCGGAATGCGGCCCGTCTCCATGATCAACGATTGGAATTCTTCCGGGCTGGTGTACTGGCCGGCGGTGGCCCCGGCTTCGCGCGAAATATTCTCTTCCATTAGCGTGCCGCCGTAATCGTTGGCTCCGGCGTGCAGGCAAAGCTGCGACAGTTCGCGGTTGAGCTTCACCCATGAGACCTGAATATTGTTGATCGATCCCGCAAGCAGGATGCGCGCCAGCGCGTGAACTTTCAGATGCTCGGCGAGAGTCGGGCCGGTGCGCGAGAGTCCCTGATGAAACAGGATTGTGTTCTGATGCACGAAGCCCAGCGGAACGAACTCGGTGAAGCCCCCGGTTTCGGCCTGAATCTCGCGCAGCAGGCGCATCTGGCGCACCCAGTGCGCCGGCGTTTCCGCGTGGCCGTACATCAGCGTCGACGTGCTGCGAATTCCGCAACGATGGGCCGTGCGGATGACTTCGATCCATTGGGCCGTCGTCAATTTGTTGGCGGAGAGAATGTGGCGGATCTGGTCGTCGAGAATTTCCGCCGCGGTGCCGGGCAGGGTGCCCAGGCCGTTGTCGCGGAGCATTGCCAGATAATCCGCCAGCGGCATGCCCGTCAGTTCCACGCCGTAGACAATTTCCATGGGCGAGAAGGCGTGAATGTGCATTTGCGGAACCGCATTCTTCACCGCCCGCAGAATGTCGCGGTAGTGCATCTTCGGAAGATTGCGCGGCAATCCGCCTTGTATGCAGACTTCCGTCGCGCCGAGTTGCCACGCCTCGCGCGTCTTTTCGGCCATCTGCTCGAGGGTCAGGAAGTAGGTGTCGGCCTCGCGGGGACCACGGCTGAAGGCGCAGAACTTGCATCCCACAAAACAGATGTTCGTGAAATTGATATTGCGGTTCACGATGTAGGTGACGATGTTGCCCGCCAACTCGGCGCGCAGAGTGTTCGCGGCAACGAGAAGACCCAGCACGTCATCGCCGGCCGAATTCGCCAGCGCATCGGACTCGTCGAGCGAGAGATCCCCGCCATCCTGCGACTCAAGAACTCTTTCGAGAGACTGCCGCAGTGCAGGATTCATTCGGGGCGCGATGTCGGACCATTCCAGCGCGGGGAAAGATTCCAACTCGGAGAGGGTAAGTTCGCCGTGCATGGTTCACTCCGTAGAGAGCAGCTTGCTGTCTGCCGGCGCAGGCAAGATTGGCAAGCCACGCCAGTACAGTGTATCGGAATTTCTAGCGGAATAGGTCATTGGCGGCGGGACGTAGCAACTCTGCGACGGCGCCCGTTGCCGGCTCGCAGCGATATCCTCGGACGATGCACGCTGGTGTGCGATTCAGCTTGCCGCAGACAAGTCCGGCAGCGCACGCCAGTTCGTCCGCGACGGCTTCGACGCTGGCCTTCAGTTCGTATCCTTGCGGATCGGGGCGGCCGCGATCGTCGCGCAGGGCTTTCATTCCTGCGATGCCGATGGCGAATTCCGTCAAACCTTCGCGCCACGGCCGGCCAAAACTGTCGGTGATGATGACGGCGATCGAAACTCCTGTGCGCTTCTTGATCTCGCGACGAAGTTTGGCCGCGGAATTGTCAGGATCCTTCGGCAGCAGCAAGGCGTGGCGGCCTCCGTCAACGTTCGAGACATCGACTCCGCTGTTCGCGCAAAGGAATCCATGCCGGGTTTCTGTGATCAGCACGCCATGCTTCCGGCGGATGACGGAGCGGCTCTCACGCAGCGCGAGTTCGATGACGCGGGCATCGTGATCGTAGGGCTCGGCCCAGGCAATCGACTCGGCAGAAGGCTTGATCGTCTCGAGATCAACCACGCAGCCTTCCGCCTTGGAAACGATTTTGTGTTTGACGACGAGAATGTCGCCGGGCTGTGGCCGGACACGAATCTTGCGGAACGCTTCGAGCAGGACCTCGGCAATCGAATCTCCGGCGATTACGTCGCGAGCCACGGGAATCGGGATGAGACGAAGCTCGCGCGCCTTCTGGGCGGACGACTTCTTTCGTGCCGAACGGGCTTTCATCGTGCATCCGATCCAGTCACCAGCCGGGCCGTAAGATTCCACTGACGCGCCAGCTTCTGCGAGCGGGTTTCGCCGGGAAGCGACAGCAACTGCGCCAGATCCTCAGGATTATCGACGTCGACGGCGATTCCGGGAAGAGGCAACACGACGCACCGCTTGCCGGTCGCTTGCGCCGCCGCGTGATGCGGTTTGAAGCTGTCGTTGCCAAAACGAAGCGGAAACAAATCCGCCGGCCGACGAAACGCGGCATTCGTGCCGCGGCCATCGCCTGCAGGCACGAGCACGCTGCCCTCGCTGGGCGCGTGCTTCAAAATTTCTTCCAGCTCCCATGACTGAATCAATGGGATATCCCCGGGAATCACGAGCGTGCTGTCTTCTCCGCGCTCGACGCAGACGCGAGTCGCCATTTCGATCGCGCCGGTTTCGCCCGGGTTGTCGGGATCGAGGATGACTTCGAAACCGAATTCCTCCGCGAGCCGCGTGGCGCAGGGATCGCCGGTCACGATTCCGACGCTGGGCCTGCCTTTCCATTCATGCAGCGCCGAAAGCACGTCTTGCAGCATTGCCTGCGCCAGTTGCGTGCGCAGCGTCTGGTCGAGCACGCCGGCCAACCGCTGTTTCGCCGAAGCTGTATTTTTGATCGGGACCAGGATCACGGCTGGGGATCCAGACGCCGGAAGGCAGTACCGGCGGCTTCTTTCAGCAATCCATCGGCGACAGAAGCGAGCGCTTCGCGCGCCAGTGTAGCTTTATCGTCGGCGCTGCGCATGATGGTCTGCGCGCACTGCACCCGCATCCCGCTCTTGCGCAGAGCCTCGGCAGCGCTCGCGTCGCGGCTGTCGCAGATCAGCACGTCGAGGAAATCTTCGTAGGCTTGGACGACCCCGGCAATCGAGCACGGAAGCCCGTGAGCCTGCATCAGGATTCCTGCCGGTCCTGCGACCGGGGCATTGCCGACGATGGGGCTGACCGCCGCGATTTTTCCGCGCGCGCGCAGCAATGCTTCGCGAATTCCCGGCACCGCGAGAATCGGGCCGATGCTCGTCACCGGATTGCTGGGAGCAATGAGCACAGCGTCGGCCGAAGTGATCGCGTCGATAACTCCGGGCGCGGGCTCGGCATCGGAAGCGCCCGCAAAGCGCACCGACTTGACCGGATCCTGATACCAGCGCTGCACGAAATATTCTTCGAAGCTCAACTCCCCGATGGGAGTATCCACGCGCGTCTCGACCCGCGAGTTGCTCATCGGCAATACTCGCGCCTTGACGCCCAGCTTTTCGGAAATCACGGCAGTCGATTCTGAAAGGGTTTTACCTTCAGCGAGCAGACGCGAGCGCAGCAGGTGCATGGCGAGGTCGCGGTCGCCGGTATGGAACCAGGTCGGCTCGCCAAGTTGACCCATGGCCTGCAGGCATAAGAAGGTGTCGCCTTTCACGCCCCATCCGCGCTCGCGGCTCAACATGCCGGAAAGAACGTAGGTGATGGAGTCGATGTCGGGAGAAACGTAGAGCCCCCACCAGAGCAAATCGTCGCCGGTGTTGACGACCAGCGTGATCTCCTCGGCGGGCATGACCTGGCGAAGTCCGTCGACGAATTTCGCTCCGCCGGTGCCTCCGCTCAGGACGCAGATCATGCGACCCTCCGCGACAGGCCGTCTCCGGCAGCGGCGGCCCGCAGCTTCTGCGAGAGCAGGCCGGGCTTGGCGGTCAGGTTAGAAATGAATTCTGGATACACGGGCAGGCGCTGGCGCAGTTCAAAGCCTCTCGCTTCCGTGCGGCGACGAAGCTGCTCCAGGTGCGGCCAGGGTTTTTCCGGATTGATGAAGTCGGGTGTCAGCGGCGAAATTCCTCCCCAATCGTTGATTCCCGCGTCTGCTAAATCATCATAGTAAGGCGCGGAGAGATTGGGCGGAGCCTGAATATTGACGCCGGGGAGTAACAAGCGAGCTACCGCTACGGCGCGGAGCATCTCTCCATGAGAAGGCTCGGGCCAGTTCGCCATCGGAATGGCCGGCTTCACGCGGAAATTCTGCACGATCACTTCCTGGATATGGCCGTAACGCTGGTGCAGATCGCGGATGGCCAGCAGCGTGTCGACGCGGTCTTCCAGCGATTCGCCGATTCCGATCAGCAGGCCGGTGGTAAAGGGAACGTTCTGCTTTCCGGCGTCTTCGATGGTTTTTAGGCGTTTCGCGGGAAGCTTGTCCGGCGCGTTGTGGTGGGCTGCGCCCGGAGCGAGCAGGGCGGAATTCGTGGTCTCAAGCATCAGCCCCATGCTGGGCGAGACGGCCGCCAGCCGCGAGATCCATTCGGCGCTGAGCAGCCCGGGATTCGGATGCGGCAGGAGCGTCGTTTCCCGCAGCACGAGCTCGCACATCGCTTCCAGATAGTGCAGCGTCGATTTATAGCCGAGGCGGCGCAACGTCTCGCGCATCTCGGGGAACAGCAGCTCGGGCTTATCGCCAAGACTGAACAGAGCTTCGGTGCAGCCTAGTTGTTCACCCTGCCGCGCGACTTCGAGCACCTCCTCCGGAGTCATGGTGTGCGCGCCCGGATCGTGGGGATCGCGGCGGAATGTGCAATATCCGCAATAGTCGCGGCAGAGGTTGGTGAGTGGGAGAAACACTTTGCGCGAATAGGTGATGACGCCCGGCTTGAACCGCTCTTTGGCGGCGCGGGCCGCAGCGAGCAGAGCCGGCAGTTCGCAGTCGCTGCAGCGGATGGCTTCGAGCGCCTCGCAGCGCGAGATTCCGCCGTCCGCAGACGCCTCCGCCCGCGCTGAATGATGTCCAGCGCTGGAATCCGATATGGAATCCGATGGGGCGAATCTGAGAGATCGAGCAGGCACGGTTGACTCGAATCATACAACGCCGGGGCATGGTAATGTAGGCGGTTGCGAATACCTGCGTAGAGACCTCTGCTGGCAGCGTTTGGAGTGCTCGCAGGCGCAACGACGATATCCATCAGATAGATGCCGCTGACTCAAGCCGAGTTCCGCAAAGCCATGGGCTGTTTCGCCACCGGGGTCACGATCATCACCGTGGACCTTGACGGCGAAGTTCACGGGATGACGGCCAATGCCTTCGCCTCGGTTTCGCTCGATCCGTTGCTGGTGCTGGTCTGCGTTGATCATTCGACCCGCACCCATGCGCATCTGCACGCGAAAAAGCGGTTCGGGATCAACGTTCTTTGCGACGATCAGTGCGCTATCTCGGAGTACTATGCCAGTCCTGATCGCGATCACCAGAGGGCGGAGGCTGAAGCCGGAGCGCGGTTCGACCGCACCCGGCACGGAACGCCCATACTCCACGGCTCACTCGCCTATCTGGAGTGCAAGCTTCATTCCGCGCAGGTTGCCGGGGATCACACGATCTTCATCGCCGAGGTCGAAGATGTGGTCGTGCGCGAGGGCCAGCCGCTGCTGTTTTTTCGCGGAAACTATCGGAAAGTTGGCGAAGGCGTCGACAGATAGCCGTGCCACTTTTGTCGCGCTCTGACATCTAAACACTGCGAAATCAATCACAAAGTGGGAGTTAACGTATGGCCGAGAAGACAGCAGAAAAGATCACGAAGGACGAAACCGAGTGGCGGAAAAAGCTCACCCCCGAGCAGTATCAAGTAACCCGTGAGGCCGGGACCGAGGGCGCCTTTACCGGCAAGTACTGGAACAATCACGAGACCGGGAGCTACAACTGCGTGTGCTGCGGGGCGCCGCTATTCGATTCGCAGACGAAGTTCGACTCGGGCACCGGATGGCCCAGCTTTTACAAGCCTACGGACGACAGCGGCGTGGTGGAGCATAGGGACTCGACGTATGGCATGGTGAGGACGGAGGTCCGCTGCGCCAAGTGCGACGCGCATCTGGGGCACGTATTTGAAGACGGCCCCGCTCCCACGGGGCTGCGCTACTGCATGAACTCGGCGGCGCTGGACTTCAAAGAAGGCGATAAGAAATCGTAGAGACGTAACCCGGCGAAAGTGTCGACTTCTGACAAGATCGTCAAGGAAAGCGGGGATTTTTGCGTCCTCATGAGGTTTTTTCTGGTGGAGGGCTGTCGGGCGGGTCGGGAGCCGCAGCCGTGGAATCGATGGCCGCCGGCTGGGAGGGTACGGTCGCGGGAGGGGGAAGCGCATCTGGCAAGACGAGGGTTCCGGGGTCGATCATGTGCGAGGGAGCCGCGGATGGGGCATCCAGCAACTCGTGGATGGCGGCAAGCAGCGCAGTGGTTTCTCCTTTGCAGACGACTTTACTGACTCCAAATCGCTGCGCCTCCTGGTACAGCTGTGGCGACCAGTACATGGTGCACATCAGGATGGGCAGGTGGGGGAAGCGGGTGGAGATCTGCCGGGCGGCGGTGAGCCCGTCCATAACGGGCATGGCCAGGTCGAGGATGACGAGATCCGGTTGAAATTGGGAAGTTTTGGCCACGGCGTCGGCGCCGTGCTCGGCTTCAAATATCTCGCGATCCGGGGACTTCAATACTTGGCGAAGGATCGTCCGGACTGAAGCATTATCGTCGGCAATCAAAATTCGGACAGGCATCTCGGAAAAGACGAAGCTGGCAATTCAAGGTCTGCGTCCGCAGGATTCCGCCTGGAGGAAATTGTCGGATGCCCTACCGATTAACTCATGGCCTGTCCCATTGCCGAAATACAGCAAAACCTGTAGAGGGTACGGAAATTCGAAGCGTGTCCTACAAACCCGGTCGGACGTCTTCCGGCACGGCGCGCGGCATCTCAAGAATTGACGACTGAAATACTGAAAGCGCCTTCGGAGACCACGTTGAATAATAAAGAGAACATTGTTCCAGAAAGTGCGACGGTACATGCGGGAGAAAGGACCAATTTTGAAGGAAAGGCGGTGGCGAACAAGATTTTGTTAGCGCTGCCGGATGAGGAGTTCAACGGGATTCGCGGGGAGTTACAGTTCGTGGAGATACCGCATCATGCGGTACTGCAGGAACCTCGGCGGAAACTCGAGTTCGCATATTTTTTGAATTCAGGAATGGTTTCCCTGGTGTTCGTGACCCGAGAGGACGATACCGTGGAGGTGGGAGTCGTCGGAAGTGAAGGGTTCGTCCCGGTGCCGGTGGCGGCGGGCGTGCGTCACAGCCCGCATCAGGCGGTGATGCAGGTCGGCGGGACGGGGTTCAAGCTCAGCGTGGACGTGTTGGAAGAGGCGTTGAAGACGAGTCCGCGGCTGCAGGAGATGCTGAACCGATATGCGGCAGTCCATGGAATGCAGGTGGCACAGACGGCGGGATGCAACCGCCTGCACGATCTGGAGCAGCGACTGGCGCGGTGGCTGCTGCTCACACAGGATCGGGTGGGGTCAGGACTGCTGCGCATTACGCATGATTTTCTGGCGACGATGCTGGGGACGGATCGTCCCAGCGTGAGCTTGGCGGCGGCCACGCTCCAGAAAAAAAGAATCATCGAGTACAGCCATGGATCGGTGCGAGTGCTGAACCGGAAGAAACTGGAAAGCTCGGCGTGCGAATGTTACAGCGTGATCCAGCAATTCAATGCGGAGTTGGTGAAGTAATGGGGAGCGGGTGGTGCCCGAAGGGGGTCGCTCTGGAACCGCACGACGCAAGAAATATTTGCCACGAAGGGCACTCAGGATCACGAAGATCGAGACGGCGCCTTGTTGTCAGCATTCACTGACGGCTGCTCAGTCAGAATTCGATGTGGGCGCGGAATCCCGGGATGACGACCGGTCCGCGGTCACGGTTGTAGCCGGGATTGTTGATGCGCTGAACGTCGGGCGCGAGATAGATTCCGCGCCAGACGTGCAGCGTGTAGTAAGCTTCGAAAATATTTTCGCGTCCGTAATTAAGGCGGCCGTCGCCAAGTAGGAAGCCGAGGCCTCCGTTGGCGAGATAGTTCTGGTGATCCTTCTTGATGGCGTTTGAAACGAACGCTAAGCCGGCGCGGTCCTGCTTGCGATGCCACCAGGCGCCGCTGGCGCCAATTCCCTGATCGAAGGTCTGATCCACCTCCGTGTAGGCGAAGGATTCGGTGCGGCCATCGTCCCACCCGAAGCGGGCGAAGGCGGCGAGATAGCGCGTCAAGTTCTGCTGAAGATTCACGCCGAATCCGTACTTGCGGGTGACCTGCCAGGGATGGTCGGTAATGTCAGGAGCCGTTCCGGCGGCTTCGGCTTTGATGACCTGGTCGCGGTAAATTCCCATATTCGCGGCGTTGGTGTAGGCAAGCAGGCGAATGACGCCGGCCTGCTTTGGCAGAATGCCGCGACGGAGTTCGTATTCGAAATTCTCCGCGTGAACCTGCCAGGTTTTCCAGACAAGATCGATACCGTTGGCGACCTTGGGCATCAGGGATTCGGCGAAACGGAATCCCCAGTTGCGATCTTCGAAATCGAGAATCGCGCCGACCGTATAGCCGCGCGTGTCGGCAGGGTAGTCCCAGGCGCCGTTGTTGTCGATCGTCCAATTCAGGAACTGGAAGTGGGTGTCAGAGCCGACGGAATTGACGTCGAAGAAATCCGGCATGCTGAATTTGCCGAAACGGAATTCGAGACGGCGGCGCGGCAGTTCCGAGAATAGGGAGAAGGCGTTGCGGTCGTTCTCAATTTTGTCTTTGCTCAGAGCGAAGATTTTGTGGAACTCGCCGCGGCCCAGATAGGGGGCCTTGCTGAGAAAGGGATTGCGAACAATATCAAGATTGGCATTCCCGGCAAGGCCAAAACCCTCGCTGAGCGCGGCTCCGCCGGCCTCTTCGACATCGACGATAAATTCGGTGGAGTTGTTGAGGCGGAATCCAGTGTAGAGAGTGAGAAGGCGCGAGGTGGCCTTCTCATAACGCGGACTCAGACTGTGCGGACCGCTGTAGAGCGCGGGGAAATCCGGATGCGCTTGCGAGACGAAGTTGGCCTGTCCGGAGAGCCAGAAGCGCGTGCTCTGGAAATGGGGAACCATCGAGCCGGCCTGATCGTCGGATCTGTCCAGAGCGGGTGTCGGAGTGCCGGACGATGGCTGGCTCGTTTGAACGGTATTCGCGGCGGATTGTTGCGCGCTTGCCGGCGAGAGAACGATGAAAGACAGCAGGAAGATGAGAGCCAGGGCGAGGCGGGGGGAGAGGAAGGCGGGCGCAGCCCACGGGCCGGAGTCCGCTTGCTTATTGCAAATGAATTTCAATTTCAATTTCATCTGGCCCAGGTAATCGCGACCGCGCGCCCTTCATGTATCTCATGTCACGACTTGGCGTGACCGCAGTCACGTTGTTTTGGTGCGAACCCCGGATACTGAGCTTAACCGACTTAAATGTTTATATATTAACTATAGCTAAGTACAATGGGATGAATCCTGCCAACAATTTTGAATCTCCAAATTTTCTCCGGCTCACCAGCGTACGTACGGTTCATGAAAGGACTGTTACAGTGGCAGCCCGTTCATTCCGCGGCCCGATACTGCCGGGCCGCCGGACAGCCGACGGCGGCTGTCCCCACATGTTTTCACTGAAATGTTTCGGCGTAATCCCTGAAAAGAGATCCGCGGTTTGACAGGTTTCCCAGGGAACCCCTAACCTTGATTTTCTTCGAATCTTATTTTCTTCGAATATGAAGTACTTATCTTAGGAAGCGGCGGGCGCGAACACGCGCTGGCGTGGAAACTGCGGCAGTCGCCGCGGATCACGCAGCTTTATTGTGCTCCGGGAAACGATGGCATTGCGGACGAGGCGGAGTGCATTGCCACGGACCTGAAGAGCCTCGATTCGGTGGTTGAGTTGGCGACGCGGTTGCAGCCGGATCTGACGGTAGTCGGCCCGGAACTGCCCTTGACTCTCGGCGTAGTGGACGAGTTCCAGCGGCGCGGATGGAAGGTGTTTGGTCCAACGCAGGCGGCGGCGCGGCTGGAGTCGAGCAAGAGCTTCGCCAAAGAGTTTCTGCAGCGGCATCACATTCCGACGGCTCCGTTTGCGACTTGCGATTCGATCGAGCAGGTTCGCTCGGCGCTGGGACATTTTCATACTCCGGTGGTAGTGAAGGCGGATGGACTGGCGGCGGGCAAGGGCGTCGTCATCGCGAAAACGAAGGAAGAGGCGGCGAGCGTGGCGGCCGAGATGCTCAGCGGAAAGATGCTGGGCGAGGCGGGGGCTCGGGTCGTGCTCGAGGAATGCCTGCAGGGAGACGAGTTATCGTTTCTGGTTTTCAGCGACGGAGAGCGCGTGGCACCTCTTGTAGGCGCGCAGGATCACAAGCGCGTCGGCGACGGCGACACTGGACCGAATACCGGCGGGATGGGCGCGTATTCGACGGCAAATATCGTGGACGATCAAATGCGCGACTGGCTGCTGCATCACATCGCGCAGCCGGTGGTGGCCGGGATGAAAGCGGAGGGGACCGAATTCAAAGGCGTGCTTTATTGCGGGCTGATGATGACGGCGCGCGGTCCGATGGTGCTGGAGTTCAATTGCAGGTTCGGCGATCCGGAGACGCAACCGATCCTGATGCGGCTGGAAAGCGACCTCGTCGAAGCCATTGAGGCGTCGATTGAAGGGCGGGTGAGCGCAGGGGATTTCAAGTGGTCGGCGGATGCGTCGGTATGCGTGGTGATGGCGTCGGGCGGATATCCAGGGACGTTCGAGATGGGCAAGCGGATTAACGGTCTGGAAGCCGCTGACGCCCTCGAGGGTGTGAAAGTATTTCATGCCGGGACATCGAAGCGCGATGGAGTGTTTTATACGTCGGGCGGGCGAGTGCTGGGCGTGACGGCGCGGGCCGCGGACCTGCCCACTGCGGTGGCGCGGGCGTATGAGGCATGCGGGAAGATCTGGTTCGAGGGCGCGCATTATCGGACGGACATTGCGGGGCGGGCGCTGAAGAGATAGGGAGTTTCAAGTTTCAAGTTTCAAGACGCAGCGGCGTTTGAGGGTAGAGATCCTTCGACTGCGCTCAGGATGACATTGACGCGGCGGAGCTTCTTGACGCGGCGGAGCTTCGCTGGATGACATTTTTTGACGGTACGGAGCTTCCGCTCCGCGGGACAGCCGAGAGCTGTCCCTACAAAAACTATTGAGGGGAAATCATGAGCAAGGCACTGGTTTCGATTGTGATGGGGAGTGATTCGGACTTGGAGATCATGCGGGAGGCTGGAAAAGCTCTCGATGAGTTTGGGATCGCTTATGAGATCGATGTGACCTCGGCGCACCGATCGCCGGACCGGTCGGCGGATTTCGCGAAGAATGCCGCGAATCGCGGGATCAAGGTGATCATTGCCGCTGCGGGTGGCGCGGCACATTTAGCAGGCGTGATTGCAGCACACACGATTCTGCCGGTTATCGGCGTGCCGATTCCTTCTACTTCTCTGAACGGGATGGACTCGCTGCTTTCGACGGTGCAGATGCCTCCGGGGATTCCAGTTGCGACGGTAGCCATCGGGAAATGGGGCGCCACGAATGCCGGGATCCTGGCGGCGCAGATACTTGCTGTCGGCGATGAGGCCATGGCCAAGAAGCTGCACGGGCACAAGGAGAAGCTCGCGCGGGGCGTCGAGGAAAAGTCGAGGAAGCTGCGCGAGTCCAAAAATTGATCGGGACTACGGGGGATTTTAAAGGTACAAATCAAAGACGCCCTCGTTTGAGGGTAGAGATCCTTCGACGGCGCTCAGGATGACATTCGCTGGCGACCGCGATCGGAATGACGGAGATGCTTCTTCGGTCATTCTTAGAGTTTCAGTCCCTTCAAATACTCCCGGAACGGGCCGCCCAGATCCTGGCGCTTGAGGGCAAATTCTACCGTCGCTTTCAGGAAGCCCAGTTTGTCGCCCGTGTCGTAGCGCTTGCCTTCGTAGACGTAGGCATACATCTTCTCCTGCTTGAGCAGCATTCGCATTCCATCGGTCAACTGGAGTTCGCCTCCGGCGCCGGTCGGGGTCTTGGCTAAGCAATCGAAAATTGCGGGCGTGAGAATATAACGGCCGATCACCGCAAGATTCGAGGGAGCTTCCTCGAACTTGGGCTTCTCGACCATGTTGCGGATTTCGAAGAGGCGTCCGTTGAAGCCATTCGCAGGCTGCGCATCGAGGACGCCGTAAGAAGAGATCATCCTGCCTTCGACGACTTGGGCTGCGATGACGCTGCACTGTTTTTCGTCGAAGACGTTAACCATCTGCTTAAGCGCGGGGAGGGGGTTGTCGATGACGTCATCGGCGAGCAACACGGCAAACGGCTCGTGACCGACGAGTTCACGAGCCATGAGCACAGCGTGACCGAGTCCGAGCGCTTCTTTCTGGCGGACGTAGGCGACGTGCATCATGTCGGAAATGTTGCGGACGATTTTGAGCAGATCGTGCTTGCCGCGCTCTTCGAGCATTTTTTCGAGCTCGTAGCTGGTATCGAAGTGGTCTTCGATGGACTGCTTGCCGCGCCCTGTGATGATCAGGATCTGGTCGCAGCCCGAGGCCATCGCTTCTTCGACGCCGTACTGAATGATGGGCTTGTCGACCAGGGGGAGCATCTCTTTGGGCTGAGCTTTGGTGGCGGGCAGGAAACGGGTACCCAGGCCGGCGGCTGGGAAAACGGCTTTGCGAACTTTCATGGGCATGATTGTCGGTCGTTGGTCGTCCGTAGTTCGGGATCGGGGAAGACCCAAAATATTCTAAACGCAAGAGCGTCGCGGACGCTCGCATGAACTGCTTCTGATGCCGATCTCTTTGTGGCCAGTTGCTTTTGAGTGAGGAAATCCCCACGTCTCGCACCGGCGGCGAGACGCAGGGCGGCCCCATGATTTGATTACTTCGCTAGAACCAACACCACGAAGCTGTCGGGGAGAATCGGCGGTCTCCGGTATGGGTTGTCGGACGTCGCAGCCTCCGGGCGCGTGCCGAATTTGGCGGTGACGGTGAAGACGTTGTGCGTCCCGGTATCGAGCGCCATGGTGCGTGCTCCTTTCTCGGTAGGAACGTTCTCGACGACGCTGAACTTTTCAGGCGACTCTTCTTTTATGACGGTCAGCACGGCATCCGCTCCGCAGGAAGCGAAGGCCAACCCGGTTCCCGGATCGTAGCGCGTGGCATCGACGCCTTCGCCGATGGCCGGAGTCGCCAGCACTTTGCCATTATCGGCATCGACCACCGCCATCATCTTGTTGTCGCAGCCGACGAAGAGGCGGCGGTGTTCGCGGTCGATCGAGAGTCCGCTGGGCTCGGTGCAGGGCGCGAGGGGCCATTTGGCTTTCACCTCGAGTTTCTGGGGATCGATGGCGGCGAGTTCGCTCTTGTCTTCAATGTTGACGAAGATTTCACCCTTGGCGTCGCTGGCGGCGAACTCGGGCTTGCCATCGAGAGGAATCGTGCCGAGGACTTTGCCGGTTGCCGCGTCGATCGCGGTGGAATCATGGCTGCGCCCGTTGAAAGTGAAAACGCGCTTCGTTGCCGGATCGTAGAGGATCGCGTCAGGATTTTCACCCGCTTTGACTTTGCTGCCGATGGGAGCGAGCGTCTTGATATCGAAAATGGTGACGGTGCCTTCGCGGCCGTTGCTGGTGAAGCCGCGTCCCAACTCAGGGGCGAGAGCGATGCCGTGAACGCCGGGAGTGTCGGGAATGTCGCCGACCGTCTTGCCGGTTTCGGAATCGAGAACAATAACATGGGTTCCGCGGGAGATGTAGAGGCGGTGCGCGCCGGGATCGGCGGTGAGGTAATCCCAGCCGCCTTCGCCGCCAATCTTGTAGGTTTTAATCACGTGATATCCCGTACCAGCTGCGGCAAAAGCCACCGCCGCCAGGGACAAGCTGATGATGGGCATCCACCACCGGAGTTTGATCGACATAGTTCCTCCTTAAATTAAGTGCGCGCATGTGGCCGGGGCCCCTTCCCTGTCTACATGAGCGACGTATTTGGCCTTAAGGCCACTCGGACTCAAACCGAAGTAACTTTACCCTATTTTTGGCCCGCCTAGACTGTTTACGTATGGGCGGATTCAAACCACCATTTCCGGGGACCGGCGGGGAAGCAACTCCTCCGCTCGATCCGCGCTTGCAGCCGACGCCGGATTACGGGACGCTCGGGCCGGGTTCGGACCTCGCCATCCACGGAGCACAGCCACGGCAGAATGCGGCGCGGAAGATTGATTCGCCATTCTTCCCAGTGCTTGCGATTGCAATTGGACTCGTGACGGCGATGCTGTTTGGAAGATCACACTATCCGCATCCAGCACTGCCACAGCTGCAGAAGGCCTTTCCCGGGCAGGTGCAAAAGCCCAGCTCGGCGCGGGGTTCGGGGCAACTCGATCAGATGGATCCGCAGAGCCAGGCGGAGACGCTGCTGAAGATGGCCGTGGCGCACTCCGATGATGCGGTCGAGCAGATTTCGGCGCGCGCGGATGGATGGAATGGGCAGGTGCAATGGAATCCGCAGATCGCGAATTTGTCAGCCGCAGCTCTGAATTCCAACGACTTGCGAGTGCGCGAATCTGGAGTTGAGGTCGAGCTTGCCGCGTATGGACTGGCGAAGAATTCGGAGAGCCTCGATTACCTGCTGAAGACCGTTGAGTCTACCAATCATGCGCAGAAGATCTGGGCACTGTGGGCGCTGGGGTTGATGGGAAATCGCGGCGTGGATCAGGAACATGTTGTGACCGTGTTAACGGACCATCTGAAGGATCCGGATGTGGATTCGCGGCGATGGGCGGTTGAAGCGTTGGCGCTCACGGGAAGCGACGCGACGATTGCTCCATTGTTGCAGACGATGCACGATGATCCATCGCCCCTGGTGCGCGAGAGGGCGGCCTGTGGAGTGGCGGAGTCCGGGTTGTTCACGCAGGAACAGCGGTTCACCGCGGTGCCAACGTTGCTGAATTACAGCAGTGATCCGGCGCTCGACGCGCAGACGCATGCCTGGGCATTTCAGGCGCTGGGCGATATCACACACCAGCACCTGCCGAATGATGCGGCGGCTTGGCGCGGCTGGTACGAGAAGCGAGCGGACAGCGGCCAGTGAGACTTCGGCCCTCGGACCTCTGACTTTTCTAGCTGCCTACTCTGCAATTTGGTAACTTAAAAAGCCCGCAAAGCGAAGCTGCACTTAAATTACGAAATTACCCCGGTGTGGGCGCGCCGCCCGTTTCCGATTCCGTGGAAGGGACGTGGCAGGCAGACGCGCTTGCGGAGGGAATTTACGGGCCCGGTTGGCTTGTTTTATGAAAAGGCTAGCGGCGGAATTGTGGCAGCCTACGAAATGATAGAGATGATCTCGAGATCCTTCGACTCAGTTTCAGAGTGAACCAGCACGGAGTCGCTTCGGCGCTCAAGCAGCAGGTCGGCGGATTCGCTTCCGCAACGTAGATTGCGAATCGCCAGTTGCGGAATGCCTTCAGGAAGATACGGGCGATCGAAGACAATTCTGCCGCGTTCGCCGTCGATGGAGATTCCGAGACATCCTGCAAGGATCAGGAATGGAGATGCAGCCGCCCACGCTTGCGGCGAGCATGCGACGGGATACAGGGTCGGGCCTTCGGTGGGCCGCCGTTGGAGTCCGCAGATCAGTTCCGGGAGCCGGTGCAACTCGACTTCGCCGCTGAGGTCGAGCAGGGCGAGAAGTATTTTCCCGGCCAGCTTTCGAAACCCGAACTTCGCCATGCCGTTCGCGATGATGGAATTGTCATGCGGCCAGGCGGAGCCATTGTGATAGGACAGCGGATTGTAGCGGGATTCCGTGGTGGCGACGGTGCGGATACCCCATCCGGAAAAGTAATCGGCATGCATAAAGTTCCGGGCGATCATGCGGGCCCGCTCTGGAGAAGCGATTCCGGTGAAGAGACAATGACCAGGGTTGGACGTGCGGACGCGGCAGGGTTTCTTGTGGCCATCGAGGGCCAGGGCATAGGTTTTCAAGTCGTCGCACCAGAACTGCTCCTCGAAACGAGTGCGAAGGGCTTCTGCCTGAATTTCGAGTTCGCAGCAATGATCGACATTCCCGAGCACGCGAGTCAGCCGGGCTGCGGCGAGCTTCGCGGCATAGGCGTAGCCCTGAACTTCGCATAGGGCGATGGGAGGTTCCGCGATCTTTCCGTCAGCATGAAAAACCGAGTCGCTCGAATCTTTCCATCCTTGCTGCACCAGGCCTTTTCCGGAATGGCGGGTGTACTCTACGAAGCCGTCGCCATCAACATCGCCATATTCATCGATCCACTGCAGGGCGCGCTCAACGTGCGGCCAGAGGCGATCAAGGAAAGGCCTGTCGCCGGTGCGATCGAAGTAAGCGCCGGCAAGCATGATGAACAAAGGAGTGGCGTCGACGCTGCCGTAATAACGGCCGAACGGGACTTCGCCAAGAGCGGCCATCTCGCTGTTCCGCATCTCGTGGAGAATTTTGCCCGGTTCCGAATCGGCGACGGGATCGACCTTGTCGGCTTGCCAGGACGCGAGGAATTCGAGCACTCCCTTGGCAATGTCCGGGTTGAGCCAAAGCGTCTGCAGCGCAGTGACGATTCCGTCGCGGCCAAAGACGGTGCTGAACCACGGAACACCGGCATACGGATAATTGTGTTCGGGATTGCCCGCAATCATCATTTCCAGATCCGAGAACGATCTCGCGATCCAGTCAGTGAAACGAGAGTTCTGGCTGGTAATCTGCGGGAAGGATTTCGAAAAACCGGACAATTCGAGGCGAGCCGAGGCTAGGGCGTCGGTGTAGCCGACCAATGTTTTCGAAGCACTGGCGTCACAACTGATCTCGATTTGCAGGCCGGCTTCTTCCTTTGGCTCGAGATTGAATTCGAATTCGAAACCTGTCTCGGAGATGTTCTCGGGCGAAATGTTGGAGTGTATCGACGTCTGCCGCAGGACGCGATCGAGCCCTTCATAGCGCCGGCAAATGGAATTGTCGTGAACTTCGGTTGGCAACCGGCGCCCGGAACGCTGCCGGGCGGTGCCTCGAACTTCAAAGATGTCGGCGAAATCGGCTTCGAAGCTGAGGTCGAGGGGAATCCGCAAAGGATCAAGACCGTGATTGACGAGCCGCAGGTTCTCGAAGCAGGACGCCCGGTATAGAAATCTTGAACGCACGAGGTGCAAGACTCCCCGGTTAATCGCGATAGCGCCCTCGCGAAACACGTCGAGGTTGGTAATGTCCGCAGTAAACAGAGAGTTATTGGTGGCCATGGTTGAGCTGAGAAGAAGAGGCCGCGCATTCCAGAGACGGAGACAGAATTCGGAAAGGTGGCGCGTCCCGTCGTAGAAGAGACCTTCCTCGCCGAGATCGGAGGTCTGCACATCGCCCAGGCGGTCGAAGACGAGGAACATCCGGCCATATTTCAGGACGCGGGCGCGATCATGGGCGCGAGAGGCAGTTGTCGCTATGTAGTACTGGGCGTTGGCGATTCCGCTTCCATCCACGTCAACACTCCCTTTTCGGCGATTGAGGCCGATTCTGGATGAATCAGTTTTTCGTAGATGCTCAAGTATTCGCGCGCCATGCGGTCGTCGGTGAAGTTGAGCTCAAAATGACGCCGGCAATCGCGCCGGTCGATCTTACCGATTTTTTTCACCGCCTTCACCGCTTGTTCCACGGTGCGAACGAGAAACCCGCACTTGCCATGGGGAATAATTTCAGGCACGGACCCGGCAGGACAAGCGATGACCGGCGTTCCGCAGGCCAGGGATTCGATCGTCACCAGGCCGAAGGGTTCCGGCCACTGGATGGGGAAAAGAAGCGCCAATGCATTGCCGAGGAACTCCTCTTTTTCAGCATTGCCGATTTCTCCAACGAAATCGATCAACGAATGATTGAGCAACGGCTTGATCTTTGCTTCGAAATATTCTCGGTCGGCGCGGTCCACTTTCGCTGCGATCTGCAGCGGCATTTCAGAGCGGATGGCGATTTCAATGGCTTCTTCAGCGCCTTTCTCCGGCGAAATGCGGCCCAGGAAGGCGAGATATTTTCCTTCCTGTTCATGCGGGTTCAGCAGAGTCGCAGGCATCCCATGCCGAACCGTGCCCAGCCAGTTGACCCAGGGAAGAGGTCGTCGCTGTGCGTCAGAAATGGAGATCAACGGAATCTCGCGAAACTCCTGATAAAGAGGAACCAAGTCGGGAAGGTCCAAGCGGCCGTGCAGAGTGGTTGCGCAGGCAACCTGCTCGCGCCGACTTCTAAGAAAATGCAAGTAGTCTACGTGAAAGTGGATGAGGTCGAATTCTTCCGCCTGGCGGAAGACATTTTCGATCATCAGAATGTGGTGTGCGAAGGGATCAATGCAATTTGCATCCAGTCTTAACGCCTTCTTGCACGCGGGAACCAGGCGCGCGTTGGTGACCGAGTCGCCGCTGGAGAAGAGAGTAACCTCGTGGCCGAGCGCGACAAGTTTCTCCGTGAGCCAGGAGACGACACGTTCCGTGCCTCCGTAGAAACGGGGAGGTACGCTCTCATAGAGTGGCGCGACTTGGGCGATCCGCATCCGGCGGGCTCCTACCGATGGATTGTTAGGCGGACCTTCGGTATGCGGTTGGGACGCAAGAAAAATCCGCTACTTTCGCCTTACCTACGCTCCTGGAGCCTCTGAAGTGCCTTTGGCCCTGTGACCTGCACTTCAGATGTATTTTCGCGTTGTGCGGTTGGCGCAGGACTCGACGCATGCAGAACGAGTCGACTGGTGCGAACTTTCTTTAGTGAGAAAAGCTCACATAAAGTTCTTGAAAAGTCATTGAAGTTTTGCCGCGTTCGTCACTCAGCAAGGGCAAGGTTCAGGTTTCGGATTGGCACAGTTACGGTCGGGGCCGTATTGTTCCCGCGACGAGCCCTTCCCTAAAGTTAGAAGGCGGTCGCAGAGTTCGAAATCGGCCGTGGCCCCTCGTCTGTCCTCCGCTCGTTAGTTCTTTGCCTAAATAACCCGGTGTGTTGGTGTGCAGGTATATGCGTGCAGCTTCGATCCGCGAAATATCCTTCCTCGGGGGATCTCCGGCTATCTCGCGTCACGCTTCCCGGCAAGGAGAATCAGCGTGGTCTGATCGGGAGGCCTGATGAGTGAATCGAGGGGTTTTGAAAATCTGACTATTTACTGAGTGCCGACTAGTGCAACTGAGATCAAAAAAGCAAGGCGCGCTACGTTCGTCATTCTGGCTAGACCGCATTTCTGACTGCTCGCAGATGCCGGTCGCACAAAAACTAAGGTAGGCATCGGGGGGCGAATGCGGAGGATGGAGCGCCATTGTAAGCGGAAGCGTGACGCTTATTATGTAGTTACAGGAACGATCGTGCTGGGTTTGATTCTGGCAGCACTGGCAGGATGCGAAGGCTTACCCAGAAATGTAGCGAACTGCAAAGTCACTCCGACTCCTCCGGCGAACACTTCGATTGTGCCGCCGGCGCCCGAGCCGCCGGCAGCCGCGCTGTGCGGATTTCCTCTCTCGATCACGAGCCCGGCAAATAATGCGAGTGTGCAGTCGCCAGTGCCGATTCTTGCGAACGCAAATCCTCCGGATCCGATCTACACTGTGCGGCTTTATGTGGACGGCTTCGCGGTGTTTTATACCCCGAATACAAATGTGAACCAGTTGATCTGGATGCCGGATGGGCAACACACAGTAGAAATCGTGGCGGAGGATACGGCCGGATATGTCGCCACGACCTCGATGAAGGTAAATGTCGTTAGTCAGGGCGCAGGGGCATTGAATATCCAGGACAGCCCTAACTGGGTTTCCTGCTCGGCCGTGATTGCAACCTCGACTTGCGCCGCGGGTCTTGGAGTCGCGGAATCCAGCCTCCAATTGCACCAGGCATCACCCTCGTTGGACGGCTCGGCCGCCAAGTTTAGCCTGGGAGGCAAGCAAGCTTACTCGAATGAACTCTACTGGACGCCGCTAGGAGGCG
Source organism: uncultured Acidobacteriota bacterium (assembly GCA_963763845.1). Lineage (GTDB taxonomy): Bacteria > Acidobacteriota > Terriglobia > Terriglobales > Acidobacteriaceae > Sulfotelmatobacter. The sequence goes on from CAVXPX010000014.1 coordinate 84,740, forward strand.
GCAACACCCCGACCCACTTCACCTATGACCTGTGGTTCTACGTAAACCAGGGGGATGCCCCGCAGTCGCTCGAATTCGACGTAAATCAGGCTTTTGGCGGAACGCGATGGACATGGGGAACGCAGTGCGACTTCGATCAGTCGCACGCGTGGAATATCTGGGATCCCTTGAATGAGGTCTGGCGGGTTACGGACGTACCTTGTAATCATTTTCCTTCGAATACCTGGATTCACCTGATATGGAATTTTGAGCGCGTCGGAAATCAGGTGCACTACATCAGCTTGAGCGTCGACAATCAGAACTATACGGTCGACACGTACTACACCGCGCAGCCGAACTGGTACCAGGAAGAAATCGATATCGCGTTCCAGATGGATGGGAATTACGAGCAGCAACCGTACGATGTTTGGCTGGACGAAGTGAATCTGTTCGCAAGCTGACCAGTCTGCGATGGCCGGTCCTCTAGGGCGACCAAGGCAGATCCCTACAGAAAATTGTCGATGCCTTCGGACACAGCGGAACGATTAGTCTGGAAGTTGGAGGTCATCAGTATGCCGGAACGAGAAACCATCGAACGAGCTCATGAGGACGCGCACGAAGGGAAATCGCCCAGCACGCAAGCCGGAGAATTCGTGCGGGAGGAAATGCATCATGTTCGAGAAGGAAAACATGGTGCGGCGTCGACCAAGCAGGCCATTGCGATCGGTTTGTCGAAGGCGCGAAAAGCCGGGGTAAAGCTTGCGCCTCCGAGCACAGGGACGGCTTCGGCCAGTACGAGGCAAAAAGCAGAGCGGGATTATGAAAGAGGGCAGTCACATTCCAAAAAGAAATCTCCAACGCGTTCGCGCGCTACGCGTCGAGCGCTGAAGAAGAAAGGCCATTCCGCGGCTTCTCACAGCTCGCTGTCGCGGCAAGCGCGGTCCGCGGCGAAGAAACGAGGGAGCGCCGCGAGACACAATGCGGCCAGGAAGGCCAGCCGGACACGCAAAGCGAACCGATAACTCCAGGACAGAACATTCTTCGATTGGCAGCGAGGGGTCTCATGATTCGAAAAGTGAAGAGCGGTGAGTATCGGTTGTATTCAAGAAAGAAGAATGCCAAAACAGGCAAACGCCGCAATCTCGGAACATTTTCCACCAGGAAAGCCGCCCAGGCCCACGAGCGGGCGGTGCAATACTTCAAGCATCATTGAGGCAAGTGGAATACGATGCCACGTACCAAAAGCAAAAGTAAGAAGAAGAATCGCTGGGTCGCGCGGGTGAAGACGGATTCGACGCATCCGCCTGAGGGTCTGTTCAAGAAAGATGCGGCGACCGTTGCCCGCACGCTGGCGAGCAAGCGCGTCTCGCCGAAGGGGCCGGGTTCCGGCATGCGAATGCTGACTTACTTCATCAATCGAGCCGGCCACGGGCTTAGCGCGACGCGCCGTGCGGAGCTTGAGAAGGCAAAGCGGCTGCTGTCGGCTCGGATCCAGCGATCCAAGAATTCGAAAAAGGCCGCGTAGCCCGCTTTCCCTTCGATTACCCACGCAAAAAAGCACGACCGGTATTAGCCCTACCGATTCCCTGTTCGACCCCGCCTACAGTAGTTTCTCTTTGACTCTCCGGTAGACCCTGTATAGAGTGAACACATTCCGCTCAGTGATTTGCGCGTAGGCCCGCGTGTATAGCGGGTGCTCGTGGCCCAGCACGACTCAGGGAGTTCTCGTCCGACTGGTGAATATCCCTTTTTCAGACCTGACAGGGTCTCGATCAAATTCCAACCGGAGAAAAGCCCAAATGAAGAAGTATGCTCTGATCTCAACGGCAATTTCCGTCTGCCTGCTTGGAGTATCCGCATTTGCGACCGTGACGGTAACCAGTCCCACCAATAACAGCACCGTCGGCACATCGGTGAAATTCGTAGCCACGGCAACGGCCTCAACCTGCTCCAAGGGCGTAGGCTCGATGGGGATCTATCCGGCGCCCTATCAACTGTCGTACACGGTGAATGGTTCGAGTCTTAATACCAGCCTGAATTTCAATCCTGGAACTTATAACGTCGTCGTCGAAGAGTGGGACAATTGCGGCGGCGCCACGACGGCAAGCGTCACCATTACTGTGAAAGCGGGCGGGACCACCGGCGTGTTCGTGACGTCGCCGGCAAACAACAGCAGCGTCGGATCGCCGACGAATTTCGTCGCGACGGCGACCACGAGCTGCTCACTCGGCGTGGCGTCGATGGGGATTTATACCGCTCCTTCCAAGTTGGCCTATGTGGTCAATGGAGCCAGCCTCAACACCAATCTCTCGCTCAGTCCCGGAACGTATAACACTACGGTCGAGGAATGGGACAAATGCGGTGGCGCTGCTACGGCGCCGATTGAGATTACGGTGAATTCGTCCGGCCAGACCTTCTCGAATCTGCAAAGCAGCGGAGGATGGAATGGGTACGCGCAGCAGCCGCCGACCTACGCCGACTGCGCAAACTGCACTCCCAGCGGCCCCGGAACGACGTGGGCGATGTATCAGAACATCAAGTCGCCGACGCTTTCGGGAAATTCCACGCAATTCAACCTCGGCGGAGATATGGATTACTCCGACGTGCTCTGGAACAACCACCTGATTGGGGATTTTTCTTCGCAGGGACTTCCGGATACGAACCACACACTCGTTCCCACGCTGCACAATTTCACCTACGACGTTTATTTCTATGGCAGCAATTTGGGAGCGTCGCAGGCGCTGGAGTTTGATATCAATCAATTCTTCAGCGGGATGGCGTTTACGTGGGGTCACGAATGCCGCGTTGGTGGCGGCAACGAATGGGACATCTGGGACAACGTCAAGATGAAATGGGTTCCGACGGGGATCTCATGTTATCCGCTGGAGAACGCGTGGAATCACCTGACGATCCAAGTGGAGAGAACCTCCAGCAATCAACTGCTCTACCAGTCAATCACCTTCAACGGAGTGACGCACACGCTGAACTGGACATATGCTCCGTTCTCCGAGCCGGGGTGGTACGGGGTCACCGTCAACTACCAGATGGACGGGAACTACGAGCAGTCGGGTTACACCGTGTATCTGGATAAATTGAACTTCACGTATCAGTGAAGTGAAGATGCTCCGCTCACGGCGTCGCCGACGTCCTGTACCTCGCCGGCGACGCCGTTTTTTTTGGTAGGAACCGCCTCGGCTGTCCGGCGCGGCGAAAGTCCGCTTGTGCCCTACGGGAAACGTAGCAAGCACCGTCTCTACGGGATCACGTCACACGATAAATCCTCCGTTTTCAATAACCTTCCTGTCGGGCAACTCGGTTTCGCCGGTTCGCAACTAACAAATTAGTTGACGTTTCCCCAAGTGGCACGTCTGAGTATCTGGGGTTGGAGGAGAGGCATTGGCGCGTAGCAGATCTGCGACCTTAACGGAAGCCGAGTTGCGCATCATGAACGTCCTTTGGGAGAAAGGGTCGGCGACGGTGCACGAGGTTCTGGAAGCGCTTCCCGCACAGCCGGCTCTGGCCTACAACTCCGTCCTGACGATCGTACGAATCCTCGAGAAAAAGGGGTACGTGAAGCACGTGAAAGACAAGCGCGCGCACGTGTACACGCCAAGCGTCGCGCGGAAAGATGCGTCGCGTTTCGAGGTGCGTCATCTGGTGAGCCGCTTCTTCGGGAATTCCGATGAATTGCTGGTCCTGAATATTCTCGAGGAAAAAAGCATCGATCCTGAAGAACTCGAACGGCTGCGACACCTGCTGGAAAGGAGCAAATAAAGGTCGTGATGACTCCATTCCTCGACTTGCACGGCGTCGCCCAGTATTCGTCGTTGCGAATTCTTGATTCGCTCGTCGAAGGCAGCCTGATCGGAGTTTTCGCCGCCGTGCTGCTGCGCGGTGCGAGACGTCATTCTGCAGGGACTCGTTTCGCAATCTGGTTTTCTGCGCTGGTCGCGATCGCGCTTCTGCCAGGTTTGGGCGCGTCGCTTTCCACACGAATCGGACTTCCGGGAACTGTAGCCAGCCATGCCGCGATCACCGTGCCGGATTCATGGGCTTTGTACCTGTTCGCGGCTTGGGCCATGCTGGCTGGATGGTTTCTGTTGGGGATCGGCAAGGCGGTGTGGCATCTGCATGTCCTGCGGAAAAGCTGTGTTGCTGTCGAATGCGCGAATACCCAGGCAATGTTCCGCGAAGCGCTGGAGCGGAGCGGCATCCGGCGGCGCGTCACTGTATGCACCTCGGACCAGGTGCGGGTACCGACCGCGATCGGATTGGTGAAGCCGGCCATTGTCCTGCCTGGTTGGGTCATCGACGAGCTATCGGCCGATGAACTCCGGCAAGTGTTGTTGCACGAACTGGCGCATCTGCGGCGTTGGGATGACTGGACCAACCTCGCCCAGCAAATCGTCAAAGCATTGTTCTTCTTCCATCCTGCAGTGTGGTGGATCGAGAAGAAAGCGGCGCTGGAAAGGGAAATGGCGTGCGATGATGCCGTTCTTGCCGAAACCGAGAGTCCGAGAGCTTACGCGGAGTGCCTGACACATCTGGCGGAAAGAAGCTTCATTCAGCGAAGCGTCGCGCTGGCACAAGCGGCGATTGGACGGATTCGCCAGACATCCGCGCGGGTGGCTGAGATTCTCGATGTGAATCGTCCAAAGGCCAATACGCGGAGCTGGAAGCCTGCCGTGTCGCTGGTGGCTGGTTTTGCGGTGATGTGCGCCGTCGGAGCGTCACAGGCGCCGACGATGATCGCATTCCAGGAACCGGCCAGGACGCCGATCGCGAAGCGTCGCGCTTCGTCTGATCAGATGATTGCGTCAGTCGCCAATGTGAATGTGAATGAAAGCGTCGCGCTCAGCAGGTCATCCGCATTCCTGCGGCCGGTTCCGGTGATTCCGGCGAAGCTCAAGCTCTCTCCGGCTCATCGCAATCCCGTGCCGCGTCAGAACCAGAAGGCCTTGCAGTATGCCGCTACATCGAAGCCTGCGTCGGCGCCAGTCCATCTGGCCAGTTCGACCAACGTGGCTGTGCCTTACACAGAGACGGTCTATCTCGTTGTGCAAGGCCAAGGTCAAGATCAGCAGGCGTACCAGATCCAGATGTGGCGCGTCACTCTTTTGCGTTACGTAGCCCGACCGGCCAGCGCAAAAGCTCCCAAGAAACAAACTTAAGGAAATGGGAATGCGAAGAACAGGGCGAATTTCATTGTTGGTAACTAAGGAATTAGTTGTACGTGAATCTCTCGAAACCGAAAGGATGTAATCCGATGAATGTAGGAACGTGGTTGAAAGACAGTTCAAAAAAATGGACGAAGCGGCTGGCGGTGCCGGTAATGGCGGTGGCGCTGGCTGGCTCGTTCGCGACCTATGAATGCATGAAACCTGCTGCGGCAAGCGCGTCGGCGAGCGCGCCGGCGGCAGCTCCGCTCGACACCAATAGCGTGGAAGCCCTGCTTAATCTCGACAAAGCCATGGAGACTCTGGCGGCGCGCGTCACTCCCGCCGTCGTCAACGTAACTGTGGTCTCAAAAAGCAAGCCAGATTCGGCGAACGATCAGATGCCCGACAATATGCAGCAGTTCTTCGGACAGGGCGGGCCGTTCGGCCAATTCTTTGGTCCGCATACGCAGCGCCAGCCCCAGATCGAGCACGGCATGGGCAGCGGCGTCGTCATCTCCCCCGATGGCTACATCGTGACGAACAATCACGTGATCGATGGAGCCGTCGATATCCGCGTCACGACCAGCAACCGGCACGTGATGAAGGCGAAACTGGTCGGCGCCGATCCGCTGACGGACCTTGCCGTACTGAAGGTCGATGCCAAGGACTTGGCCAGCGCGCCGTGGGGCGACTCGCGGGATGTGCGGCCGGGCGAAACCGTGCTGGCGTTTGGAAATCCGTACGGATTCCGCTTCACCGTAACCCGTGGAATCGTGAGTGCGATCAATCGCGCGAATCCTGATCCCACGAATCTCAACAAGCCGGGTGAATTCATTCAGACAGACGCAGCCATTAATCCGGGAAACTCCGGCGGCCCGCTGGTGAATGCGCGGGGCGAAGTGGTCGGCATCAACACGTTCCTCGTGTCGCCTTCGGGCACATTTTCTGGAATGGGATTTGCCATTCCCACCCAGATCGTGAGGCCGACGGTTGAAAAGCTGATTCAATACGGCAAAGTCGAGCACGGACATATCGGGATCGGCATCACCGACGTGACGCCGGAGAACGCGAAGTTCTTCGATCAGTCGACGGCGTCGGGCGCGGTGGTGACGCAGGTTGATCCGGATTCTCCGGGCGGCAAAGCCGGGCTTCAGATCGGCGACGTAATCACCGAGATCGACGGCCAGAAAGTGACCGATTCGGGCGAGCTACAGGTTGTGGTTGGCGAGAAGCAGCCGGGCACGAAAATTAACCTGGCGGTCGACCGCAACGGTAAGACGATGACGATTCCGGTGACGCTTGCGGCGCTGGGCAGCCATGCAGCCGAAGGCGAAAACTCGGGCGAGAGCCACGGCAAGATGCGCTGGGGAATCGGACTCGAGAATCTGACGCCGGAAGTGAGGAACCAGCTGAACGCTCCGGCCGACGTTCACGGAGCGGTAATCGAGCAGGTGCAACCGGGAAGCCCGGCCGACAATGCCGGACTTCAGCAGGGTGACATCATCCTCGAAGTGAATCGTCAGAAGATGCAGTCTGCCAGCGACGTGCAGCAGGCCCTTTCGAGCATTCCCAAGGGGCAGGATGCGCTGATTCTGGTGTGGTCCAACGGCGGGAACACGTTCCGCGTGTTGCATGCGCCGGACGCGGGCTAGACTCACTGCCTGGGCAAAACGCGCTGCATCCCACTCGCTTGAGGGATGCGGCGCGTCCTTGTTTTTACGCATCCAAGCTGGTCCTCTCCGGTAGTTGGATCGCACGAGGTTCGAACTTGAAGAGTGCACGACGAATTCTGCTTTGCTGTTCTGTGCTTTGTCTCCCACTCAGTTTCGTGTTCGGGCAATCGCCAGGTTCCGCGCTGATTGAGAATCCCGTCTATAAAAAAGATTGTGCGAAGTGCCATGGCAAAACTGCCGACGGCAGGCATTTTGGCGGGCCTTCGCTGGTCGCGGAGAAGACGACATCGATGTCGGCCGAGGATTTGAGCAGCATCATCACGAACGGCAAACATCGGATGCCGAAGTTTGGCGGAAAGCTCACAGGGGCGGAAATCGACTCGCTCGTGACTCAGATCAAGTCGGGCGGCACGAAATAGCAAAGGCTATTTTTGCTGCGTCTCTGCATGGGCGGCGTTGGCGGCCAGAATGAACGACGTTGCCGCGTCGACCACATATTCGTTTTCATACCAGAGGAACGGCCATCCTTCCTTCAGTTCAGGAAAATCCGGTTGGATCACGACCACGCCGGGAATCATTCCGCCGGGAATGAACGTGAAATCGGCGCGGTTGTTGCCATAGGCGATCAGCTTCGATTGCGTTCCCACTCCTGACACATACGAAACGTTCGATGCCGGATGCCGCCCCAGCACGTAATCGATGCCGTCAAGCGTGTACTGCGGACCAATAATCTCGGGGAATACCAGATGCAGAAAGTACATTTCTGTCGCAAAGCGTGTCGCTAAGCCGGAGCCTCCCCAGGTGCCCATGGCGATGGGAACACCGTAAGGATTCTTCGAGAGCATCTGGTCGAGCTTCGGCTTGTAGGCTGTAAGCGCCGCGGCCAACTCCTGTTTGTATTCCCGATCCATGAACGGAATCGCCTGGGCCGCGGTTCCGCCGAGAAATGCAAACTGCTCGCGAATGACTGGGACAAGTTCTGCCAGGCGCTTGCGATAGGCCTCGCCGCCATTCGTCGAGGTTAAGAGTTCGACCGTGGCTTCGACTTCGGCTTGTTGCAGATTCGATCCCGTCGTATTGAAATACTGAAACGTCGCGGGTGGATGTTGCTGCTCGTCCTCCCACACGTGTTCGGCGCTCTGGAGACACTCCTCCGCCATTTTGTCGTCGTAGCCGCGGAGAACACGGCTGGCCGCGGCCATGGCACCGGCGAAATCATAGTTCAACGCGGTCGTGTGTGTGGTAAAAGCCCAGCGATCGTCCGGGACTCCTGAATAAATCCCATCGGATTCCAGCGGCCCCATCTTTTCGGAATAGATCCGTCCATCTGTTTTGGAGGCGGCGTCTCCGAGATGCGTGTACTCCTCGAGGGTCGGTTCGATGATGCCGGGTATCGCGTGTCCGATGGCGCGGTACTCACCCAGCAGAAGCAGGACGCCATGCTTCACCTGCTCGATCACATCGGGAACGCCGTCCGGCTTGCGCATCTGCACATAGCGGGCGGCCTCATCCACAGAGGTGTCGTCGGAGTTCTCGCCAAATTTCTCCCGCGCAAACACGAGATCGGTGATCACTCTGGTTTGAGTCTGGGTGCGCAGATCGAAATCGCCGGCGTCGTACCAGCCTCCGACGTTCAATCCGGGGATGTGCTCGCCGGGGGAGAACGGCGAATCGGTGGTTGGTCCTTGCTTGTAACCGTCGAAATGCGTGTAGTTCACGGGCGCCTGGCGCGCGTCGTCGAGGTGCGAAGTGCCGTGCCAGATGCGGTATCCCTCGCGGACTTTGACGTGGTCCATCTGCTCGGCAAGATACGTGTTGAGCGACAGGCGCCAGATTCCCTCGTAGACGTTAGCCGCGATACGAAAGGGACCGGTTCGATGGCCCGCGAATTCGATCTCGTAGGTCCCGGGTTCGCGAACAGAAGAGAAGTCGAAGCGCGCATATTGATAACGCAGCCATTTCCCCCATGGCTTGATCTCGCCCTGAAACACTTCCTTGAAATCGCCCTGCTGAGTCACGCGCAACACACGGGCAGTCTTCGGCGCGTCGAACAAAGGATCGAGTTCTATGACAGCGATTTTTTCACGGGCGGGCGTATAGCCGACCTGGTTGTAGCTGATAACCGGAGGACGCGTCCAGCCAGGAATCACATTTGGATGAATGTGCCAGACGACGACGTCTCCGGATTTTCCTGCCGGGATTAACGTACGGAAAACGAACCATCCATTTTGCGCGAGATTGCGTCCGTCAAAGAGTTCGATCGGACCGCTCTCTGAGACGATGCTTACGCGCGTCATCGGATCTTCGGGCGAAAGGACGAATCCGTTGCTCTTGGCCAGCGGCAACGGCTCGATCGTTCCGTCTGCCAACTTCTGCATGGGGCCGCCGGAATGGCGAGGAAAAATGCCCGCTCCGTTTTCTAACGCGTAGGATTTTCCAAAATAAACGCTGGGCAGAAATTCCAGGTTGAAGCCCGCTTTTCCGGCCAGCGCCGAGGGCAGGGGTTGGTCAAGCTGGACCGCGACTCGAAATCCGCCGGGTTCGGGCCGTATGTCGACGCGGTAGTTCAAACCGCGGCCGGTATAGGAGCAGAGGGCGGCAACCTCCTCCGCAGCCGCTCCACGCTTGCGCTCCTTGAAATCGGGGATCGGATCCCACTGTGCCGGAGTAGGCGAGAGGCGCACGTCGCCTCCGGTCGCAATGCGCTGATCGTGCAGGATGATCTCCATGCCGTCCATCTTCTGATCGCCGAAAACGTGATGGTAAGAGTTGTGAAACAGAAGGACGCTCAGGCCGCGGCTCTCGAGCACGTCTTGCTGCGTCAAATGCAATTCGGGGTTGGAGGCGGCGAAGGCGTTCGCGCTCAGCAGCCAAATCAGAAAGCAAATTTGCGGAATAAAAAAACGCTTCTTCATTCTGTCTTTACCCGACAATTCGCAATTGTAATTTAGACGGGAGTCCCGGCCGGCGGAGACGCCAGAGAACGAAATCGTTCAGCATTTCGTCCGCGTTTACTGCTTCGCCGGCGGCCCTTTGATGTAGCGGCTTGCAAATCTTAGAAACGTCGGCCAGTTGGGCGCGGGGGTGTGTCCCTGAGTATGTTGGCGGAACGCGATGCCGCCGCCGATCAAGGCGGTTTCGATCGGCGGAAATTCCTGTGTCCCGAGATCTTTTTCCCCGAGAAGTTTGTAGACGGGCCCTGCTCCAACAGCAGCGAGAAACATGCCTTTAGCGTCGACCCAGCCATCGCCATTGGTGGCTCCGGCCCCGATGAACACCGGACGCGGAGCGCACAGCGCGATCAGTTCATGCGCATCAACTGGCAGGTCATTTACCGTCAGTGGTCCTGCGTACTTCAGAAAATCTCCAGCCATCCAGTGATACTCGCCGGTTCCGGCGATGTTGCCGATCTGCTCGCCGAAATTGCGCCGGTAAAGCTTGGCTCCACTTTCGCCCGACGAACTGATGTAAGCAATCGCGAAACGCGAATCGTAGGCCATTGCCACGAGCGCGGCCTTGCCGTAGCGCGAATGGCCCTCGATGCCGACTTGCTTCGCGTCGACAGACTTGTCGGTCTCGAAATAGTCGAGAGCCCGGCTCGCTCCCCACGCCCAGGCGCGCAACGCTCCCCAATCGTCCAGTTTGCGGGGCTGGCCTTTATTTGCCAGTCCGATGACGCCTTGCGTCAGACCCTCGCCATTATCGGCTTGCACACTCGTCGGAATGTAGCTCGCGTAGCCCCATCCCTTCGCCAGAACCTGTTGCTGCCAGGTTGGACCGGGAGTCGCTTTGAACATATCGGGGAAGCGCTTTATCAGAGCCGCCAGAACTTCGGGGCTCAGAGCGAATTCCATCATGACGGGCACAGGTCCGGTGGCGGTGGCGGGAGTCGTCAAAGTCAAATCGACATTCACGGTAATCAGCGGATACACGGAATTGTCGACGTGTCCAACTAACTTTTTCGTGATGACGGGCACGTCGCCATTCAACTCTTTCGTTGTGCTGGCGACTTCCCAGCGCACTGCCGGAGCATCTTTCGGAACCCTGCCGTAGATTTCGCTGTCGAAGTCCTCCACGATTTCAGGCCGCCGCTCTTGCCACCAGATCCGGGCCGAGGTGACTCTCTTTCCATTCTCAAGAACCAGCGGATCCGGCAGAGCTGGGTAGGGATTTGCCTTCGACTCGTCATAATTGGCTGCATTCGGTGACTTCGGATCGCCATCAGCGCCGCGTCGAATCGAAGTCATGTGCAACAGGCCCATGATCCGCTGGTGGTCCTGCTCGGCCGTCAGATGCACGGGTGCGGGAAGATCTTTCTTTTTCGTTGCAGCGCGCATTGAAAGAAGGCCCGCAAGAAAAATGAAGACTGGCAGCAGCAAGGCAAACGCGACCCGGCGGGTAATTCGGTTCAAGGGGAAACTCCTGATAACGCAGGCTAGCACAGAGGAATAATCGAGGGCCGTATTTTGCCATGCCCATCGCATGTTCCTCGTTTTCTGCCATTGCCTTACAATCTCAGGATTGCGTCGTTCAAGGAGTGAATCCTGCCCACATTCTCTCAATCCGCTGTCGCTTTCAATGGACACTCGATGGTTGGCCGCCTGCAGCGTGTGCTGGTCTGCTCGCCGCGCACCGCGGGATGGAACCAGCCCGACCGAGTCGCACGCTGGCGTGAACTGGGCTTTCATCACGCCCCGGATTTTGCGCTGGCCCAATCGCAGCATCAAGCGTTATGCCGGGAAGTCGAGACTGCCGGCGCTGAACTGCTGGAACTTCCTCCGGCGGAAGATCTGTCGCTCGACGCGGCCTACGCTCACGATGCATCGCTCGCCACGGACCTCGGCTTGCTCGTGATGCGGCCGGGGAAGCTCAACCGCATCGCCGAGGGACAGAGTCATGCTTCATTCGCCGCAGCTGTGGGAATTCCGGTGTTCGCGAAGGTTGTGCCACCCGGCACAACCGAGTCCGGCGATATCGTCTGGCTTGATTCGAAAACGGTGCTGGTCGGTCATGGTTACAGAACAAATGCTGCAGGCATCTCGCAGATCCGAGAAATGCTGGCGCCGAAAGGTGTCGAGGTTATCTCCGCGCCTCTTCCGTATGGGCCGGGACCCTCGGCGTGTCTGCATTTGATGTCACTGATCAGCCTGCTTGACGATAAAACCGCGCTCGTCGATCTGCCCTGGCTCGCAGTCGAGACGGTCGAACTGCTGAAGGATCGAGGGTTTGATTTCGTTGAGATTGACTATTCCGAGCGCGATACGCTGGCCTGCAATGTCCTGTCTCTGGGCGGAAGGCGGTTGCTCGCAATTGAAGAAAACCACAAGACGAATGACCGACTGCGACGGGCGGGCTTCGACGTGCGCGCCTTTCCCGGCAGCGAGATTTGCATCAACGGCAGCGGCGGGCCAACCTGCCTTACGCGTCCCTTATTGCGAGGCGAATAAGGCTAATCAGACTCAAACACGACCTTCGATGTTTCCGGATCGAATGGCATTGACGAGTGCTGGTGGACGATCTTCCATGTTCCCTGCTCTTTCTTGAACGGCACCGTTTCGCGGAGCCAAGTCTCATTTCCCAGTCCAGAGAAGCGGAAGAGGTAGTGAGCCACTGCCAGACTGCCGCTGACCTTGATGGCCATGTCACGCGTCTCGGTTCCAAATGACGCGGGAAAGTGGGCAAGCGATGTCTCCCAGACGCGTCGCCAGCGCTCGCCATTCGGCATCTGGTAGGGTGGCTTCACGTTGAAAATGATCGCGTCGCCCGAGTAGCAGCTCATAATGCCGTCGATATCTTTTCGGCAGATGGCGCGATGCTGGTCTGCAATCAGTTCCCGGATTAGTTGTTCGTCAGAATTCATAAGGTGAGCCGCACGCGGTCTGGCTTTGTTCAGATCGAGCCTTCGATTCCCAGAATGCAACGTCACTTCAGCTAAGGCAAGCGGTTATATTCGGGCTCAGCGGCCAGCATTGATATGATGTTGCTTCGCAAGTAAATCCCGCACGGGAAGAGTAAAAGCCATGGCATTTGGTTGCCGGCGATCCTTGATCGTTTTCTTCGGGCTCCTACTGGCTCTAGCAGCATCGGCAATTGCCCAGACGACCTCGGCCGAAACTGTCGTCACGCTTGATACGGTAACGAATTCTCAGCCGCTGCATGACGGCATACAGCTTCAGTCCGGGCCGGCGATCGTGCGGATCACCGCGTTGCGCGACGATATCATTCGCATCCGTATGGCTGCGGGCAGTGAACTCCCCGAAGACGCCTCGTGGGCCGTTCTTTCCGAACCGCGCAGCAAGTCGGTCGACGTACAGCCGAGTGGCGACGCTTCCACGGTCGGATTTCGCACTGCCGCGCTTGAGGTTCGGATTGAGCGCAATCCGCTGCGCATCGTGATTCGCGATCTTTCGGGCGATATTCTTTGCGCCGATGCGGTGGGACGTCCCGTCAAGTTTCAATTGGGAGGATTTTCGGTTTACAAGCAGGTACTGAGTGGCGAGCACTACTTCGGGCTGGGAGACAAAGCTGGATCCTTCGATCGGGCGAACCAGGCGTACACGCTATGGAACACAGATATTGGTCCGCAGGAGTCGACCGATCCGCTTTATAAGAGCATCCCATTTTTTCTTGTTGCTCGCGGCGAGCGCAGCTACGGCATTTTTCTCGACAATACATGGCGCACGTGGTTCGACTTCGGCAAGCAGGCCCGCGATGCGATTGCGTTTGGCGCTGAAGGCGGACCGCTCGACTACTACTTCATTTACGGACCGACCCCGAAGCAGGTCGTAGAGAACTATGCGTATCTGAGCGGGAAGCCTCCGCTGCCGCCGTTGTGGGCTTTGGGATTCCAGCAGTCGCGTTACAGTTACACGCCGGAGTCAAAACTGCGCGAGATCGCCGACCGCTTGCGGGCGGACCGGATTCCTTCCGATGTGGTTTATCTCGATATCGACTATCAATATAAGAACCGGCCCTTCACGGTAAATCCGCAGACCTTCCCGAATTTCCCCGGCCTGGTCGCGGACCTTCGCAAACAGCATTTTCATCTTGTGAACATCACCGATCTTCACATTGCGCACGTCGCCAATCAGGGATACATGCCGTACGACACCGGGCACGCGCAAGACCAGTTCGTGAAGAATCCGGATGGGAGCGAGTTCGTTGGAGTTGTCTGGCCTGGTCCGGCGGTCTTTCCGGATTTCACGCGGGCGCAGACGCGCGACTGGTGGGGCGGCCTCTACAAAGAATTTGCGCAGGATGGCGTGGCCGGATTCTGGAATGACATGAACGAGCCCTCGGTGTTCGATGGGCCGGGCAAGACGATGCCGTTGAATACCGTCCACCGCATTGAGGAGCCGGGCTTCACGACGCGCACGGCGACTCATGCCGAGATACACAACATCTTTGGGCTGGAGAACGCGCGCGCGACCTATGAAGGATTGCTCAAGCTCCGGCCGAATGAGCGGCCGTTTGTCCTGACGCGCGCTACGTTTGCCGGCGGACAGCGCTACGGCTTCACCTGGACCGGCGACAATTCGGCCACCTGGAATCATCTTCGTCTGGCGACGCAGATGGTGCTCAACCTGGGGATCAGCGGGATTCCTTTCGTCGGCGCGGATGTGGGCGGATTTAACGGCTCGCCGCCTCCGGCGCTGCTCACGCGCTGGGTGGAGCAGGCGGCATTTTCGCCGTTCTTCCGCGATCATGCCACCAAAGGAAGCCTGCCGCACGAAGTGTGGAACAACGGGCCGGAACAGGAAGCGATTCGCCGCCATTACATTGAAACCCGTTACCGCCTGCTGCCATATTTTTATGCGCTCGCCGATGAATCTTCACGCACGGGGCTGCCGCTTATGCGTCCGATCTTTCTGGAGTTCCCGGAGATCTTTGCGCCAGGCTATCCCGGCTTCGAGAACCTGGATACGGAATTTCTGCTCGGGCCGGATCTGCTGATTGCGCCGCCGCCATTCGGAGAGATGGTGAACGATTACGCCGTCACATTTCCGCCGGGATCGTGGTTCGATTTCTGGACGGGCGAGAAGATGACTGCCCAGCCGCATGCAGCGTCGACTGTGTCCGGCGCGAGCGCGGGACCGGGTGCAAGTTTCCCGCCGTTGCCCCGCGAAATCCATCCGGCACTGGAGACGCTTCCTGTTTACGTTCGCGCGGGAAGCATCTTGCCGATGGAGCCGCTGATTCAGGACACCGACGAGACGCCCAGCGGTCCTCTCGAGCTCCGCGTGTATCCCGGGCCGCAGTGCAGCGGTTTCATTTATCTCGACGATGGCCACACATTCGACTACCAGCAGGGAAAATTTCTGCGTCAGAGCTTTACTTGCCAGTCCGATGACAAATCCGTGCGCATTAAATTCCATGCGCGCCAGGGATCGTATGCTCCATGGTGGAAGCTGGTTGACGTCGTGGTTTACGACTGGCCGTCGTCACACGCGGAAGCGAAGTTCTCGAGCAGCACTTATCCCCTGAAGACCACCTACGATGCGAAACAGCATGCTCTCCACCTCACGGTCTCGGATGTATCGACCGAGGCCGAGCTCAGCATTCGTGGGAAAATGGCGCACTGATCGGAGGCTACGACGCTTCTCGCTCCCGTGGCTCGCGGCAGGCAGAATCCCTACAGATTGACCGGCAGCTTGACGATTTTCTTCTGAATCGCCCACATCACCAGTTCCGCCTTATTGTGAATTCCGAGCTTTCGCATGAGATTGAATTTGTGGGCTTCCACCGTTTTGATGCTCAACTCCAGAATCCCGGCGACAGAACGGACCGTGCGCCCTTCGGCGAGTAACTTCAGGACTTGGCGCTCACGCACAGTCAGCGTGGGCTTCTTCGCCGGTACAAGGGCAGGCGCATTCAGATCGATGCGAGGTAGCTCCCGCCCAAATGCGCCGGTCGAAGCGATCCTTCGGACGAAATGGACCAGTTCGGCAGCCGTGGTATGAAGAAATGTGCGCTCCGTTCCGCAATCGTCGCCGCGATCTTCGGAGAGTCCTGCTTCATCGGTCGTCAAAAGAATTAACTTGGTAGCCGGCGATTCCTGCAGGATTAGTTGTGCGGCGTCCCCGGGTTCGTACTCGAAAATATTCTGCCCGGCAATCACGATTTGAGGGCGATGTTCGTGAGTCTTGCGCAGGCCTTCGGCGGCGTTACCGGCCATGGCGACCACTTCGATATCGGGTTCGTCTTCCAGGAGACGTTGCAGTCCCTGGCGCAGCAAGACGTAATCATGCACCAGAAGACAGCGGACTTTTCTATCGTGCCGGATTTGTGCCTGCGGACACACAGCTTCTCCTCATCATGGCCAGAGATTCAGATGTGATGCCCGGCTCGCCCGAATAGCGCTATGTTACGCAATTTGCGCACCGGCGATCAAACTCGGCCTAATACGCGCTGCATCCCGGACGAGTACGAAAACTCACTCTCCATCAGGTACAATCAAAAATTTATGTTGCGCTACTTCACAGCGGGAGAGTCTCATGGCGAAGCGCTGGTGGCTTTCCTCTCCGGAGTTCCTGCCGGACTGAAAGTCGATCAGGCGTTCGTGGACCGCGAACTCTGGCGTCGCCAGCAGGGGTACGGCCGCGGTGGAAGGATGAAAATCGAGCGCGACACGGCGCATATTCTTTCTGGCGTGCATCACGGAATCACGATCGGCTCCCCGATCGCCGTTCAACTGGAGAATCGCGATTGGAAGAACTGGCAGGAGTCTCTGCCTGTCGAGGAGGGCGATCCTGCGAAGCACAAGCGGGTCGCGTCTCCGCGGCCAGGTCACGCCGACCTGGCAGGCGCCCTGAAATACAATTTCCCCGAAGCGCGTTACATACTCGAACGCGCTTCGGCTCGCGAGTCCGCGGCCCGTGTCGCGATCGGGGCGGTTGCCAAGCTTTTTTTGCGTGAGTTGGGTATCGAAGTTCTCAGCCATGTGATAACGACTGGCAGCGTGATAGTGCGTGATGAAGTGCCATGGCAGGAAATACTCGGTCTGTACGATCGCGAGGATGTGCTGCTGAATTGCGCGAATCCGGACATCGAGCAACAGATGAAAGAAGAGGTCGATAAGGTTCTCAGGACCGGCGATTCACTCGGCGGAGTCTTCGAAGTCGTTGCCCACAACGTTCCCCCGGGATTGGGCACTTACGCTCAGTGGGACGAGCGCCTGGATGCCTTGCTCGCTGCAGCAGTGATGTCGCTGCAGGCGGTGAAGGCGGTCGAGATCGGTGCAGGAGTTTCCGCGGCATTTACTCCGGGATCGTTGGTCCATGATGAGATCGGGTACCAGGCCAGTTCCGGATTTACCTCATTTTCCCGCACTCACAACAACGCCGGAGGGATCGAAGGCGGCATTTCCAACGGTGAAGAAATCCGCGTGCGTGGATATCTGAAACCAATCTCCACCTTGCGGCGGCCCTTGCAATCGGTGGACTTTGCCACGCGCGAACCGGTGAAGGCTGCCTATGAACGTTCTGATGTATGCGTCGTGCCTGCGGCCGGGGTCGCCGCCGAGGCAATGGTTGCGCTCACGCTCGCGCGCTGCGCCCTCGATAAGTTCGGCGGCGATTCCATGGGCGAGACGGTGCGCAATTTCCAGGGCTACTGCCAACAACTGAAAAACTTCTGATGATCTATCCCATCGTAAAGTTCGGCAACCCAGTCCTCGAAAAGCCCTCGGAAACGGTTACGGTTTTCGATGAAGAGCTGCAAAAGCTCATCGAGGATATGTTCGAGTCGATGTATGCCGCTCATGGCGTCGGCCTCGCGGCGCCACAGATCGGCATTGGACGCCGCATCGCAGTCATCGATGTGACCTTTAAAGAAGATCCCAAGGCAAAACTCGTCCTGATCAATCCTGAGATCATCCACACCGAGGGCAAGCATTCGCAGAGCGAAGGCTGCCTCAGCATTCCCGATTTCCGCGAGAACGTGAGCCGACCGAACAAAGTCACGGTTCGCGCGCAGGATGTTCGCGGGAAAGTGTTTGAGAAGACGGGAGAGGACCTGCTGGCGCGTGCCTTCCTGCATGAGACCGACCATCTCAACGGCAAGCTCTACATCAGCCATTTGAGCGCTTTAAAGCGAGACCTGATGAAGCGCAAGATTCGCAAGCTGATGAAAGCCGGAGAATGGTAGGAATTTTGTAATTGGGTAATTTGGTAAGGCTGAAAATTACTCAATTTCCCAATTACTCAATTACAAAATGTCTCTCGATCTCGTTTTTTGCGGAACTCCGCGTTTTGCCGTCCCAACCCTTGAAGCGCTGGTTGCAGGCGGCTTCCGCGTTCATCTCGTGGTGACTCAGCCCGACCGTCCGAAGGGGCGCGGCCTGGAGCTTGTGGCGTCTCCGGTCAAAGAATGCGCGTCGCGTCTGAGCTTGCCCATCACGCAGCCTGATCGGATCAAGACAAACGACGAATTCTGCGCTCGCCTGAGTGCGATCAAGCCTGACGCGATTATCGTTGTCGGATACGGCCGCATCATCCCGCAGTGGATGCTCGATCTTCCGCGCCTGGGCAACATCAATCTTCACGCTTCTTTGCTGCCGAAATATCGCGGCGCGGCGCCAATTCAATGGGCCATTGCCAACGGCGAGACCGAGACCGGAGTGACGACGATGCGCATCGACGCCGGTCTCGATACGGGAGACATTCTGCTGCAGAAGAAACTGCAGATCAAACCGGAAGATACGGCCGAGACGATCGCGCCGTCTCTCGCTTCGATCGGGGCCAAACTCATGGCCGACACGCTACACGGATTGCAGAGCGAAGCGGTTCAACCCAAGCCACAAGACGACGCTGAGGCAACTCTGGCTCCGATTCTCAAGAAAGAAGATGGGCTCATCGATTTCTCACGGTCGGCACAGGAGATTTTGAACCGCCTGCGCGGATTTCAGCCTTGGCCCGGCGCCTATACAAAATTTCGCGGGAAGAATCTGCAGGTGCTGAAAGCTCGATCCCGCGAGGGCTCATTGTCCACTGGCGAACTGGTTATTGAAGGAGGTCGCCTGCTCGTCGGATGCGGTCGCAATACTTCTCTGGAATTGCTCGAAATCCAACTGGAAGGCAAGAAGCGTACCGCCGCTCGCGATTTCATCCACGGGTATCGGCCGCAAAGAAGCGAGAAGCTCGGAAGCTGAGTTCAACGGTGTGGGGGCAGCCGCCCTCGGCTGTCCGGCGAAGCGACGCCGAGGCGCTCGGAATACAGCAACTCTGTCTTCGCTCTAGAATCTAGTGTAGTGCGTCAAGCAGATTGACGTTTATTCAGAGTGCGTCGAGCGCGTTTTACTTTTTCCAGGATGTCGGCGGCTCGCGCGGTCCAGATGAATGGTTTCGGGCTTTCGTTGTGGCGGTCGATGTAGGTGCCGATGGCCATGATGAGTTCTTCCAGATCGCGGAAGACGCCACGCCGAAGCCGATTCTGAGTCAAGTCGCGAAAGAAGCGTTCCACCATGTTGAGCCAGGACGCGCTGGTGGGAGTGAAGTGCAGATGAAATCGCGGATGCCGCGCCAGCCAGCGCTGCACTTTGGGATGTTTATGGGTGGCATAGTTATCGCAGATCAAGTGCAGTTGCCGGTCGGCGGGGATAGTCTGGTCGATGAGGCGGAGAAACTTGAGCCACTCCTGGTGCCGATGGCGCTCCTGGCACAGGCCAAAGACCTCGCCGTTGGCCGCATTCAGCGCGGCAAACAGGGTGGCCGTGCCGTTGCGTTTGTAGTCGTGGGTCATGGTGGCGCCGCGCCCGCGCTTCAGCGGCAGGCCGGGTTGGGTACGATCCAGAGCTTGAATCTGGCTCTTCTCGTCGGCGCACAGCACCAGCGCGTGTTCCGGCGGGTTGAGATACAGGCCGACGATGTCTTCCAGTTTCTCGGCGAATGCAGGATCGTTGCTGATCTTGAAAGCTTCCACGCGATGCGGTTTCAATCCGTGGGCGCGCCAGATGCGCCGCACGCTGGCTTCGCTGATGCCGACGGCCGCAGCCATGGTGCGCGTGCTCCAGTGCGTGGCGTTGGCCGGCTGCTGGCGCGTGGTCATGGTCACCACACGTTTCGTCAGCCGGGCACTGATGGTGGGCTTGCGTCCGGGCCGGTGCGCGTCTTTCTGCAACCCCGCCACGCCCAGCGCGAGAAAACGCTTGCGCCATCGGGAAACTTTCTTCGGCGTAATGGCCAGGCGGGCGGCGATTTCCAGGTCCTGCTGACCGGAGGCCGCGAACAACACAATGCGAGCCCGCTCCGCCACTCGCACCGGGAGGGATCGGCTTCGGGCTTGGGATTCCAACACCGTCCGTTCCTCCGAACTCAACGTAATGGCTGGGGCAATTCGCATCCGCAAGCGTCTCCTCTATCATAAGACGCTCGCGGAGCTATAAAGGTTGTTAGTTGTGACGCACTACACTAGAATCATGCCCGTTTCTCCGGCGCGCGCCGCCGCGTTTGACATTCTGCTGCGGGTGGAACGCGAGTATTCCTACGCCTCGGAACTGCTCCACTCCGCCGCATATCAACGCCTGTCCGTTCCGGATCATGCACTCGCGACCGAGCTTGTGATGGGAGTTCTCCGCTGGCGCTCGCGGCTTGATGACGAGATCGCGAAAGCTTCGTCTATGCCTTTGTCCAAGCTCGATCTCGAAGTCCTCATCAGCCTGCGTTTGGCGGCTTACCAATTTGGATGGCTCGACCGTGTCCCGAAACATGCGGCATTGAATGAAAGCGTCGAACTGGTGAAGCGCGCGCGAAAACGGTCGGCAACCGGATTCGTAAATGCTGTTTTGCGAAAGCTGGCGGCCTCGAAGACAGCCGCACCGATTCCGAAAAACGAAGACTCGTCGGCAGAATCGCTGGCTCGTTTGTCTGCGCATCCTGCCTGGATCGTCGAGCGGTGGGTCAAGGAATATGGCATCGCCGTCGCGAAGCAGATATGCGAATACGATCAGTTGGTTCCGGCAACTGTAATCCGTATGCGTACGCCTGCAGCGGAACGAAATCTACAAGACGAAGGAGTGAATCTCGCCCCCGGAGCGCTGATGTCTTCGGCGCACAGAGTTCTAGCCGGAGACATCACCAAGACGATCTGCTTCCGCGCGCACTCCGTGGTGATTCAAGACGAGGCCTCGCAGTTGGTCGCGGCTCTGGTAGGAAATGGCGAGAGAATCCTCGATTGTTGCGCCGCCCCGGGAGGCAAGACTCTCGCAATCGCGGACAGGAACCCTTCGGCTTCGATCGTCGCTGCCGAAGTTCATCCACATCGAGCGCGGTTGATGCGCCAACTCATGCGGACCCCTGCGACGGCGATTCATCCCATCCACGTGCTCGCGGCGGACGCACGAAGTCTACCCGTCCGCCCTCAGTTCGACCGGATTCTTAGCGACGTGCCATGCTCCGGAACGGGCACCATCGCCCGTAACCCGGAGATCAAGTGGCGACTCAAACCCGATGATCTCGCTGAGTTGCACACGCGACAGGCCGCGATTCTCCGCTCCGCACTGAGTCATCTGACGTCCGGCGGACGGCTTGTCTACTCGACGTGTTCTTTGGAGAACGAAGAGAACGAAAATGTAGTCGACGAGATCCTGTCCGACAACAGTGCGATCCGAGTTGTCGATTGCGGACCGGAACTTGAGCGCCTAAAAGCGGAGGGGGAATTGGTGCGGCAGGATTTGGACTCGCTGGTTCGCGGTCCGTATCTTCGAACCATTCCCGGTGTTCATCCCTGCGATGGCTTCTTCGCGGCGATCCTCGAAAGAAGCTAGCATCCGAAGGAACCTCGCCCCGAAAAGAACTACCGCACTTCGAAACTTACCGTACTCCCGGCCGGCACCTTCTGGCCCGGGGGAGGCACTTGCGCGATGACGATGCTGGCCGGCGACGGTGGCGCAGGAGCCGGCAAGGGTTGTGCCGCAGGAGTTTGTGCGTTTGCAGCATCGGGAGCCGGCTGGGAATCGGGAGGCGCTGCCGGCGGCGCGACACTCACGATCCCAAGTTTAAAACCGGCGTCCTGCAAAGTGCGGTTAACGGTCCCGAGCGGCTGTCCAACAAAACTCGGCATGACGAAAGACTGAGGCTCAGGGGATGCAGTGACAAGCAAGCTGATCTTGGGCGCGAGCACCTGCGTTGCATTCGCCGGCGGACTTTGCGCGAGAACCTGATCCGCGGGGATGCCCGGGGTTGCCACTTCCGCCGTCGAGGCGAGTTCGAGGCCGCGCCGCCTTATATTGAAATCCGCCGCGTGCTCGCTCTGGCCCGTGACATCCGGAATGACCACTCGCGTCGGACCCAAACTCTGTGCGACGCGCACCTGCCATCCGCGGCGCACCTTCGTGCCCGGGAGCGGCAGTTGCGACATGATTTTTCCCTCGGGAATCTGCGGGCTGTAATACTTCCGCTCGATCGACATTTCGAGACCGAGGCCAGAGACTGCATGCTCCGCCTGGGCCGGAGCGAGCCCGACAAGGGCTGGCACCGATACCTCCTGGCCGTGGATTGCGAACCTCATCGCCGTCAATGCCGAAACCATGGCCACGATGATGAGGACCAAAGCAAGACTCGCAAATCGAAGGGCGGACTTCATGTCTTCAGGCGGAATCGATCCGAAAGCAAAGATCGATTATAGTCGGCTCCGAGACCGGCACCTAGGAGCTGTATTCTCAATAGCTTACAGCTCTTCCCCGAGCCGACGGCACGGAAGGTCATGAGCATCCGGCCAGCGTCCGGCGCAATCTAAAGAATGAGAAGCGTTCTACCTTCGAGGTGCGCTATGGCTTGTGCCGAGGAGTATCATTCTTCTGTGCGGCATTCGGTGCTGTTTCTAAGCCTGTTCGCCCTTACGCTGTTCCTGGTTCCGAGGAGCAACGCGCAGGTCAACGGCGCGCCCTCATCGGTTGCGTCTCCAGGTTTTGGCGGACGGGCGATCAATGGCCCGCCTGCGAGCGTCACCTCACTCGGTTCCCGAGGCTATGCCCCGAACCCACACGTCCGTTTCTCTACTTCCGCGCCGGGGAGGATTCGCAATCGAGACGGCAATCGTCAGCGTCATCATTACGGGGAGTTCAATCCGCCTTTGATGTATGCAGTCCCGGTCCCTTATGCGGTGGATAACGGCGCGCCCAACGACGACGAAGGGTATTACGACAACGGCGATCCCGACAACGATCCGAACTATCAAGGTGGTCCTACAATTTTTGACCGTCGCGGGGAGGGAGCGCGAAGCTATATACCTCCGGTGAACGACGCTTCCTCGAATCTGTCTCAGGACAGCGCCAGTGACACTGAGCCCACTCCGGAACCGGTCGATCCGACTGTTCTGGTGTTTAAGGATGGGCATCAGATGGAAGTCAACAACTACGCGATCGTTGGAGCAACTCTGTTCGATCTGACCCCCGGACATGCCCGCAAAATTGCGCTGGCCGATCTGAATCTTGATGCCACGCGCAAGCAGAACGATGATCGCGGAGTCCTGTTCCAACTTCCACCGTCGGCTCGGGTGAATTGACGATGCGTTTACTGGCAATCCTGACGCTGCTCTCGGCATTCGCTCTACCGGTTGTTGCGCAGAGGGTGGCTTACGGCGTGCCCCCATACTCCGGACGGTTCATCTCCCGACTGCAGGTGGGATCTCACTTTCATCATGATCGTGGATTTTCTGGCGACTTCTACTCCCCATTCGGATACGGATTTTTCCCTCCCGATCTTTATGCCGACGATGTGGCGACATCTCAGCCATCTCAACCAGTTGTCGTGATGCAGGTTCTGCCTGCGCCTGCCCCAGTCGCGGAAGCGCCGGTCCCTTCGGCACAACCGCTGATGATCGAGTTGCAGGGTGACCGTTATGTTCAGGTCAGCGGCAGTGAAGGCTCGAGTTCTCAGACCATCGATCAAACGCCGCCGAGAGCATCGGTGAGAGCCGAGCCAGTGCGGGCGCAACGACCGCAGCAGAATTCAGCCGTGCTGCTTGTCTTCCGCGATGGTCACAGCGAAGAGATTTCCAGCTACACGATTGAGAATGGCATTCTTTATTCCAGCGCCGACTTCTACACCGCGGGATCGTGGAATCGAGAGATCGAACTCTCGTCTCTGAACCTTCCAGAGACTTTGAGCTCAAATCATTCTCGCGGCGTGCCGTTCATGCTTCCCACCGCTCCAAACGAAGTAGTCGTTGGCCCCTGACAACATTCTGAATCCATCGTGATCCGAGTTTTTCGATATGGCTGCGGGCCTCAAATCGGTCACGCCTCCACACTCCTCACAATCGCTCCGCGTGGTATAATTAATAGAACTCTCAGGGCCGATAACATCCTGTAAATACAAGCAGTTACAAATATTTAAGGAAACAGGGGACGGCCTCGCCAAGCCGTTTTGCGCCAATGAAAAGCTAGTACCCAGAGGCATATGGCAGACGATCAGAATCCAGAACTTCCGCTTACTCCTCCGCCTGGCGGCGATGGCCCCGGCGCGCTGAACATTCAACCCGTCAACATCGAAGATGAGATGCGCCGGTCGTATCTCGACTATTCGATGTCGGTCATCATTGGCCGCGCCTTGCCGGATGTCCGCGACGGGCTGAAGCCCGTTCACCGCCGCATACTTTTTACAATGCAGCAAATGGGGCTGCAGCCCAATCGGGCTACGCGTAAGTGCGCGCGCATCGTGGGCGAGGTCATGGGCAAGTACCATCCGCATGGAAACCTTGCGGTGTATGACGCGCTGGTGAGGCTGGCGCAAAACTGGTCGATGCGCTATCCCTTGATCTTTGGGCAGGGAAATTTTGGTTCGGTTGATGGTGATCCTCCCGCGGCCGATCGTTACACCGAGGCGAAGCTGGCGCAAGTTTCTGTTCCCTTGCTCGAGGATCTGGACAAAGAGACCGTCGACTTCAATCCAAATTACGACGGGAACGAAGTTGAGCCCACCGTATTGCCCGCACGCATTCCGAATCTTCTGATCAACGGATCGGACGGGATCGCCGTCGGCATGGCGACGAAGATCCCGCCGCACAATCTGACCGAAATCGTTGATGCCACAATCACGCTGGTCAACAATCCAAGCGCGCAACTGGCGGAGATTTTGAAGTTCGTGCAGGGTCCCGACTTCCCGACCGCCGGAATGATTCACGGACGCTCGGGCATTTTCGAGGCTTATCGCACCGGGCGCGGGCGTTTCATGATGCGCGCCAAAGCGGCGATCGAGAGCATCACCAAAGATCGCCAGGCGATCATCGTCACGGAAATTCCCTATCAGGTCAACAAGGCGACTTTGATCAAGCGCATCGCGGCGCTGGTCAACGACAAAGAAATTGAAGACATCTCTGACGTTCGCGACGAGAGCGATCGCGATGGCATGCGCATCGTGATTGAACTGAAGCGCGGCACCGAGCCCCAGATCGTCCTCAACCAGCTCTTCAAGCACACGGAGATGCAGCAAGGATTCTCGATGATCCTGCTGGCCGTCGTGAATGGACAGCCGCGCGAAATGGGACTGATTCAGGCCATCAAATATTTCATTGAGCACCGGGTCGACGTCGTCCGGCGGCGCACCGCCTACCTGCTGGCCAAGGCGAAAGACCGCGAGCACATCCTCGAAGGCTACCTGAAGGCGCTCGATCATCTCGACAACGTCATCACGATCATCCGCGGCAGCGCGAACCGCGCCGATGCCCGCGAGAATTTGATCCTCTACTTTGGCGGCAAGAAGATCGACATTAATACGAGCGGGCGGGTTCCGAAAGTTGATGCGGAAAAGCCCTTCACCGCCAAGCAAGCCGACGCGATCCTCGAACTGCAACTGCATCGTCTGACCAAGCTTTCGATCGACGAAATTTCGAACGAGTTGAAAGGGGTGCGCGAGAACATTGCCGAGTATGAATCGATTCTCGGCTCGGAAAAGAAGCTGCGCGGCGTCATCATTAAAGAACTGGAAGAGGTAAAGAAGCTCTATGGCGACGAACGCCGCACGCGCATTGAAGACGAGGCTGCAGAGATTGTCCTGGAAGATCTGATCGCCGACGAGCAGGTCGCGGTCACGGTCAGCCACTCCGGCTACCTGAAACGCACGCCGATCTCCACCTACCGCATGCAGCGCCGCGGAGGAACCGGCCGAACGGGAATGAAGACACGCGAGGAAGATTTCGTTGAACATCTCTTCATCGCGTCGACCCACGCCTATATCCTCATCTTCACCAACAACGGGCGCGTTTACTGGCTGAAGGTTTATGAAATTCCCGATGTGAGCGCGGCCGGCAAAGGCAAGCACATTGGAAACCTGGTCGGGCTGCAACCGGGCGAAGCGGTCAAGACGATGCTTGCCGTCCGCAATCTCGAACAAGAAAACAAGTACATTTTCTTTGCGACGCGAAACGGGCTCGTGAAGAAATCGGAGCTGCGCGAGTTCATGCACGTGCGCTCGAATGGCATCAACGCGATCGGGATCGAAGAGGGAGACGAACTGGTCGCCTGCCGCGTCACCGATGGGAACCAGATCATCTTCCTGGCTTCCCACGAAGGCATGGCGGTGCGCTTCGACGAAAGCCACGTTCGTCCGATGGGACGCGCTGCGTACGGCGTCTGGGGCATCGATCTGGAAAAGGGCGATTATGTCATCGGCATGGCGACAACCGCGAAGCCAGGCACGCCCGCGGAACACGTAGCGACCGCTGCCGCGGTTATCGAAGGCACTGCAGAGCCGACAGCCGGCGGCGTGCCCGAAGCCATTGACGTGGCCATTAAAGGCGATCTGATCCTCTCGGTCACGGAAAACGGATTCGGCAAGCGCACTCCGGCTGAGTCGTACCGCCTTACCAATCGCGGAGGCAAGGGCGTGATCAATCTCAAGACCACCGAGCGCGTGGGCAAAGTCGTCGGAATCGCGCAGGTCGACGAAAAATCCGAAGTGATGCTGATCAGCCACTACGGCAAGATCATCCGCATGGATTCGACGACGATTCGGGAATCGGGACGCAACGCCCAGGGCGTGCGCCTGCTGCAGCTTGAGCCGGGCGATCGCGTGGCCGCAGCGGTGGTGCTTGCTCCGGAGGCTGAGGGGAACGGGAACGGGGGGACGCTGATTCAGTAGCGCTTATGCAGGAGCGGACGCTTTCGTCCGCCATGGCGCCGCCAGAAATTGGGCACCTTTCCGGTGATCAGGCTGCCATCCGCAGTGGCTATTTTCGGTAAGCCCTCGGTTGACAAGATTTTTGAGCATCGAGAGCGGCGGCGATTCAGCGGATTGATTTGCGAAATAGAGGGTCTCTTCACTCCGCAAGCCTGCCGCTTCACGGGATGCAAGCGCTCCGGTCGAGATGACAACAGGTTTTTCGGAGAAATTGTGACTTGTCTCGTATTATCGTTTCGGGTTGAGACACTCGGGAGTCCGAAATGACGAAACACCTCCTCCACGCGATTGGCATCGTTCCGATTTCCATCATTCTCTTCACGGCTGCCGGCAATACTACTGCGCCGCCAGTGGCAAAGAAAATTCCGCACGAGACTGAAGTCAACGGACACAAGATGGTCGACAATTACGCATGGCTCCGAGAGAAAACGAATCCTGAAGTGCGCGCTTATCTGGAAAAGGAAAACGCCTACACCGACTCGATCATGAAGCCGACCGAGCCGCTGCAGAAAAAGCTCTATGACGAGATGGTCGGGCGCATCAAGGAAACCGACGTCGAAGTGCCGTACCGCGAGGGCGATTACTTCTACTACGTCCGGACCGAGGCGGGGAAGCAGTATCCGATCCGCTGCCGCAAGAAGACGAGCGATGACGCGCTGGAAGAAGTTCTGCTCGACGTCAACCAACTCGCGCAGGGCCACGCTTTCATGACGATTGCGTCGTTCGCTGTCAGCCCTGATGGAAACCTGCTCGCTTACAGCTACGACGACACCGGCTATCGTCAGTTCGCGCTGGCCGTGAAGGATCTGCGAACCGGGAAAACCTTGACCGATCATGTCGAGCGAGTCGGTTCGGTGGTTTGGGCCAACGATAACCAGACCATCTTTTACACGCAGGAAGATCCGGTGGCGAAGCGGCAATACCGGCTGTACCGGCACGTGGTGGGGGCAACGGATCCAGACACTCTGGTTTATGAAGAGCCCGATGAGCGATTTGTGGTGGAGGCGTTCAAGACGCGGAGCCAGGCATTCATCTTCTTGATTTCGCGCAGCCATACTACGAGTGAGGCTCGCTACATTCCGGCGACGCAGCCCGACGCCGAGTGGAAGGTGATCGAGCCGCGGAAACAGGGAGTTGAATATTATCCCGATCACAACGGCGACTCTTTCTATATTCGGGTCAACGATACGGGACGGAATTTCCGGCTGGTGAGCGCGCCCATTACGGATCCAGGCAGCAAGAACTGGCATCAGGTGATGGCGCAGAATCCGGGAATCATGATCGACGATACGGATTTTTTCAAGAACTTCTGTGTGCTGTACGAACGCGAAAACGGCCTGCCGCAAATTCGCGTGATCGATTTGCGCAGCGGACAATCGAAGCGCATCGCGTTTCCCGAGGCCGCGTACGCCGCGTATTCCTATATCAACCGCGTTTACGACACGACTGAATTCCGCTATGGATACCAGTCGCCGATTACTCCGCCTTCCGTCTTTTCGTATGACATGGAGACCGGCGCCTCAACTCTTTTGAAGCAGAAAGAGGTTCCGGGCGGATACGATCCGAAGAAATATGAAGTGGAGCAGATCTATGCGGTGGCGTCGGATGGAGTGAAGATTCCGATTTCTGTCCTGCGCCTGAAGAACGCCAACCTCGACGGCAAGGGTCCGCTTTACCTGTATGGATATGGGTCGTACGGCATCTCGATGGATTCGTTTTTCAATTCGAACATCTTCAGCCTGGTCGATCGCGGAGCCGTTACGGCCGTCGCCCATATTCGCGGCGGTGGCGAGATGGGTAAGGCGTGGCATGACGCGGGCCGCATGATGAACAAGAAAACGACGTTCACGGACTTCATCGCATGTGCCGAGGATCTGGTGAAGAGCGGCTACGGGTCGAAGGATCGGCTGGTGATCGAAGGTCGAAGCGCGGGAGGACTACTGATGGGCGCGGTCCTCAATATGCGTCCGAATCTTTTTCATGCGGCGCTGGTGGGCATGCCGTTTGTCGACGTGGTCAACACGATGCTGGATGAATCGCTGCCACTGACAGTGGGTGAATTTGAAGAGTGGGGCAATCCGAAGGAGAAGGCGGCGTTTGAATACATGATTACGTACTCGCCTTACGACAACATCGGGGCGAAGGCGTACCCGAATATGCTGGTGAAGACCTCGTTCAATGACAGCCAGGTGATGTATTGGGAACCCGCGAAGTATGTGGCGAAGATGCGCGCCACCCGAACCGATCACAACATCCTGATGCTGAAGACGAATCTCAGCCCGGCGGGGCATGGAGGCGCATCGGGGCGCTACGATCGCCTGAAGGACACGGCGTTTGATTACGCATTCATCCTGACGCAGATCGGAATTCAGAATTAGTTTGGGCTGGTTCAGATGAGCCCGGCGCGGACCCTGCGGAGAAAATCTTCGCCCTCCGTTTTCGCTTGTGCGAGCGTGGACGGATCGTTCCTGCATTCGAGCGCCACTTCTTGCAGCATGAGTTCGACGGCATCTTTCGGCTTGAATCCCTGAGTGACTAATTTCCGGATCCGGGCTGTGATGCTGGTGGAATCGGGGACCCCGGCCCGCATCAGATGATCGCTGCACTTGTGTTCGCGAAACTTTGAGGCGGCGAGGCGGTCGTACGCCGTCTTCGCGTCCGGGTCGTTCAACAGGGTAGGCAGCGCGTAGCTCCACTCGCACTGTGAGCAAGTCCACCCCTGAAAACTACGATTCGAGGTCCAGACCAGTTCGCGGGCAGTCCTGGTGTCAAAGTTACTGTGATCGTTCTTATGTTGTTCCACGTCCTACGCCACTCCGCACCGAGAAAACTGTGTGGCCGAGGGATTTTCTGTCAGGAATAGTATTCCTCGCGGACACGCTTTGAAATATCGAGGTCGGTTCGGAGCACCGACCGGGCGGAGAGGATGGAGGGAAACAGGCTCTCCGTAAAGTTGCCCCACATTCACTTCGCGAAAAAATAGTCGAACGATTTTACCGCGTTGAATTCATCCTCGCGAATGTCGAAGACGGTATAAAGCTTCGTCACATTCAGGATGTCGTGAACTTTCTGGCTGAGGTTGAGCAATTTCAGTTCGCCCCCGGCATTGCGAACCGTGGTGAAACAGCCGACTAATTCTCCGACTCCGGAACTGTCGATGTAATCGACTTCCGCGAGGTTGAGGATGATTTTCTTTTTTCCGTCCGCGATCAGGTTGCGGACTGCATCCCGAAGATCGCCAATTTCGTCTCCGAGCACGATCCGGCCTTTTACGTCCAGGATGGACACGTGAGCGACTTCGCGGGTCTCGATGTTCAGGGCCATGGGCGCGGGATTTCTCCCGATGGCGGGAATGGTATTGCCAGACCCGGTGCAAGTCAATGCCAGAAAGGGTCCGGGCGAATCGGAAAGGCATTCTTCAAGCGGAAGAAAGCACACGGTCCCTTCACTTCGGTCGGGATGACAAGAGGATGACGGGAGCTTCAGGAATGCGCGCCGTGCGGCTGGGAATCAAGCTGCAGTGGCGGCAACTGAACATTGTCGCGGATTTCCTGAATCGGAGAAGTAATGATTGGTGTCGGATAGTGGGGGTGCCGGAATTCGAGATGCATTCCCCGGCCGACGTATTGAAGCTTCAGCATGGAACCGCCCCACGTGGAGCCCGAGATCGCGACCTGCACCGGCTCCGGGCAGAACTCCGGATGCCCCGAAATCAGCGCTTCGCTCCCCCCGAGCAAAACGGCGGTATAGCAATGGTGCATGGTCTGAATATGAAGCACAGTAGAGGGCGGAAGGTCGGCCAGAAAGACGCCGCCTTCGACTTCTGACCGGACGATGCTGCGGTTGACTTCGTCGGCCAGGTTGGGGTGGGGGTTAAACATTCGGTGACCGGAAATAAGGGTACCGGGTTTCATGGGCACGGACAAGAGTCCTTTGGAGCCGAGCCCAAGCAGAAAGGGCACGGCCTTTAGACGGAGCCAGGAGGGCCCAGGTTGCAGAGATTTACGTTTCCGGCAACCCCGTCTACTGGTTACCCCTATGCTAATTCAGGTGCCCGGCTGACCGTAAAAGGCCGAAACCTTGATAAAATAGATGGATAATAAGGGGTTAACCGTCCTTCATGCCAGTGCCCGTATCCCAGATGTGGACCGTTAGCAGCTACGTCCTGCGGCAGAAGCTCGCGGGGCGCAAGCAGTATCCGCTCGTGCTCATGCTGGAGCCGCTGTTCCGCTGCAACCTGGCTTGTGCGGGATGCGGAAAGATCCAATATCCGGCCCACATCCTCAAAAAAGAACTGAGCCCCGAGGAATGTTTCCGCGCGGTTGACGAGTGTGGAGCGCCGATGGTCTCGATCCCGGGGGGCGAGCCGCTGATGCATCCACAGATCGGTGAGATTATCGAGGGCCTGGTCGCCCGCAAGAAATATATCTACCTGTGTACGAACGCTTTGCTGCTGAAGGAGAAGATCGATCTCTTCAAGCCCAGCAAGTATCTGACTTTCAGCGTGCACCTTGACGGGCAGCGAGAAGAGCATGACTTGGCCGTCTGCCGCGAAGGCGGATACGACATTGCCGTCGAGGCGGTCAAAGAGGCTCTGCGCCGGGGCTTCCGAGTCACTACGAATACAACGCTGTTTGACGGGGCGAATCCGAAATCCGTGCGAGCTTTCTTCGACGAGATGATGGAGTTGGGCGTCGAAGGAATGATGCTGTCGCCGGGATACTCGTACGATAAGGCTCCGGATCAGAAACACTTCCTGGGGCGGGCCCGCACGCGCCGGATGTTCCGCGCGATCCTTTCGAACCGCAAGAAGAACTGGCAGTTTAATCTCTCGCCACTCTTCCTCGAGTTCCTGATGGGGAAGCGGACTTATCCCTGCACGCCCTGGGGCATGCCGACGTATAACGTCTTCGGCTGGCAGAAGCCTTGTTATCTGTTGCAGGACGGTTACGCCGAAACGTTTGCAGAGCTGCTTGCGACGACGGAATGGTCGAACTACGGGACGGAGTCGGGCAATCCAGCGTGCGCAAACTGCATGGTGCATAGCGGATACGAAGCGTCGGCGGTGAACGCAACCTTCAGTTCTCTGGGCGGTTTCGTGGCGACGGTGAAGGCGACTGTGTTTACCGGGTACAAGGATGACGAGGCTTTGAAGATGCTCGACGAACCGGAGGCGCCGGTGCATCCATTGATCCAGATCACGCCGCCGTCGAGTTCGTCTGCGCTGCAGGAAACTCGCGCGTAGCGGCTCAGAGGTCGCAACCAGGGGCTGAAGCCCGGGTTGATTGTCAGGTGATCGCGGCGCTAAGGCGCCACTCTTCCACTGGCGGCACTACTGGAAGCCGTGCCCTTCCGGAAACCTCGTTTTTCTGTTGACTATCTGCATTGACGGTTGGAATTGCTATGACGGGCAAAGAAGCTGGCCACATCGAACAACATCCTCCACACGCCGCGGGCGTGAATCCAGACGCGCTAGAAGTCGTTGCCGGCTCAGAACACGAGCACCTCGAAGGCTGGATCCCGCAAGTCGCCAACGAAGAAGACCTTCGCCAAGCTCTCGAAAAAGCCTTCGATTATCGTGGCGATGTCACGATCACGCGCAAAGACGGTTCCACGATTGAAGGCTATATTTTCGATCGCCGCACTGGGGCAACCTTGAAGGATTCGCTGGTCCGGCTCTATCCGAAGAATGGCGAGAAAAAGGTATCGATCGCCTATGCCGATATTGGCGCGCTGGCGTTCACCGGCCGCGATACGGCCGCCGGCAAAAGCTGGGAGGCCTGGATGAAGAAATATGCCGAGAAGAAGGCAGCCGGCGAAAAAGACCTGAGTCTTCACCCGGAATCATTGGACTGATTCCGGTTCGTGGCAGGGCGACGCGAGCACTACTTCCCGGTAAAAATCAGTCCATCAATCAAATCTTCAACTTCGTCATCCGTGCCGCCAATGATCGTGATCGAGATGGCGTACCCGCGCGCCAGTATGGCCAGCGTTGACTGATGCATTACCCGGGTTCCAACATCTTTGTGAAAATCTGAACGGACAAGCCTCTTCGCTCCGAGCGCAATTTCGTAGGGCTCTTCGTCGACCGTGAAACCCTGCGCTTTCGCGACTTCGGTGAGCGGCCCGAAGTATTGCGCTGCTTCTTTCAGTCCGGGATAGGAAGACATGCTCTCGGCTGCGATGAGAATTGACGAATTCACATCTTCAGCACGGGCCTCGGGAGGCCGCGAGAATGCCGCCAGCAATACTCTGGAGTCCGCGCTCGACGCGGGCGCGGCAGTTGCAGACGCTGGAGTTGCGGCATCGTTCGACTGCTCGTGCTCGTTCATTTCGTCGGTGCGCAGAACCCAGCCATCCGGAATTTTGCAGGAAAGTCCGAGGGTATTGTTCTTGTAATTGCCGTTGCTCACCCATCCGTCATCGAGAGCGCCTGCGGAATGCGCAGATGACGATTTGGCGTGCCGACCGGAGGAGGACGAGGTCTGAGCGGCAGCGGCCGACGAAACCAGCAGAATGAGAAACAGGAATCCCGGTATGACTCGACAAAAACGCATATAGGGCAATCTTATCGCGGATGCAGGATCACTGACCTGCTGTCAGGCGTTTCGGGCTTTGTTCTTGATCCAGATTGGAGTGCCAAGAAAACCAAAGGCCCGGCGAATCTGGTTCTCGAGGAACCGCTCGAATGCGAAGTGAAGCTTCACGGCGCGGTTGGTGAACAGAACGAACGTCGGCGGCGCGACTGAAGCCTGGGTCATGTACAGAATCTTCACGCGCTGCCGCATGGGAACGGAGGCACGCTCGAAGTCCACGCGCTCCAGAAAACGGTTCATCTCGGAAGTCGAGACCCGCTTGCGGCGCTCGGTGGCAACTTCCTCCAGCAACGGGAAGATTTTCTCCGTACCGTTGCCGGTTTGAGCAGAGACGAAGACGACGGGCGCGTAGCTGAGAAATTTCAGTTCGTATCGCAGACGGGTTTCGTAGGCTTCACGGTCGCCGGGCCGTTTGCTTTCACGCATGCGTTCGGACTTCGTGGGGCGGCCCGTTTTCTTGTTGCCGCTGATCATCACGTCCCACTTGTTGACGACGATAATGATCGAAACTCCGCTCTCGTGCGCATATCCTGCGATGGATGCGTCCAACTGGCTCACGCCTTCGGCGGCATCGATGACGAGCAAGGCGATATCGGCCGCTTCCAGGTGCTTCCGCGCCATGACGACCGAGAGTTTTTCGGCCATCAGGTGAGTTTTGCCTTTGCGCCGAATTCCCGCAGTGTCGATAAAGCGGAGCTTCCGGCCATTGCGTTCCACAACTTCATCTACCGCATCGCGCGTGGTTCCAGGGATCGGCGACACGATCGCCCGATCAGAAGAGGTCAGGCAATTCAGCAGAGTCGACTTCCCCACATTCGGATGTCCGATGATCGCAACCTTGATTTCGTGGGCGGCCGGCTCAGCCGCGGTCGAAGGTGGTTCGTCTCCCGCCACCGGCTCCGGCGTTCCCGTGTCTTCCGCGGCGGGATTCTCGGGTAGGATGGCGATCACAGCGTCGAGCAGGTCATCGATTCCCCGTCCATGCTCGGCCGAAACCGGAAACATCTCCTTCACCCCGAGCCTGTGAAAATTGTCGATGAGTAACGACTGCTTTTCGGAGTCGATCTTGTTGACTGCAAGAAACATCGGGCGGCTCGTTTTGCGCAACAGGCGAACGAGTTCGAGATCGGGGCCGGCAAGTTCCGAACGTCCATCTACAACGATGATTATGGCGGCAGCTTCATCCAGGGCCACGCGCGCCTGCCGAAAAATCTCGGACGGGATCAGGTCTTTCTCTTCCGGAAGGATTCCGCCCGTGTCGACGATGCGCAACTTTCGCCCATTCCACTCGGCATCTCCGTAAAGGCGGTCCCGCGTGATTCCAGGCTCATCGCCGACGATGGCGCGACGCGATCCGACAATGCGATTGAACAGGGTGGACTTGCCGACGTTCGGACGGCCGACTATGGCAATGACCGGAGTCGCGACAAGAGGCGGAGGAAGCGGATTGGCGGCGAGTTGGCTCAAAAGGAATCCCATGCGGACAACCTTTCCCCGTCTGCCGGACCTCGATCAATCGGGCCGCGGCCGGCTTACGCGGTGCAGGATGTCCAAAGTCGTTATTATAGAGACTCCGTGGCCCTGAGTCCCCAGCCCGTTTCACCCGCCCAGAGCAATCGCCCTAAGCAGAGCGGCAAAGATGCATCGCTGTACCAATTCTTTGCGCCGGGTGGAGTGCTGTCGCGCACGCATCCGGCCTACGAATTCCGCAAGGGGCAACTGCAGATGGCGCAGGCTGTGGAGCAGGCGCTCGAGGAGAAGCGGCATCTGATCGTCGAGGCCGGCACCGGAACGGGCAAAACGCTCGCCTATCTCGTGCCGGTGATTCGTTCGGGGAAACGGGTCATCATTTCGACGGGCACCAAGAATTTACAGGAGCAGCTCTTCTACAAAGACGTCCCGTTTCTGGAGCAGGCGCTCTTCGGGGGAGCGGAATCGCGGCTGTCGGTCTGCTACATGAAAGGGCGCAACAACTATCTTTGCCGCAAGAAGCTTTACGACTTGACCGATCAGCCAGTGCTGAGCGGGTTCGACGAAATCGAGCAATACCGCGCCATTGCCGCTTGGGAGAAACAAACCTCGACGGGAGACCGCGCCGAACTGGCCGAATTGCCCGAGGCCAGCCTGTTGTGGCACAAACTCGACGCCCGCGCCGATGCCTGCACTGGCCAGAAGTGCAGCCAGTGGGAACGCTGTTTTATCACCGAGATGCGGCGGCGCGCCGTGGAAAGCGACATCATCATCGTCAATCATCATCTGTTCTTCGCCGACCTTGCCATCAAGCTGCAGGCGGAGGGCGCGCCCGATGCGGGTATTCTGCCGGAAGCCGCGGCGGTCATTTTTGACGAGGCTCACGAATTGGAAGACGTTGCGGGAAATTACTTCGGCATCTCGGTAAGCAACCTGCGGGTCGAGGACCTGGCGCGCGATGTCGAGCGTGCGATGCAGCACAATCATGCAATGTCCGCGTCGCTTTCGGGAGCACTGGGCAACATGCGCGACCGTTCCCAGTTGTTCTTCTCGGTGCTGCCGCCGGGCAACGGGCGGTTTGCGTTCGACACGCGGCGGGAATTTCTTGAAGAAAATGGAGATGAGTTCACGGCTCTGAATCAGGCTCTGACGCGTTTAGCGGGGGAACTCGAGGCCTTGCCCCAGAAGCCCGAGGAGGTATTCAATTTCGTCCGGCGCGCCAACGAAATCCAGGTACAACTCGGCTTTGCATTGGAGTCGGAAGATCCGAACACAGTGTTCTGGATTGAACGCCGAGGCGGACGAATCGCTGGACGGGGCAGCCAGGGAATTGGGGGATCGGAATCACAGACGAAGAACTCGCCAGGTCAGGTAGGATTCCGTTCCCGTGAGAATGTCTTCCTGCAAGCGACTCCGATCGACGTCGGTCCGATCCTGCGGGAATGTTTATGGTCCAAGCTGGAATGTGCCGTGCTGACGTCGGCGACCCTGGCCGTGGGAGGAGGCTTTGAATACATCCGGCAGCGGCTTGGTTTCGAACATGCGCGCGAATCGGTGCTGCCCTCGCACTTTGATTATGAGAACCAGGCGGTGTTGTATGTGCCTCCGGACCTGCCCGACCCACGGACGCCGCAATTCACGGCAAAAGCAACCGACCGCATCCGAAAGCTGTTGGAGATCACGCGCGGACGGGCGTTCGTTCTTTTCACAAGCTATGCGCAAATGAACGAAATCTATCAGCGGCTGCTCGGGGAAATCGAATTCCCCATGTTCCGCCAGGGCGATGCGCCCAAGAGCGCGTTGCTGGAGGAATTCCGCCTCACTCCGAATGCTGTGCTGTTTGCGACGTCTTCGTTCTGGCAGGGCGTGGATGTGCAGGGCGAGCAACTGAGCTGTGTCATTATCGACCGGCTGCCATTTGCGGTGCCGAGCGATCCGGTGGTTGCGGCGCGCATCAAAGCGATCGATGCGGAAGGCGGGAACGCTTTCTTTCAGTATCAGATTCCCGCGGCGGTCATCACGCTCAAGCAAGGATTCGGACGCCTGATCCGCTCGCTGCATGACCGGGGCGTGCTTGTCCTGCTGGATAACCGGATTCTGAAGAAACAGTATGGCCGGGTTTTTGTGGAAAGCCTGCCCAATTACAAGAGAACAACGGAGATCCGGGTGGTGGAAGAATTCTTCGGATTACAGTAGGAAACCTGGCCTCGAGCTAGACAGGGTTCAACGGAGTTCCTGACAGGAGTTATTTGATGTAAACGTCGACGACATTCGTCGTGGTATCAAAAGTGAGATTCCAGACATGTTCAATGATCATCGAGCGGGTGACCTTCCTCCCCGCATTGCGCATGAGGAATTCGAGAAGCGCAAACTCCCGCGTGGTGAGTTCAATTCTTTTGCCGGTTCGTTCGACCAGCCTCTGTACGCGATCCAGCTTCAGGTCCGCCACAATCAACACCGATTCGGAAGGGATGCGGCTTCGACGCGCCAGGGCGCGAATTCGGGCGGAGAGTTCACTGAAGGAGAAAGGTTTTCCCAGGTAATCGTCGGCGCCCGTGTCGAGGCACTGAACGCGGTCTTCCACCTTTGTACGCTGCGTCAGAACCAGGACCGGAACGGTGGGTCTGGCAAGCCGGATGTGACGGAGGACCGTCATCCCATCGAGCCTTGGAAGGTTGAGATCGAGAATGACAAGGTCATATTCGGACTCGGTCGCGGCAGCCCGCGCCTGCTCTCCGTCAGCGAGAACATCCACTATGTAGTTCTCGCCCTCAAGCCCGAGCCGGACAAATTTTGCTAATGCTTCATCATCTTCTGCTATGAGAATGCGCATAAGTGAACGATCCTTAATCGAACACCCTCAGTTTAGTTAGAGGGATCTCAAATGCAGCCGAAACTGCTCTTGCACAAAGGTATGCAGGTCCCAAAAAGGTGATGCGTTTCAAATCAGGAGAAGTTCGAGCAGGCTCGATCTGCTCTCCGAACCTCGCCGGACAATTCCTGAAAGTCTTTACGCCAGAGATAATTGCGGAAGAAGTTCTCTATCTGGAGTCGTCCCTTGCCGGTGTGGAGTAGAAAGACCCTCAAATCGTTTGTAATGCCGGGCGGCATCCTGCTGTTCTGTGTTATGGGCCTCGACTTTTTTGGATGGCTCACGCTGCCGCCGGCAGGGCTCAGCTTTCTTTTTTATTGCGGGGTGATTGGCGGGATATTGCTGGCGTGGCGATTTCATTCCGGCCGTGTCTTTTTCTGCTTGTTGGTTCTGTTCCTCGCCGAACAGGCCATTTCCTTTTTTGCGGGAAGTCAGCATGGGCTTGGTCCGGCGGGGCTGATCGCGCTGCGGGCGGTTGCGGTTCTTGTACCGGCGGACTTCGTTTTGATTTCTCTGATGCAGGAGCGAGGCTTCACATTGGCCTCGACTGCGCCGGTTGCGATCTTGTTGTTCGTGGAATCGGTGGTGGTAATTGTGCTCGGCGAAAATGCGGAGCAGTTTATTTCGACGGCCCACACGCGGCATGCTGCGGTTTCGGTAAGCTTGCCGGAATATGCGCTATTCGTCATCGCCGGGGCAGCCGTATTGCTGATTGCCCGATTCCTTTTCACGCGAAAGACGGTGGACGGCGCCTTGTTCTGGTCGCTTCTCGCTTTCGTCGAGTTTCTTCGCGATGCCGGCTCCGCTCATCTCTCTACGCCGTATTCAGCCACGGCAGCCGCCATTCTGGCGATCTCGATCATCGAGAATTCCTACCTGCTGGCCTATCATGACGAGCTGACCGCGTTGCCCTCCCGGCGGGCTTTCAATGATGCGCTGATTCGCCTGCAAGACGCATATTCGATCGCCGTCGTCGACATCGATCATTTCAAGAAATTCAACGACACATACGGTCACGAAACGGGGGACCAGGTTCTGAGGCTGGTGGCGACAAGGTTGGCGCAGGTGACTGGCGGGGGTACGGCGTATCGATGCGGTGGAGAGGAGTTCACGATTCTTTTTCCGGGCAAAACCACGGGCGAGGTCGTCGACCATCTCGAACGTTTGCGGCTACTGATTGAATCTTCGGAATTTCGTGCCCGAGGTGGCGACCGGCGACACCTGCCACGCGGACCAGATCGGCGAACGGAAGGTTCTGCGGTTCGCCGACGTAAAAAGGCGGATGCCATTCGCGAACTTTCCCAGCGAACGTCTATCCGTCCTCTTTCCGTCACAGTGAGCATCGGCGTGGCCGGTTCGGCGGGCGATGCGTCAGATCCTGACATCATCATGCAGTCTGCGGACAAGGCACTCTATCGGGCGAAGGCGAATGGCAGGAATCGGCTGGAGACTGCCTCTGTAAGGCGAGGGCCTAAGGCAAGAGCTGCTGGGATCGCCTGACACGGGGAATATTCAAAGCTGGTTATTGTAGATGGCGCCTGGCATTGACGAATCGTCCGGCCCGGACCGCCTTACCTTAGGACGGGAAGTATGACGGCCCGGTTCCGTACGTTTCGCAAGCACCACAGGCCGTGCGGTCAGCCCGCGGTTGTAGGTGAGATAGAGCGCTTCCGGCCAGTGCCGCCGCAAACGGGGCACTTCAAGCGGATGAAGGCGACACCCTCGGACCTACCGTTCAAGTCCACAGGCTTCGCCACGTATCCAGACCCCCCGCAAGTCGGGCAGTCCTCCGGATCCACTCCTTCTCCCCCTCAGTGTTGCTCATATTGTGCATGACTTCCGAAAAGGCCCCGCGGAAATTGTTTTCCGTTACGAATCCCGAACAAGCCGGGGATTTGGCCGAATTTCCCCATATTTTCCGAGTTTTTGCAGGTCAACGCCTGGTTTTTGCGCGGGATTCAAGGAGCTGGATGACAGTACGTTAAAGCAGATCCAGGGCGGAGCGATCCTCCAGCTTAACTTGCTTTAGAGTGCAATCTTGCGGAGCTTTGTCGGGGCGCCAGCGCAGGAATTTTGTTCCGTGGCGAAAACGGCCGCCGGTAAAGTGGTCAAACTGCACTTCTGCCACGAGTTTGGGAACGAGCGGTTCCCATTCCATGGAGCGTTTCGTGCTCCACCGACTTAGCCCACCGGGAGCCTTTCCCGTAAATCCCGGAGGCTTGATCATCTTCTTAAGCTTCGCAGTAAGGGCTGGCCGCTCGGTGTCATGAATGGATGAAGTAAAGCCGACATGATCCAGCTTGCCATCGCCGTCATATAACCCAAGAAGCAGGGAGCCGACGAGCGGTTTCTTGGCTAGATAGCGAAATCCGCCTACAACGCAATCAGCGGTCCGCTGCTTCTTGATCTTCTGCATCCCGCTGCGCTCTCCGGATTGGTAAGGCAAGTCGCGACGCTTCGCAACTACTCCATCGAGCGCCACTCCCATGTGAAACCACTTTCGAGCTGTTCGCAGATCTTGTGTTGCCGGGGAAAGCCGGATTGAACCATTCCCTTTAAGATGCTTTCGTGCGAATTGCTCCAACCGCTGCCGTCGCTCTTCCAAAGGCTGTGCTACGAGGGATCTGTTCCGATCAGCCACCAGCAGGTCGAAAACGATGAGAATAGCCGGAGTTTCCTGGCTCAATTTCCGAATTCTGCTGGCGGCCGGATGAATGCGCATCAGCAGCGAATCGAAAGAAAGTTGCCGATCCAACGCAATAACTATTTCGCCGTCCAGCACAAATTGCTTCGCCTTGAGATTGGACAATGCCGCAACGAGCTCGGGAAAATATCGGGTCAATGGCTTGGAAGCTTTTGACATCAAGTCGATATGCTTGCCATCGCGAAATGCCAGACATCGAAATCCGTCCCACTTAGGCTCATATTGCCATTCTGGCCCGGCAGGCAAGTCTCTCGCCGGAAGCGCCTCCATCGGTTCGTATTCAGTCTTCAGAGGCAGGGACATGGTTTGCATGAAGTGGGCTCGATTGAGAGGTGAGTAGAAGGGGTTTGTACACGGCGCAGCCGGGTTTGACTGCGCCGGTCATTCATACGCATGCTCCAGTTCATTATGCGGCAATGGTCCGAGCGATTTTCCGCGCTTTGTCTGCGAGAGTTGGTTGGGCAACGGGAATTCGTGCTTCCCAGGGCTCTTCGACTCCCATCAGGGCCAGCGCCCCGCCGGCAAGAGCCATGTTTTTCATGAATGAAGCCATGTTGTTGTTGCGTTCGTTGGGATCTTCATTCCGCCAGAAGTCGTGCATGATCGGCGAAACTCCCGCCAGGAATCCCAATAACGCCACTGCTCCTATTTTCGGCTTCACCCCCACCAAAAGACTGGTGCCTCCGACGATCAGAGGAATGGCGGAAAGAGTCACAGCCGTTTCCGCCGCTGGCACCCCCTTCGAAGCTGTGTAGGATGCCATCGCTTTGCGGTGGATCAGATGGTTGATACCGTTGTACAGGAAAAATCCTCCAAACAGGATTCTCCCAATCAGAAAGGGAGCCTTCATTCGATCAACCTCCAAAATTTATTTTGTGTTCGTTGTTATGAAAATATGTTTGCCGGAAGCACTCTGCACTTTTGCTAG
The DNA here is from genome assembly GCA_963763845.1 of uncultured Acidobacteriota bacterium. Lineage (GTDB taxonomy): Bacteria > Acidobacteriota > Terriglobia > Terriglobales > Acidobacteriaceae > Sulfotelmatobacter. Next base: position 126,235 of record CAVXPX010000014.1, read on the forward strand.
TGTGCATAGCCGCGTGAAGCGCCCCCCGAGGAACCAAGGTGAGTCGCCCAGGATGCTGCTCCTCCGACCTTATTTTTGACGTCGGCAGCCGTGTCGCGAATTGCGCCCCGCGCACGCTGTCCTGAAACCGGCGCTAACAGCATTCCGATACCTACTCCGATTCCGACCCCTCCGAGAAGAGTCCCGAAAGAGAAGCCGTGCCGATGAATTCGAACATCGTCGGCCAGATGGTCGGTTTTCCGAAAAGCACTCTGCACGTCTTCGGTTCTTTCATTCAGAAAATCCCTCACAGCCATCCAAACGCTCGGATCGGTCGCGAGCAGGCCGCACTTCATGGCAAATCTGGCCCACTTTGCCGCTTTTTTCTTTTGTTCATAAAAATCCCCTTCTGCGGGCTCTCAGAGCCACGGCTAGCGGTGCTGCGGCGGCGAATCTGAGCCCACGATTCTTGATGTATGTATTCGAATTCAGCGGGCTCTATAGGGTTGCTGGTGAGAAAGTTTTGAGGTGAAAAAAAACGTTGTGATCGCGAGAAAACTCTCTGCTTGGAAGAAGGTTCTCCGATTTACCGGAAATACGGTATGGACTCTGAGCATCGTAGAACAACAGAATCGGATAGTTCGTGCTTTGACTTGGGTTCTGTTCCCGAGTTCCCGGCAACGCCGATTTCATCGCACAGGCTGGTGAAACCGCCCCAATCGGACAACCGCCTGTTATCATGCACCAGATTCAGGAGACGCGCCCTTGCTGAAAGACCTTCTCTCGCGTTGGCCTCTGATTCAACAAATACGAACTGGAGCAGACGGAACCGGCCCAGAGGCGATGAGCCGGCGGACTCGCGAGTTGCTGCCCAAAACGGATGGAGCGCAAGTGACACGATCGATCTGCCCGTACTGTGGAGTTGGTTGCGGGCAGTTGGTTTATCACAAGAATGGCAACCTGATCTCGATTGAAGGGGATCCTGACTCTCCGATTTCCCGGGGACATCTCTGTCCCAAGGGCGCCGATACTTACGAGTTGCATACACATCCAGGCCGGTTGAACAAAGTAAAGTACCGCGCGCCTTACTCCCGGGAATGGCAGGAGATCGAACTCGAGAAGGCCATGGATATGGTAGCGGAGCGCATGTGGGACACCCGCGACCGCACGTTCCAAGAGACCCGCGAGGGCCATTCGCTGATGCAGACCAAAGCGATGGCGCATCTCGGCGGCGCGACGCTGGATAACGAAGAGAACTATCTCATCAAAAAACTCTTCACCGCCGGGCTGGGCATGGTTTGCATCAGCAACCAGGCTCGCATATGACATAGCTCGACCGTGCCCGGTCTGGGCACTTCGTTTGGCCGCGGGGGCGCAACCACCGCTCAGCAGGATCTCAGCAACGCCGATGCCATCTTGATCATGGGCTCGTCGATGGCGGAGAACCATCCGGTCGGATTCCAGTGGGTGATGGAAGCGCGCGAAAAAGGCGCAACGATTATTCATGTCGATCCGCGCTACACGCGCACTTCCGCTATGGCGGACATATGGGTTCCATTGCGCGCGGGCAGCGACATTATTTTCCTAGGCGCGCTAGTTCGGTATGTTCTCGAGAACAACCGCGAATTCCGAGAGTACGTCATCCACTACACCAACGCTTCGACGATTCTGCGCGAGGATTTTCGGGACACCGAAGATTTGGGCGGCTTTTTCTCTGGATGGGATTCGGAAAAGGAGAAATACGATCCTGAGACCTGGCTCTATCAAGGCTCGCCGGAAAAGAAAACGAGCGAACAGCCGGGGCACTCGAAGGCGGGGGGCGGGCATGGAAAGGATCGCGGCGGCGAAGCGGAAGACGCGGGAAAATTCGATTCCGATCCGACTTTGCAGCATCCGCGTTGCGTCTTTCAGGTTTTGAAACGCCATTTCGCGCGCTACACGCCCGAACTGGTCGAGCGTTATTGCGGAGTGTCGCAAGATGTGTTTCTGAAAGTGGCCGATGCGTTTACCTCGGTGTCAGGACCGGATAAGACCGCAGCAATTTGTTATGCCGTGGGTTGGACGCAGCACTCGAAGGGTGTGCAGATTATCCGGACGGCGGCGATTCTTCAGCTGCTGCTCGGAAACATCGGGCGTCCTGGCGGGGGCATTCTGGCCTTGCGCGGGCACGCGTCAATTCAAGGCTCGACCGACATTCCCACCCTTCACGACATTCTGCCCGGCTACCTGCCGATGCCGTTTTTCGAAGCCGACTCCCACAAATTGAAGGACTACATCGGAAAGCACAAGGCACGAACCGGCTTGTGGGCAGGCTTTGACAAATACTTCATCAGCCTGATGAGAGCGTATTACGGCGAGAACGCGACAAAACAAAATGATTGGGGCTTTGACTGGCTGCCCAGAGTTACCGGCGATCACTCGCACTTCGGATACTGGCTCGATATGGCCGACGGCAAACTCGAAGGCCTGCTCGTGATGGGCCAGAATCCGGCGGTCGGCGCGTCCAACGGGCGTCTCGAACGCAAAGCGCTGGCAAAGCTGAAATGGCTGGTCGTGCGCGACATGGTGGAGACCGAGACAGCTTCATTCTGGTATGCGTCGCCGGAGGTGGAGCGCGGCGAACTCTCTCCGGAAACTATCGGCACAGAAGTGTTCCTGTTTCCCGCCGCCGGAACGGCCGAGAAGGAAGGAACATTCACCAACACACAGCGCCTTCTGCAGTACCGGGAAAAAGCAGTCGATCCACCCGGAGATGCACGCAGCGAAACCTGGTTCATCTTTCACCTGGGCCGCCGGATGAAAGCGAACGCACAGAAAGACGGCCGGACGCGGAACGATGGCCTGCGAGCGCTGACTTGGAACTATCCCACGGAAGGAAGGCATGCGGAACCCAAGGTCAGCGAAGTGCTGAAAGAAATCAATGGCTACTCGTTGCCCGAACGCACACAACTGCAACACATCAAAGATCTGAAGAACGATGGTTCGACGGCCTCCGGAGCGTGGATCTACTGCGGCGTATTTCCCAAAGACAACTACAATCGGGCCAACGAGCGGAAACCCAAAGATCTGCTTGGGCATGGATGGGGTTTCGCATGGCCGAACGATTGTCGGATCATCTACAACCGTGCCTCCGCACGTCCCGACGGCCAGCCGTGGAGTGAACGGAAGAAGCTTATCTGGTGGGATGCGAATAAGAAAGAGTGGACCGGCCTCGATCATCCGGATTATGACAAGAAGATGGCTCCGGATGCTCCTGCCGATTTGCGACGCGGTCATGGGACGGACGCTCTCGGCGGAGCCAAACCGTTTACTCTGCATCCGGATGGGGTCGGCTGGCTGTATGTGCCAAGCGGACTGAAGGATGGTCCGCTGCCGACGCATTACGAAGCCCTCGAGTCGCTAGTGGAGAATCCGCTTTACGATCAGCAAACCAATCCCGCGGCCAACAGAAAGAAACGTCCCGACAATCCGTACGCGGCGCCCCACGACGCGCGCTTTCCTTACATCCTCACTACGTATCGTCTGACGGAGCATCACACGGCTGGAGGAATGTCGCGCTATCTTTCTCATTTGAGCGAGCTTCAGCCGGAACTTTTTACGGAAGTGTCTCCTGAATTGGCTGAAGAGATCGGACTGGAACATGGAGATTGGGCCACGATCATGACTCCTCGAGCAATCGTAGAAGCGCGAGTGATGGTCACGACACGCATGAGGCCGCTTCAGGTCGACGGCCGTACGATCCATCAGGTCGGCCTTCCTTATCATTGGGGCTACCGGGGGCAGGTCACGGGAGACGTCGTCAACGATTTGCTCGTGATCAGCGAAGAACCGAACGTCCGCATCATGGAAACCAAAGCGCTGGTGTGCACCGTTATTCCCGGACGCCGCGAGCGCGGCCGTGCGGCGTTACAAGAACTGAATTCGTACCTAGGAAAACACGCATGAGCGTTACCGCATTTCTGACGGACTCCACGTTATGCATCGGTTGCAAAGCGTGCGAAGTCGCCTGCAAAGAGTGGAACGGTGTGGGCGAGGACGGACTCGACTGGACCGGCTTCTCTTACGACAACACTGGTGCAGTAGGAGCCTCAACCTGGCGGCACGTGAAATTTGTAGAACAACCGCCAGTGCCCGGCCTGGGCGGTAATGCGGGGGAAGCGGCATCGTGGACGTTCTCCTCCGATGTGTGCAAGCACTGCGAAGAAGCCGGTTGCCTGGAAGCTTGTCCAACCGGGTCAATTGTGCGGACCGAGTTCGGAGGCGTGTTCATCCAGCCCGACATTTGCAACGGGTGCGGGTATTGCGTCACGTCTTGCCCCTTCGGCGTGGTTGAGCGCAATAAGAAGGATGGCCGCGCGTTCAAGTGTACGTTCTGTTATGACCGGCAAAAAGTTGGGTTGCAGCCGGCCTGCGCGAAGGCATGCCCCACGGAGTCGATCCAGTTTGGCGAAATCGGGCAACTACGGCAGAAGGCGCAAGAACGGGTGGAAGAGTTACATCGTCGCGGAATGAACGATGCGCAGATTTACGATCCGACCGATACGAGCGTTCGCGGCACGCACGCGATGTTTATCGTCCGTGGCGACAGCCGGACCTACAACCTGCCTCCAGCACCCGAGGTGCCAACCGTGTATTTGAAAAAGAGTTGGCTTTCTTCCGCGCTGGCGGCCGGACTTCTTCTTGGCGGCACACTGCTGGCCTTCCTTGCTGAGGGAAATCACGACGATGGGGGAAGACGATGAGCGATCCGAACCCGCTGCAGGAATTCGGTGAACACGATCTTGAGCGCGAACGCCGCCTCGACCAGATTCGTCACGAGGCCGAAACGAGGGGACAATTGGAGGTTGTAGCTCCTCGCCCCGCCGGCGCTCCTTTTCCACACGCGAGTCCGGAGAACGGGTACTATCGCACGCCACTGCTGAAAGAACCGCCTTGGACCTGGGAAATCCCGCTCTATTTCTTCGTTGGTGGCGCGGCCGGAGCCGCTGCTGTAATTGGCGCAATCGCCGATTACACCGGAGCCGACCGCAACTTGGTGAAGCACGCGCGATGGATCGCGGCGGCAGGTTCTGTGATCTCTCCCGCACTTCTTATCACCGATCTTGGACGGCCCGAGAGATTCCTGGCAATGCTTCGCGTTTTCAAACCGCAGAGTCCTATGTCGGTCGGAGTATGGACTCTGCTTGGCTTCTCCACTGGCGCAGCGGCCGCTGCTTTTGCCGGATTCCTGCGGGACCGCTACGGGGCGTCCCTGCCCGTGCGCGTGCTGGAGAATGCCGGTCAGGCTGCGTCGCTGGCTTTTGGCCTTCCTTTCTCGAACTACACCGGCGTGCTGATCGGGGCGACAACGATTCCGGTGTGGAACCGAAACGCCGGCGACCTCCCGCTACACTTCGGCGCGTCAGGATTAGGCGCTGCCGTGGGAATTCTGGAACTCATGGGGCATCGCAAGAGCCGGGCCCTGCAAGCCCTGGGATTGGGTGCAGCGATTTTCGAAACCTGGGAGGGATTGCGCATTGAAGGCCGCTCGCACTCTCACCTCGATCCGTTGAAACATGGAACGAGCGGGTGGATCACCCGAACTGGAGGCGTCCTCTCTGGTCCAATTCCGACTCTTCTTCGCGCCGCCAGTCTGTTGGGTTCGAAAGAAAGAGCGTCGTCGCTTCGTCGTTGGGCAGCCTTGTCATCGATTGCCGGCTCGCTGATTACGCGAATTGGTTGGATCCAGGCGGGTCACGCTTCTGCTCGCGATTGGAAGTTGCCACTGGAAGACCGGCAGAGCGCCGGAGCGCAGGTTAGTTCGAGGCACAGCGCCGCAATTTCTGGTGTCCGAAGCGGCGGTTAAAGTGTTCCCGGCTGAATCTGAACTACCCCCCCGCCGCGTCAGGCTGCCTTGCGCCCGCGCTCCTTGGCCTCGATGTGTCCATGTTCAGCCGCGGCTTGTTCTATAGTGGCGTTGGTCTGTCCTCCAATTAAGACAGCGAGCCCTCCAACGTAGAACCACATCATAAGGATGATGACGGCGCCCAAGGATCCATAGCTTCTTGTAAAGGTGTTGAAGAAGTGGAGATAGATCCGGAAACCGACCGATGCTGCCGCCCACAGGATCATACCGATGATCGAGCCGGGCGTGATCCAATACCAATGTTGTTCCTCGACGTTGGGGGCAAAGTAATAGACGATTGCAAAGGCAAGAACGACGAATGCGAGAGCGGCCGCCCAATCTAATACCTTCGCGGTGACCAGGGCTGCTTCGTTCATACCCGCGTAGGCTCCGGCATAGGCGATCAGACGTCCGCCGAGCAAAATGAGAAGAAGAGCGGCAACCACCAGAATTGACATGGCGAGAGTCAGCCCAACTGAAACGATGTGTACTTTCACCCACGAGCGCTCCTCCGGCACGTCATAGGCTGCATTGAGCGTTGACATGAGCTGGGTCATCCCAGCCGATCCGGCATAAAGCGCAAAGAGAATGCCAAACGTCATCTTCCCGGCTACCGCATTTCCGGTAATTTCATGAACTGTTTGAACCACGACGTGGTAGGCGGACGGGGGCAACGCAAGACGCAAATAGGAGAAAAAGTTACTCCGGAGTACGACTCGTTCGGATACGAAAAGTCCAAGCAGTGCAAACAAGAAGAAGAACATCGGAAATACCGCGAGCAGAAAATTGAATGCGAGCTCGTACGCTCGATTGATCAAGTCATTGCGGCCCGTTTCTCTCCAGACACGACGGGCGAGTTGCGGCCAAGTCAGCTCTCCCAGACTCCAAAGCGAAGCAAACTGCTGACGGACGGGAAGTCTGGAAAGAGTCATCGAAAAATCCGGAGATCAACAGTGCGATGCGGTTGAGCCGGCAGCGGTTGACTTAAGTCTGGGATAGGCGCGAAAGAGCTCTAGAAAACGACCGATCAGAGGAATTTGCATGCGACCTGGCACGTCTCCGCGGCAGTCAATCCATAAACGATATGCGAAGTAATTCCGTAGACGCACGTTCCAAGCGGGGATTGAGATCCTTTGTTTGGAAGGCCCATCAGAGGCAGTGCGACGAGTTCAGGAAATAAAAATAACGCTGTTCCGAATGCAGCCCCAGCGAGCACAGAGTGTTCCTTCTGAAATCGCGGAAAGGCCACCTTACCCGCGAAGCAGTAAACGCAACCAGCCGCCGTACCGAGTCCGTAATGCAGGGCGAGTGCGGCTCTTCTCGCAGCGGGCTCTGAGAATTCGCAGCCTGCGAGATCGGCAATTCTGTTCACGAGCTTTCCTGCGGTCTCCACATCCGTGGGTTGACCAGGAGACTCGAAGCCTGCATCGAGGTTCTCGTTGGCGTGCGATTGCGCCATTCGCCGGGCCGCTGCATTCCAAGCGCTTTGAAATCCACTCATAGCCAGCGTAGCCGCGAGTCCGCCAACCAAGCCAACGAACAGTCGTTCCCAAGTCGATTCCTTTCGTCTTTTGACGCGAACGCGCACCGAATTACTCCCGAACTTCGATGCGCGAGAGCAGTGAATGGAAGCTACAGCTCGAACTCAAACGGAACCGCTCAACGGCAATTCGGAATGGCAGTCGTCGCGGTGCCGCGATTCGTCCCCAGCAATCGGAGCCGCAAAGGGGAGGTCTATAGGAGGCGCCGGTCGGACCAGGCATAGCGGCGGAGATCATTACGCGCAGCTGGAAGAATCCATCCCGAATCGCTCTCTGGCTGGCAGCCAGCGTCGAGGTGGTGTTAATATCGCAAATGCAGAATAGATGCGATTTCTCGCCGCAAGAAAGAAACAGCTAACCGAGGCCGGAGAGGTGGCAGAGTGGCCGAATGCGGCGGTTTGCTAAACCGTTGTACGGGCTAACACCTGTACCGAGGGTTCGAATCCCCCCCTCTCCGCCAGATTTTCCCCTTCCCTCATACGTATACGGTCGCAACTGTATATCGCCTTGATCGTTTGGTTCGCTGCCGGTTGCGGCGGCCAGGCGCAGTCCGTGGTCCCGCATTCTAACTGGGTTGGAAGCTGGGCCGCGTCGCAACAGATTCCGGAGCCGCAGAACTCAATCGCAGCTGAAGAGATGCAGGACGTGACACTCCGGCAGATTTTTCATTTGTCTGTGGGCGGGCCGACTCTGCGCGTCCGCCTTTCGAACGCGCTCGGATCCCAGCCGTTGCACTTTACGAGCGTACACATTGCTCGGCCCCTATCGGTTTCGTCTCCGAGGATCGATCCTGCGAGCGATCGCGCTCTCACATTTTCTGGCGAGCCGGATGTGATCGTTCCCGCCGGAGCCGAGTATTTTTCGGATCCGATTGAATTTCCTTTAGCGCCGCTTTCGAGTGTTGCCGTGATATTGCATTTTGACAAAGCTCCGGCCGGGGAAACCGGGCATCCGGGATCGCGGGCCACGTCATATTACGTTCACGGCGACCACGTTGCGGCGGCTGATCTTCCAGACGCTAAACGAGTCGATCACTGGTATCAGGTTTCTGGCATTGACGTTACCGAATCAAACGGCGCCGCAATCGTTGTGCTGGGAGATTCCATTACCGATGGACATGGCGCGACGACCAACGGCGATAACCGATGGACCGACGTGTTGGCCGAGCGCCTGCAAGGATCTGCTGCTACGCGCGAATTCGGCGTGCTCAATGAAGGGATCGGCGGGAATCATTTACTGACCGATGGATTAGGACCGAACGCTCTCGCGCGGTTTGATCGCGACGTTCTCGCCGAGACGCGTGTGCGCTACCTGATTCTGTTCGAAGGGGTGAACGATCTTGGGGGCTTGACGCGAGAGGGCGACGTCAGTCCTGCGGCACACTCGGCCTTGGTGCATCGGATTCTTGCCGCGTATGAACAGATTATTCTTCGCGCCCACGCCAACGGATTGCGCGTATTGGGTGCGACGATTCTTCCGTTCGTAGGTTCTGAATACTACCATCCGCCGCATAGCGCGGAAATGGATCGTCAGGCAATCAATGACTGGATTCGGGCTGCCGGGCATTTTGACGCTGTCATCGACTTCGACAAAGTGACCCGGGATCCGCAGCAGCAGGACAGGCTCCTTCCTGCTTACGATTCCGGCGATCACTTACATCCATCGGTGGCCGGATACCGGGCGATGGGCGAGGCGATTCCGCTAACCCTCTTTACAAATCAATCGATCCAAAAATAAATCGTCCCCTCATTCCTCAGGTGGTTCTTGCAGCACGGAAGCCGTGTTAATTCCGGCTGCCAACTCGGGAATAATTCCGATCTGTGCGTAGATGGGGCGTATCAGTTGCCGCAGGGCCGGCAACTGCAAGGCGAATAAGGCAGCTCCAAATACACAGAAGGCGCCCCCGATCATAAGAGTGTGTGGCGCTCCGATGCGGCTGGCAGCGGCTCCGGCGATCAAACTGCCGAATGGTGCGACTCCTTGGAAAGACATCGCGTAAAAGCTCATGACGCGGCCGCGCTTCTTGTTTTCGACGATCGTCTGAAGAATTGTGTTACTCGAAGCCATCTGCTGCATGAAGCAGTATCCGGTTATCACGAGGAGCAACAGCGAAAGCCACTGTTGTCGCGAGGCGGCGAAGGCGATCAGGGAAGCTCCGAAGCCGGCTGCGGTTATTGGGAGTAAGCGGCCGAGTCCAAGCACACTTCTTCTGGCCGCGAGTTTGACCGCGCCGATGAGCGCGCCGATTCCGACGGCGGCCATTAAAAAGCCCAGGGTATGCGCGCCGCCGTGCAGAATCTTGCCGGCGAAGATCGGCATCAACGCGGTGTAAGGCATCCCGACGAAACTAATCAGGGCCAGCAGGAGCAGGATCGACCGGATGGGGCGAAATCCGCGGACATAGTCCCACCCTTCGCGGAGTTCGGAGAGAACGCTCTCGTGTTTCCGCGCCTGCGCATGGACTGCGACGACCATCGCAAACAGCGAAATGATCACGGCGATGTAACTGATACCGTCGATCAGGAAACAATAGCCTTCGCCGACTACTGCGATGATCAGGCCCGCGATCGAGGGTCCGATGAGGCGAGCTGCATTGACCAGCGATGAGTTCAGAGCGATGGCGTTCCCCAAGTCTTCGTGATCCTCGACCATCTCAACCAGGAATGCCTGCCGGGCCGGCATATCGAAGGCGTTGATGGCGCCCTGAAAAAGATTGAGCAGGATGACTTCGTTTACGGTGATGATGCCGGCCAGTGCAAGTGCCGCGAGAGCGAATGATTCGATCATCGAAAGGATCTGGGTGACGATGAGCACGCGATGCCGGTTCAAACGATCAACCCAGACGCCGGCAAACGGTCCGAGAAAAAGGATTGGAATCTGCCCGGCGAAACTGACGAGTCCCAGGAGGAAGGCCGATCCCGTGAGGCGGTACACGAGCCAACCGGTGGCAACGCGCGTCATCCATGTGCCGATCAGCGAGATTCCCTGGCCACCGAAAAACAGGCGGTAATTGCGGTGGCGCAGCGCCCGCAGGAGAAGGCGCCAGTCCATTCCGCTACGTCGAGCTCCTGTTGATCGACTGGCCATTGGTTAGTGCGGCGCGTGCAAAGAGATTATCAGTCCTCAAACGTTGGCGGGATGTCCTTGCTCGAGCAGTGATTATTCTGGGGCGGCGTTTCCCTGTATCTTGTGAAAGTCATAGTAGGTTTCGTCGGCCTGAGTCCTGTGTGGGATGAAGAACAAAATTTTGGCGCGAGCTTTCATCACATAGTGGGTGGGAAGCCAGATCCCATTGGCAACGGGGCCTTTATCCAACTCGAAGCGCGTGCCTGGCTCAACTTCGGCGAGAAATCCTTCGATCGAGACAGGATGAATTACTTGAGCTTCGACCTTGACCCACTGAAACGTATTCTTGTCGATCCAGAGCTTTCCTTGCATGCCTTTCAGAGCCTGCATCTCCATGTTCGGCGGCTGGTAATCGGGGCGTGGAGTGGCTTTCAGGACATAAACATTGTTCGAACCCAGTTTCTGTTCTCCGATCAACGTGAAGTTGAAGGCTTTTGTCAGCTGATCCATCATCCGGTAATCACGTTTCCGACCTCTTTCATAGTCGGAGATGCGCTCTCGCCGCTGCTGCGGGGATTCTTGACGCCGTACGGAGATTTCGGCCTGCAGTTTCTGCTCTTGCTGCGTATTTTCCCCGGATGACAAAGGCTTACCGTTGACCGCGACGAGGCGTTCGTAACGAGAGCCCAGGATCATCAGCTCTGCGTAGGTTTTCGTGCTGCCGTCCGACTCCTGGTCGCGTTCGAAATAATCGTAGTCGGGCATGGCTTTCCAGTCGGCCGCATTTGCCTCGACCGAGTTCTGAATGATTGTTGCCGCTGTGGGCTGAGCGCTTCCGTATAGCGCCAGGACTGCGAGGAGAAGGACTGATGCAGAACCAAGAGCGCGAGTCTGCTTTGTCACATAAACAGTTTAGGCCGGTCGCAGCCGGTCTGCCCATGCGGACAACACCCTATGGACCTGAGTCGCAACGAGGACTACCCGACCATTCAGGGCCTGATCGGCTGAGATTTGGCAGACTTTTATGGGCTGGTCGGAACGGGGGCCCGGAGCGGAGCTTCGCGGCCTCGAGCCGAGACCTTCCCTACGGATTCGATCTTTCCGTTGCGAACGATGAGGGCGGAATCGAAATTGTTCACGGTGGGACAAATATGACGAGGAAGGAGAAACAGCGGGTCGCCAACTTTTGGTGCCGGCCCACCTGCAGAAACTGTCATGGGCAAGTGTTCCTCACTCGGGGAAGCAGGAGTGAGTTCGAGATGTCCGACGACAACGCAAGTTGGAACGCCCGCATCGGCTGAAACTGTCTTGTGGCCGGCATCGCATGTGATCATGCCGACGTGAGGAGAACTCACCACGCGACTTAAGACGAGCACGGCGGGCCGATAGCCGTATTGGGGAGAAAGCTGAGCCAAGCTTGTCGCGTCGTTATAGACAACCGTGCCCGGAGAGACGCGATGAATGAATTCCCCGTTGAAGAAAGCGTCGTAGGCGAGCGAGCTTGGAAACGTAGGCGTCCCAGCGGTGACAACTTCCGCTACGGAAAACGAATTGCGCTGAATCTCGGCTACTAGTTGCAGCAGGCGATCGTATCCCGCGTGTGCCGCAGCCATGCGCTCGTGCTCCTCAAGCGCTCCGAACTGGCCGTCGTAATAGTGCAGGCCTCGGAATTCGATTCCTGCCTCCTTCAGATGGTGGATGAGTTTCAGGATTCTGCCGCTCTGGTCGAGTTCAATCCCAGTGCGGTTCATGCCAGGATTAAGGTCGAGGAATACGCCAACCGGACTTTGCCGCCACTGACGGATCTGTTCCTCATTCTCTGCCAGCACAGAAATGCGGACACGCGGAAACTGATCTGCAATCTCACGCACACGGCGCGCATTGGCTCCCATGACGGGGAAGGCGAGAAGAATGTCTTTCGCTCCAGACTGGCAGGCGGTAAGCAGTTCGAGCGTGGTCGCGCACTTGAAGCTTGAGACGGCACGGTCAACCAGCATCCGCAGGGTATACGCCAGTTTCGACGTCTTAATGTGAGCGCGCCAACGATCGGCGTTACCGTTGAGCAAGCGCAGGGTGCACGAAATGTTCGATTCGATGAATTCGGGGTAGACGACGAGAGCCGGAGTGAGGACTTCTTCGATATCGGTGATGCGATATTGATCGCTCCACGGGAATTCGCTCAGCATCAGCTTCAGAGGGGCCATAGCAACTTCGATGATACCCCACATAAGGCGCGACATCGCGTGTCCAAGTTTTAGTCGGCCCAGCGACATTGTTGACCGAAAACAATGCGGGCGAGTAGGCTCTGAGTTCCCTCCACCATGCTTACCAATCATGAAGATTCCCGAGAATCTGGCCTGGTGCGCGGGCTGGGCCTTTGGTCGGCTACGGCCATTGTCATCGGAGATACGATCGGTACAGGCGTCTTTCTTGTCGCCAGCGACATGGCTCGGAGCGTGGGATCGTCCGGTCTGGTTTTGGCGGCGTGGGTCCTTGGCGGTCTGATCGTTCTCTTTGGGGCCTTCTGCTATGCGGAACTCGGCGCAGCATTTCCAACAACTGGCGGACCATACGTCTATTTAGGTCGAGGACTCGGCTCACTCTGGGGCTTCCTGTTCGGGTGGATGAGTTCGTTCCTGGAACGTCCAGTCGCGATGGCGACGCTGGCGGCCGGATTTGTTCGATTCATAGGATTCCTGTTTCCTGTAGTTGCCACTCCGTTGTTCACGTGGCGGATTGGAAGCTATGAATTCGTATTCACCACAGCGCAGCCTCTGGCGGCGTTAGTGGTTGTGCTCGTCACAGCTGTCAATTACTTCAGCGTCGAAATGAGCGGAGCTATACAGATTCTGCTGACGGCGCTGAAGATTGGCACGATCGTGGTGATCATCGGTGGAGGGCTGGTTTTCAGTGCGAAGCATGTTCATGAGATTAGGCCTTCGCAGCCAGTAAGCCTGGGGACGATCGGAGCGCTGCTCACAGCGCTTGTGCCCGCGATGTGGGCGTATAACGGGTTCAACGATCTCGGAGACCTGGGCGAGGAAGTGTTGAATCCGCAGAAAAATATTCCGCGCGCAATTATTTTGGGACTCGTTACAGTGGGCGGCCTTTATCTGATGGCAAACGTCACGTATTTTCACGTTCTGCCATTCGCAGCTGTCGCCGCTTCCCAGCACGTCGCTTCGGATGTGGTTCAGGCGTTTGCGGGTTCGCGAGGCGCGGCTTGGCTGACTGTGGCAATGGCTGTTTCCGCACTGGGAGCCCTGCACGTCGTGGTTCTCACGGGAGCGCGCATTCCCTATGCGATGGCGCGCGATAGGGTCTTTTTTCGTTTTGCCGGACGCATCCATCCATCGTTCCGGACTCCGAGCGGTTCTCTAGTTTTTCTGGGATTTGTTGCTGCCTTGCTGTCCCTGACGGGAACCTTCGAAGAGTTGTACTCATTGTTCGTGTTCGCGGTGTGGATCTTCTTTGCGCTAGTCGCGATCGCACTGCTGCAGTTGCGCAAGCAGGAGCCGGATCTCCACCGGCCCTACCGCGTATGGGGCTATCCTGTGACTCCGTTGATTTTCCTGGCTGCTGCAATTGCTCTCACTGTTAATCTCTGGATGATCCGGCCGGTACGGTCTTCGTTGGGACTGCTTGTAATTCTGGGCGGCATTCCATTTTTTTATCGATGGCGCTCACGAGCGCTGAATCAGTCATCTCAAAGTCGAAGCTGATTCGTTGAGAATCGACTGCGCTGTGGAGGCCGAGTTGTCGAACGATTGGCGTGAGAAACTAACGGAAGCTGCAGTCCCTTCCCGGAAGCTGGCATATGAAGCGCCCGATCGACTTGGTCCGATGGTTTTTCGACTCGCATAGGGGACCGAAGGACCGTTTATTTCCCCGCTGGTTGTTCTTGCGGGCTCTTGGCCTGATCTATTTCTCCGCATTCTTCTCGCTGGTGTTTCAAATCCGTGGACTGATCGGTCCGCAAGGCATATTGCCTGCGAACGAATATCTGCAAACCGTGGCACGCTCGTTGGGATATGTTCGCGGCGCGTGGTTTGCGCCGACTCTGCTTTGGTTTTCCAGTGGTCCTCACATGCTGATACTCCTGTGCTGGGCGGGTATGTGGGCATCTATTCTGGTGGTGTTTAACATCTGGCCGCGCGGGACGCTGTTTATCTGCTTTGTATGTTTTTTGTCGTTCGTGAGCGCAGCCCAGGATTTTTCGGGCTATCAATCAGACGGGATGCTGCTGGAGGCAGGCTTCATTTCTTTATTCTTTGCGCCTGCCGGATTTTCCCCGAGGTGGGGCAGTTCTTCTCCGCCATCCCGCGCGAGTTTGTTCCTGCTGCAATGGGAATGGTTCCGCATCTATTTCGAATCTGGACTGGCGAAAATGCTGGGCGGTGATCCTGAGTGGCGGCATCTCACGGCCATGGACGAGTACTACCAGAACGGCCCGTTGCCTACGTGGATCGGATGGTATGTACAGCATCTACCGCACTGGTTCCATGTTTCGACGGCCTTCGCGACGCTGGCGCTTGAACTCGCATTAGCGGGGATGCTTTTTCTGCCTCGGCGCTGGCGTCTGGTTTGTTTTTTCATTGTTACTCCGTGGGAGATCGGCATCATCCTCACCGCGAACTACACATTTCTCAATTACCTCGTCTTGTCGCTGGGGATTCTGCTGTTGGATGACGGATACTTGCGGCATCTTTTGCCGGCGAAGTGGAGGAGTTCTTTTCTCGCTCGTCAATTCACAGCGAGCGAACCGTTGCCGGCAAACGGGCCGCAGCTATCAGAACAACCGGGTGCTTCCCAAAGCACAAATCGAAGTGATGGACCCATGGGACGGATCCGCAGCACGATGGCAGGGGTGAAGCTTTATGCCTCGGCCGCCATCTTAGGTTGGGTACTCTGCGTCACAACCGTTGAACTGATCTGGATGTTCGGCAACCTGCCGTTTCCGGCCGAAGTAGTAGAGGCGCTCGAACCGTTTCGCGTCGCGAATCGATATGGCCTGTTCGGAATCATGACCCGCGGGCGCTACGAGATTGAATTTCAAGGATCGAACGACGGGACAAACTGGGTCGCGTATCCATTCCGCTACAAGCCACAAGATCCCGCGAAGGCGCCCGGAATTTATGCGCCTTATCAACCACGGTTCGACTGGAACTTGTGGTTCGCATCCCTGGGTTCATGGCGCGAGTACTCCATCGTGCCGCGCACAGAGTTACGTCTGATTTCAAACGATCAAGATGTGCTGAATCTCTTTGCCGGAAATCCGTTCCCGAAGACACCGCCTCGCGAGGTGCGTGCTGTACTTTGGCAGTATTGGTTCACTACTCTTGCGGAAAAGAAGAAAACAGGAATGTGGTGGCGGCGAAACTTTCTCGGGCTGTATGCGCCAGCCATCGAGAGGGAATCAGACGGATCGGTGCGAGTGGTTGAGTGGCCGGGTGCGATGGAACCTCGGAGCGATTGATCGGAGATGCGGAGCCGAATGATGAAGCAAAGTTCCTGCTGGTCGCGAGGCGAACGATGAGCCGGCGAGCCGGCGTGATCGGCGCGGGGCCTAATGGCGTTGCGGCAGCGATCGTTCTCGCGCAATCTGGATTGCAGGTGGACGTGTTCGAGGCCGAACCGCAAGCGGGGGGAGGCGCAAGAACACTGGAGCTTACGCTGCCCGGCTTCCACCATGATTTTGGATCTGCTGTTCATCCGCTGGCCATTGGATCGCCGTTCTTCTCCTCGCTTCCTCTACATCAACATGGATTGGAATGGATTCATTCTCCGGCGGCACTCGCCCATCCTTTCGATGATGGAACTGCGATCACGCTGGAGCGGGACTTGGGTGTTACGGCTGCATCATTGAGCCCGGACGGAAAAGCGTGGCAAAGGCTGTTCGCTCCATTTGCGGAGCGTTGGAAAGAACTGGCGCAGGGTGTTCTTGGTCCGATCCGGTTAATGCCGCGGCATCCATGGCTTCTGGCGAAATTTGGGATGAGGGCGTTTCTTCCTGCAACGACGCTCACTCGGATCTTCAGCAGTGAACGCACGAGGGCAGTGTTCGCTGGCCTTGCGGCGCATTCGCTTCTCAGCCTGAACGAGGCGGGGAGTTCCGCTGCGGCTGTAATGCTGGGGGCTGCGCTTCACTCGGTAGGATGGCCGATTCCCCGGGGAGGTGCAGCAGCCATTACACATGCACTGTGCAGCCATCTCGGCGACCTCGGGGGAAGCGTCAAGACTTCGCGCAGGATCGAGAACATCACAGAATTGTCGGAATATGACCTCATCCTTTGTGATGTGACTCCCAGGCAGCTATTGAAAATCGCGGCAGGAAGATTCTCAAGTTCTTATCAGCGTCGGCTCGCGAAGTACCGCTATGGACCCGGAGTATTCAAAGTGGACTATGCTCTACACGCGCCCATTCCATGGAAGGCGAAGGCGTGTCTAAGGGCGGCTACCGTTCATCTTGGCGCAACATTCGAGGAGATTACGGCTTCGGAACAGTCGCTGCGTTCCGGCCATCTCGCCGAGCGTCCATTTGTCCTGTTGTCTCAGCCGACCCTGTTTGATCCGACGCGCGCGCCGGAGGGGAAACATATCGCGTGGGCATACTGTCATGTTCCAAACGGCTCGAGCGTCGATATGTTAACCAGGCTTGAGGCTCAGATTGAACGCTTCGCTCCAGGATTCCGGGATTGCATTTTGGCAAAGCGAGTTTTTTCGCCGACTGCGCTGGAGGCCATGGACGCGAATCTGGTGGGTGGAGATATCGGGGGTGGAGCAATGAATCTGAAGCAAATATTTCTACGTCCGACGTGGCGTGGATATGCGACCTCGGCCCGGGACGTTTATCTATGTTCGTCTTCAACTCCGCCCGGCCCCGCAGTGCATGGTATGTGCGGATATCATGCCGCAAAACTTGCTTTGTCCCGGGTGCGTGCGTCTTGAAGTTCTAAACGCGCATCTGCGATGCTCGATTGGTCGGGCGGCTGACTGCGGTGAGTATCTTTTTACGCAGCAGCCAGACCAAAAAAGAAAAGGCCATCCATGTGATGGTAGCGAGCAAGATGATCGCCCAGGACCGATGGCTGGTGATGAGTATCGTAATCAGCGCCGCAAACGCGAGAAGGCCAATGCTGCCCATCGCCGCGCCGGCGGCATCCGCGGCGACAGCCTTTCTCGCCCGCACTGAACCGTTAAATCCAGCCCGTTCCTTTCTCTGCCTCTCGTGTTTTTCAATGAGGGTCGCACCGGCGGGAAGAATCGCGGGGAAAGCCAGGAACAGTCCGGCAATACGAGGTCCGTATTCCTTGGCGATGATTCCAGTTGCGGCAGTTACCAGTCCTCCGCAGATAAATCGAATTGCCAGCTGGCGCCAACTCGTTTGTCTCAAAGCTGAAATGTTGACCTGAATCTTCATCCGCTCACCACTTCATCACAGCAAACCAGATTCCGAAGACAGTGGTTGCCCAGACAAGCATCAATGACAACGTCACGCCCAGAGCCCGATATTGATGGCGCGCCATGATCCGGCTGAGGCAGCACGCATAAACAAACAGGCCGATGGCGGAAATCATCATGGAGGTAGATTCCACCGCGGCATAGCGTGCGCCATTTTTTGCGACGGTCAGGGCGAGTGTTGCGAGCGCGACCGATGGAGCCGCGCCAAACAGTCCGGCAAAGCTTTTGGGTTTAAAGATGTCTCCGAGTACCGCGAAAACCGAAACCGACACTCCTCCGACAACAAATCGAATCACGATTTCTTTCATACGATCGTCGGCCCTTCTTTGTTCGAAGAAGCTGCGCACCAAATAGTTGTAATGATTCGGAGGTCGGGCGCAGTAGCGGAGCATGAAGGAGTTGGCGAAATACAGCGAACACCGGATGATTCATCTTGCGCAAGCGTCTTATAACAAAGCAGAGAAATCAAATGACTGACAAAAACAGAGAACTCGATGAACGCGCACCAGAACGTAAGAGCGGCTTTCAGGCACAACTCGATGAGCTTGGTTCTGATCCAGCGCAGGTCGGAGAAGACAGCGCTGGACAGTCCGGCGATTTGCAGGGGCTTTCGACTGAAGCTGATGCCAATGAGGAGTCGGTAGAAGAGTTGGCCGATACGGAGCAGTCGCTCGAAGCGTCAGCAGTTGAAGGCGTCGAAGATGCGGAGGATCATCCCGAACGCCCGGTACATACCCATGAAGAGTACGGTCGACCGGACGATATTCCCCCCAAGAGGAAGGATGACGCGGCCTAGTTGGCGCCAGTAATTGACGCGAATTCCTGTCATGCTAATTGTCCGTTCAGGGCAAGAGTGACGTGATATGCGGGAATTGCTGTATTTCTGACCTTTCCGCCGAGCAGGAAAATTCCTCTGTCGGAGTTGTTGTGCTCGCCGTCGGCTGAACCAGGCCGGATCTGCGAGCAATGCAACCCGGCAAGCGGTGCAACTGGAGGTTGCAAATGCGACAAATACTCCTGCTCCTCTCTGTCCTGCTGCTCGGCCTGTCCTGGGCCGTCGCGCAGAATACCTCAAGTCAAAACAGCGCCACCTCCGCGAGTTCAGGGCAAACCACACGTGCCTCTTCCGGCAATGAGACGAGCGTCGAAGGTTGTCTAAGTGAATCGAATGGAAGTTACATGCTCAATGCCAAGAACGGCACGATGTATCACCTTAGCGGAGATACAGCGAAGCTCAGCGAACACATCGGCCATGAAGTGAAGATTACCGGCACGATGAATTCCTCGGGATCGGGCAGTGGAATGTCCAACGGCTCAGCGATGAGCAATGGCTCGCACACGATTGACGTCACATCAGTGAAACACATTTCGAAGACTTGCCAGTCAGGCGGCGGCAGCTCGAAATACTAACTTGCACCCCCACTTCGACTCAGACAGAGCCCGGCCTCCCTCGGCTGGGCTTTTCTGTTCGTGGTGAAGTTGTCCTTCATTTGCGGACCACGGCGAGGGCTTTTCCTTGAGTGCTTGCTTCCGTTTAAGGCTCCCTCTTCGGTTAGCGAGACAACCGGGCCTCGTTATCGCCAGTTACGGGAAAGATTGTACGTACAACTGCGGTATCGCGACGCCTTCCATACAGATTCAAGACGATGTTGCTGACAGCGGAATCGTCGTAAAAAAATCGTGGCGAGTGCAAGCCGAACGTTACTGAAAGGCCTGCCCCGTCGCCAGGCGATGACCGATGCCGGCGTCCGGGCAAGTGGTAGTAGCCGTGAAAGTCAACTTGTTCGTTCTATTCTTTCTTGTCTTGTTGAGTGCCGCTCTTTCTGCACAAACCAACGTGGACGACGTCCACGTTGTTTCCAGGCAGATGAAACCCGAATCCGGGGCAGTACAGCTGGCCGAAAATTCGCTGCCCCTCATAAGATCCAACGTACAACTGGTTCTGGTTCCCGTGAGCGTTACGGATTCCATGGAGCGCTTTGTGACGGGGCTGAGCCAGGACAACTTTCGGGTCTTTGACAACAACAAATTGCAGACAATTCAGAACTTCTCCATGGAAGATGCCCCAGTCTCACTGGGCATCATTCTTGATATGAGCGGCAGCATGGGGGACAAGATCGAGCGTATCCGCGACGCCGTGAACCGGTTCTGCGAGGCGGCGAATCCACAAGATGAGTTCTTCATGATCGTTTTCGCCGACGAGCCAAAATTGGCAGTGGATTTCACCTCCAATACAACTGAGATTGAAAAAGAACTAGTGTTCAACCAGCCGAAGGGTCGCACTGCGTTACTCGACGCGATTTACATGGGTCTGCATAAGATGAAGCACGCCAAATACGGGAAGAAAGCGTTGCTCATCATCTCGGACGGCGGAGACAACCATAGCCGCTATGGGGAAAATAAGATCAAGTCGCTGGCCAGAGAATCGGACGTGATGATCTATTCCATCGGGATTTTTGATCGTTATGTTCCGACTCAGGAAGAAATGATGGGTCCTCAACTGCTGTCGGAGATCGCCGCACCCAGCGGCGGGAGATCCTACACGATCGATAATCCAAACCAGATGCCGGCGGTTGCGCGACATATTGGGATGGAATTGCGCACACAATACGTACTGGCATATCGTCCACAAGATCCGCCCCGCAACGGCAAATGGCGGAAAATCCGTGTAAAGCTGTTGTTGCCCAGAAGATTTCCCTTCCTGAGGGCGCGCGCCAAAACCGGGTATTACGGTGCAAGCGGTTAGGAATTGGAAGACATCGGAACCCGGCCACGGCGGTTGAGTTGCAGGCCGCTCGCATTAAGACAACTTCAGTGAATTCAATGGCATCACAGTTCGGCACTGTGGGGCTGCTTGCCTCAGGACATCTCTTCTGTTTTCAGTTAGCAAGACAAGCTTGGCCGTCTCTTCATCAAAGTCGGTTTGGCGCCGCCCCATGCGGTGGCTACTTTTCGGATTCTGCTTGGTCCAGGCTGCGGCTGCGCTCGGTCAACTTGCACCCGAGAGGCCGGAGGCGGCGTATAACGGACAGAGTGTAAGCGCCATTTCTCTCATCGCAAATCCTCACCGCGATCTGAAGCCGCTTTATCCGCTGGTCACGCAAAAAACACACTCTCCGTATTCCACGAAGGAGATTGAAGAAAGCGCTGCGGCTCTTAAGAAGGCAGGAAATTTCCCGGAAGTTCGGGTGCAAGTTACTCCAGAGGTTTCAGGGCTGCGGGTGAGTTTCCTGTTGGAGCCGGCGTACTACGTCGGAGTCCTGAAATTCCCCGGTGCGTCGAAGCGATTTGCATATATCCGGTTGTTGCAGACGGCTGATTTTTCGGAAGAGGAACCGTACGATCCTGCGCGCATTTCTGTGGCGGAGAAGGCACTGACGGATTTCTTTCGACACAACGGATATTTCCGGGCGACTGTTCATGGAGAGACACAAATCGACGATGCGCATGAAATCGTAAACCTGACATTCAGGATCGATATGCGGGAGCAAGCGCGAATCTCGTCGGTGAGAGTCATCGGGCCCAGGCCGGCAGAGAGCGCGGACTTGTTGCATTCCGTCAGATCGATTTGGGCGCGACTTTCGAGAAGCCTTCTTAAGCCGGGAGAACCTTATAGCGAGGCTCGAATCAGTTCGGCCATACGCAGAATGAAGCGAACGCTGACGAAGCAACATCGGTTGGCCAGCATGATTCACGAAAATCCTCCGCAATACGATGTCAGCTCGAATCGCGCGGCAGTTTCGTTCAAAGTCGAGGTAGGACCCACCGTCAGTCTGCGCACGGCCGGCGCGCGGCTTACCTGGATTCCCTTCCTTGCCGGGCGTGAAATGAAAAAACTCATCCCGATCTATTCCGAAGGGAGCGTGGATCGGGAACTGGTGGATGAAGGCCAACGCAATCTGGTCGACTACTTCCAAAAGAAGGGCTTTAACGAAGTACAGGTTACGACAGATTTCGAGAAGCAGACGGATCACATTTCGATCGTGTACAGAATTAATCCTGGAAAGAAGCACAAAGTGGATCGAATTTCATTTGACGGGAACCATGCCATTGGCTCCGGAACTCTCGTGGCCCAAGTCACCGTGCGAAAATCGCACTTCTGGACGCATGGAAGTCTCAGTCAAAAACTGTTGACCCAAAGCAGTTCCAATATCGCAGCCCTTTATCGCGACCGAGGGTACGAGCAGGTCAAAGTAACTCCTCGCACGACTGAACACGATGGAAAGAGTGATGTTGCCTTTGACATCGAAGAAGGTCGTCAGACGACAGTAGACGAGGTAAAGGTAACGGGCAACCAACACATTGGATATGACCAACTCACCGCGGCAAAGGGGTTCCAGTTGCGAGCGGGAACTCCATTTTCGCCGCGCAAGCTGGCGGACGATCAAAATCGAATCTCAGCGACCTATCTCGATCACGGATACCTCAATGCAGAGGTGAAGAGCGACGTTTCGCGGGTTCATGGAAGTTCCGAGCACGTAAATGTAACGTACGAGATCACAGAAAACCAGTTGGTACGCGTGAGCCAGGTGTTGTATCTAGGGCAGGAGCATACGCGAATGTCGCTGCTGAAGAAGACAGCGCAACTGCAACCCGAAGCGCCAATGCGCCGGGCGGATCTGCTGGCGGCCGAAAGCCGGCTATATGACCTTGGCATATTCGACTGGGCGAGCGTCGGTCCCAGAAAACCAGTGACCGATCAGACCAAATCGATGGCGCTGGTCAAAGTGCACGAGGAGAAGCGTAATGAGGTTACATACGGATTCGGATTTGAAGTGTCGCATCGCGGTGGAAACGTGCCGACAGGAACCGTTGCTCTGCCTGGAGGCGGGACAATCGGGCTCAATGGATACCAAATTGCTCCCAGCCAAGCTACCTTCGCCAGTCCGCGAGGCCTGATCGAATACACGCGCCACAACATTCGAGGACTTGCCGAGACAGGTACCGGTTCGCTTCTTCTGGCGCGGCTCGATCAAAAAGCGCTGGCGTCTTACACGCAGCCGCATTTTGTGGGGTCACAATGGAAATCTCTGAGCACGTTCTCTATCGAGAGAAACAGCGAAAATCCGCTGTTCACGGCTACTCTGGGCGACTTGTCGTTCCAGTTGGAGAGGCTGATCAGCCGCAAGGCCAACACCCGGATGCAATTCCGATACGACTTCAACAAGACCATTCTGTCGCACATACTCGTGCCAGACCTTGTGTTTAATCAAGACCGCAACGTACGGCTTTCAACCGTCTCGGCGACACTCATCAAGGACACGAGGGACCATCCTCTGGATGCGCATCATGGAGTGTTTGCAACAGTTGATTTGGGGATGACGCCAGTTGCATTCGGATCGAGCGCCAACTTTGCCCGGCTCTTCGCACAGTACGCCTTTTACAAGCCGGTTCATTCCGTTGTTCTTGCAAACAGCATTCGGCTGGGCCTCGCGAGTCCCTTTGCCAGCAGTTTTATTCCGACCAGCCAGCTGTTTTTCTCAGGAGGCGGTACAACGCTGCGCAGCTTCCCGATTGATGAAGCAGGCCCCCAACGGCTGGTGCCCTTCTGCAATGTGTTGCAAGGACAATCGGGATGCGTAAATGTGACTGTGCCGATTGGAGGAAAACAGCTCTTTATCCTGAACTCCGAAGTGCGATTTCCGCTTCATATCAGTAAGGCGCTGGGCGGAGTCGTTTTTTATGATGGAGGAAACGTGTATAGCGCGATCAACTTCAACAACTTTATTAACAATTACACGAACACGATTGGATTCGGCTTGCGCTATGCCACTCCGATTGGTCCGATACGGATTGATATTGGGCACAACTTGAATCCGGTACCGGGGATCAATCCGACGCAATATTACATCACAATTGGACAGGCGTTTTGAGCGGCATGAGATGGAAGCGAATCATCGGGTGGGCCGTCGCAGTTTTTCTGATCCTGCTGGTGGTCGCTGCTGTGGGCGGCTATTTCTATCTCAAAAGCAACCGCTTTCAAAAGTTCGCAATCAGGACGATTGCGGATAAAGCTTATCTTTCGACCGGGGCTCGAACCGAAATTGGAGCGATAAAGTTCGATCTGTGGACGCTGACCGTCAATCTCTACGACATTACGGTGCACGGGGCCGAGGCATCCGTGCAGCCGCCGCTGCTGCATGCTGATCGCCTGACCGTGCGGCTCAAAATACTTTCGATACTGCGCCACCAGGTTGCGTTGCGCGCACTCCTGCTCTTTGATCCGGTGGCGCACGTCGAGGTCGGCCGAGAGGGGAAAAACAATCTGCCTGCGCCTCCGCCGCACGCATCCAGCGGGCATACCAATGTTTTCGATCTGGGGATCGAGCACGCCCTGTTGGTAAATGGCGAATTGTTTTACAACGATCGGAAGATCCCGGTTGCGGCGGATTTGTACGATCTCGGCATCAACATCAATGCTGAGGCTGCGGCAAAACATTATGCGGGAAGTCTTTCGTACGAAAATGGCCATTTTCGTTATGCGGGCTATTCTCCGCTTCCCCATGACCTGCAGCTGAAGTTCACGGCTACACCCCAAAGTACAGAGATAAATCCGGCCATCCTTAAAATTGGATCGTCGAGCGTAGTTGTGCAGGGACAAATTTCTAACTACTCAAATCCAATCGCCGATGGTGAGTATCGCATCCTGCTGCATACGCAGGATTTCACGGAATTTACTGCTGCGCTCAAGCCCGCCGGCGATGTAATGCTCGAGGGCCAGCTTCATTATCAGCGAGTGGGGGATGAGCCCCTGCTGCGGGATATCTATGTCGATGGCAGACTAGCCAGCAGAGCGCTAGCGGCAACGGCTTCGGGAAGAAGACTCGAGTTGGCGAGGCTGCAGGGACTGTACCGTCTTGCCGACGGCAATCTGCGACTGCAGAACGTCAATCTGGACTCGATGGGCGGGCACATCACGGCCGACGCGGCAATAAAGGACTTGGATGCGACCCCGGATTCCTCCGTGCGGGCGTCTTTGTCTCGCATCTCGCTACGGGATTTACAACGCGCTCTCGGCCCGCAAGCCAGACCAGTTTCTTTGTCCGGAACGGTTGGCGGGAGGGTTGAAGCAAGCTGGACCGGAAAACTTATCGACTTGCAAGCTAAGTCGGACCTCACGGTGAATGCAGTTGCGAGCAGTGAAGATACCGCCTCGGCAACGGATATTCCAGTTAATGGCGCCCTTCACTTTTCGTACGATGGCCCCGAGCAAAGAGTCACAGTGCGGGATACTTTGCTCAAGATTCCTTCCGCGACTCTCACCGCGCAAGGAGCCATCAGCAGGAATTCCAGACTGCGGGTGACAATCGCTGCCACTGACTTGCATCAGCTAGCATCACTAGCTTCTTCGTTCCGTCAGGCACAGCAGCCGCTTCCCTCGATCTCTGGAGCTGCTAAGGTGAACGCGGTTGTGCAAGGCGCCATCAATAATCCGACAATCACTGCGCAAGTCGATGCGGAACATCTTGCGATCGAAGGCAGCGAGTGGAAGTCCGCAAAGCTGAGCGTGCAGGCAAACTCTTCAAAGATAAGCATTGAAAATGCGACGCTGACTAACGCTCAACAGGGACGGGCGACGCTTGAGGGCAGCATCGGATTACGCCACTGGACTTATCAGGATGTGAGCCCGATCCAGGCGCATCTCGAGCTGCAGACGCTTCGAATGACCGACCTCGAAGCTTTGGCCAAGCAACATTATCCAATTCGCGGAGACCTTTCTGCGAACGTAACATTCCATGGGACGCAGCTCCAGCCGGCTGGGTCGGGGACGGCCCGCATCGTAAAAGCAGAGGTCCATGGAGAGCCTCTGCAGAATGTTTCCGCAGAATTTCGTGCGGAGAAGGGCTTGATCCAGTCGACTTTGCACATTTCGTCTGCGGGTGGAACAGCTACGGCGAATTTGTCCTACACTCCGAAGACGAAGGCATACTCGGTACAACTGGATGCGCCTTCTATTGTTTTGCAGAAGTTGCGAACAATTCAGGAAACAGGTCTCGCGCTCACCGGCACCGTGAAAATTACCGCGAGTGGCAAGGGGACTCTTGATAATCCTGAGTTGACGGCGTCGCTACAGTTGCCGCATGTCGAGATCCGGCAAACCTCGATTTCCGATCTCGATGCGGAGATCCACGTCCAACAACACCGCGCAGATCTGAACTTGTCGTCGCGAATCGCCGAGGCTTCGGTTCACGCCCAGGCCAGCGTCAGTTTGACGGATAACTACGAAACCAATGCGGTCGTCGATACAGGCACGATTCCGCTAGCTCCCTTATTGGCTGCTTACAGTCCCAGCAGTCCGGAGGGATTTCAGGGGCAGGCCGAAGTGCACGCGACGCTCCGCGGCCCGCTAAAAGACAAATCGAGGATCGAAGCGCACCTCTCGGTGCCTGTACTGAAGGCCAGCTATAAGTCGCTCAACGTCGGGATCTCCGAACCCTTGCGGCTGGACTATGCGAATTCCGTCTTGACTCTTCAGCCTGCTGAGATTCGTGGGTCGGACACATCTTTGCGCGCACAAGGACGAATCCCAATCAGTGGATCTTCGTCGCCTACGTTTACTGCCCAGGGGAAAATCGATGCTCGCATTGTTCAGATCTTCGAACCGAGCCTGCAGAGTTCAGGCGTGGTGACGCTCGACGTTCGCTCCGCGGGGACCGCCATCAAAGGAAAACTGGAATTACAGAATGTCGCGATGACTGCCGAGGAAGCTCCGGTGGGAGTCGAAAACATGAATGGGACGGTGGATATTGCCAACGATCACTTGCAGATTTCGAATATGACTGGACAAGTTGGCGGAGGCGCGGTGTCTGTCGGCGGATCGATTACCTACAGGCCCAGATTGCAATTCAACCTAACGATAGAAGGCCGGTCGATGCGCCTTTTGTATCCGGCCGGATTAAGGTCTTCGCTCGACGCGAATCTGACGTACAACGGAACGACGCAAGCCTCACTGCTGAGCGGACGCGTGCTCATCAACAGCCTGTCGTTCACTCCGGACTTCGATTTATCCACATTCGCAGGGCAATTCGACACAGAGGGCACGCTATCGCAGCCGGGCTTCGCCGACACCGTGAAACTTGCGATCCGGCTGCAATCGCAACAAAATCTGAGCGCGGTCAGTTCACAAGTCAGCATCGCAGGGCAGTTTGCGCTGCAGGTGGGCGGAACTGCGGGAAATCCCGTAATTACAGGACGCACGACATTCACATCCGGAGAGCTGTTCTATCGAAACGTGCGCTATGAACTGCAGAGAGGCGTCATCACATTCGACAATCCGAACGAAACCCAGCCGGTGCTGAATGTGACGGTCACAACGACGGTTGAGCAGTACAATCTCACGCTTACTCTGCGCGGGCCTCTGAACCAGCTCACGACCTCGTATGCGTCGGATCCGGCCCTGGCGACGGCCGACATCATCAATCTGATCGCGCGAGGACAGACCACGGAGGAACAAGCCGCGGCCAGTCAGAGCACCGACTCTATGATCGCGTCACAGGTCGCGAGTCAGCTGACGGGCAGAATCCAGAAGCTTGCCGGAATCTCGAGTCTGCAAATCGATCCAACCCTCGGAGGCAATCAGAATCCTTCGGCGCGAATCACCATCCAACAACGCGTGTCGAAGAACCTGTTGTTCTCGTTCTCTACGGATGTGTCCCAGCCGGGCAGCGAAATTGTGCAAGGGGAATATCAGCTCACCAGGCAGTGGTCGGTTACAGTCGAACGGGACCAGGTTGGTGGAGTTTCGATCGACGGACGGTATCACACGAAATTCTGAATCGCCGAACAAACTGTTCGAACCTCATCTTCCGTCCGAAACCTGTAAAATTGGATGATTGCTTCCGGAGCGTTTCCGTATTGTCTTTCCTTGATCAATTGAATCCGCAGCAGCGCGAAGCTGTCGAGGCGACCGAGGGGCCGGTTTTGATTCTGGCCGGCGCCGGCAGTGGGAAGACGCGCGTCATCACTTATCGAATCGCCTATCTGATCGAGCAAAAAGCGGTGATGCCGGAGTCGATTCTGGCAATGACGTTTACCAACAAGGCGGCGGCTGAGATGGGCGAGCGTGTCGAAAAGCTGGTGGGTGGGCTGAGCATTGCCAAGCCAGTCATCTCGACGTTCCATTCGTTCTGTGTCCGGATGCTGCGGCGGGATATCGAAGCGCTACGAATTCCATCGACAGTTCCGGGGCAACCTGCCATCGGACACACGAAAAACTTCGTCATTTACGACGAAGGAGATCAGCAATCGGTGGTGAAGTCGCTGATTAAGCGGTTCGGATTAGATGACAAACAACTGACGCCGCGAACGGTGCTCGGGCGGATTTCGTGGGCCAAGAATCACATGCTAGATCCGCAGGAACTGTACTTGCAGTCGGCGGATCCGAAGACGGAAAAGATTGCGCACCTGTACGAGGAGTACCGGAAAGAGCTGCGCAAAGCAAATGCACTGGACTTTGACGATCTGCTGCTCGAAGCAGTGCGGCTGCTGAAATCGGCGCCCCAAGTGCGCGAATATTACAATCGCCGGTTCCAATATTTGCTGATCGATGAGTATCAGGACACGAACCGTCCGCAATACGAACTGATGCGCATGCTGGCGGGCGAGCGGCATAACGTGTGCGCCGTCGGCGATGAGGACCAGTCGATCTATTCGTGGCGCGGAGCCGACATCCGGAACATTCTGGAATTCGAGCAGGACTTTCCTGAGGCGAAGATTATCCGGCTGGAGCAGAACTACCGTTCCACACAGAACATCCTGCAGGCGGCATCGGCGGTGGTGGCGAACAATGTCCGCCGTAAAGGCAAGAACCTTTGGACTTCGCGTCAAGGCGGGACCAAGATCGGGTACTACGAAGCTCCTGACGGAGAGAACGAAGCTCTGTTCACGGCGGACTGGATCGTACGATACGTGCGCGAGGCGACAGAGCGCGGTGACACTCCCCGCGTCGCGGTGCTCTATCGAACGAACTCGCAGTCACGGTTGTTCGAAGAGGCGATGCGTCGTTACGGGCTGAAGTACCACGTGGTCGGCGGATTCTCATTCTACGAGCGGGCTGAGATCAAGGATATGATCTCGTATCTCAAAGTCATCCTGAATCCCGATGACTCGATCTCGTTGTTGCGGGTCATTAATACCCCGGCGCGCGGAATTGGCAAAGGGACGATTGACACGCTGGAGCGGCTCGCGCTGGAAACCGGGCTTTCGCTGTGGGGGGCCATCGGCGAGGCGATTAAGCGCCAGTTGCTTCCGGCACGAGCTGTGACATCTCTGAAGAGTTTCCAGCAGTTGATAGAGGACGCGCGCGCGATGCGCGGCGGAACGTTCGCTGACGCATTGGCGCAGAGTGCGGAGCAGGCGGTGCACACGGAACCAGAGATCGGTGTACCTGCGGAAGAGACCGCTTCCGAGCAGGCAGATGATACTGCGTTCAATCCGGAAGAGTTTGGGAACTTCTCGTTTGATTTTGGCACGGGAGTACCGGAGCAAGCGGTAGAGAATGTCGATTCCGACAGCAAGGCCGCAGGCGAGGCTTCCGCGTCCGCTGCGAACAAGGACGAGAGCGCGTTTCCCGCGCCCGCGGTCAGCACGGCCGACATCCTGAAGTTCCTGATTGACCGGACCGGGTACATTAAGGCCCTGGAAGGGGAAGATACGCCGGAGGCCTATTCGCGGATCGAGAATCTTCGGGAATTGGTGAATGCTGCGATGGATTCGAGGGATCGGGCGGAGACTCTCGATCAATTCCTCGATCATGCCGCGTTGATCGCCGATGCCGACGATTACGACGCACGAGCGCAGATCACCCTCATGAGCCTGCACGCAGCCAAGGGACTGGAATTTCCACTTGTCTTTCTCAGTGGGCTGGAAGAGGGGCTTTTCCCGCATTCGCGGACCATGCTGGTTCCGGAAGATATTGAGGAAGAACGGCGGCTTTGCTATGTCGGCATGACTCGAGCTATGGATCAGTTGATTCTCACGCGCGCGGTTTATCGACGGCGCTACGGAACCGACCTGCCCGAAGCGAGCGTGCCATCAAGGTTTCTGGAGGAAGTTCCGGCCCCGCTGATCGAAGAACTGGGAACGCGGCGTGCACGCGCGGAGACCGGGACGTTCGGCCGGTCTACGGAACGCGGCCGCCCACACGATTCCGTGAGTTCGCATTATTCGTACGAGGACGAAGATCAGAGCGCTGCCTGGCACCACGGCGAGTCGCCCGCGGATGCGCGCAGAACAAAGCAGACGGTCGCGGCCCGGGCTTACAACTCCATCGAGAACATTGCCGAGTTCTTCGCCAGCCGGGGGAAGAAGTTTTCGCTTGCCAAGCCTCCAGTCGACGAGCCTAAGGGCAAGCGGGGATTCCGGCCAGGCCAGAGAGTCCGGCATCCGAAATACGGCGAGGGGACGGTCTATCAGCGCGAAGGAGAAGGCGAAGAAGCCAAGATTACTGTACAATTTCCACGCTTCGGCTTAAAGAAGCTGGTGGAAAAGTACGCGCAACTGGAACAAGCCTAGATCGCAAGCTCAGCCTTAGACAAACAAATCCGTCCAACAAGGTCTGGGTGCACGGTTGCGCGGGGAGCGCGTGTTATCCAGACGAATGAAGAGGGTGCGGTCTGGTGGAGTGACGACGTAGAATGCTGGGGATCAAGCGATCGGTTTCCTCATTTTGAGATTTGAACAAAAATACGGTTAAGGACAGATACATACATTCATGCCAAACACATCGCAATTGAGCAGGGAAGAACGAAAGAAAGTAAAACGCGTGGCGCGCAAGAAACGGAAGGCGGAGAAGCCGCTAAAGGCGCGGGACTATCCGCGAGGCTCAAAAAAGCCGAAAGTGAAAAAGCTGGCGCGCGGTCAGGCGAAGCGGTAAGTCAAGTCTCGGCATTCGGCAATCAGCATTTGGATTATTGAGTCGTTGTCGGCTCAGACCAAGCTGATTGTCGAATACCGGACCTAATCCCTCCCTCGAGGAGAACCGGACACTTTGGCACAGCCGACAACGAACCAGCCTCCATCCAACGAAGTTGTGCGCACCTCCGACAAGCAGATTTTTTGCTGCAAGTCGATCGATAAGCTGATTGCGGAATCCGAAACTCCCGGACATCGTCTGCAGAAGACGCTGGGCCCGTGGTCGCTCACGGCGCTGGGGATTGGCGCAATCATCGGTTCGGGCATCTTCGTTCTCACGGGAACAGCGGCGGCTGGTGAATATTTCCAGGCGCCATCGATCCTGCATGCACAGGTACTCGACATCCTCGTGAATTTGGTTCGAGGCGGCGGGACGGCGCGGGTACTGATGCACGGGCGTCCAGCGGCCGGGCCTTCGATCGCGATCTCATTTTTACTGGTCGCACTGGCGTGCAGTTTCGCGGGACTTTGCTACGCGGAACTTGCGTCGATGATTCCAATCGCAGGAAGCGCGTATACATATTCCTACGCGACCTTGGGCGAGATCTTTGCCTGGATTATCGGGTGGGACCTGATCCTGGAATACGTGGTCAGCAACGTGGTGGTGGCCATCGGGTTCAGCGCGTACACCAAGGCGCAACTCGCGTCATTCAATATCAATTTGCCGGACAGATGGTCCACGCCTGTGTGGGAGGCCGGGCATTGGACCGGCGCGTATTTCAATATTCCGGCATTTGTGATCATTTTCATCCTGACCGTGTTGCTGGTGCGGGGCGTACGCGAGTCCGCGGAAGCGAACAACATTATGGTGGCCATCAAGATTGGCGCCATCCTGATCTTTCTGATGGTGGGTGGGGCCTTAGTCCATCCTGGAAATTGGAGGCCTTTCGCGCCTTCGGGATTCAGCGGAATTGTGACTGGAGGCGCAATCGTCTTCTTTACTTATATCGGCTTCGACTCCGTCTCCACGGCGGCCGAAGAAGCACGCAATCCCCAGCGAGACCTTCCCTTCGGCATCATAGCTTCCCTGATTGTGTGCACCATTCTTTACATAGCCGTTTCCATCGTTTTGCTCGGCATGATGAAATACACGACTTTCATATCGGGGGAAGCCGCCGATGCTCCGGTAGCCTACGCGTTGAAAATGCTCAGTGCGAGCCGTTGGTCCCAGTCGATTATCGTCATCGGCGCGCTCACCGGAATGATCTCATCGCTGCTGGTTTTTCAGTACGGGCAGGCGCGCATCTGGTACGCGATGTCGCGCGACCGGCTCTTCCCCAAGTTCTTCTCCGCGGTTCATCCTAAGTTCCAGACGCCGCACTACTCCACGTGGGTTGCCGGTTTTGCCGTGGGGATTCCCGCCGGGATTTTTGCCATCAGCGACGCTGCGGACCTTTCTAATATCGGCACTCTGTTTGCGTTCACGCTGGTTTCGCTCGGCGTGATTATTCTGCGACGAACGCAACCGGAACGTCCGCGCGTATTCAAAGTTCCTCTGGTGCCGTGGTTTCCGCTGATCTCAATTTTTCTTTGTGGCGGACTGATGATGGGCCTGACCGTGATCACATGGGTGCGGTTTGTGGTCTGGCTCGCACTGGGACTCCTGGTTTACATCTTCTACAGCCGCCACCGGAGCGAGTTCGCGTCGGCGAAGAAATAGAAGACTCCGCTGAGCGCGACGGGCCCCCCTGTCCACGCCGGTGCGAAGTTGTTGACGACTTCCAAAAAATGCGTCAAGATTTCGCGTCACATGAGTATCCGAAGCTCAGTTTTCTTTCTTCTGATGACAGCATTGGCCGCCCCTGCCTTTGGCCGGGATAAACCGTGGATTGAAGTCCGGAGCCCACACTTCCGCATACTCACGAACGGAAGCGGCAATGATGCGCGTCACGTGGCACATGAATTCGAGGAAATGCGCTACGTGTTTCAAGAACGCAATCCGACGTTCCGGCTGGAAGGTGGGGCCCCGCTGACTGTCTTTGCGGCGGCGGATGAGCCCACGGCCAAAGCTCTGGAGCCTTTCTCGTGGAAGGCAAGAGGGGCAAAGCCCGCCGGGATCTACCATCACGCGTGGGAACGAGAGTACGTCATGGTGCGCATGGATGACTGGAATCTGGGTGCGCACGACATTGTATATCACGAGTACGCGCACTCGATCCTGCATCGGAATCTGCATTGGATACCCGTATGGCTGGATGAGGGAATGGCTGATTACTATGGGTTCACGCGCTTCGAACGGAATAAGATTTATGTAGGCGCTCCTCCCGAACGCTACCGAATGCTGTCGACTGCACCCCTCATTCCTGTTGAGACTTTGATTTCAGTAGATCGTAGTTCTCCCTATTATCACAACGAGGACAAGGTTTACCTCTTCTATGCGGAATCCTGGGCTTTGGTGCATTTTCTGATTTTTGGTCCGGATATGGAGAAGGGCCAACACCTAAACGAGTTTTCGACGTTATTGCAGGAAGGCGTCGAACAGAAGAAGGCATTTCAGCACGTCTTCGGAGATTTCAAGAAGTTGGATGCAGAACTACGGAAGTATCTTTCGCAATTTGCGTTCCAGGTTGGAGTCCTGTCGAATCCTCCCAATATCGAGGAGAAGAGTTTTTCCACTCGAACGTTGACTGTGGCTGAGACCCATGCGGAACTCGCTGGATTTCATTTGTGGACTCATGATTTCGGCGGCGCCGAAACTCTTGCGGCTGAGGCGATCAAGGACGATGCGGAACTGGGGTTCGCGCATGAAGTGATGGGCTTCGCTGATTTTGAGAAGGGCAAGGATCCGGAGGCGCTCGGAGAATTCTCTCAGGCATATCGTCTAGATCCCACGCTGTATCTGTCGCTGTTTGCGAAAACGATGATGTCGCCGATCGCGGCATCGAGCGATCCGGCGGATCAAGAATCGTTTCACACAGCCCTATTGCAAGTTCTGAAAATCAACCCTCAGTTTGCGCCACCATTTATTCAGCTGGCGGAGCTCGATCTCCGGGAAAACGACCCGAAATCGGCTTTGGCGGTATCGAGAAAGGCAGAGCAACTCGAACCGATGCGCGCGGGATATCACGTTTTAAGCGGTCACATTCTGAGAGGCTTGGGAAAAGATGGCGATGCTGCAACATTTGCGCGCTTCGTTGCGGAACGATGGCCGGGATCAGATCACAATGAGGCAGTGGAACTCTGGAATTCAATTCCCGTCCAACAAAGGCCGGCAGGAGACCCGCTTACTGATGAGGGACCAAAGGATTCTTTAACCGCCGACGGGCGGATCCGCTCTCTGACGTGCGGAGAAAAAGCTCCGGGGCTTGAGCTGGTTCTGGCCGCCACGGACGGGAAGACGCTCACACTTCGAAGCAAAGGAGCGTTCACCGGCGGATTCTCCGATACGGTCTGGTATGGAGAAGATCATTTTACGTACTGCCATCATCTGGAAGGAATGCGCGCAGTGGTGCGCTACAAACCGCCTTCCGAGCCGTCTTACTCGGGGGACGTCCTTGAAATTGACATTCGAGACGAAATTCCGTTAGTTCCCAAGGCGACAACAGCAGTTGCTGGACAATAGCCTACTTGGCCCACTGCTTCTCGAGAAACAGATATCGATCCCGCAGTTCGTCTTTGTGAGCGGAGGGATCCGCGGTCAGGAACATGACGGGCCAGCCGTCAGTCGCGTCGTAGAGCGGCCAATTTGGCAGGCCGGGGCCATTCGGATTCCCAGTCTTCGCGAAGTTCGACCAATACCCTTGCATCATTTCGCTGACGAGGCGATCAGGATCGCTCCAGATGACATCCGTCTTGGAGTCGAGTTGCCCGAAGACGTACTCAATCTCAGCCGAATGGTAGGCGCCGAGCCTGGGAGCGTTCGGGTTTTTGGAAAACGGGGCCATATCAAAACGGTAGCGATAGATTGGCTGCTTGCCGGTCTTACTCTGTGACTCGATCCAGTCCCAAGTCGAGAAAGCGATGAATTGGTCCCCGGCGAAATCCAGTGCCGAACGGTTGGTCTGCTCGGGTGTGTTCGTAGGATAAAGACGCAAGAACTCCGGAGCTTTGTCGCCAAACTCTTTTTCGGCATTGGCTTTCATCGATTCAGCCGTCGGCTTCTGCGGAGAGAAAGCTATCTCGAAACTGCCTTCATCGTGATTCCATCCGGCGAGCAAAGGAACATCGTTTTGCTTGCCAGCAGAAAAAATAGCAGGCGCAGATTCAGGAAGAAAATATCCGTCAATGTCCGGGCCGAAATCGAAGCCGTGCGATTTTGGAGGAATGAATGCATCGAGAATTTTGTCGGCGGGCAACGCACGAAGATCGGTAAGAGTGGAGACGCCGAGTTTGTCCTGCATTATCTTGGGGTCCTTCTCTTCCCGATCGGCTAAGGAGGCGAACGAGAGCCCGCCGCTGTGAAATGCGGCTCCGCTTTCTCCAATGGCCCTTTGGAACAGCCCTTTCGCCAAGGGGGACGCCATCTGCGCGCTGACAGAAAAGGA
The DNA here is from genome assembly GCA_963763845.1 of uncultured Acidobacteriota bacterium. Lineage (GTDB taxonomy): Bacteria > Acidobacteriota > Terriglobia > Terriglobales > Acidobacteriaceae > Sulfotelmatobacter. The sequence goes on from CAVXPX010000014.1 coordinate 161,562, forward strand.
TCCGGCGCTTTCGCCGAAGATCGTTACATTATCGGGATCTCCGCCGAACGCGGCAATGTTGTCGTGCACCCAATGCAACGCCAGCAACTGATCGAGCAGGCCGTAGTTACCGGCTGAGTTGTGTCCGGATTCCTTCGCCAATTCCGGATGGACGAAGAAGCCGAAGACGCCGAGCCGGTAGTTCATGGAGACGACGATGACACCGCGCTGTGCCAGGTGCGTGCCATCCTGCCGCGCTTCGGACGTAGTGCCAGCGACAAAGCCCCCACCGTAAATCCAGACCATCACCGGCAACTTTCTCGATGACGGATTCTCGGGAACCCAGACGTTCAGCGACAGACAGTCTTCGCTGCCGCCCGAGTCGCGGAAGTTCATGTCGCCAAAGACTCGTCCCTGCAAACAATGCGGGCCGAAATCTGTGGTCTTCTTGATGCCCGGCCATTTGTCGGCAGGTACGGGTGGCTTCCAGCGCAGATTCCCCACGGGCGGAGCCGCATATGGGATACCGAGAAAAACATGAATACTTCCTTCGTCTTTACCCTCGACGGTGCCGGAGCGGGTTTTCACTTTCAGAGCGGACGACTCCGCGAATGGCGCGATGAACAACGCGGAAGCAAGAGTAATAACGAGCGCGGAAATAATTGATTTAAGATGCATGAGTCTCCTCTTCCAGTGAAAGAGGAATTCTAAATGAAAAGAGTGGAGACGAAACTTGGGACCCTCGCAAATCTTTCTCCTCCAATCTACAATCAAAAATTATGTCGGCTGCCGCAGACCGCCTCCCCAACTCGTTCATCCGTCAACTTCCCAAGGCGGAGCTGCATTTGCACCTGGAAGGTGCTGTCGAGCCTGCGACGCTGCTCGAAATCAGGCGGCATCATGGAGAGAGCGCGACGCTTGAGGAAACCGAGGCGCTTTACCGCTATACCGACTTCGCCAGCTTCCTGATGGCATTCAAAGAAGTGAGCGCGCACTTGCGGGAGCCGGACGACTACGAGTTGGTTACCTACCGGCTGATGCAGCAGCTCAAGGAAGAGACGGTCCTGCACGCTGAGGTGTACGTGGCCGTGGGAGTGTGCCTTTATCGCAAGCAGGATTTTGCCGCCATCTTTGAAGGACTGGAGCGAGGACGAACCCGCGGAGCTCGCGATTTTGGCGTCTCGCTGCTCTGGATATTTGACGCCACCCGGCATTTTGGAGTGGAAGAGGCACAGAAAGTTTTTGAACTAGCCGAGCATTACAAGAACCGGCATGTCGTCGGAGTGGGAATCGGCGGGGACGAAGTGAAGGCTCCTCCGGAATTGTTCCGCGGCGTGTATGCATACGCGGAGGATCACGGATTGAGATTGACGGCGCACGCAGGCGAGACGGCTTCGGCAGAATCTATCTGGGGAGCGCTCAACCTGCATGCGGAGCGCATCGGCCATGGCCTGAGTGCGGCACAGGACTCCGATCTGATCGAGGAACTTGCTTACCGGCAGATTCCGGTTGAGATTTGTTTGACCAGTAATCTGCGGACCGGGGTCTGCAAAACGGCGGCCGAGCATCCGGTGAAGAGTTATTTCGATCAAGGGATCATGGTCACGCTAAATACGGACGATCCGGCGCTGTTCGGCACAACGTTGGCTCGAGAGTATCAGCTGGCGCAGGAAACGTTTGGCTTCACTGACGAGCATTTAAGAGAACTGGCGCGCAACTCTTTTGAGGCGTCGTTTCTTCCGGCAGAGAAAAAGCTGGAACTGCTCAGTTTGTTCGATGCTGCAGCTGCCCGGTAGTTCGCGGGAAATACCATGCCGGTTCAGCCGGTTTTGCAACTCGGTGACCCTGTCCTCCGGACCGCATGCGCCGGCGTGGAAGATCCTTCTTCGCCAGAAATTCGCGATCTTGTCGCGGATCTGGCCGATACCCTTGCACACTGGCGGGCGAAAACCGGCTATGGGCGCGGCATTGCGGCTCCTCAGATCGGCGTGCTAAAGCGAGTTATTTTCCTAAAGCTACCTGACGCAGAGCCGTGGCCCCTGATCAATCCGCAAATTGTGGAGCAGAGCGAAGAGAAGATCGTAGTCTGGGATGCCTGCCTGAGTTTTCTATCGATCTTTATGCAAGTGGAACGGCATCGTGAAATTACCGTGCGGTATCAGGACATGGACGGCAAGGTGCTGGAGATCAAAGCGGGCGATGACCGAAATCTTTCGGAACTGCTCCAGCATGAGATCGATCATCTTGACGGGATTCTGGCGATTGATCGCGTGATCGATCTCAAAACAATCTGCACCCGGGAAGAATTCGAGAAAAGATATCGGGCTATGAGCCCGTATGCGGTAGAGGTCGTTGGTCGTTAGCCGATCGGTCGTTGAACGAAGATGTTGGACGACCTGCTTTCATCACCGGACCGGATTCCTATGCTACACATCGGCATTGTCGCGTGCAGTACCGAAGGCGCGGCACTTTGCTACCGGGCGATCTCCCTCGAAGGCTCACGTCTGCTTGGACGGCATGACCATCCGGAAGTCTCGCTTCATTCCTTCTCGTTAGCGCGATACATGAAGAGCATCGATGCCGGAGACTGGGCAGGAGTCGCCGAGTTGATGCTGGCGTCCGCCGGGAAACTGGCCGGGTCCGGCGCTGATTTCCTGATTTGTCCCGACAACACGATTCATCAGGCATTCGATCTGGTCGAGCATCGCTCTCCGCGTCCATGGCTGCACATCGCGCGCGAAGTTGCGCGAGAGGCGAAGAGCGGCGGCTTCAAGCGTCTGGCCGTGCTAGGTACTCGCTATCTGATGGAAGGACCGGTTTACCGCGAGACATTGAAGACCGAGGGGATCGAACATCGCGTGCCCGGCCCCGAAACGCGCGAGCGCGTCAACCAGATCATCTTCGACGAACTCGTGAATGGCCAGTTCCTCCCGCGATCGCTGGCGTATTACGTCGAAGTCATCCGTTCGCTGAAGGACGAGGGCTGTGACGCGATCGTGCTCGGGTGCACCGAGATTCCTCTCTTGGTTACACCGGATTCCTCGCCATTGCCGACGCTGGATTCGACTCGTCTGTTGGCTAAAGCCGCGGTCAAGAAGGCAATCGAGGGATGAGGAGTCCGCCAAGCACAGATTCGTAGCACTCACCAACAGGATCTTCTTATTCAATCCTATGGAAAATTGCAAGAAATTGTCGTTTCGGATGCTGGCCGGGCACTATGCAATCGTGCGCCTGGCTCCCGATTCGGCGGTTCCGAACTGGGCTATCCGCGGCGAGTTTAACTCTGTGACGCGAACTCCAGAGGAACTCTCGATCGTTTGCGCAGTGCAGAATCTGCCGCCAGGAGTAGCATCGCCGCATCGCTGGGCCTGCTTGAAGCTGGAAGGGCCGTTTCCGTTTTCGATGACTGGAGTGCTGCTCTCGTTTATTCAGCCGCTGTCGAGCAACCAGATTCCAATCTTCGCGATTTCTACCTTTGACACGGACTACGTGTTGATCCAGGGGGAGCACATTTCGGCTGCGCTGAACCGTCTGCGGGAGGCAGGACACGAAATGGCGCCATAGAACCCACGCGTCTCAAGGCCTTCACGCGAGTCTGATTTTTCGCCGTTTGGTGTCGCGATTCGTCCAATCGCTGCCAGGGCGCATACGGTCGCTCGCCGGCTATGTTGTAATAGGAGTTACTGAATCGCATGCCTTCTGCTCTGACAAAACTGCGCCGGCGCGCCAAAGCTCTGCACCGCAATTTGCGCGGAGCCAAGATGGCGGCCCAGGCTCTGGCTTCGACCGATCATCCATTATTGGCGCACATCATCCCGATGCGCCGCTGTAATCTCGCCTGCACCTACTGCAACGAGTTTGACGATTTCTCAAAGCCGGTACCGATCGAAGAGATGTACCGGCGCATCGACAAGCTGGGCGCGCTCGGAACCGCAGTAGTGACGATTTCCGGCGGCGAGCCCCTCATGCATCCCGAACTGGACGATGTGATTCGACGAATTCGCGCCAACGGGATGATCGCCGGTCTGATCACAAATGGCTATCTCCTTGTTGCCGAGCGCATTCAGCGGCTGAACCGGGCCGGGCTCGAGTGGCTGCAAATCTCGATCGACAACGTGAATCCGGATGATGTCTCAAAAAAGAGTCTCAAGGTCCTGGACAAGAAGCTGCAATTCCTCGCGGAACACGCCGATTTTCACGTGAATATTAACTCCGTTGTCGGCGGAGGAATCGCGCACCCGCAGGATGCGCTGGTGATTGGAAAGCGTGCGGTGGAGCTTGGTTTCACTTCGACGATTGGAATCATCCACGACGGCGGCGGACAACTGCAACCGCTGAACGAAGAAGAGCGGCGCATTTATCACGAGATGCAAGCGCTCGAAAAAAGCAGCTTCACGCGCGTAAACGCCTTTCAGGACAATATCGCGAAGGGACTGCCCAATGATTGGCGCTGCCGTGCCGGGGCACGGTATCTATACATATGCGAAAACGGTCTAGTTCACTACTGCTCACAGCAGCGCGGATATCCGGGCGTTCCGCTCGAGAACTACACGCGCGATGATCTGCGCCGCGAGTACCTCACAGAAAAGGGTTGCGCTCCACACTGCACGGTCTCCTGCGTGCATCAGGTCTCGATCTTCGACTCGTGGCGCGCGCCGCAGAAACTCGCCAATCCTCCTTCGGTCCCTACATCGGTCCCTACAGAAGAACTCGTTCAAATCAAGTAGAGATAGAGTCGGAGATCGGCAGCCAGCCATAAGGCTTGATCTGACTGCCCGCTAGTTTGCTATCTCCTTACTTCTTCGGCTGCGCCGTGGGCGGCAACATACCATTCAGGCGCAGATACATGGCAGCCGCGCTGTAGTGGTCAGCCCAGTCGTTGGTGAGGGCAATCAGAGCGAAGGCTCGCGGACCTTTGCGCCCACCGAACAGCTCGACTTGATCGCCGAGCTTGGAGTCGTCGACTTTGTCGAGCGCGGTGGTGCAAAACTCGAAACTGGCTTTGAGCGCGGCGACTAGTTTGTCTTTTCCGTCGGATTCCTTCAGCGCTACCGGAGGCTTGGCTTCTGCCACATCGCCGATCGTCGAACATAGGTGATTATTCGATCCGATGATGTGCAGGACGAGGTGTCCGAACGTCATCTGCTGCTCGGTAGGCTTGTACCCGAATTTGTCGGCCGGCATTTCTTCCACGGCTGCGACGAGATTCTTCTCCTGGCGCGGCAGAATTTCCTTGACCACCGAGGTGACGGGATTCTTATCCTGCCCGAGTGAAGCCGTTGCGGCGAAGAGCAGGACGAAACAAAGTATGCGGTTCATAGGACCTCCGTGAATTTGGCCCGACAAAAACAGCAATCAGAAACATTTTACTGGGGAGTGGCGAGCATTGGCGAAGCGCCCGAGTTGCAGATTCAACAATCCGCATTCGACAGGCCCCAGCATCGGTACGAAAGAGTCTACGAGAACGCTCCGGCGAGCCCCGCGGCGGCCAGGGTAAACACGCCCCACCAGCCGAACACCACGGCAAAAGAGGTACCACGCTTGACTTTGCTGACGCAAGTAAAACCGATTGCGGTCAGCACGAGCGTCCAGATCATGAAAATATCCAGAGCCGAGCCCAGGCTGTAGAGAAAGACGTTGCCCGCCGGACTCATGAAATATCCGGGATTTGTGGCAACGGGGTTCTGAAACGAGAACGAATCCGGACTCATTCCAGCGACTACGGAAAGCAGCGCCAGAAGCGTTTTCACCATCAGCGGCAGAGCCGCGTAGATGACGATCGCAAAGGAGACGCCGAAGGTGACATCGCTACCTGTGGCGAACCGGAAAGTGGCGAACAGAACAGTGGCAATGATCAACCACATGATCAGAGTGATCAGGGGAAACGCATAGGAAATGATTCCGGTGAATTTCGCGCCGCTTTCCATCCTGGCTTCGCGCTGATCCGGAGGCAGCTGTTCCAGTCGCTCCTGCTGTTTAGGCTGCGCTTGCATCTGGTTCTCCATGATTTTGCGGAAGCCAATTTCCCGCCCCGCCGTGTACACGAAGATTGTCGAGACTAACGCCATAAGCAAGAACGGAGCCCACCAGGCAGCGCTGCGGCGGAGATCCGTGAAAGTTTTCGAGGGCGCAATGAACGTATCGATGATGCGGGCGCCTTGAGACAGCGGCGGCGTTGGCGGAGCCGGAGTCGTAGATGTAGGGGTGAGCGGAGCGGCAGCCATGAATGCCTCCTTGCAACGGTCGTGGGAATTCTAGCCGGGAGGGCGAAAGCAGACAAGGGAGGCCCGTGGCAGGCTGATTTTCGGGTGGAGCGCTCGGATAAGATGGGCTCATGCAGAACGGGACGCCAATCGCTGTCGCCGTACTGGCTGTCGAACTCATTCCTGCACTCGTCTTCGCACTTGCAGCCGAGCGTGCGGCTCTCACGATCGCAAGATGGCCGGTTGCATTGCGGATCGCTGCTCCGGCAGTTTTAGCCGTTCCCTACGCGATCTTGGCCGCTGCTGCTCATATGTTGCGCTGGGATTGGCTTGTGGTCTACACGGTTCTGCCCGTCGTGATGGCGTGGCTGCTGCAGCGAGCAGCGCTGGCCGATCCCGAGCAGCGCGGCAACTGGCGGGACGCGGTGATCCTGCTGTTATTAGGGCTGACCGTGGACCTGCGTTGGTTTGACGTGGCATGGCCCGCGGGAATGCGCGGACTCGGTAATCTGTTGCTGGTCGATGCGGGACTCTATGCCTTTCTCGGAATCCGGCGGCTAAACGGGACGGGGTTCGATTTTCATCTGCGATGGAGCGATTGGAAGACGGGCCTGCGCGAACTCGTATTCTTCGCTCCCGTTGTGGTGGTCCTTGGGATCGCGCTGGGATTTATTCATCCGCACGCGAATGCTCCGGCGGTGGGCAAAGCTCTGCTAACGTGGATTGGGATTTTCGTGTTTGTGGCAGTTCCGGAGGAACTGTTTTTCCGCGCATGGGCCCAGAACTTGCTGGAGCGGCGGGTCGGACGGCGGCCCGCGCTCATGATCGCGTCCGTCTTATTTGGGCTATCGCATTTCAACAAGAGAAACCCGGTGGGCCAGCACTTCAACTGGCATTACGTATTGCTGGCGACAATCGCCGGCATTTTCTACGGACGGGCTTGGCGCGAGCAGCGCCGCGTGCCAGCATCGACGATCACTCATACCTGCGTGGATTGGTTGTGGTCGTGGTGGTTCTGAAGAACCGACTTCAGTGCCCCGCGTGATAATTCCAATATCCCAGGCCTACGCGCATGTGATGGATCATGGCATCGGGGACGCATACGGCAAAGCAGAGTCCCAGAATGCCCTGTGCCAAGCCAATCATGTAAAGATTGTGGTAACGGCGGAAGAGCAGGCAGGACACGGTTCCCCAGACCAGTGTGGCGGCAGCCAGGGTGAGGTTGGGAAGATGTGCGACCGAAAATAGAATTGCTGCCATGCCGATGGCCGCATCGCTGGCCAGGATACGCGTAAGCCGCGGCATGAAGAAATCCTGCAGCAGAAACTGCTGATACATGGTCCAGAGAACGTATCCGTACACGTGAGAGAAGTCCGGGTGGTACAGCGGGTGAAACGTTCCGCCGGCTTTGGCGGCGAAAACCGCGGCTGCGGTCAGCGCCACGGCTGCGGGCAGAATCCACGATGATCGGACGAAGCCTCTAAGACCTAATCCGAGTTGATTCAGAGCGGGGCGCTTCAGAAGAACGACAACCAGAGGCGCTAAAAGGACGATGGGACCGAAGATCAGTTGCTCGCGCGTTGGCAGCCAGAGAATCGCGAGGATCGCCGCAAACCCGATCAGCAACTCAGCCGTGTCACGAAAAGAGCTGGGTTGTCGGGGCAGTGAATAGGAGAAAGAAGTTCGATCGGTCGTAGCCACTCGTCTGCTTCCCAGCAAAAATTTAGGAGTGGTGGATGCACGAATTGGTTGCACGGATTCACATATTGTCCGGCCGGACCTGGAATTCGCGGGAGAGCGTTGCCCGCGGGGTGATTCAAACGGCAAGTTCTGGCGTCGCTTGCAGCAGAGTGCGAGTGTAAGGATGAACCGGGGATTCCGTGATCTGCCGGGCATCGCCGACTTCGACGATCTTGCCGCGATACATGACGGCAATTCGCGTGGACAAGTAACGCACGACGGGCATCGAGTGGGAGATGAACAAGTAGGTCAGTCCAAAGTCCCGCTGTAATTGCGCGAGAAGATTCACGATCTGCGCCCCGACGCTGACGTCGAGGGCTGACACGGGCTCGTCGCAGACAATGACCCGGGGCCGAAGGGCCAAGGCACGGGCGATTCCGATGCGCTGGCGTTGCCCACCCGAGAATTCGTGCGGGTAGCGCGTTCGAGCAGATTCGTCGAGGCCGACCGACCGCAGGAGCTTCGAAACCTGCTGAGTGATCTCGGCTTTTGCGCGCGCCCGGCCACCGCCCACGAGGTTTCCGTGAATCAGGAGTGGCTCCGCAATGACGTCTTCAACGCGGTAACGCGGGTCCAGCGAGGCGAAAGGATCTTGAAAGATGATCTGCAGGTCGCGCCGGAGGCGGCGCATTTCGCGTCCGCTCGCAGCCAGCAGATCGCGGCCTTCGAAAAGTATCGTGCCGGAGGTCGGCTCGATCAGCCTGAGAATCAGACGCCCGAGAGTGCTCTTACCCGAGCCGGACTCTCCCACAAGGCCAAGAGTTTCCCCGGCGTGAATCTCGAGGGAAATGTCGTCAACGGCGCGAACTTCGGCACGCGCTTTGCCTCCGAACGGAGATTCGACATGGGAGAAGACTTTGCTCAGGTTGCGGATTTCTATGAGGGACATTGAGCATGACTCTAGGCGACGCGAAAACGGAAAACAAGGCCTCGATTCGCGAACGGAGAACACGTCAACGTCTATCCTGCCGCGATCAGGGGAACAGCTGCCAAAGCCGCGAGCAATCCGATAAACTTCCAGCGGCTGAAATGTTCTTTCAAGACGAGCCGGGCAAGCACGACGGTCACCGCAGGGTAAAGTGATGTGATCACAACCGCTTCATCGAGGCGTCCGTGTTGGCTGGCGTAGATGAATAGAACGCTGCCGGTAATATCGAAAAATCCAGCGAGCAAGCCCAGCGCTGCGGCGGGACGGCCTAGTCTAAGCGGGGCTCCAGTTACAGCCACCGCAATGGAAGTCGCGCCTAAAGACGCAATGCGAGAGATCAAGGCGATCCAAGTTGGAGAGCCGCCTGCCTGGTGAACGCACAAGTAAAATCCGGCGAACCCGACTCCCGCTAGGGCGGCGGCAGCCACGCCTTTCGGGTGACCGGTCTCGTCATTTTGTCCTGCAGATTCCGGACGCGTGATCAGCCAGATGGCGATAATGGCGAGAGCAAAACCAGCGATCGACCACTTGCTGGGCGAGCCTTCGAAAGCAATATCGACCAGAGTGGGGATCGCTGCACCGAGTAAGGCGGCAATTGGCGCGGTCAGACCCATTTGTCCCGATGCCAGAGCCCGGTAGAAGATCGCCAGGGAGAATCCGCCTAAGGCGCCCGCCAGCAGCGACCAGAGAATGCTGGCGCGGTCCGGGAATGCGCCGTGCTGCGCGAACACAATGGCAAGCATCAGCAGGCAAGCGCAAAAGTGCGAAAAGGCGGTGACGACAAAGGCGTTGGCGCGGCGGGAAGCGAACCCGCCCGCAAAATCTGAGGTTCCCCAGATGAAGACGGCTGCAACCGAATAGGCTGCCGGAGCGAGTTGCGATATCGAAGTCACGCCGGACGAGGGTAACACGGCGTCTAACGTTCACAATTCAGGCTAAACTCCGGCCAGCTAATCTTCCTCCCTTGGCCGCGCTTTCGCGGGCGGGACTCCTTATCTCGCGTGTTAAAATTCCTTCAAGAGCTTCTGTGCGGAAGAGCCCAGATTCCGAGGCACCCGGGTTTTGATCGAACTGGCACCGTCTATTCTTTCGGCTGATTTCGCCCGACTCGGCGAGCAAGTGCACGCTGCAGCCGAGGGAGGGGCAAGTGTGATCCATGTCGATATCATGGATGGACACTTTGTTCCGAACCTCACGATCGGTCCTCCGGTAGTAAAATCGTTGCGTAAAGTGACGGATCTACCTCTCGATTGCCATCTGATGATCGAGAATGCGGACGAGTATATCCCGGCATTTGCAGAGGCTGGCGCGAACTGGATGTCGGTGCATCAGGAAGCCTGCCGGCACCTGAACCGAGTGCTGCACCATATCAAGGATCACGATTGTCTGGCCGGGGTTGTGATCAACCCGGCGACTCCCGTCGAGACGCTGTCTGAGGTGTTGGATATCGTCGATTATGTGCTGGTCATGTCCGTGAACCCGGGCTTCGGCGCCCAGAAGTTTATTCCTTCCACCTTGCACAAAATGCGGAGGTTAGCCGCGATTCGCCGGCAACGCGGGTTGAACTACCGCATTGAAGTGGATGGCGGGGTGGGGCTCGATACTGTTGCAGACGTAGTGCGCGCCGGAGCCGAAATCCTGGTGGCAGGCAACGCCGTGTTTGGAAAAGACGATCCAAAGAACAACGCCCAAGCTTTGCTGAAGGCGGCGACTGAGGCGACGCTGCAGAGAGTGTAAGTTTTCAGTTTGTTAGGTTTGCCAATTACGAATTTCAAGATCGGATCGGACTCGGGCCTCACCGAAAATCAATTGAGAATTCCCAGGGGACTTATGTCAAGTCGAATCCCGTTGATCGCCGCGCTAGGCGTCCTGCTAGCGTTCACTGCTGCTTGCACCAATAAAAAAGCGATAAACCCGCTGGCAGGCGTCGGTTCAAAGCAGCCGGATAAAGTGCTTTTCGACAAGGCCATGGATGCGATGCGCCATAACCGTTTTGATGTGGCACGGCTGACCTTGCAGACGCTGATCAACACGTACCCCGATTCGGAGTTCATCGCGCGAGCCAAGCTGGCAGTGGGTGACTCTTGGTACGCAGAAGGCGGCGCCGCAGCTTTAGCGCAGGCTGAGCAGGAATACAGTGACTTCGAAATTTTCTTCCCGAACATGCCGGAAGCGGCTGAAGCCCAACTGAAAATCGCGAATATCCACTACCAGCAGATGGAAAAGCCGGACCGCGACTACACGCACGCCAAACGAGCCGAAGACGAGTATCGCAAAGTCATCCTGCAATATCCGGAGAGCAAATTAGTGCCGGAAGCCAAGCAACGCCTGCTGGAAGTTCAAGAGGTGCTGGCCGAGAGAGAGTTCGGCATCGGGCGGTTCTATTACCTGAGGCAATCCTATCCAGCCTCGATTGCCCGCCTGCAGTCGCTGGTCGAAAAGTATCCGTTGTACAGCCGAGCGGACGAGGCGTTGTATCTCCTTGGGCAGGACTACGAAGGACAGATAGCCCGCATACGGCTCGCGCCCACCTGCGACGTGCACAATCCGCAACGCGGCTGCGCCACCGAAGAAGCCAAGTCGCGCTACATCGGAGAGCTCACGAAAAAGGCTTCCGCTGCATACGATCAAATCTTGACGCGTTATCCACTGATGGATCGCTCCGACGATGCGAAGAAGCGCCTGCTCGCGTTGCACCAGACTGTCCCGCGGCCGACAAGAGCCGCGGTTGCGGAGAACAAAGCGGAACTGGATAGCAGAAGCGAAACATCGATGGCGCAGAGATTCATGGGCCTGATCAAGAAGGGACCCGATGTAGCCGCGGCGTCCAAGGTCGGGAACCCCACTCTGGTCGATCCTGAACCGATTGCAGCCCAGAAAGTTGTTCTCGGCGAGGCCTTTGCTGCAGCGGGACTGAGTGAAAAAAACAATAACAAAGCGATCGTCGATATCGTGAAGCCGGATCAACCGCCCCCCCCCGATGCAGCAGCTTCTTCTGATCAGTCCGGCGTTGGAGGGGGATCGCCGTTCGGCAAGACGGGGGCTACGGCGCAGCAGCCGGCTACATCTGACCCGAATGAACTTAGACCCAATGTGGCTGCGGATCCAAATGAACTGACTCCGACGAACAGCGGCGCGGATTCGTCTTTGCCTCCACCGGTGCAGGTAAACGAAATTCAGCAGGGGCAATCCGGCTCGACCGCATCGGCAACCGCAAAGTCGGACGCTTCGGCCCTGGCGACCGATCAGGAGATCTCGAGCAGTAAGAAAAAGCGAAAAAAGGGGTTGAAGAAAATTGATCCGTTCTGAGGGGCGGCCGGTAAGGTTCGGATCCCATGATCAAGGCAACGCACCGGGATCGAGTAGTACTGCTTCGGGCTGGAGAGTCATTACGAAAGTTCGCTCAGTGACTGCTTTCTTCTTCTGCTGCAACTTCTTACACGCACTAGGTGCTGACCACTGGTAACGTGTTACTTCCCTTTTAGAACATTGACTTAGGTTGCCCGGCGGGTTACCTTCGCGTTATCTCCCCTCATCAGAGGAAACCTTTGGCCCGGAAGATATTGCTTGCCGACGATAGCGTTACCGCCCAAAACATGGGGCGGAAAATCCTCGCTGATGCGGGATACGAAGTCATCACAGTTAATAATGGCTCGGCGGCGCTGAAACGGATCAGCGAGCATAAACCGGACCTGATTGTTCTTGACGTCTACATGCCAGGCTATAGCGGACTTGAAGTCTGCCAGCGTCTGAAGGAAGTCAACGAGACGGCGCGGATTCCCGTCCTGCTGACGGTTGGAAAACTGGAGCCCTTCAAGCCCGAAGAAGCTCGCCGGGTGCGCGCTGACGGATTCATCGTTAAGCCCTTCGAAGCGAGTGAGTTACTGAGCGCCCTCAGCAAGCTGGAAGACAAGATTGTGCCACGTCCGGAAACTTCAAAGCCCGGACGCCTTGCGAGAGCGACCGCGGCTATCGAAGAAGGCCGCCGGGATAACACAGTCGCGGCAGACGAGGATTCCGGGTGGAAAAACCGCATATCCTTCCCGAAAAAGAAAAAAGAAGCGCCAGTCGAAGCCAACCCGGACGATCCGTCGATTTATAACGCCGTCAACAAAGACCTGCGGACGGTGGTGGAACACCACGAGGTCGTTCACCGCGAGGCAGTGCCGGAAGAACGTGTGGACGTAGCGGCGCTAGCTCCGGAAGGTCTTCCCAAAGATGTCACGCCAGAGGAGATCGCCGCTCTGGCAGCGGCCGCAGCCCGGATCCAGGGCAAGACGGTGGAGAGCAAGACGCCCGAAGCTAAGTCTGAAACTTCAGAGAGGGCGGCAGCGGAGCCCGTGGCTGAAGCCGTGTCATCTCCGTTACCTGCTGCGACTTCTGCCGAACAGGCGACTCCCGCAGCCGCAACGCCCGCACCGACGGATGGGATCAAGGAAGTTCCGGTTCCAGATATAGAAGAGATTCCGGTGACTGCCGCAGTGGCGGTCAAAGAGGAATTTCCAGCCTCGGATGAATCGCACTCAGGAAATGGATCGTGGCCTCAAGTCGCAGCCTCGCAGCAAGAGCCCATAACAATGGCTGTGGCTGCTGGAGCCGAGTCAATCAGCATCGCCGCCCGATGGACAGCGGTGGCGGTGGCGCCAGACCCTGAGGAAGTGGCGATATCGCTCGAAGCCGAGATGCAGAAAGCTTATGCGGCCTTCGCGGCGGAGGCGTCCTCCTTGAGCTTAGTGACAGTAGCGCAGGAGGAGCCGCCCGCGGCGTCTGAACCTGTGGCAGAGCCTGTTGTTGCGGCTGAACCGGCTTCCGCGGAGCCGGTTGCGGCTATTCCTGCAGAGCCGATTCCAGCGGAGCCCGCTCCTGCTGCGCCTGCTCCGGAAGAGCCGCCCGTGACGAGCGAGGCCACCAACTTACCGGCCGAAGCGCTCAGCGCCGTCAAGGAATTTGAAACCGTGGCCGCTCCGTATGTACCCGACGACGGGCCCACGCCCGAGTCTTTTTCCGCGACGTCAGAAGCGCCCGCTGTGGCCGAAACATCTCCGATAACAGAAACGGCTCCACAGCCAGATGCTCACGCTGTTCCCGAACCGGCTTCAGAGCAGAGTTCGAATGCAGAGCCGGCAGTTCCGGAGATCTCTGAGGCTGTCTCAGAAGTCCCAGTTTCGGGCGTGCCGAATTTCGAAGCGCCGGTTGCGGAACCTTCCCCGGTTGCGGCTGAACCTGTGGGCATGGCCGAAACAGATCTCGTTGCAGAATCCAAAGAAGTTGGGCCGAGCCAACCAGCCACTGGGGGGGAAGAAGGCACGGGGAAGAAGGAATCGGATATCGTCGCAACGACCGCGGCCGCATGGGCGAGTTGGAGAAAGATTCGCGAGTCCGGCGGTCCCCACTCCGGTCAGCCGGAGTCATCTTCCCAGAAACCGGACTCGGAAGACGAAGCGGCCATGGCAGTCGCTGCCGGTGCGGAGAAGAGTCCGGAAGAAGTTGCTGCCGAGTCCGATCCCGAGATTTCCAGCATCGTCGACAGCGTCCTGGCAGACCTGCGGCCCAAGATTGTCGAAGAAATATCCCGCAAGCTGGGGAAGAAAAAATAATTCTCGCTGGTGTTCGACTGTCCTCTTTCTTCAACCAGGAGTTCGGTCGCAGCATCGCCGTTTGACCCTTCTTTTCTCGCGCCTGTAAGATCAATCAAGCACTCAGCAGTCAGCAACTGAGCAGTCAGTCAGCACAACCGACTGGCGGATTGCTGGCCTCTGAGTGCTGACTGCTTCTATGTCTCACGAACTGCCCAAAGCCTACGAGCCCGGCGCGATTGAGAAGCGCTGGGCCGATTACTGGATTCAAGAGAAGCTTTTCTCCGTGCCGACGCCCCCAGAGGGCGAGACGCGTCCCGTATTCACTCTGCTGTTGCCACCCCCAAACGTCACCGGGCGTCTGCACATGGGGCACATGCTCAACCAGACGCAGATGGACATCATCGTGCGTTGGCATCGCATGCGGGGATTCCTCACTCTCTGGCTGCCCGGAACCGACCATGCCGGTATTGCGACCCAGATGATGGTCGAGAAGCAGCTTGAGAAAGAAGGCAAGAAGCGCCGTGAAATGGGGCGCGAGAAATTCATCGAGCGGGTTTGGGAATGGAAGCGCGAGTACGGTGGCGCGATTCTCGAGCAGATGAAACGCCTCGGGGCCTCCGTCGACTGGGACCGCGAGTACTTTACGATGGACGAGAATCTTTCCCATGCGGTTCGCGAGGTTTTCGTTCGTCTTTATGAAGAAGGGCTGATCTATCGCGGCAATTACATCGTGAACTGGTGCCCATGGCACGAGACCGCGATCTCCGATCTCGAAGTGAAGCACGAGGATGTTGCAGGGAAGTTGTGGGAGATTCGATATCCGGTCGTGGGAAGTTCGGAGTTCATCACGGTCGCGACCACTCGTCCGGAGACCATGCTTGGCGACACAGCGATCGCGGTGAATGCCAAAGATGAACGTTACACGCATCTGCATGGCAAGAAAGTTCTGCTGCCGCTGATGAACCGGGAGATTCCCATCATCACCGACGAACTTGCGCAGCCGGAGTTCGGTACGGGAGCGGTGAAGGTGACACCAGCGCACGATCCGAATGATTTCCAGGCAGGACTGCGCCACAATCTTCCCCAGATCAACGTGATGGACGAGCACGCGCACATGAACCAGAACGCCGGCGCCTACGCTGGGCTGGACCGATTTGAAGCGCGCAAGCGTATTCTGCACGATCTTGAAGAACTGGGATTCCTGGCCGGTGAGAAGGATTACGCGCTCGCGATTGGCAAGTGTGATCGCTGCGGAACGATTGTCGAGCCGCGCCTGTCGGAGCAGTGGTTCATCAAAATCAAGCCGTTAGCTGACCGCGCGAAAGAGGCGGTTGAAAGAAACGAGATTACGATCGTCCCGGAAAACTACCGGCAGATTTACCTGAACTGGATGAACAACATTCATGACTGGTGCGTCTCGCGCCAGTTGTGGTGGGGGCATCGGATTCCTGCGTGGACATGTCACAAGTGCCATCACATGATGGTCGCGCGCGAAGCTCCGCTTACCTGCGGGAAGTGTGCCAGCACAGAGTTGGAGCAGGTTTCCGACGTGCTGGATACCTGGTTCTCGTCCGGGCTGCTGCCATTCACGACTCTGGGATGGCCGGAGAAGACGCGGGATCAGGCCGTGTTCTATCCAACCACGCTGCTGATCACGGCGTACGAAATTCTGTTCTTCTGGGTCGCGCGCATGATCATGTTTGGATGCCACTTCATGCAAGGACATCACCAGGATTCTGCGATCAAAAGCGCGAGCGGCTGGGCCGACAAGAAGGACGACAGTGTGCCGTTCCGGCAGGTGTATATCCACGCTCTGGTGCGAGATGCCGAGCGTCAGAAGATGTCGAAGACGAAGGGGAACGTGATCGATCCACTGGAGATCATCGAGCGCTTTGGCACGGATGCGACTCGTTTTACTCTCGCGGCGATGGCTGCGCCTGGCACCGATATCGCGTTTAATGAGAGCAGGACGGACGGCTATCGGGCATTTGCCAACAAGATCTGGAATGCGGCGAGGTTCATGTTCATGAACGTGGATCGGATTGAACCGGGCCTTCAACCGGCCGCGGGCGGCAGAAGTGCAGGTGTTACTGGGTTCCAAGCGTTGACTCTCGAAGATCGCTGGATTCTTTCGCGCTTCAATCGCGTAGCCGCCGATGTGAACGACGCCCTCACGAGCTACCGCTTTCACGAGGCGGCGAATCGCGTCTACGACTTCTTCTGGGGTGAGTTCTGCGACTGGTACCTGGAATTGATCAAACCGAGATTGAACTTCGAAAAAGACACTGACCGGGCCGCGGCGCGTACGGCCTGCAACAATCTCGTGAATCTGTTTGATGCTGCACTACGCCTGCTGCATCCCGTGATGCCATTTATTACGGAAGAAATCTGGCAAGCGATGTATGAAGGAAAGCCTGCAATCAAGTCGATTGCATTGGCGCAATATCCGCAGGCGGACCAGCAGCAATATGATCTCGCGGCGGAAACCGAGATGGCGATTCTGCAAGATCTGATTGTCAATATCCGCAATTTGCGGGCGGAGTTGAAGGTTGAACCCAAGGTAAAGATCGCCATCGAGGTGTTTGCGCACGAACCGGAAATCAAACGGCTGATCGAGGAAAACGGGAATGCCGTTCTAAACGATCGGACGGCGGGAGTCGAGAAGATTGCGTTTGTGAATAATTCTCTTGCCAAGCCGACGGGATCCCGCAGCACTGCACGCTTTGATGTACACGCCATTTATGAACGCAAGATTGACCTGGCAGCCGAATGCGAGCGCCTTAAGAAAGAATTGGAGAAGCTGGAAAAGGGAATTGCAAACGGGCAGCGGCAACTGGGAAACGACCAATTCCTGGCGAAGGCCCCTGCGAACGTAGTCGACGGTTTGCGGAAGCAACAGCAGGAATTGGCGATTCTGCAGGAGAAAGCCTCCACCAAACTGAAGGAATTGGGCTGTAGTTGAGGTGCGGGCTTCGGCCCGCCCACAGCCGAAGGGGCTGTCCCCACATGGTGCTTATGGGCAACTGACCGCTGGCGACTGGCAACTGCTTTTATGGACTGGAATTCACGACGCCTTACCGCGATTCTGGAAAATGCGCTGCTGGAGGACCGCGCGACGCGCGATGCCACCAGCTATGCCTGCATCGATGCGAACCAGCGCGCCTCGGCGACCATCATTTCGAAGCAGGATTGCATCCTGTCGGGAATCGGCTGCGTTGCCCGGATTCTCGATGTATATGCGGCACTCGATGGCGCTGTCACGGCGCATTACGAGGTGACGACGCATCCGGAAATTTTCGACGGCGTTCGGCTCCACAAAGGACAGTCGGTCGCGGTGGTTCGGCACAACGCTCGCGTGATTCTTTCCTGTGAGCGGGTAATCCTGAATTTTCTGCAGCGGATGAGCGGGATCGCCACTCTGACGAGAAAGTTTGTCGAGGCAGTCTCCGGCACGAAAGTGCGAATTCTGGACACGCGCAAAACGGCTCCGGGATTACGGGCGATCGATAAGTACGCGGTTCGCTGCGGTGGCGGCCAGAATCACCGGCTGGATCTTTCCGACGGAGTGCTGATCAAGAACAATCACATCACCCTGGCTGGTGGAATCGCTCCGGCGCTGGAGCGGGCGCATCGGAACCGGCGCGGATCGCAGCCCATCGAAGTCGAAGTCCGCACGTTTGAGGAGTTGGAGGAAGCGCTATCCAACGGAGCGGAAGCGATCTTGCTCGACAACATGTCTCCCGAAGACGTGCGGCGGGCAGTTGAGCGCTGTGCGCAACCTGGCCAGCAGACCCCGGAACGGCGAATTCCGGTTGAGTGCTCGGGAGGAATTCGCCTCGAAAACGTACGCGCCTATGCCGAAACAGGCGTGGATTTCATTTCTGTCGGCCTTCTTACCCATTCCACTCACGCAGCGGATATGAGTCTGCGCGTAGTCGCCGCGTAGCCAGCAGATCCATCCTTACCGTTGTTGTTTCCCCTCAATTCGCGGATAATCTCGGCATCGGCAAGACTGGAACAATTCGCAAGCGGGGAATCTCTCATCCGGAGGGTGGCTCCCGAACTACAGGTAAGACGGGCTCGCATCAATTGCAGCCCACTGATCTGCGGCTCGGCCTCATCGTACATCTTCTCATGGAGCACGCCACTGTAGTTGTGAGCGGCACGAAAATCGCTAAAGAAATATCATCGAGCCGCTCGGAAGTATGGCGGCTGATCCAACAACTGCGGGGCTTGGGCGTTGATGTTGCCGGTCATCCGGCGACGGGATATCAACTGCGATCGGTTCCGGATCTTCTGCTGCCGGAGATCCTGCGGCCAATGGTGCGCGGGACAGTCTTCGACGCGCATCTTCATCATTTCTACAAAATCGGTTCCACCAACACTGCGGCGATGAGCGCGGCCGCCGATGGTGCCGCGGAAGGCACCGTGTTTCTGGCAGAGGAACAAACAGCGGGGCGCGGGCGGGGCGCGAATGCATGGCAATCTCCCCGGTCGACTGGGATTTATTGCTCCGTGATTTTGCGCCCGCTTCTGCCGCCGTCGGAAGTGCTGGTCCTATCGCTGGCAGCGGGACTGGCGGTGCAGGCGGCAATACAGAACGTCGATTCGCGCGTGAAGCCAGATCTGAAGTGGCCCAACGATCTGCTGATCGATGGCAAGAAAATCTGCGGCATACTCACCGAGATGAACGCCGAAGCCACGCGTGTACGATACATCGTCGTCGGAATTGGAATCAACGTGAACCAAGCAACTTTCCCGAAAGATCTGCCGGCCACTTCATTGCAGCTTGTTACTGGAAGCGAATGGTCGCGGGTTGAACTTGTGGGCGCTTTGCTAAAATCGCTCGATCGGGAGTACCGGCACTTGACGGAAGATCCCGAGGCTCGGGCGGATATCCTGCGGAGGTTTTCAGAGAATTCCTCTTGGGTCTTCGGAAAGAAAGTCCGCATCGACGAAAATGGTTCTGCTTTCGAAGGAGTAGCGGAAGGCCTAGACGAGCGTGGCTTCCTGCAGGTGCGAACAGCGCATGGACTACAAGTAGTTCTGAGCGGAACCGTGCGGCAGAAGTGAGAACTGCAGTTCCGTTAATCGATAATTTTTGATCAGCCTATGCTTTTCGTAATCGATGTCGGCAATACGAATACCGTCCTGGGAGTCTTTGCCCCCGCGTCCAAAGCGCCAGCCACTGGCGAGACGGACCATGCGCCGCGATACGACCACCTCCTGGCCAATTGGAGAGTCGCCACTTCGCGCACGAGCACTGTAGATGAATACGGAGTGTTATTCCGCAATCTCTTCTCGATGGCTGGCCTCGAATCCAAAGGGATTCAGGGCATCGTCGTCTCTTCAGTGGTGCCGCCGCTTGATCCTGTGCTCAGGCAGGTCTGTGAGCGTTATTTCAGTCTGCGGCCGCTTTTTATCGAACCCGGTGTGAAGACCGGAATGCCGGTGCATTACGACAATCCCGCGGAAGTGGGCGCGGATCGAATCGTGAATGCCGTCGCGGCTTTCGAAAAGTACGGCGGCCCTTGCGTCGTAGTCGATTTTGGCACGGCCACAACGTTCGATTGCGTTTCCGCCAAGGGAGAGTATCTTGGCGGCGTGATCTGCCCGGGCATCGGAATCTCAGCAGATGCTCTATTCGAGCGCACTGCGCGACTGCCGCGCGTAGAGATTCGGAAGCCTGCGCGAGTGATTGGGTCCAATACTGTCGGCAGCCTTCAATCCGGCCTCTATTACGGGTACCTGGGACTGATCGATGGAATTCTCGAGCTCTTGCTCGCCGAGCTCGGTCCGAATACGCACGTTACCGCTACAGGCGGCTTTGGAACAATGATCGGAACCGGATCGAAGTACATCAAGCACGTCGATGATTTTCTTACGCTTGAGGGATTGCGCATCATTTGGGAACGGAATGCGGCCGCACGCAAAGATGTGCCCGGGAAAATTTTGGGGAAAGAATCATCGAAATCCACGCAATCCAAATCCAAGAACGGGGATAGTCCCGCGGCAACTCCTGCTTCACGATCCGCACGCTGATTCGCCGTGGAAAACTACTTCAACTATTTCAGTGAAATTGAGGAGCGCTACTTGCAGCGCCGCGGCGGCGGACTGTTGCTCTCGACGTTGGACTGGGCATTGATCGAAACCTGGAAAAACGCCGGCATACCGCTGGAAGCGGTGCTTCGCGGAATTGACGAAGCATTCGACAAGTACGAACAGCGTCCAACGAAGACGAAGAAAGTAAATAGTCTCGCCTATTGTTCCCAGGCAGTCCTGGGCGCGGCCGAGGATATAAAAGAGGCTGCAGTAGGGGCAGAACCCTCAGCAAAATCTCGCTCGGGCGAGGGCTTCGAGCCAGATACAGTAACGGCTTTTCTCCTTCGAAATGCCGAACTGCTCGAATCGGCGAAAGTTTCTGACCGAGGTAAAAGTACGGTGCGACCCATTCTTCTCGATACCGCAAAAACGCTGCGGCAGCTTGCAGATGAAACGAAAGCAAAGCGCATGGGACGACTGGAAGATCTGGAGCGGCGACTGACGGTCCTTGAGGATAAAGTTCTTGCCATGCTCCTCACCTCGACGGCGGATGAAGAGATCGTCGCGATGCGCGCTCAATCAGATCGGGATCTCATGCCCTACCGGAGCAAGATGTCGGGTACGCAGATCGACCAGCTGCAGAAACAATATGTTCAGAAGCGTTTGCTGGAGAAGTATCGTCTGCCACGTCTCAGCCTGTTCTACATGTGAACGCTCGTGATCGATTCATTTGACGCTCTGATTATTGGCGGTGGGGCTGCCGGACTGATGTGCGCCATCGAGGCGGGCAAGCGCGGACGCCGTGTCGCTGTACTCGAACGCGCGGAACGATTAGGAAAGAAGATCCTGATCTCCGGCGGCGGCCGATGTAATTTCACCAACATCCATTGCCAGCCTGATAAGTTCCTCTCGGGCAATCCTCACTTTGCCAAGTCGGCTCTCGCGCGCTACACACCTGCGGATTTCGTTGCTTTAGTCGAGAAGCATAAGATCCGATACCACGAGAAAACGTTGGGGCAGCTGTTCTGTGATGGATCGGCGCGAGAGATTCTAGGCATGCTCGAAGAAGAATGCCGCGCGGCTGGCGTCCGCATTTTTGTCGGAACGAAGATTAAAGAGGTACGGCGAGCGGAACAGTTCGTAATTCTGGCGGACGGCAAAGAATTCCGTGCACCTGTTTTGGTCGTTGCGTCGGGTGGACTCTCGATTCCGAAGATCGGCGCTACTTCATCTGGCTACGATTTGGGCCGGCAGTTCGGTTTGAAGATCGAAGAGCCTCGGCCGGGGCTCGTGCCGCTTGTGTTCAATTCTGATGACCAATTCCGATACGGAGATCTGGCCGGCGTTTCCTCTGAGATCATCGCCTCTTGCAATGGTGGTCCTGACTTCCGCGAAAAGATGCTGATCACCCACCGTGGCCTGAGCGGGCCGGCGATTCTGCAAATATCCTCCTATTGGAAGAAGGGCACGCAGATTCGAATTAATTTAGCACCGGGCGGGAAAGTGGCTACCGATTTCCGCGATCCGAAAAAGCCGCGGACGACCACGGTGGTGCGATCCGAGCTCCGAAAATTCATGCCGAACCGGCTGGCCAACCGCTGGCTCGATCTGCATAGTGCTGCTTCCTGGACCAATGCGTCACTCGGCGGCCTGGAACGCGAACTGCATGCCTGGACTATCGCGCCCACCGACACGGAAGGTTTCGAGAAGGCAGAAGTTACGGTGGGCGGGGTGAGTACGGACGAACTCTCTGCCAAAACGATGGAGAGCCGCAAGGTTCCTGGATTGTTCTTTATCGGCGAGGTGGTGGATGTGACGGGACATCTTGGCGGATTCAATTTCCAATGGGCTTGGGCGTCTGGAGCTGCTGCGGGCCGAGCTCTGTGAGCCTCGGTTAGAATCAGAGTTTGCAGCTCACAATCGAAAAGCTGATTTATGGCGGTGACGGGCTGGCTCGGTTGCCCGCCGACGAAAGCGGCCGGGGCAAGGCCGTGTTCCTGCCATTTGTCCTCCCGGCAGAAAACGTCGAAGCTTCCATCACGGAGCAGAAGCCTGGATTCGCTCGCGCGTATGCCGAGGCGATCGTTCAGCCTTCTCCGCACCGCATCCAGCCCGGTTGCCCATACTTCGGCCGCTGTGGCGGGTGCCACTACCAGCACGCCAGCTACGAGCATCAACTCGAAATCAAGCAGGACATTCTTCGCGAGACCCTTCAGCGTACCGCAAAGCTCGATTTACCCGTCGAGATTCAAGTTCACCCTTCCCCGCCATGGAATTATCGCAACCGGTCCCGGCTGCAAGTGCAAGCGCAGCCGTCGTTTGCAGCCGGATATTTCAAAACGGGCTCTCATGAGCTGTTAGCGGTCGAGGAGTGTCCGATCAGCTCTCCATTGATCAATCGCGGAATCGCCGCCCTGTGGAACAGCGGCAGAAGCGGCAAAGTACCCGCAGGCGTTCGCGAGGTGGAATTCTTTGCGAATGCGGAAGACTCCGAGATGCTGATTGAGATTTCATGCTCGTCGGAATCGCGCCGGGCTGAGGTCCGAGGATGGACGGAGGATCTGCGCGCCTCGATGCCTGAACTTGCCGGGGCAGTCGCCGTCCGTGAGACCGGACCGACCAAATCCTCGGAAAAGTGGCTGACCGCGGGCGCGGGCTCCCTGGAATACCGGACGCCGCGGGCGACGTACCGCGTCAGTGCCGGTTCCTTCTTCCAGACAAACCGCTTTCTGATCGACGAACTTGTCCGAATTGTCACAGAAGGGCAGTCTGGCGACCTGATTTTGGACCTTTATGCCGGTGTAGGCCTGTTTTCCACAGCCTTGGGTGGCTTTCAGCGCGTTATTTCCGTCGAGTCGTCACAGACATCCACAGGCGATCTTTCCTACAATCTGGGCTCGAATGGAGAGGCGGTCCAGGCCATCACGGAGCAGTACCTGGCCCGTGCAGAAAACTCGGGGCGAGTCGGGAAGGGTACAGTCCTCCCTCATATCGTTCATACGCCCGACCTTGCGGTGGTGGACCCGCCCCGGTTTGGCTTGGGAGAACGCGTGGCGCGAATGTTGGCCATACTGGGCGCGCCACGCGTCGTTTATGTGTCATGCGATCCGGCAACGCTTGCCCGCGATCTAAAAATCCTCGTCGAAGCAGGTTATCGAATCGAACAGTTGCACCTGGTGGATCTATTCCCCCAGACCTACCATCTCGAGACCGTGGTACACCTCGTGCGCTGAGGCGCGTCGGCTTCCTGCCGTTCCTCTATGAGCGCGTATGATCTCTCCGCCTACCTCGGCCGGACCTCCCGCCTTTCGGCTCAAAGAATCGCGCCAGCCGATGTTCTGGGCTGCGGCGGGCTACTCACTTGGGATCGTGGCCGGAGTCTACGCCTGGCGCCCGGATTCGTGGTGGATTGCCGCCGGCGTCGCCTTTATCGGAGCAGCAGTCTATTTCGTCTGCCTGCGTCCTCGGTTCAGCTGGCTCGTCGCTCTCGGCGCGTTCTTCTTGGCAGGGGCCTTGCACGTTCAACTGCGCGCAGCCAGGCCTCGCGTCGATACGAGCATTCAGCCCTTTGCCGACCGCCAGGAGTTAAAGATTGTGGCTCATGCCGTGACCGATGGGCGCCTGCAAATCGCCCCTACTGAGACACGGCAGATAGTTGATATCGAAACCGAGGCAATCCAGACGGCAGAAGGCGCGAGCTACAAGATTCGTTCCCGGATACACCTCGGTATTTATTCCCGACGTTCCGACCAGGCTGAATTACAAGACTCTGGGGTCTCAAACGCAGACGCGGCAGGGGCGATGCCGGCGATTCACTACGGCGATCGTCTCCGGTTGATGGCAAAGCTGAGGCTCGCGCGCAATTTCCGGAATCCGGGGTCATTCGATTATCAGGGCTACCTCGCGGATCGTGGGATAGCAGCATTGGGATCGGCGAAAGCGGAAAACGTCCAGTGGATTCCCGGCGTCTATGGTAGCCGCATCGGCATGTGGCGGAGCCGCTTGCATCGGAGCGTGGTTTCGAAAGTAAACGAACTGTGGCCGGCACGTGAAGCGGCACTGATCAACGCAATGGTCATTGGCGAAGAAGCGTTTATCGATCGCGATACGCGGATTGACTTCCAGCGCTCCGGAACGTATCACATCCTCGTCGTCTCGGGCATGAACGTCAGCATTCTGGCGTTTGTCGTGTTTTGGACCCTGCGACGCATTCGGCTTAGCGAGTTGCTGTCGACTTTAATCACCATCGCCTGTTGCGTTGGATACGCCTTTCTAACTGAGGTCGGCGCTCCTGTTTGGCGTGCGACATTGATGTGCGCCGTCTATCTTTGTACGCGGCTTCTCTATCGCGATCGCGCGATGCTCAATGCAATTGGCGCAGCTGCCCTGGCCCTATTGATTATCGATCCACGCCAGCTTCTTACAGCGAGTTTTCAGATGACCTTCGTCTGCGTGCTGATTGTGGCAGGCATCGCAGTGCCCATCCTGCAAAGGACGTCACAGCTCTACAAACTGGCTTTGGTCAATTGGGAGTCGAGGGATTTTGCGTCCCAGTTGCCTCCGAAAGTCGCGCAGTTCCGGTTGGACCTTCAGATCATCTCCAAACGCATCTCTCGCTTTATCGGAGAGAAGTGGTCGCGACGTCTCATCCAAAAAATCACAGGATTTGCCTTGGCGGCGTGGGAGTTGATCTTCATCTCGGCCGTGATGCAAATGGGACTCGCGCTGCCGATGGCGTATTACTTCCACCGGGCGACGACCATTGCGCTGCCCGCGAACTTGGTTGTCGTGCCGCTGACGCAGCTCATGATGCCTGCCGCAATCGCCGCTGTCGGCATCGGTTATGCATCTCCCTGGCTTGCGAAGTTGCCTGTATTGCTAACTTCGATTGCGTTGCATGGAATCGTGGGCTCCGTCGGTGGACTGGGAGCGTTGCGGGTCGCCGATCTCCGAGTGGCCATGCCCTCTCACTGGATGATTATGACGGCGGCTGGAGCGCTCATTTTGGCCATGTGCACCGCGCGCCGGAAGGCAATCATCGCCGCGGCGGGACTCATCGCAATTCTTGTCAGTTCTCTCGGTCTGGCTTTTCTTCCTCCCAAACCAGACGTGCGTTCCGGCATGCTGGAGATGACCGCCATCGATGTCGGCGAAGGCGACTCCATCCTGGTCGTTACACCCCTGGGGAAAACGCTCCTGGTGGATGCTGGAGGTCCAATTGGGCCCGGCACGTCTCAACTCGACTTTGGAGAAGATGTAGTCTCGCCGTATTTGTGGAATCGAGGGATCAGTCACCTCGACGCCATAGCGATCACACACGGACATTCCGACCATATCGGAGGCATGATTTCTGTCTTAAAGAATTTCCGCCCGAAAGAGCTCTGGGTCGGTCTTCTACCGCCAAGCCGCGCGCTCGAAAATGTAGTTTCGACGGCGCAGGCATTAGGAGTGAAAGTGATTCGGCACTGGGAAGGGGATGAGTTTGGAATGGGCGGAGCAACTGTCCGCGTGCTTTTTCCGCCGCGCAATTGGATAACAGGCGACAAGCCGCAGAACAACGACTCGATGGTTCTGCGCGTGAGCTATGGCGAATCAGCGGTTTTGCTGGAGGGGGATGCCGAGAAGCAGGCGGAACGGCGGATAGCAGCGCTGGAGCATCCACAAGCCCAAGTGCTGAAGGTTGGACATCACGGCAGTGCGAACGCCACAACTCCGGAGCTGATGACCTCGGCGAAGCCCAAGTTCGCCGTCATTTCAGTGGGGTCCGGAAATTCTTTCGGGCTGCCGCGCGACGAAACTCTTGCTCGCCTGGCCGCGGCAGGAACTCGTGTGTACCGCACCGATATCGACGGGGCAGTCAGCTTCTATCTCGGCGCAGGTACCGTCACGACTTCTGTGGCGGTTCTTCACTGATTTTGATTTCAGCCGTTTCGTCATCTTCGTCTTCGTCGCCAGGGTTCTGCTGGTACTCTGAGATGACCTGGCGCGCCGTTTCGGCGTCTTCCTCGCGGACCAGAATGATCATTCCGCTGAGTCCTGGAAATGGATCCTGCACGATCGCAGCCGAGGTGAGATCGGAGTCAATGCCGGCTGAATCGAGCAGTCCTTTCACAACGAGCGCTTCAGACTCCTGCTCCGTGTCGAATATCTTGACCAGCTTCTCATTCGGATTTGGGCGCGGCTGCACGCCAGCTTGATCGCGGGATTCTGCCATGAAGTCTCCACTTCCGGATCCGGTCTTGAGAGCCGATCCTTGACGTTTCACCCGATTCTACTCCCATTCGGGCCCCATCTTGCACATTGCAGATCCCCCCGAATAAGTGACGGGGATCGGCTCAGAATCTTCGTGACATCCCGCGGGACACAAATCGACGCGGCACTTTCGGGTGATTGCTTTCGCCGGCGAGTAGGGCAGAATGGGCGTAACCACGGGCGCAACGCGTCGGCAAGCCGCGTCATCCAAAGCTGTGGGCCAAAAAGGGGAGACCATGCACATGCCGCAGCAGGCCGGAAAGGACGGAAGATTTCCGCTAGCCGAACAGGAGAGTATTCGGGAACGGGAAGAAGAAGCTCGAAAAATCCGCCGCCTGCAGGTGATGATCGGAATGGTAATGTCAGTGATCGGGCAAGACCCGAACCTGACCGTCGAAGAAGCTTCTGAGTTGGCGGCCGGCGCCAAACGCGCCGCACTCAGCATGTTCCCCGATAAAGAACTCGCCTACGATCTACTCTACAAACCGAGATTGCAGCGGCTCATCCGCGAGCGGTTTCGTCTGCAATAGATCTATTCGTCAGCTACCGGGTTCTTCAGCGTGCCGATTCCCTCCACGGTCACTTCCATATTGTCTCCCGCAACTACGGGGCCGACTCCGGATGGAGTGCCGCTAGGGATCAAATCTCCAGGAAATAACGTCATGGCCTGAGCGATGTGACGAATCACGACGTCGAGGGTAAAGAGTAAATCGCGTGTATTTCCCTGCTGGCGAACCGCGCCATTGACGCGGGTCTCCACTCCGATACCCGCCCACGGGTCGATCTCGTCGGTGACCAGCGGACCCACGGGGCAGAATGTATCGAAACCCTTCGCTCTGGACCACTGCCCATCTTTGGTCTGCAGATCCCGCGCGGTAACGTCATTCACGCATGTGTACCCGAGAATGTATTGGCGAATGTCCGCGTTGGCTGGAGGTTGATAACAGGTTTTCCCGATGACGACTCCGAGTTCGCCTTCGTAATCGACTCGTTGCGAAATTTTGGGCCGCCGAACGACTCCGCCGGGCGCGAGCAGTGCAGACGTCGCCTTTAGAAAAATCAGAGGTTCGGTCGGAACCTCGTGTCCCAGTTCGGCAGCATGTTCGCGATAGTTACGCCCGATGCATACGATTTTCGACGGCCGTACCGGAGGCAGCAGTACGGCTTGCTCAAGGGGAATCGCATCGATCTTTCTTGTCCGCAGACTCTCCATGTCGCCATCGGCCTCCTCAGGAGGCGTAAGCAGGATACGGATGATTGCTTCTCTTCCAGCAACGGACTCCACGAGACCGTACTGAGGCTGTCCATTGAATTGAAACCGGCAGTATTTCATCACTTTCTATCTAATCACGAGTTGCAGGATCTGCGGCGAAAATTCCTAAACATCCGGTGGAACGATAACTTACGGGGCATTCTCGCTGGCTTCTTCCGACCGGGCGCTCTCGTTTCCGCGAATGTCGACAGCAGTTACTGAGTAGATATAGGAATGTCCCGCCTCAATGCGGTAATCACGATAGGACGGCGTTTTCACCGGTTCCGCATTGATCTTGATGAACGAGGCCCCTTCAGTACGGCGATACACGTTGTATCCTGCGAGATCGGCATCGGTATCAGGCGCCCAGATCAGATCGATGAATCGCTTCTGTCCTGGGCCTGAGAATACAGCCTGTAGCCCGGTCGGCACCGAGGGTGGAAAGACATCATCAGCGAAAACTTTGACCTCGGGAGTGTCTGCCCCTTCGACTTGTACTTCGGGCTTGTTTGGCTCCGCCATTACCGTGACCGCATCGGCATGATATTCGTATGTCTTTTCCCATTCGATCTCGGAATCGGTGAGAGTGTAGTTCGTTTCACTTCCGACAGGCAGGTCGCCGACGACGGCTGTCTGTTGTTGATCTTGTCTGCGGCGATACACGCGATAAACGAAGTGCACCTGCGGGATTGCCGGAGAAGCTACGCCGGACCAGTTCAATATCACTCCCTGACCGGTGACGCGAGCCGCGAAATTCTGCGGAGGCGGCAGGGTGAGAATCAGCGGGACCTTTGCCTGACTAGATAGGCCTGCACCACGATGGTCAGGGTTTAGAACTTCCACCGCGTAGGTGATCGTAGCGGAAGGTACGTCGCTGAGCAGCCGCCCCGGAATCGTGTCGGTGTACGATTCGGCCGTCTTTTGCCTCGTGTTGTTCTTGTTCGAAGTTGCGTTCTGTACCGGCGCCGACCGGCCTACAGGGGTGCCGCATTCTGTCAGATCCGAAAGCAGCCCGCGGCAAATTTCAGTCGGACCGAGATTTCGAATCGTCTGGCGATCGGTCGTTTTTGCAGGAACAGTCCAAGTCAGAATTACTTGATCGCCCTTGCGGACTCCCCGGAGATCGGATGGTGGCTTCGGAAGCTCCAGTGAAGGAGGTTGCGGCGGCCCAATGCTCGCGCATGCAGAAAAGATTAGCGGCACGGCGAGAGCTATCGGAACTCCGATCATGAATCTCATGCGGAAGCAACAGACTATCAGAAGGCCAATTAGTCAGTTTCTGCACGGCTTCGCCAAGGCTTTCGTGTGTTTATCGCAAGAAAGATGAACCACGGAATGCAGATAGAATCACAGACTGGTTCCTGTGAGCCTCAACTTTTGCGGGGAGAGTTCTTACAGGATGTACCGCGATAGATCCTGGTCCTTGACAATATCCGTCAGCATCTTCCGAACATATTCATCGTCGACGGTAACGTGCTGCCCTTTCTTTTCAGGCGCGTCGAAGCTCAGTTCATCCAGGACTCGTTCCATGATCGTGTGCAGACGCCGTGCTCCGATATTCTCAGTGCTCTCATTCACGCGGAAAGCGAAGTGCGCGATTTCGTCCAGCGCCTGTGGCGTGAATTCCAGTTTCACCCCTTCAGTTTCCAGCAGCGCTGTGTACTGTTTTACGAGGGATGACTTGGGCTCGGTCAGAATGCGGACGAAGTCTTCCATCGTCAGCGATTGCAGTTCGACGCGAATAGGGAAACGTCCTTGCAGCTCTGGGATCAAGTCGCTGGGCTTGGAGACATGGAACGCTCCCGCCGCGATGAAAAGAATGTGATCGGTGCGGACCATGCCGTACCGCGTGTTGACCGTGGTTCCCTCGACAATCGGCAAAATGTCGCGTTGCACCCCTTCGCGGGATACGTCCGGGCCATGCCCACCTTCGCGGCCGGCGATCTTATCGATTTCATCCAGGAAGACAATGCCGGCGTTTTCAACTCGATCAATCGCCGTACGCGTAACCTGATCCATATCGATGAGCCGCTGCTCTTCTTCCTGGATCAGGTACTCGAAGGCCTCGTTCACCTTCATTTTGCGCTTCTTCGTACGTTGGCCAAAGATGTTCGGCAACATATCTTTAATGTTGACGTCCATCTCCTCGACGCCTTGATTCGTCAGAATCTCAAACGAAGGGAAGTTCCGTTCCCGAACATCGATCTCGACCGTTCGTTCGTCAAGTTTGCCTTCTCGCAATTGTTGGCGAAGTTTTTCACGCGTGCGGCTGGAAGATTCCGTCAAAGCCGTGTTGCCATCAATGACCACTCCCCCCGAACTCATCGAAGGCTCCGCCCGCGGAGGCGGAGAGGGCGGCAACAGAATGTCCAGCAGCCGTTCTTCGGCGTTCAGTTCGGCTTTGTCGGCGACATCTTCCAGCTTTTCTTCGCGGACGTTGTCGATGGCGATCTCCACCAGATCGCGCACCATCGATTCGACGTCGCGTCCGACGTAACCGACTTCGGTGAACTTCGAAGCTTCGACTTTCAGGAAGGGCGAATTGGCCAGTTTCGCAAGCCGGCGGGCAATTTCTGTCTTCCCGACGCCGGTCGGCCCGATCATGATGATGTTCTTGGGGATGATCTCTTCTGCAAGTTCGGGCGAAAGCTTTTGCCGGCGAGTGCGGTTCCGCAGCGCGATCGCGACGGCCCGCTTCGCGTCCTTTTGACCGATCACATGTTTGTCAAGCTCAGAGACAATCTCGCGCGGAGTCAGTTCGTCCAGCGCCAGCTGTTCTTCTTCAGCGGAGGAGGGTAAGTAAATAGCCATAAGTCAGAGTTCTTTTCATCTTTCGAACGGGTCGCTGCACGGAAAAAACCTGCTCTTCAGAGTTCCTCGATCGTGACCCTGTCATTTGTATAGATGCACATCTTGCCCGCAATCTTCATTGCTTCTTCGGCGATCTGGCGCGCGGAGAGTTGTGTGTGCTCCGCCAGCGCCTGGGCTGCAGCCTGGGCGTACGGTCCACCGCTTCCGATCGCAGCGATGCCGGCGTCCGGTTCGATCACGTCGCCTTGCCCGCTCAACAGGAACGTCTGCTCCTTGTCGCTGACGAGCAGCAGCGCCTCGAGGTGCCTCAGGAATTTGTCCGTTCGCCAGTCGCGGGCAAGTTCAACCGCAGCGCGGCCGAGGTTTCCGTGATACTGCTCCAATTTCGCCTCAAACCGGCTGAACAACGTAAATGCATCGGCGGTCGAACCGGCAAAGCCTGCCACGATTTTGTCGTTGTACAGGCGCCGGATCTTCTTGGCGGAATGTTTGATCACCGATTCACCGAGCGTGACCTGGCCGTCGCCAGCCAGAACCACGCTGCCATTCCGCCGGATCGACAAAACTGTCGTGGACCGGATCAGTCTCTTCGTAGTCATGAGCGCAATTCTCAATTATAGCAGCGGGCTGTGGCCATCGTGCGGCCCACGAGTCGGTGCCCCAAATGTAATGTTTATTTAGATTTACAGGGTGCTTCGGTAACCGCAGCCGTGATTACCCGTGTGACATTTACCCCGCCGCGGAAGGGCCGTATTTTGTAGGTCATGCGCCAATCTGCAGCGGTCCTTTGTGACGATAAGAGATCCCTTCAAACCCTGGAATCCACGCTGGAACACCTTGAGATTGAGTGCCTGAAGTGCCGGTCCCAGAAGGAAGCGCTCGAACTCGTAATGACCGGACGCTGCACGACGTTAGTCGTCGACTTCGATTTTCCGGGCGCCGAAGAAACGATTCGGATGGCCAATCTGCTGCCGCCCTCGCAAAAGCCATGCCTGCTCGCCGTTGCCAGCCGTGCTTGGCCGGGGACCGGTCAAGCGTTTCAGTCGGGAGCCAGCCGCATCCTTTACCGGCCACTCGAACCCGAACTGCTGAAGCAAGCGCTGAAATCCAGCGTGAAAACGAACAAAGCGAACCGCCGGAAGTCCGAGCGTTATGAGGTGAAAACTCTCGTTTATCTGGAGTTGGAAACTGGAACTCTCGCCGGCGTCAGCATTGATATTGGAGAGCACGGACTCGCGATGCAAGCCACCGAGGCCGTGCCCATGAGCTCGAACCTTGCGTTTCGCTGCGTGCTGCCCGGAACCGACATCACGGTACACGGCCATGCGGACGTAATCTGGGCCAGCGATCAAGGACGCGCAGGATTGTTCTTTTCGAAACTCGCTCCTGCCGCTCGGAAACATCTCAAGCATTGGCTTCACAAACGCGGTCGGCACAGCAAGGAGAAGGATGCGATTCGCGAGCTTCTGCCTCCGTCCGATCAGCACGTCGCGTTCGCAGCATCCGAACCTGAACTTTCGCACAGTTAGCGAGTGCGAAGCCGGTCAATCAAAAAAGTCCCGACCCGCAACGGTCGGGACTTCCATGTGGATCAAGAACTAACTACGACGCGCGGCGCTGCCGATCCAGATTTTCGTTCTCTTCGTTCTGACCGCTTTTCTTCTGTGGATTTTGCTGGCCCTGCTGGCCACTCTGGCCTGTCTGGCTCTTGGATTGATCTTGCTGTCCAGACTGGCTGCCCTGTTGGCCGGAGTGCCCCTGCTGGCCGCCTTGTCCACCCTGCTGCCGGTTCTTTTCCATATCGTCTGCCATGAATAGTCCTCCAATTGGGAGTGCGCAACTTGGCGCACCCTTGGTTTGACTGCTTATCATTTGTTGCGGGAACTGCAGTGAAGGTTGGGACGGCGACGTAACCATCCTACTTCGATGGATCTTCGGACATCTGCAACGGCGGGATCTCCTCCATAGCTTCACTCTTAAGGCGCCGTAACTCATCCTGAGTCTTGTTCCATGCGGCGGCATTTCGTTTGGTGGACAACGGAGCGCGCGGGTCGCTGTAAAACGACAGAATGTTCTCACGCAATTCAGGAGTCACTTTGACAAAATTCTGCTTTGCGAGTTGGTTAAGTAAACGAGCGTAGGAGTCGTCGGTAAGCCCATATTCTCCGGCGTGAGTCACGCGTCCGGTATCAAAGTCGGTATTCGGGAGATGGAGGTCTTGCTTGTCGACTTCAGACAGGACTGCTTTGTAATTTTCGATGGTGCGGTCAACACTCGCGATATACAAGTCTTCGCTCGTATGAGTCGGAATCTTGAAATCGAGCGCTTTGAACGGCCCGACTTTCGGAACAAATCGGAGAAAGAAGGCCAGCACCTGCGTCCCGAATCCTGGCCGCCGATAGCCTCTTCCCCATTCTTTCTGGTATTTCGCGCGCGATAGATAGTAGCGGAATTTTCTGGAACTGAAGTTAGGTGTCTCCGCGACCAACTCTTTCTTGCGCGCGATCAGAGCAACTCTGGTCATTTCAGGGATGACCTTACTGATGGCGCGGCGAAATGTGCCGATCGCCAGGTCCTCGTCTGAGATCACCTCTGAGAGCGGCATTCCATATGTATCCTGAAAAGCCCGCTCCAGCACGGGCTTGGATACTTCGAAACCGATGAAGTCGTGAAAGCGATCCGAAGTGTAGCGATTCTTTGCGACCTGAGTGACGTCGAAGCCAAACTCGGTGCGAATGTGAGCTTTCGGGTTGTCTTCGTACGTGACTTCGCTCCCAAACTTCCTGCGCAGCTTGGGAAACTCGATCGCCACCGCCCGATTTACTGTGGGATGCCCCTCGTTGTCCGCCGAATAATGCGCCAGGGCCCCCAGCGCGAAAGCGTATTCATCCAGATTGCCGGCCTCGTGAATCAGGTTGACGATGAAATCGCCGCTGCGCACGTAGTGCGTGAGATCGCTGAAATACTTATTTCCAAATGGATAGTAGCCCATATCCTGCACTAGTGATCCGCCATATGCAAAGGCATGGGCTCTGCGCAGATCATCGGAGCTCGCGTTCGGGAAGCGCCGCAGCAGAAGTGGTCGGAGATTATCTTTCCACGCCAGATCCACAACCTCCTCGTGCGACAACACCGAGTACGATTGGCAAACTCTCGTTGAGGCAACGAACACGGCGGCGATAATCAAGATCCTAGCGATCGAAATAGTGGGAAAGCGTCTCATGTGATTGTGACGTGCTGAAGGGCGCGTCATTCCGTCATTACTCCCTTTACTGTCATCGGTACCCGCGCATGTCAAGCTGCAAACCAGCCACTTTTAGTTGCCTGGACTAGCTCAAGGTTGGGCGCGGACGCCGCGGATTTCAGGTAGTGGTCTCCATATCGACAAAAATCCCTTCCCCAGTTTCTTCTGCAGCATACACGTGATGAAAGTACAGCCATATACTCCCCGTGTTACGAGATTCGCGTTACAGACAATTTCCACTCTCGGTATTAATTTCAAGGTTTGGGCGACGTGAATTTTAGCTTGCGACGAATTGAATCTTAATGTCAGGAGAAAAGCATTGAGCATTTGGACAATCTTGTTTGTCGTTCTGCTTATCGCCTGGATCTGCGGATTCGCCGTTTTCCATGTGGCGGGAGCATTGATTCACCTGTTGCTTATTTTTGCCGTCATCTCATTGATCTTGCATTTTGTTATGGGAAGACGCGCGGCCTGACGGTTCATCAAGCTCAGGCAGATTAGTAGCCTGTTGAACAGCGCCGGTAACAGCGATCTTACGGAGACGTAAAGCAGTTCAAGCAAAAGAAAAGCGGCCGGCGAGGAGAAAACCGATGATTGTGCGCAGTGTTCGTACAGTTTTGTTGGGGCTCGCCGTTCTGGTGATGTCTTCGGCGGCTTTCGCCCAACTTCGCATCTCAGTAAACTTTGGCCCACCCGCATTGCCCGTCTATGAACAGCCTCTCTGTCCTGGAGATGGTTATATCTGGACACCGGGCTATTGGGCCTGGGATGACGTGGACCAAGACTATTACTGGGTCCCGGGTACGTGGGTCCTTCCCCCCGAACCAGACTTGCTTTGGACTCCGCCCTACTGGGGGTGGTCCGATGGAGCGTTCGTTTTCTATGACGGATATTGGGGTCCGCAAGTTGGCTTCTACGGCGGCATTGACTACGGATTCGGCTACTACGGAGATGGCTTTGATGGCGGCCGTTGGGACCACGGCCATTTCTATTACAACCGCGCCGTAAACCACATCAACGTTCGGGAAATCCATAACGTCTACAACACGACAGTAGTCAACCATGCCAGCCGCACCAATCGCGTCAGCTATTGGGGAGGCAATGGCGGGGTAGAAGCACGGCCAACTCCGCAGCAGGAAGCCGCGGCGCGCGAAAGGCATGTTCCTCCAGCGGCAACCCAAGTTCGGCAAGTACAAGCTGCGCGCACGAATCCGGAGTTCCGCGCGGCCACAAATCATGGCAAGCCGCCGGTTGCAGCAACCGCCAGGCCAACTGAGTTCAAGGGACACGGCGCTGTCCCGGCTCGTGAAGCCGGCGCGCCCTATCGTCCTCCTGCAAAGCGAGAGGTAAATCAGCCGAACACCCGCACTGAGAACGCGAGGCAACCCGCCACCCATCCGAATGAACTTCCGCCAATGCAACGTGCTCCTGCGCCAAATACTGGCAATGCGAAACTCGACCAAAAATACCAGCAGCAACAGCAAAAGATGACGCAAAAGCAGGAGCAGCAACGGCAGAAGCTGCAGCAGAAACAGGATAAGGAACATCAACAAATGGCGCGGCAAAATGCGAATACGGCGCGCCAGCAGCAGATGGAGCAACGTCACCAACAGCAAACTCACCAGTTGCAGCAAAGACAGACGCAGCAGCGGCAGAAAATGCAGCAGCGGCAGGCACCTCCGAACCGGCCTGAGGCGAAACCTGAGGCGAAGCCGCCTAAAGGAAAGTAGAAATATATTTTTAGGAGGTGTCGGGCATAGCTTATCCCGGGCTATGCCCTTCGTCCGTCTGGGTCTTGTTTTTAGCTGGCGCGCCGCTGGTGGTTATTTGAAGAGTCGACGCTGGCTTCACCCGCGGACCCGATGTCCTGTGCACCTGTCCGTCTCAACGCTTGCTTGGCTCGTTTTGTCCAGTCCGAGTTATCGGTGTGAACGGAAAGCAAGATTCCGCCGCTTCGTAGCTGTCCTTCATACCGCTTCGCCTCATACTCGGGAATTCCCATCCCGATCAGGGCGCCGGCGATGCCGCCCACCGTGCCTCCGACCCCGGCTCCCGCCATGGCTGCAACAATTGGCCCGGCGGCAATGAAAGGGCCTACTCCAGGAACGGCGAGGGCGCCCACACCCATCAACCAACCAAGCGCGCCTCCCAGAACCAAGCCGGTTCCAGCTCCGGCGGTTGCGCCCTCCGGGGCTTTCGTGTTCTTTTCGTGCGCAAAGTCTCGCGTTCCCGCGCTCTCAGGGAACAGCACCGAGATGTCGGTATTTCGGAATCCTTCAGACTTTAGCTCATCGACTCCGATTTCAACACTGGTGAGAGATGGATAGATTCCAAACACTGATGTATTTTTTCCCGCCAATCGGACCTCCCAATTCAGATGAATGTTTTGGTTCCACCGAGATAGAAAACATATTAGTTTCTCCTCGGGTTCTCGATGATCAGGTCTCCGAGCTTTCCTCCGTGGAACTTCATGCCCATTGTGATGTCTTTGGATTTCGAGGGGTCCTAAGAACTTCCAGAACCGGTGCGCTTCAATTCCGAAGTCGGGCTGGGCAGCACCCCGGCAATTGCAGCAACGGGCGCCGGATCGCTCTTGTACTTCCCTGTCAGGTCGTTCCAGCGGATCCGCAGCATCTCCTGAAACATGCGCGAGCCGTCGATTACCGGATGGATGCGCGTGCCTCCGCTGTGTCCCCACGCGACCGGCACTTCTTTGACCTTGAATCCAAACTTCCGCGCCAGGAAGAGAACTTCCGGATCGAATCCCCAGCGCTCAATCTTCTGCAGCGGAAAAACCTTTTCGACCGCGGGACGCTTGAACGCCTTGAATCCGCATTGCGTGTCTTTGAATTGAAGCCCCAGCGTGATGCGCAACAGCAGATTGAAAATGCGTCCGAAGAGTTGACGATGGAGCGGCTGGCGTTGCGTCTGCGTCTCGGACCGCAGCCAGCGCGACCCGATGGCGATATCCACTCCCTGCGCGAGCGCCTCGAAAAGCTTGGGCGCTTCTTCGATGGGCGACGATAGATCCGCATCGCTGAACAACACAATCCGCCCGCGCGCATGCAGCATCCCGTTGCGGACGCTGTATCCTTTGCCGCGGTTGCCAGGATTTTCCAGCAGGCGCAACATTGGATCTCGGGCGGCGAAGCGGCGGACGATGTCTGCCGTGGTATCGCGCGAGCCATCGTTGACCACGATCACTTCGGCGTCCCACGCCTGGGAGTGAACGTAGGCCAGCACCTTTTCGAGCGTCGTGCCCAACCGCTCGCTCTCGTTATAGGCAGGAATGACGATGCTGTATGTAGGGTCCAAATCAGTTCCCGGTTTTCAGTTCTCGGCTCAAAGTTCTCAGCTCGAAACTTCCGCTCGAAAAAGAACTGATGCGCGTTTGCGCGCTTTGGCTGCCGCGAAAACGGCTGTGTCATTGTACTTTGGGCGTTAGGCAAACAGGAAACGAGAAAGGATCAAGTCAGGAAGCGCGTTCCCTCAAATGATGCCTGCATTTTTCTGGGAATGGCTTCGTGATACAGCCTGAAGCCGCGCCTATCCAAACCCCTTGCGAGATAGCCTCTGAAAGCGGAGGACTGGGAGCTAACCGCTGCCAACTGCTCCTAAGCCACTTGCCGCTTCTGCTCCAGCATGGAGAAATACTCGGCAACCAATTCGGCGTCCCACAGACCACGCGCCGCCTCCGCGCGCATGGTTTCCGCAGCTTGCTCGTGAGAAAGAGCGGGCTTGTACGGACGCGCCGTGCGCAGGGCATCGTACACATCTACCACCTGCAGTACCCGCGGCAGAACCGGGATTTCAGCAGCCAACAAGCCGTCCGGATATCCCGATCCGTCCGAATGCTCGTGATGGTGGCGGATGATCGGCAGCACCAGGCGCAGAGAATGGAGCGGCTTGCAGATATTCTCGCCAGTGATCGGATGCAGCTTCATCACTTCCCATTCCGCCGGCGTCAGATCGCTGCCCTTTTTCAAAATCTCATCGGGCACCGCGATCTTCCCGAGATCATGCAGGTATCCGCCCCGCTTGAGAGCGAGAATGGAATCCTCATCCATCCCGAGATGCCGGCCCATATCCGCCGCATGAACGGAAAGTCTCTCGCAATGGCCCTCGGTATACGGGTCGCGGCCTTCGACGATCAACCCCAGAGTGCAAAGCACCGAATCGGCTGTCTCGAGCTCGTCGGTAAATTCTTTGAGCCGCAGCAGCGATTTCACGCGCGCGATCAGTTCCTCAGCCAGCACTGGCTTGTTCAGGAAGTCGTCGGCTCCAGCTTCGATACCTCGCACCTTATCGCTGCTGTCGCTCAGGCCGGTAATCAGGACGAAAGGAATCAGGCGGGTGGTCGGATCTTCTTTCAGGGTGCGGCAGAAATCATAGCCCGACTTCCCCGGCATCATCACGTCCGAAAGAATCAGGTCGGGAGGCTGGCGGCGAACCTCCGCTTCCGCCTGCTCAGCGTTGGAAGCGGTCACCACATCGTATCCGCGGATCGTCAGCAATTGGCTCATCAGGCCCGCAATGCTGGGCTGATCGTCGACGACAAGAATCCGCGAGCCGCGCCGTCTTGGTAGAAGCTCCCCCATATCCCGGTAAGAAGCCGGGCTTCCGGGCGAAGTTGTCCGCGCTGCGATGCGTGAACTACGAGGGGGAGAAGAAAGACTCATGGGAAAATCGTTTTTCTAGTCTCGATTTTACCTCGACTCGCCCTGGTTTCGCTCGGTTTCGAACCGGCTTTCTTGACACACTACCACCTGTTGAAAAAATTTACTATTCCCACTTTGGCACCCCTTTCTTCGAGATTGTGACCGCTTTCCTTGTACTGCGGACTCTCCCATGCCTACTCTCCGAGCATGCGAATGAAATGGCGCACGCGTCAGGTGAGCGGATTCTTGTGTCTTGTCCTTTTAGTTTCGACCGCGATGGCCGCTCCCAAGGCGCACGTTATCAGCTTCGGAAAGTGGATTTCCGCGCAGTGGAACCCTGGATTCGACGCGAACGAGAAATCTTTGACCATCAAAGTTCGCGCTCTCGTCGTCGACGCCAGGGTAAAGGAGTATGTCGTGGGATCGCCCCACGAAGTGACCGACCGGCTGTTTGTGGCGCGGCGGGCGTTTCGTGTGAATGACAGCCTTCCCGACGACTCAGTCGCGCGATGGCGTTGGCAGCGCGGCGGATGGCTGCTGGTCGACCGCGTCACCGGGCACATTGCGCCCATCAATCTGCCGGAGTTCGACGCTTACTACTCGGTTGCGAGCTGGTATCGCGATTATGTCGCCTATTGCGGTGTGGGTGAGGATGGCAAGAAGACCTATGCCATTGTGGCGCAACTGAACCGTCGCAAGCCAGTTCTACGCAAGCAGCTTTCGGAAGCTCTGCCCGATGACTCTGCGCCGGATTCGGCATGCGCGATCCCAGTCTGGCAGCGCGATCCGGCCCGAGTCACCTTCGAAGCCACCGGTGTCGCGAAGCAGACATTTTCGATCCGCGGACATGTGGTCGATGTGGTGAGTGATGCTGAAGAAGATGGCTAGCGACAGACCTCAGACTTCGGATATTTGACGTCTAGGCCTGAACTCTAGTCCCTGTCCTCTGCCCCTGGTTCCTCAATCTCCCGCCGCTTCGACGGCCGGCATCTCTTCCGAGACCGCCTTCCCTTTGATCTTTGCACTCGTCACCAGAATCACCGACAGCACGACGATCGCGCTCCCCGCAAGAATGAAGCGATCGACGCGCTCATGCAGAATGAGCCATCCGAGAAAAACCGCGACGACTGGATTGACGTAGGCGTAAGTAGAAACCTTCGACGTAGGCACATGATCGAGCAGCCAGATATAGGCGGTGTAGCCGATCCATGAGCCACACACCACGAGATAGGAAACGGCGCCCAATCCGCGGAAGGTCCACGCTACATGCGACGCGTCGCCGATCAGAAAAGCGAACAGAAAGTTCCCCGCTCCTGCGGCAGTGATCTGCCATCCGGCTGCGCCGAAGACGTCCATGCCGGACTGCCATCGCTTCGATAGCACCGATCCCAGCGCCCAGCTGAAGGATCCTCCGATCAGGCTCAGAGATCTGAACAACTCCCGCCGGCCGAGGCTTCCGGCGCGTAGCTCCGGCCACACCAGAACGAACAATCCCACGATGCCGAGAAACAGTCCGGCCTTTCCTCGCCACGAAATGTGATGGTCGCCGAGCAGCAATGAATCGAGCACCAGGAACCACAGAGGCGTGATGGCAATAATCAGCGCGGCGAGTCCGGAAGAGACGGCGAGCTCCGCATACGAGAGCGTAAGATTGCCGCCCATCAGGAGGAGTAATCCCACGATCGCCGCAAGAAAGATCTGCCTGGGTGAGTAGAGAATCTTGCGGCCAGTGAGCGCGCAGACGAGCAGGATGACGAGTCCGGCTACCGAGAAACGCAGGCCGCACATCAGCGCCGGCGGAATCGTCTGCACCGCAATGTCGATGGCCAGATACGTCGAGCCCCAGAACAGATACACCAGTCCGAAGGCGAGAATCACCATCCACCGGTGTGGGCGCTGTGCGGTGTGCATTGGCGTGGAAGACAGTCTGCGAAACTACAAGATATCAGAGCAGGGGCCAGGGGTCAGAGGCTAGAGGATCACTCAAGGACTGAAGTTGACCGCAATGCCGCGCGGGTGGCGCTATGGTTTTAACGAAGCTTCTCGCAAACTAAAAAAAGCGTGACGCATTATCGGGCAACATTTTTGGGGCTTGCAAAGTTCCTGACTGATCTCGTGGCCACCAATAGTCCCGTCACCCTGAGCCGCAGCTTTAGCGGCCAAGGATCTATGGATTCGCGTGAAGCGCCGATGCTCCCGGCAAAATGCACACGTCCTTCGCGCACAAAACCGCTCAGGATGGCAAAACATGAGGGACTGCGAGAGGTAAAAGAGCCTGAGACCCGAGAACTTATTTCAGCTTGGCGTACTCGGCCTTGGCAGTCACGAGGATCGGAACATCCGGATCTGCGTCTTTCCATGCGGCGAAGAAGTCCTGGTAGGCGGTCCGGGCTTTGGCATTATCGCCCTGGAGCGCATAGGCTCGCCCGAGGCCTAGATGGGCCAGCGGATATTCCGTGGAAAAGCCAGCCGCACCCTGATGGTCGAGAATGCGCTGGAACTCGGCGGCCGCCTTCGCGCCATCGCGCATCTTGAGATACGTCATCGCCCGCCAGTAGACTGGGGTAACTCCAATGGAGCGTGGCCCGATTCCGAATTCGTAGGAGCGCAGCGGTTCAAGCGAAGAGATCGCTTCGGAAAACTGATTCTTCCTCAGTTGCGCGATGGCTCGAACTTCTGGGACGATCAATGCCTGAATGAGGTGGTTCTGCGGAAAGTCGCGCTGCAGGCCAGTGACGAGCGAGTCGAACTTCTGTTCGTCACCCGAAGTGGCATAGGCGAAAGCTGCAGACGATCGGGTATCTGGATCATCGGACATTTGCAAACCCTTAGCTACTTCCTGCTTCGCGAGGTCGTCGTTTCCGATCAATGTGTCGCTGTAAGCTTCGAAAGCCCAAAGTTGCGCCGCGAATTCTTTCGCGGAAGCATTGATCGCGATCTGGCGCGCTTGCTCCCAGGTTTCGCGCGAAGTCTTGACCTTGCCTTCGGCCATCTGCCATGACGCAACAAAGAAATCACCGAACGACTCGTTGCCGGTTCCTTTCATCGACTGAAGTTGCCGCTGAGCCGCGGCTGGGTCGCCGCGCAAATAGGCCAGATCGGTCAGCACCAACTGAATCCCGATATTGGAGTTTTTCTGAGCAATCGCATCGTCCGCAATGCTTTTAGCTTCATCGAAGCGATTCAATGCTTCGTACGCAGCCGCCATATTGGCGACGGCGAAACCATCTTGCGGATCCATGCGGTGGGCCTGGCTGGCAAGGTCGAGGGCTTTCGCCGGATCTCCTATCGCTGCGTACATCAGCGCTGAGTTGTCGTAAGGCGCGGTATCCCGCGGATAGGTCTGGCGCCACTGGGCATAAACAGCCAACGCCTTTTCCGTATCCAGCACGACTTCATCGTAATAGTGCGCCTCGATATAAAACTTCTCGCGCTCGCTGGCACGGTCGCGCAAGTCATACGCCTTTTTGAGAGCCTGCGTACTTTCCGTATTGCGACCAAGGTTGGAGTAGGCGACTCCGAGGGTGGCATAGGCCATCGCAAAATTCGGATCGAGTTCCACCGCTTTCTTCAGGTTGGGCAGAGCCTGTTCGTCATGCTGTTTCAGGTGCTCTCCGTTGCCGAGCGTGAAAGCCTGCAGCGCCTCCAGCGACGAGGTTGTCGCCTGCTCCAGCGGCTT
Organism: uncultured Acidobacteriota bacterium; assembly: GCA_963763845.1. Taxonomy (GTDB): domain Bacteria; phylum Acidobacteriota; class Terriglobia; order Terriglobales; family Acidobacteriaceae; genus Sulfotelmatobacter. The sequence goes on from CAVXPX010000014.1 coordinate 203,929, forward strand.
TGCGAACTGCTGCACCGACGCCAGCGACTCGCCCATTTTTTGGCGCAGATCGGAGGCGGCCTTATCCAGCGACTTCAGCACCTGCTCTTTGCTGTCGATTTCCACCTGCTCGCTGGCCAGCGAATCGCCGGTCGATCCGTTTAGCGCCGAGAGCGTAATCACGTAATGATTGCCGAGGCTCGCGATCGTCCCCGTCAGCATCGCCTTGATTCCCTGACGCTGGCAAATCTCGCGCGCAATATCGTTCGTGACGCGCTCATCCGGAGACTTCCCCATAAACCGCAGCGCCTCGCGAATCTTCGACTCGGGAACGAGATTGAGATACGGCGACTGCTCCAGTTGCACCGCCAGCGCCTGTTTCAGCGTGCCGTCGAAGACGGGATCTCCAGTCGTATTGATGAAGTCCGCGAGCAGCACGCTGTCCTTTTCCGTCAGCTTGGCGGGTTGTCGCGACCACAAATACCACCCCAAGCCGATCAGCACCACGAGCGCTCCCGCCGCGACGGGCAACAGAGTGTGCCAGCGCTTCTTCGCCGGAGTTACCACGCTCACTGCTGGGGATGAAGCAGCCACAGCGGCCGGCTGCGATGCCGACGAGGCCGGAGCATACCGCGCGCTCGACGCAGAAGGGGAGCTTGCGACAGAAGGCGGAGTCACTTCCGGAGCCGCGGGCACCGAGCCCGAACTGTAGGCGACGGCGCGGCCACTCTCGGTGTCGCGCTTCAGTCGCTGCAAGTCCGCGCGAATATCCGCCGCACTCTGATACCGCAGGTTGCGGTCTTTCTCCAGAGCCTTGTTGATGATGTCTTCCAGTTTCGGCGGCAGGTCTGCATTCAGCCGGACCGGCGACACGGGAGCCCGGTTCAAAATCGCATCAAAAATCAGCGCCGACGTATCGCCACGAAATGGCAGCTGTCCCGTCGCCATCTCATACAGTACGACTCCGAACGAGAACAGGTCGCTGCGCGCATCCAGTTCTTTGCCCTTCGCCTGTTCCGGAGACATGTAGGCAACCGTGCCCAGCGTCGATCCCGGACTTGTCAGATGTTCTTCCACGGCAACCGCGGTCGGGGCGGTCATGTCGCCTGGCTGCGCGGAGTCCTGTGAACCGGCCTTCACCTTCGCCAGCCCGAAATCGAGAATCTTGGCGTGTTCGCGCTTGGTGACGAAAACGTTGGCGGGCTTGACGTCGCGATGGACAATGCCTCCGGCGTGCGCCGCATCGAGCGCATCGGCGATCTCGATTCCCAGCGACAGAATTGTTTCCAGTTCAATCGGACGGCCAGCGATCATGTGCTTCAGCGTCGCGCCGTCGAGAAACTCCATCACCAGAAACGTGCGTCCAGCGTCGTCACCGATGTCGTAAATGGTGCAGATGTTGGGATGATTCAGGGCCGATGCGGCCTTTGCCTCGCGCCGGAAACGCTCGAGCGAGCCGCGATCCTGCGCCAGATCGTCGGGAAGAAATTTCAAGGCGACAAAGCGTCCAAGGCGCGTGTCTTCCGCCTTGTAGACGACGCCCATGCCGCCGCCGCCCAGCTTCTCGATGATCCGATAGTGCGAGATTGTCTGTTCGAGCAAAAACCGTCCCCAGTAATGGCAGCAATGCTAAGACGGGGCGGGTGGGAAGTCAAAAGCAGGGGTCAGATTGGGGATTCGTGCACCCAACTGTCGCTATCTTCAGAGCGAGCGATCACCCTTCGGATCTTGAGCGCGCCCCAGTTTTGTCATCCTGAGCGCGCTTTTTGCGCGAAGGACCTATGCACTTTGCCCGCAGCATCGGCGCTGCGCGCGAATGCATCGATCGCGGCTGAGGATCGTAAAAGCGGGTGGCTGCGGTTGAGCTTGGGCCAAACGTTACTCTCGTCATTATGGGTTACGCTGCTTGCATTTCCCCGGATATAATCAGAGATGACGTTGGCCGATTGCGATGCTGCAGAACAATCCCAAATCGCGTCTTCCCCATGTACAGTCTGCCGAGTGCTGGCTGCACTGCCTGGTGTGTCCGCGGCGGTATCGCGCCAATCTGCCTTCGCGCCTCCGCCCGTCCCTCTTCGGTAGCGACTAATTCCATCCTCCGCCTGATTCGCCCCGGCCGAACTCCGTCTGAACCAGGACGTTTTCCCGAGGCCGCAACTCACTGACAACGGGCTAGCACCCACTGGCCACTGTTTTACGGAGGAACTCCAATGACTACCAAGACCATGACCGCCACGATCGGTCCGAAGATCAAGACCGCCCTGCCCGGGCCCAACGCCAAGCGCGTGCTCGAGGGCGATGCGAAATATATTTCGCCGTCCTATACCCGCTCTTATCCGATGGTTGCCAAAAGCGGGCGCGGCATTGTCGTCACCGACGTCGATGGCAACGAGTTTTTCGATTTTTCCGCCGGTATCGCCGTCACTTCCACCGGCCACTGCCATCCCGAGGTCGTCGCCGCCATTCGCAAGCAGGCGGGCGAGCTCATCCACATGTCGGGAACCGATTTTTATTACGAGAACATGGTGGATCTGGGAGCGCGCCTGTCGAAGATCGCTCCGATGCGCGGACCGCATCGCGTGTACTACGGCAACTCCGGCGCCGAGGCGATTGAATGCGCGCTGAAGCTTGCCCGCTATCACACCAAGCGCCAGAACGTCATCGCGTTCTTCGGCGCTTTTCACGGACGCACCATGGGCGCGCTCTCGCTGACGGCTTCGAAGCCGCAGCAGCGCCGCCGCTTCGCTCCGCTCGTCCCGGGAGTCACGCACGTCCGCTATCCCGACGTTTACCGCGGCTGTGTTGGCGGAACGCAGGATGCCGACAACTTCGCGCTCGGCTGCGCACGCTTCATCGAAGAAAAGTTGTTCAAGACCACGCTGCCTCCCGAGGAAGTCGCCGCCATCTTCGTCGAGCCGGTCCAGGGCGAAGGCGGATACGTCGTCGCGCCCACGGTCTTCATGCAGGAACTGCGCCGCATCTGCGACCGTCACGGCATCATGCTCGTCGTCGACGAAGTGCAAAGCGGCATCGGTCGGACCGGAAAGTGGTGGGCCGTCCAGCACACCGGAGTCGAGCCCGACATGGTCTGCATGGCCAAGGGCATCGCATCTGGCATGCCGCTCGGCATCACGATGACCAAGGCCGAGATCATGGATTGGGTTCCTGGTTCGCACGCCTCAACCTTCGGCGGCAATCCCGTCGCAATCGCTGCAGCACTGGCCACACTCGACGTGATCGAGAAAGAACATCTCCTCGAGAATTCGACTGTGGTTGGCAATCATATGTTGAAGCGCATGGCGGACTGGCCTTCGAAACTGAAGCTCGTCGGCGATGTGCGTGGACGCGGCTTGATGATCGGAGTCGATATCGTGAAGGACAAAGTCACCAAGGAATACGGTAATGCCGAGCGCGATCGCATCGTCGAGATGGCCTTCGAGCATGGCATCCTGTTCCTGGGCTGCGGACCGAGTACCGTCCGTATCTGTCCGCCGCTCATCGTCACCAAAGACGAAGCAGACGTAGCCGTCGATGTGCTCGAGGAGTGCATCAAGGCCGTCGGAGCCTAAGCGGAGCTTCTGGCCACGGATTCACACGGATTGACACGGATCGGGAAAGTCGCATATCCGTGAAGATCCGTGCAATTCCGTGGCTGGTTTCCGGTTTGGGAATTGAGCGTGGCAAAAATTCCCTGCTGTGAGTCGCGTCACATCCCTCGCGCGGCGAAATCCTCTAGCATGACTCTTCCTGTCATGCTCCCAGCCGTCTTCACGCGCACGGTTCTTCGAACGCTCGACTCGCTCGCATCGCGTGTTCTTCCCCCGGATGGACGTCCGGTCCGCCATCGCATCGGGGCGCGCGGCGAGGAGGACGCCTACTTCCATCTGCGGCGGCTCGGCTATGCCATGGTCGCGCGCAACTACCGCACTCCCCGCTGTCATGGAGAAATCGATCTGATCGGCTGGGATCGGGATGTGCTTTGTTTCATTGAAGTTAAGACCAGAACGTCGCACCATGTGAAACCCGCCGAGGCGGCCGTCGATCGTCACAAACGCCGCGAGGTCGCGCAGGTCATCCGCGACTATCTGCGCCATGCTCCACCATCGTGCCAGTGGAGGTTCGATATCGTCAGCGTATACTATGACAGCAGTAACTCCCGCCCACAGTTCGAGCTGTTTCGGAACGCCTCCCTGGCGGCGTAGAATATGAAGTTTGCGCAATCCATTGAAAGGATTCAATAGTGCCGGAGCTTAGGAAAGATCCGATCGTTGGCCGTTGGGTGATCATTTCGACCGACCGCGCGAAGCGCCCAACCGATTTTGTGCGCGAAAACATGAAGATCAAGGGTGGATTCTGTCCGTTCTGCTATGGGAACGAAAGCAAGACGCCGCCCGAGATCCAGGCCTACCGTCCCAATTCCAACGGAGGGCCTCCGCCCCCGCGCGATACGCCGGGTTGGACTGTCCGCGTCGTGCCCAACAAGTTCCCCGCACTCGGCATCGAAGGCAATCTGAACCGGCAGGCCGAAGGCATGTTCGATCGCATGAACGGCATCGGGGCGCACGAGGTCATCATCGAAACTCCCGATCACAATGCCAGCCTGGCGACGCTGCCTTCGAAGCGCATTGAAGACGTTCTCTGGACCTTCCGCGACCGGATCCTTGACCTTAAGAAAGACCGGCGCTTCAAATACATTCTGATTTTCAAGAACCACGGCGAAGCGGCCGGGGCATCGCTGGAACATTCGCACTCGCAGTTAATCGCGTTGCCGATTCTTCCGATCAACGTGGTGCAGGAACTCGAAGGCGCCAAGCAGTACTTCCTCTACAAGGAACGCTGCGTTTTCTGCGACATCATCCGGCAGGAGATGGATGGCGGCATACGCGTGGTTTCGGAAAACGAAAACTTCCTGACGCTCGCGCCGTACGCACCGCGGTTTCCGTTTGAGACCTGGATCCTTCCCAAGCAGCACGAGTCGGCTTTCGAGAACTCGTCCTCGCACATGTTTGAGAACCTCGCCCGGGCCATGAAGGAATTGCTCACCCGCGCAGACCGCGTGCTCGATAATCCGCCGTACAACTTGGTCATCCACACTTCCCCGGTGCAGGATCCGACCAATGATCACTATCACTGGCATATCGAATTCATGCCCAAGCTCACCAAGACGGCAGGATTCGAATGGGGCACGGGCTTCTATATCAATCCCACTCCGCCGGAAGAGGCGGCAAAATTCCTACGCGAGGCGAACATTGAGGAGCCTGCTCCGGTTCCCGCCCGCTGAGTACAGATTAGTCCGAAATAAATTAGGGCACGGCAGTGGTTGCCGTGCCCTTCCAGTTTTGCCGGAGAGAGAGTGCCAGACGATTTCTCGCTGGCAGATTGTTGCCAATCTAAGGGAAGCGCCCTTCGAAATTGTCACCGGGATGTAAAACCTAGCGACTCAGGCCAGAAAAACGACTCGCACCAGACAACGCTCTCGCGGGCGTCTATTGTTCTGTTATTTTCGTGTTCCTTCTTTCCTCCGGGCAGTTCGGCCACTTCAACAGCCCTGCCGTGGTCCTGTTTTCAAGCTGCAACGAATGCTCACTCAACGCGATCTGGAGTTCCGAACTTAGCGCCAAGAGCTCATCTTCCTTGGTTTGGAGGATACGGGCGCAGATCTCCCGTATCCGATCCGCTTTCCGGCGGTTGGGTGGGGGAGCCGCCATGCTGTAAGCACTCGGCTGGCTTGGGTGCTAACAAGCTGGGAAAGGTTGGAAATCCTACAATCCGTTTCGACAAGAATTCTCAATCAGCAATGACCCAAGGCTCATAAAGGAAGTCTAACTTCCGTTTCCTTCGTGGACTTCGTAGCCTTTGGCGAGATTTGGACCTTGACCGTTACCGCCTAGCAACCCGGCTCCAAAGGCCAGAACGTCACCCCTCACCGTGCCCGAATCGCCACACTACACGGTCCAGATCGGCGGCGGAATCGGCATCGGGAAGCTCCCCTAATCCAACCCGGATCACCGCCAGATCGCTGCTCCTCACCTCCCGGAATCAGGAATGGATCGGCAGGCTGAAACGGCAAGGCCGCGCCACAGAATGGCGCGACCAACACCACAGCTAAAACTCCGGGCAACCTAACCCTCACCCCTTGTTGTCCCTCTTAAACGCGCCTCTCTAGCTTGGTTGCGGTCGATACTTCGAAGCTCTTCGACAAAGGAGTCGATTGCTGCGGCTTCGGTCGGCATGACGAACACCACTGATTGTCGCGGAGCCGCCGAATCTGAGTCCGCCTCGATTTTCGATTCCACTACCACATGAGCGGCACCGCCACAAGCGCGGAAACGCAGGCTAACACCACCCCCAGCGAACTCGCCACCGAACGCGCCGAGAGTGAACTCCCGGTCGTCGGTAACGGACGATGGGAAGCCCTGAAGCAAAGTCGCAACCTCGCCTAGGCGTTCGATTCCCACGTAGACATTAGCGACTCCTCCAAAGGCCCCATTCCACCCTATGACACGGACTTCCAGCACATCACCGTCTCTGTATATCTCCTCGAACTTGAATCCTGCTTCCATCTTCCTCACTATTTGAACTTGAAGTCGTCGACTTGGCCGGTCGTGGTGTTCTCCACATAATGGACCTCAACTCCATTTACATTCTGACTCATCTTGACCCATCCGTCGCTTGCGGGCCAGCGGGGATCGTTCATTTGGAGAGGCAGTTTCTTGCCGGCGCCTGGATTTGCTTGGACCTGCTCCATTGCAAGCTGCTCTTTAAGGTCCCTGGGGCCGGTACGGCCCGTCGATCCTCGGCTGGGGACGCCGTAAGGCAATCATTGAATGTCTACTAGAATGGTAGACAGTAAAACAGGGCCACAGGACAATCACCCGCACCATTCCCCGAGCGTCCGCCCGGTCGCCTGCGCCGCCGTTTCCGACTGCGCGTACTCTTCCTCGCTGACTTTGAAACCGATGGATTTCGTGCGCAGCGGCGGCTTCACCATGTCCCGGCTTCCTCTCTCGCCATATCAGCCGAGACTAGCAGCCGCGCTTAAGAATCAACAAGTTCGCCTGCGCTAACTTCAGGTTGCTGCACCAGCACCCTGATGGCGGGATTTTTTCCGTAGCTGCTCTGGTTTCAATAGGTTCGCGCACGGTAACCGAAAGTTACCCTGCAGCACCCTTTCAGGGGTGGAGTGTCACCCCTCCACCCGACGCCGTAGGCGGCGAGATTTTGACCCTCACCCCGGCAGGGCAACCTTGGCAGGCAGGACACCCCGAACCCGGCTCCCAAGCACCCTAAAAAAAATTCTCCCTCGAAACCCAGACTTCCGCCCAGACCGGGTATTAGACCTATAGAAAGGGGGGATGACCCGATGGCAAGCGACTCCAAAAAGCAGCAGATCATGGCTGACCTCGAACGCCTGACCGCCGAAGCCGACCAGCTTCCCGAAGGCAAACAGCGCCAACAGCTCGTGGCTCAGATCGCCAAGCTGAACGTCGACTATCAGGCTGAGGATTAACCCATAGCCCAGAGCCGCACCTTCCCGGTGCGGCTCTGGCAGTTCAAACCGGCAGCTAAAAGAAAAACTTTTCTGGGTACATCGGAGCCGGATCAGTCGGCGGGAACCCGGACGATTTTGATCTCTTTGACCGCATCATTCCGGTTGGTGTTAAAGGGGAGTTCGGACGGCTTTTTCAGGTCGTAAGTCTTGTAGTCGATCCTCGTCTGCCCGGCTTCGCCGTACTCCACCGTCACGTAGAAGCGCCCGCGCTCAGCTTTCAGTTCCTCGATCTTCACCCGGCCCTCGCCCCTCCTGGGATCGAACGCCGTCAGCGTCACCTTCAACGCTCCATCCTGGCTGGTCACGCTGTCATTGATATTCACCATTCCCTGATCCTCACCTGCTGCCGGATCGCAGCCCTAGCCGCCGGAAAACGTCAGCGGCGGCTATCGAGTGTGCCGGTCTGATTCAGTTAGGCTTCGGCCTCGTCCCGCTACTCTCCAAGAGCCGAACTTCCGGTGGACCGTAGGCTGCCACGTCTATGAGATGATTCTGGCAGATCAGCTTGTAATGCAGGATTGGTTCGAAGTGCCCGCCCGTGTCGCGGGATAGATAGTCAAGAAAGTGGGATTTGGTGTACTCCCGAAACAGCTTGCCAGTGTAAACCTCGTCCTCATAGCTCCCGCCAGAACCCACGGTCTCTTCGGTAACAAGATAGGCGACGTAGCGGCTCCACTGGAGTTCGAACCTCCGGCAGCCCTCGACTGCCTTGACCGGCGAAGCGCCTTTCAGGATTTCAGCGAACGGGCTGGTTGGGTCTGGCGTCGATACGGTCTGCGTGTGATCCGCAATCGCCTCTTCAACAACAAGGCGTAATGAGTTTTCTTCGGGTTCGGAGATATCGCGCAAAAAGAGATACTTCGCTTCATTTAGCGAAACGATTTCGTCCTCGCCCGGATTCACGGCTTGTCCTCTTTGTATGGCACACATAGCTTAGTACCTGATTTTCGTGAGAGTGCGCCCTGCGGCATCCTGGAATGCTAGGGTTGGTGCGCCGGAGCCTCCTGTACTGTTGTAGAGAACTGCTTTTGTGCCGTCGGCTAGTGTTTTGACTTTAGTGCTGCCGTACACTGCCTCAGCGCCCTGCAAACTCTCGTAGTCTTTGGCGGCCTGCGCCATGCCTCCGGCCTTTTGAAGGATTTCCGCGCCCTTGCCGAAAGCAGCTCCTTCCTTAAAGAGGACTGCGCCCTCGCGCAGCGCGCCGACCTCCGGGAGGATTGCCATCGCCGCGCTCGGGCCGTTGCAACCCGGCCCTCCCGAAGCACATGTCGCGAGCAGCATCGCAGGTGCGGAATACATCCAGCCAAACGCCATCAAGCCTTTCGCGGCCAGGTTCACACCCGGTGCGGCTAGCACGCCGGCCTGACCGAGCACCTGCTGAGCATAAGGATTCAGCGGAACATCGCCGTTGGTTAAGTAGCTGGCGCTCGTGTTGTTATTCACTCCGTTCGTTGTCCCGGTCAGCTCCAGGGAATCACCGTTGATCTGAGCGTTTGTGACCGCGCCTTGCACCCAGTACCCGCCGCTGCCTCCGCATTCCCCGGAACTGCTGCTTTGATCGATGCTCTCCACTCCACTGCCAGAGTTGTTCAGGTACACGCAGTCGTGGCCGTCGGGATCAGTGTTGCTTACAGGATTGTTCTCAGCGTAGCTGTACAGGTTCAAGCTCTGCGGGTCGCTTCGATCCCAATACACCAAAGAGTCGTCAGGCTTCATGAAGCGCCCGAGCGAGGAGGAGTAGTATCTGGCCCCGAACACATCCAGCCCGCACTCGCTATCGCGTTCTTTGCCGGTACAAAGGGACCCAACACGGTTTTCGACGGCGAGAGTTCGCAACCCTAACGCACTTGTGGAGTTAGACCACGCGATGCCCTGATGCAGTGCAGGATTTTGGGGCGCGACCCCCTGATGCGGTTTTTCGAGATTGAACGTGCAAGCGGCTGATGCGGGATCGGCGCACCACATCGGGAACGAAGAGAGGATTTCTTCTTTAGCCGCTTCGATCATGGACAGCAACATTCTAGGCCAGCAAGCGAGGGAACGCAGCTATATTCGGCCCTGGTGTAGCTTGTCTCTTCCGGTAACCTGATCGCAGGCGCTCAGCAGTTTCTTCAGATCGCGGTCCAGTTCGGAGCGAAGCGTTTCCTCATCGTCGTTGCGATCTCTCTTTGCAGCGAACATCCGTTCGAGAGTGTTCTGCAGCTTCAGGATGGCCCGGCGTACATCGTCATAGCGCGCGAAGCGGCCAGCAGCCTGGCGATATTCCTCCAGCCGTGGCCCAACGATGGGTTGATCAAGAGTGCGATGGCTGGCTAGCTCCTCGACAAGCTGGCCGGCGAGTTCTTCAAGGGCAGATCGGGCAGGAACCATAGCAGCCGGAACGAGACAACTCAACGAAGTCTTGCGTCTCGGTTGAAGCGGGAGCGTGCGTCTCCGGTGCCGGGCAGTTGCTCGCCTGCACATCTGCCCACATCGCCATGATCTCAACGCGATGAAACGTGTTCACAGTCACGTTGACCTTGGGCTGATTCTCCTGCTCAATCTCCTTCTTCGCCAGTTTGTAAGCGAATGTGGTTTCGTACTTCCGCCCTTCCTGGAACGCATTCTCAGGGAACTCGAACTTCCATGTTTTGACCGTTGCGACTGTTGCGGGAACAAGCATCGGATGGCCGGAGATCACAGTCACAGACGACGGATCGCCGTCATGCTTTAGAACGAACTCCAATCGCACCTCGCCCTCGATGTGCGCTGCACGCGCAAGTGGGGGATAGTTCGGCTGCCCGGCAGATTTCAGGATTGGCTCAGGCGGCACGCTTTGCGCGGAGAGAAACCCGCACGCCAGCACGAGCACCGGCAGTAGTTTCCTGACGTTCACTTGTTGACTTCACCTCTGCTGCCGCGCGACTCCTTCAGCATGACGGGACTCGTGGAGAGACGTGTCTGCGGATGGGCTGCCCTGCGCGCCATACATGACGGCGGGCTTGACGGGGCGGGCTGTGATATTCACGTCCAGCGATGGAAGCATTTCGACTATGGGGTTCGTCGGGCCTTCCGTTTCCTCGCCGGCGATGGCGTAGGTGTAAGTCACGGTGAACTCGCTGTTCGCGTCGGCGGCGAAGTGCCAGGTCTTTAGGTTCTCGACCGTCGGCGTTTCCAAGAACCGACGCTCGGATGGATTGAGTTTAGACAGCACATCCGTTTTCACTACCAGTCCGTCTTTGACAGTCACTCGCACGATCACCTTGCCAGTCACGTGCGCGGCTTTGGCGATGGGCGGGTACATTGGCAGGGCGGATTCCCGAAGAATAGGCACCTCACGGGTCAGGTCTGCGGCGGTTGGATGGTCCACCGGTACGGGCTTCACGCTCTGGATCGCATGAACCACCAGCTTGGTTCTAAATGCTCCGAGATGACCCCAACTGGGCTGGTACGACTTCTTGATGGATTCCGGTAGCTTGGGATCAGGAACGCCCGGCCCGTAAAACTCGCCCTCGAACACCACGTCCGCCTGTCCCGCTGTCTCCAGCATTGATCGGAGCGTCTCTTTGTTCGTGGTGGACTGAAGGTCGAGTTCAACCCAAGTGTGTTCAGACGGACATGCAGCGTCAGTAAGAACACCCATCTCAAACCCATCGCTGTAAATTCCGTCCACCTGAACAGATCGTTGCTCACCTTGTTTAGCCGTCCTCTGTAAATCGCAGAGAGGCACTTTGTCAGGCGTCGGTGCCGCGATGCAGACCTGGACACTCACGCCGAGCAGTAAAGGCAGCAGCCAGAGTATTTTTCTTTGCGCCTTCATATTCACCGCCCCTCAGTGCGGAACCGTAATATTCAGCACATTCCCCCCCTGATTGGTTGAAGTCAAGGGCTTGCCATCCGCTGAATGATAAATTTTTGGATTTGCAAGCATTATCTGATCGATTCGCTCGCTAGTACCAAGCGGGCTGGACCCGGCCCCGAGCGCACACTTGGCATCCCCGCAGCCGTTGAAGGGTTCATTCGCTGACCTGTAGATGGCGTCTGTTATGGAGTATGCCCGTTGTTCTGAACGGTACTGACTGATGTCATCGCCAACCTTGTAATTCCCAAGCTTGTCGAATGTGATGCTTTGGACCATCGTCTGAGCGTCCTCTACGTGGCTCCCCTCATGACCAACGTCCGCATCCAAAGCCGTGCCTCTGGCGGACGAGTTGATAGTGACATCCGATTGGGCTTGCAAGTTGCCATTTGCATCCGCGCCGAGATGCGAAGTAGTCACGCCACCTTCGCCATTCTTGCCTAGATCAGCAAAACCAACAGTGACCCCATTCGCACTATTGACGTCACCGTAAGCCTTAGCGGCATTAACAACATCCGTATTTTTGGATTGCAAATCGTTTTGCCGCGCTGTTTCAAACCTCTTGTCACTGTCCGAAGCACAGTGCGAGGACCCATCTTTCGGATCGTCTGTGCAGATGTACAGCCCCGTCGGATCGGTGTAGCGGAGCGGATTGTTTATGACGTAGCTGTACTTGTTGAGCGTCTGCGGATTGATGAGTCTCCCGCCGAGCGGATCGGGCGACATGAAGCGGCCCATGCTCGATGCGTCATACCGAGCCCCGAAGTTGTCGAGGCCCGACTCGGCATCCCGTTCCTTGCCGGTAAACCGATAATGCTGAGTCACTGTTCCGCAGTTGTCGTTTATGACCGCACCGCCCGGATAGTAATCAATGTCCTGCTCGCATGAACTTGCCGTCGCATTCTCAACAACTGCGGTCGATCTGAGGTGATCTCCAAAGTAGTAGTGCACAGCACCGCCCGATGTGGTTCAGTCGGCTGAATTCTGAATGGCTGAGTTCTGACTGCTGAGTGTCAGGCCTGCGTCCGGTCCTGATATTCCTCGTGCCAGGCCATCTGGATCGCTTCCAGCTTGCCCTCGTTGGAAGCTTTCGGGTCGCCGGCAAAGTCGGGCAGCTCGGTCACGTAGCGGTGCAGGTCGGTGAAGCGCACTACGAGTGGATCAAGTTCCGGATGGGTCTCGGAAAGGAGAATGCCAATATCTTCGGCGTCGTCCCAGGTAAGTTTTTTGGCCATGATCGAGCTCCTTGAATTCGCAGCCAGCAATCAGCGGTCAACATTCAGCCAACGGTCTCAGCCAACAGCTGCCGCTGGTGGCTGAGGTGACTGCTCTAATGCTGCTCTTCCGACACGTAATTGCGGTTCCAGGCGGGTATCTCTACGACGACCTTACCGGGCTTCGTGATCTGCGCCTGGCAGCCGAGACGGGAGTTTAATTGCAGATCGGCCGCCATGTCCAACCGGTCGGCTTCGTCATCGTCCATTTCTGAAAGATTCTCCGCGCCCTCTTTGACCCACACGTGGCAGGTGGTACAGGCACAATTGCCGCCGCAGGCATGGTCCAGCGTTATGCCGAAATTCAGCGCGATGTCGAGAATCGACTCCTCTTTTCCGTGGTCTTCATAAGGCAGCTTGCCGTGCTCGAATGTCACAGTCTTGCCTTCGGGCAGGAACGTTATCTGCACCGTGTTTTCGCCCGGAGCTTCTTCGGTGACGGTTCCGGCGCCTTGTGTTTTCTCTTCAGCCATTGCAGCTCCTCAATCTCATTCGAACTCTGCTTTCGCCATTGGATGAGGCGCTGTCGGTGCTTCGCCCAGATCGGTCTCATCCATGTTCTTGCCTTTCAACGCCGACGATACCGCGGTGTCCATCATCAATTCGGCAAGCCGCATGGTGCACTGGTTCAGGGCGTCGATTGCTTTGCGGATCGCCTGATAGTCGTCCTCTTTGTTGACTTCCGTCAGCGCCTTCTCCATCTTGGCGATCTGTTTCTTCTGGTCGGTCGTGAGTTGTCCCCATGCCGGACTCTTCTTCGCCTTTTCGAGCGCGGCGAGAATGGTCGCGGTCTCGTTGCGCGCTTCGATCACCTGCCGCCGGCGAAAGTCTTCTTCGGCGTTGTCGAACGAGTCGAGAATCATGCCCTCGACCTGCTCGTCGGTCAGCCCGTAGCTCGGCTGAACCTGGATTTCCGCTTCTTTTCCGCTGCGCTGTTCGCGAGCCGAGACCTGCAGGATGCCGTTCGCGTCGATCAGAAACTTCACTTCCACGCGCGGGATGCCAGCCGCCATCGGCGGAATGCCTTTCAGGTCGAAGCGCGCCAGCGAACGGCAATCTTTTGCGAGTTCACGCTCTCCCTGCAAAACATGAATCGCAACATTCGCCTGCCCGTCGATCTGCGTCGTGTAGAACTGTGTGGCTGAGGCTGGAATCGTCGAATTGCGCAAAATGATTTTGTCGGTGACTCCGCCAGCCACTTCGATTCCGAGCGAAAGCGGAGTCACGTCGAGCAGCAGCATGTTCTGCGTGGCTTCTGACCCACCGCCCAGAATGTTCGCCTGCACCGCCGCGCCGAGCGCAACCACTTCGTCGGGATTGAGATCGACATGCGGCTCGCGGTGGAACATCTCCTTTACCAGAGCACGCACCTTCGGAATGCGCGTCGATCCGCCCACGAGCACGACTTCATCGATCTGTTCCGGCTTGAGGTTCGCGTCTTTCAGCGCCTGCTTGCAGGGTCCAACCGTGCGGTCGATGATCGGCTGAATCAGCTGCTCGAATTGCTCGCGCGCGATCTCACGCTGATAGCGCCTGCCTCCGGGCAGCACGATATCGAGATTCATCGAAGGCTGAGACGAGAGCGCAATCTTCGCTTCGATCACTGCCTTGCGGATGGTTTGAACCGCTTCGGCGTTGCGGCGCATATCAAGGCCGAGATCGCCGCGGATGTCGTCGAGCGCGATGGTGATCAGCAGGTTGTCGATGTCGTCGCCGCCGAGGTGCGTGTCGCCATTCGTGGCGATCACCTCAAAGATGCCGTCGTGCAGCTTGAGGATCGAAATGTCAAACGTTCCGCCGCCGAGATCGTACACGGCGACAATGCCGTTCTGCTTCTTATCCAGTCCGTAGGCGAGCGACGCCGCGGTGGGCTCATTGACGAGCCGCAGAACTTCGAGACCGGCGATGCGTCCGGCATCTTTGGTGGCTTGCCGCTGGGCGTCGTTGAAATACGCAGGCACGGTGATCACTGCCTTCGTGACCGCAGCACCGAAATAGCGTTCGGCATTGCGCTTCAGCTGGCGAAGAATGAGGGCGGAAATTTCCGGAGGCGTGAACGCCTTACTGCCCAGCTTGATTCGAAGAACTTCTCCGGGCTGGAGATCGTCGGCGAGACGGAACGGAAACAGCTTCAGCTCTTCCTGAATGTCTTCGACGCCGCGTCCCATCAGCCGCTTGATCGAGTACGCGGCACGTTCCGGCGTCTCGATCAGATACCTGCGTGCGGGACTGCCGATCACGGCCTGGCTGCTCTCATCGAGCGCGACCACCGACGGAACCAGATTCGATCCGTCATCGCCCGGGATCACTACGGGCGTGTCCCCTTGCATGTATGCGACCAGGGAGTTGGTCGTCCCCAGATCGATTCCGACAATATATTCAGAGGCCATTTTGTAATTTTGTAATCGGGTAATTTGGTAATGTACCGAGCGGCCGCATACGTCTCGATCAACTACAAAATTACCCGCTTACCATTGCGAACTGCTTTTCATTCTTCCAACGCCGCATTCACATCTCTCACCAGATTCCGGATGTAGTTACGGCGGTTCAGGACGTCCACCATTTTGCCGATGATCTGCGTCCGCTCTGGGACTGCGCTTTCAACCGGCTTGCGGTCGATGCCGGCATCCCACTCTTTCCAGTACGATTGCAGTTCCTGTAAGAGTTGCTCGTACATCGCTTCGAGCGCGACTTTGTGTTTCGAAATTTCCGCGGCCAGCGAAGGATCGTCGTCGCCGACCTGCTTGTTCATCTTCAGCTCTTCCAGCTGCATGTTGAGCTCGAACACTTCTTCGAGCAGGTCCGGCGGAACAATCTGTTTCTTCACTTCGCCTGTGGCGCGGGCGTGTTCGGTTGCAGCCTTCGATTGCTCTTCCAGTTCCACGCCCTCGAGCCGAAGCAAATACTGCGTGCGCTTGATCGGATCGCGCAGGGTCCGGTAGGCGTCGTTCAGCAGAGAACTCTGCTCGAGACTCCACTCCTGCTCTTCCGAACTCGCGCGAGCGCTGAGATCGGGATGGAGTCGTCGGCTGAGATCATAGAAATCCTTCTCCAACACGGCGACGTCGAGAATCAATTTCGGAGGCAGGCCGAAGAACGAGAAATAGTCCGCGGGCTGAGGAGGCTGCACCTTACCGCAAGCCGCGCAGAAGTGCGCCGCGCGCATGGATCCGCATGACCAGCAGGAATGCGTATCCTCTGGAGCGGGTTTCGCGCTGATCGCGGTAAGAGATGACTTCGTCGTCACGTTCCAATTCCTAACCCAGAAACTTTACCGCCGAGATCGCTGAGGACGCAGAGAACCAAGGAACAACCCCGGTTAGTCTCGGCGCACTCGGCATCCTCGGCGGTTGACTTCCTCTTGCTCAGGCGGAGAACGAAGTGCCGCAGCCGCACGACTTCGTGGCCTGCGGATTCACGAAAACGAAACCCTGCTGCATCAGGGTTTCCTGATAATCCAGAATCATGCCGTGCAGGTAGATGAACGACTTCGGGTCGACAAACACCCGCACGTCCGCGAACTGGAAGATGCGGTCGCGCTCGCGCGGCTGCGAGTCAAACCGGATGTTATAGCTCAGCCCCGAGCATCCTCCGCCCTGCACGCCAAGACGCAGGCCTCCCTGCTCGGGCGAGATGCCTTCTTTGACCATCGCGCTGCGGATCTTGCCGATGGCCTTCTCGGTCACCTGAATGCCCCTGGCAGTGGCCTGCGGGATTTCGGTTGCTGTTGTCATTCCGTTTCTTACGCCCCTTCGGGGCTTTCTGCCGGGCTTACCCGCGGCTTACGCCGTTGGGCTGCACTGTTTCGCCGCTTCGCGGCTGGCGACGCCTGGCGTCGAAACTTCGCGAGGCCACCAACGGCTCGCCGCTCGAAGCTCCCAGCTACTTTGCTTCGGCGGCCACCGGCTTGCCTGTTTCCTGTTTCTTCTTCCAGTCACCGATCGCGGCGCGAATGGCGTCTTCGGCCAGCACAGAACAGTGGATCTTCACCGGAGGAAGCGAAAGTTCCTTTACGATGTCCATGTTCTTAATGGCAAGAGCTTCGTCCACGGTCTTGCCCTTCACCCACTCGGTTGCGAGCGAGGACGAGGCGATGGCGGACCCGCAGCCAAAGGTCTTGAACTTCGCTTCTTCGATGACGTTGGTTTCCGGATTGACCTTGATCTGCAGCTTCATGACGTCGCCGCATTCGGGCGCGCCCACCAGGCCCGTTCCCACGTCATGACTGTTCTTGTCGAGCGAGCCGACGTTCCGGGGATGATTGTAGTGGTCGATGACTTTGTCGCTATATGACATTTCTTAACCTCAGGTTTCAGAGTTTCAAAGTTGCAATGTTTCAAGGTTTCAAAGCGCCAGCTTCGGCGCATTCAGAACTCAAAGTTTGCGTTTTCGAAACCTTGAAATTCTGAAACTTTGAAACCTGTTCTCCCTACTCTCCTGCCCACTTCACATCTTTCAGATTGATGCCTTCTTTCGCCATCTCGTACAGCGGAGAAAGCTCGCGCAGGCGCTCCACGGTTTCGATCACGCGATCGGCAACGTAGTCCACTTCGGCTTCGGTGTTGAAACGTCCGATGCCGAAACGGATCGAGCTGTGAGCCAGATCGTCACCCGTGCCCAGAGCCTTCAATACATAAGATGGCTCAAGCGTCGCAGAGGTGCACGCCGATCCACTGGAAACGGCGATGTCGTTGATGCCCATCAACAGCGATTCGCCTTCCACATAAGCGAAGCTGATGTTCAAGTTGCCAGGCAATCGCTGCTCCATCGACCCGTTAATGTAGACCTCGTCGAGCTTGCCGGTGATGCGATCGCGCAAACGGTTGCGCAGACCCGCCAAGCGGCAGGATTCCTGCGGCATCTCTTCCGTCGCGATGGCGCACGCCTTGCCCAGGCCGACGATGCCGGGAACATTCAGCGTCCCGGATCGCATGCCGCGCTCGTGTCCCCCGCCATCGATGATCGCGGAAATCTGCACACGCGGATTCTTGCGGCGAACATAAAGTGCGCCCACGCCCTTCGGCCCGTACATCTTGTGGCCGGAAATCGACATGACGTCGATGTTCTGCCTGTTTACGTCGACGGGAACTTTGCCCACGGCCTGGGTCGCGTCAGTGTGGAAGATGACGCCCTTCTCGCGACAGAGCTTGCCGATTTCCGCGACCGGCTGCACCACGCCGATTTCGTTGTTTGCGAACATGATCGTCACCAGAATCGTCTTGTCGTCGATCGCGCGCCTGAGATCGTCGAGATCGATCAAGCCATCCTTCTGGACCGGAAAGTAAGTCACGCGGTAGCCGTACTTCTCCAGGCGCTTGCAGGTATCGAGCACCGCTTTGTGCTCGGTAACCGCGGTGATGATGTGGTTGCCCTTTTCGCGGTACATCTCGGCTACACCCTTGATGGCGAGGTTGTCGCTCTCCGTGGCGCCGGAGGTAAAGATGATCTCTTTGGTGGTTGCTCCAACCAGCTTCGCGATGCGTTCACGCGCGGTTTCTACGCCTTCTTCCGCGGCCCATCCAAAAGAGTGATTGCGGCTGGCGGCGTTGCCGAACTTTTCCATGAAGTACGGCAACATCTCTTCGAGGACCCGCGGATCCATGGGAGTGGTCGCGTGGTTATCCATGTAGATGGGTAGCTTGATGCCCTTGCCGTTGGGGCTGTGGGCTTCAGCGTGTACCTGGGGGACTTTTACATCCGTGCTCATTGATTGACTCTCCTGATCAAATTCGTCGTCAGTCGTTCGCCCTTCGTCAAACTTCCGACTTGTATTCCGCAAAAACCTCTCCGTGGTCTTCAGGTGATCGTCACCAGTTCGGCGGCTTTGGGAGCCGGGCTTCCGGCTTCTTCCGGCTCTTCACGCATGTGTGAAATCTTGATGCGCTTGAGCACCGCCTCGATGCTTTCGTTCACTTTGCGCAGCGGTTCGCGGATGTTGCAGCGATCACTCTGGTCGCACTCGCCGCGAACGGTCACACATGAAGTGATAAACAGCGGCCCGTCGATCGCCTGAATCACCTCAAACGCCGAAATCGTGTGCGCCGGACGGCCCAGGGTGTATCCCCCATTGGTTCCGTGCTGCGATTGCAGCAGGCCAGCTTTCGCCAGCCGCTGCAGGATCTTGGCCAGGGCCTCGGGCGGAATGCCATAAGCATCGGCAACATCCTTGGCGCTGCGCGAAGCTCCGGCCGCGTGCTCTGCGAGATGCTTCATCGCCATGAGAGCGTAGTCCGCCTTTTTCGTGAGCTTCAGCACTTAGGTCGTCCGATATAGGGCAAAATCAGTCGGGTATATCTCCGACCTTTTTCGTCGTAATTAATTGTACGGCAATTCGTCGCTGGGAGGCAAGCTAGGGCAGGGGACGGCAAGAATCCGCTGTCTAGAGGTAAGTATCGAGGGCTGAGCGGGTTAGAGTGATACGATCAAAAAGGTCGGAAATCCGGAACTGCATGGCTTCAAACTCCGCCCTCGATCAGACTTTCTAGGAAAACGACACAACCACAAAGGCGCGAAGTAGCACAAAGGGAAAGCAATTCTTTTCTTTGTGACCTTTGTGGTTGGATTCTCGCTTTTGCTGGTTGTTACGAATTCACGACGCCGTACCTGGTGGGGGCTTGACAAGCGGCCACGCCGTTCTACAATACCGGAAAATTCCGGCGAAATTGTCCTCGTAGTCGGTAGGGACCTTCCGGATTTATGACCTCAAAGTCGCCCTCCTCTCCTCAAAGCGTAGATATGAAACCAGCCTGCAAGCATCCGCGCGTGCAAATCGTGAGTCGCGATCAAGATTCGGAATTCGTCGAGTGCAAGGAGTGCGGCGAAATCTTCGAGTCGAGCGAATTCAAAGACATGAACATCGAAGAGCAGACGCCAGAGCGCGAGATGTAATTTCGGTTTGATCTCTGCGGGATCGCCCCCATCTCAACGCAGCAGAAGTCCGGCTTCTGCCGAGAAATCCATGGGCGCGAAGTCCTTTGCCAGAAATTTCGGATACGCCGCGGCGGCGATCATGGCCGCGTTGTCGGTTGAGAGCGGACGCGACGGGAAGTAGACCGGCAATCCTTGCTTCGCGCCTTCGCGTTCGAATGTCTGGCGCAATTCCTGGTTGGCCGCGACTCCGCCGGTGACGAAGAGAGTGGCTATGTTGTAAGCCTCCGCTGCGGCCAGCGTTTTTCCGACCAGGTCTTCGATGATCGCGCGCTGGAACGATGCCACCAGATCGAGCGTCAGCCGGTCGCAGTGCGCAAGATGGTCCTCGATCTTCGGCTTCGGGATCATGGCCAGCGCTTGACGCCGCGCCTCAATGGCTTCCCGCATATTGTGGGCTTCGACGTAACGAAGAATCGCGGTTTTGATTCCGCTGTAGGAGAAGTCGAAGCGGGGGCGATCGTCTTCCGGAGAAACTTCTTTTCCGTCGCGGCGGTCGCGGCGGTCGCGATGCTTGATCTGGGCGGGCGGAAAATTCACCGCCTTCGGATCGCCGTGGGTCGAGAGGCGATCGATCACCGGGCCTCCGGGATATCCGAGGCCGAGGAGTTTGGCTACTTTGTCGAAGGCTTCCCCGGCGGCATCGTCGCGGGTGTGGCCAATATTTTCGTAAGCCCAGGAGTCGGCACTCTGCGAGGCGAGATAAAGATGCGTGTGGCCTCCGGAGACCACGAGAGCCAGCACGGGGAACTGCAGTTCGCGATTACCCTTCTCCCGCTCCTCGAGAAGCACAGCATGAATGTGACCTTCGAGGTGGTTCACCGCGATCAGCGGTTTTTCGAGCGCAAAGGCCAGCGCCTTGGCGTAGCTGATGCCGACCAGCAGCGCTCCGGCTAGACCGGGTCCCTGGGTCACGGCGATGGCGTCCACGGAGTCGTAAGTGCGCCTGGCTTCGGCCACTGCCTGGCGAACCACGGGAACGATTGCTTTGAGATGCTCCCGCGAGGCCAGTTCGGGGACGACCCCTCCGTAGGGCTTGTGGGTGGCGATCTGCGAGGCAACGACGTTCGAGATCAACTGTTCGCCCGAACGAACCACCGCTGCCGCGGTTTCATCGCAGGAGCTCTCGATGCCAAGGATGAAGGCGTCGGCCATGTCACTTCTAGTTTCCGGTTTCCAGTTGCAAGTTTCAAGTGAGTACATGCCCCTCGGCAGCCGCTTCGACGAGGTTTGGCCTCGACGACAGGCGTTTCTCCTCGGCGGCGGTATCATGAAATCAAGATGAGCGGGAAATCTGCTGAATTGAAGCAGGCGGCGACGGCCATCGTTCAGAAGCTGCGGGAGAGCGGCTTTCAGGCGTATCTCGTCGGCGGGTGCGTTCGCGATCTGGTGCTTGGGCGGCCTCCGAAGGATTACGACGTGGCGACCGATGCGACGCCGCGGCGGATGATGGAGATTTTCCCGGAGACCTACGCCGTTGGAGCGCAGTTCGGAGTGGTGCTCGTCCCCGTCCCGGAGATTGCGGCCAGCGTTTGCGCGGAAGATTCTTCAAAGTCCCAATGTGTGGAGGTTGCGACGTTTCGCAGCGATATTGGCTATTCGGACGGACGGCATCCGGATGAGGTGCGATTCAGCAAGGATCCGCGCGAGGATGTGGCACGGCGCGACTTCACCATCAACGGCATGATGCTCGATCCGGTAAGCGGCGAAGTGCTTGATTTTGTCGGCGGCCGCAAGGACCTGGCAGCCGGCCTCATCCGAACCATCGGCGATCCTGAGCACCGTTTTGCGGAAGACAAGTTGCGCATGCTGCGGGCGGTACGGTTCGCTGCGCGATTTGAGTACACGATCGATCCGGCGACATCCGCGGCGATGCGGAAACTGGCGGAGCAGATCAAGGTCGTATCGCGCGAGCGGATACGCGATGAACTGACTCGCATGCTGACGGAAGGCCACGGGCGGCGAGCATTTCTGCTTCTCGACGAGAGCGGGCTCTTGCAGCAGGTTCTGCCGGAGATTTCGGAGATGAAGGGAGTGGCGCAGCCTCCGGAGTTTCATCCCGAAGGCGACGTCTTTGTCCATACGCTGTTGCTGCTCGATCATCTACCGCAGCCTTGTCCAGTGACGCTGGCATGGGGAGCGCTGTTGCACGATGTGGGCAAGCCGGCAACGTTTCGCGTGGCGCCGGATCGGATCCGCTTCGACAATCATGTGGAGGTCGGCGTAAAGATCGCGGAACAGATTTGCCGGCGCATGCGGTTCTCCAATAACGAGACTGAGCAGATTCTGGCGCTGGTCGACAATCACATGCGCTTCATGGATGCGATGCGGATGAAGAAGGCGACACTGAAACGATTTCTGCGCCTGCCGGGATTCGATGAACATATGGCTCTGCATCGCGCGGACTGCCTGGCCAGCCATCGGAACCTGACGACGTATGAGTTCATTCGCGAAAAGCAGAAGGAAACTCCCCCGGAGAATATGCGGCCGTCGCCCCTGGTGACGGGGGATGATTTGATCGCCCAGGGGCACGTACCGGGACCGAAGTTCCGCGAGATTTTGAATGCGGTGGAAGACGCGCAACTGGAAGGTCGCCTGCCCACGCGAGATGCGGCGCTGGAGTTTATCCGGCGCGAATTTCCTGCCTGATCCACAGCCGCGAGCTTTCCAGCAGAATGTTAAAATCAAATTTCTGCGGTCAAGCGAATCCCGCCGAGGTTGTGAGCTGTCCCATGGAACAAGCCGGATCGGACCTGGAAAAAATCGTGGCGCGATCACTGCGGCAAGCGCCTCCGGCGCAGGCTCCGCTGATGGCCTGGCCGGTCGTCTGCGGGTCGGCAGTGGCCGAGCGCACTCGCGCCTTGACCTTTCTGGATGGCATATTGCGAGTGGCCGTCCCGGATTTGGGGTGGAGATCGGAACTTCAGATTCTGGCTCCGCGCTATCTCGCCGCGATCAACCGATATACGCTCGAAATGGTTCACCGCATCGAGTTCGTCGTGGAGCGTCCCGAAGATCCCAGAAACGGCGTTCGCTGAGTCCCCATGAAAGTTACTGATCAGGATGTTGCTTACGTCGCCGATCTCGCGAACCTCGACCTTACCGACGAGGAACGCAGCGGCATGTTGCGCGACCTGAACTCGATCCTCGATTATGTCGACCGGCTCAATGAACTGGACACGTCGGATGTGCCGCCGATGGCGCAGGTTTCGGACCGCTATGGCGCGGATGAATCGAAGCAGAGCAGCGAGCGCTTCGCATACGCCAGTCGCGAAGACATCCTCGATGGTTTGCGGAAATCATTGCCGCATGAGGAAGCACTGGCGAACGCGCCGGATGCGGATGGCGAATTTTTCCGCGTTCCGAAGGTAATTGAAAGATAGCGATACGAAATCCATCCACAAATGGAACTCACCTCTCTCACGATTGATGCCGCCCGCTCCGCCGTACAGGATCGCAAGATCTCTGCGGTGACGCTCGCAGAGGCACACTACACCCGCATCCAGAAAGAAGACGGCCAGATTGGAGCGTTTCTGACACTATCGAAGGAGCGCGCTCTGGAGCAGGCGGAGCACATCGACCGGATGGCGGCGGAAGGCAAGACGCTTCCTGCGCTGGGCGGAGTGCCGGTCGGCATCAAGGACGTGATGAGCACGCGGGGCGTGCGCACGACCGCCGGATCGAAGATCCTTGAAAAGTACGTTCCCCCGTACGACTGCACGGCAGTGGCGAGAATGGAAGCCGCCGGCGCGGTCATCCTCGGAAAAATGAACTGCGATGAGTTCGCGATGGGCTCGTCGAACGAGAACTCGGCATACCAGGCGGTGCGGAATCCGCGCGACCTGAATCGCGTGCCGGGAGGATCGTCCGGCGGTTCGGCCGCAGCGGTTGCGGCCGGCATGGCGGTCGCGACGCTCGGTTCGGATACGGGGGGCTCGATTCGGCAGCCCGCGTCGTTCTGCGGCGTTGTGGGGTTGATGCCGACCTACGGCCGCGTGTCGCGCTACGGGCTGATCGCGTTTGCCTCGTCGCTGGATCACATTGGCCCGTTGACCAAGACTGTGAAAGACGCCGCGACCGTGCTGCGGACGATTGCGGGCCGCGATCCAATGGACTCGACTTCGGCGGATCTTCCGGTACCTGACTACGTTGCGGAACTTGAGAAGCCAGTCCGCGGATTGAAGGTGGGGGTCGCGAAAGAATATTTTGGCGATGGACTCGACGACGAAGTGCGGCAGGCCGTGGAGAATGCGATCGACAAGTTGAAGACGCTCGGTTGCGAGATTGTTCCAGTATCGTTGCCGCATACTCCTTACGCCATTCCAACGTATTACCTGATTGCCACCGCAGAGGCCTCTTCGAATCTCGCGCGATACGATGGCGTGCGCTATAGCCGTCGCGCGCGCGGAGTAAAGACGCTTTCGGAAATGTACCGGCGGAGCCGCGACGAAGGATTCGGCGCGGAAGTGAAGCGCCGTATCATGCTGGGAACGTACGCGCTGAGCGCCGGCTATTACGATGCGTATTACTTGAAGGCGCAGAAAGTACGCACGCTTCTGACGCGCGATTTTGAAGCGGCGTTTCACAAAGTGGATGCGATTGTTACGCCGACAAGTCCGACGGCTGCGTTCCGGCTGGGCGAGAAATCGAATGATCCGCTCGCAATGTATTTGGCTGACATTTACACGGTGACTGCCGATCTGGCGGGAATCCCGGGCATCTCGGTTCCTTGCGGAGAGACGCACGAAAAACTTCCGATCGGGCTGCAGATTCTCGGGAAACACTTCGACGAGGCAACGATTTTGCGGATTGCGAATGCTTACGAGTTGGCGAGGTAGCCACCGATGTCTTCGAATCGAAGGCACGTTCTCTTTGTGGTTATCGTTCTCCTTACAACCTCCGCAGCCTTTCCGCAACAAGACAACTCCCAAGTTCCTCTGCAACGCATTCCTCTTCGCGAGCAGCAAAACGGCGTGAGTGGCTGGCTGCAATTGATGATTGACGCCCGATTTTCCGCGGAGCTTAGAAAGCAAATGTGGGGCAACGGAACCTGGTCGTTTGTCGTTTCCGAGAGCGATCCTCTCTATAAGTCCTTCACTCGGAACCCACCAAGCGATGCGGAGTTGCGCATCGCGGATGATCAGGGTCATATCCTCATCAGCGAACCGCTTGAAAGACCGTTGGCGAGAATAGAACCGGTAACATTACCGACGGAAAAGCAGACCCTGTTGGTGACGGTGGATTACTCGGTCGGTTTCGGATCTTATGCGGGGCCGACGACTTTCCTGCTGGAACTGGATGGGCCGAGATTCCAATGGGCGCAAGCAACCAACGAGGGAACGAAATCGATAGTCAAGATTGCTCTTGCGAGAACGCTCAAGTCTGACTGGAAACTCTCTCCGTCGGAATCTGGTCAAGACGTTCTTTCCTTCTACTGCCGGCCCGCTGATGCTGGAGGGAGCGGCGACTTTGAGCTTCACTACGTGCGGTACCACTTCGACGCAGAAAAGGGATGGCTCAGGTACGAGCGGGTGAAAAAGGGCCTGTGGGAATCAGAGGAAGCCTTTCCGCCGCGAAAAGCGTTTCCCTAGTTGCCGCTAGAGTTCTTTGTAGTAGCTTTCGCCGGCGCAAGCGCGACAGAGAATCTTGTCGTCGCGTTGCACTTCTCTACGGAAGTTAATTCCTTCGCCGCATTGCTCACACACGATCCGCTCGCCCTTGTAGCCTGGGAATTCTTCCGGAGGAAGATCGACTCTCACCCATTGCATGGTGAACAGGTCTTCGTCAGAGATCTCGCGGTAGGCGAGCATCTGCTGCTGGTTCTTATCCGCGATTTCAGGATGCAGTTGACGGGCGAGCGCCTTTGAAGATTCTCTCGCGGCGATGCGGATGGCCTTGCCTTTATTCAGGTCAACAAACGTAGCTGCGACTTTGCCCCAGTCGCGAAACTTCAGGGCGCGTTTCCCGAGACGGCAGCCAGTAACGACCGCGACCGCGTCAGTCGCGCAGCGGTCGATTTCCACGAAGGTCACTAGGCGCTTGCGATCTTTGCCGTGCGGATCGTCGATCGCCAACTTGCGCAGCCCGAGCATCGCAAGACGCACGCCAAGGACCTGCCCGGCGCAGAGATGTCCATGGGCTTGTTCGGCGTCGCGAAGGTATTCGTCGAGGGATTTCACGGGTCAGCCGTCCGCGATCAGATGTCAGCTTTCAGCTTAACATCAGAAAGATGTTGGCCCAGTCGCGAAGCGTTCCGCATCGAGGAAATAGACGAGGGACTGGAAAGACCCAGCTTCACTTCTGGCGCCAGCGGATGCCGTCTTTCGTGATTTCCACCAGAATGCCGGCATCGCTAAGTTCGGCGCGGATCGCATCAGATTTCTTGAAGTCGCGGGCGGTCCGTTCCGTCTTCATTTCTGCAATCTTCGTCTCGATTTCGGCCTCAGGGAGTTGCCCCGAGCGGACCGCATCGCGCAATTCGTTGCTGATGTCGTTCTCACGGCCCTCGGCCTGGGACCATTCCAGAACCTTCTTCATTTTCGGGGCGTCGTCGTCTTCGAGGACGGCGAAGATTTCATCGAACTTTGCCAAGACATCGAGCAGAGGAGGGACATCGTCCTTCTTCAACGATCCGTTGTCGATTGCAGTGTTCGCCTGCCGCACCATTTCGAAGATCGCCGCCTGCGCCTGCGCGGTGTTGAGATCGTCTTCCAGCGCGGCATGCATGCGTCTGACAGTATCTGTTGCCAGAGACTGAGTCCCGGGATTGGATCCCGGCGCAAAGTTGCCCGCGCGCAGACGGAGCCGAAAATTGCGCAGGCGGTCAACCGACACCGCTGCCTGCCTAAGTCCATCGAAGGTGAAGTTTAGCTGACTGCGGTACGGAACTGAAGTCAGCAGATAGCGAATCGATGACGGCTTGTGTCCCTTGAGAACGAGATCGCGGAGGGTAAAGAAGTTGCCGAGGCTCTTCGACATTTTCTCGCCTTCAACCAGCAGAAAGCGCGCGTGAAACCAGAAATGTGCAAACGGCTTGCCGGTGAGCGATTCCGACTGTGCGATTTCGTTTTCATGATGCGGGAAGATCAGGTCTTCTCCGCCGGCATGAAGATCAAAGGTCTCGCCAAGTTCTTCCATCGACATGACCGAGCATTCGAGGTGCCAGCCCGGGCGTCCCGGCCCGATCTTCGTCTCCCAGAAGGCTTCGCCGGGCTTCGGCGCTTTCCACAGAGCGAAATCACGGGCGCTGTCTTTGTCGTACTCGTCGACGTCGACGCGAGCGCCGTTGAGAATGCCGCTGAAATCCTTCTTGGACAACTTCCCATACTCCGGAAATTTGGCGATGCGGAAGTAATAAGAACCGTCGTCGGTGCGGTAGGCAATGCCCTTTTCCACGAGTTTCGCCACGAAATCCGCCATCTCTGGAATGTGCTCGGTGGCGCGCACAAGCGTGGACTGCTCGATACCGATCATCGCGGAGTCTTCAAGAAATGCCTTTTCGTATTTCGCGGTGTACTGCTGCACGCTCACGCCGTCGCGAGCCGCGTTGCGAATGATCTTGTCATCAACGTCGGTGATGTTCATGACGTGATGCACTTTGTATCCGTTCTGGCGAAACAGGCGGCGCAGCAGATCGACGGCGATGAATGTGCGGAAGTTGCCGATGTGGCCGTAGTCGTAAACCGTGGGCCCGCAGGCGTACATGCGGACTTCGGCGTCGCGCAGAGGACGGAACTCCTCCACTTGCGAAGACATGGTGTTGTAAAGGCGAAGGGGCATAGTTGAGCCGGAGTGCCGCCAAGTGAACCTAAGATTTTAGGGATGCGCGAAAAACGGGTCAACTCGTTAGGCACGCGGAGCCTGCGCGGGCGGCAAAAAGTGCGTGTGGTCCCGCAGACGCTGCTGTACCAGAATCACATAATGCAAGGCGGAGACGATCGTGAAAATGAAGGTCGCCCGAAGGAATACGGTCCGGGCGACCCATATCCAGCGCAGCGGTTCCACCTGAAGCAGGAGCACGAAAAAGACGGCGGCGATCTGAGAGAACGTATTGGCCTTGCCGAAAATGCTGGGACGGAAGTCGCGCAGGCCCGCGATTGCGAAGAGCACGGCGCTGGCGGCGAGAATCGATATGTCGCGGCTGAAAACCAGAACGGTGAATTTCCATGGAATCTTGTGCAGGATCGAGAGCACAAGAAACATGGTGCTGAGCAGAAGCTTGTCAGCGATCGGATCGAGATATTGTCCCAGCAATGTCTGCTGATGAAGCGTGCGCGCGAGCAGGCCATCGAGGCCATCGCTGAATCCGGCGACAATGAAGACGACTAAAGCCCACAAGTAGCGCCCGTCCACGAGATGAATCACGATGAAGGGGACGAAGATCATCCGGAGTAGCGTCAGCTGGTTGGGCGCTGTGAGGACTTTCGAGAGCTTCACGCACGCTCCTTCGAGGCATGAGTTCGCGAAGGGTCGGCGGCGGTGATGCCGCTCTTTTCCTCGTGCGGCGACAGCGCGACCGATGGATCGATTCCGGTCTTTGAGAGAAAGCGCTGCGAGAGCGAAGGCAGTCCGCCGTCGGGGAGATCGAGTTCGAGGCGCTCGATGCGGTGCATGGGGAAAAATACGACGGCTGGGGTGAACGGTTCACCGTCGCGAACCATGACGGTGAGATCTTCGAATGAAGCCAGTTCGGCGCCGCTCAGGCTGAGTCCGGCGGGCGCGAGAGCAAGGATCATCCCCCAGAATTTTTCCCGCGGACTCGCCAGAGTGGCGATCACGAGAGCGCCCGGCGAGAACGGCTCCTTTCGATCGGCAGGATAATTCTTAGCTCCGCCCCGAGCACCTTTTGCCATAGCAAGATTGTCACCGGGAGAGGCGTGCATTGCAAATCAGATTTTGATCCAGCGTGCATCGTGGGTTGGGCGTTGCGCGTAAGTCCGGTATGCTGGGCGGACATGCCCGACCCACCCATCCCCGTGATTGAGTTCCGTCATGTTGCATATCGCGTCGATGACGTGCAAGTCCTTTCGGATCTGAATTTGCAGGTCGACCGGGGCGAGACGCTCGTATTGCTGGGCCGCAGCGGGTCGGGCAAGACCACCACGCTGAAACTGATCAACCGTTTAGTTTCACCTTCGTCGGGAGAGGTGTGCGTGAATGGCACGCCGAACCTGCAATCGGATCTGATTCGATTACGGCGGGGCATTGGGTACGTGATTCAGGATGTCGGACTGTTTCCGCATTTCACGGTCGAGCGAAACATCGCGCTCATTCCGAAGATTGAAGGCTGGCCGCAGGATCGCATTCGCGCGCGAGTTCAGGAATTGCTGCAGGTGGTCGGGCTCGGCCCGGAGATGACATCGCGCTATCCGCATCAGTTGTCAGGTGGGCAGCGGCAGAGAGTTGGCGTGGCGCGGGCTTTGGCAGCAGATCCGGAGATTCTTCTGATGGATGAGCCCTTTGCGGCACTCGATCCTCTGACACGGGATGAGTTGCAACGCGAATTTCTTTCTCTGCAGCAGAGACTTCATAAAACCGTCGTATTCGTGACGCATGACCTGCGCGAAGCACTGCGATTGGGATCGCGAATTGCCCTGATGGAAGCGGGGAAACTTGTGACCGTTCTCAGGCCGGAGGAATTTGTGAAGTCGAGTGACCCCTGGGCCGCAGCATATGTCAGGGCATTCGGGGCAGGATTGGAATCGGCGGCAAATCGAGGCACGTCATGAATGTACTTCGCTTCATGCTGGAAAACCGCGGGCAGGTCGTGGAGCTCAGCCTGGAACACTTGTGGCTCGTCGGGCTCTCGACCGCATTCGCCATGCTCATCGGGATACCGCTGGGCATCTTGATCGCGCATCGTCCGCGCTTCAACAAACCGGTTCTGACGAGCGCAAACGTCATCCAGACGATTCCGAGCCTGGCGTTGTTCGGATTTTTGCTGCCGGTGCCGTGGCTTGGCGACCGGGCGGATCGGCTGGCGATTCTCGCGCTCACGTTGTATGCATTGCTGCCAATTATTCGGAACACATTCACAGGAATTCGCGGAGTCGATTCCGCCGTTGTCGAGGCCGGGCGAGGAATGGGGCTGACGGAATCACAACTTCTTTTTCAGGTGGAGCTGCCGTTGGCGGTGAGCGTCATTCTCTCGGGAGTACGCGTCGCGATCGTAATTTCAGTTGGGCTGGCCACCATTGCTGCCGCGATCGGGGCTGGCGGCTTGGGAGAATTCATCTTTCGCGGGCTGGCGATGGTCGACAACCGCGTCATTCTCGCCGGAGCCATTCCGGCCGCGATTCTGGCGCTGCTCGCCGATTTCGGCGTGGGATGGCTGGAGACGCGATTGCAAGCACGATGAGGGCTCTTCGCCTAATTCCGTTGGCCCTTACCTTTGCGAGCCTGCTGCTCTCGTCTTGCGAGCCTTCGCACTCTGATCGAATCGTTGTCGGGTCCAAAAACTTTACCGAGTCGTTCATCCTCGGAGAACTCATCGCGCAGCAGATTGAAACCCACACGAATTTGAAAGTCGAGCGCCGCTTTTATCTCGCGGGAACATATATCTGTCAGCAGGCCATGTTGGCGGGGCGCATCGATATCTATCCCGAATACACGGGGACAAGTTTGACCGCGATCCTCAAGGAGAATGCAAGCGGCGGCAAAGCGCAGGTGTATCAGCGCGTGAAGAGCGAGTATGAACAGCGATTCGGGCTGACGCTGGGTCCGGAGTTCGGGTTCAATGACACGTTTGCAATGGAGATTCGAGGCGAAGACGCGCGACGGCTGAAAATCACGACCCTCTCCGAAGCTGCCAAATACACTCCGCAGTGGCGGGCCGGCTTTGGTTACGAGTTCATGGAGCGACCTGATGGATATCGCGGCATGGTCGCAGCCTACGGCCTGCGTTTTGCGGGACAGCCGCGCATCATGGATCTGGGATTACTCGCGCGGGCGTTAAAGGATCGTCAGATTGATTTCGCCGGGGGAAACGCGACCGACGGGTTGATTCCCGCTTTCGATCTGTTCGTCCTGGCCGACGACCGCCATTATTTTCCGCCATATGAGGCGGTTCCCGTGATTCGCGAGCAGACTCTTCGCGAGCATCCTGAGGTTGGCCGGGCGCTTGCTGCGCTACGAGACACGATTTCAGACCAGGAGATGCAGCGCATGAATTATGCGGTGGATGGCCAGCATCGCGATACGAAAGATGTGGTGCGTGAATTCCTAAAAGAGAAGGGGCTAATTCATTAGACGCCATGTCTAACGAATTAGGGTTCCTTTCAGCGTAAGCTCTGCTCTGCCCTTCAAGATCACTCGCTCTCCCGAGGTTTCACACCAGAGTTCGCCTCCGCGTTCTGATAATTGCTTCGCATGAAGGCTGGACTTCTTGAGTCGCTTCGACCAGTAGGGCGCCAGCGCACAATGTACGGAACCGGTGACCGGATCTTCCAGGACGCCGTAGCTCGGGGCGAAATATCGCGAAACGAAATCTGCATCAGTGGCGGCGGGCGCAGTCACTGCCACGACATACGGATGCAATTGCTCGAGGCGGGCGAAATCGGGCACGAGCTTGCGAACGTCATTTTCATTCTCAAATACCGCGATGTAGGTATGGTTCACTTCCAGAATTTCGGAAGGACCTGTATGCAGATTCAGCGCGGCACTCAGGCCGTCCGGGATTCTTGCACCAGGCAGTGGGATCGAGGCCGGAAAATCCATCAAGAAACGACCATCCATTTTGCGGACCGTTAGAGATCCGCTGAAGCGAGTAGAAAATTGTGCCGCATGGAGCTTCGGTGCAAGCAAATCGAGGACTACGCAACCTGCCGCCATGGTCGCATGTCCACACAGCCGGATTTCACATCGAGGAGTGAACCAACGTAGCTCATACCCCCTACTGCCCGGGACCAGAAACGCCGTTGCAGAAAGGTTATTTTCTGCAGCGACTTTGCGGAGGGCTTCGTCATCTAACCACGAGTCTAGAAGGCAGACCGCCGCCGGGTTGCCGGAAAACGGTCCGGCAGTGAAGGCGTTGACGTGAAAAAGCGGGATGTGCATCTGCATGATTTTACTTGTCGAACGGCATATGCAATGCGGCCGGAGGCAATGTTTCGTTGCGAACCGTTACAAGGCGGTGATACTCTTTGACACCCCGCCGCGCGGAAGGCAGACTGCCCGTCCAGCACGGCAAGTGGACGTCTTCTGTGGGGACATCCAAACCGGTTCGCTCCATGTTTCGTTCCAGGCATAGAGAGACACATTCCGCCACCCGATTTTGAATTCGACTGGAGGTCTGAATGCTCGCTGCTCAACGAGATCTCGCGATCGGACATCCGTTGCTGGAAAGGATTTCGGATGCCCGCCGCCGAAGCGACGCTCTATTTGAGATTGTCCGACAGGACGCCATTTTCGACCGCCCCATTCCCGAGCGCCATCGGATCATTTTTTATGTCGGACATTTGGAAGCCTTCGACTGGAATCTGCTTCACGAAAATGTTTTTGGACTGAAGGGCTTTCATCCGGAGTTCGACCGTTTGTTTGCATTTGGAATCGATCCGGTTGGTGGAGGATTGCCGGCAGACCAGCCTCGTGACTGGCCCTCAGCCGATGCAGTGCGCGACTACGTTCGCCGGATTCGCGCGGCGCTTGACGAAAAATTGTCGGCGATTTCCGACTCCGCCGGATTTACTCGCGATGGTTTCCCGCTCGAGACGCTGCTGAATGTAGCGATCGAGCACCGGCTGATGCACGCCGAAACTCTGGCGTACATGCTGCATCAACTGCCGATCGAGCGCAAGATTCCACAACCCGGTCCCCGCCTTCTCTCTTCCACTCCAGTGATCCCCGAAATGATTCGTGTTTCCGCCGGTCCTGCGACTCTCGGACTTGTGCGCAACGGTGGCACTTTTGGGTGGGATAACGAATTCGAAGCGCACACCGTCGATGTGCCAGCGTTCGAGATCGACCGTTACATGGTCAGTAATGGCCAGTTTCTGGAGTTCATGCGAGCCAGCGGATACGACACGCGCGAATTTTGGACCGAGGACGACTGGAAGTGGAAGTCAGGTCATGACGTCAAGCATCCTGTGTTCTGGAAGAAGTCTGGAGACGCGTGGCTCTACAAAACGATGTTCGACGAGATTCCGCTTCCATTGGATTGGCCGGTGCACCTCAGTCATGCGGAAGCCGCGGCGTACGCGCGATGGGCCGGCAAAGCTCTCCCGAATGAACAGCAATGGCAGCACGCCGCGTACGGCAGCGCGCACGGCGAAGAGAAGACCTATCCGTGGGGAGATAAGGCTCCTGATCCGAAACTTGGCAATTTTGATTTTGCAAGTTGGGATCCGGCGCCAGTGAACGCTTATCCGCGGTGCCGGAGCGAATTCGGAATTGAGGGGATGCTCGGGAATGGGTGGGAGTGGACTTCCAGCGTGTTCGGGCCATTTGCCGGGTTCGAGCCCTTTCCCTTTTATCGAGGATACTCAGCCGACTTTTTCGATGGCAAGCACTTCGTCATGAAAGGGGGCTCGGCGCGCACTGCGGCATGCATGCTGCGCCCGACATTCCGCAACTGGTTTCAGGCGCATTACCAGTTCGTCTATGCGGGCTTTCGGTGCGTCAATGACTGACAACAAGAGGAGTTTGATGATGCTTGTTCATGCCATACCAACCAGTGTGCCGTACGAGTTTGCCTCCGATGTACGCGAAGGCCTGACCCATCCAGAGCAGAAAGAACTGCCATCGAAATACCTCTACGACGACGTGGGATCGGCGCTGTTTGAGGTGATCAGTCATTTGCCGGAGTACGGTCTGACACGGGCGGATGAACGCATATTGCGAAGGCATGCCTCGGAAATTGTGGATCGCGTGGCTGGACCGGCTGCGGTGGCGGAACTCGGCAGCGGTAGCGGGAGAAAGACGCGCTATCTGCTCGAGGCCTTTTGCCGCCGTCAGCGGACCTCGTATTATCCCGTCGAAATTTCGCATTCGGCGCTGGTCATGTGCGAGCGCGAACTGAGCGACATCGACTCTATCAGCATCGTCGGCTTCGAGCGCGAGTATTTGGACGGCCTGCTCGAAGTCGCCGCCTACCGCAAGCCCGGTCAACATTTGTGCGTGCTTTTTCTGGGAAGTACGATTGGGAATTTCGACCGCGCCGCGGGCGTGAAGTTTCTGTCATCCGTGCGCGCGGTGCTGCGTCCGGGTGATTCGCTTCTGCTCGGGACGGATCTCGAGAAACCCACCGCGCAGCTGATTCAGGCCTACGACGACGAACTCGGAGTTACGGCAGCTTTCAATCTGAATCTGTTGGCGCGTGTGAACCGGGAACTCGGAGCGGATTTCGATCTCTCGCAATTCCAGCACGTCGCCACAATCAACCAGGAGGCACGCAGCGTCGAAATGCACCTGAGATCGAAGCGGCAGCAGGCGGTTCATATCCCGTCATCAGAAGTCGTGGTCCAATTTGAGGAAGGGGAAACGATCTGGACCGAGAGCAGCCACAAGTATTCGTCGGAAGAGGTCTTCGAGATCGCGCGCAACGCAGGCTTCCGCTGCGAAGTGCAATGGATCGATGAGCAGTGGCCGTTTGCCGAGAACCTGCTCATCGCCGAGTGAAGTGCGCGCCGGAATCTGGGAATGGGTCAGTACGATCCTGATCTGCGCCAGGTCCGCAGGTTGATAGCACTGATTACCATGCAAAAGACGTTGGCCGGAATGAAGCCAAGCTGCGCGGTTCGTAGACCAATGATGCAGATGATGATGCTGTTCACGCCGGCTAAAGCCCAGCCTTCCCAACACCGCCGTCCCACCAAAATGGTGGACGCAACCGTCAACACGCAAGAAAGATAATCAAGACGAAGCACGAATGAAAGAACCTCCGCGATCATTGTGAGCGAACGAATGCATGTTTTTCTGTGATTATGGCCCTTCGGTACGTGACGGAAGTCACTTGCAACCGTGATTAACATCCTTGGAGGAAGGTATGCCGAGCCAATGTACACATCTCGATCAGATCAAGATCCGCAATACCAAGACGCACGTATGCGAAGAGTGCGTAAAGATGGGCGACACCTGGGTCCATCTGCGGCTGTGCCTGATATGCGGACACGTCGGATGTTGCGATTCGTCCAAGAACAAACATGCGACCAAGCATTTCCACAAGGAGCACCATCCGCTGATCCGGTCGATTGAACCGGGAGAGTCGTGGGTGTGGTGTTATGTGGACCAGATCGAGGCGGGAGAAATTTAGGACTCAAGTATTTCGGGCGATGGTGAGATTTGACGCGACCACATCGCCTGTCCGAGTATCTAAGCACTAGATTCCTGGGGTAATCGAGTCGGCTTCCCAGCAGATTTCTGCCCGGTGTCCTCATTTCCGGGCCGTGGGTGCTGCTCAGGCGCTGCTTTACCTTTCGGAGCGCGATCATGGCGAAACCTATCCTGCTGACGGTTGACGACGATGCCGACGTGTTGCGCGCGATCGAACGCGACTTGCGCTCGCAATATGGCGCGGAGTACCGCGTGATCAGCAGCGACTCTCCCCGCAGCGCGCTCGACATTCTGAAAGAACTTAAACTGCGCAGCGACGGTGTGGCGCTGCTGCTGGCTGATCAACGCATGCCTGTCATGGACGGAGTCGGGTTCCTACAGGCGGCCCGGCATCTTTATCCCGGCGCCAAGCGCGCCTTGCTGACGGCCTATGCGGATACGAACGCCGCAATCAGCGCGATCAACGAAGCGAATATCGATTATTTCTTCATGAAGCCGTGGGATCCTCCGGCCGAGCACTTGTATCCCCAGCTGGATGATTTGCTTGATGATTGGCAAGCGTCGTACCGGCCGCAGTTTCAGGGGATTCGAGTGCTCGGGACGCGATGGTCTCCGCGATGTTACGAGCTGCGTGATTTTCTGGCCCGCAGCCACGTGCCGTATCAATGGATCGATGTCGAGACCTCGGCCAACGATCCGGAGACCAAGCGGCTGGTCGAAGCTCTCGGGCCGGACGCCAACGAACTGCCCGTCGTGCTCTTCCCCGACGGAGCAAAATTGCTGAACAGCGCTCCTACGGAGGTCGCCCAGAAAGTGGGACTGCGCACTCGCTCAGAAACCAGCTTTTATGATCTCGCGATTGTGGGCGGAGGGCCGGCGGGCCTTGCGGCCGCGGTTTACGGCGCCTCCGAAGGATTGAAGACCGTCATTGTGGAGCGCGAGGCTCCTGGGGGCCAGGCCGGAATGAGTTCGCGAATCGAGAATTATCTTGGGTTTCCGACCGGTCTCAGCGGAGGAGATCTGGCGCGCCGGGCGGTGGCGCAGGCGCGGCGTTTTGGCGTGGAAATTCTTGCGCCGCAGTCCGTCGTGAATCTGCGGACAGAAGGCTCGTACCGGATCATCAAGCTGGCCGATGAGAACGAGATTTCCTGCCATGCGCTGATGATCGCGACTGGGGTGCAGTGGCGGAAGTTGAATGCGCCGGGCATCGAACGCCTGCAAGGGGCCGGCGTCTATTACGGCGGCGGCACGACTGAAGCCCTATCGTGCAAGGGAGAGATGGTCTACGTTGTCGGCGGCGCGAATTCCGCGGGACAGGCGGCCATGAACTTTTCGAAATATGCCGAGCGGGTGGTGATCCTGGTCCGCGGGGACGGCCTTTCGACCACGATGTCGCAGTATCTGATCGATCAGATCAAGGAAACTCCGAATATTCAGTTGTGGGCTCATGCCAGCGTGGCGGAAGTCCACGGCGATACGCATCTGGAAGACATTTCAGTTCTCTGCTCCGACACCAATAAGGTCGAGCGTGTTCCGGCAAGTTCCATGTTCATTTTTATCGGCGCGTTGCCACGCACGGATTGGATGGGCGATGCGATCGAGCGCGATGACCGTGGATTCATTCTCACGGGTCCTGACCTGATGCGCGGCGGCAAGCGCCCGAAAGGGTGGACGCTGGACCGGGATCCCTTTCTTCTCGAGACCAATGTCCCAGGAATCTTTGCGGTTGGCGATGTGAGACATGGGTCGGTCAAGCGTGTGGCGTCGGGAGTAGGAGAAGGTTCTGTGGGCGTGCAATTCATTCATCAGTACCTGAGCAAGGTCTAAATGGCCGACGCATCTGAAGTTTTGCGAGAGTCCTCGGCGTTCGAAGGCCTGCCGGACGACCAGATCGTCTGGTTCCTCAGCCAATCGAAAGAAGTTCAACTCAACGCAGGCGAGGTGTACGCGCGGCAGGGAGATCCCGCCGAGGCCATGTTCGTGTTGTTGGAGGGTAAGTTCCAGTGGCGCGGAGAGTTCGGCGGCCAAACGCTGGTTGTTGATCTCGAGCCGGGCGAAATAACAGGCGTTCTCCCGTTCTCCCGAATGAAGAAGTATACCTTGAACGGGCGCGCGGTGACGGCGGGCCGCGTGCTTCGTTTTCCAGCGGCGAAGTTTCAGGAACTGGTGCAGAAAATGCCGGAACTGGCCACACGGCTGGTCGGCATGATGTCCGATAGGATTCGCGAGGCCACCCGCTTTGAACAGCAACGCGACCGGCTCGCAGCGCTGGGCAAGCTGTCCGCGGGGCTCGCGCATGAACTGAACAACCCGGCGTCTGCCGCAAAGCGTGCGACCAGCCAACTTCGCGACATGTTGAAGCGCGTCCGCGATGCCAGCCACGAACTTGGCCGGCGCGATCTTACCGCGGCCCAACGATCAGAAATCGAAAAGCTGGAATCTTCTATCACGCAGGCGGATGGCCCGCCACCAGACCCGCTGACAGCAAGCGCGCTCGAGGATCGGATCGATTCCCTTCTGCGCAGTCACGGCCAGAACGATTTGTGGCAGCTCGCGGGCGATCTTGCCAGGCGGAACTTCAAGCCTGAATCGCTTGAGAGCCTCTTTGAAACTCTCGAGCCCGGTACCGCCCGCGCGGCGCTGGTCAGAATCTCCACGTCGGTGGAAATCTCCGGATTGCTCAACGAAATCGAGAGCAGCACCTCGCGCATTTCCGACCTGGTTCGCGCCATCAAGGAGTATACGTTCATGGATCAGGCGCCGATTCAGAACGTAGATGTCGTGAAGACTCTAGAGACGACCCTGACGATTCTCAATCACAAGTTGAAGAAAGGCGTTGCGGTGAAGCGCGACTATCCGCAAGCGCCCGTTCTTGTGAATTCGTTTGGCAGCGAATTGAATCAGGTGTGGACAAACCTGATCGACAACGCGATTGATGCGATGGGCGGCAAGGGCGAACTGCGTGTGCGGACGTATTTGGATGATGGATGCGCTGTTGTAGAGATTGGCGACAACGGGCCCGGAATTTCTCCGACGGTTGAGCCGCACATCTTCGAGCCGTTTTTCACGACCAAAGGCGTCGGTGAGGGCACTGGCCTTGGACTCGACACGGTGCAGCGGATTGTGAAGAAACATCGGGGCAGCATTCAGGTTCATTCCAAAGCTGGAGATACGGTTTTCCAGGTCGTGCTGCCGATTTCTGAAAACTCGAATTAGATGAGTCCCGGCTCTGTCCGGATCGCACAGGAGAAAGAAGTCGCATGAATTCCGGATTCGCTCTCTGGTTTGCGTTTGGGATTGGATTGGTGGCCGGGATGCGATCCTTTACGGCGCCGGCGATCGTGGCGTGGTCGGCCCACCTGCACTGGATCTCGCTGCAAGTGTCTCCTGTAGCCTTCATGGCTTCGAAGTGGACGGTAATCGTCTTCAGTGTTCTGGCCGTGATCGAACTGGTAATGGACCAGTTGCCGAGTACCCCACCGCGGACTTCCGCAGTCGGACTTTCTGCGCGAATCGTAACGGGCGCTCTTGCCGGAGCATGCATTGCAGTAGCGAGCTTCAGCACGCTCTGGGCAGGTGCACTCTGTGGGGCAATCGGCGCAATGGTTGGTGCATTTGGCGGCTATAACGTGCGGGTCGGCCTGGTTCGCATTCTGCGCGTTCCTGACTTCGTCATCGCAATTCCCGAAGATCTGCTTGCAATTGGGCTTGGACTTTTCTTTGGCTCTCGGTGAATGCCGGCTTCCAAAAATGATTCGCAGGATAGTCGATTGAATGAGTGGCGCAGAGCAATACGACTCCATCGTCATTGGTTCGGGGCAAGGCGGAAATCCGCTGGCGCTGGCGTTTGCCGCGGCGGGCAAGCGAACCGCCATCATCGAACGCAAACACGTTGGCGGCACGTGCATCAACGAAGGCTGCACTCCGACAAAGACGATGATCGCCAGCGGTAGAGTGGCCTATCTCGCGCGGCGTGGCGCGGATTATGGCGTGCACACCGGCCCAATCAGCATCGATCTCGAAAAGGTTCGCCAGCGGAAGCGCAATATTGTGGACAGCTTCCGAAACGGAAATCAGAAACGCCTGGAGAATGCCGCCAATCTCGATCTCATCTTTGGAGAGGCAAGATTCACCGGGCCGAAGACCGTGACGATCCGCCTGCATGACGGAAGTGAAAGAAATCTCACTGCTCCCCGAATCTTCATCAACGCCGGCACACGAGCATCGCGGCCGAAGCTCGAGGGTCTGGATGACGTCCAATTTCTCGATAATGTTTCGATCATGGAACTCGGCTCGGTGCCGGAGCACCTGTTGACTCTCGGCGGAGGATACATCGGCCTGGAATTTGGTCAACTCTTCCGGCGCTTTGGAAGCCAGGTAACGATTGTGCAACGGGCGGAACAGTTGCTCACTCGGGAGGACAAAGACGTAGCAGATGAGATTACGAAGATTCTCCGCGGAGACGGCATTGAAGTGATATTCAAAGCGAATGCAACTCGCGTGGCCTATGCGGATGGAAAAATCTCTCTGCAGGTGGCCACCGCTGGGAATTCTCATACGCTCATCGGATCGCATCTCCTGGTCGCAACGGGGCGCGTGCCCAACTCTGACACTCTCAACTTGCCCGCCATCGGGGTCAAGACTGACTCCCATGGATTCATCGAAGTCAATGATCGTCTCGAAACGAACGTTGAAGGCATTTATGCACTCGGCGATATCAAGGGTGGACCGGCGTTTACGCATATCTCGTACGACGATTTTCGGATCCTGAAGTCGAATCTGCTGGATGGAAAGGCGGCATCGACCAAAGGGCGGCAGGTTCCTTACTGTATGTTCATCGATCCGCAGTTGGGGCGCGTTGGACTGAGCGAAACGGAAGCGCGCGCTCAGGGCCGGAAGATTCGCGTTGCGAAAT
Source organism: uncultured Acidobacteriota bacterium (assembly GCA_963763845.1). GTDB lineage: Bacteria > Acidobacteriota > Terriglobia > Terriglobales > Acidobacteriaceae > Sulfotelmatobacter. The sequence goes on from CAVXPX010000014.1 coordinate 243,681, forward strand.
TGCCGATGACATCTGTTGCTCGAGCGCTGGAAACGGATGAAACTCGCGGCTTCATGAAAGCCGTGGTCGATGCCGAAAGTAATCAAATTCTAGGGGCAGCCGTACTCGGTATCGAAGGCGGAGAGGTCATGGCCGTCCTGGAAACGGCTATGATGGGCAAGTTGCCGTACACGGCGCTGCGCGACGCGACGTATGCTCATCCCACGCTAGCCGAATCGTTGAATAATCTCTTTATGGCAATGGATCGCGGTTAGCGAATATGAATGTTTATCTGGTCGACGGAACCTACGAACTGTTCCGGCATTTCTATGCCGTGCCGCCGAGCCAAGATGCATCCGGACAAGAGATTGGAGCCGTCCGCGGCGTCGTAGCGTCGGTCCTCTCGATGATCGAGCAGGGCGCAACCCACCTCGGAGTCGCGACCGACCACGTTGTCGAGTCCTTCCGCAACGATTTGTATCCCGGCTACAAAACGAGCGAAGGCGTGCCTCCGGAACTGCTCTCGCAATTTCCGATCCTCGAAGAAGCGCTCCAGGCGCTGGGAGTCGTTGTCTGGCCGATGACGTATTTCGAAGCTGACGACGCGCTGGCGTCCGCGGCAGCTAAGGCTGCAGCAGATAACCGCGTCGAACGAGTGTTCATCTGCACGCCAGACAAAGATCTCGGCCAGTGTGTACAAGGCACGCGCGTGGTCCAACTTGATCGCCGCCGCCAGATCGTTCGCGACGAGACTGGCGTAGAGGAGAAGTTTGGCGTGAAGCCGGAGTCGATTCCCGATTATCTTGCTCTCGTGGGCGACAGCGCCGACGGATATCCCGGCATCGTCGGCTGGGGTGAAAAGGGCGCGGCGCTTGTGCTGTCTCAGTATCTGCATTTTGAGAACATCCCAAAAGATTGGTGCGCGTGGCCGAAATCCGTGCGGCGCGGGCGCGTATTGGCGGAAACACTTCTCACCGAGTGGGATCAGGCACTGCTGTTTCGCACGCTGGCGACTCTTCGTCTGGATGTGCCGATCTTTGATACGGTGGACGAACTCCGATGGTTGGGGGCGCGTCCTGAATTTGCAGGAATCTGCGAAAGGATCAAAGCGCCGGATCTGCTGCGACGGGCTGCGAAGTCAGCTTCGCTAGCCGCCAGTTGAGGACTTCTTTCAGTCTGCCCGTACCGGAAATCACCTAACCTCGGCGTTTGCCGGAATTGCGCATCGCCCGTTAGAATTGAGCGGCAGCCGTTCTAATGTAGGCCCGTAGCTCAGTTGGTCTAGAGCGCTTCCTTGACACGGAAGAGGTCGATGGTTCGAATCCATTCGGGCCTACCATCGTCGCTTTCCCCCGATTTCACCCGCCGTTTTCAGACCCTGTTCACTGCTCGCGGAGTGTTAAAAGAGCGCGTTCAGCGCTTCGCGCTTACGCTTCCAATTTCGTAAGTGCGTTGGTTACAGCTACACCCCTAGGGCTTTTTGAATTTCGCCGGCGATGGCTGCTGTGACCGATTGCATCTTCGCTTCGGATTCGGCCTCGACCATTACTCTGGCCAGGGCTTCGGTGCCGGAGTAGCGGACTACGACGCGGCCATTTCCGTCCAACTCTTTTTCTGCCGAGTCGATGGCGGCCTGGATGGCGGGCACCTGCCTGAATGGGATTTTTTCACGCACACGGATGTTCTGAATTTTCTGCGGAAGGACTTTCAGATCATTGATCAGGTCGGCGAGCGGCTTGCCGGAGCGGACGACAATGTCCATGAGGCGCAGCGCGGTGAGGAGACCGTCGCCGGTGGTGGAGTCTCCGTCGCGGAAGATAATATGGCCGGACTGCTCTCCCCCGAGAATGGCGCCGGTTTTGAGCATCTCTTCGAGAACGTATTTGTCGCCGACATTGGCACGCAGCATACGGATGCCGGATTTTTTGAGCGCGATTTCGAGGCCCATATTCGACATGGTGGTGGCGACGAGCGTGTCGGCCTTTAATTTTCCTTGCGCATGAAGGTCGCGGGCGGCGGCGAGGAGCACGGCGTCTCCGTTCACCACGCGGCCGGAGGCGTCGCAGAAAAGAGCGCGGTCGGCGTCGCCGTCGAAGGTGAATCCGAGATCGAACTGCCCTGCCGCTTTGGCGACGGATTTTCCCAGAATTTCCGGATGAAGCGCGCCGCAATTCTCGTTGATATTTTTTCCGTTCGGTGAGACGTGGATGAACGTGGCCTGAACGCCGAGGGTGCGGAAGAGTTCGGGGGCTTCGGCGGTAGCGGCCCCGTTGGCGCAATCGACCAGCACGCGGAGCTTCCGCAAATCGCTGGAGACGCTGGCGGCGAGAGACTTAATGTAAACCTGGCGCAGTTGAGATTCGCCGGGAAGAGACGGGCGCGGAATTTTCAGGGCGGTGTCGTCGGCGGACGCGGGATTCTCGAGCAGCGCGAAGATTTCTTTTTCGATGGCGAGTTCGCGGGCGTCGGTCAGCTTGAATCCGTCGCCGGAGAAGACTTTGATGCCATTGTCGGTCCAGGGATTGTGCGAGGCGGAGATGACGACTCCGGCGGCCATGTTGCGCGAGCGGGCGAGATAGGCGATGCCAGGGGTGGTGATGACGCCGGCGCTGTGGACGTCGACGCCGACGGCGGCCAGTCCCTCGGAGACGCGGTCAGCGATCCAGCGGCTGGACTCGCGCGTGTCCTGGCCGACGACGGCTTGGGGCTTGGAGACGGTCTGGACGAGATCGTGCCCGAGGGCCCGGCCGATGAGATAAGTACTCTGGGTGGTGAGGGGGAATTCTCCGGCGACTCCACGGATGCCGTCGGTCCCGAATAGTTGACGTTGCTGGCTCATAGGAATGCGACTAGAGATGATAAATCAATGTTGAATTTTGATTGTTGATTGTTGAATTAGGGAAACGCTCCGGCCGCATTTTCCTGCATGGACAGAAAACAATTCGGCACAAAGGACAGCAAGGTTCACCGAGGACCACTTTCCCTTTACTAGTGCGAGGCGGGGGCGCCTACTTTCTGGACGATGACTGTGACCCGGACGGAGGTGGGGTCTACGACTTGCACGAGCGGATCGGAGACATAAACGTTGACGTTGAAGAATCCGGTGCCCTGCGTTCCGACGACGTCGATGGGATCAGTGGTGGCGGAGTCAACTCTCTGGACGTGACGGCTAGGTCCGGTAATCGTGATCCGCGAAGGATCGACATCGACTTTGACGACTTGCTCGCCAGCGGGCAGATTGTCGGCACCAGCGATGCGAGGACGCACTTCGACCTCGCGCGTAAGGCGCGTGTCGAAGGTGAGATGGAGCTGGCTGGGAATGATCTGCATGACGACGAGATCGCGGGGATGGCGGACGTCCTGAGCGGTGAGTTCGAAGGTGCGCTCCTGCGGTTTGGCTCCGGAGAGGTCGAGTTGCGCCTGCACTTCGTTCGACTTGAGCTGGCGGATGACGCGCTCGGGGCCACGAACACGGATGAGGGCCTCGGGAGCCGATTCAGAGCTGACTTCGAGATCGGTGGGTACGTGTTCGAAGACAATGGGGGCGCGCACCGCAACCTCGGCGGGCTGTTCATCCCGCGAAATGATGAACCAGAGTCCGGCAGCCAGGACCAGCGAGAGCACCTTCAGCCCGAAGTTATGGAATACGTAGCGCTTGAGGAAGGTGATCATAGGTGCGGCTCCGCGGCCGAGCCGGGTTCGGGTTTGCGGTCCGGTTCGATGAGAGGCGATTCGAGGCTGGCATCCGGATCGTCACCGAGGTTCTGAGCGATGGGCGTGGGCAGCGGGACCGGCGTGATGTGGCGGCGAAGTTCGCTGCTGAGGCGCTCGCGGAGTTGCTCAACGGTGAGATCGCGCTCAATGCGGCCGCCGATGGCAAAGCTGATGGCTCCGCTTTCTTCGGAGCAGATGACGGCGATGGCGTCGGTTTCTTCGGTGATGCCGATTCCGGCGCGGTGGCGCGTGCCAAGCTGCGTGGAGAGCAGCGGATTCATCGACAGGGGCAGGAAGCAGGCTGCGGCGGCGATGCGATCTTTCTGGACGATGACAGCTCCATCGTGGAGTGGCGCGCTGGGGCGGAAGATAGTCGCCAGCAGATCGTAGGACAGGCGGGCGTCGAGAGGAACTCCGCTTTCGATGTGGGTGCGAAGTCCGATTTCGCGTTCGATGACAATGAGGGCTCCGGTCTGATGCTGGGAGAAGAGATTGGCGGCAAGCACGATGTCATCGTAAGTATCGCTCTCGGAAGACGATCCGCCGAAGAACGTGAGGCGGCGGCCGAGATCGGCGAGGATGTGGCGGATCTCCGACTGGAAGACAACAATCAGCGCAAAGACGAGATAGGGCAGGACGTTGCTGACGACCCAGTTCAGCGTGGTGAGTTCGCCGACGCGCGCGAAGTAGAAGATGATGGCGACGACCATGAGGCCGGCCAACATGGCAACCGCGCGCGTGCCGCGGATCATCACCAGGACCTGGTAAATGAGCAGGGCGACAAGGAGGATATCGAGTGCGATCCACGCGCCTTGCGTCCAGGGTGTGATGACGGGCAGCAGTTGGTTCAGCTCCTGATCCGAGGAATTCCATTGTAATGCAGGGGAATTCCGCCGGACCCAAATCTGAAAGAGTTGCTGGATCCCGGGCCTCCCCGGAGCTTGGCTCCGCCGGACAGCCGGGGGCGGCCGCCCCCACATAAGGCAGAACGGTTACGGTTCTTTCTTGGTGACGGTGGCGTGGAGTTGTCCGTGAGCTAGGCGGGCGGAGATATTGTCCCCTAGCTTTACAGAGGCAACATCCTTCAGCAGCTTGCCCTGAGAGTCGAAGACGAGGGCATAGCCGCGGTCGAGGATGGCGAGCGGAGAAAGCGATTCGAGGGCAGTGTGCAGACGTTCGCTGCGAACACGGTGCTGCAGAAGCACGTTGCGGGTGACGGCTACGAGGGCCATGGTGCGGCTATCGAGCTCCTTGCGCATGCCGGAGAGAACCAGGCGCAGGTCATAGTGGCGGACGGCAGAGGACACGGTTTCCCAGCGCCGGCGGCTTTGCTCAAGGATGAGGCGCTGGGCGAGTTCCATGCGGTGCGCAAGATCGTCGAGCTTCTGCTGGCGCTGGCGGATGACTTCCATCATGCGGGCGAAGGCCCCATGCTGGGCCAGTTCGGTCAGGGCCTGGCGTCCCATGAGGAGGCGATAGCGCATGGCGCGGGAGAGGCGCTCATGCAGGGCAGAGACTTGTTCCTCGATTTCCTGGCGGGAACGGATGACGAGTTCGGCGGCGGCCGAGGGCGTGGGGGCGCGGAGATCGGCGACGAAATCGGCGATGGTGAAATCGGTTTCGTGCCCGACGGCGGAGATCACGGGAATTCCGGAGGCGGCGATGGCGCGGGCGAGTCCTTCGTTGTTGAAAGGGGCGAGATCTTCGGCGGAGCCTCCGCCCCGGGCGATGATGATGACATCGACCTTGCCCTCCTGGTTGAAGTAACGGACGCCGGCTGCAACTTCGAGAGATGCGGCTTCGCCCTGGACCTGCGCGGGGAAGATGAGGACGTTTGCCGAGTGGTGGCGGCGCTGGAGGATATTGAGAATGTCGCGGAGAGCCGCGGCCTGCGCGGACGTCACAACGCCGATGCGTGAGGGCAGAGTAGGGATCGGCTTCTTGCGCTCAGCCGCGAAGAGTCCTTCGGCTTCGAGCTTGGCTTTGAGCTGTTCGAAGGCGAGTTGAAGGGATCCGGCGCCCTTCGGCTCGATATATTCGGCGGAAATTTGCAGCTCGCCGCGGTCTTCGTAGACGGTCACGCGTCCGCGAACGACGACTTGCAAGCCATCGGCGGGACGGAAACGCAGCAGGCGCGCCGAGGAGCGGAACATCACGACCTTGAGCTGCGCGTTGCCGTCTTTCAGCGTGAAGTAGAGATGCCCGGAATCGGGGGCGCGGAAATTGGAGATTTCTCCTTCGACCCAGGCGTCGGAATATTCGCGCTCGATGTGGGTGCGGACAGCAGCAACGAGGTCGCGGACCTTCCATATGTGGCGCTCGGGACCGCGAAAGTTGAAGCCCATCTGGTCGGAGAGAGAGGACACTTAGGGCAGTGTAACGCAGGAAGGAAGTTCGAGTTTCGAGTTTCGAGTCTGCACCGGGGTTGGTTGGCGAAGGATGACGGTGCAGTACGAGGCTATAATCCTTGGCCATGGATCTGGAACATAAAGTCGCGGAATTGAAGAGACGGAATCAGATGGCCGAAGACGGCGGCGGGGTGAAGCGTCGTGAACGGCAGCACAAAGAAGGAAAGATGTCGGCGCGGGAGCGGATCGCGTTCCTGCTCGACGAAGGAACTTTTGAGGAGACTGACAAGCTGGTCACGCATCGCTGCACGGATTTCGCAATGGCGGAGCAGAAGATTCCGGGAGATGGATTCGTCACCGGATACGGGCGGATCGAAGGACGGCTGGTGTATGTGTTCGCGCAGGATTTCACCGTGTTCGGCGGATCGCTGTCGGAGGCGAATGCAGGAAAGATTGTGAAGATCATGGATCTGGCGGCGAAGATGGGCGCGCCGGTGATCGGGCTGAACGATTCAGGAGGGGCGCGGATTCAGGAAGGCGTGATGTCGCTGGCTGGATATGCAGATATTTTTCTGCGTAACACGCTGTACAGCGGAGTGGTGCCGCAGATTTCGGCGATCATGGGGCCGTGCGCGGGTGGCGCGGTGTACTCTCCGGCGATTACGGATTTCGTGCTGATGGTGAACAACACGTCGTACATGTTCATCACCGGGCCGGATGTGATCAAGACGGTGACGCATGAAGAGGTGACGAAGGAGCAACTGGGCGGAGCGATGACGCACAACGAGACGTCGGGCGTGGCGCACTTTCTGGCGCACGACGATGCGGAGTGCCTATCGATGGTGCGGGAGCTGCTGAGTTTTATTCCGTCGAACAATTTGGATGAGCCTCCGCGGAAGGCGTGTACCGATCCGGTGGACCGCGCGGATTCTGCGCTGGACAAGATTGTTCCGCCGCAGTCGAATCAGCCGTACGACATCAAAGATGTGATTCATGCCGTGGTGGACGACGGATATTTCTTCGAGGTGCAGGAGCATTACGCGAGGAACATCGTCGTAGGATTTGCGCGGCTCGACGGGCGGTCGGTGGGGATTGTGGCGAATCAGCCGTCAGTGCTGGCGGGAACGCTGGATATCAATGCATCGGTGAAAGGCGCGCGATTCGTGCGCTTCTGCGACTGCTTCAATATTCCGCTGGTGACGTTTGAAGACGTGCCGGGATTCTTGCCCGGAACCGCGCAGGAGTATGGCGGGATCATCAAGCACGGAGCGAAGCTGCTGTTTGCGTTCGCCGAGGCGACGGTGCCGAAGGTTACCGTGATCACGCGCAAGGCGTATGGCGGGGCGTATTGCGTGATGGCGTCGAAACATATCCGGACGGACGTGAACTATGCGTGGCCGACGGCGGAGATTGCGGTGATGGGTCCGGAGGGCGCGGTGGATATTGTTTATAAACGCGAACTCGATGCGGCGGGGGCGAACCGCGAGCGGGTGCGGCGGGAGAAGATCGAAGAGTTCCGCGACCGCTTTGCGAATCCGTATGTGGTGGCGGACCGGGGATTCGTGGATGCGGTGATCCAGCCGCGGGATACGCGGAAGAAGTTGATTCAGGCGCTGGCCATGCTGGAGACCAAGCGGGACAAGAATCCGCTGAAGAAGCATGGGAATATTCCGCTGTGAGTTCCTAAGGATACGGCCGGAATCCGGCTACTGTCACATCCGGATCGTGTGCAGATACGGTGGGGAGCCACCAGTGATCGGATGAAAAACTTCTGCATCCCATTGCCGGACTCGAGAGAGGTATTCCCAGTGAGGTAGCGTACTCACCCGCGTGACTTCAACAGCACGGCCAAGCAATAGGTAAAACTTCATAAGGATGTCGTGATGCTGAGAGGCCATTTGCAGGGCTACCCCGCGAGCGTCCATTGGATTAGGGCAGACCCCTCTGTCGCAGCAGAAAGTGACGAGGTATTTGTCCATGGCGAAGATGACGTTGGGCCAAACGTGAGGAGGCTTTCTATGAACAACGTCGATCAGTTCCTCGGCGACAGTCCGGCCAGCCAAAGCTTTCCCGGTTACGAAGACAAAAGTAAAGATCTGGTCGAGATGATTGCAGGAAGGATCGATCGTCTCGCCGGTGGCATCGTCGACGGCCATGCCCTTCGCGGAACGGTCTAAAGACTTCGCGGATTCTAGGTTTGCCACTGCCTTTTGGAATTCGGTAGATGTCGTCAGCGACGACTTCACCTGGCCAACCGCAACGACAGACTCACAGGGGAAAAATCTCTTACCTCCGGCTGTTTCGAAGCGAGGACAAATCAGAGAATTTGAAATTACAATGTCAAGCTGTTTACTGACATTGCCCGCCGAGTCGAAGGCAAACCCGCTTGAGACGTCGAAGCGCTTCGGCAAGTAAGCACGCAGAAACTGACGTATGATCTCCTCCCTATCCGTTCCCAGTTCCGCTGGATGAGAGATCAAACGTCCGGCGAGGTCGTCCTTCATTCGCTTTCCAGGGCTTTCAACATCGTTTCAAGGCTAAAATCATTCGCTGTCATCTTCTCTCCATCCTGTCGCCGAGATACGAGGAGAACATACCGCTGTAGGACCCGCTCAGCCAGTAGCTAACTTCCCTATGATGTCGTTCGCGATTCTAAGGCCAGTTGTCGCGCTGTACGAATTGCCGGCAGCGAAGAATAAAATGAAAAGCAGAGACCCGTTCGAATTGTGCATTGGCAACGGATCGCTAACCGCCACAAATTCCTGGAGTAGTCGCTTTACGAAGAAGTCGGTTATAACGCGATGGTTAGCTGACTTATGAATCCTTTCGACACGCTGTGTCGAGTCAAGAAGCGACCGAAATGCGTTCTTGGCATAGAAAGCATTTTCCCATTCTGCTGTGCCAAACACTGAGGTGAGGCGATCCGCCCACGCTTCAGGTGGCCTTCCATCGTTTACGAGCATCCTGTTGATTGCGGAGTACGGAAATAGAATCCACAGATCGACGGCACGTGTCTGACCCAAGGCTGAAAGAGTCCGCCATTCCACCGAGGTACCGAACGGATCCAGGAACACAACCGCACGCCCATGTTCCGTATCTAAGCCCTCGCACCACTTCTGCAAAGCCACGTTCGCATCCTCATTCAAAACGCTAACGCTTCGGTCCGGAAAGTCGGCGGCAATCGCCTCAAGCTCGCTGCATTTTCTCGCGTCCTTCTCGACGAAGACATATTTATCGAAAGGAGGGTCAACTTCTAATGCCCTCCTTACGCTGCCTTTCCGAAATCCTTTTTCGTACTCTTTCAGTTCCGGCAAGTATTCAGCCAATCCTCCGAGTTCTGGTCTCCACAAAGTGCCAGTCCCGGCAAAGGCATCAACGTAGCTGATAGCGAAGAATCGAGCTCGTCGTGGATCCCTTTTGAAAATCTTTGTGTAGGCCTGAAGATACTTTTTCAGTGCGTCGAGTTTCTTCTGAGTCCACGCACCGCCAAACTCAGTTTGATATGTCACTGTAATCAACCTGCTGACTTGCAAGAGCTGCTTCTGATTCGTACTCTAGGGAATCTCTGAGCAACCATCGATTTTGAGGCGGCCGGGAATTCCAGAGCTGCACAGGCCACGAATTCCCCCAGTATTGCTTGCGACCTTACTGGAACCCGCCATTCACGCGGCTTTCAGAGACACTACGCCCCTGCCACTGCCAGCCGTTTGCGGTGCAGGTACAGGTTCACCAGCGCAAAGCTGGCGCACAGTCGATGATGGTTCTTTTGAATCCCGCGGTATCTCACTTTCTCGAAGCCGAAGATGCGCTTCAGAATCCGGAACGGATGTTCTACCTTCGCTCGCACTCGAGCCTTCACCCGGTTCTTGGCCTTTTGTAACTCGTCCACAAAGTTCTTGTAGTGCACTCTCCGGCTGGTCATATCTTGCGCTCGCGGAGCCGCCTGCCGGATGGCTTCTCCCTGCCCCTGATATCCACCGTCACCCCACACCTTGCGCTCTTCCCCGTGCAGCAGGTCCGGCAGCATGTGCTTGTCCGCTACCGAAGCCGCCGACGTGCACACCGAATGCACATGGCCTTGTTTGGAGTCCACTCCGATGTGCGCCTTCAGCCCGAAATACCACTGCTTGCCCTTGCGCGTCTGGTGCATCTCCGGATCGCGCTCTCCGCTCCGGTTCTTGGTCGACGAGGGCGCATGAATAATGGTCGCGTCCACAATCGTCCCCGTGGTGATGCGCATGCCCCGGCTTTCCAGATATTGGTTCACCGCGTTCAGCATCGCCCCGCCCAGTTCGTGTTTCTCCAGCAGGTGACGGAACCCGAGAATCGTGCTCTCGTCCGGCACCGGCGCCCGCCCCAGATCGATGCCCACAAAGCGCCGCAGCACCGGCGATTCATACAGCGCATCCTCCGCCCCCGGATCGCTCAGGTTGAACCACTGCTGCAGAAAATACACCCGCAACATGATGCTCAGTCCCACCGGTGGCCGTCCGTTCTCTCCCTTCGGATAGTGCGGTTCCACCAGCGCCAGTAACTCCGCCCACGGCACCACCTGCTCCATCTCTTCCAGAAACCGCTCCCGCTTCGTCTTCCGCCCGTACTTCTCGAACCCCGATTGCGCCGCCAGAGTCTGCTGTCGCATCCGCCTTTTTCCTCCCACTTACACCTTACCTGCTTCGCCTGTGGATCGCAGTGTTCTTCAGAGGTTCCCTAGATTCTTACACATCGTCGCTGATCTGGGCATTGAAACTGATCGCCGGCCCTGAGCGAATAGATAGCGAAACTGAGCTATACTTTGAACAGAAGCAGAAGAAGAGTGAGTCTCTATTGTGTAAGTAGGTTATGAGTGAGCGTTCTCACATCGAATGGACCGACGCGACCTGGAACCCGGTGCGCGGGTGCACGAAGATCAGTCCGGGCTGCAAGCACTGCTATGCCGAGACATTTGCGGAGCGGTTTCGCGGGGTCAAGGGACATCCTTATGAGCAAGGGTTTGACTTGCGCCTCGTCCCTGAAAAGTTGACCGAGCCTTTCTCGTGGCGGTCGCCGAAACTCGTGTTTGTGAATTCGATGAGCGATCTGTTTCAGGAAGGCGTTCCTGAGAGCTACATCGAAGCCGTCTGCCGCGTAATGGTGACGGCCAAGTGGCATACGTTTCAGGTGCTCACTAAGCGCGCGGAAAGGCTGAAAGAGTTGTTGAGCGGGCCACTACGTTTTGCCGCGGAGCGAGACCACATCTGGTGGGGAGTGAGCGTCGAGGACCGGAAATACGGTCTGCCTCGAATCGGCCATCTGCAGGATGCTCCGGCGCGGGTCCGGTTCCTGTCGATCGAACCGCTGCTGGAAGGTCTGAGGGAATTCGATCTCTCCGGCATCAGTTGGGCGATTGTTGGCGGCGAGAGTGGGCCCGGGGCTCGACCGATGCGGAAGGAATGGGTGATCTCGGTGCGCGATCAATGCCGCAAGTATCACGTCCCATTTTTCTTCAAGCAGTGGGGTGGAGTGAGAAAGGCGAAAAATGGCAGGCTGCTCGATGATCGCACTTATGATGAGTATCCCGAACGAATTGCGGCGGCGGTTCCGGACCGGGCTAGCTGTGCGGCCTTTGCTCAAGACATTCTGAATTCCTTCGCCTAAAACAGCGTTTGCGGAGAGTCTGGACCAAACCCAGGGGCTAAGCCCAAGTCGGTTGCGGGTTCTTACGGCACGGCTTAAAGCCGTGCCCTTCCACGAGGAGCTCTACATGAAACGGACGATCACTCTAATCGCATTCTGCCTTCTGACATTTCCGGTTTTCTCGCAGGATCCGGCTGCCTGGATCTCCACTCTTCCGCAGGCAAAGGATTACGTCCAGCACCGGGCGTCGAGCTATGACCGCACCGGGGGGAATGCGGATGCGCGGCCGATTGCTCCCGGGGAGACGTTGACATTGCTCGACGAGGCCGGGCCTGGGCTCATCACGCATGTGTGGGTGACGATCGCGAGCGACGATCCGAATCATCTGAAGGCGCTGGTGCTGCGCATGTATTGGGATGGGGAAACATCGCCGAGCGTGCAGGCTCCGATTGGAGATTTCTTCGGGCTGGGACTGGGAGAATATTTCGCGTATCAATCGCTGCCATTGTCGGTGGGATCGGAGAAGGCGCTGAATTGCTTTTTCCCGATGCCATTTCAGAAGCACGCGCGGATTGCGGTGACCAACGAGGGAGCGATCCGGACGGACGCGTTCTATTTCAATATCGATTACCGCGCGTACAGCAAGCCGCTACCGGCCGATACACTTTACTTTCACGCGCAGTACCGGCAGGCGGCGCCGAATCATGGCTGGACGAATTCGTGGAAGTCGAATGGGGATGCGATCGTCAACGACAAGAAGAATCTCGATGGAGACGGGAACTACGTCTGGATGGAAGCCACGGGGCGAGGGCATTTTGTGGGCGTGACGATGTCGGTGCTGCAGAACCAGGATGGATGGTGGGGCGAGGGCGACGACATGTTCTTTGTCGATGGCGAGAAGCGTCCGTCGATCAACGGGACCGGGTCGGAAGATTATTTTCTCGGGGCGTGGGATTTTGGCGGGCGTCCGTTCTCGTATGCGCTGTTTGGGGCGCCAGTGGTCGGCAAGGAAGTGGCGGGAGGTAGATCGTCGGTGTACCGGTTCCACCTGGATTCACCGATCCCGTTCACGAAATCGCTGCGGGCGACGATCGAGCATGGGCACGCGAATGCCCGGTCGGATAATTATTTCTCGGTCGCGTATTGGTATCAGACGGAGCCGCATGCGGCGTTTCCGGCGCTACCGCCGCTGGAGGAGAGGATTCCGAGGATCTATGCCGTGGGCGGGCCGGGGAATGCGAGGTAAGGGCTGAACACCTTTGGCCACGGATTGGGCGGATTTTCACGGACCTGTTTCGGAAGGAACGTCGGTAAGGAGTCCTGCTTTACGGAGCTGAGAAGCTGGAAAAATAAGAGAGTTCCGAGGTGGTGTAGGGTCCATTCGTCTCGGCCAGTAGCTCGCGTTTGACCCTTGCTTGACCTGCTTTCGTTGCCTCCCTTGCGGGGCGCAACGCGCGATCGTAAGCTCGGGCTCCGGGCTCACCGCCAACCGGATAAACCTACCCTACGCCTCGGAACTCTATCCTGCCTTTAACAGTTCTTCTCGATTCTCCTCGACCAGCGCTTTGCTATAGACCCTCGCTTGCCCTCCGTCTCAACCTTTCGGCTAAGACAGTGACTTCGCTCGAGCCCCGGACGCCGCACCAACCGGAAAAACTTAAGAAGTTGTCAAAGAACGATTATGTTTTTACTCCTTCTATTTTTGGAGTCAATAGAAAATACGAGTTTGTAAGTACATGAATTTTCAATGGAGTGCACGCCGTTCACAGGGCCGTGACCGGAATTGGTGCAATGGGAGGAAGCATGTTTCGCGAAAGCCTTATGCGGTGCGGCATTCCTCGGAATTCGAGGCAGAAGTTGGATCGGGATGAACCCGGCGCGTTGTGCGAAACGATTGTGAAAATCGCGCAAATACCGCGCAGGATACGGGATTTGGCGGGTCGCCACAAATCTCAACGCAGGGGGCGCGGAGGGCACAGAGAAGGAATTGGGCTTATGTCAGCTCGATATTTTCAGTTGCCAGGCGCTTATCTTTCTCGTCAGTGCCGGTGAGTTCGAAAGCGTTTGTCACGGCGGCTCTGCCTTTTTCGACGGCGGTGATCACATAGGAGCAGCCGATCCAGTGTGCCTCTTCGTGATCGGTTTTCGACCATTGCGCGGGGTGATCGGGGTGGGAGTGATAGAAGCCGACGATGTCTTCTCCGCGGGTGCGGCCTTCGCGCTGGATGCGGACGAGTTCCTTGGGATCAATGTTGTAGCGGTTGTGGGCGGAATCGGTGCGGGTATTGCCGCAACGTGCGGTGCTGGTAACGATGCGAGCGCCATCGGCATCGAAACGTCCGAGAAGGACTCCGCAGCATTCGTGCGGGTAGGTTTCTTCGCCGTGACGGCGGATGGCTTCGTAGTCGGAGCGGGAGAATTTCAGCATAGCAATGGTTGAGTTTTGATTGTTGATTGTTGATTGTTGATCGCCAAATGAAAACCTGGTGTGGCGCTACCGACTCTGCAATGTTGATCGTTGAATAAAAGTTCGTCCCCACGGTTTCTTATTCAATAATCAACAATCCACTCAGCCCTCGTTCCAGAAGCGCTCGCTCAAGTATTTTTCTCCGGAATCGCAGAGGATGGTGACGATGACAGCTTCCTGTCCGTGCTTGAGCGGGAGATTGCGGGCGATCTTGAGGCATCCGACAACGGCGGCAGCAGCGGAGACTCCGACGAGCAATCCGGCTTCGCGCGGAAGGTGCCGCGCCATCGCATAGGCGTCTTCGGTAGCGATTTCGAGATTCTGGTCGGCGAGGGCCGGATCGTAAATTTTCGGCACGATGGCGCTGGCCATGTGCTTGGCGCCTTCGATGCCGTGAAATGAAGAATCGGGCTGCAGCGAGATGCACTTCACGGATGGATTCAGTTCTTTCAGGCGGCGCGTGGTGCCGACGAAGGTTCCGCTGGTGCCGAGCATGGAGACGAAATGAGTGATGCGTCCTTGCGTCTGCTGCCAGATTTCGTTGGCCGTCATGTGGTAGTGGGCTTTCCAGTTGGCGTCGTTCGAATACTGATCAGCGTAGAAATATTGGTCAGGATGCTTGGAGGCGAGTTCGCGCGCTAAGCGGATGGCGCCATCGGATCCGTCGCCAGGATTGGTATAGATAATGTTCGCGCCGTATCCCTGGAGAATTTGCTTGCGTTCGCGTGAGACGTTTTCGGGCATGCAGAGCGTGACGGGGAACCCTTCAGCGGCCCCGAGCATCGCATAGGCGATGCCGGTATTGCCGCTGGTGGCGTCAAGCAGGATCTTGCCGGAACGGAGCTGGCCGGAGCGGCGGGCTTCAGCGACGATATTGGCGGCGGCACGGTCTTTGACCGACCCGCCGGGGTTATACCACTCGGCCTTACCCAGAAGTGCTACGCCGGGCAGGTCGCGGGTGAGGGCATCAAGGCGGAGGAGCGGCGTGTTTCCAATGCGCTCGATGAGACTATGGCCGAGACTTTCGCCCAGTCCTGACGCGGCTCCCTTCGAGTTGTCGGGAATTTCGGGAGACGCGATGCGTGCCGTTCTGGTAGAACCGTATGTCATGGTTGAACTGAATCGCCGTGACCAACGTAATGTGCCATGTAGTCCGAAACGAGGTATGTAGTAACTTGTTTAGATGAAAAGTTTCGTCCGGCGATGCAGGTTGTGTAAAGTTACGCACGGTCCTTATAAATACGCATCCAAGCAGCGAGTACTGGCCGGCAAGGAAAGGTTAACTTAAAAAGCAATGGTGAAGCCAATCGAAGCAAAAACCTACGAAGAAGCGCTGGGGTGGCTGCGGGATCATGGGTTCGACGTAACGGATGCGCCGGGCACGACGGCCCGCGTGTTTCTGCGGAAATATAACGTGTCGGCCGCGATCCAAAAGACCGCGGATGACGGCGTGAAGATCTTTGCCTATCCGGGGGTCCTGATCGGCAGTGAGATCTCGAAGCTGGTGAACCGGGGATATCAGCAATTCCTCAAGACTTCGAAAGCGGAACTTCCGGCGACAGCGGAGCAGTTGAAAGCGCTGCAATCGTTCGCGGAAGAATTCAAGATGGCGCTGGGACTGCCCAGCTTGTACAACGAATCGCTGGGAACCGTCAGCGAAGCGTATCAGTACGACCGCGTGGTGGACCGGGACAAGCCGACGTTGGATCGTCCGAAGCGGCCTTGGGAAGTTGCGGGGAAAGAAACCGCCGTTGCCGCGAAGAAGGGGCGCGCGTAAGAAGCCTGCCAGCCGGGACAGTGATTCCCCGTTTTCAGATGTTTCTTTCGCCCCTTTCGGGCTCTTGTTCCTTGCCCTATTTACCACGGCTTACGCCCATTCGGCTTTGCTCAGGGCAGGCTGTGGGCTGCATTCTTCCCGCCGCTTCGCGGCTTTTCCTGCATCTTCCCAGCGAATTTCCTTTTAGCGGACTCCCAGCAGAACATCGATTGTGAGTTGATCGAGTTTCTCGTAGGGGAGGCGCTTTTTCAGGATTGCTTCTTTGTCGAAGGCGTGATTCAGCAAAGCTGCCGAGCCCTTCTGCGAAAACTTGCCGGTGGGCGGAACTTTTGGATTCGCAGCGGAGATTTCTTTCAGGATTGATTGAATTTCTTTATCGGCGTTCCAGAGCGCGGCCTTTTCTTTCAGGATCAGATACGTGCGCATGCAGCCGCGGGCGAAGTCTTTGACGCCTTCGTAGTCTTCGGTGCGGTAGGCGTGCGCGTCGAAGTGGCGCGGGCCATCGTAACCGACGTCCTCCAGAAATTTCACCAGCCAGAAAGCAGACTTGGGATTGGCCGATCCGAAACGCAGATCCTGATCGTAGCGTCCGGGATATTGATCGTTGAGATCGATGTGAAAGAGCTTGCCCGCTTCCCAGGCCTGCGCGACGCCGTGCATGAAATTGAGGCCAGCCATCTGCTCGTGGGCGACTTCGGGATTGACGCCGACCATCTCGGGACGATCGAGGGTCGGGATGAATCCGAGATAGTGGCCGGTGGTGGCCATGTAGATGTCGCCGCGAGGCTCGTTGGGTTTGGCTTCGAGAGCGAAGCGATATCCGTATTTCTGCGCGATGCTGTATTCGCAGAGATAGTTGACAGCTTCCCGGAGGCGCTTGACCGCATCGTCGGCGCGGCGGCAGGCATCGGTTTCGACGCCTTCGCGGCCACCCCAGAGAACGAAGATTTTCGCGCCAAGCTCAGCGCCGAGATCCATGGCGCGCATGGTTTTCTGGATGGCGTAGGCGCGGACTTCAGGATCGTTGGCGGTGAAAGCTCCATCGCGGAAAACGGGATGGAAGAAGAGAGAGACAGTCGCCATGGGGACAACGATTCCGGCTTCGTTGCAGGCGGCGCGAAATTCGCGGACGATCTTTTCGCGCTCTTTCAGCGTGGCGTCGATCGGAACCAGATCGTTGTCGTGCAAATTGACACCCCAGGCTCCGATTTCACCCAGCACCGAAGCGATGTCATTGGGAGGAAAGGTTGCGCGGACGGCATCGCCAAAGGGATCGCGCCCGCGATTGCCGAGCGTCCATAGTCCGAAGGAAAACTTGTGCTCCGGCTTGGGATCGTAACTTCCGTTCTTCTTGCTCATTGCGTCCTTTCTGAGTGCTGTTCGTATTATTTCGATTCGGCCGGATTGAGCGCGGGCGGAGAAGAGGGCATCTTCCCCACCAGGCTGTCCGCCTTTTCGTGCAGCTCTTTCACTTTATGAAGTTCTTTTTCCGCCTCGGCCGTTTTGCCGGTGGCCTGATACAGGCGTCCTAGCTGATAGTGCGCATCTGGACGATCGGGGGCGAGAGCGACGGCCCGGGTGAGTGCCGAATCGGCCTCTTTGTAGTCTTTCTGCTGCAGGTAGATTGCGCCAAGATCGACGTAGGCGATGCGCAGGTCTTTGTCGTGCTTGATAGCGCGATCGAGCAGGGGAAGCGCGGCATCGGGGTGATCGCTCTTCCACTCGATGTCGCCGAGATAGGCGAGAGATTGGGCGTTGTCCGGATCGACTCTTAGCTCCTGCTGGAATTCCCGCCTGGCTTGGTCATATTGCTGCGTTTTCCAGTAGAGATAGCCGAGGCCGAAGTGGAGGTTGGGCTCGTTGGGAGCGATTTTCGCGGCGGCTTCGAACTCGGTGATGGCTTCCTGCGTGCGTCCGAGTCCATCAAGAGCTTCGCCCATCAGGATGTGGGTCGGAGCGGAGTCGGGACTCTGTTGCAGGAGGAGACGAAACTGTTCCTCTGCGCAGTCGAGTTTCTTGGCCCATAGGCAGCTCTGGGCGAGCGTTTCGTGGAGTTGGGCACTTTCAGGATCGGACTTCGCCACCGGTTCAAGCGTATCGGCAGCGCGAGCGAATTGCTTGTCACCGTAGTAGCTGAAGCCGAGAAGAATCCTGGCTTGCGCGCTGGAGGGATCGGCGTCGAGAGCGGCGCGCAGCGGTGGAATGGCGGCGGAGAAACGTCCTTGCTTGAACTCAGCGAGCCCGAGATTGAGTTCGATGCCAGGAAGGTTGTGATTGATGGTTAGAGCCTTGCGATATGCGGCAGCGGCTTCGGAGTACTTCTGCTCTTTAGAGAGGACTACGCCGAGGCTGGCGAGCGCGCCCGCGTCCTTGGGATTCTGCTGAATCACGGAGCGCCAGGCGGCAGCGGCTTCCGGAAGCTTGCCCTGCTGCTCGAGCGCGATGGCCTGATCGGGAGTTGCGGTCTGGGCCGCGGCGAAGGTGGAGAAGAGAAGAAAAAAGCAAATAGCGCAAGAGGCCCGGAGCAAGGCCAAATGAACATATTTGCTCCGGTGCCTGCTCATTTCGCTAACTCTAAGTTTGGAATGGAGGGCGGCAAGGAGAGCAGCCGGACATAACGATAAAGTTGCCGCCCGCATCAGGTTTGATGCGGGCGGCACGCACTTGGGGTGAATTTCAGCTGGCTAGAACTTGAGTTTCAGAGCTAGCTGAAATTCTCTCGGATCATAGGCCGACGTAATCTGACCGAAGGTGCCGGATCCGAAGTTGTTTCCGAGTCCTCCCGTGTTCGCATTTCCCTGGAATTGCGGATGGTTGAACACGTTGAAAGCCTCGGCGCGGAACTCCAGCTTGAATCTCTCGGTGAAGGAGAAATCCTTGAGGAGCGAGAAGTCCCAGTTCGAACGTCCAGGACCGGTGACGGCGTCGAATCCCAAGTTGCCGTAGCAGTCGGGACCGGTGGCGCAAGCCGGAACGCCGAAATTGCCAGTGAACCATTGACCAACCGTCTTGGGATAGGAGATGCCGCCGGTAATGTTCGGCCGATCTCCGGAATTGGAGATAACGCTGGCGGCTGTGTTCACGCCGCTGATTCCGAGGTTGATCGGCGCGCCGGATTCGACCGTGACGATCGACGCTACCTCCCAGCCTCCGAGCGCAGCCTTCGTCAGATTGGAACCGCTCCGGAAGAACGGCAGATCATAGACGAAGTTGGCAAAGAACACGTTGTTGCGGTTGTAAATGGACGGTCCGTAATCATAACTCCATCCCGCGTACGGATTCGTCGCATTATTCAGATCGCCGCCGCTACCGGTCGAAGTGGTCGCGTCTTTCGCTCTTGCCAGTGTATAGGCCACTTGCATGTGAAGGTCGCGGTGAATCGTTCCGTTAAGAGACGTTTGCAGCGAATTGTACCTGGAGTTTGCTCCATCGGTCGCCAACCGCATGTTGCCGATACCGGGATAGGTCAGCGTCGGGTACGAAAGAGCGCCAGCGGCTACCTGTGCCGGCAGTGCCGAAAGAGGTGGCAGGTTGACGGCTTGGTAGTAGTCCTCATGCCGGCCTTGGCTGCCCACGTACGAGACGGTCAGCACGGCATGGGTACTAACGGCTTGTTGGATGCCCAAGCTGTACTGAGAGCTCCTGGGAGGCGGGAAGTTGGTAGCGATGCCGGTTACGCCCAGAGGGAGAACCGGAAGGTTCGCAGCGGAAATAACGTTTCCGCTTCCGAGGTTGAGGCCCGGGTTATCCAGGGAAACTCCGTTGAGCGTGGGGTTGGGATCGCCCGGAGGGTTCACGGCACCGTTGTACATATCGTTGCCCTGAATACGCTCGTAGGTTACGCCGTAACCGCCGCGAAGAACCGTCTTGCCCTGGCCGGTAAGGTCATAGGCGAAACCGAGACGCGGACCCCAGTTGTTCCAGGAGTTGTTGACCAACCCCTTGGGAACGCCGTTGACTCCGCCGACGCCAATTCCGTTGAGATAGAAGTTGTAGCCTCCGAAAGCGCTCTCAGAGACCAGGCCTGGGCTGGGTCCACCGGGGCAAAGTGCGGCGCTCGAATTCGGGCCGCAGATGTTTCCGGTGTACTTGCTCGTCACAGAGTCAAATTCGAATGTAGCTGCGTTGGCCTGGTTATACATATTCGGGTAGAAGTTCGATGACAGGTGGCTGGCTTCATAGGTGTGCGGAATGCCATCCCACCGCAGGCCCAGGTTCAGGGTCAACCGGCTGTTCACGCGCCAGTTGTCCTGAAGATAAAGGGCTGGAGAGATATTGTTCCAGTGGCCGCTGATCTGCGCCCCGTCCTCTGAGTACTGCTGCGCATATCCCAGAAGGTAGTCGGCAAAGTCATATCCGCAGCTCAAGGTCTTTGAAGCTGTGCATGAGCCGGGATTGGCTCCATTCGGGCTTGTGAACGAACCGTTGAAGGTGAAGTTGCCTTCGGTGTTCGCAAACGCGTCCTGAATCTTTTTGTAGATCGCGTAGCTAAAACCGAATTTCAACTGGTGCGCGCCCCTGGTCCAGGAGAGATCGTCGCGGAACTGGTAGTCGTCGGCCTTGTTAGTCCAAGGCATCCAGTTGACGGTGTAGTTCGTACCGGTTACACCGCTCAAGTTGATCGCCGGAATGCGGCTATCAGCATTGGTTCCAGTAAAGAGGCGGTTGAAGCCAAATGCGCTCGGCGCCGTAAACAAACCTTGGGGAAGGATGCTAATACGGTTACCGTTGTAGTTGAAGGCAATTTCGTTCAGTACGGTCGGGCTGATGACGTGGGTCGCGTGGATGACCGCGCTGTAAGCCGGATTGCCGAACGTATTGCTGATCGCCGGATCGTTGTCGCCGCTCCACATCGTGGTTCCGAAGTTTTGCGCAACCTGCTCGGAGATCCAGTGGCCAAAGATGGAGAACTTGTTGCTAAAGGTATGATCGATGCGGACGATCTCTTCCCTCAAAGTCGTGGGAGAGTTGTTGCCGCCCTGGAAGAACCCCGCGGAATTGGTAGGGCCGGGGAAAATGCCGCCGTACTTGCCGCCCGCCACCAACAATGCCGACGCGTTCGGGCTGATCAGGCAGTCGGGAATGGTGTTACTTGGAAAGGGCTGGCCGGGAGTCAGAGTTGCCATAACAGCGGCGGAGCAGTTCGAGCCGAAATTTGCGATTCCCGTAGGCACGACCGCGTTAAGGGTTTCTCCATTCACTGTGGCCGGCAGCACAGCGCCGGTGCCGGCGCCGTTGGCATCCGGATAGGCGCTGGTCGGCGGCACGAGTTGGTTCAACAGGCCGCCATCCACTTCGCGGCGCCATTCCATGTTGAAGAAGAAGAAGGTCGGGTGGCTCTTTGCGATGGGGACTTGGCCGCCAATGTTGGCGCCGAAGATGTTGTATCGGAGTTCCGCGACCGCGTTCGGATAGGGATTGAAGTAGTTGCGGGCGTTGAGAGCATCATTGCGGAAGAACTCCCAAGCTTCGCCGTGGTACTGCTTGGTTCCGGACTTAATAACGGTGCTGATCTGGGAGGCGGTCGCCAATCCATATTCGGCGCTGTAGTTCGAGGTCATGTTGCGGAACTCAGCGATGGAGTCGAGCGAAGGCATAACGCTGCCGCTGCTGCCGCCGCGGTCGAGGTTTTCGCCGCCGTCGATCAGCTGCAAGTTATGGCCGGCGCGTTCGCCGTTAATACTCACCGTGCTGTCGCCGCTGACGGGAGTGAAGCTGATTCTGGAGGACTGCAAGCTAACGGCGCCGGGAGCCAAGGCAAACAGCTCATACAAGCTGCGGCCGTTGGTGGCGAGCTGCGTTACCTGCTGGCCTGTGATTACGTTGCTGACCTCGCCGCTATCGGTCTGGACGGCAACGGCATTGGCCTCAACCGTAACTTGCTCTTGGGCGCTGCCGACTTGCAGTTTGAAATCGAGGCGGATACGGTCGCCGACGTTGAGGGTGACGCCCTTCTGTTCGGCAACCTTGAATCCGGCTGCGCTGGCGCGGACGGTGTACTGACCGATGTGGAGATCGGGAGCGACGTATTGGCCGTCGCCATTGCTGGGAAGGGTACGCTGCACACCGGTGTCGTTGTTAGTGATGGTGATCGTGGCGTTGGTCACGGCCGCGCCAGAAGGGTCGGTGACGGTGCCGACGATGGTCGCTTCTTGAGCGAACGCCTGAATGCCGAATGTCAGGAGGAAGGCGGCGACGATCAGGCAACTTTGCCTGACGTGGCGGCCGAGGTAGCCAGGTGAAGATACAACAAGGGATCTCATTCGAAGCCTCCGAGTACCTGAATCGCTTTATTGACAGACAAAAACTGCCCTTAAACGGAAACGTTTACGGTTTATACGGACCTTATGACCGTTGTCAAGTAGAAAATCGATATCGCAGAGGGGCCCAACGGAGAAGAAGGTCCCTGCCTGGACTGACGACGGGGGTATACTCTGCTCATAAAGCATGGGTAGTCTGGGGATTGCCTGAAATCTCTCGGAAAACCGCTTCTGGCGGAGGTAAGTCATGCGGGGTCGAAATCTGTTAATCCACTTGATACTAGCCTGGGTATTTGCTGCCTGTTCCCTCGCCCAGCAGACCAGCCAGCCCGGCGCAACAATAAGTCCACAGGAATTCCCAGTGATGCTCCAGCAGAGCGTCACGGCGGGAAAAACTCCGGTAGGAACCAAGATTGAAGCGAAGCTTTCCATGGCTACGCTAATGAATGGAACTGTGGTGCCGAGGAATGCAGTTTTCTCGGGAGTAGTGGTGGAGTCGGCGGCGAAGACAAAAAATCAGCCATCCCGTGTGAGCGTCCGCATGGATTCGGTGACATGGAAGAACGGGTCCGCCGCAGTCAAGCTCTATATGACGGCGTGGTTCTATCCCAACATGATGGAGGCTGGCCAGGAATTGCAGTATGGGCCGACAAAAACCGCGCAAGGAGGCTGGAATGGGGCCGGAGAATATCCCACCGATCAGAATATGAAATCGTACAAGCCATTTCCAGACGGTGACCAGAACAAGAATGACACTGCGCCGGATACGCCGAATTCCGTTGCGTCGAAACGCCGAGTGCTCATGAAAAATGTGGAGAGCGGAAAGGCGAGCGACGGAGGCTTGGAACTGGTTTCGAAGAAGTCAACCATCAAGCTGGAACGGTATACCACGTATGTTCTGGCGGCGAGCGATCTGATTGCGCCGAAGTAGGAATATTATCTATCTATAAATACAAGGGTTCCATTCGCGACGTTAGCCTTTCTTGAACTACCCTCTTTATCTTGACCCGAAGATTTGCACTGTGCTACAAGCGACAGGTCAGGACCGTAATCGTTTACGGAACTCAAAGCATCCACTAAAACGATTTTCTATCATCGGCATTGCCAGATGGTATACGTCTAATCTGGCTCGGGGGACTCTCATGGGAAAACGCATTCCAGCCGCTGTGCGGGTGATTCTTTTTTTCGTTCTGATAGCCGTGAGCGCCAGTGCGCAGAAGACTGGTGAACCACTGTATATGGATTCTTCGCAGCCGGTCGACGCCCGCGTAGACGATCTGATTCATCGGATGACTCTGGAGCAGAAAGCTTCCCAGCTGGTGAACCAGGCGCGCGCGATTCCGGAGCTGCGCATTCCGGCATACGACTGGTGGAGCGAGGCGCTGCATGGTGTCGCGAACGCGGGAACGGCGACGGTATTTCCGGAGCCGATCGGGCTGGGAGCCACGTTTGACGATCCGCTGATCCATCAGATGGCGACGGTGATTGGAATCGAGGCGCGCGCCAAGCATGAGCAGGCGGTGAAGGCGGGCCGGCGCGACATCATGGAGGGGCTGGATTTCTGGTCTCCGAACATCAACATCTTTCGCGATCCGCGGTGGGGGCGCGGGCAGGAAACCTACGGGGAAGATCCGTTCCTGACGGGGCGAATGGGTGTGGCGTTTGTGACCGGGCTGCAGGGAGATGATCCGAAATACTTCCGGGTGATCTCGACGCCGAAGCATTTCGCGGTGCATAGCGGGCCGGAACCGGCGCGGCACTCGATGGACATTGTTGTGTCAAAGCATGATGAGGAAGACACGTATCTGCCGGCTTTCCGCGCGGCCGTGGTAGCTGGCAAAGCCGAGTCGGTCATGTGCGCGTACAACCGCGTGAACGGCGAACCGGCATGCGCTAACACTTTCCTTTTGGAAGACACGCTGCGCGGAGCGTGGAGGTTTAACGGATATGTGGTATCGGACTGCGATGCGGTCACGGACATTTATGAGGGGCATCACTACGCGAAGAGCCAGGCGGAAGCTGCGGCGGACGCGATCAAGACGGGGATGGACAATGAGTGTGCCGATTTCTTCACGGTCGTGAAAGATGATCACGACTACAAGCCATACATCGACGCGGTCCATGAGGGGCTGATCACGGAAGCGGACCTCGACCGTTCACTGAAACGGTTGTTCACGGCTCGCATGCGGCTGGGGATGTTCGATCCGCCGAGCATGGTGCCGTATGCGAATACTCCCGAGTCGGAGATTGACAGTCCGGCGCACCGGCAGCTCGCGCTGAGGACGGCGCAGGAATCGATGGTGCTGTTGAAGAACGATGGAGCGCTTCCGCTCGCGCCGGGCGCGAAGAAGATTCTGGTGGTTGGCCCGCTGGCGGATGAGACAGACGTGCTGCACGGGAATTATGCGGGAACGGCTTCGCACGCGGTTTCGGCGCTGGAAGGAATCCGCAAGCAGTTTTCCGGCTCACAGGTTATGTATCAGCCGGGAACGAATTTTCTCGAGGAGCACCCAGTGATCCCGACTTCGGCGTTCTCGACTGCGGACGGAAAACCCGGGCTGAATGCCGAATATTTCCCCGATCTGGACTTCACCGGCACGCCGATCGTCCGTGTGGATCCTTACGTGAATTTGCAGTTGGGGCATTCGCATCAGGATGACGTCCGGGTGCCTGCGGGCCTGCAAAATTTCTCAGTGCGCTGGACGGGATTTCTGACTCCGGCGGAATCGGGAACGTATCAGCTTGAGCTCGTCGGATCGATGCAACGGATGTGGCTCGACGGCAAGCTGGTGGTGGACGACAACATTCTGCACGATCCGAATCCGCAGACGGTGACGCTGCCGCTGACCAAGGGGCATCGGTATGCGGTGAAGATCGAATTTTCGTCGGGCGGGCGCTCGGTGAAACTGCAATGGCTGGCGGTCACGTCTGATCCATTAGTGAAAGCGGTGAATGCGGCGCGGCAGGCCGATGTGGTGGTCGCGGTGGTTGGCATCACCTCGAAGCTGGAAGGCGAAGAGATGAAGGTAAATCTGCCGGGCTTTCGCGGCGGAGACCGTAGCAGCCTGGATCTGCCTTCCGAGGAAGAGGCCTTGCTTGGAGCGTTGAAAGGAACGGGCAAGCCTCTGGTAGTGGTGCTGATGAACGGTAGCGCGCTGGCGGTGAATTGGGCGAACGATCATGCGAATGCGATTCTCGACGCATGGTACTCAGGCGAGGAAGGCGGAACGGCAATCGCACAGGTGCTGGCGGGGAAATACGATCCTGCGGGGCGATTGCCAGTCACTTTCTACAAGGGTGTCGAGCAGTTGCCTGACTTCATGGATTATTCGATGCAGAATCGGACCTACCGGTATTTCACGGGGCAGCCACTGTATCCGTTTGGATATGGGCTGAGCTACACGAAATTCGAATACAGCGGGCTGATGCTTTCTAGCTCGGAGTTGCAGGCGGGGAATCCGCTGGACGTGGATGTGGACGTGAAGAATACGGGACAGCGCGACGGGGATGAAGTGGTCGAGCTCTACATTACTTTCCCCAAGCTGGCGGGAGCGCCGCTGCGGGCGTTGCGCGGTTTCACGCGCGTTCATCTGAAAGAAGGCGAGCAGCAGCATGTGAAGCTGACGCTCGATCCGCGGGACCTGAGCTACGTGAATGAGGCGGGCGACCGGCTGGTGGGCGCCGGAGATTACGTGATCACGGTGGGCGGTGGGCAGCCCGGAACGGGCGCGGCACAGGCCGAGGCGCATCTTACGATTGAGGGAGAACGGAAGCTGCCGGAGTAAGATGGGGAAAGGCAGTTCCCAGTTGTCAGTTTCTCAGTTCTCAGTTTTTCGTTCAGGCGGTTTCGCTACGAAAGACTGAGGACCACGCTGGTATGCGACTCCCTTTTTCTGACTTGCTCATGATGCGTTGGGTTCATCGTTGCTCGTTAGTTGGATTTTCTCTTTTGCTTGTGAGTGCGCCGGCGTTGGTGCGCTCGCAGGCTGCTTCCTCATCGAAAACTCCGGCCGCGAATAGCAGTCCGATTCAATTTACGTTTCAGCCCATCGCATTCAAGCTCGACAGCGACGAGTCGCCCGAGCGCCATGCCCCGGAGACGATGGAGGGCGGCGTCGCGGTTTTCGATTACAACAACGACGGCAAGCTCGATATCTTCTTCGCGAACGGCGCCAATCTGAAGACGCTGAAAAAAGACGCCCCGAAATATTCCAACCGGTTGTTTCGAAATGACGGCAACGGGCATTTCACCGATGTGACCGAGCAGGCCGGTCTGGCCGGTACTGGATACGACACGGGCGTCGCAATCGGCGACTACGACAATGATGGATACGAGGACATCTTTGTCGGCGGCGTTTACAAAAACACGCTATATCACAACAACGGCGACGGCACGTTTACCGACGTTACGGCGAAGGCGGGATTGAACAAGCCTGATCCGGAGTATGGGCCGCTGTGGTCGGTGGGAGCGGCATGGATTGATGTAAACAATGACGGGCTGCTCGATCTGGTCGTCCTCAATTATCTGAAATGGGACTTCAATCACGAGCCGGTATGCCAGGGATATGGGCACCGGGATTACTGCCATCCCAAGATGTATGGGGCGACTCCGAACCAGCTGTTCATCAACAACGGAGATGGCACATTTCGAGATGCGTCGGTGGAGGCGGGATTTCGCGCGCATCCGGGCAAGGCGATGGGCATTGCGGTCGCGGATTCCAACTTGTCAGGCCGGATGGACTTGATGATCACGAACGACAAGCTGATGAATTCGTTCTATCGCAATAAGGGAGGCGGAAAGTTCGAAGAGGATGCCTTCGACGAGAACGTCGCGCTACGCGAAGACGGAACGTACATTTCAGGGATGGGCGTGGATTTTCGCGATCTGGATAACGATGGGTATCCGGACATCGTGCTGGTGGCGCTCGATGGGGAGACGTTCCCGGTTTACAAGAACACGGGCAAAGGAAGTTTTACCGAGGTGACACGCGAGAGCGGGATGACGCGCTTGAGCCTGCCAATGTCGGGATATTCTCCGACGATTGCGGATTTCGACAACGACGGATGGAAAGATATTTTCGTGACGCGCGGGCATGTGCAGTCGCTACTATCGGCTCCGAATCTTTCGGTGGAGCAGCCGAATAGCGTGTTTCGCAACCTAGGCGGGATGAAGTTTACGGCATTGACCGCGGAGGCGGGACTGATGGCGCAACCTCCTTCGCGGCACCGCGGGTCGGCGGTGGGAGATTTGAACGGCGACGGAAAGCTCGATGTTGTCGTGAGCGCGATCAATGCTCCCGCGGAAATCTGGATCAATGAGAGTCCGGGAAAGAATCACTGGATTGAATTCAAGCTGCAGGGCACGAAGAGTAATCGCGATGGGATCGGGGCGCGGATCAAGATCGTGACGAAATCCGGGCCGCAATACAACCACATGACAACCGCGGGCGGATATGCGTCATCGAGCGCGGGGCCGGTGCATTTCGGACTGGGTCCGAACGCGACGGTGGATCTGGTGGAGATTCACTGGCCGTCGGGAATTGTGCAGACGATGAAGGACGTGGCGGGGGACCGGGTGGTGATGGTGAAGGAACCGGGGAAGTAGTCATCGCCCGCTTCCAGCAGAGATTAAAGTTGCGGTGTCCCCCCAGCGGAGCTTCGCTCCACCGGACAGCCGAGGGCGGCTGTCCCCACATATTCTTAGATCCCACATACGCTTACGAGGCGATCTGGCGCAGGGCCGGGTAGATCTTGCGGAACTTGCCGTAGGCTTTCTGCATGGTGGCTGAGTCTTGCGAATTCGGCGCGATGCGTTTGGCTACGCGGACGACCGCGTCGCAGGCTTGCTCGACCGAGGGCCAGGCCCCGGCTCCGACACCCGCGAGAATCGCGGCTCCGTACGCAGCGCCTTCTTCGGCCGCGACAATCTCCACTTCCCTGCCGTAGACGTCGGCCTGAATCTGACGCCAGAGAGTCGACCGCGCTCCCCCGCCGCCGAGACGGATGGAGGTCACGGGAATTTTCATCTCTTCGAAAATCGTGAACGTATCTTTGAGGCTGAACGCGACTCCTTCCATGATGGCGCGGATCACGTGCGCGCGCGTGTGAGAGGCGGTGAGTCCGACGAGCGCGGCGCGGGCATTGGGATCGAGATGTGGCGTGCGCTCGCCCATGAGATACGGAACCCAGAAAGCTCCTTCGGATGCAGGAGGCGCACTCGCGGCTTCTTCGGCGAAAATGTCATAGGGATCGCGGCCATCTTTATTTTGAATGGATTTCTGAACGGTGGGCGAGGCCATGGAGAACTGGTCGCGATACCAGCGGAGAGAAAGTCCCGCGGCTTGCGTAACACCCATCACATGCCAGCGTCCGGGAATGGCGTGGCAGAAGGTGTGCAGGCGGCCCTGCGGATCCATTGCCGGGCGATCGGTGGAGGCGAAGACTACGCCGGAAGTGCCGATCGTGGCGCTGACTGCGCCGACGCGGGCGATGCCCATGCCGACGGCGCCAGCAGCCTGATCTCCAGCTCCGGCAACCACGGGAGTTCCTGCGAGCAGTCCTGTGGCTTCGGCACCGGCTGCAGATACTTTTCCGCATACCTGCGGAGATTCGAAAAGCGCCGGAAGCAGTTTCGGATCGATGCCAGTCTTTGCCAGAACTTCAGAAGACCACCGGCGATTCGCGACATCGAGTAGAAGCGTGCCCGAGGCGTCCGCCATATCGATGGCGCGCTCGCCGGTGAGGCGGAAGCGAACGTAGTCCTTGGGGAGCATGACGTGGGCGACGCGGGACCAACTCTGCGGCTCGGTTTCGCGCACCCACAGAAACTTCGTCAACGTGAAATTGGTAAGGGGAGGGTTGCAGGTGAGACGGATCAATGTATCGCGGCCAAACATTTGTTCGAGTTCGCGAGATTGCGCTTCGCTGCGCTGATCGCACCAGATGATCGCCGGACGCACGACTTCGTCGGAGGCATCGAGGAGAACGGCGCCATGCATCTGTCCGGAAAATCCGACGCATTTGATATCGGCGGCGTTGTGGCCGGAAGACTCGATCGCCTTGCGAACGGCTTCGCCACAGGCACGCCACCAGTCGCGCGGATCCTGCTCGGCCCATCCGGGGCGAGGGCTGGCGAAGTGGTGGTGCTCACAAGAGGCCGAGGCGATAACGTTTCCGCTCGAATCGATGACCAGGGCGCGGGTGCCACCGGTGCCTACATCAATGCCTAAATAACTCATGGATCCTTCTCAAGTATGAAATGGGTATCAGCCGAAGTCCTCGGCGAGGGCGTGGGCTGGGCCGCGGACAGGGCGCTCTTTGTCTTTCACCGATTCCTGAGACTGACGGCGGAGGAAGAAGTCGAGATTGCCGCGCATGACCAGGTGCGGCGCCAGTGCCACTTGATTCGACCTGCGGCCGCCGCCTTCGGCGAGGAATTCATGCAACATGCGAAGCGCCATCTGTCCCTGGGCGCGCGGACGCTGATAGATGGTAGCCACCACCGCACTGGAACGAATATAGGGAACAAGATCGGGGAAGAGATCGGTGGTGATGATTGTCAGACGGTCGAGCACCCCGGCATCGGAGGCCGCTTCCAAAACCGGGACAGAAGCCTCAGTCGTGATATAGACGCCCGCCAGGTCGTCGCGCTCCGCGAATAATTTGCGGCATTTGCGGTAGGCTTCCTTCATGACGTCGTGATCTTCAACCGGCTTCAGAACCTGCAGGTTGGGATAAAAGGACCTCGTCGTCGATTCGAAGGCCGAGTACTTTTCTGCGTGCTCAGTGATCGCCATATCAAACACTGTGATGGCGATGGATTTCTTTTGCGGGCCTATGAATCTGCCCATAAGATCGGCGGCGATCGATCCGCTGGCCAGCGTGTCCACCGCGACGATGCCAAGGCGCCCGCTGTTCGAGGCATCCGTCGCGACGCAAACTACTGGAATGTGGGCGCGCGAGGCGCGGCGAATCCACGGGCGCAAAGTTTGCGGACGGCTGGGGAAGATGATGATGCCGTCAACTTTGTCGGTGATGGCAGACTCGAGGGCCTGTTCTTCGCCTTCGCCAACGAGAGAACCAGTGCGGAATTGAATTTCGACATTCTCCAGCAGAATGGAGTCGGCCTCCTCGCGGATGCCACCGCGGACTTCGTCCCAGAACGAGGTCGTT
The DNA here is from genome assembly GCA_963763845.1 of uncultured Acidobacteriota bacterium. Classification (GTDB taxonomy): domain Bacteria; phylum Acidobacteriota; class Terriglobia; order Terriglobales; family Acidobacteriaceae; genus Sulfotelmatobacter. The sequence goes on from CAVXPX010000014.1 coordinate 274,014, forward strand.
CCCTGAGGCGTGTTGACCGAGATGCGAAGCGTTTTTCTCGAGGATAGATAACGCGCGGCAAGATTGGGACGGTAGCCGAGAGTTCTTGCCATCTGTAGAACTCTGGATTTCGTCTCGGGGCTTACCCCCGGATTGTCATGCAGGGCCCGGTGTACGGTGCCTATAGAAGTGCCCAGCGATTTAGCAATGTCACGGAGGGTGGTCGGAGGTTGACCCATTGTATTGGCCCGCATCGCGGCCGGCCACTTACAGCCAGCAGAGCTTGATCCGGCAAAAGGGATTGTCTCCGCCGGAACCGTAAACGTTAACGGAAGTTGGGAAAATGCGCAAGCGAGGTGCTGGTTCTGCGAGGTGCTGGTTCGGATCGTGGACGGCCTGCGGCGCTGTCGAGTCTGAAAGCGAGACGTCGCACACGACAGCCGGCGGGGCGCCGGTGCCACTTTGGAGCGACTCTACTGTTTACCGACGCGGCCTTTTTGGTCGGGGATGCCTGAGAGCTGGTAGATCCAGTTGCAGATCGTGTCACGCCAGACGACGGCTTCTTTGGCCTGATATTCGAAGCGCGGCAGGATGTCTTCATAACGCGCGTCATCAATGTGGCCTTTTAATTCCTTCCATTGCGTGATGTAGTCCGCGGCCTGGTCGGCCCCTTCGTAGTGGGAATCGTAAATGTGCTGAATCACGGTTTTGCCGGAGTGCAGCGCGTAGGTGTACGGAACGTGATGGAAGAACAGAAGCAGATTGTCGGGACAGCTGGCGAGAGATTCGTAAAGCTTTTCCACGTCGGGCGGATACTGCCCGACGAAGCCGGTCCCAGTGGCAAGGCTGCGATCCATGCCGATGCCCTCATGATCGGCGCGATGCCACTGTCCCCAACCGTTGCGCTCGGAAGATTCCGGAGCGGGATCATAGTGATTGCCGGTAATGTCGGTCAGTGTGCCGGCGCCGAGCGGCCCGGTGTAGTTTTCGTAGACGTGCCAGGAGTTGAGTTGAAGGTTGTCGATGGTCTTGACGACAAGCGGATCGATGCCGAAGGTGAGGCGCGTCCATTCATCGACGATTTGTTCTGAAGTAAGATCGGGATTCCAGGCGAGCCGTCCGAAGCCGTAGAGGTTGGCCATGGCGAGCGGGCTGCCGAGCCAATTCGCGTCGAGGCCGACGTTGGTGACGCCGGCGAACCCTCCGACAGGACGATGGAAGACGCGGCCTGAGACCAGATCCTTGACCGGGGTGGACCGGCCTCCGACGCGCATATCGAAGTCGAGCACTTCCTTCCACATCGGCACGAGAAAGCAGAGTTGCTTCTGCTGCCCGGTGTATTCCTGGGTGATCTGCAACTCGATCGCTTCATTCGTGCGAGGAAGTCCAGCAAACAGCGGCGAAGCGGGCTCGCGGACCTGGAAATCGATCGGGCCGTTCTTGATTTGGACCACGACGTTGTCGTCGAAGGCTCCGTCGAGCGGATGAAAGTTGTCGTAAGCGGCTTTGGCGCGATCGTTCTTCAAATTGCGCCAATCGAGGTGATGGTTGTAGACGAAGGCGCGGTAGAAAACATATCCGCTATGCGGCTTGAGCGCACGGGCGAGGACGTTGGCGGCGTCGGCAATCGAGCGTCCGTAAGCGGAGGGACCGCTCTGCCCTTCGGAATCGGCTTTAACGAGGAATCCGCCGAAGTCGGGGATCTTACGATAGATCGCATCGGCTTTTTCGCGCCACCATTCAGCCACTTTGGGATCGAGTGGATCGAAGGTGTCGAGTCCGCCCATCGATTTGGGGCTGCTGAAATCCACGGACAGAGAAAGCTGCACTCCCCAGGGGCGGAAGACGTCGGCGATGCGCGCGAGTTGGGCAATGAAGCTATCTTCCAGAACGGTCGGGGCGGCATTGACGTTGTTGACGGTGCAGCCGTTGATGCCGATGGAGGCCAGCAGGCGCGCATATTCTCCGGCGCGGGTGAGGTCGTCGCGAACTTTGCCGTTGTCGAAGAAGATGGAGCGTCCGCCGTAGCCGCGCTCGATGCGTCCGTCGAGATTGTCCCATTGATTCACCCAGCGGACAGGAGCGTACGGTTGCTGAATCTCGTTGATGTGCGCGATGCTCTGGCCTCGGGCGATCTTGCTCAGGAGATCGAAGACCCCATAGAGTACGCCGCGATCATTGGAGGCCGTGATCAGAAGACACTCGGATCCTTGAAGTTTGGCGTGGGTGATCCAGAAGGCGTCGGGTCTGAGTTCTTCGGGCGGATTCAGATCCGGCGAGAGGGCGTGGAGTTGGTTGATCGTTGCGAGGACGATTGAGCTGCCTTCCGGCGCGCTGGCTGCCGTCAACGTGCGGCTGAGCATGCTCGTGATGCCGCGGGTTAATTCCTGCTGCGCGGTTTTGAGGACGAGCGAATCGCTTAGGACTACCGTTCGTAACGGAAGGTGACCGTAGAGCTTGGCAGTCTTCCTATCGAGAGGCGCGTAGCGCAGCCACGCGGCGGCTTCGATTGCTGGCTCACCGGCAAAGGCCGCGGAGGAGACAAGCGGCAAGGCAAACGTTACTAGAAGGACAGAACGAGCGGCGAATTTGAGAAAAGAGAATTGCATCATGACGCGAGACAGAAGGCGACGATCGTGTTTCCGGCACGGCCGGTTTCGTTTTCTACTTTCTTGAGAAGCTCAGACTCCAGGTCGTCGGGATCGGGAATCATTTCGCAGGCGGCGATCTCGGAGTCGGTGGCTCCCTGAAAACAGAGTTCGCAGGTTCCCAGACCGTCTTCGGAGCGGACCGGCGGTCCGAAGACGCGGCAGGTCATGGGGCGGGAATCATAGAGTTCACAGAGTCCGGTCTGCGGATCGAGGGCCGGGCACGGCTCATCGTCGGCGAAGGTTTCGAAACGCAGGCGAGCTTCTTCGGTTTCATGCAAGACGCCGGTAACAATGTCTCCAGGAAAATCTGCCGACAGGCGGGCGACTGACTCGCGGGCGCGCTGTCGAATGTTCGCGGCCCGCTGCGGAGTGTGCAACTCAAGCTGACGAAGTCCCCGCTGCAATCGCATCGCATCGAGTTGATTGATGGCGAATGCTCCGATGCAGCACTGCGTGCAACCCGGGCGACAGGCCAGCCAGCCGCCGCTCTTGCTGGCAGTTGCGGCCAGAGCCGAATCGACGATTTGAATCAGCTTTTTATCTCCGGAGATTGGAAAGCGGGAACGCACTCTCTGAGGATAACGCACACGACTAGGGGCCGAAGCCCGCATTGCCATGTTGACTTATCGCGGCGCTAAGCGCCGCTCTCTTCCACAGGGCCGCACGGCTCGAAGGCATGCGCCTTCCACGAAGCGGGTCAAACCGCAACACTGATCTTTACGATGCGATTTTTGCGTTGGACTATCTGGCGTGCTTGTTCCACAGTGTTTGTGCTTGTTCTGCACGGTGGCAGAAAGCCGCCAAACTTTTCTGTTTGGCTTCCCCACGAGTGGGTTTGCAGACCGACCTGACCGCGTCGTCTTTACAAATTAGAACTGCGTCTGCCGAGGTGTTTGCGGCGGATGCAGGCGTCATTTTTCTACAATGGGGGGAGCAGTGGCGGACAAGAAAAATGCGGTGAATCTTCGTTTCCTTGCCGGGCGGGTGGGGCTGGCTCCCTGCTCGGTTTCGGCCATTCTGAACAACACGCCCGCGTCGCAGGCGATTCCGCAGACGACCAAGGACCGGGTTTTTCGCGCGGCGGCGGAACTGAATTATCGTCCGAACCTGTGGGCCCGCTCGCTGCGAACGAAGAGGACGCGCATGGTGGCCGCAGTCGCGTCGGACTTCGGGCGCGGAGAAGTGGCTCGCGTCGTGGCCGGACTGCAAAACCGGTTGCACAGGAAAGGAGATCTGCTTGCCCTGGCCACCCCGGATCTGGCACAAGGAGACCATCTTCAGGCGCAGTTTCAACAGCGCGGAGTTGAAGGACTGATCGCGATCGACGCGTTCATTCCCAGACAGATGGAGTTGCCTGTCGCATCGGTCGAACTAGGGTATCCGACGTCTTCAGAGATACTGACGGACGATCGCAAGAACTGGCTTGCCGCTCTGGGCGAATCGGCCGCAGAAACCATCATTCAACAGATCGAACAAGAAGGCATGACGCGCTGGGTCCAGGTAGAGGCGAAACTTCCGCCCACGTATCTGCACATTCCCCGCGCAATGCTGGGAAGCGTGGCGGCAGGAGAAAGCGCCTGAGGTCGTGCCAGCCTGAAGTTCGATTGCCCGGATCCGTGGTGCAAAACAGCGCGTAAAGGCGCGTCGCTTCTGCAGCCTTTAGGCATGCATAAATGCGTGCCCTGATACGAATGGCACTAGCCCGCGACTTCCCAGGCTGCTGGCTTTCCGCCGTAAGGCGCGCTGAATCGCATTGATTTCGCGCGCGCACCAGGGCAGAAGATCGAGAATGTAGATAGCAATCAATGGCTCAGGGTTGTCTATGCAAAGCGGGAAGCCGCACGAAATAGAACGCGAACCCTCTCAAGTCTTCTAAAAGCTTTTTCGAATTCGAATCGGGTTCAGGCGGGGTCCGTCGAGTCTCGCGTGAAAATTGCCGGATTAAGATTTGGCCCGACGAATCCCGGAACGTCGAGGCGGACATCGCACAACGCTCCGACCAGGCTTCCGGCCCAGCGATAGACGTTGTTTTCACGAACGAGTTTACGCATCCGCTGCATGCGCAGCTGTTTTTCTTCCGGGGTCATCTCAAGAGCGGCGCGAATCGCTTCGGCGGTCTGATCAATGTCGTAAGGATTCACCTGCAGAGCGTCCACCAATTCGCGGGCTGCGCCGGTGAAACAACTCAGGATGAGCACGCCACGCTCGTCATGCCGGGTGGAGACGAATTCCTTCGCGACAAGGTTCATCCCATCGTGCAATGAGGTGACCAGACACAGATCGGCCGCGCGGTAATAGGCGTGGACCTCGCGATGGGTGTGCTGACGATTCAGCAATACGATCGGCTTCCACTGATCGGCCTGAAAGCGCCAGTTGATGCGGTCGGCTTCGGCTTCTACCTCGGCCTGCAAGTCGTGATAGCGCTTGATGTGAGTGCGACTCGGCGCCCCTATCTGAACGAAGGTAAAGACTCCCTGGTAGCGGGGATATTTCTCCAGAAATCTTTCAATTGCGAGAAACCGTTCGAGAATTCCTTTGGTGTAGTCGAGGCGGTCGACGCCGACACCCATCAGCGCCGCTTCGACTCCGAGAGCCTTGAGGAGCGAGCCGCGTTCTTCGTAGGCGGATTCGGGCGGAAACTCCGCCCGCACCGGCGAAAAGTCGACACTGATGGGAAATGGGCGAACAGCGGTTCGGTGGTCAAGGCGCTGCACCGTGGATTGATTCCAGTCGATACGAGATTCGACAATGCGATCGACCGTTTGCAGGAAGTTGGAGCAGTGCGCCTGGATGTGGAATCCGATAAGGTCGGCGCCGAGCAGGCCATCGACGAGCTCGCGCTGCCATGGGCAGATGCCGAACGCCTCCGGATTCGGCCACGGGATGTGCCAGAAGATTGCGAGCCGGGCGTCGGGGCGGCGCTGTTTGATCATCCGCGGCAAAAGCGCGAGGTGATAGTCCTGCACCAGAACTACTGGACGGCTGACATTTTCCATTTCTTCGAGCAGTGCGTCGGCGAACTTCCGATTGACATTCTGATAGTGCTGCCAGTCGCTCGCACGGAACAGGGGTCGGGTGTGCGCGATATGGCACAGCGGCCACAAGCCCTCGTTGGCGAATCCGTAGTAATAGCCTTGCTCTTCCTCCTTCGAGAGCCAGACGCGCCGCAGAACGTAATGGGGATCGTCGGGCGGCACGATCAGCCGGTCATGAGCATCCACTGCTTCGATGTCGGCATCGCCCGAGCCGTGTGCAACCCAGGTTCCACCGCATGCCCGCAACACAGGTTCGATAGCCGTGACGACGCCGCTCGCCGGTTCGCTGACCTCGATCGATTTGCCGCGGCGCGTGTGAATGTAGGGCTCGCGGTTCGAGACGACGAACAACTTGCCATCCTCGAGGCGGGCGCGAACGTGAATCGCCAAGCGATCGGCTGTCCACGTGGACTCTCCGCTGGCGCGCAATCTGGCTTCCAACTCGGCCGCTGAGCGGGCGGTGTTCAGACTCTCGGCAAAAGTGGCTACTTCGCGGGCCAGCGGGCGAAACAGTTCCAGGTCCGGTAACTTGATCCTCGCCGACATGGCGCGACCGGTACGCAGGGCCCGCATCCAGCGGGCGGTCCGGGCAATGGGACTCGCGATGCTCCAGCGGACGATCAGCAGGGTTATCAGCACAATGAGGACAACATGCGCGAGGGCGCTCAGGAATGTTTCGCGCCAGATTCGCAGACTCTCGGCCTTGATGTAGCCCGAATCGTGGACGATGGCAAGACTGCCGATAAGCCGATCCCCATTATGAAGCGGCAAGGCGTAAATGTGGATGGAAGCGATACCCATCCGGAGGAAAGCGCTGGTGTCGTGATCGGTCTGGAGAGATTGACGGACGACGGCTGGAGTACTCGCCATCAGCGGCTGAAGATCGGTGGACATCGCAAGAGCATGGCCCGACGGATCGTAGACAGCAAGGCCGGCGAGATGCTCCCGATTGGCGAACTGCTCAACGGTGCGTTGCAAGGTATGCTCGGCATCGCGATCAAGATCGTGCTCGATGTTGCTGGAGAGGCTCTCTCCCAGCAACTGGGCGCGGCGATCGAGGTCGCGCCGCATGCCGCCGGTCAGCACCGCTACCTGGTAATAAGAAGAGAGTAGCGACACGACCGTGATGCCAATTACCAGCGAAATAATCAGCCGTGCGCTAAGAAGTCGCATTCACAAGTCCGATCAACAAAATCTGTAGGCGGTGCGTGCGATATTCGGTCCGTATGAAGGACCGCGGTTTCGGAACCTTGGCGCGATGCCGAACATTCGCGTCAGGAGACGAGAAGAAGCTTTGACGAAGGGCAATCCCCGCCGCCACTCAAAGGTTCGCAACCCTTTGCGATGACGCTGACCAGCCTTCCTTAGGTGACGGTACGAGGAGAAGGGTTGCACAGAGCTTGCCAAAGGGCAAGTCGAATGTTTTCAGGGAGTTCGTGGTGCCGGTCAAAAGCGTTCCGATGTAATTCTTTCCCGCCGCGGCGAAGTCCGTTCTTATCAACTCCACGACAGCGTGGTGACTGATTTCGGCGCTAGCGTCAGATCCGCCACTTTGCCGGCCTGCTGCAATTTCACGTTCTGCGCTTCTCCGGAATTGGTCAGCACCGCTACTTTTTCTCCACCGGGATTTTCGAAGGCGACGTGCTCAATGCTGGGAACGTTTCCGGTGGAATCGATGCGCGCGGCTCCGCGGCGAATGTTGCGCGAGAAATGCGCGAACGCCCAATACTGTCCGCTGCGGGTGATTTCTTTCGTCTGGGAGTGAATGGTGACCAGCCCGCCACAAGAGAATGGACCGATATTCGGGCGACCTTTCTCGTCAAGCGCAAGATTCCATCCGGTAATCGAGCGGCACCAGTTGCGGAGCACGCCGGTGAATGTTTTTCCCCACTCTGCCCAGTCGGTGGCATAGTCGGGAGCAGTGTAATCTGGGCCGCCTTCTGTCCAGTAGAGCTTGGCTTCGGGATGGGCGTCGTGGACCTTGGTCATCATGTCGGGCGTGCCGACGTATCCGTGAAAGGCGACGGAGTCGCAGTACTTGTGAAGCCCGGGATCGTCGAGTTCGGCGATGGCGCGTCCCCAGAGGTTGTAGTTGTGATCGAGAATCCATATCTGGGTTGAGAGTCCGTTCTGCTGGAGTACCGGGCCCAGGTGGTTTTTGACGAATCCGATTTCATATTCCTGCGGCCAGGAGCAGGCCGGCATGCGGCCATCCTGATCGGTATCGACTTCGTTCTGCACCGTCACGGCTTGAATTGGAACATCCGCCCCTGCGTAGGCCTGCAGGAACTTGAGAAAATATAGGGCGTAGGGTGCGTAGGAATGCTGGCGCATGGAACCGCCGAGCATCGAGCCTCCGGCTTTCATCCATCCCGGCGGGCTCCACGGCGAGGAGAACAGAAAAAGATCAGGGTTGACTTTGCGGGCCTCGCGCATCATGGGGAGAACATAGGCTTCGTCGTGCGCGATGGAGAAGCGCTTCATCTCGGGATCGGGTTCGCCCTCGTCGTAGCTGAAGACTTCCGTCGAATAGTCGCTGGAACCGATGCAGGTGCGGCAGACATTAAGGCCCATCTCTGAGGGATCGAACAGGTCGCGAAACAGCGGTTCACGCTCAGAAGGAGAGAGCCGATTGAAGGTGTAGCAGGCTGCGTCGGTGAAAGCGGCGCCGAAGCCAAGAATCTCCTGAAACTTCTTATCTGGATTGATGACGATGGCGTTCTCGGGCGAACGCCCAGCGGGTTCCCAGGCAAGCGCGGGCGCGGCGGCGTAACGGAGATCTCCGCCGGTCACTCGAACTGTGATCTCGGCCGACAGCGGGGCGTTTGGGGAAGACAAAGCAGAAGCAAAGTCCCCGCTTGCGGCAGCGGTAACTCCGATTGCGGATAACTTCAGAAAAGTTCTTCTCGTCTGTTCGCTCGACACGCGGTTCTCCTGGCAGGACCTCACCGCTGTGAGTATAGTGCGAACGGTCATGGATTTCATCGGAGGCTTGATGAAAAACGCCGAGCATCGCCCAGATTGGGGCGGAATCATTCTCTGTTTTGTTTTGTCTTGTGCAGTGATATCGGTCCCGTCGAAATCCGCCGTGGGGCAGGCGGTGGCAACCGCGGCCCCGGCAGGATGGACGTTGGCGTGGAGCGACGAATTCAACGGTCCGGACGGTTCTGCAGTGGACTCTTCGCAGTGGGTGCGTGAGACCGGAGGCGGGGGCTGGGGGAATCAGGAACTCGAGTACTACACGGCGCGTCCGCAAAATGCGTTCCTACAGGGCGGGAATCTTGTAATCAAGGTGCTTCAGGAGAAATATACGGGTGCGGATGGGGTGACGCGGAACTATACGTCAGCCCGGTTAAAGACGCAGGGAAAGTTTTCGCAGAAGTATGGAAGATTCGAGGCGCGCATCAAGATTCCGCGAGGACAGGGGATCTGGCCGGCGTTCTGGATGCTGGGCGATGACATCGACAAGGTGCAATGGCCGAGCTGCGGCGAGATCGACATCATGGAGAATATCGGGAAAGAGCCGGCGATGGTTCACGGAACGATTCACGGGCCGGGATACAGCGGCGACAAGGGGATCGGCTCTTCGTTTGCGCTGCCGTCTGATCAGCGCTTCGCGGACGATTTTCATATTTATGCGGTGGAGTGGGAACCCGAGGCGATCCGCTTTTATGTGGACGATCATCTGTATGCGACGCGCACTCCCGCTGAATTGCCCAAGGGAACAAAATGGGCTTACGACCATCCGTTTTTCATTTTGCTGAATGTCGCAGTGGGCGGATTATGGCCGGGGAATCCGGATGCGACGTCGGCGTTCCCGCAATCCATGCTTGTAGATTACGTACGGGTGTACCGCCGGGTAAAGTAAAGGCACACGGCGGAGATCAGGAAACCACAAGGACACGAAGTCCCACCAGGGCTGCAGGGCGGGACTTCTTCGCTTACTTCAGAAGATTCGTTTCAGGTCAGGATTTGGCAAATACGGGTTGACTCGAATCGAAGGGGCACGCGGTAAAATCATATAAAATCGATTTCTCCAAAATCGAGGCTCACTGTGGGGTTCACGTATGAGTAAGGTTCGGATTCTGGTTGGCACGCGCAAAGGCGCGTTCATTCTCAGTTCTGATGGCAAACGCGAGAAGTGGGATGTCAGCGGTCCGCACTTTGCGGGATGGGAACTGTATCACCTGAAAGGATCGCCCGCTGATCCCAATCGCATCTATGCTTCGCAGACCAGCGGATGGTTCGGCCAGGTCATTCAGCGCTCGGACGATGGGGGCAAGACATGGCATCAGCCGGGAACGCCTGCGGGCGAGACGACCGCGCCCGGCGGAACGCCGAAGGGTGAGAGCAATAAATTTGTCTACGACGTCTCGGCGGAAACGGGCAAGCCGCTCACCACGCATCAGTTCTACGATGGCACGCAACATCCGTGGGAGTTCAAGCGGGTATGGCATTTAGAGCCATCGCTCACCGATCCCGACACCCTGTACGCGGGAATCGAAGACGCCGCTTTATTCAAGTCGACCGATGGCGGGAAGAACTGGAAAGAACTTTCGGGCTTGCGCGGCCACGGAACCGGACCGAAGTGGCAGCCGGGTGCGGGTGGAATGTGCCTTCATTCGGTCATTCTTGATCCCAGCAATCCGGAGCGGATTTATATTGCGATTTCGGCGGCCGGGGCGTTCCGCACTGATGACGGCGGTAAGAGCTGGAAGCCGATCAATAAGGGACTCTACTCGAAGTACATTCCGAATCCGACGGCCGAAGTTGGGCACTGCGTGCACCACGTCGCGATGAATCCAAAGCGGCCGGGCGTGTTGTTTATGCAGAAGCATTGGGACGTGTTGCGATCGGACGATGCGGGAGATCAGTGGACCAAGATCAGCGGCAACCTGCCCACCGATTTTGGATTCGTGATCGACATTCACTCGCATGAACCGGAAACGGTTTACGTCATCCCGATCAAGAGCGATGGCGAGCATTATGTGCATGAGGGCAAACTGCGCGTCTTCCGCAGCAAGACGGGCGGCAACGAGTGGGAGCCCCTCACCAAGGGCCTCCCACAGAGCAATTGCTACGTGAACGTCCTGCGCGACGCGATGGCGGTCGATTCACTCGACGAGTGCGGCGTTTATTTCGGGACAACCGGCGGGCAAGTGTATGTGTCTCCCGACGGCGGGGATTCGTGGCAGGCGATTGTGCACGATCTGCCGGCGGTGCTGTCGGTGGAAGTGCAGACGCTTGGGTAAAACAGTGCCTGTTGAGGACGGCGCGTGTACTATGTAGCCATGCTGAGCCGGCTCTACCTCGACAACTTCAGATGTTTCGTCAATTTCGAGTACAAACCGGAGCGGAAACAGTTGTTGCTCGGGACCAATGGCAGCGGCAAATCATCACTTCTGGAAGCAATTCGTTACATCAAATCATTCGTGACAGGCGGTGATAATCCGTTTACGCCGTCGACACGCACTCGCTGGCAAGACAAAGATATTCAAATCATTGAAGTCGACGCTATTTTGGACTCGCGAGAGTATCAATATCGACTCGAGATCCGTTTTGAGCCTGAGATTAGGCAATCTTCAGTAAACCTGGAGAGTCTCAAGATTTCGGGGGCAACATCATTTGAACGGACGAACCGAGAGCTTCGATTTTTCGCAGAGTCTTTCCTCCAGGGAACAGCCGCGCCGCCGGACGCTGCCCGATCGGCTTTACATCTGTCACGCCTCAGTAATCCGCAAGTCGGTCGGTTTATGGAATGGCTCGAGTCGGTTCATTGCTTCGAAATCGACGCCTACTTTGACGCTATGGACGAGCCGGCTGACAGTGGCGAAAGTCAGCCTGACTTTGAGCTCGGGAATTTCCCGAGCTGGTACCGGTATCTGCTGCAGACTCAGCCTGCTGAAAATGTAGCCTTTCTGAAAGCTGTGAAGGAGTCTATGGACGGATTCCAAGAGCTGAGGTTCTATTCGAGCGGAGGGAGTTCGGAACGCCTGAGGGCGGTCTTTAGGACTCCCGCGAATGAACTTGTCAATTACTCGATTTCAGAGCTATCCGATGGACAACGTAGGCTACTTGGGTTATATGCGATCTTGATTTTCCTTATTTCCAAAGGTTGCACGGTCTTTATTGATGAACCCGACAACTTTATCTCCTTGCGCGAAATACAGCCTTGGCTTTTGGCATCTGAAGAGGCTGTTGAAGATCATCGCGGGCAGCTCATTCTGATCTCTCATCACCCTGAGATTCTCAACCAGTGGGCACTTAGATATGGATTGCGCTTCTTTCGTGAAAACAACGGCCACGTTCGGACGGAAAAGTTTAAGGTTGACCCCAAGATGCAACTACAGCCTGCGGACGTGATCGCTCGCGGCTGGGAGGACGATGCCTAATCGTTCGACAATTATTGCCTTAGTCGAGGACGCTCATCACAGGATGCTCATTTATCGATACCTTCTTAGACGCGGCTTGTCCAGCCATGACATCACAGCCAAAATTGCTCCCATCGGGCAAGGCAGCGCTGAACAGTGGGTCCGGGCCAACTATGCCACGGAAATCACGGCGCTCCGGACTCGTCATGCGAGAACATCCCTAGTTGTAATCATTGATGCCGACGCCCACACTCTCGATGAGAGACTGTCGCAACTAGCGCGTGCGTTGCGCGAAGCTAGGATCCCACAGGTCCAAGCGGGCGAACCTGTTGCCCGCCTCATTCCGAAGCGTAATGTTGAGACCTGGATTCTCTGCTTGCACGGCCACCAAGTGCAGGAGGAGTCCGATTACAAACATGAAGGCCATCAATGGAGTGAACTCATTCCAGAAGCCTCATCGAGGCTATTCCAATGGGCTCGACCGAACGCGCAAGCTCCAAGCCACTGCGTAAATTCGTTGAGCCGGGGCATCGATGAACTCAGACGGCTCGAATCCTAGGGCTATCAGAAACTCTGAAATGTGACCACACTATGAAAGACATCGCGATCGTCATCGGATTATTTTTGGCATGCGTATTCTCATCGACGGCTCAGTTGAACCAGCAACACGCGTCTACGAAAACGAACGCCTATCCTCTTGAGGAGAATGTGCGAAAACTCTGGGAGGCTTTCAAGAACAAGGACAAGACGACGCTCTCATCATTGCTCGACGATAAATTCCGCATGTTTGAAGAAGGCCTGAGCACGTTCGGGGACAAGAAAGCCGAGGTCAACGGTCCTGATGAATACGATCTGCTCAACTACACTCTGAGCGACTTCACCGTGAAACCGATCGGGCACGATTCCGCGCTCGTCACCTACGTCGCGCAGTACGAAGGCAAGTCCGGCGGCGAAATCCAGAAGGCCAAGAGCGTATTTGGAGAAGTCTGGACGCACAACGGCGATCACTGGAAAGCCGTCTATTTGCAGGAAACATACATCAAGTGAAGTGCGTTTGGCGATGCTGTCGTCATTGCGGCTGAGAGCCCGATTCGGTACAACATCTGCGAGAAGAGAGGTGGCTCTCATGACGAAGGCCGTTTTAGCTCTGGTTCTGATTCTTGGCACGCTGCCGGCGCAGGCCGCCTCACCGGACTGGCATCAGAGGCTTAACGAACTCGTTCCTTTGCTTGGACACCGAAACTGGATCCTGGTGGTGGATTCCGCCTATCCTCTGCAGATTGCTCCAGGAATTGAAACCATCGACACGGGCGCTTCGCAAATCGATGTGATGCGAACGGTCATGGCGGCAATCGACCACTCGATTCAACTCCGGCCGATCTTCTTCAGAGATTCGGAACTGTCGCTGATCTCCGACGCAGACGCGCCCGGCGTGTCCGCCTACCGGCAACAACTGGACGAACTGTTGCGTGGATCCACGGTCGTCTCGCAATTGCATGAAAAGCTCATTGCGAGAGTCGACGAGGCGGGGAAGACATTTCATGTTCTGGTGCTTAAAACGAACATGACGATTCCCTACACGTCGGTGTTCATTCGGTTAGACTGCAAATACTGGACTGCCGATCAGGAGAGAAATCTGCGGTCGGTGATGGGGAATCCTCCGAAGAGTAATCGGGAACACAGCGCGCAGTGACTTGTCCCAGCCCGAGTTTGCTTATGAATCGAATGATCCGAGTCGAACTTCCGCAGCATCTCCGCACGCTGGCCCACGTCGGGCATGAAGTGCAGATCGAAGTAGAGGAGGCGGTGACGCAGCGCTCCGTGCTCGATGCGCTCGAAGCGGCTTACCCGATGCTGCGCGGAGCAATCCGGGATCATGTCACGCTGCAGCGGCGGGCATTTTTGCGCTTCTTTGCCTGCCAGGAAGATCTGACGCACGAGTCTCCAGACGCTCCGCTTCCTGAGGAGGTAGCCTCGGGAAAAGAACCGTTCCTTATTATCGGGGCGATCGCGGGGGGGATAGGGGGCGCCGCTTGTGCAGTGATAGCATTTTAAAAATGGCGATCAGCGATACCAGTCCGAAGGCACGCGAGATTCAGTTAACGATTCGTCGTGCCATGTCAGGCGAGCAACGGATGCTTATCGCGCTGGAGATGAGTTTGTTTGCCCGGGAGCTCGCGCGTGAAAGGATCAGCTCGGAACATCCCGATTGGCACGAGCGGCGGGTTGAGCGAGAGCTGTTGAGAATCGCATTTCTTCCCCGCCCACTGCCTGCGGGCTTGAAATGAGTATCAGTGCGCAGTCCAACTGTGGCGAAACCGACTCCACGATCGTTAGCCGTTAGTCCCCTCCGTTCAGTTCGCGTGCCAGTGCATTTGCCATCCCAGATAATGGATTGCGGCTTCGTGCACGGCGGCGGCGGTGGTTGAGAAATTCGCAGCGACGTGGTGTTCGAATCCGTTTTCGCAGATGTAGTGCAGCAGTTTCTGCAGGTGAGGAATCTTCACCACGCCAACGCCGCCGAATGTATTCAGAGAGTCGCTGGTGAATTCTCCCTCACCGACGTAGCCGCGAATCACTCCCGCAGTGTCATCGGTTGAGAAGCGGGCGAAGCTCATGGCTCCCGGCTTCACGCGGCCCACGACGGTGCCGAACGTATTGTCCTTGCCAACCGTGCCCGCGATAATTTCCTGAAAATCCATGCGGACGTCCTGGAAGAAATGCTTGGGCAGGTTGCTGCAATGGAAGCAGACGGCCTTGTTGGGATCGTCGCCGTAGTTGTTATTCCAGTCGAGCAGGGCGCTCGGAGTTTCGGAGGCGAGCGCGAGCGCGTGCATGCTGAGCGTGCCGCAGACATCGACTTCGCAGGCGGCGGGCAGCAGCTTGTTGCTCATCATGCTCATGATGGTGCAGGGGACGACGCCGAAATACTCTTCCATTGACGTCCAGCACTGGACGGCGCTGATCTGCACGTCGGTCTGTTTCATCCAGTCATCGATGACCCAGCCGAGCTTGGCCATCTTGATCAAGGCGGCATCGGGAACGCTGGTGGTGGTCACATACTTGCGTATCTCTGCGAGCTTGCCCTGGACGTTGGCATCGCTATCTTTCAAGCGGGCGATGCGGCCGAAGACTTCGGATAAGTCGAGCGTCTCCGTGGAGATGCCGGAGGCTTCGAGTAGTTTCTCGCTGTAGCGGACCGTATTGAATGCGGTGGGCCGGGCGCCGATGCTGCCGACGCGCAGATTCCGCATGCCATTCGCGACGCGGCAGACAGCTGCGAACCAGGCGAGATCTATCTGGAAGTCGCTGGAATCGGGGCTTACGGTATGCAGGCGCGTCAGTGAATACGGGATGCCGTACTGCCGGAGGTTGTTACAGGCCGACATCTTGCCGCAGAAGCTGTCGCGGCGATGCAGGATGGTCATTTTCGACGCGTCATCGGGAGTGGCCTGCACGAGCACCGGCACCTTTAGGCGCGAGAGACGCATGGTATCGGCGACGGCACGCTCATCTCCGAAATTCGGAAGAGAGACAATGACTCCATCGATCTTGTCCTGATGTTTTTGAAATAGAGCGGCGCAACGTTTGGCTTCTTCGTGAGTTTCTACCGCTCCGTGCTTGCTTTCCTCCGGGCTCAAAACAACGCAGTCGATGCCGGCTTTCGCCAGCGCCTGAATCATCTCTTCGCGCCCGCTCTTCGCCAGCTGGTCGGGAAAGAATCCGCGATTCCCGATGATGACGCCCATCGTCATTTTCTTAGCCATATGAGTTCCTCTTACGCATATTAAGTACAGCTGTTAAGAATTTCCGGCCATGCGAGCCCGCTCATGTGCAGGCGAGAAGCGCACGGCAAAGAACAAACCGAGAATGAACAAAAATCCGCCCCACCAGACGTTGGCGTGGAGGTTTGCCAGAACGACCTGATTCACCGGCGGATAAAAGACTTCGTAAATTCCGGTGCCGCAGATCACGGCGCCGTTCACGGCCAGAGATATGCCGATGAAGAACCAGATTGATAATGATCCGCCGGATTTCATGAACCCTCCTACCAGAAAACAATTTGCAGAATAATGAACACCACCGCAACGATGACTCCCCAGAACACCGGGCTTTGGTACCAACTGACGTGTTTTTGTTTAGGAATCGGCGTCAAACCGTACACAAGGTCCTTCAGTTCGTGGTCTGGCTTGGGCTTGGTCAGCAGGCTGACGACAACGGTGACAATGACGCAGATCAGCCAGCACCACAGGGCACGGAACATGTTCTGCGCCTGATCCTGCGCCTTAGCCGAAAGAGCCAGATACCGCACCGAGGATGGATCGAGTTTCCCCCAGGCGTACATTCCGATGGAGGAGAGCGTGCCGGCAAAGAGTCCCCAGAATCCGCCGGCCTTGGTGGTGCGTTTCCACAACATGCCCAGAATGACGGTGCCGAACAACGGCGCGATAAAGAAGCTGAAGAGCGCCTGGACGTAATCCATGATGCTCTGCGCTTGCATCACGAGGTAAGCGGTGCCAATGCTAACGGCGACACCGATGATCGTGACCCAGCGCCCCATCTTGACCTTGAATTCGTCGGAGGCGTTCTTGTTGATAAGCGCTCCGTAGATGTCGTAGGTCCAGACGGTGGCGAAGGCGCTGACGTTGCCGGCCATGCCCGACATGAAGCCCGCGATCAGGGCAGTGATGCCGAGCCCGAGCAACCCGGGCCCGCAGTAGCGTGCGAGCATGAGAGGCAAGACTTCGTCGTAGCTGTGTAAACCTTTGGCCTGTCCTGCGGGAGACCACGCCACGTCGCCAGGAACGAGGCGCAGCAAATGGCCTTGCGGATCGCGCAGCAACGCGATGCCGAGCAGGCCGGGGAGGATCACAATGACTGGGACCAGCATCTTGAAAGCGGCTCCGATGATCGGAGCAAGTTCTGCCGAGCGCAGATCTTTGGCCGAGAGGACGCGCTGTACCACGAGAAAGTCGGTGGTCCAGTAGCCCATAGCGATAACGGCGCCGAGCCCGAAGACAATGCCCGCCCAGTTGATCCCCATAGGATTGTCACCGAAGCTGCCGAGGGTGGACCAAAGATGCGTGTAGGAACCGGGATTCGGAACATTCACGGCGGTGAGATTCTGCATGATCTTGGCCTGAAGTCCGCTCCAGCCACCGGCTTCGATGAGGCCGAGGATGGGAATGAGGAGTGCTCCCGCCCAGATCAGAAAAAACTGCAGAACTTCGTTGAAGATCGCGGAGCGGAGGCCGCCCAGGGCGACATAGATCGCGACCGTGATCGAGGAAACCCAGATGCTGAAATGAATGTCCCAGCCGAGTACGACGCGCATGACGACGGCCATGGCGTACATATTGATGCCGCTCATGAGCACGGTCATGAGCGCGAAAGAAATTGAAGACAACGCCTGGCTGTCTTGCCCGAAGCGGAGCTTGAGATAGCCGGGCACCGAATGCGTCTTGCATACGTAATAGAACGGCATCATGATCAGCGCGAGAAACAACATGGAAGGAATCGCGCCGATCCAATACCAGTGGGCTGCGAGGATGCCGTATTTATAGGAGTTGCCGGCCCAGCCCATGAGTTCAAGCGATCCCAAATTCGCCGACAAGAAAGCCAGGCCTGCGACCCAGGCCGTCATCTCGCGGCCGGCCATGAAAAAATCCTCGCCCGTGTTGGACTGTCCCTTGAGATACAGTCCGATGGCCAGCACCAGGACAAAATAAAAACCGATGATGATCAGATCGACTGAAGAAAGATGGACCAGGCGGCTTGAAGCGAGCAGGAGTAGCGCAGGGTTCATTGGGTCTTAACCTGTCCGTAGTAGGCGTTGCGACCATGTTTTCGCAAAAAATGCTTGTCGTGCAGCTCTCGGGCGAGCGGTTGCGATTCGGCGTTGATCAAGAGCGTGTGATACGCCATTTTGGCGACGTACTCGAGGATGACCGCATTATGGGCCGCGGCGGAGGCGCTCGATCCCCAACAGAACGGAGCGTGACCGGCGACGAGAACTGCCGGTACCGCGCCCGCGTCGAGTTTGGAAAACGTGCGGCAGATTGCCTTCCCCGTCTCCAGTTCGTAATCGCCGGAAATCTCTGCCGAGGCGAGACGGTCGGTCACGGGTACGGCTCCGTGAAAATAGTCGGCATGGGTCGTGCCCAAGCACGGAATCGGCTTTTCTGCTTGCGCCCATGCGGTAGCGAATTCCGAGTGCGTATGCGCGACTCCCCCGATATTTGGAAAGCGGCGGTACAACTCGAGATGGGTTGGAAGATCGGAGGAAGGACGCAGAGTACCGTCGACGATTTTGCCGCCGGGGTCCGAGATCACGATCTGGTCTGGAGTGAGCTCATCATAGGGAACGCCGCTCGGCTTGATGGCAACCAGATTGTCGCTGCGAGAGATCCCGCTGACGTTGCCGAATGTGTAGAGGACAAGGCCGCGCCGAACCAGTTCCAGATTTGCTTCCAGCACCTCTTCGCGGAGCGTTTTCAGCAACATGAGGGAATGCGGGTCCTAATGCCGAACATGACGGGCAACATCGAGTTTGCGTAAACGTTTACGCAAAACGGAACATTAAATGTAGCTGCCGGTGTTTGTCAAAGAATTCAAGCGCCTTTTGAATCCCGTTCATCGGTGCGCATTTCTAGGTTGCTTTTACTTTCCAATACACGGCGTACCGTTCGTGGATGATTTTGTTCAGGGGAACCAGAGCGAAGGCTTGCGCCTGCCCGGCAGCGCGGAATGTCAGCGGCTGCTTTGGATCCGGCTCGATCCAGGCTGTTGGATGAACTGAATCGGCGACGATCTCGGGCACTTTGATTTCAGCGCCGGATTTCGGCCCGTATCCGACGAAGCTCATCTCCGCGGTCACGGGTTCGAAGCGTCCGGCCAGCACGAGTGGGCCGTACATGACGGCCTGGACTGTCTGATCGTCGGGCATGGGATCGATGTGCAGCGCCATCGGCAGGCTGAGTTCAATTCTGTCGCCGCTCTTCCATGTGCGATTCAGGGTGAGATAGCTGCCCGGGCTCGAGAACGCCGGCAACGGGGCGCCGTTGAGTTTCACGCTGCCTCCCTGAGCCCAGTAGGGGATGCGGAGATTGATCGCGAGTTGCTGCGGTCGATTCGCCGTAATGGTGAGCGCGGTTCCCTGCTCTTCGGGAAAGCGTGTTTCCTGCTTCAGGCGCAATCCCTTTTCCGGCCACTCGAGTTGTGAATCGATATAGAGATTGACGTAGAGCGAGTCGTCGCCGTGGAAATAAATCGAGTCGCCGAGCTTGGCGTATTCTTCCGATCCCGTGCCGGTGCAGCACCAGAAGGCGTCGAGCGGCTTGCCGAAGGTCTTCCAATATCCGGAAGCAAGCGGCAGATAATACATCATCGTGCCGTCCTCGGGATTGATGGTGCCGAGCCGGTGATTGAAGAGCGTGCGCTCGTAGTAATCCATGAGGCGGGCGTCGGCGGACCAGCCGAATAAATGCCGCGTCAGCTTCATCATGTTGTAGGCGCAACAGCACTCGGTGGTGTCGGGACCGAGTTCAGTCGAAAGCTTGCCGGGATCGGTGTTCCACGATTCGCGATTGCTGGTGCCGCCGGTGCAGTAAGACCGCTCGCTGACCACTTCGCTCCAGAAATATTCGGCGATGTCGCGATAGCGTGTCTCGCCAGTGAGTTCATAACAGCGCGCAGCAGCGATCACCTGCGGAATATGCGTGTTCACGTGCAATCCCTTGAGTTCGTCGCGGTGACCGGCCAGGGGATCGAAGAATTGTTTCTTGTCGAAGCGATGTGCGATCTCCAGATAATTCTGCTTGCCCGTGAGGGCGTAGAGATTGCAGAGAGTTTCGCCCATGCCTCCGTATTCGGTGCCGAGCACGCGCTGCATGTGCTCGTAGCTAAGAGACTCGGTGTAGAGATCAACCCAGCCCGCCATCTTCTGCGCGATATCGAGCGCCTGCTCGTTGCCGCAGTGGACGTACATTTCGAGCAGTCCGGCCAGGATTTTGTGGATCGTATAAAAGGGCGCCCACACCTGCTCACGCTCGCGCAGTCGGTCGAAGAATTCCACGGGAAACGCGCTGAGATATCCGCTCTTCATCGCGGCCTGACATTTGCCAAGTTCCGCGACGACGATCGAGGCGTTCTTTTTGAGGTCATCATCTCCGCAGGAGGCGTACATCAGAGCCGCGGCCGAGAGATAGTGTCCGCCCGCGTAGTGGCCGCGCAGTTCACAGTCGGGGGCTTCCCAGCCTCCGAGCGGCTGGGCAGATGAGGGAATACCGGCGGTGACGCGGAAAGTGTGCAGTAGGCGGTCAGGCGGGAGAGACAGAAGATAGCGGCGGTCGGACTCCATCGCCTGTTTGAATGGACCATCGCCCAGCCCAACCTGCGTCATCGGAAATGGAATGACCTTCCAGGGAACCTTCTCGCGAGAGAATGGCTTGCCGTCTTTTTGTGTTCCATTCACAACCGGATCCTGGAAAGGCGCGGCCATCAAGGCTTTTGGCACGAAGGTTGAGCCCGCAACGCCCGCCGCCGCGGATAAGAAATGTCTGCGAGACCATCGGAATGATTGCATCGTCGTCCCTCCTGCGCCTGAGTGCAACGCTAAAGGATATTGTCTACACTAAACGTCGAGTTGGCGACAGCGGCCCTCTTGCAGGGTCATTTACCGCGAGTAGCAGTCAGCGAAATGCGGGAATTATGAGTAGTGCAGCGTATGACGTTGTGATCATTGGGGCCGGCATTGTGGGCGCGGCTTGCGCCGACGAACTCGCGCGTCGCGGAATGCGCGTTGCCGTGGTGGATCCCGAGATGGTGGGCGGGGGCGCAACGGCGGCGGGGATGGGGCACATCGTTGTAATGGACGATTCGGAGGCGCAATTTGCCCTGACGCGCTATTCGCAGCAATTGTGGAACGCGCTCCGGCCCGAGTTGCCGGATGACGTGGAATACGAGCAGTGCGGAACGATATGGGTTGCGGCCGATGACGAGGAAATGGCCGAGGTTCGGCGCAAGCACGAATACTACGGCAAGCGAGGTGTTCCGACGCAGGTGCTCGATGTGCACGCTCTGAAAGCGCTGGAGCCGAATCTGCGTGATGGGATGGCCGGGGGACTGCTCGTTCCGGAGGATGTGGTTTTGTATCCACCATGCGCGGCTCGTTTCCTGATCGAGCGCGCTCAGAAAAACGGCGCGGAGCTTCGGCTGGGGGCGTCTGTCGCGAAGGCGGGGCACGGAGAAGTTCTCATGTCGGACGAAACGAGGATTGCGGGAAAAACGATCGTGAATGCGGCCGGAGCCTGGGCTGCGGCGTTGACTGCGGAAGTTCATATTAAGAAACGCAAAGGACATCTCGTCATCACCGATCGATATCCCGGATTCCTGCGGCATCAACTGGTTGAGCTTGGATATCTGAAGAGCGCCCACTCGGTCACGAGCGATTCGGTGGCGTTCAACGTTCAGCCCAGGCGAACCGGGCAAATATTAATCGGATCGTCTCGCCAGTACGGCGCGGAGCATAAAGAGGTCGATCAACAGATCTTGCGGCGCATGCTGCTGCGCGCGCAGGAATACATGCCCGGACTGGGTTCGATGTCGGCGGTACGCACATGGACTGGCTTCCGGGCGGCAACTCCGGACAAATTGCCGCTGATTGGTCCATGGCCGGGAGATGAGTCTTTATTTCTCGCGACGGGACATGAAGGATTGGGGATCACAACTTCGCTCGGAACGGCGAAAATTCTCGCGCATCAGATCGCCGGGACCGATCCCAAGATTCCCGTCGAGCCGTACTTGCCGGCGCGTGCAAGCAAAGAGTGTGCGCATGCCGAATGAAATCCATTTGCGGGTGAATGGCGCGGATATTTCGGTGCCTGAAGGCGTGACGGTCGCCGTCGCGATGGCGATTGCAGGTGCGGCGTGCCGAATGTCAGTGACGGGCCAACCGCGCGGTCCTCTGTGCGGGATCGGAATTTGCTTTGAGTGCCGCGTGTCAATCAACGGATGCGCCCATTGTCGAAGCTGCCAGATTGTCTGCGAACCTGGAATGGATGTGAGAACGGATGAATTCGCCGCGGGATAAGTCTGAAGTGCTTATCGTCGGCGGAGGGCCCGCCGGAATTGCCGCAGCGGCGCGCGCGGCCGAGTCCGGTGCGCGGGTTGGGATTATCGACGATAACGCAGCTCTCGGCGGGCAGATTTGGCGCGGAGTGTACTCCCGTGAAGATGACTCGCAGGCGGCCAGATGGCGCGAGCGATTCGCAAAGTCTGGAGGGATTGCGTTGACCGGGTTGCGCGTTTTTCATCAGCCAGAACCTGGTCTGTTGCTGGCCGAGAGCATCGACGATCTTCATGAACTTCGATACGAGAAGTTAATTCTTGCAACCGGAGCGAGAGAGCGGTTTCTGCCTTTTCCTGGATGGACGCTTCCGAATGTCATGGGAGCCGGCGGCTTGCAGGCGATGGTGAAGTCCGGTCTGCCGATTCGAGGAAAGCGCGTGATGGTCGCCGGAACTGGCCCGTTATTGCTGGCCGTCGCGGCAAATTTGCGAAAGCACGGTACCGAGATCGTGATGATTTGCGAGCAGACGTCGTGGGCACGGCTCGCGAGATTTGGCGCGTCCCTGGCGATGTTTCCGGAAAAGATTGGCCAGGCGTTGCGATTGAGAAAGGAGCTTTCTGGAGTTCCGTTTTACGCAAGCTGCTGGCCCGTGGCAGCCTCAGGGCAACGGCTGCTTCAATCAGTGACGATTTGGCGAAACGGAAGGACGGAAACCGTTGCGTGCGACTATCTGGCGTGCGGATTTCATCTCGTACCGAATGTGGAGCTGCCGAGCCTGCTCGGGTGCAAGATCAGCGACGGCTTCGTGCAAGTAGACGACACGCAGCAAACCTCCGTGGAAGGAACCTACTGCGCGGGCGAGCCGACCGGAATCGGGGGAGTGGAATTGGCGCTGGTGGAAGGGCAGATTGCCGGACTGGCGGCAACCGGACAGACTTCCGAAGCAAGTAAACTATCCGTAGAGCGCGAAAAGCGGCGGCGGTTTGCGCGCTCCCTGGAGCGAGCTTTCCGGCTGCGCCCGGAATTGAAAAAGCTGGCATCGGACGAAACGATCGTGTGCCGTTGCGAAGATATTCGACATTCGCGGTTAGCGGGCCACGGCTCGTGGCGCGAGGCGAAGTTGCACACGCGCTGTGGAATGGGTCCGTGCCAGGGAAGAATTTGCGGTCCGGCAACGGAATTTCTTTTTGGATGGAAAACCGACTCGGTGCGGCCTCCGACCTTTCCTGTGCGAGTGGAAAGTCTCGCAGGGTTTCATGAGGCCGCAGAGAGTGCGCCCGCAACAGGAGGAGTGCCATGAAGTGGAAGGGCGTGATGCCCGCAATCACAACGTGCTTCAAAGAAGATCTGGCCGTCGATCATGCATTCATGACCGAGCATTGCGGCTGGCTGCTAGACAACGGATGCACGGGGATCGTTGCGCTCGGGTCATTGGGCGAGGGGGCAACGTTGTCGTTCGACGAAAAGGAGGCGATCCTTCGCAATTGTGTGAAGGCCGTTCGCGGAAGGGCTTCGGTTGTGGGGGCAATCTCGGCTCTCTCAACGGTCGAAGCCGTGGCTCTGGCAAAAATGGCCGCCGACGCCGGCTGTGACGGGCTCATGGTGCTGCCTCCATATGTATATAAAGGGAGCTGGCGCGAGATGAAGGCGCACGTCGCGGCCGTGTTCTGCGCCACCGCTCTTTCTTGCATGCTGTACAACAATCCCGTCGCCTACGGCACGGATTTTATTCCGGAACAGATTCGCGAATTAGCCGAGGAACATGAGAATCTGGCGGCGGTGAAAGAATCGAGCACGGACGCTCGGCGTGTGTCGGGGATTCGGGCTCTGCTCAAAGACCGGTTGGAGATTTGCGTCGGCGTCGACGACGCCGTGCTGGAAGCGGTCGGCGTGGGAGCTACGGGGTGGATTGCCGGGCTGGCGAATGCCCTGCCGCGCGAGTCGGTGGAGCTTTTTAATTACGGCGTCAACGGAGAAAACGACAAAGCCTTTGAGATCTACCGGTGGTTCCTGCCATTATTGCGCATGGACACAGTTCCAAATTTCGTTCAGCTCATCAAATTGGTACAGGCGGAGGTCGGAATCGGCAATGCCCGGGTGCGTCCGCCACGGCTTGAACTTGTAGGAGACGAACTCGAACAGAACAGAAAGATCATCCGAGACGCGCTGCA
The DNA here is from genome assembly GCA_963763845.1 of uncultured Acidobacteriota bacterium. Lineage (GTDB taxonomy): Bacteria > Acidobacteriota > Terriglobia > Terriglobales > Acidobacteriaceae > Sulfotelmatobacter. Next base: position 298,290 of record CAVXPX010000014.1, read on the forward strand.
ATCGCGGCAACAGGACGTGACCAGTTTCGCGTTGTCGAGCAAGAGCTGACAAGATGCAAACACTGAAGACAGAACTCTCAGGTCGATCGCTGATCGGATTCCGCGAAGGCTCCGGCGCGGGTGACACTTTTTATGGAGTGGATCCCGCGAACGGCGAACAACTCCAGCCTGGATTTACCCCGGCGACAGCCGAAGAAGTTGACGCCGCGGTGCGTCTGGCAGCCGAGGCGTTTGAAACCTACCGTACACTTTCCGGCCGCGAGCGTGGCGCGTTCCTGCGAAAGATTGCGGCGAACATCGAGGCGATCGCTCCCGAGGCAATCGACCGCGCGCATCGCGAGACTGCATTGCCGATACCGCGATTGCAGAGCGAGGCGGCTCGCACATGCGGACAGATTCGCATGTTCGCCGATGTGGTCGAAGAAGGCTCGTGGGTGCAGGCCCGTGTGGATCGCGCGATTCCAGATCGCAAGCCGATCCCGAAGCCGGACGTTCGCTCGATGCTGCGTCCGCTGGGGCCCGTCGTGATTTTTGGCGCCAGCAACTTTCCGCTGGCGTTCTCGGTTGCCGGCGGCGATACGGCGTCGGCGTTGGCGGCGGGAAATCCCGTGGTCGTGAAGGCGCATCCGGCGCATCCGGGCACGAGCGAACTGGTAGGACGAGCGATTCAACAGAGTGTTCGCGAATGCGGCTTGCCGGAAGGAATGTTCTCTCTTCTCTTCGATGGCGGAACAAAAGTCGGGATCGAGTTGGTAAAGCATCCGCTGATAAAGGCGGCCGGATTTACCGGATCGCGTGCGGGCGGACGAGCTTTGATGGACTTGGCGGCCGCGCGGCCCGAGCCGATTCCCTTCTTCGCGGAGATGGGCAGCACGAATCCGGTTTTCATTCTTCCGGGCGCTCTGCGTGAGCGAGGCGAGGCTATCGCGGCCGGGCTGCATACGTCGTTCACGCTGGGAGCGGGACAGTTCTGTACCAAGCCGGGGATGATCTTCCTGCCGGAGAGCACCGAATCGAAAACCTTCGCGCAGAAGATGGCACAGCTGGTTTCCAGTTCCACTTCGTTTCATCTTCTGACTCGCGGAATTTGTTCCACCTACGGTTCGGCGATTGCAGAACGCAAATCTGGCACCGCTGCGAACCTTATCGCGCAAGCTTCGACAGCGGCGGTGTCTGGCGGATTTGCGGCGCAGCCGGCACTATTTGAAACCGACGGGGCGACATTCATGCAATCGCATTTGCAGGATGAAATCTTCGGTCCGTCGACGTTGCTTGTTCATCACTCCAGCCGCGATCAGATTCTCCAGATCGCGCGATCGCTGGAGGGACATCTCACTGCGACGATTCACGGGACGGAGCAGGATCTGAAGGAATTCGCAGATCTGATCGCCGTGCTGGAAACAAAAGTGGGAAGGATCATCTTTAATGGATTCCCCACCGGACTGGAAGTGACTCACGCGATCGTGCACGGCGGCCCGTATCCTGCAACTTCGGATGGACGCACAACTTCTGTCGGAAGCGCGGCCATCTTCCGCTTCGCCCGTCCGGTCTGCTATCAGGGATTTCCGGACGAGGTGTTGCCCGAAGAACTGAAGAACGCAAATCCTCTGGGCATCTGGCGGATGATTGACGGCGAGATGACGCGGGCTGCGGTTTAGCGGGAGCCTGCCGCCGGCGATCCTTTCAGCGAAACTGGCGCTGGCGTACCCACTGCACCGGAGTTTTGCTCCGCCGGACAGCCGAGGGCGGCAGCCTGAGCGCGCGGTCTGACGTTCCAGCCCTCATATCTGGTAGTCGAGATCATCCATAATCCCCTGCAGGGATGCGGGGACGGGTTCTGCTCTCTCTTCCGATCCTTCGAGGCGCTGCACGCGCTCGCGCAACTTCTTCACTTCGGTGGCGACGGAAGCGAGCGCTTCCGATAAAGGATCGTTGATCTGCTTGGGGTCGGTGATGACGACGCGTTTGCCTTCGCGGAAAACGATGTGGCCCGGCACGCCCACGACGGTGGAATTATCCGGAACATTTCGTAGCACCACGGACCCGGCACCGATGCGGGAATTCTTGCCGACGATGATGTTGCCGAGAATTTTCGCTCCGCCGCCGACGACTACGCTGTCTTCGAGGGTCGGGTGACGTTTGCCATGCTCCTTGCCCGTCCCGCCTAGAGTCACTCCCTGATAGAGCGTGACGTCGTCACCGACGATAGAGGTTTCGCCGATCACGACACCCATGCCGTGATCGATGAAAAGGCGGCGCCCAATCTTCGCGCCGGGATGAATCTCGATTCCGGTGAGCCAGCGCGCGACCTGCGAACTCCAGCGCCCAACCAGAAAGAGGCGGTGATTCCAGAACCAGTGATTGATGCGATAGAACCACACGGCATGAAGGCCCGAGTAGCAGAGAAACACTTCCAGACGGGATTTCGCCGCAGGATCGTGCTCCATCACATTCGTAATATCTTCCCGAATTAGCGAGAGCAGATGCGGCATAAGTCTCAATCAAGCCGGAGGCAGTTCGGCCGTCGGAATCTGCAGAGCTTTCTCACGCAGTTCCTGAAATAAAACGCTGCTGAGATAGCGCTCGCCGAACGACGGCAAGATCACAACGATGAGTTTGCCCGCGTTCTCTTTGCGCTGGGCTACTTTCAACGCCGCGACCACCGCGGCCCCGGAAGAGATGCCGACGAACAATCCTTCTTCGAGCGGAAGCCGGCGCGCCATGTTAATGGCTTCATCGTTGGTCACGGTGACAACTTCATCGATGTAGTCGCGGCGCAGAATACTGGGAACGAATCCGGCGCCAATGCCCTGAATTTTATGAGGAGACGGCTTGCCTCCCGACAGAACCGGACTATCCGCGGGTTCGACCGCGATGGCTTTGAACGAAGGCTTCTTCGGCTTGATGTATTCGCAAATGCCGGTGATCGTTCCGCCGGTGCCGACGCCGGAAATGAGTATGTCGACGCGGCCGTCAGTATCGTCCCAGATTTCGGGCCCGGTGGTTTCGAAGTGAATCTTCGGATTCGCCGGATTGTCGAACTGCTGCAGCATGTAGCCATTCGGATTGCCCGCGAGAATCTCTTTCGCTTTCAGGATCGCGCCGGTCATGCCGCGCGGACCGGGAGTGAGAATGATCTCGGCGCCGAAGGCGAGCAGCAGCACTCGGCGCTCAAGGCTCATCGTGTCGGGCATCGTCAGGATCAACTTGTAGCCTTTGACGGCCGCGACGAAGGCCAGTCCAATTCCCGTGTTGCCGCTGGTGGGCTCGACCAGAACAGTTTCCCCCGGATGAATTTTCCCGGCGCGCTCAGCTTCCTGAATCATGCTGATGCCGATGCGGTCCTTTACGCTCGCGAGAGGATTCTGGCTCTCGAGTTTTGCGACAACTTCAGCGACGCACCCTTCGGTGACCTTGTTCAAACGAACCAGCGGAGTATGACCGATCAGTTCAGTGACATCATTGGCGATCTTCATAATTTTGTCTTTCGAGAATCACTCGCGACTCAAGTCGCGCCGTCAGTGCTTAGGCTACTAATTTTACCAACCTGGTGGACACCGCGGCATCGATACGAGCGCGATGACTCGATTGACTGACATTGGCGAGGGCGGGCCCATCAGTTTTTCGGACAGGGAATCAGAAGAGGCATTCTTGCTCTTTGATGCCGCTTTTTTCGTGAACAGACCACATAACAAGCGAAACAATTCTTGGGAAGCGAGGCGGAAGGACAGGAGGAAATGTCGCCATACTATTGTGTTTTCAATTACTTGCCTTAACAACCATCAAAAAACCGAATCCATACAATTACTACTTGTTTTTGTCCCATCGATGGTGTTAGTGTTCCGCGCCTATCAGGGGTTTTCGGAGCCTGGTACAAGTTAAGCCTTCTTTATCAGTGAAGAACTGATCTCCGAATTCCCAACGGGTCTCTCAGAAAAAAGCAGTCGCGATACAGAAAAATTCCGCGTGGTTTTTCGTGGAACACTCTTCGTTCTAAGGAGGGCTTTTGCTATGCGCGTCCGCAGCGAGTTGAGGTCTTGGGGCTACTTGGTTGTGATCGTGGGTCTGGCGATAGTTTGCGCCATCAGCGCGCCGAACGTTTGGGCGCAGTCAACTAGCACCGGCACCGTTGTCGGTACAGTTACCGATCCCTCTGGGGCCGTTGTCGGTGGTGCAACGGTCACACTGACGGATCCGGCAACGAAAACGGCGCGCAATGTGAGCACGAATGGCGCTGGGCGATACATTCTTGTTGACCTGCCGCCGGGGTCTTACGAGGTAACCATCTCGAAACAAGGATTCTCCACGTCCAAGACGAAGACCACTGTCAGCGTCGGGTCGACGATCACCCTGAATATGGCTCTGCAAGTCGGTGGCGGGAACGTCGTTGTGGAAGTGACCTCGGTCGGAACCGAACTGCAGACGATGAATGCGACCGTCGGTAATACGGTCTCACCGACGGCGATCGAAAATCTGCCCAGCATCGGCCGCGACGTGAATACATTTATCGAACTCCAACCCGGAGTCGCTCCCGACGGCAGCGTCGGCGGAGCAGTGGTGGATGAAAACTATTTCTCGCTGGATGGCGGCAATAACACAAACGACATGGACGGCGGCGGCAGCGTGTACACGTCTGGCGTTGCGGCGAACACGATCGGCGATCCTACGGGAGGGGTGGCGGCTCAATACACTTCCTACAGCAAGCCTTCCGGTGTGATGCCGACTCCTGCCGATAGTGTCGAAGAATTCAAAGTGAATACGGCGAACCAAACTGCGGACTTTAATAGTTCGTCCGGCGCGGAAATAAAGGTGGTGACGAAGCGCGGCACAAACACGTTCCATGGCACAGCGTACGAATACTATCGGGATAACAACTGGTCAGGAAACACGTACCAAAACAGTTATAACGCGATCGTCGCGCAGGTAAACGGCAACCCGCCCACGGGTGGTCTTCCGAGCTATCACTACAACCGCTACGGATTCGCCGTGGGAGGTCCGCTCATTCCGAAGGACGTTCTCGGCGGCAAGACATACTTCTTTTTCAATTTTGAAGGTTTCAACTATCCGCAAGCGGAAACCTATTCGAGAAACGTTCCCTCTGCCAACCTGCGGGCCGGCCTTCTGACAGACATCAATACGGGCGCGACCTACAGCATCGCAGCCAATGACCCTCGCGGCTTGGGACTCAATCCTATCGTCGGGCAGATCTGGAATAACTTCATGCCTGCGTCGAACTCAACCTGCCAGGCAGGGTCGCAGTGCGATGGGGTCAACGTACAGGGGTATCAAGGTACTCTTACCCTGCCCCTGAAGAGCAAATTCGCGGTGGCGCGTCTCGATCACGACTTCGGAGCCAAGCAGCACTTTATGGCGAGCTACCGTTATTTCAATCAACAGCAACAGACGAACGACCAGGTCGATATTGGGGGCGCCATCGCGGGTGACAAGTTGGGGCAACCTACGTCGCTGTCGGGCGATCCGGTCGAGCCCTGGTACCTCGTTGCGGGCCTGACTAGTAACATCAGCAATAACGTGACGAACGATTTCCACTATAGCTTCCTGCGGAACTGGTGGGCTTGGAATCGCGCCGGTGACGTCGTCCAAAACTGCCCTCTGTGCACAGGCATGGGCGGAGCGCTGGAAATTGAGAGCGGTCAGTCGCAGCTGCAGGACTTAGGGCCGTACAACGTCAATACACAGCAGACACGAACCCGTTTTTGGGATGGCAAAGACCACATGTTCCGCGACGACCTTTCGATATTGAAAGGCAACCATCTGTTCCAGATCGGCGGAATTTACCAGCACAATTTCAATTGGCACCAGCGTACGGATAACGGTGGCGGAATCAACTACCAGCCGGTATACGAACTCGGCAACGGATCGTCCGGAGCTCAGCTGGCTTCGGACTTCACCATCTGCAGCACGGCGGCCATTATGACCTCCTCCGCGAAATGCAACTCGCTGATGGCGGCGGCGCTGGGCGTCGTTTCCATTTCTCAAACAGCCTATACACGTTCCGGGGCCAATTTGGCATTGAACCCACCGCTAACTCCCGCATTTGACCAGAGCACGATTCCTTACTACAACGTGTATTTTAGCGATACCTGGCACCTGAAGCCGACGTTCACGTTCACGTATGGTTTGGGGTATGCGTTAGAAATGCCGCCTGTGGAGGCCCAAGGCAAGCAAGTAGAGGTGGTCGATGCCTCGGGGCAGCAACTCGACACCGTGGCGTACCTGGCGCAGCGTGAGCGTGCCGCTCTACAGGGACAGGTCTACAACCCTGAAGTTGGATTTGCGCTGACCGGGAACACTGCGAATGGATTGAAGTACCCCTATCAGCCGTTCTACGGCGAATTCAGCCCGCGTTTCGCGGCAGCCTGGAATCCACACTTCGATTCCGATTCACTGGCCGGCAAGATCTTCGGATCTCAGGACACCGTCATTCGCGGGGGCTACTCCCGGCAATACGGGCGTCTCAACGGCGTGGACCTTGTGCTCGTTCCGCTCCTTGGCACGGGCCTGATTCAGCCCGTGCAATGCATCGGTGGTGCAACCGCAGGCGGCTGCGGCGCTAATCACACTGCCGACCCAACTACCGCATTCCGAATCGGCGTAGATGGCTTGACGGCACCCATCCCGGCAGCGAGCCCAACCCTGCCTCAACCTGACTTTCCCGGCTACAACGCAATCGCTGCCGGAGCCGGTGAGGGATTGGATCCACATTTCCGTCCAAACGTAATCGACTCCTTCGATTTCACGATTCAGCGACAGCTTTCTCACAGGCTTTCGATGGAACTCGGGTATATCGGGCGTCGAATCACCCATGAGTATCTCCCGTTAGACATCAACGCTGTGCCTTACATGACGACCATGGGAGGGCAGAGCTTTGCTAATGCCTACAAGAACGTCACGCTGCAATATTGCGGGGGTGTCGCAGGAATGGGTGGAGGAAATTGTGCGGGCAATGCTGGCGCAGTGACCTCGCAGCCATTCTTTGAGAGCGCCCTTGCAGGTACGGGTTACTGCACGGGCTTTGCGACCTGCACCGCAGCAGTCGTTGCGAACGAGGGCGGGAATTTCGCCAACGCTCTGGTCTGGGATATGTGGAGTGACTTGGATGCCGGAGTCGGTTGCCCGGGCGGAACCGGGACCTGCACTTCCGTAAACGGCAGCTCGGGTGGGGCGTTTGCATTCCCGAGAAGCATGATGAACACTCCGATCCCGGGAACCTGCAGTGGCGGGAATACCCTCGGCTGCCAGGGCCAGTTGACCTCCGGCGTCGGCATGAACGCGAGCGTTGGATCGGGCAACTACAATGCCGCGTTCGTGTCGTTGAAGATGGCCGACTGGAAAGGTTTGACTATGCAGTCGAACTTCACATGGTCGAAAGCACTCGGTGAGGGTGCGTTCGTTCAGGCGACCAGCGAATACACGGCAGAAGATGCATTCAATCTGAAGCAAATGTATGGACGCCAAGGCTATGACCGGAAGTATGTATACAACATGTTCGTCGTGTACTCACCTCAGCTATACGTAGGGCAGCACGGCTTCCTTGGACATTTGCTTGGCGGGTGGACTATGGCGAGCATTTTCACCGCGGGTTCCGGCACGCCGATCGAGGTTTACACCACGACCGGTGATAGCGAGGAATTCGGATCCGGTGACAACAATAACTTCTTCAGCAATCAGAACGCTGTTCCAATCGGGCCCTCCCAGAGCGGGAAGGCCTACTATGACCCGAGCCAGAACGCATTCTGCTCATCGGGTGGTGGCGGGTTTGGCTGCTCAGGACAGCTGCCGTTCAATATCTTCAAGAACGGTCCGGCTGAAGCTAACAACTGGCGGAACCCGATTCTGGGCCTCGATACCAGAGACGGTGGCGCCGGTATACTGAACGGCCTGCCGTACTGGAATATGGACTTCAGTTTGAAGAAGGTCGTCCATCTGGCCGAGAACGTCAACCTGGAATTCCAAGGCGTCTTTGCCAACGTATTCAACCATAACCAATGGCTCGACCCGATCGGCACGACGGGGCTGTTCGACGGCTCGTCGCCGGATGGCGGCTTCGGCAGTCTGCCGGGAGAAGCCCAACCGAGACAGATCGAGATCGGAGCTCGTGTTCGCTTCTGAGCAAAAGCTGGGACGCGCCCATCCTGGGCGCACTGCTCAATTAAAGGCCGCGCTGCCAAGCGCGGCCTCATTTTTGTTTGCGAAATGGTTCACATCCCTCAGTTGGCAGCTCGGGCTTTGGACGCAGTTTTACCGGTTCGCCAGGTCGTAGCTCACCGCTCCTGCGGACCCGCCGATGTTGACCAGCGAGATGGCGCGTTCCAGCTTGTGATGACCGGTGCGGTGGAAGAAGTAGCTGATGCTCATCACTCCGGCGGTTTCTCCGGCGAAGTTTACGGCGAGGCCGGCGGTGGAGCGTCCGAAAACGCGAACGACAGGGTTGAGTTCCTGGCCTCCACTTTGCAGGTTGGCGCGGGTGATGGCGAAGTCAGCCGCGTTCAGCGCTGCAGTGGCACTGAAGAGAACGAGGTTCTCGCGATCCCAGAAGCGATGCTGGGATTCCGCACGCGTCGGTGCGACGATGGCCAAGGCCGGAGCCGGCGTGATCGCCGCGTGAATGGGCTCTACGGAAGGCACGGGAGCGTCTGGAAGATGGGAAATTGGTCCCTGGGCAAGGGACGGCAGGCACAGGAAGGCGGTGGCTAACACTCCCGGAAGGCTGAGGCGGAGAACATTAGAAAAGGGTCGAAGGGTCATAAGTGCTCACGCATGAGCGGAGCACTCTGGGAGAGGGCAATCCTACCACCATGGGCTAGATCCAGATCTCGCGCCAAGTTGGTGCGAGAACAAGATTTAGCTTACTTCTACCATTAGAACCGAAGGTAATTGTGCACAATTTTGCAGGTCCGTGCCAGCGTTTTTCTGCTGAGGCATTTACTTCTTGTAGACAACGCCGCCTTTCATCACGAAGCTGACATTCTGCACGGCCGAAATGTCCTGCAACGGGTCTCCTGCGACGGCGATCACATCGGCAAAATAGCCCGGCTCAAGGGAGCCGATCTGGCCTTCCCAGCCGAGCAATTTCGATCCGTTGAGCAGGTCGTCCTGCAGGACGGTAAGTGGAGACAGGCCATATTTCACCATCAGGACCAACTCGCGGGCCTGCGTGCCATGGGGAAACGGGCCGACGTCGGAGCCGACGGCCATTGGAACTCCCGCGGCAATCTGCTTCTTGAACTGTTCGATCTTGAGGTCGAGGATCTGGTGCTCGTGCGCGCTCTGCGCCGGTGTGGCGGCGTGCTCGGCGAAATATTCGAAGATGGTGAAGGTGGGAACCGCGAAGATGCCTTTCTCCTTCATCAGGCGGATGGTTTCATCACTGAACTGGTCCGCATGATCGATCGATGCGACTCCGGCCTCGGCGGCGTAGAGCGTTCCGGGCTCTCCGGTGGCATGAACGGCGACTTTTCTGCCAACACGAGCCGCTTCTTTTACGGCGGCTTCGAGTTGCGGCTCGGTGTACTGGTAGGGCGTAGAGAGGCGGCCGTCTTTGATAGAGTCAGGGCCCGTCTCGTAGATCTTGGTGAAGTCCGCGCCTTCTTTGTATTGCTCGCGCATCACGGCGATGAGTTCGTCGGCATTGTTGGCGTAGTTCGCGTTGGGCAGCACGTGCTGTTCGGGGTTGTATCCGATGGCGTCTTCGTGCCCGCCGAGAATGTTGATGGCGTTGCCGCTGATGCGCATCCGCGGGCCGGGAATACGGCCTTGATTGATGGCGTTGCGGACGGCGGTGTCGGCCGAACCGGCGCCCTCGGTCCCCATGTCGCGCTCGGCGGTGAATCCGGCCATCAGATCGTCGCGCGCCTGAAGAGTTGCAGTGATGGTGCGCTGCGGCACCGATTCCTCCACCGTCTGCAGGTCTTCCGCGCCAGGGTGAAGAAAGAGATGCACGTGAGCATCGATCAGTCCGGGGAGCAGGGTGCGATCTCCGAGATCAATCACTTCGGCGCCTGCAGGATGCTTCACTGACTTCCCCACTTCCACGATGCGTTCCCCTTCTACCAGGATCTCGGCAGGCTCAAGCATCTTGCCCGTCTTCACGTCGAGCAAGCGCGCGGCACGCAGGACGATGGGGCGAGAGGATGCCGCCGACTGCGCGAGGGTAGGGGTTCTGAGCGTCAATAAGCACAAGGCGGAGAGTAGAACCGCGGGAAGGCATCGGTTGGCCATATGGCTGGGGATGGTACCACCAGCGAATCGGACGGATGCCAGCGCGCCGTCTGTGTGATCTAAATCACAAAAGCCGGTACAGGAGGTCACACCGGAAGACAGACCAGATCGGCGAAACTCGATTTGTTGCCATGAACGAGTTTGGGGTACTCAGCAATCGCAAGCGGGCACTGATCGCGCTGCTTCATTCTGTCGTGTTTCTCGGCGTTGCCATGCACGGGTTCCTTTCACCGAAGGCTGGGATCCTGCACGGTTTGGCCGCGACTGGCGATTTGGTCCTGATTGCGATTTATGTAATTGTCGCCTCGATCCTCGGCTGGCTGGTAAGCATTTCGCGGTGCGCATGGGAACGGATTTACTTTGCGCTTTGCGCCAGCAGCGCGACGTTTGGCCTGCTGCGGACGATTTTCGGAGATGCCGCGGTTCCTGTGGCGCAATACTTGCGAGTGATTATGTTGAGTTCTGCTGTTGGAGTTGGATTCCTGATTCTGCGGTCTCTCTCGCGACCGGTTGCGGAGCGAGTCCTTTCTGAGTAACGCTTCCCCAAGAACAAGGCCGCCCGGGAGTGATCCCGGGCGGCTGACGGAAACAGGCGAGGCTTGATCTCGACCAAACCATCAGGACAAGAAGAATTCTTTCGTGATGGCGGCCCAGTCTTCGTCGGGCATGTGCGCCGTGAGATCGTCGACCGCCACGCCACCGTCCTGCGCCAGCGCACCAGCGAATGCCGGCATCTTGTTGCGGAGCTGCATCGCGGCGGATTCAGTCCAGAGCCGCGCCAGCGTTCCGCCAAGCAGATTGCGGAAGTTGATCTTGGAGTCTGGAGCCTGCACCTTCACCATCCAGCCTTCGCCGTAGGGATCGGTGCGCGCCAGTTCGGGGTTCTTTGAAATCGAGTCGTTGACGTCGGTGATGGTGCCTTCGATCGGAGAAACCATGTCGACCGACTTGCCGTCGCGGAAAATCGTCCAAATCTTCTGGCCCTGGCGAACCCAGCGTCCACGCTGCGGCAGAGCGATGCTCTCGATCTTACCGATCAGCTTCGAAGCGAAATCGTCCATGCCAACCCGAACCATCTCGTGACTTTCGCTCAGAGCCCAGGTGTGTCCGGCGTGATAGCGGACATTCTCGGGAACCTGAAAACCCGCAACCATTGCCGGCACCACGCGCGGCGCCGCTTCACGACGAACAGCTTGCACTGCCGGCTGTTTTGCCAGCTTCTGACTGCGGACATAATCGATAAGTAAGAAGATTGCGAATGTCAGCAATACCATGATGACTGTCATAACCCACCTCGCCTGGAGTGCCTTTTCACTTCTCGGCAACTCTCGCAATTGCTAAAGGCAATCGGGAAGCCAAAGTGAAACGAAGTGTTTAAGAGTGCTCCACAACGCGCGTATCTCACCTATCGTGAATGGGTTGCGGGAAACATGAGGTCCTTTCAAATACTGCTCTGTATAAAAGTTCATCACCTCGTTTCGATGAACATCGCAACACGACTCAGCAGTCTTCATCGCGGATTGAGGGTGAAAACGGGCGTAACGAGTGTGCGCTCATCGAGTTGCGGCATTTCGCTGCTGATGATGTAGTGTGCATCACCGCCTTGATGAGAAAGACAACGGCCTGGCAGCCATCAGGCTGGACTTGTTGCAGAACACTGTTGACCGCCATCACGCGAAGCGGTGATTCGGGTCACGGATGAATTTCACCTAATTATTCAAACTCTTATCTGTCTGAAGCTGCTGAATTTCGCGACAGCCTCTGCTCAGATGAGGTGAAAGACAGCTTGTCTGCGTTTCGATTCACCGTCTGCGGTTACGTCGGTAATCGCCGCTACCTCCTCACTCAGCTCAGGCATCGGTCGAAAGGATTTCCGGCCGGCTGGTTCGCCTCGAACCGGCGTGTCCGGAAGAATATTTTCATGAGCAAAGCACTCTTATATGACTCCACGGTCTGCATCGGCTGCAGGCAATGCGAGCAAGCCTGTGCCACGCAGAATCATCTTCCTTACGACGACAAGATCGCTGGCGAGGAATATCAGTCGGCGCACAAACTGACCTGCATCATGACCCGGGGCGACAAGTTCATGCGCCGCCTTTGCATGAACTGCAAGGATCCTTCCTGCGCCTCGGTTTGCCCGGTGGGCGCGCTGCAGAAAACCGCGCTCGGTCCAGTCACTTATGACGCTTCAAAGTGCATGGGCTGCCGCTACTGCATGGTGGCATGCCCCTTCAGTGTTCCGAAATATGAATGGGGAAAGCTGTTCCCCAAGGTTCAGAAGTGCGTCATGTGCCCGGATCGCGTGGCGGCGGGAAAACAGACGGCATGCGCGGAGATCTGCCCTACGGGAGCGACGAAATTTGGCGAGCGCGATGAATTGATCGCCGAAGCTCAGAAACGCATTCGTGAAAACCCCGGCAACTACGTGAACCACATCTACGGCTTGGAGGAAGTCGGAGGGACGTCGGTGCTGCTGCTCTCTTCCGTTCCTTTCGAGACATTCGGATACCGCGAAGACATATCCAAAGATCCGCTTCCAATGCTCACCTACCGCGTCCTGTCACACATTCCGGACTTTGTGCCGCTGGGAGGAATGGTGCTGGGAGGCGTCTGGTGGATCACCCATCGCCGCGAAGAAGTTGCACTCGCAGAAGCGCGCGAGGCGGGTGAAAAGAAGAACGGAGGCAAGCGCTAATGGCCCGCAATACAACATTCCGGCTAACTTTCTGGAAGCTCGTCTTTCTTTTCATCCTGGCCGCAGGCCTCTATGCGACGTTCATCCGCTTCACGCAAGGCCTCGGCGCTTCCACTCACTTGTCAGATCAGTTCCCGTGGGGAATCTGGATCAGCTTCGACGTTCTCTGCGGCGTGATGCTCGCGGCCGGCGGTTTTACGCTGACGGCTGCCGTACACATCCTGAACATCAAGCGGCTGCATTCGATTATCCGGCCAACAATTCTGACCGCATTTCTCGGATACATCCTGGTTTGCGCAGCGCTGATGTATGACCTGGGAAAGCCGTACAACATATGGCATCCACTGATCATGCGCAATCCGCACTCGGTGATGTTCGAAGTGGCGTATTGCGTGATGCTTTACACGGCGGTGCTTGCGCTTGAGTTCTCCCCGATTGTCCTGGAGCGATTCAAGATGGAGAAACCGTTAAAAATCGTACGGACCATTTTGATTCCGCTGGTGATCCTTGGCGTGATCCTGTCGACGCTGCACCAGTCCTCGCTGGGCACCCTATATCTGATCGTTCCTGAGAAGCTGCATCCGCTCTGGTATAGCCCGCTCCTGCCGCTGTTCTTCTTTCTGTCGGCAATTGCGGTCGGACTGGCCATGACGATTTTCGAATCGTCGCTGAGCGCAAGACATTTCGGGTTGCAGCTCGAACTCCCGGTTCTGCAGGAACTCGGACGAGTGCTCGTCGTCGTCCTGGGGGTTTACGGAATCTTGCGCCTGGAGGATCTTGCGAACCGTGGCGCTCTGAAGCTGGCGTTTCATCCGGGATATGAGATGTATCTGTTCTGGCTCGAGATCACGCTGGCGCTGATTCTGCCGTTGATTTTGCTGGTGCAGCCGAAGGTGCGGAAGAGCCCGACCGGGCTGTACTTCTCGGCGGTGCTGGTCGTTCTGGGATTTATCACGAATCGCATGAACGTGAGCATCACGGGCATGGAAGGATCGATGGGAGTCCGCTACTTCCCCAAGTGGACAGAGCTGGCGGTGACGGGAATGATCATCGCGATTGGATTCGCGGCGTTCGGACTCGCCGTGAAATATCTGCCGATTTTCCCAGAAGAGCAAATGCAACCGGAGGGGGCTCAGGAGCCCGAGCTTGATGTGTCGGCTTTGCCGGTGCTGGAAAATGCAGGGGACTGAATCAAACCAGGGACGCTGGATACGACTGACTCACAGCCTCAGCGCCAAATTGAATATTTTGCTGCTGGGGGCGATGGTCGTCATCTTCGCCCTCCTTGGCTACGTTAACGTCCGGCTGCACCGCCAGCATTTGGAGCAGTACACACTGCTCAGCGCCGAGCGCATCAGCGACGTAGTCAAGCAAGGAACAACGGATTACATGCTGCGCAACGACCGCGAAGGCCTCTACCGGTCGATCAAGACCATGGCGGACCAGCCGGGCATGGAGAAGATTCGCATCTTCGACCAGGAAGGACGGATCACGTACACGACTGACGGAGCGGAGCAGAACCATGTCGTCGACAAGACGGCCGAGGCCTGCTACGCCTGCCACGCGCAGTCTCAGCCGCTGGCGCGGGTCAACCGTCCGGATCGATTTCGCATTTATCGCAACGCGTCCGGAGAGCGCGTGTTGGGGATCATCACTCCGATTGAAAATCAGCCGGCGTGCTCGAATGCAGCCTGCCACGCGCATCCGGCGGAGCAGCAGATCCTTGGCGTGTTGGACACCAATTTGTCGCTCGCCAAGGCCGACCAGCAACTCGCGGAGAGCACCCGACAGATGATCGTCTACACCGCGTGTGCGTTGTTGCTAATCGCGCTGATGAGTTGGCTGGTGGTTTGGCGAGTCGTGGGCAAACCGGTGAAAGCTTTACAGAATGGCACGGAGAAACTGGCATCGGGCGATCTCGGCTATCAGCTGGACGTTCACTCTCAGGATGAACTCGGAGAACTGGCGAGTTCCTTCAATGGCATGAGCCGTGAATTGGAAGCGGAGCACAACGAGAATGTGGCATGGACGCGAACGCTGGAACAACGCGTCGAGCAGAAAACCAGCGAATTGAAGCGCGCCCACGAGCATGCACTGCACACGGAAAAGATGGCCTCCATCGGCAAGATGGCGGCCGTGCTGGCGCATGAGATCAACAATCCGTTGTCGGGAATTCTCACTTACGCCAAGCTTCTGCGGAAGTGGGTCGACCAGGCGGACAGTAGCCAGAACAGGCGCACCGAGATCTGCGACTCGTTGGATCTGATCGCGTCGGAGAGCCGGCGGTGCGGCGATCTGGTAAAGAATCTGCTCACCTTCTCGCGCACCACGCCAATGAACCTACAGAAGACTAATTTGAACCAGGTCATCGATCGATCGCTTCGGTTGGTCCAGCACCAGTTCGATATGGCCGGGGTTCAAGTACAACAACAACTCGATCCTGACTTGCCGGCGGTGCAGTGCGATGCGGCGCAGATCGAGCAGGTCTTGCTGGCGCTGATCATGAACGCTTTGGATGCCATGCCGCAAGGCGGAAATCTGTGGCTGACGACTTTGCACAACGGCGAGGAAGGTGTCGTCCGCATCGTTGTGCGCGACGACGGAGCGGGCATTCCGGCGGACATTCTGCCGCGCATTTTTGAGCCCTTCCTCACTACCAAGGAAACCGGACGCGGCGTTGGATTGGGGCTCGCCATCAGCCAGAGCATTCTGGAACGCCATCACGGGAAGATCGAGGTGCAGTCGGATGTGGGGCGCGGCACAACGTTCATCGTAACTCTGCCGTCCGATGAGAGCGCAAAAGAAGTGAGTACGAAAGCAAGCAACGATATTGCCGCTGCTGCGAGCGGGAGGTGATCCACGTGGAAACTCAAGGCAAGTTGTTGATCGTCGACGATGAATTGAGCGTCCGCGATTCCCTGGGAAAGTGGTTTCGCGAAGAAGGTTATGAAATCGGCACTTCCGAGAGCGCGAGCGACGCGCTCACTCGCATGGCCGAGAACAGATGGGATCTGGCGCTGCTCGACATCAAGATGCGCGGCACTGACGGCATCGAATTGCAACGCCGGTTGCACGAACTGGACCCTGATCTCATCGTCATTATGATGACGGGATATGCCTCGGTCGAGACGGCGGTGACGGCATTGAAGAACGGGGCTTACGATTATGTCAGCAAGCCACTCGATCCCGATGAGATTGCGCATCTGGTGAAGAACGCCTTGGCTCACAAGCGCGCTGAGAAGGAGAACGTAAGGTTGCGGGAAACGGTTGCCGAGGCGACGCGTCCGGGAGAACTGGTCGGGCAAAGCGCTGCGATGCGAAAGGTCACTGAAGCGATCGAGACCGTTGGGCCCACCGATGCGAATGTCCTGATTACCGGTGAAAGCGGGACCGGCAAGGAACTGGTGGTGCGGGCAATTCATGCCGCGAGCATGAGACGCTTTCATCCAATGGTTGCCATCCATTGCGGGGCCTTAACCGAGACGCTGCTCGAAAGCGAACTCTTCGGGCATGAGAAGGGAGCGTTCACCGGGGCGCAATATCGCAAAAAAGGGAAATTCGAGATCGCCGAAGGCGGCACGGTTTTCCTCGACGAGATCGGCGACATTAGCCTGAAAACTCAGACTGATTTGCTGCGCGTTTTACAGGAGCGCGAGATCACACGAGTCGGCGGAAATCAGGTCATCAAAGTTGATTTCCGCTGCGTGGCCGCAACCAACAAGAACCTCGAGACGATGATCGAAGAAGGGACGTTCCGACCCGATCTTTATTATCGGCTAAACGTTTTTCATATCGAACTGCCTCCGTTGCGCGAGCGCCGCGATGACATCCCGCTGCTGGTCGAGCATTTCGTTCGCAAGTTTGCGGTGGCCATGAACAAGCACATCATCCGCATCTCGCCGGGCGCTCTCGCGCAACTGCAGGAGCAGCCGTGGATGGGAAACGTGCGCGAACTGGAGAATGCGGTCGAACGGGCCATGGTTGTGGCCCAAGAACCGGAGTTGCACGAGCAGGACTTCGTCTTTAAGCAACAATCAGCGCCTGCTTCCGCCGGCCGGAGCCTGGATGAAGTGGAGCGAAGTCATATTCTGCGAGTGCTCGAGGAATGTGGCGGAAACCAGAGCCGCACTGCCGACGTGCTCAACATCGACCGGGTTACGCTCCACCACAAGCTGAAGCGGTACGGATGGAGCCGGACTCCTGCGGGAACCAGAAACTAGAATTGGAGCGGGTACCTCTCCATGAATCTCGTTCACCTGCTCCGGGTTGGCACGACCGAATTGTCGGTTCTCGAGGATTTATGCGAGTCCCTTCCGCGCTTCCTGCCTGTTACATGCGAGATTCTGCCGTTCGATCTTGATCCCGCTCCGTCGTATCACCCCGAGCGTCAGCAATTTCATTCGTCAGAATTGTTGGAACGCGTGGTGAACCTTGTTCGGCCAAGGGATTGGCGGTTTCTTGCGGTTGCCGATGTCGATCTCTATATCCCGATTTTAAAGTACGTGTTCGGCGAGGCGCAGATTGGCGGGCAGTGCGCGCTGGTGTCGACCTATCGACTACGGCAGGAATTTTATGGCCTCGACAAAGACGATGTACTTCTCAGGGAACGTCTCTTGAAAGAGGCGGTGCACGAACTGGGACATACGCTCGATTTGCGGCATTGTCAGGACTATCGCTGCACCATGGCATCTTCGCACGCCGTGGAGTGGATCGATTTGCGCGGAAGCGCCTTCTGCAGTTTCTGCCAGGCCCGGGTTGAGTCGGCGATGGTGCTGTCCGAAAAAACGGGATAACGCTCTTGTGGGCTCCTCCACTCTTCCCGCACTGTTCAGCCACGATTTCGTTATCATTCTGTGCTCAATCACTTTGAGCAGTCACTGAGGTCTGCATGCTGGAACAGACAGCGTTAGTAACGGGAAGCAGCCGTGGGATCGGGAAGGAAATTGCGCTTGAGTTGGCGAGAAATGGTTATCGCCTCGCCATCAATTACTACAATGATCCGGCTTCGGTGGTCGAGGCGACGCTCGGGGAGATTCGGGCGGCGCAACCGCCCAGCCTTGGTGATGTATTGTGCATTGAGGCTGACATTCGATCGAGCGGGCAGGTGAAGGCGATGTTCGACCGCGTCATCGGCGAGTTCGGGCATCTCGATTTACTGGTGAACAATGCCGGAGTGCAGACCTGGAAACCGCTGCTCGAAGTGACTGAGGAAGAATGGGATCTGGTAATCGATACCAACCTGAAGGGCTGTTTTCTGTGCACGCAGCAGGCGGCACTGCATATGAAGGACCACGGCGGCGGATGCATCGTGAATCTTGGCTCGGGATGTAACAAGCTGGCGTTCCCATCCTTGGTCGCGTACACAGCAAGCAAAGGCGGAATTGAAATGTTCACCAAAGAAGCGGCGGTCGAGTTAGGACAATTCGGGATCCGGGTGAACTGCATCGCGCCGGGCTCAATCGAGTCGGAGCGCACGCGAACCGAAGACCCGGACTACGCGGGAACATGGTCGAAATTGACTCCGATGGGACGCGTCGGCACGGCTGCCGACATAGCGCCAACGGTCGTTTTCCTGGCCAGCAAGGGAGCATCTTTCATCAGCGGGCAGACGATCTGGATTGATGGCGCGTTGTTCAGCAAGGCGCAATGGCCTTACAAGAGATAGGCATCGATACAGCACGAAATTGTCGATCGTAGTACACTTTCCGCCATGATGCAGAGATTCCAGTTGCTTGGCATAATCGTTCTCCTACTGGGTGGAATGCTGGTCGCGCAATCCACTTCTTCCAAACCTGGAGTTCACGAACAGCCTTTTGGCACGCAGGATGGGAGGCCCGTCCACTTGTTCACTCTTACGAATTCGCACGGCGTTGAAATTAAAGCCATGAATTATGGCGGCATCATTGTGTCGATCAAGGTGCCCGACCGCAAGGGACAGTTTGCCGATATCGTTCTTGGACACGACACGCTCGAAGGCTATATTCCGAATCCGCCGTATCTGGGATCGGTCGTTGGCCGCTATGCCAACCGCATCGCGAATGGCGAATTCACTCTCGATGGCAAAACTTATCATCTTCCGAAAAATGACGGGCCTAATACTCTGCACGGCGGCACGGATAAGACATTCAACAAAGTCGTTTGGGACGCCGAACCGCTGAAAGGAAAGACTGGTGTGGCTTTTCGCTATCTCAGCCACGATGGCGATGATGGCTTTCCCGGCAATCTTCACATGCAGGTCACTTACACGCTGACCGATGCGAACGAACTGGTCATCGACTACGAAGCTACGACGGACAAGGCCACTCCGATCAACGTGAGCCAGCACAGCTATTTCAATCTCAAGGGCCAGGGAAACGGAGACATTCTCGATCACGAAATCATGATCAATGCCGACCGGTTTACGCCCGTGGACAAGAACCTGATCCCGACCGGAGAACTGCGTCCGGTGACAGGAACGCCGCTCGATTTCACCAAGTCAACCCGCATTGGCGCCCGCATCGACGACAATTACGAGCAGCTCGTGCTGGGACACGGTTACGATCACAACTTCGTTATCAATCGCAACGGTTCAGGCTTGGTGCTTGCGGCGCGCGTTTACGAACCGACCACTGGACGAGTGCTGGAAGTTTCAACCACGCAGCCGGGAGTGCAGTTCTATACCGGCAATTTCCTGGACGGCACAATTACCGGCAAAGACGGGAAAGTGTACAAGCGCCGTTACGGATTGTGTCTGGAGACGCAGCATTTTCCGGACTCGCCGAATCATCCGTCCTTCCCGAATACGATCTTGAAGCCCGGCGAGAAGTTTCACCAGACGACGGTGTTTAAATTCTCGACGAAGTAACCGTGGCGAAGCTTACTCGGCCTTCAGTTCATCGATAAGAGCTTTCTCTACCTTGCGGCAGTAATCTGCCGTGAGCTTCTTCCCGGCTGAAGTGAGATAAAACGTATCAATCGCCATCTGGCCCTCGGTATCGATCAGGGCGATTTCGATGTTGCACTGCTGATGGGAGAGGCAGTTCGCGATACGATGCAGCAGGCGCGGACGATCCTGCGCGATGACTTGCACGAGTGTGCTGGTCGCGGACGAAGCGTCATCGAACTCGATCTTCGTTTCGACCTTCACTTTTGCGATCGCGGCTTTTTCCGATCGTTGCCGGTCGCGCAGCATCTTGTCGAGGTCGGCTTCGCCCAAAAGCACGCCGGCCACGCTGCGGCGGAAGCGATCCCACTCCGAAAGATTCAATTCCAACGTGCGGAACCGGTCGGTGAAATAGAGCGTGTCGACGACGGTTCCGGCCTGATTTGAGAACGCATTGGCCTTGACGATGTTCATGCCCCATGCGGCCAGCACACCGGCGAGTTTCGCGAATAGGAACGGACGATCTCCAGCCACCAGCGTCAGTTCATACCAGTGGCGTCCGCGTTTCAGTTCGACCTGAACCGGGTCGCGGCTCAGTTCCTCGGCCATTTGCATGTGGCGCATGATTTCTTCGGCAGAGTGCACGCGCAAGTAACGTTGCGGAAAGCCCTCGAGAAATCCTTTGAACTTGCTGCCGGTGACGGGAGCGAGGGAACGAAGGCGCGCCAGCTTTTCATCATTTAGGTCAGCGTGTACACGCTGATCGGCGCTGCGGTTGAGATGATTTTCGGCCGCAATGTACAGCTGCCAGACGTTTTCCGCCTTCCACGGCGTGAGCGCTTCCGGATTGACCGCCTTGATGTCGGCGTACGTCAGCAGACAAAGCATTTTGAGTCGCTCAGGTGTGCCGATCTTTTCGGCGAACGCGGCTACCGTGGCTGGATCGAAGATATCCCGACGCAGCGTCGCTGAGAGTTCCAGGTGATTTGCGATGAGGAATAGCACGTCTTCGCGTTCTTTCGGATCGACGTCGAGACGATCCATGGCGCGGTTGGCGATTTCAAGGCTCGATTCGACGTGGTTCCCGCTGGCGATGCCTTTGCCTGTATCGTGCAGGAGCAGCGTCAAGTAAAGCAGCTCCGGATCCTCCAGCTCGCTGAGCAACTCTGCGTAGCGTTTGTCCCATTCCGATTGCGCCTGCTTCAGGCGATGCAGGCTCTCGATGGCGAGAAACGAATGTTCGTCGACGGTGAAGCGGTGATAGAAATCGCGGACGACAAGCGAGTCGATCAGCTTCAACTCCGGCAAAAGCAGAGTCAGTAGCCGCAGGGACTGCATGGCACGGAGCGCGTCGGCCGCGTAAGGCTGCAAAAGAGTTTCCTGCAAATAGAGCCAGAGTTCCGCGCCACGTGGCGGAGTCGCGGCCAGAGCGGGCAGAGCTTGCTCGATGCGGTATTCGGTGGTCGCGCTCAGCTTCAATCCGTGGTGCGCCATGAAATGAAAAAGGCGGAGCAGGACTTCGGGATCCTGCAAGGCAGAAGGCTGCTGCAGAAAAATCAGCCCGTCAACCACCGAAAAATCGGCCGTCGTAAGCCTGGAGCGCCAGCTTTGGACCTGGCGATAGAGCGACGACCACGCCTCTGGAATTTCCTCGAGTAGCTGCGTGACGGTGCGCTGAACCGCGCGGGCGTGCCCGAAATAAATGCGCATCCAATCGGCGGCGGAGAGTTCTTCGGCGTCCGGTGCGCCGATCTTGCGGGCGGCAGCCTGGTCCTGCGCCTCCCAACTCAAGGTATTGTCGTCGCGTCCGTTGCGGAAGTGCAGGAAGCAGCGTGCCGACATCAGGAAATCCAAGGCGGCATCGAGTTGTTTGCGAACGGGCGCCCGAAGCGAGCTGGCGTCCGGCCAGTCGTGCAGCTTGTCCATGGCTGAAATCAGGGCCAGCCAGTTCGCAACATTCCAATCGCGGAGTCCTCCCGGAGCCTCCTTCAGATTCGGCTCGAGGTGATAGAGGGTCATTCCATACTTCGTATGGCGCTCGCGGGTGACTTCCGCCAATCCCCGCAGCAAGGCCGTTGATTCACGCATCACCAGCTTGGGAATAATTTTGTCGTGCAAGCGGCGAAAGAGATCGCGATCTCCTGCGAGATATCGGCAATCGAGAAGAGAGATGGTGAACTCAGTGTTGTTGGCGTCATAGCGGTCGCATTCCGAGAGCAGGCGGGTGGCCGGGCTTAACTTGAGGCGAAGATCCCACAATTCCTGCGAAAAACGACGGACCGGATCTTTGTAAGCCTGCTCGGCCTCGCGATCCGCAAAAACAAAGAGGATGTCGACATCGGAATAAGGAAACAACCAGCCCCGGCCGAAGCCTCCGGTTGCCACGAGCGAGAAGTTGGCAGGCCGCGCAGGGTCAAGGGAGATCAGGTCGGTCCAGAGCCGGGCGAGGATGTCTTCGATAAGCGCGGTTCGCTGCCCGACCGCCGCTTTGCCGTCGCCGGTTGAGTCAAATTCCTGCTGGATGCGGGCCGACTCGTCGTTGATGGAACCCCGTAGTTCGCCGATCAATGAGGACGCTGCCATGTTGAAAGTATTTCGCTCCCCAGTGTGCCCTTGGGGGAGGCAGCAACTGCTTACTGCCCGTCAGATGCTTTCCGGTCGCGTCCGGGTAAAAAAGTCACCACCCAAAGATTGCGTTTGCGCTGAGACACTCGAACGTTACAACGCACCCTCGCCGCGCTCGTCGTTGCGGATGCGGATGGCTTCGTCGATGCGCGACAGAAAAACCTTGCCATCGCCGATCTTGCCGGTGCGTGCCGCTCCCAGAATGGCTTGCACGGCCTTGTCGACCAGGCTGTCGGCCAGAACCATTTCCAGCTTCGTCTTGGGGATCAAATCGACGCTGTATTCTCGCCCGCGGTAGACCTCGGTATGCCCCTTCTGCCGGCCGTGGCCACGCACTTCGAGCACGGTCATCCCTTCGACGCCGATTTCCTGCAATGCGGTCTTCACCGCTTCCAGCTTTGAATTTTGAATGACTGCTTCGATCTTCGTCATGATGTTTGCAAGTCCTGTTCACGTCTGTCGCGCGTGGCTTTCTAAAACGGAATCTTCGAGTCAGATTATGCCGGCGCCTCCCAATAGTAACCCTCTTCTCCGTGTTGCGAGAGATCCAGGCCTTGCACTTCTTCCTCCTCCGATACTCGCAGGCCAATGGTGACGTCCACAAATTTCAGAATCAGCAGCGTGCCGACAATCGCCAAGCCCCAGGAAATAAGAACGCCGACAAACTGGTTCAGCAACTGGTGCGCGTTTCCTTCCAGCAGGCCAGAGGGCAAAGGATTGCCCTGGGCGTCTTTGAAGATGGGGTTCACTGCGCTCACGGCGAACACCCCGGTCAATAGAGCTCCGAGCGTTCCTCCCGCGCCGTGTACACCAAACGCGTCCAGCGAGTCGTCATAGCCGAACTTAGCCTTGACCTTCGCGACCATCCAGTAGCAGAAAACTCCGGCAATGAGCCCGATGACCAAGGCCGGCATCGGCTTCACAAATCCGGAAGCCGGAGTGATGGCGACCAGGCCGGCCACGGCTCCCGAGATTCCACCCAGAACGCTGGGTTTGCCGTTGCGGAGCCACTCTGCGCCAGCCCATCCGATTGCCGCCGCTGCTGCTGCGAAATGAGTGGCGACGAATGCGCTGGTGGCAAGGCTGCCGGCGGCCAACGCGCTGCCCGCATTAAATCCAAACCAGCCGACCCACAGCAGGCAGGCTCCGATGAAGCTCAGAACGACGCTATGCGGAGGCATCGGCTCCTTGGGATAGCCCACGCGCTTGCCGAGATACAGCGCGCACACCAGCGCCGAGACCCCCGAAGTGATGTGGACGACGGTCCCTCCGGCGAAATCAAGCGTCGGAAAGCTTCCACCAAGAGAGGCGTTCAGGAAGCCGCCCTTGCCCCACACCATGTGCGCCATCGGGTCGTAAACAATGATCGACCAAAGAATCATAAATACCAGCATGGCGCTGAATTTCATCCGCTCAGCGAATGCGCCCGCGATCAGGCCCGGCGTGATGATCGCAAACATGAGCTGATAGACCATGAAGGTCTGGGCGGGAATTGTGGCGGCGTAGTCGGCATCCGGGGCGGCTCCGACGCCTCTCAGGAAAACGTTCTGAAATCCTCCGATGAAACTGTTGCCGGGGCCGAATGACAGACTGTAGCTGAAAATGCCCCACATGACGGTGATGACGGCCATCAGCGCGAAACTCTGCATCATGGTTCCGAGAACGTTTTTCTTCCGAACCAGTCCGCCATAGAACAGCGCCAGGCCGGGGCCAGTCATCATCAGGACCAGCGCAGCGGAGGTGAGCATCCAGGCATTGTCGGCGGAGCTTTTGGCGTCGGCCGCTTGTGCCTCGAGTTTCGTGAGACGCGCGGCTACATCGGTCGTCGGGCTGGGCGCGGCAGGACTCGTCTGGGCACAGAGCACTTGCGCCAACATGAGTAGAAACAGCGCCGTCACCGACCACATGATCAGCTTTTTTCGGATGGACACTGGAAGAATGGCTCCCATAGAGCAGTTTTCCCGCTCAATTTTTAAGGACGCCTCAATGTACCGTCCAGACTAACTTCCCGGAAATCGAAACTATTTATCGTGGCTATCAGGTTTTGTTATTGAAAATCGTGCAGACAACGGTCCGCTGCGGCAGATCCCAGTGAAGTGCGGCCGCGTCCACTGGGCGCCGCTGCCGATAGAGCAGCCTACAGAGTTCCCCCGATGGCACGTACATGAAAACATGGAGATACTCATAACTCTGCGTCGTCTCAGTGGCGCAAATCGCACATCACTGCAGCAAGGGGCAGAGTGGAGGGTCCAGTCGTGTCGAATAAGAAATCCAAGGCAATCGCAATACTTCCTGGGAAAGTCGAGAAAGTCATCCATCCGCACCCCGGATCGGGCGAACCGGAGAAGGCACAGATCGGGGTAGAAGGTGCAGATCACCTGTATCGTGAGATTCGAGTGCCAAACCGACTCACGGATGAAGAGGGACAGAAAGTCAAACTGAAAGAAGGCACCCAGGTCGAAGTGAAGATCGAAGCTGAATCGGTGGTCACAAACGACGCGCACGGTGGCGAGGGAAACCGTGCATCCCAGCGACCGTAAACTACGCCGTTGCAACCCTGATACCAGGTAAATCTACTTCGCCGGGCCTTTCTGGGGCTCCGGCGGGGCAGGAGGCTTGACGAACTTGGAGTCGTCAACGGGAACGTTCTGTTTCATTTCGCTCACCTGGATCGTGAACATTCCGCTGGGTCGAGCCAGCGTCCAGCGACAGGGAACCTTGACGCCGTCGTTGTCGCGGTAATCCGCGTAGTCGATCTGCGTGGGAAGCCAGCCGAGCGCCGTTTCGGCGTACCGCTCCATGCGGATCAGCAAGCCCGACTGCTTGTCGAAATACAGATTGATCGGCGTGTTACCCTCTCGTTGGCCAATCAATTCATAAGCTTCTTGCCCATCAATCTTCTCGGGCCCTTGCGCCTTCATCGAACTGAACATCTGCTTCAAGTGCGTGGGCAGATGGAGATCGGCATCGATCGATGCCGCGTCGAGGTCGCTGCCGTGCATCTCGCGCGGGGGACGGCCGGGAAAGCCGAGCCAGCCTTCATGTCCGTTGAACGCCGTCACACTGTCGCCGTTGGGCATGTGGGTGAATGAGATGCGCTGGTCGGGGGCTTTGGAGTAGATATCAATTGGAAGTGACCTGCCCCCGAAATCGATGGTGCCATTCATAACCCGGCTCGTAATCTTATCGATCGCTGCCGCGCCGCCTGAAGCCTGAACGAATTTTCCCAGCAATTCGTCTGCACTGGGGCCCGCATAGGCTTTAGCTTCCGTTCCCATCGCCTCGCCTGGTGCATGTGGTTCGGTAACGCTGGTCGCGCTTTCCGCCGTCATCACCACCGGGATCGCAACTGGCCTGGTGCTGCCACGATGGCAGGTGTAGCACGTCACTTGGCGGTGCCGGTCGAAATTGTCGGCGTTGATGGCGAACATCATCTCCATCATTTTTCGGGCGATCTGCTTGGGCTTTTTGTCGTCCTTCTCAAATGCTCCCTGCACGTGGCAAAAGTCGCACTCCACTCCCAAAGAGGCGGCAATGAATTGCATGGTGGGAAACAGTTCGTCGGCCGGAACTCCCTTCAGCACCTGGATATTCTTGAACTGCTGCTCGACCGTTTTAGGCGCTTGACCGCCCGCCGGCTGAGTTTCGAGAACGCGCGCCGAGCGAGTCGGTTGCGCCTTCAGAGCGCCAATGAAGAATCCACTTGCAGCGATCAGACACGCACTGGACAGAACCAGGCCGGCTTTCCCATGCATCATTCCTTTTCCCCCCGGGGAACAGGAAAGTGTAGCAGAAGGGCGGGTTCCGGAGCCCTCCGCACAGCGATCGACCACTACCAATCCGAACAGCAGGCGGTGTACGCCTTGAAATCCGGGCTTGAGCGTTCTGGCCGACCCTGCGAATCACTTCCGGGTAAACCAGCGCACGATTCGCGCAAAGTCTTCGCCTTGTTTACAATAAATGTTTGCCCATGGACTTTACCGCGATCCAGTCTGCGCTGCGCGAACGCAATATCGATGCGTGGCTATTCTATGATCATCATCACCGCGACCCGATTGCGTATCGGGTCTTGGGTCTGCCCGCCAGTCTGATGGTGACGCGACGCTGGTTCTACCTCATCCCTGCTGAGGGAGAGCCTGAAAAACTCGTTCACAAAATTGAGGCCGGACACCTCGATTCGCTGCCCGGCAAGAAGCATCAGTATTCCGGATGGCAGGAACTGTTCGATCAGCTGAAGTCGATGCTGGCGAAGCATCGCGATCTGGCGATGCAGTACTCGCCCAACAACAGCGTCTTCACCGTATCGCTGGTCGATGGCGGCACCATCGATCTGCTCAGGGGGTTGGGGAAGAATATTGTCAGTTCCGCCGATCTGGTCGCGCAGTTTGAATCGACCTGGACCGAGGAGCAGATTCAGTCGCATTTCGCAGCCCGCGACAGCATTGATTCCATCGTCGCCGCCGCGTTCAAAGAAATTGCACGCCGCGTCCGCAATGGTGGAACGACGGAACATGAGATCCAGCACTGGTATATGGACGCATTCGCGCGCGAGAATTTACTGACCGATGATCCGCCAATCATCGCCGTCAATGCGAATGCCGGGAATCCTCATTACGAACCGCATGCCAGTCACCCAGTTCCGATTCGCGAGGGAGATCTCATCCTGATGGATGTCTGGGGCAAAAAGAACACGCCGGGCGCGGTCTATTACGACATCACCTGGATGGGATTCGTGGGCGGGGCACCCGCTCAGCGAATCCATGAAGTCTTCAACATCGTTCGCGATGCCCGAGATGCCGGCGTGAAAACCGTTCTCGAGGCCATTAACGCCGGACGCCATATTGCCGGATGGGAGGTCGACCGGGCCACGCGCGGGCACATTCAAAAATCCGGCTACGGCGAATATTTCATCCACCGCACGGGACATTCCATCGGCACCGACGTCCATTCCAACGGCGCCAACATGGACGATCTCGAGATTCATGACGAGCGGCAGATCCTTCCCAATTCCTGCTTCTCGATCGAGCCCGGTATCTATCTGCCGGAGTTTGGCGTGCGCAGCGAGGTCAACGTGCTGGTGCGCGCGAAGTCGGCGGAAGTGACCGGGAAAATCCAACGCGAGATTGTGACCATCTGAATGGCAAATTCCACAGCAGGTAATTCGAAAGCCGGCTCCAGCGACACTATCAACGTCATGTCGGTGATCGCGCCTGCCATTGGGTGGCTGATTCCGGGCGCAGGACACATGATCCAGAAGCGCTGGATTCGCGGCCTGCTCCTGTTCGTCTCGATCGTTACGATGTTTCTGCTGGGACTCGCGATGCAGGGCCGCATCTACAAGGCGAATGGTGGCGACATTCTCGACATCCTGGGTTTTGTCGGTGATGTGGGTTCCGGCGCGCTTTACATTTTGACGTTGGCCAACGATTGGGGACAAGGCGCGATCGCCATCGCTACCGCCGATTATGGAACAAAGTTCATGATTGTGGCCGGACTGTTGAACTTCATCGCCATCGCCGACGCGTATCACATTGCCATCGGGAAAAAGAAATGAAGCATTCAGCCGTCACGCATCGGCCGGAAAGCGTTAATTGGGGATCACCCGCTTGACCATTACGCTCACACATTTCAGCGCAGCTCTCGTATTCGCGTTCTTCGCGTCGATCGTCTTCGGCATCACGCACCGTGACACCGTTCGCGACATGGTCCGCTACGGCGCTTATTGTTTCGTGATGTTTCTTGGCGGCGTCTTCGTCGCCGGCTGGATCATGTGGCTGCTCAGACGATAGCGTCGGGCGTCAGACCTCGGCCATCAGACCTCCGGCTTCGGACCTCAGCCTGACGCCCGAGGTTGGCTTCTATCCTTCCCAGACAAACGCGTCAAACACTCTCTTCGAATCGAAATTCAGCCGCTTGTAAAGCGCTACCGCTTTGCTGTTGGCCTCGGTGACGGTCAGGGATAGCGAAGAGAAATTTCGTTTTCTCAAGTTGTTCTGCGTTGCCCCCAGCAACGATTCTCCGATTCCCCGCGAACGATACTCCGGCAGGACGCAGACCTGGGTGACGTGTCCAACGTCGTGTCGGACACGCGAGCAAAGGATCAGACCGATCACTCCCTTCGATTTCCTGTCGGTCGCTACGAATGACGATTCGGAATCGAAGACACCGCAGCCGGGAAAGCGAACGATGTTGTTCATAAAACGCAGGGAGCCGCTCAGCGTATGGTATTGGTCATTGATCTGCGCGTCGACGTGGCCCCGGTATGCGGCCGTGATCACCGCGGCCGACGGTTGATAGTCGCTTTCCATCCACGGACGGATGTCGACATCGGGATGAATGGAGGATGGTTGCGCCGCTGTCTTCCCGAACGTCAACATCATGAACAGACGCGGATGCCGCTGGAATCCAGTTTCGAGGAACGGCCGGGAAACAACGTTCGCCTCGTGCGCCAGTAATTGCGCCTCGACGCGGTGAATCCCGGGCGACTGCTGCAGGGTCTCGATCACGTGAGTGAGCAGTTTGATCTCGACTTCGCGGGCGTTGGGGAGGCGGCTGCCGTTCGTGACATAGAGGTCCCCGATCACGCCCTTACTGCCTTCGTAGACAAAAAATGAGTAGCCGAACACCCGGCCGCGGTCGACGGCGGCGTAACCCGGCAGGATCTTCGCATCGATGTACCGCAGAATCATTTCCGCCGAGCCGGAATAGTCCCACGACAGAAGACGCGACCACAAATGGGTTTCGTCCTCAAGCAGCGGGCGCAAGTCGACGGAAGAGAAGTGCCTGAGGTCGAGGATCTCCAAAAGGGCTCCGGCCGCGGGCGGCCGGAACCGGCCAAAAGTCGCGGCAAAAATCCGAGTGTAGATGGTTCGTTCAGCAGAGGCAAACCTGGCGTACACAGGGCGCCAACAGCGGAAAGTGGAATCCGTCGACAACGTGGGAGGTTGTGATCTGGGTCACTCTTGGTCATCGAACATGTTGTGGCTAGACGCACCGGAAGCTGATCAATGCATCCGTAAGTGTCTGTGAAATAGATAGTTGCATGATTTTCTTGGCTGGCGCCAAAGGTGCTTCTCCTCACGCCAAAGTGTGATCGCCGTCACACGAGAGCGACGCCGCGCTGACGCATAATCACATCCTGCGTGGTTGAACACCCGGAGTGATCGTTACTCCCAGCTGGGGGCTCGCGTGGCAAAAGGACGTGTTTCAATCGTTGTTGAGCGCTGCAAGGCTTGCGGCTTCTGCGTGGAGTTCTGTCCCACGCACGTGCTGGCGCTCTCTTCCGCCTTTAATTCCAAGGGATACCACCCGCCGCATGTGGTGCATCCCGAAAAATGCAGCGGCTGCGATCTTTGCGGCATGTACTGCCCTGATTTCGCGATCTATGGCGCCAAGATCGCCGAAGCGAAAGCACAAAAGCCCGGCGGAGGTGAGAAATGAAAGCCGATCCGCATGGCGTTTTGACCGGGACTCATTTCATTGACGGGGATCATGCCTGCTGCGAAGGAGCACTCGCCGCCGGCGCCCGGTTTGCCTCTGGATATCCGATCACTCCTTCGACCGAAGTCGTGGAGCGCTTCGCTTCCCGTGTTCCCACAGTCGGTGGCAGCTTTATCCAAATGGAGGATGAACTCGCCGCATCGATCACTTTGCAAGGCGCAGTTTGGGGAGGAGCCAAGGCGTTCACCGTGACCTCCGGGCCTGGATTCTCCCTGATGATGGAGCACATCGGATACGCCGCCATGACCGAGACGCCGTGCGTGTTTGTCGACGTACAGCGCGGCGGACCGTCGACCGGCCTGCCAACTCTGCCTGCGCAGGCCGATATGATGCAGGCACGCTGGGGCTCGCACGGAGACTACGAGATCATCGCGCTCTGTCCGAACTCGCCCCAGGAATGTTTCGACCTGACGATCAAGGCCTTCAACCTGGCCGAAGAATTCCGCGTGCCGGTGATGTTCATGATGGACGAAGTCGTGGGGCACATGACCGAGAAGGTCATCATCCCGCCTGCGGATCAGATCGAAGTAATTCCCCGCAAGCACACGCATAAATCGATCGAGGACTATCTGCCCTACGGTACGAACGGCGACATGGTCCCGGAAATGGCGCATGCCGGCGAAGGCTATAAGTTCCATATCACCGGGCTGACGCACGATGAGCGCGGCTATCCGAACATGACGCCGCAGACGCAGGACAAGCTGGTGAAACGCCTGCAGAACAAAATTCGTAGCGCCACCGATCGTATCTGCATGTTCGAGGAAGAACGGCTCGACGACGCGGATGTGGTCGTAGTCTCTTACGGGATTACATCGCGCGTTGCGCAGCGTGCCATCGACGTGGCACGCGAGCGCGGATTGCGGGTTGGCAAGCTGCGTCTCATCACCGCGTGGCCCTTTCCGGAAAAGAAAATCGCAGAGCTGGCCGGGCGAGTGAAAGCGTTCGTCATGCCCGAGCTCAATCTCGGACAGATGGTGCGCGAACTCGAGCGCGCGGCCAAGGGCAAAGCCCGGACCTTCGCCGTCCCGCATGCGGGCGGCGGAGTGCACAATCCCGACGAAATCTTGAACGCCATCGTGGAGGCAAGCCGATGCTGAACGTTCTCAACGACGACACTGTGAATCCCGTAGAGCCGTTTCTACGCACCGACCGTATGCCTCACATATGGTGCCCGGGATGCGGCATCGGCACGACGGTCAATTCGTTTGCCCGGGCTTTAATCGAATCGAAAATCGATCTGCAATCGCTGGCCCTGGTTTCCGGTATTGGCTGCACGGGCCGCGTGGCGGGCTACGTGAAGCTCGATTCGTTTCATACGACACATGGCCGCGCGATCCCGTTCGCGACCGGATTGAAATTGGCGAATCCGAAGCTGAACGTGGTTGTGTACTCCGGCGACGGCGATCTTTCCGCCATCGGCGGCAACCATCTTATTCACGCCGCGCGGCGCAATATCGACCTGAAAGTCATCTGCGTGAACAATCTGATCTATGCGATGACTGGCGGCCAGACCGCGCCCACAACTCCGGGGCACGCAACCACCTCCACGAATCCTTACGGCACGTTCGAGCCGGCATTCAACCTGCCGCATCTGGTCGAGGCCGCCGGAGCCGTCTATGTTGCGCGCTGGACAACGTTCCACGTGCGGCAGTTGGCAAGGTCAATCAGCGAAGCGTTCCAGAAAAAAGGCTTCTCGTTCATCGAAGTAATCTCGCCCTGCCCGACGCTCTACCAGCGCCGCAACAAGATGGGCGACGGCCTCGACACGATGAAGTATTACAAAGAAAAATCCAAAGTGAAAAATGGCGCTCCGACCGGCGAAGTCGGCCTCACGCTGAACGGCGAAATAGCGGTCGGCAAATTCGTCGATCGCGACCGCCCTGATTTTCAATCGATGATGCGCGCGCAATACGTTGAGGCCCTGGGCGAGCGCTACGTCGAAGAGCCAGCGGGATGTTGTTGTGAGGAAGGTTGATTTTTGGCTGGTGATTGAGAGAACGGAGAACGCCGAAAAACGGCGCCAATCGGCAATCATCAATCAACAATTTTTCTGAGGTGCGTATGCGAGTAACTGAAATTCGAATCGCGGGCTTTGGAGGACAGGGAGTCATTCTCTCCGCCGTCGTGCTGGGCAAAGCGGCCTCCATCTACGAAAACGGCTTCGCCACGATGACGCAGAACTTCGGCCCGGAAGCGCGAGGTGGCGCGTGCAGCGCGCAACTCGTCCTGTCGGATTCGCCGGTCTTATATCCCTACGTGACGCAGCCGGACATCCTCGTGATCCTGTCGCAGGAAGCTTACAACCGTTTCGCGCAAGACCTGAAGCCCGGCGGCCTGCTCATCGTGGAAGAAGACCTGGTTCGGGTTTCGAATCTCAACCGCGACAAGAAGGTCTACAGCATTCCGGCAACGCGCTTCGCCGAAGAATTGGGCAAGCGCATGGTGCTGAACTCGGTGATGGTCGGGTTTTTCACCGCCGTCACACAGCTCTTGGGTGCAGATGCCGTGCGGAAAGCTGTCGCTGACTCCGTGCCGGCATCATTTCGCGAACTGAACTTGAAGGCCTTCGAAAAGGGCTTCGACTACGGAATCACGGAGTTGGCGGCAAGCCCTTCACGGCCGGAACTGGAAGAGCTGACACTTTCAGAAGATTGAGAAAATCCTCCCCGGGTCTGTCTCTGCTCAGTGAGCCTGCGCTGTCGAGTGCCCGCCGCGATCGAAGAACTGCCATTTATCCATCGCGGCGGGCACGGCTACGTCGAAGAATCCCACCATCATTTCGTCGGAAGTCTGATCGCCCCAGAGCACGGTCTTGGTCGGATCGGGATTGTGCGGATTGTTCTTTGAATTGTCGTACCAGGCGATCGCGCGCAGCTTCGTTCCCGCTTTCAGCAGCCTCGGCTGCGCCAGCCGGTAGCTCAGCTGCCAATGAAAATGATAGTTCACGCGCAGCAGGACCTCGACGCTGCCGTCATCGTGCACGATGTCGTACTCAAAGCGCTTTCCTCGCAGATGCATGTGCGGGAACAGGCTCATCAGCGTGGCGTCATGAGGAAGAGTCCCTTGCACTTCGACCCGGAAATTATCGGCACCGGGCGGAATGATCAGCGCATGATTGTTCAACTGCAGCGTGATGATGCGCTGTTTCGGCGGAGACTTGGCAAAAACCATGCCGATGCTGGTCTGATCCTGATCCGCTTTTCCGTTCGTCGTGTAATGCATCTGAAAAACCAGGTCTGAACCGGCAGGCACAAATTTCGCCATCCCAGTGGGCCATTGATCCGGGGAGCTGCCCGGCGCGTATACGAGAAGCAGATCGCTGGTGGTTTCATGCGCCTGCCGCTGTTCGACAGGGTCGGTCAGTGTCGATGCCGTGAAAGGCTTTCCGACCGGGGCATGCCGCAGCCAGGGCGAGTCCGGCGGGCGGATGTAGACCACCGCGTGATGGACGTGCGACGGGCTTCCCGGACGGAACTCCGACATCTGCACCCATCGGCCCTCAGCGAAATGCGTCGGCACGATTTCGTACGTGTACTCCACAATGCCCTCCGCTGGAATCGGCACTGCCTTGGGCATGGTTATGACGAGATCCGGCTGGGGAATATTCCAGCCTTGCGCCCACTTTTTCGGAGGCGGCGCGTCGTGTGGATCCCCGGCCGGCGCGCCTGCATGAGCCCAGGCTGATATCGCTGCGATTTGCTGACCGGTGAGCGAGGGATCATTCGAAAAGTGCCCATATCGCGGATCGGCAAACCACGGGGGCATCATCTTCATCTCGGTCTCGTGCGCAATCGCATCGGACCACGGACGAGTCTGCTCGTAACTCACGAGCGGCATCGGGGCGACTTCGCCGGGCCGGTGACAGCTCTGACAATGGTCCTGCAAGATGGGAACGATATCTTTGTAGAAAGTTGGTAAGGCAGGCTCGCTGGAGTGAGTGGAATTCCCGCTCATTTGCCAGGCAGCCGAAACCAAGATCAGGCAGACAACCCCGAGAACAATTGCAGATGCTCTCACGACCGCAGAAACTCCAGGGTCAGCGCCCAGGATTGTCGGGCTGCGTTTGGCTCATAGGCGGAGCGTTCATCGCAGAAAAAAGCGTGGTCGGCATTGGAAAATTCGACGTTGACGTAGGTCTTATGCTGCGCCGCGAGGGCATCGACCACTGCCTTCCGATGTTCCGGCGTGATGTGCTTGTCGAGCCCGCCCCAGATCAGCAGAGCCGGCCCGTGCAGCTTGGCAGCCCGGTCGAGCAGTCCTTGGGCGATGCCACCGCCATAGAACGATACCGCCGCCTTCAGCGGAACCACGGCATTCGCGAGGAACGAAACGCGGCCTCCCATGCAAAATCCTACGCAGGAAATTTCGTCCGCTTTGACCTTGGAATTTGAATGCAGCCAGTCGTAGGTGGCTTGAATATCGGCTTCGGCGGCCTCATTGGTAACGGCCTGATAGTGCGGCATCACCGAAGGAAAGTTCTTGTAATCGCCTTCGTATCCCATAGGCGCGGTGCGATGAAACAACTCCGGCGCAATGGCAACGTATCCCTCGGCGGCGAACCGGTCAGAGACTTTGCGGATGTGACCATTGACCCCAAAGGCCTCCTGAAAGACCATCAGTCCGGGATAACGCCCAGGGCCAGCAGGGCGAGCAACGTAGGCTCCCATAGGGGAACTGCCTGCGACTTTCAGCTCGATCTTCTCGTTTTCGATTTCCATTGGTTTAGTCTCGCACAAAGTTGGGGCGGGCAGCACCTGCACGGCTCCGCCAAAGATGCTAAATTCATGGATTCATGTCTGCGCCTAATTCCAACTTCGTCCGCGCCTGCAAGTCTCAGCCGACCGACCGCACCCCTGTGTGGTTCATGCGTCAGGCTGGACGCTACATGGCCGAGTATCGCGCGGTCCGCAAGCAGCATTCACTGCTCGAGATCTGCAAGAAGCCGGACCTCGCCGCCGAGGTAACCATCACCGCGGCGGAGATTCTGGGCGTCGATGCCGCCATCATTTTCGCCGATCTCCTGCTGCCGCTCGAAGTCATGGGGCTGCCGTTTCACTTTTCAGCCGGCGAAGGCCCCGTCATCGAAAAGCCCGTCCGCAGCAAGGAAGACATTGCCCGACTTCGCACCGACCGCGCCGCCGAACTCGGATACGTCTCCGAAGCCGTCGCCCTGGTCGCGAAACATTTCGCGGATCGTGTCCCTGTCATCGGATTCTGCGGAGCTCCTTTTACGCTGGCCAGCTACATGATCGAAGGCGGAGGCTCTCGCAACTACGTTCATGCCAAAAAAATGATGTACAACAGCCCCAACGACTGGGACGCTTTGATGGGCAAACTGGTTGCCGTGACGACCGCGTATTCCGCTGATCAGGTGCATGCCGGAGCCGATGCCATCCAGATTTTCGATAGCTGGGTGGGATGTCTCAGCGTCGAAGATTATCGCCGCTACGTGCTGCCACACGTCACCGGAATGGTGAAGCGGTTACAGAAGACGGGCGTCCCCATCATTTATTTCGGAACAGATAGCGCCACCCTTCTGCCCGCGATGAAAGAAACCGGGGCTGATGTCATCGGCCTCGACTGGCGCATCCCGCTGGATGAAGGCTGGAGCCGACTCGATCACAAAACAGCCGTGCAGGGCAATCTGGATCCTGTGCTGCTGTTCGCGGAATGGAAGGAACTGAAATCGCGCGCTGAGGAAATCTTGCGCCGCGCCGCGGGGCGTCCCGGACATATTTTCAATTTGGGCCACGGCATTCTGCCGGAAACGCCGGTGGAAAACGTGAAGAATCTCGCGCAATTCGTTCGGGAATATTCCTCTGATTCCGGCTCAGATTCCCGCGCTTCCGACTCCCCAAAACCGGGTGGCCGAAACCAGCATTCATGACCCGCATCGCCATTGTCGGAGGAGGCATTTCTGGCCTCGCCGCTGCCTACGAGCTCGAGCAGCGCCGCCAGGCGGGAAGCGACATAGAGTACGTTCTGTTCGAATCTTCCTCGCGTCTCGGCGGAGTTCTGCGCACTGAACAGGTAGACGGCTGTCTAGTTGAGGCTGGGCCGGATTCTTTTGTCACCGAGAAACCATGGGCTGCGGACCTGTGCCGCTCGCTGGGGTTGGGGAACGACCTGATCGGCTCCAATGACGCGCAGCGAAAAACATATATCTTGACTCGCGGCCGTCTGGTCGAGATGCCCGATGGTTTGATGTTCCTGATTCCGACGAAAATTCTGCCGACCGGCCTCTCGCCGCTCTTCTCATGGAAGACGAAGCTGCGCATGACGCAGGAATTGTTTCATCCTCCGCGCGCCGTCGATCATGATGAATCTGTCGCGGCGTTTGTGGAGCGTCATTATGGCGGCGAGATGGTCGATCGCCTGGCCGACCCTCTGCTTTCGGGCGTTTATGGAGGAGAGGCGGCGAATCTGAGCGTTCGGGCGGTGTTGCCGCGGTTCGCCGAAATGGAGCGCGCTCACGGCAGCCTGGGGCGCGCCATGCTTGCCGCTCGCAAGAAGATGCGGGCAGGTCCGGCCAGACTGGCGCCTCCGCTTTTCACGTCTCTGAAGGACGGCATGCAGCATCTGGCGGAAAGCGTCGTGGCCCGTCTCACGCCCGCGTGCCTTATGACGAATGCGGCGGTTGACGCCGTGCAGCCGGTAGCCGGTGGATGGGTCGTCTCAGCCGGCCTGAAGTCGGACCACTTCGATGCCGTAATCATCGCCCTCCCGGCTCCCGCTGCCGCCAGCGTACTTCGCATCGCTAACGCGGAGCTGTCGGCAGAACTCGCCGCGATTCAATACACGTCGTCGATTACGGTAGGCCTCGGATACGATCACGAAGTTCGCCGGTCTCTTCCTCCCGGCTTCGGTTTCCTGGTTCCTCGCAGTGAAGGGAAGCGTCTGCTGGCAGCAACTTTCGTGCACAACAAGTTTCCGCACCGCGCGCCCGAAGATCGCGCTCTGCTGCGTTGCTTTTTCGCGGGCACGAACGCTGAAAATGTCTGGCCCTTGAGCGACGACCAGATCGTCGGAATCGTGCGCAACGAACTCCAGCAGATTCTCGGATTGCGGCCTGAACCGCTCTTTGCTCGAGTTTATAAATGGAAGTCTGCGATGGCGCAGTACGGCGTGGGACATCTCGATCGTTTAGATCGCATTGAACGATTGCGCCAGAAACTGCCCGGGCTTGCACTTGCCGGCAATGCCTATCGTGGAATCGGAGTACCCGACTGCGTTCGTTCCGGCAGAGACGCCGCCACACAGCTCATCAAATCCGCCTATTCCAACTAGTAGAACAATCTCATCAAGCAGCGGCTACTGGCGCGCTTGCGACAGCATCTCCAACGGGCGCATCACCGACCGGGAGCTGCAAATTCACCATCGTCCCTTTGTTGCTGGATTCGATCTCGAGCGTTCCACCCAGCTGCCGGATTCGCTCTCTCATTCCGCGAATGCCGACTCCCGGAGTTCCCGCGCTCGCCATATCGTCCCGTTTCTCGTGCGGAATGCCTCTGCCTTTGTCTTCGACTTCCACTGCTACTTGTTCGTCATGCCGGCGAACGCGGATTCGGGCAACCGGACTGCCAGAATGCCGGTGAATGTTGGTGAGGCATTCTTGCACGACCCGGAAAATGGCGGTCTCCATTTCACTGGGCAAGCGCTGCAGATCCTCGGGCACGTCGATCTCGACCTTGATTCCGCTGCGCTTGGCGAAGCCATCGCCATACCAGCGAATCGCCGAGGATAACCCTGCTTCGTCGAGAAGAGGAGGATGCAGTAAGTGGGAAATCGTTCGCACTTCGGTGCTCATATCGCGAACCAGACTTTCGCTATCGGTCAGTGCGGTTGCAATTGTCGACAGCCGCTCTACGTCACTTCGCACCAAGGCAAGGTTCATCGCCAAAGCCGCCAGCGTTTGTCCCACACTGTCGTGCAATTCCCGGGCGATGCGCCGCCGCTCTTCGTCCTGCAGTTTCATTAAACGGGTAGACAGATCACGCAGGCTGAGATTGGCCGCATCCAGGTCGGCCGTGCGCTCCTGCACGCGTAGTTCGAGTTCTCCCTGCGCCTGGTGTAAAGCGGCATTTTCACGCAGCCGCGCCTCGCCCAGAACGATGACCACGAACGAGGAGAGCACGAACACGAGCATGGTGATCGACGACTCCAGATCGGGCGGCACAAACGAGCTCATCTTCGGCACAAATCCGACGGCCGCGCCCGCCAATCCAATCGCGACAGCGACAATCGATGGGCCGATGCCGCAGTACCATGCCGAAAAGGCCACCGATAAAAAAAGGAGCAGATAACACCCTGCGATCCCTAAGAACCGCTCAAGAAAAAAGCACACCAGTACCGCGATTAAGGCCGACAACACCGCAAGGGTGTAGCGCAAAGGCAGGCTTGCGGAGATTCTTGCTGAAAGTG
The DNA here is from genome assembly GCA_963763845.1 of uncultured Acidobacteriota bacterium. Classification (GTDB taxonomy): domain Bacteria; phylum Acidobacteriota; class Terriglobia; order Terriglobales; family Acidobacteriaceae; genus Sulfotelmatobacter. The sequence continues at coordinate 336,635 of CAVXPX010000014.1, forward strand.
TGGTACGAGTCCCCATAGTCCCCACGCCCGATTTTTGTTAAATCCTGATGAAAGACAGACTGCAAAGGGCAGCACTGTCGAGGTCCGAGATTGGCCAGAGTTGGTACTTATGATAGCAGGACAAGCACGGATAGGATCCAGAAATTCGACAAGCCCAACATGTGCGGAGAATGCATTCTCAGGCTGGGATCTTCGGTTTTTCTTCTTCCCTGCTCCGCCGCAAATAAGCCAGCACCAGCCGGATCTCGGCATAGGTCACTTCTGGCGGTAGCACGTCCTTCATCTGTCTCAGGCGTTCGATCTTTTCGAGGCCGATCCGTCCGCAGGCCGCTTCAATCACCGCTTGCTTGTTGCGGTCCATCCATTCAGGTCGGAATTTGATTTCTCCGCTCTCGACGAGCGCGGTAACCGCGCTTACGACCGTCCCCATCTGCCGCCCGCGAATTTGCGCGATCTCGGCTAATGTCTTTCCTTCCGTGAGGAGCCGCAATGTCTCCAGAACCGGCATCGTTTCCTTTACCGGCAGCGCTGTGGCACGGGCGCCGTTGCCGTACTGTTGGAGAGCTGCGAGTATTCTCTGCCCATACGTGTCAGCCTTACGCTCGCCGATGCCCGTTATGGTGCATAACTGAGCAAGCGATGCAGGAAGCACGCGGCAGATTTCATAGAGCGAAGTGTCATGCAACACGACGAAGGCCGGAACGCCCTGCTCTTTGGCAACCGTACGGCGCCATTCGCGCATGTACTCCAGCAGATCGGGATCGAGTTGAGCTTCCGAGGTTTTGGAAATTACTTTTCTGCCCGGCAGAACTGCACGAGCTGTGCCCCGCACGGCTGCACGGCTTTCCGTCACCGTGAACCATTCCGGCATAGTTCCACAAACGTCGCAGGCTCCGCACGAATCCCACTTGGGAGTTTCGCCAAAGTGCGTGCAAATCTGTTTGTGCCGGCACTCTGCCGACTCGGCGAAGGCGCGAATCTTGTGATACCGCTGCCAGGCACGATCGCGTTCCGCCGCGTCCAGAATCTGGTTTGCGAAATACGCGAGCAATCGTGCATCTAGTTTGCGCCAGAGCAGAATACAGTCGGCAGGATCTCCGTCGCGACCGGCGCGTCCGGCTTCCTGATAGTACTGTTCGATTGACTTCGGCAGGGCCAGATGAATCACCGCCCGGACTGTGGCCTTATTGATCCCCAGCCCGAAGGCGATGGTGCCGACCAGTACGCGAACCTCGTCCGACATCCAACGTTCCTGATTCCGGCGGCGGTCGTCGCTCTGCATTTTCGCGTGGTACGGGACCGCCGGGATGCCCTTGTTCTCGAGGAAATCTACGGTTTCTTCCACCCTGCTTATGGTTGGCGAATAGACGATCAAGTTTCCATCGCCGTAACTCTCGAGCGCAGTGAGAAGGAGCGATATCTGCTCGGCGGTGCCGCATTCGCGGACCAGATAGTGCAAGTTCGGCCGGTGAAAGCTGGCAATGTATTTGTCGGGATTTTTCAGCTGCAGCTGCGCCAGAATGTCATGCCGCACGTGGCGCGTTGCGCTGGCCGTGAATGCCGCAATCGGCTGGTCGGGAAACGTGCTGCGCAGGCGGCTCAGCTGGCGGTATTCAGGGCGGAATTCATGTCCCCATTCGGAGATGCAATGCGCCTCATCGATGGCAAAGAACGCAATGGGAACGTGCTGCAACCAGCCAATCGTATCCGCGCGTTGCAGACGCTCGGGCGAAAGATAGAGCAGGCGGTATGCGCCTTCTCGAGCATGTTGTATGACTCGACTCTGTTCTTCGTTGGTAAGAGAGCTGTTGAGAACGGCCGCCGGAATGCCCATTTGGGCGAGCTGCGCGGCCTGGTCCTGCATGAGCGCAATGAGAGGAGAGATCACCACCGCGGTTTTGCCGGATATCACGGCTGGAAGCTGATAGCAAAGTGACTTGCCTCCGCCGGTAGGCATGACGACGCAGGTATCGCGCCCAGCTAGCAGGCTTTTGACGATCCGTTCCTGCAGCGGTCGGAACGCGTTATATCCCCAGTAGCGACGTAGAGTAACGAGCAGGTCGGCTTCTGAGGTCATCCAGTCAGTATAGTGTGTGGCGCCGGCTTCCTCGGTGGAGATACCCAGCTTCGCGGCGGTATAGATTCCGAAACGGATCGAACGCCCCGTTCCGCAAAGAAAAGTACAGGCTAGCTTCCTGGCGCGGCCGCGGCTCTCGGGTAGACTTTGCCAAACATGATCCAGGTCATCGCGATCACGATCAGGCAAAGAATGCTACCCTCCGGCCCCGCCGATCCTCCACTCAGCCAGTGCGGTCCGCCCAGCGAAGAACTGAGCAAGTGGCCCGGCGATACCAGACCGCTATCCGGCACGGAATAGAAGAACGTCTCGCCCCAATCCCATGCGGCATGAAATCCGACCGCAAACCATAGCGTCCCAGTGCGTCGCAATGTTAGGCAGAAGAATAGACCGACGAAGCCGGCCGCGAGCAAGCCTTCCCACTGCTCGCCCCCATTGCGGAGATGAACTAAACCGAACACGCACGAGAGGGTGACGGCTCCGGGCCAGAAGCCGATTCCGCGAGCGATTGTGAACAGCGTATATCCCCGAAAGAGAAATTCTTCAAAGAAACCCACCAGCAGAAACGTCAGTCCCCAAAAGGCCGCAAACTTGAGGACGCGGGCTCCATGCAGGACGATGTGTCCAAATGTGAAGCAGTCCATGCCATACAGCGCCCACATCAGCAGACTGATTGCGCCAAAACCCCAAAGAAGACCGATCCAGAACCGTTTGCCGAACGCAGACCTGCCGGGCAGGCCATAAACTCCCCACGTTCGATGTTCCACTCGCGCCAAAACCACCGCCGGAATCATTGCGGCAATCAGGCTTCCAACGTTTTCGAGCAGCGAGTTCCACAGGCCGCTGGCTCCGAAGTCGTGAGACCACGCCAGATCCACGGCGACCTGTTGGAGTATGAGGAACGCAATCACGTAGAAAGCGAATCCCCATCCCGGACGAAGGCCGTCCGATCCAAGAAACAGGGTATGAACATAAGATACAGAAGTGGCTGCGTTGAATTCAGGCCCGGAGGACTTTGACCCGGGGCTGGGCGCCGCCTCACCTTCCTGGTTCGTACCAAGATCGTTCATTGCAGAACTTTCCCCTAACAGCCTCCGACATGGTAAAACACTCGGCTCGGCCTTATGCGTCCATATTTCACACGCGAACGTTTCGGACGTGCGCAGTTTTTTGCCGGATTGCTGCTCCTGGCCTTTCTGGCACAGGCGATCTGGCTGGTCCACGCCGAACTGAGCGACTTTCATGGACTGGAGGCGCAGGAGGCAGTTCGCATTGGCGAGGGATGGAAGCAGTGGCAGGGACACGGTATTGCCGCTGCTCCTTTCAGTGAACCCGCCCAGGAGTCGCTGCGGAATCCGTTCCAGCCAGATGTGACCAGCTACGACACACAGCATTCGCCGCTGATCTACCTTGTCTCGGCGGCACCGCTGTTCGCATGGCCCCATGATCTCGAGGCGGAAACTGCCACTTACTGGCGCTGGCTCCCGCGGCTTCCATTCCTTTTGTGCGGAGTTTTGCTCGGCGCCTCTCTCTGGTATGTCGCGCGCCGTCTGTGCGGAAACACGGGCGGCTTTGTCGCACTCACCTTTTACTGTTTCTCGCCATCCTTAATCCAGGCCAGCGCCGCCTGGCATACCGAGCCGGAGATCGTCGCCGCTTGGGGAGTTTTCGGAACGATCTTCACTGCGATCGCGGTGGCTCATACCCTGTACGCGCCGCGGGAGGTCGTGCTCTGGAACTGGCGCCGCATCGTCCTTCTTGGGATTTCACTCGCCATTGCAGTTGGATCGCAGTTTTCCCTGATCATTGTCGTGCCAATGGCACTCGGCTTTCTTCTCTACGTGGCTCCCGTCCGGCAGAGGGCGGGACTGGTCATTTGGATTGCTGCCTGCGTCGTGGGATTTGTGCTGCTCTTCGCGACGTACTTCTTTCACCCACATGCCTTTTGGCAGAGTCTGCAGAATGCGGAATTCTGGGGTGCTTCCTGGCGAGGGTTCACCGTTCTTGGCGTCTACAAGCAGGTCGCGATACAGATTGGGCGGGCCTGTCCCGCGCTGGCCATTGCACTGCCTGTGGTCACTGTTGCGTACGCCATATGGCCGCGCACGCGTTATTTTGGCAACACCGCACCGTTATTGATTGCGATTACCTTCTTGCTGCTGGCGATGACGCACCCTCACGTCGCGGGCGCTGGATTCTTTCTGGCTGCCATGCCCTTCATTTTTGTCTTTGTTGCCGGAGTGCTCGCAGACCTGCTGGAGACCAGCTATCGGCCGCTTGTGATGGCATGTGTGCTGGCGCTGCTGGTCACATACATTGGACGGACGCTATACGCTTTGAGCCAGGTGCCGCGAGGCTAGCAGATCCCTTCGTCGAACTTCGTCCACTTTTGTGGTTTACGTGGGTTTGATTTTGGCCAGGTGCTAGGTCTGCGCGACGGCACGATTTTCGGAAAGCTGCTGCGAGAGAAACTCAAAGTAGTTTTCCATCCCGTCTCCGGTTTTCGCGGAGAGCCGGAAGACCTTCATTCCGGGCCGTACCGACTCAATACTTTTGTGTGCCGTTTCCCAATCGAACTCCACTGCACCGGCCAGCTCGTTTTTGGTGATCACGGCCACATCGGCACTATTGAAAATCGTCGGATATTTCAGCGGTTTGTCCTCGCCTTCAGTCACCGACATCAACACCAGGCGAAGATTCTCACCGAGATCGTAGGAAGAAGGGCACACAAGGTTTCCGACATTCTCGATGAAAAGAAAATCAAGCTGGTGCAGATCCCACTCCTGCAATGCATTCTGCACCATGGCAGCTTCAAGGTGGCAGAGCGTGCCAGTCGTAATTTGCTTCACCGGAGCCTTGCTGCGGGCGAGACGCACAGCGTCGTTTTCCGTAGCAAGATCTCCAACCAGCGCCGCCACTCGATAGCGCGGCTGCAATTGCGTCAAAGTCTTCTCGAGGAATGTCGTCTTTCCCGAGCCCGGGCTCGACACCAGGCTGACAACAAACACGCCGGCGGCTCGAAACTGTTCGCGAAGCGCGCGCGCGATGACGTCGTTTTGTTTGAGAACATTCCGGCGAACTTCAACCAGGCGCGGCTCGCTCATTCTTCTACCTCCAAGGCGAAAACTTCCAGTTCCTTTCCCTGACGTACATCCATGGTCGGAGTCCCGCACGCCGGACAAGTGAACGACTGTACCGATGTAAGCAGTCGTTGTTGATTGCACTGCGGGCAGAACACCGCGACGGGAACATCCTCCACAATCAACCGCGAACCTTGAAGCGGAGTGTCCTGACACGCGACGTCGTACGAAAACAGCAGCGCGTCTTTCACCACGCCGGACAGCGCTCCCAGCCGGAGATGAACTGCGCTGACCCGGACGCCGCGCCGCTGCGCTTCGTCCGTGGCCGCTTCCACAATACCCATTGCAATCGACAACTCGTGCATCCTGCCGCCATATTCCGTCTGATCCAGACCGTCGGATGAGCCCGGGCATTGAGCCGCCAGACTCCCACAACAGCACCACTAATGCAGTGTAACGCTTCTGGCGCCTGTCTTTCGAAATTGCGAGTCAGTGCCCAAAATGTATGGTAATGGACTGCGCGACGTAGGAATCTGCTGCGCCCGGCGGTATCCGGATTTTTAGTTTCCCCTCCTCCGTAAGGATTCCACCTTCGACGGACGAGACTTCGCCGGGGTTCCAAACCGATAGTTCATAGGAATGGCTGGATAATCCGGAGACTTGCAGAGTCAGGGCTGTCCTCGAGCCGTTCCACGATTGAGAAACAACCCGTAATCCGCGGCTCGCGCTGCCGAGCGGCGGCAGCTCGTTCGTTAAAGTCAGTCCAAAGTCTTTCTTCATGCGTACAACTACAGTATTCGGCCCGGCATGCACCGGAAAGCGAATTTCGACGTGCTGATCGTTCTGGTTAGGATGAACCTTGAACGGGAGCGGGCGTCCGTTCACCTGAACGCCGACCACTTCGGTTCGCAGGCTGATGGCCGGAGAGAACTCGACCCAGCAATCTCCGCTTCCCATTCGCTTCACTTCAAGAGCGAGACTGTCGATAGTTTTTCGATATTGAAATTCGAGGCTGACTCCGCCGGCGCGCACATTGCGAATCGCGAACGAGGTCCAATCGGGTGGGACATGCGGGGCAAACGTGACCTCGTGTTTTTCTGCATCGCTCTGCAAGCCAAACATACCCCGCAGTACTGGACTGATCGCCATCGCTGCCGACCATATTTGATGCGGAGAACTCGTCGAAAACGAATCGTTGTAATCGCCCGACAGCACCTCGGTGAAGTGGCCCAACGCTCCGTCGAAACCGAGCAACGCGTTATCCCGCAGGTTCGAATAGGCCGGAAAAGGCCGGTGATAGCGGTATTCAGCCACCGACGCCCAGCCGGTGAACAGCGGCCAGACGGATCCGAAGTGATATCCCGAACCGTTGTAGGATTTCGACTTGTTCGAGATGATGCGCATGCCCCAATCCGTCTGGTGATCTTCGCCCGCGAGACGTGTGATCGTGTCATTTGCGTGATCGGCGTCCGCCAGCCCGAACCACATGGGCACCGTCGTCAGCACGCTGGCTTCTTCCGATCGTTGATTGTTCAGCTTTAGAGCGAAGGAATAGCTTTTTAACTCGGGATCCCAAAAGGCCTGATCCAGAACCGGCTTGCTGCGGTTGAATTCAGCGGCTAGCTGTTGGCTCACGTCCTCTTTCCCCAGCAGATGCGCGAGGTTCTCAAGCGAGTGCAACGCCTCCACTCCAAGACCAGCCTGGTAATACTCGCTCTTCACCGGAAGAAGCGGTCCGCCCTCGACCCATCCGTGGCCGACTCCAAAATTCTGGGCAAAACCCTGTGCGTCGTAGGTCGATCGCAAGAACTGGTAAGCGCGCCACAGGTTGTCCCACTTTTCGCGCGCGAAGGCGACATCGCCGCTTTGGACTGCATAATCATTCATCGCGATGATGAACAGAGGTGTGGCGTCGGCCGAGACGTAAGGGTAGGGATATTCCTTGAACCACGGCACCAAACTCGCGCTCTGCGAAATTTCGTGCGGAACTTTGCCATCTTCGCGCTGGTACTTGCTGATGAAGTCGAGAGCAGTGCGGGCGGTCGAGTAATCGCCTTCGGCATTTAGAGCGAAAGATGTCCAGAGCGAATCGCGTCCAAAAAACCAGGCAAAGCCCGGGCGCTGCGAGGTTCCCGACGTGCGATACCCGGCGACAAGCCCGCTCCCTAAATAAGGATTCGTGACCAGTCCCTGAATCGTACTGATGCGGGCCCAGTCATATGCCTGCTGCAGGCTGGAATCTGGCAACTCGAGAGAGACGGTTCGGTCGAGATAGCTCTGGTAGTACTGCGCCGAATCGCGGATCGCGTCCGAAGAAGAATTCTCCAGATGCTCGTATTCCTTGATCGCGTCCGCAACGCCCGTCACTGAGCCCGCAATCACCATCTCTTTCGTGTCTTTTCCTTTCTGGCTCAGGCCCAGCCGCAGCGAGTTTTCCTCGGAAGATGAGTAGTTGGTTTCATAGGCAAGGTGCGGATCGCCGGCCGTCGGTGAACCGACGAGCGCCACATATTTTTTGGTTTCCTCACCAAACGCAAAGGCACGCTTTTTCACATCCCAGTCGAGATATGTTCCGCCCAGCGCCGCTGGCCACTCGAGTTGGAAATCGCCGATGAACGCAGCTTCAATCTCAAGTGGCTCCTCGGTTTCGACTTCGAATAGAATCACAGCGCCCATCTCATTGACCGGGACGCAAAATGTTTCGCGCACGCGGAAAGAATCTCCGGCATACAAAATCGACGCCGACTCCGGCCGCACGGTAAGAGTGCGCGCCAGGCTTTCCGCCGGAAGCGCTCGACCGCCCACATGAAATGTCAGGTGGAACTCGCGAAAAATTTTCAGCGGATAAATCCAGGCTTCGAACCGTCCAGCTTCGTTGCCGAAAAGCCCGGCGCGCGTTCCGACCACCGGAAGAAACTCCCAGGTGCGGATGGTCCGGTTCAATTCCAACGGACGCCCGGATGGCTGAGCAGCCGAAACGATGCTACAGCCGAGGCATAGGACGAGAATGCAGATCCGTCGCAGAAAGCGCCGGTTCTCCGCTCCTGCACTCGCTTTGCTTTGTGATGATGAATAAGGATTCATGGCGATCTTTGTGAAGCGGGGCTAGCCGGAGCTTGCAAAATCGCGGGTCCCTTGAATATAAGAGGTAAGGGGCGAATTCTAGCACGAGCCCAGCGGGCCAGGTAGCAACCTCTTGTTTCCGTCACGCCGCATTTTTCTGAAATCACTCAGCCGGTCAGCGCTCGTGCTTTCTTTCGAGAGCGTTCTCGCGATGGCTCGGCCAAAATGGCTGCGCGCCTCTCCACAAAATTCTGCTTCGACGATACAACAACCCGCGCCGGCAGCGGACCTCGGCATCACTTTCCTGAACGTTGCGCGCGAGTCCGGCCTCAACGCGAAGACGATCTATGGCGGTGAACACAAAAACAAGTACCTGCTCGAAACCACCGGCTGCGGCGTGGCCTTCTACGATTACGACAACGACGGCTGGCTCGACATCTTCCTGGTGAACGGAACGCGACTTGAGGGATTCCCCGCCGGCAGCCAGCCAACATCCCATCTTTTCCGCAATAATCACGACGGCACGTTTACCGACGTCACGGCAAAGGCCGGTGTCGCGCACTATGGCTGGGGCCAGGGATGCTGCGTCGGCGACTACGATAACGACGGTTGGGATGATCTCTTCGTCACGTACTTCGGCAAGAACGTTCTCTACCACAATAATGGCGACGGCACGTTTACCGACGTCAGCGACAAAGCGGGCATAGCAGGCAATGGAAAGCGCTGGAATACAGGGTGCGCCTTCGTCGATTACGATCGCGACGGACATCTTGACCTTTTCATCGCGAACTATATCGACATGGATCTCGCGACCGCTCCCGTGCCCGAATCCGGCCCATGCCTTTACAAGAGCGTGATGGTCGCTTGTGGGCCGCCTGGGCTGCAGGGCGGCAAAAACATTCTGTATCACAACAATGGCGACGGCACCTTTACTGACGTGTCGGAAAAATCCGGCATTCTCGGCGCTAACGGCACGTATGGCCTCGGTGTCTTGACGGCCGACTTCGATAACGACGGTTGGCCTGATATCTACGTCGCCGACGACTCAACGCCCAGCGCTCTTTATCGGAACAAGAAGAATGGAAAGTTTCAGGACATCGCGATCGAGGCTGGATGCGCGCTGAGTCCCGACGGCAAACCGCAGGCCGGCATGGGCGTTTCCGCCGCCGATTACGACATGGACGGTAATCTCGACATCGTGAAAACGAATTTTGCCGGAGACACGCCGTCGCTCTACCACAATCTGGGCGGCGCCAATTTCGAAGACGCCACCTTCACTGCCGGACTGGGCGCGCACACGCAGTTTCTTGGCTGGGGTTGCGGATTTTTCGATATGGATAACGACGGCTGGCCCGACATTCTGATCTGCAACGGCCACGTCTATCCGGAAGTTGAGCAATTGAAAACCGAAGCCGGTTACGCACAGCGCAAGCTCGTCTATCAAAATCGGCGCAACGGGCACTTCGCTGACATCTCATTCCAAGTCGGTCCGGGAATCTCCGAGCCAAGCGCATCGCGTGGCGCAGCTTTCGGAGATTTCGACAACGACGGCGACATCGATGTCGTCGTGAACACGGTCAACGATTACCCGCAGCTTCTGCGCTGCGATTCCAAGCTCAATCACAACTGGATCAAGGTGAAGACCATCGGGACCAAGTCGAATCGCAGCGGCATCGGCGCTCGCATCGTCTGTGAGACGCATCCTCCGGGAGACTCGAAACCTCACCGGCAGATCGACGAAGTCCGCAGCGGCGGTGGCTATTTTTCTCAGAATGACCTGCGGGTGCATTTCGGGCTGGAGAAGGCTGAAAAGGTTGATCTGCTCCAGATCCGCTGGCCCAGCGGCCAAGTCGACACTCTAAAAGATGTGAAAGTAAATCAGGTCGTCTACGTCAAGGAAGGCGAAGGAATCACGCGGACCATGCAGTTCTCAAAACCTTCCAAGCCCGCCAGGTAAGCCTTACTTCGAGCGCTTCGCTTCAGGCAAAGCGGGTTCGCCGGAACCTTCTCTCAGCGTGTGGATCTGATCGACCGCCAGGTTGGCGAATCGCTCGGTTAATCCGCTCAGCCAGCGAACTTCGACCCACTCCACTTTTTCGGCCTTTCCCAGCCCGAAATGTACGCGCATATCACTACTCGAAATGTAGCTCGAGCCGCTGCGTACTTCGTCGACGAGGATGCGAGTCGGCGTCTTCACCCGGATGCGCGCTCCAATGCCATCGCGATTCGATTTGGTCCCGACTGTATGAATGGCAATCCAATGATTGCCGTTCCGTAAGTCGTTCACGAGCAGGCTGGGCTCCGCATTCATGTTGTTGATCACTGCCGACATCCGTCCGTCGTTCCACAGATCTCCAACAGCCAAGCCGCGCGACGAGGCCGCTGCCGTAATCGCTGGTCCCGCGGACGCAGATATGTCGCTGAAACTGCCGTCGCCGTTGTTGTGAAACAAAATGCGCGGTTCCTTGTAGCTGCTCCCCAAGTGCTGGCTGTCGACTTCCGGGTAAACGTGGCCGTTCACCAGCAGCAAATCCGGCCAGCCGTCATTGTCGAAGTCGAAAAACATCGTTCCCCAGCCGAGATATTGCGTATACAGACCCAGGCCGGCTGATGTAGTCGCATCAGTGAAAGTTCCGTCGCCATTGTTTTTGTACAGCGTCGACGTATCGTCGGAAAAATTTGTTTTGAAAATATCCAGATGGCCGTCTCCGTTGTAGTCTCCGATGGTCGAGCCCATGCCGGCCTGCTCGCGGCCGTCTTCGTTGAACGCCGCCCCCGCCGTGACGGCCACGTCGGTGAATGTTCCGTCGTGATTGTTCCGGTACAGAATGCTGGGAGTGCTGTCGCAGGCGATGAAAATATCGGGCCATCCGTCGTCATCGAAGTCGAGCGTCGACACGCTAAACGCGTAATGCCCATCCGTGCGGTCGATGTGAGCTTTCGTCGTGACATCTTCGAATGTTCCGTCACCGCGGTTGTGATACAGGATATTTTTTCCCCCGGCCAGTCCGCGCGGACCACACATCACCGGAACTCCTTTCCAGATGCAGGTCGGTCTTTCTCCCGGTGCTGGAGCGGTCGCCAGATCGAAGTCCACATAATTGGCCACGACCAGGTCGAGGCGGCCATCGCGATCGTAGTCGACAAATGCACAGCCCGTGCCCCATGCCTTTCCCGATCCCGCCACGCCGGCCTTTTCCGCTACCTCGGTGAAGACACCGTGATTGTTGTGATACAGCCGATTTTTGCCGTAGTAGGTGACGTAAAGATCCTCCCATCCGTCGTTGTCGTAATCGCCGACGCACACCCCTTGTCCCCAGCCCGTCGCGGTGAGACCGGCCTGGGCGGTCACATCGGTGAACGTGCCGTCATGATTGTTCCGGTAAAGGCGGTTCGTCGGACCTTTCCCCGCAGGAAACCCATCGAGCCTGGTCCCATTCACAAGAAAAATATCGGGCCAGCCGTCGTTGTCATAATCGAAAATCGCAACGCCGTTGCCCGTCGTCTCGATGATGTATTTCTTTGTATTTAGCCCGCCAAAAATATTTGCTGACGTCAGGCCCGCCTTTTCGGCGATATCGGTGAAGTTGGCGATTCTTCCTGGAACCGCTTCGCGTTTCCCTTGTTGCGCGGAAAGCCCTGCCGCTGAAAACAGCAAGCATCCGCAGGTAAGAGCGCGCCGGGCAAGCTTGCGCGCACGGCAGGAAAGAATTGGAAATCGCATGAGCCCCAATTGATGGTAGGGGCCTTCGCGGCGAGGGTCAAGCTCGCGGGGATCTATCTCTAGCCACAGATGGCGGAATTTCGGCCCTGCCGTTATGATCTCAGTCTCACCCCAAACGGCGGTGTTTATGAATCTAATGGAAGTCCCCGTCGCCCAGTCCTCAGGTTCCGCCTCGGTCTCGGCGGCTGCGCCGACAGTTGAGCTGACGAAAATCCGCAAGTGCTACGACGAGTTCGTCGCCGTCGACGATCTTTCCCTTCGCGTGCGCCCCGGCGGCATCTATGGACTCCTGGGTCCGAACGGTGCGGGAAAGACCAGCACGATTCGCATGATCATGGGCATCATCGTCCCCGACGCGGGCCAGATTTCGGTATTCGGCGAATCTCTTTCCCGCGCTCACATGGATCAGTTTGGCTACCTGCCCGAGGAACGCGGACTGTACAAGAAGATGAAAGTCATGGAACACCTCGTCTTCCTCGCCCAATTGAAAGGATTGAGCAGCAGCGATGCCACCGTAAGGGCGCGCGCCTGGTGCGAGCGTTTCGAGCTGGCTGCATGGACGGACAAGAAGGTCGAGGAGCTATCGAAAGGTATGCAGCAGAAGGTGCAGTTTATTGGCGCGATTCTTCACGATCCGAAGCTGATCATCATGGACGAGCCTTTCTCCGGCCTCGATCCTGCGAACGCAGTCGGACTGAAAGATGCCGTGTTGGAACTGGCAAAGAACGGAAAGACGATCCTGCTTTCGACCCACCGCATGGATCAGGCCGAGCGGCTCTGCCAATCCATTTGCCTGATCAATCACGGACGCGCGGTTCTTGAAGGCGAACTGAACCAGATCAAGGCGAAATACGGCCGGATTAACGTGCAAATTAAATATGACGGAGACGCTCGATTTCTGAACGATCCGAAACTGGCCCAGTCGTTCAACGATTACGGAAACTATGTCGAAGTACGGCTCGCCGCAGGAGCCGATGCGCAGGAGTTACTCCGCGCGGCTTCATCCTGCGCGAAGCTGAGCAAGTTTGAAATCATGGAACCGTCACTGGAAGAAATCTTCATCGAAGCGGTGGGCAAGTCCAATGCGTAACACGTGGCTCATCATCAAGCGCGAATATCTACAGCGCGTCCGTACCCGATCCTTCCTCGTCCTAACCCTGCTCCTGCCTGCCATCATGACGGTTCTGATGGCGCTCCCGGCGAAACTTGCCACCATGGGCGAGAAGCCTCAGCACATCGTCATCGTCACCCCGAAGGCGCAATTCGGCGAAACGGTTCGTCAACAGCTCCTCTTGACACCTGTCACCGACGATGATGAGGAGTCCAGCGGCGAGCAAGCCAAAGCCAAGCCTCAGGATCAATACATCATCGATGTCGATGCGAACGCCACTGATGCTGAGCGAGCCGCTCTGCGAGAGAAAGTGAGCAACCGGGCCATCGACGGATTCCTGTGGCTGCCCGATGACTTTCTCTCGGCTCACAAAGTCGACTGGAGCAGCCGCGATCTTATCGGTTCGCGGGAACGATCGTGGCTGAGCGCCGGCCTTAATCACATCGCCCTGCAACAGCAACTCTCCAAAGACGGCCTGACAGCCGCGCAGACCGATCCGATACTCACGCCGATCAAAGTCGAACCGGTTCGCATCGAGAGAGGCAAAGAGGCCAAGGGCAGCGGCACCGGACGCTTCCTCGAAATCTTCGTCATGGTGATGCTGCTTTACATGGCCGTTCTTTTCTACGGGATTTCGGTTATGCGGTCCGTGCTCGAGGAGAAGAATTCGCGCATCATGGAGGTACTGCTTTCCTCCGCCACTCCCACTGAACTGATGACCGGAAAACTCCTCGGCGTGGGCGCAGTCGGCCTGACTCAGATCCTTGTCTGGACCATCATGGCCGGCGTCATTGCCCTGCCTTCGCTGGCCATGCAACCGAACCTCAGTGATCTTCAGATTTCCCCGGTCGTGATGATTGCCTTCGCCGTTTTCTTCCTTCTGGGATACCTGCTCTACAGCACGATGTATGCCGCGATCGGGGCCATCACCACCACCGAGCAGGAAGGGCAGCAAATCCAGTTCCTGATCGTGATTCCGCTCGTGCTGTCGGTTTTCATGCTGATGCCGGTCATTCGAACTCCCGATTCTGCCGCGGTCATGTGGATGTCTCTGGTGCCCTTTTTCGCCCCCATCCTGATGTATGCCCGGATCGTCGTGCAGACGCCGCCATTGTGGCAGATTGCCGTTTGCCTTATTCTGCTGGTCGCCACGGTCGCCGGACTCACCGTGCTCTGCGCGCGAATTTACCGTATCGGCGTTCTGATCTATGGAAAGAGGGCAACACTGCCGGAGATCATGAAGTGGCTGAAGTACGCCAAGACTTAGTGAATTCGAGATTCCGCCGGAACTGCGGCAACTCCGACATATTTATCGGCACCCCCGTAATAGAAGAGCCACTGATTGCCCCGGCGGACCATTCCTTCGACGAACACGACATTCGGAACCTGCCCAACCTTCTCCCAATCCTTCTCAGGGGCGAACACAGGTTCATCGCTCCGCCAGATGAGTTTTCGCGGATCTCTTAGATCGAAGGCGGCAACTCCGGTCCGATATACCAGGTGATCGTCGGCGCCGTTATATATCAGAATGATTTTGTCGCCGGCGATGATCGGCGGCGGACCGGGTTCCGCCACACGTGAATCGAAGTGTCCGGGCCGCACCTGCAAGACCGGGCTCTTCGTTTCCTCGGTCCAATGAATCAGATCGTTCGAGGACGCTAGCCCAGCCTGATCTCTGCCATCCGCGCTCGTCCCCAGGAAATACATCCAGTATTTTCCGTTGATCTTCTGCGGCGCGATCGCGCCCGACTTCGTCCATTTCACATTCCAGTTGCCTTTATTCGCCGGGATGATGACGCCCTTGCGATCCCAGTGAATCAGGTCCTTCGAGGTCGCAAGGCACAGCTGCGCGTCTTTCTTGTTGTAGCCGGTATAGGTCAGGTAATAGGTGCCGCCGAACCGAACAAGACGCGGATCTTCCACACCGCCATCCTTTTCGTAGTCTTCCACAGGGCTTAGAACCGGCTGACTCCGCCGCGTGAAGCGAATTCCGTCCTTGCTTTCGGCGTATCCAAGCCTCGATGTCCCCTGCTTATCCTGAGCGCGGTAAAGCATGACGACCTTGCCGTCGCGCATGACGACGGCGGGATTGAACGAGCCTGCCGACTCCCAGCCTTCGCCCTGCGGAGCGATGAGGGGCACGTTGGAAAGTCGATGCCACGGTCCAAATGGATGGGATTCAACCTGAGCACCCAACCCCGCGATTAGCGCCGGAAGCAGCAGAATTCTTGCGACACGCGAAAAACGCATGAGGGTAGCTCGATCAAGTGAAGTTTACGAATTATTCGCGGACAACAAAAAACGGCAGGGCCGACCCCCTGCCGTCTTGAAATCTTGTTCCCGGACTATTTCTTATTCACGGCCTTTTTGAGTTCGGCCCCAGGGGTAAATTTCGCGACTTTGCGGGCGGCGATTTTGATCGTAGCTCCGGTTTGTGGATTGCGACCGTTCCGTGCTTTCCTTTGTGAAACGGAGAATGTGCCGAAGCCTATCAATGCCACGCGGTCTCCTTTGCGGAGGGCAGAGGTAATGCTCTCTACGGCGGTATCGATGGCAGTCGTGGCTTGCGCCTTGCTCATCTCGCATGCGCCTGCGATCTTGTCAACCAGATCGGCCTTGTTCATAGTCTCTCCTCGCAGGTCTCGTTCGTCCCAGCCTACACCGGGAGGAAAAATGGTTATGGCTGAGTTGGGAAACCTGACCGTTCTGTATTCTCCTCCGTCTGCGGCGAATGTCAACTGTGAAAATCCGCGCCGGAAGCCTGTTTCGCAACTTGCCGCCCCGGATTGAGGCTCTACAAGCCGATTCCCAAGGCCACCGGTCCGATTTTCCTCTGCCCTCCACAGGACCCTTGCTTCCTTCACAGGATGTACACAGCCAGTCAGGGATTCCGTCTTGCGCGAAACCGCCTTTCGGGTGCAAAGTCGAAAGAGAATTCTTGAAACAGGATCGGTCCTCAGGTGATTAAGGCTCCCGTTGAAGTTTGCCCGTTGTGCGAAGGAACAGGTTGGAAAACGGTCTCAACTGGCCCCGACCGCCGCGTGACTCGTTGCGACTGCCAGTTGCGGGCCCGGGCGCAGACGATTTTAACCGCAGCCCGCATCCCGCGCCGTTACGAGCACTGCGAGCTTGCGAACTTCGATACCGACTTTCCCGGGGCCCATCCTTCGCTAGCGGAAGCCCACTTCATGGCCTCAAATTTCGCGAAGAAATGCGATCCGCGGGGCGATAAGGGCCTGCTCGTCATCGGCAAGATCGGCACGGGCAAGACCCATCTTGCGGTCGGAATCATCAAGGAACTGATTCTCAATCGCGGTATTTCCTGCCTCTTTTACGACTATCGCGAACTGCTGAAGGAGATTCAGAATTCCTACAACTCGACCGTCCAGACGACTGAACTGGACGTACTCCGCCCGGTGTTCGACACGGATGTTTTGGTTCTCGATGAGCTCGGCGCGGTCAAGCCGACCGAATGGGTTTGGGACACGGTCAGCCTCATCCTCAATACTCGATACAACGACAATCGCACCACGATCATCACGACGAACTTCGACGACCAGCCTGCTGCGGGAGTCTCCGGATCGCTATCGCCCGTGAGAGCCGCCACCAGATCTGAAACCCTGGGCGATCGCATCGGCGAGCGCATGCGATCCCGCCTGCACGAGATGTGCCGCATCATCGCCCTCGACGGCACAGACTTCCGCCAAAAGTTCCGCAGCGCGAACTTTCGCTGATCGGGCCAGCACTCTGGCTGTGGCGAGCGCATCATGCCCTCACCCGTTTGGGGTACTAATGACATTGCTTGGGTACCTGGGCCTGTGCCTCCGCATTCAATTCCCACTAAAATCTAATCAGTGTTAACCGAGCGCATCGAATTCACGCCCGAGCGGGACAACGAAGTCTTCGCCGCGGCTCCTGCCGGTCCCGCCGTATTCCTTCTGCGCGGCGAAGATGCGCAAGCCGATCCTTACGTCAGCAAGACTGCCAATCTCCGGCGCCGTCTCCAGCGCCTGCTCGGGCCAGTCACCGAGCGGACCAAGAAGCTCAATCTTCGCGATCGGGTACGCTTCATCGAATTCACTACTACCGGATCCGATTTCGAATCCGGATTTCTGCTCTACCGCGTCCTGCGCCACACGTTTCCAAAAACGTATTCGCAACGCCTGCGCTTTCGTTTTGCCCCCTTCGTGAAGCTGCATCTTGAAAACGAATATCCCCGGGCATCGGTCACCACCCGTCTCGGAAAACTCACCGGCACAGCGCTCTATTACGGCCCGTTTGTCTCGCGAGTCGCTGCCGAGAAGTTCATGAACGATTCGCTGGACTTCTTCAAAATGCGCCGCTGCGTCGACGATCTCCATCCCGATCCAAAGTTTCCCGGCTGCATTTATTCCGAGATGAAGATGTGCCTTGCTCCCTGCTTCAAAGGCTGCACCGACGGGGAATATGCCACCGAAGTGCAGCGCGTAAGAGCCTTCTTCGATTCGAATGGCGAATCTCTGCTCCGCGAGTTCTCTGATCAGCGGGAGGCCGCCTCGGCGAATCTCGCCTTCGAAGAAGCAGCTACCATTCATGCGCGAGTGGAAAAGTTGAAGCCCGTGCTGAGTCAACTCCCCGAAGTCGTGCGGCGCCTCGATCAATTTTCGGCGCTGATGATCCAGCCCAGCCACATCTCGAGCGCAGTGTCATTCTTTCGCGTGGATTCGGGACGCATCTCCGGACCCATGCCATTCAGCATCCAGGCCGCGGAGCATGCCAAGTCGCAATCGATGGAAGCGCGTGTGGAAGAGGCTCTGAACTCGTGTCCGCCAGCCAGCACAAAATCCAGCCTGGAGAACATGGAGCATATCGCCCTGCTCAAGCGCTGGTACTACCGTGGCACCAGGACGGGTGAAATCTTCTTCGCCGACTCACATGGCGAATTGCCCATGCGGCGCGTGGTTCGCGGTATCTCCCGTGTCTTTCGGGGCGAGAAGCCTGAGGTTCAGACAACTGCGGCAACTCCGGTGAGCATTGACGCGCCGCCAAAATCCCCCTAAGATGGCTCGGCGCCTGCGATAGCCGTATCGCGACTGGGGTTCGCTACTCGTTCATGATCGGGCAAACTGTCTCCCATTACCGGATTACCGAACTCCTTGGCGGAGGCGGAATGGGAGTCGTTTACAAAGCCGAAGACACCCTGCTCGGCCGTTTCGTTGCTCTCAAGTTTCTTCCCGACGATGCTTCTGACGATCCGCAAGCGCTCGAGCGCTTTCGTCGCGAAGCCCGTGCCGCCTCCGCCCTGAATCATCCCAACATCTGCACTATCCACGAAATCGGCGAACACAACGGTCAAGCCTTCATTGTGATGGAATGCCTGACTGGCAAGACGTTGAAGCACCTGATCGACGGCAAGCCGATGGAACTCGACCGGCTGCTCGCACTCTCGATCGAGGTCGCGGACGCTCTCGATGCCGCGCACTCCAAGGGGATTGTTCATCGCGACATCAAGCCGGCCAACATCTTCGTCACCGAGCGCGGCCATGCCAAGATCCTCGACTTCGGGCTTGCCAAAGTTGCCCGCGCCGCCCGCCCCACCAGCGGTGATTCGCAGACGATCGCCGACGTCACGAGTCTAGACCTCACCAATCCCGGAACCGCCGTCGGCACCGTGGCCTATATGTCGCCCGAGCAGTTGCGGGGCAAAGAACTCGACGGCCGCACCGACCTTTTCTCCTTCGGAGTGGTGCTCTATGAAATGGCTACCGGAGTTATGCCTTTCCGCGGCGAAACATCCGCCGTCATCACAGAATTCATTCTCAATCGAACTCCCTCGGCTCCCGTCCGGTTGAATCCTCATCTTCCGGGCAAGCTGGAAGAGATCATCACCAAGACACTCGAAAAGGATCGCGATTTGCGCTGCCAGAACGCGGCGGAACTGCGCGCCGACCTGAAGCGACTGAAGCGCAGCATCGATTCTTCGCGCTCCGCGGTTGCTCTCGAACCCGCGGAGCCAGTCTCCTCTGGATCTACCCCCGTGGTGGTGACTCCTGCGGCGGCCGTCAAGAAATCTTCGCGCGCCCTTGTATGGGCACTGGTGATCGTTGCCGCCGCGGGCCTCGGCCTCTATGGCGGCAAGCTTGTTTTCAGTCCGAAACCCATTCCACCTCCCCTCTACCGGCAACTCACATTCCGGCGGGGCAGCATCCGCTCTGCACGCTTCGCTCCGGATGGCCAGACGATCTTGTATAGCGCGGCCTGGCAGGGGAATCCGACCGACGTATTTACCGCCCGCCCCGAAGCTCCTGAATCGCGTTCCATGGGGCTCAGTCATACGCAACTGATGTCGGTGTCGTCGACTGCGGAAATGGCTGTCTTGCTCCGCAGCAAGGCAGTGGGCGCATGGGTCAGCATGGGGACTCTGGCTCGCGCACCTCTTTCCGGAGGCGCTCCGCGCGAACTCCTCGAGCAGGTGCAATGGGCCGACTGGTCGCCCGATGGCAACAATCTCGCCGTCGTGCGCGACTACGGCGGACGAAATCGCCTCGAATATCCCATCGGCAAGCCGCTTTACCAGACAGGCGGCTGGATCGGACATCCACGCGTCTCGCCCAAGGGCGATTACATCGCATTTGCCGATCACCCGCTGCAAGGCGACGACAGCGGCTCTCTCGCCATCGTCGATATGGCGGGGAATAAGAAACTGCTCTCGGAGCAATGGTTCACGATCCAAGGTCTGGCATGGGCTCCGGACGGCAAAGAGATCTGGTTCACCGCCAGCGACTCCGGAACCGACCGCACGCTCTATGCGACATCGCTCGATGGAAAAAAGAGAATCGTCGCCCGCCTGCCCGGCGCTCTCATGCTGCTCGATATCGCCAAAGATGGCCGCGTGCTGCTGGTCCGCGCCGACTGGCGCCGCGAATTGCTCGGCCTGTTCAACAATGATCCCAAACAGCACGAGCTTTCCTGGCTCGACTACACGTATCCCGCGGACCTCTCCGCCGATGGCAAGACTCTTCTTTTTGACGAGGAAGGAGGCGGCGGAGCCTTGGATTATTCCAAGTCCAGTGGCCTGACCTATGCCGTCTACATCCGCAAGACCGATGGCTCTCCTGCGGTTCTGCTTGGAGAAGGCGGCGCTGTTTCCTTATCGCCGGATGGAAAATGGGCTATCGCCCAGAGCCAGCAATCGCCGTCTCAATTCCGGCTTCTTCCCACGGGCGCGGGCGAACCTCGAGATCTGACGAAGGACAACATCAATCACAGTTGGGCGCACTGGTTCCCTGATGGCAAGCGCATTCTGTTCACCGCCGACGAGCCGAATAAAGGAGTGCGCTTCTACATCTACGATCTCGCTTCAGGAAAGTCCCAGGCAATCTCGCAGGAGGGTGTGAACGGTACATCATTCGCGATTTCGCCCGACTCGCAGGAGATCGCCGCCATCGGCCCCGACAAGAAGGGATATATGTATCCCACCGCAGGAGGCGACCCTCGTCCGATTCCCGGGCTCAACCCGGGTGAACAGCCAATCACATTCAGTGCCGATGGCAACGCCCTGTATATTTACCAGCCCGGCGAACTTCCAGCTCGCGTCTACCACCTCGACGTGAAAACCGGCGAGCGCAAGCTCTGGAAAGAATTAATGCCTTACGATCCCGCCGGCGTAGAAAACATCGGCCCAATCCTCATGACGCCCGACGCCAAGACCTGCATCTTCGGCTATCACCGCATGCTTGCAGATTTGTACCTCGTTGAAGGTCTCAAGTAAGCAATCCCGCTCGACAGTCGCCCATCCCGAATACGCAGTTATTTCCGACGACTATCGCGGCTCCGCCGTGTCGACCTTATACAGCACGCTCGCGTGCGGACGAAGCATGATATGGAATGCATCCGTCCCAGCCACTGGTTTGTGACTCCACAAATCCCGAACCCCGGCGACCGAACTCGAGATGCCCAAATCTGCCCATCCGAGGTTTACTCCCTGGGCGCTGTCCCCCAAATTGAAAACAGCCACGTAACGCTCTCCCATGTTCGGGCTCTCCGCAACCCAGGCGCGGATGTTGCCCTTATCCAGCACCTGATGTCCGCCGCTGCTGTGCTGGTCGACATCCAGCACCTCCTCGTTCGTGATCAGCGCCGTCGTGGCCGCATCATTCGACGGAAGATCGCCGCCAAAAATCAGCGGCGACCGAAAAATGCTCCACAGCGTCATGACGGTCTGCTGCTCGTCGGGAGTAAACTTCGTCGGCGCGCCTCCACCTTCGACCCTCGTAACACGAAGCTTGCCCAGCGGCAGCATGTCTGCGTCAGGCCACGTATCATTCCTGCCCACGAACGGCGCCCAATCGCGCGTGTAATCGAACTGCTGCCGCAACAGCTTCCAGTCGTCCCAGAAATCATCGGAGATACGCCACATCTGCGCATATTTCTCGAAGAACTCCACTTCGGAGATCGGCGCCGGCCCCGGGGAAATGCTCAACACCATTGGCCTGCCCGTTTTCCGAATCGCCAGGCTCAGCGCCTTCATCTCCGCCGGCTGATATAGATGACTCCCCATGTCGTCCGCTTTGACGAAATCCACGCCCCACGACGCATACAGCTCCGCAATCGAATCGTAATAAGCCTGCGAGCCAGGCTTCGTCGTGTCAACACCCCACATGTCCGGATTCCAGCGGCAGCCATTCTCCTTATCCGCCACATCGACCGCGTGATACTTCGTGCCCTTGATCGGAAGATTTTTCGCGACGGCCTGCCGCGGAATGCCGCGCATGATGTGAATTCCGAACTTCAATCCCTTGCTGTGAACGTAGTCGGCGAGCGGTTTGAACCCAGCGCCGTTCGCCGAAGACGGAAAGCGATTCACCGCGGGCATGAGCCGGCCGAATTCATCCATGGTCAGCGGCGCTCCGGGCTTATAGTCGTGCCCCTGCGCATTCGGCTCGTACCACTGAATGTCGATCACGATGTACTTCCACCCGTACTTCGCCAGATGAGCGGCCATCCAGTCGGCATTCGCCTTGACCTGCGACTCGCGGACAGTCGTCCCGTAGGAATCCCAGCTGTTCCACCCCATGGGTGGAGTGGGCGCAGGACTGCCCTCCAAAGAAGATTGGCCAGCAATCGAAACAGCGAATAGAAAAGGAATGAGCAACAAGACGCTGCATCGTTTCATGCAGCGAATTGTAAGCCCAGGTGCGACATATGAGAGAAGAAGAGTGTTGTGGCGAGCTTTCTGTCCTTCGCGGCCGCACTCTTGAGAATGTAAAAAGGGCGGCGTTTAAGCCGCCCCAATTTATTGATCCGTGCAAATCCGTGGCAGACGGTTCTTAGATGTCCAGGTTCTTCACATCCAGCGCGTTCTCTTCGATGAATTTGCGCCGCGCCTCGACGTCTTCGCCCATCAACGTGGTGAAGATCGTTTCGCACTCCGCAATGTCTTCGAGTTTCACCGAGAGCAGCGTGCGCCGCTCCGGATCCATCGTCGTCTCCCAGAGCTGCGGCGCGGTCATCTCGCCCAGACCTTTGTAGCGCTGAATGGAGAAATCCTTGCGGCCTTCGTTAATCACATAATCGCGAAGCTCGCGAACATTCGTCTTCTCGACAACTTCAACTTCCTTCCGCTTCGGAGTTTTCGCCGCGGCTTTTTTCTCGGCCTTGTCCTCGCCCGCCGCCGTTTCGCCCTCAACTCCGTCACCGTCCGACGAAGCAGGCGCTGCCTTGGCCAGCGTCTCGACGACAAACGGCGGCTCCATGTAAGGCTCGATCTGCTTGTACTTGGCGATCATCTGTCGGCATTCCGCGCTGGACGCCAGTTCCCAGTTGATGATGTGTTCGGCGCCGTGCTTGTTGACGAACATCACTTCCCATAGGTTGTGCTCTTCGTCGAACCGCGCTTCCACACTCTTGAAGCCCTCATCCTTCTGCAGCTTCTTGATTTCCTTTTCCAGACGCTCGATCTTCTTGGGCGGATCCTTCTTCTCGCCCTCGAAGTCCGCGCGCTTGGCCAGATCGAGCTTCGGGATCAGTTCCGTGACTTTTTCGTTCCGCACCCGCTTGTCGAGCTTCTCGAAGAACCCGAGATACTCGTCGAGCACGCTCATGAACTTTGCGAGATCTTTGCCTTCGAGTTTTGCCGCGCCCTCACCGTAACGGATAATCAAACCATCGGCCGCTCGCTTCACCATGACCTTCACGAACTCGCGCTCGTCCTTGATGTACTGCTGCGACTTGCCCTTCTTCAGCGAGAACAACGGCGGCTGTGCGATGAACACGTTTCCGCGCTTGATTAATTCCTGCATGTGCCGGAAGAAGAACGTCAGCAGCAGCGTGCGAATGTGGCTGCCGTCGACGTCGGCGTCGGTCATCAGGATGATCTTGCCGTATCGCACCTTCGTCGGATCGAAGTCGTCTTTCGCGATGCCGGTGCCGAGCGCCGTAATCATGGCGCGAATTTCTTCGTGCGCCAGCATCTTGTCGTAACGCGCCTTCTCGACGTTCAGAATTTTTCCCTTCAGCGGCAGAATCGCCTGGAATCGCCGGTCGCGCCCCTGCTTCGCCGTCCCGCCTGCGGACTCGCCTTCGACCAGGAACAGTTCGCAACGGTTCGGATCCCGCTCGGAACAATCCGCCAGCTTGCCCGGCAGCCCTCCGGAATCGAGAGCTCCCTTGCGCCGCGTCAGATCTCGAGCCTTGCGCGCCGCTTCGCGCGCCCGCGCCGCATCTACGGCCTTGTTGATGATCTTTTTCGCGACCGTCGAATTCTGCTCGAAAAATGCCCCCAGCCGCTCGTTAACGAATTGCGTGACGGTGCCCGCGATGTCGGAATTCAGCTTGCCCTTGGTCTGCCCTTCAAATTGCGGCTGCGGCAGTTTCACGCTGATCACCGCAACCAGACCTTCGCGAACGTCGTCGCCCGTCAGATTCTCTTTCACATCTTTGAACAACCCGAGTTGCTGCCCCGCATAGTTGATCGTGCGGGTCAGCGCCGTGCGGAATCCCGAAAGATGCGTTCCGCCATCGATCGTGTTGATGTTGTTCGCGAAGCTGAAAATCGTCTCCGAATATGCGTCGTTGTACTGCAGACCAATCTCCATGTGCACGCCGTTGCGGTCGTCCTCCATGTAGATCGGCTTGTCGTGCAGCACCGTCTTGCCGCGGTTCAGGTGCTTGATGAACTCCGCGATGCCGCCGTTGTACTTGAAGTCAGTGTGCTTGGCCTCGCCCGTTTTCGAATCGGTGTTCCGCTCGTCCGTCAGCGTGATCAGCAATCCCTTGTTCAGGAACGCGAGTTCTCGCAAGCGCTGCGCCAGCGTGTCGTAGTTATATTGCGTCTCGGTGAAAATCGAGCGGTCGGGCAGAAAGTGAACCTTGGTCCCACGCTTCTTGGTGGCGCCCGTCTTGGTCAGCTTGTTGGTGGGATCTCCCTTGGAATAATTCTGCTGCCACGTCGCCCCGTCCCGCCAGATTTCCAGATCAAGATCTTCGCTCAGCGCGTTCACGCACGACACGCCAACGCCGTGCAATCCGCCGGAAACTTTGTAGGTGGACGAATCGAATTTTCCACCCGCGTGCAGCGTGGTCATCACCACTTGCGCGGCCGAAACTTTCTCGCCGTCGATCACCATGTCGTCGCAAGGAATGCCGCGCCCGTCGTCGATGACCGTGATTGAGTTGTCGAGATGGATCGTAACTTCAATCTTGGTGGCGAATCCGGCGAGCGCTTCGTCGACCGAGTTGTCGACAACTTCATACACCAGGTGATGCAGCCCGAGTTCGCCCGTCGATCCGATATACATCGCGGGACGCTTGCGAACCGCTTCCATCCCGCCGAGTACTTTTATCGAATCGGCGTTGTATTCGTGGTTGCTGTTCCCGTTGTCCCCGTTGATCGGAGTCACTTTTCCGTTTTTTGTTTTGGCGTCGACGATGGGAGTATTGATCTCTTTAGTGGCCATTCCGCTCCGCGAAAATGTCCCGAATTTTATGTTCTCGAGTGTGTTGCTTACGGCCCTGGAACCAGGCTGGAAGTTGCATTCGATCCGTCTTTTCTTGAGCCCTCCAAATCGAGCTCAAGTTATTGAAATTCCTAATACTTAGGATCGATTCCTACTGTCAAGATTATAGCACAAAAGTGGGCGATTTTCGAGGCTCGATCAAGCGCCGAATCGAGGGAGTAACGCGGCTCAGGACTGCCTCAAAACCCAGATCGCCGTTCATAACCCCTACACCTGAAGTACGATGTGATCTCGCGTAAGGTCAGCAACCTAACAATGCTTACGGACTTCTCTACCGAGTATGCGAAGCGGAGCGATGACGAGCTTCTGCACCTGGCAAGTCAGCGCCATTCCTTGACGACGGGAACTGCAGCCGCTTTAGCTCTGGAGCTAGGTCGGCGTAACCTCAGCGAGTCGGACCGACTTGAACATCAGAAATTTGTGAAGCAGCAGGAGCGGCGAGAGTCTCACATCCGGCGTCGTAGGATTTTCGGAAAGCGCCAATTCTCTTGGCTTGAACTGCTTTCCGCGATGCTCGTGATGGTAGGCATCGCCGGCGCATACATTGCACTTCCGAACCGATACCGCCTGAACCCCGACTGGGGGAAGCTGCCGTCTGTGTGATGATCGTTTTTGTTCTCGTTACAGTCGGCTGGAGGTCTTTGTGGCGAGACATCGGGTTCTGGACGGCCCTGATTCTCTCCTCCTCCATTCAATTGCTCGTCATGCACGCTTGGGTGCAGCGAACCGGAGAACTGAACCGTAACGCGGGGAAATCGGGAACCTTCCTCGGCTTCGTATTGTTTGTCGCTCTATATGGATGTATCAGGCTGCTACGAACAAAATGGGCGGCCTTCGAGGCCGCCCACAATTCTCTATGTTGATCTAGCTCTTACGCCGTTGCCGGTCTCTCTCCGCCCTTTGCCCGCCCGGGCTCCAGATTCGGCTTGATGACGTGCTGCACATCGTCGGCCTTCGCCGACGGAGGCGTCTGCAGTGGCGGCAGGTCTTTGCCTTCCACCAGCAGCTTGATTTCGTTCGCGTCGAGGACTTCCCTCTCGATCAGCGCCCGCGCAACTTTCTCTAGCGTATCGCGGTTATCCGACAGGATCTGCCTCGCCGTGTTATAGCCATTGTTGACCAGCTTGCGCACTTCCTGGTCGATCTTGATCGCCGTATCCTCGCTGTAATCGCGATGCTGCGCGATCTCGCGGCCCAGGAAAATCTGCTCTTCCTTCTTGCCGAACGTCAACGGCCCGAGATCGCTCATGCCCCACTCGCACACCATCTTGCGAGCCACGTCGGTAGCCCGCTCGATGTCATTGCCGGCGCCGGTGCTCATCACGTTCAGGAACAGCTCTTCCGCGATGCGCCCGCCCATCAGGATCGCGATCTGCGTCTCCAGATAGTTCTTGTAATAGTTGTGCCGGTCGTCTGTGGGCAACTGCATCGTAACGCCCAGAGCCATTCCTCGCGGAATAATTGTCACCTTGTGCAGAGGATCGGAATACGGCATCTTCGCCGCCACCAGCGCGTGCCCAGCCTCGTGATACGCCGTGTTCTTTTTCTCCTCATCGGTCAGCAGCAGCGACTTGCGCTCCACGCCCATGAGAACTTTGTCCTTGGCCACCTCAAAGTCGTATTGCAACACGGCCTTGCGGTTCTGCCGGGCCGCAGCCAGAGCGGCCTCGTTGACCATGTTGGCCAGATCGGCGCCCGAGAATCCCGGTGTTCCGCGAGCCAGCACCGAGAGATCGACATCCTCGGCAAGAGGAATTTTTCGCGTATGGACTCGCAGAATCTCCTCGCGTCCACGCACATCCGGACGGCTCACCACGACCCGCCGGTCAAAGCGCCCGGGCCGCAGCAGTGCCGGATCAAGCACATCGGGCCGGTTCGTCGCCGCCATCAGGATGACGCCTTCATTCGACTCGAAGCCATCCATCTCGACCAGCAACTGATTCAAAGTCTGCTCGCGCTCGTCGTGCCCGCCGCCAAGTCCTGCGCCGCGGTGCCTTCCGACGGCGTCGATTTCGTCGATGAAGATGATGCAGGGAGCATTCTTCTTACCCTGCTCAAACAGATCGCGAACGCGGCTCGCGCCTACGCCAACGAACATTTCCACGAAATCGGAGCCGGAAATCGAGAAGAACGGAACGTTCGCCTCTCCCGCAACCGCTCGCGCCAGCAGGGTCTTACCTGTTCCCGGAGGCCCAACCAGCAACACACCCTTCGGAATCCGCCCGCCCAGCTTCTGGAATTTTTGCGCCTCGCGCAGGAATTCGATAATTTCGCGCAGCTCTTCCTTGGCCTCTTCCACCCCGGCGACGTCTTTAAACGTCACCTTTTTCTGCTGCATCGAAAGCAGCCGGGCCCGGCTCTTGCCGAACGACAACGCTTTGTTCCCGCCTGTCTGCATCTGGCGGATCATGAAAAACCACAGCGCACCCAACAGAATCAGCGGAGCCCATGTCCCCAGCAGAGTTAAAGATAGATTCCCGCTGTTGACGTCGTGGAAGTTCATCACAACGCCCTTATCCTTCAGGCTCTTGAGCAGTTCCGGGGTGAAGTAGTTGGTCGGAGCTGTCGTGTGAAACGCCGAACCGTCGCGGAGCTTGCCGCGAACCTCCATGCCGTTTACGGTAATCTCTTGAACGCTGTTCTGGTCGATGTCACTGATGAACTGCGTGACGTTAATTTCCTTGTCCTTCTGACCATCGCGGGCGCCCTTTACAACCTCCCAAAGCAGCAGGGCCGAGATGCCGATGAGCAGCCAGAACAGCACGGTCTTTACAGTTGAGTTCACCTAGAAGACTCCTGAAGCGCCATGAACACCGCTCGCCAGACGCATACTGCTATTAGATGCCCCAGCGAATATTTCGATTGGCGATTTCCTTAGCACCTTATTCTACATACTCTTCACAAAAAAGGCGCTGTTCTTCACTTATAACTTAAGTCACTGGCGCTCTGGGAGTTGCCGCCGCCAAGTAGGGCAGGTTTCGGTTCGTTTGCTCCACCGCCCCAAGCCCATATCCAACCAGGAATGTCTCATCCACGAGAAACCCGAAATAGTCGGGCTGCAGTGGCACCCGCCGGGCGGCTTGCCTGTCGAGGAGCGTCACCAGTTTCACCGAGGCCGCCCCGCGCGACCGTAGATCGCTCATCAGAAACTCGCTGGTCACGCCCGAGTGGACCAGCCCTTCGACCAGCAGGATGTGCTGGCCTTTAATCTCTGGCTCATGGCTGAAAAAGATCTCCATCACATCGGCGCCCGGGCTCCCCTGCGGATGGCTGTATTTCGGCTTAATGAACTGGCACACCACCGGAACCTCGATCGCCCTGACCAGGTCCGCCAGAAACATAAATGCATTTTCGAGCACGGCCAGCATCTGGATGGTCTGGCCTTTATAGTCGTCGGAGATCTGACGCCCAAGTTCTTTGACTCGCTTTTGAATCTGCTCGGCGCTGATCACTTGCCGCTGTGGCTCGACCCTCGAACCGTTCATGAAGTAGCGTGCCTCCCCGGCACTTCTTTGCTGAATTCTACTCGCGCTTATCCCTCTTCATCGCTCCCTGGCTCCATCACCCGGATCGCGATCGCCTCCCGCCCCGGCTTCGCCCGTAAACGCGCCGGCGGAGCGAATCCGCGCAGCCACACAATCTCATTCCCACTCACAATCACCGGCCACAGCCGCCGCTCAGGATGGGCGACATGATGCTCCTGCAGCAGTTCCTTAATCTTCTTGGGGGATTTCGTATGATCGGGCCAGAATCGGTCTCCTGCCCGCCAGTTCCGCACCCTTAACGGTCCGGCCAGAGAATCTGCGTTCAGAAGGTGCTCCGGATTATACGCTGCCGCAGAACCAGCGGAAACCGGGCGCGCTTCAATCACCAAGCCGATCTCGGAGATATTTAATATCCCGGGGATCGTGAGTTCGTATTCATAATCGTCCGGCAACTGCTCGCGCAGATCGGGAGTCAGAAATAGCAATTGGTCCGCTTGCCGCGTCACTTTCCAGCCCATCGGCAGGGACAACCCCTTACCGCCCGCACCCTCTTCCGCCGCGAACCGCCGAATCTCCTCGATATGTTTGAACTCAAGCGCCAGGCCCGCATGTTCTCCAATCGCCTTCACAGCCCGCCGTTGGACAGCAATCGGCTCGCCGAGAAACCACAACCGGTCCACGGATGCATTCATCACCAGCCACCGCGCGTGGTCGATACGAGACTGCAAGCTGTTTTCTGACGCCGTTTCGCCGGCCGGGTACCCCATCCCAAGCGCGTCATTTGCGCTCAGAATGGGGGTCTTCGAAACATTCCCAATCTGAATCAGTCCTGTGGACCCGCTACGCCCCCATTCCGGCTCCGACCAGTGAATCGCCGTCCCCATCCACCCGGTAACCTCGTTCTCCCAGTAATCTTCTTCGCCGCGGGCGATCTCCGCTAACTCGGCAAGATTCTCGGCGACGGCAGGATTGAAATCTTTTTCGAGCAGCGGCAGGACGAGCTTGCGAATCCGGTTTCGCGTGAACCTCGAATCTGCATTCGTCGCATCCTCGCGCCAGCTCTGCCCGATCTCCCCCAGGTATGACTCCAATTCCCGCCGCCGAAACTCGAGCAGCGGTCGCACGATTTCTCCGCACACCTCGCCATCGTCGCCCTCCACCTCGATTCGCGGATGAATGCCGCCCAACCCCCGAAGCCCCGCCCCGCGGACGATCCGCATGAGAACGGTCTCCGCCTGGTCGTCGAGCGTGTGCCCAGTTACGATCTCATCGAGGCCTCGCCCCTCGAGGTTGCCCCACCCTTGTCGCGCATTTTGCGGCAGGGTGGGGACGTTGTGATCCGGGAAGGGCTCGGCTTCAGCTGTGCCGCTAACGGCAGCGGAAGAAGGGGGATTCGGGCCCTGAGGGCCGCCCTCGATTAGCGATCGGAAGAATCCATACCGCAACTCGCGCGCCGCAGTCTCGAGACTCACACCTTCATCGCGCGCATGCCCTGCCACATCATCGCTATCACAAAAGAACTCCAGATCGAACTGCCGCGCCAGATGCGCCACAAACCGCTCATCCGCATCCGACTCCGCCTCGCGCAACTTGTGGTTGAAATGAACAACCGAAAGAACAATCCCCAACTCGCCCCGCACTTCCAGCAGCAGCCGCAACAGCGCCACCGAATCAATGCCTCCAGAAACGGCGACGCCAACTCGATCCCCGGCCGTCAGGAGTTCCTGCCGCCGGATGTGAGAAAGCACGCGCTGAGCGAGGGAATGCACGGGAACATGGTACCGCACGACTCATGTGGGGCCAGCCGCCCCCGGCTGTCCGGCCGGGCGAAGCCCAGCAGGGTGTTGGCTCGTAGTAACCTATGCCCATGAAGAGGCGGTGGACTCTGACAGAGGCGATCTTAGAGAGGTTCCTGACAAGGAACTCGTCCAGAAAGTCATCGGCTCAGTCTTGGACTTCGTCGGGGAATTGAGCCCAGGCGAAGACGACTACGAACTTGTGCGTCAAACCCCGAAATCGGCGCAGTTCTTCTGGGCAATGCGCCTCCTGGAGTCGGAAGTGAACAACGGCGGCTTCGAGCAGTATTTCTGGAATTCCTCGTGCACATTAGCAGACGTGGCTCTGGAAGCGTATCAAGCGATCGGCGCACACAAGTACGTCGTGTTCTTAAAACGAGCCCTGGAGCTCGCGGGGAGCGGTTCGTGGAGGGAGAGACGAGGCCGCTCCGGTTCGGATTGGAAAGCGTACAAAAAAGCGTGCCCCCGCGAAATGGACGCTCTGGACAACGAGTTCTATGCAGCAGGCTGCGGCGATCAGGACTCAGGCGGCGGAGATCAGGATCTGTACGCAAAGAAAATCGATTACATCCGTAAGAATGCAAGGGCGGTTTCTTGCATATGAACCCAGCCTGGAACAAAAGGAACCCGGCGAGCTAGCGCTCGCCGGACAGCCGTGGGCGGCTGTCCCCACATGACATTTTTTCCCCCCATCCTTCCCGTGTCCCCTGTGTCCTCTGTG
This sequence comes from uncultured Acidobacteriota bacterium, assembly GCA_963763845.1. GTDB lineage: Bacteria > Acidobacteriota > Terriglobia > Terriglobales > Acidobacteriaceae > Sulfotelmatobacter. The sequence goes on from CAVXPX010000014.1 coordinate 367,688, forward strand.
GTGAAACTGTTTTGAACTACACTCCTGTACTCTTCTCCCCAATCAGCTTCCGAATCTTCTCCACGAACTCCGTCGCTGGCATATCCTCGGTCTTCTCTTTCCCCCGCGTGCGGACGTTCACCTTCCCGGCCTCGGACTCTTTATCCCCGACCACCAGCAGGAACGGCACCTTCTGCATCGCGTGTTCGCGAATCTTGGCATTCATCTTTTCGTTACGCGCATCCACCTCGACGCGCACGCCGATTGCCTTGAGCTGATCCGCGATTTTGTTCGCGTACTCCGCATGCCGCTCGCTGATTGGAATCATCGCCACCTGCACCGGCGACAACCAGACAGGAAACGCGCCCGCATAATGTTCAAGCAGCACGCCAAAGAAGCGCTCCACAGACCCGAACAGGGCACGATGCACCATCACCGGCTGCTTGCGCGAGCCATCCTCGGCAACGTATTCCAGGCCGAAGCGTTGCGGCAGGTTGAAGTCGACCTGCACCGTCGAGAGTTGCCACAACCGCCCGATCGCATCCACCAGCTTGATATCGATCTTCGGCCCATAAAACGCCGCTTCGCCAGGGATGGTCTTGTACTCCACGTTCTTGCGCTTCAACACATTCTCCAGCGATTGGATGGCGTGGAGCCACTGCTCTTCGCTGCCGACAAAATTCTTCCGATCGTCGGGATTCCAGGTCGAAAGCTCGGTCTGGAACTTCTCGAAGCCAAAATCCTTCAGCACGTCCAAGGCAAAATCCAGGCAATTGCCGATCTCATCCTCAACCTGCTCCGGCGTGCAGAAGATGTGCGAATCATCCTGCGTGAATCCTCGAACCCGCAACAGGCCGTGCATCACGCCCGAGCGCTCGTAGCGATACACCGTTCCCAATTCGCCCAGGCGCACCGGAAGATCGCGATAGGACTTTAGCGAATCTTTGTAAATCAGAATGTGGCCGGGACAATTCATCGGCTTCAGGCGATATTCCGCGTCGTCGAGCTCCATCGCGTCGAACATATTCTGCGAGTAATAGCCCTCGTGTCCCGAGGTAAAAAACAATTGCCGGCGCGCCACGTGCGGCGTGTAGACCAGCGAGTAGCCGCGCTTCAGATACTGCTCTCGCATCCAGTCTTCCATCTCTTTGCGGATGATTCCGCCCTTCGGATGCCAGAAGATCAGCCCCGGCCCGGCCAGTTCCTGGATCGAAAACAGATCGAGTTGCTTGCCCAGCACGCGATGATCGCGCTTCTTGGTCTCCTCAATGTGCTTCAGGTATTCGTCGAGGTCCTTCTTCGAGAAAAACGACGTCCCATAAATCCGCTGCAGCTGCGGATTCTTTTCGTCTCCCAGCCAGTACGCCCCCGCAATGTTCAGCAGCTTGAATGCCTTGATCTTTCCCGTCGACGGAATATGGGGACCGCGGCAGAAATCGGTGAACTTCCCCGTCCGATAGATGGAAATCTTTTCATCGGGCTTGGTGAACTGCTCGATGAAGTGGCACTTCATGAAGTCGCCTTCTTTTTTGAACTCCGCCAGCCCCTGATCGCGTGGCAGGAACTCGCGCGCATACGGAATATTCTGCTGCACGAGTTCCTGCATCTTCTTCTCGATCTTCTCCAGATCCTCGGGCGTGAACGGCGTCGGACGATAGAAGTCATAGAAGAATCCGCTATCCGTGGCCGGCCCGTGCCCCAACTTGGTCTCCGGGAAAAGTTCGAGCACCGCCGCGGCAAGAAGATGCGCGGACGAATGCCGGAACACTTGTAGCGCCTCGGGATTTTTCTCGGTCAAGAGCGTGAGGTCGGTGTCTTTCTCCAGCGGACGCGTGAGATCAATCAAATCTCCATTGGTCTTTGCGACCAACGCCGCGTCCGCCAGGCGCGGACTGATGGACTTCGCCACTTCGAGCGCCGTCGTACCTTTCGAAACTTCTTTCACGCTCCCGTCCGGGAGCTTTACCTGAATGCTGTCTGCCATAGTTTGAAACCTGCTGGATTGCTGAAACTTTCAGTTTAGAGAAGCCCGTAAGGAGGGTCAAACCGGCAGCGGGGAACCGGCGGCTCAAGGCGTTGCAGCCAAACAGGGATGTCTCAGGCTATGTCAGCAAATTCAATCGTCTTCCGGTCTGACGCGGCACGACTGCCGCCGGTGCAGCCTCGACGAAACTACAGCCACTCAGCCCATTGCGCGCTATAATTCCACGTTTTTCAAAATCCGCTCTAGAAAATGGATTTTTCTATGAATAAGCAGATCCCGATAAACGATTCCGTTCTTCCCCGGCCGCGGACGCCCCGAATTCCCCTTTTTGCAGCCCAGGCATCAATTGCGCTGGCGTTGACTTTGATGGTGGCCGTCTCTGTCCACGCTCAAGTGAAAGCAAAAGTCAGTGTGGATCTGACACAGCAAAGAGCGGTGCTGTATACGACTTCCATCGGCATTGCGGCCGACCGATGGGACAACCACGCGTTCGATGCGGAAACCATGCGATTGCTCCAGGACGCTGGAGTAACCAATGTCCGCTTCCCGGGAAATGGCGGCGTCGAAGCGCTTTATCACTGGTCGACAGGTACCATCACCAATCCGTACAAGAATGACCGCGCGCCCGCGTTTCCGAGCGAGAAACAGTTTCCCGCCATGGTCCCGGTGATCGACACCTTGGGTTCCGGCCTCGTATCCGTCAACTACGGCAGCAACCTCGACGGCACTGGTGGCGGCGAGCCCGCCGAGGCCGCCGCGTGGGTCGCGTATGCCAATGGCAGTCCGAGCAACACGCAGGCGATCGGCAAAGACTCCAAAGGCACCGACTGGAAAACGGTCGGCTTCTGGGCGAGCCTCCGCGCTGCCAGTCCTCTTGCAACGGATGACGGATATAACCACCTCAGGATCGCTCATCCCGCCCCGATCGGAATTCCGCTATGGACCATCGGCAACGAGCCTTGGGGCAACGGCTACTACGGCCAGGCTCGCACTGTCGGTTCCGATGCCGACAATGAGGGCAAGTATGGCCAAAGTCCTTCGCCCGAGCCCGATCTTCATGCCGGAAAAGTTGACACCTCGAAAGACTGGGGACGCAATCAGCACAATGCGCGTATCGGACCGGCCGTCTACGGCGCTGCTGTCGTGCAATTCGCGAAGGCCATGAAGGCGGTTGATCCTAAGATCATGGTGGGCGCCTTTGTGATGCCGCCGCCCGAGGCCGCCGATTCGGATCAGGTCGGCAAGAATTGGAACGCTGAAGTCCTCAAAGCCGCATGCGGCAGCATGGACTTCAGCGCTGCCAGTCTTTGGGAAGGAAAGGGTGCTCCGCCGAGCTTCGTCAACAACATTGATGAGGACGACCTGCTCACCGTCGCCCGAGACCCATTAGATAACGAAAAGTTTTTCCCCGGGCAAGACGCGATGGAGCATGACTACACCCGCCTCGGCCGCGACCTGATTGAAAAGTACAAGAAGTTCTGCCCCTCGGGACATGCGCCGCAACTGGCTTTTACCAGCGTAGGCATCGCTCCATGGTTCCCCGCGAAGAATCCCGCCGTCACCGCGCTCTATTCCGCTGACACCGTCGCGACGTTGCTGGAACGGGGGGCGTACACCGTGGAGTGGGGCCCAATCCATGGTTTGTTTCCAATTTTCATCGACGAAAAAGACCAGCCCCAGCCCGCCTATTTCGGCATCAAGCTCATACACGAGATCGCGAAACCCGGAGACATTTTCGTGGGAGCCACTTCGCCCAGCCAGACTCTCGCCATCCATGCAGTAAAGCGCCGTGACGGAGGCCTGGGCTTGCTTCTGATCAACAAGGAGCTTTCCCGCTCCGTGACCGTAACCGTCTCAGTCCCGAATTACAATTTCGCGAACAAGGGAACTCGCTACGATTACGGCAAGGTCAATATCGACGCCGGCAAGACCATCACCGAGGCGCCCATCGAGAATCTTGGCCCAACGTTTACTGTCGAAGTGCCTCGCTACAGCGTAACCGCGATTCTGATTCCGAAGAGTTAGTGGACGATCAAAGCGAACGAGGAGCGAGGCTTTATCCCGCTCCTCAGTTTTTTCGCCGCTTGAAGAATGCCTGATCGTTCGGCAACCGCCTGGACTAGCTCACATCCTTGACGCGCGTGGCGATCCACCACTGATTGCCAAACGCATCGGTCACGGCGCCCACGCGATCGCCATAGGGCTGATCGGCCGGCTCCTGCATTGCCTTCGCCCCTGCTGCCAGCGCGGTTCGGTACACGTCATCCACGTTCGGCACGTACAGGTAGAACATCGACTTCATCGGCTGGTACGGCCCCTGGGCTTCGCCCATCTCCAGGTGCGAGTCGCCAATCGCGATCGTCATGTGGTGCACGACCCCGTCCGGCGACGTGAACCGCCCCAAATCCTCTGCCCCGAAAGCGCGCTTCAGGAAGTTCATCACCGGATCCACTCGCAGCGGGTGCAGATACGGCTGAATCGCCGGCGCACCTTCCGACTTGTAGCCGCTCGCCTTAGCAGTAGCGATGTACCAGTGATTGCCAGCGGCATCAACCACATGAGCAGAGCGTTCCCCATAGAACTGGTCGGCAGGCTCAGTCAGCGACTTCCCGCCCGCCGCAAGCGCGCGCTTGTAGGCCGCATCGCAATCGCGAACGTAAACGTGAAACGCGCCCAACATCGGCTCGCCCTTCCATGCAACTCCCTCGCCGCCGCCTCCGATCATCAGCACGGAATCCTCCACCCGAACCTCGCAGTGGTATCCACCCGCCGAACCGACGGCGCGGAATGTTTCCTCACCGCCAAAACTCTTCTTCACCAGGTTGATTACCGCATCGACGTCTGGCACCACCAGATATGGCGTGACCATGCGATAGCCCTTCGGGATCGGGCTCACGCTTTTCTTCGGTTCCGGCGTCTTCCCGCCCTCCGGTCCCGTCGTCATCCCCTTCATGCGCCGGTGCATTTCCTCGACTGGCATCTCTTCGACCACGCTGAACACGGCCCAGGTATAGCCAAAGGGATCTGCCAGCGTCGCATCGCGATGTCCGTAGAACTGATTTTTGGGCTCACGCACCAGCTTCATGCCAGCATCCACGGCGTGCTCGGTAAATGCATCTACATCCGGGACCTGGATGGAGATCGAAATCGGCGAACCGCCCAGCGTTTCCGCGCTGAAGCGGCCGCCCTCGGGCCATTCGCCGGTGATATCGATCGCCGAATCGCCGATCATCAGTTCGGCGTGCGGGATGCTGTCTCCCACCTGGAAACGGAACGTTTCTTTCGCACCCAAAGTGCGCGTGTAAAACTCAATCGCTTTGGCAGGATCGCGGAACGCTAGCCTTGGGGTTGCGCTGATGCGAACAGCGGCAGCGGCCTTGGCCACAGGCTCAGCAACGGTAGACATATTCTTCTTACCTCCTAATTCGGATTTCAATCGTGCCTTGAAACTCGCACTCGGCAGATTGCGCAAGTCCGCCGCGATGCGCACCAACGGCTCGATTTCGGCCCCCGCCTCGCTCAGCGTCTTTCTATCGACCCAGCCATCATTCCGCGCCAGCATCGCCTCGATGGCCGTGTTCACTTGCTCGATCTTCTTGCTATCGCCATTCCCGTGTTTTAGAGAGCGCTTAGGCATCGGCACCCTCCATGCGCGCGCGTAAGTTGCTCAACGCGCGAAACTGTAACTGCTTTACTGCACCTTCGGTCTTGCGAATTTCCCGCGCGACTTCCTTGATGCTTTTCTGTTCCACAAATCTCAGCACGACCACGCGCTGCTGCTCGGCGGGCAATGTGTCGACCAACCGAAACAGCGTCGCCTGCCGTTCGACCTGCTCGATTTCCACGGGATTGACGTGCGCCGCCTCAACCCGTTCCTCGTCCGCAACTTCCCGCCCGGAACGTTGCCAGCGGTCCGTAATCAGATTGGCGGCGATCCGGAACAGCCATGCGGCAAACGGAATTCCCCGCCACTCGAACCGTTTCAGGTTGGCCAGCGCCTGATGAAAAACGTCGGACGTCAGATCTTCGGTCTCGGCTCGGTCCTGCACCCGGCGCGCGATATAGGCGTACACCCGTTCGAAGTGGATTTCATACAGCTCCGCAAAGCGGGCGGGATCCTTCTGCGCAGCTTCGATCAGAAGCCGTTCGTCCGCTTCTTTCTTCAGAGCCTTCAACGAATTCTCCGCGCGGTTTTGCCTTACACAGGATAAAACGCCGCCCCCGGGAAAAAGGTTACGCTAAGAATACAAAATCGCAAATTTCGATGCTAAACTCCCAGCGGGGTTCTCGGCATCATACTCGCGTTCGGTTCCTCGGGCATCAGTCCACAATTAGCGCTGTTCCACACAGCGAAACTCTTCTGCGAGGTGACCATTGAAAGCCATCACCGGAGTTTTCACGACCAGATCCGCGGCTCAGCATGCGGTAAGCGAAATCCAAAAGGCAGGCATACCCTCCGACCGGATCACGCTCCTCACTCCCGGGACTGTCGATCAAGTCGATAAAGAGATCCAATCGGTCGCGACCGACTCGACCGAGCAGCCGGGCATGGGCGGTGCCATGGGCGCCCTCCTCGGCGGAGGAATCGGGCTGACCGGCGGTTCTCTCCTCATGGCTCTCGTTCCTGGCGTCGGCCCCATCACCGCTTTCGGATTATTGGGTACCGCCATTCTCGGAGCCGCCGGCGCCACCGTCGGCGCCACTGCGGGCAACAAGATCGAAAGCCATACGTATGAGGGATTGCCCGAAGACGAGATCTTCGTTTATGAAGACGCTCTCCGCAAAGGCCGCAGCGTTGTCATCGCCCTCGCCGAGAACGAAGGCTCGGCATCTCTCGTCCGCGATCTGCTCGCTCGGGAGGGCGCGGAGTCGATCGATGCTGCGCGAGAGCAGTGGTGGATCGGCCTCCGCAGCGCCGAAGAGAGCCGCTATCCTGCCTCCGGCGGCAGCTTTTCCGACGATGAGCAGTTCTTCCGCCTCGGATTTCAAGCCGCCATGCACGCCAGAACCCGCTGCAAGGAGTTCGATCAGGTGTCCGCCGAAATGGATGCCGCGCTCGTAGACGTCAAGCGCCAGCATCCCGGCAAGAATGTAGACGAACCCTTCTTGCGCGGATACCAGCGCGGTCGCGATCACTATCAGCAACTCTGTGACGAAGGCAAAAAAGCGGCCTAGGGCCGTCTCATCCGATTGTCATCCCGGCCGAAGCATGCCATCCCGAAGGCAACGGCATGCCGAGGGATCTCTTGTTTCTTTCGAGGCCAAAAGCGATCACTCCGGATAGTACAGACCCTCAACCGCTTTCTGCACCCGCGTCGAAAGTGTCTCCAGATCACGAATCGTGAGCCCCGCCGTCGAGATCGGGTCTCCTACGCGCATCTCCAGCGGACGGCACTTGATGTGATACGTGTCCATCGGCAATAGTTCGTATGTTCCGACTAACGCCACGGGAACGATATCCACCTGCGCCTTGATTGCCAGAAAAAATGCGCCTGGCAGAAACGGCTTGATGTAACCATCCGTGGAGCGCCCACCTTCGGGAAAAATCACCAGCGGCAGTCCGTCTTTCAATCCCTTCAATGCCGCCCGTATGCTGCTGATCGAGTGCGCCGGATTCTGTTGATCGATGCAAATCTGTCCCGAGCGTTTGAGTTGCCAGCCCACCACCGGATACGACAGAAGCTCTTTCTTGAATGCGATTCTGAACTGAAAGGGCAGGTTCACATATAAAACCGGGATATCGAGCGCGGAAGCATGGTTTGCCGCATAAACGTGCGGCCTTGATGTGTCGACCTTGTCGAACCCGGTCACCTTCACCGGCGATAAGATCGTCTTCATGATCAGCCACGACCAGGTGCGCGAGAACCAGTGCAAGCGCCGTCCCTTTCGGTCGAAAAGGCCCCCTGGCAAGGCCAATAGTCCCAAGCCAAGCGTGTAGAACCAGATCAGCGGGTCGAAAACGAAATACGAGCGCAACCGGCTCAGCCAGCCGTACTTCATCCCCGGAATCGCATGTGGACTTTGCCGCGGACGAGCGACGACCGGTTGGGGACCGCCAACTTCCTCGCTCTGCGCCTGCTCTACGGATGACTTCACTTCTGACACACCTTCCATTCTAGGAGAAACCTTTAACCGCAGTCAGGCTCTCACCCCAAGCAGCCCCATCACTTCCCCCACCAGATAGATCGAGCCGGTCACCACCACGGCAACTCTCGCCCCTGCCATCGCGCAAGCACGATCCAGCGCGGCACTCACTTCGCCAATCTCCTCGATTTCAGTTCCGGTCCTAGCCGCCGCCTGCTGAATTTCCTCCGGCGATGCCGCTCGAGGATTCTCCGGCCTCGTCGCAATCACGCGCTCTGCCAACGGAAATAGAATCTCGGTCATCTCTGAGATTGCCTTGTCCCGCATCGCTCCGAAAACAAAAATCAGCGGACGGTCGTCGTAGCGTTCCGAAAGGGCAGAGCGCAGAGCCCATGCTCCCGCCGGATTGTGCGCCACATCGAGCACAATCTCGGGTTCGCCCGGCACGATCTGGAACCGGCCTGGCCACTTCGTCTCGCGAATGCCATGTTCAATCGATTCCGCAGTAATCCCCGGGATGCCCTTCTTCACGGCCTCTTCCGCTGCCGCAATCGCCAGCGCCACATTCCGCAGCTGATGCCGTCCCACCAGCGGACTCTGCACCAGAATCTGCCTTCCCATCACCTGCAACGGGTATTCATATCGCACCGGTGAATTCTCAGCGGCGTCGATGTTTCTATTCTGAGAAGCTACCTCATTGGTTTGTGAACGGGCACGGCTTCCAGCCGCGCCGCCAAGACTGAGTACCGAGTACCGGTCACTCCCCGGCGACACCGGCGGCACATACTGCACCGCGCTGACCCCTATCGCGGCCAGATCCAGAATCGTGTTTCCAATGACGTCATTCGCTCCCGGCTGCTGCGGCAGAGTCACCACCACTCCGCCCGGACGAATGATCCCCACCTTTTCCCGCGCAATCTCGCCGACGGTGCTGCCCAGAAACCTCTGATGATCGAGCGAAATATCGGTAATCACGCTCACCAGCGGCTCGACTACGTTGGTGGCATCCAGCCGCCCGCCCATCCCGACCTCGAGCACGGCGATGTCCACCTTCTCGCGAAAGAAATACGCGAATGCGATCGCCGTCATCATCTCGAAGAAACTCGGATGCCACGGCAGCTCATTCCGTTCCACGAGCCGCCCCGCCACAGCATCGACTTCTCCATGGAACTCGGCAAAATCGTCGTCGCTGATCTCCGCCCCGTTCACCCGAATTCGCTCGTTCAGCCGCATCAGGTGAGGCGAAGTGTAGAGACCAGTCTTCAGTCCGGACGCCCGAAAAATCGAAGCCAGAGTCGCGGCGGTCGAGCCCTTGCCGTTCGTCCCCGCGATCAGCACACTCGGGAACGTCCGCTCCGGATGATTCATCTCCGCCAGCAGTACCCGCATGTGCGCCAGATCGAACTTCTGCGACGGCGTGTGCGCCAGTTCGTGCCCCAGCGCAAACATGCTCGCCACTGCGGTTTCGTAGGACATAAGAACAGCTTCTAGCCGCAACGGATGCATTCCAAGCTTACCAATACTTCCAGAGAGTCGAGAGATCGAAAGGATCCGCCAGAATGGCAAAATTCAAAGATACAGGTTTTAGCTAAGAGCTAGAAGCTAGTGGCTAGAAGCTTCTTCACGCCGCCATGAAATCCAGCGCCCGCGCGATGTACGGTTTCAGCTGCTTGCGTGGAACGACGGCGTCGAGCATTCCGTGCTGCAGCAGGAATTCACTGCGCTGGAAGCCGGGCGGCAACTTCTGCCGGATCGTTTGCTCAATCACCCGCGGCCCGGCGAACCCGATCAGCGCCCCCGGCTCGGCGATGTTCACGTCTCCAAGCATCGCGAACGAAGCCGTCACGCCGCCCGTCGTCGGATCAGTCAGAAGGGAGATATACGGAACCTTCGCCTTATCCAGTCTCGCCAGCGCCGCCGAGATTTTCGCCAGCTGCATCAGGCTGATCACGCCTTCCATCATGCGCGCGCCGCCCGAAGCCGAGACGATAATCAGCGGAACTCTCTGATCCGCCGACCGCTCGACCGCCCGGGTGATCGTCTCGCCTACCACGGCTCCCATGCTGCCGCCGATGAAGGCATACTCCATGACGCTGGCAATCACTGGCCGGCCCATCAGCTTGCCCTGAGCGTTAATTACCGCGTCTTTCAGACCGGTATCCTTTTGAGCCTGTTTCAGCCGCGACGAATATGGCTTCAAATCCACAAACTTCAGCGGATCCGTCGAAGCAATATCCGCGTCGAACGTTGCGTACTGATTTTCATCCATCAACAGCGCCAGCCGGGTGCGAGCATCGATTCGAAAATGCTTGTCGCACTTGGGACACACGTTCATGTTTTCTTCCAGATCCTTCTTCCAGATGATCTGGCGGCAGTTCTCACACTTCACCCATAACCCTTCGGTGCGGACTTTCTTCTCGCCCGAAGTGTCCAATTCGCCGGATTCCCGTTTAAACCAAGCCATAAAAAGAATTTTGTAATTGGGTAATTTTGTAATTTGGCAATTGAAAACCGAGCGGGTTTTGAAATTACTCAATTACCCGATTACCAAATCAGTACTCGATTCCTCTCTGCGCCATCACGCCCTTCTCGTACGCGTGTTTCACTTGGCGCATCTCCGTCACGGTGTCGGCAATCTCGACAATTGTGGGATCTGCGTTCCTTCCCGTCAAGATGACGTGCACCATCTCGGGTTTCTTTTTCAGGCTCTCGACGACCTTTGCTGGATCGAGCATCCCGTAGCTGATGGCATAGTTGATCTCATCCAGCACGACCAGGTCCCACTCACCCGACTGAATCGCCTTGTCGGCCTCAGCCCACGCCTCTTCCACCATCCGGACATCCTCCGGATCGGGCTTCTCCGTGCCGACCTTCACAAAGCCCCGGCCCATCTGCTTCATCACGAACTTGTCGCCGAAGGCCTGTACCGCGTCGAGTTCGCCGTAGTGCCACGAGCCCTTGAGGAACTGCAGCATCAGCACCCGCATGCCCTGCCCGACTGCTCGCAGTGCGGTACCCATCGCCGCCGTGGTCTTGCCTTTCCCCGGCCCGGTATTCACGATGATGAGACCTCGTCGGATATCTGCCATGCCTGAGCCGGAATCTTTTGATTCTACTAGAAGCGGCACTCCTGGGGCTTCCTGCTGTCCAATCTTGGACACCCAAATCTCTGAGCGGACGAAGGAACTTGCCGGAGCTTTATCGACGCCCCTGTCCTGCAAGAACTTGGGCCCCGCTTGCGCTGGAATACCAGTTGCAGTTGAAAGATTACCCGTGGGGAGATCTTTGTAGGGGCTCGAGATGAAAGGCCAGTCTCTAGATTCGGACAAAAAACTGTAACGAAATGATGCTCAGAACCGTCTTCCATTTATTGGTTTAGATTATCCGGCGATAGCCGTCAGCCCACGCTCTCGTATGACCGGCAGGGAACATAAATGTCCGCAATCAGAAATTTTCCACGGAACTCCGGCATCCAACCTTGCGTAATCTCGTCCAGGCGGATCTCTGTCCCCTCGCACTTCGCGGAGGTCTCATCGTGATCAACAAGTATGTAGTGTTATTGTCGTGCCTGCTCGGCATGACGACCGCCTTCTCAGCGCAACGTGTGTCCGTCCGTCCCAAGAGCTCCATGATCGATCAGGGCGAGCAAAATACGATCCGGGAGATCATCGAGATGGAGCACGAGGCGAGGGAAGCCAGTCTCCGCCGCGATCCTGCATTCCCGGAGCGCGCGCTTGCCGATGACTACGTTGCGATTACTCCCCTCGGCACGGTAACAACCAAGAAAGACGCCATCTCCGCCCGCAAGTCCGGACAGCTTCGCTACGACAACATCGATGTCACCGACATGGTCGTCCGGCTTTATGGTGATACTGCTATTGTCACCGCAAGAGCCGACGTGAAGGGGCATCAACTCGGCGAGGACTTCAGCGGCCCCTACCGCTACACCCGCGTATGGGTCCACCGCGCCGGACACTGGCAGGCGGTCAGCTACCAGGCCACCGTCACCCAATAACGTTCGGATTCTTTGAGTTGCTACAATGGAGCCCCTTCCGTGGAGGCTCCATGTTTCCATCCCGTTCTCGTCCCTCGTTCTGGGCAATCATTCTTATTTGCATCTCGGCTCCTCTCTTGCGCGCCCAGGAACCTGATCTCTCGCCGCCGGCGCGCACGAAGATTGAAGCCGCTGTCGCAAAGTTCATGTCCTCCACTCATGTGCCAGGTCTCTCCGTCGCCGTAGTCGAGAACGGAAAACTGGAATGGGCCGAGGGCTTCGGTTTTGCCGACCTTGAGAATAACTCTCCCGCAAGTGAGCACACCCTCTTCCGCCTCGGCTCCATCTCGAAAACACTTACCGCTGTTGGAGCCCTCGAGCTCTGGGAACGGGGACGCCTCGACCTCGATGCCCCTGTACAGAAATACTGCCCGGCCTTCCCCGAAAAATCCGCGACGATTACGACGCGCGAAGTCATGGGGCATCTTGGCGGCATCCGCCACTACAAAAGCGGTCCCGACGATGTCGAAATCGGAAACACCAAACACTTCGACGATCCGATTTCGGCGGGACTCGATTTCTTCAAGAACGATCCCCTCATCGCCCCTCCCGGCACTCATTTCCACTATTCGACCCAGGGATATACCTTGGTCGGCTGCGTGATGGAAGGAGCGTCGAACTCGAAATATGTCGACTACATGCTGAAAAACGTCTTCGCTCCCGCAGGCATGGACGAAACGTTGGTGGACAACCGTTTCACGATCATCCCGTACCGCACGCGCTTCTATCAGAAGACCAAAGACGGCACCGTCGAGAACGCCGACTTCCTCGATTCCAGCTACAAGATTCCCGGCGGCGGATGGCTTTCCTCCGCCCTAGATATCGCAAGGTTTGAAGTCGCCGTCCTGCACGATAAACTGCTCAAGCCCGCCACGCGCGAACTCATGTGGACACCCTTGAAACCATCCGATGGCACTAAAGATAGCTACGGCCTTGGCTGGGATACCGGCACAGAAGAAGGAGTGGGCACAACCGTCGGCCACAACGGCGGCCAGCAGGGCACCAGCACAAGTTTCATGATCGCGCCCGCTGAAAATGATGGAGTCGTGGTCCTCACCAATATGGAAGAGATCAACCCAAGTAAACTCTCAGCAGAAATTCTAAAGATACTGGTTGCCGGCAAGAAGGTGGGAAACTGACTGCGCGGGGCGTTTTCATTCAACAATCAACCATAGCTCAGTGCCCCGAATGGTACGGATGGCCCTTCAAGATGGTAAACGCTCGATAAATCTGCTCGAGCAACACAACTCTCGCCAGTTCGTGCGCCAAAGTCATCTTCCCCAGTGATATCACCTGCTGCGCCGCCGATCGCGCCAGATCGCTGAACCCGTCCGCCCCTCCAATCCCAAACACCAGCGGCAGCGGATTCCGATCCTGATAATCTCCCAGAAATTTCGCGAACTGTTCCGAGGAAGATTCTTTGCCTCGCGAGTCCATCAGCACCAGCGTCGATCTCGTTCCACTTTTGCTGGCCGCGCCAAACTTCGCCAACAGATCCGCCTCGTCCCGGACCGTCACGCCTTCAACCGGAGCGTAACGCGAAATCCGCTTGAGATACTCCTCCGTGAGCGCCGCAGTCGCCGCTTCCTTCGTCTTCCCGATCCACGCAACCTTGATCTCCATGCCCGGCCCTTACTTCTTGCCGGAGGCCAGAATCACCGACGCCCCAAACTGAATTGTCTCTCCGTCCGAATACTGCCGCACCGCCTCGTGCACCTCCGCATGAATCGCCGGCCAGCGCTCTTCCGGCACCCGCTCCAGCATCGAACGAAACGGCACCGCGACCGCACGCTGCTGCTCCCAAACTTCCTCAACTGGCCCGGGCCACGTCCACGGCACAGTTCTAATCTCTTCCCCAACATCGCGGAACCTGGCACGCCGCAGCACATCCGGCAAGCTCCCCGTCTCGGCAAATCGAAACGGATTCGGCCCATCCGGCTGCAACAGCGGGCCGCCGACATGCCGATGCACCACGCCCATCGTGCTTTGCCAGTACGGCTGCTCGAATGGCCCCCACACCAGAAAGCAAGCCCGCGCCCCCGGGCGCAGCACGCGCTGCAATTCGCTCAAAGCTTTCACCGGATCGCGAAAGAACATCACGCCAAACCGTGAAGTCGCCAGATCAAAGCTGGCTTCGGGGAACGGTGGCGAATGCGCATCCGCCTGACGCGTCTTGAAATTCGTCAGCCCGCGCGCTCGGGCTCGTGCCTCCGCGATCTCGAGCAGATCGCTACTCAGATCCAGCGCCGTCACATGACCCGCAGGACCGACTCGAGACGCCAGAGTAATCGCCGGCTCGCCCGTCCCGCTCGCCAGATCCAGCACCTTCATCCCCGCTTGCGGCTGGGCATAGTCGACCAGCGCCTCGGTCACGGGACGACCCATCGCCGCCGATTTCGCCTTCCACTTCTCAGACGCGACCAGGCGATACTGGTTTCCCCAATTCGGTTCGGCGCCTGACTTGGATGTCATGGAAACTTCAGGAACTCACGAGGAATCGGTGCAGTTCGTATCACTGCGCCGGTTCGTATCAGGGCACGGATTTATCCGTGCCGTAAAGCATTGCCGAAATCAATCCGCCTTTAGGCGCTGCGGCCTAGGCTTTCACTCTTCTCTTCTTCTTCGACGCGGTCTTCTTTTTTGTCGCGGTCTGGCGTCCGCGAGCAGTTCGTCTCAGATCCCCCGGCTCCAGCCGCTTCGCCGACTTCCACAGTCGTTCCAGATCGTAAAACTTCCGCGCCTTCTCCGAAAACACATGCACGACAAAATCGACGTAATCGAGCAGTACCCAGTCGGCCTGGTTATAGCCTTCGACATGCGTCGGGCGCAGACCCGCATTCTTCAGTTGCAATTCCACTTCATCTGCGATCGCCTGCACTTGCCTCGGATTGGTCCCGCTGCATAGGACAAAGTAGTCGGTAAACGCCCCCGACCCTTTTTCCATTTCCAGGATGGTAAGTTCTTCGGCCTTCTTTTC
Organism: uncultured Acidobacteriota bacterium; assembly: GCA_963763845.1. Taxonomy (GTDB): domain Bacteria; phylum Acidobacteriota; class Terriglobia; order Terriglobales; family Acidobacteriaceae; genus Sulfotelmatobacter. The sequence continues at coordinate 382,766 of CAVXPX010000014.1, forward strand.
CAGGCAGGCTTGAATCGCGGCGGCTACTTGCTGTTTGAGTTCGTTTTTCTTCATTCAATAATCGAATCGGTTCTTTGATGCATGTTTCGTATCAGGGCGCGGATTTATCCGTGCCGCAAAGGCTGCGAAAATCAACGCGTGTTCAGGCGCTGCTTTCGAACGCTGACTTGCACCACGCCCGCTAGCTGCCCGATTTCTTTTCTGCAGCAGCCAACTTCCGAAGCTTCGCCATCGTTGCCGCCGACGGATCTTTCCGCTTGGCGTTCTTGACCCGCCGCTTCGTTTTTGTGGAGTAATGATTCTGTGCCATCAAGGATTCCCCTTCGTTAGTCTGAAAAAAGCAAACCTGAAATTCCAGGTTCGCGCCATCCATTGTAACCGAGGCCCTGGAGAAGACCCGTTGAACGCAACAAGAATCAGATCCGCGGGAGCTATAAATGCAGCCTCCGGCCCGGAAGGTGAACGGCTGATGGCCAAAGTCAGCGGCCAACGACTAGCGACCGCCCTTATACAGTCCCATCTTCCGTATGTATTCCGCCACCACCGGTTCCACGAACCGTCCCAGCGCCTTCCCAGCCGCGATAGCCTGCCGGATCGCCGTCGCCGATGCAGGCTCCCGCAAGTCTCCCATCAGATGAATAGTCACTCCCGGCAGAACCAGATCGCCGGTCGCGGCCTGCTTGTGAAATGGCTTCGTTACTTCCGCCCGCGGACGCAGTTTCTCGGGCAGCGCATTCGCCACATCCGCCAGAGAATATCCCGGACGCCCCGCCACGATAAAAGCGCACTCGCGAAACATCGCCTCCGCCTGATGCCAATTCGCAATCTCCGCGAACGCGTCCATCCCGATCAGGAAATACAGCCGGTCGCTTTTCTTGAACGACTGCTTCAGTCGCCGCACGGTCTCGATCGTGTAATTCGGCTTTTCTTTCTTTGAGCTGCCCTCGTCCGGAGCTTCCAGTAACGAAGGAATAAACGCCTTCTCCTTCGCGGTCGCCAGCGCCAGCATGGCAAACCGGTGGATAAACGGAGTCAGAGGCTGCCGTTGCTTATGCGGAGGCACATTCGCCGGAACGAAGTAAATCCGATGCAGCTTGCACCGCTCCAGCGCTGCCCGTGCCAGCGCCAAATGCCCATGATGTACGGGATCAAACGTCCCGCCAAACAGTCCAATGTTCATCGATTCGTTACGCCCTCGCTCTCGACCGGCTCAACCTGCCTGCCTAAGTGGACCATCCGCATTGTCCCATCGGACAACGCTGGCCGCGAAATCGGACATCACAAAACATCTCACCGCAAGATGAACTCCTGTAACTACCCTGTTTCCCATTTTGGAACTAGGATGAGTGACATGCGAGTAACCCTCCCCCTACTTCGCATCCCGCCCGCCCGCGCTCCTTTTCTGCGCTATGGCGTCGCTGTTCTCAGTACGGCCCTGGCTCTGATTTCCACGATTCTGCTCGCGGACGTCTCGGAAAGCCGGCTCGCTCTTTTTGCCGTCGCCGTCATGGTAAGCGCGTGGTACGGCGGCTGGAAACCCGGCGTCGTCGCCACCGCCTTCGCGCTCACGGTGAGCGCTTATTTCACGCTTGTCGGAGACCATACACCGGATCAGCTCCGCACCGCCATTTTTCGTCTCTCGCTCTTCTTCTTTGTGGCCATGCTGATCTGCTGGCTCAACGCTGCGCTGCGGGCCGCGCAAGAGAATCTGCGCCGTTCCGAGGCTAATTTCCGCTCGCTCGTGACCAACGCTCCTTACGGAATCTGCAGCTGCGATTCAACCGGCAAAATCCTCGACGCGAACCCGGCATTCCTCGACTTACTCGGCCTTACCTCCAAGGTCGATCTCGTCGGGCAACACATTTACAGCCTCTACGCCGACACGGATCAGTGGTTCGATCTTGCCGATTATCTCCGCTCCCCGGCTCCCTTTAAAGGACTCAACGCCGAGTGGAAGCGCAAAGGCGGCACCACGGTCGTTCGCGTTTCCGGACGGTCGGTGACCAACGGGCGCAACGAAGGCGTTGTCTTCGAAGTCTTCGCCGAAGACGTCACCGAGCACCGCGCCCTCGAGCAACAACTGCGCCAGTCGCAGAAGATGGAGGCCGTCGGCCGCCTTGCCGGCGGCATCGCCCACGACTTCAACAATCTTCTGATGGTGATCTCCGGATACTCCGAGTTCCTGCTCGAGCGTCTCGGAGCAGAGCCGCACCTCCGCGGACCAGCGCAGGAAATTGCCAGCGCGGCTGAACGAGCCTCCTCGCTGACCCGGCAACTGCTCGCCTTCAGCCGCAAGCAGATGCTGGCTCCGCGCGTCATTAATCTCAACGACATCGCCAGCGAAAACCTGAAGATGCTCGACCGCATGATCGGCGAGGATATCGATCTGATGATGATGCCGGCCAAAAATCTCTGGCCCGTTCGCGCCGATGCCGGACAGATTGAACAGGTCATCATGAATCTCGCCGTGAATGCGCGCGACGCCATGCCCTCCGGCGGAAAGCTCACGATCGAGACTGCGAATGTCACTCTCGACGAGGATTACGCGCGTCTCCATGGCCCGCTCAAACCTGGCGACTACGTGATGGTCGCCATCAGCGATACCGGCATGGGCATGGACCCCGATACCCAGTCGCACATCTTCGAACCTTTTTTCACCACCAAAGGCATGAAGGGAACCGGACTCGGCCTCTCGACCGTCTACGGCATCATCAAGCAGAGCGGCGGATACATCTGGGTCTACAGCGAAATGAGCCGCGGTACCACGTTCAAGATCTATCTCCCGCGCGTCGCATCGGTCGGCGAAGCAGCGGCCCAGGTTGCCGCGCCGGCTCTCACGCAAAAAGTCGAGCCTGGCACCGAAACCATTCTTCTGGTCGAAGACGAGGCCAACCTGCGCTACCTCGCTCGTCAATATCTCGAGAAGCAGGGCTACAAAGTGATCGAGGCCGCCGACGGTGCAGTCGCCATGCAGATCGCCGTCGCGCACGAGGCGGTGATCCATCTTCTGCTCACGGACGTGATCATGCCCGGCATGAACGGGCGCGAACTGGCGCAGCGCATCTCCGAAATTCGCCCCAACGTGAAAATCCTCTACATGTCCGGCTACACAGAAAACGTGATCGGACACAACGGCATGCTGGACGTGGGCGTTCGCCTGCTCCAGAAGCCTTTCAACCTTCGCGATCTGAAGAGCATCGTTCGCGAAGTGCTCGATGCAACTCCAACTCCCCCGGAGGTACTCATGTCTTTGCAGTCTGCTGAACCCCAGCCCACCGCGCAGGCCCGGACCGTTCCACCGTCCCGCGCGAAACGATTCCAGCTTCACTTGCCGCTGCGTTACCGCCGTCTTGGCGAATCCCAATGGCATGTGGGCACAACCGAAAATATCAGCCGTTCTGGACTCTTGTTCGAGGCCGACGAATCGCTGCAACCTAGCTCTCAACTGGAAATCAATCTCGTGCTCCCGGCTGAAATTGCCGGACTCTCAGGGACAGAAGTCGTCTGCCGCGGAGAAGTCGTCCGCACCATCGAGCGAAAGGGTGAATCGCTCAGTCCCGCCCTTGCAGCCCGCATTCTGCAATACCACTTCCAGCACAGACCGTTGCCGAGAGCGTAAGATACGAATCGGGTTTTGTGGGTCTTGATTTGGGGAAAGGCGGCCTGCGAAGGCCGCCTTTGTTCATGGGACGAAGCCTTCGCGGCCGGCCATCAGTAACGCAGATCTTTGGGCTGAACAGCGCGAAGAGAAAGAAGATCAAAAGTCGCCAAGTGCGCCTGCGGCATCCGACCGGCTACGAACGTAGCGCCGGCGCCCTCGCCGTCTGTCGCGCGGGCGACCCCGCCTCCGCAATTTGAAGAAAGCAGAGCGTCTGGAATTTCCTTCCCTCAGATTCCTAAAGCCCTTCCCGAATAAGTCGTAGCGCAGTCAAATGGCAAAGCGAGGGCACTTTCCACAGCCCTCTTGTGACATCTGACCTTGCCTTCCACAGCCCCAAAATCCGATCATGGCAGCGGCCGCGAATGACGGCTTCGCAAATTCTTGCTCCTTGTAACTTCCATGTTTTCTAGATTTTACCTGTAAGTGCCTGCGGCTCAAGATTTTGCAGCCACAGTCGGGAGCTCGAATCCGATAAGTTCTTTGAAATCAATATTGTGCGTGAACTGATCAAAAAATCTGCGCCAATATCAGCACATAACATATTTGTTTTCAATATTTTACCCGCACAACATTGAAAACAATAGATTATTTCGCGATTTTCCGCTAACTCGATCATTCCAAGAGACCAGGGGAGGGGGGGTACCCACCCCTTTCTCATCGCCTTCACCGGAGCTCAGGAGCTCCAAAGATTTTTTCCGTGGGTAAATTCGCAGGGGGATCATGTCGGAGGTCCCGAGGCCGGAGGTCGGAGGTCGGAGGGCTGAAGTTCAGACCGCATTCAGATCTTGCTCTCGCAGGGCTTGCACTTCTTCGGCGATGGCATACTTCAAGGCCTCGATGCCCTTGCCGGTTACGGCGGAGATCTCGTACAGCTTGAGCTTTTGCTTCTTGCAATAGCGCTTGAGCGTCGCGAGCTTGTCTTTGTTGGCCACGTCGATCTTCGAGGCGACCATGATCAGGGGCTTCTCTTCGAGATGGGCTCCGAAGCTGGCCAGCTCGCCCATGATGACTTCGACATCTTTGACCACGTCATCGCGGCCGCTGGAGTCGGAGACGTCCACCAGATGCACGAGCAGGCGGGTGCGCTCGATGTGGCGGAGGAACTGCATGCCCAGTCCGGAGCCAGTGTGAGCCCCTTCGATCAGGCCCGGGATATCGGCTACCACGAAGCTGATTTCATCTTTGGCATCGCCCACGGCGACGACCCCGAGATTCGGCTCGAGGGTCGTGAACGGGTAATCGGCAATCTTCGGACGCGCGGACGAGATACGCGAGATCAGCGTGGACTTGCCGACATTCGGATATCCCACGAGTCCAACATCGGCGAGCAGCTTCAGTTCGAGGCGATAGGTATGCTCTTCGCCGGGGCGTCCGGCCTCGTGCTCGCGCGGAGCCTGATGGACGGAGGTGGCGAAACGGGCGTTGCCACGTCCGCCGCGACCTCCGCGGGCGATGACGAAACGCTGATCGGCGCTGGTGAATTCGAAAGCCTTCTCTCCGGTTTCGTCGTCGTAGACAATGGTTCCGACGGGGACTTTGAGCAGAACATCGACCCCTTCGCGGCCGGTCTTGTTGGAGCCTTCACCGTGGCGTCCGCGCTCGGCCTTGTGCTCGGGATTGAATCGGAAATGCACGAGCGTGTTGTGGCGCTCGCTGGATTCCATGATGACGTCGCCACCCTTGCCGCCGTCGCCGCCGGAAGGTCCGCCGCGCGGGACAAACTTCTCGCGGCGGAAGGCCATGCATCCGTTGCCGCCGTCGCCGGCTTTGACTTTGATTTTGGCTTCGTCGATGAACATGGGAACAGTACTCAGTACCCGGTACACAGTACTCAGTTTTGGCGAACGACTAACGACTCCAAAAAAAAATGCCTCGTCCCGAAGGCGAGGCAGTGTTGGTCGGCAGAAAAATCTGCTGACGCAGATTTGCTACTTCGCTTCTACGGGCTCGACCATGACGAACTTGCCCATGGATCCCTTGTCCATGAACTTGATGCGGCCGGTAATTTTGGCGAAGAGCGTGTCGTCTTTGCCGCGCCCGACGTTGAGGCCGGGCTTCACCCGCGTGCCGCGCTGCCGGACGATGATGGTGCCGCCGGGAACGAGCTGTCCGCCGAATGCCTTGAATCCAAGCCGTTGCGAGTTGGAGTCGCGACCGTTTCGTGATGTGCCTTGTCCTTTTTTATGCGCCATATAAATTCAATTCTCAGTGGCCAGTTGCCGGTAATGCCTCAGGGGCTGAAGCCCGCTTCGATTTCTCGCCTTATCGCGGCGCTAAAGCGCCGCTCTTCCACGTTTCGGCAGGGCTTGAAGCCGTGCCCTTTCACCAACCATTTACTAAATCGCTTCTCCAATACTTGGCTACTTCTTCTTCCCTGCCTTTTTAGCGGCCTTTTTCGGGGCGGATTTCTTTTTTGCCGAGGCTTTTTTCGCCTTTGGCTCCGCTTCGTGTTCCTCGACCGCTTTTACCTTCTTCGGCTTCGCTTCCTTCTTGGGAAGGTCGGGGGCCTTGAAGCTCTGTCCGCCGAAAGCGATTTCCGCGATGCGGACGGCGGTGAAGTCCTGACGATGGCCGCGCAGCTTCTTGTATTGTTTTTTGCGCTTGTAATGGAAGACCAGAATCTTCTCGCCGCGGCCTTCTTCAACGACCTGCCCGACGACGCGCGCGTCCGGCTCGTTTCCGATCTGACCTTCTTCGCCGGAAACGGCAAGCACCGGGAACTCGACCTGTCCGTCGGTTCCGGTGAGTTTCTCGACGCGAATCACATCTCCGGGCGCAACCCGGTACTGCTTTCCACCTGCGCGGATCACCGCGTACATACGTTTGCCTCCGTCAATGTCGTTGAAAACCGGCCCGTGGGCGAAACTCTTCCGGAGCTTCGATCGCGTCTGAAAACCGGGGCGCACACTAGCGCTTCCGCGGGCCTTGCTGATTTCTTTGCTTGCTGTGTTTTTCCGCCGCGGCGCTTCAGCAGCCGGGCAGGCGTCCCCAGAACGGGTCGGCGAGTACAGGCAAACTCAGCTATTTTATCGTGGGCTGTGGAAATCGGTCAAACGGAATGGTTTCTGCACCGTGGGTTAATTAGGCTACGGAGACGCTTCTCGGGTGGAGAAGGGGGATGCCTGACGGCTACACGCGCGGATCCCTCGCCCTGCTGGTGAAAGCGCGGGGGCGTCGGGATGACGCATCCGCGGGGGGCGCGGATAGACGTCAAGCATCACGCAAGCGCGGCGGGCGGTCTTTGTGGTTTCTGTTTCCTTTGTGCGACAATTCCCGCCGGATTTCACGGAGGATTCAACGATGAAGAGACTTGTTCTGACCGTTTCGTTGTGCGTGCTTGCCCTGGTGATGTGCGGCTCCGCGCAAACCAGGAAATCGGCGAAGAAGATGGCTGCTGCGCCCGCGCCGGATAAACCGTATCTGCAGAAAATATGGGATGGCTGGTCGACGCTCGATCCGGCCAACACGGCGAAGTTCTACGCAATGGGGCCGCATGTTTTCTTCGACATCGCTCCGCTGAAGTACAACAGCTGGGATGAGTATGAAAAGGGCGTCAAGGGTGTGCTCGCCGGCTACAAGAGCGCGAAGTTTACGGTCAACGACGATGCCGAGATTCATCCGCATGGAGATCTGGCTTGGGCGACGGCGACGGTCGCGTTCGAGATGGACCAGAAAACCGGAAAGGTCGAGATGGGCAATATGCGCTGGACCGCAGTGTTCGAGAACGAGGGCGGCAAGTGGATGATCGTGCACGAACACGTGTCGGTGCCAATGCAGTAGAAAGCTTGGCCACGGATTGACAAGGATTTTCACGGATTCCCAACGATAATTTTGTTGGATCGGTGAAGATTCGTGCGATCCGTGGCTTTGTTCCTAGTGGTAGCCCTTCCAGAAGAAATAGGCGGTCATGGCGGCGCCGACCAGGACCACGAAATTGCGGATCCATCGTTGAGGCAGCTTCATGGCATAGTGTGCGCCTAGATAGCCTCCCATGATCGCGCCGGCGATCATGACCTCTCCTTGCTTCCAGTACACGGCGCGATGGATGATGAAGGTCGCGACGGCGACTCCGTTGATAACGAATCCCATGACGCTTTTGAGCGCGTTCATGGCGTGAATGTCGGACATGCCGAGGGCGGTGAGCATGGCGAGCATCACGATGCCCATGCCTCCGCCGAAATAACCTCCATAGATTGCGACCGCGAATTGAAACAGCGTGGCGCCAGTCAGCGCGGCCAATGTGGTCTCATGCTCGATGACGGACTTGCGCCCGCCCGCCAATTTTTTGCCGAAGGCGAAGAGCAGTGTTGCGGCCAGGATCATCCAGGGCAAGATGCGCATGAAGGTGTGCGCCGAGGTGTGCAGGAGCAGCATGGCGCCGGCGAAGCCTCCGATCAGGCTAGCGATGAGCAGCGGGATCATAACGCGGCGGGGAACGTCGAGGCGCTGGCGATAGGCACCGCTGCTGGCGGCTTGTCCGCTCCACAGCGAGATGGCGTTGGTGGCATTGGCGGGGATCGGAGGCACGCCGCTGAAGAGCAGGGCGGGAAACGCGATGAAGCTGCCGCCTCCGGCGACGGAGTTCAGCGCGCCGCCCAGGGCTCCGGCGAAGAATAGGAAGACCGCGATTGGCAGGGTCAAGCAGCTAGGTGTATCAGAAACGAACGGGAGTCGCCAGCGGCGCGGCATCCTAAGTTGTTGGGAGGCTTATTTCGCGAGGTAGGGGATCCTTCGACTACGCGGTTGCTCGCGCCGCGCTTGAGCAACCGCTCCGCTCAGGATGACAGACAAGGGCCAGCAGAGCCACAGGGAGCTTCTGATTACTAATGTCACCACGCGTGACTTGCGATGCCTTGCAGAAACATCCTCGCTGCTTCAGGGTTTAATCACACTGAAGGTTGTGGGGGGATTATGCGAAATCAGCTTCTGTTATTCGTCAGTCTTCTGCTGTGCAGCGTCGCGTGGGGACAATCGCAGCCGTCTTCGAATTCAGCGGCGAGTGCAGCGCCCGCGAATGGGAAGCAATCGATGCAGGGAATGGATATGTCTGGAATGTCGGGACACGATGCGTCGAACATGAAAGACATGTCGAACGGGGATAAGGGAAGTCCGGACGTGATGCATTCCATGGAAGGCCACATGGACATGGGGCCGCACATGAAGATGACGGAGTTGCGCGCGGCGAAGCCCGGGGATGCGGAGCGGGCGGAGAAAGTGGTGGAAGAAGCGCGCAAGGCGGCGGAGAAGTATACGGATTATCAGGTGGCACTGGCCAACGGATTCCATATATTTTTTCCGAACGTCCCGCAGAAGATTTATCACTTCACGAGCCGAAGCTATGCGATCGAGGCTCAGTTTCATTTCAATCCGGAGCATCCGACTTCGCTGCTGTACGAAAAGCATGGGGATGATTACAAGCTTGTCGGCGTGATGTATACGGCTCCGAAGAGCTATACGGAAGATCAACTCGACGCGCGTATTCCGCTGAGCATTGCGCAGTGGCACGAGCATGTGAATTTCTGCCGGGCTCCGCTGGGCAAGTTCAGGGAGTCGTTTGGTCCGCACTCGAAATTTGGAGCGCTGGGATCGATCTCTACGAAAGAGGCTTGCGACGCGGAAGGCGGAACTTTTTTGCCAGTTGTGTTCAATTGGATGGTGCACGTGTATCCGTTCGAGAAAGATCAGGCGAGCATCTGGTCGGTGGAGCGGCAGCACGGAAGCTCTGACGAATGAAGATCGACGCTGTGCAAAAACTTCCTGAGTAATCTCCTGGGTATCAACAGCTATGTCATCCTGAGCCGCAGGTGTTGGCGGCGAAGGATCTATGCATTCGGGTGCAGCGCCGATGCTGCGGGCAAAATGCATAGCAGCCCGTGGTGCATGTAGCTGATTTTCTACAAAGCGGGCGCCGTATCCGGGTGCGCGATCTTGCGGCGCACTTGGCAACCGACCCGGAGATACAGTGGCAACGAAGCCTGTGCTGACTATTCCGGTTCGAGAACAGCAAAAGAACGCGTACCACGAGCCTGCCCAAGCGATTTCTCAGTTCCCGTGGCGTGCCCGCACCCAGCAACTGGCGCAGGATCAGGCTCAGGTTGAACGCGCCCACATGCACCAACTGCCGCTTCAGAATGTTGTCGCGTCCGCGCAGATGGCAGCGTCGCATCCCACCGGTCTCGTAGCAGTGCGCGAAGCTGCGCTCGACCAGCTCGCCGCGCCGCCTGAGTAAACTCTTGCCGTACTCGCCCCGCACCCGCCGCCGGTTCGCGTACACCGCTTGCTGCTCGGCCGCTTTGCCCGCCCAGTTCCGCCGGCCCTTTTGTTTCTTCTCCGGAATGTAACTGCGCACCCCGTACGCCTTCATCCGCTTCACCACCGCGCCGCTGTGATAGCCCTTGTCGGTTACCGTCTCCTCGATCCCGGCCACGTTCACTTTCGGTTGGTCGTCGGGCCGCAACTCCGCTTCGCGTCCGACCTGCTCCGCCACTGCCATCCCGGCTGCGCACAACGTTTCATCCAGCGTGGTCGTGTCGCCCTTATCGGCGCTTTGCAGCGTGACCGCCAGCACCGCGCCCGTGTCCAGATCCACCGCATGCTCCGCCTTGTGCGCCAGATGCGTGCGCCCATCCTTCATCTTCGCAATCCGCGCGTCCCCATCCGCCGGACTCTTCCACTCCTTATTCGACGTCCGCTTCTTGCGCTTGCGATCCAACCGTACCAGATCTTCGCGTGTCGGCGTCGCGATCCCTGAGGCCTTCGCCAGCCCGCGCAGAAACTCCTCGTAACTCGCCCCCGTGTCGCGCCGCACAATCGAGCGCATGGCCGCGTTCGCCTCCAGCGTCGTTGCATCAATCGCGATCCGCTGGCCTTGCAGCAGCCCGCGATCGGCCAGCACCCCCAGCACCCAGGCGAAAACTTCACGATGCGTGTCCAGATCGATCAGCCGCCGCGTGCGCGAGATCGTCGAGTGATCCGGCGTGTACTCGTCCAATCCGATGCCCACAAACCGCCGCAGCGCCAGCGAGTCCGCCAGCCGCCAAGCAATGCCGCGCTCCGCCCCGATGCCCTCGAAATACCCGATCAGCAGCGCCCGAAAGTAAATCCCCGGCGTCAGCGACGGGCGCCCGTACTTCTCCGCATAAAACTTCGCGCACCGGGTCTCGACAAACTCGTCGAAGCGCTCGGCCTCCAGCAACTCATTCAAACGCTGATAAAAAGGATGCCCCGGAGCCGACGCCAACTCGGCGTGCGCGATCCAGATGTCCTTTTGCTTCTCCCGCTGCTTGCGCGTCCCCATCGCCATGCGCCGATTCTACGAACAAAGTCTGTGGATACCGCAGAAGTTTTTGCTTACGAATCTGGACTTGCACCACGGGCTGATAGGTCCTTCGCGCAAAAGACGCGCTCAGGATGACAAAGAGACGCCGACTGAGCGGCGATTCGCCATTGCGGTTTATCGCCCACAAAGACACAGGGTCCCTCCACCCCGGTCGGGATGACAACGACGCGAATTGAGAAACTGCGCTAGAAACTCCGCAGGCACGGAAGTAGTCTCCTCATCGACAAAAAACATCAACAAAACATTATTCGCCTGTGCCTCCGCGCCGGGAGCGCGGCCTAAATATTTGCTATCAAAAAAAAACGGCCAGCGTCCAATAAGAAAGCGCCGACAGGGAACCAAACGGGCGGCGCTAACGTACTAACTAATCGTGGGGAAAACCAGCGCAGAGGTGACGCTGGTTGAAGTGCAGAAAAGTTTTCGCGGGGTCTGGGGATTCTCTCACACTCGGTTTGGCGGCCCAGATGAGAAAACCCCCAAGCGGAGCGCAGGCTTGTGGCTTGCGCGAACCCCGGCGGCAGCATTGTAGGCGATTCGTGGGGAAACACAAGTGTTTTCTCGCGCTGTCGTGAACCGGGCCGCCTCAACCGTTTCCCGGCGTTTTCTCGGGAAAGAAAAAGGAGCAGCAATGAAGTTCTCGACAGTGTCGAAGAGTGTGGTGATGGGGCTGGCGGTGCTGCTGGCTTCAAGCGCGTTCGCAGGCAATAAGGCGAGCTTGTCGTTGATGAATCCTGCGACAGTGAATGGGACAAAGCTGAAGGCTGGCGACTATAAACTGGAGTGGGACGGCAGCGGCCCGAATGTGGAAGTCAGCATCATGCAGGGAAAGAAAGTTCTCGCCAAGGTGCCAGCCAAGGTGGTGGATCTGAACAAGGCTCCGGACAACAGCGCTGCGGTCGTGAACCGGAATGAAGATGGCTCGAACACGCTCTCGAGCGTCCGGTTTGCGGGGAAGAAATATGCTCTGGACCTCAGCCCATCGAGCGATGAGATGCAGCCGGGATCGAGCAAGTAAGTCGGACAAGAAAGGGGAGCTTTCTCGAAGCTCCCCTTTTTCTCTCACTGAGAAGTTCGGAAACCCTAATTTAGTTCTTCACAGTCATCGCGTCCGAGTCCACTGCTTTCTTCCCCGTGACACCTTCCAACCCCGCAAGGACCCCTCGATAATCATTTTTATCGCATTGCATCGCAAAGCCGCCCTTCTTATCGCCGTCTACCCAGGTCAAACCAACATAATGTTTCTTTGACTTTGTGAGTGCCATGAGAGCTCCGATCCCTAGAGACACAACCGCCAGTCCAATGGCTGCTCCTACCCTGCGATGCACATCCTGGCCGTAACTAATTTCTGTGATAGATGAGGCGGGAATGGTTATGACGTCAGCCTTATCCCGCACAAGCCGAATCTGATTGGCGTCGATAAATAACTTCATTCCTGTGCCGGCCTTCGCATCAGTTAACGATCCCCCGTCGTATGTGACCTTGTATGCGTTGTCACCCGCCAGCAGCGTTAATGGGATCACAAGACACAGCATAAATACTGTTATTGTTTTCATACTCCTCCTTACTCCTCCTGAACTCATGTCGAACTCGGAGAACTTACCAATACGCCAAATTTACAATCCACACGCAAAATGCCTAGGCGGTTTCCCTTCCTACTTGCAGCTTTCGTTTTCAGTCTTTGCAGCTATTCTTAGCCAGAAACCGCGATCATCTTCCGCTGCCGATGGGACCCGAAAGGTCAATTTTCTGAAAACTATCGTTTAAGCCGGGGGAAGTAATACAGCGGAAAGTGGCACTCCGCTCGTCGAGATCGCCCCTTAGTTCTTCTAGTAACTCAAGGGGAAGATAGTTGGAACTCGCTATTATGCTCTCGCGGATATACGTAGGCAATGATCCAAACACACAAAAGGAGCGATTTTGCGCTTCCGGTATCCAAGTAGGAAATAAGCTGCCGCAGTTCGCACAGGCCATCTCATCAATCGAGGAACGGGTGAGTTCGGGTTCCTGAGGGTCTGAAGCCCGCATTGATTTCTCGCCTCATCGCGGCGCTAAAGCGCCGCTCTTCCACTTAGTACTTCGGCACGTTGTGGTCGACCCGATTCGGACAAGGCGAGGATGTCTCCGGCTAGGTTGTGGCGGGCTGGGGCGCAGGAGTCTGTTGCGTTTCGGCTTGGGCTGCGGGCGTTTGTGCTGAGGAGAGAGGCACGGCGTTTGGTTTCGTATCTGTCTGACCGAAAGAAATCAGAGACGCGAGAAGAAGAGAAAACAGCAGCAAAAGATCTTTCACGAAAGATCTCCCGTAGAACGGAATTGACCCGGGATCAAGAAAAACTGGTTATTATGCGCTGTCAGTCGAGATTCGGCAATGACGGGAGCACGAGAAAGAGAGCACTTTGCGCTCCCGGCATCAAAGTGGAAAACGCTTCACATCGGCCATCTATATCATCAATCCAGGAAGAGGTAAGCCCGGGATCCCTCTGCGTCCTTGCCGGATTCGAATTTGGTGCGGGAATTGAACACTGGGCAACGTTGCCCACGAATCCGGCTCAGCAAAACGCAACGGCAGCCACACCTTATTTCCTGCTAGAGTGGGCCAGTGCATCCGACGGACGAATACACACAGCGACGAAACGAGCGGCAGTTGCGGGTTGGCCACTACGAAAAAATCCATATTCAGCTAGGGAATACCCGGCTTCTTCTAGCCATCATCACCGTTGGGCTGGCGTGGCTTTCTTTTCGATCGCACCTCATTTCGGCCTGGTGGATTGCGGCGCCAATTGCGGCATTCGCGGGCATTGCAGTCTGGCACTCGCGGGTGCTGCGATCGCGCGAACTCGCAGAGCGTGCCGTTGGCTTTTATGAGCGAGGCATCGCGCGGATTGCAGATCGCTGGGCCGGGACCGGAGCGACAGGCGACCGGTTTCAGGATCCGCACCACGTCTATGCTGCTGATCTGGATCTGTTCGGGAACGCGAGCCTGTTCCAATTGTTATCAGCGGCGCGCACTCGAATGGGCGAGCAGACGCTCGCGGACTGGCTGCTTGCGCCCGCGACGGTTGAGCAGATTCGCGAACGCCATGCGGCCATCCACGAACTGCGCGGCCAACTCGATCTGCGGGAAGACCTGGCAGTCCTGGGCGAAGATGCCGGAGTTGGCGTGTTTCCGGAGGAATTGGGGACGTGGGCGGAAACGCCGAATCAGATGAAGCCTTTATGGCTGACGTGGGTGGCGCCGGCTCTGGCTGCGTTCGCCGTCTTGTCGGCGATCGTGTGGGCGGCGTGGGATGTGGCCACGCCGTTCGTCGTGGTGGTGAGCGTAGAAGTGTTTTTCACCTATCGGCTGCGCAACACTCTGGATGCAATTCTTCACGGGACCGAGCACGAGTTTCACGATCTCGATCTTCTTTCCGGAATGCTGCAAACGCTTGAGTCCCACGACTTCCGCGAACCCCGTTTGAAAGCGATGCAGCAGCAATTGTTGTCGGGCGGTACGACTGCGTTCCAGGCCATTGCGCAGCTGAGGAGGTTGGTAGACCTGATCAATTCCCGGCACAACGTATTTGTGCGGATCATCGATGCGCCGCTGATGTATTCCGTGCAGGTGGCGTTCGCGGCGGAACGGTGGAGGCGCGCTCATGGTGGCGCAGTGCGCGCGTGGTTGCAAACTGTGGGCGAGCTGGAGGCACTGCTTTCGCTGGCGGCTTACAGCTTCGAACGTCCGAATGATCCGTTCCCTGAATTTCTGGAAGGCGGAGCGGCATTCGATGCCGAGGCGCTGGGGCATCCTCTTCTCGCGGACGCGGTTTGCGTCCGCAATGATGTGCAAGTGTGCGGAGCGAGTCGGGTGCTGCTGGTCAGCGGTTCGAACATGTCCGGCAAAAGCACTCTGCTGCGCGCGGTAGGAATCAATACCGTGCTAGCAATGGCAGGGGCTCCGGTGCGGGCGCGACGATTGCGGCTGACACCGTTACGGGTTGGCGCCAGCATCCGGGTGAACGACTCGCTGCAGGAAGGCAGTTCGCGATTTTACGCCGAGATCAAGCGGCTCCGCCAGATTTACGATCTCGCCGGAGGAAACCCGGCACTGCTTTTTCTTCTGGACGAATTGTTACAGGGGACAAATTCGAAAGACCGCCGCATCGGAGGCGAAGGCATTGTCCGGGCGTTGGTGGCGCGCGGATCGATTGGATTGATCAGCACGCACGATCTCGCGCTCACAGACATCGGCGGCGCTCTCGACGGCCATCTGCACAATGTCCATTTCCAGGATGAACTGTCGAACGGAAAGATTACGTTCGACTACACGCTGCGCGAGGGCATCGTCACCAAGAGCAATGGCCTCGAATTGATGCGTTCAATCGGGCTTGATGTATAGGGCGAGCAGACTCGCGTCGCCTGGGGCTAAAGCCCTGTTTCTTTATTGGCGCCCTGACGCGGCGCTAAAGCGCCGCTCTTCCACCTTGCGCTCGACGCTTCCACGCTGGGCTCGGCCTGAAGCTGCGCCCTAGCCGAAACTGTTTGCGACGTCGCTTCTGATTACCAGACCCTGCAGGCGTTCTGGTTCACCATGGGCGAGCCTGACTTGCAATGGAATGCCTGCTGAAACTGCGGCATGTTCGAAACCACGCCGTTGGTGCGGTACTTCTCCGGCGAGTGCGGATCGACGGTGGCGCGCAGGCGCTTCGTTTCATCGCGCGTTTGGCCGCACCAGCTCTGGCCATAACCAACGAAGAAGCGCTGGTCCGGAGTGAGGCCGTCGATCGGCTGAAGATTCTCGCCTTTCGTGTCCTGCTTCCACGCCATATAAGCGAGCAGCAATCCACCCAGATCGGCAACGTCTTCGCCGAGGGTCAATTTTCCGTTGATCTTGATGTCGTCGATGATCGTGTAACTGGAATACTGGTTTGAAATGCAATCGGCGCGCTTCTGAAATTCCTTGGCGTCATCCGGCGTCCACCAGTCGCGCAAATCGCCATGGGCATCGAACTGGCGGCCTTCGTCGTCGAAGCCGTGAGTAAGTTCGTGACCGATGGTGCCGCCGGTGTCGCCATAGTTCGGAGCCGCGTCCGACGTGGGATCGAACGCCGGCGGCTGCAGGACTCCGGCCGGGAAGTTGATGTCGTTCATCTGAGGATCGTAATACGCGTTCACGGTCGGTGGAGTCATTCCCCACTCGCCGCGATCGACCGGTTTGCCGATCTTTGCCAGCTGGCGGTTGAATTCGAACTTGCGCGAGCGTTCGACGTTTCCCAGCTCGTCGCCGCGCACGATCTCGAGCTTCGTGTAGTCGCGCCATTTATCGGGATATCCGATCTTGTTGGCGACGGCGTGCAGCTTGATCAGAGCCTGCTTTTTGGTTGTGGCGGACATCCAGGGAAGGCTGTCAATGTCCTGCTGCATCGCCGCCTCGATTTCTTTGACCATCTTGAGCGCCTGCTGCTTCGCTTCCGGGCTGAAATATTTATCGACATAAGCCTGGCCGAGGGCCTCGCCGAGATCGCGGTCTACACCTTCGGTGCAGCGCTTCCATCGCGGCTGAAGTTCTTGCTGTCCGCGCAGCGTCTTGCCGTAAAAAGCAAAGTTCTCATTGACGAATGCGGAGGAAAGGAAGGGCGCATCGGCGTGCACGAGATGCCAGCGAAGATAGGTTTTCCAGTCGTCCAGACTGGCTGCGTTCAATTCCTCGCTCATGGCCTTGAAGAAGTTGGGCGAAGCGACGTTCAGCGAGGAAAGAGAAGGCATGCCCACTTTCGTGAAATACGCGTTCCACTGGAACTCGGGCGAGAGCTTTTCCAGGTCGCCGCTGGCCATCTTGTGGTCCATTGACTTCGGATCGCGACGCTGGACGCGCGTCATGGAGCCCTTTGCCAGCGCAGTCTCAATCCGCATGATGGTCTGGGCTTCGGAAGCGGCAGTGTCCGGCTTATCGCCAAGAAGTTCGAGCATTTTTTGCACGTGGGCGAGATAGGCCTTGCGGAGTTCCTGCGACTTGGCGTCGTCCTTCGTGTAGTAATCGCGATCGGGCAGGCCGAGGCCGCCTTGATCGGCGTCGGCGATCACCTGGTTGGCGTCGCGGAAATCCTGTATGGAGTCGAAGCGGAACAGGACATTGTCATACACCATCAGCGCGGCGATGTCGGCGATCTCGGACTTGGATGTGACTCGCGCAATCCGATCGAGGATGGGCTGGATGGGCGCGACTGCTTTGGCATCGATCGCTTTTTCGTCCATGCACGAAGCATAGAAGTCGCCGATTTTCTGCGTGACGGCGTTGCGAGCCGGGCTTGGCTCGGCCGCGGCTTCGAGGATCCCGCGCAGTTGCGAGAGATTCTCGTCCTGCATCTTCGAGTACGTGTCCCAGGACGACTGGTCAGGCGGGATGGGATTGTTCTTGATCCAGCCTGCGCAGGAGTATGCGAAGAAATCGACGCAGGGATCGATGCTGCGGTCCATCGAGTTGAGGTCGAGAACCGGTTCGTGCTTCGCGGCCGATTGCTGCGCGTTCGCGAAACTGCAGAAGGAAATTACGGCGAGCACAACCACACCGATACGCAGGATTGCCATGGGGCAGTGTCTCCTCAAAAAGTTAGGATCGGACCGCGAAAGAGAAAGTATAGGCCTGTTCCCAGCAGATTGTGTTGCAAGTCAGAACTTCCAAACCGGGGCCTGAAGGCCTATAGATTTTAGGGCCTTTTACGGCACGGATAAATCCGTGCCCTGAAACGATTCGCACTTTGACCACGAGCTGCGAGCCTTGTGCTTCGCAGGAAGGCTCAGATCGACGATTCTGCTTGAACGGCTCAAGCCCGGCCGAGATGAATCGAACCGTCCCCTGTGCGAATCGTGAGCAGGCTCCCGCCTCCGTTCAGTTTGCCGTGAATTTCGTTTTGCCGGATGGTGCCTTCGGCGTTGACGGGCATATCGAGATCGATGTGACCGTCACTGGTGTGGAGATCCACGTCGGCCGAAAGACTGCCGGGAATCTTTAACGACACGCTGCCGTCACCGGTTTCCAGCCGCCAACCAGCGGCCAATTGCGAGCCCTCGGAGGCGCGGACGTCCACGTGGCCGTCGCCGCTCTTCAGTTCGAGTTCGTCGAAACGTCCATTCGCCTGGATACTACCGTCTCCGGTAGTGGCGTGGAGCTTGCCATCGACATCGCTGATGTTTTCCGACCCATCACCGCTGTGCAGATCCATCTCGCCCTTGAGTCCGGCGAGGTCGATTCGGCCGTCACCGGTCCGCAAGTTGACGTTTCCTTGGCGCGGCATCTGAATGATGACGTCCACCCGGTGCGAGCCCCATTCGAGATTGAAATTGTGATGGGGATAATGCACGTCAATCTCGACCGCGTTGCCGGTTTGGCGCGCGTCGACTTGAATGCCACCCTCGCCGATTTTGTAGTGGTTTGTGATGACCTTGGCTTCGATCGTATTCTGATCCCAGGTGGTGACGCGGATATCGGCATCGGAAGTCTCGATCCGCAGGTCGGGCTTGCCGTTGAGGGTATAAGTTTTCGACCACTCGTCGGCGCGGGCCGGCAAAACAGCCACGACGCTGACTGCCAGGACGACAAGCCATAGACGCTTCAGGGAAACGGGATTCATAAGATCCTCCAGCGGGCGAGCACACATCAGCCCCGCTTCTTAGACGTGGTTACGCGCAATCGGTGAGGTTAGTTCCACAGAAATCACGATTTTGGCGACTACGCCTTGGTCGGCGTGACATAGGCCATTCGAATCAAAGTTCGTTCGGAGAATGGCAGATACAGGAGCCCTGCGCTGGCGGCAAAGGCTGCGCCCAGGCCGATCTGCTGCATAAGTAGGAATGGGGCGACGGCCCAGAGTTGATCGAGCGCCAGGATGAAGGGAAAGAGCTGGCGAAATTTTTCTCCCATGCGCTGATGATCGAAGCCGACGCCGGAAATCAGGTAACAGCGCAGGGGAATTCCAACGCCGGCAGTGATAAGAACTGCCACTGTCAACGCGGTCGAGCCCCAGTAAGGAAGAAAAGAGTCGGCGATATTTTCGACGGCACGGATGCGGATGAGGGCCGCGACATAGAAGCACAGATACATGATCTGAATCAGCGTGAAGAGCCCGCGCGTGAGGCCGCGACGCGGGATGGGGACCTCGAGTTCCGGATGCAGAGCTGGAGACGGATCGGTCGGAACAGCCGCCGTCGGCGCCGGAACTGGAGGCGCGGCCTGGGCCGGCGGATCAGGCTGCACCGGGGCGATGAATCGATATCCGCGGCGAGCCAGGGTTTCGACATAGCGGGGATTCGAAGCCGAGTCCCCTAGTGCCTCGCGGACCTTATTGATCGCCGTGTTCAGGCTGTGGTCGAAATCGACGAATGTATCGGAAGCCCAGAGTTTCTGCCGTAACTCTTCCCGCGTGACGACCTGGCCTGCGCGCTCCAGCAGCAAGGCCAGGACCTGGAATGGCTGTCCCTGCAAGCGCAGCCTGGCCCCGTTTTTCCGAAGTTCGCCCGCGCTCAGATCGAGTTCGAAGAGTCCGAAACGGGCGATCCGGTTGTTATTTTGTGAAACTGCCATCGACGAGGCGTAGTGTAGCATCGGCGGCGCTACAATATCTCCGTGGCCAGCCCCCAGTCACGGAACGAGTCTGCACCCAAAGTCCACCGGCATGCAGTTTATGCGTCGGAGACGACCGGGCTCGTGCTGATCGCCCTGCTATTGATGATTCTTACCTTGCTTCGATACTGGGACAATATTCACTGGAGCCTGCGCTGAAGTGGGCGAAGCGCACGGCGAAAGAGCCGGGTCTGAGCCGCTACTGGCAGTAATCCTCGGGCCAACAGGCAGCGGGAAGACGGCACTGTCTCTGGTTCTGGCGCAAGAGTTCGGCGGAGAAATCGTCAACTGCGATTCAGTCGCGATGTACCGCGAATTCGACATCGGCACGGCGAAACCGAGTTTGAGCCAGCGCCATCTGGTTCCCCACCATCTATTCGATTCCATCGACCCCACGCGCGATGTAACTGCCGGCGAGTACGCTCGCGAGGCGCGGCAAGTGCTTTCGGAAATAAGCGCCCGCAAGCGTTTGCCGATTGTTGTCGGCGGCACGGGATTGTATTTGCGCGCCTTGCTGGAAGGGCTTTTCCCCGGGCCGCAACGGTCGGAGGAATTGCGCGAACGGTTGCGCGAACGGGCGGCAAGCCGCGGATCCGGATACCTGCATAAGATTCTTCTCCGGCTGGATCGCGAGACTGCGGCGAAGATCCATCCCAATGACGCGCCAAAACTGATTCGCGCGATCGAAGTGTGCCTTGCATCGCGGCAAAAGATGTCGGAACTTTGGCAGCACGGGCGCGATCGGCTGCGCGGATTTCGTATTCTTCGCCTGGGACTCGATCCGGAGCGGGCGCTGTTGTATGAGCGTATCAATCAACGCGCCGACGAGATGTTCAAGGCTGGTCTGCTGGACGAGACGAAGTTGCTCATGGAGAGATATGGAACGCGGGCGCGTCCCCTGGAATCGCTGGGCTACAAGCAGGCTACGCAGTTTCTGCGCGGCGAACTGACGCTGGAGCAGGCAGTCCAGGCCGCACAGCAAGGCCACCGCAACTACGCCAAGCGGCAAATGACGTGGTTCCGGCGCGAGCCCGACGTGAAGTGGCTCAGAGGATTTGGGGACGAAGCGCGAATTCAGCGCGAAGCTGTCGGTTTCGTGCGCAACTCCATTTAATTCGGTGCTTGCCGGTCCTGCGCTGAAATGCATAGGTCCTTCGCCGCTAAACCCTGCGGCTCAGGATGACAAGGCGAAATTACGTGTTAGCGGCTCAGGATGACAAGGCGAAATACTGTTAGCGGCTCGGATGACAAGGTGAAATACCTGTGAGAGCCAAGCATCTGCCTTAGCAGCCCGTGGTGCATGTAGCTGATTTTCTACAAAAGCGGGCGACGTGGCCGGATGGATCGCACGAAGCACTTGGGAAGGGCGGCGCGGAGTCGGCTTCTGCAAGGTCGCTTGTGATTGATCCGACACGCGAAGAGTAAATAGATGCTCAAAACAAGCCCGCCCAAGCGGTTCCTCAGTTCCCGCGGTGTGCCCGCTCCCAACAGTTTCCGCAAAATCAGGCTCAGGTTGAACGCGCCGACATGCACCAACTGCCGTTTCAGAATGTTGTCGCGTCCGCGCAGATAGCAACGCCGCATCCCGCCCGTCTCGTAGCAGTGCGCGAAGCTGCGCTCCACCAACTCGCCCCGCCGCCGCAGTAAACTCTTGCCGTACTCGCCTCGCACCCGCCGCCGGTTCGCGTACACCGCTTGCTGCTCGGCCGCTTTGCCCGCCCATTTCCGTCGCCCCGTTTGTTTCTTCTCCGGAATGTAGCTGCGCACCCCGTACGCCTTCATCCGTTTCATCACCGCGCCGCTGTGATAGCCCTTGTCCGCAACCGTCTCTTCGATCCCGTCCAGGTTCACCTTCGGTTTATCCTTGGGCCGCAACTCCGCTTCGCGCCCGATCTGCTCCGCCACCGCCATGCCGGCTTCGCTCAACGTTTCATCCAGCGTGGTCGTGTCGCCCTGGTCCGCTCCCTGCAGCGTGACCGCCAGCACCGCACCCGTGTCCAGATCCACTGCGTGCTCGGCCTTGTGCGCCAGATGCGTGCGCCCATCCTTCATCTTCGCAATCCGCGCATCCTCGTCCGCCGGACTCTTCCACTCCTTGTTTGACGTGCGTTTCTTGCGCTTGCGATCCAACCGCGCCAGATCTTCGCGCGTCGGCGTCGTGATGCCCGAAGCTTTCGCCAGCCCGCGCAGAAACTCCTCGTAACTCGCCCCCGTGTCCCGCCGCACAATCGAGCGCATGGCCGCGTTCGCCTCCAGCGTCGTCGCATCAATCGCGATCCGCTGCCCCTTCAGCAGCCCGCGCTCGGCCAGCACCCCCAGCACCCAGACGAATACTTCGCGGTGCGTGTCCAGGTCGATCAATCTTCGCGTGCGTGAAATGGTCGAGTGATCCGGCGTGTACTCGTCCAGCGCGATGCCGACGAAACGCCGCAGCGCCAGCGAATCCGCCAGCCGCCAGGCAATCCCGCGCTCCGCTCCGATGCCCTCGAAATACCCGATCAGCAGCGCCCGAAAGTAAATCCCCGGCGTCAGCGACGGACGCCCGTACTTCTCGGCATAGAACTTCGCGCACCGTTGCTCGACAAACTCGTCGAAGCCCTCCGCCTCCAGCAACTCATTCAAGCGCTGATAAAAAGGATGCCCCGGAGCCGTCGCCAACTCGGCGTGCGCGATCCAAATCTCATCTTGCTTCTCCCGCTGCTTGCGCGTCCCCATCGCCATGCGCCGATTCTACGAACAAAGTCTGTGGATACCGCAGAAGTTTCTTGCCTTACGAATCTGAACTTGCACCACGGGCTGTTAGGACGAAACAGCCGTCCTGGGGCGAATACCCCTTTCCCCGGAAAAACCAGAACTCAAAGTCCCGCGTCCCCACTTCTGCTATCGTTCCTGCATGCCAAAAATCCTGGCTCTTCTTCTTGCACTCATTCTCTCTACGTCTGCCTTGGCTAAGGACAAATACTCGCATCCGACGCGGATTCACGAGACGCGCGAGAGCGACAAGTGGGCCGAGAAGACGCTGCACAAGATGTCGGTCGACGAGAAGGTCGGCCAGCTCTTCATGATCTGGTGCCGCGCCAGTTTTCAGAATGAGGAGAGCCAGGAATATCTCCAGCTGCGCGAAGAGATGAAGAAGTATCACGTCGGATCGTTTGCCATGACGGTCCACGTCGATGGCCCATTTCTGCTGCGCACCGAGCCTTACGAAGCCGCCGAGTTGCTCAACCGGCTGCAGAAGGATTCGAAGCTGCCGCTGCTGTTCGCCGCTGATTTTGAACGCGGTGTTGCGACCCGGCTCAAAGGAACAACGGACTTTCCGCATGCAATGGCCTTCGGTGCGGATGGCAAGACCGAAGACGCGGAGAAGTTTGGGCGCATCACGGCCGAGGAAGCACGAGCGATTGGCGTGCACTGGAATTTCTTTCCCGATGCTGACGTGAATTCGAATCCTGCAAACCCGATTATCAACACCCGCTCGTTCGGAGAAGATCCGAAAGAAGTCGGCGATCTTGTCACGGCGTATATCAAAGGCGCGCACGAAGCGGGAATGCTGACCACGGTGAAGCACTTTCCCGGTCATGGCGACACGGCGACCGATTCCCATCTTGGGGTGGCCAGCGTGAATGGCGACCGCGCGCATCTGGAGTCGATCGAGCTTCCGCCCTTCAAGCAGGCGATCAGTGCCGGCGTGGACTCGGTGATGGTGGCGCACGTTACGGTTCCTGCATTGGACTCCGATCCCAACCACGTCGCTACGATTTCTCCTTTTGTCGTTTCCGATCTGCTGGAAAAGCAACTTGGATTCAAGGGTTTGGTGGTGACCGATGCACTCGATATGGCCGGGCTAACGCATCTTTTCGCTAATGACATCGGCAGAGCTGCGGTTGAGGCCTTCAAGGCCGGGAATGATCTGCTGCTTATTCCCCCCGATTTGGACGCTTCATATCGCGCCATGGTCAAAGCTGTCGCTACCGGCGAGATCTCCCGTCAGCGGCTGGACCGATCTGTGCTCAAGATACTGAAAATAAAGGCTTCTCTCGGGCTGGACCAGGCGCGAACCGTCGACCTCAACACCATCGCAAAGTCTGTGGGCAGGCCCGAGAACATTGCCTTCGGCCAGCAGGTTGCCGATGCCGCGATCACCCTGGTCCGTGACAACGGAAAAATTCTGCCGCTCAAATCCAAGGGAACCCCGAAGGCCGGCCTTCCGTATATGACGAGAGAAGAGACGCACAACCAGGTCGTGGCTGTGGTGTTCTCCGATGATGTGCGCTCCGAGTCCGGGCGCGCTTTCGGACGCGAGTTCCATGCTCGTATTCCCGATTCGCGAGTCCTTTACGTGGATCCGCGAATCGCTGCGGGAATGAGCGATCAGGTTCTGAAGGCGGTCGACGAAGCGCAGACGGTGGTTGCGGCGGTGTACGTCATTCCGACCGCGGGGAAAGTCGGCAATTCGATGGCGATGGCCGACGCGACGGGAACATTGCTGCAGCAATTATTGGATCACGCGGCCGAAAAGACCGCAGTGGTCGCCATGGGAAATCCTTATCTGGCCAGCGATTTCCCGAAGATTCAGACGTACATGTGCACATTTTCGAACGCGACGGTTTCTGAGGTCTCGGGGGTAAAGGCGCTGTTCGGAGAGATTCCGATTCACGGACATCTTCCTGTCTCGATTCCTAATGTCGCTCAGCGCGGCGCGGGCATTGAGCGCCCCACGCAGGTAGCCAAGGGAGGGGCTCCCTATGCGAAGAAGTGAGTTTCAGCACATCAAACCATTCGTTGTCGGAGTGATGGCGTCTGTTCTGCTGGTCCTGTGCGGGTGCAGCATTAACGTGAAAAAGGAGAAGAACGGCGAGGACAAGCAGGTCGACATCAATACTCCTGTGGGCGGCATTCATGTCAGCAAGGGAGTAGCTCCGGAGGATGTTGGCATCGCGATCTATCCCGGGGCGCGGTTGAAAGATAACGATTCGAATGGCGACGACAAGAGCGCCAACGTGAATATTTCGGGATTCGGCTACGGATTGAAAGTCGTCGCAGTCGAATACGAGTCGAATGACTCACC
Source organism: uncultured Acidobacteriota bacterium (assembly GCA_963763845.1). Classification (GTDB taxonomy): domain Bacteria; phylum Acidobacteriota; class Terriglobia; order Terriglobales; family Acidobacteriaceae; genus Sulfotelmatobacter. Next base: position 407,430 of record CAVXPX010000014.1, read on the forward strand.
GGCCAAAGTAGTTGCCTACTACAAAGATCATCTTGCCAAGTACGGCAATGTGCTGGTCTGCCATACGACTCATCTGGACCTGAACGCGGACATCAAGAATGAAGACCAGGGCGCGCACGATCTGACGTGCGAGGGATCGACCGGCGTCAACGTGGAATTGAAAGTCGGCACCAAAGAGAATCAGCACATCGTGGCCGTCGAGCCCGACGGAAAAGGATCGTCGTTCTCGTTGGTCTACGTGAAGACACATGGCAAAGACGCCGATATCTAGCGCTTCGTCGGAGGAGGAATTATGGTTCGCACATTTGTACTTTCGCTCGTCGTTCTGGCGGGGTTGAGCCTGCCGATGTTTGGGCAGGATTCCGACGCGCACGACGAGAACCTCGACATTCGAAGCCCGATTGGCAATCTGCATGTTGGCGATGATGCTGACGCGAAGAAGATCGGATTGCCACTGTATCCGGGCGCGCGGCTGAAGACCGATGATGACAACAACAGCAATCAGGCGAACCTGAGCCTGTTGACTGAAAGCTTCGGCATGAAACTGGTGGTGGCAAACTACGTTTCGAACGCCGCTCCGGCGAAGATCATCGACTTCTATCGCGGCAAGCTGAAGAGATATGGCAAAGTTCTCGAGTGTCATTCCGACAAACATGGCGGCGACGTGAATGTGCACGATAATGACGGCAAGGACTCCGGCCAGAGCAAAGCGCTGAAATGCGACGACAATTCAGGTCCGGTAACGGAGCTGAAGGTCGGCACGGAAGACGACCAGCATATCGTGTCGGTCGAACCGAGCGGGACAAACGGCGAAACCAAGTTCGCGCTCGTCTACGTACGCACGCGGGGCAAGAGCGGAGAGATTTAGCGCCGAAAAAATCCAGCCACTTCGATGAAAACGTTGCGTGCACTCGGGAGACGAGCGCCATTCGTTCTCTTGGAAAAGGTTTTGCCACCGTCAACCGGTTTCATCTCACAGCACACGAAGCATCACGAAGGAAGATCCTGCTAGTGGCGCCATTTTCCCAGGGCGTAGAAGAGGAGCGAAAGGATTACGCTCAGGAGAATGCAGGTGGCTAGCGGGAAATAGAAGGTGGTGCGCTTGCCGCGGTAGAGGATGTCTCCGGGGAGGCGGCCGAGCGGGAGATGGGTGCGGCCGAGGACGACGATGAGGACTCCGGCGACAACGAGAAGGAGTCCGAGAAAGATGAGGAGTTTACCGAAGTCGGACATGAGAATCAGTTCCCTGTACCTTTGGCCAGGAGAAACATCTCGGGATTTCGGAGAAGCGACCTCATGCTGAAGCAACCAGATTAAGGAATCGCAGCCCTCGCCGGGAGCCAGCAGCAGAGCCTTGCAGAGTTCTCCCTCACGGTTTCAAATAACGAAGCGCAACACATCCTGATTTAAAAGGCTTTGACTCAACCAGCTTCAATTGCAATTTCTCGGGCAGGCTGACGCCCTCCATCAACCGTCTTCCTTCTCCGGCAAGGATTGGCCCAACGACAAAACGGTATTCATCCACCAGGCCTAGCTCGATCAGTTGGGAAGGAATACGTACGCCGCCGACCAGAATGTTTTTGCCTGGTTCCTGCTTCAATCTAAGTATTTCGTCGTGAAGATTCGTGCGGATGATTCGCGTTTGTTTATCTTCAGCGCTGCCTAATGATCGGGAGAAAACAATTTTTGGGAGGGAGTCAAATGTCCGGGCAAATTCGTTCTCTGCTTTCGTCATCGACTGAGTCCTTGCGACTTCGGGCCAAAAAGGAACCATCAATTGATAGGTTATACGTCCGAAGACGAGCAGGTCCACGTTTCGCAGGAGCTGGGTGAAATATTCATGTGTTTCATCATCAGCAAGTTGTTTGGTGTGGTCGCAGCAGCCATCCAGGGTAGTGTTGATTGCGAAGATTATATTTCTCATTGGATTGTCCGGACCCCGTCTTGCGCGCCCGCGCTCAAAACAGTTTGACGAAGGAAAATGCCAACTGAGGCAGATAGCTTCTGAGAAATTTATGCTCGAAAGGGCCGCTGCACGGGCTGTTTTCGCGGTATGCTAGGGTAACTTTATCCGCTCCCTTCGTCTCCGTAGTTCTGGAGGATTCCATGATGCAGATTCCCAAGCAGATCCGAGTGTCGCTGCACATTTGCAGTCTATCAGTGCTGATCGTGGCGCTATACGTGGCCGCGGCGTTTTCGCAAGATGTTCTCACTTATCACAACAATATTTCGCGCAATGGGCTCGACAACAAAGAAACGACGCTCACGCTGGCGAATGTGAAGTCGGCAACCTTCGGGAAGCTGTTCACCGTTGCGGCGGACGGCTTGGTGGATGCGGAGCCTCTTTATGTTTCGGATGTAACGATTGGAGGCGTGAGTCACAACCTGCTGGTCGTCGCAACGGAGCATGGAACGGTCTATGGCTACGACGCGGACACGGGCGCGAGTCTATGGCAGGTCACAACGCTGAAGGCCGGGGAGACGACGTCGGACAACCGCGGCTGCTCGCAGGTGACACCGGAGATCGGGATCACCTCGACGCCGGTTGTGGTGCGGCCGAAGACGGGGAATCCGGTGATCTATGTGGTGGCGATGTCGAAGGACAGTTCGGGAGATTATCACCAGCGGCTGCACGCGCTGGATGCGACCTCCGGCGCGGATCTGAAGAAAGGGCCGGTGGACATTGCGGCGCAGTATCCAGGGACAGGAGATAACAGCTCGAATGGATATGTGATTTTCGATCCAGCGCAGTACAAGGAACGGGCGGGACTGCTGGTCATCGGCAACGCGGTGTATCTGGCGTGGGCGTCGCATTGCGATTACCGTCCGTACACGGGATGGATCATGGGGTACAACATCAACACGTTGGCGCAGACGACGGTGCTGAATCTGACTCCCAACGGAAATGAAGGCGCGATCTGGGGAGCGGGTGCGGGCATGGCGGCCGACAGCACAGGAATTTTTCTGCTGGATGCGAATGGAGTATTCGATACCAGCCTGAATACGTCGGGATTCCCCGCTGAGGGCGATTACGGGAACGCTTTTCTGCACGTGAAGACCAGCGGCGGACTCGCGGTCACCGATTATTTCGAGATGGACAACGAGTCCCAGGAAAACGGAAGCGATACGGATCTGGGATCGGGCGGGACGCTGCTGCTGAGTCAGAAAGATTCGACGGGCAAGACGTGGAATCTGGCGGTGGGCGCGGGTAAGGATTCGAATCTTTACGTGGTGGATCGAACGAACATGGGCAAGTTCAGTTCGACCAGCAACAATATCTATCAGGAACTGAGCGGGGCGCTGCCGGGCGGAGTGTGGTCGATGCCGGCGGCGTTTAACGGGAATATTTATTACGGTCCGGTGGGATCGCCGCTGCTGCGCTTTCAGTTCAAGGATGCCAGGCTGCTGACGGCGGCGGTAGCGAAGACGACGAATTCGTTTGGATATCCCGGGACTACGCCGAGCATTTCGGCTAACTCGGGGAAAAATGTAATTGTGTGGGCGGCAGAGAATACCAGCCCCGCGGTGCTGCACGCGTACAACGCTCTGACGCTCGGGGAGATCTACAACACGAATCAAGCAGCGAGCGGGCGGGATCACTTCGGCAACGGAAACAAATACATCACGCCGATGATTGCGAACGGGAAAGTGTATGTGGGGACGACGAACGGCGTGGGCGTGTTTGGGGTGCTGCCTTAGAGCGGGCTTTCGCTTTCCGGCGTTCGGCCGCGATTGCTTGCGCGCTATCTTTATATTGCAAAGTACTTGACAGTTGTGGCTTTTTAAGGGTAGGCTGCTTTTATGTTTGATCCGCGGGGGCATCGAATCCGGCGGTTTCACCGGGCGGGACGGCCGTTGTGGCGGACGACAACGGCGCCGGTTCCGGACCTGGCTGACGATCTGCGATTCATCCGGGACACGATGGAGCGGTCGGCGGCGTTCACGGCCGTGTCGGGATGGGGACAGGTCGTGCTCGGGCTGACGGCAATCGCGGCGGCGATGCTGGCGGCGCGGCAGGTTACAGCGTTCGCGTGGCTGCGGGTTTGGTTGGCGGAAGGCATCCTTGGGGTTGCGATCGGGCTGCTGGCCTGCACGTGGAAGGCGAACCGGCGCGGGTTGCCGCTGTTTTCGGGTCCGGCGCGAAAAGTGGCGCTGGGGCTGGCTCCGCCGCTGGTGGCGGGAGCATTCCTGACATTCCTGTTATTTCGAGCCGGGATGGATTCGGCGCTGCCGGCGCTGTGGCTACTGCTGTACGGGGCGGGGATTATGACCGGCGGCGCGTTTTCGGTCCGGATCGTCCCGGTGATGGGATTGTGTTTCATGCTGCTGGGGGGACTGGCGGTGCTCGGTCCGGCGGGATGGGGCAACTGGTTTCTGGCCGCGGGATTCGGCGGATTGCACATTGTATTTGGATTACTGATCGCGAGGAGGCATGGTGGGTAGAGCAGTATCGGCACGACACAAGCAGATGAAGCACGAGACTCGAGCGCGCGACGGGCGTCGCGAACACGCGCGGGAGCAGGCAACGGCGCGGGCTCCAGAACTTCCGGAACTGGACCGGTTGATTCATGAGCGAATCCGGCTGGGGATCGTGAGCGCGCTGGCGACCAACGATTCGCTGAGCTTCAACGATCTGAAGCGCGTGTTGAAGACGACGGACGGCAACCTGAGCGTGCACGCGCGCAAGCTGGAAGAGGCGCAGTACATTTCGTGCGTAAAATTTTTCGAAGGGCGTGTCCCTCGGACGGAGTACCGGTTGACGGCGACGGGGCGCAAGGCGTTGGCGGAGTATCTGGATCAGATGGAAGAGTGGATCCGGGTAACGCGGGAGCAGGGATAAAAAATTTTGCGCTATCACTTTGCGTTAGAAAGTACATTGTATGGCTATTCCAAATGACTCGATGGAGCATCGCGGTTTGCGCGAGGCGGCGCGATTCTGGGAGCCGCGGCGCCTGTGGTACGGCGGAATTCTTTTTGCCGGAGTGCTGGCGTGGGTGATCTTCACATGGCCGCACTTCCGCGGGTCGCTCGGATTATTCGCGCTGTGGACGGTTGTGTTTCTGGCGCTGGCGAATGCCTGCTACAGCGCCGGGTACGCTGTGGATCTTTTGGTGCAGGCGTTCGTGCCGGAGGCGTGGTGGCGGAGAATCCGGTGGGCGCTGTGGATCCTGGGCACGCTATTCTCGATGCTGGTCGAAACCTACTGGATTGGGGACGAGATTTATCCGCATCCAGCTAGCGGGCAGCCCGCGGCGAGCGCAGCGATCAACAGCGGGCATTTTGCGAGCAACATCAACTTTCCTGCTCCGCTGGCCGTGCTGGGATTTCTGGGTGCGTGTGGAGGGTTGCTTCTGGCGGTCGCGGCGGTGCTGATTTTCTGGTTCGCGCATAAGCCGAAGTTCGCGCGGGTCGCGGGCATAACGATCGGAGCAGGAACGGCTGTTTATTTTGCGCTGCTGGTGGGGTTCTCGGCGGGCAGTCACAGTACTACGCTCGCTTTGGGGCAGGAGAAATATTTCTGCGAGATCGATTGTCACCTGGCGTATTCGGTGGTGGATGTGACCATGAAGGCGGAGGGCGAGACGACCGATTATGTGGTTACGCTGCGCACCAGGTTCGATGAGAAAACGATTTCGGCGAGCCGTCCGAAAGATGCTCCGCTGATGCCGTCGCCGAGAGAGGTGCAGCTGATCGATGGCGCGGGACATAATTATGACCCGGTGTCGAACGCAGGAACGGCGCTGATGACGCCGCTGACGCCGGGAGAGTCGTATCAGACGAAGCTTGAGTTTCAGGTTCCGAGGGATGCAGCGGGTTTGCGGCTGCTGATCCGGACGGTGCCGGGGTGGCCGGATCATTTTGTGATCGGGGACGAGAACAGCTGGCTGCATCGGAAAACGTATTTTGCATTGTGAGCAGTCGAGCTGCGCTCGACTGGACAGCCGAGGCGGCTGTCACTTCGTGGGTTAGATCTGGAGGACGTCGCCTTCTCGCGCTACCAGTTCATACAAGACCGGGTTGACGAAGAAGCCGATGAACAAGCGCGAGATCAGGCCGGCCACGATGACGATGGCGAAAGGCTTTTGGGTATCGGAGCCGATGCCGGTCGAAAGAGCGGCCGGGAGTAGTCCGAGGCAGGCGACCAGGGCGGTCATCATGATGGGGCGCAAGCGGAGCAGAGATGCTTCGCGGGTGGCTTCGCGAATTCCTAGTCCTTCCTGACGCAGCTTGTTGATGTACGAGACAAGGATGACGGCGGTTTCGACTGAGACTCCGAGGAGCGCGAGCAATCCGAGAACGGAAGAGACGCTGAAGGGGGTGTGGGTGAGCTTCAAGGCGACGAGCGCTCCGACGGGTTCGGTCATGATGACGCCGAGAGCGATGGAGACCGGAAATTTGAAATTTCCGTAGAGCGCGAACAGGATCATGAAGATCAGAACGACGGCCAAGGGCCCGATGAAGTACATCTGCGACTTGGCCTCGAGAAACTGGCTGTATTCGCCGCCCCAGGTGAGGCGATAACCTTGGGGAAGCTGGACTGCCTTGCTGACGGCGGCCTGACCGTCGCGCACCGCGCGCTCGAGGTCGCGGCCTTCGATGCTGTATTGCACTCCGATGTAGCGGGAATTGTTTTCGCGGTAGATGAACGAGGCGCCATTCCCTTGACGGATGTCGGCAAGCTGGCTGAGCGGAATCTGCTGTCCGTCGGGCGTGCCCACCAGCAGGTTTCCAATCTCGTGCGCACTGCTGCGGAACTGCGGCTGCATGCGGACGACGAGGTCGAACAATTTTTCGCCCTGGATGACCTGCGTGGCGGCCTGTCCTCCGACGGCCGCGGAAATCACGGCTTCAACATCGGACACGTTGATTCCGTAGCGGGCGATCTTGGCGCGATCGACGTCGATGAGCAAACTGGGCTGTCCTAGCTCACGCACGACCGTGAGCTCGGTGAATCCGGGAACGCGAGCCAGAATGTTCTTGATCTGGATTGCCCTGTCCTGAAGCACCGTTAAATCGTCCCCGTAGATTTTGACGGCGAGAGAACTCTTCAGGCCTGTGAGTGCTTCGTCGACCGCGTCTTCGGCGGGCTGCGTGTAGTTGAAGATGATTCCGGGGAAAGTGGTGAGTTTCGCGTTGATGGAATCGATCAGCTCTTTCTTGTCGCTGATATCTCCGTGCCAGACCTTGTCTTTATAAGGCCTCAGGCCGACGTAGAACTCGCAGTTGAAAAAGCCGGTGGGGTCGGTGCCGTCATCCGGCCGGCCGAGTTCCGAGCCAACCACCGTGACTTGTGGATATGACATTAGAATCGCGCGGATCTGCGGGGCAATCTTGCTGGCTTCTTCGAACGAGATTGTGTACGGCATGGTCGCCCGGACCCAGAGCGCGCCTTCATCGAGATGCGGCATGAACTCCCCGCCGATGAACGGAATCAGCAGAAGTGTCGCGCCGAAGATGATGGTGGCGATCGCCATGGTGGTCTTGGGCCGGTTCAATGCCCAATCCAGCTGAATGGCGTACTTGCTCTTCATCCATTCAAAAATGCGGTTGGGTCGTTCGCGGACGCCGCCCTTGAACCAGTAAGAGGCCAGAACCGGAATCAGCGTGAGTGTAAGGATGAGCGCTCCGATAAGCGCAAAGGACATCGTCTCGGCCATGGGATGGAATAATTTTCCGGCTGGGCCGCTCAAGGCGTAGATCGGGAGATATCCAGCGAGGATGACGGCTACCGAGTAGAAGATGGGACGATCGACATCTTTTGCCGCGGCGAGAATGACGTCGTTGAGGCGATAGTCCTGGCCTTCGCGCAAAGCAAGTTCGCGATAGATGTTTTCGATCATCACCACCGTGCCATCAATGACAATGCCGAAATCGATGGCTCCGATGGAGAGCAGGTTCGCCGCGACGTCGTGCGCGTGAAGCACGATGAATGCGAACAACAGAGAGAGAGGAATTGTGAGCGCGACGATGATCGCGGCGCGGAAGCTGACCAGAAAGAAGATGAGGACGATCAGCACCAGCACCATGCCGCGAAGGAGATTGTCTTCGACCGTGTCGGTGGTCAGATGAACCAATTCGCTGCGGTCGTAGTAAGGAACGATCTTTACATCAGGCGGAAGAATCTGGCGGTTCAGTTCTTCCGTCTTGGCTTCAACGGCCTTGAGGACATTCTGGGTCTGCTCGCCGCGAAGCATGAGGATGACGCCTTCGACTGCGTCATCATTCTTCTGGAATCCGAATTCTCCGAGGCGGGGAGCGTGGCCGATGGTGACGTCGCCGACATCGCGAACTCGAATCGGCACGCCCTTGTTGGCTCCGACGACGATGTTTCCGATGTCATCGGTGTTGCGGACCAGCCCGATGCCGCGGACGTAATAGAACTGTCCGCCTTGCGAATAGAAACCGCCGCCGGCATTGGCATTATTCGCGGCCAGTGCGGCGGTCACCTGCGGAACTGTGAGGTGATATCCGTAGATTCGCGCCGGATCGAGAAGCACCTGGTACTGCATGACAGTGCCGCCGAATCCGGAATCGTCGGCGACACCGTGGACCGAGCGGTAGGCGCGCTCGACTACCCAATCTTCGATGGTCTTCAATTCCTGCGGCGTGCGATCGGGACTCTGGATTACATAGCGGTACACCAATCCGCTTGGACTGAATAGCGGGGCTAATCCGGGAGCCACTCCTGCGGGCAGGGTGGCTTGACCGAGCCGCTCAAAGACGATTTGCCGCGCGAAGTAATCGTTGGTGCTCTCTTCGAACGTAAGAATGATGTCGGACAATCCGTAGAGCGAGATGGACCGCATCACCGTCATGTGTGGCACGCCGTTCATCTCGATTTCGAGCGGCAGAGAGACGAGGCGCTCGACTTCTTCGGCGGCGTGATCGGGCCACTGCGTGATGATTTCCACCTGTGGAGGCGAGAGATCGGGATAGGCATCCACGGGCATGCGCTGGAACGAGAGAATGCCGGCGACGGTGATGAAAGCGGTCAGCATCAACACCAGAAACCGTTGCCGCAGGGCCGCTTGGACGATTCGATGGATCATTCAGAAGCCGAGAACGCTATCTCCATTCGTAAAGTTTTCAGTCTGTCGCGCGCCTACCGCTGCAGAGAATTCGCAAATTGCAGGAATAAACTTCCGTCTCCGATCACCTGATCTCCGGGCTTGATGCCGCTGGTCACTTCAGTCTGTCCGTTGATGCTTTCTCCGAGTGTCACCGGGCGCCGGCCAAACTGGTTGGGCGACATTTCGACGTAGACGAACGGCTGATTCTCGGCATCGCGCAAGATCGCAGCATCGGGCAATGCGATGGCATTCTGCACTTTGCCCGCGTTCACCGTGGCCACGACGTACATATCCTTCTTGAGTTTTTCACCGGGATTGACGGTATCGATTCGCGCTTGCAGCGTGCGCGTATTCGGATCGAGAGAAGCCGCCACGTACGAAATGCGCCCGTGAAAAACCTGCGGATAAGTCTCGGTCTGAATCATGACGGGGTCGCCAATGTGTACGTAGGGCAAATCTTTCTGGTAGACATTCACGAGCACCCACACATTGTCCGTGTCGGAGATCATGAAGCATTGCGTGGCGCCCGGTTGAATCAGCTGTCCTGCGGCGACGTCTTGCTCGACGACTTCGCCGGCGATCGGAGCCTTTACCGGAACTTCATACGATGGGGGACTTGCAACCAGAGCGTCGGGATCGGTGATGCCCAGGACTTTCAGCGCGGCCAGCGCCGAGACCAGATCGCCACCGGCTTGCACTTCAGCGGATTGAGCCTGTTCGAGCGCCTGTTCGGCTATCGCCTTGTGGTCGTATAAGTCTTTGGCGCGGAGATAGGCTTTTTCCGCCAGAGCGTAAGCGTCTTTCGCCTTGAGATAATTTGTCCGCAGTTGCGAGTAATCCGGACTCGCGACATAGAGCATCGGCGTACCCTGATGCACATGTTCCCCGGGCACGACGACGATGCGGCTCACGGGACCGCTCACTTGCGAGATGACCGGAGTGGTGCGGAATCCGTTGTAGGCAACTGCGCCCGTAAGGCGGAGAACTCTGGTGAGGGTTGTCGGCTGAACTTTTACCACCTGCACGTGCGACATCTGCTCGGGCGGGACGGTGAATAGCTCAGCATCGTTCGGAGGCGGGGTATTCGCGGAAGCTTTTGATCCGCCGCTCTCGCAGCCCGTGAGCGCGAGGCCGAGTGTCAGAGTGGCGGCCAACAAGAGCGCGAGTTGTCGGGTTCGTGGTTTCATGGCAGCTTCCTTGTTCCGATCGCTTCCTTCAATTGCTCCAGTGCTGTCATATAAGAGGCCAAGGCCTGACGATACGCCAACTGGGTGGCGCGATAGCTGCGCTCGGCATCCAGAAAGTCGAGCAGGCTGGCCGCGCCGCGTTTGTAAGCATATTCGCTGATGTCCCGCGAATCCTTCGCCTGCTGCAGGTAGCCGGAGGTATAGAGCTGGACGACCTCATCATTGCTCTTAACAGCCTCGTAGGCACTGGCCACGTCGGAGAGAACGGTATCGCTTGCGGATGCCTTCTGCTCCTCCGCCTGGGTGAGAGCAAACTTCGTCCTTGCTATCTCGCCTTGGTTCCGGTCGAAGATCGGTAGCGGGAAGTTGGCAAAAATCGAGGCGGTATTCTCGCCGGAAACGTGGGTAAAGTCGTATGTGCCCGTGACATCGACCTTGCCATTAGCCCTGGCCAATGACACCTGGCTTTTGGCGGCGGTAATGCCCAACTCTGCGGCGCGAAAATCAGGGCGTTCGTGCAATGCCTGTACCTGCAAGTCTTCCAGGTTGGCTTTGAGAGGCTGGTAAGCGAGATCGCCGATGACATCGAAATTTGCGGGAACAGCGTCGTAGCCGAGAAACTCACGAAGTCCGACAAGGGCTTGCACTTTCGCGAGCTTCGCCGACGAAACGTCGGTTTGAAACTGCAACAGCTGCAGCTTGATCTTCAGGTAGTCGCCTTCTCCAATGTATCCCGCCTTGAATTGTTCCTCGCTGATATCGACGGTCTGCTGGAACCCTTTCAGGTCCTGGAGCGCGAACTGAAGAGTCGATTCGGCGAGCAGCACGCTGACGAACTGTTGGCCGACGTTGAAGGCGAGCGCGCGCTCGGCATCGGTGACCTGGGCGCGGGTGACCGCGGTTGCGTCCCGAGCGGCTTGCAGGCGGTGCTGGCGTTTATGGCCGCGTTCGAAGAGGTAGCTGAGGCCGACGTCGAACTGCTGTGTCTCGTTCAGATTCTCGCCGGAGAAATCCTGCGGACTGAAGAAAGGAACGAATTGCGTGTCGGCACCGAAGGTCGGATTGGGCCGGAGATTAGCCGTAATTTCCAGGGCTTCGTTTTGCTGAATCTGGGTGCGGGTGGCTTTTATGGCGTGACTGTGGGCCAGAGCCAGATCGATGGCCTGGTCAAGGCTGATCAGCGTGGTTGCCTGGCCAGCCGCCGTTCCGACCGCGAGTGGCAGGACGATCACCGCAGCGGCGAAGCTCACAAAGAACCGTGAACGCATAAGGTCAATCAGAATTATGCCATCTCAGCCGCTCCAGACAGCCCACAACTATGGGGCAGCAGCCGAACTCACAGCCACATCCTAATCCCCAAGTTTTGGAATTGACCCGTCCGGCTATTGTAAATCGTCGTCGCCCGCCGGAGCAGACCTCTGGGATATCAAGTTAGATGCAGGGTTTGGAGGGTTTTTAGGGCGAGGGGAAGGAAATTCTTCCGAGTTTGACAGGAGTGTTCGCGCTTCGAACAGTGTTGACCTTGCTGGACGACGCGCTTGTCTGCAACGGATGCTGCTGGCCTGCACAGTTCGGATGAATCTGCGCGTCTGAAGATAGGCCGGCGTCTGGGATGGGGCGCGGTTCCGAGCAACGACTTCGTCGCGAAGAAGATTGGCGATCAGGTGCTTCTTCAGGGGAGTGGCCACGGTCATGGAATCGGCCTCTGCCAGGCGGGAGCGAGGGCAATGGCCGAGGCCGGCGCGAGCGTTCAGGAAATCCTGAATCATTTACTATCCCAACTCCGAAATAATCCGATGGAAAGACAATTCCCCTCTCCGGCCGGGCGCCGGCAGGTAAATCCGAACATTCCGCTAATTCGTTTTACTTCGAAACAAATCCACGCATCGTCTACAAATTAGGTAACATAAGCAGCAAGCCTCAAACCACTCCTATGCGACGACGCGAAGTTCTTCAAATCCTTGCTACGGGCACCGCGCTGCAGCTCGCCCCTTCAAAGTTGCTGATCTTTCTGCGAGAAGCGCGGGCCCTGATTGAAACCCGGGCCTCTCTGCGAACGTTCAACGCGCACCAGGATGCCACGGTAAAAGCAATGGCGGAACTGATCCTTCCGCGCACGGATACTCCCGGCGCAACCGACGTTGGAGCCGGCGCGTTTATCGACCTCATGCTGACCGAGTGGTATGACGACGACGATCGCAATCGCTTTCTGAAGGGATTGGCTGATGTCGATTCGCAGACGAGAGCATTATTCGGAAAAGATTTTGTCGCTTGCGGTGCAGCTCAACAGTCGGACATGCTGAGAGCTCTCGGCGAGAAGATGATCGAAGAAGCGGCAGAGCAGTCCCGCGTTGAGCACGAGTTCCCTACCGATGCCAATTTCTATGCCATGCTGCGCCGCCTCACGCTGACCGCTTACTACACGTCCGAAGCCGGCGCGACTGATGAACTGCACTTTGAAATCATTCCCGGTCGATATGTCGGATGCGAGTCTCCATCGCCGATTAAGGAGGCTCCGCAGCAAAAGTGAGCGAACAGACCTCTTACGACGCGATTGTTGTCGGCTCCGGGATCACGGGCGGCTGGGCAGCCAAAGAACTAACCGAGAAGGGATTGAAGACGCTTGTGCTCGAAGCCGGGCGGCCGATCGTTCCCGAGCAAGATTATGTCGAACACGTTCCGACATGGGAGGTGAAGTTCCGCGGGCTGGGTGACCGTAAAAGGCAACTCGCGGACCAGCCGATTCAAAGTACCTGTTATGCGTGCGACGAGTGGTCGTCGAAATTTTTTGTCAGCGACAAAGAAAATCCTTATACGACGGCGGAGGGCAAGCCGTTTCGCTGGATTCGCGGACGGCAGGTCGGAGGTCGCTCGATCACGTGGGGACGTCAGAGTTATCGCTGGAGCGATCTTGATTTCGGAGCCAATTCACGCGACGGCATTGCCGTGGACTGGCCGGTCCGGTACGCCGACATCGCTCCCTGGTACGACTACGTCGAACAGTTCGCAGGCATCAGCGGCGAGGCGCTGGGCCTTCCGCAATTGCCCGACAGCAAATTTCTTCCTCCGATGGAACTGAACTGCACCGAAAAATTGGTGCGGGAGGAAATCGCGAAACATTTTGGTGGAGAGCGCGTTCTCACCATTGGACGCGCCGCAATCCTGACCAAAGATCTTAACGAGCGCGCAGCGTGTCACTACTGTGGTCCGTGCGAGCGCGGATGCATCACCCGTTCCTACTTCAGCAGCATCAATGCCACCTTGCCAGCTGCGGAGAAAACTGGACGCCTGACACTTCGGCCGTTCAGCGTCGCGCACAGCGTCATTTTCGATGCCAAAACGCGCAGATCCAAAGGCGTCCGCGTGATTGACGCCAGGACGCGCGCGACACTGGAATTTCACGCGAAGGTCATTTTTCTCTGTGCCTCAACGTTGGAATCTACGCGGCTGCTTCTGAATTCCTTTACCCCCGAATTCCCCAATGGCCTCGCGAATGCGAGCGGCGAACTCGGCCATAACCTGATGGATCACATTAAAGCGGGCGGCGCCGACGGTGTAGTTCCCGGAAATGAAGATCGCGTTGAATTCGGCCGCCGTCCTAATGGCGTGTACATGCCGCGGTTCCGCAATGTGAAGTCGAAGCACCCCGATTTCCTGCGCGGTTATGGGTTTCAAGGCGGAGGCTACCGCGAAGGCTGGGAACGAGGCGTCTCGCAGACCGGATTCGGGGCGGACTTCAAAAAATCTTTGCGCGGCCCCGGTCCATGGCGGTTCAGTTTCTACGGATTCGGCGAGTGCCTGCCCAACCACGACAACTACGTCGAACTCGATAAAGAGAAAGTTGATGCCTGGGGAATTCCGGCTCTGAAAATTCACTGCTCCTGGAGCAACAACGAACTTGCCCTGCGCCGCGACATGGCGATTGCTGCGTCGGAAATGCTGGCTGCGGTTGGAGCGATCGACATTCGGCCATTCGCTCTCGATGAGCCACCGGGATTCTCGATTCATGAAATGGGGACGGCTCGCATGGGCCGCGATCCGAAAACATCGGTCCTCAATTCCTTCAACCAGGCGCACGACGTGAAGAATCTCTTCGTCACTGACGGTGGAGCGATGGTTTCTTCATCCTGCGTGAATCCATCGTTGACGTACATGGCTCTTACGGCCCGCGCGTGCGATTACGCGGTGCAGCAGATGAAGAAGGGAGAGATCTAGTGGCTAACCGGCGCGAGTTTGTGAAGCTGCTTTCTACGTCGCTCGCGACCTATTTTGCGTTTCCGCATCTACTGGCCGCCAAGAAAGGTGGGAACCGCCTGCCGCTGGCGTTTTCGACACTGGGCTGTCCCGCGTGGCAGTGGCCGAAGATATTGGACTTCGCACAGCAGCACGGATTCGCCGCCATCGAACTGCGCGGCTTGCAAGGGACCATGGATTTGCCTTCGAATTCGCTGTTCGCCGCCGATCGCGTAGCGCAGACCAAGAGTGAGGTCCGCGCGCACAAGCTCCGCATTGCGTGCGTCAGCAGTTCGGCAAATTTGTACATGGAAGATCCTGAAAAACGTGCCAAGGAGCTTTCCGAGGCTCGCCGGTTCATCGATCTGGCTTCAGTGCTCGGCGCGCCTTATGTGCGTGTTTTTGGGGGCAAGGCTCCTACCGACAACAGTCCGGTGCCGGACGAAAAGACGAAGGCCCGCGTCGCTTCGGGACTGCGGGAACTTGGCGACTACTCAGGCTCGCGGCGAGTCACGGTGATCCTTGAATCTCACGATCACTTCACTTCTTCGGCAACATTGAAGGATGTCCTGAAAGCAGCGGATTCCCCACATGTCGGACTCCTCTGGGATGCGCATCACACATTCGCGACATCCAACGAAGACCCGGAATTCACTGTCGGTCAACTAGGTCAGTGGATCCGCCACACGCATCTCAAGGATTCCATCGGAACTGGAGAAAACCGTCACTACGTCCTGACCGGCCGAGGAAACGTCCCCATCGAGCGGCAGATCAAGGCGCTGCAGTCCATTGGCTACAAGGGCTACTACTGCTTCGAATGGGAGAAAGCCTGGCATCCCGATCTGGAAGATCCGGAGATCGCGATCGCAGACTACGCCCGCGTGGTTGGACAGTGCTCAGGAAACCGCCGCGCCTGCGGGCTAGACTGAACTCGGAGCGGTATCGGAGAATGTCTCCGTCTTCGCGTCCCAGTAGATTTTCCTGCCCGCCCAATACGATTCCGCAGCCATCATGCACGCCACCGAGTGTGCGAATCCATTGTGAACCGTCGCGTGCGGCTGCTGGCGCGAACGCATGCAATCGAACCAGTTGCCCATGTGTTCCAGCGTGAGATCGTCGATGCCCGTCGGCGGCAGGCCTTTTTCTCCTGGCAGCAGAATGTATTCAGAATGTCTCTTCGCGTCGATATCGGCGTCGTCTTCGTGCGTGCCTTTCTCCTCGACTAACTGGTACCGCGGACTACCCTCCCCGCCAATGTTAATGAGCGTCGCCTTCTTTCCCATGTAGCGGGTAAAGCTCGGTGAATCGTTTCCGAAGCTGGTCGAATAGCTCACCAGAAATCCTTTCGGATATTCCAGAAGGGTGTGAAACGTATCCGGGTTCTCGCGACCATCGTGCCAGGCAAAGACGCCTCCATGAGAGACCACGGACTTCGGATAATCGTCGTCCATAAACCAATGCGTCAGATCGATCGCGTGGCTCATCCACTGATCGGGAACGCCGCTCGAGAATTCCCGGTAAAGCCGGAACTCAAAATACCGCTGCGGATCGAAAGGACGCATCGGCTTCGTCATCAGCCAAGCCTTCCAATCTGTGTCCTGCTCGCGAATCTGTTTCACCTGAGGACGACCGCGCCAGCGTGGGCCATGATAATTCCAAACGATCTCGACTTTGCTGACATCGCCCAGAGCGCCGCTGCGCACGACTTTCTGGGCTGCGACCTGGTACGGTTCGCTGCGATGTTGGGTGCCGACCTGCACGATCGTCTTGGCCTGAATCACGGCGTCGCGCGCGGCCTTCGCCTCACTCAAGACATTTCCCATCGGCTTCTCGACATAGGCGTCTTTTCCAGCTTCGGCAGCCAGCTTCAGGATTGGCGAATGCGAGTGCTCCGGCGTGGAAATCAGAACGCCGTCCACGTCTTTCATCGCCAACAATTCTTCTGGATGCTGCACGGCATGCGGAGTGCGTCCGTAGAATTTGCCGTTCGTAGCCGTAGCCTTTTCTCGGTTCACCGTCCATAAATCGCAGACCGCGGCCATCTCGACGTTGTGGCTGGTCTTCAACCTCGACGCAATCTGGTCCAGATCGCCGCCGCGGCTGCCATTGCCAATATGTCCCAGCGAAATCCTGTCATTCGCGCCAAGAATTCTTCCGTATGAAAATGCAGTCCGAGGCAGTACTACGGTTCCGGCGATTGCTGCAGCAGATTTTTCCAAAAAGGTACGGCGGTCCATCGAAGAGGAATCCCCCATGAGTTGCTCCCGGTCGATCACTAAGATTTAGGTACTGAACTACACCGCAAAAAGTTCGAGCAAACTAGCTGACTTTCAATCCGTCGGGCACCAGCGGCAAAGCGCGCAGCCGCACTCCTGTCGCGTCGAAGATCGCATTGGCAATCGCAGGCGCAACTCCGATCAGCGGACATTCCCCCGCACCGACAGAAGGTATATCTTTCCGGTCGAGCAGCACGATTTCAATCATCGGCAAATCGCTGAACCGCGGTACGCGGTATTGTGACAGCGTTGGGTTCAGGATTTTTCCATTCTCGAATTGAATGGCTTCGAAGAGCGCTCCGCCCAGGCCTTGGACGTTCGATCCTTCGAGTTGATTGCGCAGGCCATCGGGATTGACAATCGCTCCGCACTCGAACGCTGTGACGAGTCGAACGACTCGCACTTCTCCGGTTTTGGGATCGACGTTCACTTCGGCACACGTCGCGACGTTACCCAACTTCTCGTAGCCGCCGCCCATGCCAAAGCCTTGGCCCGCGGAACGTTTGCTCTTTCCCCAGCCAAACTGTTTCGCGGCAGCCTCGAACACAGCGCGCAGCCGATCGTTCTTCAGATTCTTCAGGCGGAACTCGAGAGAATCCATCTTCACAGCATGCGCCAGTTCATCCATGTGGGATTCGCGGGCGAAATGATTTGCGGTCGCAGCCAGCGCGCGGTATGAGCCCTGACGCAAGGGCGAGCGCACCGGATGAAAAGCAATTTTCTGATTCGGAACTTCGTAGTAGGTGCGAATTCCCGCCGAGCCGGAATTGTAGTTGTGAAATTCCCAGGCCGTAATCGTGCCGTCGCTGCGCACACCGCTGGTCACATCAATCACACCCGCCGGGCGAAAATACGCCCAGGTGAATTCCTCTTCGCGCGTCCACATGACTTTCACCGGACGCTTGGCCGCGCGCGCCAGCCGCGCTGCTTCAATCGCGGTCTCGCCCGTATGCTTTCCGCCGTATCCTGAACCCATGTCGGGCATGAAGACGCGCACCTGATCTTCTGGTATGTGAAACGCCTCGGCGAGTTGGCCGCGAACCCCGAATGGCCGCTGCGTTCCCGTCCAGACTGTGAGACGGTCGCCGTCCCACTTGGCCAGCGCGGCCCGAGGTTCGAGCGGAACGTGTGCGATGTATTGCACCGTGTAGGTCTGCTGCAACTTCTGATCGGCCGATGCCAGCGCCTGGTCGACTGAGCCCTGATCGAACCGATCGCCATCCCCGGTTGGGTCGTGGCCCTCTTCCGTATTCTTTCTTAGAAAGTCGAAGAGATCTTTGTTGGACGGTTGCGGATCCGATTTCCAGTCGGCATGAATCGCTTCCACGGCGGTTGCTGCCAGTTCCGAACTCGGAGCGGCGACGCCAACAAAGTTGCCGTCATGAACGACCGTCACTCCCATCTGCTCGGCCTTCTGCGTGTCCAAAGAAGTTAAGGTTGCGTTGAACGCCGCCGGCCGCAAGACTTTGCCGTAGAGCATCCCGGGCAGTGTCTGGTCCGATGGATAACGGTGGCGGCCCGTGACAAAGTCGCGCCCACCCACTTTCGCCGCCGAGTGCCCGGCGATCTTCCACTCCGCTGCCGGAATCAAAGCCCGATCGGACGGAACATCCTGCGTGATCTGCTGACCTTTCGTCAGATCGGCATAGGCGATCGACTGGTTGTTTGCAGAGTCGGCGACCTTTCCGTCAGCCGCGACTAGATTCTGCCGGTCCGTTTTCCACTGCGCGGCCGCGAGTCCGATGAGCGTCTCCCGCGCCGCCGCCGCGACTTTCCGCAGCTGCAGATTCATCGTCGGCGTCGTCCGGCTTCCAAACGTTCCCATGTCGAATGGCGTGAGCTGCGTGTCGCCCATGACGAGTTCGATCTTTTCCATGGGAACGTGCAGTTCTTCGGCCACGGCCTGCGACAATGACGTTCGAATGTTCTGGCCGATCTCGACCTTTCCCGTGTAAACCGTGATCTTGCCATCTTCCCCAATATGCAGCCAGGCATCGATCTCGTTGGGTAAGGACTCGCCCCAGTGGCGGCGGCCGCCGCCGGACTCCTGGGCGGTGGCAATCGGCTTCAGAACCGAAACCACGAGGACTCCCGCTCCGAGAAATTTGAAGAAATTCCGGCGGTCCAGATCAAAACGGTATGGAGCGGCGGCCCGGAGTTCATAGCGTTCAGGCTCAATAAAGATTTGTGTCTTTTCGCTCATCGGCCGGCTCCTTTCCCACTCGCGTGCTGGCTCATCGCCGTGGCAGCTTTCTGAATCGCGGTCACGATGCGCGGATACGTCCCGCAGCGGCAAATATTCCCATCCATGGAATCGACAATATCGCCGGGGCCCGGATTCGGATTCTTCTGTAAAAGCGCGACCGCCGTCATGATCATTCCCGATGTGCAGTAAGCACACTGCATCGCGCCCACTTCGAGAAACGCTTCCTGCACGGGATGAAGCCGGTCGCCTGCAGAAATTCCTTCGATGGTCGTGATCTTTTTCCCGACGACCGAGCCAACTCGCGTAATGCACGATCGTTGCGACTTTCCGTCGATGATCACCGTGCAGGCGCCGCACTGGCCTTCTCCACAGCCGTACTTGCTTCCCGTCAGATCGAGTTTCTCGCGCAGGACGGTCAGCAAACTGCTTTGAGGATCGGTATCGACTGAATAAGATTTTCCGTTGATTGCGAGCCGAATCGTAGCCATTCCGAACTCCAGAAACGAGGGAACTATAGTGGTCGAGAATGCTGCCTTACGAGAATGATATACCTGTGAATTGTTGATGGTTGAATGGTGATTGTTGAATAAAACCCTGCAATGAACCTCAGGCCGGTTTTTATTCAACAATCAACCATGACTGCGAGAAGACCTTCGCATTGCAACCCCCCGGCAAGAAAACCTGGGCAGAACCGGAATTGCTCCGATTCTGCCCGGGTGAAACGCATGATCCGCCCGCCATCTATGACTTGATGGTTTTCGTGGCCTCATCCCACGTGACGGTCTGTTTGCGGAAATATGATTCGTTGGCCATGTGGCATGCAATGGCCGCATGGTTCCCGAAGACGGCATCCTCGGTCACCGGCTTGCGGGATTTCACCGACTCAAAGAACACGTTCAGGTGCGGACGCATATCGTCCCAATCGTGTCCTCGGTAGACGGTGTCTTCGAGCACGGGTTCCTTGCCGAGTTGCGGATCGTGCACGGCGTGCCACTCCTTCTGGTATTGCTCGCGCATCTTCGCCGGGAAGCTGAAGCTGTAATAGCTCGGATCCGTGTCGATACCCGTTTGGGTGGCGTGCCGCAGCTCGAATTCGCCTGCGTCGAGGAGGCCCTTCGGGCCCATGAATTGCGCCAGTTCCGGCGTTTCGCAGCCGAGGTCGAGACGGACGTAGACCGGAATGCCGTGATAATCGAAGAGGACGGTGTGGAAGTCCGGCATGTCGCGGCCGTCGTTGAAGCGGAAGATGCCGCCCGACGCCGTTGCGGAGCGCGGAATCTCATTCCATCCCAAAGTCGCCATCATGCCGCTCAGCAGATGGACCATCAGGTCTCCCGCAACGCCAGTGCCGTACGCTCTCCAGCAACGCCAGCGCGCGAAATGATATTTGTTGAACGGAATTTTCGGCGCATCGTTGAGCCACGTGTCCCAATCGAGCGTTTGCGGAGAAAGATCGGTCGGAGGAGGATATACCCAGGCTCCGGTCGGATCATTCCGGCCCAGCGTGAGTTCCACCATCTCGACTTCGCCAATCGCGCCTTTGGAATAAAGATCGCGAGCCGTCTCGACCAGGACGGAACTCACGCGCTGCGACCCGATCTGGACGATGCGGTTATTTTTCTGCGCCGCCTCTACCATGGCCCAGCCATCGGCAACGGTGTGCGACATCGGCTTTTCGCAATAGATATCTTTCCCTGCATTGCAGGCATCGACCACGACCCGCCGATGCCAGTGATCCGGCACTGCCGCCACAATACAGTCGATGTCCTTGCGATCGAGCAACTCCTGATAGTGACGCGTTACGGGGAGATTCGGATTGGCAGTGATCTCCCGCGCGAGCGTGTGGCGTCCGTCGTAAAGATCGGCGGCCGCAACACACTCAATTCCGGGAATCGTGATCGCCCCTGCGAGCAGTCCCGATCCCTGCATTCCGATGCCGATCATTCCGAATCGAACCCGATCGCTCGGGGCGACGGTCCGCGGCATCGGTTTACCTTCAAGCATGATCGTTTTTGAAACCAGCAGCCCGCCTGCGGCCACCGCACCGCCTTGCAAGAATGCGCGTCGCGAAAAAATGCGTTTCATGCGAATCCCTCCAGATTGAATTAACTGTGACCTTCTCTTGCTCGATCCCCTACTTCTTTAACGGTCGAATTGCCACTTCCTTGAAGAACACTATGTCGTTGTCACTGTGATTCTGCAGCCCGAACCATCCGAAATTTGGACGCGGGCCGCGCTGCGGTTCGAAATCGAACTTCCGCGCCGGCACCGGATCGCCATCTTTGTAGTCCGTGACCTTCTGGCCATTGAGCACGACGATCGTCCGCGGGCCATCCAGCGTGATGTCCATCGTGTTCCATTCGGGCCCCGGCTTCCATGCTTTGTTCACCAGCGGCTTGGTCAGCGAGTAGAGCATTCCGGTCTGGTGATATTCGTCCTCGCCGGAGGTTTCCGGATGATTGTCGATCTGCACTTCGAATCCGTAATGCACCGGCATCCACTCTTCGCGCGGCTCAACCGGAATGCGAATGAACACGCCCGAGTTGTCGTTCGTGTCGCGCATCTTGTAGACCACGTGAATTTCGCAGTTGCCGATCTTGCCGCCCGTCCAGTACAGCAGGCCCATGCCGCCGTGCGTGTGGATCAATCCGTCTTCGACGGTGTCGCCGCC
The DNA here is from genome assembly GCA_963763845.1 of uncultured Acidobacteriota bacterium. GTDB lineage: Bacteria > Acidobacteriota > Terriglobia > Terriglobales > Acidobacteriaceae > Sulfotelmatobacter. The sequence continues at coordinate 429,074 of CAVXPX010000014.1, forward strand.
CGGGCCCACGTGTTTCCATCCAGTCAGATCTTTGCCATCAAAAAGTTGCTGCCACTTTCCCGGATCGCCTTTGCAAGCATTCTGATTTTCATCTGCGGCGAGCGAGAAACCGGCAAGCCCAATAAACACAAAAATGAGTACAGTAAAACGTTTCAGCATTGGGATTCTCCTGGATTCTTGGAGGTAGGTTCCATGGGATAGACCAATCTACTCGCACCGGCGTCGGGAATCAATCTTGCCTGATATCGAAGGTTCGAAGATTGGGAATTCAAGACGATGAGCGGCCGGGAAAAACGCCCATTTGCCAGGACCGGTCTGAGCAATCGCATAAATTGAGAGAAGAGGGAAAATCGCATTCCCTCGGCGGGCTGGAAACCCGCATCGCTTCTTCTATTGATGACGCGGCTCGAAGCCCTGCGGAATCAGGCAAAAGAGGGAAGCCGCACGTCAGCCGGCAAGATGGACTCCGCTCCAATTGCCGCAGATTGAACGAGCTTCGCTCCGCTTTGATTTTCCAACGAGCAGAAAAGCAGAGCCAAAATAGAGTTGCGGTATGCGCAGCACTGCGGAGCTTCGCTCCGCAGGACAGCCGAGGCGGCCGTCCCTACGCGAACTAAGAAGACCGCGCGCGGCACCTCGCAATACCGGGCGCGGTCCGTTGGGGGAGGGTTACTTCGCTGTGAGAAAGACTGGTTTATAGCCGATCTTGACCGTCGACCCGCTCAGGCTGGTCTTGGTTCCAGTCAGATCGGTTTGCTTCGTATAGGTCTTCGAATAAGTGTACTTCGACGTGGTGCAGGTTCCGTTTTTGCAAGACTGCGCCGTATCCCACACTACCAATCCATTATCGAGAGAGCATGTGTACACCGTTCCGCTCGCCGTGCAGGGGCTGATCGTGTGTCCGATGAGCCAACCGGCGACAACATCCCACGCGGTTCCCGACTCATTTCCCTGTAGGCCGTCGGGAGCGCTCTGGTCCCATGTATACACATACTGCCGCTGCAACCCGACGCCGGCGCGCAAGACGATCGACCGCGCGACGTATCCCGCGAGTTCATCTGTATCCGACAACTGTCCCTTCTTGATGCCGTGCTCGTCGTCCCAGACCGGCAGCTTGGTGAGGTTGCGCTTCTGCGTTTCCGCCGTCACATCGTCATACATAGTGAGAAACGCTTCGGGATCTTTGTTGGTTGTATTTGTTCCGCGGAGGTGCGCGTTCACGATGTCGAAGTTTGCCGCGCCGCCCGCCCCAACATAGTCGTCAAACCATGACTTCATCGTCGGTCCATGGGCCGACGGGCTCAGGATCTGCGCATTCTTGTCGGTGGAGCGAATAATCGCCGCCGCGTCCTGGCCCATTCGGACAATCTGCGCCGTGGTGCCGCTCCAGAAGCAGGTGCAGTCCGGCTCGTTCCACAGCTCGTAATAGGCAATCTGTCCCTTGTAGCGTTGGACCAGAGCGGTAACGAAGTCCGAAAAATAGGTGTCACTTCCGCTGCCGTCGGTCTTGACGTCCGTCGGGGCCGAACAACTGTACGATCCGGCCGGACCGCATGGGCTTCCTTTCGGAACCGAACCGGCCCACTTCGGGGTATCGCCGATCGTATAAAGAACATCGATGTTCTGGGCCTGCGCCTTGCTCATCCATTTATCCAGCTCCGACCAGTCGTAAACGCCCTTCGAGGTTTCGACCTGCGCCCATTTCACGCTGTCATCCCACAGGCGAATGCCGCCAAGGGTCGCAATCTGGTGCTGCCCGTCCGTGGGAGGCCAGGTTCCGAAACCGTTGAAATCCGCTCCAAAGAAGGACTGTTTGATGGTGGCGCTGCTCGAGTTGGAACTCAGGTCAGCGGCATTGGTATCGGCTGGCTGCGGCGACGTGATTAGAACGGATGCCGTACCGAACTTCGTTGGATCGCTTACGCTAGCCGCCTTCACCGTAATGGCCGTGTCGCTGGTGACTTTCGGCCCATGATAGAGGCCGGTGTGCGAAATGGTGCCCGCCGATGCCGACCAGACAACTCTCACATTTGCCGTCTTCGTGATCAGCGCCGTGAATTGCAGCGATCCGAGAGACTGCAAAGTAGCGGTATCGGGTGTGATCTTTACAACAATTCCGGAATTCGAATTTCCGTTTGCCTGGGACATTGCAAACACGCTAGAGAAAATAATTGCCAACAACGTAAGCAGGGTGGGGGAGTACTTCCTCATGACAGAAAAACCTCCGTATAAATTCAGAATCGACTCACAGGAATGGGGCCAGAGGACAACGACCGTTACCGCATTGAATCAGGCCGCGTAACCAGAACTACAAGCAATCAATCGTGGTGGACATTTTCTTTTAGAGGAAAACGGAGGAACATGCAATGATTTCGCGAGACTTCTCGGAATGGGAGGGGCTACAACCTCTGGTTTGTCTGTCGAATGCCGGACCGCGCACTCGAAAGCGACGCCGTCTCATAAAGTACCGCCTGTTTTAGTGCGTAAATGAAACATTAAGGCCCGTCGTGAACAGTACATCATTGCTCTTCGATCCGGTTGGCGGATTCGAAACGTAGATATCTCCAAACTGGTTTTGCCATCCCAACCACTTGTTCAGCTTCGTGACCGTGCCCAGATTGAAGGTGAAGCGGTAGTTTCCTGTCTGTTGGATATCAGGGTAAATATCGAAGTTCTGCGTCACCGCCGTGCCCTTGCCGACTTTCTGGTCCCATTCCTCGCCGAGGGTGAGAGCCACGAATCGATTCGTCTGGCCATAAGATTGGAAGATCCCGGTCGAATCAAACTCCATGCCGTTGGAATACGTTTCATGGGTATAGTTCAGGCCGCCCAGGAAATCCAGAACCGTGCGGTCGGTCTTGATCGCGTGATATCCGAAGCCGCCCGAGTAGACCTGCCGCAGATCGAGGAACTGCAGGGCATTGGCCATGAAGTCGGCCGATCCGAACCAGAAGACCTTCGGATTGAAATTCCGGTCGTAGCGAATGCCGCCCTGCTCCAAATTTGCCACTGTGCTGGGCGTGGCCAGATTGTTGGTCGTGTCGATCGAACTCACGTACATCGTGATCTTGTCATTCAGCGTCGGATGAACGGCGTTGAATGCAAGGGCCAGGTTCTCCGTCTCGCTGTTGCCCCGCGCCACCGAGAATCCGACGTTCACACCGCCGTTCCATCCATGCATCAGCCCGGGATGCAGTGACTTTTCGTAGGCCTGCTCTTCGGCGTCATTTCGGATCAGCGTCACATCTCCCTTCGCCGCCTCGACTGTTCCCGCGGTTTTCGTAACGATCTCAATCTTGTCATCCGTTGTCGTGACCGGACCTACGGCAGTCTTCCCGCTCTTCAGACTGACATGCAGCTCCTGCTCGGTCTTGATGTCCTGAATGGCGTCGAATTTTAGGGTGACGTCCCCGGCGGCATCCGTATGCAGCACCAGTGTCTTACCGTCGGACTTCACGACGGTTCCAGTCAGGCGGTCTCCGTTTTTCAGAGTGACCTGGTCCGCAAATAAGGCGGACGAAAGAAAAAAGGGAAGAGCAAGAATGAAGACTGCAACTTTGCGCAACACGGCGTACCTCCAGCGTACAGAGTTTTCGGTGAAGCGAATGGGAGCCTACAACCGCTTAGAACAGAAATATGGAAACAGAGACGAAGAGGCGCAGAAAACAGCCAGCGATGCTGCTCGACAGGAAGTCGAATCAGGCTTTCGTTTCAGTCTTCTTGGTCTGGTCGGTCGAAGCCGGCGGCGGGGTGTCCTTCATGCCATCTTTCAAGGCGCGGATCCCCTCACCCAGCCCCTTGCCTAATTCAGGTAACTTCTTCGGCCCGAACACCAGCAGGGCGATAAAGAAGATTACCAGCAGGTGCATCGGTTGAAATAGACCTTCAAACATCGGAGCCTCCGAGGGATACAAGCAAGTTAGATCATACGCCATTCGACCCTGCAGGGAAAGGTCCAGCACTTCCGCCCTGCCTTCGAACAGCTTTTTCAATGTTTTACACGGATTTCCCGGACTCTTCGGTGAATCCTGCCACGGCGAGACGTGATTACGATCACAGGTTGACCCGCTGGGCCGACGCGATTCTCAGGTTTGGGCCTCGGTTCGCGGTTACCTTCGTGACCTTACCCGCGAGTTCCCGCGCGGGCTATGTTTCAGAAGGGCTCTCCGAAAAGCGGTTCGTCACGCATTCCCGCAGAGCCTTGACCGCAATCCACGAGTTGGGGAATCCGGTGAGAATAAAGGCTTCTTTATTATTCATTTTTGCTCTGGCGATCTTGGCCGCTCCTCATTCTGACGCCCAGACCGAAAACTCCCGCGCGATTACCACTACCCAAATCGCGGCTTGGCTCACCGGCGGAGTCTCCAGTTCCCGTCTGGCGCGTCTCGTGAATCAACGTGGACTGGCCTATCTGCCGACCCATGCTGAGCTCCGCCAGTTGAAATCCATCGGCGCCGATAAAGATCTGTTCACAGTCATCAGTTCCGGGAACGCCGAGTCGGCCAAAATCGGCCCGGCGATTCCCGAGGCTCTGCTTAATGCAGCCGCCAAGGCCCGTCTGGAGCAGTATCACGCTGCCGAACTCGACCTCCGCAAAATCGCGGACTCTGACTCCAACGATTCCGCCATCCATTTCGCTCTTGGCGTGATGCTTCGCCAGCAGGAACAGTGGGACGACGCCGACGACGAACTGAATCTTGCTCTCAAGCTGATGCCGGACCTCCCGGAGAATCACAGCGCTCTGGCGTATCTTTTTTATCGGCTGGACGACGGGCCCAACTCTATCGCCGAAGCACGCACTGCGCTCAGCATCGATCCACAGAATGCCGAGGCGTATCAGTACCTCGGCCTCGGGCAGTACTCGGTGGGCGATTATCAGGCTGCGATTCACGCCTACAGCGAGTCGCTTCTTCGCGACCGCGACAACGCGGACACCTACTACGACATGGGCATCGCGCTGCACGCTGCGGGTAATCTGCCGCGAGCCATCGCCGCCTACGAAAAAGCCATCCAGCTCAGGCCGGCCTTCTGGGAAGCTCATTCGAATCTGGCCCTCATCCGGCACGAAGAAGGAAATTTTGCCGCCGCAGTTGCCGAATATCGCGAAGCCAAACGCCTCGCCCCGGATGAAGCCTCGGTCCGCAACAATCTCGGAAACACGTATTGCGATGAAGGCAAGTATGACGCCGCAATCGCTGAGATGAAAGATCTCTACCGCGAGCATCCCGACTGGCAGCAGGGACACTCCTGCCTTGCCAGCGCTTACATGGCGAAGAACAACTATGACGCTGCCGTCGAGCAGTTGCAGTTCGCCGTGCTGCAGAATCCCGAGGGTTCCGCCGAGCACCGCATTCTCGGTCAGGCCCTGATGCTCGACAACAAGCCGGAAGAAGCTCTGCACGAGCTGCGCATCGCGGTGGAGCTGAACCCCGACTCCGACGTCGCGCATCACCTGCTCGGTACCGTGCTCTTCCAGCAACAGCAATTCGCCGCTGCCGAAAAGGAATTCCGCGAGGCGTTGCGGGTCAATGCTTCGGCCGATAACCACTATTCGCTGGCGGCTTGCCTGATGAGCATGGACCGCTATCAGGAGGCCTTGTCGGAACTCGAAGTCGCCTCCAGACTCGATCCGGAGCGCCAGCTATACCGCGCGCGGCGCGAGGAGTTGATTAAGTTGATGAAGAACACGAGTACCCGGTGAACGAACTCGAAGTCGAGACCTGTCCGGTTGGCCACGGCTGGCACTGTACGAGTGGTGAATAGGCGGATTTTCTGAAACTCCCTAGACTCGAGTGGGCGGATTTCGAACCGAGAAGGTAGAAGTTATGGCGATGAATTTGAACCAGTCGCATCCAACAGCGAACAGCGCCTCTGCCGCCGTTCGCGCGGCCATGGCAAAAGAAGCGGGCGCGCGCCGCGCCGACAGTTCGCCATCTGCGCCAGGCTCGCGCACGTCTTCGGGCATGGGGCTGCCCTGTTCGAAGTGCCATCTGTATTACTCCGCTAACCTCGACGTCTGCCCGACGTGCAAGCACAATGAACGAGTTTCAGCGGTCGCTCCGAAGATCGCCGCGAAACGGGTCGAAACGGGGGCTGCTCCAGTTCCAGATAATGCTGCACTTGAGAAAGAGCGCGAAGAGTTCCTGCGTCAATTCAAGGCGCAACTGCGCGAAGCCCATGCCGAAGCGGCGGATGCTCTGGAAGAGGTCTGCAAATTCGAAGAGCATCATGCTGCCGAAACCGCTCCGGCTGAAATCTGCACCGGTTGCTACGAACGGCTGCAGGAGCGTCTGGATGTTTGCGAAGCCGCTCTTCACATGGAACTCAAAGAAGCGGCTCAGATCGTCTACGATGCCGTGTGGGCCGATCCTTCCGATCCCGGCAAGACCTATCAGAATGCCGCCAGCGCCCTGCTGGCCGAACTCCGCAAACGTGCCGGCATTACGGCCGTCTTCAGCCCGTTCCAACCGCTGACCCACTGAGACGTTCTTGGCCACGGCAGGAGTGAGTGGCCTGCGGCACCGCTCGGGCTTCGCCTTCACGGGGGAGGACGAATGCTGCCCGCCCCTACATGATCGAAGGGCACCACTGCCCGTGGGCTCTTGGTTACGTTATAAGAAGGTGCGGAAGGCCTGATTAGATGTGCCTGGGAAACGCTTCCGCTGGCGCCGGCGACGATTACTCCGTCTTGATTTCGACCCACTTCTTTCCGGCGTAGAGCTTGTAGCCCCCGCCCGACTCCACCAGTTTGAGCGGCACCGCCCGCTTCAACGCCTGATCCGTCTCATAGGCGGTCGCGAGCACATCATTGTTGCCGACATCCATCACTACGAATTTCCCGTCGGCGGCAAACCCAAAACCATACTGTCCCGGTGCGAGCATCGACCCGCCAACGTTCAGCTTGACCTCCGTGATGAACATCCCCTGATATTTCTGCTGAATCGCAGTCGAGTACCCGGAGGCATCGACCAGCGCCGCCACCATCATCTTGCCGTCGGCCGCCTGAAAACCAACGGCATTCCGCAATTGCACTGGCGCCTTCTGCCCACTGAAAAAGTACTCGGACGGCACCGCCTTCTTCAGTTCATCGCTGGTCAGAACGTGTTTCGTGGCGTGCTGCGCCATCGCGGCGCCCATCATCATCAATATCAGTATCGAGACAGCTGCCGTAATTCGAACAAAGGGCTTCATGGGTTCATCTCTCAAGTTGTGATCAAAATGCTTCGCGTCACTATAATCCGTTCACAGCAAATGCGCAACGCGAGCCTTCGCACAGAGACGGCAAACTCGGCAAATGTGGCTTTGCTTCCTTCGTGTCCCTTCGTGTCCTTTTTGTGGTGAAATCGCTTTGACCGCAAGATTCGGATAGTCCGCTGCAGTGATCGGGAATAGGCTTGGCTCATGATGACTACGAATGCCATACTCGCAACGGAAAGCCTGACACTGATGCGGGATGCACCCTCGAGATCGGCCACGACGGAATCCGCTGACGAATCGCGGTGGAAGTCCGTCCTCGACCGCGACTCACGCCGCGACGGCGAATTCGTTTTCGCCGTCTCCTCGACCGGCGTCTACTGCCGGCCATCGTGTGCGGCGCGACGCCCGCGAAAGGAAAATGTTCAATTCTTCGCGCGTCCGGAAGATGCCGAGCGCGCCGGATATCGCGACTGCCTCCGCTGCCGCCCCAAAGCGATTACCGGTAACGAAGAATCGGATTGGGTGAAAGCGATCTGCCGCTTCATCGAGCAGCACCTCGACGAGCCAGTCACGCTCGCCCGCTTGGGCAAGGAATTTCGTCAGAGCCCGTTTCATCTGCAGCGCCGTTTCAAGGCCGTCACCGGCATCACTCCGCGTGAATACGCGGACTCCTGCCGTTTGCGGATGCTCAAGCGCAATCTGCAGGCGGGGGATTCGGTCACGCGCGCGATGTACGACGCCGGCTACGGCTCCAGCAGCCGCCTCTACGAGCGAACTGCCTCGCAGCTTGGCATGACTCCGGACAAATACCGTCGCGGGGCGATTGCCGCCACGATCCGCTACGCCTGCGCCGACTCTCCTCTCGGACGTATGCTGATCGCCGCCACCGACCGCGGCATCTGCTCCATTCAGTTCGCTCGCAGCGATGGCGAACTGCTCGAAGGCCTGAAGCGCGAATTTCCGTTCGCCGCGCGCAAGGAAGACAAAGGCGGTCTGCGCTCGTGGAGCGAGTCTTTGCTCGCACACATGCGCGGCAAGAATCTGGATTCGTCGCTTCCGCTCGACATTCGCGCTACGGCGTTTCAGCGGCGCGTCTGGACGTATCTGCAATCAATCCCATTCGGCGACACCAAGTCTTATAAAGAAGTCGCCGCTGGCATTGGCCGTCCGACCGCGGTTCGCGCCGTGGCACGGGCGTGCGCGACTAATCCGGTGCCGGTCGAGATCCCTTGCCATCGCGTGGTCCGCGAAGACGGCACGATGGGCGGATACCGGTTTGGCATCGATCGCAAGAAAACTCTGCTGGAAATGGAACAAGGTGCGTGAAGGCAATGGTCGCGTTCTGACGGCTGCTGTCGTAGAGACGTAGCTCGCTACGTCTCTCTTCCCACGTCCACAACCGCCGAGAGGAGGCAACTATGCCGGAAGGGCTGGCTTCTTTTTCCGCACCGCAAGCCAGTTCAGGAAGGCCACAGCGACGGCCACGACCAGGATCAGCGACTTGTCGTATGCGATCTGAGTGAGCAGCGCCGCACAAAGCAGCACTCCGACAACCGCGATGACAACTCCTCCCGGAATCTGTATCAACGCCGGCTTCTGCTGTTTTCTTCGCAGAGCCGGCAGCGCGGCGCAAACGACTCCGTAGTAGAACAGGCGCGATCCGGCCGAGAGTGTTGCGTTACCGGCGAAGCTGCCGAAAAGCGCGAGTAGCCATACCAGCAACGCGAACGCAAAGATCGAAAAGTAAGGCGTATGAAACCGCGGATGCAGTGCCGCAAACGGAGCGGGAAAGTCTCCGCGTTCGGCGAGCGCGAACGTTGCACGTGGCGTCGACAGCGTGTTTCCGCTGAGATATCCGTAGATCGAGGCCAGAGCTCCGATTGAGATCAGCGCGGCCCCGCTGTGTCCCATCACGATTTGCGCGACATCGGCGAGCGGGCGCTCGCTGTGTGCCGGATCGGGCAGCACGCCCACTACGACCCACTGGATCAGCCCATAAATCACCGCGCAGGTGATCAGGCCCGCAAACAATCCAAACGGGATGTCGCGCCGCGGATCCTTAGCCTCGCCCGCGGAAATCAATGCCGCTTCAAATCCGCCATAAGCAAACACCAGAAGCACGATGGCCCGCGCCCATTGATTTGCTCCTGCCGGGACGATTTCCGCCGGAACACCGGCGTGCTTCGCCATGAGGTAAATCGCTCCCGCCACTGCTACGACGCCCAGCGAGCCTAGCTTTGCAATCGTGAACGAATTGCTGACCTGCGTTCCGGCGCGGACTCCGCGAAAATTGATCAGCGCCAGGATTCCGATCAGAGCTGTCAGAATGGCCAACTTCATGGCCGGCTGTGTGGCGTGCGGCCAGAACTCGCCCAAATAGATGACAAACAGATTCGCATTCGCGGCGCAGGCGGTGAGACGCACGAACCAGACGAGCCATCCCACCTGGATTCCCATGAACCGGCCGAAGGCCTCATGCGCGTAGAGATAAACTCCTCCGGTTTCTGCGAAGCGCGAGGCCACCTCGGCAAAGCACGCCATGATGACGGCCATTGCGACGGCGCCCAGAATCACCGCGAGCACGCTGGCTCGCCCGAGAAGGCCCGCAAGCACCGAAGGCAAGCCGAAGACCCCGCTCCCGATGATGCAGTTCACGATGAGCGCGGCCATGCTCCAGCGGCCGATGGCACGGACGAGTCCCTCGCTCGAGGTTCCGTTCTGCACCCTTGCAGGCATCGCGCGTTTGTATCACAAACCGTGGTTCTTCCCGCAATAGGGGGTCATCAAATCGCACAGATGTCAGACGCCCTGGCCGGTAACATCCCCGAAATCAGCGTCCATCAAGGCTTTTGGCGCTGCGATGAGCCGCGCGTAACCCGAAGTAACACATGGAATTACGAAAGCCTATGCCCGTGGGACATCTGTTAACGCCTGCTTGCCGATGAGATGTTGAGATGGCAAAGACGAATGGCCTTCGACGACATGGACGACCTTCATCTACGAATCGCGCGCGTCACGGAAGATCTGCGCACTATCCAACAGGAACTCAACTGCGCGGCAATGCAGGCTCCGAGCGACCCGGAACTGATGGAAGCGCTCAACTCGCTTTCTGAAACCGAGCCGATCGAAACCTTGCGCGTGGCGCTCGATCAGATGCGTCACTTTCTATGGTTCTATTCGCAGGTGATGAATAACGAGCCCGAACTTGGAGATAAATTGCGCCAGGCCGGAGCGGGAAAAACGGCCAGCGACGAGCGGCCAAAACTCGAAAAGACCTTCCTCGACCAGCTTTCGCGCGCCGACGAGTTGATGCTGCTGCACCATCTTGTCGAGGCGAAACAGCGCAAGCCAAACTAGAGCCGAGCCCCGCGACGGCGGTCCATCGCAAACATAGAATTGCCGTATCTCCGAGGGGCACAGCGGAGCTTCACTCCGCCGGACGGCCGAGGGCGGCTGTCCCCGCAGGAAGGGCCTCAGCTCAATCAGCTTCCATGAGATGCACCAATCTAGTTCTGGGTTAGAATCCCCGGCCGCCCACGATCGTCTTGACTACTTCTCCTGAAGGACTGAGGACGGTGAAATCCGCTTGTGCTCCGGGCGTAAGCAGGCCGAGGGTCGGCGGCAATCCGGCAGCGCGCGCTGGATTAAGCGTCGCAGCCCGCACCGCATCGCGCAACCCCCAATTCGAAAACTGCGTCACGTTTCGGATGGCGCGGTCCATCGTCAGCACGCTGCCCGCAAGGCTGCCATTCGCGGTGCACTTCCCATCCTTCACGTCGACTTCGATTGGACCAAGCTTGTAAAGTCCATCGGGCATGCCGGTTGCTGAGATCGCATCGGTGATCAGGACTGCGCGCTCTACGCCCTTCGCCTGCAGGAAAAGCTTCACCACTGGTGGCGCTACGTGTATTCCGTCGGCAATCAGGTCGGCGGTGATGCTGTCATCGCTAAGCACCTCGCCGATGATTCCCGGATCGCGATGGTCCAGCGGCCGCATGGCGTTGAAGGTGTGTGTCGCGTGGCGAGCGCCGGCTTTGACCGCCTGTTGCGCGATGGGCATCTCGGCATCCGAGTGTCCGATGCTCACGCACACTCCTCGGCGCGCCGCTTCGGCGATGACTTCCATGGCTCCGGGAATCTCGGGAGCGATCGTCATCATGCGCACGTGGCCGCGCGCCGCTTGCCAAAGCCGGTCGAAGATCTCGACCGTTGGAGTTGCGAGATATTCCGGGGGATGCACGCCGCGGCGCTTGTGGCTGAGAAACGGTCCTTCAAGGTGGATGCCGAGGGGCCGCGCGGAAGCCGGATCACCGTTGCCAGAGTTCGATCCGGAGTCAGCCTCGATCGCATCGGCCAGCCGTCCCAGTGCAGCGCAAGTTACGTCGAGTGGAGCGGCAACCGTAGTGGGAAAGTACCCGGTGACACCGTGGGTTGCGAGGAACTTCCCCAACCGTGGAAGCTCGGAGGCAGCGGCGCGCATGGCGTCGATCCCCGCACCGCCATGGATGTGGATATCGAGAAATCCCGGGGCAAGCGTGGCATCGCCGAAGTCGACGATTAGGGCGTTCGCAGCAACGGCTTGTCCCGAGCGCGAGGAAAGTTCCGCGATTCGGCCGTCTTCTATGACGAGCAGCGGATCTGAGATTTCCTCGGTGGGAGTAAACAGGCGGCGCGCAGTGAATGCGATCTTCATGAGCCGGGTGAGACGAAGGAGTATCGTAGCCGCATCGAGGGATTCGTACAACTTCTGCTGAAGTGGCAAAGGCTTCGCCAGTCAAAAGTAATGGCCTATAAACGAAAGAATCGCTCTCGCCAGAATGCTATAATCTTGAAGGTAATCTTCCGTTTCCAAACGGCGCGAGCGGGTCTTCCGCGCCTCTGCGACAGTCGGGGAGTGGCTCAGCCTGGTAGAGCACCTGGTTCGGGACCAGGGGGTCGGAGGTTCAAATCCTCTCTCCCCGACCATTCTTTTCCAGCAGATAAACGCTACTTCTGGTTTTCCGTCTACATCCATGGTGTCGATTTTGTAGGCGGTCACGTTCTTCTGGGAATCCTGTTAGGAATCCAATCGAGCCTACAATCTGGTTTCTTTTTGGAAGTCTTGGCGGGACTTTCCTAAAGGCTGCAAGCGCGGGACCGGAGGGAGATTCTTAGATTTCGTTGGGGGGGATTTCGCAAGAAGGCCGCTCCCTGCTTGTGAATTTGCCTTTCGAGAGCACCAATTTGAAGATGGGTATGCGTCGCGTTGTTATCGCATCATCTCTGGAGCTCCTGTCCGATGCTACGAAACCGGCTACAGTTGGGAGGTCTTTGGTGGGTAAGTGTCGCTATAATGCGCTTTTGGTCTCCAGAAAGATTGGCCGTAGTAGATCTGTGGGAGGTTGTTTGGCTGAAACACCGACAGTGCTGTTGCATCTTTCGGACATCCACTTTCGTGTCGGTCGAAGCGGAACGGCTCACGATTTAGATTCTGATCTCCGCAGTCAACTCGAACGGCGCGCGATTGCCGTTCGCGGCCAGGTGGGAGCGGTGCACGGAATCATTGTTTCGGGTGACGTGGCCTACTCTGGCTTCAAAGCGGAATATGATATCGCGACTGAATGGTTGAATCGGCTTTGTGGGCTATTGCAGTGTGATCCGCAGAATGTTTGGACAGTCGCCAACTGAAGTTATTGCATCGCGAATTGCGTGGTGGCTCAGCGAACCGACTAGTGGACTGTCGCAAAGTAACCATTACTAGTTCCCACGGCCGCTCAGGTCCAAACTGCGCTCGATAACACATGGGGAATTTTTGCGAATGTGCATTTTACTGTAAACACTGTTGCACCCATCGGATCGCCGATCAGCGTAGGATATGACTTGAATGGAGACCGCCGACTTCAGTCTCCCTTCGGACCTGGAGCAACGTCAGCCGAATATAACACGATTGTTTCGTACATCACTGCTCAGGAAGGATGTAGTTTGCAGAACAACCAATATTGCCATCGGTACGCAAGCTATGTTCACACTATTCAGCCCCAGGCCACGCTTGGGTTCAATGGCGGCGGCAGCTCAATTTTCATCCAGGACGTGACCAATAACGGGCAGGATATTAAGACGGCCCATGAGACGGGACATACGTTAGGTATCGGTTATAACAGCCAGGATGAGAGGGATCTTATGAAGGAGCATGATGATGGAAGCAAGCCATGTCATATTGGCCTAGAGCAATGGAACATCGTTAATCCGACCGGAACAGCTCCGCCAAATGGTAGCCTATCTCAGTGGGAGCTTGCACCTAAACAGCCGCAAGATCAATAGGAAAGGGGTCGACTCATGAAAATAACAATCCTCCTGGTACTTTTCGCGCCCTTAGCCATTGCCGTTGCTCAGATCACGACACAGACTAGCTCCCCGTCGCTTCTGCAGCGTGCTCGCAAGGGCGACGACTCGGCGTTGACTCAGATGGAGCAGACGGGCGATTTGCAAGATCTCAGATCTCTACTGCGCGATCAAGGTTATACCGGAAAGTCTGCAGTTCGACTCATACTGGCTAGGCTGGGCGACCAGCAATCCTTACAGTACTTTGCGTGTCGGAGCCTAACGGATGATGTAGACAAAATGCAATTGCTGTTGCGAGATGATTTCGACAACATCGGTGGAGCTTTCACAATCGAAATTTATCGCCAGTTGTTGGACTCAGACGAGCGATTCCTCACTTACGTCGACAAAAACCGTGAGCATAAGTATTCTGACGTGACCGTTAAGCTGCCGAGCAGTATGGTGCTGTCATACCTCTCGAAACTACTGCCAACTGCCAATATTCCCAGCCTCCCCTTTGGCGACTGGCCCAACGATGAAAAACAATTGAAAAATCGGTGGAGAGCATGGATAGACAGCCATCAAAACGAAATTCGGGAAATGAAGCCCAAGGCTCAAGGCATAAACTTTAGTTCCTCCTTCTGCGCTCAGTTTATAAGAAATGTGAAATTTGTTGAATAACGTAGTTTCTCAGCTCCACCGGTCCGAACAGCAGTAGCCGAATGTGACCAGAGGAAGGAAAAGGCCAATAGCTCGACAACCACGCCTGCGCTCCTCCGGAATTGCGAACGGTAACAGACGATCACCTTTACATTGCATCCGTGACTTGGGTGAAGTCGTTGAGCCCAACGCCAAACCTCTGCGGCGAGAAAATGCGTTTCCTCCGTAAGATTCCTACCGACTCCATGACCGGCACGACGGACTGGGGGCTTCCGGTCGATGCACGATGATCCTGAATCAGAATCCTGGGGCGGAAGGACGTTTACACGAATCAGCAGGCACGAGCCCCTGTGTATTGATCAACTAAATCTGACGGTTTGCTGCCGGTATGCTGATTCGCTCACCAAGAATTCACGGATAAACCGATATTTATCCAAGTATCATCCGAATCGCTTGCACGAACTGCAAATGATTTTGGACGAGTTCGAAAAAATGTGTAAATGATGTAGACGATTTTGTCGCTGTCAATGCACACGAGTTCAACAAAATTCAACAAAGTCAAACGAGGGCCTGCAAAGAATTTAATATCAATTACTTACGAACTGCAGTCTTCAACACCCTTCAACAAGGTGTGAAATCTGGTTCGGGACCAGGGGGTCGGAGGTTCAAATCCTCTCTCCCCGACCATTTTTCTCTCGCCTATTCAGTCGGTTACGCAGCTTTAGCGGCTTCCGATTGATCCTCTTTTTTCGGTACATTCGGTACAACTGAGGGCAATTCGAAGCCGAATCCGCTTTTTTCCGCCCACATTTTGCGAAACGGAACGTCCTCTCTGATCTTGTCATAGAGGTCGCTCATATCTTCTCCAGCGTGCCCCAACCAGTAGTTGTAAAGCCCTTTGGGGCAGTCAGTGTAATTCTTCAGATATGTGTTCCGAAAACGCCGAAACGCATGGTTTCCAGCCTTGTGCGTTCCAGTGTGGGGATTGACGTAGTTGAGTTCCTTGAGAGCCGGGTGCAGATGGCGACGGATGATGTTCGATGAAGAGAGTGGCTTCCCGTTCCGAGAAGCGAACAGGAATCCAGACTTTCGTTCACCGACAAAGGCTTTCAAAAGAGAAGCGATGTCTGGATGGATGTCCACGTCGCGGAGTGCGTTGGTCGTCTTCAGCCGGGTTTTCACCTTGCAGTGAGCCGGAGATGTAGACCAAATCTTTCAACCAGTGTTCCAATCGAAGCCGCCATCGGATTCTCCATGCTGCTCGTGCCGTAAAGAGGTAAGCCTGCCTTGGGTGCCGAAAAGCTTCTGGGCGAGAAATCCTGAGAGTTCTCTCTATGAAGTAATACCAAGCATTTGGTCGGATTCCGCGCTTATTCGAAACGGAGCACATCGTTCCGAACCCGCTGTTTCAGGCACGTTCCAGTGACGTGGATTCGCATTTCCAAAACACAAAGTTTTTTCAATGAATTTGCGCCGTCGTTACAGCAAGTTAGCGGGGTGCATTTTTTGACAGCGCAGCAGATGTGTCTGACAATGTAATTAGCTTCACGCTTTCCTGCGCTTCCTAGCGTTCAGGCTATGTGACGCACCTTGTTGAGGGGCACGGCCCTGCGCCAGTGGATTTATCACTCGACGATCAACCGGGGAGATGCAGGTTCGACAAGCGTCCGGCTCAAGCCGAATCCGGCACCATCGCGTGCGACCTTCGAAATCTGAGCGAGGCTACAGAAAGTTCGACAGAAGTCGCTTAGCAATTGGTATTAACAATCAAGGTAAGAAAACTCTCCATAGCGCATGGAGAGCCTCCAGAGGGCGGGTTGTCGTCCCTTCCCGCCCTCAATTTAGGCACGACGGGCATCATTCGAACTAAATTCGCAATTCAGGAGTAGCTAGACAATATGACGAACAACGATTCCGAGAAACAAGAGACACGCACAGATCAGGACGCGAACGGCGATTTTCTTTTGCTGTTGACCCTGCGAGTCCCAGTCCCATTCCCTTACGGCGTGGTACTGCTCCCGGATGCCCTTTAAGAATCGCTGAAGAGTACGTGAACTGAGACTGTCGCCTCGACTTGATGAGTGCAGTCGCAATACGGTCCACGCTTTATCCATGGCACAGGAGACCTGTCCCGCTGACAATCCCGTGTCCAGATGTCCGGATGTCGGACGAGCCGAGTGAGGAACTGGACACGGGATTGGAAAAGAAAAGACTTAAATAAATAGACATTGAATTTTTATTACGATCTGGACTACTGGACATCTGGACATCACGGTTCCCGCCACGATGTCCGGAACGTAGCGATGTCCAGTAGTCGGTCACAGTTCCTCCCCAACTTCGACGGCACGCAGTTTTGGCTCCGGCTTCGCTTGCTTCGTCCACCACCATCCGCCGCCGTTAGGTTGCCCCCGGCGATCCTCCGTGAGGATGATGATGTCTCCTGCTGCGGTCAGTTCGTCTTTGGCGCGGCGAATCATCTTGTCGTTAAAACCCTCTTCCTTGCCGAAGCTGTAAAGGTCGCGGGCAGGCCAACTTGCTTTGGCGGTGAACTGACGCATAAGCCACGCCATACAAGCCGACGTTTTCCGATTGGTGATTCCGTCTTTGCTGATCTCCCGCTCGCGCATCAGGATGTCGTCGGCGTCCTCATCCGAATCACCCTTCCATTCAATCCGAGATGTCTTGATCGGTTCGTGCTTGCCGGGTACTTCTGCACCGACGATGCTGAATACCAGAGTGTTTGGCGCTTCAGCCAGACTGGACTTCACGCAGGCCATATACCGAACATCCTTGTCTTCAGGGTCCTTGGTGAATCCCCAGATGGCACGAGCTTTTGCTGGGATGGCCGAGGCCCCCAAAATCTTCTGCATGGAACCGACATCAGATTTCTTGTTCAGGTGACAGATGCCGATCATGGTTGCCTTCGATTTCTGAAGCATCTCGACGATGCTATCCATCAGCGGCACCATGTCTTGGTCGGCGTTGGCATTCACATCGCCGAAGAAACTATGGAGCGGATCGAGGATGACGAGGCCGATGTCGGGGTGCGTTCCAGAATGCGACCAAGCTTGGATACATGGTCTTTGAGAGTAAGCATCCGGTCAGCGGGTTTCTCCTCCTGACCCACCGGGACAACTGCACCACGCAATACCTTCGAGCAGTCGGCACCAGCCGCCATGAGCCGGGGCTTGACAGTGTCGGCTGCGTCATCTTCCGATGTGAGTAGCAACACCCGCATTGGCGGGTTCTGGTTCTTGCTTCCGTCAGGAAAGTCCTGCCCAGTGGTGATGCAGGCAGCAAGATGGATGGCCGCTTGCGATTTTCCGCCACCCGGCAGTCCGACGAACAGGGTCACCTTGCCACGGGGGATGCGATTCGGCCATGTCCACTCCAATTGTTCAGCCTCGATGTCGCTGTAGGGCTCAACTACGAAGGCCAAGTTCTCGAAGTCATCACTATCGCCAAAATGCTCCTGCCAACGCCCAAGGCACTGCCGGGGATCAACGTACTTGGGTTCCGTACCGGGCGGATAATGTGTGCGTCCGCATTCGCAGTTCGGCTTGTAACACTTCTCATCCTCAGGAATGTCGGTGGCGTCACCGCTTGGAGTCGCAGCGAAATCGAGTTCGACCGTTGTCGCTAGAGGATTCTGGTCGTCTCCGGCATCCTCGACTGAGAAGCCGCCATGCGCATTCAAGAGCAGATCGTCGTCCTCATCTGCATAAACGAAGTACGGGTAGGGCTCCCATTCCGGATCAAGCTCCTGCATCTTCCGCTCGAACTCGGCTTTGGTGAAGACATTGCATACAACGCAGGAAAAACCCCAGCCGCTCTTGCCATAAATGAACTCGGTGACGCGATCAGCGACATGCTCGTCTTCGTCACCATCTCGGTGAGGGCCATCATTCAGGGGGCACGTGTTCGATACCACATGCAAAGCTCCGTCTCTGTTGTAAGAGAATGCCTCTCCTGCCTTGTTGTGCTCCAATTGCTCGTCAAGCTCGAAGTCTGGATGGAACTCGCGCATCGGGCCTGCTGCCCCTTTACCTTTGGGTGCCCCCACGAAGGTCCCGTATTTGCGCAGCCATTCCACAAACTCAGCATTGAGCCCCTTGACCAGCTTCTTTTGGTTGCGGGGTTTGTAGACGCCGTCGCATTTTCCCGGCTGACCTGTCCTCATGGTTGTGGGAGCAGCAACCGAATTCGCCCCATGCAGTTTTAGTTCGAGAATCTTCTTGGATTTGGGATTTCCCGGCTCGGCGTAAACCACGATGAGATTGCCAAGCGTTTCGGTTACTGCGTCGTGGATTCCGAACAGGTGCTCTCCCCCGGACGGTGTGTCAACAGTGTATGTTTCCGACAGAAACGGTTCGGGCATGCCCATTGCCTCGCACGCGGCAGGATCGTCCGCATCAATCATGAATTGGTGTTCGTGAGTAGCCACGGATACGAGGCCGTAACCACCCTCAACCCATTCTTTGAGCGTGTTGATGTTGTCTGTTCCCTTGTGCTGCCAGTCGCTCCAGTTGGAGCGGGTCATGCCAAGGGTGGTGCCGACGAAGATCACACCTTGGTCGGCGAGTTTAGTGATTTCCTGAAAATCCATACCAGTCTCTTTGTGTTTTTGTTTTAGCGTCTACAGCCCTCAAGAACGCCCAGTTGGACGCTGCGGCGGTGGGTGGACTGTAGGAACCCACCGCCTCCCGAATCTCAGGTGCCCCCAAGACCCCTCAAATAGAGGAAGTGATAGTCAATTTCTTGTAAGCCGACGATCCGGCTCCTCGTTTGCGGCTCAGATTGAACAGTCTGCGGGCGCGATCTACCGCCCAATAACTGAGTCCATGCTTGCTCCTCAGTTCTTCGAGCGACAGTTCCGGGTTATCGAGGATCAGCTTGGCTATGCTCCGGTAATATTCGAATCGTTCGGTGGCGATGGCCTCCTCCAGTTGATCTCTATTCATGTTCGTAGCGAGCCTTCTCGACGAGTTCCTGCAATAGAGCGACCGCATCTCCCGTAGCCTGGTCGTGCCCACATTCGATCAACCAGTGGATGTAGTTCGCGAACTCGCGCAAGCTGTTGCCATCGATCTTTCGAAAGCGCCAGTCCCATGCCAGTGGCAGGTTGCTCACAGTTGTTGAATTCAGGTCTGGCGGCGTGGAACCGCCGAAATTCGGATGTTTGGACTTTGCCATTTCTATACCTCCGCCCGGCCAATCATTTGGCGAGCCATACAAAGGGGAATGGCAGCGGCAAGATTCCACTTGCTTGCGAGAGAATTATTTCGAGCAGCAGGTTTCCGGTATTTATTGGAGTTTTCGAGAATCGCCTAATTTCGAAGCGGAAAAGAGAGCTTATCGTCCGTCTCTCGTCAGGGTTCTTTGCTCGCCGTTTGGCAGCCAGTCAGACACTGGGGGGCGCGAACCAGCCGATATAGTCGGGGCATTAATGCGCGAACCAGAATCGTCTTTGAGAAGAGCTACCTCGCCCTAACTCGCCTTAGCCTTGCTGGTTGTCTCGGTTGCAGAACCGCCGCGACGAGCGAGCCAAGCGTTAAGTGCGGGTGAACCCCAGAGATAACGCCGATGCTTGCCCAACCTGAATATCGGGATAGGGTCGGCGGTGCGCGAACGCTTGCTCTGGTCGATGACCCAGCTTTCCTTCACCTTCAGCCGCTGGGCAAGCTCTGCCGTTGTTAGCACTTCATACGGAAACGAGGATGCCGCCTGATTCTCGTGATCGTTCTTCATTCCGGCCTGCTTTAATGGAGTTCTAGTCGATCAGGATACTTGATCGTCGAGTGGTCGCCCATCTTTCTGGAAACTAGTTCACCGTCGCCCCGCCGCAGCACTTCTTGTATTTCTTCCCCGACCCGCAGGGGCACGGATCATTCCGCCCGATCTTGGGGGTGTTTCGCCGGGATTCAGGTGCATCGACGGCCTAGATCGCCTTCCCGCTCTTTCCGAAAATATTCGTAGGCGTTCATCAACCCCGCTGCCATGAAAGCGATGACCTGCTCGCGCTTCTCAGGCGTAATCGGGTCGGGACGCATCTCCGGGTCTTCGTCGTGCTCGTGATACAGCATCATCATCGGGATCAAGCAGCCGCCGTACTTCTCATCGTTGACAAGCTCAGCCCAGCCATCGTGCCGCATGTTCATGCCCCGCATGAACCCGCGTGCCCAGTCGTTGCCGTGAAGCTCGCCTTTCTCGTCCTCAAAGATGAGCGGAACATGGATTTCGCCCTTGTAGAGCGTTCAGGCAATCTTGTTCCAGTGCCGCATCATCAGATTCAGAATTTCCCTGTGCTTCGTCTACGTTGGAGAACTCCACGGCCTCCGACATCTCGCCGCCGAAGACTTCCCGGTTGTATTCGCTCGGCATCACGGGCTCCGGCCCGGCAATCAGGGCGGAGAAGAAGCCGTCAAGTTCTTCAAGGTTCATCGCCTTGCCGCCCTTGCAACTTCTGAGGAAGTCGCCGAGGCGGTCAAGTTCGGCGTCGGTAAGGGGTTCGGGTTGAGGAAACGGCTTCATTCCAAGTTCGGGGAAGTGTCCACCATACCATCCTTCAGGTTGCCAGTTCGATGCGGGGGGTAACCGAAATCCTGTTGAGCCTTTGGCGGGTCTGTCAATCTCCACAAATCAAACAACTCCGGAGATGGATGCACGCAATATAAAAAGGCGCCCACTTTTGCGGTAGGTTGTGATTGTTCGGATCACCAACCTACCGAAAGGAGCGCCGTTATGAATCAGGAAAAGTATATTGGTATGGACGTTCACCAAGCAACGATCTCAGTTGCTGTGATGGACAGCTCGGGCAAGCTGATCATGGAATGTCATCCTGGAGACGAAAGCGGCCACGATCTAGAGTTCATCCGCTGGGCTGCGCGGAACTTTATCAGTGACCTTCGAAGAGGGAACCTCCGCCGCCTGGTTGCATGACCTGCTGAAGCCTCACGTCCGCCATCTTGTAGTCTGCGATCCGCGAAGAAACGCCCTGTTGAAGGATGGCAGCAAAAGTGATCGGATCGATGCGCGCAAGCTGGCCGAGTTGTTACACGGCAACAAGCTCCATGCGGTGTACCACGGAGAGCATGGGGTGCGCACCTTAAAGGAGTTGGGGCGCAGTTATCTGACCATCACGAAAGATCTCACGCGCGTCATGAGTCGGATCAAAGCGCTGTATCGCAGCTGGGCGATACCCTGTAGCGGTGCCACGGTCTATGCCCCGCGGCATCGCGACGAATGGCTGGCCAAGATCCACGAACCCTGGGGTTCGTCTGCGGGCAGAACGGTTGTATCAGCAACTGGATCTGCTGGAGCCGGTGCGCCAGGAAGCGCGACGCGACCTGCTGGTAGAGAGCCACAAACACCATGCCGTGAAATTACTGCACCAGATTCCTTCGATCGGTCCGATTCGTGCCGCCTTGCTGGTGGCGTTGCTGCAAACGCCACACCGTTTCCGTACCAAGCGACAGCTATGGGCTTACAGCGGTTTCGCGGTCGAGACTCACGACAGCGGCGAGTACCGCTTCGTGAGAGGGAAGCTGGAACGAAACCGGGAGCGCATCACCGTGCGCGGTCTGAATCACAACCATAATCACGATCTGAAAAATCTGTTCAAAGGCGCTGCCATTTCTGCCAGTACTCGGCCAGGCCCACTCTGCGATTTCTATGTTGCTCTGGTAGAGAAAGGGATGCGGCCGACGATGGCGCGTCTCACCCTGGCACGAAAGCTAGCCGCCATTACGTTAACCATTTGGAAGAAGGGAGTGGATTTCGACGCCAAACAATTGAATCGGCAAGCAGCTTGAGCGTCTCTGCGGAAGAGGCCTTTCCATCTCCGACGATTCTCTCTGGTGGTGGTCGGTCGGGTTCTCCAGACGCTCGGTTCGAGGTGAGTATCAGTCAATGAGATCGGCCCTGTGTGCTTCGGCACCGAGTCACCCATTACACGCTATGCCTCCTCGGATAACCAGAAATAGCGATAGGCCACGAGCCTCCGATAGAACTATGGTTGCCATTACGTCTCGCTTGCCAAGTCTTCAAGACTCGATTGGCGTGGTCATCAACCGGATGATGAAAGCTCACGGGAAGGGACAACGAAGCAAAACCTCTTCGGAGGCATCGAAATCAAGTGGGCTGGATCTCGAGAAAAATTTCTCGCCCTCCGGTCGAGGGGGAGGTTTTTTCTTGACATCCCTTTTTATAGAAAAGGATGGCAACAAAAGCGACCGGATCGATGCGCGCAAGCTGGCCGAGTTGTTACGCGGCAACCAACTCCATCCCGTGTACCACGGAGAGCATGGGGTTCGCACCTTGAAGGAACTAGGGCGAAGTTATCTGACCATCACCCAAGATGTGACTCGGGTAATGAATCGCATCAAAGCTCTGTATCGCAGCTGGGCGATTCCCTGCGCTGGCGCAACCGTCTACGCTGCCCGTCATCGCGCCGAGTGGTTGGCGAAGATCGCTGAACCAGGCGTTCGGCTTCGCGCCGAGCGGCTCTATCAGCAACTGGATCTGTTGCAACCGGTGCGGCTGGAAGCGCGACGCGAGTTACTGGCGGAAAGCCAGAAACATTCGGGCGTGAAGTTGCTGCGCCAGATTCCTTCCATCGGTCCGATTCGCTCGGCCCTGCTGGTGGCCTTGCTGCAGACCCCGCACCGTTTCCGTACCAAGCGCCAACTATGGGCCTACAGTGGCTTCGCCGTCGAGACCCACGACAGCGGGGAGTACCGCTCGGTGCGCGGCAAACTGCAACGCAACCGCGAGCGCATGACGGTACGCGGTCTGAATGACAACCACAATCGAGAGCTGAAGAATCTGTTCAAGAGTGCTGCGGTATCGGCCAGCACACGTCCTGGCCCTCTGCGCGACTTTTATGTGGCTCGGGTAGAGAAAGGAATGCGGCCGACCATGGCCCGTCTCACCTTGGCTCGGAAGCTGGCCGCGATCAGTTTAACCATTTGGAAGAAAGGGGTGGACTTCGACGCCAAACAATTAGATCAGCAAGCAGCTTGAGCATCTCTGAGGAACAGGCTTTTCCATCTCTGCGGTGTACTCCGGTGGTGGGCAGTCGGGTTCTGCAGATGCTCGGTTCGAGGGCGAGTATCAGTCAATGAGATCGGCCCCGTGTGCTTCGGCACCGAGTCACCCATTACACGCTATGCCCCCTCGGATAACCAGAAATAGCGATAGGCCACGAGCCTCGGATAGAACCATGGTTAACATTCGTCCTGCTTGCCGCGTCTTGCACACTCGAGCCTTGCCACCAAGCAGCAGAGAAAGCTTACGAGATGGACAACAAGCCGAACGTCTTCGGAGGTAACGAAACCAAGTGGGCTGGATCTCGAGAAAGAACCTCGATCCTCCGGTCGAGGCGGAGCTTTTTTCTTGACATCCCTTTTTATAGAACTCATTGAGGGCTTTTTTGTAATTGAGATTTATCGCCAACTATGCAAGTGAACAGTGCAAAATTGACCGTTTTTTTGCTTCGAACTGCGGTATACCAACAACCATGAAGCCCAAGAAGCCTACTATCAAACAGGTACAGGCTGTCCGTTGCCCGACTTGTGGCGCGGGGCCGGGGGAGAAGTGCGAACTCACCACGGGACAGCCCCGCACAGAGCCACATCGTGGCCGACGTTTGATAGCAGCGGATTGAATGTCGAGTGATTGAACGGAGCAGTCCAATGGCCAAGCAAAGACGCGCTTTCAACCCGAAAACCTTTCTCACAACAGTCGGCATTGGTCGGGAAATGGTGGCCTTCACGAAAGGGCAAACAATTTACTCTCTGAATGATGCGGCAGACGCCTTATTTGTCATTCAAGAAGGAACGGTAAAACTCAGCGTTAGGCCACAAGCTGGGAAGGAAGCAATCCTCGACATATTGAGCGATGGCGATTTTGTCGGCAAAGATTCCGTGGCTGGTCAATCTTCCCGCACGGCCTCAGCTAGCGCAATGACAGACTGCACGCTCCTGCGAATCACGAAAACGGCTATGCTGCTCGCTCTGACAAGGCACGTAAAGTTGGCAAATCTGTTTTGGGCTTATGTGCTGGCAAGGAACATCCGATACCAGCAAGACTTGGTTGACCAACATTGCAGTTCCAGCGAGAAACGACTAGCGCGTGTTCTTTTGCTGCTCGCTCATTTCGATGGCCATGGGGCACCCGAGACCACAGTTCCGAAGATGAAGCATGAGACGCTGGCAGAGATGGTTGGGACGACCCGTTCGCGCATTAGCTTTTTCATGAACCGGTTTAAGGAATCCGGCTTCATCTTCTACGAGAACAAAGGCAAGCTGTTGCGAGTTCATCGGACGCTTTTTGCTTTCTGCGGCCAATAACTCCCGCTCTTGGGAACAAGCATCAGGATTCCCCGAACCGCCCGTTGTCCTGTCTTATCGCACGTCAGTTCGACCAAGAATACCGTCCCGACAAGTTAGGTGGCCCTCTCAACTGTCTCAACCAAGGCCTTTACGCTCAGAACCCGGAGTCGTGAGCGCAGAAGCAGCCGGAGAGTGTCCGTCTTGGCATCGCAGACTGGCCAGCAGCCCGGAATACCGCCTCTGCGGGCGGTCATTGCGGACCGCGATGCCCAGAGCCTTCTTCTGCCCGATCAGGACGAGCAGCCGCTTTCCCCGCGTGATCCCCGTGTAGATCAGGTTCCGTTGCAAGAGCATGTAGTGCTGCGTGGCGAGCGGGATCACCACTGCCGGGAACTCCGATCCCTGCGATTTGTGGATCGTGATCGCGTAAGCCAGCGAAATCTCGTCCAATTCCCCGAAGTCGTACTTCACCAGCCGCTCGTCGAATCGCACTGCGACCTGCTGCTCGACCATATCCACCCGCTCGACGATCCCGACATCACCGTTGAACACGTCCTTGTCGTAGTCGTTCTCCGTCTGGATAACTTTGTCGCCGATCTGGAATCGCCATCCGAACCGCTCGACGGCAGGCTGACCGGATCGGGTTGGGTTCAATACCTTCTGTAAGGCTGTGTTCAGTTCGCGCACGCCGAGTGATCCCCGGTTCATCGGGCAGAGAACCTGCACGTCGCGGATCGGGTCGAGACGAAACCGTTCTGGAATTCTCTCCTGCACCAACTTGACCAGCGTTGCCGCGATCTTCTCCGGATCGTCCCGTTCGACGAAGTGGAAGTCGGAACTCGGGTCTGCTCCGCGCATGTCGGGCATCTGCCCTCGGCGGATCCCTACGTAGCTTCGGTCCGCGAGCACCTGCGGGAAGGGAGGCAAAAGATCGTCTACGACAAATTTCATATCGCCAAACATCTGGGCAATGCCGTGGACAAAGTACGGCGCCAGGAAAACCGCACGCTGCGAGCGGCCGGCGATGACCGACTGACAGGAACACGCTACGACTGGTTACGGAATCCGACCGCCATGGAACCGGCCGATCGCAAAGCCTTTGCCGCGTTACGTCAGAGTGGGCTGAAGACGGCACGGGCTTGGGCTCTGAAAGAAACGGGCATGGCATTTTTCAGTTACCAATACGAGCGGCCCGCGCGGAAACATTTTCGCTGGTGGCACGGCTGGGCGGTGCGCAGTCGGCTGCGTCCCATGCTGGAGGTAGCCAGGACCTTGAAGCGACGCTTCGAGAACATTGTTACCTATCTCCGCTACCGCGTCACCAATGCTGCCAGCGAATCCATCAACGCCAAGATCCAGTGGGTCAAGTACACCGCACGCGGCTTCCGCAATAAAAAGAACTTCGCATCTGCCATCCTCTTCCACTGCGGCGGTCTGGATCTGGCTCCTTAAGCCACTAAAATGCCGGAAGAGCCCTTTTGTTAATGGACACGACCTGTGTGACTGGATGTGTGTACTATCGCGGGGTGAGTGCTATGGCGGTATCGGTCAACCCAAGGTTCCAAGGCAACAACTCTGCGATGCGGTTCACTGGGTGGTCAGCGATGCGCTCCAGCACCTGGCGCAGGTAGGCCTCGGGATTGAGGCCGTTCAGCTTGGCCGTCCCAAGCAGGCAGTAGAAAGTCGCGGCTCGTTCCCCACCGGCGTCGGAGCCGGCGAACAAGTAATTCTTGCGACCCACCGCGACCGCACGCAGGGCCCTCTCGGCCGCCGAGTTGTCGATCTCGGTGCGGCCGTCGGCGCAGTAGCGCACGAAGGCGTCCCAGCGCGCGAGGGCATAGTGAATCGCCGCCGAGGTATCGGACTTCCGGGAGAGTTTCGACAAAGATGTTTCCAGCCACGCCCGCATCGCGTCCAGCAGTGGCCGCGAGCGCGTGTTGCGAACTTCGCGTCTCTCTTCAGGAGGCCGCCCGCGGATTTCCTTCTCGATTCCATACAAGGCAGCGATGCGCTCGACCGCTTCGCTCGCAATCGGCGAGCGGTGCGCTTCCATCAGGTCGAAGAATTTGCGGCGGATATGTGCCAGGCACGGAGCTTCTCGTATGCTCCCGTCCTCGTAGAGCTGATTGAAACCGGAGTAAGCGTCGGCCTGCAGAATGCCACGGAACTGACGCAGATGGTGCCGCGGGTGTTCGCCCTTGCGGTCGGGCGAGTAGGCGAACCAGGCCGCTGGAGCTGCGTTCGAGCCCGACGGACGATCGTCGCGCACATACGTCCACAAACGCCCGGTCTTGGTCTTGCCATTGCCCGGAGCCAGCACTGGAACCGGCGTATCGTCCGCGTGTAACTTATCGGCCGCCATCACGTAGCGGCGTAATGCCTCGACTAAGGGTTCGAGTAAGTGGCTGGCCTCGCCGACCCACTTCGCCAGCGTCGAGCGATCTAACTCGACTCCTTCGCGAGCGTAGATCTCCGACTGGCGATACAACGGCAAGTGGTCCGCAAACTTCGAAGTCAGCACATGGGCCAGCAGTCCCGGACCAGCCAAGCCACGATCGATGGGGCGGCTTGGCGCCGGAGCTTGCACGATCTTGTCGCATCCCGCGCAACACAGCTTCGGACGCACGTGGCGGATCACCTTGAAACTGGCGGGAACCCATTCCAAAATCTCGGAGACATCTTCGCCGAGCTTCTTCAGAGTGCCGCCGCACTCCGGGCAGGCTGGTTCCGCAGGGGCGTGGGTCCTGGTCTCGCGCGGCAGATGCTCAGGAAGGGGACGGCGACTCTTGGGAGCCGGAGCGGGTTCTGACGCGTCCGCCTCACGAGCGGGCTGCGGCAGGGACCCGACGCGATGGGCTTCGAGGTCTTCCAGCTTCAGTTCGAGTTGCTCGATCTGCCGCTCGACCTTCTCCGACTTACGCCCAAACTGCAGGCGTCGCAGTTTGGCAATCAGCAGCTTCAGGTGTTCGATCTCGTGAACACGCGATAGTAACTGCTCTTCCTTGACGAGTAACTGCTCCTGGGCCGCGATCAGTTCTGCGTACTGTGCGATGAATCGCTCGTGGGTTGCCAGCAGGATCGCCTGCAACCCATTCCGATCTAGCCGGTTCAGATCGGGCAGCGTTGTCGGCGTGGCAACCATAGCCGGAGTATGTCATGAACTCCGCTGCAACGCGTCCACAGGTGCACAAATAACTGTGCATATCGCACTCGCGAACTCAGATCGCCATCAAGGAATCGGCGGTTCGCACGGGGTGACGCCAATCGATGCCTTCGCACAACATCGACAGTTGCGCTCGCGAGAGGGACACCGTTCCGCGGTCCACCTTCGGCCAGATGAATCGTCCACGGTCTAAACGTTTCGCGAACAGACAAAGCCCGTCCCCATCGAACCAAAGTAGTTTGATCAGGTCGCCGCGACGCCCGCGGAAAACAAAGACATGGCCGGAGAGAGGATCGTGTTCGAGCGTCGTTTGCACCAACGCGCTCAGCCCCGTGAATCCCCGCCGCATGTCAGTCACGCCCGCCGCGATCCAGATGCGCGTGTTGGCCGGAAGCGCTATCATCCGCGCAAACACTCCAGCACCACGCGCAGCGCTTGAACGTCTACCGTGCCCGTGATGCGGATCTGTGCTTTCGCCAAAGTGAGTTCCATCGAACCTGGCATAACCACCGCTTCCCGATTCACGCGGTACGCTGTGCTCACGGCCACCGGAATCGGGGGCTGATTCGGCGCATCTTCGGCAACTCTCACCGGCAGCAACCGCACCCCACTCGCGCGGGCTTCGCCCGCCGCAGTAGCAGGCCGGTCGCCCAGAAGCCCGGCGTGGTACAGCTTGCGCCAGTGAAATACCAGGTTGGCGTTCACGCCCCGCGCCCGAGCCACGATCGCCACCGAGACCCCAGGCACAAGCGTCTCCTCGACGATCTCCCGTTTCTCTTCGGCAGTGCGGTAGTTTCGCTTGATGCGGGTGGCACCGAGATCCGGCGCTGCGGTGTTGTTCATGAATCCCCTCGTGCGCACGACATCGCGCCACAAAGGAAGCATGCCCTTCAGAATTGCTCCCGTCTAGACGGCCTTCGGTCTTCGCTTACGACACTGCCGATGTTAGAGGGCATCTTTGCGGTTAAAAAGTTACCCCGGTCACAGCACATGGACGCTGAGCGGATGACCGTGATGTTTAGGTACTCCCGGCGCGACAGGGTAAGGCCGCCTTAGAAGATCATTCGGCTAGGCGTATCGCCTACCGCTGCTCTCCAGTAACGCATCGTCTCATCGCTGATTGCGGGGATTGGTTTGTTTTGCTCGCCTTTGTAAATCTCAGACAAACACTCGAAGAATGCTTTCGCCTCGGATTCGAGTCCCAGTATCGTCAGGCACCTCAGGATTCGTGTGATCCGCAGATGATTATGGTTGCCGGGAGAGAGCCAGATGCGGGACTTGGAATCAAAAACGGCGGCAGGATTCACAACGATCTGCTCTCCTGATGACGCCTCAAGTCCGTAAAAATTCATCATGCGGAGGAAGGAATCCCGCAGCTTCTGTTGCAGGTCAGGACGGTTGCGGAACTTCACTATGGAGTTCTCCGTCAGGGTAGGCGCGGCAAGGTTGAATCCGCTTGCTTCCGGAAGCGGAAAGAGCCATTGGATATAGTCATGAACTGTTTCCAACTGATCGTCCGGCCACTGCTGAATCTCGCGAAGGCGACGACCACGATGATCTGCACCATCACCAGCGTAGAACCGGATGAGTCTGTCTTCTGCTGTCACTTGAGATTCCCGAAGTCCCGCATTGTAAACGGTCGGGACGATTACAATTTGCAGAGAGGACAGCTATCAGCCCTTGAGGCGGTTCGAACCTTTACTGGCTGACCATCGTCCGACGAGGCAAAACAGGGGGCGAAAGTCCGCGAAAAATGAGGGCACTGGCAAACCCCTTGCGAACCACCCCGGCTAAGTCGTGAGAAAAGTATATCGGGTTCCGATTGAACTACCGGGAACCTGAGACAGAAAAACCGGACTTCAAATGAGTCCTCGGCGAGCTTTCGTAAGAAAATCTTCTGCATCGGCACGCACCTTCTCCATAGCCCTCGAATTGTTGCCCTGTTCGAACTCCATTTCATGAAGAACTAGTTCCACCGCAACGTTCGGTGTGTACCCCCTCTTGATAAGCATCCGAGCGCGGTCTGCGAAGGCGGTGTCAGCGGCCCGTGGCATTTCCGGTTTCTGTGCTGATGGTCTCGTTTCTGCCTCGCGTCGGTGCTCGTGAATCCCCGCATCGGCGGGGCGTCCGTGAGCACCCATCTCCGGGTGATCTCTTACTGCTAATCGGATGTACTCCCGCTGGACGGGGCTTAAGGCGGTAAACTGAAAACCGTATTGCGTCCCCACGCATCTGGCGACTGTCGCAGGAATGGAGTGCCAGCTTGACGAAGCCAGAGGGATTTCTAGGGTCACAAGTTCACCGACGATTAAGCCCTGCGCGACAAAGGCACTAATGCCCGTTTCGCTTATATCTCTCGCCCATCCCTCCATCACCAGATTCTGGGAAGTTCTCTGGACGCGTATTCGGATACGTGCCTCAAAGATGTAACGGGGCGTGATCCGCTCCACTGATCCCCCTAGCTCTCAACTGAGGTTGCTCCGGTATACGAAATCATTGCGGCATACAGTACGCAGAGGCGGCTCGGTTCGAGACAAGCTCTGCTGCGATTTCGTGCAGGGCGAACGCTCACACGCGAATCTTGTGGCTAGGCAGAGAGTATCGCCAATAATACTCAAGCTGCAAATTGCACGAACACCGCCACTCATCGAATCTTTTGAACTTCCCGGATCACGAGCAATCCGGAGATTGAGGTTCAGCCGTGTCCGACTGCTCATGGGCGGGTCTAAGAACCCGACTCCTTCACCGTGATAATTGCTGCAATCTGCGAGATTTCAAGAAGATTCCACCGATCCCAAATCGGTAGTGAGTCTTTTAGTCGAGCGGGAGCAGATAGCCGGGTATTTTCATGGCTCCCCCGAACAGCATGTCATCCAAAATGCGCATATCCCACGAGTACCAGCCAGTGGGTGTCAGTTTCAATGTGATGTCGTCCATTGCTGCCATCGTGCCTCCTCCACGAGGGTCGTCTATTGCTGCCTCGCTCATATAACGGCGGTGGATACGGGTATTGATTTCCTTTGATGTGTCGCCTGCGATCACTTCTGCCTTACACACCGCCACCAGACCTCTTTCGGAGGCGGGCGTTCTGGTGTCCACCATCAGAGAGGCTTTCGGTCTGGACACCACATTGCGAGCCTTGCGACTCCGCGAAGAAGTTGCCACGAACAGGCATCCATCTTCGAATAAATACCAAACAGCCGTAAGATGTACGGAGCCGTCCTCGCTCTCAGTACCCAAACTTGCGATATAACGTCCCCTCAGAATTTCCTGAGACCCCGGAGGCATAGTGGTTTGCATTGATTGGTTCTCCCGTCACGCTAGATCAGACAAGCGTCAGCGCCGATTGTTCTGTCAGCGGAGTTCAACCAGACCGCGAACTCAAAACTTGGATAATACTCTCTCACGTTGGTCGTAGCCCAATAGACTTCGAGAGAAAGTCTGCATTAGCCTAAGCTGGTACCCATCCGAACCGGGGAAAGTCACAACGGGAGGCGTTCAATGAGGCTTTCTGCATGTTGGAAATGGAGTCTAATTCTGCTTGCCTTCGCTGCTGCTGCTGCTGGGACTGCTTCACCGAAATCAGCCGTGTCGGTTGATACTGCGGCAATCGCCAAAACAATTAAGGCGGATGTCGCTCAACTCGTCGCTGGGCTCAATGCCCACGATGTAGCGAAGACAACCGCTTATGACGCCCCGAACATCGTCTCGATGGAATGCGGTAGTCCCTCTACCATTGGGGTCGAAGCCGATAGAGAGGGCTTCAAAACGGGCTTTGCCCACGACCCCGCGTGGAGAGTCAGTCTCATTGACGAGACCATAGAGGTTGCGAGTAGCGGAGACTTGGCGGTCTACCGTGGCACCTATAACGAAGACAACAGTCGTGCGGGTGTGCTCATGACTCATAAAACGAACTTCCTTGCGGAGTTCAAGCGTCAAAGTGATGGATCGTGGAGGATAGTCTGGTACAGCGTTTCCAATATGGAGCAATCGCATCCGAAGTAATTCGAGACGCGACTAACGAGGCAGCATCCAAGCCGGGAGATTATGGCAGATCGCGACCTTCCCTCCTCTGAACAGTGACTTCCGCACAGACGAAGATCAGTGCAGGAACCAGCCAATCGCTACCGCAACTATGACCAGCTTTACTAACCAACCCGTCGCGTATGACATCACAAAAACGCGATGCAGTTTCATAAATGCAGCGTTGGTGAGGATCAGCGGCAAGGGGGCAATCAGCCATACGGCAACCGCCAGTTTGACCGCGCTTGCCACGGAATGAAGACCTAGCCGGACGGCGACACAGGCAAAAATGCCGCAGGTCAGGAAAGGCAGCGGACTCGTCAAGGCAATCGCTCTGCTTTCATTTCCCTGACGCCAAATCTCCGGGTAGGTGTATCGCCGATGGAGCCAGTCGCCAGCGAAAAACCAATCGGTGAGCGACGAGACGATACCAGTGCCGACGACGATCAACGCAAGCCGTGCCCAGTTCATAGCACCCCCGGTGAATGGAGCAGAAGTGTTCGTGATTATATCTTTTGTGCGAACGCGATTATCGACTGAACCACGCTAGCTCGCCGAGGCTACAAGAACCTCCGAAGTGATGCCCCAGCTTGTCACCTTGGTCTGGTGGTTAGGTTTCCACGTCCCGGACGGGAGATAGTCCGAGAGTTCGATAGGATGGCAGCCGCCCACAATGGCCGGACTGAGCCGCCACAAGCGTTGCCAGCCCCAGCAGACTGCACGGGAGAGGGGAGACGCTCCGAACGTCATGCTCACCAGACAGAGCTTCCCTCCGGGCACGAGCAGACGGTGAGCCTCTGACAAGAGTCGCTCGATGAAGTCGGGGGAAAGTAGATCGAGGACGTAGGTCGAAACGAAGTGGTCGAAGCTGCTATCTGGCTCAGGTATACGCGGGGAACCGTCACTCTGGTAAACACGTGCGCGATCTGACCACGGCTTGAGACGCTCCAGTGCAAGCGAAACCATTTGTGCTGCTGATGTCGAGCCCAACGTAGCGGGCGTCAGCGGGCAGACGGTGTTGCAATAGACCTGCGGCAAATGCCCCCGTGCCACAGCCGAATTCGAAGACGGAATGCGCGGAATCGAAACCAGCATGCGCGATCAGTTGGCTGGTGGCGGGATTCTCGTAAAAGCGTTGCCAATCCTGCCCAGAGCCAAGGCGGTCATAGAAACGCTTCGCCCCTGCGGGCGAAAGGTAACGACTCTTTGGCTCGCGAACATTCACAGTTGAATCTTAGCAGCGGCAGCTTTCAGCAGACCCTTTTCCGTCAGTTGCCGGGCTTAGCAAACTGATTGTAGAGCCAAGCAAAGACAGCGCCAGCGACGAAACCATCGACGACTCCGTAGAGAGTCCCGACAATGACCTCGGCAATGCTGCGAGTTGCATGGTAGCCGGGATAGACCGACGACATTGTCTGGAGAAATTGCTGACCATAGCCGCTCCAGATCAAGTTCGCCAGACCCATGCCCAGCATCGCCAATCCCCATAGGATTCCAGATGCCATTGCCAGAGCCTTTATGTTGATTTTCATGGCTTGCTCCTCTTCTCAAATCTTTAAGATCGAAAGCCACGTTCGAACGTTGGCTATCGAGGTTGTGGGCAATCTAAACGTCCTTGAGTTGCTCCTCCGTCATGCCGAAATAATGACCTAGTTCATGGATAAGCGTCTGGCGGATTTGATGTCGGACTTCCTCCTCATTCGAGCAGACCGCCTCAATGTTTTTCTGATAAAGCACGATGTGGGCAGGACCCGCTGATAAGTCAAAGACGCTCTTCTGGGTCGCAGGCACGCCGTGAAAGATGCCTAGAAGCAGTCGCCTACGCTGCCCGAGCTTGGGTGGTCGACTGGTTCGCAGGAAAATCTTCAACGAGGATCGCAACGTTCTTGATACGGCTGCGGAACTCTTCCGGCAGCGAATCCAAGGTTTCTTCTGCAACCTTGACGAATTCTTCGCGCTTCATCCTTCACACTGTCGCAGGAGGCGGCTCGTAACAGCTGTTTGGCGCGTGCGGCGGATATAAGTCAAACAGTCAAACGCGCATTCAGAGGCCACCACTCGAAGCTCTCAGACTCAATGCGACAACCTCGAAGATGAGGACTCCGATTGCAACAAGAGCGCGAATTGTGTTCACACGATCCCAAGGTGCCCATGTTTCCCTCAGATCACTGGGCGGAGTGGCTATATCCCAAGTCATGAGCCGATTGTTGAGGGGAACGCTAACAGCCCTCGTCATCACGGCAACGAGCACGATTCCTAACATGGATACCGCCACAAGCCAGAACTCCAGCGATGTCCATCGAGACCTGAGCATCACCAGCCAAGCCAGTGCTGCCAAAAGAGCGGTCAGGATTAAGGGCGGCATGAATCGTGCGTAATGCACATGTACGATCTGCTGAAACTGTACGAAGCTCGACGGGCTGAGTTTCTGAAGGGCAGGCTGCGGACCTGCGCGATACCCAAGATAGATGCCAGCGAGCAATCCGACACAGACGACTTCGACGACTCGAACGACTGTGAATATATCCATGGTGCAACTCCTGTTGGATAGCGAGATTGTAAGGCATCCAAACGCCCTTCAGTTTTTGCGTTACTGTACATACCAAACCGAATGCGGCGACCAGCGACGACAGGAGAGGCACTGGGTGGAAGTCCACTGATGAAGGCACGCTGGGCACACGCCTCCGGTATCGAAAGTGTTCCACTCATTGCCGCACGTGCAGAACCATTTGTCTTCTTTGCGGGGCGACCAGCCGCACAGCGGGCAGCGAATGCGCGGTTCGGAGGGATCGTGGATTTCTTCTTTCTTAAGATTGCGGTCTGGGACAATGACCGGCTTGTCCGCAATAGGAGTCATGCCTGCTCCAACCGAACTGCGCACCCAGCACGAACCGTGTTCTGAATCTCGGTGACAGCATCCGTGGTGCGAATCAGATCGTCAATCTCGGCTTGGAGAGCATCAGCACGCACCTCCACGCGGTAAGTAATATCGCGTGCTGGCTCGCCGGGATTCCCGAATGTACCTGTCACTTCGACCTTGACATCCTGAACAGCGATGCCGCGCTTCGCTGCCTCCCGGTAAAGATCGTTGCAAAAGCACGTCGCGAGGGCAGCGAACAATAGCTCACCGCCATTTATACGGGAATTCAGACTTTGTAGTGGGTGACGATCTCGGGATGCGACAATCTGGGGATGCAAGATCGTGAACTGTACCGCCAGATTCTGGGGATTGAAGCGCCCTGGTTTGTAGAGCGAGTGGAACTAAAGCTGGCCGAGGGCGAAGTGCACATCTATCTGGAGCACGGAGAAATGGCCAGTTGGCCGTGCCCAGAATGCGAAGCGAGTTGCCAGTTGTATGACCATCAAGGGGAGCGGCAGTGGCGGCATCTGGACACCTGCCAATATCAGACGATTCTGCATGCCCGGCCACCGCGCACGGAGTGTGCCGAGCATGGGGTGCGGGTTCTGAAGTTGCGGTGGGCGGAGCCCTCGAGCCGATTCACCGCACTGATGGAACGGCTGGTGATTGATTGGCTGAAGGCGGCCAGTCAGAAAGCAGTGGGCGAACAGTTGGGATTGAGCTGGGACGAAATTCACGGGATTATGGAGCGGGCGGTGGCGCGGGGCTTGGAACGGAGGCAGGCCGAGCCTTTGCCACAGCTGGGAGTCGACGAGAAGGCGTTTCGGAAAGGGCACAAGTATTTCACGCTGGTGAATGACCTGGAGCGATCCCGTGTGCTGTACGTGGCCGAAGAT
Organism: uncultured Acidobacteriota bacterium; assembly: GCA_963763845.1. Classification (GTDB taxonomy): domain Bacteria; phylum Acidobacteriota; class Terriglobia; order Terriglobales; family Acidobacteriaceae; genus Sulfotelmatobacter. Next base: position 464,504 of record CAVXPX010000014.1, read on the forward strand.
CGCACGCAGGCCAGCTTAGATGGATTCTGGCAGACCCTGACGGAAGGACAGCGCGAGAGTATCGAGGCCATCGCCATGGACATGTGGGATCCCTACGTAGCTTCGGTCCGCGAGCACCTGCGGGAAGGGAGGCAAAAGATCGTCTACGACAAATTTCATATCGCCAAACATCTGGGCAATGCCGTGGACAAAGTACGGCGCCAGGAAAACCGCACGCTGCGAGCGGCCGGCGATGACCGACTGACAGGAACACGCTACGACTGGTTACGGAATCCGACCGCCATGGAACCGGCCGATCGCAAAGCCTTTGCCGCGTTACGTCAGAGTGGGCTGAAGACGGCACGGGCTTGGGCTCTGAAAGAAACGGGCATGGCATTTTTCAGTTACCAATACGAGCGGCCCGCGCGGAAACATTTTCGCTGGTGGCACGGCTGGGCGGTGCGCAGTCGGCTGCGTCCCATGCTGGAGGTAGCCAGGACCTTGAAGCGACGCTTCGAGAACATTGTTACCTATCTCCGCTACCGCGTCACCAATGCTGCCAGCGAATCCATCAACGCCAAGATCCAGTGGGTCAAGTACACCGCACGCGGCTTCCGCAATAAAAAGAACTTCGCATCTGCCATCCTCTTCCACTGCGGCGGTCTGGATCTGGCTCCTTAAGCCACTAAAATGCCGGAAGAGCCATTTATACTGGAGCCTCGCCCAACGCTCTTCGGAGCTATCGGGATCGATTGCGTGCGACCCTCTGTTTCAACTTCGACGCTATGACCGGACGACGTATTCGAGACGCGAGCAGCAATTTTCATATCAGTTTTGGTTCGTGCTTCAACGGAAGAGACTAGATTGAGACTCGGAGACCTTCACAGGTCTAGAGCACTCCACATCATCGTTCGCCCCGAAAATCACTGGCGTACCGTGGTGGATTCCTGATTAGGCGTACAGCTAACCACGCACCGAGGACAACATCAAATGCCAAGCAAAAACCCGACCACCAGTGCGGAACACCGGGATTGTCGATGAAGAAGCCATGGACGTAATCAAAAATCCCGTGCTCGACAAGGGCTGCGACTACTAACCACAGGCTCCTCCTGAAGCCGAGGACTGCAACCAGCAAGAAGCCGCCTGCTACAACGATTTCAACCATCACTGTGTGTCTAGAACCTCCCATCGCAGCGAACAATACGTAGTAGGAGGCGATCACGATCATTACGGTCGGGTAAAAAGCACGCTCGCGGTCAAAGCCGACAACAGTCGCCAAACCAGCCACCGCCAAAGACAATATCAAGCCAATCAAATATTCCATTTTCTGCCCTCACGGCGTGCGCCTCGCACCCTTGGTAAACCGCTAATCAAACCTTCCGACCGTAGTTGCAGCCATTTCTGACCGGACATTCGGTGCAGCGCGGCTTTGACCGCTTGCACAGTTCTTGACCGTGCTGCCGGAGCAACTGGTGTGCCCGGATCAGCGAATCGTAGTCTCTGGGGAGTTGCCTACGTATCGCATCCTGAGCCAAGCGATATGTCGCTGAATAATTCTTCTGCTCCTCGGCAAATCCCACTCGACATAAAACGCGCAAGCCATTCGAGTCGAGCCCCATCACCGGATGGGAACGAGTGAACAAGAGTATCTTTTCCGCGCCCGGATCGCCGATGCCGGGGAATCTCTTCAAGGCTTTCTTCGCTTGTGGCAAAGGCTTCTTGAGAACCGAACGCAGGTCGCTGTCGAACTCCTCAAACGCAATTTTGGCAATCGAAAGAAGCTTTTCCGCACTCACGTCGGGGAGTATGCCTGCTTTGCCGATAGCTGCTAAGGCGGAATGCTGAGCGCCAAGAATCTGTTCGGGACGCGTTCCAATCGTTTGTTTCAGCGTTGCGAATGCTTCGGCACGGCGCTTGTCGCTCGCCAGATACGCGATGTTCTCCCAGATGACTAGCTCCAGTGGCTCAGTAGAGGGCGGCGGTGCAGGAGCACCGTAATGGTGTTGAAGGTTATCGACCAGCTTCGACAATGTGATGGTGGTCGGTTTCATTGCTCAAGTCCCACTATGAGAAGAGAGGCTTCTGAAACTCAGCGACTTCTACCGGACGGGAGCATTCCTCATCATCGTTTCCAACATGACTGACGCGGCTGCTCACGGGATAGCACCGCATCAGCCGAGCATCGTGAGGCTTCAAGAGTTCAGAGATGACCTGCACGTCCATCATGCCCGGATCAAGCCACAGGTCGTAAGAATCAGGTTCGAGGATCACGGGCATCCGGTCGTGGACTGCGGAGGTCACCGCATTGGGGGTTGTTGTCAGAATTGAGCAGGTCTTCACCCATTGCCCCTCAGGATTCTTCCAGCCATCCCAGATACCTGCAAAAGCGAACAACTCGCCGTCGTTCACTTCGAAGCAGAATGGCCGCTTCGATGCGCCTTTTCGCGCCCATTCGTAAAAACCGTCTGCCGGGATCAGACACCTGCGGAGTTTCAGCGGATCGCGAAACGCAGGCTTAGTCGCGGCTGTTTCCGACCGTGCGTTAATCATTCCCGCTGCCCCAGAGGGAGACTTTGCCCAATTCGGAATCAAGCCCCAGCGCATCGATGCAATCTGGCGGATGGGCTCTTGCGGGTGCTGACGGATCACTGGCACAGCTTGGGTGGGTGCAATATTGAAGCGAGGATTCCAATCGTCTTCCCACGGATCGCAGTTGAACTGCTCTTCAATAATTTGCTTCCGCCGCGAAAGTCGGTAGCGACCGCACATAGGGACGTTATTGTAAACCGCCACGCCTACGTTGACCGAACCCATTCACTGCGAAACGTCCGATGATTGGTGTAGTGTTCTCGGTTCGCTAAGCGAACGACCCGCGACTTCAGAAGGAAATATGAACGAAAAATGGATTCGTCTTACACGAAGCGAACTGCATCAGAAGGTCTGGGCGGCTCCGATCAAGAAGGTAGCGCAAGAATTGGGAATCTCTGCTCCAACTCTGGCCAATGCATGCCGCAAACACAGTATCCCCCTTCCTTCGGCTGGTCACTGGACCAAGGTCGAATTAGGCCACAAGATCGCGCCGAAGCCCTTAAGCCCTGAATTGAGCGGCAATGAAACCGTGCAGATTCATATCCGTGAACGACTCAGCCCAGAACTCGCGGCTGTAGCTGCCGAACACTCCCCGCAGGTGCCAATCCCGCCAGAACTGTCCCACGCTTTGGCTCTCAGAACAGAGAAGCTTCTCGCCTCTGGGAAGGAGAATGAGAGAAAGCTGCTCGTGCCGAAAACCGGATCAGCCGCTCATCTTCTCGTTTCGCGCCAACAGTTGCCACGCGCTTTGCGAATCATGAATGCATTATTCTTGACCCTTGAGGAACGGGGGTACACGGTTTCATGGCCGAAGAAAGAAGAAGATCGATTGACAGTCATTGTCGAGGGTGAATCTGTCCCCGTGAGTATGCAGGAAGTAATCGATAGCAAGCCTCACGTGTTGACTCCTGCCGAGGAAAAGCATTCTTGGAGGGCTCCAAAATGGGATTACACGCTAAGCGGACGGCTACGGCTTTCAATCGACACGGTGCCCTATAACTCCCATATCCGTGCGACATGGGCAGACGGAAGAGTTCAGATCGTGGAGAACTGCATTGGCGACTTCATCGTTGGGCTCAAGGTCGCGGCGGCAGCCATCAAGAAGGACCGACTAGAACGTGAAGAATGGAATAGACGTTGGGAGGAAGAGCGCAAGAAGAAGGAAGAACAGCAGCGGCGAGCCGAAGAACACAAGCGAAGGGCCGAATTCGTTAACGGGCTCATCGAGAATTGGGAAGAGGCTAATCGTGTTCGGACGTTCGTCATGGCGCTAACAGAGGCTGCCAGTCAAACGGAATGTTCGGTTGCGAAGAGGGATGAGATTCAACAGGTGCTGGACTGGACGACCAAATACGCTGATCTTCTAGACCCGTTTGCTGATCTTCCTGACTCCATTGACGAGTTTGTCCATCCAGAACGGAAATACCCGTGGCTGAAACGGGGAGTATGACACGTCTTTGCTGGATCAATGTCGTCCCCGACGCATGGTTGATTGCTTCCCCGTGAGCCCATCTCTTTGAGGGTCGCTGCATAGAGTGCTCCACACGACCCAGCGAGAGCTTTCGGGACAACTGGGGTACAACTGACGGGCGGGAGAATGATTGGCTTTTTGCCCCTATGCGACACCAGATGAAGCACTTAGATTTTTGATCTTCTCTGCTTCGGGACCAGGGGGTCGGAGGTTCAAATCCTCTCTCCCCGACCATTTCAAATCAACAACTTCCAAAATCGCCGGGAGTGCGAGGACTTCCAAAAGGACTTACATTCGCGTTGCCGGCACAGGTTGCGCCAAAAACTCGCGCCACACCGTAGCGGCAGCCATGCTCACAGCTTCAACTCTTTCTTCCCACCAGGTGCGGTTGTAAACATTTTGGGTCACGTCGATATTGGCGTGTCCCATGTTGTCCCGCGTCACTTCCGGCCGGACGCCAATGCTGCTCATCAGGCTGGAGTGCATGGTGCGAAAGCTCCGGAAATCGATCGAAGCGGGCAATCCAAGCTTCTTGATCGTCGGCTTGAGTTGCCGCCGCAACAGATTCCGCCGGTTCACCGGACCGCCTTTTGCGTTCGTGAAGAACCAGATCGCCCGGATTGCGATGTTTGGACCGCTGCCACGCCGAATCCAGAACCCCCCGCAAGATTCCGTGCGAATCGAGCGGAATGCTCCTGCGACCAGCATCGGTTTTGGTATCGTCGAATTCGCCTTCGTAGAAACGCTCCACGATTTCGATTCGATCCGGATGGATTCTCTCCCAGCGCAAAGCTGCGATCTCCCCGACCCGCAACGAACCCACGACCATCAGGGTCACAAGAGATTTCGTGGGTTCTCGCAACTCCTCGATCACACGGCGTATGTCTTGTTTTGCGAGCACAACGGGAGGCTTCCGTGCCTTCTTGCGTGGCAACCGGACGCCTTGTGCGGGATTGGCGCGAACCAATTCCCACGCCTTTCCCTGATTGAGAAGTGCCCGCAAACAGCCATGCATGTTGCGAATCGTTTTGGAAGCCAGACGCGGAGAAAAAGAGTTAAAGAAATCCTGAAGTTCGATGGTCCTCAACTTTGTGAGTTTCCTCGAGCCCCATTTCGGCAAGATGTAGGTGTCGAGATGATAGTCGTAGCTGATGCGTGTCGAGTTCTTAAGCAGCGGCCACATCTTTTCCCTACAGATTGCCACTAGTCCTGCGAGTGTTTCTTCCCCACCAGGAAAGAGTTGAGGTTCATTGTTTCGTTGGTTTACCGTTTCCATGAAGCCGTCGGCCAAACGCTGTGCTTCGGTTCTGGTGGGAACCAAGCTCTTCGCCCAGCATTTGGTGCGACCGCTACGCTTCGTGGAACGGTAATCCCAATAGCAGATTCTCCATCTGGCCCCGCAGTCCTGTACTCGGGGCCGTTGGTGTCGTTCTCGCATCACGATTTCCTTTCCGTGATGCTTCGACCGTGATCTAGGAGTAGCACCAACAAAGATCATTGGCAAGGTCCACGATTTTCGAGAAATCGTTCCACTTCCGAGCGCTTGAAACGCACGTAGCGCCCGAGTCGGATCACTGGGAGTTCGCTGAGGTGGGAATAGATCCAACTTCTCGGCACGCGCAGTATTGCTGCAACTTCGTCTGCCGTCAGAAGGCAGCCGTCTGCTGATCCCACTCCTGGCAGATCAATGGATAGAGGTGAGTGTTGGCTGGTTGACATGGCATACTCCACACTGGCTGCGGCTGGGGCCTGCAGCTTATCTTGTGCCCTGTTTACCTCGGTTTCTTGCTTTGGTCAAAAAGGTTCTCGACAGGCGGTCGGCGCGGAGAAACTGAGTTTCGAGTGGAATCGCTACGTTATCTAAGAAATTGTTTGGGTTACGGCCGTCCAGAGCGGGTTGTAGGACTCGTTGGCGTCGTGAATCGGCTGGTGCAGAAACTCTCACCAATTGCGGTTTAGCTGAAACCGCAGGCCTGACTGAAGAACCTGCGGCTCCATGTCTTGACAGCGTCCTCAAGCATGCTTCGCCCCGTTCCGAGCCTCGCTCCTTCTCCTCATGAGACCGGCAATTTCGTCGTAGTGCCATGGACGAAAATCGTGGGTGTCGACTCCCACATCCATGGAGAGTGAGTTGGGGACCTTCAGGCATGCGTCCGTGAGAATGTCCGTAGAGGTGCCACGATCCGCGGTTGCTTTGATTCCAGACGGGTAAGACTCTGCCTACCACGTATCATCTGCAATCGTACTTTTGTAATTCTGCAAAGAGCGCATCGTTCGGAATCGCCACCGGACTGGCCTTGCGGGTCTTGTCGCCCTGGACAGGCACACTGCAATTCGGGCTACCATCATCATCATGGAGCCATTCGCCGCTTGCTGCTTCTTGTTCCGCGGGACGTTTGACGTAGTTCACCGGTTTATGGCAGTTCCCGCATTCGGTACCAAGACTTATGTCCAGAGAGAATGATTCGGGAATAGCGCCCAGTGGTTCCAAGGCCTGAGCCGTGCCGAATGTCTCGCTCAAGTCCCAGTGAATTTCCATGTCAAGAAATCGCCTGCCAAACTTGGTACGGATACCAACGAAGCCATCCTTGCCATTCCAAACGCCACATTCTAGGTTGCGCGACTGTAAGCGGTAGACCTTGCCTGGTTGAAGTTGCTCAAGTTTGATCATGGCTGTGACCAATTCAGAAAGGCCCCGGGACCCCCTCAGCCACCCGTGCCGCGCGAGCTACAAGCACGGGGTCTCCGAGGCCTTCCTGGATTATTCGCAAGAGTCGATCACGTTTGTATCAAACTCGCTCGTGTTCGATGCGACAGGGGCGGCGTGTTCGCAGCCAGCGTGCAGTTCGCGGATGCTTGTAGCCGGCGTAGTCTAGGCGAAAAACCGCCTAACTTGATAATAGGCGGAAAAGCGCCTAGAATGCATGTAGGCGGAAAAGCGCCTAGACGACAAGAGAGAGCTCAAACCATGGAGACCATTGCCCGAACTCCCCTTCAACTTGGGAATTACATTCGACAGCGGCGACGCGAACTCGGCCTAACTCAGGAGAAGCTGGCCGCCACAGTCGGGGTGCGCCAACGGACGGTTTCCGACATTGAGACTTCTGCCGCAGCTCGATTCGATACCGTGTTACGCACCCTTGCCGCGCTCGACCTGGAATTAGTGATCCGTCCGCGCACCAAGGGCTCATCCCAAGACATTGAGAGACTCTTCTAATGCCCCGGCGAACCTCGCACGACCGTCTCAGAGTCTTTCTCAACAGTCGTCTTGTCGGGCTACTTCGACGCGAGACTTCGGGGGCAATCTCTTTTCAATACGACCGGTCATGGCTGGAGTGGGAGTCGGCCCTGCCCGCATCACTCTCCTTGCCTCTACGCGAACAGGCATACCTGGGCGCCCCCGTGCTGGCCGTTTTCGAGAATTTATTGCCGGACAACGATACTCTGCGGCGTCAGATCGCGGCGCGCGCGCACGCCGAAGGAACCGACGCTTATAGCCTGTTGAGGGCGATCGGTCATGACTGTGTGGGTGCGCTACAGTTCCTTCCTGAGGACTCCGAGCCCACTCCTGCAGGCGTGATCGATGCCGTACCCGTCAGTGAACGCGAAATCGCATCCATTCTTCACAATCTAGCAACCGCACCCCTTGGAATTACGGAAGATGAGAGCTTCCGAATATCTATCGCCGGCGCTCAAGAGAAGACCGCTCTTCTGCGTTGGAACGGCAGATGGTGCAAACCCCGCGGCACAACTGCGACGACGCACATCTTCAAGCCTACGATCGGAAAGCTCCCCAACGGAGTGGACCTCACCTCAAGTGTTGAGAACGAATATCTCTGCCTCAAGATCCTCAATGCTTTGGGTCTACCGGCTGCAAGCGCGGAAATCGAAACCTTCGGAGAGAGGCGTGTTCTGATTGTTGAGCGTTTCGACCGACTCTGGACTGCTGATCACAGGCTGTTGCGTCTGCCGCAAGAGGATTCCTGCCAGGCACTCTCGGTGCCGCCGACCCTGAAATACCAGAGCGATGGCGGTCCAGGCATTACGGACATCCTTGAGATGCTGCGAGGCAGTGATGAACCACTCTCAGATCAGCGCTCATTTCTAAAGGCGACCATCGCCTTCTGGCTCATGGGAGCTACCGACGGACATGCGAAAAACTTCAGCATCTTTCTCTCCCCAGGTGGACGTTTTCGCATGACGCCACTCTACGATGTCATCTCAGCCCAGCCTAGCGTCGATTCAAAGCAGATCTTGTGGAAACAGTTTCGGCTGGCTATGGCATTCGGTACAAAACCGCACTACCAGATCCGGCAGATTGCGCCACGTCACTTTTTTCAGACGGCAGATCAAGCTGGGGTGGGGCGAGAGGCGGTTGAATCCGTTGTCCACGAACTGCTAGCCGGAGGAACCGCCGCGGTTGACTCTGTGGTGTCAAAGCTGCCAAAGAACTTTCCCGATCAGATTGCCTCATCGATCGAGGCGGGAATCAAGGGACGACTTCGCCTCTTAGCGACGGCGGAAACTCCCAGCTCTCAGAAGTAATAGCATCGCCATCCAAGATTCGTGCCTTTGACTGGACGCACTGCTGTCCGGTTGAGTTACAAGGTCCCGGCTGCAAGTAGTAGCTGCGCAACAAGTTGAAGTCATTTCTGGCTTGCCGCGATTTGAATACGAGGAGAGCAGACAATGGCTCATGAATCAGGGCCGCACCGTCTTTTCGCAATTGATCAGCTTTCTTCCCGACCGCGATTTCCGTCGTTGCGTCGAGCGTTATCAGGGCGACCAGCGGCTGCGCGGCTTCACCTGCTGGGATCAGTATCTGGCGATGGCCTTCGCCCAGTTGACCTATCGCGAGAGTCTGCGCGACATCGAGGCCTGTTTGGGTTCGTTGCAGGGCAAACTCTATCACCTGGGATTCCGTGGCAAGGTGGCGCGCTCGACCCTGGCCGATGCCAACGAGTCGCGCGACTGGCGCATCTTCGCCGACTTCGCCCACCGTTTGATTGCGACGGCGCGGGGATTGTATGTCCGCGATCCCATGGGCGTCGATCTGGACGAGAGCCTGTATGCTCTGGATTCGACCACCATCGATCTGTGTCTGGCGCTGTTTCCGTGGGCGCGGTTTCGGCGGCGCAAGGCCGCCGTCAAGATGCACACGCTGCTGGACCTGCGCGGCAACATTCCGACGTTTATTCGCATTACCAATGGCAAAGTACATGACGTCAACATGCTCGACGAGATCATGCTGGAGGCGGGAGCCTTCTACGTCATGGATCGCGGCTACATCGATTTTCAGCGACTGTTCGTGCTCACGCTCAGCTCGGCCTTCTTCGTCGTGCGCACCAAGGCGAACGTGTTGCTGCAACGCCGCTACTCGCATGCGGTGGACAAGAGCACCGGCGTACGCTCGGATCAGACCGTCATTCTGTCGTCGTTCGAATCGGCTTCGCGTATCCGGACGCGCTGCGGCGCGTGAGTTACTTCGACGCGGAAACCGGCAAGCGGCTGAAGTTCCTGACCAACAACTTCACGCTTCCGGCACTGACCATCGCGCAAATCTACAAGCAGCGGTGGCAGGTGGAACTGTTCTTCAAATGGATCAAGCAGCACCTGCGGATCAAGGCGTTCTACGGTACCAGCGAGAACGCGGTGAAGACCCAAATCTGGATCGCGGTGTCGGTGTACGTGCTGGTGGCGATCGTCCGCAAGCGGCTCGGACTGGAGGCCAGCCTCTACCAGATTCTACAGATTCTCAGCCTCACGCTTTTCGAGAAAACGCCCATTTTATAGGCCCTTCAGGCCGTCGAGGAGCCGAGAATTTAGTCGAAAACGTCAACCAACTGATTCTATTCGACTTTTAACCGGACAGCAGTGGA
>CAVXPX010000015.1:0-30754 GCA_963763845.1 uncultured Acidobacteriota bacterium
AGCAGGCTGCTGAAAAACTACTGCTAATCCACAGCGAACTATGGTACGAGAAAGCATGCGCGGAACTGATGAGCAGCAGAGTCATATGTTCAGTTATTTGTCTCCCGAAAAGCGCGTGCCCAAGGATCATCCACTGCGTGACATCCGGACTATGGTTGACCAAGTCTTGGCCCGGCTGTCGCGAAGGTTTGACGGCATGTACGCTTCTGTAGGACGGCCGTCGATTGCGCCGGAGAAGTTGCTGCGGGCGCAGTTGCTGCAGATGCTGTACAGCATCCGCAGCGAGCGTTTGCTGATGGGAGAGATGGACTACAACTTGCTGTTCCGTTGGTTTGTGGGCCTGAATGCGGATGACGAGGTGTGGGATGCGACCACGTTCACCAAGAATCGTGATCGGTTGCTGCAAGCCGACGTGGCCCAGGAGTTCTTGGCGCAAGTGGTGGCGCAAGCGGGTGCTCAAGGTCTGACGTCGGATGAACATTTCACCGTAGACGGGACATTGTTGGAAGCCTGGGCGGGAGCAAAGACTTTTCAAGCGAAGGCGGGGAAACCCGGGCCTCCGCCGGATGATCCGGGCAACCCGACGGTAGACTTTCACGGCGAGCAGCGGTCCAACGATACCCACGAATCGAAGACAGACCCCGAGGCGCAATTGGCGCGCAAAGGGCCGGGCAAGGAGTCGAAGTTGAGTTACAGCGGGAACCTGTTGGTGGAGAACCGCAACGGGCTGATCGTCGCGGCGGAAGTGTTCCAGGCCAACGGGATGGCAGAACGCGATGCGGCGCTGGTGATGTTGGAGAAGTTGCCGGGGACGCAGCCGGTGACAGTGGGCGGAGACAAGGGATTCGACACGCAGGGATTCGTGGCCGAGTGCCGGAATCTGAACGTGACGCCGCATGTGGCGCAGAACCACAAACGGCCTGGTGGCAGCGCGATCGATGCACGCACGACCCGGCACCCGGGCTACGCCATCAGCCAAAGAAAGAGGAAGCGAATCGAAGAATGCTTCGGCTGGCTGAAGACGATTGCGCTGATGCGCAAGCTGCGGCACCGTGGAGTTTGCAGGGTGGATTGGATCTTCACCTTCGCCTGCGCGGCCTACAATCTGGTGCGCATGCGAAACCTCGCGGCCGCAGTTCCTGCGGTGTAAGTCGAGGCCGAAGTGTGTCTCGGAGCACATATAAGGTAGCGCTGGGGGCTACAAAAGCACTGAGAATCAACCATTCCGACATAGAAATGATGAAAAACAATGAAGGACGGAAAGGAAACTAAGTCCGTCGCTAGTTTTTCAGCAGCCTGCTAGACCGCCGTACCGGGTTTTTCTGACATACAGCGCAACAAATGACCGGCTGCTCCGAGTTGCGGGGAGCCACAAAGGGCAGCCGGTTGTGACTTTGGTCAATTACTCGGAAGTCTCTCGCCGTCTGCCAGTTAACGCAATTCTTACTCTATGTGAGGGCAGCCCGTCCCTAACCGGGCAGAAGAAAGAGAGAAAAAAATATGGTTTCAGCCACAGATGTACTTAACTTCAAAGTAGTAGACGGCGCGGGACTGTGTACGCGCTGTAGCAATCTGCCTAGCCTGGATTATTCACTCAGTCTCTAGCCAAAAAAGAAAGGATGCTCTAAAAGGAATGATGAACACTGGGTTTGCGCACCCAGCATTCCCTTTCGGAGCATCCATCGCTTGATACAAGGTGTTTTACCACAACTGAACTTCTCCTTCTACCGCCATCAACCCATTCGCGCCGATTTTTCCGGCGGGCAGATCACCAGCGACGCCGGTCTGCTGCCGCTGCGCGCCTTCGACGAATGCCATCATCTGACTCGCGATCTGGCTGCGCTGCTCAGCGATCCGCGGGAGGACGACCGCGTCCGTCACGACTCGCTTGAACTGTTGCGACAACGCATCTACCAAATCGTGGCCGGCTACGAAGACGCTAACGATGCCGATCGTCTGCGCCACGATCCTATGCTGCAGATCGTCGCCGATCAGAAACTCGGCCACCCGCTGGGCTCTCAGCCCACCCTGAGTCGCTGGGAGAACGCGCCTTGTGCCCGCGACTTGGTGCACCTCAATGACGCTCTGGTCGAGCAGTTCATCCATCTCTGCCGCGACCAAGTCCTGAAGCGCGGCGAGATTCTGCTCGATATCGATTCCACCGACGATCCCACGCACGGCCAGCAGCAGCTTAGCTTTTTCAATGGCGCCTACAACCAGCACATGTACCACCCCATGCTCATCTTCGAGCGCCACACCGGATGCCTGCTGGCGGCACGCCTGCGTCGAGGAAATGCCTCCAGTCATGCCCGCATCGTACCCATGCTCGTGCGTCTGGTGCCGCGACTGGAGGCCGCATTTCCCGGCGTGAAAATCAAGCTGCGCGGCGACGCCGGTTTCGCCCTGCCCCTGCTCTACCAGTTCTGCGAGTTCTTCGAGATCGAGTACGCCCTCGGCATCCCCGCCAACTGCGTTTTCCAGCGACGTGCCGAACCTCTGCAGAAGCAACTGAAACGGCGCTATCGCCGCACCCAGCTACCGCAGCGCAGCTTCTCCAGTTTCCCTCATCGTGCCCGCTCCTGGCCGCGCCAGCGCCGCATCTGCTACAAGGCCGAACACACGGCCACGGGCACCAACCTGCGCTTCGTGATTACCAACCGCGCCGGACGTGCCTCCGAAGTCTTCGCTTTCTACAACGATCGCGGCGAGTGCGAGAACCGCATTGAGGAATTCAAAAACGGCTTCCGCGCCGACCGCCTGAGCTGCCATCGCTTTCTGGCCAACGCCTTCCGCCTGCTGCTCTACGGCTTCGCCTACAATCTGGTCAATCTGTTTCGCCTGCATCTGCCCCAGCCTTGGCGCTCGGCGCAGATCGAGACTCTGCGCGCCCAACTCTTCAAAATCGGTGCTCGCGTCCGCCACACCGCCCGCTGCGTCCGCTTCCATCTCGCCAGCGGCTGGCCCTTTCAGAACCTGTTCCGCTCCGCCGCCCTCGCCGTCAACAGCAGTTGATCCCTTTCCTTGCTTCCCAACTCAACTCCCAGTCGCTGGTTCCTGCGGAGCCGTGTTCAAAATCCTCTCTCTCAGGTCGTGACGCCGAACTGTCCCGCACCCAGCTCATGACCTCGACGACTCTGCCCTTCAAAATGCCCGATCGCACATCCTCGCAAAAAAATCTCAGTCTTGATGAATTAAGCAGGCTAGTGTAGTCCTCATTAAGAAAGAGCCGTATTGCCATTGGTGCGCTCTGCTTACCGCTATTGGCTTCATTCCGTTACGTGAAGAAAAATCGGAAATATCCTTCAATCGTCTCACACTGCTTGAGCCGCGTCTGAGTGTGCTAAAGCAGGAAATTGTGAGTCTAGCTTCGCGGACGCCGAATGATGCCGAGTTCTGTGCCAATTACCATTGGTACAAAACATTCAAGCCAAAGTTGCTCAAATTGGTCGGGTATGACCGCACAGACTACGGTGAGGGTCACTTCCTTCGGTCAAGCCAAGCATACTCCGCCGCCCTCCACCATCTATACAACCTTCTGCCGGATTGCAATCACGAAGGAAGGTCCTGTGGTCGCCATGAGTAATTTTCTTGAGACGGCGTTAGACCTTGCTTCACGTGGCTTCCACGTATTTCCGCTCAAGCCACGTGACAAAAGCCCGATTGTGGCCGGAGGGTTCAAAGCCGCAACGAAGGACCCGGATTACATCCGCCTTTGGTGGACAAAAAATCCAGACGCGAATATCGGCATAGCCTGTGGAGCAAGCCAATTGTGTGTGCTCGACGCGGACCACGGACTCACTAGCTTGGAGGACTTCGAGGCGTGGCGTGTGCGGAACGGACTTCCACAGACCTACTGTGTGCGATCTGGACGGCGTCCGGAGTTTGGCGTCCAGATGTACTTTAAGGGACCCGTACCGGATTCAAAGCTTGATCTGGACGGCGTGCGCGGCGATATAAAGAGCGCGGGCGGGCTTGTTGTGGCTCCGCCTTCGATTCACCCGGACACCGGCGAGCAGTACGTTGTGCTTGTGGACGCGCCGATTGCTCCGACACCGGAGTTTGTCAAGCATCTCAAGAAGACGCAGGATGTCCAGACGGCTCTTGGTGGCATTGAGACGGACAGCCGCAATAGCGAGATGTGCTCTCACATCGGCAAACTCAGAAAGCAGATGGTTCTGACCGAGCCGGAGTGCCTACATCTCTGTCTCATCCGCAATGAGCAATACACAAAGGGACCACTCCCGGAGTCCGAAGTTGAGGACATCGTCCGCAAGCAGTATGCACTGTATCCCAACGTCGGTCCGGACCCCGTGGTAACCATCGGCGGCAGCAAGCCCGAAGAAAAGAAGGTCACCGATTGGCGTGAGCTATTCCACAGCAAAGAAGACGCGCTCAATGCTCCGCCCGTCCGTTTCTTGATTAAAGACTTCCTGCAGCGCGAGGGCGTGACTGCAATAGCGGCTCCGGTGCGCGAGCGCAAGAGCCTCATTGCACTCAACGTGTGCCACGCGCTGTTGACCGGGGAGAAACTGTTTGACCACTTTGAAGTGACCCACAAGCCGGAGCGTGTACTGTACTTGGTTCCAGAATGCAGCCTAGGCCCATTCACTGACCGTCTGAAGAAAATTGGCCTGATGGATTACGTGGGGCAGACGTTCTTTTACCGGACACTGAGCGCGGAGGGTCACCTCAAGCTGAATGATGAGGCGTTGAAACAAGCATTGCCGGGCAGCGTGGTTGTGCTGGACACCGCTATTCGATTCCTAGAGGGTGATGAGAACAGCTCAGCGGATGTCCGTGCATTCGCTGACGGCATCTTTGCTCTGCTACGCAGCGGAGCCGAGTCGGTCATCATGCTGCATCACTCGCCAAAGGGAAGTGGAAACAGAGAGGTGATGACCCTTGAGAACGCAATGCGGGGCAGCGGTGACATGGGCGCATTCTTGGCGTGCTGTTGGGGGACGCGACTGCAGGACCAAAGCAAACCATATGAGTCCGCATCGTTCCTGTCCAACCGTAAGCGAAGACCGATGGCCGTCTAGACGGGAGTAATTCTGACGGGCATTCTTCCTTTGTGGCGCGATGTCATGCCACGAAGGGGATTGATGAACCACAGCGCAGCGCCGGTTCTCAGCGCCACACGTATCAAACGACAGTACCGCACTGCCGAAGAGAAACGGCAGATCGTCGAGGAGACACTTGCAACCGGGGTCTCGGTGGCGGTTGTGGCTCGGTCGCATGGGGTGAACGCCAACCTGGTGTTTCACTGGCGCAAGCTGTACCAGGCGGGGCTTCTGGCCGACCGGGCCGGCACTTCCCTGGGCCAAGCTGGGGCGAGTGGGGTGCGGTTGCTGCCGGTGAGAGTTGCCGAAGAGACGCAGAACCAGCCACCGTTTCTTGCTGCTGTGAGCACACAGTCCAGCGTCGATCCGGAAGCGGTGGTTGTATCGGGTTCGATGGAACTCACTCTGGCGAAAGCACAGATTCGCATCACGGGCTCGGTAGACGCTCAAGTGCTGCGGGTGGTGCTGGAGTGCTTGCGCGGATGATGGCGCTTCCGGCCAACACGCGCATCTGGATCGCGGCGGGCGTGACCGACATGCGACGCGGCTTCATCGGGCTGAGCGCTCTGGTACAAACGACGCTCGAACACGATCCTCTTTCCGGTCATGTTTTCGCGTTCCGGGGGCGGCGCGGCGACTTGATCAAACTACTCTGGTTCGATGGCGATGGGCTTTGTCTGTTTTCAAAACGTTTGGACCGTGGACGATTCATCTGGCCGAAGGTGGAGAGCGGAACGGTATCGTTGACGGGCGCGCAGTTATCGATGCTGTTAGAAGGCATCGATTGGCGTCATCCGGTTCGAACCGCGGAGTCCTTGATGGCGATCTGAGTTCGCGAGTGCGATATGCACAGCTATTTATGCGGCTGTGGACGCATTCCGGCAGAGTTCATGACATACTCCGTTGATGGTTGCCACGCGCACGACGCTGCCGGATCTGAACACGCTAGTGTAGTGCGTCAAGCAGATTGACGTTTATTCAGAGTGCGTCGAGCGCGTTTTACTTTTTCCAGGATGTCGGCGGCTCGCGCGGTCCAGATGAATGGTTTCGGGCTTTCGTTGTGGCGGTCGATGTAGGTGCCGATGGCCATGATGAGTTCTTCCAGATCGCGGAAGACGCCACGCCGAAGCCGATTCTGAGTCAAGTCGCGAAAGAAGCGTTCCACCATGTTGAGCCAGGACGCGCTGGTGGGAGTGAAGTGCAGATGAAATCGCGGATGCCGCGCCAGCCAGCGCTGCACTTTGGGATGTTTATGGGTGGCATAGTTATCGCAGATCAAGTGCAGTTGCCGGTCGGCGGGGATAGTCTGGTCGATGAGGCGGAGAAACTTGAGCCACTCCTGGTGCCGATGGCGCTCCTGGCACAGGCCAAAGACCTCGCCGTTGGCCGCATTCAGCGCGGCAAACAGGGTGGCCGTGCCGTTGCGTTTGTAGTCGTGGGTCATGGTGGCGCCGCGCCCGCGCTTCAGCGGCAGGCCGGGTTGGGTACGATCCAGAGCTTGAATCTGGCTCTTCTCGTCGGCGCACAGCACCAGCGCGTGTTCCGGCGGGTTGAGATACAGGCCGACGATGTCTTCCAGTTTCTCGGCGAATGCAGGATCGTTGCTGATCTTGAAAGCTTCCACGCGATGCGGTTTCAATCCGTGGGCGCGCCAGATGCGCCGCACGCTGGCTTCGCTGATGCCGACGGCCGCAGCCATGGTGCGCGTGCTCCAGTGCGTGGCGTTGGCCGGCTGCTGGCGCGTGGTCATGGTCACCACACGCTTCGTCAGGCGGGCACCGATGGTGGGCTTGCGTCCGGGTCGGTGCGCGTCTTTCTGCAACCCCGCCACGCCCAGCGCCAGGAAGCGCTTGCGCCACCGCGAAACTTTCTTCGGCGTAGTGGCCATGCGGGCGGCGATTTCAATATCCTGCTGACCGCAGGCCGCGAACAACACGATGCGAGCCCGCTCCGCCACTCGCACCGGGAGGGATCGGCTTCGGGCTTGGGATTCCAACACCGTCCGTTCCTCCGAACTCAACGTAATGGCTGGGGCAATTCGCATCCGCAAGCGTCTCCTCTATCATAAGACGCTCGCGGAGCTATAAAGGTTGTTAGTTGTGACGCACTACACTAGATCAGAATGCGCTGAAGGCGATCCTGCTGGCCACCCACGAGCGATTCATTGCGCAGCACGAAGAACTGATCGCGGCCCAGGAGCAGTTACTCGTCAAAGAAGAGCAGTTACTCTCGCGCGTCCACGAGATTGAACATCTGAAGCTGCTGATTGCCAAACTGCGGCGCCTGCAGTTTGGGCGTAAGTCGGAGAAGGTCGAGCGGCAGATCGAACAACTCGAACTGAAGCTCGAAGACCTCGAAGCTCAGCGCGTCGCGTCCCTGCCGCAGGCCGCCCGTGAAGCGGACGCGCCGAAACCCGCTCCTGCTGCGAAGAGTCGCCGTCCCCTTCCCGAGCATCTGCCGCGCGAGATTAAGACACACGCACCTGCGGAACTATCCTGCCCGGAGTGCGGCGGCACACTGAAGAAGCTCGGCGAAGATGTCTCCGAGGTTCTGGAATGGGTTCCGGCGAGTTTCAAGGTGATTCGCCATGTACGTCCCAAACTGTGTTGCGCGGGATGCGACAAGATTGTGCAAGCGCCGGCGCCGAGTCGTCCCATTGATCGCGGCCTGGCCGGTCCAGGGCTGCTGGCCCATGTACTTACTTCGAAGTTTGCGGACCATTTGCCGTTGTATCGGCAATCCGAGATCTATGCTCGCGAAGGCGTCGACTTGGATCGCTCGACGTTGGCGAAGTGGGTCGGTGAAGCCAGCCACTTACTCGAACCATTAGTCGAGGCGCTGCGCCGTTACGTGATGTCGGCCGACAAACTACACGCTGACGATACGCCGGTTCCAGTGCTGGCTCCCGGCAATGGCAAGACCAAGACGGGGCGCTTGTGGACCTATGTTCGCGACGACCGTCCGTCGGGCTCGAACGCGGCTCCAGCCGCCTGGTTTGCCTACTCGCCCGACCGCAAGGGCGAACACCCGCAGCAACATCTGAGTAACTTCCGCGGCATTCTGCAGGCCGACGCTTACTCTGGTTTCAATCAACTCTACGCGGACGGGAGCATACAAGAAGCTCCGTGCCTGGCCCATATCCGCCGCAAGTTCTACGACCTGATGGAAGCGCACCGCTCGCCGATTGCGACCGAAGCGGTCGAGCGCATCGGTGCCTTGTATGCGATCGAGAAGGAAATCCGCGGGCGGCCTCCCGACGAGCGACGCGGCGTTCGCAACACGCGCTCGCGGCCCCTGCTCGACGCGATGCACGCGTGGCTGGAAACATCTTTGTCGAAACTCTCGCGGAAGTCGGATACCTCGGCGGCGATCCACTATGCGCTCGCCCGTTGGGACGCCTTCGTGCGCTATTGCGATGACGGCCGCATCGAGATCGACAACTCCGCCGCCGAGAGGGCCCTGCGCGCGGTCGCGGTGGGTCGCAAGAATTACTTGTTCGCCGGTTCCGACGCCGGAGGAGAACGAGCCGCAACCTTCTATTGTCTGCTGGGCACGGCCAAGCTGAACGGCCTCAATCCCGAGGCCTACCTGCGCCAGGTGCTGGAGCGCATCGCCGACCACCCGGTCAACCGTGTTGCAGAGTTGTTGCCTTGGAACATTGGGTTGAACGACTCCGCCACAGAACTCTCCACCCGATAGCACACCCATCCACTCCAGCAGGTCGTGTCCATTAACAAAAGAAGTGGACACGACCTCATCACCTCATCCCGTCTCGCACGTCAAGACGGTAGTACGTCCCCCGTTACGTCCAACCTCAAGCAGCGCGATTTTCAGAGCCAAGACTTTGAGATCATGGGTGAGACTACGTTTATATATTGTGGTTGACCCGAGCACGCGAGCAGTCACGTTACAGCCGCGCAAAGGCAACAAGGGGAACAAGGACGGAAAGGATGAGGCTGCGGAGGCTGTTATCCGGGCCAACCCCACGCTGAAAATCAAGGAACTAGTGGCCTGTCGCAGTGAATTCGTTAGTACGTAGGCGCCGAGAAGGGTCGGAGTATTTCCACTGGATCGGGCGAGCGTTGGCAGAGTAGGCGTTGATGTAACGACGGAGTTTGCGAGCAAGGTCAGGTACAGACGTGAAGATGCCGCGGGCAATGACCTCACGCTCGATCTTGGCGAACCAGAGCTCGACTTGGTTGAGCCAAGAGGAATACGTAGGGGTGAAGTGAAGCTGCACGCGAGGATGCTGTTGGAGAAAGTCGCGAACGATCTGGGTTTTGTGGGCGGAGAGATTGTCGAGGATGATGTGAATCTGCTGCCGGGGCGAACACAGCGATACCACTTCTGCGAGGAAGGCAACGAAGTCGCGGCTGGTGTGGCGGGCCGCGGTTCTTCCGTGCACGCGGCCGGTCTTGGTATCCAGCGCGGCATACAGAGAAAGCGTTCCATGCCGATAGTACTCGAAACCGTGACGCTCGGCTCGTCCCGGCGAAAGCGGCAGCACGGGATCGAGCCGATCCAGGGCTTGAATGGCGGTTTTCTCATCGACGCAGAACACGGCGGCATGCTGCGGAGGCCGCAGATACAGGCCGATAATGTCGGCCGCTTTGCTTTCGAACTCCGGATCGTCGCTGGCCAAGTAACGCTCCAAGCGATGGGGTTTGAGCCCGGCTTCTTTCCAGACCCGATGCACCGCGTCTTTGCTGACACCCAGGGCGGTTGCCAGTTTGCGGCAACTCCAATGGGTGGAACCGTCGCTGGGTTTCCTGCGGGTGGCCGACAGAATGCGGGCCCGCAAAGCCGGAGTCAGAACTGTAGCCTCCTGGCCGGGATGATAGGTATCGAGCCCGTCGAGCCCAGATTCGAGGAAGCGCTGCTTCCAGCGGATGATGGTGGGAGCACTGGTCTGCAGCCTGCGCTTAATGGTGTTGAACGAGGCTCCTTCTGCCAGCATCAGGATGAGCTTGGCGCGAAAGACGTAGCCGGCCGGCAGGGTGCGCGATTGAGCGATGCTGCTGAGTTCCGAACGTTGGTTGCTGGTGAGGGACACTTCACTGACTGTCGCCATACCAACTTAGAAGCATAACAACTAGTAATGGTTACTTTGCGACAGTCCACTAGTAGTCGAAATGGGTGGCCCGGCATCGATCTGCCGGGCCATGGAGAAGCGCCTTTCCGGTTGAATCAGAATCGATAGATCGCCGCAAACTCCATTCTTCGAGGATTGGTGAGCGTCTGGGTGTAATTGCCGAACGTCGAGGGCACGTCCCACTCGTCCTGCATGGAGAATGCGTCAAAGCGGGTGTTGTTGAACACGTTGAAGATGCTCCAGCGGAACTCGAGTGTGTTTGCCTCGGTGTGCGGAATCTTCCACTGCTTCGACAGGTTCATGTCCGTCGCGAGATACCCATCGCCGCGAACGGTATTTCGCGAGCCGCTCTGTCCCGGATACGCGAAATCGAATCCTGCGCTTGCCTGCGTGGGATTTTTGAAGATGTTCGGAACGCCGTTGGTGATCGTCGTTCCGGTTGCGATGGGTTTGCCGGACAGGTTCGCCCAGCCCATTTCATCCCAATTGGTAGGCCAGTAGTAGCCCATGAAGACGCTGACTGGGAAGCCGGAACTCCAGCGAGTTGTGCCGCCAAACCGCCAGCCGCCGATCAGAGCATCCGCCACGCCGTGGGCATCGCTGGCAAGAGCCTTTCCGCGGCCGAAGGGAAGTTCGGCCACCCAGTAGCCGTTAATCTGATGCCGCAGGTCAGCATCCCCGGGCCCATACATCTGGCCCGGATCCCAGGCATTGATCACGCTATCGGTCAGATAGTGGACGCCGCGTTCCGCCGTCGATTCTATGTCGAGAGATTTCGAATAGGTGTAGTTAAGGCCGAACATGACGCCATGCGACATCTGCTTGTTCAAGCTGACTTGCAGCGCGTTGTAGTTTGACCACGCGATCGAGCGCCAATCCCACAACGACGAATACTGGCTGTTGTAGAAGCTAAACAGCCCTGAATTCGGAGCGGTGGGAAAGCCGTAATAATCCATCAGAAACAGGCCGGAGGTCTCGTTGTAAAGACTTCCACAACCCGGGCCAAAGACGTCATAGACCGCCTCAAGCATGTTAGTGGTCGAAGCCCCCGTCGAGCAGAGCGTGTAGGAGGACTGCGCCGCGAACATGTTTTGCCAATACTGCGCGGTAGAGCCGAGCGTCGAAGCGGTGATGCTGCTTTCCGGAACTCCCTGACGCCACAACGACGATAACTGGTGGGCAGCGGCAAAGTAGCTGGTCCCGGATTTCGGATCGACTAGGTTCATCGGAGCAGCCACATCGTCCAGCACCATCAGGCGATGAGCGAAATGGCCAACGTACGCCACGTCCAAAGTCATCCTGCCCGGCAGTTCGCGCTGCACCGATAGATCGAGGGCGTACGAATAAGGAGTTTTGAGCGACTGGTCGATGCCGTGCGCGATGAGGAACGAGCCCGCCGGAGGAGTCGATCCACTCGGGAAACTGAAATTCGGGGGAGGAGTCAGTCCCAGACTCGTCAAGAGCCCCAGCGGGATGGAATTCATGTCTGACAAACTGCTGCCGATTCGAGGCGCGTCCGTCAGCGCGAGAGAGGCCGAAGGATTTGAGACCTGCGTCGACAACCCGTATTCACCCGACGCACTGTAGGACTGCGCCAACTCCGGTCCAAAGTTCTGGTAATACATTCCGGCGCCGGCACGGATCGAGGTTTTGTCGTCACCGAAGAGCTTGTTGAAGAAACCCGACTCCGCATGAGGAGACCACGCGATGCCAAGCCGCGGGGCGAAATTTTTCGTCTGAGTGCTGTAGAGGCCCGGTTTTCCATACGCAGAGCCAGCCGGACCAAAGCCGATGAGCCCGCCACCGAGAACCTGATTGTCTGGGATGCCCTTATTCATGTCGGCCCAGCGCTGATTGAACCAGGTTCCCATGTTTACCGTCGGAGTTACTTCCTGTCCGGAGGTCTCGGTCATCGGAGTCATCAGCTGATAGTTCAGGCCGTAGGTGAGCGAAAGATTTCGGCGCACCTTCCATGTGTCCTGGAAGTAGAAGTTGTAGTTGTCCGTTGCCCAGTGGCGAACGATCGGCTTGTCCTGCGCGAGTTGACTTGCCGTCGTTGCTGAAACTTTGTAATTGAAAGACCCGTCGACCTCGCTCTCAATGCCCATCAATGCTGCCAAGGGAAAGTCGTAAGCATGATTGAAGCCCGTAGAAACTGCCGGAAAGTTGTCTCCCGCAGTGCAGTTAGCGGACCCAGGGTTCTGCGCATTGCAGGCCGGATTCAGAAAGTCATTCTTGTTGGCGAAACCTCCGGCGGCAACCCAGTCGGCATTCGTGAGAGCATCGCTGAAAACTGGGCTGTAATCGTAGCTGTTTAGCCGCGAGAGCAAAAAATTTATGCCGAACTGAAGGCTATGTGAACCTTTCGTCCACTCGACGTTATCGACGATGTTGTGCACGGGAGCGGTATCGCCACTCGAGTAAGCGATGTCCTGATCCAGGTCGCGCATGTAGACCCACGGCTGATTCGTATCGCCGTTGGTTGCAACACTCTCTCGCGTCAGGCCATAACGTATATTGTTGACGAGATGCGTTCCCCACAGACTTGTGTATCCGGCGACGAAGCCCTTGGAGAGGGCGACGGAACTGGTTTCCGGAGCTCTGCCGGGCAGAAAGGGCGCATTCCCGTAATTGTCGTCCACGGCAGTGCCGCGGAAGAAAAGCGTATGGTTGCCGTTTTGCGTAATCTTGTAATCAAGGCGTCCGATAAACCAGTTCTCACGCGTCGTCGTCGGAGCGGCAAAGCGATATCCACCGAAATTCGGAGCGTCGCCGTAGTTGGGATCGTTCGGATGGGGATAGGTATTGAAATAGGCAAGCGCTCCGCCACTCGGACCGATGTGCGCTGGATCCATCAGTTGAAGCTGTGTCAGTCCCAGAGCGTAATTTCCGGGTTCAATTGGGTAGCTTGCGCCGCTGATACCCGTGACCGTCGTTGTGCTCGGACAAGCGGTCGTATCGGCGCACTGATATTGAATAATTCCATCCTGCAGCATGGTGCTGGGAATGCTTCGCTCAACGCTTTGCCCTACGTTCTGGCGATGTCCTTCGTAGTTAAAAAAGAAAAACAGGCGGTTCTTTAAGATTGGGCCACCGATCGTTCCGCCATAGTTGTTCCAGACCAATTGCGTGGGACGGTTCGGCAGGCTACTGGCGATTTGGCTGCCCTTCAAAAAGAAATCGTTCGCCTCGCCGAGGCCGTTGCGATTGAACTCATACAGCGACCCGTGGAACTGGTTCGTTCCGCCCTTGGTTACCAGCGCAATCTGCGCACCGGATGATCTGCCTTCACTCACGCCGTAATTGGACGTTGTGACGCGAAACTCCTCGACGGAAAACGGCGTCGTCGGCAGGACCCCGTTGAACGCGTAGCCGGCAAACTCGTTGTTGTTGCTAACGCCATCGAGAGAAATATTGTTCTGGTCGCTGCGTTCGCCGTTGACCATTCCGGCGCGCGTGTCATAGCTGTCCGTCAGGATGTTTTCGCCGTTGAACGATACTCCGGGTTGCAGGCTAAGGAGCAGCACGGAATTTTCGGCCGGCAACGGCAGATTCTCAATCGCGTTGCTCTCCATGGTCTGGCCGACGCTTGCATCTGTGGTGTTGATTACCGGCGCTTCGGAGGTGACCGAAACGACCTCCGCGACTGTGCCCACCTTCAGTTGCACATTCAACGTCGCCGGCAATTCGACCCTCAACTGGACTGCATTCTCTTCATGCCGGCTAAAACCCTTTGCCTCCACCACAACGTTGTATGTGCCCGGGAGCAGTTCGGCGAAAACGTAGATTCCATCCATGCCGCTTTGCGTGGTACGCGTGAAATTCGTACTGGAATTGACGATTGTCACTTGCGCGCCGCGAACCGCCGAGCCGGAACTATCCGTCACTGTGCCACGGAGTGAAGTGGTGGCCTGCCCCCACGCCAACGTAGTACAAACACCAAGCCAAAGGACAAGAACCAACTTCCCTAATCTATGCATGTATGGATCCCCCCTTTATCAGTTCTCGAATTGCCCATGAAAAAACGCTGGCTCAACCACAGAATTGAGCCGGACCTTCTCGAAGGCCTTATACAAACAGAGGAATGCACATGTCAAGAACGAATTTCACAAACTGCAACATTTGTTTCTATGGGAAGAATCGGGTTTGTTTCTATGGGAAGAATCGGCTTCTCTGATGCGAGGGAAAGGGGGAGAGCGCCTTCATGAGCTTGCGAATGCACCTTTCGAGTACGGTCTGATTGACTGGGTGTTTGGTTTTTGTGGACTCTATTCCACGTACCAGCGGAATCCGTGCCGCTGCTCCTGATCCGCCTTCTTCAAAATACGGACGGTGCGAACCCGATGCTGGTGTGCACAGACCGTGAGCAACACGTTGAGGAAGCTCATCGGCACCGCATAGGAATTGCTCAGGTGCGCCTCGACCGGGGTGAGAAAGCATTCATCGGCGAAACGTGCAATAGGAGAAACAAACGTATCCGTTATGCCTACACAGTAGGCGCCATTGGCGTGTGCTTGCTGCAGTCCTTCCACCGTCTGACGCAAGCCACGGCGGAAGCTGATCGCAACCACAAGATCCTTCTTGCTGCAATTGCGCGCCGCATTCGCCACATGGCCCGGCGTGGTCGCAGCCATAGCGGGAAAGCCAAGCAGAGTCAGGCGATACTCAAGGAAATCCACGAGGCTGATCGCGAGATCGCCGCCGAGAATCAGAATGCGTCGGGCCTTGTGGATTTTCTCCGCCAGTTCTGCCACCCGGTTCATATCGAGCGTATTGCGCAGCGCATGCAGATTTCTGACATCGTGCTCCAGCGCTTTTCGCCCGTGCGAGAGAATACTGGAATCATCGCCGTCGTCGCTGCGCATCGTCTCCAGAGAAGTCGCGTTCGCGATGGCGAGTTCGTGCAAATAAACTTTGAAATTCCGATAGCTGCCAAATCCCATCCCGCGAACGATCCGCAACACGGTAGCGGGATCAGTCCGAAGCTTGCCCGCCACGTCCCGAATCGGCAGCAGGACATAGTCGCGAGGATGTTCCTGTACCGGACGAATTAGTTCGCGCCGTTTCTTGCTGAGCCGATTAATCCGCTCGGAGAAACTCGGGAGATGCTCTCCCGCGCCGTTTGTCAGATGGATCTCGCCCATACGAGTCTTGATGCTAGAGGTCTTTCTTCGCTGTTGTAGCAAACAGAGCGACGCCAGGCGAATAGCGCAACAAAAGTAACAGCAAGAGGAGGCAATGTAAACTCAGCGATCGTGAGCGTGTCGTGTTGTTGTTCCTTGGTTCGTGCCAGGTCCTGCTCAATGCACAGGATTTCAAAGTCTTTGAGCGCACCGTGCAATTCCACGGATTTGCTTCCCAGGATTCATCTACACCTTCGAGAACAACGCAAGTTCGCCTGCGGTAACTTCAGGTTGCCCTGCAGCAACCTGCTTGGCCTCATTTTCCACTTAGCCGCTTTGCTTTCTTCAAGTTCGCGCACGTTAACCGAAAGTTACCGCGCAGCACCCTTCCATGGGTGACGTGTCTCTACCCGTTCACCTTCCATTGAAAGCACAGCCCGAATCCATCAGGGTCTCGCACGTACAGTTGCTTCATTCCATACGGCGCAATGGTTGGTTCTTTCACGTCAATTCCTTTCGCTCGCAGGTGAGCGTAGACGGCATCCACGTCGGGTGCTCCAATGAAAAGACCTGTGTCATCATGACTTGCAATTCTTCGTTTATCGGGTGCTGCTGGTCGATGATCGTACTCGTACGCCGTATTCAACATCAGGTCGATATCGCCGCGTTTGAGCCAAACCCAATTGTGGTTCGGGGCAGTTGTGTTCGAGTCAGTTTGCACGATTTCGAACCCAAGCACATCGCGGTAGAACTTCAGCGAGGTCGGCATGTCGAAGACTTGGAGCAGCGGCGTCATACAACGAAGGTCGATGTTCATTTGCGAACTCCAGTGAAGGAAAGATTACACTGGCAACGCATCATTCGTATGTTGGTGCGCGGCGGTGTTCTTGGAGCAAAGCGGGTTGCGCGGCATCTCTGGCGCTTGTGCTTCGATTGAGGAAGGTTGGCCGACCATCCACTCGACAGTCGATTCGGCTTCCCGGAAGCCAGTTTTTGGTCCAAGTTCGATTGCCGAGTCATCCGAAAATCACCAGGACGCCACCATCGGCTTTGCACGATATAATGGCGCCCACCCATGCCTCTTGTCGCTGGCACCAAATTAGGTCCCTATGAGATTCAGTCTCCGCTGGGGGCTGGCGGCATGGGAGAGGTGTATCGGGCACGCGATACACGCCTGGGGCGCGTCGTGGCGCTGAAGGTATTGACGGACGCTTTTGCACACGATCCGGAACGGCTCCGCCGGTTTGAGCAGGAGGAGCGAGCCGTAGCCGCGCTGAATCATCCCAACATTCTCGCGCTCTTCGACATCGGGTCGCATGATGGCCGCCCCTACCTTGTCTCGGAACTTCTTGAAGGACAAAGCCTGCGCGAGATCTTGAACGCCGGCCCCCTCTCATCCCGAAAAGCGTCTGACTATGCCGTACAAATTGCCTCCGGCCTAGCTGCGGCGCACGAGAAAGGAATGGTCCACCGCGATCTTAAGCCCGAAAATCTTTTCATCACAAAAGATGGCCGTGTCAAGATTCTCGACTTCGGACTCGCGAAACTCACCCAAGCGACCGACACTGCCGGCAGCGACGGTCTGACTGTAACTGGTTCTCCGACGCAGGCTGGCGTTGTCATGGGCACGGCAGGCTACATGTCGCCGGAGCAAGTTCGGGGCGAAGCGATTGACAATCGCACGGATATCTTCGCCTTTGGCTCGGTGCTCTACGAGATGCTCTCGGGTCAGCGCGCTTTTCATCGCGACACCGCGCCTGAGACGATGACGGCAATCCTCAAGGAAGAACCGCCGGACTGGACACCTGACTCAAAGATTGTTTCTCCCGCGCTCGACCGGATTGTGCGCCGCTGCCTGGAAAAGCAGCCGGAGCAGCGTTTTCAGTCGGCGCGCGATCTGGCGTTTGCGCTGTCCACGCTCTCGGGGACCGACGCCAGCGCAGCGGTGCGGATCACGCCTGCGCCAGGAAGTTCCCGGCGATGGATTCTGGCAGCTGCAGCGGTTGCCCTGCTCCTCGTTGGAGGGCTCGTCGGCATGCTCGTGCATAGGCCTTTCCCCGCGCGGCGAATGCAATTTGCACTGCCGGTTCCGGGCGAAGTCAGCCAGATGGCGCTGTCATCGGATGGACAAATGCTAGCCTTCGTGTCGCCCGATGACAACACGGGCGTACCGGAATTGTTTGTGCAGCGGGTCGGTGATCCCGCAGCGACTGAACTGGCCGATACCGAAGGCGCGAGTTATCCCTTCTGGTCGCCGGACAGTGCATACATTGGCTTCTTCGCCAAATCCAAGCTCATGAAGTTCCCTGCTTCCGGCGGCTCGCCACAGGTCATCGCAGGCGCTCCCGAAGGCCGAGGTGGGGCATGGGGAGCGAAAAACATAATCGTATACACTCCTGAAGCTGAGGGCGGAATGTGGCGCGTGAATGCGGACGGCACGGGCGCGGCTCCGCTGAATCCGAGCCTGTACGCAAAACACGAGCAGTCGCACCGCTGGCCCGTATTCCTGCCCGACGGTGATCATTTTTTGTTCTGGGTAGGCAATTTTGTTAACGACCCAGATGATCGCATCGGGGGCATTTACGAAAGTTCGCTGGATGCAAGAGAGAAGAAACTGATCGTGCTAACCCACTCCAATGTCGGAGTCGCGCGAGGACATATTTTTTACCTGGACTTGAAGCTCCGCCTGGTGTCTTCGCGGTTCGACGTTTCCAAAGGTGCGGTCTCGGGCGAACCGCAGGTCGTGGCAGATTCCGTTGAATACTCGCCCTCAATCATAATGGCCGCATTTTCCGTTGGGGCGAATGGGAGCCTGGTGTATTCCACTGGAACGGGAACGTCGTTATCGCAGTTAACCTGGCTCGACCGCAGTGGCAAAGAGCTTGGGCATGTAGGTGAACCGGGAACTGTGTCGAACCCCATCCTCTCTCCTGACAACCAGCGGGTCGCGGTAGACATCGCGGACCTGAAGGCCAACAACGTGGACATCTGGCTGGAGGCTGCAGAAGGCAACTCAAGTACGCGATTTACGTTTGGCTCCAGCGAAGACGTTAATGGAGTCTGGTCGCGCGATGGCAAGACCATTGCGTATCGCTCGGTGGGAGATTATGCCCAACTCCGGGCAAAAGCCGCATCCGGCCTGGAGCGGGAGAAAACCGTGCTCTCCATCGACATCAGCCAGGACATTCTGGCCAACTCGTGGACGCTGGATGACCAGCAGATTCTGTGCACTGCTTGGCTCGCCAACGGTACCAGCGGCCGCGCCACCGGGTTGTTCCTGGTTCCGGCCCGGGGCGGACAACTGACACCGTTTATTGAGACTCGCGGTTCCGATCGCACGGGCCAGATTTCTCCCGATGGTAAGTGGGTGGCCTACGCCTCCACCGAATCCGGAGATTGGGAGATCTATGCAACGACTTTTCCTGGCGGGGTTGGCAAATGGCAAGTGTCCCGCGGAGGCGGTACGGAACCGCGCTGGCGGGGCGACGGCCAGGAACTTTATTACATCGGACAGTCGGGCATGCTGATGGCGGCAACCGTGTCAACGGATGGCGGCTTCGCGAGCGGCACGCCTCTGCCCCTCTTTCCACTTCGCGGCCGTCCTCATGTCTCTTCTACCGACCAATACACCTACGACGTTACCAAAGACGGCCAGCGATTCCTGGTGAACCGGTTCGTCAAAGCAGACCATCCGACTCCGTTGACGATTGTGTTGAATGCGACGGCTGGGGTTCACTAGGAGACGGATGAGTGGGGTCGCGGCCGACAACCGTCCCGAACGCTCCTGGATCACGGGGCAAACCTTCCATGGGGCGGTTAGTCATTATGGTGTGACCGGCTCGATGCGCTGGTCGTGGGTTAGGCTGAGTTTGTTTGAAGAACTTTAGTCCAGAGCCACAAGCGGAGGGAACCGGTCATGATAGAGAAGTTACGATTTTTGGGTTTGGATGTCCATGCCGAAGCGATAACCGTGGCAGTAGCAGAGGCGGATGGAGAGGTTCGCAGCCTGGGAACGATTGCCAACCGCGAAGAGTCGATCCGCAAGTTGATCAGGAAACTTGGACCGGTCGAGCATCTGCGGGCCTGCTATGAAGCCGGCCCGACGGGGTTCGTACTTTACTGGCAGCTGATGCAGTTGGGAGTCAAGTGCGATGTGGTGGCGCCGTCGCTGGTTCCGAAAAAGCCCGGGGACAAGGTAAAGACCGACCGGCGGGACGCTTTGAAGCTGGCACGGAGTCACCGCTCCGGCGATTTGACCGCAGTGTGGGTGCCGGATGAGGCATCGGAAGCCTTACGCGATCTTGTCCGGCAACGGGAGGCAGCCAAGCAGGATCAGCTGCGCGCGAAGCATCGGCTGACCAAGTTCCTGCTCCGTACGGGCCAGCGTCCTCTGTTGGGAGTGAAGGCGTGGACGGAACGTTACGTGGAGTGGGTCCAGCAGGTGCGCTACACACATCCGGCGCAGGAGGCCACGTTGCTCGATTGTCTGAACGAAGTTCAGCACATGGAAGAACGAGTCAAACGGTTGGAGCAGTCGATTGTGGAAGTGATTCAGCTGGCTCCCGTGCCGATGCAGGATGTGGTTCGCGGTTTACAGGCATTGCGCGGCATTGCGCATATCTCGGCAGTCACGATTGCTGTCGAGCTGGGCAACATCACCTCCCGCTTCGAGCGCGCGCGGGATCTGATGGGGTATAGCGGAGCCTTTCCCAGCGAAGACTCCAGCGGCGAGCGTATTCGAAGAGGCGGCATTACCAAGTCAGGTAACGCGCACCTCAGACGCATCGTGGTCGAATCCGCCTGGAGCTATCGACACCGGCCTGCAATCGGAGCCCGGTTGCGCAAGCGACAGGAAGGACTTCCGGCAGAAATTACCGAGATTGCATGGAAAGCACAGAACCGCCTGCACAAGCGCTACATGACGCTGATGGCTCGAGGCAAGGAGCAGAGAAAGACCATGACGGCAGTCGCACGCGAGCTGTTGGGCTTCATCTGGGCCATCGGGATCAAGGCCGAAGCGTCCTGCAAACAACAACTGGCGGCATGAGGGGAACCGAAAGAACAAAGCAAAGACTTTCCAAATAAGGAAAAAGCAAAAACGATTCAACCAATGAACAACGCTCTCCAATTCGAGGACAGGGTCAGCCGCAGCCGGAGCAAGCACGAAGGAGAATCCTCGGCTTCCCTATGCGACAGGCCTAGCCGGATTCGCGCACTTAGTCAGAGGCAGCTCCCGACGGATCATGATTATGCGGTTCCGACCCGCGAATATCAGCTTGATCAATCGTCGCCATTACCTGCCTCGGCTGCTGCTGATCCTGTCCTCGAAAAGACACATGCAAAAACTACCCCAACGATTCGAAGATGTTGACAGGGTCACACCATATCAGGGAAGGATTGCCGACAAGCCACCAACCGGCTTCGCTTGCTACATCCCGCGTACTGACCTGGCGTGGCACACTAGTCTACTTCTTCATTTCAGATTTCCAGTTCAGAACAAGAGACATTGGATGTGCCGAGCCGTTGTTGTAGTTGGTGTTGCTGAGGAAGCGCTGGCCATCGCGGCTAACCCCATAGACGATCACTTCGGTGGTCGCAACCCGCTCGCGTGGATCGGTCTGGAAGAGAACTATCGGCGTGCCAGGCTCAAATTCGGTTTTCGTGTCGACGGAGGCGGCCATCATCTTCGCGTCGGGTGACAGAAAGTAGATTTCTTTGCCATCGCCGCGCCAGCGGGGTTGTTCGCCACCGTTGGTCGAGACCTGCCACTTCCCACGCGCATCGGGAAACGATGTCACGTAAACTTCCCAACCTCCACTCTCGTTTGAGGAATAGGCCACCCATTTGCCATCGGGAGAAAACTGGGCGTTGTTCAGGGAAGCGTTCGCTTTCAGAAATAGCCGCGACTTGCCATCGGCGAAGGAATATACCCACAGGTCGGGCTCGGAAAGGTACAGCAAATTACGGCCATCACGCGACCAGTCGAGCGGCAACGAATCGACCCCGCTCGTTGGCATCAACAGGCGCTCGGGTTGCGATCCGTCGGCAGGTTTGACATAGATATCGAAACTGCGGCCGCGGCCAGAGGTGAACGCGATCCGGCCACCATCTGGACTCCAAACCGGTACTGCATCGATACCGGGATCGAACGTGAGGCGGCGGAACGTCGAATGGGCTAGATCGTAGATGAAGACATCGGTGTTGTCGTTACTCTCATCGGTCTTGTCGATGGCGACGTATTTTCCGTCAGGTGAGATTGCGAGGTTGCCGTAAGTGTCCGGAGGAATGGAATCGGAGATGATTTTGCCGCTGTGGTCATACCAGGTCAGCCGCGAAAGCGAGACTTCGCCGGCCTTTTGCGCGACCACACTATCGCCGCCCGCGGCAAACGTCGCATAGAGGATGCGCGACTGCAGCTGTATGTTATCGACCACGCGCGTCACGTCGCCGGTGAGCTCGGAGGAATCGAGATCGAGCTTCTGGGCGTCGATGGCGCCGTCGCGAACAAAGAAGAGGTAGCCGTTGGCGTAATCGCCGTTGGCCATCGTCTTGGTTAGAAAGTGCTTTTCACTCGGGTTGTCGATCGAACCCATATATAGCTTGTTGAGCTCGGTGTCCCCGCGAATATTTCCCGCGAGGAAAAGATAGTGCTTGCCGTCGGGCAGGAATACCGGCCAACGGTAAGTATTCTCGTCCTTGGTCGCGCCCGGATAATTAAATTTGGAGGCAGTGCCGCCATTTTCGGAAACCATCACGAGGCCGCCGTTGAGCGTTCCGGTGGGGGTGAACAGGATCACTCCTGTCTTGCTCCAGGCGCCGCCGCGCCCGTTGGGAGCATCGCACAGCGTCCGGACCGAAGCGCTGTCGAGGTCGAAGCGCTTGAGCTTGCCGTCGGCGAAGAAGCCGATGGCCCGTCCATCCGGGGACCAGAACGGAAAAGTCGCGCCATTGGTGCCCGCAAGGGGCTTGGCATCCGTGGCCCCGATGTCGTAAAGAAAGAGCCCGACTTTGTGAATGTCTTCCCGGTACGCAGCCAACGCGACTGTCTCCTGGTTCGGAGCAACCGCCATGGACCGCGCAGAAAACGGCAGCGCTGCCGTGAATTGCATCGCGCGTGGCGGAGGCTGGGTGAAGCGCGCCCACAGCAGGATTGCGGCAGCGACGGCAATCGCAACGAACGCGACCCAAAATGCCAACCTGGGTTGTGCCGGCACAGAGTCCTCCTGTGCCGTCGATAGCCATTTCAATTCCAGCTTCACATCGAGCGCGGACTGGAAGCGCTCCTCCGGACTCTTGGCGAGACAAGTGTGCACGACCCGGTCCAGCGCAGCCGGTGACGTCTTCAGGACCGCGCTGACAGGCTGCGGTTCGTCTTCCAGAATCGCACTCGCCACTTTGATCTGCGACTTACCTTCGAAAGGGCGCTTGCCGGTGGCCATCTCGTAGAGCACCGCGCCGAAGGCGAAGATGTCGCTGCGCGCGTCGGCCTCGCTTCCCTGAATCTGCTCCGGCGACATATACTGCACCGTGCCGACCAGCGTGCCCTGCCGGGTCAGCGGCAAATACTCTGGGCTGGGCGAAGTCATCGTCATGGCCGCACTAAGCAGCGGCGCCGGCCCGCTTCCCGTCGATGCGCCCATCACCGCCGCTTTCGCTAAACCAAAGTCGAGCAGCTTCGCGCCGCTCTTCGCCAGCATAATATTGCCGGGCTTCAAATCGCGATGAACAATACCGGCACGATGAGCGCGATCCAGCGCGTCCGCAATATTGCATCCGATCGCGATGATTTCTTTCAGCGGCAGAGGCCCGCGCTTGAGTCGCTCCCCCAGCGACTCCCCTTCCAGAAACTCCATCACGAGGTAGTCGGTACGGTCCTCGTGGCCGACGTCATATAAGGTGCAAATATTGGGGTGATTGAGCTGCGAGATGGCTTTTGCCTCGCGCTCGAAACGCTGCTTCAGGTCGGGATTATCGGACAAGTGCGACGGCAGCACCTTGATCGCAACCGTGCGCTCCAGCCGCGTATCCCGCGCCCGATACACTTCTCCCATACCGCCGGCGCCGAGCGGCGCGATAATTTCGTAGGGGCCGAGTCGAGTTCCCGCGGAAATCCCCATTTCCCCCCTTGGAAGTGCCTGGATTGTACACCCAACCCTCGCACCGGAAAGAAGACCTTGGCGAGATGCGCCAGGAGGAGTTTCGCCCGGCCCGACTTGCGTTTGGAGCCTTTGCTAAAACCATTGACCTTCGTCGAGAAACGGAGCCACTCTCACTGGGGAGCGACGGGAAACTCTGACGTAATCCGGTAAGGGAAGGTTTGCCGACAGTACGCCCAGAATCATTGCCATCTGCGTGCACCGTGCTGCGCAGGCTATAATTGCACGCGCGAATGGTCCTCACCTCTGGCACGAAACTTGGCCCCTACGAAATCGAATCGCCGCTGGGCGCGGGCGGCATGGGCGAAGTCTATCGTGCCCTCGACACGCGGTTGAACCGTGATGTCGCGGTCAAGATTCTGCCCGCGTCGTTCTCGGCCGATCCCGAGCGCCTGCAGCGGTTCGCGCAGGAATCGCGCGCGGCGGCGGCGCTGAACCATCCCAACATTCTTTCGATTTACGACATTGGCGAGGCCAACGGCGCGCCTTATGTCGTTTCCGAGTTGCTCGAAGGCGAAACGCTGCGCGACCGCCTGCGCAATGGTCCCCTTTCTTCCACGCGCAAGGCTATCGACTACGCGCAGCAGATCGCGCGCGGGCTGGCGGCCGCGCACGAAAAAGGAATTATTCACCGCGACCTGAAGCCGGAGAACCTGTTCATCACGCACGACGGGCGGGCAAAGGTTCTCGACTTCGGTCTGGCCAAGTTCACGCGCCCGGAAGTCAAACGCTTCCGACGACGCGCCTACTGTGCAAGTCGCCACGGAAGCCGGCACCGTGCTGGGCACGGCGGGTTACATGTCGCCCGAGCAGGTGCGCGGCAAGGCGACCGATGCGCGTTCCGACATTTTCTCGTTCGGGGCAATTCTCTACGAGATGGTCTCGGGAATTCGCGCGTTTCATGGCGACTCCTCCGCCGACACCATGAGCGCGATCCTGAAAGAGGATCCGCCCGACCTGAACGAGACCAACCGCAATGTTTCGCCCGCGCTCGACCGCATCGTGCGCCACTGCCTGGAGAAAAGTCCGGCGGAGCGGTTCCAGTCGGCGCGCGACGTGGCCTTCAATCTGGAAGCACTCACGGATGTTTCGACTTCTACGCGCGGCGGCGTGAAGGCGCTACCAGAAGAAAAACCGGCACGCCGCTGGCTTGTGCCGGCAGTCGCCGGATTGCTGGTGCTCGCGTCCTGGGTGGGAATTTATCGTTACGCGTGGCGCGTAGCGGCCAGGGCGAATCCCACGTTCCACGAAATTACTTTTCGCAACGGCACGATTCAGCAGGCACGTTTTGCTCCTGATGGGCAGACAATCATCTATGGCGCGGCGTGGGATGGACGGCCGCAGGAACTTTTCACGACGCATTTTGACAGCACCGATTCACGGTCTATTGGGTTGCCGACAGCGCAGATCCTTTCCATCTCTTCCAAGGGTGAGATGGCGATCATGCTGCATCCTACGAGTTTCGGGCTTTCCCAGTTTGGCATCCTGGCACGGGTTCCGCTGGCCGGTGGTGCGCCGCGGGAGATCCTCGAAGGCTGTTACGGAGCAGACTGGACGCCCGATGGCCAGTCGCTGGCGGTGATACGTCGAAACCCCACGGGAACAGGGGGTGAAAATCACCTGGAATTTCCTGCCGGGAATGTGATCTACGAGCCCGCGGGATGGGTCACCGATGCGCGATTCAGCCCCAATGGGGAGTTCCTCGCGTTTGCGGATCATGTGAGCGCTGGAGACGATGGCCGGATCGTCATCACGGACGTGAAAGGGAATCACAAAGTCAGTTCATCGTTCTATTCAACGGTGTGGGGCGCGGCTTGGACTCCGAACGGCAAAGAAATCTGGTACTCGGCGGCGCCGGGCGGGGCGGCGCGCTCGATTTACGCGCTCGACCTATCGGGCAAGGAGCGGCTCGTCTATCGGGCGCCGGGCGGCTTGACTCTTCACGATCTAAGCCCCACGGGACTTGTGCTCTTGACCTCGGACAAGACTCGAATCACCCTTTCCGCACTGCCGCCGGGCGAGACGCGCGAACGCAGCCTGTCTTGGTTCGACTGGTCGCTGGTGACCGACATGTCGCCTGACGGCAAGACGGTTGTTTTCTCGGAAACTGGAGAGGCTGTGGGCGCGGACTACAGCATGTATCTTCGCAAGACCGATGGCTCCCCCGCGGTTCGACTGGGGGACGGCGGCTTCGGCTTTCTTTCACCTGACCGCCAGTGGGTGCTGGCCACGGATCGATCTCCCGCCAAGCTCGTGCTACTGCCGACGGGAGTTGGGGAGCCGAGGGACCTTACCGACAGCAAAGTGGACCACTATGCTCCCGCTTGGTTGCCAGACGGAAAGTCCGTTGTCTTCAGCGCCTCCGAGCCTCGCCATGGGCCGCGCACTTATCTGCT
The DNA here is from genome assembly GCA_963763845.1 of uncultured Acidobacteriota bacterium. Taxonomy (GTDB): domain Bacteria; phylum Acidobacteriota; class Terriglobia; order Terriglobales; family Acidobacteriaceae; genus Sulfotelmatobacter. Next base: position 25,831 of record CAVXPX010000015.1, read on the forward strand.
CGACATCCAGGGTGGAAGCCCGAAGTCCATTACACCGGAAGGAACTGTCGGCCGCTTTATCACGCCGGACGGCAAGTGGTTGCTGGCTCGGGATGCCAAGACGCAACATTGGCTCTATCCGATCGCCGGCGGCGAGCCGCAGCGATTCAACTACGATCCCAAACCGGACGAGATCGTGATGGGCTTTACCCAGGAAGGCAAGAATCTACTCGTGAGGGCGCGAACCGTTCCAACCCAGATTTTCCGCGTTGACATCACCGCCGGCAAGCGCGAGCTTTGGAAGGAAATTGCACCGGCAGACCCGGCCGGCGTGCAGAGCATCGTCTCGCTGAATTTGAGCGCCGATGGAAAATCGTACGCCTACTCCGTGCACCGTATTCTCTCCGATCTGTATGTGGTGGATGGGCTGAATAAAGCCGGGCCGAAGTAAAGGTTGCCTCAAGTGCAACGTTAGCGAAACGGAACGGAGCGTCAGGCGTGATTGCACGATGAAGTTTATGGCTTAAATAGCCGGGTTTCTTCTGCATATAATCATTGACCTGTTTCCACAATTCCAGGAACTGATGCTCACGTCCTTTCAGGGACTTCGAAAGAATTAATCAAAACGATGGCTGCCATTTTTATGCCTCAGTGAAATTCACTTTTTCTTAATCGCCCACGCTACTGTCGACGCGGCGGCGGCGCGACAATGGTTGTTTCATGTTGGCTCAAAAGCTTAGCGACTTCTTTGCCGAATTCAGGAGTATTCGCCGGGACCCGCTTAGCCAATTGATCCAGTTCGGGAAACAGGCGTTCGAATCCAGCAGGGCTACCCCATCCCAGGAATCGAACCGGCAACGAGGAAGTGTTTCCCTGTGCATGAGGAATACCTTTGGGAAGCAAAGCAAAGGTGCCCGGACTCAGATCGTGCCACTGGCCACCCATGAAAATGGAAAGAAGGCCGTCGAGAACGTAGACGCATTCGTCCATATCGTGGTGAAAGTGGAGTGTGGTCATGAACCCAGGCAATTCTTCAGAGTGGACGAGCCACCACTTGTCCTGGGAGTTTGCACCGTCGATCAGAATTCGCGCTTCTCCTAGGCCTTGACTGAACCCGGCGACATCATGGGTTCTGACGATTAACGGCTGAGTCGCAACAACTGGCGTACTATGCACGGATGTTTCTCCTCCTAAAAAAGGCAAGTCCAGGTTTCCCGGTTCGATAATGCAAGTGCAACCAGATCGATAAACGATCTACGATTCATGATTTGCTCGCTTTCGCGGCTCCTGAGCGAAGCCGTTGTTGCGCCTGTTCCAGTGCGCCGGCGACTAGAGTCTCTGCGGTCCACACGCAAACGCTTGTGACTTCTTTTTGAGACAACCCACGCAAATTCGTCAACACCAGTACAGACTCGATACCGATGCACAATGAAAGGGATGAGACAAGCCGTTCAAAGAGTTTGCCTCCAAGCCCATTTTTGACCGGTGCGAGCGCGGTCCTGATCCATTCAACCCGGTTGCGTCTGACCGCTCCGAAGCCCTCAGCGCGGTCGACGTTGTGACCGAGATCATGCTCGGCACTTAGGCGCACAATGGTTCGTAAAGCGGCCTGGTTTTCATACACAAACCGCTGCACGGTTGCTACAAGAAGCCGGATGCGCTCTGTCAATTCTTCTGGGAATACAGTATTGGAAACCAGGGGGTGGGCGCTCTGGATGGCAGCCTCAGCCAATAACTGCTCCTGGGACTGAAAGTATCGGTACGCAGTGCGCCTGGAAATTTGTGCCGCTTCGGCTGCGGCTGTCACGGTCGGAATTTCGCCGTTCTGCATCAGTTCGGACGCGGTCTTCACCAGAAGAGCACGAGTGTGCGCGCGCTGCCGAAATCTACCTCGTTCTTCGCCAGTGCTCATTCTAGGCTCGATTGTACACACAAGTGTCATAATGGCACAAGCGTGTCATAAAGGAAAGCGGCTGTTGGCATCCTCAGCGTTCGTCATTTTGCCGGCTTGGGCCTGCCGCTTCCGATCGACCATATGTGTGGCCGGTTCCGCGCTGGGCCGATTGCACAACCGTGAATGGCCTTTCCCCAGGCAGTGAATATGTCCGCCGCGGCCTCTTGCGCTTCCCCAGGGCGCCGGACACGACGAGTAGTACGGGGTTGGAGAGGTCATCACTGCGAAGGCTGATCCATTGTTCCGGGCTACCGAGCGGGACAAACAATCCTCGATCGATTCGCACTGTCGGGCGCGCAGAAGAAGTCGCAAGTGCGCGAACTCGAATGCCCGCGCGGTTCGAGTATCATGAGGGCGGCGGCCTAGTTTTAAACGCGCTTCTCAACACAACGCGAGCAACCACTGTCGTTTCCGGTAAATCTGTCCATAGAGTTCCTGACTCGAACGACGGTAATCGTTTCCGGATTACGAGCAAACCTTCCGTAATCGGTAAGGGAAGGGTTGCCGACGATTCCCCCGAAACCGTGCGACCTACGTGTCGGAAGCGCTCGTGCTGGCTGTCCAAGCAGAGCAACGCGTCTACGGACCGAAGCCGCGGTTCATGTCCCAGAGCGGATAATGCGGCAGCGTGCCAGCCGGATCGCGCACGAATGCTTCGGTCTGAATTACCAAATCCCGCCTGCGCTGGCGTGCCGCAGGTCCAATGTCGACGCGGCCTAGGGCCGGTGTCTGGGCACCGGCGCGGACCGTTCCGGGAGGCGGTTTCAGGCCGTCAGACAGTTCGCCTCTTTTCAGAAGAATCGTCAGCGATTCCCGAATTTCTTTCGTTGCGCGGCGAAAGCGTTTCTTCCACTTTTCCTCAATATCGCGCGTGCGCCTGTAATACTCTTGCTGCGCCTTGATGCCCGCTTCGGACAAGCGCACGAACTTGCCGCGGCCGCGCGCAGGGTCTCTTTCAACGATGATGTACGGCTTAAGCTGCCAGCCAATGCCTGCGGTCTCTCCCGAACAGCCGGTTCGTTTGGGAATCTCCGTTTCAGGGATCGGCTCGTCACTGAGAACGCGGATCGCGTTTGCGCATAGCGAAATCGGCGTTTGGGACTCACGTTCGAAATCGAGCGCGAACGATAGCAGAACTCGGGAAAGCAGCACTGGCAGCGGCAGGCCGTCTTCCGCAGCCGTTTTCCGGGGCCCGAACTCCGGCAGCTTCAGAATCGCAACGGGCAAGCCCTGCGGCAATTCGAGGTCGATCTGGTGCTCGATTGCTTCTAACGAGCGGCGCAACCTCGTCGCGTCGTCGCCGAAGCGTTCCGACCAGAGTGCGTCGATTTCCGGGATCAGGTCGGGCCAGATTCTGACGGCTGTTTCACCGCTGGCCGTGAGCCGAACCGGCCAATCGGCGCGGATGCCTCGGCCGCTACCGAAACCGGCGCGCTTTCCGGGCTGCAGCACAACGACGCCCCATCGTTCGAGGCAACCAAGCCCGGCTGTGGCGCCAGCCTCGGCTGTGAGCGCGCGTGAAGCGAGCGTTCGAACCGAAACTGGTCCATCGGCCAAAAACTGCAGCACATTAAGCCAAATGACCAGCGAGAGGCGCGAGCTGCGGCTCTGCGTTTGCAGCATGCGGCGCTCGAATTCGCAATCGAGCTCCACACTATAGGCGACCAGAATTTGCGAGAGAAGGGCCGAAAGCGGCTTGTGCGGCGCCGACATCATCCCATAGTCTATCGTGGGCCGGACCTGCGAATCGCGAGGAATGGCTCAAGAGCAAAGTGATTTTGACCGGAGAACAGCATCAAGCAGTGAATTTTCGCGGCGTTCTGCGAGCTAACCCCGATCGGTTCCGGCAGCGTGACGGGCAAGCGGGAAGTACTCCTAAGGTAAGGTTTGCCGACGATCCTGACGCCAGCTCGCTTCTCCGGACTGACCCCATGAGCCAAGGCTCAACCCGCGCCCAACAAGTGCCTTGGCCTGTTGTCTCCAGTTAACTTCAGAGACGACCTTACAAGCCGGAATGCCAAACCTCATGCCTGCGGAGTTTTCGCGGAACCATAGAACCACGGGACACGTAAAGCCTGGTGGGGGTCGCGGCGATGGCGCGTCGCGGGGGGTAACAGATGCACGATCCTTGGTGGTTGCATGCCTTTCTTGCCGTCCACGTCTCTGCCGGTAGCGGAGCCTTCTTTCTGGCTCCGCTCGCGCTGATCACTGCGAAGGGCGGCAAGGCGCATTGCATGTGGGGCAGGATCTACTTCTGGTGCATGACCATCGTCGCCTTTACGGCACTGGTCATGGCAGTCTATCGGCCGGTCCTTTTCCTTGCGTTAGTGGCCATCTTCAGCTTCTATGCGGCCTTTTCGGCCTACCGCGTGTTAGGTCAGAAGGCCGCTTGGAAAGGCGCTCCAGTCGTCCGTGGGCTGGACTGGGCCGCCGCCCTCTTCTGCTTCGCAGCCAGCCTGGCGCTCGCTGTGTCAGGAGCAGTCCGGCCGGAACTGGTGCAGAACCTGCGCATCCCAGCGATTGTCTTCGGAGTTGTTGGGATGCGCATTTCGGGCAGGTCGATGTGGCGATTCACGCACCCGCCTGCCGGAAAAAATGTTCTGGTGGTACGCTCATCTGCAAGGAATGATCGGGAGCTACATTGCTGCCTGGACGGCTTTTTCCCTAGTCACAATCGGTCCGTTGCTGCATGGAGCCTGGTGGTTGTGGATCGTGCCCATCTCGGTCGGCATCCCCGCCATCGTCGCCACGACCGCTTACTATCAGCGGAAGTTTGCTGCTCGGCCAAAGGCCGTCCTCGCATGAGTACGCGTTGAGCGGAGATGATTCGTCCCGCCAAGACAATCCCAAAGTAAGCTCTGACTTGGTCTAATTCGTCAGTTGACACAAAATCCCCGATTCACGGGTTGAGCGCAAGTCTGTGTGATTCGGCTATTCTTCGCGGTCTCACGGGCAACTCTGACGTAACGCGATTAGGTAAGCACGGCCGAC
>CAVXPX010000016.1:0-73595 GCA_963763845.1 uncultured Acidobacteriota bacterium
TGAGGCAGGTAAGCAAGGATGGTAGCGCCGCCTTTGACACGATCTCCAACTTTCACGTTGGCGCGGGCGGAGGCATCGAGGACCGATCGACCCGCGATCCGAACTTAATCAGACCGACGCGCTGGCCGCGATCGAGGCGATCTCCAACTTTCGGAGTAAACACAATGCGGCGAGCCAGTAGACCTGCAATCTGCTTGAATGTAACGGTCTGGCCATCGCCTTCCATGGTGACGGCGTTCTGCTCGTTCTGATCGGCGCAGTCAGGACTGCGCGCATCGAGGAACTTGCCGCGCTGGTATCGGATATCGCGCACGACGCCGGTTATGGGAGCGCGATTCACGTGCACGTTGAAGACGCTCAGGAAAATGCTGAATCGCAGTCGCTCTTCGTTGCCAATGCTAACGGTGGAAATATCGGTGACGGTTCCATCTCCCGGAGAAACGACGGCGCCCGGCTGGGAAGGAATCGTTCGCTCCGGATCTCGAAAGAACCACAAGAAAAATGCCGCCAGAAGAAGCGGAATAATCGCCCACGCGGGACTCGTCAGCCAGCCCAGCAGAACAGCCGCGGCAATCAGCGGCAGAGCGTAGAAATAGCCATCGCGGACCATGGGGAGTTATTTCATTATATCTGGCAGCGAAAGCCAGCGCATCCCGGTAAAACGACGTAAGTATAAATAAAAAAGGCTCTTCCGGCATTTTAGTGGCTTAAGGAGCCAGATCCAGACCGCCGCAGTGGAAGAGGATGGCAGATGCGAAGTTCTTTTTATTGCGGAAGCCGCGTGCGGTGTACTTGACCCACTGGATCTTGGCGTTGATGGATTCGCTGGCAGCATTGGTGACGCGGTAGCGGAGATAGGTAACAATGTTCTCGAAGCGTCGCTTCAAGGTCCTGGCTACCTCCAGCATGGGACGCAGCCGACTGCGCACCGCCCAGCCGTGCCACCAGCGAAAATGTTTCCGCGCGGGCCGCTCGTATTGGTAACTGAAAAATGCCATGCCCGTTTCTTTCAGAGCCCAAGCCCGTGCCGTCTTCAGCCCACTCTGACGTAACGCGGCAAAGGCTTTGCGATCGGCCGGTTCCATGGCGGTCGGATTCCGTAACCAGTCGTAGCGTGTTCCTGTCAGTCGGTCATCGCCGGCCGCTCGCAGCGTGCGGTTTTCCTGGCGCCGTACTTTGTCCACGGCATTGCCCAGATGTTTGGCGATATGAAATTTGTCGTAGACGATCTTTTGCCTCCCTTCCCGCAGGTGCTCGCGGACCGAAGCTACGTAGGGATCCCACATGTCCATGGCGATGGCCTCGATACTCTCGCGCTGTCCTTCCGTCAGGGTCTGCCAGAATCCATCTAAGCTGGCCTGCGTGCGATCTTCGGCCACGTACAGCACACGGGATCGCTCCAGGTCATTCACCAGCGTGAAATACTTGTGCCCTTTCCGAAACGCCTTCTCGTCGACTCCCAGCTGTGGCAAAGGCTCGGCCTGCCTCCGTTCCAAGCCCCGCGCCACCGCCCGCTCCATAATCCCGTGAATTTCGTCCCAGCTCAATCCCAACTGTTCGCCCACTGCTTTCTGACTGGCCGCCTTCAGCCAATCAATCACCAGCCGTTCCATCAGTGCGGTGAATCGGCTCGAGGGCTCCGCCCACCGCAACTTCAGAACCCGCACCCCATGCTCGGCACACTCCGTGCGCGGTGGCCGGGCATGCAGAATCGTCTGATATTGGCAGGTGTCCAGATGCCGCCACTGCCGCTCCCCTTGATGGTCATACAACTGGCAACTCGCTTCGCATTCTGGGCACGGCCAACTGGCCATTTCTCCGTGCTCCAGATAGATGTGCACTTCGCCCTCGGCCAGCTTTAGTTCCACTCGCTCTACAAACCAGGGCGCTTCAATCCCCAGAATCTGGCGGTACAGTTCACGATCTTGCATCCCCAGATTGTCGCATCCCGAGATCGTCACCCACTACAAAGTCTGAATTCCCATAAAAAAGGGCGCTTTATCGCGCCCTGCACAAGATAGTTTTGTCCGTGGCGGCAGATGCCGCCGGGGAATTGGCCAGAATTCGATTACGCTACGTTAACGCCGTATTGCTGCCGATACTCGCGCTCAATGGACTCCATCTGATCTTTGAGGCGGAGTTTCAGTTTCTTCAGACGCACTTCTTCAAGCTTTTCGTCTTCGCTGAGATAGCGTTTCTGGGTAAGTGAATCGAGACGTTGCGCGTAATGCGTGTGCTCCTGAGCCAGCCGACGGAACTCTTCGTGGCTGGTCAGAAGTTGGTCTTTCGAAGTCAGCATCCAGCAGACCTCCAAACCGGGATTATGCGCTCAAGGTAGCACAGCCGCTTAGGAGGAGCAATGCCAAAAAGTGGTAATAATATAGTTGACTCAGTAGGAGGGGAAAATGCAGGATAAGAAAGCCGTGACAGGGCAGGAAGCTAGATCGGAGAATCGGGAGCCTTCAATCTCCGAATTAGCGCGTCGATGTTCTGAATCGTATGCTCAGTTGTTTGAATATCTGGGCGCGGACCTTGATCGAAGAACGGGTGCGCTCGTAGTTGCTCTACGAGCGCGGGCTGCTTCTCAATCGTCTCAGGACACCGCAATTACCCAACCATGCAGACGATGAGAGTAAAGCGCCTGCTGTTTCATCATGTCCAGAATAGAACAGAGCACATCGCCAGTCTGCAATTCAGTCATAGCGCCGAGAATTATAGCGCTAGGAAAAGAAGTCTGGGTCGAGCCATGTAACGATCAGTGCAAACACTGCGAGTAGGGCCGCTCTGAGCCCAGCGAACAGGAAGGCGGTACCAACCATACTGAGCAGCCCCCACCAGAATCCCAGTTTCCAAAAACCAAGGACCATAACTGCGAAAGTGAGTGGATAGAGCAGAAAGTGCAGCACTGCTGAAAGCGCATATATCCATTCTGCGAGCCTGAGCCGCGTAAGCATAGGACTAGCCGTATTCCTCCGCCTGGAGGTCTGCGGGAATTAGCTTCCCCTGTCGGATCAGATTGTGCTTTAGCACACTAAGCATAACGTGCTCGGTCCAGATCCCGAGTTTCCCGATGTTTTCTTCCATCTCTGTAGCTAGCCTCGCTTCTCGCCCATTTTCCAACCACGTTTGTCCCACTCCGAGAGTGTAATTGGCGACCATATCCGCCAGTTGAAGCGGAGGATATTCCTTGTCGCTCAAAGGCAAAAAACCAGCCATTGATTCAGCCGTGCGAGGATTCGCAATCTTGAACGCCTCATATACGGCACGAAGCTCATCAAAGTCTGGCCCGTCATCGTGAACGAAAGCAACTTTGGTGTTGTACCCAACTAGCTTATGAATGAGATTGACCGTCTCTAGCATCACATTGTCTAGGGCCCGGTGATAAGGATTGCCGAAAAATATTCCATTGGCTTCAGGTCGGGCCATGACCCTGGCGTAGTCCTCAACCGGAACGGCATTCCCAATAGCTGCTATGCGCGGATTCTGCTTCAGTATTTGCTGCAAGTCTGAGCGGATTTGTGTCGCCCTCTGCCGTCCCGTCGGCGGAGGATAGGCTGACGTTTTGAATTGCGCGAATTCTCCCTCAAGCATCTTGTATTCCGAGGTTTTGAAGTATTTCAGCCCATCCTTCCTGAGTCGCTTTTTCCATGCAACGCGAAGCTTGTGCCAATCGTTTTTTGTCCCCACAAAGCCAGCTGAAATGATGAGTTTGCTCTGCGTCTGGTCTTTGCTGTCGTCAAGGAAGCAGTGATAAAGCATGCACATGTATCCAATGGTGTGTTCATCGCAAGGAAAAACTAAATCAAACAAATCTTCTATGTGGAATTGACTTTTGGCACACACGTCCCTACACTCACTTTCTAGTGAGCCGTAGGAGCGTCTGTGCCAAAGAATCAGCCCGCAAACCCCGCCAAGAGTGAGCCGGGCGAATTCCAGAACTTCACGCACCTATTGGATAAACTTTTGGAAGTTCCGCACTCGAAGATCAAGGCGGAACTCGCCGCCGAAAAACAGAGTCGAGTACCGAAGCGGAAACGCGCCGCCGTGGGCCGCGCTTTCCGCGATGCAGATTAGAAGGCTTCCGCCTCCGCCTCCTTCCCGGTAAGCTCCTTGTAGGTAATACGCTTCCCAACTAAATTCCGCAACACTAGATCGAAGCGGTCTGCATCGTTCTTCGGTTCTTCTTTGGTCCCGCGATTGTTGTACCGAAACACCTGCTCATCCAAATATGCCTCCATGTGGCAAGGCTCCACGGCAACGTAGGTACCCGCCAGATGCCGCTTGAACAGGCTCCAAAAGTTTTCCAGTCCGTTGGTGTGAACCTGCCCACGGACGTAGGTTTCCATGTGGTTCACAAACTCATGCACGTACTTATCCGAGAGTGCGCTATACGAGCGCGATTCGTCGGTAAAGACCTTGGTGCCATACCGCACATTCTTGAGTACCTGAGCCTGTAAGGTCTGGCGTGAAGTGTTTGGCACGATCACGGTGCGAATCTTGCGTTGCGAACGGTCCAGAATTCCCATGACGATAGTCTTGGTCGCGTTCGGATCGCCGCTCTCGCGCACCAGTTTATTGCGTTTGTGTGCGTGCATGTTCTTCACGCGCCCGCCGATGTAGCTTTCGTCCAATTCGACTCCGCTATCAGGATCGCCGCCCAACTTGTCAAAGGTTCCCATCCGCAGGGCAAGGCGCACGCGATGCAGCATGAACCATGCGCTTTTCTGAGTCACTCCCAGAGCGCGGTGTATCTCATAGGACGAAATGCCATTCTTGCAGTTGGCGATCATCCAGACTGCCATCATCCATTTGTCGAGCGGGATCGGCGAATCCTCGAAGATCGTTCCGACCTTGATGGAGAACTGCCGCTTGGGATGTTTGGTCTTGCACTCGAACAAGCGGCGGGTGGCGATGAAGCGCGGTTCTTTTGCACCACAGACGGGGCAATATGCTCCCTCAGCGAATCTCCGCGCCATAAGGAATTTGAAAGTGCGGTCAGGATCGGAGAAGTAAATGATTGCTTCTTGGAGGGTTTTTGGTTCGCGTTCCATGACTAAAACGATACCAAAATACCGTTACTGAGCCAAGTATATTATTACCCAAAAAGTGGTGCAGTCTCACTATGAGAACGGTTTAGCCGAGGTGCCGGCAGTAGAGGATGGCGTCTTCCATCGAATTGCTGTAGTAGGACTTGCGGCGGCCCTGCTGCTGGAAACCGGAGTTTTCGTAGAGGCGGCGGGCCGCGTTATTTGATTCGCGAACCTCAAGAAACACTGCCGCACTGTTTGTTTCACGAGCAGCGGAGACAAGGGCGTCAAGAAGGCGTCCGCCGATTCCTTGGCGCCGCGCGGCCGGAGCGACGACGATGTTTTCCAGTTCCCAATCGGGAGCGACGTGGCGCGCGACGACGAAACCATCAATCGGCGGAATCGCGGACACGGAGGAGACTTCGTGCTCGGCGACGAGAGCAAGCCTCTGCGAGGGCTCATCGGAAGAAAATAATGTCCGGTATTGGTCCGGAGTCCAGTGGGCTGCGGATTCGGAGGCAGAGGCGAGCCCCATCATAGAAGAAACGTCGTCGGGAGTGGCGGCGCGAATGTTCACGGGAGCGAGAGCCAGAAGTCGTGGTGCAAGTCTGAGCCACAAACCAGCGCCTGAAAGCGCGTTACATTTACACCCTATTTACGGCGCGCATAAATGCGTGCCCGGATACGTCGCACTCGCACCACGAGCTAGCCCGGACCCCGCTTTGCGAAGATCTCCGCGTCGGTGCGGCGGATATAGTTGGCGTCCAGTTGGGCAGGATCGGCGGTTTCGCCGGCCCGCAGCTTTCTCCAGCCCAAGCGGGCGATCATCTCAATGGTAATGGCATCGAGCGGCACAACGGCGAGACCGGCTGTGCGCGCCTGATCGGCGAGAATGCGGTCTGCCGTGACCACAGAGAATCCGCGGGCGGATTGCAGGAATTCTTCTTTCGACCGCAATTGTTCGCGAATCTGTCGGGTGCAGGCGTTGGTAACGTCATATTCTCCGGCATAGACTTCGTTGCGGCCGGCATCGATCGCGGCCAAAACCTTGCCGTTTGTCTGGCTCGCGAGTGCGAGCACCTCCAGCAATGACACCGCAACGATCGGCTTGGCAAGAATTTCCGCCAACGCCTTAATGGCAGCCAGTCCTACGCGGAGTCCGGTAAATGAACCGGGGCCGGTCACCACGATGAAAGCGTCGATCTGCGTCTTCGTGAGTCGATGGTTGGAAAGCAGAGCCGCGATCTGCGGCACGAGCTGTGCCGAGAATGTTCCTCCGGTAAGCGGGACGGATTCGATGACATGAACTTCGTCGTTCAAAGTTTCTTCCGCACGCGCCAGGGCAACGCTGCCGTTTTTACCCGAAGTGTCGATGACGAGAAGGAGCATTCGTTGGTCTCGATCCGCGGCCGATTTACGCCTGCACCAGTTCCAGCAGCACCCCGCCGGTGCTCGCTGGATGCACGAACACATACTGATGTCCGCCCGCGCCGGTCTTGATCTCTTCTGAGACCAGCCGCACTCCGTCTTTCTTCAGCCGGTCGACAGCGGCGCGCAAATCCGGCACTTTCAGGCAGACGTGGTGCAATCCTTCGCCGCGTTTGGAAATGAACTTTGCGATGGTTGAATCGCCGGAGGTCGCTTCCAGCAGTTCCAGACGGCTCTCACCCACCGGAACCATGACGAGCTTGACCTGCTCGTGCTCGACCGTCTCTTCCGGAGAGACGGTCAGGCCGAGCTTTTCATAGATCGCCTTGGCCGTCGAGAGCGACTTCACCGCGATGCCGAGATGATCGATGTTGAAATCCATCGTGCCCTGTTTTCTTCGTGCCTCTTTGTTCTTTTTGCGGTTAAAAAAAATCTATAACCACAGAGGACACGAAGGCACACTAAGGAAACCTAACTCTTGCCGGCGATCTCTTCCACCAGCGTATACGGATCTCTCCTATGCTCGGCGACTTCGGCGGCGAGGCGGCGCAGAGTTCCGTCGGACATCTGGGCCCGCGCTTTCTCGAGCATGGCGTCGCGCAGCATTTCGACCAGCCGCTCCTGCCAGTTTTCGACGCTCTTTTTGAGCGCGCGATTCTCTTTCTGGAGATAGACTTCGTACTCGGCCACAGCCGCAGCCAGTTCTTCGACACCCTTTCCTTCGCTGGCTACCGTTTTCACAATTGGAGGCGTCCAGCCGTCGTTGCGCGTGGCCAGCGATTGCAAGGCGCGGATTTCGCGCTCGACGCGCTCGGCTCCATCGCGATCGCTCTTGTTGATCACGAAGATGTCGGCAATTTCCATGATACCGGCCTTGATGGTCTGCACGTCGTCGCCCATGCCGGGAACAAGAATCACAATCGTGATGTCGGCCAGGCGGACAATCTCGACTTCATCCTGACCGACGCCAACCGTCTCGATCAGAATAACGTCGCGTCCGGAGGCGTCGAGAACGGAGGCGACGTCGGCGGTGGTGCGGGCGAGTCCGCCGAGCGATCCGCGCGTCGCCATGCTGCGAATGTAGATGCCGGGGTCGGCAAAGTGATCCTGCATGCGGATGCGGTCGCCGAGAATGGCTCCGCCGGTGTAGGGGCTGGTGGGGTCGACCGCGATGATGCCAACGGTGTAGTTTTCGTCGCCTAAGGTGGTTGCCCCACCCTTGTCTCGCGCGTTTTGCGAGACAGGGTGGGGATTTCTCGTCCATCCGGGTGCCCCATTCAAGCCGCGCTCTTTGCGGCTTGAGTGGGGATTTGTTGTCTTCCGATATAGCTTCGCGAGTTGATCGACGAGCGTGCTCTTCCCGGCTCCGGGCGCGCCGGTGAGGCCGATGACGCGGGCTTGGCCGGTGTGCGGGAAAAGTGCTTTCAGCAGGTCGGACCAGCCGGGGACGCGATTCTCCACGGTGGAGATGGCGCGGGAGAGCGCGCGCGCATCGCCGGAACGGATCGAATCGATCAAAGGATGGATTGGTGTTTCCAAACGATCAGTGTAAAGCAGAAGAGGGAGAAAGACATCCGCACCGGCGACGATGAGCGTAATCGAGATCCTTCATGACTTGACGATGAGCCGTCCTAAGCTTGAAGCATCATTAGGCTGATTTCAAAAGAAGTCAGAGCCCAGAAGGTTATAGGGTCCAAGGCGATCTTCAACGAGTTCGAAGGTCGTGACATCCCCCTTTAAGTCGTGAACCATGTTCCAGTTCCTCTGGAAATTTCGCTGTAGGAAACGAGCATTGTTGGTACGCCCGTCTATGAGGATGATGGTGCCCGGTAACAGTATCGGCTCCATCAACAATAAATCCCCGGACATCACGGTTCTCTCATCGCATTGGAAACTCATGGGAACTGGCCCACACATCCGAACTTTAACTCCTGACAGCACCACGAAACAGGCTGCCCCACTCGCCGTGCCTTTCGGCGAGTGGGCACCACGGACCTCGACCTTTTGGTCACTGGTCACAGACAAGGCTCTCCGTCCTGTGATAGACGTGGCCGATGCCGGCAAACCTCCATCGGTACTACGACGCTGGGTATGTTCACTTCATCACTACCAGTTGCTATCCGCGAACAGCGCTGGTCAACGAAGCACAGAAGGCGGAGATGCGGCTGCGCGGAATTGCATAGTGTGAGATGGCTGGCCGCAAGCCGAATGTGTCCGTGGTACCCACTCGCCGAAAACCGCGGCGAGTGGGGCAGCCTCGATCGTGGTGGCACCAAAAGTTAAAAATTAGAATGTGTGGGCCAGCCCCCTTCATCGGCTCGAGGTCATCTGACACTATCCATAGCACTCAAAACCTCAGTCGGATTGGAATTGCCCTCGTCCCCATAAAGCGATCTCACCGATCCCTGTTGCCCGCTAGTCTTTTAGCAGCTGCCGCGCAATCACTAACCGCTGGATTTCGCTGGTGCCTTCGCCGATGGTGCAGAGCTTCACGTCGCGATAGAACTTTTCGGCCGGGTAATCTTTGATGAAGCCGTAGCCGCCGTGAATCTGGACACTCTCATTGGCGCATCTCACCGCGACTTCGCTGGCGTAGAGCTTGGCCATCGAGGATTCCTGCGTGGTCTTCATGCCGGCGTCTTTCATGGAGGCGGACTTCATCGTCAGCAAGGTCGCAGCTTCAATCTCGGTCGCCATGTCGGCGAGCTTCCACTGGATCGCCTGAAAGTCGCTGATGGCTTTGCCAAACTGGCGGCGCTGTTTGGAATATTTGAGCGCGCATTCATAGGCTCCCTCCGCCATGCCCAGCGACAGGGCAGCAATCGAGATGCGGCCGCCGTCGAGCACGCGCATGGCGTCGGGGAATCCCTGGCCTTCGGCGCCGAGAAGATTCTCGGCGGGAATGACGCAGTCCTCAAATATCAGCTCCGCGGTATCGCTGGCCCGCAGGCCGAGCTTGTTTTCTTTTTTGCCGGGACGAAATCCCTTGGTGTCTTTTTCGACCACGAACGCCGAGATTCCGTGGGTATGAGCGGCTTTATCGGTAACAGCAAGAACGACGACCACGTCCGCATAGTGCCCGTTGGTGCAGAAGGTCTTGGTGCCGTTCAGCACCCAGCTGTTGCCTTTGCGAACGGCGGTCATGCGGGCGCTGCCGGCATCCGATCCGGAGGAAGGCTCAGTCAGTCCCCAGGCGCCGATGAACTCGCCGGTCGCGAGCTTGCTGACATATTTTTTCTTCTGCGCTTCGTTGCCTGCCAGGAAGATATGATTCGAGCACAGCGAAGTATGGGCGGCGACGATGATGCCGACCGAGCCGTCGATGCGCGAAAGCTCCTCGATCGCCGTAACGTATTCGACGTAGCCCATGCCCGCGCCGCCGTACTCGGGCGGAAAAACCACGCCCATCAGGCCCATCTTACCGAGCTCCTTAATAGTGGCGAGGGGGAATTCGCCGGCCTCGTCCCACTTCATGACGTTGGGCCTGATCTCGCGCTCGGCAAACTCGCGCACGCTTTTTTTCAATTGCAATTGTTCGTCGTTCAATTGGAAGTCCACAATTCCTCCCGGAGAATCGGGTGCGACCGCCGGCCCACTGAAGGAGTTTCCGCAAAGCCCGAATTTTCGATTAGAACATAGCGCCGGAATGGGAAGAAGTTACGTCCGGAGGAGAAAGGAGCGAGGTGGGTTCAACCGCATGAACACTGGCGATTCTGCGTATCCGCGCGCCCCACCCAACCGACCGGATGGTCTGGCAATTGCGCCGTTCTTCTGAAACCAGCGCGGAAGATCCAGGGCGAATTATACGCTTACGCGATTGCCGCGGTTGTGAGCCGGGGTCAGGAACGCTTCGAAGACTTCGTTAGAAAGCAGACGACCGCGCGGCGTGAGCCGGATGATGTCGCCGTTCTGCTCGAGAAGTTCGAACTCGCACTGCTCGGCGACTACATCGCGGAAGTTGGCCAGCATCGGTGCGCCGAACTTCTCTTCAAGCGTTCGCAAATTCACACCGCCATTCAGGCGCAAGCCGAGGAAGAAAGATTCTTCGAGAGCCGCAATACTGGAGATTTCAGTCTTTTGCAGCGGCGCGCCAGCGACATATTTCTCCAGAGAATCAGCGGTTGCGAAGCGGACTGCGTCCACCTCTTTCGCCGCAGAAAACAGCATGGAATGCGCGTCTACGCCGAATCCGAGATAGGGCTGGCGAGTCCAGTATTTGAGATTATGGCGGGAGTCGAATCCTGGGCGAGCGAAGTTGGAAATTTCATATTGCGCGATCCCGGCGCCTTCGAATGTCTCACACGCCGCAAGATAAAAGTCGGCGGTGGCGTCTTCGTTGGGGACAAAATGGGCGTGGTAGCGCGTGCCGCCCGCAATCAGTTCACGACCTAAACGCGAATCTTCGTCGACCTCGAGCATGTAGACGCTGACGTGCGGGGCACCGGCAGCAATCGTCTGCGCCAGCGACTCTTGCCAGCTCTCGGTCGTCTGATGCGGAAGTCCGGCGATCAGGTCGACGTTGATATTGGTGATTCCGGCCGTATGCAAGCGGGAAATGTCGTCGAGAACCGTGGAGCGCTTGTGCAGCCGTCCCACCGCGGCCGCTTCCTGATCAATGAACGACTGCACACCGAGGCTGACTCGATTCACTCCGCAGCCGAGCAAGGTATCCAGCACAGCTGGGGTGAGCGTTCCGGGAGCACACTCGACCGTAATCTCGGCCGCAGGCAGCACAGAAAATTGACTGCGCACGGCTTCGAACATCCGCAGCAACTGATCCGGCGCGAGGACTGTGGGCGTGCCGCCGCCTAGATAGATCGAGTCCACTTCCCTCTCGATGCGGCCACTCATGTCTTCCGCCGTCTGCTGCGCGTTGCTGATGTCGAGACAAACGCGATCTACGTAGGACTGGAAAACGGCCCGCGAAAACACGTCTGAGGCGAAATTGCAGTAGCTGCATTTCGTCCGGCAAAACGGGACGGAAATGTAGATCCCAACGCTCACTTAACCCATTATCCCATTCCAAAGCTTTTCCATCCTCGCGCGGCTCCGGGCATCTATTTGAGGTAACCTTTGAAAGGCGCTTCCAGCGCCATGCGCTCGGGGAATTCGCAACCAGGAATCGATGGCCCAGGAAGAGGAAATATTAGGCAAAGCGTATGACAGCCGGCTGATGCGGCGGCTGCTGACCTACCTGCGCCCGTATCGCTGGCCGCTTGTGGTGGCGCTGGTCTCGATCATTCTGAAGTCGTTCGCCGACATTCTGGGACCCTACCTGATCAAAGTAGCCATCGACCGTTATCTGGCTCCAGTGCATGCTGCAGCTTCTGGGCTATGGAGCTGGCTGAGCCCGAATCCGATGCGGGGCATCGCGCAGATTTCGGGAATCTACTTTGGCATGCTGCTGTTCACCTTTGTGCTCGAGTTTCTGCAGACCTATTTCATGCAGTGGATCGGGCAGAAGGTGATGTTCGATCTGCGCAGCCAGATTTTCCGCTATCTGCAGCGCATGCACGTCGCCTTCTACGACAAGAACCCTGTCGGCCGCCTGGTGACGCGCGTGACAACGGACGTGGACGCGTTGAACGAGATGTTCACCTCCGGCGTGGTTTCGATCTTTGAAGACTTCTTCGTGCTGATCGGCATTATCGGCATCATGTTGTGCATGAACTGGAAGCTCGCGCTGATTACGTTCGCCGTGCTGCCGTTCATCGGGATCGGCACCAAGATATTCCGCGACCGGGTTCGCGATTCCTACCGCCGCATTCGCATCGCCATCGCCCGCATCAATTCGTATCTGCAGGAGCACGTCAGCGGCATGGTCGTGCTGCAGCTTTTCAACCGCGAACGCAGGGCGTACGAGCGCTTTTCGGAGATCAACCGCAGCCACATGGACGCCTATAAGGACGCGATCCTGGCGTATGCCATCTACTATCCGGTGGTCGATTTCTTCTCCGCAATCGCGATTGCCTGCGTCATCTGGTACGGCGGGCAGGACATTATTCGCGGCATCGTTTCGAAAAGCATTGCGGTCGAGTTTCATCACGAGGCCCTGTTTTCTCTGCACGCTATCTCTCTGCACACGGTGACTGCTCCGGCCTCTCTTGGCGTGCTGATCGCGTTCACTTTTTATGCGCAGCGCTTTTTCCGGCCGATTATGGATTTCAGCGAAAAGTACAACATCCTGCAGTCGGCGATGGCAGCGAGTGAACGCATCTTCAAACTACTGGATACGCCCGTGGACGTCGTTTCTCCTGCGGTGACGAGAAAGCCAGAAGGGCCGGGCCGCATCGAGTTCGACCATGTGTGGTTTTCTTATGGCGACGTTGAGGAAGAAGGAAGCAAGGCTGCCAGCAATGGCAAAGACCATGTCGCGACACCCGACTGGGTGTTGCGCGACGTCAGTTTCGCGATTGAGCCGGGAGAAACGGTCGCGGTGGTCGGCCACACTGGCGCGGGCAAGACTACACTCATTTCCCTGCTGATGCGCTTCTATGACGTGCAAAAAGGCGCCGTGCGGATCGATGGCGTCGACGTCAAGGAGATGGACCTGAACGATCTGCGCGCGCGGTTTGGTGTGGTGTTACAGGATCCTTTTCTCTTTACCGGAACGATCGGCGGCAATATCCGGCTGGGCACCGAGCGCATTCAGGACGAGCACGTCGAGCGCGCGGCCCAAGATGTGAACCTTGCGGATTTCATCCAGGCTTTGCCGAAAGGATTCGACGAGGAGGTCCGCGAGCGCGGGTCGACGCTATCCACGGGACAGAAACAATTGATCTCTTTCGCGCGAGCGCTGGCGCATGAGCCCAAGATTCTGATCCTCGACGAGGCGACGTCGAGCGTCGATACAGACACGGAATCTCGCGTTCGCGAGGCGCTGGCCCGGATGGTGGAAGGGCGCACGTCGCTGATCATCGCGCACCGGCTGTCGACCATTCAGCGCGCGGACAAGATCATCGTCATGCACAAAGGGCAGGTTCGCGAGATGGGCACGCATCAGGAATTGCTGGCCAACCGCGGAATTTATTACAAGCTGTATCAACTGCAGTACAAGGATCAGGAACTTCCGGCCGGAAGTGCGCGGGAAACACGATCGACTTCTACTGTTAGCGCGGACGATTAATATTTGCGGTGGTGCTCTCTGCGAAGCGCAACGTCTCTTCAACCTCTCGCTTACAATGCTCTGTGCTTATCCTGATCTCGGCTGGCGAAGCTTCGGGGGAAATGTATGGCGCGCAGCTGATTGAGGCGCTGCGGCGCGCGGCTGAGCGAAAAGCAGCGGAGCTTGGCTCCGCGGAACAGCCGAGGGCGGCTGTCCCCACACAATTCAAAATCCCGACTTCCGAGAAAATCGGGCTGCTGGAATTTTTCGGGGTCGGCGGGGACCGTATGCGCGCGGCTGGGTGCGATACGGTTGTGGACGCCAAAGATCTGGCCGTCGTCGGCATCACTGAAATCGTGAGCCATCTGCCGAAGATCCTCGGGCTTTACAAACGTCTCATCCGCGAAGCCGACCGCCGGAAACCCGATCTCGCGATTGTGATCGATTCCCCGGCATTTAACTGGCGCGTCGCCCGTCAGATGAAGAGGCGTGGCATCCCAACGGTGTATTACGTGGCTCCGCAGTTCTGGGCGTGGCGGCAGGGACGGGTGCGCCTTATCCGAGACAACCTCGACAATGCGCTGGTGATTTTCCCCTTCGAAGAAAAGTTCTATCGAGATCGAGGTGTCGACGCCACTTTTGTCGGCCATCCGTTGGCTGAACTGCCTCACCCGACCATCGAACGAGGCGAGTATGCGAAGCAATTCAAGCTGGATCCCTCGAAGCAGTGGATTACGCTCATGCCCGGCAGCCGGGTCAAGGAAGTCCGCATGAATCTGCCGACGATTCTAGAGTCGGTGGCGCTGCTGGGCGAAGGCTACGAATTCTTGCTGCCCATAGCTCCAACGCTCGATCGGAACTTTCTCTCAGGGCAGATCGGAAGCCGGAAAATCACGCTCGTTCCTGAAGCGCTACCGGCCCTCTATCACTCGCGCGCCGGAATCGTGGCCAGCGGAACTGCAACGGTAGAGGCGGCCATGATGAATATGCCATTTGTAATGGTCTACCGCGTCTCTCCGTTGACGTATCTGCTGGGCAAGCCGCGGGTGAAGGTTCCAAGGTTTGCCATGGTGAACCTGATTGCCGAAGAAGAGGTCGTTCCGGAGTTGGTTCAGAAGGACTTCACAGCAGCGAATGTTGCGGCCCGGTTGAGGGAAATACTGATAGATGGGCCCGTCCGCGAGCGCATGCTGGAGGGTTTAGCACGGGTGAAGACCCGGCTCCAGGGGCTGGAATCCGCGGATCGCGCGCGGCAGCATCCGGCCAACCGCGCCGCAGAGATTATCCTGAGGCTGGGATCGGCGCGCCAAAACCGTTCAGAATGAGAGCTAATGGAGGCTGTCCTTGTGCTCCCAGCATCTTTTGCGTCAGAATCTTCATCATAGAAAATGGGTTATCATTCCCTGGAGATTCTCCTGAATGTCGACTGACCGGCGGCGCTGGCTCGGCGCCCTCACTACGTCCCTGACTCTGTTCTTGTTTGCCCTTTTCCCGACGCCCTCCCGGGCGGCGACGGAAAAGGCCCATCTCCGGGTCGACGACTATCAGATCAACGCGGTTCTAGATCCTCACCTCCACCAGATCACGGCTACGGCTAAGGTAAAGTTCACGGCGTTGCAGGATTTGAGCGTGGCCGTCTTCGAACTGCACAACGATCTGCGGGTCACCAAGGTTCTCGACGAAAAGAACCAGCCGCTGTCGGCCGAGCGTGTTACACAGGATTCAACGGTGCGGGTGCCGCTTCCGTCGGGATTGGCGAAGGACGCCTCCACGACGCTGACCTTTGAATACGAAGGCCAGTTGCAGAACGCCGACAACAGCCCTGTCCCGGGCCTTAGCCTGGCCTATATCGGTGACGATACGAGCTATCTGCTCTATGCCGGACGTTGGTTCCCGGTCAGCGGCTTCGGTCTCAATCGCTTTACCTCCACGATCAGCATTACGCTGCCGGCGCACATGCTCGTGATCGGAAGCGGCAAGGAAACGGTTACAGAACATCCGGCGTCGAACAAGCCGAATGCCAGTCCGCTGCCGACCAAGACTTACACCTTTGTTTCGGACAAGCCGAGCTTTCCGGGAACGATCATTGCGGGTATCTTCCAGGAATACAAAAGCGACGAAGCCGGCATGGATCTGCATGTCTTCTTCAAACCCACGCATCAGAATCTGGCTCCTGCGTACACGAACACCGCGGTTCAGGAGTTCACATACTTCATCACGCTTTATGGGCTGCCGCAATCGCAGAGGCTGAATGTGGTCGAACTCCCTGGCGATACGCTGCCATATGCCTGGGCTCCGCAGGTTGTTGGCCTGGCCGGCCCTTCGATTACCGAAAAGACGAACTATCGCTTGCTGGCGGATGGCATTGCGCACCAGTGGTGGGGCGTATCGGTAAGCCCGGCAACCAAGGATGACTGGTGGATCAGCGACGGCTTCTCGCGCTACTCCGAAGCGATGTATGTGGAAAATGCTGCGGGAGCAGCGGGACTCGAAGAAGCGGTGAAGGATATGTCGGTCGGGGCTTTGGCTTACGATACCGTGCCGCTGTCGAGCGTCGCCACGCTTGATATTTTCTCGACGGAATTTCAGTCGCTGGCGACCGATAAGGGCGCGATGATCCTGCACATGCTCCGCTGGGTGCTTGGGGAAGACAAATACAACAAGACAATGCGCGAGTTCGCCAGCACCTACGCCGGGAAATCGGCTACGACTGATGACTTCCGCGCAATCGCTGAGAAATATTATGGCAGCCAGCTGACGTGGTTCTTCTCGCAATGGCTGGATTCAACGGGCGCGCCGGAGTTCAAACTGAAATACACCGTCTATCGACTGGGAGGCGCTGCTGCAGATCCGAAATCTGCGGATAAGGTGCCCGGCTTCCGCGTCACGGGAGAGGTTTCCCAGGATCTCGATCTGTTCCGTATGCCGGTTGATTTGAGAGTGGATACGGACGGAAAGACCGAGAACAAGAACGTCGAAGTTGTGGGAACGAACTCGCCTTTCTCGATCGAGACATTCGGCCGGCCGCGGAGGATTTCCATCGATCCGGATCATCACGTCCTGACCAACTCGAGTGATGTGAAGCTTCGGGCTTCCATCCTGCGCGGACAAGCCTTGCAGCAGCAGGGCGATCTTTCGGGCGCGCTGACGGAGTTCAACAAGGCGCTCGATCTCAATAAGAACAGTTCGCTGGCGCACTACCGCGTGGCGGAGGTGTTCTTCCTGCAGCGGAATTACCAGTCGTCGGCGAATGCGTATCGGGAATCGATCGACGGCGATGGCGATCCGCGTTGGACCGAAGTATGGAGCCGCATTCAGTTGGGTAAGATTTTCGACATCACCGGACAGCGGGAGCGTGCCGTCAATGAATACCGCCAGGCGCTGCAGACCAACGACAATACATTCGGCGCGCTGGAAGAGGCGCGGCGGTACCTGCAAAAACCGTACGAACGCCCGAAACAGCAAAGTCAATAAGGCCGCCAACCTGGGCGGGAATTCTGCGCGATTTTGACTATCCGCGCACCCAGCGCTCTGCCTGTTCGAATGATTCGAAGATTTCTGTGTTCCGTTTGGGGCGCAGGATTTTGTGCATACGCGCGGCGTGATTCTGAACCGTGGTTCGCACCACGAACGCTCGCTTCGCCTCCGCGAAAAACGGATCGATTTTGTCGGCAAGTCTGAGGAAATCATCTGTCTGCAACTCGATCTCGCGGACCTCTCGCAGATCGGCTATCTCCCCGAAGCTGGGGTGAAAGGCAGGATGCATTCGCAGATGTGCCACGTATTCGGCAATTTTCTGGACGGTGACATGACCGGTAAATCGGACCACCACCAGCCGCTTTTCTGGATCGACTTCATATTCTGCGGGTGAATCTTCCTGCGATTCGCGCGGCCTGCGGCGATCATCCCCGCGATTTATAGCTACAATTTCAGCCACTGCGGCCTCCGGCATATGAAACGGCGTATATCTCGGTTGATCGGCAAACGCCCGAAAATCTTCATTCTTTCGGGCGCTGAAACTTTCAGGAAATCTGCGAGCCGCGCAGGCATTTCTCAAATTCCCCTAACCTCCGGCTAACCTTTTTTCAACTCGCCGGGTCTAAGTGTGTACATGCCAGCGGGAACTTTTGAGACTCCGGCTGCGTATTTCTGATCAGATGGTTAGGCGGGATTGAGACCCCTCGCCTGAACGTTACCCGGGTGCCCCCACGCTCCTCCCCGGAGGCGTGGGGGCATGATTTTGCAAGGAACCCAGATGCGCCGCTCGGGTGAATCTTATGAAAGCGCTGTTCTACGAATAGCTGCTGGATCGGTAGTTCTGTGGTGAACTCTATTCTCTTCCGCTAAAATCCCCGGATGGCTCAGCCCAATGCGCGTCTCGATCGTGTGCTGGCACAGCTTCGACTCTACGAACATCCTCTGCTGAATTTTTCTGCGCGTCCGAAAGGAGACGGCGTGGAGGTCATCATCAAGTTCAAGGACGAAAGTGTTCCGGTGCATACCTACTTCTTCGATCTTCATCCGAGGGATCTGGACGATCCGCAATTCGAATGGAGCTTCCAGCGCCAGCTCTACGACGCGCTACACGATTATTTCGTCGAGATGTTCATCCGCACTCCACAGGACCGCGCTGACCGGCAGAAGAATGGCTTGTGAGCCAACTTCGAAAGATCATCGAGCAAGAGATCCGCGAGCGCGGGCCGATTCCCTTCTCCCGATATATGGAACTGTGCCTCTACCATCCCGATCTCGGCTACTACTCGCGCGATGCGGCGCAATTTGGCAAGGCGGGAGATTTCTTCACATCGAGCGATGTTCACGCCGTTTTCGGACGGCTGCTGGCGCGGCAATTCGACGAGATGTGGCGCGTGCTGGGATCACCTGAACATATTGCGGTGAAGGAGCTTGGCCCCGGGCGCGGGCTGTTTGCGCAGGATGTGCTGGACTGGTCGGAAAGGAAGTTCCCTGAATTTTTTCACGCGCTGCGGTATCTGCTGGTCGAAGAATCGCCTGCCTTGCGCAACCGAATCAGCCACACCCTAGAGCGGCACTTCGCCTCCGGCAAGGCGGCTTTCGCAACAATCGAGAAAGATCAGGGGCAAACGGTCATCGTTTTCGCCAACGAGTTTTTCGACGCGCTGCCGGTTGAGATCGTGAGCCCTCAAGGCTCGTTGAGGATCACCGCGCGGAACGGACGCTTTGTGGAGATGTGGGAGAAGGCCTCACCCGACGAATTGGAATTCCTGGATCGCTACTCCGTGCATCCGGAGGACGGCGAACGAATCGAGATTCCGCTTCATTCACAAGCCGCGGCGCAATCAGCATCTGCAATCGACCGCGGATTTGTGCTCATCGTCGATTATGGCTACACGCGCGGGGAACAACTGGCCGGGCGCCATCGCGGAACGCTGAAGGCGATTCGGCAGCATTCGGTGAGCGCGAATCCTTACGAGGCACCTGGAGAACAGGACATCACGGCCGATGTCAACTTCACGGCGCTGGCTGCGGTAGCACAAAAATGCGGAATGCATGCGGAAAAACTAGTTACCCAATCTCAGTTCCTCATGGGAATCGGAGAGGAGAATCAGTTTGCCGATGCGTTCGAAGACACTCGCTTGCCGCAGGAACGCGTGAAAGTCGCCTTGCAGCTGAAATATCTCGTGACTCCCGCCGGCATGGGAGAGAGCTTTCACGGGCTGGTGGCCAGCAAGGGAGTTGATCCGAAGAAACTTTCCAGTCTTTCTGGCCTGAGTTTTGGGCGGCGATAGCTCTTAGGAAACGACTACTTCGCGGAAGCGGGTTGTGGCTCCTGTGCTTCCGGATATTCATACACTCCGCGCCCTGACTTCCTTCCCAGGCGACCCGCTTTCACGTACTGAACTAGAAGCGGAGCAGGGCGATACTTTTCCCCCAGCGCTTTGTGCAGATACTCCAAGATGCTAAGGCGCGTGTCGAGACCTACGAGATCGACCAACTCGAACGGCCCCATCGGATGGTTCAGGCCCAACTTCAGCGCTTTGTCGATATCCGCAGCTGAGGCGATTCCCTCCTGAAGCATACAGAACGCTTCGTTGCCGATCATGGCGTTGATGCGGCTGGTGATGAATCCGGGAGATTCGCGGATCACGACAACTTCTTTGCCCATGCGCATTCCAACTTCAACCGCGGTCGCGAGCGTTTCGTCGTCGGTTTCGAGCGCGCGAACAATCTCGAGCAGTTTCATCTTGTGGACGGGATTGAAGAAGTGCATCCCCACGCACTTTTTCGCACGATAGGTCACGCTGGCAATTTCGGTAACGCTCAATGACGAAGTATTTGAGGCGAGAATGGTCGAGGGACGGCAGATCTTGTCGAGCAGGGTGAAAATCTCGATCTTCGATTCCATCTCCTCCGGAACAGCTTCAATGACGAGATCGGCCTCCCGAGCGGCATCTTCGACCGAGCCCGCGTACTCGAGACGCCGGAAAGCGGAATCGGCGTCCGGAGCACTGATTTTGCCGAGTTCCACCGCTTTGTCGAGATTGGCGCGGATCTCGGTTTCGGCTTTTCGCAGAGCTCCCGGAAGCAAGTCCTCGAGGATGGTGCGATAGCCGCCAAGCGCCGCGGCATGCGCGATGCCGCGGCCCATGATTCCCGCGCCAATCACAGAAATCGTCTGAACTGGCGCCACCTACTTGTCCGCCTTTTCCAGTTCGGCAATCGCATTGTTCACGGCGGTCGCGGCACCGCGAAGTGACTCGGCGAGGCGTTTCCGCTCGTCGGGACTCATGCCGGGAATGTAGATGCCGATCCGGCGCAGGGTCGCGTTAATGTCATCCACATAATTCATCGCGCGAATAAGTTCACCAGTTGCAACGGCCATGATGCTCCTTCTCGATTTCAAGTTTGCAAGTCGAACCTTCTATTGTGGACGCGCTTCGTGGTTTTAGTAAAGTCAGCACCTACCACGCATGGACATGAAGGACGCGAAGGCATCATTCGGGACGCGAAGATCCAAGTGCAGCACTCACGACGAACACCACCCGCTCTTCGACCGGCGAGCGAGGGAGTTCGATCAGTTCATAGCCAAACTCGCTATACGTTACGACCATCGCCTCGTAGGTGCGGATGGCTTCGTCAAAGTCCTGCTTGCGCTCTCGGTCTTGGGCAAATATCTCGGGCCAGGGTGGAGCGATGAACACCTTCCGGCTGTAGCGAAGAATCTCTGCCGCTTTGCGAAGATGCGCCGGCACCGGCAGATTCATCAAACGAAGATATCCAATAACATCAGGAACTGCGCGATCGAAGAACACCGGCCCGGAGGTTCGCTGCGCGACCTGATAGGAACGCATCTCCCAGCAGAGCATCAACTCTGCGAAGCTGGATGGATCTCTCCAGGGCAGCGCATTTCCGCCGATCGCCACCTGATCCTGAATCACGCCGCGGCCGGCTTCAATGGTCCGAGTATATCCTCGCCCTTCCAGCGCATCGATCAGCGTGCTCTTGCCTGAGCCTGGGCCGCCGGTAATAACGAACAAGTCGTCTGCATCATTCACGAATCATTCTCCACATGCTGAGCGAATTCCGATTAAACAATCAATTTGCCACGCCAGCATATAATCGCAATCAATTCTTTTTATGGGGCATTCCGCCGCCCGAAAGAATCGAATAGTTATATGGCAGACAATCTCCTGAAACGCTATATCTTTGCCAGCGATTTCGATCAGACGCTGACTTTTAACGATTCCGGTTATGTGCTCGCCGAACTGGTCGGAATTTCGACCGAGGAGTTCGAGCGCAAAGCCAAGGGCATGGCAAAGATCAATCTCGTGCAGCAAGGCGCAGAGCTCGCCTATTTGCTGTTGCACGATCCGGAGTTTCTGGCGAAGGTTCGCAAAGAGCATCTGCGCGAGGTCGGCAAGCGAATTCGCCTGAAAAGCGATATCAAGCTTCTTTACCAGTTGCTGGATGCCGGGATTGACGGGCATCAGTTTGATTTTTATGTACTGTCCGCTGCGCCAGTCGAAATCGTCCGCTCGGCATTGGAGGACATCGTCCCCGCGGATCACATTTACGGCACGGAATTCCGGTATAAGCCCTCGGGCGAGATCGATACGATTATTCGCGCCACCGCGGGGTACGGCAAAGTGGCTGTGCTCGACAAGCTACTCGTTGAACGAGTGGCGGGGCCGGATCACGTCGTCTACACCGGCGACGGGAGTTCCGATATCCATGTCATGTTGCACATTAATTCCCGCGATGGATTGACCATCGCTGTGTCCGAGTCTCCGAATGTGACGCAAATTGCAAAACGCACAGTGCTGAGCAGCAGTGCCCTGGCAGTGCTGGCGCCGATCCTTGAAGAAATTGCCGGGTGGGAACGGTATCGAATTCGAAGTTTCTTCGAAGCCAACGGCCGGTTGATCCAGGAATGGGAGCGCGTGCGAACGGACTGGCTGACAGTGCGTCCGGCCGCTGATCCGACGCCGGCCGAAAGCGTGACAGCAGCAACGAAACTGGAAACGGCGAACTCCTGAAACGCATGCTGCGCGACAAAAACCTGATTCCGCTTTCACACCAGCACCAGCGCGCGCTGGCGTTGTGCGTGAGAATCGATCGCGCGTCGCCGGCCGGAGAAGCTGATCTTCCCGCATGGCAGGCGGAGATCGCACAGCATTTTGAAAATGAAATCAGAATCCACTTCGCGGCAGAGGAAGAAATTTTATTTCCCGCTTCACGTCAGTTCGCAGAATTGATTTCTCTGGTCGAAGAGTTAATTTCCGAGCACGTAGAGCTTCGCACGAAGTTCAATAGTGCGAGGGACAAGAAGATGTCGGCCGAGGATTTGAAGGCTTTCGCAAAGCTGCTCTCGATCCACATCCGAAAAGAAGAACGTCAACTCTTCGAGCGTCTGCAGCAACTCATGAGCGCCGAAGATCTGACGTCTTTGGGTCAGAAGCTCGAACGCTCTCTCGACAAGGCTATCCAGGCGTGCGCGTTGCCGAACGAGAAGACTCAGCTCCGGAGCGCTAAGTGACTTAGCGGACCGATTTCGATTCGTGAATGCTGCGGAATTTCGCGGCAGCATTGCGGCCCATGTAACGGTCAAGCACATCGGGATCGGTTTGCCTTAAGTCGACGACCACCAACCCATCGAGCACATTCGAAAACTTCCGATCCACATTGAAGCCAAGCATCTTGCCGCCAATCTTGGCGTACTGGCGCAGCAGAATCGGGATACCTTTCCCATCGGCCTCGATGTCGGTAATCGGCTGCGAGAGGTCGTCGAGATCGCGGAGAGCGCGGCACATGCTGCGGCAATCCCAGCGGCGGAGGTGGCTGGCGCGAAATGGACGGCGCGGCTCGACCAAGCCGGCCAGTTCATCGCGCTGCATGCGCGCCTCAAAAAAGCGGTAGATCATCTCACGCGATGCGTCGTTATACTCATTGCTGATGCTGACTGCGCCGAACAGCACCGGAATTTCCGGACGGAGCGCAACCAGGCGTGCGATTCCCTTCCACAGCAGCAACAACGGCGCATACTGCCGCTGATATTCCGGACGCACAAACGAACGCCCGAGTTCAAGCGCTGGACCAAGCTTCCGGAATAGCCTCTCGTCGTAGCGGAACAGCGTGTTGGTGTAGAGCCCTTCCACTCCGCGTTGCGCAAGGATCTCGGCCGTGTCTCCAGCACGATAGGCTCCGGCCAACTCGCCTTTCGTTTTATGCCACAGCAGTACGTGCCAGTAATAATCGTCAAACGAATCCAGATCGCGAGCCTTACCCGTCCCTTCCCCGGCGCGGCGGAACGTCAGTTCGCGGAGGCGTCCGACTTCCAAAAGTAAATTCGGAATCTCGCGCGCGGTTCCAAGATAGACCGCAAGGTCGCCGTTTTCTGCAAGGCAGCGGCCTGACGGCAGATGTTCAATTTCCTTGGTGAGGAGTTCCGTCCGCACTGGCTCCGCGAGTGGCTGCTGGATTTTGGCAGCGAGCCGCGTCCGGAGGTTAAACGGGAATGGTGTTTCGGGCTTGGAGCGCCGGATCAATAGGTAGGTTCGCGAGCGGAGGTATTCGATTGCTTCACGGTCGTCGCCGATCGAGCGAATCGCATCCGCCGTTATCGCGCTTCCGACGCGCACTTCGATCGTCTTTCCTTCCTGCTGCAGAAATTCCTGCAGGAGGAACGCCGAGCGCAATCTGGGATGGATCATGCCCAAAAACTGAAACCCGAAACCGTTGTGTCCGCAGAAATACACCGGCACCGTCGTCGCGCCAGTCCGGCGAATCAGGCGGATGGCGGTGTCGTTCCAGGCTGGATCGGAGATTTGTGCGGCTGGCATCTGCCAATGCGAGACTTCACCGGCGGGAAAGAGGGCGAGCGCTCCTCCCTGCTGCAGCCACGCGAGCGCCTCGCGCAGGGGCTTTCGGTTCGACTCGACCGAGCGATCCGTCTGAAACGGATCCACAAAAATGCAGTGCTGCCGCAGTTCCGGGACATCATCCAGCAGAGAGTTGGTGAGGACCTTTACATCGGGGCGAACGCGGGTCAACAGAACCGTGAGCATCGCGCCGTCGAGTACACCGTAGGGATGATTGGCCAGCACGACGACGGGACCGCTTGCCGGAATCCGAGTGCAGTCGGCCGGATCGACGCGCAACTCGATCCTCATTTGCGCCAGTAAATTCTCCAGACGGAAACCGTCGGGCGATCGCTGCACGCGCCGGTAGAGGTCTTTGATTTTGCCGACCGGAACCAGCTTTCCGGCAAGGCCCGGAACTTCGGTGATGCGTGACAACACTCCTGCCTCGGTCGAATCTGGATGCAACTGCTGTGATCGCATCTTCTACCGATACCGCAGCCGCGTTTCGACATCATGAAGCGCAGGTTAAAAGCTGATGAAATGCAGGCTGGGGAGAAACTCGAAAGTAACCAGCCGGAACAGAATACAGATGGGGAACGCCAAGTTACGTTTCGAGACGGTAGCGGGTTTCCGCCAGAGCGTACATCCGGCGCCAGACGAGACGATTGATGGTGACCACGGTTGCGGCCATCATGATAGTTGCCGCGAGAAGAAGATCGAAGTTGCCGGTGTCGGTCGCCTGGCTGATCGTGGCTCCAAGACCGATCGTGGTGTAAGTCTGGCCTTTGAAGTGAAAGTATTCGGCGACGATGCTCGCATTCCAGGCGCCGCCGGAGGCGGTGACCAGTCCGGTCACAAGATAGGGGAATATTCCGGGCAAGATGAGTTTCTTCCAGCGCTCGAGACCTGTGAGCCGGAAAACTGAGCAGGCCTCCTTCAGGTCCGTCGGAATCGCGATCGCGCCTGCGATGACGTTGAACAGGATGTACCACTGCGTTCCCAATAATAGTAGCGCGATGGAGCCGATGCCCAACCCTCCGCCGACGCGGATGAGCAAGAGCAACACGACGGGAAACAGAGCGGTTGCAGGGACGGATGCGGCAATCTGCGCGAGTGGCTGGGCGATGCGCGCCAGTCGAGGATTGAACCCGATCGCCACACCGGCGGGAATGGTCCAAAGCGCGCCGATCAGCAAAGCGAGATTCACGCGAAGAAAAGTGGCGAGAAGACCGAGTCCGGCTTCGCGCAACTCAGCGCTTTGCAGACCCGACAGCAGCATCGCGATACGAACGACTCCGTAGCTCACTCCGGCCAGCACAGCCACCGCCAGAGCTCTCATTAGCCAGATTCTCCATTTACTTCTGCTCGTCTCTTCAGCCGGACGCGAACGGGAGAAATACATCATCAGGCGTTCCCGCAAAGGATGCACCGTGTGGCTTTGAAGGTGCGCCAGTCCGCGGGAGCGGCGGAAAAGATCGAGAACCCACGAGCGCGGAGCGTTAGTGCTTTCCACCTGCTCGACTTTGAACTTCTCGGCCCAGGCGATCACCGGACGCCATACGAATTGATCGAGCAGCACAATCACCCCAATCATGGTCGCAATGCCCCACAGGATCGATGGCGTATCGCCGTTACTCGCGGCCGTCTGCAAATACGATCCCAGGCCCGGCAAGCGGAAGTCGCGGGACCCGAGCACGAACATCTCGCAAGCCATCAGGAAGAACCAGCCACCGGCGACTGACATCATCGAATTCCACACAAGACCAATCGCGGCGAAAGGCAATTCCATCTCGGTGAAGCGCTGCCACCAGTTGAATCCGTAAATCTTTGCCGCTTCGCGCATCTCTTTCGGAATGCTCTTGAGCGAGGCGTAAAAACTGAACGCCATATTCCAGACCTGGCCGGTAAAGATCAGAAGGATGGCACCCGCTTCAACGCCGAGTTGCCGGCCGGGAAAGAGCGCGACCATGGCGAGCATCACGCCTGGAAGGAAGCTGAGGACGGGAATCGACTGCAAGACGTCGAGCAGAGGAATCATGAATTTCTCTGCCCGGGGGTTGTAGGCCGCAATGTAACCGTACACCAGCGTAAATGCGAGGCTCAGAAAGTAAGCAACCGCGATGCGCAACAACGAATATCCCGCATACGCGGGGAGCGCCAAAGGACTTCGGGAAATCTCAACTTCCGGAGTGAACGGGCCAAGCCAGTGCCGCCCCACGACGAGCACGCCGTAAAACAAAGCCAGAGTCGAGGCGAACATCAGCAGATCCGGCAGGAACGAGATCTCGACGCTGGGCAGTTGCGTCCAGATGCGATACGCCGAGAATCCTCGCAGGTTGATGGTCTTCTTCATGCAATGGGCTCGATGAAGTTCTCACAATTTTTGCGTCGGGGTCGGGACCTCAACAGCGGGCGCGGGCTCCGCTGGAGTTTCGGTGAGCATCAGACGTCCGCTTTCGCGATCGTAGTCGAAGATCTCGGCGTACCGGCCCCAGTTCATTGCCGTCTCAAACTGCCGCTGTACTTCGTCCTCGGCGAAATACTCGTCGAGAATATCGTGGAAAAATTCGTCGGCGATCGAGTGGTCCGCCTTTCTCTTCAGAACGCTTTCGATCTGCTTGAGGATCGTCATATGCTCTAAAGCGGCCTGCCGGAATAGCACCTTGCGCTGCTGAATGTCGGCATCGGCGAACTGGATGCCTGCCGGAGTGATCTGCACATCACCTTCCTTCAGCAAAGCGAAACCCAGCAGGGCGCAAGCTTCGAGAATCGGCAGCAGATCTTCCACGTCCATTACCAAGTCTTCGGCCAGACGGAATAAGTCCTCGCGTCCGCCACGATCGCGCAACAGTTCTGTAAGCCCGGCGATCCCCGCCACGCGTGCGTGCGGCAGCATCTGGTATTTTGCCGTTCGAATGGGACCTCCCTGCTTCTGCAAAACCTCTTTCGTCAACCCGCCTTTCGGCAGAATGATTTCAGCCGTGGTCTCCGCATCCGGCGGCGCATGCTCAACATCAGGCTCGGTCATGACCTTGTAGATGTAGTCGACGAGTTCCACAAAGCGTGAAGACTTGCGCTCGCGCGGATGTTTTAAACGGATATTGAAATCGGAGCGGACGCGCGCCGGATTTCTGCCAAGAACCATTACCCGGTCAGCCAGCATGACGGCTTCTTCAATGTTGTGCGTCACGATGAAGATGGCGCTGGTCGGCATTTTCTTGTTCAGCCAGAGTTCCATAAGTTCGCCGCGGAGGTTCTCGGCGGTCAGCACATCGAGAGCCGAGAAAGGTTCGTCCATGAACAGGACTTCCGGTTCAACGACGAGGGCGCGCGCGAATCCAACCCGCTGCTTCATGCCGCCCGAAAGCTCTTTCGGATAGGCCGTCTCGAATCCATCGAGACCGACGGTGTCCAGCATGCGCAGAGCGCGTTTGTGACGCTCGACGGCCGGCACGCCTTTGGCTTCCAGCGGGGCCTCCACGTTTTCGAACACAGTAAGCCAGGGAAATAGCGCGAAACTTTGGAAAACGATGGCCACATTCGGGACTTGGCCGTTCAGCGGCTTGCCATGCCACAGGATCGTTCCCGCGGAAGGCTGAGAAAGACCAGTGAGAATCCGCAAAAGAGTGGACTTCCCGCAGCCGGAAGGGCCCAGCAGAGCGATGATTTTGCCCGGCTCGACGGCCAGATTGGTCGAACCCACCACCTGAATGCGCGTACCATCCGGCTGTGGGTACGACTTTTCGACGGCGACGGCTTCGATGATCGCTTCGCTCACACAGGCCCCTGTTCATCTATACACGATCAGCAGCCAAAGCGGTGCCGCTGTAACACTATGTTCACAATTTAAACTGGTCGTAGTTTTCAGGCGAAGAAGTTTTCGCCGGACTGTGAAGCAAGCGGTTTCGGAAGACGATCGCTCACCTCGGCAAGCAGAGCCAATTTCGCGCCCAGTTCGCTGGTCAGCCGATTCTCCTCAAATCGCCACCGCCAGTTTCCGCCATCGACACTCGGAATATTCATTCGAGCCTCACTGCCAAGGCCGAAGACGTCCTGCAGCGGGATGATGCTAAAACTCGCCGGCGAACATTGTGCCCCGCGAATAAAGGCCCAGTGAACCCCATCGTCGCATCGCCCGAAATAAGCCTCTGCATTCCGCTTCTCCTGCTCAGTGGCGCCCGATTCCCACCAGCCCTCCACGGTGTCGTTATCATGCGTTCCCGTGTAGATGACTTTGCCTGCGGCGCGATGCGGAAGGTACATATGCGCGCCTTCATCGCCGAATCCAAATTGCAAGACCGCCATCCCTGGAATCTGCAGGCGGTCGCGCAGCGCGTTGACCTCGGGCGTGATGTATCCGAGATCTTCGGCAAAGAAAGGCAATCCGCCCAGTGCTTCCCGGACTTTCAGGAAAAGATCGTCTCGCGGCCCGTCGACCCAGCGCCCATTCACAGCAGTAGTATCCCCCGCGGGAATCTCCCAGAACTGATCGAATCCGCGAAAATGGTCGAGGCGGATGTAGTCGCAGTTTTGCGTTGCCCAGCGCAGCCGCTGGATCCACCACTTGTATCCGCGCTGCTTCATGATGTCCCAACGGTAGAGAGGATTTCCCCATCGCTGCCCGGTCTTGCTGAAGAAGTCGGGAGGCACGCCGGCCACCACTTCGGGCTCGAGATTCTCGTTGAGACGGAAAAGCTCGCGGTTGGTCCAGACATCGGCGCTGTCGTGATTCACGAAGATCGCGACATCGCCGACGATGCGGATCGCCCGCTCCGCGCAATACCGCCGGAGCGCATGCCATTGCTCGTAGAAAGCGAACTGGAGCGCGCTGCGGATGCGAATGTCGTCGGCCAGCTCTTCCCGGGCTTGCGTCAAACCCGACGGCTCACGCTGGGCAAGGTCGCGAGGCCATCGATTCCACGTTTCCAGTTTGTGGCGCGCCCGAAGAGCATCGAACAGAACGAAGTCGTCAAGCCACCACGAGTTTTCGCCGCGAAATGAATCGAAACGCCCGAGAGCCCCAGACGAGGCGGATCCAAGGAAATTCCGCGCTGCGTCGAACAGCAGCGGCATTTTTTCAGCAAAGACGCGGTCGTACTCGACGGGCCCGGAAGTTGCTGTCAGGCTATCGATCTTGGACTTATCCATCCAGCCGTGGTCCGCGAGGCGTTCCAGACTGATCAGCAGCGGATTGCCCGCGAACGCCGAGGTCGCGGAATAAGCAGAGTTCCCGTAGCCGAGGGGGCCTAACGGCAGAACCTGCCAGAGTCCCTGCCGCGCAGAGGCGAGGAAGTCGGCAAAGCGATAAGCTACAGGGCCAAAGTCCCCCACGCCGCCGCGCGAAGGCAACGACGTGGGGTGGAGCAAGATGCCTGCGGCCCGCGGAAAGGACATGGCGCCGCCGCTACATTCCTGTATCCGTTCCACTGCGGCTCAGATCCTTCAGCTCTTCTTCGTTTCTCTTGATCTTGCCCGATTTCGTCATCTGGTCCATCAGGTTCGATATGAAAAGCCCGAAACGCTCCTGCTGCTTCTGCTGCAGCAAAGCATCGCGAATCTGATCGCGCTTGGCGGCATAATCGGCGTCAGTCGGAGGCTGGCTTTCGACTAACTCAAGGACCGCCCCATCTTCCCCGCTATGAATCGGCCCGCTAATCTCGCCCGGCT
Source organism: uncultured Acidobacteriota bacterium (assembly GCA_963763845.1). Taxonomy (GTDB): domain Bacteria; phylum Acidobacteriota; class Terriglobia; order Terriglobales; family Acidobacteriaceae; genus Sulfotelmatobacter. The sequence goes on from CAVXPX010000016.1 coordinate 29,568, forward strand.
TCATCGCGAATGCCACCGATGCCTGTCCTGACATCGAACCGATATCGGGAACCTGACCATCCGGAAGCACGAAGTCGCTGGTCTTGTACGTCGCCCCTAGTTCCTTCGCCGCCCGCTTCAGATCGTGCTCAGCTTTGGCGCGGTCCGAAAGCTCCTGCACTTTTTGTGACAGAAGCACACTCGAGCGCTCGTTCTTGAACTCCTCTTCTACCTTGCTTCGAATCTCCTCGAAGGTCGGGGTCGAGGGAGGGTTGATCGCGAGCAATTGAAACACTGCATCTCCTTGCGACGTAGGAGCGACGTCCGGTTTGGCGTTCGCTTCGGTCGTGAAGACTGCATCCATAAACTGTGTTGAAGGCCCAAGCCCGGGCAGCATGTCTTTGCGCGAGAAGAAATCCGACGTAATGACCGGTATTCCCTGAGCTGCAGCGGCTGCGTCCAGTCCCTGCTTGCGGGCCTGGTCCACCATTTCCTGCGCCTTATTCTGGACGATCTGCAGGGCTTTCTGATGTTTCAGAATGGGCTCGATCGTGTCCTTCACCTCGTCGAGCGGCTTCAGGTGCGCGTCCTGCTTGCCTTCGACTCGGATAATGTGGAAGCCGTAACTGCTCTTCACCAGGCCGCTGATCTGGCCCACAGGAAGTGAAAACGCAACTTTTTCGAATTCCGGAACCGTCTGGCCTCTGCCGATCCATCCGAGCGATCCACCCTGCTTCGCGCTGCCCGGATCTTCCGAGTACTTCTTTGCCAGGTCTTCGAAGTTCGCGCCGCTTTTTATTTGCTTCAGAATGTCTTCCGCTCGCTGCTGCGCCTCGGCCACGCCCTTTTCGTCAACCTTGCCGTCAGGCCCGGGGAGCGGCGTTTTGATCAGAATATGGCTGACCTTCACCTGCTCCGGCACGCGATATTCTTCGCGGTGCTGGTCGTAGTAAGCGCGCAGATCGTCCGGGGTGACTTGAACACTGCCTTCCACTTTCGCCGTATCAAGAACCGCATACTTGATCTTGCGTTTCTCGGGAATCGAGTTCGCGTAGCTCGCCTTGTGGCTTTCGTAGTAGGCGTTCAATTCCTGGTCGGTCGGGTGAAGCCCTTTCTTGATGTCGTCCTGCTTCAGGACGGCATAATCGAATTTCACCGTCGTGTTCTGCTTCATGAACTGATCGTGGATTTCGTCGTTGCTGACGCCGGTCGTGCCGGAAACCAGAGCCTGCAGCTTGGTCAGGAGGATATCGTCGCCCACGGACTGTTCAAATTTCACCGGCGTCAGGTTCGCTCGCGACAGCATGTCCTCGTATTCGACCTGGCCGATGAAAGCGCCGTTGGGAAAGAAAGTCGCAGCATAGCGGCCGTGCTCGAGTTCGTCGCGCACTTCGGCCGGAGTCGTCCGCAATCCCATGCGCTGAGCTTGGGCGATCAGGGCCTGCCGGGTGATCAACTGCTCGGCAGCTCTCTGCGCGAAAAAGGGCAGCAACATATTCATGTTGGCGCCGCCCTGTGGCATCTGCTGTTGCAGCATCTGCTTAGCAGTGTCGCGCACTTCCTCGACAGTAATATCGTTGCCGGCAACTTTTGCGACCACGCCCTTGCCGGGCGTGCCGGTTAATTCCGAGCCGAGGCCGCCCGGAACGAAGGCGATCACCATGGCGGCGCAGATCAATATGAGCAGGCCCCCCAGGACAAACTTCTTGAACGGCCCCTCAGTTTGCAGAAATCGAATCATGGTCTTATCACTCCAGAATAGAGAGCGGAATCTCCAATTATAAACCAGAGGAAGTTCCCGGCTCCTTAGCGCGGTCGCCCGCTTCCAGCGTAGGGCTGCTATTCCTTCGTGGAACCTCGTGACCTTCCTGGTTGTATTTCGGCTGGCTTGGACTCTGCACCCCAGCGGCAAACTCCGCTATTGAAACGAATTAATAGAAGTGTTATTCATTCTGCGGGCAATTTCTCAATCCTGCCTCATAGCCAGTACGACGCGCACGTATAGGAGCGCCATGAACTCACGCAAGCGGGTCCCGATCACAGTCTCCCTTCTGGTTCCATTGGTTCTGTCTTCATTCCTGATCGCACAAGAAAAGCCATCGCATGGGCAGGCGGGGCGCCACGCTACAGATAGTAAGCTCATGCTGCACGAGGGCTGGACCCTGCAGACTTCGGCGAAGGTCGATGCCAAGGGTGAAGTCATCTCCGCCCCGGGCTTCTCGACCAACGGCTGGCACGAGGCGACCGTTCCTACAACCGTTGTCGCGGCGTTGGTAAAAGACAAAACGTTTCCGGATCCCTTTTTCGCCATGAATTTGCGCAGCTTCCCGGGGATGAATTATCCCATTGGCGCAAACTTCTCGAATATCCCCATGGCGCCCGACAGCCCGTTCGCGGTTTCGTGGTGGTACCGCAAGCAATTTGCCATGCCCCCGGCGTACAGGGGCAAGACCGTCTGGCTGAAGTTTGACGGCATCAACTACCGCGCCAACATCTGGCTCAACGGAAAGCAGATTGCCGGCTCGGATGACGTGGCTGGCGCATGGCGCACCTATGAATTCAACGTGACCAGTGCCGCCAAACCCGGCGCGGACAATGTTCTCGCAGTTCAGGCATTCGCTCCCACCGATCACGATCTCGCCATCACCTTCGTCGATTGGAATCCCGCGCCTCCCGACAAGAACATGGGGCTATGGCGCGAGGTGTATCTGACGGCCAGCGGGCCGGTCGCTCTGCGCTATCCGACGGTGGTGTCAAAACTGAATCTTCCGGCGGACGACATGGCGCAGCTCACCGTCACGGCACAACTGAAGAACGCCACGAATGAGCCGGTCAAAGGCAAGCTCAAAGGTCAGATCGAAAACGTAACGTTCGAGCAGGACGTGGAACTCGCTGCGAACGAGACGAAAGATGTCACCTTCACGCCGGACAAGTTTGATCAACTCGTTTTTTCAAAGCCGAGGCTGTGGTGGCCGGCGCAGATGGGCACGCCGAATCTCTATCCGCTCACGATGGAATTCGAGGTCGGTGGCGCCGTCAGCGACGAATCTCACACTGAGTTCGGAATCCGCGAGATCACTTCCGACTTCAACTCAGTCGGCGGACGCGCTTTTCATGTGAACGGCAAGAACATTCTGATCCGTGGTGGCGGATGGACTCCCGACATGATGCTGCGAGAGAACACGCAGCGGCTGCACGATCAGTTCCGCTATGTCCGCGATATGGGACTGAATACAGTCCGGCTGGAGGGCAAACTGGAGCCCGCAGAATTTTTCGACCTCGCCGACCGTCAAGGAATCCTCGTGATGGCGGGCTGGTGCTGTTGCGATTTCTGGGAGCGCTGGCCGCGCTGGAAGCCGCAGGACTTCGAAATTGCCAAGCAGTCTCTGCGCGATCAGATTTACCGGCTGCGCAGCCATCCCAGCCTGGTGATGTGGCTGAACGGCAGCGACAACGCGCCGCCGCCGGACGTGGAGCAGATGTATCTCGACGTCGAAAAGGACCTGCTCTGGCCAAATCCCGTCATCTCCTCCGCAACCGGCAAGAAGACTAGCGTCACCGGCAATAGTGGCGTCAAGATGAGCGGGCCATATGGATACATCGCCCCCAGTTACTGGGAAGTCGACACGCCAGAGGGCCAACCCGGCCGCAGGCAGTGCAACGCTGGAGGCTGCGGCGGCGCCTACGCGTTCAATACGGAAACCAGCATGGGTCCGGCCGTTCCGCCAGTGGAGAGCATTCGCGAGATGGTCGGCAAGGATCACATGTGGCCCATTGACGACGTGTGGAACTACCACGCGGGCGGTGGCGAATTCAAAACTATCAACATCTTCAGTGAGGCCCTTGCCAATCGCTACGGGAAATCTGACAACCTGAACGACTACGCCATCAAATCGCAGATGCAGACCTATGAAGGCGTCCGCGCCATGTACGAGGCCTACAGCCGCAACAAGTACGAGTCAACCGGCGTCATTCAATGGATGTTGAACAATGCCTGGCCTTCGATGATCTGGCACCTTTACGACTACTACTTGCGCCCTGCTGGAGGATACTTCGGAGCCAAGCGCGCCATGGAAGCTCTGCATCCGATCTATGGCTATGACGACCACTCGATCTGGCTGGTCAGCAGTCAGTATGAGGACGCCAAGGGACTGAAACTCATCACCAAGATTTACAACCTCGACATGACGGAGAAATTCTCGCAGGAGAATTCAGCCGATGCTCCCGCGGACAGCACCGCAAAAGTCTTCACCTTGCCCGACATCGCGGGACTGAGCCCGACGTATTTCCTCGTGCTTCGTCTGGAAGATTCGGCTGGCAAAGTGGTTGGATCGAACTTCTATTGGCTCTCGACGAAGCCGGAGACTCTCGATTGGTCTAAGAGCACGTGGTGGATGACGCCGACGGCGTCTTACGCGGATTACACTGCGATCTCACAGCTCCCCAAAGTGAAACTGCGAGTCGCCGATCGCACCGAGCGAAAGGGCGAAGAAGCCGTCACGCACGTGACTCTGGACAATCCAAGCAAGAGTCTGGCGTTCTTCGTCCGCTTAAAAGTGGATAAGGGTGCTAAGGGCGATGAGATTCTCCCGGTGATCTGGGAGGACAACTACATCTCGCTCCTGCCTGGCGAGAAGCGGGAAGTCACTGCCACATATCGCGCGAGCGAGTTAGGTAACGCGAAGCCGGCAGTCGAAGTGAGCGGCTGGAACGTGGAATAGAGGACGCTCGCAGATTGTCATCCTGAGGGTCGAAGCGAGATACAAGAGATCGGGTGCCACACTCGTCCGTGATGTCGGAAGAAGCCGGGATTTTCGTCTGAATCAGCGGCGACTCTCCCGCTTCTAGCTCTCTTCCGGGGGCAAATCAAAGTTAACCAAGTCGCCCCGGAAGCCGCGCGTCTTCCATGCCCCCGCGATGATGCCGACGATCATCCAAATGCCGCCGACAATCCATGCCTTCCAGCTCAGGTTCTTCCACAGGAAGAAACAAATCGTGAATCCGGCGAGGGGAGGCGTCCACACGGCGATGATAGCAAGGCCAATTCCCGCAGCTATCAGCAGCGGTAGATGCGAACCGGGCCACAGCACCAGGCCAATCACGATCGCGGTGAGCACGAGCGGTGGAATGCCGCTGTGGCCGCCCTCGCGCACATAGTAGCGGACAAAGGCCGCCATGTTCACGCCCATAAATGCGATGAGTGCGCCGAAGTTCAGCATCTCCGCGCCCAGACCATAACTGAACAGACCAAAACTCACCAGCAGCGCGCCAGCCAGTGCGACCACTCCGACGAACACGACGTTGTTACGGGGCACGTGGCGTTTCGGATCCACCACGCCGAAAAACGATTGCGGAAGGGCCTTGCTGCGTCCCATTCCGAAGAGCAGCCGAGCTGCGCCGATCTGCGCGCCCATTCCCGAGCCGAAGTTCGCGATCAGTAGCGTGAATCCGAGAATAGCGAACATCGGCTTCCACGCTCGGCCGGCAACATAAGTGAATGCGGTGTCGCTGTTGGGGAACGGCTGGTTGGCCGGCCATACCAGCTGCGCTGCATACACTTCGAGGGCGGAGAGTATTCCGATCACGAAACAGGTGAGAACCGTGGCCAGCAAAATGTTGCGCTTCGGATTCTCAGCTTCTTCCGAGAGCGTGGAAATGCCATCAAACCCAATGTAACTGAGCACGGCGATCGAGGTCGCGCCCAGGACCGCCTTCGAGTTGAAAAGCGAAGGATCATAGAAGGGGCGAGTGAAGAACGAAGCGCCGTCGTGTGGGTGTCCAAATATGTAACGCGCCGCAACCATGAAGAAGATGGCGACCACCGCCCCCATCGCGGCTGCCAGCACGGTATTTACCCGGGCAGACGTTTTGATCCCCTGAATATTGAGGAGTGTGAAAATCCCGCCAAAGAAAATTGCCCACATCCAGTAAGGCACGTGGGGTGCAAAAACGAAGGCTTGCTGGCTGCACCAGATGATGCAGATCATAGGATTGAGCATGTAATCCATGGTCATGCTCCATCCGGTGACGTAGCCAAGCGCTGGATTAATCTCTTGCCCGACGTAGGTGAAGGCCGATCCCGCGCTGGGATACGCCCGTGCCATGCGTCCGTAGCTGAACGCGGTAAACAGCATCGCGACCATAGCAATGAGAAGGGTGGTAACGACGTGGCCATGTCCGGCGTCGCTCAGTACTCCAAACACTGACATGGGAGCAACCGGCTGAATAACGATGATCCCGTAGAGGATCAGATCCCACAGAGTAAGCGTGCGGCGTAAGCGCGGGGCGGCGGAAGAGGAAGCGGTTGCGGTTTCCATGGGAAGCGCTATTGGATTATGGAATGGCGGAAAATGTCAATATTAAAACGATTCTATAAGCCGAATCCTACGGCTCGCGATTCCCGCCGTAGTTGAACCAGTATCCCCGCTGCTCGTTGCCTGACAGGTGCCGCGTATTGTATTCAAGCAGATAGTTCAGGTGCGCATCGTCGAGCGGAAACGATTTCTTCGTCGAATACGGATATTCGCCCATGCTCAGGAATGGCAGCGGTGCAACAAAATTTCCGTCCGCCGCGTAGAAGTCCATATCTTTTTCGTAGCCGTTTGCCGCGAAGAAATAGTCGCGCACCCACCCCTTCGGCAATGCGGGAAGCTTCGACGGGTCGAAATCCAGCCGAACTTCATCGCCCGATCCGAAAACCGCGAGTTTATCGTCGGTTGCGGTTAATAACGGCAAGACGTCGCCATAGCGCGTGTACGTTCCCATGGGGCGCGTGTATGGTCCCGTAGCGCTTGCCTTCTCGTAGATGTACTGAACATTGCCCGGAGGCGTGCCTTCGATCTTGAACGGATATCCATGAAATTCGAGATCGGCGCGGACCAGCGGAATTCCGGTCAGGCGCGTCATGCTGTGCCGCCCGCCGGTCGGCTGTTCCGTGCGATCGACCAGAATGCTATTCCAGTAAATCTGCAGGTTCGTCGTGATACGAATCTTGCGCGTTCCCTTCGGCAGCTTGCCCGTCAGGTCAGCCGTCATCGTTCGCGGACCTCCCGCCGGGAATCCCATGTCATCCATTACGCGCTTCCACTTGCCATCGGGCCCGAGAGCCTCAACGTTCGGAGCAATCGGCACCAACCCCGATTGCGCGGCGGCGTACATGCTGTTGGCGGAGAAATATTCGATTTCACCGTGCATCAGCAGCCACAGTCGACCTCCGTCATAAGGCTTGCCCAGATCGAGAGTCAGGCTGTGCGTCTCAGCAAATCCGAGGAATTGTTTGAGAGCGAAATCGCCAATGTAATGATGAGCGACCAGATCGGGCAGAACATCATGGCCGTGATCGTCCCAAGCCCCGGCCGGGGGCTGCGCATCGCGACTCGTCACAATCTTGAATGGTGGGTACGGCGGATTCGACGCGAAATACTCATTCGGATAAACCTCGAGACCGGCGGGATGATCAATGGCCATTAACCGCGCCTGATCGAGATAGACCGCTTCTTCTAACGGTTCCATGAAGCGGAAGCTGAGTTTTCCATTCTTCTCCCGCACCGAATCGCGATTGATCTTGATGTACTCCACGGGCCGCGGAATGTCGCGCTGCCCCGGCCCGACCCAGTGCCCAACAACTCCGGCGCCGAGCATATCTGCCACAAATTCATAGCGCTCGCCATTCCAGACAAACAGTGTTGGACACGAACTACCCCGGCGATCGATCTCCAGAAGATTCTGCTGCTTGTCGCCCGCGACCTGAATTTCGTCCTGCAGAACGCCGGTCGGCCAGAGCATGCGCACGATATCGGCTTCTTTCGATTCGCCGAGACCTATGACCATCTCCGTGGCATTCTGCCCGAGATATCCATTCGAGCCATAGATCTCAAACTTCTGCCGGTTGCCGCCGGCAAAAACTTCCACCTTCGTCCCGATGGCAGACTTGTTGTCGTTCAACCCCTTAAGCGACAGCCGCAGCCAGTGATTCTTGTTCGCTCCTTCATTGCGCAGCAGCACGGCTGGGCCGTGATTCTGAGTGATGAGCAGATCGGTCGTTCCGTCGCCGTCGTAGTCGCCTGTAATGATGGCGCGCGGATCTTTTACATGAATCTTATCGAGACCGACATCCGCAGTGACATCTTTAAACCCATCCGGACCAAGGTTGCGGAACAGCCGCACTTCGCCTTTTCCATCTTTGGTTTCGCCCACCGCGACAAGATCGACCCACCCGTCATTATCGTAGTCGAAAGCAGCAATGCCGTACGCTTTGGCCCACTCGACTTTCGGGAATGGCACTGAATCGAATTTCTTGCCCTGGTCATTGCGCCAGAGAGATATGGCCTGTCCATTCGTCGAGCCGGAATCCGTGAATGCTACGTCCATCCATTGGTCATGATCGAAATCCAGCACGGCGGCACTACGAACTGGCCCCGGCATTGGACTCGACCACGGCCTCTTTAACAGGAATTTTCCTTCCCGCGGATTCTCCAGAAGCGCCGGGCCAAGATCGGAATCCGTCCCCATGCTCGGAACCAGAATGTCCACCGCCCGATCATTGTTGTAGTCCGTGCCAATGGCGCCTTCTCCGCCGGAAGATCCCATGGCGCCGAAGCCGAGAGACTCGGTCACATTGGTGAACTTTCCGTTCCCATCGTTGCGGAACATGTCGCCCCAATCTTTGTCTCCGCTTCGGGAGACGAGCAGGTCGATATCACCATCGTGATCGTAGTCAATGAAAGTCAGACCCAGGTTCAGGTTGTTCGCCACCACATTTGCACCGGCGCTGACGTCCTTGAACTTGCCGTCCTTCTCGTTGTGAAACAGAAGCACTCCGTCTTTTTTGCTCACAGCGAAATCGGTCCAGCCGTCGTTGTCGTAATCTCCGGCGGTGCAGCCGATGGCGTGCAGATTTGGATCCAATCCGGCATTCTTCGTTACATCCTCAAACTTGCCGCCACCCAGATTGTGATAGAGCGACATCCCACCTTGCGCTCCGTTGTCCGCCAGAAAGATGTCCAGCTTTCCGTCATTGTCGTAATCCAGGAAGCACGCGCCGGGACCCGCCATCGCTCCGGGGCCGCTGGTTTGCTCTGTCGATACCTGGGAGACAATCCCCGCTTCCTTCGTGGCATCTACAAACCGTACGTTGATCTCGGCCGGAGGTTTCAGTTTCATCATCGGCGATTCCACCGCTCGGGAATATTTTCCTTGTTCGCCATACGCCAGACTCATGGGCGTGCCGATTTTGTTTTGCGTGATGTACTGGAATTTCTTCAGATGCTCGCGGGCGTCGGTTGTGTCGGACGATTGCTGGTAGGCGCGCGACAGCCCGAACTCCGCCGAGGCGTGAATCGGATTGATCTTCAGGGCGTGCTGGAAGGCTTCAATCGCCTTCGGGAACTCTTTCGCCTGTGCATACGCGGTACCGAGGAAGTACCATGTGTCGGCGTCGTTCGGATCGATATCAATGACCTTCAGGAAAGCGCTGATCGAGTCTTGTGCGTCGCCGGTATTTTTCGCCAGTAATCCCAGGCTGTACCACGCATTCGGACTTTTCGGATCCTGCTGCAGCACGCCATCCAGCGCTGTTTTGGCCTGATCGATCTTCTGCAGGTTCAAATACGCCACGCCCTCGTTCAGGCGCGCTATCGTGAATTTCGGATCCGCCTCCTGCGCCTGCTGAAACTCTTTCAGCCCTTTCTCGAAAAGCTGCTGGTTCATGTACGCGCAACCCAGATCGTTCAGGCGGGCAGCTTCGACGGGATTCGGTTGCGAGGTGGGCGCAAACAGGCCGATGGCCGCGGCGATCGCGGCGAGAAGAACGGCTGAAATTTTCAGATTCATTCCGTTAAGGATTTAACCACAGAGAGATGCTGGAACACAGAGGATTTCCGCTCTATTTTCTGGCCAAGCTTGGCTGGGGCCTGGCCGTGTGCGCTGAGTATGCGCGTCTGCCGATGATTCCCTTCCCTTCCTGCACGGTGACAGTCTGTCCCGCCTCCACATTCGAGACCTTGTCGACCTGCCCGCTCGGCCATTGGATCTCTATGGTGTCGGCCTTGGTATGCGCAGCTAAACCGAAGGTCAGCACCAGCTCGCTTTGCGAGAGATAGCTCGATCCGGAGCGCAGCATCTTCCATTGCTTGTCATTTCCCGCGCTCACGCGAACGACGGCCCCGATTCCGTCGCGATTCGACTTTGTCCCAACCAGCTTGATTCGCAGGCTGTGATTTGTGCCGCCGTCGTTGTGGAACAAATAGGCCGGTCCCGCATTCGTCGTCATCAGAATGTCAAGGTAGCCGTCGTTGTCGATATCCGCATATGCTGCCGCTCGCGCCACGCGCGGAGCCGCGAAAGCCTTGCCCATCTCCGCCGTCACTTCGGTGAACTTGCCGCCACCCAGATTGCGGAACAGGTGCGATGGCTCGGCATACCGCACGCGCTTCTGAACCTTCTCAATCTGATCTTCAATGTGCCCATCGGCCACGAAAATATCAGGCCAGCCATCGTTGTCGTAATCAAAGAAGAAGCAGCCAAAGCCCAGCGTGACCAGCGTCGCCCGCCCCACTTCTGACTCCGGAGCTTCGTCAACGAACAATCCATTCCCTTCGTTGTGATACAGCGAAACCATCTGATTGGCGAAGTTGCTGATGAGGACGCTGGGATACCCGCTGCGGTCGTAATCAGCTGCATCCACGCCCATTCCGGCGCGAGCCACGCCGTCCTCGCTGAAACCAATGCCCGCCGCGACTCCCCGTTCTTCAAATGTCCCATTCTTCTTGTTGACGTAAAGCTTATTCGGCTCGGTATCGTTGGCGATCAGGATGTCGGGCCATCCGTCGCCATTCGCGTCAAGAATCGTGATGCCCAGGCTTTTCGAAGTTGGATCGCCCATGCCGGACTTCTGCGTAACGTCTTCAAACTTTCCCCCGCCAAGGTTGTGCCACACCCGCAGCGAAGTACCTTTATAGGATTCGGGCGTGCAATAGGATTTATGCGAGCCGTCGATGGTGCAGTAAAGATCCCCCTGCTCGCTCCACTGCACGTAGTTCGCAACAACCAGATCGAGTTTGCCGTCGCGGTCGAAATCCACCCACGCGGCGCCGGTTGAGAATTCGTGCGGTCCCCACATTCCCGCCGACTTGGTTACATCCGTGAATGTTCCATTGCCATTGTTGTGGAACAGATGATTCTGTCCCAAGGCAGTGACGAAGATATCGTCGAAGCCGTCGTTGTCATAATCTCCGACGGCAATCCCCAGCCCAAACATCGGAATCGCGAGTCCTGCTTTCCGGGTTACATCGGTGAAGGTGCCGTCATGATTGTTGTGGTAGAGCTTCAGCGTGGTAGAACCGCCGTGCGGATGTCCGGGAAAATCGTCCCCGTTGATCAGAACGATGTCGGGATACCCGTCGTTGTCATAGTCGATGAAGGCACACCCGGGCCCCATCGTCTCGGGCAGCCACTTCTTGCCGAACGCTCCATTGTTATGGATGAAATGAATGCCCGCCTGCGAGGTGATATCGCGGAAATGCACCGGCTGAGCGAGGCTGAGGGAGCCCACCATCAGAAACAAAAATAAAGAGGAGAACGCGCCGGAACGCCGCCAGAAAGAACTGTCACCTCGCCAGCAAAAATGGGTCTCGTTCGTAGCTTGCGTAATTATTGAAGAAAGCATTTATCTGGAAGCCCCAGCACTCAATATAGGTGAGTTCTCGTGCCGACCAGCCTTCAGCCTTGACCTCGCGCTCAGAATCGGCAGTGGCACCGAAACATGCTCGTGCACCGGTTGCCGCTCATTGTTGTCTTCCGGATGCGACTGCCGATATGGTCCCGTGATCGCCTGCGAAGCCTCGTCGGCCTTAAACCGCAAATAGCGCGCTTCGTGCGCTTTCGCGAGTTTCTCATTGCCCAGACCGTTGTAGCAGAGCATCAGGTTGTAGTTTGCCTGAAGATCCTCGGGATCGACTTGCAGCACCGCTTGCAAAACTTTGACGGCGCCGTTGTAGTTACGCTCCAGGAACAGAATCCGGCCCAGATCGTTCAAGGCAACGCGATCTCGCGGATACTCATCGAGTACGATCCGCAAGCGCTGTGCCGCCCCATCGTAATTGCCGTCGGCGCGCAGGACTTTTGCATAAAAGAAATTGGCACGGGCAAGCTTCGGAGCTAGTGCAAGCGCCTTCACCAGCACGACTCGGGCTCGTGCCATATCGCCCTCCTGCACTGCGCAGCGCCCCAGATTCACCCATCCATCCGGATTGTTGGGATCAGCTTCCGTAACTTTCTGGAATGCCCCCGCCGCGCCTTTCAAATCTCCTTGCAGGAAAAGACCGATTCCATAATCATTCCAGCGCTGCCATTCATCCTTCAATGCGACCGTCTTCGGCTGCGGCAGCGGTACATTGTGCGCGATCACCGGCAAGGTAACTTCATCCTCCGCAAGGGCAACAATCGGCAGATCCGGAACCTTTTCCTCCTTCGCGGAGATACCTTGCAGCGACCCAGTGAACGTTACAGGACGATCGTCGTAATCGGGCGCGACTTTGTCCGGCTCGTTGGGATCAGGCACACCTTTAAATGCAAACTGCGTATTCCACCAGGAAAACTTGCGGTAGCAGAGACGCGCGTGCAGCGTGATCTTGTTGCCCGCGCCTTCGGGAATGAACATCCGGTAATGCACGGTGTCGGCTGCGCCGGGGGGAATCAGTCGGACATATACCACGGCCCGTGTCGCCCATGCATTTCGTTTATTGATGGGATTTCCGTGCCCGTCGATCTGCAGCGACCGGTAGAAGTGCGCTCCCTTCTCGACCGGTCCGTGCCCGTTATCTTCCACCATGCCGCTCCAGAAAATCGTCTGCCCTTTGTCATCGGTGCCTTTCAGTTCGAGCCAGGTGTCATAGGCATCGACGGTCCCACCCGGGAAGAAATGTCCAACCTTCTTTGTGCGGACCACAACATCCACGCGCACTGTATCGCCACGGCGGAGCGGCGGCAGAACCCGATTCAACGGCGCCGTGACCGGTGCTACCTCGCCTTGGGTTTCGGCCGTTATTTTGTTTTCGGACTCTTCTCCCACGGCGAACGTCGTCGAAAGTTCCGATTGGCTCAACGCTCCGGCCTTCAGCGGAGCCTGCGCTGGCGACAGCGCAAATATATCCACGGAAACGATGCCATTCTTCAGGAAATCTTCCGTCAGCTTCAGCTGAGCCGCATCCTCATTTGCCGTCGGAACCGCGGTATTGGCCGCTGGAAACCGATGCGAGTGAATGAAGCCGTTGACATTGCCCATGTCTTTCGACGCAGTCATGGGCATGTGGCAATCGGCGCATTGCGCGGGCTTCGGCGGGTAGTAAAACGAACGCGCCCCCTGCCCGGAAACTCCGCTGGCCTGCCAATTGTCGTACTCGTTGAATCCGCGCACCCAACGGTAGTCGTTAACCGGTACGTCCAAATGAACCTTGTGGCAGGTCGAGCAAAATTCTGCCGTCTGATCGCGCATGAACGGCTTGAGGAATACCCGCCGGTGCGGCTCAGGGTTCAGTTGGATCACAAAGTCGTGAATCGCCCGCATGACCGGATTCTTCGTCGCGGCCAACTCATGCAGCTTGGGGTATTCCAGGTAGAAATCCCCCTGGCCCATCGTGCTCTTCACCTTCGCGATGGAGTGGCACATCATGCAGCCGAGCCCCGCTTGCGCCTCCGGACGATGCACGATCTTCTTAATCGGCGTGTCCATCAGGCCCGAATACAGCACTGCCGGATCGTGGCATCCGCCGCACCATTTCGACGGCCTCGTGCCGACCGTGTCCTGCATGTACTCGACCGCTTTGCGATACCACTGATTGTTAAACGAAGAGAAGTGGTGCGCCGAACTGTACCACTCGTTGTAGATATCTTCGTGGCAGCGCTTGCACGAATCCGACTCCATGAAAAACTTGCTCGGAATCTTCTGATGCCCGTAAACCTGAGCCGAACTCGGGAAGAAAGGACCATTCGGCCCATCCCCTTCCGCATCCATATTGTCCGGAGCCATCGCCGGATTCTGAATGCGGTTGCGCGTCTCCCAACCCTGACGCAGGTATTGCGCTCCATAGCCGATGCCGGCGAGCACGGCCAGGCAAGCCACGAGCCGGATCACGCCGCCGGCGACGTTCTTTGCCGCCGGCTGGGTTTGCTTCTGTCCTCTCCGGCCCAGCCAATCGGCAACCAGGAATCCGACGCCGGCGGTAGAAATCACGATATGGAAATAAAGCTTGTTCCACTCCGACAGGGGAGTTCCGGTCTTGATCAGAATCAGGCCCATGACGGCACCCGCCGCAATCAGCACCCAGCCAATACGCCCCGACCAACTTCCCGTCCGAAGCAACTGGAAGAGCTTCGCCGCCAGCAGAACTGCAACGATCACGCCGGCAAACGCATGCAGCAGAACTATGCAGGCATAGAAAATGTTGGGCTGCGGAAGAGCGTAGAGATAGGCAGCGGAGACAGCGAGAAAAAACACGAACGCCGGCAGAACTCGACCGAAGATTCTCCCTGGAAGTCTCATGGCAGTGATGTAAAGATGACGAAGCTGTCCCCGAACAATCAGCCCCACAGTGGCTGACGTAGCGCGCCCAACACGTTATACACAGAGCCCGCCTATTGGAATACTCGAAAAATACTAGCGAACACTTTGCCCGCGCACGCAATATCAGCTCTCACCGAGTGGAGGCGCTTTCCATCCGTCACAGACTCTCTCCAATGCAGCCGCGACCGACAGCACCTCTTCTTCCGCCCAGGGCCTTCCGACGATCTGGACGCCGATCGGCAGACCGTCCGCTGTCTGGCTTACCGGCACCACAGCCGCAGGATTGCCAAGCAGATTGAACCATTCCGTATAGCTCCATGCATCCAGATACTGGATCGTCTTGCCGCCGACAACCCAGGTGCGTTCCCTGTGCCGAAACGCCGGGATAGCCGCCGGTGGGCACAGCAGAATCGGATATTCTCGCATCTGCCGGACAAACTCTACCTGTAGCTGATCGCGACGAAACCATGCGGCGAGCAAAGAATTCTCGGTGAACTGTGGTTCGGCCGCCGACCACTCCAAAAACTGGTGAAGCATTGGGCTGATGTCGCCCTTGCGCCCGTCAAACATCGGCCCGATCAGCATCCCCCCAACCTTCACGAAGAATTTTTTCCAGAGCACCCGCGCCTCTTCCAGACCTTCGGGACGAAACGGCTCGACCGTAAATCCAGCATGGCTCAGAGCCTTCGCCGCTCTTGCGACTGCCGCTCGAATCTCAGGCGCAACCGGCGTCCGCCCATCATCTTCGAAATAGCCGATCTTCAGTTTCCTGGTTTCGGATTCGCTCGGCCAGCGCACAGGCACCGGGGCAGAGCATGTATCGCCGTCATCCGGACCTTGCATCACTTCAAACAGCAGCTTCAAATCGTCGGTGGTACGGGCCATCGGGCCGACCACACCCAATATCGCGAATGGCCCTCCGGAAGCCGGGAAATGGCCCGTCGACGGGATCCGCCCCGGAGTCGGTTTCAGCCCGCAGATTCCGCTGAAATGAGCGGGCACGCGGATCGAACCACCACCGTCGCTTCCGACGCCACCCGCCGACATGCCCGCCGCGATCGCCGCCGCCTCGCCTCCGCTCGAACCTCCCGGCGTTCGCTCCAGATCCCACGGACTGTTTGTTCGCCCGTGCAGAAGATTGTCGGTCTCCCACGCCATCAGCAATTCGGGAGTGTTCGTCACGCCCAAGATGACCGCGCCCGCGCTTCGCAAGCGGGAAACCAGCGGCGCATCTTCGGTTGCAATCCATCCTTCGCGCAACCGCGTCCCCGCCTCACATTTCATCCCGGCAACATCCACCGAACTTTTGACGCTGACCGGCACGCCATGCAATGGACCGATGTTCCCGCCCGCAGCAAGAGCTTCTTCGGCATTGCGCGCCTCGCGCCGGACCCGCTCAGGGTCAACATCGATAAACGCGTTCAGCTTCGGATTCAGCCTCTCGATTTTCGCCAGATGGGCTTCGGCCAGTTCAACCGGAGAAATCTTTTTCTCCCGAACTTGTCTCGCCATTTCTACTGCAGGAAGGAATGTAAGATCGGCCACTCAGGTCTCCGAACAAAAACGCAGTCTAGCATGGGCTTCGGAGGGAACGCCCGCGACTGGCCGACATGGCTCGATCCAAGGCCATTTTTTCGTCCGAAGTCAGACTGCGGAACGATCCCTTCGCCAGATTGCCAAGCTGCAGCGGGCCAATCGCGACTCTCATCAGCCGCAGCACTTCGATTCCGCATGCAGCGAGCATCCGGCGAATCTGCCGGTTCTTCCCTTCATCGAGCGTGATCTCAAGCCAGCAGTTCTTTTCGCCCGAACGCAATACCGCCGCCTTCTTCGCCCGCAGGACGCCCCCGTTCTCTGCCTTCACTCCGCGCAGAATCGATTGGATAAAAGTATCGTCAATAATCGCACCGATCTGCACGTGATAGGTTTTTTCGAGATGCGTTTCGGGCGCGGCCACACGCGCTCCCCATTCCGAATCGTTCGTCAGCAGCAGTAGCCCCTCGCTGGCTTTATCGAGACGCCCGACCGGAGCTACCCACGACAGGCTCTGATTCGAACTCTCGAGAATCGAATAAACCGTCTCGCGACCCTTCTCGTCGGATGCGGTGGTCACCAGCCCGCGCGGCTTATTCATGACGAGATAAATTTTCTGCGGCGGTTCGATGGTTTGGCCGTCGACCGCAATCCGGTCTCGCCCAAAAGACACTGGCGTTTCCGGGCTAGTGAGGGCGCTCCCATTCAGGCTCACCCTGCCCGCCCAAATCAGGACGATGGCTTGAGATCGCGAGCAATATCCGAGCTTCGACAACGCTCGCGCCAGTCCGATTTTACGTTCTCCCGCTGCCCGCACCGGTCCATGCTAACCGAATGCAGAATTACGCCGCGAACGGCAAAGTTGATACGATATCTGCGCGATACGAATGAAAGGAGCTTTCATGGCCCACCAGCACCCTCCGCGCTTTCTCAAGATTGTCGACGACGCCCGGTCGCGGATCCGCGAAACCAATGTGGACGAGGTTAAAAAACGAATCGATCGCGGCGATAAATTTCTGCTGGTCGATGTTCGCGAAGAAAGCGAGTTCGCCAAAGATCATCTTCCAGGCGCAGTTCATCTCGGCAAAGGCGTCATCGAGCGCGACATCGAGGGTCGAGTCCCAGACCTCCATCAGGAGATGGTCCTTTATTGCGGCGGTGGATACCGCTCTGCCCTTGCGGCCGACAATTTACAGAAGATGGGTTACACCAACGTCATTTCGATGGATGGCGGCATCCGCGGATGGCGGGAAAAAGAGTATCCCCTGGTCAAAGATTGAACAGCATTCCACTTACGCCACGTGCAGCTTCTTCTGCATCTGTTCCAGCGTCACGCCCTTCGTCTCGGGATAGATAAACAGCACCACAAAAAACTGCAGTACCATCATGGCGGAAAAGAACATGAATGGGATCGATTTCGACCAGGCCGCCAGCGTCGGAAAGGCAAACGAAATCGCCGCATTCATCAGCCAGTGCGACAAACTGCCCAGACTCTGTCCCTTGGCTCGTACGCGATTGGGAAACACTTCGCTGATGTAGACCCAGATCACTGATCCTTGCGAGAACGCGAAGCTCGCGATGAAGCCTACCAGCAGCCACACCAGCCAGTCCTGATGCCGGTGCATGGAAAAAATTGCCGCGACTCCGCCCAGGCACGCGGCTGTTCCTACCGCCCCGATCAAGAGGAGCTTCTTCCGCCCCACCTTGTCGATGATCGACATCGCGATCATCGTAAAAATCAAGTTGGTAAGACCCACAACCACCGCCTGCAGATCCCCTGAGACCTTACTAAAGCCCGCCGAGGCGAAAATGTCGTTTAAATAATAGAGAATCGCATTGATCCCCGAGAGCTGGTTGAAAAATCCGATCGTCACGGCCAGAAAAATCGGCAGCCCGTACTTGCGCGAGAATAACGGTTCATCCGCGTGCCCGTGCTCGGCATCGATCGAGGCAACAATCTCGCGAAGATCTTGTTCGTAGTTTTCTTCTCCGGTCATTTGCAGAACGTGACGAGCATCGTCGACTCGTTGTTTCTTCACCAGCCAGCGTGGGCTGCGCGGAATGGCAAACAGCAGGACCAGAAACAAAGCTGCCGGTGCTGCGGCTACGCCGAATTTCCAGCGCCATTCCGCATCCACGCTGAAATGCTGCAGCCCGACGAGATAATTGGACAAGTAAGCCAATAGAATGCCGGCCACCACATTGAATTGAAAAACGCCCACCAGCCGTCCGCGCCAGCTGGCCGGAGCGATCTCGGCAATGTACATCGGTCCAAGAACCGAGGACCCGCCGATCCCGAGTCCGCCGAGAAATCGAAAGAACACCAGCGCATCCCAATTCCATGCGAACGCGCATCCCAAGGCAGATAGAACATAGAGCACAGCCATTACCCGCAAACTATCGCGCCGGCCGAATCGATCGCCGGGAATCGCTGCGAACATCGCCCCCAGGATTGTCCCGATCAGTGCTGCGGAAACCGTTACGCCGAGCAGTTTGGCTGTAAGGTGGAAGACAACTGTGAGGTTGCTCGTAGTACCCGAGATTACTGCCGTGTCGAAGCCAAACAGCAATCCGCCGAGCGCCGCTACGACGGTGCTCCGGATCAAGTATCCGTTCAGTTTCATTCGATACGCCCCCGCGAAACGACCGGCAATCATCGCACATAGGCGCGGACGTATCCAGCCGCCGGCATTACAGGAAGTGTGGTTTTGACTTGCCGGGATCGCCGGCCGGTCGCGTTTGTGGCGCCGGGCGAACGCTTGCCGGCATCAGCTTGAGTGTGGTCAGGAGAATGAAACGTCACACCGCTGGCAACCAGAATTCTATTTGCCGCGAGTTACTCGATGCCATAAATATTCAGATACCCGCCCTTCGACCCGCCGGCTGTGCCGACGTACACTTTTCCATTCGCGACGCTCGGGACGGTGAACTTAGCCGCAATCCCAGACGGTACGTCCGTGGACGCCCCTTTTCGCGTGCATGCCGATTTCGCGACGCTCTGATCTGTTGAAAACAGGCAACTCAGCTTCGTGGCATCAAAAGCCCACAGCCCCGCCACTCCGCCATTCAGTGCACGGTGCGCGTCGATCGCCCATACGATCGCCTGCGTCGCAGTTGTGCTTGCCGCGGAAACTGTCGGAGTCGGACCGGGCCATGAGAAAGTATGCGACGTCTTCGCCGTCGGAGTCGTACAGAATCCAGCCTTGCCGTCGCTATCGGTGCAACTGCTTCCATTCGGATAAAACTGGAATTGCATGATCCCCAAATTCTTTCCGCCGAAGTACGCGTATCCCGTCGAACCGCCTCCGCCGGTCGTCGTGTTCCACCAGGCCGGAGATCCCCATATGCCGCACTCTTCCGAGACGTTGTAGCAGACTGCGTGATACAGAGCCTGCGTCGTCGCGTCCGAAGCGCCATTCCCGGTGTATCCGCCCATCGAACCGGCCGGAGAAGTCTGCGTCAGATAGACATTCCCTTCTTTCCCCGCCTGCACCAGCAGATTCTCCGGATTGCCATTCTCCTGCGACGGCAGCAGCATCAGGCCGCCTGCGCCAAGGTCGTAGTCGTACCGATTCCGGGTCGTCCAGTCGTATGCCGTGAAGAAATCGAGCACGCTGAAAGAATTTCCGAGAAGCTGGAATTCCAGAACGGAATTGCCGTAGTCGCAAGGAGACGTCGTGCACGACGCCGGATTATCGTTCGGAGGCAGGCTGATCTTCATGCTCGAGTCCCCATTTCCGACCGCGAGAAAAATATGACCGCTGCTGTCGGCCGCAGGCCCGGAACCTCCTTCCCAGATCCCTCCTTCATACGTTTTTTTCGACGGCACCGACGCCCAGATCGCGGTCTGGGTCAGCGCCGTCTGCGCTGCGTTCAACTGATACGCCATCATCCATCCGTTGTAAGGGAAATTCGTGTGATCGCAGTGCGCTCCCCACGTAATGACAATCTGCGGATTTTGCCCTGACTCGGGCAGCGCCAGCAACGCTCCACGCTGGTTTTGCGTCAACGAATACGGAGGGTTGGTTCCCACTGTCCCTTGGTTGAACGTGATTCCGTTGAATGTTCCGCCGATATCAATCGATGCATACGGCTGGGTCGCACTCACGCCATTACCGCCATCAATGATGTTCAGGGCATAGAGAGTCTGCTTGTAGCTGTACGGAGTGCCCGTCGTCTTCAGCTTTGCGACCACGTACAGCACGCCGCTGGTGATAGTTGTTTGCCCCCGATTGCCGCTGAGGTCGATCACGGGCGTCCCGGTCACTCCGATGTCGCCAGGTGAAGGCAAAATATTGGCGCAGCCGTTGACGTCAGAACTCTTGAGAATTGTGTATCCCTTGGGCGTGAGATTCGTCGACCAGAGAGTCTTCCCGGTCGCCCCATCGATCGCGTACACCCAGTTCTGCTCCGTCGCGACGTATGCCACATCGGCGTATGTTGTGCCGCTGATCGTGACGTTCGGAAGCACCAGCGGTTGCGCGTAAATTGCGCCATTCACCGCGACTGCAAATTCCTTCTTGAATTTCTGCCCCGATGTCGCGGTAATGGCCGCCTGGGTGAGGGTCGGCTCGCTGGAGTTATATCCGAGACGGCTGATGCCGCCCTGATACGTGGTCAAACAAACATTGTTCGTAGAGGTGGTCGGGCATCCTGCAACATCTTGCGCCGCAGCTACGGCCGTCAGCAGGGCTAAAAAGATCGTGCTCAGAAGGAGAGTACTGACTTGGGGCCCAGGAATACCAATCTTCACATGCGCCTCCGAACCTGGGGGGAGGGCATGGCGACTTTACATGTTTCGGAACAGACCGGTCAAGAATGAAACTCTTTTCATCCAGCCTATTCGACCTTTCCCTCGCACGATAGCTAGCTCCCCAGCGGCACGGTGGACCCGTTCCACCGTGCCGTCATTTCTATTGCGGCGGTTCAGCGAAAGAATGGGCGGTCGAGAACGCAGCCGACGTTTCATCCTGTCACATAAAATAGATTTGAAGGTGCAAATCATGGCTCGCGTATTCATCACCGGCTCTTCTGATGGCCTGGGCCGCATGGCGGCGCAACTTCTCATTGAGAAGGGTCATAAGGTCGTTCTCCACGCTCGCAATGAACAACGCGGCCGCGAAGCAATGTCTGCCGTGCCCGGCGCGGAAACAGTTCTGCTGGCAGACCTGTCGAGCATCCGTCAGACAAAACATCTGGCGGACCAGGTCAATTCCCTTGGCTCGTTCGACGCCGTCATTCACAACGCCGCCGTCGGCTATCAGGAGCCTCGCCGCGTGGCGACAGAGGATGGACTCTCACAAGTTTTCACAGTGAATACGCTGGCTCCTTATATCCTCACCAGTCTCATCCAAAATCCCAAGCGCCTCGTCTACCTGAGCTCTGGCCTGCACCGGAGCGGCGACACCAGCCTGCAAGATTTGAACTGGGACCATCGCCCATGGCGAGGACAGCAGGCTTACTCCGACACCAAGTTTCACGAGGTGCTTCTTGCCTTCACCGTTGCCCGCCGGTGGCCCCATGTTCTCTCCAACGCTCTCGAACCGGGATGGGTTCCTACCAAAATGGGCGGTCCGAATGCTCCCGACGACTTGAATGAGGGACATCGGACACAAGTGTGGCTCGCCGTGAGCGACGCCCCGGGTGCAATGGTCGCCGGCGAGTACTTCTATCACATGCGACTTCGCAGCCCGATTCCCGCAACGCGCGAAACCGAATTGCAGGAGAAACTTATCGATGCATGCCGGCGATTTTCAGGTGTAAGCCTGCCGGACTAGAAATGTCTTGCTGCACTCTTGCCGCGAACGTCTTGTCGAGGGTTCCACGCGGGTTTCAAACAGAGAAACTGGCATCGCCCTCGACGATTCGCATATCAAGCTTGGGCGCCTTGCCCGCTTTCCAAATCGATGTGCGGAACCGAACTCGATATCGCAACCGGCCTCCATCATCCCGATCACTTCGCTCGAGCGGACGAGGGATGCAAACGAATTCCGTTTCCAGAGCCTCAGAGCCGGCGCGAACCACAGAATATCCATGCCCGCCCATATCGACGAACGAAACATGCGGCGACAGCTCCGGATTCGATGCCGCCCGTGCCTTCTCCATATCCCCCGTCTTCGTGCGGCCTGCAAGTCACCTCGGGTGCACGCTTTGATCAGGTCCTTGGCTTGGTACTTGAGATGGTTGAGGTCCGCATCGGGCGGAAGGGGTTTTACAGGCATGCACGAACTCCCTTTCTTGATGCCTGATTGTCCGCAAGCTTGCAGGCTGTAGGAGCAGGGGACGGATTTTATCGCCCCAGAGCAAATCCACGATCTCCTCGTGCGTAAGAACGGAGTAGGCGGACGATCCGCCATTGCACATCAGCACGACGAGAAGAAGTGCCACCACCGTGCGACCGGATAGCAGACACCCACTCCTGGAGATGGCACCTGCCGATGTTGAGTTGACGCGCATGGTTCAAATCCGGCCGAGAACCAGCAGAATGACAACAACGAATAGAACAAGACCCAGGCCCCCGGTCGGGGCGTAGCCCCACTCCCGGCTGTGCGACCAGCGCGGCAGCGCACCCACCAGCGCCAGAATCAATCACGATCAGGATAGCTCCTTATATTCCTTGAGGAAAAGGCGCGAGCCGGAAGCGCCCGCGCCGATTGGTTTGTTGGTTGATGGCGCCTACAGCGTGACGCTGAGCATCAGGTTCACACCCGGATAGCTCGCATTGCAAAGGTAGTACTGGCCGTCGATTTCGACTACATAAACGTCTTGCGTGTACAGCCAGTTGCTCGGCCAGACCGAGGCGAAGCCGAACCAATAACCTCCGTATTGGAAGCGACGATTGCGGTAATCGCCTTCGCTCACGCGAAAGCTATGTTCGCGCCCGAAATTGGCCTTGAAGCGGTCGGCAGGAATCCGGCCGCCGCCAGCATGTTCTTCCTTCTGTTCTGGCTTGGATTGCTGCGCATGTTGTTCTGGCGCATTCCTCTCTTCCGGCTTCGCACTCTTCTCTTCCTGCCGCGCGTTCTTCTCTTCCGGCTTCACGGTTTTCTCCGGCTGCGCCTTCTTCTCTTTTTCCTGCGCCGGCTTGTCTTTGTTTTCTTCCTGCTGTTCATGCTGTTCCTGCTGGGCGTATGCCGGAATTCCAACTCCAAGGGACAAAGAGAGAACGGCTATGCTGATTGCTCCTACTAGCTTCATAAAGTGTTGCCTCCGTTATCGAATCGCTGCTTGGCCTTGCCTTACCGCAAGCTTCCTGTAGTTGCATTGACCGGGCTGCCGATGGCGTCGCCCGACACGAGAAGTTCCACCCGTCGGTTCTGTTGCCGTCCGGCGGAGTTGTCGTTCGAGGCCACTGGCAAGGTATTGCCGAAACCTCTGGCACTGACCGAATTTGTGGCAACGCCTTCTTGCACCAGGTAGTCGCGCACCGATCCAGCACGATTCTCCGACAGCGTTTGATTCATCGCATCGCCGCCCACGTTGTCGGTATATCCCCCGACTTCAATGCTGAGCCCCGGATAGGCGAGCAGAATGCCGGCGACTTTCGCCAGCTTCTCGCGCGCGCCCGGTTTCAACGAATATTTTCCCGTGTCGAATAAAACATCGGACATACTGACGATGAGCCCGCGCGCGCTGTCGCGAGTCTGAAGAATCGAATTCAGCTGCTCCGACAATTTCGCGCGCATGGCTGCCTTGTCGGTCTCTGCCTGTTGCTGACCCTGTTGCGCCTGTTGTGCAGCCAGGCGCGATTGATCCGCATCGGCCTGTGCCGCAGATACCGCACTCGCCGATGCCGCCTGGCTGTTCGCCATGTCGGCTTGAGCCTTCGCGGTCGCGGCTTGAGCCTTCGCGGTCGCGGCTTGTGCATCGGCAGCGGCGGCCTGGGCCTTGGCTGCGTCAGATTCTGCCTGAACCTTATCCGCCTGAGCTTTCGCGGCATCGGATTCAGCTCGTTCCTTCCGCCGGGTCGCGTCATCCGCCTGCTGTTGCGTTCTCGCCTGCGCGTCGGCTGAATTCTGGCGTTCGTTGGCCAGGCGGACGTCATCCATTTTCTTGACTGCGATCGCGCGAGCGTCTTCCGCCGTCTGCACGGCTTCGCGGGAAACTGCGATTAACGGCTTTTTGTCGATGTGCTTGTCAGTGGCATAGCCGTCTGCATTGTTCATCAGCTTGACGGCATGCTGATAGCTGTCGGACGCGTACTCCTCGGCTCCTTCGGATTGAGCGATGCGCACTGCGTTCCGTGCCTCGAAGAATTCGAGCGGCAACTTTGCATTCAAAATCACGGGATCAAACTTGTAGCCAGTCGGAATGTAGCCGCCACGTTCCATCAGTTCATACTTCGCGTTCACCGCTTCGGTCGTTCCTTTGGTTTCCTCACGAACCACATTTTCGAGAATCACTACATTGCTGGGCTGCCTGACCGCGTAGTAGGGTTCCGCGGTGACAATCAGAGCGAATGCCTGAAGATCGGTGGTAACGTTCAGCTTGCTGCGGTGGTTGCCGCCCAGCAGAACTTCGCCCAGGTTCACGGCACGACCTTCTGGTGAAATCGCCCACAGGACGTAAGTCAGATACTCATTGCCGAACGTCGTCGGTTTCTGCAGGTCACCGAATTCCGCTTCGATGGCAATAGACCCGCGCTTGCTGTTCACTTCGGCTACGCCGTTCGCAGAGGGCATCAAGTTGGTGCCCGCAAAATCGACCTTTGAAGGTCCGCTGCGATGCTCGTAGTTGACCGCTTGCACACTGCGACTGATCACAGTTACTCGGAACGTGGGCGTCGTGCTCATTGGCTCGACGGTTGGAGTTTGAGAGTTAGTTTGAGCAAACGCGCTCAAACTGAGGGTGATTCCTGCTGCTAATATCAGCTTCGATTTCAAAATGACTCCTCGGGGCAGAAGCCTGCCGCATCTGGTTGATAGAAAGTTGTGTGACGCCTTCAGCGATATGGCTGATCTTTTCTACGGGATCAGAAAAGTTCCGACGTGGACCCGCGAGAGGGAGTGAAAGAGCCCGAATACGTTCAGCAGCCATAGAACTACGGCAATTACCACGACGCCGTTCAAGATCGACTTGATGGACGACTGCATGGGGATGAAGCGATTTACGAGCCACAGTAGTACGCCGACCACGATCAGAACTTCGAGCAGTTGAATTAAAGGCACGATTTGTGTCCTCCTTGTTCGGACAAGCTAAGTTTCGCGGGCTAACGCCTCCTCGTCCGCCGGGGACGTTGCCTGATTTCAATTTTCAGGAATTCCTGGAGTCGAATCGTGCTTGCCGCAACGTTTGGCGGCACGCACCCGGATGAAGAATGCTGATTGGCCTCGACCCAGCTTAAGAATGAGAGCTGCGAATCAGAGTTCGCCGCTCGTACCCACAGTCAGTACAAGAAGAATGACAGGTCCAGATTGCTGCGTCTGAGCAAGATAGCTCACAAGTGAAGATGAAGGTTGCGACGTTGGAGCAGAACTACGTGCCTTCAGTTCGCAGGTTGATGATTCGTCTTAAGGCGAGCGTCCGGAGAGGTAGTGAATCGCATGAGAGCATGCGCGTCAGGCAAATCGAACTCCTGTCCACAGTCGAAGCACACCCGGTAAGTCCGGTGTTTGATGGTGAAGACGCGGCTGAGGTGACGGTGCCGGCAGCCGAAGATAAATTGGAAAACTGCCAGTAGCTTCACAAATCCTGCGCGCGCTGGCGACGCTCGCAACTTCCGTTAGCATCCAGCCACGCAAGCAATGAGCGAACGCTGGCCCGAGCCAAGGCAATCGCGCAATCCGCTGCTCCGTAATATATGTTGAGGGTGTCGCCATCGGCGTCCATCGTGTATCCGCACGGGAATACGACATCGTCAACGTCGCCGTGGCGCTCGTAGTCGGCTTCTGGCCCGAAGATCCACGAATCTCCCCGTAGCAGGCATTTCTCCGGATTCTCCAGAGCGAAGAGAGCCAGGCCCAATCGATACAGGCAGCCCGAGGGGGTATGCCTTACTCCGTGGTAGAACACCAGCCATCCTCTAGACGTCTCGATTGGCGGCGGCGATAGTCCAATTTTGTTGGCGTCCCACCAGGCGCCGCGGCGAGCTTCGAGCATGAGCCTATGCCGGCCCCAGTAACGTAGGTCCGGAGAGTAAGAAATCCACATATGCGACCCGAGTGTTGTCATTGGACGGTGAATCAGCGCCCAGCAACCATCGATTCTTCGCGGCAGGAGTGCCGAGTCCTTGTCATCGGGGGGCATAATCACACCGTATCGTTCGAAGGAGCGGAAGTCTTTGGTCAGGGCCAGCGACACACCTGGGCCACCGCGCGAATACGAAGTGTAGGTGATGACGTATTGCTGCAGTTCGGGAACGAGGGTGATGCGAGGATCTTCAATGCCCCAAATCTCTTCCGGGAAATTCTTGGGATCGGCCATCAACGTGGGTTCGTCGTCGATTTGCCATCCGTCGACCCCATTGAGAGATCGTGCGGCGCAGAGATGCGACAGGCCTCGTCGATCTTCCACACGGCAAAGCAGCAGAGTCGTGCCATCTGCAAGAAGCGTAGCGCCCGCATTGAAGACACTGTTAATTGGGTATGGCCAATCCTTACTCGTCAGGATCGGGTTCGTGGGATGACGATGAAGTAGCGGTTCGAAAGGAGTGCTCAGCAGGCTCGTCTGCTTTTCTGCAGGTACGGTCATGAAAGGATTTCCTTTTGTTCTGGCTCTTGCAGTGAACGCATTTCGAGGAGTGCCATCAAGAACGACAGCGTTGACTCTGCTCCCTGATTTTCGTTGGCACGGTCGGGATGAAGACCGTCGCGGCAGCCGCCCGTGACGGAGTCGTAAAGGGGCAGTTGCAGATCGTTGTCGCCGAGGAACCAATTGAAGGCCGACCACGCTTCGCCGCGCCATCGGCTATCGCCAGTTTGGCGGTATGCTTGCAGACACGCAGAAACCGCGCCAGCGGCTTCGATCGGTTGCTGATCAAAGCGGGCCTTCTCTGCATCCTGGTGATAGAAGCCCTGCGAACCGATCGGAACGAAGTGGCGGTTAATCTCGCAGTGTTGCTGGGTTGATAGCCAATCGAGCGATTCAAGGCCAGCAGAAACCATGCGATCGTCCGAGCAGGCAGAACCCACCAGCAACAGAGCTTGGGGCAATCTCGCGTTTCCATAGGCTAGAACGTTCTCGAACCATTTCCAATCCGGCCGTCGGATTGACTCATACATTTCGAGCAGTCGCCGGCTGAGGGCGGATCGCAGCTTCTGCGCGTCGCGATCTCCGGGATAGGAAGTGAGGTATTCCTGAATTCCCAGCAGGGTGTAGGCCCAAGCACGCGGACTATGGAATTCCAGAACCGCGGGCAGAGAAAACTCGAACAAGCGCCCGGCAGCGCCGCGCAATCCCTGATCTTGAGATCGGCCTAGAACCGTCCCAAGAGCCCACAATGCGCGTCCATGGGCGTCTTCGGAGCCGACAGGTTCGCTCCACCGGCGATCATAGCGAAGGAAATTCTTGAATCTGCTCTTCGCTGAGTTGAAGGCGTGCTCCAGGAATGCTGAATAGCAGAGAGCCGACACTTCCGTGGATGCATTCACTCTTCCACACTGATGCTTTTCAAGTTCCCCGAGCTGCACTGCGAAAATTAGGGCGCGGGCATTG
Organism: uncultured Acidobacteriota bacterium; assembly: GCA_963763845.1. Taxonomy (GTDB): domain Bacteria; phylum Acidobacteriota; class Terriglobia; order Terriglobales; family Acidobacteriaceae; genus Sulfotelmatobacter. The sequence continues at coordinate 57,292 of CAVXPX010000016.1, forward strand.
TCGTCGGTGGTGTATCCCTCCCGGCGGTTCGGGATCGTGAAGATCGAGTGCTGCAGCATTCCGGTGTCATCGGTTAGGCGATTCAGGTGATCCACTTTCAATTCAGGCAACTGGCCCAGCGATTTTTCCGTCATGCGAACCGAGAACTGGACCCTTGGCGTTTCCATGCGATCGCTGCGGACGCGGGAAAAACTTTCCATGTAACCCTGCGCTACCCTTTTCCAGACCATCTCCCGGGCGAACAGGTAAGCGCGTTTGCGCATGGCATGGCGGATCGCAGGAGTGTCCAGTAGCTCGATGGCTTTTTGCGCCATCGCGTCGGGATTCTGGAATGGCACCAGCGCGCCTCTACGATCATCCAACAACTCGATCGCATGCCAATACGGAGTCGAGATGATCGCTTTGCCCGCGCCTAACGCATAGGCAAGCGTGCCTGAGACCACCTGTGCTTCATGGCGATAAGGAGTGACGTAAATGTCGGCGGCGCCAATAAACTCGACCATCTCCTCGGGGCTGACGAAACGGTCATGGAAGATCACTTGCGATTCCACGCCGATGTCCTTGGCCAGCGCCTGCAAACTGGCTCGATACTTATCCCCCTCGCGCCGGAGGATGTGGGGATGGGTCGCGCCCGCGACGATGTATACAACGTTCTTGTGCTTGGACAGAATCTGAGGCAAAGCCTGAATTACGTTTTCGATTCCTTTGTTCGGCGAGAGCAGGCCGAACGTGAGGAGCACCGCCTTGCCTTCCACGCCAAAACGGTCTTTGTAGAAATTGGGATCCAGGAACGGCAGGTCCGGGACTCCGTGCGGCACCATGTCGATCTTGCTGCCAGGCACCTTGAAGATTTCCTGAAGAAACTGAGATGACAGCTGGCTCATCACAATGAGTCGGTCAGAGAGTTCTGCGATCTCTTCCATGACCATCAGTTGGTTGGCATCGGGTTCACGGAGAACCGTATGCAGGGTGGTCACGACGGGCATCTTCAGGCCGCGCAGCAGTTGCAAAATGTGGCTTCCGGCTGGACCGCCGAAGATTCCATACTCGTGCTGCAGGCAAACCATGTCGATGTTGTTGAAGTTCAGGAAATCAGCAGCGTCCTGATACGACTTCACGTCGTCTTGCGCCAGCGACCATCGCACGCGCGAAGGGTAGTCATACCCCTCGTCGGTGTCGTTTACCGGAAGCGCCAACAACCGAGCGGTGCCATACTCTTCGGATATCGCGCTGCACAGGTCGGTGGTGAACGTGGCGATTCCGCAATGTCGGGGAAGATAATTTCCGATCACCGCGATTCGACTGGGTAGCGATGGTTTCGCGTGCAGTCTTGCCCGAGGCGCTGCCGCCACTTCGTGCCCGATAGGCCGCGGGGCCACGACTTGCAGCAGAGGTTTGGGTAGGAGTGTGTTTGGTAGCGACATTGTGTCCCTGACTTCGATGAAAAAACGAATTACTCAAAGAGCCAATTGCCAGATGGCCCCAAGGAACAACACCAGCGCGGGTTGGAATTTCTCTGTTGCCAGTATTCACCCAAGGTGGACCTTCAAACTGGTCACTATTGACCATTTTGTTGGGGGCAACAGGCCCATAGTCTAAGCATGAAAGCCAAGAAAAAACTGGCCCTGTCGGTTCGTTGCCCTACTTGTGGCGCAAAGCCCGGAGAAAAGTGCGAACTGAGCACGGGCCTGCCTCGCACTGAACCGCATCGGGATCGGCGCTTAGCCAGTTCGGAATAGTGAGTTCGAAGGATTGAGGCCAGAGCCGGTTCGGCTATGGTTGCACTGAGGCGATCGAAAGGCATCGCGAGTCCAATCTCCCGCCACGTCTTCTTGCTCGGTGGTTGCTGGAATATGGAGCAGTTCCTGCCCGCCCACCACTCTTGCAGGGGGCCGCGCCGCAAGTGCAAAATCGTCTCAGAGTTTCGGAGCGTTGGCGACTTTAGCGGTTTCGGTACGGTGGCGGACTATACTCGTTAGAGATGCCTCCCACGATAGCGGCCAAGAAGAACGGCGGGTTCGACCCCGATGTGTTTCTCGCAACCATCGGCGACGGCAGAAAGATTCTCACGGTTTTCAAAAAGCAGACGATATTTGCGCAAGGGGATGAAGCCGATGCCATTTTTTACGTGCAAAAAGGTAAAGTAAGGCTCACCGTTGTGTCGAACATTGGCAAGGAAGCAACGATTGCTATCGTCAACCAAGGAAACTTCTTCGGGGAGGGTTCGTTGGCAGGCCAGCTGTTAAGAATGGGCTCAGCCGCGGCAATGACAGATTGCGAGATTCTCCGAGTAGAAAAGAAGACCATGATGGACGCGCTTCATCGTGAGCCGGCGCTGTCAGAAATGTTCGTGGCCTACTTGCTGGGGCGCAATATACGTTACGAAGAGGACCTGGTCGACCAACTTTTCAACTCCAGTGAAAAACGCCTGGCCCGCGTGCTGCTGTTGCTCGCTCACTTTGGCAAGGAAGGCATTCCGGAAACTGTCGTCCCGAAGATCAGCCAGGAAACGCTGGCTGACATGGTCGGGACCACTCGTTCGCGTGTCAGCTTCTTTATGAACCGATTCCGAAAGCTGGGCTTCATTCACTACGCCGGCGGCTCTGAGGGCGCGCTACAAGTCCACAGCTCTCTGCTCAATGTTGTTCTCCACGACTAGAGTCTGCAAAGAACGGCACCCGAAGATTCCGGGCGCCCTTGACGATTTCCATCTTCAGATCTCGTAATGGATTCTATTCATCACGCCCTGAGGCTCGGCTTCGATTGTTAGCTGCACTTTGGCGCCCGATTTTAAATGGACCCGATTGCCGGCTGCATCGATTAGCGCGTTTTCGATGCGGAGCTCCCTGTAGAGGTGGTCCGCTCCCTCGACGACAATCTGCGCTCTTTCAGGTTCGCTCGAAACGCGGGATCTGATGATCTTTTCTACGGTTCCAATCAGGGTGGTCGTGGGATTGACTGCCATAGTAGCTGTCCTCTGAGTCTTCGCGCCCGGAGGCTCTCCATTACTGCGGCTTCGCGTGCCCGGTGATGCTTTGCTGCGGCGGGCTGCGCCGATGGAGAGGGATGATTTTCCGGCCGAGACCTACTGGAAACACTGTCTCGTTGGCAATGATTCTGATAGCTACCTTCTCACGCTCGACAGGCCGCGGTCTGAGCAAGATAGCTCAGTTGGAGTTGTGCCCATTCACAGGCCTCTTCAATGCAGGTCTGCGCGATTGAGTGCTTCCACGAAAGCGGTTGTCACACCAGAGGTCTTGACCTCATCCGCAGGTGCCCACTCGATCGGCAGCGCATGACGAACGCGTGCTGGTGCAGTCGCCGTAGCCTGCCGATGGCCGCACGAGAGGCAAATCGCTCCTACCTGGCGGACGTCGGTTTCCTTCGATATCACATTCTCGCGAACCGCAAGCGAGCCCGCGATGACTGGGCCGGCGCATGCGTCACAAGGGTACGCGGAGAGGTGAAGATAGTGTTTGCTCATAGGGATCTCTCAATACACAGCTGCGGACGCGATGCCGATATCGGAAATTGGATGGACATCTGTCCGGCGATAGAAATGCCTCGCCTTATGCGTGCTTTTCCGCTTTCCTCTCCAACGAAACTGCGCTGAGTGACTTTCCACATTCCAGGCAAACTCGCTTGGCTCGTGGCGTGATCAGCCCGCAAAACGGACACATCCTTTGTGATCGAACTTCTTCCCTCCGCGGCTTAAAGATCGCCAGCAATGTTCCAAGGAATTCTCGTGCTGAAGCCAGACGCCGACCCAGAGACGGACGGTACGGTTCCATTCGATTTTCTCCTCCGCTGGATCTCGGCTGATTGCGCTAGTCTCCGACAATTAGAACGATGACAGGGCAAAGCCCATGATTCTGTGCAGGATTGCTCACATTCCCTCTGATTCTTCCATCCGGCACTGCGGAGCCGGTCGATCTCCGCTGTTTGAGAACTGAGCAATTCAGACCAGCTATCCCTTTCTGCCTGAGCGATCATAATTTCAGAGACGAGCACTTCTTCTCTCTCTTTCAGGTCCTCTGAACTAAGTCAGCTATCTGAAGCTTTCTCCTCTTAGTTCTGGAGTCCTAAAGGAAAACTTTCATGAAAAAAACAATGTCACTGCTGTTGATAAGCGTCATGGGGATGGTTGGAACGTACGCGTTTGCGGGTTCGGCACGCGAAGATTCGGTGGACCGCCTGCAACGGTCTGTAACAGTTCTGCATGCGATCATGTCCACCCCGGACAAGGGCATCCCGGAAGAAGTGCTGAGCAATGCAAAGTGCATTCTGGTAGTGCCTGACCTGATTAAGGGCGGCTTCGTTTTTGGTGGTAAGCACGGACGCGGCGTGGCCACGTGCCGCACAGCTGAAGGCTGGAGCGCACCGGCTTTCGTCTCAGTTGGCGGAGGAAGCTGGGGATTGCAGATCGGAGTTGAAGACGTGGACCTGGTCATGCTGGTCATGAACGATCAAGGTATGCAGCATCTGCTCTCCAGCAAATTTGAACTGACGGGTGAAGGATCAGTTGCAGCTGGACCGGTTGGTCGTCACGCTTCCGCTGGAACAGACTGGAAGATGAACACTGAGATGCTGACCTACTCGCGCTCCAAGGGCGTGTTCGCCGGCCTAACATTGGAAGGCGCCGTGGTTGAGCAGGACAATGACTCCACTCATGCCATTTACGGTAAGCACATGATGTTCCGCAGCATTCTTTCGGGCAAGGCAACGACCCCGGCCAGCGCGGACGCATTCATCAAGGCTGTGTCCGAAGCAGGCCAACAGGCCAAGATTGCCGAAGCAAAAGAAGACACGAAGTAGTTGCTACAGGAACCTGTCAGTACGGGGCTTATGGCTGGCCGGAACCGCGTCGCGGTTCCGGCCAGTGCAGCGAAAGCCTCTGATGGAATCTCGTGGATCATCGTCTCCAAGAAGGTGAACAAGATGAAAACTAGTCTCCGCAAACATCTTTGGGCACAAGCTGCCTGTCTTAGTCTCTGCCTCTCTCCGATTCTGGTGCTGGCAAAGTCGTCTGAAGTCGGCCAGAACTTGGACGCCTGCAATGCAGGCCGCGAATCCTGTGATCGAGCCAAGCTGAGCGCCGCGCAGCTGGCGGATGCGGCCCTTGCCGCTCATGGGCGCAACGTTGCGAACTGCAGACATGGATACGATTCCTGTGATCGCTCAAAACTCTCTGAACCGGAAACGATTGCATTGGCCGTGGTTGATCACCAGCGAAATGTGACTGACTGCAACGACGGAATGCAGTCTTGCAACCGCTCCAAGCTGACCCTCTCTGAAGCCCGCGAAATGGCAGTAGCAGAAAAGCAGCGGAATCTTACCGCCTGCAAAGACGGGACGGGAGCTTGCGATCGCTCCAAACTGAATCTGGCGGAAACCGCGGAAGTGAAAATCGCCCGGCTCCAACTCAATGTGTCCGATTGTGAGCGCGGTTCTGGGCAGTGTGATCACGGCCAGTTGACTCCTTTACAAACCAGGGAAGCGTCCACTGCGGAACTCCAGCGCAACGCGCAGAACTGCAGCAACGGCTGGAACGACTGCGACCACTCGAAACTCACCCCGTTGCAGGCGAAGCAGACGGCTTACTCAGAAGACCAGCGCAATCTAGCGGCGTGTAAAGATGGGCAGGAAACATGTGACTACACAAAACTGACTGCTCCAGAAATCAAGACCATGGCGGACGCAGAGCACAAAGGCAATTATGCGGCTTGTCTGAAAGGTCACGGCTATTGCGATCCTTCTCGGCTCACGATTGAGGAAACTCGTACGATCCACCTCAGCAATTAGGTCTTGGGCGTGCCAAACTCATCTTCGTGGCACGAACGTCTATGATTCAACGACAATGCCCACACTGCAGCAATGAACTAGTACGAGCCAGGCGCGCCGACCATCAACCCGTGGCTGTAATAGCGCGATCCGGGGCCCCTGGATGGCGTTGCAGCGTTTGCGGAAGCGAGTTCACCACCGAGCAGATCCGCGATAGCAAACGCGCAAAATCCGCCGCGCGTTGAGCACGCTTAGGCTCGTCAGCCATCAGGAAGCACTCTCCAGATTTGAGATTTCGGCCAGCCAGCTTGCCACCCAAGGAATGGGCGTGGTTGACATAGCGTTCATAATAATGTACTTTAAAACTATTAGCGACCATTATTGTGGACATTAAATATGAGGACTAGCCGATCATCCGTCATAATGCCACTCCCCGTAAGGCATGCCCTGCGCAAGCTCGGCCGCGACATCCGTGACGCCCGGCGGCGGCGGCGCATCCCGGTGGCCATCGCGGCGCAGCGCGCCTCGATCAGCCGCACGACCCTCGTCAAGATTGAAAAGGGCGATCCCGGCGTCGCGATCGGGATATACGCCACGGTCCTTTTTGTGCTGGGCATGGCGGACCGGCTGGGCGATCTCGCCGCACCGAAGAACGATCCCGTGGGCCTGCAGCTCGAAGAAGAAAACTTGCCGCAGCGCATTCGCGTGGCGCGCAGCCCGAAACGCACGAAAGGCAAGTGATGGACAGAGAGGCTCTCGTATACGTGGATCTCGACGGCGTCCCGCACCTGATGGGGCGTCTGTGGGCCCGTACGCGCAAGAACAAGGAAAGCGCCACCTTCGAATACGACAAGACATGGCTGGAAAATCCCGCGCGATTCTCCCTGGAGCCAGCCCTGCAGGTTGGTCCCGGCCCGTTTCACACGCCGGCAGACACGCCCATGTTCGGCGCCATCGGCGACTCCGCGCCTGACCGTTGGGGGCGGGCGCTCATGCGCCGCATGGAACGCAGGCGCGCGGAGCGCGAGGGCGGGGCGCCGCGCACGCTCCAGGAAATCGACTTCCTGCTGCTGGTGGACGACGAGGCGCGTCAGGGCGCGCTGCGCTTTGCGGAAAAAGAAGGCGGACCCTTCCTGCGGGAGGAGGGCGTCAAGCGCATCCCCCCGCTGATCGAGCTCCCGAAACTGCTCTCCGCGGCCGAACACGTGATGGAAGAGAAAGACACCGAAGAGGAACTGCGCATGCTGTTCGCGCCCGGCTCCTCTCTTGGCGGCGCGCGGCCCAAGGCTTCCGTCAGGGAAAAGGACGGCCATCTCGCCATCGCGAAATTTCCACGCAAGGACGATGAAATCAACACGGTGGTCTGGGAGGCGGTCGCACTGTCCCTCGCACAGAAATCTGGCATCCCCGTTCCCCAATCGCCGTGTCGAAAACATCGCCGGCAAGCCCGTGCTCCTCCTGCGACGCTTCGACCGCGACGGCGAACGGCGTATCCCGTTCCTCTCCGCGATGAGCATGCTCGGATCGAAAGACAGACGAAACCCGAAGCTATCTGGAAATTGTTGACGCGCTGCGCCAGCACGGTGCTGCGCCGCAAGCCGACATGGAAGCGCTGTGGCGGCGGCTGGTTTTCAACATACTGATCTCCAACACCGACGACCACCTGCGCAATCACGGCTTTCTGTACGAAGGCCAGGCGGGCTGGCGCCTGTCGCCGGCTTACGACCTCAACCCGGTGCCGACCGACATCAAGCCGCGCATCCTCAGCACGGCGATCAATGAGGATGACAACACGGCCTCGCTCGCACTGGCGATGGAGGTGGCGGGATATTTCGAACTGGACGACGGCAAAGCGCGCGACATAGCGAAACAGGTCGGCAAGGCCGTCTCGAAGTGGCGCGATGAAGCCGCGCGGCACGGTCTCGCTAAAGGCGAAATCGACCGCATGGCGTCGGCCTTTGAGCATGATGATCTGAAAGCGGCTCTCGCAGCGAGGTAGTAGATCGCGTCCGACAGCGTTTTTCCTGCACTGTCTCGATGTGTAAGAGGGACAATTGCCGTCAACAGTGATCCGACTCGGCGAAGCCTGGTTTGTCTAACTAGAAATCTGACATCCCCCGGATATGTATGATCCGCCGCTGGACTGCAAGCGGGAATCCGAAAATGGTGGAAGCAGTCTGCAGATATGTATCCGGCCTGTGTGTGGAGCATTTTGCTCCTGGCCAATATGGAATCTGCGCGCACCTTCCCTTTTAGCGTGAGCGATCTTTGCGATCTCATCCGGGGCCGGGTTTGGGGTGCGCCGTTTGACTGTTCTGCCATCTCCTTCTCTCGCTACGCAGACTTAGGTGGAAGCCGGGAAGACATCAACTAATTTTCTTTTTTGCTGGCAGAAGGACCTGAAGCGCGTTGCGCAGGTTCAGTCAAGGGCGCGCGTTCGGTGCGCGGCGGAGCGGACCCTTGACGGGTTCTGCACAACGCGCAACGCTGAACACCAGCAAAAAAGAAACCCTTCTCCATGAATGAATCGCCTTCAGGCCACCTGCGCCATCGGACCGTGGGCGCGGTATCGTTCTCCCCTGGCCAGCACCGACCAGGCGATTCGCGCAATTTTGTTCGCCAGGGCAACGGAGACAACATTGCTGTGTGATCGTTTCTCTAGAGCAGTCACCCACTCTCCAAATGGATGCTTTTCGCGATTCATATGCGTTTTGCAGGACCGCGCGCCATGCACAAAAAGCTGACGCAGGTATTTGTTGCCTCGCTTGCTGATACCCAACAGACGGGGCTTGCCTCCAGTACTGGCCTGCGCCGGAACGATGCCCAGCCACGCGGAGAAGTCCCGTCCTCTGCGAAAAGCTGATCCATTACCCACAGCCGCGACCATCAGCGTCGAGGCCAATGGCCCAATTCCCGGAATCTCCATCAAGCGCTGACAGGCTTCGTCCTGTTCGGCAATGGTCTCGATCTGCTGCTGCAGTTCCGCAATCTGTACATCAAGATGTTTCCATTCCTGCCAAAGCACATCGAGGAGCCTGCGGACCAGCCCGGATAGTCTTTGCTCTCCATCTTCCAAAATCGAAGCCATTTGCCCTTGCAAATACAGTCTTCCTGTCCGCAGCACGATTCCACGTTCCAGCAAATAGGCTCGAATTTGATTGATCACGCTCGTACGCTGAGTGACGAACCTCTCGCGTGTTCGGTGGATTGCCTGAAGATCGAGTTGGTCCTCAGTCTTGATCGGAACAAAACGCATGTTGGGTTTCTGGACGGCTTCGGCGATCGCCTCCGCATCGTTGTAATCATTCTTGTTCGACTTAACAAAAGGACGGACGAACTGCGCCGGGATGAGCCGCACGGTGTGGCCTTGGGCTCTCAGGGTTCGTCCCAGAATGTTGGAACCGCTGCAAGCTTCCATACCAATCAGGCAGGTATCCAGTTTGGAGACGTAGGCAATGAGTTGCGTCCGCGAAAATCTCCGCCTAAGAACTACGTTGCCACGCTCGTCCATCCCGATCAGATGGAAACTCGTCTTGCCAAGGTCGATACCAATTGTGCGAAGCTTCATGTGGATCCTCCGTCGATGCCAAGATGGCAGCGTGTTTCAAAATTTATCCTGCTTCTTGAGGAAGCAAGCGGCGGATCATCCCATTAGCTGAAGAATAAGCCGAGGCGCAAAGGCCAGTGTCAAGGCTCTTCGACCGCGAAGGCGGCGCGCGAAGCGCGGCCTTGACACTGGCCGGGCCTCGGCTATGCTCTGGCTATCCGGGGCATGTCATTCGGGAATGCTGCATCAAAGACCTAGACCGAAACCCTGACTGATCTGATTCGTGTGCGTGGTTTGTGGTTCTATCTTGTGCGCTACTGGTTCTTGCTGAATCGCGTGCGAATGGGACACATCGCGACTGAGTTCTTGCCCGAGCGTCTGTGCGTTGTTCGTATAAATCTGGGCGTCATAGCGTCCACGCGAGACAGCGACATAGGCCATGCGGCTGTTGAGCAGATCCTTGGCACCCAGTTCGGTGTCCACGTGAATGAGGACACGGTCGGCAGTCTGTCCCTGGCTGGAGTGGCTGGTCATGGCATAGCCATAGTCGAGATGCGGACCCTTGTGTGTATCAAGCTCGACCGCACGACGGCCGTCCATCTTCAAGCGCAGCCGCCCGTCTTCCTCGATCCTCTCGATGGTCCCCAACTCGCGGTTCGCAACTCTGAGGTCGTTGGCCGGTGCGGTGAACTGGATGCGGTCGCCCAGTGAAAAATTCCGCATCTCCTCGCGGAAGACGGAAACCCCCTGCTGTCTGCGTGGATCGTAAGTTCGTTCCGTGCCGTCCTGCAGTTCAATTGTCAGCCGGTTTCTCGGCGCGTCGATACTCTTCACCTGTGCGTACGCTCCTTTCTCGATGCCGGTCTCTTTCGATGCGCGCGAATAGCGCAGCACATCGCCCACCTCATAGCGCTCGGCCCATGTGCGGTCCGCGCCGGTGAGGTCTTGGCGCGGCACTAGCGTCCTGATGTGTTGCTCCTCATTGCTGACCAGGCCACTCCGCTGCAATTCCGCATGGATGCGCTCGTTGATCTCGATGCGAGAGCGATTATCGGGAGAAATCACCAGCGTGTTCTCCGGCGATTTTGCGTACTCCTTCGCAATCGCGGCAATGCGCTCATCGTGCCCTTGAATCTCATGGACTCGGCCCTGCCGGTCAAGATTCTGTATCGCCTCCTGTATTTCGCCCTGGGCGACCGAACCCGACTCGCCCTTCAAGCGTTTCGCTCCGCGAACGATTCCAGCGACGCGCCACACATTTCTCGGGTACGGTTTCGACAAAGCGCGCGAACGCACCCGAGCTCGCATCACAGCGACGGTACTTGATCTGGAACGCGAGATCCCGAAGATTCGCGCCTTCGCCCTTCAGCAGTGGAAAGCTACAGTGGTGGCGCCCAAGGTCGCAACCACGCGGGGCTACCCGTGGTCAGATGAGGTAGACACGTTCTGGGATTGGGCCCTTCTAGAACTGCTCGTGCAGAGCGGCTTGCGCATCGAAGAGGCGAGCGAACTGACCACGTTCGATATTCTCAAGCGGAAGATGCCGGACGGCCGTATCTACTACTTGCTGCACATTAAGCCGTCGAAGTTCGATCGCGCTCGTGTCATTCCCATTGGCGACGGACTCGGTCGTGTCCTGGCCGAGATCATCCGATACGTAAAACGTTTCTACAACAGCGAGTCGGTCCCGGTTTGCGATCATTGGGACTTGCAGGAGAAACGTCCTCGTCCTCCAGCGCCATATTTGATCCAGGGCATCCGCCATCCGAGCACCGCGGGTATTCAAACTATTCGGAGTCGCATCCGCGAGATCTCGATCGACGCTGGAGCTCGCCGCTCAAACGGCTCTCCCCTCGTGCTCCTGCCGCACGATTGCCGCCGCGTCTTTGCATCCGAACATCTGAACAACAACACGCCTGTGCACATCATTCAAGCGCTGCTGGGTCACGCCTCTCCGGACACCGTAATGATCTACGCCAAACTCTACCCCAGTCAGCTCATCGAGGAGTATCGCAAGACCGTGCGCAGTCTCTATAACGCCTACTACGGCGAAGACGGATCGAAAAATCCGACCAGGGAGGAATGGGCGGCATTCGCTGTGAGCTGCAACCTGCGCGATATGGGCACGCACCTATGCGCCTTGCCAACTGGGGAGCATTGCCCGAAGGGGCTGATCTGCCTCGGCTGTTCGCATGCGCAGCCTAAGAAAAGTGCGGTGCCGATCTTTCGGCGTATGCTTGTTAGCCACGAGCGCAGCTTGCTGGCTGCGCGAGGTCACAGCGAACCTGCGGGGCAGATCGCGGCCCGCGAGATGGAGATTGTCAGGATTAAAGGAGCGTTGCAGAGAGCGGAGGATCTGAGCGGTGACGTGGCCGTTGCTATCGAACGGGTTCTCTGAACTCGGATGACTGACTGTGAGCGTCAGAGGACCTACCACAGGTTCATTCGAAGATTCTCAGTCGCCCCACGACCCGGCCGATAAGTGCTGAGGTGATATTGCGCCAGCTATTTTGGGCCGCAGCGAAACGAATTCCAAATCCTCGAACTCGTCGAGTGAAGCTTTCTGAATAAAGGTCCGGCCCGAAACAGCTGGGTCTAGGATCATCACCCCGCCACCCGATTCCTTTGTGTGCCAAGCAACTTCCGGATCTGGATCGTCTGCATCAAAAGCCACTAGCTCGATTTCCGCAGCGTTTCCGTGGAAGAGTACATGGTCACTCTTCCTTATTTCTTCGCCAGATCGGTACTTCAATATCAGAATAGGCACGGAATCACCTCGGGCTTACTCAGAGCCCCGGTCAATAATTGTAATGGCCGACGATTTGAACAGTTATCTGCGGGAACGCTTGGGCGGCGGGAACGGTGGCTTGCCCAACGGCGTTTTCCCGCCGCCCAAGTACGACAGACAGGCTTCCTTGTGTGCGATCGCCAGCACCGGGTCTTTCTTCCAATTAGAAAAGAACTCCCGGATGTCTTTCTGCTCAAAAAGATGCTCCAATGTTGCAGTGACGATGCAGGTGCGAATGCTCTCATCACCTTCAACATATAGACGTCCTAACCAATCCTTTAGCTCTTTCAAGACATCTCTCGGTACAGAGGAATCTCTCCAAAGACTGGCAAAGACGTTCACCAAAGTTGCGCCCGCCGAATACCTGGAATCCGCCCACGTACTTTTTGGATCTTCTTTCAGACATCGCTCCAAATAGTGTGTCACGAAGGTCTTATATTCCGTCGGTGCGAGCCGTGGCTCGATGTGAAAACGAGCGTCATGGATGAGCGCCTCTGTGAAGCCCAGAACTTCAATGTCGTCGTTCTTGAACCACCGGCGAACATCACTGAGGGATACAGTGCCGGTTTTAGGCGTCCACTCGGCATTGTCGGGAGCTATCCAAAGGCTATTGATTATCTCTTGGAGTGTGTCGCTCATAGTGGACGGCCAATGCGTGTCTCAGTGTGCTGATTCTACAGCCCACGATTTCGCTCTGAGACGTGGAGCGCTTGCGAACACATGACTGACGTAATCAAGGGGTTTGTACTCAGAGCCTCGTCAATGAGCGCGATTGAGGCGATGTTTCGGCCATAATCGCAAGTCGGAAAGGGATACTCCTGCTGTGGCAGCACTCACGGGACACGATCGCTGAGAGCTTGGCGAACCGCTGCAAAAAGAGCCCTGTCAACGCTCACAAAAGTCAGAAAAGCGTCGCCGTCGGCTATGAACGATTCCGGAAGAATCCATTCGAGTTGACGCCAAAACAGATCTACGAGTCCCTGCATCGAAGGGTCATGAAGCCCAAAACCATCGGCGTAGTTTACAAACGCCCAGACCTGCCCCGGCGATAGCGGAGCCTCGAACACATTGCCTCGGCCCAACTCCCCCAGATCGACGGGGGCGCCGAAGAGGTACCATTCGTCGTATCCTCCGCGCATTGGAAGCGCCTCGACGGATTGAATACGAGGGCTGTACGCAATACCTTTGCGACTCTCCCAACCAGCAGACTTCTCCACATCGTTGAGTGAGAGGGAACCACTGTCCCATGAAGTGACAGCTGCGTACTTTCCCAGCACAACAGCCGGACACAGTCTCAAGAGGTCATCGAGTTTATGCTCGGTTACTCGTAAGCGGAGACGGACTACCGTCTTGACGTAGGATTAACTGCAAGCGATGGACCGGGCGGATATGTGCCCCACGCTCCCGATGACAATGACGATACCGGCACACTGACTCTGACGGGCGCGCTCTCCTCATTTCCCTACACTCCGGAAGCCTCCATGGAAGCCCTGAAGCACTATTACCGTAACCGAGGACCGACTAACGTCTTGACGTGGGAGACGGGATGATTGATGAGGTCGTGTCCACTTCTTTTGTTAATGGACACGACCTGTGTGACTGGATGTGTGTACTATCGCGGGGTGAGTGCTATGGCGGTATCGGTCAACCCAAGGTTCCAAGGCAACAACTCTGCGATGCGGTTCACTGGGTGGTCAGCGATGCGCTCCAGCACCTGGCGCAGGTAGGCCTCGGGATTGAGGCCGTTCAGCTTGGCCGTCCCAAGCAGGCAGTAGAAAGTCGCGGCTCGTTCCCCACCGGCGTCGGAGCCGGCGAACAAGTAATTCTTGCGACCCACCGCGACCGCACGCAGGGCCCTCTCGGCCGCCGAGTTGTCGATCTCGGTGCGGCCGTCGGCGCAGTAGCGCACGAAGGCGTCCCAGCGCGCGAGGGCATAGTGAATCGCCGCCGAGGTATCGGACTTCCGGGAGAGTTTCGACAAAGATGTTTCCAGCCACGCCCGCATCGCGTCCAGCAGTGGCCGCGAGCGCGTGTTGCGAACTTCGCGTCTCTCTTCAGGAGGCCGCCCGCGGATTTCCTTCTCGATTCCATACAAGGCAGCGATGCGCTCGACCGCTTCGCTCGCAATCGGCGAGCGGTGCGCTTCCATCAGGTCGAAGAATTTGCGGCGGATATGTGCCAGGCACGGAGCTTCTCGTATGCTCCCGTCCTCGTAGAGCTGATTGAAACCGGAGTAAGCGTCGGCCTGCAGAATGCCACGGAACTGACGCAGATGGTGCCGCGGGTGTTCGCCCTTGCGGTCGGGCGAGTAGGCGAACCAGGCCGCTGGAGCTGCGTTCGAGCCCGACGGACGATCGTCGCGCACATACGTCCACAAACGCCCGGTCTTGGTCTTGCCATTGCCCGGAGCCAGCACTGGAACCGGCGTATCGTCCGCGTGTAACTTATCGGCCGCCATCACGTAGCGGCGTAATGCCTCGACTAAGGGTTCGAGTAAGTGGCTGGCCTCGCCGACCCACTTCGCCAGCGTCGAGCGATCTAACTCGACTCCTTCGCGAGCGTAGATCTCCGACTGGCGATACAACGGCAAGTGGTCCGCAAACTTCGAAGTCAGCACATGGGCCAGCAGTCCCGGACCAGCCAAGCCACGATCGATGGGGCGGCTTGGCGCCGGAGCTTGCACGATCTTGTCGCATCCCGCGCAACACAGCTTCGGACGCACGTGGCGGATCACCTTGAAACTGGCGGGAACCCATTCCAAAATCTCGGAGACATCTTCGCCGAGCTTCTTCAGAGTGCCGCCGCACTCCGGGCAGGCTGGTTCCGCAGGGGCGTGGGTCCTGGTCTCGCGCGGCAGATGCTCAGGAAGGGGACGGCGACTCTTGGGAGCCGGAGCGGGTTCTGACGCGTCCGCCTCACGAGCGGGCTGCGGCAGGGACCCGACGCGATGGGCTTCGAGGTCTTCCAGCTTCAGTTCGAGTTGCTCGATCTGCCGCTCGACCTTCTCCGACTTACGCCCAAACTGCAGGCGTCGCAGTTTGGCAATCAGCAGCTTCAGGTGTTCGATCTCGTGAACACGCGATAGTAACTGCTCTTCCTTGACGAGTAACTGCTCCTGGGCCGCGATCAGTTCTGCGTACTGTGCGATGAATCGCTCGTGGGTTGCCAGCAGGATCGCCTGCAACCCATTCCGATCTAGCCGGTTCAGATCGGGCAGCGTTGTCGGCGTGGCAACCATAGCCGGAGTATGTCATGAACTCCGCTGCAACGCGTCCACAGGTGCACAAATAACTGTGCATATCGCACTCGCGAACTCAGATCGCCATCAAGGAATCGGCGGTTCGCACGGGGTGACGCCAATCGATGCCTTCGCACAACATCGACAGTTGCGCTCGCGAGAGGGACACCGTTCCGCGGTCCACCTTCGGCCAGATGAATCGTCCACGGTCTAAACGTTTCGCGAACAGACAAAGCCCGTCCCCATCGAACCAAAGTAGTTTGATCAGGTCGCCGCGACGCCCGCGGAAAACAAAGACATGGCCGGAGAGAGGATCGTGTTCGAGCGTCGTTTCACCAACGCGCTCAGCCCCGTGAATCCCCGCCGCATGTCAGTCACGCCCGCCGCGATCCAGATGCGCGTGTTGGCCGGAAGCGCTATCATCCGCGCAAACACTCCAGCACCACGCGCAGCGCTTGAACGTCTACCGTGCCCGTGATGCGGATCTGTGCTTTCGCCAAAGTGAGTTCCATCGAACCTGGCATAACCACCGCTTCCCGATTCACGCGGTACGCTGTGCTCACGGCCACCGGAATCGGGGGCTGATCGGCGCATCTTCGGCAACTCTCACCGGCAGCAACCGCACCCCACTCGCGCGGGCTTCGCCCGCCGCAGTAGCAGGCCGGTCGCCCAGAAGCCCGGCGTGGTACAGCTTGCGCCAGTGAAATACCAGGTTGGCGTTCACGCCCCGCGCCCGAGCCACGATCGCCACCGAGACCCCAGGCACAAGCGTCTCCTCGACGATCTCCCGTTTCTCTTCGGCAGTGCGGTAGTTTCGCTTGATGCGGGTGGCACCGAGATCCGGCGCTGCGGTGTTGTTCATGAATCCCCTCGTGCGCACGACATCGCGCCACAAAGGAAGCATGCCCTTCAGAATTGCTCCCGTCTAGACGGCCTTCGGTCTTCGCTTA
>CAVXPX010000017.1:0-53070 GCA_963763845.1 uncultured Acidobacteriota bacterium
GAGGACGTGCAGGCTCTAAAGTCTCGCATCGGAACCGAGCTGGTTCAGTATCGCTCTGCATACGCGAAGTACTACCAAGACTTTGCCACAAGCGATTCTCCAAAGCTTCGCGATTCGAATCCTTCCGTCGTCGTGGTACCTGGCCTGGGCCTCTTCGGCTTCGGCAAGAACAAGAAAGAGGCGCGGATCACCACAGAGTTCTTTCTCAATGCAATTCATGTAATGGCAGGCGCCAACGCCCTCGAAGACGGGAACGTCACTCATCCGTTGCCGCAAGCACGCCACGCCGATCGGTCCCAGCATTTCACCGAATTCCACAACTACGTCGCGCTTCCCCGCTCCGAGGCATTTCGAATCGAATACTGGGCATTGGAGGAAGCCAAGCTCCAACGCATGCCCGCAGAAGCAGAGTTCAGCCGCAAAATCGCCTTGGTGATCGGCGGCGGTAGTGGAATCGGCCGCGAAACCGCTCTGCTACTCGCGCGCAAGGGAGCCCACGTCGTTATCGCCGATCTCGATCCTCAGGGCGCAAGAAAGGTAGCAGACGAAATAGGAACTATTTCTTCCCCCGAGTTCGTTGGGGCTACAGTAGCGGATCTGGCCTCTTCCGAATCTCTCTCGCAAGCCATCGACTTTACGATTTCGACATTCGGCGGGGTCGACGTAATCGTCAACACGGCGGCTATCTATCCCGTCGCGGACGCGGAAGGAGAAATCTCCGATGCTCAGTGGGCCAAAACATTTCTCGTGAATGTCACTGGGAATTATCTTCTCGCCCGAGCAGTGGATTGGATTTTCAGAGGTCAGAATCTTCCAGCCGCTATGGTTCTCGCCAGTTCCGCGAATGCCGTGGTACCTAAAAATGGAAGCGAAGCATACGACACGAGCAAGGCTGCGCTGAGCCATCTCATCCGCGAACTGGCCATCAAGTTGAGCCCTCTTGTGCGCGTGAACGGCGTCGCTCCTGCAACCGTGGTGGCCGGGTCGACGATGTTTCCCCGTGACCGTGTGATCCAGTCCTTGCAGAAATACAAAATCGATTTCTCGGAAACGGAGCCCACAGACGATCTTCGCAGTAAGCTTGCGGATTTCTACGCTCAACGCACTTTGACCAAACGCCCCATCCTGCCGCAGGATTGCGCAAGTGCGATCGTGTGGCTGGCAGGCGATCAAAGCGGCAAGACGACTGGCCACGTGATCCCGGTGGATGGCGGCCTGTCTGAAGCCTTTATGCGCTAGTGTCCTGGGACAGCGGTTCGCAAAATAAGTCAGAGCGCTTTGAAAGGGCGCGTCTTCGAGCCGCGCCGAAAGCGCAACGTTGACAATTCGGGCGTTAGCCCCCGGGGGCCAGGGAAATTCAGGAACTTATTCGGTGAATCTTTGTTAAAGGACGCTAGGTCGCCTTTCGAAAAGATCTCTTTGAGCGGCGTTCCATCGATACTTCAGACTGGGGACTGAATGAATCCAAACCCGGCACTTGGCGTTTTCTTTCACTGGCTCGGCGGCCTGGCCTCGGGCAGCTTCTACGTGCCCTACAAAGGCGTGAGGCATTGGGCATGGGAAACCTATTGGCTCGCCGGCGGATTTTTCAGTTGGATCATCGCTCCGTGGATTCTCGCATCCTGGCTAACGAAAGATCTGTTTTCGGTGCTGCACGAAGCCCCGTCCTCAGCGCTGTTTTGGGCGTTCTTCTTCGGACTGTTGTGGGGAGTCGGCGGTCTCACTTTTGGCCTGACGATGCGCTATCTCGGCCTGTCGCTCGGCATGGCGGTTGTCCTCGGCCTCTGCGCCGCTTTCGGCACATTGATGCCCCCGATTTTCCGTGGCGTGTTCATGAGCCAGGTAGTTGGTACGACGTCGGGCCGGGTGATTCTGCTTGGAATTTTCGTGTGTCTCGTGGGCATTGCCGCTGCGGGACTGGCAGGGATCGCGAAAGAACGCGTCATGTCGCCCGCGCAACAAAAAGCTGCAATTGAGGAATTCGACCTGCGCAAGGGAATCGGTGTTGCCGTGCTCTCCGGCGTGATGAGCGCATGTTTCGCCTATGGACTCGCCGCCGGCGATCCGATCAAGATTCTCACCGTGCAGCACGGCACCGCCAAGCTCTGGCAAGGGCTGCCGGTTCTCGTCGTGGTGCTGGTTGGCGGCTTTCTTACGAATTTCATCTGGTGCCTCATCCTGCTGCGCCGCAACCGCACCGGACATCAATTTTTCCACTCGCAAATCCGAGAGGATGTACTCAAGGACGAGCCTGTCCTCGAAACAGCCTTCGACGCTCCCAGCCGTGAAGTCGTCGAACATATCGGCGAGTCGTCAGGACGATCCGAGCACTCCGCCGTGATGGTGGAAGCTCTCGAGAAATCCGTGACGCGCGCGCCAATGCTCCGCAATTATCTGCTTTGCGCTCTGGCCGGCACCACCTGGTATTTCCAGTTCTTCTTCTACACCATGGGCGAGAGTCAAATGGGCCGTTACAGTTTTTCCAGCTGGACGCTGCACATGGCCAGCATCATCATCTTCAGCAGCCTTTGGGGAATCGGCTTTAAGGAATGGAAGGGCGCTGGAACCCGCGCCGCAAGCCTGCTCACCCTGGCCCTGTTTCTGCTCGTCGCGTCAACTGTGATTGTCGGCTACGGAAATTATCTGGGACTTGCAACGACAAAATGATAGTCCTGCGCCAACGACAACTCTTGCGACCAAGCTTCAGCTAGCGTGAACTAACTCCAGAGCCTGATCACCTCCGCCGCACTCTCAGTCTCACGGAGCCAAGCAGGCCAGATGGAACGGGCCGCAGATTCCCCATATCCTGCGGCACAAACCGTTCGCCATAACGTTCGTTCAACAACCGATAGTCGGGCAATGTTGTTCCGGCGAGGGAATTAATTGCGGTATTGCCAACGACAATCCGCAACTCATTTTTGCCCGGCTTCACCAACGAGCTCAAATCAATCCTGTATGGCGGATGCCACACAACGCCCGCCCGCTCGCCGTTCACATAAACTTCGGCCGCTTCTCGAACCGGTCCTTGGAAGTACGCTCGCATATTAAACGTCGGCAAAGGATTCGGCTTCGCCACCGCGGCCCCCTCGCCAAAATCCAAGATGACCGACTTTCCCGCGCCTGCGTCTTTCTCCGGCAGTTCGATCGTCTTCTCGTAGACGGCCCGACCCGAGTAATACCGAAATCGGTCCTCATCAGTCCACGATTGCAGCGATGACATATGAATCGTCTGATGAAGTCCCTCGAACGTCACATTCCAATCGGACGAAAGATCGATATTGTCGAACTCCGAACCAGCAACGGCCTCCGGCTCAATTTCGATAGCAGAATTGGTAAGGAAAATCAGCCGCGATTCGTAAGGCTGAAACGTGAGATCGATGCGGTCGGCGCGCGCGAGAGCAGAGATTCTCCCGGTAAATGGATCCCACAATTCGGCCCGTTTTGCCTTGACACGAAACGAAGCCGATACTCGAAGGACAGTGTTCCCAGTATTCGCGAGGAAGTACAAATCGCCGCTCTCCAATTTGCGATGAATGAACCCAATGTCTGGATTCCGCGGAGAGATCGTTAGGTCTGGTGCCAAGGACTGCTCCAGGATCGCCCCCAACCGATTCTCATCTTCGACTAAGTGACCGAGCGAGCCTTCCGATTGGAATAAATGCTCAGAAATTGCTTGAACCTGCCCAGTCTCCGCGTCCGCATTCAGCAAACCGGGAGCAGTCGAGGGCAGTCGTCTCGTCGCAATGACGATTCCTCCATGCGTAGCATACTGTTCGATCTTTCGATAAGTCTCGGCCGGCAACCGTTCGACGCCTGGCAAAATCAACACCGGGTAAGAGATTCCCAGCTTATCGATCGCATCAGCGTCGATGAAGTCCAGGTTGTAACCTGCATCAAGCACCTGCGGAATCACCTTGCTGCCAAGCAACTCTCCCATGGACTCATCGACGCTGACGCCAGCTTCATGCGTACTGATCCCGCGTTTCGCATTGGCTGGCGCAGCAGACGGATCGATCGCAGTGAACTTCGCCCACGCATCATCATTCGGCAACAGCAGCGCAACATCATTGGCGGGCCGTCCCTGCCGCATCGCAAAACTGACGCGCTGCAGATACGAAGCCAAGTCAGACATCGCAAACCACCACGGATCGTGCGCATTGAAGGCACCCGCCGCATACATCCGCCATCCCGGCTCCCCCGCTATCGCCGGAGAATACGGCCACCCGTGCCCAACCAGTTGATTAATGCCCTGCAGGAAATGCAGATCCGCCTCGGCCTTCATATCCAGCGGAGTAGCCCGGAATGCCGGTGAGTGCAGCCATGTCCAGGTCTCTGACGAGATCACCGGCTTGCCGAAGAGATGACCTGCGGAAGCCGCCCACCGCGTGTCGGAAAACTGCCGCCACATCAGCAGCGTTCCCTTTCCTTCGCCTTCTGGAAGATCCTCGTACTGGTTGCTCGACAATGTCACTGGTGGATATCCATAACTTTGTGACCGTAGCAGCGTGTGATGCTTCGCAGCCCACGCATGCAAAGGCTGGAGATAATGCTCATTGGCGAGTTCCGTTAAAGTCTTACCCCAATCGTGACGGACCGCAGCGGTCTCCAGGCCGGCATCCCCGACCAGGGCCGGCAAATGCGGAGTCAGGTCGTAGCCTCGTCTCCGCTGGAATTCCCGCAGCAGATCAGGCGTCCAATCCGACCCATAATCCTCCAGGCTGTCGCTGAACACGGCGTACGGAGGACGATCGGCAAACGCCTCCATCAGACGGTCTCCAACCGCATGTAGGTGATTCTCAATTGCACTTTCATCGTAATGATCGAGTACAAATCCTTCCGCCCCGACAGCAGGACGCTTCACCGTCATGCCTGTTCGGCTGGAGATGAAGAAAAGCGCCGCGCGAGTTTCTGCTTCCGCAGCAATCTCAAGTCGACCGTTTTCGACGACCGGTTTCGCAACCAACCGCGCCGCCGCAAGGTCAATCGCAGTTGCAGGATCCGGGGCTAGAAAAACCGCTTCCAGCCGCTCCCCCGCCGAAATGTTTGGAATGGCGACTGACGCCGCACTTGAGGGAATTGCCGCAGTCTCAACCCGTAACGCTCCTGCTGCTTGGGTCACTGGAATATGCGGGCCGCCGTACGGCCATCCGCTGCCAAGCGTGATATCGACGCGAAGTCCAAGTTTCCGGGCTTCCTCTCCGGCAAATTTAAGATCCTCGATGTGCTCGTCTGACAAGAACTTCAGATTGCGAAAGTCCGTCTCGGGATTATCCAGATCAAGTGGATACAGCGTGGCGATCTCGACTCCGCCAATTCCGGCGGCTTTCATCTGTTCAAGTTCCCGCTTGATTTCAGGTTTTGTGACCGCCGGTCCGAACCACCACCAGCGCATCATGATCCGGCAATCGTCCGCAGGATGCGCAAACGATCGACTCAACTGAACCAGACGCGGGTCCGCCTGACCGACGCTAAGCGAGACGTTCAGAAGAAAAAGAATGACCTGCAGCAGGATGATGTTCGTAGTCCGCGAACCATCGCGCAATTTAGATCTCAATCGGTATCCCCTTCTCTGGCTGCGTCGCTATTCTAGCGGCCTTCGCACAACAAGGGTCACCTCTCATTTCTCTACAGCTTCATCCTGAATACAAAGAGTTTCGTCCTCAAACTCTGTCGCAAGGTCCCATTCTGCGACACATAAATCGTCGCCAGCAGGTGAAAAGACTGCGAAGAAATTGTCAAATCTGCACGCAACCGGTCAGGTCTTCGCTATTTCCGCCAAAATTCGTTGGATTAAACGTCGAATATGGAGTATCTTTCCCGCATTGAATTTGGGGCAAGGCACCCGCCGAGCCTGCTTCTGGGGATAATCGGTCACGTCGTGAAGACTACCCTGGGCTTCCCGTGATCGGTGACAGGTGGAGTGAGGTTTCGCCAGCTCCGAGGGGAACCCTGCCGTGAAGCCTCCTTTGTGTGTCTCGCTGCTCGTCGCGTACTCTCTCCTCACCTATCCTTCGTTCGCACGTAGCCCGTCTGGCCCCGCGCCAAAAGGCTCAGACGCGACTTCTTCCGCCGCTTCTTCTTTGTCGGAATTTAACATTCCTGGCCCAGAGCGCTCCTTCCTTCGCATGGCGGGAATCAGCCAGCAGGTCCGGCCAGAAGAAGTTCTGCCGCTGCTGAGCAGAAACGTATTCATCGACGGATATCAGGGCACCAGCCGGCCTACGGAATTTCTGGTTCTGCTTCGGCGTTACGTTGTGCAGGCCCGGGAACTTTCCGACTTGGCCGCGCACAGCGATATGGTGATCCGCGTTTCAGGTTGTGACGACGCCGAGCCGCTTCTGCGTATCCTCGGATATCGCACTCGTCCGGATTGCGGCAAGTCTGATAGCACCCTGCTGACCGGTGACCCTGAACGGGCATTTCTCGCCATTGATTCCGGATTCCCCCTTCCCCGTCTGGAGCAGACTCTGCAGG
Organism: uncultured Acidobacteriota bacterium; assembly: GCA_963763845.1. Taxonomy (GTDB): domain Bacteria; phylum Acidobacteriota; class Terriglobia; order Terriglobales; family Acidobacteriaceae; genus Sulfotelmatobacter. The sequence goes on from CAVXPX010000017.1 coordinate 6,475, forward strand.
GCGGCAAGCCGTTCGAGTACAGCTATTCTGCGACTCATGTGCCGGTGCTCTTTGCAGGCAGCGATTGGACCATGGCCAGCAAGAAGAACTACACCGAGAACAGTCGAGACTTGCTCGGCACGATGCTTAATGATCCGTCCGTAGCCCGCCTCTACTGGGCGCTTTCGCGCATCGAGCCCGGCACCGCCCGGTACCTTGTGCAGTCCATCGGAATTCGAAGATTGCTTCCCTTCGCGGCAATCCTCGATTTCTATGGCCGAGAGCTTTATATTTCCGGGGGCAAAGTCAGCATCCCTGGAGGAACGGCCGCGGAACGCACTTGGCACGATCTCGTCGGAGCAAGTCCGTCCGATCCCGCGGCCTTTATTTCCAGATTGCTCATCCGCGACAGGGGATGGCTCGCCGCCTACTTCGACGTTCTTTCTCGCGCCAGCCGAAAGCAACAGGAATATTTCACCGATCCGCAACGCCTTCGCTTTTTCTATAACGCCTTGCACGCTCCCGATCCGTCCGTCCCGGCAACCCGAGGCACGTTCCGGCCTGCGCCGGCAATGCTGCTTCTGGCCACTCGCCTCCAGTTCGACAGCGCCGGGGAACCGCTTGTTCCCGGAGGACTCGATGCCTGGAAGCAGATTCTTTTTGAAGGCCGCAATGGAAACTTCCTTCACAAATGGGCAAGGCAGCCGAAGCGATTGAATCGTCCCGATGATCTCGTTCGGATCATGTTCGCGCTCTCCCGCGCGCCCGGTGAAGATACTCCACTGCAGGTCTACATGGCCTTGAGCGAGCTCGACAGCAGGCGGCCTCCCGACCGCCGTCTTTCGCCAGATGTCGTCGAGTTCCTTGCCAACAAATACAGCGACTATAGCGACCAATACCGGATCTTTTCCGAATTTCCGGAATTGAGCGACGAATCGATTGTGCAGTTTCTCAACATCGCTGAATCGCTCAACAACATCCCGATGTCGTTTCGCGCCAATGCCTATGGCACTTTCCAGGCCAGCGCCGGAATCTGGCAAATTCTGGCCCGTCAGGGAGAAATTTCGAGCTCTCATCTCGACGACTCCTGGCAACGCGTGATTCATCCGTTCGCAACGGTTCGATCCGCGGCCCAGTTGTACGACGCGGGCCGTGCTTCCCTGGGAGAAATCTTCCGCCACGCTTTGGGCAAGCCCCGCGGCTCGCAGGACGACATCATCGAACTGCTGGCAGGACCTGGGCAGACAACGCCGGAAGGAAAGGAAATGCATCGCGACGTCGCGAACCGCATTCGTTCAGTCCTCGATGACCAGCGTCTCGTCTCTCTCGACACGCTTTTCGCGGTAGGCGACGGATTGACCGCAAAAGAGCACGGCAAACACCCGGAAGATTACGCCGTCATGCTGGCCTCTCAAACCAGGGAATTTCAGATGCCGCGCCCAATCTTCACCAACGGTGAACGCTCCGAGTGGGCCGCAGGTATCTACAACAACCATCACACCGACGGGGAGATGCGCAGCGATCTACCCAAGATACTCAAGTCCTCCTCGGTGTCGCGCGCACAGATTGACGATGCGCGCGGCCAGCTGGCTTCTTTCCTGCGCGACACGCTCGTCGGCCTCAACTACGCGTACTATGAACCGCCCGGAGCCCAGGCGCTTCACAACAATCCGCTGTTCGTTCGCTCGCACGATTTTGCCGGAGAAACCGTCACCGGAATCAAAACGCTCTGGCAAGCGCCGACGCTTCTCGGTCAAGGCTCTCCCGCTGGAGGGGGCGCACACTTTGTTGGTTCGCTTGCCGATCTCCCCTACGCTCTCGCAGAACTGGAGCAGGATTTCCTTTCGCCTGACGCTGTCCAGGCGCTTATCTGGAGTGAGCTGACTCCCGAGATGCTGACCAGTGCCGTACTGCCGCGTTGGTGGAGTGTCAGCCCACTCGAGTTGCACGCGGTCGCTCTTTACCAGAGGTCCGGAGAGGAGCTTCTGATGGCCTCTGAGAAGAATGATGCCCTCAGAGCGAAAGTACTGTCGATCTTGTCGGAGCGCTTACTTCCCTCGCGAGTCCAGCAGCTCGACGACGCAATACGCGCGGGGCACGTCTCGGAGATGATTCCCCGGATGATGCCCGCCGATACGTTCTATCTGGCGCAAGAATTCCAGCAGAGATTTCCCGAGCAACCCAGCGCCGTGGGCACGGCAACTCAGGAGCTGCAAGAACTCTGTCGTCAGCATCCCGATCAGGTCAACTGGAAACGCCTCTCCCACGATTTTGGTACGCCACATCCGACGATGGCAGAGAGCTATGGCCTCGAGTTGCTGAATATCGCTCCCATGCCGCCGTTCGCCGGGTCGGCCAGCCGGTATCTTCCCGAGTCCTGGGATTCGCCCAATCTGTATTGGGCGCGCTTGGTCGACGAAGCAGGAGATCCGCCTGTCATGCTGAACCGTCTTGTGCCGGAGTTGACGCAAACCATGATCCAAAAGATATTCGCGACCGACTTTGAAGACTGGCCGGCGCTTCTCCGCGCGATGCACGAGACGGGAACCGAGTTTCGCGAAGGCAAGATGAACTCAACACCTCGAATGAGCGCCGTTCAACACGAGGTCAACGTCACTCAACCGCAGTAATCCCGAGCACGGAGTTGCATAAACATGATCCGGAAACTTTTTTTGCCGAGCTTGCTGACTCTTCTACTGGTCCTCGGGAATGAGACTGCCACCAAGGCTCAGGAGAGCCCTGACTTTCAGGTAGTCGTCAACATGGTCCAGCTCAACGTCGCGGTCACCGACAAGAATGGGAACTACGTTACCGGGCTCCACCCCAGCGACTTCGCCATCTATGAAGATGGGGTCATGGAGAAGCTCGCGACCTTCGGCGAGGGCGACGAGCCGGTGCGCCGCATTAACGATCGCGGAGAAGCGGTTGCATCCGTGCCTCGGCCGGATCCTCCGACTCCGCCGGATCCTGCGCCTCACTCATCCGACGGCTCCGCTCAAACTCTCGACAGTCTGGTCAGCGGCGCCAATGTCTTCGTCCTGTTCGATACCAGCGACTACATGTACCGCGGATTCGTCTTCGCCCAGGATGCGATCTCCGAATTCATTCGCTCGCTCGGCAAGGCTGACAGAGTCGCGTTTTATTCTTACAGCCGCGATCTTTCCCGCGCCGCGTCTCTCACGTCAGATCGTGGGCAGTTGCTCCGGGCAGTTCGTTCGACCGTCGCCGGCGATCAGGCTGCCTTGTACAACGCGCTCTTGCTCACGCTGAAAGACGCCGCACAGAATCAGGGTCGCAAAGTTGTCGTGGTCTTCTCCAACGGTCCTGACAACTCCAGCGTCGTCCCACCGGAAGACGTCGCCGAGTTCGCCCAGTCGGCGGGAGTTTCGATCTACATGATCAGCACACAACTAGCGCGGCTGGAGCCAGTCTCCACGGCGGTTTTTGACCGCATGACCGCGGCCACGGGCGGGAAAGCTTATTTCGCCAAAAACTGGAAAGATGAACACCGGGCGTTCGCATCCATCCGCGATGATCTGGCCCACCTTTATTCCCTGAGCTACTACCCGAAGGCGAATGCCAACACCGGATGGCGCGCGATCACGGTGAGGCTGATGGGAGAGCGTCTGAAAAAATACAAGGTGCGCACCCGGAACGGATATCGTCCTCAGCCAACACGATTCTCCGGCGGAAGCAAGACGACGTTATCCGACCTGCTTTCGCACTAATGGCAACCCGTGGGGCAGACGATCAGGTCACGGCGCGTGGGGGAGATGTAGGGACAGCCGGCTCGGCTTTCCAAATGTCGGTGCGGCGACGTCTATCGCCGGAAGTACATCCACGCGGCTAGCACGATCAGTACCACGGTGATGATCCAGAGCGACGAATCGTTCATTCCTGTTTTCTTGGCCATGGCCCGACATTCTACATGAACCCGGGCCGCCGTTCCTACATTTTCAATGGGAGGCGGCGGGTCCACTGCGTTCTGCCATAATCGTCTTTTGGGGAGAACGAGACCGGAGAGGACTATGACGAAGCAAGCCGCTGATCAACCCGAATGTTGGCCTTCGCTACCGCTCGATTCGTGGAAGGACACCTGCGCCACCCTTCACATGTGGACCCAGATCGTGGGCAAGGTCCGGCTCGAGCTGACGCCGCTGGTGAATCACTGGTGGAACGTCCCGCTGTATGTCACCACTCGCGGCCTCACCACCTCGCGAATTCCCTATGGACAGCGGGCCTTCGAAATCTGGTTCGACTTCATCCGCCACGAACTCATGATCGAGACGAGCGACGGATTGTTCAAGTTCATGCCGCTCGGGCCGCGATCCGTTGCCGACTTCTACCGCGAATTCCTGGCGATGCTGCGGTCAGCGGGAATCGAAGTCAAAATCTGGCACATGCCGGTCGAGATTGCCGATCCGATTCCGTTCGACCGGGACCAGGTGCATCGATCGTACGATCCGGCCGCGGTCGAAAAGTTCTGGCGGATCTTGCTGTCGGTCGATGCCGTGTTCGGCAAATTCCGGGCTGGATTTATCGGGAAGAGCAGCCCGGTGCATTTTTTCTGGGGCAGCTTCGACTTGGCGGTGACGAGGTTCTCGGGGCGTCCCGCGCCGCCGCGTCCGGGCGCCGACCGGATCACGCGGGAAGCCTACTCGCACGAAGTCAGCAGCGTGGGATTCTGGCCGGGCGGCGGCAATATCAAGGACGCAGGCTTTTATTCGTACATGGCCCCCGAGCCCGAGGGATTCAAAGAGGCGCAAGTGCGTCCGGAGAAAGCGTACTACGACAAGCAGCTCGGAGAGTTCCTGCTGATGTACGACGACGTGCGGAGGTCCGAATCGCCGACGGCGTCTCTGCTGGAGTTCTGCCAGAGCACATATGAGGCGGGGGCGAAGCTGGGTGGCTGGGATCGAGGAGCGCTGGAGAGGACGGCTTAGTCGCCGGTCGTTGATCGTTCGCCGCTCGTCGCTGGCTAGCGCCTTTTGTCAGCCCTTCACGGCGGTACGTGCGGTTTTTTTTGATCGATTGACGCAAAATGTTCCATTTAAAGGAGTTGCTGGCTTTTGATCAGCTTTGTTCTGGCAAAATCCTGGAAACAAATGATTTATAGGCAAAATCTTCCAAAATAAGGAGTTCCGGGAGCAATTTTGCTGGTTCGAGTGAGAACATTTTTTGGACCTGATTGCGCAAAATATTGATTCCAGAGGAGTTGCTGGCTGAAGATCGACGTCTAGCCTCGCAAAATCTTGGAAACAAATAACTTAGAGGCAAAATCTTCCGTCCCTCCACTTCGCAGATCATTGCTCTGCGATGATCTGCTCCGGTCGGGATGACAGAGTTGGCGGCTTCGACGCACTGTGGAAATCATTTCACGGGGCGTCTACGGCGCAGCGGAAGCCGATGGTTCCGGCGCGGTCGCGGCCGGGGGACATCAGGAGATATTTCTGGTGTTCGTCGAGGCGATAAGTTTCGGGGAAATACCAGATCGAGCCGAGGGGATGATAGGCGGCGCCTCCGCGGAGGACGGCGGCGCGGGTGTGCGGGTCGCGGTACTCGTCGGTCCATTGCAGGATGTTGCCCTCCATATCGAGCACGCCAAACGGACTCGCGCCTTTCGGAAATTCGCCGACGTTAGCGAGAGCGCGCATCTCGGGGCCGTTGTCGGCGGCGGGGAGAGCGCGCGGATCCCAGGTGTTGCCCCACGGATAGACGCGCTGGTCGGATGACTGTGCGGCGTATTGCCACTCCCATTCGTGCGGAAGGCGCTTGCCGGCCCAACTGGCGTAGGCTCGCGCGTCTTCGATCGAGACCCAGGTCACAGGTTTGTTGGCCCAGCCTTCCGGGTAGGTTCCGTTTTCCCAGGAGCGCAGAAAGTTGTGGTCATCTTTCGGGTGATAGTGTGTGGCGTCCAGAAACTGCTTGAACTCGGCGTTCGTGACTGTCGTGCGATCGAGGTAGAACGCGTGCATGTGCACGGTGTGACGGTGGAAGCGGCGAGCGATGTCCTCCCAGGGATATTGCACGTCGACGCCGGGATCGTTGCCGCCTTCGACTTCAATGCCGCTGACGCGGAAATCGAAATCTCCTTCGGGGATGCGAATCATCCCCGGAGGCGCGGCTGATGCGGGCTTGGTGGGAGGAATGTCGACGATGGTCTGGCGCACCGGTTGCCATTCGCGGGAATAGCTCGCCAGTGGACGCCGCGAGCGTTCGGCCATGAATTGGAGCAGCTCCCGCAGACCGGGCGGCTCAGAATGTCGGTCGGTCGCAAGGACGGCGGCGAAGCCGAGCGGCTCGATATCGAAGTTGAGGAGGTCGTTCCCGCCTGCGACGGTTGGGGTCAGTTCCGCGCCGTGCCAGAGATCGTAGTAGCGCGTGTCGGATTGATGAGGCACAGAGAGCTCGGGTCCGCTGACGTTGTATTCATTGCGGTTGACGATGGTCCAAACAGTGCCGCGACCGGAGGGGAAACGGCTGGCGAAGACTCCGTCCTGGAGGACGGGGGCGTGCGGCTCCCAGCCAGGACTGCGGAGGAAGTCGGACATGGCGCGCTCGATGCGAGTGAAACGCAGGATGGCTTCGGCGTCGTGGGGAGTGTCTCCGTACCAGAATCCCCACAGATTTTCGAGCGTGGCATATCCCTGACCGTTGAAGAACGCATGCTGGAGGCTGTCGGTTTTGTCGCGGGTGAAGCGGTCGGTGACGAGCACGGTGTGGCGTGGTTCCATCCACTTGTCTTTGTTGACCATCGGAACGAAGGGATAGGGCTTTCCTTCCCATGTGACCCAGTCGTTCCAGCTGATGTTGGTCCAGGCGAGGGATTCGTCGCGGGGCTGAAACTGCGGTTCGAGAGCCAGAGGATGACCGATGGCGTCGGATGCGCGGCGGAATTGCGGCGGAACGGTCTCGAGCGTGTCGAAGTTAACTCCATCGGCGTCGACGTCTTTCATGAGTTGGGACATGGTCGTCGACGGAGGCGCAGATTCCTCGCGAGTTCCGTTGTCCCAGACGAGGATCGGGAAGAAGACTTTGACGCCGTGCTGGTGAAATTGCTCGACCATGCGGCGGACGCCGGGGATTCCTCCGGGCAGGTCGCGGAGCAGGTCGAATTGATTGCGGTCGTCGATGCCGAGGTTGGGATAGACGGGCCAAATGAGGACGGAGTCGGTGGGTCCGATGCGGGCTTCGGTTTCGGTGAGGAAATGGTCGACGGTGTAGTCGGACTTTTCGGGATCGTAGAAGCTGCGATCCCAGATCAGGATCTGGACCTGGGAGAAGATGTGCTGGGTCCATTCGAGTGCGGGACGGTCGTACTGGGAGCTGTCGTATCGCCACAGGGTACGGGCGTTGGCGCGCCAGGATTTGAGGCCGTCGAGCCATCCGGGCTGGTCGGAGGGAGACGCGGGGCCGGAGAAGAAGACTTCGCCGGGCGGCGGCGGTTCGGAGAGATTCATGATGCCGGTGTGGGAGACGAGGTCGTGGCGGGGCTTCCATTCATCCGCGAGGAGGGCGCACACGAAGAGGAAGAGTGCGGCTAGAAAAATAATAATTCGATAGGGCGGGCGGATTCGGTTCATAAGTTGAAGGACACGCTTCGAGCGCGGGTATCACAGTAGAACTGCGGGTTGGTGGCTGTCCAGAGCGGAGTTGCGGGAAATAGCTGTGTTTGGGAGACATCGTAGTGTGATGGGGATCACGGTTCGGGGGTGAGGGTTGTTCCTAACATGGGTTGTAGGAAATCCCCACTTCTGGCAAAACCGGCCAGAAATGGGGCACTCCATTTTTAGTTTGCGTGGTTCGCGGCTGCCGGTCGTGCGTGGCGGGGCAGATGCGCTGAGGAGGGGCAGGGCGCTTTTCTCGACAAAATATGCCAAAAAGACTCAGGGCGGGGATTCTCGGGTACGGCCGGATGGGGCGCGCATTTGTCGCCGCGATGCAGGAGAGCGAGATTTGGGACGTCGCGGGGGTGTATGACATCCGGCCCGAAACGCGGCAACTGGCCGCGCGGCAAGTTCCGGGGGCAGCGATTTACGATACCCCGGATGCTATTTACGGCGACGCTTCGATCGATGCGGTCGGATTATTCACGTTGGCCGATGCGCGTCCGGAGCAGATTCGGCGAGGGCTCGCGACGCGAAAGCATGTGCTGGCAGAGAAGCCGATCGCCGCAGATATTGCCACGGAATGGGAACTGGTGCGCGAGATTGAGTCCAGCAACCTGTTCGTTGCGGTAAATCTGTTCAATCGCAATGCCTGGTATCACAAGGAGATGCAGCGGTTCATCGACGAGGGAGAGATTGGCGAGCTGGCAGTGATTCGAGTCTGCCACATGACGCCGGGGCACATGCCGCTGGAAGGGCACGATCCGGAAGGTCCACCGTTTCACGATTGCGGCATGCACTATGTCGACGTGGCCCGGTGGTACGCGCGCAGCGAATATCAGAGCTGGCATGCGCAGGGAATCCGCATGTGGGGACACAAAGATCCGTGGTGGGTGCAAGCGCATGGGACTTTCGCGAACGGCGTGGTGTTCGACGTTACCCAGGGATTCATCTACGGGCATCTGGCGAAGGAGCAACCGCACAACTGCTACGTGGACGCGATTGGCACGAAGGGAGTCGCTCGGATGACGCATGACTTCACTGAAGCGACGGTGGAACTATTCGGAGTTCACAGAACGTTGCGCAGGACGGCGCCGTTCAACGATAAGAAGCTCGACGTCATGGTCTACGTTTTCGGGCGCTCGATCTTGGCGGGGAAGAATCTGGGATTCCCGCAAGCGCGCGACAGCGTGATCGCTTCGGAAGTCAGCTGGGCCATGCTCAACGACGCGATTGCGAATGTTCCGCCGATGCGGGGCACGCCGGAACAGATGCAGGAAATCCTGGAGCGCCGGCGAAAGATGGAGAACGGATTCGGACTGCCTGTTAAGGCCGACGGGGTCGTCGACGGAACGCTGGTGCGGGCCTAAGCCGGCGTTACACCTGCCGGCAAAGTTTTCGGAAACACTCCAGAGCCATCAAGCAGGTCTAAGCATGGGATGCGAGCAACGGGCCGAGCAACTGGCTGGCTCCGTTCCATAAGATCTGCACGCCGATACAGACCAGGAGAAACGCGAAAAGTTTAAGGACGACATTCATCCCAGTTGGTCCGACAACGGCTCCGAGCCGGTCCGCAAATCCATAGCAGAGATATATAGTCACGGCGACGATGGCTGCTCCGATTGCGGCTGCCAGAAGGGCCAGCAATTTCGCGCGCAGCTGATGAGGTTCGTTCGCGCCGAGCGTGATGGCGACGGAGATCGAGCCGGGACCGACGGTCAAAGGCAAAGTCAGAGGATAGAAGGAATCCTTGAAAGCGGTCGTGCAGCTGACGGTCCGTCCGATCGCGTCTCGATCATGCTCGTCTTTCTGATTGAGCATTGCCCAGCCGGTGGAGATGACGATGAGCCCGCCGCCAACCTGCACCACCGGTAGCGAGATGCCGAAGAATGAAAGCACATGGGTTCCGACGGCGAACGAGGCTACGAGCAGGATGAAGCTGTCGATTGCGATTCGCCGCGCCAGCATCCGCCGCGTCTGCGGCAGGTAGTCGCGAGTGAGCGACAAGAAGACGGGGCTTCCTCCAATCGGATCTACGATGGGGAACAGCGCGCTGATGACAAGCAGAATGCTCTTTGCGATTTGAATCATCGGATCTCGCCTCCCCAGATACTCAATTGAGCCAGAGTTTACAACAAGTCGCGGCTCCGTCGATCTTCTTCTGCCACGCGTATTGACAGAGCTTTGGCGGCACACGTAACTGCGAGCCCTCATACGAATCAGGCTTGCGGCATGGCTTCGGGCTGAACTGAGATCACCGTGCTGCTAAGATGTTCGATTCGTCGAATGCAGGGGCAAGGGAGAAGACGCAGCGCACACATCCGTTGTTGATAATGCTGCCTCTCTATGAATAATCCAGTGACGGTGGAGATTTGTGTCGATTCCATAGCGTCGGCGATCGCCGCAGAGCAGGGCGGGGCCCATCGAATTGAGTTGTGCAGCAATTTAGGGGAAGGCGGCACCACCCCGAGCGCCGGCTTAATGGAAGGCGTTCGCAAGAAAATCAGCGCGAGTCTTTATGTTCTCATTCGCCCCCGCGCGGGCGATTTCTGTTATAGCGAGGACGAATTCGAGACCATGAAGCGGGACGTGGGGATGGCGAAGGCGCTGGGGGTGGACGGAGTGGTCTTTGGCATTCTCAAAGAAGATGGGCGGGTGGATATGGTCAGAACGCGTTGCCTCGTCGGGTTGGCCAAGCCTTTGGGGACAACGTTCCACCGGGCATTTGATATGACGTCTGACTTGAGTGCCGCGCTGGAGGACGTTGTCGGCGCGGGCATCGATCGCATCCTGACCTCGGGCGGTGAGCAGAGGGCGGAAGATGGCATTGCCACCATCGCCCGATTGGTCGCCACGGCGCAAGACCGGGTCAAGATTATGGTTGGCGGCGGGATACGGGAGACGAACGTTCGCCGGGTGCTGGCTGCAACAAGGGCGCGAGAGATTCACGCGAATCTCGGCGCGGCGGTTGGGAGTCCGATGCTATATCGAAACGAGAAGATTTCGATGGGGACAATCAAGGGACGCGAGTACCAGCGCGTCGTGGTTCCCGCGGAAAGTGTTCGAAAGCTGGTCGAAGCGGCGACCGAGAATGCCTCGCTCTCGTAATCAATACTCGGAAGTCATCTGCCATCGCACAAATGAAGGAAGAGGGGAAACTCGATTAGCTTTGAGGCTGAAGCCGCATTGTCGCCTTATCGCGGCGCTAATGCGCCGCTCTTCCACATTTATCTTCACAAATCGGGAACTCCAGGTTCCAGATTTTGACAGTGACGCACGAATCCCTCGGCAAATTTGACGCCAGATTCCATTCCGCGAAAGCGGTTCATCATGTCGTGCAGGGGATAGAAAGTGGTCTCGGGTTGTTGGCTGGCGTGAGCGAAACATGCGGCGCGCTTGCGGCTTTCTGTGTCGGATATGTTGACGTAGTTGGTGGGATGAAAGACCTGAGTTTGCTCGCCCTGATCGACTTCGTAATAGTAAAGATCAAATTTCCTGCCACTTGCGAGCCAGGCGTCGTAGACCAGGAGCGAGGCGGCGCGATGATCACGATGACTGTCAATCGGCCAATGAGTGAAGACCAGATCCGGATGCTCGGCGTCGAGAATCTTTCTGAATTCCTCGTATCGTGAGCGGTTCAACTCAGTGTTGCCGTCAATCTGCCCGGCGAAGAGAGGCTGCGCCTTCAGGATCGCACAGGCTTTCTCCGCTTCAGCTGTGCGAATGGCCGCGGCCTGTTGCATGGACTTGCCTTCGATGCCGGCCTCGCCGCGCGTCAGATAAAGAATGACCACCTCGTGGCCAAGGTCGGAGTAGCGGGCGATGGTCCCACCACAACCGGATTCCGGATCGTCGGGATGGCCTCCGGCGACAACGACCTTGAGCCGCTTTGCTGCGGCCGGGATCGCGCTCGTTTCCAAACCTTGCAGCGGTTGGGCTAAACCTATAGTTCCGGCCAGCATGGCCGACTTCCCTAACAGGTCTCTCCGCGTAATTTTCGTCATCAGGATTGTTCCCTTAGTTCGATTTGAAACTCGGTTTCTTCATGATCCAGACAATCGGCACGGCAGCCAGCATGAGGAAGGCCATCACGCGAAATCCGTCGAGGTAGCTCAATGCAGCGGCTGACTGCTGCAATTGGTGATAGAGCAAGTCCCAGGCTGGCTTTGGCGATCCTTGAGCCTCTCCTCCATTCTTCAGAAAAGCTTGCAATGCCGGGAGCGTTCTAAAGCGCAGCAGGCCTTCTTGCCCTGTCGAAGCTGCCAGCCGAGCTTGGTGGAACTGCTCGCGGCGGGCCACGAAGGCCGTAAAAACGGAAATGCCGATACCCGCGCCGAGATTCCTTCCCAGCGCAATCAGACTGGTGGCGTATCCCATTTCCTGTTGCGGAATAGGATCCACGGTTAGGGTTGCGAGCGGAACAAACATGAACGAGAGGCCGGCGCCCATGACCATTTGCGGCCAGAAAAAATTCCAGGGACCAGCTTTGGTATTCAGAAACGAAAACATGTAGGCGCCGATCGCGGTCACTACCAGGCCGCCACTCAGCAGCGCGCGCATATCCCAGCGGCGGCCGATCAGATAGCCGGCGATGGGCATCATGATCATGGTGGCGATTCCGCGAGGAGAGTTCCAGATGCCGGCGGTGACGGCGGGAAAACCCAGCAACTCCTGCATGAACAGCGGCAGCAGCACGATGCTGCCGTAGAGCGCGAAGAACAAAATCATGGAAAGGCTCACGCCGGTCGAGAAGGTTCGAAAGCGCAGCAAACGAAAATGCACCACGGGATTCCGCGTGCGCAACTCCCAAATCACGAAGCAAACCAGGCCAACCACGGCAATGATCGCCATCGTGACGATAAAGTGCGAGCCGAACCAGTCGTCTTCCTGCCCCTTATCAAAGACGACCTGGAGTGAGGCAATTCCGATCGCGAGAAACCCCATGCCCCAGAAATCGACGCGGGTGGTGGGACGGCGGATGTAAGGTGGGTCGAAGATGTAAGTCGAAACCAAGAATATTCCGAGGATGCTGATGGGGACATTGATGAAGAAGATCCAGCGCCAGGAATAATCGGTCGTAAGCCAGCCGCCGAGCATGGGCGCGACGATCGGGGCAATCACGATGCCGAGGCCCCAGAATGCCATGGCGTGTCCGCGCTCTTCACGGGGAAAAGTCTCCAGCAAGATCGCGCGAGAGGTAGGCTGCAGCGAACCGCCCGCCGCGCCTTGCAGGATGCGGAAGAAAACGAGCATCGACAATGTCGGCGCCAGTCCGCAGAGGATGCTGGCGATGCTGAAGCCGATGACGCTCATGATCAGGAGCCGCCGACGGCCGAAATAGTTCGCCATCCATCCGGAGAGCGGCAGGATGATGGCGTTTGCGACCAGATATGACGTGAGCACCCAAGTCGCTTCATCCACCGATGCCGAAAGGTTACCGGCGATGTAGGGCAGGCTAACGTTCACCGCCGAGGTATCAACCAACTCCATGACCGCGCTGGACATGACGGCGAAGGCGATCATCCAGCGCATCCATTTGTCGGTCGGCACACCGAGATCTTGCGCGTCGTTGGAGGAGGCAGCGATTGGCGGGTTGGAGTGCGAATCGGGCATCTTTCGGTTATTGCGCAGACAAATCAGGACGGCAGGAGTATAGATGCGCTCGGATGGGCTCGCGCGAGGTGAGTGTTCTCATCATGGGAGGTGGCGCGCTGGCGGCAAGGACATTATTTTATTTTGTCGTTGATAAGCCTCGTTTAGTGACAAGGTACACAGCAAAACTTCCGAGCCAGTGACCGCCCTCGTAGTGTTCTCCGGTCACAGCGGCCAGGCCTGCACCTTTATGCGCCTCTGCTGTTGCCATAATCGACGGAAGCCGCTTGTCTGTCTTCGGCAAAGCGTGGGCGATTCCTTCCAACATCCATGCCCGGCTCAAATTGAGCCCGTCCAGGTGCGCTAACTTCGGATCACTGGGATCAGGCGACACCACGGGCTTCAGCCATGCGGTCTTGCCGGACTTGGAAATCTGCGGCAGGAATGTTCCGAGCCAGATGGCAAAATCAGAACTGGGCAACACACGGCGCATCAGGTCTGCCTCGCCAAGGCATGGGGATAAGAAGTCCTCGCCGGAGGGCTCATACGCCAAGGGACAGTTCTTGTCGTTGAAATAGAACTGCTTCGCTTTCGCTTCGATTAGCGCGGCGAATTTTTGATCGGCTACGGTGCGGGCGTAGTCGAGCATGAGGCCGAGGCCGAAAGCGCTCTGGTCGTGTTCGCCGATGCGAACCGGGTTGGAGAGCTTGGGGAGCCAGTTCTCCAGGCGTTCGAGTGCGACTTGTTCCAGGGGACGGAGATTTGCGGCCATCTGTTTCGCGTCGGGATCGTCCCATTCTGTGAGTTCGGCGACGAGTTGCAACAGCCAAGCCAGTCCGTACGGTCGCTCAAAACTGGCGCGTCCTTGTCCGCGAAGATATGCCGCCTCCGCCGAGATGTTTTCTGCGGTGAGACTTTGCCGCAGGGCCTCGCGAGCGCTCGGAACGAAGGGAGCGTCGGGGAAAGTCCTAATCAATCGAACCAGAAGCCAGTGGCCATGCACCGAGGAATGCCAGTCATAGCACCCGTAAAACGCAGGCGTCAGTTTTCGCGGAGGAGCTACATCGGCGTCGCTGTTCAGGGTGTGGCTGACGTGATTTGGATATTCCTTGTGGACGCATACGAGGGCAAGATTCGCAAACCGCTCAGCTGCCTTGACATCGAATTGACCCATGTTTTCGGCTGTGGCACTCATGCTGCAAAGGATCAGAATGGCGCAGAAGATGAATTTCATCGGTTGATACTTTAACTGAATGAGGCTACGGGTGCGAGCGCGTCATCCGAGTCAACGGGACATCGCAGAGTTCCCGGTTTGCCTAAGAGAGCTCGTTTCGAGCGAATGGTGTGCGCACGCAAGCTGTGATTCATGTCACTCGGCGGTGTGTTTAGGCGGACAGTGGAGGCTTCGGAGAATTGTTAAATTTCGATCGGGGCCATTGTTACCCCGTAGGAGTCTCCATGCAAACAGCCTTGCCTGGAAGTATTCCGACCGAAGAACGAATCTTTCTTGATCGGATAATCGCCGGTCATCAGGGGCGCGCCGGCGCACTGCTCGGTATTCTGGAGGCGGCGCAAGAGAAGAACCGATACAAGTATCTCCCCCTCGAGACTCTGCGCTACATCGCAGCCAAAATGGACCTGCCACTAGCCCGCATCTACAGCGTGGCAACGTTTTACGCCCTCTTCAATCTTCAGCCGCAGGGGGAGAATACGATCTGCATCTGCCGGGGTACGGCGTGCCATACGCGAGGCTCGAGGAACTTGTTGCAAGGGACCCGGCTTGAACTGGGACTGGGTCTCGCGGAAGCCGAGGGGACCGGGAGCGATGCAGACAAACTGCTGCTGACGACTCCCGACCGTCAGTTCACCGTCCGCACCGTTGCGTGCTTTGGGCAGTGCGCCATGGCGCCGGTGGTCGAAGTGAACCACCGCATTTGTGGCCATGCTACGGAGCGGACCGTGCAACGCGAGATTGCGACCATTCGAGCAGGAGAGTAAATCATGCCTCGAATTCTGGATATCGGAGCCTTTAACTCCGTACGTGAAACTGGTCTCGCCAAACTTATTCCCTCGATTCCTCGCGTGGCGATTGGAATGGGAACTTGCGGCCGGGGGAATGGAGCCGAAGGTCTTTATCACGCGTTTCAGGAAGCGATCGAGAATAGTGGCGCAAATCTGGTGCTGGCTCCAGTGGGATGTTTCGGCGCCTGCTCGCAGGAACCGCTCGTGAACGTTCACCTCCCGGGAAAACCTCTGGTGATTCTGCGGCGCGTTCAGGCGAACGATGCCGGGCGGTTGCTTCACGACATCGTGAATGGCAATCTCAGTCCCGATCTCATCTACTGCAAGATCGAGGAGTGGGATCACATCACGGGTCACGTCCGCTACGGACAAGGCTACCCGGAGGTGCCTTCCTGGAACGACGTCACATTCTTTAAAGGACAAAAGAAGATCGTCCTGCGGAACTGCGGAATCATCAATCCCGACGATATCGAAGAATACATTGCAGTCGGCGGATACCAGGCGCTTTACAAGGTACTGATTGACGCGAATCCTGGCGGAGTGATTGAGCAGATCAAAGCTTCCAAGCTGCGCGGACGCGGCGGAGCCGGTTATCTCACCGGCAACAAGTGGGAGTTCCTGGCAAAAGCAAAGAACGAGCCGAAGTACATCATCTGCAACGCGGATGAAGGCGATCCCGGCGCCTACATGAATCGCAACGAGATTGAGAGCGATCCCCATTCGCTGCTCGAGGGGATGATTATCGGCGCTTACGTTATGGGCGCGAGCGAAGGAATCATTTACGTGCGCGCCGAGTATCCGCTTGCAGTACATCGTCTGAATCGCGCGATTGAACAAGCGCGGGAATACGGCATTCTGGGGGAGAACCTCCTGGGGCGGGGTTTCAAGTTCGACATCCAGCTGGTAGAAGGAGCGGGGGCTTTCGTGTGCGGCGAAGAGACCGCATTGATCGCCTCGCTGGAAGGAGAGGCAGGAAGACCGAGGCCGAGGCCGCCGTTTCCAGCTCAGAAAGGATTGTGGGGGCAGCCCACGAACATTAACAACGTTGAGACATGGTACAACGTTGCGCCGATCGTGATGCGCGGGCCAGCCTGGTTTACGGAAACCGGGAGCGCAAAAAGTTCGGGGACGAAGGTCTTCTCCCTGGTTGGCAAAATCAAGAACACCGGGCTCGTGGAGATGCCGCTCGGTACTGCACTCAAGACGTTCATTTACGACATCGGCGAGGGCGCCTCCGGGGAACAGCAAGTGAAGGCAGTACAGACTGGAGGGCCCTCCGGCGGATGCATTCCGCAGGAAATGTTCGACGCTGCGGTCGATTACGAGAATCTTGCGCAGCTCGGATCGATCATGGGCTCGGGCGGTATGGTGGTGATGGACGAAGACAACTGCATGGTCGACGTCGCCCGCTATTTCATCGAGTTCACACATTCGGAGTCGTGCGGGAAATGCATTCCCTGCCGGGTTGGATTGGACAAATGCCTGCGCATTTTGAATCGGATCACCCAAGGTCAAGCGACGGTTCATCATCTCGAGATTCTGGACGAACTCAGCCGCTACATTCGCGACTGTTCGTTGTGCGGCCTAGGGCAGACCGCTCCGAACCCGGTGCTGACAACTCTGCGTCATTTCCGCAACGAGTTTGAGGATCACATCCTGGCGAACCGCTGCAGTGCAGGAGTGTGCGAAGAGTTAGCGGTCTCGCCATGTGAGAATAGCTGTCCGCTGCACATGAATATTCCGCGCTTTGTGCAGCTTTTCAAAGAGAACCGGCTGGAAGACGCGTTCCTCTCCGTGATCCTCGACAACCCGCTTCCCTCTTCCACCGGGCGCGTGTGCCAACACCCCTGCGACGGACGGTGCCGACGGCAGACGCTCGACCAGGCAGTCAACATGCGGGAAGTGCACCGGTTTATCGCTGACTCGATCTTCGCGTCGGATAAGTATCCGCAGATGGTGAAGACTATCGTCTCGCGGAAACTGGAACCAACCGGCCGCAAAGTCGCGGTGGTCGGAGCAGGACCGGCTGGGCTCACAGCGGCGTTCTATCTGGCTATGCTCGGGCACGAGGTTACCGTCTACGACAGTAAGTCGGAAGGGGGCGGAATGCTGCGCTTCGCGCTGCCCGAGTACCGTCTGCCGAAAGCAATCCTGCGGCGAGAAATCGAATTGATTGAACACCTCGGGGTGAAGTTCTGCTTTAACACGCGGGTTGGCTTCGATGTTCCTTTGAACGAACTCGACGACCACTTCGACATGATCTTCCTCGCCATCGGCACTTGGAAGGAATCGTGGGTCTACCAGTCCGGGACGGAGTTGAAGGGAGTCTATCCGGCCCTGCTTTTCCTGGAGGCGGTTGCCGCAGGTCAGGAGATCAACCTGGGCAAACGGGTCGCGGTGATTGGCGGAGGAAATGCCGCGATAGATTCCGCGAGAACCGCTCTCCGCAAGGGCTGCACCGTGACCGTGTTCTACCGCCGCGAGAGAAAAGACATGCCGGCAATCGAGGAAGAGACCCAGGCGGCGCGAGATGAAGGAGCGCGTTTCGTATTTCTGTCCGCACCCCACCGTGTGGTCGGCGACGCCAAGGGAAACGTGAAGGCGATCGAAATCGTAAAGACTCGACTTGGGGAATACGATTCGTCGGGCCGTCGCAAGCCCGTTGCCACCGATGAAATTCAACGCTTCGACTGCGATTCCGCCATCTTCGCCATCGGTGAAACCGTCGATCTGGACTTCGCCCGAGCCTCGGGACTTGTCCTGAAGGAAAGCGGAACCATTGAAGTCAACCGCTTCACTCTCGAAACCAGCCGGGCACGCTTCTACGCGGGAGGCGATTTCGTCACGGGCGCCTCCAATGTTTCCAACGCAATGGCCTATGGGAAGCAGGCCGCGCGGAGCATCGATCTTCAGCTGATGGAAAGCGACCGCTGGAACCGGCTGTATCCTGAGTTCGAATACGACCAAACTCCTCCGGACGAGCCGAGCCCGAGCGGGCGCCACTCGGGCCATCCTCTTCCTGCAAACGCACGAGTCCATTCGCAAGACGAAGTGATTGCGGGCCTGACCCCTGAGGAAGCTGTCGATGAGACTTGCCGTTGCCTGCGTTGCGACGTCAAAGGCGTTGCCGTGAGCTAGGCGCGCGGTGGAAGGAGCCGAAGTTGGCACAGAAAACAATCTCGATTCGAATCGATGGGGAGCTCATCAGCGCCACGGAAGGTCAAACAATCCTGCAGGCTGCGAAGGCTAATGGGAAATACATTCCGACGCTATGCGCACTGGATGGGTTGACTGCG
Organism: uncultured Acidobacteriota bacterium; assembly: GCA_963763845.1. GTDB lineage: Bacteria > Acidobacteriota > Terriglobia > Terriglobales > Acidobacteriaceae > Sulfotelmatobacter. The sequence continues at coordinate 24,971 of CAVXPX010000017.1, forward strand.
GTGGGCGCCTGCCGAGTCTGCCTGGTTCAGGTTTCCGGCACTGAGCGCCTGTTTCCAGCGTGCACCACACCGATCCAGGAAGGCATGTCGGTCACGACGAATTCGCCGAAGCTGACCCGGTATCGCCGTATCTCAGTGGAGCTTTTGCTAATTGAGCGAAACCATGTTTGTTCGGTTTGCGTGTCGAATGGACATTGCGAGCTGCAGGCTATGGCAACGGCATTGGGAATCAATACGGTGGGCCTCGCCTACAACTTTCCCCCAATGTCGATCGACATGTCGCATCCTCGCTTTGTGCTCGATCACAATCGCTGCATTCTGTGCACGCGCTGCGTAAGAGTCTGTGCCGAACTCGAAGGAGCGCATGTTTGGGAGATTACGGCGCGTGGAATTCACGCGCGCATCACCGTTGAGATGAACGACAAATGGGGGCAGGCTTCGACCTGCACGAGCTGCGGCAAGTGCGTGCACGCTTGCCCGACGGGCGCGCTCGCAGAAAAGGGATGGGCGACGGAAGAGATGGTGAAGAAGATCGACGCGGTAACCGGCCTGGTGCACCGGAGAGGAGTGCATGTATGAAAAAGGTGAAAGTGGCAACCGTCTGGCTTGATGGCTGTTCGGGTTGCCACATGTCCCTGCTTGACATGGATGCCGCCATCATTTCTCTCGGCCGCAAGATCGACCTGGTCTACGGACCTCTGGTCGATGCTCAGGAATTTCCCGACGATGTTGACGTTACGCTGGTGGAAGGCGCGGTTAGTTCTCAGGATGACCTCAACAAGCTTCAGAAGATCCGGCAGAAGACGCAAGTTCTGGTTTCGCTGGGCGACTGTGCCGTCACGGGGAATGTTCCCGCGATGCGCAACTCCATCCCGGTGCAGAAGTTGCTGCAGAGAATCTACGTGGACGGAGCCGACGAGGGAAAGGTTGTGCCCACGGACCGCGTTCCCGCTCTGTTGAAGCAGGCCCGGCCGCTGCGGGAGTTCGTCACCGTGGATGTCTGTCTGCCAGGATGTCCACCGGCTTCCAAGACGATTGTGGGAGTGATCAACGAACTGCTGGACGGCAAGACACCTGACACCAGCAAAGTGAAGTTTGGATGAGGAGTGTGCCATGAAGCGTATCACCATCGAACCCGTGAGCCGCATTGAGGGACACGCCAAGATTACGATCCGGCTCGATGATCAGGGGCACGTCGCCGGAACCGAATTCCATGTCACGCAGATCCGCGGTTTCGAAAAATTTACCGAGGGGCGTCCTTATTACGAGATGCCGGGAATTACCGCGCGTATTTGCGGAATCTGTCCCATCAGTCATCTTTTGGCGTCGTCCAAGGCGTGCGACGCGATCATGGCGGTGCGAATTCCCTCGGCGGCGAGAAAGCTACGCGAACTCGCCCATTTCGCCCAAATTGTGCAATCGCACGCCCTCAGCTTCTTTTACTTATCCGCCCCGGACTTTCTTTTGGGCATGGATTCCAATCCCGCTTCGCGGAATGTGCTCGGGGTGATTGCGGGGCACCCGGAATTGGCGCGCGACGGAATTGAACTGCGCAAGTTCGGGCTTCAGATTATCGAAGGACTTGCCCAGGAGCGCGTACACCCAGCCTGGATCGTCCCGGGAGGCGTGTCTGCTCCACTCACAGCCGGCACGCGCGATCGCGTTCTTTCGGAGTTGCCGACGGCGAAGGCGATTGCAGACAGAACTATCCGCTTCTTCAAGGCTGCGTTGGACAACTATAAAGAAGAGATCGAGTTCTTCGGGACAGCCCCGACGATGTTTGCCGGGCTCGTTGACCGGAAGGGAAATTTGCAGCTCTATGATGGCGGGCTGCGCTTCCGCAATGCAGCGGGCGAGATTGTCGAGGATCACATTCCGGCGGAAGACTATGCGCAGTGGATCGGCGAGGCAAGTCTCCGCGAATCGTACTTGAAGGCTCCGTATTTCAAGCCGCAAGGATTTCCCACCGGCATCTATCGCGTCGGCCCTTTGGGTCGGCTGAACGCTGCGGACCAGTGTGGCACGCCGGTGGCTGACGCAGAACTGAGAGAATTCCGTCAGCGTTTCGGAGCGGTTGCTCAAAGCGCCTTTCTGTATCATTATGCGCGGCTGATCGAAATCATTTACGCCCTGGAAAGAATCGAAACGCTCCTCGCCGATCCGCAGATTCTCGAGACCCATGTACGAGCCACCGCCGGAGTGAACGCACTGGAAGGCGTGGGGATGATCGAGGCGCCACGCGGAACCTTGATTCACCACTACAAAGTGAACGAGGACGGCGCAATCGTGTGGGTCAATCTAATTGTCGCGACTGGCCACAATAATTTCGCGATTGGAAAAAGTATTCAGCAGGTGAGTGAACATTTTATCGACGGTACGAAGCTGACCGAAGGCATGTTGAACCGCGTATCTGCCGTGGTGCGGGCCTACGACCCCTGCCTAAGTTGCTCAACCCACGCCTGGGGACAGCCTGCCGTGAGAATTATGCTCCTGGACAGCCGAGGAACTGTGCTGGACGAACTGATCGCAGACTAGGAATATTTGCGTTCTCGGGTTGGGTTCCCCTTGAGGCCGGGTGTCCGTCCTAAACGGCCGGCTTGATGTTCTGGTTCACGCGGAAGAAATTGGTTGGATCGTATTTCTTCTTGATTGCGGCAAGGCGAGCGTAATTGTCGCGAAACGACGCCTGAATCCGCTCCTCTCCTTCATCCATCATGAAGTTGACGTAGGCGCCGCCTGCCGAGTAGGGATGCAGCGCATCGTAGTAGCTCTTGCACCAGTCCGTGATTACTCCGGCATTGGCTGGGTCCGGATCAACTCCGACAATCACCTCAGCGAACAAAGCTTCGCGGAAACTGTAAGCCGTGTCGTCCTTGCGCACACGCTGTGCAGCGCCGTTGACGGGATAAAGGTGCATGGTAGAAAGCATGGTCGGCAAATTTGATCCATGCTCGACATGCTTGGCGATGGCGGCGTCGGTCAGCTCGGTAAAGTTGTCGGCCCGCCAGTACCACTGCATTCCGGGAGCAAAGAGGCCATCGAAAGTACTCTGTGCTGCTGGAAACGGCGCGGGGCCAACCGCATCGAGCAAGGGCGTTCCAACGCTGCGCATGGGCCGAGTCGCTTTCTCCGTCTCCTCAGCGCTCGCCGTGCTGCACCAGACAATGGCGCAGACCTTCTTCATGTGAAGGTTTTCGGGGAAACATCGGGGCCGGCGGGATCACGAGAAAAGCAAAGAAGCCGCTGATTTCCTCAGGCGCGGTCTGAATAATGAATTCGCGATAGGACTTCAGAACATCCGCCGCCTGCTCGAGGGGCCAAAACGTCGGACCGAACTGAACTGTGCTTACTGGATGGAGCCGGAATTCGAACGAGGTCACCACGCCGAAGTTTCCACCACCGCCTCGTATTGCCCAGAAAAGATCTTCGTTCTCGATGGAGCTCGCGGTGACAAATCGTCCATCGGCCAAAACCATGTCGACGGAGAGAAGGTTGTCGATGGTCAGCCCATAACGGCGCGTCAGGTAACCGATACCACCTCCCAGGGTGAGACCGGCAACGCCTGTGGTAGAAACGAAACCGCAAGGCGCCGCCATTCCGAAGGCGTGAGTCGCATGGTCGACATCGCCCCACACGCACCCGGCGGCGACGCGCACCGTACGCGCCGCCGGATCGACACGCACGCCTTTCATGGGCGAAACGTCGATTACAAGACCGCCGTCGCAGGTTCCGAGGCCTGCCCCACTATGACCTCCGCCCCGAATCGCTGTTAGCAGTCCGTTCTCGCGGCCATAGCAGAGCGCGGCGATTACGTCGGCGACGTCAACAGCGCGAACGATGAGCTTCGGCCGTTTGTCGATCATTCCGTTGTAGACTCTGCGCGCCGCATCGTAGGCCGCGTCTTCCGGCAGAATTATTTGTCCCCGAGTCGCCATCTTCAACTGATCAATAGACTGCGCCATGAAAGTCTTCTCCCAATTTTTGTGCGGTCAGGCCCATCCCCAGAATCGGACTGCGCTATACACGACAGGAACACATCGAGACCGAAGGACCGAGGAATTGCTTCAGGCAACAGCACCCAAGTGCGATCAAGTTAGCCTTCGTTGGTTATTGCTGTCAAGCAGATGCGGGCTGCGGGATTGAGCTCGGGGGACCGGTGATGTCGGCGTTCGCAGTGATATGCCGAATCTACTTCTGTTCGAAGTCCTGCTGGCAGTTGTTTCCGTACGTGAATGAATGCAGTAAGAACTCGGCGCGTTGCGGTTCCAGCGTCAGCAGGTGAGATCCAAATGCTGCATTCTTTACCAGGTAATACATGCGCGGGCTGCTCACTTCCAGGTAGGAACCCTGCGCGTCGAAATGAATGTCGACACCGGCTTGGCTTTGACCGAGAGGCTTGCCGTCTTGCAAGAGGTAAATGCGCACGGGTTTCTTGGGGTCCGCGACGCTGAGAACGGCATACACGGAACGCGCGTGGTAGCGCAGCTCGGCGGTACCATGCTTCTCGTCCGAGGTCACACCGTCTTGCCGCGTAATCCATTGGCCCGACAGCATGACCTTGCCGTCGGTGGGCGCTCCCTCGGCGTGAAAGTCTGTTACTTCTCCGTCATTGTTGTAACCTTTCGAATTAGCGATAGCGCCGCGTCCGTACCAATCCCCGACATAGGTTTCGTCAGTGCAGATGCCACACGACGGTGAGAATGTGTTTTCCGGAGGATCAAGCGGAATCTGATTCACCCCAGGATTCGCCGGTGCAAGCAGCTCGCGAATTTTTTCCTCCATCGGAAGGTTATTTCCCTCGCCTTTAATGTGCAGGACGATGTACCCATCGGCATCGACGAGATAGCGATTCGGCCAAACATCGGAGTGATAGGCGCGCCAGATGGAGCCGTTGGTATCCGCGACGATCGGCCAGGGCAATTGAAAGCGCGTGGCCGCATCGCGGACATTGCCGGCGTTGAATCCGATGGCGAATTCGCCATAGTGCACGCCGACAATATCGAAGCCGTAGGAGTGATACTTGGCATACCAGCGCTTCAGAACGCTGAAATCACGGATGCAGTTGATGCAGGTGTACTCCCAAAAGTCGATCAGAAGAACGTGGCCTCGATAGCCCTTGATGGAGTGCGGGACTCTCTTCCCTGCCGCTCCCGTATCAATCCACTGCGCGTCGGAAGCGAAGTTTGGCGCTTTCTCGAGTTTCTGATCTTTGGCGGACGCACTCGGAATAATGAGCAGAGCGGAGGCAAGCAGGGATAGGAAAATCCGCATATCGAATCAATTCTAGAAGGCCGGCGAGGGATTCGGGCGGAAATTCCTTAACGCACGCGCAAAACTGCCAATGTAGTGTCGTCAGCCTGGCAACCAGCGGAAAAGGCATCCATGGAGTTGAAGATCGACTGCACCAGTTCTGCACTATCTTCCGATTGCTTCGCGCAACCTGCCGCAGCCTTCAGGAGGCCTTCGGTTCCCCACTCTTCGCCGGACTGATTTGCGGCTTCAATCACACCATCACTGTAAGCGATGACCACATCGCCGGGATACAGCTGCACAATTCCCTCGTCATAATCTGAATCCTGAAACATGCCAACCGGCGCGCCACCCCCGTCGAGTTGCTTGATTGAACCATTTCGTCGAAGAATGACCGGCGGATTGTGTCCAGCATTCACGTAGCGGAGGGTGCGCGTCGCCGGCTGGAACACACCGTAGAAAACCGTAGCATACCGGTCCTCCAGGGAGCAGGTGTAGGCCTGATGATTCACTACGCGGAGCAGGGCAGATAAGTCGTTCCCGGTGAACGTTGCGGCTGTGCGAAGGGAGGACTGGACATTCGCGATCATGAGGACCGCTGCCAGCCCCTTCCCGGATGCATCTGCTACGACGAAGGCCAGCCGATCCTCGGAAAGAGGCATGAAATCGTAGCAGTCTCCGCCCACAGCCCGAACTTGGCGGCATCGCCCACTGTAGTTCAGAAAGGCGTTGGCGCCTCCCAACCCCGGCATAAACCGCTGTTGAACATCGCAGGCAAGTATCCAGTCTTGGCTAACGTCGACTACCAGTTCGTCGGGGATCATTTTCGGCCTCCACTCATATGTCGTTCCCCATGCTTCGAAATCGACAGAAGGACCAACTTTTTTCGAAAACTTTTCTGAAAACGAATGTCGAGAATGGTCAGCCGGCTCCGACTCCCCCATGAATACGGGAAAACACAGAGCTGAAAAGGAGAACCAATGACAAACCTGACCCCTTATCTGTTATTCGAAGGTAATTGCCTGCAGGCAATGGAGTTTTACAAATCCCGATTTGGCGGAGAGTTGGCCCTCATCAAGGTAAAAGACTCCCCGATCAATGATCAGATGCCGGCCTCGGAGCAGGAGAAAGTGCTAAACGCGCGGCTGCAAAGCGGGAACCTCGAAATCTCGGCATCCGACTGGCTGCGCCCGGAGAGAACACCGGTTCGAGGGAATACGGTATGTCTTTACCTGAGCGGGGGAAGCCTCGATCACCTCAAAACCCTGTTCGATCGGTTGTCGGAAGGAGCAGATGTTACGGACCCGCTGAAGCAGATGTTTTTCGGCGCATACGGAGCGCTCAATGACAGGTTCGGTATCCGGTGGATGTTTCACACAAGTGAGAAGGCCTAACGGACGCGAGTACAGTAAACCAACAGCAAAGAATAAGGAGCGGAAACATGAAATACATTTTGCTAATGTCGGGCATGAAAGCAGGCGTGGAGGGATATCATGCCTGGTCGCAAAAAGACATTCAGGCGCACATGGCGGTCCTGCACGAGATCAACAGAGACCTGAGCGAATCGGGGGAGTTCGTGGCCACGCAAGGATTGGCGGGACCGGCCGAGGCAAAGGTCGTGCGGGGAGAGAAAAATGGCGTGCCGGTTACAGATGGCATTTTCCCCGAGTCGAAGGAGTTTCTGTTGGGCTATTGGATCGTGGACGTGGCGAGCCCTGATCGCGCTTATGCGATAGCTGGCCGAATTTCGTCGGCTGCCGGTCGCGGAGGAGTGCCGACGAATATGCCCATCGAAGTGCGGCGGTTTGCGAGCAATGAACCTTCGAAATAACCCACGGTAAATGTCGAGATCGCCGGCGGGCGCTCCGACTACCTTGTGAAGGCGCATCCAGAGGCGCCAATAAAATTTCAGGAGCGAGAACATGAAATACATTTTGATGATGAATACGATGCGAGCGGGGCACGGGGTCCCCAGTTGGAAAGCGAAGGATTTGCAGGCGCACATCGCTTTCATGCTGAATCTAAACAAAGACCTTCGGGAATCTGGCGAGTTCGTTTCCGCCGAGGGCCTGTCTTTCCCCGATCAGGCCAAGCAGGTGCGCGCGGGAAAAGATGGCATTCCGATCACAGACGGAATATTTCCAGAATCGAAGGAGTTTCTCGCCGGTTTCTGGATTATCGACGTCGACAGTCCCGAGCGCGCTTACGCCATCGCCGCCAGAATCTCAGCTGCGCCGGGCCCCGAGGGAACGCCGTTGAATATGTCCATTGAGGTGCGCCCGATCATGAGCGCGCCTCCACCCGAGATGGTATAGCGAGAAACGCCATGACGAAGGCATGGGACACGAAATCGGAGCACCTGTTGCGAGAACTGGCGCCACCGGTGCTCGGTACGATCGCTCGCCGCTTTCGGGATTTCGTGTCGGCCGAGGATGCGGTGCAGGAGGCGATGATTGCGGCATTCTCGCAATGGCCGCAGGAAGGCATTCCGGAAAACCCACGCGGCTGGCTGATTCAAGTTGCGTCCCGGCGTCTGACTGACGAGGTGCGCGGCGACATAGCCCGCCGTGAAAGAGAGACGGCCGTTGCCAGGGAGGCAGAGATCATCGCGCCGACAGTGGATCTCGAATCTGATATGGATCCGGATGACACACTCATTCTGCTGTTCATGTGCTGCCATGCCGCGTTGACTTCGTCTTCGGCGATTGCCTTGACTCTGCGCGCCGTTGGAGGTTTGACGACCGCTGAAATCGCCAATGCCTTCCTGGTGCCCGAGTCCACTATGGCGCAGCGGATCAGCCGCGCAAAGCAAAGCATCAAAGCTTCCGGCACGCCCTTCCGGTTACCTTCTCCGCAGGAACGTGCCGAGCGACTGCCTGCAGTTCTGCGCGTGCTCTACCTGATTTTCAACGAGGGCTACGCGAGCAGCATCGGACTCCACATGCAACGACTCGATCTGGCGAGAGAAGCAATCCGACTGACTCGGGCAATGGGAGCATTGCTTCCCGATAATGCGGAAATATCCGGACTGCTGGCGCTCATGTTGTTGACCGATGCTCGGCGCGCGGCGCGAACCGGACCGGATGAGGAACTGATCTCTTTGGATAAGCAGGACCGAAGTCTGTGGGACCAGGCCGAGATCACGGAGGGCATCGAACTTCTGACAGTGGCGCTTGCGAAAGGATCGGTGGGTTTGTATCAGTTGCAGGCCGCGATTGCCGCAGTTCACGACGAAGCGGCACGAGCGGAAGACATCGACTGGCCGCAAATTCTTGCGCTATACGAACTCCTAAAACGTGTGTCGCCCGGTCCGATGGTGATGCTGAATCACGCAATTGCAGCGGCGATGGTGCATGGTCCGTCGAAGGGACTCGAACTGCTCAAGCCGCTCGACGCACAGCTCAGCGGCTACTATCGGCTGGACGCGGTCCGCGGACATCTGTACGAAATGGTGGGCGATCATGAGAGCGCGATTCGCCATTACCGGATTGCGGCGAGCCGAACCACGAGCATCCCGGAACAGAATTATCTGATGACCCAAGCGGCTCGGCTTGAGGAGAACGTGCGAAAACCGGAATAGAAAAGCGGCCGGATTTTTCCGCAGACCTGGCAATTTCTGTCACGGCTTCACCGGCAGCAAATAAAGCAATTATGCCTCTCAGCCTGCGAGTATGGCGTCGATTTGAGTAAGTTCGTCCCGTGAGAACTTGAGGTTTGCGAGAGCCGCGACGTTTTGGTCAATCTGCTCGACGCGGCTTGCACCGATGAGGGCGCTGGTCATCCGCGGATCACGCAGCACCCACGCGAGCGCCAGTTGCGCAATGGATTGTCCGCGAGACTGGGCTACCTGAGTGAGTGCCCGTACTTTTGCCAGAGCGCTCTCGCTGACATCGTTCTTCTTCAGAAATGTGTCTGGCTTCCCCGCGCGAGAATCTGACGGTATTCCGCTGAGGTAACGATCGGTAAGAAGTCCTTGGGCGAGCGGGCAAAAGGCGATGCAACCGATCCCTTCTTTTCCGAGAACATCGAGGAGACCGGCTTCGATTGTCCTGTCGAACATGGAGTACTTGGGCTGGTGGATCAGACAAGGAGTCCCCATGCGGCGGAGCACGTTCGCTGCAGTTGAAGCCTGCTGGGCATCGTAACTGGAGATGCCCGCGTACAGCGCCTTGCCCGATCGGACGGCATGATCGAGCGCCGACATGGTCTCTTCGATCGGAGTCTGCGGGTCCGGGCGGTGGGAGTAGAAGATATCGACGTAGTCAAGCTTCATCCGACGGAGACTTTGGTCGAGGCTCGCGAGCAAATATTTTCGGGAGCCCCAGTCGCCGTAAGGGCCGGGCCACATCTGCCATCCGGCCTTGGTGCTGATGATCAATTCGTCGCGATGCGAGCGGAAATCTTCGTGCAGGATGCGGCCGAGATTCTCCTCGGCAGAGCCCGCCGGTGGACCGTAATTGTTCGCCAGATCGAAGTGAGTGATCCCAAGATCGAAAGCGCGGCGAAGCATGCCGCGGCCGTTTTCCAGGGGATCGACGCCGCCGAAGTTGTGCCAAAGGCCAAGCGAGATGGCCGGCAGTAAAAGGCCGCTGTTTCCACAACGGCGGTATTGCATCGTGTCGTATCGTGAACTGGCTGGCGTGTAGGTCATGGATTCTCTTTATCGGCTTCTCAATCGCAGATGCGAGGCTTTGCAGATCTTCGCGAACCTTGACGACAAACTAATGGAGGGTCGCTTTCACGGTTACGCTCTCAGTTCCCGGCGGCGGAAGCGGTACAAGATTCCCGGGGACAGAGGCGCCATTCACTTCGAGAGAAACCTGATTGCCGCTTCCGGCCCGCTCGACAGCGATACGATAGGTCACGCCGCGAAACTTGCGCGTGACGTTAAATCCCTTCCATCCTTGAGGAACGACGGGAGCAATCAGCAGACCTTCGAAGCCGGTGCGAATTCCGAGAATCCACTGCGTGATGGCGTAATAGTTCCAGGCGGCCGTGCCCGTGAGCCAGGAATTTTTCGCTTCGCCATGCGTGGGTGCATCGCGCCCGGCGATCATCTGCGCGTAGACGTAGGGCTCGCAGCGGTGAAGATCGCTGATCTCCTCGCGCGCTGAAGGATTGATGCGCGAATAGTAATCGTGGGCGCCATCGCCGTTGCCGACGCGCGCTTCGCCGATCATGACCCACGGATTGTTGTGGCAGAAAATGCCGGCGTTTTCCTTGTATCCGGGCGGATAGGAGGAAATTTCACCGAGTTCGAGGTAGTACCGCGAGTACGCCGGCTGCTGAAGTACGATGCCGTGTTTCGTGGCGAGCTGTTGACGCGTGGACTTCAGCGCACGAAGAGCGAGACCATCTTCCAGACCGACGCCGGCCAGCGTGCAGAATCCCTGTGTCTCTATGAAGATCTTCCCTTCCGCGCATTCTTTCGAACCGACCTTGCGGCCGAAGTCGTCGTAGGCGCGGAGGAACCATTCTCCGTCCCAGCCGTGCTGGCGAATGGTGGCTTCCATCTTTTCGACTTCCTGCAAGCAGACGGCAGCTTCCGCTTTGTGGCAGATATGTTTCGCGATTTCTGCCAGTTCGCGTCCGGCCAGCACAAACAAGCCCGCGATAAAGACGGACTCTGCGACCTTGCCATCCTTATTCGTAGTGGTCTGGAATGACTGTCCCGGAGAGTCCGAGAAACAATTCAGGTTGAGACAGTCGTTCCAATCGGCGCGGCCAATCAGCGGCAAGCCATGAGGTCCAAGCCGGTCGAGAGTGTAACGGAAACTGCGCTGCAGGTGCTCATAGAGTGGCGCCTCGGAACCAGGTTCGTTATCGTACGGAACCGGCGCATCGAGAATGCTCCAATCGCCCGTCTCCTTAATATAGGCGCCGACGCCGAGAATCAGCCAATGCGGATCGTCGTTGAATCCGCCGCCAATGTCGTTATTCCCACGCTTGGTGAGCGGCTGATACTGGTGATACGCGCCGCCGCTGGGCAATTGCGTAGCAGCCAGATCGAGGATGCGCTCACGGGCGCGCTCTGGAACCATGTGCACAAAACCGAGAAGATCCTGGTTCGAGTCGCGGAAGCCGAGTCCTCGGCCGATCCCAGATTCATAGAACGATGCCGAGCGCGACATATTGAAAGTGGCCATGCACTGGTAGGCGTTCCAGATGTTCACCATGCGATTGGTGTGCACATCCGGGGTGTTGACTTGGAAAATTCCGAGCAGTTCGTTCCAGTATTGACGCAGGTTTTCGAAGGCAGCATCTGCACTCGCCGGAACGATATAGCGATTGAGGACGCATTTTGCCTTCTTCTTGTTGAGGATCTGCGACTCTGGTGGATCGAATTTCTGGTCGCGCGGATTTTCCTGATATCCCAACAGATAAACGATCTGGCGGGATTCGCCCGGCTGGAGCGTCACATTGACCTGATGTGAGCCGATCGGCGCCCATCCATGCGCGACAGAATTGCAGGCGCGGCCGCTCTCAACGACCGCGGGATTATCCCAGCCACGGTATGGACCAAGGAACTGATCGCGCTGCGTGTCGAAGCCCGCGAGTTTCTCCGAGCAGGCGAAGAACGCGAAATGGTCGCGCCGTTCGCGATACTCGGTTTTGTGGTAGATCACTCCGTCCTCGACCTCAACTTCGCCAATATTGAAATTGCGTTGAAAGTTCGTGGAGTCGTCCTGCGCGTCCCACAGGCAAAACTCAATCGCGGAAAAGATCGAAAGTTCCGCAGCCTGCTTGCGGTGATTGGTCAGAGTGAGTTGCCAAATCTCAAGATTTTCGTCGAGCGGCACAAAATAGCGAGTGCTGGCCGCGATGCCGCTGTACTGAGAGCAGATCGTTGTGTAGCCCATGCCATGGCGGCAGGAATAGTTCTCCAGCTGGTGCCGAGTGGGCTGCCATGACGGAGACCAGAATTCGCCGGATGTGTTATCGCGGAGATAAATGTATCGTCCGCCGAAATCGAAAGGTGCATTGTTATAGCGATATCGGGTGAGCCGCCGCAGACGCGCGTCGCGATAGAAGGAATATCCGCCCGCAGTATTCGAGATAATTCCGAAATAGGCCTGGCACCCGAGATAGTTGATCCACGGCAGCGGTGTATCGGGTTGGGTGATGACGTATTCGCGGTTTTGATCGTCGAAATGCCCGTATCTCATGAAAACGCCCCTGAACGGATGACGGCAGGAATTAGGTCCGGGGCTAGTATAACGATTTTCTACTAGCGTTCAAGAGGTTTCGGGTGTAGACATGTAGCGTGCTAAGAGCGAAGAAATTTCTCGGCTAAGAGCCGAGCGTGCCGTGCTTCACCCCCGGATGTGAGGTCAATCACAAGGCAAGTCCCAGGCAATATGAGACGCTCGCAGCACCTAACCGAGTCGGGAGCAAGAGGATGACTTATTCAGGAAGTCGTTCATACGGTTTGATATCAATTGTTCGAATCGGAATCTGTTTGTTATCGATTGCGTCTCTCGTCGCGATCGGCGACGCTGTGGCGGCGGACGGCAAGAATGTCCAGATCAAGGTGGATCAGGTCGGATATCTTCCGGTCAGTCCAAAGCTGGCGCTGGTGACAGTGCAGGCCAGCACGTTCGAAGTAAAGCGAGCTTCAGACAACAGCACCGTCTTCAAAGGTGAACTGAGCAAACCCAGCCAAGATGCCGATACAGGCGATTCGGTCCAGGTTGCAGATTTTTCCAAACTGAAGAAATCCGGCACTTACTATCTCGAGGTGCCGGGCGTGGGGCAAAGCTGGACATTTTCGGTCGGTCCTGATGTCTTCTCGCGAACGTATTATCTGGCGATGCGGGGATTTTACGGACAACGGTGTGGTACAGCCGTCGACTTGGGGCCTGAGTTTCCCGGATATTCCCATCCTGCATGCCATTTGAAAGGCGAGTTCCATGCGTCTTCCGGTAAACAAGGAGAACGCGACAACGTCGGCGGATGGCACGATGCGGGTGACTACGGCCGGTATGTTGTGAACTCCGGCATTTCGACGGGAACCGTGCTCTGGACATGGGAGATCTTCGGTCCAAAGCTGAAGAAGATCAATCTGCAGATTCCGGAGAGCGGCAACGGCTCTCCCGACATCCTCAACGAAGCGCGCTGGAATCTCGAGTGGATGCTCAAGATGCAAGACGACGATGGCGGCGTCTGGCACAAGCAAACCAGCGAGCATTTCGCCGGATTCGTTATGCCCGAAGATGACCATCTGCCGAGTGAAGTGATCGGCACCGGACAGCAACCATACAAGAGTACGTGCGCGACCGCCGATTTGGCCGCCGTCGCGGCCATCGCTGCGCGCGTCTATTCGCCTTTTGACGTGAAGTTTGCAGCGCAGAATCTCGAAGCTGCCCGCAAAGCCTGGCTCTGGACCGAGAAGTATCCCAACGTGACGTTCGCGAATCCGCCGGGGATCAGCACGGGCGAGTACGGCGATAGTTCCTGCTCAGACGAAAGATTGTGGGCGGCGGCGGAACTGTGGAGAACGACCGGGGAGAAAACGTACAACGATTATGTGGTGAAGCAATATCCTGACTTCCGGTCGACTCTTGAGAAGCCCGCGCCGGAGGGTTGGAGCGATGTTGCGGCCATGGGTCTGTGGACCTATGCCTTGGGCTCGCGCAAAGGCGATGATGCAACGGTAGTGGCGGACATTCGGAAACGCACTTCGCAGGCGGCGAAGGCAATTGTCGAGAGCACGGCGAAAAATCCTTACCGAGTGAGCCTGCGGACGAGCGACTACGTTTGGGGATCCAACGGCGTGGCCGCCTCTTACGGGGTGGAACTGCTGGTAGCGAATGTGCTGACGCCTGATCCCAGCTTTGTGGAAACGGCTTTAGACAATCTCCATTATTTGCTGGGCCGCAACACGTTTTCGCTTTCGTGGGTGACACAGGTGGGAGAGAATCCGTATCGTCATCCGCATCATCGGCCAAGCGCCGCCGATAAGAACGAGGAACCGTGGCCGGGATTGTTATCTGGTGGTCCGAATGCGGGGCGGCAGGACGATGTACTGAAAAGGCTGCCGGCAGGATTGCCGCCTGCGAAGGTTTATGCGGATAATACCGGCTCGTACGCAAGCAACGAGATTGCGATCAACTGGCAGGCCTCGCTCGTGTTTCTGCTCGCGGGGGTGCTTCGGTAGTGCGATGAGAAGTAGCTGAACGTCGAAAAGATCGAGTCATCCAGTAAGACATTGTAGCGGTTGAAAAGACAGACGGGCCCTGCGGCGATTACGCTGCCGGTCGCCAAAGCTGAGGTGCAAGGTGCATCTACACGTAATCGATATTGCGATCATCGTTTCCTATTTAGTTTTGTCGGTGCTAGTTGGCTATTGGGTCTCGCATCGTGCTTCGCGCGATATCAAGGCATATTTTTTGGGCGGCAACGTTCTGCCCTGGTACGTCCTTGGGATCTCTAACGCTTCGGGAATGTTCGACATCAGCGGCACCATGCTGCTGGTCTACTGGATGTACGTCTATGGACTGAAGAGCGTATGGATCCCCTGGCTGTGGCCAACTTTCAACCAGATCTTCCTGATGGTCTATTTGTCGACGTGGCTGAGACGATCGAACGTGATGACCGGCGCGGAGTGGATTCAAACCCGTTTCGGCAAAGGTCGCGGAGCGCAACTGTCGCACATTATTGTGGTCATCTACGCTTTTATAAGCATCATTGGATTCTTTACCTACGGCTTCAAAGGGATCGGCAAGTTCGCCGCAACATTCCTGCCCTGGCATCTCAGTGTTAACGAATACGCGCTTCTGCTGATTGCGATTACGGCGATCTACGTCATCAAGGGCGGCATGTTCAGTGTCGTGATCACCGAGATCCTGCAGTTCTGCATTTTGTCGGTGGCGTCGCTCGCGGTGGGAATCATTGCGATGATGCGGGTTGCCCCCGGGGCATTGCAGCGATTCATCCCGGCCGGCTGGGACAATGTGTTCTTCGGCTGGCATCTCGGTCTTGACTGGTCCAAGCTGGTGCCCTCGGCGAATGCGAAAATCGCGCAGGACGGTTATGGCCTGTTTGGATTTTTCGTCATGATGCTGCTCTTCAAAGGAATCCTCATCAGCGCCGCCGGCCCGGCGCCGAACTACGACATGCAGCGCGTTCTTTCCTGCAAGAATCCGCGCGAGGCCTCGATGATGAGCGCATGGGTCAACGTCGTGCTGACCTTCCCGCGATACTTTCTGGTCACGGGCCTGAGCGTGCTCGCGCTGGTGTTCTTCAGCGACCAGATCCGCGGCATGGGCACAAACATAGATTTCGAGCGCATTCTGCCCTCGACGCTGGCCCTCTTCGTTCCTGCTGGATTGCTCGGCATTCTGATCGCCGGCTTGCTTGCGGCGTACATGAGCAACTTCGCGGCTACGGTGAACGCGGCCCCTCCGTACTTTGTGAACGACATCTACAAGCGCTTCATCAATCCCCACGCGAGCCCGAAGACTTATGTCCGGCTGAGTTATCTGAGTTCGTTCGTCGTCGTCCTTCTGGGCGTGCTGATCGGCTGGTATGTCACCAGCGTGAATAACGTAGTGATCTGGATTGTCACCGCGCTGTGGGGCGGCTACACGGCCTCGAACGTCTTGAAGTGGTACTGGTGGCGCTTCAATGGATATGGTTATTTCTGGGGCATGGTCGCCGGAATGTCGTCAGCGTTGACGGTTCCACCGCTGATCGCGAAAAGCGAATTGCTGCAGAACTTCGCTCATTCCCATTCGGTGAATCTGGATGTGTCGATGAGCTTTGTCATCGTGTTTGTCTTCTCTCTGGTCGGCTGCTTCGCAGGCACCTGGCTGAGCGCGCCTGAGGACGAGGAAGTCTTGAAAGACTTCTATCGACGAGTGCGGCCGTGGGGCTTCTGGGGACCCGTTCTAAAGAAAGTTCAGCAAGAGGATCCTTCATTCCAGCGCAACAAGGATTTCTACCGCGACATGTTTAATATTGCGGTGGGCATGGTGTGGCAAGTTGCTTTAGTGGTCCTGCCGATGTATATCGTGACCTGGAAGCTACAGCGGGCGGCTATCACTTTCGGCGTGGTCGCTGTTACCTCTCTCATTCTGAAGTTCAGCTGGTACGACCATCTGAAGGAACTCGAACATATCAACCAATACAGCGGCTCGGCTACTCCTGTGCCGGTACTGAACTAGGTTGCGCACTGAATTCTTGCAGAACCGGCTTCGGTTGCAGCCCCGCGCTTGGTCAGGTCTTGGCGAGGGTAGGGATGCTTCGAGCGTCTAAACTAACCAACAAAGCCTGAGTCCCCTCAAAATGAATAAAAATCCATTCGACTTCGACGATCCCCAACTGTGTGAAATCCACAGTCGAGCAGAAGGTCCAGCGGGCGCACTGCCTCTCACGGCAGAGATGCTCACAAACGAGCCGTCCGGAAATCTGTTCGGATGGACGCAGAACGCCGCGATGGGGTGGAAGCCATCCAACCTCGGTGCCAAAGAATTCCTGATGCTCTCGACCCATGGCGGTATTCGCGACAAAGACGGAACGCCCGTAGCGCTCGGCTATCACACCGGCCATTGGGAAATCGGACTCCTGGTGGAAGCCGCCGCGCGCGTCTTCAAAGCTGCCGGTTCTATTCCGTTTGCTGCTGCATGCAGCGATCCGTGCGATGGAAGGTCGCAAGGAACGACCGCGATGTTCGACAGCCTTCCGTTTCGCAACGACGCGGCAACGGTCTTCCGTCGTCTGATCCGTTCCTTACCAACTTGCAGCGGGGTGCTCGGAGTGGCCACGTGCGACAAGGGACTTCCGGCAATGATGATGGCGCTTGCCGGCAGCCGTCACTTGCCGTGTGTTCTAGTTCCCGGCGGCGTGACCTTGATGCCGATACAGGGCGAGGATGCAGGAAGGGTGCAAACGATCGGCGCCAGGTTTGCACACGGGCTGATCTCCCTGGCGGAAGCGGCGGAAATAGGATGTCGCGCCTGCGCTACCCCCGGCGGCGGTTGTCAGTTTCTGGGAACCGCGGCTACGTCGCAAGTGATCGGAGAGGCATTGGGTCTCTCGGTCGGACATTCGGCACTGGCGCCTTCCGGACATCCGATCTGGATCGAAATGGCGCGGCGATCCGCGCGGGCTTTAATGGAACTTGAGTCCCGAAGTATAAGGATTGGCGACATTTTGACGGATGCGGCCATTGAAAACGCCTTGGTTCTACACGCCGCATTCGGCGGATCCACCAACCTGATCGTGCATTTGCCAGCAATCGCGCATTCTGCCGGCCTTAAGCGGCCCACTGCTGCGGACTGGGCTCACGTGAACCGAAAAGTCCCGCGAATTGTCGATGTACTGCCCAACGGGCCGCGCAATCATCCGACGGTGCAGGTCTTTCAGGCGGGAGGAGTGCCCGAGGTGATGCTGCATCTGCGGCGTGCAGGATTACTCAATACAAACGCGCTCACCGTTGACGGCGTCACGCTCGCAGATCGACTGGATGCTTGGGAGGATTCCGAAAGACGCCGATTGATGCGCTCCGGTCTTGCCGAACGCGAGGGGATCGATCCGGATGACGTGATTCTGAGTCCGGACAAGGCAAAGCGCCGCGGGATGACTTCGACAATTTGTTTCCCGAAGGGGAATCTCGCGCCCGAAGGCTCGGTGGTGAAGAGCACTGCAATCGACCCTTCTGTCGTTGGAGAAGATGGAGTGTATCGGATCACGGGACCCGCACGGGTATTCGTGACTGAGAAGCAAGCGATGCAAGCCATCAAGAGTGGGAAGATCTCGGCCGGAGATGTTCTCGTGCTGACGAGCCGAGGGCCGATGGGTTCTGGGATGGAAGAGACATTTCAACTCACGGGCGCTCTGCGGTATTTACCGTTTGGCAAACATGTGGCGCTGATTACCGACGCCAGGTTCAGCGGAGTCTCGACGGGCGCATGTATCGGGCACGTTTCGCCGGAGGCGCTGGCCGGTGGGCCGATCGGAAAAATCCGGGAAGGCGACATGATCGAGATTGTCATCGATCGAAATACTCTTGAAGCAAGCGTCAATCTTGTCGGAGAGGCAGGTTCAGTAGTGAATGCAGACGTAGGCTCCGTCATACTCGAAAGCCGAACTCCGCGTTTAGACCTTGCTCCGGATCCTTCCCTTCCCGACGACACGCGCATTTGGGCGGCCCTGCAAGATATCAGCGGCGGAACGTGGGGAGGGGCTGTCTACGATTGCGAGTCGATTCTGAAGGTGATCGCAGCAGGAAAGCGCGCCTTGGCAACCGAGGAACGGCCCTGAACTGAAAAGGCTGACGGTATAACATCCACTAAGGGGGTGGGGACCAATCGCAAACTTTCTTGAACGCTTAGTCAGCTTTCGACTGTCTCGCCGCGAAACCTGGAAGTCCACGCCACTGGGAATGAGGGTGTGCTTCTACGGCGCGGTTTTCGCTCTTTTTGCGACGGTTGGCACGTTGATATTGCTGACCGGCACCGCCTATCTTTCTCCAGCCCAAATCGTATTAACGATTATCATCTCTGGCGGTTTTGCCATTGCCTACGCCGCCGTCTCGGTTTGGCAACGTTATTGGCTGATCCCCATTATTGCGGTCAGTGAAGGACTTGTCTTCTCCATTCTCGGGAATCATTACCACGCGAACCCGCAGTTGATCGCTCTCGAATCCCCTGTTCATCAGCAAGTTCAAGCGCTCTCTGTCATTGGAATTGCGTCGACGATACTCGGCTATGTGCTCTTCACTATTTTCTTTGCGCGCCAGGGCGGCCGCTATTTTCGAGCCCACAATGAAATCGCGATGGCCGCCGAAATTCACCGTGCGCTGGTCCCGCCCATACACAAGAGGCTGGGATCATTTGAACTCCACGGAATCTCTGTGCCGAGCGGTGAAGTGGGCGGCGATCTGGTGGACGTTGCCGAGGGTGGGCAAACCTGGACTGGCTACGTTGCCGACGTTTCGGGTCATGGCGTGTCTGCTGGGCTGCTGATGGCGATGTTCAAGACCGCAGTGCGTACGCGAGCCGCGGATCTTTCTTCGGCAGATCTGCTCGCCGAAGTGCATCGGACGCTGTATCCGCTGAAGACTCAGAATATGTTCGCCACGGTCGGAGTGCTGCAGTGGACGGGACAAGCGTTTAATCTCGCTCTTGCCGGTCATCCACCGCTGCTGCATTACGTGCATTCGAAGGGTGAAGTTCGGGAATACCCGTCACTCGATTTGCCCCTTGGAGTTCTGCCGGAACAGACTTTCCGCTCGGAGGAGGTCAACTGCCAGACCGGAGACGTCCTTCTGCTGCTGACGGACGGGTTGACGGAAGTATTCGACAAGAGCGGCAAAGAAATGGGAATCGGGCCGGTGAAGGATGCGCTTAAGAAATCGGCGACTCAGGATTTGGCGAAATTATGCGCCAGCATCCGGAATGTGGCGTTGAACTTCGGGAAGCAGGACGACGACCAGACGATGCTGATTATTCGTTGCTGTGAGTAGGGGATCGAACCGAAAGCGCGGGCGCCGACTTCCAGGCCTTCTGCATCGCACACGGCAGTACCCTGAACTTCCCGTTGACCTACCGCAGCTTTCTACTAGTGTAGTGCGTCAAGCAGATTGACGTTTATTCAGAGTGCGTCGAGCGCGTTTTACTTTTTCCAGGATGTCGGCGGCTCGCGCGGTCCAGATGAATGGTTTCGGGCTTTCGTTGTGGCGGTCGATGTAGGTGCCGATGGCCATGATGAGTTCTTCCAGATCGCGGAAGACGCCACGCCGAAGCCGATTCTGAGTCAAGTCGCGAAAGAAGCGTTCCACCATGTTGAGCCAGGACGCGCTGGTGGGAGTGAAGTGCAGATGAAATCGCGGATGCCGCGCCAGCCAGCGCTGCACTTTGGGATGTTTATGGGTGGCATAGTTATCGCAGATCAAGTGCAGTTGCCGGTCGGCGGGGATAGTCTGGTCGATGAGGCGGAGAAACTTGAGCCACTCCTGGTGCCGATGGCGCTCCTGGCACAGGCCAAAGACCTCGCCGTTGGCCGCATTCAGCGCGGCAAACAGGGTGGCCGTGCCGTTGCGTTTGTAGTCGTGGGTCATGGTGGCGCCGCGCCCGCGCTTCAGCGGCAGGCCGGGTTGGGTACGATCCAGAGCTTGAATCTGGCTCTTCTCGTCGGCGCACAGCACCAGCGCGTGTTCCGGCGGGTTGAGATACAGGCCGACGATGTCTTCCAGTTTCTCGGCGAATGCAGGATCGTTGCTGATCTTGAAAGCTTCCACGCGATGCGGTTTCAATCCGTGGGCGCGCCAGATGCGCCGCACGCTGGCTTCGCTGATGCCGACGGCCGCAGCCATGGTGCGCGTGCTCCAGTGCGTGGCGTTGGCCGGCTGCTGGCGCGTGGTCATGGTCACCACACGTTTCGTCAGGCGGGCACTGATGGTGGGCTTGCGTCCGGGTCGGTGCGCGTCTTTCTGCAACCCCGCCACGCCCAGCGCCAGGAAGCGCTTGCGCCACCGGCGAAACTTTCTTCGGCGTAGTGGCCATGCGGGCGGCGATTTCAATATCCTGCTGACCGCAGGCCGCGAACAACACGATGCGAGCCCGCTCCGCCACTCGCACCGGGAGGGATCGGCTTCGGGCTTGGGATTCCAACACCGTCCGTTCCTCCGAACTCAACGTAATGGCTGGGGCAATTCGCATCCGCAAGCGTCTCCTCTATCATAAGACGCTCGCGGAGCTATAAAGGTTGTTAGTTGTGACGCACTACACTAGATGATTGGTAGGGATGGAGCCGGAACAAACCATTGCCGAGATCGAGCAACTTGAGCGCATCTTCTCGATGCCTGACCGCAGGCCTTTGACCGCCAGCGATCTAGCGGCTGCGAATCGGCGGCATGATGAGAAGTTGTCCCAAAGCCCGTGGTTTCGACTCTGGCAGCGTTATGGCGTCTGTTGCCGAGGTAAGACGCCAACATTCGGGCTCGGTGAGATTGAGCGCTAAGACTTCAGACGAAATTCGAATCCGTCGATCCGCCTTCTTCCCTTCCTGAATTTCCTGGAACGAACCCGCGACCAGTTCGACCTCCTGTGTTTTCGTCTCTTTCCAACCAACGGCAGGTCTTCTTAAACCATCTGATCACAGACTGACGTTTACGTTCAGTTCGCCCTGGGAAGCGACCTGATGTCAAGAACGGGGTGCGACTCTTCTACAGGACGCTTGACTTGGCAGCGCTCCACGATACTGAAGCGGTTCGGGGCTCCGATTTTCTGAAGCACGTGATGAACATGGTTCTTTATTGTCTGCTCGGACAAGTTCAAGCGGGAGGCGATCTCTTTATTTGTGAGCCGTTGACGCAGAAGTTCGACCATCTGCTGCTCCCTCCGGCTGAGTCCCAGACCGGCTCCCCAGGTGAGGACCGGAGAAACCGGGGCCTGCTGCATGACGCACCGGAACAATACCATGCAAAGCGGCGGAGGACACACCGCTTTTCCGGCAGCCACGGCGCGAATCGTCGCGGACACTTCAAGAGCGGAGGCGTCTTTTAGCACATAACCGACGACGCCCGCGCGCACGGCGCTTAGGAACAATTCCGTATCCGGCTCCATGTCGATCATGACAATCCGCAGGTCGCGAATTGCCGAGCGCAACGTGGCAATAAGGCTGGATCGGGAAACATCCAATCCGTTGGAATCCAAAAGAATGATTTGCGGACGCGCAGCGATGATCTCGTGGTGAACCGCCGGAGAATAGCCGTCGGCGCCCACGATGTGAACCTCGGTGCGTTTGCTGAGAAGGCGGATCAAAGCCTCGCGAAGCAAGCGATTCTCTGCGAGGAGGAATACGTCAGGCATCTTGCGCATACTTTGCCTTTCAATTGAACGGAAGGGCAATGGCGTCCCCCTCAAGTCGCCATGCCGCTGTAATTGAAGTTAATGATGGGAGAGACGAAGATACGCAAGAAACTGCGGCTCAACCTCTCACAGCTACAACGCCACACCACCGCTAGGTTCGCTGGGACTGCCGGCTCAGTCGCGTTGGAAGCGACAACGCCAGCATGCGTCATTGCTAAAGCGTTTCTAATCGCAATAGCTTTGCAGCTTCACATCCCAGCATTCTGGTATCCATTCGAGTTACTGCGAACACTGCATGTGAATAAGTATTTACGGGAATTCAGACTTTGTAGTGGGTGACGATCTCGGGATGCGACAATCTGGGGATGCAAGATCGTGAACTGTACCGCCAGATTCTGGGGATTGAAGCGCCCTGGTTTGTAGAGCGAGTGGAACTAAAGCTGGCCGAGGGCGAAGTGCACATCTATCTGGAGCACGGAGAAATGGCCAGTTGGCCGTGCCCAGAATGCGAAGCGAGTTGCCAGTTGTATGACCATCAAGGGGAGCGGCAGTGGCGGCATCTGGACACCTGCCAATATCAGACGATTCTGCATGCCCGGCCACCGCGCACGGAGTGTGCCGAGCATGGGGTGCGGGTTCTGAAGTTGCGGTGGGCGGAGCCCTCGAGCCGATTCACCGCACTGATGGAACGGCTGGTGATTGATTGGCTGAAGGCGGCCAGTCAGAAAGCAGTGGGCGAACAGTTGGGATTGAGCTGGGACGAAATTCACGGGATTATGGAGCGGGCGGTGGCGCGGGGCTTGGAACGGAGGCAGGCCGAGCCTTTGCCACAGCTGGGAGTCGACGAGAAGGCGTTTCGGAAAGGGCACAAGTATTTCACGCTGGTGAATGACCTGGAGCGATCCCGTGTGCTGTACGTGGCCGAAGATCGCACGCAGGCCAGCTTAGATGGATTCTGGCAGACCCTGACGGAAGGACAGCGCGAGAGTATCGAGGCCATCGCCATGGACATGTGGGATCCCTACGTAGCTTCGGTCCGCGAGCACCTGCGGGAAGGGAGGCAAAAGATCGTCTACGACAAATTTCATATCGCCAAACATCTGGGCAATGCCGTGGACAAAGTACGGCGCCAGGAAAACCGCACGCTGCGAGCGGCCGGCGATGACCGACTGACAGGAACACGCTACGACTGGTTACGGAATCCGACCGCCATGGAACCGGCCGATCGCAAAGCCTTTGCCGCGTTACGTCAGAGTGGGCTGAAGACGGCACGGGCTTGGGCTCTGAAAGAAACGGGCATGGCATTTTTCAGTTACCAATACGAGCGGCCCGCGCGGAAACATTTTCGCTGGTGGCACGGCTGGGCGGTGCGCAGTCGGCTGCGTCCCATGCTGGAGGTAGCCAGGACCTTGAAGCGACGCTTCGAGAACATTGTTACCTATCTCCGCTACCGCGTCACCAATGCTGCCAGCGAATCCATCAACGCCAAGATCCAGTGGGTCAAGTACACCGCACGCGGCTTCCGCAATAAAAAGAACTTCGCATCTGCCATCCTCTTCCACTGCGGCGGTCTGGATCTGGCTCCTTAAGCCACTAAAATGCCGGAAGAGCCGTATTTACATTAGCAAGCCACTCGACTCGTCTTGTGATGCCAATCACACAAAGTACGAATCAAGTACGCGAATGGTACCGTTCTGGTACTTCATGATTCACCGCTACCTGGTACGGAACGAGACAGTGGCGTCCTGTATGGCTCCGATTTGAACCTTGTCGAGGGACTAGCCGCTTCTTTATGTTCCAAGAGAGGAACTATCAATCGGAGCACCATGAAGCGAATCCGCGTCCTCATCGCAAATCAACCTCGACTTATGCGGGAACTCATGATGACCACGATCGCCGATCAAGACGACATAGAACTGGTAGGCGAAGTGGGGAAGCAGCAGGGCCTGGCCGATGCGGTAGCCCAGACCCGTCCTGATGTATTGATCCTTGCAATGGATGAGCGGGGGAAATATCGGGCGCAATGCGGGTTCCTGCTGGGGCGGTATCCGGAGATGAAAATTCTGGCCCTCGGACCAGCGCAAAACCGTGCCCAGTTGTTTTGGGCCATTGTCGACATTCGCAGCAAAGCGCTCGAGAGTTCCGAGGAAGGAATTCTGGGCGCGATGCGACGGCAACCGGGGCTGATCGGTCTGGCTGAAGTCTAACTGCGAATTGACTGTTATTTCGTGTGAACCAACTGAGAAATCTGGGTTTAGCTCACATCGACCCTGTAAGTGAGGGGGCGAAGCTGCAGGTAAGCGAGTAGAAGAGATGATCACTGCGACTACCCTGAACGCGCCGTCGCCTGAGCCACCGGAAGAGCCAGCAGACGACAGATGGTACGCACTCTACACCTGCGCGCGGCACGAAAAGCGGATCGCCGAACAAATCGCATGCCGGAGTCTTCCCTGCTTCCCTCCTTTGTACCGCTCTACTCGGAAGTGGGCCGATCGTCGCAAGGAGTTGGAGCTTCCCTTGTTTCCTGGATATGTGTTTGTGCGGATAGGTCTGCAAAGGAAGCTCCTGGTGCTGCAAATTCCCGGCGTGGTGCGGCTTGTTTCTTTTGATGGAAGACCGGCGGAAGTTCCGCTCGAAGAGATTGAGACATGGAGAACGCGACTATCGGGCACCCCGGGGATCGAACCTCATCCATACCTGCGCGCGGGACGCCGCGTCCGGGTTCGTCGAGGATCGATGCAGGGTCTCGAAGGCACAGTCATCCGGAGAAAAGGACGCTGCAGGGTTGTATTTTCCATCGATCTTATCCAGCGATCTGTGGCGATCGAAGTCGAAGAGGACGATCTCGAGTCGGCGTGACTTCAGTTAGTGGCTCCGTCTGTGAGGGCAATCAAGATGCTAGTGTAGTGCGTCAAGCAGATTGACGTTTATTCAGAGTGCGTCGAGCGCGTTTTACTTTTTCCAGGATGTCGGCGGCTCGCGCGGTCCAGATGAATGGTTTCGGGCTTTCGTTGTGGCGGTCGATGTAGGTGCCGATGGCCATGATGAGTTCTTCCAGATCGCGGAAGACGCCACGCCGAAGCCGATTCTGAGTCAAGTCGCGAAAGAAGCGTTCCACCATGTTGAGCCAGGACGCGCTGGTGGGAGTGAAGTGCAGATGAAATCGCGGATGCCGCGCCAGCCAGCGCTGCACTTTGGGATGTTTATGGGTGGCATAGTTATCGCAGATCAAGTGCAGTTGCCGGTCGGCGGGGATAGTCTGGTCGATGAGGCGGAGAAACTTGAGCCACTCCTGGTGCCGATGGCGCTCCTGGCACAGGCCAAAGACCTCGCCGTTGGCCGCATTCAGCGCGGCAAACAGGGTGGCCGTGCCGTTGCGTTTGTAGTCGTGGGTCATGGTGGCGCCGCGCCCGCGCTTCAGCGGCAGGCCGGGTTGGGTACGATCCAGAGCTTGAATCTGGCTCTTCTCGTCGGCGCACAGCACCAGCGCGTGTTCCGGCGGGTTGAGATACAGGCCGACGATGTCTTCCAGTTTCTCGGCGAATGCAGGATCGTTGCTGATCTTGAAAGCTTCCACGCGATGCGGTTTCAATCCGTGGGCGCGCCAGATGCGCCGCACGCTGGCTTCGCTGATGCCGACGGCCGCAGCCATGGTGCGCGTGCTCCAGTGCGTGGCGTTGGCCGGCTGCTGGCGCGTGGTCATGGTCACCACACGTTTCGTCAGGCGGGCACTGATGGTGGGCTTGCGTCCGGGCCGGTGCGCGTCTTTCTGCAACCCCGCCACGCCCAGCGCGAGAAAACGCTTGCGCCATCGGGAAACTTTCTTCGGCGTAATGGCCAGGCGGGCGGCGATTTCCAGGTCCTGCTGACCGGAGGCCGCGAACAACACAATGCGAGCCCGCTCCGCCACTCGCACCGGGAGGGATCGGCTTCGGGCTTGGGATTCCAACACCGTCCGTTCCTCCGAACTCAACGTAATGGCTGGGGCAATTCGCATCCGCAAGCGTCTCCTCTATCATAAGACGCTCGCGGAGCTATAAAGGTTGTTAGTTGTGACGCACTACACTAGCTCCCCAAGTGTTAACTAAATGTCTGCGGGACGGGTTATTGCTTCTGTTACTTGGTTCGAGCGGGTTGCTTTACGGGCAAACTAAGAATCGTGTGAGCAACGATCGCTCCGACTCCCCGACCGAACGCGGAACGGAATTGTCTGAGTTGGCGAAAGACAACTTGAACCACGTTGCGGCGTCTGCGGTCGATATCCGCGATGTGCTGGTGAAGAATCCGGGCTTGCTGGTGGAATTGAAGCGCTGGGTAGCGAAGGAAGCGGCCGATAACGGGCAGGTTGTGGAAGACGCGAGCCTCTCGGACCAGGCGATCTTCGACCGCATCGACACGGATTTGCTCTTTCGTTCTGTCGCGACGCGACTCCTGCAAAGATACGGCTATCTGTTGCCCGCGACCAATCCGGATTCCAACTTGGGCAAAGAAGAGGACTTCGTTCTGAAGGAGCGCGCAAGAAGACTGGTACAGATCGAGGCACAAGAAGACAGCCAATCCCTGAAGCCGGAGAACACAGAGGAGAACCAGGGAACCACACGGAACACAGGCTGTAATCCCGACGTGACCGACTGTGAAAAGCTGAACTCGAAGCGGCGTCCATCGCAGCAGATGCGTGAGCAGGAAGAACCGGCTCCGGAGCCCGACCCGAAATTCTCTCCGGACGCACCGCGCACTCTGCAGGCCGACGTTCCCGGTGATTCGCAGATTCTTCGCGAGGATTCGCTGACACCTCAAGTTGACCTGGCAGCCGAGCCGGTCAACTCGTTCGACGATGTTCCTTGGGCTCCGCAAAATACGATTTCAGCGTCGGCTCAGGACATGCTTCCAGAGAAGAAGCAGTTACATCCTGCACCAGTCCAAAATCGCGAATACCTCGCGAATGGCGACGTCAGCCGGCAACCGACTCAATTCGGCCGGACACCTCCGGGAGAGCGACACCCTCGAGAAGATTCATCGCCGGTGAGAATGGTGCGCTCTCCGAATCCCTACGCCGATGTGCCTTCTCTTTACGACATGTATGTGCAGGCAGCCGCGGTGCAGCGCCCGGCAGAGCGGTTCGGGGTGGACACATTCCGCGAGCGTGACAACTGGCCGGATGTGATTCCGATGGATCTGCCGGTTGGGCCTGATTACGTCGTTGGAACTGGCGACACGCTGGCGATTGATTTCTGGGGAAGCGCATCGCAACGTCTGATACGGCTGGTCGATCGAGAGGGACGCATCGCCTTGCCTGAAGCCGGCCCCCTGCTCGTTCAAGGCAAGAGCCTGGGTGAAATTCAATCGGAGGTGCAGCAAGCACTCCGAACCGTGTTTGCGAATGTCTCAGCGGATGTGTCTCTGTCGCGGCTGCGGACCGTGCGGGTCTATGTCGTCGGCGAGGTAGTGCAGCCCGGCGCGTACGACATCAGTTCCCTTTCGACACCATTGAATGCGTTACTGGCGGCGGGCGGCGTCACTTCCCGCGGATCTCTTCGCATGCTGAAGCACATGCGCGGAAAGCAGCTTATCGAAGTGGTCGACGCCTACGACCTGCTGTTGCATGGCGTTCGCTCAGACCTCCAGCGCCTGGAGAACGGCGACACGTTGCTCGTGCCGCCAGTTGGTCCTGAAGCGACGATCGAAGGAATGGTGAGGCGTCCCGCTGTTTATGAACTGCGCGACGAAACTTCGCTCGCGGAAGCGCTGGAGCTTGCGGGCGGGATCTTGCCCAGCGCGACGCTGCGGCATGTTGAAGTGCAGAGGCTGGAAGCCCACCAGAAACGCACCATGCTTAGCCTGGATCTGGGATCGAACAAGGATGCCGGAGAAATTCAAAAGGCAATGGAGGCTTTCAATATCCAGGATGGCGACCAGATCCATATATTTCCGATCGCGGCTTACAACCAGGATGCGATTTATCTTGAGGGCCACGTCCAGAGGCCGGGCCGATATTCCTATAAAAAGGGAATGAAGTTCACCGATTTGGTGACGTCG
>CAVXPX010000018.1:0-38948 GCA_963763845.1 uncultured Acidobacteriota bacterium
AATACCGCGCTGCCCGCCGGACGCACGCCGGGGGTCACGATGGCGAACCCATCCCCCAGATCCGCGCGCAGCCTGGAAGCCTCGCGCGCCGAGGCGACCACGCCCTGGCATCCGTTGGCCAGCGCGATTGTGGCCAGCCGCACCACGGTGTCCTCGACCGTGCCCCGCACGCCAATCTTTTCGAGGTCATTCCCGTCCATGCTGGTGAGCACGGTGACGGCGAGCACCATCAATTCCGGCCGAGCCTTGGCGGCGTCTACCGCCGCGCGCAGCATCTTGCCGCCGCCCGCCGCATGCACGGTCAGCATGCTCACGCCCAGGTTCGCGGCGTCAGTCACCGCGGCTCCCACCGTGTTTGGGATGTCGTGGTATTTCAGGTCTAGAAACACGCGCCGTCCCGAGCTCACGAGATCTCGCACGACTTGCGGGCCTTCGGCGGTGTAGAGCTGCATGCCCACTTTATAGGTCAGGGCAGAATCGCCTACCGCCGCCACGATCTTCCGGGCGGCGGAGGCGCTGGAAACGTCGAGCGCAACGATGAGCCGCTGGCGCGGATCAACTATTCGATAGCTCAGGCTATCGTTCGGGATGCGGTTGGGCAGAGCAGCCGACATCCCGTTTACTATATTGCTTTTACGGTAATTGCGCTACGGGGGGATGATTGTAGGCGACCGTCTGGTAGTCGAGCTGGCTGGGTTTCACCAGGTCCAGACGGAAACGCTGCAAGCCGCGATGGCGGAATTGCAGGGCTTGGGCCGCGCCGTACGACAGGTCAATGATGCGACCTGGTACGATCGGTCCTCGGTCGTTGACTCGGACCACTACGGCCTTGCCATTGCGAAGGTTCGTGACCTTCACATAGCTTCCGATGGGAAGCGTCAAGTGCGCGGCGGTCATATCGTGCATTTCGTATGGTTCGCCGCTGGCGGTCGGTTTTCCTTAAACCTCTCGCCGTACCACGAAGCAGTGCCGACTTGAAACGGTTTCGTCTTGCCGACCTGTTGGCGGACAACGGGTTTAAGTTGGGCTGAACTACTAGGAGCCGGTTTCGCCTCCGAGATGTTCGGTCCCTGAGCCGCTCCCAGGCCGACGATCAGTAAGGCAATCGCCAGTCCATGAGCTATACGTCTTCGCATTCAGTTCTCCTCGCATACTCAAAAGTGCCCTTGGCCTTAAGGCTGGTTTTGACTGCAGTTTCCAAATGCTATCGGCGTGCCAAACCTGTGTCAAGGCGAAATGGCCACTCGGACGATGACCTCCTATGATCGAAACCTTAGGTAACCTGTTGTAAATTTTACCAGATGCAGGTAAGGCTCTTTGTTTCGGTACGCTTACATATTTAGTAATTAGTAAATGGCACGACGGAAGCGAGTCGGTAGAATTTACAACATCATTGGAATCAATGGCTTACAGGGATCAATTTAGCAACTTACATAGAATCATGTATTTACGGACAGTCCTTCGCAGCAACTACTGAGATTTTTTTCTATGATCCCGTGTCAAGAGTAATTCCCGGAGTCGCCGATATGACATATTGGCGATGAAACCGGGAATTATCTGCAGTCAATCAATCGGATGGCCATGCCCGAAAAACCGCCTGTTGTCCTCACCATTGCAGGGTTCGATCCATCTTCGGGTGCCGGAGTTACGGCTGACATCAAGACCATCGCCGCCCACTCCTGCTATGGGGTGGCTTGCATCACGGCCGTGACCGTGCAATCGACTTCCGGGGTCCGGCGATTCGAGGCTCTTGATTCGGGGCTAGTTACCGACACGCTTGAGGAATTGGCCGCCGATCTCAACGTTGCAGCGGTACATATCGGTATGCTCGGGTCGGCGAAGGTGGCGAAAGCCGTGGCCGATTCTGTCTGGAACTTCCACAGGCCGAACCCGTTCAGCTGTCGAAAGCAATCCCCGGTTCAACAACATCGTTCTTCATCCCTATTTAGGTCTTTCGGGGGCTGCCTTGCTGGATCCGGCCGGCACCAAGGTCCTGATTGAAAGACTAATTCCTATAGCGGATGTCGTCACTCCCAACATAGACGAGGCGACTGCGGTAACCGGCATTGAAATCAGTGACGTGGACGGAATGAAGGCTGCTGCCGCTAAGCTGCGCGAACTAGGGGCGCCCGCAGTCATTGTCACCGGTGGGCACCTCGACAAGGCCATGATCTATCGAGCTTTACAACCAAACGTGGCGTTGAGCAGGAGATTTTCAAGGCCGAGAAGCAGCGCTCCAACTCGACGCACGGCACCGGATGTGCCTTCTCCACCGCAGTAGCCTGCCATCTCGCCCTGGACCGTGGCCTCGCCGAAGCAACTCTACTCGCCAAAACTTATGTGACGGCAGCCATATTGAACGGGCAACCACTCGGCAAAGGGACTGGCCCGGTTCATCATCTGTATCGGATGAACCAGCAGCGACGCGCCGCTGGAACTGGTGGAGAGTCGACTTAGCCTGTAACCGGCTACTCGTCTGAATTGTGGCGTTCTGACTTTTTAAGCAGAATTCCCGCTACAAAAGCTGCCGTTGCTGCCAGCAGCCACTCTGCCCGGTAGAACTGAATCGCCTGCCAATCGACCAGAGTCCTGGCCGTCAGAAGCCCCACAAGCGGTGCTCCGGCAACGCAACCCAATCCGATCACGAATGCAATAAGAGACGCGCTGGACAGGCCGAGGCGGTGCTTCATCTTGTGAAAGTGCAGATAGTGCAGCCAGGATGGGAACTGGATTCGCTTCCATCCGGTGAAAGCAGCGTGGACGGCATGCACTGTCTGTTCCCACAGTCCCGCCATAACCGCCGCGTCGGTCTGCGTCATGACGCTATGGCCTGCGGACGCCGCCCGCCGCAGAATGGCAAAACTGGGAACCCATTAAGAACTCAGTGCCGCAGCGTGGGCAACTTTCCGCCATACTGGAAATGGATGGGCGAAGACTGCCCTCATCGCCGACAACCGGGGATGGCGGGCGCCAGAACTCTTGGGGCGTGCCGTGAACAGCTTCTGCCATAACGCTTCCTGCCTAAAGAGACTGCATTTCGCATTCCAACCGCCAAAGCTGATTCGGCCCGAAATCCATATTTTGCCGTTAGTTGCGCAAGTTCCACACGCATGCATGGAGCCCTGAAGCGGCAATTATTACGCTTCTGAGCGAGTAAAGATGTATCAGTTACAAACGCCCATGCCGATAGAACTGAAGCGCACCCCCGCGCTATCTGCGGATTATAGGCACAGAAAGCCGGAATCGCAGCCACTAGGAAGTGCATGATGATGATGCTCTTGGTTCCAGGACTCGGCAGTTGGACTTCTGAGGCTTTTCAAACGGGGAGTCTGGAGTTCGTTAAACTACTGGAATCAGGTTCGATCTCGAAGCAGGTTTCTGGATGATATTGGTGCAACGTCCCAGCATTTTTCCCTCGTAGTTTCCTGGCAGCGGTTTCTTTGGGGCGATGGGTCAATCGAATTCCACGGCCCAAACCCTTCAGGGTGCTCCCCACGACCCGCAGACCGACGCCGCATTTGATCACTTCTACAACATGGAGTACGACCGCGCTCTACAGGAATTCGAAAAGATCGTTGAGAAGCGCCCCAACGATCCATTCGCGCTTAACCATCTACTTACAGCCGTGCTGATGCGCGATTTTATGAAACCGGATCAATGAATACCGGGGATTATGCCAACGACAGCTTTATCGGCAGAACGCCTCGTCCGACGGATCCCAGGATCAAGGAAGAGGTTAAAGGTCTGGCGCGCCGGGCACAGAACCTCGAGGATCACGAACTCAAGGCGAATCCCAACGATATCAATGCCCTTATTGCCGTGGAGTCACGCGGGCTCAATTCGCCGTATACACGGGAATCGTAGAGCGCGCCTGGTTTTCTGCGCTGCGCAATGCAGTTGGAGCCCGCCATGATCACGAACGCGTCCTCGAACTCGACCCCAACTACATCGACGCAAAACTCGTCGTCGGCACTCACAATTATGTGGTCGGCAATTTGCCCTGGAGCGTGAAAGTGGCGGCCGCCATAGCGGGCCTGAGCGGATCCAAAAAAAAGGGCTTGGAGTATCTCCGGGAAGTGGCCAGGGCGACGGCGAGAATTCTGTCGATGCGAAAGTGATCCTGTCTCTGTTTCTCCGCCGCGAGCACCAATATGACGAAGCTCTCGGATACATGGACGAACTTACGGCGAAGTATCCGCATAACCATCTGTTCCCCACCGAGGTTGCGAACCTGGAGCGATCCGCCGGACGGCTGCCCGAGGCGGAAGCAATGTACCGCAGAGTCTGGCAAAACGGCCGGGAAGGGAAGTACGGCAATCTGCACTACGAGTCGGCCGCCTGGGGCCTTGGCGAACTGTTGCGCAGCAAGAAAGATCTCTCCGGCGCGGCCGCTGCTATGAACTGGTGAATCTCCGAATCCGGATCCTGACATCCTGCAAAAAGCCAACCTGGCCGCTGGAGAAATGTACGATTTGCTGCAAAAACGCGATCTGGCCATGAAGAAGTACGAAACTGTCCTGGCCGGGAATGCCAATACCGGCCCGGCAGATCAGGCCCGGCACTACATCAAAGACGCATACCGCGAATAACCGGGAACTCGAACCCAGAGAATTGCGTATCATAGAAATAAAGGCGGAACTATGTACTGCAATTACTGCGGCAAAGTGATCCAGGATGACGCTAACGTCTGCGCCTATTGCGGCGTTCGGGTGGGGGCATCGCTGGCCCGGCGCAAGCTGATCCGGCCGCGCATGGGGCGCAAGATCGCGGGAGTCTGCCTCGGATTTTCGGAGTATTTCGATCTCGATGTCACGCTCGTGCGCATCGTCTGGTTGATCGTCGCATGTATGACCGTGATCGGCTTCATTTCCTATCCGATTGCGTGGATCATCATGCCGGAAGAGCCCTTGCTACTGTCCGCGCCGCCGGTGAATGCGCAAGAGGCGACGAACCCGTAGCAACGGTGTGGATGTGATTTAATCCAGGCATGCAGCCGATTTCCTCCCACCGAATCAAGAGCGGCGACGCCGAAATCGTCTACTGGGTGCTGGGGGATGGCCCGCCCGTTGTTCTTCTACATCCCTTTCCGGTGAATCACGAGTTCTGGCTGCCAGTCTCAGACACGCTCGCATCGCGTTACCGGCTAATCCTTCCCGATCTCCGCGGGCACGGCCAATCTGAAGTGGGCGTCGGCCCTGCCACAATGGAGAAGCATGCCGCTGACATTCTCCGCGTCATGGACGATGCCGATGCAACCCGCGCGCCTCTCGTCGGAGTTTCCATTGGTGGATACGCGATCTTCGAGTTCTGGCGCCGATACCGGACTCGCGTCAAAGCCCTTGTGCTGTGCAATACCAAAGCCCCAGCGGACAACGCCGACGCTCGCACGGGACGATTGCAGGCTGCCCATGACGTAGTCGAGAAGGGAGCCGAGCCCTTCTTCGAAGCGATGGCTCAGAAAGTGCTCGGGCGCACAACCCGGGAAACGCGTCCGGATCTAGTCGATGGCGCGATTCGCATGATGCGCCAGATGTCCCCGCAGGATATTGCCGAGGTGCAGCGCGGCATGGCCGAGCGCCCGGATTCCGTCGAGACCCTGAAGACTATCGACGTTCCTACGCTCCTTATCACCGGCGATGAAGATCCCATGACCGGCATCAACGAAGCCGAATTAATGCGCGAACATATCCGGCGCAGCGAAATCCGGCTGCTTCCAAAGGCAGGGCACTACTCACCCTGGGAGCAACCGGAACTCGCCGCCAGGCTGCTGCGCCAGTTCCTCGATAGCGTGTCCTGACCGTCGGAATCGCCGCTCCAGCGCCCGTTTTGGACTACAATCATTCCGCCATGAAGAACCTCGTCCTCACCCTCCTGTGCGCAATTCTTCCAGTTTCTGCTTTGTCGCAAACCTCTTCTGTCAAGCGTCCGCGCATCACCGGAATCGATCACGCTTCGTTTTACACGACTTCCCCCGACGGGGTGAAAAAACTCTACGTCGACACTCTCGGCCTTGCCTCGGCCGATCCGATCGAGTCCGGCGAAACGGTCCGCTATATGGCGGGATTGCAGTGGATCGGCTACAGTCCGGCTCCCGATCCGAAGGCGACCGACCGCATGGATCACGTCGCTTTCACCACCGACAACATCATCGCGTTGCGACGATACCTGACCGCGAAGGGAATCAAAGTTTCCAAAATCGAAGGGCGCGCCGACCACAGCCTCAGCTTCATGACGAACGACCCTGAGGGACATCACATTGAGTTCGTCGAGCGCGCCAAAGGCGAGACCGCGCCGCCCGCGCCCAATGCGGTATCGCATCGGATGATCCATGTAGGCTTTCTCGTGTACAACCGCGCAGCAGAAGATCATTTCTATCGCGAGATTCTCGGGTTCCGTCCCTATTGGCATGGCGGCATGAAGGACGACGTGACCGACTGGGTTTCGATCCAGGTTCCCGACGGCACCGACTGGCTGGAATACATGCTGAATCAGCCACAGCATCCTGATCTTCGCCTGACCGGTGTGATGAACCACTTTTCTTTGGGAGTGGCCGACATGTCCAAGGCCCAGGCCTTGCTTGAGTCGCACGGCTGGAAGCCGCATGGCGACGAGCACGCACAGATGGGGCGCGATGGCAAGCGCCAATTGAATGTGTTTGATCCTGACCTCACTCGCATTGAACTGATGGAGTTCAAGCCGGCCGAAAAGCCCTGCTGCAGCGACTTCACCGGGCCGCACCCGACCGAATAAGACGGGGCTCTTACTCTCTCGACTTCCTCCTTCCTCTTTCCTGCTGAACGAAGATTGAGCTTCGCAAAGGCGAAGCTCAACCACAGTCGAAGCATACCTACGATACCCTCCCAAAAAATAGGGATGCCACGAGAGCGATAGGGCTTCTACTTTGTGTACCGTGAATTCCGGCACGAAGTTTTTCGGGTACTCCTCACAGGCGATCGCCCGAGGATTTGTTAGAATCACTCGCAAATGACAACTGCAATCAGCGAAGCAACTCTGGTATCGCCGGGAACTGTAGTCAGCGCTAAGGGCGACGGTCCCGCCGTGGACGTTCCCAGTTCAGGCGGAAGAGTTTTTCTCATCACGCTCTCGATCACCAGAATCATCGAGCAGGAATCCATCGACATCAGCATTTACGGCTCTGCCGACGGAACCACGTGGACTCCGAAATCTCTCGCGGCATTTCCGCAGAAGTTCTATGCCGGAGAGTCTCCGCTGCTGCTGGACCTCACGGCACAGACCGACGTGAAATTCGTCCGGGCGCATTGGGAGGTCGCGCGCTGGGGACGCGGCGTGGAAACTCCCATGTTCGAATTCGGTATAACCCTGAAAGAAGTTCCGGCGGACATTCTGCGCGAAGCCACAGCCGAGGCCAAAGCGCTGGCGTAAGAATTGTTGAATGATGATGGTTGATTGTTGAACGAAAACGCAGCTGCCCAGCGGCTTCACGCGAAAGGTTTTCATTCAAAAATCAACAACCAACATTCAAGAATCAAAAGCTGATCTTCCTATCGCAATATTGCTCAAGCCATGAACCAGTCCCAGGTGACCGTGCGCCCGGCGCGCAACATTCGCGGGTCTGTCGAACTCCCCGGCGACAAATCCATTTCCCACCGGTACGCCATGCTGGCCGGGATTGCCGAAGGTCCGTCGCGCCTGGAAAACTACTCGACCGGTGCCGACTGCGCCAGCACGCTCGGCTGTATGCGTGCGCTAGGCGTGAAGTGGGATCGGAAATCCGACGGCCAGAACGTGATCGAACTACAGGGAAGCGGTCTGTCCCTCGCGGCCCCCTCGGGCCCGCTCGATTGTGGGAACTCCGGTTCCACAATGCGCATGCTGAGCGGCGTCGTTGCCGGGCAGCGTTTCACCAGCGAAATGATCGGAGACGAGTCCCTGTCCCGGCGCCCGATGCAGCGCATTATTCAGCCGCTCTGCAGCATGGGCGCGCAGATCGAATCCCGCGAAGGCAAACCGCCGTTGCGCATCACCGGCGCATCGCTCAAGGCCATCGATTACAAAATGCCGGTCGCCAGCGCCCAGGTGAAATCTTGCTTGCTATTTGCGGGATTATTCGCCGACGGCGAAACGCGCGTCGAGGAACCGTTGCGCACCCGCGATCACGGAGAAGTCGCCCTCCGTTCGTTCGGCGTCCATCTGGAACGCAAGAGCGTTGGCGCGGGAAGCGAGGTGCGCATCCGCGGCGGACATCGTCTGCATGGCGTCGAATTTCGCATTCCTGGGGACATTTCCAGCGCCGCGTTTTTTCTATGCGCGGCTGCCCTGTTTCCTGATTCGCAGCTGACCATTCCCAATCTCCTGATGAATCCGACCCGTGCTCGATTGCTCGACGTGTTGATGCAGATGGGCCTGCGCATCTCCGTTACTCAGCTCGACGAGATTCACGGAGAACTGGTCGGCTCCCTTCAAGTCGAAGGCGGTGCGTTGAAGGGCGCCACGATCTCTGGCGGGGATTCGGCGGCTCTGATCGACGAGATCCCCGTACTCGCCGCGATTGCTCCTTATACCCTGCAGGGAATCGAAGTCCGCGATGCGAAGGAGTTGCGCGTGAAGGAGTCCGACAGGATCGCGGCCGTGGCCAGGAATCTTCGTGCCATGGGAGCGCATGTCGAGGAATTAGAAGACGGGCTCAAAATTCCCGGCGGCCAGTCTCTGCACGGAGCCGAAATCGATTCGCTTGGTGATCACCGCATCGCCATGGCCTTTGCGGTCGCCGCTCTGCGGGCGGAAGGCGAGACCCTGATCCGCGGCGCCGAATCCGCCGCGATCTCCTACCCCGCATTCTTCCATACCCTCGAAGAACTCACCCAGCGCTAGCCTCGGTCAAACTAAGCAGCACACGACGGTAATTTCCGGACTATGACGCTCGTGATCTGCCTTTTGATTTCCGCTCCCTTGAAAATATCCCAACACTCGTAATGCCGCAGTCCGGCTGTTATTTCTGGGGGAAACAGGAATGCGTTCCAAACTTGTCTTGTGCGCGGTCGTAGCCTTGACTTTTACCGCTTTTGCAAAAAATCCCAAGCCATATCAAAGGGGCAAGCTTCTGCAGATGGATTCAGTTCGGTGCGGCGTGGCGGAGAAAGATGCCACGAGTTTCGCCGGAGAAATGTTGGGTACCAACTCCGGCAACAAGAAGACGCAAGAGGTCCTCTGCCAGGAGTACGTGCTGCAGTCCGAGCGCGTGATCTACCGCATTCGACCGCGGGATGAGAAGCATCCCGTTCTGTT
The DNA here is from genome assembly GCA_963763845.1 of uncultured Acidobacteriota bacterium. Lineage (GTDB taxonomy): Bacteria > Acidobacteriota > Terriglobia > Terriglobales > Acidobacteriaceae > Sulfotelmatobacter. The sequence continues at coordinate 9,268 of CAVXPX010000018.1, forward strand.
GCCCGTTGGCGACCAAGCCCAATTCCGGCTGCAGAACGACAAGATGCTGTTGCGGGTCGAAGACCTCGACAACAGGGAACGCGAGTACGTCGTGGTTTCCATGACGCCGCGTTCCGACAGCGACACCGCGGACGCCCGAACCGCTAACGTAAACCATTTACAGTAACGAATCGTGTACTGGAAAGACCTGACAGCGGCGCGTGACTTTCCATGCCGTTTCACCTAACGCCATACCCAGAACAACCGATCCCTCTTGCGTTCAGCGGCTTTTCCTCCAACCCTCGATTCTCACCCGGCATCCATATGGTGCTTCTGCCGCGGTGTTTTCGCGATGACTCGGCGACCCTGGTTATGTGACGCGCGGGACAAAAATTTGGAGGTTTAACAAAACCGATGAAACGCAGTTTAGGTCTTTTCGTGACGCTGTTGATATTTGCAAGTCCCATGCTCTTCGGGCAAGAGCAGAGCATGAACCACATCGATTTCGGTGTTTTCGCGAACTACTATCGCTTCACCGATCCCGGTCCGACCAGCAACTTCCTTGGTTTAGGCGGTCGCGCAGCCTTTGGAATTAGGCGCAACGTGCAACTGGAAGCGGAAATGGCCTACGATTTTGAGCGGAACTACACCAGCACTTTCAACAATGGAATCAGCACGACCACGGTGAATTCCAAGCTTCGAACCTTGCATGGATTCTTCGGGCCAAAATTCGATATCGGATCCCCCGCATTCCACGCCTTCGTGACCGGAAAAGTCGGATTCGACAATTTCAATGTGACCAATCAGGGCGCGCCCACCGGCTTCGTCTAATGCCGTCGGCTTGGGGAACGGTTCCACCTATTTTGCCGTATATCCCGCGGCCGGCATCGAAGGATTCTTCGGACCCATCGGCCTTCGCGTGGAAGCCGGCGATGATGTTTTCTTCAACGGCGGCGGCCACAATAATTTGAGAATCAGCTTCGGACCGCAGTTCCGCTTTTAGACGAAAGAAGATCGTTCATTCCATCTGGCGGCCTCTGGTCGCCAGATTTTTTGCCTTCTATTCCTCACAGCCGGTTGTGATCCCTATCACGGAACAGGCGTCGCGCTTTCCGTAGCGTGAATGGTTGGAGGCCATTCTTCGCTTCCCGCTTTTCGTGGATGCCAGTCCACAACGCGCGATCAATCCCTGGGTCGTCACGTTCTCCGTGATGCTGGCGACTTTCATGGAGGTCCTCGACACCACAGTCGTTAACGTCTCCATTCCCCACATTGCTGGAAATCTTGCTGCGACCAACGAAGAAGGCACTTGGGTAGTTACTTCATACCTGGTGTCGAATGCCATCGTGCTGCCGATCTCCGGATGGCTGGCCAACCACATGGGCCGCAAGCGCTTGCTGCTGACCTGCGTTGCAGGATTCACGTTGACCTCGCTGTGCTGCGGTTTGGCAACTTCCCTTCAGCAGCTGATTTTGTTTCGCGTGCTTCAAGGACTCACTGGTGGCGGACTTCAGCCTCTGGCACAAGCCATTCTCCTCGAGACATTCCCGAAAGAGCGCCACGGTCACGCCATGGCGGCCTTCGGTATCGGCATCTTGCTCGCTCCGATCCTTGGCCCCACGCTCGGCGGATGGATTACCGACAATTACACCTGGCGATGGATTTTCTATCTCAATTTGCCCGTCGGAATCCTCTCGCTGATTCTCATGAACCGCTACGTCTTCGACCCGCACTATGTGAAGCGTGGCAAGGGCAAGGTCGATCTGTGGGGAATCGGGTTCCTGGCGCTCGGCATCGGCTCTCTGCAGATTCTGCTTGATACAGGACAACGCAAAGACTGGTTCGCCTCGAACTATATCCGCACCGTTACAGTGCTGTGTGTCTTTGGCCTTATCGCGCTGATTGTCCGTGAGTTGATGACCGACCACCCGGTGGTCGATTTGCGCGTGCTCAAGAATCGCTCGTTCAGTTCCGGCGTCTTCCTGATCAGCATGTTGGGATTTGTTCTTTATGCCAGCCTCGTGCTCCTGCCTCTCTACCTGCAGGAACTGATGGGCTATCCTGCGTACAACTCCGGCTTAGCCCTCTCGCCAAGAGGCATCGGAGCACTGTTGTTCACACCGTTGGCTGGACATTTGACGACCAAAACCGATCCCCGCCGGTTGCTGGTCGTCGGAATCGTGCTCGGTTCCATTACGATGTTCCAACTCTCCGGGCTCAACTTGTACGCCGGATTCTGGGACATTTTCTGGGCGCAGGTGCTGCAGGGAGTCGCTTTGGCCTTCCTGTTTATTCCGCTGATGGCTCTCGCGGTGGCACGCATTCAGCCGGAAAAGATGGGCAACGCCACCAGCATCTTCAATCTGATGCGCAATATCGGCGGCAGCGTCGGTATCGCCATCATGACCACATTTCTCTCCCGTCGCACACAGCTGCATCAAAATCACCTCATCGCCAATGTCAGACCGGGCAGCATCATAACTCTGCGTATGCTGCAGGGGATGCGCGGGAATTTCTTTGCACATGGCGCCGACGCCGCTACGGCCTCGCGCAAGAGTTTGGCTGCCATGTATGGGCTGCTCCAGCAGCATGCCTCAATGCTCGCCTTCGTCGAGGCGTTCTGGATCATGGGTGTCGTCTTTCTCCTGATGATCCCTTTCCTTCCATTACTGCAGTATTCGAAACCGAAACGTCCTCCGAATCGAGTTTCCGGCGAGAAGCCGCAACGTTCACTCCCAACGCTCTCCGACGATTCTCCCGCGGAACTGCCGGAGCTCCTCGAGGAAGAGCCGCATCTGGTACTTCACTAACCGCCAACCTCGTCTCGGGCCGCTTCTGCAATCATTGATCTCGACCGGAGCATTGGCTTCCACAACCCGGAAGGCACCGCGGAGTGGAGAGACCTTTTGTTTCCCGGCCGCATACACCGATTCTCGAACCACCCTTACCACCTGGCGTTACTCAACTCGAAAGCCGCCAATCGAGGCCTCTCGCTGTGATACATTAATGCCCACCGCAGTAGGCCGGCCGTGGGGGCCGGTTCAGTCCTGAAGCTGTCCCGCTCACTAAGGAGTTCGTCATGACCACTCTTCGCGATCTCGTAAAAGACCGGAAACTCTACAGCATCGATGCGAACCGGACGGTTGTTGAAGCCGCACGCTACATGATGGAGTACAGCGTCGGCGCGGTTCCAGTGATGCGCAACGGAAGCCTGGCGGGAATCTTTTCCGAGCGCGACATCATGAACCGCGTGGTTGCAGTCGGCCGCACCCCGGGAACGACCGCTGTGTCGGAGGTAATGACCGCCAATCCTCGCACGGTCGATGCCGGCGAGAGCATTGAAGAATGCCTGTTTATCATGCGCGAATTCGGCTTCCGCCACCTGCCGATCGTTGATGGCAACGACGTGAAGGGACTGGTGTCACTCCGGGACGTTCTTATGTATCAGGCTGCGCAAATGGAGCGCGAGTCGCGTAGAGCTGCTTCCTAGAAAGCCGGAGTGGATCGCGCGTACTTGTGCCGCTAAGCCGCCGAAAATTCACAGGCGCTTTAGCGCGCGAGGCCTGATATCTCTTACGGTGTCATCCGGACCAGAGCCGTTGCTCAAGCGAGGCGCGAGCAACCGCATAGTCGAAGCATCCCTACCTCGTAATAAGACTCCTAAGAGTTGAGATTCAAGGCTCCTACTGCGGCGGCGCAGTTACCGTGAGGGCCACCGAAGACCCCCCGCTCGTTGAGGTCGTATTACTCGAAACGACTCCATTCGTATCCACACCGACAATCGTGAACGTATAAGTATTCGCAGGCGTTGTCCCATTGGGAGCCGTCGGCGATGAGGTGCACACCGAGGTCGTAGTATTTCCACACGCGGGCAGGAGAAGAAGCGCTCCGCTGAGAACGAACAGAGCCATCACTCCCCAGACTTTTCGCGACCTCCTGTCGCGAGCCGTCGCGCCCAAACCAACCAGCCCCATAATCGGGATCGATAGCCAGAACGCATAGAAGGCTCGGCTATACACCGCGGCGCACGTTATCGGTCCAAATGTGCTGACCGTCAGCGTCGAAGGCACAGTGCCGTCTCCGCTGATCTGGAGGCTCTTTGAAGCGTTGGTAGAGAACGAGCACACCGGAGCGACCGTGACAAGCGGTGTAATCGATCCGCAGTACAGAGTGATATACCCTCCGTTGGTGGAGTACCCATTCAGTGGATTTACATTCACCACTGCTTGCGCGCCCGTGCCCGCCACGACGCTGCTCGGAGCGATCGCCCTCTGCACCGTGATCGTAAACTGCGGCGTGACCGAGAGAACCGTCAGGTTGAGTTGAGCGGTCTGCGAGCCGGAGCTGTCGGTTCCGGTGAACGTAATCGTATAGCTGATTTGCGGTGTCTGGATGTATGTCGTAACCGTGGCAGAGGCTCCGCCTGAGGCGGTCAGGGTCGCGGGACTTACGACGCAAGTCGGGAAATAGCTGCTCGTGATCTGTATGGTTGGGGTAACGGTGCATCCCAGTGTTACTGAGCCACCAAATCCCGAACCTGTGACAATCGTGAGGTTAGCCGAAGACGTCCCGCCCGGAGCAGTCGCGTCGGGGCTCATGGCCGCCGGTGCCGTCAAGGTGAAATCCGTCTGTGCCGATGCGGCGGGAAGGAACACGAGTGCGGCGCACACGCACAAAACCGCCATCCCCGCGCGCCCGCTGCGAAGCATCCAGTTTGAGGTAGACCCCTCGAATTTCAACATGAGCAGGTTGGTTTCAGTACCTTCGATTCCTGGGACCTTCAAAAAGCTGCCCGCATGCGCCCTCGATTTCACTCTCACAGGTCACGCAGGCCGATTCGAACCTCTGATCGCATCCGTTCTAACCTGAGCCATAGATTGCCTCAGGTCAGGAACTCGTTTCCCACGGAATCTCTCATACTACCATTCTCCCGTTGACATCGGCGCCGCCCCCCTTTGGAAAACGTTCTCAACTGCCTTTCTTCTGGCATGCTACGGTACCGTCACTATCAAGCCGGTGCATGGCTTGGCGCCCTGCCGCCGATAGCTGTGCTGCACCGCAGAATCAAAATAGATTGCGTCTTCGCCATCCAGTACGAATTCTTCGCTGCCGATTCTGATCGTCAGCGATCCCTTGATCACGTACAGGAATTCAACTCCGGCGTGCTGATGCGGCTTAAGCTTTTCCGGCGGGATCTCCTGGAATTCTGCAAAGAATGCGCTCAACTTCCGGTCATTGGCGCGGTAATCCAGACATTCGAAGAAGTACTGCAAATCCTGCGTGTGCGGGCGCTCTGGAAACCGAACTCGCTCTCCGCGCCGCACCACGCTGACCACCCTCCGCTTGCGCTCGTCCGTGAAGAAAAAATCGAGGCCAACTCCAAATACCATGGCGATGCGCAGGAGCGTCGGCAGAGTAGGAAACAACTTGCCCCTCTCCAACTTCGAGAGCAGCGCCGCCGACAGGCCTGTGTGCTTCCCCAGTTCCACCAGTCCCATGCTCTTCCGCAGTCGCAACGTGCGCAGCTTTTCGCCGATCGAGTAACGCCCGAGGCCATCGGAAATCGTGTTGGGTATGCCGGTCATGGTTTCATGATATTAAAACAATTGTTCACTACAGTAAATCACTGCAACGCACGTAACAACCGCAAGGAGCCCAGTGGTCCTCTCAGACTGCCGCACATAACAACCGCAAGGAACCCAGTGGTCCTCTCAGACTGCGTCATTCCGAAGCCCCGCGTTTTCACCAGCGGGGCGAGGAATCCCGCAGCCGCCAGCTCGGCTCCTACTTTTGTTTTTTCTTAAATAATCCCATGACGCCGCTCACGGGATTCTGCTTGGCGTTCCCCTTGCCGGATAGAGCGTTCTGCAGCAGGCCGGTAGCGAGACCCTTCACATCAGGAGTGAATTTTGGATCGGACGTCGTCCCGGTAATGCCGAAAGGAACTCCCAGGCCGCCGACATCGGCCTTCATCTTGAACGCCAGTTCGTTCGATGGGCTCACCGTTCCAGCGCCAGTGAGGACTCCAATCGCAGGCACTGTCACATTCATATTCGTTGCCTGCGTCCCCTTCGGCGAGTTTTCGAAGTCCGAGCTGAGATTCTGAATTGTCGTGTCGTTCCCCGTCTTCTTTCCGGCCATCGCCGAGATCGCTGACATTTTCGATCCCAGATCGTAATTCCCGAGGGTGGCGTTTTGCATTTTCACGGATCCGGTGGTCACTAAGTCGTCGACCGGGCCCTTGCTCGCCGCCTCAAGGGTGAGCGTGCCGCTCTTCAAGGTCGCTTTCGGAGGCAATACGACGCCCACCGCCGGCAGCATTGCTTCGAGACTTTCGACCGGCATGTTGTCGCCCGCCAGCTTCAGATCGACCGTCGTGACCTGACCGCGCGTGTCGAAGGTTCCCGTCAGATGCGCCAACGCTTTCCCCATGGCAATATCGCCCTGGGTAATTTCGCCGGTTTGTTTCAACAGGTCATTGGAAAGGGCAAACGTCACCGTAACCGGCTCGCCCGCCGGCGCGCCTTTCTGAACCACCTTCAGGCCTGAAACATTCAGTGCTCCATTCACCTTCGCGTCGTGTCCGTCGGAAGTAACGGTTCCGTCAAGGTCCGCAATTCCGGCAATACCCGCGGCGGGATCAATGAATCCCGACGTAGTAAGATTCATCTTCTCCACCTTGATCTTGGCGTTGAGTGGAGTGAGAGCTGCATTGCTGGCATCGATGGGACCCGCGTTGCCGGTGAGCTTCAAAGTGCCTCCCGACGGAAGGTCAGCCGTCATTTCAAAGGGGAACGAACTCGTGAACGAGAAGTTCTTTACTTGAATGTCAACTTTGTCATAAACCCGTTCCTTTTCGGTGGAGTCGGCTTTCGAGATCGTCACGCGTCCGTTGTTCACATTCAGCTTGGCCACCGAAAGATTGGGTTGACTCGCAGGAGTCGTGCTGGCAGGCGCTGGATTCGGCGCCGCCGCGGGTTTTTCCGCAGGCGCAGCCGGAGTCGCCGCGGGCTCCGCGCCAGGGGAACTCGGAGGCGTCTTCCTTCCCACGCTCGAGAAGTTCCAGGTCTCCCCGTTCTCCGATTTCACCAGGCTGATTTGCGGATCATTCAGCGTCAGTTCCGTGATATTGATCGTCTTCGAGAAAATCAGCGGAATCATCTCGACCCCGACCTTCAGCGATTTCGCTTGCACAAACGGAGTTTTGCTGAACTGCGGGTCGTCCGCGATCGCAATGTTGTCGGCCGAAACGCCGCCCGAAAACAGCGACAGCGAAAGATTCCCCACCGTTACCGGACGCCCCAAGGCATCCGTAAGTTCAGCTTCCAGTTTCGGTTTAAACGTGTTTGCGTCGATCACGAATGGAAGAATGACCGCAATCACGATCAGCACGCCAACAATAATGGCTACGATCTTCAGAAAGCGTTTCATAATGTCCTCTCCTGGCTAGGGTGGGGAACAAGTGTTGGAAGGAGATCGTGCGGACGTGCCAAGTGCATCACTGCGAATCCTGCATAAGTTCCGGAGAAGGGATCGAACCTGATTTCGTCTGGTTCGCCTGATCGGTGCTTATGCGGGTGGCGGCCGCTAGTTCCTTCTTTGCTTCTTCCTTCCGTCCCAAATGAAGTAATACCTGTCCCCGCACGTAATGCACATCAGGCCGCGCGGGATCGAACTTTACAGCGGCACTCGCCTCCGTGAGTGCCGACGCATATTTTCCCTGCCGCTGATAAATCTTCGCCAGCCCAAGATGCGAATCCACCAGCCGCGGATCATGTTCCAGCGCTTCGCGATAGCTCTTTTCCGCGCTGGCATCGTCCTGCATCAGCCAATAGACCTCGCCGAGTTCTTCGTAGTTGAGCGCCATGTCCGGCTCAATCGCTGCGTCTTTCAGGAATTCATCGCGCGCCGCACCATACTCCTGCTTTTTCAGATGCACGAGCCCCAGATTAAAATGCACAAATGGAAGCTTGGGGTCTGCCTCAGCGGCGGCGTTGAAATCCGTCAGCGCCAGGTCGTATTGGTCGAGGTTGAGATGATATTTCCCGACGAAGAGATGGTACTCCGGCGTCCCGTTTGAAAGTTTAATCAACTGCTCGGTTGCCCGGTCGTCCAGATCCTTCTTCCCGGCCCGGTGCGCAGCATTCGAAAGGACATACAGATAAGGAAGATGGTCTGATTCCTGTCCCCAAAGCGGCTCCAGGGTCGACGCCGCCACGTCCCATCGCTCCGCGAAAAAGTAGCAAAGCCCCAGCAAATATCGCGGCTGGAGCGCCGCCGGCTGATCCCGAACCACCGATTCGAATTCCGGAATCGCCTTCAGATACTCGCTCTGCCGGTAATACGCCAGGCCGATATTCAGCCGCACTCCGGCAACTTGCGGCATCAGTCGCTCCGCGTTTTCAAGCGATTGCAGAGCCTTATCCCAATGCTTGCCCCGCATGTAGACGACGCCGAGATTGGCGTAGGCCGCCCCAGACTGTGGATCCAGTTGCAGCACCCCGCGAAAATCGCGCTCCGCTTCCGCCAGCCGTCCATGGTTCAGCGCCTCTTGTCCACTCTGAAAAAGCTGGGAGGGATTTCCAGAATCCCCCGCGTGTCGCTCCGCCGACGGACTCCGCTGCGCCGCTGGATCCCCCAACGCCACGCCCACGAGCAGAACACTAACCACGATGGTAGATGTGATTCCCACGCTTGACACTCAGATTACTCTCTGCTGTAGTGTCCGCCAGCGTTCGCTTCGAATTCAAGCGGCTCCGCGGACGCCCAAAAAACCCTGTTCTTTCCGGAACGACCAACTTGTATTCTGCGCAAGGCCTGCCATGGTGACCATTCGCGATGTGGCAAAGGAGAGCGGATTTTCCTCGACCACGGTGTCGATCGTCCTGAACAACGCTCCCCTCGCCCGCTACATCCCGGCCGTCACCAAGAAGCGCATCGAAAAAGCGGCCCAGAAACTAGGATACCGTCCCAACCAGTTCGCCCGCTCCTTGCGCAGCAAGCGCAGCCACACCGTCGGCGTCATGGTCTTCGACATGACCGATCCCTACTGCACGCTGGTGCTGCGGGGCATCGAGAATACGCTCTACCAGTCTTCCTATCTCCCTATTTTGACCGATGTCCACAACGAGCGCAGCCGCTTCGAGCGCTATCTCGAGATGCTGCTCGACCGCCGTATTGAGGCCCTGATCGTGCTCGCCAACTGGCTTTTTCTCGACATCAATCTGCTCGGCGATCTGGAGAAAAACAGCATTCCCACCGCGATGATCGGATGCGAATTGAAGACCGATTCCATCAGTTCCGTCATCGTCGATAACGAAGTCGGAGGCTATCTCGCGCTCGAACATCTGCACTCGCTCGGACATCGCAAAATCGCCATCATTCGCGGCCCGAAGGCGCTGACCGACAGTTCTCCGCGCTGGCGGGGCATACGGAACTGCGCCAAACAATGCGGATTAGAGTTCGATGCCCGCCTGATCGTAGATTTGCCCGAATCCCGCGACCCGATCTCCAGCTTCGAATGCGGCTACAAGCTGACCGAGGACCTGATCCGCCAGAAGCGGCAGTTCACTGCGCTACTGGCTTTCGACGACATGAGCGCCTTCGGCGCGATCCGCGCTTTGAACCGGGCCGGCGTGCGCGTACCCGAGCAGTGCTCGGTGATCGGATTCGACGACGTATCGACCTCCGCGATTTACACTCCGTCGCTCACCACAGTCCGTCAGCCGATGGAAGCCATGGGCGCTTCCGCCGTCGGCATCGTCGTCGACGGGATCAATGCCGTCCTCGAAAAGCGGGAGATCGCCGCGAGCCACCGCAAAGTCGCGCCCGAACTGGTCGTCCGCGAATCGACGCGGAGCCTGTCATGAGCAAATGTGGATGTGCCAGTTCGACCGTAAACGGTTCCGCTGAAAAAACATGGACTTGCGGAATCTCGGGGTCGCTTTTTTCTTGACAGTAGATGTAGTCCAAACGCACTATTCATACGTTTTAATAACCCCGTCTCGGGTCTCAATCCAAACGGGAAGCAGTGTCTCGAAAGCGAGTTGAGCCGACAGGCTCCAAAATACAAACTAAAGCCGACTGAATCGGCGCGGGCTCGGTCCGCGCCAAGGGGAGCGAGTATGAGATTTTCTCGAGTGCTCTTAGGCATGTTGCTGGTCCTGATCTTGGGCGCAGCAGGTTGGGCTCAAACCAGGATCGATCACTGGCACGGTGAAAGATCCGAGCGGCGCTGCGATTGTCGGGGCAAATGTGATCGTCTCGAGCCCCGAACGCGGCATTACCCGCCAGATGGCAACGAACTCAACTGGCGACTACAACCAGTCGGCTCTCCCGGCCGGCGCGTTACAACGTTATCGTCACGCGCTCCTGGCTTCAAGAAATTTGAGGCGAAGGGCGTCGTTCTCGACGTCGCCCAGAAGGCTCGCGTCGACGTCACCTTGGAGGTCGGCGCTACCACGACCGAAGTCATCGTCCAGGGCGAAGATGTGGCCCAGGTCGAAACCCAGTCCTCCGAACTCGCTGGCACAGTCACCGGCAAGGAAATCACACAGCTCGAGCTCAACGGACGAAACTTTACGACGCTCGTCTCGCTGGTTCCGGGCGTCAGTAATCAAACGGGAATGGACGAGCCCTCAGTCGGCATCAACGGCAGCGTTTCGTTCAGCATGAACGGCGGCCGCATCGAGTACAACAACTGGGAACTCGACGGCGGCGACAACATGGACAACGGCAGCAACGGCACGTTGAACGTGTATCCCAGTATCGACGCCATCTCCGAATTCAAGGTCTTTACTTCGAATTACGGCGCGCAGTACGGCCGCAATGGTTCCGGCACCGTCGAAGTCGAGACCAAGGGGGGTACGAAGGCATTCCACGGCGATGCCTATGAGTTCGTGCGTAACGACGCGTTCAATGCGCAGAACTACTTCAACAGTGCCGCCGCCGGAGGCACCGGCGTTGCGCCTCCTTACAAGAAGAACGATTTCGGTTACACCATCGGCGGCCCGGTCACGATTCCGGGCGTGTACAACAAGAACCGAGAGAAGACATTCTTCTTCTGGTCGCAGGAATGGCGCCGCGAGCGGGTGCCGGGCACGTTCAATACTCCTGTGCCTTACAGCGCCGAGCGCAACGGCGACTTCAGCGATGTCTGCCCCAACCCGACGGCTACGACCAATCCGTACAGCGATTGTCCGATCGATCCCCGGACCGGCAATCTCTACGACGGCAATCTCGGACCCCTTCCCGTGGACCCGGCGGCGGCAGCGCTTCTTCCGTTGATTCCTTTGGGCACAATCGATACCCCGGGTGCATCGATTTACAACACGAACATTACTCTGCCCACCACTTGGCGCGAAGAGTTGGTGCGCGTCGACCACAACATTACCGATCACGAGCGCCTGACGTTGCGCTATATCCACGACTCCTGGAATACGATTGAAGCCGGTCCCATCTGGGATTCCGGCCTCGTTCCCGACAACCCAAACGGCTTCAACGGACCGGGTGTCAGCATGGTGGCGCGTTTGACCAGCACTATCTCGCCCACTTTGCTCAACGAATTCGTTGCCAGTTATACGACGGACCATATTTCTTTCAACTCCGTCGGCTACTGGCAGCTTCCTTCCGCCTTCCCCATGGGCTATCTCTACAGCAACGGTGCTGGCGGCAAGTTGCCTGCCATCAACATCGGCGACGGTGGGGGGGCCTACGGCGGCGGTTTTGCGGAGGATCCGGACGGTATCTGGCCTGAGGGTCCCTATAACTCCAACCCGACCTACACCTACCGCGACAACATGACAAAGATCCTGGGACGCCACAACCTGCAGTTCGGCGCCTATTTCGTGGCGGCGCAGAAGAACGAGTTGAGCAGCGTGCAGCGTCAATGGATCTCTGACGTTCGACACTAGCATTCGCCAGTGAGTACCGGCAACGCTTTTGCCGACATGCTTCTCGGAAACATCGCCAGCTTTTCTCAGGGCAGCAACCAGGTGAAGTTCTACAACCGATACAAGATCCTGGAACCCTTCTTCCAGGATGACTGGCGGATCGCCGACCGGCTTACCTTAAACCTTGGTTTGAGAGTCAGCCTGGAAGGTACATACCGCGAGAAGTATAAGCATGCTTATAACTGGGATCCCGCAGTCTACGATCCGGCAATAACCGCTCCTCGACTCGATGGCGACGGGTCAATTACGCGGCAATCCAGGCTCGGTCGCGGTCTCGGGAAATCTGTTTGACGGATTAGTACAGTGCGGAACCAATGGCATTCCCGTTGGTTGCTTGAAGGGGCACCTCTTCAATCCTGCGCCGCGCGTCGGCTTCGCCTGGGATCCCCGAGGAGACGGCAAAACCGCCATCCGCGGCGGGTACGGCATCTTCTTCGAGCATGCCAACGGCAATGAAGCAAACACAGAAGGCATGGAAGGCCAGACTTCGCCTTTGTTGCAAAGCTCCACGCAGATCAACGTTCTGGGCTATCAGAACATCGGAGTCGTCTTCTAACGCCCGCCCCTGGTCATTTCCCCTTAGCTTTTTGTCGATCCCCAAACAAGGCATCTGGCCTTACATGCAGCAGTGGCACCTAGACGTGCAGCATGAAATGCCGGGTACAACACCGTAGTAACCGTTTCCTATGTGGGCAGCAAGGGAACCCACCTCGGCCGGCAGGGCGACTTGAACCAATCAATCCGATCCTGCTTCGCAAAACCCATACAAACCGGCCAAGTTATTACGCCGTATGATTGTGCGGCGTTTCGATTGCCGGAACAGGCGGCCACGGCTACGGCCACACCAGGCGTTTACACTGTGGCGGGCGTGGGTACAGGTGCAACAACCTATAACACCGCACAGATCGGTGGCTGGGCGACAAACTTGGCGGTTGCCTGCGGCAATGACGCAGATCCATACCGCCCCTATGGTGTGGATTCGACCGTCACGCGCCTCGACAACGCGGCAACCTCCAACTACAACGCGTTGCAAGTTTCAGCCCGAAAGAGCGTCGGAGCCTTGAGTCTATCGCTGGCATACACGTACAGCCACTCCATCGATGACTCCTCGGACCGGTACGATACGGCTCGTTCGTGAATTCCTACGATTTCGCCGCCAACCGGGCCAGTTCCACCTTCGACGAACGCCACATGCTGAACATAGGATACATCTACGACCTGCCATTCTTCAGGAAACCCGGGCTTACACACACGTTTCTTGGCGGATGGCAGTATTCCGGGATCGCGACCTTCGCCACTGGGCCGCTCTCGGTCACCAATGGCACGAACTACGGCGACAACGCTGGTGTCGGCAATGCGGTCGGTACCGGTTCCTCCGCCGACATCATCAGCGATCCTGACTCCGGCATCCCTTCTCGAATATTGCGCTAGCGGGGCCGAGGCTACTCCAAGTTCGCCTATAACCCGGAGCGTATACGATCCCGACCGGGCCTCACCTTCGGAGACTCCGGTCGAGACAGCTGCGCAACCCGGGTCGCGTCAACTTCGATATGGCGATGTTCAAGCACTTCGCCATCAAGGAGAACACGCGCTCGAATTCCGTGCGGAGGCTTTCAACGTGTTCAATCACCCCGAATGGATCGGTTTCCCCGGTGGAGGGAACTGCGGCGGTATACGGCCGCCACTGACCTGTGCGGGTTCGAGCGCCCCCTACTCTGCAGGCGATCCGGTAGCATGTCTCGGCCCGGCTAGTGCGAACAATGCGACCTTTGGCGAGGTCAACTACGCTCACTTGGCTCGCATTCTACAGTTCGGTCTGAAGTTCCTCTTCTAAGAGGAACGTTGATAAAACAGCAGCCGGCCTCGCAAGAGGCCGGTTTTTTTTGGTCTGTGTTTATGTGGGGACAGCCGCCCTCGGCTGTCCGGCGGAGCGAAGCTCCGCAGCCGCTGCTCGGGAAGCAGCAGCTCTGCCCCAATTTCTCACACGGAGGCACACAGACACGGCGCTGGCTTAGAGCGGCGGCCCTCCGACCTCTGGTTTCACATTGATGATTTCGAACCGCTTGAAGATCGACAAGGCTGTTAGCGAAGTCCGTAACCCTCTCTTCCTCTTCTTGGTGATCTCCGTGGCTCCGCGCCTCCGTGGTGAGAAAACCTCAAATCGGCGATGCATTTTCCACAGCCCGCGTGTGACATCTGCCCTTGTGTTCCACAGCCCACCGCAGCGATCATCGGCGAGGCCGAGACGGTGCGGCTCGCACCATTTTTGCCCCGGTCTGAAGCCAGCCGTACGAATCGCTGGCTCTAAGTTCTTTGAAACCAAGATTTTGCCCGTAAGCTATTGATTCTGGATATTTTATTTTCGATTTTCCGTTAACTGGATGATTCCAGAGATCGAGGGGGGAGGGGGGATACCCCCCAAAGCAGTCATTCATAATTTTCGGGAAATTGGCGAAAAAAAATTTTCCACAGCGCGAGCGTGGAGACATCCGCCTCGGCATGTGGGGACAGGCCCTGTGTGGGGACAGCCGTCCTCTGGGGACAGCCGTCCTCAGCTTGTGGGGGCAGCCGCCCTCGGCTGTCCGGCGGAGCGAAGCTCCGCTGCTGAAGTCACAGCGACATTTTGCTGGATGCTACGACCGCGTACTCGATCCCACGGGAACGGCCATTCGTCCACCCGCAGCCTGCAGCGCGTGTTCCAGGTCGGCGATAAGGTCGTCGGCGTTTTCGATTCCTACCGACAGCCGCACCATTTGTTCGGTCACTCCCATCTTGGCGCGCTGCTCGGCCGAGATCATTGCATGTGAGGTCAGCACCGGAATCGAGACGAGCGACTCGACTCCCCCGAGGCTGGTCGCGAGCGTAAACAGCCGCATCGCCTCGCTCACCCGACGCGCATCATCGCCGCTGCCCTCGACCTCGAATGTGACCATCCCTCCACCGCCGCTCATCTGCTCGCTCGCGATGCCGTACTGCGGATGACTCTTCAGCCACGGATAGTGCACTCGCCGCACTTTCGCATGTTGCTCCAGAAATTCCGCCACGCGCAGCGCGTTCTCGTTCTGCCGAGCCACCCGCACCGCGAGCGTCTTCATTCCCCGGATCAGCAGCCACGCCGCATGCGGATCCATGCAATTGCCCAGCGTCGTGCGCGTCTCCCAGAGTTGATCCATCAATTCCTGTCGTCCACAAACCACGCCGCATGTAAGATCCGCGTGCCCGCTAAGATACTTTGTTCCGGAATGCATCACCAGGTCGATCCCATATTCCGCTGGACGCTGATTGATCGACGTGCCAAACGTGCTGTCGATCATGCTGACTATTCCGTGCTGCCGAGCAATCGCCGCCGTCTTCTTCATGTCGACAATGCGCAATGCAGGATTCGTCGGCGACTCCAGATACAGCATCCGCGTGTTCGGACGGATTGCTCGTTCGTACTGTTCATACTCAGTCGTATCGACGAAGGTCGTTTCGATACCCATCTTCGGCAGCCACTGCGAAAGAAATTTCATGACGCCGCCGTAGATGTCGCGCTGCGCCACGATGTGATCACCCGACTTCAGCAGCGCCAGAATCGTCGTCGTGATCGCTCCCATTCCAGACGCAAACACGCGCGCGCCTTCCGTACCTTCGAGCGCCGCCAACGTCTCCTCGGCCAGCGTGATCGTCGGATTCCCCCACCGCGTGTAATAACGGTCGGTCGTGGTGACGCGAACCTGCTCGTCGTTATCGGTCACCTCGAACGTGGATGTCTGATAAATCGGCGGCGTGACTGGAGCGTTCTTCTTTTCAAGATCCGACGCGCCGCGAACAGCGGCGGTTTCCGGGCGACGTTTGCGTGATTTCATGGCTTCCTCACCATTCAAGATAATGTCGGTGATGCGCGCGGGCAAGGCGAAAGCGGGCGTCCCACCATTTATAATGCCGAATTCACCTCTATGGACCTCGGATTGAAGAACCGCGTTGCCCTGATCGCTGCCTCCAGCCAGGGATTGGGACTCGCCACCGCTGAGGCATTCGCAACCGAAGGCTGCCGCGTCGCTATGTGCGCCCGCAATCAGCAAACGTTGGCTGCGGGAGCCGACAAGATCAGAAAGCAGCATCATGTCGACGTTCTCGCCGAAGCGTTCGACGTCACCGATCCTGTTGCGGTGAGTCGATTCGTCGCAGCCGTCGCAGAGAAGTTCGGCAGCGTCGACATCTGCGTTACGAACGCGGGAGGTCCGCCCGCCAAGGGTTTTCTGGCCGCATCTCTAGAAGATTGGCAGCGCGCGATCGACGCGAACTTTCTCAGTACGGTATATTTCGCGCGCGAAGTCATTCCCCACATGCAGAAGAAGCGCTGGGGCCGCATCATCACCATCACGTCGATTACGACCAAGCAGCCGGTCGCCGACCTCGTGCTTTCGAACGCCGTACGCGCCGCCGTCGTCGGCTTGGTGAAGAGTCTCGCGAATGAGTTCGGCAAAGATGGAATCCTGGTCAACAATGTTGGGCCGGGATTCACGGCCACCGACCGCCTTAAAGAGCTGGCGAAGGCCCGCTCGTCGGCCACAGGCAAGAGTCAGCAGGAGATCTTCGAGGCATGGGCCGCAGAGGCGCCGCT
Source organism: uncultured Acidobacteriota bacterium (assembly GCA_963763845.1). Classification (GTDB taxonomy): domain Bacteria; phylum Acidobacteriota; class Terriglobia; order Terriglobales; family Acidobacteriaceae; genus Sulfotelmatobacter. The sequence goes on from CAVXPX010000018.1 coordinate 25,804, forward strand.
GAAGCGGCTCGGGGAGCCGCGCGAACTCGCCGATGCGATCGTCTGGCTCGCCTCGGACCGCGCGTCATACATTACTGGGCAGACATTGCTGGTAGATGGCGGAATGTACAAAGGACTGTGAGCAGTGAGCAATGAGCGGTGAGCCAACCCGCTTTCCGCGCTTGCGCACCGCTCATAGCTTATAGCTCATAGCTTAAGGAGATTCATGCGATCGATTTCATCACGCATTTCCGTCATGAGCGGCGAGGGCGCGCTTTCGGTCTTTGCCCATGCCAAGGAATTAGAGGCTCAGGGCCGATCCATCATCCATCTTGAGTTGGGCGAGCCTGATTTTCATGCGGGGCAATCGGTCGTCGATTCGGTCGCCAAGGCTCTGGCCGAAGGTAAAGACCGCTACTGTGCGATGGCTGGTGTCCCCGCGTTGCGCGAAGAGATTGCCGACTATCTCGCCCGCACGCGCAACATCCATGTCTCCGAGGCGAATATTGTTGTCGCTCCGGGGTGCAAGATTGCTTTGTTCCAGTCGATGATGGCGCTGCTTGAGCCCGGTGATGAGGTTCTCTATCCCGACCCGGGATTTCCCGGATACGCATCTATCTCGCTCGGACTCGATGCTGTGCCCGTGCCGTTTACTCTCTCGGCGCGTAATCAATTCCAGCCCGATCTGGACGAGATTGCGTCCAAGATCACTCCGCGGACGCGCATGCTGCTGACCAATTCTCCGGGTAATCCTACGGGAACCGTTTATACCGATTCGGTGCAGCGCGCGCTGGCGGAGCTGGCAGTCAAGCACGACCTCTGGGTTCTGTCGGATGAGATTTACGCGCGAATCATTTACGGCGGCGAATATCTCTCCATGCTGCGCTATCCGGGAATGGCGGAGCGGACGCTGATCATTGATGGATTCTCGAAGAGCTTCGCCATGACAGGATGGCGGCTCGGCTACACAATCGCTCCGCCCGAGGTAGTAGCCGCGCTTGTGATGATGGTCGTGAACACGTACACCTGCGTTGCGGAGTTCACGCAGTACGCCGCAATTGAGGCGCTTCGCGATCGCGAAGGCAATACGCCGCGCATGGTCGCGGAATTTGCTCGCCGGCGCGAGCAGTTCGTGCGCGATCTGAATCGCGTCCCCGGCTTCCGTTGCCTGCCGCCGGACGGCGCGTTTTATGCCTGGGTCGAGATCACCGGTACTGGCATCTCTGCGGAAGAGTTATGCCGCATTCTGCTGGAAGACGCCGGAGTCGCGGCGATTCCGGGCGCGGCGTTCGGTCCGGCCGGCAAGGATTTCATCCGCTTCTCGTTCGCTTCTTCGACGGCGACTCTGCGCGAAGCGGCCGAGAGAATTCAGAAGGTATCTGCAGCGTGGCAGGGAACGGCAGCCGTTCGCTAGCAGAGAATACTCATTCAGAGGAACACTCATGCGAAATGCGCTTGTAGCTTTGCTCGTTGTCGCACTGGCCAGCATCTGCGCGGCGCAAGCACGTCCATTGCCCGGGCCCGATGTCCAGCAGATCTATCAACGTCTGTTGCCGCAGATCGAAAAGATTCCCGCGTTCGATCATCATGCGCATCCTGGTTTCGCGGATGATCCTGACGTCGACGCGATGGCGGCTCCGCCGAACGCGAGCGAGGCGCTGCGTACGCGCGACGACAATCCCGAACTCGTCACAGCTGCGAAGGCGCTGTTTGGATATCCATATAACGATCTTTCGCCCGAGCATGCGAAGTGGCTGGTCAACAAGAAGAATGAGCTCAAGCAGCAACTGAAGGGCACAGCCTACTTCGATTCGATCCTCGACAAGATCAATGCCGAGAGTTCGGTGGCGAACCGCGCCATGATGCCGGACTATCTTGATCCGCAGCGCTTCCCTTGGGTCTTCTTCGCGGATTCGTTCATGTGGCCATTCAACAACACGCGCGAGACCGGGCGTAATCCGGACGAAGGCGTCTACATTCCTCTGCAGGAGAAGATGCTGCATCGCTGGATGCAGCAGGAGAACGTCAGCAAGCTTCCCGCCTCATTTGATGATTATCTGAAGTTCATCAGCCAGGTACTCGAAGACAATTCGAAGCGCGGCGGCATCGCGATGAAGTTCGAAGTGGCGTATTTCCGGCCCACCACATTCGGCGATCCTCCGCGATCGGAAGCGCAGGATATTTACGAGCGGTTTGTTGTCGGCGGAATTCCGACGGAAAAAGAATACCGCGCGTTTCAGGATTTCATTTTCCGTTATCTCGTAACCGAAGGCGGGCGGCTTCATCTGCCCGTGCATATTCACACCGCAGTGGGAATCGGCGATTATTTCAATCTCTCGAAGAGCAACATCATGAATCTGGAGAGCGTGCTGCGCGATCCGCGGTATGCCTCGACGACGTTTGTGATGATTCATGGCGGATATCCGTTGGAGCGCGAGGCGATCTGGCTGGCGGCGATGAAGAACGTCTATCTGGATTCATCGTTCGGAGAACTTGCGCAGTATCCCTCAGCATTCAAGGACACTCTGAAGATGTGGCTCGAGACTTTCCCCGATAAGATTACGTATGGAACCGACGCCTTCCCGTACAATGATGTGCTGGGCGCGGAAGAAAGCTACTGGCTCGGTGCGCAGTCGGCACGCACAGCTCTGACCGCGGCTCTGGCGGAGATGATTTCCGAAGGCGAGATTACGGAGCCGCGTGCCCTCGAATTGGCGCACGCGTATCTTCATGACACGGCCGTCAAGCTGTACAACGGCAGAGTGCACTGAGTTCAGGATCTATGGCAAAAACAAAATCGAAATCGAAATCCAAAGCGAAACCAGCTTCAAAGGCGACGACGAAGTCCCACTCGCGCGCCAAGCGCGCTGTCACGAAGCACGCGGCAACTTCCGCGAGCCTGCAGTACGTTCCCTGGCACACCATCCCGCTGGAGGATCTGAATCCGCTATTGCAGCGCCAGTTCGTCGTTGGGCAGGAGATTATGCTGGCGCGGGTGCTGTTGAAGAAAGGATGCATCGTCCCGGAACACAGCCATCACAACGAGCAATTGACCTACATCGTCGAAGGAGCGCTCAAGTTCTGGATCGACGGCAAAGAAATCGTTGTCAACGCGGGCGAGGTGCTTTGCATTCCGTCGAATATGCCGCATAAAGCCGAAGCTCTCGAAGACACAGTGGATCTCGACGTCTTCACGCCGCCGCGCGCCGACTGGATCAACAAAACCGACCAATACCTGCGAAAAGAGAAATAGATCGCGCCCATGTCTCCGCTCCCCACTTCCGCGCCGGGCGTGCGTCCACCGGAATTCCGCTTCCGCTGTATTTCCTGCGGCGATCTGAAAGAAACCGCGAGTCAGGATTTCCGCTGCTCGCAATGCGGCGATCTGCTCGAACTCACCTATCCCGAATGGAAGGCATCCGCCCCTTCGTCCGAGAACCTGAAGCCGACATGGCGAGAGCGACGGCTTTCGTCGAAAGCGGTTGATCAGAGCGGAGTTTGGCGCTTCCGTGATGTCTTGCCGGCTCTTGAGGATGAGAATCAGGTCGTTACTCTTCGCGAAGGAAATACTCCGCTGTACGAACTTCCGCAGTGCGCCCGGATCAGCGGTGTGCCGCGGCTTCTCGCTAAGCATCAAGGGATGAATCCGACCGGGTCGTTCAAAGACACTGGGATGACCGTGGCCGCGACGTTCGCTCGGCGCGCAGGATTCCGCTGGGTGGCATGTGCCTCGACCGGGAATACCTCAGCTTCGATGGCCGCCTACGCGGCTCGCGGAGGCATGCGCAGCCTCGTCCTGGTCCCGGAAGGAAAAATCTCCTGGAGCAAACTTTCCCAGTCTCTGGATTACGGCGCCGTTACCTGCCAGTTGCGCACTGATTTTGATGGTTGCCTGAAGCTGCTGCAGGAACTGGTGCGGCGCGCTCCAGTCTATCAGCTGAATTCGATTAACCCGTTCCGGTTGGAGGGGCAGAAGACCCTCGCCATCGAACTGTTGGAACAACTCGATTGGGAAGTTCCCGACCACATCATCGTTCCAGGCGGCAATCTGGGGAATAGTTCCGCGATCGGCAAGGCCTTGCTTGAGCTGCATGAACTTGGATTTATCAACCGATTGCCGAAGCTATCGGTCATCCAGGCCGAAGGGGCGAATGCTCTGGTGCGAACTTTACGAGAGGCAGGCGGCAAGCGCCTGATCAGCGTCCCTGCTGAAACTCGCGCAACTGCGATTCGCATCGGCAATCCTGCGTCGTGGAAGAAAGCGGTTCACGTTCTCGAATCGACCGGCGGCGCCTGCGAACAAGTCACCGAAGCGGAGATCGCGCAGGCCAAGGCTGAGATCGGCGCGGAAGGCATTGGATGTGAACCAGCCTCGGCGGTCACGCTTGCAGGGTTGAAGAAACTGGTGAAGCAGGGATTTGTGAAATCCGCCGAAAGCGTTGTGCTGGTATTAACGGGAAACTTGCTGAAGGATCCCGATTTCACGATCGACTTTCACCGCGGGGAATTGTTCCCGATGGAAGAGTCGCTGGCGAAATTGCGGCGTCCGCCGATTGTGCTCGATGCCACGCTCGATGCAGTCATGCGCACGCTGGAGCAGGCGGAGAAGTCTTGACTCTCTCATGACCGCTAAATCCAAACCGGTGAAGCGTTTTCGATTGGCGCTGCCCGCCACATCGGCGAATCTTGGACCGGCCTTCGATGCGGCTGCGCTCGCCATGGATTTCCGGATCAAGATCGAAGCTCACGTCGCTCCGGAGTTCGCAATCGAGGCGAGCGGACGTGATCAGGAGATCTGCGGGAAAGTTGAAAATCACCTGATTCTCAACACGTATCGAGAAGTGCTGACGAGCGCGGGCCGCGACGTCGTTCCACTCTCATTGCGGATCGCGAATGAGATTCCCATCGGCAAGGGATGCGGTTCGTCGGCTGCGGCGCGGCTTGCCGGGATCGCTCTTGCGGTTCACTTTGGAAAGCTGCGTTGGAGCGACGCGGAGATTATCGGCGAAGCTTCGCGCCGCGAACACCATCCCGACAACGCTTCGGCCTGTTGGATGGGCGGATTGACCGTTGCGCGCATGTCGGGTGAAGCGGAAGCGCAGGTGGTGTATGTGCGGCCGAAAGGGAAGTGGCCGCTATTGCTGGCCGTTCCAGAGCAAAGCCTCTCGACCGAAGAGGCGCGTCGTGTGCTTCCCGCTCAATATTCGCGGGCAGATGCGGTCATCAATATTCAGAACTCGATGCTGATGCTGGCCGCATTCCTGCAAGGCCGTCCGGATTTGCTGGCCTCTTCGCTGGACGACCGGATTCATCAGCCTTATCGTTCGGTGTTGTGCCCTCTGCTTCCGGCTTTGCAGAAACTGAAAGCGCCGGATGGAATCCTGGGTGCTGCCTTGAGCGGAGCCGGTCCCTCGGTGCTGATTTTTCTCGATCCGCGAGCATCTGTCGCGCGAACGCGCAAACTGGTCGAGAAGCATCTGGAGAATGCGGGTCTGAGAGCGGAGCTTCTGCCAACATCCATTACGCTGCGCGGCGGCCGGTTATAAACTTCAATTCTTTGGAACCGTGAATCCGTACTTCTGAAGGATCTCTGCGGCCGTTTTCGTTTTCATGTACTCCAGAAAATCCGCCGCTTCTTTCTTGTGTTGCGAGCGCGAGATGATCACCACTCCCTGGACGAGCGGCGGATAATTCTCGGCAGGAACTTCCCAGTACTTGCCTTTGCCCTGCATGCCGGGAGCGACCGCATGCGCTAGCGCGACAAATCCGGCCTGCGCATTGCCTGATTCCACAAATTGTGCCGCCTGCGAGACGTTCTCTCCGAGGACAAGGCGGCTCGAAACGCGATCATAGAGTCCGGTGTGCTTCAACGCCGCGACGGCGGCGCGTCCGTAGGGCGCATGCTGCGGATTCGCGATCGCGATCTTTTGCACCGAAGAATCGAGCAGGATATCCATCCCTTTGGCGGGATCGAGAGGGGAATCTGGCGGAACCCGCAGAACAAGTTTTCCGACCGCGTATTCGTAGAGGCTAGCGCTATCGGCGTCTCCATGTGCGATGAGTTGCCTGGGATAGTCCATATCGGCGGAAAAGAAAATGTCGAATGGCGCGCCGTTCTCAATCTGTTGCGTGATGGCCCCGGAGGCTCCGAACGAGAGTTTCACGCTGACGCCGGTTTTCTTGGTATAGCCACCGCCAATGTCCTTCATCGCCGAACTCAGGTCGGCCGCGGCCGCGACGAAGAGCGGGGAAAATGTCTTTTCCCCTTGCGCCTCAGACGAAGTGGAACTCAACAGAAGAATGCCTGCGATCAACGAGCAGCACAAGACTTTCATCGGCGACCCTTTCTCCAATCCTACTTTTTATCACGCCGCGGGAATCAACGAAGTTGATCTGAATAGTAGCGCGATCTTCGGCGCTTAACGGCTTTTCCCAAATTGGTCCAAAGCCTCGCGCAGACGTCGCTTTTACGTTGATTCATGCCGCTCCCACCCCAATACTGTGCGGTGAGCGTCATGATGCCTCGGCGTGGATGTCTTTCTGCCCTCCTTGCTCTCTTTATCTTCTTTATCGCATATTCCCCCGCGCAGGTCCCGCGAGCGCCCCAGACCAGTTCTGGAAAGTCTAACGCTACTCAGAGCAGCGATTACCTGCGAATGCGCAGTGAATGGTTTTACCGCGGCCGCATTGTCCGCGGGCAACCGTCTGCGGAACGGCGCCGCCGTGCCTATCAGGCGAAACTCAAATTACGCGCGCTGCGTGCCCCAGCTTTGGCGGAAAATGTGATCGGGGAAGTATCGCTTTCGCTAGGAACATGGGTACCGCTCGGCCCCGCGCCGCTTGCCTCCGATGCGAGTGGGAACGGCACTCAGGACTACCACCAGGTTTCTGGGCGGGCGACTTCGATCGCGATTGATCCAGCGGACTCGACTGGTAATACGATCTACATTGGAGGCGCGCAGAGCGGAATATGGAAATCGACGAACGCCGCGAACAGCACCGCGAACAGCGTCACCTGGAGCCCGATCACTGACAATCAGGCGACGCTTTCGATTGGAGCGATCGCGATTCAGCCGGGCAACGGCGATCCGACGAAATCCCTGATACTCGCAGCAACGGGTGAAGCCGACAACTCCGCAGACTCCTATTTCGGATTGGGGATCCTTCGTTCGACGGATGGCGGCAATACCTGGAGTCTGATCTCCACCGCAAACAATGGCGCACTCTGGTTCACTGGTCTGGGCGGCACGCGCATGGCATTCAGTAGCGCTCAGACGAGCACTGTCGTCGCAGCCATGGCGACGAGTTCGGAAGGGCTGGTGGATGGTGCCGTGACTTCAGCCACGACTCCCGGACTCTACGCTTCGACGGATGCAGGCCAGACCTGGACCTACGATGCGGTGAGCGATGCGGGCGGGTCGCTTGACGCCACGTCCGCCACTTCGGTTGTTTACAACAGCAGCGCTGGGCAATTTGTCGCTGCCATTCGCCATCACGGTTTCTACTCTTCGCAGGACGGAGTGCATTGGACTCGGCTTTCCAGCCAGCCTGGCGGTGCGGTTCTCGCCACGACAGCCTGCCCTCCGCAATCAGCGTCCAACGGTTACGCGTGTCCGATTTATAGAGGCGAAATTGCCGTTCTTCCGGGAAGGAACGAGATGTACGTCTGGTATGTCTCTCTCGCTTCGAATGGGAGCCCGGTCGACGAAGGTATCTGGCAAAGTCTGAATAGCGGCGCATCGTGGACGGCCATTTCCGAAACTGGCATCACCAATTGCGGAGACGTCGAGGGATGCGGCGTTCAGCAAGGCTCATACAATCTCGCGCTCGCCGCAGTGCCAAATGGTGCTGCGACTGATCTCTACGCGGGAGCGGTCAACCTCTACAAGTGTTCTATGAACTCGGCAAATCCCACCTGCGCTTCCATTCCGTTCATGAATCTTACTCACGCCTACGGATGCGATCCGATCGCGGCGCCTGCGCACGTTCATCCGGACCAGCATGCTTTGGCTTCGATCATTCCTGCGACCGGGGGCGACTCTGGAAATGCCCTGATGTATTTCGCCAACGACGGCGGAATCTATCGCGCGCTCGACGGATACTTCGGACTCAACACGGGATCCTGCTCAGGCATGAATCAGTTCGACGACTTAAATCAGGATCTCGGATCGATGACGCAGTTCGTGGGATTCTCGCAGCATCCGACCGATATCAACACCATTCTCGGAGGTGCGCAGGGGAATGGCTCTCCGGCGACGAGCGAGGCGACGACGAATCCAAGCTGGCTGAATGTTCTCGGAGGCGACGGCGCATACACCGCCATTGATGTGCTCGCGAACTCGAATTGGTACGCTTCGAATCCCGATGTACCTCCCGGTGGGCTTGGCATCCAGCTCTGCTCCAACGGTGTGAACTGTAATGACAGCGGTTTTGAGTACGTAGTTACAAGCAGCACTCTGGGCGGTGACGACGGCGGATTTTATTTCCCCTACATCCTTGATGCAAGCTCCACGACAACGATGCTGGTTGGGACGTGTCGCGTCTGGCGCGGCTCGCGCACTGGAGGCCTGTTCACGGCGCTGAGTCCGAATTTCGACACGCTCGGTTCCGGCACGTGTTCGGGCAGTGAAGTGAACCAGGTGCGGGCTCTCGCCGCCGGCGGACTCAGCGACAACGACGGATCGAGCGTGATCTATGCCACGACCGCCGGACTCGGGCCACTCGAAGGCTCCGTCGATACTCCAAATGGTGGCCACGTATGGGTGACAACGGATGCGTCTGCGGGAGTCACTGCATTTGTCGATGTGACCGGCAACGGTCCCCAGGGAAGCATCAATCCAAATCAATTCCCAATCTCCAGCGTCGCCCTCGATTCGTCCGATCATTCAGGAAACACGGCCTACGTGACGGTAATGGGATTTACTGGTGGCGCCGGGCATGTCTGGAAAACGACCAACGCTGGGGCAACGTGGACAGACTTCACCGCCAATCTTCCCGACTCGCCCGCGAATGCGGTGGTCGTGTATCCACCCATGTCGGAAGTCTTCGTTGCGACCGATGTCGGCGTATTTGGCAGTCCAACATTGAGCCCAAGCTGGACAGAACTCGGACCCAGCCCAGGCACAAATCAGTCCGCGTTTCTTCCCAACGTTGCAGTCACAGGATTGGGAGTATTCGCTTCCGGCGGCCAGCAGTTGCTGCGAGCGTCGACTTACGGCCGCGGCATCTGGCAATTCAATCTTGTCATCACCCCAGATTTCCAACTCTCGGTGACGAATTCTCCATTGACCATCTTTGCCGGGCAGACCAGCATGTTCAATGGGACCATTACCGCCGTCAATGGATACGCAAGCTCCGTCACGCTCAGTTGCTCGGCTGGTTCAACGGCTTATCCGAGCACGTGTTCCGCCTCGCCATCCAGCCTGACACCCGGTTCCAAATCGCCATTCACCGTAACCGTTGGCGGCTCCGCAGGAGACTACAACTTCAACGTGAAAGCGGTCGGTTCCGACTCAGCGCACGTCACGCACACCGTTCCCGTGACGCTGCATCTGATCAGCTTCGGCCTAACCGCGCCCTCGCCCGCGTCGGTCACCGTGGCGGACGGAGCGACGTCCTCGCCGATAAGCTTTCAAGCTACAGCCGCGGGATCGTTCAACCAGAGTGTTTCTGTGTCTTGCAGCACTGCGATTACCGGTGCGGTTTGCAATCTGACTCCGGGCACGATCGTGAGCCCGACGGCAACAGCCCCCGTAAACATGACGGGCAGTGTGATAGTTCCCGCAGGAACTGCCGCGGGAAGCTATCCGGTGACAATCCAGGCAACCACGGCTGGTGCGCCGTCACCCGTGAGCACGTCCTTCACTCTCAACGTCACGACCAATCCGGACTTTGTTCTTACCGCCGGCACCTTTCCCGAGATTAATGCCGGCAGCGCTGGGACAACCGGAACCATCTCAATTACCGCGCAGGACGGCTTCAGCGGCACGGTTGCGTTGAGCTGTCCGACGACTTACGGCCAGGGCAGTTGCAGCATCAGCCCCGGTTCGGTGAATTCCTTTCCCGCCACGGCAACTCTCACAATTAACGGGACGAGTTTCAGTCCCGGCGCATATTCGCTCACGATCACAGGAACATCCGGGTCGATCGTGCATACGCGGGCCGTGCCATTTAATGTCGGGGACTATTCGTTATCGGGGCCGCAGACGGTTGCAGGTGTGCCGGCCTCGCAAGCAAAAGCGACGTTCACGCTGACGTCGGCTTTCTCTTACAACGGCAAGATTACTGCGACATGCGATGCCAGTGCTCTGCCCGGCGCGGTCTGTACGCTGTCGCCAGTCAATCCCATAACGCTGGCAAGCGGGGGCACAGTAAATCTCAGCATAACGATCAGTATCCCGTCCGACCCAACCCCGGGCGCGTACGCGATCAAGATCAGCACGCAAGACACGACCGGCACGCCCGCACATACAGGCAGCATGTCCCTTACGCTGGCGCAGGATTTTCGTTTGACGTCTTCCACGCCGACCCAGACCGTGACGGCCGGGCAGACAACCGGTCCTTATAATCTGACGATTCAGCCAGTCGGATCATCCTTCAATGCAGCGGTGACTCTGGCTTGTATCTCCGGGCTGCCCGCGCAAGCGCAGTGCATTTTCAGCCCGTCCGGTTCCATCACGCCAGGTAGTTCGGCTGTGGATGTGGTGATGAGCATCTCGACGAAAGCGAGTGCGTCGAAATTGCATTGGCAACTCGCTTTGTGGTTGTTCGTCCCCGGCCTGATTGTGTCTTCCAGTTTCCGGCCAGCTCGCGCGCGAAAACGCAACCGGCTTTCATTTATCGCAAACGCTTCTCTGATACTTTTGCTTTTATCCACGTTGTCCTGCGGCGGCGTCAGCACCGCGTCGACCGGAAGTGGGACGGGGACCAATCCCGTAACCTATCAAGTCACAGTGACCGGTACCTCTCCAGGAACAACGCCCGACGCGGGACAGAGCACAATCGTCATTCTCGTCGTAGACTAGACCATTGCGTTGCCACTTTCCTATTGAACGGTTTCAGAGCGCATGACTGATTCTCGCCACGACGTACTCATCATCGGCGGTGGTGTGGTTGGCTTGGCAGTCGCGCTGGAGATGACGCAGCGCTTTCCCCGCCAGCGCCTGTTACTCATCGAGAAAGAAGACCAGGTTGCTCGTCACCAGAGCGGGCACAACAGCGGCGTCATTCACAGTGGCGTCTACTACAAACCTGGATCGCTCAAGGCGCGTCTCTGTGTGGCCGGCGCACCGCGATGGTCGAGTTCTGCCGCGCCCATGGAATTCCCCACAATGTTTGCGGTAAGGTAATCGTCGCCACGCACGACGACGAGCTTCCTCGAGTGGAAGACTTGCGTCAGCGCGGCGAAGCGAATGGCCTTACCGGACTTCGCCTGATCGGCCCCGACGAGCTCAAAGAGATTGAACCGCATGCCAGCGGTCTGCGAGCCCTCGTCGTTCCCTCGACCGGAACTACGGATTATGCCGTTGTCTGCCGGAAGTATGCCGAGTTGATTACGGCGAATGGAGGCAAAGTTCTCACCGGCACGCGGGCGATGGCGATCCGACGCTCGGAGAGTGAGATGGTTGTGGAAACCTCGAAGGGCACGTTCGCGACTTCTGCGCTCATTAACTGCGCGGGCCTGTATAGCGACCGCATCGCCCGCATGGCCGGCGATAATCCCGGCGTCAAGATTATTCCGTTTCGCGGCGAATATTACCACCTCGTACCCGAGCGTGGCTCGCTGGTGCGGGCCCTTATTTATCCAGTTCCGGATCCCCGGTTTCCATTTCTCGGGGTTCACTTCACCCGCCGAATCACCGGCAAGGTCGATGCCGGACCCAACGCAATCCTCGCTCTGGCGCGCGAAGGATATCGCCACACCGATGTGAACGCTCGCGATCTGCTCGATTCCATCACGTATGGCGGGTTCTGGCGCATGGCCGGCAAGCATTGGCGCAATGGGATGGGAGAATGGTATCGCTCGCTTTCAAAAGCGGCGTTCGTTCGCGCGCTGCAGCGCCTCGTTCCGGAAGTCAAAGAAAGCGATCTCGTGCCGGGAGGCTCGGGCGTGCGCGCGCAAGCTCTAAAGCCCGACGGCGCCCTGGTTGACGACTTTCAATTTGTCCCATCCGGCAAAGTGCTGCACGTTTTAAACGTACCCTCGCCCGCCGCAACCGCGACGCTGATGATCGGCAAAACGATTGTCGACACTGCTGCCGCGAGCCTGGGCCTCGCTTGATTGCTGGTCGTCACTTCAGTGACGGCTGAATCTCCCGACTAGAAAAGAAACGATTCCGAATGAACGAAAAACAAGTGTGAATAGAACCCGGGATTCGTGTTAGCGTCTGTTACAACGTAGCACTGGAATTCTCCAGATCCGGAGGGCCTATGCGGGCCTGCATCAACACAAAATGCGTAGCGTTCGGCTGGATCGTTTACTCCGTCGCAACCCGTTGTCCACTGTGCAAGTGGGATTTGAAGTTCACTTACCGGCCAGCGAAGCCGCATCGTCGGCCAAGCCCGCTCGCGATCTCGTTCCAACGCGGTAAGCGTTGTCCCGATCTTTCGCTCTGAGCCGCTATCTTCCAATATCCTCATTCCACAGGTCCGGATGCGCCCGGACAAACTCTTGCATCATTTGAATGCACTCTTCGTCATCGAGCATAATGAGATCCACTCCTCTCTGCCGGAATAAATCTTCCGATCCAAGGAAATTGCGATTCTCTCCAATGATGACTCGTGGAATGCGGTAAAGTAGCGTCGTGCCCGTGCACATGATGCACGGGCTCAGAGTGCTGACCAGCGTTAACTCTGCCCAATCCCTTCGGCGCCCAGCATTGCGAATGCAGACGACTTCCGCGTGCGCAGTGGGATCGCCAGTCTGTACCCTGAGATTGTGGCCGCGGGGCACAATCGTGCCCTGACGATTCGCCAGCACCGAACCGATGGGCAGACCGCCATCGCGCAGTCCAGCTTTCGCCTCTGCAATCGCTTCCCGCAGCAACGCCCGATCATCCACGATCGTCTCCGAATCAAAGCAGGGTAGTGAGGATCCTTGAAAGGTTAGCAGCACTGGTGCGAAAGGGGGGACTCGAACCCCCACGGTTTTACCCGCCAGATCCTAA
>CAVXPX010000019.1:0-73798 GCA_963763845.1 uncultured Acidobacteriota bacterium
GCGGGGGAGGCAACATCGGTTCACGCGCCGTAACATCGACGCTCGAAACCGTAGCAATTTGTTTGGGTACTCACAGGAGTCGAATGAACCATCCCAGAATCGTATTGCTGGCCGCACTCATCGTTATTATCGCCTTCGTCGCCCCCACTTCCTTCGCGCAAGACACCTCCAACTTCCCTTACATGAATCCCAAGCTCTCTCCTGAAGAGCGCGCGTCCGATCTTGTTCATCGCATGACACTCGAAGAGAAGGCCTCACAGCTCGTGAATCAGGCACGAGCCGTCCCTCGCCTGAACATTCCTTCGTACGATTGGTGGAGCGAAGCCCTGCATGGCGTCATTTCCGATGGCGTGACGGAATTTCCCGAGCCCATCGGGCTTGCCGCCAGCTTCGATGTGCCCCGCATTCACGAGATGGCGACCGCCATCGGCGTTGAGGGCCGAATCAAGCACGCGCAGCATGAGCGCGCAGGTCACTCCAATATTTTCGAAGGCTTGGATTTCTGGGCTCCCAACGTCAACATCTTTCGCGATCCGCGCTGGGGACGCGGCCAGGAAACCTATGGTGAAGATCCCTTCCTGAGCGCTCGGTTAGCCGTCGCGTTTGTCACAGGCATGCAAGGCGATGATCCCCACTATTACCGTGCCATCTCCACACCCAAACATTATGCCGTTCACAGTGGTCCCGAGCCCACCCGCCACTTCACCGACGTGGACGTCAGCAAGCACGACGAGGAAGATACTTATTTACCTGCGTTTCGTGCGGCCGTCGTAGAAGGCCACGCCGGATCGGTCATGTGCGCGTACAACGCGATCAACGGAGAACCGGCCTGCGCCAGTCAATTCCTCCTGCAACAGACTCTACGCGGCGCCTGGCACTTCCAGGGCTATGTAGTCTCTGACTGTGACGCCGTGCGCAACATCTTCAACGGCCATCATTACCGTCCGACGCAGCCGCAGGCATCGGCGATCTCAGTCATTCGGGGCATGGATAACGAATGCATCGACTTTGCGAAAGTGAACGACGACCACGATTACAAACCGTACATCGAGGCTGTGCAGCAGGGCTATCTTCCGGAAAGCTCGGTTGATACTGCGCTCATTCGTCTCTTCACGGCTCGCATCCGTCTCGGCATGTTCGATCCGCCGGCGACCGTGCCATACATGAACATCGACGAGAAACAACTGGACAGTCCCGCTCACCGCGAGCTTGCCCGTCGTATCGCCAATGAATCGATGGTTCTGCTCAAGAATGACGGCGTCCTGCCTCTGAAATCTGCCAAACGAGTCGCCTTGGTCGGCCCGCTCGCCGATCAAACTGCGGTTCTGCTCGGCAACTACAACGGCAGTACCTCGCACACCGTCAGCGTGCTGGAAGGAATGAAGACCGAGTTCCCGGAGGCAAAGATCACTTACGTGGCCGGCACTCAATTTCTTTCAAACAAGGCAGACCCCGTGCCCGCATCTGTCCTGACCACCCCGGATGGCAAGCCCGGCCTCAAAGCGGAATACAGTTCGCGGCCCAGCTTCGACGCCAAGCCGACTTCTCTTACCTCAAGGGTCGAGTCCTCTGTGAACCTGAATGCGAACAATGTCCCTGAACAGGCGAAAGGAATTTCGGGCCTGTCGGTGCAATGGACTGGCTGGCTCAACCCAACTGCAACCGGCGACTATTTACTGGGACTCAGCGTCGACGGCTTCGGCCGCCTGTCAGTGGACGGAAGAGAGGTTACGACGCTCTGGGGCAAGAACATAAATCTAACCCCGGTTCACCTCGAAAAAGGTCACCCTGTAAAAATCGAGGTCCTCTACGGACGCAACGGAGAGGGCAAGCCGGAAGCGCAGCTCCTGTGGACTCCCGTGAATAACGCGCCCGATCCGGCGGCCGTGGCGGCTGCGAAGAATGCCGATGTCGTCGTCGCCGTAGTCGGCATCACCAGCCGTCTCGAAGGGGAAGAGATGCCTGTGAGCCAGCCCGGCTTTTCCGGCGGCGACCGCACCAGCCTTGATTTACCCAAACCCGAAGAAGATCTGATCGAGGCTCTTGCCGGGAATGGCAAGCCTCTCGTCATCGTGCTGATGAACGGGAGTGCGCTCGGCGTGAGCTGGGCGAAGGAGCACGCCAACGCCATCCTCGAATCCTGGTACTCCGGCGAAGAAGGAGGAGCCGCGATCGCGGAAACACTCAGCGGAAAAAACAACCCATCCGGACGTCTTCCTGTCACTTTCTACAAAGATGTTCACCAGCTTCCGAATTTCGAAGATTATTCAATGAAGGGGCGCAGCTACCGCTACTTCGAGGGCGAACCACTCTGGCCCTTCGGATACGGCCTCAGCTACACAGCGTTCACTTACAGCAATCTCAAGCTACCCGATACACCGGTCAACGCTGGTGATCCGCTGCACGCCTCCGTCACGGTCGCAAACACTGGAAAGGTTGCCGGAGACGAAGTCGTCGAGCTGTACCTGCAGTTTCCCGACGTGTCCGGTGCGCCGCGGCGCGCACTCCGCGGATTTCAGCGCGTCCACCTGGAGCCCGGAACGAGCCAGAAGGTGGAGTTTCAGTTGAACCCGCGTGATCTCAGCATGGTTACTGATCTTGGGGACATCATCGTGGCGCAAGGCAAGTACAAGGTCTCAATCGGGAGCGGCCAACCCGGAACCGGAGTTTCTTCAGTCAACGGGAATCTTGAAATCAAAGGACAAATCGTTCTGCCGGAATAGTGTTTAAGTTAAGAGATTGAGGCAATATGCATATCAAATTCTTTAGAAACATGCTTTTGCTGTTTGTCTCTGCTAGTTGTGCGTGGGCGCAGGAACCGAAGTCCTGCACGAAGCTGACAAGCTTCAGAGCCGAGAATGTTGAAATCACCAAAGCAGCGGCCATCGCTGCCGGGACAACCGAGGCTATTCCCTGGAACCAGACTCGCAGCGCACCGCTGCCTGCCTATTGCCGGGTCGAAGGTGAGATGAACCGACGCACCGGAGTCGACGGAGAAGAGTTTGGAATCACCTTCGCATTGGCCATGCCCGATCAATGGAATGGCGACTTGCTGATGCAAGGTGGGGGCGGTAGCAACGGCATTGTACTTGCGCCCCTTGGTTTGAACGCTGCTGGCGACACGCCTGGGCTCATACGCGGATACGCCGTTGTAAGCACGGATACAGGTCATAAGAGCCGCCACCCGGGATTTGATTTCGGTTTCGTGCGCGATGAGCAGGCTTATCTGGATTTTGCTTACCTCGCGAATGCCGAAGTCGCTGCCTTGGCCAAACAACTCATCGCTCAACACTACGGCAAACCGGCTGCCTTTTCGTACTTTTCTGGATGCTCCACCGGCGGGCGCGAAGGCATGATTCTTTCACAGCGTTATCCGACGGTTTTCAACGGCATTATCTCTGGCGATCCCGCGATGCGCACCGGGCTTTCCAATCTCGCGATCGGCCGATGGATACCCATCGCCTTCAATCAAATCGCTCCGAAAGATGCAAATGGGAAACCAATCATCGAGCAATCGATTACAGACAATGATCGCAAGCTGATCACGGATGCTCTCATCAAAAAGTGCGATGCTAAGGATGGCGTCGCCGACGGCTTAATCTCCGATCCTTTCGGGTGTGATTTCGACCCTGCGATGTTGGCCTGCAAGGGCGAAAAGAACGCTTCCTGCCTGGCTCCGGAAAAAGCGGCTGCCATCAAGAAGGCCATGGGAGGCCCGAAGACGGCGAGTGGAACTCAAGTCTATGCGGGATTCCTTTACGACACGGGCATCACGAACGGCCCGCCATTTCGAGGAGTGCTCTCACCAGGACCCGGTATTTTCGGGCCCGCCACAACCGACATGTCAATGGATGTTGATAAAGAAGCTCTGGCAACTGCCCAGCCGCTTGTCGATTCAATGTCCACGAATTTGACCACCTTCTCCGCGCACGGGGGGAAACTGATCTTCTACCACGGTGATAGCGACCCGTGGTTTTCGCCGCTCGATACGTTCGACTACTACAAGAACATGGCGGCTGCAAATGGCGGTCTCGACGCCGCGTCGAAGTGGAGCCAGTTTTATTTTGTGCCAGGGATGAGCCACTGCGGCGGAGGGCAGTCGCTGGACCAGTTTGATTTACTGGGCGCGATGGTCAACTGGGTCGAGAAAGGCACGACGCCTACATCGGTGATCGCGACCGGCAAAGCCTTTCCTGGGCGCAGCCGGCCGCTGTGTCCCGATCCGAAGCACGCCCAATACAAAGGGAAAGGAGACACGGAAGATGCAGCCAACTTTGAATGCCGTTAAATTATTGCTTCCGCAGACAAAGACATCGCTTCCTATGCGTTCACTTCTTGTCGTCTTCACGCTGATCGTTCTGGCGATCGCTGCGCCGATGGTGGAAGCCCAGAAAGTGGAGTTGTCGATCGACACGTCGAAAACTGGCGCGAAGATCGACCGTAACATTTTCGGGCAGTTCGCAGAGCATCTCGGACACGGCATTTACGAAGGTATTTGGGTCGGCCCCGATTCCAAGATTCCGAATACTCGGGGGATACGCAACGATGTTGTGGGCGCTCTGAAAGCGATCAAAGTTCCAAACGTTCGCTGGCCCGGCGGCTGCTTCGCCGACGAGTATCACTGGCGTAAGGGCATCGGCCCTCAACGCTCAGTAACTCTCAACCCCAACTGGGGCGGAGTGACAGAGGCAAACACGTTTGGAACGCATGAGTTCATGGACTTCATCGATCAGATCGGGGCGGACGCGTATGTCTCCGTCAATGTCGGTTCCGGGACTCCACGGGAAGCGGCCGAGTGGCTGGAATACATGACCGCAGCAGCACCGACGACACTGGCAAAAGAACGTGCCGCGAACGGGCATCCGGCTCCGTACAAAGTCGCATTGGTCGGCATCGGTAATGAAAGCTGGGATTGTGGAGGCAACATGACTGCTGACTACTACGTCAGCCAGATGAAGATCTACAGCCGCTTCGTAAGGAATTTCAATCCCGCGCAGCAAGAGAAGCAGCAGATGCTCAAGATCGCCGTCGGTCCGGGCGGCGATGGCCCGCGATGGACCGACTGGACGGAAACCGTCATGAAGGCTTATCAGCAACACACGTGGAGCTGGGACATCAACGGACTTTCAATGCACAACTACACGGTCGGGCACTGGCCGCCTTCCTATGCGTCGGTGGGATTTGGTGAAACTGAGTACAGCGAAATTCTCAAATCCACTTTGGAGATGGAAGGTCTCATCAGCAAGCACTCGGCGATCATGGACAAGTATGACCCCGACAAGAAGGTTGCGCTCGTGGTTGACGAATGGGGAGGCTGGTACGCGCCACTTCCGGGCAGCAATCCAGGATTTCTGGTCCAGCAAAACAGTCTGCGCGATGCCATCCTCGCGGCCCTGAACCTTAACATCTTCGCTCGCCATGCCGATCGCGTTCGTGGCGCTAACATCGCACAGATGATCAATGTGCTGCAGGCAATGATCATCACGGACAAAGAGAAGATGGTGCTGACTCCAACCTACTACGTCTTCAAAATGTACGTACCGTTCCAGAACGCCACATTCGTGCCGGTGACTTTTGATGCTGGTTGGTACACACATGGGGCCGTGGCGGTGCCCCGAGTGGACGCGATCGCCGCGAAAGACGCGATCGGCAAGTTATGGCTGGAGATTACCAATCTCGATCCCAATGAACCGGTCGAAATCGAGGCAGGCCTGGCGGGCATTACGGCAAAAGCAGCGAGCGGCGAAACTCTGACCGCGCCGAAGGTGGACAGTGTCAACACCTTCGACGCACCTAACACAGTCATGCCGAGGCCGATCTCAGCGAAGGTTCACGGTGGCAAGCTAACTTTGAAACTGGAGCCTAAGTCTGTAACCGTCGTTTCAGTTGAGCAGTGATCCAAACCGGATCCTGCGACCGCGACGCCGAAGCTAACGAAAAGCTATCGCTCGACGGCGCTATGGTTCACATTCGATGGCAACCAGGAGAACAACATGCGGCGATTCGCAACACTGGTCCTCTTGTCTTTGAGTTTTTGTTGGGCACAGGAATCAGGCAGTTTTCAGCCCTCTACGACGAATGTCTGGGCAGCGGAGTATCCACGGGTTGACAGCGCCGGCAGAGTACAGATTCGCGTGAAAGCTCCAGATGCTACGAAAGTCCGGCTGAACTTCTGGAGCGGTCCGAAACTGGACATGGAGAAACAGCAGGATGGATTCTGGACCATCACCACTCCGCCGCTGGTTCCCGGTTTCCACTATTACACGCTAGTCATCGACGGTGCCGAGGTCAGTGACCCCAACACTCACGCATTCTTCGGAGGAGGCAAGCCGGCGAGTGGTGTGGAAGTTCCGGAGCCCGGCTCTACCTATTATTCGGTGCAAGATGTGCCGCACGGCGCGGTTCGCGAAGTCTGGTACAACTCGAAGGTGACGGGGACGTGGCGGCACGCATTGGTCTATCTGCCTCCGAACTACGACGCGCAGACCAAGACACGCTATCCGGTCCTCTACCTGCAACATGGCGCCGGTGAAGACGAGACCGGCTGGGTGCGTCAGGGCAACGCGAATTTCATCCTGGACAACTTGATCGCGGCCCAGAGCTGTAAGCCGATGATCGTCGTGATGGCCTACGGCTACGCGCACCGCGCCGGCTCGGCGCCTGCCGATTTGTTTGCAAAGGGGTTTGGGTCACCTGAAATGTTGAAGGCAATGCAGGATATGGCCGCGGCATTCGAAGATGATGTAACCCAGGCTCTGATCCCATTCATTGATTCCACCTTCCGCACCTTATCCGACCGTGACCACCGCGCGATGGCAGGCCTATCGATGGGTGGCATGCAAACGTTCCAGATCACACTGGATCATCTGGATCTCTTCTCTTACATCGGCGGTTTCAGTGGAGCGGGCGGGATGCTGGTGCTCGGAAATCGGAAACTGGATCCCAAGACCGACTACAACGGAGTGTTCGCTGATCCGGCAGCATTCGCCAGGAAAGTGCACCTGCTCTGGCTTGGCGTAGGAACGAATGAGCCAGAAAGAATGCGCGCAGGACTCCAGAGACTGCACACGTCGCTTCAGGAAGCGAACATACAACATGTTTTCTACGAATCACCCGGCACCGACCACGAGTGGCAAACTTGGCGCCGCGACCTGAAGGATTTCGCGCCGAGACTTTTCTGAACCAGGCTCCCACCCATACTGATCACGATGGCGAACAGTCGAGGCTGCTCGGATTATGGGTCCGATAAGCTCTTTAGAGCCCCTGATTGTACGAAACAAAAAGACGTCAGCAAAAACTATTGATCTCAAATAAGTTGAGAGAGGCGGATAAGAACCCGCGCAAAATTCTTATAACTAATTGATAATAAACAAGATACTGGTGGAGGCGACGGGAGTCGAACCCGCGTCCGAAAATGTCACTGGTCAAGAGAACTACATGCTTAGTCGTGTTCATGCCCCAGGCATTACCCTGGGACGTTCGCGGTCCGCGCTCAGAACCGACAAGAAACGCGTCCCGCTAGCCTGTGATCTTAGCCTCCCGCCCCAGACGTAGACGAGAAGAGCAGCCCGCTGTGTGACGTCCTTCGGAGGCCCACGGGCGAAGCCCCCTCGGACGGCTGCCTAAACTAGTTAGGCTGCGTATGCCATCTGTTGATTGGCAATTATCATTTTGCACGCGATTACGGGTGTGTGCACCCCGGCATGCCTCTTGGCCGTAAGCATCTCCGTCGAAGCCGTGACGCCCCCACTGGTGGGATTGGCCCTGCAAAAGAACTACTTCCAGACTAGGGGTCGCCTGGGTGGAAGTCAAACGTTGGATGATCGGCTATCACCCGACGGTTCGGGCTGACGTCTCGATGTATCGGACACCAGCCACGAAGAATTCTATTGAAGTTCTAGTTTAGTCTAGATATTCTATTAATGCTAGGTACTGTTATAGTTTGAGAAGGTTGTGCTTCTAAATCAGGTGCGACTATGCCCCATCCTGACGGCGGACGCGGAAGCAAATTCAAGACGCGATCTACCTTCAAACAGGCTTACAAGGCGGTCAGCGACGGCTTCAACTTTCTATCGACAAAAGACAAGCCAACCAAGGCGCGTGTCAGCGTCACCCGCGATGGCGCAAAAGGAATTTCCTTCTTCATGGAAGATGGTAGTCGGGGCTGCAACGTGTGTGAAAGCTGCTGGGGATTCCGACGTAACTGCTCAGATACGCGTATCGGGCAGTGGGTTGAAGGGCTGAATCGGTCATTGGCTTCGCTCAAACTGTGACAGTACCGAATGCTCATGTTTCCCGGCGGAGGTATTCCGATGAAGCAAGCGGACACAATTCGTAATTACGCTAGAGAAAGATATGTGGTGCCGACACGTGGAGAGCGCGGAAAGCGATTCTCCATTAGAACCGGCGACGTTGTTCGAGACATGAAACTCAGTTGGAGGAGCACACCGGCTGTGTGCAGCGCTCTGAAGACTAGAGAATTTCTCGAAAAGAATGCACTACGCCTAGTTTCAAAAACAGGTCCGCCATCCGGCCAGACCACGACGGTCACATATACCTACGAGTTCGTCGCCGAGGGGAAAAAAGATGACAAAGGAGGGGATCGCCAGGATGCCTGGAACCGACTCCGGGGCGCGCTCAAGGATGTCTTCGCCGAACTGGGCGGAGGTGAGAATTATCTCCGCAACGAACGCGCGAATTTCTACGGGACGGGGAAAGATCGGTGAGTCGCATTTATTGGGACACGATGCTGTTCATCTACTGGTTGGAAGAAAATCCTAATTTCGGGGAGCGAGTGGACGCAATCTGGTCGCGAATGCAAGAGCGGAACGATGAACTCATAACCTGCTCTTTGGCTTTCGGGGAAGTGTTCGCGGGTGCCTACAAACGTGGCGCTGACCGAGAACGTATCCAGGGCATCAAAGACGCGTTGGAGAGCGCGGTCTCAGCGGTGATTCCGTTCACAACCGAAACGGCGGAGCTCTACGGGCGAATACGGGGGGCGCTGGGTGTTCCTCCGGCGGACGCCATCCATCTGGCGTGTGCAGCCTCGGCGGGAACTGATCTTTTCCTGACCAATGACAAAAAGCTGGTGGGCAAGATCGTGCCCGGTATTCAGTTCATTGCTTGGCTTGATTCGAGCCCGCTCTGACTCTACGCGCCAACCCCCGCCACTTTTTGTCCGATCATGACCGCGTCCTGCATCTGGCGGAACAGATCGCTCACAGCTCCCGGCGAGTGGGACATCAGGATTGTGGTGCTCTTGTCGTTGGCGCCAATTTCTTTCATGGTGTCGAGGTACTGTGTGACCAGCACCAGCATCATGACGTCTTTCGGACTCGAGCCTTCTATGGCTTTGGAGAACCCCTCCACTGATTCTTTCAGGCCTTCAATGATGGCCTTGCGCTGGTTGGCGATACCCTGGCCCTGAAGGGCTTTGCTCTCCGCCTCGGCCTCGGCCTGTTTGACTTTCAGGATCTTTTCGGCCTCGCCGCGCGCGGTGGCCGCGACTTGTTCCCGCTGAGCCGCGTTAATCTCGTTCATCGCCGCCTTGACTTTGTCGTCGGGCTGAATATCGGTGACGAGCGCCTGATCGATGGCATATCCATAAGTCCTCATGACGTCGTCGAGCCCCTGCTTGATGGCGACGGCAATGTCAGATTGCTGGAGGAAGGCGTCGTCGAGATTCATCTTCGGGACGTGTCCGAGGATCACGTTGAACACGTACGACGAAATCTGCTGGTGAGGATTCGCCAGCTTGTAGAACGCTTCGTAAACATGCTCCGGAATCACGTGATATTGCACCGAAACCGGCATTTTGACGAAGACGTTATCTTTGGTTTTGGTTTCGACATCCAGCGCGAGTTGCTGCACGCGCAGGTCGAGCCGTGCGGCGATCTGGTCAAGCCACGGCAGCTTGAAATTCATGCCCGCGCCAGCCACTCGCTGGAACTTGCCCAGGCGCTGCACCACGACGGCCTCGGCCGTGTGAACCTGAAAAAAACCGCTCAGAATCGTCCCGATCACGAAGACGCCAACGATCAGCGCCAGCAGCATCGGCAGTACCTGCGTACTTTCCATCGCGCCCTCCAAGGTCAACCCGGCTTTCGAAGTGATTTGCGCGTCAATATCTGCGCGAAATTGCAGGCATGATAACGGTTGGCCGCCATTGGACCAAGTGTTTTCCCAGTGACGTTTCAGACAGCGGCAGTTCGACGGGATACTCGCGCTTCGAGGCGAGCTTTGGCTTCGGGCCACTCATGGTCGAGGATGCTGAAGTAGACCGTATCGCGGACGCGCCCGCTCCAGGTGAGCAGATGGCGGCGGAGCGTCCCTTCTTCTTTAGCTCCGATGCGCAGAATCGCATTTCGTGATTTCTGGTTGAGCGCGTCCGTCTTAAGCTCGACCCGGATGCATCCCCAGACTTCAAACGCGTGCCGCAGCATGAGATATTTCGCCTCGCTGTTGACTGCGGTCCGCTGCCAGGCCGGCGCAATCCAGGTCGAACCGATTTCCACGCGGCGGTTGGTGCGGTCGATATTCATGAAACGCGTGCTGCCGATCGTCCGTCCGGAACTGCGCTCGACGGTCGCGAAGACAACCGATTCGCCGCGTTGCTGCTCATTCAGAGCTTTGTCGACGATCCTGTCGAAATCTTCTCGAGTGCGGACCGCATATGGAATCCAGCGGAAGATGTCTTCTAAGTCGTTCTGGGCAACATTCCAGAAAAGCGTGGCGTGCTCGCGGCGAAGCGGCTCGAGGCGGACGACGACCCCCTCGAGCATAAGAGGCAGAGTGATGCGCAAGGAACATGATTCGGATGACGTCGCTTGTCCCATTCAGGTCAAATCCGTGCGTCTGTCTGTGGATTGCGGGAACTACCCTCTGCGAGAACGCATGCTTACTTTACCTTACGAGCCATCTCCATCATAATCTTGCATCTTGCCTCCGTTTCAGGCATCTGTATTACGGCGCGGTGAGCCTCAACGATGACTCGATACGTCGCACAGAACAAGCCACAGATAGTGACAGCCGACTGTCAGGAGATCTGTCAGTGAAGGCACACTGTCTGCCATTCTCGCAAATCCCGCAAACCACACGCCTTTTCAGCGACTTTCTTTCTTATTCTCCGGCCGTTCGGCCCTTTTATCCGCGGTCGCCCATGTTTGCCGAGTGGGTAAAAGAAGAGTCCGCAAGGATCTCTTACGACAGTTCACGCCGTGACAAGGTGGCCGGCGTCCTGGAGCGGCAGAACAAGAATTTCGGAGCCTCATCGAAGGCTCTGGCGAACATTGAACGTCTGCGGAAAGGTGCGGCTGCGATTCTGACCGGCCAACAAGTCGGGCTTTTTGGCGGACCGACGTTTGCCATCTACAAGGCGCTGACGGCAGTGAAACTCGCGGAAGAGGCGAGCGTTGCCGGCATCGACGCCGTTCCGATCTTTTGGCTGGCCACGTATGATCACGATCTTGCCGAGGTGAATCACGTTTCGATTCCTGGGCCGGATGGAAGCCTGCAGGTTTTGGCGACGGCCAGCCACGATGTTCCCGGCGCCCCGGTGAGCGCCGTTCATTTTTCAGAAGATATCGCAGCCGTGATGGATCAGGCAGCGTCTTTGCTTGGAGACTCCGCGGCCACGCAGTTTCTGCGTGATTGTTATCGTCCCGGCGAAACTCTCGGCGGAGCGTTTGCCCGACTGTATGCCCGCATCTTTTCCGAATGGGGCGTAATTCTGCTCGACGCTTCGGACGCTGAACTCGCGTCCATCGCAGCGCCGATTTATCGATCAGCCATTGAACGCAGTGAAGAACTGACAACTTCGCTGCTGCAACGAGGCAAAGCGCTGGAATTCGCGGGCTACCACCAGCAAGTCAAAGTGACCGAATCGTCGGTGTTGCTCTTCACGACAAGGAATGGAGCCCGGACACCGATTCATCGCGTCGGCGAGGGGGCTGCTGCGCACTTCGTCATCGACGGCGGCGATTCCGGGCAGGAGAGGCTTGCGCGAGCCGATCTGATCCAGCGAATCGATGAAAACCCGGGTCAGTTCAGTCCAAACGTTCTGCTGCGCCCAGTCGTCGAAGACTATTTGCTTCCGACACTCTCCTACACCGGCGGCGCTGCTGAAACCGCGTATTTTGCGCAGGCAGGGGCGGTCTACGAAGCTCTGGCCGGACGCGTGACTCCCATCCTGCCGCGTTTCTCGGCCACGATCGTCGAACCGAAGATGCAGCGCCTGCTGGAGCGCCATGAGATTTCTCTGGCCGATGTCTTCGAGGGACCGGAATCTTTGCGGCGTGAGATCGCGGCCAAGAGTCTGCCCGGCGATCTGCAGGCGGCCTTCGAGAGCGCGAAGCAATCCTTCGACTCTGATTTTTCGGTTCTCAAGGAGAAGCTTGAGAAACTGGACCGAACGCTGGTCGACGCCGCCGAAACCGCGCGGTCGAAAATGCAACACCAACTGGAAAAGCTGTACGCACAGGCTGGACGTGCGGAAGCGCAAAAAAGCGAACTGGTTTCACGTCACGCGGATCAGCTGAGTCAAGGGCTCTATCCCGACAAGGGTTTGCAGGAACGGGGCATCGGCGGGATTTACTTCCTCGCTCGCTACCCGGAGTTGTTGCACCAGCTTTACGACACGATTCACTCCGATTGCCACGACCACCAGATTCTTGAAGTGTAGCGGTGTGCACCGCGGAGCTTCGCTCCGCCGGGACAGCCGGGGGCGGCTGTCCCCACATAACCCAAATTCACTTGCTCTCGCTGGTTGCCAGGTAAGTCCCAAGTCCAATCATGATCGCCCCGGTGACGGTTCTTTGACGGCGGCGAAATGTTGCTGACGAGCGGATCCGATCGCCCAAGGGTCCGGCCAATGCAATCACGATGAGATCAGCAGTGGTGTTCATCATGACCGAGATTGTTCCCAAGGTGACGAACTGCAGGAAGACGTGTCCGTTGCTGCGAATCACGAATTGTGGAATGAACGAGAGAAAAAACAGCGCAGTCTTCGGATTCAGGACCTCGGTCGCGATGCCCTGCCAGAGCGGATTGCGGATCGGCCGGAGGTCTTGCGGTACGGCTTCCGCCTTGTCTTTACGCGCATCGAGAATCATTCGCACGCCAAGTACGCATAGATACGCCGCTCCGACGTATTTCACGGTGGCGAACGCAATGGCCGACCTGGCAAGAATGATCGAGACTCCGAGCGCTGCCGCGATGACGTGGACCATGCCACCCAGAAACGTTCCCAGGGCCGAGAGGACGCCCTCGCGTTTTCCTCCGGCAAGACTGCGGGCAAGGACATAAAGCATGCCCGGCCCGGGAGCGATTGCTAACAGGAGCGCTGCCGTGAAGAAAAGAAGGATGCGTGTGCTGTCAAACATGATTCTTCTCCTGAACGAGACGGAATTATTGCTGCAGCCAGAGTTCTAATTCGCTGAGCGATTGAACGCGCGGGAATCCCTGATTGCGGTATGCTCCGGCGACGTCGAAAAGCACGGCCTGCATCCCCGCGTTGCCCGCTCCCACATAATCCACAGAATACACGTCGCCGACGTAGAGGCTGTCAGCCGGATCGGCATTCATTTCGCGCAAAGCCGCGGCAAAGATGGCCGGATGCGGCTTCTCGTGGCCCACGTTTCCTGAATCGGTGATGCTGGCGAAGCAATCGCAAATGCCGCATCGCCGGAGTACAGCCTCGATTTTGCCATCGGCGTTGGAAATTACGGCAATCGGATATTCTCGCCGGATGCGATCGAGGGCGTCGCGGGTGCCAGGCAGGATCTGATCCCAATTGGAGGAACTTTGAGTGTTCTCGACAAGCTGGTTGCGGACTGAATCATCGAGGGCATTCATTTCCTGAAGGAGATAGGTGTGAAAGGTCCACCAGAATCCGTGATCGACTCTGCCGCTGGTCACATCGCGGTCAAACTCGGCCTTGGTGCGGCGCTCCAGCGCTTGCCAGTGTTCGAGGGACGGGTGCTTATCCTCCGGTAAAGGCGCAAGCATTCGAGCGCGATTGGGGAACAGAAGAGTGTTCCCGACATCGAAGAAAATGAAACGGCGTTTGGCCATGAATCCATATTAACCAACGGCGTGCGCCCTTGAGGGGATCTTGCTTAAGCAGTTGCCCGTGATTATCCTCAGCGGTGAACTGGGCTGCAGACGATGTAATATCCAAATACGCAGGGCGTACATTTTATTTCAGCGGTTTTGTTCAGAAAGATGGCACTACCAGCAACAGTGATTTCTGGTGTGGTGGGAAACACACGGAACGCCTTTGCCGTGTATGTGGCAGCGCGGGCTTATGCCGGGATGATGTTGGGAGTTGCGGTGGCGATTTTTTATCGTGGGGCGCGGCAGGATGTCTACAACATCCTTTGGGCGGTGGTATTCGGATTTGCCACCCTCAATATCCTGACCTTGGCCGCCCGCCGCATGGAACCGGCACGGCGGGGCCTGAGCTTTGGCGAGGCGATGGCGGTGATGGTTGTGCTGCTGTCGATCGTCTTGCTGGGATGGGAAATGCTCAACGTGTTTCACATCTTCCCGATCAAGCTTCACCACTGAGTTGGCGACGGCTACCTGACCACCAGGACTTCCCGTACGTTGTCCCGCGCCAGGAAGAATTTAATGGACGCGAAGTCGCGAAACAGCGTCTCGATATGCCGGTTGTTAAAGACGCGCTGCAGGCGGAAGCCGTCGCTGACGATGGCCGTATGTACCGCCCCGGTGGGTCCGCGTCTGGCTTCACGGCGAAGGATGACGCGCTGCATCTCCAAAACGTCTTTCTCGAGAATGTGAAAGCGGTAGCACGGCGAATCCGGACCGGCGTCCTTGGTGTGGAAAAACGCCAGAAGCATGCCTCCCGGCTTCAAGACCGACCATAGGCGGCCCATGACAGGGCGAACCAGACTTTCATCCAGATAGTCCGGCAAATTCCAGCACAGCACGACATCGAAGTGTGCCGCGGGATACTGCAAGTTGTCGGCGAGAAACTTGCGGCTGTCAAGAACGACATTTCCTTGCTCGTCCTTGGTAACGAGGTGAGGTTCGGTGGAGGCGAGGAGAAGATCTTCGCTGTAGATCTTGTGGGCGCGCTCGGTAAAGAAGCGGATGTTCGAGGGCGAGGTCGAGCCCAGATCCAGAACGCACAGAGGCGTTTCGCTATCCCAGAGGCGGGAAAGCTCCCCGAGACCGCTGGAACGGCGGGTCAGTTTCTGTACGGGCGCGCCGTCCCTCTGGGCGCCACCCGACGAACTACGAAAAAGCTTCATGAGATTCTGCGTGACTAATGCCCATGGCCTGGTTTTGCACGGGCCGCAAGGGTTGAGGCTCTGGGACTCAATTGCACATCTGAACCTTTACTGTAATTCGTGAAAGCGGCGATGCAGGAGTTACTTTCCTGCGGCCTTCTCCGCTTTGCCCTGAATGTCAATTTTTCCCTTCAGGTAGGCGCCTTCCTCAATCGAGATCCGCTGGGTGGAGATGTCACCGGTCAGGATGGCGCTTTTGCGCAATTCGACCCGGTCGCTCGCCTGGACGTTGCCTTCGAGCTTGCCTTGCACCACGACGCCCTTGGCTTCCACCGAAGCCTTAATCTGGCCGTGGGGGCCGACCGTCAGATTATTGTTTTTAAGAGAGATGGTGCCTTCGACCTGTCCATCGACATACAGGTCTTCGCTGCCGCTCAATTCGCCCTTGATGACGACCGACTTACCGATTTGCGCCAAATCTACCGATATTGGAGCACTCATGGAATTTTCTCCTTAGGAACGGATCACCGCGCGACCGAAAATGCTGGAAAGGCAGCTTCGAACGGCCACTTCACTCCAATCGACTATACCCAACTCTTGCAATCAGCGGCAAGCAACCAACAGGCACCCAATAAAGCAATGCCGTCCTCGTAACCGTTTGTTCCTGCTTGCTACACTAAACGTAAAGTGTTTCGCCGCAACGCAAGCCGAGTGCAAGCCTGTGTGCCATTCTGGTGCGTAGCCCTGCTCGTCACCGCGGCAGTCGCACAATCGCAGGACTCAAAGTTGCCGCAAGTCTCAGCAGAAGACCTTGTCCGCGAGACTGTAGCCCAGGAAATCGCTGCTTCGAACGACACAACCGTCAAGCACATGTTCCGCTCGCGCAAGCAGACTGCACGTGGGACCCAGACTCGGCTGTACGTTGAAACCAATGACGCCATGGCCGGGATGCTGGTCGCGATGAACGATCAGCCGCTTTCGACCCAGCAGAAGCAGGCGGAACAGGGCCATTTGGACTGGCTGATGGATAATCCGGATCAGCTGCGCAAGAAACACGCCCGTGAAAAGGAAGATGCACAGCGCAGTCTGCAGATCGTGAGAGCGCTGCCGGATGCGTTTCGTTATCAGTATGACGGCGTCGAAGTGGGAGACGCGGAGCGTGGCAAGCCTGGAGAGCAGCTGGTCCGGCTGAAATTCACGCCGAATCCTTCCTACTCGCCCCCGAGCCACGTCGAGCAGGTATTGCAGGGAATGCAGGGCACGCTGCTGATCGACCCCGCGGAGCACCGGATTGCGCTTATGGATGGGACGTTGTTCCGTGACGTCTCATTCGGATGGGGCATTCTCGGTCATCTCGATAAAGGCGGCCACTTCCTGGTACAGCAGGCCGATGTCGGGGATGACTGCTGGGAAATGACTGGAATGGATCTGAAGATAACCGGGAAGATTCTCCTGTTCAAGGCAATCAGCCTCATTTCAGACGAGACTCTCAGTGATTTCCGCCGCGTACCCGATAACCTGCCGTTCGCCAAAGGGGTCGAACTGTTGAGGAGCGAGCAGCAGAAATTGGCGCATTTACGCGAACCGGAAGCGCTGCCATCGCAGAAAACTCCGTAGTCATCCAATGAACGGGGCCAGCCCCCCATTCCCTTTGGGAAGGGCAAGCTCCGGTCCGGATGACAATGGTGAAACTGCTCGGATGTTCAGGCGGGAAATGTCTCCTTGCGCACCGTCAGTTTTTCAATCAGATCCGTTTTGATGCGGTAACCCGTGCCGGGCTTGTCGCTGATCGCGATCATTCCTTCCGGCGAAACTTCGACTTCCGGGTCAATGATGTCTTCTTTCCAATAGCGCTTCGAAGCGGAGACGTCGCCGGGAAGGCTGAAGTTCTGCAGCGTTGAGAGCGCGATGTTTTGGCCGCGTCCAATGCCCGTTTCTAGCATTCCTCCGCACCAGACGGGAACTTTGTGCGACTGGCATACATCGTGGACTTTGATGGCTTCGCTGAAGCCGCCGACCCGTCCGACTTTGATGTTGATGATGCGGCATGCGCCCGTTTCCACGGCAAAAGCAGCGCTTCGGGCGTTGATGATGGACTCGTCGAGGCAGATCGCCGTGCGCAATTGTTTCTGCAGGCGCGTGTGGTAATAGATTTCGTCATTCCAGAGCGGTTGTTCGATCATTAGCAGGTTAAATTGGTCGAACTTGCGCAGGTGTTCGACCTCGTCCAGAGTGTAGGCGGAGTTGGCATCGCAGCTGAGTGTGATGTCGGCCCAGCGCGACCGGATCCGTTCCAGAACGTTTACGTCCCAGCCCGGTTTTACCTTCACCTTAATGCGGCGATAACCGGCGGCCAGCTCGATCTGGATCTTCTCCAGCAATTGCTCCACGGAATCCTGGATGCCGATAGAAACACCGCAAGGGATCTGGGTGCGGGTACCGCCGAGCAATTTCCATAGGGGCTGCTGTTTCTGGATCGCGTCGGCTTCCCAGAGCGCGTTTTCGAGTCCGGCCTTGGACATGCGGTGCCCGGTCACCTTGGCAAGGAGTGCAGGGCATTCGCGCGCCGAGTCCATGCGTTTGCCCAGCAGCATGGGAATCAGGTATGAGCGGAGCGTGGGCCACGCACTCTCGATCCACTCGCTACTGTAGAACGGATCTTCCCCCACCACGCACTCTCCCCAGCCGTCGATTCCTTCGCAATGGACGGTGACCAGAAGAATGCGGCGGCTGTAGGTTCGTCCGAAGCTCGTCTCAAAAAAATGGACGAGTGGCATGTGGATTTCGCGGAGGGTAACAGCTTCGATTTTCATGGTTTCGATCTATTATTCGCGTCTTACGCTACTCAAAAAGCAATCGTGACGCCGATATGTCTTCTCGACGAAAGCTTAGGTTATAAATATAAATTTAAGAATGCTTCGGCTGGCTGAAGACGATTGCGCTGATGCGCAAGCTGCGGCACCGTGGAGTTTGCAGGGTGGATTGGATCTTCACCTTCGCCTGCGCGGCCTACAATCTGGTGCGCATGCGAAACCTCGCGGCCGCAGTTCCTGCGGTGTAAGTCGAGGCCGAAGTGTGTCTCGGAGCACATATAAGGTAGCGCTGGGGGCTACAAAAGCACTGAGAATCAACCATTCCGACATAGAAATGATGAAAAACAATGAAGGACGGAAAGGAAACTAAGTCCGTCGCTAGTTTTTCAGCAGCCTGCTAGGTCTCCGACGCGTAAGACCACTTTTCGTCCCAACGGCCAAGCAGAAATTTGCCATTCCCTTCGGCATCGCGTTCGTAATTCAGGACCGCGAACCCATCGGCAAAGGCGCGCAAAAACTGCTCACGATTGCGTTCCTGGACCTGCTGAGCCTGGGCTCGTGTTTCTATTTGGGCTTTCCACTCGTAAATCCGCGCGGGAACCGAAATCGAGACTTCACTCCGGAACGACGGGTTCTTCCCATTCTGCAAGAGATTCGCCACTCTCTTCGATTTCAGCCACCACTCCGCGATGAGGCGATCACTGGGCAGACCTCCCTGCAGCGGCGACGACGTAATGCCGTACTGGTTAATGTTATACCGGCGGCTGATCGCGCCGAGTTTTTCGATATTCAAATAGGCATTCTTGATTTCCAGCGGATCGAACGTCCACTCGATCAGCTCAATGCCGCGCGCCAGCGCGTCTTCCCGCTGCATCAGCTTCAAGCGGCGCCCGAGGCCGCTATTGCGATGGTCCTTTCTAACCGCAAGCATGTGCGAATGCAGGTAAACGTGGCCGGAGCGTGTTCCCGGAACCGACAGCGCAAATCCCACCATCGTGCTGCCTTCGAAGGCGCCCATCACCTGACCGCCAACTTTATCGGCGACGACGAACATGCGTAGAGGCACGAGCTCGGCGTCGGTGAAATTCCAGACTTCTTTTTGTAGGGCCACGCAGTCCCGAAAGTCTTGAATGTCATGGCAGCGGCGCAGAACGATGGAGTCGGCCATTAGGCGAAACGCTCCTCATGGCGCGCATGGCTCGATTTCTCGTGAGCTTTTGCCTGTTGCCAGAGACTCTCAAGGTTTTCCATGGAAGATTCGTCGGCGGATCCACCTCGCGCATGGAGCTGATCTTCCATCCATTGGAAGCGGCGCTTGAACTTGCGGTTGGTCTTGCGGAGCGCAGATTCTGGATCAATCGAGAGATAGCGCGCAACGTTGACGAGAACGAAGAAGAGATCGCCGACTTCTTCTTCCAGCCGCGATTGCAGGTCCTCAGGAACAGGAATCCGGCCCGATCCCGCGATGCCGCGACCCTGCGGACGCGGCCCCGGCGCAGGAAATTGCTTGAGCTGCTCGCGGAGTTCGCCGGTCTCTTCCTGGAGCTTCTCAAACAGGCCATCGATGTTGGGCCAGTCGAATCCGGATTGCGCCGCCCTGGAACTCAGCTTGTGAGCCTCGATGAGAGAGGGCATGGCGGAGGATATTCCTGCAAGGATGGATCCGTGCCCCTTTTCCTCGGTGGCATTGTTCTTCGGGCGCTTTGCCTCTTCCAGTTTTCTTTCTTCGGCCTTGAGCGCGTCCCAGTTGCGCTTGACCTCGGCTGACGTATCGGCCTTCACATCGCCGAAGACGTGTGGATGGCGGTTGATGAGTTTGGTCGAGAGACGGTCGATCACGTCGTCAATCGAGAACGAGGACTGTTCCTTGGCCATCTCGGCATAAAAGAGCACTTGCAGCAGCAGGTCGCCTAATTCTCCGGCCAACTCCGGCCAGTCGCGATTGTCGATCGCTTCCAGGACCTCATAGGTCTCTTCGAGAGTGTAAGGCTTGATGGAATCGAAAGTCTGCTCACGATCCCAGGGACAGCCGCCGGGTGCGCGCAGGCGTTCCATGATCGCGACAGCCCGCTCGAAACGTTCTCCAGTTGTGGGCATTTGCCAACCAATGTAAATGAGCTTCGAGGCAACAGGCAACGCGTGGGGCGGGTTCACTTTGCCATCAGAGAGGCCTACGCCAACCGCCTCAGAACGAATGGCATCCTACCCACGCCGGCTCATGCCGGTCATCACAACGTCAACGCTTCAAGCAAAAACCGCATTTATAAGGGAGGGAAAAATGGCAAACGATACTATCCGAGGTAAGAGAGTTGCAATTCTTGTGGCCGATGGATTCGAGCAGGCTGAACTTATCGAGCCCAGAAAAGCGCTGGACGACGCGGGAGCAGCGACAATGGTTGTTTCACCGGCGGAAAGCAAGGTGAAGGGATGGAATCATGACCGGTGGGGAAATGAGATCCCCGTCGACATTCCGTTGCAATCCGCCAACGCGAAAGATTTCCATGCGCTGCTTCTGCCGGGTGGAGTGATGAATCCAGACCAGCTTCGGATGATCCCGGAGGCAGTCAATTTCGTGAAGCATTTTACAGACAGCGGCAAACCGGTGGCAGCGATCTGCCATGGCCCGTGGACACTGATCGAAGCACGGGCGGTCGGAGGACGCACCCTGACATCCTGGCCGTCGTTGAAAACGGATCTCAAGAACGCTGGCGCGATCTGGGTCGATCGGGAAGTGGTCAGCGATGGGCTCCTGGTTACCAGCCGCAAGCCTGACGACATTCCCGCATTCAACCGGGAGATGATCCGGTTGTTCAGTGAGGAACGAGCCGAACCAACGCATCTGAGACGTACCGCGTGAAGATTTCTCGCACCAGCCCTGCGATGATTCCGGCCGCCACTGAGGCGGCCGGTTTCGTGGCCCAGAAATTAGGATCAGGGGCAACTGACGGCTGCAGGTTACTTTGGGTATCATTTTTCCAGGCCTGCGAGCTGGAATCGGCTCAATTCTGAGTGGAACCATCGTTACCTTTTTCCGAGCCGTTCCAGAGCGCAAAATTAGGGTCGGTAAGGGTGTTTCAGCCAGGTCGCGAGTCCCTTCGGCCGCCCTGCAGGTTATTGTTTCTAAATTAAAACCATGACATTAGCAGTGAAGCCCCGCGCATCACTGGAAGGGCAGCACTTCCACGTCGTCGTCATCGGCGGCGGCATCAACGGAGTAGCTGTGGCCCGGGAGTGCGCGCGCGCCGGAAAACGCACGCTGCTGGTTGAGCAGAATGACTTTGCGTGCGGGGTGACGAGCCGCTCGACCCGCATCATCCACGGCGGTTTGCGATATCTGGAGCATGGGGAATTGGCGCTTGTTCGCGAATCGGTGCGCGAGCGCGAAAGGCTGCTGCGCGAACGCTCTCATCTGGTGCATCCCATACAGTTCCTCTTCCTGCTCAATGAGCAGAGCCAGCGGAGCGCGATGAAGGTCCGCGCCGGGCTCTGGCTCTATCAAAGGATCGCCAGCCGAGAACCGAACAAGCCCGGCGAGATGGAGTTGATGCGCGTGCAGCGCGCTTTGGACGCCGGCCATCAGTGGTTGATGCTGAACTTCGAAGACGCCCAGTGTGAATTTCCTGAGCGGCTGGTAGCGGAATGGATGACCGAAGCCGCTGATGCCGGAGCGGTCGTTCGAAATCACTGCGAAGTGCTCGCAGTAGATGTGCGCGAAGGACGGGCTCGAGGGGTTCTGCTCCGCGACAAGGCCGTCGGAAGGGACGAGCGGGTCGAGGCGGGATGGATTTTCAACTGTACTGGTCCCTGGGCTGATCGTATCTGCCAGCGCTCGACTGTTCGCACGGGCAAGCCGATGCTCGGCGGGGTGCGGGGATCACACATCGTGCTTCCTCGATTTTCAGGTGCTCCGACGGCCGCGCTGTATACGGAGGCCGCTGATGGACGCCCGGTGTTCGTTCTGCCGTGGAACGAGCAGTTACTGGTTGGCACGACCGAAGTGCCCGACACAGGTGATCCGGCCAGGACGTCTCCTTCAAGCGAAGAAGTTGAATACCTGCTGCGGACTGTATCGAAATTATTTCCCAAAGCAAAGTTCACTGCGCAGGATATCAAGTATGCCTTCGCTGGGGTGCGGCCGTTGCCGAACTCGCCGGGAAACAAGCCATCGGCGGTCACCCGCCGCCATTTCCTGCACGACCACTCGGACGATGGCGCCACCCGGTTGATCTCGGTGATTGGGGGCAAGCTCGCCACCGCGGCTTCTCTGGCTCGGGAGTGCGCGCGCAAGATCGGGCTTGCTGTCGAAGAGCCTGAGGCAGTGCTGGTCGGACCGGGGAGCGCGCTGGATCCGCTGCTCGATCAGGAAGTCCTCGAAATCGCGCGCGCCGGCTCAGTGAGCGAAGAGACGGCCCGCGGCATGATGGAGTGGCATGGGAAGCGCGCGCTGGACATCGCGCGCACGGCGCTCGTCGGCGCCGAGCTGCGCGCGCCGATCTGCCCGCATACGTCGCACATCGTTGCCGAAGTAGCCGAGGCCTATCGGAAAGAATCAGCCGTGACCCTTGCAGACGCTCTGCTCCGCCGCGTGCCGGTCGCGCTGGGAGCCTGCTGGTCGGAATCTTGCAGCCGCGAGGCGGCGCTGAGAATTGGCGCCGTGCTCGGCTGGAACGACCACGACATGGGAGCGAACCTCGAAGCGTTTGAAACAGAGCGGACGGCGTTCTTACAGCACCCCAGCCTTGGCAGATCTGCCTTCGAAGCGGCCGCCGACTAGCTGCGAAGAGTCCGGCAAAGAAGGTCTGTTTTGTCGGAAATAATCCCATCTACTCCGAGTCTGGCAAAGCGTTGCATCTGCGCCGGGCTGTTTACCGTCCAGACCAGGAGCTTCTTCGCAGCACTTTTCAGTTGAGCTAACAGCGCGGCATTGACTAGCGCGCCATGCGCGATGACGTACACGACAGGAAGCTTGGTCCACAACTTGAACTGCGTTTTTGTCTCGCAAATCAAACCCAGCGGAACTGTTTCGTTTTCGTCATGAGTTGCCTCCAGAACTGAGGGAAGAAAGGAAGTCACCACAAATCCACGTCGCGGCGGAAATTTTATTAACAAATCGACGGCGATTTTCTCTAAGCCGGGGACTTTAAGCTCGATATCAAGGAAAGCGCGATCCTGATAGCGGGATAGGACGTCGCGCAAATTTGCAAGGCCTTTCAGCTTTTCAGCTGGCGCCTTCGCAATCTCAATCCGGTTGATTCGGGGATCGTGACCAACAACCGCTTGAGCATCAGCCGTAAGCCGGACGTCAAATTCGAAGCCGTCGCAGCCGTCTTCGAGAGCACGATCGAATGAAGCAAGGGAATTTTCAGGAATAGACTTGAGTCCCCGGGCGCCGCGGTGGCCGAGAAGTAAGAGGTGATTGGTGCGGCTGCGCTGCATGAATCAGTCGAGATCGAAGTCCCGAATGGGCTTGCCGGTGTCGGGAGTTTCCTTGGCCTTTTTCAGAGCTTCCTGGAACTTCTTCTCCAGCAAATCGGAGGCGTGTTTCTGCGCCTCGACAGACTGCTGGAAAATCGATTCCCGGCGGCTGTCCTGCTCGCGCATGGCCTTCGCCGCGGCTTCCATGTCATTGAACATCTTCGGTTTCACGGCCGCGGTGTGAGCGATGACGGCGCGCGTTTGGGTATCGACCTTCAGGACCGCACTGCAACAAGGACAAGTGACTTCGAAATTTGGAGGATTCTTCGCCATTTGTGCGAATGATACCGCAAATGGCGAGAGCGTGACGAAGCGACTCTACTTCCAGACAATCACGCCCATGCGAAATAAGTAATGGCGTGAGATTTCGATCTGGTGTGCAGCTTTGTTTCCGTTGGCCAGGATCTGGCGCATTTCTGAGGGGAGATACGCTCGCCGGACCGACGCCACGCCATCCAGGCGCGATACGTAACTCCGCATGAGCGGAAATCCGGCATACACGAGAGCCAAATGAATCGGATGACGGATTAGATCATTGATCAAAAGTGCGTAACGGCTCACGCGCAACGCTTCCTGCGCGAATTGACATAGCTCGCCGGGTTGCAGGTGATGCGCGAACAGGCTGCAGCTCACCAGGTCGAAGCTGGCGTCGGAGAAGGGAAGAGCCAGGGCATCGGCAACCAAGGCGCGGCGCCCGCGACGCAGGTGCGTGGGCAAACGATCGAGATCCGTTACATCGAGGGTGATCCCTTTGCCCGCAAGTTGTTCGCTCGCGGCGCGAGGCACCTCGCCGAATCCAGATGCAACTTCCAATAGGGAAAGCCACTTTTTCCCAGTTTTGGCGGAGACTCGTTCGATCAGGTCACGAGTCGTGGCAACACCGCCGAACCAGCGATTGATGCGGCACAGATCGCGAAGGGAACTCTCCACCTCGGCGGGCGGGCAGGTATTGGAATCGAGAATCTCCTCCGAGTCGATCCGCTGCATAGGAAGAAGGACTTGAACCCCAGTAATTCAAGTGTAAAAGGTCGGAGCGTTCGAGTTGTCACGGCAATGTCAGGGGGAAGATTCCTCGCCCCGCTGGTGAAAACGCGGGACTTCGGCGTGACGTAGTCGGGAAGACTAACTGAGTGGATTCAGACTTCCGCCAATTCTTCTTCCAGCAACTGTTTGTTGTAAAGATCGCTGTAATAGCCGTTCAAAGCGAGGAGTTCGTCGTGGGTGCCGAGCTCGACGATGCGTCCGCCGTAGAGCACGGCGATACGATCGGCATTGCGGACGGTCGAAACCCGGTGGGAGATGAAGATCGTGGTTCGTCCCTGCATGACATCCCGCAGATGATTGAGGATCTTGTCTTCCGTCTGGGTATCGACGCTGGAGAGCGCATCGTCGAGAATCAGGATCCGTGGATTGCGGATCAGCGCGCGAGCAATCGCGGTGCGCTGCTTCTGGCCTCCGGAGAGAGTGATGCCGCGCTCTCCGACCATGGTTTCGTAGGCCTCGGGGAAGCTCTCAATGTCGGCTGCGATGTTGGCCGCTTCGGCTGAAGCGCGAACTTCAGAGTCGCCGGCGGAATCGACTCCCAAAGCAATGTTTTCCCGGATGCGATCACTGAACAGAAATGTCTCTTGCGGCACGAATCCGATATTTTTTCGGAGAGACGCCAGCGAATATTCGCGAACCGGCCTGCCATCGATAAGAACCATTCCCGGTTCTGCGTCGTAGATGCGTGGGATGAGGTCGACAAGCGTCGTCTTCCCCGATCCCGTTGGACCGACGATCGCGAGACTGCTGCCTTCGGGAATTCGCAGATTGACGTCATGCAGAACCGGCTTGCCGTCGTAACTGAAATTGAGTCCGCGGAATTCGATTTCTCCCCGAATCTCCCGATCCTGAGCCCCAGGAGCGTCTTTAATCTCAGATTTTTCCTGCATAATTTCGTTGATGCGGATCAACGACGCAGTTCCGCGCTGGAAGATATTGATGACCCATCCCAGTGCAATCACAGGCCACGTGAGCTGCATCATGTAGGTGCTGAACGAAACGAACTGGCCGACGCTCATCGATCCGGCCAGCAACAGCGTATTTGTGATTCCGGGGTGTCCGGCTCCCAGATTCGAAACGAGTTTGACGGTTGATCCGCCGGCAATCACCTCCCGCCCGCCAAGCCACAGAACAAGCACGACCGCGCAACCGAGCATGAGTTCAAGCGTGGGCCAGAGCATGCCCATGAGGCGTACCAGCTTCAGGCTGCGGCGGATGTACTCTTTGTTTTCGCGTTCGAAGGCTCGAATCTCCGCCTCTTCTTGCACGTAGGCGCGAATCAATCGCGCTCCGGAAAAATTCTCCTGGGCTCTGGCGGATATGTCGGAGAACATCGCCTGGATTCGTTCGAAGCGTTCGTGGATGCGGCGTCCGAAGGTCTGAATGATGATGCTGACCGCGGGCAGCGGCAGAAACGTGTAAAGCGTCAGCTTGGGGCTGATCGAGATCATGAACGCCAGGGCGCCGGCGGTGTAAATGAGGGTGTTGGCGGAATACATGATTGCCGGGCCAAGCAGCATGCGGACCGCATTCAGATCGTTGGTGGCGCGCGCCATTATGTCGCCGGTGCGGTGGCGCTGGTAGTAGGAATAGCTGAGGTCTTCGAGGCGCGCGAAGAGATCGTTGCGGAGATCGAACTCGATATCACGCGAGATCCCGATCACGACCCAGCGCGTGAGGAACTGGAAAATTCCTTTCGTGACTGCGATGGCCAGCAGCGCGCCGGCGTAAAGGAGCAATTTGTGCCGGGTCACACCTTCGTGCAGGTCGTCGGCGGCCTTGCCAAGCACGAGCGGAAACAGAATCCAGATGCCGTTAGTCAAGAGGACGCAGGCGGTGCCGAACGCGTATCCCCAGCGATAGCGTTTCAGGTAAGGCAGCAGCGGCCGCAGATTCTTAGGAAACATGCAATCTAGTAGATGCGATTCTAGCAGGCAGGATGCGGCCGCCGTTCAGGCTTGGACGCCTGTACAGTCATCTCTGCGCGCCGAATACAGGTGAGCCAAAACTAAAACCACGTTGACCCACGGCAAGGTCTGAAAAAGGCATCAATTTTTCACGATGGCGGCCCTCTGGAGCCAGCCCGGAGTTAGACTAATGTCTGCATGTTTTCCGCTGGAATAATCCTCAAAATTGGCTGCGTTGTCGCAGTTTGCGTTGCGATCGCGCCTGCCCAGGACACCACTTCGAAGGTGCAAACCCAGGCAGTTCAATCCGCGCCTGCTGCTCCCGCTCACAAGCCCGTGACGCTTGGCGAAGTGGTCAACTCGGCGATCCGGCAGGAGCACCGCATGATCGCTCTGGTCCGCAATTACCGGCCGATTGTTGAAACTTATGTTCAGGAACAGACGCCCAATGCGGTTCTGGGAACCGTACCGAAAGACGATGATTATTTCCTGAGCCGCCTCGATTTGACCGGGAAAGCCGCCACCACTTTGGCCTTCACCAGCGAGGCGGAGAGCCGGGAAAAGAGGCTGCCCAAAGACGCCGAGTCTTTCGCGGCCAGTGGTTTCGCGCAGTCGTTGTTTCCGGATCTCGATGACTTCGATACTGACAACTACGATTTTGAATTCGTCCGCTGGGAAACTCTGGGGGACATCCGATGCGCGGTGTTGAACGTCGCGCCACGCGAGAAGACGAAGAACCGCGGTTTCGTCGGCCGCATATGGGTTGAAGATCAGAACTACAACATCGTTCGCTTCACGGGCACGTATACCTCAAAGGCGTTCGCGAAACGCTCGTTTCACTTCGATAGCTGGCGAACGAATACGATCAGCATTCTGTGGACGCCGGCTTATGTGTACACCGAGGAATCGGATCCGCGCGATCCCTCGCGGCACGGTCTGTGGTTCAAAGCGCAGACCCGCATATGGGGCTATGATCTTGCGAACGCCGGCGACCACAAAGAGTATGCTAAGCGGCTGACCGATACGCCGGCATGGGTCGATCCCAAGCGGAAGGAAGCTTCGCAAAATCTAAGCCCAGCCTACACGCTGGGAAAGTCCGCGTATTCCGCCGATGACGATGTGGTCGAGAGGCTGCAGGTCGCTGGACTCATGGCTCCGGACGGCAACGTCGACCATATTCTCGAGACGGTCGTAAACAATATCCTCGTCACCAACAATCTGGATATCCCTGCGATCCGCTGCCGAGTGCTGCTGACGACTCCACTGGAATCTTTTGTCATGGGCCGGACAATCGTGCTGAGCCGCGGACTGATCGACGTGCTGCCCGATGAGGCTACGTTAGCCGCGGTGTTATCGCACGAACTCGCGCACATCGTTCTGAATCACTCTACCGGCGAGAAGTACATGGCGGGCCTTGCGTTGCCGTTTTCGGATTTGCAGATTTTCGCGCATCTCGATTTCCATTTTGATCCTGCCGAAGAGGCCGCCGCGGACAAGAAGGGCCTCGAACTGTTTTCGAAGTCGCCCTACGGAGACAAGATCGCGAATGCCGGATTGTTTCTGGAAGCTCTGAAAGCGCAGGCTCCGCAGATGCCGAATTTGTTGCAGGGCCGCTTCAGCAACGATTTTGGAAGCAGCCACCTGGTAGGAATGAAGGCGATGGCCGATCCCGGCAAACATTTGCAGCCCGATAACGTGCAGCAGATCGCCGCATTGCCGCTGGGTTCGCGGCTTGAGCTTGATCCCTGGTCCGACCAGATCGAGATGCGCAAGGGACAAGAGGCTCGCCCTCTATCGGCCGCCGAGAAGATGCCCTTCGAGGTCACTCCATTTTTTCCGTTCCTCAAGAGACTGGATCAGCCGGGAACAAGCGACGGGAAACAGGCAACCGCAAAGCCTTAAGGGCGTTTCCGCCGTTGCTGATTTACGCGAGAGCAAATGCGCAGGGCGTGAACTATTGGGCGTTGGGGTGCACGCGGCGAACCTGGAATGATTCTGGCGTGGAACTTGCGCGAGCTCTTGAAGGGAGCAAGTCCCGGCCGAAGGCGGCGATGCTAACGCCTGCGATCACTGCACTCCACACTACGAAGAACAACGATCCGAAATCGGTAAAAATCGAGTCACTCATGCTGAGTTCCTCCGCTGGCGCGGAGCCCAGACATAGGGCCCCGCGCTGCGAGAATGCGCTCTCTGTCCCAGTCAGAGAGTTTCAGGCCAACTTATTGCTCGTCCGGAGAAGCAGGAGGCGTCTGGTTCATGCGCTCTTGCATGCGCGCCTGATGTTGGGCTTCCAACTGCTTCAGTTGGGACTGCTGATCCGGCGTCAGCAACTGGTACAACTCGTTGTGAATGCGAGTCTGCTGCACGGTTAGCTCAGCCTGGATCTGCGCCTTTTGTGCGGCCAAGACCTGCACCTTCGCCTGATCGAACGTACCTTCGACATACTGCCGCAGCTGCATGTCAACCTGATGCTCCTGATGCATCAGCGGCTGGACCGTCGGACGTTCCTTCTGCAGGACTGCTTTCATCTGGGTCTTCTGGTCGTCGGTGATGTTAAGCTTCTGCGCAAGGTGCCATATCATCGGTCCGCCCAGGTCAAATTCGTGCATGTGCATCGGTGGCGGCGGAGCGGTAGTATCCGCGGTTTGAGACTTGGCGATCGCAGTGCCGAATAAAACGGCCAACGCGGCAACCATCAAGCGAAAACGAATCGATCTCATCTGGTAACTCCTGGTTCGTGACTTTACTGTCTCTGATAGAAACACGACTCCGGCTGAAAAGGCGGTAAAAAGACAGTCAATCAGAGTAAAGATTTGTAACAGCCGAAGATCGCCTTCCCGGCCATCCAGATTGCTTCCAGCCCTTTGACAATTCTTTACTGCCAACGATTTGGCAATTGATGCAGAATGGATATCAGCATGGAACGAATTCTGGTGATCGACGATGATGTGGAACTCTGCCATCTTGTCGGCGAATATTTGCGGGCAGAGGGATTCACAACGGAATGTGTGCACGATGGCGAGAGCGGCCTGAAGAAGGCTACGGCGGGAGAATACCTGCTCGCTGTGCTGGACGTTATGCTGCCGGGCATTAATGGATTTGAAGTGTTGCGCCGGATTCGTGCCGTCTCGCGCTTGCCGGTGTTGCTGCTGACAGCGCGCGGAGAAGATGTGGACCGCATTGTCGGACTCGAAATCGGAGCCGATGATTATCTCCCGAAGCCATTCAATCCCAGGGAACTGGTTGCGCGCATCCGCGCTGTACTTCGCCGTACGCGCGGGGAAGGCGGTTCTACGGCGCCTGAAGTCGTAAGCGTAGGAGACGTCGAGTTAGACCCCGCCACACGCACGGTGCGTCTGGAAGGGAAGCCGGTTGAACTCACTTCGGTCGAATTCAACTTGCTCGAAGTTTTGCTGCGCGAGGCGGGCCGGGTCGTTCCACGCGAACGGCTGGTGAACGCGGTGCTCAGCCGCAAGTTCTCGCCATTCGATCGCAGCATCGACATGCACGTGAGCAAGGTACGCAAGAAGCTGGGGGATACGGAGAACGACGAACACATCAAAACGGTTCGTGGTGTAGGCTATATTTTTGCGCGTCCGAGAGAAAAATCCAAAGTTACATAGCCGCCGATGAAAAGCCTCTTTGTCCGAATCTTCCTTTCCTTCTGGATCGCGCAGGCATTGTTCGTGGTGCTGGCAATCCTGGTGACGATCGCATTTCGCCCGCGCGCCTCAACCTGGGAAGCTCTGCGCACGTCCGTTCTCAATGATGCGGTAAATGCCTATGAAGAGGGCGGCGAGCAGAAGCTTCGTCAATACCTCGAAAGCGTCGATGCGAAAGAGCATATGCGCGCCTATCTTTTCAATGAGAACGGGGAGGAAGTTTCCCGGCGCGCCGCGCCGGATTGGGCGATTCGAGTGGCAGCCGGCGGCCCGCGCGCTCCACACGATGGTTACTTGTTTCCTTCTCCCCCAATCCAGCGTGATTCCCGCGCATCATCGGAT
Organism: uncultured Acidobacteriota bacterium; assembly: GCA_963763845.1. Taxonomy (GTDB): domain Bacteria; phylum Acidobacteriota; class Terriglobia; order Terriglobales; family Acidobacteriaceae; genus Sulfotelmatobacter. The sequence goes on from CAVXPX010000019.1 coordinate 30,498, forward strand.
GGAAAACATCGCTATACGATTGTGCTCGGGTTTCCGCCGGGACCACGGGTCTTTATCGGGCCTCGCGGCGTTCCGATCACCGGTCTCATTATTGGCGTGATCACGTCGGGGCTGGTGTGCTATCTGCTCTCGTGGTTTCTGACCAAGCCGATCGTGCGGCTGCGCACGGCAACCCGCCAATTAGCCGCCGGAGACTTGACTGCTCGCACGGGTGCTCCCGGGGGCGCCAGGAGTGACGAGGTCGCCGGCCTGATGCGCGACTTCGACGCCATGGCCGAGCGAATTGAGATTCTTTTAAAGGCACAGTCTCGCCTGCTCAACGACATATCGCATGAGCTGCGCTCGCCCCTGGCGCGATTGAATGTGGCGCTCGGACTTGCGCGGCAGCGTGAGGATGTCGAAAGCGCCGACATGCTGGATCGCATCGAACTGGAAGCCAGCCGGCTCAACGAGTTGATTGGCAGGATCCTTACTTTGGCCAGGCTGGAAGATGGGGAGCAGTTGGTTCCGCAAACTCCCGTGCCTCTCGATGAATTAATCACGAACGTGACTGACGATGCCGATTTCGAAGCTCAGGCGCGTCGTTGCCACGTGCAGACCACTATTCCCGAAGGGGACTGGGGGGTGCGGGGCAATGCGTCCCTCCTGCACAGCGCCGTCGAGAACGTGGTGCGAAACGCAATCCGCTATACCCAAGAAGGAACGGCAGTGGAGATTACCCTGTCGCGTGAAGTGCGCGCAGGAAGCGGTGAGGCCGTGGTGCGCGTCAGCGATTCGGGGCCCGGAGTTCCTGCGGATGCGCTAGCCAAGCTCTTCGAACCGTTTTACCGCCTGGATGATGCGCGCGGCCGGCTGACGGGGGGAGTTGGTCTGGGACTTGCCATTACCGAGAGAGCCGTCCGTTTCCACGGCGGAAAGGTTTCGGCGTCGAATCGGCAGGGAGGCGGGCTAACGATCGAGCTACGTCTGCCCTTGATTTCTCCTACGCCATTACCGCAGAAGCCGGCAGAAGCCGTTCCAGTTGCGCGCCCGGCCTAGGCTTGGAACTAGAGCAAGATTTGAAGCCAGGCAGGATTTCACGTACTTTCTGACTTCCCGTATACTGTCTTGCAGGCGATACGGGCAACTCTACAGAGATCCCAGGGTTCCAATCAATCTTTGTGGGAGATTGCTCTTCCCGCGTATTCCTGATACACAAATGGGTTGAGATTTCCCGCGCTTACCAGAGTTCTACCGGCCCGGGCCTGAGCGGGCGCCGAGGCGGTGTGTGCGCAAACCTTACTGAAATATGGAGAAGAACGAGAGAATGTCGAAACGATGGTGGCTGCTCGGGTTGGGGAGCTTGGTTCTGATCGGATTCCTCGTGGCTTGCGGAAGTAGCTATAACTCCTCCACCGATGGGCTGGTTCTGGTGGGTAGCCAGGGAGCGGGACTGATCGAAACCTTCAGTTTCAGCCTGAACAATGGCCAGACCGCCTCAGTTGCTAACCCCGTGAATAACACCGCGGATGAGAGCTGCATGCTCAATGGGTCACCGGCAGCCATGGTTGCTAATCCGGCCGGAACGTACGCGTTCGTGATCTTCAACACCAACGATCTATGTCCGAACCAAACCGAATCTGGGATTGCGACCTTCCAGATAAAGACAGATGGCACCACCGCCCAAGTTGGCAGCGTCACTTCGGATCCAAATCCCGTCAACTTGAGCATGGATCCGGCTGGAAAGTTCCTGTTTGTGGCGGAGGGGAGTAAAGGGCTTGTGGATGTGTACACGATCGGTAGCGACGGCTCACTCACATCGGTGGCCGGCAATTTTACCTTCGTAAACGGGCCCGGATTTCAAACTCCCAATATCGTCGCGGTGGCAGCAACTCCAACCATCCTGCCCGCGATTGGAATCAATGGAACGGTGAATTCCGTGTGCTCAGTTCCGGGCCTGGTCGCTCCGACCGCCGAGTTCCTGTATGCCGTGGATTCCGTGAATTATGTCCTTTGGGAGTTCGCGGTAGATACTTCAACCGGTGCTTTAGGAAATCCGCCGAATGCATCGCAGGCGAAGTATTTTGCAACGGACCAGGTTCCACTTGGTGTTGCCGTCGATCCTTGCGATCGATTCGTCTATGCGAGCGACAGCAAGACGAACAAGGTCAGCGCCTATACGCTGTGCGCGGTGGTTCAGCTGCCGGCGCCTTGCCCGGTTGCCGACGGCAGCTTAAACGTTGTCACTGGTTCGCCCTTCGCTTTGTCCGGCAATGCGAACGCGCCAGGTCCGATTCTTGTTGACCCCTACGGAAACAACGTTTACGTTCTCGGAACGCTTTCGAACACGATCTCTCCTTTCCAAATAGCTCCCGTCTCAGGAGCGATAACCGCGCTAACTCCGGCAACCATTGCCACCGGAATTCAGCCCACGTCGATGGTGATTCGTGGTGACGACAACTGGATGTTTGTCGCGAATTTCGGCGGCGCCACGGTTTCGCAATACTCAATCACCCCGGCAACCGGGGCTCTGAGCGGATCACCGCCCATACCGACCGACAATTATCCTTACGGCGTGGCCGTAAAGTAATTAAGTTGAAGCGCTCGAGCTGGGAACGGCTCGAGCGGCCCCGCTAAGTCGGCACTTTCAAGATCAAATATCCGCCGACCAGCGCGAAAATCAGGTCGGGCGACCATGCCGCAAGCGCGGGAGGAAGCTGGCTGAGGTTTCCCATGGCCTCGAACAGCCTGGATACTACCGTATAGAAAACGGCAATTCCGACCGCTACGGCGACTCCCGTGATCGCTCCTCGCTTTCCCGTCGATAATGCAAAGGGGATCGCCAGAATGGCCATGATCAGCGTGATCAGAGGATAGGAAAGCTTCTTGTTGAGCTCTACCCGGAGCCGCACCACGTCAAATCCACTCTGCTGCAAGTCGCGGATATAACGGTGCAATTCCTCGTAGTTCATTTCGCTGTATTGCTTCACTTCCTTTTTGAAGTACGAGGGAGTCTCCGGCAGTTGAGCGAATGTCGCGACGTCGAATTGATGATAATTCACAATGGCGGAGACATTCAGGGTTCGTTCCCAACCGCGCTCGTATTCCCAGCGGTCGAGATTGTCGGACCAGCGAGCGCGATCGGCGTGGATTCTGCGCGTGATGGTGAAGCTCGACCGATCGAGTTGAAAGACCGTGATATTGCCAAATTGATCGCGGTCGGGATCGAAGAACTGATAGTAGTAAATGTCGTTGTTCTCGCCGAATATCCACTTTCTGTCAGGACGCAGGTAGGTCTGCGGAGGCTTGCCCTTGATCTCGTTGTGGAGCGCTTCCTGCCGCTTATTCGTGTGCGGCAGATAGAACTGGTCGGCTAGAAAAAGTCCTACGGATAACATCGCGGCGGCCACAATTACAGGGATGACGATACGGTAGATGCTGGTTCCCGTGGCCTTAATCGCGGTGATTTCGTTCGATCGTTGCATCAGGCCAAAGGTCACCAGGACTGCCAGCAACATGACGAGCGGGGCAACGTTGTAAAGCAGGTAAGGGGTGACGTTCAGCAGATATTCGGCCACAACCGAGGCGGGAACCTTGTTGCGAAGGATATCTCCGAGAAGCTCGAAGAGCGTGAAGACCAGGACCAGCACCAGGAACGTGGAGAGAATCATTCCCAGATAAACGAAGAAGTCGCGAAGCACGTAGTCGTCGATCAGAGTGGGGAAACTGGCGCTGAAGACGCGTTTCCGGGAGGCGGCTCGTTCGAAGGCATTTTCCGTACGGCCGCGGCCAAGGCCTGCCTTCAGCGGCGATCGATGATCCGCGCCCGACCTGCGAAACGCCGACAATTCAAAGGGACGCTTTTCGGCCCGGAATAACAACACCAGGCCCAGAGCCAAAAATGCGAAATCGGCAAGCCAGGCGCCAAACCAGGGCGTGACGCGGCCTTGCCGGGCGAGGGAAACTCCGATCAGAGAGATAACGTAGTAGACGAATACGAGCAAAATGGTGAGAACAAATCCGCCGGACTTCCCGCTCTTTTTCGACGACAACCCGAGTGGGATTCCAACCAGCGCCAGCACCAGGCACGCAGTTGGCAAGGCAAACCGCCGGTGAAACTCGATGCGATAGAGCCGGCTGGTATAAGCGTCAACATGGCCGGCTTTCTGCATCAATGTCCAGGTATCCAGAACGCTGACCGGTTGCGATTCGTCAGACTTATTTTCAGTTGATGGTAAATCGATGGGAATGTCCGTCTGTTGGAAGGTCGAAATCTGATAGTGATCGGGGTCTTTCGGGTCGGTTTCATGCTCTGACCCGTCGATCAGGTGAAGGTGCAAGCGCTCCGGGCCCTCGCTGACCACCACTCCTTCCTTGGCCAACGTGATCTTCGGGTTGGCGGCATCCGAGATGTCCGCCATGAAGACGCCTTTCCATACCGCCGCACCCTGCGCACTTTTCACATCCTGGACGTACAGAATGTATTTCGGGAATCCTTCATAGAAGACACGCGGCTGAATCTCGAATGAAACCTGAGAGCCTTTCAGGCGATCTTCCAGGCGTCCTAATGCGGCCTGCGACCTCGGAGCAATATAGAGTCCGTTGGCCATCGCCAATATCCACGCAGCCAGCACAAAGATCGACAGCACGCGGAGAAAACTCCACACCCCCATGCCGCTGGCGCGCATGGCAGTAATTTCGCTATCGGCGGCAAGCCGGCTCAGCCCGATCAGGATTCCCACCAGCACGCTCATGGGAATCGTGTAAGTTAACGCCAGAGGAACGGTGAAGGAAAAGATTTCGGCAACGCTGGGCAGCGGCGCGCTGGCGCGCACCACGAGTTCGAGAATATGGCCGAGGTCGCGCGTGAACAGGACGAAAGTGAAGATGGCCGCGCCGATCAGGGCATGAGCCGTCACTTCGCGCAGAATGTAGCGGGTCAGAATCCGCATGAGACAAGCGCTTTAAGCCGAGGATAGCATGGAGGGACGGTTGGGGTTGAATCCGGCGAACGCCTTGTGCGTCCGGATGAGTGGGCCGGGGACAACGCCCAATACTTGGAACTGCTAACCTGGCCGCCCGTGGCGAAAGTGGGGCATAGCGTCATTATCGTTAGCGTGTTGATCCAACGAGTCAAAACAGAAGTCGAAGCAGCCTTCCACGCTATTCCGCCGAAGGGCTCCGATTATCCGACTTTGAAAAATAGCGCCGACAGCGGAGGCAGCGTCAACTTCAGCGAGAATGGCCGGCCGTGCATGGGGGTCTCTTCGGCATGGACACCGCCAAGATTGCCCATCCCGCTTCCGGCGTATTCCCGGGCATCACTGTTGAGCATCTCCCGCCAATAGCCGCCGTGCGGAACGCCAATGCGGTATCCGAGACGCGGTACGGGGGTGAAGTTACAGACGATCACGACGGTGTCACGCGGGGACTCGCTCTTGCGCAACAGCGAGATCGTGCTGGTCGCATTGTCGTTGGCATCGATCCATTCAAATCCTGCAGGATCGTTATCGAGGACGTGCATCGCGGGTTCGTTGCGGTAGAAGCGGTTGAGTTGCTCCATCCAGGCTTGCACGCCACGGTGAACCTGATACTGCAGCACGTGCCACTCCAGGCTCGAATCATGGGCCCATTCGCGAACCTGGCCGAATTCGTCCCCCATAAAGAGCAGTTTCTTTCCCGCTTGCGCGTACATGTATCCAAACAGCAGGCGCAGGTTGGCGAAGCGCTGCCATTCGTCGCCGGGCATCTTGCCGATCAGAGATCCCTTGCCGTGCACGACTTCGTCATGCGAGAGCGGTAACACAAAATTTTCGTGCCAGGAATACAGCATGCGAAACGTCAGCAGGTTGTGGTGATACTTGCGATGAATCGGATCGTTCTGGAAATACTTCAGCGTGTCGTGCATCCAGCCCATGTCCCACTTCATGCCGAAACCGAGTCCGCCGAGGTAGACGGGTTTTGAAACCATCGGCCACGACGTCGATTCCTCCGCGGTCGTCTGAATATCCGGGTGCTCTTTGTAGGCTTCCTGATTGAAGCGGCGCAGGAAATCGATGGCGTCCAAATTCTCGCGTCCACCGAATTTGTTCGGAATCCATTCTCCTTGCTTGCGGGAGTAATCCAGATAGAGCATCGATGCGACGGCATCCACACGCAAGCCATCGACGTGGTACCTATCGAACCAGAACATTGCGCTTGACATCAGAAAGCTGCGCACTTCGGCGCGGCCGTAGTTGAAGATGTGCGTCTTCCAGTCGGGATGAAATCCCTGCCGCGAATCAGAATGCTCGTAGAGGTGTGTTCCATCGAAATAAGCCAGGCCGTGGCCATCGGAAGGGAAGTGCGATGGCACCCAGTCGAGAATCACACCGATTCCATGCTGGTGGAGATAATCCACCAGATACATGAAATCCTGCGGCGTGCCGTAACGGGAGGTGGGCGCGAAGTAGCCGGTCGTCTGATATCCCCAGGAACCGAAAAACGGATGCTCCATCACGGGGAGAAATTCGACGTGGGTAAATCCCATTTGCCCGACGTACTGGGCGAGCCGCGGCGCCGTCTCGCGGTAGGTGAGCGGACGGTTGTGTTCCTCCGGGACGCGCATCCACGAACCCAGATGGACTTCGTAGATCGCCTGCGGCGCGCGCAGAGAGTTCCGTTGCGCGCGCTTCTGCATCCATTCCTGATCGGCCCACTCATAGCCGAGATCCCAAACCACCGAAGCCGTGCGGGGCGGCTTCTCATTCCAGAATCCGACTGGATCGGTCTTATCGATGCGATATCCGTGGTGCTGGGACTCGATGTGGAATTTGTATAGGGCGCCGTGAGTAGCGCCGGGGATAAAGCCTTCCCATACACCCGACGAACCGCGCGAGTGGAGGGAATGAGTCTTTGGATCCCATCCGTTAAAACCGCCCACCACCGAAACCGAGCGGGCATTCGGCGCCCAAACGCTGAAGATGGCGCCAGATTGACCATCACGGGCCGCAATATGCGCACCCATCTTGTCATAAATGCGATAGTGGCTGCCCTCGTTAAAGAGATACAGATCGTTCTCGGTGAGAAGCTGTGGGGATGTCAGAGTGTTTTGAGGGCTCATGGGAGTTGCGGCTTCCGCGGGCCTTAGTTTACCGGAACACAGGCAATAAACGCACGACGGATGCGCAAGAGGCCGCGTGCTATTCTGACTGCTTCAGCCATGCCCGTCCTCCGCGTAATCCTGCTGTGGCACCAGCACCAGCCATTTTACAAAGACCTGGTCACGGGTGAATACCGTTTGCCGTGGGTGCGACTGCACGCGTTGAAGGATTATTACGGCATGGTCAAGCTGCTGGATGAATTCCCCAAGGTGCACCAGAATTTCAATCTGGTTCCGTCATTGATGGTCCAGATTCAAGACTATGTCGACGGCACCGCGCAGGACCCCTTTCTGAACGTGGCCGCAAAGCCGGCCAAAGATCTGACCGGGGACGAACGGCGTTTTGCCTTGCAATATCTTTTTCAGGCGAATCCCCAGAATGTGATCGGACGCTACCCGCGCTATCGCGAGTTGTGGGAGAAGTTTCGCGAGCATGGCGATCATCCGGAACGCGCCGAACGATACTTCCAGACTCAGGATTTCACGGATCTTCAGGTACTCTCGCAGATCGCCTGGTTCGACGAATTTTTCCTTGAGGAAAAGGACATTGCGGCTTTGGTCGCCAAGGGACATCACTATTCCCTCGAGGATCAGAAGTTCGTCATGGCGAGGGAAAGAGACTTGCTGGCCCGCGTCTTGCCGGCCCACGCCGAAGCTGCGAAAAAAGGATCGATCGAGCTTTCGGCGACACCGTTCTACCATCCGATTTTGCCGCTCGTCTGCGACACGAGCATCGGTGCAATCTCGTCTCCCGGATTACCGCTGCCACAGAACCGGTTTCGACACCCGGAAGACGCGCGCGAGCAACTGGTAAAGGGTCTCGATCTGCACGAGAAAGTGTTCGGTATCCGCCCGAAGGGCGTTTGGCCGTCGGAAGGGAGCGTGTCGGAGGAAGTTCTGGCAATTGCCAGCAGCCTCGGCGTGCAGTGGATGGCCACGGACGAGGGCGTTCTAGGCCGGAGCACCGGCTTATTCTTCGCACGGGATGGGAATGGGCATTTGCCCGCGAATCAGGCGGAGAAGCTCTACAACATCCATCGCTACGAAAAAGACTCGACCGCGATGCATCTGGTCTTCCGTGACCACACGATTTCCGATCTGATCGGATTCGTGTATTCCGGCATGCCTCCGGACGAGGCCGCGCGCCATTTGATCAACAGCATCAAAGAAGCCGCTAAGCCGGTTCTTGCTAAAGGGCGCGATGCCGTCGTCTCAATCATTCTCGATGGCGAGAATGCGTGGGAGTACTACCCGAAGTCCGGCCGGGAGTTCTTGCGGCGGTTCTATGATGGCCTGCAGAACGAGTCAGGTCTGGAGGCAGTCACGGTTTCAGAGGCGATCTCGCGGCACAAGGATTTCAACCAGATGACCTCCCTCGTGCCGGGATCGTGGATAAGCGCGAATTTCAATGTATGGATTGGCGCTCCCGAAGACAATCGCGCCTGGGATTATCTCCATCACGCGCGTGAGTTTTACGCACAGAATGCCGCGCGAGCGACCGAGGCACAGCGCAAACTGGCGTTCGACGAGATTCTGATCGCCGAGGGCAGCGATTGGAACTGGTGGTACGGCCCGGAGCATCATTCGGCCAACGACCGCGATTTCGACGAGCTGTATCGTAAGCATCTTTCGAACGTTTACCAGGCCTTGGGAGCGTCGCCACCGGATTACCTGGCGCAGCCAATCACCGGCGTCGAAGTGCGTCCCGCGTTCGTCCCGCAGAATGCGTACATTCATCCGCGAGTAGCCGGCGATAAAGTGCGCTATTTCGAGTGGATGGGCGCAGCCGTGTATACCGCGGATCATCGAGCCGGCGCGATGCATGGCAAACAGTTCCTGCTCGATGCCGTGTATGCCGGGATCGACGCGACAAACTTGTACGGACGTCTGGATTTTGCCGGCAAGGTTCCTGACGAAGACTTTGAAGTTGTCGTCAACATCGAATCCTGGGCCACGGGCGAGCCACGTGCGCGAAGAACCCTGCGTGTGGAGTCGTCGGTGAAAGGACGCAAGCTTGCCCAATGGAAAATTGAGAATGGCTCGGCGGAGCGGATTCTGGCGTCGTCCTCGAATCCGGACGAGCACGTCAAACTGGCGCTCGTTCGAAACTTCGAGTTTAAAGTGCCCCTCGCTTGGCTGTTAGCCACTCCCACCAATACACCGCCGGAAAGGACAGAGGAACGCAAGCCAAGCTCAGCCACCGCAGCGGCGACCAGCAAAATCCGGCTCCGCATGAGTTTGTGGCAAAACCGACTGCCCGTCGATTCCTTGCCACTGGAGGGATGGATCGAATTGCAGGTGGTCAGCGAAGGGGAACTGTTGTTCGGCGCGTAGGGCTCGGCCTCGGCGTAATTTTCGGGAAAGAATTTGCGTCAAACCGGCCTCAGGCCCCATCCTTGTATCGTGAGACATTCCGGACCTGCCACTTTACCGCGGCGCGTGGGGTGCCGCATTTCATTTTTTCTCCGTCGGTATCCATCCGCAACCGGTCTCTTTGTCTTCCTGTTGCTCGTTGCTTTCGCGGCTCGGTCGCAGACAAATTCTGCGCAAAACGAAAGCGCCGCTAAGAATTCGATTCGGCACTCGTCGCAAGCCGAGGTCGCCGAAGACCACGTTCTGTCAGATCCGCCGGGACTTCGATATCAAGGTGTTCCCGCTCCGATTCCTCAGGATGAGGGCGTCGACGGATTGCGTCTGGAATTGTTGCGTCTTGGTACAACCGCGCGATTGATGCAGGTTGTGGCGCATCCTGACGACGAGGACGGAGGCCTGCTGACTCTCGAGGCTCGCGGCCACGGCGTGGACACGCTGCTGATGACCTTGAATCGCGGTGAGGGCGGACAGAACAAGCTCGGGAGCAATCTCTCGGACGTCCTTGGGGTGGTGCGCACCGAGGAGTTGCTGGCTGCGGATCAGTATTACGGCGTCCAGGAGCGGTTTTCGCGAGTCGCGGATTTCGGATTCTCGAAAACCGCCGAAGAAACGTTTCAGAAGTGGGGAGGCCACGATATTGCGCTTGGCGATATGGTGCGAGTGATTCGCACCTTCCGCCCTGATGTATTAGTCGCGCGATTTTCAGGCACGACGCGCGATGGCCACGGGAACCATCAGGCGTCGAGCATTCTGGCGCGAGAGGCGTTTCGCGCCGCGGCCGATCCCAAGCGATTTCCCGAGCAAATTGCCGAAGGCCTCGAGCCTTGGCAGGCGAAAAAGTTCTACATCGGAAACGTGTGTCCATGGGGATCGATGACCTGCCCGGACGCAGACTGGACGGTTAAATACAACACGGGCGAGCAGAACAAGCAATTGGGCATGTCGTACATCCAGTTCGCCATGCAGGGATTGCGGCATCAGGAATCGCAGGGAGTTGGGAACTGGAAGATTGAGCCCGGGGACCGTTTCACATTCTACAAGCTTGCAGATTCAGTGATTCCATCGGCAGCCGGCAAAGATGGGCACGAAAAAAGTTTCTTCGATGGCATCGACACGACCCTACCGGGCTTGGCCGCGAGACTTGGCCCGGAAGAAAAGAAATTGCCCGCACTGAAACAGCAACTATCTGAAATTGCAAAGTGGATCAGCAGCGCCGAAGAAGCCGGGAAAGGGAACGATCCTTCCAGTTCCGATCTGCCCCTAATTCACGTAGTAGCCGGTCTGCGCAAAGTGAGCGCTGAGATCGAGGGCAGCAGTGTGAGCCCGGTTGCAAAACGCGACTTGCTGACTCAACTTGCCACCGAGCAGCAGCAGGCAGAAACTGCTCTGAACCTGGCGTTGGGAGTGAGTCTCGCCGCGAATGTGTCGGCGGACGATGCCCATACTTCCACTCTTCCCAAAGAGTCGGATGCCCTCACGACCGTTTCGCCGAGCGAGGAGTTTGTTGTCGCTGTGACCTTTCATAACGGATCAAACCTTCCCCTGCTCATTGATCATGTTGCGCTCGACGTTCCTGCCGGATGGAACACGATCAACGGGAAAACGAAGCCGGAGACAATCAAGCCGGGAGATGATCTGCACGTGAATTTCCGCCTTCGCGTGCCAAAGGATACGCCCTATACGCGTCCATACTGGCACCGGGATGATCCCGAGACTGAAAGCATCAATCACATCGACAACGAGAAGTACGTAACTTTGCCGTTTCCACCTCCGGCGCTACGAGCGCGGGTGGAATATTCGGTCTCCGGATCGAAGGGCGCCCACGCGAGAAATGGAGTCACCGCGGCCGTCGTCACACCGTTCATCGACGATGAGGGAAAACCACGGTCTCAGCCGTTGGCCATTGTCCCCGCGTTCTCCGTGATGCTGGAGCCGGGAACGCAAGTCATCTCCACGCATAACGGTTCAAGTTCCACGGTGAAGGTTGGGGTCACCAGCAATCTCGAGCGCAAGATGCACGGTGAATTGCGGCTGGAATTGCCGCAGGGATGGCGCTCGGAGCCGGTGGAGTCCTCCGTCGATTTCACCCGCCGCGGCGAAAAGCATGATGTCCAATTCAGGATTTTCCCGGCCAACTTGCAGCAAAGCCGCGCCACCATCCGGGCCGTCCTCGATTCGGAAGCTGAAAAGTACAGCGAAGGATACTTCCTGATTGCACGCGAAGATCTGGGCAGCTTTTATTACTACGAACCGGCCCGTCAACGCGTGAGCATCGTCGACGTGCAAGTCCCTCACGAACTGAAGATCGGCTACGTCATGGGGGCAGGGGACGACATTCCTACCGTGCTTCAGCAGATTGGAATGAATGTCGCGCCCATCCCAGCCGAAAAACTCGCGACCGAAGACCTCAGCCTGTACGGCACAATTGTGCTCGGCATTCGCGCGTATGACACGCAGAAAGATGCGGTCACCAATAACAAGAAGCTGCTGGATTTTGTTTCCAACGGCGGAACGCTCATCGTGCAATACAACAGCAGCGTCGGCGACTTCAATACCGACAAGCTAACGCCCTATCCGGCTGAACTGAGTCACGAACGCGTATCTGTGGAAGAGGCTCCGGTTGAAATCCTGGCGCCGCAGAATCCGATTTTCCATGACCCCAATGAAATTACGCAGAAAGACTTCGACGGTTGGGTGCAGGAGCGCGGATTGTATTTCATGGATAAGTGGGACGATCACTTCCAACCCTTGTTGTCGTGCCACGACCCGGGTGAAGCGGATCAGAAGGGCGGCCTGCTCGAAGCTCACTACGGCAAAGGAATTTACATCTACACTGGTTACGCATTCTTCCGCCAGTTGCCGGCCGGAGTTCCCGGGGCGGTGCGTTTGTTCGTAAATATCTTGAGTGCCAAAGGCGACCGTTAGCCGTAGAGACGTAGCTTGCTGCGTCTTTTCTTCCTCGTGGTGAGAAGACGTTGACCAAAACGTCTCTACGAATATGGAATCTTCCTCCCAGAATCCGAGTTCTCCGGGCCTCATCCGCGGAATGGGCCTGTGGAGCGCTACTTCTCTCAACATGATCGACATGATCGGCGTGGGGCCGTTCATCACCATGCCCCTTGTCGTCAGCGCCATGGGAGGTCCGCAGGCGCTGTTGGGATGGGTGGCGGGAGCGTTGCTGGCGGTTTGCGACGGGCTCGTTTCTGCCGAACTCGGCGCGGCCTTGCCCGAGTCGGGAGGGTCGTACCGCTATCTGCGCGAGATTTACGGCCCGAAAAAGTGGGGACGGCTCATCTCGTTCCTCTTTATCTGGCAGGTGTCGTTCAGCGCTCCGCTCTCCATTGCAACTGGCTGCATCGGCTTGGCCGGGTACGCGGCGTACTACTGGCCGCATCTCGATACCGTGTACGCCCATCATGAGGCTGCACTGAACATTCCCTGGGCGGGATCGCTGCAGGTGAGTTGGATCGTGACTCCGGGAACTGGCCTCGCGATTGCGGTCTGTCTCTTTACCGTTCTGCTGCTCTACCGGCGCATCACGGTGATTGGACGGTTATCGAAGATCCTGTGGTTCGGAGTGATGGGGACGATCGGCTGGATTATCTTTGCCGGCCTCACTCACTTCAACGCGGCCCGCGCCTTCGATTTTCCCCCGGGAGCCTTCACTCTTTCTCATAATTTCCTGGTGGGTCTGGGCGGAGCCATGCTCATCGCCACTTACGATTACTGGGGATACTACAACGTCTGCTTTCTCGGCGATGAGATCGAGGATCCGGGAAAGAATATTCCGCGCGCTCTTCTGCTTTCTATTCTGCTGGTCGCCGGTCTATATCTGATGATGAACGTTTGCATTCTGGCGGTCGTGCCCTGGCAGGAGATGCTGCAGGCGGGACGAAACAACACCGGGTTGTACGTTGTGTCCCTGTTCATGCAGAGGGTGTATGGGTTCTGGGCAGCGCGCCTGGTCACAGGTCTTGTAATCGCGGCCGCATTCGCCTCGGTTTTTTCTCTGATGCTGGGCTACTCCCGTGTTCCGTATGCCGCGGCCAAGGACGGCAACTACTTCAAGGCCTTCGCCAAAGTGCATCCCGTCCATCGCTTTCCGCATGTATCTCTTTTGGCGCTGGGAGTGGTGGCGGCGGCGTTCTGCTTCCTGCGCCTCAAGGATGCCATTGCCGCTCTCGTCGTCATTCGTTTGATCCTGCAATTTCTGGTTCAGGCCGTCGGGCTGATCGTCCTTCGAATCCGGCGTCCGGACCTGCCCAGGCCGTTCCGCATGTGGCTATACCCGTTTCCTGCCCTGCTGGCCTGTGCCGGATTTCTTTTCATCTTGTTCAATCGGGAAAACTGGCAGAAAGAAATGCGCTACGCGGCCGTCATCCTGCTGACGGGTCTCGTCATCTATCTCGCCAAAGCGTGGAAGGAATCAGAGTGGCCGTTTGCACTGACTGCGAAACCCGAGCAAACGTAAAGATCAGATAAGCGAATGGCAGATCACGTATCACTTCCGGCGGTAGGCAATCCAGGGATTCGCCGCGCTGATTCCGCGTGGGCTCCGCTGCGGGAGCCCTTGTTTCGCTCGCTGTGGATCGCGGCTGTCGTTTCCTATACCGGTACGTGGATGCAGAATGTCGGAGCCGGCTGGCTCATGACTCAGATTTCGCAGTCGCCGCTGATGGTCAGTCTCGTTCAAGCGGCAGCATCCATTCCCGTCTTTCTGGTCGTTCTTCCAGCAGGAGCTCTCGCCGATATGGTGGACCGTCGCCGTCTGCTGTTGTTCACGCAGAGTTGGATGATCGTGGCGGCTGGTGCTCTTGGAGTGCTGACCCTCCTGCAGACAGTCAGCCCCTGGATGCTTCTGGCGTTTACCTTTCTGATGGGACTGGGAGCGGTCATGAACGATCCTGCATGGCAAGCGATCACGCCCGACGTCGTCTCACCCGACCGTCATGCTTCCGGAGTGGCTTTGAACTCGGCGGGATTCAATGTTGCGCGCGCGGTCGGTCCGGCGCTGGGCGGAATGGTTGTTGCCGCAGCAGGCGCAGGATGGTCCTTCCTCTTGAATGCGGCCTCATTTTTTGGAGTAGTTTTCTTCTTATCTCGCTGGAAGAGGGCTCCGGAAACCTCTCCAGCCGCGCGAGGAGTTCACCAGGCCATCCTGGAAGGATTCCGTTACGTCCGTGGCGCCCCGAAGGTCAGGTCGGTATTGATTCGCACCGGCGCGTTCAGTATAGGCGCAGCATCGCTGCTGGCCTTGCTACCAGTGATATGCCAGCCACATGGAGCTCAAGGTTACGGTTTCCTGCTCACCTGTTTTGGACTCGGAGCGCTTTCGGGCGCAGCGGCATTGCCCCGGTTCAGGGTTCGGTATTCGGTCGACGGACTGGTCGCGGGGGCGACCGTGGTCTTTGCGGCCATGACCTTCGCTGCGGGACAAGTCCATATCTTTGAATGGCTCTGTCTGGTATTGTTTACCGCGGGCGCGGCCTGGATCGGCATTCTCGCCTGCTTCAATGTGGTGGCGCAGACTATGTGCCCGTCGTGGATGCGCGCTCGCGCACTTTCCATGTACCTGCTGGTCCTGCAAGGTGGAATGGCCATCGGCAGCGCGGTTTGGGGAGAGCTGGCAAATCGGCACGGCGTTCCGGCGGCATTGGCCTGGTCGGCGCTCGCGATGGTAGCCGGCTTGTGCACGATTGGAAAGCATCGACTGACTGGAGCAGAATTAGCGTGCGCCCCGGCGGTCGTAAGAGACTAAGGAGAACATGGGGGAACTCATGAAACGAAACCTGGGAATGATTGTGTGCGGATTGTTGCTGCTGAGCTTTTCGCTGCCAGCGCAAACCGGCAAGTCCAAAGAAGAGCATCACACGATTGCGCAGTTATTGGACAGCTCCGTCAGCAATTTCCAGCACGAGTTCGTTCCCGCCGCCGAAGCCATGCCCGAAGACAAGTACGGATTTGCGCCGGCCGATGGAGAGTTCAAAGGCGTGCGGACCTATGCCCAGCAAATCAAGCACGTCGCCGCCGTCAACTATGAACTCGCTGCCGCCATTCTTGAGCAGAAACCTCCCGTAGACATTGGGGACGAATCAGGCCCGGCTTCGATTACAAGCAAGGCCGACATTCTCAAATATCTGAACGATTCCTTCGCTTACGTGCATAAGGCGATCGCTACGATCAACGAAAGCAACGTAACGTCGACCGTGAGGAGCCCATTTGGCGAAGGCAAAGTGTCGCGCCTCGGGCTGGCAATGTCCGTTCCGTCCCATGGCTTCGACCATTATGGGCAGATGGTGGTCTACCTGCGCATGAACGGGATCATTCCACCGGCGAGCAAACGGTAACCAGAAAACGACGTCCTCTTAGATCCTAGCCGCATGACGATTGACTGGCAGACATTTTGGCTGACGCTGGAACTGGCCGTAATGGTTTCTCTACTCCTGCTGGTTCTGGGTCTTCCACTTGCCTACTGGATCGCATTTTCTAAACGGCGCTGGAAATTTCTCGTCGAGGCCGTCGTGGCCATGCCGATTGTGCTGCCGCCAACCGTGCTGGGCTTCTACGTTCTGGTCGCGCTCGGTCCTCGCAGTCCTTTTGGACGCTGGTGGATTGCCCTCACCGACCACACGCTGGCCTTCACATTCACCGGCCTCGTCATCGGATCGATTCTTTACAGTCTGCCGTTCGCGGTGCAGCCATTTGCCGCATCGTTTGCTGCGGTAGATCGCAAATTGATCGCGGCATCCGCGACCTTGGGTGCATCCCCGGTTCGAACCTTCTTTCGCGTAATCGCGCCGCTTTCTGTATCGGGCCTGATTACTGGAGTCGCTCTCTCTTTCGCCCACACCATGGGAGAGTTCGGTGTTGTGCTCATGGTCGGCGGAAATATTCCGGGAGTGACGCGCACGGTTTCGATCGACATCTATGACCGCGTTCAGGCCTCGGATTATGCCGGCGCGAATCAGACCGCCCTCGTTCTGCTGCTGATCTGCTTTGTGCTGCTTGCGATCGTGTATGGACTCAATCGCAAAGCGTGGGTGATCGATCCCGTACAATAAGCGCGATGAGTGACACGCGCACGCCGGACGCACAAGCCGTCGCCGTGCCGGGCCGCGTTTCTGAACGACCATCGCTGTTGAAAGCCAAGTTCGGCAAGCACCGGACGCATTCGGGCCGAGACTTCATCCTCGATATCGCCTTCGACGCGGCGCCCGGATTCACAATCCTTTTTGGCGCGTCCGGAGCGGGGAAGACAACCCTGCTGGATTGCGTCGCAGGCCTGATCACACCCGATGCGGGACAGATTCAAATTGGCGATCGGACGCTGTTCGATTCTTTCCGGCGGATTGATCTGCCCGTAGCCAAGCGGCGCTTGGGATACGTATTTCAGGGGCTTGCGCTCTTCCCGCACATGACCGTCGAGCAGAACGTCATCTACGGTCTAAATCGTGTGCCTCAGCCGGCGCGCGTGAAGGCAACGCGACAGATTCTTGAAGCCTTCCGCATCGCTCATCTTGCTCAGCGCATTGCCCGCCAGATATCCGGTGGCGAGAGCCAGCGCGTCGCTCTGGCCCGGACGCTGGTGACCGACCCGGAAGTTCTGTTGTTGGACGAACCGCTTGCCGCCCTCGATGGTCCCACAAAGGCCCACATTATTGACGATCTGCGCGAGTGGAACCGGACTCACCAGATCCCGATCCTCTATGTCACGCACAGCCGCGAAGAAGTCTTCGCCCTTGGCGAGCGCGTAATCGTACTACAGGATGGGCGCATCGTGGCGCAGGGAACGCCACATGAAGTCATGACAGCCCCCCGGCAGGAAACCGTGGCTCAATTAGCAGGGTTCGAGAACATTTTCGATGCGATCGTCGAGGCCGTGCATCCCGAGCGTGGAACCATGGTCTGCCGCCTGGTCGCTGACGCGCGTGCATCCTCCGAGAAGAAGCCTCCCGTGTTGATCGAAACGCCACTGGTGCGGGCGGAACTTGGCTCGGAACTGCGTGTGGGGATTCGCGCCGGAGACATCCTGCTGGCCACGTCCTCTCCTTCGGGCTTGAGCGCGCGCAATATAATTCCAGGAAAAATCAACGCCGTGGAGCAGCGCGACGTGATGGTCATCGCTCAGGTAAGCTGCGGTGCTGCGATGGAAGTTCACCTTACCCTCGCCGCACGCGACTCCCTCGAACTTACGCCTGGCCGGGAAGTCTGGCTGGTGATCAAGACACACTCCTGCCACTTAATGCAGAGGCCAGTTCAAGACTAGTTAGACTGTCGCAAAGACAGCGTTACCGCCGCTAACGTTTTCACTGCGAGAGTCCACTAGTGACGCGGCGAATCAAGCCGTGCGTCGACGAAGTTGGAATGCTCTATCTCGATCAAGGCGATCCACTGGCCTTTCCGTTCCTCTAAGAAAACTATATGTCCTCCGAGAATTCGTGCCGCGGCGACGGGCGGCAGGTCTTGATGGAAGCCAAAGAATCTCTGCTTCAAGTGGATCCAGGCAGGCCAGCGATCGAAGGGAAAAAGCCCCGGATCGTACTTGGTGGAGAAAACCAGAGCCACCTCAAAGTGCGAGCGAAAATCCGCGGCAGAAAGAATTTGCTCAAACGAGAAATCTTCGATTCGCACCACTTGCATCGGCCGCGTCGTATATCCCAGCCATGACCTGCTAAGTTCATCCGAAGCAGGCCACGCCGTCAATACGCGCGCCATGGGATATCGTGCTTCCAGAAAACGCTCTGCGCCCTCGTGGAGGACGACATAATCGCGATACGCGAGATTGTCTTCCGGCGAGAATCCGTACGGTGGGTTCCAGAACCAGGCGAGCACGAATGCAGCGGCGATTCCCGCCACGATCAAGAGCCACTGCCGCATCCGTCTCCAGAGAGTGGAGACTGCCAGAATGATCACCAGCGGAACCGCGGTCAACATATATCGAGCCAGCACCGCGCCTCCGATCAGCGACATCGCTACGACGTAAGCCGTAATGATGGCGAAGAATATTATCTGTACGGGAATCGAAATGCGCGGGCGCTCAACTCCGTTTTCCTGGCGCGGCGGCAGAGACATCGCCGCCAGCATCGCCAGTGTCAGGAGCCAGAGATGCAGATATCCAACCGCTTGCCATGTGCGCAGAAACAACGCGAGCACAAAGCGCACTGGACTGAGAGTTGCCGCCACGTTGTAGCGGAAGAATTCCGGATTGCCGAATACATATCCGGTTTTCGTGAAGTGATACGCGTACCAAACCGCCAAGGGCAGAACAGGAATCAACAACGGGCCAATGCGTTCTAATACTGATTTGCTAGGATCAGGTTTACGCCAGAGACCGCGAGACCAAACCTGCTTCCGTGCAACCAGTCCAACGATCTCCCAGCCGGCCAGGGCGATTGGCGCCAGGATCGCGGTTTCTTTCGCCAGCGCAGCGAGCGAGAACCAGATTGCGGTTCGTGCCGTCCTCCCTTCGAGATAAGACGTCAGTCCCCAGAAGGTAAGCCCAGCCGCCGCCAAGTCGACCTGCGCCAGCGAACTCTGCGAAAAAAATACGGGATACAGGCCGGTGCAGAGCGTGGAAGCGATCGCCACCGGAGTATTCGCGACGCGCTCGGCCAGCCTAAAAATTCCGAGAAGAGAAAACGCGGCGACGACCAGCATGGCGGAACGGGTGACCAGCGGAGCGTATCCGGCGACCCTCCACCACAGCGCGATCCACGCCAGCACCAATGGCGGATGCGCGTTCGAAACGGTTGTGTGAGGAATCAGGCTGCCGGTCAGTAGAAGATCCCGCGCCGCCGGCACGTAATATCCGGCCTCGTCCCAGAAGTAGGGCAAATGAAGCAGAGGCCAGTGCAGAACAAGGATCGAGACAAAGATAACGACGAACACCAATGCCGGGTGGGCGCGCGATCGCATGAAGGAAACAATTCTAGCGTAGAGAGATTCCGCGCTGCTTCGGTGTGGGCCTGATCAAGAGAAACCCAGGACGAGACTCAGTGTACCGGCCCCGGCGGAGCCATGCGCGGATCGAGTTTGATCTCGCCAAAAGCGGTCTCGTATCCGGCCACGTTCTGCTGCAGTAATCCGAGCAGAGCTTTGGCCTGCTGCGGACTGAGGTAAATTCCCTGAAAATTCCGTATTTCGATGTGCGATTCCGTTTGCTGCTGCAGCGTGCCGAAGGCAAGAAAGAAGTCCCATATGTTGACGCGCATCTGCACGCTGTTCGCATAATTCTCGCGGTAACTGGGATCGTTGGTGAGCTTCACGTTCGGTTGTACCGGATTATTCATACGGACAGAGTGTAAATGAGCGGGGCTGCAGACAGGAAAATTCAATTCTCTGGACTTTGCTGCGAGCTGCACCGGCCCTGGTGCGATGACAAAAACTGTCATTTGAATGTTGGTTTGCGTCTGACCCGAAGGTGGGGGTGAGCCTCGGAAAACTGCCCTTTCGTGCACATTGCTGTTGAAAATAAATGACTTATTGAGGTCGCTCTCATTACTTTGGGAAGTACCTTATGGCCGGGAAAGTGCGATAGAGTTTATATTCTCCGTCCGAAACGGAGAAGTGCGAGTCTACCCCTATGACCCCTGATAACGACCAGACGATGATGGAAGAAGTGGTTCTTCCCGAGCATCTGCTCCCCTTGGGAACGGTGCTGGGCCAGGGAGTGTCGGCCTTGGATCTTTGTATGGTCCTGGCCAAAATCTTCCGCGTGCAGTACACCGAAGTCGCGCTGCTTCGTCTGGAGAGCGGATTGCTTCGCTTCGTTTTTCCCGAACACCTGCGAACGACCGGCGCAATTCCATTATCGAGCAAAGCCGTAGCGGCTCATACCGCCCTTAGCAAGAAGGCGGAGATCTTTAATAACTTCGCGCGAGTCAAGCACGCCAGCATCTTTGAAACCATCAAACCTGATGCCGACGGTTCCCAAGAACCTGCGGCTCCGGCCCCGATTCAGAAGCTCATGTCCGTGCCGGTGATAGACCGTGACTCTGCAGTTGTCGGAGTGATTCAGATCTCGCGGAAGGGACTCGATCCGCGGTTTGCGCAGGATTTCAGCCGTGAGGATCTGCACGACCTCGAGATCGCGGCTGGATTGCTGGCGACCGCTCCGGCGTTGATGGAAAACTAACCCGGCTCGCGGGGATTCTCTCCAGCGATTAAGCGATTAAGGGAAGATGCGCAGGGGAGCTCTTCCGTGCCCGCTCTCGTCCTTACTGGGAGTTCTTGGCAAAGACTCTCAGATCGGCCCCGTTCATCTCTTTGGGCTCATCGACGCCCAACATCCCCAGCAAAGTCGGCGAGATGTCTCGCAACGATCCTCCCGGCTTCAGTGAAAACTGCGCGCTATTTTCCGCGACGACGATGAACGGCACGGGATTCGTGGTGTGAGCGGTGTGCGGGCCGCCAGTCGCCGGATCGATCATTAACTCCGCATTGCCATGATCGGCTGTAATCAGCATGGCTCCGCCTTTCGCGCGCACCGCGGATTCGATACGCTCAAGGCAGGCATCGACCGTCTCGACGGCCTTGACCGTGGGCTCGATCTTGCCCGAATGGCCCACCATGTCGGCATTGGCGAAGTTCACGATGACAACATCGAAGGTGCCGTCCTCCGTGGCCTTCACCACTGCGTCGGCAATTCCGGACGCGCTCATCTCCGGCTTCAGATCGTACGTAGCAACTTTCGGCGATTGCACCAGAACGCGGTCTTCCCCGGGGAAGGGTTGCTCGACGCCGCCGTTGAAGAAGTAGGTGACGTGGGCATATTTTTCGGTTTCGGCCACGCGCAGATTCCGCATGTTCATGCCGCCCATGACGTTCGCAAGAATATTTGCCATCGATTCCGGAGGAATCACGACGGGCAAGCTGAAGTTCTTGTCGTACCGCGTCATGCAAACATAGTGAAGATTTTTCGGTACCCGGCCGCGTGGGATTGTGGCATCGAGGTCGGCTGCGCCCGGCAGATCGCTGCCGCCATTCTCATTGAGACCGCTGTTACGCGCCAGCGCGCGCGTGATCTGGCGAACGCGGTCGGCGCGGAAGTTGAAGCAGATGCACGAATCGTCGTCTCGAATCGTGGCCAGCGCCTCGCCGCGGCTGTCGGTACAAACAAACGGCACGACGAATTCGTCGGTGACTCCCTTGTTGTAGGACTCTTTCATGCCCTGCACGGGATCGCTCTGCTTGCCGCCTTCCGCATCCGCCAAGACCATCGCGTTGTAGGCCTTGGCGATGCGCTCCCAGCGGCGGTCGCGGTCCATGGCGTAGTAGCGGCCGTTTACAGTGGCGATCTTGCCGCAGTTGTACTCGCGCATCTTCTGCTGCAGTTGTTCCAGATATCCGGCGCCATTGGTGGGCAGCGTGTCGCGGCCGTCCATGAACGCGTGAACGAAAACGCGCTCCAGTCCATTCTGCTTCGCCATCTTCAGCAGCGCGTTGAGATGCGCTTGCTGCGAATGCACGCCCCCGTCTGAGACCAGTCCGAACAAGTGCAGCCGGCGTTCGCCGGTGCGCGCCTGCTTCATGGCTTCGAGCAGCACCGGGTGCTTGAAGAACTCACCATTCCGGATCATCCGATCGATGCGCGTGATGTCCATGTGAACGATGCGGCCCGCGCCGATGTTCAGATGCCCGACCTCGCTGTTGCCCATCTGACCCTCAGGCAGCCCGACATAAGGCCCGCTTGTGTGGATGAGCGTGTTCGGATATTCGCGGAGCAGGCGGTCGTAGGTTGGTTTGCGGGCGAGCGCAATCGCATTCGCCTTCGTCTCAGCGCGGTATCCCCAACCATCAAGAATGATAAGAATCAGCGGTTTAGGACGGGACATAAACTTGGCTTCTAGCTCCTGGCTGTTGGCTGCTTCTAAAAACTTGGTTACCAGATCAACTCGACCGGATAGAGCGCGAAAACACGATCAGCCGTCACCACGGGAAGGTTTTCCTCCACGCTTTGGGCGATCAGCATCCGGTCGAAGGGATCGCGATGATGATTCGGCAATGACTCGATCCGCAGAACATGGCCCGGCTTCACCGGGAGAAGTCGGACACCATTGAGTTGCAACTTTGATATCACAAATGGCCCGGCTGGCCGCGGCAAAGCGATCTTCCCGGTTTGTGCTTTGATCAGGATCTCCCACAAGCTGGCCACACTGAACCACGTCTCAGCGCGAGGCAGAAGTTCTCGCACGCGCTCCGATAGCTTGGATTCATCTGTCAATGCCCAGAGCAGCGTGTGCGTATCCAGCAGAACTTTCATTCGTAAAAGAGATCTTCGATCTCTTTCGGCAGCGGATCGTTAAAGTCATCGGGAACGACGAACTCACCCTTTGCCGATCCGAGTTTGAACCGCGGTCGCTCCACCGGGATCGCCACCAACTTGGCCACTGGCTTACCTGCCTTGGCGATGATGACCTCTTCCCCGAGCGCGACCCGCTCTAAGAGCTTGGAAAGATGGGTCTTAGCCTCGTGGATGTTCACTTCCATTGTACTGCTGATGGTAGACTAAGTCCTTAGCTAAGTCAACTACTGCGCTCCTCCTGCCTAGAACCCCATGGTGTCGTCGGCCGACGGACCATACGTCGCTGGCAGCGGCTTATCATTCAGCCGCAGATACACGCCCAGTTGCGCCCGGTGGTGGACCAGGTGATTCAGGAACATCTCTCGATAGGCAAGAAAGCGCGATCCGCTGAAGATCTGTTTTCCGCCAAAGCTCAGCTTCCACGGCTCGTGCCAAGCCGAATCGGGAGTGCTCTTGAGCGTCTCCCGCACCTTCGCGGCCCCTTCGTCGAAGGCCTTCACAAGTTGCTCCGGCGATTCGAATGGAGGACGGACTCGCGGCGGCCCAGTGGCGAAGTCAAGCTCGGGCGTTGTCAAAATCGTCATGCCGAATCCCGGCAACTCGGCCACGTGTGGCGCCAGTTTCCCAAGCGGCATCGACTTGGCATGGGGCTTGTAGTCCGCTTTCATCGGAACCCGTTCCAGCATCGCCCGCGTTTTCTTGGATTCTTCATCGAATTCAGAGAGTAAAAGTTCGTTGATCATATGTCCTCAATACTCCAGTTTGGGATTTTTAACTCTGCACGGCGCAATCACCCTTTGTAATTCAGTGCTTTCAATCCCAGGAATCGCGCCGTTGGCCCTAACTCTTCTTCGATCCGCAACAGCTGGTTGTACTTCGAAATGCGGTCGGTCCGGGAAGCCGATCCGGTCTTGATCTGTCCCACGCCGGTTGCCACCGCGAAATCCGCGATGAACGTATCTTCGGTCTCGCCCGAACGATGCGAGATCACCGAGGTATATCCATTCCGCCTCCCCAGATCGATCGCGTCCAGCGTCTCGCTGACGGTGCCGATCTGGTTGAGCTTGATCAGGATCGAGTTGGCAATCCCTTTCTCGATGCCCTCGGCGAAAATCTTGATGTTCGTCACGAAAATGTCGTCGCCGACCAGCTGAATCTTTCCGCCCAATTCTTTGGTCAGGTTCTGCCAGCCGTCCCAGTCTTGTTCTGCCAAACCATCTTCCAGCGAGACAATCGCGGGATAATCCTTCACCCACTTCGCGTAAAACTTCACCATCTCGTCGGAACTCTTAGCCGACTTGTCGGATTTCTTGAACACGTACTTCCCATCCTGATAGAACTCGCTCGCCGCGGGATCAAGCGCAATCGCGATTTCTTCGCCGGGCTTGTAGCCGGCCTTGGTGATCGCTTCCAGCACGACCTCGATCGCTTCCACGTTCGACTTCACCGACGGCGCGAAGCCGCCTTCGTCTCCCACCGAGGTGTTATAGCCGCGCTTCTTCAGTACGCCCTTCAGGGTATGAAAAACCTCCACGCCCCAGCGCAGCGCTTCCGAAAACGATGGCGCGCCGACCGGCATGACCATGAATTCCTGGAAATCGACGTTATTATCGGCATGTGCCCCGCCGTTCAGAATATTCATCATCGGGGTCGGCAAGGTATTCGCTCCGGCTCCGCCCAGATAGCGGTAAAGCGGAATGTCGAGGCTAAAGGCCGACGCCCGCGCCGCAGCCATGGAGACCGCAAGAATCGCATTCGCGCCCAGCCGGCCCTTGTTCTCCGTGCCATCCAGTTCGATCATCTTGGCGTCAAGCCCTCGTTGATCGAATCCGTCCCAATCGGCCAGAGCTTCGGCGATCTCGCCGTTCACGTTCTCGACAGCCTTCTGAACGCCCTTGCCCAGGAAACGGTTCGTGTCGCCATCCCGCAGCTCGACCGCTTCGTGCTCTCCGGTTGAGGCGCCGCTGGGAACGATCGCCCGTCCCATCGAACCATCGGCCAGAAATACTTCCGCTTCCACGGTAGGATTGCCGCGGGAATCCAGAACTTCTCGTGCATGAATGCCTGCAATATTTGACATGCGAATGCTTACCTTTCTCTGATGGATATAAAGTGCGTGTATCATCGTCGACCCTGACCGCCGACAGCGAAGCTTCCGAATCAAGCCCCAGCCGCCACCCCGTCCGATGGCCGACGCCTTGATAGAACTTTCCCATGGTGTCGGATGAAACCCATGATTATAGCGGAAGGACATTACGCGAATGGGACAGTGGCTGCAGGGTAGTGGCTTAAATCCCCGTCGCACTTAGGGTATAGGGAATTTCGCAGGTTCAATTTTCTTCAAGCGATCGGCCATCCCCACTAGCGGTCCCGCGTGGCAGTCGGAATAGGTTTGGGCATGGACACACCTGCGAAGCCCAGAGAACGCGGCGAACGTGGCAACCGAAGTAACGGGAGCTAACCCAACGCAATGAGACTACTGGACCGAAATAGCCAGGGCGCAGCTAGGAAGCCGTTGGCCCTCTGTCATGTGCTTGCGCAGCATAACTTTGGTCTTCACCTCATCGAGATAGCTGTCAGATCCAACTGGGTATTTGCGCTGGACCTTGAGCCAGATGTTCTTATTTTTGATTTTGATTTCGACGGGATCGCCAACAATCAGATTCATTCCCGGTTTCGCCGAAGTCTCGGCCAGGTAAGCCAGATCGCCAACCTGTATCACAAAGCAAAAGCCGGAGCCCGCGTTTGTCAGTTCCAGCAGTTTCGTGCTCTGGTACGGAGTTTTGTCGCGGGCGAAACTCGCACCCGCGAGCACCAACAACACGACGAAAATATCTCTTTTAGCCATCCGCCAGTAAGGATACCAGCATGCGAGCGTCCGCGTTTCCCACCATCGGCGCAGTCGCAATGAACGCCAAGTTGGTAGAGTCTGCTTAGTACTACTGTGTTATAAGTGTGGAGCTCCACAAAAAGGACAACTGGAAAGTTGTCGGAGAAGCGCCCGAGCGAGGGTTTGTCGGAGTGTGGCAATCGAGCAGGGATTATGTCGTTCGAGGCGAACCGGGCGATCCCCGAGGGCGGAACTGGGGCGGTATTTGGGGGACGGATAAGTCCACTTGACCGGCGCGAGCAGAGGGAAAAAAACGGCTCCGTTCGGCTACCAGGAACCCATAGGCCGCGATACAGAGGGTAGCGTGATGATGAAAACCCCGCCAGCCTCTTCCTTCATAATGGCCCAATCCCAGTTCTTGCTTCAGTTCTTCGTAGTCCCGCTCGATGATCCAGCGCTGTTTGGCCATGCCAACCAGGTCCTTGAGTTTCGTCTCTGCCGAGAGGGTGGAGAGCCAGTACTTGGTGGGTTCAGCTTCTTGGTGGGGCCACTCGATCAGCAGCCATTGCTCGGGATAGGGCTTACTGCGTTCAAAATCGCGGTGAGCCGGACGGACGCACACGGCCGCGAAACGCGAGTGGAGTTGGCTGCGGGTTCCTTCTCGCCAGGATACTTTCTTCCACGCCTGTGGTGGCAAGGCCAGAGCCAGATGCTTTGCGGTGACGGGTGCATGCCTTCGGCTGCGGCGAAGATATTTTGGCGGTCGTCCCTGGCCTCTCCAAGTCGCGGCGGGCAGCGGTCCCTGACCCGGTTTCCATACCGTCACCGAGGACATGATCCCCACCACATAAAGCAACCCTAAGTCCGTGAGCTCTTCGCGAAACTGGGTATCGGTTCCATAAGCCGCGTCGCTCAGCACGACTCCGACCGGGATCTCACGCTTCACTGCCGCGCGGATTTGTTCCAGCGCAATCGCCGCTTTAGTCTGAAATCGAATCTCCGCGGGTACTCCCGTCTTCTTCCTGCGTGTCCTGTCCTTGGCCCACACTTCCGGCAAGTACAGACGCCAGGCAACCGGCAGGCTGGCGCGCTCCGTGCTCACCGACAAACTGACCGCCACGCGACAGTTCTCTTGCTTCCCCACCTGTCCACAATACTGGCGGGTCACGCCTACCGAGTGGGTTCCTTTCTTCACCAAGCCGGTGTCATCCACGATCCAAGCTATGATCGGGCCTTTCTTCTCCAACTGTGGCAGAACATAAGCGCGCACTGCCTCCAGCATGTCTTCGTCACTCCAGGCGGCATCGGCCACGATGTGGTGCATGGACTGGTGAGCTTGGCGCACGTTGTTGGGGTACAAGCGTGCTGCCATCGGTTCGACGCTCTTGCGTTCTCCCGGCAACAACAAACCGCTGCAATAAGACTTCAGGGGAGTGGCACGATCGGCATGCTCCGCGGCCAGCGCCAGGCGATCGAGATAGGCCGCGAAGCGTTTCGCTTGGGCGCCCGGCGCCACAGAGTGGGCGCTCATGAGCAGCAACTTAACACGGAGCGTTGCGTAGAGCTGGGTTTTTCAGCAGGGGCGTATCTAGTTTATAACATAGTAGTATTAGCAGCCCGTGGTGCAAGTCCAGATTCGTAAGCAAAAACTTCTGCGGTATCCACAGACTTTGTACGTAGAATCGGCGCATGGCGATGGGGACGCGCAAGCAGCGGGAGAAGCAAAAGGACATCTGGATCGCGCACGCCGAGTTGGCGTCGGCTCCGGGGCATCCTTTTTATCAGCGTTTGAATGAGTTGCTGGAGGCCGAGCGCTTCGACGAGTTTGTCGAGACCCGGTGCGCGAAGTTTTATGCGGAGAAGTACGGGCGCCCGTCGCTGACGCCGGGGATTTACTTTCGGGCGCTGCTGATCGGGTATTTCGAGGGCATCGGGGCGGAGCGCGGCATTGCTTGGCGGCTGGCGGACTCGCTGGCGCTGCGGCGGTTTGTGGGCAT
This sequence comes from uncultured Acidobacteriota bacterium, assembly GCA_963763845.1. Taxonomy (GTDB): domain Bacteria; phylum Acidobacteriota; class Terriglobia; order Terriglobales; family Acidobacteriaceae; genus Sulfotelmatobacter. Next base: position 58,121 of record CAVXPX010000019.1, read on the forward strand.
CGGATTGGACGAGTACACGCCGGATCACTCGACGATCTCGCGCACGCGGCGGCTGATCGATCTGGACACGCATCGTGAAGTTTTCGCCTGGGTGCTGGGGGTGCTGGCCGATCGCGGGCTGCTGCAAGGCCAGCGGATCGCGATTGATGCAACGACGCTGGAGGCGAACGCGGCGATGCGCTCGATTGTGCGGCGCGACACGGGGGCGAGTTACGAGGAGTTTCTGCGCGGGCTGGCGAAGGCCTCAGGGATCGCGACGCCGACACGCGAAGATCTGGTACGGTTGGATCGCAAGCGCAAGAAGCGGACGTCGAATAAGGAGTGGAAGAGTCCGGCGGATGGGGACGCGCGGATTGCGAAGATGAAGGATGGGCGCACGCATCTGGCGCACAAGGCGGAGCATGCGGTGGATCTGGACACGGGCGCGGTGCTGGCGGTCACGCTGCAAAGCGCCGATAAGGGCGACACGACCACGCTGGATGAAACGTTGTGCGCAGCCGGGATGGCAGTGGCGGAGCAGGTCGGACGCGAAGCGGAGTTGCGGCCCGACGACCAACCGAAAGTGAACGTGGCCGGGATCGAGGAGACGGTAACCGACAAGGGCTATCACAGCGGCGCGGTGGTGAAGCGGATGAAGGCGTACGGGGTGCGCAGTTACATTCCGGAGAAGAAACAAAAGGGCCGGCGGAACTGGGCGGGCAAAGCGGCCGAGCAGCAAGCGGTGTACGCGAACCGGCGGCGGGTGCGGGGCGAGTACGGCAAGAGTTTACTCAGGCGGCGCGGCGAGCTGGTCGAGCGCAGCTTCGCGCACTGCTACGAGACCGGTGGGATGCGACGCTGCCATCTGCGCGGACGCGACAACATTCTGAAGCGGCAGTTGGTGCATGTGGGCGCGTTCAACCTGAGCCTGATCCTGCGCCAGTTGCTGGGTGCGGGCACGCCACGGGAACTGAGAAATCGCTTGGGCAGGCTCGTGGTACGCGTTCTTTTGCTGTTCTCGAACCGGAATAGTCAGCACAGGCTTCGTTGCCACTGTATCTCCGGGTCGGTTGCCAAGTGCGCCGCAAGATCGCGCACCCGGATACGGCGCCCGCTTTGTAGAAAATCAGCTACATGCACCACGGGCTGTTAGGATTGTTTCTCTGCTCGTCGCACCGTCCGCGCGCACGAATTCCATCTGTGGAACTGTCCATTCGGCCAATAGTGCGGTCCTCTTATCTCGCGTGGTTCCCTGTACCGGCTGCGGCTTGTCCCCGCGTCCCGCGTGGTCTAAAGTCAAAAGAAGCTTCGGATCGAGGAGGTTTGCATGAAAAAGTGGATGTTCTTACCCAGCCTATTGCTGGCGACCATGCTGTCCGCCCAGACGAGTTCGCCAGTTCCTGCGGGGACTGCCTTGACGGTGCGGCTCGATACCACGCTCGCCACATTCAGCAACAGAGTCGGAGATCCATTTCGCGGCAGCGTCACCCAGGCGATCGTCGTAAACGGTCAGACTCTGATCCCAGCCGGTGCGACCGTCGAAGGCCGCGTCACCAAGATCAGCGAGCCCCGCCGCATTTCCGGCAAACCGACAATCGGTCTCCTCCCCGAAGCTGTGATTCTTCCCAATGGCGAGCGTTTTTATCTTGACGCCACGCTGACGGATACAAACCTCCGCGGAACCGACGTGACCTCCGAAGGCCAGTTCAAAGGATCAACCCATGATCGTCGCGATACTCTCGAAGAGGGCGGCGGAACGGCTGGCGGCATGTTGGTCGGTGGACTCGTCGGTGGTCCGGCGGGAGTACTGGTCGGCGGCTTAGTGGGAGCGGGCGCCACAACGACTCATTGGCTCGTGAAGCATCGCTCGGCGACGCTTCCGTCAGGGACTCAGCTCACTCTCGAACTGAATCGGCCTCTCACGATGAATATTCCGGGCGCGGCGGGCGGAAGCAAGTAAAATTCTGCGAGTCTCGGGCTCGGAATTCGACGAATCTCCGAGCCCTTTCTACTTCTACCTGCACTTCTCACCACGGAGTCACAGGGGCACGGAGAATGTTCAATGCTTCTTTACCTTACAATCTCCGCGACTCCGTGTCTCCGTGGTGAGAGATCTGGCTAAACATCACACAAATCAGCCGCCTTGCGAAGGGATTCGAATGGATCTCCAGTCGGCACGAATTCGTGCGCTACATAGCCTTTGAATCCAGTGTCGGCGATGGCGCGCATCACTCCGTCCCACCGCACTTCCTGCGTTCCATCGAGTTCATGCCGCCCCGGGACGCCGCCGGTATGGAAATGCCCGATCCACTCAATGTTCTGGCGGATGGTGTCGATCAGATCGCCCTCCATGATCTGCATGTGGTAGATGTCATAAAGGAGTTTTACGTTGGGCGAATTCACTCCCTGCATCACGCGCACGCCCCACGCCGTGTGATCGCACATGTAATCGTGGTGATCGTGCTTGCTGTTGAGCAACTCCATGCAGATCGTCACCCCATTATCTTCCGCGATCCTCTTCAGTCGATTCAGTCCCAGGATCGTGTTTCGAGCGCCCTCCTCATCGGACATCCCGGCGCGGTTTCCTGAAAACGTAATTACGTTCGGAACGCCCGCCTTCGCGGCTTTCGGGACATTCACGCGAAATGCTTCCTCGATGGCGGCATGATTCTCAACCCGATTCAGGGCCTTCGTGATCTCGCCTCCACCGGCGTATCCCATGGTGCAGATTAGCCCGTAGCGGCGCGGGATCTCGTATTCCTCGGGCTTTAGCAGATCAACGCCCCGCAGGCCGATGCTCGCTGAGAATTCCGCCAGTTGATCCACCGCAACATGTTCGTAGCACCACTGGCACACCGATTGGTGGATGCGTCCTTTGCGAGGTGTCGTAGTCTCGCCAAGCAGGGGCGTGATCTGTGCCGCCGCCAGGCCGGCAAAGGATGATTTGAGCAGCGTACGCCGCGTGAGATTTTTCATGTGGAGTTGCAGGCTGATTCTACTGCTGTCTCTGTTCTTTCAACACGGTCTGGCAATTGCCGGCTGCGGTGAGGACCTCGTTAAATGCCGTCTCTTTGCGCAGATCTTTCAGCAGAGGATCGTCGAGCAGCGCCGAATATGCACAATAGTTTTGCTGGACGGCCGCTTTCAACAGGCGAAGCGCCGGTTCGTTCTGTCCGCATGCTGCCATGAGAGCGCCGACGTGGTACCAGGCTTCGGCATCGGGTTCCATCATCACCGAAGCTTCGTTTTCGCGCACAATCTTCGCCAGGTCCGGCGGTCGCTGCGCCGCGGTGCAGGCCACCATCAGGTCGCGATGGTAGTAGGGAGCTTTTCCCATATTTTTGGCGGCGTCTCGAGCCTGCTCGACGTTGCCCGCGGCAAGATAGACGTACGGGGTCACCCAGGCCGCCCACTCCGATCCGGCATCGAGATGCAAGAAGTCGTTAGCGCGATCGGTCTTCCCCATCTCCACGAACGACCATGCGCAAGAGCGGAAATTGAAATTCCCGGGATCGAGATCGCGAGCCTTATTGCATTGTTCGGTGGATTGTTCGAGCATTCCCGCATACCGCAGTACGTAACTGAGCGCAAAGTGAGCGTCGGCGCTTTGCGGCCGCCGGCGCACGAGATCCGTTGCCGCATCGTATGCCCGCCCGAGTTCGCCGCGCTCCACCCGGTTTGTGATCAAGAGGCTGGCGGCCATCACCCGGTTCGGATCAAGGGAGAGCGCCCGCTCGTAGGCAGAGTTCGAACGCTGGAACATCGTCTCTCCGCCGCCGCCGTAGATGGAGTCGAAGTAATATCGCTGACCGAGCGCTTCCCACGCCGGAGCATACGACGGATCGATCCCGACCGCCCATTCCAGCATTTTGATGGCTTCACGATTCGGAGCCGGGTCGTGCGGCACGGCAATGCTGCGCAGATAAAAATCATAAGCTTGCTGATTCTTCGGACGCGATGCCGCCGACTCAATTGAACCGCCCGCCCCACCCAGAGCAGGCATCAGCCCATGTTGTACTTCCGCACTCATTTGTTCTTGAAGCCCGATCAGGTCCTCGACCTTGGCGGTAATGGTGTTCTCCCACAGCAAACGGTCGGCTGGTACGTCGATCGCTTCAAGGGTTACCAGCAGTTGATCTCCTTGTTTTCGAAACGATCCGGTCAGCAACCGCCCCACCCGCAGTTCCTGTCCAACTTTCTTGGGATCAAGGTCCAGAGCCACGTATTTTCGCGTAACGGATGACGGACGCACCTCCAGAGTGCGGGAATAAGTTAGGACGCTAGTGAGTTCGTCTGCCAGCGCGAAACGCAAATAATCGACCCCGGGATCGCCGTTCATGTTCTGCAGCGGGAGTACGGCAACCGCATTCCGCTGCTCTTCGTTGGCAGCCTGGCGATGCTTGTACCACCAGGCTCCTACGGCGGATAAAACCGTGACCAGCAGAGCAGCCGTTGCGACCAGCAGATAGGTCTGCAGTCGGCTATTTCTGCCGAACGTTCGGGTGGCCACTCGCAGCTTGGCGGTAGCGCTTGGCGTCTTGATCGTACCGGACTCCGCCTCACGCTTCAGCAGCGCGAGATCGGAACGCATATCCGCCGCGCTCTGGTAGCGGCGGTTGCGATCTTTCTCCATCGCCTTACCGATGATGCCTTCCAGTTCGATGGGGATCTTGGGATTCAGATCGCGCGGAGGAGTCGGCTTTGCGTGCAACACCGCATCCAGAGTGACCAGCGAGTTCGCCCCGGTAAAGGGCTTCTTGCCGGTCGACATTTCGTAGAGCACGACTCCAAACGAGAACAGATCGCTCCGCGCGTCCACCAACTCGCTGCGTGCCTGCTCCGGGGACATGTAGACCGCGGTGCCAGGAATCACTCCCACGGCGGTGAGCGAGTTGTCCGCACCGCCATCGTCTTCCCCGCCGAGATTGTGGACTAGTTTGGCCAGCCCGAAGTCGAGCACCTTCACTTGCCCAGTTGGCGTCAGGAAAATATTGGCCGGCTTGATATCGCGGTGGACGATGTTCTTGGCATGCGACGCCACCAGCGCATCGGCGACTTGTACCCCAACGTCCAGGGCTTTCTCGATCGCCATCGGTTGGCCGCCGATGTGCTGCTTCAGGCTTTCGCCCTCCAGCCGCTCCATCACGATGAAGGGATGGCCGTTATTGTCTTCAATTCCGTGGATCGTGCAGATATTCGGATGGTTGAGCAGGGAAGCCGCCCGCGCTTCGCGGGTGAATCGCTCCAGCGATTTGGGATCGCCGGCCAGGTTTTCTGGAATGAACTTGAGAGCTACATGCCTTCCAAGTTTCAGGTCTTCGGCTTCATAGACGACGCCCATACCGCCGCCCCCCAGCTTGCCAAGGATGCGGTAATGAGAAACTTGCTGCCCAATCATGAAGCCGTGACCCGCTCGGCGGTAATGTTAGGCCGACCGATGAGTCCGGTCAACTGCCTTAACGGCCCTCGTGGGGCGAAACTTTGCCATTCCTCCGCCGCATTTCGAATCTTCCCCTGGGGATTTATGGCAAAGAGTTCCGGGAATGATTCTCGATACGTCCATTCGTAAGATGCCGCGCGCCGCCGCAATGGTTTCGATCGACTCCCAGATCGGCTAGCATAGACTTGATACGACTTTCCTCATGCTGTCGCTGAATAGGAGAGCTTTTATGGCACCGGCATCGTCGCACAACTCTACTGATGTCCAGCCCTCGAGCGGTTTGCAGGACGCCATCCGGCGGCGGGCGGAACAGATCTACATTCGCAACGGGAAAGTTCCTGGCAGAGATCTCGAGAACTGGGCTCAAGCCGAGCGGGAGATTCGAGCGGAGATGCCCCCAATCCAATCCACACTTCGCCGGGCAATCGTAATCAAAGTGAACGGAGTGCAGTACGTGGGTGAGTACCACCCGGAATCGTCAGAGGGCTATCATCCTGGAGAGTTCGAGCCCGGGGCTCCCATCCCAGTCAGGCTTGAGAACGACAAGATGTTTGTCACTCGACCCGATGGCAGAGAACTGGAAACCACGATCGTAAAGAAAATCGGCTGAATATATTCATCGGGAGTGCCCGATTCAACGACACCCGATTCAATGACAAGGAACGGCTTGATATATTTCGGACATGCTGAGCTTGCTCGTCCAGCCTCAACACCGGGGAAATTCGCATCCGCTCGTTTCGGCACTTTTGCACCTTGGCGCTGCGGGCCTGTTTTTTCTCGCGATTCTCGATAGCTCACCGCTCCCATCTTTTGGCGCCCCCGATATCGTCGTCGCGGTTCTTGCCGCGAGCCACCATCCTCTGTGGTACGAATACGCCGCGGCTGCGACCGCAGGATCCGTCCTCGGAGCTTACTTCACTTTCCGCCTCGCTCGCCGGGCCGGCGAGGCTTACCTGCACAGCAAATTCAAGAAGAGCCGGGTCTCGAAAATCCTGAAGCTTTTCAAAATGTGGGGCACAGGCACCCTGGTTGCGTCTACGCTGGTTCCACTGCCTACACCCACCAGCATGTTCTTCGCGGCCGCGGGGGCTTCCGACTATCCGGCAGAGATGTTTTTAGGGATCGTGGCGATCTGCAGAGCGATCCGGTATTTCGGCATCGCCTACATCGCCGGACATTACGGCCGACAGCTGTTGCGAGTCCTCCGGCATCCCATTCAGCATTGGGGGTGGTTGACGCTCTTCCTCGGCATCACGTGCGCGCTGCTCGTGGGTGGAGTTATCGCCAGCCGCAAGTTGGAGGCTACGCCGGACGAATGACCGGGCGGACCGTTGGCTTTCGTCTAACCGCTATCCCATAAAAGGTTTAGGGTAGGGCACGGAGGAAAAGGCCCCGCGAGCGCTCTTCGGTCGCGATACGATTCTGCATGAGCGCGATTTACCTCATCGCCATTGCCGAACCCGCATCCGCAAACGAGAACGTGACAGAAACGTTCGGATACTCTTTTCCGTCGACCTCGACGTACGGATACACAAAATAATTTAGCGGCTTGCCATCCTGCCGCGGGCTGAGTTCCAGGTCGCGGCCCATCGTGAACTGCACGCGATTCACGTCGTGCGATCCGAAGAAATAATTGCGTTTTTCCGGATGCTTCCACGCCTCGGAGATATCGACCGGGATCCATCCCTTGCCCTCGACATAGAAATCCGACCAGCAATGATAGCCGGCGATCTCGGCGGAGTGCTTATCGGGTGGCAGGGGGAATCCGATCTCAAATCGCGCAGGAATCCCCTGCGACCGCGCCATGGCAATAAAAAGTGAATGGAAGTCGGTGCAATTGCCCTTCTTGGCGTCGCAGGCATAGAGAACGTCGCCGCGTCCCCAGCCGGTGCCTGTCTTGTCATAGCGCATCGTGCTGAAAACGTAGTCGTAGATCGCCCGCGCCTTGCTGAGAGTATCGGTCTTTCCCGCTGTAACCTTCGCGGCCAGTTCCGCCGGACGGCCCGTGATCGGCACCAGAGCATAAGCCTGCAAATCTTCTTGCCGCTCTTTCTTCGTCAGAGCAGCAGCAACCACATGAGCGGTCGGTTCGAGAGCGATGCGCTCATGGCGCACAACATCGTATTCAACATCAAAATGCAGTTCCTGCTGCGCGGCCTTCGGTGTCTCGGCGAAATACATGTCGTTGCCGTATTCGGACTCGTGAGTCTTCTTGAGTGCCAGATCGCCCTTGGCAGAGAGAACCTTGACTTCCTGAAAGGCGTCCGAATGTGCGGCCGGAAGCCATACGCGTACCTTTTTGCCCGCCGGAAGGTTCTTTACGGTGAAGGCATAGTGAAACGTGAAATGGCGCGTTTCCTGCGCGAAGGCGGACTGGTAAGCGGCCACAAAAAATATGAATACACAGATCTTGCGCAGCATAAGCAGATTCCTTTCAATGGAACTGACCAACAATGACTGGCCAACAATGACTGGCCAACAATGACTGGCCAACGACCAAAGACTGTTGTAGGAAACGACACACGGGCGCCTTGGGAGAAATACCGTCAAGTAAAGCCGCGCGTCGGGATGCGCATACGGAAAAAGATGCCGGACTCTCGTCGAGAGATGCGGTATTTTAGCAGGCGAGTCCTTACTTTGAGGAGGAGGGTTTCCGTGTCGAGAGAAAACGTCGTTTGCCTGGCCGGCCGAGTCTTGGCTCTTTTATTCACAGTCTGCACATTGTGCGAGCTTTCCTATCTGCCGGAGTATGTCCAGTCCTTCCTCCACTATGCCGATTACGAGATTGGTCCCACCACCAACATTCAATATCTTGCAGTACTGGCGCCACCATGTACTCATTGCATTGGGTTTCCTTGTTGCCCGCATCGTCGGATTCGCGCTAGTTTCCGGATGGTTCTTCAAAGGTGGCCCCGACGTTGCGGAACTACTATTACCCGCAGCAGTTCAATCGAGCGTTGTTGAGAGCTGAAGTGCCAGAGAACGCTCTCCGAGATATCCGGTAGAATCCTAAAAATGGCCACCGCCATCCAATGCCGCGATCTGCGCAAGACTTACGACAGAAAGGTCGAGGCGGTGCGCGGGCTGAACCTCGAAATCCAGACGGGAGAATGCTTCGGCCTTCTGGGTCCGAACGGGGCGGGCAAGACGACGACCATTGAAATCCTCGAAGGCCTGCTTGCGCCGACTTCCGGCGAGGTCTCCATTCTGGGGCACAAATGGGACGAGAACGAGCGCGAGATGCGCGAATGGCTCGGCATTTCTCTGCAGGAAACCCGGCTGTCGGATAAGCTGACCGTCCGCGAGACCATCGAGCTGTTCGCCAGCTTTTATCGCCAGCCGCGTTCGACCGACGAAGTTCTCGAGCAGCTCCAACTCACGGAAAAAGCCGACTCCTGGGTCGGAAAACTCTCCGGCGGCCAGCGGCAGCGTCTGGCCGTGGCAACCGCTCTGGTGTGCAACCCGAAGATTCTGTTTCTGGACGAACCGACCACCGGACTCGATCCCCAGAGCCGCCGCCAGCTCTGGGACATTATCCGGCACTTTCAGCGCGCGGGCGGCACTGTCCTGCTGACCACGCACTACATGGACGAGGCCGAGCGACTATGCGACCGGCTCGCCATTATCGACCACGGCCAGGTGATCGCCGAAGGATCACCCCCGGATTTGATCAACCGCCTCGGCGGACATCACGTCGTCGAATTTTCTGTCAGCGGCACCGACGGCGCGGCGCTGCCCGCCTGGCGCGGACTGCCGAGCGTCGAATCCGTTCGTGAGGATGACGGCATGGTCGCGCTCAACGTCAAGCAACCGCACCTGACGATTCCCGCTCTGCTGGAGACGATCGACAAGCAAGGTGGAGTGCTCGAGCACCTCACCACACGGCAGGCGAGCCTGGAAGATGTGTTCGTGAACCTGACCGGCCGGCACTTGCGGGAAGAGTGATCCGCAAGAAAGGAGCCAGCATGAATCGGATCAAAAAAATCGCGCTAGCGCTTGCTGCCGGACTAATAGCGACTGGGGCCAGCGCTCAAAGTGTGGCCACGGGTTCGGCCGATGCCGCCAGCTTTGCTCCATTCCAACAATGGATGGGCGCGGTTCTCACCAGCGACGCCGCGGCGCTGAAGGGACTGTACAGCACCAATCCTGCGGCGGAGATTCGGATCAAGACCGTCATGCACCCAGCGGACTCCGACATCAATTTCTGGCTCGACCAGAAAGTGCGCAGCATGCAAGTCGAAATCATCCGGCTCCTCGTCCGTCCGGATCGCGCCAGCGTCATTTTCCGCGCCAACGTGGTGCCGGGTGTGCCGAATGGCGCGCCGTTCAAGGTGACCGACGACCAGTACTGGGTCAAGCAGGGCGATCAATGGCGGCTGATGGGCGTCGAGCGGACCGACGCTCCGAAACTCCAGCAGCCCGCCGACATGAAAAAGGACCTCTACCCGGCGAACGCCGACGCGCATGCCGAGATCAAAGAGGCGGAAGCGAAGGCCGCGAAAGAGCACAAGCGCCTGCTGCTGGTCTTCGGCGCGAACTGGTGCTTCGACTGCCACGTGCTCGACCTCGCTTTTCACGGCCCGGACCTGGCACCGATCATCGCGGCCGACTACCAGATTGTGCACGTCGACATCGGTCCGGACGGTAAGAAGAATGCCGACGTCGCCAAGCAATTCGACGTCTCGCTCGACAAGGGCGTTCCGACGCTGGCAGTCGTTGAAAGCGATGGGCGAGTGGTGGTCAGTGAAAGAAATGGGGAATTCGAAGACGCCAGACAACTGACGCCAGAATTTCTGGCAGAATTCTTGAACAAGTGGAAACCGAAGTGACCGATTGAGAAATTGAGTAATTGTTTGACGGGCAGTCACTCGAGCGCAAATCGACCGGATTTTCAATTACTCAATTACCCAATTACCCAATTACTAAATTCCTTTTATGAGTGTCGCACAAGAAATCCCGGTCAAGACGGAACCGTCAATGCCCGCTCCGCCGCGGCGCAATGGCCGATGGTCCGGCTATTCACACCTGCTGATGGCGCGCATGCTCGAATTGAAGCGCGAGCCCGAAGTCGTTTTTTGGGTATTCGTGTTTCCGCTGCTGCTGGCGCTTGGCCTGGGCATCGCCTTCCGCAATAAGCCCGGCGATGCGGTGTCGGTCGCGATCGTCCAGGGAGCCGGTGCGGAGAACGCGCAAAGCCTGCTCGCCCGCTCGCCGCAGCACGAGATGTTCAAAGTCCAGGTGCTCGATCTCGCCAATGCGCACAAGGGATTCCGTCTCGGCAAATTCGATCTTGTGATCGAGCCTGACGGCCACGGAGGCTACACCTACCGCTACGATCCCGCGCGTCCCGAGAGCGTTCTGGCGAAAGCAGAAACTAACGATGCCCTGCAATCCGCAGCGGGACGCAAAGATGCCGTAACGGCAAAGGCGGTGACATCCTCCGAACCCGGCTCGCGCTACATTGACTTCCTCATTCCCGGCCTGCTGGGCATGAACCTGATGAACTCCGGCATGTGGGGCATCGGCTTCGCGCTGGTGGATATGCGGCAGCGCAAGCTCCTGAAACGGTTCGTTGGCACGCCCATGCGCCGCGGCGACTTCCTTCTAGCGCTCGCCTCCAGCCGCCTCATCCTGATGATCATCGAAGTTGGATTGCTGCTGGCCTTCGGTGTGCTTTTCTTTCACATGCGTGTGCTCGGCTCGATCGGCGCGATTGCTCTCATCGCCGGCATCGGATCGCTGACTTTCGGCGGGGTCGGCCTGCTCACGGCCAGCCGCGCACAGAAAATCGAATCGGTCAGCGGACTCATCAATCTGGTGATGATGCCGATGTGGATTTTCTCCGGCGTCTTCTTCTCGTATGAGAGATTCCCGGCCGTGATCCATCCGCTGATCAAGGCGCTGCCGCTCACGGCGCTGAACGATGCGCTACGCGCCAGCATTCTCGAAGGGACGCCGATCGTGCATCAATGGCCGCGATTACTGATTATGGTTCTCTGGGGAGGGATTTCGTTTGTGCTGGCGCTGAAGTGGTTTCGCTGGACTTAGAAAATAGGGCTTTGATTTCTTGCGATCGCTCCGCTTAGGCCTCGGACGCGGTAAAGAAGACATAACGGACGAGGCCGTCTGCGGTGCTTGCGAATGACTGCGACTAAGACTTCGCTTGCTTGGCTTTCCGCACCTTAGCCCAGCGTAGTCTTTGTGCTTCGGCAATGCGGCGACGGGCATCCTTGCTCAAGAAGCGTTTCGTCCTCTTGGGCCTGGCTCCGTTGGCACTGCCGAGAGCGTCCAGCGCCTTCCTTACGCTTTCCATCTCTTTTTCGAGACGGGAGTACTCATCGCGTAGGGAAGTGACTACCTTATTCAGGTTCGTCATTTAGTACCCCCTTAAGTTAAGGCTAACACGGGAGCCGATGAAAGCGGAAAGCGGAACTTACATTATTAGAAGATGGCGACCTATTGCCGCGCTAGCCTGGATAATTCACGAAGTCACTGGCCAAAAAAGAAAGGATGCTCTAAAAGGAATGATGAACACTGGGTTTCGCGGACCCAGCATTCCCTTTCGGAGCATCCATCACTTGATACAAAGTGTTTTACCACAACTGAATTTCTCCTTCCACCGTCATCAACCCATCCGCGCCGATTTTTCCGGCGGCCAGATCACCAGTGACGCCGGTTTGCTGCCGTTGCGCGCCTTCGACAGCGCCATGATCTGACTCGCGAGTGGGCTGCGCTGACCTCAGCGATCCGCGGGAGGACGACCGCGTCCGTCACGACTCGCTTGGCCTGTTGCGGCAACGCATCTACCAAATCGTGGCCGGATACGAAGACGCCAACGATGCCGATCGTTTGCGCCACGATCCGATGTTGCAGATCGTCGCCGATCAGAAACTCGGCGATCCGCTGGGTTCTCAGCCCACGCTCAGTCGCTGGGAAAACGCGCCTTCGGCCCGCGATCTGGTGCACCCCAACGACGGCTCTGTCGAGCAGTTCATCCATCTCTGCGGCGACCAGGTCCGCCAGCGCGGCGAGATTCTGCTCGATATCGACTCCACCGACGATCCCACGCATGGCCAGCAGCAACTCAGCTTCTTCAACGGCGCTTACGGCCAGCACATGTATCACCCCATGCTGATCTTCGAGCGCCACACCGGATGCCTGCTGGCGGCACGACTGCGTCCGAGGAAATGCCTCCAGTCATGCCCGCATCGTACCCATGCTGCGTGCGCTTGGTGCCGCGACTGGAATCCGCCTTCCCCGGCGTAAAGATCAAGCTGCGTGGCGATGCCGGTTTTGCCTTGCCGTTGCTCTATCAGTTCTGCGAGTTCTTCGACATCGAGTATGCCCTCGGCATCCCCGCCAATTGCGTCTTCCAGCGTCGCGCCCAACCGCTGCCAGAAGCAACTGAAACGCCGCTATCGCCGCACCCAATTACCCCAGAGGAGCTTTTCTAGCTTTCGCCATCGCGCCCGCAGTTGGCCCCGCCAGCGTCGTATCTGCTACAAGGCCGAGCACACGGTTACGGGAACCAATCTGCGCTTCCTCATCACCAACGGCCCCGGTCCTGCCTCCGCAGTCTTCGCTTTCTACAACGATCGCGGCGAGTGCGAAAATCGCATCGAAGAATTCAAAAACGGGTTTCGCGCCGACCGCTTGAGCTGTCATCGCTTTCCTGGCCAACGCCTTCCGCCTGTTCTTGCACGGCTGCTGCTTACAATCTGGTGAATCTGTCTTCGCCTCCAGTTGCCCCAACCTTGGCGTTCGGCCCAGATCGAAACCTTGCGCGCCCAAGCTCTTCAAAATCGGCGCTCGCGTCCGCCATACCGCCCGCTGCATCCGCTTTCACCTCGCCAGCGGCTGGCCCTTCCAGAACTTATTCCGCGATGTCGCCCTCGCCGTTAACAGCAGTTGACCCCAGGGCTTGCTCGCCGAACTTACTTTCCATTCGCCAGTCTCTGCGGAGCCGTGCTCAAAACTGCCCTCGACTCGAGTCCTCACCTCCATCGTCTCCAACAAAACCTTCTCCAGCACCATCACGACTCCGCCCATCAAGACGCCCGATCCTCCCATCTTTCTCAAGCAGAATCTCAATCTGGTGAATTAAGCAGGCTAGGCTTACGAACAATAGCCCTTGCACTTTGCCCGGATCCTCCGTTTCACGGTTAAAGATCACCTCGCGCTTCGCATCCGAAAAACGGACATCCCACAGAAGAAACCTCTGGATGACATATGCTGTTTCGCCGGTCGTGTAACCGACGTTAGTCGCGTAGACCACTCCGTGGACGACATACAAACGTGAGTTCCACATCATCAGCGGCGCGCGATTTCGCGCGATTTCTATGACCAGATGCCCGGCGGCCACCTGGTCGGGCGTAAGGAAGTCGGTTTCGATCTGAATCGGGCGTCCGTCCCCTAAAAGATGCCTGCCGTCCAGTTTGCCCGCAATCTCTTTCAAGGATTTGGGATCTGCTGCTTGCGCGCTATCGATCAGCGCCGAATCTTTTCCGCAACACAGGTCGCGGTCATGCAAGATCGTGTCCAGGGAGGTCAGCAAAACGTCGGTAGGATCGTGAGTCCGGGACGTGAGCGATGGCAGATCGTGAACTTCAAGTGTTTGATCGGCATAATACTGTCCGTGTGCCAGGCTACAAAGTAAAAGAAAGGCGCAACTTAGTAAAACAGGGAAGGTATAGAGCCTCATCTGCGTTCCTCCGAAGCTCACGAATATTCTAGTCTTCTTTAGCTTAGCAGCCCGTGGTGCATGTAGCTGATTTTCTACAAAGCGGGCGACGTAGCCGGGTGCGCGATCTTCGGCGCACTTGGCGATCGACCCGGAGGTACGGCTGCAACTAAGTCGCTGCTGACGATTCCAGTTCGAGAGCAGCAAAAGAACGCGTACCAGGAGCCTGCCCAAGCGATTTCTCAGTTCCCGCGGCGTGCCCGCTCCCAGCAAATGGCGCAGGATCAGGCTGAGATTGAACGCGCCCACATGGACCAACTGCCGCTTCAGAATATTTTCGCTGTCCGCGCAGATGGCAGCGCCGCATGCCGCCCGTCTCGTAGCAGTGCGCGAAGCTGCGCTCGACCAATTCGCCGCGCCGCCGCAGTAAACTCTTGCCGTACTCGCCCCGCACCCGCCGCCGGTTCGCATACACCGCTTGCTGCTCGGCCTGCTTTGCCCGCCCAGTTCCGCCGCCCCTTTTGTTTCTTCTCCGGAATGTAGCTGCGCACCCCGTACGCCTTCATCCGCTTCACCACCGCGCCGCTGTGATATCCCTTGTCGGTTACCGTCTCCTCGATGCCGGCCACGTTCACTTTCGGTTGCGTCGTCGGGCCGCAACTCCGCTTCGCGTCCGACCTGCTCCGCCACCGCCATCCCGGCTTCGCACAGCGTCTCATCGAGCGTGGTCGTGTCGCCCTTATCGGCGCCTTGCAGCGTGACCGCCACCACCGCGCCCGTGTCCAGATCCACCGCGTGCTCGGCCTTGTGCGCCAGATGCGTGCGCCCGTCCTTCATCTTCGCAATCCGCGCATCCCCGTCCGCCGGGCTCTTCCACTCCTTATTCGACGTCCGCTTCTTGCGCTTGCGGTCCAACCGCGCCAGGTCTTCGCGCGTCGGCGTCTCGATCCCCGAGGCCTTCGCCAGCCCGCGCAGAAACTCCTCGTAACTCTCCCCCGTGTCCCGCCGCACAATCGAGCGCATCGCCGCGTTGGCTTCCAGCGTCGTCGCATCGATCGCGATCCGCTGGCCTTTCAGCAGCCCGCGATCGGCCAGCACCCCCAGCACCCAGCCGAATACTTCGCGATGCGTGTCCAGGTCGATCAACCGCCGCGTGCGCGAAATCGTCGAGTGATCCGGCGTGTACTCGTCCAGCGCGATGCCCACAAAACGCCGCAAGCGCCAGCGAGTCCGCCAGCCGCCAGGCAATGCCGCGCTCCGCCCCGATGCCCTCGAAATACCCGATCAGCAGCGACCGAAAGTAAATCCCCGGCGTCAGCGACGGCCGCCCGTACTTCTCCGCATAAAACTTCGCGCACCGGCCTTCGACAAACTCGTCGAAGCGCTCCGCCTCCAGCAACTCATTCAGCCGCTGATAAAACGGATGCCCCGGAGCCGATGCCAACTCGCGTGTGCGCGATCCAAATCTCCTCTTGCTTCTCCCGCTGCTTGCGCGTCCCCATCGCCATGCGCCGATTCTACGAACAAAGCCTGTGGATACTTCAAAAGTTCTTGCTTACGAATCTGGACTTGCACCACG
>CAVXPX010000020.1:0-43282 GCA_963763845.1 uncultured Acidobacteriota bacterium
GGGCAGGAAACATCCTTCGCATCAACTTATTTCGCAGCCAGGGTCCTCCTTCTGCACGACACCAGCTCGCCTGGCAACCCACCATGAGCAATAGCTTCCACATACCGGAGCGATTCGGCCTGCTAAAACTAGTGAAGCAGAAGCAATGAGCTTGCGGAATTGCCTTACGGATTCTGGTCTGGCCCTATTCGCAGAGATCTCACAGCCCTAGCTCACGGTGCGATATCGCGGGTGGTCCGGCTTCTGGGAACTGATACAATTTGTGCCTACCGAAGATTTAATACATGCGCACCTGGATGTTCTGCTGATTCCGCCGGTGCCTGCCGGGCATAAGCCGTATCATGCGTTATTTCGTCATCGTTCTTGCCATTGCAGTTCTTGCTGTCGGATTGGGTGCGCTAGGAGTGGCCAGCGCGCCAACTCCGTCGGCCATCCGATTCGAAAACATTGCTGCAAAAGCGGGCGTCAATTTCGTCACCCATAATTCGCCGACACCGAACAAAAATCAGATCGAAACCATGGTCGCTGGCGTGGCGTTGCTCGACTACGACGGCGACGGCTGGCTGGATATTTATCTTGTCAACGGAGCAGCAATCCCTTCCCTGCAGAAGGAATCACCGGCTTACTGGAACCGGCTCTATCACAACAATCACGATGGCACGTTCACCGATGTCACCGAACGTGCCGGACTCGCCGGAGCGGGCTATGGGATGGGGGTAGCCGTAGGGGACTATGACAATGATGGGCGACCGGATATCTTTTTGGCCAACGTAACCGGCAATCAACTCTTCCATAACAATGGTGACGGCACCTTTACCGATATAACTGCAAAGGCAGGTCTCGCCGGCGCCGAGATGAATGGCAAAAAGATGTGGTCCGTCGGGGCTGGCTGGTTCGATTACAACAATGACGGCAATTTGGATTTGTTCGTCGTCAACTACTGCGTTTGGGAGGTCAATAAGGATCCCTACTGTCACGTGAAAAGCGGAGTTCGCGGCTACTGTCATCCCAAGCTTTATGCATCGCTGCACGACACGTTGTACCGCAATAATGGGGATGGAACGTTCACGGACGTCTCCAAAGAAACGGGCATTGCGGCGCACATGGGCAAGGGGATGAGCGTGTCGTTTGCCGACTACGACGGTGATGGCTTCCTCGACGCGTTCGTCGCCAACGACACTACGCCGGGGTTTCTATTTCACAATTTAGGTGGAAAGAAGTTTGAAGAAGTAGGTGAGCAAGCGGGAGTGGCTTATGCTCCGGACGGTCTGGCCCTGTCGGGGATGGGTTCCGATTTCCTCGATGTCAACAACGACGGACGACCCGATATATGGTACACGGCTGTTGAACACGAATCGTTTCCGCTACTCATCAATCAAGGGAATGGCGAATTTGACGATCTCACGCAGGAGAGCGGACTACGGGCAACCAACGAAATGTCGGGCTGGGGCAACGGCATCTTTGATTTTGACAATGACGGGTGGAAAGACCTGTTCGTGGCGCGTGCCAATGTGCTCGACAATATCAGCGTACTGGGCAACCGCAAATATCCTGAGCCGAACTCCCTTTTCCGCAACTTGGGGAATGGTAAGTTCGCTGAAGTTGGGCCGTCAGCCGGACCGGACTTTCAGGTGGAGGCCGCACATCGCGGCGTGGCGTTTGGCGATCTTTTCAATGACGGTCATATTGACGCGGTCGTCTCCGTTCTCGGCGGTCCAGTTGAAATTCTTCGTAACATCACCGAAAACGGCAATCACTGGATTCTCCTCAAGCTCGCAGGAACGAAGAGCAACCGCATGGGAATCGGCGCCCAGATTCATCTGACGACCCAGGATGGTCTGTCCCAATGGAACGAGGTAACGACGGCAGTCGGATACGCCTCGTCGAGCGACAGCCGGGTACACTTCGGCTTGGGGAAGAACCGGATCATCAAAGACCTGGAAATTCGCTGGCCCAGTGGTATCAAGCAAGTGCTGCACGACGTTGCAGCCGATCAGATCCTCACCGTGGAAGAGCCTCAGCGCTGATTCAGTCCGGAAATGTTTCGCCTATAGTCGTGTCAGGAAAACCGTAGTCCAACAAACATCAAGTTTCACCACGCGCCTTTGGATTGGCGTTGCTAATTCAAAAGCCTGCCTGGAACGATATCTGGCCGCAACTTGGCGGCGCTATTGCGGATTCTGGGACCCGGCTGCGGAACGCAGGCTTTCATGAATGGCAAACTCCTTCTGCGCCTCTTCTTTGTGCCCGGATCTCTGGAGTGCGGTCGCCAAGGTGCTGTGGACCTCTGGATTTCGCGGCATCAGCCGTTCTGCGCTGCGTAATGGTGGAATTGCTTCTTCATACTTCTTCATCGATACGAGGCAAAGGCCTTGCCCCAGGTATGCTTCGGCAAAGTTGGGATCGAGGTTCGTCGCCTCGGTGAATCTCGGCATCGCCTCGTCGCATTTCCCGTCCTGCCGTGCAAGCTCACCTAAAACATAATGAGCACTCACATTGCCCGGGTCGATTTGGACTTCCTTCAAGAACTCTTTCCTGGCGCGTTCCCCAGCATCTGGTCCCGCATCTGGCCATGACAGCAGCAGCCTGCCGAGCAAGAAATGAGTGCCCGGGGCAGCGGGGTCCTTTTTAAGCATCCACTCGTATTCGTACTGCGCCGCTTCCCACTTGCCCTGCATCTCAAGAGCTTCTGCGTTCAGCTTGTGCGCAGCGAGGGAATCCGGAGCAGTGCGCCCAAGATCCTGCGCCGTCCTGGTCGATAGATCGGAGTACGCGTGCACAATTACAAACATTACATCGGGATCTCTGGGGAATTGCTTGTTCAGCAAACGGATGAACTCGCCCGCGGAGTCGCGGTCGTCAACCGCCAGGGAACAGCGCACGCCAAGCACGCCAGCCTCTTTCCGCGACTCGACAGCAACCGTCGTTGCCATCGCGTGCTTGAGGCCGGAAATACTTTCCCGGCAGCGTCCTTGCTTCGCCAGGCTGATTGCCTTCTCAGGAGATAAAGGAACTCGGGCCGTGGGAACTGCTGTAGAAGTTTGGGCGTAAACGATCGGAGCTGACCAGAGAGTACAGGCTAAGGCGAGGAATACGGCGGCCTTCACGAAGAAACCATGGCGTGTCCCACGAAACCTGCACATCGACCGGGAGCTGCGAACCTCAGGGGCTAAAGCCCGCATTAAAGGCGACTCCGGGCGGCACGGCTGGAAGCCGTGTCCTTCCAAAACCGATTTCGGAAGCATGCTCCAGGCATCTGGAAGTGAGTCTGCGAGGGGCCCTCTCTAAAAAATAGGCGGACAAAACGAATGATGCAGGCGGGGTTGCCGCCTGCATCATTATACGTGGTTTGGCTTCAATAATAGAGTTTCAAAGCCAGCTGTATATTCCTCGGGGTCTGGGCACTTGTGATCTGGCCCATCGTGGAACCGTAACCCATATTGGGCGCGTTGTACTGAACGTGGTTAAACGCGTTGACAAAGTCGGTGCGGAACTGCAAGCGGAACCGCTCCGAAATGGGGAAGTCCTTGTGCAGACTCATGTCGACATCGGTGTAATGCGGCGAACGCAGGTCTGAAAGCTGCGGCGAGCAATCCCCGAATGTGCCGGCGGCCGGTTGGGTGAACTGGCCACTGTTGGTAAACCACTGACGGCCTATTCCCGGTATGGATGTGTTCGTGATCGATGGGATGCCATTGCAATCTAACCGAGCGCCGCGACCGAAGGTGCCAGAATTATCTTCGGCGCCCTGAGTCGGCATCGGCCAGCCGGTGCGGAAAGAAACGATGGGGCTGACTTCCCATCCCCCAACCACTCCATTGACAACCCGACCCGCGTTCTTGGCCAACATCTTGCCGCGGCCAAAGGGCAGGTCGTAGATGGCATACGCCGAAATGACATGAGTAGCATCGTAGTAGCAGGGCGCATACTCCGCTTTTTGGTCGTAGACATTCTGCCAGTAGGCCGAGGCGCTAAGAGCATTGTTCCATGCGCCGTAATAACCCGTGCTATCGGACATGCACTTGGAGAACGTATATGCGACTTGATATTGCAAACCATGAGTCATCTGTTTCTGCAGCACGGCTTGCAACGCGTTGTATCTCATTGTGCCGTTGGACTTGGTGCCGGAAATCGTCGCGCCCGGGCCGCCGTTACCCAACACGTTGTACAGCGTTGGATTCGCCGCAAAATACGGGCTGGGAGAAGTAGTCCCGTCTGGGTTCAGCACCCGCTGCCCGAAGTCGAAGGGCACCATCAGATGCGTGCCCCTCTGCCCTACGTATCCGACTTGGACGGTGGTGTTGCCCGCGAACTGGTGCTGGACGGTAAAGTTCCACTCATCCGCGATCGCAGGCTGAACTTTGGGGTCCCAGATTCGGAGCAAAGCCCCTGCGTAACAGGCATACGCGGGCGCGTCGCAGGAGGCCGAGGCTGCGCTGCCGACGATTCCATCGGTCGTATTCGTCGATGGCAGCAGAAGGCCGCTATAATTCGCGTTGATTTCCGCTGGAGTAAACGGTGGATTGAGCGGCAAGCGAAGGTTCGTGCCGGTTCCTTCCAGGTACGACGAGACGGTGAACGCGCCGCGGATCACCGTATGGTTACCCAGTGCCGCTGGAGTCCAGGCAAAACCAATGCGCGGTTGGAAGTCTTTGCCTCCATAAGTGCTGTCGTAGAGCGCCTGGCTGGCTCCGTTCTGGCCAGCGAGATCGATATTGCCGGTCGCAAAATTGTAGTTTGCCTGCTGGTTGTTGGCCTCGATCCAGGGACTATGCGCGTCATAACGGAGTCCTAGATTCCAAGTCAAGCGATCGGTCACGCGCCACGTGTCTTCAGCGTAGAAACCAAACACATTGCTGGTTTGCTGCCAGGTTTTGCCGGTGCTTACGCCGCGACCATATTGCCAGTCGAGGCCAAGCAGGAAATCGGCACCCCCATCCCCTCCGGTACCTCCAATGCCAGAACTGGTGAACTGTCCGTCGAAGTCCATCACTCCTAGTTCGCCGTTGTTGCCGGCATAGAACGTCTTGATGATCTCACGCCACCATTGACCGCCAAATTTGAAGTTATGCCGCCCGTGAACCCAGCTCAGCGAATCTTCAGCCTCCCATACGTGGTCATCGAAGCTCTGGGTTGCCTCTAAGGTACCTATGTTGCTGAGGGCTGTATTGGTGAAATCGAGAGCAAGCAAGCCAGGGAGAGTTCCGGGGTTGCCGTTTCCGATCCCAAGCGTGTTGCCGAACTGCCCCACGTTGGACGCAAACGAATTACCACTGTTCAGCGTGACATGGCTCCAACCAAAGCGGGCGTCATTCACAAGATTGTTTCCGATTATGCGGCTCCAATCGCCAACCGTGTTGTAAATCGGAGTGGTTGAATAGGAGTTGGACAACAGTTCCTGTGAATTGAGGGATGGATTGTTCTGATAAGCCCTGGTGAAACGATACGAAATGTTGTCCTTTTCGGTCGCTTTGAAGTCGATCTTGAGATCGCCTTGCTCCACATTTTGGGCCGAATTGCTCGTGTTCACCGCATTATGCTGTAGTCCGGCATTGATCGGAGACGGGTACAGGCTCGAGTTAAACAGGGCACTGGCTACCGGGCTAATCATCGCGCCAGGAATCACATTGTTCGGGAAGGGCTGGCGAGTTGTGGCAGGCGCTGATGAGGAAGTGCACGGCGCGGAAAAAGATTGGCACGGATTGTATAGCTGAACTGCGCTCGTTGCTCCCTGGCAGACGCCCGACCCGTTGAAGGTTCCGCCATTGCCGGTGCAGAGAATTCCAAAATCGCCGCCGCGCTCAGCGGCCGTAAACACCGTGTTGAAGCTTGCCGAGCTTGGGAAATCATAGCGCTGATCTTGAAAGTCAGCGAAGAAGAAGAGTCTGTTCTTGATGATCGGTCCGCCAAAGGTGCCGCCAAACATATTCCAGCGAATTTTGTCCTTGGGAAGCGCAGGGTACACCAAATTGTTCGACCAACTGTTGGCATTCAGAACGTCGTTGCGGAAAAACTCCCAGACGTCGCCATGGTATTGGTTCGTGCCCGATTTGATGACGGCGTTGACAATTCCACCTTCAAAATTGCCGAACTCTGCCGGGGCGTTGTTGGTGATCAGGTTGAACTCTTCGATGGCATCCGGAGCGGGCGTATAGCCGAGCAAATTGTCGGATACCTGGTTGTTATCCATGCCATCGAGCAGGAAATTGTTTGCCTGCTCGCGGTTGCCGTTGATGAGGGGGCGGCCGCCGTATCCGCCAGTATTATTGCCGTTATTGAAACTGCTCGGATCTGTTGTCACAGCGCCCGGGGCTAGCAGGGTCAACTGGACATAGTTGCGGGAGGCCAGAGGCATATTATCGTTGGTCGCCGCATTGATGATCGTGTCCACTTGCGTGGTCTGAGTCTCCATGACAGGAGCCGCGCTGGTCACTTCCACGGTTTCACTCATCTGTCCGACCTTCATCGTGATGTCGATGCGTGCGACCTGATTCACGGTGAGAACGAAGGCGGGATGCGATGCAACGGCAAACCCCGCCTTTTCGATTTTAAGATCGTATGAGCCGGCCGGAAGTTGCGAGATTCGATACAGGCCGGAATCGTTGGTCGTCGCCGTATAATTTATGCCCCGCTCCACTGAGGTCGCCGTGGCCGTTGCGCCCGTAACAGCGGCACCGCTCGGATCGGTCACGGTACCTGTGATCGACGCGGTCACTTCCTGGGCCCAACTTGATTGCAGCATGCTGGTTGTAACCACGAACAATGAGACGACAAGCAGTAGGGAAGAAATGAAAGTCGACGGTCGCTTCATAGCAGAAACTCCTCCTTGAAACTTCGCCCGCAGCGGAAGATCAGACGGTCCTATGCTATATAGCAGGGCGTGATCCGTCGTCAAGAAAAAAATGGATTACGTGGAAAAATCTTTTAGACCCTCGACTAGCAAACCTCTAAGGCCGGCGCGCCGAAACCGCGTTCGTGGTTTGAGCGACGGCGGATTACGTCTTTATTTTTCTCTTATTTTGCCGTGTTTTCGAGCTTTTACGGACGATTTCGGGAGTTCTGGTTGATCTTGTTCCCCTTTGAAAGACTTGGTCCCAATTACTCAGAGGGAGGTCCCAATTTGCCTTATCCTGGCGCTCTTATATAGTACACGGTGCAGAATTTCATTTGGAGCGCTAGAGCACTTTGTAGTATGTTGCAGGCAATTCGTAAGGAATAACGACCATGCCACAAGTGCGCAACAACGGAATACCGGCGTACAAGCGAATTCAAACTTCCATTATCAAGCGTCTTGAGGCTGGTCAACTGAAACCCGGAGACCTTGTCGAGTCAGAGCGGGAACTGGCAAGGATTCACGGGGTCAGCCTCATGACTGCTCGGCATGCGCTTGCCGGACTCGAGCGTCAAGGGAAAGTCCTTCGCCGTCGCGGCGCAGGCACATTTGTCGCTCCTCCAAAAATTCACTTCAATAAATTGATGAGCTACACCGAACAGATGTCGGCCCGGGGCCTGAATATTTCTTCCAAGTTGCTTTCTTTGAATGTGATCGACACGGCTCCGGAGGTTGCGGCGCGTCTGGCCCTTCACGCGGCGAGCCGCCTCATCAAGTTGGAGAGACTGAGACTCGGTGGGGAGGAACCGTTTGCGATCGAAACCTGCTACTTGTCCGCCGACGATTTCGGGGGCCTGATTCGTGCCCGGCTAGACCGAACGTCACTTTTTTCGATCTTGGAGCACGACTACGGACTGCAGATCGCACATGCCGACGAAGAAGTAGACGCCACGACCGCGGATGCCCATACCGCGCGGCTCCTGTGCATGCCTCAGGGGTCAGCTTTGCTTCGCATTCGACAGCAGATCTTTTCGACGCAAGGCAAGATCGTTATCTATGTGTTGGGTCTTTACCGATCCGATCGCCACACTGTATTGATCCGCAGATTCCGCTGACGCATCCGGCGGTCGTTACGGCGCGTTTCTGTTTGTTACCTACGCCGTCGTTCTCGGCATCGCCGAACTGGTGACCCTTCAGTCTTAACATAGACGGTGGGGCGCATTGCACGCAGGAGGAACCTCGCGCAGGAACAAGCCGGATGTTGCGCGGGACCGTTGTCATAACCCGGGAACTGGTGGTATGGCTACAGGCCGACGTAGGCATACAGCAGAAAGAGTCCGGAGCATCCAACGAGAATCAGGAATTTCTCAAGTAGCGTGAAAGACCTAAGGAACCGAAACGCCGGATCGAGAAATCCCGAGTCCTTAACCACTGGCGGTATCGGAAAGCTTCGCAATTCGCCTCTTGGCGGCATTTCGGTGACTGGCGTTTCGACTAGCTTCGAGGGTTCTTCAGTCAGAGAGAAAGTGATCGCGTATCCAGGAATCTCGGCTAAGTCCTCCGGAGTGAAACGACTCTTTGCGGATCTTTTGAGGCGCACCCCATTCAGCCAAGTACCATTACTGCTCAAATCCGTAATATAGGTGTCGGATCCGTCCGCGGTAATGACCAGATGCTCGCGGGAAAGATCTGGTCCTTCCAAGAGAATGCCGCCTTCTGCACCTCTACCGATAACCAGACCATCTGAAATCGCAGACTTTACTTCTCGCACGCTCGAATCAGACTTAGATCGGATGGAAAGGAGTATTTCCATAATCACGGCGTCACTTTGCGAAGGTAAGTCTCGATCTGCTGCCGGAGTAGCGGATCTTCGCAGACGAAATCGGTCACAATCTTTTTGTCCGCGCTCGACATTGGCGGGGACGTGCTCTGTGACTCAACGAGTTGAGATGCAGACGAACGTACCATGAGATCGAGCTTGGCCCGGTCTTGTAAGCCCGCTCGATTACTGGATACCGCCGCTGACGAAGTCTCTGATTTGACGGCGGAAGATGCCAGGGATTGCTGTGTCCCGGCAAAGCTCCGATTCGGTTTCGCATCGCTGGATGTTTCGGCAGACGGAAAATCTATATTGCCCAAATTCTGCGTCGGCTTAATATTGTCCATGACAAGCTCTAGCTTAGCGAAATTTCACGCGATCCGCCATCTCCAGCAAGCGGCGCGCCAGCTTGCCATACTCGCCTAGCGGATCAAGAGTAACCGCAGTCTTCAGGTGTTTACCGGCTTCCTCTTTCTTCTTCTGAAACAAACAGACTTCCCCGAGATAGGCGTAAGCAAAGGCACTCCGTGGATTCAACTCCAAAGCCTTCCGATAATGAGCCTCAGCGTCCGCAAATTTTTTCTGCTGAAACTGTACCGTACCGAGAAAGACCTCGGGAAAATCATGCTTGGGATACAGCAACTTCACTCCCGCAAACACGTCCCGCGCGGCCTGGAAATTGTCGGCATCCCGGTAGATGAGGCCCGCTTCCACCAGGAACGCAAGTTCGTCATGGGATAAGGAGATAGGCCACTTGGCTGTCATCAACGGCTCCGAAGGTTATCGCTAATTAATATTGCGGATTGCGTCCATGCAGGAATCGTGGCGAGACTTCACCACAGCCGAAACGGCTTCATACCCCTCTTGCTCCGTCGACATCTCCTGTTGGAGCTGCAAATATTTGACGCTATCGCCGAGTACCCCGCCCGAGTTGATACCACTCGTCCCGCTGATCGCATTGCCAATGAGACCGCCGATCCCAGGCATCAGCATATTGCCGACCCCGCCGACGATACCACCAAGCACCTTGCGAAAGCCGCTCGGTTGCGGTTGCGGCTGGGTCGCCTCCAGTAACTGATCGATACTGTAGTTGGACGTTCCAATGCCGCCAAGGAGGTTACTGATGCTTGACATGAAGGTTGCCTCCAACCGAATTATCGGGTCTGCCGCCCTGGATGTTGCTACTTTCTGGCCACAGACTTGTCCCTCATCTCGGTGAGAGCGCGCAACAAGTCCAGAGACCGGCCGAATGCCGTCATTACGGCGTTGGCACTCACCCTCTCTGCTTCAGATCCGGTTTTCAGTATTTTGTCGATTTGGCGACAGGTCTTTTCTAGACCGATAAGTAGCGGTGAAGGGGCTTCGCCAGACAGTAGTTTCTCGAATTGCGGGAAGTGACGCCAGCTATTGTTGTCGACATCTTTGGCGATGCCGTCTTTCGCTTCTGTCATAGTTTTCATGGAATTGTTCACTCCCGTTCGATCCTAATTATGGTGTTTTCTCCACGTTCCTATCAGGAGTCTTTGTACTGATATTCATCCTTTGCAAAGTTTCTCCAGCGACCCTTCGCAGGAGTACTTCAGTGATGGAATGACGGACGAATTGATTACCGACTTGGCGCAACTGCGCACCCTCCGCGTCATATCGCGAACATCAACAATGCACTACAAGGGCACGAAAGAGACGGTACCGCAAATCGCACGCGAGCTTGGCATTGATACGGTGGTCGAGGGATCGGTCGAGCGGGTAGGAGACCAAGTACGAATCCGGGTGCAGTTGATTGATGCAACCCATGACCGGCATCTTTGGGCTCAGAGTTATGACCGCGAGTTCAAGGATTTGCTGTCGCTCGAGAGCACTGCCGCCCATGATATTGCGGCGGAGATTCAGGGCCAGCTGACGACTCCGAATTCAAACTCCCTCGCCGGCAATATGAGATCGATTTCACCGGACGCATATGACTCTTATTTAAAGGGACGCTACTTCGCGAACCAGCGTTCAGAGGGTGGGCTCAAAAAGAGCGTGGATTATTTCGAGGATGCTATTGCGAAAGACCCGAGTTTTGCGGCTGCTTATGCAGGGTTGGCAGCAGCCTATTCCGTGATGGGCTCGGACACCATGCCGGCCGAAATTGCAAGTTCGAAGGCGCGGGAAGCCGCCAGCCGAGCAGTGCAACTTGATCCCACAACTGTTGAGGGACACGCCCAGATGGGCCTCGTAGCCTTCTACTACGATTGGAACTGGAAACAGGCAGAGCAGGAGTTTCGCCGCGCGATCGAACTCAATCCAAGTTACGCGCCCGCCCACCAATGGTACTGCTATTACTTGCGGGCTATGGGACGCCTTCCAGAAGCTTTGCAGCAGGCAAAAGAAGCGTCACAGTTGGATCCTCTGTCACTCCCGATCAAAATTACTCTGGCGGGTAGATATCGCGATCTGCATCAGTACGATGAAGCAATGGCAGTGATCCAGCGGACTTTGGACTTCGATCCTGATTTCGAGCTTGCGCATGAAGTTCTCGGTTCCATCTACGAGCGGCAAGGTAAACCCGAATTGGCTCTTTCTGAATGGAAAACGGCGGTTAAGCTCTCGAAAAATAATCCATCGGTTCTGGCGGCGTTAGGCCATTCCTATGCCATTGGCGGTAATAAGCCGGCAGCACGCAAGATTGCCGAGCAGTTGCAGCCCAACTCAAAGCACAAATACGTGTCCGCCTGGGACATGGCAGTGCTATTCACATCCCTTGGAGAGCCGCAACGTGCTCTGGATTGGCTGGAAAAATCCTACGAAGGACATGAGAGCCAGATCCCATTTCTTCTGCAGGATCAAAGACTAGCCCCATTGCGGTCCAACCCTCGTTTCCTGAAGCTCGTGCGACGAGTCGGCCTGCCGGTCGGAAGCCTTTCTTGACCCAGTGGAAGCTCCTGAAGAACTGTGACGATTAATCAGAGATCCCTTCCTTCGGTGGTGGTTGCTCGACAGATTCGAGCTGATGCGAAGGATCGACGATCAGCCAGCTTGCCGCTCCAATTACACAGAATGCCGATGCTACGCGAAATGAAGTCGTCCACGAGAAACGTGTCGCCAGCCACGGGGTCACAATCGCCGTCAGTGCTGCGCCGATTTGATTTCCCATGTTCATCAGTCCCGACACAGAGCCGGCGGAAACTCCGCCAATATCAGCGGTAACCGACCAGAAAGAGCTTTGAGATAGGTAGAGCGCCCCCGCTCCACCCGCCAGCACCAGGCTCGCTAATCGAGCACTCTCGACCTGCGAACCGAGACCAATGAACGCTCCGGCAACTGCGATTGAAACTGCAGCGACTCCGCAACGTCCGATCCGCGCTCCTTTCCGCCTTGTGAGCCGGTCATTCAGCGCTCCCCCGGCAAGGCAGCAGACCAGCATGGCCAGGAATGGCAACATCGTGTAGAGGGCACTCGTTTTGAGTTCAAGATGTCGCACTCTTGCGAGGTACAGATAAAACCAACTGAAGAATATCCAGGCGACGTAGCCGTAACAGAAATAACTGATCGTTACAGCCCAGACTTCCTTGCTCTGCAGCACGCGCCGCCAGGGGATTCTCAATTGAGGGTTGCCATCCGAGTTGGAAGTCAACCCCGAACGAATGAGGCTCAACTCAGAAGCGGAAACCTTTTTATGCTCCCGTGGCGTATCGCGAGCAATCCGATACCAGACGGCAGCCGCGAGAAATCCAATGCAGGCACATACCCAAAACGAAGACCGCCAGCCGTAGCGGAGCATGATGCGCGTGATAAGCAGCGGTGTTAGAACAGCCCCGGCGCCAACTCCCGCGAAAATCCAGCCGTTCGCGATGCCTCGTTCCGACGTCGGAATCCAGCGGGAGATGAACTGATTGGCAGAGGGATAGATCACCGATTCGCCCGCGCCGAGAAGGAAGCGCACGGCCATGAAAATGAAAACTGCGCCAATCACGTGCGCAGGCACCATTGCGGTCAACGACGTGAAAATGCCCCACCAAACCACGCCGGCCGTGATCACGCGCCGCGGTCCGAAACGATCCGCGAGTCGACCCGCAACCGTTTGAAACAGGGCATAGCCGATCAGCATGGCGCTGAAGACTTTGCCAAGCTGGACGTCGCTGAGGTGGTAGGCGTCGGCAATCGCGCCGCCGGCGATCGAGATATTCACGCGGTCGAGATAAGAGACAGCGCTGAGGATGAATAACCAAAACACCAGCATCCAGCGGACGCGAGTCGTGGTTTCGCTCATCAGCGGCAACGCTCCGGGATGGAGTGCAGGCAACCCGGTCCCCAATCATCCTCAGCAACGTAATCATTTGCGAGGGAGAGAAAATTGCCACCCCGGTCACCGTGTGATATTTTCGCGCTCATTGCATTATCAATCCAGAATTGCATTCTTGGGATCCTATGAACAAGATCAAATTCGCCGCCTTACATCTCGGGTTCTCGCTTCTTTTCTTCACTGTGCCGCTTCACGCTCAACTCGATCTCTTCTCGAAAGCGCAGCGCATCGAATTTACACCAGAATGGCACGGCGACCGCTTTCCGGATGGACGGCCGAATGTGCCTGATGCCGTGCTGGACCGTTTGAAAGATGTTACTGCCGACGAAGCGTGGGACGTTCTGCAAGATTCCGGCTACAAAAATCAATTCGAGGGTGGCTGGAAAGTCGTCAATCCGGGAGAGCGCCTTGTGGGCCGCGTCGTTACTGCTGTTTTTATGCCCCGACGCCCCGACGTGGATTCCGTGATTCGGGCCAACGGTAAGAGAGAAAATCGCATTGGCGACGAAAACTCCTGGATCATCGATATCCTGAAACCGGGAGATGTGCTGGTCGTCGACCTGTTCGGAAAAATCCGCTACGGCACGATCATTGGCGACAATCTTGCTACCGCGATTTATGCGAAGAGCCATAACGGATTGATTGTTAATGGGGCGATCCGGGACGTGACCGGGATCCAGCAGATGAAAGGATTTCAATGCTTCGTCCGAGGCGTCGATCCGTCGGCTCTGGAAAACGTGATGCTGACTGGAATCAATCTGCCGATTCGGATTGGCGACGCAACTGTAATGCCGGGCGATGTTGCGATTGGAGATCCCGAAGGGCTGACGTTCGTGCCTCCGCAACTGGCGGCGAAAGTGGCCGATGACACGGAGATGGATCATCTCGTCGACGAGTGGGGGCACATGATGCTGCGGGAAGGAAAATACACCCCTGGACAGATCGATGCCAAGTGGACTCCCGAAATGGTGGAACAGTTCAATTCCTGGCTCGAGAAGAAAGAGTCAAAGCTGCGCATGCGACCACGTTGAGTAATCACGCCCATCAATCTGGGACTACTCAGTTACGCCGCATGTTGGCGAAAAAGCGCTGAGAGTTGCGTCGCCACGGTTTTGTCTTCCCCCGGCTGCAGCATAAACGAATTCATGGAAAGACCCGGCTGTCCTTCACCATGGCTGATCACAATCGATGGCTTTGCCGCGCGGAGCAGCTTCGCCGCTTGCTCCGGCGTCAATGAAAGTCGAGCCTCATCCCAGACAATGCGCATGTGCGGAACGTGATTGGCGATATCGGGAACGAAGAAAGTTGTACTCACTCCCGGAACTTTGGTGACTTCGCGGGAAATCATTTCCAGCCGGTTTTGCCATTCGCGGGCAAGAGCATCGTGATCTTCGGCGAGGAAAAGATCGAGCGCTTTAACCATCCCCAGAATTTCTTCTTTGCCGACTTTCTGACTGCGACCGATGGTGTCTTCGTGCGGGCTGTTGTTGAGCAGAGCATTCGCGACCAACTCCTGGCGCCCTATCAGCAGCCCAGCGCATTGCGGCCCGCGAATCGCTTTGCCTCCGCTGAAGGCCACCAGGTCGTACCCCATGTTCGTGTAATCCCACAGATGCGAAACCGGCGGTGTGTCTGCAGCCGCGTCGTTCATGCAGGGAACTTTGTATTGCTTTGCCAGCTTGAGCCATTCCTCGACTTTGATTTGGCCGGCGGCATTCGCGAAGTTCGAAAAGTGCATCATCGCAGTACGGTCATTCACCGCCCCTCGCAAATCTTCAACAGTTTCAACTTCGATGAGCTTGACTCCGGTCGAGCGCAACTGGTGATCGAATGGATTGCGGTGCGATTTTTGGATGATCACTTCCGATTTCATGCCGGTCAAATCGGGCAATTGGCGGATCAGACCTTCGTTTCCGCCGGTGAGAATTCCGGCAAGCCCGGCTTCCATGGCGGCGGCCGCCCCGGACGTAACCAGTGCGGAATAGCCTTCCGGCAGCTTCAGCATTTCGGCGATGCGCTTGCCCGCGGCGACTTCTAAGTCCGGAATGCTGACGAAGTGACGGCCCGCCATGGTCATGACGGCTTCGAGCTCTGGATGAGGAAGCGATCCGCCCAGCATCGTCATCGTGCCTTCGCAGTTGATGACGGTTGTGACTCCGAGCTCTTCATATGGATTCCCGCTGCTGCCGAAGCCGGTGACGGACACGCCTTTGGCAGCCGCTTTGCCATTTGAAGAAAACAGTTTGTGCGGGGATAGCAAGGCTCCGGCGATCGTACCAGCGGTAGCCAGAAATCCACGGCGATTCCATCTTGAGTTGAGTCCCATAAAGATCTCCCAGAAAAATCTATTTTCGACCGGCGGCGATGCAAGTAATTCCCAAAACCGAGAGCATCGAAGCGAAACATCCCGCGAATGACCTACGGTTTGAATGGAGGCTCAAGCCGTCGCGCTGCCAGATCAGATTTTGTATCACAGCCTGCCAAATTTCTTGACCGCTTCCAAAATCGATTTCGTCTGCTCTATCACGGGATACATCGAGTGCTCTTTGAAATCCATCTGCTCCGCGAGAGCCAGCACTTTCTCAGCCTGGGCTCGCGGCACGACCACCACGCCATCGCTATCGGCGGCAACAATGTCTCCGGCATTGACGGTTACCCCGTCGCAAACGATCGGGATCTGTGATCCCGCGAAGCGGTAATGATGAACCGAAGTGGAGGGCACGATGCCGGTCGCGTAAACCGGAAAGCCGATTTTACGCAAGTAGGCAACATCGCGCACGCCCCCGTCGATCACTGCGCCAGAGTATCCGCGGGCCGACATCGCAGTCCCCATTAATCCGCCCATACCGGCGATATCGTCGCCGTCCTCAACCTTCATCACGTAAACGGAATCGGCGGAGCCGTCGTCGATTGCTCCCAGCATACCGTTCAGCGCGTTGGGATCGGTATTGCCCTCGTCTTTCTTGAGTAATACCGTTCGGGCGAAGCCGGCGAATTTCGAGGTGAAGAGCGGGTGCATGCGATGGCTCATGTACATGCGTTTACCGGTTAATTGTTCGAGCGCGTCGGAAACCGAAGCGACCTCTACCCGTCGATAGTCGGAAATCAGATTGTTGTCCGAGGCGGATGCACTCGACGGCTTTGATTGGGCGCGCAAGACCTGAACTCGGCTGAGACTGGCCCCCAGGATCGCCAGAAGCGCGAAACAAATTGCACCTGTTGCGAATCTGATCCTCCGATTCGACTTGTTCACCGCGGCCTCCTCGATTTATATATGTGCGCGGACTTTAACATCGTTGTCGGTCCTGTGCAAAGACAAAGACCAATTCTCGAAAAAGGACATCGAAAATGACGATTGCGAATCAGTGTAAGCCAGTTCGGGTCATCTTGTTTGTCGCATTGATGATGCTCGGCGCGAACCTTTGCGTGCTGCCAGCCAGTGCGCAGGAACATAAAGCCGTGAACCTGTCTGCCACCCGAGGCCTTCCTTTCAGTGATGGAATCGTTGCAGGCAACACTCTTTACGTTGCCGGACAAGAGGGCACCGATGCTTCTGACAAATTAGCCGCTGGCGGCATCGGTCCGGAAACCAGCGCTGCCCTCGAGAATATTCAGAAGGTGCTGAAAGCCGCCGGGTTTCAACTGAAAGACGTGGTCAGCGTAACCGTGTTTCTGGCCGATATCCACGATTTCCCCGAGATGAACAAGGTCTACAAAAGCGTGATGCCCGATCCTAAACCTGCGCGCGCGACCGTCCAAGCCGCGGCATTGGTAAACAACGCGCGCATTGAGATTTCGGCTATAGCGGTCAAGGGCAAATAGCCTTCAGTTTTCGCTTCGACTTCCTTCGACGTCGGAGTTTCGCACGAACGGGAACAATGTCATCGCGGAAGGGATGCGATCGCGACGCTGTGCCATTCGGGTTGAAATTCCTTCTGTGAACAGGTATGTTTTGCACCACTTGGATCCGGTTGTCAAAAGTATTGGCGTCTGGGATTAAGCGTGAATAGGTCACATAACGACTCGTTCCGTTTCTTTGCGGTAGGGGTCCTCGTATGTGTCGGGATCGCGCCGACGGGAAGCTCCCAAACCGTAAATCAGTCGAAGGGCGCCTCCGTCTCAATTGTGGATCAAGGCAAGCAGCTTCTTGCGTCGAATTGCGCGGCCTGCCATGGCATGGACGGCACGGGCAGCGAACGGGCTCCCAATATCACCGACAGTCCGCGTATGCGAGAACTCTCGGACGTGCAACTCGAGGACATCATCGCGAACGGCCTCCCCGGAACGGGCATGCCGGCGTTCCATTCTCTCTCTGATTCCCTCATCAGAGACCTGATCGCATATCTTCGCAACCCTGAGGGAGCAGGCAATACGGCCAAGCCTCCCGGAACACCGAAAAATGGCGAGGCAATTTTCTTTGGTCAGGCTGGATGCTCGAAATGCCACATGATTGCAGGCCAGGGCGGATTCATCGCCTCTGACCTGACGGATTACGCCCGGACGCATCCTGCCGATCAGGTTCGCGCTGCGATTCTCGGAACCAGTTCGGGCGAGAAGCACGTGAGGCTGGCGACCGCTGTCCTTCGCAACGGAGAGAAGTACGTTGGTAGAGTCCGAAATGAAGACAATTTCTCTCTCCAGTTACAGAGCCTTGATGGCACGTTCCATTTCCTCGCGCGGTCACAGCTGGAGAAACTCGATTACGACCCGCAGCCCATGATGCCGGCTAGTATGGGCTCGTCCCTTAGCGCGAGTGAACTCAACGACTTGATCAGTTATCTTCTGAGTGTGGCCGGTAATGCCGGTCCGCAAGTACGGGCCAAAGACAATGAAATGGACGATTTGGAAGACTAGACTTCCGTTGCTCCCAGCGTATCCTCGATTCCAACCTAAGGTCAGAACTTTCCTCGCAATCACAATGACAAATAGATTTTCTCTCTATTTCGTAACAGCAATCCTTTTGTTCGTCGGTGTATCGTCAGCCCAAACGAAAACTTCCCGGGAGTTTGGCTTGCAGGCAAACTCGCCTGATTTTTGGCGTCTCATCGACAAGAAAGCGAAATTCAGCAAGATCGCGGGCGGCTTCGGATTTACGGAAGGCCCAGTGTGGGATGAATCCGGCTTTCTCTACGTCAGCGACGAAACCATCAACAAGATTTTTCGCGTGTACCTTGACGGCAGGAAGGAAGAAGTCATTGGACTCGGCGATCCCGACGGCAACACCTTTGACCGCCAGCATCGCCTCATTGATTGCGCCAGCGAATTGCGTGCCGTCATCGAGGTGACGCCGGACGGTAAATACAAAATCCTGTCCGACCACTACCAGGGCAAGAAACTGAATACTCCGAATGATGTCGTCGTCGGGCCTGATGGAGCTTTGTACTTCACTGACCCGACACTGGATTTCGTAACCGGCGAAAAACAGGAGCTTCCTTTTCAGGGCGTCTACCGGCTCGACGACAAAGGCAAACTTCAATTGCTGACGAAAGATCTCACGCAACCGAATGGCCTCGCTTTTTCACCGGATGGCAAGCATCTTTATATCGACGACAGCGAGCAACGGAACATTCGAGTTTACGACTTCCTGTCGGACTCCAGTCTGAGCAACGGGCGCATCTTTGCCGAGGAGCCGGGCGGAAAGGGCGATGGCGTACCTGACGGTATGAAAGTGGACGAGAGCGGAAACATTTTCGTCACTGGCCCCGGCGGCATCTGGATATGGGACAGGAACGGCCGCCATCTCGGAACCATCCTGATGCCCGAGCAGCCCGCGAATTTGAATTGGGGCGACGAAAACTACAGCACGCTCTACATTACCGCGACGACTTCCGTCTATCGGCTCGAAACGAAGACGCGCGGTTTTGTTCCGTACCTGACAAAAAAGAAGTGATTCTCAACCTCGGATTAATGGGGAAGCGAGAAGCTGAAAATATCACTCCCGGCCGCCACCGACACGTATTGCATTCCATCGACGGCATAGCTCATAGGCGAGGCATCGATTCGCTGGCCTGTGTTGAAATGCCAGAGAGGCTGGCCATTGGTCGCGTCGACCGCTTCGAGTGATCCGGCATCATCGGCGAAGAATAGCAACCCGCCCGCTGTCGTCAGTGTCCCGCCCCATGAGTCGCCTCGGCCCGCTTGCGGATACCGCCAAACCAGCTTGCGCTCGGGAACGGAATAGGCAAGAAGAATTTTCTGCGACTGTTCGTCCGGCGGACGCTTGGTTCCGGTGTTGTAGTAAGTTTCGCCTTGCGTGAAGGGTCTCGCCTTGGCGAAATAGGTGTTACAGCTTTCCAGCGCCATGAAATAAAACAGCCCGGTGCTCGGGTTGTACGAAGGTGAGAACCAGTTTGTCGCGCCTTCAATTCCCGGACAAATATAAGTTCCTTCGGCTGAAGGAATCCGCCCTGACAATACGGGCCGGCCGGAAGAATCGATCTTCTTTGCCCAATTCAGCTTCTCAACAAATGGAGTCGCCCCGAAAAACTTGCCGTCCGTGCGGTCGAGAACATAAAAAAAACCGTTGCGGTTCGCCTGCACCAGCAGACGGCGGGTTACGCCCTTCTCGCGCGTGTCGATCAATACCGGCGTTTCATTCGCGTCATAGTCGTAGAGGTCGTGGGGCGTAAACTGGAAGTACCATTTCAACTTGCCCGAATCAGGGTCGAGCGCAAGCACGCATGCTGTATACAGGTCGTCGCCGGGGCGCGTGTCTCCCACGAAATCCGGAGCGGCATTGCTGGTCGTCCAGTACACAGTGTTGAGCGCCGGGTCATAGGTCCCCGGCATCCAGGTGGTGGCGCCGCCATAGAGATAAGCTTGGCCCGGCCAACTGGAGGAACCGAATTCGCCCGGACCCGGGATCGTCCAGAATCGCCATTTCTGTTTTCCGGTCAGCGCGTCGTACGCGGCGACGAATCCCCGCACGCCCGAGTCTCCGCCGGAACTGCCCACGATGATCTCGTCTTTCACCGCGAGTGGAGCACTGGTCGCACCGTAGTGTTTCGATTTTTCCGCGTATTCCACATCCCAGATCAACCCGCCCGAACGGGCGTCGAGACGCAGCAAGTGAGCATCATCCGTTTCCACATAGACCGAATCCTGCCACACCGCAACACCGCGGTTTTTGTGCGCGGCTGCGTCATCGAGCAATCCCGAACTGACCGGTCGCTGATAATGCCAGACATCTCGACCGGTGCCTGCGTCGAGCGCAAATACATCGTTGGCGGATGTAATGTACATAATCCCGCGAACGACAACAGGCGTGACTTCCAGCCGCTGTGAATTGCCGGGATGGAACACCCACGCTGCCCGAAGTTGCGAAACGTTAGCAGTCGTGATTTCGTTGAGTGTGCTGTAACGACGGCCGCTGTAATCGCCGTTGTAGGAAGTCCAGTTCGCTCCTACTGGTTGAGCTGACAGGTCGCCTGCACTGACAGTGACCGTTGCAGATGCTGGGGCCTGAGTCTTCTGAGCGACTCCCGACCGACCGCCTGCCGATAAGCAAAAAACGAGAGCGAATACTGCGCGCACCCACCTCATAATCAGCGATTGTCCCCAGTACTGATACGCACTTCCTCGAGTGCACCGCGATCCAGCCCGGATTCATCTTCCAAATGCAGAGAAACGCGGGACGGCTTAGCGGGCGGAGTCAGTTGTGATTCCAGAGTCACCAGCTCGGCGGGGCTGACCTCTGCCACCGGCATTACTCCAATGCTCGCCCCGTGCTGATCATAAAAATGCGCCACCAGGTGTCCCGCGAAGAACACTCCGAACGAACCCGAGAGTTTCACTTTTCCATCGTCAAGCGAAGCCTGCAGAGGCCGCATGATGACGCCTGGATCCATGACGCCACGAAAATCGTTGCCAGCTCGCGTCGGAAACCATTGCGTGTCGAAGCTGCAACTTTCTCCCGGGCGCAGCCGGCACATCGGACTGTTAAGCTCGGCCTCGAGATAAATCGGAGTTGCATCGGGATCTGCACTCAGCGACGGAACTCCGTCAGCACTCAAGCGCATCTCCTGACCATTGGTCCAAAAAATCACAGAAGCTTTGCCCGGATACATCTTGTCCGCCTCGTACTGAAATCGCTCGATCATGGCGTAACGGCTGCTCCCATCGACGACAGCCAGCCATCCAGCTTGAGAATCCAGCCACAACTCAGCCGCCAGATGTGGGTAATGGAGGGCAAACAATCCGTCGTCCCTGACCTCAACCGACGGATTTTCCGCCGGACCAAAGCGGACATGATAGCGGTTCAGATAAGCACTGGAAGGATTCGCCGGCGCGAATGTCCAGAAATCATGATTGACGCGAGTTTGCTCGGGCGCGCTATGGTCCGACGTGTCGTATTGCGAAACCGATTGCATGGACCATTCCAGCATGTGGCCGGTCACGTTCTTCATGGTGGCGTGAAACTGGATGCGCGGCGAGTCTGCGTCAATGTGAATGGTTCGCTGAAACTGGACTCCGGTCTGAGAGTCTGCCGGCCCGGTCAGCTCGACTTCACACTGTTTTCCCTCCGAAAGTTTTCGAAAGACGAAAGCGCCGTCATCGATCAAATCCGAGTTGCCGACCCAGTGTTGTTCGTCGTCGTTCCCCTCAGGCAAGAGCCAGAGCTTGTCACCGCCGTAGTTGAACCACTTGCCCGCGGTCGGCGGGAAATACTTGCCCGCCAGCTTGGGATTGTTGAACAAGTAGGCATGCCCGTTGAACGTCACCTGCATGAGGCGGCCCCCGTTCTGCGGCACGATCACCAATTGCACCCACCGATTGGAGAGTTGCTCCGCGTCCCAGCCCTTGTATTTAGTGGCCTCGACGCGGCAGATCTGATCGTCCGCTGATGTCCGAGGTTTCGGTGTTGCCGAAGCAACAGCTCCGGCGCATGCCAAGGCAAGCAAGAAAACTAAAGCGTGAGATCGCATCAAGTTCACTCGAACCATATCCCAAATCATCATCTCAAACGCCCGAGAAGGCCTTTGAGCGTAGCACGGTTGCCAAATTGTTCAAAATGAACCCGTAGCGTCTCGCTCAAGGAAGGAAATGAAAACCAATAAAACGAAAGATTTCGATTGGCGTCAACGCAATATTGTGTTATACAACAGCGCTGTGGGGAGCCAACCGGGACACACCTTTGCCGGGATAAATTGCGCACTCAATTGGAGGAGCTTGCTGATCGCACTGCTCATTTCCTCATCGTGCGCTTTCGCCCAAGAGTGGAGGGTCGATCCTACGTGGCTGCATCGCTACGTGCCTGCGTTGCCTAAGGCCGGCGATCTTTCGTCGCCAGCGTGTAACTATAAACCGATCTTCGGCGAGGGTGATGCTTCGAGCAACTCGCTCCCGAGCGTTGCGCGTTTCGGAGAGGAGACTCTCGATCGCCGAGGCGCTTGCGCCTCAACCCAGTTCGAGCGCCAGGAAGAGATTTACTTTGTCCTCGAGGGCAGCGGTGTTCTTCAATATGGCGACCGGACTTATCCAATCCGCAAAAATGATTTCACCTACATCCCGCCTCGCATAAAACATTCACTCACCAACAACTCGAACGATCGGCTGCAAGTTCTCATAATGAGTTTCAAAATCAAACCGTCGATCGCCATTGCCCAGCCATCGCCCGACCCCAAGATCGTCAACCTCGACAGCGTCAAGGAAGAGCCTGTCGAAGGTCACCCCTCCTCGGTTCTATACAAGCTATTGGTAGGTCCCAAGTCCGGTAAGCGTGATGCCATCGATGACGCCTACGTAGTAACCAGTCTTTTCTGGATGGATTTTGCGCCGGGTGGCACGAACTTTCCGCATCATCACGAAACCGCCGAGGAGATTTATCTCGTCCTCGATGGGGAAGGAACCATGGTCGCCGGCGGCGGAGTGGATGGAATCGAAGGCCGCCATCCTGCCAAAGCCGGCGATGCATACTATTTTCGCCAGAACTGTACGGTGGGTTTCTACAACCAGAACAAGCCCAGAGCGAAGGCTCATATTCTGGCCGTGCGCTCGTGGGTTCCGCTGCCCAGGGAGGAAGACTGAAGCCGCGCTCAGATCGAGAGCGCTCAAAATCGTCTGAATGGGCTGGCGAGTATGCAGGTTTCTGAAATTCGACAGGAGGATCTGTAATGCGTACCGGGAGTTCGAGGCGTTCGTTTGTGAAGTTGCTCGCGGCGGCGCCGTTGCTGAGTCAAATCGCCGCGCGCGAACTCTATGCCCAGGCCGCTACCGCGGTGGGCAGGGATCCGCGGCAGAATGTCTACACTCGGCTCGGAGTAAAAACCGTCATCAACTGCCGCGGCACCTGGACCTATCTCAGTGGATCGCTTGAATTTCCCGAAGTCCAGCGGGCGCAAGCGGAGGCCGCTTTGCATTTCGTCAACATGTTTGACCTGCAGCGTGCGGTAGGTCGAAAGCTCGCGGAATTGACTGGCGCCGAGTCTGGAATCGTCACCTCGGGCGCCGCCGGCGCGATGGCTGCCGCTGCGGCCGCCTGCATTGCAGGCGCCGATGACAAAAACATTTGGCAACTTCCCGACACGACCGGCCTCAAGCACGAGGTGATTATGGTGGGGGGGCGCAGCGCCTTCGACAGCGCGATCCGCCTCACGGGCGCCAAACTTGTTCTCGTTTACTCTCCCGATGAACTCGGCAACGCCATAAACGAAAACACCGCAATGATCTACACCACAGACCTTGGCGATGAATTGCAAAAGGAGCTGGCGATCGCCAAAGACCACAAAGTGCCCATGTTGCTCGACGATGCGGCCGGCATCCCGCCGGTCAGCAATGCCAGGCTCTACGCAAAAATGGCAATTGATCTCTATACGTTTTCAGGCGGCAAGGGGTTATGCGGCCCCCAGTGCAGCGGACTGCTGATGGGAAGGAAGGATCTCATCGAAGCAGCGCTCATGAATTGCAATCCGCGCGAGGGCGCGATCTGCCGCCCCATGAAAGTTGGAAAAGAGGAAATCATCGGATGCCTCACCGCGCTTGAAACATGGTTCAACCTCGACGAGAAAAAACTCTATGCCGGGTGGAACGGCCGGGTCGACCGCATTCGAAAACTGGTCGATACCGTTCCCGGTGTCACGACGAGCGTCTACATCCCCGATGATGGCAATCGCTATCCCACCTTGAGAGTTTCGTGGGATCAGAAAGCCTGGAATTACACAGTCAACGACTGTGTTCTGGATCTGCGCGCGGGCAATCCTGTTATCGAAGTGCTTGGATCTGACAACCCAAGCCTGGTGACAGCAGTTCGCGAGGGAAATCCGAATCACAAAGAGCCGAAACCGCCCTCACACATCGAGTTGGTTTCCCTGACCATTCAGCCCGGACAGGAAATTTTAGTCGGGCAAAGATTGCGCGCAGCTCTGGCTGCGGCGAAGAAGAAAGCAGCAGCATAGACGGCTAAAACTGCGTCATTGAACGTCAT
This sequence comes from uncultured Acidobacteriota bacterium, assembly GCA_963763845.1. GTDB lineage: Bacteria > Acidobacteriota > Terriglobia > Terriglobales > Acidobacteriaceae > Sulfotelmatobacter. The sequence continues at coordinate 24,359 of CAVXPX010000020.1, forward strand.
GCGTTTATCAGTGATCACTATCGTGTTTTGCTTGACCCTGACGGCGCAGGCACAGACTCGCGCCATCACGCCTGCGCAATTTGCCCATGGCAATGCCGTGTATTCTCCAGGTGTCGATGCTGGCGGTTACGTCTACGTCTCGGGACAAGGACCTGTTCGTCCCGACGGAACCTTGCCCGAGTCGTTTGACGCGCAAGTCCGACAATCCCTCGACAATGTGAAAGCCATCGTTGAAGCTGCCGGTGTGACTCTCGATCACGTCGTTTACGCGCAGGTCTATCTCGACGACATCAGCCAGTATCCCGAAATGGACCGAATCTTCGGCGAATATTTCGGAAAGACTCCGCCGGCGCGGGCCGTACTCGGTGTAGCGCGTCTTCCTGAGCCGCACATTCAGATCAGCGCGATCGCAGTGCGCGACATGACGGATCGCCGGGCCATCTATCCACCGAATTTCAAATGGACCGATGCGGCCGCGCCCGGGATGCTGACCCATGACCAGCTTTTTATTTCCAGCATGCCGGGAAGCGATCCGGCCAATGGAAAAGTTCCGGATGATCTTGCATCCCAGGTCGATTTGGCGCTCGACCGCATGCAGAATGTGCTCAAGGCAGCCGGCCTGCAGTTCAGCAATATGGTTTTCGTCAACCCTTATCTGACCGCGAAAATTCCATACCGGACGATGAACCAACACTATGCGCAGCGGTTTGAGTTCGGCAATACTCCTGCGCGAGCGACCATTGACGTCGCGAGCTTGCCCGGTGGTGTCCAGATCGAGTACACCGGCGTAGCCGTGCGTGATCTCAAGCAGCGCCGGGCCATTCGTCCGCTGAATATGCCGCCCAGCCCAACTGCGAGTCCCTGTGTTTTTGCCGGCAATATTCTCTATTGTTCAGCGAAAGACGGGTTCATCCCCGGCTCGCATGGTGGAATTTACGCCACCACCACACCGCATCAACTGCGCCAAACAATGCGGAATCTCCTCGACAATCTCGAAGAAGCCGGAATGAACTTCGACCAGGTGGTCGACACGAACGTGTATTTAGACGATTTATCGGACTTGTCGCTGTTTGATCAGGTCTACCGGGAATATTTCGGTCCTGTTCTGCCTGCGCGCACGACCATTCAGCAGATTGCGCCGGTCGAGCGCAAGCCAGACCATGAGGACCACTTTCCGGGGCTAGAGCAAGTTTCTTTTATTGCCGTCCGGACCGAAAAGAAGCAATAGCCGGGGTGTGATGGCCTAGGTTGAGATTTTCCTTGCAGACAGTGAATTCGTTGTGGCATGGTACTCGAACTTCTGGGGTGTGAGGTGGATCGTGGGGATGAAGCTGCGGTTCGCGTTTCTCTATTCAATCGTTTCAGTACTCGTGTTCGTATCGACGCCCGCATATTCGGATGTGACGGGTTCGCTTACGGGCGTCGTTCGTGATCGTGCCCAGGCGGTGGTTGTGGGCGCGAAAGTCACGATCACAAACTCCCAAACCAATCTGAGTCAGTCAACAACTTCCGCAGCCGACGGCTCCTACCACTTTCTCGCTTTAACGGCAGGGACCTACAAGATCACCGCAACGGCCCCCGGCTTCCGGACCTATTCGACCAACGAAATCACCGTTCAGGTGAACGATCAATTGAAGCTCGACATAACGCTCCAAGTCGGCACGATTATCGAGGAAGTTGATGTCACCGCCGACCTCGTGCATGTGGAGACAGAAAGCACCCAACTGGGAGATGTGATCGATTCGAAGAAGATGCTCAACCTGCCGTTGAACGGCCGCAGCTATCTGGATCTGCTGGGCTTGCAGGCGGGGGTCGCGCCCGATACCGCCGGCACAATTGGCGGTGACCGGCCAGTCTCCGGTTACATCACAAATGCGGGCAACATCTCCGTGAACGGCCAACGCGAGACAGCCAACGCCTTTCTGGTGAACGGTGGCGATGTCAGCGAGGGGCGCAACCTGGGCGCCGGACTCGTTCCGAACCTTGATTCCGTCGAAGAGTTTCGCCTTATCACCAACAGCTTCGACGCGGAATACGGCAAGTTCAGCGGCGCGGTGATGAACGCCATCACCAAGTCGGGCACCAACGGCTTCCACGGGGATGCATTCGAGTTCCTTCGCAACGACAAACTGGATGCCGCGAACTTCTTCACCCCCATTAAATCCGAGCTGCGACAAAATCAGTTCGGGTTCACCGCTGGAGGTCCATTCTGGAAAGACAAGCTGTTCTGGTTCACCGATTATCAGGGCACAAGGCGAATCGCAGGTGCAGAAACCGGTATCATCAACCTCCCGAGCCTTGGTAATCTCCAGGGTCAGTTTGATCCTTCAACTTTGACCGGCACGGTCGATACCGGTACCCTTCCCGGCCCCAGCAACTGTCCCGCGTCTGCCGCACCCTGCATAGACTGGCCCACGACGCTTTCAAACAGATTGGGCTATTCCGTTACAGCCGGCGAACAGTACAGTTTTGTGGGCTGTACCTCGACCTCGCAATGCGTATTCCCTGGAGGCCTAATTCCCCAGACTGCGTGGTCGCCAGCCGCCATTGGTATTCTCCCGTACATTCCGACACCCAATATTGATCCCAGCGCCGGCACGTACGAAGACAACAGCCACAGGGATACCATCACGGACAATAAGATCGGAGAGAGGGTCGATTTCAACAATCGCAAGACTGGCAACTGGTCGTTCTATTACAACTTCGACGACTCAACGGTTCTCAGCACCCTGCCCAGCGGCGGCGCCAGCGTGCCGGGCTTCCCCGCTGTGACGCCAACCCGCGCCCAGGAGTTTGTCATAAGCAACACGAAAACTCTGGGGCCGACCGCTGTGAATGAGGCGCGAGCGACCTTCTTCCGAACGGCTACCCACTTGGACAATCCGACGGGCGGCAAGGCATCGCTTTCCTCTCTCGGTTTCGTAACCGGTGCCGGCACTCTCGGGATTATCCCTGATGCCACTCCCGGATTTCCGGAGTATGTGCCCCAGATCTATTTCAACAACTTCGCCCTCGGAGCGCCGTCTCTGATCACGTTCCAGCCCGACAACACCTACACGGTGTCGGACGGGCTCTCGAAGGTGGTCGGCAAACATACGCTCAAGCTCGGAGGAGAATTCCGATATCTGCAAGTCAACGAGCGCAACTTGGCCAGCCAGGACGGGGCTTTCGTCTTCGACGGCACGGTGACTGGCGTCGATTTCGCTGACTACCTCCTTGGGGCGACCACGGGCGCCGGAAACGGGTACACCCAGGCAGCGGTACAACTCCTGGATTCGCGCACGCGCTATGGCGCGGCGTACGCGCAAGATTCATGGAAGGCAACCCCCGACCTTACGGTGAACCTCGGGCTGCGTTGGGAAGTGAGCATGCCTTGGTACGACACCCAGGGCAAGATCCAGACCTGGGTGAAAGGAGAGCAGTCAACGGTCTTTCCGAATTCTCCCCAAGGGCTTGTATATCCCGGCGATCCCGGCATTCCCAAAACGCTGGCTCCGACCAGATACAACAACTTCGGACCGCGCATCGGTCTTGCCTATTCTCCGAGCTTCAGCGACGGAGTCTTGGGCAAGGTGTTTGGCGGACCCGGCAAATCCAGCATTCGCGCCTCGTACGGGTTGTATTACACGTCGGTTGAGGACCTCAACCTCTTCTACGAAGTGGCCGACGCTCCCTTTGGTTTGTACTGGACCAGCCCGGGTTCCGTTGACTTCTCCGAGCCTTTCCGAAATCGCCTGGACGGTGGCACCGACGGCGAGGGTCAGCGCTTTCCGTTCACCGCCCCGATACCGGGCAGCCCCGCAAATAAGACGCTCGATTTCTCGAAGTACGAGCCAATGTCTTATTTCCCCGGATACGACATTCATAACAAGCTGCCGTATGCCGAGCATTTCAATGTCTCGTTCCAGCGTGAACTGAGCAGGTCCACCGTCTTGACTGTTTCCTACGTCGGCACGGCTGGTCACCGGCTCATCGCGCAGACCGAGTCGAACCCCGGCGATCCGGCCTTATGTCGGCAGCTCACTGCGCAACAGTATTCGGATACAACGAACGGCGCGACTGGCTGCGGACCGAATGCTGAGCAAGACACGTTTTCTCTTGGAGCAAACACGGTTTACAGCACCAGGGATGCTCTTTTGAATCCGAATTACTGTCCCGCAGCGGGGAGCATCTGTTTTGGTTTTGGTAACACCTTCACCAAACTGGTGGCAAATTCCATCTACCACTCTGGAGAGGTTACGGTCGAGCGTAAAGCCGGTGATGTAACTTTCCTCGCCGCTTACACGCTTGCGAAGGCCATCGATGATTCCTCAGCTTTCGGCGAACTGATCAACTTCCAGAACGCCAAGCTTAGCCGCGGCCTGTCATCGACAGATGTTCACCAGAACTTCGTCGTCAGCTATATCTGGGAATTGCCGTTCAATCGGATGTTCCCTCGCTATCCAAGGCTCACGAAGGGATGGCAAGTGCAGGGCATCACTCGGTTCGCTGGCGGGTTTCCGGTCCAGATGGGTGAAGGGAATCCCGTTTCTCAAGGGCCACTGTGTCCATCGGGGAACTGCCCGGGAGATGCCTCGCTTGTCGGCAGCCCCGCCACCGATATGCCCAATCTCGTGGGTCCAGTTCACAAATATAACCCCCGCTCTACTCCCGGTACGTTCACATATTTCAGCCAGAGCGCATTCACCGGAACTGCCTGCGCTCTAACGCAGCCCAATCCACCCAGCGGACCCTGGGTTTTGACTGGTCCTGATTGCGGAAGTTTCGGTACCGCGAATCGCCGGTTCTTCCACGGCCCGGGCTTCAACAACACGGATTTCGGAATAACAAAGATCATTCCTGTCACGGAAGCCATGTCTTTCGAGATTCGGGGTGAATTCTTCAACATATTCAACCACGCCCAGTTCATGAACCCGAGCGGGGACATCAGCAGCGATACCTTCGGCAACATCACAAATGCGCGACCTCCGCGTATCGGTCAGGTCAGTGCGAAATTTATCTGGTGATGCGAGAACATGAACGATTTCGGGCGAGGCTGAATCAGCCTCGCCCGCAGTTCTTAGTCCCCCCATTCAACAGAACTTGGTCTTTTCACCAGACCCCAACATGCTAGGCTGTACTCCTGATGGTCCTGCTCCTTCTTCTGTTCATCATCGCAGCCCCTTGTTTCGCGCAAACAGCTGAGAATTACCGCCAGCAGGCCATTGAGGCCTCCCGCCAAAAATCCTGGGATCAGGCCATTGCCGATTATCGCAAGGCATTGGAGATTGAACCCAACGATGCTCTCACGCACTACAATTTAGCGCTCGCGCTTAAATACAAAGGCGATGCCGTACAGGCTGTTGAGGAGTTTGAGGCTGCGATCCGCCTCAAGCCCAAATGGGCCGATGCCCACTACGGTTTAGGCGCCACCTGGTACGACCTGCACGAGCAAGATAAAGCGCTCCAGGAACTGCGCCTCGCCACAGAGCTCGATCCTGCCAAAGCCGCACCCCATCAATTGCTGGCGCGAATTGATCTGGAGCAGAGTGCGCCTTCCGATGCACGGAAGGAATTGCTGCGCGCAGTCGCATCAAAACCTTCTGCGGACCTGTACTCTGAACTGGGCGTGACAGAAGGACAGCTTGGGAATCTTTCTGCGGCCGCGCAGGATTTTCGCCATGCTATCCAGTTGAATCCGAAGCTTGCCGGTGCACACGTGCTTCTTGGGGTGACCTTGCGCCGCCAACAGGATCACGCATCTGCGCTCGCCGAATTCCGTGAGGCCGTGGCGATCGATCCGAACGATCCTCAGGCGCAATTCAACCTTGGTAAGGAACTGAAAGAGGGCGGCGACTTGGCTAGTGCCATTGCAGCATTCCAGCGCGCGATTGAGTTGAGGCCTGATTTCGAAGAAGCACATTACAATCTCGGCATCGCATTGCGCGCTCAGGGCCAGACCGATGCAGCAAGAAAGGAACTGAATGAGATCGGCGGGCTAAGGCAATTTCGCACTCGTTTGGCGCAAGCGAAATTGCTGACCCTTCAAGGCGTCGATGCCTTGAAACAGCAGAAGCCGGACGACGCCCTGGGCCTTTTTCAAAAAGCGATCGACGAAGGCCCAGAGTTGCCGACGGGCTATTACTATCTGGGTCTTACATGGGAGCGGAAGAACGATCCCGACCGTGCCCTCGCAGCGTATCAAAAAGCGCTCGAACTGAAACCCGACTATGCCCAGGCACATTCGAGCCTGGGTTTGCTGTACTGGCGCGCAGGTGATCATTCGCGGGCGCTCCAGGAGTTCCGGCAAGCGGTGATGTCCGATCCCGACTTGGCCGAGGCTCACTACAACCTTGGACTTGCACTGGCGCAGTCAGGAAATCTCGACGAAGCCATCCGCGAACTGAACGAGGCCATCAGCCTCAATCCCGCCTACACCGACGCGAGAGTACAACTCGGGTTGACGCTTAATCAAAAAAACGACACCGCCGGCGCCATAAACATTTTCCGCGAACTCCTTCATCGCGAGCCCAATTTCGCGGAAGGTCACAACAATCTCGGATTGATGTTGCTCGAAACCGGCAAACTCCGCCAAGCGCAAGCGGAGTTTGTGGCTGCGGTCCACCTGAAACCGCAGTACGCCGAGGCCCATTTCAATTTGGGTTTGACGCTCCACCGGCAAGGCAATGAGACCGAGTCGCGTCAGGAATTCGAAAGAGCGTACGCCATCGAGCCCGCCTTGAGAAACCAGCCACGTCCCTGAGCCGGTTCAGATCGGAGCGCCGATCCTGTCACCCAACAAAGCGCAGGCACGTACTTGTCACACCACTCCCTGGGTGCGACGTTGAGAGACACTCCAGTCGTCAAAGTTGCATAAGACTGGTCCTCTGTTAGTCATTATGGTGTGACCGGCTCGATGCGCTGGTCGTGGGTTAGGCTGAGTTTGTTTGAAGAACTTTAGTCCAGAGCCACAAGCGGAGGGAACCGGTCATGATAGAGAAGTTACGATTTTTGGGTTTGGATGTCCATGCCGAAACGATAACCGTGGCAGTAGCAGAGGCGGATGGAGAGGTTCGCAGCCTGGGAACGATTGCCAACCGCGAAGAGTCGATCCGCAAGTTGATCAGGAAACTTGGACCGGTCGAGCATCTGCGGGCCTGCTATGAAGCCGGCCCGACGGGGTTCGTACTTTACTGGCAGCTGATGCAGTTGGGAGTCAAGTGCGATGTGGTGGCGCCGTCGCTGGTTCCGAAAAAGCCCGGGGACAAGGTAAAGACCGACCGGCGGGACGCTTTGAAGCTGGCACGGAGTCACCGCTCCGGCGATTTGACCGCAGTGTGGGTGCCGGATGAGGCATCGGAAGCCTTACGCGATCTTGTCCGGCAACGGGAGGCAGCCAAGCAGGATCAGCTGCGCGCGAAGCATCGGCTGACCAAGTTCCTGCTCCGTACGGGCCAGCGTCCTCTGTTGGGAGTGAAGGCGTGGACGGAACGTTACGTGGAGTGGGTCCAGCAGGTGCGCTACACACATCCGGCGCAGGAGGCCACGTTGCTCGATTGTCTGAACGAAGTTCAGCACATGGAAGAACGAGTCAAACGGTTGGAGCAGTCGATTGTGGAAGTGATTCAGCTGGCTCCCGTGCCGATGCAGGATGTGGTTCGCGGTTTACAGGCATTGCGCGGCATTGCGCATATCTCGGCAGTCACGATTGCTGTCGAGCTGGGCAACATCACCTCCCGCTTCGAGCGCGCGCGGGATCTGATGGGGTATAGCGGAGCCTTTCCCAGCGAAGACTCCAGCGGCGAGCGTATTCGAAGAGGCGGCATTACCAAGTCAGGTAACGCGCACCTCAGACGCATCGTGGTCGAATCCGCCTGGAGCTATCGACACCGGCCTGCAATCGGAGCCCGGTTGCGCAAGCGACAGGAAGGACTTCCGGCAGAAATTACCGAGATTGCATGGAAAGCACAGAACCGCCTGCACAAGCGCTACATGACGCTGATGGCTCGAGGCAAGGAGCAGAGAAAGACCATGACGGCAGTCGCACGCGAGCTGTTGGGCTTCATCTGGGCCATCGGGATCAAGGCCGAAGCGTCCTGCAAACAACAACTGGCGGCATGAGGGGAACCGAAAGAACAAAGCAAAGACTTTCCAAATAAGGAAAAAGCAAAAACGATTCAACCAATGAACAACGCTCTCCAATTCGAGGACAGGGTCAGCCGCAGCCGGAGCAAGCACGAAGGAGAATCCTCGGCTTCCCTATGCGACAGGCCTAGCCGGATTCGCGCACTTAGTCAGAGGCAGCTCCCGACGGATCATGATTATGCGGTTCCGACCCGCGAATATCAGCTTGATCAATCGTCGCCATTACCTGCCTCGGCTGCTGCTGATCCTGTCCTCGAAAAGACACATGCAAAAACTACCCCAACGATTCGAAGATGTTGACAGGGTCACACCATATCAGGGAATTACCGGCAGCACCAGTGCCGATGGGTGCTGCGCATCATGAAGAATAGTATTCGTGGCCGAAGCGTACTGCCGCCCGAATCTGATTTCTTCGCCAGTGTTGAGATTGCGATCAAATCGAGGGAAATTGCTGCTGGAGATTTCCAAACGAAGCGTATGCCCGCGAAGGAACACATTGCTGGTGGACCACAGATCGAGTGTGATCTGGTATGTCTGGCCTGGATTAATCAGCAACGCATGTTCCCGTGAGTCCCGGTAGCGCATGCGCAAAATCCCTTCCGCGACGTTCATCGCATAACCATCCGGCGCAACATCGACGAGTTTGCCGGTGAAATCCGTGTCCACCGCCGATGACTTTACGAACAAACTCGCTCTCACTGGGCCCGTGACGTCCAAATCTTGCGCTAAAGGCCCTGTGGAGTACACCAGAACATCGTCTCGGTTCTCGACTGACCGCTGATCGCGCGGTCCGGGCTCGATGAGTTCCTGGGCACAGCATAACGGACCGCCGGTCGTCGGAACAGGATTTCCGGGATCGTAGACGTATGAGTCTGCAGGTTCGGACTTCGGCGCCGAAGTAGAGAGTGCACCCTTGCCGCGCAGCGAATTGGCTTTCCCGTCGGAATGAAGGAAGTACTTGATGTACTGAGCTTGAGGCGGCGGCCAGTCATCCTCCTGCCGATATTCGTTCACCCCCATTACAAAGAGCTTGACTGGCTTTTCGGTGGCGAACTGATTGTGCGTGCCTTTGAAAAGATAATCGTACCAATCGAGAACCACATCGACATAATGATTCTCCAAGGCGTGTGGGCCAAAATCGACGTCTCCAATCCTCCGGCCGAAGCCCGCATGTCCCCCGATCTGCATCAGCAGATGCTGCTGAGTGCGGGCCGCCTCGGTAGCTCCATGGGCTTTCACGCCCATGTAGTTGCGTAGCGTGCCGTCGCTAAAAATGTCATACCAGCCTCCCACCTGAAGCATGGGCACGGTGATGGCGGAAAAATGTTCTTCAATCGACCACTGCTTCCAGTAGTCGTCATAGTCCGGATGCGCCAGCCAATCAAGGTAATACGGTGCAATGGATGTGGTCAGATGCGCTTCCGCGGGTAATCGCCCGAAATTGAATACCGGATAATTGGTGAGAGGAAGCGTAGACGCGCCCACCCGCGCATCCGTGTTCTGATCAATCAAACGATCGAGGGTGTTGCGCGCCAGCTGCGTCGTCCAGTTCTGATCGAACCATTGCTCAAAAGCTCCGCCCTGGTATGTCCAATTGTCATGATAATTACTTGCTGTCACTTCCGGCGCGATACCCGCGAGATGCGGAGGAGCGCCGATGGCGGCAAGCATTTGCGTGGCTCCCACATAAGAACCACCCATCATTCCAACCTTGCCATTCGAATAGGGGAGAGACGCCGCCCACTCCACGCTGTCATAGCCGTCAGCCTGCTCGTGTTTAAAGGGATACCATTCGCCTTCGGATGTATAGCGCCCCCGAACGTCCTGAATGATAAAAACGTAGCCCTTTGCGACGATCTTGAAAGCGGGCGAAACGGCCCAACCCACGCTCTTGTCGTACGGTGTACGCATCAGAATGACCGGAAACTTTCCCGAAGATTTGGGTCGATAGATGTCAGCGAAGAGTGTGACTCCGTCCCGCGTCTTCATCGGCACCCCCAGCTGGATGGTGATGTCGGAAGAAACGCTAGCCGGAACGTTTTGCGACCGAAGCAACGGCCTGGAAACGAGGACGAAACAACCGACGCTAATGAGGAACATCAGGCGCACGACACCATGCAGAATTCTCATCCCGGCGATCTCCTGTTGTGTGGGGGATCCTGCGAAACGCGCCTCACGCGCGCGAATCCCCACTCTGAATCGGATGGGTAGCATCAAAGGTTCTTGGAATCATAGCGCCACTCGGGTCGCGAGGCGATATCTTTATCTCCGTGCGCTGAGGTTCTTGGCGAGTCCGGAAAGCGGCTGCGCCGGTTCGGGGCTCCTCCCTTCATTCCGGAAGCGGCCTCAACTCACAAACTCCGAAAACCGAGCAGACTCTACTCGTTCTGGTCGATTTCCGTAGCTGATCTGTCGGACCACGCCGAGAATTGCTTAGTACTTCGCCAGCCGACCGTTAACGAGTTCCGGAAGATATTCGGCCGCGCAGAATTGTCAGGGATGCCGCCGGTAAACTATAGCGAGTGCCTCCATCACCATTCATCTTATTTATTGAGGGCGGCCCGTCGGGATCCGCGTATCCCTTTTTACGCGCCGGATGCCACCGGTACTGGTCTTTCCCGAATGTGATTCTCATGACTGGCCCGGCGAACCATGAGTCGCTGTGTGCATCTGCATTACGAAACAGGAGGTGCACCTCGTGTGCATGATCCCGGTCTTTGTTAATCAGCATCAGAGACCACTGCCCGTCCGGACGCTCGAGGGCATAGGCGGTGACCAGAACGTCCCCCTCGGAATCTTTCAAATCCGATGATGCCAGATATTGACGGTGTTCCCCGTTGCCTGGTTCAGCCCACTGCTGCGTGATGAGCTGGGCTGCAAAGAACTGCGAAGTTGGTTGCCGGATTTCGTAGTGATCGTCGACCATGAACATGTGGTATGTGCCCCAACTATTGGCACATGCAGGATGCGGCGGGGAATAGGAAAGATCGTGGTAGTAATGGGTGGACTCGCCACCCGCACTTAGAAAGCCCGCGAACGAGTCGGCCAGCCAGAGGGCGCCAAAGATCTCGACGGAAGCTTCGCCGCCGTGGGCATTGGTTTCGGTATCGAGAAGCGGTATGCCGGCCGGCAATCCGTCCTCCCTCCACACCTTCATGATGTGAGTGATTAACTCTGGTTCCTGATAGAGGTTTTTCCATGGAGTTTCACACCCATCGTACGGATAGTGTTCAAACGACATAAATGCCAGGTCCTGAATGCGCCCGTGAGCCTTCAAGTAGTTGAGAAAACGGCTCAGCCATGACGTCTGACCCTGAGCGTCTGGCCAGACCTTTATATCCTCGGTGACTCCCTCAAATACCGGGCCGCCGAGTTTAAAGTCTGGGTCTACCCGATGAAGAGCAGTAGCGAATTGAAGATAAAGAGCACCGTAGTCCTCGGGCAGCATGTACTGCCCGTCCGGTTCCTCTCCCATTTCGATGTAAGAGACGGGATATCCCCGCTTCTTTATGTATGTCATTTGCGCCGCAGCATCTTCGGGCGTGCTGTACAGCATTGCAACCGGTACGATTGCGGGAAGGCCGCGGGTGATTCCGCTGGTAAAGAACAAGTCGAAGCCCGGTTGATCTCCCGATTCCATCCGGTCTGGCGCGACATACAGATCCGATGGTTCGTGCCATGGATCGACGGAGGAGCACAGGGTAAGCGTCTGCTTTTGATCCGGAGAATGACGAAGCAAGTCCTTGAATTCTCCCTCTTTCGTCGTCGTTCCTAAATAGAGTTCGTGAATCGCGTAGCCAACGCAATTGCGAAGGTCTGCTGATCCGTGAGTGTCGCAGGTGTTGGAAGAGCGAGTCATCAGCAGGCGGACATACTTTGTAGACACCCCGGGTCCCAGATCTAAGGTTGATAGCCCTCCCGCAGATTTCGTGATATCCCCGCGACTAAACGTCTTCCATTCTCCTTTGTCTTGCTCGTCCATCGCGTCGCCCGTTCCCACCCAATACTGCACTTTGAAGGTCCGAGCGTATGGCTCCGCCCAGTCGATGCGAATGGCATTGACGTTTTCCTGCTTGTCGAGCGCGATCACAACCCATTGCGGATGAATATCGTCATCTTCCCCGGTAAACTCTTTTGTGAGATAGGGGTTGCTTTTCCAATACGTGCGCATATCGCCGTCATCCAGGCGCGAGAACCCGTCGAACTCAGTGCCACCATTCCGAGTGAAGCCACGGTGCGGAAGCGAGTAACCATAGGAGTGGCGGATCATTTCACTTGTCGGTGTCAAATCGCCGGTGAAGTACCCCCTGCCCGCTGGGTCGCTCCATGAACCTTTCGGGTTCCAATGCCACGCCTGTACAAATAGGTCGGTGTTCTGCCGATAACTGATCGTTCCCCATCCTGCGGCTAGGATCTTCTTGATCTGGTCAGCTCGGAAAAATACGTCCGTCGCATTACTGGGAACTCGATCGACGGTTGACCCCAGTGCGTAGAGTGGGCGGAATCGGTTTACTACGTGACTTGGGGACGCGTCCACCGTTACGTTTTGTGAGGCCATTGCACCGACTAACGCGAGCGGAAGGGCTATCGGAGTGAGTAAGCGAGCCAGAGCATGCGACATTGCAGCGACCCTGTGGATTGGAATGAATGTGACACTAGAGTCATACATCAAAACGGCAGCTCCCGCCACGGCTCAAGACAATATTTTCTTGCAGTCAAACGCAGTTCGACCCGACTCGGTTTTGGCCGCCACCCTTTGTATAATCACTCTGTTCTGATGAGAGGCAGTTCCTAAATCTATTCCTGTGGATTCGAAAAATGCTGCTGAAGGTATTTAAGGATAAAGTATCGTTGGGCCGCGCAGCGGCGGAGCAGGCGGCCACAGCAATACGAAAGGCAATTGCGGAACGCGGTCGCGCGAGAATCGTGGCAGCGACTGCGGCGTCACAACTCGAATTTCTGGATGCATTAACAAAAGCGCCAGATATCGATTGGACGAAAGTGGAAGTCTTTCACCTCGACGAGTACATCGGTCTGCCGATCACGCATCCAGGTAGTTTCCGAAAGATGCTCCTGGAGCAATTGGTGACAAAGACCGGGATCCTTCACTATCACTTGCTTGACGGCGACGCTTCGAATCCGGCAGCCATAGCTCGCGAAGTGGGCAAGGAACTCGCGTCCGCTCCTATCGATATCGAGTTCCTCGGCATCGGAGAAAACGGTCACATTGCCTTCAATGATCCCCCTGCCGATTTCATCACGGAAGATCCGTACATTGTTGTGAAGCTCGACGAAGCATGCCGTCAGCAGCAAGTAGGTGAGGCATGGTTCGCTGACATCACGCAAGTTCCCGAGCATGCTCTTTCGATGTCCGCCCGACAGGTTCTCAAGGCCAGAGAGATTCTTGCTGTAGTTCCTGACCGACGGAAGGCGCAAGCAGTGAAAGCGTGCTTCGAAGGGGAGATTAGCCCTTTGGCTCCAGCGTCAATTTTGCGGAGGCACCCGAATGCAACCGTCTATCTGGACGCCGGCTCCGCATCCTTATTAAGTCCCGACCTGCAGAGGGCAGTGGCGCAGCAGTCGCAGGTGACAATTCCCGATTAGCAGCAGATGGAGCAAGAGTTTACTTATGCCCACGCCTGGGAAACGGCCCTTTATCCGCGCGAACTCCATAGCTAGGCCTAGTTCATGCACTCCACCACCATCGCAATTCCCTGCCCGCCACCGATGCACGCCGTAGCCAGCCCATACTTTTTCTTGCGCCGCCGCAATTCATACAACAGCGTGATCACCAGCCGCGTACCCGTTGCTCCCAGCGGATGGCCTAGCGCAATCGCTCCACCGTTCACATTGACTTTCTCGCGATCCAGTCCCAGCTCTTTTTCGACCGCGAGATACTGCGCCGCGAACGCCTCATTCACTTCAATCAAATCGATGTAATCCAGCGACAGCCCAGCCTTCTGCAGCGCGATCTTCGTCGCCGGCACCGGACCGCGTCCCATCACCTTCGGATCGACGCCTGCCACTCCCCAGCTCACGATGCGGCCCAGCGGCTCCATGTTGCGCTTGCGCACCTGATCGAGCGACATCACCACGACCGCGGCTCCGCCATCGACGATGCCGCTAGCATTGCCCGCCGTAACCGTTCCATTCTTTCCAAAGGCAGGCTTCAGCTTCGCCAGCCCTTCCATCGTGGTCTGCGGGCGCCGGTGGTCATCTTCGCTCAGCGACTCCCCCGTCGGCTCGCCTTTATGGTTCCGCAGCGAAACGGGTACTAACTCTTCCTGCAACCGCCCGGCTTTGTAAGCATCGTCGGCCGACTTCTGCGAACGCAGCGCAAATTCATCCTGCAATTCGCGCGTGATTCCTTGTTGCGACCCATAAAGTTCGGCGGTGTTCGCCATATACGAACCACAATACGAATCGAGCAGCGCCACCATCAGTGAATCTTCCAGCTTGCCGCCCGGAGCCAGCGTGAAGCCATCGCGCCCGCGAATCACGAACGGCGCTTGCGACATCGCTTCCATACCGCCGGCGAGCACGATCTTTGCCTCGTCGGTCTGGATCATCTGCGCCGCGCTGACGATCGCCTGCATGCCCGAGCCGCACAGCCGGTTCACCGTCAGCGCCGGAGTCTCAATCGGAACTCCCGCCCGCAGCCCGACATGCCGCGCGCCATAGAGCGCGTCGCCTGAGGTTTGCTGCGCGTTCCCGAACACAACATGATCGAATTCCTTCGGATCGATCCCCGAGCGCTCGATCGCTCCCTTCCCCGCAATCGCCCCCAGTTCCTGCGCGGTGAAGTCTTTCAACTTACCGCAATAGCGTCCAAAAGGCGTTCGCGCCCCGCTGACAATCGCAATATCCCCGGCTTTGAGCATGATGATCTCGCAGAACTCCGACCCGACCCGTCCGGAGTTAATTCGCCAAACTTTTTAGTGTAGCAGCGGCATCGACGAATTGACCATCAGCGCATCCCCATTCAGGGGAGCCCCTGAATCGTTTCAGAGAACTGCGCCCACCAAGCCCTGTGCCATATCGGAGTAGACTATTCCGCTGGAGGAAACGACCATGCCAATCGGGCACAAGCCCACTGTTTTGAAATCCGCCTTCCTCACCTTTACGGCCATGTTTCTTCTTACGACATTCCCGGCCATCGCTCAATCTGACTATCAACCTTCTCCAGAAAATCTTCAGGCGCGCCGCGAATTTCAGGACATGAAATTTGGCATGTTCATCCACTGGGGCGTTTACAGCGTTCTCGGCGATGGCGAATGGGTCTTTCATGATCGCAAGCTGACGGTCGATGAATACAACCGCCTGCCTGCATTCTTCGATCCCGAAAAGTTCGACGCGAAAACTTGGGTCGCGCTCGCCAAATCCGCCAGGATGAAGTACATCACCATCACCTCGCGCCATCACGACGGCTTTGCCATGTTTGATTCAAAAGTTTCCGACTGGAACATCGTCGCCCGGACGCCTTACAAAAAAGATCCGCTGAAGATGCTCGCGGATGAATGCCATCGCCAGGGCATCAAGCTCTTCTTTTATTACTCGCAGCTCGACTGGCACAACCCCGACTACTATCCGCGCGGCGCCACGAATTGGAACAATGGCCGCCCCGATCACGGCGACTTTAACCGCTACCTCGACCAATATATGGACGGCCAACTCACCGAGTTGCTGACCAACTACGGTCCCATCGGCGGCATCTGGTTCGACGGCATGTGGGACAAGCCCGACGCCGATTGGCACCTCGCCAAAACCTACGCACTGATTCACCGCCTTCAACCCGCCGCTCTGATCATTCCCAATCATCACCAGACCCCGCGCCCCGGAGAAGACGTGCAGACGTTCGAGCGCGATCTGCCGGGCGGAAACTCCGCCGGGTTCAACACAACCTATGTCAGCACCAAGCTTCCGCTCGAAAGTTCCGACACCCTCAACGATTCCTGGGGATTCAACATCGGTGACAGCAACTACAAGAGCGCTCCCGATCTCGAGCGCCGCTTGATCCGCGCTGCCGGCAACAACTCGAACCTGTTGCTGAACATCGGCCCCTACCCGAACGGCGAAATCGATCCGCAGTTCGTCGTGCGCCTCCACACCATCGGCGATTGGCTCTCTAAATACGGAGACTCGATTTACGGAACTCGCGGCGGACCGATTCCTCCCGCAGATTGGGGAGTCACCACGCAGAAGGATGACAAAATTTACGTGCACGTGCTGAACTGGGGCGCTCCGCTGTTAGCACTTCAGCCGGTGTCTGGAAAAATCGCCGCTGCGCGCTCGTTGCTCGATGGCAGCTCGATTGATTTCACGCAGAAGCCCGACGGAATCGTTTTGAAAGTCCCGCCGCCAGGAAAAGACGAAGTCGATCGCGTGGTCGTGCTCACATTGACCAAGGATTAGCCGCGCCAAAGATCATACAACTAGATCAATCTCCCTTGGCACTCGCCGACTCTTGGTTCGAGCTGAGCCGGATCACCCCCGCCGCCGCGCTGTAACGCACCTTCTCGCTCCTGTCGGAGAATCTGACAACCAGTTGCGGCAACAGCGACGCGTCGCCTCGTTTCGCGATCGCTTCCACGGCCGCGGCTCGCACAATCCAATTTTTGTCGGAGGTAGCTTTCACCAGCGCCCGGGCGCTGTGAGGGTCAGGATCGTTCGCGAGATACGTTGCCGCGACCGCCCGCACCGGATTTGGATCTCTCTTATGAATCGTCCGCCAGGCGTCCCAACCCATGCCAGCAAACGGAACGAAGCCGATCCCCTCCGAGAATCCGATCTGCGCCAGCTCCCGCGGATTTCGCAGCGTTTCCATCTGCTGCGCGATCAATCCGTCGTTTGCCTTGCGCTCGCCGGTGAGCAACTCATAATAGACCGAGTACGCAGACGTCTTATCCTTCAGCAACTACAGCGCGTGGGCGGCCGCCATGACGACCGGAATCTTCCGGTCGTCGAGAGCATGCTCCAACTTCGGAACGGATTCCGTCGCATGCATCTGGCCCAATGCCGTCGCGGCTGCCACGCGAACCTCGGCACTCGGGTCATTCAGCGCGTTCTCAGCAAACTCGCGACCGAGCCGGGTGTCCCGCAACAATCCCATAGCCCGGATTCCGCTGGCCCGCTGGCTGACCCGCTGCGAGAATGCCGCATTCATCAGGATGTCCCAGGCCTTGTGCACCGGACTATGGATGTCTTCAGGAATTTGAGCAACGCAAGAAACCGCGCAAGCCAGAATGATGCAGGTCGCGAATTGGAAGTGTGCTCTCAATCCCGCAGCCGGAAACCGTGGGTAAGATGCTTTCCTTCGCTAAACCGTATGCCGTAGTTTCCGCGATATAAGTAAGGGGAGGAGCCCAGGATTCTCCCTAAGACCGCTTAGGAAATTCTGCTGCGCTGCGCCCGATTGCGTCATTCCGAAGCCCCGCGCCTTCATCAGCCCGATTGCGTCATTCCGAAGCCCCGCGCCTTCATCAGCCCGATTGCGTCATTCCGAAGCCCCGCGCCTTCATCAGCCCGATTGCGTCATTCCGAAGCCCCGCGCCTTCACCAGCGGGGCGAGGAATCTTGCGCAGGCTAGCGATACAGCTGTTTGCCACCACACACATTGACTAAACCGCTCTATGGGGGAAGCCGCTGCGAATTTAGGCGAGGTCGCGGATCGCGTGCGCCGAAGGGCAATCGAAATACCTACAAAAACGCGTTGGGCCGCCCGAGGCTCGCCTCTCTCCGATCCAAAGCAAGATCCTTGCGACCCAACGCTACTCGACAGCAAATCAACTGAGGGGAAGCGCTATGACTGCACAATCTTTTCCAGGGCCACGCGGCTGCGAATCACCAGCGTCGCACCCTTCAACTGCATCAGCTGTTTCTTCTTGAATTCCGAGAACAGCCGGCTGACGGTCTCCCGCGTCGTTCCAATAATCTCGGCAATTTCCTCGTGCGTCAGGGTCATCTTCACATGCGATGATCCATCGTCCTGCGCCGATTTCGTCGACCACGAGAGCAGCAGCTTCGCGAACTTTTCGGATGGCGACGCTGTCAGACCCAGCGTCCGTATCTCTTCGTAAGCCGTGTAGTAATTCCGGCTCAGTTGCTGCGCGACGCGCACCGCCACTTCCGGATAATCTTTCAACAAATGCGTCAGCGAATCCCGCGGGACAAAATTTGCCTGCCCCGGTTCCATCATCTCGGCCGTCACTTCGTAAGGCCGGTTCGAGATCACCGCGTTCAGACCGAGCAGATCGCCCGGCTCCGAGATCTTGGTGATGATCGTCTTTCCCTCCCGCGACGAGGTCGACAGTTTCGCCTTCCCCGTGCAGAGCACAAATATTCCGCGCGGCTGTTGCCCCTCAATGAAGAGCATCGCTCCTTTCGGATAGACCGCCGTCGACTTAATCTCGTTCAGCCGTTGTCCCGCTTCCGGAGAAAGATTGCAGAACAGATGTTCGCCTCGTACGGGACAAGTGAGGCAATTATCAAGAATGTTCAAACCATAAGGAGCTCGCATCGGACAACCTCCTCGGAAGGCCAGCCACCGCGCTTTCCTGCCCTTCCACGGAAGTAGTAATGGCAAGCGTCGGACCACTCGTGAGCGGGCGCACACACAGCCCGCAGTATTGCCGTATGTTATAGACGATACTGTGGTTATTTAAGGGACCGGTTTCGGCGATACCTGCGCGAATAGCCGCACCCAAGCCGGTTTTGGGTTATTTCCCGCACACCGATGCGTGATCTGGATCACCAGTTCTTGTGACTTTAATAACCGAACGTTCCCTGGGGTTAGATGGTTAG
>CAVXPX010000021.1:0-270938 GCA_963763845.1 uncultured Acidobacteriota bacterium
GGAGCGGTTCAAATGCTCAGGAATTCCGGTGATAAGGCCTTGATAATCCGTGAGGCGGTCGCCCATGATGACGACCCTTTGGAGGTGATTTCATATTCGCGGATATCCTTGCTATGGTTGCCACCGCGCATCTTGATAACGACCATGATCTTGCGAAGCTGGCCGTCGATGCATACGTACCGAAGCCGGATAATGTCATCGGTGAGAAAGGAAATCGAGTAGGTACTGAACGGGAATTCCGTGAAAGACTCGTTCACCTCAACCGTGCTTAGAATCGTCACCCCGACTCCCGTCAACGCAGTGATCATCCGGTAGAGCGATTCGCGAAAGTCTGCGCGGAAGCCGGGGGCCAGCGCCATCTCAAATCCCGCCAGCGAATCGATCACCAGGCGTTTGGCGCCAATCTTCTGGACCGCGTCGAGAATCTCGTGCATGGTTTCATCCACCGAGAGATCCAGCGGACGGAGGTAGAGAATTTCGAGTTTCTTCTCGTTTCGCGGCGTCTTCAAATCCAGACCAAAACTGCTGGCCCGCTCCGCATATTCTTGCGGTCGCTCTTCGAAGACCACCACAATTCCCGGATCCCCCTGGCGTATGCCCTCAGCAATGAATTGGGTTGCCAACACTGATTTTCCCGTTCCCGAAGCCCCTGCTACCAGGACACTGTCTCCCTCGGGAATGCCGCCCCCAAGCATCTTGTCCAATTCTGGAATACCAACGGAAAGGCGCCGTGTGCTGGGGATCTTCCTTGTTTGTCCGGCCAGCCCTAGGGTACGCGAGAAGGCTTGCAGCCCAGCATGGGTAATGCGGAAGGTGTGCAGTCCGGGCACGGACGCCTGCCCGCGCAGTTTCACGATCTGGAGTTTCCGCACAATGGAACTTCGCTCCGCCGCCTGGTAGAGCCAAAAGAGGCCATCGGAGACGGTGAAAACGGGATTGTCTCGGATCTCACCCTCGACATATTCCCCGACCAGAAAAGTCGTGGCCTGCCAACTGGTCAGGAGCAGGGCTAACCGCTGAATGAAAGCTTGCAGCTCCACTTCGGTTGTGCCGCCGAGCGCCTTCCGCACCACGGTGCGAAAGGAGTCCACTACCACGACGCCGGGGCTTGCCTTCTCAACCTCCTTCGTAATTTCCTCTAAGACCGCGTCCAAATCCTTCTCCAACACAATCTGGCTCAAGTTGATAAAGCGGACGGCGGTGTTTAACTTGGCCTGGTCAAAGAACGTGTACTGTTGCTGGTAGCGCAGCATTTTAATGGCGGGTTCGCCGAGGATGGTGAAATAGAGCGCCGGGCGCTCCGGCGTCGCGTTGGCGAACACGATTTGGTGCGCCAGCGTGGTCTTGCCGCTTCCCGGGGCGCCCGCGATGATATTGAAAGAAAATTCCGGGATACCGCCGCCCAGGATTTCATCGAGGCCCGGTACGCCGGTCGGCAGTTTTTTTATGATCACTCTATCTTGTGCGCTCAAGCATCCCTCTCTTCTCGGAAACGCGGCCGTCGAAGGCGGCCTCCGGCCACACATCCTGAACCAACCGCAACGTTAAACCCACGCCAATGAAAGTGAGGAGCAGCCCGATTAACTGGGCAATGAGAATGGCTCCTCCGTCCCTGGCCTGTTCCTTGTCAGTTTGCGACGCAAGCTCGTCTAGATCTTTTAAGGAGCCATCCGCCGCGATCTGTACCGCGCTAAGACTGGGAGCTTCCGCCCTGGCCAGCGTCAGAGCACGAGAAAGGAGCGAGCGAAAACCGGCAACTCCCGCGAGTGTAATCAGGGGCCGGCGCAGCTTCGCACAGACTCGAAAGGCCGCAGACTCCGCTGGTTCGGAGTTCTCGCCCGCAACGGCTTCGTAAGCCAGAAGGCGTTGGGCCAAATGTCGTGACTCTGGAAGACTCACGATTTCCTTTTCCATGCAGGGCGCGAACTCTGTACTCAATTCGGCTTGGGGCTTTTAATTGCCGCCACTACCGCCAATACCGTCGCCGTGTTTAGGACGTTTCCCGAGATAGTCCTCAGCGCTTCTGTGACGGGCGGATATTGCTCCGCCAGTCTTTCGAGACGCGCACTGACGCCTTGGAGATCATCGACTTCATTGACGATCGCTTCAAAGCCGATGGGTATACCGCTCTTCGAGAGGAACTTAAAGTCTGGAAGAATTTCAGATGTCACCAGCTGCAACGTCATAGCTTCGCCAACAACTCGGACAATCAGCCCGAGCAACTGGGTAATGAGAATTATTCCCGCCTCCCGAGCTTGGTCCGCGTCGACTGGCGGCCGAAGCCCGTCCAGACCCTGTAAGGAGCCATCCGCCCCGACCTTTACTGCGCTAAGACTGGGAGCTTCCGCCCTGGCCAGCGTCAGAGCACGAGAAAGCAGCGAGCGAAAACCGGCAACTCCCGCGAGTGTAATTAGGGGCTGGCGCAATCTCTCACAGACGCCAAAGGCCGCGAATTGCGTCGGCTCGGAGGTTTTGCCCGCAGCGTTTTGGTAAGCGAGAAGGCGCTGGGCCAAGTCTCGCGTCTGTGGGGGGAGCATCATTTCCGTTCCGTTACCATCCAAAATTCCCGTGACACCTGGACGTGAAAGTTCAGCCTAATGTTACGCGTTTGGGAGTCGCTCGGAAAGGGGCTGCGCCTGCTTCATCGGCGTTCGTGGGCTCTGTGCCCGCCCTGGATCATTGTTTAGCCGCTGTCCCGCAATTGGGATGACGCGGCCCGCTAGTCGTGGAGAACGACGTTGAGAAGTGAACTGTGAACCTGTAACCCGCCTTCTGCACCCACGGCGTAGTCAATAAATCCCAATTTCCTGAACCGGTTCATGAAAAAGCTAACTCGAGACCGAGTGGTGCCCACCATCTCTGCCAGCGTTTCTTGACTGACCTTCGGAATCACGGATTCAGGAATCCCTTCCTTGCCAAAATGAGCGAGCATAAGAAGGACACGGGCTAACCTTTTCTCGCTGGAATTAAACAGTTGGTCAACCAGATCCTCTTCGTACTTGATGTTCCGCGTCAACAAATATGCGACGAACAGATCGGAAAGGGTGTGTTCGCGGTGAAGCGCGGCCACCATGGCCTTTTTCTCGATTCGCAGAACAGCGCAATCCGTCATTGCGGTTGCAGAGCCCATGCGAAGAGGTTGGCCCGCAAGCGAACCTTCACCGAAGAAACTCCCGTCACTTAAAATGCCGATTGTGGCTTCCTTGCCACCCTTGGAGACAACGGTGAGTCTCACCTTGCCTGTCCGCAGGTAGAAAATTGTGTCTGCGGGATCCCCTTGGGCCATGATGGTTTGCTTTTTCGGAAAGAGCAGAGCTTTCCTGCCTTCGCCGATTGTGTCGAGGAATACCTGGGGGTCGAATTTGCGGTCGTTCTTGGGGGCTGGGGGTGGACGCGGAGAATTCCGCTTGCTTTGCGCTTTCTTTTCAATCGGCGCCGGGACGGCGATTTTCGTTGAACCTTTGGATTCGCGAGGCGAAGCCATGGGCGCACCTCCGCTCTTTCCGCGTTCAAGCACATTATACCCCCTCTTGCGCTGGCCGGCATTGCTAGCGATCCCATGTCGATCACGGGCGACTCGGCAGTTGCCTTTTGCGCGAGCCTGCCTCGGCTGAAGCAACCGACATTCGATCCCATCGAACCTTCACAGATGAGAATCACTCTGTCTACTGCGGTTGGTTCATTGCCGTGGGTTGGTTCAGCTCTTGCTGCAGCTGCAACAACTGACGCAATTGCTCAACATTGGCGGAGTTAGATGTAGGAACGCCCCGCCCACTTGGTTGCAGGGAAGTCTGATTGGTCTTGGGTGTCTGCTCGAGGACCACGTAGATGGGAGTATCCGCCGAAATAGTCACGACGATGTGCTGGGTGATCGCCAATCGGGAAACCTCCTCATCTCCAGCCTCGCCGACATTGTTGCTGACACGTTCCCGCATTAGGTCCGACTCGCTCAGCGGCTGGTTCAGACTGCCTTGTCCCACCAACATCGAGCCAGCTTGGCCGATTCCTGACAGCGATCTGACCAGGACGTTCTTTCCTGTGTTCTTCCCTTCAACTTTTCCTTTGAGCGGCCGCAAGTCCAAACCCGTGGCGGCGGCCTCGATGGGAACGACCGCACCATCTGGCATCAGCAGAGAATCGAACTGGATGTCAACGTAACCTGAACGATCTCCGTTCCGGATGTGGCCAACCGCTTTTGCACCCGCAGGGACAACAATCTCTCCCTCCCGCTCATAGTTGTATTCGATCACAGCCAGCACAGGTGTTCGCACAGCCGTACTAGCCGCTGACTCCAGACGGGCACGCAATCGCGTACCCGAGGCCAGACCTAATCCCAGTTCCGGCCCGGAATTGTTGATTTCCTGGGCCCGAGTGCTGGCTGAGTTGGCAGAGACGTTCCGCACGTAGATCAACGAAGCCTTCTCCATGGCCTCGCGCTCTGCCTTACCCAAGTCTGGAGTCTCGGCACCGCCGGTACCCGAGCCTGCCTGATAGGGCGGTGCTTGCCACGCCTGCTGTTCTCCGAAAGGTGGTATCGATCCCAAACTTCCCGCCCCGCCCGCCGCCGGCGCCCTCGTTGCCGACTTGGCTTCAGTTCGCTGTAGATCTCGTTCGTTGAGGAAGCCTTCGTGAGATTCTTTCGTGACGGGCCGGCCAGAATCGGTGACCGGAAATAGGCTCTTGTCGTTGCTTGCGTTGCCGTTCTCCAAAGCCAAGTCGTCAGCGGCAGTGGTACCACGACTCTTCACCTTCTGCGTTGCGCCTCGATGGGGCATAGATGTAGCAACGAAGATCAGCAGGGCGATGACGATCGCTCCGGCTCCAATGATTACAAAACGGTTTTGTTGGATCTGCTGCTTAGCTCTCTGTTTTGCTCTTGTCGCGACCTCCGGCCGTGGCATGGCTGGAGCTGGAGGGAGTAGCACGTCGTTGAGGGTTTCATCTCCTGCTGGTTCCTGAATCGCTCCGGCGTTGCCGTTGTCGCTGTGCCCGTTGGGACGAGTCACTTTGCACCTCCCGAGACCGGAGCCACAAACGCAATCGGCGCTAGCACAGGACGATCGACTTCTTCCGCCTGGGCCACCGCGAGCAGGAGCTTTTCGCTGGACTCCTTGAAAGTGGGGCGATCGAACACAACGATGCCATCGGCTCTAGCCCCAGGCGCGAGCCTGCGCGAGGTGATCCAATAGTCTTTGATCGCCACAGGCTCAGCCTTAATCGCTTTTCGATGCTTGTCTTTTGATGTCCCGGCAAGCTGTATTTGCGGCGGCAGTACTTCAATGGTCCGTGCAGAAGAGTTCAGAACGGCGAACGGCACGGCCATCTGTTGCTCCTTCTCTAGCGCCTGCCCTACCGCGACCTGCAGCTGCTTTCCTTCCCAGTGTGGATTCTCAATCCGTTCGGCCCTAACCAAATCCTGTTTCTGGCTGCCAGTCTTCTCTTGGAGTGTACTGGCTGGCTGACTCTCTGTAGCAGCGTTCTCTGTTTCGCCGACCACAAAGATGGAATGAGTCGACGCAACTAGAAAGCTGCGGGGACGCTCACAGTAGAGGACGTAGTCCACGGGTTCACTACGGTCTGACTTGCCTTGGCTCACCAGGCTCAGCGAGATCTCATGGCCCCCTCTGGTCGTGATCAGGGCATTGGTTTCCGCAGGTTTCGCGCTGGTTGCTTTGAAAAACACCAACTGCGGCTCAGCATCGGAGTGTTCAGCCTTAAAGGATCCCGGATCGCCCAGCACGACCGAACTGACCTCTTCGAGCACTCGCACCGAACTGACATATCCAGGCCGGAGATGCAAGACCACAACCTGTTCCGGGTCAACATTCAAGCTCACGATTCGCGCCTGCGGAAGCTCAGTTTGCGCAAAAGTGATGTGTGGCAGCAGAAGCCCGATCGTTATCAGATGCACCAAACTCAAACAAATTTTCATCTCACATCTCTTTCCGAACTCGTGTTCGTAGTTCTTGGATTGATTCTCGTTTCGCGAAGGTAAGCTGTTCTGATCCTTGCTACATAGATGACTACATCGGGATTACGATAGGCGAGGGTTCGTCTGCCGATTACGCCTTCGCCGGCATAGTATGCGGCGACCACAAGCCTCAGATCGTCGTGAAACAGTCGCATCAGCCACGCGAGGTAGCGGACGCCTCCGGAAATGTTCTGTTCGAGGTTGCAGCGGTCACTTACTCCCAGCCGCCTGGCTGTCAGAGGCATCAACTGCATCAGCCCTACCGCGCCTTTAGGTGAGACCACGCATGGTTGCCAGTTCGACTCGCGTTCGACAACGGCACGCACCAACGCAACCGGTACCTTGTAGTGGTGTGCGTAGGATGCGACGTAGTACTCGGCTTTAGTCCGTTCCTGTGGTTTGGGCGTTTGCGCCCAGCAAATCGAAATTGCAGAAAGCACTTGAGCCATGATGAGTGCTGGCTTCATGCCGCGCTCCTTCGCAGAGCCTCGGCGCTGTACTGCTGCGCGTCATAGATCAAGCTGGCAAACCCATCCCGCAGGAGCAGCTTGCGTCGATCAGCCTCGGTCTTAGCCAGCAAAGGCAGGAGAATGTCTCTCATCTCTGGCGTAATTTGTTCACTTCCCAGAACTTTGAGTGCCTGCGCGAGATCGAGAATTTCCGAGACTGAGGGCGGTTTCTCCATGCTCCATCCACGCAAAGCCTTGGCGAGTCCCGCCATGCCGGCATGGAATTCGCGTGTGGAATCAGGCGTTCTCAGCGCCACAATCTCTGCTTCTCGTTCTGCGGTGGGGTGTTCAACACGAAGATAAAAGCTACGCCGGCGCAGTGGATCCCCGATGCGCCGCTCTTCGTTGGATGTGAGCACAACGAAGGGAATGCTCCTGGCTCGAATCGTGCCGAGCTTCGGGATGCTCAGCTGCCACACGCTCAGGAATTCCAGCAACAGTCGCCTCAAATGCGTGGTCCACTTTATCCAGTTCGTCGATCAGCAAGACACAAGGCTTTTCGTACTGCAGCGCGCGCAGACAGAGGCCCGGCGCTGAAAAACTGCTGGCTATGCAACTCCGGTCTGTAGGGATTCCCAATCGACGCTGCTGGATTTGGCTTTCAGTTCAACGCAAAGCCTCTGAAGAGGCTCATCGAATTTCCCAATGGCTTTCTCTTCGTTGATGCCTTCGTAGCACTGCAGGCGCTCGACACTCGTGTTTGCAGCTTCCGCAACCGCATATGCCAATTGCGTCTTGCCGCTGCCAGCAGGGCCTTCGAGCAGCAATGGCTTCCGTAGTTTGGCCGCTAAATACACCGTGGTCGTGGCAATCGAATCGGCGATGTAGCCAGTGGATCTAAGTCGTACGTTGACTTCTTCAAGAGATAAAAACACTTGTACTCCTCTGCCCGCGTCGACTTTCTCGGTGGCGAGCGTCAGAAACGTACGCCCGAATGAAATTTCGGTCAAATCAGGTGGCTCGGCGCGGTCGAGCGAGGGTTTATTGGCATTCCTTCGCGGATTTTGACCAAAACGGAAAGCCGATGTAAAAGCTGTTGGTAATCGTGACCTACAGAGCCCGGTCTGCGGCTCGAATGACAAGGAGTGTGCGATGTCAACCAGCCAACATTCACAAATATCAATTGTTCCCGGCATCGGTCGGCGAGAGGAGTTCGAGCAGTTCGATGGTACGTATGAACCCACGATCGGGCTAAAGGCGGTCGCCAAGATCTTGAACTGCTCGGCTGAGCAGTGCCGGCGCCTCGCCGAGGCAAAGAAGATCCCCGTATTTCGAATTGGTTACCGGTGGAAATCTACCGCTTCTGCCATTGTCAGGTGGCGGGAGCAACAGCTAGCATTGATTTGCCATTCGCGTCCTTCTGAGGAAAGGTAATCAGTGAGGACGAGATATCAACATGGAACGATTGAACTGAAGGAGCGCGCCCGAGGTCCTGCAATCTGGCAATTCCGCTGGCGGGATAAAACCGGCAAAAGAATGTCAGAGGACATCGGCACAACGATTGAGTACAAAACGAGGTCCGCGGTTGATCGGTGTTCCAAGGTCGCGTACCTGAGAATGAAGGTCAACCGTGACCAACCGGCAGAACCGAATGAGAGGTTCGGCGTTGTCCTTGAGAGGTATGTCCAGGAAGAGATCCCCAAGCGCTTCTCGACCAAGCATGCATACCTTTCCTACATCAACAATCACATTCGTCCCAAGTGGGGCGAATTCCCGTTGACCCAGGTAAAACCGTTGGCCGTCCGGGATTGGCTCAAAACAATCCTGGACAAGAGGGGCAAGCGGCCCTTGGCCAGCAAAACGAGAGGTCACATCAAGGGGCTCATGCATCGGATCTTCGATTGTGCGATGTTGTGGGAGTACCTGCCCCCGGACCGCAATCCGATGTCTCTGGTGCGAATCGAGGGCAGTTCGAAGCGAAGAAAGAAGCCTCGAGTCCTCACGCCCGAGGAATTCTCCGTGCTCGTCGCCACGGTGAATCGGGAACCGTGTCGCACGATGGTGATCTTGGCCCTCTGTACCGGCGTGAGATGCTCGGAGATGGTCGCCCTGAAGTGGAGCGATTTTGATTGGCAAAACCTGTCAGTCTACATCCGCCGCGCGATCGTTGCTGGTCGCGTGGATGACGTGAAGACCGAATACTCGGAGGCGCCCCTGCCACTGGATCCAGCGTTGGCGGAGGTGATCTTCGAGTGGAGGCGTAAGACTGAGTTTTCCGCCGACTCGGACTTCGTGTTCGCGTCGCCCTACATGGCGGGAGAAAAACCCTACACACCCTGGAACATGCAGCACAACCATCTGAGCCCGGCCTCAGTCAAAGCCGGCTTAGGACCCATCGGCTGGCATACGCTCCGCCACACTTACCGAGCGTGGCTGGGAGATAATGGCGAGCCGCTTACGGTGCAGAAGGAACTCATGCGGCACGCATCCATTCAAACCACGCTGAATACCTATGGCGGAGGGATGATGGAATCGATGCGGGAAGCGCATGGAAGAGTAGTGAAACAGGCGATGGCGCGTTAATGGACGTCAGTGGACGTCAGCCAATCACGTAAGTCTATTGGTATCAACAAAAAACTGGCGGAGAGAGTGGGATTCGAACCCACGTTAGAGTTTCCCCTAAACACGCTTTCCAAGCGTGCGCCTTCAGCCACTCGGCCATCTCTCCAGCGTGAATCGATGGAAGGAACGGCTCTTGAGAACTGCTTCTTCTGCCGCGCGCTTTCAACCGCCGCGGCTGGATCGCACCTTTCAATTCTATGGAGGATGCCGCAGAACCGCAACTTGATAAGACTCGCCTGGTATCTTCCGTGAAGTGTGGCAGTTCGGGACTCGCCGCTCGAGAAAAGTCCGAAGATTGAGGTTCGCAATGGTTGCGCAAGGAGGTTTTAGCGCGAGAGAGTGTGCATGAGAAGTTACGATTAGCGAAAAGGAAAAATTGTCACTCGCCTAAAGAGCGCACCTCGGAGCTTTGCTCCGCTGGACAGGCGAGGCGGCTGTCCCCACATAAGCAGGTGAGCTTCAGAACTAACGATCAGCCAGAAATGTTCACAAGGGCAAGGAGGGTTAATGTTGGTGGCGCAAACGGTCAAGTCTTAAAGTTTTTCAGGGGAATCCGGAGGGAGCACTGCCGGCATGACCGAGGCGGAGCCCGCTCCGGCAGCAGCGGCACTCGCGGAGCTTCCGGCGTGGCTAGCTGCGGCTGCGTTGCCGTTTGCGTTGGCGGGCAACGGAGGAACCTTGGTGTTGTCGACGACGTGATGGTTCAGGCAGTAGAGCGCGAGTTCCAGACGGTCGGCGACTCCGAGTTTGTCATACACCTTGCGCAGATAATTCTTGACCACCTGCTCGGTGGTTCCGACGCGAAGAGCGATCTCTTTATTCTTCATGCCCTGGGTGACGCAGGAAACGATGAGCGTCTCTTTGGGCGTGAGCTGAACTTTCGGCCGCGATCCCGGGGCGCGATTGTTCTGGTTGCGATACGCTTCCATCACCCAACGAACACCTTGCGTATCGAGCCAGGTTTCTCCACCGACAACTTTGCGTATGCACTCAACCAGGACTTCAGGTTCGACTTCGCGCGAGACGATACCGTGAGCGCCGCGGCGGAAGAGTTCGAGGGTAAGTTCTTCGTCAGAGCCGGGCGTCACGACGACTGCGCGCAATTTCGGATGCTGACGGAGAAGTTCGACGACGGCATCCACCGGGTTCGGCGTAAGAGCGGCTTCGAAAATCAGAAGGTCGGCGGAAAACTTGGCCAGGGCGGACTGAGTCTGCGGGAGCGTCTCGGCTTGGCCGACGACGCGAATGTCATCTTCGAGCGCGAAGATCTTGCGCAGGCCGGCGCGGAAGATCGCCTGCGTGTCCGCCACGATGACGCGGACGAACTGTCCCTTATCGTCGGCTGCTCCGAAATTTTCTTCCACGCTTACCGGATTGGTAGCCATTCGATTCCTTGCGACTACAACCGCTCAAAGTGATATTCGTCGATCACGACGCCAACCCCGCGGCGGCCGCGATCTTCAAAGCTGCGCACGACACGCCCGCGGCAATCGACCTGCACATCGCGACCGGTGCCGACAACTTCGCCCGGCAACATGATCGTGAAGTCGACCATCGATCCGACGGGAACGTCTTTGTCCATCGCGAATAGCACGCCGTTGGCGGAGATGTTTTCGGTTTCGGCGGAATACGCGCTGCCCTGTGTCTTGATCGAGGCGGCGAGATGCAACGGAAAGCGCGGCGCACTCTGCATGTCTTCGTATTGCGCTCGGTTCATCTGCGCCTCGGTCATCAGTGCCTTTCCTTCCGCTGCCAAGCTCGATTCAGCCTTTCGTCCGGCGATGTTTGCCGGAAGATATGAACTCAACGGCAGCGTACACCCCGGAATCAGACAAACAAAGTTACCGAAGTCATGGAACGGTCGGAGCTAACTTCTTTTCTTTGAATGGATTAGGCGAGATTGGCGGACGCGGGAAAGGCGCGGAAAGGACCTTGCTGAAGCCGACGATTTCGGGCGAAACAGGGAAGAAATTCGGAGACCTCGGGTGAGAAAAATTGCGCGGGGAAATCCTGGCGGCACGGCTTTAAGCCGTGCCCTACCCAAAACGACGTATCACAGAGCATCTCAGAACTTTGTCACTTCGGTGAAGTTGAAGTCGTTCACCTTCATCGCAGGCACGACCATGTCGAACGATTCTTCTCCGCAGGAGCGGACTGGCTCGCTCATGGCTTCAACATTCGACAGCATGTGGATGAGGCTTTCATTGAAACGGAAGTTGCGGACTCCGCCCTGCACGCGCCCGTTCTCGATCAGGAAGGTGCCGTCGCGGGTCATTCCGGTGAGCATCTTCTCGAATGGCTCGACTTCGCGGATGTACCACAGGCGCGTGACCAGCACGCCGCGTTCGGTGGAGGCGATCATTTGCTCGATGGATTGAGGATTATTCACTGGAGCGAAGACGATGTTGACGGGCATCTCTCCCATTTCATTGGGAAGAGAAAATCCGTGACCCGTGGCCGCGATCGGACCGACACTGTCTTTGTGCTCGGAACGCTTCATGCGCTCGGCGGTGGCGCGGGCGTAGACGACACGGTCAACGACTCCGTTGTTGACCAGGCAGATTTTCTGGCGGTGCACACCTTCTCCATCGAACGGAACGCCGGCTTGAAGCGGGTGCGCGACGTCGTCCCAGATGGTGATGCTGTCGCCGAATAATCTTGCGCCGATGCGGCCAGTAAGAAACGAACGCTGGTCGAGGATGGCCATGCCGGAGTAATCCCAGAACATGAATCCGACGATGTCGAGGACCGCGGCGGGTTCGAGGATGACCGTGTATTTTCCAGCAGGAATTTCGCGGGGATGCGCCGAGTCGACTGCTTTCTGCGCCGCGACTTCGGCGAGGCGCAGCGGGTCGAGGTTGTTGATGTCGGGAGAGCTGGCCTTCTGCCATCCAGAAGAGTCGGCGGCAAGCATGGTGATCGAAACTTCAGCGGAAGTTTGCATGTGCCATTTGCTCAGGCCGCGAGAATTGAAGAGGCCTTCGAACGATTCACCGCTGGAGAACACGCCCGCTGTGGTGAGTTTGTGACGGTCGGCGACACCCACGATTTTGCGGACACCTTCCGCGCGAATTTCGGGGGTGATGGCCGCGGTGTGGTCGAAATAGCGCGATGGCGGTGGCGGTTGTGCTTCTGCCGGGCCGGATGCTTCGGTGGGATCGGGCACGGGAAGAAGGTCTGGGTCCGGATGCTGGACTTTGGCAAGGTTCTCCGAAGACTTCACGACCTGGCGCAGGCTTTCATCGTCGAACTTGTTGGTAAAGGCGCGCGCAGTTTTCGAGCCGAAGGCGGTGCGAACCGAGACGACATGATTTTCTTCGGCGACGTTCTGATGAATGGCGTTGTTGGCGAAGCGGGTCAGGGCGAAGCGTCCGCCGGAGAATAGGACTTCGATTTCGTCGGCGGACGAGAGCTTGCGGATGCGGTCGAAGATGGCAGCGGCTTGTTCGAAAGTAAGCATTCAAAATCAGTGACTATTGGTTAGTGACTAGGGGCTATAACTCAGCCAGTTAGCTTCCTCGGAAGGCGCTCCCCACTTTGACGCCGCGGAAGCGGGAAGGGGACGCGCCGTGGCCTGTGCCCATAACCTGCTGCGGCTGGCCTTTGCCGCAGTTGGGAGTGCCCCAGAGCGTCCATTCGTCGCGTGAGCAGATGGCATCAAGGGAATTCCAGAATTCCGTGGTGATGCCGGAGTAGGAGGGATTCTTCAGCATGCGTGTGCGCTTGCCCTTTTTGATTTCCCATCCGATCTCGGTCCCGAACTGAAAGTTGTAACGCTTGTCGTCGATGGACCACGAGCGATTCGTCTGCATGAGGATGGCGTGGTCGGTGGAGGCGATGAGTTGCTCCAACGTGAGCGGCCTGTCTCCGGGCAGCAGGCTGATGTTGGTCATGCGGATCATCGGCAGCCGATTCCAACTTTCGGCACGCAAAGTTCCTCCGGAACGATTGAGGCCCACCGTGTGCGCCGTTTCGCGCGAGCTCAGGTATCCGGTGAAGAGGCCGTTGGTGATGATGGGCGTGCACTGGGCCGCGACGCCTTCGTCATCGAAGGCAAACGTGCCGAGGCCAGGACCGTGCTCCTGGCGGGCGTCGGCGACGACGTTGACCAGATCGCTGCCGTAACGCAGAGTCCGCAACTTGTCGAGAGTCAGGAAGGAAGTGCCGGCGAAATTCGCTTCCATGCCAAGGACGCGGTCGAGTTCGATGGGATGTCCGACGGATTCGTGAATCTGCAGGCCGAGTTGCGAGCTATCGAGGATGATGTCCAACTTCCCTTCGGGGCACTGGTCGGCCTTGTGCAGCGCGACGGCTTCTTCGGCGATACGGCGCGCATTCTCGAGGAGTTTCAATTCTTCGATGAGTTCGTATCCTTTGTTCTGCCACTGTCCGCCGAAAGAGTTGGGATAGGAACGCTTCTGGATTTCATTGCCAGCAAAGGCGTAGGCGGCGTATCCGGCGCCGGTGGAGATTTTGGTCTGATGTATATCGGCGCCTTCGGAGGAGATGAACCATTGCTCCTCGCGGTTGAAATTCATGTTCGTTTCAGCGAGCGTGATCCCGGCAACCGCGCGAAGTTCGGCGTCGATCTCGAGGAGCAGGTCGATGTTCTGCTCGACCGAGACGCTGAAGGGATCGATCTTGTGCGGCGTGATCCATTCGGCGACGGTGGGTTTTTCGGGGGCGAGGCGAATGTCATCGCGCTTCACACGAGCGGAGGCGCGGGCGATCTCGAC
The DNA here is from genome assembly GCA_963763845.1 of uncultured Acidobacteriota bacterium. Lineage (GTDB taxonomy): Bacteria > Acidobacteriota > Terriglobia > Terriglobales > Acidobacteriaceae > Sulfotelmatobacter. The sequence continues at coordinate 13,779 of CAVXPX010000021.1, forward strand.
CGCCTGGGCTGCGGTGGCTTCGACCGCGCCGCGGCCGAGCTCGGCGGAGGCGGCGAATCCCCAGGCTCCGTCGGCGATTACGCGGACGTTCATGCCGACGGACTCGGCATCAGAGGCGCTGCCGACCTTCCCGTTCTTTGTGCTGAGAGCGCGACTGCGCTGCGCGATGACGCGGACGTCCGCGTAGCTGGCGCCACGGACGGCGGCGGTGTTCAAAGTCCAGTTGGCAACGTGCTTCATCGCGAGAATTTCAATCTAGCACAAGCGGTTGAGATTGCGCCTGCGAGCGGTGTTGCATGGGTTTCATGTGCGATTGGTGCCGCTGTTGCCAGACACACAACTAGGTGTGATTGTTATCACGGCTGGGCGTTTCGGGCCGCAGTCCAATACAGAGGAATGTCACCTCAACCGGCGGTTTCCCTGCCGCTTCTTTCTGAAGGAATCCCCAGCACAGGAGTCTTTAAATGAGACATAAAGGCAGCACTCTGGATCATCCGACTGAAGTAAAAGAGAAGTCCGTGAAGTTCGATCGCGAAAGCCAGGCCAGCAAGAAGGCCGACCTGGCCGGACCAGGCATCGGAGATTATGCCGAGCTGGAAACAATTCTGCCCTCGGATTACAAATCGCTTCTGACGCGCAAAGAGACGCAGAAAGCGATTTTTCATCTGCGGCGGTATATCGAAGACAATCTATGCAAGGAGCTCGGACTGCAGATGGTCCAGGTGCCGCTGATTGTCGATGTCGAGAGCGGCGTGAACGACATGCTCGACCGCGACGGATCGAGGACGCCGATTCAGTTTCACATTTCGAACGACCGCGACAAGCATCCGATTGACGCGCAGGTGGTACAGGCCGCGACGAAATGGAAACGGGTCGCGCTGAAACAGTTCGACTGCAAACCGGGCGAAGGCATCTGCACCGACATGCGCGCGGTGCGCAAGGACTACTTTCTCGATCACGACCATTCCGCGTACGTCGATCAATGGGACTGGGAGCGGGTGGTGACGGCGAAGGAACGCAACGTGGAATTCCTGAAAATCATTGTCCAAAAGATCTGGAAAGTGCTGGTTGGAGCGGAAAAGTTTGCGCTAGAGATGTTTCCAACGCTGAAGGATCCGAGATATCCGAATCTTCCCGAGGAGTTGACGTTTCTTCATGCCGAGGAATTGCTGGAGATGTATCCGAATCTTCCGCGCAAGCGGCGGGAGACGGCGATTCTGCAGAAGTATCCGGCGATCTTTATTGTCGGGATCGGATGGCCACTGAAAGATGGGTACCCGCACGAGATGCGCGCGGCCGATTACGACGACTGGGTTACGGATACGAGCGCACGGACGAAGAAAGATACGCACGGACTGAATGGCGACATTCTGGTGTGGAATCATGTGACGCAGCGGCGGCACGAACTGAGTTCGATGGGCATTCGCGTAAATGCGGAAACGCTGCGCACGCAACTGGAGATGTCGAAGCTGCTCGATAATCTGAAATTCCCGTATCACCAGGGAATCGTCAACGATGTGCTGCCGCTGTCGGTGGGCGGAGGCATTGGGCAGTCGAGAACACTGATGCTTCTGCTGCGGAAGGCGCATCTGGGCGAGGTCAGTGTGACGGTGTGGCCGAAGGTGCTGAAGGAGATGTGCGCGAAGAAGGATATTTTTGTGCTGGAGTAACTAAATCTAATCCAAAGGCCTCGTCTTGCTCGCAATAGATATCTGAGCGAGACGAGGCCTTTGTGCTGGTTAGTGAGGTTAAGCGGCTTGGCTGATAATCTGATGAAGTCTGCGGGAGGAATCGCTTGCTGGAACGCGAGGCTGTAGAAATCAAAGAAGCGTATCGCGACTATAAGCCGCCGATTCCAGCGGCAAAAATCGTGCACGACCTTCTGCAGTTCGTTCCGGCAAAGTATCTGATTGGTCTCGACTGTGTCGTTCTGTCGAATCTATCGGGCCAACCGAGAAGAAAGCGCCTTGGCAAAACCACGTCGCGCGGACGCCGCGTCGCTCAGTTGAGGGTCGCAGGTCTTTATCACCAGCGATGGAAAGGACAACCACCATGGATTGAGCTGTATATGGACCAGATCTTACGTCGCTTTCCTCGCTGGGCACTCTGGATTCCTCTTATAAACAGGCTTGCGATTGGCAGGACTCTGTATCATGAGGTTGGGCACCACATCCATTACACCGTACGACCCGAATACAGAGAAGAAGAGGATGTGGCGGACGACTGGGGCAAGAGGCTTTCCCGGAGGTTTCTTCGACGGAGGTATTTCTATCTGGTACCGATCGCGAAAATAATTAGTTTGTTTTGGCGAAAGTAGACAAACCCTAGGGAGTACTGTGGGCTTCCAGCAACGCTTTTCTGATGGCGAGCAGTTCTTTCAAGACTCCCCGCAGCTTTGTCGATTCCAGCGCGTTTGCGCCGTCGGACTTCGCTTCTTTCGGATTGTCGTGGACTTCCATGAAGACGCCGTCGACTCCGGCGGCCACGGCGGCGCGCGCTAGCACCGGGATGAACTCGGGCTGTCCGCCGCTCACGGCAGGGCCTTTATCGTCCGCTTGCAAGGACGGCAGTTGCACTGAGTGCGTCGCATCGAAAACCACCGGCGCGAACTTACGCATGATGGCAAGCGAGCGCATATCGACGACGAGATTGTTGTAGCCGAAGCTGGCTCCGCGCTCGGTGAGGAACACACGCGTGTTGCCGGCGTCACGGCACTTTTCGATGGCATGCCGCATGTCCCAGGGAGCGACGAACTGTCCCTTCTTGATGTTAACGGCGCGGCCACTCAGGGCGGCGGCGACGACGAGATCAGTCTGTCGGCTGAGGAATGCAGGAATCTGCAAGATGTCAGCGACTTCGGCGACTTTGCCGACGTCGGCGGTTTCGTGGACATCGGTGAGGATGGGCAGATGAAGTTCGTCCTTGATCTTCCTCAGAATCCGCAAGCCTTCTTTGAGGCCGGGGCCGCGAAAGCTGCGGACTGACGTGCGGTTCGCCTTGTCGTAACTGGCTTTGAAGATGAATGGGACATTGAGCGAGCGGACGACACCCTTGATGATCTCAGCCATGCGGATCGCGTGTTCTTCACTCTCGATGACGCAAGGTCCGGCGATGAGGAAAAAGTCACCCGAGCCGATGTGAATATCGCCGACTTGGAACGAGATCGACATGAAAACAATCAGGCCACGGATCGGCACGGATTTTCACGGATTGAAAGGCTTAAATCCGTGAGGATTCGCGAAAATCCGTGGCCAAGCGATCAGACTCTTGCCCTTTCCGGCCGATGGAACATTTCCACCTCAGCCGTTTCTTTTTCGGCGCGGCGCTTCAGTCCGTGCGCGTACGCTGCGCCGATGAAACTGCTGAACAGAGGATGCGGCTCGAGCGGCTTCGATTTGAACTCAGGGTGAAACTGACATCCGATGAAGTGGGGATGATCGGGAAGTTCGACCATTTCGACGTAAGTTCCGTCGGGTGTCGATCCGGAGATGCGCAGGCCCGCGGCGGTCATCGGCTCTTCGTACTCGCGATTGAATTCGTAGCGGTGGCGATGGCGCTCGCTGATCTCCGCCTTGCCGTAAATCTTAGAGGCGAGCGTGTCCGGTTCGATCTTGCAGGGCCACGCGCCGAGCCGCATCGTGCCACCGAGTTCTTCTACGCCGCGCAGTTCGCGGAGTTTGTAGATCACTCGATGTGGAGTGGCGGGATCGAACTCGCTGGAATTGGCTTCTGCGAGGCCGACTACGTTGCGGGCGAATTCGATGCAGGCGGTCTGCATGCCGAGGCAAATGCCGAAGTACGGAACCTTCTTCTCACGGGCATAGCGGATCGCGATCAGCATGCCTTCGATGCCGCGCTTGCCGAAACCGCCGGGAACGAGAAGGCCGTCGTAGTCCTCGAGTTGGGCTTCGTAAGTCTTGTCGCCAGTTTCGAGGCCTTCGGCTTCGATCCAGTTCAGCTGCAGCTTCAGGTTGTGGGCCAGCGCTCCGTGGACGAGTGCTTCTTTGAGAGATTTGTAGGAATCCTCGTACTCGACGTACTTGCCGACGATTCCGATGGTGACGGTATCTTTCGGGTTGTAGACGCGGTGAACAATGTCTTCCCACTTCGCGAGGTCGCGCTCTTTCGCGTCCATGTGCAGCGACTTCAGCACCAGCGTGTCGACGTTTTCGTTGGCGAAGACGAGAGGAACTTCGTAGACCGAGGCTACATCTTTCGCGGTGATGACGGCTTCTTCGGCGACGTTGCAGAAGAGGGCGATCTTGGACTTCATTTCCTTTGAAAGGAAGCGGTCAGTGCGGCAGAGCAGAATGTCGGGCTGAATTCCGATGCTGAGAAGTTCTTTGACCGAGTGCTGCGTGGGCTTGGTCTTCAGCTCTTGCGCCGCGGCAATGAATGGGACCAGCGTGACGTGGACGAACAGGGTGTGCTCGCGGCCCAGTTCCTGGCGCATCTGGCGGATGGCTTCCATGAAGGGGAGTGATTCGATATCGCCGACGGTGCCGCCGATTTCGACGATGGCGACGTCGACATCCTGCGCGACCTTCTTCATGGCGGCCTTGATTTCGTTGGTGACGTGAGGGATGACCTGGACGGTCTTGCCGAGATAGTCTCCACGGCGCTCTTTGGCAATGATCTGTTCGTAGAGACGGCCGGTGGTCCAGTTATTGTCGCGAGAAAGTTTGGCGTGGGTGAAGCGCTCGTAGTGGCCCAGGTCGAGATCGGTTTCGGCGCCGTCGTCGGTGACAAAGACTTCGCCGTGCTGAAACGGCGACATGGTGCCGGGATCGACGTTGAGGTAGGGATCGAACTTCATGAGGTTGACTTTGATTCCGCGGCTTTCGAGCAGGCATCCGATCGAAGCCGCGGCCAGGCCCTTGCCGAGTGAAGACACAACTCCGCCGGTCACAAAGATGTACTTCGCTGGCATCTCTTCCTCGCTTTAAATTGTCTTTGGAGAATTGTGCAGGTGGCGTGCACGATCAATTATGGCAGAAAAGTGCCGTGGAAGAAACGGCTGAAATTGTCTCAGAGAAGAATTTTTTTGTGTGCATTGCTGCTCTAGGATTTCGCTGGATTCGGAGGATTTGAGGTGGCGTGCGTTGACTATCGGGCGCACGTCGGCGAGAATGATTGGGGTTGCAGAGACGCAACCGTAGTGTCCTCAAAAGTGGGCCTGTGGCGCAGCTGGGAGCGCGCTTCCATGGCATGGAAGAGGTCGCCGGTTCGATCCCGGCCAGGTCCACCAAACCTCCCAATCGCTTCCGGGTGTCCCCTCCGACCCTTATTTCTCGTCCTCGCTCGTATCTCCTCTCAGGCTGCCGCGGCCGGCATGATCTTTGGCTCGGAACTCTTGATTCGGCGGACCATGCCGATCACCAGTGGAATCGTGGTGGCGCCTCCGACGACGGTCAGCGCGATTCCGGCTGCTTTGCGCTCGTCATTATTCATCGCCCGGGAGACGAGAAATCCGATGCCCATGCCGAGGGCGATCCGGGTTGCTCCAAAGAGTACGAGTTCTGGAATTGGTAATCTCCGCTCATTCATATTCTGACTCCTCATTTTTTATTATTTTGTCTGCGCTGCTCGGGGCGCTCGACCTTTTTGGATGCGATCGGGATCGATGCGGTAGCCGCTGGAATTCAATTGTGAGGACCGCATGGCCCTTTTATTGAAGTGCGACCGCTCGGGGGAAAGAAGCATCGGAATTGAGAGGGGCGAGTATGCGGTTTGGCGTTCAGTGGGGATTCCCGAGATGGAGGAGGATTATGGCTAGAGTCGAAGGAATTGATCCGAAGCAGACGTCGTTTCTGATGCAGCAGGTTTTTCGGAAGGTCCGCAAGATGTTGGGGCGCGATCTGACGCCGATGAAGATTTCAGCGCGGGTGCCGCGGGTTTTCTGGACGAGCATTGTCCCCGAATGGTTGCTCGGGCAAAGAGGGAAGGTTCCGGCGCGGTTGCGATCTCTGGTTCTCTTAAGGACGGCGTCGCGAGTCGGGTGTCCGTTTTGAATCGACGCGAATTCTGCCGGCGGCAGAATGTCCGGATTGAACGATGAGGAGATTGCGGTGATCCGCGCGGGGAGCTTCGATGGCTTTGCGGCACCGGAGGCTTCCTTGTTGCGGATGGCCGATGCGATGGCAGAGACGCCGTCGAATGTGAGCGATGACTTATATGCCGAGTTACGCCGCCATTTTACTGAGGAGCAATTGATTGAACTTGCGGCCAGCGCCGCTCAGGAGAACTTTCGGGCACGGTTCAACCGCGTCTTCAATGTCGGAAGCGATGGACTGTACCGGAAGGGATTGAGGTTCAAAGAAAAATCGGCGGCGTGAAGGCTCGGCCATCAGTTTCGATGAAACGAGAGAGCGCTTAGTGAGCCGACTGCGCCCCGTTTTTCTGCTTTCGGCGCGCGAAGGCGAAGAAAACCGGGATACCGAGCAGAATCACGATGAGTCCGCCAATCGAATCACTCAGATTGTTCTTAAAGGTGTAGTACAGAAGAACGGCTGCGGTTCCGATGAACAGGGCCGGGACCAGGGGATAGCCTGCGGTGCGGTAGGGACGGTAGACGTTCGGTTCACGGCGGCGAAATACAAAAATTGTGCTGGCGGCGACCATATAGAAGAGCCACTCGGCAAAGATCGCGAGCGAGAAAAGTTCCTGGAAGGCTCCGCCGACCACGACAAGAATGATCGCCACCGCGCCCTGAATCACCAGCGCTACTGAGGGCGTGTGGAACTTCGGGTGGACTTCTCCCAACGCCTTGAATAGATATCCATCGCGAGCGACAGCAAATGGAACGCGGCCGCCGCTCATGATCGTTCCATTCAGCCCAGCCAACATAGAAATGACCATGCCGATGGAGACGAGGGAAATCCCCAGGCGTCCGAGAGCGGCCTCGCTGGCGGCGGCGGCGGGAACTGCCGAGTGCGCAATGACCGAAGCGGGAAGGGCACGCTGAATGCCGGCGTTCATCCCGATGTAGAGGACGGCAACGAGTGCCACGCCGGCGATCAGCGCGATCGGAATCGTTCGTTCCGGACGCTGAATTTCTTCGCTGACCATGTTCAGGTCGTTCCAGCCGTCGTAGGCCCATAGCGCGGCGACCAGGGCGGCCATGAATCCGGCCATGCCGCCTTTGGCTCCAGTGAAGGTTGTCGCGAAATTGCTCCACGAGCCGGAGGAAGCAGTGAGCGCGATGAAGGCGATGAAGATGATCATCGCAACCTTCAGGACGGTGAAGACGACCTGGAAATCGCCGGCCTTGCGCACACCGATGTAATTCAGGCCTGTAATCAACACGGTCGCGGCGATCGCGACGAGGTGGCCGTAATTGATGACGAGGACGCGGCTCGACGTCAGGTGCAGTGCCACGAGAGTTTGGGGCAGGAAACTGAATGCGGAGAACGTGCCGAGCACGCGGACCAGGCCGGCAGTAACACTGGCGATTGAAGCGGGCTTGGCGATGAGGAACCAGGTCCATCCGTAAAGGAAGCCGGGCAGAGGTCCGTAGGCATCGCGCACGTAGACGTATTCGCCGCCGGCGTAGGGGCGGACGGCGCCCAGTTCGGCGTAAGTCAGTGCGCCGAAAAAGGAGAGCAGGCCACCGACGATCCAGGCGAGATAGACCAGGCGGGTAGAACCAACATCCTGCATCATTTCGGCGGGAACGAGGAAGATGCCGCTGCCGATGATGGTGCCGGCGACGATGGAAGTGGCGTGCCAAACGTTTAGACCGCGAACCAGCGTCGGGCCGTTTTGTTCGGGCGCGCGGGTCTTGGCAGCGAGTTCTTCTTTCAGAGGCGACCCCATGTTGCAAGAACCTGCATGATTCTACGCAATCCCGGAGGCCTCACGAGTCGGCATGTCTGCTGAGAGACTATCTTCTCATTTACAGTTTGGCGAGTGATGTCGTAGGCTCAATGCGCTTCGCGTTGCGTCCCCCCAAAGCAGCCAGGCAGGGCCTTTCCTAAAATTTCAAAAACAAAAAGGAATCAGCGCCATGTCACTTCGTCTTCAGTTCGTACCTTTGCACGCGACTTTCGCGTTTTTGCTTTTTGCAGTCTGCGGGGTCTCGCTTGCTCTTGGACAAGCGATTACAACCTATCATGTCGACAATAATCGCACCGGATGGAACTCGCACGAGACGGTGCTCACGCCCAGCAACGTCGGCAGCTCGTCCTTTCAGCTACTGAAGAGCGTGGCATTGAACGACCAGGTCGACGGACAACCGTTGTTCGTCCCGGGCGTCAATATCACGGCGGGATCGCATCAAGGTCAGCACGACGTCGTATATATCGCGACGGAATCGAACACAATCTACGCCATCGATGCCAAGAGCGGCACGGTGCTGCTCAATCCGAGTTTTGGCACTGCGGTTCATCGTCCACTCGGTTGCGGCAACAACGGGCCGAACGTTGGGATCAATTCGACGCCAGTGATCGATCTGAGCAGCAACACCATGTACGTCATCATTTACACGCAGGATTCGAGTGGTCCTACCTACCGTATTCACGCCCTCGATCTGGGCAGCTTGACCGACAAAGTCACTGCGCAGGTTGTAGTTGGGTCGCATACGCTGCTGGATGGAACGACATTCGATTTCAATGCGACCTATCAGCGGCAGCGTCCTGCATTGTTGCTGGCGAATGACAACATTTACGCCGGTTTCGGCAGTTTCTGCGATATGGCGGCAAACGTTTCGCGAGGATGGCTTCTGGGCTGGCAGACCGGCACGCTGACGCCACTGGCGGCAAATCAGCTGATGGATACGCAGGCAACCTCCCCGGACAGTTTCTTTCTGTCGGCGATCTGGATGTCGGGTTATGGTCCTGCGGCGGATGACGACGGGAATGTTTTGTTCGTCACCGGAAATTCCGATTACTCGGGCACCACGTACGATGGCATCAGCAACATTCAGGAGAGTGTTGTGAAAGTGTCGTCGGATCTGACGACGGTTCTGGATTTGTTCACGCCATCGAACCAGGCGTCGCTCGACCAGGCCGACAACGATTTCGGTTCGGGCGGGGTGATGGTGCTTCCCGACCAGCCTGGCTCCACGCCACACATGGCCGTGGCCGCGGGAAAAGTTGGGAGCTTGTTCTTTATGAACGAAGATTCGCTCGGAGGATATTCGACACAGAAGAATAACGTGCTCGGCACCTATACCATAGGGGCCTGCTGGTGCGGAGAGTCGTATTTTGTCGACCCTTCTGACGGACTGGGCCGTGTGGTCGGCAGCGGTGGGCAGCAAGTGCTGGTGTACAAAGTGCAAACGTCGCCGAAGGTGGCGCTTGTGAAGGTGTCGCAATCTCCTGCACTGGCGAGCTGGGTACAGGATCCGGGATTCTTCACCAGCATCTCGTCGAATGGGACTTCGAATCCGATTCTCTGGGCGCTGTCGCGGCCGACCAGCGCATCGGGACATCCGATTTTCCTCTACGCATTTAATCCGAGATCCGTCACCAAGGGAACGATGAAGCAACTAGCCAAAGTGCAGGCCGGAGCATGGACGAATACGGGCGGCAACGCGAATCTGGTGCCGGTGGTGGCGAACGGCGAGGTTTTCGTGGCGAGCCACAATCAGTTGCGCGTGTTTGGAATCAAGAGCAAGTGAGAATCTCGGATTGTCGTGAGATCTGATCTTGAACTAGCGGTTTTGAGAGATCAGGGATGTATTTCAATCGGCGTGCCGTTGGGGACGGCACGCCATATTTCGTCCATCTCCTGGTCGGTTACGGCGATGCAGCCATCTGTCCAGTCTTTCAGGCGATGTCCCGCTCCGACCCAGCCATATCCGTTGGGCAGACCGTGCAGGAAAACGTCTCCTCCCGGGGAAACGCCATTCTTGCGCGCCGTGAAGCGATCCTGATCGTTCGGATAGGAGATGTGAATCGACTCGTAGAACTGACTGTGAGGATTGCGCGAGTCGAGGACGTAAGTTCCTTCGGGAGTCTTGTGGTCGCCTTGACTCGTCTTCGGGCCGACCGGAACTCCACCGAGCGCAATCCTGTAACTCTTAACGACTTTGCCGGCGTTAAACAGCTGCAGAGTTCGTTCCTTCTTGAATACAACTACGCGGTCGGCGCGCAGCGTGTTGCCTGGGGCTTGGGCTGCGACGATCTCGCACAGCATGCAAACCAATAGAGCCGCGAGGAGCCGAGTGCGCATCGGCGCGATTATATGGGCCGGTCGCCCAAAGTGCTACGCTGGAATCGTGAAGCGGCTTCCTACCCAGCTTTCTATCTGCATCTTTCCTATCGCGGTCGCGTTCTTCGCCTGTCTGGTTGGTCCGGCGGTCGCTGCTACGTGGACGGTCCGCGCTCTGCCCGCGCAACTGGTCAATGGCGGCCCAATGCTGTTTCAGGTTAAGACGCCCGCAAAGCTGAATTCACTGGACGGAACCTGGTTTGGGCACAAGGTCAGCTTCAGCTACGACAAAGCGACCAAGACCTGGTTCGCGCTGGTTGGTATCAGCATTGAAACCGCCCCTGGGAAATACACGCTGGAACTTTCCGGAGAGCGGGCGACGAGCAACGCGCCGGTGACGTTCACGCATTCACTTGTAGTCGGACACGCGAATTATCCGAAGATCAAGGTGGAACTCGCGGTCGAAAAGAAATTCACCGAGCCAACGCCTGCGCAACTCCAGCAGATTGATGAGGCGAAGAAGGTTAAGGACGACTATCTCAATCGGGTGACGCCCGATCGCGAATGGGACGGGAAATTCGCGGCGCCGGCGGAAGCTTCGATCTCCGATGTTTTTGGCTCGCAACGCATTTTTAACGGCGTAGCCCAGCGGCCTCATCTCGGGCTCGATTTTCGAGTTCCGACGGGCACTCCGGTTCATGCGATGAACGATGGTACGGTTCTGCTCGCCCGTCCGTTGTATTACGAAGGCAACTTCATCGTCATCGATCATGGGCAAGGACTGCTCACGCTGTATCTCCATCTTTCAGACTTCAAAGTGAAAGAAGGAGATACGGTGAAACGGGGGCAGATCATCGGCCTCAGCGGAGGCACGGGACGGGCGACCGGGCCGCATCTGCACGTGGCTGTTCGGTGGCAGGGAACGTACCTCGATCCGGCCCGCTTGCTGCAACTGGCGTTGCCGTAAGGAAGCTTCGGGAAAATCCTCGGGAGTCACGGAAGTAATCCACAGAAGCCTGGTTCTGGGCTTGTCGTGCTTGATCCCGCTGAAAATAAGTTACTTACGATGGGAACTCCGAGCAGGGCGCCGGAGTCTATGCTGAGTGAAGGTCTCTACGGCAGTTGCGGCAGAAAGGGACTGGCCAGGTTGTGAAATTTCAGGGCGCGGTGCGGCGGAAAATCCTATAATCAGGGGACGCCTCTATGGCGGGAGCAACCACCTTGGGAGATCTGGCGAGTGCGATAGGGCTACGGTCGCAGGAAGAATCGGCGATCGTAGCGGAATTGAAGGCTGGCTCGGAAGCGGCCTATGCCTGGCTGATCGGAGAATTTCAACAGCCGGTGTACGGGCTTGTGTACCGGATCGTGAACGATCCGGCGGATGCCGCCGATACCACGCAGGACGTTTTCCTCAAAGTGTTTCGCGGGATGAAGCAGTTTCACGGCGAGTCCAGCTTGAAGACGTGGATCTATCGGATCGCGCTGCACGAGGCGGCGAATCGGCGGCGATGGTGGTTCCGGCACAAGGCGCGGGAGACTTCGATCGAACCGGTGGAATCGGAAGCGCCGGGCCTCGGAGACAGTGAAATGCAGGCTGCGCTGATGGACCACGGCAACACTCCGTTTGAGAACGTGGCCCACCATGAGGTGCAGCACCGGGTGGAAGAAGAGTTGAGGAAGGTTCCTGAGCCGTATCGCACGACGCTGATTTTGCGGGACCTGGAAGAGATGTCGTACGAGGAGATTGCCGAGGTGCTGGAGATTTCGCTGGGAACGGTGAAATCCCGGTTGACGCGCGGCAGAGAGGCACTACGGCAGCGCTTGGCGGCGTACGTGCGCGAAGTAGGAAACGAACTGGGGTTGGCTGCTCCGGAAAATTCGCGGAGGCAGGTTGCTGGAGGGGGTAGAAGGGTTGAGGTGATGCCATGATCGGAAAAAATGGCATTGGGAAGGCGAGTACGGTGAAATCTGCGGGACTGCCGTGTTCGCAGGCAAAGCGGCTGTTTTCGCCATACCTGGATGGCGCAGTGACGGGCACGGAGATGCTCGCGCTGCAGCGGCATTTGTCGGATTGCGCGTCGTGCAGCCGCGAATATCGAGGGCTGCGACGGACGCAACAGCTGCTGATGAGTGTTGGACGGGCAAAGGCGCCGGACGATCTCGGGCTGCAATTGCGCCTGGCGATTTCACACGAGGCCGCACAGGCCAAGCGCGCGAAATTTGAAGGACTGATGGTGCGGCTTGAAAATGTGCTCGAGGCATTCATGGTTCCGGCTACGGCCGGGTTTCTGAGTGCATTAATTATTTTCGGTATCGCGATGGTGTACTTTGTGAGCCCGGCGTCATTGCAGGCGAGGAATGATGTGCCGCTCGTCATGGTGAATACGGCTCCCGAGTTGCAGCCGAGCGCGTTTGGCATTTCGATGGATACGATCGATGCGGATTCGCTGGTCATTGAGGCCTACGTGGACGCCAATGGACGGATTCAGGATTACCGGATTCTCTCCGACTCCAGCGATTCGAAGGAAGTCTTGCCGGAAGTGAAGCGGATGCTGATCTTCACGACGTTCCGTCCGGCGTTGTCGATGGGGCGTCCGACTCCGAGCCGAGCTGTGCTGTCGTTCTCCAAGATCAGCGTGCGCGGATAGAGCGCGACTGACCTCTCAGACATAAGGGCCGCGAAGATAGCCTTCGCGGCTCTTTATTTTCTGCATCCCGAACCAGCGGAGCTTCCCGACGCCGGACAGCCGAGGTCCGGGGTTCCTACATTACAGCTTAGCCATTTGGATGCAGTACGTGGATCAGCATGAATATGCCGGCCGCAACGAGTGCGGAGGCTGGTATGGTCAGAATCCACGCCCAGACGATGCGGCCGGCCACACCCCAGCGGACGGCGGATAGCCGGTGCAGCGAGCCGACACCGACGATTGCGCCAGTAATCGTGTGCGTCGTGCTGACGGGAATACCGGCCAAAGCGGTGCCGAACAGAGTGATGGCTCCGGCGCTTTCGGCGCAGAATCCGCCAAGAGGCTTCAGCTTGGTAATTTTCTGCCCCATTGTGCGGACGATTCGCCATCCGCCGAAGTAAGTGCCCGCTGCAATAGAAGCATGGGCGGCGAGAATGATCGGCCAGTGAAAACGGCCCCAACTCGAGAGCATGTCAGACTTGCTCATAAATCCCGCGGTGTAGATTGCGCCCGCAACAACACCCATTGTTTTTTGCGCATCGTTGCCGCCGTGTCCAAGGCTGTAGGCAGCAGCTGATAACAGCTGAAGTTTCCGGAACCACTTGTCCACCGTCTGAGGAGCTTTGTTCTGCAGAATCCAGTGCGCCGCGATCATGAAAACAAGTCCAAGGAACATGCCCATGACCGGAGCAACGACGATAAAGATTAAGGTCTTATACCAGCCTTCGGGAATGATCACGGAGAACATAGTTCCGGCGCCAGTATGAATGACGGCGTGCATCATGGCGGCCCCGGCATATCCGCCAATCAGTGCATGGGAAGAAGAGGTAGGCAGTCCCCACCACCACGTGAGCAGATCCCAGACGATCGCGGCGATAAGGCCAGCCAACACGACATATTGGTCGACATGTTCGAGGCGAATCATGCCGCGGCCGATGGTGTTGGCGACGGCTGTGCCCAGAAAAAATGCGGCCAGGAAATTGAACACTGCGGCCCAGAGCACGGCCAGCCGGGGAGACAACACGCGTGTCGAAACCACGGTCGCAATGCTGTTCGCCGAATCGTGGAAGCCATTCAGAAAATCAAAAATCAAGGCCACCAGGATCGTGATCAGAACCAGCAGAAGGTCTTTATTCATGTATCAAGGTTGCAGAATTTCAAGATTTCAAGATGCAGGTACCGGAATGCGCCGGTTGAAACCTAGAGACTTTCTCAAGTGCTCTTGACCACAATGGCTTCCAGGACGTTAGCCGCGTCTTCGGCTTTATCGGTGGCGAACTCCAGAACTTCGTATAATTCTTTCAGCTTGATGAGATGGATGGGATCCTTTTCGTGCTCGAACAGGTCGGCAATGGCCATGCGGCTGACGTGATCGGCCATGTCTTCCAGCCGGTTAACTTCGTCGCAGTGATCCATCACGTGGCCGTTCTTTTCGAGAAGCGAAACACCTTTGGCGAGTTCTTCGCATTGCAGGACGATGATTCCCGCAAGCTCGGCCGACACTGGCGGCGGCGTATGAATCTTGTACATCACCAGACGCAGAGCGGCCGAGTTGACGAAGTCCAACACGTCGTCGAGAGAAGACGCCAGGCGGTGAATATCCTCGCGGTCGAACGGCGTGATGAAGGTCTGGTTCAGTTTGGTGATGATCGAGTGAGTTGTTTTGTCGCCCTTGTGTTCGATGGCCTGGACTTGATTCACCCGCATCGTGAGATCGTGTGGATCAGCCAGGATGTTGCGCAACAACTTGGCTCCCTCAGTGAGATTGTTGGAAAGCTCGGCGAAAAGATCAAAGAATTTAGTATCGCGGGGGATGAGACGCATTTTGGCGGTTCACTCAGGCGCACTTAGGCCTATGAAATATCGGGAATAGCGAGGAGCAGAGTAATATCTCACGCACAGCGTAGAAGAGGCAAACGACGGGCGTTAGCGATGAGGCCGGCGGACTGCGAGCGCGGGCGCCCGGCGGGAGCTATTAAGCCGGACAATTCCGAATAGCACGAAGACCGCCAGTGAGCCGACCGCAACCGGCTGGAGAAATCCGACGAAAAGTTGCGCGAAATCCATTGCCGCATTATGAGCGCATCAGCACCAAGAATCGATATTACGCATAGGCTAGACCGACAGTGCCATTGGTACCAGCCGATCGCGTCCTGAAGTAGTGGTGAGTATTGCCGCAGTCTCCTCTCGGAAGTCGTGACCCGGAACGGGCATTGCAGAATGACGTTCGTAACCTTGTCTGCTGGTTACGGTAGCCCTACCATCGGCACTGGAATACCAGTTTTCTTCGCTGTCTCTTGGCTGAATCCAGAATTTCCCTGGAACCGGGCGAAATCATCGCTCGAAAACAGAAGCGATCGGACGATTCAACCGGGCTTGACAGTTCCGAAGATGCGGGGTGGAGGCGGTTCATGACATTGAAAGCTCGGCTACTCCTGAGTCTGATGGCGGTTGGGGTTACCATGTCGCTTTCCGGTTGCGGGCACTACACTTGCGGCGCGACCTTTGGGAATTCGACTTGCACGTCTTCGGGAGGCGGGATCAATCAAGGTGGCGGCGGCACTACCAGCGATACAGCCTTCGCTTTTGCTGTCGATACAGCGGGTACCATTGACGGCTATACGCTGGACGCGACCAATTCGACCTTCGGGACGACTGCGAATTATTCTGCGCCGGCAATTCCAACTCAGGACAGCGGCAGTGGAATGGTCATCGCACAAGAGAAGTATCTCTACGTGGCATTCCCGTCGACATTTCAGATTTTTGGCTACACGATCGACGCCAGCGGCGGCCTGACAGTCATGAGTGGCGGCCCGATCGGCGCGAATTATCTCTCGGTAGCACCCGGGACACAGAACGGGACACAGAACATGATCACCAATCCCGCGGGCACGCTGCTTTTCGTTGCCAGCGGGATCTCGAATCAGATCTACGTCTACCAAATCGGCAGTTCGGGCGGCTTGACTGCGGCGACTGGGTCTCCATTTACCATTCCATTCCTAGCCGCCAACCTGGCGGTTGACGGGCTCGGAAAGTATCTCTATATAACACAGAATCTGGGGTCGCACACTGGGCTGCAGATCGCCGCTTACAGCATCGGCAGCAGCGGCGGGCTGACGGCGGTTCAGGGAAGCCCATTTGCTTTTCCCATGTGGCAAGTCGCGGCCGATCCCTCCGGCAAGTACCTCATCGGGACCAGTGGACTCTCGGTGCCGTTCAACGGAGTGGATGATTACCATCTCTACGTCTATAGCATTCAACAGTCCGGGTCGAATGCAGGGGCGTTGACTGCTGTCTCCGGATCGCCATTTACGACCGATTACTCGCCGTTTGCGATTGCGATGCAACCGAATTCCAGCGGAAATCTTGTCTATTCGTTCAGCATCAACGACACGGATTCCGAGTACAACTCGGTCGAAGGATTCTTCTTGGATTCGACCAGCGGTTCCCTGACGGCCCTAAGTGGATCTCCGTTCAGCGGAGTCTCAGACGGTTCCTGGGGGCAGTTCGACCAGAGCGGCGCCTACCTGTTCGTTTACGGAGGTATCGTCAATAACGGAACGGTAACGAGCAGCATCGGAGCGCTGAACATCGGTTCCGGAGGCATTTTGACCGAACCGACGTCACAGCTCACGCTGCCGACCTCTGGATTCTGGGCCGTCACGGACCCGCAGTAGCTTTGGGGTTTGTTGACTGTTAGCAATTGAGAGACTCGCATGTACCGCGGGTCTCTTTTCGTTTCGATTCGCGGGGTTACAATAGAGGTATTCCCCATCCCATCCGAGCAAGGTGGCCGGATTGTCGGCAAGAGGGCTGGAGAGTTTCTGGTGGAAGGGACGATGCAAACCTTTTTGCCCGTCCTGACGTCTGAAAGAGTAAGTGAGAGTTTCCAAGGGCGTCATCTGCAGAATCTGTTAACAGCATCGAGAGCGCCCAAACTGTGACGATCAAAATCAGGATCCCGAAGACGATCGGGGAAATGCCGGGCAAGGGAGTGCGCGGTTTGCCGCGAGACCCGCTGCTGCGCGCGGCACTCGTTTTATTCATCGTCCTGGCGGTTTCATTTACCGCCGTATTTTCCTACTACTACATCAAGTACGACCGCATTATCCAGCGGCGGTTCAGCACTCCCATTTTCGCCAATACAGCCAAAATCTACGCCCTGCCGCGCGTGCTGCGCGAAGGCGAGAGAATCGAACCGCGCGAGATTGCTTCCGAACTGCGCCGCGCCGGGTATTCTGATAAGGACGGCCAGTCGAAGATGGGGACCTTCCATCTGTTCAGCGGCGGGATTGAGATCACGCCGGGCCCCGAGTCCTACCACAGCCCAGAAGAAGCCAGAATCACCGTCACCGACGGACAGATCGAGCGCATTTCCAGCAAGGGTTCTGAACTTTCGGCCTATGAACTCGAACCGCAGCTGGTAACGGCGCTCTTTGACTCCGAGCAGCGCTCGAAGCGGGAGATCGTCAAGTACAACGAAATTCCTCCGGTGATGGTGCAGGCTGTGCTTGCGATTGAGGACCGGCGATTCTTCGAACACGGCGGGGTGAACTTCGGGAGGACGATCGAGGCGGTCTGGGAGGATGTGCTTCGCCAGCGCCGCGCTCAGGGCGGTTCGACACTCACACAGCAATTGGCGCGTGGCTTCTTCCTGTCGCCAGAAAAATCCATCAAGCGCAAGCTGACCGAAATGATTATCGCGGAGGAGATGGAGCAGAAGTTCTCGAAACAACAGATCTTCGAGTTTTACGCGAATTGGGTGGACCTGGGCCAGCGCGGATCGTTTGCCATCAGCGGATTCGCAGAGGCTGCCAAGGCTTATTTCAATAAAGATCTGAAGGACATCACACTGCCTGAGGCGGCGCTATTGGCCGGGCTCATTCAGCGGCCGAGTTATCTTTCACCCTACCGGCATCCGGAGCGCGCCATGGAGCGCCGGAATCTGGTGCTTGAGTCTATGGTCGAGACGCACGCCATCACACGCGAGCAGGCCGACAAAGCCAAAGCCACTCCGCTGAAGCTGGCTCCTCCAAACGTCGAGGCGATGGATGCCCCATATTTTGTGGACATGGTGCGCGATTCGCTGATCGGCAAATTCAGCGAGAACGAACTGAACGACAGCTCTTACCGCATCTATACGACGCTTGATCCGGAACTGCAGAAGGCCGCGGCGCAGGCGGTCGAGAGCGGCATCAAGATCGTCGACGAAGAAGTCAAAAGATTACGAACCAAGCGCGTCAAGGTTGGTAAGAAATACGAAACGACCGTGTTGCCTGGGCCCCTGGCACAAGTGGCGCTGGTGGCGCTTGATCCGCATACGGGCGCGGTCCTGGCGCTGGTCGGCGGTCGCGACTACGGATGGAGCCAACTGGATCATGCCGTTTCGAAACGGCCGACGGGATCCATTTTCAAGCCATTTGTCTATGCGGCGGCGATGAATACCGCGCTGGACGGATCGCAAACTGTAATTACTCCGGCATCGGTCGTGACCGACGAGCCTTCCAGCTTTGCCTACGGAGATCAGATTTACGAGCCGCGGAATTACAAAGAGGAATACCACGGCGACGTAACGCTGCGATATGCGCTGGCCATGTCGCTGAACAATGCGACTGTGAAAGTCGCTGAGGAAGTTGGCTATGACAAAGTGGCGGACCTGGCGCGGGCGGCCGGCATCACGTCGGTAAAGGCCACGCCGGCGATGGCTTTGGGATCTTACGATGCTTCGCCGCTGGAAATGGCTGGCGCCTACACAGTTTTCGCCAACACTGGTGAGCGGCTGTCGCCGACCCTGTTGCGCTCGGTGCGGAATACGAAAGGCGACGTGATCGCGAACTACACCACCGACCAGAAGCAAGTGCTCGACCCCCGCATCGCGTACGTCATGACTAACATGATGGAAGGCGTGATCAACAACGGTCTGGGATATACGGCGGTGCGATTGCGCGGATTCATGCTGCCGGCTGCGGGCAAGACCGGAACATCGCATGACGGGTGGTTCGCAGGATATACATCAAACCTGCTCTGCGTTGTGTGGGTCGGCTATGACGATTACAGCGACATTCGCCTGAGCGGAGCGCAGACCGCCGCACCGATCTGGACCGAATTCATGAAGAAGGCCTCGATCATCCCGGAATACTCCAATATGGTCGAGTTTGCGCAGCCCTCCGGTGTGGTCGATGTGCAACTGGATAAAACCACGAACCGCCTGGCTACCCCGACCTGTCCCGACGACTACACTTCGGCCTTCGTGTCCGGAACGGAGCCGAGCGAGACGTGCGACCAGCAGGCGGGCATGAAGGGGTTCTTTTCCCGCATCTTCTCGGGAGGGGAAAAGCCGGTCCTAGCCCCCCAGCCTGCCAATGCCCAGGACCCTAATGCCCAGGACCCTAAGAAAAAGAAGGGCTTTTTCGGCAAACTGGCCGGAATTTTCAAGGATGACAAAAGCTCGGCTCCGGTGTCTAAACCACCAGATGGCGGTCAGACCGGGCCGCACTGATCGGGCTAGGCGTGTAAGCTTCGAATTGCAAGCTTCACGGCTCCCGTAAAATCCTCGCCGCCCGATCAAAACTGTGCCAAAATAGGCGCAACAGCTGGGGGTGGCCAGTGGCTCTCTACCAGAAAGTTCTTCCCTTAACGTTACTTGCCGTGTGCGTTTTCGCCTTTCCGTCCCTGACATCGGCTCAGGTTTCCGAGCAAGTTCAGATCAAACCGCCGCTCATCCGGTCGATCGATCCGCCAAAGCCGGACGCGACTCCTTCCGCGCTTGAGGCAACGGGCGATCAATTGCGGGGGCAGAAACTCTTTCTCGATGCGCTCGACTATTATCGCGCGGCGCTGGCGAAGCAACCGCGCTCGGCGGCGTTGCTCAACAAGATCGGCATCACCGAACTGATGATGCAGCGTTATCGCGAGGCGAAGAAATCTTTCGATCAATCAATCAAAACCGATCGAAAGTTTGCCGACGCGTATAACAACCTGGGCGTCGTGCTCTATGAAGAGCGCAAATACAGTGGCGCCGTGAAGCAGTACGAAAAAGCGATCGCCATCGATAGCACTTCGGCGTCGTTCTACAGCAATCTGGGCGCTGCACTGTTCTCGAAAAAGCACTTCGAGCCCGCCGTGCTCGCGTATGAGAAAGCAGTAGAACTCGATCCCGATGTTTTCGAGCGCACGTCGCGAGCCGGGGTCCAGGCTCAGTTGCCTAGTCCCGAAGATCGTGCACGCTACGACTTCACCGTTGCCAAGCTTTACGCGAAGATGGGATTTTCCAACCGCTCACTCGAATATCTGCGCAAAGCGATGGAAGAGGGATACAAAGACTACAAAGACGTCTACAAGGACGCCGAATTCGCTCAACTGCGCAAAGACAAGCGGTTCACCGAATTGATGGCGGAAAAGTTCCCGGCGATTCCTGAATAGTTGCACCAGCAACAGCGCACCGGTTAACTACTCTCGCGCATTTTTATTGTCGCGAACGCGTAGGAGTGCCCTGAATACGCGTTCGCACACTTTCGAATTGGATTTCCGAATTGTTGTGCCTCATTGGCGTCTGCGTGTTTTACAAAGATTTACAAAATTAGACGGAACTTCTCCACATTCGGGTGTTTAATTTTTCTACATACTCCTGAAAACAACAGGGTGAGTAAGGAGAAACGGTAGCCCATCGGATGCTGACCCGAGCACGCCCCAAGCAAGCATCCGATGGGTTTTTTCTTTTCAGCAGCCAGCTACCAAAGAAACAAATCCCTCAGCGTACTCGGCGTCCTCCTCGGCATTCATTGCGGCTCTACCGAACTGCCGGGCTGCGCTCGCCGATGTAGGCTTCCATCACTTTTTTCCACTTGCCTTGTGCTTTGAGGATGAATTCGACGGCATCGCGCAATGCGCCGTCTCCGCCCGAGTGTGGAGTGATGTAATGCGACTCTTTCTTCACATCCGCGCGCGCATTTTTCACCGCGATGGCAAGTCCTGCAGCGCGCATGGCCGGGAGATCGATCACATCGTCTCCGACGAAAGCTGCGGCTTCCGCTTGGATGCCTTCTTCTTTCAGAATCTCATCAAATGCGGTGCGCTTGTCCTGAATTCCCTGCCGAACGTATTCGAGTTTCAAGTCCCGCGCGCGCAAGGCGACCGTCTCGGAGATGCGCTTCGTGATCAAGCCTGTCTTGATGCCGGCCAAGCGAGCCAGAGAAATCGATGTGCCGTCATGCGCGTGAAATCCCTTGGCCTCGATCAGGGATTGGCTGTTAAAACCGAATCCTCCCTGCCCGCCATGTTTCGCTGATTGTTCCTGGACGCTTTGTTGCGCTCCGGTGGGAGCGGGGAAGATGAAGAGTTTGCCGTCCGTAAGAACGCCGTCGACGTCGAAGAGCAGGAGTTTGATTTTGCGCGCGCGGGTCTGAGCGGAAAGTTTTCTGGCCATCGTCGGGCATTTTAACAGCGGGTGTGCAAATGCTTGCGCATGTAAATTCCGCATAGGCTCCGCATAGGCCCGAATTCCGCGATGGACGCGGATTTGCGTGTATAATCTGTGGACTTTGCGCGGGAGCGTGTCGCTGCAATTTCTCCAAAATTGCGCGCTACGAGTGGAAAGCCGCCAGCCCAATCTATCCCACGTATCAAGGAGACGACATCGTGCGTTCCAACACTATTCGATTGGTGTGTCCTGCGAAGCAACTTGTTTTCATCCGCACAGCTGGAGTTCTGTCTCTCTTAATTTTTGCGGGGATGATCATGACTGCGCCGGCGTCTGCGCAAACGGGATACACGGGAATCTTCGGTGGCGGACCGTTCTATAAAAACGCATCTGCAAATATTACCGAGATTGAGAACTCGGGCTTTACCGAGGCGATCGTCTGGAGCGTTGAGGTGAGCAGCACCGGCGATTTGAATTTTAACGGCGAATTTCCGTTGACCTCCGGCGGAGCCTATGTCGGCGACCAGTACTATCCCAATTTCGCTTCTGATATGGCGACGCTGAAGCAGGGTACGGTGAAGCGCGTGACCTTCAGCATCGGATCTTCCAATTATGGCGACTGGGAGAACATTAAGGCTCTGGTCGACGCTCAGGGAACCGGGCCGACCAGCATTCTTTATCAGGATTTCCAGGCTCTGAAAACGGCGATTCCCGCGCTGGACGCCCTCGATTTTGACGACGAAAACAGCTTCGATTCTTCCAGCACTATCTCGTTCGGCGTGATGCTCGGTGGCCTCGGGTATCACGTGATGCCCGACGCCTTTGACGACGCCAGCTATTGGACGAACGTGGTGTCGTCGATCAATGCTCAGCTTTCGGGAACGGTAGACGGCGTGCATCTCCAGGCTTACGCCGGTGGCGCTGGGAATAATCCGTGCGTGGGATGGAATTTCGGAACTGTTCCTGTCTTCCCCGGGTTGTGGGATCAATATGACACACCGAGCCAGGTTCAGACCACGATGAGCGGATGGCACAGCCAGTGCGGCATCCTCGGCGGATTCATGTGGCTGTATGACGATTTCGTCGGCACCGGCGAAGCGGCGCAATATGCGAGCGCGATCAATAACGCGGTAGCCAGCACCGGATTCACGTTATCCGGGCCGACAAACGTCTTCCTGAACCAGAACTCGACGGCCAATGCCACGATCACCATCACGGACATTAATGGATTCAACAATCCAGTTACTCTGAGTTTGTCAGCGCTGCCAAAAGGAGTGCAGGCCTCGATTCAGGGTCAGACGAATATGCGAAAGATCGTGTTCAAAGCGAATGCTTCGGCGGCTACCGGATTTACGACCGTGACCGTTACTGGAACTTCCGGGAGCATCACCGAGAGCGTGTCGTTCACGCTGGCGGTAAGCGCTGGCCTGGGGAAGACCGGCCTTGGAACCCACGTCGATCTATCGTCGGAATTTAATCTCAACGGAATTTATACGGACGGTTCGACCTATACGACGGGTGGCATTGACGGCGTGGGCTATTCGTATTCAGCAAATTTGCTCACCAGTTCGCGAGTCTATAACGGCATTTTGTTCGATTTCGGATCGGCCAACGTTCTGGATGCGGTCGGCTGCAGCGGACAGATCGTCAGTCTGCCGCAAGGAAAGTTTTCTTCCTTGATGCTCTTCGCGGCGGGTGTTGAAGGAAGTCAAGCATCACAGACCCTGACCGTCACCTATACCGACGGTACGAAGGCGAGATTCGTACAGAGTTTCAGCGACTGGTATACGCCGCAGAAATACTCGCGGGAGTCGGAAGCGGTCGCTATGGCATACCGCAATTTCGACAATGGCACGAAGGATCAGCGGACGTTCAATCTCTACGAATACCAACTCGCGCTGAATTCGAACAAGACGGTGAAGAGCCTCACGCTGCCGGATAACTCGCACGTGGTGGTGCTGGCGGCAACGGTGAAGTAAGAGCGGCGTCCGCCTTCATTATTTTTCAGGTCTACGGGGTTAGGGGCGGGAGATCCACAAGACCGGAAAGTGCCGCCCCATCTTCTCGAAGTCTCGATCGGACGTAACTTAAGGTCGCGCTCTGCTGAAGCGCGAGCGCAGCAGCAATGCAATCCACAAATGGGATTTTATGTAGGGCCTTTAATTCGCCGGCTTTAAGTGCCTGTGAAATAACCCTTGATTCGGGAGTCTGTCAAGGCGAATGCTTGGCGAACATCCGCCCCGCGACTACAATAGGCAGATGCTGTCCCTTCCTTCCTCCCTGGCTTGGGCTCATCCTCTCGTGGCGGAGTGGTTTGTCCGGCGCTTCAGCACTCCTACTGAACCGCAGGAGCAAGGCTGGCCCCACATCCTGGCTGGGCGGACGACACTGATTTCCGCCCCCACGGGATCGGGCAAAACGCTGGCCGCATTTCTGGCTTGTATCGACCGCCTTGTGCGTAAGGCGCTCGCCGGAGAACTCGCCGACCGCACCGAGGTTCTCTACATCTCGCCGCTGAAAGCCCTCGGCAACGACATCCAGAAGAACCTCGAGATCCCACTCGGAGAGATCCTCGCCATGGCTGGCGAACGCGGCCTTCTGATGCCGGAAATCCGAACCGCCGTACGTACCGGGGACACGCTGATGCCAGAGCGGCGCGCGATGTTGAAGCGGCCTCCGCACATTCTGGTGACGACTCCGGAATCACTTTACATTCTGCTCACTGCTGACAAGAGCCGTGCGATTCTGCGCGATATCGAGACGGTGATCGTCGACGAAATTCACGCAGTTGCCGATGACAAGCGCGGAGCGCACCTCACCCTCTCGCTGGAACGCTTGGATGCGCTGACCTATCGGCGGGCAACGCGCATTGGATTATCGGCGACGCAGAAGCCGATCGAAGAAGTCGCTCATTTTCTGACCGGAACCGGGCGCCCCGATCCGGTGATCGTGAACGTTGGCCATAAACGGCAGCTCGATCTTGCAGTCGAAGTTCCACCGATGCCGCTTGGACCAGTGGCTTCCAACGAGATGTGGGACACCGTCTATGACCGGCTGGTGCAGTTGGTCGAGCAGCATCGTTCAACCCTGGTTTTCGTCAATACGCGGCGCATGGCGGAGCGCATTGCGCACCACCTCGGCGAACGCATAGGCGAAGAGAATGTCGCGGCGCATCACGGGAGCTTGTCGCGCAAATTGCGTCTTGCCGCGGAGAGAAAACTGAAAGAGGGACAGGTCCGCGTGCTGGTTGCGACAGCCTCACTCGAACTTGGAATCGACGTGGGGACGGTCGATCTGGCGGTGCAGATCAATTCTCCGCGCTCGATTGCCGTGGCATTACAGCGTGTCGGCCGCTCGGGACACTGGCGCGGAGCTGTTCCCAAAGGACGTTTCTTCGCCACCACACGCGACGATCTCATGGAGTGTGCGTCGCTCGTACGAGCGATCAAGCTGGGCGATCTCGATCGCCTGATCATTCCTGAGGCGCCTCTGGACGTGCTCGCGCAGCAGATCGTGGCCGCTTGTTCGGCGGAAGAGTGGGGCGAGGACGATATGTTTGCGCTCGCGCGCCGCGCTTATCCCTATCGCGACCTGAAGCGCGAAACGTTCGATGCCATTCTCGAAATGCTCTCGGAAGGAATCGCCGCGCGGCGTGGACGTTATGGCGCGTACGTTCATCGTGATCGGGTGAATGGCAAGTTGCGCGCACGCCGGGGCGCACGGCTGGCCGCCATCACCAGCGGCGGAGCGATTCCTGACAATTCCCTCTACACCGTCGTCGCGGAACCGGATGGCGGCGTCGTCGGCACCGTCGATGAGGATTTCGCGGTGGAGAGCAATCGCGGCGACATCATGCTGCTCGGCAATACGTCGTGGATGATCCACCGCATTGAAACGAACTCCGGCCGCATGCTCGTGCAGGATGCGCACGGAGCGCCTCCCAGCGTGCCGTTCTGGCGCGGCGAAGCTCCGGCACGGACCCAGGAACTGTCGCTGCACGTCGGAGAATTGCGCCAGAAAATCAGCGACATGCTGCTGCGCACGTCTCCGGTCGGATTTTCGGCGACTCAGCCGGAAGTAGCCGCCGCCGTGAGTTGGCTCAAAGAGGAATGTGGCCTCGACGATTCGGGAGCCGAGCAGGCCATCGAATACATCCTTCAGGGACGCGCCGTCCTCGGCGCCGTGCCGACGCAGAATACCGTCATCGCAGAGCGCTTTTTCGATGAAGGCGGCGGGATGCAGTTGGTGATTCACGCGCCTTTCGGCGGACGAATCAACAAGGCCTGGGGACTCTCTCTGCGCAAGCGTTTCTGCCGCGGATTCAATTTCGAACTCCAGGCCGCCGCCACGGATAACGGACTCAACATCGCACTGGCCGAGCAGCACAGCTTCCCGCTGGGCGATGTTTTTCACTTCCTGCAGGCCGAGACGGTTCAGCCGATACTTGAGCAGGCGGCGCTCGATTCTCCCATCTTCGGCACGCGCTGGCGTTGGGACGCGAACCGCGCCCTTGCTCTGCTGCGTTTTCAGCACGGGAAGAAAGTTCCTGCTCAAATTCAGCGCATGCGTTCGGACGACTTGCTGGCATCAGTTTTCCCCGACGCGGCCGCCTGTTTCGAGAACATTGAGGGTGACCGCCAGATCCCCGACCACCCCCTCGTGCATGAAGTGATGAAGGACGTGCTGACCGAGGCCATGGATATCGACGGGCTCAAGTCCCTGCTGCGGGCAATGGCCTGTGGAGAGATCCGCGTGCTCGCCGTCGATACTCCGGTTCCGTCGCAGTTCTCGCACGAAATCCTGAATGCGAACCCATACGCTTATCTCGATGACGCGCCGCTCGAAGAACGCCGCGCGCGGGCTGTCGAGATGCGGCGCGTGCTTCCCGAATCCGTGCTCGAGGAGGTCGGCAAACTCGATCCGGGCGCCATCGCGCAGGTGCGCCAGGAAGCTTGGCCGGATGTCCGCGACGCCGACGAATTGCATGACGTGCTGCACACGCTCGTGGCCTTGCCGGAGGGTTACCCAGCATTGAGCAGCCAGCATTCGGCGCCTGAGAGTGCTGGTTCCCTCGCGACACCTTTTTCGGAGCCACCGAGAATCGCAGAGAGTTGGGCGGATTTTTTCGAACGTTTGCGGAGTCAGGGCCGGGCAGCGGTGGCATCCATCGAAGGGCGACGGTATTGGGTGGCGGCCGAGCGGGCTCGCAGCTTCCAGGCGTTGTTTCCATTGTCCCAGTTCGAGCAAGAATTAGCCGATGTGGAGTCCGGCGACATTTCGCGCGACGAGGCTTGGCTGACGCTCGTAACCGGATGGATGTCGCACGTCGGGCCGACAACGGCTTCGCAATTGGGGAATGCCCTCGGTCTTGCTGCCGCGGATATTGAAAAGGCTTTGCTGCGGATGGAAGCTAGCGGCACGGTTCTGCGCGGAAAATTCACGGGCAGTGCAGGCAGAGGCTTGGAGTCTGAAACGGAATGGTGCGAGCGCCGGCTGCTGGCGCGCATCCATCGCTTGACCGTTGGAATGCTTCGCAAGCAGATCGAACCGGTCACGGCGGCACAGTTCATGCGCTGGCTGCTGCGCTGGCAGCATGTGGCTGCCGGATCGCAGGTCTCCGGCGAACGCGGCACGATGGAAGTTCTGGAGCAATTGCAGGGTTTCGAAATTCCCGCGAACGCGTGGGAGCGACAGGTGCTCGCGCGCCGCATCGCCGATTACGATCCGAAGTGGCTCGACCAGCTTTGCCTGACCGGTGCAGTGGGTTGGGGACGGCTGTCGCCCCACCCGGCAACATTGGACTCCGGCAGTTCTTCTGGCGATTCGAGTTCTCCACGGCAGCGGCGCGTCATCCCCACTTCGGTTGCTCCTATCACATTCTTCGTGCGCGAGCAGGCCGACTGGATGATCCCGCGCCACTCCGCAGACGATGACTCCGGATGGCGCGGGCTTAGCCATGGAGCGCAACTGGTTCACGATTTTCTTCGTCATCGGGGAGCGTCGTTCTTCGCCGACATTGTGCGTGGCACTGGCAAGCTGAAGGCGGAGATTGAAACCGCGCTCTGGGAGTTGGTCGCGGCGGGAGTTGTCACCGCCGACGGCTTCGACAATCTGCGCTCTCTCATCGATCCCAAGCGCCGCGCAGGGCAAGGAAGCGGCAGAGCCACGCGGCCGCGTCACAGTACTGGACGCTGGGCGCTGCTCCATGCCGAAACCGCGGCTGAGCGCTCACGCGCGGTCGAAGCTGCCTGCTGGATGCTGCTGCGTCGCTATGGCATCGTGATTCGAGATCTTCTCGCGCGCGAGTCGAACCTGCCACCGTGGCGCGAACTGCTGACGGGATTCCGCCGCCTCGAAGATCGCGGTGAAATTCGCGGAGGCCGCTTCGTCGACGGATTCGTCGGGGAGCAGTTCGCGTTGCCGATTGCAGTTGAATCCGTCCGCGCGATGCGAAGCTTGCCACTCAGCGGCGACATGTTGACCGTGTCTGCTGCAGATCCCCTCAACTTGATTGGGATTCTGGTTCCGGGAGAGCGCGTGCCGGCAATTTCAGGACGAACCGTCAGTTACAGAGACGGTATCGCAGTGATGCCGTCTGAAACCGCCACCCTAGCCGAAACAGGATAGAGCTTTCGGTTCAACCCCGGAGCTCAGAAACAGCTGGGAATAAAAAAGGTCAGAAGCCCGATGAGGGGGTCCCCCGGAGCTTCTGACCACGATCTCGGCGAGAACTTCTGAAAGCGCTTCCCCCATCGCTTTTGCCGAGCATCCGCATTTCTCTATGTTGCATGCGACACTCCAATCTAAGCGTCAGCTCGAAACCGGCGACAATGGTGCTGTAACCTGATATATTATCAACGGCTTACGGATTCCTCATCGCCGACCGGTCCACCTCGATTTCCCTCTGGTCCCCGTCGAATGCTATCTGACCGGATAGTTCGACTAGCCGTTCGGATATTGGAAATTGGAAGACCTGCACATGCAATTCGGCGCGCGCTGTGGTAAGAAGTTCAGCACGGAATGGGAGACCTGATTGCGCCCTAGATTACTGGTGATTGCGGGACCCTCGAAAGACAGCTCCATTCCGTTGCCGGATGGAGAAGCTACGCTTGGGCGCGATCCGACGAACCTGGTAGCAGTTGTCGATCCTTCCGTTTCGAGAAAACACTGCCTCCTGCGCCGCGAAGATAATCGCTATCAGATCAAGGATCTCGACAGCCGCAATGGAACTCTGGTCAACGGCGCTCCAGTGAAGGAGCAGTGGTTGCGACACGGAGACGAGATCGCAACCGGAGATTCCGTATTTCTTTTTCTGACAGAAGAAGAAGAGCAGGTTCTCGGCGTCAGCAGGGTTGAATTCGATGAGCGGCGTCCGACGGCCGAAACAAGAGTCATCTATCCCAAAGAAGTCGTCTATCTCCAGCCGGAACGGCTTCTGCGCGAGTTGCCGGCAAACGCCCAAGTCGGGCGCAACCTGAATGCCCTGTTGAAGATCAGCCGGGTCGTGCACGCCATCCGTGATCTGGAAGAACTGCAGGCACAGTTGCTCGACTTGATCTTCGAAGTTGTGCCAGCAAGCCGTGGTGCGATTCTGCTCACCGAAGGTGCGGGCCAGGAATTCAATTGCATGTATGCGCGCACGCGCGAGGCAGGCCAACCACAGTTGGTACGAGTGAGCCGAACCATCGTTCGGCAAGTCATGAAAGAAAATGTCGCGCTGCTTGGCGTCGATGTTGCAACCAGCGGAGTGCTGCGGGACGTCGAGAGCCTGGCTGCGTCTGAAGTGCGTTCGCTACTATGCGTGCCCCTGAGCGTTTTCGAGCGGATGATCGGATGTATTTATCTCGACAGCACCAATGCCGCCAACCGCTTCAATGAAGATCACCTGCAATTGACGGCGGCGGTTGCGGGAGTCTCGGCCGTCGCGCTCGATAATGCGCGCCGCCTGCAATGGCTGGAGCAGGAAAACCAGCGCCTCATGACCGAGATTCGCCAGGAGCAGAGCCTCGTCGGCGAGAGTCCGCGGATGAAAGAAATCTTTCAATTCGTGGCGCGGGTGGCGCCCAGCGACTCTACCGTGCTGATCGAAGGCGAAAGCGGAACCGGCAAGGAATTGGCTGCCCGGGCACTGCATCGCAACAGCCATCGTGCGGGAAAGGCATTCGTCGCGATCAACTGCGCCGCGATTCCTGAGACGCTACTCGAGAGCGAACTGTTCGGGCACGAGCGAGGAGCTTTTACCGGCGCCTCCGTCCAAAAAAAGGGCCGTCTCGAAGTTGCCGATGGCGGAGTGGTGTTTCTCGACGAGATTGGAGAGCTTGCACCGACGCTTCAGGTCAAACTGCTGCGCGTGCTGCAGGAGCGCGAGATTGAGCGCGTTGGCGGCACGCATCCGATCAAGATCGATGTTCGATTGATCGCGGCGACCAATCGTGATTTGAATGAAGCTGTCCGCAAGGCAGAGTTTCGCCAGGATCTTTATTACCGGTTGAACGTAGTGCGGCTGACCATGCCGCCGCTGCGCGACCGGCGTGAAGATATCCCGATGCTTACCCGCCATTTCGTGCAGAAGCACGCCAAGCGCTGCAAGCTCAAATCGAGGCCGGTGTCGCGGGAAGCCATGGCTGCGCTCGTAAACTACGATTGGCCGGGCAATGTGCGCGAACTGGAAAATGCGATCGAACGGGCGCTGGTGATGGGTTCCTCAGACATGCTTCTACTCGAAGACCTGCCGGAATCTTTGATGGAGCAGACGCCTCCCGCGGAAATGCACGAGGGTAAGTATCATGCGAGCGTTAAGGAGCTAAAAAAACAGCTCATTCTCGACGCAGTGGAGCAGACTCGGGGAAATTACGTGGAAGCGGCCGCAATTCTCGGAGTCCACCCGAATTATCTGCACCGACTTATTCGGAATCTGGGTGTGAAAGAGGAACTCAACAACGCCTTGCGTCCGCGGGGCAAAATGTCGGGCGGAGCGGCATGGAGTAACAGAGGCTTCAGTGGCCGCTGAGCGTCCCGGCAGCCATTTCATCCTTCGAAGATTTCAACTCCAGGCCCTCGACGATGTGCTCCACCGCGGCCAGCAGCTTTTCGCAGCCGTGATCCAGGTTTAACTCAGATTTCTCCAGATAGGCGCAGACTCCATCCCGCTGCAACCGTTCGGCATTTTTGTTCGAAAGGGCGGTAAACGCGACAACGGTGATGCCAGCTGTGAGGGGATCCTTTTTCAATGCCTTCAGCACGTCGAGGCCGCTGATCTTTGGCAAGAGCATGTCGAGCAGGATCACATGCGGTGCTTTCTCGCGCGCGATCCGCAGGGCTTGCTCGCCGTCGTCGGCGGTCAGAACCTGGTAGCCCGCGCGCGCCAAAGCGCGTTCCGTCGCCAGCCTTAAGAACTTGCTGTCATCCGCCAACAAAATCGTGATTTTTCTCTTCGTCCGCATGCCCAAATGACGGCGTATCGAAAACGCCTCCAATCCCCCATCAGAATTATCGGCACGGGTTCGTAGAACTTGATCAGGAAGCCGGACAAAAGGCTTTGGGGCACATGCAGAAAGGGTAGGAGAAAGAGTCAGTTAGGGGTCTTTCGCAAGCTTTTCGCGCGCGGCCTTCCCCACGAGAGAAGTCACTGCCACGCGACACGCCTCCCGCAACGGTTCTTCGTGCCCTTCAGGAATCGATCGCGAAACCAGCAGCATGGTTGTTCCATGTAACAAGGCCCACAACTCAAGCGCGAGTTGCGTGTGATCGTCACGAGAGCCGCCCAGTTTCTTGGCGAGCAACTGCTCGACAAATGCGAAGTTCGGACGCGATTCGCGAATCGGTCGAGGCGGCCCTTTCTTCTTCGGCGGCGAAAGCGCCCGGGAGTACGTATAAAAGAGCTGATATTCGTTCGGCAAGCGCAACGCGTATTCCACATACGCCTCGGCCATCTCTTCGATCGTCTCGCCCTGCTCGAAATAACCTCGGATACGCTCCGCGATGCGCAGCAGCAATCCCCGGATCAGGTCCTGCCGGTCCTTGAACCTCCGGTAGACCGCGGGGGTATTGGTGCCGGCGGCTCTTGCGACCGCGCGCATGGTCAGAGCTTGTTCGCCACCCTTTCGCCACAAAGCGTCGGCCGCGTGCAGAATGCGGTCTTCAAGATCTGGATCGGGATGGCGGGGCATTATTCCTCCTCGGCTTAGGCATGCACAGCAATATTACATTGACATTGTAGACATAACACTGTTATATCTACCACACAAGTCCTCCCCCCCATCGTTTTGAGGGCATGTCAGGAAGGCGGCCGCCGGGCACAGCACAACCGGCGGCCTTTGTTTCTTATCCCTGTAAATTGGTAACTTCTGCCCGATAATTTCGTTGACATCGTTAACGTAACACTGTATACATAATTCACGGCAGCAGGTTTTCCCTCCCGAAATTTTTCCGGCAGGAGATGGTTGATGTACCCGTACGAAGATTCCGAGTACCCCGGTTGCGCGCTTGAGCTGAACGCCGAGCTGCAGCAGGCGCATCTGGAGTTGCTGAGCGCGCATTGCGCGACGCATCAGTTGCGTCTTCACTTTTCGTCCGACGACCTGGCCCGCTTTGGCCGGCGCGAGGTGCTGCGCAAATCGGCACAGGCAGCCAGTGACCTGAACGACTTTTACGCGGCCATCGAGAAAAGGATACCGCAGGCGCGAGTCGTCGAGGCGGCCGCCCCGCCGACCGCGGGACAGATCGAGCAAGCCGTGCAATGGCTCGTCGAGTATCTGGAGCAGCAACGCGAAAAATATCTGCCTGTGGCCAAACCGCTAAGCCGTCAGCGTAAGGCGCTACTCTGGCCCTATTTCTCGCCCGCGCTGCTCGAAGAGATCCGAGCGATTGAGCTCCACGGGAAACGGGTTGAAGTGCCGACCTTCTTTGCAGAGGTAAGGGCTCTCGGATTTGAGCCGCCCGAGATCACGCACATGGACTCGCTGACCTTCATTGATGTCGTAGTCTTCAATCAGCAACTCAGCGAACGGGCGCTGTTCCATGCTCTGGTGCATTCCGTCCAGATCCGCGTTCTTGGACTGAAACGTTACGCAGAGCTTTGGGTACAGAGTTTCATCCGGACCAAGGCACACTTTACGGTGCCGCTCGAAGTGCACGCGTTTTCCCTGGCATCGAAGTTTCTGCGGCCGGCAGAGAGGTTCTCGGTCGAGGACAATGTGCTCCGCTGGGCGACCGATGGCCGCTATTGAGTTTCCAAAGTTGAGGGCGCGCCTGCAAGGCGTCCTCCCCCGTCGCGTTTGCGGGTGGCTGATGCCACCCGCAGCGCGATTGCTTACCTATCGGAATTGAATTGTCCCACCCCCATGGCCAACCACGAAGGGGCGGCAAAGTACCGCCCCTCACTCAATCCAATGTCGGCCGCCTGATCTTTCTGAGCGGGGACAAAGGCGTAGCACAGGGAGGAAGAACTATTTCTCCTTTGTCGTCTCCGGCCTGCAAATGGGACATCCACGCAAGCGATGGATCAGCCGCTTCCACCATGGCCAGCTCTGTGTCTCAGACATGTGCTGGAACTGAAACCATCGAGCTTCAGTTATCTTCTTTCGGACCTCCGGGTCACTGACACCCATTGTGCGGAATCCCCAGGGATAAGGAGTTTGGTTCTGGTCAAGATCTTCCGGGTTGGAGCGAACGTGGCCCGGCGAACCCCGACCTGAACCATGGTAAACCGCTGGGGAGATCCGGGGGGAAATTCGGGTAGTGGTGCCGTTTGGCACCACTACCGAAATTCGCGAATCGAAAAGTCAGAAGCCCCATCCGGTCGCAAATAACGCGAGGTCGATGGGGCATCCGATTCTGGTGATTGAGGGTCCGACCCCGATTTCCGGGAAGCTGAAAGCGAGAACCGGAAGCCGTCCTACGTTCCTTCCGACCAACCGGCCAGGTACTCTTCCTGCTCGGGCGTGAGGCGGTCGATCTTGATGCCCATCGACTCGAGTTTCAGCCGCGCAACACGCTTGTCGAGTTCTTCGGGAACTTTGTAGACTGTTTTTTCGAGTTTCTTGGCGTTCTTGACCATGTACTCGACCGAGAGTGCCTGGTCGGCAAAGCTCATGTCCATCACGCTCGCCGGATGCCCCTCGGCAGCGGCCAGGTTGATCAGGCGGCCTTCGCCGAGCAGATTGATCTTGCGTCCGTCTTTCAGCGAATACTCGTCGACGAAGTTGCGCGTGGTGCGCTTCGACGATGACATGCTCTCAAGCGCCGGGATATCGATCTCAACGTTGAAGTGGCCCGAGTTGGAGATGATCGCGCCGTCTTTCATCAGCGTGAAATGCTCTTTGGTCAGCACGCTCTTGTTGCCGGTGACGGTGCAGAAGACGTCGCCGATTTTGGCGGCTTCGTTCATGGACATGACACGGAAGCCGTCCATCACTGCCTCAAGCGCTTTCGTGGGATCAATCTCGGTGACGACGACTTCCGCCCCGGCGCCACGAGCACGCGAAGCCAGGCCCCGTCCGCACCATCCGTAGCCGGCAACGACGAACTTCGATCCCGCCAGCAGGAAATTGGTCGCGCGGATGATGCCGTCGATCGTGGATTGTCCCGTACCGTAGCGGTTGTCAAACAGGTGCTTGGTGTCGGCGTCGTTCACAGCAACGATCGGGAACTTCAGCACGCCTTCCTTCGCCATGGCACGCAAGCGGATCACGCCGGTCGTGGTTTCTTCCGTCCCGCCGATCACATATTCCAGAGCGTCGGTGCGCTTGGTGTGGAGGATCGAGACGAGATCGGCGCCGTCATCCATTGTGATCTGCGGCTTGTGATCGATGGCCGCGAGAATGTGGCTGTAATAGGTGTCATTGTCCTCACCCTTAATGGCGAAGACCGGGATGTTGTGGTCGCGGACGAGCGACGAGGCGACGTCATCCTGCGTGGAGAGCGGATTCGAAGCGCAGAGCACGACTTCGGCTCCTCCGTCGCGCAGGCAGATGGCCAAGTTGGCAGTCTCGGCGGTGACATGCAGGCACGCAGACACCCGGATGCCGGTAAGAGGCTGGTTCTTGATGAACTCCTTGCGGATAATCTGGAGAACTTTCATCGACTGATTTGCCCACTCGATGCGCTTCTTGCCCAGATCGGCCAGTTCGATGTTCTTAATGTCGCAATTCACTGCTGCTGTTGACATACTTCCCCTTCCATGGCGCGCGTAATGCGGCGGAAATATTAAATGTTAAATGGCCTGATGAGGAACGACGAGGTCCACAACTATTTTCTCAGAATACACGAGAATCCGGTACCGGTAACGTGCCGAATTCCCGTGCTCGACTCCGTCCTTCGGTCGACGGGGGGGTAGCACTTCCGGTTTCTGAACAAGCCCTCACCACATGGGTCACGGAGATATGCAGGCCAGGCTTTCTGTCTCCCCTGTTTCCTCTGTGGTGCGAGGATTTCGTCGCTATTTTCTTGCAGCTACAGGTTCCCGAAGGCCGGCATCGCTGGCCAGTTTGGCCGCTTTGTCGGTCGTCTCCCAGGTGAAGTCGGAATCGCTGCGACCAAAATGTCCGTAAGCCGCAGTCTTCTTGTAAATCGGACGGCGCAGGTTCAGCGAATCGATAATCCCGCGCGGCGTCAGCTTGAAATGCGCGCGGATAATGTCGGGAATGATCGTGGGATCCACCTTCTCGGTCCCGAACGTTTCCACCAGCACGCTGACAGGATCTGCGACGCCGATCGCGTAGGCCAGCTGCACTTCGCAGCGGTCGGCAAGTCCGCCCGCGACGACGTTCTTCGCGATGTGACGCGCCACGTATGCCGCCGAGCGGTCGACCTTGGTTGGATCCTTGCCACTGAAGGCGCCGCCGCCATGACGACCCATGCCGCCGTAGGTGTCGACGATGATCTTGCGTCCGGTGAGACCAGTGTCGCCCATCGGTCCACCGATCACGAACCGTCCCGTCGGATTGATGTGATACTTCGTGTCTTCGTCGAGAAGATGTGCGGGGATCACGGCCTGAATGACGTGCTTCAGAATCCCCGCGCGCAGTTCATCGTTGGTGACAGTTTCGGCATGCTGGGTGGAGACGACGACTGCATCCACGCGAAGAACTTTTCCGTTCGCGTCGTATTCGACTGTGACTTGGGATTTTCCGTCGGGCCGGAGGAAAGGAAGCGTGCCATTCTTTCTCACCACTGAAAGGCGCTGCGTCAGCTTGTGCGCGAGTGAGATTGGGGTCGGCATGTAATCGTCATTCTCGTTCACCGCATAGCCGAACATCATGCCCTGGTCGCCGGCGCCACCGGTGTCGACGCCCATCGCGATATCGCCGGACTGCTTATTGATGCTCGAGATAACGGCGCAAGTGTTGGCGTCGAAGCCGTAGAGGGCGTTGTCGTATCCGATGGAGGCGACGGTGCCGCGGACCACAGTTTGAAAATCAACGTAGGCCTTGGTGGTGATTTCTCCGGCGATGACGACGAGACCAGTAGCGGTCAGAGTTTCGCAGGCAACGCGGCTGACGGGATCGTCGGCGAGGCAGGCGTCGAGGATGGCGTCGGAAATCTGGTCGGCGATCTTGTCGGGATGGCCTTCAGTGACCGATTCAGACGTGAAAAGATAGCGATTCTTCGATGGCAATTTTTATTTCTCCTTCAATGGCACATGACGTCCTTGCGGCAAGTTGCCGGATGTATCGGCGGACGTATTGCGCAGAACAATTCGGGACTGGGATCAGGACCGGGCTCGCGGGAGAGGCAGAGCCGGGGAGATCCTCAAAAAGGCTATCAGAGGAATTTACCGCAGCGCAATGACTTCAGGCCCAATTGTGTCCCGGCGGCTTTAGTGGCGAAAATGGGCCGTTAAAAGGGCGGAATGGTAACGGAACGGCAGGGGCCGAAATGCTCCATTTCTGGCGAGTTGCGAGAAAGGATGTTGGGAGTGGGGCTTATTGATTCGGAGTTTGACTCTGATCCGGAGTTTGATTCTGAGTTGGGGACGGAGTCGGGGGTAAGATGCGCATTCCCTGGGCGTCGAAGACGATCGTCTTAACTTCGCCTTCGGCCCCCTGGGGCGGGATTTGTTTACCGCCGAGAACGAAATTGATGCCGGCCGCATTTCCCACCTTGATGACGATCTCGCGAGAGGCGTGGAATGTGGAATCCGCCGGAGCGATGAGAGTCTCCTCGGCGACGGTCTGCCCGTCGGCACGGACGTAGATCCATGAATCTTCCGTGGCGCGAACGACTAGGTTGAGCGTGCTCGCAGGCTGATCGGTCGATTTCGCCAGGGGCTTGCCGATGTTGTGGACCGTCACATCAGTGCTTTGTTCGTTCGATTGAACCGGAGCCAGAGTGCTGGCCGTGCGCGCCGGACTCGTCGCTGTGATCGCGGCTGCCGGGTGCAACGGCCGAGAATTTGAAGCGGACGACTGTGCCGCAACCACGGGTCCCGAGGCTGAAGCCGGTACCGGTGCTGGTGCGCTCAGCACGGGCGGATTCGATTTCGCAGCGAGGGTCTGCGGAGCGCGGGTGTGTCGGATCCATAGAAAAATTCCGAGGGCGGCGGCGACGACGGCCGCGGCGACGAGTCTCCAGGGAAAATCCGACGTGGATCGTGGAAGAAATTTCTTGTGCGCGGAGCGCACATCCTTGGCGCGAGGAAGCTGTAGGCCGGGAAGTTCTTCTACCCCGACGGGAGATTCAGCGGACTTGCTACGAGTCGAGCCTGCGCTCTTTCCAGCCGAAGAACGAGTCTCGACGGGGCGTTCGGCCTGCCAGGCTTGCTGAGCTTTCAACTGCTCTTCGCGGACAAAAGCGAGGTACTCGTTGACCGCTTCTTCAGGATCGAGGCCGAGGTGCTTGGCGTAGGCGCGAATGAATCCCTTATTGAACACGCCACCGGGAAGCTGGTCGTAGTGCGCCTCCTCGATGGCCTTGAGCATCCGCGGGCTGATCTTGATGACGTTGGAGACGTCATCGAAGGAAAGTTCTTTCGCCTCGCGGGCCTTGCGAAATTTTTCTCCCAGCTCGCCCATGCAGACCGGATGCGGAATCCGCTACCGGAAACATCATAGGACAACCCGGAGCGACTGGCTACATTCCAAGCGACCAATGCGGGGTAACGTCTGAGTTCCGTCTTCCGGGATTTGGCCTTCAGGCCTCGGACAACAAGACGTCAGATCTCCGACCTCTCTACACTATATTGAAAACCATGTCAGATTCTGGCCGGGTGGGCGCAGTGGAAGTATCCGAGGAGAAAGATTACTCGCGGCGGGGATTTGCCGGCCGCGAGTTGAGCCGCGGGGAGCGCTTTCAGGCGGAGGCGCTGGCAGCCGTGTATGTTGCGGCGGTAGCGGGCGCAGCGCACGCTTCGGGAATTTCGTTTCTCCTGTTTCCAGAACTGGGCGCGCTCGCGTACGACGTGTTGATGCGTCCCTGGGGAAAATGGGCAAGGCAGCCGGTGCGGCTCGTCTTGACTCCGGCGATCACGGCGGTGATCGGCACAATGGTCACGCGGTGGATGCCATTCAATGGGCTAAGCGTGATCCTGATCGTTGGTTTGAGCGCGGTGGTGATCGCGATGCTGCGGTCCTCGATTGCGCCAGCAATGTCCGCGGGTGTACTGCCGATGGTGCTTGGGATGCGGAGTTGGGTGTATCCGGAGGGAATGACGGCGACTCTGGTTGTACTCAGCGCGATCGCTGTGGTATGGCGAAAATATCATTCGCGGAAAGAGACCGAAAACACGCCGCTGGATGTCGAGGACGTGCTGGAGTCGCCGCCGCGTGGGAAGTATTGGGTTGTCGTGCTGCTGATCTTTGCCGGCGCATTGGCCGAACTGGCGCGGATTACCGGATTGCGATTCATTCTCTTTCCTCCGCTGGTAACGATTGCGTACGAGATGTTCGGGCACACCGAGATGTGTCCGTGGACAAAGCGCCCGGTGTCGTTGCCGGCGTGCTGCTTTCTGACGGCCGGCTGCGGGCTCCTGGCATTTCACATCGCTGGAACCGGTGTTGTGCTCGCGCTGTGCAGCATGGTCGCGGGCATCGTGGTGCTGCGATTATTCGAGTTGCACATGCCTCCGGCGCTGGCGGTGGGATTATTGCCGGCAGTGATGATTGCTCCGAATTGGAAGTTTCCGTTTGCTGTGCTAGCAGGGACGGTTTGTTTAACGGTCGTGTTTTTGGGGTATCGGAGAGTGGTGCGAGCCGGGTAAGTTCATCGGAGGGTTCGTGATTGCTTTAGCGCTTGCCCTTGGTGGGCAGAGAGACGCAGCGAGCTCATCTCTACGCAGTCACTGTTTTCGGACGGTCACCGGGAATTGGGCTTTGCAGTTGGTCGACGGATCGTCGAAGGCGCTGCCGGTCCGATCGCCGGCCGTAGCTTGGAAAAAGAGGCCGCTCTTGGGATGATCGGGGAGTCCGATGAAGCGGGCCTTGCCGTCGACGTTACTGCCGACTTCGAGGTCCATACGATGGAAATGCCCGTAGCGCACGCGGACGGTGATTTGGGCGGCATAGACCGGCTTGCCATCGGAGTCCGTTATGGTGAAATCGGCGGTGCAGGGGCCAACCCCGGCATCAACGACCGGGACGGAATGGGGATCGGGCTGCTGGGCTTGAATGCTGGACATGGGCACGAAAAGGGCGGCGACTAAGAGGACGAAACCGTGGACGCGCATAGGCATGAGAATACTCCACAGAAGGCCTACCGGGAAGGTCGAAGAGCCGAAGGGGCCGCGGCTAACGTTATGGCTCCATTCGAGATCGGCTGGACCGGCTTAAAAGGTGGCTCCCCCATATTTGATCCTTGCGAGCCACCAGGAGGCCCGAAAATCGTCCGCCATTGGAATATCGGTATGGTGGTTGGCGTTGGGGGTTCCGGTTACCAACGTTCATTGCTGGTGGAGGAAAGTGCCGCATATAATTTTTCAACGCCACCTATCCTGCGAGGAATAACGGACTTTTCATGCCTGAGGCCGGCACTCAATTGACGCGCCAGAGCCAGGAAGTAACGATTTTTCACGATGTCGCGAAAGCGCTGACGTCATCGCTGGACCTCGACTCCATCCTGCAAACGATCATGGAAAAAATGGCGGAGTATTTCCGCCCGGATACGTGGTCTCTGCTCATGGTGGACGAAGGCCACGACGAGTTGTATTTCGCGATCGCGGTGGGCGATAAGGCGGAGGCACTCAAGAATGTCCGCCTAAAGGTGGGCGAAGGCATTGCCGGATGGGTTGCCAAGCACGGCGAGGCGCGCGTGGTGCCGGATGTGAGGAATGATCCGTTCTTTGCTAGTCGTGTCGACGAGACCACGAAATGGGAAACACGGTCGGTGATCTGCGTGCCCCTGCGTTCGAAGCTGCGGGTGCTGGGTGTGATCCAGCTGGTGAACGTCGATATGGGGCAGTTCAAGGAGCCGGAGCTGTTCTTCCTGCAGTCGCTATGCGATTACGGGGCCATTGCGATTGAGAACGCCAAGTGGGTGGAGAAGATCCAGGAACTGACGATCACCGACGATTGCACGGGGCTGTACAACGCGCGGCATCTTTACAAGACGCTGGACACCGAGGTCTACCGCTCGTCACGCTTTGGGTATGAGTTCAGCGTACTGTTCATCGACCTGGACCATTTCAAGGCGGTCAACGACACGCACGGGCACTTGATCGGCAGCAAGCTGCTCGCGGAAATTGGATATCTGATCAAGGCGCAGTTGCGCCTGATCGATTTTGCGTTCCGCTACGGCGGCGACGAGTTCGTGGTGCTACTGCCGCAAACGGGAAAAGATCAAGCGCTGGTCGTGGCGAAGCGGTTGCGCGATGGTTTGCGGGCGAGTTCGTTCTGCCGCGAAGAAGGATTGAATTTGAATGTGCGGGCGTCGATTGGAGTGGCGACGTATCCGCATGATGCGCGGACCGCGCACGATGTAATCCGTCAGGCAGACGGGATGATGTACGTGGTGAAGAATTCGACTCGCGACAATATTGGGATTGCGCAGCGGGGCATGCTGCGGGAGTAGCTCGGCCTCCGCTTTCCGGCTTTCAGCCCCAGGCCTCAGACTTCGGACCTCCGATTTCACGAACAAGCT
Organism: uncultured Acidobacteriota bacterium; assembly: GCA_963763845.1. Taxonomy (GTDB): domain Bacteria; phylum Acidobacteriota; class Terriglobia; order Terriglobales; family Acidobacteriaceae; genus Sulfotelmatobacter. The sequence continues at coordinate 54,108 of CAVXPX010000021.1, forward strand.
TCCTGCTAAGAATCTTCAACATTTCTTGCGAGCTCCGGCGCGGCGGGCGCGGACTCCCCCCGTGACAGCCGGCGAGACGCCAGCGCTACTTTCCTATTTCTTTTCGGCTTTGGTGGCTTTGACTTCGGGCTTCCAGGGGTTCGCGTTGGCGGGGGCTTTGGGGTTGACGCCGAAATCCCAGACGTCGAGGTTCATTCCTTTTTCCCCAATCATCTCGACCAAGGCATACTCGCCGGGGGCGAGCGTTTCGGTCGGGGTGACCTTGAGCCATCCGCCATTGACCTGAGTGATTGTCGTTTTGACGAGGTGTTCGTCCTGCGTGACTTTTCCGGTGACCTGGCGCTTGACGTCTCCCAGGATGCGCCTGTTCCCTTTTACTTCGGTGCGAACGATGCGGAAGCGGTCGAAGGGCACGGCTGCCTGCTGTGGTTGTTGCGCCTGCTCCCGCTGGTGAGCCGTGTCGGACTGAAGTCCGATCTGATCGATCTGGTCTGGAGCGTCGTTGACGTTGATATAGAGCGCAGGAACGTCGACGTGAGCCTGGATTTTGGCGTGATCCCCGTCGAGTTCGATGATCTGCTTGAGGCCCGCGATGGGATTGATGGCTCCGCGGAAGATGTTACCCTTCGGGTTGCGATCGACATCTCCGGCAGTTTGCTGAAGCTCATTGATCTGCGGTTCACCCTGATAGTTGTCGAGGAGAAAGACGCCGTCGGCTTCGGGCAGACGGAGGCCGGGCGCAACTTCCGGAAGCTTGGTCTCGGCGAGCTCGTCCTCGTGGGCAATTTCCTTGTCGAGTGCTGCGGCTTCCGGAGAAGCGGCCATAACCGCGCGATCTTTTTCCCACTTCTCAGTTGCCGGCCAATCGACAAGGACGTTGGGGAGTTCCTCCCACTCTTCGCGTTCGGAGCTGTAATAGCGAACGCGGTCTCCTTTGACTTCATACTTGGTGACGAGCTGGTAGGAGCCGTCCTTGAGGATCAGGCGACGGGCTGAGTCCTGGGCCGAAACCTGAAGATTGACGCCCAGAATGATCGCGAGGGGCAGCAGCAAGAGTATGAAGTGTCTGGGAAATGCGGGGCGCATATGCGTCCTTCTCATTTGCTTCTTATCATTATGGTCCTGATGCGGGGCGGAGTCGAATCATCTGGCCGGGATGGGTTGCGGATCCTCTGGAGGGTTCACCGGATAAACGGCGAGGGGTCCCTTGTAGTATGCTGTTGGCGCGAACGTCACCGTACGACACAATGAAACGCACTTTCCTCCCAGCGATTCTCTTTGCGCTGATTGTTACAGGCGCTATCTTTGGCCAATCAGGTCCGCCGCCGGTCGGGGCTTCTGCCGTCGAGGGTGCGCCGCAATCGAACCAGCCAGTTTCTTACGCGTCGGTGGCGCAACTCAATGGCATGTTGTCGCAACTGGAATCCGCATCGAAAACGACCCAGTCGGACCTGGTCAATCTCAGAGTTGAGCGCTGGAAGGTCGACAATTCCTATAAGAAACAGACCTTGGACAATATGGACTCGATCCAGCGCAATCTGCACAATGCATTGCCGGAAATGATCTCGCAGTTGCGGGCGTCGCCGGAGGATCTGCCCGCGACATTCAAGCTGTATCGCAATCTGGATGCACTCTACGACGTGCTGGGCAGCGTGGTGGAAGGCGTGGGCGCGTACGGGTCGAAGGATAATTTGCAGGCATTGTCAAATGACGTGAACTCGTTTGAGAACACGCGGAAGCAACTCGCGGAACGCATCGAGAATCTCTCGGCGGCGAAGGAAGCCGAGATTGCGCGGTTGCAGACGGAGTTGAAGACGGCGCGGGCGGAGATTCCGGCAGTGCCTCCGAAGAAAATTGTTGTCGACGACAACGCGCCGGCAAAGAAGCCCGCGGCGAAGAAGAAGAGCACGAAGCCGAAGGCGGGACAGACGCAACAGGATTCGAACAAACCTCAGTAGGAGCTTCTCCGGTCCGGCGTTCGGCCCTCGGGTCTGTTCCGGCGTCGCTCCTCGTTCTTGGGTCGTGATCTGAACGTTTTAATTCTTTCCATCCGAATCTGATAACCTTCCCTGCGCATCTACATCGCGCTCGCATCGTCAAGAGTTCGTCGTGTAGCTCTGGGGTTGATTTCTGATGGGTTCACACATGCACATCGTCGCGGTGGTGGGCGGGATCGCCATTCTCTGGATGGTGCTGCTGGATGCATTTGAGACGGTGGTGCTGCCACGGCGTGTGCTGCGCAACTTCCGCCTGACCGCGTACTTCTACCGCCGAACGTGGATCCCCTGGCGGCGGATCGCTAGACAGATCAAGACTCCTTCCCGACAACAGAATTTTCTCGGGTATTTCGGGCCTCTTTCGTTGATCTTGTTGCTGGGGTTCTGGGCGGCTGGCCTGATCCTCGGATTTGCGCTGATTCAACAAGGAATTGGAGGACACGAACAACTCAACGGCGAGCGGCTCAACTTCGGCAAGATTCTGTATCACAGCGGCGAGACCTTTTTCACGCTCGGCTACGGCGATATCGTGCCGACTACGGCTGGGGCGCGGGCGCTCGCGGTCTTCGAAGCGGGGATGGGGTTCGCGTTCCTGGGAGTCGTGATCGGCTATATCCCGGTGGTGTATGCGGCGTTCTCCCGAAGAGAGATCCAGATATCGATGCTGGACGCTCGGGCCGGATCGCCTCCGTCAGCGGCGGAGTTGCTGGTGCGGTTGGCGGGGCGATCGGAAGATCCAGGCATGAATCAACTGGTGCTCGATGAAGTGCTGCGCGACTGGGAGCGGTGGTCAGCGGAATTGCTGGAATCGCAGATCTCGTATCCGGTGCTGACTTTCTTCCGCTCGCAACACAGCAATCAATCGTGGCTGGCCGCGCTGACGACGATGCTGGATGTGACTTCGATGGTATTAACGGGAATTGAGGGCGTGCATCCGGGGCAGGCGAAGCTGACGTTTGCCATGGCGCGGCATGCGGCCGTGGATCTGGCGCAAGTAGTAAATGCGAGATACGTCCCAGACTCTCCTGAGCGGCTGCCGGATTCCGAGTACGAGAGATTGCGGGATACGCTTGCGGCTGCCGGACTGAAATTGCGAGCCGATGCGTATGGGTGCGAGAAGCTGACGAAGTTGCGTTCGATGTATGAGCCGTACGTACATGCTACCGCTTTGAATCTGATGTTGACGCTGCCGGCGTGGGGGCACGAGGAAAAGAAGCGTGACAACTGGCAGGCGGGGCCGTGGGATCGCGTGATCCAGGCGCGAGGACTGGCGATCCTGGGGCAGAAGACTCAAACGGCGGGGACAACGACACCGGGAGAGGATCATTTCTAGCTTTGGAAATGAAAACCGCCGAGGACGCCGAGGAGAGTTAGGGATTGGGTTTGCCATGCGGCGGGAGTTCAATTTCCAGAGCTTCGGCATCGTGCACATGTACCCGCATCTTCTCCGTCCTCTGCGTCCTCGCTGCCCTCCGCGGTATTGGTTTGCGTGCTAACATCCTTCCTTCCGACATTCTGAATTCATGAAACATACGGGCGAACGCGTGGTGCGCATCGAAGCGGAGGCACTCGGAGCGCTGGCCGACCGGATTGCCGGTCCGATGGCGGTCGCGTTTCAGCGCGCAGTCGATCTGATGTTTTGCTGCGCGGGGCGCGTTGTGGTTACCGGGATGGGCAAGAGCGGCATTATCGCAAGAAAGATTGCGGCGACTCTGAGTTCGACGGGAACTCCGGCGTTGTATCTGCATCCGGTGGAAGCGCTGCACGGCGATCTGGGCATGGTGGTGCGCGGCGATGTTGTCCTGGCGCTTTCCGCCAGCGGCGAGACGGAAGAGATTCTCGCCCTCTTGGCAACTATGAAGCGGCTGCAGGTGCCGCTGGTTTCGATGACGGGAGATGGAATCTGCAGGAACTCCCAGTCTGCCGAAAAGAGCGCGAAGGGTGCGTCGCCCCAGCCAAACGCACGGTCCCTGGAGTCCGATCGGAATGACAGGAACGAGAGAATTTCAACTCTGGCTTCTGCGGCCGATGTGGCGCTGGATTGTTCTGTAGCGCAGGAGGCTTGCTCGCTCGGATTGGCGCCAACCGCTTCGACAACAACGATGCTGGCTCTCGGCGACGCCCTGGCTGTAACGCTGAGTGAGCGGCGGGGATTTAAGGAAGAAGATTTTGCCAACCTGCATCCGGGCGGGAAGTTGGGAAAGCGGCTCGCGCGGGTGGAATCGCTCATGCATACGGCCGAGGCTCTGCCATGCGTGACTCCTTCGACTCGCATGCCAGACGTGATTTACGAGATGTCGCGGAAGAAGCTCGGGGTAACGGCGGTGGTTGAGGGAGATCGGCTGGTGGGAGTGATCAGTGATGGCGACCTGCGCCGACTGCTGGAGAAGTGTGGGAAAGATGTGATGGATCTAACGGCTGGCGAGGCCATGACGCGCAATCCGAAGACGATTGGAGCGAGCGAATTCGCCGCCAGCGCGCTAGCATTGATGGAAGAAAAGAAGATCACTTCGCTGATGGTAGTAGACAAGGTAGGGACGCTGGAAGGGATTGTGCACTTGCACGATTTGTGGACGACAGAACTGGTGTAGACAATTGCAATTGTGTAATTTGGTAATTGAGTAATTGAAAATCGGCGCTGTCGGCGTCCTGCTTTCTAAAGCGCACAGTCACTCAATTTCCCAATCACACAATCAAGGGTGTTCCATGTATCACTACGATCCGAATACCGCGCTGGAAGAATTGAATGAAGATGCAACTCTGCCGAACCCGGTGCATGTGCGCGACATGATTCTGCGCAAGCATCCGTCGACGGACAAAGCATTGGAACTGAACCGCATGTTCATGGACTATCAGAAGCTGTTCGCCGAGGCACAGAAGCTGGGGAAAGAGCTCCTGCAGCAGCTCGCTGCGTAGCCGCAGGGGAAGCGGACTGCCCCGCATTGCGCCGTGAACCCGGATCAGGCGCTCGTTTCGTCGACCTGTTCCGCCGTAAGTGTCTTTGCACGGCCTGTAGGGCTCGGCGCTCCGCCCGCGCTCGGCACATCACTCCGCAAGCGATCATTTACAATTACCAATTCCTTAATTGATTCTGGAGGAGCGTGCACTGCCGCGCTTCTGACTCAGGATTCAAGACTCGGAACTCAAACACTATGCATCGTTGGTCGCAGCTGTTTATTCCTACATTGCGCGAGGCGCCGGCGGATGCCGAAGTGGCTTCGCATAAATTCCTGGTGCGCGCCGGGTACATCCGGCAACTGGCAGCGGGAATCTATTCCTATCTTTTTCTTGGCAACCGGTCGTTCAACAAGATTACGCAGATCGTGCGCGAGGAGATGGACCGGATCGGGCAGGAGTTCTTTTTGCCGGCGCTGCATCCGCGAGAATTCTGGGAGGCTTCGGGCCGCTGGGCGCTAATGGGCGACAACTTGTTCCGGCTGAAAGACCGCAAGGGTGCGGACATGTGCCTGGGCATGACCGAGGAAGAGGTCATGACCTCGATCGCGATCAAGGAACTGCGCAGCTACAAGCAACTGCCGCAAATCTGGTATCAGATTGCGCCCAAGTTTCGCGACGAACCGCGGCCGAGGTCCGGGCTGCTGCGCGTCCGCCAGTTCATGATGAAGGATTCCTACTCGTTCGACATCGACGCGGCCGGTCTCGACGTTTCCTACAAAAAGCATTACGAGGCGTACTGCCGGATTTTCGACCGTTGCGGATTGAAGTACATGGTGGTTGAAGCGGACTCGGGAGCGATGGGCGGAAAGGAATCGCACGAGTTCATGGTGCGGACTCCGGCCGGCGAAGACCAGATTGTCAGCTGCGATGAATGCAACTACGCAGCAAACCTGGAGAAAGCGACGTCGAGGCTGCAGGATGTTCCGGACCTGTCGGCATTTGGCGATGGCAAGCCGCTCGAGGTGCACACGCCCGGACAGAAAACGATTGAGGACGTCGCGAAGTTTCTTGGCGTGTCGCCGAAGAACAAGATCAAGACGCTGGCGCTGATGGCCGATGTGACCGACCAGAAAGGTAAAAAGAAATCGCGCGCCATCATCGTGCTCATGCGCGGCGACCATCAACTCAATGAAGCCAAGCTGAACGCAACCATTGCCACCGCGACGCGTCCGATGGACGAAACAGAAATCGAGGCGCTGTTCAACTCGCCTGCGGGATACCTTGGCCCCATCGGCATCCGATGGGCGAATGATTTGAACAAGGACGGCGACCTTCCGGTGCTCCTGGCGGACAAAGCTCTCGAAGGCCGCAAGAACCTGATTGCCGGCGCCAACAAGAAGGACTATCACCTGAAAAACCTGACGCCGGGGAAGGACTTTCATCCCACGGCGTATGCGGACTTACGCGCGGTGACGGCTGGCGAGGCGTGCCCGAACTGCGGCAAGCCCCTGCGGATCGACACGGCCGTTGAGATCGGGCACATCTTCAAGCTTGGATATCGGTATTCCGAATCGATGGGGCTCAGGGTGCTCGACAAGAATGGTAAAGAAGTCATGCCCATCATGGGCTGCTACGGAATTGGGATCGAGCGCATTCTGACGGCCGCCGTCGAGCAAGGCAATGACGAGAACGGATTCTGGTTGCCGGCCGCAATCGCTCCGTTTGAGATCGTTGTGGCTCCAGTGAACATCAAGGACGAGGCGGTGAAGACAGCGGCGGAGGACATTGCCAAAAGATTGGATGCGGCTGGTTTCGACGTCGTACTGGATGATCGCGACGAGCGGCCCGGAGTGAAGTTCAAGGACGCTGATCTCGTCGGTATCCCCTTTAGAATCACTGTAGGAAAGAAGGTTACCGAAGGTACTGTGGAGGTCGTTATTCGTTCGACTCGCGAAATACACGATGTTACGATTTCCGCGATCGTCCAATATTTTCAGGAATTGCTCAAGCGGGCAGGTTGAACGCTCCCCTGTCCTGCAGAGCAGATTGTGGGACTGGGGTTCAATGAAGGCGCTTATTGGGTTTCTGGCTATCATCGCTGCGATTTACGCTGGTTTTCAAATCATTCCGCCTGAGCTGCGCAATTATTCATTCCAGGACGATTTGCAGAACATTGCGATGACGGGCGGCGCCAATCCGCGCGAGACCGATCAGGACCTGACGGACTCGGTCATCCGGAAAGCCCAGGATCACCAGATCACGCTGACCTCCGATCAGGTGACGATCCAGCGCATCGGGACGCCGGGCGCGCCGGCCGTCTATGTGGCTGCGGACTACACGGTGCCAGTCAGCTTCCCGGCATATTCCTTCACCCTGCACTTCACTCCAAGCAGCGGCAACAAAGGGATGTAGGCGTGGCCCGAATGTTCGGGCCAACCGGCTTACAGGTCTCCGCAAGGAATCCCACCTCGTAGAACCCTGCCTCGTTTGAAAAATTCCCTCATCCGTGACAAGATTCTATCCCGTCCAAATGAGCCCTTTCCGCCCTACCGCAAGTTGGAGCCCGTTTTTCTCGCGCCATGAGCGCAACGGTCGCTCTATACGACGAGTTGCGATGAGGCGCAACTTGCTCATTATCTGCGTTTGCTTCGCATTGTCCATCTCCTGCGCCGTCGCACAGCAAACGGATTCGGAGAAGCCGGTCGTCGTGCAACCCGGGGCTCCGGGATCGCCCAGCAAGACGCTTCCCTCGTCTACCAAGGGAATCTTGCCGCCGCAGTCGGCGGCGGATGTGGAGTTCATGCAGGGCATGATCATGCATCATGCCCAGGCCGTGGAAATGACGGCCCTGATTCCTTCTCATACGGACAACACCCATCTGCGCACACTGGGCGCGCGAATCAGCAGTTCGCAATCGGACGAAATCAACTTCATGAAACGATGGCTGGCGGCGCGGGGCGAACCCCTCGAACTGCCCTCTAAGAACATGCCGGGAATGGATATGACGCACCAGCCGATGCTCATGCCCGGCATGCTCACGCCCGAACAAATGGAGGCGTTGCGCAAGGCGAATGGTCCGGAGTTCGAACATCTATTTCTCGTGGGGATGATCCAGCATCACAACGGCGCATTGACGATGGTGAAGGATCTGTTCAACACCGCAGGCGCCGGGCAGGATGCCGAGTTGTTCAACTTCGCAACCGATGCGGACAACACGCAGCGGGCCGAGATCCGCATCATGGAAACGATGTTGAAAAAAGAAAAAACTGAGGAGAAACAATGAACCGAGTGGGGAGCCTTTTCCTGTGGACCGTGGGGTCGGTGGTGATTTTTTGTTTGGGCGTAAACGTAACGCGGGCACAGCAGGCGCAGCCCGCCGCGCCATCGCAATCAGAGGCCCAGAAGCCGGCCGCTCCGGCGGCTGGAGCGGAAGCCAAGGACAAGAAAGACGCGGAAGAGGAGAATCCATTCGCACCCGAACCGGCACCGCCGCTGCCTCCGGGAATGACCGGATCGGACGTGAATGATCCACGCTACAAGCTCTCGCCCGGCCTATACGACGCGGGCGAAGCCGCCATGGGGATAAAGCATCTTCTGCTGCTGAAAAAGCCGGAAGCGTTCGATCTGGGGACGGCGGACGCCGACGATCCGAGAGTGCAAAAGATCGATGCCCAACTCGGCATGGGAAACAACCCGAAGATCCCCAAGTCGGTGCACCTGATGATCGCGCAGCTGGCGTTTGCGAACTCCGATTTTGCCTTTCAGGGGCATCATCTGTTCCAGGGGAATTTCTATGGCGTGAATATTTTCGATATCGCCGACCCGGCCAAGACGCATTTACTGACCTCCTTGATTTGCCCCGGTGGGCAGGGCGATGTCTCGGTCTACAAGAATCTGTTATTCATGTCGGTGGAAATGCCGAATGGGCGTCTCGACTGCGGCGCGCAAGGATTTCCGCCTGAGCCCCCGCCGCCGGCAGATGAGAAAAAAGACGAAAAGCCAAGACGGCGCCGGATTCCTGTGGCACAGAAAGATCGCTTCCGCGGCGTGCGGATCTTCGATATTTCCGATATTCAAAATCCCAAGCAGGTGGCTGCCGTGCAGACCTGCCGCGGATCGCACACCCACACCCTCGTCGTGGATCCCAACGACAAAGACAACGTGTACATTTACGTCTCTGAGACGTCGTTCGTGCGCCAGCCGGAAGAACTGGCGGGCTGCTCAGGAGAGAAGCCGGACAAAGATCCGGATACCGCGCTGTTCAAGATCGACGTGATCAAGGTTCCTCTCGCGGCGCCGCAGGACGCGAAAATTGTGTCCAGCCCCCGCGTGTTCATGGATCCCCGCACAGGCGCGATCAACGGCCTGAACAACGGCGGCACCCATGGCAAGAAAGGCGCCGAGAAGCCCGTGGACACGAACCAGTGCCACGACATTACGGTCTACTCAGCGATCGGACTCGCTGCGGGCGCGTGTTCTGGAAACGGACTAATTCTCGACATCAAGGACCCGATCCATCCCAAGCGCGTCGACGCGGTGAACGATCCGAACTACTCCTACTGGCACTCAGCGACGTTCTCGAACGACGGCAGCAAAGTTGTGTTCACCGACGAATGGGGCGGCGGATTGGGGGCACGGTGCCGTCCGAATGATCCGAACAAATGGGGCGCCGACGCCATTTTTCATCTGAAAGATGACAAGCTCACTTTTGCCGATTACTACAAGATGCCGGCTGCTCAGACCGACACGGAAAATTGCGTGGCGCACAACGGCTCGCTGGTCCCGGTTCCGGGACGCGATATCGAAGTGCAGGCTTGGTACCAGGGCGGAATCTCGGTGATGGATTTCACCGATCCGGCGAAGCCGTATGAGATTGCCTACTTCGACCGCGGTCCAATCGATTCCAAGGCGCTGGTGCTGGGTGGAGATTGGTCGGCGTACTGGTACAACGGCTACATCTATGGTTCAGAGATCGCCCGCGGCTTGGATGTCTTTGAACTGACGCCGACGAAGGATCTCACACAGAACGAAATCGACGCCGCCAAATCGGTTCAAGTGCCCGAACTAAACGTGCAGGACCAGCAGAAGATCGAGTGGCCGGCAACGCTGGTTGTAGCCAAGGCCTATCTCGACCAGTTGTCTCGCTCTCAGGCATTGTCGGCCGGACGAATCGCAAAAATCGAGAAGGCGATTAGAACCGCCGAGAGTTCGCAGATGAACGAAAAGAAGGTCGCGAAGCTGAAGCGCATGGCCCCGTCCCTGGAGAAGAGTTCGAAGACTGCAAAGAATCCGGCAGACTCGAAACGAATGCACGGTCTGGCGGACGTGCTGGAGAATCTGAAAGCGGCATAGCGTACAGTTTCAAGCTCCGCCGTCAATTGGCAGCCGTGGAACAACGGCGCCGAGGGATGGCCAGCGTCCACGGGCGGGGGGCCAGCCGGCGTCAGGTTCGGATGACTGACCCGTCCGCGCAATCGTGCCGTTCGTGAATGCCCGCACCCACCCACGTGCGGGCGCACGTTTTCTATTCCACGATCAGCGGGATCAAGCTCGTCATCGACCGAGTTGGAAAGCCGTGATATAAGCACACTACCAAACGTAAGGAGTCCTTCTGTGCGGGAAGAGACTCACTTCGCAATTCGCAATAGCCCAGTCAGGGGCGATGATCGGCCCCCGCAAGTAACCCAATATCTCGAACGAAGACTCCGGGCCCCAGCGTTCGAACGGAGCCAATATGAGTTCACCCGGCATCGGCCCAAGCAGAGAGTCGGCATGGCAAAACCTTTGCCAGGAAAGCGGCTGGCAGTGCAAGGTCTGCGGCGCGCTCCCCGAGATCGGCAGGCAGTTTGAGAAGAACATCTGCGAGGACTGCCAATTATTGCTTAACAATTTCGATCCGGCTCCCGGTAGTTGAACGCGCTCAGAGTCGCTGTCTGCCCGCGAGCGCTAGACACCTTGTGAGCCCGAGCAGCCTCGCTTGCGCATGGGGTGCCGGTCCACGCGATCTGGGACATCCCCACTCGGCCGGGTTTGACCCTCTGCGCGTAAGACCTTAAACTGAGGTGTGTTCTCCGCCTATTTCGTTTGCGGCTGCCGGGTCGCATAGATCCGTTGGCAATCCTGCGGGAGGATTTCCTGAGGCATTTCCGGAATTTGGGACTTCGAGCGTCTATTCTTGCGGCCTGTCTGGGGCTGCTTGTGCCGTTCTGCGCGGCGGATAATCCGACCCCCATCACCCTCGATACCAGCGAGACGCTGTTCGCCGTTCTGACCGCGATGAACGCATGCGGATACGACGCCGATCTGAACATCTCCGATGCCCAACGGATGAACATTCGCGCTGAAGTGCAGGCGAATCTGCGCAACTCGGAAGAAGGGCAGGCTTCAGTTTCGGCGATGTGCGACTGGTACGTCGGGCACAAGGGAGAGGATCCGCAGCACGATCTTTCGCAGTTCATCTCGCTCGCGCTGTATCTGCAGGGGCCTCCGCATTTTCTGCCGCGGGTCAAAGAGGATGACATGCCTCCCGATGCCGCGCAGTTGTCGGGATTCGGCACGGTTCTGGAAAAATTCTACGATAAGGCGGGGTTGCATTCGATCTGGGAACGCCATCGGGCGAATTATGCTGCCCTGGTGGAGCGGTATCACGTTCCGTTGGCGAAGATGGTTTTCGATACTGATATCTATCTGAAATTGCAGTCAGGCGGATATCTGGGGCGGGCGTTCACGATCTATCTGGATTTCATGGGCGATCCCAACGAGGCGAACGCCCGGAATTACGGATCCGACTATTACGTGGTGGTGTTTCCTTCACCGAATCCGAGCGCCGCGGATCCTCTGAAGATGCCGCAAATCAGGCATACCTATCTGCATTATCTGCTCGATCCGATGGCCGAGAAGCATTTCACCGCAATCAAGCGGCTGGAACCACTGCTGCAGTCGGTAAAACGCGCGCCTCTGGAAGAGAGTTTCAAGACCGATATTTCCCTTCTGGTGACGGAATGCCTGATACGGGCCATAGAAATCCGCACCATGGGCAATAAGCACACACCGGAACCGCTGCGCTTACAGGCAGTGGATGACGCGGTGAAGCAAGGATACATCCTGACCAGATATTTCTATACCTCGCTGATCGCGTTTGAAAAAGATCCGGCCGGACTGAGGGCCGCGTATTTCGACATACTGGAAGGGATCGATGTGAGGCAGCAGCAAAAGGCCGCCAACGACGTCCAGTTTGCTGAGCGCACCACGCCGGAGTTGGTGCAACTTTCGCGCTTGGAAGATCGGCGGCTATTGGTAACGGCGGAAAAACGGCTGGTCGCGGGCGATCCGAAAGGCGCGCAGGAACTGGCGCAGCAGGCTCTCGACAAGAAGGTTGGAGACGAGGGCCGTGCGCTGTTCATCCTGGCGGAAGTCGCCGTAGCCAACAAGAATCGGGAGGGAGCGGTCGAGAACTTCCAAAAGGCGATTCAAGCGACAAAGGATCCGCAGGTCTTGGCGTGGTCGCACGTGTATCTGGGACGCATTTTGGACATGAAAGAGGACCGCGCGGGGGCGATGAACGAATATCGCGCGGCACTCACCGCTGGCGCGGAGTTGCCGGAAGTAAAGGCCGCCGCGGAACACGGATTGCAACAACCATACGAGCCTCCGGCGAAGCCGCAGTGAGCTCAGAGCGGAGAGCGGTCACGGAATGCTAGATACGCTCTGAGATAGAATGCACGGTTGCGCGTTCGATATAGGATCTAATCTTAGAAACGGGACAAGTCGAGGAGAACGCATGAAGCGAGCAGCGGTTGTGATCGCAGTGCTGGGAATGTGCGTGTGCGGTTGGGCTCAGAACAAGCCTGCAGAACAAACTCCGCCAGCGGGACAAGCAGCGGCCACAGCGCCGCTGGGAAAACGTCCTCCGCAGGCAAAGACGCAGCCGGAATTTGAGGCGTACAAGGCAGCGATCGCGCTGACCGATCCGGCTGCCGTGGAAAAGGCCGCGGATGATTTTGCCGCGAAGTTTCCGGACAGCGAATTACGCGTCGTACTCTACAAGGCGGCGATGCAGCGATACCAGATCGCGAACAATGCCGACAAAATGGAAGACATGGCTCAAAAGGCTCTCACGCTCGATCCGGATGATCCGGAGGCTCTGGTAGGAGTGGCGCAGGTGCTGGCGGAAACCACGCACGACACCGATCTCGACAAAGATCAGAAGGTGGACCAAGCCAAGAAGGACGCGGCGCGCGCGCTGGTCACCGTCGATACCGATGTACCGACGGCAGGTTATCCCCCGGAGAAGATCGATCAGTTCAAGCGTTATATCAAATCCGAGGCGTATGCCATCCTGGGCACGCTGGCCTCCAATGCCAAGAACTGGCCGGAAGCCGAAACCAATCTGAAAAAGTCCATCGATGTGTTCCCGGAACAGGTGGATTCGGTCGCGGTGTTGCGGTTGGCGGTCGCGCTCGACATGCAGAACAAGGTTCCGGATGCGCTGAAATACGCCAACCAGGCAGTGGATCTCACCAAGGATCGTCCGGATTCTCCGGCGGGTAAAGCGGCGCGAGCCGAACAAGACCGGTTGACGAAGCTAAGCAGCGGGACGGCGCCCGGACAGCCCGTCGCGCCACAAAAAAATTAAACTGCGGAAGGATTGCACTACCGGGCCGCGCCAAGGCTGAGTTTCACTCGTCCGCCAGCCGTGACGGTTGTTCCTGCATCGGCTTCGGTTCCCAATTTCAATTATGAAAGAGAGGGAAATCACGGCGCTGGAAGAAGGGTTGGGATATCACTTTCGGCGTCGATCGGTCATTGAACAGGCGGTAACGCATAGTTCTCAGGCTCGGGAACAAGAAGCGCAGCAGGCCGGCGAGAGCAAATACAAGTTCAGCGATAACGAGCAACTGGAGTTTCTCGGCGATGCGGTTTTGGCGCTGATCACGAGCGAGGAATTGTTTCAGCGCTTTCCGCAGTTCCGCGAGGGTGAACTGTCGAAATTGCGGGCGCATTTGGTCAGCGAGCGGCATCTTATTCACGTGGCGCAGCAGCTGGAATTGGGCCATTATCTCCGGCTGGGACGGGGCGAAGAAAAAAGCGGGGGCCGGGCCAAGACTGCGCTGCTGGTAGATGCGCTGGAGGCGATTCTGGCGGCGATCTACCTGGATGGCGGCCTTGAGGCCGCACGCGAGTTTGTGCTGCGCAACGTGATCGCTCCGGAGTTGGAGCGGATGGAGCGCGGCGGCGGAACTCTGCCAATCACGGATTTCAAATCTGCCCTCCAGGAAGCGGTGCAGAGTTTGGGACTTCCACAGCCCGCCTATGTGCTGGCGGAAGAGGCGGGTCCCGAGCATAACAAAACATTTACGGTGGAAGCGCGATTGTATTCGAGGAGCGGGAAAAGCCCGGAGTTCGTCGGACGGGCACAGGGCTCGACGAAGAAGAATGCCGAACAGGATGCGGCGCGGCAACTGCTCACGTTTCTCGCATCGCGCACGAAAACGACGGAAGAGAAAACAGCGGCGCGGGCTCCGCAGCCGGCAGATAAGTAGAGTTCATGGAATTGCCAGATCAGCCCGTCGTCGCGCCCCCGCCGCCCGTTTCCGCCGGTTCGCCGGAAACTCCGGCTGCTCCGCCACAGACGGCACCCTCCGCTCCCAGACGGCGCGTAGTCAGCAATTTCAGCACCGACCTGATCAGCTCCCTGCAATCGCTGGTGGGCACGGTGGTGATCGCGATTTTCGTGATCACGTTCATCGTGCAGGCGTTCCAAATCCCTTCGGAGTCGATGGAAAAAACGCTGCTCGTGGGCGATTACCTTCTGGTAAACAAACTCTGCTATGGAGGAGGCGGAATCTGGGATCACCTGATGCCCTATCGCAAGATCGCCCGCGGGGACATTATCGTGTTCCACTATCCAGTCGACCCGACTCAGCATTTTGTGAAACGAGTGATCGGCTTGCCCGGAGACCGCTTGCGTATGGTGAACAAAAAAGTCTTCATCAATGGTAAGCCGCTGGAAGAACCATACGTGCATTTTCTGGAGCCCGCGAATAATCTGTTTCGCGACGATTTCCCGCGGACCGACATTCCAGCCTACGGGCTCGAAGGCAAGTGGTGGCTCGAAATGCGCAAGATGGTCGAGGACGGCCAGCTCATCATTCCCGCTGGAAATTATTTCGTGATGGGCGACAACCGCGACGACAGCCAGGACAGCCGCTACTGGGGATTCGTCCCACGCGAAAACATTGTTGGCAGTCCGCTGGTGATCTACTGGTCCGTGCGGGACTGGGACCGAAATCCCGATCCGACAATTGAGGGCAGATTGCATCACCTGGCCTATGCGTTTACCCACATCTTCGGGATCACCCGCTGGGACCGGACGCTACGGCTGGTACACTGAAGAAGCGATTTCATGAGGATATTACGCCTCTGACGACGAGGTTGAATGGGAACGAAGACAACAGTGCCAAAGAAGGACGCTGAGCTGGCAAAGAAAGCGCCAGACGAGAAACCGAAAGAGACCACCGTCGAGTTTCTGGCGTCTCTGGCGGCGGTGCTGGTCGTGGGACTGTTCATCATTACCTTCATCGTGCAGGCATTCGAGATTCCGTCGAGTTCGATGGAGAACACACTGCTGATCGGTGACCACGTTTTCGTCAACCGAGTCCAGTTCGCTCCGCGGACGAAGTGGATCGGGCCGATCATTCATTATCGTGACGTGCATTTCCGGGACATCGTCGTGTTTCTGTCTCCGGAAACTCCGGGGCTCTATGTCGTGAAGCGGATCATCGGCGTACCGGGCGATCGCATTCACTTACGAAACGGAGTGGTATACCGCAACGGCGTAGCCCTCGATGAGCCCTATGTGTTGCACGATGCCGACCGTCCCTCCGATTTTTACCGTAATAATTTTCCGGCCGTGCCGCCGGACGATGACCCGAATGTCTGGAGCAACTGGGCCGTCGACCTGCCCTCCTACATACAAGGCGACGATCTCGTCGTTCCGCCGGATCACTACTTCGCCATGGGCGATCACCGTGGCGTGAGCCTGGACAGCCGCTACTGGGGATTTATTCCCAAGGAAAATGTCATTGGGCGGCCGATGTTCATCTACTGGTCGTTTGACACTCCCGACGATCAGTACCTGAAGACGGCGTGGACCGACCGCCTTCGCTTCATTCTGGGCCACGAAGTGCTGCATTTCTTCGACGAGACTCGCTGGAAGAGAACGTTCCGGATCGTTCGATGAAATCCCCGGGAATTTCAGGGAGGGGGCAGTGAGAATTTTCTCCTCCAAAAAGCGCATCGCGGCATTCACAGCATGCATCGTGCTGGCGCTTTTCCTGCTGAGGCCCGGCGCTTCGCGATTAAAGTCGCGAATCATTACCTCCATCAGCGCGGGAGTCGGGCGGCCTGTCGATATCGGGTCGGTTCACGTGCAACTGTTGCCGCGGCCCGCCTTCGATCTGGAAAATCTCGTCGTGTACGACGATCCCGCGTTTGGCGCGGAACCCATTCTGCGGGCGAGCGAGGTTACGGCTGTGCTTCGGTTGACCTCGCTGCTGAGGGGACGGCTGGAGATCGCCCGGTTGGACTTGACCGATCCAAGCCTGAACCTGGTCCATAGCGACAGCGGAAGATGGAATCTGGAAGCATTGCTCGAGCGCAGCGCTCACATGCCGCTCGCGCCAACAGACAAGCCGAAGACAGAGCCGCGCCCCGCATTTCCTTATATCGAAGCTTCCTCTGCACGGATCAACTTCAAGCAAGGAGCAGAAAAGAAGCCGTATGCGTTGACCAACGCGGATTTCTCGTTGTGGCAAGACTCGGAGAACACGTGGGGATTGCGCTTGAAGGCGCAGCCTTTCCGCACTGATCTGAACTTGAACGATCTCGGATTGCTGCAAGTCAGCGGAACATGGCAGCGTGCTCCGACTTTCCGCGAGACCCCTCTGCAACTCAGCGTGGAATGGAACCGGGCGCAGCTGGGGCAATTTACGAAGCTGCTTACCGGAAGCGACAAAGGATGGCGGGGCTCAATCGAGTTGGATGCGACGCTGACGGGAACTCCAGCGAACCTGAAATTCAACAGCAGCGGTTCGATCGACGATTTTCGCCGGTATGACATCACGACCGGCAACGCCCTGCATCTGGCCGGAACTTGCGATGGAGAATACAGCACGAGCAGTCATGAGTTTCGCGAAGTACTGTGCAGCGGGCCGGTGGGATCAGGGTTGATCACGCTGACTGGAGATATGGGGCTTCCCGGAAGCCATCACTTCGCCGTAATGCTGCGCGCCGAGAATGTTCCGGCAAGCGCGGCTCTGATGCTGGCCACGCGCGCGAAAAAAAATCTTCCGGACGATCTGGCGGCGGATGGCACCGTTCACGCGGATTTCTCGATGCAGGAAGATGCCGCTGCCGGCGAGAAGTTGCGAGTCAGGGGCCGGGGAGAGATCTTGGGTTTCCGGCTCGAGTCCTCGGCGAACAAGGCCGAAATCGGTCCGGAGAATTTGCCTTTCACATTTGGAGCCGGGAACGCCGGCACTCATATCCGCGAGAACAATCGCCAAAATGAAACAGGGCTCCCCACTCCCGACGAGTTGAGTCTTGAATTCGGTCCGATTGCGATCGGGACAGGTCATGTCACGAATGCGTCCGTTCGAGGATGGATCAATCGCGCCGGGTACGACATCGCTATTGCTGGTGAGACCGAAATTGCGCGGACATTGCGGCTGGCGAGGATGATCGGACTTCCGGCGCTCGCCACATCTGCGGAGGGCGCCGCGCAGGTTGACTTGCAGATCGCCGGAGCGTGGACAGACGCCAGCGGATTCGTCGGACCGAGGGCAACCGGCACGGTGAAGCTGCGCAACGTGCAGGTCACGCCGCGCAATGTCGGAGCGCCGGTCGAGATTCTCTCGGCAGACATGCAGCTTGTGCCGAACCAGACCCGCGTCACCAAGCTGAATGCCAGAGTTGAAGGAACCAATTTGACGGGATCTCTCGATATGCCGCGAGGCTGCGGAATCGCTTGTCCCGTTCACTTCGCACTCAATGCGAATCAGATTGTGCTCAGCCAACTCACGGCGTGGGCTAATCCGAGCCCGAAGAAACGGCCGTGGTACCGAGTGCTGGAGTCGAGCACGCAAACTGGCCCTTCCTTTCTGAAAAGCCTCCACGCCTCCGGAAGCATCAACGCAGACCAGTTGATCGTTCACGGTCTCACGGCCAAGCGCGTGTCGGCGAACATCACATTGGATGCCGGCAAACTTCAAATTTCCGACTTGCAAGCGGATTTTCTTGGCGGAAAACATCGCGGTGAATGGAAAGCCGATTTCAGCGTGAAGGCCGCAACCTGCAAAGGGAGCGGAACCTTTTCGGGCGTCGCCCTGGCCGGATTGGCCGCCGAGATGAAAGACAAGTGGGTCGCCGGTTTGGCTAACGCTACGTACGAAGTGAAGGGACCG
The DNA here is from genome assembly GCA_963763845.1 of uncultured Acidobacteriota bacterium. Classification (GTDB taxonomy): domain Bacteria; phylum Acidobacteriota; class Terriglobia; order Terriglobales; family Acidobacteriaceae; genus Sulfotelmatobacter. Next base: position 72,466 of record CAVXPX010000021.1, read on the forward strand.
TGTCCTGCGGAATTCTGGCAGTCGGCGGAAGGAACCTTGCAAGTCGAAATGCGGACTGGCATCTTTCCTCACGTTTCGGTTGATGAAGGCGCCGACCCTCTTCGCGTGACGCGACTCAGCGGCGAAGCCGATTTGCGCGCGGGCAAAATTGAGATCAAGGACGCAAAGCTCGATTCTCCAGACGGAAAATATGACTTGAGCGGAACCGCTTCGCTGAAAAAAGATGTCGATCTCAAGCTGACCCGAGTGAGCGGAGCCGGTTACGCGGTCACCGGCACGCTGAATGCTCCGCGCGTGGCACCTCTCACGCGAGTCGAGCAGGCGCGGCTGAAACCTGCTCCGCCCAAGTAACCTTCTACGGCTGATATGCCGGACCCCGCAGAACCTTTCCTGGAAGCGCGCCCGTCATCTTGTCTCGATCAATCACGGGCACGCCGTTCACAAGAACATATTCCATTCCGACTGAAAGCTGGTTCGGATTGTCGAAGGTCGCCATGTCGCGCACCGTAGCCGGATCGAAGACGACCACATCAGCCCACATCCCCGCCTTGAGCACACCGCGATCAGTCAGGCGCATGCGCTGCGCAGGAAGAGCCGAGAACTTGCGGATGGCATCTTCCAGAGTGAGAGCTTTATCTTCGCGGACATATTTCCTCAGAATGCGCGGGAATGTCCCGTAGGCGCGCGGATGAGGATGCGCCTGCCCCAGAATGCCCTCCGGCGAAGTTCCTTCCGAATCGTTATCGATCGAAACCCACGGCTGCTGCAGCGCCAGAGTAACGTCGGGCTGAGACATGCCGAAGACCGCGACTCCGGTAGAAGGATCCTGGATCAGGAAATCGAAGAGTGCATCGAGAGGATCCTCGTTCCACAGTTTGGCAATCTCCGAGAGACGCTTGCCCTGCAACGGCAGCAATTTCGGATTTTCGACGGCACCGATCATGATGGCTTCGGGCCCGGGGATCTCCTGCCATTCGTTGTCCCAGTCACGCGAGGCCGTGAGCATGTCTTTGCGGATGCGGGCGCGCGTCGCGGGATCTTTCAATCGCTCCACCAGCTTGGCCGTGCCACCGTCATGAGCCCACGCGGGAATGAACGCGGAAAAGTCGTTGAACCAGGCAGTGTAAGCGTAGGTGTCCGCGGAAACGTCATTTCCCGCGGCACGAGCGGCGTCTACCTTCGCAATCAGTTGAGGCATGCGGCCCCAGTTGTCTTTGCCCGCAACCTTGAAGTGCCAGATCTCCACCGGAATGTGCGCCTCCCGTCCGATGCGGAGCGCTTCGTCGACCGCGTCGAGAACGGAATCGCTCTCGTTGCGCATGTGCGTCGCATAAATGCCTCCGAGTCTTCCGGCAACGCTGGCGAGAGCGATCAGTTCATCAGTCTTGGCGTATGGCGCCGGGGCGTATTCGAGCGAGGTGGAAACGCCAACCGCACCATCTTTCATCGCCTGCTCAACGAGAGTCTTCATCTGATCAAGTTCGGCAGGAGTCGGCTGTACGTCGTCATCGCCAAGAACCATGCGGCGAACCTGCGTGGCGCCGACGTAGCTGGCGAGATTAATCCCCATACCTTGCTTTTCGAGGCGCGCGAAATATTGGCGGAGGGTGCGCCAGTCGGGATCGATTTTGTAATGGTCGTATCCGCTGCGGTCGGATTGAATGATCGCGTCATTCAAAGGCGCAATGGAGCTCCCTTCTCCTGTGATCTCGGAGGTGATCCCCTGATAAATTTTCGAGGGCAGGCGCGGGTCAACCAGAATGGTCAATTCCGATTGCCCGAGCATATCGATGAATCCCGGAGCAACAACTTTTCCGTCCGCCTCGATCGTGCGCTTCCGCGCGGCAGACGCGAGGTTGCCGATCCCAGCGATCTTCCCATCGCGAATGCCCACATCTCCTGAATACCACGGAGAGCCCGTGCCGTCGATGATGTGGCCGTTCGTGATAACGATGTCGAACGGTGGCCCGGACTGCGCAGCTGCCAAAGCAGCAACAATAAATACGAAGAACAGCAGATAGATCGTTGATTTCGCCTGGAATGAGTTCTCCATTTTCATCCTTTATGCTCACCTCTAAGTCAGCGGACAAGACTCCCGCTGGACAGCCGGCGAGACTTCGCCGGCGTTAGCGTTGCGACCGCTCCTAAAACAATCCAGATTGCCAAGGCGATCCATTCGTATACGCTGAAATGCCCCGGGACGAGCGGAATTACCTTCATCAGCGCCATGGCAATGGCGACGACTAATCCTAACGCTGCAACGGCTTTCTCCGTGGCGGAGAACTTGACCACTTCCGGGCGGCGACGCGCGAGCGCAAGGCCCGATGCACAGGCAGCCGCCCATCCAATGGCGCAAGCGACTGAGCCGACCTCCGTGATCGGAACGAGAATCGCGTCTCCCAACAGCATGCAGAGAGCGGTCGCAGTCCCGACGCATACGATGGAGACCGAGGGAGTCTGGAATCGCGGATGAATTCTTCCGGCGCGCGGATCGACCATTTCTCGGCGGCCCAGCGCGAAAAACAGGCGGCTGGCGGCAACGAAATTTCCGTTGAAGCATTTGAAAAGCGAAAGTAGTGCCGCAGCCAGGATGATGTTGACAATCCAGCGCGATCCGATCGCCTGCTGGAAGGCGACAGCCGTCATGAACTTCTCCCCGATCAGCCGGTGCCAAGGCGCCACAAAAGCCACGGCCGCGACAATGCTCGCATAGAACAGGATCCCGACGAAGATTGCCATCCAGATCGCGCGCAGGAAGCCGCGCGAGCGGAATTCCGGGCTAGCCTCCTCGGCCGCCTTGCCAACCGATTCGAAGCCGGTCATGAAGTAGGGCACGATCTGGATCACTAGCAGAATGGAGACGAACGGCGTGTGTGTGAAGAGCGGGGGGAAGTTAACCGTAGAACCCCGGCTCACTCCCAGGCCGACGAAGAGGGCAAACAGTCCAAGCGTGCCGAAGCTGGTCCAGTTCTGAAAGGTTGCGCTGAGGCGAACTCCGCGATAATTCAAGATGGTAAGGAGCGCGGTGAGACCGAGGCCGACCGCAAGATGCGGAAGAAATACCGGTCGTCCCGCAACTTTGTAGAGCGGCATCGAGTCGAGCCCGGGCAGGATGTAAGCGGCAATCTTGCCGACGGCGACCGCCTCCCATGGGCAGACGATGAAATAGGCAAGCGTCATCATCCATCCGGTGGCATAGCTGACGGAGCGCGGGAAAACGGCGGCTGTATATGCAATTTCGCCCGCCGCATCGGGCATGGCGATCACGAGCTTGCCGTACACCCATCCAATCGGAAGCAGAAGCGAGCCCCCGATGACGAATCCGAGCAGCGTGCCAAGACCTCCGCCGCGCAGCAGCCAGTCGTCCATCACAACTAGCCAGCCGACGCCGACCATGGTGCCCCATCCCAATGTGAAGTAGTCGGCGGCGCGCAATTTGCGGGCGAGGGTGTTCACGAGGTCCCGTTGGCGGAGTGGCGCGAATTATAAAGCATTTCTGGTGTGCTATGTTTGGGTGCTGGTTCCTTTTCGCGCAATTGCGCATATCTTCGCAATTGGTAAAGGTCTTCGCAATTCTTAAAGAGATAATCCATGCCTCGATATGAATATCGCGTACTGAATCCGACGCCGTCGGCAGAAAAAGACTTTCTGGAATGGATCGACACGCTGGACCGTGAGTTCATGAATCGCGATCCAGAGCATCGTAGCGACGTAGTAGGCGACGCATTGCATCACCTTTATCTAGGTCGTCCGGATGCAGAGCCCGCCGGCGGGATCGCAGAGCGAGTTGTCGCGCATTCTTTCGATCCGCGCAATGCGACGCTTGAGCCCGAGCATTACGGCGATGTCGACGCCGTTAAATATGCGGAACGCAAGCCGCTGATCTGGTTCTGGATGATGTTTGACCGGTCGCCAGCCGGGCTGAATCACTGGCTTGGATACCGCGTCCGCGCCATGCTGGCGCGGCATATCTTCAAGCATTGCGGAAAGAATGTGAAGATCTTTCACGGCGTGGAGTTCTCCTTCGGCTACAACCTGACCGTCGAGGACAATTGCACGATCCACAAGTACGTTCTGCTCGATGATCGCGGAGAGATTATCATCCACGAAGGCTCGTCGATTTCCGACTATGCCAACGTCTATTCGCATGCCCACGATCTTAACGACGGCATGATTGTCGAGAATCGCAAGACGGAGATTGGACCGCGGGCGCGAGTGACCTATCACGGAACGGTGTTGAGCGGAGTGAAAGTGGCGGAACACGGAGTTGTGGGATCGATGGCCGTCGTGTCGAAAGATGTTTCGCCATTTCACATCGTGGGCGGGATTCCAGCGAAGCCGATCAAGGTGAAATCGATTGCGCCGGAAGAACTGAAGAAGCCGATCGATCAAAAGTGACGCAATTTCGAGCCGCCCCGGCGACCGACTGGAGCGCCTGCCAGACGGCCAAAGGCAGCGCTTCTAACATACTTTGAATGAACCGCCTGCTGCGTGAAATCGCCGTTTCGCATGGTAGTATCGAGTCCAGCCCCGCATGATACTTCAACAGTCGACTGGCACAGGCAGCCTCGGGATTGCCGTGACTTCGGGCGCCGGGCTCTCTGAACCATGACCGCTTCGTCGAAAACTCGTAAACGTGTGCTCAGTGGCATGCGTCCGACCGGGAAATTGCATCTCGGCAACTACGTCGGAGCGCTGCAGAACTGGGTGGGCATGCAGGATCAGTATGCCTGCTTCTTTTTTATTGCGGATTGGCACGCGCTTACCACCGACTATGCCGATACGTCGCGTATAAAAGAGAATTCGCTGGAAGTGGCTTTTGACTGGCTGGCGGCAGGACTTGATCCAGAGAAATCGGTGCTGTTCGTTCAGTCCCACATTCCTGCCCACGCCGAATTGCATCTGCTGTTTTCCATGATCACGCCGCTGGGATGGCTTGAGCGCGTGCCGACTTATAAAGAGCAGCGGGAAAATATCAAGGACAAGGATCTCTCAACCTACGGCTTCCTGGGATATCCCCTTCTGCAATCGGCCGACATCCTGATCTATCGGGCGGATTTTGTTCCGGTGGGTGAAGACCAGGTTGCGCACGTGGAACTGACGCGCGAGGTGGCCCGGCGGTTCAATGCGTTCTATGGCTCACGGAAACCTGTGTTCCCCGAGCCGCAGAGCTTGCTCACCCCCGCGGCGAAGCTGCCCGGGACCGACGGACGCAAGATGTCGAAGTCATACGGGAACACGATCATGCTGGCCGACCCGGAGCCGGTCATTCGGCAGAAGCTGAAGACTATGGTGACCGATCCGGCGCGAGTGCGGCGATCCGATCCCGGAAATCCGGATCTGTGCCCGGTCGGCGATCTTCATAAGATCTTCAGCAGCAAGGAAACTATGGCCAAGGTGAACGAGGGCTGCCGCACGGCGGGCATCGGCTGCATCGAGTGCAAGAGCTGGGCAGCAGACGCTTTGGTTCAATTGCTGAATCCCATGCAGGAGCGGCGGAAGAAATTCGAGGAGAATCCGAAGCTGGCCTGGGATATTCTGGAGGCTGGCACCCAACAGGCGCGCAAAGCCGCCGAAGAAACGATGGACAGCGTGCGCGCCGCGATGGGAATGTCGATGCAGTATGAGGCACCGGGGAAGTAGGTCGATCATCCAAGGTAGATGACAGAAGAAGCAAAAATCGTTTCTGCTGGTGATGCGGCCGCGCCGCCGGTCGTCGCGGCTCCCGCTGCTCCAAAGCCGTCGAAGGATGCCGCCAGGAAGGAAGAGGGCGACTTCCCTTTTGCCGTGGCCGTCAGCAATGTCTACGAAGGGCCGCTCGACCTGCTGCTCGATCTGGTCCGCAAGCAGGACATCGACATTTACGACATCCCGATTGCGAAGATTACGGCTCAGTATTTAGCCTATGTCGAAAAGATCCGTGAGCTCGATGTGAACGTCGCGGCCGATTTCATATACATGGCCGCGGTGCTGATTCATATCAAGTCGAAGATGCTGCTGCCCAAGGATCCGCTGGCAACCCCAGAAGAACAGGAAGATCCGCGCACTGAACTCGTCAACCGTCTGCTCGAACATGAGAAATTCAAATCAGCCGCGCAGATGCTCCTGCAGAAGCAGCAAATTGAAGATGCCGTGCTGACGAATCCTTCCCTGAAGGAATTCATGGAGGCGGAGGGAACGGAACCGGAGATCGCGGCTGACGTCATCGATCTGGTGAAAACATTCCAGCAGGTGCTGGAGCGCGTGCGGACGCGTCCCGTCCTGAATATCGATGAGGAGACGGTTTCCGTCGGTCAGATGATCGATTATCTGCGGCGAAGGCTGTCTCTCGAAGACCGGCCGATCCGGCTGAAGCAGATCCTGATGCGGGTCGAGTCGCGACAGGCTCTGGTGTGCATGTTCCTCGCGCTGCTCGAACTGGTGCGCTTGCAGGCAATCCAGGTGCGGCAGGAAAAACTGTTCGGAGAAATCGCCATCCGCAAGCACACGCACTTCGACGAGGTAATGAACGAGCGTGCGGCGGTGCGGGACGATTGGAAATGAACGGTCGGTAACACTCTTGTCACTGACCACGAATCACCGATGACTATGTCGTTAAAGGCTCAACTCGAAGCGATAGTCTACGCGGCGGAAACGCCGATCACCGTGGAGCAGATGGCCGCGCTGGTCCAAGACAGCATCATTGCCGAAGGTGTCCCGGACGAGGCGGAGATCAAGGCCCGCGTTCGTGCCTGCCTGGAAGAACTCATGGCGAATTACGGCAGCCCTGATCACGGAATTGAAATCCGGCAGGTCGCTGGCGGCTATCGGATGTCGACCAAACCGGAACAACACGAGGTCGTGCGCTCGTTCGCCAAGAGTCTGAAACCGCCGATCCGGTTGTCGCTCCCGGCGCTCGAAACCCTGGCCGTGATCGCTTATAAGCAGCCGGTCACCGTGCCGGAGATCAACGACATTCGCGGTGTCGATTCCGGCGGCGTGATCGGAACATTACTCGACCGCAAGCTGATCACCACGAGCGGACGCAAGCAGGTGATCGGGCGCCCGATTCTCTACAAGACAACGAAAGAATTCCTGATGCGATTCGGCCTCAAAGATGTCAACGAACTGCCCAGCATGGAAGAATTCGAAAAGCTGGTGGCCGAATCGTTTCAGGCGGAGTTGCTTCCGGCGGAGAATGCGGCGGAGGAGCCAACTGCTCCGGCCGCGTCGGAGACGACAGAACCGCAGCCAACAGAAACCGTGACGGAAGAAGCACCAGCCGGGGAAAAGGCCAGCTAGTTCGTCCTGCAGATCCCTCGGCCAAGGCTCTTCATTACATTTTCTACGGTCCGCGACAGCTCACACTCAACGTACAATCTCTCCATGCCTCTCGAACGCTTACAGAAGATCATTGCCGCTGCCGGCATCGCTTCCCGGCGCAAAGCGGAAGCGCTGATCACCTTGGGCCAGGTGCAGGTCAACGGCAAGATTGTGACGGAACTCGGGACGAAAGCAGACTCCGAGACGGACCACATTCGCGTCAATGGCAAACTTCTGCGTGCGGAGCGCCGGCACACCTATCTTCTGCTGAATAAGCCCAAAGGATACGTGACCACCGTCAGCGATCCCGAGAAACGTCCGACAGTGATGGATCTCGTCCACGGGGTGAAGGGACGCGTGTATCCTGTGGGGCGTCTCGATTATGCCAGTGAAGGTCTGCTGCTGATGACCAATGACGGAGACCTGGCGCACCGCATCATGAAGGCCGCTTCGCACGTTCCCAAGACGTACTTAGTTAAAGTAGCGGGTACACCGAAGGAAGATGCGATTGCGAAGCTGCGAGCCGGAGTTTCGATTGCGACCGACGATGGAAAACGTGTCAGGACAGCTCCCGCGGCGGTTCGAGTTATCAAAGAAGCAACGAATCCGTGGTACGAAATTACTCTGATCGAGGGCCGCAACCGGCAACTCCGGCGAATGTTCGAGGCTGTCGGACATCACGTCGAGAAGATCAAGCGCGTGCGTTACGGGCCCCTGACACTCGACGTGCCGCCGGGAGAGTTTCGTTCGCTTACTCTGAAAGAAATTGAGCGGCTGAAATCCGCGACCAGCACGACCGTGCGTAGCAAGAAATCTGGGGGATAAAGTTCCGCGAATATGAGTCGCTTTTTTGATCTGGTATCGAAGCCGGTCCGCGAAATGGAGGGGCATTTCCCTCCACTCCCTGGAGCGCAGAACGTTCCCGGCGTCCAGTCCCGGCTGATCAGTCTCGATTCCAACGAAAATCCATTCGGCCCTTCGCCGCGCGTCATTCAGGCAATGCAGTTCGTCCTGGCATCGGCCAATTCTTATCCGGAAGACGATTGCACGGAGCTTCGCCGGAAGCTCGCCGCCTATCATGATGTCCCAAGCGAGCAGGTGCTGGTCACGGCGGGCTCGACGGCGCTGATTGCCTTGCTTTGCCAGATTCTGCTGGCGCCGGGACTGAATGCGATCACCAGCGAGCGGTCGTTCATCGTGTATTCGATGGCCGTGCACGCCACGGGAGCGCAACTGATCGAGACTCCCATGCGCGAAGACAGCTTCGATCTCGCCGCGATTCTGGCCGCGATCAACGAGCACACGCGAATCGTATTTCTAGCCAATCCGAACAATCCCACTGGGACCATGCTGAGCGCGGCGGAGATTGACCGGTTCGTCACGGAAGTTCCCGGACACGTGGTGATCATTCTGGATGAGGCTTATTACGAGTTCTCGCAATATTTCGCCGGGCAGCGCCGGTTGGAGCATCCGAAATCGCTCGACTGCCTGCGGCAGGGCGCGACTGTCGTTGTGCTTCGGACGTTTTCAAAAGCACACGGATTGGCCGGACTTCGCATCGGCTATGGTGTCGGACCGGCAGAGTTGCTCGCCTATTGCACCCGCATCCGGAATACGTTCTCGGTTTCGTCAGTAGCGCAGGCGGCGGCACTCGCCGCCCTCGACGATCAGAATCACATCAAACGCGTCGTGGCGAATAATGCCTCGCAGGCGCAGATTCTTGGAGTTACATTGTCAGACATGGGATACCGCGTCGTTCCCACCTACGCGAATTTTCTGTATTGCGACGTAGGCGAAGATGCCGCAGCGGTCGCTGAAAGACTGCGCGGCGACGGAATCAGCGTCCGTCCGCTGGGAGCCTGGGGCGCGCCAACCTGTATACGCGTCAGCATTGGAACTCCCGAGCAGAACCAGGGCTTCCTCCAGTCGATGCAACGCTTGGCAGGACAGACAAAGCGCGGAGTCACGCGCTAACTTTTTGCAAGGTCTATTTCACCCAACGTGTTGGAGTTTGAGATGATGATGCGGATCATTCCAGTCATGTTGCTGGCTTTATCTCTTCCCTGCAGTGCTGGCGCTCGCAGGCCAGCCGCTCATTCGCCGAAATCCTACCGGACTCTCGACTGGAATACTTACCTCGATAAGGTTGAGGGCGCGTGGATGGGCAAGATGATTGGCGTGACCTTCGGGCAGCCCTGGGAATTTCAATATCAAAACACTCCGATCGGCTTCGACATTACCGATTGGCCCCTCTCGCCGACGCGGATGAAAGATTATCGCGCCCGCGCCGTAAACAAGCCCGGCCAGGAAGATTGGGATCCAATCACGCAGGAAAAGGATAATCAGAAGGTCGTCATCCTTCACAAGTTCATTGAGGATTCCGAAAAAGAGCACCCCAGTTTTGGCGCGCCCGACAACGACGACATCTATATCAACATTCTTTTTCTATATTGTTTGCGGAAATATGGGATCGACGTCGATCCGGTGACGGTGGCGCACGAGTGGGACGCAAAGATTCGCAAAGTGTGGCACGCGAACAACGCGGGGCTGGAGAACATACGCAAAGGAATTCTGCCGCCGGACTCCGGGAATCCGCGCTACAACCTGCATGCCGATGATATCGATTTCCAGATCGAGTCCGATGTGTTCGGAATGATCGCGCCGGGCATGCCGCAGGTTTCCAACCGGTACGGCGAGCGGATGGGTCACATCATGAACTATGGCGACGGCGTCTACGGAGGTATGTTCATTTCCGCCATGTATACGCAAGCGTTCTTCGCGACCAACATCCGCGAGGTGGTCGAGCGAGGGCTGAAGGCGATTCCGGCGCAGAGTCTGTACGCGCAATTGATCCGGGACGTGATCCGCTGGCACGACGAAAATCCGAATGACTGGCTCAAGACGTGGCACCTGGTACAGGCGAAGTGGGGCGAGGCCGATCACTGTCCCGACGGCTACAAGCAGCCCTTCAACATCGACGCAAAATTAAATGGCGGCTATGTCGTCATGGGCCTGCTCTATGGAAACGGCGACTGGTACAAGACGATGAACTACGCGACCCGCGCCGGGCAGGATGCGGATTGCAATCCGGCCAACGCCGCGGGCATTCTCGGAACGCTGATCGGGGCGCACGCGATTCCTGCCGAGTACCGCAATCCCCTGCACAATACCTACTGGAACAAAACTCTGGCGGGGCTGCCGGATTCCTACGAGATCGACGTGCTCTCCGAAGACACCGCACAAGTCGGGCTGAAGGTTCTGCTGGCGAATGGCGGAGAGGCCGAAACCAAGAATGGGAAACTCGTGCTGCTCGTGCCTTACCAGGAGCCGGTAGCGCCAGCGAAGCTGGAACAGGTTCACTGGGACGGCGACAAGCCGGTGCTTTCAGAATGAATCGCGATTCGCGGCTCTATTCTCGGACGTGCGTCAATCTCGCGCCGCCATACAACCCGGCGTCGCTTCCGAGCAAAGCACGCGTGACGACTGTCAGGCGCGGTTTGTGAGATTTCGCGCTTTCTATATTTTTCGGATTTTCGGGATCGGTAGAAAAGTAGATCGGCGAGCGCTCCCGCATCTCATGGAACATCGTGGGGGCGAAGGCATCCCACGCGCTGGCCACTCCGCCGCCAATGACATACATTTCAAGATTGAGAACGTTGACCATATCCGCCATAAGAATTCCGAGAGCGCGGCCGAAACGGCGGAAAATCTCGCGAGCCGCCGGATCACCCTGAATGGCCAGCTTATAGACGGATTTTGCGCTGAACTCGGGATCGGCGCTCGCAGTTTTTGCTAGCTCGGGGGCTTGACCGGAGGCAATCATCTCGCGCGCCATCCGTACGACCGCAGAAGCGGACGCATATCTCTCGGCGCAACCGCGATTGCCGCAGCCACAGGGAACACCTTCGGGCTCGATGGTCACATGGCCGAATTCACCCGCCATTCCAGTCATGCCGTGAAAGATTTTTCCGTCGAGAATGATGCAGCCGCCGATGCCGGTGCCGAGCGTGAACATCGCCATGTTGTCGACATCGCGCGCTGCGCCCAACCATTTCTCGCCCACCGCGTGTACGTTGGCGTCATTTTCCAGAATGATAGGCGCACCTAGCCGGCGTTCGATCTCCCGACGCACCGGATAATCAGACCAGCCCTGCAGATTCGCCGATTTGCAGACAGTGCCCGTTTCCAGGTCGACCATCCCTGGGATGCCGATGCCGGCTCCGAGAAGCTTCCCGCCATTCTTGTAATGATTCGTGAGGCGCAAGATCGAATCGCACATTTCGTTTACGACGTGATCGGCGCCGAGTGAAATCCTGGTGCTGACGCTGATTTTCTCGAGCAGGCGACCGTCAGGAGTCACGGCGCCGATGCGCAGGTTAGTACCGCCGAGATCGACGCCAATGGAAAAGTCGGGCATGGACCGTACAGGGTAACAGAAAAGCATTGTTGAATGATGATTGTTGATTGTCGACGCAAAAGCTCTTCCGCTGCCACAGATGCTTTTAATTCAACAATCAAAATTCAACATCGAAATTTATTTCTGGCACTTCGGGCAGTATTGGCTGCTGCGGCCGGCAATCACAACCCGCTTGATCGGAGTCTTGCAGACCAGGCAGGGCTCGCCTTCGCGGCCGTAAACCCGATGCTGTAGCTGGAAGAATCCTTCTTCGCCATCGGCGTTCACGTAATCGGAAACCGACGAACCACCCAGGGCGATCGCTTCTCTCAGAACTTCCTGAACAGCGACGAAAAGCTTTCCCAGTTGTTCTCGCGTGATGCTCGCGGCTCGCCGGCGCGGGCGGATACCCGCCCGAAATAGAGATTCATCCGCATAAATATTTCCCACGCCTCGCAGTAGGCTCTGATTGAGCAGAGCGCTCTTGATAGGCGTCTTGCGGCCGCGGAATAGACCGATGAAATGTTCACCATCGATTTCCAGCGGTTCGATTCCGCGGGTATCGAACTCAGCCGAGGGCGAGACGCTCAAACGCCCGAACCGCCGCGGATCGACGAAGCGCAGTTCCCTTCCTGAAGCCAGCTTCGCAATCGCGTGCGTATGCTTGGCAATCTCGTCCTGCGGCTCGCACACTTGCAGGCGCCCAGTCATGCCGAGGTGAACGATCCATTGCGCTTGCGACCGCGTGCTGCCAGCGCTCGCCTCTGCACTTTTCTTCGACTTCTGCTTTGCTCTGCTGCCCGTCACAGAGGAATGCGGCCGCTCCTCACGATCGAGTTCGAACACGATGTGCTTGCCCATGCGGTGGACCGAAGCGATCCGGCTGTGCTCCAGCGTGGACGCAATCGCGGAAGCCGGCGACTTCAGCGGCTCCTTCTTCTGGCCGAGCCAGACGGATTCGATCACGTCTCCGGCAACACGCTTGGCGAGGCCGCGAGCAATGGTTTCGACTTCGGGAAGTTCGGGCATGAATTCAGCTTCTCGCTGGCAAGATGTATACCAGAGTTTGGCCGCCCCAAGCAGCGCGAGGAATCTGCTGGAGTTCGACATTCGACGACCGCAACCAGATTCGCTTCGTGACGCATAGGAATGACAAGAAGGCTACTTCTTCAGAAATGTCCCCTTCTCCAGTTCCCGAAACGCCTGCTGAAGTTCCTGCTGCGTGTTCATCACAATCGGGCCATACCAGGCGACGGGCTCCTGCAGCGGCTTGCCTGAAACGAGCAGGAAGCGGATTCCGTCTTCTCCGGCTTGCACCGCAACCTCGTCCCCGCGGTCAAAGATCACAAGCGAACGATTCTCCGCCTCGGCCGGAGGATGCGTATCCAGCCAGCCCACACTTTCAGTAGGCACGGCGAGCGGTCCAGAGGCGTTGCAGAACTTCCCGTCTCCCCCAAAGACATAGGCAAAAGCGTGACGGGTTGTTTCGACCGGCAGCGTCTTCCGCTTGCCCGGCGGAACGGAAACATCGAGATAGATCGGATCAGTGGCGATCCCATCCACCGGGCCCTTCTTGCCCCAGAAGCTTCCGCAGACGACGCGGACGTGCGTGCCGTCATCATCGGTCACCTCGGGAATTTCGCCGGTCTTGACCTCCTGATAGCGCGGCGCGGTCATCTTCTGCGACGACGGAAGATTCGCCCACAACTGGAAGCCGTGCATCCGTCCGGTCGGATCGCCCTTCGGCATCTCCTGATGAATGATGCCGCTGCCCGCGGTCATCCACTGCACATCGCCCGCGGCGATTGCGCCGCGATTCCCCATGCTGTCGCCATGTTCTACGGTTCCCGCGAGCACGTACGTGATGGTCTCGATGCCCCGATGCGGGTGCCAGGGAAATCCGGCAAGGTAGTCTTCGGGAACATCGTTGCGGAAGTCGTCGAGCAGTAGGAACGGATCGAACTCGCCAGTGTTGCCGAAGCCGAAGGCCCGGCGAAGATGCACCCCCGCTCCCTCGAGCGTTGGTTTCGATTTCATCAGACGTTTAACGGGACGAATGGACATAGGACTTTCTCCGTGCGACATCGTTCGTCGACAGCCGCAAGTCAAAATCGTGAACGCTCGCGAACGGCTGCCAGCTTACGACCAAGTTGTGGTGGCAAAACAGTTTGATGCGGCATAGGCCCGCTTGGACGCAACCGGGCGCTCGGTGGATTACGGCGGAGACAAGAAAACGAAGAGAAGAGACGTTAGAAGCTATCTCATAAACTGTTTTGATGTAGGGTACGGCTTTAAGCCGTCCCGCCAAGGCCTAAGAAAGACGCGGGCTTCAGCCCTGAGGGACTACTAGTTCTCCTCATTTATGGGTTGGCTACTAGTCTTTCAGCGGCACCACTGCGCTGCCGTCTCGGCAGAGCGTAGCCACGTGCTGGAGATCCCCATTGGCACGAGGCAGGGTCATCACCGGACCATAGCAGTAGACCGCGTGTCCGCTGGCCGCGAAATACCAGCGTCCGCCCTTGCTCTGGCGGGTCAGTTGCGTCGACGGTTCCCGCAAAGGCTTCTGCGGCACCGGAGAAAGAACCGGCAGACTTAACAACAAGGCTAGGGTCAGAACCTTCATTGCTTCCTGCTTTGCACTTCCTACAGCTTCAATCCACAGAACGAAATAGGGTCACAATCAGCTCTTGCATGACTCCACAGAGCCTTAGATCTTAATCAAGGCTCTTCGGATATCCGAAAGATCTGCCGCCGGACGCGAAGGAGCTGGCACCGAGTTCGGCTTTACCACCTGCGCATTCGGTTGGGCGCCTGCCTGGGAAGACGGGGCCTGCTTCGGTGAAACCTGGTTTGACGGGGTACCGCTCGCTGGATTCTGGGATGACGGGTTTTGAACTTGACCTTGCGATTGGCTTCGCTCAAGGGCCTGGGCTCTCTTAACCGCAAACAGTTCCGAGCTGTCGCGGAAGAGCTCTCGAATCAGGCTACGCTGGGAGTCGATCGTCCGGCCCTGCTCCACGATCAGCATGGTCATCAGGCCGTAGGAGATCAAGAACAGAACCACCAGAACCGGCAGCAATGTGTGCTTCTTTCCCGCTGCCTTCTCTGGAGCGGGCTCACTCATGCTCGGTTCCTCGAAACTCTGAAAATCCCCTTGTTCGGCAGTCCCAAATTCGATCTTCAAGTGACACTCCGTGTCTCGCCTTGAGCCCTCAGGCACAGTGACAAGTGCACCCCGGAAGCCAATGAACGGAGATTGGGTAAACGCATGACAATAATCAGCTTATCCATGCCTTCGTTCGGTCTTCACGAGAGCTTGAGTGCAATCCGATGCACATTATGAGCAACCAAGATTTGCTACAGAAACCCGCTCAGATCCTGGTTTTCCTTCACCTTTACTGGCCGTCCCAACAGGTTACCTGCGGACATGTTCCATTTTTAGGGCGCACTGGTTACTGCTGTTACTTTCCGGAACATGGGAATCCCCTTACTATCACGGTCGAGTACCTTGCAGAACCCCATAACTCCTCTATCTCAAGGACTTTTCATGAGAACGCGGTACGTCATTATTTCGGCCCTTATCTGCTTCTGTTGCGCTGGGACCGTTGCCGTTGCCCAAACCCAGCAAACCTCCAATGAAGGACGCAAACTCGTCCGCAAAGTCGATCCTCGCTATCCGGAGATCGCCAAGCGAATGAATCTTGGCGGAATCGTCAAGGTGGTGGCCACGGTTGCCGCCGACGGAAACGTCAAGAAGGTTGAACCGCTCGGCGGCAGCCCCATCCTGGTCGAGGCGGCCGAATCAGCCGTCTCGCAATGGAAATTCGCTCCCGGCGGCGAGTCGAAAGAAACGGTGGAGCTCCGCTTCACGCCGTAGGCACGGCTTTCGCTATTCGGCGTCCGACGTTTCGGGATGAATCTCCTTTGTGCGGAAGCCGAGCGCAGGCCGCCCGAAGCCCTATTTCCCGAGCACCAGCTTGGCGATCGTTGCCAGTTGCATGTTCGACGTGCCCTCGTAGATCTTGCCAATCTTCGCGTCGCGCCAGTATTTTTCGACTGGATAATCCTTCGTATATCCGTAGCCGCCATAGATCTCAATGGCCAGCGACGTAACCCGCTCTGCGACCTGTGACGCAAAAAGCTTGGTCATGGCAGCTTCTTTGACGAAGTTCACCCGCGCGTCCTTCATCCGGGCACAGTTGTAGACCATCAGGCGGGCCGCCTCGATCTCGGTCGCCATCTGCGCGATCTGGAACTGGATTCCCTGGAAATCGGCGATCGCTTTGCCAAACTGCTTGCGTTCGACCGCATATTTGCAGGCGAATTCCCACGCCCCGCGCGCCACACCAATCATCTGCGCGCCGATGCCGATGCGGCCTTCGTTCAGCGTTTCAATCGCGATCTTGTAGCCTTTGCCTGTCTCGCCCAGCACGTTCTCCTTGGGCACGCGGCAATCTTCGAGAATCAGTTCGCACGTCGAAGACGCTCGGATGCCCAGCTTGTCTTCCTTCTTGCCAACGGTGAATCCCGGGAATCCTTTCTCGACCAGGAACGCTGTGATGCCCTTGTATCCAGCGCCGGGATCAAGCGTGGCGAAAAGCACGAACAATCCCGCTTCCTTGCTGTTGGTGATCCAAAGCTTGCGTCCATTTAGCACGTATTCAGGTCCCTTCAGCGTCGCGCGCGTCTGCAGGGCAAAGGCGTCGGACCCGGAGCCAGCTTCACTCAGCGCATAAGCACCGACAGTTTCGCTAGCCATTTTCGGCAGATACTGCCGCTTCTGCTCCTCGTTGCCCCAACGCAGCAGGGCGTTGTTCACAAGCGTATTCTGCACGTCGACGATCACGCCGGAAGAGGCATCCACGCGCGACAACTCCTCCACGGCCAGGATCGCCTCAAAAAACTTCGCGCCGCCTCCACCGTACTGCTCGGGAATCTCGATCCCCATGAGTCCAAGCTGGAAGAAGTCGTGGATCAGGTCTTTTTCGAAGACGCCCTTCTCGTCCATCTCCTTGACCAGCGGGCGAACCTTTTCGTCCGCAAACTGCCGGATAGTGTCGCGGAATAAAATTTCGTCCTCGGTCAGATTCGTCAGCGGGGCAGGAGGAGCAGCTTGCAGAGTCTCTGGCATGGAAGCACCTTCATCGCAGAATGAGCAAACTGTTTATGGTAGCACTCCGCTTGTTTCCCGGAGCATCCGGGGAAATCCGGGCCGGCTGTGCGAATGACCGTGCGGTGACTGCTAGCCTTGCAGGAATATACCCGGTTGCCGGTCGAACGAGATTGCATTCCCAGCTAAGCTCCGGCATAATAAGAGTTTGTCTCGACCTCGCCGGACTCTTCCGGAACAAGGATAAACGTTCGTGTTAATGATTCGTCTCTCGCGCAGAGGTGCGCGCAAACAACCTCACTATCGCATTGTGGTCATTGAAAAAGCGCGCGCGCGCAACGGCCGTCCCGTAGAAGTTGTGGGAACTTACAATCCCCGCACCAACCCGGCCAGCGTCGAATTGAAGCGCGATCGCGTGGAATATTGGGTTTCGAAGGGCGCGCAAATGTCGGAGCGGGTGAACAAACTGTTCTCCAAGGCTCCCGCCCCTGCAGCCGCCGGATCGGCCGCCTAGACCGAAGCCGCCAACGCCGGCTTCCTGATTTCTCGTCCACAGTGAGAATTTATGACTGAGTCTTCCGGAGATGTTTGCGCGCTCGTCGAGATGATCGCCAAGTCGTTGGTCGACGCTCCCGATGA
Organism: uncultured Acidobacteriota bacterium; assembly: GCA_963763845.1. GTDB lineage: Bacteria > Acidobacteriota > Terriglobia > Terriglobales > Acidobacteriaceae > Sulfotelmatobacter. The sequence goes on from CAVXPX010000021.1 coordinate 89,913, forward strand.
TGTGTTCGTCGAGAAGTTCGACGATGGCGTCATCGAGCTTGAAGTCGCCGAGAGCGACGTGGGCAAGGTGATCGGCCGCCAGGGGCGGACGGCCCGCGCTTTGCGCGCCCTGCTCAACGCCGCCGGATATCGCGCGCGCAAGCGGTACACACTCGAAATCATCGAGTAGGCCTCGTGACTTCCGGCGAAAATCCCCGCGTCCCGCCCCAGCAGCGAGAGATGGGGCACTCGGATTCGAATGAGTTCATCACGCTGGCTCGCGTGGTGAAGACGCAGGGCCGCCATGGCGAAATCGCTGCCGAACTGCACAGCGACGCGCCGGACCGGTTCCGCGAGGGAATGAAGTTGCTGGCGCTGGGCAAGTCCGGGGATGCGCGGCGCGAGTTGGAACTTGAAGGTCTATGGCCGCACAAGGGCCTGCTGGTGCTGAAATTCCGCGGCGTGGATTCGATCTCCGATGCGGAAGCCTGGATCGGAGCGGAGTTGCAGGTTCCGCGCAGCGAACGGGCGCAGCTTGACGAAGGTTGGAGCTACATCACCGATTTGGTCGGATGCGTAGTTTTAGATCGTGGCCAGGAGATCGGCAAAATTGAAGACGTTCAGTCGGGCGCCGGAGAAGCGCCGCTGTTGATCGTCGCCGCCGGTGGGAAGAAATTCGACGTGCCATTCGCGGAAGCGTATCTGGAAGGCGTCGACATCGCGCGAAAGAAAGTGCGCATGAATCTTCCCGAGGGCCTGTTGGAGATCAACGCGCCCATGACGGAAGAAGAAAAGCGGGAGCAACGAAAGAAATCACAAGTTTGATTTCCTCTGCGTTCTCCGTGTTGTGGGTTAGGTTTTAGGTTCGCAAAAATGAAGGCCGACATTGTCACGATCTTTCCGGACTTCTTTCGCGGACCTTTGGAGCACGGCATTACCCGCCGGGCCTGCGAAATGGGCCTGGCGAAAATCGAAGTCCACGATCTGCGGCAGTTCACGAAAGACAGGCACCGCACCGTGGATGACCGCCCCTTCGGCGGCGGCGAGGGCATGGTCCTGAAGCCGGAACCGATCTTTGAATGTTTGGAGCCGTTTGGACTGGCGTCGCATGAGCAGCGCCTCGCCCGTACATCCGGCGAAAGCGTCATCCTGCTCTCGGCTCAGGGGGAGCGGTTCACGCAGAAAATCGCCGCGGAACTCGCCGCGCTCGATCGCATCGTTCTGATCTGCGGCCGGTACGAAGGAGTCGATGAACGCGTCGCAGATTTCCTCGCAGATCGGGAACTCTCGATCGGCGACTACGTGCTGAGCGGCGGTGAGTTAGCCGCAGCCGTGATCATCGAAGCGGTCACGCGGCTTTTGCCGGGTGCAGTGGGCAACGCAGCCTCGACGCGGCAAGAATCGTTCACCGCGCATGCTCCGCAGCCTGCAGACGGTCCCGATTCGACCTGTGGCTCCGGCGGATTGCTCGATTATCCGCACTACACGCGGCCGGCGGATTTTCGTGGAATGCCGGTTCCGGAGGTGCTGCTGAACGGCAACCACGACGAGATTCGCCGCTGGCGCAGGGAGCGGGCACTGAAAAAAACGCTACGCAACCGGCCGGATCTGTTGCGAGAGGTAGAACTCGGCAAGGAAGATAAAAAGATTTTGGACCGCGTTCAATACGAGCGCGAGAGAAATTGAAGGATAAAGATCATGTCAAATCTAATCATTGAAAAACTGCTGGCAAAAACTCAACGCACCGACATTCCTGCATTTCGCCCGGGAGACACCATCCGCGTTCACGTGAAGATCAAAGAAGGCGACAAGGAGCGCGTTCAGGCGTTCGAGGGCGTCGTGATTAAGCGTGACAACGGCCCGCAAGCCAGCTTCACCGTCCGCAAGATCAGCTTCGGCCAGGGCGTCGAGCGCATCTTCCCCATCCATTCCAAAGTCATCGACAAGGTGGATGTGGTGCGGTCGTCGAAGGTTCGCCGCGCGCGCCTGTTCTATCTCCGCGGTCTGCGCGGCAAGGCTGCCCGTCTGCGCGATGTCGAAAAAAGGGAAAAGACCACCCTATAACGGCAATCGGCTGAACCCAGCGCGTTCAGCCGAATCTCTCTGCCAAAATCAGGCCGCCTGAAGGATTGCTCAGGCCGTCACTCCCGCCTCACCTGGGTCCGGATATTTCCCGGATTGATGCTTCTTCCCTTCTTCCGCTTCGTACTCTTTCTTCGTTCCGACAAAAAATTCGATCTTGCCCCCAATCGCGATTCCATCGCCCGTAGTAAATGTCGACTGCGAGTAGCCCCACACGCTACCGTCAGCCGAATTCTTGAAAATGACGGTCGGTTTTTCGATCATCGTTGAGGTCGTCACTTTCCCGCTGCCAGGCACCGCAACCATATATATGTCGCCCTGCATGGGCAACGGAGCGGCATCCCGCGTGCCCATTTCGAGAACGAAGTTTCCGCTGAATCCGGCAGGGATCTCGACCACCACCTTCGGATCCGCAGACCGTTTGGAACACGCGACACTGCCAGCCAGAAACAGCGAAAGAAGAAGAAGCACAACCTTGCGGATCATCCCTATACCTCTTGCACGGCAACCGGAGTTTCGTACTGTTGTGGTCGAAACCGGGCCGGCACCGACGCCACAACTTCAGTGCCGGACGCATTGGAGTTTATAACGAGCCGTCCACCGATCTCGCGTATCCGTTCCATCATGCCTGCCAATCCGACGCCTCCGCCTGTTCCATCCTCGCGAAGATTCTCCAGAACATTCGCCGGCAGTCCACGCCCGTAATCTTTCACCTTCAAGATGACGTTATTGCCCGAAGTCCCCAGACGTACATCAGCCCGCTTGGCGCCTGAGTGACGGTGAACATTCGTCAGGCTTTCCTGCAATACGCGGAATAATACCAGTTCGATGGAATCGGACAGACGCTCCGGACTCTCCTGAATATCCATCGTTACCTCAATCCCGCTCCGCTGCGCGAAACCCTCTACGAACCACCGCATGGCGGAGTTCAGCCCAGCCTCGTCCAGTAGCGGCGGATGCAGCAGATGAGAGATCGTCCGCGTCTCCATAATCGAGTCGTCCAGAAGTTTGAGGCAGTCCTGCACCAGACGATCATTGGGCAGCTTCGCCTGCAGCATGGCAACCGCCATCTTCAGAGCAGAAAGATGTTGCCCGACAGAATCATGCAATTCGCGGGCGAATCTTCTCCGCTCTTCATCCTGCAGAGTTAGCAGCCGCGCACTCAGCGCCCGCTGCGCCGTCTCCGCCCGCATACGCTCCGATACCTGATCGGTGAGCAGTTGATGGTGGATCAGGAACAGCACCAGCGCGAGAAACATGCTGGTGGCGAGGATCCCAGCAATCAGCGAGAACATCGCGCTCTCGCGCTTCTGTCGTTCCGTCAGCAGATCCTGTTCTTCCGCATGCATCGAGCGCAGCAGGCGGTCCATAATATCGGCGTTCGAAAGAACCAGACGATTGATCGCCGCCTGTTCGTCCAGGGTGGAGCGGCCCGTCCGTTTCAACTCAATCGCACGATCCATCAGAGAGATGCGCTGTTCGGCAACTTCAGCCAGCTTTCGATAATTGCTCTGCTCTTCGACGTTGTCGACGGTGAGGCGTTGAATCGCTGCGAGTGCGTTGCGCACCTCCACCACAGCTTCCGCCTGCCGGCCGAGCACGGAGACATCGCCGGAATCCACATATTCCGAGCGCAGGCGCCCGGCCCGCGCCACGGTTACCGACAGATTATCGAGAGCGCCTTCGACGTCTCGCGTGTGCTGCACCCATCTCTGGCTGTTATGGAGTCGCGCAAACGCAAAATAGGCCGCACAACTGCTGAGCAGCAGGAAAATGATGGCGGCAGCGAGCGCGGCGTTGATTTTCCCAGAAGAAGACATTGCGCGAGCGAACGGCAATAAGTTTATTTTACTTCATCGCGTCAGGACGATACACGATCCTACGTATTTTCTAAGCCAACCCTGATCTGTAACTTTGTAGAGTGTGTGTCAATCTGGGCGTTGAGGAAGACAATTCTGATGACAAACTGTCTATCGAGAAACAAAACCGCCGTTCTTTTGCTCGCGGGCCTGGCTGGAACCTGCCTGTTCCTGGCCTCCATCGGCCATGCGGAACGCACAACGAAGGCTCAGAGCGCGAATGCCGGCAATGACACCGCCGAAATCGCGCGCGGACAATATATCGTTCAGGATGTCGCAATGTGCGGCCAGTGCCACACTCCGCGCAACAGCGATGGCACGCTCGATGAAACCCACGCTCTGGAGGGCGCTCCTGTATTCTTCCGTCCATCCGGCTCCTTCTCCGATTGGCCGCTGAAAGCTCCAAGAATCGGCGGAACCCCTCCTGCCAGCGACGCCGACATGGTCAAACTCCTCACCACCGGCATTTGGATCACCGGCAAGCCCCTCCGCTTCCCGATGATGCCGTTTCGCATGAACAACACCGACGCCAAAGCTGTTGTCGCCTACTTGAGAACGGTCCACCCGGAGCAGTAATACTTGGCAGGAATCAATCGAGTCCTTGCAGAATCTGCTTTGCCGCCCGCTGTCCGCTGGCGATTGCGCCGTTGACCGTGCCGTTATTTCCCGTCGTATCGGTCGCCTCGCCGGCGAAGAAGAGCGTGTCATCCAGAGGCTCTGCAAGAATCTTCTGAGCCTCCACTGCTCCCACTTTCCCGTAGCTGTAGGCGCCTCCTGAACACGGGTCCAACTGCCAGTCGTGAAAATAGGCGCCTTCCAGCATGCCTTCCAGTTCTCTCTTGCTCATCTGCAAAACCGTGCTCAAACTTTTCAAGCTTCGTTCGATCACAAACGATCGGCTCTGGCCCGACAGACGTTCCGCCGATCGGAATGGCGCCCAGCCCGTGATCACTGGACTAACCCGCGGCATCCTCGTCCACCACGTCGGAAAGTATTCGTCTTGCGAAAACAGAAAACTCATCCCGGCCAGGTTCGATCCGTCAAAGCCGCGCGGTTGCATCTTCTCCCAGAAGCGCTCCCGAAATCGCAGCACGATCCGGATAGCTTTCCCCATTTCCATCTTGTCGAGGGCTGCGAGTTTTCTTTCCGGGAATGAAGGTGCGAACTCAACAGAGCCACGCTCTCCCGCGCGCGCCTTCAGCAGCGGCAGCGGTAACGTGATCAGCACCCGCGGAACCTCTAGCGTTGACGATCCGCCCCGGTCATGGACCCTCACCTCCGCATTCCCCGCTCGCCATTTCACCCTCTCCACGACGGTCGCGGGCCGTAGACGTACACCGCTGGCTTCCATCTGTTTCTGGAAAACGTCTAGCAGATCCGCGTACCCGTTCCGCGCCCGGTACGAATGATCTGCTTCAATCCGTTTTTCGGCCCGTGCTTCCTGCGCCAGCCAGTGAACTCCCACAACTGCCGGATCGGCCGCGTTGAATCCGCTTACATAACCCAGCGCCCGCTCCCGCACCTTCCGTTCTGCTTGATTTTTCGGATGCCCGTAGCAACGATCCAGAAATGCCAAGAACGACTCATCGGGCTCCGAGTCGTCCATCTTTTCCAGCACCTCTTCGACCTGCGACCAGAAATCGCACGGTGAGAGATGGCCGTCCCAGAAGCACCAGTTTTCGCCGCTCACTTCCGTGAGTTCGACCCCCGCGCGCTCCAGCGGATCCAGAATTTCCCTCGGACGCCCGTGAATGAACTCGGCCCCCAATTCGATCGGAACATCGCAGCCCGGAATTCTCTGCGTGAACACGCGGCCGCCAATCCGCTCGCGCGCTTCAATAACGCACACCCCTACTCCGGCGTGGCCCAGTTCGCACGCCGCCGCCAACCCAGCCACCCCCGCCGATCACAATTACGACTGGATCTCGCGCCATAACTCTTGCGGAACACCTCACGAACGGATGACACTCTACACCCGCGCGTGCGTCCAAATCCCCGCGGTTACGCCGCTTTCTTCCGCGGAACCTTCGCGCCCTTCTTGCGCGCTTCCGACAACCCGATTGCGATCGCCTGCTTGCGGCTCTTCACTTTTCCGCCCTTGCCGCCGCGGCCCGAGCGCAGCGTCCCGCGTTTCTTTCGCCGCATTGCGCTCTCCACGGTCTTTCCAGCCGACTTCGAATACCTCCGGCCCGACGATTTGCGGCCCGACGACTTCTTTTTTCTCGGCATCTGGTTCTTCTCCTGACGCTTAGAGGAGAGTTCCTCAGCCTAAGGTTGCGCAAATTTCAGCGGTAGATTCCATCAAGAAGCGTAAAAAGAACAGGGTAGATCACTTGTCATCTCGACCGGAACGTCGCCTTCCGCGAAGCGGAAGACGCGGAGTGGAGAGATCCTCTGTCCCGGAAGCCTGCCTCCACTCCGCGCCAATGTAAAGCTGTTATGCCGCGGTCTTTTCTCCGAAGCGGATCAACACTTTCGTATATCCCTCGATCCGCTTATCGAATTTCGAATACGCTTCGGGAGCCTCCTCAATTCGGATGTGATGACTCACGATCCTGCTTGGCTTGGCGCGCCCGTTGACGATCAGGTCACGCAAATATTCGTTGTACTTCTTTACCGGAGCCTGTCCGCTGCCCATGGTCACGCCTTTGTCAAAGAAATCCCCCACGGGAAAGTTGTAAATGCCGTTCTTTGCCCTCTCATCTTTCCCGCCGGGATCGGGCGCCATATACACACCGATCATTCCGATGTGTCCCGTTGCATTCACCACTTTCAGGCAGTTTTCCAGCACCTGCGTCGGTTTCTCTTTCCCAGGATTCTCGTCGTCGCGCGCCTGATAGCCCACCGCATCGATCGCGCAGTCGACCCCCTTCATCTTCTCTCCTCCCGGACGCAAGCTTTGCTGCACGCCGCGATTTTCTTTCCGCAGCTTGAAGATCTGCTCCACCGGATCGCCTTCGCTGAAGTTCACCGGGATCGCGCCGAGGTCTCTCACCTTCTGCAAACGCTCGGCAACGCTATCGACGACATACACCTCTGCCGCGCCTTTCAGCAGGGAGCAGTACGCCGACAAGAGTCCGACCGGCCCCGCTCCGAACACAGCTACGGTTTTTCCCGGAGTCACGCAGGCTAGTTCAGTCGCGTGATATGCGGTCGGAAATACGTCCGACAACAGAAGGAAATCGTCTTCCCACTCGTCGCCGGGCTTTCCGGGCAGCTTCAGGCAATTGAAATCGGCATAGGGAACCAGCACGAACTCGGCCTGGCCGCCCTGATACGGCCCCATCCCGGCATACCCATAAGCCGCATGCGGCGCCTCCGGGTTCATCGTCAAACACGCTTCCGTATGCTGGCGCACGCAGTTGAAGCAGAACCCGCAGGAAATATTGAATGGAAGAACGACGCGATCTCCCTTCTTGATGCTCCGCACGGCGTCTCCTGCTGACTCGATCACACCCATGATCTCGTGTCCGACCACCATGCCCTCTTTCAGCGGTGTACGGCCGTCGTACATGTGCAGATCGCTGCCGCAGATTCCGCTCGTCGTCACCCGCAATACCGCATCGGTCGGGGCTTGCAGCTCGGGCTTGGGATGCTCGGAAACCGCCATTTTATGAGTGCCTTCGTAGCTGACTGCTTTCATGATGTACCTCCAAATGGAATTTGATCTAGGATGCGAGGCCCACCCGACAGGATGTCGGCGGGATACCAGAGAACGAAATTAGTCTGGGAAAAAAAATGAGAACAACAAAAATGCGCGGAGATATCCGCGATCTGCCCTATGGATTCTTCTTCAGCAATTCGGCGATCTTCTTCAAGTCGCGCACGAAGTCGGCCCGCTGCTGCTCACGCGCGGCGCTGTCGGGCGCGCGCAAAATCGATGCCGGATGCGTCGTCGCCATCACCTGCGGCGCCAGTTCCGACCGAACCAGCTGACCGCGATCGCGCGTCACCCGAAAATCCTTCCCCAGCAAAGCCTGCGCCGCGCTTGCCCCAAGACAGACCAGCACTTGCGGCTTCACCACCTTCAACTCCGCGTCGAGCCACGGACGGCACGCCTCAATCTCGGAGTGCCGGGGCTTTTTGTGAATCCGCCGCTTTCCCCGTTGCGCGGCCGCCCACTTGAAATGCTTCACAACGTTGCTGACATAAACCTCCGAGCGATCCACTCCCGCTTCGACCAGAGCCTCATCCAGAAATCTCCCCGCCGGGCCAACGAATGGATGTCCCTGCTTGTCTTCCTGATCGCCAGGCTGCTCTCCGACAAACATGACGCGCGCCCGCGTCGGCCCTTCCCCAAACACCGTCTGCGTCGCATTCCTCCAGAGATCGCACGCCTTGCAACTATCTGCCGATCGCTGGAGATTGGAAAGTGTGAGGGTTCGAGGAATGAGGGTAGCAGCCGAACCCTCCGAATCGTGCCGCATCTCGGCGGTCATGCGCACAGATTTTTTCGCCAAACGGCACACTCCAGCCATTCATTCGCGGAGATGTCATTTGGTTGCACAGCCAATAACCCAGGTTGGCAACCTCTGCCAGAGAACTTGCAGAAACAATCTAACCGGGGAAATCAGAAGGCTCGGCGAAGCGGGAATCGGTGAGTCTGGTGGCGGATTCGCGTTCCGCACGAGAGTCCCTTCCTCCATTTTATCTACATCGAAATATGCTGCCCCCTCCGGCAGTAGGCTGGGACGGCGCGTGTGCCAACTTTCGGTTCGGAGAGCTCCTACCATCCGCATGAGTGCTACTCAGAGCACTCTACCGTTACCCACATTTGACCTGCCGACTGAACGCCCGCATCATCCCAGCGTTCGGTCGCGCAATGGAAGGCGAAATTGAACCTGAATTCATCTACCGGCCGCGAACGTCAGTGAGCCGACGGCTACTTTCGGCATCGATACACTAAGGCCGCGTGGAATCGCGTGTCTGGCGTGAAGGTTCTTCAGTTTGAAGATTACCGTGGACGTCACTTCTTGTCCTTTGGAAATCACCAGAGCACCGTTGACGGTCTTGACCTCTTGTTGAATGATCATTCCCGCGTTTGCGCTCGGTAATATCCAGAAAGCTTTCCAGCAGGTAATGGTGGCCACCCCCCATGACGACCGGGCGGACAGTTTTGATGATGGAACGCCGCTCTCCCTTCGAGGTCAGCAGGATCCGTTCTGAGTTGTCCACCGTCTGCCCTAGATCTGTCGCGGGGCAGCGCCCGTGTTCGGCCGGACATACAAATTGATGGCACACGGCTCCCACAGTCTCCTCACGAGAGGCTCCGATCAGGGCGAGGGCTACTGGATTCGCATCGACGATGCGATGATTCTTCGGATCGATGACGAGGATCCCTTTTCCACGCCTTCAAAAATGGCGCGCAAGGTATCCTGCGTGTCGCGCAGTGAGGTTGAGCCCAGGTTTTCTTGCATGCCGTCCTGCACACGAACTCCTTTAGGTCTTATCGGGTAAGTTGCCTCAAATCTTCAATCGGTTCTTGAGTAACGGAAGGGCAGGCTCAGCGAGTGAAAACAATCCCTTACCGACATCACAGCGCGGCTTCAAACGGCTCTTTAAGAGCGATAGGCTTACATCGATATCTTTGGGAATCCGAACAAAGCCGCAACATTGGCCGGCTGGCAGGGACGATCCGCTACTGTATGGGAACTTGGATTTCACCCACGCAAATGTCTCGCGCAGATATCAGCGCATAGAAGTTCGCCCTGTAATCACGGCGATTCGAAGCACGATGAACGTCCACGCAGGCAAGTCAGAGAACAGAAGCGCGTCGCCTATTTCAAAGGTGGGCGAAATAATGCTGGCGCGATCAGCGAGGATAAAAATGAGCCAACTGGACATTTCTGGACACGGGCGATCCAACAACCCCGTGTGCTTCCAGTTGGTTAATGGTGGGCGCTACAGGATTCGAACCTGTGACTTCCACCGTGTGAGGATGGCACTCTACCGCTGAGTTAAGCGCCCACTGATTCGCGGTAAAGTCATGTTAACACACCAGTTCCCTAACCATTGGATCACGCATTGCCATCCGTTTGTCCAACAACTGCTCCGCATGCGTGGACGACGTGCCCCCGCGGCGGATTATGACATGCCTGTCAGTCACTTGAGATACTGTTCGTGGCGCTTGCTACCCTCCGTGCCCCGGCCGCTCAGCACTTCAGGTTCTCGGCCGGCTCGTCTTTGTGGTCGAGCCAGCAAGTCAAGTGAGCTTTGCGGTCTCCGTCGAGGCCCTTACAGGGCAACTCTCCGCGATAGATAGGCTTGTAGCAATACGCGCAGATGGCGTAGATTTCTCGGTCTTCCCGCACTGGTCGTACCGTCCTGGTTGGCCCGTTTATAACACGCGGGTGCGGGATATCATTCGCTATCTTTGTTAGCCGCCGAGATCCGGGCTCGCTGCATTCAATCGCAAGGGTAATCCCCCCGGGAAGCCGGCGGATTGGGCCACCACAGCTGATTTCATCCTAAGATCCCGCTCCTGAACCGCGAAGCCCCCTGTTCGGCTTTTGTAAAAAACCGGCGCCAGTAAACAGTTTCAAGAGAATTTTCTGTCACGCTAGCTGCGGGGTGACACGGAAGGGACTGTTTACGCCATGGGAACGAAGCGGCAGCAGCATTTGCCGATGTGTTTCGTTGCGCACGATATCGTCAATAAACTCTCAGTCATTGTCGGTCACGCCGATCTGCTCCTCGAGACCACAGAAAAGGACACGGAGTGCGCTCGGCGTCTTGCACTGATTCGCGACATCGCCGAACAATGCGCCAACGAACTGAAACAACATCAGCGTGATTTGGCGGCGCAGCTTCAAAAATCCGAAAAACGCAAAGCCAGTTAGCTCGCTAATAATCGCGCCCGCCGAAATGGCCGGTTCGTGCTGAGTGGCAAACCCCGCGTGCAGAGCGCCAAACGCGGCGGGTTACCTTCCCTTGCAATGATTCATGCGTCGTCGCGCCTGTACCCTCGCTCACACCCGCTGCTATATTCGTAAATATCTGCTGCACAAATGAGAGCGCTCTCCTCACGAGCGCATGGGAGCCCATCCATGAAAGTTGCAAGAATCCTGGGAGTTGTCTCGTTTGCGGTCTGGTCGGTGTGCAGTTGGTGCTCCACGGCACCCACCGTCACTATTTCCGTCGACGCCACTTCAGCTCCACGCAAACTTTTCCACGCCACTCTTAAAATTCCGGCCACGCCCGGCGATCTGACACTCTACTACCCTAAATGGATTCCGGGCGAACACGCGCCCGACGGCCCGGTCGTCAATCTCGCCGGACTTTTCTTCCGCGCCAACGGCCAGACGCTGAAATGGCGCCGCGACACCCTCGACGGTTACACGATTCATGTCGAAGTTCCGGCAGGAGCCAGCGAGGTGGATGCTGATCTCGACTTCCTTTCTCCCGCCACCTACGAACCCGGATTTTCCGCCGGATCCTCCGCCACCGACAAACTGGCAGTCATCAGCTGGAATCAGGTGCTGCTTTATCCCAAAGGCTGGAAGGCCGACGAGATCAACTACACCGCCAGCCTGAAAATCCCCGAAGGATGGAAGTTTGGCACCGCGCTCCCAATCGCCAGCCACAGCGGCAATGAGATTCACTTCGCCACCGCGCCGCTTACCACGCTGGTCGACTCCCCGGTCATCACCGGAGAATTTCTGAAAGTCGTGCAGCTCGCCTCCGATCCTCCCACCGAGATGGACATCGCCGCCGACAGCGCCGCCGCGCTCGAGCCGCCTCAGGAAGTCTGGGATCACTACAAAAATCTCGTCGAGCAGGCGCAGAAACTTTTCGGCGCCCACCACTACCGCGACTACCACTTCCTCTACACCCTCAGCGATCACGTCGCGCACTTCGGACTTGAGCACCACGAATCCGACGACAGCCGCGTGGACGAGCGCAGCCTCGTCGACGACACGGCGCGCAAGCTCACCGCCGGCCTGCTGCCGCACGAGTACGTGCACTCCTGGAACGGAAAATACCGCCGTCCCTACGACCTTGCCACGCCCGACTACGAGCAGCCCATGCAAGACGATCTGCTCTGGGTTTACGAGGGCCTCACCAACTATCTCGGATTTGTGCTCACTGCGCGCAGTGGCCTGCTCACCGACGATCAGGACCGCGACGACCTCGCCCTCACCGCCTCCGACATGGATCACACGCCCGGCCGCATCTGGCGCGACCTGCAGGACACGGCCGACGCCGCTCCTCAACTTTATTTCGCTCCCCGCGCCTGGGAATCCTGGCGCCGCGGCACCGATTTCTATCCCGAAGGCACGCTCGACTGGCTCTGGGTGGATGTCATCATCCGCCAGCAGAGCAAGGGTAAGAAATCGATCGACGATTTCTGCCATTTGTTCGAAGGGCCGCCGAGCACCGGTCCCGCGCTCAAGACCTACACCTTCGATGATGTCGTGAACGCCCTCAATCAAGTCGTTCCCTATGACTGGCGCGGATTCTGGACCGAGCGTCTCACCACGCATTCTGCCCACGCGCCTCTCGGCGGAATTGACGGCAGCGGCTGGATGCTGGTTTACAACGACACGCCTTCGGAATTGGTGAGTGGCGCCGCTGGCATGTTCCACATCGTGCCTGCGGCAGCTTCGCTCGGCTTGGAACTCCGCGGCGATGGCGGCATCGCCGACACGATTGAAAACGAAGTCGCCGCCAAAGCCGGCATCGGACCGGGGATGAAGGTCGTCGCCGTCAACGGCCGCCGCTTCACGCCTGAAGTTCTGAGCGACGCCATCAAAGCCGCCAAAGGCACGACCGCGACCGTCGACCTGCTCGTCGAAAACGACGATTACTTCAAAACCTACAAACTCGACTATCACGGCGGCGAAATGTATCCGCACTTAGTGCGGGACGAATCGAAGCCCGATCTCCTGACCGAAATCATGAAGGCGAAGTAGCAAAGTACGACTTTGTGGGCAAAAACGCTCTTCACCGCACTGTTATCCCGACGGCATTGTCATCCCGACCGTAGCTTGCCATTCCCGAAGGGAATGGCAAGCGGAGTGGAGGGACCTTGTGTTTCCTGCCCTCTACCAAAATGCCGCCGAGGGCCCACCCCTGCGGTACAATCGCATCCGCCCATGAGCCTCGCCCGCTTCTCCCCAATCGTCCTGCTGTTCCTGATTCCGGTCAATCAACAGACCTTGTGGGGACAGCCCTCGGCTGTCCAGTCGAGCGAAGCTCGACGGATTCGAGTGCACGCCGCAGCACAAACGCAACCATCCATCCTCGGCTTCACCCCTGCATCGGCGAAGCACGAATCCCTCGTCGAATCCAGATTCAAGTCAATCCCCAATCCCGCCGAAGAACGCCGCCAGCTTCGCATCTTCACCGCCCAGCCTCACATTGCGGGATCGAAACGCAACAACGAGCTCGCGCAATACATTCGCGACCAATGGAAGAAGCAGGGACTCGAAGACGTAGTCATCCGCCGCTATGACGTCTATGGCACGAATCCCAAGAGCGCTTCGCTTGAGATGATCGCGCCCACGCACTACACCGCTCTGCTCCGCGAGCTTCCTATCGACGGCGATCCTGACTCGAAGAATCCCGCCATCACTCGGGCCTGGCTCGGCATGTCGATCTCCGGCGAGGTGACCGCGCCCGTCGTCTACGCGCACAGCGGCAATCCCGAAGATTACGATCTCCTCCGCCAACACGGCATTGACGTGAAGGGCAAGATCGTGCTCGTGCGTTATTCGAACCCTTACAGCTATCGCGGATTCAAGGCGCTGACCGCGCAGCGCGAGGGCGCAGCCGCCATCCTCATCTACAGCGATCCTGCCGAAGATGGCTACAGGAAAGGCAAGGTCGATCCCGACGGTCCCTGGGGCTCGGAGTATCACATTCAGCGCGGAGCCATCACCTACGACTTCATGGTCCCCGGCGATCCGCTCACTCCCGGCTGGGCGTCGGTTCCCGGAGCCAAGCGCATCCCGATCGACCAGGCTATGTCCGCGCCGAAAATCATGGCCCTGCCGCTCTCCTGGCATGACGCCAAGCCGCTGCTCCAAAACCTGGACGGCCCCAAAGCTCCCGCAGACTGGCAAGGCGGACTTCCCTTCGAATATCACCTCGGCGGCGAGCGCGTGAAAGTTCATCTCAAGATCGAGATGAACAACGGCACGCAGCCCTACTATGTCGTCGAAGGCCGCATCCGCGGCTCCGCACTCCCCGATGAGTGGATTGTCCTCGGCAATCACCGCGATGCCTGGGTTTTCGGCGCGGTCGATCCTTCCAGCGGCACCGCGTCGATGATGGAAATGACGCGCGCTCTCGGCCAGCTTGCGAAGCGCGGCATGCGTCCGCGCCGCACCATCGTCGTCTGCAGTTGGGACGGCGAAGAAGTCGGCCTCACCGGTTCCACTGAATGGGGAGAGCAATTCGCCGGCGACCTGCGCAAAAAGGCCGTCGCCTACATCAACGTCGACGAAGCCACTTCAGGACCGAATTTTCACGGACAAGCCGTCGCATCGCTCGCGCCCATGCTGGTCGAGACTACGCGCAGCCTGCGCGATCCCTCCGGCAAAACTCTCTACGACGCGTGGAAGGCCACCGTCACCCGCGAGAAAGCGGAAGGCGCGCAATCCAGCCAGTTCAGTTCTTCCGGCGTTCTCGACGACTCGCTCGCCGACACCCGCATCGGCAGCGGCAGCGATCACACCGTCTTTCTCAACTTTATCGGCGTGCCCGTTCTCGGCCTCGGCTTCGATGGGGACTACGGCGTCTATCACTCCGCCTACGATGATTTCTTCTGGATGAATCACTTCGGCGATCCCAGCTATCGCTACCACACGCTGATGTCGCAACTCTGGGGAGTAACGGCGCTGCGCCTCGCCAACGCCGATCTTCTCCCCTTCGATTTCGCAACCTACGCCGCCAATATCCGCCAGTTCGTAAACGACCTCGCGAAAGCAAATAAAGAGATTGTGTGGGGACAGCCGCCCTCGCCTGTCCAGTCGAGCGAACCTCGACAGCCTCAACTGCAGCAGGTCACTACGCCCGGCCCTTCAGCATCCGTCACCCTGGGCGACACCCGCTCGAACGCCAGCAGTTCTGTCATCTTGAGCGGAGCGCGCTCGTATGAGCGCACGGAGTCGATGGATCTTGTGTCATCGCTCGATCTCACGCAAGTTGTCCAAGCCGTCGACAACTTCGAAACCGCCGGCAAAAACCTCAACGCATCCCTAAGCCAAAAACTGTCGAGCGGCAAACTCGATCCCAAACTCGCCGGCCAACTCAATCGCGGCATGATGCAGATCGAGCGCAACTGGCTCAACCCCGACGGCATCCCCGGACGCCCCTGGTTCAAACACATCCTCTACGGCGCGCGCTATACCTACGCGCATCTCGAACTCCCCGGCCTGACTGAAGCCGTCGAAAAGCGAGACTGGCCCACGGCAAAGCAGCAGGCCGACATCCTCCAGCGCGCTCTCGAGAAAAACACGAAACTGCTGCAGGATCTGAACCGCCAACTTGTGAACTGAGAAGCTATCTCGTGATAGTTCTACGAAGGGTCGGCTTCCAAGCTTGGCCGTCACGTGGAGAAGAGCGCCACTTCAGCCCGCATCAAAGTGCTTTGTGACGACAGGCGCGCAGCGCGTTACGTGGAAGAGCGGCGCTTCAGCGCAGCGTCAAGGCGCGTGATAGTCCGCGGGCTTTAGCCCCTGAAGGATCGCGAACTCACCCTCTTTCGCCGATTTATGATGACTTCTGACCACTGCAATAACTCATTGCGCCGCATACAAATTCTCGCCTGTGCTACCGAAATGAGCCGTATCCCCGACAACCGTCCGATGCCGCGTCGATTGCCTACAGATTGCTATCGGCGCTGCCAACGTACACGACACCATTGACAATCGCCGGTGACGAAATCACGCGCCCGCCTGTATGGAATTGCCACTTGACTCCATTCAGCTTGGGAACTCCTGTGCTGTTGTAGGTGCCGGTATGCTGCAGGTTTCCGCGAAACATCGGCGCATCCTGAGCCAAACTTGAGAAGGGGATGAGAATGACGACGAGGCACCCGACAAACTCACGGCAACTCGCGCTGAAGCTTGGTACCTCAGCGTAGACTGAGGTAAACGTTCCGGTCTGCCCCGGGTTTCCCCGGAAACTTTTTTGCGCGGCGTTTACGGAGGTGCGTGGAGTGGACGCAGGCGGAGGAACAGCGCGGCCGCACCTGGCGCGGGGGATCGCCTCCTAACGCGGCCGCGCTGTGCCGGAGCCGGAGCGGAGTGGAACGCGCCGGAGTGCCCGGCAAAAAAAAGAACATGGTTTTCACCTTGTCCTTGGACGGTGCGAGCGAAACGAGTGCCGTTGCGTCACCACGGTCCTCGACACCAAACTAGCAAATTACACTCGCCGCCGATCCCGAGCTAGAATTGCGGCGCGTCTCCTTGCGAGCATGGAAAAGAATCAGCTCTACTACGGCGACAACCTCGCCGTCCTGCGCGAGCACATCAAGGACGAGTCGGTCGATCTGATCTACCTCGACCCGCCCTTCAACAGCCGCCAGGACTACAACGTCCTCTTCGCCGAGCGCCACGGCACCCGCTCCGCCTCGCAGATCATGGCCTTCGAGGACACCTGGGAGTGGAACATGGACGCCGAGCGCGCCTACGAGGAGATCGTCGAGCGCGGCGGCCGCGTCTCCGACGCCATGCGCGCCTTCCGCACCTTCCTCGGCCACAGCGACATGATGGCCTATCTCGCCATGATCGCCCCGCGCCTGATCGAACTGCACCGCGTCACCCCGACCCTTCGGTTAAGCGATGCACAGGAAACTGTGGGAATA
The DNA here is from genome assembly GCA_963763845.1 of uncultured Acidobacteriota bacterium. Classification (GTDB taxonomy): domain Bacteria; phylum Acidobacteriota; class Terriglobia; order Terriglobales; family Acidobacteriaceae; genus Sulfotelmatobacter. The sequence continues at coordinate 106,644 of CAVXPX010000021.1, forward strand.
TAGAGACTCATAATGGACCTATATCACAGGACGCGGCACGGGCAGATCATTCTGGGTGACTCTCTCGATTACATGACTACGCTCAAGTCCGGCTCGGTTGACCTCATCGTTACCAGCCCGCCCTTCGGCCTTCTCCGAAAGAAGGATTACGGAAACGTCGAGAGCGGTGAATACATTCGAGTGGTTCAAGCCTTTCCGACGCGAATTTAAACGTCTCCTGAAATCATCTGGATCGCTCGTGATCGACATAGGAGGAGCATGGCTTCCCGGACAGCCCACGCGCTCCCTGTACCATTTTGAGCTCGCGATAATGCTCTGTCGGGAATTGGGATTTTACCTTGCGCAGGAATTTTTTTGGTGGAACCCCTCAAAGCTCCCGAGCCCCGCCGAATGGGTCACGGTTCGCCGCATACGGGACAAGGACGCGGTAAATCTCGTCTGGTGGTTCTCGGTCACGCCCTGGCGAAGAGTTAGAAGTTATGCGACAAACGCTTTGGGAAGGGCACGGCTTCAGTCGTGCCGCCCAGGACCAATGAATACGTGGGCTTCAGCCTCTGAGGGCCTTCCTACGTTCCAATGTGAGACTTTTACTAATTGCGGATTGGAGACGTTTGCATGAGATGCTGCTGCGAGGATTCGGGAGCAGTTCGCTCTGGCGTAAAAGGCATTCTGGCCGGCCCCCCGAGTAACTCGGGGCGACGGATCGTGGAAAGATGCGATACATGTCGGCGATTCCCATGCTAGGGATCTATGGTAGGCAAGCTTGGAGAGTCCGCTCTCAGAACCAACGGCGGACGGCGGACTTGTAGCTCGAATACTGCTCCGGGAGGTTGCGCTCGAGAAACCGTTCTTCTCGCGGGATCACTAACAACGCAATGATGGCAACGGGTGGCACGAGCGTTACCAGCAGCCAGAGATTATTCAACCAAACGGACAATCCGAGTACGAGAAGAATGAAAGCCAGATAGATGGGATTGCGACTGAACCCGTAGGGACCGGTTCGCACGATCACAGTGGAACGCTTGCTTCCCTGTACCGAAGTGCCAGCTCGGCGAAATTCCCGGTAGGAAAGCAGGAAGAGCACTACGGCGCAAGCCGTAACAAGGGGCCCGAGCAACCGAACACTCGGCGAAATGAAATGGAGTGGCCAGGCCCGTTTCAGGGCGATTCCCAGCAGAATCGCGCATAAGAAGATAATCGGGGGGCGAAGCAAGCCCGGGTTTGGACCGCCATTCGTTGGCTTGCTATTGGTTTGGCGTGCGGCATCCATGAATCATCTCCTTTTCGTTGCACGTCGTGAGCTCAAAGGCTTATTCTGCAACTTCAAGTCGACTTGAGGTCAAGAGGGAAACGTGGACATCACAGAGGTAGCGCGGCGTTCTGGGCTAACTGCCTCGACGCTGCGGTTTTATGAGGAGAAAGGGTTGATCGCCTCGATCGGCAGGCGGGGTCTGCACCGTGTGTTCGATCCCGGCGTTCTGGAACGACTGGCGCTGATCGCCCTCGGGCGTTCCGCCGGTTTCTCGCTCGCTGAGATCGCGCTCATGTTCGCACCAGACGGCCGGCCCCGCATCGACCGGCAGATGCTGGCAGCAAAAGCGGAAGAACTGGACAAGACCATTCGCAAACTGACCGAGATGCGAGACGGCCTGCGGCATGCCGCAGCTTGCCGTGCGCCGAGCCACATGGAATGTCCCACCTTCCGCCGCATCTTGCGAGCCGGTGCGTCGGCGCTTTTCGACCACAAAGGCAAAAGAGTCTGACAGCAGTGTAGCCCTACCGCTGTAAACCCGATTAGCCGATAAATGCGGGCGCTTCCATCTGCGAGATCGGCTACAGATTCTCTTGGATGAAGCGGGGACTCAGGTGGACATCCACTTGTATCAGCGGCGATTCGCCGATCGCCGTGAAGCTATGAATCTCACCCGCCTTGATCACAAAAATGTCTCCGGCACCGCCCTCGAAGGTTTTGCCGTCGACCGTCCACATCCCACGGCCTTCACGGATGAACTGGATCTCGTCATAAGGGTGACGATGCGGACCCGGTCCAGAGCCTGGCTTCCCGTGGAACAGGAACACGGAGACACAGGTGTCAGCGTGTTCGGCTCCGACAAACTCATGCGAACTACAACGAATGGCAGGTTCTCCTGCCGCACGTGATGCATCCTCGTTATGCCTCCCAGGGATATTGGATGAACATTTCTTCGGGTCAGGTTCCGCAACGACCTACAAACGAAATGGTTCTTCAATGCACTGCGTTGTTTGCCGAACGGTGTCCGCCGGAGCAATCGCGTAATTTCCTGAGCGACAAAACTACACCTGCTGCAGATCTGTATCCGGTGCTGGGTAGCCGAGAATCCGCAGCATCGCGACAATCTGACCCTTGTGGTGAAATGCGTGGGTTATCACGTGCAACAGGATAAACGCAGGACTTCGGAGTTCGCCGCCCCAATCCACGGGGCGCTGTTGAAGGGTATTGTTGAATTGCTCCTCCGTGAGATCTCTCACATAGGCTCGTGTCGCTTCTCGTATCCGGGCTTTAGCCGCTTGCAAGTCCGCCACGGTTGGGCAATCTTCTTCGTGCCAACCGGGAAAAGTCTTGTTCTGCAAATCGTGGACCCAGCCTTCCTCGCAAGTCAGGATGTGCACAAGCTGCTTCCAAATAGACGCGTGGCCGAATCCCGAAATCGGTTTGTGACAGAGGTCATCAGGCACGGTTGCGACATGGCTCAGCAAAAGGTCCAGCCGCTCATGGGTTGCGGTATGCAGATCGATGATCCCAACTTTGGTGAACATGATTGGCCCTGGACGGAAAACACGGGGACATCCATCCATGATAAGTAAAAGTCAAGAGGAGACGGAGGTCTCCGAGCGCTTGGAAGAGAAGGCTCTGGAAGCGGAGGTGAGACGGTTGAGTTAGCGAACGGCGTGCGATCGTTCGTCGCGGCCAAAGCAGCAGCTTGGCCAGACATCCATTTGCGGGAAACGGGCGCGAGCCCGGTCCACGAAGAATGAGTTAGGGTTGTCCGGCCGGCCTCGATACAGACGGTAAGGAGCATCGGGAGTCGAGACTCCTCTGCCCAGTCCCCAAGTTGGCGAGGAACGGCCGGACGATCGCCGCTGAGTTCAAAGTTTTTCCTTCTTAGGCAGCTTTTTGTGTTGGCACTTCCAGCGGCGCGCGCACTTGGAAGGCCTGCCCGCTTTTGTCGATGGCCAGCAGATAGGCGACGAGTTTCCGCGCCACCGCCAGGGTGGCGCGGTTGCGATGTCCGCGCTCCAACTCGCGGGCATGCAGCGCCGCCAGTTGCGGATTCCATCGCGGCGCCAGCTTGGCGGCCTCGATCAGTGTGGTTTGCAGCCAGTGGTTGCGCTGTTTCGAGATCGGTCCGCGTTGCTGCTTGCCCGCCGAAGACTTCAAGGCGGCGGTCAGTCCGCAGTAACTCATGGCATCGGAGCCGGAGGGAAAGCGCTGGGGATCGCCGACCTCCAAGGCCCAGGTGAGAGCGGTAATTTCTCCGACCGCTGGAATCGTCATCAACCGCTCGACACGTTGCGCCAGTTCGGGATCGGCGAGTAACTCGCGGACCAACCGCTTCTGCGTGTTCTCGAACATCTCCAGCGCGCCGCGGCTCAAACGCAGCAGATCGATCACCGATTCCGGCACTTCTTCGAGTTCTTCCAGCAGACTGGCGAAGTATTTCTTGCGGTGCAGCTTCTCCTTCACATAGAGCGCGCCGGTTTCCATCAGCAGTCCGGCCATCTTGTTCTTCATGCGTACCGCTTCGCTCACCACCAGGCTGCGATAGCGCAGCAGACGGCGCAGTTCGCGAATCCGCGGCGGCGCCACATAGCAGGCCGGTAAAAGATTGCAGCGTACCAGGTCGGCAATGGTGCGCGCGTCGATGGTGTCGCTCTTCTTCTTGCCCGCGCTGATGGCTTTCATCTTGGCCGGATGCGCCATCTCCAACTGCTCGCCGTAGGGTTTCAGCGTGTCGTAGATCCAAGCGCTGAACAGGGTCGCTTCCATCGCTCCGCGCCACGGTTGCGGACGGACTGAGGCCCATTGCCGCAAGACCTCGCGTTGCGCCAGCACGCTGCCTTCTTCCACGATCTCGCCCGCAGCGGTCTTGACGCAGAAACTGATGGCTTTTTTGTGAACGTCGAATCCGATATAGTGAAGGCTGTTCATAGGGTTCTCCGAGTGAGCTTTCTGAGCTGGCGCTTTCCTCGCCAGTCTCAGCATCGTAGCCGCTTCGAGAACCCTTCTTCATTTCACTTATGCATTCATACAGACGGAACGTTCCCTTGCTATCCCTTCTTCATCTCGCGCTCCATCACCTTCCGAAGCGCTTCATTGATCCGCGTCTGGTACCGCTTTCCATCTTTCTTGAACCACGCGATCACGTCCGCATCCAGCCGCAACGTGACCGGCTTTTTCAGCGGACGATACAGATCCCCAATCTTCAGATTACGCAGGCCCGCATCTTTCTCGGGCAGCGGAAAGCTAAACGCCTTGACCCTCCTTCTTCGCAGCCTCGCCCGCTTCCTCCGTGGAATGCCAGGCTGTTCCTTCTCCGACTCCCCGCGCTGCTTCCGCGCCTTCTTCATAACTCCTTCTTTCAAAATCACTTAACCCAAACATCAGACCACGGTATGTACAGAATTGTACCTAAAAATGTTCCTGAAGGAACACTGTGAAAACCTGCGGAATTACCCCGCAAGCTCTTCATCCGCAAGCACTTCCGCCTCTTCCTCCTGCATAAAGGCAAAGGCCTCCTGGGGCACCGGATTCTGCCAGACCGGCGCGAACGACTGCCGGTGCAGCGGGGTCGGCCCCAGTTCGCACAGTGCCGCCAGATGCTTCGGCGTGCAGTACCCCTTGTGCGAAGCCAGCCCATACGCGGGAAACACCGTGTCCCACTCGCACATCATGCGGTCGCGTTCCACCTTCGCCAGAATCGATGCCGCCGCAATCGACGCGGAGAGCGCGTCGCCGTGAATGATTGCCTTCTGCGGCACCTCGCAATCGATCTTCACAGCGTCGACCAGCAGGTGATCGGCCGCTGGCGCCAGCCGCATCACCGCATCAAGCATGGCCGCGCGGGACGCATGATAAATATTGATCTGATCGATGCGCGCCGCATCTACTGCTGCAACCGCCCACGCGATCGCGTGCGCGCGAATGCGCTCCGCAAGCACCTCGCGGCGTTCCGGCAACAGCAGCTTCGAATCACGCAGCCCGCGAATTCTGTGTGCCGGGTCGAGAATCACTGCCGCGGCCACAACGCATCCGAACAGAGATCCGCGCCCCACTTCATCGACGCCGGCCACAAGCTGCGCCCCTGATTCCCACGCCTTCTTCTCATAACGTAACGTGCAGCGCAGTCTCTTCAGCAGGCGCAGCTTTGCGGCAGATGGCGAGAGCGAACGCGCAGAAGGTGACTTCAGCAACTTCATCGCAGGAGACGTCGCGAGCCCATAGGAGTTGCTCTCATCATCAACGAGACTGCCGAATCGCGCAAGCCAGTAAATCCCTAGCCTGAGCGAGATGGCCTTCTTCGTAATGCCGCGGCACAAGAAGGCCAACGCCTCTTCCACATCGGTAACGCCGCTTCGTAACCATTACGTTGAGTACCGCCGTACATTGCCCGGTAGGACATGTACTGGTAACTTCATTTCGATAAGGACGGACTGGGGATTTGGAGAACAAGTCCAATGCGTCGCAAGACGGGCTTCTGACGGGCAAACTGGTTCATCTCGCGCTGCCAGTGCGCTGGAGCATGGTCGGCGAAGAAGGACGCGGCCCTGCTGAAGTCGCCTGCACTTATGACATCCACCCACGCGGCGCGCGCCTGCTCAGTTCGCGCGATTTGAATATCGGCGACCTGGTGATGGTAGAGCGCGGGCGCAACAAGGCCGTGTGCCAGGTGGTCTGGGCCGCTGATCCCGCTTCGACTCTGCGCGGCCAGTTCTCCGTGCAGTGCGTGGAAAGCCGCACGCCATGGCACGACGAACTCCGCCAGATGGAAGAGCAGTATCAGCCCGTGATCCTCGACGGCCGACAGCGGCCGCCGCACTCCACCGCCTTCGCCAAGTCTGATGCGAACCGGCGCCGCCGCCCGCGATTCTATGTGGAAGGTGAAGCGGAGTTGATCGACGGCGTGCAGCGCGTCTCCGGCGAGCTGCAGCAGATTTCAGAAATTGGCGCGCGCATCACATCGATTGAGCAGATGCGCCCCGGCACAGATTTTCGCCTCATGCTGAATGTGTTCGACGTCAGCGTAGCGGTGAAGGCGCAAGTGAGATATCTGATCGACAACCTCGGCATGGGCGTGGAGTTTCATGAGATCCGCCGCGGCGACCGCCCGTTACTCAGCTACGTGCTGAGCAAATTGCGGACGAAACGAGTTGAGGAGTTTGCCCGGGTCGAGGTGGTAACAGAACCGCTGGTCGCCGGGGCGGGTCAGTTGTAACGGGCTCTTCGAAATCCCACTCTTTGCGCCTGTGTTGCATCGCGGCGAGCAGGAGTGGGATGAGGCTACGAAGTAAATCTTCCTGACGATGTCCGCGTGAGAGCCAGACACAGTCCAAAGTAAACATCCCCACTCTAAACGTCGTAGAAGACGCGACGTTTAGAATGGGCCACCTTCACCAGTCGCGTTACGCTTTGATGAACTGAACGTCGAGCGTGATGGTGACTTCGTCACCTACGAGGATGCCTCCGGTCTCGAGGGTTGAGTTCCAGGTCAAACCAAAATCTTTGCGATTGATGCGCGTTGTGGCGGAGAGGCCGATGCGCGTGTTGCCCCATGGATCTTTCATGGGAGCGCTGGGGCCTTCAACATCGAACACGACGCTGCGCGTGACGCCATGAATCATGAGGTCGCCAGTGACGGCAAGCTCTCCGTCGCCCTTCTTCGCGACGCGAGTTGACTTGAAGGTCAGCGTGGGGAACTTCTCTGCGTCGAAAAAGTCAGCGCTCTTGAGGTGCGCGTCGCGTTGCGGGTCGCGCGTGTTGATGGTTGTGGCATCGATCGAGGCTTCGACATAGGCGTTGGCGGTGTTCTCGGTGTCGAACTTCAGCGAGCCGGTGACGGCGGTGAACTCTCCCTTCACGTTCGAGATCATCATGTGCTTGACCTTGAACTGGGCGTTGGAGTGAACGGGATCGATGTTCCAGGTGGTGGTGAGGGCTGCGGGTGCGGTGGTGGTGCTCATGGTAGAACCTCCTGTGATACAGATGATCGTGATAACGAGTATCGATGCAAAAAAAATTATGCGGCCTTGTCGCGCGCCGTTTCGAGCAACTCCATGAGCGAACGAAGGCCTTCGCGGCCAAGATGGCCGAGTTGAGTCTTGTGAATCCCGGTTACGGGCCCGTCGAGATCACGCAAGAGCTTCAGTCCATGCGGGGTGATGCGGGTCAGAACCATGCGCCGGTCCTTGGTCTCGCGGCAGCGGGAGATCAGCGAGCGTTTTTCGAGACGATCCAGCAGGCGCGTGATGTCCGGATCACGGGTGATCATGCGCTTAGCAATCTCGCTGCAGGGCAAGCCTTCGGGCGCGCCGCGCAGGATGCGGAGGACGTTGTACTGAGTGGGGGAGACGTCGCCGGACCGCAGAACCTTCTCGACGTTGCGCGACAGCAACTCCGCCGTGCGGACGAGGCTGACGAAGGCGCTTTCTTCGGGGCCTCCGAAACGGCGGGATTTAGGGCCGTGACTCATGATCGAGTTTTACAATACTCGTTGTAACGACTATTGTCAACACGATAGTTGATGCAAGCCAGGCGGGTTGGGATTCAGAAGCCGTCTTGAAGGGGGCCTCAGGGGCTCACTCCTCATCGATTTGTCAATTTATCGCGGCGCTTAGGCGCCGCTCTTCCACTTGGCGACACGGCTGGAAGCTGTGCCCTGCCCAAAGACATTTGTGGGATCGCTTCTCAACTGTGGCGCTATATCTATCTTGGAGTTGGTATAGCGCGGACGAAAACATAGGGTCCCTCCACGCGGGATGACACGCTGTTTGGCTTGGCGGGGATAACCGAGATAGTATCTCGGCTATGACAAGAATCCCCATGATAGTGGCTGTTGCGTGCATTGGAGTTGCGATCATGTTCGCCCAAGACAGTCCCCAACCCCGTCCGATGACGTTCGTCGTGGACTGCGCTGGCGGCGATTGTCCGCTACTGAAGGGCCGGCCGCAGACCAGCGGGATGCGTGGAGGGTCTGCCAGATTGAAGCCCGGGGAAAGTATTGGGTGGCACTCGACATCTGAGAATGAAGAGTGTCTTGTAATTCTGCACGGCAGCGGGGTCGCGCATATTGAGGGGAATCCGGACGTGCCGCTGCACGAGAAGATGCTGGCGTACATTCCTCCAGATACGCGGCACAATGTGACGAACACCGGCAAGGAAACGTTGGAGTATGTGTGGCTGGTATCGCCGGTGCGGAAGGATAAGGATGGAGGGAAGTGATCGTCGCTCGACGTGGGCGTCGGTGTTGGGGACGCGTGATATCGTTATAAGGGATAGACGATTTCTCCCTTCGGCCGCGCTGCAAGGCCACCTTGATAAGGGATTTCCGGGCGCGTAGCTCAAACGGATAGAGCATCGGATTTCTAATCCGAGGGTTGCAGGTTCGAATCCTGCCGCGCCTACCAGAAAAGCAGCTGTTGGCTTCTAGCTCCTGGCCTCTAGCTTCTAGCCTGTCTCGCTTCGCTCGACTGGACAGCCGACGGCGGCTGTCCCCACATAACCGTCGTTGGCACATTCACATCTTCTTCCCCTAAAATGCTGGGAATTCTCTTTCTGTGGGTGCCGATTGAGTTTGGCTGCTACGATTCCAGCCAGTTCCCGGGTTGATTTGCAGACCGCCGGCAAGGCGGCGGGGCCGTGTGTGTTTGTGCTGTTCGGCGCGGCGGGCGATCTCACCAAGCGCAAGCTGGCTCCGGCGCTTTTCAATCTGGCCCAGGCGAAGCTGCTTCCCGAAGATTTTGCGGTGATGGGCGTGTCGGTGGACGACCTGAGCGTGGATGCGTTTCGCGATCAGGTCAGCGAATTTCTGCCATCGGGCAATTCCGACGCGCGAAACTGGCTGCGGCAGCGGTTGTTTTATGAGCGCGGCGACTTCGGCGATGGCAATACGTTTGCGCGGCTGCGCGAGCGGCTGGCGAAGGTCGATACCGACTATCACACGCAGGGAAATTACCTCTTTTATATGGCTACGGCGCCGAAGTTTTTTGGCGCGATCGTGCAGCAACTGGGACGGTCGGAGCTGTCGCGGCAGGAAGACGGGCAATGGCGGCGAGTGGTGATCGAGAAGCCGTTCGGAACGGATCTGGAATCGGCGAAGGCTCTGAATCGTGAGATCCGCAGTGTGCTGCACGAAGGGCAGATTTTCCGCATCGATCACTATCTGGGCAAAGAGACCGTGCAGAACATCATGGTCTTCCGCTTCGATAATGCGATCTTTGAGCCGATCTGGAACCGGCGTTACATCGATCATGTGCAGATCACGAACGCGGAGACGGTGGGAGTGGAGCGACGCGGCGCTTACTTTGACAATGCGGGGACACTGCGCGACATGGTGCCGAATCACGTGATGCAGTTGCTGAGTTTGACGGCGATGGAGTCCCCGGTGTCGTTTCAGGCGGATGCCGTGCGCGACGAGCAGGCGAAGGTACTGCACAGTATTCTGCCGTTAAATTCCGAGGAAGTTTTGCTGCGAAGTGTCCGGGGGCAATACGGCGAAGGGATGCTGTGCGGGGAGCGAGTGCCGGGGTACCGGATGGAGCCGGGAGTATCGCCGGAATCGCGGACAGAGACATTCGTCGCGTTGAAGCTGAACATCGATAACTGGCGTTGGGCGGGCGTTCCGTTTTATTTGCGGACGGGGAAACGGCTGGCGGAGCGGCATACGGAGATTGCGATTCAATTCCGGCGGGCTCCGTTTGAGTTGTTCCGCAACGCTCCGCTACACAGGTCGCACCCGAATATGCTGGTGATCCAGATACAGCCGTCGGAAGGAATTGCGCTGAGTTTTGGGGCAAAAGTTCCAGGGCCGCTGCTGCGGGTGGGCTCGGTGGATATGAGCTTCGAATATTCGAAATACTTTGGCGCCGATGCTTACACCGGATACGAAGTGCTGCTGTATGACTGCATGATCGGGGATGCGACGTTGTTTCAGCGGGCCGATATGGTGGAGGCGGGATGGAGCGTGGTCGATCCGGTGCTGGATGTGTGGCGGGCGCTGCCTCCGCGGAAGTTTCCGAATTATGCATCGGGGACGTGGGGGCCGGCCGAGTCGGATCAATTGCTGGCGGCGGATCAGCGGCAGTGGAGGAGGATTGAACAACCATGATTCTTGTGGGCGACATCGGCGGGACTCGCACGCGGCTGGCGGCTTATCAAACGGAAGGCAATCGACTGGAATGCGTGGTGGAGAAGGATTATCCGAGCCAGGAGTATGGCGGGCTGCGGGAGATCTTGCCACAATTTATCCGCGGAGAAGGAATTCCGGTACACAGCGGATGCTTTGGAGTGGCGGGGCCGGTGCGCGGCGGGCAGAGCAAGATTTCGAATTTACCATGGGTGATCGATTCGCGGGAACTGGCGGAGCAGTTGAAGCTGAGTTCGGTTGGACTGCTCAATGATCTGGAGGCGTACGCGTATGGGATCGATGCGCTGGAGTCGAAGGATTTTGTGGCGCTGAGCGAGGGCGACGAGGATGCGGAGGGGAATCGGGCGGTGATCTCGGCGAAAACCGGGCTGGGGATGGCGGGGCTGTATTGGGATGGATTCCGGCATCATCCGTTTGCGTGCGAGGGCGGGCATGCGGACTTCGCTCCGCGAGATAGTTTGCAGGTCGAGTTGCTTGATTATTTGCAGAAGAAATATGGACGGATCAGCTGCGAGCGAATTCTTTCGGGGCCGGGGATTCGGAATATCTACGACTTCCTGCGCGATAGGGGAAAGGCGGATGAACCGGCGTGGCTGCGGGATGAACTGGCGGCGGCTCGGGACGGCTCGGCATTGATTGCGAAGGTGGCTTCGGAGGGAAAAGCCGAGATCTGCGATCAGACGATGGCTTTGTTTGTAAGCGTGTTTGGAGCGGAGACCGGGAATTGCGCGCTGCGGTACATGACGACGGGAGGAATATTCATCGCAGGGATTATCGCGGCGAAGAATGTCGAGCGGATGAAGAGTCCGGCCTTCATGCAGGCATTTCTGGATAAGGGACGGATGGAGTCGCTGCTGAAAGATATGCCGGTGAAGATCGTGGTGAATGATGACTGCGGATTGATGGGTGCAGCGCGGTATACGCTGATCCAGAAAGCGTTCCGGAAATAGATATGGCGGCGAAGAAGAAGGGTGAGAGTCATCGCGAGTCGCTGAAGGGCTGGAAGCAGATCGCGGATTTCCTTGGCGAGCCCACTTCGGTGGCGCAGCGTTGGGCGGGTGAGGGAATGCCATTGCGCCGAGAAGGACGGTTCGTCAGCACTACGCCGGAAGAGTTGAATGCATGGTTAGGAAAAGAATCCGGGAAGCCGGTGCATGTGGCGACGGATGAGACGGATCTGACGGCTGAGTTGAAGCGGGGATTGTCGTATGTGAGGAAGGAACGGCCATCGGGGGCTGGGCGGAAGTCGGCTGGTACGAAAAAGAAGCGCTAGATCTGCTGAACGCCGAACGGCACAGCGAAGCTTCGCTGCGCCGGACAGCCGAGGGCGGCTGTCCCCACATAACAGCGGGGGGCAGCTGTCGCTACTGTCGCGGTGGGTTCTACACACGTATCAGAAGGGCAATCCCACTGCGCTGCTTAGGAATTTGGCGATCGGGGACATCTTTTTGCAGGCGGCGGCGAAGGTGCCCATGAACTTCGGGCTGCAGATTTGGGCGTCGGTGAATTCGACTGCGGTGCCGAGGTCGCGGAGCTTGAGGTCATCGACGAATTCGTGATCGCGGGGGAAGCCGCGCGGAGGACGGGAGAGTTTGCTGGCGTCGTCCCAGTTGAGAAGCTTGCGGATCGGGCGCCATTCGTCCGAGCGATCGACGATAGCGTTGCGGACTTTCAGCAGCGTTGGCGCTTCGGGATGCCAGAGGCCGGAAGCGGCGAAACATCCTCCGGGCTCGAAGTGGAGATAGAAGCCGGGCGAGTGGACGTCTTTGCCGCGATGCGAGAAGCGCATGGCAATGTGCCATTTGTAGGGACGTTTGTCGGAGGCAAAGCGCGTGTCGCGGTAGATGCGGAAGAGGGATCCGCGAACGCCGCGGGGATCGGCGACTAAGTACGGCGAGATTTCGTACAACGGAGCCGCGAAGTCGGTGATGAAGCGGATGGCGGGTTGGCGGGCGTAAGCTTCGTATTCGCGCTTGTGCGCCTGGAACCATTCGCGTTTGTTGTTGCGCTTGAGGCGAGTCAGGAAGCGGAAGAGATCGGGAGTGAAGTACGCGGGCATGACAGATAAAGGTACTGGCGCTGCGGCGGGAAAGTAAAGGGCGGGAGAAACTGACCGTCAAGGACACGAAGTTCCACTGAGGAAAACCTCTAAGACTTCTTTGCGGTTCGATGTTCGCAGGTTGGGGTGTTGAGGCAGGAATCAGCGAGGAGGAGGCGGTCGACGGGGCGGCCTCCGATGATGTGGGAGTCGATGATCTCGTCCAGGTCAGCCTCGGTGACGTGTCCATACCAGACGGCGTCGGGGTAGACGACGATGTTGGGGCCGTGCTCGCATTGATCGAGGCATCCGGACTGGTTGGCGCGGACGCGGCCTTTTAGCCCGCGCTCGGCGAGTTTCTGTTTGAAAAGTTTCTGAAGTTTGGCTTCGGCGGTGGGATCGCAACATCCGCGGGGATGGCCTGCGGGGCGCTGGTTTCCACAGATGAAGATGTGTTTGTCGAATTTCGGCATTGGGAATTATCTTACCTTGAGCTTCCGCTATTCGGGTGAGGCTTTATGGATTACCACCAAGGGCAAAAAGCATCACGAAGGAATTCGGGCTTGGGCGCGCCTTTGTGTCCTTCGAGTAGGGTGAGCGTTCCGCTCATTGCTATCCGTTCTGCAAAAACGATAAGATAGTTTGTACACGTCTTCTCCGCTCTTATCCCAGTTAATCTCTGGCAGAAATCCCTGCGGGCGAGGAGTGTGCGGCCCCGGGAGCAGCGCAGCGATGCGTGTGCGTGATTTCCGCTGATGGAGATGGAAGTGAAAAAAGGGACGACTGCGGTGATTGTAGGCGCCCAGTGGGGCGATGAGGGCAAGGGAAAAATTGTCGACGTGCTGTCGGAGAATTTTTCTGTGGTTGCCCGCTATGCCGGCGGACATAATGCCGGCCACACCGTCATCATCAACGGCAAGAAATTTGTGCTGCAACTGGTTCCCTGCGGTGTGCTGCGCGCGGGATGCCGCAGCGTGATTGGCAATGGAGTGGTGCTCGATCCGCTGGCGCTTCTGAAGGAAGTCGGAGCGCTGCGCGAGGCGGGCGTGAAAGTCGATGGATATCTGTTCGTCTCGAATCGCGCACACGTCATTCTTCCCTATCATCGGATGATTGAGTTGGCATCGGAGAATGCTCCGGGGCGGGTGAAGATTGGGACGACATCGCGCGGGATTGGTCCGGCGTATGAGGACAAGATGGGACGGCGGGGGCTGCGCGTCGCGGACCTGCTCGATTTGAAGCTGCTGAAGAAGCATATCGAGAACGCGGTGCGCGAGAAGAATATGATTGCGCATGCGCTGTTTAATTCCGAACCGCTGGACGCCGACAAAATGTACAAAGAGTATGCGGATGCGGCGGAGAAGGTCGCACCGTTCGTGTGCGATACGGCGCTGCTGCTGAATCAGGCGCTGGCCGACGGGGAATCGATTCTGTTCGAAGGCGCGCAGGGGACGATGCTCGACATCGATCATGGGACGTATCCGTTTGTGACGTCTTCAAGCGCGACTTCCGGCGGAGCGGTGATTGGGACGGGCGTGCCTCCGACATCGATCGACACGGTTATCGGGATCACGAAGGCGTACTGCACGCGGGTCGGCGAAGGGCCGTTCCCGACCGAGGAGAAGGGGCAACTCGGCGAGAATCTGCGGAAGCGCGGGAATGAATATGGAGCGGTGACCGGGCGTCCGCGGCGCACGGGATGGCTCGACCTGCCGCTGCTGCGCTATTCGGGAATGATCAACGGAACGTCGTGGCTGGTGGTGACGAAGCTTGACGTGCTGGATGAACTGGCGGAGATTCCGGTATGCGTCGGGCTCAAGATCGACGGCAAGAAGACGGTCGAAATGCCGGCGCAGGCCAGCGGATACGAGAAGATCGAGTGTATCTATAAGAAGATGCCTGGGTGGCGGACGCCGACCGAGGGGGTTACGGAGTACGAGAAATTGCCGAAGGCCGCCCGCGAGTACCTGTCATTCGTGGAGAAAGAGACGGGGGCAAAGGTGGGGATGATTTCCACAGGCCCGGACCGCGGGCATACGATCCTGCTGGATGATTTTGTTTCTGAGTTGAAGATGGTGGCGAAGAAGTCCTAGAATTGCTCTCCCGGCACACCTGCCGCCGGCAAGGAGCAAGACGATGGTGGTGTTGGCTGTTACCTGGATGGCAAAAGTTGGACACGAAGCTGATGTTGCCGCGTTGTTTCAGAAGCTAACCGAGCATTCCCGCAAAGAACCGGGATGTTCCATGTACCAGGTTCACCGACACAAGACCGAGCCGCGGCGGTTCTTCATCTACGAACAATACAAGGATGATGCGGCGCTGGAAGCGCACCGGGTTGCTCCGCACTTCCTGCAGCACGCGAAGAAGGATCTGCCCAAGATCGCGGATCGGGTTGAGGGACACCTGTTCGAGCCGCTGGCGTAGGTGGGCTGGGCATTGCGCGCGATGCGCGCGACCCCGGACGAATGCGTCCGGGGCTACATTCCACTGAATATCTATTGCGGCTTCTTGGTGTCGGCAGGTTTCGACTCGGCTGCTGCGCTTCGCGTATAGACGACCGACTTTGTTCCTCCATCGCAGCTGCCGACGATTTTGCCGTCGGTCGATTCCTTGCCTTTGCCGACGATGTCGAGCGAATAGGAAGTCACGCCTTTGGCTTCGAGCTTCTTGGTGATTTCGGCCTTCAGATCTTCACAGGGTTTTCTTGCCGGCGCTTGTGCTGTGGCGTAAGCACAAGGGAGCAGAAGAGCAGCGGTAACCATCCAGGATTTCATGATGGGATCTCCTTGCCTTAGGCGCAGTGTATCGCGGGGTGGGGGGCGGGGGGAGTTACTCGTGTAACACGGATTGGGGTAACTGTGGGATGGTGCGGCAGGGAGTAAAGCCCGCGTTGATTTCTCGTCCTATCGCGGCGCTAAAGCGCCGCTCTTCCACGTCGCTCGGGCTTTAAAGCCCGCTTTTTATTGGCCTCGGGATGGCACGGCTGAAGCCGTGCCCTTGACACGAAGCTCCCGTCGCCGCTGAGAAATTTCAGCAAGCTTCGGGAGAAGGCAGGTCTTTCGGCTACGCAGGGCGGCTTATCGTTGGCTTAATCCGCAGTGGCGCCCACGACAGCCGACGAGGACGCCGGCGCTACGACTTTGTCTTGTCGATCATGAGTTCGCCGCCGGAGGCGTAGCTTTCTTTGGAGACTTCGTGGAAGGCGACGACGATCCCTTCGCGGCGGGCGCCGGCTTCTTCGACTAAGACGTCGGTGATGCGCTTGGCGATATTGCGCTTCTGATCGATTGTGCGGCCGGCGAGCATCGTGATTTGGATTAAGGGCATAGGATCCTTCGACTCCGTGGCCGTTCGCTTCGCGACCGTCGACTCCGCTCAGGATGACAACTCCGGCGGATGCGCGGGCGAGACGCCCCCGCGACGGCCGCCGAGACGGCGGCGCTACTTTGCCAACTCGTATCCGGCGAAGAAGAAGCTCAGTTCGAAGCGGGCGGTGTCTTCGGCGTCGGAGCCGTGGATTGCGTTGTGCTCGATGTTGGTGGCCCACTTTTTGCGAATTGTGCCTTCTTCGGCATTCGCGGGATTGGTGGCGCCCATCAGTTTGCGCAGGTCGGCGATGGCGTTTTCTTTCTCGAGGGCCAGGGCGACGATCGGTCCGCTCGACATGAAGTCGGTCAGCGTGTTGAAGAATGGACGGCTGGCGTGCACGGCGTAGAACTGCTCGGCCTGGTGCTTGGAGATTTCCAGCATCTTCATGGCCAGGATGCGGAATCCATTCTTTTCGAACTGTTCGATGATGTCGCCGATCGCGTTACGTTTGACGGCGTCGGGTTTGACGATGGTGAGCGTGCGTTGCAGGGTCTTCATTCGGTCGTTAGTCCTTGGTCGTTAGTCTTTGTTCGTTAGTCTTTGGTCGAATGCTCAAGCGTCATCTCGCAAACGAAGCGAGAGGCTAAAAATCGAGTTGACCTCAGGGGCTAAAGCCCGCATCTTTTTGTGACTCTCGGCGGCACGGCTGTAAGCCGTGCCCTTCCCAAAACATATGAGACAGCTTCTTAGTGTCGGTACTCAGCTTGCGGTTACGCGTTCACGCCTATTGCTGCGGCCAGGGTTTCGCCTATTGCCGCGGGAGACTTGGCTACTTTGATTCCGGATGCTTCCAGGGCTTTGATTTTTTCGGCGGCGGTTCCTTTGCCGCCGGAAATGATGGCGCCGGCGTGTCCCATGCGGCGTCCGGGAGGAGCAGTCTGGCCGGCGATGAATCCGACGACCGGCTTCTTCATGTGAGCCTTGACGAACTCGGCGGCGGTTTCTTCGGCATTCCCACCGATCTCGCCGATCATGATGACCGCTTCGGTTTCGGGATCGCGATTGAAGAGATCGAGAGCATCGACAAAGGTCGTTCCGATAATGGGGTCGCCGCCGATGCCGATGGCGGTGGATTGTCCGATACCGCGCTGGGTGAGTTGATGGACGGCTTCGTAGGTCAGCGTCCCAGAGCGGGAGACGATGCCGACGTTTCCTTCTTTATGAATCGATGCGGGCATGATGCCTATCTTGCATTTGCCGGGCGAGATAATCCCCGGGCAGTTGGGGCCGATGAGACGCGAACGGCGGTCCTGCAAAAATTCCCAAGCCTTGACCATGTCGAGCGTTGGGATGCCTTCGGTGATGCAGACGATGAGATCGATTTCGGCGTCGGCCGCTTCCATGATTGCGTCGGCAGCGAACGGAGGAGGCACGAAGATGACGGTGGCGTTGGCGTCGGTCTTATCGACCGCGTCGCGAACGGTGTTGAAGATCGGCCAGACTTCGTGGGTGGTGCCACCTTTGCCCGGAGTGACTCCGCCAACGATTTTGGTTCCGTAGGCTGCGCTGGCTTTCGCGTGAAATGTGCCTTCGCGGCCGGTCAGACCTTGTACGATTACGCGCGTATCTTTATTGACTAAGATTGCCATGATGTTTGCTCCATCTATAAAAGCCGGGGCTAAAGCCCCAATTCGTTTGCGAATCTTTGACGCGGCGCTAAAGCGCCGCTCTTCCACGGTCGTTCGAATTTCGTTCCAAGTGATAATGCGTATCTTTCGCCCCTACGGGGCTTGTTTCCTATTTTGCCGGTCA
Source organism: uncultured Acidobacteriota bacterium (assembly GCA_963763845.1). Classification (GTDB taxonomy): domain Bacteria; phylum Acidobacteriota; class Terriglobia; order Terriglobales; family Acidobacteriaceae; genus Sulfotelmatobacter. The sequence goes on from CAVXPX010000021.1 coordinate 124,203, forward strand.
CCCACGGCTTGCGCCGTGGGCTGCATTCTTTCGCCGCTTCCGCCGGGCCACGCTTCCACGGCTCGCCGCTTCGCGGCTTTGTGTCGTCCATCTTCAGAACGCGAGCAAGATCTCTAGCGCCATTCCGTGACGCCTAACGTACCGCGGGCGGCAGCTACAACTTTATCGGCAGCGTCTTTCATGGTGTCGGTGACGACGAAGTTGAATCCGGAATTCATCAGGATCTTCTTGCCTTCGTCGACGTTCGTTCCTTCGAGACGCAGCACGATCGGCAGCTTGATGTTCGTCTTGCGCGCGGCTTCGACTACGCCTGTGGCCAGAGTGTCGACACGCAGGATACCGCCGAAAATGTTGATCAGGACGGCCTTCACGTTCTTGTCGCTGAGAAGGATTTCGAATGCGTGCGCTACCTGCTCGGAGCTGGCGCCTCCGCCGACATCGAGGAAGTTGGCCGGCATGCCTCCGGCATATTTGATGATGTCCATGGTCGCCATGGCGAGTCCGGCGCCGTTCACCATGCAGCCGACGTTTCCATCGAGCTTGATGTAGTTGAGGCTGTACTTGGAGGCTTCGACTTCGAGCGGATCTTCTTCGGTAATGTCGCGCAGCTCGCGGAGATCGGCATGGCGGAAGAGCGCGTTGTCGTCGAAGTTGATCTTGGCATCGAGGGCGAAAAGGCGTCCGTCGGTGGTCGTGATAAAAGGATTGATTTCGAGGAGCGAGGCGTCGGTATCGAGAAACGCCTTGTAGAGGCTGGTCAGGAACTGCACAGCGGGAGTGATCTGCTTCGCGCTCAATCCGAGCATGAAGGCGATCTTGCGCGCCTGAAAAGCTTCGAGGCCCATGCCGGGATCGATATGCTGTTTCAGAATCGCGTCGGGATTCTCGGCGGCGACCTGCTCGATTTCCATGCCACCTGCGGCGGAAGCCATGAACACGGGCTTGCCTTCGGCGCGATCGACGAGGATTCCGAGATAAAGTTCCTTCTCGATGGGCAGCGTTTCTTCGATCAGGAGGCGGCGCACGATGCGACCCTCGGGGCCGGTCTGATGCGTCACCAGCTTCATACCGAGCATTTTGGAGGCTAGCTCTCCGGCCTCGTTGACGGATTTGGCGATTTTGACGCCGCCGCCCTTACCGCGGCCTCCGGCATGAATTTGCGCCTTGACGACCACGCCGCTCGAACCGGAGTTGAGCAGCTCTTTCGCGATCGATTCGGCCTCTTCGCTCGAAGTGGCCATCGATCCGCGGGGTACCGACACACCATACTTCTTTAAGATTGCCTTTGCCTGATACTCATGAATTTTCATAATGATGACTCTTCAGTAAAGACTTGGAAGGACCCTGCTTGCGGCTTGGAACAGCGGGCAGCAAACTTTTAATTTTATAGAAGTGCGGCGGATTAGGGCAAACGATACAAGGGCAATTTGAAGTAAAGAAGTGCGAAACATAAGGTCCCTCGACTGCGCCAGAGATGACATGCGATGGATGCCGTACAATGCGGCGAGCATGATCCTCGACGCTTTACATCGTCTCGCGAATCGCAGCGAATCGCTCAGCCGGGCTGAAGCTCGTGATGTTATGGCAGAAGTGCTGACGGGGAAGTGCACGGATGCGCAGATTGCCGCGTTGCTGATCGCGCTGCGGATGAAGGGCGAGACGGTCGAGGAGATTGTGGGGTTTGCGGAGGCGATCCGCGCGGCGGCGGCTCCGTTGCCGATTGAACGGGCGGCAGACGCTCTGGCGGTGACGGGCACCGGGCGGGACGCTCTGGCCGAAGATCCGGTCAGCGATTCTTTGATCGATACCAGCGGCACCGGCGGCGATGCCAGCGGGACGTTCAATATTTCAACGGCGACGGCGCTGGTGGTTGCCGGAGCCGGAGTGCGCGTCGCCAAGCACGGCAACCGGAGCATCAGCTCGAAATGCGGCTCGGCGGACGTGGTGGAAGCGCTGGGGGTGAACATTCAACTCACTCCGGAGCAAGCGGCGCGGTGCTTGCGGGAAGTGGGCATCTGCTTTCTGTACGCGCCGAACCTGCATCCGGCGATGAAGCAGGTGCAGGGGATCCGGCGCGAACTGCGCATGCGAACGATGTTCAACCTGCTGGGGCCATTGACCAATCCGGCGCGGGCGAACGGGCAGGTGGTTGGTGTGTATTCGCTCGAACTGGTCGAGAAACTGGCGGAGGCGCTCAGCATGCTGGGACTGCGGCGGGCTCTGGTGGTCCATGGACTGGATGGACTCGACGAGATCACGATCACTGGAACGACGCGGATCGCAGAAGCACGCGAGGGATCGGTACGTTCGTATGAGGTCGAGCCGGAAGAGTTCGGGATGAAACGCGGGACTCTACAGGATATTTCGGGCGGCGATGCGGCGCAGAATGCGGCGATCATTCGAGAGGTGCTGAGCGGGAAGAAATCTCCGTGCCGGGATGTTGTGCTGCTGAATGCGGCAGCGGCGCTGGTGGCGGCGGGTACTGCGGATCATATCGGGCAGGCGGTGCCGATGGCGGAGAGGTCGATTGATTCCGGGGCGGCGTCGGGGAAGCTGCGGTCTCTGGTTCAATTCAGCGCGAAGGTCGGGTAAACCTGATGCGAGACGAGGTAGGCCCAGCTTGAAATTGGATTTGCTGTGTCGCGCCGCGGTGGTCGGTGCTGGGCCCTAGCGCGTCCGGGGGCGCGGAGGTGTGATGCTCATCCAGTCCGGTCGCGTCTCCTCCTTATCGACGAAGCCGTGGGTCGCGATCGAACTCACTTCCGAATCCCGCACCGACGAAATCGTGCTTCATCTGATCCGCTGGGCGGTGCGCCATCTGGAGTCGGCGTCCCACCCGTTCCAATTGTTGTATCCCGTGGGGTCGCGCGGCCTGCACCAGCCTTCCCTCCTGTCCCCGTACCTGTGGATGCGCGTCCCTTCGCCGACCCTCCTCCGCCCGGCCACATCCATCATGGGCCTGCAAGGGACTCGGGCGGCACAGCGGAGCTTCGCTCCGCCGGACAGCCGAGGGCGGCTGTCCCCACGCGTCCTGCGGGCTGAAAAGAGCTTACGTTACTTTCACCTTTTCTTGATATTGCGCGATCTGCACGTTCCAATCCAATTCTTTCGTCATCAAATTGCGCAATTGGCCTGAAGCGTCTGGCTCGCCGTGTACCAGATAAATTGTCGCCGGACGGTTGCTGAAGGTGTGCAGCCAGTGCAGGAGTTCCGGCGGGTCGGCGTGATCGCTGAATTGTTCGAGGGCGGCAACCTGGGCGCGGATCGGTATGTAGTCGCCATAGATCTTCACTTCGTCGGATTTGCTCTTGATGGCGAAGCCGCGCGTGCCGGGCGCCTGGAATCCGATGAAGAGGACGAGATTTCGTGGGTCGGGAAGGCGCTGCATCAGGTGATGCAGAATGCGGCCGCCGGTCACCATGCCGCTCGAGGAAATGATGATCGAGGGCATGACGGAGTCATTGATCTTCTTCGATTCTTCCGGCGTCAGCGCGAAAATGAAATGCGGCCATTGGAGCGGGGATCCGTACTTGCGGATCATGTCGCGGGTTTCGTCGCTGTATTCCTCGTCGTGCTTGAGGAAAATCTCGACAGCCTTGATCGCCATGGGGCTATCGCAAAACACGGGCATGCGGGGAATGTGGCCGGACTCCATGAGGTGCTTGAGGATGAAGACAAACTTCTGCGTGCGTTCAATCGCGAATGCGGGGACGATGACACTGCCACCGCGGCCAGCCGTGTCGCGGATGAGTTCGGCGAGTTCGGGCAGCGGGTCTTCTTTCGGATGCATGCGGTTGCCATAGGTGGATTCCATGACCACAAGGTCGGCGGATTCTCCCTCGTGCGGTCCGGAGTGGACGACTTTTCCGGGAGCGACTTTGTGATCGTGGACGCGGCCGATGTCGCCGGTAAAGAGCATGCGGCGGGATTGTCCGTCGGTCTTCAACGACACCTCTACCATGCAAGAGCCGAGGATGTGTGCTGCGCGCACGAAGCGGAAGGAGATTTCGGGGCAGAGTTCGACGGTGTCTCCGACATGAACGGGCTTGAAATACTGCAGGGAGTTCTGCGCCTCTTCGAAGGTGTAGAGCGGCAACGCGGGATCGTGCTTCGATTTCTTTTTCTTGTTGTAGAAGCGCGCGTCTTCTTCCTGCAGGTGGCCGGAGTCGGGAAGGATGATGCCGCAGAGATCGATGGTTGGTGGCGTCGCGTAAATCGGGCCGCGGAACCCTTCTTTCACGAGGCGAGGAATCCATCCGCAGTGATCGAGGTGAGCGTGGGTGAGGATGACGGCATCGATCTCCTTCGCAGGAACTGGCGTGTCGCGCCAGTTGCGTTCACGCCATTCCTTGGGCCCTTGAAAAAGGCCGCAATCGATGAGGACCTGGAATCCGTTATTGCCCAAGGGGTCGCCGGTGTTAATGAGATGTTTGGACCCGGTGACAGTACCGGCAGCGCCGAGGAACTGGATGTAGGCCAAGAAGTGCCCTCCCGCAACGGACTAAATTATCACGGGGCGGCGGAGGTGACGCAGAGATGGCTCGGGTACGTGAAGCCGGGGCGGCGCGGGCAGACACAGATTCCTCGTCGCTGCGCTCCTCGGAAAGACAAGAGGTCGTGGGTGAGAGGCTTCCGAAAGTTCCGGGAAATTCTCAAGTAAAGACCTAACTTTCCGGGGGCGAGACTTTGAAGTTGTTGTTCTCTGTGTTGCTCTCTGGAACGCTGCCGTCATTCACAATAATTTCATCGGGAGCCGCGGGAGTCTCCAGACGGATCGTCGCCTTGTCTTTGGCGTGGACCTCGAGACGCTTTTTTGCTTCGCCGCCGGCAAACTTTACGATCACGGGAACTTCGGCGCCCGCGCCTCCGAGATTGTCGATCGTGACGGTGAGAATGAACGTCTCATTCAGCGTCTTGCGGGAGAACGCCGATTCGACTTTGAAATCGGGCAGGCCGTGATCACGATATACCCAGTCATCGAAAAACCATTCCAGATCACGCGGCGTTTGGGATGCGATGAGGCGGGGCATGTAGGAAGGATCCTTGTCCTGGTCGGGGCGATAAGCTGCGATCGCCTTCTTCAGGGCTGCCGGGCCGATCATGTCGCGCAGCATCCACCAGACACACATCGCCTTGCTGCGATAGAGCGCTTCGTTGATCGTGCTGACCAGCGCGCGGCTCGCTTCATCTTTCGCTTCATCCGATGAGCCTGGCACGGCCTCGGACGCTTCGATCGTGTTCAGAATCGAGCGATGCTTGGCGATGTAATCGATGGCAGCCTGTCGTCCGTTCTGCTGCTCAAGATAGAGGGCTTGCGCGAAATGGGCGAGGCCTTCCTCGATCCACGGGCGTGGAGAGAAGAAGGCGGCGTGCGTGAGTTGGTGGGCTGTGGAGAGTCCCATGCGATTTGAGCCGGAATTCAGGAGCGGAGTGAACAGCAGAGAACCGGTTTCGAATGGGGCTGAATCATCGTCACTCAGATCCACAGTTTGAGCTTTGTTGCGAAGCGAGCCGAACCATTCGTTAATTAGAGGAGCAGCCTTTTCTGCGGCATCGGCGTAGGCCTCGGCGGCCGCGGCATGCGCAGGGAGATTGAAGATCTCCATCGATGGTCGATCGACGACGCCGTAATTCGCAAGTGCGAACGAGGGTACGGACTCACCGAGATCGGTGTACGAACATTGAGCCCAGGCGAAGCTTGATGTGCTTGGGTTAGTGCCGCCTCGCACGAGTTTGCCATTGCACACGAATACAAGGGTGGTGGGATCACCCGCAACGCGAGGATCTTGCAGACTGATTTTCATGAGCGATCCGTCTTCGCGCGTCTTCCACCGATTCAGCGCTTCGAAGAGGCTGTCGCCCTCGGAAAGATTTGCCACATCCGTCGCGATCGGATACCAGGCGACGTATCCGACGCCGCGAATCGCGGAGAAGGCGGGACCGATCTGATCCCAATCGCTGGCCTTGGCGGCGTCTTGGGGTGTACCGATTCGCGTGAGCCGGGTTGCGTCGAGAGCGATAACGCCTTCATAGCCGATTTCGAGTTCGACAGTGCTGTGCGGAGCGACTGCTTGGGGCAATGTGACGATTGCTTCGGAAAGGGCGCCGGTGTGGTCGATATCGGACGCGAACGGTTGGGTGAGATATTGCACGGCCTTGCCACCAGCTCTAATCGCCCGCCAATCGAGGGACGATGAAATCTGCAGCACGGCCACTTTTTGTGGAAGTGCCGTGTCATTTCTCAGCGTGATCTTGCCTCGTACTCCGAGGCGGTGCTGGGCACGGTCGATCTGCAGGTTGAGGTCGTAGTTCGTGATCGAAAAGGCTTCGCGATCGAGGGCAAAGCTCAGACCACTGGCGCCGAGTACGCAGAGGACGCCGAGAAGATTCAGGATGACCTTCGTAGCCAGAGACTTCATTTGTTATTGGATGCGCCTTCTTTGGCGCGGCGCTGGCGCACGATCTCGTACAAAACAATCGCCGCCGCGACCGATACATTCAGGGACGGCACTTTGCCGAGCATGGGGATGGAAACCAGAAAATCGCACTTGCGCTTGACCAGGTCGTGCAGGCCCTTGCCTTCACCGCCAAGAACCAGCGCGCAATCCATGTTGTAGTCGAGGGCGTCGTAGGTCTGGGCGGCACGCTCGTCGAGGCCAACGGTCCAGATATTGTTTTCCTTGAGATCTTCGACGGTGCGCGAGATGTTCGTCACTTTCGCAATGGGCAGATGCTCGCTGGCACCGGCTGAGGCTTTCGTGACAGTGCCGGTTACGGCTGCGGCGCGGCGCTCCGGGATCAAGATGCCGTTCGCTCCCGCGGCGTCAGCTGTGCGAAGAATCGCGCCGAGGTTATGCGGGTCTTCGACTCCGTCGAGAACGACGATGAGTGAATATTCTCCGCGCTTGGCGGCGATAACGTCTTCTAGTTCGTTGTATTGCTTGGCGGAGGTTACGGCGACCACGCCCTGATGGGCGGCGTTTCCGGCCATGCGATCGAGTTCGGTGCGCTGCAGGAATCGCACCGGGACGCCGATTTTTCTGCAGTCCTCGATTAATCGCTGTAGACGAAGATCGTGCCGCTCTTTCGCCATGCCGATCCATTCGAAGGCGCGGCCGCGCGCTTTCAGCGCCTCAGTGACGGAATTTATGCCGTAGATGTAGTGCATGAAGTATCAGTGTACCGTGAGGAAGAGTTTCTCATTCCTAATGGGAGTTGTCATTGTGAGCGAAGCGAAGAACCTGTGTACTCTCTCTGCGGCGCCTCGCTGCAGGCAAATTGCATAGATCCTTCGCTTCGCTCAGGATGACAGACTTAGATCCTGCGCGTCGCTCAGGATGACAAGGCTTTGAGAATGTCTGAGGGTTCCGGCCGCTCGGTGTAGTCTTCGTTTGCGGATGCCCACAGAATCGTGTTGTCTCGATCGACAATATAGGTTGCGGGAATCGGGAGTTCCCAACTGTCGTCGCCGTTCGTGAAAGGCAGATTCACGAACGCGCGGCGATAGACCGCTTCCTGGGCGGCGGGCACGCGATAGGTAAGACCGAATTCGCGGGCGACTTTGTGGTTTGCGTCGGAGAGCAGCGGAAAACGCAACTTGTGCTGATCGCGCATGAAGTACGACTGTTTGACGGTCTGCGGAGAAATCGCCACCAACGAAGCTTCAGAGTGCTCGATTAACGCGAGGGCGAGGTTCATCGCCTCCATCTGCCCGACGCAGAACGGGCACCACCGGCCGCGGATGAAGCAGATGACGAGGCGCCCCCTGGCGAGCAAGTCGGCAGACAACACCGTTTTGCCGTCATGGTCACGTAGGTCGAATGCAGGCGCTTTCGCGCCAACATGCAGAATGTTTGCCGCGAGATGCTTAGCTTTGAGTTCAGCGACGGCCTGCGCGTGAATGGCCTGCGTCTCGGGCGGTACGTATTTCGAGATCAGGTCCTTCCGCTCCGCAAATATGTCACGCAGGGGCCGCGTGTCAGTGTCGGGACTCGATTCTTCGAGAGAGCGCCACTTCATGGCTGGTCCGAGGGCACCGTTTCAAAAGTGACGTAAGGACGACCATAAGGAATCAAGTCCCCGTCGGTGGTGATTCTCCCGATTGCCGGTCCTGATGCAATCTCGTCGCCGGCACGAATCTTCCACGGAGTAAAGAATCCTTCACCTGCATTCCGCAACAAATGACAAACTTCTCCAGTCTGGATAATCGCGAGCGCGGTTCCTGCTTTGATGTACGATTTCTGCGCCAGGAGCCACCTTGAAAACATATATTTTTCCGTTTGCACGGTAGACCCGAGAGTCGGCACTTTGACGTCGTAATAGAAGGGCATGTCTTCGATCCGATGCGATAACGTCCGTGTCTACATCCCCGGCAGCTTCATCCCTGCCAGGCGGCGAGCGAAGCTGGGCTTGCCCATCTGCTTGAACATCTTTTTCATCTGCGCGTACTGGCGAAGGAGGTTGTTCACTTCCTGAATCGTAGTCCCGGAGCCGCGGGCAATGCGCTTGCGGCGGCTGCCATTGATGACCTCGTGATGATTCCGCTCATGCCGCGTCATCGAATTGATGATGGCTTCCACGCGATTGATCTGATTTTCGTCCACTTTGTCCGCGGCCTTCTGCAGGCCGGAGAACGGGCCAATCGAGGGAAGCATGCCCATCAGGCTCTTCATCGATCCCATCTTCTTGACTTGCCGCAGCTGGTCGCGAAAATCTTCGAGGGAGAATCCGTCGCCGGAGAGCGCTTTGGAGGCCATCTCGGCGGCTTTTTTCTTGTCGATCTGCTGCTCGGCACGCTCGATCAGCGAGAGGATATCGCCCATGCCCAGGATGCGCGAGACGATGCGATCCGGATGGAACGGTTCCAGGGCGTCGTATTTCTCGCCGATGCCGATAAATTTGATCGGCTGTCCCGTGACCTGACGAATCGACAACGCTGCGCCACCGCGGGCGTCGCCATCCATCTTGGTGAGGACCACACCGGTCAGCGAGAGCTTCTTGTGGAACTCTTCGGCAGAACGCACGGCATCCTGGCCGGTCATTGCGTCGGCGATGAACAGGATTTCCGAGGGATTCAGCAGACTCTTGAGCGACTGCATCTCGCCCATCAGTTCCTCGTCAATGTGCAAGCGGCCTGCGGTATCGACGATGAGAACATCGCATCCTGTGACGACTGCCTCGCGGCGCGCTTCTTTGACGAGGCGTTCGACCGTAGCAGTGTTGGCCTCAGTGACCTGGCCTTCATAAATGTTGGCCTTCACCGCCTGCGCGACAACTTTCAATTGCTCGCGAGCGGCGGGACGATAGACGTCGACTGAGACCAGCAGTGGACGATGCCCGCCATTTTTCAGCCAGTGGGCGAGCTTGCCCGACGTGGTGGTTTTCCCGGAACCCTGGAGCCCGGCCATCAGGATGACGGTCGGAGGCTGGGAGGCAAATTTTACGCGAGCGGTGTCTTTGCCAAGGACTTCGACGAGTTCGTCGCGGAGAATCTTGATGACTTGCTCACCGGGAGAGAGCGCGGTCATCACTTCCTGTCCGACGGCCTTGGCCCTGATCTGCTCGATGAGTCGCTTGACGACCTTGAAGTTGACGTCGGCCTCGAGCAGTGCCATGCGGATTTCACGCAAGGCCTCGTCAATGTTTTCCTCGGTGAGGGTGGCTTGTCCGCGAAGCGTTTTGAACGCGCGCTGGAGTTTTTCCTGTAGGTTTTCGAACATAGGAGCTATCTGGATATTTTAGCAGTTGAGGGCTGTGGCTTTACCGGAGAGGTAGAGATCCTTCGACCAGGCGGTGGCTCGCGCTTCGCTTGATCAACCGCTCCGCTCAGGATGAAGAGAGCAAGGAGGACGGCTGTGCGTGGGAAGGTTTAGATTTCTACTTTGGCGGAAACTACGTGGATGGTGCTGCCGTGCAGAGTGCCAACGATTTGAGCGCGCTCGCCGGCAAGCCGCTTGAGGAGACTCAAGTTTCCGTCGAGTAGATAGAGCGAGTCCGCATTCACGAGAGCGAATTTCGCGCCGCCACGGACGCAAACGCGAGCACATGTAGAGGCTGATTGGCCCATGCGCTCGGAATGCTTTGCGCCACATTTGGAGCACGTCACCAGGCCGTCAAACATCTGCGCATTCGCAGATGGCTTCGGCGGTTGCAAAGTTTCCTGTTGACTGGCGGCACCAGCGGCGGCTCCGAGGATGACCATCACGAGCGCGAGAGCCAGCGATACGGTCGTACCAGCAACGATGATCTCGATCCAGACTTTTTTGCATTTCACGCAGAGATACCCTCCGTTCGCAGGAATCGTCGACCTCAGGTTAAAGGTGGAACTGGCTAATTCTTACGATTGCACGTCTCGTTCCATGTGACTGCGGTGGCACGGACTCGGCAAATAGATGAAATGGAGAGAGTTTCACAGGCCGGAAAAGGGTTGGCGGCGGTTACGGCCGCGTGGAGTGAGCAGAAAATTCCTACCTTTTGGCCCTGACAAACGAGTAGCAATTCTACGGCCCATCATGCTGCAGCCGCCTCCACTGGCGCCAAGCTGGCCGCTTCTCGCGCACCGGTATTACGCAGCAACTCAATCGCGCCTTCCGTGTCCGTATGCTTACGGCAAGAGACATACACCATTGCATTCACGTCGCAGAGCTGGTGGGCCAGCCGCTTGGCGTCGTCCGTGGGGAAACCGAGTCCAACCAGGGTACCGGTACCACGTGACAGAGACGGAGCATGCGGTTCAGCGACCAGCGCATGGAAGAACATCTCGGAACGGATGAAAAAACCGACGGTGGGAATCACCACAGCGCCAAATCCTGAAAACCAGCGAATTACGCGAGCACTATTGGCAGAATCCGAAGGCTGGTCGCCGAGGATGGTTGCTTCACTCACTGCCGCTGCGTCCGGATGCGCCGGGGAAAGAACCATGCAGATATCTGTGTTTTCAAAGCCCGCCTGGTTCAGAGCACAGACGACGTCGGGCAGAGAGACATTGCGAGGATACATTCCGTAGGCAGCTGCTGCGCTTGTACTCATGGCTGGCTTTCCACCGGGATCCGGGAAGATTGTTTTCCCTGCTCTTTGAGGATTCTTAAACGTACATTTCCTGGGCGGTTGTAACACTCGGGTGAATCATGTACCAAGCTGGGCGTTGGACTCGTTGGAATGTAGAAATCGTGTAACGTAAACGTTTTCGCATCCAGAGTTACGAGGTTTGATGAACTTCTTGAGGGCACGCCCTTCAACAACGACTGGAGGAGTAGGCAGCGGACGGACGGCTACTGCTGTAGTTCCCGTGTCTCGCAACTGCTGCGAGGCGCGGGGTACCGCACTTCTACTCTCTGACGCTTCATGAGCTGGGGCATCCCACTTCTTTTTTCTGAGCGATCACGAGACTAGTTCGACGCTTGTGACATGGATCGTTTTTGTGCCTTGTTCCAATTCACCTGTGATCTTGACGTTCTTATTGTCGTAGCGGCTCGCATCGACGCCGGCTAATTTGTACGCCGTGTCGCTGGTTACTTTCAGAACGTAACCGTTACCGCTTTTCAAGATCTTCCCTACAAAGGTTTGCGCCGGAGTCTGTTGCGTTTGCGGGTCGGCTGGTTTTGGCGGTCCGTTCGGCGGGTCCGGCTGCGGCACAGGGGTGTCCGGAGGAGGTAGCGGCTGCGGGACTGGATGAGGCTTCTGCACACTCGACCATGCAATCAACTGCCGGGCTGGAGGAGCGTTCTGAGGGGACTGCGCATTGGAAGCCGCATCCTGAGCGCACACGCAACCAGCCAGGCCAAATAAGAAAGCTGCGAGGAAGATCACCCTGTGATTCATAGGAGGCACCTCCGACGAAGTGACCTCGGCATATGAGCACATCTCAATACTTACGGAGTCTATTGCTACAGTTCTGGTAGAGCCATCCAGTTTTAGCCGTATTCGGCGAGCGACGAACTTCCACGGCTCTCCTGCGATCAGCGATCAGACAAACGGTTGCCGCACCTTCAGGTGGCGGGAATTCTTGAATCCGCGATCGTAGGCAAGATCGGCGAGAAAAAAGGGGACCGCTGCAGCTCCGAATATTTCGGCCATTATCGAAAGATGAACAATCAGACTGAGAAGTAGAAAAATGAAAAGCAATTCTGCCATGCAACGTAGCATCTTCATACCTCCTCAGCAAATGAGCGAGCCGTGTGCCTTTTGGCGCCGTTCAGGATAACTCTTCCCTATCGAGATTAGAAGACAACCCGAGTAGAAACGGAATACAGCGATGCCTTTAACAGGTGTCAGAAACTCTTTTAGTTGTAACTCAGGTCGGCGGGGGCTATGGGATAGAAAGTGCTTCGCAGCTTCGCAAGAGGCGGCAAGATGACCGGCTATTTGGGCTTACTGGCCGGTCATCGTGCCATGGACGATTAGCGCTGGGAACGGCGGGGCGCCGGCTCCTGCTCTTCGGGCTCTTCAGTAGCGCGCTTAGGAGGTTTCGCCGCAGATTCGCTATTTTTTGCGGCCTCCTTCACGTTTCCCCAACTGTTCTGCACCTTTCCTTCAACTTGCTTAGCCGTGCCTTTCGCCTGCTTTTCGGGATCATCAGACCACTCACCGGCCTGGCGTTCGACGCGCCCTGCGATGTCCTTCACTTTCCCTTCCACCTGATCCTTGTTCATCAGAGATTCTCCTTTGAAATTCTGGCTACGTTGTCGATGAGATGACTCAGGGCCCGCAGGGTTTGTCGAGTTTTGCGCGGGCGGGCTATCTCTTCCTGTTCAGGAGTGAGTTTCGGAGATTACACTGGTCTGCGTCCCTGAATGATCCGGACCAGTAGCACGATTACGGCAAGGATCAGCAGAATGTGGATGAATCCGCCCAACGTGTAGGAGCTGATCATGCCGAGCAGCCAGAGAATCAGCAGCAGAACTGCAATTGTCCATAGCATTCGAAGGATTGTCTCCTCTCCGGCGAAGGTCAATATCAGCGAATAAGCTATGGATGAAGCAAACGTTGGTCTATCCAGCTAAATACCTATTCGGGCCGCGAGGCTTACTTAAGCGGCATTTGAACCGAACAATAGTTCAGAAGACTTGTACGATTCCATTTCGAACGGCATAGCGGGTCAGATCCGCAACGGAATGCAAGTTTAGTTTACGCATCAAATTGGTGCGGTGAGTTTCAGCGGTTTTGACACTCAGGTTCAGCGCAACCGCGACTTCTTTGCTGGTCTTACCCTCAGCCAATAACTGAATAACCTCCCGCTCACGAGAAGTAAGGGCCTCGCTCGACGGCTTGAGTTCCGGCTGGCGCCCATCTTGGCCGTTGTCTCGTTCGAGAAAGCCCTCCAGAACCATCTGGCTTACTTTGGTCGTGAAGAAGGTCCTCTGACGCTGCAACGCTTCCACCGCGGCCACCAAATCTCTGCCTGCGTCCGATTTCAAGAGAAATCCGCGCGCGCCCGCCCGAAGGACTTCGCGAACGACATTATCGGAGTCGTGCATCGTTAAGATCAAAATCGGCATTTCCGGTGTACTTGCCAGAATCTGGCGAGTAGCTTCCAATCCATTTAGATTTGGCATGCCGATGTCCAGGAGAGTGACGTCAGGTTTGGTTCTGGACGCTAAATCCACCGCTTCCCGGCCATCTTTCGCTTCCGCGCAGACTTCCCATCCGGGGTGATTCTCGAGCAAAGCCCGAATACCGCCTCGCGCCACCTCATGATCATCGGCAATCAGGATTCTAAGCATTCAGACCTCGAGTTTTGCTGGTAAATGAACGAGCTCTAGTAAACACACTACTGTGCACATCGGCGACGCGCTATTTTGACTTTGCACAAATCATGCCAAAGCATCACGTTGTTGCATTGCAACCGCTTTCGCTTACTTCGATGGCGATCGTCGCGTGTAAGTTTTTCCGAATTGTTCTGAGCAGGAATCTCCATTGGTTACCCTACGCCTGTACACAGTTCACCCTAGCCTGGATTATTCGCTGATTTCTAGCCAAAAAAGAAAGGATGCTCTAAAAGGTGATGAACACTGGGTTTTCGCGAACCCAGTACACCATTTCGGAGCATCCAAAGATTGACAATAGTCTTATATCACAGTTGGTTTCTCCTTCTACCACCACCGTCCCGTTCACTGTGATTTTTCCGGCGGCCAGATCACCAGTGACGCCGGTCTGCTGCCGCTGCGCGCTTTTGACGAACGCCATCATCTGACCCGCGACTGGCTGCACTCCTCAGCGATCCGCGAGATGATGAACGCGTGTGGCATGATTCGCTGGAGCTGTTGCGGCAGCGCATCTACCAGATCGTGGCCGGCTACGAAGACGCCAACGACGCCGATCGTCTGCGCCACGATCCCACCTTGCAAATCGTCGCTGATCAGAAGCTGGGAGAACCGCTCGGCTCCCAGCCCACGCTCAGCCGCTGGGAGAATGCGCCTTCCGCCCGCGATCTGGTGCGCTTGAACGATGCCCTGCTCGATCAGTTCATTCGCCTCTGCGGAAAACAGGTCCGCCAGCGCGGCGAGATCCTGCTGGATATCGATTCCACCGACGATCCCACGCATGGCCAGCAACAACTCAGCTTTTTCAATGGCGCTTACGGCCAGCACATGTACCACCCCATGCTCATCTTCGAGCGTCACACCGGATGCCTGCTGGCGGCGCGGTTGCGACCTGGCAATGCTTCCAGTCATGCCCGCATTGTTCCCATGCTGGTGCGGCTGGTGCCGCGACTGGAAGCCGCTTTCCCGGTGTGCACATCAAGCTGCGCGGCGACGCCGGTTTCGCTCTGCCGCTGCTGTATGAGTTCTGCGAGTTTTTCGACATCCAGTATGCACTGGGCATTCCCGCCAACTGCGTCTTCCAGCGCCGCGCCGAGCCGCGGCAGAAGCGACTGGCCCGCCGCTATCGCCGCACCGAGCTTCCTCAGCGCAGCTTCTCCAGTTTCCGCCATCGCGCCGGCAGTTGGTCGCGCCAGCGCCGCATCTGCTACAAGGCCGAGCACACCGCCGCGGGCACCAACCTGCGTTTCCTCATCACCAACTGTGCCGGCCGCGCTTCCGAGATCTTTGCCTTTTACAACGATCGCGGCGAATGCGAGAACCGCATCGAGGAGTTCAAAAACGGCTTCCACGCCGACCGGCTGAGCTGTCACCGCTTCCTGGCCAAGCCTTCCGCCTGCTCCTGCTACGGCTTCGCCTACAACCTGGTCAACCTGTTTCGTCTGCCTCTCCCCCAGCCGTGGCGCTCGGCGCAGATCGAAACTCTGCGCGCACGACTGTTCAAGATCGGCGCTCGCGTCCGCCAGACCGCCCGCTGCATCCGCGTCCACCTCGCCAGCGGCTGGCCCTGTCAAACCTGTTCCGCTCCGTCGCCCTGGCCTTCAACAGCAGTTAATCCTTTTCCTTGCTTCCGAATCCTCAACTCCCAGTCGCTGGTTCCGGCGGAGCCGTGCTCAAAATTCTTTCTCTCAGGTCGTGACGCCGAACTGTCCCGCACCCAGCTCAGGACCTCGACGACTCTGCCCTTCAAAATGCCCGAACGCACATCCGCGCAAACAAAATCTCAGTCTTGATGAATTAAGCAGGCTAGGGCGCGTGCTTTGAGGCCGTCAGGTCGCGATAAATTATTAATTGGGTTTGATCGCCTCTCTCATTTGACGGCATCTAATCTCGACGCGAGAGGGCGAATATGTTTCCTGGTAAGACGTTACTGTTCCATTCAACACTTCAAGTGGCTGTTCTCGCAGCTGTAGTGAGTGGCGGGACAATAATCGTATTTGCTCAGGAGGCGCCTTCGGGGCAGAACTCCTCTTCCAGTCAGGCCCCGGTTCCTGAAGAGGACCCGATGGGCTTACCTCCGCGGACTATTGCTCCGCCGCCGGCGGTTCAAGTTCCAAGTCAATCGGCGCCGCAGACTCAGTCATCTGGCGAGCAATCGTCGCAAGGCTCCGAGGGAGAAGATCAGGGTAGATTCGTTTTTAAGAAGCAGGTCCAAGAGGTGGTGCTGCACGCGACAGTAGTAGATCAGAATGGGAATCTCGTTACCTATCTCGACCGGAATGCATTCACTGTTTTTCAAAACGGCCAGCCCGAACGAATCACATCTTTTCGGCGCGAAGATGTTCCCGTTGAAATCGGAATTGTCGTGGACAATTCTGGTTCCATGCGCGACAAGCGGCAGAAAGTCGCGCAGGCGGTGATGAATCTCGTTCAGGTCAGCAATCCGGAAGACCGGGTGTTCGTTGTCAACTTCAATGAGACTGCATATCTGGATCAGGACTTCACTTCAAACGCCCATTTACTGGACGCCGCCCTGCATCAGGTCTCCAGCCGCGGAACCACGGCGTTGTACGATGCAGTCGTCGCTTCCGACGTCCATCTTCGCGACAATACTCGCCTTCAAAAGAAAGCTCTTCTCGTGGTCACTGACGGGGAAGACAATATGAGCCGCGAAACTTTGCAGGACACGATTCGGAAACTGCAATCGAACAACGGACCTACGGTGTACGCAATCGGCCTATCCGATCGAGGAATGACACGCTCAGCGCGGGAAGCGCTTCAACGTCTTGCGACCGACACGGGCGGAGTCGCCTATTTTCCTCGGACTCTAGAGGAAGTCAACGATATCACGCGCACTGTCGCGCACGACATTCGCAGCCAGTACACCCTGGCTTACAATCCGGGCAGCACGGTGGGCAAGGGATATCAGCGAATCACCGTCGAAGCAAGAGGCCCGGCGCACAAACGTCTGACAGTGCGGACACGACCGGGCTACTATCCCGGAGAAGCACTGCGTTAAGGGAAGCCTTCGCGGGCGGTTTGTCTTTAAGCCGCCGTCGGGCCCGCTGGGGTTTTCGGCGGCGGCGGAAGCTCAATCTGGATGAGATTGTTCTTAATGGCATAGACAACAAGATCGCGGATTGAGTGAAAACTCAGCTTTCGCATGATATTGCTGCGATGCGTTTCCACCGTCTTCGTACTGAGATTCAGCAACGAAGCTACTTCCTTCGAGCTATTTCCCTCGGCGAGCAATTGAGTGATTTCGCGTTCCCGAGCGGTAAGAGTGGGGAGCTTCGGCGCTTCATTTCTGGAAACGGTCTGCCCCTTCTCGAGGAATCCCGCCAGCACCAGATCGTTCACGCGAGGAGTGAAGAACATTCGCTTGTTCTGCAAGGCTTCGACGGCAGAGACAAGATCTCGAGCAGCATCGGACTTGAGCACGAATCCTCGAGCGCCAGCATCCAGGGCTTCACGGATTACCTGATCGGAATCCGTAATTGTCAGAACGATGACCTTAAAGTGGGGATCGTGCTGGAGCAACTGCCGGGTCGTGTCAAGGCCGTTGAGATTTGGCATTCCGATATCAACAATCACGACATCGGGATTGAGTTGCAGGGCCTTCTCGACGGCTTCCCGGCCATCGCTGGCCTCACCGCAAACTTCCCATCCCTCATGCTTTTCGAGCAACGCCCGCAGGCCGCGCCGTACGATTTCATGGTCATCCGCTAAAAGAATCCTGAGTTTCATGTTTTTGCCCTCTCTAGATTTGTGTACGTCTCTAGAGCAGCGACTTTGCTGCTTGAGTTCAACTCAGCTCGGGAACATTGCGCCCGTTCAGAGCTGTAAAGACACGATGCTGACTAACCGCCTCGACTGCCGCGAGGAGATCCCGCGCAGCGTTCGATTTCACTACGTACCCGCGGGCGCCCGCTTCCAACGCTTCGCGCATCATCTGTGGCGAGTCATGCTGGGTAACAAACAAAATCTCCAGCGCCGGAGACTGTCGCCGCAGTACGCGACACGCTTCCAACCCATTCATCCGAGGCATGGTGACGTCTAACACCATTACATCGGGACTTAACTTTTTCGCCTTCTCGACGGCCTCCGCGCCGTCTGAGGCCTCTCCAATGACTTCCCACCCTGAATGTCCCTCCAGTAAGGTCTTTAACCCTTGTCTGACGATGGGATGGTCATCCACCAAGAGTATGCGAATTGTCATTCCGTTTCAGTTCCTTTAGAGGGAGACCGACCAGACGATTCGCCACATTTTACCTCTCAACCGATGTGACAGCCTGACCAATAGTCCGCAAAATTCGACGCCACAAGCTTGCGTAAGGGGGAAATGCTTTCAAAGCTCCCTGCGAGGCTAACCGTCATAAGATTTAGGTCCAATACAGGGAATCCTGTATTTCCACTGGCAGCCCTGTCGCTGACGGTGGACAACCTACTGTATGCTCGGGCCAGGCGAAAGCCCTGGAAAATAAGTCTGGTTGTGCAAGAGCAGGTCGACCGCTTCCACAACGGACCCTATGTCTTGCTTCGCGCATGCCCCCCTAACTCCAGCCTGACGTGCCGCGTCGGCTAGCTGTTTGGAGAGGTGGAGAGTCACCATGAGAATCGGAATAGCAGGAAACAGATCCGAAATTTGTTGGGCGACTTCGACTCCGTTGAGATCCGGCATTTGATAGTCGAGGAGTACCAAGTCTGGAGGAGCCTCCAACACAAGTTGTAAGGCTTCGGCGCCTGTTCGCGCCTCGCCGCACACCCGCCACGATTCCTGCTGTTCCAAGATTGCCCGCAAGTAGCGGCGAACGGCGGGATTATCGTCGACCAGAAGGATACGAATCACGCGAAAGCCTCACAGTATTACCACCTCCGACTCCATGTGGCAGTCCACAAGGGCCTTCGCTGACAAACACCCTTCACGGAATCGCGAACCCGCTCACTTCACATGCCGGCAAATCGAGGAACCATACAGATCCTCAGCGAGCCCCAATCCGACAGCAGGTGAAAGTCGCACTCAGATAAGGTTAGGGAAGGCGCAACATAGCTTCAATCCAGTGAAACCAGTAGAGACAAGATAGTCAGGCCATAATTCGCTTCACCAAATCCCTTTGTCGCTTCCGGTGAGCTTCTGTTCGATCGCAGCCGCAGTGGCTAAGCAAGGTAAAAGGCTAAGCCGGAAGCTGTTGCGAACTTCGCCCCTTAATAAGAGGTTCTTTAGTTCGTTCGCATAGAGATTAACCGAATGGGGAAGAATCGGCACCCGAAGGAAGTCGCGCTGGAAACTTACCTGATTTGTACCGAATCTTGCTGTCCCGGTCACCAAGGCTGGCAGAGTGATACCGAAACCACGGAATGCTTCGACGTATTCCGACACAATGGTCAGGTAGGTAGAAATACCCTGCCAAATGCCGGCAACTGATCCGAGACGGTGCAAGTAAGTGAAATCCACCTTGCCAGATGCAAGCAGATCCGCGTTATCGATGATGTCGCACAAGCGAATGTAAAAATGACGGTACATCCGCTGAAGAGTGCTGATGAGGATGCGATCCTCCGGAGCAGCGACTCGGAAGGTATGGCTGGCGATCGTTTTGAGTTGGCCTCTCTCCGCTAACGATCGAGTAAGAGCAGTTTGCTCCCCGGTTTGTCCAAGGCGTCCGATGTGAACCTCCACTAACTCGGGTAGGCCCGGCACGATGAAGTTCCATTTATTAGCGAGACGATCTCCCCAGCTACGCTGGGCAAGCACAGCCCGGAAACGAAGCTTCATAAGAGCGACAAGCCTGCTACTGTCGCCATCGGTGTAGAGGTCTAAGTCGCTTCCCAGGTCGGGCGAGTGGTCCAGCGATTTGATGACTGTAACGGGACATCCATCTGCTTCGAGTGCATCGCAAATGTCTGCTAGAAATCCTAGGGCGTGGTTAATTCTGATCTTTTCGAGCTGAATCTCATCGGAGACAAGAGTTGCCTTTTCGAGGTCTCCGCGAGCCGCAAGAATTTCCCAGAGCGGTGGAAAGGCTCGGAGAATGACATGATTGGAGGCGGCTAGAGATTTCAGCCTACGCAGGTCCGCATGGTTCAAAGCCGAGACGAATTCAGACTTTCGATCCAATGCATGCGGCCCATCTTCGGTCGCGAAACCTTGACGGATCGAAAGATTTGACGCCGACGGATTCAGAACGAGACTCGATAGAATCTGAAGGTCTCTGGTTGAGTTGCGCACAAGGTTCACCTTTCAACCTCAATGGGGATTGGAGAAGCGCTGTCTTGGATGTGATAGGTCATCGTCATGGTTGTGTCGCCTAGCTATCGGCGGGAGGCCAACGATTGGCTACCCTCGCCGCAGCGAGAGAAGCTCAGCCGCTCAACGGCTGTCCCCTCCTCATAGTCGTTCCAGGTCTCGACCAAGATGAACGGCAAAGGATGGGCGGCGTCAAAGTATCGCGCGTAGAGATGGAGTGTATCTTCGAACGTTTCTCCGCAGCGGGTATCCATGTGGCGATTTAACCCCCACTTTGCGGCGCTATCGTTGAAGCCGGGCCATGCTGCTCCGATCGCGATCTTATCCGGATGATTGTTTCTCATGTTCCGGTAGAAATCCTCGAGATACTGTTCGCCCCAGTTACTGCCATTCGGAGTCCAACCTTCTTTGCCGGGCTGAACCCAGGCATACGATCCGGCGAAATCAGCCGAATACTTCGCGGGTGGGGTGTCTTTGAAAAACAGGATTGGAGGTGATTCCCACGACTGGCAGTGCGCCACAACACGGTTCCAGTCCACGTGTCCGTCCTTTGGAAAGATGAAAATCATCGGATGACCTTGGTAAGTCAGGTAGGATCGCCGATGAGGAGCTTGCGGCCCAATGTATGAAGTGTAAGCCTCGTCTAACGCGGCAATCGCTTCTTCGGTGGCTTGTGAGTCCTCGTCCGCTGGTTCGTTGTAAAGTAGAGCGATCTCAAAGTGGTTCTCGTCGGCCGCTTCCTGGAGCAGCGCGAAATTGTGATCCGAAAAAGGATTGGCGGTTCCATACCAATCCACGACGAACGCGGAGATTCCCATGCGGCGGGCCTGATGAATCTGTCTTTGCAAAACGGCCGGATCGTAGCTTGAGTAGCCCACGTCCATGTGAACATGATTGCCGAACCAGGGCATATAGACGGCCAGGAGCTTTGGCCAGGAATCAGGAGCCTGCAGAGTTTCGTGGGGAGAGAGATGCATCCCGGACGTTGTGCATCCAGTGCCCACCATGAAACATATGATTGCCAGTGCTAACAGCCTTTTTGACAAAATGAAACTCCATGAGCGTGCACCGGACAGCACCAGCTTGGATGCGGATGCTGACGCTTGCGGTTGGCGTGGCGGGAACTCAGAACTTTGGGACTGCCTGCAGTTGTCGTACAACCCAGCGATCGGCTCCAGGAGTCATCAGTACTACATAGCGGACGATGGCGTGCTCATTGTGAATGGCGTTGCTCCCGTCAGAAACCTGGAGGTCATACTCGGCAGTGTCATGCAGTTCCATGACGTCGCCTTCGGGAGCGTAGAACACCGCTTCCAGCTTATGAGTCTGATTCAGATAACGAGAGGTAAGACCGCTTTGCTGCTGTTTGTTCACTGCGCTCGTCAGCCATGCTTTGGCCGTCCCCTCAAACAGACCACTGAGCGGCGCGGTGGAATTTGATTCGAGCGCGTGAGACAGATTCATCCAAGCTAACTTGTAGTCACGAACAAGGCTGCGCTCGGTCAGGGGTTCGACAGCCCGCGGTCCAGCTTTGGCGGCGTCAAGCGTTACCTGCGGAACTGAATCGGCAGCCTTCAGAGTTGTGGTAAACGCAAAGAGCGTGGCTGCGACTCCGATCACGAGGTGGCTAAATCTTCTTACTCGTCGATATTGAACGCACGTGATCATTAATTATTAATTATTCCTGTCCAGCCATGCGGAGTTCATTGCCCATCACAACTCCAGACGCCGCGGAGATCACGACGGGGCCCTTGGCCTCAATTTCTGCGCGAGCGATGTCTTTTTTGACGGGCGCATCGACGGTGCTGATCTGATCTCCATCTCTCGCGGTGAAGGTGACGACGGTTCCGTCGGGCACGGGATTTCCCGCGCAGTCACGGATGGGATCGGTTTCGACAGAAATGCCTTTCGTGGTCCGCTGCCCCTTAATTCGCAGATTACAGGGATCCGACGCCACTTGTTGCACCACGCGTCGGGTAGATACTCCGTTGATCGACGCCGTAACCTGCAACGGCCCTGCCGCCTTTCCAGAGTTCATGCGGAACCAGGCGACCCCGCCTTTGCTTTCAACCGAGTGCTCAACCGGCGCCGACCCGTTTGCAGCTAATTGAAAGTCCACGGCGCCGGGAGTCATCACAATGTTGTGGAATTCATCGAAACTTAGAGCGACCCCACTGATTACATCGTGCTGCGCGACGGGCGCTCGCGAAGGATGGACCAAGAGCGTAAGACTCACTGGTTTCGCAGCGATGACGAAGAACTCGCTGCTCGCGCAATTACTCGCGCACGCAATCGCGAGATAGCGCCCCGCGCTTTGAATGTCATTTGAGGCTATTGGAATATCTTTTCCTAAATCGATGCTGCGCTTAACTGAACCCGCGGGTCCAATGAGATAGAACGTGGCCGTGCCGCTGCCGGTCGTTGCAATTGAGACTGAAGTGCCTGCGATCGCATTCGATGGCGGACGAAGGCTGATCGCTTGGGCGTTCGATGGAACGACCGCGAGGCAGAAGACGACCGCAGCAATCCCGACGATGCAGCCTACGTTATGTGGTCTGGGAACTATATTGGTTGACGACGACATGAAAGTTGTGGACCTTCCCTGCCAACGATTTTGGAAGCTCGACGGCAAACGGCTCGGTCTCCTGAGGGAGCAGCGCCTTTTCGACATAGCCGTCTGACACCCAAACTACCTTTCCGCTGTTGTCGTAAAAGCTGGCGATCACGTGAGGAATATTGACGGTCTGTCCGCCCTCATTGAGCAGGTCTCCGCGCAAGATGGAGTGACCCTGGGCGTCGGTATCAATCTTCTGGTTCATGACACCGATCACAGGATCGGACGACGCCGGCACGAGTGTCGCCTTCACATCCATGCGGACGTTTTTCACTTTGCTCAAGCTGACATTCGGAAAGTCGATGCGATAGGGAGAAACCTGTTTCGGCAGCAGGACATGCAGAATTTTGTCGAAACTGCTCTCATCGTCGATTGGGTTTCCTGATGCATCGACGAGTGTCGCATGGACGTTTACGAATGCGGGAATGGTGTCTTCATTGACCAGCTCGCCCATCACGACAGAGCCTTGCGCAGCGTTCACAGCATTCATGGAGACAATACGCACGTGCGGGGCATCGACGTTGCGAGAACCCCACTGCGCACCCGCAGCATTGCCGGAGACCAGATCCCATCGCAAGTAGTTCACCGGAATTACCTGAGCTGGAACGTTGGGTGGAGGAGCTTCGTCCCAAACCACCTTCCAGTGACCCTCGGCACGCGTCAAATGAAAATCGCGCACGTCCGCGACCGGTCCGACGGGAGTTGTCCAATGGAGGAACGCCCGCATTTGCGCGTCGGAATCGGTGGCGTGAAGAGGACGGACGTCGAAACGCTCCAGACTCGAATACGAGCGTAATCCGCCGTTCCCGCCCATCCACTCGTCGATAAAATTCTGTTGCGTCAGGGCGGCATTCTTTCGGTCGATGCTGGAAAAGGCGCGGCCCCAATTGCGTTTCTGGATATCGAGAAGGAAATTGTCGGTCGCCTGTTCAGGCGTCGCGGGATTTGATCTGAATCCTGGCAGCGCGGAACCAGAGGCGACGCCGACGATTCCATTCGACTGGCTCCCGCCGCGAAGGCCGAGCAAGATCAGAATCGCGGTGGCGGCGACAATGATGATCACGAGTGGCAGGGCACGTTTCATCTCAGATCCTCAAGCAGCGTAATGTCGTTCCGGCTCTTCAACCGACACCGGAGATTCGAAAACTCGCTTCGCCCGCTCACTCGCCGGCAGGAATAACACGAGGAAGATGGCGGCCAGACTGGCACCGATTGGCAGCGTTCCCCATAAGATTCCCATCCATGCGGGAGGAACCGCGTCGGAGTCGATGCGATGCGCAGGTGGAACGTCGTCTTTCGTCCAGGCAGTAATCACTCCGCTATCGAATGTCTCTGTCTTTCTCCATCCTGCGAAGGTTAACAGCGGTTCGTAGTAGCGATCGTGCACAAAGATGAACTTCAAGCCGTAGCGATTGGCGTGTTCGAGCATCGCGCGAAGAGCGGCCATCCCGGCGGAGCCGTAGAACTTGGAGTTCGTCAGCTGCGCTGAGCCGTAGTGCGTCATCTCCGGCAAAAGGCGGGCGGAGTTGTAATCGCCGTCGACGCTGCTCGCGTTCGTATAAGTCGAGACTTGGGCGAGTTCGCTGCCGAAGCCGAGAGTCAGGTAGCGATAGGAATCGTGTCCATCGCGATTCAGGAATCCGATCACCGGCTGAACGTTCAAAGATCCGGTTGGCCGATATGGATTAATGGTCAGCCAGGCGAGGGCCGCTCCGATGGTGGCAACGGCGGCCAATGAAAGCGCGACGGCTCCCTTGGTTTGAAAGCGATCGAGAAGTTGAATTGCCAGCAGGCCGACAATCGGCATCATGAGCAGAGTCGCCCAGAACGCGAATCTCTCGAATGTCAGAATCTCGAACGCGCGTCCCAACAGCCATTTGGGAAGAGGCGTGGTGCCGCCTAATCCGAATATGAATGCCAGCCAAAAACCGACAAGCAAGGGCCGCAGGCGTCGAACCGAGGCTCCGCGAATCACGACAAACGGCAGCGCGATAATCAAGGCTCCATAGGGAATGACAAAATAGTTGATGCCGGTGATGGAATGGAGGAGGAAGTTCGAACGGCTGTCATGTGGAATCGGGATCTGGTGAATGGGATGCTGGATCATCGTTACCCAATACGGCAACAGAACAACTCCCACACCGATCGCCACAACCACTG
This sequence comes from uncultured Acidobacteriota bacterium, assembly GCA_963763845.1. Lineage (GTDB taxonomy): Bacteria > Acidobacteriota > Terriglobia > Terriglobales > Acidobacteriaceae > Sulfotelmatobacter. Next base: position 148,981 of record CAVXPX010000021.1, read on the forward strand.
CGAAGGCTATGGCTCTCGAAATCACTCTCCCGAATGATCCACGCGTGCGTCCGTCGTGAGCGTCGACACAGGCGATCCAGAGGACTGGAGCTGCGAAGAACACGGTTCCGAAAAGCAGAGTCACGTGGTGCGCGGCCGCTGCTGCCAGGCTTACGGCGATGCCCTTGATGAAAGAGCGTCCGGATCCCTGCGTCGACCATTCGTAGAAGTATGGCAGCGCATTCAGGTACAAGGCCGCGGATGCGACGGTCGCGAGCTGTCCGGCCTGATAAACCAGAAACGCCAGCGCTCCGAGGAAAATGCTGCCCAGAGCCGCATAGGAGGCGGCGCGATCGTCGACCCAGATTTTGGCGAATCGATAGACGCCGACCGGCAGCAACAGAACAGCGATCAACTGGACCAGCATGTAGCCCATCGTGAGGCCACTGATGGTTGAGATGAGAGCGATCCACTGGTGAGTCAGAGGAGGATATGTGGTTTGCGAAAAACCTGCGAACCACTTTTCGTTCCACGGATTGAACCAGTGATGCGCGTAGTGGGAGGCGAGAAAAATGTGGAAGTTCGCATCGAAGGAGTGCGACGGAAGCCGCATGAGCAGCAGTGGCCCGTGCACTGCAAGAGCCACCAATACGATTGCCAATAACGGGATAGGACGAGAATAGCGTTCGTTGTGGTTCATCACCAGTGCACACTCCTGTGCGCTTGACGAGTTTTTAAGATTCCCAAAAGGCCAACAGGGTTTACGTCAAAACTCTTCCGAATTTGAGCGGTTGGGTCGCAGGGCGAAGCAAACCTGGATAGTAGGGCCGCATCTGAGTAGAGCCGCGGGCTCTTCCTGCGCCGGAGGTGCTGTGTGACCTACCAGATTCTTTTAAGAGCATGGTGATTTCGTGAAAAGCCGGATTCCGCTCACGAGCTTTTTCCTGGTCATGATCCTCGGTGTGCCGTGGAGGGGAATGAGCCAAACGTATGACCTCGGCGGCAAGTCCAGTTCTTCAGGTCAACAGTCGAAACAGAACGGCGGTTCGACGCAAAACGGCAGCGATTTCAGTTGGGGCTCGGGAATTGAAGTAGCACGGCAGGCGCGCGCAGCTCAAGACGCGCTGAACCGGAGTGATTACGCTGACGCGGTCACGTATGCGCAACAGGCTGCCCACTCAGCACCACAGAACGCCGAATTGTGGTTTCTGCTCGGCTACGCTGCGCGGCTCGATCAACGTTACGCGTTATCAGTCGATTCCTACAATCGCGGTCTGAAGCAGCAACCGAATTCGGTGCGCGGGCTCGCGGGCCTGGCACAAACTTATGCCAAGGTGGGCCGCGATCAAGAGGCCGAGCAACTACTGGATCGTGTGGTCAAGGAGAATCCGAAAGATGCGAACAGCCTTCAGCTCGCTGGAGAGCTGCTGCTGAATTCCGACCCGAAGAGTTCTCTCACTTTGCTTAATCGGGCCGATGCGTTACATGCGTCACCGCATACGGATCTGCTGATCTCGCACGCGTACCAGCGTCTTGGACAATCCGATAAGGCAACGCAATATTTGAATCGCGCCAAGAGTTTGGCTCCGCGGGATCCGGACGTCCTGCGAGCAGTCGCGGGAGAGTATCGCGACCAGGGCAAATATGATGAGGCGATCGCGACGTTGAAAGCGATTCCCGACAAAACAACCGACGTGCAAGCCGAACTGGCTTACACATATGGAATCGCAGGCCAGCAGCAAGAGGCAGCGGAACTCTACTCGCGATTGGCCAATGCGTCAAAGGGAAATATCGGACTGGATTTGAGCGCAGCTCAGGCTTGGGTCAGTTTGGGGCATCCAGGAGAAGCTCAGCCATTTCTCGATGCGGCGCAGCGAATCGATTCCAACAACTACCGTTTGCACGCCATCCTGGGTGGGATCGCCGACTCGGAAGACCGGCTGGCGGAAGCGGAACATCAATACAGCCTTGCCCTGAGCAGTTTGCCGGGGCGACCAGTCGAGGGTGCGCTTTATCCGATCGAGCTTCGCCTGAACCTTTACGAAGTCTATGCCCGAGAAAGTGACGATGATAAGGCAAACGAGCAACTGCAATTAGCGGCGGCAGCAATTCAGAACGCACAGGTCCCTGATTCTTCGCGGCCGGAGATGCTGAGGCTACGAGCTGCAGTGGAGTCGGCCTCGGGCAATCTCGACGCCGCCAATCGCGATCTTAAGGAGGCGCTGGCGCTTGCTCCGGCAAATATCAATTCGTTGATGAATTTCGGAATGCTGCAGTGGAAACTCGGGCAGAAAGATGCCGCGCGGGAAACTTTCACGAAGGTTCTCAATATCGAGCACAACAGCGAACAAGCGCTTTCTGCTCTCGGCTACCTCGCACGAGATGCGGGAAACAGCCAGCTGGCAGAAGAATACTTTAAGCGCGCGATCGACGCGCATCCGGGAGACTTCTCGCCGTATTTGGCCCTAGGGGACTTGTATACCGCGGAAACGAATTATCGTTCGGCGGAAACTTATTACGAGAAGGCTTATGAGCGAATGCGAACAAACGCTCTGATCGTCGCGGGCGGCGCCAATGCCGCTCTGGAAGAGCATGAACTTCCGCTCGCGCAGCGGTGGCTAGAACGTGCGAACGCAAAGATGAATACCAGTCCGCAGGTTGAACGGGAACGGGAACGATATCTGACATTCAAGGGTGACTATGCGGATTCGGCGAAACTCGGGTACAAGGTCGTAGAGAAATTGCCAAAGGATCGCGAGGGCGTCGTCTATCTTGCGTACGATCTCTACTACCTTGGGCGGTATGACGAAGCTCTGGCTCTGGTAAACAAATACAAGTCCGCTTTACCGAAGGACAAGGACCTTCCGCTCATTGCCGGCAATGTTGATGTTCACAACGGCGACTTGGAAGCGGCGCGAGAGAACTTCACGCTGGCGTTGAAAAATGATCCGGAGATGGCGACCGGGTACGTCAACCGGGGCTTTGTGTTGAATGATCTGCGGAAAGCTGGCGAAGCCTCGCAGGACTTTGAGACTGCGATTCGCCTGGACGCGGGATATGGTCAGGCCCACCTTGGCCTCGCGTACGCAGATCTTCAGCTGCATCGTCCTCAACCCGCGTTGAAGCAACTCGAGGTGGCTCAGAGACTTCTGGGCAAGTCGCACGCGTGGCATCTGGCGCGCGCCGAGGCGTTCCGGCAGGAACAGGAATTTCCACACGCTGCCGGCGAATACCGGATCGCGCTGTCTGAGGATCCGAAAGACCTTACGACTGAACTTGCGTACGCCGATGTGCTGTATCGCATGCGGCAGTACAACGCCGCCACGGCAGCTCTGAACACGGCCCTCAAGCTCTCGCCATCAGATGCCTCGATCTACGCACTGATGGCGCAGGTTCAGGCGAAGGAGGGAAACCGGGAACAGACGCTTCGCGATATCCAATCTGCGGAGAGTCTCGGCGGAAACCGCGTCGAAATTCTTACCGTGACCGGCGATGCTCTACTCACCCTGGGAGATCGAAACGCGGCGATGCAGCGTTTTGCGAAGGCCCTCGACGTTCCAGGCGGAGACCGAATCGGCATTCGTCTGGCGATTGCTGACATCTTCTTGCGGCAGGGACACTTTGAGGATGCGCACCGGCAGATCGCTTTGGGTTTCGCCGAGGCACGTCTGTTTCCGGACTCGCCGGTGACCGCCGAGGATTATGCGGATGCGGCGGACCTGTTTCTCGCGATGCACGATTTCGAACTCGCGGAAACATACTTCAACAAAGCCGAACTCACCGGCGGCAACGATCGCGTCGTGCAGATCGGCCTGACCAATACCTATCTTGCCGAGGGCGAAACTTCTAAGGCTGGGGCGGCGTTAGCGAGTCTCGGTCCTGCAAGCGATTACAGTGGCGATTACGACTACATGATGGCGGCAGCTAACCTCTCGCGCCAGCGACAGGATCCGCTGCACGCGCTGGCGAACTTCGCACAAGCGAATACGGTTGCGGGTCAGGAAGATCAAGGTGTCGCCGAGACTTCCCAATATGCCGAGGCGGATCAGGAAGGTCGCCAGATCAATCAGACTCTGAGCCTGGTGCCGGAAGCGACCTTCACTCCGGTGCTGGAAGACGTCAACGTTTACGCGCTCGATGCCAAAATCCTCCATGTTACGAATCCAGCACTTCTTCCTCCGCCGCGCCGCTCCTTTCAGAGTTTCGCGGCGTCTCACTACCGCGTTCAGCTGGGAACTTTCCCCGCCATCACAGGCTTCGTGGGCGAGGCAATGACGGCAGGACGACTGTTATATCCAAGTGTGGGAGTCGTTCAGGACCGCAATACGTATGACACGATTCTGAATGGAGGAATCAATCCGATATTGCATTTCGGCTCGAACTCGATCTCGTTTGACGGCGGGCTTCAATTTACGGTCCGGCGTGACACGATCTCGCCGGTCTTCATGAGCCAGAATCTGTTTCGCCAGTTCCTGTACTTGCACACGAGTTCTTTTTTTAACTGGGTCAGCATCAGTGGGAGTGCTGAACACGAGACTGGACCGTTCTTGGACCAGAATCTCCACTCTCGAGACTTGTTTGCGAATATCGAGTTTACGGTCGGCAGACCGTGGGGGAACACTTCTCTAATTACGGGATACTCGGTGCGCGACCTGCTGTTCCGGCCGTTCGTTGAAGAGTACTTCAATACGACCACCTACGCGGGCTTGCAGCATAAGTTCGGACGCCGGCTGACTGCAGCTGTTTTGGCCGAAGACCTGCGCTCGTGGCGTGTTCAAAACACGCAATATGCCATCGCGCAAGCACTGCTTCCCGGCGGACGATTCGAATTTCGCGCGACACCGCGTTGGAGTTTTCAAGGTTCGTTCCTGCTCTCTCGCGGCGCGGGTTATCACGCGTATGACAATGTGCAGAGCGAGTTCCTAGTCTCGTACGTCCGACCGCTACACGGCAGCGTGCGAGAAGGCTCGGGAGATGTCCCGGTGTCGTATCCCATGCGTTTTTCGATCGGGATTGAGCAACAGACTTTTTATGATTTCCCAGGCTCCGGCTCCAGAACAAGCACGCTGCTGCCTGTTGTGCATTTCACTTTGTTCTAGGCACTCGGCGGCGCGATGACACTTTTCGGAAAACGACGAAGCACTGGACCCGCCGAACATCACTCGGAGGCGACACGGAAGCGGAAGGCTCTCCGACAAAAACTGCTGGGCGGAAGCATCACGTTACTGGTCGGCTCCGGGCTCGCCAGCGTCGCTAATCTTCTTTACAACGTCGTGACGGCCCGCTTGCTCGGACCGACCGGCTTCGCTCACGCCACAGTGGTTTACACGCTGCTGATGCTGTCATCGGCGATCACGCTGTCATTTCAGGTGGTGTGCGCGAAGTATGTCGCCAATCACGAAAATCCGGAGGAGAAGGCTGCGATCTTCGGCTCGTTACATCTGCGGTCATGGATCGCGGGAATCGGAATCGGACTCTTCCTTATCGTTTTCAACCATGCTCTCACCGCATATCTGAACCTGCCGAATGGGACTTTGATTTCACTGCTTGCAGTGGGCACAACGTTTTACATTCCGCTGGGAGTGCGCCGCGGATACATCCAGGGTATTCATGCTTTTACCGCTCTCGCGTTGAACTTCGCGCTGGAAGGACTGGTGCGGTTCGGAGGAGCGTACCTGCTCATGAGGATGGGATTGGGCGTAGAGGGAGCAGTTCTGGCCAGCGTGATTGCAGTGATCGCGTCTTATTTTCTGGCGCAACCCAGTCCCGGCCTCAAGTCGCTGCGCGCTCCTAAAATCCCCATCTCCTGCGGAGAGGGCATACAGGCAATCGTTTTCTTTGCGGGACAGGTGGTCATCAACAATTTCGACATTGTCCTCGTGAAGCACTTCTTCGAAGCCGATCAGGCTGGCTTTTATGCGGCTGTCTCTCTGGTCGGACGCTTGATCAATATGTGTGCGTGGTCGGTGGTAAACACCATGTTCCCGGTTTCCGCGGCAGCTCGATCGAGCGACCGGGAAGCGCGGCCTGTGCTCTTCATGTCGTTGTCAATGGTGCTCCTCATTCTTTCGGTATTGATCTTGGGTCTGTGGGCAATTCCCAGCTTCCTGTGGAGAACTCTCTTCGGTTCCCACTTTGCGTTGGGGAACTTCGGCGGCGGTCTGGCATCGTTGCTCATCCTGTACGCCGTTACGAGCGGAATTTATTCGCTGAGTTCTGTGATGATCACCTATGAGATGTCACGCAAGATCGCGAATACAAGTTGGGTGCAACTGGCTTTTAGCGGTGCATTCGTGTTGGGAGTTTTCGCGCTTCATCAGACCCTTCGGGAAGTGATCTTCGTGCGGCTGGTGTTGATGGTAATTCTGTTTGTTGTTGTAGCGCTGCCGCTCTTCCGGCGTGAGATTGCTCCTCTGAAGACCCGGGTTTATTCCAGCCTGCGAGTCATCAGTCCGATGAGCGAGCATCAAGTCATTTCCGAATTCCTGCGGAGCGAGTTTCATCATCCTGAGTTCGAGGAATACCGCGCCGAATTTCAGCAGATCGTCCATGCGCCAAATCTCAGCAGCGAGCGAGAAAACGCGTTACGCCGGGCTCTGCTATTTCTGCGGCGAGGAGCAATGTGGCGGGAACTCCCTGAGAACACCGAATGGTTCAAGGTGGAACTCGACCGGAACGACCTGGAGCGAATTCGCTTCTTTCCGCGGGCGCAGTGGCGTCGGGTTGCACAAGGGAGCTTTTATTTGACCGACATGGTCGAATGCTTGCGCTCCAAGTCGCAAGAGTCTCAGAACGATCTCTTCTTCCAGAAACTCCGGCGCCTGCATAATCCGGTGAGGGACGGCCTGGTCAGCCCGACGGTGTTGCTGATTGGCGTGGACGCGCAGAGCCCGCTGACGATCATTGACGGAAATCATCGGATGGCAGCGGCGATGCTCTCTCAACCGCCGGCGGCCCTAGGAAGCTTTCAATTTATTTGTGGGCTATCGCCATCCATGACGCGATGCTGCTGGTACCACACGAATGTGAACACGGTGTCCCGCTATTTGACGAACCTGCTGAGATACGTCTTCTACGATCCGGAGTCCGACATCGGCCGTTTTGCCGAGATCGATTCCTAGAGGCCATAAAATGCGGCACAGCCTGAAGCGGTGCCCAAAAGCATTTATGAGATAGTTTAGCGGCTATTGATGTGGTTGTGAGTTGTCGCTCGGCGGGGCAAGCTGGATCGACTCGTTGACGATGCTGTTGTCACGACGTCGTAAGACCACGGGACCACTCTCGCGCCGCAGGATGTCGCGCTGTTGCGCAACCTTGTTCATGACTAGCGTGTCGCTATCTTGCGCCACGGTAGAAAGCTGCTTGCCTTCGGCTGTGGTTCGGGTCGCCACTCCTACGACCATGGAAGCGCCGACTGTCTCGCGCGCTCGCTGGTAGAAAAATTGTGCGGTTTCGCGGTCGCCTTTCATCTCGGAAACGTAGCCAATATTGTTCAGCGAAAACGGGTTGTTCGGATCGAGCGCGTACGCTTTACGAAAATCTGCTTCCGCCGATCGCAAATCGTTGCGATTGACAGCCGAGACGCCGCGCAGGTTGAGCTCGGCAACCTGCTCGGCCAGATCGTTCCTGTGTGCCAAGTGATCGCGCAATGCCTTTGCGTTCTCCTGGGCCATCTTGCTGACAGGTCGCCCGCGCCAAACGCGGTCGGCAGTGACCACTGCAACCACGCCAGGCTGGAGCCTCGAAGCCTCGTCGTAGTATCTGAGAGCGTCTTCTTCTTCGCCTTCCATCTCTTTCGCCGCGCCCATGTTATTGAGCGTGAACACACTTTGCGGATCTTTCCGCAAGGCCGCCTGCAAGAGAATGTCGGCTTCCGAGGCTCGGCCTTGGGACAGCAACCGGACTGCTTCTACGTTGGCATGATTGATCTGCAAGGGCTCGGTGGTTGCGGTTAGGGCGTCTTTCATCGGCTTACCTTCGACCCGTTTTGCGCTGGCGATGTCAATGACGGCATCGGTCGGCCGCGCCGCCGCAAGGGCGTAGAACTGTGCTGCGCGCTCTACCTGGCCCTCCAACTCCGAGACATAACCGAGATTGTTGAGAGTGAATGAATCTTCTGGATCGAACAAGTACGCACGGTAGAACAGCCGTTCCGCCTTGGAGAGATCGTGTTTCCGGACAGCCTCGACGCCATCGCGGTTCAATTTTTGCACCGGAGTGACGATGCTGCGCCTGGGGATCGTGATTTTCAAGTCTTTCGCTCGCGCGGCCTGTGGACTGAGGGTAGTCGCCAGAAAAGCCACAATGCCGACGCACAGGGAAAATTTGGTAAACATAGGGTTTGATTCCTCAAGCCATCAGTCGGAAAGACCTAACTTAGATGCGGGTGAAAGGCTTTTGTTTGTTGCTAATACGAGAGATCGTCGTCGGGTGAGGAGCGATTTGAGACTACCTTCGCAATTGAAGCCGCATCCAATCGCGACGTGAAAAGTTCAGGGCACTGGCGTGTAGGTTTGTACGTAGGTGGGGCGATCGTTGCATCCGCGCTTCTCGTTGGCTTTGGTTGGGCGCAAGACCCACCGAAGACAGCTTCGTCTGCTGTGGTATCCGGATCAAGCGAGGCGATAGAGCCCGTAAAACCTCTGCCTCCGCCTGCGAAACCAATAACGAATGGCGCCATCGCCGTCGATCCCGAGAGCTTGCTGCCCGATTTGCCTCCACTGCCACGGACGAACGCGACCCTGGTCGGAGGAACGATTCAACGTCTGGATCGCGTTCGCGATCGTGTCACACTTCGGGTCTTTGGAGGCGGTCGAAGCAGCGCCCTGATTGATCCCCGCACACAGGTCTACGTTGGGGACAAGCCAGGCACGATAGCGGATCTGCGGGAAGGACAGCGAGTCTATCTAGATACAATTTTGGACGGAAGTACGGTATTTGCGCGCGCGATTCGTGTGGGCAAGGCGCCCGACATGGGAAACAGTCAAGGGATTGTGGAAGCGTACCGGCAAGACCGCGGCGAGCTTACGATGCGCGATGGAATCTCTCCGGCACCCGTTCGTATCAGGCTCACTCCCTCCACGAAGTTTGCTGAGGGGAATCGTACATTGCCTGCCAGTTCCCTTCTGCCGGGATCACTCATCAAAGTGGCTTTCGATTCTCAAGGCAGCGGCCATGATGTGGCCCGTGAGGTATCGATCCTAGCTAGACCGGGAGCTCACTACACATTTTCCGGGGAAGTTGTTCACATCGATCTGCGCAGCGGCCTGCTGGTTATTAATTCTCCCGTCGATCGCAAGACGTACGAAATCTACCTCGATCCATCCGCACCTCCGGACGACAATCTGCATCCGGGCGCTGAGGTCACCGCAGTGACCGATTTTGAGAATGCTCGCTACGTGGCGCAAAGCATCACGATCAATTCCAAAGGCAAATAGCAACAATCTGCAGTTAATGGCGATTCCGTCGAAGCGAAATTAACCACGTGGGCCCCCATCCGGATGGCCCACAAGGACTCCCCCAATAGTCTCTGCACCATCGTGACCTGTTCAGAAGAATCCGCCGCGGACTAAGCTCCTTCCGATCCCAGAAAGTCTAGCTGGTTCCGAGGAATCTACAGGCTCGCGCGCCTCCCTCGCCAACCGGCACAGCTAGATGCAAGCCTCGGCAACTCCGCTTCTGAGGGCAGATGTATCTCAAAAGTTCATTCGTTCTTGTACTGCTCCTGTCTGTGACAGGAGTATGCATGGCGGCAAACTCCGTCGTACCCACAACTACACTGGCAGCGCAAACCGCGAACAATACCAGCGCCGCGAACACTTTCACCAACCAGAGCAACGGTAATTCTGCCGCAGGGAACATCAGCAAGGTTGATGTGCACTCATTGCTCTACTCCGGAGCAGACACCAAGGTTTATGCCCATCTCCTGCTCTGGTTTGGCGGTACGAAGCACATGAACGTCGGGTACAACTCGGATGATGCGGGCCAGGTACACAATCAAATTACGGACATGATCAGCCGGGGAATTAACGGCGTGATCATTGACTGGTACGGCCCGAACAACAGCATCGATGACGCCACCAAGCTGGTGATGGCTGAGGCGGAAACCCATCCTGGGTTCACCTTCGCGATCATGATCGATCAGGGCGCAATTGAGTGGTATTCGTGTTCAGGATGTTCTCCGCAGCAGGCCCTGGTGAATGATCTGCAATACATCCAGCAGACTTACTTTTCTTCGTCGGCGTATATGGCCATGCAGGGGAAACCGGTTGTTACGAACTTCAATGTTGACCTCTCGTACTCGGTGGATTGGAATGCCGCTACAGCCGCGCTGTCGACCCAGCCCGCTTACCTGTTCCAAAACAACAATGGGTTCACGCATGTGTTAAGCGACGGCAGCTATGCATGGGTGATGCCGACCACGTCCGACTACGGCGTGGGGTACCTGACCAGTTTCTACCAGGCGGGGATGCCGCAGACCAACGAACAGACGGTCGGGGCCACTTACAAAGGGTTCAACGACACACTGGCCTCATGGGGCTCTAATCGGATTATGGGGCAGCAATGCGGCCAAACCTGGCTGCAAACTTTTTCGGATGCGAACGGTCTGTACAACTCCGGAAAGCAGCTCCAGGCAATGCAGCTGGTTACGTGGAACGACTACGAGGAAGGAACTGAGATCGAGTCAGGAATCAGCAACTGTTTCAGTGTCTCTGCCACGGAATCGGGCAACTCGCTGCAATGGAGCATCCAAGGAAACGAAAACACTGTCGATCATTACGTGCCCTACATCAGCACGGATGGCGAGAACCTGATGGCGCTCGGAGAGGCCGCACCGGGCACCAATTCGCTGAACCTTTGCAGCTATTCGATTCCGAATGGGAATTACACCGCCTATGTTCAAGCCGTCGGGAAGCCCAGCATCACGAACCAGATTTCCGCGGCCGTGAAGTTGACCTTGAATTGCGCGGGAGATTCGGGCAACGGGGGCGCGTTCACGCTGGCGGCAAGTCCGGCTTCCCTGACGATGGATGCCGGGAGTTCGGGCAAGTTGACGGTGAATGTAGCGCCTCAATCGGGATCATTCAATGGAGCGGTTGGCCTGAGTTGCTCGGGCTTGCCTGCGAATCTGAGTTGCTCCTTCGCTCCGGCATCCGTAACCCCGGGAAGCCACATGGCCAGCTCAGTGCTGACTTTTGTTTCTTCATCCGGAACGGCAACTCATGCTCACGAGAGGCGGTCGTTTGAGCTTGCAACCTGGTTTTCCGGATTCGGGTTATTCGGATTCGCCCTGATCGGTAAGATCCAGCGCAAGCGGATCGCCAGCATTATCGGAGCCTGCATTGTGGCTGCGGTGATGATCGGCGCCACTTGCTGTGGCGGAACTGCCGTTGCTCCCGTCAACGCGTCGAGTGCGGGGACCAAGAGTTATGTCGTGAGCGTGAATGGGGATTCGGGCTCCATCCGGCTCTCCACGACCGTTACCGTCACCTTGAAGCAACCATGAGTCGACAGAGGAATTCCACGAATTGTTGGTGACGACGGTCGACCGTTGAGCCCAGCTGAGAGAATTCCTGGTCATGATGCGCAAGAGCAAAGACTTGGAGGGAATCCAACGCGGCAGACGGCGGATACGCGAGACGTGGCGGAGCGTCTGGACGCGTTGCTGGAGCTCAAAATGCCGAAGATACTTCTGAACAACATTCGGCATTGTCATGCGCAATCCCGCCGAAAAATTCTGGGCTGCCATGGTCTGTTGCTTGGCGGAATTCTGAAGTAATTGGGTAATGCAGTCGGCAAGGCCCTGAGCGTCACCGGGAGGATAGAATTCGATTGCCAACTCCTCCGCTTGCGCCATTTGCCTGAAGTCCGCAAGATCGGCGCACACGATTGGAACCCCGTAAGCACACGCCAGATGCGCTACGCCGCTGCAACCAGTGGACGACGAATAGGGCATTACCGCCAGAGTTGAACCCTGAAACAAGTCCCGAAGACCTTCTTCCGGAACATAGCCGCGAAATTCGATGCGTGGATTTCCGGCGCACTGCCGCTTGATAGACTCCGCGTAACCGGTTGCCTGAGGATGATCGCCGCCAGCAATCACGAGTTTTGCTTCTGGCACTTTTGCAGCGAGAAGATCGAAGGCATCGATCATGAGCTCGAGGCGCTTATAGGTTCCCCATTTTCCGAAGGCGAGAATTCGATGTTCCGGCGCACCACGCATTGAGAAATCAGGGAATTCAGGACGCCGGGTCAGAATGCCATGCGCTCGCAAGTGCACGTTGTCGCGACCGTATTTGTCATTCAGAATCTTGCGATAGCCGGGCATCAGGACTGACACCGAGTTTGCGAGCAGAAGCATGCGAGTCGCCATGGCGCCTGCGAGGCGATATAGTCCCTCATGCCGGATTCCGGCATCGGCTAGCTCAACGGTATCCATTAAGTGATGGAGGGTGACGTGAGTGTAACGGCCGCTGAGCCTTGCCAGCAGAGGAGTCATCAAGCCGCTGAAAGCCACAAAGGGATTACGACCGAAGGTGCTGAAGAGCAGGTTGAACCAAACGACGTCGGGCTTCAAACGCTGGACCGCCGCCATCAGACGAAGCGCGCTTGTTGGATCATTGAACGACCAGCAACGCTGGACTGTAAACCCATCCAGTTCATGGTGGTCACGCGGCAACTCGTCGCCTAGAACCGTGAGATTCAGGAAAGGATTGCGTTGCAATTCTTGCGCGATGTGGAATCCGTACTCGCTCAGTCCTCCCGTGCTGGGAGGAAAAGTCGTCACCAAACAGATCTTCATTCGCCTCCCATCTCGCAATCACTGGAAGATTCGATGTGCTTTCAACTGAAACTGTTGTAGGGGCAATGACGAAACCGGGCGCGGATCAGCCGTTCCGGACTTTAGCGGAGGCAGCGACCGAAGAATGCTGCAGATGAGAATGACTGGGCTCGACTAATCTTTCCTGACACACTTCCACAATTGCATCACGAATTTCCTGGAAGATCTCTTCAACGGATCGTTCAGGAATAACTCTCATACCAATCATGCGGCTGATCTGCAAATAGGCGTCTCGATTGCGGCGAACGAATTCAAGTGGATACTCTGGCTTTCGAACCGTGGCGGTCTCTGGGTCGGCATCCAGGACAAAAGCGACGTCAGGCCTTGGAGCGATCCTCAGTACGGCTCGCATGTAGATCAGAATGATTTTGCGTTGAAGAGGAAGATTTGCCAGCTCGTCATAGATGTAACGATCGAAGATCAGAACATCTGCGCGATTTCGCCGGCGGTAGAAGCTTATACGCAGGCTCAATGCATCAAGGGCGTAGAAGGCACAGCGGATCATGGTGATGTACCAGGATCTGACATTCTTGTCACGGCGGGAAATCGGATTGATGGGACTTCCCACGCCGAGATCTCCTTTGAACGCCTTACGGCTCGCCTGTTCGCGCACGCGCGAGAAGGCGACGACGTCGTCCCAAAACTCTAAGGTTCTGAAGGTGAGTGAGAGGCTTTCGAGGTACTCGCAGAGCTTGGCGATCTGCGTGCTTTTGCCGGCTCCGTCGATACCGGAAAAAGTTATGACGATTGCGCGTTGCTGTCGCACAGTACTCAATGGTCCTCTAATGTGCGCCGGGGGGCTTGCTCGAGGTTCCCTCGCTGAGAGCGATGACAGCTCCGAGAGCCGCTCCGGCGCCAAGGATCGCACCCACTTTGAGCACAATTGTGCGCACGCGTCGTTGTTTTGCAGGCGCAATCGCCACGCCAGCGGGCTCCGCGGCCGTGATCCCAGCTACTTTGGGAGCCTCGGCTGCCGCTGTTCCAAGCGGCCTCTGTGGCGCCTGATTTTGAGATCCCGAATTGGGTTGTTGTGCTGGAGTGCTTTGCCGCTGCGAGGTATTTCCATCCTGTGAGGCGCTCTGCATCTTGGCCCATTCCGTTCCTGGACTATCGGGAAGTTCCGCCAACGAACCCGAATGGGCGGCGAGCGGCTGCGTTGGCATCGGCGGGACGATCCAGGGAACGGATTTCGGCGAACTGGTCGCAGCAGCTGGAACCACGCGACTTGTCGATCGCAGATCTTGGGCCATGAGACCCACTGGAAGAACCACAATCAGCAGCAGGCATGACCCGCGGACAAGACCCAGTTCCGATGGACGCATCTCATCCTCCGCGCTATTTTTGTTAACTGGCTTGTTTCAGAGCCCCAAGGTCGCCCAGTAGACCTGAGTACCAGGGAGTCTCTTGAGGAACAGAGTCGATTGGGATCGCATTGAAGCTGCGAACGGCATCATCGCAGGTGTCAAATGTTTCGAATACCCGTGCAATCCTCATCAATTCAAGAATGACCTCGGACTCGGGCGACAGAGCAGCTAATTTCAAATCGCCGTCCCGCTTGAGTGCTTCCTCGAGAGCGTGCAGCAGGGTCTCTATGCCAGCGCTATCAATCGAACGAACCTGAGAGCAATCCAAGACCACTCGTGGGCGATCGGACTCTAGTAACGGCGCCAACTCCTCTCCGAATTGCGCAGCTTCTCGTTGATGGAGCTTCTCCGGCACTTGCATCACGACAATGGGCCCAGTAGTTAACATGCGTCTCCTTGTTCAGATGGTTGATGGTTTAGACATAAAGCAGCACAAATTCAACACTTCTAGCTGGCGCGGCCCCGCCCGATTTGCCGAGCGGCCTCAGATTGCAAGCTTGTCCACAGGCGCCGATCTCCTTCCGCTACAAGCTTATGTTGTCGCATCACCGACGGATCTCCGATTTTCAGAGTTACGCCGCGATGCAGGTTCAGCAAATTTTCGCCATCAACGATTGAATGTGAGACATCCAAACCGATTCCGACGTAGGTGCCTGGCAGTACCGATGTATCTTCGATCGCCGTTCCATAGTCGATATAGGAGTTGCGTTCGACGTTGCTGCATCGTGTGACAAGGCATTGCTCGGAGATTGTTACCCCACTGCCAATAAATGCTGGGGCGACAATACGGGCTCCCTTCTCGACATGAACTCCCTCACCCATCCAAACTCCCGGCCGCACCTGGAAACCTCGCGGTTGGAGGTTGGATCGCGAGTTAAATGCGTCAACGACTAACCTCCGCAAGTCGTGCGGACTCTCCAGACGATTCACATAGCCTTGAATCGGGAAGGGACTCGGGCTAGCCGCTTGCAACGCAGCTAGCAAGTCGTCACTCTCCGGCAGGCGTTGCGGCTCAACAATCCATAGATCTAAGGCTCCCTGATCATCAAACGCCCGGAGTAAGCTGCGGCGGTCTTCCTCGTGGAACTGAAACGCCTCTGCGACATTGAAGTCGATATAAGCGCTAGCTCCCATGATCAGGACTGAATCCACTCCGTCTTTTTTACACTCTGCCAACTCGTCCATTGCCCGTGACCATATATCCCTGGAAGAGGGGTTCTCTTGGGTGACTCTCGTAAGATCGCCATGCGTGTTCGCGCTCGGGCTGAGAACGGAAACATGTTCGATTCCCCCGCGCCTCAGTCCGTCCACGATTCGATGAGTGACGGAAGTACCCAGCACTTCCACGTTGGAAAATGAACTCAGCCTTCTTTCGTGGCGTGGAGAAGCCGGTTTGATCCCCTCTCCTTCAATTTCTTCGTTCCCGTCTTCCGCGATAACGATTGCCCTTGGCACTCCGAGTCCGCTCCTAAATTTCCTCACACAACGTTTGGAACAGTTTACTTAGCGGATACTCTGGCCAGGTTCGTCGAGTTCTTCGACGAGCGCCTTCTGATTTTGGTCTTAGGGAACAACAGCGCGCGCATTTTCAGCTTTGCCTTGTGCAACTGAGATTTCGAGTTGCCGATGGAGCAATCGAGCAGTTGCGCAATTTCGTGATGCTGATACCCTTCGACTTCGTGCAGAGCAAAAATGGTCCGGCATCCCTCAGGAAGCTCTTGCAAAGCGCGGCGCAATGCAATCCGGTCAACGACGCCGCTGAGTTCCGGATCGGCCTTGCCGAAATCGCGGTGCAGGGACGGAGAGTCAGAATTTACAGGCTCATCCAGAGAAACTGTGGGTGGAGACTTGCGGCGGCGCAGCTTCATGAGGACAGTATTCACCGCCACTCTGTAAAGCCAGGTGGAGAATGCGGCGTCTCCGCGGAACGAACTGACCGTGCGAAAAACCTGCAGGAAAGCTTCCTGCGTCAGGTCCTCGGCTTCCGCGACGTCCTTAGTCATCAGGAGGCAAACGGAGTAAACACGGTTTTTGTGCTGTTGAAACAGGGTTGCAAATGCCTGCTCATCGCCTGCTTGAGCTCGCTTTACCAGGTTGATCTGGGAATCGTCACGCCCCTTGACGTTTGTCGAGGCTATGACATTCGCTTCTGTCGCGGGAATCGCACAGGTCGCCACGGGTAATCTCCTTCAGACCCTGAAAATTTGTTCGCGTGTTCTTGGAAAACAATCACCGAACAACAACCTCAGAGTAGAAAAAGGTGGCGAGTCCTCCTATCGGGTCACATCTGTAAACAGTTGCAGGAGACGCTGTAAGACTAAAGCGTTTGTTTCTTACGGAAACACAGGGACTTGGAGAAAACGGCGGGAGAACAATTAGCGAAGATGGAGATCGGAATACGGGCAAGCCTGAGGAGCGATGAGGCTTAAGAGAACTATTTTTCAGTATCAGTAAAGGTGGAAATCGATATTGACACTGATCTGCACGTCCACCGGCTTTCCATCCTTGAGGGCCGGCTGGAAACGCCATTGCTTGACCGCATCGATAGCTTTGGCGTCGAGCCCGAGTCCTAAACCGTGGACTACGCGAATGTCTCGCGGATGACCGGTAGAGTCGACGATCAACCAAAGAACACAGGTCCCCTGTTTCTTCGCGCGTCGAGCCTCCTCGGTATAGTCGGGGTCAGGAGCTGAGATCGCGGTTGGAGCCGAGATGCCACCGCCAACTTTGTACACTCCGCCGCCGATTCCGCCGCCGATTCCGGTTCCGATGCCCGATCCGCGGCCTACCCCGACTCCACCGCCCGAACCCGACCCGATACCGCCGCCCGAACCCGTACCGTTTGACGGCGGAGCAGCTGGCATAAGCACCGGCGCAGCCGCACCGATGTTTGGCATGTGATTGTCGGCCAAGTGCACGCTCGGAGGAGCCACCACGGTCGGTGCCACGGCAAGCTTGGGTTTTTCATTCCGCATGACGATCGCGGGAGGAGTGATTTGTTGTACAGTCAACTTGGGAGGATGCCCCTTCGGAGCAGGGATGACGTCATGATCACCGCCGCCACCGCCCCCACTGGTTACTTTTTTCGAGGCGGGCAGTGCGTACGTCTCGGGAGACGGCGCAATTAACGTTACAGTCTCATGAGTTTGGCGCTGCGTGATCTGGTGGGTGACGAATATCCCACTCAAGAGCAGCCCGATCAGAGCAAGATGCACGACTGCGGACACTGCCAGGCCATTCGCACGATAGTTATTGTACCGACCCCAAATCTCATCCGAGGAACGAGACACTCTGGTCTTGTGCGTGGTGGCAGAGTCCAATTCCCGTTGACGCAAGCCAGTTACAGTTCGGCTCGGCATTCGCAGAATCTCGCCATGATAGGCAGAATTGTGATGACTCGACATTTACTGCTCCTCAGACCGTTCTACGAGCCTTGATCGTGCAAATAGATGCCCGAATGGGGCACCAGGTTTGTATTCGAGACGGTTCCCTCTGCGCGACATGAAATCGAATCACTCAATAGAGTAAAAAAAAATGGTGGGACTTTTGTTTCGTTCCCACCATTTCACTCAAAGTTTCCGTCAAAACCGTTTCTTCTTTTCTGTTTCACCGCGCGTTTACAATCGGCCGACAAGTAACAGGACAATAACGACTACAAGTACCAAGCCCAGACCGCCACTCGGGTAATAACCCCAAGAACGACTGTACGGCCAAGTTGGTAAAGCGCCGAGCAACAACAAAATGAGAATGATTAAAAGAATGGTGTACATGACACCTCCTTGTCAGATCTCTGTTGCAGTCCGTACTTCTAAACCTCAACCATAAACAGGCGCTGTGCGACCGCTACTTCGAAGCTGAGGCACTGCCGGTCTTCGTGGCATTACTGCTGGTCTCTTTTCCCTGGCTCTGTCTGGAATACTTGCGCACCGCAGCCAGGAACGTGTCGCCAGTCTTCGTCGGTCGAACCTTGCCGCCCAGAATGGCAGCAAAAGGGTAGAACTTCCCGTACAACACGCGCGTCTCATCTTTATCTTGCGTGAGAGCTGCACCAGAGAGATCGACGCCAGCAAATAGTCCGCGGGCACGCGAATAGGTCAGCACTTCCGATCTCATTTTGATATCAGTATCAGCTCCGGCGTAACGGCCAACCGGACCTGCCGCCGCGGTCGCATCTGCGCCCAATTTGAACTTGCTGGAAAGCAGATGATCCATGCCGGCCTGATTCATAACGACGAGAACAAGGTCAACGGCTTCACCACCGAGTTGCAATCCCCAACTCCCGCCTGTGAGGGTAATTGGAGCCAAGGCGCTCCAACCGTTCGCAGTCCGGCAGGTCGCCACGCCTTTACCATGGCTGCCGCCGAAGCCGATCGCGATTTTCACCGTCGAAGGAATGACGGCAATACACTTGGCACCGCTCATCACCTTGTCTGGGATGGCTTTGTCGGGGGTCGCCATGATCGAATCTAGAACGTTTGCCGATGCGTCAATCCGCTTCGCGATCTCGGACTGGTTTTGCTGGGCCGGACTGACCCCCACGAAGACGAAACAAATGCTCAGCACCAGGAGACATTTCGGCCAAGTGGAACAAATTCCTGTCATGAAGTTTTCCTCTTCTTCTGTGCTCCACGCGAGCACTTGCTATTCACTACGCCATTCAAACTATGCCGCGAGAGCGAATGGTTCTATCCGGCGTAAGCAGTAAACATTGGGGATAACTTCCCGATGAAGGAAGAGTTGTGTTAGCAATGCGGCAAACCTCTGCGTGTGCAGTCAAGCGAACATACAGTTTTCACAGTATTGTGGAGGGATGCGGCGGAAGCTAGTCTGCAATCTCTACTCGACACAACGCCCCCCAAGCGGGTGCCGGTCCTCTGGGACGGACCGGCACCTGCTCCTTCCAAGAGCCAAGGGTTACCTGCAGGGAATACTGCCGCTTAGTACGGCAACCCCGTAGTCAAAATACAGACTCGTTCTGATATTGCCCGCGCCCGCAGCGCTCTATGATCGCGGTCGGATCGAAATCAGATCGGAGGAGAAATCATGCTGTACTGGGCACTTGTGTTCTTGTTGGTAGCTTTGATCGCCGGGGTATTTGGCTTTACTGGCGTTGCTGTGGCCTCAGCCGGCATCGCAAAGATCTTGTTCATTGTTTTCCTGGTGCTGTTCCTGATTTCGCTGGTGACACACTTTGCCAGGGGAAGCACCGTCCGCTGAATTACTTTGGTTGAAAAAGGCCGAATCTGAGCGGGGGTTCCCGATACGGAGCCCCCTTCCTACTGCTTTGAAACGTGTCCGTGGTTGATTGCAGGAATCGGGCATTTCGCCCACTGCATCGCCAGTGGCTGCGAAATTTTAACTGCCGTCACCTTCGGATTCCTTCCCCTGCAATCGTACCTGTTATGGCTGCTTCCCACGACCTACGGAAACATTTGCGGCGGGGTCGTGATTGTCAGTCTACTGAATTATGGGCACGTTCGTGCCACGTAATGTCCTGCGCGAATTGACGCAAGGGCGAACCGTTGCATCCAAGCTGCGGAATGCCGGGATTTGGTCTACAAGTCGCCTGGCTATTTGTGCTGGCTATCCCAGTCGCATGTCTGGCATGGACCGTGACACACGAAGAGATATTCCGAGAACCGCGGCAGTACTGCCAAAGGGAATCGGGAAGCTCGAAGAGTCTTCTTCGGCGCAAATTTTTCTACTTGTTTACGTGTGAATACTGCTTCAGCCACTATGTATCTGCCGGTATTCTGGCAGTGACCCGCTTTAAATTGCTGTTCCCCGACTGGCGGGGATACGTAATCTCATTCTTTGCTTTGGTCTGGATCGCGAACCAGTACATGAGCATTTACAACCGGCTGCGCCTCGACATTAAGCACGAGCAAGTGGAGATCAAGGCCGAGGAAAAGGACGTTGCCGGGCCACGAGCAGCCTGATTTTTGTCAGGGATGGGTAGAAGTTTTACGCATCGACCGGGACTTTGAGCTGTTCAAAACGGCGCGCGGGAATGGTTACCTCGACGAGTGTGCCGGGGTGCGCGTTCGCGAGGCGCAGGCTTCCTCCGAGTTCAGCTACGCGTTGCCGCATACCGCCGATTCCAATTCCGACGCTTTCTGGACGCAATTGAATCACTTCCTCCTCGACGCCTTTGCCATCATCGCGAATCGAAACCACGATATTTCCTTCACTTTCCACCAGACGTACGATTCCATTGTGCGCGCCCGAATGCCGGAACATGTTGGTCAAGGCTTCCTGGACGATTCGGAAGATCGCCGTCTCTACTTCAGACTTCAAACGCCCCACATCAGGCGGCTCGACTTCGAGGCGAACTTCAATTCCGCTTCGTTCCGATAATCCCTCTAAAAACCAGCGGAGGGCCGAGACCAAACCGACCTCGTCCAAGAGAGGCGGATGCAGCAAATGGGAAATCGAGCGAACCTGTTGGATGGCACGATCGACCAACTGACTGGCTTCGATGGAAGCGTGCTGGACAGCAGGGGTTGGATCTTTGGCGATGATCCCATCCAGTATCATTTTTGCCGCGGCGAGTTCCTGGCCAAGGCCATCGTGAATCTCCCGGGCAATCCTACGCCGCTCTTCGTCCTGCATTGTCATGAGGCGGCCGGACAGCCGTCGCAGTTCTGCAGTCCGGCTATCCACAAGCCGTTCCAGCTCGATGGCGTTGTCTCGGATCGACTGTTCGAGCAGTTTGCTGTCGTGGATGTCAGAACAAGTGCCATACCACTTGATGATGTCTCCACGAGTATCCCGAAGGGGGACAGCGCGGGCGCGGAACCAGCGGTATTGGCCATCGGCGCGGCGCATCCGATATTCCGATTCGTAGGTTTCCCCAGACTCAACACAATGCAACCAGTGGAGCAAACTCTGCGGCTTATCGTCGGGATGGACGTACTCAAGCCAGCCCAGTCCAACTGCGGTCCCTGACGGGGCGCCAGTATAGTCATAAAACCGGCTGCTGATGTAGTCGCGAGAACCGTCGGCCTGCCTGCTAAAGATGATGTCGGGAGCAGTATGCACAATGGCGTCGAGTTCCTGATTTTTTTGGGCTAAATCATTGTTCAGCTTTTGCAACGCCTTTGCTTTTTGCTCCAATTCCTGAGTCCGCTCGGCAACGCGATTTTCGAGTTCGGCATTGAGTCTTTCGAGCTGCAGCTTTTTTCGATGTAACTCGGCGAAGACCTTTACCTTGGCGCGAAGCACTTCCGGGACGATCGGCACGGAGAGGTAATCGACGGCTCCGTGCTGATATCCCTTCAGGCGATCGAGATCTGTCAGATGAACCGCCGAGACGAAGATAATGGCCGTTTTCTGAAAGCGCGGATGTTGGCGGATGATCTCTGCGAGTTCAAACCCGTCGATGTCGGGCATGCTTACGTCCATCAGGACGGCCGCGACATCGTTCTTCAGTAGCTTGTCGAGCGCATCTTTGGCGGAACTCGCCTTGATGAGGTTCTCCCCCAGATCCGAGAGGATCGCCTCGTAGCTGAGCAATTTGCCCGGCTGATCGTCCACCATCAGAACGTTGACTTTTTTCTCGATGCTCATCCTTGGTTCAATGGCCTGCCCCGGCCAATAATCACGGAGCCGCTCCTGTTCCGAAAAACTCTCACCCAAGCTCATCGATGCAACCACATGCGTAATGCTGAAAGCAGTTGTTCTGTGTTTACCGGCTTTGCAAGGTATTCGGACGCCCCAGCTTCCAGGCACTTCTCGCGATCACCCTTCATTGCCTTCGCAGTGAGGGCAATGATGGGCAGGCGGCGGAACGAAGAGTTCTGGCGGATCACCTGCATGGTTGCGTACCCGTCCATCTCCGGCATCATGATGTCCATTAACACAATGGCGACGTCAGGGGTGGATTCCAGCATAGAGATTGCCTCTCTTCCAGTGCCTGCGGTGAGGACCATCATTCCCCGACGTTCCAGCACGCTGCTCAAGGCAAAGATGTTCCGCATGTCATCGTCGACAACCAGAACTTTCTTTCCGACAAGAGCTTCGTCGGACCGGTGCAACCGATCGAGCATCTTCTGCTTTTCTGCGGGAAGGTCGGCAACCACTCGATGCAGGAAAAGAGCAGTCTCGTCCAGAAGGCGTTCCGGCGATTCGACGCCTTTTACAACCACGCTACGAGCCAACGTATGGAGCCGCGCATCTTCCTCCGGCGACAATTCCTTCCCGGTGAAGACCACAACCGGGAGGTCACTGACGGCAGGAATGTCGCGCATGCGCTCCAGAATGTCGAATCCGGTCATATCCGGCAAACGCAGGTCGAGTACAACGCAATCGAAAGCTTGGTTGGCGACAAGTTTGAGCGCTTCTTCCCCTGTCGCCGCGATGGACACATCGATATCGTCATAACCCAACAGTTCGCGGATACTCAGTTGCTCTCCCGGGTTGTCCTCCACGATCAATAATCGTTTCCGGCGCGGAGCGGCATACTCTTTGATTCGCGACAACGCCGATTCCAGCTCTTCCGGGCTGGTAGGTTTGTTGACGAAGGCGAAAGCCCCGCGAGCGAGACCGTGATGCCGATCCTCATCCAGCGTTAACATCTGGACGGGAATGTGCCGGGTCGCCGGATCCTGCTTAAGGTGATTTAACACGGTCCAACCCAGCATGTCTGGCAGGAATACATCGAGAGAAACGGCGGTCGGATGATATTCCCGTGCCAGTGCCAAGGCCTCCGCACCGCGGGTCGCCAGAAGCACCTTGAACCCCTTGTCTCGGGAAAGATCGCAGAGCACGCGGGCATAGTGCGAATCGTCTTCGACGATGAGCAACAAAGCATCCTCCGGTTGCAGGTTATCGCGATCGTCAGCGATCTGCTCGACCGGATGCTCCGAAACGACGATGTTCGAGAGCTGAAGCGGCTTGGCCGGAGCATGTACGTCCGTCGGGCCCAATCTTGACGCTGAGGGTCCGACGTAGGTCAGGGGCAGATACAAGGTGAATATGCTTCCTTGTCCGGGCGTACTGCGGAGTTGAATTTCGCCACCGAGCAGACTCGCCAACTCGCGACTGATGGCGAGACCCAATCCGGTTCCGCCGTACTTGCGGCTCGTGCCGGCGTCTGCCTGCTGGAAAGCTTCGAAGATGATGCGCTGCTTGTCCGGAGCGATGCCAATCCCCGAGTCAGCGACCTCGAAGGCTACGACCGAGGCGGCGCCGCCGAGAATCGGATGATCCTCGCTCCATCCCTTGTTTGCAACCGACACCGACAGGCGAACGGAACCGTGCTCGGTGAACTTGAAGGCATTCGACAACAGATTTTTAAGAACCTGTTGCAGACGCTTGGAATCGGTTACGAGACTGCGCGTCAGATGGGGATCGTTATGTACTTCGAATGCGAGTTTGCGATTCTCCGCTTCGTGCCGGAAAGGCCGTGCAACCATTTCGAGCAGGTTCGCGAAGAATACTTCCTCGGCTTCGACCGACACCGTGCCGGATTCGATTTTCGAGAGGTCGAGAATATCGCTGATCAGATTGAGCAAGTCCGTTCCGGCGGCGTGAATGGTTCGAGCGAATTCAACCTGTTTCGGAGTCAGATTGTGATCGGGATTCTCACTGAGTTGCTGGCCCAACACAAGAATCGAATTGAGCGGGGTGCGCAACTCGTGAGACATATTGGCGAGGAACTCTGATTTGTACTTGGAAGTCAAAGCCAGTTCCTTGGCCTTTTCTTCCAGCGCCCGGCGGGCCTGCTCGATTTCCTGATTCTTTCTTTCGACTTCAACATTCTGTTCGGCGAGCTGCTGTGCCTTTTGAGCAAGTTGCTCGTTCGTCTGCTGCAGCTCTTTCTGTTGCGTCTGCAGCTCTGCCGCCAGTTGTTGCGATTGCTTGAGCAATCCTTCGGTCTGCATGGTGGCTTCAATGCTGTTGAGGACGATGCCGATGCTGGCGGTGAGCTGCTCAAGAAATGCCAGATGCGAGGCGGTAAACGAATTCAAGGACGCGAGTTCGATCACGGCTTTCACTCGATCCTCGAAAAGTACCGGCAGCACGATCACATTTCGCGGAACAGCCTTGAATAACCCGGAGCGAATCGCCACCGTGTTTCCCGGAGGGTCGGCAATCAGCATGCGACGCTTCTCTGCTGCGACCTGGCCGACAAGACCCTCTCCGATCTTCAACCTGCGAAGATGGCCATTCTCGCCATCATCGGCAAAGGCGGAGAGCAACACCATGCCGGCGGAATTCTCCGTCTCCATCTGATAGATAACGCCTTGTTGCGCGTTGACCAGCGGAGCGAGCTCGGAAAGCAGCATACGGCCGACCGTGGCAAGATCGCGCTGGCCCTGCAACATTCCGGTGAAGCGCGCGAGGTTTGTCTTGAGCCAGTCCTGTTCGGTGTTGCGGTCGGTTGTGAGGCGAAGGTTGTCGATCATGGTGTTGATGTTGTCCTTCAACTCAGCAACTTCACCGCTGGCTTCCACTTGAATGGAGCGGGTCAGGTCGCCCTTGGTCACGGCCGTGGCGACTTCCGCAATGGCTCGGACCTGGTTGGTGAGGTTATCGGCGAGCAAGTTGACGTTGCCAGTCAGGTCCTTCCATGTTCCGGCGGCGCCGGGCACATTCGCCTGTCCTCCGAGGCGGCCTTCGACGCCCACCTCGCGAGCAACCGTCGTAACCTGATCCGCAAAGGTTGCGAGCGTACCGGTCATGTTGTTGATGGTTTCCGCCAAGGCTGCGATTTCGCCCTTCGCATTGACCGTCAGCTTCTGGGTCAGGTCGCCGTTGGCGACTGCGGTTACTACTTTCGCGATGCCGCGGACCTGCTCGGTGAGGTTTACCGCCATGACGTTGACGTTGTCCGTGAGATCTTTCCAGATTCCGGCGACTCCCGGCACCTGTGCTTGTCCGCCGAGCTTGCCGTCAGTACCGACCTCGCGGCCTACGCGAGTAACTTCGGCGGCGAAAGCATTGAGCTGGTCCACCATCGTGTTGATGGTGTTCTTGAGTTCGAGAATTTCGCCTTTCACATCGACCGTGATCTTGCGCGATAAGTCGCCACGGGCAACAGCCGTCGTCACTTCGGCAATGTTTCGCACCTGGGCCGTCAAGTTTCCAGCCATGGCGTTGACCGAGTCGGTGAGGTCCTTCCAGGTTCCGGCAACTCCGGGCACGTTTGCTTGGCCGCCGAGGCGGCCTTCCGATCCGACTTCGCGGGCCACGCGAGTCACTTCGGCGGCAAACGATCGCAACTGCTCGACCATGGTATTGAGCGTTTCTTTAAGCTGTAGGATTTCGCCGCGAACATCGACCGTGATCTTGCGGGACAAGTCACCGCTGGCAATTGCCGTGGCTACTTCGGCGATGTTTCTCACCTGGCCCGTCAGGTTGCTGGCCATGAAGTTCACATTGTCGGTGAGATCTTTCCAGGTTCCGGCAACTCCGGGGACATTGGCCTGGCCTCCAAGTCTGCCTTCGGTTCCGACTTCGCGGGCCACCCGGGTCACTTCTCCGGCGAACGCGTTGAGTTGATCGACCATCGTGTTGATGGTGTTCTTGAGCTCGAGAATTTCGCCCTTCACGTCGACCGTGATCTTGCGTGACAGATCGCCGCGGGCGACGGCCGTGGTCACTTCGGCGATGTTTCGAACTTGCGCCGTGAGATTTCCGGCCATCGAGTTGACCGAATCCGTGAGATCTTTCCAGGTACCGGCTACACCTGGAACTTGCGCTTGTCCGCCAAGTTTCCCTTCCGTACCAACTTCGCGGGCCACGCGCGTCACTTCGGCAGCGAATGCGTTCAACTGATCCACCATCGTATTGATGGTTTCCTTCAGCAACAGAATCTCGCCGCTCACGTTAACCGTGATTTTCTTTGACAAGTCTCCACTGGCAATGGCGGTCGAGACTTCAGCGATGTTTCGGACCTGGCCAGTCAGGTTGCTGGCCATGGAGTTCACCGAGTCCGTCAAATCTTTCCACGTACCACCAACACCGGGAACCAATGCCTGGCCACCGAGTTTGCCGTCCGTGCCGACTTCACGAGCCACGCGCGTGACTTCTGAGGCGAACGATCGCAACTGATCGACCATGGTGTTGATGGTGTCTTTCAGTTCGAGAATTTCTCCCTTCACGTCGACGGTGATTTTGCGCGACAAATCGCCGCGGGCCACCGCCGTGGCAACTTCTGCGATGTTTCTGACTTGGCCCGTGAGGTTGCTGGCCATGAAGTTCACGTTGTCCGTGAGATCTTTCCACGTACCGGCAACGCCGGGAACCTGGGCCTGACCGCCGAGTTTTCCTTCGGTGCCTACTTCGCGCGCCACGCGTGTGACTTCGCCTGCAAACGCATTAAGCTGGTCCACCATCGTGTTGATGGTGTTCTTGAGTTCGAGGATTTCTCCCTTCACGTCGACTGTGATCTTGCGCGACAAATCGCCGCGGGCGACAGCGGTAGTTACTTCCGCGATGTTTCGTACTTGGCCGGTGAGGTTGCCAGCCATGGAATTTACGGAATCCGTGAGATCTTTCCAGGTTCCGGCTACACCGGGGACGTTTGCCTGCCCCCCCAGTCTGCCTTCCGTGCCAACTTCACGAGCCACGCGCGTGACTTCGCCCGCAAACCGGTTCAACTGGTCGACCATCGTGTTCAATGTTTCTTTCAACTGCAGAATTTCGCCGCGCACATCGACTGTAATTTTGCGGGATAAGTCTCCACTTGCGATAGCAGTTGCAACCTCCGCGATATTTCGTACCTGGCCCGTGAGATTGCTGGCCATGAAATTCACGTTATCGGTGAGATCTTTCCAGGTGCCGCCAACGCCGGGCACCTGCGCCTGGCCGCCCAGTTTGCCTTCAGTTCCTACTTCGCGGGCGACGCGGGTTACTTCGCCAGCGAACGCATTCAACTGGTCCACCATCGTGTTGATAGTGTCTTTCAGTTCGAGAATTTCTCCCTTTACGTCCACAGTGATCTTTCGAGATAAATCGCCGCGAGCGACGGCTGTTGTAACTTCCGCGATATTGCGAACCTGAGCAGTGAGGTTGCCGGCCATTGCGTTCACGGAATCCGTAAGATCTTTCCAAGTGCCGGCAACTCCAGGAACGACGGCTTGTCCACCGAGTTTTCCGTCCGTACCAACTTCGCGCGCCACGCGCGTGACTTCTGATGCAAATGAACGCAACTGGTCGACCATCGTGTTGATGGCTTCCTTCAATTGCAAAATCTCTCCGCGGACGTCCACCGTGATTTTTCGAGAGAGATCGCCGCTGGCAACGGCGGTTGCAACTTCGGCGATATTGCGGACCTGACCTGTCAGGTTGCTGGCCATCAGATTGACGTTATCGGTGAGATCTTTCCACGTACCGGCCACGTCAGGAACCTGCGCCTGCCCGCCAAGTTTTCCTTCGGTACCGACTTCGCGCGCGACGCGCGTCACTTCGGCCGTGAATACTCCGAGCTGCTGAATCATCGTGTTTACGAGATTGGCGGAACGTAGGAACTCGCCTTCCAGCGGCCGGCCGTCGACGTCCAATCGGACGGTTTGTGTGAGATCTCCTTGAGCAACGGCCGCAATGGCGCGCGTAACTTCGGCGGTGGGCCGAAGCAGATCCTCGACCAGCGTATTCACCGAGACTTCCATCTCGCCCCATGCGCCTCTCGACTCATGAAAACGGACGCGCTGGCGCGTTTTGCCCTGTTTTCCGACAGCCTGGCCGACGCGCTTCAACTCATCAGACATGTGCTGGTTCGCGGCGACAATCTCGTTAAATGTGTCTGCCACTTTGCCAGCTAAACCGACCCACGTGCCGGGGAGCCGCACGGTAAAGTCGCCATCGCGCATGCTCTGCAGACTGGTGAGAATTACAGTGAGGTCGAGTGCTGCTTCCTCCGCCCCTTTCGCTTTCCCGTTATGCCGCACGCTGGGAACCATTGCGCCGGTTTCACCTGGGGCGACTTCGTTGATTAAGGATCTTTTCATCGTCTCTCCACCGAATGAGGAGCTTCCTGCTGGACCTGCTCGGCGCAACTCCAAAGATCGAACCTCGATGGGTTGCAATCTCAATCGGGACGCGCTTCTCTTCCCGCCGAGGAAGCTCGAATCGCTCTAAATCTTTAATTGACAGAAGCTGGTATTTCCTAAGGAAAAGTGCCCCTTGAACGTCGACTCGCCGCAAACCTCAGGACCCAGTTTGAGGTCTGAACGTGCTAATTGGAACATGATTGCCAAAACCGAAACCTAGGGTTTTTCCTGTAGAGGCGTGGAGCTTTGGGGTAAAGGCGAGCGCTCAAAAGCAGCAAATCGAGGCGCGGGCAAGAGAGCTCGACGCCAGGCTCAACTACAGGAACTTTCCGATCGCAGGTAAAGATCTGACCTGATGGGCAATGCGAATTCGCCCTGCATATCCTTAGCGTCAATCTTGACGGCGAACAGTTGACAGTATGCGGGTTTGGATAAATATCTGGCTCATCCGCCGCACGACTCTCAATCGCCACTTTGTTCTAGCGAATCTCTTCAACCACCCTGCGTCCCATTTCCGTCGTCGAGATTGCGGGATGAGTCTTGGCCGCCAGGTCGGCTGTCCGCGCGCCCTTCGCGAGCGCCGCCGATACAGCTTGTTCGACGCACGCAGCTTCCTGCTGAAGATGGAAGGAATGCCGCAGCAGCATCGCGACCGTTAGAATCGCGCCCAAAGGATTGGCAATTCCTTTTCCCGCGATAGTGGGCGCAGAGCCGTGAACGGGCTCGTAGAGCC
The DNA here is from genome assembly GCA_963763845.1 of uncultured Acidobacteriota bacterium. Lineage (GTDB taxonomy): Bacteria > Acidobacteriota > Terriglobia > Terriglobales > Acidobacteriaceae > Sulfotelmatobacter. The sequence continues at coordinate 177,895 of CAVXPX010000021.1, forward strand.
CCACCGGGCCGCCGATACTGGCGGAGGCGAGCAGTCCCAGGGATCCGACCACCCCGCCGGCTTGATCGGAAAGAATGTCGCCGAACATATTCTCGGTCAGGAGCACGTCGAAATCGGCTGGACGCTGCACCAGCAACATTGCCGCAGAATCCACGTACTGATGCGCCAGTGTCACCTCTGGATAGTCCCTGCCGATACGCGTGACTACGTCCCGCCAAAGCCGTGAGCACTCGAGCACATTCGCCTTGTCGACCGAAAGAACTTTCTTTTTACGCTTCATCGCCAGATCAAAGGCCACGCGGGCGATGCGCTCGATTTCGTGCTCTCCATATCGCATGGTGTTGACGGCCTCGCGCGCGCCGGGATCGCCTTCGATGGAGCGAGGCTGGCCGAAGTAGGCTCCGCCGAGCAGTTCGCGCACGATCATGATGTCGGTGCCACGGACGATCTCCGCGCGCAGCGGGGAACAATCCTCAAGCGCAGGAAAGAAAATGGCGGGACGCAGGTTCGCGTAGGCGCCAAGCTCGCGCCGGATGCGCAGCAGACCTGCCTCGGGCCGAAGGTGGCCGGGATTGTGATCGAATGCAGGGCTTCCGACCGCGCCGAGCAGAACTGCCTTGGACGACAGGCAAGCCTGGATTGTCTCGGGCGGAAGAGGATCGTTGGTGGCGCTGAGAGCCGCTCCGCCGATCAGTCTCTGCTGAAGCTCGAGCTGATGGCCGAATTTGCCAGCCACAGCCTGCAGGACCAGAACCGCCTGCTCCGTAACTTCAGGACCAATTCCATCGCCGGGGAGAATGGTGAGATTCAGGATCATTGAGTAATTGGGTAATTCGTAATCGCCAATTCTACCCACGAATAAAAAAAGCCGCCACAGGGGCGGCTTCACAAGGTGGCACGCTGAGGCGTGCCCCTTGCTCTCGGCTCGACAAATTCTCGCTTACGCGCTGGCGGTCGCGGCCAGAGCCTTGGGCGGCTCCTGCTTCGACTGGCCCTGAGGCGGCTGCGATTCTTTGTGCTTGGTTTCGTTGCGGACCTGAATTCCGCCCTTCAGAGCGGCGCCATCTTCGACGCTGATGCGCGTGGTGGAAATGTCTCCGTGGACCGAGCCTTCGGCCCGTATATCGACGCGGTCGCTGCACTCGATGTTGCCGGTGACCTTGCCCATCACGACGACTTCGCGGGCCTGGATGCTGGCATCGACCTTGCCATTGCGGCCGATGGTGACGCGGCTCTCAGGCATAGTGATCTTGCCCTCGATGCGGCCATCAATATAGAGAGACTCGGAGCCGCTGATTTCGCCCTTGATGACCAAAGTGCGGCCAATCGTCGCCTGATCGACGGGTGCGGTGACGGTTTTGATGGGGTTGTAAGCGTTGGGATTGGAAGCCGGGAGTCCGGACTTCTGATTGTAAGAGTTGTCCGACGATTGAAGCATGCGACCTTCCTTGGGGTCCCGCGTGGCGCGCCCTGATGCCGCTCTAGCGGTTGGTCTTTTGAAATTTGTGGCCTTCGGCGGTGCGTGGCCACTTGGCCAACCTGACTATCGCACAGAGGTAAGAGCGAACGAGAGATTACGGAAGGCGTTGTACGGCGGGGGAAGAGGTAACCTCTCATCGAGTAGAGCAATTTGTCCTGGCTGGATGAAGCCGGATGGGGCATCCTGAGCGGAGCCGCTTTTCAGGTGGAGCGAAGGACCCCTGCACTACTCCGAGATCTCAAGGTCTTCAGACATTTCTTCCCACTCGTGCACGAGCGCGGCGTGCGTGGCTTTCTTCTGTTCGAGCTGTTCGGATTGAAGCTGCGTTTCCCCGGCGCTGACGAAGCTTTGCAGCGCGGTTTCCAGGCGCGCGATCTCGTCCTCAGCGCGGCCGATTTGCGCTTCGAGTTCCGCGACGCGGTCTTCCATCTGCTTGCGTTTGATTGGATTCAAACGTTTCTTCGGGACCTCCGGAGTGGTGGGCGCGGAGCCGTTGCCGTTTGTCCGTGCAGTCTGGTCCGAGTCCGACAAATTCCCACTTGTCCCAACTTCAGCGAGAACTGGCGCACCCAAAGGCTTCGTTGGTTTCACGTCGGGAACATCGTCGAGCGTGGGCACGGCGTGCTGGCCGCCCTCCTTGCGCCAGAGATAGTCCTCGTAATTCCCGGGGAAGATTTCGACTTTGCCGCCGCCAACCTCGAATACCCGGGTCGCCAGCTTGTCGATGAAGTAACGGTCGTGCGAAACAAAGACGACCGTGCCCGTGTATTTCACCAGCGCGTCGAGCAGAACGTCCTTGGCGCGCAGGTCAAGGTGATTGGTTGGTTCATCCAACAGCAGAAAGTTCGCCGGATGCAGCAGCAGTCGCAGCAGGGCATAGCGTCCGCGCTCTCCGCCGGAGAGCACTCCGATCTTTTTGAACACATCATCTTCCGAGAACAGGAAGCAGCCGAGCAGGCTGCGCAGTTCGGTCTCGGTGGAGCGCGGCGAGAGCGCGCCGAGATCGTCGAGAATGCGCGCCTCCGGATCGAGTTCCTTGTACTGATCCTGCGCAAAGTAGTCCGAGAGCACATTGTGACCGGTGCGGAATTCGCCGGCAGAGAGCGACTCGGTGCCAGCAAGCAGCTTAATCAGCGTCGATTTGCCCGCGCCATTCACGCCGACCAAGGCGATGCGGTCTCCGCGCTCGATGATGAAGCTGACGTCGCGGAAGACTTTCTTTGCGCTGCCATTCTTCTGATAGGTTTTGGCGACACATTCGAATTCCGCAACGATGCGTCCGCTGGCCTTCGGCTGCGGGAAGGAGAAATGGATCGTCTTCTCCTCGGGCGGAATCTCGATGCGCTCTATCTTCTCGAGTTCCTTGATGCGGCTCTGCACCTGCTTGGCCTTGGTCGCCTGATAGCGGAAGCGGTTGATGAAGACTTCCAATTGCTCGATGCGATCGCGCTGATTCCTGTAGGCCGCCTGCAACTGCTCGTTGCGCTGCGTCTTTTGCGCTAGAAATTTGTCGTAGTTGCCGGTATAGAACCAGAAGCGCTTGTTCCATATTTCTGCGATCTTGTCGACGGTGACATCGAGAAAGTAGCGGTCGTGCGAGATCAGCACAAACGCGTGCGGATACTCTTCGAGATACTCTTCCAGCCAGTTGCGGGCTTCGAGATCCAGATGGTTCGTCGGCTCATCCAGCAGCAGCAGGTTCGGCTTTTGCAGAAGCAGTTTCGCCAGCGCCAGCCGCATCTGCCATCCGCCGGAGAATTCATCGGTCAGCCGTGTCCAATCTTCCTTGCCGAATCCGAGTCCCATCAGAACGCGTCCGACTTCGGCCTCGACCGAGTATCCGTCGCGCGTGCGGAACTCGTGCTCGACTCTCTCGTAGCGATCGGCCACGGCCGCGTACTCCGGACTCGTGTGGTCAACCTCCGCCATGCTATGCATCAGCGATTCGAGTTCCTTCTCCATCGCGCGCAGGTCGTCGAACACCGACATGCACTCGGCAAACACGCTACGTCCGGAAAGCGTCAGCCCATCCTGCGGAAGGTAGCCGGCCGAGGTGCCCTTGGCGACGGTGAGCGAACCGTAGTCGAACGTGTCCATGCCGGCGAGGACCTTCATCAGAGTGGACTTGCCGGTACCGTTGCCGCCGACCAGCCCGATGTGGTCGCGGTGGGTGATGAGCCAATCGACATTTTCGAAGAGAACTTTGTGGCCGAAGCGTTTTCCGGCGCCGGAAAGCTGGATCATGGGACTGGAATTATCGTAGCAGGGGCGAGCATCTGGGGTGGGCTAGAGTTTAGGGGCTAGGGCCATTGAACCGCCGTTTAACAGAACATTTCTCTGAGTGCTAATCTTTGTCCGGAACCCGCGCAACTTTTGTAGGCCGGGTTTGTTTAGTTACGCTACAGGATCAGGAGGCGTTATCGCTCGGACGAAAATGCTACTGGCAACCACACTCCTGCTCGCGTGTATCGGGCTTCTGGCGGACGGCTGCGGCGGAGGTAATCGGGTCATACAATCGGTCACTGTGACTCCGGCCAGTGCGGACGCACAGAATTTCCCGGATGGGCAGGTGCAATTCACCGCCTCGGGCAACTACAGCCAACCGCCTTCTCCGGTTACATTACCCCAGGCTAATTGGGTGCTGACCGAAACCAGCATTGCGACGCTTACTGGAAACGGTCTGGCGCAATGCATCCCCGGTTCATCGGGTGTGGTGACCGTGAGGGCCGGCGTCCCCGGTCCGTGCAGCGGCACCGGTTGTACGACGGTCCAGATTGTGGGCACGGCGCAACTTAGCTGCCCGTAAATCTCGGATCGACTAGAACCTCCCTCCTAGTGTGTCATTCCCTCCTGTCCCGAGCGCGTTTTGTGCGCGAAGGACCTATGCATCCTGCCAGGAGCATGGGCGCTTCACACGAATCCATAGATCCTTCGCCGCTAAAAGCGGCGGCTCAGATGTAATGAAAACTAAAAAGGCGTGCCTCCAAGGGTAAAGTACGTGCTCGAAGCACAAGCCCTGAAGGAGGCACGAGATGATCCACGTTGGCGTAGATCTTCACCAGAGATTCTGTTACATGACGGCGGTGGAAGCAAGGGGCAAGATCGTACAGGCGGGGCCGGTGAGCAACGAGAAGCTGGCGCTGCGTAAGTATTTTCGTCAGTTTCGCGGGCAACAGGTGCAGGCGGCGGTGGAGGCGTGCGGGTTCTGGCCGGCGTTTCGCGAGGTGGTGGAGCCGGAGGTCGCGCGGTTGGTGCTGGTGCATCCGCAGCGGGTGAAGGCGATTGCGTCGGCGAAGCTGAAGAATGATCGGGTGGATTCGGAGACGCTGGCGCATTTGCTGCGCTGCGACTTGTTGCCGGAGTCGTGGAAAGCGGACCGGGAGACGCAGGCGCGGCGGCAGCAGGTGCGGTTGCGGGCCACGCTGGTGCGGCATCGGACGCGACTGAAGAACCAGGTGCATGCGGTGCTGCATCAGCAAGGGCTGCATTCGCCGGTGACGGATTTGTTCGGCAAACGGGGACGGCTGTGGCTGGCGGGAGTAAAACTGCCGGCGCAGGCGCGAGAATCGGTGAGCGTGTGCCTGCGCTTGCTGGATGGGTACACGGAAGAGATTCAAAAACAAAATCTCCAATTAAGTGAAAAAGCAAAACAAGACGAGCGGGCCCAGTGGCTGATGACGATTCCGGGGATTGGGGAGTGTTCGGCGATGATGCTGCTGGCCGAGATCGGAGACCTGGGACGCTTCGCTGACAAAGAAGCGCTGTGCAGTTACGCCGGGCTGGTGCCGCGAGTGCGGGAGTCGGCGGGCAAGGCGGCGCGGGGCGGCATCACGCGGCAGGGTTCGCCGTGGATGCGCTGGATCATGGTGGAGGCCGCGCAGGTGGCGACCCGCTGTTCGCCGGCGGCCAAGCGCTACTATGAACGGCTGTCGCGCAAGAAACACAAGCACGTGGCGCGAGTGGCGCTGGCCCGCAAGTTGCTGATCGCGGTCTACGCCCTGCTGCACGACGGCGTGGTGTTTGACGAAGAAAAGTTTGCGGCGGTGTAAGGGGAATCCGTCAGCTCGAAGTCATCCTTGCTCTTCGAGAGCGACGCTCAGATGGAGCGGCGGAGTCCGGACACACCTTATGTGCCTCGAGCACGAATAGAAGCCTGTCCGCATCGCCGCAAAATACCTATGGACAGGTACGCCCGTTTTCATAGAAGGATGACATGAAGGTGGATGGTGGGAGACTACGGCCAGACTGTTTCCACGATCGGGTCCTTCGCCGCTAGGGGACGCACCGTGCGGGCCCCGGGATATGCTCCCCAGAGTTCGCTGTGGTACTGAATCCGTTCGAGCGCGCGGTCGATTACGGCTTCGAGTTCGCGGAAATATTTCACTTCGCGTCCCTTGGCGAGACGGCGCTTTGCTTCGGCCGGGCTGAACCAGGTCGGGCGGCGATTCGATTCGTCCGGTTTGCGTATCTGGTGGACTTCCATCAGGAAGGCCTTCACCACGAACTCCTGCACGCCGCCGGGCTGCCAGAACACGCCCTTGGAATGAATGTAAAGATGGAAGTGACGCGGCTCGATGGTTCCCAGGGCCCCAGCCTCTTCGGCGGCCTCGCGCTCGGCAGCCTGACTGTGCGAGAGCCGCGGATCGGTCGATCCCTTGGGAAAAGTCCACTTGCTCCCGCCATTGGTGTTGACCAGCAGGAACTCGATCGCGGTGCCTCGACGCCGGTAGCAGATGGCAGCTACCTTCAACGGCATAGATCTCGCCACGCGCGCTGAAGCCATGAGCGGTCCTCCTGAATACAGGTTACATGGAAGATATTTCACAAATGTTAAAGTGCAACAAGAAATGTGCATTACGGAGGGTTACGAAAGGGTTACCGGCAGGGCAAACCTTTTCACGGTTAGTGGTGCTGGTCGCGGCGGCGCAGGTAGTTGATAAACATCTGCTGCTCGACGTGCTTATCGTAGGCGATAAGCACGTGGCGGACGGTGCGTCCACTGACGAGATGGCAGACTTCTTCGGCAAGGTTCTTGGCGTGATCTCCGGCGCGCTCCAGCGACTGCGTCATGAAGATCACCTGCAGGCTGGCCTGGCGATGCACGTTTTCAGGGTTCTCAATATGCCGCAGGAAAATGAGATTGCGCAGGCGATCCATATCGGCGTCAGCGCGAAGCACCTCCACGGCCTTGCTAACGTCGCGCTCTGAAAATGACACGGCGCAGTCGGTCAGCATCTTTTCGAGCAAGGTTGCCATCTGGGTCAGGTCGCGAGTGTCCTCGGGATCGATCCGCCCGCTCGACGCCTGAGCGCTGCTGCCAAAGCTCAGCAGAAGGTCTCCGATGCGCTCGAGGCCGATCATGAATTTCATGCAGGCGAGCAGTTCGCGGGCTTTTTCCGGCTCAACCTCGGTGATGGCGGTGGTCACGCCGTTATCGATCTCCATGTCGAGGGTGTCGAGCTCGCGCTCGCGCTGGCGCAGCGAGTTGAGCAAGACGCTGGAGCCGGTGGCGATTCCCTCCGCCGCCGCGCCGGCCGCATCTTTCGCCATGTGACATGCTTCCACCGTCCGGCGCACGATGTACTCGTGGACCGGTTCCGAGTTCGGGGCCTTCGTCGCGGTGCTCATGGATTTATCCGCCAGGCGAATACGCACGCGCCGCTGGGGTTCTGGGACAGCTGCGCCGCGATTCCGCCGCTGATTCGATGGGATGGGCAACGCCTAAGCATAAAGCCCTTCAATCAACCCGCGGTTAATAAGCTGTGAATTTTTCGTCACTTTTTGCGATGACGAACCATGTTTGCTTACTAGTAAAGTCTATTCTCCGCTCTACAAGGACAAATGCAAGCGGAATCGGCCTTGGCTCGCAGCTCTGCCGGTTATAGATCGCCGTCGGCCAGCTGACGTCCGTGGCCGTTGCGGTCGAGCCAGTCGTAAAGGAAGGTCTGGTAGAGGTACGAGGCGACGATTTCTTCTCCCAGTTCGTGCGTGTCGGTGCAGATAAACGGCAGGCGAAGCCCGGTCAACACCGCGATCAGGGACTGCGTGATGCGGTTCGGATTGGCCGCTCGATAGGGATATTCGGACTTGATCTCGGTCAGCGACGACGTCACGACCAGCAGGCTGTTCGGCAATTCCCTCATGCGGCGAAGGCGGGCGATGAAGACGCCGCGGTTGGTCGTGAACGAGTGAATCAGGTCGGCCAGATCTTTGCGTTCGACCGCGCAGGCGTCTTCCATCCCTTTGACGGAATAGTCGCCCAGCTTGAGAGCGCGGTATTCGATCTTCTGGAACCATCCGCGAAACCGCCGGAAGGACAGCGGATTCTGCTCGCGGGTGTCGACGATCGCGACCGGGAGCGGCGTGCGGAGCTGCGTGCCTCCGCGCTCGGCGACAACCGGAAGCACGGGATGCGAGACCGGGACGTTTTGTGCCGTCCAATAGAGCGGCGCCGGAATGAGGGTACGTTTACGCGGCATGACTCACTAACAGGCTACGCCTGCACGATGGTTGAGGATTTATCGTTCTTTCAGAAACCAGTGCGCATCAGTACTTCTTCTCAAATTCAGCGTACTCCCCTTCCAACTTCCATTGCTCCTGGGCGCGTTCATTGGCGTCCAGGAATTTCGCGCAGGCGGCCGAAGGCTTGGCGCCCAAAGCGCTCGCGGCACACACCGCAACCGGCCGAAATGTTCCCCTCGTTTCAGCCCACAAACTCCTCCCCGGCAGAAAACTATGCTGGAGACTTTCGCGCGTGATTCTCTTCAGTTCCGTGTAGGAGAAACGGTAGCCTTCTTCGGCGCGCAGATATTCGTGCGTCATATCGGACCGGGCTACGCCTTCGTCGTCGGTCGAAATCGCAACCGGGACGCCATATTTGATGTAGACGGGCAGCGGATGGTCATCGCCGCTGATCCCGAGAATCTGATCTTTCGAGGTCAGATTGATTTCCACCAACACGTTGCGCGAAGCCATCTCCTTCATCAATCCGATCGGATCTTTTTCCATCATGATGTCGACGCCGTGCCCAATGCGCTCCGCGTGACCTTTCTCGACCGAGGCACGGATGTGAAAGGAGAGATCCTCGGGCTTGACCAGTCCGGAAGCAATTTCGCCCGCGTGCAGCGCGATGTGAGCCTTGGGATAGACGCCGTGCAGGTAATCGAGCATCTTCATGTGCAGATTGAAATCGTGAATCGGAACGTACCAGTCTTCTGGCTGGACGAGATTCAATCCGACAAAATGCGGATCGGAGGAGGCCAGTTCGAATCCGAGCACGAGTTGCGCAAACACTGCCTCCGGAGGCAGTCCGCGCAAGGCCTGATAGAGAAAACGCACGTGGACGTTGCATCCGGGCTCGGCCTGAGGGGTGCCGCATTGCAGTTCCTTGCGTGCACGAGCTTCATCTTCGGAGAGAGTCTCTCTGGTGGCGTTTTTGATTTCTTTGAGGCCGCCGGACAAGAGCCGGTCACGCATTTTGCCGAAATCGTCGTCCCAGCCGAGTTTCGCTCCGAGCTGCGCCGAGGCGCGTCCGTCGGCGGTGTCCATGAACTCGATGTACTGCACGTGCTCTTTGGCGGCGCGGTTGACGACCGCGGCGATCGCTTCAGCGACGTGATTGTGCGATGCCAGGCTGAATTTATCGAAGGTGCCGAAGAAATGATCGTGGCCGGATTCGTCTCCTTCACGCCAGTTTCGCATCGACCACGCGTCGATGATCTGCCCGTAAAGCACTGGGTCGCCGTAGGCGCAGCGGATAGCCGGATTTGGCGTGTACTTTTCGCAGGAGTCGCAGGGCGGAGCGATCAGCTTCGAAGTGGTGCGATCGATGCAGAAATTGTCGGAGGCGGCAAAGTCGATGAGATCTTCCGCGTAGACGGCTCCGTCCAGGTGATTGTGCAGGTCGCCGCCCTTGGGCACGTCATGCAGAAAAGCGAGCAGCAACGAAGGCTGCTGGCGGATCGATTCCAGATAATGTGCTGTCTTCTGCTCGGGCGTTTGAGCCGCAGCGAAAATCGCGAGAAAAAGAACGACCACGCAGTATCGGACCAGGCGCATCGACAATCCTCGAATCATGGAATGAGATTGTAATTGGTCTCTCCCCGGCAAACGGAGCCTGCTTCTTTCGTTCGGCTCTCTGGTACATTGTTCGGTTATGCCACAAGCTTCTACCAAGCCCACTCGCGGTTTTGCCAGCGATAACAATGCTGGAGTGCATCCGGAAATCATCGACGCCATCGTGCGCGCCAACCAGGGACATGTTGTCGCCTACGGAGACGATTCTTACACGCGGTCGGCGACTGCAAAGTTCGAAGAACACTTCGGATCGGGCATCCAGGTCTTCTTCACTTTTAACGGCACCGGCGCGAATGTATTGGGCCTGCAGGCGCTGAACCGTCCTTATCACGCGGTGCTCTGCAGCGACTACGCGCACATCTACACCGACGAATGCGGGGCGCCGGAAAAACACACGGGATGCAAGCTGATCCCGCTGGCGCATCAGGATGGAAAGATTTCGGTCGATTCCGTCCGGCATGCGTATCACGGGATCGGCGATCAGCATCATGTGCAGGCGAGGGTCATTTCGATTACGCAATCGACCGAGATGGGCACCGTGTACCGCCCAGAGGAGATTCGAGCGCTCGCGAATTTTGCGCACGAGCATGAGATGTTTCTGCACATGGATGGAGCGCGCATTTCCAATGCGGCCGTGAGCCTTGGGCAGAGCCTGCGCGAGGCGACGCGCGATCTGGGAGTCGACGTGCTTTCATTCGGAGGAACTAAGAACGGTGCCATGGGCGGAGAGGCCGTCGTGTTTTTCAATCCCGCTCTGAGCTCCGACTTCCTTTACCTGCGCAAACAGGGGATGCAGCTCGCGTCAAAGATGCGGTTCATCGCCGTACAGTTCGAGACCTTGCTGACGAACGATCTCTGGCGCCGCAGCGCGGTGCACGCCAATCGTATGGCCCAGATGCTCGAAGCGGAGGTCAAGAATATCCCGCAGGTCAAAATCATGTGGGAGGTCGAGGCCAACGGAGTATTCGCGCAGATCCCGCGGCATTCGATCGAAAAGATCAAGCAGCGCTTCTTCTTTTATCCGTGGATCGAGGAAGAGTGCATCGTCCGCTGGATGTGTTCATTCGACACGACGGAAGAGGATGTGCGCAAATTCGCGGAGGCCGTGAGAGGCGCTGTGAAGGCGTAAAAGGGCCTCCACTGCAAGTATTGTCATTCTGAGTGCGTTTTTTGCGCGAAGGACCTCTGCATTTTTGCGCGCAGTATCGGCGCTGCACGCGAATGCATAGATCCTTCGCCGCTAAAAGCGGCGGCTCAGATGTAATGAAAACTAAAAAGGCGTGCCTCCAAGGGTAAAGTACGTGCTCGAAGCACAAGCCCTGAAGGAGGCACGAGATGATCCACGTTGGCGTAGATCTTCACCAGAGATTCTGTTACATGACGGCGGTGGAAGCAAGGGGCAAGATCGTACAGGCGGGGCCGGTGAGCAACGAGAAGCTGGCGCTGCGTAAGTATTTTCGTCAGTTTCGCGGGCAACAGGTGCAGGCGGCGGTGGAGGCGTGCGGGTTCTGGCCGGCGTTTCGCGAGGTGGTGGAGCCGGAGGTCGCGCGGTTGGTGCTGGTGCATCCGCAGCGGGTGAAGGCGATTGCGTCGGCGAAGCTGAAGAATGATCGGGTGGATTCGGAGACGCTGGCGCATTTGCTGCGCTGCGACTTGTTGCCGGAGTCGTGGAAAGCGGACCGGGAGACGCAGGCGCGGCGGCAGCAGGTGCGGTTGCGGGCCACGCTGGTGCGGCATCGGACGCGACTGAAGAACCAGGTGCATGCGGTGCTGCATCAGCAAGGGCTGCATTCGCCGGTGACGGATTTGTTCGGCAAACGGGGACGGCTGTGGCTGGCGGGAGTAAAACTGCCGGCGCAGGCGCGAGAATCGGTGAGCGTGTGCCTGCGCTTGCTGGATGGGTACACGGAAGAGATTCAAAAACAAAATCTCCAATTAAGTGAAAAAGCAAAACAAGACGAGCGGGCCCAGTGGCTGATGACGATTCCGGGGATTGGGGAGTGTTCGGCGATGATGCTGCTGGCCGAGATCGGAGACCTGGGACGCTTCGCTGACAAAGAAGCGCTGTGCAGTTACGCCGGGCTGGTGCCGCGAGTGCGGGAGTCGGCGGGCAAGGCGGCGCGGGGCGGCATCACGCGGCAGGGTTCGCCGTGGATGCGCTGGATCATGGTGGAGGCCGCGCAGGTGGCGACCCGCTGTTCGCCGGCGGCCAAGCGCTACTATGAACGGCTGTCGCGCAAGAAACACAAGCACGTGGCGCGAGTGGCGCTGGCCCGCAAGTTGCTGATCGCGGTCTACGCCCTGCTGCACGACGGCGTGGTGTTTGACGAAGAAAAGTTTGCGGCGGTGTAAGGGGAATCCGTCAGCTCGAAGTCATCCTTGCTCTTCGAGAGCGACGCTCAGATGGAGCGGCGGAGTCCGGACATACCTTATGTGCCTCGAGCACGAATAGAAGCCTGTCCGCATCGCCGCAAAATACCTATGGACAGGTACGCCCGTTTTCATAGAAGGATGACATGCCGTTCATGCGGCGGGATTACCCAAGAAGATCGAACTGGCTACAAATCAGTCATCACGGGCCGCGCCATGGCGCGACTGCCACGCTGCATGTTTTTCTGCGGCGCAAAGGATTGACCTGGGCAACGTTTACCACTCTGGGGCCGACCGGTCCGCGCGGTTGACAGAGGGCTGAGTCGATACCTAGAGTTTCATCAGTCTTCCAAAAAGAACATATTCCTCGGTTAGGAGGCTGGTATGCGGACCAGACTATTCTGGGCTGGCGCACTTGTGTGTCTGGCCACTTCCCTGGCGCTGGCGCAGGATCCCACCAAGGTCGAGCCCAGGCATTACAAGCTGGATTTTGAAAACGAGCGGGTGCAGGTCGTCTCGGTGCACTACGGACCGCATGAAAAGTCGGCTCTTCACGAGCACCCGGGGGGCGTGGTTGTGATCCTGACGGAGGCGCACCTCCGCTTCACCGATGAGAATGGAAAGGTTCGCGAAGTTTATTCCAAGCCGGGGGAAGCCCGCTGGTATCCTCCTTTTAAGCACAGAGTAGAAAATCTGGGTGACACGCCCTACGACGCGGTGTATGTCGGGATCAAGGGAAAGCTGGCCGCCTCGAATGAGGCGAAGGATCCAGCCGCGGCGGAGGAAGAGGCGAAGAAGATTGTTGCCGAATATTTGTTGGCGATGGGGAAGCGCTGAGGCAGCCGGACTTGGCAGCGGGAAATCCTTTCGTCAGGGCGTTTTGATTTTGTTGCGAATAATCTGATGACGCCCTTTCCAGAAAAATCTGCCATTCGAAGACGAGCGGCGCTGCTGCTGGGCGTCGTGACTTTCTTTTCTTTCATTTATTTCTACGAGGGCGGCGGGTGGAATCACAATTCGCGCTTTGATCTTCTCCGCGCCATTGTTGAAGAGCACACACTGCGCATCGATTCCTACCAGCAGAACACGCAGGATAAAGCGCACTTCAAAGGACATTACTATTCCGATAAAGCGCCGGGGCTCGTTTTTCTGGCGGTGCCGTTCGCTGTTGTGGCAAGACCGGCCATGCGCGCTGTTGGGGTCGATCCCGTTTCTCCGCAAGGCGAATTTCTTCTTTCGTATCTCGTGAGCGTGTTTTCGGTGGCCATCCCGATGGCTCTCGCCGGAGTGTGCCTGTTTTTTATTGCGATGCGATTTGGCGCGTCGTTGGCGGGAGCAGCTTTCGGCGTCATCGTTTTGTGCCTGGGTACTCCGATCTGGGCTTATGCCAGTTTGTTCTGGGCTCATGCGCTGGTCGGAGCCTGTCTGATCTTCGCGCTTGCCGCCGCATTGAAAATCGGCCAGACTGCCGGAACGGGCCATCTCGATTTCTTCTGGGCGCTCGCGGTCGGACTCGCTGCCGGATGGGCCACCGTGACCGAGTATCCGGCTGCGCCTGCCTCGGGGATTCTGGCCGTCTTCGCTCTTTCACGCGCGTGGCGGCAGGGCGCGACCGCCCGATGGCGGGCTATTATCGGAGTCGGCCTTGGAGCCTCGATCTGCGTCGCGGTGCTGCTCGGCTATCTGCACGCGGCGTTTGGCGGATTTCGTCCAAGCTACTCGTACTACGATCCGACTTCGTTTTCGTTCATGCAGCAGCAGGGATATATGGGCCTGACCTATCCTCATCCAGATCGCCTCCTGAAATTGTTGTTCGGATGTTCGCGCGGACTTTTCTTCGCCTCGCCCGTGATGCTGGCCGCCCCGGCCGGCTTGTGGACCTTGTGGAACGGAAAATACCGCGCGGCAGCCGTTATCGCATTCGCGATTGCGGCGTATTACTTCTTATTTAACGCATCTTTTTACTGGTGGAAGGCGGGCCTGACCTTCGGCCCTCGCTACGCTGGAGCCGCCATTCCTCTGCTATGCCTTGGCCTTGCCCCGTGTTGGCAGCGCGCAACTCCAGGGTGGCGGCGAGTTCTTCTCGTCGTCGCGGCGGGGAGCGTCTTCATCGCGCTTATGGTGGTCTCGACGACATCGCAGCTTTCCATGCAGGATAACTGCCCGATGATTCATTCCGTCTGGCCATCGTTTTGGGCCGGCAAAATGGCAATGAATCGCGATTCGATGTTGACCCTGGCCGAAGCGGGAGCGCATGGGAAATATGGCGCGTTCAATTTAGGTCAACTGCTCGGCTTGCACGGGCTCGCCAGCCTGACTCCGCTGCTCGGCGTCTGGGCTCTCGCGGCGATCGCGTGGCGCCGGATGATCCCTGCGAAGTCGATGTAAGATAGATTCGGATACCGAAAAATCAGCGATTCTTCGAGGAATTTATGGCGCACATGGTGTATTGCGTGAAGTTCAAGAAGGAAATGCCCGGGCTCGACGAGCCGCCCTTCGACAACGAACTCGGCCAGAAGGTCTACGACAATGTCTCGCAGGAGGCGTGGCGCATGTGGATGGAGCATTGCAAAATGCTGCTCAACGAATACCGCCTCAATCCGGCCCGGCGCGAAGATCAGGAAGTCATCGTCAAGCAGATGGAAATGTTCTTCTTCGGCGAAGGATCAGCCAAGCCGAAGGAATACGTGCCGCCGGCGCAGTAGGGCCGGCTTCCGGCTTCGGACCTCCGACCTCAGACTTCGGGCACCGCACGTCCGACTCACACTTCAGGCTTCTGCTTTCAGGATCTTCTGTTCGCGCAGGAATGGGGCTGCGCCTACCAAGAGCGCAAGCCCGGGGACAACGACCCACTGCGTGATGTCATTCGCGAAGTAGCGAAGTTGCCCGAGACCATTCACCGCGAAATCGATTGGTTCGATGATGATGAATATCGCCAAGAGCCACAAGACCGGAGCGAGTGCTGCGATCAGGCGCGTGAGGATTGAAGCTCCTGCGCGATGCGAGAGATAGGCTCCGAGCGCCCCGCACAACGGCAATATTCCCAACCAAGGCCAATAGAACGTCATCTCAACTGGGCCGGTTCTGACAAGTTGCGCGCGCAGCCCCGCGAACTGAAGCGAAGCCATCGCCAGACTTGCTCCCAGCAGACTCGCAACCGCCGGAATCCACAGACTCCTCGTACGGTAGTTCATGACGTCCTCCCCTGAATTTCTTCGACGAATTGCCTTCACCAGAACAGCGCGGTCATCTAGCTCTTCCAGCGTCTCCGCAAGCGCATTCGGTTCGGCCAGCCCGCGCGAACGACAGTTCTCATAGCTTTCTTCGAGATGGGCCGCCAGTTCACGCACCGCTTCTTCGTGGATGTTTCTTAGCCCTAGACGTTCACTGACCACCATCTTCCAATCAGGCATGGCTGACTCCGGCCAGCGCATCGAGCGCATGGAAAAATGAACGCCATTCCTCGCGGAGCGGGGCGAGTTGACGGCGTCCCGCGGATGTCAGCTTGTAATAGCGGCGGTCGCGTCCGGCATCGTTCGCCTGCCAGTTAGCCTCCAGCCAGCCGCGCTTCTCCATGTCATAGAGCAGCGGATATAGCGACGCGAGAGTAAATTTCAGCGCGCCGCCGGTTCGTTCGCCAATTTGCCTGGCGATTTCAAAGCCGTAGAGCGGACGCTCGGCAAGCAGCGACAGGATGGCCAGTTCTCCGCTGCCGCGCGCAATCTTTGATCGGATACGTTTCATCATGGCTATATCGGATTCCTATGTTCCAAGTATAGGAATCCGATATAGACCCGCAACATTACGGTGGTACTAGGCGAATGCAGTACTGCCCGCCGGATTCATCCGTTGCAAAAGTCCGCCACAAGGTTGCGCAGATCCGTCAATTCAGCCGGTTGCCGTGGGGGTTACCTCTGCACCGATATTGATGCACTATTAATCACCCCGTAACATTCCGCTGCTACAACCAGACCATGGATCTGCATGGCCACAACACGCTGATCCTCTCCGACCTGCACCTGGGTGCAGAGACGAGCCGCGCGCGCGAGGCGACCCGGGTTCTGAAGGAAAACCGTTTTCAGCGCCTGATCCTGCTGGGCGACATCTTTGCCGATCTGAATTTCGCGCGCCTCACCAAAGAGCACTGGAAGTTTCTCAGCTACATCCGGAAGCTGTCGAATCCGAAGCGAAACATCGAAGTCGTCTGGGTCGAAGGCAATCACGATCACGGGCTCACCAACATCATGTCGCATCTCGTGGGCGTGCGCGTCTATCAGGAATATACGTGGGAATACCGCGGCCTGCGCCACATCGCGATTCACGGCCACCAGTTCGACGGATTCCAGGTGAACCGGTTGCGGCTGAGCCAGTGGGGAACTTCGCTTTATCTGCAACTGCAGAAACTCGATTTCAAACGCAAGCCCATCGTGCGGCTCATCGACCGGCTGAACACGCGCTGGCTGCGCATGTCCGAGAAAGTTGCGGCCGGAGCCCTGGCTTACGCCCGGCATCATCAGGCCGAACGGATCTTCTGCGGGCACACGCACGAAGCGCTTCACATCGAGCGCGACGGCATTGATTACTACAACTCTGGGGGATGGGTCGATTCACGATTGACCTATCTGACGATTGATGAATCGGGGGTACAAATCCATGAATACGGCGAACGAACTGACGATCGTGATTCCGGCGAAGAACGAAGCGACGTTGATTCCGCGCTTGCTGACTTCGCTGATGAATCAGGACTACCCGAAGATGTCGAGTACGAGAGTGTTGGTCGCTGACGCGAATTCGACGGACGGAACACCGGACGTGGTGCGGATTTTCCGCAGCCGGCTGAACGTCAGCGTCATTCGCGGCGGAATGCCTTCAGTCGGCCGCAACCGCGGAGCCGCGCTGGCCGACACACCCTACGTCCTGTTCCTCGACGCCGATATTGAACTGGCAGACACGACCCTGATCCGGCGCTGCATGCAGAAAACGAAGGCGCGGCAGTTGCATTGCGTGACCACGAACATCGCATGCCGCGACGGAAACTGGATCGATAAGCTGTTCTATAAGGTCAACGAGTGCTTCCAATACATGTCGTACCTGCATCGTCCATTTGCAACCGGAATGTTCATGCTTTGGGACCGCAAGAAATTTTGGGAGCTCGGCGGATTTCACGAACAGATTTTGTTCGCCGAAGACTACCGCCTGAGTCAGCAGGTGGAGCAGAAGCGCTTTGCAATCGTGCGCGGCGGAGTCTATACGACGAACCGCCGCTTCCAGCGCATGGGGCATCTCAAAGTGGGATGGCTGTTTCTGAAGACGGGCCTCAATTACTGGAATGAGCAGTATTTCCTGCGTGATCACAAATACTGGGCAGAGTCGGAGAGCGCTCCACCGCGGTCTGCTTAATCGAGTTTTGTTCGTGGCCACAAAGAACGGGATTCAGCCAACCAGCTGAATCCTGTTTTATTTTGTGGTTTCTAAAAACACAGGATCCCTCCACTTCGGTCGGGATGACAGTGAGCGGAAGCCATCTAGAACCGAAACACGATTCCGGTCGAGAAGCGGAAATTACCTTGCGTGGTGTGGAAGAAGTCCGTGCGGACGTAGTCACCTTCTACACGCCAGGCGACGGGATGAAAAAGGCGGTAATCGATGCCTCCGCCCAAGGCCGTCGCGAAGGATGTGTCTGTTCCTAATCCTGCCGAACCGGTGGTCGCATGCGCCACGCCAACTTCAAACTCCGCAAATGGACGAAACCGCCCGACCGGGAAGGAAACTCGCGGCCCGAACATCGCCTCATACACATGGGAATTGGAACGAACCGGACCGCAAGATCCTGGTCCTGGGGGACAAAGAATGTTGAAGCTTAGCGTGCCGTAGTGCCCCGTCAGATCGGCCACAATGCCGAGCATGGGAAAGACCTTGCCCTCGAGCGTGCCCTGCCAGCCATTCAGACTGCCGCGATTAAGCGACAAATCTGTGTTGTAGTAGGTGTAGCCGAAATAGACATTCCCCGAACTGGGCACCTGAGCCGCCGCGAAGGAGCTTACGAACAACATCGCCACTATCCAGAAATGTTTCATCGGTCTTGCTCCATCTCTACTGCGGGATTCTAGAAGCGAATCACGATGCCCGTCGACAAGCGCAGATTGTTCTGCGCAAGGTTGAACAAGTGCGTGTGGATGTAGTCTCCCTGAAATCGCCAGGCGACCAGGCTGATCAACTTGTAATCCAGTCCTCCGCCCACGCCCGACGCAACCGAAGTATCGGACCCGAAGCCGTTGGTATTGATGTGTCCAAAACCGATCAGCGCTTCGGCAAATGGCCGGAACTTGCCCACCGAGACCGACGCCCGCGGACCAATGAGGAAGTTATCGACGTGGGAATTCACGCTGGTGGTACTGCAGTTGATCGCCAATGGGCACGCAACCGGAAAACTCAGATTTCCGTAATTCGCGCTGAAATCCGCCACGATCCCAAGGAACGGAATGGGAAAGAATTTTCCTTCGAGCGATCCTTCCCAGCCATTGACGCTCTGGCGATTGGCGCCATTCACATTCGTGTTGTAGTACGAGTATCCAGCGAAAACGTTCCCGGAAGTCGGGATCTGGGCGACTGCCAGAGAACCGAGAAAAAAGACGACAAGGGATAGAAAGAAGGTCCTGCGCATCGAACTCCTCCTTCTGCACCCGTTAACCCAGCCGGATGCAGAAAGTTTTTGGATGCGCCCGTAACCAAACAGGATAGCGCTGAATTCGGCTCAACTCGCAGCCGAGATCAGAAACGCCAGACGATTCCCGTAGACGCGCGGTAATCGTTTTGTGTGGCGCTGGCGTAGTGGGAGTGCATGTAGTCGCCTTGCACCCGCCAGGAGAAATTCTTGAAGCCCAGTTTGTAATCGGCGCCGCCGCCTACATCGATGACTAACGGATTGTAGATAAAGCCGCTGGTCGTGAGGTGCCGGATTCCCACCATCGCATCGATGAACGGACGCCACCGGCCGAGGTTCGACGAAAGCCGGGGACCGCCGACGAGGTTATATTGCGTGACGCCGCTCGCGCGGTAGAAACCACTGATGTCGCCCACCAGTCCGAGATGTGGAAATCGGGTAAAGGGCAGCGCCTCGTAAGAAGCGTTCCATCCGCGATAGCTTTGTTTTACGACCACGTTGGTGAGTTGGCCGTACGACACTCCGCCATAGACGTTTCCGTTCGGAAGAAGCCCGTTGAATTGCGCCGACATCGGGAGCGAGAAGAGCAGGAAGCCCACGAACGCCAGAGCAACGGAAGCAGTTTTCGACACGAAATATTCCTCCCCGGCGAGCGCGCCGGCAAAAGAAGCCATTGTAATCAATGAAATCGGTTAGATGCAGTGTACCGGATGCCAAAGATGTTCCGGGGACAAAATTTGTCCGGGCTGGGGCTTAAGGCTCCCGACAGCACTTTGACGAAAATTTACCAGATATTTATGGTGCCAAAACTGCCTTGCTCTCGTCTATCTACTAACATGCAAACTATGAATAGCGACTACCAAACCTGGGAGCAACCAGCAGCATCGGCTGCCTTTCAACTGCAAAAGGAGTCGAAGTTGAAACTGAGTCTGGAAATGCGGAATCGTGGCGACGTCATCGTCGTGCACTGCCAGGGACGCATCGTCTATCGCGACGAAGCGGCAGCCCTGTCTCGCATCGTCGATGAAGTTTTGCACCCGGGAAGCAGGCTGGTTCTGGAGTTGACCGGCGTGAGCTCGATCGACAGCGCCGGTATCGGCGAACTCGCTTTGCTGCAAACCTGGGCGCAGAACCGAAATGCCGAGTTGAAATGCGCCGGCGCAAATGAACTGGTCCGCGCGCTGCTCGATTTGACCAATCTCGATTCGGTGATGGACGTCTATCCAACGCTAGAAGCCGCGCTGGAGTCATTTCCCGAGATGCGGGTCTGCGCTGACTGTTAGGCTCAGACAAAACCTGGTACAAGGAGCGAACCCGCCCAGGTTCGCTCCTTTCGCTTTTGGCGCGATCTCTGGCACGGTATGGGACACGGTCTGCGGCGCGGAATTCAGTTTTCTCTCTGGAAGCGGAATTGCCCTTTTCGCTCCACAGCCACCGCCTCGGCGACTTTCAGGAATGCCCGCGCCGCGTGCGACAGGCTGGCATCTTTGCGGTAGATCAGCCGCAGCTTGCGTTTCAACTGCAGTTCGCGCACCGGGATGCTGACCAGCTCTCCGCGGGCGATTTCGGCCTGCACGCTGATCTCCGGGACGAATGCCACTCCGCTTCCCATCGCCACGTAGCGCTTGATCGCCTGCAGCGTCGGCAGTTCAAGATCCATGTGCAAGGGAGTCTTGTGGTTCTTGAACATCTGTATGACTTTTTCGCGGTAGGGCGACGACACGATGTGCGCCACGAACGATTCCGCGCCCAGTTGCCGTATGCTCACCTGCGGCGCCGAAGCCAGCGGATGTGTCGGAGGCACCACAAAAACCAGTTGGTCCGAAAAGATCACGATCGAGTGCAGGCTCGGTTCCTGGGGCGCGTACGACAGCACTCCAAACTCCACGCTGTAGCTCAAGACCTCGTCGGGGATGCGGCTGCCCAGCGCCCGCTCGACCGTAATCCGGATCATGGGATGCAGCCGCCGAAACTCCGCTAGCACCGGCAACAGGTAGAGAACGGTCAATTCATTGGCGGCAACGACGAGCTTGCCTTTCTGGAGCTCTTTCAGCTCTGCCAACGATTCACTCGCCTCGCTGCGCAGGTTGATCAGCTTTTCTGCATACTCGTAGAGAACCTTCCCGGCATCGGTAAGCACTCCCTCGCGCGAAGAACGGTCAAACAGGGCTTCTCCGAGTTCGTCCTCGAGCTTGCGGATAGTCTGGCTAACCGCCGACTGTGTGCGAAACAGCTTCTCTGCCGCGCGCGAAAAGCGGCGTTCTCGCGCAACCGCAAGAAATACTTCGAGTTGGGAAAGCTCCAAGCTGCCTCCTTTAATAGAACTGCAGGGATCTATCAGTAACACTTATAGTAGAACAATCTCTAATGGTTCCTAAAGAAATATAAGTTTCGCTTCTAGAGATATTCTCCGTACCATAGACGGACCGGTCAAGGTACACACGGCGCGGGGCGCAACCGTCCTCAGAACCGAAAGTAGTGAAGGCCGCGCAACACGAGGGATCATGAGTTCACAACGAGATCGTATCGTTATCTTCGACACCACTCTTCGCGACGGAGAACAGTCGCCCGGTTGCAGCATGAACCAGCAGGAAAAGGTGAGGCTTGCCCACCAACTGGATCGTCTTGGTGTCGACGTGATTGAGGCCGGATTCCCCATCGCCTCTGACGGGGATTTCGAATCCGTAAGGGCGATCGCCTCGGTCGTGCGCCGCCCGATCATCGCCGGCCTGGCGCGCGCCTGCCGTCCGGATATCGAGCGCGCCTGGGAAGCCCTGCAAGACGCTGCGCGTCCCCGCATCCACGTGTTCCTCGCGACGTCAGACATCCATCTGCAGTACAAGCTGCGGATCTCGCGCGACCAGTGTGTCGCCCAGGCTCGCGAATCGATCGAACTCGCGAAATCATTCTGTGACGACGTTGAATTCTCGCCGGAAGACGCGACCCGCACCGATCCCGATTTCCTCTGCCGCGTGCTCGACGCTGTCGTCGCCGCCGGGGCCACGACTTTGAACATTCCCGACACCGTCGGCTATACCGTCCCAACCGAATTCGCGGACTTGATCAACACCATCCGGCGGCAGGTGAAGGGAATCGAGAACGTGGCGATCTCCGCCCACTGCCATAATGATCTGGGCATGGCGGTGGCCAATGCACTGGCAGCAGTCTCAGCGGGCGCGCGCCAGGTGGAGTGCACCATCAACGGCATCGGCGAGCGCGCCGGCAATGCGTCGCTGGAAGAAATCGTCATGGCGATGCGAGTTCGTCCCGACCGTTACCCATACGACACGGCCATTGTCAGCGAGCAGATCTTCGCCGCCAGCCAGACGTTGAGCGAGATCACCGGTGTTCCCGTTCAACCCAATAAGGCGATCACCGGACGCAACGCGTTCGCCCACGAAGCCGGCATCCACCAGGATGGCGTGTTGAAGAATCCTTTGACCTACGAGATCATGACGCCCAAGTCGGTCGGAGTGCCAGATTCTAAGCTCGTGCTCGGCAAACACTCAGGACGCCACGCCCTGAGCATGCGCTGCGAACAGCTGGGATATCAGTTCGACCGCCGCGCGCTTGACGACATCTACCGCCGATTTGTCCGCCTGGCCGACAAGATCAAGCACGTCGAAGATCATCACCTGCTGGAATTGATCCGCGACACGCATAAGCCGTCGGGCTCCGCCACTCCGCTCATTGAGCCGATCGTCGAAGGCGCAAGCGCCGCGGTCGTGAACGCTCCGCCTCCGGAGCCTGAAAAATCTTTCGCCATGGCGGCCCAGATGAATCCGTTCGGGGCGCCCGTGCCGGTCCATCCCGAATCTCAACACGAACAGACTCAGCAGGAAGACTACTTGTGGGGAGTGTAGGAGATTTTGTAGCTTGGTTAGTACTATTGAGGCCGCCCCGTGGCGTGTCCCGGAGGGTCATCCGGTTGTAGCCCGCCCCTTGAATTACGCGCGGGCTTTCAGCCCGTAAGGAACCCTTATGCTCCCACCGGCTGCGCCTTCGTCGCCAGCAGCTGCCTTAACACATACTGCAGAATGCCGCCGTTGGCGTAGTACAGCGCTTCCTGCGGCGTATCGATGCGCACCACCGCTTCAAACTCGATCGAATCTTTCCCCTTCGCGGTCGCCTTCACTTTCACTGTCTTTCCGGCGGCGAAGTGATCCAGAACGTCCCTGATGCCGTTAATCTCAAACACTTCCTCGCCCGACAGATTTAGCGAATCCGCGTTCTGACCAGCGAGGAATTGCAGCGGCAGAATGCCCATGCCCACCAGGTTTGAGCGGTGAATACGCTCGTAGCTTTCAGCAATCACCGCCCGCACGCCCAGCAGCGCCGGACCTTTCGCCGCCCAATCTCGCGACGATCCCGATCCGTACTCCTTGCCGGCGAGAATGACCAGCGGCGTCCCAGCCTCGCGGTATTTCTCGGAAGCATCAAAAATCGACACTTCGGTATTGGTCGGCAGGTGTCGCGTGAATCCGCCTTCAGTCTGCACCAGCTTGTTCCGCAGCCGGACATTGGCAAAAGTGCCGCGCACCATCACTTCATGATTGCCGCGCCGCGATCCATAGGAGTTGAAATCCGCCGGCTTCACCCCTTGCTCCTGCAGATATCTTCCCGCCGGGCTGTCTTTCTTGATCGAGCCCGCCGGAGAAATATGATCAGTCGTCACGCTATCGCCGAGTACGGCCAGCACCCGCGCCTTCCTGATCTCTTGCACCGGTGCTGGTTTCACAGCCATGTCGTCGAAGTACGGCGCCTTCCGGATGTAGGTGGAATCTTTCTCCCAGGCATAGGTCTCGCCATTCGGCACCGAGAGTCCACGCCAACGCTCGTCTCCCTGAAACACTTCGCTATATAATTTCAAAAACATGTCGGACGAAATCGAATGCTGAATCGCCTCCTCGACTTCGCGCGAGGTCGGCCAGATGTCCGCGAGATACACCGGCTGTCCGTCTCTGCCCTTGCCGAGGGCTTCTTTGCGCATGTCGAGGTCGATCCGGCCGGCAAGCGCAAACGCAACCACCAGAGGAGGCGACATCAGATAATTTGCGCGCACTTCGGAATTAATTCGTCCTTCGAAGTTGCGGTTTCCTGACAACACCGAAGCCACCACGAGTTCTTTCTCGTCTATCGCTTTTGATACTTCTTCGGGCAGCGGTCCGGAGTTGCCGATGCATGTGGTGCAACCGTATCCAACCAGATGAAATTTCAACTTCTCGAGATACGGCATCAGTCCGGCCTTCTCAAGATAGTCGCGCACGACCTTCGATCCCGGAGCCAGCGATGTCTTCACCCAGACAGGAACCGTCAGTCCCTTCTCGACCGCCTTCTTCGCCAGAAGTCCCGCCCCAATCAGCACCGACGGATTCGAAGTGTTGGTGCACGAAGTAATCGCGGCAATCACGACGCTGCCGTGATTCAACGAATCTTTGACCGACGCCGGAACGTGTTCGTGTACATTCGAATCTTCCACGCCGATTGCCGCCGGGCTTCCGCCTTCCTGCTCCCACCGCGCTTTGCCGACAACCGCATTCGCAGGGGGCCCAGTCTCCGCCGCCGCTTTCGGCTTGATCAGCGATGGCAAAGCCTTGTGAAACGACTCTCCCGCCTGCGACAGAACAACGCGATCCTGCGGACGCTTCGGTCCAGCAAGCGATGGCTCAACCGTTGCGAGATCGAGCGAGAGCAGCTCGGAGTACTCGGCCTCTGGAGTCTTCTCATCGTGGAACAATCCCTGCTCGCGGCTGTACGCTTCGACCAACGCGATCTGCTCCGCGCTACGTCCAGTGAGTCGCAGATATTTGAGCGTCTCTTTATCGATCGGAAAAATTCCGCAAGTCGCTCCGTACTCCGGAGACATGTTCGCAATAGTCGCGCGATCCGCTAACGGCAAATCACGAAGCCCCGGTCCGTAGTACTCCACAAATTTCCCGACAACGCCGTGCTTGCGCAAAATCTCAGTGATGGTCAGAACCAGATCGGTAGCAGTGGCGCCCTCCCGCAGCCGCCCCGTAAGTTTCACTCCCACCACCAGCGGAATCAGCATCGATACCGGCTGCCCCAGCATCGCCGCCTCTGCCTCAATTCCCCCCACCCCCCACCCCAAAACCCCCAAACCATTAACCATCGTCGTGTGGCTGTCGGTGCCTACCAGAGTGTCGGGGTACGCGATGCGTTTGCCGGGGGATTCGTGGACGAAAACTACGCGGGCGAGATATTCGAGGTTGACCTGGTGGACGATGCCCGTGTCGGGAGGGACGATGGCGAGATTGCGGAATCCGGTTTGGCCCCAGCGGAGGAACGAATAGCGTTCCTTGTTGCGCTGGAATTCGAGGAGAGCATTCATATCCAGCGCGTTCGTGGTGCCGAATTCATCGACCTGGACCGAGTGATCGATAACCAGTTCGACCGGCTGGAGCGGGTTGATGAGAGCGGCGTCGCCGCCGAGTTGCTTCATCGCGTCGCGCATGGCGGCGAGATCGACGACGCAAGGCACGCCGGTGAAATCCTGCAGGAGGACGCGGCTGGGCGTGAAGGCAATCTCCTTTTCGGGCCGGGATTTGCTGTTCCAGTTGGCGAGTGCGCGCACTTCTTCTTTCGTGACGTTGCGGCCGTCTTCAGTGCGCAGCAGGTTTTCGAGCAGGATTCGGAGTGAAAATGGAAGATGCTTCGTGGAGATTCCCTGCTTATCGAGCGCGTCGAGCCGGTAGATCTCGTACTCCTTGTTGCCGAGCTTGAGGAATGAGCGGGAGTTGAAACTGTCTACAGACATGATGGCCTTCCTTGGCAGGGACGAATGCGCGCACAAAAGTGCACGGCTATTTTTATTGCAAAGTAATAGTGTAATTCTTCGGGTGGAAAATGCGTAGCGGGGTAAGGGCAGTTTCGGGTTCGACTTGGACCTGAAACCATTCTTTTTTCACCACAAAGGCCACTAATCTAACAGCCCGTGGTGCATGTAGCTGATTTTCTACAAAGCGGGCGCCGTATCCGGGTGCGCGATCTTGCGGCGCACTTGGCAACCGACCCGGAGATACAGTGGCAACGAAGCCTGTGCTGACTATTCCGGTTCGAGAACAGCAAAAGAACGCGTACCACGAGCCTGCCCAAGCGATTTCTCAGTTCCCGTGGCGTGCCCGCACCCAGCAACTGGCGCAGGATCAGGCTCAGGTTGAACGCGCCCACATGAACCAACTGCCGCTTCAGAATGTTGTCGCGTCCGCGCAGATGGCAGCGTCGCATCCCACCGGTCTCGTAGCAGTGCGCGAAGCTGCGCTCGACCAGCTCGCCGCGCCGCCTGAGTAAACTCTTGCCGTACTCGCCCCGCACCCGCCGCCGGTTCGCGTACACCGCTTGCTGCTCGGCCGCTTTGCCCGCCCAGTTCCGCCGGCCCTTTTGTTTCTTCTCCGGAATGTAACTGCGCACCCCGTACGCCTTCATCCGCTTCACCACCGCGCCGCTGTGATAGCCCTTGTCGGTTACCGTCTCCTCGATCCCGGCCACGTTCACTTTCGGTTGGTCGTCGGGCCGCAACTCCGCTTCGCGTCCGACCTGCTCCGCCACTGCCATCCCGGCTGCGCACAACGTTTCATCCAGCGTGGTCGTGTCGCCCTTATCGGCGCTTTGCAGCGTGACCGCCAGCACCGCGCCCGTGTCCAGATCCACCGCATGCTCCGCCTTGTGCGCCAGATGCGTGCGCCCATCCTTCATCTTCGCAATCCGCGCGTCCCCATCCGCCGGACTCTTCCACTCCTTATTCGACGTCCGCTTCTTGCGCTTGCGATCCAACCGTACCAGATCTTCGCGTGTCGGCGTCGCGATCCCTGAGGCCTTCGCCAGCCCGCGCAGAAACTCCTCGTAACTCGCCCCCGTGTCGCGCCGCACAATCGAGCGCATCGCCGCGTTCGCCTCCAGCGTCGTTGCATCAATCGCGATCCGCTGGCCTTGCAGCAGCCCGCGATCGGCCAGCACCCCCAGCACCCAGGCGAAAACTTCACGATGCGTGTCCAGATCGATCAGCCGCCGCGTGCGCGAGATCGTCGAGTGATCCGGCGTGTACTCGTCCAATCCGATGCCCACAAACCGCCGCAGCGCCAGCGAGTCCGCCAGCCGCCAAGCAATGCCGCGCTCCGCCCCGATGCCCTCGAAATACCCGATCAGCAGCGCCCGAAAGTAAATCCCCGGCGTCAGCGACGGGCGCCCGTACTTCTCCGCATAAAACTTCGCGCACCGGGTCTCGACAAACTCGTCGAAGCGCTCGGCCTCCAGCAACTCATTCAAACGCTGATAAAAAGGATGCCCCGGAGCCGACGCCAACTCGGCGTGCGCGATCCAGATGTCCTTTTGCTTCTCCCGCTGCTTGCGCGTCCCCATCGCCATGCGCCGATTCTACGAACAAAGTCTGTGGATACCGCAGAAGTTTTTGCTTACGAATCTGGACTTGCACCACGGGCTGCTAGTACTACTGTGTTATAAGTGTGGAGCTCCACAAAAAGGACAACTGGAAAGTTGTCGGAGAAGCGCCCGAGCGAGGGTTTGTCGGAGTGTGGCAATCGAGCAGGGATTATGTCGTTCGAGGCGAACCGGGCGATCCCCGAGGGCGGAACTGGGGCGGTATTTGGGGGACGGATAAGTCCACTTGACCGGCGCGAGCAGAGGGAAAAAAACGGCTCCGTTCGGCTACCAGGAACCCATAGGCCGCGATACAGAGGGTAGCGTGATGATGAAAACCCCGCCAGCCTCTTCCTTCATAATGGCCCAATCCCAGTTCTTGCTTCAGTTCTTCGTAGTCCCGCTCGATGATCCAGCGCTGTTTGGCCATGCCAACCAGGTCCTTGAGTTTCGTCTCTGCCGAGAGGGTGGAGAGCCAGTACTTGGTGGGTTCAGCTTCTTGGTGGGGCCACTCGATCAGCAGCCATTGCTCGGGATAGGGCTTACTGCGTTCAAAATCGCGGTGAGCCGGACGGACGCACACGGCCGCGAAACGCGAGTGGAGTTGGCTGCGGGTTCCTTCTCGCCAGGATACTTTCTTCCACGCCTGTGGTGGCAAGGCCAGAGCCAGATGCTTTGCGGTGACGGGTGCATGCCTTCGGCTGCGGCGAAGATATTTTGGCGGTCGTCCCTGGCCTCTCCAAGTCGCGGCGGGCAGCGGTCCCTGACCCGGTTTCCATACCGTCACCGAGGACATGATCCCCACCACATAAAGCAACCCTAAGTCCGTGAGCTCTTCGCGAAACTGGGTATCGGTTCCATAAGCCGCGTCGCTCAGCACGACTCCGACCGGGATCTCACGCTTCACTGCCGCGCGGATTTGTTCCAGCGCAATCGCCGCTTTAGTCTGAAATCGAATCTCCGCGGGTACTCCCGTCTTCTTCCTGCGTGTCCTGTCCTTGGCCCACACTTCCGGCAAGTACAGACGCCAGGCAACCGGCAGGCTGGCGCGCTCCGTGCTCACCGACAAACTGACCGCCACGCGACAGTTCTCTTGCTTCCCCACCTGTCCACAATACTGGCGGGTCACGCCTACCGAGTGGGTTCCTTTCTTCACCAAGCCGGTGTCATCCACGATCCAAGCTATGATCGGGCCTTTCTTCTCCAACTGTGGCAGAACATAAGCGCGCACTGCCTCCAGCATGTCTTCGTCACTCCAGGCGGCATCGGCCACGATGTGGTGCATGGACTGGTGAGCTTGGCGCACGTTGTTGGGGTACAAGCGTGCTGCCATCGGTTCGACGCTCTTGCGTTCTCCCGGCAACAACAAACCGCTGCAATAAGACTTCAGGGGAGTGGCACGATCGGCATGCTCCGCGGCCAGCGCCAGGCGATCGAGATAGGCCGCGAAGCGTTTCGCTTGGGCGCCCGGCGCCACAGAGTGGGCGCTCATGAGCAGCAACTTAACACGGAGCGTTGCGTAGAGCTGGGTTTTTCAGCAGGGGCGTATCTAGTTTATAACACAGTAGTACTAGCTAGGCTAACTAAGGTACACGAAGGAAAGCAGGGATAATTGCAAGAGCGGGAAACGGACGCGTTCCTGTAGAATCACGGATACACAATGAAAACAACCGCCTTATTCCTTGCGATGTTATTCGGCTTCGGCAGCCTGACCGCGATTCCCGTTCGCGCTCAGTCGAATTCAAAGCAGACGCAGCGCGATTTGCAGAAGGCCGAGAAGAAGCAGGAGAAAGCCCAGAAGAAGTATCGGAAGGCGCAGAAGAAGGCCGAAAAGAAGATGCTGAAGACCGAGCGAAAGAACAGCACGCACTACAAGAACTACTCGTACCGTCCTAGTGCGATCCAGACCAAATCTGGTAAATAACGACTCCGAACATAAGGACAAGGTAGAGACGAAGGGCCCAGAAGAGGAACTTCTCCGTAGGCGTCAAGTCGCGCCGGGGACAGTGATGCTTCTGCTTCGCCGAAATCAGCTGGTCTGGTTCCAGAGAAGCGACGATCGCCGGCAGATTCGCGGGAGATGATCCGGCTGTCGGATGGGGATCTTCGGTCATGAGAGTCTCCGGTTTCTGGTTGCGAGGCGCGCAAACCTTTTCACCACAGACAGCACGAAGTTACACGAAGGAAAACATGTGCATGGGTCCTTCGCTTCGCTCAGGATGACATCGGGGTAGTTTCGAGTTTCAGGCATCTATCTTCCTCCTCCGATTAACGCCAGGGCGTGGGGGTAGACGACGCTGACTCCGAAGAGGATGCCGGCTGCAATCAAAATAAGCACGACGCCGAGGGCGAGAATGTTGGCCCATGTTGGACTCACCAGATCGCCCATAATTTCGCGGTCGTTGACCAGCATATATAGAAACAGCAATGCGGGCGGCATCGCCAGGACGGCAATTACGTTGACCAGGAGAACGATGTAAACGAGTGGAATGCCCGGAATGAGGACCAATCCGGCCGCCGCCGCGGCCTCGAGAATCAGCACTAGATAAAAGGACTTTCCCTGCTGAAAGGGAAGATTCAAGCTGTGCGGGCGATGGGCGACTTCTCCGAAGGCGTAGGCGGACGAGGTCGAGATCGTGACGGCGGCGACCATCCCCGCTTCAAACATACCCAAGGCAAAAAGAGCGGAGCCCCACTGTCCGACGAAGGGCTTTAAGGCCTGCGCGAATTCCGCTGCTTCGAAGTTCGACGTTGACATGCCATGCGCGAAGAGCGGCGCTGTGGCCACGATCGTCGCGATGGCCGCCAGGGTGGCCAAGGCTGCACCGAGGAGGGTGTCCAGGCGGCCGTAACGAATGTCGTGCGTGGTCAGGCCCTTGTCGGCGATGGCGCTCTGCTGGAAGAAGAGCATCCAGGGCGTAACCGTTGCTCCGATGTCGGCGAGGAGAATCAGGATGGTTTCCTGATTGATGCCGCCGGGAAGCGGCTTCCATGTGACCAATGCGGAACCGATAGCGTGCCAATGAGGATGGCTCAGCAGAGCCACCGGTATAAACACGAGGTTAAATACGGCGGCGAAAAGCGTGACGCGCTCCCACGTCCAATAGCGGTGCGCCATGAGGGCGGCGAAGAGAATGAGCCATGCGGCCAAAACGGAGATGATGGGAGGAATGCCGAAAAATCCCAGTCCGGCCCGAATCGCGATGAACTCCGTGACCAGGGTAAGGAAGTTGCCAACCATCAGGTCGATCATGGAGAACCATCCCCAGAACGGCCCGAAGCGGTCGAAGATGAGTTCGGCATGGCCGCGATGCGTAGCTGCGCCAAGGCGCACCGTCATTTCCTGAACGATGGAGGCCATGACGAAGGTAAGGACGACGAACGGGAGGAAAAAACCCAGGCCATAGCGGGCACCCGTGGCGGCATACGCAAGCATGCTCGGCCCATCGTTTTCGCCGAGCATAACCAGGATGCCGGGGCCGATCAGGAGCCACAGCAGGCGGGTGCGAGACCAGAGTCCGCGCTGGGCACGCATCTCCCAGACACGCTCGCGATCGTGAGCGCGGTCGATATCTTCATGAGTGATTTCGACGCCATTATCGGCTGTGACCCGTCCGTTGAAGACGTTACGCAGTAATCCGCGGAGCGGTTTCGTTACTGGAGTCGAATCATTCATTCGCTGAAAATCAGGAGCTTTCGAGGCGACGGATGTTAATAGTTAGCGTAAGTATATAGCATCGAGTAAACCATAGTTAACTACTTTTTGAGGGGGTGTGGGGTTGTCGGAGGGTGTCCGACGGGACAGCTCTGCATGAGCCGTGGATCGACGCCGGCCGACATTGCGCCATTTCGGGCGAAGTGTCGCGCTGCGACTGATTGATAGAGATTCCTGCTGCTCAGTTCTTAGATGTGAATCCAGTTCAGCAGGATCAGCGCGAGGGAGGCGGTACCGACGATGATCCAGAGGGTGAGTCCTTGCAGAAGAGGACGAACGCCAACCTTCTTCAAGGTTTCTTTGCTGAGGCCGGTTCCGATCAGAAAAAGGGTGACGGTCAGCCCGATCTTGCCTAAACGACTGAGCGTGGAAAAAGCCGGATTGAACGCGGGAAGAATTGTGTTCAAGAGAGCCGCGAGACAGAAGAACAGGATGAACCATGGCCACTGGATGCGGGCTTTGCTCTTGAGAGTGGCAGCAGTGACGAGAGATAAGGGAACGATCCATAGGGCGCGGGCGAGCTTCACGGTGGTGCCAATGGCGAGCGCGACCGCTCCGTACTTTGCGGTTGCTCCAACGACGGAACTGGTGTCGTGAATCGCTAGGGCAGACCAGAGTCCGAACTGCGACTGGCTCATGTGGAGGGCAAGACCGATGACGGGGAAAAGAAACAGGGCGACGGAGTTGAGGATGAAGACGGCACCGAGGGAGACGGCCATTTCTTCCTCGCTGGCTTCTGCGATGGGTCCGACAGCGGCGATGGCGCTACCGCCGCAGATGGCGGTTCCGGCAGCGATCAGGAATGAGGACTTTTTGCCGACGCGGAGGAGATAGCCGAACGAGATCCCCAGGAGCATAACGAGAGTAATGCTCACGGCGGTATACAGGAAGCCGGAGCGTCCGGCGTGCACGACCTGATGAAGGTTCATCCCAAAACCCAGTCCGACGACTGAGGCTTGCAAGAGGAACTTCGACAGTTGCTTGCTCTCGACGTGATACGGGTGGGCGAGTGCGAGGCCGTAAACGAGGCCGCCCAGAAGGGCGAATGGCGGAGAGATCACGCCGCTGGCCGCAAGGATTAACCCCAGAAAGAAGACTTTCTTGTGCATCTGGAAAGTGTGATGTGAAGCGAAAGGCTCGTCCAAGCAGGAATTTCAATTGGCGATAAGTTTCGCTTATGGGCTACGTACCGAGTGCAGAGACACAGTCAAATCCCCCCTAACTCGCAAAGGCGGCGAGTTTAGCGATGCAGCACCCATCGTTCCCTACTGATCTGGACGGTGGGGCTTGCTGGAAAGGAGCTTTCCCCGGACGAGGGCAAAATGGCGGAACGCCTCGGGCAGGCCGGTGAGTTCGGGGCCGGTGCGGGTCACCAACGAGAAATGGCGGGCGATGGTGATGCCGCGGATCGAGGCGACCTTCAGAACACCCAGTTCGAGTTCCTTCAAGACTGCCCAGCGGGAGACGAAGCCGATGCCGAGTCCGGCTTCGACGGCCGATTTGATGGATTCGGTGGAGTCCAGGTTCATCACGCTCTTGAATAATTTGAATTTGAATCCGGCTTTTGCGAGCGCGGATTCGACTACGCGGCGCGACCCGGAGCCCTGCTCGCGCATGAGCAGGTTGGAATCCAGAAACTGCTGGTGGGAGAGATGGGTGAACTCGGAGTTCGCGGGCGTGATGGGAATGAGCTCGTCGCGCATGAAAGGTTCGGTTCGGATGCCTCCACGGCGGGCGGGGCCTTCGATGAGTCCGATAGAAACTTTGTCGTTGAGAAGCGAATGCACGACTTGCTCGGTATTCCCGCTCTGCAGTGAGAGCTGGACGCGGGGATGTTCGTCGAGAAAGGCGCCGATCAGGCGGGGAAGGACGTATTGAGCAATCGTCGTGGAAACGCCAAGGGAGAGTTCGCCAGAGAATTGCCCGTCGGGCGAGCCGAGATTTTGTTCCGCTTCGGCTGCGAGCTTGGCCATCCTGTCGGCGTAGCGAAGAAGGATCTCACCCTGCGATGTGAGCGCGACGCGGTTGGCAGCGCGGTCGAAGAGGCGGACGCCGAGATCGTTTTCGAGGGCCTTGATTTGGAGCGTGACAGCGGGTTGAGTGAGGAACAGGTGCTCGGCCGCTTTGCGGAAGTTCAGATGTTCGGCGACCGCGCGAAACACCTTGAGGCGGAAATTTTCCAGTTGTGCCACGGAGAAGATTATCTCTCGTCGGGCGTGCAAAAATCTTTTTCACCAACAAAGGGCACGAAGGAGGTCTTGGCCCTATTTTTTGGCGTGAAACGGAGAGAGCCACACGCGCTCCGAGGCGGCAGGGCCGAGAGAGACGGTTCCGGCAGGAGTGGCGAGCGTGAGAGTCTTGTCATAATTGCGCTCGAGGACCTTCAATTTTGCGCCAGGGCGGATGCCGCGGTGTTCGAGGAATTCGAGCAATCCGCGATCTCGTTCGTAGATTCCGCTGACGGAGTAGTTGATCTCAAGTTCAGCATCGGCGAGCAGGACGAGTCCGCGACGGCGGCGGCTAGCGGAGCTTTCCATTTCGCTAAGATTGCCGTGCGGGCAGGCTCCAGCCGAGCCTAATCTAGCGAGGAGCTTAGCTTCGAAATCCGTGGAAACCGCGTGTTCGAGGCGCTCCGCCTCATCGTGAACCTTCCACCATTCCATGCCGAACATTTCAGAGAGCATGCGCTCGATCAGGTGGTGACGGAGCATGAGTTTCCGCGCGATCTTTCGTCCCTCGGTGGTGAGGCGAACCTCGCCGCTGGATTCAACTCGGACGAGGCCGTCTTTCTTGAGCCGACGGAGAGCCATGGTGACCGCAGGCGGCGAGACGTTCAGCAAGTGCGCCAGACGAGCGGAGATGACGGTTTCGCCTTCGGTTTCGGCTTCGAGGATGGACTTAAGGTAGTCCTCCTTGGAGACGGTGATCATTTGAGAGTGATTATACGATGCGGGGTTAATTATGGTTAATGCGCGACTGCGTTAGCGATGAGGTAGCCGCTGAAGAAATGCCGGGGGCCATCGCTCAGGGTTGCCAGGACTCTGTGGCTGAAGAAATACAAAAAGGACAGTCCGGAGCCCCCGAGACTGTCCCCTCAAACCCTCCCGGTTAGAAGGGCAACGTGATGACTTGAGGGTACTGTCGGGATGTTGCAAACGGATTGCAGAACGATGAATATCTGATGAATTCGGACTGCTATATTATTCGCTTACGCTGGTTGTGTTGTTTGATGTCTGTCTCCGTGTCGAGAGGATCTGATGCCCACCACTTCCGCGCGTAAAACTGAACATTCGCGCCGCCTGCAGGAGCGCGCCGAGGCCATGATTCCCGGGGGAGTGAATTCTCCGGTGCGGGCGTTTCGTTCGGTGGATTGCGATCCGTTATTTGTGGTGCGCGGCAAAGGATCGCATATCTGGGACGCGGATGAAAACGAATACATCGATTACATCGGATCGTGGGGACCGCTGATTCTAGGACACGCGGATCCGACGGTGCTCGATGCGATCGTCGGAGCAGCCTGCAACGGAACTAGTTTTGGGGCATCGACGCCTTCGGAAGCGGATCTGGCCGAGTTGGTGTTAAGCGCCTTTCCGGACATGCAGAAGGTGCGGTTCGTCAATTCGGGGACGGAAGCGACGATGTCGGCGATCCGCCTGGCACGGGCTTATACGAAGCGCAAGTACATCATCAAGTTTGAAGGGTGCTATCACGGGCACGCGGACGCGCTGTTGGTGAAAGCGGGATCGGGTGTGGCGACGCTGGGGATTCCGGGATCGGCGGGCGTTCCGGAGGAGTTCACGCAGTTTTCGCTGGCGCTTCCGTTCAACAATCTTTCGGCCTTGGAACATGCGTTCCAGAAATTTAAGCACCAGATTGCGTGCGTGATCGTCGAGCCGGTGGTGGGAAATATGGGATGCGTTCCGGCGGCGGACGATTATCTGGTCGGGCTGCGATTGATTACGGAACGCGAGCGGTCGGTACTGATTTTTGATGAAGTGATGACGGGATTCCGAGTGGCGTTTGGCGGCGCGCAGGAGTTGTACAACATCAAGCCGGATCTGACGACGATGGGAAAGATTATCGGTGGAGGACTGCCGGTGGGCGCCTACGGTGGTCCGAAGGAGATCATGGATCTGGTTGCGCCGTTGGGCCCGATGTATCAGGCGGGGACGCTGTCGGGGAATCCGCTGGCGATGGCCGCGGGATGCGCGATGCTGAAGCAACTGCGTGATCGCAAGGGAGAAATTTATCCCCAACTGGAGAAGCGGAGCGGACAGCTTGTGGATGGGGTGGCGGCAGCGGCCAGGGAGGCGGGTGTCCCGCTCTGGCAAAATCGGGTGGGGTCGATGTTTACCTGGTTTTTCCAGGAAGGTCCGGTGACGGATTGGGATTCGGCGTCGAAGTCGAATACGGAGGCGTTTGGGAAATTCTTCCGGGTCATGTTGGATGCCGGCGTATATTTACCGCCTTCGCAGTATGAGGCTGCGTTTCTGGGCGCGACTCACACCGAGGAAGATGTGCAGCGAACGATTGCGGCGGCGAAGCAGGCGTTTGCGGCCGTACGCGGGGGCTAAGCCCGGGTTCTCTCGCCTTACGCGGCACTGAAAGCGCCGCTCTTCCACGATGGGCACGCGATGGCGAGTGTGGGGATTTCTCGCTTCAGCACAAGTCGCAATATCTACTCCCACGGCTCGCAAGTGCGGCGAGACATGGAGCACCCAGTAACGACCCGAGAACCATAGCACGGTCATTTGTGGGACGGCAGGACGCTCCAGATTTCTGGATCTTCTGCGCCTAAGACCCACGAGCAGAATCCTTCGAGGCCACGGTCGCGGACCAGGTTCAGGCGCTCCTGGAATCCGCGCTTGTCGGTGTAGAAGACCCAGTCACGCTGGTCGTCACGGTAGAAATAAAACCAAGACACCCGGTCAGTGGGATCCCACTCGATCTGGGGATGATAGGCGCTCAGATATTCATCGATCTCCTGCTGGCCGATATAGTCGGCGGTTGGATCGGGTTTGTCGTTCACAGGCTCTCCGGCGTACCAGTGATATGCATAGATCGGAATTCCCATCGACAGTTTTTCTTTCGGAACGAATTGCAGGGCGTAGTCAACGTTGCGGACTGTCCAGGGATAGCCGGCGACGGGGCCGGGCATGGTCCAGCGCGTGTTCTGGTCGTAGGTCATCAGGCAGATCAGGTCGACCGATTGCGCGAGGGCTTTGAGATCGTAGGCTCCGCGCCAGTTCGCATAGAGCCAGTGAGAATAGGGACTATTGCCGGGATAGCCTGGCGCGTTGGGGACGGTCGCGATGGTAAGTTGCAGGCGCTCTTTGTGCAGAGCATTCGCGGTTGAAGCGACCAGCGCGGAGAGCAGGTCTCGGTCGGTCCAGTTCACGTTTTCGAAATCGATCTGGAAGCCGGTGTAACTGTATTTCTTGCATTCACTGAGAAGCCCATTGATGAAGGCGGTCTGTGCGGCTGGTGTTGTAAGCAGCTTGTGCAGATCGGCTTGAACCATTAGCGCGACGATGGGCATGACCGGGACATGATGATTAGCTGCGGTCTTCAGGACGTCGGGATTTGGGCCTCCCCAAACGAGGCCGTTACCATCGACCGAATACCAGGCGGGGACAATCAGGTCGATCTTGTCGGCGTGCTCGGTGAACGACTTCACAGAGTTCGGATTTGTGACCATATAGAAAAGGGATTTCGGTTGGGCGGCGGCAGCACAGGTCGCCAACAGAAGGAATAGGAGTAAGCCCTTCATCACTTTATTGGACCTCATAATCGGTATCCTTAGTTTCGGATTTGTTCTTTGGAAAATCCTACTTCTCGCAACGGCGGGGAGAAGTGGGGCACCCCTCAGCACGCATCATACTGGCGTTGCGACGCGTGGAAGATTCCCCAGCATTTGCGGGATGGTCAGGAATTCATAGCCTTCGGATTTGTAGCGTTCGATCAGATTGTTAGTAGCGAGGACTGTTTGCGAGCGGTCGGAGCCCATCTGCTTGTGGCCGCCATCGTGGAGAAGGATCACGTCGCCGCCGCGAATTTGCCGGCAACACTTCTGTTCAATCACGGCGGCCGGTGGGGCATTCCAGTCGTAGGCAGTGACATTCCACATCACAGGCTGCAAGCCGAGTTCGCGTGCAATGCGCAAGACAGCGGGCCTCCGTCCGCCAAATGGCGGACGAAACAGTGTAGACGGCAGATCGACGGCGTCGTGTAAAGCGACGCGGCAATCGGTGAGTTGCTTGAGAATTTCCGCCTCGCTCTTCAGGGTTAGAAGAGGATGGGTGAAGGTGTGATTGCCAACGACGTGACCGGCAGCGGACACTTCGCGGACGATTTCCGGACGCTGCTTTACATAGCGTCCGATGAGAAAAAAAGTGGCGTGCACTTCGTGTCTGGCTAGCACTTCGAGCAAACGCATTGTGTGCGGGTCGTTGGGCCCATCGTCGTAGGTAAGAGCGATTTTCTTGGTTCCGCGAGACAGCCCCGTGAATGTCCGGCCGAACCACTGGCCGGTGGGAGCCATGGATTGATAGCCGGCAGCGACGGCGGCGACGACTGCGGTTCCAGCCAGAGCGGAGACGAGCATGATCCAGATTGTAAATTGTTGATTTTGGATTGTTGAATAAAAACATCTGAGCGCCACGAACTTTTTCTACGGAACCCGCCACCATATTTTCGCTGTTAACTCATCGCGCAATTGTCAGTAAAGAGCATCCGAGATATCCTGCGTCTTCCGGGAACAAGCACTCGCCCATGGCCAATCTTTTCGAGCTACCCCGTTACATTGCAGTGGAAGGTCCGATTCGGGTCGGCAAAAGCACGCTGGCGCACGTTCTGGCAGAGCGACTGAATGCGCAGCGGGTAATGGAGCCGGAGACGAATCCGTTTTTGCATGATTTTTACCAGGGAGAGCGGGGCGCGGCGTTCCAGGCGCAATTCACCTTCCTGGTGCGCCGTTTCGAGCAACTGCAGGCTCTGGATCTTGGCCCACGATCGCAGAAAACGGTTGTCGCCGATTTCATCTTCGAGAAAGACAAGTTATTCGCCTGCCTGAATCTGACGGACCAGGAACTCGATACATACAACCGGTACTACAATTATTTTCGCGATCAACTGCCGACTCCGGATCTCGTCATCTATCTTCAAGCCACGCCGGAGGTCCTGAAAAAGCGGCTGAAGAAAAAGAATGCCCCGGGAGAACGAGCGGTCAGTGAAGAGTATTTGGAAGAAGTCGTCAAAGCGTATGAGCATTTCTTCTTTCACTACACGTCTTCGGACCTTCTGATCGTGAACACGTCAGAGATTGATTTCGTCGACCGCAACGAAGATCTGCAGGAACTCCTTCGCAAAGTCACCGAGCCGATCAAGGGGACGCAATATTTTCTTCCCCTGGGCGGACAGGAAGCGGCGAGCGTATAGCGGGCTGCGGCAAGCGCGGCCTGAACTGGCATCCTTAGTCCTACCGATCAGCCTTATCCATATCCGTCAGCCTGAAATCGCGAACTGGGCGGCCTTGCTCAGGTCCGCCGGCCTGTGAAAAACTATCAGCTACTCTCTTCAACTTAAATCCTATGGCAGCAGCACGCACTTTATTCGAGAAGATCTGGGAGGCGCATCTAGTCTCGCAACCCGCCGGGCGTTCTCCGATTATTTATATCGATTTGCACCTGGTGCACGAGGTGACTTCACCGCAAGCCTTTGACGGATTACGGGCGGCTGGCAGGAAACTCCGGCAGCCGCTGCGAACCATCGCGACGGTCGATCACAATATTCCAACCGAGCCACGCGGAACGCCAATTACGGACCTGATCGCCGCCAAGCAGATCGCCGCGCTGCGGGCGAACTGCGAGGAATTTGGCGTTCGGCTATTTGACATTGATGCTCCGGAGCAGGGGATCGTGCATGTGATTGGTCCGGAGTTGGGATTGACGCAACCGGGAATGACGATCGTCTGCGGCGACAGCCACACCAGCACCCACGGCGCGTTCGGAGCTTTGGCCTTTGGAATCGGGACTTCGGAGGTGGAGCACGTTCTTGCGACGCAGTGCCTGGCGCAGCAAAAGCCGAAGACGATGAAGATCGACGTGCGCGGGAAACTGGCTGACGGCGTCATGTCGAAGGATTTGGTTCTCGGGATCATCGGGCAGATCGGGATCGATGGAGCGACCGGGCACGTCATAGAGTATGCAGGCCCGGCAGTGCGGGCGCTTTCGATGGAAGGGCGCATGACGCTGTGCAATATGAGCATCGAAGCCGGTGCGCGGGCGGGGATGGTGGCCCCGGATGAGTCGACAATCGCATACGTAAAAGGACGGCGGTTTGCTCCGATTGGCGCGGATTGGGAGAAGGTGGTTGCCTACTGGCGCAGTCTGCCAACCGATGACGGCGCAAAGTTCGACAAGGTCGTGGAGATCGATGCCGCGCAGTTGTGTCCCTTTGTCACCTGGGGAACGAATCCGGGAATGGTGGCTCCGGTGACAGGACGCGTGCCCGAAATCAAGGGATTCCAGGAGACGGAACGGCGGGCGGTGGAACTGGCGCTCCAGTACATGGCGCTCGAGCCGGGACGACGAATCGAAGACATCAACATCGACCGCGTATTTATAGGATCGTGCACGAATTCGCGGATTGAAGATCTGCGGGCGGCGGCTCGGGTGGCGAGGGGTCATCGGGTGAGCTCAAAGGTTCGAGCAATGGTGGTTCCGGGATCGCAGGCGGTAAAAAAGGTGGCCGAGCAGGAAGGGCTCGACCGGATTTTTCGCGACGCCGGATTTGAGTGGCGGGAGTCGGGGTGCTCTATGTGTCTAGGGATGAATCCCGACATCCTGCAGCCGGGCGAACGCTGCGCATCGACCAGCAACCGGAACTTTGAAGGGCGGCAGGGACGCGGGGGGCGCACGCACCTAGTGAGTCCGATGATGGCGGCGGCGGCGGCGATTGCTGGGCATTTTACGGATATTCGAAACTGGAAGTTTCAGTAGTGCGCGTGTGCGCGGGCAAGATGCCCGCGCGACAGCCGGCGAGATGCCGGCGCTACGGTTGGCCGAATTTATGAAACCTTTTACAGTGCATCGCGGACGGGTGGCGCCTCTGGACCGGGTGAATGTCGATACAGACCAGATCATCCCGAAACAATTTTTGAAGCGAATTGAGAAGACCGGCTTCGGGCAATTTGTCTTCTATGACTGGCGGTTTGGCACGGATGGGGAAAAAAATCCGGAGTTCGTGCTGCATGAACCGCGATACGAAGGCGCAAGCATCCTGGTGGCCGGGAAGAATTTCGGATGCGGGTCATCGCGGGAACACGCGGTCTGGGCGCTGGGGGACTTCGGCTTCCGGGCGGTTGTCTCGTCGTCGTTCGCGGACATCTTTGCAAACAACAGCACCAAGAACGGCTTTCTAACGGTGCGGCTCACCGACGATGAAGTGGCCACGCTGATGCGGCGGGCGCAAGAGGTCGACGATTATTCCGTCACGATCGACCTGGAGAAGTGCGAAGTACGGGATGACGAGGGATTCCGAGCGCAATTCCCAATCGATGATTTTGTCAGACAGTGTCTGTTGAATGGACTGGATGACATCGGGCTCACGCTGCAGCATGAAGACGAAATTGCGCGGTACGAAGCGCGGCATTCCAGTGTCGGCTTCGATAAGGGTGTGAGCTGAAAAAGGAGAGGTCGGCGCGTGAGAAATCGTGAGTTTTCTGCCGATCGCGTCTACCCGGGTAAACGGACCGTCAACGCGGGTAAAAGTATGTAAAACAGCAGCCTGAGTCCTTGACCTGCCGAGGACCCGCAGTTGATGCTAGAGTGACGCGGTTCTGCCGAAGCAACTGCTCTTTATTGTTGTCGTCCGAGTTAACTTCGGGGAAGCCCGACCGCTTGGGATCCCTGCGATCGGGCGAGTTGCCGCAACCGAGTTTACAATTGTACGTCTAATACTCGGGGCTCCTACTGAGTTCGGGTCAAAGGAACG
This sequence comes from uncultured Acidobacteriota bacterium, assembly GCA_963763845.1. Classification (GTDB taxonomy): domain Bacteria; phylum Acidobacteriota; class Terriglobia; order Terriglobales; family Acidobacteriaceae; genus Sulfotelmatobacter. Next base: position 218,590 of record CAVXPX010000021.1, read on the forward strand.
GCGACGGACTAATCCTGTGAATATGAACTATTGCTCTGGAACAAAAAGACGCGCAGTCATGGTTGTGCGGGTGGCAGTGGTTGTAGCGGCTGTTGCGCTTCTCGCGCTGGCGATCGGATGCAGCACTGCGGCTGATTCGAAACAGCAGAAGGCGCATGCGGCGGGTCCGCACTCGATTTCTGTCTCGGTTGCGCAGGTCCAGCGGCAGGACGTGCCTGTTTATCTCACCGGTCTCGGAACCGTAACGGCGTTCAACACGGCGAATATTAAGAGCCGAGTGGACGGACAGATCATGAAGGTGAACGTCCGTGAGGGGCAAGATGTCCACGAAGGCGACTTGCTGATCGAGATCGACTCCCGTCCCTACGAAGTGCAGTTGGAACAGATGCAGGCACAGCTATTCAAAGACCAGGCATCTCTTCGAGACGCCAAGCTGAACCTGGACCGTTACACGGCGCTGATTCCCTCGGGCAGCATTGCACAGCAGCAGGTGGATACGCAGAAAGCGACCGTCGATCAGCTTGAGGGAACGGTCCGCAACGATCAGGCGCAAATCGATAGCGCGAAGCTCAACATTGTCTATTGCCATATTAGGGCGCCGTTCAGCGGCCGGGTTGGACTGCGACAGGTCGATCCGGGAAATATTGTTCATGCGTCAGACACGAACCCAATGCTGATCCTGACGCAACTCCAGCCGATCGCGGTGATTTTCACACTGCCGGAGGACGTGTTGCAGAGTGTGGCGACGCGCATGAGGAAATCCACGCTGGAGGTGGACGCGTTCAGCCGCGACGACCAGACGAAACTGGCAAGCGGAAAGTTGTTGACGATTGACAATCAGATTGATCCGACGACAGGCACGGCGAAGCTGAAGGCGGTGTTTGATAACAGGGACAGCAAACTCTGGCCGAATCAGTTCGTGAATGCGGACTTGCTGTTGGAGACGCGCAAGAACAGCACCGTGGTGCCAACCGCGGCAGTTTTGCGCGGACCCCAGGGAACGTTCGTATACACCGTGAATTCCGACAAAACGGTGCAGGATCACGTGGTGACGATCGCACTGACTCAGGGCGATACGACGGTCGTGACGGGCGGGCTCAATCCGGGCGATGTTGTCGTAACCGACGGCCAGGACAAACTGCAGACAGGAAGCCACATCGAGCCGCGCAGCGCTGCTCCAAGCGCCGCCAAGGGGTTGGGCCTTGGCAGTGGGAACCGGCATAGGGCTGCAAACGGCGGCGGGTCGAACTTTTCTGGCACTCCGATTTCCCGCGGACAATCTTCAGGTTCATGAATCCTTCGAGAATATTCATTCTCCGGCCGGTTGCGACCACTCTCCTCATGGTAGGAGTGCTCCTGATTGGCTGGGTGGCGTTCACGCAGCTGCCAGTATCCGCTCTTCCGGAAGTGGATTACCCCACAATTCAGGTGATGACGTTCTATCCCGGAGCGGACCCAGCGGTGATGTCGTCGTCGGTGACGTCTCCACTGGAGCGGCAGTTTGGGCAGGTGCCGGGATTAAGCCAGATGACCTCGACGAGTTCGTATGGTAGCTCGGTCATCACGCTGCAGTTTGGACTTGATCAGAACATAGACGTCGAAGAGCAGCAGGTGCAGGCGGCGATTAATTCCGCGTCGACGTATTTGCCTTCAGACTTGCCGAATCCTCCGATTTACAACAAGGTCAATCCGGCGGACGCGCCGATTCTGACGCTCGCGTTGACATCGGACTCGCTGCCGCTGTCGAAAGTCGAGGATCTCGCCGATACGTCGCTGGCGCAGAAAATTTCGCAGTTGCCGGGGGTGGGGCTGGTCTCGATCAGCGGCGGACAGAAGCCGGCGGTGCGGATTCAGGCGAATCCGACGGCGCTCGCCTCCTACGGCCTGAGCCTGGAAGATCTGCGGGCCGCGCTGGCCCAGGCGAACGTCGATCAGGCCAAGGGCGTGATTGATGGACAGCGGCAGTCGTACACGATCGGGGCGAACGATCAGCTTTTCTCCAGCGAACAATACAAGCCGATCGTGATTGCGTATCACAATGGGGCGCCGGTGCGGCTGAGCGACGTCGCCAATGTGATCGACGGAACGGAGAACGATCAGCTTGCGGCATGGATGAATCTGACGCCGGCGGTGATCGTCAATATTCAGCGACAGCCTGGGGCGAACATCATCAGCGTGGTCGACCGCATCAAGAAGCTGCTGCCGCAGCTGCAGGCATCGCTGCCAACAGCGGTGAAGGTGCAGATTCTGACCGACCGGACGATCACGATTCGCGCCTCGGTCAAGGATGTCTATTTCGAACTGATGCTCGCCATCGCGCTAGTGATTATGGTGGTGTTCCTGTTCCTGCGGAGTCTGGCGGCGACGGTGATTCCCAGCGTGGCTGTGCCGCTTTCGATCATTGGAACCTTTGGAGTGATGTATCTGCTCGGCTACAGCCTCAACAATCTCACGCTCATGGCGCTGACGATCTCGACCGGATTTGTCGTAGACGACGCCATCGTCATGATCGAGAACATTGACCGCTTTCTCGAAGCGGGAGATACACCGCTGGATGCGGCGTTGAAGGGGGCGGGGCAAATCGGGTTCACCATCGTTTCGCTGACGGTATCGCTCATTGCAGTGCTGATACCGCTGCTGTTCATGGGCGACATTGTGGGCCGGCTTTTCCGTGAATTCGCGATTACGCTGGCCGTGACGATTCTGGTGTCGGCGGCGGTTTCACTAAGTCTGACGCCGATGATGAGCGCCAAGCTGCTCAAACACCGGAAAGAAGGCGAAAAGGGACGGTTCTACGACGTTACCGAGGCGTACTACAACCGCATCATCGCTTTTTACGGACGGACGGTAAAGTGGGTTCTGAAACACCAAACGGCAACGTTGCTGGTAACGTTCGGGACTTTGGTCCTCACTTTGTTCCTGTATGTGATCGTACCCAAGGGATTTTTCCCGGTACAGGATACGGGAGTGATTCTGGGCATTTCGCAAGCTCCGGACAATGTTTCGTTTGATGCGATGGCGCAGCGGCAGCAGCAACTGGCGAAGGTGATCCTTCAAGATAAAGATGTGGAGAGCCTTTCGTCATTTATCGGAGTGGACGGCACGAACACGACGCCGAACGAGGGACGCATTCAGATCAATTTGAAGCCGCGAGATGAGCGTTCCGACGACTCTTCGGCGATCATACGACGCTTGCAGCCGGACCTGGCTAAGGTGGACGGGATCACCCTGTACATGCAACCGGTGCAGGACCTCACGGTGGAAGATCGCGTAAGCCGAACGCAATTCCAGTACTCGATCGAAGACGCGGATGCTCAGGAGTTGGCGCAATGGACACCCAAGCTGGTGGCCAAGCTGCAGACTTTGCCGGAGCTGCGCGACGTTGCGACCGATGAACTCAATGGCGGCCTGGAGACGAATATCTCAATCGATCGTGATACGGCATCGCGGCTTGGGATTTTCCCGCAGGCGATCGATAACACGCTGTATGACGCATTCGGACAGCGGCAAGTCTCGACCATATTTACGCAGCTGAACCAGTATCACGTGGTGCTCGAGGTGATGCCGAATTTCGCCAATAGTCCTGCCGACCTGAAGGATATCTACATCCGGCCGAGCACGGTAACGCAGAATACGGGAGCGCCGACCGCGAATGGAGCGTCGGTCGCAACCAGCGGAGCTCCGGTTCCGATTTTGGCATTCACGAAGATGAATTCATCGAGCGCATCGCTCTCCGTGAACCATCAGGGGCAGTTCCCGGTTGTGACCTTGTCGTTTAATCTCGCGCCTGGCGCTTCGCTGGGAGACGCGACGAAGGCGATCCAGCAGGCGGAAAAGGAGATCCAGCTGCCGGCCAGTATTCACGCGGCATTTCAGGGCACGGCAGCCGCGTTCCAGAACTCGCTGGCGAGCGAACCATACCTGATCCTGGCGGCCGTGATTACGGTTTATATCGTGCTGGGTGTGCTCTACGAAAGCTACATCCATCCGGTGACGATTCTTTCGACGCTGCCATCGGCGGGCGTCGGCGCGATTCTGGCGTTAATGTTGACCGGCAACGATCTGACAGTCGTCGCCTTAATCGGCATCATCCTGCTGATTGGAATCGTCAAGAAGAACGCCATCATGATGATCGACTTTGCGCTGGAAGCGGAACGCGAAGAGCACAAACCGCCGGAGGAAGCTATTTATCAGGCGTGCCTACTGCGCTTTCGGCCAATCATGATGACGACGATGGCGGCTCTGCTCGGCGGTCTTCCGCTGGCGCTTGGTACCGGCACAGGGGCGGAGTTGCGCCGGCCTCTCGGCATTACGATTGTCGGCGGCCTGCTGCTCAGCCAATTGCTGACCCTATATACGACTCCCGTGGTCTACCTGTGGTTTGACCGGCTGGCCCAGCGCTTCTCCCGCTACCGCATCGGAAATCCGATTCCGCGCGATGAACCGATGTCTGCAGACTGAGACATGAGTATCTCGACTCCATTCATACGGCGTCCCATCGGAACGTCGCTGCTGACGGCCGCGCTTTTGCTGTCGGGAATTCTCGCGTTTAATTTCCTCCCCGTAGCGTCTCTGCCGCAGATGGATTTTCCGGTGATCAGCGTAGGCGCTGGACTACCGGGTGCCGATCCGCAAACCATGGCTTCGGCGGTAGCCACACCTCTGGAGCGTGAATTTGGCCGGATTGCGGCGATCAATCAGATGACGTCGTCAAGCCAGTTGGGAAGCACCGGAATCTCGCTGCAATTTGACCTGAATCGGAATATTGATGCTGCTGCCCGCGACGTCCAGGCTGCCATCAACGCTGCACGCAGCCAGCTTCCCGCAAACCTGCCGAGCAATCCGAGCTATCGGAAAATAAATCCGGCGGACGCACCGATTCTGCTGTTGGGGCTGACTTCGGACACGATCACCGTGCCGCATATGTACGATGCCGCCGACTCGATCCTGGCGCAGAAACTGGCGCAGGTGGAAGGAGTGGGCCAGGTGTTTGTTTGGGGCTCCTCGCAGCCGGCAGTGCGGGCTGAGGTCAATCCCACTCTGTTGAACAAGCTGGGCGTCGGGCTAGATACCGTGCGGAACGCTTTGAATGCGGCGAACGCGAACCGGCCGAAAGGCGAGGTCTCGACGGGCACCACGAGTTATATGCTCGATGACACCGACCAGTTGTTCACGGCGGATCAATACCGGCCACTTATTGTGGCTTACCACGACGGAGCAGCGGTGCGGCTGGGAGATGTGGCCGACGTGAGCGATGGTGTGTCGGACAGGCGCCAATTGGGCCTGATTAATGGCAAGCGCGGAGTCATGCTGGCCGTTTTCCGGCAGGCAGGGGCGAACATCATCGACACGGTGGACCGTGTTACAGCGATCATCCCTTACCTGCAGGCTTCGATTTCCCCGGCCATGAAACTTTCCGTCGTGATGGACCGGACAACTTCGGTGAGGGCGTCGGTCAGAGAAATCGAGCGCACGCTGCTCATTTCCGTAGTGCTGGTGATTCTGGTCGTGTTCGTGTTCTTGCGCACGGTGCGGGCGACGATCATCCCGAGCATCTCGGTGCCCCTTTCGCTCGTAGGCACGTTTGGGGTGATGTACCTGCTGGGATACAGCCTGGACAATCTCTCGCTAATGGCGCTGGCCATTTCCACGGGCTTCGTGGTCGACGATGCAATCGTTGTGTTGGAGAACATCACGCGCTACACCGAACGCGGGATGGGCGTGGTGCAGGCAACGTTCAAAGGCGCCGCGGAAATTGGGTTTACGGTGGTGTCAATGAGCACGTCACTTGTGGCCGTGTTCATTCCTCTGCTGCTGATGGGAGGGATTGTCGGACGGCTGTTCCGGGAATTTGCCGTGACCCTGAGTGTCGCGATCTGTGTGTCGCTAGTGGTTTCTTTGACGACGACTCCGACGATGTGCGCGAAGTTTCTCCGGCCCACGTTCGAAGGTGAGAAGCACAACATCTTCTACCGGACCAGCGAGTGGGCCTTTGATCACCTGCTTAGCGGTTACAGATACTCGCTGCAGTGGGTTCTGCGATATCAGCCGGTGACGTTAACCGTAACGATCGCGGTCGCGATTCTGAGTGGGTGGCTCTACTACAAAGTGCCCAAGGGCTTCTTTCCCCAGCAGGACACGGGGCGGATCTCGGGCACGGTAATTGGCTCTGAGGACGTGTCGTTCCAGTCGATGTCAGAGAAGATGCGACGGTACGTGAAGATCGTCCTGGCCGATCCAGCGGTCGATTCGATGGCCGGCTTCACCGGTGGAAATACCGCGCTCAACCAGGGACGATTCTTCTTGACGCTGAAGCCGCTGGAGCAGCGCGGGACGTGTCAGAAGCAGCATTTCTGGGAACCCTGCCACTATCCGAGTTCGGACGACGTGATCAACCGGCTGCGCGGAAAACTGGCAGTGGTGCCGGGGGCGACGCTGATTCTGCAGTCGGCTCAGGAACTGACGATCGGTGGGCGCTGGGGCAATGCGCAATATCAGTACACGCTGCAGAGCCCGGATATTGACGAATTAAATGCGTGGGCCCCGCGTCTTCTGCAGACGATGCGAAAACTGCCGGAGTTGCGCGATCAGAACTCCGATCAGCAAGATAAGGGTTTGCAGGCGAAGCTGGTGATCGATCGTGATACCGCCAGCCGGTTGGGAGTCACGCCACAGACGCTTGACAATGCGCTGTACGACGCATTCGGGCAACGGCAAGTATCCACGATGTACGAGTCGCTGAATCAATATCATGTGGTCATGGAGGTGGCGCCGCAGTTTCAGCAGACTCCGGAAGCGCTCCAGGATATTTATTTGAAGGCGACTAACGGAGGAGCCATTCCGCTGGCTACCTTCACCCATTTTGTGCCGTCCAACACACCGCTCGCCGTGAATCACCAGGGACAGATGCCATCCGTGACGATCTCGTTCAATCTGGCGCCAGGCGTGTCGCTGGGACAAGCGACGGATTCGATTGAGAGAGCCGAGCGCACCATCGGTTTCCCGCCATCGATCACCGCCAGTTTTCAGGGAACGGCGGCCGCCTTCCAGAGCTCGCAATCCAATATGCTGATCCTGATCATCACGGCGCTAGGCGCCGTCTACATCGTGCTGGGAATGCTGTACGAAAGCTACATTCACCCGATCACGATTCTCTCGACGATCCCGTCGGCGGGTCTTGGAGCATTGCTGGCACTACTTCTGACGCACAACGAATTGAATGTAATCGGGATGATCGGGATTATCCTGCTCATCGGGCTGGTGAAGAAGAATGCCATCATGATGATCGACGTGGCGCTCGATGTGGAACGGAATCAGGGTAAAAAGCCAGTGGAGGCGATCTACGATGCCTGCATCCTGCGCTTCCGGCCCATCATGATGACGACGATGGCGGCGCTGCTTGGCGGATTGCCGCTTGCGCTGGGCACGGGCACCGGTTCGGAATTGCACCGCCCGCTGGGTATCACGATTGTCGGTGGTCTGATCGTCAGCCAGATGCTGACGCTGTTTACGACGCCCGTGGTATACGTTTATCTTGACCGGCTGCGGTTGGCCCTGCGGGGTGGAGAGGATCATGCTCTGCCGGATACGTCTTCGCATGTGACGCCCCATCCGAGTCCGGCTCATTGATTTCCAGAGTACAAATTGCTGCCCTGCGCTCAAAAGATCGGGAGCGGTGCGGTCCCTTGCGGGTACAACCTCGCCCCGGAGATTTCGCATCGCAGAGCTAGATGCAGCCTGCTGCTGCGCAAGGGAGCGCTTGTCCCGTATGATAGGGGTCGCGAGTAGAACCGACTGAGTGCGGCCCATTCGTCCGAAGAGCTACCGGCGGGACCAGAAAATTCCGAAATCGTTTTCGAAAAATCTGACGAGGGAGTTACGGATGCTAAAGAAAGCAGCGGCTGTGTTTCTTATTTGCGGGAGCATAGCCATAACGGTGGGATGCAGTAGCACCAGCAGCCACTATTTGTACGCGGCAATCCCCAGCGCGAACGAAATCGTGGTGTTTCGCGAGGATCCGAATTCCGGCGCGCTGGTTCAATTGGCGGGGAGCCCGCTCACGGCTGGGGGAGCGGTACAGTCCCTGGTAATCCATCCAACGAAAAATTTCTTGTATGCTGCGAATTCCGGCGACGTGCCGGGGGATGTTTCCTTGTTCACAATTTCGGCGACGGGCGGGCTGCAGGAAGTGACGCCGCGCACCGAAGCAGGAACGGCGCCGACACTGCTGGCGATCGATTCGGCAGGCAGCTACCTGTACGCCGCGAATTCCGGATCGTTCAACGTCTCCGTCTTTTCGATTGACTCCACTACCGGCAAGTTGACGCCGGTGGGAACCCCGTTCCAGATCGGAATCAGCCCCAGCAATATGGCGCTAACGCCCTCCGGGAATTTTCTTTATATTACTGGCCCGGGCAGTCCCGGATATATACAAGCCTTTGCCATGGCCAACGGAGTGCCAACACCAGTTCCGGGCACGCCATTCTATACGGGGGCGAATCCGTTTGGACTGGCGATCGATCCCAGCGGCAGCTATTTGTATACCGGGAATAAGTTGGACAATTCCATTTCGGAGTTCTCCATCAGCAGCACTGACGGGTCGCTGACACAGCTTCAGGGCTCGCCGATTGGAGAAACCTACAGCGCTCCCGTTGCGTTGCTGGTGGACCCTTCGGGCAAGTATCTCTACGGGACAAATCAGGGATCGACGAACATGGCAGGATTTTCCATCGGGACGAGTGGAGGGCTCACGCTGTTGACAGCCTCGCCGTTTGGCACCGGGTCACAGCCGGGCTTCATCGCAAGTGATCCAAGCGGCAACGTTCTATTTGTGGCGAACCAATCGAGTTCGGGCACGATTCAATCGTTCAGCGTAGATCCGGGCAGTGGAACGCTCACCTCAGTTTCCACGTACTCGGCCGGGGGCATCCCGACTTCCATTGCCGTAACACACTAATCTCTTCGTCAGGAGATGGATGAGCATAGCAGTTTCAGTCAACAGGGCGGGCGTGTCGGCCCGATACGCGGAACATGTCAACCCAGAGTGGGTAGCGTTCGACAGAGGCCGGGAACCATCTACGCCAGCGGTTGACAGAGGCGCTGCGCGGTTACGAGATGGTGAAGGAAGTCCGCGGGATGGGATTGCTGATGGGGATTGAATTCCAGGCCCCGAAGCAGCTACGGTTGCGGATTCCCTATGAAGCGTTTTGCGCGGTGCATGCCGGCCTGTTTGGGCAGATTGTCGTCATGCGGCTGTTCCGGGATTTCGGATTTCTCACTCAAGTGTGCGCGAACAATTTCATGGTGCTGAAAGTTGCACCGCCGCTGGTCGTCAGAAATGATCAAATGGATTCTTTCGTCGACGCAGTAAAAGAAGTTGTGCAGCTTGCTGACTCACCGGGAGCATTTTGGTCTGAAGCGTTGGGGCTGGCGCGGCGCGCCTTCCATAGTTAGGGGTACAACCAGTCTTCGCATCGATTTTTTTTAACAACTGGGTGACAATTTTGTACCGGCGGCTTGCAAGAATACGCTTGGTGCATCGTCCGCTAGGGACAACCGGAAGCAGCGCCTCCTCATCTAAATTGTCATTCGCGATGTCCGGCGGATGGTGGCGCTGACTCCGCGCCGGGACCGGGATCCACAAAATGAAAATCGCCAGCGCCGCAAGCGCCTTTCCGAAACACTACTATTCCCAAAAGTTCCTACTCGAAAAGCTGCAGGAATACTGGGGCGACCGCCTGAGAAATCCGCAACTGCTCGCGCGGCTGCATCGCAACGTTACCGTGGAGGGCCGCCATCTTGCGATGCCTCCTGAGCAGTACTACGAGATTGACACCTGGGGCAAAGCCAACGACGTTTGGATCCAGGTGGCTCAGGAACTCGGAGAACAGGCGCTCTGCCGTGCGCTGCATCATGCCGGGATCGAGCGGAGCGATCTAGGCGCGCTGTTCTTCACTTCCGTGACGGGAATCTCGAGTCCGTCGATCGATGCGCTGCTGATCAATCGTATGGGGCTGCCGACGAATATCCGGCGGGTTCCGATTTTCGGATTGGGCTGCGTGGCGGGGGCGGCGGGCATTGCGCGAGCTGCGGATTATGTGCGCGCGTATCCGTCGCAAGCGGCGGCTCTCATTTCTGTGGAGCTCTGTTCGCTGACCATCCAACGCGACGATCTCTCGGTCGCGAACCTTATTTCCTCTGGGCTATTCGCCGACGGTTCCGCGGCAGTGATCGTCACGGGAGATGAGTTGAACTCGGCAGGTCCACAGATCCTTGCGACGCGGTCGATCTTCTATCCCAACACGGAAGAAATGATGGGATGGAAGGTAACCGAGAAAGGATTTCGCATCACGTTGTCGCCGGAAGTGCCGGTGCTGATTCGCGAACATCTGGGGCAGGATGTGGACGCATTTCTCGGAGACCACGGATATAAGCGTGCCGATATTGGAAGCTGGGTGCTGCATACCGGGGGCCCGAAGGTGCTGGAGGCGACGGCGGCAGCTCTCGATTTGCACGACGGGCAGCTTGACGCGTCATGGGATTGTCTGAAGAAAGTCGGCAACCTTTCTTCCGCTTCGGTGTTGGTGGTCCTCGAGGATGTGATGAGAAACCGCCGTCCGGAGCCAGGCACGCTGGGAGTGCTGGCGGCGATGGGTCCCGGATTTTGTTCGGAGCTTGTACTTCTGCAGTGGTGAGGGATCGGGCGTTGGTGAATGCAACAGATGTCTTTGTAATAGGGGGCGGGCCCGCGGGTTTAGCAGCGGCGATTGCGGCGCGGCAACGCGGATTCCGGGTGACTGTCGCCGACGGCGCGGAGATGCCAATTGACAAGGCCTGCGGCGAAGGGCTGATGCCTGACGGCTTAGCCGCGGTGCAGCCGCTGGGGATTCAGTTGCCCGTTGCTGAAGCCCCTGCATTCCATGGCATTCGCTTTGTGGGATTGGAACTCTCCGCGGAGGCGGCCTTTCCTGGAGGCGGCCGTGGGCTTGCTATTCGCCGTACGGCGCTGCATCGAGTAATGTCGGAGCGCGCCGCTCAGATGGGCGTGGAACTGTTGTGGCGGACCGCAGTCACGGGAATTGAACACGACCGGGTTCGTCTGGGCAAAAATTCCGTGCGCGCGCGGTGGATCATCGGCGCCGACGGACCCAATTCGCGGGTTCGGAAGTGGGCTGGCCTGGAGAGTCATCCCAGATCTCGCCTTCGATATGCGTACCGGCAGCACTTTCGCCTGGCGCCCTGGACGGACTACATGGAGATCTACTGGGGCAAGGACTGTCAGGGCTACGCAACAGCGGTAGGTCCGGATCAGGTTTGTGTTGCGGTAGCTTCTCATAATCCGCAACTACGGGTACTAGACTGCCTGCATCGGTTGCCTCGGCTGGAGGCGCGACTCCGTGGATCCCAGGCATCATCGTTAGAAAAGGGAGCTCTGACAGGCAATCGAACTCTTCGCCGGGTGTCGCGAGGTAACGTGGTTCTGATTGGCGATGCGTCCGGCACGGTGGATGCGATCACCGGGGAAGGTCTCGGCTTGGCTTTCAGCCAGGCAGTTGTATTGGCCGAGTGCCTGGAGGCGGATAAGCTTGAGCATTATCATGCGGAACACCAGCGCCTCGCGCTGCGTCCGCGTGCAATGGCACGGCTGATGCTCACCCTGGATGGTCGGCCCGGGCTGCAGAATCGCACTCTACACGCTTTCCGAAAGCATCCGAACGTTTTTCGCAGGCTGCTTGCGTTGCACGTTGGAGCCGTGCCGCCTGGCGATCTGGTGTGGGATGGACTGACTCTGGGCTGGGGGTTGCTGACCGCATAATGCCGAGGCCTGCTCGCAACATCGCATTGCGTTTGGTTGCGGCCAGTGCGCTACTTTGTGGCTATGTCGCCGCGGCGGCGCAGGATACCGAGTTCCAATTGGACCCCGCGCAGAGTTCAGTCAAGTTTACGCTGGGAGATGTGCTCCACACCGTGCGTGGAACATTCAAGGTGAAGCAGGGAGCATTGCAGATGGAGCCGGCTGGAAAGATGAGCGGCGAAATTGTTGTGGATGCGACCAGCGGCGACAGCGGCAGTGGCATGCGCGACCGCAAGATGCACAAGGAAATCCTGGAAAGCAACCGGTATCCGGAAATTTCATTTCGCCCGGATCGAGTCGAAGGAAATGTTCCCATCCAGGGAAAAGCTTCGGTCACGGTTCACGGCGTGTTCCGTATTCACGGAGCGGACCGCGAGATTGCGGTTCCGGCAGAAGTCGAGACATCTGCCGATCATTGGACCGCCAAGGTTCACTTCAACATTCCATACGAAAAATGGGGGATGAAAAATCCCAGCACATTGTTCCTGCGCGTCAGCGATAGTGTGGATATCGATCTCGTGGCGGCGGGAAGTATCGTGAAATCGACTGCCAAGTCGACTCAGTAGCCACTTTTCGGCGTAATCGATTTTCCTTCCGTGCATTTATAAGCGCGGCCAGCGGCCAGATCTTTGTATTCCTCTGTGCGTCCACTCGGCCAATCGATGACGACGCGATCGATGCGGTCGCGCTTTTCGACTCCAAACGTAACCGGAAGCTCGGATTGCGACAGATAGCTGGAACCTCCTTTCACCATTCGAGTCTGCATCAGACCTCCTGCGAACACACGCACGCTCGCGCCGATCGCATCGCGGTTGGACTTGGTTCCGGCGAGATGAAAGCGGATGCTGCGATTTCCCGAGACTACGTCGTTGCGGTAAAGATAAGCGGGACCGTTGTTGCTAGTGATCAGAAGATCGAGATCGCCATCGCGGTCGAAATCGGCATAGGCCAGGCCTCGTCCTACCTTCGGCTGATCGAAGCTGGCCCCTACGTCTGAGGCGACATCGTGAAACATTCCTTTTCCATTGTTCAGGAAAAGCTGCGGCGGTTGCGCGTAGCCGACGTTGCCGCGAATGTTGCGCACGGTCTCATCGATGTGCCCGTTGGTGACGGCGAAATCGAGCCAGCCGTCGAGATTCACGTCGAGGAACGAGCAGCCGAAACCCAGGCTGTTGCGTGAGGCAAGTCCGACTCCCGATTGCGGCGCGATGTCTTCGAATGTCTTCCCGCTCTCGCGATAGAGGCCAATCATTTCGTTATCGAAGTTGGTGATGCCGACACCGGGACTGCCGGAGTTATCGAAGTCCGCCACGTCGATGCCCATGCCGGCGCGCGCCCTGCCTTCGGTGCTGAAAGCGATGCCGGCCTCAACCGCCGCGTCCTTGAATGTTCCGTTGCGCTGATTGCGGTAGAGTTTGTTGGGCTGCGTGTCGTTGGCGACCATCAGGTCGAGCCAGCCGTCGTGGTTCTCATCGATCAACGCAACACCAAGGCTTTTGGAACTGCTATCGAAGATTCCGCTGGAGGCGGTGACATCTTCAAAAGTGCCGTTGCCGCGATTGTGGAAGAGCCAGCAGGTTTCACCGCGGTAGGCTTCCGGCGTGCAGTAAGACTTGTGCTTGCCATCGAGGCTGCAGAAGACATCGTGCTCGGGCGACCACTTGACGTAATTGCAGACGAAAAGATCGAGCAGGCCATCGCGATCGTAGTCGAACCAGACAGCTGACGTGCTGAATCCCTCCCGCTTTCCCAACCCGGCGGAATGGGTTACGTCCACAAAAGTCCCTTTGCCGGTATTGCGAAAGAGGCGGTTTTGTCCGACGCAAGTGATGAGAATGTCGGGCCAGCCGTCGTTGTTGTAGTCGCCGACAGCCACGCCCATGCCGTACAGCTCAATGTCGAGGCCAGAGCGCGAGGTGACATCGCTAAATGTCCCATCGCCGTTATTGTGATAGAGCCGAAGCGTCGTCCGGTTCTTTTTGTGGCCGGGCCAATCGGCTCCGTTGATGAGAAGGATGTCCTGCCAACCGTCCCCATCGTAGTCGAGAAAGGCGCAGCCGGAGCCCATGGTTTCAGGAAGGAATTTGCCGCCAAAGGCTCCGCTATTGTGCTCGAAGTGAATGCCAGCCTGCGTGGAAACATCGGTGAATCGAAACCCGAGAGAGTCTGCGCGCCCACTCTGCGTCGACGGGGCATCGAAACGCGACAAGTACGGCCACGCAACCAGACCAGCCATAGATCCAAGGAAAGACCTGCGATTCACGGAACGTTCACCAGCCCGGCACGAATCGCGTAGACCACAAGCTCCGCGGTCTTGTGGATTCCCAGAGTATTCATGATGTTGGCGCGGTGAACCGCAACCGTATTGGCGCTCAGATCGAGCGCGGTAGCGATTTCCTTGTTGGACTTGCCATCGACGATCATTTGCAGCACTTCCAGTTCGCGCTGCGTAAGCGCCGCGCTGCGTTCGCCCTTCAGGACCGAACGTTGTTCAACCTTGGGATCGAAGACGGTTTCTCCAGCGGCAATTTTGCGGACGGCCGCGCCGAGTTCGAAATCGAGAGCGTCTTTGAGAACGTATCCCTTGGCGCCGGCTTCGATGGCCTGGCGAACCCATGTGCTCTCGGTGTGCATGCTGAGCATTAGAACGGCAGTCTGCGGAGAGTTTTCGATGATCTTGCGCGTGGCCTGCAGGCCGTTCATTCCGGGCAGGGCGCAATCCATCACGACCACCTGGGGATGCAGCTCTTTTGCCAGCCTGATGGATTCCTCTCCATCGCCGGCTTCGCCGATGACTTCCATATCGGGCTCGTCTTCCAACATGCGGCGGAAGCCGCGACGGACCAGGCTGTGATCATCCACGAGCAAGACTGTGATCTTCTTTTCCATAAGACTCCGCTTTCTCTCTCGGTACCGTCAGATGTACACGCGTGCCGCCATCGGGCGGACGTGAAAAAATAATCTGCCCGCCCATCAGCTCGGAGCGTTCCCGCATCGCTACCAGACCAATACCGCGGCGGCTGGGACGCTCCGGAAACCCCGCGCCACGATCTTCAATTTCCAACTCCAGGCTGCTGGGCAGGAAACGCAGACGCACCCAAACCTGCTTTGCGTTGGAGTGCCGAGCTACGTTGTTGAGTGCTTCTTGCAGAATACGATAAATGTGCACACCGGCGGCGCCGTCTACGGCAAACGGCTCACCCTGCTTTTCATAGGATATGGCAATTCCGGTTTGTCTTTCCACCGTGGGGATGTACCAGTCGAGCGTGCTCTCGAGTCCGGCCTCGTCGAGCATGACCGGATGTAGAGCCTGCGAAAGGCTGCGAACCTTCTCGAGTGTCGTCTGCACCGTCACGAGGACTTCCTGCAGATCCGCCCTGAGCGAAGAGCCTTCGGGCGCGTGAGTTCCGGCGCGGCGCAGCATGGATCCGATCGCGGTGAGAATCTGGCCGAACTCATCGTGCAATTCGCGAGAGATGTAGCGAAGAGTCGACTCCTGCGTGGAAATCAGTTTCTGGGCAAGTTCGCTGCGGCGTGCGGAGATCTCTGCGAGTTGGGCGAAAAGCCGGCGGTTCCAGCGAATGAGAGAAAGTCCGTTCAGCAGGATCGCGAGCAGAGTGGCGCCAAGAAAAATGTATACCTGGCGCTGCACCCGGTCGTAGATCTGGACAATGCGTTGTCCGGCCTGCTGCTCATTTTCGCTATTCTGCACGAGTTGGCGGGCGACGGCGGTGCTGAGAGCCGCCTGGCGCTCCTGCAACGAGAGCTGAATCTGTTCGCGAGCTTCTTTTTCGTGTCCATCGCGAGCCAGTGCGAAGACGCGGTCCACCGCATCCCAGAATTGAGTGAACGAGCTGCTGAGAAAAGCCTTCTGCTCGGGAGTACGGCTGGCCGCGGCAAATCCGGCTTCAAGGCGCATGGCATCGTCGAGGTCGGTCCGGATGCGCTGAAACTGGGCCGACCAGGCGGTAAGCGGATAGGGCTCATCGCTGCTCACCATGTCGCGCATGGCGACGGCGAGCAGGTTGAGATCATTCTGGATGCGGAGTAACTGCAGCGAATCCTTGCGATTCCGGTCGACAAGTTCCGTCTGCAGTTTACGAAGGCCGGTGACTTGCCAGGTGATATACGCCGAGTAGGCCACCACCGCCGACAAGGTTACGAGGAGTGCCAGCAGCAGGCCGAGGGTCGGCGAGCGCTCCTGAGAGACACGGGACACGCACCGAGCATACAACGCCGACACGGGGAATGTCACAGGTTAAGAGGTCCGGCGCCCCGGTCCAAGATGTGTGACAATGCAATATTACTGAAGCCAAGCCGGGCTTCCCGGAGTCCAACAGGAGATTGAGTCCTCAAGCCAAAGAAGTCCCGAAGCCTCCGAAGATCCAGAGATTGAAGGCGGTTCTCCCGGAGGTCTGGAAGCTGATGCGCCCGCGCCGTGGCCTGCTCGTGGCCGGGTTCGTCCTGATGGTGATCAATAAGATCGCCGGCTTCGTGCTGCCGTATTCCTCGCGATACCTCATCGACAATGTGGTTACGAAGCACCAGACGTGGATACTCCGGCCACTGGTGTTTTCCGTTCTAATTGCGACGCTCGTTCAAGGTGTGACTTCGTTTTCCTTGACGCAGCTGTTATCGAAGGCGGCGCAACGCTTGATTGCCGAACTGCGCGAAGAGGTGCAGAAGCACATCTCACGCTTGCCCGTTTCTTTCTACGATGCAAATAAGACCGGGGCTCTGGTTTCGCGGATTATGAGCGACGTGGAAGGCGTGCGAAATCTGCTGGGGACGGGGCTGGTCGACTTTTCGGGCGGGATTGTAGCGGCTGGGATTGCGCTTTTTCTGCTGTTGCGCACGAGCGTCCCACTCACCCTGATCGCCATAGGCTCCCTGGGCTGCTTT
Source organism: uncultured Acidobacteriota bacterium (assembly GCA_963763845.1). Classification (GTDB taxonomy): domain Bacteria; phylum Acidobacteriota; class Terriglobia; order Terriglobales; family Acidobacteriaceae; genus Sulfotelmatobacter. The sequence goes on from CAVXPX010000021.1 coordinate 235,346, forward strand.
GCCGCCGTGCTAAACCGGGCGTTTGGGACGATCCGGCCCATCTTCCGCGAAAGAGGAAAGATCAATGCCGACGTCACCGGGCGCCTGACGGAGTCGCTTGGCGGCGTGCGGGTCGTAAAGGGCTATCACGCGGAGGAGCGCGAAGAAGGCGTTTTTGCCACCGGAGTGCGCCGTCTGCTCGATAACGTTATGCGGACGCTGACGGCGACCTCGCTGATGAGCTTGTCGGCGAGCCTTCTGCTCGGCCTGGTCGGAGCAGCCACAATGTACGTCGGCGGGCACCAGATGATTGGGCATACGCTGACGCCCGGTGGTTACATTTCGTACAACCTGTATCTCGTATTCCTGGTCGCACCCATCCTGCAGGTCGTTTCGATTGGAACTCAAATCACGGAAGCGCTTGCTGGGCTGGAGCGAACGCAGGAAATCATGGCGGAGCGTCCTGAGGATCAGGATCCGCGCAGATCAGTAAAGCTTGAAGATATCGTTGGCCTCGTCGAGTTCGAGAATGTCAGCTTCACTTACGACGGATCGCACGAGGTACTGCACGACCTTTCATTCCGCTCGCAGCCGGGCACGGTGACCGCGCTTGTCGGGTCGTCGGGGTCGGGAAAGTCAACCACGATCGGATTGATTTCGGCGTTCTACATACCGACGCAGGGAATCATCCGCGTCGACGACGTCGATCTCAGCACGGTACGGCTGGACTCGTTTCGGACGCGGCTCGGCGTGGTGCTGCAGGAGTCGTTCCTGTTTGACGGGACGATCCGCGAGAACGTGGCGTTCTCGCGCCCGGAAGCGAGCCAAGAAGAGATCATGCGCGCCTGTCGGATTGCCCGCGTCGACGAGTTCGCCGAATTGTTTGCGGAAAAGTACGATACGGTTGTCGGTGAGCGCGGCGTGAAACTTTCTGGCGGGCAACGGCAGCGCATCTCGATTGCGCGTGCCATCCTCGCCGAGCCCCGCATTCTGATTCTGGACGAGGCAACGTCGAGCCTCGACTCCGAATCCGAACAAATGATCCAGCAAGGATTGGCGTACTTAATGCAGGGCCGGACAACTTTCGTGATCGCACACCGGCTGTCGACCATCCGCAGGGCCGATCAGATTATGGTCATGGAACAAGGAAGAATCGTGGAGCGCGGAACGCACGCCCAGCTCTATGCGGCCCGCGGACGGTATTACGACTTGTATACGCGGCAGCATGGGGTGGAAGAGAACCTTTTCCTTGCGCCGGGCGAGGGCGACGCCGTCTTGGCCAACGGCAATGGCGTCAAGGGTACCGCGGTCAAAGAGGGCGATGCCATGCAAGTTTTGCGGGGAGAAATCCGCTGATGCCGGCCACGACAGCGTCCATGGTTAGTGCAGCGCTCGGCACAGTCGCGATCCGCAGCGAGAATCTATGCCGTCATTACCGCATGGGCGAAACGGTCATTCGCGCGGTAGACGGTGTCTCCATTGAGGTCGCCTCCGGCGAATTTGTAGCGCTGCTCGGCAGTTCCGGGTCCGGGAAATCGTCGATGCTGAATCTGATCGCGGGATTGGACCGGCCGACCTCCGGAAGCGTGATCGTGCAGGATCGCGATCTCGCCAAGCTTTCCCGCGAAGAATTGGCCAAATACCGCTTGCATGTAGTCGGAATGGTCTTCCAGTCTTTCAATCTGATCGCGAGCATGACTATGGCAGAGAATGTGGAACTGCCGCTGCGTTTTGCCGAAATCGAGCGGAGCCAGCGCGACACTCTGTCGCACCAGGCATTGGAGCGCGTGGGATTGCTGGCGCGGCTTCATCACCGCCCCAGCGAGCTTTCCGGCGGCGAACAGCAGCGGGCTGCGCTGGCGCGGGCATTGATCAATCGTCCGAAGCTTCTACTCGCCGACGAGCCGACCGGAAATCTGGACAGCCACACGGGCACCGAAATTATGAATATGCTTGCCGAATTCAACCGCGAACTCGGCATGACCGTCGTCATGGTGACGCACGAACGCGCTCTGGCTGAGCGCTATGCCCAGAGAATGATTTTCCTGGCGGATGGAAAACTGGTGGACGATCGGCCGAACCTGCAGGTGAGTTCCGGAGGCCAGGCGTGAAGATTCCTGATCTCACCGAACTCGCGCTGCGGAATCTGCGGGAATCGCTGCTCAGAAATTCTCTGACGACCGTGGGAATCTCAGTCGGCGTTGCTTCTCTCGTGGCAATGCTTTCGCTGGGCACGGGGCTGCAGCAATTATTTTCGCGGCGGCTGGAAAAATCAGGACTGTTCGACACCATCTACGTCTCCTCGCGGCGCGAGATGCGCATGGGACGAGCGGAGGAACGGGCCGGTCCGAATCCGGCGGAGAGCCCGGTCCTTGATGAGCCGGCGCGGCGGGAGATGGAACGCCTTCCAAACGTGAGCGAAGCTTATCCCGATATTCGATTCGCGACTGAGCTGCAGTTCAACGACAAGCCTCACCTATCGATGGTCTCCGCGCTCCCGCTGTCCGCCAAGTCCAACGATGCGTTCGAGGGAATGCAGGGCAGCTTCTTCAGCTCGGATTCTGCGCCGGAAGCGATCTTACAGAAATCATTCGCAGAGGAACTTCTGGGCAAAACTCCTCCATTGGGATCTCCCGAGCCGAGCGTGGCAGAATTGGCAAAGCCTCTGCTCGGGAAATACTTGACGATGAGCTATGCGCAGCGGAAGTCAACTTCCGCCCCGCTGCAGACTCCTCAAAAAAGCGTGAACCCCATCGATAGCGAGCTTGCCGCAGCCTCCTATTCCGTGATTTCCCGCGAGCAGAAATTAAAGATTGTCGGTATTGCGGACCTCGATCCCGAAAGCATGCGCGGGCCAACTCGCGCCAAAGTGTTTCTCCCCTTGAAACTCGCGGAGAGCCTTCACGTGATGCAGCCCACGGACCTCCGCGAGATTGCTCGCGGCGGGAATGACCAGGAGGTTTATTCCTCCATCAGCGTGCGCGTGAACAATCCGGCGGAGATTAAGGGGGTCGAGGATTCGATCAAGAAGATGGGGTTCACCACATTCTCCATTCTCGACGCGAGCCAGAGCTTGCAAAAAGTTTTCAAGGTCTTGTACGCGTTCTTGGGCATTTTTGGCAGCCTGGCTTTGGCGGTTGCGTCCATTGGGATCGTCAACACGCTGGTCATGGCAATCCTTGAACGGCGGCGGGAAATTGGGATCATGAAAGCGATTGGCGCCAGCGACGGCGATGTGAAGAGACTCTTCTTCGCGGAGGCCGGCGCCATGGGCATTGTCGGCGGCGTCATTGGAGTCGTTCTCGGCTGGGCCATCGGACAAGTCATCAACTTCGGCACGAATATCTGGCTCAAGAGTCAGTCCATTCCGCCGGAACATTTTTGGGCCGTGCCTTTATGGCTGGTGCTCTTCGCGATTATCTTTGCCTTCATCGTCAGCCTGGTTTCTGGCCTATATCCTGCGGGGCGCGCGGCGAAGCTTGATCCCGTACAGGCGTTGCGCTACGAATAGATTCTTCAGCATGATCTCTCCTCATTCGTTTTCCCGCTGGATTTTGTTCTTCTGCATCTTGATTTTGGGTGAAACCGTGTCTGCGCAGAGCCGCATTGACTGCAGCGCGCTCCACAGCCGCATCCTGAAGCAGGTTGTTCGTTACTGCGTCTATCTGCCATCAGGCTACGACGTTGCCGCGGCCCACAAACAGGCGCGACGTTATCCGGTTCTGTATTTTCTGCATGGCCTCGGCGATAACGAGCAGACGCTGTTCAACAGCGGCGGCTGGACGTTGCTCGACGATCTGCGAAAACAGCACATGATCGGCGATTTCCTGATCGTTGCTCCCGAAGGCAGGCGCAGCTTCTTCATCAATTCCGCCAATGGCAAGCTGCGCTACAGCGATTTCTTTCTGCGCGAATTTATGCCCCATGTCGAAGGCAAGTACCGGATTCGCCCCGGACGAGCGCATCGCGCCATCAGCGGAATTTCGATGGGAGGTTACGGAGCGCTGCGCTTCGCATTTGCGTATCCGGAATTATTCTCGGCCGTCAGCGCGCAGAGCGCTGCGCTGATGACCGCGTCGCCGCGCGAGATCGATGCGGCCTCGAAAAGCGGAACCCCGTTATTGGGCGTCCTGGGCCCAGTTTTTGGAATGCCCATCAATGTGCAGCATTGGAATGAGAACAATCCTCTGGTGCTGGCAAAGAAGAATGCTGTGGCCCTTCGCAAGATGGCGATTTATTTCAATTGCGGCCAGAACGACAATTACGGCTTCGAAAAGGGTGCGGCGGAGTTACACCAGGAATTGCTGCGCGAACATGTGAAGCATGAGTACCACGCTTATCCCGGCGATCACAGCATTACCTATTTCCTCTCGCATTTCGAGGAAGTGATGGAGTTCCATTCCAAAGCGTTTGGCCTGTTGCCGCAGCACTGAGATTGCTTCCTCGTGATGTAAACTAACCGGAAGCGACTGGGTGTGTTTTGGCCCGATATTCGCGTGCGGTTCGAAAGTGCGCGAGCGCAAATGAACTTCCCGGAGAGGTGGCCGAGTGGTTGATGGCTCCGGTCTTGAAAACCGGCGTACCCGAAAGGGTACCGGGGGTTCGAATCCCTCCCTCTCCGCCAGTTAAACAATTTAGCTGCAATTACCAACGTTACGTCCGCTTTTTACTATTCGCTTTACTTTTCTCTCCCGTGCGATATCGTTCGACCCAGTATTAGCCGGGAAGGGGCCGAACGTGGCGAACAGAACCACGGAGGAGCTTCTCCACACATGGCGAGAAAGAAGCACACCCGACCGAGATGCAGGCCCAACTCGGACACAGCGACATTCGTACCACCCTGGACATCTATACGCAGTTTACAGACCCGGAGGTGGCGAAGATGGTGAACCAAGTCACAAACCGCATCCTGGGCTTGGATGGGTAGGCTGAACCGGGCTCAATTCAGTGAGATGGGCGGAGAAATTCGAAGCCAACAACTTCCCTGATAAAATAAAAATGAAACTGGTGGGCGCGGAGAGATGGCCGAGTGGCTGAAGGCGCCGCGCCTCGAAAGCGTGTATACCTTTACGGGTATCGGGGATTCGAATCCCTCTCTCTGCCAGCATTCTTAACACCCATCATCAAAATGCTTCGGCCAATATCCACCTCGGCCATGCGAAGCCGCGCAGCGTCAGCCAATCATTAACGGTTCTAGGATGGCAAAGCATCCCGTAGACTGACCGTAACTCCGGATTAACACTTCAAAGAATCCAGAACCTGTGGCGAAGAAATAGCGCAAGCTTGCGAGAACGCCTGTTAACAGAAATTGACCGCAGGCGCGTTGCTGGTAAGTCCCGTCCTGAAGCGCTATTCTTCTGTGCAATGTCCGCAATCGACTGGCTGATCTTGGCTCCCGCCATACCCGCTATACCCATCTTCGCCACCTGGATGCTTCCTTGGGAAAGGTGGATACCATGGGCGAAATTGCCTAAAGCCGTTTTCGGACCATACTTGCTGTATCTCTTCTTCGTGGCATTCCATTTTGACGATAACCATCGATATTGGTGGTTGTACTACGGCTGGCTGGCGATTGCAGGCGTGGTCGTCTCGGTTATGGCCGTAATTGAGAGGATTGAGGGAAGGATGGAGAAGGAGGCCACAGAGAGAAAAGCAGGCATGTTGGAGCAGGCACAACGCTGGCCTGTTGCCGAGGGCCTTGTTCTTCATACCGGCCAAGTCCCCGATGCAAACGGAGTCCCGAACGTGACCCTTCGCTATATGTACAAAGTGGGTGACCAAGAGTTTTTTGGTTCCGAGTCAGCCACGTTCACGAGCAGAAACGATGCGGATCGGTTTGAGTCTAGATGCAAAGAACGAAAGCTCAAGGTTCACTATCAGCAGGATAAGCCGGAGATTTGCGTGCTAGACCAGGATGCGCTGCGGTAGCTGACGAAATACCACAGTTACTCTCAAAACCTGCCAATGAGGGGAATCGTCTTCGACAGCGACCAGCGTGGGAACCGTTGCCTCACGTGCGGTGTCAGTACCCCGGCCTTGTCGGCTCTTCCTGCTCTAAATCAGTTCGCGGACCTTATCCGAGAATGCGGTAAGAGCAATCTTTTTGCGATTCGGCTCTCCCCGCGCCAGTGACTCGGCGAAGTGCAGAGCCTGCTCCGCCTTGATCTTCGCCGGTAGCGGTGGCTCGAAAGGGTCAACCACCGCTTGCAAGACCGCCGGACCCGGTGCTTCGAGGAAGTCTGTCATCACTCTTCGGCAATCCTGCGGATCCTCCACCGTGAATCCGATTCCTCCACAGGCGTGCGCGAATTCGGCGAAATCGATCGGATGGAGATCGACAGCGTACTCCGGATTTCCCAGAAACACCATCTGCTCCCACTTGATCTGCCCGAGAGTGTTGTTTTTGATGATGACGACTTTGATCGGCAGTTTGTACTTCACAGCCGTCACGAAATCGGCCATCAGCATCGAAAAACCACCGTCCCCCACGAATGCAACGCACTGACGATTGGGATAGGCGACCTGGGCAGCAATAATATATGGAAGACCGCACGCCATAGTGGCAAGATTCCCGGAAACCGAGTGCATCTGCCCTCGTTTCGCCGGAATTTGCCTGGCCCACCATGAAGTGATGGTCCCGCTGTCGCAGCTTACGATCGCATCATTCCGCAGCAACTGTCCCAGTTCCCACGCCACCACCTGCGGCTTCATCGGCGTGTCCTGGCGCGTGCCGCGCTCTTCCATCGTCTTCCACCAATCTTTCATCCCGGCTTGCGCCGCCTTCAGAAAGCTCCTGTCTTCTTTATGGCGCAACTGTGGAATGAGTTCTCGCAAGGTGTTCCGGCTATCCCCCACAAGACCCACGTCGACCGGAAATCGCAAACCGATACGTTTTGGATCAAGTTCGATCTGTACTCCTTTTGCCTGGTCCGGTTTCGGAAGAAACTCGATGTACGGGAACGAACTCCCCACCACTAGCAGCGTGTCGCAATCTTCCATCGCCTCCTGAGATGGCCTTGTACCGAGCAGTCCGATGCCTCCCGTGGTGTACGGACTGTCATCTGGCACGGCTGCCTTGCCCAGCAGCGCTTTGATAATCGGAGCGCCGAGCAGTTCCGCGGTCTTTTCCAGTTCGTCCGTCGCATCCAAAGCTCCGCGTCCGGCGAGAATGGCCACTTTCTTCCCGTCATTCAGAATGTCTGCGGCTCGGCGCAACTCAGCGGAGTTCGGCAGATGCGCGCTGCGCGCCTCCACGTCCGAACTGTGATGCGGAATATTGCGGCTCGACCGCTGCCGCGATTTCACTTCTTCTTCCTGAAAATCTACAGGAAACGTGATGTGGGCCACGCTTCGATAGGCAGTGGCAGTGCGGCACGCCAGATCTGTGACATTTTCGACATGGGTCGGCCCCATGATTCGCTCGTTGTAGACGGCAACGTCCATGTAGAGCTTGTCGAGCGCAACGTCCTGTTGCGTGTAAGTGCCGACCAGATCATGAAACTGCAGTCCCGTGATGGCGAGAACCGGCTGGTTATCAAGCTTGGCGTCGTACAGCCCATTCAGCAGGTGAATCCCGCCCGGCCCCGACGTGGCTAGACAAACGCCAAGCTTGCCCGTGTACTTCGCGTAGCTGCATGCCATAAACGCGGCCGATTCCTCGTGACGAACCTGGATGAAACGAACCTTGTCCTGACGCGTCCGCAGAGCTTCCATAATGCCGTTGATGCCATCTCCGGGAAGGCCGAAAATTACCTCTACACCCCAATCGATCAAACATTCAATAAGAACATCCGCTGCAGTCATAAGACCCATCCCCCGCAATGAATCGCGTACCCAGTAGAGATGCGCATAGCGGGAAGCACGTTCACCGGAAAAGCACCGAATTCAAGCAAATCCGGCCAGTTGGAAGCTGATGAATTAAAAGGCTACCTCTGGCCTGCAAAAACTCATCTCTTCCTGCGTAGCCTGGAGCACAGACCCGGTGCAATCCAATACGGTTTTCTCCGGGTCGATCTACTGGGCTATTTACTACCCTGGGTCTATTTAGGCTGGGTCGATGTACGGAAGATGAGTTCAGCGATTATCAACACCGGCGGCGACCGCGTGCCCATCCGGCACGTTTCGGTCTCACTGTATCGTGTCGCGACAGATTTTCCGGAAGCTGACGGCACGATCAGCTGGAATAGCTCGAATTTGGTGGTGGTCGAGGCGACCGCGGGAGATTTCACCGGTTTGGGCTACACCTATGCCGATTCGGCAACTGCCGTCCTGATACGCGACATGCTCACGAAACAGGTGGAAGGCCGAAATGCATTCGACATTCCCGGCTCCTGGCTGCCCATGGTGAAAAGCATTCGAAACCTGGGCCGGCCTGGAATTGCTTCCATGGCAATCTCCGCCGTCGACAATGCACTGTGGGACCTTAAGGCCCGCATTCTAGGTGTGCCTCTGGTCCATCTTCTCGGCAGGGCTCGCGAGTCAGTCCCGGTTTACGGTAGCGGCGGTTTTACATCGTATCCAATCACGAAATTGCAGCAGCAACTCACCGGCTGGGTCGAACAAGGGATTTCCCGCGTCAAGATGAAGATTGGTGCCGATCCATCGGCAGATGTATCGCGAGTCCGCGCCGCCCGGGAAGCGATTGGTCCAGAGACGGAACTTTTTGTCGATGCCAATGGAGCATACAGCCGCAAGCAGGCGCTACATCTGGCCGAGGCGTTTGCAGAATTCAATGTCAGCTGGTTCGAGGAGCCTGTCTCATCGGACGACCTTGAAGGTCTGCACCTGATTCGCGACCGCGCTCCCGTGCGAATGGAAATTGCGGCAGGAGAGTACGGATATAACAGCTTGTATTTCCGCCGCATGCTGGAAGCTGGAGCCGTCGACGTTCTGCAAGCCGATGCAACTCGCTGTGGCGGAATCACAGGTTTTCTCCAGGCTTCTGCCCTCTGTCAGGCGCATCACCTGCCGCTTTCGGCTCACACGGCGCCGGCGATTCATCTTCACCTAGGATGCGCAGCAATCCCTCTGCGCCATCTCGAGTATTTTCACGACCACGTGCGAATCGAATCGCTGTTCTTCGATGGTGTCCCCAAGCCTGTCCATGGAGCATTACATCCGGATCTTTCCCAGCCGGGAATGGGAATCGAATTCAAGCGCGCCGATGCAGCGCGCTTCGCTGCCTGATAAGGAGGAAGGATGTCGGTAAATCGGATTCCGCTCGTTACTTCAGAAGAGCTGAGGCATTCCTGGCGGGCCCAGGGTGCGCAGGTGGATTCTTCGGCCCTCGAGGTCGAACTGCGGGGTTCGGTCGAAGGAGAGGTTCGCTTCGACGCCGGCAGCAAGGCTCTCTACGCGGCTGACGCCTCGAATTATCGGCAGGTGCCGATTGGAGTGGTGATTCCGAAAACCCGCGAGGACGTGATCGCCACCGTAGCCGCCTGTCGTAAGCACGGTGCGCCTCTGCTTTCGCGTGGAGGCGGCACGAGTCTTGCCGGGCAATGCTGCAATGTCGCCGTGGTGCTCGACTGGACAAAGTATATGCATAACATTCTGGAATTGAATCCAGAGGAAAAATATGCGCGCGTCGAGCCGGGCACCATCAACGATTCCCTGCGTAACGCGGCCAAACCTTACACGCTCACCTGGGGTCCCGATCCAGCTACTCACAATCACTGCACCTTCGGCGGAATGTTAGGAAACAACTCCTGCGGCGCGCATGCCCAGATGGCCGGCAAGGCGGCGGATAACCTTCTCGCGATGGACATCCTTCTTTATGACGGCACGCAAATGACTGTCGGCTGGATGGACGACCAAACCATGGAAGCGGAGATCTCAAAAGGTGGACGCGTAGGCGAGATCTATTCGCGCCTGCAACGCCTCCGCAACCGCTACTCCAAACTGATCGACGAACGATACCCGCACATTCCGAGAAGGGTTTCCGGCTACAACCTGGATCAACTCATACCGGGAGAAGACGGAAGATTCAACATCGCTCGCGCCCTGGTCGGCAGCGAGAGCACCTGCGTGACCATCCTGGAAGCGACGGTAAAGTTGATCTACAGCTATCCGAAGCGGGTAATGCTTGTGCTCGGATATCCAAGTGTCTACGAGGCCGGCGATCATGTTCCAGAAATTCTCAAATTTCATCCGATTGCGCTGGAAGGACTCGATGAGTTCCTGGTTCACAACGTTAAGACCAAGCACATGCCGCAGCTGGACGATCTTTCCGAATTGCCCGAAGGTAAAGGATGGCTGGTAGTGGAGTTTGGATCGGGCAGTACAGAGGAATCCGAACACCTGGCGCGGGAGGCTATGAAGGCATTGCAGGGGCCCGGCGCGCCGTCGATGCGGCTCTACGTCGATGAAGATCAACAGCAAAAGATGTGGGATCTCCGCGAGGCTGGGCTTGGCGCCACAGCCTTTGTTCCCGGTCAACCATTAACGTGGCCCGGTTGGGAGGATTCCGCGGTCGCGCCCGAAAAAGTCGGCGGCTATTTGAGGGATCTCTGCAAGCTCTATCAGAAATATAACTACCGCGCAGCCCTCTACGGACACTTCGGCCAGGGATGCATTCACTGCCGGTTGGACTTCGATCTGACCAGTACCGAGGGGCTTCGAAAGTGGCGTGCGTTCATGGAAGAGGCGACCGGCCTTGTCACCAGCTACGGCGGTTCTCTCTCCGGCGAACATGGCGATGGACAAGCCCGTGCCGAATTCCTCTACAAAATGTTCGGACCCGAACTCATCGACGCCTTCCGGGAGTTCAAAGACATTTGGGATCCGGACTGGAAGATGAACCCGGGCAAGATTGTCGATCCATACCGCATCGAAGAAAACCTGCGTCTGGGCGCGGACTACAAGCCGTGGGATCCTTCCACGTATTTCAAATTCCCGGAAGACGAGGGCAGCTTCGCGCACGCCGCACTGCGCTGCGTTGGAGTTGGCAAATGCCGCCGCGAGAACGGGGAGGGGCATCAGGACACGATGTGTCCGAGCTTCATGGTGACACACGAAGAAATGCACTCGACGCGCGGACGTACCCATCTGCTTTGGGAAATGATGAACGGCGAAGTCATCCGTGATGGATGGCGCGACGAGCATATTAAACAGGCGCTGGACTTGTGCCTTGCGTGCAAAGGATGCAAAGGGGATTGCCCGGTAAACGTCGATGTCGCCACATATAAAGCGGAATTTCTCGCTCACTATTGGGAAGGTCGACTGCGGCCGCTGTACGCCTATGCCTTCGGATGGATCGACAAATGGGCCCGGCTGGCATCTGTCGCTCCAGGATTTGCAAATCTGTTCACTCAGCTTCCGGGATTACGGGCGCTGGCGAAGGGAGCAGTTGGAATTCCACAAAAAAGAGAGATCCCCGCATTCGCCGCAGAAACATTCAAGTCGTGGTTTCGAAAACGCGGCTCTCGTCCTGGCGGGGAACAGAGAGTCGTCCTGTGGGCCGATACATTCAACAACTATTTCATGCCCGAGACGGCTCAGGCCGCCCTCGAAGTTCTGGAGAATGCAGGCTGCACCGTCGAGGTCATCGATCAACATTTGTGCTGTGGGCGTCCTCTCTACGACTACGGCTTTCTCGAGATGGCCAAGCAATATCTGAACCGCAACCTGGCTGCCTTAGCGCCCCAAATCTCTGCCGGAACGCCGATGGTCGTGCTCGAGCCAAGTTGCTGCTCCGTTTTTCGCGATGAGATGCAGAACTTGATGCCCGACTCGCCGGAAGCGCGCTCATTGTCTGAGAACACGTTCACGCTCTCGGAATTTCTGCAGAAAAAGGTACCCGGATATCAGCCGCCAACCATAAAGCGGCAAGCCATCGTGCAAGGACATTGCCATCACAAGGCGATTATGCGACTGAAAGAAGAGCGCGCGCTGATGAAGAACATGGAACTCGATTATCAGGTTCTGGAATCGGGCTGTTGCGGCATGGCAGGAGCCTTCGGGTATGAAGGTCGGGAAAAGTATCAGGTCTCAGTCGCCTGCGGCGAACGCGTGCTGTTGCCGGAAGTACGCAAAGCTGGAATTTCAACCATCATTATGGCCGACGGTTTCAGTTGTAAGGAACAGATTGCGCAGGAGACGAACCGGAACGCGCTGCACCTCGCGGAGGTGTTGCAAATGGGTCTTCGGCCTGACTCGAAAACGCGCATGTATCCCGAAAACCTTTTTGTTGAACCCCGAAAAGAGGCTCAGAAGCGATCGATGATTCGCGCGGGAATCACGCTGGGCGCGGGTCTGGTTCTGTTGACAGCTGGTCTGATGTGGATGAGCAAAGAGAAATAGACACTGCGGTTCTGAGCTCGAAATGAAAGTCGACCGGAGGGTATGAAGAAACTGTTCCAAAAGTCCATCTCGAAAATCATCCCGCGGCCCGGAGTCAAGTATTGCTCACAAGGCCGCGCTGTACTGGCGACTGATCCGGACGGAACCATTGCGGGCTCTCCCAGGCAAGGGCTTTTTTATGGTGAGACACGAGTGCTCTCCCGATACCAATACTTTGTCAATGGCAAGTCTCCGCAAATGGTCGCTGTATCGAATGTGGAACAGCACTCATGGCTCGGCTACTACATCTTCCCACCTCCGGGTGCGAAGTGGAAAAAAGACACTGGCTCAGGGGAAATGGAAAAGGTTTCGGAAGAAACGGTCGAACTGAAGATCTCGCGAACCGTGGGTTACGGAGTTCACGAGGATCTGGATTTCACAAACTTCTCTGATCGCCCTACCAAGTTCCTCTTCGAGATTGCCATCGGTGCCGACTTTGCCGACCAGGCTGAAACCTTTCATCGAAAGCAGCACGGGAAGTTACGAAGGCAATGGAAACCAGCGGCCAGGAACGGAGAGCTGCATTACGAGTATCGCAATGAACACCGCTACTCCCATCAGGGGAATCGCGGAATCGCGAGCATTCGGCGAGGACTTATCGTACGAATCGACAAAGCGGATTCGAAAGTTTCGTTTCGTGAGTCGAAGTTGAGTTTCCCCGTTTTTCTCGCGCCCGGCGCGTCCTGGCATACGTGCGTCAAATTCATTCCTGTCTTTGACGGCAAGAAGATGTTGCCTCTGTACGACTGCCGGGAATTCTTCGGAACGCGCAATGAACTTGATCGCAAACGACTGATGTTCCTGAGCGAGTCCACCCATTTTGAGAGCCTGAAAAAGCCTGGCCTATCAAACGTCGTCGACTCTGCTCTAGGTCAGGCGAAATCGGATCTCGCTTCTCTGCGTCTGCCTGACATGGATCAGGGTGAACGTTCCTGGGTCATGGCTGCAGGTCTGCCCATCTACATCGCGCTATTCGGGCGGGATACGCTGACGGCTGGCTGGCAGTCAGCGATCGCTTCGAGCGCGATGATGAGCGGAGTGCTACAGGAACTGCCCAAGTGGCAGGGAAAAACGGAGAATGACTGGCGCGACGAACAGCCGGGCCGCATGCTCCACGAGGCGCACACAGGTCCTTTGGCATCGCTCTATTACAATCCGCGGACCCGCTACTACGGGGCAGCAACCCCATCTTCTTTCTATCCCGTTGTCCTCTCGGAATTGTGGCGCTGGACTGGCGACAAAAACCTCGTTGCGCCCTTACTCAAGCCCGCGCTTGCCGGACTTCGCTGGAAGGACAACTACACCGACCTGTTCGGGGACGGGTTCTACGCCTATCAAACACGTTCGACGCAAGGAGTCAAGAACCAGGGATGGAAGGATTCCGGCGACGCGATCGTTTATGAGGATGGCAGGCAAGTGGACACGCCGATTTCGACGTGTGAGGAACAGGCATTTGTTTATGTCGCGAAGATTCGCATGTCTGAGATGTTCTGGTTCCTCGGCGATCAGGCGCAAGCACGGCAGATGTTCGACGAGGCATCCGAATTAAGGAAGCGCTTCAACGATAAGTTTTGGATGCCCGATAAAAAGTTCTATGCATTAGGCCTTGACCCAAAGCGGCGGCAGATCAAATCTATTGCATCGAATCCCGGACACCTCCTGACCTGCGGAATTGTCCCCGAAGAGTTTGCCGCTCCGGTTGCGCGCCGGCTGCTGCGCTCGGACATGTTCAGCGGGTGGGGCATTCGGACGTTATCGTCGGATCATCCGGCCTACGATCCTTACAGTTATCACCGCGGTTCCGTTTGGCCCGTCGAACATGGCAGCTTCGCCATGGGCATGATGAGATATGGACTGATCGACGAACTGCACACGATTGCTCGCGCCGTCTTTGAGGCAACCACTCTTTTCGATTACAACCGTTTGCCGGAATGTTTCAGCGGTCACCCGCGCGACCGGGAACATCCTTTTCCTGCGTTGTACCCCGAAGCGAATTGGCCCCAAGCCTGGTCATGTTCGTGCCTGTTCTCGATCGTGCAGGCCATGCTGGGCTTGTACCCGTTTGCACCAATGAATCTGCTGCTGCTCGATCCGCAACTGCCTGAGTGGCTGCCTGAGATCACTCTGCGCAACTTGCACGTCGGACGGAGCGTCACCAGCATACGGTTTTATCGAAAAGGCGAGCGGACGCATTTCGACGTGCTGGAGAAGCGCGGAAAACTTCATATGGTTCGCCAACCAAGTCCATGGTCGTTGACTGCGGGGTTGGGAGAGCGAATTAAAGATGTGATGGAAAGCCTTATCCCCTGAATGCTATTTATAGCCATTTTTGAACAGACATCGGAGGAGTCATGAGAAATCCAATCGGCCGCAAAACCTGGGCAATCGCCGAAGGTTACATTCCGCCTCAAAGTCACGGACCAGCTCCGGAAATGACAAGCCATGAAGCGGTGTGCCTGCTTAATACGACAGAGCAAGAAGCGCATGTCGAGATCACGATCTATTTTTCCGAACGCGATCCGGTCGGACCTTACCGGATTACCGTCGGTCCGCGGAGAACGAAGCACGTACGTTTCAACAATCTGGAAGATCCGGCTCCGGTCCCGCGAGGAACGGACTATGCCAGCACGATTGAATCAGACGTCCCAATCGTGGTTCAGCATACTCGCCTCGACTCGCGGCAAGATGCGAATGCCCTGCTCAGCACGATCGCATACGCGGCGGATTGAGCAAGTCCGCTGGATCGGCTCACAGTCTCAGGGATGCTTCCGGTACGTACATTCGAGGGGTATCCCCCCGGATCTCCGGAATCATCGTTGCTCTAAGCTTTAGCGTCGTTGCGGATTGACGGCCCTGACCAAAGTGTTCCACTGTCCAGCATTGACCGTGTCCCAATAGTCGTACCAGAAAATGACCTTCGGCTTCGCTTCGGTGGCAGCGTCGCGCAACATGGTCCGCAGTTGCCGGGGCGTTGGATAGGTGCACTGCGATCCTGAGCAAACACCATCATCCGGATATTGCCCCCAGTTGAAAGCTTGAAGCGCCATCTCTGCCGGCTTCCCATCGGCTGTAGCGATAGTGTCAACGTCGCTCGCCGCCGTGGCAGTATCGCTGGCGGGCGCTCCGGTACCGACGGGATAGTAGTCCGCACCGAGGATGTCGGCGAAACCAAACGGGGCCAGATATTTACGTAGATTGGCGAGACTGGGATTGTTGGCGTCGTCCCACGTCGCATTCACCATTTGAGGATGTTTGGAATCGAGGGCCCGAATGATGTTGTACAGATTTTGCACGTTCGAAGCGGTGTCGGGCGCGGGCTCATCCCCAATACTGTACCCATACGTGGCTGGAAGATCCTTCACGAGCTTCACAAGGTATTGCAGGAATCCCTTGTTCGTTGAGCAACCGCAGGTGGCAGACATTTCGCCGTAATCGTCGATCAAATATTTTCCGCTCTTGCCGGAATACTTGGCAAAATCCGGGTCGTTGAAAGTCCACATGATTTTCAAATGCCGCG
Source organism: uncultured Acidobacteriota bacterium (assembly GCA_963763845.1). Taxonomy (GTDB): domain Bacteria; phylum Acidobacteriota; class Terriglobia; order Terriglobales; family Acidobacteriaceae; genus Sulfotelmatobacter. The sequence goes on from CAVXPX010000021.1 coordinate 251,181, forward strand.
CGTTGGCGTTGGCGGCATAAGCCCGGACCTCACTTTCGGTTCCCCAGAAGACGCTGTAATTCAGCACCACAGAAAAGTTGGCGGCGCCGATTTTGTCCAGCTGGCTGGTGGCCGTGTCACCTGCGGGCCCGCTGCAGCTTTGGCCGTCCAGATTGCAGTCCTGGTAGATGGCTTGGGGAATCGTAGTGATGACGTGGGCCTCGGAAAACGACGAAGAACCCGGAATGCTGGCGCTGACGTAAAGAAGCGGATGGGAGTGGAGCAAATCGGCGCCGCCGGACGAAGCAGCGGTCATCAAGTCCACGCTATAGTTTCCATTCTCGTCGCTTTGCACGGGGAGAGTTTCCGTCCAGAGCGGATCGCCACTGCCGTCTTCCCTGCCGTGGATGTAAAAGGTGAGGAGATGGAACCCGGCCAAGGGTTCGCCATCCTCGCTGAGCAGGATCGAACTGAAATGAACATGCGGCGCCCAGGCGATCCCTGTTACCGGTTTCTGGGACAAAGCTTGAAGTGGCATCAAACAACACACCAGCAAAAGAGCAAAAACAGGAATCAGGTGCGAATATCTGGACTGCTTCATCACGATCTCCTCAATTAGACCGCTAAAACAGGCCAAGTCTACACCGATCCGTCCCTGTTCACGACCTTCCGAATTAAGAAACATTGTTTCAGGCGCACCCGCGTCTCCTCACAAAGGGCGGCTGCCGCTAAATCAACCGTCGAGATTAGGCAGCAAGCTATGGCAACGAGTCGTACCGACAGCGATGACACCGACCGCAGCGTTTGCATTGCACCCTATATCGGCGCCATCCAGAGCAAGTACGTCAATTCCAATTTCCCGTGGCCGTTCTACATCGCCGAAGCAGGATGGTTCCTCAGGGCAAACAACTACATGCTTGGGGGATTCTAACGCTGCTGTTCTGCCAAAACTGAGGCCCAACCCTGCAGAGGTTGGGCCTTTCGATCTCAGATTGCGTCCGCACGAGATCACTTCAAATCCGCCAGATCAGCCTGCAATTGCCCTAAGCTGAATCCCTGCGGCGTCGTCTTCTTTCCCGTTAGATAATCGGTGCTCAGGATCGCATACGCCTCGTCGCAGTACGCTTCCCAGAAGGACCACGTCATCATCTGCAGCGCCCCCCAAGTGACGACCGTGACGCCTCGTACGTCATACCCAACTACCGGAACCGCGTGTCCTCCCCACGATCCCGGCTCGCCGTCACCCGTTGCGCCTCCCGGAGGCACCGACCACGGCTGATGATTCTGCACCTGCGCCTGCGCGCTGATGGGCAACTGCAATCCGATGTAACTGCCCTCGAACAGGTACACGGAATCCATAATGTGATTGTGATTCGCAGGCTCAAGCGCGACATAAGCCCCGATCTTGTGTCCGGCAATGCCGCTCTGCCGCCAGTAATTCAGCACATCGATTTCGACCGCGCCATTGTCATTCGCGCCGGTCGTCGGGTTGTAGCCTGTGATCGCCGAATACGCCGCGACGATCTGCTTGTCGGTGGGCGTGACCATTTTCTTTTTCGCGTTGGCTGTCCACTCCATGATCAGATGTCCGGCCGCGGCGCACGTGCAGTCGCCGAGCTGATCGTTCTCCATCATTCCCCAGGACGATACCTTCGTTGTCAGATCGAAGCTCGCCGGAGGCACCGGCAAGTCCGGCGTCACATAGGACGCCAGCAGCAGCGTTCGCGGATCATGCCGCGCAACCTGCTTCCCCAGTTTGAGCTTCTTCGGATCAACCTGCGTCGGATCATTCCGCAATGTGACGCTTTTCCGCGAGTCGGGCAGCGACAAATCCAGTTTCCTCACCACCATGGGAGACTCTCCTTCAACGATAAATTTTTAGGGGAACCATTCTCGAGGAAACGTGCGCCGGACTCTTCGCTGGTCCGGCGCTCGTTTCTTCAACACGAATGGGGGAAGGAAGCTGCGCAGCGGATATTAGTCCGCGAATTCCACTGCGCAACCATTGCCCACTAAATGTTACGAAAAACGAACAGCGGCCGCGGATTTTCCCGGAATCGTCACGGATCCGGCAAAATTCCGATCCATTAAATCCGGGAGATCCGTGGCGTTCTTGTCACCTCGGGCGTCTTCGATCTTTGTGCTTGAGCGCGTTCGACTGGAGACTCCCCTCCCGGCGCCACGCGCCTTCTCGGAAATGGAAAAGGGGAAAACTCAGATCCAGAAGTCGCGCGACTGAGGCCCAGGAGTTCCCGGGCTGGCGCTGGCAGCGCGTGTAATGCCTGGTTCGACGCGGTTTCGTCCCGCATTCTTCGCCTGATACAACGCAGCGTCAGCCGCATGCAGAAGTTTTTCTATTTCCTGAGCGGCCTCGCCCGTGGCGATGCCGAGGCTCAGGCTGACTTGCACGCTGGCTCCGCCCACCATGATGTTGCAATCGGCGACATGTACCCGCACGCGCTCGGCGAGTTCCCACGTCTCTTCAATGCCGCAGTTCGGGGCGACGATCAGGAATTCTTCTCCGCCGTAGCGTCCCACAGAATCATACGGACGGACGACCGCCGCGATCCCGCTGGCGATGATGCGCAGCACAGTGTCCCCGGCGGCATGGCCGCGGCTGTCGTTCACCGCCTTGAAATGATCCACATCGATCATGATCAATCCGACGGGCTGCCGGTCGCGCTCCGCGCGGAGCAGTTCCCGCTCCAGGATGCTCAGGATCGCCTTGCGGTTCCACAGGCTGGTGAGACCGTCCCGCGAAGCCTCGCGCCGCAATGCTTCTTTGGCGAGAATCAGGCGCTGCTGCGTAACCAGCAAACGCGCGCTTGAAAACGCAAACGAGAGCAGCACCACAACCGAGGCCAATCCCAGCCGCTCGCGCGCAATCCGCAACGACATGAACAACGCCAGCAGCGGATATATCAGATAAAACACTTCCGAATAGATCTTCTTTTCGCGAACTACCGGCTCCGGCACGATCGCCGGCGCCTCGGCCTGCTTCCATGTCAGCGCAATCAGCATCGGCGCGATCAGCAGCGCGCTCCACAGCAGGTCGAACCACTGCCCCGTCTTCATGTTTCTTCCCGGACCGTAGTAGTAAAGCGCATCCACGCACCCCGAGAGCGCGAGAAAAATTCCCATCCGCCCGAACAGCGAGCGGACATCGCGCGAGCGCGTGAACAGTCCCCGCAAAACGAATGCGGCCGCAACCAGCCCGTATCCACCGAAGTACGCGAACCAGACCGAATGCGAAAGCTCCATCGGCGAATCTGACTTCGGCAGATAAAAGAAATATAGATACGCTGCGATGCAGACCAGCACGCCCTGCGCGAAGTCTAGGGCCATTACCGCGTCCAGGCGTCCGGTTTCGTGGTCCGGATCGAGAAACAGCGCCATCGCCAACGGCGCAAACCAGAACGAGAACAGCAGATTCGTGAACGGCAGAATCAGCGGTACCGCAGCAAGGTCGTTGTAGACGCTCAGCCCCTGCGCGATCAGCCAGAATAGGTAGGCTGTGGCGGCCAGCATCCAGAAACCCCGCGCCATGCCTTCGGAGCGGCGGCTAGCTTCGATCAGGCTAACGATCAGCACCCCGCCCAGAACGAACTGGAGCACGTCAGAGATAATCGGACCGTTGCCATTCGCGCCCCACGCGATAACCACACCAACGTGCAGCAGCCAGAGCAATCCGGCTGCAGTCACAATCATTCGCGGTCGCGACACTGCGATCCCATTCGTCATGAAATGTCGAGCTGCTCTTTCGTTCTTTCCGGGGAGGACGGACCGCAACCCCAAAAAAATACGATGCTGATCCGGAGCGCACGTCCTCCGGACTGAAATACCCTCTAGTATGTGCGACCGCTCCCCTGGTTACGAGTGCCCATGGTACCGCGCCAGCCGATTACCGCAAGAATGGATTTAGCACCATTCCTGGAGCAACCTGCCGAGGATTTCCACAGCTTTTCCAAGGTCGCCCTGTTCGTCGGCCGGCAAACGAATCAACTGCGACGCGAGCGCCTCGATCCGCATCCGGCGCGCTTTCTCGAGCAGTCTCGTGCCTTTGCCCGTCGCCCGGATGCGCATCCGTCGGCCGTCCTCGGGATCGTCCCCGATACCAACTAAGCGGCTCCTGGCAAGGCCGGCGACGATGCGGCTCATAGTCGGCGGCTTCACCTGCTCGGCAGCCGCCAGTTCTTTCAGCGTTTTCGCCTCTCCAAACACCAGCACCGATAACGCGGAAAGCCTCGCCGGGCCTTCGCCGGTAGCCGCGTCCTGCTTGCGCACGCGGCGCAGCAGGTGGATTGCGGCCGAATGAAGCTTGTCGGCCATCGCGAGGGCATCCCGATTCCCCGCGCGATTCGTGGAAGATTCCCGGGACATCGGCTTGACTTTCCTCCCCCAAATATAGTTAGCTATGCTAACTAATTTGAGACCGGAGATCAAGCCATGACACCGGGAATCACGCGGCTGGGACAGATTCAGGTTCGCGCGCACAATGTCGATCGTGCGGCCGAGTTCTACGAAAAAGTTCTGGGGCTGAAGCTGCTGTTCAAAGCGCCTCCGGGCCTCGCGTTCTTCGATTGCGGCGGAGTGCGCCTGATGCTCGACCATTCTGAAAAACCGGAGTTCGATCACGCCAGCTCGATTCTCTATTTCGCCGTGCCCGACATCCAGTCGGCGCACGCGGCGCTGAAAGAGAAATCTGTTCGTTTCGAAGACGAGCCCCACATGATTGCGCGCCTGCCCGACCACGACCTGTGGATGACGTTCTTCCGCGACTCGGAAGACAACCTGTTAGCGCTGATGAGCGAAGTAAAACGATAGCTCCGGATCCGGCAAAAAAGGGGCGCCCCACTTCTCCTGGTTTTGGGAGAAGTGGCGATTTTCGAAAAACCCAAGTCATGCCCGCTCCCCCGGAGTACAACTACGCAACCCACCGCCCTTTAGCTCCCACTCTATCGACCCGCTATAATATTCGTTTGCGCCCAACCCTCTTTTCGAGACCGTGGGCCGCATGGAAGGAAATCATGCCGACTGACATCATCATGCCCCAGATGGGCGAATCCATCGTCGAAGGCACCATCACCAAGTGGCTCAAGAAGGCCGGCGACAAAATCCAGCGCGACGAGCCTCTCTTCGAGATCTCAACCGACAAAGTCGACGCCGAAATCCCCGCCCCCGCCTCCGGGATTCTCCAGGAAATCAAAGTAACCGAAGGAACGACCGTCGGCGTCAACACAGTAGTCGGCACCATCGCCGTCGATGGCGAATCCGCAGCCGCAAAACCCGCCCCGAAAGCCACTCCAGCCCTCGAAAGTGGCGCCGCCGTCCCGCCGGCTGTCGCGGGAGCGTCTCGCTCCCGCACCGCGCAGCCACCCACGCCGCCACCGCTTCCAGCTCCGGCCGCCTCCGCCCAGGAAGAGGAATCCGAAGAAGCCCGCTCCTCCCCGCTCGTCCGCAAAATCGCCCGCGAACACGGAGTCAGCCTCTCGCACCTCACCGGCTCCGGACTCGGCGGCCGCATCACCAAGCAGGACATCATGCAGTTCCTCGAAAACCAGGGATCTTCGCAACCAGTCTCGACCACTCCATCTCCTGCTCAACCTGCAGCCGCCGCGCCCGCGCCGCGCCCGGCAGCTCCCGCTCCTTATCCGGGCGATCTCGTTCCCATGTCGAACATGCGCAAGCTCATCGCCAAGCACATGATCGACTCCCGCCACACCAGCGCCCACGTCCACTGCATGTACGAGGTGGACTTCACCCGCATCGTCAACCTCCGCAGCAAGCTCAAGTCGGGATTCGAGCAACGCCACGGAGCTCGTCTCACCTTCATGCCCTTCTTCGTCCGTGCCGCCGTCATGGCCCTTCAGCAGTGGCCCATCATCAACGCCAACATCGAAGGCGACAACATTCGCTATCACCGTCACATCAACATGGGCATCGCTGTCGCTCTCGACTGGGGACTCATCGTCCCCGTCCTCAAAAATGCCGGCGATCTGAATTTCCTCGGCCTCCAGCGCGGCATCACCGATCTCGGCGAACGCGCTCGCCACAAGAAACTCAAGCCCGAGGACGTCGAAGGATCCACCTTCACCATCACTAACCCCGGCCAGTTCGGTGCCGTCTTCGGACTCCCCATCATCAACCAGCCCAACTCCGCCATCATGGGTGTCGGAGGAATCACCAAGCAACCGATGGTCATCACCGACAACGATGGTAACGATTCCATCGCCATCCGCTCGGTCGTTCACTTGACCCTAGGCTACGACCATCGCCTGATCGATGGCGCCGTAGCCGACCAGTTCATGGCCCAGGTGAGAAAGAATCTGGAAACTTGGAGCGAAGAAGTCGGCTAGCAGCGGGCGCTCCATTTCTCAGGAGGCTGCCCCATTTTTCGCTGCCTTTGCGAGAAGTGGGAATTTTGAACTTCACGACTACTGCACCACCGTCGGAGCCGTCCCATTCTTCGCCCACGCCGAAGCATTCAAACACGCGACGACTCCGTCAATCACAAGACCGATCCCTTCGCGGAACTTAATTGGATCAACAATCTCCCGAGCCGCGACAACATCAATCGTCTGGAGCGTGTTTTCTAACAATGACATTGCTGCATCTTTCTTCTCGGCTCCCGATTTATTCGCGCACATCCCTTCGACCCCGGCCACCAACGAAGGTATAAAGCTAATCGCCTTCAACAATAAGTTCACGAAATTCATCTCTCCTCCATGCTTTTCAGATGCAACCGCAACTGAGTTCCGAGTACTCAGACGCTAACTCATAAAGAATCTTCGGTAGCGCACGGCTCTAAGCCGCGCCGCAAATCTGAGTACTCACCTTGAGCTCGCCTCACTTCTGCCCCCCACCCTTCCTGCTCCGCACATCATGCGCCGCAATCATCGCTTTGATCTCGTTCTGTCCCTCCTGCAGTTCTCCGAGCTGCACTTCCGTACGGATTCGCCCTTCGGTATTCGCCGCTGCAATCTGTTCCAGCCGCATAACCCGTGCCTTCGTCGACTCAATCTCCGAATCCTGCCTTGCGGTGCCTCTGGCGTCCGGATATACATAGAACACTTCGCTCAGCCCCGGCACGTTCTGCTCTACCGCGCTCTTCGACGTCGTCATCTCATCCGGCAACAGCTTCGTCTGGTCGTAAAGAATTGCGTAGCCCGACGACTTGATATCCTGGTTCGAAACGCTGAGCAAGCTCGTCACGTGCGTGTTCGGACGGCTCAGCGGCCACCCATTCGTCGTCCACAGCGGCGAGTTCTGCTGCACCGAGTAGTGCGAAACGCCCTGCAAATACTGGTACAGCGTCAGCGCGTTATACGGCGCCAGCGGGACATTCAAATTGTCCCCACTCGCCCCCGTAACAGAAGTAGTCAGCAAGCCGCCGGCAATCGTCAACGTAGCCGCTGTCCCGCTTCCTGTGTACTGAATCACCAATCCCGGCGCATTCGGATACGGCGTCGCATTCTGCGGATTCGTGTTCGTCGTATAGTACTGATGCGACCACGAATGCGAATCGATCTCATACCCCAGCGCGTACCAGTTATTCACGCTCTGCCAGTCCACCGCATACGAAGGCACCACCGCCGCATTAAACTTCACTCCCCGTGTGCTGAACAGCGGTAGAAACGTATTAATGTAGGTCTCCGTCCCCGCCGCCGATCCCACATCGTCCACAGTCATCGAAAACCGCGCAGGATACGAGTTGAAATTCGCAATAACCGGAGCCATCGTCGACGGAATGTTCCCGCTCCCCGCAATTCCTCCCTCCACATCGTTCGGCAACATCTCCGCAATGTTGTTCCCGTAAAAATGCGAGTACGAATACGTCGCGTTCCCGGTGTTATCTTTCAGCCCGACATCGCGATTCGCGTACGCCCGGCAATTCGTCACCGTAATCGCCGCTGCCGTTCCATCAAAGTGGAACCCGTCATAGTTCAAATGCGCATCGTCATTCAGAAACTGAACATTCCCCGGGTTCGTCGCATTTACATAGAACCCATGCGGAGTCGTCCCGTACGGAATCATCCCATCCGATTCCACATTCGCGAACACCAGATTATCCGCCGCGCCCGTTACCGCCACGCCCATGTAATCGAACATCTGCACTTTAATGTGCTGCATCGTGATCCACGATTTTCCATTGATCGCGATCATCTGCAGTCCCGACGGAGTCGCCACCACTGCCGTCACCGACCCATCCGTGGCATAAGTCGACACCGGATTTACCCCTGCCGGGGAAAAAACGTATAAACTCGGCCACGCAACGCACCAGTCATACTTGTTCGCGATCACCGATGAGCAACTTCCGCCCGTCGTCCGCTTCATCCCGTACACGGTCCCGAATCGCACCACGTTCACCGACGGTGACGCGATCGTCGAAGTAATCGTCGCCTTCCATGTGCTTCCCGAAACGTACGTCCACGACGCGCCCACAAACGTGATCCCCGCCGCCGCCGTGATCACCGGCGCCGCTCCCGTTCCATACGCGTCGAACTGAATCGGATTCCCCGCCGCCCCACTCGATGGCGGAATCAATTGCTCATTCCACGTATCCCCGCGCTTCAAGTAAATGATGTCGCCCGGCAAAAACGTCCCGCCATTCACATGCACGCCAAGTGAAGCCCAGGCCGCCCCCGCCGTCAGCCCCTCATTGCTGTCACTGCCCGAGCTCGAGCTCACGTAATAAGAAGTAGCCGAAGCCACCGCACAAAGCATCACCACCGCGACCATCGCCGCGCCAATCCGATATCCAGTTTTCATAGGCAAAATAAAACCCCGGCCAAAGCCGGGGTTGATCCATTCCCAAAAATGTAAGACTACCTAGCGACAGCCGCCTCGGCTGTCCACGATGCACCACAGTATTGCCGGCCCACCTTAGCGCCGCCTCCAGTTCGAGTGGACACCCGGCTTCAGCCGCCTACTTCACCACCAACGCCGGCACATTCGCGCCCCAACTCCAAACATCCGCCGGAGGCGTAAAGCTGCTCAGCGCTCCCCCCGAAGTCGATCCCGCCGTTGTCCCGTTCTGAAAGGTAATATCCCCCAAACTCCCGCCCGCCGTAATCGTCGCGCACGATGACGCACAATTCGTCGTGAACACCACATAATATTTCCCCGGCTGCAGCGTCTTTGTCCCCTGCGCCCAGTTGAATGTCCGCGTTCCCGCCGCCGGTGCAAACCCCGTGCCCGCCGTCGCTCCAATATCGAGCACGATCGTCCCCGCGGAGTTCGCTATGCCGATGTCGTACAGATTCGCCGTATTATCCGCTGTGGTGTAGTACGCCACGCTACTCGTCAGCAACGGATACGTCAGCACCACGCCCCACATCTTCACCGCATTCTGCGCGAACGCCGCCGTCCCTCCGCCGCGCACCGCCGTAATCCACGGCACCGGATACGGTCCCGCCAGCACTCCGCTATCCGTCACCGACGAACTCCCCGCGCCCTTCGCGTAGTCATTCATCGCCAGACTCGCCACCGGATTCACCCCTGCAAATCCGCCCGCCACAAACGCCGTCGTCGCCACCTTCGTACTGCTGTCGCCCGCCCCCTGCGTCGTCCCGGTCGTTCCATTCGGCAGCACCGAAGGCCCGCTCAATCCCGCCGCCGTTCCCGCCGTATTCTGATTCAGCGCAGGAATGTCCGCCGCCGTAATCGCTCGGAATCCCGGCACGCCCGCGCTCCCGCTCGGTCCCGCAAAGAACTGGTTCGCCGTCTGGCTCGGCAGCACCGGTACCGGTTCCGTCACCGTCCCCGTGAATGTCGGAGACGCCAGCGGGGCTGCTCCCGTCACCTGCCCCACCGAATAGTCTCCGTTCTGCGCCGTCACTGCCCCCGTCCGTCCAAACACGCTCGGTACGGCATCGCTACCCGCCGTCAACACCTCGCTCGGGATTCCCCCGTTCGCCGAGATATAAAAATTCCCATCGCTCGAAATTCCAATCCCGGATTCTCCAATCGGTGCCGCCCCATAATTCGCAAAATTAATCGGACTCGTCACTTGCCACGGACCCGTCTCAATCAATTGCCCGCCCACCGTCAGATTCCCGGTGAACGATCCCGACCCTGCCGAGATCCCGCCGCTTCCCGTATAACTCAAAACACTGCCGCTGTCGGTCAGAGCCGCATCTCCATTCACCGCGGTCCCATTGCCCGAATACATCGCAACCTGCGTCGCTCCGCCGTTGTTCACCGTTCCTGATCCGCCGCCGCTGCCGCCTCCACTCCCGCAATCCGATCCCGTCCCCGACACAACCCCCGTCGAACTCACGTGCAGGCATTGCAATCCGCTGCCTGCTATCGGCAACGTGACATTCCCGCCGCTCACCGACAGATTCCCATTCACCGTCACAGGAACATTAAACGTCTTCGCCCCAGCCGTCAGCCGCTCCAGAAAGTTCGTCCCGTTCGGCACCGAATTGATGTATGACGAAATCGAACTCGGAGCACCCATCGCCAACCCCGCGCTCGCATATCCCACGCTCCCGGTATCCGTTCCCAGGAACGTGTCCGCAGCATCCTGCGCCGGACGGTTCCCTGGTGTCGCCAGCGTCTTCGCCGGATTCGAGTCCACCAGCGTGATAATTTCTCCGCTGTTGATCGTCGCCGATTGCGATCCGAAGAAATTCAGCCGGCCCTTGAGATTCGCCTGGGCGCCTCCAACCGCCACTCCGTATTGCAGCAGCGTCGCATTCGGCATTGCGTTATTTCCATTCGAATTTCCCGCTAGACACGAAATCCATTCCCCGCCAACCAGATTGCTGCAGCGCTGCGTGAACGTTTGCGGCATCATCAACCCGCTCTCGGTCACAACCGGAGACAGCGCCGTCATCATATTGTTATCGTCCAGGAACGTCGGCATCGTCGTCCACGAGTTCGCATAATCGGCGCTCGTCAGGCTTACCATCCCGCCCGGCCAGAACGCGATCCCCGGCTGGTACTGCGGGGCATGAATCGAATAGGACGATGTCGGGCTCGCCGCGTTATCCGTGAATGAGCACATCACCGCCGAGCACTGCGCCACCGCCGTCGCCACCGATCCGCACGCTGTCGTCGATCCTCCGCCGCAGGCCCCCGTATACGGCTCAACCGTCAATCCCCCTGCGCCGGGATAACGCAAAATGTCATACGTAACCGTCCCCGTGCCCTGCACTCGTGGCCACTGCACGAGCACGTTCCCGCTCGGATTCGTGCTGTCCACCGCCGCATATCCTGCCTTAAACCCCCGCGAATAGCCGTACGTCGAATCGTGAATCACGACGCTGTAGTAGTAGATCGTCCCCTGATCGCCCTGGCTCGCATATTTCGGGATTTGCCCGATCGGAAACTCCCCGCCGTGCACCGTGTTGCTGTTTCCGCTGTTGATCAGTCCCGCCATTCCTTGCGCGCTCGGCGAATACGCCGGATTCGTACAATTCCCTACCTCTTCATACACATCGTCGAACTCTCCCCCGCCATATCCCCCGCGCAGCGTTCCGTCATACACGCCCCACTGCGCAAATCCCTGGATCACCGAATCCGAAATGTGGATTGTATTTCCATTCCACGCCGTCACTCCATTGCCCCTGCAATTCAGGCTCAGATTCAGATGGCTCAGCCACGCCACCGCCGCGTTCGTCGCGAACGGTCCCGGAAAATACACCGACTGCCCGCAATAATTCCCCGAACAATTTGATCCGGCATCGATCATCATCGTGTCCAATTTGAATGCCTGATCGTTGTCCACCACCACCTGGTTCTGCCAATATCCCCAGCTCCCATAACTCGTATGATCGCTCAGATGAATATCGTGAAGACTCACTCCATTCCCGTCGTCCTCGATCGCTGTGTTCTCCAGCGACACTCCACCGTACGCCGGCGTCGACGCTATGCTCCCCGATCCCCCGCAGTTCGTGTCGCCATACGTCACCTGCGAACTCGATGTCCCCGGCGTCGCCTGATGAATTCCGGCAAAATGCTTCGGATTCCCCAGCAGGCCCACATCCAAAAAGTCCCCCGCCTGGATCGCATTGGGCCCCGAGTTGTTCAGCGCAATCGTCGCCACGTTCGCTGCGCATGACATGCTGCTCGCCGGAATCCCGTCGAAATTATTCCCCGCCGCAAACCGGATCCCGCTCAGCTCAATCCCCCCCCAGTCATTGCTGTTCGCCCGGTCTCCAATAAACATGCAGACCGATCTCGTCTTGCACAGCAGCGTCGCCTTGCCCTCGCCGCGCAGCCAACTCTTGTTGCTCTGCACATAAATCGTTGCATACACCGGAAGCGCATTCGCATTCGCTCCCGTCGGAGGAATCACCACTCCCGCTCCCGGCGTCCCCGCATCGTTCAGCGCTTCCTGAATTCCCGATGTCGACGATCCCACCGTGTATCCCGCCCCGTGGCTCCCTACCGTCGTCACCACAATCGTTCCCGACGCCGCTCCGCCCGTGCACGTTCCTCCCGTTACCTGCGCGGCCTCCGCCGTCCCCGTCCCTGCCACGTACACGTCATAAGGACGGTTCACATTGTTGCTCGTATCAATCCCCATCGGGCACGGACTCAGATGAATCGTGTTGCTCCCCGCCGTTGCCAAGCTGTCCGTCGGGGATTGCAGCCAATTCCAGTTCGGCGTCACGTACCGCGCGTTCGCCAGATTGTTCACCGAAAACTGCGTTCCCTCCGGTTGCGACACATTCTGGCTCGCCGCCGGAGTCGTCGACACATTCCCTGTTCCACTTCCCCCACCGCAAGGTCCCCAGCTTCCCGCCGAACCTCCATTCCCCAGCAGACAGTTTCCTGCCACCGCCGTCCCCGTGCCCAACTCATTCGCAGGAACCACGCCCGCGTTCAGATCTGCCTTGTTCGTTAATCCCAGGTCCACGTACTGTTTCGGCGCAGCCTGCATCGGAGACGCCGGATTTCCCGGCAGCGTAATCGGCCCCGTCATGGTCCCGCCCGCCGTCGACAAATAATTTCCCGCTCCCACATTCGCCAGGCTCGTATCTACATATCCCTTCGTCGCCAAGTCGCCCACATTCACCGGCGTCGGCACACTCGGAGAACTCGCAAACGTCTTCATCCCGCTGATCGTCTCCGTTCCGTTCAGATGCACTACCGCGCCGTCGTCCGCCTTCGTCGCCAGCTCCGAATTCACGTACTGCACCGACGCTGGTTGCGCCGCCAGCCCCGACCCCGGCGTCGTCCGCACCGTCGCCAGATTCGCCGGAGAATTCGTCGGCACCACCCAATACTCCGTCTTCACTTCGCCGGGACCCATCTGGTACACGACCGTGTAATACACTCCCGCCGGAGTCGCCCCCGCATTCGGGACGAGCGCCACGCTGAGCGCGCCATTCGCTCCAAGCGCGGCGCTCGTATTCCCCCCCGCCACCGCCAACCCGTCTGCCGTCACAAACGCTGGCCACGTGATGATCAGATTCCCCTGTGCCGCGCTTCCATCCGCCATGTAGACGGTATCCGAAACGGTCGTCATCCCCGGACCAGAATCCGCTCCTGAAGCCCGCAGCCACATCCCGGAACCAGCAATCATCACCACCGCCACCGCCCAATAACAAAGCCGCCCCAAAGGGCGGCATCCCGCATAACTCATATCCCCTCCAAACTCTTGGCGACTCGTACCGCCGGCGTCATCCCACCGGCATTAGCGCGGCCGGGTGCCCCTCTTAAAATCGCGATCTCTGCGATTTCAGGATGGGGATTTTGACTTCGCCTATAAGAAGCAAATTAACCCACGCATAGAGACGTTGCTCGCAACGTCTCTCTACCCACAACCACGCCTGCTCACATCCACCAAACCCCTGCCATTCCGACAAGTCGCGCTAGCCACGCGGAGGCATCTGCTTCCCCCCGTCCAAATACTTCTCCACACTCTCCACGTACACATCCGCAAAATCCGCCACCGGACGCTTCCCCTCAATCAAATCCATCGCGTCCTTCAACTCCCACCCCATCGATCCCAGCAACGCCAGCGCCATCATCGGCGCCCGATGCACCCCCGCCGCGCAATGTATAAACAACTTCGCACCCGCTCGCCCCATCGCCGTCTCCGCGAAATCCACTCCCCGCCGAAACAGCCTCGCAGGCTTCAACTCGAAATCGTCATCCGTCGGATTCCACAACACCTCGATCCCGTGCGGCTCCGCCAGTTCGGTATCATCGAACTCGATCTGCATGTCGATGATGTGCGTGATCCCTTCCCGCGCCACCGCCGCCATGTTCTCCGCGGTCCATATCCCGCCCCCCACCGCGATCTTCTCCGTCAGCCAGGTAATATCCATCCCACTCCGATTTTTCTTTCTCCGTCCATTGCGGCCGCCTCGCGCGTTTCGCTCTTCCTGCGGCTGCCCCGCGCCCTTCGCCGTCTTTCGCGCTTCCGTCGCTCTTCTCGGCCCCACCCAGATCGCAACCCGCTCATCTCCCGTCGGCCTCATTCTACAAAATCACCCTCTGGAAAAACCCGCCCATCCCGGAATCCGGGAGTGTGAAGTACGCCCCGCTAAATTCGACGTCAAAAGTAGAGGGAAGGTTAATGAAGGGGTGCCCCATGTCTCGCCGCCTTTGCGAGACGTGGGGATTTCCAACTCTAGCGAGGCGCGGATGAGATTTTGACTTCGGTCGCAGGAATCAAAACCGCCCGTAGAGACGTTGCTCGCAACGTCTCTCTACCCAAGACCCCAACCGCAAATCCCTAAACGACGCTTCTGAACAGCACCGTCCGCGTCCCGCCCGACAGTAGCGCCGGCGCCCTCGCCGGCTGTCGCGCGGGCATCTTGCCCGCGCGGGTGCCCCCTAAAATCACGCCTTGTGATTTTACGGTCGAGATTTTGACTTCCCCCTCTAGCCGACCGGAACCTCCTCGCACTCCGAATCCTTCTCCGCCTCCTCCCGCTTCGCCGGAAGCATCACAATCTCGTCATCCTTGTCGTACTCATCGGCAACCACCGGAGTCTTTGGAATCCCCAATCGATCCAGTAGAGTCTCGGCCATGCACTCCTCGTTTTTGTTCGGCGCTTTTTCTTCCGCTTCCGGCTCCGGGAAAATCCCCGCCATCTCCAGCAAATACTTAAACGGCGGTACTTGCCCTTTCTTCCCCTCGCCCATCACGGCCGCCGTCATCTCCGGGGCTCCGTCCTTCACCATCCGCACCAGATCCTTCCGTACCTCCGCCACATCTTTCTCTTTCTTCTGCCGCGGCGCGCGCTTCTTCGTCGCCGCTTTCTTCACCGCCGCTTTTTTCTTTTTCCCTCTCTTCTTCATCATTGCCCCAACACCGTTCCCCTTAGGAATTTGTACTAAAACACGAAAGGCGCGCCTTGGGAGCGCGCCTTCTGAGAGCTTTTTCTTTTTTCTTACTCTCTATATCCAGAATACCAAATCGAAAAGGGTAAAGTGGACATTTTTCAAAATTTATTTTTGCCGTCTTCCCAATCACTTGCAGAGTTTTGTGATTCAAAACCCCCTTGACACGATTCCCTTGAATCCGTCCTCAACCGGTCCATCAATCTCACATCCAGCAGAATCTCGCTTAGCACATCCAACACCATCGGAGTCAGCCTGCGCACCGTCTTCTCGTTGCAATGAAGCAATTTCGCAGTCGCCCATCGATCATGTTCCTGCAAAATATGCCGCGCAATCAGCTCCCGCGAGAACTCGTCCAGCCGGTCCAGGCAGCGTTCCATGTCGTGTACAAAGATCACCCGATCTTCAAACGTGACCACCGTATATGACGTCACCTTCGCCCGGAAGAACTCCCGTCCCAATATCGACGGCAGCCTGCCCGTCTCCATCGAATAACGCATGTACCGCCGCAGCATCGCCACCGTCCGCCCGCGGTATATTCGTCTCTGCCGCGCCTCCTCATCAACCCTTGCCAGCCGCTCTCCCTGCTCATACTCCGGCGGCCATCCCTCGTCTTCGTCCTCCTCCCCATCATCCCGCAAGATCCTCCGCGCCTCCGCCAGCAATTCCGACCACTCGCCCTCCGGAGAATCGAAAGTTTGCGAATCCAGTAAATCCCGGCGGTGCCCCACTTCTCGCCGCTTTTGCGAGAAGTGGGAATCCCGGCCACTCAGCTCCGGATGCCCCGTTCTAAACGTCCCTCCTCCTGCGGCCGCATGGAGATTTTGACTTCCCCCGTGTTCCTCCCTGTATGAATGCATAAGTGAAATGAAGAAGGGTTCTCGAAGCGGCTACGATGCTGAGACTGGCGAGGAAAGCGCCAGCTCAGAAAGCGCACTCGGAGAACCCTATGAACAGCCTTCACTATATCGGATTCGACGTTCACAAAAAAGCCATCAGTTTTTGTGTCAAGACCGCTGCGGGCGAGATCGTGGAAGAAGGCAGCGTGCTGGCGCAACGCGAGGTCTTGCGGCAGTGGGCCTCAGTCCGTCCGCAACCGTGGCGCGGAGCGATGGAAGCGACCCTGTTCAGCGCTTGGATCTACGACACGCTGAAACCCTACGGCGAGCAATTGGAGATGGCTCATCCGGCCAAGATGAAAGCCATCAGCGCGGGCAAGAAGAAGAGCGACACTCTCGATGCCCGCACCATTGCCGACCTGGTACGCTGCAATCTTTTGCCCGCCTGCTATGTGGCCACGCCTCGGATTCGCGAACTGCGCCGCCTGTTGCGCTATCGCAGCCTGGTGGTGAGCGAAGCGGTGCGCATGAAAAACAAAATGGCCGGGCTGCTGATGGAAACCGGCGCTCTCTATGTGAAAGAGAAGTTGCACCGCAAGAAATACTTCGCCAGCCTGCTCGAAGAACTCGAAGAGGTGCCGGAATCGGTGATCGATCTGTTGCGCTTGAGTCGCGGCGCGCTGGAAATGTTCGAGAGCACGCAGAAGCGGCTAGTCCGCGAGTTGCTCGCCGATCCCGAACTGGCCGAACGCGTGGAGCGGCTGATGACGATTCCGGCGGTCGGAGAAATTACCGCACTGACCTGGGCCCTGGAGGTCGGCGATCCGCAACGCTTCTCCTCCGGTTCCGATGCCATGAGTTACTGCGGACTTACGGCTGCCTTGAAGTCTTCGGCCGGCAAGCAACAACGCGGACCGATCTCCAAACAGCGCAACCACTGGCTGCAAACTACTCTGATCGAAGCTGCCAAGCTGGCGCCGCGATGGAATCCGCAACTGGCGGCGCTGCATGCTCGCGAGTTGGAGCGCGGACACCGCAACCGCGCCACGCTGGCCGTGGCCCGCAAACTCGTCACCTATCTGCTGGCCGTCGACAAAAGCCGTCAGGCCTTCCAAGTGCGCGTGCCCTTGGAAGAGCCAACACAAAAAGCTGCCTAAGAAGGAAAAACTTTGAACTCAGCGGCGATCGTCCGGCCGTTCCTCGCCAACTTGGGGACTGGGCAGAGGAGTCTCGACTCCCGATGCTCCTTACCGTCTGTATCGAGGCCGGCCGGAAACCCCTAACTCATACTTCGTGGACCGGGCTCGCGCCCGTTTCCCGCAAATGGATGTCTGGCCAAGCTGCTGCTTTGGCCGCGAAGAACGATCGCACGCCGTTCGCTAACTCAATCGTCGCACCTCCGCTTCCAGAGCCTTCTCTTCCAAGCGCTCGGAGACCTCCGTCTCCTCTTGACTTTTACTTACCATGGATGTCCCCTGTGGCGATTCCCGCGCGCTCTTTGACTTCCTCCACACCGGTCCGGTCGTTCATGCCACACCTCCAGCCGCTTCCAAGTCCGCAATCTCCGTCACCTCAAATCCCGACTCCTTCAGCCCCGGACGCCGTCCCACCGGCAGCATCACCTTCGCTGTCCTCTTCCTCGGTACCGCGCTCTTCTTCGGTGCCGGCAAATCCTCCACCTTCGGCTGACACTTCGGGCAATACACTCCCGCTCCGCCCTCCCGCACCCATAACCCTCCACAGTGCTCGCAGTACTTCAACTCCACTCGTATTTCGCCCTCGCATGATGGCCGGCCATAACAAACCTCCTGAAGAAATGAAAAATTGAATGAGATAAATTCCAACTCGACAACTCGCAGGTCGCCGGGTGCCGGGTGCCTCACTTCTGGCCGGTTTTGCCAGAAGTGCGGATTCTGACTTCCTCCATGAATCCGGGTTCCCTTCTGCCCGAAAAAAAAAGCCCTGCGTCCGATCCCCGGCTGTAAAGCCGCGAACCAAACGCAGGGCTCGTTTCTCTTACGATGACCTGCTTGCGCTATTTACTTGTTATGAATTCCTGCAATGAATCCCGAGAGCGTTCGCCCCGCCTGAAATGGGGTGCCCCATTTCTCGCCGCTTTTGCGAGAAGTGGGGGTTTTCTCTCGTCTATAAGAATTTGGCCGCCTCCTTCGCTTCTCAGTCTCGCGCGCTCTCGTCAGTCCACTCCCGCGCTATCCCGTTGCCTGAAGTATCCTTCTTCGTACCCTGACTTCAATACGCGCCCGTTTTGCATCACAACGCTCACCTTCCCTGTGAAGCGAAGCGACAGCAACAGCCGCTCCATCGATGCCGACAACACTTCGGCTGCTTTTACCTTCCGTCGGAATTCCCCGAAGTTCCTTTCTTCGTTGAAATCCCCTGCGTAACTCCTCATGTCGTCTGCCATAGAGCGTTTTAGCCCCTAGGATGCCGCGATCTTAAAGCGGTCAGTTTTTACGGTCAAGGTTGTATGAACATCCGTTGCCTGTGGAAAACTTTGCCCCCTCCACACCGCCCGTTCTCGTCCCGATCAGTCTCGCCTCCGCGCCCTCATCCTGCGCCCCATCCCCCCCTCAAACCAGCTCCCCCGTCAAAACTAACTCCTTTATCTCTAGTCATATACAGGCGCCTCCTCCATAGCCCCACCGGCTGCTATACTCCACAAATGAAGTTCAAAATCTTGCAAGAGAGTCTCCGTAAAATCCTGTGGGAACGCATCGAATCCGGCGAATTGACTGGCCTCCGCTTAGCTCAACAAACCGGTTTTAAACAGGCCCATATTTCAAATTTCCTCAATCGCAAGCGCGGACTCGGCCTCGAGGGCATGGACAAGGTCCTCTCCGTCCAGCATCTCTCCGTCCTCGACCTCCTCGATTCCGCCGAGGTCAACAAGCGTCCTCCATCCTGCCCCCCAGCCCCGACGAATTCGAGAACCTCCTTCTCGCCGACCTCTCCACCGCCGCCCCCAGCCTGTCATCACCGCCGACCACGTCCTCGAAATCCTCAAGTTCCGGAAGTCCTTCCTTCGCAAGCTGAAGCTCCGAAATCGAGGGGAACCGTCTTCCTGGCACCGCTTCGTCCTGATCAAGCTGGACCCCAGGGACGCCCCTCCATGGCTCCTCGTCTCGTCCCCGGCTCCACGCTGCTCATCGATCGACATTACAACTCACTTAGGCCCTATCGCAAGGGAGAATTGAATTTGTACGTTGTTCTGAAAAACGATAATTGTACGGTCCGATATGTCGAACTCGCCGAAATCATCTCATCCTGCGTCCCCATAGCCAGTCCCCCATGGAATTCCTACCCATCCCCGAACACAAATCTCCCGCCGACTACCTCGTAGGCCGCATAGCCCAAATCGAAATGGAAGCCTAGCCCGAACTCCCCGCCATTAAAGTAGACCTCACCGCCCTAACCAACAGCTAATGCGAAGCGAGATTGTGCAGAGTTCTGCTGGCCGAAACTCCAGCTTGCTGGAGATTGTGCAGAGTTCTGTTTATGTGGGGACAGCCGCCCTCGGCTGTCCGGCCTATGTGGGGACAGCCGGCTTATGTGGGGACAGCCAGCTTATGTGGGGACAGCCGGCTTATGTGGGGACAGCCAGCTTATGTGGGGA
>CAVXPX010000022.1:0-111638 GCA_963763845.1 uncultured Acidobacteriota bacterium
ATTTCTCGTCCGCCCCGGCCAAAGGAAAAGGCCACGCTCATTTCTGAACGTGGCCTTTATTTATGCCGGCAACGACCTACTCTCCCACACACTTTCGCGTGCAGTACAATCGGCCCAGCGGGGCTTAACTTCCGTGTTCGGGATGGGAACGGGTGGAGCCCCCGCGGTATAATTACCGACAACTCGTAGCTGTCGCCTATCAGGCGTCAGCCTCAGCGACTTCGCGCCAAAGTGACTTTTCAACGCTGATGGACAGCAAACTTGAGTTTCCCAGTCTCCAACTTCCCGCTCAAACACTGAGAGCTGAAAGCTGAAAGCTGAGAGTAGATTCTCAAAGAACGTGAGGACGAAACCTCACAACTGAATAGATTGGGTGTGGCGTACTTTCATATTGCTTACTTCCGATTTCTGCCACCTTATTACTTCGGCTTTTCATCGGCGCACAGTTGTCAGCATCTGTAACTTACTCTCCAAGCCAAGTTCTGCTGGAGAGAAAAATGCTTTCAACCGCAGCTCAGGTTCTAGCTGAGAGCTGAAGGCTGAGAGCTGACAGCTGTTTTTCTGCACCGAGTAAATTTTATGGTCAAGCCGAACGGGCGATTAGTACTGGTAAGCTGCACGCATTACTGCGCTTCCACTTCCAGCCTATCAACCAGGTAGTCTTCCTGGGCCCTTCTTATCCCTTACGGGTTGGGAGATCTCATCTCGAGGAGTGCTTCCCGCTTATATGCATTCAGCGGTTATCACAACCGAACTTCGCTACCGAGCGGTGCCATTGGCATGACAGCTCGAACACAAGAGGTTCGTCCATCCCGGTCCTCTCGTACTAAGGACAGGTCCTCTCAAATCTCCTGCGCCCACAACAGATAGGGACCGAACTGTCTCGCGACGTTCTGAACCCAGCTCACGTACCGCTTTAATAGGCGAACAGCCTAACCCTTGGAACCTTCTACAGCTCCAGGATGCGATGAGCCGACATCGAGGTGCCAAACCGGAGCGTCGATATGAACTCTTGGCTCCGATCAGCCTGTTATCCCCGGCGTACCTTTTATCCGTTGAGCGATGGCCCTTCCATACAGAACCACCGGATCACTAAGGCCTGCTTTCGCATCTGCTCGACTTGTAGGTCTCGCAGTTAACCACGCTTATGCCTTTGCACTCGTCGGCTGATTTCCAAACAGCCTGAGCGTAGCTTCGCGCGCCTCCGTTACAATTTAGGAGGCGACCGCCCCAGTCAAACTACCCGCCTTACCATGTCCCTCTCCCGGTTCACGGGAGTAAGTTAGAACCACAGATCTCGCAGGGTGGTATCTCACCGTTGGCTCCCCCAAGTCCGAAAACCTGGGTTCAAAGCCTCCCACCTATCCTGCGCAGCAAGGGCCATAGTTCATGGTAAAGGTATAGTAAAGGTGCACGGGGTCTTTCCGTCTAGTTGCGGGCAACCGGCATCTTCACCGGCACTACAAGTTCGCCGTGTCAGTCGGCAAGACAGTCGCACTTTCGTTACGCCATTCGTGCAGGTCGGAACTTACCCGACAAGGAATTTCGCTCAATCTTGTTGCGCCTTCTTCATCACGCTTGGATTTGAAAGGACGCGGCTTTTAGCCGCGCCGTTGGAAGCCGCCCCTGTCCCGGTTTTAGCCGTTGAGGGTCGCTCTTTCCTTCCAATCGGATGCTGAAGTGGAGTGGACATTTCTGCCACTCTCTGCATGTCGCCATGCAGTTCGGACTATATCTTTTCCAACCCCATTCCTGCGTCATTCCGAAGCCCCGCATTTTTACAAACGGGGCGAGGAATCTCGCCTGGATAAGATTGGAATCTGGCATATAGTCTCTGAGGATTCCAGTAGAGATCTTCTTCTACTGACCTTTCCTGCTGATTGTCTGCACCCAGCACATTTTCACGCCGCCTGGAACGCCTCACACATTGTCATCTCGAGCGGAGCATCAATTTCGCGATGCGGAATTGACGCGCAGTCGAGGGACCTTGCGTTGGCCCTCCCAAGTTACGTAGCGTGGGATACTCAGACTTTCCAGCATATAGCCAGATTTTACTAAGGCTAGCGAGTACTAACCTTAGGACCGTTATAGTTACGGCCGCCGTTCACTGGGGCTTCAGTTCGAAGCTTCACCATCTTGCGACGGTTGACCTCTCCCTTTAACCTTCCAGCACCGGGCAGGCGTCAGCCCCTATACGTCGTTTTCGACTTTGCAGAGACCTGTGTTTTTGTTAAACAGTCGCAGTGCGCATTTCTCTGCGGCCTCTTCGGGCTTGCACCCTAGTGAGGCACCCCTTCTCCCGAAGTTACGGGGTTATATTGCCGAGTTCCTTACCAACTGTTCTCACGAGCGCCTTTGGATATTCTCCTCGTCTACCTGTGTCGGTTTGAGGTACGGTTCCCTTATGTTCTCCTTAGAGGTTTTTCTTGGCAGTGTGGAATCGGCAGCTTTCACCCATACGGGTTACTGCTTTGCGTCTCATCGATAACTTCCCTGCGGATTTGCCTACAGGAAACGACTTTCACGCATCGACCGCCATAGCCATAGGACGGCCTGCTTATCCTTCTGCGTCACCCCATCGTGATAACGAACACAAGGGAGGTCCGGAATATTAACCGGATGTCCATCGGTTACGCCTTTCGGCCTCACCTTAGGGACCGCCTGACCCTGAGCGGATTAACCTTTCTCAGGAAACCTTAGACTTTCGGCGCGGAGGGTTCCCACCTCCGTTATCGCTACTTATGCCGGCAGGGTCTCTTCTCAACCGTCCACCAGTCTTCTCAGTCTGGCTTCAAACTGTTGAGAATGCTCTCCTACCACGCATGGATGTTACTCCATGCATTCGCTGCTTCGGTACCAAGCTTTAGCCCCGTTAAATTGTCGGCACCGGACCGCTTGACCAGTGAGCTATTACGCTTTCTTTAAAGGATGGCTGCTTCTAAGCCAACCTCCTGGCTGTCTGGGCGTTCCGACTTCCTTTCCCACTTAGCTTGGATTTTGGGACCTTAGCAGGCGATCTGGACTGTTTTCCTCTCGACAACGAAGCTTAGCCCCCGCTGTCTGACTCCCGGACTGGTTGTTCGATGGCATTCTGAGTTTCGTTGGATTCAGTAAGCTGGAAAGCCCCCTAGTCCATCGAGTACTTTACCGCCACGACAAATCATCCGAGGCTAGCCCTAAAGCTATTTCGGAGAGAACGAGCTATCACGGAATTTGATTAGCCTTTCACCCCTACCCTCAGCTCATCGGAGCTTTTTTCAACAAACACCCGTTCGGCCCTCCAGTGGGTGTTACCCCACTTTCAGCCTGGCCAAGGGTAGATCATCCCGCTTCGCGTCTATTCCTGCCAACTCAAGCGCCCTGTTCGGACTCGCTTTCGCTGCGGCTCGCTTTCGCTTAACCTTGCTGACAAGAATAACTAGCCGGCTCATTATGCAATAGGCACGCGGTCAGACTTTCCGTCTTGCGACGGCATAGTCCTCCCACCGTTTGTAGGCACACGGTTTCAGGTACTATTTCACTCCCCTCGCAGGGGTTCTTTTCGCCTTTCCCTCACGGTACTGGTTCACTATCGGTCAGAAGCTAGTATTTAGCCTTACGGAATGGTCTCCGTTGCTTCCCGCAAAGTTTCTCGTGCTCCGCGGTACTCAGGTATCGACTTCGAGTCCAGTTCGTTTTCGTCTACGTGGCTATCACACTCTATGGCCCCTCTTTCCAGAGGGCTTCGACTAACGACTGGATTGGTAACTCTACTGTTGTCGACCCTACAACCCCTGTCTCACCCGAAGGTGGTACAGGTTTAGGCTGTTCCGATTTCGCTCGCCACTACTCTCGGAATCGAGGTTTCTTTCTCTTCCTCCTGGTACTGAGATGGTTCACTTCCCAGGGTTCGCTCGTGCGTGACTATGGATTCATCACGCCGTACGGGGGTTTTACCCCCGTGGGTTTCCCCATTCGGAAATCTCCGGGTCAAAGCCTGCTTGCGGCTCTCCGAAGCTTATCGCAGCTTGCCACGTCCTTCTTCGCCTGCTTCTGCCAAGGCATCCACCATGCGCCCTTAGTAGCTTGACCACAAAATTTACTCAGCACACTCCAGTCAGCCCTTAGCCGTCAGCTATCCGCCTTCCGCTAAAACCCAACTCGAACACGCCGCTTAAATTCCATGGGCCTCTAAACCTGCTCCTCGCACGCTTGCTTCGACTTCAATGCTTCCCAGTCTTGCCTGTCTCAGGGACAGCCCCGAGATCTTGAAACTGGAAACACTGAACTCTCATGCTACGTACACCAGCAGGCATTTCAGGCACTCATAAAAATTACGTTCGCCTTGTAAATTGCCCAATCTATTCAGTTGTCAAATATCGTCCTCGCCAACTTGCGTTGACTTAGCCGCGTATGCAGCTATGGGCCTTACTCACTCCAGAAAGACAACTTAAGACCTTTGCACGATTCTGAAGTGCCTCCAACCCAATGTTCGATGCCAGCAAACGCTGACACCCAACATCAGATTGAACCTTTCATCTACTTCACTTCTGTTGCGGCCACGGCCCGTCGGGATCGATCCCGCGCTCGATCTTCGCAATCCGCTCCTGGTGCTTTTGGATCATGGCGACCACGGCGATGACTCCGCCAACGAGAATCGCCACAATCGGGACCAGCAATCCATTCAAACCGAGAATTCGATCTACAATGTGATCCACGCGTTTCTCCGCGATCTTGATTTGGTGGAGCTGACCGGGATCGAACCGGTGGCCTCCTGGTTGCAAACCAGGCGCTCTCCCAGCTGAGCTACAGCCCCTTTTGAGCTTTCAGCTGTCAGCTCTCAGCAAAATCCGGTTTGCTGATGACTGAAAGCCGAGAGCTGATCTTGGTGGGCCTGGGTAGAGTTGAACTACCGACCTCACCCTTATCAGGGGTGCGCTCTAGCCACCTGAGCTACAGGCCCGGCCTCACTGCCGACATCCCGGAGCCCTGGTCTGGCGCTCCCAGCTTCTAGCCACTAGCTTCCAACCAAACCATTCGTTGGTTCAGCCAGGAGCTAGAAGCTAGTAGCTAGTAGCTCGATGTTATTTCGAGGACAAGGTTGAACGTGCGCTCCAGCTAAGCCGGAGCTGACCATCGTGCGAACGGAATCGAGAAAGAGAGGTCCGAAACGAGGCTCCCGAACCAGATCCACAGGTGCAGATCCGGAACGGGGTACATGGCAACATCCCACGCGCTGCTTCGCTTGCGCGAAGTTGCTCCATAGGAGCGGGCGTGAGTGCCATGACGTTCTCTCTTAGAAAGGAGGTGATCCAGCCGCAGGTTCTCCTACGGCTACCTTGTTACGACTTCACCCCAATCATGAGCTGTACCTTGGATGGCTGCCTCCTTGCGGTTAGCACACCAGCTTCTAGTACGGCCCACTTTCGTGATGTGACGGGCGGTGTGTACAAGGCCCGGGAACGTATTCACCGCGGCGTTCTGATCCGCGATTACTAGCGATTCCAGCTTCATGGAGTCGAGTTGCAGACTCCAATCCGAACTGAGGCCGGCTTTTTCCGATTAGCTCCCCCTCACGGGTTTGCGACGGTTTGTACCGACCATTGTAGCACGTGTGTAGCCCTGGACATAAAGGCCATGAGGACTTGACGTCATCCCCACCTTCCTCCTCGTTATCCGAGGCAGTTTCACTAGAGTGCCCGGCTTGACCCGATGGCAACTAGGGATAAGGGTTGCGCTCGTTGCGGGACTTAACCCAACATCTCACGACACGAGCTGACGACAGCCATGCAGCACCTCCGCAGCGGCCTTTTAAGGGGCGCCGATGTTTCCACCGGATTCCACTGCGCTTCGAGCCCAGGTAAGGTTCTTCGCGTTGCGTCGAATTGAACCACATGCTCCACCGCTTGTGCGGGCCCCCGTCAATTCCTTTGAGTTTCAGCCTTGCGACCGTACTCCCCAGGCGGATTGCTTATCGCGTTAGCTGCGGCACAGTGGGATTGGATACCCACTACACCAAGCAATCATCGTTTAGGGCTAGGACTACCAGGGTATCTAATCCTGTTTGCTCCCCTAGCTTTCGCGCCTCAGCGTCAGTTATGGTCCAGTGCGCCGCTTTCGCCACAGGTGTTCCTCCCGATATCTACGCATTTCACCGCTACACCGGGAATTCCACGCACCTCTCCCATACTCCAGCACAGCAGTTTCGCCTGCAGGCTCCGAGTTAAGCCCGGAGATTTCACAGGTGACTTGCTGCGCCGCCTACGCGCCCTTTACGCCCAATAATTCCGAACAACGCTCGCACCCTCTGTATTACCGCGGCTGCTGGCACAGAGTTAGCCGGTGCTTCTTCCACCAGTACCGTCATTATCGTCTTGGTCGAAAGGAGTTTACGCCCCAAGGGGCTTCATCCTCCACGCGGCGTTGCTGCGTCAGGGTTTCCCCCATTGCGCAAAATTCCCCACTGCTGCCTCCCGTAGGAGTCTGGACCGTGTTTCAGTTCCAGTGTGTCCGTGCGCCCTCTCAGGCCGGATACCGATCTTCGCCTTGGTGGGCCGTTACCCCGCCAACTAGCTAATCAGCCGCGACCCCCTCTCCAAGCGCATTGCTGCTTTGATCTCGCGATGTTATGCGGTATTAGCCCCGGTTTCCCGGAGTTATTCCCCACTCGGAGGTAGGTTAGTCACGTGTTACTCACCCGGTCGCCACTTTACTCATGGATTGCTCCACTTTCTCGTTCGACTTGCATGTGTTAGGCACGCCGCCAGCGTTGATTCTGAGCCAGGATCAAACTCTCGTTTGAAACCTGTTCGCCCACCGACGGGTAGAAGGTGGGCTGCCATCTCCATGCTCGAAAGTATGTGATGGCGACCACTTCAAATCTTCTTGCGAAGACCGGAGTGGCCTATCTTGTGAGATCGTTTCGGACTAATGCCCGAATCCGCTCTCTCACGACTGGCACGTTCAACCGAGTTGTCAAAGACCGAATCGCCTTCCGCCTGAGCGGCGCGCCTTCAGTTCTAGACGGACTCGCTACTAGAGCGAATTCGGCTGTCCTCGAAACCTTACAAACATACGTTGCCGCGCAAGACCCTGTCAACGCAAGCGCTTCACAGAATTTCCACGTGATTTCCACAGCGGGGAAACTCGAAGCGGCGGACAGGAGAGCGAACCCTAGAGGCTAAATCTCCGGCTCGCTCAGCACCTGGACGGTGCGGCTCAAAGCCGCGCCCTTTCAAATCCGGGCACGCACAACCGTATGGCCTTCCGCTTCGAAAGAGGCGCTCATTTCGGCGCACGCCGAAGCGGAAGACAGAAAATTGAGAAAAGAACTAAACTTTTGGAGGTCCTTGCCTTGAAGGTACCCTTCAGAAACCTACTGGTGTTTCCGAATCAAGCCCCGTGGCCGGGGCGATTGAGGGAAATTCATCCCTTAAACCATTAGATGCCGGACGCGCACGAGAGTTGCAGAAAAACGCCCAGCCAGCCACACAAATGCTCTCGGTTCATTGTTTATAGCATGCGAATACGAAAAAGCGCAAGGGGCAATTTGAAAAATGCGGGAGTTTACCGATTTGAGTCCCGGCCGAATGGATCGTCGTCAGGCGCGGCGCCTGGAGCCTTTCGGCCGTCGCGGCGCTTCTTCCAGCACGGCGAAGTTGATCTTTTTTTCTACCGGGTCGATGCGGTCGACGATCACGCGCAGGCGGTCGCCGATGCGGTAGGTCTTGCGCGCATGTTGTCCGATGATCTCGCGGGTATTTTCGTGGTAGGTGTAGCGGTCGTCGATGAGCGTGTTGAGCGGAACGAGTCCTTCGACGAAGAGGTCGGTGAGTTCGACGAAGAACCCGAATTTGGTGACGCTGGTGATGAGGCCGTCGAAGTCTTCTCCGACGCGGTCCTGCATGAATTTGACTTTCTTCCATTCCATGAGCTCGCGTTCGGCGTCGTCGGCGCGGCGCTCGGATTGGGAGGATTCTGCGGCGATCTCGTGCAGCTCTTCGAGCGGGATGGGGCCGCTGAGCGGAGTGTGTTCTTGGCGATGTGCGTGGTGATCGCGGCGCTTGGACCAGGGACTGGGCGGCTCGGCTTCCGGCTTCCGGCTCTCGGCTTCCGGAGAATCCCCACTCAAGCCAAAGGCGGCCTTGAGTGGGCCACCCTCGTTCCGGAATTCCGCTTTCGGCTCCCGGCTTTCGGAATGAAAAACGTTCTTCAAGATGCGGTGGACGATCAGATCGGGGTAGCGGCGGATTGGGCTGGTGAAGTGCGTGTAACTGGGCGCGGCGAGGGCGAAGTGGCCGAGATTTTCTTCGGAGTAACGCGCTTGCTTCAGGCTGCGGAGCATCAGGTAACTGAGGATGCGTTCTTCCGGCTTGCCTGCGATCTTTTCGGTGAGCTTCTGGTACATACGCGGGGTGATGTGGACTTCTTTGGGGATCTCGAGTTCGCGGACGCGCTTGCCGGTGCCGTAGGCGGCGCGGCGATCGGCTTTCATCTGCACGCGCTGGATAGGGAGAGCTCCAACGCCGAGGGAATATCCGAAGGTGGCGGCGATGGTTTCGAAATCGTAGACACGCTTGGCGTCGGGCTTCTCGTGGATGCGGTAGAGGCTGGCGATGCGGCGCGATTCGAGATGGTGCGCGACGGTTTCGTTGGCCGCGAGCATGAATTCTTCGATGAGGCGGTTGGCGATGTTGCGTTCGGAGCGGGCGATGGACTTCATCAGTCCGAACTCGTCGAATTCGATGACGGGCTCGGGAAGATCGAAGTCGATCGATCCGCGGCGCTCGCGTTTGCGGTTGAGGATGAGGGCGAGATCGCGCATGAGTTCGAAATTCGCGACCAGCGGGGCATAGCGCTGGCGGAGAACTTCGTCGCCTTCGAGGACTGCGTTGACGGCAGTGTAGGTCATTCGCTCGGCGGAGCGGATGATGCCTTCGGAGAGATCGGAGGAGATGATGTCTCCGCGATGATCGATTTCCATGATGCACGACAGGACGAGGCGCTCGACCTGCGGGCGGAGACTGCAGATGTCCGTCGAGAGTTCGAGCGGCAGCATGGGCACGGCGCGATCAGGGAAGTAGACGCTGGTGCCGCGGAGGCGGGCTTCCTGATCGAGGGCGGAGCCGGGCGTGACGTATTGCGCGACGTCGGCGATGTGAACGTGAAGTTCGAAATTGTTATTGGGCAACATGCGCACGAGGACGGCATCGTCGAAGTCGCGCGCGGTTTCTCCGTCGATGGTGACGATGGGGAGAGCGCGGAAGTCGCGGCGGCGGTGAAGTTCGCGGGCGGGGATGGTGGCGGGAACGCTTTGCGCTTCTTCGAGAACGGCTGCGGGGAAATGATGCGGGAGGTGGAATTTGCGGATGATGATTTCGACGTCGACGCCAAAGTCGTCTTGGCGGCCGAGGATTTCGGTGACGCGTCCGCGAGGAGATTGCGTGGCGGAGGGCCAGTCGGTGATCTCGATGTCGACGACCAGGCCTTCGAGATTGGTGTAGTCGTCGTGGCGGGCGGCTTCGTTGCCGAGGACGCGATCGGGGGATTCTTTCTTTGATCTCTTGCGAGGGGCGTCGTCAGGAAAATCCCCACTTCTGGCGACATCGGCCGGAAGTGGGGCGCCCGGTTCCGGATACTGCATGCCTTCTGGGATGAGGATTTCCTGCGTGATCTTGGTGTCGATGGGGGTGACGTAGTTGCGGTGGCTGCCGTAGTGGAAGATGCCGACTACGCTGGGGTGGGCGCGGTTGATGGGGCGGGTGATGCGTCCTTCGGCGCGGCCATCGGGGCGAATCGCGCTGACGTCGACGAGGACGAGGTCGCCGTGCATGGCATTGCCGACCTGGTGCGGCGGGATGAAAATGTCGCCGGTGAGTTTGGATTTGAGGTTCGCATTGAGCGATTTGGGATCGGGGATGACGAAACCGAAACCATCGCGGTGCATGGAGAGGCGTCCGGCGACGAGGTTCGAGTCGGCGCCTGCTTGCGGGAACTGGTAGCGGTCGGAGTCGATGGGGATGAGTTGTCCGGACTTGACGAGCTTTTGCAGGTGGTCGGTGAGTTCGTGCCGTTCGTCGCCGTGAAGGCCAAGTTCGCGGACAAGCTGCTTGTATCCCGCCTGGCGCTTCGACTGCTTCGCGATGTGCTTCAGGATGGAGGAGTCGGAGAGCATCAGCGGGCTATGAGCTGTCAGCTTTCAGCATAACGCTACGGGGCTTCCGGCGTCCGGCCTTCGGGGGCTGAAGCATCAATTTTCGGCGCGCTGACGCGGCCCTCAAAGGGCCGCTCTTCCACGGTGGTGACCGATGATCGGCCACCGTGGTGATGCGCGCATGGTGATGATCGGCAGAGGATCAACGCAATCGCCGTACATCGCTACCAGGTGTCGCCGCCGGATCTTGGGGGCCAGGCGTTCAGGGCGCGGCGGATCAGAGCGATCTGGCCGGTGTGGTAGCTGTTGTGGGCGATCATCTGGCAGAGGATGGCTTCGAGGGTACCCGCTACTTTTTTGTCTCCTTCGTGAATGGATTCGACCTGGCGGGAGAGTTCTTGCGGAGTGGATTCGGCTAGCTTCTCAAATTCCTGCAGGAACCAGGAGAAATCGCGCCGGAGCTGGTCCCAATTCTGCGGGGCGGTTGGGAAGCTCTCGGCGTTGTGTTCTGGGTATTTCGGCTTCTGGCCGCGGATGCGTTTGATCTCATAGTTCATCCAGTAATTCATGTGGAAGACGAGGTCGGCGATGGAGTGCGGAAAGCCGGGGATGCGCTGCGATGCGAGATGCGCTTCGATGTCTTCGATGCAGGCCAGCGGATCGACGTGGGCGCCTTGTCCGCGGAGGAGTTGGGTTAGATGGGTGGGCATCCGGCTTTCGTCATCGGTCACTTCGTCGTTGGTCGTTCGGCCGTTGGTCGTTGGACTTTGCGCTTCACATCATACGCGTGGATTCAGGGTTCCCGTTGAGAGAACGGAAAACATCTTCTGACCAGCGAGGGCGAGCGGGGCGGACGAATGCGTCCGCCCCTACACGAGACTATTTTGTGAAGTATTTTTCTTCGAGGATGCGGCGGTGATGGAGTTCGTGGCCGGCGGTGGTGTAGGCAATGGCACGGACGCTCACTTCGTTTTTGTTGGCGGTGCCGCGGCGTTGCCAGGCCTGATCGTCAAGATTTCGGAGCAGGGTTAGTGTGGCGCGGCGGACCGCGATGTAGTCCTCGATAATTTCGGCGATCGGACGCGCGGCGAACGGGCCGTTGCGGACATAGTCGTCCTGCTCGAAACCTTCGATGGGCGTGCGGTCTCCGCGCGCGATGCGGAGCGCGCGATAGGCGAAGATGCGCTCGGTGTCGCAGACGTGGCCGAGGACTTCTTTCGCGGACCATTTGTCCGGGGCGTAACGAAAGTCCCCGTCGGCGTCGTCGCGGCCGGAGAGAAGCAGCAGCATCTGGCGGCGCTGCGAATCGAGAGTCGTGAGAATGTCATTTCCCTGGACCAGGGAAATGTAACGCTCGTAATAAGGAGCGTATTCGCCGGGTTCGGGGCGTCCGATATTCGAGGCGGCGGGAGTGATGATGGCTGGCATGAGAACTCCAAAAAAGTTTCGGGTTTCAGGTTTCGAGTTTCGAGTCGAGATATTCGTGTTGGTTAGACTGCGCCGGGTCTGATTCGTTTTCGATAAATCTTCTCCTGCAGAGAATAACGCGGAGGGCTGTGAAAAGGTACGGGCGGGCAAAAAATTCCGGGAATCGTTACATGGAGGCCGGAGAAAAGTATCCGCCTCGTGGTTTGGCTGGTCTTGCTCGGAGAGTCAAGAGGGCGGATGCCGACGGAGGTTACTATGGTGAAAATAAAGGGATTTCCACAGGGCTCAAAATGAGACTTGGGAGTAGAATTCGCTTTGGTCACGAAAGTGCGGCCAGTGATCGCTTAATCCCATACAAGGAAGGAACCTCGTATCCCATGTGGAAGCCCACAAATCAGCCTCAGACTCCTGGCCGGCCGGCCGAACCGGAGCGGCCAGCGTCATCGACCCCCAGCGCGCCCGTGATGGCGTCGAGTGAACCTGCAGCGCCTCCGCGGCCCGTGACGACTACGACGGCGGACCAGGCCACAATCGGCAAGTCGCTCGTGATCAAGGGCGAGGTGACCGGATCCGAGTCCTTGTATATTGACGGGCGGGTGGAAGGTTCGATCAACCTGTCGGGGAACCGCGTGACGGTGGGACGGAACGGAGTCGTTTCCGCCAACATCAACGCGAGAGAGATCGTGGTATTGGGTAAAGTGCGCGGGAATCTGACGGCGAGCGACCGGGTGGATATCCGCAGCGACGGCTCGCTGACGGGCGACGTGATCGCGGCGCGCATCTCGATTGAAGATGGCGCGTTCTTCAAGGGTGGCATCGACATCCGCAAGGGCGGACAGCCGCAGCAAAAGGCGAACGGCGAAGAGAAGCCGATGAAGGAAGAGCCGGCGGCCATCGGAGCGCGCGCGTAAAAGTTTGACTGATGTTTTCGGGCGGGCACCCTGCCGGGTGCCCGTTTCCATTTGTGGGTATGTCGTCGAAGGGTCGAGCTTCGCTCGACGGACAGCCGAGGGCGGCTGTCCCCACATTCGTTGACCAGCCTTGGAGCCGTGTTTTCTTTCGCCACTTCGCGGCTGTGGTGATAGTGCCGCGCCTTTCGCGGCTGCCTACAGTGGCGCGAATCCCAGACGGCGCGAAGAGTCGAGCTTCGCTCGACGGACAGCCGAGGGCGGCTGTCCCCACATTCAGGTGCCACTAACCAGGCGCTTCCACTTTACGAGGGATTTTTGTTCACCGGGGTGAGGGTGCCGTCGGCAGGGTTGCCGGCGGGGGTGTTGGCCGAATCGAGGAGCTGGTTAAGTTCGGCGATCAGATCGGAGAAGCGCTTGTGGTCCTGCTCTTTGGCGATCTGGTCACAAAGATCCTTCACTCGTTGTCTGGAAGCCTCGTCTAACACTCTCCGTTAGTCTCCTTTCTTGGGAGAGCGTTCTTCGACGGTGATGCGGAATTCAGCTACTTTTTCACGCAGCCGACGAATGTGCTCACGCAATGCTTCCTGCAAATCGAGGCACAGGCGGTTCATCTCTGCGTCATCTTCAGTTGCCGAGATACGGGCGCAAAGTTGCTGGATACGATCCTCTAGGTCCCGGGACACCGGTCGAGTTTCGCACTTCGCGAGAACTGTAGGGTATACAGCCAATTCATCAGATCGTGGATCAGGGATTGGCTGTAGGCAAGGGAGTGCACAGCGAAAAACGAGGAAAATCGGTCATTTCTCGACGAACATGCAATCGCCGTAGGAGTAGAAACGGTAACGTTCGGCAACGGCGTGACGGTAGGCGGCGAGGACGTTGTCTTTTCCGCCTAAAGCGCAGACCAGCATGAGAAGGGTGGATTGCGGCAGGTGGAAGTTGGTGAGAAGAGCGGCGACGATTTTGAAGTCGTATCCGGGATAAATGAAGAGGTTGGCTTCGCCGGAACCAGGGACGACTTCGCCGGAGTGTTGGTTCGCGACAAACTCCAGTGTGCGGACGGTTGTCGTGCCGACGGCAACGATGCGGCGGGACTGAATGCGGGCTCGGCGGATCCGCTGGGCGGCGGTTTCGGAGATGGAATAGACCTCGGAATGAAGATGGTGCTCTTCAACACGTTCGGTGCGGATGGGTTGGAAGGTGCCAAGGCCAACGTGGAGCGTGATCTCGACGGTTTCGATTCCGCGGGCGCGGACTTGGGAGAGAATCTCAGGGGTAAAATGCAAGCCGGCAGTGGGGGCGGCGACGGATCCGGGTTTCTGGGCGTAGATGGTCTGATAGCGTTCGCGGTCGAGGGGGGAATCTTCGCGGGAGATGTAGGGCGGGAGCGGGATGTGTCCGATCTGGTCGATGCGGGCGAAAAAATCGTCGACAGGATCGAAGCGGATGCGGCGCTCTCCGAAAGATCCGCGGGCCAGGACTTCGGCGCGGAGCTCGTCGTGCTCGCCGAAGAAAAGATGTTCGCCGATGTTGATCTTGCGGCCGGGGCGGACGAGGCATTCCCATTGGTTAGGATCCTGCTGCAGTTGGCGGGTGAGGAGCACTTCGACACGTCCGTGAAGAAATTCGCGAGAGGCGGGATTGCGCGGGCTTAACACCTGGGATTTAAGACCGGCGCGGCGTCCGTAAAGGCGGGCAGGAAATACGCGCGTATTGTTGAAAACGAGGAGGTCGTCGGGGAGGAGGAGATCGGGAAAATTACCAAAATGCTGATCATGGAACTGTCCGGTGGAGGACGAAAGATGGAGAAGACGCGAGGCAGAGCGGTCGGGCAGCGGCTGCTGCGCGATCAGTTCGGGAGGAAGTTCGTAATCGAAATCGGAGACGAGCACGCCATCCGATTATAGGGACAGAAGGGCCGATTGGCGCGGTTGCGAAGCGGTCGGACCACGGCGTTTTTTCGTGAAAATTGGATTGTCTCGTCTGGCGGCGGGCTGTTACTATGCCAGTGCCAACTACGGCCTGCTTTTTGTCATCTCCCCCTCAGGGTGTTCATGCCTACTGAACGCAAATTCAGGGAAGAAATCGTCCGCTACGGAAGAATGTTGCACGAACGGTGTTTCGTGGCGGCAATGGATGGGAACCTGTCGGTTCGGTTGAAGAACGACCGGATTCTGGTGACTCCCACTTGTGTGAGCAAGGGGGCGATGCGGCCGTTGGATCTGGTGATTGTGGATCCGGAGGGAAAACGAATTTCGGGGAGCCGCAACGTCACCAGTGAAATCGGAATGCACTTGCTGATTTACCGGCTGCGGCCGGATGTGCAGGCGATCGTGCATGCGCATCCGCCGACGGCGACGGGATTTGCCGCGGCCGGAGTTCCGCTGACCGAGCCCTTGGTGTGCGAAGTGGTGATGGGTCTGGGGTGCATTCCCTTGGCGCGATATGGGACGCCAGGAACTTCAGAGCTGGCCAAGACGCTGGAGCCATTTGTTCCGAACTATGATGCGATCCTGATGTCGAATCATGGAGTGGTGAGCTACGGCGACACGCTCGAACACGCGTATATGAAAATGGAAACGGTCGAGCACTTCGCGCAGATTGCGCTGGTCACGCATTTGTTGGGACGGCAGCAGCCGTTGAAGCAGGTGGAGATTGAAAAGCTGCTGATGGCGCGGACGAAATATTTTGGGGCGAAGATTGCGGCAGCGATGCCTTTGCCACCGATGCCGGGAAAGATGAGTTAGAACTTAGTTGTTAATCGTTAGTCATCGCTGGTGACTGCAGGTTTATCCTTCCTTGGTTTTTTCTGTTTCATTTCTTAGATCAGGTTTTCTTAGATCGCTCTGCGTCGAGTTTCGCTCGACCGACAGCCGAGGCGGTTTATCTCCAGGTTAATCACCGCCAATTCGGAAGCGGAATCCGGCGCGGAAGTTGATGGGCAAGGCGGGGTATCCGACGACTTCGTTGTAGCGGCGGTCGAGGGCGTTTTCGATGTTGAGGAAGGCGGTGATGCGCGGGCGGATGGCGTACCATCCGCCGAGATCGGCGCGGACGTATCCGGCGGCGTGGCCGATGCCGAATCCGTAGAAGTCGGAGTCGGAGCGGCGTCCGACGAAGCTGCCGCCGAGGTTCGCTCCGAAACGCGTTCCGAGATACGACAACAAGAGAGTCGCAGAGTGTTTCGGGCGGCGGAGGAGTGGCTGTCCGGGATCGTAGATGGGATCGAAGGGCACGGGATTATCGAGATATTGCGAGGAGGTGTAGGTGTAGGCGGTGTCGAGCAGGAGACGCGAGCGCAATTTGGCGCGCAAGGCGAGTTCGGCTCCCTGAGCGAAGGCACGGTTCACGTTCACATATTCGCCGACGAAGGTTGTGGGATTGATGGTGACGTAGTTGATCTGGTCGCGGAAGAGATTGTTGAAATACGTCGCGGTGAACTGGAATCGATCGGAGAAGAGGGACTGGGCGAATCCGGCTTCGAAGGCGCGCAGGCGCTCGGGTTTGAGAGCGGGATTGGGCTGGGTGTAGGGAGGTCCGGCGAAAGTTTCTTCCAAGCGAGGCTCTTTGAATCCGGTCGCGTAGGAAAATCGAAGGCGGGTTCCCGAAAAAGTGTGGCCGCCGCGAAGGGCTTGCCAGGTGAGGGCGACGCGCGGGACTCCGGTGTTGCCGAAGGCGCTGTTGTGGATGAAGCGGCCTCCAGCGATGACCTCGAGACGGCCGAGGGTGAGTTGCTGCTGGAGATAGACGTCATTGTTGAGGCGCTGGCCGGGCGTTTGCGATCCGTAGGCGACATCACCGACGAATCCATTTTCGTTTTCGACTCGGTATCCGAAAGTTGTGTGCGCCCAGGCGCGCTCGGAATAGTCTCCCTGATATTCGAAGCCGGCGCGGTTGATGTTGTCGATTTCATGTGACGCAAAATCGAACTGCCCGTAGAGAGGACTGTTGCGCGAAGGATCTCCGGTGAGGTTGAGTTCGTTGTAGCGATAGAGGTAGTCGAAGGCGGTGAAGTGGTGTTGCCAGCCGTTGGGCGCGGCGACGGAAAGTTCGACGCTGCCCAGAAGATTATTGAGCTGCGACCAGTCGGAAGGATCGGGAGGCAGCGGAATCAGCGGGCCAGTACCGTTGGCAGGAACGAGCGGATCGTAGCCGTTGAAGTTCCATTCGCCGGGGAGTCCGGTGTGGCTGTTGGAATGGCGGAAGCGGACCCGCAGAGAAGTGGTTGAGTTGAGGCGGGCTCCGACGTTGGCTCCTTCGAGTGAATTGGAATAGGCGTCGTTAATGCCGGAACCGTTGGTGTTGAACTGGTCGCCGTAGAGGTTGTAGTCGAAGAGTCCGCGAGCGCCGGCGAGGGAGGCGTGGCCATCGGCGGTGCTGAAGTTGCCGCCATCGGCTCCGAAGCGGAGTTCGGGAGTGGGCGTGGTGCCGGAGCGGGTCCAGACCTGGATGACGCTGGTCATGGCATCGGAGCCGTAAAGCGTGCTCTGGGCGCCGCGAACGAATTCGAGGCGGTCTCCCTGGGCGAGTGAGAGCGTTCCGAAATCGAAGGTGCCGCCGGGTTCGTTGACGGTGACTCCATCGACGATGACTTTGTTGTAATTCGATTCGCCTCCGCGAACGAAAAGAGACGAGAGGCCTCCACGCTGTCCGGCGGTGTTGATGACGGCTCCGGGAAGGAAGCGCATCGCGTCGTTGGCGGCGACGGGCTGCATGGTGGTGAGCTGTCCGGCGGTGAGCGTGTCGACGTCGGCTCCGGCGGCTTCGCCGGGAACGGGAGTGCGCGTGGCGCTGACGACGACCGTTTCTGAGGCGGGCGCGAGATGGAGATGAACGGTGAGTTCGGATGGCGAGGAAATTTCGACGGTCTCGGCGGCGAATCCTGGAGCAAGAATTTTCAGCGTGTAGGGGCCGCGATCGAGCACCTGGAATGTGGCGATCCCTTCGGGAGAAGTGATGCGGGTGGCAAGGGCTTTGGTTTCGTTCTGGCGGAAGAGCGAGAGCTGCGCGCCGGGAACGGCGGCGGATTGAGGATCGAGAACTTTGACTTTGAGGTCGGCGGCCGATGAGGCGACCGAGAGAAAGAGCAGCAGAAATCCAATGAGTGTGCGCATTCCATCCTCCTTTGCACGCGAAAGAGGTTGAGGTGACGGAGTGCGCCGGTCTCCTGGCTTTGCGAGTGAGGATGGTGTGAGCATCCGATAGAGCCGGCGGCCTTCCCGGGAATCCCAGTGGCCGAGGGCGATTTCCTCGCTTACAGTTGCGCGGCAGCGCGGGAGTTGCACCCGCTTCCCTGTCTTCGCCGAGCGGCGAAGGCGCGCAGTCCGAGTGAGATTGCAAAGAGCGAAAACAACGTGGGACGAATGTAATGGGTCGGACGGGTGGGAGTCAAATTTCGGGCTGCCAAGGCAACTGTGGAGGTTGACACTCCCAGGTCTACTCAGGTCGGAAGAGCCGACGGCTTCATCAAAAGGTCACGAAGGGGAAAAGAAAATTCCCCTCAGTCGTTTGCCTGGGTGGCGAGGGTTGGGATTGCTTCTGGTTCGGCTTCTGCAGACGATGACCTGCGCAAGAAAATAGCGGAACCTATGTAAAGCAGCGCGGCCAGGATCGTCAGCGACTTCAGGCCGAACCAGAGGGATGAGGATTCGAGCAGGCCTCCGATGAGCGAGCCGAACAGATTTGATCCTAGAGCGCTGCCGCGGAATCCGGCGCGGGCAAAGCTCGAGATGAAGATGATTCCCGCAAAGAACACGGGCGTGCAGAGGGCAAGCGTGGCAACAAGGCCGCGCAGCAGCCACGACGCATAAAAGAGTTTTTCAAGCGGTAACACGAACATCACAGCCAGCGAGAGAAATAGTCCGGCATAGGCGAGCCCGAGCGGAATGCGGCGAAACGCTCCATAGACGAGGTTCGCGGCGACAATCAGGCAAAGCAGACCGGACACTACCACGGCGTTCACGACCCACGTAGTGCCGAACAGAAGCGCCATTTTGCTGACGATCTGAGCTTCGAGCAGCATGAAGCCAGCGCCCAAGAACATGAAATGCAGATCGAGGCGCGCGCCTTCTCCGCTGGTCTGGCGCAGGAACCATCCGAAGATGATGAGCACGGCGACCGATACGAGAATCACGCTGATGGGTAGACCGGGCTCGTGCTGGTAGAAGTACGGCCAGTCGTCGGTGGTCAGGCTGGCGGATTCGAGCGGCATGTTTCCGTGGGTTGCCAGATACTGCGCAAGCCATGGCTCGGCCGTGACCTTCGCGAGGCGTTCGCGCGATCCTCCCACGAAGAATCGGCCTGAGGTATCGAAGCCGCCGATGTCGGTTTGAAATTGAACAGGATCCTGGCCGAATGTATCCCGCATCAGGTGGAAAAGACGTCCGGCGATCCAGGGATTGTCCACTTGAAATTTGACGACCAGCAGGCCGTCAGGGCGAAGCAACTGTTTCACGCGATGAAGCGCCTCGCGCGTGTAGACGTAATTATCGATGCGGATGTTGGTGAAATGCGAAGTGGTGGTGTGCGAATCGAGCAAAGAGAAAAGGATCAGATCGAATTGATCATGGCTGTTCTCGATGTAGTTTCGGGCGTCGTTGAGAACAACGTGGACGCGAGGAGACTGGTAGGGATGTTCGAAGTGGAATTCTCGACCCAGCTCGAGGATCACGGGATCGATCTCGACAGCCTCGACGCGGCCGGCTCCATTGCGAAGCGCCGCAGCAACGTCGTTGCCCATCCCGGCCCCCAAGACCAGCACCGATGGCGGCGAGGGATAAAAATGATAGGGCATGTTATAGGCGTTTTCGTCGATGGGGTGCTCTCGGAAAACGTCCTGGTGCGAGGCGACGAACTCGGGAGAGAGATTCAGAATCTTCTGGTACCAGGAACCATTCGTCGTGAGCGAGTAGTACTGCAGCTCGCCGTTGGCCTTGATCGGCTGAAGAACCAGCTTCTGGTAAGGCGACCAGTAGGTGGTAGCGTGGCGATGGTCGGGGATCGCGAGCAGGCAGATGCAGGCGAGAAAAGCGGCGGCCAGAGCCTTTCGCGAGTCCGCGTGCCGCCAGAACACCCAAAGCGAGAAGATGCCGGCAACGATGAACCAGACCCAGGGAGGCTGGTGCAGAAAGCAGAGAAACGTGAATCCAGCGATTCCGACGATACTGGCCAGCACATTCACGGTGTAGCCGGCAACACCGTTGGGCGCGTTCTCGAGATAGGATCCGACCAATTGACCGAATGGAATAAAAGTCGTCGCGATGACCGCAAAAAGTGGCACGACAACGACCATGGCGAGAATCATGCCGGTCCAACTGGCCGGCATGGCCGGAACGCCCCACACATGAACCTCGACGCCGCCTCCGAGCAAGAGTGGTAAAGCTTCCATGGTTCGGCGCAGAGGCGAGATGGGCGTTTTCAGAATGATCGTCAGCAACAGCAATGGAGCGATCATCGCGATCAATCGAATGCGTCGCCGGGAGAGATAACATCCCAGGCCGAACCCCAGAAAACACGCCACCAGAACGAAATTCTTGAAATAGGCGAAGATCCTGATTTCGGATGAGACCCAGCGAATCATCAGCATTTCGACGAACAAGCTGAGCAGGCTAACGAGCGCGAGTTGAAGATAACTGAAGCGTCCGACTTCATTGACGTCGAACTCGAGGCGCCGCGGCTTGTCCGACGACCGGGGATTACGGAAGACGCGATAGACGACAAGGACAGCTAATGCGGAGATCAGAAAAAGCGATGCGAGCGAACTGTAGGAATGTGTGATCGTCTCCATTTAGAGAACCAGGCCTCGATCGAAGTGCGATGAATTGTATGGGTACTTCAACGATAACAGAAGGGCCGGAAGTTGCCGGAAAGAAATGAAGGACGGCGCCGAGGCCGTCCTTGCTGTGATTCGCAGTTTCCGGGTTAGCTGTTGTGGCTCTTGAGAACTTCGATGGCCTTATTCAGCTGGTCGTCGACAGTGTTTTTCGGCTTCGCTTCTTCTTCAGGAGTGGGAGAGCTTTCGTCGTCATCGAGACCGACAGCGTCGTCGGAGGCATCGGCCACGACTACGTTCGGCGTGACAGCGGTATCTTGAATCGCTTTGCCGCTGGGCGAATAGTACTTGGCAACGGAGAGAATCACCGCGCCGCCATCCGGCAGCTCAATCGTCTTCTGGACGGAGCCGTCGCCGAAGGTCTTGTCTCCGATTACATCGCCACGCGCGTTCTCAAGAATAGCGGCGGCAACGATCTCGGCTGCGCCCGAGGTGCTGCGATTCACGAGAACCGCAAGGGGCAGGTTCGTAATCGCCTTGGACGGATCGGCATTGAAGGCTTCACGCGGGAACTTCTGACCCTGCAAATAAGTAATCGTGCCGTGATTGAGGAAAAGGTTGGCGGTCGCAATGCCTTCCTGCTCGTCGCCTTCAGCACAGTTGCGAAGATCGAGGAGAATTTTCTTGGCGCCTTCTTTTTCGAGCGACTTGACCTTCGCTGCAATCTCCTGCACCTTGCCCTTGGTGAGGGCTTCGGCTTTGAGGTAGCCGATGCCGTCCTCCATCAGTTTGTCTGAAACTGGAGGAACCGTCACAACGTCGCGCGGGATGGCCATTCGCTGCGGTTCGGCGCGGCGAGCGCGAACCACTTCGACGTTCAAATTGGATCCTGGCGCGCCCAGCAAGAGATTGCGGATCTCGGGCAGCGACATGTCACGCGTGCTCTTGCCTTCGATGGATTCGAAGATGTCGGTGGCCTCGATGCCCGCCTTCTCAGCCGTCGAACCCGGCAGCACGGCAACAATATCCGCGTAGCCAAAGCGCTTCGAGATGACAACGCCGATTCCAGCCTTGCCTTCGCTCCTGTGAGCTTTGAAGGCCTTATAGGCTTCAGGCGTCAGATAAGCCGAATTGGAGTCGAGAGACTCGAGAAGTCCATGCAGAGCGCCGTCGGTCACTTTCGGGATGTTCGGCTCTTCGACGTACTCACTGCGCACGCGCGAGAGCACTTCGCTGTAAACCTGCAATTGACGATAGGCGCCGTCGTTCGAGGAAGCGTGTACGCCTCCCATCGAACCTACAACCACGAACAGTAATACGGCAAAAGACGTGACGAGAATCGCTGCTTTAGTTTTCATGGACATCAGGTTGTGATCTTCTTCCGGAAGGAACTCGGGTCAAACTCTTTTCATTATATCCCTAGATGCAGCCGGAAACCCCTCGGCTGCTCGATTTGTGCCCCATCGGTAACAAGGTTCTGAGCGGGAACGCTGCCGCGTGCCGGATCAGCCGGTTTCAACATAACAAATCGATTAGCGCGCCGGGGCGAAGGTCATAGTGAGCAGCGTCTGCACCGAGACTGGGTTGCCGTTCAGGACGTAGGGCTTGAACTTCCATTGGCGAACGCCGGTGATGGCCGCGTCCGCAAAGGCGAGCGAGCCCTGAAGGAATTTGGCGTCCTGCACGGTGCCGTCGCGTCCGATCAGGACCTGCAGGGTCACCGACCCCTGCTGCCCCTTGGCGGTAGGCGGATAAGGAATGATCGGCTGGTCGGAAATCAGAGCACGCTCGGTGCTTTCACCGACAACAACCGGCTCAATCGAGGCTGGCCCGCCTCCGGGCACCCTGGGCCCAACCGGATCAGGACCGTTCGGAGCCAGCTGAGTTCTCAAGCTGGAAGGAATGTTTCCCACTGGAGTGTATTGCACCGGAGCCGGCTTGGGTATCGTTGCCGTCGGTTTCGCCGTTGTGGGCGCAAGAGAAAGAACCGGCAGAGTGGCAACCGGTGGAGCGGACACCACAGGGGGCGTCGGAGAAATAGCCGGAGTTGTCGAGGCGGCCGAAGTCGCCGGTGGACCCGCCGGAATGACCGCAGGAGCCTGCTGGCTACCAGCGCCCGGCGCCGGAGGAGGTGCGCTCTGGTCAGTCGGAGCCGTTGCAGAGCCGTCGGGTTGGGATGAAGTTTGATCCGGAGTGGTGCCATCCGTATTGGGCTTTTTTGCCGTGGGATCAATCACGGGCAGAACTTTGATCTGCGACGGGTCGGTGGTGGCATCCGGAATCGTTTCGGCGGCGGGGAGCTTGTACTCGTCCCCAGCCTGGCCGAAATTCTCATGCGTAGTGGGGGCCTGCTTCGTTATTACCAGTTGCGGATTCAGCCACGCGTGAACGGTGCGCTCTCCGCGGGCCCAGAGCGCTCGCATTTGCGGATGCCAGGGAGCTTGTGGAGCGGCGGCGATCGCAACACTCGCCAGGACGAACGCGGCGAAGATGGCTCCCTTTCCCAGCCCGAAACCTCGAGAAGATCCGGCGGAGGATTCTGGTTGCTCGCCTTCGATGTAAGCGAATAGTTCGGCCTCTTTTTCCGCTTCTTCGCGAGGGGCGTCATTAACGCTTGTCTCGCGTGAAGTTGCTGTCTCGGAACTGGAAGAACTGCTTGCGGGCGCGGAATGCGAAGAAGTCTGGTCGTAACCCAGCAACTCGGGCTTGCTGGGCGATGCGGCCCGCGCGGGTTGGGCTGCTGCGGCCTGCCTGGTCACGCCACGAGCCTTCAGGTACCACTCCAGACCGCGCGGTTCACCGTCGGGTGGGGGGAAAGGCAGCGCAGGAGCAGGCTTCTGCTGAACGACGGAGGCGGCAACGGGTTCGAGGTCTTTGAGAGGATTGACCGGCTCTGCGGATGGTTGATCCAGTGCGGCGGAAACATCCCCCTCGGTTTCAAACGATGCACCGGGAGTAGTCGGCCCAGATTGCAGGAACTCACCGGCGCGCAATGTAGGCTCCCCGGTCTGCTCTCGTCCGGAACGCATCGACGGCAAGGATGAGGCGGGCGGTGCGGCTGTGAGGCCACTTGTCAAACCGGGCGCGGGTGTCTGGCGGGCCTGGATAAGATCCCGGGCAGTCTTCAGCGTGTCCCTGAGTTGAGTTGGGATGAACGGGCGGCGAAGAATGGAATTCGCGCCCGCCTGCAATGCTTTGGGAACGCTCGCGTCGTCGCTGACGATGGCGAGATTGATTGGGCGCTCAGAGGCTTTGCGTTCGCGGGCAGCGGCCAGCAGAAGTCCGGCTTCCGGCTGTTGGTCCCAATCGATGATGACCATTTGAAAGGGCTGCTTCGCGATCTTGTCGACCGCGGCAACCGCCTCAAGACAGGATTCCGCCCGCACGTCGAGCTCGGCCAGAACCTGACGAATGGCGTCCGCACTTGCACTGTCTGAGGAAAACAGAAAACACTGAATCCCCATGTTTCCAGACTAGGGGGAGCGAGTAACCGCAGCAAGTTACCGTGGTTAACGCAACGGTTTCCTGTTGTGATCGGCAGTACATGTACCACCGTGCAGGTGGGCTAGAATGCTGGTTCGCCTGGTAACCCTTGCGTTTCCGTTCCCTTTGGGTTGAGGCCGACTAACGACTATCGAGAATGGCGATGCAAGAACACAACTACTGGCTCACTACGGCGGAATTTCCCACACCAGATCCTTCGCGCCCGCTACCGGATGTCGTTGATGTGGCGGTCGTTGGGGCTGGGTTTACAGGGCTATCCGCAGCACGAACCTTGGCCAAGCGCGGCGCCCGCGTGGCGGTGCTCGAATCCCAGACGATCGGATGGGGCGCCAGCTCGCGCAATGGGGGCATGGTCCTGACCGGAATGAAGCTGGGCGTAAACAAGCTGATCTCGATGTATGGACGGGAAATGACGCGGCGCATGTACGCCGCCTCCCTCGCTTCGATGGATTGCGTGGAGCAGATTGTCCGCGAAGAAAAGATCGACTGCGATTTCTCGCGCTGCGGGCATCTTGAAGTTGCCTGCAAACAAAAACACTTCGATGAATATGAACGGCAGGCGGAGGTGATTGAAGTTGAATTCAATCACAAGCTTCGCGTGGTGCCGCGGGCCGGACTAAGCGCCGAGATCGGTTCGCTCATTTACTACGGCGGGATGGTCGATGAAGTAAGCGCGGGATGCAATCCGGCTCGGTATGTCGCGGGGCTGGGGCGCAGCGCGATCAAAGCGGGCGCAGAAATTTTTGAGCACGCTCGCGTCGATGCAATCGAGCGCGACTCACGCCAGGGCGAGACCGGCTGGAAGCTGACGACTTCGCGCGGGGTGCTTTGGGCCCACGAAGTTTTCGTCGGAACCAGCGGCTATACCAGCGCGACAACTCCCGGCTTGCAGAAGAAGATTATTCCGATTGGGTCATTCATCATCACGACGGAAGTGTTGCCAGCTACCTTGGCGAAAGAGCTCAGTCCACGCAATCGGATGATCTACGATTCGAAAAATTATCTTTACTACTACCGGCTGACGCCCGATGGGCGCATGCTCTTCGGCGGCCGGGCGGCATTTTTTCCCGAGAACGATCAGACGATTCGCCGCAGCGCGGAGATTTTGCGGCGCGGGATGATCAGCGTGTATCCGCAATTGAGAGACGCTCGGATTGAATACGTCTGGGGAGGCACGCTGGATT
Organism: uncultured Acidobacteriota bacterium; assembly: GCA_963763845.1. Taxonomy (GTDB): domain Bacteria; phylum Acidobacteriota; class Terriglobia; order Terriglobales; family Acidobacteriaceae; genus Sulfotelmatobacter. The sequence continues at coordinate 24,931 of CAVXPX010000022.1, forward strand.
TCGCCTTTGACATCATGCCGCACGCGGGGCAGATGGAAGGGATGTATTATGCGGTTGGCTACGCGGGACATGGCGTTGCAATGGCCACGTATCAGGGACAGAAAATTGCCGAACTGATGGCAGGTGACAAGCCGGAGAATCCATTTGCGGAGATTTCATTCCCCGGAGCGCCGCTCGGCTTGTACAACGGGAAGCCGTGGTTCCTGCCGCTGGCGGGAGCTTGGTACAAAGTGCTCGACTGGGTAAGCTGACGAGAGTCGCTTCGTTGTCCCGCGCCGTTATCTTCAGCTAAGCGGGCACGGGTTTCTCTGGTTTCACCTTGGTTTTCACGAACAGGTAAAGAATTGGGCCGATGAGCATCGCGATGGCGCCGCCGATGGTGGAGAAGCGATCTCCTCCGAGCAAGGCAACCACCGCCATCATGACGGGCGCGCCCACTACGTAAAGAAGTCCTGCGCGGCCTCCGGGAATCACGAACGATCGTTTCAGTTCCGGTTGGGTGCGGCGAAGCTTCCAGGCGGAGAGCACCGTCAATACCGTCGTTGCTGAGCGCAGCCAGATATACACAGAAATCAGTTGGCCGAGACTCTGCCACGCCAGCAAGGCATAGATTGCCGCCGACGCGACGATCGCGAGCCATGGCGTGCCATATCGCGGATGTTTGCGGGTGAAGAACTTGGGGAGATATCCGTCTTCGGCCATCGCAAAAGGCATGCGCGTCGTGGTCAGGATGGTGCTATTGAGTAACGCCACATTGCCGATCATGGCAGCGACAGTCATCCAGGTGCCGAGCCAAGGACCACCGATGATGCGCGCCGCATCGGAGAAGAATCCTGTGTGCCAGTTCTGCCACTGACCCGCAGATGCCAGACCTGCGAAGGCCGGAAGAAAATAGGCCGCGACCGACAGCGGCACGACAAGCGCCAGGGCGAGCGGATAGGCCTTCCGCGGATTCTCCACTTCCTCGGCGACAGTCGAGAGTTGCTCGTATCCGGAATAAAGCCATAATCCCAGCGCAAGCCCTACGCCGAAAACTTTGAACGTCGGCTGGTTGGGAACGATCCACGGATGGAAGGGATTCCGATGCCATCGGGCCAGCCCCATGATGATCATGGTTGCTACGGGCAGAAAGATGAAGAGTTCCAGACCGGTTGCGACCTGGCCAACCATCTGAATACCGCGGACGTTGATCCAGGTGAGCAACACAATCAGTGCGAGCGAGATCAGGTAGTGCTCCCACCAGGTCATTTTGGGCAGGTAATAGACCAGATAGTCGGTGAAGAGCACGGCATAGGCGCCGCCCAGCAGGAATGAGGCGGACCAGTTCCACCAACCGGCCAGGAATCCCCAGAAATCGCCGAAAGCTGCGCGCGTCCAGCGATAGAAGCCGCCTTCGACCGGCATGGCCGTGGTCAACTCGGCCGAGACGAGCGAGACAGGGATACACCAGAACAGGGGCAGGAAAAGCAGGAAGATGAGCGTGATGCCGGGCCCGGAGGTCGTGACCATGTCCTCGAGCCCAAACGGGCCGCCCGTGGTGTAAGAGAACATCACGAAGATGAGATAAAACAGGCCAGCTTTGCGGAGAGAAGATCCAGCCGTGGGTTTGTCGGTCAAGGTTTGGGGTAAGGAATTGTTGAATTCTGATTGTTGAATTACAAATCACGACTGGGCAATCAACAATCGAAATTCGCCAGATCAAAATTGAACAATCAAGAATTCTCAAGCTGCCAGCGTGCCGGTCAAAGCGCCTTCCAACTCGAGCAACTTCCGTTTGATGTCGAGTCCTCCGCCGTATCCGCAGAGCGTTCCATCGGATGCGATGACGCGATGGCAAGGGACAACAATGGCCACGGGGTTCCGATTATTCGCCATGCCGACCGCGCGAAATCCCTGGGGACGGCCAACCGCGCGCGCGATATCGGCGTAGCTGCGCGTTTCGCCGTAAGGAATCGACAACAGGGCCCGCCAGCAGGCCAGCTGGAAAGTCGTTCCCCGGAGGTCGAGAGGAAACTCAAATTGTCGCCGGACTCCGGCGAAGTATTCGTCGAGCTCTCGAGTGAATCTGTGCATTTCGCGGCCCGACTGGTCGAAGTGAATCGCATCGCTTTCGGTTTGCAGATCGCGAGGATTCGGCCGAATTGTCTGCTGACCGGGCAGGCGCTTATCGAACTCCAGCGCAACCAGCCCGCGGTCCGAAGCCGCAAGGAACAGCGGGCCTACTGGCGAGGTCCACGTCGTGGCGTAGAGAGTTTCCATTGGATTCGGCACCGTCCGCGTTGCGTCCGGACATTGTAGTCCGAAGGGCGGCATGGTGTCTCATTTTGAAACTGGCAAGACTTCGTGACGAGGCCAATCGGTTGACAGAACAGAGCTGGAGGTCCAGAGTAGTGTGCTTGCAATTGGCTTGAGAAGGCTCGATCGTTGAAAAAAAGCTTGCTCATCCTCGCCGTTGTCGTGCTCGCTCCGATACTCGTGGTCAGCCTGTTGCTGGCTGCCGGAGACTGGCGGAGCATCGGCCAGACCGCATCGGGCGATAAGGTTTCGATCAGTTCCGTCCGCGTGCTCAAGAACAATCAACGAACGGCGCTGGTGCGGGTGGAATACAAGACGCCGGCTGAACTTCCTCAGGGCGGACCGTTCGTCGAAATGCGCGCGCGGGTGCGATTCAACTGCAGCAGCGGATCTGCCTCCCCCACCACGGAATGGCTTTACTCGCGCGACCATAGCGGACGCTTTGTCGTCAGCAAGAAGGAATCGCACGACGATCAGTTTGGGAAAGCGTTAGAAGGCGGCTTCGTAGAGTTGGTGAACAAGAGCGTCTGCAGCCAGGGCAAGTAGATTGGCTCGGACGTGCCTTCCACATCCCACTGTTCGCGACGCTTAGCGCGTCTCTGCCCCGCTTGTATTACTGCCCCAAAGCAAACGCGACGTATACCCCGCCTGACTTCGACTTCAGATCTTTTCCTCCGCCTGCGGCGATGACTACGAACTGACGTCGGTTGAGCTCATACGTGATGGGCGTCGCATTTCCAGCGAAGGGCAGAGTGGTTTCCCAGAGCAGGGCCCCGGTGGATTTGTCGAAGGCCCGGAATTTCTTGTCGTAGTTCGTCGCGCCGATAAATAGCACGCCGCCGGCGGTCACGAGCGGACCGCCATAGTTCTCGGTGCCTGTATTCTTCATGCCTTTCGCGGCCAGTTCTGGATACTCCCCCAGCGGGATCTTCCAGGCAAATTCGCCAGTGTTGAGATTGATTGCGTTCAGAGTGCCCCACGGCGGAACTACGGCGGGATATCCATCCGGATCGTAGAACCGCAGGTAGCCGGTGAAGTGATATTTCATCGCGGGCGGCGCCGGACCGCTCGTGACTTCTGATTTCCTGGATAGCGACTTCTCTCCGCCGCTGATGACATACGATGTCAGAGCGGAGAGCTGATCCGCGCTTAGATTGGCGAAGCCGGGCATGCGGCCTTTGCCACTTCGGATGGTGGAGGCGACGTCTGTTGCCGACATTCGCTGGCCCACAGTGGTCAGGGCCGGAATCGCGGGCGGCGATCCGGTCATGGTCTCTCCATGGCAGACGGCGCATTGGCTGGCGTAGAGAGCTTTCGGGCTATTCTGCCGATTCTCTGCGGCAGTATTCTCGGCCAACTCACCGGTCCAGGCAATGTCGTTGGCATTCACGTAGAGAATGGCGGTCTCCGGATCGAGGGCAGACCCGCCCCATTCCGCGCCGCCATCGAAGCCGGGGAAAACGACTGTCGGTTTGTCCAGGCTGAACGGCACGAATTGGCCCTCGCTGCGGAAAGTTCGAAACTGATTTACAGCCCATTGGTGAATTTCCGGCGTGCGCTGAGTCAAGATATCTTCGGTCAGAAGCTGGCGCGCAAAGGGAGCCGGCTTGGTGGGCAGGCATTGCTGCCTGGCGGCGACTTCCCGCGGCACATTGCTGGCCGGATAGTTCCGGCATTCGATCGGGAACAGCGGATTGCCGTTCGTGCGGTCGAACAGGAAGACGAAGCCTTGCTTAGAGGTCTGGGCAACCGCGTCGATTTTCTTGCCATCATGATCGATCGTGAGGAGTATGGGAGGCGAGGGAAAGTCACGGTCCCACAGGTCGTGATGCACTCCCTGGAAATGCCATATGGGTTCGCCCGTTTCGGCGTTGAGAGCGATCAAACAATCCGCAAACAGATCGTCGCCGACGCGATCTGCGCCGTAGAAGTCGAACGCGGCCGATCCGGTAGGAACGTAAACAATGCCCCGGGGCGACGTCGACGGTCATCCCAGCCCAATTGTTGGCGGCTCCGCTTGTTGTCCAGGCGCCCTTGGGCCAAGTTTCGTAGCCGTATTCCCCCGGATGTGGAATCGTGTGAAACGACCAGCGCAGCTTACCGGTTCGGACGTCATAGGCGCGGATGTCTCCCGGTGACGCGGGAAGAGTTTCGGATTCACGTCCTCCTACGATCATCAGGTTCTTGTAGATCACTGGAGGGCTGGTCATGAAGATCGACTGCTCGGCGGGGGGCCGGCCGAGATCGTCGCGCAGATCGATTCGTCCATTTTGACCGAAGGTGGAGATCGCGGTGCCGCTCTCCGCATCGAGTGCGTAAACGAAGTTCATGACGCCGACGAGAATTCGACCGTGTTGTCCGTCGGACCAATAGGCTAAGCCGCGGTCGGGCTGCGTCCCTTTGATTGTGGAATCGAACTTCCAGAGCAGCTTTCCGGTGGAAGCATCCAGGGCGAAGACTTTCTGCGCCGGCGTGAGGCCGTACAGTACGCCTCCGACTTCGATTGGGCTCGTCTGGAGCCCGCCAGTTTCATCAGAATCGAAGGTCCACGCGACCTGCAGCCGCTTCACGTTCTTGCGATTGATCTGCTTGAGGGAAGAATAGTGATTGTTGTCGGACATGCCGCCGTAGATTGACCAATCCTGTGACGCCCCCTTCGAGGGATGTTTAGTTCCGGCCAGCGATACAACGGAGGTGGCCAGAATGATGCCGATGCCAATAGCCACGCCTTTTTTGTGAACTCTCAAAACACTCCTTCACCCCGTGAGCGGTCAGTGGCTGATTCTAGACCAAGCGCGGCAAGCATTGCGCAACAGCGGAGATTTTCACAGAACTCGGCACCTCCGTAACCTTCGAACCACTTCCAACGGCTCAGGTTTGCGCTTATTCTGATCAGTCAAGTCGGAGATCCCACTGGCTTCGACCCCCATCTTCCTATGGATTCGTTTCGACTTTATGGGCTGGTAGCAACTGGTAGCGTTGCTCTGCTCGGTGCGTACGCACTATTGCGGCGAAAGCCGAAGAATCCGGATGAACTCGAGAAAGAACGGCGTGCGTGGCTGGAAGGATCTGGCCGCATCACCGACGGCACCGTCATCGATGTGCAGGAACTTGCCGCAGCCGTCAACAACCATCATGGCGCCGTCATGCTTATTTACAAGTACGATGTGGCGGGCGTTTCCTATGAGTGCTCACAGGATGTCACCTACCTTCGCCATTGGATCAACCTGCATTCCTGCCGGCTGGGGCTGCACACTTCGGTAAAGTACGATCCGCAGAATCCGGGAAACTCGCTGGTGGTTTCAGAAAACTGGATGGGCTTGCGGCAGTAAGTTGCTGACTCTTACTCCCAAGAAACGTGGATGCCGGTATTGTGCTTGTCGAAGGTGAGCATGATTGACTTGGTGTCGCCACCGATGAACTCCGCGGAAACTGTCTTGGAGAGATCCACCGTCTGATCCGCGGAAAGAGCTCGGAAGCGCAGAAGATGCTTTCCCGCCGGAATTTTCAGGCTTTCAGAATCGACTCCGCGAATCCCGCCGAAGACTACCAACTTTCTCTGCTCTCCGCCGTGCAGCGGACGAGTGAGCGCCAGTTTGTCATCCACCCACACGTAAAGCGTCGCGTTTTTGAATTGATGCTGCACGGCAAGATCGAGTGTGGACGTCGGAACTACGATTTGTCTCGCCTCATTCGTCTTATTCTCAACGTGCTTCTTGTGGGTGTGCTGCGGGCGGGCGGCCTCTGCCGGAAGTTGCTTCGCCTCTTGATTCACGGGAACGGTTGGAGCGGAGGCAACCGTGGACGATGGATTTGCAGCCGGGGGAACGGCGGGCATCCCGGCTTTCGAGGAATTCACCAGCAACTTGGATTGGGCTCCGATGATGACCAGCAAGACTATCGTGGCCGCGCCCAGGATCAAGTCCCGAACCGGCGCCTTGAGCAATACATGGCGAACAACGCTCCGAGCCTCGCCGACTGCGGCGACCGGCGCGACCCCTTGAGCAGCGGCCTTGCCCGTTCGAGTAATGCTGGACCGAGTTCCGGTGCGAAGCGCCGTCTGATGCGAAGTCGTGGTCGATCCCGACTTGAGACTCTGCAACCGACGCAGGTCGTCTATGAACTCCGATCCTCGCTGATACCGTTCATCGGGATTCTTGGCCATCGCCCGATTGATGACGGCATCCAGGTCCGGAGGCAGCGTCATATCCAATGCGCTGGCAGCGATCGGCTCGCGGTTGGCGACCTTGAAGCAGACGGTGGTAGCGCTGTTGCCCTGAAACGGAGAATGCCCGGTCACCATGGCGTAGAGGATCACGCCAAGGGAAAACAGGTCGGAACGACCGTCGCACCCTTCGCCACTCAGCTGCTCGGGAGCCATGTAGGCGGGAGTGCCCAGCACTCGGCCCGGCACGGTGAAGTGCGCCAAATTGAGTTTGGCGATGCCGAAATCGGCAATCTTCGCGTGGCCATCCTGCGTGATGAGAATGTTCGCTGGTTTGATGTCGCGGTGGATTACACCTTGGGCGTGAGCGAAGTCGAGCGCGCCGGCAATCTCGATCGCCAACTGTAATGCGTAATCCAGCTGAAGTTTTTTCTCGCGCGATAGAATCCGGTTCAGAGATTCGCCGGCGACAAACTCCAGAACGATGTAGGGATCGCGATTTTCGGGGTTTTCTCCAACATCGAAGACGCCGACGATGCCGGAATGATGAAGTCGCCCAGCGGCCTGGGCTTCGTTCATAAAGCGCAGACGGAATTCCTTCTCCTCCTCCGGCTCCTGGCCCCAGAGAGAAACGGTTTTCACAGCGACCAGACGGTCGATCTGCGGGTCGCGAGCCTTATAGACAACGCCCATGGCGCCGCGGCCGAGTTCGCCAACGACCTCGTATCGGCCAAACCGCTTGGTTTCAGGATTCTCCATCCAAATAATGCCTCAGAACGCAATTTAGACACTTCGGACGCCGGGGAAGGATTCTTACTATGGTAGCTCCCCGGATGCCGTGATTCTGCGTAGTCTTGGGCTTGTTCCATTACGGCGGTAATGCAGAAATATGCGGGGTTGGCAGCTAATTTGAGGGCCCCGGGGGATGCAAGCGGAATTCCCGCTTACCTCGATCACTTTCCTGTGTTACTTGGGGCACTCATTAGGAATCAATACCGACTTCTGGCGACAGGGGCTGGCATCTGTGGGAATCTTTGTTTGTTGGAGGGATCCCTTCGACAAGTGAGAACGGGAACTGAGAACTGCTGACTAGCCGCCGGTGACGAAGCCGCCGGTATGGGCTAGTGTCATGCGGAGGTATTTGTAGGGATTGACCGGGACATCGTTGATGCGCACTTCGTAGTGAAGGTGGGGACCAGTGGAGCGGCCGCTCTCTCCGACATATCCGATCACATCGCCACGGTGAACGTGCTGGCCGGCAGTGACGGCGAATCCAGAGAGATGCCCGTAGCGGGTGCTGATGCCGTTGCCGTGATCAATCATGATCGCCTTGCCGTAGCCGCCAAGCGTATCGGTGAAGGTCACAACGCCATCGGCCGGAGCAATGATCGGCGAACCGTAGTTGGTGCCGATGTCGACGCCGCTATGGAATGCGCCTTCGCCGTTGAACGGATCAATTCTCTCACCAAAGCTGCCGGTGACTTGACCTTGCACCGGCCACAGATTGGGAGCCGAATTTGCCCGTTCCCAGTCGGCGGTGGTCGCATTACGCGTCAGGCCCATGGTTAATCCAACCATGGTCGCTCCGGTGAGGGCGGAGGTGCGCAGGGCATGAAGCTGATCCAGAGAGGACGTTACTTCCGCATCCTGGATCTGGTCGGTGGTTGCGGTGACAAGGGTTGGTTCCGCTTTCAATCCGTAGAGCGCGGAGACTTCTCCGGCAATCGAGCCGAGCGAGGCTACCTGGACATCGCGTTCTTTCGCGACTTTCTCGAGCCGTGAATAGCTGTCTTTGAGCTGATTTTTTTCGGTGCGCAGTTGATTGAACTGGGAAACCTTCAACAACATGCGAGTGTAGGAGCTGGCGATTCCAGTCAGGCTGAGGAATCCGATTGCGGCACCGATTACGAAGACATACAGGTAATGCACGGGGATGGAGATTTTTCGCAACTGGCCGTCGTCCCCGCGGGCCACAAAGAGGATGTAGAAGCGTTTTTGCAATCGTTCCTCGGCTGTTGAAACATCAGGTCCGGAATTTCAGGCTATAGTTTCTAAAATTCAGAACGCCTGTTCGGACCACCTGATTTCTTGTAAGGCTGCGATCCCATCTTGGGAATGGAAGCTTGTTTCGCGCCCTTCGCCTACCAGAACTGCGACCGGGGCTCAAATCTTTTGCTCGTGTGCAATGCGAACAAGTTGCAGCACTTAGCCCAAGTCAAAAGGTTTGTGAATGACTGGTTAACGGTAACAAAGTAGATTCCCCCTGTCAACGACGCCAAGACGCATTTTGGGTTACCGAAGGCGGGTAATCCGGAGGGCACCATGGGCAGGTTACCGGGGAGTCCGTTGGAGTCGCAGGGCGGGCCGTGGTTGAGGCGGTTTTGAAAACGAGCCTGCAGCTCCGCGGCGGTATAGTTAATGCCGAATGCCGCTTCCCGAACGAGAGCTGATCGAGCATATCCGGCGAATGGTTGCGCCGTCGGGAAGAACTCGCGTGCGCCCTCGGCATTGGGCGATCCGGGCCGGAATCGGGGACGATTGCGCGGTGCTGCGTCCCGCGGCTGGGCACGACTTGCTCGTGACCACCGACTTCACTCTTGAGGGCATCCATTTCCGACGCGGCTGGCACTCCGCTGAGGTTGTGGGACATCGCTGCCTCACTCGTGGGCTGAGCGATATTGCGGCTATGGGCGGCGAACCGGTTGCTGTTTTCTTGTCCCTCGCCGTGCCGCGAACTGTGCCACAGTCCTGGGTCCGAAGCTTTCTCCGCGGCTTAACGCGTCTCGCCGAGAAGTATGGGGCTGCATTGGCGGGAGGAGACACTGCGGAATCCCCCGCCGGAATCCTCGCCGACATTGTCGTTCTGGGAAGCATTCCAAAGGGGAAGGCGATCTTACGTTCGGGGGCGCGCGATGGCGATCAGATTTACGTCAGCGGGCAATTAGGCGGATCGTCCGCCGCGGTTGCCGAGATGCAACGCCATCCCCAGCGAAGATTGAATCCGAAGGATTATCCGAGGCATTTCCTCCCCGAGCCGCGAATCGAACTTGGACGCATTCTTCGCGAGAAGAAACTGGCTTCGGCGATGATCGACACCAGCGACGGGCTCTCGACCGACCTGGCACACATTTGTAAAGAGAGCGGCGTGGGAGCTGAGATCAATGCCGACGTCATTCCTCGCGCGCGCGTTGGGAAGCCGGCAGCTGAAGTGGGTCTCGATCTCGCGCTGCACGGTGGTGAGGATTACGAACTGCTGTTCACGGTACCGGCGGGAAAACGCATTCCCGGGGAAATCGCCGGCGTTCCGCTCACTCGCATCGGCGAGATCAAGCGGAAACCTAAGATTCTTCTGAGCACTGGCAAAAGTTCACCCCACGAACTCACGAGCCGCGGTTGGGAGCACTTCCGCAGGCAGTAATCGGATCTGACTCGAAGGAGCGAGTAAGGGGCTCGCGGAAGATGCCCGCGCCACATTGATGTTTGTTACCTCCGTCACTACTCCGTCTCTACCCGCGCTGATGAATCCGGACTAGAGTAAGAAGCATGTCGTCCCGTAGATCTCTCCTCGTGTCGTTTTTTGTGTTGTTGCTGGCTTTGGCCGGGTTTGCCGAAAAGAAGCCGCAGCCTCCGCCACCCGCGCGTGCGCACTCTCCATCGCCCGCCGTCACCGATGCATTGATTCATAAGCAGTTCGGTGAAAATTGTTCCCTGCTCGCCGGGCCGCCGCAGTTTGTCGCCGATCTGGATGGAGACGGCATCGATGATCTCGTTGTCGCGGCGCGATGCAAGAATCCAATGGCCGATAGGGACGAATACAGTTTTGTGGTTGTGGATCCCTACGACAGTTTCCTCGGTTATAGTGACGTGAAGGTGACCTCGACGTTCGCTTCGGACGAGCCGGGGCGGCGCGGAGTCTGCCTGCTGATCATTCATGGCGCCGGAAAAGATGCCTGGCGAGCCGACTCTCCGAAGGCGAAGTTCCTGCTCATCAACCTGCCCTTCAAAACTCTTTCGGTGAAGCGGCTGACGACAAAAAAGAGAATGATGCTGGGGGTTTACATGGAAGAACAGGGCGAGGGAGAAAATACCTCGTCGGTGCTGTTCTGGGACGGCAAGAAGTACAAGTATGAGCAGCTCGGATCAGCGCTTGACGAGTAAGCGCTGGCGATCCCGGTCGGCTGCGTCGAGCTTCTCCTCATGTCAGGCACGCTTGTAATAGGGAAATTCCTTTGTGCCGGCTTTGCTGACATTGGCTTCAGCAAAGGCGCAGACCCGATCCAAGGCGGCCTGTAACTCTACTTTATAACGCTCAAGATCCTCATCCCTCGTATCCCCCGGCACAGGAATCAGTTTGCCGACTCTCACCAGCACGCGCGAGAACGGGCGGGGAATCATCATGCGATCCCAACTGTGAAGAATCCAAGCTCTGTCGACAGCCGCGTGGAAGGCGGTCATCGCCAGCCCGGAAGACCGCGCGAGACCGGAGGGGCCGGGCTTGACCTTGCGCCGTGGCCCGCGTGGGCCGTCGAGACTGAACGCGACCGTCCAGCCGTCTTCGAGCGCACGACGCAAACCGAGCAGGGCGCGGATGGGATTGCGGCTGCTTGACCCTTTGACCGCGACGAATCCGAACCGGCGGATGATTCTCCCCATGTACTCACCGTCATAACTGAAGCTGCTCATCACGCGGATCCCCATATCGCGAAACAGATAGGTCGCGGGGATCATGCACTCGTGCCAGAAGGAGGCGACGAGCGGACGCTCCTCCAGTGTCTTCTGCGCGCCATCTTCGTAGGAGACGCTGACGCGCAGAGTCGGACCCAGCAGCCGAATAAACCAGTACCCAGCCCAGACAATTATGCTGAGAACGACGCGCTGGCGCAGAGTCCATCGGCGTGGGCCAGAGCTTTCTTCTGTCGGCTTGGCGGTTGCAGGCGTGACAGCTTCGGACACGAGGCTATTGTAGCGAGTTCGGGAAGATGGCGAGCGGCGGAAAATGGCGGGGAAAATTGTCGATTGTTGAATTTTGATTGTTCAATGAAAACCAATGGGGAGATTCATTCGCGCATCGGGATTCAACAATCAAAATTCAACAATTCCTAGTTCTCAAGGTAGGAGTTGATCCAGGTCTTGATCTTCAACCGCCGGTCGTCGTTGGGATCGAAACGTACTCCGATCGACTTGGGCTTATTCCAGCTGATGACGCCGCGCACGTTGATCCGCGGCAAGGTCATAAGGGCGAAAGAGACTTCGACGCCCGCTCCGACCGAGAAGTCTTCGGCGCTTTTGACGGACATGCCGCCGGTGCTCATTTCGATGCTGGTGGCGCTCACGCGTTTGCTATCGCCCACCATCGACACTTCGGTGATGATCGGAATGCGTACATAGCGGCGGAACTCATGCTGCACCAGCATCCGCGTTGCCCGCACCAGCTTCAACATGGCCGGGCGCTCGAGGGGGACCTGGAACATGGCATTAACGCCGTATTTCGAAAAGCGCATCGCTTCCTGGGCGCTGCCGCCCACCCCATAAATTACACAGCGGCTGTTAGACCTCGACGAGCGGGCAGCTTCCATGACCTCTTCGGCTTCCTTGGCGAGCATCAGAACGCAAGCTTCAAATTTTTCTTTATGAAGCCGTTCCGCGGGATTGGAAGTGACGGGCACCGTCTCGATGGCGAATTGCCGGAAGCATTCATTCAAAAGAGCCCGGTGCGGTTCATTGAATCCAACCAATGCGGCACGGGCTGCGGTTTTGCGAGTGACGGACAACGGGACGAGTGTGCTGGCGAAAGCTTTATCCATAGGTAAGGGGAAGACTTCACTTTCGAAAGCATTGTGGAAGACGGAGACGGTCGTGGCAATCCCCCAAAGGACAACACGCGGCATTCCGATTGGACATTTCCGCAGTCAGCCTAGTGGGAGATAGGACATTACCCCGGAAGTCCGCGCGAGATAAGGCATTTGGACAACCACGCAGGTAGTGCATCGCCATTCACTGAATGCTGGTGACGCTAGTGAGCGTACGCAGGTTCGATGGGCTGCGGCTGGAAGTTGAACCTTCGTGTATGGGAAGACGTCGCTACTCGGTCCAGCGGCGGAACAGAAGCGCCCCGTTCGTACCGCCGAAGCCGAAGGAATTCGACATGGCGTACTCGATTTCGGCTTTGCGGGCGTGATTCGGAACCAGATCCATCCCCACAGTATCGGGATCAGGATTTTCCAGATTGACGGTGGGCGGCAGTATCTGTTCGCGGAGAGCGAGTACGGTGATTCCGGCTTCCAGCCCGCCGGCGCCGCCCAGGAGATGTCCGGTCATCGATTTCGTGGAACTCACGGCGAGCTTGTGATCGCCAAAGAAATTCCGAATCGCGTGGGCTTCGAGCGTGTCGCCAATCGGGGTGGAGGTTCCGTGGGCATTGACGTAGCCGACAACATTGGGCGACACACCCGCATCGCGCACGGCATTTCGCATGACGCGGAATCCGCCTTCGTGCTCGGGAGCCGGCTGCGTCATGTGGTAGGCGTCGCCTGACATCCCATAACCTACGACCTCCGCGATAATTGTGGCGCCACGCTTTTTCGCATGTTCCAGCTCTTCCAGAATGAGAATGCCGGATCCTTCCCCAATCACGAAGCCGTCGCGTCCCTGATCCCAGGGACGGCTGGCTTTTTCGGGCTCGTTATTCCGGGTGGAGAGGGCGCGCATAGCGGCGAATCCGCCGACGCCCATCGGCGTGATTGCGGCTTCCGCGCCGCCCGCGATCATGACGTCGGCGTCGTTGTGCTGGATGATGCGGAATGAATCTCCGATGGAATGCGCGCTGGTCGTGCAGGCAGTGGCTGTGGCTTCGTTTGGTCCCTTCGCGCCGCAGCGCATGGAGACCTGCCCGGCAGCGAGATTAATGATCGCGGAAGGAATAAAGAAAGGGGAAATTTTGCGCGGGCCGCCTTCGATCAATGCGTAGTGTTCCCGTTCGATGATGTCGAATCCGCCGATCCCGGATCCGATGTGCACGCCCACGCGCTCATCATTTTCCGGCGTGATTTTGAGACCCGACATCTTCAATGCTTCATCCGAGGCGGCAATGGCCAGGTGGATGAAGCGGCCCATCTTCTTGACTTCTTTTTTCTCGATGTAATTCAGGGGGTCGAAGTTCTTGACCTCGGCAGCGATCTGGCAGGCAAAGGCGCTCGCGTCAAAACCGGTAATGCGAGCTACGCCGCTCTTGCCTGACAACACGGCCTTCCACACCTCACCGGTGGAGTTGCCCACGCCGCAAATAAGGCCAAGGCCAGTAACTACGACCCTGCGAGTCAAGCGTTATTTCCCCGCTTTCGCGTGCTTGCCGATGTAGTCGACGGCATCCTGCACAGTGCGAATCTTCTCCGCATCTTCGTCGGGGATCTCGATGTCGAAAGCTTCTTCGAAGGCCATCACCAGTTCGACGGTATCGAGCGAATCAGCGCCCAGATCGTCCACGAAAGATGCGCTCGATGTGACTTCCCCCTCGTCGACTCCCAACTGCTCCACGATAATCTGTTTTACCTTCTCGTCAACGGCTGCCATGTGTCTCCTCGCTTGGCTCGATTAGATTTGAGTTCCGGTATTTCGGTTGCGCAATCCTGTTGCCGGCGACCAGCCGCTCAAGACGCTTTGGCTGCTTCGGACTCCCGGCTCTTCACCACGTCGCACCTAACTGCATTACGAAAAAAGGCGAGTGTGTAGTGTAATGGTCCCGGCGAATTAGTGTAAAGAAAGGGCCAGTTTCCGGCAAAGCCTCAATGATCAGAATCGCAACCTTGCATCCTAACGGTTGGCCGTTGCCGGGGTCAACGTCGCGGCCTTTTCGAGGGCTCCAGCCAGCGAGACGCTTGAGGATACAAATCGATGAGAGCGGTGGTACAGCGCGTAAGCCGGGCTAAAGTCACGGTGAATGGAGAAATTACGGGCGAGATTGCAGTCGGGCTGCTCGTGTTGCTGGGAGTCGGGCACGATGACACCGAAGCGGACGTGCAATATCTGGCCGATAAAATCGCCGGGCTGAGAATCTTTGAAGACGAAGCCGGCAAGATGAACCGCAGCGCGCATGATCTAGGCGGAAGCGTCCTCGCTGTGTCGCAGTTCACCTTGTACGGCGACGTCCGGCGCGGGAAGCGACCCTCGTTCGATGACGCGGCTCCGCCGGATCTGGCGCGGCGCCTGTATAAACTCTTCGTGGAACGGATTCGCGCCGCTGGTCTACGCTGCGAAACCGGCAGGTTCCAGGAAATGATGCAGGTCGAACTGGTGAACGAGGGGCCGGTGACGATATTGTTGGATTCGGAAAAGGCATTCTGAAGGTCAAAAGAACGCAGCCGACAGATTTTGTTCGATGTATTTCCTGCTGTCGAATTTCTTTCCCGTGCTTGCGCCCGACATATAGCGGATCAGCCCGAAGATCGGTCGCTCGAACCAGGGACGATCGAACTTTCCCACAACAGCCCAGGCAATTCCGGCATAGCCGTTAGGATCGCGCCCATCGAGCTCGTACTTGTCGTTGAGGTACACGGCGATGCGGTAAGCCTCGGCAGGTGATTTCATCCATTCCAGAATCTTCTTCGCCCAATACATCCGCATATAGTTGTGCATCCATCCGGTATTCACCATCTGCATCTGCGCCGCGTTCCAAAGCTGGTCGCGCGTTTGGGCATTTTCCAACTCGCTTTCCGTGTAGACGACGGGGCGTGGATCTTTCGCGTGCTGGGCCAGCGTTCGGTGAGCCCAGGGCTCCGCGCACTCGAAGCTGTCGTAGTCCGGGTTGAAGCGCACAAGATTCGCGGCGAGTTCGCGCCAGGTGATGATCTGGTTGAGGAAAGCCTGCTGGTCGGACTTGGGAGCGTCTGCTTCTTGGACTGCCAGCGCGATCGTGATCGGACTGATGTGGCCAAAATGCAGATAGGGCGAGAGCCGGCTGGTGTGATCAATTTCTGGCTTGTTGCGTTGGATGCCGTATCCGCGGAGCTTGCGGCGGATGAAATTCTTCAGCAGGCGCATGGCTTCCTTACTGCCACCGCGCCAGCTTGAAACCGGCGTGACCGAGCGATCGAGTCTCCAACCGTGCGTGATGTCAATCTCTGGATTCAGGGACGGCAGCGATGCGGGCTTCCTCCATTTCACGCGGGCGCGCGGATTCGTCGATGGCACGAGGTATGTTTCCAGCCACTCCTGCAGCCGCGGACGGATGGTGTGCGCGGCGTACTGGGCTTTTTCCAGCGACTTCGATGGCACGATTACGTCGGCATCTACCGTCCAGAACTGGATTTTCAGCTTCCTCGCTGCGGTCTGCCGCCAGGTCTCGGGTTCGCGCATCGGATTCTCGTCGCTGACAACCAGCGAGGGCTTCACTTCTTCGCAGAATTTCAGCAGGCTGTGCTCGGGATAGCGTCGCAGAACGAAGCCGACATTCCGAGCCGCCAGATCCGATGCAATGTCTGGAATTCCTTCGTTGAGAAACTGGTAATGGCGGAGATTGGCGTGGGGATAAAAGGGAACCGGCGCAAAGAAGACTACGACCGGCTTGCCAAGAGCGTTTGCGGCTTCCACAGCCACGTCGAGCGCGGGGTTGTCGATTCCACGCTGCGCTCGCTGCATCCAGTAGACGACGCAGTGGCCTTCCGGGTCTCGACCTTCGGCGCGGCGGACGGTCACGCGAGCATCGATGAATAGTCTCGTCAGTGGATCCATGCAGGAAGGACTTTATAAATAGCCCGACTATCAGTCTGAGACAAAGTTGACGATGGAGGTTGGAGTTTTTCTGGGACCCAGGCGCGCTGAACTCCCCGGATGAAAATTTGCCCGCCAGAATTTTCCTAGCGAGAAAAAGGGGTGCGCTTCACGCGGCGTTAAGAATCGCGTCCGCAAGCCGGGCGGCTTCGAAGGAAGCTTTCACATGGTGCGTGCGAACGATATGCGCGCCTTTCAGAATGAGCGCAGTTTCGGTGGCAAGCGTTCCGTAGAGACGATCCTCTGGTGGCACAGCTTTTTCACCAGCCGCGAGCGTGCGCCCGATGAACGATTTCCTCGAAGTGCCCACCAGGAGCGGGAATCCGAGGGAGTGCAATTCCTCGAAATGCGCCATCAATGGATAGTTCTCGCCCAAACTTTTCCCAAATCCAAAACCGGGGTCGAGCACGATTTTGTCCTGGCCGACTCCCGCAGCCACAGCCTGCTCCGACCATTCGTTCAGCTCTCGTTTCACCAGTTGCACTGCATCCACTAGAGGCGGCAGCTTGCGCCACTCGTCCGGCCGGCCGCGCATGTGCATCAACACAGCTCCGCATTTCAAGTCCGCAACGGTCGTAGCCATCTGCGGGTCCCACCGAAAGCCGCTGACATCGTTCACAATTTCCGCGCCGGCCTTGACTGCGGCCCGCGCGACCTCGGATTTATAGGTGTCCACCGAGACGGCTGTCGCGGGACATTTTCGCTTCAATTCTGTAATGACAGGGATCACGCGCCGCAGCTCTTCCTCTGCGCTCACTGCCAGCTTCGCAGTCGCGCCGGAATCTGACTCGGCCTCTCCGGCGGTGCCCCCTTCCACTCGCGCCCCCGGGCGTGTCGATTCCCCACCGATGTCGATTATGTCGGCGCCTTCCTGCAGCAGTCTTTCGGCATGCTCGACGGCACGCTCCCGGTCGAGGAACTTGCCACCATCCGAAAAAGAGTCCGGTGTCACATTGACGACGCCCATGATCAACGTGCGCTTGCCCAGTTCGAGCGAGCGCGAGCCGAGGTTCCATTGGAAGGTTGCTCTCATGTGACTTTCGAGCAAATTGTCGAGAATTCTATCTGCGCCGGACCGCAACTCTGCGCTGGCGCATGGAGTCGATCGCGCCCGGGCCAGTGCCTGTCGGAGGTTTGCGCTTGCCTTCCAGCAGTTCTTTGAGAACTGTCGCGTTGTTGCGGTCGGTGTTTTTGGAGGCATACAAAAGGGTCAGCCGTCTCTTTTTGTGGGCAAGTTCGTACAGCCGATGCAACACCTCCTGACGCTCAGGCTGTGCCAGTTCTTTCAAATATTTCTTCTGGAACTCATCCCACTGGTCAGGCTGGGCGTGGTACCAACGCCGGAGCAGGTCGGAAGGCGCCAGGTCCTTCAACCATTCGTCGATCGCGGCAGACGCTTTGCTGAGGCCACGAGGCCAAAGCCGGTCCACCAGGATGCGCACTCCATCGGCGCGGGATGGCGGATCGTATACGCGCTTGATCGCGACGGTCAATGAAGGACCCTTTTCTTTTATCATTGTAAAGCGGCTCTGGGCGCCGCGCATCGCCATATTGAAGGATGGTTCATGGGACGGGAAGATCGAGACCCTGCAAAACACCGGCGAAGAACGATTGAAATTCACCATTTTCTGATTGCATTCGCGGCCTGGCTTCTGGTGGCCTCCACGCTCGCCTGCACGGTGGAGAGGCGCAAATCTGATGCCGAGTTAGGGCTGAATCCGCAACAGGCTGCCGGCCGCAAAATCTACGACGCTGACTGCGCCCGTTGCCACGAGCCTTATTCCACCCGCGGGAAAAAGGGCCCGGGTCTAAAGGGAATGTTCAAGCACAAGTATCTTTCTCTGAGCGGCCTGCCGGCCAATGATGAGCGTGTTACCGACATTATTCGTCTCGGCCGGAGCGAGATGCCGGCCTTCAGCCAGACACTGAATCAGCAGAACATGGAAGACCTGCTCGCCTATCTGCACACGCTCTGAGCGGGCGAATGTTCGCGTAATCGTGGGATAATCCGGGGATGAAGAGCGTGGCGAAATCGGAACTGTTTCGCGAATTGCCTTCGGTGGATGAGTTGCTGCGGAGGCCTGAGTTCGCTTCGCACATCGAATCGCAGGGCAGCAGCGCGGTTACGGATGCCGCCCGCGCCGTGCTCGCCCGGCTTCGCGAAGAAATTTCCTCTGGCCTCTTGAACGCTTCGAGCCTCCATCTCGCCCTGGATGGGCTCGGCAACGCCGTTGAGAACCAACTTCGGAACGCCCTCCGTCATTCGTTGCGTCCTGTTATTAATGCGACCGGCGTCATTCTGCACACCAATCTCGGACGCGCGCCTCTGCCACAGACGGTGCTCGACCATATCGCCGAGACAGCCTCGCATTACACGAACCTCGAATTTGATATCGCCACCGGAGAACGAGGCAAGCGCGACGTCCATGTCGATCGGCTGTTTCGTAAGCTGCTCGCGGAAATAAAGGGCGCGAATGAGTTGTCGACGATCGTCGTCAACAACAATGCCGCCGCTGTGTTGCTGGCCCTGAATACGCTGGCAGAGGGCGGGGAAGTCATTGTCTCGCGTGGTGAACTGGTCGAAATCGGCGGATCCTTCCGAATTCCGGACGTGATGGCGAAGTCGGGAGCGACTCTACGCGAAGTGGGGACCACGAACCGCACGCGCCTGGCCGACTACGAAAAGGCAATCGATGAGCGGACTCGCCTTCTGCTCCGTGTGCATCGCTCGAATTTCGAAATCACCGGCTTCACCGAACAGCCACCGGTCGGTGAGCTTGCAGAACTTGCTCGCAAGCGAGGCATTCCGCTGATGGAAGACCTTGGAAGCGGCGCGCTGGTCGACCTGCAGGGTTTCGGGATTCACGGCGAACCGAACGTGCTCGATAGCCTTCGGGCAGGAGTTGATGTTGTCACATACAGTGGAGACAAGCTGCTGGGTGGGCCACAGGCCGGGCTGCTCAGCGGACGCGGTGATCTGATTTCCCGCATGCGCTCGAACTCTCTGTTCCGGGCGCTCCGCGTCGATAAGCTCACCTATGCTTCGCTCGAGGCAACGCTGCTTGCCTACGTGAAGCGCGACTACGACGCCATCCCCACGTTGAAGATGATGAGCTTGACGAAGGAAGAGATTGACCTCCGTGCAAAGATGCTGATGAAAAATCGGGATGTGCCCGTAGAGACGCAGCCTGCTGCGTCTGCCTCGTCAGTAAAAATCAAGCTGGAGATTATCGATGGCGATTCTGTAATCGGAGGCGGTGCGGCTCCCTCTTCCGTTCTGCCAACGCGCCTTCTGGCCGTGACTCATGCGGATCTCAGCGCCGACGAACTGGCTACACGGCTTCGCAAGTCTGATCCGCCCATCATCGCGCGGGTCGAAGAAGGAAGAGTGCTGATCGATCTGCGCACAGTCTTTCCGGCCGAAGATTCTCTGATCGCCGCTGCCCTGCGCCAAATCGAATAACTTCGCGGATCGAATGTGCCTTGGCCACACTGTACACAATCGGACACTCCACCAGATCCTCCGATGAATTATTGTCCGCGCTGCAGGCCCATCAGATCAAAACCCTCGTCGACATCCGGGCGTTCCCGATGTCCCGCCGCCTGCCGCAATTCAATCGTCCGTCGCTCGAACAGATATTGCCAGCTGCAGGAATGCGCTACGTCTGGATGAAGGAACTCGGCGGCTATCGCAAAAAGATTCTTGCGGACTCTCCGAACATTGCCCTGCGAAATGAGAGTTTCCGCAATTACGCCGACTACATGCTGACACCTGAGTTCGAACGGGCAATCTCCGAAGTCATACGTCTCGCAGAAGGTTTACGCGCGGCTTATCTGTGCGCCGAGCGGCTCTATTTCCGCTGTCATCGCATGCTGGTCTCTGACTGGCTCAGCCTGCACGGTCATGAGGTTTTGCACATCGACGCAGAAGGTCCGGTCAAGCCCCATAAAGTCACAGCGGAGGCTCGCCTCATCGACGGCCAATTGCTCTACCGCGGCGATCGTTTGCTGTAAGATGCAAGCTCGACATGATCGTAGGCACGGGCATCGACATTGCGGAGGTCCCTCGCATCCGTTATTCGATCGAACGCTTCGGGGACCGTTTTCTGCACCGCATCTTTACCGAAGGGGAGATGCGCTATTGCGATTCGAAGGCAAACCGCGCTGAGCGCTACGCCGCACGCTTCGCCGCCAAGGAAGCTGCGATGAAAGCGCTCGGGACTGGCTGGAATCACGGGGTACGCTGGCGCGATTGCGAGGTCGTGCGCATGCCGGGCGGACGTCCGACGATGATATTTCACGGCAAAGCCGGAGAGTTCGCTGCCGGGCTCGGTGTGAAAAACGCGGCTCTCTCGATCTCGCACACCGCGGAACAGGCGATCGCCCAGGTGATTCTGGAAAACTGAGTGCCAGCCGCAAGCGCCCTCGGCGCATCTGCTAGACTGTCGCGTCTGACTTCCTCTCTAAACTTCCTATGGCCGTGATCGCTCCCATCCCCATCGCTGCGAATCGAGCGGAAATCTCGGAAACGACGCTGCTGGCGGGCTTGTCCCTTACCAGCTTTGCCACCTTGCTGCTGGAACTCGCGCTGACGCGGCTTTTCTCGGTCGTTCTCTTTTATCACTTCGCGTTTCTGGCAATCTCGATCGCCCTGCTCGGCCTGGGAGCGGGCGGAGTTTTCGCATATCTACTGAAGCCCCGCCTCGCAAAGATTCCCACGCGAAAGCTGGGAGCCCGACTTTGCATGGCGAATTCCGTCATCATTGTCATCGTTCTTGAAATCGTGTTGCACGTTCCTGTCGCGCTCGATGTCACGGGAAAGAATTTCTTCCGTCTCACGATTCTCTATCTCTCGGCGGCGATCCCGTTTTTCCTGACGGGTCTCTTGTTCTCGATTGTCTTCGCGCGTGAGACCAGCCGCATTCCGCGGCTTTATGGCGCCGATCTTTGCGGAGGCGCGCTCGCCTGTCTGGCCGTGGTTCCGCTTCTGAATTGGCTGGGCGGACCGAATGTGATTATCGCGGCAGGAATTGCGCTTGCGGGGGCGGGCATGATCTGGGCCGAATCGCGCACCGTCCGCAGGAATGCGGGATTGCTGGGCCTGGCTCTGATCGTATTGACGGCAGTGAATTTTTCAGGTCGCCTGATCGACGTCGTCTATGCCAAAGGGATGTTCCGCGACCCGGCATGGGTCGAATTCGCGCGCTGGAATGCGCTTTCGCGTGTTGAGGTCGACCGTCAAGGCCAGGCCAAGGCGATCGTGATCGACGCGGACGCTTCGACATACATCATGAACGCCGATCTCTCCCACTGGCAGGGAACGGTGTGGGAGCACAACCTGATGTCCGCGCCGCCCGCACTGGCAAACGTGCTGCGGCCACACGGGAGCTACGCCATCATCGGACCCGGAGGAGGGGTGGACGTGTTGCGCGCGGTCGCGAATGGCAGCAGCAGCGTTACAGGCATCGAGATCAATCCGATCATCGCGACAACGATTATGCGCGGCCGCTATGCTGCCTATTCCCAGCACCTTTACGATCGGCCGGACGTTCACATCCACGTTACCGACGGACGGTCGTACTTACGTTCCACACCGCAGCATTTCGATGTCGTGCAGATGACCTTAGTTGACACATGGGCTTCGACGGCGGCCGGAGCCTTCGCGCTGAGCGAAAACAATCTGTATACGGTCGAGGCATTTCGCGAGTACTTCGATCACCTCAATCCTGATGGAATCATCGCCATCACCCGCTGGGAGTTCCGCGAGCCGCGCGAAGCCCTGCGCGTCGTGGCAGTGGCAATGGAAGCTCTGCATCGCCTCGGAGTCGCAAATCCGGCGCGGAATTTTATCGTGGCTTCCCAGGGCTCGCTCGATGAGGACGGAATCCCCGTCGTCGTGCTCGCGAAAAAAACGGCATTCACTCCTGAGGAGGAAGCGGCGGTCAACGCGCACTTCGACCGCTACTCCGAACTCGAGCCGCTCTATCTTCCTTCACAGCCGGGACAGAATCCGTTTTCCAGGCTGATCGCGAGCAACGATCCGTACGCGTTTGCCAGGACCTACGCCTACAATGTTGCTCCGGTCACCGACAACGCTCCATTCTTTTTCTTTACGCTCAAAGCCGGACAAATTCTTGGTGAAAAAGGACTGCGGCAGGGCATCGATTGGAAGGTGAATCTCGGTGTCCTGGTCCTGATGCTCGTGCTGATAATTTCCTGCATCGCGGTGTTGGCTTTTTTGGTTCTGCCGTTGGCACTGCGGCGCGGATCCTCTCGACAGTCTCCCCTGCCGCTCCTGTACTTCGTAGCTGTGGGCTTGGGCTACATCGTGGTAGAGATTGCCTTCATTCAACGTTTCGTGTTGTTTCTGGGGCACCCAACATACGCCCTGACAGTTGTTATTTTCCTGCTCTTGCTCTCGAGTGGGGCCGGCAGCCTGTTTTCGCGGATATGGTTGCCACGGGCGGAAATGGTTTGGCTGCCGCTCCTGCTCGTAATCGTTACTCTTGCCATGTACATCTTTCTGCTTCCCAGCCGTCTCGCCGCCCTGGTCGGCATGAGCCTTGAATATCGGCTTCTCGTAAGCGGAGTGCTGCTAATCCCGCTCGGCTTCATCATGGGAATGCCGTTTCCCACCGGCTTGCGCGCCCTTGCGGCATCTCCGGCGGCCAAATTCCCTCCGGGAGAAGCTGCCTCCGGTAATGCGATCGAATGGGCGTGGGCGATGAACGCGGCGGCCAGCGTTCTGGGTTCGGTATCGGCCATGGTGATTGCCATTCAATTTGGGTTGACCATCACCCTCGCTTGCGGTGCGGCCGCTTATGTTCTTGCCCTCGTCACCATGCCGGCACTGGTGCGAAAACCAGCTTAACGCCACCATTGATTTTGTTATTATTCAGCGATGGGCGTGCGAGCGAGAACCTTGTGGCAATTACAGCCGTTGCCGCGGTTGGCGCGGCCTATCCCAACTGGCGTTATGAGGAAATCGCTTGCCTAGCCAGAAGCAGCTCAAGTGGTCGCAACTCAAAGTTGGGATCACTGTCATCGTCGCGAGCATTACGCTGGGAATACTTCTGTTCCTCATGTCGGGCACGACGGGCCTATTCACGCCCCGCATCACTCTCAACTCCTACTTCGACAATGCTGAAGGCCTTCGACCCGGCGCACCGGTTCGATTGAACGGTGTGGACATCGGCAACGTAACCGCCATCCGGATCGTCCATCAGAAGGATAAGCAACTCACGCCGGTCGAAGTGATCATGAAGATCAGCAGCAAGTTCGAGCGGGACGTGCACCGCGATTCCATCAGCTCTCTGGAGACCGCGGGCGTGCTCGGAGAAACTTACATCGACATCGATAGCACGGAGTCTGTGGGCGGCCCTATCCAGAACGGAGACACCCTGCCGACACAGGTGCATCCGGACTTCAATCAGGTGGTCCGCGCCAGCCAGAGCACACTCGAAAACATGGACGCGTTGATCAAACGCGCCGACCGCATCATGGCGTTTGCTGAAAGCGGCAAGGGATCGCTGGGAAAACTGATCTACGATCCCACGCTCTACGACCGGTTCTCGGCCACAGTCGGCGATTTTCAGAAGATTGTCGAACAAGTCGGGAACGGGGAAGGCAGCCTGGGACGCCTGATCAGCCGCAACGATGCCTATGACAAATTCCTCGCCACCCTGGACAAGATGAACGCCGTCATTGATGACATTCAGGCGGGCAAGGGAACTGCCGGCAAGATCCTCAAGGATCCGTCACTCTACAACAACGCGAACGACACCATCGCCAATATCAAGAAGATGACGGAAGACATCAACGCCGGAAAGGGCACACTGGGAAAGCTCACCAAAGACGAGGAGTTGGCGAACAAGATCGATACCACGATCACGAAATTGTCAGAACTGACAACGCGACTCGAAGCCGGCCAAGGCACGGCTGGAAAACTTTTCAAGGATGAGACGCTCTACAACAATGCCAATGACATGCTGGTCGAGACGCGTGATCTCGTGAAAGCCGTCCGTCAGAATCCGAAGAAGTATCTCAGCATCAAGATGCACATCTTCTGAAGTCTCAGTGTTCTCCGATTCCGAAGACTGCCCCCAGCATAAGAATCACTAGCACCCCGAGTGAGATCCAGCCGTACTTCATGTCTTTTTCCTTGAAAAAGAGAAAACAGGCTACGATAACGCGCACGACGGGTGTGGCCAGCATTAACAGAACTCCCACTCGCTCAATGTCGACCGGGATATGGTTGTGAAGAAAAATGCCGGCGATTAGCCCCGTGACCATCACAACGAAACAGCTAAACGCTCCCGTGCGCAACACAAGAGCGACGACTCGATCAAAGGCGGGCTCTCTCAGTTCACTCACATCGCCCCCTTTGCCAGGTGAATAATGAGGTTGCCTGCAAGATAGAACATGATTCCAACCAGCAGATAGACGACGACCTTTGTATGAATCCGGGGAGCCAGTCTCGCACCGAGTAGTGATCCCACAAAAACCCCGGCTGCGAGCGGTGCGGCAATCTCCGCAACAATGTCCCCGCGGCGGTAATACACGATCGCGCTGGCTGCAGCCGTGACGCCGATCATGAAGTTGGAAGTGGCCGTCGCGACGATCAATGGCACGTTCATGAAAATAAACATCACCGGGACCTTGATTGGACCGCCGCCGATCCCAAGCAATCCCGACAGAGCCCCCGCCACCAGAGATGCAGACAGACCGAGCGGATAACGCTGCGGCTGGTATGCGGGAATGATCGTTTCTCCGTTCTCGGCAGGGGTCAACGAATCCTCCGGTTTCACCTTGCCGCCCTTGCTCAGAATCGTGATCGCGCTGTAAAGCAGAAACGCCGCGAACAATCCCTCCAGAACATTTCGGTTGAAGTATCCGACCAGGTAGGCCATGACCGCCGCGCCCAGAGCCGTCGCGAGCTCGAGTGTCATTCCCAAACGAATGTCGGTCGTGTGGCGCTGTAGATGAACGGAGGAGCTGGCGGCAGACGTTGTAATAACAGCGACCAGGCTGGTGCCGATCGCCTCGCGGATCGGAATGCCGAAATGGAGTGCCAGAATCGGCGTCAGCAGCACTCCTCCGCCGATGCCGGTGAGCGCGCCGAGCAGACCGGCGAAGAATCCCAGGACAAGCAGCGAAAAAGTCAGCATCGGGAGAGGGACCTCCCATTGCCGAGTTCTTCGATGGAGATACTAATTCTGGAAATCGTTCTTTTCGGAAAGACTGCGTGGGCGGGAAAACCCGTCCGCGGCAAGCTACGTCACCGCCCGCGGGGTCGCAGCGGCATCGGCGTGCTCGTGCGCGTGATAGCTGGATCGCACCATAGGTCCGGATTCAACATGGCGGAAACCGAAGCGTAGCGCCTCGTTCCGCAGGTACACAAACTCCTCAGGTTCGTAAAAACGTGCAATTGGCAAATGATCTTTGGACGGGCGAAGGTATTGTCCCACCGTCAGGATATCGACGCCGCGCCTGCCCAGATCGCGAAACACTTCGATCAACTCTTCCGACGACTCTCCCAGCCCGACCATGACGCCGCTTTTCGTAACCCTTCCGGGAGAAAACTTCTTCGCATTTTCAAGCAGCGCGAGCGTGCGCTCATAACGCGCGCCAGAGCGCACCGCACGATAAAGCCGAGGAACGGTTTCAGTGTTGTGATTAAGCACGTCCGGTTGGGCATCGAGCACAATGCGCAACGATTCTTCCAGCCCCTGGAAGTCGGGAATCAGTACTTCCACGCGGCAGTCGGGCGTCAGTTCTCGAATTTCGCGGATCGTCTCGGCAAAAATCCGGGCGCTGCCGATGTTGTCATCGTCGCGGTTCACGCTGGTGACGACAGCGTGCTTCAGCCCGAGCGCGGCGACAGCTTCGGCCACCCGCCGCGGCTCGGTCCAATCGATCGGCTCCGGACGTCCCTTGGGCACGGCACAAAAACCGCAGCGGCGCGTACAGATGTCGCCCAGCAGCATGAATGTTGCGGTTTTGTGGTTCCAGCACTCGCCGATATTCGGACACTGCGCCGATTCGCAGACGGTGTGCAGTCCCAAGCCGCGGGCAAGTTTCTTCAGATTGTGGAAGTTTTCTCCAACAGGAGCCTTCGCCCTGAGCCATCGCGGTTTTGCAGCCCGCACCGGAGGGCCAAGCTCAATCTGAATTAGTTGGGGAGCACCCGCCATCTTTTCGATTTTATCAGTTCGGTCCCAACCACGACGAAAATGCCGGTTCTGGATTTCTCCCGGAACCGGCGTTATGCAGAACCGCTCTCGATTTTCGCTTTACTGCGGCGGAGGCGGAGGAGGCAGTTGGTCTCTGAATTGCAACCTCATCGGGCCATTCTTGTCGTCGACGATCTTGTAGTCGGATGGAACGGTGAACCGCGAGGCATCCGGTTCGGCAGTGTTGACATTCGTGAATTCGGTCTTTAATTCGCCGGACCATGGGTCATTGTGCTTCGTCATCACGGTTGCCTGCAGTTCGGGGGAATACCAGCGTTCGGAGGTGACGACGATCGGCTTCTCATTCCCCATCTTTCCTGCGGGAATCGTGGTCGTCACGCGGGTGCCTGTCGCGTGAATGCCATTGATCGTCTGGTCGCCCAGATTTTCGGTCGCGGGCGGGTTGGTGGAATCCGCTCTGTCTTTGGTGATTACGGCATCATTGAAGAAAAGATCGGGTCCAGATCCGCCGGAACGCTGAATAATCATAAAGCGTTCTTTACCCGGACCGGCAGGCCCGTCAGGCGGTGGACCATCGGGGCCGCCCGGCTTGAGACTCATCTTGTGCGCGACCTTGTTGGTCGTGTCGAGCAGGTAGCGGACTCCGCCCACGGGATCCACAATGGTGATCAACTTCGGCGCTGACGTCTGGGCGGCCGCTCCCATAAGGTTCAGGCTGGCCTCGCGGCGAGTTCGGCCTTCGCTATCGCGGCACAAGGTGGAATTGTCCGTGGTATGGATACGGTTCCCATCGGACAGAATCTGCGTGTGCTCGGTTGAAACCATGGCGCAGAACGGCGCGCCTTTGACCGGCGCAGCGTCCATCGTTTCCATTCGCATAGACATTGAGCCCGTTCTCATCTGCAGAGGCGGGCCGCTGAGCATGAAGGTTGGGTCCGGAGCTACCTGCGCCGAAAGCGTCGCAGCCAGCGTCACTGTGGCGGCAAGAGCAAGCATGTTTGTCAGTCGCATTGTTTTCCTCCCGATTATTTCTGGAGCTCTGATTTCATTCTTCAATCCGAATGCCGCGGGCGATCCCATCTGCTCCCACCAGAACGTCGGCGGTCACAACTCCGTTTGCAGGTGCCGATCCAGAGACGGGCCGGGTCACAAACGATGCCGGCAGTTCCACGCGGATCATCTCCATCGCATCGGAGCAGCTCAGTTCATCGCAGTACATCAGGCTGCGAAATGCTTCCTGGGGAAATTCGCTGGACTTCTGCGGGCGAACAGAAATGTGACCGGAGCGGCCACTCCGCTTGTTTCGTACTGCAACGCTTCCGGACTGGGCTGTTGTACTCTTCTCAGTCGTGACTGCGTGTTTCTCAGGAATCTGTCCCGGCGGAGATTGACTCGGCAACCCTGTTGGCGCGGTAATCCTTGTAATTCCTCGTCGCGGCGGGAAGAACAGGACTGCCGCGACTACGAGCGCGGCCGCCACCGCACTCCACGCAAGGATCGCAAGCGGACGGAACCGATGTGCGGAAGCCGCCGGAGCCGCCTTCTTAATCTCAGATGCTTGCCGACGATAATTTGCGAGCACCGCCGTATCCAGCGCCGGCGAAGGCTTACACGCCGGAACTCGGGCCAGCCCGATGTTTTCTCCGAGTTCTCTTTGCTCCTGGCATAGACGCGCGCAATCCACGCAAACTGCCAAATGCGAGGAAATCTCTGCGTCCTCAAATCCTGACGATGTGTGAGCGCCGGGGTTCTCTTGCAAGTACACGAGCAGCTTTTTGCAATTCATATCAGACATCCCTCAGTTCCGGTCGCTTCCACGCCTGACGGCCGATTCCGCAGCAGTTTCAGTTTTTGCGCCAGCAGAGCGTGAGCACGGTTCAAGCGCGACCGGATCGTTCCCACCGGGCATCTCAGCCGCGAGGCAGCTTCTTCGTAGGACAATTCACAGAGATCGCACAGCACAACCGCCTGCCGATAATGATCCGGAAGAGTCGCAATCGCGGCCAGGACCTGCCGCGTTCGTTCACTCTGAATCAACTGTCCGGTCAGAGATTCTGCCGGCGATACCGAGTCCCTCGAACCTTCCTCCGATGAACCTTCTTCGTGCAATGGCTGGTAAGGCCGTTCTCGCCGTTCGATTCGACGTATATGATTGCGCGCGATTCCAAATGCGAACGCTCCGACATCGCCGCGGGATTCCCGGTAACCTCCACCTTCTTTCAGCAGGGCGATGAAGACCTCTTGTGTGACTTCTTCTGCGGCTGCCCTGGAATTGGTCATATAGAACGCGTATCGGAAAATTCCGTTCTTCAGCCGCTCGTAGAGCGCAACAAATGCACTTTCGTCGCCGGCCGTTGCCCGCCGCAGCAAGTCAGGATCCGAAAAGTTTTCCAAGTTCTCCATCTCAGCGTGATCCGATACGTTGATGCCAGCCTCTTACTCTGTCTTCACTGGAGAGCGGGAAAAGGTTCCACGATTTTTGGTTGAGTGGCAACGCCGGGGCCTTCCTGACAAAACATCTGGCGCAGGAGGACATTAGCATGAGATTCCAGCTCGAAATCAGCCGACTTCCACCAGGCCGTAGGTATGCTGCCAGCGCGCCCGCATGTGAACCAGTGCGCGGCTGATTTCTTCGGGAGAAATCTCTGAGTTCGGTCCGGCAAGCACGGCCGCCGCTTCTTGCCTTGCGGCCTCAAGCAACTGCCCGTCCCGAATGATGTTGGCTACCCGAAAGCTTGGCAACCCCGCCTGCCGCGTGCCAAAGAATTCCCCCGGCCCGCGCAGTTCCAGGTCTAGCTCCGCGATCTTGAATCCGTCGTTGGTGCGAACCATGGCATCCAGCCGTTTCTGTCCCTCCTCGGAAACTTTGCCGCCGGTCATCAGAATGCAATAGGACTTTGCCGCCCCTCGTCCGATCCGGCCGCGCAACTGATGCATTTGTGCCAAGCCAAAGCGCTCGGCGTGCTCGATGACCATGACTGTCGCGTTCGGCACATCGACACCGACTTCGATGACTGTCGTCGCCACTAAAATCTGCAACTCGCCCTTCTGGAACATCCGCATGACCTGATCTTTCAGCTCTGGGTCGAGCCTACCGTGGAGCAAACCGACTTTTAGATCGGCAAACACGTGCCCGCTCAGCTCGCGGTACATCTTGACGGCCGCCTTCAACTCGCTCTCTTCGTTCTCAGCGATGACGGGATAGACGACGTACACTTGATGTCCCGCCGCGACCTGTTTTCGCACAAATTCCCAGACTTTCGGCGACTGGTCGTCGGCAATGCATTTGGTCACGATCGGCGTCCGCCCCGGCGGCAATTCATCCAGCACGCTCAGATCGAGGTCGCCGTAGAGAGTCAGCGCCAGCGTGCGTGGAATCGGTGTAGCAGTCATGACCACCACGTCGGGCTCCGCGGGTTCGCTGTCTGAACTGGCCTTCGCACCGGTTCGGTTGTCTTCGTCGCTCTCGGAAGTCTTCTTCATCAACTTCAGCCGCTGCATGACTCCGAACCGGTGCTGCTCGTCGACAATCACCAGCCCAAGTTTTGAAAATTCCACTTTCTCTTCCAATAAGGCATGAGTCCCGATGACCAGTTGAGCGCTGCCTTGGGCAATATGACGCCGAATCTCGCGCTTTCGCTCGGTCTCGAGCGAACCCGTCAGCAGGACGATCCGGTAGCCCGCATTTTCCAGGATCCGCCGAGCCGAGAAATAGTGCTGCTGAGCCAGGATCTCCGTCGGCGCCATCAGGGCCGCCTGGCAGCCATTCTCAATCGCAATGATGGCGGCCTGGAACGCCACAATCGTCTTTCCAGAGCCAACATCGCCCTGCAGCAAACGTCGCATGGGATAAGGTTTTTCCATGTCCCCGGCAATTTCCTTCAGAACCCTCTTCTGCGCCGCCGTGGGATGGAAGGGCAAAATTTTCTTGATTGCGGCGCGTACGCGATTGTCCAGTTGAAATGCGATACCGGTCTGCGCCTTCTGCTGCCGCCGCTTCAACTCGAGTCCGAGTTCCACGAAGAAGAGCTCGTCAAAAATCATCCGCACATGCGCCGGGGTCCGCGACGACAGCAAATCTTGAAAGCTTTCGCCCGGCTCCGGCCAGTGAACACTCCACAGAGCCGCCCGTGGCGAAACCAGCGCCAGGTGCGCGCGTACTGCCGCCGGAATCGGGTCTGGCAGATCAGGCGTCAGATTCTCCAGTGCCGTATGAATGATCTTTCGAAACCATTTCGCGGTGAGCCTCCCCGTCGCCTCGTAAATGGGGACAATGCGTCCGATCTCGAGCGATTCTGCCGCTTTTTTCTCCGCCGCATCTCCACTTCCGTCACCAAGAACCTCGTATTGCGGCTGAATAATCTGCAACTCCCGTGTGCGCTGATCCTCTTCAACCTTTCCGTACAAGGCGATCATCTGACCGGGGATGAACTTGTCCTGCAAATAGGTCGCATTGAACCAAAGACAACGCAGCCTCGACCGTCCTTGCCCTACGGTCAGCTGAAAAATCGGCATCCTGCGCGTGCGAAACAGTCCTGAATTCCGCACCTCGCCCACTACCGTGGCCATTTCGCCCGCCCGCAATTCCGCAATTCCCCGGGGATTCAGCCGGTCCTCATAGCGAAAAGGAAGATAATGGAGCAGGTCGCCGACCGTATGGATGCCTTTGCCGGCCAGTACTTCCGCAATGCGCGGACCGACGCCTTTCACGAACTGGACCGGTGTGGAGAGTTCAAGCATCGGCGAAAGTCTTTGGATCTCGTCCTTTCGCAACCATCCGAAAGGATGAAGCACCGAAAAGGGTAGCAGTAGCAAAGAATAGCAGGAGCGCCGCAAGCGCCGCTCGTACGACATGAAAACATCGTGCATGATCCTAGCTCTTCCCCGCCATGAGACTTCCTCAACCCGCGAGGTATATGGCGGTGTCTAAACCATCAGTGCTGATCAACTTTCTCCAGGCGCTGCTGGCGATCATTCTGGGCAATGTCGCCTACTTTCTGCTGGTGCCTTCCTTGCCTCCCATCGCCCGCCATCGACCCTATCGAATCGATCTGGGCACCCTGATCGACTTCTGGTTCTGCCTGGTGGCTTACGGGCTGGTTCGCACCGCAAGGAAGTGGCGCTAACCGGCCTCGCCAGACCCATCTTTAGTTACTTTCGGAACCTCAGCGGTTACTGCGCGCGGCTATAGAATCCGATGGAATGCCGAAAATCGCGGTCCTATATGAAGCGGGCCAGGCCGTGCTGTCGACCTTTGATTCCGACGAGGTCTTGCAGCGCATTCTGGCGATTGCCCGCGATTATTTTCACCTGCGCAATGTCGCCATCCTGTTGTTCGACAAGGAGGCGCGGCAGTTGTATGTCCGCTCGCAGATCGGCTGGGATTCAGGCAAGGATCAGCTTCTCCTCGGAATGCAGGAGGGCCTGACCGGCGCCGCGGTATCGACCAAGAAGCCGGTATACGCCCCCGACGTTAAGCGCGATCCCCGATATATTTGTGCGGCCCAATCCACTCGATCAGAGCTGGCGATTCCCCTGCTCGTGCGTGATGAGGTCTTCGGCGTCCTCGACTGCCAGAGCGACCGGCTGAATCATTTCGATGAAGAGACGATCGAACTGCTGCGCCTGTTTTCGACGCAAGCCTCCCTGGCTCTGCAGAACGCGCGTCTTTATTCCCTCGAGCGGCAACGCGCCCGTCAGCTACAGGCCATCAACACGATTGCGCAGCAGAGCACTGCCGTCATGGAGCTGGAGGACCTGCTCGCCCGCGCCTGCTCAGTGATTCAGCAGGCATTTCAGGTCTCCCACGTCTCGCTATGCTTGCGCGAGGAAGAAGAATTAGTTCTGCGGGCGCACCACGGCTCCCTCAGTCCTTGCTTTCCCATGGCCGGGCGCTTTCCCGCCAGCCAGCTCCCGTGGTCGGAAGTGATTGCGACCAGCGGCACGGTCATCGAGAGAGATCTTGGAAGCATTCCTGACCCGGTGCTGCTATTCAAGGAATGCCTCTCGCGCATGTGCATTCCGCTCATCTCGTTTGGTCAAACTCATGGAGTGCTGACGCTGCACAGCTCCAGACGCAACG
The DNA here is from genome assembly GCA_963763845.1 of uncultured Acidobacteriota bacterium. Classification (GTDB taxonomy): domain Bacteria; phylum Acidobacteriota; class Terriglobia; order Terriglobales; family Acidobacteriaceae; genus Sulfotelmatobacter. The sequence goes on from CAVXPX010000022.1 coordinate 57,431, forward strand.
CATTTCGCGAGAGCGAGCTACAGTCGCTGGAATCCGTGGCCGACATTTGCGCCAGTTCCATTCAGAACGCGCACTACGTCGAGCGCGTGAAGCAGCTTGCCTATCTCGATGGATTGACCGGCATCTTCAACCGCCGCTTCTTTGAATTGCGCATCATGGAGGAAATCGAGCGCGCCCGCCGTTATGGAACCGGCATGGCCGTCATCATGGCCGACATCGACCAGTTCAAGCAGCTCAACGACGAGTTTGGACACTTGCTGGGAGATGAAGTACTGCGGCAGGTCTCTTCTCTGTTTCACCAGCAGCTTCGGAAGATCGACGTCGTCTGCCGCTACGGCGGAGAAGAATTCGCCATTCTGCTGACCCAGACGAGCGAACAACAGGCCGTCACGATCGCGGAAAAGCTGCGCCGCCTGGTTTCCGAATGGCAGTTTCCCGGAGTACCACGAAGAGTCACGATCAGCGCGGGGGTAGCGGCGTTCCCCACGCACGGCAAGACTCGGGATGAGATGGTTCGGGCGGCCGATAGCGGCCTTTACTCCGCCAAGCAGACCGGACGCAACCGAATCGTTCTTGCCTCAGCTACGCAGGGCGCGGCGACTGGCCGCTGAGATCCTAAACCCAGTCCGCCCGCATCTTCAGTAATTGCCGGCGCAGATGCTCCCTCTGTTTCCGCATCTGTTCTCTTTGCTGTTCGGATTGTTTCCGGAACTCCTTCTGCTCGCGCCGTAATTCCTCGCGCGCCTGTTCCGCGGCCTTGCGGGAGTTCTCGGCGGCCAGTTCCATCTCCGGCCTCAGCTTCGCGATTTCGTTCTGAATCTGCGCCGTGCTCACTTCGAAGGCGGATTGCGCTTCCGCCCACGGTTGACCATAGAAGCTCTCTTCCTCATAGAGATCGCTCGAGTCTTTGTGCGTAGGCAGTGACAAGGTCAGATTCTGTTCTCTCTTGTCGCGCATGACCGCTACAGCGACCGCGCTCCCGTTGCGCGAACGTACGGCATGCGAGAAATCGCTGGTGTCGTGAACCGGCTGATCGTTCACCTTCACGATCACATCCCCGGCGCGGAATCCCGCCCGCTCCGCCCGGCTGCCCTTCTCGACCGACCGCACCAACACGCCATTTCCGTTCTTTACTCCGAAGAAATCGCCCAGTTGTGGCGTGATGTTTTCCACCATCAGACCGCTGCGCGCCGAAGAGGTCACCACCACCATGTTGATCGATGGAATGTCGATATCGGGAACGTGAATCTCCGGGATGTTCACATGAATGTCGCCTGGCCCGGTGAACGCGAATTCGTTGTGCTTGTCGGCGAGCTGGACTTTCACTGTCATCGGCTGCCCGTCCCGGCTCAAGCCGAGAGTGATGACCCGTCCTGGGGGTGTTTCGTGGATCATCCGCCGCAGCTGTGCCCCGCTCTCGATGGCTGTCCCGTTCATCGACAGGATGACGTCATGCTCTTTGATTCCGGCTTTGCCTGCCGGAGCATCCTGGTCGACCATCGTGACCTCGACGCCCTTTTCCTCTTTCAGCTTCAAGGCGCCGAGCCGTTCTCCGGTTACATCCGCGATATCAACGCCAAGATAGGAGCTGGTGCCTCCGTCCTCGCTGGAAAATACCCACGGCTGTCCTGGTGAATCGACCGACCAGGACTGCGACGCAAAGGAGACTCCGACGAGCAACGGCAACAACGGAATAATCGTCCAAAGGTGTGTACGCATATCGTTATCTCCACCTGAAATTCTGAAGAATTAGTCATTCGGCGTGGCTCCAATGCCGTCGTTACTCCGAGCCACGCTTTAAATCGACAATCCGGGACAGCCGCTCACAGAATTGCCGCGTTCAACGGCTTGCCCGCTTGATGCAGATATTGCCGCTGGAGGTATGCACCTTCAACAGAGGACCTCCGCCATTGAGCGATCCATCCGCGGTCAGCGACTTGCTCCACTGATCGCCTTCGCTGTTGACGTGAATGTCGGGGAACTCCGACGTAATCTTGTGTCCGTTGCCCATGTCGACACTGGCGCGAACATTGATCGCGACGTCAGACGCAATATACACAGTGATGTCGCCGACACCGGTCTCCAGGTCCGAATTGCGGCGCTCGCCACCCGTATTCACGATCTTCACCGTAATTCCTCCGGCGCCCGTCTCGGCATTTGCGGAGGGAACACCATACAACTCGATCCCGCCGCCACCGGTTTCAGCACGGACATGCCCCTTGGCCGAGGTCAGATGGATGCTGCCCCCGCCAGTCTCGATATCCGCCGGACCGCCGAGATCACTCAGATCGATGCTGCCGCCGCCGGTCGAAACCTTCACGATTCCCGAGCACTGCCGCACTTCAACACTTCCGCCGCCGGTTTCTACGATGGCGCCCTGTCCGCCCGAGTCGATGCGGACAACGCCTCCGCCGGTCTCCGCAGAGATCTTCCCGCTCGCATGATGAATCTCGATACCGCCTCCGCCCGTATGCAGAGCCAGATCGCCGCTGACTGTTCCGACATCGATCGATCCGCCGCCAGTCTCAGCGCTGACGCCGCCGCCAATGTCATCGAGCCGCACGTTGCCCCCCCCGCTCTCCGCCTCCAAGCGCCCGCTGATGCCGGTCGTTTCGACGTTTCCGCCGTCTGTTTCGAGTTTCACGAGAGCGATTTCTCGAGGAACGTTGATATTGAACTCGCCGGAAAAATGATGCGGACGTCTTCCGCCCTGCCAATCACCCACGATCCACGCGGTATCGCCCTTTACATAGGCAGTCACTTTGAACTGATCGAACTGACGGCGGGCCTCTTGCTCCGAACTATTGCCAAATCGCGTATGAACCACGTAGCTGATACCTTGCTGCTGCCATCCGTGTATAACGACCGAGCCCATATCGACTTTGACTCTTAGAGTCTTGACCGCACCCAGCGAACCGGTTACCTCCTGGGTCCAGTTTCCACCGTCGTGGGAAATATGCGTTTCCTGCGCCTCCAACACTGGCGCAAGCAGGGCCAGCACACTGGCCAACCCGACGATTTGTAGCGCGCGTTTCAAGTTCACACCTCTCTCTTCTTCCCCGGAAAATTCTGCTAATCGATCTCGGGCAATTGCGCCAGCATGGTTCGCGCCTGCGACTTGATGTATGTGCTCTGATCCTTTGAGGCCAGAGCCATCAGCACGCCGCGCACGCTTCCATCGGCTTTCACCGGCTCCAGCAGCCGCAGTGCTTCAATGCGGACTCCAGAATTCGTATCGTTCACCAGCGCCCGCAGCACGGCATCGCGAACGTTCGTATCGGTCTTCACGTAATTGCCCAGCGCGGTCAGCGATTTCAGCCGCACACCCGGATTCGTATCATTCTGCAGCGCGTAAATCAGCGCCTCGCGAACCTGCAGATCGCCTGACTCTTGCGCGAGCAGGTCGACGGAGTCCACACGCACGCCCGAGTTGTAGTTACTCCGGGCCGCATAGAGCAGCAGTTGCTGAATCTCCTGATTGTTCAGCGAGCCCTGTTTTTCCTGCGTGGAGAGTGTGTTGTATTTGATGGTGACCTGGTCGGTGCCTGGGGCTTGAGTGATGGAATCGATGCCGGCAATGGAAGTGTCTTGCTGCTGTTGCGGCCCCGGTCCAGCAATCGGTCCCTGCGGCCCGCGGGGGATCACTCTGTACGCCGTGCCGATTCCGCCCGCAAAACCAACAATCAGAATTGCCGATGCCAGAGCGGGCGAGAACCTCACCTGCCGCAGCCAGGTCGCAGGATCGAACGCCAGCCGGCTCCAGAAGCTGCCCTGCTGCGCCGTCTCGAGCGCTTCCTGCAGGCGCATGCGCGAAGAAGCCAACAAATTCGGCGTCGGATCAGCCGCGCGCTCCTGCGACAGCTGCGCGTGAAACTCCTGCTCCGCCTTCAGTTCGGCTGCGCAATCTTCGCAGCGGGCCACGTGCTGCTCCAGTTCATGACGAGCATCGTCCGCCAGCTCGCCATAAACATGTAGCACGATATTTTCTCGTACCCATTCACACTTCATAGTTCATCCTCAAATCAGAAGAGTCCATGTGGGGACAGCCGCCCTCGGCTGTCCACCGGGCTTCAGCCCGACCCTCCTCACTTCATATCCGCCAGTGCGCCGCGCAACTTCTGCGTGGCCCGGAAGAGCGTGTTTTTGGCAGTCTCTTCCGTTGTATGCAAAATCTCGCCCACGGTCCTCAGCTTCAGCCCGTGATAATGCTTCAGCTCGAACACCATTCGCTCGCGCGGAGTCAGTTTCTCGAGCGCGCCAGCGATCCGTGCTCCAAGCTGACGCCGCATCAAATCTCTTTCCGGGTTGGCCGCCGGCCGGCCGTCCGCTACCTGATCGAGCAAGTCGTACTCGCTGCCATCGGCATCTTTCGCCACCGGAGCGTCTTCCTTGCGCACGTTCTTCTTGCGCAGGTGATCGAGACACAAGTTGGTCACGATCCGGTAAATCCATGTGTAGAAGGAACACTCGAACCGGAAGCTGCCGATGTTCTTGTACGCCTTCAGAAAGGCGTCCTGATACACGTCCTGGGCGTCGTGTTCAGTTCCGGTGAGGTGTAGCGCCAGCCGCAGCACGGCTTGATCGTAATGACGTACGAGTTCCTCGAAGGCGGCGCGGTTTCCCCGCTGCGCCTCGCGAATCAGCACCGTGTCATCGATGCGGCGATCTTGCGTTTGACGATCTAGCCCAGCCATTCGGCCCCGCGCGGGGTCCTGGTCTTCCCGAGGTTTGGTTGCTCGAAATCGGTTCTCGCTGATTCCGCGACTGCTGGCTCTCTCTGTTAACTCACTCTCTCTCGAGTGGGCCCGTCCGCCAACCGTCAATGGTACTGCCCATACACCGGCCGGCATTTGTCTGTCGTGTCCTCTACCTGCCCGGCTGTTTAATATCTTCCGGGCTTGCACAGGAATAGACGGAGATCCAGCAGAACCGTGAGCAGGAATTATAGGCTTTACAAGAAATTTCGGGGGAGCCTAGGTGATTCTCTCCCAAAGATTTAGTAGTAAAACACAACAGCGGCCCAGAGTGTGGGCCGCTAGTTTGGCATCGGAAGTGCATTGATTGCGTTGAAAAACCCGCCTGTTACTGGGTCAGGTAACAGTCCGCTCTTTCTAGCTTTGCTCCCTTTCCACCGCTTATCATCTTCCTGGTATCAAGAAAGTGATAAGCAACTCGAAAGCCCGCGTTTTCACATGCCATCTTTGAACGTTCAATCACTCCTTCAAACGTATCCCACTTGGCATAGCCCAATATCGCCTGAATGTCCCGCCCCATCCAGTAATCCTCGCCATTCGGAGCCTCGCGCTTCACCTGCTCTAGGGCCTTAACCATTGAATCTAAAGGATCCAAACAGCACCTCACGCTTGCTTCCCGCAAATGGGAAAAACTGCCCATCGCTTTCCCATTCTTACACCATATTGCTTCCAGTTTCCAATCATTTATGCTATCTTGCGAGTGCCACCTGGAAAGAGGTTCAAGATGGGACTGAGGGAAAATTTCCAGAAACTCATAGATAAAAAGCAGCAGGAGATTAAAGCGTTGGAGATTCAGGTGCGCGAGGCGAACGCCTACATCCAGGCGCTGCAAGATTCCATGAAGCTGCTCCCGCGCGATCCTGAAACGAACTCTAACTTCGAACATGTACTCCGTGAAGGCAGCACACTAGCGAAGACCCGCGACCTGCTTCTAAAATCGGGAATTCCGCTCCCTATCAGTGAAATACTGAAGCTCCTTGGCAAGCCTCAGGACACTAAGCACCGAATCTCCCTTGCCGGGACGTTATCAGGTTATGCAAGGAAGGGGCGTGTCTTCACCAAGACGGCTCCCAACACATTTGGCTTGATCGAGTTTGGCGCTCCGGAAGCACCGGAGGAAGACGAGATCCCAGCAGAATTCGGGAGCATGACGCAAAGTTGATCCTGAAAAGAAATCCTACGCCTCCGCCGGTTCCTTCTCGATCACGACCTTCAGGTGCGCGGTCACATCCTTGTGCAGCTTGACCGGGACCGTGAACTCGCCGAGGGTCTTCAGTGGCTCGTGCAGTTGGATCTTGCGCCGGTCGACGTTGAAGCCCTTCTTGGTGAGCGCATCCGCCAGATCGCCCGAGGTGACTGATCCGAAGAGCTGATCGCGTTCGCCCGACTTGCGCGCGAACGACACCGAAACTCCGTCGAACTGCTTCGCCAGTTCCTCGGCCTGCGCCTTCTCCTTGGCCGAACGGCGCACGGCAGCCGCCTTCATCTGCGCGATGACTGCCTTGTTGCTCTCATTGGCCTGAATGGCCAGCTTTCGCGGCAGAAGATAATTCCGCCCGTATCCCTCGGCGACCTTCACCACATCGCCCCGCGACCCCAATTTCGCTACGTCTTCCTTCAGAATGACTTCCATGATGGCTCCTGTTTCAGGATTCTTAGCCACGGAGTCACGCGGATCAACACCGATAAACCAAATTATTCAAAAAGGCCTTATCCGTGAAGTCCGTGCAAATCCCTGGCGAGTAGCTCTTAGCTGGCTCTTCCCGCGAACGGCAGCAGCGCAATGTTCCGCGCCTGCTTGATCGCCGCCGACAGCCGGTGCTGATGCGGAGCGCACACGCCCGTCAGACGCCGCGGCACGATCTTGCCGCTCTCGGCCACGAACTGTCCGAGCAGCCGGTAATCCTTGTAGTTGATGTCTTCAATCTTCTCGGTGCAGAACTTGCAGACCTTCTTGCGCCGGAAAAACTTCCGGGGTCCGCCCTCGCGTGGAGGTCCGCCTGGGCCCCGTCCTCCGCCATATCGCGGACGATCTCCGCCCGGACGCGAATCAGTCCGCGGTGCTGCTTGTTCTGGTGCTTTCGTCTCGTCTGCCATTGCTTTTTGCTCCTCAGAATTCTTTTCGAGCCCACGCAAGGGGCCAGGGATCAGGGATTAGGGGCCAGTAATACGCTCGATCGGGACGGGACCCCTGATGCCTGGCCCCTCACCCCTAGCCCCTGCATTTACGCCGTTGCCGGAGCTTCCGCCGCCGGAGCCGCCGCGGTTTCTTCCGCAGCCGCCGCAGGCTGGGCGCTGACCTTCTTCCGCGCTTCGCGCAGCTTCTTGATCTTATCCAGCCGCTTCTGTTCCTCGTCCACGCGGACGGTCAGGAACTTGATCACCGGCTCGGTTACGCGCAGACGGCGCTCGAGTTCGTGAATGACAGAGCCACCGCCCTCGAACACCATGAGCACGTAAATGCCGTCATGGAAACGCCGCACAGCATAAGCCAGGCGCCGCTTGCCCATCTTCTCGACCTTCACCACCGTCCCCTCGCCTGCCGGCACGGCCGATTGCAGCGTCGAAATTAGTTTGTCCAAATCCTCGTCCGTCATATCCGGCCGGACGATGAACATCAACTCATAAGTACGATTCATTCGTTGTCTCCAAACCTTGGCCACAGAATTTCACTGATGTTCACGGATAGAACAAAGAAAGCTTTGATCCGTGCGAATCCGCGTCGATCCGTGGCTAATCTTTTTCCTCGTCCTTGCGGTTAAACCGGTTCATGGCCGCCGCCGGACCGTCTTTCAAAATCATTTTGACTGCTTCCTCGGCCTTGTCGAGCATCGCGTCGACAACTTCAAGGTCTTTCTTCTTCATCGGAGCCAGCAAATACTCGGCCCCGTCTCCAACTTTCCGCTCCGGCGCCACGCCGATCCGTATCCGCAGAAAATCCTGCGTGTTCAGCGCCCCAATGATCGACTCGATGCCGTTATGCCCCGCCGAACTCCGCCGCGTATGAATGCGCAGCGTTCCCAGCGGAAAATCCAGCTCGTCCTGAATCACGATCAGGTCCGACTCCGGATTCGCCTCATACTCCCGGAGCAACTCCCGCACCGCGAGGCCGCTCAGGTTCATGAACGTCTCCGGCTTGGCCAGCAACACCATCTGATCGGCGATCACTGTCCGCGCCGTCAGCGCACGGCATTGCCGGTTTCTCACTTCCACGCCCAGATTTCCCGCGATCCGATCGATCGCCAGAAATCCCAGGTTATGCGGCGTGAACTGATACTCGATTCCCGGATTGCCGAGACCAACGATCAATTTCACGCCAGAGGAGCCGCCTCCGAATTTCAGCTGGCCACGGATTCTCAGAGATCTTCACGGATAAAAAGATTGAAAACTTTTTACTGATCCGTGTGAATCCGTAGCCGATTCGTCTATTTCTTTTCTTTCTTCTCAGCCTTCTCAGCCGGAGCCTCGGCGCCTTCTTCCTCAGTCTCCTGCTTGCCCTTCTTGATGACCTCGGGCTCAGCCGGAGCCGCCGCCGCGTCCGCCGCCACCGCTTCAGGAGTCGCCACAACCTCTTCCTTCACCGAGGTCACGTGCGCCACCGGCTGATTCGCGTCGGTCAGAAATTTCAGCTTATCTGAATGCGGCAGATCCGAGACGCGCAGCACTTTGCCGAACGTCAGGTGCGCCACATCGGCATCAATGTGGCTCGGGATATCCGCGGGCAGGCATTCGATCTCGACTTCACGCAGCATCTGCTCCAGAATGCCGCCCTCCTGCTTCACGCCCGCCGCTTCGCCAACCAGGAAAATCGGCACGCTGACGCGCAGCACTTTGTCGAGCGCGATGCGCTTCAAATCGATGTGCAGCAAATTGCCCTTGATCGGCTCATACTGCCAGTCGACGATCATGGCCTTGGTCTTTTCGCCGTTGAGGGTCAAATCGAAGATCGTGTTATGTCCGGTTTCCGAATTGAGAATGCGCGTTACTACACGAGGATCGACGCTGATCGAGCGCGAGTCCTTCCCCGCGCCATAGACCACGGCCGGAATCTTTCCATCCTTCCGCACCCGCCGCGCGTCATTCTTCGTCCCCGGATCCCGCGGTTGCGCTTCCAATACATTCGTTTCCAATGCAGTCGCCATAATGTCAATTCCTATCTAGTAAAGTCGAAGTATCGTCATCCTGAGGCGACATGCTTTTGTCGCCGAAGGATCTGGGCGCGCTGCGCGAAGCGCTCGCGGGTTTTGCGGGCGCGTAAATCGCGCGTTCTGCGCGCTTCCTTACTACGTGAACAGCTTGCTCACCGAAGTCTCTTCGTGATTGGCCTGAATCGCCCGGCCAATCAATCCTGCAATCGAGAGGACCGAAATCTTTCCTCCCTTTTCCGTTCTTGCCGCATCCGCCACGGGATTCAGCGGAATCGTATTCGTCACCACGACTTCCTTGATGACCGAGTCCCGGATGTTCTCCACTGCAGGCCCCGACAGCACCGCATGGGACGCGCACGCATATACATCGTTGGCGCCGTTATCTTTCAGCGCCAGGGCTGTCTTCACCAGCGTGCCGGCGGTGTCGATTAAATCGTCGATGATCAGGCACGTCCGCCCATGCACATCACCGATGACGTGCATGATCTCGGCCACATTCATCTCGACGCGCCGCTTATCGACAATCGCCAGAGCGGCATCCACTTTCTTCGCAAAGAATCGCGCCCGTTCCACTCCGCCTGCATCCGGCGAAACAATCGTCAAACTGGGCAGCGCCAGCTTGCGGAAGTGATCCACCAGCACCGGCGAAGCGAACAAATGATCCACCGGGATATTGAAAAATCCCTGCAACTGCGGCGTGTGCAAATCCACAATCAGCGCCCGGTGCGCTCCCGCCGTCGTCAGCAGATCGGCTACCAGCTTCGACGAGATCGGACTCCGCGGCTTATCCTTCCGGTCCTGGCGCGCATAACCGAAGTACGGAATCACCGCCGTAATACGCCGCGCCGATGCACGCTTCAGCGCATCGATCATCAACAGCAATTCCATCAGGTGTTCATCCACACCGGTCACGCCCCTGCTGCCGTATGTACGGCACGTGGGCTGCATCACGAAAACATCCGCGCCGCGCACGTTCTCTTGAATCTGGACGTAGCACTCGCCGTCCGCAAAGCGCGTCACCTGCGCTTGTCCGCGCTGCATCCCGAGAAAGTGGCAAACCTCATCGGCCAGCGGCTCGTTCGCGGTGCCGCTGAAGATCTTGAATTTGTCGTCCGCCCGCGGACGCTGCTTCCGTTCCGTCTTCTCGTCGGTCACAGGCCGATTCTTCTTCTCAACCTTCTCGGTCGTCTTGTCGGTCGGCGTCGCCAAAGTAGCCATAGTTCGCCCTTAGCCGTCAGCTTTCAGCCATCAGCTACATCCGAGTCGTGCCGACTTTGCCGTCAGAGCTGAGGGCTGACGGCTGGTGCTTGGCTGGGCCGCTAGGATTCGAACCTAGACAAAGTGCTCCAAAGGCACTTGACCTACCATTAGTCGACGGCCCAGTAACTGATGGTTGAACATCGATTGTTGATTGCCCCTCGCGGGGACTCTATTTTCATGCAACAACCCGATTTCAACAATCAAAAACTCGCCGACCAAACTGCCATGTGGCGCCGCGCGCCTCAGCCGTCCAAACGAAGCCGAAGGCGAGCGCCCAGGAATCCACAACCTCAGCCCCGAACCAACCGCCTCCAATAAGCCGGTCGCGTCAAGGTCTGGGTCGCCTGCGCCACCCAACCTTGCTTCCGCAACCGAACCGCCGCACGTTCCGCGGCTCCTTTGGAACCAAAAAGCCCGTACAGCGTGGACCCGGACCCCGACAGCGACGCACACTTTGCGCCCGCGCGCACAAGCGCACGCTTTCCTTCACACAGTTCGGGATACTCAGGAAAGACGACCTGTTCGAAGTCGTTCTCGATCCCAGCCCGGACAAGCCAGAGAAGCGGGTTCTCGGGCCGGCCCCTTCTTGCCATGAAACTCGAAGGAGCACTGGAGTAAGGCTCGCTCAGCCACGCCGACAACCTGCGGCCAAGCTCTTCCATTCTATCGGACGCAGCCGATGCGGTCAATTTCGCCTCAGTATGTGTGGAGACAGCCGCCCCCGCCTGTCCTGCCGAGCGAAGCCGGGCATCGCGGGTGCCCCACGTCTCGCCGTCTTTGCGAGTCGTGGGAATTTCCGAACCTATCTCTTCCTTCACCGGGGAAAATGACGTCGCGGAATTTGCGGTGGAAGAGCTGCGCTTCAGGGCCGCGTCAGGCGCCTCTGCAGACACGGGCTTCAGCCCCTGCCTCCGATCCCACTCTGCAAACGCCTTCGGCGTCGATACCCCAATCTCTGGAGTCACGGCCACACAATGAATCGCCGGCAAATCTGGCAAGGGATACACCTGTTCTCCCCGCCCTAGTCCTAACACTGTTCCGCCCACCAGAAACAACGGCAGATCCGACCCAACATCGGCCGCAATGCGCAGCTTTTCAGCGGCCGGAAGCCTTTTCCGCAAGGCCCGTTCCAGGCCAAGCAAGGTTGCGACCGCATTGGATGAGGCTCCTCCTAACCCTCCCTGCACCGGCAGACGCTTGTCGATCTCAACGATGATGCGGCCCTTCGCCCGCAGCGCCGCCATTGCCCGGTCGACGATTCGATAGCACGTGTTCGATTCATCCCGCGGCACCCGTGGATCGGAACACTTAATTTCAATCCCGGATCCCCGCCCCACACTCACGCGAATAATGTCGTGCAGCGCAATCGTCTGATAGACGGTGAGCAACTCATGGAACCCGTCCGCTCGCGCCGCCCCAATGCGCAGTCCGAGATTAATCTTCGCGAACGACCGGCAGGCAATCGCCATAGCAAACACATTGTACTGATTGCGCAATGATTGACGCGGCTTTGCCCTGCGCAAGGGAAAGCAGAGCGAGTCTCCTGCTCCAATCTACTGAAGTGCGAAACCGTAGACCGTTTGATAGAGTACGCCTTCGAATCCTAACCGCGGGATGGCAGGTGAGGCGTGAGATTGGTCTATTATTCGCTGGCGAATTTTCCTGACCGAAGCCGCGAGCGGCAATGGATTCAGAGCATCCGCAGCGTTCGCCTGTACAACAGGTCGATCCCGGTCTGGCTGTTGCTCTTCAATGGCGCCAGCGACGCGCTGTTTCGCGAGGCAGAACGACATCATGTGTACGTTCACTCGATGGGGAACTACGCGGAGTTTCTGCGGCGTGCCCACCCTCGTGGCTCGCTGCTGGCTCTCTACCCGACCTTCCACAAGTTCCTGGCTTTGGACAATCTGCCACTTCCATCTCTGACACAACTCCTCTACCTCGACTGCGACACGTTTTTCTTCGACGACGTAAATCTTCTTTTTGATCAGCACACCACGCACGACTGGTACGCTCGCGAGGAGCCCGCATCGCTACGCAGCCAATTTCCTTACGATCCAAAGCACGTTGACGAGACATTGCTGAAATACATCGCCCGCAGTGAGGGATTGCGTTATGTCCATCCTTTCAACTCCGGCGTCTGTCTCCTGAATCGCGGAATCTGGCACAAACTAAACGAACTGCGCGAAGCATACCTCAGCATTGTCTGGCGTCTGTTGTGCGGACGCGAATTGAGTGGACACGAGTTCAACTTGCACGACCCGCAAATTCACCCAGCCGTGCTCGATGCTTTGACAGATAGCGATCGCTCCAGCGCTCTTCCGTATCCTTCCGCAAACGACTGGATCATCGAGCAGATTGCGCTCTGGCTAACCCTGGGGCGGCTGCCGAATTTCTCTCTCGGCACATTCTCCCAGGCGCAGATTCCGCAGGGCGGTGAATACGAAGGCATCCGCACATCGGGCGGTCGATGCGTTCTCAGTCACTACTTCAGCGGAGGAGAAGAGTGGTTCTTCTCGTGCGTGCCGAGGATCGAAGCATGATCCTCGTCTCAGGAAGTCGCGCCATCAGCCTTCGATGATTTAAAAAAGAGTCGTAGGCGCCTGAACCCGGTGTAGTGACAACGGATTCCCCACCCAAATTCTGGGATATAGTGAAGGACGGACATTCCTTGGAGGAAGGAAGAGAGAATGGTCGGGACGGGCAGATTTGAACTGCCGACCCCTCGCACCGCATCCGTATGGTTTGCAGTTTCCATTCGGTCTCTCCAGCCCGTAGGTTATGGACGCAAAACCATCCTGCCGGAAGGCGGTTTGGGGTGCCATGTCACTTTTGTGGGGACCGGATATTTATTTCGCAGCCGGGTCAGTAACCTTCTTGGGAAATGCGATGTCGCATTGCTGAATCGCCACATCGTCACGACCCGGCTTAAACAACCCGCTCTCACACATTGCTTTAAACTGATCCATCGGTGATACGGCTGCCGCAGGCGTTGTTGCAGGAGGCTGCGTGCTCTCAGGCTTTCCGCAGTATTGCTTCTGTTGGTCTGGAGTTAACTTGCCTGCTTCGCAAGCGACTTCCATTTGAGACTTCGGCTGCACCACGGGTGGTACGACGGGATTGTCAGGAACCCACTTCGCAAGCAGGAAGATTTCCTTGTTCGGATCGTCGGTGCGGGGTAGAAACGCCGCGTCCATCGTACCGTTCAGGTAATGCTTCTTGCCCATTCTGAACAGAATCTTGTCGCCTTCCTTGGCGGTGTTCAGCGGGTTATGTTTGGAGTTCTGCTGCCAGTTTGGTTGAAGTTCCCAGTAGCCGCCGTCAACGCGAATCTCCCACCAGTTGCCTGTTGCGTAGATGCCTGTAGCATCGCCGACGCAGCGAAGGTTGTCACACTGAATAGTGTTGAAGTCCGTGCCCACACGAGCGGTGTACTGCGCGTGGTGCTGAAGGGTGCCGACTTCGTACTTCGGCTTGTCTTGGGCGAACGCCGTCATGCTGACCAACGCGAGCGCGATTGCGAGTATTGTCTTCATGGTTTGTCCTCATCGCGTATTCCGAATGTACCAAGGCACGGCGCAACGCAGCATAGCACTATAGTGCTGGTGTCTTGCACCCGCCGTGGCACTTTTCCGTGACCACAAAGTCGCGTCCCGTGCGCGGATCGCACTTCCTGATTACGTGCCCCGTGCATTCACGTCCCGGCTTGCGCTCGAAGAACTGCTGCACCTTCATCCCGCGCTTGAACCTTGGTCGGGACGGGCAGATTTGAACTGCCGACCCCTCGCACCCAAGCGGCCCTGAAGACTCAGAGTCAAAGTAAATAAACGTCGTCTTGGTTTTCCGGTTGGTGCTTTCCCCCTGTTTTTCCCCAGTTGCATCGCAAAAATGTCACAAGGTTTCTTGTTTCAACATGTTCAAATCCACTAACTCGGCCTCTTGTAGTTCAGGGAATTCATCGAGGTCGGCACTGTAGCGACCGTGGCGAGTGCGCAGGGTATCCCGGCTCACCGGGCTCCGGACTCAATCTCTGGCTCATATCCGAGACAGGCCTCCTCACAGTGACGCGCCCGACCCTTCGACTGCTGCTTCGACCACTGCCAATTCGCCCGGTCGAAATCGCGCAGTGTGACCCCGTACTCAGGCGCCATGCGACGGCAAGCTGTGAGATACGCGACGTAGTAACGCAGGCTGTTGTAATTCCGCTGGCCGAGCGCAGCCGACGCCCGGATGTCGCACACGGTGTAGAACGTCGGGAACATCGCCGTCAGAATCGCCGACGCCAACTTGACCCCGACTCCGGCTAAGTTAGTCAGGGCCTTGACTGCCCGTTGTACATCCCCGGCGTGGGTCGCCGCAATCGCATCGTCGATTGCCGCTTCGACATCTGAGGAGCGGTTACGGTCGAACAAGTCCATTCGGCGGTGAGACTTCCACAGGACAATCGTCTCCACGTCCGCGAGATTGAACGGTGCGTTGACGAGCCGCCAGCCAGCTTCTTCCGCCAGTCGGTCTTCATCTGCCGCCGTCCAGTTTTTGTACGGGGTCGCCAAGTACGTCGCAGCTATACCTGGAATGTCGGCAGCCTCGTATTGAATATCGAAGTGGTAATTCATTTAGCCTCCGTTTACTTAATAAATACCGATTTCGCGGAGTGGCTTTGGCCAGAAACGAGAATAAAGGTGGACACTGGATTGCAGGGGCAAGTTTGCGAAAGTTCGGACCCCCAATTGTTGCCGACGACATGACGGAAGTTCTCGTGAGCAGGAAAATGCTGGAGCACTACAGCCACGTCCAGCAGGAGGCGAAGCGAAGGGCGGTCGAGTCGCCCGACAGCGACACAATTACGTCACAACGGGCAAAATGGGAGGCATTGGCGAACCAGAGCAGAGAACCAGAAACCAAAGAAAAGAAACTAGAAAGATTTGGTCGGGACGGGCAGATTTGAACTGCCGACCCCTCGCACCCCAAGCGAGTGCTCTACCAGGCTGAGCCACGTCCCGACTTTAACGATTCCGCCGGCGGCACGCATCGCCGCTCCAGCGGAGGGGTTCCCTGCGATTCTACACCACCACGACGCTTCGCAAGAACGATGTAGGGGAGCGACGCGATGCGTGCGGGGACCATCGGTTACATCGCCGGTGTTCCAATCTCCTGAACTAGCATCGCGCTCTACAGCGCACCCCGGACGAACGCGTCCGGGACTACATTCTCATTCCAAATCCCGCCAGTTCGCTCCGACGCCGATCTCCACGCGTAATGGCACAGCCAGCTCATGCACCTTCTCCATATACTCGCGCACCAGCGACTGCATGATTTCCACTTCCTGCTCCGGCACTTCGAACACCAGTTCGTCGTGCACCTGCAGCGTCATGCGCGATTTCATCTCGCGCTCGCGCAGGGCCGCATCGATGCGGATCATCGCAAGCTTGATCAGATCGGCGGCCGTGCCCTGCAACGGCGTATTCACCGCGGTGCGCTCGGCAAATCCGCGCTGGTTCGCATTCTTGCTGTTGATGTCGGGGATCGGCCGCACGCGTCCGAATAGCGTTCTGACCTTCAAATCGCGGCGAGCCTCGTCTAGAGTCCTGTCGATAAACTTGCGCACCCCGCTGTACTTTTCAAAGTAGGCGTTGATGAATTGTTTCGCTTCGCCGGTCTCGATGCCGAGCTGCTGCGACAGGCCAAATGGAGACAGCCCGTAGACGATCCCGAAGTTCACGACCTTCGCCTGCCGCCTGTGATCGGCCGTAACCATCAACGGTGGCACGCCAAAGACCTGCGACGCGGTCAACGTGTGAATGTCGTCGCCGCGCCGGTAGGCTTCCACCAGTAACGGATCGCGCGAGAAATGCGCCAGGAGCCGCAGTTCGATCTGCGAATAATCCGCTGTTAAAAGCACGTGTCCGGGATCGGCAATGAACGCGGCGCGGATTCCGCGGCCAAGCTCGGTACGAATCGGAATATTCTGCAGATTCGGATTGGCGGAAGAGAGCCGGCCCGTGGCCGTTCCCGTCTGGCCAAAGGTCGTATGCAACCGTCCGGTTGCCGGATTGATGAGCGCCGGAAGCGCATCAACATACGTCGATTTCAATTTCGTCAGCTGGCGATAATCCAGCACCATCCGTGCGATCGGATGATTCTCGGCAAGTTCTTCCAGCACATCGACCGCCGTCGAAATCGTCCGCCCCTTGCCGTATTTCACCGGCTTCGGCAGGTTCATCCGATTGAAAAGAACGTCGCCCAGTTGCTTCGGCGAGCCGACATTGAACTCCATCCCTGCAGCGTCGTAAATCTCCTTTGCCTTCGCAGCAATCTCGCGTTCCAACTCGACCGACATTTTTGCCAGCGCTGCCGTGTCGATCTTGACGCCTGTCTCTTCCATTCGCGCGAGCACCGGGACCAGCGGCAGGTCAACCTCTTCGTAAAGCTTTTCCAGGCCCGCTTGCTCAACTTCAGTTCGCAAAGCTTGCGCTAACCTCCCGGTAAGATCCGCGGCTTCTGCCAGCTCGCCGGCCAGCTTCAGGTTGAAGCGCCGCAGCGCGATCTCGGACAAAGTGTGGGAGGAATACGTCGGATCGAGCAGGTACGAGTACAGCATAGGATCGTGCTGCACGCCTTGCACTGTGATCCCCAGCGGAGCCAGCGCGTGCGTCGCCGCTTTGTAATCGTGAACAGCTTTCGGGATCCCCGCGTTTTCCAGAGCCGCTCGCAATGTTTTGGCAGCGTCGCTTGCGTCGAGTTTCACGGTCGTCGCGCCGCCCGCCGCCGCGGAAATGGCCACCCGCCGCCATGCGGGCTCCGGCACAGCCTCCATCGCAACTCCCATCAACGAGAGCTGGCCGTCCTGCTGCTCCTCTTCCTCTCTTTCATCTTCCTCAGAAGCGGGCCGCCCCTCATCTTCCACTGCCACGCTCAGCGCGCCTGTTTTGCCCAGCGCATTCAGCACTCTTTCCACATCGGCGCCGGACTTCGCCTCGCAATAATTCGTGCCGCTGACTTCGACGACCGGTAACAGCTCCTTCAGCAGCGAAGTAAATTCCAGCTCCGTAAACAACGCCCGCAGCGCATCGAGGTCCGGCTCACCCACTCGCATGGAGCTCACATCGAGTTCGACCGGAACGTTCGTGTCAATGGTCGCCATGCTCTTGCTGAACAGGATTGCCTCGCGATTGTTTTGCAGCGACTCGCGATAGGTCTTGCGTTCCACTTCGGCGGCCCGTTCCAGCGCCTGCTCCACCGTTCCAAAGCGCTTGATGATCTCGACCGATCCCTTGTCGCCGATGCCCGGCGCCCCAGGAATATTGTCGATCGAGTCGCCCCGCAGCGCCATAACATCGATAACGCGCTCCGGCGGCACACCGAGAATCTCTTCCACCTTCGCCGCATCACAGATGAGGTTATCTTTCGGTGGATTCAGGATGTGTACTTTGTCGTTCACCAGTTGCATCATGTCCTTGTCGCTCGACACAATGTAGACCGGATGCGCCGCCGCGGCCGCTTTCCTGGCCAGCGTTCCAATCACATCGTCCGCCTCGAACCGGGTCACACCGATCACCGGAATGCGATAGGCCTCAAGTGCGCGCCGGATGTATGGAACCTGTTGCGCCAGGTCTTCCGGCATCGCCGCCCGGTTCGCTTTGTATCCTTTGTATTCGACCTCGGTGAACGTCTGCGTCTTGATATCGAATTTTCGAATTGTGGCCAGCGTTTCGCCCTGCTCATCGCGAAACGTCGGCCCGGCGACGTCGAATACGGCAGCGAGATATTCCGGAGAAAAATCGTCACGCAGCTTCCGCAGCATGTTCACGAAGACGTAAATCGCCGCCGTGGGCAGGCCGGTCTTGGTTGACATGGGCCGCTGCCGCACCATCGCATGGTAAGCGCGGAAGATGAACGACATCGTGTCGATCAGGTAGATCCGCCCCTGAACAGCCGCAGCATTGCCGATGGGCACAGAACGGGCTGGCTTTCCGGAGGCTTTGCTGGCGGCAGGGGCATCTGCCGATGCGGAATTCGAAGATTTTTTACGAGAAGGCAACTTCCATAGTCTAGCAGCAGCTTCGCGCTAGAAATCGATGCGGAAATGGGCCTGCACAAACTTGTTTTTCTTGCTTCCGTGAGGATTTCGGAAGACGAGATAGTACTTGACCGGCTGCTCCTCGGTGGGCGGCAAATCGAAATTCACGGACTGATCGTGCGAAGCGTCCACGGAAAACAGCGCCTGGGTCGGCTGGTCGTTAGCCGCGTCCGCCTGCTGTGACTCATTCAGAATCGCAAACCCAATATCCGCCGTCTCGTCGGACGGCCCGTGAACCTGTCCTGCGAAAGATTGGAAGATGCCGTGCAAATGAGGTTGGGCGGCATGCGCCGGAACCTCAAACGGGAACATTGCCGAGACCTTGAGATCGAACGTCTTCTCCAGCACCGTCTGCGTTCCCGAGGCTGGCGTCCCATTGATCGAAGGCAGATCGAGATGTTCGGATGTGTCCAGCGTGGAGGGGGCGGGCTGTTTCTTGCACCCGGCACCTGCCAGAATCAGAATCGCGATTAACCCGGCCAGATAGATTCGCGGCATCATGCCACTACTGTCCTGAGGTCTTTCCAAACATCGTATTGAAATGCAGCTTGATCTCTCCGCACGTGCCCTGTTCAGGGGAATAAACGACGCACGTATCAAACGGGCGCGAATACACGTGCAGGCTCACCGCGCGCTGATTAAATTCGCGAGGATTCACCACCCGGTGCACAGGATCCGCCGGATTCACCGCACACGGATGTTGAATGTTCATCTCCACCGTGTCCAGCGGCTCCAGCATGGAGATTCCAGCTTCGAGATCCTGATGCAGGAGATGGAAATTCTCCACCTGCAAACGTCCAATGGGAACGGCCATCCAGCAGTTCTGGTCGCGGTGATTATGAACCGAACTGGCCTGCCCGACCTCCCAGCAAATCGCCATCAATTCGTAGAGCGCAGTCCGGTCGATCAGATTTCGCGTGTAGTGTTGCCGGTCCCAATTCAGATAGGGAGCTAGAGAATCGGCGTCCACCGGGGTGTCCTGCAAGAACCGCCGCAGCGGTTCGACTTCGTCAAACATGGATGCCGGTATCTGCCTGAGTCTTTCCACCAGACTTTGAATTGGCACCGGCTTTGTGGCTGTAATCATTGAACCATCTCTGACGAAAGTATAGCGCGAGGGCAGACATGCTTTGCCGACGACGGCTTAGCTACAGTCTGATTGCCTGAATGCCCGCTCTCTGCGCCGCTCGTCGCAACCCGTCGTCGAGCGTTGCGATCGGGACTGCTTCGCGTAACGCGAGCTCGAGGTAAGCGGCGTCATATTCGCTCAACTGCTCCTGACGAGCAAACGAGAGCACCTGGTCAAATGCTCGTTCCACTCGGATCGGATCCACCATAATCGGCAGTTCAGAGATCCGTCGCAGAACCGATGTCACTTGCGCCATCGATATCGGCTTGCGCCGTTCGCCCACGAGTAAAGCATTCGCGACTTCGTAAGGCCAAATCGCCGGGGTAATCGCCGACCCGCCATTGGCTAAGAGATCAAGCAGCCTTTCAGTTCCGGCTGTCGCCTCCTCAGGAAAACACCAAGCCAGCGTTATCGATGCATCAAGCACGAACTTTTCAATATCGTCGACCTTCATTGATCAGCTCGCGGATCGTCAGCTTCCCCAAGGTTGCTCCGCTGCGGATTTCGCGGATCTCGCTGACAATCTTCTTAAGGTCTTTAGGCACACAATCACTCGGAACCAGCTTCGCGACCGGAACCCCTCGAACCGTGATGCGGACGCTCTCGCCCTTGGACACTCGCTTAAGAAGCTCGTTCAGATGAGTCTTTGCTTCGAATGCGCCTACGGTTTTCATACAACTAGTTTACCAACTAGTCTGTTGGAAGACAAAAGAAAAACCTACCTTCCCGCTCCCAGAATCTCCTTGCTTTCTCCCTCCGCCACCGAGGGATACACTGCCCCCTTGTGCCGTCGAAGATCCCGGGGCAGGTCCGATCCCAGCAGCCATAGCCCCGCTGCGACCGCCGCGGCCCAGGTAAGCGACACCAGTCCCAACTGCATCAGATCCGCCATACGGCTACCGTGTCCTGATCTGACGATTGGCACGGCCTTCGCCACTTCAAAACTGGTCACCCCCGCCACGACTGCTGTCAGGGCAGCCTTGCCCAACTCTCCCCAGCGCAACTCCCCGATTCTGACCAGTTTGCGGTAATGCAGCAGCCCGGCCAGAGCCAGCAGGTTCAGGCCGATTCCCGTATCCGATGCCCAGGCCAGCCCGACTACTCCAAACCTGTGGAACAGAACCGAATAGATCGGCAGCGAAATTAATGTGATCGCGCTGACAGCAGCCATGGGCGTAAGCGTATCTCCGGCGGCATAGAAAGCTCGCGCATAAAGTCCTTGCGCCGACCAGAGAATCAGCGACAGCGAGAACCAGAAGAAATACACGGAACTGGTCTGCGAGTCCGCGAACGAAAATCTTCCGCGGCGGTAAACCAGATCGATCACCGGAAGCGCAGCCGCCATCATCCATGCGCTCGCCAGAAGGGAAGCTGCCGACACGCGATACACAGAGTCGTTTACCGTACGCGCAAATTCCTTGAGCTTGTTCTCATTGAACAGCCGCGCGAAGAATGGCAGCGACGCCTGCCCGGTCGCCTGCCCGAGCACGGCAATGGGCACGGCAAACAGCCGCTTCGCATAATTGAGGCGCGCAATGTCCCCGACACCGCTCGCCGCGTAATGTCTCAGAATCCAATCATCTACTGTCACCAGGGAAACGCCCAACATCAGCGGGATCGATAATTTCACCCACTCGCGAAATGCCGGATTCCCTATATCGAAAGACGGACGGTATCCGGTTCCGATGCGCGCCGCTCCAATCACGCTGGCCAGAAATGGGCCGGTAAAGCTGCCAACCAATGCTCCGTATGCCAGCGAACTGATCCCCAGATGCCGCCCGCCTATGACTCCGCCAAGAATGATGAACAGGTTGTAGATCAACGGTCCAAATGCCGGAAACAGGAATAGGCGGTGCGACAGCAGCACTGCCGAGACCACTCCGCCCACATAAAAGAAAATCTGCGCCGGCAGCAGAATCCGCGTCAGATGAATGCAAAGCTCGACCTTCTCAGGGGTGAAGCCTTTTACGAACCAGCCCACGAATTGCGGCGTGAAAATTTCGGCGGCGATCGTTCCTACGACCATCACCGCGGTCATCACCGTGATGATGATCGAGAACGTTTTGCGTGCTTCTCCCTCGCGCTTCTCCGCCAGAAATTTTGTGTAGATTGAGATGAAGGTGATCGAGGCCGCGCCGCCCGCCACGATGTAATTCAGAAAGTCGGGCAGCGTGAATGCCGCCACGTATGCGTCGGTAGCCCCGCCGGCTCCGTATGCCCAGGCAATGTAGGCATCGCGCGCATAACCGATCACGCGCGACAGCATCACTGCCGTGATCAACAACATGGTTGCTGAAAACGCGGTGTGCTGGTGCGATGGCCGGAAAAAGCGCAGGAGCTTCGTCATCGAGACCCGATAGATCCCAATCTTATCGGAATCTCAAACGATCAGTGTTGATCGATTCGCCTCCGGCAACACTCTAGTACTGAAACGGGAATCTACTGTTGCGCCGGCACGTAAACTCTTCCCGCCGAAACCAGATCCACACCCGGGAGCTCGGTGGTGAGCCGGATATGCTGCCACCCGGCTTTCTTCCGCGGCTGAGCCAGGAACCCGAGGAAATACTGGTGCTGCAACCTCTGGCTCAAACTGTCAAGATAAGGCGCGAACGAAACCGGCGGGCCGTTAAAGCCGATGTAGTACGCTTCGCCACCCGTTTTTTCCGCCAGATCCGCCAGATAAAGTTGTCCCCAATAACTCTCCCAATAGCTGTGTGCGAAGTGTCCCGCTCCGGGCGTATAGATGCAAGACACGATGATGCCAGCCTTCCCTGCGTCATCAATGGCACTTTGCAGGTACGGATCTTCCAAGTCCCACATCCCGTAATAAAGGTCGATGCCGTCGCTGATCATCAGCACTTCCCGGCGCGCATTGCTTGCCGGCCACCGCTTCACCAGGTCGCTCAACGAGAAATAAGGGCTCGCATTCGCTCCGCCGATGCCCATTGGCAGCCGCAACGCTTTTGCCGCCGCGTCATGATCGTCAGTCAGATTTTCCGCGACTCTCGCGATTCCGTTCTGCATGTAGGCCACGCCAATTTTTGTGGTTTCCGGTTGCGAGCCGATGAATTGCTTGATGTCCTGCAATTGGGAACCAAGACTCGAGTTCGAGCTGTCGTCGACCAGTATGAACAATTCGAGCGCCGCATGGTCTCCCGTGGCTGGAATCCAATCGGTCACAGTGTCGCGGGTCTTTCCCTCGTACACCATGACGTCCTCTTTCTTGACCTCGGGGGGATTGTTGCCCTTGTGCGCTTCCGCCGTCACGACCAGGTGTACCGACGTGCCCGCGCTTGGCGTCTGTTGCGCCCAGACGGTTGCAGCCGTAAGCAACCCTACCAACCAGCACAATCCGATGGATCGAAAACAAGGCTTCCGCATAATAATGACCTCCTTCATCCAGCGTCCTTGCAAGAAAGAGGTGCATGTCACTACATTCCCGCTCTAACTTGGGACGGTTCTAATCCTGGAGCTATTCCCTTAGATGTGACCAACGCCCAAAAGGTAGATATGCACGTCATGAAGATTGAAGGGCTTAGCGTACTCTCGCGGCTCTGATGCGATAATCTTTTGTGCCCGATTCCGCTCTCGTCACATCGCGATCTTCCGTTCTACGGCGATCGTTTCGAAAAGATTTCCCGTCTGCGGTTCGCGGCGAACGAGTCTGCATCTGGGATTCCGCAGGAAATAGATATCTGGATCTTGCCGGCTCTGCTGCCGTGAACCTGATCGGCCACGGTGTGGCCGAAATTTCCGTCGCGATGGCGGAGCAGGCAGCGAAGCTTGAATTCGTTCACACCAGCCAATTCACGACTCCGCTTGCCGAGGAATATGCCGAAGAATTGCTGGCTTTCGCCGGGGAGAATTTCCGCGGCGGGGCCGTTTACTTCACCTGCGGCGGCTCGGAATCCATCGAGACTGCCCTCAAACTGGCGCGTCAATATCAGGTCGAAACCGGTTACCCCGATCGCCACCAGATTCTGAGCCGAACTCAGAGTTATCACGGCGCGACGCTTGGTGCTCTATCAGTCTCAGGCAACAGGCGCCGCCGCGAAATCTATCTGCCGATGATCCGCGAATTCGCCCACGTCGGCATGCCCTATCCTTATCGCTGCGCCTTTAATTGCCCGGACGGCTGCCGCAACTGCGGCCCTCGTTACGCCGCCGAACTAGGCCACGCGATTGAAGCTGCGAACGGCGAGGCTGCCGCTTTCATCTTCGAACCAGTGAGTGGGGCCACGCTCGGCGCCGCCGTTCCTCCTGTCGGATATCTGGAGTCCATTGTCGAAATCTGCCGTCGTCACGACATCCTGCTGATTGCCGACGAAGTCATGGCCGGCATGGGCCGCACCGGCCGCAATTTTGCCGTCGATCACTGGAACGTCGCCCCCGACATACTGGTCACTGCCAAAGGTCTTTCCAGTGGATACGCTCCGCTCGGCGCAGTTATCGCCAGGAAAAAAATTGTCGACGCGATCGCCGCCGGCTCCGGCTCTTTCCTCCACGGCTTCACCTACAACGCCCACCCGGTTTCACTCGCCGCCGGGCGCGCCGTACTCCGTTTTCTTCAAACCCACGAACTCGTCGCGAAGGCTGATTCCGACCGCGCCGGCAGCCTGGCTTTCGATTTCAGGCAAGCCTTGGAGGGATTGCGAAAAGAAGAATCGGTCGGCGATGTCCGCGGCATCGGCCTGCTTTGGGCCATCGAATTCGTCGCCGACAAATCCACCAAGCGCCCGTTTCCACAGGACCAGACATTCTCCTCCCGCGTGGCTTCGGCAGCTCTCAAGCGGGGACTCCTCGTTTACCCGATGCAAGGCAGCGTCGATGGCGTTTCGGGCGACCATATTCTACTGGCCCCGCCCGCCATCATCACCAGAGACCAGATTGCCTGGTCGGTCGAACAACTCTCAGCCGCACATCCGCGAAGCGTAGCGCCGGCGTCCTCGGCGTCGGCTGTCGAGTATGGCCCCGCCCGCTCCTTCATCCAATTGAGAACACCGAGATATTCCCCCCCAACTGCTTGATCTGAGATCCATTACACCCACGTTTTCAATAACTTGCAGGATGACCATCGTTTGATCCCGAGTGCATTGTCCTCCGGCCTTCCCTGCGCGAAATTCAACTCGAAACAAGAGCTGTGGATGAAACACAATCCCGGAGGCAACTATGGCAATCCCCGGATTTCAGACCATGACTGAATTTTGCGAACAGGTGAACCCACGCGTGCTCCTCGAGATGCGCCGGGTGCGTCCCTTTCCAGATATGCTTCGAGTTCAGGAGAGCTGGGTCGCAGCCGCCGAAAAGCGCACCCTACTCTGGCTCGCTGCCCACACTCCCGACCGCGTCGGTCCGGATCATCTGACAATCCTCGGCCTGTTCGCGCAGATCGGCGCGGGCGTTTGCTATGCCCTCGCGGCCTGGAACCGCCTCGCGCTCCTCGGAGTCATCGCCTGTCTCGCCCTCAACTGGCTTGGTGATTCCCTCGACGGCACTCTGGCTCGAGTCCGCCAGCGCCTCCGTCCGCGATACGGCTTTTATGTCGATCACATGGTCGACACCTTCGGCGCTATTGCTCTCATGGGAGGCCTTGCGCTCTCCGGCTACATGCAGCCGCGGATCGCCATCGGCCTGCTCATCGCCTTCCTCACGCTCTCGATCCAGTCGTATCTGGCGACGCACGCGCTCGGGGAATTTCGCCTGTCATTCTGGCGCTTCGGACCGACCGAACTCCGTATCCTGCTGGCCGTCGGAAATCTCGCCCTGTTCTGGAAGCCGATGATCCACTTTCTCGGCGGATACTACCGTCTCTTCGACGTGGGCGGCGCGATCGGGCTGATTGGCATGGCAGTAATGGTCGTTTTCTTCACTCTGAAGAATACGATCCGGCTCTATCGCGAAGAAAGGATCCCGCAATGAGCGCGAAGGCCGCCGAGCGAACTTCAGTTCTGCGCCGCTGGTGCAAATTCAACTTCGTCGGAGGAATAGGAATCGGCGTTCAGTTCGCCGCGCTCTTTTTTCTGCGCAGCATTCTGAAGTTCGATTACTTGCTCGCGACTGCCATTGCGGTCGAGGCCGCCGTCGTCCACAACTTTGCCTGGCACGAACAATTTACGTGGTCGGATCGGGTTGAATCCTCATGGCGCCGCTCTCTGCCGCGTCTCGTTCGCTTCAATCTGACCACAGGGGCGGTGTCGATTCTCGGCAACCTGGCGCTGATGAAAATTCTGGTCGGCCAGGAACACCTGAATTATCTGCTCGCCAACGCCATCGCCATGGCATTGTGCTCGATCGCAAATTTCCTGGTTAGCGAAGAATGGGTCTTCGAGGAATGATGGCTAGCGCCGCCGTCCCCGGCGGCTGTCGTGGCGGGGTCTCGCCGCCTCGCGACGAACGAAACAAGTCGTGAACAGCTTCGCTTTCGAAAACGCCGCTTTGAAGTGGCGCGGCTTCCAGCCGCGCCATCGAAATGCAAGAGCTTCACGGGCTTCAGCTCCCGAGATACTTGATTCCCAGCTTCGACAAATTCCCCACCGGCCTGGCCAGCACCGCCTTCTCGCCCCGCACCACAATGGGCCGCTGCAGAAGCTCCGGATGCGCCGCCATGATCTTCAGCAGCTCATCGTCACTCAGATTCTTTCCCGCGACAAACTCCCGATACGCAGCTTCTTTCGCGCGCAATACATCATTCGGCCCAAGTCCCGCCCGGCGTAGCAGTCGCTTTAAGTCGTCCGCCGACAAGGGATCCTTGATGTAGTTGACGCTCTCAAACTCCACGCCTCGTTCCGTCAAGACACGCTTGACCTCGCGGCAGGTGCTTCAAGTTGGTTTTTCGTAGAGTGTGACTGCGGCTTTCTTTTTCATAAACGCCTTCCTTAGATAACTCGCGCCCATCGCCTACGGAATCTTCACCACAATCTTCCCGTAATTCTTTCCTTCTTCCAGCATTTTGTATCCCTCAACCGCCTCTTCAAAGGGCAGAACCCGCCCGATCTGCGGAGACAGTTTGCCTTCCTTGATCCAGACAGAAAGCTGCTTCCATGCCGGTTCCATGATCTCAGGCTTCTGCGAAAGATAACTCAGCCACAGGCCTTGCACGATTCCCGATTTTGCGTACATGGCGCGCAAATCCAGCTTCGGAGACTTCCCGGTCGCGGTCCCGTACTGAATCACGCGTCCGAAATCACGCAGGCATCGCAGGCTCTTGGCTGTGTGCTCGCCGCCAAGCATCTCAAACACCGCATCCACGCCTTCTCCCCGCGTGGAATTCTTCACGGCTTCTTCATAATCATTGCGCTTGTAGTTGATCCCGTGCTGAAGCCCCAGTTCTTTCACTCGCGCCAGCTTCTCATCCGACGATGACGTTCCATACATCTCGACCCCAAGCAGCTTTCCAATCTGCACGGCGGCCGTTCCAACGCCACCAGCGACGGCGTGAATCAGTACGCGATATTTCCGTCCTGCGGGTGAGGGCTGCGTCATTCCAGCCTGCCAATATCCGAGGTAAGCCGTGAAGAAATTCACGGGAAACGCAGCCGCCTGCTCATCGGTCCACGACTCAGGAACCGGCCACAGCATGCTGGAATAGGCCGCAGTTTTTTCGGCGAAGGCACCCCACTGCGCGTATCCCATCACTCGCCTGCTGCTCGCTCCCTCGACCCCCGAGAATTCGCGACCCACGACCATAGGCGGAGCCGGCGTCCCCGGATACCCCCCACGAGTCGTCATCAGATCGGCGAAGTTAAGGCCGCCAGCCTTCACGTTGACGATCGTCTGGCCTTGTTTCGTTGTGGGCTCAGCAAAATCCTGGATCTGCAACGCATCGGGTCCGGAAAGACTGGTAAGAACAAGCGCTTTCATAGGAAAAGTTTAGCAGGACGGCAAACTGCAGTTTTCTCAATTGAAATCACGGGCGCGAAGAAAGTTTCAAAGCAGCAAAAGTCTCAGCACACTCCTTCTTTCTTCAAACACGACAAAGCCCGCTCCACGACTGGTTGATCGTGAGCGGGCTTCGATCGCACCAACTCTGCCCCGGTTACAGCACTACGAACAAAGCAAGTCGAACTCCCGGATGCATCAGATCGAACAGGAAGTATTCTCCGTCGATGTAATCGACGTAGCAATTATCCGTGTAAGCCCAGTCGGCTGGCCAAGGGTTCACCAAGACGAATGAATATCCGCCATAAACAAACCCGGGTTGGCCTTGCACAATCACCGGACGCCGCACGACAAAGGTGTGGCTGCGTCCGAAGCTCGTCCGGAACTTGTTGTCGGGGATGCGGGCGCTCTTGCCTGCCGGATGGGCATGTCCCTGCTGGGCGTCGTTCATCTCTCGGCCGGCTTTCATCTGCTCGTGCGACTGCTTTTCTTGGTCTTTCTCCTGCTGCTTGTCGGCTTTCTGTCCCTGTTTATCTTGCTTTAAAGGCTTTGCCTCTTCTTGCCGTGGCTGATTCATCTTGTCCTGATTCTTTTCAGGGTGAGGCTCGTCCTGCCGCGGCGGCTCTGGTTGTTGTTTGTCATCCTGCGCGTACAGCGCCAGAGAACCTGCAATCAGGATGCAGAGAGCGCCTACTTGCAGAAATCGCAAAGCTCGAATCATAGAATCCTCCGAGTATTCCAAGTGGACTGCTACTACGGGCCGGCGACCTGCAACGGAGCGCAGCTCGCAAACTTCGCTGTCTAAGATGCGCTTGTATTGGCAAGCATCGTGACCGGATTTGCTGTACCCAGCTGTCGACAAGTCGGTAGACAACCCTAGGGTTCTGGATCAGTCCGGCAAGCCTGTTCTGGGGTCTGGTGCGAAGGAATCGGCAGCTTCGCAGGCTTCTACCAGCAGGTATATACTCTTGACGTTAGATTTACTGATCCTCCAACCGGGCCCCTCAAGGTTGGAAGCGGGGCGATTCATTCCCCTATTCATGCGCCCCGAATCCGCAAGGCTGAGTCCCGTTGGGCCGGCGGGAACTGGCACGGGTGCACCACCCACGTACCAGGGGAAAGCTGCATCCGCGGGAGGTTTACCGTGGATATCATCTTTGTACGTCTTCTTTTTGTAATCGTTGTAGCCGTTACCTGCTTCGAAATTGCCCCCTTTGGACTTTCTCCCCTTCGTGATGCCGGAGTTGGGGCCATCATCGGCGCTGCGATCGTCCTGTTCGAATGGAAGCTCCGTATGGTCAGCCTCAAACGGCTGATCGGAGCTGCCGTCGGGAGCATCCTCGGAATCTGCGGCGCCTACCTGTTCGCGCTGATCATCCGCAGCAGTGTGCCCGAGGGCCATACTCAAAGCTTCCTCCAGATCCTCGTCATGTTGCTGATGGCTTACGTAGGCCTGATCGTTGGGTCAAACAAGGGCGATCTGCTGAACTTGGCGGCTCTGGGAGGCATCTTTGGCGGCGAGAAGCAGGGCAAGAAGAGCTACAAGATTCTCGACACCAGTGTGATCATCGATGGCCGTATCGCCGACATTGCCGAGACCGGATTTCTCGACGGCATCATTGTGACCCCGCAGTTCGTTCTGCGAGAGCTGCAACTTGTCGCTGACTCTGCCGACTCGCTCAAGCGGAACCGTGGCCGGCGCGGGCTCGATATTCTGCAGCGCCTGCAGAAGGTCGCCAACCTGCAGATCCAGATCGTGGAGGATGATTTTCCTGCGGTCCGCGAAGTCGACCTGAAACTCATTGAACTGGCCAAGGTCTATGAGGGCAAGATCATCACCAACGACTTCAACCTGAACAAGGTCGCGCAACTTCAGGGAGTCGAGGTGTTGAACATCAACGAACTGGCCAACTCGCTGAAGCCGATCGTGCTGCCGGGCGAAACCATGCGCGTCTTCATCCTTAAAGAAGGTAAGGAATACAACCAGGGTGTGGCTTACCTGGATGACGGCACCATGGTCGTGGTCGACAATGCGCGCAAGATGATCGGCAAGACGATCGAAGTTTCGGTCACCTCGGTTCTGCAGACGACTGCCGGCAAAATGATCTTTGGCAAGTGGGACGAACGCGCCGCTTATTCCCGGCAAACAAGCGCGGCCACGCCGGTCGCGACCGCTACCGTGCCGGTCGGTGCACCAGGACCAACCGCGGTGCCGGTGACTCCGGCCATCGACACGAAGCAGGGCGCGTCTTAGCCATTAAGGAAACCACGGGCCGCCGAGATCGCTAGTTTGGAGGCAAGGTCCTCCTTCAGTCTTGCTGTCTCGGCGGTTAACCCGATTTGAACTCGCGCCGTACCACTCGTATACTTACACCCCGCCATGAAGGTCGTCGTCATCATCCCGGCTGCGGGTCTTGGAACGCGAATGGCTCCCGTCCCCAGCGCCATGGATGCCAAGTCGAAAAAGGCTCAGCCTTCGAAGCAGTTCACCGAACTGGCGGGTACGCCGATTCTGGTTCATACCCTGCGTAAGTTTGCGGACGTGCCGGAAGTCAGCGAGATCTGGGTAGCTCTGCGGGAAAACGAAATTGAGGGATTTCGCGAGCGCCTGCAAAAAGATGCAGGCGACGTGCTCCGAAAAAAAGTTGAATTCGTCACCGGTGGCGAGCACCGCCAGCAATCTGTGGAGCAAGCGCTCAACGCGCTGACTGGCGCTCCGGAGGATATCGTGCTGGTACACGATGCCGTGCGGCCGCTGGTGACGGCGGAAATCATTCGCGAAGTGATTGATGCCGCCCAAAAATACGGTGCCGCAATCGCGGGATTGCCGGCCGTCGATACCGTGAAACAGGTCGAACGCACCGCCGAGGGAGCCGTCATCAAGACCACGATCCCGCGTGCTGGCGTCGTGCTCGCACAAACGCCGCAAGGCTTCCGCTACGACGTGATCAAGAAAGCCTTCGACGAAGCGGCAGCCGACGGTTTCATGGGCACCGACGAAGCATCGCTCGTCGAACGTTCGGGACACGAAGTTGCGGTAGTGATGGGCTCGCCAAGAAATATCAAGATCACCACTCCGGGAGACATGGAACTCGCGGAGTTCTATTTCAGGAAATGAGCCACGGATCTGCACGGATTCACACGGATAACCCAACTCGGATCGAATAAAATTAGCGCTGATGAGTTCACCTCAATCCACATT
Organism: uncultured Acidobacteriota bacterium; assembly: GCA_963763845.1. GTDB lineage: Bacteria > Acidobacteriota > Terriglobia > Terriglobales > Acidobacteriaceae > Sulfotelmatobacter. The sequence goes on from CAVXPX010000022.1 coordinate 87,882, forward strand.
GAAGTATTCGGAATTGACCGAAAGAATCATCGGCATTTTCTACGAGGTGTACAACGAACTGGGTCATGGCTTCCTGGAGTCGACGTACTCATCCGCAATGGCCGTTGCCATGACAGAATCCGGAATGAAGGTCGAGCAAGAGGTTCCCGTGCCAGTCTGGTTTCACGGTCAAAAAGTGGGCCAGTACTTTGCTGACCTGATTGTCGGCCGCAAAATCATCCTTGAGTTGAAAGCCGCAAAAAGGTTGGATTCGGCCCATCAGGCCCAATTGCTGCACTATCTTCGCGCAACGGAATTTGAAGTCGGAATTCTTTTCAACTTTGGTTCACGTCCCCAGTTTCGCCGCCTCCTGTTCGACAATGAAAGAAAAAAAGTCCGTGATAATCCGTTCGAATCCGTGGCCAAGGTTCTTGCATGAGAATCGGCTACGGTTTTGACTCCCACGAATTCCACACCGGCATTCCGCTGAAGATTGGCGGCGTCATGCTTCCTCACGACAAGGGACTCGGCGGGCATTCCGACGGAGACGTGCTGCTCCATGCCATCACTGACGCTCTGCTGGGAGCCGTTGCGGCGCCGGACATCGGTGCCCTGTTTCCGCCTTCCGATCCCAAGTGGAAGGGTGCGGACTCGGTCGTATTTTTACGGCAAGCCCTGAAGCGAGTTCGCGACGCCGGGTATAGCGTGGCCAACATCGACGCCAGTCTAATTCTGACTGCGCCGAAGATCGGGCCGCACGCTGCCGCGATTCGGGCGCGCGTTGCAGAGATTCTCGGTATTCATTCCGATTGCGTCGGGCTGAAGGCGAAGACTCCGGAAGGACTGAATCTCGACAACACCGCGCTGGCGCACGTGGTCGTTCTTCTGCAGGAGATCCGGCCAGCTAAGAAGACCGTGCGCAAGAGAAAAAAGTAGCCGGTCCGCCCTGATCTTTTTCACCCGCCGTTTCGTTTCGCAGCTGCTTCGATCAAGGCCCGAAAAATCGCGAGCGATGGCTTGTCTTGCTCGACCGAGCGCTCGGGGTGCCACTGCACCGCGATTACGAAATGATCTTTTGATGTTCCCTCGAGGCCTTCGATGATGCCGTCGTCGGGACAGCGCGCGACGATGCGCAGACTGTCGCCGATCGCGTCTGCCGATTGGTGATGCGAAGAGTTCACCGGAACAATGACCGGACTTCGGACTTCCGACCTCGGACCTTGGCCATCTTTGGAAACAATCCCGGCCAGCACAGAGCCTGGGTCGATCTCGACTGTGTGCGCGATCGCAACCTTTCGTCCCGCCTCGTGATTCACTTTCGCCCGCGTCGCGTCCGGCAAAAACTCCGGAATGTGCTGGATTAACGATCCTTTGCGGAAAACGTTCAGGCTCTGCAACCCGTAGCAGATTCCGAGAACGGGCTTCTGTTGGGCGTAGGCATCTTCGAGCAGCAAATCGTCGACTTCATCGCGGCGCGGATCGGCGGCCGCGGTATGGGTTGAGCGCGCTTGCCGGAATCGCGCGGGGTCCACGTCGGCATTGCTGCCGGGGAGAAGCACTCCATCACAATTCTCAACCAACTTTTGGACTTCGGAGTTGGGACGATCGAGCGGGATGCGAACCGGATTGCCTCCGGCGAGAGCGACTGCGCGCTCGTATTGCGGAATGGCGCGCTCGCCGTACTCCGTGTCGGTCGAGTGCGGCATGGGGATCGCGATCCGGATGGGCACGAACTAGTTCATCCTCTCGATCGCGGTGAGAGTCTTGGATTGGCGGTAGCGTCGGATTTCATTGATCAGCGCGAAGACGAAAATAATCACCGCGGCGGCGATGCCAACGGGTATTGCGATATGGCGATACGCGATGGTCATGTCGGGATGTCTGTGGTAGAGCGCTCCGGTAATCACGACGCCAAAAATTGAAAACAGAAGAGTGACGGCAAAGACCAGCAGCGATCCTATGAAAGTGATCATCAACGCGCGCACCAGGACTCCGTACAAGTGAGAGGAACGAACTGCAGACGCGGCGGTCATCGGACTTCCAGGGACATCAGGCACGGCGCTTGTAGAGAACTGCGAATTCGAATCCGGAATTCGGCGGAAATAACTCCGCGACTTTCCGCAAACGTTCCGCAAGCGCAGATGGGGCGAGCAGCGGATAATCGCGCTCGCGCAGATCATAGTAATCGACGTCGAGATAGAGCGAGAGCAGGTAAATCGAAATCGTGTCGGAGAAGGTCGCTTCCAGGTATTCGGTCTTGTAGCGTTCCGCGTCAGGACCGTTGGCGGTCGCGAGCTTGCGCGCTTCCCAGGCGTCGAGCGAAGTTTCGCCGCGGACGCCGGCTTCGACCTGGCTCCAGGCAACCTGGCTGAACTCGTCCGAGATGCCGGCCCGCTCGACCAGGGCGTGTCCCACATTGATGTAGAACTCGAAGGCGACGGAAAATTTGTCGTCCATCAAGCGAGTCGAAATAAAGACGCACTGCGAATCGCCGAGATTCAGATTGCGGTGGCAGACGGCGTTGTCGCTGAGAGCGACGTCGTAGCGGTCGGCGATCAGGGTCTCCTCGCCATGACTCACCGTCAGCGGGACGAAGTAATAGGCTTTGCGTTCGAGCGCTGCGGAGACTCGCGTGGGAACCGCAGCGACCATGCGTTCGAGATCGAACGAATTGAGGGCGACCTCTCCGGCGACGGCGTAGCAGATTCCGTTGGGCGCTTGCGAGACGGGCGTGAGCCGAACAACTTCGGCGGGGCTGCGGGTTATGGCTGGGGCGGCTTGCGACATTCCAGTTTTCATTCTACACACAGCGAGAGCGACAATCTCTCGAATGGGAGCGAGGCGGGTGATCAAATTTTTTTGAGATACCCCTCTCGCAAAATCTTGGAAATAGGGATGTTAGCGTCAACAGGTCCACCTATGTCTCTGCAAAATCTTGAATCGAAATAAGTTACTGGCAAATTATTAAAAACAAGAGACTTACTTGCACCTGCAATGCCGAGTCCGGGAGCCGTTTTTATCGGTGCTGTCAATCGTGCCCTGTAATTATTCTAACAATTCTGAAATGGGGCTCAGGCCCGGGATCAAATGGTTTCTCTTCAATGCGATCAATATTTGGGGGCTGGCCCACAGTCTAATTTTTAACTCCTGGCGTCACCACGATCGAGGCTGCCCCACTCGCCGCGGTTTTCGGCGAGTGGGTACCACGGACACATTCGGCTTGCGGCCAGCCATCTCCCACTATGCAATTCCGCGCAGCCGCATCTCCGCCTTCTGTGCTTCGTTGACCAGCGCTGTTTGCCGATAGCAACTGGTAGGGATGAAGTGAAGATACCCAGCACCGTAGTACCGATGCAGGTTGGCCGGCATCGGCCACGTCTATCACAGGACGGAGAGCCTTGTCTGTGACAGTGACCAAGGAATCGAGGTCCGTGGTGCTGTCAGGAGTTAAAGTTCGGATGTGTGGGCCAGCCCCCTAGCAGGCTGCTGAAAAATTGATTTGCAACGTGTTTTTCTTGCGTGGTTCATCTCCGCGATGCCGAACGATCTGATTTTTGGTGTTTTGGCAGCCCCAGAGTCTAATTCCAGACTCTGCCGGACACACTTCGGCCCCGACTTACACCGCCGGAACGGAGGCGTCTAGGTTTCGCATACGCACCAGATTGTAGGCCGCGCACGCGAAGGTGAAGATCCAATCCACTTTGCACACGCCGCGATGCCGCACTTTGCGCATCAGCGCGATCGTCTTCAGCCAACCGAAGCACTCCTCGATCCGCTTCCGCTTTCTTCTGGCTGATGCGCATAACCAGCATGCCGCGTGGTGCGCTCATCAATCGCGCTGCCGCCCGGCCGCGCATGGTTCTGCGCCACATGCGGCGTCACCCGCAGATTGCCGACACTCTTTCACGAAGTTTCGCGTGTCGAACCCTTTGTCTCCGCCTACGGTCACCGGTTGCGTGCCGGGAAGCTTCTCCAGCATGACCAGCGCGGCATCGCGTTCCGCCGTGCCGTTGGCTTGAAACACTTCCGCGTCCACGATCAGTCCGTTGCGATTCTCCACCAGCAGGTTGCCGCTGTAGCTCAACTTCGACTCCTTGCCCTCGCCTTTCCGCGCCAACAGCGACTCCGGATCGGTCTTCGACGCGTGCGTCTCATTCGAGCGCTGCTCGCCGCGAAAGTTCACCGTGGGATTGCCGGGATCGTCCGGCGGTGGCGTTGTTTCTTGTCTTTCGGTTGAAAACTCTTCGCCCCCGCCCAGGCTTCCAGCAGCGTGCCATCCACGGTGAAGTGCTCGTCGGAAGTCAAGCCCTTTAGCCCGCGCTTGCTCCACCACTTGCGCCAGAAACTCCTGGGCCACGTCGCTTCCAGCAAGCGGTCGCGATTCTTGGTGAAGACGGTGGCGTCCCACACCGCATCGTCCACGTTCAACCCCACAAACCAGCGGAACAGCAGGTTGTAATCGATCTCCTCCATCAGCAGTCGCTCGCTGCGAATCGAATACAGCATCTGCAGCAACTGCGCCCGCAGCAGTTTCTCCGGGGGAATCGACGGACGACCCACGCTTGGCATACATGGTGTCGAATCGTGGTGAGAACTGAGGGAGCATCTCGTCCACCATCGCCCGGATGGTGCGCAGCGGATGATCCTTCCGCACCCGCTCCTCCGGCGACAAATAACTGAAGATGTGATTCTGCTGCTGATCGTCTCCGCGCATGCGTTCTTCTTACCAGCTTGTCCTGTGGAAAGAAGAAGGTTTTCTGATAAGCATGGGTACGTATTTCGATTCGTCCCGTCGGCTTCAATGGGCGGCGCTCAGAAACCATCCACGATTCGCCCGAATGCAGCCGTAAGTCCGTCTTCCGGCCTTTTGCCGGGCTGAGTAAGGGAATGATCCGCACCTTCGATTCGTTCAAAGACAGCTTTTCTTTGCTTGGCTGCCAGTTCGGCTCGCATCACGTCAAAGGCCGCAATGGAACTCGACTCATCCGCCGTGCCGTGGACCAGATACAAAGCCGCGCGGGATTGAAGGCACTCCTGAGTCAGCGACGTTTTGAGCAGGCTGGACCACAGTCGATAAGGCTGCCCCCGACAGAATTCCGTCGTGCTATCTGGGTCGCGGAGAATTTTCGCCCAACAGCCATAGACTCAACCTCCGGATCAAGACCCTTGCGTCGAACGTAATGCGCAAGGATGAATAGATGGTTCGGGCCTCCACCCGCAATTGAAGCCGCATAAGCGACGGACGGCATCACATTCGTTACGTGGACGGCGACAACACCACCTTCCGAACCGCCAATTATCAGAGTCTTCGATCTGTCGATACCGGGCAGTTCATGTGCGGCCTTAATGGAAGTGACGATCGCCTCCGTCCATCGGTCGAGGGTGTGTTCGGCGAGAAACTCCGGACGACAGGTTTTCGCATCCTCGGCGTCGGCCTGCTTATCCAAGAACTGGACGCCCGGTTTCTCTACTACGAGAACTCTTCCGCGGCCCCTTATGCTGTCCAGCAGCAACACGAACGCACCCTGCATTATCCGTCCGTTCTGGCTCTGGAACAGCGATGAACAGCCTGTGCCCTGCACAAAAATGACCAGCGGAATCGAGCGCTGGGGCGAACTCTCCGATAAATAGAACGTGACGGTTCTGCCGAACTGATCTTTTGCGGAGTAGCGATGGAAGGCCGTTCCGGGGACTGAACCGCCGTCGTTAACCGTTGCATCGACCAGAGCTGCCGAAAGGAGAAAAAGACCGAAAATGCATCGTCCCACCATCGTGATTAACAATCTCCTTTGGAGTCCCTGAATGGCCTGCATTGTAATAGATAGCGCCGTGCCGAGGATGGGATAAACAAAAAGCGAATCCATTGAGCGTTAAACGCCGCGAATAGGCTGCATGGCAACATAGTAGCGGAGATCTCCGCGGCGGTTCATTTCGTCTGCTCGCCGCACGGGCTGCGGCACTATCTACCCTTCCTGACTATGTCTTGTAAATTTGCGGAAGGCCGGATTTCCCCGGCGCCTACTTGAGGCGGTATAGACATATTCTGAGCTCCTTCTACTAGCCCGCAGGTCGGGGAAGGAGTCTACATGAAGTGCATCGTCAACAACCAAGTGGTTCTATCGCGACGGCCGGAAGGCCCAGTCGCGGCACAAATCGGCTCGTTTGCAGAATCGGTGAGTGAGCAGGGATACAGTTTGGCATCGATTCATCGACAGGTTTTGCTCGCTGCATGTTTTAGCCGATGGCTTAAGGGCAAAGGGGTCGGACTGCGCAGCATCTGCTCCGATCATGCGGCACGGTATCTACGATATCGCGCTCGACGCGTACGACCTAGCCGGGGGGATGCCGCTGCCCTCAGCCATCTCATCGGTTTCTTGCGCCGAGAGGGCGTGATCCCCAGCGAAGAGAAATTAGCACGCCAACCGACTCCGGCTGAGCATTGTGCCCAAGTGTACGGTCGGTATTTGCTGGAAGTGCGCGCCCTAGCCCGCCCGACAATCATCAACTACGTTCCGTTCATCCGCAGTTTTCTCGAAGACCGTTTCGGCTCCGGACGAGTCACGCTCTCGCGTCTGTGTGCAAGCGATGTTGTGAGATTCGTACAGCGCCAAGCGCCACGACTGCACACAAAGACGGCGAAGCTCATGACCACCGCATTGCGCTCCTTCCTGCAGTACGCGCGATATCTGGGGGAGGTGACGCTGGATCTGGCCGCCGCCGTTCCCATCGTCGCCAACTGGTCGATGACGTCGATCCCCCGGGCGATTTCCGCGGAGCACGTACGCCAACTCCTTGCCAGTATCGATCGTCGGACTGCGGTCGGGCGTCGAGACTATGCCATCTTGCTCTTACTGGCGCGGTTGGGATTGCGTGCAGGGGAAGTGGCATCTCTCGAACTCAATGACATTGACTGGAACCTGGGACAAGTGAGCGTGCGCGGCAAGAGTGGCCAACGTAACCGACTGCCCTTACCCACCGAGATCGGTAAAGCCATCGCCGCCTACCTACGGCGGGGGCGACCGGATAGCACCAGCCGCAGCGTATTTTTACGAGCCAGAGCCCCGATCTGCGCCTTTCGCGGGACGAGTGGGATTGGATCTATGGTTCGGCACTCACTCGAACGTGCCGGCATTCAGGCCACGACCACAGGGACACACCAGTTTCGCCATGGATTGGCCACCGAGATGTTGCGCCAAGGCGCTTCGCTGAGCGAGATCGGCGAGTTGCTCGGGCATCGCCATCCACAGACCACCAAGATCTACACCAAGGTCGACATCAAGGCATTGCGTGCACTGGCTTTGCCGTGGCCGGGAGGTGTGCGATGAACACGCTTCGACAGGCCGTTCACGAATATCTGAGCCTGCGCCGCAGTTTGGGGTTCAAGCTGCAGGATGCAGGCAAGGGATTGCTTGATTTCGTCACCTTCATGGAGCGCCACCGCACTTTCCACATCACCCAGGCATTGGCTCTCGCTTGGGCTCAACAGCCGGTAAACGTCCAACCCGCGCAGTGGGCGAAACGACTGAGCTTCGTACGCGGATTCGCGCACCATCGTAGTGCCACCGATCCACGAACCCAGATTCCTGCCCAGGGCTTGTTGCCATTTCGCCCGAAACGGGCGCGGCCGTACCTGTACTCGGACGATGAAATCCGCAGCTTACTGCGCGCGACTCTCGACTTGCCCTGCCGTTGTGAGGCCAGCAAACTGCGACCTTGGACTTACCATGGTCTGTTCGGACTACTGAATGTCTCCGGCCTACGTCTGGGCGAAGCGCGCAATCTCGAGCTTCAGGACTTGGACCTTAAGGCGGCGGTGTTGACGATCCGCAGCGGCAAGTTTGGCAAGTCCCGACTCGTGCCTTTGCACGCATCGACGTGCAAAGTTCTTGCTGACTACATCGCGCGCCGCAAACGTCATTGGGCGGGACGGCCGGTGTCCTCCTATCTGTTCGTTTCCAACTGGGGCAATCGTTTGGATGGCGGAGAGATTCATCGAACTTTCTATGCCTTGTCTCGGCAGATCGGTCTGCGCGGCATATCCGACCATCACGGGCCACGTCTGCATGACATGCGGCACCGCTTCGCAACCAACACACTGGTAGCGTGGTATCGGTCCAACCTAGATCCAGAACGCCTCCTGCCGATCTTGTCCGCCTACCTCGGTCATGTCCACGTCGCGGACACGCAATGGTATTTAAGCAGCTCCCCGGAGCTGATGGGAGAAGCCATGCGCCGGCTCGAGCATCGCTGGGAGGATCGGCCATGATCACCCCAACCACTCTGGCTCCGCTTTTGCAGTGCTTCTTTACCCAGCGCTTGATGCAGCAGCGCCAGGCAAGCCCACACACCATCAGTTCCTATCGCGACTCCTTCCGTCAATTCCTGAAGTTCGTTCAGCAGCGGCTGCGCAAGCCGCCGTCACGCCTGACCTTCGAGGAGATCGATGCCCCCTTGATCGTGGCTTTCTTGGATGAACTGGAGAAACGCCAAGGCGTAAGCGTGCGCAGTCGTAATCTGCGCCTCACAGCGATTCACTCCTTCTTTCGATACGCAGCTTTCGAGGCACCAGCCCATTCTGCACAGATCCAGCGCGTGCTCGCTATCCCCAGCAAGCGCTTCACCCGTACCTTGGTCCAGTTCCTCACTCGCCCCGAAGTCGATGCCTTGCTTGCCGCTCCGGATCAGTTCACCTGGTCTGGCCGGCGTGATCACGCCTTTCTGCTCGTGGCAGTGCAGACGGGCCTGCGCTTATCGGAAATGACCGGACTCAAACGCGAGGATCTTATCGTTGGGGCTGGCGCTCACCTGCGTGTGATCGGCAAGGGCCGCAAAGAACGCTGCACACCTCTTGCCCAATCCACACTCGCCGTATTGAAAGCCTGGCTTCGCGAACCGCGACGTGGTGACGGCGACGTGCTCTTTCCCAGCGCCCAGGGGGAACGTCTAAGCGTCCACGGCGTGCAGTACCTGTTGACCAAGCATCGCATGGCGGCATCCAAAGTCTGTCCCTCGTTGAAGGAAAAGCGGGTCACCGTTCACCGCTTGAGGCACACGATGGCGATGGACCTTTTGCAAGCGGGCGTGGATCGTTCTGTGATTGCATTGTGGCTTGGACATGAGTCGGTGGAGACCACGCAAATCTATCTCGAAGCCACCCTCGCAATGAAGGAGCGGGCACTTGCGAAAACCTTGCCACCAAACGGAAGACCGGGGCGCTATCAACCTGGAGACCAACTGCTTGGGTTCCTCAACAGTCTGTAGCGCAGAGAAAAACGGAGAAAACTATGTCGGGTGATTGATCGACTCGATTTGCGTTACGGGCCGCGATTGTTGAGCGATCGCCAAGATCCCTTCACATCACTCGACATAGTCAGGGAGGGTAGATAGTGCCGGCTATGTACCCAGAGACATAGCAAGCATAGCCGAGCTTCGCTCGGCGGACAGCCGATGGCGGCTGTCCCCACATAAGCACTTTTGATTCGATGACGCTACCGGTTTGAGATGACGAAATCGACGGTTGCCGATCCGTTTCCGCTCACCGTCACCGACTTCTGCCATGACTTCGGTTGCGTGAACACCGGGCGCTGGACGCTGCGTTCGGTGAGAACGTCATACGAGTTCTCTTTGCCGACCATTCCCCAGCCTTCGTGCCAGGCGACAAGCTCGTACGTTCCGGCGGGGACATCCGTAAGCCGGAAATGTCCGCTTTCGTCCGTCACAGCGTAATACGGATGCGTCACGACCATCATCTCGGCGTTCATCCAGACATGGCCGCCATTGCAGCGCAGGCTGACCAGGCCGGGCGTCGGCATATTACGCGTCGTGACACGGTCGGGAAAGGGGAAGGGCAAGTTGAACGAGGCGGCGCCACTCATGTGGATCGTGTGCAAGGTGGCGTCAGAACTCACCATACTTAAAGCGCCATTCTGCGGCACGAGAAGAATGTGCGGGATGTACCGGCACGTTCTCTGGTCGAGGTGGCGGCGCTGCTCAGGCAGGTCGAGGGCTTTCCCGGCAGAGATGTTCTTGATGTATACGATGGTATTGGCGACGCCGCCGTTCGGGCCGATAACAAGGCGCTCGAGGTCAGCCGTCTTTTTCCCGTCGGGAGCGCAGATCTGCGGATCCTTGGTGATGGGAAATTCGAGCGAGCGCGGTACCGCACCCGCCCATTTCACGGTACCGGAAATCGTACCGCCGTCTGTGACATTGATAACTTGGTAGTCGCCTTGCGCGAATGCCGCGGTAGCGGCGGCAAGGAAAAAGGTTAAGACTAATCGGCGCATATCCGTCCCCTTATTGCCCGGCGCGTCCAGCAACAGGGCTGGTGGTCCATCGCACGGGCCCGTAGATTTGGCCGTACCGCTTACTGAACATCCGCAACATGCCGGCAAAACGCTAACCCGGTTCCGCACGAACCGGAAGAGCATCTGTGTTCACAAGGTAGGCTCGACCCGTCAGTCGAGCAGCCATTACCTTGGGCACGGTCTTGTGATTCAGATCACATCCAGCATGGGCGCGAAAGAGTAAGTGGTCGAGATTACGTCGGTCACTTGCAGTAGCTCAAAGCTATTGCCGGGCTAACGTCAATTCGGGAGTCCGGCTGCGGTTCTGGGCGCCCCTGTTAGACGCTTGGCAGCCGCTGCCGGCGCGGCCCGCTCAAGCGTTACCATGGGAACCTCGAAAGACCTCCGAGCATGTGATCCCGAGCCCGACGAGCCTACAATGACTCAATGCAGAAGAAGATATTCTGGCTGCTCTTCACGGGGTTCGGGCTGCTGGCGGATTTCCTGCTTCCATTCTGGTGGGCCTGTGTCGCGACGATTCCGGCACTGTTCGCGGCATGGTGGATCACGTACCGCAGCGACTGGTTCTAGAGATTTCAGCTTTCCATCTGCTCGGCAATTTCCAACATCTTCATCACGCTGTTCCAGTTCCGGGCGGTTCCGGTCACTTTCAGGTGTTTTTCCACCTGCGACCAGGGCAGCTTCGATGTTCCGATGCCATTCGGAAAGTAGATGTACATTTCCCGTCCCTTCAAGTGGATCTCTTCGGGATGAGACTTGAGAGTTTCGATGGCGGCCAGGGCTTCCTGAGGCGGCTCGGCGGCGAGAAATGTGACGAGTAGTTTGCTGGGGTCCAGATCTTTGCGCCTGGCGAACGGGCTGGCAGCAATGGCGCGCCTCATTTCCTCCGTCGTGCGAAGGATCACCTCTGGGCGGCATCCGAATTTCTTCCCGATTGCACCCTGAATCTTCTTCGCCAACTGCGGGGAGTTCTTGTCTTTGGTGCGGAACAGGACGTTGCCGCTTTGAACGTAGGTGCGCGCGTCCTCGAGCTTGAGCGATTCGAAGAGATCGCGGAGGTCGTCCATCTTAATGCGGTTGTGAGGACCGACATTGACTCCGCGCAGCATAGAGATGAGGACGGGCATCGTCGCTAGAGGCCATGTCCGGCCTGCTGAAGATCATAAATGAGAAGCCGTCATGGGCAGTACCTCGAAATCGTGCACTTCCGTGCGCAAGCTGAACCAAGAAAATCACTTTGAGTTACCGGGCGGTTCTCGGAGAATTGAAGCAACCAAGCGCGGCGGTCGATGCCGCCCTCGTCGCAAGAAGATCTTTCCGGCCCAGCCCATCGGGCCCATCGGGAGAAGTCACTATGTCGGGACAGGTCGTTCTCTATTTTGAAGATCAGTCGGATGCGTTGCGTTTCGCGCTGGCAGCGGGTTCGGTGATGGCGGGGGAAGGCGAAAAGTTTACCAGCGACCTGGTGCAGGAAACAGCCAGAGTCACGCGCATCCGGCTCGATGCCGCCGGCGCTGTCAACAAGAAGCCCGGTCCCGGGCGCGCCGCGTAACAGCGGGCAGACGCCCCACGCAGCCCGAATCATCTGCCCAGGTCATGCGAGTCACGCCAGGCCCCGCGGATAGGCTACGTGGAAATACCAGCAGGCCGCGCATTGCTATGATCCGTGTATTTCCTGCGCCACTCATTTCTTGAAAGTCATCCTGCCGCGGCAGTAGGATTCCAAAAAATTTAGAATGGAGTTCAGAGGACAACTCTGGCATGCGCATTATTGGGTGCGGCAACCTGCATCGCGGGGACGATGCTGCCGGAATCATGGTGGCGGAGCGTATTCGCGCCCTGGGAATTCAGGCCTCGGTCTGCATCGGGGGATTCGCGCAACTGATGGACATGTGGCACGGCGCTGACGAGGTGATCGTCATCGATGCCGTGGTCACCGGCGCTCCAGCCGGAACCGTGCACCTGTGGGACGGACGTCATCCGATTCCATTTGCGAAATCTTCAGCATCGACACATGGCATGGGAATTGCCGAAGCCATCGAACTCGCGCGCGCTCTGAAGAGGCTGCCCGGTCGACTGCAGATTTATGGAATCGAAGGACAGAACTTTGAGATCGGAAGTCCTCCGCTACCGGAAGTCGAAAAAGCAACGGAAGAAGTAGCGCGACGGATCGCGCGTGAGCTGCGATCACGCGAAATCGCATGAAGGTCTACGCCGTGCCGGCGTTGGTAAGGGCCTCAATCGCGTCTGAGAGCGTGGGGAACATCAGAAAAACGTGTTCCACCTTAGTGATTTCAAAAACCTTCAGCACGCGCTTGTTCACACCCGTCAGGGCGACGCGGCGCCCGGCTTTCGCGCAGGAAGTGCACGCGCTCACCAGAGATCCGAGGCCGGATGAGTCGAGGTAAGGCACGCCGCTCAAATCCAGAATCATCGTGGGGGCGCTCTCGCGGCGCACAGCGTTGAGGAAGGGAGAAACATTCTCCATGGTCAGCGGACCGCGGAAGCTCAATACTCCCCGTTCCAGGCGCTCGACTTCTAACGGCTCCGATGGCATGGCGCAGCGATTCTAGGCTAGATACCGGCCCGCATTCAAGTTACCCTGGCCACGGCGGTTTCAAACCGGTTCCTGCCTTTGTAATCTTTTTGTTTTTTCTGGCGTTGCGGCGCTTTGAGAGCGGCGGCAGCGTCTACTATTTCCTTAACGGCATGTGGGGGGAAATGGAAGATGGAAAGAATTGGAAATCGATGCCGCTACTCTGGCCGACACTACTCCGGCCGACGCGCCTAGCACGGTCACTCATCCCAAGGGAACAAGCGCCCGCGTTCTGCTGAGCTCGGTCTTCGGGCCGTACGCGCAAGACGACGAATTCGGCAGCCGCTCCATCAATCCGATGGAGCTTTATCACAATCAAGTTACGCGAGCGCAGGGCAGCTTTTCGCTGCGCATGTTCCATCGCTCTTGGGGAATCATGCTGATTCAGGAAAATATTTCGGCGCCCTGCACGGTGCTGGATTTTCCCACGCGAAAAGATTTCGCGCGCGAACTCAAGGCCCACCAGTATGACATCGTGGGCATCTCGTCGATCATCGTGAACGTCGGGAAAGTGCGCGAGATGTGCCGCATGGTCCGCAAGCTTTCGCCGGATTCCAGGATTGTGATCGGCGGACACGTGGCGGCCATCCCCGGCATAGAAAAGATGATCGACGCCGACCACATCGTGCGCGGCGAAGGCGTGGCGTGGATGCGCCGGTATCTGGGAGAGGACGAGAAGGCTCCTATCCGGCATCCGGCAATCGTCTCCGGCATGCGCACGCGGATCATGGGTATCCGCCTGCCGGAACGCAAAGGCGCGACCGCCGCGACCATTATTCCTTCCGTGGGCTGTCCCATGGGATGCAATTTCTGCACAACTTCGGCGTTCTTCGGCGGCAAGGGCAAGTTCGTGAACTTTTTCGAGACCGGCGACGAGCTTTTCGACGTGATGCAGCACATGGAAGACGAACTCAAAGTGCAGTCGTTTTTTGTGATGGACGAAAACTTCCTGCTGCATCGCAGCCGGGCCATGCGCCTGCTCGAACGCATGAAGGAAACGGGCAAGACGTGGACAATGTCGGTGTTTGCTTCGGCAAATGCGATCCGAAAATACACGATGCAGGAACTGGTCGAGTTGGGGGTTTCGTGGCTCTGGATGGGGCTGGAATCTCCGCGCGCGGGCTACACCAAGCTGGAAGGCACCGACACTCGCGAGCTCACGCGGCAGTTGCGCGAACACGGCATTCGCGTGCAGGGCTCGACCATCATCGGGCTGGAACATCACACGCCCGACAACATCGTCGCCGAGATCGAGCATGCCGTGTCACACGACACGGATTTCCATCAGTTCATGCTCTACACGCCGGTGCCGGGAACTCCGCTCTATCAGCAGATGTCGGAGGAAGGGCGCCTGCTGCGCGATGTGGATTATGCCGACGTCCACGGGCAATTCAAATTCAACTTCAAGCATGCGGCGATCTCGCGCGAAGATTCGAAACGCTTTCTTGATTGGGCGTTCTGGCGCGATTTTGAAGTCAACGGGCCCAGCTTGTACCGGATCGCGCGCACGCTGCTGGCGGGATGGAATCGCTACAAAGACTGGCCGGATGCGCGGGTGCGCGAACGCTTCGCGGGCGAGATGCATCGATTGAATGGGATTTACAGTTCGGCGCTGTGGGCGATGGAGCGGCAGTTTCGCAAAGTGGATCGCGAGGTCAGTGAGAAAATTGCCGCGTTACGCGAAGAGTTCCGGCGCGAGTCCGGAACCGTGTCTCGCATGATGCCCGCAGTGCTGGGGCCGGTCCTTCTGTGGACGACGCAGCGCGAAGAAAGACGTCTAGCGCGGGGAAAAACCTACGAACCACCCACGATCCTTGAGCGAAGAAACTGGGTCGAAGCCTAGCCGGTGCGGCGGGTCGAGAGCAGGTCGAGAATCTCGCGCAGGCCCTGCCGGATGTATTGAATCTCAGGCACGGACCGCGATGGGAAGGGAATGGCGGTCTGCGTCTTGTCGGACTTGTTTTCGGCGCGCAACTGCTGCCGGGCGCCTGAGATCGTGAATCCCTGTTCGTAGAGCAACTGCTTGATGCGCAGTACGCTTTCCACGTCGCGCCTGCGGTACATCCGCTGGCCTGTGCTGCTCTTTACCGGCTTCAATTGCGGAAATTCAGACTCCCAGAAGCGAAGGACGTACGCCGGCAGATGACAGAGCGTGGCGACTTCGCCAATGCGGAAGTAGAGTTTGTCGGGGATGAAGATTTCATCCGCCTTCTGCTTCGCCGAATTTTTCTTCCTGGCAGCCATGCGTTTCCACCGCGCCGACTCGCACTGTTCGCCTATTGTGACACAGGTCCGGCGCGGTTTCGAACAATTTCGCGCGTTGCCAGGGGCAGGTTATCTGCTCGGGCCCGCAATCCTGGACTGCGCGCTGTGTTCCAATCCGGCAACACAGGAGGCAGAAATTTGCCGAGGAACGGAAAAGCCTCTTAAGAGGTGCTTCTCTTAAGAGGCCAGTGAAAAATCGAGTGTATGCGAGGTGTCGTCTCGCCGACGGTTAGTGTTTCTTCTTTTTTGCCTTCTTCTTGGTTGCCATGAAGGTGCCTCCGTGAACGATTTTCCCTTGCAAGGGTTAACGACTTTGGGCCCTCAGCTTGAAGAACCAACCCTACGCCTAGTAGCGGAAGGTCCTATAACACAAGATATTGCGGCAGTGTAAACAAAGTGTCAACAGAATTCTGCAATCTTTCGACAAATTTTTGCGCTTCAAGCGGTCCGTCGTTCGCTGTTTGGATATTTGTTCGCTCTCTGGTCCGGTGAACTACGAACGTCTCAGGGCTAACGACCGCCCGCGAGCGGCTGCTACCATCCACTCATGCCGCGCGACCCCATCGAACTGGAAATTTTCAAGAACGTCTATCACTCCATCGCCGAGGAAATGGGAGCGGCGCTGCGGCGGACCGCGTTTTCTCCAAATATCAAGGAGCGCCGCGATTACTCGTGCGCCGTTTTCGACGCGGCAGGCGAGGTCATCGCCATGGGCGACCATATGCCGGTGCATCTGGGCTCGATGCCAATGTCGGTGCGGGCAGCCATCGATGCCGGCTCGATGGATCCTGACGACATCGTGATGCTCAACGATCCGTTCCGCGGCGGAACCCACCTTCCCGACATTACCTTGGTCGCGCCAGTGTACGTGGCGAATCGCGAACGGCGTCGCGCGACTCCGGATTTCTATGTTGCCTCACGCGCGCACCATGCCGATGTGGGCGGCGCATATCCCGGCTCGATGGGATTGTGCCGCGAAATCTACCAGGAAGGGGTGCGGATTCCTCCGGTAAAGCTCATGCAGGGCGGCAGCATGAATCGCGATGTTCTCGCGATGCTGCTCAACAATGTGCGGACTCCCGAGGAGCGCGAAGGCGATCTGGGCGCTCAGCTCGCCGCCTGCCACACCGGCGCGGAAAGGCTTCGGGAAGTCTGCTCGCGATATGGCATCGACCGGGCCCGGCGCGCCGCGGCAGAGTTGCTGGAGTATTCCGAGGAGCTGATGCGAGCGTTCCTGCAGCAAGTGCCGCCCGGAGAATATTCGGCCGAAGACTTTCTGGACAACGATGGCATCAGCCAGAGGCCCGTAAAGATCGCGGTCAAGGTGAAGGTTCATCCAGGGAAACGCGAACGGAGAAATTCGCGCGTTCACGGGTCGAGTGCGAGTCACCTGATTACGGTGGATTTTTCAGGCAGCGATCCGCAGGTGGAAGGCAGCATCAATGCGGTGGCCGCGATTACATATTCCGCCTGCTTCTACGTGTTTCGCTGCCTGCTGGCGGAAGATGTTCCGGCGACGTCGGGCCTGATGCGTCCCATCCAAGTGGTCGCGCCCGAAGGAACCATTGTGAATGCGCGTCCTCCGGCGGCGGTGGCTGGCGGGAACGTTGAAACATCGCAGCGAATTGTGGACGTGCTGCTGCGCGCGCTGGCACGGGCTATTCCCGACCGCATCCCGGCGGCAGCGTCCGGGACTATGAACAACTTGACGATTGGCGGGACCGATCCGCGCACCGGCGATCCTTTTACCTACTACGAGACGGTCGCTGGCGGGATGGGCGCGCGGCCGACGAAGAACGGGGTTTCCGGCGTCCACACGCACATGACGAATTCCTTGAACACTCCGGCTGAGGCGCTGGAATACGCTTATCCGCTGCGCGCCCGATCCTATTCGTTGCGGCCTGAGAGCGGCGGCGAGGGCGAGTTCCGCGGCGGCGACGGTATTGTTCGCGAGATCGAAGTACTCACCGATTGCGATGTCACGCTGCTCGCCGATCGCCGCTCGCGCGGGCCGTGGGGGTTAGCTGGCGGCATGGATGGCGCTCCGGGACGAGCCCTCGTGACCCGAAACGACGGATCGACCGAGCAGATGCCGGGAAAGTTCAGCACGCGGCTGAGCAAGAGTGAGCGGATTCGAATCGAAACGCCGGGCGGCGGTGGCTGGGGCCGGCACTAACTTTTGGAGTCTGGTCGCTCCATATTCTCTGGTTCCTCCACCGACGCCGCCCATCTAATTTCCAGAGGCAGACAGATGACGGCAGATCTCGCAGCGCACTATCTCGAAGAGATCCGCCGCCAGTTCCGCGGCCACAAGCGCATGGGCGAGGCCGCCATGAGCCAGCTGCGCGATGACGAGTTCTTCGTCCAGCTGGATCCAGAATCCAATTCGGTAGCGATTCTCGTGAAGCATCTGGCCGGGAACATGCGCTCGCGCTTTACGGACTTTCTCACGTCTGATGGCGAGAAGCCGGACCGGTTCCGCGACCGCGAGTTCGAATTGACTCCGGCAACCACGCGCGCGGACGTAATGACTTGGTGGGAAGAAGGTTGGGCGTGCGTCTTTGCCGCCATCGAATCCCTCAAGCCCGACGAGGTGATGCGCACGGTGACCATCCGCGGCGAACCGCATACGGTTCTGCAAGCCATGAACCGGCAGATCGCGCACTACGCCCAACACATCGGGCAGATCGTTTTTCTGGCGAAGCACCTGCGCTCGAGCGAATGGAAGACGCTGAGCATTCCGCGGGGAAAATCGGAAGAGTTCAAGACGGTGGTTCCGAAAACGCCGAGATCCTCGAATTAGCTTTCCGTCAACGTGCTTGCCAGCACGTGATCCAGCCCTCGGTCTCGGATCGTGTGTCGCGAACGAGGTCAGAACCAGCCTGCGCCACGAGATACTCCTTACAGGCAGCCATCGGTGCCGCAGTGCTAAAATCATGGGTTTTGTGGTTTCGGCAGTTTTGGCATTGAATTGATAGGTGGCAATTATGGCTGGAACAATGTTGGCCGTGGTCAAGCCCGAGGCGGCTCCGGGCGCGGAAGTTCGCGAAGTGAATATTCCCGCCTTCGGGCGCACGGATGTGCTGGTCAAGGTGAAAGTCGCCTCGATCTGCGGCACCGATCTTCACATTTATAACTGGGACCGCTGGGCGCAGAACCGCATTCATCCGCCGCTGATTCCCGGACACGAGTTCTGTGGCGAAGTGGTTGCCTTCGGCGACGAAGTCACCAGCGTCAAGGAAGGCGATTTCGTATCCGCCGAAATGCACGTCGCTTGCGGGAAATGCCTGCAGTGCCGCACCGGCGAGGCGCACATCTGCCAGAACGTAAAGATCATCGGCGTGGACGCCAACGGAGCGTTCGCCGAGTACGTCGTCATCCCAGAATCCAACATCTGGAAGCTCGATCCCGCGATCCCTCTGGAGTATGCGTCGATCCTCGATCCACTGGGCAATGCGGTCCACACGGTGCTGGCCGGAGAGATCGCGGCTAAGACGGTTGCCATCACGGGCTGCGGCCCGATCGGACTGTTTTCGATCGCAGTTGCCAAGGCCGTCGGCGCGACCGCAGTTTTCGCGATCGAGGTGAACGAGCACCGCGCCCGCATCGCGCGCGAGATGCAGGCCGATTACGTTCTGAATCCGGCGAAAGAAGATGTCCACGCGATCGTGATGGAAAAAACAGGAGGCCTCGGCGTCGACGTGGTGCTCGAAATGGCTGGACATCCCGACTCGATTCGAACCGCCTTCGACATCGTGCGCCGCGGCGGAAGAATCTCTCTGCTCGGTCTGACCTCCAAACCCATCACATTGAATTTTTCCGAAGACATCATCTTTAAAGGCATCACGATCCAGGGGATCAATGGGCGCCGCATGTACCAGACGTGGTACCAGATGACGGCGCTGCTCAAGGCCGGGAAACTCAACCTGCATCCGGTCATCACCGACCGCATCTCGATGAAAGATTTCGGCAAGGCCATGGAGCGGCTCCAGACCGGCGAGGCCAGCAAGATTCTGGTGTATCCAAACGGGGTAAGGTGACGCTGCAACCGGAAACCGAGAGTCGAAAGCCTGAACTGCAATGAGTCTCGACGGTTACGTACGCTGCAGTTGCATCCGTGAGGGGAAGACCAAAACGCCAAATCCGTTTGCCGACCGTTTTGCGTGGGACGAGGCGCATGGTCCTTCGCTCAGCGGCGAGGCTACAGAAGAAGAGTGGGAAGCTCTCGATGCCTGGGTGCAGGAGTCGTGCGAGCACGAAGGCACGTTCAACTCGGCCATCACCGCCTGCATATCGGCGCTGCTCGTCAACGTCCCCGCCGATGGCCGGCACTCCTACCTGCTGGCCTCCGACCTCGAGGAGAACGTCGCGCCGGAGCTCGAGGGATCCTTCCACGGCGCGCCGCTCTACATCGTGCAGACGTGCGACAGCGGCCGCGCCGCCACCTGCGACGCCCTGCTGCAGCACTTCGAGACGCTGATGCGCCGCCTCGACGTCGGGCCGGTCACCGTGATCCGGCCGGAAGAGGCGGGTGCGGCTATCAGGCAGTGGCTCAGAACCGGGAAGACGGTCATGATCGAGCTTGGCCTGGTCATCGCGACCATTGCGCTGTTCGGGCTGCCCGCGGGCGGCGGTGGGCGCAAAGCACCTGGCGGACCGGTGGCAGGCGCAGCGGGAAGCAGCCAAGAGCAACTGGAACGGGAACGGGAACGCCGCGAGGCGGCCGCGCGGGACCGAACAGGAGCGGATCGACACCCTGTGGCGCGAGCACCCCGATATCGGCGGGCTGACCGAGTACCTGCGCTACATCCATCTGCGGAGGGGACAGCTGGATCGGGACCGGGCCGACGCGCACGACGATTTCAAGCAGCGCAAGGAGGACGTCGACGCCCTGGCCGCGGATCGCGGCGGCGAGCGGGTACCGTCCGGCCACCGGGTCCTGGTGCTGGTGGCCCTGGTCCTGTTCGCCGTCGTCCTGTGCCTCGGGGTCGCCCTTGACTACCTGATTTTCCGAGGCCTGCATCCCGGGACGGTGGTGCTGCCGCTTTGGTCTCGCCTGCCTGGCCGTCTTCGGTATCATGACCGGCTCGGTCATCTTCCTCGGGTGCACCCGGCACAAGCTGCTCCCCCACTTCGTCGAGCTTGTACGTGCGGCTGGACGCTCCGGTTGTTCGGCCTCATGCTGGCCGGCGGCGTCGCGCTGTACATGACGGCCATCGCGCCGTACCGCTCGGCGGCGGCCGGACAGGCCCGTACCATCGACAGCGCGGTGAGCACGGTGCAGAAACGCGAAGACCTCGGTGCCACCCGCTCCGCCCATTGTGGTCGCGCAGGACCAGCGGGCGGTGACGCAGGCGCGGGCCAGCTTGCGGGAGGCACAGCGGGTGGACCAGCTGAGCGCCGCGACCCTGGCCTTCCTGGAGATTCCGCTGAGAGAGGGAGCCGTGCTCGGCGCCCGAGCTGCTGATCTTCGACCTGGCCCGCAAGCGCCGTGACCAGGCCCGCCAGGTGGTCAGGGAGATCGAGGGCGAAACCGGCGCGGCCGAGGCCCAGTTCGCCAACGACCTCATGGGCGTGCTGGTCGCACGGGGACACGACGAGACCGTTATCCCGCACATCATGAGCCGGATGCAGCGGCTGCAGGCGGCCTGGACCGGCCAGCCGGTCCAGGCGCACGGCCTGCCGCCGGGTTCCGCCGACGGCCAGGTACCAGCGCCCGACGATCCTGCTGCCGGCGGCGCCGGTGATCCCGGTGATTCCACTCCCGGCTACCAGCCGCACCCCGGCTACCAGCCCGATCCCGGCGCCGCGGCGGACCCCGGCGGCGGTATGAGGCCCGGCGCATCCGCGGCCATCCCGGCCGTCACCGTCGTCGACCCCGCGGGGGGACCGTGAGACCTGGCCCCGGTGACCCGCCTAGAGCCAGCTGAGCACAACCAGACCCGAGTGAGCCGATCCCGACCGAGGAGGACCCGATGAGCACCCGTGTAGTCACCAATACCCGGCTGGCCGTGGCCTGCCAGGAGCTGGCCCGGCAGCAGCTGCGACTGCCCGCCGCGGCGACCCTGGACCTGAGTGGCCTCAGGACCGGCCTGGGCGCAGTCCAGCGAATCGACCTGGCCGCCCTCGGCCAGCTGGTCAGCGCGGCACCGGTGCGCATGACGCTGGGCACGCTGGCGCGGCCGCATTCGGGACCGCCAGCCAGCTGCTGTCGAGCCAGCGGCCAGGCGTCGACCTGGAGACGGCGGCCGCCTCGGCCAGGGAAGCCCTGGGGAGCGCCCTGGTCGATGGCGAGCGCCGCGATCGGCGCCGCGACGCGGGACATCACCGCCAAGCCTTTGCCGAGGCCGGCCTGGACCTGGGCTACACCGTCGCGGTGTGCCAGGCGACGCCGCGACTGGGCTGGAGCTGCGCCGCGAGCACGAGATCGTGCTGGTGCGGGTGCATGACGGCGGCGACGTCGAGTTCGACCATGCCGGGCTGGCCGACGCGGCCTGCAAGACCGCCAGCTCGAGCTTGAGCAGGCGGCCGCCCGGCGGGGGGTCGTCCTCACCCAGCGGAACCAGCACTACCACGGCGCCCCCGGGGCGGCGAGCTCATCGCCGCCGCGGCCGCCAGCGGCGACCCTAGCCTGGCCCGGGCCGCGCCCTGAGCCAGCCCGCGCGCAGGCCGCTGCTCGGCGCAAAGCCCCCGGACCGCGCGTGCTGAGCAGCGCCGGCGAGGCACAGGCGCGAGCGCAGGAGGAAGAATAACGCGCACGTCACCGCCGAGCTGCCTGTCCACACCCGGCCGGTCAGGCTCCGGCGCACCTTGCTGCTGGAGGAGCAGCTCGACGAGGCCCAGCGGTCACAGGCCCAGGTGCTGCTGACCGGGCCGGGCGTCCACGACTTCCTGGTCACCCGTGCCGGCGCATCGCGGCGGCTGACCGCGTTCCTGCATGGCTACTGCGAAGAGCGCGAGATCGGCTATGTCCGCTACACCATGGCCGAGGGAATACAGAGCTATCCCACGCTCCCGGAGGACCGGAAAGTAAGCGTCCGCGAGCCGGGCCGGTCGCCAGCACGCCCGCCGCAGGTCCTCGAGCAGGTCCTCACGGACCTGCGGGCGGGGGCCACGCCAGCCATGCTCGCCTTCGACTACGCCGACCGGATCCTGGACGCCGAGCACCTGGGCCTGGACATCTGTCCGGTGCTGTGTGAGCAGCTGCAGGCCCTCACCGCCGACTCCAGCTGGCACCAGGCCGGCCTGCGCCTGGTCCTGGTCGACCGGGGCGGCGGGATCACCTCCCGGCTGACCGGGCAGCCCGGCATCCGGACCGTCCATGTCGGGCCGCCGGACCAAACCGAACTCACGATCTTCGCGCGCCGGGCCGCCCATGCCACCGCGACCGCCGCTGCACCTGGAGCCGTCGCTGTCGGAGGAGGAAACAGGCCGGCGCGCCCGGGGCCTGCTCAACCTGCACCTGCAGGAGATGCGGCTGGCCAGCTCCCCGTCCAGCCCCGTCACTGCCGAGCGGATCGCTGCCATCAAAGCGTCGGCGATCCGCGACACCAGCGGCGGCACCCTGGAGCTCATGGCGTCGCGGGCGAGCTTCGCCGCCGATGTCGCCGGGCTTCCCGCGGTGCGGCTGGCCCTGGCGGACGCCCAGCGGGCCGGCCGGACCACCCTGCAGATCCTGCTGTCCGGGCCGCCGGGCACCGGCAAGACCCTCGCGGCCACCGCGATCGCCGAAGCGCTGAACGTGCCCGCCGTCCGCTACGGCGAGATCCTCAACGAATACGTCGGGGTCGCCGAGCGCAACATGGCGCGGGCCAACCAGGTGCTGCGGGCCATGGCCCCCCTAGTGCTGTTCATCGACGAAGCCGACCAGGTAGGGCTGGGGGCACGAGGGCGCCACCAGCCACGCAACGAGGTCCACCAGCACCTGCGCGCCGCGCTGTTCGAGTTCCTCGGCGACACCGGCGAGCAGAACGGGATCACCGTGGTCGCCACCACCAACGTTCCCGGCCGCCTCGACGATGCCGCGCTGTCCCGGTTCAAGGTCTTGCCGGTGCTGTTTGCCTCCGCGGTGGAACTCGCCCAGATCATCGAGATCCACGCCCGTCGGCTGGGCATCGCCCTTGACGGTGACCTGGCCGCTGTCCTGACCGGCTACACCGCGGCGGCGGGGTGCTCAGCGGCCGCAGCGCCGTGCACCTGCTCGACGCCGCCCACGTCCAGGCACTGCGCGCCGGGGACCAGGCGGTCGTGACCCCCGGCACGTCAAGGCCGCGCTCGACGGCTGGGTCGGCAACGACTGGACACCAGCAGCCGAGTACTCCACCCTCCTCCCTGCTCACCGCCCGCCACGCCGACGCATGGCCCTGGGTGGCCGCCGCCGAGCTCGGCGAGACCTACGAGATCCCGGCCTACCTGACCCCTACCCGGTCGGCGACGGCAAGCTCGACCTGGATTTCATGCGAGCGCGAGTAGCGGAGCTGAGCAGCGGTGCCTGAGCGCGACGCGGGCACCCGGCCAGCGGGTGTCCGCTCCGCCCCTCCGGTCAGCGGCGGCTGGGCCCATCCCGATCGCGCGTGGATCAAGACGGTCCGGTCGGCCCTCGACCGATGG
>CAVXPX010000023.1:0-136096 GCA_963763845.1 uncultured Acidobacteriota bacterium
TGGACTTAGGTGTTTGTTCCAGTACAACGTAGATCGGTGCTCCAGCCGAAAGGTCACCACAATCTGCTGGTTTACCGCCAATCGAGAAATCTCTTCGTCTCCGGTTTCACCGATATTGTTGCTCACGCGTTCTCGCATGAGGTCGGACTCGCTGAGCGGCTGGTTCAAACTGCCTTGCCCCACGAACATTGCGCCGGCTTGGCCGATTCCTGAGAGCGACCTGACCAGGACGTTCTTTCCCGTGTTCTTGCCCGAAACTTTTCCTTTCAGCGGACCCAGGTCCAAGTCTGTCGCGGCAGCCTCGATGGAAACGGACGCACCGTCCGGCATCAGCAGAGAATCAAACTGGAGATCCACATACCCTGAGCGGTTTGCCTCCCGGATATGTCCAACTGCTTTTGCTCCTGCCGGGACGACAATTTCTCCATTCTGTTCATAATTGTACTCGATCACTGCTAACACCGGCGTCCGCACAGCCGTACTGGCTGCCGATTCCAAGCGCGCCCGTAAACGTGTGCCTGTCGCCAAGCCCAAGCCCAGCTCCGGGGCTGCGTCGCTGAGGACCTGAGAACCGGCAGGGACGGCGGAGACCTTTCGCACGTACATTAACGAAGGCTTTTCCATGGCCTCGCGCTCTGCCTTACCGACATCGGAAGCCTCAGCCGGCGACCCCGGCTGGTAGGGCGGCGCTTGCCATGGCTGGTCTCCAAAGGGCGGTATCGAA
The DNA here is from genome assembly GCA_963763845.1 of uncultured Acidobacteriota bacterium. GTDB lineage: Bacteria > Acidobacteriota > Terriglobia > Terriglobales > Acidobacteriaceae > Sulfotelmatobacter. The sequence goes on from CAVXPX010000023.1 coordinate 725, forward strand.
GCTAACGTCCCCGTTGCGTTCGTCTGTCCCGTCTGAGAATCATTCGATGGCGCGCGAGTTACCGTTCGCTGCAGATCGCGTTCGTTTAGGAATCCTTGGTGCGATTCCTTCGCTGCGGGGCGCCCGGAATCGGTGATCGGGAACAGGCTCTTGTCGTTGCTCTGGTCGCTGCTCTCTACAGTCGACTCCTCTTTAGTCATTGCACCGCGAGTCTTGTTTTTCTGGTGCCCGCCTCGATGTGGCATCGAGACAGCAACGAAGATCAGAAGCGCAGTCACAATCGCTCCGGCACCGATGATTACGAAGCGGTTCTGTTGGATTTGCTGCCCCGCTCTCTGTTTGGCTCTGGTGGCAAACTCCGGCAAGGGAACGGCGGTGGGCGGGGGAATGGGCACGCTGTTGAGGATCTCGGTTTCGTGGGTCTCCGGCAACACTCCAGTGTTCCCGTTATCGCTGTGTCCGTTTGGGCGGGTCACTTTGCACCTCCCCCTACCGGGGCCACAAACGCGATCGGTGCCAGTACCGGCCGGTCGACTTCTTCCGCTTGGGCAACCGCCAGCAACAAGCGTTCGTTCGATTCCTTAAAGCTTGGCCGTTCGAATACGACCACTCCATCGGTTCTGTCGCCAGGCGCGAGTCTGCGCGAGGTCATCAAATAATCCTTGATCGCTACCGGTTCGGCCTTGATCGCCTTCCGATGTTTGTCTCTGGATGTGCCGGCAAGCTGTATTTGCGGCGGCAGCACTTCAATGGTCCGTGCAGAAGCGTTAAGGACCGCAAAAGGCACGGCCATCTGTTGCTCTTTTTCGGTCGCTTGTCCCACCGCAACCCGCAGCAGTTTGCCCTCCCAGTGCGGATTGTCGAGGCGTTTCACTTTGAGGGGTGGCTGTTTTTGGCTGGCGGCGGGTGGGTCTTCAGGGGCAATATTCTTGGTGTCGCCGACCACAAAGCTTGATTGAGCCGAGGTGATCAGAAAACTGTGTGGCCGCTCGCAGTTGAGAACGTAATCGACCACTTCGCCGTGATCCGATTTTCCTTGGCTTACCAGGCTGAGTGAGATTTCCCGACCGCCTTTAGTGGTAATCAGAGCATTAGTTTGGGCGGGCTTGGCGCTGGTTGCTTTGAAAAACACCAGTTGCGGCTCGGCTTCGGAGTGTTCAGCCTTAAAGGCCCCCGGATCACCCAACACGACAGAGCTAACTTCTTCCAGCACCCGCACCGAGCTGACGTACCCCGGTCGCACATGCAGGACCACGACCTGTTCCGGCTCAATACTTAGGTTCACGATTCGTGCTTGGGGCAATTGGGTTTGCGCCAAAGCTAAGTGAGTAACTGAGAGACCGAGCGTTATCAGATGCACCAAACTCAAACATTTGTTCATCTCACATCTCTTTCTTGCGTGGAATTTGAGGGTTCAGGTTTCAACCCCGCTTCGCGAAGATAAGTGGTTCTAATTGTTGAGACATAGGCGACGACATCGGAATTTCGGTAGGACAGTCCGCTTCTGCCGATCCTGCCTTCGCCGACGAAGTAAGCGGCAGCTACGAGCCTGAGATCGTTATGAAACCGTTGCATCAGCCAGGCGAGATAGCGCACGCCACCTGAGACGTTTTGGTCGACATTGCAGCGGTCGGTCACGCCTAGTCGCTTGCCAGTGGCGGGCATCAACTGCATGAGCCCCACAGCGCCTTTCGGGGAGATTACGCAGGACTGCCAATTCGATTCGCGCACGATGATGGCGCGTACCAGCGCAATCGGCACTCGATAGTGGTGCGCGTAAGCCGTGAGATAGTACTCAGCTTTAATCCGTGCTGGCGGTCTGCCCGACTGCGCCCAGCAGATCGAGATCGTGCAAAGCATTTCCGTCATGATGAGTACCGCTTTCATGCCGTATTCCCTCGCAGGGCCTCAGCACTATATTGCTCCGCGTCGTAGATCAGACTGGCAAAGCCGTCACGCAGAAGCAGCTTGCGCCGGTCGGCGTCGGTCTTGGCCAGCAAGGGCAGGAGAATGTCTCGCATCTCCGCCGTAATTTGCTCTTTCCCGAGAACTCTTAGCGCACGCGCCAGATCCAGAATCTCCGAGACCGATGGCGGTTTCTCCAGGCTCCAGCCACGTAAAGCCTTGGCGAGTCCGGCCATGCCGGCATGAAATTCACGGCTAGAATCGGGCGTCCTCAGCGCCACAATCTCTGCTTCCCGTTCAGCTGTGGGGTGTTCAACCCGAAGATAAAAGCTGCGTCGGCGCAGCGGATCCCCGATCCGCCGCTCCTCGTTGGAGGTGAGCACCGCGAATGGAACGCTCTTAGCCTGGATCGTGCCGAGTTTCGGAATGCTGAGCCGCCACACACTCAGCAATTCCAACAGCATGGCCTCAAATGCGTGGCCTACTTTATCTATCTCATCGATCAGCAGGACGACGGGCTTTTCGTATTGCAGAGCGCGCAGCAGTGGGCCGGCGCTGAAGAACCGCTGGCCATGCAACTCAATCTGGAGAGACTCCCAATCGATGCTGCTCGATTTGGCTTTCAGCTCGACACAAAGCCTCTGCATCGGCTCGTCGAATTTCCCAATGGCCTTCTCTTCATTGATGCCTTCATAGCACTGGAGCCGCTCGACACATGTATTGCCAGCCTCGGCAACCGCGTATGCGAGTTGCGTCTTGCCGCTGCCCGCCGGGCCTTCGAGCAGTATCGGTTTCTGCAGCTTCGCCGCCAGGTACACGGTTGTGCTGGCAATCGAATCGGCGATGTATCCGGTACCCCTAAGCCGTTCTCTGACTTCTTCAAGAGATGAAAACACCCGCAGCTCCCGCGCCCCAGCCGAAATTTTCGGCTGCAAGCGTCAAGAACGTAACCTCGAATGGAGTTTCGGTCAAATCGCCCAACCAACGGTACGGAAAGCGTCGTTTCGAGGGCACCCCTGAGATCAACTCGGACTTTGTCAAACGATCGCTCGCGGTGAGACTGTGCGACTTGCTCCAATTTTCGACTGCATCTATGTTGCCCTGAAGTGTAAAGGCAGAGGTGTCATATGAAACCAGCCGACAATGTCTTACCTATCAGGCAGTTTTCGCCGGGCGTTTCGGGAACCCTTCCAACCGAACCGTTTATCAACGCAGAGCAGGCCTCTGGACTGCTGCATTTGAGCGCGAAGACTCTGCTGAGATTCGCTCGACAGGGGATCGTTCCGGCCCATCCCTTAACGGGGAAGACCCGCAAGCAATGGCGGTTCTTGGAATCCGAGCTTTACGCCTGGGCTCACGACCGGGTAAATTTAGTGACGAGCGACCCGTGCCTAAATTCAAGGAGAAAATGAATGCAGGCACGATATCAGAATGGCTGTCTCACAACCATTACCCGCAAAGACGGGATTGAGCGCTGGCAGTTTCGCTGGCGTTCGAGGTACCCGGATGGCAGCTTGCGACCCGGCAAGAGAACCATCGGTCCCGTCACTGAATACCCGTTGAAGAGCAAGAAACTGCAGGATGCTTTGCTTGGGCTGCGGATGAAAATCAACATGGATCCATCGACCAAGCTCGGTCCAATAACCATTGCAGCTCTGGTCGAGCATTACGAACGCGTCGAGCTTGCCGAGCCGGAAGACGAAGAATCCGGCAGAGCTTATTCCACCCGTAGCAGGCTGAAGTGGCTGCTCCATCGCTGGGTCATTCCGCGCTGGGGCAAGCTGAACATTAACGACGTAAAGCCAGTGGCAGTCGAGCACTGGGTGAAGACCCTCGTGAAAAAGGACACGCCCGAGCGTTTGGCTCGTGGGAGTAGAGCAAAAATCAGGAACGCGATGAGTGCTCTCTACAACCACGCCATACGCTGGGAATTCACGGATAAAAATCCGATCGCCGGACCGGTGAAGGGCTCAGGCGTGCGGGTGAGTTCGAAGAGGATGAGCATTCCCGACATCCTTACTATCGGCGAAATGCAGAAATTGATGACTGCCGTTCGTCTGCGAGAGCGTGTCTTGATCTTCTTGGACATGGTCACGGGACTGCGGCGAGGGGAACTAGCTGGTTTGAAATGGGCGGATATCGACTTTTTGAACCTGCAAATCAATGTAAGCCGATCAGTCGTCGAACAGCACGTGGGAAGGTGCAAGACGGAGGTCTCCCAGAAGCCGGTCCCGATCGATGAATATATTGCAGCCGACCTGCTTGAATGGTACCGGCACACGCCGTATCACGCTCCCACCGACTGGGTCTTCGCGACTGACAGCAACCGCGCGGGAAGGAAGCGCGGGAAACAACCACTTTGGCTGTGCAAGATCATGGGTTATCACATTCAACCCGCGGCCAAGAAGCTGAGTATCGAGAAACGTATTGGATGGCACACCTTCCGCCGCACCTACTCAACCCTCCTCAAAGATAACGGCGAGGATGTGAAGGTAGTGCAGGAGTTGCTGCGCCATTCTTCCACCAAGATGACACTGGACGTCTACGCGCAGGCGCTCACGCCGACGAAGCGTGCGGCGCAGCGCAAAGTCGTCCGGATGATTCGGGAAAACCTCGGTGTACCGCAGAGTGTACCGCGAAGTTTGGACAGTTCAGCGTAAGTGGTTGATTAGATTTGGCGTCCCCGACGGGATTTGAACCCGTGTTACCGCCGTGAAAGGGCGATGTCCTAGGCCGGGCTAGACGACGGGGACGATTGTGCAGAATTTGCCGTGCGAATTTTTTATGTTAGCAGTCGCTCCGGGCAGTGTCAAAGAAAGGCTCGCAGCAAGAAAGGATCGCAGCAGTAGGGGTCGGTTGACCGACTACGCTTGCAGTGCCAAATTTCCTCCCGTTTGGCGCCACTACGCTTGGCAGTCTTAGCAATCAGCTGGCTTGATCACCGCAGACGAACTGCAATTACGACGTATCCAAAACCGAATGTCACCGTGGTGCACCGCAATCCAATCCAGAATCGTTTCTGACGGATCTCGCGCGCCGACGGTGACGATCGGATGCCACTCCGAAATTTATCGCCTTCGAGGCCGCCTGTCTGTTGCAGCACCCCGCGGGGGCACCGTTTGTGCCCTTTCCACTATAGGTTGCGTATCTGCATTCGCCAGCTCACCGCCTCTTAATTACAGAAAACAGTGTATTTACGGAATCGACGGTTCTCCAAAAAAATGAAATTCGATGCGGGTTGCATCTGCGAACTGCAAGTGTGCCCCGGCACGATTAGTCGGGAAAGGAGTGCGCTCCCCCAACTCATGCTGGAAGAACAATTGGTGCCTGCCGCAACCCGCTGTAGCTTCGGGAGAATACTCCCCCGTTCTCCCGGCAGACTCGCGATCTTTTTGAAGTGAGGCGCCATGCTCCGTTCAACGATCATTCACGCATTACAATAGGTGCGAGAAGCTATGCCCGATCCTCTTTATCTCAGCTTGTGGTTCTCCGATTTCAGCGGACCGTCGATGCTGCCGCATATGCTCGCTGTTCTCCAGCAGTTTCCTTTCTCCGAGCAGCGGCCAGGTGTGACCTACCTCGCGGTGCAACCGGTCTCGTGGAACGAGCCTAGCATTCTGGAGCGCCGATTTTCACCGGGAATCACTCCAGAAGCAGCCCTGGTGATCGCTGCGGACCTTATCCATGACGATTACGCCTATGTCTTTGACGCATATTGGGATCTATGGGCGCCCGACGAGAATGGACACTGGACGCTCTCGCCAAGCCAGGTGAAGTTCATTGTGCAAGGTGAGGAATTCGAAGAAGGCATGCAGGAAGAAACCGGCCAGATTCAGATCGATTTCGGCTTGGACTCGCTGTTTGTGCAGGAAAATGTTCGGCTGACGGACGAGACTGAGGCGAAGATTCGAGACAATGTGCTGAAGCTGATCGAGTTTACGAAGAAACTCGAAATGAAGACTCGCGCAACCTCGCGCCGGCTGTGGTCAGAGTCGGGCGAAAGCCTGCCTCAAAAACTGATCGCGCGATTGCAGCGAGTGCAGTGATCACAACACAGAGAACGCAGAGGCCACAGAGAACTTAGGCTTGGAGTTGATCACCCTCTTTATGCCGTCCCTGAGCTGTTCGACATTGAAAACCACTTCGACAGATTTGAGTTCGACTAATACGATTCCTTCCACGAGCAGATCCGCTCTGTAGCCGACATCCAAGGTTTCGCCGTCGTAAATGAACCGCAATCGGGCCTTGCGATTCCACTCGCAAGCCCCTCTTGCTCAGCTCTCGGATGAGACACGCCTCATATGCACTTTCCAGCAAGCCCGGCGCGAGCGCGGAATGCACTTTCATGGCGGAATCAACCACGACCCCGCTCACTTTGTTAACTTCCGTTCGTCTGCGCCCTCAGCGTCCTCTGCGTTGAGCGTCTATTTCGTTCGTCCGCCTTCGACCTTCAGTTTTTCGGCAGCCGCGGCCTGAGCCGCTGCCAGCCGTGCTGTCAGCACTCGGAAGGGAGAGCACGATACGTAATTCAGACCCGTTCGGTAGCAGAACTCGACCGACGACGGCTCGCCTCCGTGCTCACCGCAGATGCCAACCTTCAAGTTCGAACGCGTCTTGCGCCCGCGCTCGGTCGCGATCTTGACGAGCTGTCCGACGCCTTCCTGATCGAGCGCCGCGAACGGATCCTGCTTCAGGATTCCTTCCGCCAGGTAAGTTGGAAGGACTTTGTTGACGTCGTCGCGCGAGAAGCCGAACGTGGTCTGCGTCAGATCGTTGGTGCCGAACGAGAAGAACTCCGCTTCCTTCGCGATCTCATCCGCGACCAAAGCGGCACGCGGCAACTCGATCATCGTGCCGACCATGTAATCGACTTTCATTCCCTTCTCTTTGAAGACTTCGTCGGCCACGCGCCGAACGATCGCTCCCTGATTCGCCATTTCCTTCAGCGTCGCAACCAGAGGAATCATAACTTCGGGGAGAACCTTGATTCCCTTCTTCGTGCAGTCGACCGCCGCTTCGAAAATAGCTCGCGCCTGCATCTCGGTGATCTCGGGATAGGTGATGCCGAGACGGCAGCCACGATGGCCAAGCATCGGGTTGAATTCGTGCAACTGCTCCACGCGCGCCAGAAGCGGAGGCAGCCCCTTCTTCAGATCGCCAATGCCCTTGATGCCGTAGTCTTTGTACTTCGTGACCAGCTCTTTCTTCTGTTTGGCGCTATAGGAGGACAGCAACGCGATGTCGACCATCAACTCTTCGCGGCGCGGCAGGAACTCGTGCAGCGGCGGGTCGAGTGTGCGGATCGTCACCGGCAGTCCGTCCATCGCCTTGAAGACTCCGGCAAAATCCGCGCGCTGCAAGGGCAACAGCTTTTTAAGCGCGGCGCGACGCCCTTTCTCATTCTCTGCGAGAATCATCTCGCGCATGGGTCCGATCTTCTTTTCGCCAAAGAACATGTGCTCGGTGCGGCACAGTCCGATGCCTTCCGCTCCGAAAGCGCGCGCCTGAATTGCGTCCCGCGGAATGTCCGCATTGGCGCGAACCTTCATGGTGCGGTGCGGATCCGCCCACTGCATGAACTTCTGCAGCTCCGGATCTTCCGCATTCGGAGGAATCGTATTCAGCTTGCCCTTGATGACGCGCCCCGTTGTGCCATCAAGAGAAATCCAGTCGCCCTCTTTGAACGTTTGGCCCTTCACTCGCATCTCGCGAGCTTTTTCGTTCACATCCACGTCGCCGGCTCCCGCTACGCAGCATTTGCCCATGCCGCGCGTGACCACTGCGGCATGGCTTGTCATGCCACCGCGAGAGGTAAGAATGCCCTTCGCCACTTCCATCCCGTGAATATCTTCTGGAGTGGTCTCGGCACGCACCAGGATGACATGGGCCTGGCCATCTTTCTGCACCGCGGCCACTGCCGCGTCCGCGGTGAACACAATCTGTCCCACCGCCGCACCCGGCGAGGCGGGCAGACCCGTCGCCAGCACTTCCACTTTCGTGCTCTTCTCATCCAGTCGAGGAACGAGGAAGTCATACAGTTGGTTCGGTTCGACGCGGAAGATCGCTTCTTCCTTCGTGATCAGGCCCTCATCCACCATTTGCAGCGCGACCCGGACGGCGGCCAGTCCAGTGCGCTTGCCGTTACGCGTCTGCAGCATGTAGAGCTTGCCGTCCTGAATGGTGAACTCGAAGTCTTGCATGTCTTTGTAATGCTTTTCCAGCCGCGTCGTGATCGTGCGGAGCTGGTCATACACATCCGGCATGATCTTCTTCAGTTCGAGGATTGGAACCGGGGTGCGCACGCCCGACACCACGTCTTCGCCTTGCGCGTTCATCAGGAACTCGCCATAGAATTCGTTCGTTCCCGTCGCTGGATTGCGGGTGAAACCCACGCCCGTGCCGCTCGTGTCGCCGAGGTTCCCGTACACCATCGCCTGCACGTTTACAGCAGTGCCCAGCATGTCGTCGATATTGTTGATCCGGCGATAGTGTTTCGCGCGGTCGTTCTGCCAGGACCGGAACACCGCATCGCGCGCCATGGTCATCTGTTCCCGCGGATCTTGCGGGAAGTCGCGCTTGGCGTGCTTCTTCACGACCTTCTTGTACTCGACAATCACTTCCTGCAGGTCCTTGGCTGTCAGGCCGGTATCGAATTTGGTCTTTCTCTGTTTCTTCTTGGCGTCAAACACTTCATCGAAGGCTGCCTTCTCGATATCGAGCACAACGTTGCCGAACATCTGAATCAGCCGGCGGTAGGAATCGGCGGCAAACCGCGGATTGTTGGTGCGCTTCGCCAGCGCTTCCACGCTCTTATCGTTCAAGCCGAGGTTCAGGATCGTGTCCATCATGCCAGGCATGGAAAACTTCGCACCCGAACGAACACTCACCAGCAGTGGATTTTCCCCAGTGCCGAGTTTCTGTCCCTGCAGCGCCTCCAGCTTAGTCAGGGCTTCGTCCATCTGCTTGTCGACATCTGGCGACAGCCCTCCCTTCATGTACTCGCGGCAGGCTTCAGTCTGGATGGTGAATCCCGGAGGCACCGGCAGTCCGGCGTTGGTCATCTCAGCCAGGCCCGCGCCCTTGCCGCCAAGCACATCTTTCATTTTGCCGTTGCCATCGGCCTTGCCGCCGCCAAACGAGTAGACATACTTCGTTGTGGACTGCTTGCTCTTGGTTTCTTTCGCTTCAGTTTCGGGGAGAGTCATCGTCGCCATATATGAGTCCTTTTTAGTTCGGAAATTTGGAAGTTGTGTAATTTAGTAATTTGGTAATTGAACGGCATTCGCCGCCTTCGGTTTTTCAATTACCCGATTACCAAATTACAATTACGAAATTCTTCACGCCTTACCTTCGGTCACGATCTCGGAAAAATCCGCAATCGTGGAAAACTCTTTCAAGAGCGTGCGCAGCAGAGCCAGCCGGTTCGCCCGCACGTGTTCGTCATCCACCATCACCATCACCTTGTCGAAGAACTTGTCCACAGGTTCGCGAGCCGTAGAGAGAGTTCGGAGCGCGCCCAAATACTCCTTCTTCGCCCTGCACTCTTCCACTCGTGAACCGCTCGCTTCGAGATACGCGATCAGGTTCTTTTCTTCGTCCGCGGAATTCGGCAACGCTTCCACCCTCGCCGCGGGAGTGATCTTCTTCTCCTCCGCCTGGCGCAGAATGTTCCGCATTCTCTTGCAAGCAGCTCCAATGGCCTGAAACTCCGGCATATGGAGCACCTGCTTCACTGCCTCAGCTCTCGCGATCGCGTCCACCACATCTTCGGCATCGGCTGCGAGCACTGCCTTCACGACGTCGTACGAATAGCCGCATACATCCCGCAGATAAAACTCCAGCCGCTCGCGGAAGAAGGTCTCGACCGATTCCCCATACTTTTCCTCCGCAACAAACTTCTTTTCCGCTTCCGACTTCTGATAGCCGGTGCGCGCATCCCGCATCAAAGCATCGAGTTTCAGCGGAAGCTTTTTCTCGGCGATCACCTTGACGATCCCATTTGCCTGCCGTCTCAGCGCAAACGGATCCTTCGATCCGCTCGGAACCAGCCCGAGCGCGAACATTCCCGCAATCGTATCCGCCTTGTCGCCGATCGAAAGCACCGCTCCTTCAATCGACCGCGGAACTTCGTCGTCGGTAGACTCGGGCCTATATTGGTCGTAAACTGCATCGGCAATTGCCAAGCGCGTCGTCTCGGGCAGCGATGAGTCAAGCTGCTGCGCGCGCGCATAGAGCCCGCCAATAATTCCCTGCAACTCGGTGAATTCCTTTACCAGTTCGGTAGTCAGATCGGTCTTTGCCAGGCAGACCGCCTTGTGAATCACTCCCGGTCGAACTGCAACTCCATTCTGTTTCAGAATCTCACTCAACCAACTACAAAGCCGCTGCACGCGCTGCGTCTTCTCGTAGTAGCTTCCCAGATCCTTCTGGAATGTCACATGCTTGAGCGAATCCAAGCGTTCCAGCAGAGACTTCTTCTGATCGGTTTCCCAGAAAAAACGGGCGTCATTGAAACGGGCGCGGAGCACGCGCTCATTGCCGTGACGAATCAGGCCTTGCGGATCGCTGTCGGTGTTGAGCACGGCAAGAAAATGCGGCAACAGCTTGCCTTGCCCGTCCTCGATTGCGAAGTATTTCTGGTGATCGCGCATCACCGTCACCAGCACCTCTTCGGGCAACGACAGGAACTGCGGATCGAATCCGCCAAGAATCACCGATGGATATTCCGTCAGATTTACAACCGTATCGAGCAGCGCCTTATCCTCGCGCCAGCGCGCGCCGGGGATCGTGCGAGTCGCCGCATCGAGCGCCTTGCGAATCTGGTGTTCGCGCTCGGCCCGGCCAAGAACCTTCGCCGCGCGAAGAGAATCGGCATAAGCCGGACCGGCCGCAGTGATCATGACAGGCTGATCGGTCAGGATCCTGTGTCCGCGCGAAATCTTCCCTGCCCGGATTCCGTCAAACTCCAGCGGAATCGTTTCGCCATCGAGCATCGCGACGAGCCAGCGCACCGGTCGCACGAAGCGTTCGTTCGGCTTGCGCCAGTACATGTTCTTGGGCCAGTAGATCGTAGAGATTTCTTTGGGAAGCGCCTCGGCGAGAATATCGGAAGTGGTTCGGCCTTTCTTTGTCACTTTGGCCGAGATGTATTCACCCTTGGATGTCGATGCTCTTTCGAGCTGCGAGACGTCGACGCCCGCTTTCTTCGCAAAGGCCTGCGCCGCCGGAGTGGGCTGGCCATCTTTGTAGGCGACGTTCACCGAAGGCCCGGTAAGCTGCTCGACGATGTCAGCTTGCGATGCCGAAATCCCCGAGGCGATCACCGCCAGGCGCCGCGGTGTGTCGAAGCGGGTAACCTCGTTTCCTCCCAGGCGCTCGCGGTTCAGCAGCGCGGCCACGCGCTCGCGCAATTCTTCGGAAGCCGCGTCAATCATCCGCGCTGGGATTTCTTCGCACCCAATCTCTAAGAGGAAATCTGGCATGCTCTCAAACCATCAAGTTTCTCAAATCTAATGGGCCCCGACTGTGACCCGCGTCACAAATGACGTTTCACGATCTGTCATCCTGAGCGCACCAGTGCGATTTGTGCGTCAAACCGGCGCCAAATTCGCTGCTGGACGCTTCACCTTTTTTTCTTTTTCCTTCGCAGGCCCCGGCTCCGCAGGCGCATCTTCAGTCTTCTGCTGAGCGACCCAGGCCTTCGCGATGCCCACAGCCAACGCCCGCACTCGCGCAATCACGCCCACACGCTCCGTCACCGAAATTGCTCCCCGGGCATCCAGAATGTTGAAGTAGTGCGAACACTTCAAACAAAGGTCATACGCACCCAGCAGCGGAAAACGTTTCTTCTGCTCCCTGACGGGAAAACCCACGTGCCCGTCCAGCTTGTCCTGCACTTCTTCGATCTTCTGCGTAGGTTCGTTGCCCAGCCGAATCAATTCCGAATAGCCGTGGATCAGCGCCTTGCACTCCGCTTCGCACAGTTCGAAGTGTTTCCACGCCTTTTCCACATCCGCCAATTCGAAGTTGTAAACCGAAAACTGCAACTCATCCGCTAGCCGCACGTCTCCATACTTCACCACGGCATCGGTCTCTGGATCGCGAGCCCACACGATGTCGTAAATCGAATCCACGTCCTGCAGGAATGCAGCTATACGCTCCAGTCCGTAGGTCAACTCCGCGCAAATTGGAAGCAGATCAATCCCGCCGCATTGCTGGAAATAGGTAAACTGCGTGATCTCGAGCCCATCGAGCATCACCTGCCAGCCCACTCCCCACGCGCTGAGCGTCGGAGCCTCCCAATTATCCTCTTCGAACTTAATGTCGTGCTGGCGAAGGTCAATTCCGATCGCACCCAACGATTCCAGGTAGAGCTCCTGCACATTTTCCGGCGGAGGTTTCAGGATTACCTGCAACTGCATGTGCTTGAACAGCCGGTTGGGATTTTCCCCATAGCGCCCATCCGCCGGGCGCCGCGAAGGCTGCACATAGGCGACTTTGTAGGGCTTCGGACCCAGAACGCGCAGGAAGGTCTCCGGAGCCATGGTTCCTGCGCCGACTTCAACGTCATAGGGCTGCTGCAGAACGCATCCGCGCTCGGCCCAAAACGTCTGCAGACGAAGAATCAGGTCCTGGAACGTCAACGAATTGGGGTGGGCTGGAATCACTATCTTTCTGCGGCAATAAGGGGTTAATCGTTGATTGTAACGGAAGGAACGCACGCCCGTCAGCAGCATGGTTGCAGGAAGTACTGCCGGCATTCCCTCTGACGGAGAAACTGATTTTTTTCCGCCGACCTTGCAGCCTATTTCTCTGAAATTACCCGGCATCGCCACAACAGTCCGGTAAGTCATGGCGAACCACGAACTTAGAGGGGTCGAAGAATGGCGTCCAGCTTGCCTGATCTAGTTATTTGGAGTTTGTTATTTTGGTGTGATTCATGACACAGCAGCGCCGCTACTTTTGTGGTTCCATTTGGACCGTTCTTTTCTTGACACATACGCACAACGACTGTATCGTCCGACGCATAAATTATGCGCTCTCTAAGCCGACCCAGATCGGCATATGATCAGCGCTTTCTGGCCGCTGCTTTTCCCCCATCCGGCAGGGCTGCTGTACAAAGTTCATTCACAGGTGAAATGCGCCATGTCAAGTCTTCGTCGGGGAGTGCTCTACGCGCTCGCCTTTTTTGCGTTTCTAGTCGCGATCTTTTCCTCAGTTCCGCGTGCCTGGGGCATCGGATTTCAGCCCGTTTCCCCCGATGAACTGAAGATGACCGGCAATGCCAAGGCTCCCGGAGCCCCCGCCATCATTCTTTTCCGCGAAGTCGACCGCGATGATCGCGGCCAGACCGCGCACGAAGACGTCTACTTCCGGATCAAGATTCTGACCGCGGAAGGCCGCAAGTACGCCGACATCGAAATCCCTTTCTATAAGCAGGTGGGGAGCGTCATCAACGTCCATGCGCGCACGATTGAGCCGGATGGGACGATCGTTAATTTCTCGGGCAAGGCATTCGACAAATCGATTGTCAAGGCGCGCGGCGTGAAGTATCTGGCCAAGACCTTCACGATGCCGGACGTTCGAGTGGGCAGCATCCTCGAGTATTACTACACGACCGATCTGGCTGAGAACTTTGTTTTCGATTCCCACTGGATCCTCAACCATGAGTTGTACACGATGCGCGCCAAGTTCACACTCAACCCCTACAACAGCGACAACCCGCCAATGTACTTACGATGGGTTTGGCACGACCTTCCCGTGGGCGCGACCCAACCCAAGGAGGGACCCGACCATGTGGTCAGCCTCGAAGTCGCCGATGTTCCCGCTTTCCAGACCGAAGATTACATGCCGCCGGAAAATGAGCTGAAATCCCGCGTGGACTTCATCTATAGCGAAGACCAGTTCGAGGACCAACCCGATAAGTACTGGACGAAATTTGGCAAGAAACGCAACAACCTGTTGGAGAGCTTCCTTGGAAAGCGCAAGAGTCTGGAGGAGGCCCTATCGTCAATCGTCTCGCCGACTGATCCCCAGGAAGTCAAGCTGCAGAAGATCTACGCGCGAGTGCAGCAGATTCGCAACACGTCGTTCGAAGCGGAAAAGACAGAGCAGGAGCAGAAGCGAAATAAAGAGAAAACCCCGACGACTGCTCAGGATGTCTGGAAAAAACAATATGGCTATGGCGGCGAACTTACATGGCTTTTCCTGGGCTTGGCGCGCGCTGCAGGATTCGAGGCCTCCGGCGTATGGGTTGCCGACCGTCAGAACTACTTCTTCTCCCCGCAAACGATGGACGGCGGGCGTCTCGATCAGAACGTGGTCCTAGTGAAACTGAACGGGAAAGATATGTACTTCGACCCAGGATCCGCGTTCATCCCCTTCGGCATGCTGCCCTGGTTTGAAACCGGAGTCAAAGGACTGAAGCTCGACAAAGATGGAGGCTCTTGGGTCCAGACGACCGTCCCCGAAAGCAGTGAGTCGACGATCCATCGCAAGGCGGAACTCACCCTATCAGGCACTGGCGACCTCGAGGGAAAACTTACCCTCACATTCACCGGCCTCGAGGCTTCCCAGCGCCGAACCGAGGAGCGTCTGACAGACGATGCGGACCGCAAGAAATATCTCGAAGACGAGGTCAAGGGTTCCATCCCCGCAGCCTGCGATGTAGACCTCACCAACAGTCCGGATTGGAAGAGTTCTACCCCGTCGTTGGTGGCGGAATTCAAGATCAAGATTCCCGGTTGGGTGTCCGCGGCGGGACATCGGGCGCTGATGCCTGTTGGCCTATTCAGCGCTCCCGAAAAACATCTCTTCGATCATGCCGACCGCGTCCATCCGGTTTACTTCGAGTTCCCTTTCGAACGCATCGACGAAGTGAACATCAATCTTCCGCTCGGTTGGCAGATTGCCACCGTGCCGGCGCCGCAGAAACTCGACGCCAAAGCCCTTACCTACGATCTCGAAGCTCAGAATAACAAGGGCACGCTTCACCTGAACCGGGTCCTTAATGTGGACCTCCTCCTCCTGCCCAAAGAGAACTATCCCAACTTGCGAAAGATATTTCAGATTGTGAGGAGTAGCGATGAACAACAGGTCATGTTGCAACCTGGCGCGGCGACGGCGAGCAATTAGCTTCGATACATTCCTGCCGATAATCGCGGCGGTTCTCTGCGGAATCGCTGCTCCGCAGGCCGCTCAGGCCGGCGACGCTCCGCAATGGATGCACGCCGTCGTCTCGGCTCCCCTCCCGGCCCATGATGAGAAGACCGACGCTGTCCTTCTTTATGCTGAAACTACGGTCAATGTCCAATCGCTCGACAAGATAAGAACTCATGTCCGGAGGGTCTACAAGATTCTGCGGCCGGACGGACGAGACTACGGCATCGTCGCCGTCTCATTCAACGCGCACAGCAAGATCACCGGGCTTCGCGCCTGGTGCATTCCTGCGCAAGGAAAAGATTACGAGGTCAAAGACAAGGAGGCGATCGAGGTCTCTCTCCCAAAAATCGCCGGCAGCGAACTGATCTCCGATGTAAAAGACAAGCTGCTGCAGATTCCTGCGGCCGACCCCGGCAACGTCGTCGGCTATGAATATGAAGAAGAAGAGCAGCCAATGGTTTTGCAGGACATCTGGAGTTTTCAGCGCGAAATTCCCGCGCGCGAGGTTCATTATTCACTGCAACTGCCTGCAGGATGGGAGTACAAGGCATCGTGGATCAACTATTCCGAAGCCAAGCCCTCGCAAACCGGTAACAACCAATGGGATTGGACGTTAAATGACGTGAACGGCATACGTCCGGAAGATGAGATGCCACCGATTCGAGGCGTCGCCGGCCACATGGTAGTTTCGTTTTTCCCGCCCGGCGGCCCTGCCCTGAATGGCTTCGCCACCTGGCAGGAAATGGGCAAATGGTATCTAAAGCTTATCAACGGCCGGCGCGACACATCTCCGCAGATCAATCAGGAGGTCACGACCCTAACCGCTTCAGCCGCGACTCCGCTGGATAAGATGAGGGCACTCGCGCAGTTCGTCCAGCACGATGTGCGCTATGTTGCCATCGAACTCGGCATTGGCGGCTTTCAGCCTCACGCCGCCTCGGAAATATTCAGCCATCATTACGGCGACTGTAAGGACAAAGCCACGCTGCTGAGCGCGATGCTAAGCCAGATCGGCGTGGAATCGTTCTACATCGTCATTAATGACGAACGCGGATCAGTCACCCCCGAAACGCCGGCCAACATCGGCGCTTTCGATCACGTAGTTCTCGCCATTAAATTGCCGCCGAATGTGTCCGATCCATCGTTGGTAGCAACCATTAATCATCCTCATCTTGGCAAGCTTCTCTATTTCGATCCGACGAATGATTTAATTCCTTTTGGCGAGATCGGCGGCTATCTTCAGGAGAATTACGGCCTGCTCGTCACCTCCGATGGAGGGGAACTGGTGGAACTGCCGAAACAGGCCCCCGCGATGAATAGCATCGCCCGCACCGGCAAACTGACGCTGGACGCATCGGGCACTCTTCGGGGCGAAATTGACGAGACGCGTATGGGAGATCGCGCATCCGAGGAACGCTGGCGTTTGCGCACCGTCACCAAGAGCGCCGATCAGATCAAACCCATCGAGGACCTGCTTGCCGGATCGCTGTCGCTCTTCCACATTTCGAAAGCCAGCATTCTGAATCTCAATCAGACCAGTCTTCCGTTCGGTTTCCGTTATACCTTCGAGGCTGAGGATTACGCCAAGAATGCCGGAGGATTGCTCCTGGTGCGTCCGCGCGTGTTGGGAGTAAAAGCGCAGGGCATTTTGGAGACCAAGGAACCGCGGAAGTTCCCCATCGAATTCGAAGGTCCGGCGCTCGATACGGACACGTTCGACATCACGATTCCTGCCGGCTACGTCGTCGACGACGTTCCTCCGGCAGTCGATGCCGATTACGGTTTTGCCAGTTATCACTCGAAAACAGAAGTGAAGGGCAACGTGATCCACTACACGCGCAGTTTCGAACTAAAGGAGCTTAGCGTGCCAGTGTCGCAGGCAGATCAACTCAAAAAGTTTTACCGCATCATCGCCGGCGACGAGCGCAATACGGCGATCTTGAAAACCGCCGCGCCGTAAAAAGACACACTAGTATTCGTTACCAATGGTCGAACTCGTCTCATGTATAACTTTCAGCATGAGAGGGAGCCTCCTAGTCCCTGTTTTTATGCTGTCGTTGGCTTCTGCGCAAACTCCGCGACAGGTCGCGATTGATCGCGACGCTTCTGCCCTGCTGCGAACAGACTTTACCGCTTTCGACAAAGACTATAAGCAGGAGCGCGAGATGCGTGTGGCGCGCACTCTCGCGCTGGCGAAGCAGATGTTCACCGAGGAAGCCAAAGGTGGAAAGAACACCTGTGGACACCAGATTCTGTTCGAACTCGAATCGCTCATGATCAGCTCCGCCGATTTCAAATTCATCGACGAACGGCTACATGACCTGGAAGCAAACATTGGCCATGCATCTTCCGATGAGGCGGACGCCGACGGCATGTGGGGCAGATGCTACAAGGAGTGGTATCTGAAGCTTTACGCGACCTACGATTACCTGGAAGCGCACGCTCCTGACGAACCGCCGCCGCATCCGCTACCGGCCTTTCTGGCGGGCGTTTCCACGCCTGGGAAGCTGACAACATATCTGGATGCGCTCTCGGTTTCCGATGTCCGACACACCGGCGTCGATCACGAGCGCGAATTCAATGAGACTGTAGCGACGCTGCTGCAAATGATCGTGCGCCATTAGCCCGAAAACTATGCCGTCGATCCCGCGCTTCGCGATGCGTTGCTCGATCGCATCCTGCATCATTACCGCAACCCTGAAACGGGCTACTTCGGCGAGCGCTACCGGCGCGACGGGCATGACGATTTCCCTGACGACCTCAGCATGAGGTTTCATGTCATCTCTTACCTCAAGGGCAGAGTCCCCGACATGCCGCGCGTAATCGACACGACTCTTGCCATCAAGGATTTCGACTACCCGGCCGGATGGCTCTGGAATGGCCAGTTCTGGTCACAACAACATGGACGTGGTTGTTCTATTCCACTACGGCTGGGGAGAAGCGAGCGCTGCGCAAAAGAAAGCGATGTCAGCAGAAATCGATCGCATGCTGAAGTGGTGCCTGCATGATTCCCTGCAGCCCTATGGCTCATTCAAAGTGAATATCGCCGACGGATCGCTCGAAGACGCGGAATACTACGGTGCATCCTTTCTCGCGCGGATTGGCTACTTCGATCCGTCCCAGCGATTTTGGACCGACCGGAACCTTTCGAAGTCCGCCGACGTGAAGAGCCGGATTCTCAGTTTTGTACGCGCGCACCAGGGCTCGGGCCCCGCGGGAGACAACTACCGAAGTACGCTCGAAGCGTTAGGTGTGCACTGAACGGTTGTCTCGGATCTACTGCGGATTTTGTGAAATCTGCCCGCTCGGAGAGTCTGGCGGATCACCAAGGCTTGGAGCCGATACCGGCTGCAATGTTGCTGGCGTGGTGCTTTGAGCGGCCGTCTGCTGTTGTGGCCCCGAATCACTCTGCGGCGGGTATCCTTTGGCCTGCACAATTGCCCAATGCCAGTCGTCTCCGGGAGCGATATCCATGTTCACGGATGCGCTGAAATCTGCCCTGGACCACGGAGGCGCGGCCGCGCGCATGCGGTAGATGACCGTCGTGTCCTGTTTCTTCTCAGGACGAACCTGCTGGAAGGGGTTGATCGTTCCTGGCGAGCCCGCTCCCGGACCGGCTCCTTGCTCGAGATTGCTGAACGGAGACGCGTCCCTGCCCCATGTTTTCTTGACGATCGTCAGTGCAACGTCCACCTCGCTCACGTGCCAGTTCGTGGCGTTGAAAAGAGAAATCGTCAGGGCATCGCCTTCGATTGTTGCCGGTCCTTCCAACTTGGCCAAGTCCGTGGGCGAAAGCTCCATCTGCGCGTATTGCGTGCTCGACAGCAACGACTTCACATTCGCGGTAAACGCCAGGCTGCAGGTCACATCCGGCGCAGAAACTTGAAATCTCTTGCTTCCTCCGGCCAACACATACCGCAATGAAGAGCCGAGGCTCTCGTGCTTCTCGCCCTGCTGTATCACCTGGGACAGATTGTCGTCGTCGATGACCTGCTGGGCAGGTTGCTCATTCTTGTGCAGATTGCGCGCAACATCGCCCAAGGGCACTTCATTGGGATCGTCCTGTGCAACCAGCCGCGCCTGACCCACGACGGCCAACAGCACTGGCAAAATCACAAGCAGCCGGATTCGCAAAGCACGCGGCATGAAAGTCACATCGAAGCGGATTGCCCCCGGGATGAAGAGATGACCGGGAGAGGGCCTCTGATTTCATTGTAAGGAGAGAAGGAGAGGACGAGGAGAAGGCAGGCAAACCTTGGTAACAGTACCTCAGGTGGACGCAGTGGGCGCGCGTTAGACGAAGTGTGTGCGCAACGGGTGCGCGCGCCCAAGCTCGAGGAACTTTATTTCTACAGCAGTCCCTGCGTCCGGAACCGGCTGACGGGATCTGCCACCGGCGTTGCTTGCCGCTTGAATATCCAGCGGGCCACCGCAAAACCAATCGCCGCGTAGCACAGGTGCATGATTCGCATAAAACACCTCCCAATCCGGCTCGTTCACCTTCAGGGGAGGATTACGTCATACCCTATCGGCACAATAGCAACGGACCTTAGAACGAACAAGGCACAACCGTGCCATCGTCGTGGCACGGAAGTAATACGAGTAACCACGAGCGCAAACACTGTGCAGGTTTCTTCAATGTGCCGCGACCGGCTCATCCGCGGCCCGTCCCGGCGGTGGCACTACCACGGTCGATAGACTACCCTCCGCCGTAAGCTTCTGGAATGCAGCCAGATCCCGCCTTTGCAGGTCGTCCCAGCGGCCCAGAAGTTCCCCGCTCTGCCGCTTCAGCTTGTCAAATTCGCGGTATTCCGCCTCCGTCGGGGCCGAATCGGCTGTGCCCACGTCCATTGCGAGATAGGCCAGTTTTGCGTCTAGTTGTGGCGGATACGCCAGCGAATCCTCATTGGCGTCAATCTCGAGATTGATCAGATCTTCGCGAACGGCTACAAGTTTCTTCTCCAGATCGTCGGCCGCCGTGGCGATATTCTTCGAGTTTGCATTCTCAGGCAATCGACGTTTTAGCCCGGCCAGCTGTGACCGCACATCCTGCATCTGATTCACCGTGTCGTAGACGCGGCTGAGCTCGTCGCGGGTCTGAAGCAGCAGCTTCAACTGCGCCTCCAGATCGGCCTGGCTGACTTTCACTCTTGGATCGAGCTTCAGATCGAATCCCGCGGTTTGCGTTTCGCCGCCAACCGTCAGCCGCACCTGATAGTGCCCCGGCACCGCAACCGGCCCCTGCGCACCGGCGCCGTATTCCCACAAGTAATATCCGGGGACGTGCCGTGCTTCTTCGTAACGCAAATTCCACACAAAGCGGTTCAATCCCGCTTCCGGCTTCAGCTGTTTTTCCGGCTTCTTGTCGTCGGGACCGGGCGGCTCTTCCAACGTGTCGTATTCTGCGCTCGAATATTTGCGAATCACTTTGCCGGAGGCATCGAGAATCTCGATCTTGGTTTCGACCTCATGCTTCGGCGCATCTTTCAGGTAGTAATAGATCACTGCCCCGGCCGGTGGATTTTGAGCCACCCGCTTGGATGGGTGCTGGTGCTCGCCTCCAGCGCCGGCCTGAATGCGGTAAGCCGTCGCGGGCGTGTATAGGAACGTGTCTTTCGTGGCGACTTCATCGTTGTATTGCCGCATCGGGCTGAGGTCATCGAGAATCCAGAACGCGCGCCCGTGTGTGGCCACAACCAGATCGTCATTCTTGATCTCAAGATCGTGCACCGGCGTGGTAGGCAGGTTCAGTTTCAATGAGCGCCAGTTGGATCCGTCATCGAAGGAGACGTAAACGCCGGTTTCCGTTCCGGCGTAAAGCAATCCCTTCCTTTTCGGATCTTCCCGCACTACGCGGACAAATGTATTGTCTGGAAGTCCCTTGCCCAACTTCGTCCAGGTTTTTCCGTAGTCGCTCGTCTTATAGATGTAAGGACGCAAATCATCGAACTGATGCCGATCCACCGCGACATAAGCAGCCGCGGGATCGAAGGGCGAGGGATCGATCTGGCTGATGCGGCTCCATTCCGGCATATCCTTGGGAGTAACATTCGTCCAGTTCTTGCCTTCGTCTTTCGTCAACTGAATCAAGCCATCGTCGGTGCCCACCCACAGCAATCCTTTCGTGATGGGCGATTCAGCCAGCGCAAAAATCGTGTCGTAGTATTCCGTGCCGGAATCGTCGAGCGTGATGTCGCCGCCGGAGACTTTCTGCTTGGTCTTATCGTTTCGGGTCAGATCGGGACTGATCGCCTGCCAGTGCACACCGCCGTCGGTCGTCTTAAATAGAACCTCGCCGCCGTGATACAGCGTGTTCGGATCGTGCGGAGAGATCAGCACCGGAGCCGTCCATTGGAAGCGATGCTCCAGATTCGCCGCGCCGTGCGCATCGGAGAGCTCGGGCTGCTCGGTAATCGACCTGACCTGCCCCGTATGGCGGTCATAACGCGTGATTAATCCCTGATAATCGGCTGCATAAACAATGTCCGGGTCAGGCGGATACGGCGCGATGTAACCCGCTTCGCCTCCGCCAACGTCATACCAGTCGCTGCGGCTGATCGAACCATCATCACTCCGGCTCGCGATCGCTACGGTTCCGCTGTCCTGCTGCGATCCGTACACGCGGAACGGCGTCTCGTTGTCGGTAATCACGTGATAGAACTGCGCGGTCGGCTGGTTGTCCTGTGTCGACCAGTTTGTTCCGCCATCGAGCGTGACCGTCACTCCGCCATCGTTCGAGGCGATCATGCGGCGCGTGTCCTTGGGATCGATCCAGAGCCCGTGGTTGTCGCCGTGTGGCACATGAACTTTGTCGAAAAGATGTCCGCCGTCGGTCGATTTGTAGGCCTCGACATTCATGATGTAGAGCACATTCTCGTCCTGGGGATCGGCAATGATGTGCATGTAATACCAGGGCCGCTGCCAGAGGGAGTGGCTCGCATTGACCAACCGCCAGTTCTCGCCACCGTCGTCGGAGCGATACAAGCCGCCATCGGGATTGTGCGCCTCGATCAGCGCATAAACGCGCTCGGAGTTGGAGGCCACCGCAACGCCGATCTTGCCGTAGGGTCCTTTCGGCAGCCCATGCTCCTCAAGCCGCTTCCAGGTGGCGCCGCCATCGTTCGAGCGATAGAGTCCGCTCCCCGGTCCACCATCGTCGAGACCCCATGAGGTGCGCCGCGTCTGCCAGAGAGCAGCGAAAAGAATATTCGAATTGTGCGGATCGAACGCTACATCGATTCCGCCGGTGTTCTCGTCTTTGTAGAGAACTTTCTCCCAAGTCTTGCCGCCATCGGTCGTGCGGAAAATGCCGCGTTCGGTATTCGGCCCGTAGGGATGTCCAAGGGCCGCGACAAATGCAATGTCAGGATTCGTCGGATTGACGATGACTTTTCCGATCGCGCGCGAATCGCGGAGCCCGACGTTCTTCCACGTCTTTCCGGCGTCCAGTGATTTGTAAACGCCATCCCCATGTGAAATGTCGCCGCGAATACAAGCCTCACCCGTGCCCACGTAGACGACATTGTGGTTTGAATCGGCCACGGCGATGCTGCCGATCGACGACGTGCCCTCTTTGTCAAAGACCGGCGACCACGTCATCGCGGCGTCCGTGGACTTCCACACACCTCCGCCGGTCGCGCCAAAATAATAAGTGGTCGGATCGCCCGGAATGCCTGCGGCGGTCAGCGATCGGCCGCCGCGAAACGGCCCGATCAGCCGGTACTTCATCCCTTTGAAAACTTTTTCTTCCGGATTGGCGGCGTCGGCGCTCTCCGTGTCGGAGGCCTTCTCGGCAGACGCCACGTCCGTCGGTGGACTCGATTGCGTGCGCTTCACTGCTTTCGACTGACGCTCAGGCTTGGCCTGGGCGTTGGCGGATGTTGTGCAGCAGAAGAAAATTGCGAAGATCAAACAAGCGACCATCGAACACACGAAGAGCGGCGCTTTCTTACGAAGGCTATCTAGACCCATTTCTGGTTCCCCCGGGAGGATGTGGACAATTCAGCTATGTTAATCCGGGAAGGCCCGGCTGAAAAGAGGTACACCTCGAAAGTGGCCAGGTGTCACAGGTTAGAAGGAGGACCATGACCCGAGGCCACCGATAGACCTGCTGCTCGCTCTGGCCCCATAATCCCTGCTCCCCGCACTCTCACTTTTTCGACTCCAGACCTTTCCTGGCGGCTGCGAGCTCCTTCCGCTTGGCGTCGTCCACTTTCGGATAGCAAAGCTTCAGAGACTCCAGGGTATCCACAAGCACGGTTGAAATCACCAGCCGCGAGAACCACTTGTTATCCGCCGGAACGATGTACCAGGGACCGTGTTCGGTGGAGGTGTTGCGGATCATGTCTTCGTACGCTTCCTGATATTGATCCCAGTACTTGCGCTCATGAATGTCGCTGGCCGAAAATTTCCAGTTCTTCTCAGGCTCGTCCAGTCTCGCCAGAAACCGCTTCTTCTGCTCTTTTTTCGACAGGTTCAGAAAGAATTTCCGAATGACCGTGCCGCCGCGGGCCATGTGCCGTTCGAAGCTGCAGATGTCTTCGAATCGCTCGTCCCATAGGTGTTTGTCCACCAACGAAGACGGCGTTTTCTGACTTTTCAGAATCCCGGGATGCACGCGCACAACCAGCACCTCTTCGTAATAAGACCGGTTAAAGATTCCGATATGCCCCCGCTCCGGCAGTGCCACCGTCGTCCGCCAAAGAAAATCGTGTTGCAATTCCGGCTCGGATGGGGCCTTGAACGAATGCACCTGACAACCTTGCGGATTCACGCCCGACATCACGTGCTCGATCGCGCCGTCTTTGCCCGCCGCATCCATCGCCTGAAAAATCAGGAGCACGGACCAGTTGTCCTGCGCATAAAGCATGTCCTGCAGTTCGGCGGTGCGTGCGATGCCTTGTGCCAGCGCCTCGGCCGCATGCTCCTTGGATTTCCAGTGGCCGGTAAACGCGGGATCGAATTCTTTCAGGCGAAAATGCTTGCCACTTTCAACCTTGAATGTATCCGCCAGCTTGCCAGTCTTCATTGCGTCTTGCCTCCCTCATGCCCCAAACACTCTCATTTTACAGAGCGACGAGAGCGCCGCCGCCGGGGCGGCCTGATTCCCTTCTCGGGTACTTCCTTCTCGATCTTATCGGAGAGATGGTGCAACGGTCGGTCGCTGGCCGAAGAAAGTTGCCGCCCGGTTATCGTTGCGGTCAGCCCTTGACTCGTGTACGTGGCCTCGTTGTAGGTCGTGCCTGAGCTTGCCTGCGCAACTGCGAACGCGCCGTGCGGCACGCCGTTGGTGAACGCCGTCGCGATGTAGTCGCCTACCATCAATCCATTCTGTGACGTCGGCAACCATCCAAGCAGCATCGCTCCCGTCAGAGCAGTTGGCGTATTCCATGTCGATCCGCCATTGCCGGACGAGATGTATCCCACAAATAGTTGGCAGGTCGCCACCGTGCAGTTGCTTTGCGAGTAGTAATAGTAGTGAAGGCCGATGTGCGCCGATGCACCAGAAGTCGCAGGATCGATCCCGATCCCGGGAATGAAATGGTCCACGGTGCTGGATGTGTCATCGATCGGGACGCGAGTCACTGCGCCCCAAGTCACTCCATCTGTGGACGTGCTGTAGACCAGATCGTTGGTCGAGCACTGCGTGCGGAAGCGGCAGTCTTCCCACACAACCCATACGGTTCCCACTCCATCCACCGCTGCCGACGGAAGAGGGCCGCTGCGGATTCCTCCGGCATCAGCGTGGAACTGAATGATCGAGATGACAGCCGGCGCACTCCAGGTCGCGCCTCCGTTAGTCGAACTGAACGACGACATGACGCTCGTTTCAATCGGTACGATCACCGTTCCGTTCGGCTGCACCAGCGGCTGCCCGCCGATTCCCTGCAAGAGATTCGGCGTTGGAACTGGACTTCCCCACGTCAGCCCTCCATCGTTCGACGTGCTCATCACGATCTCATCATTGTTGGTTGGATCATCCCACTCCAGATAGCAGTTGCCGTAGAACGGACTTGCAGGCCAGCTGTCGCAGACGATCCAGTTCTTATCCGAGCTCTGCGAAGTTGCATCGGCGCCCACCGCATTCTGCCAGGTGAATCCTCCGTCGGTAGACCGGCTTACCGCGACCGCTGGAGTTTGAAGCGTGCTCGAAAGCGGCAACGACGCAATCATCCACACGCCGTGCTTCGCATCGTAAGCCACAACTGGATCGCTGGCCGCATCATACGGTCCCGTTCCCTCGCCTTTCGTCAGGCCAGGTAGAACGCCGTGGCTCCAGGTCGTGCCGCCATCGGTCGAGGTCGCCCACCCGATATCTGTGGCGCCTCCCGGAGCGATTCGGCCACTCTGAAATGTTGCGACCAGCGTAGAGCCATTCGCCAGCATGTGCGGCTCGACTTCTGTGGCATGCTGCCCGGGACCGACCGAAAACGGGTCTGAGCTGATCTGCGTCAGATTCGATCCCACAGGATTGCCCGGCGGAGGCACTGACGATGAAACGGAAGGCGAAGACGGCGACCCCGAGCATGCCGTCCATGTGAGACTAAGCAGGATGAGAAGAAACGCAGCCGCAGCCCTGGCGCAATTGTTTGACATATTTTCGCGATAAGCGGAACGGATGCTGGTTGGGACATTCCGCCGAGTCAACGCAACGATTCTCATGATCGATGCCAGACCGGAAAAGGTCAATTGTTTGTTCGTATGCTTCTCGTCGGAAAGATTATGTCCCGTCGTATAGATCAGGATTCCCTGTCTTTACGAAGGCGATCGAGAGCTCATCGGTGTAGATGACTTTCCACCCGTTGGTCTTGAGAAGAATATTCGCCAGGGCGGAATTGCGCGGGAGCAGAATGCAACGGGGCTGCTGCTCTTGAAGGAAGTCCTGCCATCCCTGCTCGACGTGAATCATGCGCACGTAGAATTTCAGAAATTCTGGTCCATAAAAATCGTGCCGATCATCGACCACGACCCGGACTCGCGGATAAAGCCGGTAGATCAGATATCCGCCCCAGTAGTCTGGAGCGAGCACAGGCCCGACGATATCATGCGCCAGCAGGTAGTTCACCGCTTCGACCGGCATCCGCTTCGGACCAAAGTGCGCGTTCATGATCTGATCTGATCCAACACGGCCGCCATGAGTCGCGATCACGAACGTCGCAAGCACTGCGATCGCCGGCCACAGGTGTCTCGTCAATCCAGACTCAATCACGGACTTCTCTTCCGCGAATTGATCGAACAGACCAATCGCCGGAACCAACGGACCCGCAATCATCGCCAGCAGGATCGCCGAAATCGGCAAATTCCGAGATGCCGTGAGCCCCGCATATACGGCGAACAGCGCGACCAGAAGACTGCTCAGCCGCAATTCACGCCCCCGCACAGCCAGCACAGCCATCG
This sequence comes from uncultured Acidobacteriota bacterium, assembly GCA_963763845.1. Classification (GTDB taxonomy): domain Bacteria; phylum Acidobacteriota; class Terriglobia; order Terriglobales; family Acidobacteriaceae; genus Sulfotelmatobacter. The sequence continues at coordinate 27,188 of CAVXPX010000023.1, forward strand.
CAACCAGCAACAGGGCCAGAAAGCATTTCTGCGCGATCCCGTGAAAGTTCGGCGACTGAAATTCGTCGATGTGATCCATCAGGAAGCTGTCGGTCAGGTAACTGTAGATGTGCTGGTAGAGCTTCCATCCATAAGGATTCACAAGACTCGCCAAAACCGAAACCAGGCCTAGCCATGTAAGCCTTCTTAGCCGTTTTCGCGCGGCGAACCACAGCGCGACAGACTCGATCCGGGATTTTTTCGCAGTGAGGAGAATCCAGAGCGCCGAGAGCCAGAAAATTCCAAGCAGAACGAAGCCCAGCAGAAAGCCGCCGTGTACATTCGCCCAGATCATCATCAGGACCGGAAGCAACCACAAACTGCGGTCGCGGCGATCATGAAGTCCAAGAAGCGTGTTGCGTTCCGTTGAATCCAGAATCCAGAACCAGGCCAGAGTAAACAGCCAGCTCCAGACGTGCGGTCGCGCGAGAAAGTGAATCGTCGATGCCGAAAGCGCCAGTAAAGTGAGAAGTAGCGCGAAGAAGAAATTCGTCCCGCGGATCACCAGCAATCGAAATAGCCACGCAAACACTGCGGCAATCCCCAGCGCGGTGAGCCATACAACACCGTTGAGCCCGGCAATTCTGTCCAGCCAACCGACGGTAACGTCATAGAGCCATTCCCAGGCAAACCAGGGCTTCCCAGCCATCGACGCGGAAAACGAATCGGCGCGCGGGATCGCGTGGGTGGCAAGAATCTGTTGCCCGGTGCGGATGTGCCATCCGATTCCGGCGTCTCCCAACAGGCGCACCGAAAGGGCAGTGAAAACCAGAGATGTAAGCACCGCAACAAAAATGAGATCGGCGGCAGAAGGCAAGATCCAGCGAACCCATCCGGGAGCCGGATTCCCTCGCGAAATCTCAGCAGAAGAACTTATGGAACCGTCGGCCATCGCGTGAATCTTATAGAGAGAGGACAGGATCAGCAAGATGAACAACCATCTGGAACCTCGGGTTGTGATTGTCGGGGCAGGCTTTGGCGGTTTGGAAGCGGCGCGCGCCCTGGGGAACGCTCCTGTGCACGTCACTTTGATTGACCGCAGGAACTATCACACGTTCCAGCCTTTGCTCTACCAGGTGGCCACCGCGGGCCTTTCGCCCGGAGAGATCGCCGCCCCCATCCGATCAATCCTGCGCTCTTACAAAAATATCGAAGTGCTGATGGCCGAAGTGACGGGATTCGACGTTGCGCATCGTATCGTCAAGACTCCCGAAGTCGAAATCATGTACGACTATCTGATCGTCGCCGCCGGAGCCGGTCATTCCTACTTCGGACACGACGAGTGGGAGCCCTTCGCGCCCGGGCTCAAGACGATCGAAGATGCGCTTGAAATTCGCAGACGGGTTCTGCTGGCATTCGAGTTGGCAGAAAGGCAGGCAGCAGCCGGGGAAAGCGCGTCGCACATCGACTTTGTGGTCGTTGGTGGAGGTCCCACCGGAGTTGAACTCGCCGGCACGCTGTCCGAAATCAGCCGGCACGCTCTGGCGCACGAATTCCGCTCCATCGATCCGGCGCGCACTCACATCGTGCTTCTGGAGGGCGGACCAAGAGTCCTTCCGGCGTATTCTGAAGATTTGTCGCAAAGTGCCGAGCAACAGCTCAGGCATCTCGGCGTTGAAGTACGCACTTCGACGATGGTGACACAGGTCGAAGCCGGAGCCGTTTATCTCGGCAGCACCCGGCTTCCTGCCACGGTTATTCTTTGGGCCGCTGGAGTCGCTGCTTCTCCTCTCGGAAAGAGCCTGGGCGTGTCTGTCGATCGTGCCGGACGAGTCCCGGTGCAGCCTGACTTGAGTGTTGCCGGTCACCCGGAAGTTTTCGTAATTGGAGACCTCGCCGCTGCCAAAGACGATCATGGCAAACCGCTGCCCGGGGTTGCTCCAGTCGCAATCCAGCAGGGTAAGTTCGCCGGCAAGTTGGTCCGATCCGAAGTAGAAGCGCATTCTGGCGCCCCGATCTCACATCCCGACCACGATGGGCGGGGCCGCGGTTCGCGTCCCAGCTTTCACTATTGGGACAAAGGCAGCCTCGCAACGATTGGCCGCGCCGCTGCGGTAGCGGAGTTCGGACGCATCCACATCTCCGGTTTCATCGCCTGGCTCTCGTGGCTCTTCGTGCATATTTTTTTCCTGATCGGATTCCGCAATCGATTGCTGGTCTTTATTCAGTGGGCGTGGTCCTACGTGACTTACGAACGGGGAGCGCGCTTGATCACTGGAAGCACATACCTTCCCGGCTGGACGCCGATGTCAGCCGAACAGGTCAGCCCGGCCCGATCCTCAAGCAAAGAATCCCACGCCGCTTCTCAAAAATAGGTGGAAAATAGACATGGAGTCGAGTTTGCCGTGATCGGCCACTCACTCTTGCGCCTCCGGGCAAACATCATGAAATCTGCCATTTCGCGTTTCATCCTTCTGTGTATCTTGATCGTCACTGGCTTCTCGTTTGCTGCCTCGGCAGAAGTCATCAAGGTGGTTGTCGACGATACAATCCAGCCCATCAGCGCCGAATACATTTCGCGCGCCATCGAGCAGGCGCGCCGAACCAATGCGCAGGCGGTACTGATCGAAATGAACACACCCGGCGGCCTGGTCAGTTCGACGCGCGAGATCATCGAGAAAATTACCAGCTCTCCGGTTCCCGTCATCGTCTATGTGACCCCGACTGGCGGACATGCCGGCTCTGCGGGAATTTTCATTCTCGAATCTGCTGATATCGCAGCCATGGCTCCGGGTACCGCCGCCGGAGCCGCTCATCCCGTCACATTCATTGGTCCGGTGCAGGTGAAGCCTGACGACGAGATGAACCGCAAGATCGAAAATGATGCCGCCGCGCTGATCCGTTCTTTTACGTCGCAGCGTGGACGCAACGTCCAAGCCGCCGAGAGCGCCGTCCGCGAATCAAAGTCTTACACCGACCAGGAAGCTCTTTCGAACCACCTCATCGATTACGTCGCCTCGAGTCCGGAAGATCTTTTCCGCCAGATGCAGGGAAAGCCGTTCAAGCGTTTCGATGGCAAGACAGCCACGTTGAATCTCGTCGGCCAGCCGATTGTCGCTTACGACCTGACGTTGAAGGAACACATCCTTGACACGCTCATGGATCCGAATTTCGCATTTCTGCTGCTGGTCGTCGGCGCCCTCGCCCTCTATATCGAGTTCAACCATCCCGGCGCGGTGATACCCGGCACGATTGGCGTGGTCTTCATTCTAGTGGCGGCATTCGCGCTGAATCTCCTTCCCGTGCGCTTTGCCGCGCTCGCCCTGATTCTTGGGGCATTCGCGATGTTCGCCGCAGAGGCAAAATTCACCAGTCACGGAGTTCTCACCGTCGGCGGCATAGTTCTGCTGACGCTTGGCGGACTTCTCCTGGTCGATGCGCCCATTCCTCAGCTTCAGGTGAGTCTTGTGACCTCTCTGGCCGTGAGTATCCCATTCGGGCTGATCACCGCCTTCCTTATGACAATCGCCCTGAAAGCCCGGCGCAATAAAATCGTCACCGGAGAGCAGGGACTCGTCGGCGAAACCGGCATCGCGCAGACATCCTTATCGCCAAAAGGGAAAGTGCTGGTTCACGGCGAACTTTGGGACGCGATTTCTTCATCCGCACTCTCGGAAGGACAGTTCGTGGTTGTGAGGAAAGTCGACGGACTCACGCTGCAGGTCGAGCCGTCGGCAGCCGTTCCTCTAAGCTCGAACCCGGAGCCGGCGGTTCTCTGAACCTGCGTCGCGTCACTTCAAATTGAATACAGCATTCACGTGCGCCGTGACCGTTACGGTCTGCGGAGTAAACTCCTCGGTCGGAGCAGGCGCCGCATTCGCCATCGCCGCCATCGGATGTGCCAGCCGGGCCATCATTGGCCGTGGCGTATTCTCGAATGTGTCCACCGAAGCGTATGACAGCTCTCCCAACACTCGGCCACTGGCTCGGGCAATCGTGTCGGCGTAATTACGGGTGCGGCGGTAAGCGTCCTGCACAGCGCGGTCCTTGGCCTCGTCCATGTTCTCGAGAATGTAATTCAAATTCTGTGTCTCACTGACATTGGCCTCGGCAAGCTGCTGAGTAATCGGTCCAACCTTCGAAAAGTCCTTGAGTTTGAGCGTGACATCCGTCGTAACCCGGTATCCAATCAGCCGCTGCTTCGGCTTCCACTCATATACTGGCTGCACGGAGAAGAATCCAACCGATGCCATTTTTGGATCGATCCCGTTATTCCGAAGCACTTCCCGGACCTGCTCGACATTTTTCGACGCGCGCTGGTAGGCAGCCTGCGAACTGTCGTCCTGTACCGAAATGTTGAACTGCAGCTCGGCGGTATCGGGAGCAGCTTCATATTTCCCGTCTGCGCCCACGTACACCGTATTGGGCTGGGCCGTTACATTGGGGTGATCTTGCGCGATAACTGAGCTCGTCGCCAGAAAAATGAAGGGGAGAAGGAGAGCTGCCAATTTCATTCGTACCTCCAGCCGATCCCCCGGATTGCAGAGAATGGCCTACACCTACAGAGTATTCCTCTTCAACCGGAACGGTCGACGGCGGCAGTCTTGCCTGGTTCAGATGTGTTGAGGCCCGGCAACGGCAAGCAAGTCAACCTGGACGGGCGAGGAATGCAATCCCGCGACGGTCGTCGCTGGGCAGCTTCCGCTGGCCGGCTGCATCCCGACTGCCTGATTCCTTCCCGACTGCTTGGCACGGTTCAGGGCGCGGTCCGCGAGCGTAAGGACTTCTTCATACGAGAGCCCGCGCGGACTCTTAGGAGACCACGGAAACGCGGCCCACCCAAGAGAACACGTGCGGTTGATCGTTTCTCCGGATTCGCTTACCTGGAACGCAGTATCGGCAATCGCAGAGAGCACGCGCTGCGCCAGCAGCTCGGCCTCAGCACGATCCGTGTAGCGCGAAACAATCAGAAACTCTTCCCCACCCCAGCGGACCAGAATGTCGGAATGACGGATCGAAGAACTCAGGCGGCGAGCCATTTCAATCAATACCTTATCGCCGACGTCGTGACCGTAGCGGTCGTTGACCTCTTTGAAGTTGTCGGCATCCACCAGATAAAAAACGAGGTCGCGGGTGTGCGGATCGTGTCCGTCGGCATGGGATCGCAGCGTCTGCATGACATCTCCATCGATCGTCGCCGAAAAGTAGCGGCGATTACGGACTCCTGTCAGCGGATCGGTCAACGATGCTTCCTGCAGAACCACATTCGTCCGGAGCAACTCCCAATTCAGACGGCGATGCTGGATGAAGAGCAGAAGCGCCATCACGAACATCGTCGAAAGGGTAACGAGTACGCGAAAATTGGACGCCTGGTGAGGCAGGCTGGGATCTAGCAACGTAAAAAATGCGCTGACGGGCAGCGACAGAACCGCAATCATCGCCAGATTCGATATCCACCAACCGTAGGAATCACCCGCTTGGCTTTCCTGCCCTGGAGCGAGCTTCTGCCCCAGCAGGGCCACCACGCTGAACACGGCGAAGGACCCGCTGTAGGGGATGTCATACCAGCTGCCCGTGAAGTAAACATCCTTCTCGATTGCCCGATTCAATACGTAGAACGCAATTCCGTTAAGCACCACAGCGCCGCAAAAGACCCCATAGAACTTCTTCCATGCGCCCGAAGTTTCAAGCCAGAACACGAATGGAATCGCCGCAAAGATGACCGTCTCTGCCCCGGTAAGAACATCGAAGTTCCGGTTGTAGGCGTCGAGATTCGGAGATACATACTGCCAGCACACGACGAATGAAATGTAGACGTAAAGCCACCAGAGCAGCACCAGCAAAAAATCTTGAATGCCCAGGCGCGCGCTTCGTTCCTCGGGCTGGCGGTGCGGCCGAAGCAATAGTCCCGCGATCATGGGCGCTCCCGCCAGGAACAACAGCGCGTCGCCCGGAAACATGGCGGGCATTTTTCGCTTCAGAAAAAGATCGTAGACGATCCAGCAGGTCTGATCGCTCAACCAAAGCGCCCAGCCGGCGGACTGCAGCAGCCAGAACCAGCGCATGCGGCCCCGTACCGCCATGCCGTTCACAGCGAAGGCAACCAGGGCGAACAGCATCAACAGCGCGCCGATCAGATCGCTCGCCGCCGTCAGAACGAAGCCACGGGGCAGAAAAGCACAGGCCAGCGCGAGCACCGCCATAAGAACGGCAGCAGCCATCGCCAGCAGCTTTGGATATCTCGATGCGTTCACGATTTCTGGCCCTTGGAACGAGCTACGGCTCCGGCCTTTCGACTTGCCCCGGGGAAGGTCTAGTCCTTGGCGCCGGCGGAATACGCCAGAGGTCCGCTCTGGGCGCTGATCGCGCGCCGTAACTCCTCAAAAATCTCGTCGGGCATCTTTTGGAAAACTTCCACTACCTCTGGATCGAATTGCCGCCCGGCCCAATCCTGAATTTCCTTGCGCGCCTCCCCGAGCGACCGAGCCGCCCGGTAGGGCCGATCGGACGTAATCGCGTCCAGCGTGTCCGCAACAGAGAAGATACGCGCCCCCAGCGGAATCTCTTCGCCCTTCAGGCCGCGCGGATACCCCGTTCCGTCGAAGCGCTCCTGGTGCGAATAAATAATGTCGCAGGCCTCGGTGAGAAAAGGAATCTTCTTGACGATCTGGTAGCCCTTGAAACAATGCTCGCGCATGATCGCGGTCTCTTCCGCATCGAGCTTTCCCGGCTTGTTCAGAATCTTGTCCGGAATCGCCATCTTGCCGATATCGTGCAGAAACGCTCCTCGCGCAATCGTCGCAACCGCTTCGGAAGGCAATCCCATCGCGCGGGCAATCGCCATGGTGAAGGCTGTCACGCGCCGGGAATGCCCCTCGGTCTCGCGATCTTTCAGGTCGAGCGCATCGCCCAGCGCCTGCAAAGTGTTGTCATAGGAACGTTCCAACTCCCGCACAGTGGCCTGCAGCTGCTCCGTCCGGGCTTTGACGAGGGATTCCAGATTCGTCTGATAGGTCCTATTTTCGACCTTCAGCCGCCGGTTTTCCAGGGCGCGGCTGACGGTATTGAGCAGTTGCTCGCGCTCAAACGGTTTCAACAAATAGTCGTAGGCCCCGTTTCGGATGGCGGCCAGGGCCACCGAAATGTCATGCACCGCGGTAACCATCACGACCGGCATATCGGGATATTTTTCCTTCGTCCGCTCCAGCAGACCAATGCCGTCGAGGTCGGCCATCATCAGGTCCGACAGCATCAGCTCGAATTCTTCCCCGGAGGTCAGGACGGCGAGCGCTTCCATCCCGGAACCCGCCTGTTTGCAGTGGTACCCCGCGGTTCCGAGCATGGAAGCGACTATTTCCCGAATCGGTTCTTCATCGTCCACCACTAAAATGCGATCAGCCATAGGAATGCACGAAAGTCTATCGGCGATTGTAACTTTTTCGCGAGATTCCGAAAGTAATCATTGAGGTCCGGAATCTCCATCGAGAATCCGCCGAGCCGTGATATTCAGAAACAGGGCAGGCGTACGTCTGTCACCGCAATGAACGCATCCCTCTGGTCGATCTGGAACACGGTGTCAAGGCTCGGGCTTCCGAGGCCTTCCGCGGCGGAATTGGCTTTGCTGATTCTGCTCGGCGCGTCGCTGCTCGCCTTGCGCTCGTTCCGCGAGAGTTATCTCAAGATTTGGACGCTCGGATGGCTCAGCCTGGTCATTTCCGGATTGGGTGAACGCTTCTTCGCTGGCCGGATTCCCTCGCCTTTCGATGCCGTTGTTGTTCAGGGAACCTTCATCCTGGCCGTGGGCCTTCTCGCCGGGGCGGTCTTGCTGTATACGCGTGGCCGCGACCTGCTGTTGCCGCTGATGGTCATCACGCCGGTGCTTGTCGGATTTGCCGGAGCGCGCGTGCTGCTCTGGCCCGACTCCCTGCCGCTGCGCATGGCTCTGGAACTGGCCTACCGGATCGTGCTGGTCACCGCGGCTGTGGCATTGCTTCGCGCCCGCCGTGGCCGTTGGGAGTTTCCGGCGTGGATGGTCGCCATCTGTCTGCCGACGCTGCACCTACCCTGGCCCTCATTCACTGACGGCATCCCCTCTGGTGCATATCTCGGCGCGGAGATCGCCTTGGCCGTGGGCATCTTGCTGCTTGCATTTGATGAAGCACGCGCTCGGACCCGTCGTCTGCAGGCTATGCAGGCGATAGCCCAGAGCATTGCCACCGCGCAGCAGTACGGCAATGTCGTGCAGTGCGCCGTGGAGGAATTGCGCCGGGTCACGCGGGTCCGCGCGGCGTGGTTCCGCCTGCTCGAAAGCGGAAGCCTCGTCGCCACTCATGCCGTCGGGTTATCTGCCGATTTCCTGCGCGACTCCGGATTCGTCTCGGTTGCCGAAGCGACCTCGAAATTGCTGGAGCAGACCTCGCCGCAAGTCGCGAAGCGGGAAAACTCCGAGCAGGAATCCAAGGAATCCCTGGTACACGAAAAGATCCATCAACTGATCACCGTGCCCGTGATCGGCAACAAGGCGCCAGTCGGATTGCTGATGCTGGGCCATTCCAACGGTCGTGTATGGACCTTGGAAGAGCTCGATTTCCTGCAGGCCTGCGCCAAGCAGCTTGCCGTGGCAATCGAAAACTTCCGGCTGCTCGAACAGGTATTGCGTTCGCAGCGCCAGTGGATCAACACCTTTGACTCCGTCCACGACATCATCCTGGCGCACGACGCCGATTTCCGCGTCATCAAGGCCAACCAGGTTCTGCTGGAGCAACTCGGCAAGGCCGCGGCCGATGTCATTGGCAGCTCCTGCGAGGCCGCGCTTCCCCACAGTTTTGGCGATTGGAAGGGCTGCCCCTACTGCGCGATGGGCGCTAACGAGGAATTTACCGAAGGCGCTGATCCCTGCTTCGGCGGCTTTTCAGTCGTCTCGACTTCCTCGTACACCGAGCAAGGAAGTCCGCAAAAAGGCACCATCCACGTCGTCCGGGACATCACCGACCGCCGTTCGGCCGAGGAAAAATACCGGCTCCTGTTCGAGCAGGTGCAGGAAGGCGTGTACGTCGCCGACCCCAAAGGCAAGGTGATCGACTGCAACGACGCCTTTGTTCACATGCTCGGCTACAGCAATCGCGATGAGTTGCTGGTGCTGAACCTCGATTCCGAAATCTGCGTCGATCCCAAGCAGCGGGATGCGTTCCGCCAGGAAATAGAGACGCACAATTACGTGCGCAACTTCGAAGTCACGCTGCGCCGCAAAGACGGCAGCCTGCTGCTGGCCATCGAAAGCAGCTTCGCCACCCGCGATGCCAATGGAAACATCCAGCGCTATCAGGGATTCGTTCTCGACACAACCGAGAAGCGGCGCGCGGAAGACGAGATGCGGCGCCGCAACCGCGAACTCAATGCGCTGAACGCCATGGCGGTTGTGGCCGCGCAGTCCTTCGACTTGGATGAAATCCTGAACCTGACCTTGCGTCAGGTGGTCACGTTATTCGGCGCCGAGAGTGGCACGGTCTATCTTTCCGATACCGATCAGCCGACCTATCGCCGCCGCGCCATATGGGGACCGCGCAACCGCGATAAGGCCCGCGCTGCCGAGATCTCGTTCGCCGAAGGCTTCGGCGATCTCGTCATGCGCTCGCGCGCTGAGGTCATTACGGCCGAGTACGCGCCCCACCTTCCGCCGCATGTTGCCGAATTCCTCCGCTCTGATAGCGACCGCTCATGGATCTGGGTCCTTTTCTGGGGAAAGGACAGCCCGGTCGGAATCATGGGCCTGTGCAATCAGGCCGGATATGAGTATTCGAGCAACGATGAAAACCTGCTGGTCGCCATCAGCCGCCAACTGGCAACGACCATCGAAAAAGTTCGGCTCTACGAAGAAACCTGCCGAGCCTACGAAGATCTGCGCAAGACGCAGGAACAGCTGCTGCAGAGCGAAAAGATGTCGGCCGTCGGACAGCTCATTGCCGGCGTGGCCCACGAATTGAACAACCCGCTGACCGCGATTCTTGGCTACGCGCAGCTTCTCGAAACCGAAGGCCTGAACACACGCGCGCAGGATTACGTCAGCAAGCTCTTCAAGCAGGCGCAGCGCACGCACCGCGTGGTTCAGAACCTGCTGTCGTTCGCCCGGCAGCGCAAGCCGCAGCGCGACGAAGTCGACATCCGCAAAGTTCTCGACGAAACCCTTACCCTGCGCGACTACGATCTCAAGATCAACAACATTAAAGTCGAACTCGAAAGTCCTTCCGAACCGGCTCTGGTCATCGCCGATGCTCACCAGATCGAGCAGGTATTCCTGAACATCATCAACAACGCCGTCGATGCCGTCCTTGAAACCGGCCGCAAGGGCAAACTTAACATCCGGATTTACAACCAGAGCGGCAACATCTGTACGCAGTTCGCCGACGATGGCGCCGGAATCAAAGACCCGAAGCGCATCTTCGATCCCTTCTACACCACCAAGAGTGTTGGCAAAGGCACCGGTCTCGGCCTGAGCATCTGCTACGGAATCATCAAGGAACATGGGGGAGACATAACCGCCAACAACGGCGCCGACGGCGGAGCGGTCATCGAGGTCAAACTGCCGGCAGTCGAATCCGCCAAACCCGAACCCGAGCCAGCCAAGCCCCCTGCGCGCGTGCATGAGGGCGCGATCCATGGCCGCGTGCTGCTGGTCGAGGAAGAAGAGGCGGTTCTCGAATTCGAACGCGACGTTCTGGCCGGCGCTGGAGCCACCGTCGTCACCGCAAGAAACGCGCAGGACGTGAAAACCCGTCTGCTCTCCGAGCCCTTCGACGCCGTCATCATGAACGGCAAAATGGCCGGACCGTGGAGCGCGAAAGAATCCTATCCCTGGCTCAAGGAAAATTGCTCGACCATGGAAGGCCACATCCTCTATACGTTCTCAAACAGCATAGAACCCGGCGACGGACGCGCCTTCCTCCAGGAAAACAACGTTCCCTACCTCGTGAAGCCCTTCGAAGTCGCCGAACTGATCAGCCAGGCAAGGAAGCTGTTGCAAAAAGCACTGGCGGCAGGCGCTGGCACTGATTAGATTGTGTTTGCCCTAACGGTTGAGGCCAGTTTTGCTGGATGGAAACTGCCGCCAACCTTGGATTCACAGCTGGCAACAGTGAACGATCTGCGGAGCAGTATTCGAAACGTGTCACATCTCAGCCTCAAAGTAGGCTCCATCGACGACGTTGTGCAAGGTCCTGCCCTCGATGAGCATAGGAAAGAGATTCAAGGAAAGACGGAAATTGAACTAATCCAGATGGCAGGACCGACAACCAAATCCGCCGATACGCGATTGTTCGCGGCTTATCGACTGGAGACCTTGGTTACTGACAGCAAGGACCGTCTCGAGCTCTATCTATTGGCTCTGGACGAAGTTGAAGATGCGTCTGGAGAATACCGCGACGCCATCTTTCAGGCGATCTATCGAGCCGAGCTTGCCAAAGCACGAGCGGAGCGGTTAGGGAGAGGCGCTCAGACATCCCCTCAGCCAACAAAGTGAGCAAGGCTCCCTCCGTCCAAACGAAAGCGGGTTATCGAGATTTCCTGGATATTCCATCAACCTGCACCCGAACCAGACTACGGCTGCTCCGCTCGTGCAGTATAGAATACATTCGTGACTGAAGAAGCGTCTGCCATCCTAAAGAAGGCCTTGTCTCTGCCTCCTGAAGCCCGAGCGGCCATCGCCGACTCCCTGCTTGAGAGTCTCGAAGCATCTCCGACTGACGAGGATGTGGAAGCCGCATGGGCAGAAGAAATCAAGCGTCGCATTGACGATATCGATGCCGGCAAGGTCCAGTTGATCCCCTACGAAGAAGTCCGACGCCGTCTGCTGGCGCGGCTGTCTGATGCCGGCAAGTAAGCCCTACCATTTTCACCCGCAGGCTTGGGCGGACTTCGAAAACGCCGAATCTTGGTACCGCCAGCGTAGTCCTGAATCGGCCCTGCGATTTTTGGCCGCGGTTTTCGACGGCTGGAAGAAATATCGCGCCAGCCACAAACCTGGCCACAGTATTCACATGGCTCAAGAAAATTTGTCCTGCGGCAGTTTCCTTACAGAATCGTCTATCGTGAGCAGGAATCAGGAATCGAAGTCTTAGCGATCTCACATGGGCATCGTCGGCCCGGCTACTGGCGCGATCGACTATAACGAGATCCCCACATTACGATTCGGGCAATCCAACCTTTAAACCCCGAAACGCACAGCTCTCCACATCCTTCCTCTGCCCCGCCTGCGATAAACTGAAAGAGCCGGGCGAATTAGGTCTTTAGCAAGGCGAAGCGCGCTTTTCAATTACCCAATTACCCGATTGCCCAATTACAAAATCCCCCATGTCCCAATTCGTCCACCTGCATCTCCACACTGACTACTCCCTGCTCGATGGCGCTTGTGACGTTGACAAACTTTGCCAGCGGGTCGAAGAACTCGGCATGCCTGCGGTCGCCATGACCGATCATGGCAACATTTTCGGCGCGGTCCATTTCGTCAATGCGGCGCACAAACATGGGGTCAAGCCGATCGTCGGATGCGAACTCTACGTCTGCAAAAAAGACGACCATCGCGCTGCTCCCGAAGGTGACACTTATAACCACCTGCTGGTGCTTGCCGAAAACGAAGAGGGATACCGCAATCTGGTTAAAATCACCTCCGAAGCATCGCTTCATGGTTTCTATTACAAGCCACGGGTCAGCAAGAACTTTCTGGCGCAGCACTCCCGCGGCCTGATCGGCCTCTCGGGATGCCTCAAGGGCGAGGTCGCCGAGCGCCTGGTCGAGAACAATTACGAAGCCGCCCGAGCTGCCGCCGCCACCTTCGCCGACATCTTCGGCAAAGAGAATTTCTTTCTCGAAATTCAGGATCAGGGCCTTGAACTCGAGCACCGCATCCATCCCGGCTTGTTCAAGCTGGAAAAAGATCTTGGACTACCCCTGGTCGCGACCAACGACAGTCACTACCTCTGCGAAGACGACGCCCACGCCCAGGACGTGATGGTCTGCATACAGACCGGCAAATCCATCCACGATACCGCGCGCATGAAGTTCGACGGCACGCAGTTTTTCGTCAAGAACCACGACGAGATGTACCGCGTCTTCAAGGATTCCCCCGAAGTCCTCACGCGCACCGTCGACATCGCCGAACGCTGCCATCTCGAATTAAAGAAAGTCCCAAGCCCGTTCCCTGAGTTTGAAGTCCCGCCCGGTTACACGATCGACAGCTACTTCGTCCACGTCACGCGCGAAGGCTTTGCCCGCCGGATGGAAACTCTGCGCACGCAGCACGAGCAAGGTCGTCTCAAGCATTCGCTCACTGATTACGAACAGCGCCTTGAGCGCGAACTAGGTATCATCCAGCAGATGAAGTTTCCCGGGTATTTCCTGATTGTCTGGGACTTTATCCGCTACGCCAAAGAGCGCGGTATTCCCGTTGGCCCGGGCCGGGGATCGGCTGCCGGATCGCTCGTCTCCTACGCGCTCGGCATCACCGACATCGATCCCCTGCAGAACGAATTGCTCTTCGAGCGCTTCCTGAACCCGGAACGCGTATCGATGCCCGATATCGATATCGACTTCTGCATGAACCGGCGCGGCGAGGTCATCGACTACGTCACGCAGAAATACGGCCGCGACAACGTCGCCCAGATCATCACCTTCGGCACCATGGCGGCAAAGGCGGCGATTAAAGACGTCGGCCGCGCCATGGACATCCCCTACGCCGACGTCGACCGCATCGCCAAGATGGTTCCGGCGCAGCTCAATATCACGCTCGATCAGGCCATCGAAGATTCGCCGCAGCTCCACGAGGCCTACGAAAAAGACTCGCAGATCCGCGAGCTGCTCGACACCGCGAAGAAGCTGGAAGGTTTGGTGCGGAACTCCGGAGTCCACGCCGCTGGAGTCGTAATCTCTCCGCGTCCGCTCACGGAACTCGTTCCGCTGCATCGCACCAAGAACGACGAAATCGTCACCGCCTACGACATGGTCGCCATCGAGAAGATGGGCCTGTTGAAGATGGACTTCCTCGGGCTGACCACGCTTACGATTCTGACGGATGCTCTGAAGCTCATCGTGCAGACGCGCGGCACTGCTTTAACCCTCGAAGAAATTCCTCTGCAGGACGCCAAGACGTATGAAAAGGTCTTCCACAAGGGACTTACCTCCGGCGTCTTCCAATTTGAATCGCACGGCATGCGCGACGTCCTGCGCAAGTATCAACCCAATTCGATCGAAGATCTCACCGCCCTCAACGCTCTCTACCGCCCCGGCCCCATCCAGGGCGGGATGATTGACGACTTTGTCGACCGCAAACACGGCCGCAAGAAAGTCGAATACGAACTGCCTGAACTAAAAGAGATCCTGCAGGAAACGCTGGGCGTGATCGTCTATCAGGAGCAGGTCATGCAGATCGCCAACCGCCTCGCCGGATACTCCCTCGGTGAAGCCGATCTGCTCCGGCGCGCCATGGGCAAGAAAAAGGCCGAGGAGATGGCGCAGCAGCGCGAACGTTTCGTCGAAGGCGCGGCGCAGAGAAAATTTCCTCCGAAGAAGATCGAAAAAATCTTCGACCTGATGGCGCAGTTCGCCGGCTACGGATTCAACAAGTCGCACTCAGCGGCCTATGCCCTGCTCGCGTACCACACGGCCTATCTGAAGACGCACTATCCGGTGGAATTCATGGCGGCGCTGCTGACATCCGTCACCGGATCTACCGACGACGTCGTCAAGTACATCAACGAATGCCGCGAGATGGGAATCTCGGTCGAAGCGCCCGATATCAACGTCTCCGACGCCAACTTCACGCCCCACGGCGAATCGATCCGCTTCGGCCTGGCAGCGGTGAAGAATGTCGGGGGCAATGCCATCGAATCCATTGTCGCCGCCCGCAAGAAACTCGGCCGCTTCAAATCGATCTTTGAATTCTGCGAGCATGTCGATCTGCGGCTGCTGAACAAACGCGTCATCGAATCGCTCATCAAGAGCGGCGCGATCGATTCCTTCGGCCGGCGCGCCCAACTGATGGCTGTCCTCGACAAAGCCATGGAGCAGGCACAAAAAGCCCAGCGCGATGCGGAGTCCGGCCAGCACGGCCTTTTTGGCGTTTTCCAGCAGGAAGAGACCGCCGCTCAAAACGACAAGCTTCCGAGCACTCCCGACTGGGATGAGCACACGCGCCTCTCCGCCGAAAAGGAAATCCTCGGATTCTTTATCTCGGGGCATCCTCTCGAAAAATACAAAGACAAGCTGCAGGATCTGCGGGCGCTCAGCATTGAAGAACTCGCGGCGATGACGAAGTCCACGGGCAAGGACGAGACAATCGTCACTGCCGGCATCATCACCAACGTGCGCGTCCTTAAATCAAAGCGCGGCGACTTCTATGCTCAAGCGATGCTCGAAGACATGACGGGCTCGATCGACATGATCGTCTTCCCCGAGGCCTTCAAACGAATCGGAGAGAAGGTCAAACTCGAAGTGCCAGTTCTGGTCAAAGCCGGTATCCGCATCGAAGAGGGCGCCAATCCGAAGATCACCGCTGCTGAAATCATGCCGCTCGAAGAGGCCAAGGTCCCGCTGCCACGCGCCATCCGCGTCCGCATTCCGCTTGAGACCTCGCGCGAGTCCATCGTGGATGACCTGCACAGCCTCTTTCTGGAGCGCAAAGGCGAAGCCCGAGTATTGTTTGACGTGGAACGCCAGGGTGATTTCATGGTCGTAATGGAGGCAGAAGGCTATAATGTGCTTCCAGACCGAATTTTCATCGCCCGCGTGGAACAGTTGTGTGGGCGCGGCAGTGTGCGGATCATCAGTTAATCATGGCGGCTTCTGAAAAAGCACAACAGGAACTTGAGCAGATTGAGCGGCAGATCGCCGAAATGGAATCGGCTGAGGCCGACGAGTCCACTCACCGCCAGATCGCGACCCTGAAGGAGCGCATCGAAACGCTCCGGCAGGACATCAATGCTCCGCCCACCGCCTGGCAGAAGACAGAACTGGCCCGCCATCCGCAGCGCCCTCAATCCCTCGACTACATCGAACGCGTCTTCACCGATTTTAGCGAAATCCACGGCGACCGCTGCTTTGGCGACGATGCCGCGATCGTATGCGGGATGGCCCGCTATCACGGCGATGAAGTATTGGTCGTGGCCACGCAAAAAGGTCGCGACATGAAGCAGCGGGTCTTCCGGAATTTCGGTACACCGCATCCGGAAGGGTATCGCAAGGCGATCCGGGTCATGCAGGTCGCGGAAAAATTCCGCCGCCCAATCTTCACCTTGATCGATACTGACGGTGCCTATCCCGGTATCCACGCCGAAGAGCGCGGGCAAGCCGAAGCCATCGCCTACAATCTCCGGGAAATGGCGCGTCTCGAAGTGCCGATCATCGCCACCGTGATTGGCGTGGGTGGAAGCGGCGGAGCGTTAGCCATCGCCGTCGCCGACCGCGTCCTGATGATGGAGAACTCCATCTACTCGGTCATCTCGCCCGAGGGCTGCGCCGCCATTATGTGGCGTGATGCCACGAAAAAAGAGCTGGCCGCCGAGGCCATGCGCATCACCGCCGCCGACCTCAACGAACTCGGCTGCATCGACGACATTGTTCCTGAGCCCGAAGGCGGTGCCCATCGCGACCACGAAGCCGCCGCCAACCTGCTCGACGCCGCCCTGCAACGGCACTACGCTGAGTTGAAAAAGGTCCCTCCCGCCGAATTGGTCGCATCACGATACAATAAATTCCGTACGATGGCTCAGTTCTTCAGGACCGAAGCCTAGGCCGAACGGCGTCTCCTCCGTTTGAAGGAAGGTTCCTCAGGCCCCAGACGGGCGATTTGCCGCCTCTCGATCGGCCAAGTCGCCGTATAATAAATCTGTTTCTTCTTCCGCAATCCAATATTTCGAGGCGAGTGGGCTCGCCCCGCAAACTAAAGGAAGGTATAGGGATGGCCACAACGGATGTCGTGCCCCGGGAATCCTCCGGCGGCATGGGCAGTCAGCGCATCGTCAATGACATGAGCATTCAAGTCGCGACGGTCAACGGCTCGGGTTCGCAAAGCTCAAACACAGTCCTCCTTCGCAGCATTTTCCAGATGGGCGTTCCGGTCTCCGGCAAAAACATGTTTCCCTCGAACATTGCCGGACTTCCGACCTGGTACACCATCCGCGCCAACAAGAACGGCTACATCGGGCGCAAGAAGGAAATCGATTTTCTCGTCGCCATGAACCCCGAAACCGCGACCGAAGACGTCATGTCGCTGGCTCCGGGCGCTTCGGTTCTTTATGACGAACCGCTCGGGCTGCACAAGCTGCGAAACGATCTCGTCTTTTATTCCGTCCCTTACGACAAGATCGTCGCCCAGGTTTGCCCCGAGGCCAAGCTGCGCAAGTTGGTCAAGAACATGGTGTACGTCGGGGTCGTCGCCAATCTTCTGACCATCGACATGGATGAGGTTCAGAAGGCCATCCGCAAGCAGTTCGCGAAGAAAGTCAAAGCCGCGAATCTGAACCTTGCCGCCGCGCAAGCCGGATTCGAATACGCCAAGGCGAATCTCGAGAAGCGCGGCGCCTTCTACATCGAGCGCACGAACAAGACGGCGGGCAAAATCATCATCGACGGCAACTCTGCGGCCGCGCTTGGCTGCATGTTCGCCGGATGCACGGTGGTCACCTGGTATCCGATCACGCCTTCATCCTCGCTCGTCGAAACCATGATCGAGTACATGAAGGAATACCGCATCGGTCCCGACGGCAAAGCGACGTTCGCCATCGTGCAGGCCGAGGACGAACTGGCCGCAATCGGCATGGTCATTGGCGCCGGGTGGGCCGGCGCGCGCAGCATGACGGCCACTGCGGGACCCGGCATCTCATTGATGTCCGAATTCGCGGGACTCGGCTACTACGTCGAAGTTCCCGGCGTGATCTGGGATATCCAGCGCGTCGGCCCGTCCACCGGCCTTCCCACGCGGACTTCCCAAGGCGACATCCTCTCGACGGCATTCTTGTCGCACGGCGATACCAAGCACATCATGCTGATCCCCTGCTCGGTCGAGGAATGTTTCAGCATGGCGACCGACGCTTTTAATCTTGCCGAGCAATTCCAGACGCTCGTCTTCGTCATGTCCGATCTCGATCTCGGCATGAATAACTGGATGTCCGATCCGTTTCAGTACCCGACCACGCCGATCAAGCGCGGCAAAGTTCTCAGCAAGGAAGATCTCGACCGCCTCGGCGGATTCGCCCGCTACAAAGATGTCGATGGCGACGGCATCGGATACCGCACGGTGCCCGGAACGCCGCACCCGGCGGCCGCCTACTTCGCCCGCGGCAGCGGACATAACGAGAAGGCGCAATACAGCGAGCGCGCCGACGATTTCGAAAACAACATGGAGCGCCTGAACCGCAAGTTCGAGACCGCGCGCTCCTTCGTTCCCCGCCCGGAAATCACAAAGGGCAACAGCGCGAAGATCGGGGTCATCGGCTACGGCACGTCGCATTGGGGCATCACCGAAAGCCGCGACCAGCTCCGTGACGAGTACAGCATCGAGATCGACTATCTTCGCCTTCGCGCCTATCCTTTCACCCGCGAAGTCCACGAATTCGTCGAGCAGCATGACCGGATCTATGTCGTCGAGCAGAACCGCGACGCGCAGATGCTGAGTCTGCTGAAGCTCGATTTGAAGCCGGAACTGCTCACGCGCCTGCGTAGCCTCGCCCACATCACCGGACTGCCTCTCGATGCGCGGTCCATCACCGACGAACTGACCAGCATGGAGGGCAAATAGATGTCGTCATCGACCGTTGAACCCGGCGCAGCTACACCCGGACCGAAGACCAACCGCATCGGCCTCACCGTCATCGAGTACAAAGGCGGCAAGACCACTCTCTGCGCTGGATGCGGCCACAACGCCATCTCCGAGCGCATCATCGAAGCCATGTTCGAAATGGGCGTCGAGCCGGAATTCGTCATCAAGCCCAGCGGCATTGGCTGCTCGTCGAAGACGCCCGCCTATTTCCTGAGCCGCTCACACAGCTTCAACGCGGTCCACGGACGCATGCCCTCGGTCGCGACCGGCGCGCTTCTCGCAAATCACAAGCTCGTC
Organism: uncultured Acidobacteriota bacterium; assembly: GCA_963763845.1. Taxonomy (GTDB): domain Bacteria; phylum Acidobacteriota; class Terriglobia; order Terriglobales; family Acidobacteriaceae; genus Sulfotelmatobacter. The sequence goes on from CAVXPX010000023.1 coordinate 46,269, forward strand.
TGCATCGGCGTCAGCGGCGACGGCGACACCGCTTCGATCGGCGTCGGGCAATTCATCCACCTCATGCGCCGCAATCTGCCGATTATTTACATCATCGAAGACAACGGCGTCTACGGCTTGACCAAGGGACAATTCTCCGCCACGGCCGATCTCGGGTCGAAGCTGAAGACCGGAGTCGTCAACGATCTGCCTCCGATCGACACCTGCGCGCTCGCCATTCAGCTTGGCGCAACCCTCGTCGGCCGCTCCTTCTCCGGCGACAAGCGCCAGCTCAGCGCCATGATGAAAGCCGCCATCGCCCACAAGGGCACGGTCATGCTCGACGTTGTGTCTCCCTGCGTGACATTCAATGACCACGAGGGTTCGACCAAATCCTACAAATACGTGAAGGAACACGAAGAGAGTCTGCAGGAAGTCAGCTTCGTTCCGCACTTCGAGGACATTGACGTCGAATACGATCCCGGATCCACGATCGCCGTCACCATGCATGACGGCTCCAAACTCCATCTGCGAAAGCTGGAGGAAGACTACGACCCGACCGACAAGATCGGCGCCATCACGCGTCTCACCGAAGCGCACGACAAGGGCGAAGTTCTTACCGGTGTCTTCTACGTGAACCCGGAGGCCCCGAACTTCATCGAGATGCTGAACGTCGTGGACCAACCGCTGGCGACGCTTCCGGATTCGATGACACGTCCCGGAAAAGAAGTTCTGGATGCCTGCATGGAAGAACTGAGATAGAAGCAGGTTGCAAAGGTCTAAAGAATGGGGTGCCCCACTTCCCGACGTAGTTGCGAGAAGTGGGGTTTTTGACTTGTCAGGATTTTCTGGAAGTTGATCTAGGTGTTAGGCGCCTTTGCATTCCGGTTCGCCGCTGTGCTCGGGATTCTGTCCGGGCTCCGGGAAATCGGAATCCGCATCCTTCAAAATTGGATCCTGATCGCGGTGCCCGAGCTGTTCCTGAAGCCCGATATTGCCGGCTCCTTCATGATTCTCGGTTTCCTTCGCGCCTTTTCTCGCATCCTGGTCGATTGTAGTGTGTAGCATAATTGCACCTCGCCATGAACCGGGGGCGACGGTAATTCGAACAGCACCCCGCTGCGAATCAGTCTATCCTTACCAAAGTCTGAATAGTATAGTTTTCGAAAGCCCCAGGCAGTTCGGGAAAAGGAGTATATGAAACGGTTTGTTGCAGTACTCGTTCTGAGTCTGTTCTGCAGCGCCTTTGCGCTCGCCGATGTCTCCCACGCTTCACTTGTGCCCGTTCGGGCTCATCATCACCACGTGCGGCATCATCATGCCCACAAAGCAACCAAGCATCATACCCCGAAGAGAAATCGGCACGTCTAGATTGATTTCTATCATCCCGCCCGGAGCATGCTGTTCCCGAAGGGAATGGCATGCGGACTTGAAGCTTACTGACAGCTTCGGAGCTTCTCGACTCTATTCTCCTCGCGAAGAAACTCCCAGCTTGCGGAGCCGTTCCCGCGCCTGCAGAGCCTCGGGCGACCGCGGATATCTCTGGATCAGGTGGCGCAATTCCGTTACGCCGTCATCCTGCTTGCCGAGTTCGACCAGCGCGAATCCCTTCTTGAGCTGCGCTGATGCCGCCTTGTTTCCGCTCGGGAAGTTCTGCAGTACCTGATCGTAGCTCGTCACGGCCTGGGCATAGTTCCCTTGCCGGAATTGGATTTCGCCGAGATAGAAGTAGCAGTTCCCCGCCAGGTCGGTGTTGGGATAGAACTTGACGTAGTCGGAGAGTTCCTGGGTCGCGAGGTCGTTGTTCCCGCCGTTGTAGTCGCGGAGCGCGTTGTTATAAAGCACATCCGGAGGCGGGGCGTCCTGTTGAGCCTTCTGCTGGGCCTGTTGTGTCGCCTGCTGTGCCGCCAGGCTCTGCTGCGCCGACTGCATGTCCTGGATCTGCTTCGTAACCTTCGCCAGCTGCACTTTGACCTCGTCCATCGTGTCGTTCAGTGCCTGAATCTGGCCGGAAAGCTGGTCCGATTTTCCGCTGAAATCACCCTGCTGCTTTTGCAGCGTCACCTGTAGGGCATTGATGGCCGTCGCGACTTTGTTGACCGCATCGGTGTCCTTCTCCACCAGGCTGTTCATGACGCCCATGCGCTCATCGAAGCTGCGCTGCATCGCCGTCATCTGCTCCTGCAGTTGCTGGACCTGCGTCTGCAGCTGAATGATTTCCTTGCTGACGCCGAAGGCCGGGGCCGCCGTCATCCAAAGCACCGCAACCAAAGCAACGAGAACGGTCACACGATGTGGTTTCATAAAGGATTTCCTGTACATGTCAATTTAGATGCCACGATTTTCCCACAGGCTGGGATGATTCCAAAGAGAAAGGAACTCCGGGGAACCGCATTATTCAACCGAAGCGGCAACAATTTTCTGGTCAAATTCCGGGCACAGCAAGGCGCGCTAGCATGAAAGAACGGGGGACGCGGCCAGCGTCCCCCGCCAGCTCTACTTCTGCAGAACAAGATGATCGCGGCGGTTCTGCTGCCAGCAAGCTTCGTTGCTCTCGGTGCAGAACGGTTTTTCTTTTCCGTAGCTGATCGTCTTGATTTGGCTCGGGCTGACACCTGCCGCCGTGAGCGCATTCTTCATCGAAGTCGCGCGCTGATCGCCGAGGGCCAGGTTGTATTCCGTCGATCCGCGCTCGTCGCAGTGTCCTTCAATCGTGAAGTTCATATTCGGATGCTGCGTGAAGAACTGCGCGTCGGCCTGTACCGAAGCCTGCTGATCGCCACGAATATCGGACTTGTCGTAATCGAAATACACATCCTTCACGCTCTGATTGAACAAGTCCTCGTCCGTGACGGTCGGCGTCGGCGGTGGTGGTGGAGGCGGCTGCGTCACGGTAAGGCGCGCCGTGGCTTCCTGGTTTCCGCCCGCACCTTTCGCAACCAAGTGATAGGTGGTCGATGCCGACGGCGATACGCTCTGCGATCCGTTCGCCTGCACGGCGCCAATTCCGTCAATCGAGACGTCGGTCGCGTTGCTGGTCTGCCACGTCAACGACGCCGATTGTCCGGGTTGGATCGTATCCGGACTCACCGAAATTGACGCTGTTGGAGCCGGCGGTGGAGGCGGCGGTGGGGGCGGCGGTGGGGTTGCTTTCTTTCCGCACGCACCCAGAGCTAATAGTGCGCTTACTGCGAGTATCAAAAAGAACCACTTCATGTTGAGTTGCTTCACTTTGTATTCCTCCTGCGACCCCAAAGCTCCGGCTCCGGGGTCAGACGAAGTTTTATTTACTTCCAGCTCCAATTCGGCTGCGAATTGTGGCCGGTAAACGTCAACTGCTGAACTTTTGTGCCGTCTGCCAGCATCGACCAGATCTGCAGAGTGCCTGTCCGGTTCGACTGAAACACCATGTGACGGTTGTCCGGCGCCCACGACGGAAAATCGTTTCTCCCGCCGTCATGCGTTAGCTGGACCCACTGTTTGCTAGCGATATCCATCAGGTAAAGATCCGACGCTCCCGGCTCTCCGGGACCATACTTCCGCACCCACGCGAATGCCAGAAACTGCCCGTTGGGAGCCCAGTTTGGCGAGACGGCATACCCCTGATCGGTCATCCGCTGCTCGTTCGTGCCGTCAGTTCCCATGGTATAAATCTGTGGAAGCCCGGTGCGACCGCTCACAAACGCGAGCTGTGCATTCGTCTTGCGGTTAAAGTTCGGCGAGACATCGGGACCCTTGTCGTTCGTCATCCGGTGCAGGTTACCACCCGACGCATCGGCGACATAAATCTGCGGCTCCCCTGAGCGGGAGGACGAGAATGCCAGCTTCAGCCCGTCGCTTGACCATGCCGGCGACAAATTCGTTCCGCCATAATGCGGAAAACTCACCGGCCGATTCAGATCGAGGGAGTACATCATGATCTCCCAACCATTTTTGGTCAGCCCGCTGAATGCGAGACGCGATCCGTCTGGAGAAACGCGCGGCGAGATCGCAATCGATCCCACTCTCGTGATCTGGTGCTGGTTCGAGCCGTCGTAGTCCATCGCCCAGATTTCTTTATGCCCGGTACGGTCGCTGACAAAATAAATCTGCGTTTCCGCGATGCCCTGAATCCCGCCGCCCAGCCGGTAAATAATTTCGTCGGCAAACTTGTGCGCCATCACACGGGCCGCGGCGTCGCTCGAGGCGTCGGTGTACTGCTTGCCCAGAATCTGCGGATTCTGAATATTCTTGACGTCGTACAGCCATCCCTGAACCGTCAACCGGCCGCCTGCGACTCCCAGATTTCCAAACGCAAGCATCGCGGCATTGGGCGGAGGCGCGTTCCAGGCGATGAAATTCACCTCTGGCGGTTGCCCCGGAACCTGCAGCGGATAGAAGCTCTTGGAGACGAGGTCGACAACTCCCGACACGTCCAGGTCGTTCCATAAAGTGTTGTTAAAGGTCTTGAGCAGCGCGGCATTTTGCGGGTCAGCCGTGGAAGGTTTGAAGTCCGGAACCGCAAGGCGCACTTTTGCCACGCCCAGGCTCGTGCCCGTCTTGACCCAGTCTTGTGCGGAGAGTAGTGACGAAAGAAGAAGAACGGAAATGATACAGACAAACGCCTGCGTCAGGTCATGACTACAACTTGACCTTCGCGGTAAGACTGATCTAGCAGCCTCGTCCATCCGTTGGGGGAAAGAAGGTAACGTAATTATCGTATTCCGATAGGAATGGCTTTGCAACATCTTGTGCTGAACCCCAGAACTATTCATCCAATAAAGTCCTCATTCTGCGCTCCTTTTGCGCCTCACGCACACGCGCGTACCTGGTTGGTTACGCGCCAGAAGTACATCTTTGATTTTTACTTCTTGTAATCGAACCAGTACTCAACCGAAATCTTGTTGCCGGAATAATCCTGCGGCAGCGAACCGAATGTATCGATGCGCTGCAGGGCGCGGACTGCAGAAATGTCGAGCGACGGCACGCCGCTCGACTGCTCGATCTGCACATGCGACGGATGTCCGTCTCGCGCAATATCGAATGTGATGTAGACGCGCTGCGCTGACTTAATCGACGGATCGACTTCATATTTCAGCCAGTTCTCTGCCACTTTCTGCTGAATGACGCGAACGTACCAGGCGTATCGGTTGCCGAAATCGCCGCCACCGCCCGTGATGCCAAATCCGCCCTTCGCGCCTCCCGCGTCAAACGTTCCATAAGGGCCGCTGACCGGCCCTCCTTCCCCGAATGCCACCTGATTCGTTTCCTGCGGGGGCGGAGCCGCACTTTTCTCTTTTGTGATGGTCTCTTGTTTCTTTTTTGGCTTGATCTTCGCGTTCTTGCCTTGAAGTTCGATCGCGTCCGGTTCCTTCTCTTGAACCTTCGGCTGCGATTGAGTGACTCCCTTCGACTCGTTGGCGAGAACGTTCTGGGTTTGCGAAGGAGTCACGGCAATAGGAACTGCGCTGACCAGCGTCGCGCCAATCGCCTCGCCGCCGCCACCGGCGCCCCACGTGCTGCCAGTGTTCCCGGAAAAGACTGCGGCATATCCCAGCAGCAACGCGGTGATTCCCACGTGCAGCACCACCGACCACGTCAGCGCGCGTCCCCATCGGTCGTGCTCAAAATAGATCTCAGCGTTTGCTGCCATTCGATTCCAGTGGTTGGGTCACAATGCTGACATTGGCAAAGCCGGCCTGCTTGACCGCATCCATGATGGTCGCAAAAGCGCCAAACGGAACATTCTCGTCGGCCCGGACAAAGATCGACTGATTCCGCGGATCGCGAATCCTCTGCCTCAGCTTGGTTCCGATCTCATTGATGTTGATCGGATCGTTGCCCAGGAAGACGCGCTGATCCTTGTTGATGGTGATGACCAGCCGCTCCTGCGTGATTTCCTTGACGTACCGCGTTTTCGGTACGCTGACGTCGATCCCGGACTGGAGCACCGGAGCCGTCACCATGAAAATAATCAGCAGAACAAGAACCACGTCCACCAGCGGGGTGATGTTGATGTCGGCCAGTGAACTCTGCGTGCGCCCGTTGGAGATCGAGAACGCCACTAGCGCCTCACATCCGCAGGCACCTGGGCTCGCACCTGCGCCTGGCTGTTCTCGACGGCGTTGAGCACTTCCAACGCGAAGTCGTCGCTGCGCGAGGCAAACTCGCGAATCGACGCCCCAATCAGGTTGTAGGCAATGACCGCGGGAATGGCGGCCGCCAGTCCGGCTGCCGTGGTAATCAGAGCTTCCGAAATTCCGGGTGCAACGGCGCGCAATGTAGCTGCTCCCGCAGTTCCGAGTCCGTGAAAGGCATCAATGATGCCCCACACCGTGCCGAACAATCCCACGAACGGCGTTACGGCCGCCGTGATTGCCAGCCACGGAACGTTGCGTTCCAGCCTCGTAATTTCTTCCGATGCCCCGATCTGCATGCCACGTTGTATTGAAACCAGGTTCCTGAGTGTTCCCGAGGTAGCCGTCTGACGGCGGTATTCCTCGTATCCGCCTTCGAAAACGCCCACCAGCGGACTCGGCTTGAACTGGTCCGCCACCGCCGCAATATCCTGCAGCCGCTGGGCTTTACGGAATGCCCGCACGAACCGCCCGCTTTGCATGCGGGCGCGCCGAAGCAGGCTCCATTTGGTCAGGATAATCGCCCAGGACACAAGGCTGAAGGCCAGCAGCGCAAGCAAAACCAGCTTGGCAACCGGACCACTGTTAGAGATCATGTCGGCGATTTCGCCGCCGACGAACACTGCCAGCAAGGGGAAAAATTCCATCTTTTTTTGAGGAGAATGCCTTCTCTGATTATAGATGATCGAGGCCGCGCAGTTTCCCACATGTACCCGATCTGGCAACGAAAAATTCAACTTGGAATCAGCTGGTTTTTAGAGTTGGGCGGTTAGAAGGACAGTCTCTATTTCCGTGGCTGCTCGCTCAAGCCGCGCAGAAACGCGCATAAAGAACCAGACGCTCGCCTGCTGTTCCGCGCCAACCGAAAAACCTGCAGCCAGATCCACGGCCTCACCGCCGCAAAGACCGCAAACCGGGCCTCCGAGAACCTGCCGTCCGGATCGACGAACCGTTCTATCGAAGGGAATTCGAAACCCACCTCGTCCGAAATTGCTTTCGCCGCTGCGAATGAGATTCCGCGTGCCTCCGCCGCTTGTGCCACAGCCGCAGCCTCCATATCGACGGCATGGGCAGAAAACGAATCCCGGAGTTTCACCTTTTGTTCCGGACTCGCAATCGATTCAAAACTGACCAGCACGCCGCTGCCGTCTTCGAGCGTTATGCTGCTGCCATCTTTCGCATTCACGACTCGCTGGGGACGCACCAAGCCTCCGACCTTCCACGATCCGTCCAGCGCACCTGCGAATCCGACCGAGTAGACAATTCGCGGCTCGTACAGAGCGATGATGGCCTCCGCAGCCCGGCGTGCCGCTCCCGCGCCAATTCCCGCGCATACCACTACGAGGTCGCCATTCTCGAAAAACCGAAAGCGCCCGCCGGAGTGTTCTTTCTCCGAAGTACGCCAATTCTTCACCAGCGGACGCACTTCGCGCTCCATCGCGGCCACCATTGCGACCCTAGACATATCCGTTGGCCCGAAACCATTCGACCGCCCGCCGCAGCGCGTCATCCACAGGAACAATCCTCCAACCGAGTTCTCGCTCCGCCTTGGCCGAACTGGCGAACATCATCTTGCTGCCCATGCGCACCGTATCGACCGTAGCTCGCGGATCGCCACGCAGGAGCCTGCCCGTGATGTACTCCCCCGCCACGCCGGCCATGAACGCAAAAAAATACGGGAGCTTCACGGTTGGCGACGGCAGGCCGGTAATCTCGCCCAACTTGTCGAGAATCTGCTTCAACGTCAGATTCTGTCCGCCGAGAATGTAGCGCTGTCCCGACTTCCCTTTTTCCAGCGCCGCCACATGTCCGCGGGCGCATTCGCGCACATCCACCAGATTCAACCCCGTCTCGACATAAGCGGGAAACTTGCGCTTCAGGAAATCCACGACGATTCGCCCCGTCGGCGTCGGCTTTATATCCTGCTCGCCGATCGGTGTCGTCGGATTCACCGTCACGACCTGCATCCCTGCGCGCCCTGCTTCCAGAGCAAGCTGTTCCGCCATAAATTTCGACCGCTTGTAGTGCCCGATCATGTTGGCCAGCGAGACCGGAGAGTCCTCGTCGGCAACCTGCCCGTCTTTTCTGAATCCGATCGTCGCCACGCTCGACGTGTACACAACGCGCCGCAAGCCATTTTTTTGGGCTGCTTCCAGGATCGCGCGTGTCCCTTCGACATTCGACCGGTACATCTCCTCCGGATCGCGCACAAACAGCCGGTAGTCGGCCGCAACGTGAAACACGGTGTCGCAGCCGGATATCGCTTTTGCAAGCGACGCCGGATCGCGAAGATCGCCCGTAGCGGTCTCCGCCTTCAACCCTTCAAGATTTTTGAGATTGCTGGTCGGACGAACCAGCAGCCGAAGTTGCGCTCCCTGATCGGAAAGCGCACGCGCGACATGAGAGCCGAGAAATCCGGTGGCGCCAGTGACGAAAGCAAGCATTCAGCACTCAGCATTCAGCACTCAGCGCGAGTTGTCAATGGAGGCGATGTTTGTAGCCCGGACGGATTCGTCCGGGGCGCGCGAAGCGCGTAAAAATGAGCGACTCAATCACTGGCGCGAGCACGCTCCCTTTTGCGAAAAGCAAATTGCTAAGCGCTAGTTCCCGTTCTTCTCCATGATCTTCGCGTACGTGGTCAGCGCCAGCAGCGGAAAATATTGCCGGTAGAGGTGATACATCAGGTAGAACACACGCGGGAAGCCGGTTCCCGTGAAGAACTTTTCATCCCATGATCCGTCGCTTTTCTGCGTGCGCATCAGATGCGCAATGCCGCGGGCTACGCAATCGCTGCGCGTATCGCCGACCGCAAGCAATCCCAGGATTGCCCATGCCGTCTGGGAAGGAGTGCTGTCCCCTTGCCCGCGCAGGTTCGGATCGTCGTAAGACCCAACCGTTTCGCCCCATCCGCCATCCGGATTCTGCACCATGCGCAACCACTCCGCACCCTGCTGAATGCACGGCTCGTGCAAGTCCATGCCAATCGCTTCCAGCCCGCGTAGGACGAGCGCTGTCCCGTAGATGTAGTTCACGCCCCAGCGCCCGAACCAGCTGCCATCCGGCTCCTGTTCGTTACGGATAAACTTCAGCGCCTTCTTCACCGCCGGATGATCTTTCGTGTATCCGTAGGTGGCGAGCATTTCGAGGATGCGTCCGGTGATATCGACCGTCGGCGGATCGAGCATCGCGTTGTGATCCGCAAACGGAATGTGCTGGAAGATCATCTCGTCATTATCTTTGTCGAACGACGCCCAGCCGCCGTTTTTGCATTGCATCGACAGGATCCAGTCGATTGCCCGCTGCACCGATTCGCGTTGATAGCGTCCGTTAGGGTGCTCCACCCGGCTCAACCCCAGGCAGACCATCGCACTGTCATCGACATCCGGATAAAACTCGTTGTTGAACTCGAAATACCAGCCGCCCGGCTGCCCCTTCGGGTTCTTTACCTTCCAGTCGCCGACGGTGCGCACCTGCTTCTGCAGAATCCAGTCCGCACACTTCACCATCCGCGGATCGTCAGCCGGAACTCCCGCTTCGCCCAGCGCGAACAGCGCGTACGCCGTATCCCATACCGGTGACATGCACGGTTGCATCCGGAATGTGTCTTGTTCTTCGATTCCGAGTTTCTCGAATTCATCCATCGCGCGAATCACCTGCGGATCGTCGAGCGAATATCCCAGGCAGCGAAGCGCGATGATCGCATTCATCATCGACGGATAAATTGCGCCCAGCCCGTCGCTCATCTCAAAGCGTTCGAGCATCCATTTCTCCGCGCTCTTCAGCGCGACCGAACGTAGCGGCCGCACGTGCACGCGCTCAAGCCAGTGCGTCACACGATCGATTACCAGGAAGAAATTCCGCCATGAAACGATTTTCTTCGCCCAGTGCAAGTGCATGCGCGACTTCTGCATGCCGCCGACGAATAGCTCCTCCACGCCCATCTCGCGCGGAATCTTCTTGAACGGCTTCTTGGCGTAGCAGATGGAAAGCGGAACCAGAATCGCCCGCGACCACGAAGAGATTTCGTAAATGTTGAACCAGAACCACTTGGGAAACAGCACGATCTCCGGCGGAATCGCCGGAACCGCGTCATAATCATACTGCCCGAAGAAGCAGAGATAGATTTTCGTAAACGTGTTGACTTCGGTGACGCCGCCCATTCCCAGAATCTTCTTGCGCGCGCGCGCCAGGGCGGGATGATCTGCCGTGTATCCCGCCAGCTTCAGCCCAAAGTAAGCCTTCACCGAAGCGCTGATGTTTGAGGGCCCAGCCTCGTAAATGCTCCATCCACCATCGGCATTCTGATGCCTCAGGATCCAGGTCGCCGCTTTCTGAAAACGCTCTGGATTTCCTGTTCCCAGCAAGGTGTGCAGCAGGATGTAATCGGATTCGAGCGTGGTGTCAGCTTCGAGTTCGCCACACCAGTATCCTTCTTCGTGCTGCTCTGAGAATAAATGCTTGCGCGCGGCGGCAATCGCCGCGCTCACCCGGCTGCCCAGTTCCTCAATTTTGCCGAATCGAATCTGCGGGCTCGATCCTAAACTTGCGGAAGCTATATCGCCGTCGGGGGAGTTGTTATCCATTCATTTCACTCCGAAGTTTCTGTCATCCTGAGGCGGATGCTTTTCCCGCCGAAGGACCTGAGCGTGCCGCGCCAAGCGTCGCGTCCTTTGCGAAGAAATAATGGCGCGATCGGCACGCTTCCTTACCTAATTCGCCGGAGCGCTCGCAATCGCTTCCACAATCTCCGGCGGAAGCCCAAAGCGCACGTTTTCCGGCATCACTTCCAGTTCCTCCACGTTGTTGAATCCCTTGGCCCGCAGAAACGTCACAGTTTCTTCCACCAGGTGCTCAGGCGCCGAGGCTCCGGCCGTCAAGGCGATCGTCTTCACGCTCTTCAACCACTCCGGCTCGATGTCGTTGCAGCTATCGATCAAGTGCGCATTCGTGCCGAGATTCCGCGCCACTTCGACCAGCCGGTTCGAGTTCGAGCTGTTCTCAGAACCCACCACCAGCAGCAGGTCTGACTCGGATGCCACCTGCTTCACCGCAACCTGCCGGTTCTCCGTCGCATAGCAGATGTCCTGCGCCGCGGGTCCTTTAATGTTGGGAAACTTCTGTTTCAGCGCCGCGATAATGTCCTTGGTCTCGTCGAGACTCAACGTCGTCTGCGTCAGAAACGCGACGCGGTTCGGATCGGGCACGCTCAGATGCTTCACCTGCTCCGGGGAACCGACCACCTGCGTCACCAGCGGGGCCTCACCCAAAGTCCCGACGACCTCATCGTGGTCTTTATGCCCAATCAGGATCAGCGAGTATCCTTCTTTAGCGAACTTCACTGCTTCCACGTGGACCTTCGTCACCAGCGGACACGTGGCGTCGATCACACGCAGGCCGCGCCGCGCGCTGTGCTCGCGAACGTCCGGCGAAACGCCATGCGCGCTATAAATGATCCGCTCGCCGTTGGGCACTTCATCTTCGCTGTCGACGAAGATCGCGCCCTTCCCTCGCAACTCTTCCACTACGAAGCTGTTGTGGACGATCTCTTTCCGTACGTAAATCGGCGGCCCAAATGCCTCGAGCGCAATGCGGACTACATCAATCGCCCGCACCACCCCGGCGCAGAAGCCCCGTGGCTTGAGCAAAAGTAAGGTCTTTCCGTCGTTCTTCGGTAACACGCCTGTCACGATGTAGATCCACTCCCCCAGCTGCCGTGCCCGGTTCGAGTCCGAGGCTCAGCCCCAGTTGTAGGATGCAAACCGCCCTGAATCTGTGCATTTAGAGTACATGATCCCAGGGTCGGCGGTATCCATAAACTATCGGAAAGTATCCGGCTGGTCAACGTAAGCCACAGAAATTGCGGGGATTAGCAGCGAAAGGGGCAATCTGTACAGCGAATGGAGTCGCCCTAAAATTCGCGCATCGACACGTAATCCAGCTCTGCGTCCCGCTTTGACTCGAGCTCTGAAACCGTCTTCACACAGATCTCATCGGGTGAGCCAGTAGCCGGGATTCGCACCAGCAACCCAAGATTCCTATAGAACTCAATCAACGGAGCCGTGCTTCGGTTGTAAGCCTCAAGCCGCACGCAAATCGATTCCGGCCGATCGTCCTCCCGCTGAAACAACTCGCCGTCGCAACGGTCGCAATGTCCCTCGACCTTCGGCGGGCGTTCCGTGACGTGGTAGACGGATTTGCACTGTTCGCAGGTCCTGCGGCCTCCGAGCCTCGCCACGATTTCGGCCTCGGGCAGGTCGTAATTCACGACTGCGCTCAACGAAAGGCCTTCCTCGTCCATGAACTTCTTCAGCGCCTCAGCCTGCGCCAGCGTCCGCGGGAAGCCGTCAAGGATGAAGCCTCCTGCACAGTGCAGACATTCGCCTCGCTCTCGGACCATCTCCCATACGGTCGAATCCGGTACAAGCTCACCCCGCCGCATGTAGGCAAGCGCCTGCTGCATCGCTGGAGTCTGCTCGCACTCCTTCTGGCTGCCCGCCGCGCGGAACACATCGCCCGTGGACAGATGGCAGGCCCGTAGCCGCCGGTTCAGCAAGTCGGCCTGAGTTCCCTTGCCCACACCGGGCGCGCCCAGCAGAACGATCCGCCAGGGGATTTGAAGATTTTCGGGTGTGTCTTTGCATGGCGCCGAAGGTCCCTCCAGCCATGCCGAACGATCATGTTTCTTGGAAGTTACCATGTGCCGACTTTACGAGCGCACCGCCCACCATGCTGTGATAGCGATCACACCTCGGGCCGCCGTAAGGCACGGGCTGCAAACTACATCGCAGCCGATTCCCTGCATGGCCCGGTCGTGCCCCCATCTTCCCACCCTGTGCCATTGTCATTACTTCGGTAACGATGCAATCTATGTGCGTTCAACGAATCTCAGGTCCCACAACAATGTTGGAATTCAACTCCAGAACGATGATGAACAACGCGCCGGTTCGGGCCAGCGTTCCGAACCAGCAGCCGCGCCGGCTGGTCTTGGCGCTCGTTCTGCTGCTGATCGCCCTCGTCGCTCTCCTGGTGAAGGACCGCCAGTTCTGGTTCGGCTCCGAGCAGGCCACCATCGATTCCGATGTGCCCGAATCCAGCATCGCGACTCAGAGTGCGAATGCCCGCCCGGCTCAGCCCGCCGGGGTTGCAACCACAAAAAAGGCATCGCACCCACGAAAGGCCGCGACCCTAGCGCAGCCCACCGAGATTCCCGGGGTGGCAGTCACCCGGACCATCCTGCCTCCACTCGATGTGGAAGTCGTGGCGGGAGACAAGCACCGTAAGGTTCATCCCGGAACCAACACCACGCACGTTGAGATTCCGAATTCCGCAGTCGGCGCCTTTGCTCCGGCGACTAATGCTGCCGAGCGGCAGGCGCTCCCCACAGTTAAACAGGTTCCGGCCTCGGCCTCGTATCCGATGCTGGCGCAGCACATGAATGTTCAGGGATCCGTCATACTGCAGGCCGTGATCAGTGCCCACGGCGCGGTCGAAAATCTGACGGTACTGAGTGGCCCGGCGATTTTGACGACCGCAGCCCAGCAGGCTGTGCGCGAATGGCGGTTCAAGCCGGTCCTACAGAATGGTCAGGCAGTCGAAACCAAGGCGACCATCACGGTGAACTTCTCGATCAAGGTCGCCGACAATTCCGCGGACTCGACACTGGCTGAAACCCGCGCCTCGGAAATCCTGATTGTCAGCCGTTAGCCCTAATCATCTGTTCGGCGTGTTTCCTTGAAGTCTCGGTCAGCTTCGCCCCGCTCAGCATCCGCGCCACTTCTTCCGTCCGTTCCTCGCCCGTAACTTCGCGAATGCTCGTCCGTGCGCGCCCCCCAGACTCCTTTTTCTCGATGACAAAGTGATGATCGCCAAAGGTCGCGATCTGCGGTAGATGCGTCACGCACAATACCTGATTCGCCCGAGCCAGCGACTTCAGCTTCTTGCCCACGGCCTCGGCAGCCCGCCCGCCAATCCCAGTATCGATTTCGTCAAAAACTAGCGTCTTCTGCCCACTCCACTTCTTGCGAGAGGACGAGTCGTGGGTGCTCCACTTCTCGCCGCCTTTGCGGGAAGTGGGCGTTTTTCCCGCGTCCACACTGGCCTTCAGCGCCAGCATGATGCGCGACAACTCTCCACCAGAAGCGATGTGCTCCAGTTGCCGCATCGGTTCGCCCGGGTTCGTCGAGATCATATACACAACCTGGTCAAACCCCGCCGCAGTCCACTCGCTTTCCTCTTCGGAATGCGTCATCTCAATCCGGAATGCTGACTTCATCGCCAGGTCGTTGATCTCGGATTCGACTATTTTCTCCAGCCGGCGCGCTGCCTCTGCCCGCTTCTTCGACACCGCTCGCGCCGCGCGCAGGTATTCTTCCGCGGCCTTCGCCAGATCGCCCCGCAACTGCCGCAGGATCTCGTCCTTGTTTTCGACTTCGTTTAGCTTTTGCGAAACTTCCGCGCCGAAGTGAATCGCGTCATCGAGCGTGGGCCCATATTTGCGCTTGAGCCGTTCGAGCAACGCGAGCCGGTCCTCAACCTCGGCCAGATGTTCCGGTGAAGCATGAATCCCTCCCGCGTAATCGCGCACCGTTGCGCCCACGTCCTCGACGCTGATACGCGCCGAGTCCAGTGCCGCCAGCGCTTCGTGAAACTTCGGCTCATACCGCGCCAAATCCTCGATCTGCTTCTGCGCCGCCCGTAATGACGACGCCGTGGAACCGTTTCCCTCATACAGCAGATCAAAGGCGTTCATCGCCGCGTTGTAGATTTTTTCGGCGTTCGCCAGGACGCGCTTCTCCGTCTCCAACCGCTCGTCTTCCCCGCTCTGCAGCCGTCCTTCTTCGATTTCACGCTTCTGAAATGTCCACAGGTCAACCAGCCGAAGGCGGTCCTGCTCGCCGCGCTCCAGTTCATCGATGCGAGTACGAATCTGCTTCCATTGACTAAACGCGGAGGCCACGCCCTCGAGTTCATTGCCCGCAAATGAGTCCAGCAACTCCAGCCGCGCCGGTCCATCGAACGACAACATCGATTCGTTCTGCGCATGAATGATTGCCAGGTACGGAGCGATAAGCCGCAGCACGGCCACAGTTGCCGGCTGATTATTTAAGAAGACGCGCCCTTTTCCGCCAGCCGCGATCTCGCGCCGCAGAATCAGGGAGCCGTCATTCGATTCGTCCAGCCCATTCGTCTCGAGAATCTTCGCCAGCTGGCGCTCCGTGGCCTCATTCGCCTCGAATACCGCAGCCACCACAGACCGCTCCGCCCCCGTCCGGATCACGTCACTCGATGCCTTTTCGCCCAACAACAGAGCCAAGGCGTCGATAAGGATTGACTTGCCCGCCCCGGTCTCGCCCGTCAGCAGGTTGAGTCCCGAACCAAATTCGACCACCAGATTGTCGATGACCGCGTAGTTTTCGAGCCTCAGTTCTAGCAGCAAGAGTGTGTCCTGAATAGGTTTTGCGCAGAATAGCATGAAAGGGGAGAATAAATTCTCAAGAAGCGCAACTGATCCACTCCGGCTGAAGCTGGCCTCAACCGCCGCTGGAGTAGAATTCGGGACTGGGCGTTCATCTCCCATAGATATATGCAAACGATTCTCATCGGGACCATGGGCCTGCTGTTTGGCAGCCTGCTCGTCTGGCTGGTGCTGCGCACGCGAGCGGCGGCGCTGCACGCTCGTCTGGTATTCACCGAGAAAGAACTTGCTTCGCTGAAGTCGGATCTGGCTCGCCTTTCCGACGAGCGTCAGGCGCTGGTCGCCAGCCGGGCAAAGCTGGAATCGTCGCTGGAGGCCGAGCGCAAGAATAGCGCCGAGAAGATCGAATTGCTCGCGCACTCCACCGAGCGCTCTGCCGCAGACTTGCAGAATGCATTTAAAGCGCTTGCGGCGGATGCACTCAAGAGCAACAACTTTTCGTTTCTGCAGGTTGCGGAGGAAACCCTCAAGCGCTTCCAGAGCGAAGCGAAGGGCGATCTTGATTCCCGCCAGAAGGCTGTCGCCGACATGGTCGCGCCGGTGCGCGAATCGCTGGGCAAAGTCGACGCGCAGATTCAGCAGATGGAAAATGCGCGCAGTGAGGCCTATGGCGACCTTCGGGCGCAGGTGCAGTCGCTGATCACCACGCAGAAGGAATTGCAGTCGGAAACCGGCAATCTGGTACGCGCGCTTCGAACCCCGAACGTCCGCGGGCGATGGGGAGAGATTCAGTTGCGGCGCGTAGTCGAAATCGCAGGCATGCTTTCCTACTGCGACTTTGCCGAACAGGAAACGATCCACGGCGAAAGTGGGCGGCTGCGTCCTGATCTAGTCGTCAAGTTGCCCGGCGGCAAAAGCGTCGTCGTTGACGCAAAAACTCCGTTACAGGCTTTCCTGGAGGCATTCGAAACCAGCGACGAAGAAGCGCGGCGGTCTTGCCTGGCGAATCATGCGCGCCAGGTCCGCGATCACATGAAAACCCTGAGCGGAAAGAATTACTGGGAGCAGTTTGAAGCCACGCCCGAGTTCGTGGTGATGTTTCTTCCCGGAGAAACATTCTTCAGCGCCGCTCTGGAACAAGACCCCGGCCTCATCGAGCAGGGGGTGTTGCAGCGGGTCATCCCGGCCTCGCCGACAACGTTAATCGCGCTTCTGAAAGCGGTTGCCTACGGCTGGAACCAGGAAAAGCTGGCGCGGAATGCGCATGAGATCAGCGTGCTGGGGAAGGAATTACACGACCGTCTGCGCAAGCTGGCGGCCCACATTACCGGAGTCGGCACGAATCTGGATCGCGCAGTCGAGGCCTACAATCAGGCCGTCGGATCACTGGAAAACCGGGTGCTGGTCTCGGCGCGGAAATTCGCCGAACTCGGCGCCTCGGTCGCCGAGGACATTCCTACACTCGAGCCCATCGAGACCACAGCTCGGGCGCTTTCTTTTGACTGGGACGAAGAACCTTCCGAGGCAGCGAAAAACGACCGAAAAGCTGGTTAGGACGTTTTCGGCCTGCCCTCCAACATCCTGTAGCTCCTATCCGCCATCTTAGATCGTAGTAAATGCGAATCCATCAAACGAACTAGTCTGAGTTAACCTCAACAATTCTAAGGAAAACTGGATACCGAATCCCACAGATTCATCCCAAAAGACATAGCTCGCGTTCGAAAATGCATCTATAATCTCGGAAGTGTTTTTGTCTGCTTGACTTAGCGATTCAGGAATGAGGACTCAGGTGGCAGCGAACGTGCTCAATGGGGATCAGTGGGAGCTCGCTTCCACACCCCCGCCCCCTAGGGGTTCGGGGCAAGTGCCGAAGCCCATGAATCGGGAAAGCCAAGCTCGATTTGTCGCCATCCTGCTGTTTTTGCTGACCGTCGCCGCGGTGGTCTTTGCCGGGTTCAATTTCGTCAAGGAACGGGATTCGGCCGTTCCCGATGATGGGGTCTGGTGGATTGAACGGTCCGGGCATCTGATCGCGGACCGGGTCGATCCGCATGGGCCTGGCGCTAAAGCCGGCATCAAGGCAGGAGATGAGCTGGTTGCAGTCAACAGCCAGAACATTAAGAACACCCCCGGACTCGAGCGCGAGCTTTACCGCACCGGAGTCTGGTCGAAAGCGACCTATTCACTCCTCCGGCACTCAGTTCCGCTGGATTCGAGCGTGATTCTGGTTCCAGCCGACCGCTCCCTGAACGACTCGCTGCGGCTGATCGGCCTGATTTATCTGGGGATCGGCCTCTACGTCCTGCTGCGCCGCTGGACTGCTACGGGATCGACACACTTCTACATCTTCTGCGTCGTTTCGTTCATCGCATATTCCTTCAAGTATACGGGCCGGCTAAACGATTTTGACTGGATCATTTACTGGAGCAACATCGTCGCATGGGTGCTGCAGCCCGCCTTATTCCTGCATTTTGTTCTCACATTCCCGGAAAAGCGGAACTTCGTGCAGCGGCGTCCATGGCTGCTGAGTCTGGCGTACGTTCCCGGAGCGATCCTTCTGGTGAGACACGTCATCGCGCTACGCTTGGCGCAGGCCAGCGGGCTGTTGCGCTGGGATATGGACCGGCAGGAGATGGCCTATGGAGCCATCCTGTTTGTCGCGGCAGCTGGGGTTCTCTGGTACAGCTATCGCCGCGCAAGCACGACGATCTTGCGCCAGCAATTGAAATGGGTCACGCGCGGGACGATCCTCGCTGTTATTCCTTACACCCTCTTCTACGTCGTTCCCTATCTGTTGGGCTCGCTCCCCGGCATGGGGATGAAGTTGTCGGTCCTCTCGCTGGGTCTGCTGCCGCTGACGTTCGGCTACGCCATCTTCCGCTACCGGTTGATGGACGTCGATCTGATCTTCAAGCGCGGTGTGGTTTATACGCTGGCGGCCGCGGCCGTTGTCGGGATGTATTTTGCGCTGGTGGCGGGCGTCGCGGAACTGGTGCACATGCAGAAGCCCGGCACCGGTCCGCTGGGATTGATTCTTGCTGTCGTCGTCACGGCGCTGCTGTTCGATCCGGTGCGGAAGTGGATTCAGGACCAGGTCGACCATCTCTTCTACCGCACGGTTTACGACTACCGTCGAACGCTGATCGAATTCGGCCGCGAGTTGAGTTCGGAGACAGATCTCAACGCGTTACTCGCTTCGGTCGTCGACCGGCTGTCGCGCACGCTGGCGGTGGACCGCATAGCGATTTTCCTGCGCGAGGCCGAAGAGGGTGAAAAATTCTTCGTGGCGAAGTCGATGGGAATGAGTCCGATGCGGACCCTGGACCTGACGTTTCTTGGCGCGCCCCGCCCGGAGCCGGCCGGCCACATGTTTTTCGAGAACACACATCAGGTGCCGCGCGAAACCGCAGGATCGCAGGAAGCAATCGCGAAACTTGACCTGAATTACTACATTCCCTGCCGGGCCCAGCAGCGAACGGTCGCCGTGTTGGGACTCGGGAAGACGAGCAAGGGTGATTATCTTTCCAGCGAAGACGTTGAGCTTCTGGAAACTCTGGGTGGATATCTGGGCATCGCGATCCAGAACGGGCGGCTCTACGCTTCGCTCCAGCAGAAAGTGGCGGAGTACGAGCGACTGAAGGACTTCAACGAGAACATCGTCGAGTCGATCAACGTCGGCGTGATGGCGCTTGACATGGAAGATCGCATCGAGAGCTGGAACGCGCAGATGGAAGTGATGTATGCCCTGCCCCGCTGGCAGGCGTTGACGCAGCCGGTGCGGAGCATTTTCCCGGCGGAGTTTGTCGAGGAGTTCTACCGCGTCCGGCAAAATGCCGGCATCAATAATCTTTATAAATTTCGCCTGCACACTCCTGCCGGAGAAACGCGCACCGTGAATGTGGCGATCGCACCCTTGGTGACGCGGAAGTTTCAGGTGATCGGGCGGCTCGTGATCATGGATGACATTACCGACCGCGTGGAACTCGAGAGCCAGCTTTCGCAGGCGGACAAAATGAGCTCCATCGGCTTGCTGGCGGCGGGCGTGGCGCACGAGGTCAACACGCCCCTCGCCGTAATTTCCTCCTATACGCAGATGCTGGCGAAGCAACTGCAGGGCGATCCGCAGAAGTCGGGGCTGCTGGAAAAAATCACGCGGCAAACCTTCCGCGCATCGGAGATCGTCAACAATCTGTTGAACTTCTCGCGCACCAGCGGAACTGAATTCGCCGATATCGACATCAACAAGGTCATCACCGACACCCTGGCCCTGCTCGAACACCAGTTCAAGACGGCGAAGATTCAGGTGCACTCTGAACTAACGCCTGGGATTTCCGCCATTCAAGGAAATCCCGGCCGCCTGCAGCAGGTGTTTCTGAATCTCTTCCTGAATGCCAAAGATGCGATGCCGGGCGGAGGCAAACTGAGCATCGCGACGAGCAACGGCGAGGTGGTGAGCGTGCGCGTGTCCGACACCGGCTCGGGTATCG
This sequence comes from uncultured Acidobacteriota bacterium, assembly GCA_963763845.1. Taxonomy (GTDB): domain Bacteria; phylum Acidobacteriota; class Terriglobia; order Terriglobales; family Acidobacteriaceae; genus Sulfotelmatobacter. The sequence goes on from CAVXPX010000023.1 coordinate 66,266, forward strand.
CGCCGGAACACATTCACCGCATCTACGATCCGTTCTTTACGACCAAGACGGCGCCGAAAGAAGGCCAGAACCGCGGAACGGGGCTGGGCCTCTCGGTAACCTATGGAATCATCCAAGAACATGCAGGCAAGATTCGTGTGGAGAGTAATCCCGGGTCGGGCACGACTTTTGCCCTGGATTTTCCGTTGAGCAGAAAGGCAGTCCATGTCTGAAGCAGCAGTGATCGCACGCGGCACGATGAATGGAAATCCCGCGCCTGCAGGCTCGGTCCTCATCATTGACGATGAGGCCGAGATCCGCGAATCGCTTCAGACCCTGCTCGAGATGGAAGGTTTTGAAGTCGAGACAGCAATGACCGGGGAAGATGGCCTTGCCCAAATGGCGGACCGCCCGTTTGACCTGGTCCTGCTCGACCTGGCGCTGCCGGGCCGCGATGGAATGGAGATCCTCTCCGACATTCGCACGCACGACTCTCGCCTGCCGGTCATCATGATTACGGCCTTCGGCACGGTGGAGAATGCGGTGCGCGCGATGCAGTCGGGCGCTACCAACTTCGTGCAGAAGCCGTGGGACAATGAAAAGCTTCTTGCCGATGTGCGCGCTGCGGTCGGATGGCGGCGCGCGGAGGAAGAAAACGTTCAGCTGAAGCGCGCGCTGAAGCAGCGCTACAACTTCGAAAATATCGTGGGCAAGAGCGAGCCCATGCTGAAGATTTTCGATCTCGTGGCGCAGGTGGCGAACAGCCGCTCGACGGTGCTGTTGCAGGGCGAAAGCGGAACCGGCAAGGAAGTCATCGCGAAGGCGGTCCACCTAAATTCGCCGCGCCGCGACAAACCGTTCGTCCCGGTAAATACCGGCTCGATGCCGACCGATCTGCTTGAGTCCACCCTATTCGGCCACGTCAAGGGCGCATTCACCAGCGCGATCGCTTCGAAGAAGGGCTTGTTCGAAGTCGCGGATAAGGGAACGCTGTTCCTTGACGAGATCGCGACCATGGGGCTGGAGACGCAGGCGAAGATTCTTCGCGTGCTGCAGGATCGCCGCTTCATGCATCTGGGTGGAATCCAGGAAATTCAGGTCGACGTGCGCATCATCGCCGCAACGAATATCGATTTGCGGCAGATGGTGCGGGAGGGGCGTTTTCGCGAAGATCTCTTCTATCGTCTGAACGTCATCACGGTGGAATTACCGCCGCTGCGGCAGAGAAAAGAAGATATTCCGCTGCTGGTCGAATTCTTCCTGAAAAAATACGCCGAAGAAAATAGCCGGCCTGTGCCTCGCGTAACGCCCGAGGCTCTCCGCCCGTTGATGGGCTATTCCTGGCCTGGCAATGTACGTGAACTCGAGAATGTGATTGAACGCGCAGTGGTCCTATCGTCCGGCCCGGAGATCAGCGCCGACCTGCTGCCTGAGTCTCTGATGGGCCGCGGATCTTCGCTCACGTTGCACGATCCGCCATCGGATGCGTCGCTATTTGAGATCATCGGAGACGTCGAGCGGCGCGTCATCATCGACATGCTCGAACGCTGCAACTGGAATCAGACTGAAGCCGCCGAACGCTTTCACGTTCCGCTCTCCACTCTCAATCAGAAAATCCGCCGCCTGAATATTGAGATCAAGAAGAAGGGGCGGGGGTAGTAGTTCTCAATTCTCAGAAGCTATCTCATCAATGCTTTTGTGGTAGGGCACAGCTTTGAGCCGTGCCGCAAAGTCACAGAAAAGACTCGGGCTTGAGCCGCCGAGGGACCGCGAGTGCACTCTCTTCCTCGTTTATCAGATGGCATCTCGGTTCTCAGTTCCCACTTTTCTCAATCCTTCGGAATTCCGGTTAGTGACGAACTTGTTCGTGCACCCCTCAGCGGCTGATGCCTGGCTGCTTTCTCTGTTATATTTCGATTCAAGCCCGGGACTGGGGATTTTGTGACGCTGCGGGCTTCTGAATCGCATGGAACTGATCTCGCCCACAGAGTTTGTCAAGCAAAAGGTCCAGGCGGTTCAGGAATACACTGCGATGGCCGCGGAATCGGTGGCCAACCTTTTCCGCAGACCTCTGTATTTTGCCGACATGGTGCAGCAGGCCGACCTAATTGGCGTGGGATCGCTGCCCATCGTCGTACTGACTGGATTCTTCACCGGCGGCGTTCTCGCGCTGCAAACAGCCAATACCCTGGAACGGTTCGGATCCATCACGCTCATCGGACAGCTGGTCTCAACTTCGATGGTGCGCGAGCTCGGCCCAGTGCTCACGGGACTGATGGTCGCCGGCCGCAACTCGGCCGGAATGGCCAGCGAGCTGGGATCGATGGTCGTGACCGAGCAGATCGACGCGATGCGCGCGCTCGGCACCGATCCGATGAAGAAGCTGGTCACGCCGCGCGTAACGGCCACCGTCTTCATGCTCTTCTTCCTGAGCATCATTTCCGATCTTGTGGGCCTGGCCGGCGGCCTGATGGTTGCCAAGGTTTTACTCAACCTCGACGCCCGCCAATACTGGGCCAATGCCTGGCAGGTGCTGGTATTGCAGGACGTTTTCATGGGCTTGCTCAAACCGGTGGTGTTCGGATTCATCATCGCAACGGTTGGCTGCTTTTATGGCATGACTGCGCGCGGCGGCACGCAAGGCGTCGGCCGGGCGACGACACAGGCGGTCGTGGCATCATCGGTCTTGATTCTCGCCGTCGATTTGTTCCTCACCCGCCTGCTCATGTTGGTGCTCTCCTACAGGTAGATATGTCAACTCCGACCCTCTCCGTCGCGTCTCCTTCCGCAACCCAGGAGTCGCACAGGAGTGCGATTGTCTTCGACGATGTTGCCATGGGATTCGGCGACAACGAAGTGCTGCGGGGAGTCTCGTTCCGGCTGGGCTATGGCGTAACGAAAGCCCTTTTTGGCGTGGCAGGGTCGGGAAAGAGCCTCATCTTGAAGCTAGCGCTGGGCCTGATCAAACCGGATTCGGGACGCATCACCGTGCTCGGGCAGGATGTATCCGAGACTCGCGAAGAAAATCTCTTCACCTTGCGCGGGAAGGTCGGGATGGTGTTTCAGGAAAGCGCGCTATTTGACTCTCTTACCGTGCGCGAAAATGTCGCCTTCCGGCTCACCGAGGAGCACGGTATCTACGACGATGCAATCGACCAGCGCGTGCGCGAGTCGTTGCGATTCGTCGAATTGGAACATACGCTCGACCTCTTGCCTTCCGAGCTTTCCGGCGGCATGCGGCGACGGGTCGCCATTGCCCGCGCGATTATCACGGAGCCAGAACTGCTGCTTTATGATTCGCCCACTGGGGGACTCGACCCGGTCACCTCCAACACCATCATCGAACTCATCATGAAGCAGCGCGATGTGTATCGGACGAGCGCCCTGCTGGTCACCCATCGCCTGCAGGATGCGTTCACCATGGCAACGCACGAGTTTGACCAGAAAGCGAATCAGTTGAAAGCGCTGCCACGGGGACAATACTGCGATGTCCCGATGAGTTTTCTCATCCTGAAGGATGGAAAAGTAATTTTCGACGGAGACATTCACGAACTAGCCCACACGAAAGACGAGTACATCCGGGAATATGTCTCGTGAGCCGTCCGAGTCTTCGATGCCGCTTACTGTTTTGTTGCAGCCAGATTCTTCCCCGCATCGATAAACGACTGCACATTACTTTTGTCGATCAGGTCTGAGCCGGTATCGACGAAGCTGGGAATCGGCGCGTAACTGTTCCTCGACCAATCGGCGGTGAGCGACGACGGTTTGTGATGATAAAGATTGTCGAGCATCTGCATGCCGACGAAAGCCATCGTGTACGGCTTCTGCGCGATGGTCGCGGCGATCACGCCCTTCTGGATCCAGTCGAGTGTTTCCTGGTCTGTATCCATCGCCATGATCGTTTTTCCCGTAACATGATAGCTATTCAGAATGCTGGCGACTTCCTTTCCTGACTGCGCCTCGAGACAAACAAAGCCGTCGACCTTATCGCGTTCCTTGCCGACGATCTGAGTCGTCGTGTCGAACGCGATCCTGGGATCGCCCTGAATGTCGACGACACGCGTAATTTTGATTTCCGGCGTGCGCGCAAGCGCATCTCTGTAGCCGCGCAACCGATCCTGCAGGTTGGGCTGGTCGGGCATCGTGAACACGACCACATCGCCCTTACCCTTCAACTCCTGCGCCAGCCGCAATCCACCCGTAAATCCGGCCTGGTAGTTGTTGGTGCCGATGAAAAACAACCGCTTGCTGGAGGGAGCGTCGGAGTCAATCGTGATGACAGGGATACCCGCAGCAACCGCTTTGTCGATGCCCTGTTTCAGCAGGGCCGGATCTGTGACGCCTAGCAGGATCCCGGTTGGCTTTTTCTGCACCGCCTGCTCCAGCGCATCGCTTTCAGCCTTCGCATCGTAGGTCTGTGGCCCGATGAAATCGGCACGAACTTTGAGCTGCGTCGCCGCATTGGAGAATCCCGTTCCGGCAGCCTTCCAGTAGGGAACTTGCAGATTGGCGGCAACGAGGACGTAGTATTCGTCGGAATCGTGCGCGCTGCCGCAACTGAGCAATACCGCCAGCACAGCCGCGAGACAGGTGAGGTGGAGAATCCGATGCGATCGGAGCATTGTATCCTCCTTAGAAAATTCTTCCTGGGGGACGGAGAGGCCTTGTCCTGCGCAAGAATTTTCAGCGACTGGATTGTAACCGAGCAGTCAAGCGAAGGCCAGAATCATTCAATAGTCTTGTCGAGGAGACGAGCGATCACCGCCGCATCGACCTCACCGGCTTGGTCGTAGATGGGACCCGGAACCACGGCTTCCGGCAATTGACCGATGGCGTCTTGAAAATCTACACGCCCACCGGGAACGGCTTGGTGCGCGTGACGGCCGCGCTGGGGGCTCGTCCGAAACGGCCTTGCAGCAGCGACATCAGGCCGGTGCACCAGTAGCCGATCACGAACAGCAATAGAAATGGAACGGTGATGTAATTCTCGTTTTCGACGGCATAATAAACGGTCAGCGCGAAGTAGGTACCAATCAGTAATTCCAGCCAAGGTACCCATCCGAGGCGCTTGCGATATTTCGTCGCGCCCACTTTGTCCTGCTTTGATTCGACTCTGTATTTCGGCGTGCGCGCAAACGGGGTTTCCTTCCCAATCAATGCTTCAAAGACAGCCTTGGTATTGGTGATCGTCAGTCCGATTCCGAGCGCCATCAGAAACGGCAAATACAACAGCGCCCGCGGCCAGCTTCGCGGAAATAACTCGCGCTGCGAAACCAGATAGAAGCTCGAAATGGAAAAGGTCGACGCCATGAACAGCGGCAGGTCGATGTAAAGCATCTGAAACCAACCCTGATAGAAGCGAATGATCATCGCGGGCAACAAAAGCACCGAAAGCATAATCATCAGCGGGTAGCTGATGTTCGCGGTCAGGTGATACCAGGCTTCGATCTTGGTGTGGAGCGAGGCGTCGCTGCTCAGCACGCGCGGCAGGATCTTCTTGCCCGTCTGAATCAGTCCCTTGGCCCACCGGGCCTGCTGTGTCTTGAAGGCGGTCATCTCGACCGGAAGTTCGGCCGCGCATTCCACGTCTTGCAGGTAGATAAATTTCCATCCCTTGAGCTGGGCGCGGTAGGAAAGATCGGTGTCTTCGGTTAATGTGTCGTGCTGCCAGCCTCCGGCTTCGTCGATCGCGGCGCGACGCCACATGCCGGCAGTACCGTTGAAATTGAAGAAGAGTCCAGTGCGCGCGCGGGCCGAGTGTTCGAGAACGAAGTGCCCGTCAAGCAGGATGGCTTCGACTTCGGTCAGAAAAGAATAGTGACGGTTGATGTGCGTCCAGCGTGTCTGCACCATGCCGATCTTCGGACCCGTAAAGTGGTGGATGGTGCGCAGCAGAAAATCTTCCGGCGGCATGAAATCGGCGTCGAAGATGGCGACGAACTCTCCCTTCGCCGACTTGAGCCCCTCGGCTAAAGCGCCTGCCTTGAATCCGTGACGGTTGGTGCGATGGTGATACGTGATTGGATTGCCCAGCGCGGCGTAGCGCTCGACGAGTCCGCTAGCTACTTGCACCGTTTCGTCGGTAGAGTCATCGAGCAACTGGATGTCGAGCTTCTCACGCGGATAACTCAGCTTGCAGACCGCCTCCAGCAGCCGCTCGACGACATACTGTTCGTTGAAGATCGGCAACTGTACGGTCACGCGGGGCAGATCCTCAAAATGTGCAGGCGGATCAATCGTCCGTTTCTGACGGTGCTTGTAATAGAGATACACCAGAATGTAGCGGTGCATTCCGTAGCCCGCCAGCAGTATCAGGACGACGAAGTACGGGATGAGCAATGCCAGGTCGAAGGCATTGGCGTGGTAGAGTCCACGAAACGTGGTGTCGAAAAAATGCTGCCGGATGTAGCGCCCAATACCTTTCGGGGCGGCAAGCTCGACGAAACAATTGATCAGCGTGAGATCGAGGGTCAAAGAAGAAGCCCGGTAAAGTAGCTATTTTACCGGATTCGCTTCGGTCACATCGCCCCGAGCAATCTCGTCTGGCGTCCGAGTCCGCGGTAGATACGCCTTGGTTGCTCCTCACGGCTTGCTAGGATACAACTGAAACTATTCATGGAAACCCGGATCGACGCGGCAGATCTCCCAAAGAGCCAGAACGCTCTCGAATTATTCTGGGCGCGCGTCCGCTCTTCGCCCGGCTGGGTGGTGGGTGTCGCGCTCGGGCTGCGCATTGCGTGGATCATTCTTGGCCACACCTACCGGTTCAAAAGTACCGATAACAACTTCGGCTTTGGCTGGGAGATGGGACGGATCGGAGCTTCGCTTGCCTCCGGCCACGGATTCACCAGCCCATTTGGCCCCCCGACCGGCCCAACCGCGTGGGAGCCACCGTTGTATCCGTTTCTCATCGCCGGAGTATTCCAGATCTTCGGTATCTACACAAAGACGGCGGCGTTCGTTCTGCTAAGTCTGAACAGCATTTTTTCGGCGCTGACTTGCCTCCCGATCTTCAAAATCGCGCGCCGAATTTTCTCCGAGGAAGTAGCGATTGGATCGGCATGGGCATGGGCTTTGCTGCCCAATGTGATCTTCTGGTCAACTCGCGCCATCTGGGAGACAACTCTGGCTGCGCTGCTGCTTACGACGCTTTTCTGGTTCGCCCTGACATTCGAAGAGCACGACGGCTGGATGCCGTGGTTTCAGTTCGGTCTGCTGTGGGGGATTACGGCGCTGAGCAGCACGTCGTTGATCTCTTTCTTGCCCGCGTGCGGGCTGTGGGCCTGGTCCCGGCGGGCGAAAGCGCGAAAGCGGTCCCTCGGCGGAGTCGTATTGGCGTCCGTGATTTTCTTTGCCTGCATTACGCCCTGGATCGTCCGCAACTATCAAACCTTCGGAAAGTTCATCTTCATCCGCGACAATTTCGGGGCGGAACTGAGGCTCGGCAATGGCCCGGGCGCTGACGGGACGTTGATGCTCTATCTCGATCCTCCGCACGACATTTATGCCATGCGCCAATTTCAGTCCATGGGAGAGATCTCGTACATCGCCATGCGCAAACGGCAGGCGCTGGAATACATTCGGGAGGACTACGCGCGATTCGCGGTCCTGAGTGTCAGGAGGTTCATTTATTTCTGGGCCGGACCGCCGCGCGAGAGCCAGTCCTGGATGATGACCGAACTGAAAAATTCCTTGTTCCTGGCTACGTCGATCCTCATGTTTTGGGGACTCGGGCGCTCCATTCGCCAACGCAGGCCTGGAGCATGGCTTTTCTTCTGGCTGATACTGCTCTATCCGGCTGTCTACTACTTCGTTTATTGCATTCCGCGCTACCGCGTGCCGATCGAGCCGGAGATCGCGATTTTGTGCGTATTTTTGATCACGGAAGCCATGCATAAATCCCCGGCATCCAAAACAACCGCCTAGTCGCTGTTTTGTTGTCTCACCAAATCCACTCCGGCACGTCTAAGGCCTCAGAAAGGAAGACAGCCATGAACCGCCATCGCCATTCTGCCACCTGGTTGGGAACGATTTTAGGATCCATCTGCGCCTTGCTGGTGCTTGCCATTGGAGCGCACGCGTCAGACCACCCCGGATCGCTTACCGAAGAGTTTCATCAGACCTATGCCATCACTCCCGATGGCCGGGTGGAACTCGACAACATCAATGGCCCGGTACATATCTCCAGCTGGGACCGGAACGAAGTGAAAGTCGATGCAGTGAAGTATGCCGACACCAAAGAGCGGCTGGACGAGGCCAAGATCGAGATCGATTCCGGCAAGAACTATGTCTCCATCCGCACGCAATACCCCGAGCACGATCACACATGGAACTGGGGATCGCACAATAATCCCGCCAGCGTAGAGTACACGCTGACTGTACCGCGCACGGTCCGGCTCGATGAAATCAAGCTCATCAACGGCTCGCTCGACATCACCGGGATAAGCGGCGAAGTTCATGCCTCGTGCATCAATGGACGGCTGGAAGCGCACGATCTTGCCGGACGCGCCGAGCTTTCCACGGTGAATGGCCGTCTGGACGCGAAGTTCAGCCGGCTCGCCAGTCAGTCAGTCGATCTGAATTCTGTGAATGGATCGGTCGATCTGACGATTCCTTCCGATTCCAACGCAGAGGTCGAAGCCAGCACGGTCTCGGGAGGGATCGACAACGATTTCGGCCTGCACGTGAATCATCACCAGTTTGTGGGACACGATCTGCGGGGAGAGATCGGCAACGGCGGCGCGCACATCAAGCTCTCGGATGTGAACGGCCGAGTGGAAATTCATCACGCGCAGGACGGGCGCGCGGTGAGCCCGGTGAAAGATCGAGATCATTCGGATGGCGATGATGATTCAATCTAGCGGGCACTGACGGCATGTGGCGGCGAGGCGCCGCCACGACAGCCGCCGGGGACGGCGGTGTTACTAGTAAATCGTGTAGCCCGGCGCTGGCGTGCGCAGGTCTGGCTTTGACGCCATCAGCAGCAGCGCGCCTTCCCGCTTGAACGCGCGCAAATCTTCCAGGCTGTGGAAAGATTTCGTCTGGTAGTCATCCGGCGTGGGCGTGTCGTCGGGAATACGGCGCGCCTCAACGTTCTCAAATGCGTGCTTCTTCAATAGGTCGACATATTCGGCCGCCGAGCGCACGTGCACCGGAACTTTCAACTTATCCACCCACTGCAGCGAATACGGATTGTCTTTGTAGAGATTGATCAGGATAAACAATCTCGCCCTGCGGCGCCATCACTCGAAAAAGTTCGCATCAGGGCGCGGTCCTGGTCGGCATAGTAGTAGAACGATTCGACCGACAGCACTTTGTCGAAGAAATTTTCTTCCCAGGGAATCTGCTGCGCCGATCCCCACACGTACAGAATATTTTCGAAATCTTTGGACGCGGCCCGCGCCTGGCGGACCATTTCGTCAGAAACGTCGACGCCGACGACCTGTCCGAATCCCTCCGGTCCATCGCCGACCAGTCGCGCCAGCAGCCGCGTCGCCCAGCCCGACCCGCAGCCGAGATCGAGCACGCGCTCGCCCGGGCGAAGGTCCATCAGCCGAAGGGTTTTCTCGGTGATGTCGAGATGGTGGCTGCTCCATCTTCTGGGCCTTCGCCGGCCGCGGCCCAGCGGTTGAATTCCTGCTGCAGCTTCTCGTCGGGAGTTGGGGGTTTCTCAGGCATGCGATATCCTTCGTGTGCCTTCGTGTCTTTTTCAATTCTTATAACCACCAAGGCCACGAAGGCTCCACGAAGGAAATACTGCGGGCGTCTTCGCCCTATGCTACAGTTTCTTCCTTATGGCGACCAACCGCAGATCCGCCGCCCGAGCCCGGCCCCGGGCCGCTCTACTGTCCCAAGTGCGCCAGGAAGTGGACCGATCCGCTTATTTGCGGAGATTGCTCCGCAGTCATTTGCCGCCGCTGCGGAACCCCCTGGAATCGCCCGACGAACTTGGAATCGGATAAAATGGAACCTACCCCGGTCTTGCCCGCCTCGGATCCACCACCAACGAAGCGCCATCCGATACCAAGCCCACCCTGGTTCGCGGCCTCTCGACTGCTCGATTCAGTGCTGCTGCTGGTGAGCGGCATCATCGGATCGTCGATTTTTCTGACTGCCAAAGATATCGCGGCGCCTCTGCCTCAGCCGGTGCTGTTTATTGCTGGTCTGGGTGCTGGGCGCTGTGATTTCCCTGTGCGCCTGCTTCGCCTTCGCCGAACTCGGATCCATGTTTCCCGACTCCGGCGGCCAGTACATCTACCTGCGCGAGGCCTATGGCGATCTGATCGCATTTCTCTACGGCTGGATGCTGTTCAGCGTGGCCAACGGCGGCAGCATCGCCGCGCTGTCGGTGGCCTCGGCGGCCTATATGGGCCAGGTCGTTCCGGTCGATTTCGCAGGACCACGTAGTGTTCTCGCATGGCGGGCATTACGTCGTGACCCGCGCTCATCTGTTGGCTCTCGTTCTGATCGCCGTTCTCACATACGTCAATGTGGTTGGACTGCGCTGGGGCGCGCTGCTGCAGAACGTTTCCACCTGGACGAAGTTCCTGGCGCCATGGCGGCGATTCGTTCTGTCTGGGATTCGCGATCGGCAAAGGACACTGGTCGAACTTCAGCGGCCAATGGGTTTCGGCCTGACCATGGGCCTGGGCCCGGGACAGCTGATTTCCGCCATGGGCGTCGGGCTTGATCGCCGTTTTCTGGGCCTATGACGGATGGGTTTACATCACCTGGGTGGCGGGCGAGGTCAAGAAGCCGCGGCCGCAATGTGCCCGCTGGCGATGGTGTCTGGGCGTTCTCGCGGTGGGCGTGATTTACATGGCGATGAACATGACATACGTTTATGCCATGCCGATGAGCGAGATCGCCAAACACGAAACCATCGCGCATGCGGCGGCCGTCGCGCTTTTCTCTCCGCGTGCCGCCGTCTGGCTGTCCGCTATGATCGCCATTTCCTGCTTCAGCGCGGCGGCCACCTGCACGCTTTCGGGAGCGCGCGTTTATCTCGCCATGGCGCAGGATGGCGTTTTCTTCAAGCGCATGGCGGAGATCCATCCCAAGTGGCGGACACCGGCATTCGGCCTGATCGGACAGGGCATCTGGGCCGCGGTCCTGGCCGTGAGCGGCCGTTATGACCAGCTCTACACCTATGTCATTTACGGCATGGTGCTCTCCTACACGCTGACCGTGATTGGCCTGTTCGTCCTGCGCTGGAAGCGGCCCGACATTCCGCGTCCCTATCGCTGCGCGGGCTATCCCTGGCTGCCCGGCATTTATGTGCTGATCGGAACGGCGTGGACGCTGAACACGATCATTCACCCGGCCAACCGAGGCATTCTGGGGAACCGCGATCATGCTGATCGGCGTGCCGGGATATCTGTATTGGAAACGCAGCAGCCGGAAGGCCGCCGCAACGCTGTAGCACGTGCTGTCGTCCGCATTTTCACCTTGCTCCGCTTGCGTGACGATGTTATTCCTCATGTTCTTGCTCGTCTTCTTGCTCGTATGGGTCTGACTCCGGGACACGTCCTTGGCGGAAATCAAATCGCAGCCGCGCGCTGACAGGATCGGCTTTCTCTCGCCCGGCGTCTCCATCGCCGAGGCCGAAAATCCCAATCGCCCGCGGCAGGTGATGGGATTCCGCGATCTCCTGCTGTTCTACGTGATCACCGGAATCAGCCTGCGCTGGATTGCCACTGCGGCCGCCGCAGGCCCCAGTTCTATCGTCATCTGGGTGGGCGCGTGGTTCTGGCTTCTACACCCCGCTGGCGTTGTCGGTGCATGGAGCTTTCGTCGCGCTATCCCAATGAAGGGGGGCTTTACGTCTGGAGCAAGCGAGCCTTCGGAGATTCTCCGGCTTCATGTCGGCCTGGACGTACTGGGCCAGCAACCTGCCCTACTTCCCTGCCGTGCTCTATTTTGCCGCGAGCAACATTCTGTTCATGCGGCAAGCGAAGTGGGAGCATCTTTCCGGCAACGCCACTTTCTACATTGTGTTTTCCCTGGTCACGCTAAGCGCGGCCACCCTTCTGAACATCGTCGGACTTGACGTCGGCAAGTGGCTTCACAACGTTGGCGCCCTGGCCATGTGGATTCCCGTCGGAATCGTCATTGTCATGGGACTCATCGCGTGGCACCGCTTCGGATCGGCCACTTCGTTCACCGTGCATTCGATGACGCCGAGCACGCACTTTAACGACATCATCTTCTGGTCGGTGCTGACCTTCGCCTTCGGAGGATGCGAGACCGCGTCATTCATGGGCGAAGAGATCAAGAACGCGCGGCGCACAATTCCGCTCGCACTTCTCTCGGGGGGAGTGACGGTAACAATCTGCTATATCCTCGGGACCATTTGCGTCTTGCTGGCGCTGCCGCCCAAGGGTGTCAACAACCTGCAGGGTTTGGTGCAGGCCGTATCGGCAACCGCCTCGCGCATCGGTTTTCCCGAAGTCCTGCCGCTGGCCGCGTTTCTGATCGCGTTGAGCAACGTCGGCGCGGCCGGCGCATATCTGGCCGCCGTGGCGCGGCTTCCCTTTGTGGCCGGACTCGACCGCTTCCTGCCGAAAGCCTTCGGATCGCTGCACCCACGATGGAAAACACCGTGGGTTGCGCTGCTCACGCAATTCGTACTAGGCGTGGTGTTCATCTTCTTGGGACAGGCGGGAACCAGCGTAAAAGGCGCGTACGACGTCCTGGTCAGCATGGGAGTAATTACGTACTTCATTCCGTATCTGTTCTTATTTGCAGCGATGATCAAGCTACAGCGCGAGCCGACGGGGCCGGATGTGATCCGCGTGCCGGGCGGCAAGCTGGGCGGCGAAGGTTGTCGCCAGCGTGGGATTCTGCACGACCGCACTCACGATCCTGCTCTCGCTCGTCCCCCAGCCGGATGAGCCGAACAAGCCGCTTGCTGTGTTCAAAGTCGTGGGCGGATGCGGAGCGCTGATCTTGCTGGGCGTTTGGATCTACGTCGCGGGAAAAAAGCGGGCTGCCCAGGCGGCGCAGGCAGAGGCGTAGCGAGCAACGTCTCTACGGACAATTTCAATTGCGGCTCTCGCTGTGGAGACGTTGCTTGCAACGTCTCTCCGGCCATCGGCACAATCGCCTACACCGGGCTCGCCGTCTTCCTCGCCGGATTGAAGAACGGTAGCGGCTTCACCTTCACGTTCGTCTTCAGCCGGATCGCTTCAATCGTAATTTCCATCTGCAGCGAAGTGCTGGACTTCGCATATTCGGTTTCGAGGCTCGCGAGAGCGATCATCTTCTTCAGCGTTGGAGACCAGGTTGTCGTGGTCGCTTTTCCGACCTGCTTGTCGCCTGAATACACCGGCACAGCCACGCGCGACGCCTGCGCCGGAGCCGCGGGCGTGAGCCCATAACGCTCGTAGAGCTGCTCGACGTCGGTCCAGTCAATTTCAAGCCCAACGAATTGCCGCGGCACGCCGCTTTTCGCGTCTTCTTCGAGTGCCCGCTTGCCGATGAAATTCTCTTTTTCGAGATGGACCATCTTCCCAAAGCCGAGTTCATACGGCGAATACTTCTGCGAGGCGATCAGCGCTTTTTTCGAACTGGTGTAGTCGACTTCAATGAGCAGCAGTCCAGCTTCGACCCGGGCCACATCGAGCGCCAGCATTCCCGCCGCGTGCAGATCGAACTGCTTTCCTTTTTCTGCGAGCGCGTCCCAGACCTTCACGCCGTCATTCCAGGGAACCCAGATTTCGTAGCCGAGATCGCCGGTGTAGCCGGTGCGGGAGATATCGACTGGCACTCCAGCAATTTTGCCGTGGGTCACGCGGAAATACTTGAGATTCGCAATATCGGCATTCGGCAACACTCTTCAGTAGTTTCGCCGACGTCGGGCCTTGCAATGCCAGAGCGGCAACCTTTTCGGAAATGTCCTCAATCTGCACGTCCATGTTGAGGCCGTTTTGCCGGAACCAGCGCAGGCTCGGATCGGCCGCCGTCCAGCGATAGACGTTTTCCTCCAGCCGCGAGATCGTGCCGTCGTCGATGACCTTGCCCTCTTCATCGCACCAGCAGCAATAAATCACCTGCCCAACCTTGACCTTGTTGATGTCGCGCGTGATGACGCGGTTTACTAGTCGCGTCGCGTCTTTGCCGGTGATCAGGTACTTGTACAGCGGCGAGATGTCGATGAGCGCGCAGGCGTTGCGGATAGCGTTGTACTCGTGCTCGTGATGCACTTCGTACACGCTGACGGTGTAGTATCCCGACCACTCGCGATAGCTCAGGCTGTGGCACAGGGGAAATGTGCGCTCGTGAAATGCAGTTCCAATAGGCAAGGTATTTTCCTTTGATTTCCTTCGTGCGACTTCGTGTCCTCAGTGGTTAAGAGCTCTTGAACCACGAAGGACACGAAGTACCAGGAAGGTAGAATCAGAATGCTGGATTATATTCACGCTTGCCTGCTGGCGGCAACCGATGATGGTGATGACTCGGAGTCAGCCGCCATCGCAAATATGCAGACAAAATGCGGCGTTCTCGGTAGAATACCGATTCGACTCCAGGTCACGATGCGCGCCATCCTGCCCATTTCGTGCAGTCTTCTAAGAAGCTGGACCGTCCTGCCCAGCGGGCTCTGATCCGGCTACCGCCGCCCTCGACTCCCGAGTATTATTGCGTTTCCTCAAATTGAAGATTCAAGCTAGCGGCTAGAAGCTAGCATCTAGGAGCTTACAGCGAATGGCTGGTTCTACATACGATGTCATCGTGATCGGCGGCGGGCACAACGGACTCGTCAACGCCGCGTACCTGGCACGCGCGGGCAAGAAAGTGCTCGTCCTCGAGCGCCGGCACGTTCTCGGCGGCGCGGCCTGCACGGAGGAGATCGTCCCCGGATTCAAGTTCTCGGTCTGCTCCTATGTTGTCTCGCTGCTGCGGCCCGAGATCATTCGCGACCTCGATCTTCCCCGCCACGGCCTGGAAATCCTTCCGCTCGACGGCACCTTCACGCCAATGCCTAGCGGCGACTATTTGTGGCGCGTGAACGATCACGGCAAGACGCACCGCGAAATCGCCCGCCATTCGCGCGTCGACGCCGAAGCCTATGACGAATTCGGCAAGGCGATGCAGGCCATGTGCCGCTTCGTGAAGCCGATCCTGAGCATGGTGCCGCCCGACCCGACGACGCTGAATCCGCGCGAACTGATGAAGATGCTCTTCATCGGACGCCGCTTCCAGGGCATGTCGAGTTACGACAAGTACAACCAGGTCCAGCTCATGACCATGAGCGCCATTGATTTTCTGGATCAATGGTTCGAGACCGATGTGCTCAAGGCAACGATGTCGGCCTCCGGAATCATCGGAACATTTCTCGGCGTGCGCTCGCCGGGAACGGCATACGTCCTGCTGCATCATTACATGGGCGAGATCGACGGCGCGTTTCGTGCCTGGGGATTTGCGCGCGGCGGCACCGGAGCGATTTCCAACGCGATTGCCGATGCAGCCCGCGAAGCTGGAGTCGAGATCCGCACTCAGGCGGGCATCTCGCAGATTATTGTCAAAAACGGCAAGGCGAAGGGCGTCGTGCTCTCGAACGGCGACGAGATCTATGCCAACGTGATTTCGTCGAGCGTCGATCCGCGGCTCACGTTCACGCGGTTCATTGAAGCGCAGCACCTGCCCGGAGATTTCCTCGATGAAGTGAACCGCTACAAGTTCCGAGGATCGTCAGGCAAAGTGAATATGGCGCTCGACGCGCTGCCGAATTTCAAATGTATGCCGGGACCGGGAGCTCATCTGCGCGGCGCGATCTCGATTTCGCCCTCGGTCGAGTACATGGAGCGCGCGTATGACGATGCGAAGTACGGGCACTTCTCTAAGCATCCGTATATCGACATGGTGATTCCATCCTTGACGGATCCCTCCGTCGCGCCGCCGGGTAAGCACGTCATGTCGTGCTTCGTGCAGTACGCGCCCTACAAGCTCGCGCCCGGCCTCAACTGGGACACCGAGAAAGAAGCCTTCGGCAACACCGTGGTAGACACGATCTCCGAATATGCGCCCAATCTGAAAGACATCATCATCCAGAAGCAGGTCGTCACGCCACTCGATCTCGAGCGCGAGTGGGGCTTGAGCGAGGGCAACATCTTTCAGGGCGAGCTTTCGCTCGAACAACTCTTCTTCCTGCGCCCGGTGCCGGGATGGGCCCAGTACCGGACGCCGATCAAAAATCTCTACATGTGCGGATCGGCGACGCATCCCGGAGGCGGCATCATGGGCGCGAATGGCCGGCTGGCCGCGCTGGAAATTCTGAAAGACATCAAGGGGGCGGCTTAGATGGCGTCGAACACCGGAAACCACCAGCGGGATGTCGTCATCATTGGCGGCGGCCACAACGGGCTGGTCACCGCCTTCTATCTGGCGAAAGCCGGATACAAGCCGCTCGTTCTGGAACGTAGCGCTCAAGTCGGAGGAGCTGCGGTCACCAACGAATTTCATCCCGGCTTCCGCTGCTCCACCCTCGCGCACACTGCCGGCCCTATCCGTCCGGAGATCGTGCGCGACATGCAACTCGAAAAGCATGGGCTGATGATCATCACGCCCGAGGTCTGTGTCACCGCGCTTTCGCCCGATGGACGCGCGCTCACGCTGTATCAGGATGTGGCGAAATCAGCCGAGCAGATCAGCGCCTTTTCGCAAAAAGACGCGGCGAAGTATCCCGAATTCCAACAGTCTCTCACGAAGATCAGCAAGGTCATCGCCGAGGCGCTGGCAACAACTCCGCCCAATATCGACGATCCCAGCCGCGGCGATCTGTGGAGCATGTTGAAGACCGGCCGCGCCATCCGCAAGCTGGGAAAGAAAGATATGTTCAGGCTGCTGCGCTGGGGACCGATGGCGGTCGCAGATCTGGCCTCGGAATATTTCGAGACCGAACTGCTGCGCGCGGTCATTGCCGCTCGTGGCGTCTTCGGAACATTTCTTGGTCCATGGTCTGCCGGAAGCACGCTTGTTTTGCTGATTCGCGCCGCCGCAGATCCACATCCCGCGGGCTCTGCATGCCTTGCCGTCGGTGGAATGGGATCGATTACTGAGGCGATGGCGGCATCGGCCAAAGCGGCGGGCGTCGAGATTCGCACGGACGCTGAGGTCATCGAGATTCGCATTCAGAACGGCGCGGCCACCGGCGTATTGCTCTCGACCGGCGAAGAGATTCACGCCAAGGCAATCGTTTCCAACGCCGATCCGAAGCGCACGCTGTTGAAACTGACCGATCCCGTTCATCTTTCGCCCGACTTCGTGCAGAAACTGCAGCACTATCGAGGAAACGGAACGGTCGCGAAAGTTAACCTGGCCCTGTCTGCCCTGCCAAAATTTACCGCGCTCAATGGCGACACCGCTGCGTTGCGAGGACGCATTCACATCGGCCACGAGATCGATTATCTTGAGCGTGCTTTCGACGAATCGAAATATGGTGACTTTTCGAAACAGCCATACCTCGAAGCCACGATTCCGTCGCTTACCGATCCGACGATGGCTCCCGAAGGCAAGCACGTGATGTCCATTTACATGCAGTACGCTCCGTATAAACTCAAGGGTGATTGGGAACAGCAGCGCAAGGCGCTCGGACAGACCGTCGTGAAAACGCTGGCGCAGTACGCGCCAGATCTCCCGGAGCTGATCTTGACGCATCAGATCATCACGCCGCATGATCTCGAAGAAAAATACGGGCTCACCGGCGGACAGATCTTTCACGGAGACCTCGCGCTCGACCAGTTCTTCACCATGCGTCCGCTGCTCGATTGGGCGCGGTACGGAACGCCGATTGAGAATCTCTATCTGTGCGGAAGCGGAACGCATCCCGGGACAGGTTTAACCGGAGGATCAGGTGCGAACGCGAGTAGAGAGATACTGAAAGCTTTGAAAAAGTGAGTAGGATGCGTCATCCTTCTATGAAAACGGGCGTACCTGTCCATAGGTATTTTGCGGCGATGCGGACAGGCTTCTATTCGTGCTCGAGGCACATAAGGTATGTCCGGACTCCGCCGCTCCATCTGAGCGTCGCTCTCGAAGAGCAAGGATGACTTCGAGCTGACGGATTCCCCTTACACCGCCGCAAACTTTTCTTCGTCAAACACCACGCCGTCGTGCAGCAGGGCGTAGACCGCGATCAGCAACTTGCGGGCCAGCGCCACTCGCGCCACGTGCTTGTGTTTCTTGCGCGACAGCCGTTCATAGTAGCGCTTGGCCGCCGGCGAACAGCGGGTCGCCACCTGCGCGGCCTCCACCATGATCCAGCGCATCCACGGCGAACCCTGCCGCGTGATGCCGCCCCGCGCCGCCTTGCCCGCCGACTCCCGCACTCGCGGCACCAGCCCGGCGTAACTGCACAGCGCTTCTTTGTCAGCGAAGCGTCCCAGGTCTCCGATCTCGGCCAGCAGCATCATCGCCGAACACTCCCCAATCCCCGGAATCGTCATCAGCCACTGGGCCCGCTCGTCTTGTTTTGCTTTTTCACTTAATTGGAGATTTTGTTTTTGAATCTCTTCCGTGTACCCATCCAGCAAGCGCAGGCACACGCTCACCGATTCTCGCGCCTGCGACGGCAGTTTTACTCCCGCCAGCCACAGCCGTCCCCGTTTGCCGAACAAATCCGTCACCGGCGAATGCAGCCCTTGCTGATGCAGCACCGCATGCACCTGGTTCTTCAGTCGCGTCCGATGCCGCACCAGCGTGGCCCGCAACCGCACCTGCTGCCGCCGCGCCTGCGTCTCCCGGTCCGCTTTCCACGACTCCGGCAACAAGTCGCAGCGCAGCAAATGCGCCAGCGTCTCCGAATCCACCCGATCATTCTTCAGCTTCGCCGACGCAATCGCCTTCACCCGCTGCGGATGCACCAGCACCAACCGCGCGACCTCCGGCTCCACCACCTCGCGAAACGCCGGCCAGAACCCGCACGCCTCCACCGCCGCCTGCACCTGTTGCCCGCGAAACTGACGAAAATACTTACGCAGCGCCAGCTTCTCGTTGCTCACCGGCCCCGCCTGTACGATCTTGCCCCTTGCTTCCACCGCCGTCATGTAACAGAATCTCTGGTGAAGATCTACGCCAACGTGGATCATCTCGTGCCTCCTTCAGGGCTTGTGCTTCGAGCACGTACTTTACCCTTGGAGGCACGCCTTTTTAGTTTTCATTACATCTGAGCGAAGCCGTTTTTCCGGCGGAGCGAAGGATCTCGCCTGCAGCGCCGAGCATTCCACGTGAGATCCCTCGCCCCGCTGGTGAAAGCGCGGGCCTTCGGGATGACGGAACCGGGATGGAGATACTGATCCGGGGACGGGATTGACCGGCAGCTCAGGTGCGAACGCGGCTCGGGAAATTCTGAAAGCACTCAAGCATTAGTCGCACCGCTCGCAGAGACGCAGCAAGCTGCGTCTCTATAAAAGTCATCCCGTAGAGACGTTGCTTGCAACGTCTCTCTTGCCAGGAAAACAATTGACGACAATGAAATCCTCCGCCATCCTGCTGCTCTCGTGCCCTGACCGAAAGGGCGAGGTCGCCACCATTGCCGACTTCATCTTCCGCCATGGCGGAAACATTCTCCATGCCGACGAGCACGGGGACGCAGAATCCGGACTCTTCCTGATGCGGGTCGAATTCGATCCTCGGGACTTCGATATCGATCTCGCCGATTTCGGCAAGCATTTCTCACCCATAGCCGAGGCATTCCACATGAAGTGGCACCTGGCGCAATCTTCGCAGCGCCAGCGCATGATCATCCTGGTCTCGAAATTCGACCACTGCCTCGTCGATCTGCTCTACCGCCATAAGAGTGGCGAACTCGCCTGCGACATCCCGCTGATTATTTCCAACCACACTGACAATCAACCGGTCGCCGACTTCTACAACATTCCCTATGCCGTGATTCCCGTTTCCAAGGACAACAAGCAGGCCGCCGAAACTCAACTCCAGAGCCTGATCGAGCAGCACAAGCCCGACTTCATGGTGCTGGCGCGTTACATGCAGATTCTGTCGAACGAGTTCGTCAAACGATATCCCCAGCGCGTCATCAATATTCATCATTCTTTCCTGCCCGCTTTTGTCGGCGCGCGGCCCTACCATCAGGCCTTCGAGCGCGGAGTAAAGCTGATCGGCGCCACCAGCCATTACGTCACCGAAGTCCTCGATGATGGCCCGATCATCGAGCAGGATGTCGTCCGCGTTTCCCACCGAGACACAGTCGACGATCTCATCCGCAAGGGACGCGATCTTGAAAAAGTCGTTCTCTCGCGCGCCGTTCGCTGGCACGTCGAGAACCGCGTTCTGCTCTACGGAAACAAAACTGTCGTCTTCTGAACTCGTCCGCCTCACTCGTACATGTACTTCCGCGGCAACCGCTTCCTTTTTAATTCGCACTCCGGTGGTAACTTGCACCGTTAGTAACCTTTCCGCTTTACTTGACCATAAGTAAAGTCTTAGAGGAATTCTTGTGATTGGGGGAATTGTTTGGCTGAAGATCTTCGGTTTGAGCTAGCCATTCTGGCGACCGTCCAGGGCTTCTACCAGAAGCTTCTGCGGGACACGCTCGGCGGAGATGTGCCCATTCCGAGGGGTCTCGACGAAGATGCTCTGCGCCATTCCGACCGCGAACTTCCCAACACTCTTTCCCAGATGTACCGCTGGCTTCATCTGCTGGACATGGCGATTACTCCGGCGATGCTTCGCCAGGCGCTCACTCCCGATACGGATTCCGAAGTTGCCGAAGGATTGCTTCGTTACTTTGTCCGCCGTCGTGAAGCCACCGACATCAATCGCGATAAGACCGACCTGATCGCAACATTTCTCTATCGCCATCCCCGCGTCCCCGGACAATGGGAGCAGAGCGGCTACGGACTCGATGGCGCTCTGCCGCTGTCTCCGTTCGAAATTGCGCTGATTGAAATTCTGGCCGACAGCGACGTGCCGTCTCTTCCCGAAGAACACGTTCAATTGCTGCGGCGGTTTGATCCGTTCCGGGAAGAAGTCGCCCGCTTCCGTGATTTCAATGCGTTGATCGATTCCGGCATGATCGGGCGGGTGCGAGAACTGAAGCAGTGGCTCGATTCGTCGTTCTATCACCCCGGCGTGCTGGCCACCGTCTCGGCCTACAACGCTGCCTTCGGACAGAGATTCGACGAACTTTTCACCAAGGCTCTGAACGAGATCAAGAGTTTCGGACAGGCGCTGGAAGAAATGGGCGGAACAATTCTGACTACAGTCGACGGCGTGGAAGTCACCGTCGAGCACGTAGCAGCGATCCAGGAAAAGCAGCTTCTGGAAGCCGACTACAACAGTGCATTCGAAAAATTCCGACGCGTATCGAAGCTGAAGAAGGAGTTGGACCGCCGCCCGCCGATCCGTCGTTCGCTGCTGACTCCGGCGGGGGACGGTGCCCGTTCGGCTGGCAGCGCGGGGACTGCGGCCAAAGCGGCGAAGGCAGCCGCAGCCAAGGCTCCTGAATCCGCTCCTGTCTTTCATCCCCCCGCGATTACGGCGCAACAGTTGTCGGCGGAAGAAAGTAAACTCCGGCGCGTCGAAGAATCGATTCGCGTCTTCGTGCGCGTCGCCGATCCCAAGTACCGGCAAGTCGTGCCGATGCGCTTCTTCAACCTGACCTTAACCGCATCGGAAGCCGACGCCTACAGCGCCGCCTTCCTGGAAGAAAAGAGCCTGCGCGCAGACGTGGCGCGCACGTTGATCCGCATGGTCTCGATTTCGGCGCGCATCCGCACCGAACTGGAAGAACTCAAGCGCAGCCAGAAGATGTCGTCATTGTGGAAGCTGCATGCCGATTCCATCGTGGTGCTGATCGACATGGCCAGCACCTCGACCGAAGATGCGGGCAGCACCGCGCAGACCGCCGAACAGAATGGCGCCGGAGCGGCCGCGCGCTCCATTCACGAATCGGCGCAACGGCTGCGAAACAATTCCGATCTCGCCGTGAAGACGCTGGCCAACGTCAGCTAGCGCCAACACTCGATTCGCTTCCAACAATCCTGCCGATCTCTGACCCGAACAGAGTGCATTCCCGGATTCTCCCGCATTGACTCTTTCCTTTCCGGCTGCCATCATTCGCAGATTGCCAGTCCGCCATGT
Organism: uncultured Acidobacteriota bacterium; assembly: GCA_963763845.1. Taxonomy (GTDB): domain Bacteria; phylum Acidobacteriota; class Terriglobia; order Terriglobales; family Acidobacteriaceae; genus Sulfotelmatobacter. The sequence continues at coordinate 88,343 of CAVXPX010000023.1, forward strand.
TTGATTCTTCGCACGTTTCCGCAAAGCTCTTCCTCGGACTGGGCCTGCTTCTGCTTTTCTCCGCGTCGCAGGTATGGGCGCAAGGGCCTCCCTATCAAATCGACGATCCGGTACCGGTAGATCTGCATCATTACGAGTTCTACATCTTCGGGTCGACTGACGGCACTCCCGTGGAGACCGATTCGATGGGGCCAGCCTTTGAATTCAATTGGGGCGCGATTCCTCGCGTGCAGCTTCACGCCATCCTGCCATGGGGAGTCGTGGCGCCGTCGAATAATCCTGCTTATCTTCCCTCTGGCGCGGGTCCGACTGAGTTTGGGCTCACCGACATGGAATTAGGCGCAAAAATCGCGTACTTCAAGGAAACGAAACACCTTCCCCAGATTGGCAGCTTCACCATGTTCGAGATGCCGACCGGTAGTTACTCCAAGGGACTTGGAGTGGGAAAAGTCTGGTACCGGCTCCCTCTATGGGCGCAGAAAAATATTGGAAAGTGGCTCCTCGATGGCGGCGCTGGATATCAGGTCGTGCCACAAACCGGATACCGCGACTTTCCCTACGGTGGATTTCTTCTGAAATATACCTTCAGCGAGCGCCTGGAGCTTGGCGGCGAAGTTTTCTCCCACGGCGCCGAAGGCATGGCTGCGCCGCAGACGCGCTCCGCGACGATGATCGATTTCGGCGGGTACTACCACTTCAAACACAATCCCAACCAGCAGTTTCTGTTCTGCTATGGACACTCCGTCGCCGGCCAGACCGAGAATTATGCTTACCTCGGTATGTACTGGACCTGGGGCGGAAAAGGCAGCCAGAAATCCGATGCCCCCAGCAGTTTCTATCACCCGGGCATGACTCCCGCCGGACTCGAGTAACGGCAATTCGCTCTTGGGGCCATCCACGCCTCGGTGAAGAAATCACGCGCCCCGTCGGACATTGCGGTAAAAACCTTCGCGAACGTCAGCTACGATTGCCCTAAGGCGTGCGTACCTTCCTGGCGACCTCGTCGCCCAACAGCAAGAAGTGCCCGCTGTTCCATGTGTAGAGCACGTCAGCTTTCGCCTTCAGCGCGCAAGCGGCAACGAGCGCATCATACGAGGTACCTCCTATGATCTGTAGGGCGGCGGCCTCACGAATTGTCGCAAGGTAATCCGCAACATCGAGTGCCACGAAACTGAACCGCTCTTCGATCATTTCCAGGAATGTCAGAGCCTGCTGTGCGCTTGTCCGATGCTTGCCCGGCAACCGGGTCATGGTGGCATATACTTCGGCGATGCTGTGCGCTGCGCAAAACGCCGACTTGACGGTCGCCCGCGAAAATAACTGAAAACTTCGCTCGTGGTGGATGTGTCCGGGGATAAATACGGGAACGAGGACCGAGGTGTCGGCCAACCACTTCATCGCCGCTTCCTCGTTTTTGCTGGCGGACGCCTGCCTCGCGCTGCGGAGTTTTGCCCCATCCACGACTCTTCGCGTTCCCGGCGAATATCGCGGATTGTGCGGTTCACGGCTTCGACCGTCAACGGTTCGTCAACATCGAGAACCCATATGCCTTGCTTTTTTCGGAGTCCGGCCGTGCCCCGAACTGGGCGCAGGACGATTTGATTTTCAGAACTTTCCATCTCCAGCGAATCCCCCGCGCTGAGCTGCAGTTCATCGCGAACCGGTTTGGGCAGGACGACGCGACCAGCCTTATCCACCGTAAGGGTCGTTGTCATGAATGCCATTTTAGCATGGGTTTTGGCATCTCAGAATGGTATCTGGTATCTGCGGCCATTGTAGCGTTCGCCTTTGGAAGAACTTGGGGTGGGAGGGTTCCTGGGGTTTTGAGCGCTATGGCCTGATTTCGACAGTTAACCTCCTACCGTAGAATAACCGCATGAAACCGGGCGACATTGTGAAGTTGTGCGGTATTCCTCCAAATCTCAAGGATGAGGAAGACTTGCCGACTCGAACACTGTTCGAGAAGTGCTTGGGACAATTGTTCGTGGTCGCCGGAGTGGACTCGGTTGACGGCGTGCCAACGCCATTGGCGAAACTAGACGTTGGTCAAGTCGCTGGGGTGGAACCTTGGAAGCACACGATCTGGGTGGAACCGGAGTATCTTCAGTCCGTTGATCCCTATCGGGTAGTTGTTGTGCTCGATCGGGAGTACGGTGAACGTCTTTCCCAACTGGTTGGTCAAGCACCAGTGTGGATCGTTGACACCCCGACAAATCGTGTTGAGGCGCAGAAAATATGGGCTGCCGATGCGAATCGTAGCCACTTGGACGGCGTAACCACCTTCAAGACGAAGTGCGACTCTTCATCTGAAGAGGCACTCATTAATGAGTTAGACACCATTGACGAACATCATGGGATCTACTCCGCAAATCCGCCCTACACGGTGGTGGAAGTGATCGGGTTGAGCATAAGCGACAGACTAAAAAACGAGTTTTCTCAGTTCGGGTTCAATCACTTTGAGTCAACACCTCAAGGTTTTTGGGCGATGCGTCCACTGCCAAGTGACTATTCCCCCGACCGTTGGCGATAAATCGCCTCTCTGACAATGTCGGCGGTGTCAAGCACTTTTACGTGCACACTTTCAGCGAGCACTTCTTTGAAGAGCGCCATTTCGCTCTCGTTGCTGGTCTTCGCCTTTCTGACGCAACCCCAGGCTACGGCTTTGTAATCTCTCAGGTTCCATGGAAGCTCAGATTCCGACCGTCATGCATGCTCTGTCGGTCGGCAACCGCCGATCATGATTACTACTTCGAACTTCCTGCGCTGTACTGAAAGAGGACGGGACGCCCAATCGATAACTCGGTGTTCTGAACTGCACACCATAGGCGATCTTTTCCGGGCTGTCCCGCGGTGCGAACGCGAACTTGAATCTACTGCTAGGTGATTCCACATGTCCCTGACGCATGCATCCAGTACAGGTGCACCGCGCAGTCCTTCGCGCCAGCGCGACTTTGGCGGTTTTCCGTCCTCGTCGCATCATGAGGTGCGACATACTTGCTGCGCCAATGCGGCAGGCTGCGCGCCGTGACCTGCGCCGCTTCCACCAGCGAGAAAACTGCGCATCATCGAAACTCCCCTGCTTGGTCGATATGTCCCAGTCTGCGGCGATTCCCGCTGGAGTCTTCCAGCGGCACCAGTTCCAGAGCTAGCTCGCCACCGCTCTCTCGCACTGAAAACGCTCGGCGTCTCCGATGATCAGTACGCAAGGCTAGTGCGGTGAGTGGACCCACGACCGGGATAGGTCATCAACCGCCGCGTCAGCGGGACACTTCTCCACTTCCTGCTGCGATCGCCTGGCTCGAGGGCTCTGCAATCGTCGGGTTCAGCCGATCCAGCAACTCCAGCCAGCATCACGCCGCGCGCGGCTGGCCGGCACGGCAGAACCAGTCGGAATGATTGCCAGTTGTCCAGCTGCCGCCCGTGTGCTCCGCCACAACTTCTTCTTGCAGCTGGCAGACTCCTTCGCATTCAGCGCCACGGCTTCAGTTGGCATTCATGATCCGCGTACGCGCCTGCACCATGCGGTGCCGATGCTACAGCAGTTCGCCGCACGAGCCCGATTTACTCCCAGCTCGGCACCCAGATCTTCAGGGAAACGATCTTCCAGCAGCAACTGCAAGATCAGTCGGGCATCCTGACGATCCGTCTTCTGCTTGCGCACCCGCCGGGTGCGGTCTCGGCCGCGTCGCCGAATTCCACAACTCAATCTGCAACTCGGCCAGCAGCCGTTCGAACCAGCGTGACGTGCTCCGCTCGCTTCCATTCCCACTCCGTACTTTCTTGCCTGCCAGAGGTACCGGTAGAGAGTTCTCCGCCTCTTCGCGATGCGTCAGCCGTCTATTCCTGGAACTCTCCCGTGTCCTTATCGACCCAAGCAATCGGTTAGCATGAAACTCGGGGTGAAAATCTAGTCTCCTATAATGATCATTGTTCGGCTCCTTTCTCCACGAGCCTGTTGGTTGGTATCAGCGACGCATCAACTTTACTCGGGTGCGGGAGCCGACATTGTCATGGAATCACCATATCGCTAATTAACCGGTTCGGCGATCCATAGCCGCATTCGTGACCACAGAAAAAAGACGGGCGACATGCGCCCGTCTTCTCCCAACTCGCAACTCAGGACTCGCGGCTAGTTGATATCGAACTGCTCCTGATGCACCGCCGGATCGCTTTTCACGATGATCGTCCGCTTGGTCATTTCTTCCATCTCGTTCAGCAGGCGTCCATTGTTCGATTTCAATTCCTTGGCGACATCGGGATGCACCCGCAGCATGACATCCTCATGCTCCAGATGCTTGGCGATCTTCCGCATCTCGACATAAATCTCGTTGCAGATCGTCGTTACCGATTTCACGTACCCCGTCGACTGGCAATACGGACAGGGCGCGCCGATCGTGCGTTCCAGCGATTGCTTCACGCGCTTGCGGGTGATTGCGACCAGTCCGAAATCGTTGAACTGCAGCGTCTTTGACGGAGCCCGGTCATGCCTCAGTTCTTCTTCAAGAGCCTGCATCACGCGCTGGCGATTGCGGCGCTCATCCATGTCGATGAAGTCGATGATGATGATGCCGCCCAGATCACGCAGCCGGATCTGCCGCACGATTTCTTTGATGGCATCGACGTTCGTTTTGACGATCGTGTCTTCCAATCTCTGCGTCTTGCCCACGTACTTGCCGGTATTGATATCGATCGCCACCAGCGCCTCGGTCTGATTGATGACAATGTATCCGCCGCTCTTCAGCCACACTTTCGACTTGAGGGCCTTGTTCATTTCCTCCTGCAGACCGAATTGGTCGAACAGCGGCGTCTCTTTCGTGTAGAGCTTGACCCGCTTGACCATCGCGGGCTGGAAGCGGTTGAAGAAGCGCAGAATCCGCTCGTACTCCGCCTCGCTGTCGACCCAGATCACGTTGAAGTCCGCGGTAACCTGGTCGCGCAGCACGCGCTCGACCACGTTCAGGTCGTGATAAATCAGCGCCGGCGGCTTGGAGCTCTCCGCGCGGTTCTTGATGTCCTGCCACAAGCCTTTCAGGAATCGGATGTCGGCGCGGAGTTCGTCCTCGCTGGCGCTCTGCGCGGCCGTCCGGACGATGAAACCTCCGTGGCCGTTCTCGCGCTCGCTCAGGATGATCCGCTTCAACCGCTGCCGCTCTTCTTCCGAAGAGATCTTGCGCGAGACCCCAGTGTGATTCACCGTCGGCATGTAGACCAGAAAACGTCCCGGCAACGCGATGTGACTGGTGATGCGCGCGCCTTTCTTGCCGATTGGCTCTTTCGCGATCTGAACCAGAATCTCCTGACCTTCTTTCAGCAGATCGCTGATCAGCGGAACCGCCTGCGATTCCCGGCGGCGAAAACGGCGTCCACCACCACCTCCGCCTCCTCCGCGGCGGCCACGGTCGCGGCGATCATAGCCAGGACGCTCATATCCGGACTTGCGCTGCGATCTCTGCGTGTAACCCGCCGTCGGGGCGGGAGCTCGCACCTCGGCGCGGGCATCGACGGTGCCATTGCCGCGGGCCTCGGCATCGAGCATCGCTTCGGCCTGCGCCTGCGCTTCCTCCAGTTCCAGTTCTTCGCTGTCTTCTTCCGCTTCGGCCGCGCTGGTCGCTGAGGCATCCGCTTCCCCAGACTCGACCACCGCGGCCATATGAATTTCCGACACCGCCTCGCGTGCCGTCCCGTTCAAATGGTCCGGCTGGCCCGCAGCTTGCGTTTCCTCTTCGAATTCGTCATCCCCTTCTTCGGAGGATGCCTGGTAGTGAACCGTATCGGCTTCATCGTCGTCGATGGTTTCCTCTTCCACCGTGCCCGGAGCGGCGAACGCGGGAGAATCCTCTTCGTGGCGATGCCACGTGTGCGACTCTTCGGCGTGCTCGACAGCCGAACCCTGACTCTCAACCGCGTCCGACTGCTGCTGAATCTCTTCGTCGCGGGCTGCCGCAGGAGGCTCGCTCCATGCGGGAGCCGGCACAATGGTCTCTTCGGGCCGGACAAATTCCTGCCCCCAACTGGTCGTGGTCGAGGCTGATTCGAGAGGCTCCTCGGCGGTTGGGTGGATGTCCTCATGCTCTTCATGCAGAGGCTCGCCGGCGGCCTCGCCCGCGGCAAAAATCGGCTCATCCTCGGGGAACGTGGCCGCCAAGGCCGATTCGGCCGTGCTCGTCTCGGCTTCTTGAATGGATGCACTCGCCGGTTGCATTTCGGCAGGATGCGCCTGCTGCGAATAGCGCTGATACTTCGAGATCGACTCGCCCGGCAGCAGGATTGGCTGATATCCCGGGGGCGGACCCGCCGGTGTGCGTGACGAACTTTCAGCCGGACGCGAGTAACGCGACTCCTGCCCGCGATCGCCGCCGCGGTCTGGCCCGCGGTCTGGTCCGCGCTCCGGTCCACGTTCCCGGCCATCGCGCCGTCCACCGCGCCGACGACGACGTCCACGCCAGTTCCCACGCTCGCGCGCAGCGGAATCATCTCCATCGGAGGAATCGGTAGCCTCAGCAGCCGCAGGCTGCCCCTCGGCCAAGGCATCGGCTTCGAACGTTCCTTCGTCGGTGACTGGGGTTAATTCGCTCTCGGAGGCGGCGGCCTCGCCGCCTTCGGCCACGTTGGCAGCCTCAGAGCGCTCCGGCTGCGCACGCATGTCCTGCACGCCGCGATTCGCCGGAACCACTTCGGTCAAATCGTCGTCGTGTTCTTCCAGATCCATGAAATCGGAGACATACAGGAACGCATCGCGCTCCAATCCGATGTCGACGAAGGCCGACTGCATGCCAGGCAGCACGCGCGTCACCCGCCCTTTGTAAATGGATCCTGCTAAGGTGTACTCGTTCTCGCGCTCAAGATAGACTTCCGCGAGCAGGTCATCTTCCACCAGGCCCACTTTGGTTTCGTGAGGCGTGGAAGAGACAAATAATTCTTTATTCATTGACACTCCGGTCCCGCCGGAATCCATCCAGGATCGGGCGGGCTTCACCGGGGTGAAATCAGCAGAGGTGCGGGAGGATTGAAAGTCGCGATGCTGCCCCGCATAGGGGACGGCTCAGGCCAGAGAACTCTTGTCTTAGCCGGATCCGTTGCACAAGCTTTGGAATCTTTTGCACTTATCGCTTTGACTTCCGCCGGGGTTGTGACCGCACTCTCAGACCCGTTTTGGGTCGGGGGGCCGTTCCCTGCCCGGCAACTACTCAGCTTCAATCCTGCCCGGCCTTCGACTGCTCGATTGACCGGTGAAATGCCCCCTTCACGCGAGGGCGATCGATATTTTTTTGGGCTGCGCCCGTAAGCGCAGCAAACTGCATCCTGCCGGACTTCCTCGTTCCTGAACCCTTATCGTCTAACCGGCTCACCCAGCTAGTTTACGAATCGGCGCATACGAACATTCATGACCATCCCCAGCGCCAGGAACATGAACAACACGGAAGACCCACCGTAACTCATTAGTGGCAGGGGTATTCCGGTGACCGGCATAAAACCGACCACCATGCCGACATTGACCAGGATATGGAAGCTAAGCACAGCTACCACACCCATTACCACGAACGTGCCAGCGCGGTCGGGCGCTGTTTGCGCGTTCTGCGTCAAACGCATCAGCACAATGAAGTATAGCAGTAGAACCCCGAGCGCGCCTACGAATCCATGTTCTTCGGAAAACGCCGCGAAAATGAAATCCGTTTGCGGAACCGGCAGGAAATTCCCGTGTGTTTGCGAGCCTTTCCCGCCCCACAGCCCTCCCGAACCGACCGCGATTTTCGATTGCTCAACTTGGTACCCCGAGCCCTGCGGATCCAGTTCAGGGTCGATAAAGCTGGTCAACCTCTGTTTCTGATACGACTTCAGAACGTGCACCCTGGGAACCAGAAAAACAGCGCTGATCCCCACCAGAGCCAACAAACCGATGAAAACCCCCTGCTTCCACTGCATCCCTCCCAGAAACACCCCCATGGCGGCGATCGGGATGTAAGTCAATGCCGTGCCGAGATCAGGCTGCTTCAGCACCATCAACATCGGAAATCCAACGATGGCGCCCGCTTTGATCAGGTCCGACCAGGAAAGCTCCCGCTGGCGCATTTCCGCAAAATACCTCGCAATCGCCAGGATCAGGATCAACTTGACCCACTCCGATGGCTGGAAGTGATTGCCGCCCGGCATCTTGATCCAGCGCTTCGCGCCCAGGTACCGCTGCCCGAAAACCAGCACCCCCATCAGCGAAACCACGGCTGCAATGTAGAACCAATGAATCTGCTCGAGCAGTGCCTGATAGTTGACCAGGCTGACCAGGAACATCGCCCCGACTCCGGCCACGACCCAGTAAATCTGCTTGATATGCGACCCCGCGAACTTGGTGTGCTCGGTGGCGCTGTGAATCTCCATCACCCCTAGAGCGCAGATCAGCAGCACGAATCCCAGCAGGATCCAGTCGAAATCGCGAAATGAAACGTAACGTGCCACAGTCAGTTCTCAGTTCTCAGTTAGAGCCGTCAGCAGTCAGCTAGCTCGAGAGCCAAGCTCTCTTGCCCGTGCTTATTCCATCCCTGGTGCGGCCGTGGCCAGCACCGGAGGTCTTTTCGTCAGAGGAATCACAAACCGCCCGCCCTGCAATGTCTCGTGCTGTCCATTTGGATCGGGCACGCTCCAAAGCCCGCCGATCTCGACCGTCGAAGGCTGCTTCTCTGCCACATTCGGTTGAGTCTTCCGCTGCTTCTCGACGAATGCCTTAATCACCTGCGTCGCCAGTCGCGCCGCGAGTTTCCCGTGCTCGCCTCCCTGGAATAGTGTAACGACAACAATGTCGGGATTGCGCCGCGGCGTGAAACCGACAAACCACCCGTTCTGCGCGAACTCTTCGCTGTTCTTGTACTTTGCCCGGAGCGCGAGCGAAACCACTTGCGCAGAGCCAGTCTTTCCGGCAATGTCGACGCCCGGCACCGCCGCCGATGGAGCTGTGCCGCCGGGCATCAAAACCCGAGTCATGGCGTCGGTAATGTAGGTCAATCCAGTCGGATCAATGGGAATATTCTTCACGTCCGTATACCGCGCGGCCTCGACAATCCCCGGCGGCAAATCGCTCGGATTCGCAACGTGCGGCACAACCATCCGCCCACCCATCGCGATGGCCGAAATCGCCCGCAGTAACTGCACCGGGGTTACTGCAATCGCACCCTGCCCGATGCCGACCGAGATCGTTTCTCCGGCAAACCATTTCTGTTTGAAGTTGCGAATCTTCCATTCTTCCGAGGGCATGACCCCACTCACTTCGTTGGGCAGGTCAATTCCCGTCTTCTGGCCTAATCCAAGCATGGTGGCGTATTTGGCGATGCGCTCGATTCCCAGCCGGTCGGCAAGCGTGTAGAAGAAAACATCGCAGGACTGGTAGATCGCCTTTTCAAGATCCACGTCGCCATGCGACTGATGCAGGAAGTAAACCCAACACTTGTAATTTCTGCCGTAAAAGTCTGCACTGCCGTTGCAGTGGACATGCATCGTCTGAGCAATGCCCTCCTGCCAGCCCGCCACCGACATGATGATCTTGAAGGTCGATCCGGGCGCGAGCTGCGCTTGAATCGCCTTGTTCAGCAGCGGCTTCTCAGGATCATCGACCAGCTTATTCCACTCCTCGCGCGAGACGCGTACCGCAAAATCATTCGGATCGAAGGTCGGCCCGCTCACCATGGCGAGAATCTCACCCGTGTGCGGATCCATCGCCACAATGGCGCCGTTCTTCCCTTCCAGCGCCTCTTCGGCCGCGATCTGTAAATCGACGTCGACCGTCAGCTTCAACGGCTTGCCCGGAATCGCTTCCGTCTCGCCCAAGCGTCCGACTTCGCGCCCGTGGCTGTCGACCAGCGCCTGCCGCGAGCCGTTCGTGCCCATCAGCAGCGTGTTGTACTGCCGCTCCACGCCGGAAATGCCCACCACGTCGCCCGGGTTATAGAGCTCGAATTGCGGCTGGTTGAGCATGTCTTCGGTGACTTCGCCCACATAGCCGATGAGGTGCGCCATAAAGCCGTTCCGCGGATAAAGCCTCCGTGCGGAATCGATCGTGTCCAACTCCGGCAACTCGTTCTTGTGCGCTTCGATGAATGCCAGCTCGTCCGGTGTGATGTCTTCCTTGATGAAGATCGGCTGGTACTGCGGCAGGCTCGCGAAGCGTTTTATGCGGGCGCGCACTTCATTCGGATCAAGATGCAAGCCTTCGGCGATCAGGTCCGCATCGGCCATCAGATCGCGCGACGAATCGCGCAACAGCAACGCCGAAGTCGAGGGATAATTGTCGACAATGATGCGGCCGTAGCGGTCGAGAATCTTGCCGCGTGGCGCCAGAATCGGAACGTTCCGGATGCGGTTTTTTTCCGCCGCCAGCGAGTAGAAATCGCTCTTCATCACCTGCAGGTTCCATAACCCGTAGGCGAGCACGAGAAAGATCGCCAGGATGATGTACTGCGTCGCCGTCAGGCGGATCTCGGATACTTTTTCGTCGCGACCGAACATCAGTTCTCAGTTCTCAGTTGTCAGTTGTCAGTGGAGCTTCGGCCAGGAATGGTCGAAATTGCCCGCGCGAGACAGCAAAAAACTGTTTGAAAGTGAGTGTCTTTTCATTCTAATCCCAGTTCCACACATCATAGTTATCATGAGGTGACGGAGGTCACGAGCAGCAACCTGGAAACTGAGAACCGGGAACTGGGAACTGCTTTCATGTCCTCTGCTTAAACTTATCCAGGAAGAAATACAGGATCACGCCAAGCGCCGCGTTCGCCAGCCCGGCCAGAATCCCGTGTACCCAGCTCCAGCTCTGCGTCATATTCACCAGGCCGCGGGCTACCGTGAAATAAACCGCCGACTGCACCAGATAGAAGCCGAGCGTCACTAGAAACCGCGCTCCGGCGTTCTCGACATCGAGTTTCACCCCAAGCGACGAGGCTCCATAGCCGACCACCGTCTTGGCGATGCCATAAATGCCGATCGCATTGTGGCCTAGCATGTCCTGTGCCAGGCCGATGAAGGCTCCGGTAAACAACCCCGCGATCGGATTCCGGCGCGCCATGGCAAAGAAAATCGTCACCAGCAGCGGCAGATCGAAATAGACGGCAAACCGCGGAAACCGCAGAGGAATAAACGCCTGCAAAAACAGCGCCAGCAGCGGCACGCCAACCGTGACCGGAATACTGAAGCGGTAAACCTCAACCTGATCCCCGGATGTGTAAGTGATGGGCACGCTAGTGGGGGCTGTTATCGTCGGCCGGGGCCTGAGGAGTCGGTTGGATGGTCGGGGCCGAAACGGTCTTCGGCTTCTGCGCAGGGACCGCCGGCTTGGCTGCAGCGCCTTCCGTTTTCGGAGCGGTCGCCGTTTTGCTCACCGGCTTGGCAGCGATACCCTCTAGCTTCGGAGCCGTTGTCGTAGTGTTCGCTGGCTTCGGCTTAGCTGTTGTAGTTGCCGCGGTAGCAGCTTTCGGCAGCACATCCTGCGCCACGGCGGTCGTTCTGGATTGCGTTTTCACCGGATGACTTGCGGCCGTTGTCGCAGTCTTCGGTGTGCCCGTCCCGGTCGCTCCTGCGGCTTCCCAGCTTGCTCTCCTGGTTTTGCAGAAGTACCTGCGGCATCCGCAGGCTTATCTGGCACCGATGGCAGCCGCTGGGCCAGAATGTCTGCCGCCCGGATGTGAGTATTCACTTCTGTCGTCGCCGGCCGGTCCTGTTTCTGGACGAGCACCAGCACTTCTTCCAGCTTACTCAGGCTGGTCGCGGGCTTGATCTCGATCTTCAGGAACAGATCCTTCCCTCTCTCGACTTTGGCCACGGTCCCGACTGGCAATCCCTTCGGAAAGATCTCGTCTCCACCGCTGGTCAGCACGGTCTCGCCCACATTGACCGTTTCGTCGCTCATGACCCGCTCGAGGACGACCTGTCCGTTGACCGTGCCTCGAAGCACGCCCTGCAAACGCGATTTGTCGAGAATGGCGCCGACGCCGCTGCTCTGATCGTTGATCAACAGAATCTGCGCGGCCGATGGATACACCAGAAGAACTTTGCCAACGATGCCGTCCGCGGTCATCACCGCCATGTCAGGAGCAATGCCAGCGTTCTCCCCCTTGTCGATCAAAACCGTCCGCGACATATCGCTGCCGCTGGTGCCGATTACCTGCGCGGCCACCGTTCGGGACACATACTGTTCCTTGAACGCCAGCAGATTCTGCAGCCGGTGCGCCTGGGCGGCGTCTTCCTGCAGACTCACTTCCTGCAGCCGCATTCCCTCAATCTCCTGCTTCAGTTCGCGGTTCTCCGCACGCACTCCGCGCAAATAAACGTAGGTGTGCCAGAGGTTGGCGGAGCCGTTCTCAATCCAGATCAGCCCGCGCTCAAAGGGAGTAATCGCGCCCACGGCCCATATGCGGATCAGGCGGGTATCCTGCAGCGCGTTGGTGCTTTTCTTGACCTGCATCGCCAAGCCGAGCACCTGCAGAAACAAAACGCCTACCAGGATGATCAGATTGCGGTAACGGCCAAGGACGGATTCCATAAAACCAGTTGCCAGTTGCCAGTACCCAGTGCGTAGCGCCGGCATCTTCGCCGGCTGTAGCGAGGTCGTCTCGGCCTCGCCCGCAGCCATTTCCAGCTAATGGGTTACTAGTCCCGAGTTGTGAGTCCCGGTTCGGCGGCGTTCTCGCGGCTCGGGACTCAGGACTCGCAGCTATTCAATCGATATCTTTCTCAGCAGCTTGAAGTCCGACAGCATCTTACCCGTGCCGAGCACTACGCTGCATAGAGGATCGTCGGCGATCGAGACTGGCAGGCCGGTTTCTTCGCGGATGCGCTTGTCGAGATTCTTCAGGAGCGCCCCGCCGCCGGTCAGCACGATGCCGCGGTCGCTGATATCGGCCGAAAGTTCCGGAGGCGTCCGCTCCAGCGCCACGCGAATCGCGTTCATGATCGTCGAAACGCATTCGCTCAAAGCTTCGCGGATTTCGCCATCGTCAACGGTAATCGTCTTCGGCACGCCTTCAATCAGGTTGCGGCCTTTGATCTCCATCGTCATCGGCTTGTCAAGCTGATGCGCGGAGCCGATTTCCATCTTGATCTGCTCCGCCGTCCGCTCGCCGATCAGCAGGTTGTATTTCCGTTTCAGATAATTCATGACGGCCTCATCCATCTGGTTGCCGGCCATGCGCACGGAACGCGAATAAACGATGCCGCTCAACGAAATGACCGCGATGTCCGTGGTGCCGCCGCCGATATCGACCACCATGTTGCCGCTTGGCTCGGTGATCGGCAACCCTGCTCCAATGGCCGCCACCATCGCCTGTTCCACAAGATGCACTTCGCTGGCCTTGGCGCGATAGGCCGAGTCCATGACCGCGCGCTTTTCCACCTGCGTAATCTCCGAAGGCACGCCGATCACGATCCGCGGATGCACCAGCATCTTGCGGTTGTGCGCCTTCTGGATGAAGTAGTTCAGCATCTTCTCGGTGACTTTGAAGTCGGCGATCACGCCGTCCTTCATCGGCTTGATGGCGACAATGTTGCCCGGCGTGCGGCCCAGCATCTCTTTCGCCTCTTTACCGACCGCTTCCACTTCGCCCGTATTCTTGTTGATCGCGACAATGGAAGGCTCGTTGACCACGATGCCCTTGCCGCGCGCATACACGAGCGTGTTGGCGGTGCCGAGATCGATGGCCAGATCGCTGGAGAAAATGCTGAACAGCGAACGAAGATTGTGATTGCGCGTCGCGCCTGCATGAAATCCGTTATTTGACATGACGAGGTATTCCGTCTTTCTACAACGATCCCTTCCCCGGCTCTTCCCGGAGGTGCTATCAAAATCTTTTCAGGGGTTGACCTTCTATTTTAAGGGATAGACGCCAACCCTGCTTGAACCACTAGTTCTTATCCAGACAACATCCGTCGACAACCTTGCCGGAGAACCCACTTACTGGATAATGATCTTCTTCTGCTGCGTATTCACGCCACCCTGCGCCGTCTGCGCCGTTACCGTAATCACGGCCTCGCCCGCCGGCAGCGGCGGCGTAAAGTAATGAAACCCGCCGTCGGTGGTGACCATCGGAACCTCGCTGCCGTTCACCATCACTCGCGCCCCGATCTGGGTCTTGCCCGTCACTTCGATCACGTGCCCATGTTGAATAAAGGGATCGAGTTCCAGTTCGATCGCTTCGGTCTCTTTTCCCTTGGGAATGATCGTGAAGCGGTTCTTTTCGCTCTCGACCGACTCTTTTCCTTGCGAGTCGTAGGACTGCACCATCCAGTAGTACGCGCCCTCACCCAGGTTCGTCACGGTTACGGCCGCTGTATTAACCTTTTTGTCAACCAGTGTAGAAGAAAAGTACGGATTGCGGGAGATACGCAACCGGTAACCAACTGCATTCGCCATTGCCGTCCAGGAAAACTCCACGTCCTTCATGGCGTCGCCCGACGCGAACAGCGGAGCCATGTTGGCCGGAGCGATCGGCGTCGGAGGCCCGATCTCCTTGGCCTTCTCCATGTGCTGCTCCTGCGCCTGGAAGCTCACTTTTTCCCAGTTGGCAAGCTTTACCGTTTCGCCGTTGCGCGTGACTTCGCCCGTTCCTTTCTTCATCAGGATTTCGTGCTCATCCGAGCCGGGATCGTTGTGTACCTGGGCGGCAGATTGAGGAGCCAGCGAAGCCGTCGCGCCCGCCACGATGACCTCCGATTTCGATCCCTGGCTGTACGTCGCCGTGGAAAGATCGACCGTTCCAGTGCTGACTGCCACGGCGACATTGGTCTGCTGCTGATCGTTCGCCGAGTTCTCTTCGATCACGATCAGCGAATCCTGTTTCACGGTGTAACTCGTCCCGTCATTGAATACGACTTTCGCCATCCCCTCGGAGCCGGTCTGAACAACGTCGCCCTTTTCCAGCGGAATGTTGTAGTCGGCCGTGAGCCAGGTATTGCCGTTTCCCTTCTTTACCCGCACCGTTCCATCCAGCGCCGTAAAGTGCGCCTGCTGCGCCGTTACATTTCCGGAGCCGCTGGCCGGGGCCATCCCCGCAACCCGCTCCAGAATTCCGCTCGCTAAATCGTCCGCTTTCTTGATGCTGTTCTGAGTGAATTGCGGGAACGTAACCCGCACCGCAATGAAGAATGCCGCAGCCACTGCCAGGATCAGCAGCGCCATGCTGCGGTATGTAACAGTCGTCCACGCGACGTGGATTCCGGGCTTGCGATTGGCGGAAGACACTTTGACCGAAACCTATTTACCTTCGCAAATATGTGGCAAAATTAGACGGTAGCACAGGCAAAACAGAGGAAAAAACAGGTAATCAACTTGGCGGGTTACCTTGGTGTTTCACCGCGAAAACACAACGCCAATTCAATGCTTTGCGCAGCGCAAGGTACGTCCTTTCGTGGCGGCGAGACTACTTCAGCCGCGCCCCTACCGGTACTTCTTCCAGGAAGCTGGCAAGAACTGGTCTTCCCCCCTCAAGCGAGGCGGCCACAATCATTCCGTTGGACTCAAATCCGCGCAACTTTCGCGGAGCCAGGTTCGCCACAATCACCACCTTCCGCCCCACCAGCGTCTCCGGAGCATAAGCCTCGGCGATCCCGGCCAGCACCTGACGGACTTCGGTCCCGATATCGATTTCAAGACGCAGCAACTTATCGGATTTCGGCACCCGCTCTGCCACCTTGACCTGCCCCACGCGCAACTCGACCTTGGCAAAATCGTCAATCGTGATCTTTCCTCCATCCCCCGGGGCCGGCTGCGCTGCTGGCGCCTGAGGCTTGACCGCCGGAGCCGGGGCCGGCTGCGCCGGTTGTTCCTTGGGTTCCTCCAATACCGGACGTTGCTGATCTTCCATCGTCTGCATCCTTTCAATTGCGCTCTTGTCGGCGCGCGGGAATACCGGACTCACCTCGCCCAGCTTCGTACCCAGCGGCAGCTGTCCCCAGGCAAGATCGGCCAGCGCGAGTTTCTTGATGTCGCCCAGCCCCATCTGGGTCCAGATCTTCGCCGTTGCCTCGGGAATCACCGGATGCGCCAGCGCGGTGGCAATTCGCAGAGCCTCCGCCGAGGTATAAAGCACGGTCGCCAGTCGCGCCCGGCTCTCATCGTCCTGCTTTTCGCCCAGCGCCCACGGCTCGTTCTCGACGATATAGCGATCCACGGCCGCGACCAGCCCCCAAGCGGTTTCGAGCGCGCGAGAAAAATGAAACTGGTCGAACAGAATTCCGAACTCGCGGATCGCTTTCCTCGCCGTCTCGGCGACCGCATCGTCGGCAGGCTTCTTCGCCACCGCGTGCGACGGATACGGCACCTCGCCTTTGAAATACCGGTTAATCATCGTCAACGTGCGGCTGGCGAGATTTCCCAGACCGTTCGCCAGGTCCGAGTTATACCGCTGCACCAGCGCGTCGAACGAAAACGATCCGTCCTGTCCGAACACCACTTCGCGCAGCAGGAAATATCGCAGCGCATCCGCGCCGAGCACGTCGAGAATTGTCTCCGTCCGCACAATATTTCCGCGCGACTTCGACATCTTGCTCTCTTCAAACAGCAGCCAGCCATGCGCCACGATCGCCTTGGGCAATTCCAGCCCGGCGGCCAACAGAAATGCCGGCCAGTAGACGCAATGAAAGCGCATAATTTCTTTGCCGATCATGTGCACGTCGGCCGGCCAGTACTTCTTGAACGCCGCCTGCGCTCCGGCGTGCGACGAGCCGTAGCCGATCGCCGTGATGTAATTCGCCAGCGCGTCGAGCCACACGTAAATCACATGCTTCGGATCGTCGGGAACTGGGATGCCCCAGGAAAACGTCGAGCGGCTGATCGAAAGATCGCGTAATCCCGAGCGCACAAACGAAATTACTTCATTGCGCCGCGTTTCCGGACGAATGAACTCCGGATTCGCATATAGCTCCAGCAACTTGTCCTGAAACGCCGACAGCTTGAAGAAGTAATTCTCTTCGTGAACCGTCTCAGTGATGCGCCCGCAGGTCGGGCACGGATCTCCTGGCTGCGCCCCATCGACATAAAGTTCGTCCGAGACGCAGTACTGGCCGGTGTACGTTCCCTTGTAGATGAAGCCGTTGTCGCGAATCTGGCGGAACAACGTCTGCACGCGCTTCTTATGACGCTCCTCCGTCGTACGGATGAAGTCGTCGTTGGAAATGCCCATCCGCTGCCACAGCCGCCGGAACTCGCCTGAGATTTCATCCGCATACTGCTGCGGAGTCTTGCCCGCAGCCTGCGCCGCCCGCTCGATCTTCTGTCCGTGCTCGTCCGTGCCTGTGAGGAAGAACGTGTCCTCGCCCAGCAGCCGATGCCGCCGTGCAATCGTGTCGCACGCAATCGTGGTATAAGCGTGGCCGATGTGCGGCCGCGCATTGACGTAATAAATCGGAGTCGTAATGTAGAACTTCTTGCTCATAGATATTTTTCGAACTGCTACACGAATCTGGTATTTCCTTCGTGTACCTTAGTTGACCTTTGTGTTAATGCTTTTCGCCGGCGCCGCTCAAGTACGCCCGCGCGGCTTCCTGAATCACTGTTTTGAGCGGCACATGGCGCTCGGCCGCAATCCGCCGGCAGTCTTCGTATTCGGGAGCATAATTCGTCACCGTCCCATTCATGCTTGCAATCTTGATGCGGACCTCGCCCCACGGGGTGCGCACATTTTCCCAGCGTCGCGCCAGTGCTTGCCGCATTTCCTCGCGCCGCCGCACTCCCAGCGTCGTCGTCTCTGTAAATACCAACTGCGTCAGCTTGCCCGCATCTTCCGGCTTACACAACACCGTCAACAGCGTGCCCGGACGATTTTTTTTCATCTGCACCGGCATGCCGAACGCATCCAGCGCGCCTTCCTCCAGCAAACGGTCCATCACATACCCGAACACCTGCGGGTTCAGATCATCAAGATTCGCTTCCAGCACGGTAATCGTTTCGGACTTTGTCTTCGCCGCCAAAGTCGGCGCCGCTTCTCCCAAAATCAGCCGAAGCACATTGGGATACCCCGGAAAATCCCGCGATCCTGCTCCGTACGCCGATTTCTCGATCTTCATCTCGGGAAACGCGGCAAAACGGCGAGCCAGCGTCTTCACGATCGCGGCACCCGTCGGAGTCACCAGCTCGGCCTGCACGCCGGACGAATACACAGGGGCATCCTCCAGTAACTCCACCGTAGCCGGCGCGGGCACGGGAAACGTCCCATGCGCGCACTTGACGGTCCCGCCACCGACGTTCAACGGCGAGCAGACGATCTCGTCGACTCCAAGCGCTTCGGCGCCGGCAGCCGCGCAGACAATGTCGACCATCGCATCCACGGCTCCTACTTCGTGGAAGTGAACCTCCTCGACTGGCACATTATGAATCTTCGCCTCAGCCGCTCCGAGTGCCTCAAAGATGCGAATGGCCATCGTCTTCGCGGAGTCCGCAATCGCCGCGGAACCAATGATCTTTCGAATCTCGGCCAGCCCACGATGTGAGTGTGAGTCCGCATGCGCGGACGGCTCTCCATGGCGATCTCCCGAGTGTTCAGGTCCGTGCTCGCCGCCATGTCCATGCTCATGCTCGCGATGATGATGGGCCGATTCTTGCTTCGCCCAGTATTCTTCCCGCGGAAGGTCCTTCTCGCCGTCGACCCATACATCGACTTTCGTAGCCGAAATCCCGCTGCGCATTACGCGCGAAATCTTTAGCTTTGCGCCCACCCCCAGCGCAGCGACGGTCTCTTCGAGCAATTGCGGCGAGACTCCGGCATCGACCAAAGCGCCGAGAAACATGTCGCCGCTGATGCCGGAAAAGCACTCGAGATACGCAATGCGCATAGAAAAATCGTTAGTCGCTCGTCGTTGGACCTTGGCCCGGGTCCCCGCCTGCTCTGCCGGTAAACGGCGAAAGACGATCGACCAACGACCAGTTTTTTATCATAGGGAACCGCTGCTACTGCGTCAAACCTTCACCCGCGGGCCACTCTGATAAAATCGCTGTTTCTTCAATAGCTTAGAGGACTTCCTTGTATCGTGATCTAGAGCATCGTCTTGCCCAGCGGGTGCGGGAGTGTCTGGAGCGGCGTCATCCCGGTGCTGCGCTGCCGCCAGTGATCGTCGAGCAGCCTCCCAAGGTCGAACTCGGCGATTTCGCCATTCCTCTTTTCCCTTTCGCCAAGCCCCTGCGCTCCGCGCCGCTGAAGATCGCGCAAGCCATCCAGGATGAAATTGGACCGGTCGAAGGCATCGCCAGCGTGCAGATCGCGCCGCCCGGATATCTGAATGTCAGCATCGACCGCGCATGGTTGGCGCAGGCGCTGGGGACCGATCGGAATCTTAAGCACGCGGTCCCGGCAGGGAAAATTCTCGTCGAGCACTCCAGCATCAATCCCAACAAGGCCGCGCATATCGGACACCTGCGCAACGCGATCTTGGGAGACACCTTTGTCCGCCTTCTGCGTTTCGCCGGCCGCCATGTCGTAATTCAAAACTACATCGACAACACCGGAGTGCAGGTGGCCGACGTTGTAGTCGGATTCACCCATATCGAGAAAAAGTCGCGCGCCGAAATCGAAGCCCTCACCCGCCAGCCGCACTTCGATTATTACTGCTGGGGTCTCTATGCTAGCGTTTCCCAGTGGTATGAGGCTGCTCCCGAAAACAAGCAGGCCCGGCTGCGAACGTTGCACGCGATCGAAGATGCGAATAGCGACACCGCTGCGACTGCAGACCTCATCTCGACCGCCGTTCTCCGCCGGCATCTCGAAACCATGGACCGTCTCGACATCGAGTACGATTTCCTCCCGCGCGAGAGCGAGATTCTTCATCTGCATTTCTGGGACGCCGCGTTTGGCAAGTTGAAAGAAGCAGGTGTGCTGACCTTTGAGAATGAAGGCAAAAATAAAGGCTGCTGGGTAATGCGCCGTGCCGGTACTTCAAATGCAAATCTCAACCCACAGGACACAGAGAGCACGGAGGAAAATGATCGGCTGCGAGTAATCGAACCGCTCGATGGGGTCGATGTGCGCCAGTCGAACATCGCTGAAGAAGACCAGAAAGTGATCGTTCGCTCCAACGGCACCGTCGGCTATGTCGGCAAAGACATCGCCTACCACATGTGGAAGTTTGGCCTGCTGGGCCGCGATTTCGGATACCGCAAGTTCTACCGCTATCCCAACCAACATGATTGCTGGATTTCCACCACCGACGGCGAGAAAGATCATCCCCACTTCGGCGATGTAGCCGAAATCTACAACGTCATCGACGCCCGCCAGTCCGAAGCGCAGAACACCGTCATCGAAGCGCTCCGCGGCCTCGGACACGACGAAGCCGCCGACCACTACACGCACTTCTCTTACGAGATGGTCGCGCTAACCCCGCGCTGCGCCGCCGAACTCGGCTACACGCTGAGTGATGAGGATAAGGCCCGCTCCTACATCGAAGTCAGCGGGCGCAAAGGCTTCGGAGTCAAAGCCGACGACCTGCTCGATCAGCTGATCGCCTCGGCGAAGAAAGAAGTCGACTCGCGCCATCCGCAGCTCGGCGATCCCGAGCGTCTCGGTATCGCCACCCAGATCGCCATCGGCGCCCTGCGTTATTTCATGCTGAAGTACACCAAGCAGTCAGTGATCGCCTTCGATTTCAAAGACGCCCTCAGCTTCGAAGGAGAGACCGGACCCTACGCGCAGTACGCCGTCGTCCGCGCGACCAGCATCTTCCGCAAGGCCGATCTCGACCCGGACACGTTCTCCAAAGATATCGCCGGCAAATTGTCCGCGGCAGATCTGGAAGCGTATTTGACGGGCAAGCAGAACGACGAATTCTGGGAACTCTGGCTTGCCGCCTCCAAGACTTCCTACGTCATCGACAAATGCATCGCCACAACCGAGCCTGCTTATCTCGCGAAACACGTCTTTCAGCTGGCGCAGTTGTTCAACACCTTCTACCATCGCCATCCGATCCTCACCGAGCCGGATCAGAGGCGAAAGCAGTTTCTGCTGGCGACCGTAGCGGTCGTCCGGCGGGAATTGATCCGCACTCTCGCAGTTATGGGCATCGCCGTGCCGCCAGTCATGTAGAATGCCTGCGAACGTGCGGCGGAATTCCAGCTGCTTTCGGATCTGCTCATGCACTACGGAGCCACGCCAACTTCGCCGTCTCCCTCTTTGCTCCGCCGGATTGTGACTGGTCTCTTCATCATCGTACTTTTTCTTGCCGCGGCCGGATTTATGTACCAGAACATTTCCGAGGCGCGTGACCGCCGCTTTAATCCGATGTCCGGCAAGCGGGTGGAAGTCGACGGCAGCAAGATGCACATCGACTGCACCGGCGACGGAAGTCCGGCCGTCATTCTAGATTCCGGCCTGGGCGACACTTATCTTTCGTGGCGCAAAGTGCAGCCGGAAATCGCCGAATTCACGCGCGTCTGCTCCTACGACCGCGCCGGGCTCGGGTACAGTGACTCGGTCGCCGGACCGCGCACCAGCAAAGTCATCGCCGAACAACTGCATGCACTATTGCAAGCCGCCAGCATCGCTCCGCCATACGTGCTCGTCGGCCACTCGATGGGCGGCTACGACGTTCGCCTCTATGCCAGCCTTTATCGCAATGAAGTAGCCGGCATGGTGCTCGTCGATGCCTCCCATCCGGACCAGGAGAAGCGCTTTCCTCCAGAGCTCAAGAATATGGAAGGCAGCTGGATGAGCGAAGCCGAATTTCTCGAATACACCATGCCCTTCGGCATCCCGCGCTTGTTGGGCTTTTGCGACGATAATCCGAGAATCCGCGCTGCCGAGTGCAATTGGCACAGCGCCCACGAAGGCCTGGAAGAGATGAAATCTTTCCCCCAGAGCGCTGCCGAAACCGCGGCTACCGGTTCCTTTGCCGACATGCCCCTGGCCGTGCTCTCGCACGATCCGGACAAGCCCTCCAGCGAACTCCCAGCCGACCTGGCCAAGCCCATGAATCAGGAGTGGGAAAAGATGCAGGATGAACTCTCGCACCTGTCCACGCGGGGAACGCAAGCCGTCGCCAAAAACAGCGCGTATTATATTCAACTCGATCGCCCGGATCTGGTGATCGACGCCGTTCATCGCGTCGTCGACGAGGCGCGGCAATCCACCGTTTCCAGCCAAGGGAACCATTGATCCACTCCTCTGTGGCCCTTTAAACCTGCTACTCTTTTTGCTCACCTTGAAATCCTCGTTTCGAGAATTTTTTGCCTCCGCATTTCAGGAGCACATGATGGAACTCAGGGACCGTCCTGCATTTCTCCTCTTATTTCTTTTTCTTTTCGCGCACCTCTGCGCTGCTCAGCAAGTCTCTTCAGCCACTCCGCGGGAAGAAGCGAAAGCTCGTCCTCGAATCGGACTGGCGTTGAGCGGAGGCGGAGCGCTCGGCCTCGCGGAAATCGGAGTCCTTCAGTGGATGCAGGAGAATCACATTCCCGTCGATCGCATCGCCGGCACCAGCATGGGCAGCATCGTGGGAGCGATGTACGCCACGGGCATGTCACCCGCCGAGATCAAAACCTTCGCCGAAAAGATTAACTGGGATCAGGCGCTTTCGCCGGGCCCCGTCTATTCCCAGCTTTCGTTTCGCCGCAAGCAGGATGCGCGCGACTTCCTAGTCGAAGCGCCGCTCGGCCTGAAGCACGGACTCAGCGGCCCCAATGGATACAATTCGGGACAGGCGGTGGGGCTCATCCTCGATCAGATCGCCTTCCCCGAGTCCGGCATTCCCAGCTTCGACGATCTTCCAATTCCCTTCCGCTGCGTGGCAACCGACATGCAATCCGGTGACGCCGTCGTGCTCCACGATGGCTCGCTCTCTCAGGCAATCCGCGCCTCCATGGCCATCCCCGGAATCTTCACTCCGGTGGAGATCAAAGGGCACGTGCTCGCCGATGGCGGCATGGTGCAGAACGTTCCGGTCGAAACCGTCCGCGCTATGGATAGCGACATCGTCATCGCCGTCGAACTCCGCCTTCCCCCCGTCGATGTAGGAGAACTCAACTCTCTCGCCGGAGTGCTCTCGCGCGCCATCGACGTCATGATTACGCAGAACGAAAAACGATCGCTGGTTCTCGCCGACGCCAAAATCAGTGTCGATATGAAGGGCTTCGATATCACCGACTATTCGCGTGTCGATGAACTGATTCAACTGGGATACAAGACGGCATCCACTCAGGGCGGAGCGCTGTTGAAATACGCGATTCAAGATCCCGCCGAGTGGCAGCGCTATCTCGACGAACGAGGCGCGCGCAAGAAGCAGCCAATCAGGAAAGTCGACGCCATCGCAGTCACGGGAGCCACTCCCGACATCAATAACCGCATTCGTAGACAGCTTGGCAGCGATCTCCACGGTCCGATCAATTTGCGCGCGATCGATCACCCAACTCACGCGCATCGCGGGCCAGGGCGAATTCGAAGATCTGGGATATGAAGGCTTCGTCCAGAACGGCGTTCCGACTCTTCGCGTAACCGCCCGTGAAAAGACCTACGGCCCGCCCTTCGTCGATCTTGCGGTGAATGTCGATGGCTCCGGGGTCGCCGCCTTCGATTTCTCAGCCGGCGCCCGCGTCACGTTTATGGACGTCGCTCACCACGGCGGCGAGTGGCGTAACGATCTCCTGTTCGGCTCCAGCAATCTGGCGGCAACCGAGTTCTATCAGCCGATCGCGCAAAGCAGATTTTTCGTCGCACCTTACTCGTTCGCCTCGAAGTATGCCCGCAATTCGTTCACCGGCCTGACCCGTGTCGCCGTCTTCGGCGACGAGCGTGCCGGAGGCGGTCTCGATCTCGGTTACGATTCCGGTCGCCGCAGCGAATTCCGCATCGGATACGAACTGTTCGAGGGCAAGCTGAACCCGCTCATCGGAGCCGCGGGGCTCCCCATCATCCACGGCAGCACCGGCCTGTTCCGCGCCCGTTACGTCTGGGATGGCCAGGACAGTCCTTCAGTTCCCAGCCGTGGCACACGCCTCGTCGCCTCGCTCGCTCGTGTCTTGCAGTCTCCCGGCCTGCTTCGTCCCATCGATCAACTCGAGGTGCAGACCTCCAACTTCATCCCGATCGGAGACAAGACTTCCCTGTTCACCGACATTGCCGGAGGCACGACCTTCCGCGGCGAAGCCGGACCGTTTCAGGTCTTCACCCTTGGCGGACCATTTCGCCTCGGCGCCTACCTGCCCGATGAATTCCTGGGAAACCACTACGCCTATGCCTCTCTCGGATTCCGCCGCGTACTCTACCGTCTTCCCCAACTCGTCGGAAAGCGAATCTATTGGGGCGGATGGTATGAAGCCGGCTCCGCTTTCGGGACCACTGCCGGAGAAGCTGGCCCTGTCGTCGTGCGCGGAACATTCAACCTTGGCGTCATCGCCGACACGATCGTCGGCCCCATCGCCATCGCCGGCAGCGTCAGCCCCACCGGCCAGAGCCGCGTGAACTTCTCCATCGGCCGTCTGTTCTAGATTTTTTAGGTATTTGTCATCCCGACCAAGTGGCTGGATTGGCGAGGCCGATCCAGCCGCGCGTGGGGAGACCTTTTGTTCTTAAATTTCACAGCAATCCGGAACTTTCATCTTCCTCCGCGACGTTGATATACTTCGCCCACTCAGTCAATCTCGATCTTCTCCCGGAGGAACACGGTTGCGCCTCTCCAGATTGCATTTCCTTCTTCCCTTCCTGCTCGTAATATTCGCCGCTTCACAGAACCAGCAGCCAACTCCAAAACCGCTGTTCAAGCTGCAGGAAGTCATGATTCCCGTCCGCGACGGCGTCCACCTGCAGACCGTCATTCTCACTCCCATCGATCAGCAAGGCCCGCTGCCGATCCTGTTTCGCCGCACGCCCTACGGCGTTCCCGAAAAACCTCCTGAGCAAATGCCTGCGTCGCTCAAAGAACTCGCCGCCGACGGATACATCTTCGTCTTCCAGAATCTCCGCGGACGATTCAAATCCGAAGGCGTCTTCAACTTGTCTTCGCAAGTTGATCTCAACGATCCGAAATCCACCAACGAGACCACCGACGCCTATGACTCCATCGACTGGCTGGTCAAGAACGTCCCCAACAATAACGGCAAAGTCGGCATGTTTGGCGTCTCCTACGACGGACTGACCACTGCGCTCACTCTTCTCCATCCGCATCCCGCGCTCAAGGCGATCAGCGAACAAGCCTCTCCCGTCGATCAATGGATGAACGATGACGACCACCGTTACGGCGCGCTCCGCGAAAGCTACGATTTTGAATATGCGGTGATGGAGCAGTCCGACAAGAACAGCAACAAGCATTTCTCATTCGAGACCTACGACACCTACGAGTGGTATCTCGATCTCGGCCCGCTCTCCAATATCAACGACAAATATCTTCACGGCTCGATTCCCTACTGGAATTCGACCATCGACCATCCCGATTACGACGACTTCTGGAAGAAGGAAGCCTGGGTCGGTCAGCTTCACGCCTCGAGCGTGCCCAATCTCAACGTCGCCGGATTCTGGGATCAGGAAGATCCCTGGGGACCGTGGCAGATCTTCCGCCACGCCGAAGAGAACGATCCTCAGCACGACGACTTCATCGTCGCCGGCCCGTGGTACCACGGAGAATGGCAGACGCCGAAAGGCGAGAGCATCGGGCTCATTCCGTTCGGTGGCCACGAAACCGCGCGCGAATTCCGTGAGAATATCGAAGCTCCATTCTTCCGCCACTACCTGCACGGCGCCGGCGAGAAGCCTGCCTGGCAGGCGAGCACGTTTCAGAGCGGATCAAATACCTGGCACACCTATCCTGCATGGCCTCCGAAAGAGGCCAAGGCCACCAATCTTTATCTATATGTGGACGGCACGCTTTCGTTTACCGCTCCGGAGAAAGCGGCGAAAGACTATCGCGAATACGTTTCAGATCCCGCCAATCCTGTTCCGTATCGCCAGCGCCCAATCTCGCCCACCTACCCCGCTGGCGATTGGCGCACCTGGGAAGTCGCCGATCAGCGCTTCGTCGACCACCGTCCCGACGTTCTCTCGTTCGTCAGCGCTCCGCTCGATCATGACTTGACGATCACCGGGCCGCTTGCCGCCGATCTGTTCGCGTCAACCTCCGGTACAGACAGCGATTTCATCGTGAAGCTGATTGACGTCTTTCCGCAGGACACGCAGAATAACCCATGGAAGCCCGACGAAGGCCCGAAACCGGGCCAATACGCGCAGTCGCTGAATGGATACGAACTGCCGATCGCGATGGAAGTCCGCCGCGGACGCTATCTCACCAGCTACGAGACGCCGCATCCGCTCGCGCCCAACAAACCGACGGAATGGAATGTCCCGCTTCGCGATCACGACCATGTCTTCCTCAGGGGACATCGCATCATGGTGCAGATTCAGTCGACGTGGTTCCCCGTGATCGATCGCAATCCGCAGAAGTTCGTGCCCAGCATCTACAAAGCCACCGCGGCAGATTTTGTCTCGGCCCTGCAGCGAGTCTACTGCTCGCCATCATTGCCGTCGCACATCGTTCTGCCCGTCATGCCGTAGACTTGCGTGGGGACAGCCGCCCTCGGCTGTCCGGCGGAGCGAAGCTCCGCTGCTGCCGCTCGGGACAAAACAACTCCATCTCCGCTCAAAGAGCCTCCGTCATCCCACCCAGCCGATGACTTGCCGAAGACGGATCCATCGGCACGCGGAGGAACCTTTTGTTTCCCACCGCAACTCAAAATAGTTGCGCAAAAAAGCCCGGGAGATTTCTCCCGGGCCATGAACGTGCACAAAGCAAACGTTACTTCCCGCTCGCCACCTCGTGCTGTCCCAGCCACGAAGCCAACTGCGATCCCTGCTGCGATTTCAGATCGACGCAAGCATTGATTCGCTCAATCGATTGCTTATAGGTTCGCTCCGCAGCCGCGACCTTGTGCGCGGTGAAGAAGTCCGTCACCTGGTTGCGCAATCCCGCATCGCAGAACGCGCTGGTAGCCCCAACAATCTGCGCACTGGCAAACGGTCCGCCGGCCTTTTCCAGTTCCGGCCAGTGTTTCTGGATGAAGTCCCAGGCTAGATCCTGGCCCGCCGGATTCACGAGCACTGAGGTGACCAGCTGCAATGCATCCTGCGAACGCACATCCGGAGAAATCGAAAAATCCAGAGTGCGCTGCAGCAGTTTCGGATCGGTGAATTGCGGCAGCGTGAAGAAGTACATGTAGTACTCCTCCGGCGACTTCGCCGTCTTCAATCCCGCCATGACTTTGTCATAAAATTCTGCATCGCCATTCAGCGCCGCCAGCGGGAATGCTCCGCCGGCCAGTTCGCGATCCACCGATGCAGGATTCGCGAGCTCCTGATCAGCGATCTTTCGCGCCTCGCTCAAAGCCTGCGGATCGCGGGCATCATATCCGAGCGCGCCGAAAAGCCGCGCCCGCAGCGCCTTGGTTTCGTCGCTATCGCCGGACTTCGGCTCCCAGCCGACATCGTTCATCGCGGGAGTCAAAAGCTGGCGCAGCCACGCCCGGAAGCCGGCGCGATCGGTATCACTCGCCAGATATTGACCGATGTAATTGAGCCGCCCGAGTACATCTTCCATCACGGCGCGGTTGCGGTCCGACTGCAGCCCTTGCGCAAACGCAAGATAATCGCCGACCGGTTCACGCCCCACCCGCACCGAAGCCCAAATATCGTTCTGCAGGCTGATGCGCTCGCCCGGGGTCAGCTTCGTCTCCGCATCGGCCGCCAGCGCCCGCACCGCTTCCGGCTGGTAGCCGACGCGGTAGTAGCCAGCCGCACCGGCATTGCCCAGAATCCAGTTCGAGCATCCCGGCAAAGTGAACGTGTCTTCCTTCTTGGTAAGCAGCTCGCACTTTACATCGCCCTTCCCGCTCGCCGATCCCTTCATGCAAAGCGGAATCTGCCACAGCTCATCGCCCGGAGATTCGAACTTGGCGCGATCGTAGTAATAGCGCTGCTGGGTGAGCGTCACCTTCGTCGAATCCCCGGCGCACTCGGCCTTCACATTCACGATTGGTGCTCCGGGTTGCTGCACCCATGTCGGCATGATCTTGTCGACCGGCTTGTGCGAGGTCTTCGCCTGCGCGTCCCAGAAATCGGCGGCAGTCGCGTTCCCATATTTATGCTGGCCGATATACGAGTTCACGCCCGCGCGGAAGGTATCTTCTCCGAGATACGCTTCCAGCATCCGCAGAACCGCTGCAGCTTTGCCGTACGCAATTCCGTCGAACAGTTCCTGAATTTGCGCCGGCGTCTCGGCCGCCTGATGGATCGGGCGAGTATTCGCCAGCGAATCCACATTCAGCGTTCCGCCCGCGTTGCTGACGTCGTCGAGATCGAAATTCCACTCCGGCTTGAACGACTCGACTGGCTTGCTCGACATCCACGTGGCGAAACCTTCGTTGAGCCAGATGTCATCCCACCACTTCATGGTGACCAGATCGCCGAACCACTGGTGCGCCATCTCGTGGGCGATCACGCTGGCAATCGTCTTCTTTAGATCGACAGAACCTTGCTTCTCGTCGATGAGCAACAGCACATCGCGGAAGGTGATGCAACCCGTGTTCTCCATCGCGCCCGCCGAGAAATCCGGCAGGCCGACCAGATCCAGCTTCGCGTAGGGATACTTGATCGAAAAATAGTGGTCGTAGTAGCGGAGAACGTTGCTCGCAATCTCCAGAGCGAACCTTCCCATTTCCTTTTTGCCGGTGGTCGCGTAAACGCGAATCGGGATTCCGTCGGCTTCGCCTTCGACGTATTCGAACGGGCCGACAACCAGCGCCGCCAGATACGACGACATCTTCGGAGTCGTGGCGAAGTGCACGGTATGCTTATCGCCGGGACCCGGCGTATCGGAGGCGATCTTCTCGTTCGAAATAGCAGTCATTCCGTTGGGGGCGATCACCGTAATGTCGAACGTCGCTTTGTAATCCGGCTCGTCAAACGAAGGATAGGCGCGGCGGGCATCGGTGGATTCAAACTGCGTCGCCGCATACTTGCGGCCCTGATCGTCTTTTCCGAGATAGAAGCCGCGCATTTCGTTGTTAAGGATGCCCGAATACTTGATGTGAATCGTTGCCGGCCCTGCCGCAAGCGGTTTCGCAACACTCAACACCACCATTTCGTTCTGTTTTTGCGGCGTGACCTTGGCCGTCTGGGTCGTTCCGCCGCTCTTGATCGTGACCTCGTGGTAGTCGATATCCGCGGAATTCAGAGTGATCTCCGATGTCGGCTTCAGGACCCGAATCGAAAGCGTCTCATCGCCTTGGAACTTCGCATTCTCAAGGTCGGGCGTGAAGGTCAGCTTGTAGCTTTCCGGCCGCGCGATATCCGGCAGCCGCTGGGCGGAGGCAAGGGCAATCGTGAGCACAAGAAAAGTCAGTAGCGCAAATGTTCGCTTCATTGTTTTTCCTCAGGAGACTGAATCGGATCAGTATCAATGGGCAGTTCGCTTGTCTGGAGTGTACCCGAGCACACTCCACTGGTTGTCATTACGGCCTTTGTTCGTCAAAAGTTCAATCGGATCCCCAAATCTCGCCATTCAACACGGTCCGTGCGCAATGATTGGCTCCGAACCAGTACGGAATCTCGCGGTAATCACCCACTTCGAATACCGCGAGGTCCGCATCTTTGCCCGGTTCGATGCTTCCCTTCCGGTCGGCCAGACGAAGCGCCCACGCTCCGTTGATGGTGGCCGCAGCAACCGTTTCCGCAGGAGTCATTTTCATCTGCGTGCATCCAAGCGACATTGCCATCGGCATGCTGATCGTCGGCGACGTGCCCGGGTTATAGTCGGTTGCCAGGGCGATCGCGACTCCAGCATCGATGAACCGCCGCGCATTCGGATATTCCTTCAGCCCCAAAAAGTAATTTGCCCCGGGGACAAGCGTCGCGACCGTTTCGCTCTCCGCCAGTCGCGAGACATCGCTCGCGCTGACGTGATCCATGTGATCGAGCGATACCGGCTTGAATCGCAAAAACGGCTCCAGCGCCGTCTCTGAAAGTTGGCCCATGTGGGCGCGAACGCTCAGTCCGTGCGCCTTTGCCGCTTCGAACACCTGCTCCGACTCGGCAGGCGTAAAAGCTCCTTTGTCGCAGAAGACGTCCACGAATTGGGCAAGCTTCCGCTTCGCCGCCCGCGGAATCATCTCTGTACAGACGATCTCCACGTATTTTTGTGAGCAACCCTGAAACTCTTTTGGGACGACGTGCGCGCCAAGCAGGGTGGTGACAACCGTTCCGGGCCATTGCTCTGCAGCCTCTCGGATCGCTTCGAGCGACTTCAGCTCCGACTCGAGAGTCAGTCCATAACCAGATTTCGCCTCGACCGTGGTCGTGCCATAAGCAGCCATGTCTTTCAAAACGGCAAAAACCTTCTCGGCCAATGCTGCCTTTGCGGATTTTCGCACTCCTTCCAGACTCGCTCGGATTCCACCGCCTGCGGCCGCGATCTCTTCGTAAGACGCGCCTTCGATGCGCTTCTCGAAGTCCACCAATCTCGGCGCGGCGAATACGGGATGCGTGTGGGAATCGACGAACCCGGGAAGGACGACTTTGGCGGCGCAATCGATCTCTGTAACTTTTTTGCGATTCTTTTTCAGCCAGGGATCGCGCAACGCGTCCCGCGTGTTTCCGACCGAAACGATCTTGCCGCCGACGCAAAGCACCGCCGCATCGTGGATGATTCCGAGTTCCCTAAGTTCGCTGCGTCTACGGGGACCAGATTGTGAAGAAGGAGAGGACAGGGTTAGAAGCTGGCCGATGTTGACCAGCAGGAGGGCAACTGATTTCCGCTCTTTGATAGTTCTGGCAGAGATCACTCGAATCAGTTTAGCAGCCGCGAGACCTAGTTGATCATTCCATCGGAATCCTTACGCCCGTCTTCTTCGCGAACTCTTTCGCTGCTTCGTAACCTGCATCAGCGTGGCGAATGATTCCCATCCCAGGATCTGTGGTCAGCACGCGCTCGATGCGCTTCGCCATCATCTCGGTTCCGTCCGCGACAGTCACTTGGCCTGCGTGTAAGGAGTAGCCGATGCCAACGCCTCCACCGTTGTGGATCGAAACCCACGATGCTCCTGCAGCGGTGTTCAGCAAGGCATTGAGCAGCGGCCAATCGGCGACCGCGTCCGATCCGTCTTTCATGCTCTCGGTTTCGCGGAATGGGGACGCGACCGATCCGCAATCGAGGTGGTCGCGGCCAATGACGATCGGGGCTTTGATCTTCCCTTTCTTCACCAGATCGTTCATGGCGAGGCCGAATTGCGCACGCTCGCCATAGCCGAGCCAGCAGATGCGCGCGGGCAATCCCTGGAACTTGATGCGCTTGCGTGCGAGTTCAATCCAGCGGCGCAGAATGCGGTTCTCGGGAAACAGTTGCAGCACCAGATCATCGGTAACGTGAATGTCCGAAGCTTCGCCGGAAAGCGCGACCCAGCGGAACGGGCCACGTCCTTCGCAGAATAAAGGACGGATATATGCGGGAACGAATCCGGGAAAATCGTAGGCGTTCTTCACGCCGCGCTGAAACGCGAAGGTGCGGATATTGTTTCCGTAATCGAACGTGACCGATCCCATCTTCTGCAGGCGCAGCATGCCTTCGACGTGGCGCGCCATCGCATCGAGCGACTTCTCCTGATACGCCTTGGGATCGCGCTTGCGCAGTTCCATCGCGGATTCGAAGGTCATGCCGTTGGGCACGTATCCGTTCAGCGGATCGTGCGCCGAAGTCTGATCGGTCAAAATGTCGGGAACCACGCCGCGCTCGGCGAGTTCGGGAATGATGTCGGCGCAATTGCCGACGAGCCCAACCGAGACGTTCTCTTTCTTGCGCACCGCATTCTTCAGGATGCGCAACGCTTCATCGAGCGTGGTCACCATGAAGTCGCAATATCCGGTCTTGAGCCGTTTCTTGATGCGCTCAGGATCGACGTCGATGCCGAGGAAAGCCGCGCCAGTCATGGTCGCGGCGAGCGGCTGCGCTCCGCCCATTCCGCCCATTCCGCCAGAGACGATCAGCTTGCCGGCGAGGTCTCCGCCGAAGTGTTTTTCGCCGGCGGAGGAGAACGTCTCGAATGTGCCTTCGACAATTCCCTGCGAGCCGATGTAGATCCACGAACCGGCGGTCATCTGTCCGTACATCATGAGACCGGCGCGCTCGAGTTCGTTGAATTTCTCCCAATTCGACCAGTGGCCAACCAGATTCGAGTTGGCGATGAGCACGCGCGGCGCGTGATCGTGCGTCTTGAAAACGCCGACCGGCTTCCCAGACTGGACGAGCAGGGTCTCATCATTCTCGAGCTTTTTCAAGGTCTCGACGATGGCGTGGTAGGCTTCCCAGCTGCGCGCGGCGCGTCCCGTTCCTCCATAGACGACGAGATCTTTGGGACGCTCGGCGACTTCTTCGTCGAGGTTGTTCATCAACATGCGCATGGCAGCTTCCTGCTGCCAGCTTTTGCAGGTGATCTGATTTCCACGGGGCGCGCGAATCGAGGCCGGAGCTTGAATTTCTGTTTCCACGGGCATAGGTCAATGGTAGTGCAGCGGAGTGCGCGGGACAAATCAGGATTTAGTCTTTGCGCGTTCGGCCAAGTTCCCGGCTGGCGTTTTCGCCTCTGCGGAAGCTGGGAGTCGAGCTTCGCCCGACCGGACAGCCGAGGCGGGTGTCGCACAGTTCTAATCCGCTGCTCACGGATGCGTCATCCCGAAGGCCCGCGCTTTCTCCAGCGGGGCGAGGGATCTCGCGTGCCGCGCCGATGCAAGGCCCGCGCGAGATCCTTCGCTCCGCCTGAAAAGCGGCTCCGATCAGGATGACGCAGCAAGAAATCGCACAAAACTGGACCGCACCCGCCTCCGGTGGAGATGACCATGGCTTCGAGGGGACATGGGACAACCTACCGGAGGGTCGGCGGCTTACAAAACCGGACAGCCGAGGCGGCTGTCGCTGCACTCACCAGGTGTTGTAAGCGGTGCCGTCGCTGGCGGTTGCCGTCGAGGCGGAATGGACGTCGGTGATGCCGGGATCCTGCTGGTCGACGGCCATCATCACATCTTCCTGAACGACTTCCCAGTTGGGCTCGCGCGTCATGGGGTCGAGGGGAATCTGACGGAGATATCCGGCGGTGACGAGATCGTCGAGCGACTGCGGAGCTTTCTGCTTATCGAGCGTGTATTGCGAAATGACATTGCGGAGAGTCGCGAGATTCGATCGCAGCACCGATTCGCGCGCCTGCACGATCGAGCGGTTATACATCGGCACAGCGACCGCCATCAGGATCATGATGATGCTGATGACGATCATCAGTTCGAGCAGGGTGAATCCACGAATGCGCTGCCACGCGCTGCGGCGAGGAGGCGCACCGGGGCAAATTGGCGCGATGCCGCCGGGAGTTTCCCCGCCCTGCCCCGAATTTGTGGTGCCCACTAACATTTACCAGTCCTTATATTTCGTCCCGTCGAGGCCGGTGCCCTCCGACTTGGTGTAAACGTCGAACACATTCTGACCACCCCAGGAATCGGAATCCGGATCGTCCTGCATCGAGCGCAGGCCCCAGTCCTTGCTCTTGGTCATCGGATCCTCCGGGATAGAACGTAGAAAGCGGATCTTCTTGCCGCCTTGCGCCTCGATCCCCTTGGCGAGAGTATCGAGATCAGGGGGATATCCCTGGGTGTCGACCTTAGTCTGAAACATCTGGCGGTCGGCCGCTTCTTTGTAGCGGTCGATGGCGTCGCGCATCTCCCACAAATCGTGGCGGAGTTCTTTCTCTTTTTCGCGCTGAATCGTGACGCGGGCCAGGGGCAACGCCATCATGGTCAGGATGGAGAGGATGGTTGCGGCAACAATCAGTTCCAGCAGAGTGAAACCCTTGGCGGGATTCACTGCGGGCCCGGGTTGAAATCGCTGGCGCTTCATTTGATTCTTAAGCTTCTAACTTCTAGCTCCTAAGCTCTTGCATCTTCTTCCGCGAGTATTCCAGTTCCCACGTCTCGCAAATTCGGCAAGACATGGGGCACCTCGGTTATTCCTTCCCCAAAATTCTTTCCTGCCTGCTGAAAGCACAAATTGTTGGATGCGCTTCAGTACTTCGCTAGAAACCTGCCGCACACCCATCGGTCACACTACTGGATCGTTACTGCCGCCTGCGCTCCATTGACCGTGATGGCCTGCAGGCCGGGGTCGCGGGCTCCTCCACGGGTGATCGTGATAGGAGTCTGGCCGCTTGCCTTCGCCAGGAACGTCAGAGTAATGACGGCTCCCTGGCCGGAAACTCCGCCGGCACCGGGCGGGCGCGTGGCTGTAATCTGCGACTGACCCACGGCTTCGTCCTCGCGGTGCACGATCGCGACCGCTTGGCCGTCCTGCGACAGGAAGCCGCCGTTGGAAACGTTCACCAGCTGCAGCAAGTTCGGGTTGTAGTTCAACTGAACCGGCACCGAATACACGTTTTGGGCGCCGGAGATCAGCAGGTTTACGGCAAATGTGTTGCCCTTCACCGCCTGAATGGTTGGCGGATCGAAGAGGAAACTGGGATTGCCTCCGGGAGTCGCACTCTGTCCTGCCGGTGTCGTTGAGGCCGGATGCACGGCAGGCTGATTCTGCTGCGGCGGAGTCGCATCGCCCGACCCACCATGGCCGGCAGGAGCTGCGGGAGCCGTTTGCGACTTCTCCGACGGGTGCAACTCGATCGTCTGCGCGGTGCCGATATCGATGGCGCGCTGATTCTCTGCCGTCACGTCGGGTCCGCGGATGATATGAGGAACGATGGCAAACACGATCTCGTTCTCGGAGTGATCGGTAGTAGTCTGGCCGAACAGATATTTGAGGATGGGAATCTGCGCGAGCCCCGGAATGCCGGCCAGCGATTTCGTCTGCTGGTCTTCCATGATGCCGCCGAGCAGGTTGGCTTCGCCATCTTTCAGACGGATTTCGTGCTCGATCTTGCGCTGGCCGATGATGGGCTGGCTGATGCCGCCGATATTCTGCTGTCCGGTCACGGCGGAAACATCCATCGAAATCTTCAAGGTGACTTCGCCGTTGGCGTGAACGCGCGGCGTGATATCGATGTTGACGCCGACATCGAGATACTGGAACTGCGTGTTGACCAGCGGGTTGATGCCGACGCCGCCAATGCCGGGCTGGAACGATCCGGTAGCCACCGGCACGCGATCACCGATCTTCAGCGAAGCTTTCTGTCCATCGAGGGCGCGAATCTGCGGATTCTGAATCAGCTTGGTGTCGCTGTTGCTCATCAGCGCCGACAGGTTCGCGGAAGGAATCGTGACTTGGAAGTCGGTGGCGTTCAGATTCCCGAGCGTGTTGAGGACGATGCCGTTGGCACCGGTCGAGCTAGTTCCGGTGGTGCTCGTTCCGGTCGTGGTGCTGGTCGTGTTGATATTGCTCTGGAGCGTAACCGTCGCGCTGGTCGGCGGGTTAAAGCCGAGAGTCTTCGCGCGGTCGCGGCTAACCTGCATGACGGCGATGTCGACGATGACTTCCGGGCGCGGCTTATCCAGGTCGTCGACCAATTTTTCGGCGAGCGCAATCTGATCCGGGGTCCCACGCACGACCAGGGCATTCTGCGAGAGCAACTGCTGCACGCGCTGCACATCAAGCACGGCGCGAATCGCATTCACCACATCCTGAAGTTCTGTGGGCTGGGAAAGATTCGAAAGATAAAAAGTTTTGAGGACGCTTTGTTCCAGCTCTTTGCGCTTCGCCGGATTATCGGTGGCGACAAAAATCGTGTTGGACGTGACGGGACGCCAGAAGGTCTTCGACTCGAGGGCGGAAATCTCCAGAGCCTGCTCGAGGGTGACGCCATTCAGATCGACGCTGATGACGCGCGGGGTGTAATCGGGATCGAAGAGGACATTGACGCCGGCCAGCTGCCCGATCGTGCGGTACACCACGTCGGACTTGGTGGACAGCATCTTTACCGTGATCGGAACGTTGGAGATGGGCGCGAGTTCGACCGGGCCGGAAGCCTCCTGGATGCGCCTCTCAAGGCTGTCGGGAGGACCGGCGGCCTGCGGCTGCGGATTTTTTTGCTGCTGGATCATCTTCAGCGTCCGAGTCAACTCCTGCTGAGCGATGAACAACGAAGGGTCAATGGCCACAGCTTTTTGAAAATTGGCCACGGCCTCATCGAGCTTGCCGTCGTCGCGGAGCTTCTGTCCTTGATGAACGAGCTCTGCGGCTGCCTGAAACCGCAGCCTTTCGAACGCCGCGCGATAAGTCAGATCCTTGGGCTTGAGGTTGTAAGCCTGCTTGTAGAGGTCGTAGGCGACCTGATACTGTTGCCGAGCCTCGGCGTCCTGACCTTTGACGTAAAGATCTTTCGCTTTATCGGCGAGGGCGGGGAGAGTTAGAAGCGCGATCAGCGACAACAACACCGCCGGGCGCATTAGGCGTCTCATTCGATAATCCTCACGAGATGGTCCACTTGAAAACGATTTTCGCCGGGCAAGCAGTTTTCCCCCGCCTGTCCGTCCCGTGGACGCACTTGCGCGGGAAATCCACTCGATACACAAAATAACTTCGCGGTATCGCGATTATAGCATCGCGATTTCCGGCTCCCGATGTGACTGCGTTCGCGGGAGTTACACTCTTTGGTCGTAGGACCAACGGAAAACGAGCCGGGGTTTCGGCTTTACTTCCACGATTCCGGACTGTCGGCACCTGTTGCATCGTCCGAGCTGCCGGATCCGAGCGCCGGAAGCCGATCCATGCGCTAAGATAACTACTTCGACCCTCCATGGCTCGCCAATCCACGCACCAGACCAAACCGAACCCGGAGAAATCCCCGCGTCGCGAACCCACGGCGAGCGGGCAAAGGGATGCTGCCGTTAATAGGATCGCTTCGCATAACTATTTCTTGCTGGAAAAATTTGAGGCCGGAGTCGCCCTGACCGGGACCGAGGTGAAGTCCATTCGCAACGGCCGGGCCAACCTGAAAGATTCCTACGGGTTAATTAAGGACGGCGAGCTCTGGCTGCTGAACTGCCACATCAGCCCTTATGAGCATGGAAGCTATTCGAATCATGCCGTGTTGCGCACCCGCAAGCTGCTGATGCACCGCGAGGAGATCCGCAAGCTGATCGGCAAGACCCAGCAGAAGGGGCTGACGCTGATCCCGACCCGGATGTACTTCAAGAACGGTAAAGTAAAAATTGAACTTGCCCTCGCCAAAGGCAAGCAGCTGTGGGATAAACGCGAGACTGAGCGAAGGCGCACCGCGGACAAGGAAGCGCGGGAAGCCGTGGCGCGCAGCAAGAGCCGAGGATAGCCGCAGACATTATCAAGACGGTCAATCTTAAAGAGGATCGGCCTCCGGTTCACGAGGCCTTGCAGCGGCTGGACCGCGCCATCGTGCTGGCGCGGCAGGAGAGGCATTTCTGCCTGAAAGTGATTCACGGCTATGGATCGACCGGAGCCGGTGGGGACATAAGGATCGCCGTCCAGAAGAAGCTCCACGAACTCGCGCTGGGTGGACAGATTCGCGGCTGCATTTTCGGCGAGAACTGGTCGAAGACCGATGAACTGGCCTGGCGCCTGCTTCAGCAGCACTCTGAGCTAACCGAGGACCGCGATCTGGGACGCGGAAACGCCGGGATCACGGTGGTGCTGCTGTAAGCGAGGCTGGATTGCGGCTGGGCTAGGGATGCTTCGACTGCGATTGAGCTTCGCGTTCGCGAAGCTCAGTCCCCGCTCAGCAAGAGATTAAAGAACCACTCAGGAGCGCGGGTCCTCCTGAATCTCAAGCACTTTCTCATCCGGCTTCTCACACGCTTGGCGCCGGGCTTGGAGTCGGAGTCACAGGCGGCGGCTCGGGAGCCACCGGCGCCGGCGTGACTTGCGCCATCGGCTGCCCTGGAACCACCGGCGCAACCATGTATTGCTTCCAATACGACACGGCGACACTCCGCTGCCAGAAACGCGGGATCAGCAACAGCAGCAGCGTGAACTGGCTGACGGCAAACACTCCGCCAATGCTCTCTGGCGAGACGGCGTGCCTCCAGACCCAAAGGCCTGCCCAAAGCAGAATGATGGCTGCGATCGCGGCGACGATGTAGCTTCCCAGCAATCGTCCTAGCCCGCGGAAGGTGTGACGGAATCCGGCGGCAATCGATTTCCGCACCGCGCGTTGATCGTTCAGAACCGCATCGGTCTCGGCGAGATCGAACCATATTCGCAGCGTGGTCATAATCAGAAAGATCACGGCAAGCCCGATCATTCGCAGTTCGAACGGTAGAACTTCGTTTGTGCTCTCGCCAGCCTTCTTCGCGATCGCGCCGTTGATGGCGAACAAGACTCCAAAGACGATGCCCATGATGATTCCGGAGATGATCAGGATCCGGATGAAGCGCCACAAATTGCGGCCGCAGGCGCGGAAGAAATCTTCGCGGGGGAGTCGGTAGGTCGAGGCGTATCCCGTGATAATGCCGGGCAGAAAAAGCGCCATGGCCAGGAAAAACACGACGGCGGAATAGATTGCCGGAAGCGTGCTTGTGGTCATAGGGCCGAATTCCGGACGGATCAGCATCTCGATAAACACGCTCAGATCGAAACCGTGAGTGAGGCGCTGGGCATACAGGCTGTGATCGAGAATCGCGTGCGCGCTCTCGCGGAAGCCCACCGTACCGATCACCGCAAGTGCGATGCTGAGCAGCCAGAACCAGACGATGTAGCGCTTATTGTGGGTCACCATGCCGAGCCCGTTGCCCAGCAGATTTTTCTTTTCTGTCATTCGATGTACGCCCTTCCGAAAATTTCCGTCGAAAATATGAGTTTCTTATGAGCCGCGTTAAACCGCCCACCACGCCAGAGCCTGGCCGAACCATTGGGTGAGGAACATCCAGTAGTTATTCAATTTATAAGTTGGCTTGGTATTGGGCTCGACGACGTAGCTATTGTTGAAATTGTTGCGGTCGATCTGAACGGTGTGATCGGGGTCGAGCTCGGCCGAAACGACTTTCGCTTTCTTCTGATAGCTGTAGCGAATCCAGCGGCTCTGGCCGTCCCAGTGTTCGCGGACTTTTTCGCCATTCGAAAATTTGATCTCGACCTCGACCGGCATC
The DNA here is from genome assembly GCA_963763845.1 of uncultured Acidobacteriota bacterium. Taxonomy (GTDB): domain Bacteria; phylum Acidobacteriota; class Terriglobia; order Terriglobales; family Acidobacteriaceae; genus Sulfotelmatobacter. The sequence continues at coordinate 127,369 of CAVXPX010000023.1, forward strand.
GTGAACTCGCCCTTGCGGTGCAAGGCCACGTACGTTTGATAGACAGTATCGTCCTTGTCCTTCTTCTCTGCCTTTTTGTCCTTCTTTTCCTGGAACCAGTTCACCGGGAAGGATTCGGCCTGGAGCACTTCATAATCCATGACCTGCGACCCATAGACGGCCTGGTTGAAGTACCAGTGCAGATCTTTTCCGGCGACTTCCTCGATCGTCTTTAAGAAATCTTCTTTGGTGGGATGCGTGAAGCGATACTTCATGAAGTAGACGTGCATCGCCTTGGCCATGGTGTCTTGGCCGATGATGCCCTCGAGGGTGAGCAGCGCGCTGGCAGTCTTGCCGTAAGTCACGCCTCCGTAGGAGTTGAAGTTGTAGTAGTCGTACGCCTTCTCCGCTATCGGATCCATCTCAGCAACGCCGAGGTAGCCGTCGCGCTGCTGCTCTCGTTCGCCCATGGTGGCGCCGTCGAGGTTCAGAATCGACGTGTTCTTGCCCAGGATGGAATCGAGCACTTTCACTTCCGTGTAGCTGTTGATGCCCTCATCCATCCAGGCATCTTCGAATTCGTTGGTGGCAACCATGCCGTACCAGTACTGATGTCCGAATTCGTGCTCGACCACCACCTCCGGAAGGTAGAGCCCCTTTGGCATAAACCAACTGGTGTCGCCGGTAATAAAGGTTGGATATTCCATGCCGCCCGCAGCCGAATCTGGCTCGGGATCGACGACCGTCAGAGTCTTATAAGGATACGGCCCATACCATTTCTCGAAGTGGTCGAGCGATTCGCGCGTGATGCGCTCGTGGCGTTCGGCCTGGCTCCAGTGCGCGGGCTGCATCAGGAAACGGAGCGTCACCGGTCCCATCTGCGCCTGATAGGTCGCTTCCCGCACCTTGTAGCGCGGACTGACCGTCCATGCGAAATCGTGTATGTCGTCGCCGTGATAGGTGACCGTCTTGGTGCCGTCCGGATTATTCACGCTGCTGACTTCGATACCGCTGGCGCCGATCACTTCATATTGCGGGACGGTCAGCTTCACGTCATAGACGCCGAAATCGGCAAAGAACTCGGTAGTGGCGTGATATTGGTGGCAGTTCCACGCACCGTGCCACCAGACTCCGACCTTCGGAAACCACTGCCCGCCGAGAAGAAAGTCGCGCTTCCATCCGGAGCGAGCCTGCGTTTCCGGGAACCTGGTTTGAAAAGCGATCTTGAACTGCACGAAAGCGCCCGCCGGAATCGGTTTCGCAAGCCGCAGATCGACGACCGTCTTGTCATCTTTATTGCCGTCATCGGGGGCGATGAATTGCAGGTCTTTCGTCAGATCGCCCTGACCAACCACTTCGAAGCTCTTGATGTCCTCCGCGCCGTACTCCTTGCTCTCCCACTTGTTGTAACTGGTATCGCGGCTGCCCTCGAGCTTCGATTCGCGCACGAAGGTCGACTGGGGCTGAAACGCGTTCTGGTAAAGGTGAAATGGAAAATGATCGAGCGCCTGGCCGGTCAGGTTGTGGTAGGTGAGCACCTCGTTGGCATTCACCGTGTGCGTCGCGGCGTCATATTTCGCGTCGATCTCATAATGCACGACGCGCTGCGACAGCGGCGTCGGCGAGTTGATCGCGAGCGTTGTATCGGGAATCGAAAGATCGCTTCCCTGCTTGGATGCGGCAGGCGCTTTCGTTTCAGCCGCGCGGGGCGGAGCGGCGGCCACGGTCTTTCGGCTCACGAACGCCGTAAGCGAGAAGATCACGAACAGTGCGGGAACGATCCACTTCCATCGAATCGACATGATTTTTTTCACCTGAGATCTATGCCGTGGAATCATACTCCACGCGGCGGAAAACCGTCATCCGTGCGGATTGCGTGCTTCCGATGAATACGCCGAAATTCACGATTGGTTCGCCCTTCAGCGTCTCCCACGCAAAAAAGTAGCTCCATTTCGGCCGCGGCTCCGGGCGAGTACAATCGCTTCCGCAAAATGTTTTGCTTGTCGGTACGGAGGAGGAACTATGCTGCCGGTGAAGCAAGGAGATCTCAGCCTTTTGCAGCATCCTGCGTCGCAAGAGCTTCTCACCTCGAAAATTCCGGCGCGCCTGGCCTATGTCTGGATGGATGGCAGCCCCCGTGTCGTTCCCATATGGTTTCATTGGAACGGCCGCGACCTCGTGATGGCCAGCCCTCCGAAGGCCCCCAAGCTGAAGGCTTTGGCGAAAAATCCCAAGGTCGCATTGACCATCGACGGAAACGTGTTTCCGCACAAAGTGCTGCTGATTCGCGGCTCGAGCAAGCTCGAAAATGTCAACGGAATTGTGCCGGAATATGAAATGTGCGCCGCGCGCTATTTCGACCCCGAAACGGCCACGGCATGGCTCAGCCAGTTGCGGACGATGGTTTCGTCGATGGTGCGCATTACGGTCACTCCGGAATGGGTCGGCCTGCTCGATTTCGAGACGCGATTCCCGAGCGCCTTGGCAGGCTAAGTTTTCGAGGCGTGGCAGGGTTTCGTCCGGCAGGCGTCCTTCGCCCCAACTTTCGCGTGGGCGCTTGCGCTTTTCCCTCCCCGCCGACGATACTGAAGCAATACCGCAATCCTATGACGAAGACGACAATTTCTCTCTCTACTCCGGCAGAAGTTGAAACCGAATCCCTTGTTGCCGTGGTCCTCGACCACTCGAACGCGAGTTCTTCCGACAAGGACAAGAAACCTGAACTGAAAGCTGCAACCGCGGACAAAGCGGTGAACTCTGCCGCCGCCGACCTGCTGGCCAGCGGCGAACTCACCGGCAAGCCGTTTGAGACAAATCTACTGCACAAGCCGGGAAGCCTGAAGGCCAAGCGCTTGCTGCTGGTTTCTGGCGGCAGCGCGAAGAAATTCTCAAGCTACGATCTGCGGCGGCTGGCCGGGGCGGCGGCGCGAACGCTGAAGTCCCGCGGCATTCGCAGCTTTGCCTTCATCGCTCCGACAGGCATCCCCGCCGAAGAAGCCGTCCGCGCGATTGTTGAAGGCGTGTTCGTCGGCAACTTCGATCCGGATTACTACCGCAGCGACCGCAAAGATCAGAAGATCGACGCGGTCACGATCGTCACGACCGGTGACAAGAACGTGCTCGAGAAGGCCGCGCAAGAAGCCCAGATCATCGGCGAATCGCAGAACTTCACCCGCGACCTGGTTAATGAGCCCTCGAATCGCATGACGCCCACGATCCTTGCCGAGCGCGCCAGGAAGATGTGCGCCGAAGTCGGATTGAAGTGCGAAGTGTTTGGTCCAGACAAGATCAAACAAATGAAGATGGGCGCGTTCTGGAGCGTCGCGCAGGGCTCCGACGAACCGCCTGCATTGATCGTGATGAAGTACGAGCCGGCAGGCGCGCCGGAGAAGCCGATGCTGGGCCTCGTCGGAAAAGGAATCACCTTCGACACTGGCGGAATCTCGATCAAGCCTGCCGACGGCATGGAAAAAATGAAATATGACATGGCCGGCGGCGCGACCATGATCGGCGCAATGCGCGCTATCGCTCTGCTCAAGCCGAAAGTCAAAGTCATCGGCATCGTCTGCGCCACGGAGAATATGCCGTCGGGCAAGGCGCAGAAACCGGGCGACGTGCAGATCGCGATGTCCGGCAAATCGATCGAGGTCATCAACACCGACGCCGAAGGCCGCCTGGTGCTCGCCGACGGTTTGCACTACGCGAAGCAGCTCGGCTGCACCAATCTTGTGGACGCTGCCACTCTCACCGGAGCCGTCGTGGTCGCGCTCGGCTTTTCGAATGCCGGTGTTTTCGCGAACGACGACGACATGTACAACCGCTTTCAGAAAGCGAACGTCGCCGCCGGCGAAAAAATGTGGCGCATGCCCCTCGATGACGAATACAAAGAGCAGATCCGCTCCTCGATCGCCGACATCATGAACACCGGTGGGCGCTGGGGCGGCGCGATTACCGCGGCAATGTTCCTCAAAGAATTCGCTGAGGATACGCCGTGGATCCATCTCGACATCGCGGGCACCGCGTGGATGGAAGATCAGAAGCCGTGGATCGCGAAGGGCCCGTCGGGAATTGCGCTGCGGAGTCTCGTGGAATTCGTGAAGAGCTTCGCGGCATAGCGCACCGGATGTCTCGAGACTGCCCGCGGATCTGGCATTAGCGTGGCATTTGCCGGAAGCTGCTAAATAGTTTGGGGCGGGGCGCCGGTTCAAGCCGCGCCGTCAAAGCCCGCAAAAGATGCGGGCTTCAGCTTCGAGAAAAGACCGAGGTTGCTCGAACGCACGCGCGGCGTCGTTGAGCGAATCCGAAGCGATTGTTATAATCGTGGGCGTCCCACACGCTTCTGCTCTTGGCTTCGGTCGTTGGTCCGGCCAAAGGCAGACCGAAGCGGAGCGTCCTCGCAATCCGCGGGGATGAAAAAGTGGCCAGGTAGCTCAGGTGGTAGAGCGCAGCCCTGAAAAGGCTGGCGTCGGCGGTTCAACTCCGTCCCTGGCCACCACATTTCAAAGCACTTAACTGCTAGCAGAAAAACTTCTTCAGTCCGCATTCAGTCCGCTCTCAACCGAACTTGCGCCGCCCAGAATGGCCTGAAGCATCTCACCCTGAGCCGTCATACGGTCTGCGCTGATGCTGTGAGCGTAGAGCTGCAACGTCGTCTTCACGTCCGAGTGCCGCAACAATGCCTGCACCGTTTTCGGGTCGGTCTTCGAACGAACCAAAAACGATGCCAGCGAATGCCGCAGGTTGTGGAAGCCGAAGCGGCATGGATCTCCTTGGGCAAGCACTTTCGCCTTAACCGCTGCTGGCCGGAGATGATCTTCCACCAGCATATTGGCGACGCGTGGTTGCTTGCCCTTGCAGCGGGGAGACGCGAATACCCAATCACTAGGTTGTGGGTAGACACTCGCGTTCTTCCAAGCCTGCATGAACTCGGCAAGCAATCGGTGGAGCGGTACCGGCGCTTTCGAGGCCCTGCTCTTTGGCAATCCGACCTTCCCACAGGTCCAGGTACGCCGGACGTGAATCTTAGATTGCTCAAAACTCACATCCTGCCATTGCAATCCCAGGCATTCCGAGATACGGAGGCCTGTAGCCGAAGCGAGCAACGTCAGCGTGCGTTCCGGCTCTTCCAGTTGCATCAGTACAGCGAATGCTTGCTGTGGAGTCAGAATCACCGCCTCGTAACTGCTGGTGGTCTTGCAGCGAACAAAGCGCATCGGATTGCACTCTTCCCGGCGTGGGATGAGTCCAAAGCGTTGCCCGTGCTTGTACACCAGCGACATGACCCTTCGCATCCTGTCGAGGGTTGGGTTCTCTAGCTCTTCCTCGTGCTTCACTGCAGAGAGCCACTCCTCGATTTCCAAGGGTTCAATGCTGAGCGCAAACCGTTTGCCCCATCTGGGCAGCAATCGATTGCGCAGCACCCGTTTGTATCCTGCGACCGTTGTGTGGGCTTTCGGGTCTACGATTCCATTGCGTCGCTCGCCAAGCTCGTTCTGCTCGTAATGCTGGGCCAGGTCCGCAAAGGTCACGCGTCTCCGAAAGTCCGGTTTGTTGATCTGAATCTGCTGCCGTTCCACCTCCGCCCAAGCTGCACCCCTGGTCGGAAACTCTCGAACCGTCCCCACGGCAAGTTTCTGCTCGACCCGCTTGCCATCCGATTCCCGTGTGGTGCGGAAAAACAGCATCCAAGTTTCGCCTTCCTTGCGATGTTCCCTCTTCAGCCAACCGCGTTGATGTCTCTGTGCCATTTTGGATTTCTCCTTCAGGCACGTGAGACTGCCGCTTGCATTGTACCCCGAGGCAGACGAGAGACAAGCAAGTTCAGAGAGGCGAAATCTCCACAGGCGGCGTTGCGTACCGGCGATCGCATAAGCAGGAATGAGGTCGCTTCGCGCAAGCTCTATGACCCGGCGAGGAGCAAGGTGGAGGAACTCGGCGGCTTTGCTGACATCGACCAACGGCTCAACAAAACTCTGGGATCTTTGGTTGGAGTTTGTTGTCGTTGACTGCGTATCGATGCAAACGGGCTGGTTCTCCAAGACGAAACGAACTCCCGGAGAGACGGCTGTAGCAGTGATAGTTCGATTTTCTTCCTTTGCTTCCATAGTGGCGGGTTGGACCGGAACTGCGAAGGTTCGGTCAAGGGCGACCGAAGGGAGCCGCGCAAGCGGGCTGGCCCCTTGATCGGTTCTTCGCAGTTCCGGTTTGTCGCGATGGGAGCGAAAGGGAATGAAGTTTGGAGTGTCTTTGAGACCTTCATTGCAGAGGCTGCTCCTCGGATTTCGGCTTGTGTTGCGCCTTGCGCGGAGAGACTTGGACTGGATTTGGCCCGTGCGGTTGCGCTGGTACGGCGATTAGATTCTGAGATTGTCCAGAGTCTCCGGAGTTGACCCAGCGGTACCAAAGAATTCCAAGTGAAAAACCGACTGCGAGAGCGGCGCTGCAAAGGGCGAGAACGGACCACTTGTATTCCCGAAGGAACGTATGTGTGAGTTCGTTAGCGCATTGCTTCGCTGTAATCGTGGCCGTTTGGATGGTGAGCCGCATATCCTCCAAAGATTTCCGCGCGTCCTCGGCTGCGAGTCGGTACGCATTCGCCAGATACTTCGATGAGCGATCAAAATCGGCTGCCACTTGTTTGGTTTGCTGGGCCATCAACGTTAGGGATTTCGCGGTCTCGGGAAGTCCGGTCTCGGTAAACCTCTGACGCAGACTCTCGCCGAGGACGGCAGCTATCGTCTGCGCATCGATGCCTTCAGAGACTTCCGTGGGTAGCTGCGCAAGCCGTTCATGAAGTCGTTTATGGAGAGCGACCATGTCCTGACGCGCGGACTGAATAGCTTTAACGCTTTGGTCGAGAATGCTAGATAGACGATCCCGTTCGCCGGCGATCTCTGCGGGCGCTTGCCGAGTCACTATTGCCAGAAAACCCATCGCTCGTGCAATGAGAAGGACTTCGTCGTCGGCAGGCAAGCGACGCAAGTGCGCCATGTCGCGATACCAAAGCGGGCGTTGTTCGGCAGGGAGCAGATGGGCAATCTCATCAATGAAATCGCTCTCCGCCGACTGCTCGGCGACGAGTTCGGGCTTGGGTGGGGCGGTACTCATGGCAAGAGCAACCCTTTCGCCTTCTCGATCTGCTCAAAAAGCCGTCGCCGGTAGCTCTGAGCGCGAATCACCAGCGAGGCACGCTGCAACTCTGGAATGCCAATCTGACGTTCGATGATTTGACCGAGAGTGATGCCGTGCTGTCGGGCCGGATTCTCCAGGTCCGGGAGCCGAAATTCCATCCTCAGGACCACTGGTTGGAAGGCGCAACGGAACTGATCGGCCTGCCTGCTATCACGCCAGTACGAGAAATCAGGCTGATGGGTGGTCGCGTTCTCAACCACGACATAGGAAACCCGATCCTGAAGCCTTGCGGCCCAGCTCAAGACACTCTCGACACTTGCCGGATCGGGCGTGACGATCCCGATTGCGGTGAACTCTACACCGGTTGCTGCGACGTCCTCGAACATACTGTCGAACCATTCATGAGTGATTTGGCCCGAACTGGCGCCCATATCCGCGAGGATGATCGGGTTACCGTCTGAAAGATGGTCAATGAAAGCGTCGAGGCCCGCAGCTGTATGAATGTTGACCTTGGTTACAGTGCCGTCGAAGTAGTGCTTCAAACTACCGCGAGCTTTGTTTTCGGTGTCGAGGTCCAGAAGCTTGATTGCGATTTGATAATTCTCAAACCACTCGGCGAGGGCGAGACGAAGCTGGTCTTGCCGACTCCTCCTTTCCCGCCCATCGTGAAAATCACTCGCTTGGGGATATTGGTTCGGCTGGTGGCGTCAACGACGTTGGGTGCAGCAGTGTCGGCGGCGGATGGCTGGTGCATGTGGGCTACTCCTCGGTCTTTTGATTACGCTGAAGCCGCAAAGGTTCGTCCGGGTTGTATTCAAAAACAGCTTTTTTCTTGCGATTTATTAGCGGTTGGCCTTTAACTTCCTTAATCTTCCTTGCAATGCCTTCCAATGCCTTCGGAGCACTTATAAGTGCTTGCATGCTCTTCCTGCTCTTATAAGTACTTCTAAGTGCCTCAGAGTTCTTATTAGTTGCTGATCTATCTATCGAGAGGGCACTTCTGCTCTTTGATGTTGACTTAGTTTTGGCCAACACGAAATCATTGACCGTACTTGTGCCAACTCTGAGATCGCAAGACTGTCTAAGTACGCGAACAATTTCCCGATAGCTTCGTCCACGTTTGGCATCTCAAGAATCAGCACACGGTATGGCTCCAAGCAGGAGCGGGGCTGGTTGGCAGGTAGGGCATCGAGTATGGCTTGGAATTTAGGGTCCATGAATCCTCCAGCACTTATTGGCGAAATGCCGATGAGAACAGATGGTTACTACAGACGTAAACAACAGCGAAAAGGATGGCCGGACACGAACCGGACAACGACCGGACAGACGCCGGATGCTGGCCGGACAGCAACTCCGGTCGCAAAGATGGCACCGAACCTAACGCGAAGCGTTAGGGATGGTGTCTCTCTTCTTGCTCTTCTTGCAAATCAGACGTTAAAGGTCTTCAACCATGCTGACCATTCGCGCCATGTCCAACGGAACAGGCTACTCCGCGCGCCATTTGGAGCACAGCGACTACTACGCCGAAGGGGAGCGCGTCACCGGCCAATGGCAGGGCCAGGGAGCGGAGTTGCTCGGCCTTGCGGGGGAAGTTCAGTCAGAGCAATTCGAGGCGCTG
>CAVXPX010000024.1:0-935836 GCA_963763845.1 uncultured Acidobacteriota bacterium
CTAGGCTTACGAACAATAGCCCTTGCACTTTGCCCGGATCCTCCGTTTCACGGTTAAAGATCACCTCGCGCTTCGCATCCGAAAAACGGACATCCCACAGAAGAAACCTCTGGATGACATATGCTGTTTCGCCGGTCGTGTAACCGACGTTAGTCGCGTAGACCACTCCGTGGACGACATATAAACGCGAGTTCCACATCATCAGCGGCGCGCGATTTCGCGCGATTTCTATGACCAGATGCCCGGCGGCCACCTGGTCGGGCGTAAGGAAGTCGGTTTCGATCTGAATCGGGCGTCCGTCCCCTAAAAGATGCCTGCCGTCCAGTTTGCCCGCAATCTCTTTCAAGGATTTGGGATCTGCTGCTTGCGCGCTATCGATCAGCGCCGAATCTTTTCCGCAACACAGGTCGCGGTCATGCAAGATCGTGTCCAGGGAGGTCAGCAAAACGTCGGTAGGATCGTGAGTCCGGGACGTGAGCGATGGCAGATCGTGAACTTCAAGTGTTTGATCGGCATAATACTGTCCGTGTGCCAGGCTACAAAGTAAAAGAAAGGCGCAACTTAGTAAAACAGGGAAGGTATAGAGCCTCATCTGCGTTCCTCCGAAGCTCACGAATATTCTAGTCTTCTTTAGCTTAGACGGATCTAGCTTAGATGGAGCGTCGGCAGGAATCGCGGTTCTTGCCTCGCCTTGGTTGCCTGCTCGAACGCATAGGCCAGCTTGATCAGTACCGGTTCGCTCCATGCGCGTCCGAAGAACGAAATGCCGACCGGCAGGCCGAAGATGAATCCGGCGGTGACGTTGATATTCGGATAACCCGCCACTGCGGCCGCGTTCGAGCTGCCTCCGGAAAAGTGATCGCCATTGATCAGATCCGTGACCCACGACGGGCCTCCCGTTGGAGCAACCAGGGCGTCAAGTTGCTGCTCATCCATGATGGCATCGATGCCCTCGGTGCGCGCGAGCTGACGAGTCTTCGTCAATGCATCCAGATAGTCTTTGTCGGAGAGCGGCCCCCTGTTTTCCGCTTTCAACATCAGGTCCTGGCCGAAGTACGGCATTTCTTTCTGGCGATTACGCTCGTTGAACTCGATGACTTCCTTCAGACTGTGAACCGGCGCGCTCGATCCGAGCTGTGCGAGGTACTGGTTCAGATCAGCCTTAAACTCATAGCTCAGGACCGTGCCCTCGCTATCGTCGAACTTTCCGTGAGTAGGAATGTCGGCCGGATCCACCAGCGTTGCGCCCTGCTGCTTCATGACATCGAGAGCCTGCTGCATCAACGCATCGACGGCTTCGCTGATCCCAAAATACTTCCGCACCACGCCAACCCGCGCACCCTTCAATCCATTGGCGTCGCAATATCGCGAATAATCGGTCTGGGACTTGCCCAGGCTCGCCGCCGTCGCCGGATCATCCGGATCAACTCCGGTCAGGGCGCTGAGAAGGATCGCTGCGTCGCGTACCGTGCGGCACATCGGTCCGGCCGTGTCCTGACTGTGGGAGATCGGAATGATTCGAGACCGGCTTATCAATCCGACCGTTGGCTTGATTCCTGCCAAACCATTCGAAGACGACGGACAAACGATCGAGCCGTCCGTTTCAGTTCCGATTCCGACGGCGGCCAGATTGGCCGAAATGCCGGCTCCTGTGCCCGAACTCGATCCGCACGGATTGCGGTCGAGCGCATACGGATTTTTCGTCAGCCCGCCGCGCCCGCTCCATCCGCTGGTGGAATGGCTGGAGCGCATGTTGGCCCACTCGCTGAGATTTGTCTTGCCCAGTATTACAGCGCCGGCGGCGCGCAGCTTCTGCGACACAAACGAATCCTTCGGCGGCTTCGATCCGACCAGAGCCAATGATCCGGCGGTCGTCATCATGCGATCTGCCGTCGCGATGTTGTCTTTGATCAACACCGGAATGCCGTGCAGCGGACCGCGTGGCCCTTTGGCCTTGCGTTCCTGATCGAGGGTGGCGGCAATCGAGGGCGCATCGGGATTCATCTCGATAACTGCGTTGACGCCCGGCCCGTTCTTGTCGATTTCATGGATGCGTTCCGCATATTTCTCGACCAGCAATTGCGCTGTGAACTTGCCGGATTGCATTCCGTCCTGCAGTTCGGAGGTAGTGATTTCGTCCAACTCGAACGGGCTAACGTCAACGGCTGCCGGGAACGGTTCGCGCGCGATCGCGCGGGCAGCAGTGAGAGCTGGACTAATCGCTGCGACAGCACCGGCGGTCGCAGCCTTCTTAAAAAACTTGCGGCGTGAAGAAAGGGAAGTAAAGTAGGACATTCGTTATATAGGATACATGCGATGAAAGCGCAGGGGCACCATTAGAAAACGAAGCTGGGCGCGCCTGGAGATTCTTGTCGTCACAAAGCCGCCAATCGTTGCTCTGGTCTATCTTCGGGGCATGAATCCTTCGCGCAGGATGCCTTCAGCCTCACGGTTGCAGAACCGACATCCAGGCCGATTGGGAAGGGTTGGTAAGCGGCGACTTTTGAATCAGTTCGTCCGTCAGGACGCCACAAATAAAACCGGCCACCAAAGTTGATTGGTGGCCGCAATGCACTTTACAGCAGGGTCTAGAAGGTCAGGCGCATCCCAAACTCCAGCACCCGAGGTGCGCCCATACCGAACACGCCGGTTCCTGCGCCGACGCGGAAGGTTTGAGCACTCTGACTGCCTGCCACAATACTGTTAATCGAACCAGAGCCCTCGTTGAGAAATCCGGTCATCGCGCCCGGAGGCTGGTTGAAGTTGGAGAAGTTGGCCACATTGTAGAAGCCAATGCTCGGTTCAATCGTGAACTGCTCGCCAAAATGGTGCAGCCAGCTGGCCCTCAGATCCAAGGCTCTGACCCAAGGGAAAATCAGCTGGTTTGCCGGAGCCGGATTCAGGACTGGAGCGACGGCGCCGATCTGCTGCAGTTGCGCAACCGTAAACAGTCCACTGGTGACAAGCTTTTGGCCCGCCGGCGTTGGCTGGTTGCCTTGTGTCAGGTTGTAGTTGTCGATGGCGTTGTTCAGTCCAGTTACTCCAAACTGGCGCATGAATGAGCCATTGGTGGTGCCGGGCATCGGCTGGCTCTCCAGACCAGTTCCGGTAAAGTCAGTCTGGTAGATTTGTCCCGGAGTCCCAGTGTTCCCTACGAACGTCGCCATCGACAGTGGGCTGTAGAAGTGGCCAATGACGCCGAGGCGGAAGCCATGGGCCAAATCGAAATTACCGCCGAACGAAAGCTGTTGTGTCCGGTCGAGCAGCGACGGCCCCATGAATCGGAGTGGCTGATCGCTATCGACAGCGGTCAGGACGAAATCCTGGTCGTTGCCGGCCACAGGGTTGGACGGCGGAGTGACCCCTGCGAACGCCAAGGGATTTACAAATTTGGAAAGCGAGTACCCGATCTGGAAGTTCGCCGCCTTCAGCCCGGGAGCCGGGTTCGTAACGTTCTGCGTTAACTTCATCTGCAGTGCGTTATAGACCGAACGACTGACGGGCTCCAGCATATAAAACTGACCAAGGGCTGGATTGGTCCCCGTGAAGGCACAAGCGCAAGCCCCGCCCGCATCAAGAGGACTTCCCATCCCGTTCGCTACGAAATCGCCGATCTTCGCTCCCGCACCGATCGTTCCCTGCAGGTCCCCCGCGTGTCCGAAAGCTGTCTCAGTCGCAGAGATCGCGGCTGCGGCATTGGCAACGTTGAAGTTGGAAATGTCGCCCGCGTGGTTGAGATCGACCGCGAGCAGAGCGTGGGTCTCGACGTTGCGGAGAAAATCCGCACTGAACACCATGCCGTGACGGATTTCGTGCTGGACGCCGAAATTCATCTGTACCGCGCGCGGGCTGACATAGTTGGAATCGAACAGTCCCTGGTTGTTGGCATAGGCGTTTACGTTCGCGCCTGCGCTCAAATAGTTGCCGATATAGCTTGGATTGGGGTTCGTCAGGCTGAACGGATTGGCTGCCTGAAACTGCTTCTCAAACGCCGCCAGGGTCGAGGCTGCGTTGCCGATGGTATCTGCGCAGGCATTATTACCCGCAGGATCGTTTCCCACGGTTATCGATCCTCCTCCTGCGATGCCAACTGGAAAGGCCTGGCCGTTTGCGCAGGGCACCGCAATCTGAAGGAACGCGCCATTTTGTAAACGGGCCGGCCGGTCAAAGAGAACGTTGTTGAAGATGACGTTCTCATAGTAGAGCCCGATCCCGCCACGAATTACAGTCTTGCCGTCGCCCTTTGGATCCCAGGCAATGCCCAATTGCGGGGCGAAGTTGCGATTGGGATTGTTCACGCTGTTTCCATGTCCAGGGAAAAACTGGTTGATGGGAGCAATGGCGCCAAGGTCGCTGTCCGTCCGGCCAGTGTCCCGTTCCCAGCGCAAGCCAAGAGCAACGGTCAGATTCGTACGCACCTTCCAGCTATCGCCGATGTAAAGGGATATTCGGTTATCCGGGCCAAGGCCTCCGGCGGGGAACCCTAAGGCAGGTTCCGTGGTTGAGTAGCCTTGCCCATTCGACATGACCACCGAATTTATGGTGTCGGCCAGCGGATTACCGGCGAGAGCGCCAGCGGGCATCTGAGGACCGGTAGTGCCATTCACCAGCGGAGCGATACCGAAGAAGCTGGCAAATCCGCCGCCCTGAATGTGGTTCCATCCGCCGCCGAAGCGAAGGATGTGCTTCCCGATGACCCTGCTGCCGTCGTACTTGAGCTGATGGTCGCTTTGCGGAGTACTTTGCGGGGCCAGGTCGTTTGGCCCCGTGGCGAAGCTCCCGATAGCCATATTGATGCCAAGGTTGGCAAATGGCAGGTTCGACCCCGTGACGGCATCCGCAATCTGGTTCTGGAATTTCAGATACGAGAAGCGGATGGTGTGGGTAACGCTGCCGGTGTTGAAATCCAGGCCTGCGACGAGGTTTCGCGTGTAGTCCTTGTTGTTGTAGACAGAGAAACTGCCCGGAAAAAACGTGGCGTAAACGGAATTCTGGAAGTAGTTGTAGCGGCCGAATAAACGCGCGGTCTTGGTCAGGTTGTAGTCCAGGCGCGCGGTCAACTCATCTTCTTTGAAGGGAGCCGGGAATGTTCCGGAATAAGTTGAAAAGGGGGCAGCATCAAGAACTGGCGCAGCCTGGTGCTGCAGGGTGCGCTCCCCGTCCATGAAGAAGAACAGCTTATCCTTAATGATCGGCCCGCCAATGTTGCCGCCTTCCTGATTGCGCTGCCAGGGGGCTGCGATCCTCTGGCCAGTCTGTGGGTTGATCGGGGATGGCAGGTTTGCGGCGCCGACAGCGCTGTCGCGGAAGAAGCCGAATGCCTCACCGTGATAGTTGTCGGTGCCAGACTTAGTCGTCACATTGACCGCGCCTGAAGATGTTAGATCGTTGGAAAGATCCAAACTGGACTGAGCCAGCGAAAACTCCTGTATGGAGCTGGCGGGAATATCTTCCGTCGTCGTGCCGACGGTCTCGTCGCTGACGTCAACACCATCGACGTTGATGCGAGCGGTGCGCCCGAAACGGCCGCCGAATGAGATCGAAGAGTAGCCGACCTTGGTCGGGTCAAAGTTTTCGCCGTCCTGAATTTGCACGCCCGGTTCAAGCTGGGCCAGATCAAGGAAGTTCCGGCCGTTGACCGGCAGGGTTGAAATTTGCGACGCCGTGAGGACGCCTTGCACTTCGGCCTGTTCCGTGTTCACCGCAACCTCACTGGACTGCACTTCAACTACGGTGCTTTCCTGCCCGATTGCAAGCTTGACGCTGCCGTTTGCGGTGTTGTTCACCTGAACGTCCACCAACATTTGCGTCGTCTTGAAGCCCTTGGCTTCCACGCGCACGGAATACTTGCCCGGAATCAGCGCGCCAGAAGAATATGCTCCTTGGCCGCTGGTGGTGGCATGGATGGTTTGCCCGGTAGGGCCGATCATAGTGACTTTGGCGTTGGGCACGACTGCGCCGGTATCGTCAGTCACCGTGCCAGAAACGCTGCCGTTCGATACTGAGGTCTGGGCCAAGGCCGCAGAACACAATAGTAGCGCGGATAAAGCAACCAGCGCCAGCAGCGTTAATCGTGAACTGAGGCGAGGGGAAACGAGGTTCAGCATGTTATGCCTTCCTTTCGGAATATGTTGAAATCCGCTGGACTCGGTGCGCGGCACATCCGCAGCTGCAATAGCATTCGGATGACCATGGGCTTCATAGGTTGGAGGACCGACCAACCGGAGTTATGAAATCAGGAATGAACCTACAAGCACAGTGAACGGACGGACGTAATTCGCGGATTGATGCAAAACGCCGGAGCAGCTACGTTGACGCGGGAATCTACCAAAACCGAGAACTCGGCGATGAATGCCTACAAAAATCCGGATGACGGTCCTTCTCTTGACACGCGGCAAAGTGGCATACATACTGGTTGGTATGTTAATGGCGCGAAAGAATCCGAAACGTAGAGCGCGGAGGCTGCGCAATCCTGAGCGTACGCGGGAACGTCTGTTGCAAGCCGCTTTTCGCGAGGTTCACAGATACGGCTTCCAGAGCGCCGGGATAGAGGCAATTCTGGCCGCCACCAACGTCACCAAAGGAGCGCTCTACTATCACTTTGGCAGCAAGGAAGGACTGGGATACGCCGTCGTCGAAGAGATTGTCGCAACCTTCCCCCGCGACCGGTGGTTGCTTCCGCTGGAACGGAGCAAGGATAAGGACCCTATCGATGCTTTGATCAGCATTGTGCAGGCGATTCCGTCTGGGCCTAGAGACATAAAGGGCGGTTGTCCCCTGGTCAATTTGGCGCAGGAGATGTCTCCGCTCGACGAACAATTCCGCAAGCGGTTGCAGACCATCTTCCAGGGCTGGCAAGAGGGCATTGCCATGGCCTTGCGGAGGGGACAGCATGAGGGAACAGTCCGCCGCGACCTGGTTCCGGAAGAGACAGCGAGCTTCCTGATCGCGATGGTCGAAGGCTACGAAGTATTGGCAAAGAACGCTCAAGATCCAAAGGTGTGGAATAGGGGAATCAGGAATATCGTGGGATGGCTGAATTCTCTTCGCGCGAATGCTAAGCGCCTACGTTGAGGGAGAACACGAGGAATCCAGGAGAGTTCCCACAATCATACCGACCGGTTTGTATGTAAGACAACTCAAAGTGAGGACTGCGCATCAGGCACTAGAGCAAGCCAAACGGGAAGGAGAATTAAAGGATGACAGTCTCACGCAGGAATCTGCTTGCCAATGGTGCCCGTGTGATGGTATGTGCGGTGGCCCTGCCGGAGGTGGCAAGGGCCGGCGGATTGGGAGGGGAGAACTTAACCAACGAAGCGATCATCCGTAAGTGGTACGGGGCATGGGAAAGGAAAGACTTGAGCACGTTCAATATGCTGCTCGCCCAGGATTTCACCTTTACCAGTGCCGCCGGCGACGACCACATCAGCAAGAGCACTTTCAAAACACAATGCTGGGACACACAGATTAATTTCATCGGACATTTTGACCTGGAGCGGATCACCACCGGCGCGGACGATGCTTTTGTGAAGTATCTTTGCCACACGACGAACGGTAAGTCGTTCCGGAACGTGGAGTATCTCCGAATCAAGAACGGGAAGTTGGAATCGATTGAGTGCTATTTCGGCGCACAATCCAGCTTTCCGTCGGCAGTAAGCAGTGCGCAGAAGTAATCCGATGGGGCGGCCGACGAATCGCTGAGCGTAAGGAATCTAGGACCTGCGATGAGCACTCTAAAAGCGGACCAATGCGGACAGGCACTTTCGAGTCCAGAAGGCGCCGGCACTTCTACTTACCGCGCGGCGCAACATTCATCCGCGGCTTTGGCGATAGTTCGTGATGCGGGAGAATACACAGCGAGATCAACGGAGTCTTTCCCGGGGTTGCAGGCGCGTGCCAAGCCCCAGTCTCTGCGAGTGGCCATCAAAGTTAAAAGAAAGATACTCTTTGTCAATCTGCGCGACGTGGTTTCCGTTGAAGCTATGGGTAAATGCGTGTGTCTCCAACGGAACGCGAATTCCTATTTATTACGTGAGTCCATTTCGGTAGTGGCAGAGAAGCTCGAAACCTACGGATTCATCCGCATCCACCGGTCTGTCCTCGTGAACACTTCGTTTGTGGAAGAAATCAGGCCGCTTTCGACGGGAGAATATTGCCTGCGAGTCGAGGGCGGCAAGGAATATACCGTCACACGCACTTATAAGAGAAATCTCAAACATCTTGCCAATTTCTGGATTGGCACAGGCGCCTTTTTCCCTGGTTAGTCGCGGTGGCTGCGGTTGGCGCAGTGGAAGTGTAACTATTGAACGCTTTGGGAGGGCACGATGAACACCAAGATATGTGTGACAGTTGGGGCTTTCGCTCTGGCCTTGATTGCGGTCTGCGCCAGGCCGGGGCAAGTACAAGCACAAAATAAATATCCCAGCATGGCGCCATTGGACCAGTACCTGATGGAGCGCGACGCCGAGATCGCCCTGGCTCGAAGCGCAGCTCCGCCATCCATTTCCAGCGACGCGACCGTTATGTTCCTCGGCAAACAAGGCTATGAGACCGCGATCGAAGGCAAGAACGGCTTTGTCTGCCTCGTAGAACGCGCATGGATGGGCCCATTCGACAGTCCCGAGTTTTGGAACTCTAAGAATCGAGGCCCGATTTGTTTTAATCCGCCCGCCGCTCGGACGGTACTGCCGATCACTTTGATGAGGACAAAATTTGTGTTGGCGGGACAATCGAAAGATGAAATCTACGCGAGTACGAAGGCCGCAATTGATAAAAAGGAGCTGCCGCCCCTCGATCCTGGCGCGATGACCTATATGCTGTCGAAGCAAGGGCGCCTGAATGACCGCGCCGGGCACTGGGTTCCCCATCTCATGTTTTACGTTCCTTTGAAAGACGCTAAGACTTGGGGTGCGGGCGCACCTGGCTCCCCGGTTCTGCGGAATCCACAATTCAATGGTGCTCCGGAGCCAATAAGCGAGTTCATGATTCCGGTGGCCGAGTGGTCGGATGGAACGCCGGCGAATACGGATAAGTGACGGCGGGAGCGGGAAATTGACACACGCTGGTAAGGCTAGGATAATCAGCAAGCAAGCGGGAGTAGTTCAGCGGTAGAACGCCAGCTTCCCAAGCTGGATGTCGCCGGTTCGATCCCGGTCTCCCGCTCCATCCTTTTGAAGTTCTACGGCTGGGGCCCATGGTCATTAAAAGGTCGCCGGAGGGTCGTATGGGTTCGCGATTCTTTCCCATCACCAGTTTTCTTCTCGTGTCTGCTGCCATTCTGCTGACGGCCACAGCGCAGGCGCAGGATATCTTCGTTACGCCCATTCCCGGAGCGCCTTTCAGCGGCGTCATCAACGTCGAGCGTTCGATCGTTCAGCCCAACGGATTGGTCGTAAATGCCAAGACCACGCGTGAGATCGGGCGCGACAGCCAGGGCCGCATTCATAATGAAATGCGGACGCTCGTGCCGATAGCGAGCGCCGCCGCGCCTCTGTTGATTCGCGTCCATCTTTACGATCCGCAGACCCGCGCGTCGTCCACCCTCGATCCGCAGAGGAAGCGCTTCTGGGTTCGGACCGTCGACCGCCCGCCCTCGACCGTGCCTCCGGCGCTGATTGCATCTCCGACGGGTGGCACGCTTCCGCAAAATGATTTTGCGAGGCAGGAAGATCTCGGCGTTCACGAAATCAATGGGGTGCTGGCGCACGGCGTCCGCGAAGTGCAAACAATTCCAGGCGAAGCTGGCGCAAAGGGCGTCGTGGTCACCGACGAATATTGGTACTCGGAAGAGCTACGCATCAATCTGATGGTGAAGCATACCGATCCGCGCTCGGGATCGGTCACCATGACCGTCGATCAGGTTTCGCGCACAGAGCCGGATCCCGCGTTCTTCGAAATCCCCAAGGGATACCGTGAAGGTCGATCGCAAGATGGTCAATAGTCACCCCGTAGGTGTGGGAAGAAGATCTGGCATAAATAACTGAGCCCGGGCGCAACATTCCCGTCACATCCGGGTTTCTCCGCTATATAAGCCAAAATTCTGTTGCGGTCCCAAGTCGCAACCGCGGCGAGCTGTGGCTGTACGCAATGAGCTGAATTGGAGCCGGTTTTCGCGAGTATTCCAACCTGTTTACGAATTATCGCCTGCTGATCACCCGCTCAACATCGGAAAGGGTTTTTGTGGCAGCCAAGAGTAAAACATTCCTGCCTCTGACACTTGTGCTCTGTCTTCTGAGCCTACTAGCAGGTTGTGGTGGCGGCACGAAGACCTCGAGCGGCCCCGGACAATTCACCCATGTCTATGTCGTCTCTCCGCCTGCAGCAAACGATCCGAATCTCGGCCATTTCATGAGCACAGTCATCAATCAGCCGGCGATTGAAGGCGTAACCGTCGGCACCGCGTGGGCCGAGGTTGAAACCGGCACGCCCGGGCCCTCCACCTGCAGTCCCACCGGAACCGATACATGCCAGGTGGACGCATTCGGCTGGACGCATACTTATAGCTGGTCCAGCGTCGACAGCAGCAACGCGACCTGGTTTGCCGCGCAGTCGGGATCGAAAAAGGTCAACGTCATCCTTGATGGAATCAGCGGCGCCGCGCCGAATTGTCTGCTGATCAACAATTGCGCCAACAAATCGACTCCCCATTACGTGACCACAGAAAGTTGGGCGGCTCACACGGGATCTGGAAACGAAGATCTGATCAATGCCAACAAAGATGGCTGCACGAACTATCTCGGGCTGATTGCCACTTCGATGACGCGCGATGCGACGGGACTGGTCACCGTAACCGAGCCGAATCCCGGATATTCGAATGGCGACACCATCTGGGTCGGCGGAACGACGCCTTCGAATTTCGATATTGCGCAGGAAAATGTAACCCGCGTCCAGGTGTCGGGCGAGACGCTAACGATTGTGGCCGCAAACAGCTTCCCGGTTGGGATGAAGGTCACGTTTCAGAATCTGGGGGCTGCAACATTCCTGAATGGGCAGACTGTGACGATCACGGGCGCGAGCGCGACTTCGTTCACGGCGTCGTTTTCGAATGCCAACTATGGCCCGACCGCGGAAACAACCGGGACTGCAAATCCGCTCGGAGTGACTGTTCAGAACGTAACCAGCAGCACGTTCCAGTATCCGACCGCGATTACGTCTGCGGGAAGCGCCACGACGCCGGGAACGATCGTCAGCGAGCAGCAGTCGTTCCCCGTGCCCTATGAAACTCCGTACAAGGCGGCGTGGGAGGCATTCGTTGCGGCGGCAATCCTGCATTACAACTCGTCACCACATCTATCCCAGATTTCTTACATGCGGGTCGGACGTTCTGTCGGCGGCGAAGCCTATCCGCAGTGCAACGCGAACATGGAACAGCTGCCCGCTCCCAACACTTACACTCGGTCGGGATGGCTGCAGTACTACACCGACATTGATCAGTTCGTCGCCGCGCAAAATCCCAAGATGCAGATTCTCGATCCTCTGAACGAATCGGGGAGCGGCGCTTCGGCCGATCCTTCGTACGGCAGCGATGAGGCGCAGATCGCCGTGACCTACAAAAATGCTTCCGGCCAAACGAACGGGATCGGCAGCCAGGGACTGCAAGCCAGCGACATCACCAACTACGCAGCCGGCGGCGATTGCAGCTCCGACTGGTGCGGAGCTTTTGACAGCAACTACCAAAGCGGCATTCCGCTCGAATTGCAGCAGGCAGGGCTTTCGGCTCCCGTGACGATCTCGGGAGCGGCCAGTGCCACGGGAGATCTGCGGCCACTCTTGCCCTTCGCCGTGCAGCGGCACATGACGATTCTCGAACTTTACACGCTCGACGCTCTGCTCGCCTACGATCCCAACTATTGCGTGCTTCCGGCGATCGACGGATTGTGCGGTCCGGGGAGCGTGCAGATTCCGATCATCACGTTGCCTCCTCAGGATCAGTTGCCCTACTTCCAGGCAGTAGGCCAGCCGGGACAAGCCGGCGCGACCGGCGACGGATCCTACGCCAAAGTAATCAACAACACAGAAGGGCAGCACTAGCTCAAAAGAAAATCCCCTCCGTCCCGGAATCCGTGACATTCGTTTTGGGCTGGATCTGAAAATTTCCGGCCGGATTCAATCCTCGGGAGTCCAGCGCGGCCTTTTGCCTCTTCTTCGCAATCGAATTTTCCGCTTCCCAAGGCCCTCTGTCGGCGTTTTCCACCCTTTAACTGCTCCGGTTACTTCCGTTTAGGGCCGAAAAGCCGTTCCGTGATTCCGATCACAAACAGCCGTGATGCCTGCCATTTGCTGGAGTTAGGGGTTCGAAGAAGATGTCCTTGGACAAGGGAGATGTGCCTTCTCGGACACACGCTCCGAAGAGTCCGCGAGACGGTAAAAGGGTGAGGCAGGGAGGTTCCGATGGGCACGATTGAGATTCATGAACCAGAGGTAAAGGAAGTCAAGCCAGTGGGCCGTCCAGGTGCGGCCGTTCTGCCCCGGAAGGAACCCGTCGCGGCGGGTGTGGCACCCCGGACGATATTTTCCGACAGTCTGCTGGAATTCGCGGGAGCGGGGAAGCGCAGGGCCTTCGCGACGACTACATCTTTTATTTTCAACTGCGTGGCCATCGGCGTCATGCTGATTATGCCGCTGGTGTTTACTGAGACGCTGCCCAAAGCCCAGTTGCTGACATTCCTGGTAGCGCCGCCTCCGCCTCCACCGCCGCCACCGCCGGCCGCGGAGCAAGTCCAGCGCGTGGTGCGGCCGATCCAGACCGACATGTTGAATACGGGGCAGCTACGCACCCCGAGCCGGATTCCACGCAAGATCGAAATGATTAAGGAAGAAGAGGCGCCCCCGCCGATGGCCACAGGTGGCGTGGTTGGCGGAGTTCCGGGAGGCATCCCTGGCGGACAACTGGGAGGCGTGATTGGAGGTATCGTCAACGCGACCTCGAATTTGTCGGCTGTTCCGAAATTTGTTCCGGCGACGCCACAGCGCATCCGCATCTCGCAGGGCGTCACGAAAGGCCTTCTGATTCACAAAGAGGAGCCGGTGTATCCCTCGATTGCTCGCGCGGCACGGGTGCAAGGCGAGGTCGTACTGAGCGCGGTGATCTCCACCAACGGGCAGATTCAGAACCTGCAGTTGATCAGCGGGCATCCCATGCTGGTTCCGGCGGCCATCGCGGCTGTGCAACAGTGGCGCTACAAACCATATCTGCTCAACGGGCAACCGGTAGAAGTGGAGACCACGATCACGGTGATCTTCTCGCTATCGTCGTGAGGGGGAAGGGCGCTCTGGGAGCGCCAGGAGTCTGAACATGGCTGCAGAATATACCTATCGCGTTTCGGCCTGGTGGACGTCGGGCCGCACTGGACTGGCCAAATGCGAGTCCTCTCCAAACACGATCCATTTCTCCGAGGCGGCGGAGTTGGGCGGGTTGCAGGGCCGGTGGACTCCCGAGCAACTGCTGCTGTGCGCCCTGGCGGGCTGCTTCACCACCACCTTTAACGATGTGGCACGGGGCGCGAAGTTCGATTACACCGATCTGGAAGTAGAGATCGAGGGCAGTGTGCGCCGCAGCCGCTCCAATGGAAGCGGTTTCAACGAAATTCTGATCCGTCCACGCTTGACAGTTCATTCGGAAGAGCAACGCGAGCTGGGGCTGAACCTGTTGCGGCGCGCCAAATCGCTGTGCCTGATTTCACGCGCCATCACGGTTCCGCAGACTCTGGAGCCGGCGGTGGAAATTATCAAAATTCCGGTCGAGGGCTGGACGAACCAGGACACGGCCATCAAAGTCGGGGTTTGACGCAGGGCTCGTCTCGCAGGCGAGGGGGGTGCGTATGATGTTCTCCTACAGGCTGGTGCGTCTGATCGAATCGCACGCGGATGCGCTCGCGGCGGGACTTGAAGAAAAAGTCCAGGCCAACACTCAAATCATCCATTTCCGGGAACTCCCCGCGCATGAATTGCGCGAGCGCGTCTACGAAATCTATCGCCATCTCGGCGAGTGGCTGCTGGGCAAGAACGAACTGGATATCGAGCACCGCTATCGCGAAATCGGGATGCGCCGCGCTCTTCAGGCGGTGCCGCTGAGCGAGGTGGTGCAGGCGATTGTGCTCACCAAAGAGAATCTCTGGGAGTTTCTTAAAAGCGAAGCAGTCATGGACCGGGCGGTCGAAATCATGGGAGAGCTCGAACTCCTGCAAATGCTGGAGATGTTTTTCGACCGGGCAATTTATTATGCCGCTGTGGGGTACGAGGAAGAAGTGGCCCGCGAGTCGCGCGAAGGCGTGCTGAGGGCTTGCTAGGGGGAGCGGAAGGATGTCGATGTCATGGGAGATGGAATACAAAAAGCGGCTGAAGTCGGCGGACCAAGCGCTGGGGTGCGTGAAATCCGGCATGCGCGTCTACATTCAGCCCGGTTGCGCTGAGCCCGAGACGCTGGTCGAAGCGTTGATCCGGCGGGCGCCGGAAGTCTACAACGTAGAAATCGTACATATGATGACGATGGGCTGCGCGCCCTACGTCGCCCCGGAAATGGCGGGACACTTCCGCCATAATGCGATGTTCATCGGCTCGAACGTGCGCGAGGCGATCAACGACGGTCGCGCCGATTACACGCCTATCTACCTGAGCGAAATCGAAGGCCTGTTCGAGAGCGGGCAGATGCCCATCGACGTTGCTCTGATCGAAGTTTCTCCGCCCGATTCTCACGGATATTGCAGTTTTGGCGTGGGAGTCGACACGACTTTGACGGCTGCGCGCGTGGCCAAGCATGTGGTCGCGCAGATCAACGACAACGTGCCGCGCACTTACGGGGACAGCTTCATCCACGTCAATGATATCCAGGTGTTTGTCGAATCGTCTCGGCCGCTCTGTGCGCTGAAGAGGCCCGAGGTAAGCGATCTGCAAGTGGCCATTGCGCGTAATGTCGCCGGCCTTATCGGCGACGGGGCCGTGCTGCAGACGGGCATTGGCGGCATCCCCGATGCGATCCTGCCCATGCTGATGGACCGCAAGGATCTCGGCATTCACAGTGAGATGATTTCCGATGGCGTGATCCCTTTAATCGAGGCCGGGGTTCTGACCGGCGCGCGAAAAAATTTCAAGCCGCGGAAGATCATTCTTGGATTCGCGCTGGGCACGAAACATCTATTTGAATTCGTGGACAACAATCCGATCTTCGAATTCCATCCCACTGCCTACACCAACGACCCCGGCCTGATAGCGCGCAACGACAACATGGTGGCGATCAACTCCGCGCTGCAGGTCGATCTGACCGGGCAGGTCTGCTCCGATTCGATTGGCAACCAGTTCTACAGTGGGATTGGCGGGCAGGTGGACTTCCTGCGCGGGGCGTCGCGCTCGAAAGGCGGCAAGCCGATCATCGCAATCTCCTCGACGGCCAAGCAGGGGACGATCTCGCGGATCGTTCCCATGCTGGCCCCGGGCGCAGGGGTAGTTACGTCGCGCGGACTCGTCCGCTACATCGTCACCGAGTACGGCGTGGCTTACTTGCATGGCAGGTCGATTCGCGAGCGGGCCACGGCCCTGATCGAGATTGCGCATCCGGATTTCCGCGCGGAACTGTGGGAGTACTGCGAAAAAACCAAGTGGTTGCAGCATCCTCAAGTGGCACAGGCAGTGAATTCGAGGTGAGCCAATGGCGGCGCGTGGGAATATCACGATCGACATCGAAGAGTGCAAAGGTTGCGGGCTCTGTGTGGAGTCTTGTCCGCCGAAGTGCCTGGAACTGGCGCCGGAGCTGAGTCACTACGGCGTGCATCCGGCGCGCTATACCGGCCACGATTGCACCGGATGTGGAATTTGCTTCTATTGCTGCCCGGAGCCGGGCGCGATCATCGTTTATCGTCTAACCCCGCCTCCGAAGCCTGCGGCCCAAGTGCGCGCTGGAGGAGATCATGCGACAACTGTGTAAAGGCAACGTGGCAGTCATCAAGGGCGCGCTTCTCGCGGGATGCCGGGCGTATTACGGATATCCCATTACCCCAGCCAGCGAAGTCGCCGAAGCGGCGGCTCTGTATCTTCCCGAAGTCGGTGGCACATTCGTGCAAGCCGAAAGCGAAACCGCTTCCATCAACATGGTGTACGGCGCGGCCTCTGCGGGCATCCGCGTCATGACCGCGTCCTCGGGGCCGGGGCTCAGCCTGATGCAGGAAGGCATCTCGTATCTGGCCGGGGCCGAACTACCCTGCGTAATTGTCGACGTGATGCGCGGCGGCCCGGGCCTGGGCAACATCGCTCCTGAGCAAAGCGACTACTTCGCCATGGTCAAGGGCGGAGGACACGGCAACTATCGCAATCTCGTGGTCGCTCCCGCCTCAGTGCAGGAGATGGCCGATCTCACGATTCTGGCGTTTGAACTTGCGGACATATACCGCAATCCGGCGGTCGTGCTGACCGACGGTTTCGTCGGCCAGATGATGGAGCCTCTGGATCTGGCATACCGAGAAATCGTTGCGCCCGAAAAACCGTGGGCGGTGCAGGGAACCGCAGAGACCCGCAAGAACATGATCAGCTCGATCTTCCTTGAGTCCGACGACCTCGAAGAGCACCAGCGGCGTATGGAAGCGAAATATATCAGGGCGAAGCAGATCGAAACGCGCTGCGAAGAATACCGCACCGAAGATGCCGAGCTGATCGTTGTCGGGTACGGCATTATTTCGCGCGTGCTGCGCTCGGCCGTCGATGAAGCGCGCAGAGCCGGGATCAAAGTCGGCCTGTTCCGTCCGATTACGCTTTGGCCCTTCCCGTCGGAAGAGCTATTGGCCGCAGCGCTGCGCGCCGAAAAGATTCTTACCGTGGAATTAAGCAATGGACAGATGGTGGAAGACGTCCGTCTGGCGTTGGACGGAAAGCGTCCAGTGGAGTTCTACGGACGTGTCGGCGGAAACGTACCCGCCGTTGAGGAGCTGTTCGCGAAGATTGAGGAGCAGATGCCGGCAAGGGTCTAAAAGCGGCATTCGGCTTCCGGCTTTGGGCGTCAGCCCTAAGCCGAAAGCCCGAAGCCGAAGTGAGGTTTCAGCATGGCGGACAAGACCGTAATCCTGGAAGAACCGAAGTTGGCCCCTGGGGAATATGAAATCGTGCACGAGCGCTCCAAGGCGTTCTATCCGGAGTTCGACCGAAAATCCGACCTCAAGCACCAGACGCACTATTGTCCCGGATGCGGACACGGCGTCGCCCATAAGCTGATCGCCGAAGCTCTCGAAGATCTCGGGCTGCAAGACCAGACAATTCTGGTCAGTCCCGTGGGCTGCTCCGTCTTCGCGTATTACTACTTCGATGTAGGTAATGTGCAAGTCGCCCACGGGCGCGCTCCGGCAGCTGCTACCGGCCTGAAACGCGCCTGTCCCGACAAGATTGTCATCGCGTATCAGGGCGATGGAGACCTCGCTGCCATCGGCACAGCAGAAATCGTGCATGCCGCCAACCGCGGCGAGAAGATCGCCGTCTTCTTCGTCAATAACGCAATCTATGGCATGACCGGTGGACAGATGGCGCCCACGACCCTTGTCGGCCAGCGCAGCACCACATCGCCCTGGGGGCGCCGCCCGGTGAACGAAGGTTTCCCTCTGCACATGGCCGAAATGCTGGCCTCGCTGGAAGCGCCCGTCTACATCGAGCGCGTTGCCCTTTCGGATAACAAGAACATCATGAAATCCCGCCGCGCCGTGCGCAAAGCGCTGGACCTGCAGAAGGCCGGCGCAGGCTTCACCTTTGTCGAGATTCTTTCTCCGTGTCCCACCATTTGGGGCAAGGATCCGGTGGAAGCCCGGAAGTGGGTTGCGGAGAAAATGATTCCGAACTTCCCACTCCAAGTCTTCCGCGACCGCAAAGTAGAAATTCCCAATAACAACGTTCCTCCGCACAAAAGCGTGCAGGAACTTGTCGAAGGCGAGCGGCAGATGGCGCGCGAAGCCATGGTGCATGGACGCCAGCATCACTTCGAGCATCTGGGGATCAAGGTCGCCGGTTTCGGCGGACAGGGCGTGCTGCTGCTGGGTCAGCTTCTGGCCCAGATGGGCATGCGCGAAGGCCTCGAAGTGAGCTGGCTGCCCTCGTATGGCCCGGAGATGCGCTCCGGCAGCGCACATTGTCACGTGTGCTTGTCGAAAGAGCGCATTGGATCCCCAGTCCTGTCGCGTCCCGAAGTTCTGATTGCCATGAATGAAATCTCGCTGCGGAAATTCGCGGGCGAGGTCGCGCCGGGCGGAACCATCATCTACGGCCGCGAGAAACTGCCCGAAGATCTCACCATTCCCAATGCCCAGGTCGTCTGCATCCCGGCTTCGGAGATTGCCGACAAGCTCGGCTCCGCCAAAGTCGCCAATGTCGTTCTCATGGGAGCTCTGCTCGAGGAGACAGAGTGCCTTTCCTCGGATACCGCTACCAAGGTGCTGGAAGCGAAAGTCAAGAATCCGGCGCTGCTCGAACTCGATCGCAAAGCGCTCGATGCCGGCCGCGTCTACATCGATCACACCGTCGCGATTGGAGCGGTTACCCAAGCCGACGGCTTCGCGCAATAGGACATCTTTTAACCACAAAGGTCACGAAGGCACTCGAAGGCAAGAGCCTGCCGTAATTCTCGCCACCGAGGCACAGAGATACGGAGGCAGCTTATAGCGCGCCCGCCGAGACCTTCTTTCACGTGGATGACTTCGACCGCCTGACGATCGACAAAGCGCGTAGTAGAGCTTGCGATGCTTGTCATGGTTGGAGTCTCTGGGACTCCGCGTCTCCGTGGTGAGAAATTCGGGCTACGCTTGGTGCGATTCGTGATCTTTGTGGTGAATGTCCTCTCTGTTCACGAGTGTGATCTCAATCACAAAAACGGGTGACAGCCGCCATATCCCATCCGGTACTTCAATGTGATCCTACAGACGGGTGCAGGAGGTGTTTCATGGCACTCGTCGAAGCCAAAATCGAGAATCCCAGCGCGGTCGTCGACCGCGTCATGTCGCCGAAGCTCGCCTCCGCCGTTTCGGTGAACAATGTTCTGTTTGCCACCGATTTCTCTGCCAGTTCGGAAGCCGCCCTTCCCTATGCCACAGCCATCTGCCGCCATTTTGGCAGCACGTTGCACATGGCGCATGTTCTTTCCGATACCAGCCTGATGATCGCGTCCGGAGGTGTGGATTACGTCAGCATGGGCACGATCTACGAAGATGCTCATACCGAGGCCAAGGAGAAGCTGGAGCAGATTTCCGACCGCTTCGAGGGCTTTCCCCACCGCAACTATGTTCGCCATGGGCTGGTCTGGAAAAGTCTGGCCACCATCGTCCAAGAGAATGAAGTCGACCTGATTGTGGTCGGAACCCATGGGCGCACGGGCCTGGGAAAGCTGCTGCTGGGCTCCGTTGCGGAAGATATTCTGCGGCACGCGCCCTGCCCGGTCCTGACCGTCGGCCCGAAGGTTTCCGGACGTGCCAAGCTGCCCAGCCTCCCGCGCCACGGACGCGATCTGGCTCCGGTGGACCTGGAGTTGCAGCAAATCGTCTTTGCCACCAACTTCATCGACAACGCGCCGCGCATTGCCAAGGTTGCCGTCGCGCTGGCCGAGGAATTTCGCTCGCGACTGACGATGCTGCACGTTCTCGAAGACTACACGCAGCTTGGAACCAAGCCCGGACCGATCGAAGACGGAGCGCAGAGACTGAGAGAGCTGGTTCCGAACCACGCGGCACTACAGTACGCGCCGGATATGGTGCTGGAATTCGGTAACGCCGCGGAGCGCATTTTGAAAGTTGCCTCGGAGCGCCAAGCCGACATGATTGTTGTGGGAGCGCGTTCGGCGTCCGACGTTGCCAGCACGCATCTGCCGTGGTCGGCTACGCATCAGGTCATCGCGCACGCGCATTGTCCAGTGCTGACCATCCGGTGAATGAAAGGCATTGACGAACTCCAGGTCGAATAAGCGCGCCCACGGAGAACAGTTCGACGAAGCGCAGTTGATCGAGAACGCGAAGTCGCGCCCGGGTAAAACGACACGCAAGATGAAGTCAGCTGTGCTGGCGGACATAAGGACTCGCCCTTGCGGGATAACGCGACGTGGGTGGTGATCTGTGCTCTGCTGCCAACCGAAGGCAACGCATCTCAAGAGGCAGGAGAATGTGCGTTGCCAATTCCGCTTTGAAGAGCGGACCAAATTGAAACGAAAGTGTGTGAAAAAATTTACGAGCGGTTGTAGTCAGCACTAGCGAAGACTAAGATAAGCAGTGCTGGACAAGGTTTTCATGCGCATTCATCGCTTCATACCGAGTTCATCTGCAGGTGCGAACGGATATGCCCTCATATGTTGCAAAACCCACTCCTCCCAATCAGGACAAACGCTGGAAGCTGGTGGACGCGACCATACGGCGTCAGGGCCAGCAGGCGCGTGGTCTGATTGAGACGCTGCATACCGTACAGGAAGCTTTCGGATACCTGGACGAGCAGGCCCTGCGTTATGTTGCGATGTCGCTGCGAGTTCCCCTGAGCCGTGCCTACGGCGTTGCAACTTTCTACCACTTCTTCACGCTCAAACCGGCGGGTGAGCACACCTGTGTGATCTGCATGGGAACGGCGTGCTATATCAAGGGAGCGCCGCAGTTGCTCGATGCCGTCCAGAAAGATCTCGGCATCATTCCCGGAGAAACGACTCCGGACAAGAAAGTCTCGCTGCTGACCGCCCGCTGCCTGGGATCGTGCGGCCTGGCTCCCGCCGTTGTCTATGATCAGGAGGTTGCCGGTAAGGTCGGAATGCCGGCGATCCGCGAGCGCCTGAAGAAATGGACCAGCGCATGACGCCTGAGGAACTCGATCAGATTGCCGAAAGCGAACGCGAGGAGCAGAGCCGCTACACGCAGCGGGTGAACGTTTGCGTCGCGGCTGGATGCCTCTCGTGCCACAGCCAATCCGTGAAGGACGGGCTCGATCAGGAAGTCGCGCGCCGCGGAACCAAGGATCACTGCCAGGTCAAGGGCGTTGGCTGCATGGGGCTGTGTTCCGAAGGCCCCCTGGTCTCGACTAGTGCCGGCGTGCTCTACAAAAAGGTCGAAGCCGCCGACGGTCCGGCGCTCCTCGATAGCCTCGAGGGTAAGCCAGTCGAGCGCCTGGTCTGTCCGACCGATGTTCCATTCTTTCAGCGCCAGAAAAAGATCGTGCTCGAAAACTCCGGCAACATCGACCCGGAGCGCATTGAGGACTACATTGCGGCCAACGGCTACACGGCGCTCATCAAAGTCCTGACCGAGATGTCGCCGCGCGAAGTAGTGGACGAAGTCACCAAGAGCGGCCTGCGCGGGCGCGGCGGCGCAGGATATCCCACTGGATTGAAGTGGAGCACGGTCGCCAAGTCCGTCGGCACGCAGAAATATGTCATCTGCAACGCGGACGAAGGCGATCCCGGCGCGTTCATGGATCGCAGCGTGCTCGAAAGCGATCCGCACCGGGTGCTCGAAGGCATGCTGATCGCCGGCTATGCCGTCGGAGCATCGGAAGCTTACATCTATGTTCGTGCCGAATATCCGCTGGCGATCAAGCGGCTGCGCAACGCGATTCGCCAGGCCGAGCGCGTCGGCCTGCTCGGTTCCAATATCTGCGGAACGCGTTTCAGCTTCCGCATCGACCTCCGCCTTGGCGCCGGAGCGTTCGTCTGCGGCGAAGAAACTGCGCTGATCGCCTCGGTTGAAGGCAAGCGAGGCATGCCGCGTCCGCGTCCGCCGTATCCGGCGATGGAAGGCCTGTTCGGCCAGCCGACGTTGATTAACAACGTCGAAACCTTCGCCAATATCGCCCCGATTGTCCGCAACGGCGGCGACTGGTACGCGCAGATCGGCACCGAGAAGAGCAAAGGCACGAAGGTCTTCGCCCTGGCCGGCCGCGTCGAGAACACCGGGCTGGTCGAAGTGCCGATGGGAATCTCTCTCCGCGAGATGGTCTTTGAAATCGGCGGAGGCGTCCCCGAAGGCCGCAAGTTCAAGGCGGTGCAGACCGGAGGACCGTCCGGCGGATGTCTGCCCACCGAGTGCCTCGACATGCCGGTGGACTACGAATCGCTGGCGCGCGCGGGATCGATCATGGGCTCGGGCGGCATGATCGTCATGGACGAAAGTTCATGCATGGTCGATGTCGCGAAGTACTTCATGGATTTCTGCATGACCGAGTCGTGCGGCAAGTGCATCCCGTGCCGCGTCGGCACATACCAGATGCACCGCATCCTGACCGCGATCGCCAACATGAAGGCTACCGAGCAGGATTTGAAGATGCTCGAAGAACTCTGCGACCTGCTCAAGCACACCAGCCTCTGCGGATTGGGCCAGTCGGCGCCGAACCCCGTGGTCAGCACGCTGCGATCCTTCGCCGATGAGTACCGGGCGCATATTCAAGAGCACAAGTGCCCCGCCGGGGTCTGCGACAAGCAGACGGTAGGAGAAACTGCATGAGGCCCGTCGCCACGGTCAAAACGTTGAAGATCGACGGCCGCGATGTTACCGGACGCCAGGAAGAAAGTATCCTCGACGTAGCCCGCCAGAACGGCATCTTCGTCCCACGGCTCTGCGAAATGGATGGACTTACTGACGTGGGCGCGTGCCGCTTGTGTCTGGTCGAGATCAAGGGCCAGAACAAGCTGCTTCCTGCCTGCGTGACCGCGGTCGAGGAGGGCATGGAAGTCACAACCAACTCCGAGCGTCTGAACAACTACCGCCGGATGATCCTGGAACTGCTGTTCACCGAGCGCAACCATGTCTGCTCAGTCTGCGTTTCGAATGGACACTGCGAGATGCAGATGCTGGCGCAGCGCCTCGGCATCACCCACGTCCACTTTCCCTACCGTTATCCAAAGGAGGACGTGGACGCCTCGCACGAACGCTTCGTCATCGATCACAACCGCTGCATTCTGTGCACGCGCTGCGTGCGGGTCTGCGACGAGATCGAGGGCGCGCATACCTGGGACCTGATGGGCCGCGGCATCGATGCCAAGGTGATTACCGATCTGAATGAACCCTGGGGGACATCGGAAACCTGTACCAGCTGCGGCAAATGCGTGCACGTGTGCCCGACGGGAGCGCTGTTTGAAAAAGGACGCTCCGTCGCCGAGATGCTCAAGCGCCGCCAATTCCTGCCCTATCTGACCATGATGCGCGAGGAAAACGAATGAGGAGTCTTGTGGAAGAGCGGCCCTTTCAGAGCCGCGTCAGTTCGAAAGAAAGGACCAGGGCTTCAGCCCCTGGGGTCGAAAGCGGTGCGGGGATCGAATGAGTAAGAAACGAATTGCCACCGTATGGCTCGACGGCTGCTCGGGCTGCCACATGTCTTTTCTCGACATGGACGAGCGCCTGCTCACCATCGCCGGCGCAGCCGATCTTGTCTACAGCCCGCTGGTCGATGCGAAGGAATTTCCCGAGGGCGTCGACGTCACGCTGGTCGAGGGCGCGGTCAGCAGCGAGGAAGATCTGCACAAGATCAAGATCGTCCGCGAGCGCACCAAAGTTCTCGTCTCGCTGGGCGACTGCGCGGTCACGGCAAACGTGCCGGGCATGCGCAATCCGTTTGGCACCAAGGCGGTGTACGACCGCGCGTACCGCGAGAATGTCACGTTCGACCCCGGCGTTCCGGATCAGGTCGTGCCCGCGCTGTTGCCGACATCGCGCCCGGTGCATGAGTTCGTCAACGTGGACGTGTTTGTTCCCGGCTGTCCGCCCTCGGCCGACACGATCTATTACGTGGTGTCGGAGTTGCTGGAAGGCCGCATGCCGGATGTCAGTTTGAGAACACGATTCGGATCGTGAGCAGCAAGCACGAGCGAAAAGCTAGAAACTAGAAACTAGAAGCTAAAAGCCAGGAGCTGGTACCCGTGAAGCAGGGCAATACCATCGTTATCGATCCGGTGACGCGCATTGAAGGCCACTCGAAGATCACGCTGCACCTGAACGAGGACGGCCGCGTCGAGGACGCGCGTTTCCACGTGACCCAGTTCCGCGGATTCGAAAAGCTCTGCGAAGGCCGCCCCTTTTACGAGATGCCGGCGCTGATGGCGCGCATCTGCGGGATCTGCCCGGTCAGCCATCTGATTGCTTCCGCCAAGGCCTGCGACTCCCTGCTGGCGGTCCGCATTCCGCCCACAGCCGACAAGTTGCGCCGCATCTTTGGACTCGCGCAGGTCACGCAATCGCACGCGCTCAGCCTTTTTCATCTTTCCTCGCCCGATTTGCTCTTAGGCATGGACGCCGATCCGGCGAAGAGCAACATCTTTGGAGTCGCCGAAAAGAATCCCGAACTTGCCCTCGACGGCATCCGGCTGCGCCAGTTTGGGCAGAAAATCATCGAGCGTCTGGGCGGCAAACGAATTCATCCGGCTTGGATCGTTCCCGGCGGCGTTAGCGAGCCGCTCACGCAATCGAATCGCGACGCCATTCTTGAAGGCATTCCCGACGCTCTGGCCATCGCCGAGCGCACGCTCGAGTGGTTCAAGAGCACGATGGAGCGCTTCCGCGAGGAGATCTCCACCTTCGGCAACTTTCCCACGATGTTCATGGGCATCGTAAAGAAGGACAACGGCCTCACCTTCTACGACGGCAAGCTGCGCATCGTCGACGCCTCCGGCCACGTGGTGGCCGACGATCTCGATCCCACCAACTACTCCGAATATATCGGAGAGAAAGTCGAGCCCTGGTCGTATCTGAAATCCACCTACTACAAGCCCAAGGGATTTCCCGAGGGCGTTTACCGGGTCGGGCCATTAGCCCGTCTGAACGTCGCCGACCGCTGTGGCACGCCGCGCGCGGACCAGGAACTCGCCGAATTCCACGAACTGCAACGCACCGCTGTCCTAAGCTCGTTCCACTATCATCACGCGCGGCTGATCGAGATCCTCTACTGCATCGAGCGGCTTGAACAGCTGCTGAACGATCCTGAGATTCTCTCGAAACACGTGCGCGCCGTGGCGCGTCCCAATGCTCTGGAAGGCGTCGGAGCCTGCGAAGCTCCACGAGGCACGCTCTTCCACCATTACAAGATCGACGAGCAGGGGCTCATCCGCTGGGTGAACCTCATCATCGCCACCGGCCACAACAATCTGGCGATGAACCGCAGCGTATTGCAGGTGGCCAAGCACTTCGTGCAAGGCAAGCGGCTAAATCCGGGAATGCTCAACCGCGTCGAGGCTGTGATCCGCTGCTACGATCCGTGCCTGAGTTGCTCCACCCACGCAATCGGCCAGATGAATTTGCATATACAGCTGCTCAGCCCGGGCGGAGAAGTACTGGACGAAATCACGCGAGCACAGGACAAGTAGCGGCAGCCACCTCGGCTGTCCTGCTGGAATATGTAGCCCGGACGCAGCCTGCCCTGAGCGAAGTCGAAGGGTCCGGGATTTCCGGCGAAGCTCGCAATGAAATCCCGCGGTAAACTCAATACGATGCCCCGCGTCCTGATCCTCGCCTATGGCAATTCCTTGCGCTCCGATGACGGTGTCGCCTGGCACATCGCCGATGCGCTCGCAGGCAAATATTCCACCGAGCAAGTCGAGATCTTCGCCCTTCATCAACTCGGCCCCGAATTAGCCGAAACCATCAGCCGCTCGGAGTGCATCATCTTCGTCGACGCCGCCGCCGGCCCGGGCCTCCCCGGAGAGATTCAAGTCAAAGAGCTATCCGCGAATCCCTCCATTCCTTCTGACCCGCCGGGATTTTGTCACGCGCTCTCTCCCTCTCACGTCCTCGCCTTGGCCGCGCAACTCTATAGCGCGAGGTCCCGAGCCTTTTCTGCTACCGTGGTCGGCGAGAACTTCGATCACGGCGAATCCCTTTCCGAGCCGGTCAAAGCGGCCATTCCCGCGCTCGTTGCCCGGATCGACGACCTGGTTCGCAAAACAGGACAACAATGATCCACAACTGCTGTTATGCAGCTTTTTCGCCTTTGCGTTTTTCGAGTTCCTTGGCGTCCACGTCGCCCTGAGTTTCAGTTCTGAGCTCCTCGTGCCGGACCTGGTCGGACACTCGCTTTGTATCCTGCACTTCCCGTTTTCCAACGGGAACTTCCTCGTTTACCACAGGCCTCTTCTCTACGCGCACACGTTCTTCGCTGAGGGGAACGCGAATCCCTTTCTCGCCGGATCCCGACTTGCGCGCCGGCCGCTTCTCGTCCGGCTCCCGGCGAGCGTTCGACCACCAGTTCCTCTCTTGTGATCGGGACTTCGATGTTCTGGGTCGATGTGTGACTCGGGAACTGGATGCGGCCCTCGCCGCGCTCAATGGCGACTCATACGGGAGGAAGACTGGAACTAGGCGCAAGATTTCAGCAGCAGCACGGGCGAAGATCGCCGCCGCTCAGCGTGCGCGATGGGCGAAAGTGAAGGCGGCCCAGAAAAAGTCGGCGTAAGAGACCGAGACCAGCCGCCCGGATGCGGGATTCGGCGGCAAAGCTTGATCCTCTTCTTCAGGACATAATCGAAGTAGCGCTCGGTGGGGTCAGCAAAAGTCCATTGGGCACCGACTGCCGTCAAATGGAGCCGTCGAGCAGAGAAGCTTCTGGGGGATGAGGGGCGTCCTCATCCCCCGGAGAAAAACTACCATTCAGTGTACAAGCTATCCGAGACAATCTTTCTCACCTTGTCGAGTCCCTTGAGCCACGTCTTGTATTCGCTGCTGGCGTTCGTCTTGGCAACGGCGTCGGCGAAGGCGGCCATGCTGGGATACTCGATGCTCACTACCACCGCGCCTGTCTCCGGTCCGGCAAACCTTGCCTGCCATACCCGTGTCTGGGCTTGCACCCCAAGGCTCTTCATGATCTGCCTGCCTTTTTCTATCTCCTGCGCATAGGCGGCAGGATCGTCGGTCTTAACTGTGACTACACGTAGGACAGTTGCTTTTTGCGCGAAAGCGGCACTGGAGAGGACGGCAACAAACAGAAGAACCACAACTGCCATTGCAGTATTCTTTCTCATGCAAAGTTCCTCTTTTCCTTTTCTTAGGGTTGGATTGAAACATTCCGGGCGAGTCGGGCACATGGTAGTTGCAGCGTCAGGACAAGTCAATTCATACGGTCAGCCACCGCGAGGCTGGTATCGTAAACGGTATTGATGATGCTGGGAGACTCCCTGAGAACGTCCACCCAAAACGAGCCGCTGACCGACGCCGAACTTGACCGCCTCGGAGACTTCCTCAAAAGGTGCAAGGGCAAAACAAGCCCTTTGAAATCGAATCCCAAGGAAGTCCACCGCTTCATCACTCAAAACTCTAACCGCGCCTGAAATGCAATCATGCGTGGACTGCTGTCTCCGCCCAACCCGACTCCCAGTAAGCCGGTCGGCGGAGCGGTCGTATACGTGAGCGCTCCGAATCCGGTTTGGGTCGAAGGCTTTCCCGGAATGCCCGCTAGAACCATGCTCGGAAGCCCGAAGTTTGGATGGTTGAAGAGATTGAAGAACTGCGATTCGAAGCGTAGCTTCACATGCTCGTTCACGGGAAACCACTTGGTCAGATAGAAGTCGTTCCAGAAGAAAGCCGGGCCGCGCAATGCGTTGCGGCCGAGATTGCCGAATTGGCAGGTCTGCGGACTGTCGCCGTCGAAACACTGTCCGGTGTTCGGATCGACTGCCGACACGAATGCATCGGGATTGAGCCACTGACGCGTGCCCGGTTGCGTGACGCCCTGGACGGCATGGTGCTGATAGCGCGGCGCACCGGGAAGGACACTGGCGAACTGCGGACCACTGCCCTGCACAATTCCATTTCCGTTCGCGGAGTACGGCGTGCTCAGGACCGAGAATGGAATCCCGCTATGCCAAAACATCGTGCCTGAGATCTGCCAGCCATTCAGTACGTATCCCAAAGTGCGGCTTCGCACTTTCAAAGGCATCTGATAGACATACTGCGCATTGAGATTGTGCCTGATGTCGTAGTCGCAAGGACCATAGTCGCGGGCCAGTTCTCCGGGCAGGGGCGAAAGAATTCCGCCAGCGGAGAACTGCAGGAATCCCCCGTTCGAAACGGTATCCATGCAGCGACTCCAGGTGTAGTTGATCTGGCCCTGCAGGCCACGACTGAGGCGCTTCATGGCTGTGAGTTGAAGGCCGCTGTAGTGGCTGTTCTCGCCGGTGGAGAGCTGGGTTACTGCCCCGAACCGAGCATCGGTTGGCTGTAGGTAAGGGAATGGCGCAAAACAGCCTTGGCACGCGGTCTGATAGCCGTTTACCTGCGTCAAGTAAGGCTGATTTACGGCGCGCGTGCCGACGTATTGCCCCTGCACACTCGCGGTGTTTCCGAATTGATGTTCAACCCCCAAGCTCCATTCCATGAAGTACGGCGCATGGAGTGTGCCCTCGGGGACGGCTGTGATCGCGACTGGAGGAAGACAAGTTGTGGCGCTTGCGAGGGGCGAAGCGCAGGAAAGCTGGCCCGACGGAAAGCCCGCAGAAAACCTCTGGCTGGCGGCCACAGTGGCGTCGACTGCGCTGTTCGGCACTCCAGGAGGGATGGCGATGCCACCGACCGTCCCGAGAAGACCTCCTTGGAAGGTTTGGACGTATGGTGGATTGACGCCGACTAAATCGGCCACGCTGCCTGGCAAAATGTCGCTAAAGACTCCGAAGCCGGAGCGCAGCACAGTCTTGGGTTCGATCTGCCATGCGACGGCCATTCGCGGCTGCAGAATTGCGAGGGGCGTCGAGGCGAAAACATGACCCAGACCCGTCTGTATGGCGGCCTTCAACGGCTGATTCACGTCGTGGGCGATGGATGCGAAGGATCCGCGCAGCCGTGCGACTTGCTGGTGCGGGTTCAGCGGATTGGAATTGAAGGTATCGCGCACGCCAAAGGTCCACGTCAACTTGCCCGTTACCTTCCACGTGTCCTGGGCGTAGAGATCGAGATTGAGGAAGTTGAAAGGTTCGTTGGCAGAAGTGGGGAACGTCTTTGTCGCCGTCGATGCAACTCCGTAGATGTATTGTGGCAGAGTTGTGTAGATGACAGTCGGAACCGATCCTTCGCCGAAGTCGTAGTCGTTGAGCCGGAAGATTCGGGTATTGGTGCCGAAGCGTAGCTCGTGCGCGCCATGGCTCCAAGCTAGGTTGTCATTGATGAAGAATCGGGAGGCACGCCTTCCCTGAATCCAGGTGTTGTCCAACCCTCCAACGGTCGTAAAGGGCGCATTGGCACCGCTTCCCTGCAACACGATTGGGAATGCCGCGAGCGTTTTTTGAAAGTCGGCTGGGCTGAAGAGACTCTCGTACCAGGAAAAGGCTGGGTTGAAGTAATTCACTAGATGCTGAGAAAAAACGTGCGTATGTCCCGCCGCGAAAGAATAGAGAGGCTGAGGGGACACGGAATCGAACAGCGGATTGATTGGATCCGTGTAAGCGGCCTGAACGCCATTGTCGACCTGAAAGCGAAACCACGCAGTGTTCTTTTCGCTGATGTTGTAGTCGATGCGAGCCGTCTGCACTTGCTCGTGATCGTCGCTGGAGTGGGAGACGCTTTGGCGGTTCGCACAGCCGTTTCCATCATTCGGAATCGTAGATGAACCTCCTCCAACGTCGAACGGACAACCGAGCACCGCCAGCGGCGACCCGCTCGTGTTTCCGTAGAGCGAAAACATCTTCTGATAGAACGGGACCGATTGCGGAGCCGCCGGATAGATCGATCCGGTGACCGAATCTGTGCCGCCGAGCGGAAGTTGCTGCAACACATATTCCCGGAAGGCAGCAGTGGGAACCGTCGTCGCGGTGACAATGGGCAGCGCGATTCGGACCCACTCGCTGTCAAAGAAGTAAAACAGTTTGTCGTCGACAATGGGACCACCTAAGCTGCCTCCGAAGTGATTCACAGTTGCCCCCGGTTTGTGGTTGCCCGGTGTCGCGTTGGTGAAGTTATCCGCAGCGTTGAGGACCGCGCCATTCCATAGCTCGTAGAGATTGCCGTGAAACTGGTTCGTGCCTGACTTAGTGACATAGTTCACCTGGGATGCGCCGTAGCGGCCTTGGTCAACGGAATAGGAGAGCGTATTGACGGTCACTTCAGAGATGGAGTTCAGCCCCAAGACCAGGTTGGTGGAAAGACCGCTGTTGAGATTGGTCAGCGGATCGTTCGTCTCTAGTCCATCGACGATATAGCCGTTGGAAAGGGCCGGCAAGCCGTTAAATTCCACATTGCCGTATCCGTTTGTGCCGCCCACAAAGTCGTTGCCGCTGCCGGCTGTGTTGATAAGGGCGCCGGGAGCAAACTGCAACGGATAGGTTAGATCCCCACCCGGATTGGGCAAATCCTCCAGGGCCGGCGCATTCAGGTTGGTAGAAGTGTTGGCATCTTCGGGATTGATCAGAGCAGGTTCCGAACTGACCTCTACGGTTTCTTTGGCCTGAGCCAC
Source organism: uncultured Acidobacteriota bacterium (assembly GCA_963763845.1). Classification (GTDB taxonomy): domain Bacteria; phylum Acidobacteriota; class Terriglobia; order Terriglobales; family Acidobacteriaceae; genus Sulfotelmatobacter. The sequence goes on from CAVXPX010000024.1 coordinate 30,349, forward strand.
TTGGAGGCGGAAGTTGACCGTCTGCTTCTGGCCCAGACCTGAGAGCACATTGTCGTTGCGCTGGGGCTCGAAACCCGCCGCTTTGGCTGAGACTGAATAATTGCCCGGCTTCAGTTGCGGAAAGTCGAACCTGCCCGCGTCGTCGGTCTTAGCCGTGCGGGTGGCTCCAGTCTCCTGATTCGTGATGGTGACGATTGCGCCCGGCAATGCAGCATCGGACCTGTCTGACACCTGCCCCACGATGGCGCTGGTGGTCTCTCCTTGCGCGAGAGCCTGCGCGGAGAAACAAACAAGCACTTCCATCAGAACAGAACCCCAAAGAACTGCTGATCTCATGTGTACTGCCCCCAGAGTGTGTTAACTACAGATTGTTCCAAACAGTTAATCATAGTTAATACACAAATTCAAGCAGATGCTGGCCGAGCCTTATATGTGAAATCTGAGTGCTCGATATAGATATCCGATAGGCGAAATCCATTACGAACAATTGGAGGCACGAGAGTCTATGGAGTGATCAGAATGACCTCGTACTCCGGGGATGCGGTTACAGATTTGACTTGGGCGACGTCGGATTTATCGCCAAAGTGTGGCCACGAGCTCTTGGGTATATAAATTGGGGCGTCTTTCCGAAGCGCGAGAATCCGCAGCTCCATTCCCTCGGCGTAGTCCTCCGAAAATCGCTTGAGACCAATCTCCCACGGAGTGCCGTCATAGAAATTATCGTCAATTAAGCTGTCGCCTTTGTAGAGGCGACCAGCGTCACCAACATAACTAATATCGAGAAACACATCTTCAAAGTTCTTCCACGCATCCTTCGGCAGGGACAATCGCCAGATGCAGGCCTTTGCGAATTGCGAATCGCCCGGAGCTTCAGCTACTGCGGTCTGGCGCCAGTCGAATACTCTTCCCATTTTGACCGGATCCGAGGGCGCGGCATCCCGTACCTTTTCGATCGCCACCTGGATCTGCCTGCGGCTAACAGAGGCTGTGTAGTGCGTGAATAGTCTATCGGCTCTGGTTTTCTGCAGCGGCACATTCGCGGTGAGTTGATTGACTGAGGGGAGGATCGAGAACGACAAAGCGCTGGCGTCGCGCGAGCGCAGGTGAATCGACTGCTAGAATGGGATCGGATGATTGGTGCCGGACCGCAAGTTCTATACCGGCATAGCCATCGTGATGCCGTTCACCGCTCTGGTCGGCTTCTCGCGGACGTACTTTCTCGGCCTGATCTCCGGGCGGCGACAACCATCACCGGCCGCGTTCCGAACGTAACCGTGCACACGCACCTTCCCGCTGTATAGCTTCTTCTGCTTGCCCCTGCAATGAAACACTGATCCTGCCGCTGATCGACAGCCGTCCCTCTGTGAAGCCCGAGAGGAGATCGCCCCATGCCCAACGGGAGCCTACGACAGTCCGCCGACTCTAGGCCGGAAGAACTGCAGAGAGAACTCGATCGGCTGTATAAGCTGAACAGCGAAGCGCTTCTCAGCCTGACGATCCTCACGTGAACCGGCAACCCTGGATGTTTCCCCGGGCACCCAATACTGAGCAGAAGGGGCTCCCCCGGTACTCCCCTGCAGATTCGAATTTCTGATTTTGGAGTGACGTTATGAGGTCAATGTATTACTGGGCCATCGTGTGTAGTGCGCTGTTGCTTATCTCATGCGGATTCGTATTCGGCAGCCAGACGCCCGCAACCGAGCGGGTGCTCTATAACTTCACCGGCGGAAGCGACGGCTCCGAGCCCACTTCCGGCGTGACGCTCGATCGTGCGGGAAACCTCTATGGAGTCACATTCTTCGGAGGGTCAGCCGGGCAGGGTGCCGTCTACGAGATCTCCCACACATCCAACGGCATCAAGCAAAGTATTCTTTATTCGTTCAAAGGAGGCACGCAGGACGGCGCCAATCCCAGCGGCACTCTCATTCTCAGCTCAAATGGAGTCATCTTTGGGACGACGGAAGGTGGCGGCAAAGGCAATGGCGTGGTTTATAAACTCACCCCTTCCGGCAGCACATTCCAGGAAACGATACTGCACGTTTTCGGTACAGGCGAAACTCCAATCAACGCCGGCGTGATTACGGATAAAGCCGGCAACCTATTTGGAGAAACGGCAGGCGGGGGCAAGTTCAACGACGGCACCGTCTACGAACTGAAACGCACAGCCGCCGGCTACCGTTACGTGGTCCTGTACAGCTTCGCCAGCGGGAACGACGGAGACTTCCCTTCAGGCGGACTGATCTCCGACAGTGCCGGAAATCTGTATGGGACGACAGCATCCGGCGGCCCGTCATTCATTGGCGACGTATTTGAACTGAAGAAGAACACGAACGGCACGTTTACCGAAAGCATTCTCTACACCTTTCAGAGCACGGCGGATGGCGTCAACCCCGAATCGGCTCTGGCCTTTGATGCTTCCGGAAATCTGTTCGGCACAACTCTCAGCGGCGGCGACACATCATGCGGTCAGGGATTTGGCTGTGGTGAAGTCTTCGAACTGACCAATACAGGGGGAGTTTGGACGAAGACCGCCATCCACGAATTTACGGATAATCCCGATGGACACGCCCCGCAGGCGGGAGTGACATTCGACTCCGCCGGCAACATGTTTGGAACGACTATGAACGGGGGCAGCAGCGGCTTGGGAGTGCTGTACGAGTTGTCCCCCGGCGTCAGTAGCTGGACGGAGACGATACTGCACGCTTTCACCAACGGCACTGATGGCGGATTTCCAACCACGCCGGTTACGATCGACGGAAAAGGCAATCTTTTCGGCACGACGCAGTTCGGAGGCACGTCGGGCGATGGTGTCGTATTTGCGTTTCCTCGCGTAGCCGCACCATAAAGCGAATCTCGTTGAATGGAATCCTGCCTGGAGTACTTCAGGCTGTGTATAAGTTCCGCTTGGCGCGACCTTGTAGACCGATGGTCGCCCTCCAGCGAAGATACCGTACAGATTGCCTTGCGCATCCCGAATAACTGGACCCGCTGGTTCGAACGCGCACCCACTCTGTAATATGCAGAAGCTGTGCAGTATGGATTCCACTCCAGACGAACTCACTTCGAACACCGTTCCTAACTCGCCCGCGCATGACATGAGCACCGATCCGCTAGGAACTACCTTTGAGCCGACCGCCTTCGCTTCGGCAAGGGAAACAAAAAGACCGAGTCTGGAGGAATTAACAGGCTTCCCATCTGCTAAATCGGGCGTCGTGAAGAACACAAAATGGTCTTCTATCAACCCTATGTAGCGGTGAGAATAGCGATCATGCCGCCTGCAAACAATCTTAGGAGGGCTTTGAGGGGCTCGGGAGATGAATGTTCGGTTGCCTGAACTGGGTTGAGCTTTCTGGAGAACACGGACAAATCGCGGACAAAAAGTAAAAAGCGCTGGATAGCCCAGCGCGTATCTCTTTGATAAATTTGGTTGCGGGGGGTGGATTTGAACCACCGACCTTTGGGTTATGAGCCCAACGAGCTACCAGACTGCTCCACCCCGCATCTGGATCATAACAACCGTGTATGGGCGCGTCAAATGCTGCGTCCGGCTCGGGCATGAGATTTCGCCTGGCGCAATTGAAAAGATTGGCGCCCTGCCCAACCTTGTGGCATCCAACCCGTGTTGCTCTGAGTTGCGCCGAAGAGTTCGAGTCGCTCACGAGCTATTTTTCCCTTCAGACTGAGGAGGTCTTATGCCGAAGAAAGAAACGCGTCAAGCCCCGCTCAATGCCCAGCCGCGCATTCACCAGCGGGCGAAACAGATCCAGACCTACGGTACCGTTTCGCACGCGCTACCCCTGGAACTGGACGAGGCTGTGCGCCTCGAAATGACCGAGCAGTTGAACCAGCTTCTCGCGGATACCATGACTCTCCGCGATCTTTATAAGAAGTCCCACTGGCAGGTTGCCGGGCCCACCTTTTATCAACTCCATCTTTTGTTCGACAAGCATTATGGAGAGCAGGTGGAAATCGTCGACCTGATTGCCGAGCGCATTCAGTTGCTCGGCGGAATTTCTCTCGCGATGGCCGCCGACATTGCAGAGACGACGCGCATCGAGCGTCCTCCGCGCGGACGGGAAGAGGTTCCCGTGCAGATCTCGCGGCTGCTCGATGCCCATCAGTTGATCATCGGACAGTGCAGGGAACTGGCGGGCCGCGCCGGTGAGATCGGAGATGACGGCACGAATGATCTCGTGATCAGCGATGTGCTCCGTGCCAACGAATTGCAGGCGTGGTTCCTCAGCGAACACCTGGTCGAGATGCCGCTCGTGCATGCGATCGATCCGGAGATGCGAAAAGCCGGCTAATTCTTCTGGAGCACAAAAAATACGGGCCCCGCTCTGGGGCCCGCTTCCTTCAATGCAGATTACTTCGTGCTTCCCACCCTCAGTTTGTCGTGATCGTAGTACTCATACGCCGACATGGGCTTCGCGCCGCCTTTCTTCCAGATGCGGGAATCCTCCGGAAGCTTATTCAGGACGCGCGCCATTTCCCGGATGTGCATGGCGACCGTGCCGCAACACGCGCCGATATAGTTGATTCCCACATCGCGCGCCTGCAGCGCATAGTCCGCCATCTCTTTCCTGGTCAGTTGCAGCGGATCCAGCGCGTAGGGAAATTCCGGAAGGCTGGTGAAATCCGGCTTGTCTTTCGGCGTGCGGTATGCAACCGGCTGACAAGCGAGATATCCGGAAACCGCTTTGCGCATCTGTTCCATCGGGCCAAGAATGTGTTCCGGCGGGCGCAGGCAATTCATGCCTACAATGTCGGCTCCCGCGTCGAACAACGCTTTGGCGGCGTCGGCGGCGCTTTTGCCTTCCGCGGTCTCATCCTTGTTTTCGAAACAGATGGTCACCATCGCCGGCAAGCCGGTTTTCTTGGCCCGCTCGACTGCAATCAGTGCCTCTCCTAGCCAGGAAAAAGTTTCCCCGATGATGAAGTCCACGCCTTCATCCACCTGTACCGCTAGTTGTTCGTCAAACGTTTTGCGGACGCGGTCAGCGGCGGAAGAACTGTCCGGCTCGTACATCCACGTCAGGCTGAGATTGCCCGCCACCAGGCACTGATCGCCGGCCACCTCCCGCGCCACGCGAACAGCAGACCGGTTGAGTTCTTCGATACGATCTTCCAGACCCACCGTGGCCAGTTTGTCGCGGCTCGCGTAAAACGTGAGCGCCTGCAAGACTTCCGCGCCGGCCTCGCGAAACTCAATGTGCAATTCGCGAAGCGCAGTGGGATACGTCAGCACGACCTCCGGCGTAAACGGACCCGCGCGTACCCACCCGCGCTTTTCCAGTTCAAGCAGGTATCCGCCGTCGCCCAGCACCGGCCCTTCTTTTAAGCGTTCGAGAATGCCCTTCTTTTTCATGGTTGCTCCTGAGAGTGATTAATCGTCCACGTATTCGTGCTCCGCCTTGATCGGCCGACTTTCTGCAAAGCGGCTGGGACGGAAGGCTGCGATGTCCACGCTTTTGCTTTCGCCATCCAATATAAGTTCGCTCATCACCAGACCGATGGCCGGAGAAATCTTGAAGCCCATGCCGGAGAATCCCGCGCACACATGGAGTCCTGCGACGCCGGGGATTTCGCCCAGCATCGGCCGCGAATCAGGCGTCATATCGTAAACCCCAGTCACGCCCCGCATCACTTCAGCGGCCTCGAGTTTCGGAACTCGACGGCAGGCGCGCTCGATAATTTCCTCCAGAGATTCGTCGGACGCTCGCTGCGGGAAATTGTCAGGATCGACGGGCCGCTTCCCATAGAAATCTCCAACCAGAAACTTGTCATGCGCGTCCGAGCGGAAATATGTAGCCGTGACCGAATCGATGCAGGCGCAGCCGCCGCCTTTCATCTCGGGCGCATTTCGAAGAATGGCGACCTGATGATATTCGCACTCGATCGGCAAATCGTAACCGGCTCGTTGCACCAGAGGCCGCGTCCACGGCCCGGTTGCAACAATGACGATAGGGGATGAAATTGTTCCTTGTGGAGTGATCACTCCTTGAACGCGGCCGCCTTCAATTACGAGCTCCGTAGCTTGCGTGCGCGAAACATATGCCACTCCGAGATCGCGGGCCGCCGCCAAGAAATCTCCCGCAACACCGGCGCCGTCGCCGTATCCGGAATCCGGTTCGTACGCGGCGAGTTCCACCTCCTCCACATTCCAGTCCGGCTCAAGTTCGCGCAGTTGATGCTTGTCGATGAGTTCCACTCTTGCGCCGAGACCACGCTGCATCTCAACATTCAGCTTCAGCCGCCCGGTTTCATTCGGATGCACGATGCGCACAAATCCTGTCTTGCGAAAGTCTCCCGCGTGCACCGACAATCTCAGCCCAGTTCTGAAACATCCGCAAGCTGATCAATGCCAGCTGTACTTCGGCCGGAAAGCTGTAATGCATTCTCACCAGCGCGGACGAGCGGCCGCTGCCTCCGCGGCCAACATGATCTTTGTCGAGCACCACAACTTTCCCGCAGTTTCGCTTCGCGAGATGAAACGCGATCGACGCGCCCATGACGCCCGCGCCGATCAGCACGAAATCCGCGGTCTTCGGGAAGGAAGTCGAAACTCCGTTGCCGGAGGTCATGCGGCCGCCTCCCGAAATCGTCCTTTCTTCCAATCGCGCAGAGCCTGATGCGCGGCGTTTCGGCCTGGCGCTCCGGTTACACCTCCGCCCGGATGAGCACCCGCGCCGCAAAGATAGAGTCCGTCCACCGGCGTCCGATACTGCGACCAGCCCGGCACCGGACGCATAAAGAAGAGTTGCTCCAATCGCAGATCGCCGTGAAAAATGTTTCCTTCCGTGAGGCCGTAGGTGCGCTCCAGATCCAGCGGAGTAAGAACCTGTCGTGCCACGATTGCTCCCGGAACATTCGGCGCATATTCCGCGATCTTTTTCACGACGCGGTCGCCAAGCAGATCGCGCTTGTCATCCCAATTGCCATCGCGCAGGTGATACGGCACATACTGCACAAAGCAGGTCAGAATGTGCTTGCCCGCCGGAGCCAGCGACGCATCCGCATTCGAAGAAACAACGCAATCGACCCACAGCTCTTCCGGAATTTCCCCAAACTTCGCGATGTCATAGCAGCGCTCGGCAAACTCGAGCGATGGAACCAGCGTGTAGAACGTGCGTTCGAGCGGAGTGGCCTGTGCCGGAGTACCCGTGAATCGCGGCTCTTCGGCCAGCACCATATTCACTTTCGCGCACGGTCCCTGCATTTTGATTCCACGCACGGCAAAGAGAAAATCTTCCGCAAGATCTTTCGCATCCAGCATTTTCAGAAATGTTCGCTTCGGATCCGCATTCGAGAGAATCATGCGCCCGCGAAATTCTGTTCCGTCTTCGAGCACGACGCTTCGAGCCCGCCCGCCGCGTATGTCGATGTGCGCCACCGAAGTTCCCGTGCGAATCTGCGCGCCCAGCTTTTGCCCAGCCACAGCCAGTGCTTGTGTGATCGATCCCATCCCTCCCATCACGTGGCCGTAGAATCCTTGGAGTTCGTGCTCTCCGCCGCTGAGCAGATGGAACAACAGCCCAATCGCCGTCCCCGGCTGATACGGTCCGCCATGTTTCCCGTAAACATTATTCGCCAGAAACATGGTCTTCATCTTGTCGGATTCGTAATTCTGGTCGAGAAACTCTCCGAGGCTTCCGGTGAGAAACGAAACCAGTTGCGCGACTTCGGCATTCGAGATTCCGCGGAATCTCTTGCCCGCGCGAAACAAATCGCTCCACCCTTTCAGACTCGACGTGTCAATCTCCGGAGGCGGCTCAAGAAAAAATGGCTGCAGGTAGCGCGCGAGCTTTTTCAGCTGATCGTCGACCTGGACGAAACGGTTCGCATCTTTCACCGAAATCTTCGAGAACTCCTGCCGCGCCCGCTCTCGATCCGCCCACCACGGAACCACCTGCCCGTCGGGGAAGGGAACCTGAATTGCCGGATCGCACGGAATCATCCGCAATCCGTGATCGGCCAACCGCAATTCCGCAATCACCTCCGGCCGCAGCATGCTCGCGATATACGATGTCGTCGAAACGCGGCAGCCTGGAGCGATCTCTTCCGTAACGCAACATCCTCCGACAATTTCGCGCCGCTCAAGCACGAGCGTCGACAATCCCGCCCGCGCTAGGTACGCGGCAGCCGTCAATCCGTTATGACCGGCGCCAATAACTATCGCGTCGTAGATCGTCTTCGAACTGTTTATTTGTGGATGACCTGAAGTCACGGCAAGCCTTCGAGTCGCACCACATTACCGCACAAGCAAGCAAAAATGAAGTTGAAACCGAGATATCTCTGCGCTATGCTGTCATGACTTAAAGTCATTTGGTCCCTATGCCCGGAATCGCCAGCAACCGCGTCTCTCCCCCTCTATATCAGCGCCAGGGCAAAGACCGTCCGCGCTCTGAGGCGAAGCGCAGCCGCATCGTCGAAGCCGCAACTCTTCATTTTGCCGAACACGGTTATCACGACGCACGCGTCGGAGATATCGCCATCGCTCTCGGCATCGCCAAGGGATCCATCTTCCAGCATTTCGGCAGCAAAGACGGATTGTTCTTCGAAGTCTATAAACGCGCCGTCCGCTCGTTCGCAAAGTATCTCGACGCACCCGCAGAAATTCGCCAGGCAGGATTCTTCGAAGTGCTGAGATACTGGCTCACCCGCACCGAGCATCTCGTCCATGAAGATTGGATCCCGTATCGCATCTCGCTTCTCGGAAATTACGGCACCGACCTTGTCCTGAAGCGCGAGATCAACCGCTTCCTCATCAGCGAAGATCCGTACGGCACGGTCAGTTTCGTCCGCTTCGGCGTGGAGCGCGGCGACTTGCGCGACGATCTCGATATCGAGATGATCGTCTCGATCATCGATTGGATGGTCGAGCGTTTTCAGGATGCTCTGCTGACGGCCGAACTCGATCCCGGACTGTTTCGCCGGCAAGGCGAGCTGGCCGAAAAAAAGGAAGGCCGGATTCAGCAGTTTATTGACATCCTGCAGCGGGCGATCGGAACCGCGCCGGCCGCGCCCGTCGCCGCACGCTCCAAAGCGCGCGGCAATCATCGCCGCTGAAAATTGTTAGTCTGAATACGAACTATCGAGGGTTCACGATGCAATCGATTGAGCAGATTCTCTCCACCTATGACGATCAGGCTCCGCTCTCGGAAGCCTCGACCATTCCCGCGCCGTGGTATGTCGATCCACGCATCGCCGAACTCGAGCGGCTGAACGTATTCAGCAAGACGTGGCAACTGGTGGCCCGCACCAGCCAACTGGAAAATGCGGGCGACTTCGTGGCCACACGTCTTGCCGGAGAGCCCATCGTGGTGGTCCGCGGCTCCGATGATGCGCTTCGGGCCTTCTACAACGTCTGCCGCCATCACGCCGCCGCCGTGGTCACGCAGCCTTGCGGGCATGCCTCGATCCTGCAATGTCCCTACCACGGCTGGAAATACGGCCTCGACGGATCGCTCAAAGGCATGCCGGAATTCGAAGGCGTCGAGAATTTCGAGCGCGCCGACAATGGTCTCGTTCCCATTCGCGTCGAAACCTGGGAGTGCTTCGTCTTTGTCAATCTTGATCCCGACGCCATGCCGCTTCGCGAATTTCTCGGCGGACTGGAGAAACGAGTTGCCCCGCTCGGCATCAGCAAGCTGCACTATTTCGATCGCCGCACCTACAACATTCACTGCAACTGGAAGGTCTATGTCGATAACTATCTCGACGGCGGGTACCACGTGCCCCATCTTCACAAAGGACTGAGCTCCGTTCTCGACTATAAGCAGTACACCATCGAGAACGAAGATCGTTATTGCCTGCAGTCCAGTCCGATGGTCGCGTCCGACGAAGATGCCGCGACCGGGGCCACGCGCAAGGGCGATCGCGCCCGGTATTTCTGGCAATATCCAAACCTGATGATCAACTGCTACGAGGGATACATGGACACAAACTATGTCATCCCCGTCGACGCCGATCACTGCACCGTGATTTTCGATTTCTACTTCAGCGATGTCAGCGAAACCCGCCGCGCGTATAACACAGAATCGGTCAACGTCGGCAATCGCGTGCAGGATGAAGATCTCGGCATCTGCGAAGACGTGCAGCGCGGTTTGAAGTCGCGCGCTTATGGGGCAGGCCGTTTGTCAGTGCGCCGCGAAGCCGGCGAGCAACTTTTCCACCGCCTGCTGGCCGCCGATCTGAAAGCCCATTCGAGAGTTCTCAGTAGAGACGTAGCTTGCTACGTCTCGAAAGGCTGCCCGCTATCTCATAGAGGATTCTGGGTAGGGCACGGCTTCCAGCGCCACCGAAGCCCAGAAAAGATGCGGGTTTCAGCCCGAGGCATGTGGGAGAGCGGCCCTTCAGGGCCGCGTTAAGCGGAATATTGATGGGGCTTCAGCCCTTGAGGGTACGCGAGTTTACTCTTTCGTTCATTTGAGATGGCTTCTCGCGAGATCACTGATGATCCCGCGGGATGGTCTCTTTCCACGTCTTTGATTTCAGCATCTGACCGTCCTTCAGCAGCTCCCGCGTGTAGCGGTAATAAAAGTTCTCCTGGTCGGTCGTCACCAGCAGATGCCCGCGCCACACCAGGGTGCGGTCTTTCAAAGTGAAAGTGCTCTCGGCCTCTCCGCGGACAGAGCTGGTTTCGGGATGCGCGTCGTCCCCTTCATAAGTCAGACTTTCAAAATCATCTTCTTTTCCCCACGGAAACTCAGATCCATCTTTCCCTTTCCAGTGCACGGTTGTTTTCTGGCGCGCCTCATCGCGTTCCACCGTCCACTCGCCCGGCCAGGGGAACCCTACAGTCTTGATGTCATTCCGTTCCTCCATCGGCTGCGGTGCAGAAAATTCCGGCGCCTCTGTTCCATGCACTGGCACAATCGGCAGGACAATTCGTGATCCTTCCGCCCCACCCAGCTCCAGAGAAGTGGTCATCGCATACGGAGTCGGCAGAATCATCGGCCACAAAGAGTTCGAAATCGCCACGCGAATCCGATGGCCCCTGGGGAATACCCACGACGTCAGGTGCATCTCGATATTCAGCGGATACACCTTGCCCGGCTCAAGATCGCGCGGGTCCGACATCGAATCACGCTGCGCCCCGTTCAACCCGGCACCAGTAATCTGCGTAACGGTTCCATCGGGAGCTACGTCCGACAGCCGCGCAAACCAGTCCGCCAATTTTGCTGTCGCTGAACCCCGCAACAGCGCGCGCGGCCGCCCAAGGATCGCCGTGTCCTCGTCGAGCGGTGCGGAATCGTAAACCAGACTGAACGCGTCCACTGGCCGGACGTCGCTCAACAGTTCGCCCCACCAGAATCCAGCCTCTACTCCGATCGTCGGAACATATTTCAGCTGGTGAACGTCATCATTCGCGACCGACGCCGCCAGCATGTGGTTGCCCTGCATGTACAGCGTCGTGTTTTTTGCCTCCGGAGGAGGCCACACATCTTCCCGCCGCCACTCCCCCGGCACGCTTTCCAGATTCGGATCCGGCGGATGCCAGTGCTGCATATAAATGACCAGCCGAGGATCATCTGTCACGCCCGTGTCGCGCCCTTTCAACCAATAATCGAACCAGCGCACCGCCTGATCCCGCCATTCCACGCGCGGACCAAAATCCGCATTGTTCGGATACGTGTGATTCCACGGACCGACGATCGCCTTGATCGGCGCCTTCGATTGCATCAGCATGTCCGGCACATTATCGCGATACCCATCCTGCAAACCGCCGATCAGAAAACTCGGAATCGTGATCTCTTTCAGCGGCCGCACCCGGTCGCGCCAGAACGGCCCGTCATGCTGATGCTTCAGATAAAGCAGCGACCACGGCGGAGAATCGAATCGCGGACCGAGCGTCTTCTCATCGAGCGAATAGTCGGGCGCGCCGACCCAGCCCTCCGCCATGTCCATATTCAGTTCGAATTCGTCGATGTGTGCCATTCCATCCATGTAGTGCACGTCGTCGTGAAACAACTCCGCAGTCGCATCGACCGCAAGAATCGCCTTCAATCCTGGGGCATGACGCATCGCCATCTGCAGCGAGTTGAATCCTCCCCACGAGATGCCGAACATGCCGACGTTTCCGTTCGACCATGGCTGATGCGCGAGCCACACAATCACTTGTTCGCCATCCTCCTGCTCCTGCTCCGAGTATTCACGCTCCGGCGGAACTCCCTCGCTCTCGCCAAATCCGCGAATGTCGACTCGCGCGCCCACATAACCTCGCCGTGCAAAATAAGAATGGGTCGGATAATCCTCAGCGGCCGTGCCGTCATCTTTGCGATACGGAAGATATTCGAGCAGCGCAGGGAACTTCTCTCCCGGCTTGGCGCCGCCGGGCATGTAGAGAGTCGCCGCCAGCCGCACGCCGTCTTTCATGGGAATCCACGTTTTCTCCATGCGGACTCCGTAGGAAGGCGGCGAAGGAGGTTCAGTTGCAAATGACGAGAATGAAAAAATCCAGAGAAGTGGAAGGACCCAGAACGCGCGCGCCAAAGAAGTCTCCGAGAAAAACAAGTTTGACCCGGGGTCAGCCTGTCGTGCCCTGCTCCCGCCGCAGAGCGCGCAAATCGATTCCGAGTTGCTCCGCCTTCTTATACAGGTGACTGCGCTCCAGGCCAAGCGCTTTTGCAGCCAGGCTCATGTTGTTGTGCGTGCGCTTCAGTTCTGCCAGGATCACCTCTCGCTCGAATGACTGCACGCGGTCCGCAAGTGGTCCAGTGAAAGCCGCGCTGGACGGCAGGCCCGCCGGGGACGAACTTTTGGGCAGAGCCATCTGCACGGTTGCGAGATCAACCTGACCGTCGGTCGCAAGCAGCATCAGCCGCTCCACCATATTCCGCAATTCGCGGACATTCCCCGGCCACGCATGCGACTGTAGAGCATCCATACCTTCCGATGTAAACGGCACAGGTTTCCACCCGTTCTGCGCGCAGACCTGCGCGGCAAAATGCTCGACCAGCGCCGGAATATCTTCGCCCCGCTCCCGCAGTGGAGGAAGCGTCAGCGGGAAAACGTAGATGCGGTGAAACAGGTCCTGCCGGAATGTTTCTTCGCGCACTCGCGCTTCCAGATCGCGATGCGTCGCCACCAGCACGCGCACATTCACCGCAATCGGCTTGTCTCCGCCGACACGCTCGATCTCTCCCTCTTCCAGCACGCGCAGCAGTTTGGCTTGCATGCTCAGCGGCATGTCGCCAATCTCATCGAGAAAGATGGTGCCCCCGTCGGCCTGCTCAAATTTCCCGATGTGCCGCCCCGAGGCGCCGGTGAACGATCCCTTTTCGTGTCCGAATAATTCCGATTCGATCAGTTCTGCCGGAACGGCCGCGCAATTCAGTGTCACAAATGGCCCGCCGGCCCGCGAACTTCGTTCGTGAATCGTTCGCGCCACCAATTCTTTTCCGGTACCGGTCTCGCCAAGAATGCAGACGCGGGATTCGCTCGCCGCAACCCGCTCCAGTTGCGTCATGACACGCCGCATGGCTTCGCCCTGCCAAACGATCTCATGCTTGCCCAGTCGCTGGCGCAGTTGCCGGTTCTCGCTCTCCAGGCGTTGCAGCTTGAGAGCGTTCTCGACCGTAAGCAGCAGTTTATCGGTGGAGATCGGCTTCTCCAGAAAATCGAGCGCGCCCAGCCGCGTCGCCCGCACCGCCATCTCGATATGCGCCTGCCCCGACATCATCACGACCGGCGCCGTGACTCCCTGCTGTTTCAATTCCTCGAGCAAGGTCAGCCCGTCTTTGCCCGGCATTACGACGTCGGAAAGGATCAAATCAAAATTCTGCGACTTCGCCAGTTCCAGCGCTCGGCCGGCATTGTCGCAGACGGTTGCCTCGTGGCCGGCAAGCCGGAAGGCGCGCGACAGCGACGCCAGGGTATTGGCTTCGTCATCGACGATCAACAGATGCGCTTTGTGCGGCAACGTTCCCCCTTGCGTCCGCGGATTCCGCCGCGCCCGGTTCCGCATTCTTCAACGCGGCCCGAAGCGCTTCCATATTATTCGGCAACTCAATGAGGAACATAGTTCCCCGGCCGGGTTCGCTCTGCACGCTGATCCTGCCCCCGTGATCGCTGACCACGGATTGCACGATCGCCAGTCCCAGTCCGGTGCCATGCTGCTTGCTGGTGTAATAAGGAGTGAAAATCCGCTCGCATTCTTCCCGCGTCAGCCCCGATCCCGTGTCCGATACCGCGACCGTCACTTTCCCGTCATCGCGTCGCGTCCGCAGCGTCAGCGTTCCTCCGTTCGCCATCGCATCCATAGCGTTCAGGACAAGATTCGAAATCGCCCGGTGCAGCAACTCCGGATCTGCGCCAATCGCCTCAACCCTCGGATCCAGCTCCAGCTTGCATGCAATCGCCGCGCGCCCCGGCGCCTGCAATTGTGCCTGAAATAATTGCGCGACTGCCGATACGATCTCATTCACCTGTACCGGCTGCAACTGGGGTTGCGGCATCTTCGAGAATTCGCTGAACCGCCCGATGATGCCCTTCAAATTGGAAATCTCCGCCAGAAGCGTGCGCGAGCTTTCCTGGAAGATTTCCTCAAACAGCTCCGGACTCTGCGTCCGAGCCCGAATCAGATTCTCTACCGTCAGCTGCAGGGGAAACAGCGGATTCTTCAGTTCGTGCGCCAGTCGCCGCGCCAGCTCTCGCCACGCCGCAACTCGCTCGGTCTGTACCAGCCGCTCTTTTTGCGCGAGCAACTCCCTGGTCATGCGATTGAACGATTCCGCGAGTTGAGCAACCTCATCCTGCCCCGAGACTTCCACGCTGGAATTCCAATTTCCTGCCGCCACGTCCTGCGCCGCATAGGCCAACTGCTCCACCGGACGCGTCACCCGCGCCGCCGCCCAACTGCTAAGCAGGATCGCGAGCACAATTCCTCCACCGCCCGCCAGCAGCGCCGCATCGCGAATGCGCCGCTTCAGTTCGACATACTGACGCCGCGAATTCCCGATCAGCAGAATCGCCAGCAGCGGCCGATCTTTCCCCACTCCTCGCAACGGAATCGCGTGAAACACTTCCTGATCCGCCTGATCCGCCGACCAGTTCACGATCCCGGTCATCTCCTGATCGTATCGGCGAACCGCATCGATTAAGCTCGAAAACTTTTCCGCGGGACGCGCCGCGCCCCCCGCACTCGATCCGGCATCCAGCAACCAGTCGGCGGAGAAATGGTCCCCGCGATTCTGATACAGCAGCGCCCGCATGTCCGGCGGCAGATCCAGCGAGGCGAGAAAATTCTTGTCGAGACGCTGCCCCCCAATTACGTACACGGGATGATCGCCCGAGCGAACCGCCCGCACCGCAAATAATCCCAACGCGGTCGAGTCCTGCAAATCCTCCAGCTTCAGGAACGCGCTCTGCTCCGTCAATCCAGCGATGCTGTCAAACGCGTTATCCGGATAGCCAAATTTCGCCGGCCACTGCGCCGAAGAAATAATGACTCCATGCCCGTCGAGCAACTCCAGAAAATCCAGTTGATGGCTGTCCGCCAATGTCCGCGCGAGATCGAAATATTCGGCAGAATCCGCCGGAGTGCCGCTGAACGCAGTCGCCATGCCCGTGACCGCATCCGACGCCGCAATCGATTCCACCCGCCGCGCCACGTCTTCGCCTCTCCGGGTGAACTCCCGCTGAAACTGCGCGACCAGAGCCGCAGTCCGCTCATTCTCCGTTTTCTCGAACGCGTTTCGCGTCACCGTTAGGACTAATAACGCAACCGCCGCCACCGACAGGAAAACCGTCAGCGCAAAGACAGCCAAAAGTTTGCGGCGGAAGGTCATGGCCGTGCACTCTCCAGCCATGCATCGCTCAGATTCCAACTCCCGTCAGCCCGCAGGCTCCAGTGTTTCAGGTTCACTGCAGAAGCATACGAAACTGGCAAATGAAACAGAGGAATGATTCTTCGCGTTGCCAACGCCGCAGCCTCAGCCGTATACAGGTCTTCAATTGATCGTCCCTTGCTCACCGCCGCCGGCAATCCAGCCTCAGCCATCACCTTTGGCAACGCAATCCACGGATCACACGACGCCAGCGGGATTCGCTCCAACCGCAGATCGGCATTGGCCGCGAAAGTTGGTTGCAACGATAATCCCGCATCTCTCGCATTCAGCGAAATCCGTTCCGCCAGTAGCCGGTTCACCGGATCGCTGCCGTCATACCCGAGTTTCCAGTTCGGAGCGACGCGGACTTCTCCTCGCAACTGCCGAGCCTTCGCCAGATCCGCCGTCGCCGGAAACACAAATCCGAAGCCGCTCATCCACGCAGGCAGAATGCTGCCCGTCGCTTGCCCCGTCCCCTGCAGCAATACATCGCGCATCGAGCCTCGTTCCACGCTCCACCCCAGAGCCTCGCGCAAGGAGTTTTCTTGTGGCGACGAAGCGTCTTGCGCAAACACCAGCGCCAGCAATTCCATCGCAGCCGAACTCGCCAGTGCCTGCCCCTCCTGCGACACGCGGCGCGTTTGTTCGGGCGCGACCTCGATCAGATCCGCTTTTCCTGACTGCAGCGCCGTCATCTGATCATGAAAAGTTCTGCCCAACTCAATTTCGATTCCGTCGAGAAACGGACGTCCCCGCCAACAACTCTCTTCCGATCCCAGCGTCAATTCCTTTCCCGGTTGCCAATCCACAATATGAAACGGACCGGTGCCGCTCAATTTATCCGAATCCCTTTTCGCAATCGCATTTTGCGGCAGCGCCAGCTCAGCCAATAGATCCTGTTCAGTGGAATCGCTTTCGATGATCACGCTGTCATGATCCGCCGCGACATTCCACGACGGATTCGCCAGCCGCAACGATGCTGCCACACTCTCCGCAGTCAGCGGCGATCCGTCCTGAAACGACAGGTTGCGCCGAATCCGAAACTGCCACCGCCGATTCCCACGCGCCTGCCATGACTCCGCCAGCAAAGGATTCGCGGGTCCAGATTTATCAACCGTGACTAGCGTTTCAAAGATGAGCGCCGTTAAGCTACGCCGCCCGAAAGAATCTGGCGTTGCGCGATCGGCGGGGTCCAGAGACAACGGTGCTGCGTGCATAGACACGTGCAGCGTGCCTCCGTACTGCGGCCGGGTTTCCGCCGTCGCCGCCAGCGCCGCCAACAGCAGGCTACTGGCTGCAAGCCACCGCCACGCGATACGCTTCATAGCTCCCCGTTTCCAGATTCTTTGCCACCGCGATTGCGGTGTCGCCGCGCGCTTCCGTCCATAACGCCGAGATCGGTCCTGGAAAATCTACCGCCGCGCTCACCGCTACCGGATCCCGATCGGGAAATTCGTATGCCCGCACTGAATCCGCAACTCCCTCGCCGGCACCGCTCGCCAGCACTTGCCATCCAGCGCCGCACGATGTCTTCACGCTAGCAATATCGCTGCCCCAGGTCAGTTTGCTGGCGCGCTCCGGCCCTCCGTCAAAAATGTGAACTTGCCCGTCCACGCCCGCGAACAGCCATAGCGCACCTTTGTCGTGAGGAAGCGCCGCCGCCGAATAGAACTTCGGCGGAGTCACCGTATTCATCGCCGGCGTCAATGTTCCGTTGAAGAAGTTACGCCCCGAAGCGAAAAATGCCTGCTCCTGCATGATGCTCGCAGAACCCGGACTCGCCGTTCCCGCGCTCGGAAATACCGGCGCGCTCATCCCACTCAATCCCGCGGCGAGCAAGGGCCATGGGTCGTCCGTGTCGCCGCAACTCAAATTCAAAGATCCGCCAGAAGAACGGCAGACAACTCCGGGGAGATACGCTTCCATATGATCTCTGGCGGCCATCAGCCGCCCGCGCAAATCCCGCGGCCACGGCTTGGAATGGACGATCGCCGCCGTCTGCTCCTCCACCCACTTGCCGCTCTGCAGCCGATAAACAGAAATCTTTTCCAGATCGAGCACCGCAATCCGCGTCGGAGTCGCACTCTCGTCGAGCACCGCAACATCGAGAATCGGATTCGTCTGACTCCAGAGCGTCGTTTTCCGCAAGCTCAATGGGACAGAACCGAGTGCCGACGCCGTGCTGGCAGGGCGGGGAATCGAGACCATCACGATCGACGCATCGGCGCCGCTTTTCGCAATTTGCGCGACCCACACATACGACGCCAGATTTTCCGAAAGCGTAATCGTGATACTCGCCACCGAATGCTGCGCATCGACCCAACGGACGCCCGCCGTCTCCAGCGCGCTGCGCAACCCGTTTTCAACAATCTCGCTGTCGCGCCTGCTGAGCGAAGACCGGTTCTCAAACTGCAGCGCTACCGAACCGCTGCCCGTCACCGCCACAATCTTTCGCGCGAGTTGTTGCTCAGGGACGCTCCAGTCAACCGCCGCCGCTGTAATCGCAGAGGCCCCAATCAACCCAAGCACAAGAACAATCCGCACAAGAACCGGCATGGCGCTGCAGGCTTGGAGCGTGGTGCGTGGGACGCCGCTCATTGAGTTCGAAATGACGTTTGGGATACCCAAATTATAAACGCCCCGCACAGCGCTCATTCGTTCCGCTCTGTACTGTTTGGACACCGCCTCGTGCCTCGAACGGCCGCGCTACTGCTTGTGCTCCGTCTTCACCGAAACCGCGTGCCGCGAGGAAAATAGCCGGAACACCTGCCCGAAAATTATCTCTTCGGCCAGCAGAGCGATCGCCAGTGAGAAAACCATTCCCGCTACCACTGCCATGAATGTGATTGCCATCTGCATAACTTCCTCCTGAAATCTGCTTTTCTTTCAGTGAAAAGGCCTACTGTCCGCCCGCCTGCGCCGCGATCTGCGCGCCCGCGATCATGGTGTTCTCCGGTACTCCGCCAAAGATTTGCGCGACCTGCGGATCGCGTTCGCCATGAATCTGTACCACGTCGCCGATGCGCAGCATCGTGAACAGCCGCTCCACGTCGCGGTTGCGCAGCCGTATGCAGCCATGTGAAGCCGCGCGCCCGATCGACCGCGGCGCGTTCGTTCCGTGAATGCCGTAGCCTTTCTGGCTCAGCCCCAGCCATCGCGTGCCGACAGGATTGTCTTTGCCGCTCGGGATCACCGTTCCGGGGTGGTAATAGGTGGGATTCGAGACACGATTCACGATGCGGAATTCGCCGGTCGGACTCGGGCTGGCCGTCGCGCCCACCGCGACGTGAAATACGGCGATGACTCGCCCGTTCTCCATGACCGCAAGCTTGCGGTCCACCAGGCTCACCACCGCGACGCGACTGAATGGCTCAGCGCCGCTGTTCTCGGTCTGCGCCAACGCCGGCATTTCCGCCAACAACGCGATCGCCAGAATCCGGCTCAATCCCGCCCGGCTTAGCGTCTGCCCGATTCCGCTCATCTCTGCCTCCCGTGGAAATCGCAACCGCCTTTTGAGAAAGCAGTAAGGAGACCAGATGTTATGTCATTGAAACTAAACGATGTTGCAAGCAATCCTGAGACGATCTATGTGGTCCGCCCGCCACGCATGTGTCCACAGGCACACACAATCACGGCCGACAGGTCATTGTCATCTCGACCGGAGTGGAGAGACCTTGTGCTTCGCAGTGGGATACAACCGAACTGCAAGAAGTCAACGAAGATCGGCACATGGGATGATTTGTTTCCTGGAAGCCTAACGCCCGGCCGCCGCCGTCTGGGGTAACGGCTTGTGGGGTTCTGTGGGTGCGGCCGGGCGATTCCTATGACTAGAAGGCCTAGTTCAATTGTGCCTATTAAAATCCTCTTAGCATGCTATTTCTGTGATCGTCCTCACAGTTGCGAGTGATTGCGCTCATGCAAGAAATCCCGCCCCCGATCAGCCCATTCCGGTCCGCCTTATCCTCAATCTTCCCGCGCACAATTCGCTGTGATTTAAATCACCGATTGTCTCGCCCCCGATTCATACACTCGTAGTTGAGCGAGCCTAACATGCTCATTCCATTTGCGGAGATCGATTCATCATGGCTTATGTAATCACTGATACCTGCATTAAAGACTCTCTCTGTGTCGAAGTTTGCCCCACCGACTGCATTCATCCCAAGCAGGACGAGCCCGGATTCGAAGCTGCCACCCAGATGTATGTGGATCCCGAAGGCTGCATCGATTGCGGCGCCTGTGTTCCGGCCTGCACTTCGGACTCGATTCATGCCCTGGAAGATATGCCGGAGGAGAAGAAGGAGTTCATCGAGAAGAACGCCGCCTTCTATCAGAAGTAGTCGCGCACCCAAGATCGACTGCTCGGTCACGATTGCCGGGCGCCGGACGCGAGTCAACCAGCCCGTCCGGCGCCCGGTGATTGTTTTCTCCCGCATTGACTTCGCCGCCTCCCACCCGCTATGGTTCCGCTGCTATGAACGTAGTCAAAGCGACCCGCCACTTCGAACAGTGGCTGGGACATCGCACCGATCTCGTCAAGAAAGATCTCCAACTCAAACACGCCAGCATGAAGGAAGCTATTTTCCCCTTTCTGCGCGCCACCTACTACCGCTGGGCGCAGCTCTGGCCGGAGGTCTGCCCTGAACTCGCCAGAGCGCCGCAAGTCCTCGCCGTCGGCGATCTTCACATCGAGAATTTCGGAACCTGGCGGGATATCGAGGGCCGTCTTATCTGGGGTGTCAACGATTTCGACGAAACCTATCCGATGGCGTACACCAACGATCTCGTGCGCCTGGCCGTCAGCGCCCACCTCGCCGCCGAAGCCCGGCGCTTGCCTCTCAAGCACAAAGATATCTGTGACTCGATTCTGGAAGGCTATAGCGAGGCATTGCGCAGCCACGGTCTGCCTTTTGTTCTCGGCGAGAAAAACGAATGGCTGCGGAAAATCGGCGAAAGCGAACTCCGTGATCCAATCCACTTCTGGGCGAAGATGGACGCTCTGCCAACCCTGAAAGAAGACATTCCCGTTAGCGCTGTCGATGCCATCGAGCACTTGCTTCCCGCACGTGACTTGGAATACCGCATGGCGCATCGAGTTGCAGGCTTGGGCAGTCTAGGTCACGCGCGTTATGTGGCGATCGCCGAGTGGAACGGCGGCCGGCTCGCCCGTGAAGCCAAAGCCCTCGTCTCTTCGGCCTGCTACTGGGCCAAGGGCCACGAAGGCCCCTCCGAAATCCTCTATCAGACAATTGTGAATCGCGCCGTTCGCTGCCCTGATCCCTTTGTCCAACTGCGCGGCCGCTGGATCGTCCGCCGTCTCAGCCCGCATTGCTCCCGCATCGAATTGGCCACTCTTCAGGCCCAGGGAGAAGAGTTGCGCTTGCTCCGTGCCATGGGATGGGAAACCGCCAACATCCATCTCGGAACCCGTACCGCTCGCAAGCCGATTCTCGCTCACCTCCGCAAACAGAAGCCCAAGTGGCTGCATGAGGCTACGCTGCAGATGGCACAGTCTGTCCAGCAAGATTGGAAGGCCTGGAAGAGAGCCGGATACAAGTAGATCCAGAAGCTATCTGGCTCAGTTGATATCCTTAAGACTCCAGCTGTACCTTCTTCGATTCCTGCGACGCCCTGCGACAGTCGAGAGCGGACGACTTAAACGAACGACTCCTCCCGCCCGCAGCCCTACCCACTGACCCTGTTTCATACTGGGAACCACAACTGACAACTGACAACTGAGAACTGCCCCTTTTTCACATTCCGCGCTAATATGTACGAAGCTGTTGGGCTCATCATGTCTTTGAATTCGACGTTGGCACTTTCTACCCCGAATCGGCGCCGGCGCGTACGCCACAAGATTCAAACGCCGGCTTATGCCAGTTTTAATTCCGATCCGCAACAAACCAAGATCGACCTGCACGAGATCGTAGACATCAGCGAAGATGGAATGGCCATCCAGTGCCATTCTCCCCTTGAAATCAAGACCCAGCTCGATCTCTGCCTCGATCTCGCCGATTGCGCCGAGCAGATCTACACTGCCGGACAAGTCATCTGGTCCGACGATTCCGGACGCGCCGGTTTCCGCTTCTCCGACCTCCCTCCCGATTCTCTCTCCCGGCTGCGCGAATGGCTCTTCGTCAATGTAATGGCCGGAGTCGCCAATGGCGAAACCGAGATCGATGCTCTCAGCGACGCAGTTCCTCCACGCCCGAACTACACTGATACTCTCGCCGCCGTCAGCGTGGTGCAGCGCCAGGTCGAATCTCTTGGCTCCAATCTCTCCGCCGCTTTGCAATTGATTGCCGAGCGCGCTCTCGAACTCCTCCGCGCCTCTGGATCCGCCATTGCGCTCGCCGAGAAAGACCCCGGCTTTATGGTCTGCCGCGCCAGCTCCGGTTCCGACGCTCCGCCCACCGGCGCGCGTCTCCAGGTCGGCTCCGGCTTCTCCGGCGAATGCGTAAAGACCGGACGCCTTCTTCGCTGCGATGATTCCGAAACCGACGCCCGTGTCGACCGCGAAAGCTGCCGCGCGCTCGGCATTCGCTCCATGCTCGCCGCTCCCGTGCGCGTTGACGACAAATCCGTCGGCCTTATCGAAGCCTTCTCCGCCGAGCCCAACGCATTTTCAGAAATCGATGGACGCGTCCTGCAGCGCTTTGCCGACACCGTCCTCGCTGCCATCAACCGCGCCACCCGCGCCGAGAATTTCACGCCTTCCGGCTCCGAATCTTCCCCAACTCCCGCATCGTCTCCCGGAAGCGTGCTCTTCGCCTCCTACCACAACGAACAGGACGAGACCGACGACAAGTCGCAAGACAAGCGCAAAAACGAACAGAAGGGAAGCGGCGGCATCACGCTCCCGCGCACGCACCTCGTCATTCTTGCCTGCGCAGCCGGCACCATCTTTCTCGCGCTCGGCTATCATCTCGCGCCATCGGTTGAGAGCGCGGCCACTCCCTGGATCGCCGCCAAAATTCACTCCCGCGCTCACGCGCAGTTGCCCACCGTCCTCGCATCCTCAACGCCGGAGAAGACCGAAGCCATTTCTCCCGAGACCGCCGCAATTGATTCCGCGAGTTTCGATCAACTCACGCAAATGGCGCTGAGGGGCGACCCTGCGGCCCAGAACGCTCTCGGACTTCGCTATGCCACCGGCGAGGGAGTCAAGCTCGACGAAGTCGAAGCCGTTCGCTGGTTTACCAAGGCGGCAGAGCAGGGCAATGTTCCATCGCAATCCAAGCTTGGATCGATTTACTTCAGTGGACGCGGCGTTCCCGCCGATCCCAATCGCGCCTACTTCTGGATGGTGGTCGCCCGCATGAGCGGAGACGAAGCCAGCAAGACGCTCTCGCCCTTCGTCCGCGCCCGCCTCACCCGCGCCCAAGTCGCCGCCATCGAACTCGACGCCGACCGCTGGCTCCAGCAACACCGCAACGACAAACCCCAAGCCGGCCAACTGAAAGCCCGCAACTAAACCGGAGGTACGTGGCGACAGCCGCCTCGGCTAGAATATAAGTAACCCCGTGCCCGCACTCCGCGACATCCTCGATCAAAAAGTCCGCGAGGCCGAACCTTCCCTCGTCGAAGATCTCGGCAACAATCGCGTCCGCTGCTTTTCCTGTGGCCACTGCTGTCCCATCCCCGAAGGCCAGTCCGGAGTATGCAAAGTCCGCTTCAATCGCGGCGGCAAGCTTTACGTGCCCTGGGGATACACCGCTGGCATGCAGTGCGATCCCATTGAGAAGAAGCCCTTCTTTCACGCGCATCCCGGAGCCCTCGCCTACAGCTTCGGTATGCTCGGTTGCGATCTCCACTGCGGATACTGCCAAAACTGGGTGACGTCCCAAGCCCTGCGCGATCCCAACGCCGTTTCGCCGCCGCTGCGCGTAACTCCTGAGACCATGGTCCGCGAAGCTCTCGACTTGGGCGCGAAAGTTCTGGTCAGCACCTACAACGAACCGCTCATCACCAGCGAGTGGGCCATCGCAGTTTTCAAAGACGCCAAGGCTGCCGGACTTCTCACCGCATTCGTTTCCAACGGCAACGGCACGCCCCAGGTTCTCGAATTTCTCCGCCCGTGGATCGATCTCTACAAAATCGATCTTAAGAGTTTCGACGACCGGCACTATCACGAACTCGGCGGACGGATCGGTCCCATCCTCGACACCATCCGCCGCGTTCACGCCATGGGTCTGTGGCTCGAAATCGTCACGCTCCTTATCCCCGGATTCAACGACGACGACGACGAATTGAAAAAGCTCACCGAATTCGTTGCCGGAGTCTCGCCCGACATTCCCTGGCATGTCACTGCCTTCCACACCGACTACAAGATGCAGGGCGACGGCCAGCGCGACACCACCGCCGGCGATCTTCTCCGCGCAACCGAGATCGGCCATGCCGCAGGCCTTCGCTATGTCTACGCCGGAAATCTTCCCGGCCACGTCGGGAACGGCGAAAACACGACCTGCCCGCAATGCGCCGAGCTCCTGATTCGCCGCTACGGATACTTGATCGAAGACTACAACCTCACTCCCGAAGGCCGCTGCCCGCGCTGCTCGCATCAGATCCCCGGCCGCTGGGCCCCCGAATTCGACGGCCAGATCGCCTCCCGTCCTTTCCTCCCACACAACCGCTCCCGTTTGTTTACAATCGCAAAGCACCTGTAAGGGACGAAGCATTTCCTTAGTGCAACTTCGTGTCCTGCGTGTTTAAAAAGGTTTTTCCTTCGCACAGCAAATGCGGAAAACGACCCTAAAGCGCCTTCGCAGTTGGCATCTCTTTACTTCTGTCATCCCGGCCAAGAGTTCTGTCACCCCGACCAAGCCCATGGATCGGCGAAGGCCGATCCATAGGCGCGTGGAGGGACCTTTTGTTCTCCGCCGCGGGTACACCAGTATCCTGGCGCTCACAGCTGCTCTCCTGCTGACATCCTGCTCTCCCCGCGACTTCCTCACGCGCCGTCTTGCCACCGATCTCATCGCCCAATCGGCCACCTTCCAGGCTCCGCAGGATTTCCTCCTTCACACCGGAGTCGTCTCCAACGTTGACTACGCCGCGCCCGAATATCTCGTGCTCGAACATCACGGATGGATCTCCGCCACCGTGGTCGCGTGCCTACATGGCCTCGCGCCGGCGCCATGTTGGGACATCGTCCTCACTCCCGTCGGCGTCGATATCGTTCGCTCTCAGGTCTCCTCTGACGAAGCCACCAAGCCCTCAATCTCCATCCCCGTCGCGCGGCGCGAACTCATCGCCGTCACCGGCATCAGCAAGCAGGGAGCCATGGCCGATGTCGAGTTCACCTGGAAGTGGACTCCGCTCAACGAAATTGGCGCCGCCCTTTATTCCGGCGACCTACACTACAAATCTTCCGTCGGATTCCGTCAGTACGACGATGGCTGGCGCATCGTTCCCGCCGTCCTGCGTCCGGGACAGACTATGGACGGCGCACTCAAAAATGCCGAGCCCGCGTCGTGAGCCACTCGGAAAAAATACCCAAGACCCAGTTGACCGGCTGGATCACCGAACGGCGCCTTCGCGCCCACGCCGTCATCCTCGCACTCTGCCTCTGGGGAGTCTGCGCCGTCGACTTCGCCACTCCCGGCCTCTTCGACCGCGCGCGCAACATTAAGTTTCAGGACTTCCTCCAGTTCCCGATCGCTGCGCGCTTGATCCTCGAAGGCCGCGCACAAGATCTGTACAACGATCAAGTCCTCGCCGATCACATCCGCGCCATCGTCGGCCACGATACTCATGTCTTCCTGCGCTATTTCTACGGACCGCAAGTGGCGCTGCCCTTCGTTCCGCTCGCGAGACTTCCATTTCTTGCCGAAGCCGTCATCTGGGTTGCGCTCTCGCTCCTCATGTACTTCGTCTGCATTCATCTCCTCTGGAAATCCTGCCCCGCGCTTCGCCGTCATCGGCGCCTGGTCGCGATCTGCGCCACAGCGTATCCTCCGCTGTTTCACTTCTTTGTCCGCGGACAAATCTCCGTCCCCATCCTCGTTGGCTTCACCCTCGCCTTGATCGCATTTCAAAAAGATCGCCCCTGGCTCGGCGGAATCGCCCTCGGATTCCTCGTCTTCAAGCCGCAGTTCCTGGTCGCAATGCCGCTGGTGCTCTTGCTCGCGCGATCATGGAAGGCATTCTTCGGCCTCGTCATCTCAGCCGCCGTCCAACTCGCATTCGCTCTCCTTTACTTCGGCTCCGGCGTCATGCGTTCCTATCTCGCCACGCTGCTTCACAGCGCCGGACAGCCCGCAACCACAGAACTCCTCCTCTCGCCCATCCAGATGCACTCGCTCCGCAGCTTCTTCGTCCTCCTGATACCTTGGCCGCCCGCCGTGTTCCTCGCCTATCTCGTCAGCGCCATCGCAGTGATCGCGCTCGCAACCGCCATCTGGAAATCTTCTTCTCCACTCGCGATCCGCTTCTCCGCGCTCATCCTTGCCGCGGTTTTGGTCAACCCTCACATCTACATCTACGATCTGCTCGCGCTGGCTCCGGCATTGCTCTTGCTCGCCGACTTCGCCGTCGAGAATTTTCACGATCCATCCGTTGCGCGGCTCGGCCCGCTGATCTATCTCGCATTCCTGCTGCCCCTGTTCGGTCCACTCGCGAAGTGGACGCACCTCCAACTTTCTGTTCCCATCTTCGCCGCCCTGCTCTGGCTCCTGTTCCGAATCTCGCGCCAAGCAACCAAAACTCCCGGTCACAAACTTGCCTCCACTGAATCGGTCGTTGTATAACCCTTTTCTTGGTAGTGACTCAGTTGGAACTCAGACGAGTGTGTCAGCCGTTTTTTGCCGGCGTCATTCTGAGCGAAGCCGCTTTTCAGGCGGAGCGAAGGATCTTGGGCGCACGACCGATGCCAGCCTACTGAGAAAACGCGCTGCTTTCGAACTGCGCCACTCAAAGCTTCCCGCCGGGGACCCTATGCCAATCCGCAAATATGCCGTCCTTCTCGCGCTCTTCGTGGCCTGCACTCTCGCCGTTTCCGCCCAACAGAAGCCTAAGCTCTCGCTCGACGACTTCTTCAACTCGGTCAGCTTCCCATCGGTTGAAATTTCTCCCGACGGCAACTCCGTCGTCATCGTTGCCGAGCGAGCCGACTGGGACCAGCAGATTTTCCGCCGCGATCTCTGGCTCTATCGTGACGACGGCAAGTCCGGATCGCTCTTCCAGTTGACCCAATCCGGTCACGACTCCGAACCCAAATGGTCGCCCGACAGCCACTGGATCGCCTTCGTCTCCGAGCGCAAGTCCGCAGCCGGGAAGAGCGACGACGCAGATCCCGACTCCAAGGATGATGGCACCACTCAGCTCTACGTAATTTCTCCCACCGGAGGCGAAGCCATCCCGATCACCGAGGGAGCCGAAGACGTCCACTCCTTCGCCTGGTCCGCCGATTCGCAGACGATTTACTTCGCCACACGTCAGCCCTGGACCAAATCGCAGAAAGACGACTACAAGCAGGAATGGAAAGATGTGGTCCAGTACCGCACCGCGGAGCGCGGAGACGCCGTCTTCGCTCTCGACTTACCTGCCGCGCTCGCGCGTCACACCGCTGAACCCGCGCACCTCGAGAAAGTCGACAAAAAAGAAGGACAATCTGCGCCGCAGCCCGACCTCACTCCCGGAGCCCGCGGCATCGCCATGCTTCCCCTGCGCGCCGACCGCCTGCTCACTTCGCCCGACGGAACCAAGCTCGCCATCCTTTCCAACGCCATCAACCAGCGCCAGGAAAAATACGAGGACGTCGAACTTTACCTTGTCGATCTAACTTCCATCAGTCCACCGTCTCCAGAGCACAAGGATGCGTCTTTTACCGCAGCCCCGAAGCGCATCACCCACAACACCGCGGTCGAAACCCAGCCGCGCTGGGCTCCCGATTCGCGCCACATCTTCTTCACCGTCGAGATCGGAGATCCCTTCGGTCCCTACCGCGATCTTCAGCCTCATCTTTACTCAGTCGATACTGAGACCGGTAAAGTCGAGCAGTGGGCCAAAGATTTCATCGGACCGATCGAACGCTACTCCATCGAAGGCGATCACATCCTGGCCGACGCTCGCATCGGCACCGAAGTCCAGATGTACTCAGTCAGCAAGCCTTCCGAATCCCTTCACGAACTTGCAGGATGGAAGGGCGCCTACTCTGACCTCTCGACCGCAGCACATTCGCCGGGAATCGCCTTCGTTTATTCCTCGCTCGTCAAGCCGGAGGAAGTTTATCTCGCCGATCGCAGCGACACCATCGATCACGCCCGCGCCATCACCAGCTTCAATCACGCGCTCGCCGCATCTGATCTTCCGCAGGGCAAACCTTATCGCTGGAAGGCCGACGACGGCACCACGGTCGAAGGCATGCTGATCTATCCTCCCGGCAAATTCGAGGCAAAGCATCTGCCGATGTTCACCCTCATCCACGGAGGTCCGGCCGACGCGGACGGCAACCACTTCGAAGCCGACTGGTATCAGTGGGGCGCGCTCGCCGCTACTCACGGATGGCTCGTCTTCGAGCCCAACTACCGCGGCTCGACCGGATACGGCGACAAATTCCTGATGCAGATCGTTCCGCAGATCGTCTCCAAACCCGGTCGCGACATTCTCGAAGGCGTCGACGCGCTGGTGAAAGACGGCATCGCCGATCCCGACCATCTCACCCTCGGCGGCTACAGCTATGGTGGATACATGACCAACTGGCTGATCACCCAGACCACGCGCTTCAAAGCCGCGGTCACCGGAGCGGGCGCGGTCGAACACATCGGCAACTGGGGCAACGACGACACCACCTTCGACGATGCGTACTTCCTTGGCGGACGTCCCTGGGAAGCTCAGCAGCGCTATCACGATGAGGCTGCCATTTTCCAGATCGAGAAAGTAAAAACGCCGACACACATGGTCGCGGGCGCCGACGACATCCGCGTTGCAGTGCTCGAAGATTATCTGCTGGAGCACGCGCTCTATTCGCTCGGCATTCCGAACGCGTTACTGATTTTTCCCGGAGAGGGTCACTCGCTCTCAAAAAATCCGTGGCACGGAAAAATCAAAGTCCGCGAAGAGTTGAAGTGGCTCGACAAATACGCCGGCGCACCCGAGTAGCGCCGGCGTCCGCCTCACGCGCATCGCGATACCCGCATTTCTCTGAAAACCTCTGGCGCTGGCTCGGGACCGCCACATCGGAATTCCGAGGCGGAGCTATCGAGCGACGACCAGCGCCCGATTCACCGCGTGTACCGACAGCATGATCCGGTTCTGAACGCCGATTTTCCTCATCATCTTGGCAACGTGCGCTTTCACCGTGCGCTCTTCAATCCCAAGCGGAACCGCAATTTCCTTGTTCGATCTTCCATCGACCAGCATCTCCAGAACTTCCCGTTCACGTGCCGTTAGCTCCGTGTTGCCCATCGCCCGACGGCTGCTGTTGTTGGAGCGCTCAATGAAGATCCCTAGTAGCCGCCGCGAAGACCAGATCAGTCCATCGTGGACCACATGAATCGCACTCACGAATTCCGAAGCCGTTGCGGCTTCGTTCACATATCCCTTCACTCCGTTGGCCAGCGCATTGAGAATCGACTCGTCATCGCTGCTGCGAGCCGTCAGGATCACGCGCACGTCCGGGCGAATTGCCTTTAAATGCCCCATCAGAGCCGAGAGGTTCTCGCCCTGCCGCTTTCCCAGAATCAATACGTCAATGCCCGACAACGTGCCAAGCTCCGGCATCTGGAGCGATTCCAGTTCCAGGCGCTCCTGACACTCGAGCAGCGCACGAAAACCCGCCAGACGCAGCGGATCGCTCTCGATGACGGCCACGCGGATACCCTCTTTCCGTTTCATTTGAATCTTCTTCATGGCACTCCCGTGCTCTGAACTCCAGCCACTCCCAAAAACAAGGAGGTTTCACCAAGGCCGAATCGGAACTTGAACCGCCGTCCCGAACTGCAATCCCAAAGAACGAAGAACGAATGTCCGCAAAAGAAACAGTGCAGACGGCATTCTCGGTACCTCTACCAACCGATTTGCACTTGTATGCCCAAAGTCCCATTCGTCGCAAGATTGTCTCCCATGCCTGATTTTACGGACGGCTCCCGCGGTTGCTTGCCCTGAAAAGACCACGCCCAGAGCAGGAAGATTGTCCGGATCGTAGATTTCTGTATCCAGAGCTACAATGCTGCCTCAGAACAAAGGACAGGCTGTGTACCTCTCTCGTTTACTCATCCTCTCGCTCGCAATTTCGATCTGCGCCGGCGCGGGTGGCCCACCCTCTGGACTGCTGGGATCACCATGATTGAGGGGTGCCCCTCGATAAGAACGAAGGTTCTGTCAAGGCATAGTTATCCTGGGCGGTGGGGAAGCACCGCTTGCTTTGTCATACCAGAGAAGGTTGAGGACCAAGACTCTGGAAATCTCACTCTGAATCATCCTGCGGTGGATCGTTCCACCAACCATCGATTCGGCCCAATCATCGACCATGATTCTTCTATGCGAACATCCCGTCTCTACGGGATGCGAGAGCGCCCAATCAATCCTGCGGTCTAGCTTGCGCCGACCAGGGGCACCCGCGGGCTGCTCTCGATGCGAACGATCTCTGGATAGCCAACATTGGTGCGCAACATCCAGTAGAGTCGTACCGCTAACTTGCGCGCCGCTGCCACCTTGGCCACTCCCTTCGGCTTCTGATGACAGCGATGCAGATACTGCTTGCGAAAATCAGGATCGAAGCGCACCGCGATCTGCGCCGCCTCCACCAGCAACGAACGCAGCATGCGGTTGCCTTGCTTGCTGATCGCGCCCAGCTTCTGCCGTCCGCCCGAACTCTCCTCGCGCGGAATCAATCCCAGATAACTGGCGACCTGCTTGCCTCGGCGAAAGCGGCTTACGTCGCCGATGGTCAACACAAACGCCAGAGCCGTGTTCGGACCCACGCCCGGTTGCGTCATCAGCAGTCTGGCCTGCGGGTGTTCGTCGGCGGTTTTCTGCACCGCCGCATCGAGCCTGCCGACCTGCTGGTTCAACATCCCCAGCAGTCCCAGCAAATCTTCTCGCCGGCACGAAGCCCAGGGTTTCAACCGAAGCTCGCGCAACATCTTCTGTCCGGCCTCGCTCCACAGCGTGCGCTTCTTCTGCATGCCCTTATTCATGGCAAGGTGTTGCAGTTCGTTTTTCACCCGGCTGCGAATCTCCACCAGCTTGTGCCGGTGCAGCACCAGCTGCCGCAGATCGCGCTGATCCCGATCCGGACTCCACAGCCGCGGGAAGCGGCCCTCCACGACCAGTTTCAAAATATGTGCCGCGTCCCGCTTATCCGTCTTCTGCTTGCGCACGTAGCTGGCCCGGATCTGCGCCGCATCTCCGATGTAGATGACGTGTCCCAGGTCCTCGACCAACTCAATGAACCACTGGCTGTTCCCGGTCGCTTCCATGCCGATCAGCACCGGCGCCGACAGTTGCTGATAAAACATTTTGGCATCGCCGCTGGCATGCACCAGTTTCCGTTCGCCCGTCTCCCCAGTCTCGCTATCCAGCCACGCAATCTGTTGCCAACTGGGATGGAAATCACATCCTATAATCATCATCGCGAAGGCTCCTTCCTTTCCGAGAAGCCTTAGTCCTCAAACCAAGACTACCCCGGTTCGATGGAGCCTTCGTTCTTATCCAATCAATCCTTGCGTTCTTTGCAAGGGTGGGCAGCACTGACGCGTAAGTCTGGAGTAGTTGAAGTTGAACCCTGGAATCACTACTCACCTTTCGTGAAGGATGGGGTCAATGGTGAAGCCCAAGCGTCACGCTCTCGGCAGCATCGGACCCGCCCTTGCAAAAAACGCAAGAGCGGGGCACCCCCGATCTTTGTGCTTCCTGCGAGATCAAAAGCCCGGGCCACTCGCCATGTTCGCATAGTAATCTCATGAGCACGGGAATGAACCGGGCATGCCCGTTTTCTTGGCGTCTCTTCCGGGAATGGGAAATCAAAACCCCCGCCCCTTCGACAAGCTCAGGGCAAGCTCTGTCGCACAAAACGCGACAAGGGCAGGGCATCCGCATCGGGATTAAACTGGCGAAAGGGTGGGCCAGCCCCCATGATGTCGCCATTGTACTTATCTGTGAAGTTGAGCGCCGCATGCCTCAACGATCAGGCTTTTTTCAGCAGGCGGGTAATCGAGACCAAAATCACCGCGCCAACGAATGCCACGATGATGGAGCCGATCATGCCCCCGGCGTGCCAGATTCCCAACATCCCAAAGATCCAGCCGCCCAAAACGCCGCCGAGGATACCGAGAATGATGTCTACAATTACGCCGTAGCCGCCACCTTTCATGACTTGGCCAGCAAGCCAACCAGCGATCAGTCCAACCACGATCCAAGCGAGAAATCCCATGACGATCCTCCTCGATTCCGCCTTTAAGCGGGCCGACCGAAATGTACACCCGGTCCAGTCAATGCTCAAGGGCATCGATCTGCGGGAGAACGGATCGATTTACTGGCGAAAAATCGCGATTCCGCTCATCTTCGGTTGTGAAGTTACGGGTTGAGCTTAGCAATTGTCTCGGATAGAGTGCTTTAGCCAAAGCGGGTGGAGATCCCAATGACAAGCGAACCGCGGAATGAAAAGGAAATTCTCTTACGTACAGGCCCGAGCCTTGTGCTCTGGGAACTTCTGACCAGAACGATGCGGAATCCAGAGGCGCGGAAAGAAGTGAGTCCTGGCAATTACGAAATCGTATTTCGGGTCGACGAAGCCGAACGACGGGCTCTGCATTACCTTACAGGCGCAATTCAACGAGCCGTTCCTGCTGCTTTGGCTCCTGTGGATCCGGAACTGATCGCGGAGGGTAAACGCTGGTTACTATCGCGGCCAAAGTGAGTGTCGAAAGATCCCCATGTCACTCAAAATGTCCAGTCTGTCGATGGGCGGAGGAAAAGATCGGGCGCGATGCTGGGGGCGTTCGGAGTAGCCCAGCGTCCCGCACAGCACCCCCGATCTTTGTGCTTCCTGCGAGATCAAAAGCCCGGGCCACCCGCCGGGTGCGCGGAATTGGATAGCGGGAGATGGCTACCCTAAGCTGTATGGGTCCGTGGTACCCACTCGCCGAAAACCGCGGCGAGTGGGGCAGCCTCGATCGTGGTTTTTGAGGCGAAGGGTTTATGCATTCAGTTGAATGGAATCACTGCTGGCCCGGCGGATGCAGGGATCCTTCGGCGCGCGAACTACCCGCGCCTCAGGATGACACGGCTCGGAGAGAAGTAGCCGGCGGGGCGCGGGCGCTACATTCCAGCGGCGTGTGCGAAGATAGACGAGCCCATGGCCGAATCCCTCCAGCCGATGCAAGACTCCAAACTGCGCCGACTTTTTAAGGCATTTCAGTATCGCGACTTCCGCCTGATGTGGATTGGGGCGTGCACGTCGAGCATCGGCACGTGGATGCAGCTGGTTGCCGAGGGCTGGCTGATCTACCGGCTGACGCATTCCGGCTTCTATCTGGCTCTGAACCAGTTTCTGGCGGGCATCCCGATCTTTCTGTTCTCGCTGATCGGAGGCGTGGTAGCGGACCGCATCGAGCGACGGAAGATTCTGCTGATGTCGCAGTACGTACAGATGGCGAGCGCGGCGATTCTCACCGTGCTTGTCGCCTTCGGCATGACGCATGTCTGGCCGATTCTGGTGCTCTCGACGGTGAATGGATTGGCGCAGGCCTTTGGAGGGCCGGCGTATCAGGCGCTGATCCCGACGCTGGTGGAGCGGGAGGACATGCCGAATGCGATTGCGCTGAATTCGATACAGTTCAATCTAGCGGTGACGGTCGGACCGGCGCTGGCGGGAATTACGCTGGCGCGGCTGGGCGAAAAATGGTGCTTCGGGCTGAACTCGCTGTCGTTTCTGGCGCCGATCATTTCGCTCTCCATGATTTCCGCGCGCTTTCTGCCGGAGAAAGCTACGCAATCGATGCTGCACAGCCTGAAGCAGGGAATCCATTTCATATGGCGTCAGGGAGCGATGGTCGGACTCATCATTCTGGCGTTTCTGATGACGTTCCTGAGCATGCCGATGCGCACTTATATTCCGGTGTTCGTGACAGATATTTTCCATCGCGGGCCGCAAACCTACGGCAATTTGCTGTCGCTGATGGGGGTGGGATCGATCTGCGGATCGCTGGCCGTTGCGGGGCGCGGGAACATCGCAAACAAAGGCCGCTTCGCGCTGGTGATGCTCATTTGCCTGGGCGCAGCCATTTCGGCCTTCTCGTTTTCCCGCTACCTCGGTTTGTCCTACGCCATGCTGGTAATCGTCGGGGCGTCGATGATGGCTGTCTTCGCGACGGTGACGTCGCTGGTGCAATTGATTGTGACCAACGATATGCGGGGCCGAGTCATGAGCGTCTACAACTGCGCTTTTCGGGGAGGCATGCCGATGGGGAATCTGGTGTCGGGGTGGCTGGTCCCGGCATTTACGGCGCCAGTGGTGCTGGGCGTAAACGGATTTCTGCTGGTGCTGGTCGCGTTATATTTTCTGACGGTGCAAAGAAGAGTCGCGGCGCTGTGAGACGGTGCGGAATTTTCATTGGGCGTTCCTCGGCGTTGCCCGGCGTACTCTGCGGTGAACGATTTTGTCTGAGGCGGTCATGAAAAACATCCGCTATGGGGTTGCGATGAGTCTGGATGGATACATTGCCGGGCCGAAGGGCGAAGCGGACTGGATCGTGCGCGATCCGGAGGTCGACTTTGGCGAGATGTGGGCGCAATACGACATCGGGCTGATGGGACGCAAAACCTACGAGCCCGCGATGGCGCGACTGGGGAAGCAAGCGTTTCAGGGGATGAAGACGGTCGTCGTCTCACGCACTATGCGGCAGGCCGATCATCCTGAGATCACGGTCATCTCCGAATTAACTCGCGAGAGAGTTCAAGCTCTTCGAGAGGCCGCGAAAAAAGATATCTGGCTCTTTGGGGGAGGCGAGCTGTTCCGGTCGATGCTCGACCTGGGCGAAGTCGACGGGATCGAAGTTGCCGTGATGCCGGTTGTGTTAGGCGGAGGCATTCCGCTGCTGCCATCTCCGGCGCAGGAAAAGAAGCTGACTTTGACCAAGCACAAGGTCTATCGATCGGGGATTGTGTCGTTGGGCTACGAGGTTCAGAGGTGAGTTGCCACGTTGGACGAATAACATCCTGATTTAATGCGCGCGTTAAGAGGAGATTTATCTGGGTCGCCAGTCGACGGAATAGACGTCGAGTGTGCCGGTATCGTGCAGGACTATCGGCTGATCCTCGGGAGTGAGCGCGAGGGCTGGGCCGTAGTGACCGGTGGATGCGAAGTCTTTGACGTCGGCAATCTGGTCGACTTTGTGGTCGGCGACACGAATCCGGATGATGGCGGACCGGCCGCGATAGTCGAGAACGTAGACGTATTGGCCGTCATGCGACCAGTTGAGCCAGGCCATCGAGCCCGTGGCCAGTTCAGCCCACTTCTGGGTGCGGAGATCGAAGAGGAGAAGCCGTTTCGAATCCCCGGAAAAAGCAGAAATATATCGTCCGTCGGGAGACCAGCGCGGAGAATAGAGTCCCTGAGATTCGGGAAGGTTGGAAATCTTTCTGGTTGCGACATCGAGAACATGGATGGCGGACGACGGATCGTTGGACTCGTTCGAGAAGATAATCTTGGTTCCGTCGGGCGACCAGTTGGGATCGAGCTGCTGGGAATGATCTTCGGGTAGAAGTTCCGCGGGAGTTCCGCCATCGGGAGAGATCGTGTAGATGCGGGCGGGCCTGCTTCCCACGGCGAACTCAAAGAAGACAATGGTCTTGCCATCGGGCGACCAGCGCGGCAAAACGGGATATGCGGGAGGAAGCGTGAGCTGCATGCGGTCGGTGCCGTTGACGCGGCTGCGCCACAAACTTCCATCGGGATAAGAGACGTAGGCGATCCATTGGCCGTCTTTCGAGAAGCCGACGAATTCGGCGGAGAGGCCGCCGAGAACCGGAACGAATTGCGAGGCCTTTGTGTCGTAGCCCATCAACTGGCCGCGGTAGGTCTGGCCGATGAGAAAGATCTTCTTGCCGTCCTTGCTGGGAATCGGGGAAGAGAGCGTCATCGGACTGAACGTGAGCTGCACGGGCTTGGGATCGCCCTGGAAAAGCGCGGCGCGGCTGGCGAGAGCCCAGAGTTGTCCTTCGGATTGAAAGACGAAGTATTTTCCGTCGGGCATCCATCTTCCGCAGCATTCATCGGGAGGATTGTGCCAGCCGGGAAAGAGCGGATGCATGTCGGAGCCGTCGATGGCGACTTCACGCTCAACTTGCTGGCCGACGGTTCCAGCGGTTTCGGAGGAATCGAAGCGTAAGTGGCGCTGGTCGGGCGACCAGGTGACGTTGAGGATGTCGCCTTGCACGCTGGCGATTTTTCGTGAGCCGGTGCCATCGGAGTGGGCGATAAAGAGATCGCCGAGATTGGTGTACGCGAGCGACTTTCCGTCCGGAGACCAGGCAGCGGTTTCGGCGGTGAGATTGCCGAGGCGGTGCGGCGATCCGCTGAGAATCGGAAGGCTCTTGAGCGGACCGCGGGGGGGCGCGCCCTGGCCGTCGACGAACAGAAGTTCGGAGCCGTCGGGGGAAAGATCGACGGGAACCATGTCACTGGAGTTCATGGTGGCGATCTGCTTGGGATCGCCGCCAGAGACGGACATTTCGGCAACGCTGTGCTGGGCGAAGCTGGCGGAGCGTCCGACACCGACGCCGAGATAGAGACGAGCGCCGTCGGTCCCGATCAGCGACTTGGGCTGTCCATCGTGCGTGAGTTGAACGTAGTTGGCGACGGCGGGCTCTGGCGGAGGCTGCATCAGGACGTAGCCGATGGCGACGAGGGCGAGCAGCGCCACGCCGACGGCAGACACCGCCCATAGGAAACGGGGACGCTTCTTTTCCGGCGGAACGATGGGGTGAGCTCCGCTGGGCGCGGCGAGCGCGGGATCGAGCAGAGCCTCGAGCGCGAAAGCGAGATCGGAGGCGGACTGGAATCGCTGGCCGGGATCTTTTTCAAGACAGCGGCGGATGACGCGCTCCAGCGCTGCCGGAGTATCGGGCGACAGCTGGGAGAAAGATGGAAGCTCTTCGTTGAGGATCGCACTGATGGTGTCGGCAGAGGTGGGTTTGCCGAAGCTCTGCTTGCCGGTGACGAGCTCGTAGAGGATGGAGCCGAGGGCGAAGATGTCGGCGCGCTGGTCGGTGTGCAAGCCGCGTATCTGCTCGGGAGCCATGTAGCCTACGGTTCCAAGAGCCATGCCGGGAATGGTGATTGTGGCAGCGATGCTGGCAATCGTTTGCTTGGGCTGAATCAGCTTGGCGAGGCCGAAGTCGAGAATCTTGACGCGCCCGTCTTTGGTGACGAAAAGATTGTCGGGCTTGAGATCGCGGTGAATGATGCCCTTGGCATGCGCGGCGGCGAGACCGTGGGCGATCTGGGCTCCGTAGTCGATGACCTTGCGCAGAGTCAGAGGGCCGCGGCGGATCGTCTCCGTGAGCGTTTTGCCTTCGAGAAGTTCCGAGACGAGGTAGGGCATGTTGAGATAGGTGCCCATCTGGTAGACGGCGAGAATGTTGGGGTGATTGAGAGCTGCGGCTGCCCTGGCTTCCTGCTCGAAACGGATCAGACGCTCGGGATCGAGCGAGGCGAGTTCGGGAAGGACCTTGATGGCGACGTCGCGTTCGAGGCGGGGGTCGCGGGCGCGATACACCTCACCCATGCTTCCCGCTCCAAGAGGCGAAAGAATTTCATATTGTCCAAGCTTGGTTCCGGGGGCCAAGGGCATGCGTGCGCCATTATAGAACGATCCGCACGGAGGAGTGATGATTGTTTGGCAGGATTGAGCGGCGGGAATGGGCCGGATGTGAGTTCTTGCGGCGATTGCAGCGGAGGCAGCCCGTATAATCAAGCCTTGGGCCTCTTATGATTCAGACTTTATTTGGCAGCCTCGAAGAAGAGAAGAAGACAGGCTTTCTTGACCGCATGAAGCAGGCGGTGACGCGCACGCGCGAGAACCTGGCGGAGCGCATCGACCAGGTCGTGGCGTTTACGAAAGAGATCGACCGGAACACGCTGGACGATCTGGAAGCGACGCTGATCGGCGCGGATCTGGGATCGACGACGACGCAGGAGGTGCTGGGCAAGCTGCGGGAGAAGGCCGACCGGAAGCAGATCAGGAATGTTGAGGAGCTGAAGCGGCTGCTGAAGGAAGAGCTGCTGACGATCCTGAATGCGGCGAACGCGAAGCCGGTGAGCAAGGTGGAGGGATCGCCGGAGGTGATCCTGGTCGTGGGCGTGAATGGCACGGGGAAGACGACGACGATCGGGAAGCTGTCGCAGGTGTTCCGGTCGCAGGGGAAGAATGTGCTGCTGTGCGCGGCGGACACGTTTCGGGCGGCGGCGATCGAGCAGCTGGAAATCTGGGGACAGCGCACTGGGACGGAAGTCATCAAGACGAAGCCGGGAGGCGATCCCGCGGCGGTGCTGTTTGATGCGCTGCAGGCAGCAGTGGCGCGGAAGACTGACTATGTCGTGGTGGATACGGCGGGGCGTCTGCATACGAAGGCGAGTCTGATGGCGGAATTGGAAAAGATGCGGCGGACGGCGCAGAGGATTATCCCAGGGGCTCCGCATGAAACTTTGCTGGTAATGGACGCGACCACCGGGCAAAATGGCTTGCAGCAGGCGCGGCTATTCACGCAGTCGGCGGGCGTGACTGGGATTGTGCTGACGAAGCTGGATGGAACGGCGAAGGGCGGAGTCGTGGTGGCGATCTGCCGCGAGCTGGGACTGCCGGTGCGGTATGTGGGAGTGGGCGAGAAGGCGGGGGATTTGCTGCCTTTCGATCCGAAGGAGTTTGTGGATTCACTGTTTGAGTAAAAGCTTTTGACCACACAGGGCACTAAGGAACACGAAGGGAACGGTTTACACGGGAGTTTTTATCAGCGCTAAAGCGCCGCTCTTCTATGTCGCTGAATCCAGCGATCGTCCGTGATAGATTCACTCCTGAATGTGCGCTCATTCTGCTGACGAACAACTTGTGCATCGTGCGCTGGAACTCGCCCGGGAGGGAATCGGGCTGGCGTCGCCGAATCCTTATGTCGGAGCGGTGATCGTTGATTCACTTGGCGAAGTTGTAGGTACGGGAACGTACACATACGCGGGCGTGAAACATGCCGAGATTCTTGCGCTGGAGCAGGCGGGGGCGAGGGCGCGCGGAGGGACGCTCTACATCAACCTGGAGCCGCATGCGCATCAGGGGCGGACTGCGCCGTGCACCGATGCGCTGATTGCGGCGGGGATTCATCGAGTGGTGGCGTCGATGGATGATCCGAATCCGAAAGTGAGCGGGAGCGGATTTGCGCAGCTCCGGGATGCGGGCATGCGGGTGGAAGTGGGGCTGATGGAGGATCAGGCGCGGAAGTTGAATGAGGCGTTCGCGAGATATATCCGGTATGGAACGCCGCTGGTGACGCTGAAGGCGGCGATGACGCTGGATGGAAAGATTGCGCCTCCTCCGGCGGAGGCGCTGGAGAAGGCTGAGGGAATTCCGGCGGGAGGATGGATCACGAGCGAGGTGGCGCGGGCGCACGTGCAGCAGTTGCGGCATCAGCATGACGCGCTGCTGGTGGGAGTGGGGACGATTCTGGCAGATGATCCGCTGCTGACGGATCGAAGCGGGAAGGCGAGAAGGCGCGCGCTGCTGCGGGTCATTTTGGATTCGAGGTTGCGGCTGCAGCTGGATTCGCGGCTGGTGCAGGATGCGGCGGCGGGAGGGAAAGATGATGTGCTGGTGTTTTGCGCGTCGGGGGAAGAGAAGAAGCGGGCGGACTTGGAACAGCGCGGCGTGCGCGTAGAGCGGGTGTCGGCGTTTGAGCCAGATGGAAAGCCGGATCTTCCGGCGATTCTGCGGCGGCTGGGGGAGTTGGAAATTACGAGCGTGATGATCGAGGGCGGAGCGACGGTGAATTGGGCGGCGCTGGCGGCGAATGTCGTCGATAAAGTTTTTTTGTATTACGCGCCGAAAATTCTGGCCGGGACAGGATCGATTCCATTCGCCGGGGGGACGGGATTCCGGCAGATGAGCGATGCGGTGCAGATCCGGAATGTCCACCTGTACCGGTTTGGGGAGGATTTTGCGGTGGAAGGGTATGTGAGGAGTGAGCAATGAGCAATGAGCGATGAGTAGTGAGCGCTGAGTAGTGCGTCCTGGTAATGAGTAATACGCGAACTCCGAGTGCACGATCCCAAGTGCCAGCGGCAGAAGTATTCGGACTGGAGGTTTGCTCATTGCTCATTGCTCATTGCTCAGCGCCCATCGGGCATGGCTGCAGGAATAGAATGTTGCGTTTCATCCGGAGGGCATTATGTTTACTGGAATCGTGGAGGAAGTAGGGCGGGTTACGAAGATCGAGCAGCGCGGGGAGAATCGGAGGATCACGATTGCGGCGGGGAATTCTCCGAAAGAGCTTAGGACCGGCAATAGCGTTGCGGTCAGCGGAGTGTGCCTGACGGCGCTGGATATTAAGCCGGGATCGTTTTGCGCGGACCTGGCGCCGGAGACGTGGGTGCGGACGTCATTTTCGCGCATTCACGAAGGGTCGCTGGTAAATCTCGAACTGCCCATGAAGGCGGATGGGCGATTCGGCGGGCACATCGTACAGGGGCATGTGGATGGTGTGGGGAAGCTGACGGCGTTCGACAGGATTGAAGATTCGGAGAACTGGTGGTTGCACATCGAACTGCCTTCCGACGTAGAAAAGTACACCGTCTATAAGGGATCGATCTGTATTGATGGCATCAGTCTCACGGTCGCGAAACTGGAGAAGAGCCGGTGCACGATCGCGATCATTCCGCACACGGTGGAGATGACGAATCTGCATTCGCTGAAGGCGGGGGATCCGGTGAACCTGGAGGCCGATCTCATCGCGAAATATGTGGAGAAGATGATGAAGGGGGATCCGGGGAGTTCTTTTACGATTGAGGAGCTGGTGGCGCAGGGGTTTTAGAAACAGTTCTCAGTTCTCGGTTGCCAATCCGCGGTACTCGACGCGATCGCATCGCCTGGGGAAGTCGCGGTCCTCGGGGCTGAAGTCCTGACGTCGCGCGGGCGTCGGCGGCACGGCTGAAGCCGTGCCCTTGCAAAACCATCTCTCAGTGCAGCATCCTGATCAATTCCTGTCTGCAATTCATTGGCTTGGGCTGCGGGGCCGAGGACGGCCACGCGACAGCGGGCGAGGCGCCGGCGCTACGAAACAAACCCGACCCAGGCGAGCACTAGATATCTACGCTTCGAGTTTAAGTTCGTCCAGTTCGAGGAATTGCTGAATGATGGGATGCGGATCTTTTTCCATGTCCGCATAGGGGCCGAAGAAAATTGCGCGGGCTTCGTAGAGGAAGACGACGCGGTCGGCCAGTTTTTTCGCGAGGCGCATGTCGTGGGTGACGACGATGCTGGTCAGGTTCAGCTGGATTTTGAGGCGCTTGATCAGGTCGCCGAGCAATTGCGCCATCAGTGGATCGACCATGGTGGTTGGCTCATCGTAGAGGACACATTCGGGGCGGGCGGCGAGGGCGCGCGCGATGGCGACGGAGCGCTTCATCCCGGTGGAGAGGTCGGAGGGAAGAAGGTCGCGCATTTCCTGCACGCCAACCATTTCGAGCAGGCCGTCGACGATCTGAAAAATCTGTTCTTCGCTGAGTTCCCGGGTTTCGCGGAGAGGGAAGGCGACATTTTCGCCGACGGTGAGGGAGTCGAAGAGGGCTCCATTTTGAAAGACCATGGTGACTTTCTTGCGAATGAGTTCGAGTTGCTCTCGGTTGTAGTCGGTGATGTCCTGATTGGCGACGATGACGCGTCCGGAGTCAGGCTTGAGGAATCCCATGATGTGGTGGAGGGAGACGGATTTGCCGACGCCGCTGCGTCCGAGGATGCACACGGTCTCTGCGGGCATGACGTTGAAGTTGACCTGGTCGAGGACGACGTTGTCGCCGAAAGCTTTAGAGACATCGCGGAACTCGATGTAGGGAGCCGGATTTGGTTCGTCGGGCATGCGGCAATTTGGGGGCGCGAGGTTGCGCTGATTCGGGCTTCTTCACCTTATCAAATTTTCGCGGGCGAATCCGGCGGACAAGTGCGGGGTGTTAATGTTGCGGCTTCTTGCCCGGCTGGCTTTAACTCTGAGCGAAGCTGGTTCTAGTCTTACTCAGGCGCGATGAGGGAATTGACCGTGGTGGCGCGGCGGATCGCGAACGATTGTTTTTCAGATCGAGAATCGTCATTCATGATTCGTGCGCTGCGGCGAGGTCTTGCGGAGTGTTCAGGTTGCGAAAAAGTTGCGGGGAGAATCCGGCGGATTGGAGTTCGTCTTCGTCGATGGCGCGAACCTGGGTTGTGGGGAAAAGCGCGTCGATTTTGTAGTGGCCAGCGCGCAGGGCTGATTCGGCGAGATCCGCGAAGGAGCGGCGATAGAGGGCGCAGAGAGGCTGCCATCCGTGGGCAGTGCGGGGAACGATTGCGGTTGAGGCGGGGGAAGCGTCTGCTTGGGTCGTCAGGAATTGCAGGAGGGCTGGAGGAACGAAGGGCAGATCGACGGCGAGAATCAGGTTGAGATCGGTGTCGGTGGAGCGGAGTGCAGCGTGGATGCCAGCGAGCGGTCCGCAACCCGGGAAGATATCGGCGATGGTGGGGGCGAACGGGGAGAACTTGGCGAGATCTCCGACGATGTGGACGTTGGGAGTGACGGACCGCGCGCTGTCGAGAACTCGCTGGAGCATGGCGCGTCCGTTGAGGGCGAGGAAGGCTTTGTCGGCGCCCATGCGCGTGCTGCGGCCACCGGCGAGGATGAAGGCGGAAAGGGGATAGTCCGGGCGCATGGCGGGATCATACACTGCCGGGTTGAGTGCCATGCGCGGACGAGGCGCCCGCGCCACAGCCGATGGGACGCCGGCGCTACTTGGAATGGGGGCGATACTGCGTGTTACGGCAACTCCCGCTTCGTAACGGCAGTAAGTATTTCCAGGCACGCGGGTTATGCGGATGGATGCGGTGGGGATGCACGAAAGTAACCTATTCAAAGGGGGACCTTCGAGCGATGATGAGATGCGTCCTAAGGTTCGACCCGGGAATCCTAAATCATGCCGCAGAAATTCATGGATGTGCTTATGCTTGGGCGCTGCTCGCACGAGTTCTCCTGGCCACGCCGAGGCGCGGATGGCGACTACTACCAGGTATGTCTGCTGTGCGCCGCGGAATACAAATATGACTGGACGACCATGCGCCGCACCGAGCGGGTGGAGCGGAAAGCGGAGACGGGCATCCGGCGCAGCCATGCGCGGGAGAAGCGTCCGTCATGGGTGCCGCGGGCGCGGCGTTTGAAGCTGGACATCCCGTTGCGCTACCGCGTGAATAAGACCAGCACGTGGTATGAGGGCATCATCGAAAACATCAGTCAGAGCGGAGTGCTGTTTGGCGGACCGCAGCCGTTGCCGGTGAATGCGCTGGTGGAGATGGTGTTCGAGATGCCGGAGGAGATCTCAGGGCAGAAGAATAGCAACGTCGTATGCCAGGGGCGCGTGATACGGGCCAAGGGCGCGACGAAGCAAGAGGACTCCGCGGCGCTGGCGGCATCGATCGTCGATTATAAGTTCATCCACTAAGCGGGAAGTTTCCTGAATCGTTTCTTCCGAGGGTTGTCTGGCGCAGTTGTGCACGCGCGCTCGGCTTCGCCATCGCTGGACAGCCGAGGCGGCTGTCGCTACGCGGCCAAGGTGAAAGCGGGCCCCATTTTTGCTACTACTGTCTATCCCACCGCATTTACATCTGCAGGTATGATCCGAAGCATCTAAACTTAATCGAGAAGGGTGGGCCTCCCCCTTTGGTTCCGTGTTCAGGAGTGGAGTATGAAAAAGACATACTTAGTCGTGTATTGCTGCATTCTCGCGGTGCTTCTGGTCATGGGCGTGGGCTGCGCGAGGAAGCTGGACGACGCGAAGATGTCGAGCGACATTCAGAGCAGGTTCAGTCAGGATTCTGGACTGTCGACGAAGCAGCTGGCGGTGCAGGCGAATAACGGCGTCGTCACGTTGTCGGGAACCGTCGACAATGATGCGCAGCGGGACGCGGCT
Source organism: uncultured Acidobacteriota bacterium (assembly GCA_963763845.1). GTDB lineage: Bacteria > Acidobacteriota > Terriglobia > Terriglobales > Acidobacteriaceae > Sulfotelmatobacter. The sequence goes on from CAVXPX010000024.1 coordinate 74,314, forward strand.
GGGAGGCAGGCGGCAGCCGAGGCGGGCGTCAAGACCGTGATCAATAACCTGCAGATTGGGGATACGTCGGCGGCGGCGCCCGCGCCACCGCCCGCGCAGGAAGCTGCGAACAGCACACCGCCGGAGAAGCCTGAAGCGGGGACGACTCCGGAGACCAATACGAAGCCGGAGAAGCCGCGCCATGAGCGGACGAAGTCGGCGCACAAGCGCGGGCAGCAGTCTAACGACGAGCAGGCTGCGAACGATCAGATGGCGGCGAACAATCCGCCGGCGAATCCCGCACCCGCGCCGGCGGCGACTCCGGCTCCGGCAGATAATGCGATCCCTGTGCCTCCACCACCTCCGCCGCCGAAACAGTGGATCATCGATCAGGGGACGCAATTGAGCGTGCGGCTGATCGATCCGATCGACAGCGAAAAAAATCAGGTCGGCGATACGTTTCACGCGACCTTGAATGCGCCGCTGAGTTCGGATGGAGAACAGGCGGTGCCGGCTGGAGTCGAAGTTACGGGTCACGTGGTGGACGTGAAGAGCGCGAGCAAATTTGCGGGGCAATCGGTGGTGGCGCTGCAACTGGATACTCTTTCGGCAGGAGGAAAGACGTATAACCTGCAAACCGACCAGTACCGCAAAGAAGGAAAATCGCGGGGAAAGAATACGGCGGAGAAGGTGGGTGGTGGCGCGATCCTCGGCGGCATTATTGGCGCGATTGCCGGCGGCGGCAAGGGAGCGGCGATTGGATCGGCGGCGGGGGCGGGAGTTGGCGCGGGCGCGCAGGCGGCGTCGAAGTCGCAGCAGATCAAGCTTCCGTCGGAAACGGTTTTGAATTTTACGTTGCAGGCTCCGCTTACGGTGGTGCAGGGACCGGGGTCGGATGCCGGGCGGCAGAAGTTGAGCGATTCGCAGTAGGGAAGCGCTTGGTTGTCGGTTTTTGTGTTTCATGGATAATTCCGTGGCGCTGCGAGATCCCTCCCTGCGCTGGTGAAAGCGCGGGGGCTTCGACGACGCATTTCCTCGATGTTGGTTCGTCGGGCATGCTACAGAGAAGCTGCGCGCGAGATCCCTCCCTGCGCCTGAAAAACGGCTCCGGTCGGGATGACGCATTGCTGGCGGGGTGGGGCGTTCCAGGCGGGATGGGGCGTTCTGGTCGGGATGACGGATTGCAAGTGGGATGGGGTATTCCAGGCGGGGATGAGACGTTCTCGAAGATGCGGGCAAAGACGAACAAGTTACGTCTCTAGGACAGGTGGGTGGATAGATTGAGGTATACTGCTTTTCCGCGGGTTTTCCAGGCCGTTTATGGGTGAGCGATTCACGCTCGATGTGGACTCCTTCCAACGATTGCTGGCGGCAGCCTGGGTGCTGCAGTGCGAAGGCGATCGCAAATCAGCGGAGAGCGGTCCGGCGGCCGATAACGCGGTGTTGCTCGGGCGCAGGATAAACCGGATCCCGGCGAACTTCCCGATTCCTTCCTACATTTTTGAAACTGAGAGCGGCCTGAGTGGATCGCGGGTCTTGAATGCCGACCGGGGTTCGTCTGCTGATGTGAGGGTGAGTGCCCAGCGATCGGTTGCGACTTCAGTTGAGATTGAGAGTGCACCGAACCAGGCGCCGGTTCTGGGGCCCAAGCCGGCGGCGTCGGTTTCTCTGCAGCCGGAGGTGAGTGGGACGCTGGCCCTGGCTCCAGAGCGATACGAGATTGCAGAGCCGAACGTGATCCCGTTTCTTCTTGCTGAGCTGCAGGAAGAAAGTGTGTGGGAGAAGATCGAGCGGGCGATGAGCGGCGCGGCCGGTCGAGTTGCTCTCAGGCTTACGGAATGGAGCGGCGGATGGCGGTCACGACTCCGGGTGAAGGTGATCATCCGGGGGCGGGCGAAGGACGAAGTGGCGCGTTATGCGGCGCCGGGATTCGCGCTGCTGATAGTGGGCGTGATGCTGATACCACAGCTCTCGAGCCGCGTGGGATGGTTGAGGTCAGTGAAAGCGGCGGCGCATCTTTCTGGAAGCGCGGTTGGAACTGGCGGAACTGGACCCGCGCTGGAGACGAGCCATTTGCGGGTGACGGATGCGGCGGACTCGGCGGCACTGGATCAGATGAGCCGGTATGAAGTTCAAAGCATGCGGCGGCAGGCGCAGTTCGGAGACGACACCGCGGCACTCACGTTAGCGATGGCGTACGAGACCGGGCACGGCGTTCCGCAGAGTTGCAGAGAGGCAGCGCGTTGGGTGGAACTCTCAGCCGAGGACGGAAATGCCGCCGCCGAGTATAACCTCGGGCTGCGATATCTCAGTGGAGACGGAATCCGCGAGGATCGCGCGGAAGGCAGAAAGTGGCTGGAAGCGGCAGCGCGGCAGGGATATGAAAAATCGCGGCTGATTTTGCAGGGTATGAATCTTTAAGTCCTAACTACCTCATTTTCATTCTTGGTATAGCCCACCCAAAAACAGAGGGTCCCTCCACTGCGCTTGCCATTCCATTCGGGAACGGGAAGCTGCGGTCGGCATGACAATTCTGAACACGACTTGCGAAAACCCCAAGCAAAAGGTTAGTTCCACCATTTCAAAAAAGACCCGAGAGCGCGGGCTTTACTGTGCGGTCAGGAAGATCGGTTTATAGCCGATGGGAACGGTTTTGCCGGTGAGAGCGGTTCTGGTGCCAGTCAGATCGGTTTCAAATTTATAGGTGGACGGATAGGTGTAGTTCGAGTAGGTGCAGACGCCGTTGCTGCAGGATTGCGCGGTGTCCCAGACGAGCTGGCCGTCGTCGACATTACAAGTGTAGACAGTGCCGCTCGCGGTGCAGGCGCTGATCGAGTGGCCGATGAGCCAGGCGGCGACGGTGTCATAGGCGGTGCCTCCAAGATTGCCTTGCAGGCCGACGGGAGGATTGTCGTCCCAGGAATAGAGGTATTGGCGAGGCAGGCCGACGCTGGCGCGGAGAATGAGTTCACGGGCGGCGTATCCGGCGAGTTCATCGGGATCGGCGAAATTTTCGTCGGCCTTGATGCCGTGTTCGCTGTCCCAGAGAGGGCGGCTGGATAAATTGTTGGCGGCGACGTCGGCGACGATGTTGGAGTAGGTGCTGAGAAAAGCTTCGGGCGTGAGATTCAGTGTGCCATTGCCGCGCATGTGCATGTTAACGATGTCGAAGGTGGGCGCGCCTCCGGCGGCGATGTATTCGTCGAACCAGGTGTTGAGCGACCAGACGTGTCCGGAGGGACTGAGGATTCGCGCGTTGGGATCGATGGAACGGATGATGGCCGCCGCATCTTTATTCATGCGAACCATTTGAGCTTGCGTGCCGGCAAAGTAGCAAGAGCAGTCGGGCTCGTTCCAGAGCTCGTAATAAGAGATCTCGCCCTTGTAGCGGGTGACGACCGCGGTGACGAAGTTGGAAAAATCAGCGTCGGTTCCGGTGCCATCGGCGTTGACGTCGTTGGGCGGCGAGCAACTGTAGTCCGACGGCTCGAGGCAGTGGATGGTGCCCTTTGGAATGGTGCCGGCGTAGTCGGGAGTATCGCCGAAGGTGTAGAGAATGTCGGCGTGGAGAGACTGCGCCATGCTGATGTAGCTGTCGAGGAGCGTCCAGGTGTAAGAGCTGGGAGCGGTATTGATCTGGCCCCACTTGACTTCGTCGTCCCAGAGACGAATGGCGCCGAGGGTGGCGACGTGACCGAGTCCGTCGGTGGGCGGCCAGATGGTGAAGAAGTTGAAGCTGGCGCCGAAGAAGGTTTCCTGAATGGTGTTTCCGCTCGAGGTGGTGCAGCTGACCTGCACGGTCGTGACGTCTGCGTTTGCGGTTCCTGTACCGTTGGTGACGGAGCAGAACTGCGACGCGGGCTGCGTCTTGACGGTGACGCTGTAAGTGCCGGCGGCGGCAATGGGAGTGGCGAAGGTGAACGATCCGCTGGCGGTGAGCGTGAGATTGTCGGTGTCGTTGTCTTGCAGGACGACGGTGCCGCTGAGTCCGGAGATGGATCCGCCGATCGTAAAGGTGGTGGTGCTGCAAGTGACGCTGACTGAGGTTACATTGGCGTTGGCAGTTCCTGACGCATTCGACACAGAGCAGGTTTGCGTGGGATTGGATGGTTGCGTTTTCACCGTTACGTCGTAGCTGCTGCCAGCGGGAATCGATGTGGCGAAAGTGAACGAGGTTGCGCCAGCGGCGAGGGCGAGACTGTCGCCGCCGTTGTTCTCGAGGACGAGGCCCGAGCCGGAGAGTCCGGAGATGGTGCCACCGATCGTAAACGAGGAGACGGTTGTGGCAGTGCAACTCACCTGAATGGACGTGACATTGGCGTTGGCGGTTCCGCTGCCGTCGGAAACGGTGCAACTCTGCGTAGGATTCGATGGTTGCGTCCGTACCGTGACGTTATAGGAGCTGCCGCCGTTGACGCCTGCGGAAAACGTGAACGGTCCGTTACCGCTGACGGAAAGACCGCTGGAGCCGTTATTTTGCAGGACCAGACCACTGCCGGAAAGACCTGAGATCATGCCGCCGATGGTGTAGGTCGGCGGGGGCGGCGACAATACTTTGCTGGTTCCGGTCCCGCCGCCGCAGGATGCGAGGCAGATCGCGGCAGAAACTGCGAGGGCCACCACGGCGCGCCTGAAGCCGCGAGACATCTTCATGGGGCAAGCCTCGCACTTGCGATCCCGAGGGCGACGCGCACAGAGTCCCGATTTCGCAAGGGGTCCATGGTGTTGGGACTGTATGACAAGGGCTGAGAGCGGTCAAGAATGAAAGGATTTGCAACCTGCTGCAAAGGCACGCCAGCCGCGGGTTGCACGAAATCTGTAGAACTTACGACAGGGGCCCTGCACAACCGTAACCATCGCGGGGAAGAGAAGCGGCATCAAAATGGGACCATGCCGTCTCGACGGAGAATCGCGACCGCTGCGCTGCTGTGCGCGATATTTTGCGCCGCTGCATTGGGACAGGATCACGCGCAAGACTCCGCCAACGTAGGGCGGCAGGACGCGAAGCGGAATCACCGGAAACACCGGCGGACTCTCGATTCCGACGAGCGGTTGGCGGTGCTGGCAGCGGCGCTCGATTCGAAGATCCCTCGATATAGGGAGAGCGACTGTTCGCATCTGGTGCACGCGATCTATGACCGGGCGGGATTTCCCTACGAGTTTGCGACATCCGACGATCTGTATGACGGAGTTGCGGGATTTGAGCGCGTATCGAAGCCGGAGCCGGGAGATCTGGTAGTCTGGCGCGGGCATGCGGGAATTGTGGTGCGTCCGTCGCGGCATGTGTTCTACAGCTTTCTGCACTCGGGGCCAGGGATCGATAACTATGAAAGCCGTTATTGGGAGGGTCGAGGAGAGGCGCGCTTTTACCGGTATGTGAAAAATTCTTCGTGCGCGGGATGTTCGCTGGCGCGGAAGACGGAATGAGCGAACTGCCTAGAGCGAAATGGAGTTCGTGGATCTTCGAGGCAAAGCGGAGCTTCGCTCCGCCGGACAGCCGAGGGCGGCTGTCCCCACATCGGCCAAAGGCGGCTGTCCCCACATCGGCGGTATAGCGACGGGAAAACGCAGGATCCCTCTATTTCGCTTGCCGATCCCTTCGCGAACACCAAGCTTCGAGTCGGAATGACACTAGTCGAACTGCTCTACACGCGAGTGCGTTCTAGCGTCTTGGCTTCCGCGGGCGGAACAGGAGTTGGAGCGGGAGTCGGAGTGGCAGCGGCAGGAGTAGCGGCGACAGTTGCCGCTGCGGCGTTTGCGGTTGAGGGAGCGAGGACGGGGCGCTTGATGGTGAAGCGCTGAATGCGAATCTCGCCGCGTTCGTATACCGCGAGCAACGCGTTGACGGCGGCGGGATCGAGACGCTTTCCGGCAAGATTCTTGATGATCTGCAGGGCCTGCTCGGGGGTGTGCGCCTGCTGATAAGGACGGTTCGTGGTGAGCGCGTCGAAGGTGTCGGCGACGGCAATCACACGCGCCAGCATGGGAATCTGATCTCCGGTGAGGCCGTAAGGATATCCGCGGCCATCGAGGGCTTCGTGGTGCAACTCGATGCCGGGGAGCATTTCGGCGAGCTGGGTGACGGGACGCAGAATGTTGGCGCCCTTTGTGGTGTGGGTCTTCATTACTTCGAATTCTTCTTCGGTGAGTGCCCCGGGCTTTTTCAGGATGTGATCTTCAATGCCGATCTTGCCGACGTCGTGGAGTTGGGCCGAGACCTGGAGCGTCTCCATAAAGGTCTGGTCGAACTTCATCTCTTTTGCGATCAGCAGGGAATAGCGCGTGACGCGATCGGAGTGGCCGCGGGTGTAAGGATCTTTTTCGTCGACTGCGCCGGCGAGCATCTGGATGGAGCCCATGAACAAGGCGCGATTTTCGTCGGCGGCGCGTTTGAGATCTTCGATGAAGCGTTCGAGTTCTTCCGACATGGTATTGAAAGTTTGTGCCAGCTCGCCGATTTCGGTGCGGCTCCACAGCTGGACGCGCTGCGAGAAATCACCGCGGGCGAGAGCGCGGCTGGACTGCGTCAGTACGTGCAGAGGGTTGGTGATGCGGCGTGCGGCGTAGATGCTGACGAGAATACTGACCAGAACCGCGATCAGAGCGAGGAGCCGTCCCATACGCTGCATGTCGTACACGTCGCTATAGGCCTGGCGGGTCGGTTTCTGCACAATGACAGCCCAATCCAGGGAACTGACGGGACTGTAGGTGCCGAGCATTTCAACCCGGTTCGAACCACTTTTGATCTGGAATTCCTTGGTCTCAGAGAAGAGGGCTTTGTTGCTCCGGTCGACAAAGCTTCTAACGATGTCGAAATTTTTCATCTCCTGTCCGGTGGCGAATTCGGGAGTGGCGGCGGCGATGAGGCGTCCTTGCGAATCGACGACGTAGGGAGTGAGCCCGCCACCGCTGGCTTCCTGCAGGCGGCGAATCAGGAATTGGAGATCGACGACGGAGGCAACCATGCCCAGGAAGCGGTTGCCGTATTGCACCGGGGAGCCCACAAGAAACACGGTACGGGTATTCTTGCCTTCGCCGACGACGAGAGCTTGCCCGTTGTAAACGCGGCCGTCGCGGGCGGCGGAGTAGGCGCGCTCGAGTTCGCGCTGCAGGAAGGCGTCGGGAATGATATTTCCGGAAAAAATTCCTTTGGCTTCGGAATTGAGCAGGGTGGCATAAGCGACGTCGTCGGACGAGGATACGAAGTTTTCGAGCAGGGCGCGGAGTTCCGGCGCCTCCATGTTCTTGTCGCTGATATCACCGCCGCTGGCGACCTGGATGGCCGAGGAGAGATTGGCGAGCATCATGCGCTGGGAGCGTTCGTGTTCGGCAAGATCGTCGGCAAGCGACCGCGTGATGGTATTCTGCAACAATTTTTCGTTGGTCTTCAGACGGTCGCGATTGATGGCTTCCACCCGAGTCGAATAGAAGTACATGGGAACGATGCTGATGGCGAGGAGCACGCCAAGGATGACGTAGAGGATCGGGATGCGTGCGTGCTTGGACGTGCTGGCGGACAAGTTTCTCCCTTCACTCGTCGCAGACGCCGAATGCGAAGTGGCTGCGCCTTTCACAGGGGTATCTCTAGAATTCTAACGGGGAGTGCATTGAGGATATATAAGAAGACAGCGCGGCTGGGGTTACGAAAGTACTGCAGGGGATGGTACTGGCGGAAGTGGCGTTTAGCAGATTTCGGCGGCGCGGGCTGGGCGGCCCGCACGAGAGCCGACGGGACGCCGGCGCTAGGCGGATCAAAAGGGAGTCCGAATCTGTGTCACGTCCGGGCTTCGAACTTGGACGGGACGGACGAACGCGTCAGTTCCTACACTTTAGGTGCGAACAGGAGACGTAGCGAGCTACGTCTCTGTGAGGGCTGGGACGCGAGACTGGCTTCGCTATTGAATCAGTTTTTTCAGGTCGCGCCAGTGGACGAGGACGATGTGGTTGTCTTCCAGCGCCTTTTTGAATTCGGGGCTGGTGATGACGTTGTAGTCGCGCTGGCGCCAGGCGGCTCCGTAGTCGGGATGGTAGACTGTGATGGCCTGCATTTCGGCATCGTCGTGGGCAAGGTGGACGATCAGTTCGGTGAGTCCCGGCTTCAGATTCTTGATGAGGTTGAGATAGAAGTCTAGCCAGCCGGCGGCCGGGATGTTGGGGCTGGCGATCAGAACGGAGTCGAGCATGATGTCTTTATCGGTGAAGAAGGCTTTGATGTTGGGCGGAGCGGCGGGGCCGAGCGTGGCGAGGAATGGGAGTTTGTATTCGTGCGCGACTTTGACGTAGACGGCAACCAGGTCGGGGCGGGCAAAAAGGACTCCCATGTGGCTGTCGATGTGAGTGGGATGGATACCCATGGCGTTGGCGCGCTCGATCTGGGCGCGGATTTCGCGTTCGGCCTCTTCGGCCTTGATGTGTTGCACGGCGGGCTCGGTTTCGGGCCAGAGATATCCGTCGGGATCGAGCAGGCTTGGAACTGTATTTGTGGATGCGACCGGGCCCCAGCGGTACGTTTTCCATTCGCTGGTGAGGGTGAGGTGAAGTCCGAGATCGGCGCCGGGATTCGCCTTGGCATAGTCGGCCACTTCGGTGAGCCAGGGGCAGGGAACCATGATGCTGGCGGAGGTCGCGGCTCCGCGGTTGAGAGCGTCGAAGCTGGCGATGTCCTGGGAATGCGAGACGGCGAGATCGTCGGCATGGATGATCAAGAGCTTCGAGTCGGCGGGATAGCCGAGGCGTTCGGCAACGGTTTTGGTTTGGGCTGAGGAATAAGTTGCGCAGGCGAGGAGAATAAGGGCGAGATGACTTCGGCGCATGGAAGGCTCCCGGGGGATTTTTGTTGAACGGGGAAGGGTATCACGCGCGGGGACGTTTCGGCGGTGCGCGCGAGATCCTTCGCTGCGCCTGAAAAGCGGCTGCGCTCAGGATGACGCAAACAAACAATCGCACAAAAAGCATTCAGTGCTCAGCGATCAGCACTCAGCCCACCAGAATTCAGCCGTCAGGACTCAGCCGTCAGCGCTCAGCCATCAGCATTCAGCCAGTCGCGTTCCGGGGCTGCTCCTTGTTAGTCCGCTGCTTCACGGATGCGTCATCCCGAAGCCCCGCGTTTTTACCAGCGGGGCGAGGGATCTCGCGTGCTCCGCCGATGCAGCCCGCACGAGATCCTTCGCTGCGCCTGAAAAGCGGCTGCGCTCAGGATGACGCACTCATCTGTGATGGTTAGAGCGTGGGCGAGTCGTCCCGCGCTACGACCGGGTTTCGCTTTTGCCGGTTCTTGTCATTAGTTCATGGATGGCGTCGCTTGGGGATTTGCCGGCGTGAAGAATGGCGTGCATCTGTTCGGTGATTGGCATTTCGACTTCGCGGGAACGGGCGAGTCCTACGGCAGCGGTGGTGGTGAACACTCCTTCGGCGACCATGCCGTGCATCCCGGCGATGATCTCGGGAAGTTTTTTGCCGCGGCCGAGTTCGACGCCGACGCTGCGATTGCGCGAGAGGCCTCCGGTGCAGGTGAGGACAAGGTCACCGAGTCCGGCGAGTCCAGCCATAGTGTCGGAGCGGCCGCCGCAGGCCACGACGAGGCGCGTCATCTCGGCGAGTCCGCGGGTGATGAGGGCTGCCACCGAGTTGTGTCCGAGGCCGAGGCCGTCGCAAATTCCGGCTGCGATGGCAATGATGTTCTTGAGCGCACCGCCGAGTTCGACTCCGACGACATCGTGATTGGTATAGACGCGAAAACTCGGGTCGCTGAATTCTTTCTGGACGGTGCGGATGAGCGCAGAATCGTGCGATGCGATGGTGATGGCGGTGGGATCTCCGCGGGCGACTTCCTGCGCGAAGGATGGTCCGCTGAGAGCGCCGATGGCCCAGGCATGCTCACGGCGCAGAACGGTGGCAATCACCTCGGTCATGCGCAGGAGCGATCCTTCTTCGAGACCCTTGGTGGCGCTGACGATCATGGCCTGCGGGCTGATGAGTGGGCGCATGCGCTCGAAGAGCGCGCGGCAATGTTGCGAGGGCATGACGCTGACGACGATCTCTGCACCTTCGAGCACGGCGGCGAGATCGTTGCTGGCGGAAACGGAGTCGGGGATCGGGCGGCCGGGGAGGAACGCTTCGTTGACACGTCTATCAGTGATCGAGCGGCAGACGTCGGATTCATGCGCCCAGAGGCGGACGTTGTGCGTGCCTTTGCGTCCGAGAACGACGGCGAGGCCGGTGCCCCAGGCTCCTCCGCCGATGATGGCGATGTGGCTCATGCGGTCCTCGAGCGGAAACGGTTTTCCGTGCCGGCGAACAAGCGCCGGATATTCTGATGATGCTTCGCGATGATGAGAACTGATGAGAGCGCCGTGAAGGTCAGAGCGAGCCAGGAACCACCATATTGGTGCAGGATCCAGACGAATACGGGGAATGCGGCCACGGCGGTGATGGATCCGAGAGAGATGTAGCGGAAGAGAAGGACGATCAGGATAAAGATTACGACGGAGATGAGCACGGCCTTGGGGGCAATCATAACGAAGGAACCGAGTCCGGTGGCGACGCCTTTGCCTCCGCGGAATTTCAGCCAGACGGGAAAGACATGTCCGGCGATCGCGCATAGGGCGGCGAGGGACATGATGCAGTAGGGCGTGATGCTGCGTCCGTAACGGCCGGAGAGAATCTCGGCAAGAAGAACTGCAGTGGCACCTTTCAGGGCGTCGAAAACGAGCGTCACTACGCCGAGGGCGGGCGATTTGCGGGCGACGTTGGTGGCGCCGATGTTTCCGCTGCCGGACCGGCGCACATCTTCGCCGCGGAAGATGCGGACGAGAAGATAGCCGAAAGGGATCGAGCCCAGAAGGTAGCTGATCGCGGCGATGAGGAGGAGGATGCGCATCTTGTCAGGTGACGGCGGCGCAGGCTGGTAGCTCGCGCGACAGCCGGCGAGGCGCCGGCGCTATGTTAACGCCGCGCTACTGTAACGGGAATCGTTCCAGTTTCGTGTATCTCGATCCTTTCGGCGAGAGTTGGCTTTGATACAGAAAAAACTCGCGGGGCGTCATGGTACCAAACTCGGGCGATGGAAGCGCGTCGAGCTTTTCCTGCAGATGTTGGAATACGCGATTCGGTTTGTCGTCGCGGCGGCGCGGCGAGCGGGAGCCTCCGGGGCCGCGCGCGAGCGTGAGATGGGGGCTGAAGGGGCGGTCTTCTTTTGCGATGCCGAGCGCAGGCATCTTTTCGTCGATTGCGGCGGCTAGCATTGCGAGTTCAGGGCCTGCCTGCATGCCGATCCAGAATACCCGAGCAGATTTGGCGGTGGGAAAGAAGCCGTATCCCTGAAAGTGGATTTCGGATGGGGGAACAAGGATCTGCGATAGCGCTTGTTTCAACGGCGGCAGGGCGGATTCGGGTTGCTCTCCGATGAACTTCAGCGTGACGTGAAGCGATTCGGCATGCACCCAGCGAGCGTCGGGCGCAAAGTTGCGCACGCCTTCGAGGAAGCGCGCGATGCGCTCGCGGATGGCGTCGTCGATATCGAGGGCGATGAAGAGCCGCATAAAAAAGCTGCTAGCTGCTAGCTCCTAAGTTTCTAGCCAATCCTGAAATGCCTGAGCTCGGAGTTAACAGCGTGAACTTCCTACATCAGTTTTCTTCTTACCATATCCAGGGCCATGGTGGAGGCGAAGCGGCGAATGCGTTTGCGGTCGCCGGGAAAATTGCGCTGGACGACCTCGGTTCCGGAATCGCCGGCCACGGCGTGAAACACGAGGCCAACGGGCTTTTCCGGCGAGCCTCCGGCGGGACCGGCGACGCCGGTGATGCCCACGCCGAGCGTGGATTCGCAACGATAGCGGATGCCTTCGGCGAGAGCGGCGGCGACTTCACGGCTCACGGCTCCGTGGCGGTGAATCATTTCTGCGGGGACTCCGGCGAGTTCGGTTTTCAACTGATTCGAATAGACGACCGCGCCGCCGACAAAATATCGCGAGCTGCCGCTGATCGAAGTGATGCGTTCGGCGAGCAGGCCACCGGTGCAGGATTCGGCGACGGAGAGAGTGGCGTTGCGCATCTGGAGCCAGTAGCCGACGATCTGCTCGAGCGATTCGCCGTTGCGCGAGTACACGGCGTCTTCGAGTTCATCTTCGACGAGTCCGGCGACTTCATCGGCGCGAGCCTGAGCGGCATCAATGCTGGGGCCGGAGGATTTGAAGTGGAGTTCGATTTCTCCAGCGCCCGCGAGGATCGTGGTTTCGACGTCGCTGTAACGCTTGTAGATGGGCGCGACGCGGGCATCGACGGCGGATTCGCCGAGCATCGCGACTTTCAGCGTGCGGGTGAAGAGGTATGAAGTTGGAACCTTGGCGCACAGGCGTTCGCGCACTTCAGTTTCGAAGAGCGCCTTCATTTCATGCGGAGGGCCGGGCAGGAGGACGATGATGTGCTCGCGGCCGTCAAACTCTCCGGCGATCCACTGGCCGGAGGCGGTGCCGTTGGGATTGGGCAGGACGGTGGCGCCTTCGATGACGTCGGCCTGCTTGGCATTGTTGGGAGTCATCTTCCATCCGCGATCGGCGAAACGCTTTTCGAGACGAGCCAGAACTTCGGGATCGCGTTGCAGTTTTACGCCGAGAGCTTCGGCGACAGCTTCGCGGGTGAGATCGTCTTCGGTGGGACCGAGGCCTCCGCTGAAAATGACGATGTCGGAGCGGAATAGCGCATGTTGCGCCGATGCGACCAGGCGAGCGAGATTATCGCCGACGATGCTCTTGAAGATGACGTCGACGCCGAGCAGATTGAGTTGCTCGGTGAGGTAGAGCGAATTGGTGTCCATGCGGTAGGGAGTGAGAAGCTCGGAACCTATCGCGATGATTTCGGCATTCACGCGATTAGAAGTGTAAATGAAGAGAATGAAAGCCGCAGGGGACGCGGAGAACGCAGAGGATGATGAGGGATTCGTCTTTCGAGACCGCCAGGGCGGTTGAGATGGCAATGATTGTCGAGATGACAGAGTATCAATTTTATTCCGGCACGAGCGGGATGCCGGCGATGTTCCAGGAGAGATGATGGACGGCGTTGCTGGTGGCGAGAATGACAGAGCGGCCGGGGGCGAAGGCGAGTCCGACTAAGCCTTGTCCGGCGACTTCCAGGCTGGCTTTGGCGTCGGGCGTGACTTTGACGATGCCGCGAGTGCCGGAGAGTGAGGCGGCGGCGTAGAGATTGCCGTCGACATCGAAGGCGAGTCCCTGCGGGCGGCCCAGTCCTTTATAGAACGTGGTGACTGTGCCATTCGGATCGATTTTGTAGATGCGGTCGTTGGGGCCGGTGACGAATAGATCGCCGTGCGGGCCGAAGGCGAGATGGTAGGCCGAGACGCTGAGTTCGAGCGTCGCGAAGACGAAGGTCTGCTGGTCGCGCGAGATTTTGAAGATCGTGCCGTTACGGTCGCCGACGTAGAGGCTCTGCTCGGGGTCGAAGGCGATGCCGGTGACAACTCCGAGACCTTCGGAAAACGTCGATACACTTCCAGCCGGAGAGACGCGATAGACAGCGCCGTCGAAGCGCGAGGAGACATACATCTGTCCCTCGCGGTCGAAGGCCATGGAGGTCGGGTTCATCATTTCGGAGACGAAGGGCTTGACCGTGTAGCTGGTGTCGATCTTGAAAATGGCGACGGGAACTTTTTGTCCGCGCGAGCCGGAGAAAGTGACGTAGATGTTGCCTTCGGCGTCGACGGCGGGATTGGTGACGGAATGAAGATTTTCGGCGATCGTGACGGCGACCTTGACGGTCTGGGCGTTGCTGACGTTGCCGTCGGTGGCGACGACGACGGGGCCGGAGATTGCGCCTTCAGGAACGCGGGTGACGAGGAAGCCGTCGGAGCTGACGACGATGGGTCCTTCGAATTCGCCGAATTTTACCTTCGGGCGCTGCAGTTCCGGCGGGCGGAGGCCGGAGCCGAAGATGCGAATTTCACCTCCGGTAAGGGCGCAGGCGGGAGCGACGGACTCAATGTGTGGTCCGCCATTTACGTTTTTTCTGCCGAGGATGCGGTCGGAAAATCCCATGAACGAAGCACCGAATGCAGATCGTGAGGCTCGGGTTCTAGTGTTCTGCACGGAACCCGGCGGTCACAGCCCGCTCCTATATCTATTTTAATAGACCAGAGCGGAGAAGAAGTTGCATCACGGCAAGAGCGTAAATTCCAGCCATGACGTCATCGAGCACGATTCCAGTTCCTTCGGGTAGCCGTTCCATCTGCCGCACCGGAGGAGGCTTAATGATGTCGAACACTCTGAAAAGTATAAAACCGGCAAGAAAACTTTGCCACGCGAGGGGGACAGCAATTAGCGCGATGAGCTGTCCGGCGACTTCGTCGATGACGACAAATTGGGGATCTTTGCGGCCGGAGGCGCGCGAAACCTGCGTGGCAGCGGGGATTCCGAGCAGGGTGACGAAGGCGGCAAGGGCAATGACGACGGGTACGCGGAAGTGAGGCGGCAGAGCGTAAGCGAGCGCGGCCCAGAGGAGAACGGTAGTGGCGGATCCCCACGTGCCGGGGCCCGGATGGATGCGGCCGACGCCGAAGAAGGTGGCGATCAGAGTGGCCCATAGCGGGGCTGGCGGATTGGCTTTCTCTTCCGTCGTATTCGTCACCGATCTCGGTCCCGGTCTTCTGGAGTCTGTTCCCGAATGGGCTCGTCGGCGTCGGTTACAGGGGAGGAGACGACGTAGCCTCCGCTGGCCCATTTGCCGAGATCGATGGTGCGGCATCGGTCGCTGCAAAAGGGGAAGTCGGGGCCGGTGTTTTTGACCGGCTTCTTGCAGATCGGGCAGTGAAGCTTGACTGCGCGCTTGCGGGGCATGCTGGTTCACATTCTAACTTGCGGGCGCTCGAAAAGAATGTGGAGAAGCTGCGGCCGGATAAGGCTCGGCCGCTGGACAGCCGAGGCGGCCGTCCCTGCATGACCTCTACCGGATGCGGGCTACCAGGTCGTAGTCGTGCGATTCGGTGATTTCGCAGCGGTAGAAGCGGCCCGGCTCTGGGTTGAGGTCTTCGGGGAAATCGTTGACGAAAACTTTGCCATCGATCTCGGGGGCGTGCATGGAAGTACGGCCTTCAAGGAGCAGATCGGATTCTTCGGATTCGCCTTCGAGCAAAAGATCGAACTCGCGTCCGACAAGAGCTTTCTTTTTCTTCTTGCTGATCTGGCGCTGGATCGACATCAGGTGCTTGCGGCGGCGCTCGATTTCGCGAGGGGAGAGCTTCTTCTCGAGGCCGTAGGCTCCAGCACCTTCCTGATCAGAATAAGAGAAGGCTCCCATCCAGTCGAAGCGCGCCTCGCGGACGAACTCGCAGAGTTCCAGAAATTCCTTCTCGGTTTCGCCGGGAAAGCCGACGATGAAAGAAGTGCGCAGGGTCAGGTCAGGAATGGTGCGGCGCATCTTTTCGATGGAGCGCAGGAAAACCTCGGCGCCTCCGCCGCGCTTCATGCGCTTCAGGACGGATGCGGAGGCGTGCTGCAACGGTACGTCCATGTAGGAGCAAATCTTGTCGTGAGCGGCGATGGTTTCGAGTAACTTGCCGGTGATCTTGTTGGGATAGGCGTAAAGGAAACGGATCCAGCGAAGATCTTCAATGGCCGCGAGTTTTTCGAGAAGCAGGGCAAGCCCGTCTTTGAGGCCGAAGTCCTCGCCGTAGCAAGTCGTGTCCTGACCGATGAGGGTGATTTCCCGGACGCCGGATTGCGCGAGGTGTTCGGCCTCGGCGATGACTGACTCGAAGCGGCGGGACCGAAACTGTCCGCGGAGTTGGGGAATGATGCAGAAGGTGCAGGGATGATCGCAGCCTTCGGCGATCTTGATATAGGCCATGTGCCGTGGCGTAGCCAGCACGCGGGGCGTGGCATCGTCGTAGAGATAATTCGGCAGGTCGCTGACGGCGCCGTCCCAGGATTCGCGCGAGAAGCGTCCTTGGGCGGCCCGGGCGTCGCCTTCAGGGCGCGAGCCGAGGATGACGAACGGCGAATTGTCCTGCGGAGCGAGCGCGACTCCGGTGGCGGAGAGGATCTTTTCGAGCTCGCCGGTTCCGATGACGGCGTCGACTTCGGGGATGTCTTTGCGGATCTGGTCGCGAAAGCGTTCGACCAGACATCCAGCGACGATTAACTTCTTCGCCCTGCCGGCCGTCTTGTGACCGGCCATCTCGAGAATCGTGTTCACGGATTCCTGCTGGGCACTGTCGATAAACGAGCAGGTGTTGACGACGATGACGTCGGCGTCCTCGGCGCGGCGGGTGAGTTCGGCTCCGGCGCGGGAGAGCAAGCCCATCATGACCTCGCTGTCGACGAGGTTCTTGGGGCAGCCGAGGCTGACGAAGCCCACCTTCTGCGGACGGGACGAGGAAGGATTCTCCGACGGATTTGTCCTGCTGCTTTTGGCAGAACCACTCACAGTGACGTCTCTTACAGGCATGGAATCTTTTTATTTTAGCATTCCGCCTCTGGCAACTTGGTGCGGGCGGACGGGTTCAAAGGCGGTAATCTCCAAAAAATGCACACACTGGAGAGCGGCGTTAGCGTGGCAGCATAAACCTCCGAGGTACTCGGGCAAGGTTTTTGTGGATTTAAACAGGGGCTATCGTGCTAGGCTTAACTACCGCCGTTGCAAATTTGCAGGGAACCGCCTCGTCGGGAGGGGAAATGTCTGTGAAACGGCTTTGCGTTGTGGTCGTATTCGTAATGTCGGTGCTCGCCGTATCGGCGCCTGCGCAGGACGGGAAGAACGAAATCGGCGGTTTTGTCGGACGCACGTTTATCAGCGACCAGGGCATCACGGGCGCGACCTTTCTCGATCCTACCATTCACTCCGGCAAGGGGCTCACCGTCGAAGGGGAGTTTGCCCACCGGTTTCTGGTGACGCCAATCTTCTCGGTTGCCGGCGAAGCGGTCGTGGCTTACAACCCCGATGAAGATCTGAACGGCGGTCAATACGGCAATGCCGTCGTGCCGACGCAGTACAAGCAGTTGTTCTTCACTCCCGCAGTTCGCCTAAATCTTTTCCCGACCACCGCGGTTTCGCCCTGGGTAAGCTTTGGAGGCGGTTTCGGTCACTTCAGCCAATCCAGCACGCTCGTGTATGGCGGCACGAATCCGGGGAAAAACACCACGACCGGAGTGATTGAAGGCGGCGCTGGACTGGATGTGCGAGTGTGGAAAGCGCTGAGCCTCCGCGGCGAAGTGCGCGACTTCTGGTCAGGCGAGCCGGATTTCCCGCTGGCCCCGACGGGCAAAACGCGGCAGCACAATTTCTTCGTGGGCGGCGGAGTGTTCTGGCGGTTCTAGGGCGGAACTGGGGTTGGCGTATCCCGAGCGGCACTGCGGAGCTTCGCTCCGCCGGACAGCCGAGGCGGTTGTCCCCACATTTTTCTTCCTCACCGGTCTTTTATGGCCAGTTCTACTTCCTCGTATAACTCGGGCAGGCGTTGCGCGTCGTCGACGGAATTTCCGAAGCGGGCCGATTCGTAGACGCTGGTGAAGCGCGAGACCGGCTCACGAAGGCGGGTGTCTTCAATTTCCTGCAAGAATTCCTGCGGAGTTTGGGCGGCGGATTTCTGCGGTCCGCGGCGGGCGACGGCGCGGGCCATGCGCTGGTACCACATGGCGGCGGCCTGCTCGGGCGAGCGCTCAGGATGGGAACGGAGCCAGTGTTCGTGCAGCCAGCGCGCGAGGCGTCCTAAATTTGCCAGCAAGAGAACCAGCAGGGCGGCGGCGAGACCTGCGATGGCCCAGCGGGCGGGCGAGTTCTCGACGCGGTCCTGGCTGCGCCCGGCCCAGTGCAACATGTGATCATACTTAATGCGGGCCCAGTTGCGCGCATTCTCCCAAAGATTTCTGGTGCCGCTGATGGCCGTCTGGCCAAGGACAAACTGGTGCGCGCTGTCGTAGCTGACGATCCAGTCGCGCCAGAACGAGGCCATGGCGTCGACGTAGAGGGCAAGCCGGCCCCATCCCTGCGGAGTTCCGGAGGAGCCGCCGGGCGTTGGATCAAACTCCTGCCATCCGTATCCAGGAAAGTAGGCTTCGACCCAGGAGTGGGCGTCTTTGGCGCGGATGACGTAATTTCCGGTTAGATCGTTGAATTCGTCGCTGCGGAAACCGTTCACGA
This sequence comes from uncultured Acidobacteriota bacterium, assembly GCA_963763845.1. Lineage (GTDB taxonomy): Bacteria > Acidobacteriota > Terriglobia > Terriglobales > Acidobacteriaceae > Sulfotelmatobacter. Next base: position 92,440 of record CAVXPX010000024.1, read on the forward strand.
CACGGGATGGAATTCCCAGCATCCGCAACATGACGGCCATCGACGAGGCGAAATACTCGCAGTGTCCCTGCTTGCGTTCGAACAGGAAATGGGCGATGGGATCTTTTTGCAGGGTGCGGGGCAATTCGAGGGTGTAGCCGTAGTGGCCGCGCAAATACTGGTCGATAGCGGCGGCGCGGTCGAAGTTATTCGTGGCCGAGCGGGTGATTTGCTGGGCGAGCCGGGCAATGCGGGGATCGAGAGGCGGCAGGCGGAGATAGGATCCGGTGATTTGCGGCGGGTAGTCATGACCGACGGCGCGCAGCTCCGACGGAATTGGAGTTGCGATATCGGACATGGCATCGTAGCGGCTGATAGTGTGGCGGGGATCGAAGTCGTAGACAGCGCCGCCGAGGTCGGCCGCGAGCAAACGATAATCCCCGTGAATCGTGCGAGCCCAGGGCGCAAGAAAGAACACATTGGTGCCGATGGGCTCCATCAGCACGCGGTAGTGGATGAGATGCTGGCGGGGAAGAGATCCATTGATGAAGACGCCCATGGCGCCGCTGCTGCGCGGCAGCAAGAAAGTGTTGTCGGGGGTGTGTTGAAGAACGAACTGCTCGGGCGGGTTGGACCAGCTTTGCCCGTCGAAGTTGGCCAGCGAAATCCCACGCCAGTGAATGTCATAGTGGCCACTGGTGTCGCCATCGATCTGAATGTGCATCACGACCGCGTTGGACTGTTGAATCTGCCCGATCTGTCCCAGGCGCACGTGCTCGCTGAAGCCGGAGGAGAAGTCGTTGCCGAAAGAGTATCCACCAAGATAGCCAGCCGACATGCGAGGGATCACGAAGAACAGGGCAGCGCCGGCGACCAGAATCATCGCGACCAGCACCGGGGCGACGCGCGCGAGGGCGAAAGCGAAGCGGCGATGCTCGCCGGGATCGGGAGAATGGCGGGCTTGCAGGTCGGCGGAGCGGCCCGAGAGGCGCATCTCCATCAGGATGAATGTAGCTACGGCCATCAACACGAAGGCGGCGAAAGAGAACAGGAAGATGCTGTTGACCGTCAGTACCGCCGAGGCCAGCACCATGAGAAAAGCGAGGATCGCGAGCGTAAGGTAGTCGCGTTCGCGGCGGACGGAGAACATGCGGATGACGACGCCGAAGAGAGCCAGATGCACGGTGGCAGGGAGAAATCCGCGGGAGAACAGAAAATAATCGATGGTGAAGAAGAGCAGGTAGGCGAGAGATAACGGCGTCGTCCAGCGATCGGAGATGACGAATCTTTTACGCTTGGCAAGGAGGTATCCGCGGACGGCGAGCGCCCCGCCGACCAGAGTGGTCGAGGGCAGGTCGAGACCTCCGGTGGCCGCCAGCGTTCCAAAGCCAGTGACTACAAGCATGTAGATGGCAAGCTCGAAGTAATAGTCGATGGCTCGCTGGAGCGGCACCGCGACGAATTTTGGGGACCGAAAAACCATGCAGATCAGCTCACGCTCAAGTCAGGCTCCGGTTGAGGTATTGGATGCTATGACATTTATTGTTCGATATCGTCATTTAGAAAGGAAGGGGTGAGAAGCGAATTCTTGCACCGAAGGTCACTTGAAGCCTGACAGGGTCATCTGGTGGGGAGTAGCGCGAGATTTCGGGAATGCTAGAATGATCGGTCAGGCATCGGTCTCACGCGACGTACTCTCGCCAACCCCGCCAGGTCCGGAAGGAAGCAACGGTAACGAGCTCTTGCGTGTGCAGTGAGTTCCCGGTGCCTGACTAAGGTTTCCACAACAACCTTCTGCGGTGTTAGCCCGTCTGATTACTCTGTTTTTTACATCTCTTTACGACTCTTTTCGCAAGAAATGTTGTTTCGGGGCGTCCAATGGAAGTACGGCGCCGCATCCCAATCATTGGGCCCGAAGGAGGAACATGAAGCGAAATCATACTTCTCCCGCACCGCATGTGACGATCCGCGTTTCCGGCAGATTGTTCCGCGGACACTTGAACGCTCTCGATCAACTGATTGATTCTGCTGCCGAATGCCGGTTGTGGCCTCTGCTCAGCTTGTCGCAGCTGGAGGAACTGGACCACGATGCGATCACGTATCTGATCGATGGGGAAGCCCGGCGCTTCGGCATCATCTCGTGCCCGAACTTCATCCGCGAAAGGATGGATGACGAAAGGGAGCGCGCAGCGGCATGAAGGGCCTTGGTCGGGCCCGGAACGGAGTTACGCGGCCGCCGAGCTGTTGACCGGCCGTGTAACTGGGTTAGACATTCTGCCGCTTATCCTTCAAAATACAGGGTTTCCATAATTCAGGGAGCCCTCATTGACTACATATCTCCGCGCCAAAATCAGCGCACTGGGCACGTATCTGCCGCCGCGCGTTCTCACCAACGCCGACCTTGAAAAAATGGTCGACACCACCAACGAGTGGATTCTGGAGCGAGTCGGGATTCGCGAGCGTCATCTCGTCGAGAAAGGCGTCGCGGCCAGCGATCTCGCGGTTGCCGCTGTCAAGAATCTGCTGGAAAAACATCCGTTTGATTTGCAGGAAGTGGATTTGATCGTAGTCGGGACCGTGACGCCCGACATGATGTATCCCTCGACGGCGTGTCTGGTGCAGTACAAGCTGGGAATTGAGAACACGTGGGGATTTGACGTTTCGGCAGGCTGCTCCGGGTTCCTCTTCGCGCTGAATACCGGAGCGAAGTTCGTGGAATCGGGACGGTACAAGAAAGTGCTGGTGATCGGGTCGGATGTGAACTCGTCGATGACCGACTACACCGATCGCGCCGTCTGCATCATTTTCGGCGATGGGGCGGGAGCGGTTCTGCTTGAGCCATGCGAAGACGGCACTGGCATCATCGATCACGTGGCGCAGATTGAAGGCATGGGCGGGCAGTATTTGTATATGCCGGGCGGTGGCAGTCTGAATCCGGCGAGCCATGAGACCGTCGACAAGAAGATGCATTACATTCATCAGGATGGCAAGAATGTCTTCAAGTACGCGGTGAAGAAGATGGCGGAGATGACCGAGCGCATCCTGGAAAGAAATCAGCTGACGGGCCAAGACGTGGATTGCTTCATCGCGCACCAGGCCAACAAGCGGATAATCACGGCCACGGCGGACCGGCTCGGAATGCCCACAGAGAAAGTGATCATCAATATCGACCGCTACGGGAATACGACGGCGGGGACGATTCCGATCGCGATGCAGACGGCTATGGAAGAAGGCAAGCTAAACCAAGGCGATCTGTTGCTGATCGCGTCGGTGGGGGCGGGATTCACTTCGGGAGCTACGTTGCTGCGGTGGGCATTCTAAAGCAAGTTTCAAGTTTCGAGTTTCGAGTTCTGGTTTCGGATTTCAAATTCTGTTATGAAGGTCGTCTTCGCTTTGGAAATCCCAGATCTCGAAACTTGGGACTTCGAAATTTTGAAGTCTGTGGCCGTTAGACTTTATTTCCGCAATCCTTCACAATAATTCGAATCATTACAGGGGTTCTCATTGACGAAACCGATTCGCGCCAAAATCAGCGCCTTGGGCACGTACGTGCCTCCCCGCCTTTTGACCAACGCCGACCTTGAGAGGATGGTCGATACCAGCAACGATTGGATTATGGCCCGCGTCGGCATCCGCGAACGCCATATTGCGGAAAAGGGCGTGGCCAGCAGCGATCTGGCAGTCGAGGCGGCGCGGAAGGCGCTGGCGCAACGGGGACTGGCTCCGACGGACATCGAGACGATTATCGTCGGCACGGTGACGCCCGACATGTTCTTTCCGTCGACGGCCTGCGTGGTGCAGGAAAAGCTGGGAGCTAAGGGCGCATGGGGGTTCGATCTTTCGGCGGCCTGCTCGGCGTTCCTATATTCGGTGCAGGTCGGAGCGCAGTTCATTTCGACGGGAGCGCACAAGCGGGTGCTGGCGATTGGCGCGGACGTAATGTCGTCGATCATCGACTATACCGATCGCGCGACCTGCGTGATCTTTGGCGACGGAGCGGGAGCGGCGATTCTGGAGCCGGCGGAAGACGATTCGGTTGGATTGATCGATTTCATCCACGAAGTCGACGGATCGGGCGGACAATACTTGTACATGCCGGGCGGCGGCAGCCTGCATCCGAGCAGCAAAGAGACGATCGAGAAGCGCATGCACTATGTGCATCAGGATGGGCAGCAGGTCTTCAAGTTCGCGGTGCGCAAGCAGACGGAACTGTGCCTGAAACTGCTGGATCGCAACGGGCTGAAGGGAACCGACGTGGATGTTTTTATTCCACACCAGGCCAATCTGAGGATTATCAACGCGACTGCGGAGCGGCTCGGGCTGCGTCCGGAAACCGTGGTCATCAATATCGATCGCTATGGAAATACGACGGCCGGAACGATCCCTTTGGCCATGAATACGGCGATGGAAGAAGGCCGGTTGAAGAAGGGAAGCCTGGTGCTACTGGCGTCGGTGGGCGCGGGATTTACGATTGGGGCGACTTTGCTGCGGTGGGCCTTTTAGGGGAGGTTTCGAGTTTCAAGTTTTGCTGCGGACGCCGAGTTTAAGGTGTCGAAATCTCCGCTCATTAGAGTTTCTTTCCGGAATTTGTCTCGTGACGTTCGTAACTCTCTTTCCTGTATTTCCGTAGAAACGTCGTCGGAGCGCTTGCTATCGTCGACGAACGCTCGCTCAGTCGGGAGGACGGCGGGCGTGTACGAACATGATTCGTATCGCCTCGTGTCTTTTGCTCTTGCTGGTGAGTTCGCTCGCGATCGCGCAGCAGACCGATCCGCGCGAAAGCAGAATTCTGATTCTCGAACGCCTTTGGAATGAAGCGCAAGTGAACCGCGACTCCGCCGCGCTCGACCAGTTGGTCTCGAGCCGGTTCGTGAATACGGAGTGGGACGGCGAACTCAGCGATAAGCAAAAATTCCTGGAAGACATCAAAGATCCGCGATTCAAGCCGACTGCCGCCAATATCCAGGATGTGAAGATGAATTTTTTCGGCGACACGGCCGTCGTCACCGGGATTTATCACACGCAGGGAACCTATCAGGGCAAGCCGTACGATCACGTGGGACGGTTCACTGATACGTGGGTGCTGGACATGGGCAAGTGGCAGTGCGTGGCCAGTCACACCAGCCTGCTGAAGAAGTGAAGTGCGTGGCTGAAGCCCTTTTATCCCTTCCGTCCTAACGCGGCCCAACGGCCGCTCTTCCACGTTATAGCTTCATAAATTCTTTCAATGGGCAAAACGTGATGATTCCGTTCTTCTTCCTCTTTCAATTCCCCTAAGCCCAAGCCCTGTTCCTTGATAACCGTACCTGCTCTAAGCCTCCTCTAAGCGCGCCATTCTTCGCCGTGCTGCGCGCTCTATCACGGGTGCGTCATCTTCTCGGGCTTCACCAGTTGATCGAACTCTTCGCCCGTCAGATGCCCTAGCTTCACTGCCGCTTCGCGCAGGCTGGAGTGTTCGACGTGCGCCGAGTGGGCGATCTGTGCGGCCTTGTCGTAGCCGACCTTCGGCGCGAGCGCCGTTACCAGCATCAGCGAATTCTTGACGTACCAGTCGACCTTGGCGCGATCGACCTCGATTCCTTTCAGCATGTATTCGACGTATCCATGGCAGGCGTCGGTGATCAGCGTAACTGAGTGCAGGAAGTTGTAGATGATCACCGGCTTGTAGACGTTGAGCTCGAAATTGCCCTGGGAACCGGCGAAGCCGACGGCGGCAGTCGCTCCGTGGACCTGCACGCAGACCATGGTCATGGCTTCGCACTGGGTCGGATTGACCTTGCCGGGCATGATCGAGGAGCCTGGCTCGTTTTCGGGGATTGTCAGCTCGCCAAGTCCGCAGCGCGGGCCGGATGCGAGCCAGCGAATATCGTTGGAGATCTTCATCAGCGAGGCGGCGAGGGTTTCCATGGCGCCCTGCGCGAAGACGATTTCGTCGTGGGCTGAGAGGGCGGCGAATTTATTTCCGTGAGAGCGGAAGGGAAGTCCGGTGAGCTCGGCGATTTTCTTCGCGGCTCGCTCGGCGAATTCGGGATGCGTGTTCAATCCGGTTCCGACGGCGGTGCCGCCGATCGCGAGGTCATAGAGTCCCTCGAGAGCTTGCTCCAGTCGCTTGATGTCGCGTTCGAGCAGGCTGGCCCAGCCGCCGAATTCCTGGCCGACGGTGAGAGGGACGGCGTCCTGAAGGTGCGTTCTGCCGATCTTTACGATGCTGTCGAATTCCTTGGCCTTGGTGGCGATCGCGTTGCGGACGGTCTTGATGGCGGGGATGAGCGCATTCTTCACGCGGTCGGCGGCTGCGATGTGCATGGCTGCCGGGAACGTGTCGTTCGAGGACTGCGACATGTTCACGTGGTCGTTGGGATGGATGGGCTTCTTCGATCCCATCTCGCCGCCGGCAATTTCGATGGCGCGGTTCGAGATGACCTCGTTGACGTTCATGTTGGTCTGCGTGCCACTGCCGGTTTGCCATATGCGGAGAGGGAACTGGTCGTTCAGCTTGCCCGCGATGACCTCATCAGCCGCCTGGACGATCAGCTTGGCTTTGTCGGAGGGCAGTTTGCCGAGATCCTGATTGACGAGGGCGCAAGCTTTCTTGAGGATGCCGAAAGCCTTGATGAGTTCCGGCGGCATGGTGTCGCGGCCAATATTGAAATGCAGCAGAGAGCGCTGCGTCTGGGCTCCCCAATAGACGTTTGAGGGGACTTCGATTTTTCCCATGCTGTCGGATTCGATGCGGGTGGCAGGCGCGGTAAGAGTTGACATGAAGTGCTCCTGAGAAGGACGGCGAGATGAAGGCAACCGAAAATTATAGCGCCGGCGTCGGGACGGCAAGCAAGCGCTGGTCTTGGTGACTTCCCGGTTGCGCAGCTGTATCCATTAGGATACAATTAAAAATACGTGAATACGCTGCTGCGGTCGTCTGACTTCGATGAGTGGCTCTCGCGTCTAGCCGACCAGAAGGCAAGAGCTCGAATTCTGGCTCGGCTTGTCAGTGCGGAATTTGGGAATTTTGGGGATTGCGAAGCCGTCGGCGAAGGAGTTTCCGAGATGCGCATTCATGTCGGCGCGGGCTACCGGGTCTATTACACGCGCACCGGTTCCACCGTCTATGTCTTGCTGGCCGGCGGCATAAAAGCTTCACAGAAGATAGACATCGTGAAAGCCAAAAAGATGGCTCGCGAACTGAAAAGGGCAAAGCAATGAAGCGAAAAGAAACAACCTACAAGCCGCTCGACCGGGCGGCATATCTCGACAACGACGAGGTGATTGCCGAATACCTTTCGGCGGCAGCCGAAGACGCCAATCCGGAGGTATTCCTGGCCGCTCTCGGCGACGTGGCCAAAGCGCGCGGCATGGCGCAAATCGCTAAGGACGCCGGGCTAGGCAGGGAGAGCCTATACAAAACCCTGAGCGCCGGAGCCCACCCGCGCTTCGAGACCATTCATTCCGTTCTCCACGCTCTGGGAGTCAAGTTCACCGTTGTTGCTGAACGTGAAGGGTGAGCAGGCGATGATGGCCAAGCATCAAAAGCTTCTTCCGGTAGCTGCCGACAAACTCTCGCGTACGATCGAGCGGGAAGTCCGTCCAACCGCGATGGCTGCCTCAGGTTCCGTTTCCTGAGGCACGCGGGGCGATGAGTCCCGCGTGCTAGAATCATCGGTTTCCGGGGCGCTCGAATCCCCGCTACTCCGCAAGCTGATTCATGTTCGAATTCCTTGCCGCCGAAGACGTCGAGACCCTGCCAAAAGCGAAAGCGAAGCCGCGTCCGGAGATGCGGACCGACGTAGTTGTAATCGGCGCCGGGCCGACTGGCCTGGCATGCGCGATCGAAGCGCAAAAAGTCGGGCTGAAAGTCATTGTGCTCGACAAGGGATGCCTGGTGAATTCGCTCTTCCACTATCCGGCGAACATGACGTTCTTCACCACGCCGGAATTACTGGAGATCGGAGACATTCCCTTCACCACGGCGCTGCAGAAGCCGACGCGAGAAGAGGCGCTGGAATATTACCGGAAAGTTGCGGAGCATTATCACGTCGACATCCGCCAGTATGAGTGGGTGAAGACCGTGATGGGCGAGGACGGCAAGTTCAGCATCTGTGCCACCGACCGCGCCGGGCGTCCGCACGATTACCTGACCAAGAAGGTGATTGTTTCCACTGGATACTACGATCTGGCGAACAAGCTCAGCATTCCGGGGGAAGATTTGCCCAAGGTCTCGCATTATTACGGCGAGCCGCATCCCTATTTCGACACCGATGTGCTGGTGATTGGCGGGAAGAACTCGGCGGCGATTGCGTCGCTCGATTTGTGGCGGCATGGGGCGCGGGTGACGCTGGTTCATCGCGAGGCGCAGATTCATCATCACGTGAAGTACTGGATCAAGCCGGATCTCGAGAACCGTATCAAAGCGGGCGAGATCGAGGCGTACTTCAACAGCAGCGTGCAGGAGATCGGGGTGGATCACGTGGTGATCGTCACGCCGCGAGGCCCGCTCCGGCTGAAGAATGATTTTGTGCTGGCGCTGATTGGGTACCATCCGGACTACGATTTTCTGCGCAGCATGGGGATTGAACTTTCGGAGCAGCAGTGCCGGCCGGTGTGCGATCCGGTGTCGCTCGAGAGCAACGTGCGGGGAGTCTATGTGGCCGGAGTGATCGTGGCGGGATCGCGCACCAACGAGATTTTCATCGAGAATGGACGCTTCCACGGCAAGCAGATCGCGGCGGATCTGAAACTGAAGCTCAAGCCTTGAGGTGGGTTGGCTCTCTTGAAATCCCACTGTTGGCAGCCTTACTCGTAGGGATGCTTCGACTGCGCTTTTGAGCTTCGCCTTCGCGAAGCTCAATCCTCGCTCCAGCAGGACAGAGCACCGAGGAGGTCAGCTAAGATTGCTCCACATTTCCTCCAGCCTGTAGATTGATTTCCCGCATGGAACCAGGACCAGAACACGTTGTGCCTGCGCTCGGGGCTGCGCAACGGCAGATCGAGAGTGTATGCCGCCGACCGGACCTAGCCGCGGCCCAGCCGATCAATCTTCGCCGCCATGACGAAATCGCTTTCGGTGAGGCCGTCGATTTTATGCGTCCACAGCGTAATTGCGGCTTTGCCCCATGCCAGCAGAATGTCGGGGTGATGTCCCTGTTCCTCGGCGAGGGCGCCAACGCGGTTGACGAAATCGAGCGCTTGCTTGAAATCGGGGAAGCGATACTCGCGGTGAATGTGGTGTTCGTTGGTGACGGTCCAGTCCGGAACGCTGCGATGCAGTTTTTCGAGTTCCGCGCCTTTGAGCGGAGGCACACCTCCGCGGCAGGGGACGCATGTCTTGTCGGCGAGTTGCTCGGTCATGATTATTTACCCGCTGGAAAGTATGCCCGCGGCCTGCGGGGAACTATGATAGCAGGCTTGAGGGCGGGGACTAGCCCCTGGGCTGGCAGTCCGTGATGCAAGTCCGAGCCTCACAACAGCGCCTGAAGGCGCATTGATTCCGCGCGACCTTGAGGGCACGCATGAATGCGTCCCCTGATACGAATCCCATCTGCACCAGGGTTCCTACTCCTACAACTGATCTCCGCTCCCTGTACAATGTCTTACTCCCGTCCCAGTTCCGGTTTTTTCATGGGATCCGACACATGGGAAAGGAATTCACGTTGGTTGTTCTGGTCATTGGCGGCGCGGGATATATCGGCAGTCATACGGCGCGAGCGTTGAAGCAGGCGGGGCACGAGGTCATCATCTTCGACAACCTCAGCACCGGCTATGAATTTCTGGCGTCCGGCTTCGAACTGGTGAAGGGTGATGTGCTCGACGCGCCGGCGCTCGGTCGCGTGTTGCCGCGAGCCCAGGCCATCATGCATTTCGCGGCGCATGCCTATGTCGGCGAATCGGTGACCAATCCACGGAAATATTTCCGCAATAATGTCGAGGGTGGACTCTCGCTGCTGAATGCGGCTCTGGACGCCGGGGTGAAGAAGATAATTTTCTCTTCGACCTGCGCCGTTTATGGCGAACCGGCAAAGGTTCCAATCGAAGAGAATATTCCGCGGCAGCCGGTGAATCCCTACGGCGTATCGAAATTGTTTTTTGAGCAGGCGCTCGAAGCCTACGACCGCGCTTATGGTTTCCGCTTTGCCAGTCTGCGTTATTTCAATGCTGCCGGGGCGGATGAGGGCGGAGAAATTGGTGAACTGCACGAACCGGAAACGCACCTGATTCCACTTGCGCTCGGCGCGGCTGCTGGGGCGCGTCCGGAGCTGCAGGTGTTCGGATCGGACTATCCCACGCCCGACGGGACCTGCGTTCGCGATTACATTCACGTGAACGATCTGGCCAGCGCGCATGTGAAAGCGCTGGAGCATCTCGCGGCGGGAAACGGCAGCTTCGCCGTCAACCTGGGGACGGGCACGGGTGCCTCAGTGCGCGAGGTGATCTCGGCGGTCGAGAAAGTTACCGGTAAGCGCGTGCCGCACAAGATCGTTCCGCGGCGGCCGGGAGATCCTCCGGAGTTGGTGGCGAATCCCGCGAAGGCGCAGAAGCTGCTGAACTGGAAGGCGACTCGGGGACTCGACAATATCGTGGGAACCGCATGGAATTGGATGGAGCGGCGCGAGGCCGCGGTGCGGTAGCGGGCACACATCAGCACAGAGGACGCAGAGGAACACAGGGAATTCGTTAAATCGGTTTGAGGAAATCCATGGGAAACGATCTGGCAGGGAAGAAGGTTGCGTTTATCGGCGCGGGAAAGATGGGCGGCATCATTCTGCAGGCGCTGCTGAAGAATGGTTTGCTGTCGGCGAAATCGACGCGCGCGACCGTCGCGCACCAGGAGCGGGCCAGGGCTCTGGCGAAAAAGTTGAAGATCAAAGTCGGCACCAACAACGTCGAGGCCGCAAAAGGCGCCGACATTATCGTGATTGGCGTGAAGCCGCAGGTCGTAGAGGATGTCGTCCGCGAAATCAGTGGCGAGCTTACGGCGAAGCAGTTAGTCGTCTCGGTGGCGGCGTCGGTGCCGACGGCGATGATCGAAAAGAATCTGCCGCCGAATGTGCCCGTGGTTCGCGCCATGCCGAATACGCCCTGCATCATGGCCGCCGGAATGACCGCGATCTGCAAGGGCAAGCACGCCACGGCAGAAGATGTCGCCGTGACCTCGTATCTCTTCAATGTCGTGGGCCGAACCGTGGTCGTCGATGAAAAGCACATGGACGCGGTGACCGCGCTCTCCGCCAGCGGACCTGCCTACATTTACATCATTATCGAGTCGCTTGCGGAGGCTGGAGTAAAAGTTGGCCTGCCCCGCGACATCGCGACGCTGCTCGCGGCTCAGACCACGCTGGGAGCGGCCAAGGTCGTGCTGGAGACGGGAGATCATCCGGCCCTGCTGAAGGACGCCGTGACTACTCCCGCGGGTTGCACGATTGACGCGATCATGGAACTCGAAGAAGGCAAGCTGCGCGTCACGCTGATCAAGGCGGTGGTGAAAGCGGCCCAACGCGCCAAGGAACTGGCTTTCAGCTAGGCACCGTCCCGATCAGAAGTTAGTCGGAATCGGCTGGCGCTCGTGGCGTGCAGGTCTGCACAGGTTCCCCGCGTCTCCTGAATCCTCGAAAAGCATGAAACTGCTGATTGTTGTCCATCACCGATTCGATCTGTGGCGAGTGCCGGCGTGGTTCGGAGAGCGCTTGAGGCGTGAGTTTCCGCAGCTCGAAGTCGTGATCCGAGACAGCTATGAGGGCATCGAGGAGGAACTGCGCGACGCGGAAATCTTATTCACCGTCTCGCTCTGGCCGCAACAGTTCGTAGCCGCGAAAAAGCTGCGGTGGATTCACGCTCCGAGCGCGGCGGTTCATCAATTGATGTTTCCAGAACTAATCGAGAGCGACATTATCATCACCAACTCGCGCGAGGTGCACGGGCCTGTGGTCGCCGAGCATGTGATGGCTTTGATCTACGCTCTGGCGAAGAAAATTCCGCAGGCAGTGATGTTTCAGCAGAAACATTTCTGGGGACAGGAAGCGATCTGGACCGAAGGCTCGCATCCCCGGGAAATCAATGGCGCGATGCTGGGGCTTATCGGAGTCGGCAGCATCGGAAGCCGCGTTGCACATATCGCTTCAGCGGCGGGGATGCGCGTGATTGCGGTGCGGGAACACGTCGAAAAAGGCGCGCCGGAGGGCGTGGAGAAGATCTTTTCTTTGCCGGAACTGGACGAGTTGTTGCATCAATCCGACTACGTCGCGATGGCTGCGCCTTTGATCCCTGCGACCGAAGGCCTGATGAATGGCGCGCGCCTCGCCAAAATGAAGCCTTCCGCGTTCCTGATCAATGTTGGACGCGGCCCGCAAGTCGACGAAACAGCGCTCATCGAAGCTTTACGAGCTCGACGGATTGCTGGCGCTGCGCTCGACGTGTTTGACCACGAACCTCTGCTTGCTGATTCTCCGTTATGGGATCTCGACAACCTGCTGATCACCCCGCACACGGCCGGACTCACCGACCAGCTCTGGCACCGGCATTACGATCTGCTCTCCGATAATCTCCACCGCTACCTGATGCATGAACCTTTGCGGTTCATGGTCGACAAGCGCAAGGGCTATTGACCCGGCAACGTGCTACAGTTTTCGCATCGCGTTAAATTCGCGCGGGCGCGATCGAAGGAACCTCGACGGAATGGAACCTCGGCTCATCCTGGTCAATCTGATGATCAAGCTGGGCGTAGCTGCGGCCATTTCCAGCACGCTGGTTCGATCGAAGGAGTTCAAGTCGATTCTGTTTCGCGAAGAGCGCACCTTCCGGCAAAAGATTTTTCTGGTGCTGTGGTTCGCGCTGCCGGTGATGGCGGGAGTGGGCATCCGGATTATCCAGAAGAGTTTCTCCGCCAGCGATATCAGCTTCGAAACCGCCGTTCTGCTGGGCGTGATCGGCGGCAGGTGGTCGGGGTCGCTGGGCGGCGTGCTGATGGGAGCGCCGGCGTTGCTCCATGGCGAATGGGCCGCGATGCCCTTCGACGTGCTTTCCGGATTTCTTGCCGGACAGTTAAGAACTATGGCGGTGGACAAGGAGGAGATTTGGTCGTTTTCTCCATTCATCGACCAGAGCATCATCCGTTTGATCCGGCGGAACCTGCCTCGGCCGCGGTTGTTCGACTGGCAGGTGATGTTTTTCGCGACCATCGTGGGACTGCGCTTCGTGCAGACCGAACTGGCGCGGAACTTTCCGCGATCGATCTTCAGCATTGAAAGCCCCGACAACTGGTGGGTCTTTGGGGCGATTTACGCTGCCTGCGTGGCGGCAATCGGAATTGAAATCAAGGTCTTCAACAGCGTGCGGATTCAGATCAAGCTGGAAGAGCAGGAGCGCCTTCTTCTGCATGCGCGTATGGAAGCGCTGCAGAACCAGATCAATCCCCACTTTCTGTTCAATACGCTGAATTCGATTTCATCGCTCGTGCGTTTTGATCCTGATATGGCGCGCGATGTGATCTTCAAGCTGGCAACCATTTTGCGGCGCCTGCTCAACACCAGTGAGGCCTTCGCGCCGCTGCGCGAGGAGTTCGAGTTCGTCGACAACTATCTTGACATTGAAGTCGTCCGCTTCGGACGCGATAAGCTGCGGGTGGTGAAAGAACTCGATCCTGCCTCGCTCGATGTGGTTGTGCCCAGCATGTTATTGCAGCCGCTGATCGAAAATTCCATCAAGCACGGACTCTCCCCGAAGGTGGAGGGCGGCAGCATCTTTCTGCGCAGCCGGGTTATGGATTCGCGCCTGATCATCGAGGTCGAAGACGACGGTGTTGGCATCGGCGGAGCGCAGCTGGAAGAAAGCAGCAGTTTGGCGGGAATGGGCATCGGCATGGCCAACATTGCCGAGCGCCTGAAAGTTCTCTACGGCGATACAGCGCGCATGACCATCGACAGCCACGAAGGGAAGGGAACGCTGGTGCGGATCCGGCTGCCGCTCATTGAGGGCGCCAGCTCGGTGCCGGAAGGTTTCTACGAAGAGCGCTCGAGCACGCGGCGGTAAAAATCCTCATACTGCTTGACGATTTTGGTGGAACAGAAGCGGTCCATCGCGACCGCACGCCCACGCTTGCCCATCTCGCGGAGGCGCTGCTCGTCGCTGAGCAGGTCGATGGCATAGCGCGCCATGGTTTCGACGTCACCGACATCGGCGAGATATCCGGTGCTGCCGTGGTCGATCACTTCCGGCACGCCGCCGGCGCGGGTGGAGATCGGCACAACCTCGCAAGCCATCGCCTCTAGTGCGGCCAGGCCGAACGATTCCAGTTCGCTCGGCAGCAGCATGATGTCGCAAATCGATAGCTTGTCGTAGATCTGGTCCTGCTTGCCGAGAAACAGCACGTCGTCGTGAATCCCCTTCTGAACCGCCAGCCATTCCGCCACCGAACGGTCCGGGCCATCGCCGATCAGCAGCAGGCGCGAGGGAATCTGCTTGTGCACGCGGTCGAAGATTTCAATCACGTCCGTGAGGCGCTTCACCGGGCGGAAATTCGAGAGATGCACCAGCACTTTCTGATTATTCGGCGCATACTCGGCGCGCATGGTGTCCTGAACGGCAGGATTGCGGAAATAGACGTCGCAGTTGACCGAATTGTAGATGACTTCAATGCGGTTTTTTACGTCGAAGACACGCTGCGTGCGGTCGCGCAGATAATTCGAGATCGCGGTGACGCCGTCGCTCTGCTCGATCGAATACCGGGTGATCGATAGATAGGAGCGGTCGAGGCCCACCAGCGTGATGTCGGTGCCGTGTAGAGTCGTCACGAATGGCAGCCGCTGGGAACGCGGACCTGCGGCGAGCATCTGCCGCGCCAGCATGGCGCTGACCGAATGCGGAATCGCGTAATGCACGTGCAGCAGATCAAGATCGTAAAGCTGCGCCACCTCGGCCATGCGCGTTGCCAGCGCCAGGTCGTAGGGAGGATATTCGAAGAGCGGGTATCGGGAAACTTCCACCTCGTGGTAGTGAATGTTGGGTTCGGTATCGCCGCGTAAGCGGATCGGCTGGGCGTAGGTAATGAAATGAATTTCGTGGCCACGCTGAGCCAGTTCCAAGCCCAGTTCCGTGGCCACAACACCGCTACCGCCATAGGTCGGATAACAGGTGATCCCGATTTTCATGAAGACGTGCTTTCGAGCGCTCCTGTGATTCGATGGCCCGAAGCCAGGATGGTTGCAGATTTTACGCGAGAGCGCCGCGGCTGCCGGGCCGAACGCGATTATTGGGAGCTCTTCTGTATCAGAGTCGTGTTGGAATCAATTTTGTCGAGATGTGCCTGGAAGCGCTTCTTCGATTCCTCGGGCAATCCCGTAAATTCGATACCCATGCCCACTCCGGGATCGCGGGTACGGACTACAGCGCTTGGGGAAATACGCTCCTCGCCGATCCATAGATCGACGCGCAGAGCGGTCGCGACCGGCAGTGGCATGACGGTTTCAACATAACAGCCGTTTCCGCTGATGTCGGTGGCATTGACCCGCAGAGGCGTATTCACGCGCTCGTCGCGCAGTTCGAGAGGATAGGAAATCTTGTGCCTGACAAATTTCCTGCGGTTATCGTGACGCTGCACCGTACGCTCTTCAGCGACCATTTCTGCCGGAATCGCCGCAGCCCACGGGCAATCCTGATCCGCGACCAACTGCACGCCGACCTGGGTTTTCTTAAGCGCTCCGGCATCGACAACCCATATAACCTTGCAGCGCGCTTTATGGCCTTCATACTGCACGCCGATGACGTCGCCAACTTTCAGGTCGAGCTCGATGCCGTAGATACAGGCGCCCGTGGCGCTGATATTCTGCGCGATGGCGTTCTGGAAGAACGGCTGGTTGTTCGCCCCCATTCCCCACACTCGTACCTTCAAGTCCAGAGTCGCACGCGGCGCTGACCCTTGGGCCGACATGAGGGTTCCTCCAACCTACAGGAAAGTCCTAGATAATAACCCATCATACTATCTGCAGTTGTGGCGGAATGTTACGACGGTACCTCGGGAGTCCTCATACGTTGGTGTTTTCGTGCCCCCCGGTTTGGCTGCAAGTCTTTGGGATGGCTCAAGTTCTGGGCGCAAAAGCCTTCGCCGCCAGCGCGCGATACGAGATCAACTCGATGCCCGCGCGGGTTAGCATCTCGCGTGCCGAAGGTAATGTGAGCACGTGCAGTTCGGTTTCGCGCGACTCGCGGAGCCGGGTGTGGGCGGCGCGAAGGTCGGCGTCGTTGTATCCGGGATGGCAGACGAACTCCCACGTGCCCTCGGGGATGGTTTCGGCGATCGCGCGGAATAACGTTTCATCGAGCGTGCCGGTCACTTCGATTCCTAGAGTGCCGTTCGGGGTGACGAATCCTGCGCGTGAGACGGTGTCCCGAAAATTGTCCGAAAAGGCGCGAAGGATGCGCACTTCGGCATAGCGCGTCCACAGATTCGGGCGGGCGAGTAGCTGGCTGGATCGAAAAGGCCGCCGCGGGCCGAAGGGATTGCGCAGGGCACGGACCTCGCAATCGGCTGCAGCACGCAAGAGCGGCTTCAGGATCTGCGGGAAGACGTGCGTATGCTTGTGCGTGTCAATGTGCGAGACGGTGATGCCGGAGGCTTGTATGCGGCGAATCTGCGCCACGGCCTCGGCGGTAATTTCAGCGGAGTCCATGCGCCCGGCGAGGGCACGCGCAGCGAAGGTCTTGAGGCCATCGCGGAAACGGGAGGAGTCCGTCAGTGAGGGGATTTGCGCGCTGTGGAGCGCTGGGGTGCCGTCGATCAGCACAATATGGCAGCCGATGCTCAGACCAGGCGTCCCCTTCGCAAGCTCGGCGGCTTCGCCAAAAGCCGCGCCGTTGGCCATCAGCGTGGACGAAGTCACGATGCCACGCGTATGCGCTTCGACTATGGCGCGGTTCACGCCCGAAGTGAATCCGAAGTCATCCGCGTTGACGATCAGGCGTCGCACGGGGAAAGTCTAGCAGGAGAAGAAGGCGTCAGAGGGAGTTCGGATGGGTTGACTGGATTCGATGGAGTCGAATGTGGGGACAGCCGCCCTCGGCTGTCCATCGAGCGAAGCTCGATTCGATTTTGACCCGATTTTTGCCGCTCACGTATACTCGCAGAAGCGGTTCGCGCATCTGATTGATCCTTGCCCCGGCGTTTCACGCGATCATGCGAATCCACGGGGGCGGTTAGCTCAGCTGGTTAGAGCGCCTGCCTTACAAGCAGGAGGTCGCAGGTTCGAGTCCTGCACTGCCCACCATTTATGAAGACTTTTCCTTGGACTCTGGATCGGCGTAGATCATGTCGGCTCCATTCAGAGAAACAGTAAAAATCTGAATTTCACGGCCTGCTGTCCTCCGCCGATCCTCTGACACTGTTCATCTTCGATAGTCCAATCTCCCGAGTTCGCGCGGGAGTGCGATGCACAACTCAGATGCGGAAATGCGGAGACGGGTAGACCGCCGGATGGTCTCAGCGATGGGCAGAAAATCCTGTATCCCGCCTTCTACCCTCGCAGTTGTTTCGCGATACGGCAGTACATGTCAATGGCTTCGTGCAGTTGTTTTTTCTGGATGTACTCGCCTTCGGTGTGGGCGACGTGAATCGATCCCGGACCGATCAGCAGCGGTTCTCCCCATTTCGTGAGCCGGGGAATATCGGTGGTGAAATTGGCGATCATGGTGGGCAAACCGCCGACAGTGCGGAATCGAAGAAAGGGAAGTTCGAGCGGGAACGTTATTTCGACTTGATCTCCAGCGGCAGCAAGAATCTGCTTGCGCAATTCCTCCGTCGGTCCGATGAGCCGGTAAAGCAGATCGGCGTGCGCGTAGTCGGGAATCACGTTTGGCGCGCGGCCGCCTTCAATCAATCCGATATTCAAAGTGCAGGGACCGACTTGCGGATCGGACGGCAACGGCATCGCCCGCAGGCGGGTCAGCGCGGGGATCAGCTTGTCGATGGCCGATTCGCCTAGTTCCGGATACGCCGAATGCGCCATCTTTCCTCGGGCGGTCACCTCGACGCGCAACGTTCCTTTCGAAGCGAGCGCGAGGTGGTTCTCGGTGGGCTCGCCGTTCACCAGAAACCTGCAGCCGCGCGGAGCATGATCGTTGGCAACTTTAGCTCCCAGGCTATCGCGTTCTTCTCCGACGACAAACAACATGCCAACGTAAATCCCTTCGCGCCGCAAACGCTCGGCAGCGGCGATCTGGGCGGAGATGATTCCCTTGGCATCGCACGAACCGCGTCCGTAAATGTTTGCGTCGTCCTCTGACGAAGGGATGAACGGGGGAACGGTGTCCATGTGCGTGGAGAAGGTAATCGCGGGCTCAGGCTGGTCCTCGAGCGTTGCATATACGTTGAAACGATCACCTTCCACCGGCATCTTGCGGGTCTGATAGCCGATCCGGCAAAGCTCTCCGTAGAGATAATTTCCGACCGCCGTCTCATTGCCCGAGATCGATTCGATATCCACCAGTTGCCGCGTGAGCGTGATTGCGTCCATGGAGGAGAGAATAGCAAAGAAGCAGACCTCGGACTTCGGACCTCGGCTTCCGGCATTAGACTCTCGGGGATCGGCCGATTGTGACCGAGTAGCGACCAGCGGTGAACGACCGGCGACTGACGACGAAGCCTCCGAGCTCCCTCTATTGTGTAATCTGTACCTGTGATCTCATCTAATTCCACGATTCGATCTCTATTCCTTGACGGACCTGCGGGGCGCCTTGAGGCGCTGTTGAACGCCGGCGCCGAGAATGCCACTTACGCGGCGGTGGTGTGCCATCCGCATCCACAATTCGGCGGCACGCTGCACAACAAGGTCGTCTTCCACACTATGAAGGCGCTGAATGGCTTCGGGTTTCCGGTGATGCGCTTCAACTTCCGCGGCACCGGGTTGAGTGAAGGAGAGCACGATCACGGCGTAGGTGAAGTCGAAGACGTTCGCACCGCGCTCGACTGGCTTGATCGCGAGTTTCATCTGCCGCTGATCTTTGCCGGGTTTTCTTTTGGCGCGGCGGTCGGGCTGCGCGCGTCGTGCGCCGATCCGCGGGTACAGGCTCTGATCGGAATTGGAGTGCCCGTCGCGCCCGTTGCAGCCGATACGGAAGAGCCGCGGATTTATACATTCGACTTCCTGCGCGACTGCGTGAAGCCCAAGTTGTTGGTCAGCGGAGCGCGCGATCAGTTCGGCCCGCGCAGCAAGCTGGAGGCGCTCGCAGCATCAATGCCCGAGCCAAAGAAGTTGGTGATCATTGAGGGGGCCGATCACTTCTTTGAAGGGCGCCTGCGAGAGCTCCGCGAAGCGGAGGAGAACTGGGTGAAAGATGTCGTGATTACTCGATAGAACCGTTGGCGCGGGTTGCGATTGCCTGCCCGTATAATCCGTGCGATGTCTCATCCGTCCGAGCGAATGCAACAGTTCGAGGCCAGGCGCGAATCCGCGCGCAGCATTTTCCAGCAGGCCCTGAAAGAAGCCTCGATAGCTCGCGCATTTTCGCGGAATGTGGAGTGCGAGCGCGGCGTGCTGCGCGTTTGCGAAGACCTTTACAACCTGCATTCGTACGCGCGAGTACTGGTTGTGTCGCTGGGCAAGGCCGGACACACGATGGTCGAGGCTTTGTCGCGGCAGGCCGGCGAATCTCTCGAGGGAATTGTCGCGAGTTCGGTGGAACCTGCCTCGCAGGTGCGCGGATTCCGTTACTTTCACGGCGGCCATCCGACGCCGAATGCCGAATCGATTCAGGCCGCCAACGCAATGCTGCGCACGGTCGAATCACAAGCCGCGTCTTCGCTGGTGATTTTTCTGCTGAGCGGCGGCGGATCGTCGATTGTCGAGAAACCAATCGACGATGAGATCTCGCTGGACGATCTGGTGGCGACGTATCGCTCGCTCGTGCATTCAGGCGCTCCGATTGCTGAGATTAACGCGGTGCGCAAACATCTGTCGGCGGTGAAAGGCGGACGCCTGGCCCAGGCGGCATTTCCGGCGCAACAGGTTTCGTTGCTGGTCTCGGACGTGCCGGACAGCACGCCCGATGCCCTCGCTTCCGGGCCTACGATGCCCGATTCGACGACGGTGGAAGATTGCTATCGCATCGCCGAGAAATACGATCTGCTGACGCAATTGCCCAAGTCGACGCGTGAGCTGTTTGAGCGGCAAGCCCTGGAAGAGACGCCCAAATCGGATGATCCGGCATTCACGCGTGCTCGCTGGTGGACCGTGCTGTCGAATCAGACAGCAATTGAAGAAGCGAGCAATGCCGCCGAACGGGCCGGGTTCATCGTGAAGGTCGATAATGGCTGCGACGACTGGGACTATCAAAAAGCCGCCGATTATTTGCTGCAGAGAGTGCGTGATTTACGGCAGCAGTTTTCCCCGGTCTGCCTGATTTCCGGCGGGGAAGTCACGGTGAAGGTGACGAATGGCGGTGTTGGTGGGCGCAACCAGCAATTTGCGCTGGCGTGCGCCGATAAAATTGCAGATGAAAACATTACGGTGCTGAGCGCGGGAACTGACGGCGTGGATGGAAACAGTCCTGCGGCCGGAGCGGTAGTGGACGGCAGCACGGTTGAACGAACCCAAACATTGGGATTGGATGGGCGGAAAGCGCTTGAAAAATTCGACGCGTATCCGTTGCTCCGCGCGCTGGGCGATGCAATCGAGACCGGCCCCACTGGAAATAACCTGCGTGATCTGCGGATTCTGCTGGCGTACTGACGAGCGGCTGTGAAAAATCTCACGCGGGACAGCCGCAGTCATCCCGCGCGAGCAGTTGGTCAGGCAGTCTTCTGCATCTTGGCCATGGCTTCGTCCATGCCGCGCTTCATCTCATCCATCGAGAGATCCTTGGTGTGGGTGGCGATAGACCACTTGTGCCCGAAGGGATCTTTGAGCCGGCCGTAAAGGGTGCAAGCGGAAGAGTCACTGGGATGACGCTTCACGCAGATGGAAGAGACATTCCCGTGAAGAAACTTGACTAAGAAGACGAGGTTAGAAGAACCGCGTCACGCCTTCTTCCATGACGACGACCTTGTCTTTGATGCCAGCCGCGCGTGCTTCCCGGTCGAGCAACTGTAGGGGCTCCTCGACGGGTTCGTGCGAGAGGCGGAAGGTTCCGTAGTGCATGGGAACCATCCAGCGCGACTTCAGATCGAGAAAGGCGCGGGTGGCGTCGCCGGGGTCCGCATGAACGTTCCGGAATTGCGGCGGGTTGTAGGCGCCGATTGGAAGCAAAGCGACTTCAGGGGAAAGGCGGCGGCCGATCTCGCGAAAGCCGGAGAAATAAGCGGTGTCGCCCGCGTGATAGACGGAATGTTTGGGGGCCTTCAGCACGAATCCTCCATAACCGCGATGCGAGTCTTTCAGGACTCTGGCGCCCCAGTGCTGCGAGGGCACGTGCGTCACCGTGAGATTACCGTGGCGGGAATTCTTCCACCAGTCCAGTTCAATGATCTCGGAGAAGCCGAGATCCGAAACCAGGTCCGAGACATGTGTTGGAATGATGATTGCCGGGGCAGTGCCGCGCTGACGCAGGTTGTTCTGCACAATAGCGCGCAACGACGGACGGTGCAGATGATCGAAATGAGCGTGCGAAACCAGCACCAGGTCGATCGCCGGCAAATCGGCAATGCGCAGCCCTGGACGGCGCAAGCGTTTTAGAACAAATAGCCACCGCGCAAAATTCGGATCGATCATTACGCTCTGGCCGCCAATCTGGACAAAAAAACTGGCGTGGCCAATGAAAGTGACGCCGAGTTCGCCGTTTGTGGCAAGGCGTGGCTTGTAGGTTTGGCCGGAGCGCGGAGTTACAGCGGAGTGCCGCACCAGACGGGAGAACTGGGTGGCGCGCTTACGAAGAGCCGGATTGCGAAGCGTTTGTTTGATCATCCTACGACAGGGCCCGGGAAAGCCGAAACCACCTCATCCCTTGGATGCTAATTCTGACAGCCACAGCAAGCGAAGTAGCAAAACCGATGCGGCGAAATTTTGCCGTTCGCTATCTTAGATGAAGTACGACGGTGCAGCGCTGCTTTTTAGTTGGAAATCGGTACGGCGGTAACTTGCAGGCGCAACCATTAAAAGCCGCGAAACGTGAGAGAGACGCCGAGCGTTCGTCGGCCTCTGGGCCATGATTTTTGTGGCTATATTAGCGAATCCATCGGGAGGAAGGAATCTCGCGATGGCTTTCATCGTCATAGTAGAACTTCATCTGGTGATCGGATTTTGCGTCCGGCACAGGATGATCGTTGACCGAACTGAAGCGCGGAGCATCATAGGAAACCGGCAGGGCGCTGATCTTCATCGGTCCGGCGATTCTGGAGCCCGCTGGTCTGCCCGCCGTCGATTCGAGGTCGTGTAGCCAACTTCCAGCTGAGAGGTATTCGTATTACAAGAGGTGTTGGGATAGTAGTAGTAGTACATGATGGTCAGATGGGCATTCGGGCCGGAAGTTGTCGGATCGACTCCGATGCCGGGAATGAAATGATCCACGGTGCTGGTCGTCGGATCGACCGCTTCAGCTGTCCGCGCAATATATCGGATCGACTGCCGGCTGTCGATGTGAAGGAATTTTCACAGTCGAGGGCGGCTGCAACAATATCTTTCAGGAAATTCGATTCAATTGCTTGACCTAAATCGCCGAGGTCATATCTAATCCGAAGGCATTCCCTGCAGACTGCTTGGAGCAAGAAGGAGAGTTCCGCATGCGAGTTGCTTTTCTGGGTCTGGGAATTATGGGTCAAGCGATGGCGACCAACCTGGTGAAGGCGGGTCACGAGGTAACAGTCTGGAACCGCACCCCGGGAAAACCGGTGGAAGGCGCAGGCGTCGCACCGACGCCGGCGGCAGCGGCGCAGGGAGCGGAAGTCGTCTGGCTTTGCGTTTCCGATACGGAGGCGGTGGAGCAAGTCATCTTCGGCAAAGACGGCGCGGTGTCGTCGATCACCGAAGGCGTCATTGTTGCGGATTCGAGCACGATCTCTCCTTCGGCGACGCTAAAATTCTCAGAGCAGCTGAAGGCGAAAGGCGCGGCTTGGGTCGACGCTCCCATGACCGGGTCAAAGATCGGCGCGCGCGACGGTACCCTCGTATTCATAGTGGGGGGCGCGGAAGAGCAGGTCGAGCGCCTGAAGCCGTTGTTCGCGGCAATGGGGAAAAAGATTTTCCGGATGGGCGATACCGGCAAGGGACAAGCCACCAAGCTCGCCATGAATCTGCAGATCGCCCTCATCTTTGAAGGATTTGCGGAGGCTCTGACGCTGGCGACGAAGCTGGGCGTCGATACGCAGCAACTGCTGGGGCTGATTGAGGCCACCATGGTCCGGTCCGGAGTGGTCGACTACAAGGGGCCGTTCATCCTGCAGCGCGATTTCACGCCGAATTTTCCGTTACGCCTCATGCACAAAGACATTCGGTTGACCTTGGAAGCGGCGAAGGAAGCGCGCGTGAAACTACCCGCCCTGGAGACCGTCGAAGAGGTCTATGAACTGGCGACCGAGGACGGCAACAAAGATCTCGACTACGCCGCCACGCTCACCCTGCTCGAAAAATGGGCAGGCGTGCAGGTGAAAGGCAAGGCGGCCTAAGCCCGCGCCTGTTTTTCGCGCTTACTTTGAAGATCCGCAGGCAGGCCAATCCCTCAGTCCGGGAATACCGCGGGAAGAAGTATGCCAACCGCGAAGACGCCCGAGCAGTACCGTTACTGCCGTAATGCCGCTAAATCGGTCTATTACACAACTATTACAGTTCAGGGCTCCGTTCTGCTGATAGGTTAGGCAAAGATCGTCATCGTAAAAACTAACGGGAATGGGGACCCTCCTTCGACATGCAACTGGAAGATCTGGAAAAAACTCAAGCTCCAAAAGACAAAGTTAACTGGGTAACAGCGATTTTTATGGCGATGTTCCACGTGGGGGCCATTGCCGCCCTTTTCTTTTTCACATGGAAAGCGCTGTTTGTCGCGATTTTTTTATGGTGGGTGGCGGGCAGCCTTGGCATCGGCATGGGCTACCATCGCTTGCTGACCCATCGCGGCTTCAAGAGTCCGAAGTGGGTGGAATATTTTCTGACCATCTGCGCCACGCTGGCTCTTGAAGGCGGACCCATCTTCTGGGTTGCGACGCATCGCATTCATCATCAGTACTCCGATCTCGAAGGGGATCCGCATTCGCCGATCGACGGCAAGTGGTGGGCGCATATGGGCTGGATCCTCATGGGCAAGTCGATGCACCATGACTCCACCACGCTCGCGCGCTACGTCCCCGATCTTGCAAAAGATAAATTTCATGTCTGGATGACGAAGTATCATTACGTCCCTCAGATCGTGGTGGGCGTGCTGCTGTTCGCGATCGGCGGGCTCCCCTGGCTGCTGTGGGGAACATTCTTCCGCACTGTGTTCTTGCTCCACTGCACCTGGCTGGTGAATTCGGCGACGCACTCCTGGGGATCACGCCGGTTCGCGACCCGCGATCTTTCCACCAACAGTTGGTGGGTGGCTCTGCTGACCTTTGGCGAAGGCTGGCACAATAATCATCACGCGCATCCGACCTCTGCATCTCATGGCTTTACCTGGTACGAAATTGATGCCAACTGGTACGGCATCTGGATTCTGCAGAAGCTGGGTTTGGCCTGGGACATCAAGCGCGTGAAGCTGACCGAAATCGAAGAGGGACTGGTTGCGGCGCCGAATGGACGCCTGATTACGCCGGCGGAATCCATGGCGGCTGCTGGAGACTAGTTCGAAGCTTTTCCTATCGAGAACAAATCAGCCCTGGCCTTCGATGGCCGGGGCTTTTGTTTTGCGGATCGTTCGAGATTCTCAGATCCGGATGATCATCACTTCGGTCGCCTTGATCAGGGCCGCGGCGGTTTGTCCCTTCTTCAACTGCATCTCGCGGATCGCACCCGAGGTGATGAGCGATGTGATTAGCTGTCCTCCCACCGAAAGCGTCACCTGTCCCACCAGGCCGCTGATTCGTACATCGACGATGCGGCCGACGAGCTGGTTGCGCCCGCTGATGCGCTTGTAGCTGACGCGGCGCTCTCCTTCATTATGGCCGCGCGTGCGATAGAGCAGTCGGTCGACTTCCGATTGCGGGATGCGGTAGTGTCCGCCCGGCGTCTTCACTGCGCGCAGCTTGCGGTTGTAAATCCATTGCTTGATCGTAGGATAGCTGATCTGCAGTTGCACCGCCGCATCGCGCGGGCGCACCAGCGTTTCTGGATCTCGTCTTCGGGATTCCGATCCGGCATTCTTGGCCATCGAGACGGAATCCTATTCCTGTAAATTCATCCCGTCAATTTTCCGAACTCATTGAATGCGACGGAAATGCAATCGCATTTTCTTCTAATAAAGTGATACGGAAACGTCCTAAAATCGACATACAATTCATCTATCGTATACACTTCCAACTCTAACCTTGTTTTCTGGGGAAAATATGCAAGAGACTGCATCCATCCGCGGGTTTCCACCCTGCTCGTCGAAACCTCAGACTTCTACCGGTATTTCCACTGGGAAACTTTCTTGCGCGTCAATGAGAATGCTGGCCCTGTTCGCTCTTATTGTTACTGCCTTGTTCGCCGCGGCACAGGTTTCCGCAAATTTGTCGGGCGTGGTTACCGATCCTACCGGCGCGGCGGTTCCGGGTGCGACCGTGACTGCGAAGAGCCTCGACACGGGGATGTCGCGAACAACAGTGACTGACGCAAGCGGGCGTTATCAATTGTTCGCGCTGCCGGTTGGAGTGTATGAAATCGGCGTGTCCAAAGACGGATTTGCCGAAGAAGTCCGCGCAGGCGTCCGTCTTGCGGTTGCGCAAGAGGCGAACGTCGCCATTCACCTGAAATTGGGCGAAGTGAGCCAGCAGATAAAGGTGACGGAAGACGCGCCGGTGGTGAACCTCACGACGCAAGATATCGCAGGCCTCGTCGGCGAAAGGCAAGTCAAGGATCTGCCATTAAACGGCCGCAGCTACGATTTGCTGATGACCCTTAACCCGGGCGTCGTCAACTTCACCGCGGAGAAGACCGGCGGCGCAGGAGTGTCGAATTCCACCACCGGCAATAACTTTGCCGTCTCCGGCAATCGTCCGCAACAGAATCTTTTCCTGCTGAATGGCGTCGAGTTCACCGGCGCAGCCGAGAACAACATGCAACCGGGCGGAGCCAGCCAGCAACTGCTCGGAGTCGACGCCGTACGCGAGTTCAATGTGTTGCGCGATTCCTACGGCGCGGAGTACGGCAAGCATCCCGGTGGGCAAGTCATCATTGTCACGCAATCGGGAACCAACCAGTTGCACGGGAGCGTCTACGAATTCCTGCGTAACAGCGCTCTCGATGCCCCCAATGATTTTGACCAGGGATCGCCGCCGCCCTTTCAGCGAAACCAGTTTGGCGGGTCGCTTGGCGGGCCGATCCAGACTGACAAGACCTTCCTGTTCGGAAACTATGAGGGCCTGCGCCAACACCTGCACCAGACGTCGGCGGCGTTCGTTCCGGACGCGGCCGCGCGAGCCATCGCCGCGCCCAGCGTGCTGCCGCTGCTGAATCTGTGGCCCGTGGCGCCGGCGAATGCTCCGGACTTCAACATTGGTTGCACCAGCAATAGCGTGGCCGTGCCTTGCGGAATCGCGCAGGTCTTCAGCAGTCCGTTGCAGACGATTCGCGAGGATTTCGGAACGCTTCGGCTGGACCGCGACTTCTCCGCCAACAACTCGCTCTCCGCTGTTTACACCATCGACGACGGCGGCGACGTGACAGCGACTGCGCCCGATCCTTACAGCACGGACATTCTTACGCTCCGAGAGCAGGTTTTCAGCGTCGATGATACGCACGCCTTCTCCGCTTCGACCATCAACGTTGCGCGCGCCGGCTATTCGCGCGCCGGATATTTCTTTACCGGCGAGCCGACTCCGGGAACTCCGGCCGAGAGCGTCTCTGGATTTCTGCTGGGACATTCCATCGGCGCAGTCGTGGTTGGAGGCAGCGCCGCGTCCAATCCACAGGCACAGGTTGGGCTGGCGGGCAGCAACAATGGCAGCAACCTGAGCGTCGCGCGAAATCTCTACACCTTCGAAGATCACGTGACCGTGATCCGCGGCCGCCATCAGGCGACGGCAGGAATCTGGATGCAACCGTTCCAGTCAAACGAGACACTTGCCCTGAGCCAGTACGGCCAGGCTACGTTTTCGAGCCTGCAAACTTTCCTGCAAGGGACAACTTCCAGCTTTCTCTACACACCGAATCCGACCGAGATGAACTGGCGTTCTCTATTGGGCGCGTGGTATGTGGAAGATGTCATCCGCGCAACTCCGAAACTCATTGTCTCGGTCGGCTTCCGCGATGAGTTCACCACCGGATGGAACGAAACCCACGGGCGCGCCGCGAATTACACGTTCCCCAACGGAGTGATCTCGTCGCAGCCGAACATTGGAAAATCTCTCTTTACCACCAATAACGCCAGGTTTCTGCCTCAGCCCCGGCTCGGATTGGCATGGACGCCCGTCAGCAACAAGACTGTGATTCGCGCCGGCTTTGGAATGTACAACGATCTGCAGGACGCTCTGGGATATCGCGCGGACCAGAACGCGCCCTTCAACGCAACCTACAGCATTGCATCGCTTCCGGTTTCATCATTGCCCATCGACCCGACGACCGCGGCGCCGTCGAATGCGAAGCTGGTTCCCGGCGGAGTGCAGCCCGATATGCAGACGCCAACATTGATCTCGTGGTCGCTTCGGGTGCAGCAGGAACTCACGCCGAACATGTCGCTGACCTTGGGATACGTCGGCAGCCACGGCTACCACGAACTGGTCGGTGTCGACGGCAACGAACCCTTTCCCACGATTTGTCCCGCGACGCCCTGTCCTGCGGCTTACCCGGCTACATTCCCGGGAGCGCTCGCCAACGCTCCGGTCCCGGCAGGAACGTTTTACATTCCCTTTGTCGCGCCCAGTACTCCGCGGGCGAATCCATCTCTGGCGAACACGTGGACGTGGTTCTCCGCCGGCAACAGCAATTACAACTCACTGCAGCTCGATGTGAACCGGCGATTCAGTCATGGACTTTCGCTGCGCGGAACGTATACGTGGTCGAAGGCACTGGACGACGGCGACTCGCTCAATGGAACCGCTGCAGCCAATGCTCCGGGACTGGTATCGAATCCCTTCGATCTCCGCGCCGATTACGGCCTCGCCACCTACGATGTGCGGCATGTCGGAGTGATCAGCGCCTTGTACCAATTGCCGATCGGGGCTGGCCAGCCATGCGGAGGAAGTCTCGAAGGCTGGAAGAGGACGGCGGCAAGCGGATGGTCGGTTAACAGCATCATTACGGCGCAATCCGGCTTCCCGTTTACGCCGCAACTCAGCTACAACCCATCGAACAACGGCGACACCCGCAATCCGGTGCGGCCGTTTGCGAATCCCGACTTCTCCGGCCCGGTCATTCTTGGCAAACCCAGCCAGTGGTTCAATCCAGATGCGTTTCTGGCTGCGCCGCCAAACAGCGGTTTCTACGGGAACCTGGGCCGGGATACTCTGATTGGTCCGGACTTGGCAACGTGGGATTTTTCTGTGCTGAAAGAAACGTCGCTGCACGAGCGCCTCGGGCTGCAATTCCGCGCTGAAATTTTCAATCTGCTGAACCGGGCCAATTTCAATACGCCAAGCCTGATTACATTTACTCCGTCCGGCGTTTCGGGCACGGCCGGCGCAATCACCAGCACCGCAACCACATCCCGCCAGATTCAATTCGGACTGAAACTGAACTGGTGAGGGCTTTTCTTCGAAAAGTCAGGACTTGGACGGTTCATCCGCCGTTCGTTCTGAACTGATGTTCGTGGTTCGCCCGCCTATGCCGCTTGTGTTTCTGACGCGCTAAAATCAGTTCGGGAAGCATCATGCGAATCTCAAGCCGCCGCGGAACCATCGTCTTCTTCCTATGCCTGGGCGTGGGACTGGTCGCGCTGGCGGTCGCTCTGAACGTCGGCTGGATCATCCTCAACTGGCGCGAAGGAGTACTGCTGTTCTTTGGCATCGTGTTCTTCGCGCTGATCATCGCAGGCATGGTCGTTAACACGATCTTTCTGGTGCGCGAATTGCGGCGCAGCGAGCAGCATGACAGCTTCATCAATGGCGTCACGCACGAACTGAAGACGCCGATCGCTTCGATCCGCCTTCATGTCGAGACCTTACAGCGCCGCGAATTGCCGGAGTCGCGCAAGCAGGAGTTTTACAGGGTAATGCTGAGCGACGCGGACCGCCTCACCGAGACGGTCGAGCAGGTTCTGAAAGCAGGCCGGGCCGGAGACAAGAAAGCGGGCCGGGAAAAAGCCGAAGTCGATTTCGGGCAACTCGTCCGCGACTGCATGGGCGGGACGCGGACCCGTCATCACCTGCCGCCCGAGTCGTTGCGATTCGAGCAGACTGTCAGCAATGGCGACGGTTTGCATGTTCGCGGCAGCGCCGAAGACCTGCGAACCGCGGTCTCGAACATTCTCGACAACGCGGTAAAGTATTCCGGCGATCAAATCGACGTACGGGTCCGGCTGGAAATGCCTGACGAAAAGCGGATCAAGTTAAGCGTGCAGGACCGCGGTGTTGGCATCGCCGAGGACGATCTAAAACGCATCTTCCGGCGCTTTCACCGAGTCGGAAATCGATCTCTCGCGCACATCAAGGGCACTGGCCTCGGGCTTTTTATTGTGAAGTCGATCGCCAAGAAGCACGGCGGAAGCGTTTTCGCGCTGAGTGAGGGTGAAGGACATGGAACGACCATCGTGATGGAGTTACCGCGAATCGAGCCGAGGTTGGACGCGTGACCCGGGTTCTGGTGGTGGAAGACGAAGCTCATCTGGCGCAGGGCCTTCGCTTCAATCTCGAAGCCGAGGGATACGCCGCCGAGGTTGTCGGCGACGGTGAATCGGCGACCGACCGTCTGCTGGAAAAGAAGGAAAAGTTTGATGTGGTGGTACTCGACATCATGCTGCCGGGCAAAGACGGATTTAGCGTCGTCTCGGAACTGCGCGAGGCCCGGAATTACGTGCCGGTGCTGATGCTGACGGCGCGCGGCCGTCCGGAAGACGTGCTCCGCGGGTTCGCCTCTGGCGCGGATGATTACCTGGCGAAGCCTTTCGATCTCTCGATCCTCCTGGCGCGGCTCCAGGGATTGTTGCGCCGCAGCGATTGGGTTCACGCGGGCCGAAGCAGCGGCGGCAACCGGAACACGCTCGACGATTTTGGACGATTCTCGTTTGCCGGCAAGACCATCGATTTCGGCGCGCTTGAACTGCGCACGGGCGGAAACACGATCCATCTCACTCTGATGGAGTCGGAACTGCTGCGGCATCTGGTGCGCAACGACGGTAAGATCGTCTCGCGCAAGCAGATTCTGGAAGAAGTCTGGGGACTGAAGGAAGACACCGACACGCGCGCGATTGATAATTTTGTGGTCCGCTTGCGCCGCTACATCGAGGACGATCCCGGCCACCCGCAGCATCTGCTCACGGTGCGCGGAGTGGGATACCGGTTCCTGGCGGATCCCGGAACCTGAATCCTTACGCCCGGCACAGCTCTTCCAGCAGTGTTTCGCGGCGCTGCAGGGCCAGTCCATCCAGCCGCCGCAGCGCTACCACATAAATTGGAATCGAGATCGCGGCCAGAATCAGAAACATCACGACCGCGAGCCACAGATTCTGATAGAGCCGCGCGATCGCGAAGACTCCCGCGCCCAGGCCGACAATCACGATCTGCATCATGAAACTGACTAATACGGTCGTCTGCGCGGCATTCTGGCGTCCGAAGGTCGAAAAGTCGCGCTTCTTCGGAGCATAGATCGACAAAACATTCCCGGCGGCGAAGTTCAGAGGAGCAGCAAATGCCAGCCCCACGACGGTGGCAATTGTGACCGCCAGATGCGGAGCCCCGTAGAGATACGTCACCGCCACCCATGTCAACACGACGTTGGCAATAAGAATGGCAAAGTGGGTGAGATTCTTGCCAAAAATGATCTGCCGAAAGCGCACTGGCGATGCATAAAAGAACTGAATGCCCCCGCCATCGCCTCCGAAACTGTTGTAGACGAGATTGGTCAGCACCAGCAGCGCATAGGCAGCGGCTCCGGGAAACGCCATGTCCGGGGTACGGCTCAGCGCGCTGGAGTGCCGAAAGGAACTCAGCGGCCCCAGCCGGAAGATGACCAGCATGAAGATCGGCATGATCAGCGTGAGCAGCATGGGGCCACTTCGCGCGAGATAGCGAATTTCCTTTTCAAAAACAGCCGCCACCGACTGGGAAAGTCCCGGCAACTCCCATCCAACCTGAGGCCTCTGCGCCTGCTTCACCGTCGGACGCGCCGCGGTTTCGCTCAGAGATTCTCCGTAAAATTGGGCCCGGATTCGCACATGCAGAAAATACGCGGCCGCTGCAGTCATGATCGCGAGAAACAGCAGGGAAATGAATGCGGATCCGAATTGCATGTGGGAGGCGCGCGCGATAGCCGCCGCCGCCAGCCCCGGAGGCAGCGCAGCCTGCACCTCTGCTCCGATCTCAAATGTGCGCCGGAACTCGGGATGCGGTTGGTGGCCGAGGTGCTGCATCATCGGTCCGATCAGCT
This sequence comes from uncultured Acidobacteriota bacterium, assembly GCA_963763845.1. GTDB lineage: Bacteria > Acidobacteriota > Terriglobia > Terriglobales > Acidobacteriaceae > Sulfotelmatobacter. Next base: position 124,020 of record CAVXPX010000024.1, read on the forward strand.
GGAAGCTGAGCATCAGCAGAATAAAAACCACGCCAAAGATTTCGCGCGTTCTCCGCTGTGCCAGCCAGCGCTCGAGCCACGCAAAAACCATCTGCATCAGCATCAGGTTGAACAGTGCAAACGTGGCGAGAACGAGAAAGGTCCACGGAAATAGCAGCGGACGAGCGATCGTGACGCCAATCAAGACTCCAAATATAAAAACGGTACCCAGTGCGCTCGCCGGATCCAGATAGCCATAGACCAGCCGGATCACGAAATAGGCGCGGTACGCCAGCGGGAAGCGCAATAGGTCCGAGGAGTCCGGATTACTCGTGAAAGCGGTGGCCATCACCGGGAAAAGTTGCCAGAAAAGAAAAATCGGCCACAAGATTAGCCCCAGATATTCGGCCTGTCCTTGCGAGACGATGTACCACGATCCGGCGATTGCCCCGAAGAAGCCACCAATCCCGGCGACGGCGAAGGCCAGGGTGATGAAAACGCGGGAGGCGAGTTCCATCTTTCCGCGGCGCGTTCTGAGTCCGTTGACGAACAAGCGCCAGCGCAACTCGGCGATCGCAGGAATTTGGCCAGGAACAACTGCTCGGTGTGCCATTTTAGGACTGTTCAATTCTTGCACAAGCTCATGGCACGCCGCACAGCCTCTGCAATCGATTGATACTGCTCGGCTTCTTGGCTGGCGAATGTGCCGGATACGTTTCGCAGGAGTGCAAACTCCGGCTCGTGATCTCCGTCACAGGTGGGGGTATGGATGCGCACACGCGCTTTCTCCTCATCGGTGAAAAACTAGAGTTGAGTCGGAGGTGAGTTTAGATGTCGGCACCAGAAGAACTGCCCCTGTTGGATAGCGTCACGCAGCCGTTGGCCAACGTACTAGAGCGGGCGTTCGGTTGCCATCACAGGAAACTGAGCCGCGTCTTCACGATTGAAGGTCACACTTACAAGGTATGCTGCGATTGCGGCGCTTCCTTCAAATATTCGATGCAAACGATGTCCATCCGGCATCGCCGGAAATTCTTGTCCGCTCTGACCCATCTCCGCGCCCAGAGCCGCCGCCGCAGAATCTCCAGGCGAATCAGAACTTCCGACTAAAGCATTCGCGGGTCCGTCGCAATCTATCGAAGCCCGGTCTAACCCAGGCCGGTCTAACCCTGCAATCTGTCCCTTCGATCTAACCCAGCCGGCCTATCCCAGCCGGCCTATCCCAGCCAGGAAAGTTCCTGCTCGACCGTGCGGGATCCTCCCACGATGCGCAGGAAAAGTTCTTCCAGCGTCAGCTTTTCCGCGGATCGTTCTCCATTGTTCCCCTGGTGCGCAGGCGTCTGCGCCTCGACGCCGGCGCGCAGTTCTTCAAGCGATCCCTGGGCGACAAGGCGTCCCTGATGAATGATGGCGACGTGGCTGCAAAGCCGCTCGACAATTTCCAGAACGTGAGAGGTCAGAAAAATAGTGGCTCCCCGGGCGATCATCCTTTGCAGCATCGTTTTCAGAGTTCCAGCCGCAATCGCATCCACGCCTTCGAATGGCTCATCCAGAAACAGCACTTTCGGCCCATGGATGACCGCGGCGGCCATCGCGAGCTTCTTCTGCATGCCGTGCGAGTAGTCGGTGACCAGCTTTTTCGGCTGATCGGCCAGTTGCATGAATTCCAGCAACTCGGCCGCGCGCTTGGCGGCGGTTTCGCGGTCGAGCCCGTACATGCGTCCCGCAAAGCTGAGGAACTCAGCTCCCGTAAGGCGTCCGAAAAGCGCCATCCCTTCGGGTACAACGCCGATCTGCCGCTTCACTTCCACCGGATGCGCATTCAGATCGAGCCCCAGAATCTCGATTTTCCCCGAACTTGGCGAGAGCAGCCCGGTAAGCATCTTGATGGTCGTCGATTTGCCCGCGCCGTTCGGGCCAAGAAAACCGAAAAACTGTCCCGGCGCCACGCGGAGACTGACGCTGTCGACCGCGACCAACTCGCCGAATCGTCGGCTAAGCGCCTCGGTATTGATTGTGGGTGCGGTTTCCATCGAAGGTCTGAATCTAGCATACAGGCGCGGACTTCCACATACCTGGCTGCCGTAAGGGAACGCCGGCGCGAATGCCACGAGCTGCGAGGATACGAAAAAATCAGCGGAACCGAGTGGTGCGCCAAAGCGCGATCCCGCACGCACTTAGCATTCCGAGCATCGCCACGATGAGAGCGACTGCCCAGCCGAGTGAGATGTGCATCTGCGGCATCTTCGCCACAACGGCTAAGGCAACGAAGATACCCGTCGTGCCGAGGATCACCAGCCAATCGAGCAGCGTCCTGCCGCCCGGACGTCCTTGCGTCTCGAATTCGAGCCCTTCCAGCCCGGCGCGCACGTATTCGTCATCCACGCCGTAGCGCTGGCCCTCACGCTCCGCCGCACTTCTCCACGAAGAATGTTCGCTTTGGTTCGCGGACGAGAGCGCGATCGCCAATGCGCCCAGCACCATCAGCAGCGAACCGCCCGTGACCTGCGCGTAAACGGTGCGGCTGCCGCCCTGCAGTTCGTGAAAGACCAGAATGCCCCACAGCAGTCCCCAGAGTTGGTTCGTATTTGAAAGCGGGATGCCGCGGCTGATCCCGACGTATTTCGTCGCGTACTGCTGAAACAGATCTCCCAGGACCCAGACGAATCCTCCTAGCATCAGCCAAAAGAGCACGGTCCGCGCGCTGCCGAGCTCATGCCACAGGGGAACCGCTCCGCGATACGTCATGGCCAGCGACAGCATCGTGACCACCTCGCCCACGGTGAAGAATGTGATGAATGAAAGCGGATTCATCCCGGTCAGATACGCCTTGCGGTACGGGATATACATCGTTCCCCACAGAATGCCCGCGCCGAGTGCGGCGGCAATTCCCAGCGTGGCCTTGCCGGGCGCCGCCTCATGCGACGACGCGAACGCCAGCAGTGTCGCTCCGGCGAACATGATGACGGCGCCGCCGAGCACGCCCAGCCAGCGTTTCCATCCAGCCGAGCGCAGTTCGCGGAAGAGCACCACGCCCCAGAAAATGCCGAGCAGGCTGTTCGTATTCCACAAAGGGAACGCGATGCTGAGTCCAACATTGCGAATCGCATAAATGGTGAGCGTATTCGCAACGGCCCACATGCATCCCGCGAGAATGGCCCAGACGATCAGGTGCGGCGCCTGCCGGATATCGCTGCGCAGATCAGCCGTGCCGCGAATCAACGCCGGCACGCTCCACCGAGCCAGAAAGACTCCCAGCACCATGACCAGCGAAACGGTGATGGGAGAAATCTCCGGGTTCACCAGCTTGATGGGAGCTTCCGCGCCTCCGAGCCACGCGCCGGCGGCGAATCCACAGAAAATGCCGAGGGCTTGAAGACTCCGCAGCCGTGGCGCAGTTCCTGCCCCGTGCGCCGGCGTCACCAGCGGCGCGCCTGCTGGAGATGTATTCAACGGAGCTTATCCAGAAGGAGCAGGCCGCCGATCAGCACGCCGAGGGGAATCCAGAAATGAACATCAGTCGCAATCGCGCGAAACAGGTTGCGCGGGCGCGGAGTGTCAGAGGGCATCAGCGGTCTCGGAGAGCTGTCTCGATCTGGATTGCCATCTTAGGGATGAAGGGGGAGAGAGTCAACGTTGGATGAGGGCAGAGAAAAATGGAAGCTCAGAGCGACGGTCTTTTCTGCATCGAGCCTGTAGTCTGCCTGACACAAATAGAAAAGCCCCGGCTTGTGTGGCACGTGTGCTATGAAATCGTGCTGCACTAAGGCTTCGCAACGGTTCGTGCACCGTCATCTTCACGATGGGCTTTTACAACGCATGCCGCAGCGCGCAACCCCCGAGATGATGCGGTTGCGACGGTCCACCGTGGACATCCCTTCGCCTCGCTCAAGTACCGGATCTTCGGGCATCCAAGATTTCTGCTCCGTGGACTGCAAGGCGCGCAGGCTGAAATCAGCTTAGCCACGATGGTTTACAACTTAAAACGCATGCTGAATGTGCTGGGAGGCAATCGGCTCCGAGCGGCGCTAGCCAGATAATCAGTGTCATCGAGGCGCAACGGACAGAGCCAAACAAAAAGCGATGTCCGGAGTCTCCGAACATCGCTTTTTAAACTTCGAGCCCGCAGTTTCGTAACAGTCTGTTGCGCCGGGGCATTGGCAGAACTGCTTGTCGGTTAGAACATATTCCACAAGAACTGGTTGTAGACTTCGTGATGGAACTGCACTTCCTGCGCCTTCACGAACGTCCCTAGAAGCCGCGGGCAACGGTCCGCTGAGGCCTGTTTCAGGTCGGCGTAGCGGCCTTTCACGTCCTCGCCCAGCAGCGTCGTGGTCCACTTGGCCTTGCGGAAATTTTCCAGCGCGTCGTAGATGTTGTCGGGTAAATAGCGCTCGGCCTGGCGCAAGTTCTTGATCTTCGACGTCTCGCCGTCAATACCGGTCTTGAAGATCCCCATCATCACCAGGTACGGGTTGGCATCCGGCGCAACCGACCGAACTTCAACCCGCATGCTTTTCTCGTTTCCGATCGGAACGCGGATCATCGATCCGCGATCGACTGCCGATGCTTTGATCTGGTTCGGCGCTTCAAAGTGCGGATCGAGTCGGCGATACGCATTCACGCTCGGGTTCAGCAGCAGGCAAATATCGTTCCCGTGCGTCAGGATCCGGTCGATAAAGGCCCATCCGATCTTGCTGAGTTTCTCTTCGCCTTTCGCATCCCAGAACAGATTCTTGCCGTTTTCGCTGATCGAAACGTTGGTATGCATCCCGCTGCCGTTTACCCCGACCACGGGTTTCGGCAGGAAGGAAGCGGTCAGCCCCATGTGGGTCGCAACCTGGCGGCAGATCAATTTATAAAGCTGGATCTGGTCGGCTGCGGAAACGACTTCGCCGTAGCCGTAGTTGATTTCAAACTGCGACGGCGCGACCTCAGGATGGTCCTTCTCGTTCTGAAAGCCCATTGCGCGCTGCACTTCCGCAGTCGTGTCGATAAAGGTGCGCAGCGGATCGCCGGGCAGCGAGTGATAATATCCGCCCGTGTTGACGTACTCGAACCTGCCGGTCTCATGGAAATGCCGCTCTGCATCGGGTCCTTGGAACAGGAACCCTTCAATTTCGTTCGCGGCATTCAGCGTGTAGCCCTTTTTCTTGTGCAGGTCCTCGGCATAATTCTTCAGGACACCGCGAATGTCGCCCGAATACGAACTCCCGCCCTTGTCGATGACTTCGCCGAATACCAGCACTTTCCCCGAGCCAAATACATCCGAGGGAGCCCAATAGAATGCTCCCCAATCGATGCCGAGTCGCAGATCGCTCTCGCGCTGCGCAGTGAAGCCGCGGATCGACGATCCGTCAAAGGTGAGGTTGTCAAAGCTTTTCAGCAGAAATTTCTTGTCGTAATCGAGCATGTGCAACCGGCCTTCGAGATCGCTGAAGAGCACGGTTACGGCCTTGATGCGTTTTTCGTCGGTCAGATATTTCAGCCGATCTTCTTGAATTTTGTGCGGTGCGGTGCGGGTCCTGCGCTGCTCCTTTGCCTTGAGGTTGAGTTCTTCTAATTCGTCGTAGGTCAGTGTCAGGAAATTGCGCAGTTCGTTAGACATGGATGTGCTTCAGTCTCCTTCGATTAAGGACTTAAAATTTTGTGCAAAAAAATCTTTACGGACAGACGGAAGTTGAAATGGCTGGTTTCAACACGGCTGACTTGGAACACGGAAGAATAGCGCGAGCCACTCACCCCAGCCAATCGAAAAAGCTGATGCAAGCGATAAAAGGGATTTATTTCGGGAAGGGAGAACAACATCCAAGTTACGTGGGGACAGCCGCTTATGTGGGGACAGCCGCCCTCGGCTGTCCGGCGGAGCGAAAGCTCCGCTATGCGCTGCAATTCCTAACGTATCACTAAATCCCCGAACCCGGCTGAACGTATTGAATCGTAGGTGCCTCAATCGTCGTCGCCGCCCATTCATTCAGCGGATGCTGATTCCCGCAATTCAAGCATTGCGTCGCAGGAAATTGCGTCGAGCAGTAAGGACAGACCGCGCCCGACTGGAACGTGTCGAACGGCTGGCCGCACTGCCCGCATCTCCAATAGGCGCCAAGAGGAGGCGAGGTCTTGCAGTTCGGGCAGGAATATTCCTCGTGCTTGGGCAGCTTCGCCATTTTAAGAAGCGATTGGGCATGCCGCAGCCCGCCCCAACAGTTCATGAGCATGAAAACCGCGATCGCGCCCAGCCAGATATCTCGCGTGTACAGCGCTATGGCGAAAAATCCCACCACTCCGACCAGGCCGAGTACCGTAGCCACCATCAGGCTTCGCGCCCGTCCCAGAACAAACCACAAGAGCGAGCGGAGAATCTGGCCACCGTCGAGGGGATAAATCGGAAGGATGTTGAAGACGAACAATCCGATGTCGATCGCCAACATCGCGAAAGTCAGTCGGTAAACGTCGGGCATGCTCGCTGCCCAGCCGGACGAGCGTCCGAAGTAGTACAAGCCAGCCAGTAGGGGCAGCAATGCGACATTCACGAGGGGTCCTGCCGCGATGCTCCACAGCGTGGCGCCCGGCCTTTGCGGCGGATCGACATACGCCACGCCGCCAAGCGGCCAAAGGACAATCCGGTCGGCCTTGCCGCCCACCTGCCGGCAAGCCAGAGCATGGCCAAACTCATGCAGCAACACGATCAGGAACAGTGCCAGATACTCGAACACGTTCCACGATATTGACGAGTAGCTTCCCCTGCGGCTCTCCACTTCAATCATTGCCACCAGAAACCACGACCAATGCAGAAACACATCGATCCCGGAGAACCGGAACAGATGAATCGATCCCTGACGGCCTGTAGGCATGCTTCGAGTTTACTGTAATAAGGCTCGGGGCAATAGGGTAGTTACAAGGTGGCGAGACGAACTCTTGAGCCTGCCTACTGCCGATGCGCGGATGCGCCGGCAGCCAGTTCGCGAAGGGTCGTTAGAAACCCGGCGGCGGTGCGGGGATCGTCCAGAGCATCAAGCGCGATGGTGGCCGAGAACTGGGGAGATTCCGGGCGAAAACGGACCTGCAAAACATCCTGCTGGCGCACCGTCATCAGTGTGTTCAGTTCCGGAGTGGAATCCTGTTTCCAATGCGTGCGAGTCGTAAGCACAATTGGACCGGGTTCATAGACATCCCACTCGCGCTCGTCGCGCTTTTGGGTATCGGCGCCGCGGCTGTGCGCGCACCAGCGATGCCGCACCACTTCGAGATGAAATGTCGGCGATCCGCCCAGGTCGGCTTCGAACGTCAGCGTCTCTTTCTGATTGTGGATGCGGCTCAGCAGCCACTGGATGGGCAGCGGCCGCGGACGGAACTTCATCGTGACATGGGCGTTTTCAAAGCTGCGGGAAGGGAAGTGCAGACGGGCATAAAGGCGGGAGCTATTCATCCAACGGGAATCGAGAATCCGCCCCTTTCCGGCGCAGGCCGACCCTACCCAGCGCAGCGCTTCACTCCCTTTGCGGCGGTTGTAAGCGGCGAACAGGACATACCAAAGGCCGAGAGCCGCAACGGCGGAAACCACGTCGATAACTAGAAGGCGTCCCACCACGTCTTCCCCATTCTTCTGATGCCGATGGTACGACTGAGGTTGCGACTGGAGCAAGTGGACATTAGTCCCAAACCTCGTTTTTTTCAATCCCGAATCCCGGCGAACCTGTGGAAATCGAGTACCCGAAAAAATGCGCGGCGGCAGCACCGTGGACGAACTCTGCACGAGAGAGCCGTGGCCGATACAATGACGCCGTGGCCTTCGTCATTCGTGACTTCCGGTCTGGTGATTTCGAGACTCTCTGGCGGATCGATCAGCAGTGCTTTCCTCCGGGAATCTCCTATTCGAAGCCGGAGCTTCGAACCTACATCCGCCACCGGGCATCGTTCACCCTGGTCGGGGACGAGGAAAAATCCGGCGAGACGCAAGGTTTCATCGTGGCGCACGTGGGACTGACCGGACACATTATTACGATCGATGTGCTATTGTCGGGCCGGCGTTCGGGATTGGGATCGGCTCTTCTCCGCAAGGCGGAAGATCGAATGCGTGCCGCCGGCAGCCATGCTGTCGGCCTGGAAGCCGCCGTCGACAATGTCGGCGCTCTGTCGTTCTATAAACGCCACGGCTACAGTGTGATTCGCACCTGGCCCCGGTATTATTCCAATGGTGTCGATGCGCTGGTGCTCAGAAAAGATCTGGAAAATTGTTGATTTTCGATGGTTGAACAGAATGTTTTGGATTGCTTTTCATTCCACAATCAAAAATCAATAATCAATAATTCTCAAACTCATGAAAGTCGCCATCCAAGGGGAGCGCGGTTCCTTCAGTCACGAAGCCGCTGAAAAAATGTTGCCGCGCTGCACGGTGGTCCCGTGTGCGCACTCGGCCGAGGTCTTCGATCGCGTCGAAAAAGGTTCGGTCGAAGGCGCGGTCATTCCGATTGAGAACACTCTGGCAGGCACGGTTGCCGAACACGCCGATCTGCTGGTCGCACGCAGCGTTTTCATCCAGGCCGAATACCTCCTTCGCATCGTTCACAATGTGATTGCCGCGCCCGGAGTGCAGCTACGCTCGCTGCGGCGGGTTCTATCGCATCCGGTGGCGCTCGATCAGTGCCGCGACTTTTTCCGCCATAATTCTCAAATCGAAGCCCTTCCTTTTTACGACACAGCCGGCAGCGTAAAGCACGTCATCGAGAACCATTTGGAAAATGCCGCCGGTATCGCCGGACGTCAGGCGGCCCGGGAATATTCGGGAAAGGTGCTCCAGGCGGGCATCGAAGACGACAAGCGCAACTTTACCCGCTTCTTCCTGATCCGACGTTTGGGTTCGGCGGCGAAGAAGAAAAAAATTGATTACCGTTCTCTGATTCCCGGCGGAGCAAACAAGACTTCGATAGCGTTTCAGGTCAAGAACACTCCCGGAGCACTCTTCAAGTCCCTCAGTGTTTTTGCCCTGCGCGACATCAGTCTGAGCAAAATCGAATCTCGCCCCATGCGCGGACGCCCTTGGGAGTACGTCTTCTATGTGGATTTCCTTCGCGGCGATGACGAACCTGCGCAGAATGCACTTCGGCATCTCGGCGAAGTGGCCGAGTTCGTCAAAGTACTGGGCGTTTATCCGGCGGCCTAGACGGAATCTGACCACAGAGACACGGAGACCATGAGAACGCAACCACCAAGGACGGGTATGGCGCCCATGGCAGCCCTGCCGACTTTCCTCCGCGTCACTGTGCTTCCGCGGTAGGAATCGCGGCTGGGTGGAAATTATGCTCGTCTCGGAAGTGCGGAGAAGATTCCACCCAAAACGGAAACCGCGACTCCTCTCATCACAAGCCTTTGTGACCAGGCACACATTCGGTTCCGGCACACCTTCCTAAACTTGTTTCTGTTCCTCCGCGATTCATCCCGAGGGGGACCATTCTGCAAAGGAGGCTTTTTCATGCGTTTTCTTAAAGTTGTCGGTCTGGTAATGTGCGTTCTTGTCGCCATGGCCATGGCCGGCGAGAACAAGTTTGGTGTCCGCGAAGTCAACCGCGTTACCTTTGAAGCTCCCGTCCACGTTGGAACCGCCGTACTGCCGGCCGGCGAGTACGTGGTTCGCCACACCATGGAAGGGCAGGACCACATAATGGTGTTCCACCACGTTCAGAGTAAGCAGGAGTTCAAGGTGAAGTGCACGCTGGTGACGCTCCAGAAGAAAGTCGAGAAAGATCAGAGCGTTTTCGAGATGAAGGCCAACAACGAGCGCGTGCTTCAGGAACTTGAGTTCCGCGGCGATACGGCCAAGCACGTTTTCCAGCAGTAAGCGAGCTCAAAACCGAATACTCGCGTGGACGGTCCGTTGCGCCATCTTCCCGGCGGCCGATTCGTGACGAAATTGCACGTCCACGCGAGCCTTGCCACCTTTTCGCAATCCCCGCGCCGAGGGCCTCACTCGCCACCTGGCGTTCGGACGCGTCTATTCCCAACTTAGCTCTTGCAACCGAGTACCTGCCGCGTTAGCCTCTGCACCTTAGATATATTCTGCACACGCAATAAGGGATTAGAATCCAAGCTCTTGCGGGAACTGTTTTGCTCGCTCTGAAACCTTTCCCCGAAGGCCGTCATCTAAAACTTGAGCGAGTTACACTCAAGGAGAATCATGAGCCAACAGACGCCACTCGAGCGCACTCCTAAGAATAAGGAAACAAACGAACAAAGGGCTCTTCCGGTACTCCCGGTTCGGGATACCGTGCTGTTCCCCCATGCGGTTTTGCCCCTAACGGTAGGACGTGAAAGCTCGGTGCAATTAATTAATTCTCTGGGCGAGGACAAGACCATTATTGTGGTCGCCCAGCGCGAAGCGCGGGTCGACGCCCCGCAGCCCAGCGATCTTTACACGGTTGGCACTTCGGCCGTTGTGCACAAAGTCGTCAAGATGCCGAATCAGAGCCTTTTTGTCTTTGCAGAAGGCCTGGAACGGGTTCGCTTGGGCGAGTTCACACAATTGACCCCCTTCATGAACGCGTACTATCACGCGCTCCCCGAAGGCGCGACGCCTGCGGCAACTTCCGAAATCGAAGCATTGCAGCGCAATGTTTTGACCCTGTTCCAGCAGATCGTCGCCGGTTCGCCGACTCTTTCGGACGAACTTTCTACGGTCGCCATGAACATCGACGAGCCCGGGCGGTTGGTCGATTTCATCGCCTCGTCGCTGCCGTCGCTTTCGACTCCCGACAAGCAGGACACTCTGGAGACCCTCGACATCCATGTGCGCCTGGAAAAAATCAACCAGCACCTGGCGAAGGAACTCGAAGTCCAGCAACTGCGCAATAAGATCCAAAGCGAAGTGCAGGATCGTGTCCAGCAGACCCAGCGTGAGTATTACCTGCGCGAGCAGATGAAAGCCATTCAGAAAGAACTGGGCGAACAGGACGAAGGCCAGCGCGACGTCGAAGATCTGAAGAAAAAGATCGAAGAGGCGGGCATGCCCGATGAAGTAAAGAAAGAGGCTCTCAAGGAATTGGGCCGCCTGTCGCGCATGTCGCCCATGGCCGCTGACTATTCCCTGACGCGCAACTACATCGAATGGCTTGCCGTTCTGCCGTGGGCGAAGACCTCCGGCCAGGAGATTGAGATCCCCAAAGCTAAGGAGATCCTCGATCACGACCACTACGATCTCGAGAAAGTCAAAGACCGCATTCTCGATTACCTCTCGGTTCGGCGACTTAAGCCGAATATGAAGGGGCCGATCCTGTGCTTCGTCGGACCCCCGGGCGTCGGGAAAACTTCGCTCGGCAAGTCGATCGCCCGCGCCCTGGGCCGGAAGTTTGTGCGGCTGTCACTGGGCGGCGTGCACGATGAGGCCGAAATTCGCGGTCACCGGCGCACCTACATCGGCGCTTTGCCTGGCCAGATCATTCAGGGCATTCGTCGCGCCGAGACGAAGGATCCGGTGTTCATGCTCGACGAAATCGACAAGGTCGGACGCGATTTCCGCGGCGACCCGGCTTCGGCTTTGCTTGAGGCCCTCGATCCCGAGCAGAACTCCTCGTTCCGCGATAACTATCTCGACGTGACCTTCGATCTCTCGAAAGTGCTCTTCATTACAACCGCCAACATGCTCGACCCGATTGCCGAGCCGTTGCGCGACCGCATGGAGATCATCGAACTGCAGGGCTACACGGAAGAAGAGAAGGTGCACATCGCATTCCAGTACCTGATTCCGCGGCAGATCGACGAGAACGGTATCACCGCCGAGCAGATTGAATTTCCCGAGGAAGCTGTGCGCTATGTGATCCGGCACTACACGCGGGAAGCGGGCGTGCGCAGCCTCGAACGCACCATCGGCACGATCTGCCGCAAGCAGGCGCGCCGGCTGGCAGAGGGCAAGACCGAGAAACTCATCGTCACCAAAGAAATCGTGCAGGAGTTCCTCGGCGGAATCAAGATCCGCAGCGAAGGCGAAATCGCCGAGCGCACCGAGCGTCCCGGCGTTGCCGTGGGACTGGCGTGGACTCCATCCGGCGGCGATGTGCTCTTCGTCGAAGCCAATGCCATGAAGGGCAAAGGCGGATTCACCATGACCGGCCAGATCGGGCAGGTCATGCAGGAGTCGATGCAGGCCGCGCTCACCTGGGTTCGATCGAATGCGGACCGTCTTGGCGTAGCGGAGGATTTCTTCGCCAATCACGATATCCACATTCACGTGCCCGCGGGAGCGATTCCGAAAGATGGCCCATCCGCAGGCGTGACGATGGCGACAACTCTCGTCTCGCTGCTGACCAAGCGGCGGATCACGCCTCTCCTTGCGATGACCGGCGAGATCACGCTCAGCGGAAACGTGCTTCCCGTGGGCGGAATCAAAGAGAAAGTTCTGGCCGCGAAGCGCGCGGGTGTCCGCGACGTGATTCTGCCGGCGGAAAACAAGATGAACGTGGAGGAGGATCTTTCGCCCGAGCAACTGGAGGATCTCAAGGTTCACTACGTCAAGACGATTGAGGAAGCCTTGAAGGTTTCTCTGCCGTCGGTGGCCGAGAGTACGGCGGCAAAGATGATTCCGGCAGCGCCGCCGAAGGATCCCAGCCAGGACTACAACCCAACACCGATTAAGGAACCAGAGCCGGTTCACGACCGGGTACTGACCCAAGCGTAATCGGAGTTGAACGATTCAGGCCAGCACCATCACGTGCTGGCCTTTTTATCCGTATAAGCAAATGAAAATGGGATGCCCCATTTTTCGCCGACTTTGCCAGAAGTGGGGATTGCGATCGAGCACAGCCGAGGGTCTGGCGACGGTAGCGAAGCGAAGCCAGTCTGTGTCTAAGAGGCGCCATTTTTTCGCGATACACTGAAGGTCGCCATATGCGCGTGCGCGTCCTCCTGTTCGGAATCCTCAAAGATCTCGCGGGGAAGTCGTCCGATTCGATGGAACTTCCCGAGCCAGCCTCAGTCCGCGACGTGCTCGCCCGGTATGAATCCAGCATCCCGCGCTTTAAAGACTCTTTGCCGTCACTGGCTTTTGCTGTGAATCAACACTATGCGGGAGTGGACACCACTCTGCACGACGGAGACGAAATTGCCCTGCTTCCCCCAGTCAGCGGCGGCCTCGACGACGCAACGAACAGCTCTGTAAAAGGCGGAGCTCCGGCCCGAGAGTCGCGCCACTCCGCGATTATTCGCGACCGCATTGACGCGCAACGCACGCGCTCGGCACTCTCACGCCCGGAAGATGGAGCTGTCGCGGTCTTCGAGGGCATCGTGCGCAACCATAGCCGCGGCCGCAAAACGCTGTATCTCGACTACGAAGCCTACGAAGAGATGGCGCTCCAGGAAATGGAGTTATTGGCCGAGCAGGCGCTCAAAGAATTTAAAATCCGCGATGTTGCCATCGTTCATCGCCTGGGCCGTCTTGATATCGGCGAAACCAGCGTGCTGATCGTCGTCGCGTCGGCCCATCGCGCACCTGCCTTCGAAGCCTGCCGCTGGCTGATCGATACGCTCAAGCGCAAGGTCCCCATCTGGAAGAAAGAATACTTTGAAGACGGCGCAGTCTGGGCCGATGGAGAGCCCTTTCCGCCCGAGATTCGCCGCGCGAATTCCTAACCCGAGGCAGCCCGGTCCGGGGCGCGGCATCTAAGGGAACGGCCCCTTTAGTTGCCAAAACGGCCCAAGTAGCAGTGCGAGCGGCGATCCGTTCGGCAACAGACTCGCGAAAGCGCCAAAGGTATAATTTCCACCAAGTCGATGCGAAAAACCGTTCAGACCCTGTTCCTGCTCGGCCTCGTCTGTATCGTTCCCAGTCTACAGGCGCAGCAGCCTTCGAAACCTCCCGCCAATCAGCCGGACCAGTCCGAGCCCGCCACCACGCTCAAGGTCAACGTTAATCTGGTGAACGTATTCGTCACGGTGACCGACGCGCAAGGCGCTCCCGTCGGCGGCTTGAAAAAAGAGAATTTCATGCTCAAGGAAGACGATCTTGAACAGAAAATCGCGGTCTTCGACAAGGAATCTCAACTCCCTTTATCGATCGCCCTCGAAATCGATACCAGCCTTAGCACGCGCCACGATCTGCCGCTCGAGCAGCAGTCGGCCAAGCGATTCGCGCACGCCATCCTGCGCCCGGTCGATGCATTGTCGATCTATGCCTTCAGCGAGATCGTCGACGACGTCACACGAGGATACACATCGAACCTGAAGCAAATCGATGAGAGTATCGATCATCTGCGCGTCGGTGCCGCCACCGCGCTCTACGATGCGATCTTTCTGGCATCGCGTTCCCTCGATCACCGCAAGGGACGCAAGGTCATCGTCCTCATCACCGACGGCGGAGACACAATCAGCAAGGTCGATTACAAAGAAGCCCTTCGCTCGGCAGAAGAAGCTGAGGCGATCGTCTATTCGATCATCATCGTCCCCATCGAAAGCAGCGCCGGCCGTGAGACTGGCGGCGAACACGCGCTCATCCAGCTCTCCGAAGACACCGGTGGCAAGTACTATTACGCGACCTCAACCGCCCAGCTCGATCAGGCATTCGAGAAAATCAGCGACGAACTGCGCACGCAATATCTGCTCGCTTACTATCCCTCACAGCACAATTCATTTTCTGAATTCCGCCGCATTCAGGTCAGTATCACTGGTGTGCCCGATTCCGCGGACTATCACGTGCGCAATCGAGCAGGGTATTACACCACGAGGCTGGAGTTCTGAAGCTACAATGCGTGCCACCGCCGACATCATGTTGCCCAACATAACAATCGAGACGTTCATAAATGAAACATTTGTATAGAAGTGTAAACACAGCACTTAGCTCCCATTTCGTAGACGCTGCATACAGTATTTGGAAGATCGAGGCTCGTTGGCTGACCTTCAATTCCGCGCTTCAAACTCTGCAAGTGATTGAAAGAAAATCTTCTACGTAGGAATTTATTAAATCGTTGGAATGCTGGCCAAGAAATTGCTTCACTCACGGCCAACAACGGCCTTGCTCCTTGGGATACAGGCGAAACGTTCATACCAAAAATGTTTTCCTCTCAGTCAGCGCTGAGAGAGTCATGGTCTTCTTTCCTGCCGTTGTCGTAACAACAAGCCGAGTTTCGTTGTTTGGCAAAGATAAATTCTGAATCTGTGAGCATTCCGAAAGGATGGTCGAAGATGCTGAACCCCAATTCCTCCCGGGCCACCATGCGATTTAGCCTGCTGTTTGCGCTCATGGCCGCGATTGCGCTGCTAACCTCAGCAGCTTTTGCCCAGACAACAATTTCCACCGGCAGTGTCGTAGGAACCGTGACCGACAGCTCCGGCGCGGTAGTCCAGGGCGCGAAGGTAACGATCACCGGCCCCACCGGCCAAATAGTTACCGCGACAAGTAACTCGCAGGGAGGATATTCCGCTGGAAACCTAATCCCTGGTCTTTACAAGGCACGAATCGAGGCAAAGGGTTTCAAGACCACGCAGATCTCTTTAGATGTGAAAGTGGGCAACACCGCAAACGGCAGCGCGAAACTGGAAGTTGGCCAGGAGAGCACCGTTGTCGACGTACAGGCCAGCGATGTTCAGGTCAATACCGAACAGGCGACCGTCCAGGGAGTTCTGACCGCGAGCCAGATCGAAAACTTGCCAGTGAACGGCAGGAATTTTCTCGACCTCGCTCAACTCGAGCCCGGCGTGCAGATTCAGGATGGACAGAACTTCGATCCCACGAAAGCCGGATACTCATCGATTTCTTTCGGAGGACGTTTTGGCCGCACCGCACGCATCGAGGTTGATGGAGTCGACGTCTCCGACGAAACGGTAGGAACGACGACCACGGACATCCCGGCCAGCGCGATTCAGGAATTTCAGATCAGCCAATCCAGCCTGGATATGTCGACCGAATTGACGTCATCGGGATCTGTCAATGTAACCACCAAGTCGGGGACTAATTCGTACCACGGAGAGGCCTTCGGGGTATTCCGCGACAGCTCCTTTTCCTCGCAGTTGCCAGGTGCGCCGGGTCCGTTTCAGCGGAGCCAATACGGCGGTGATTTTGGCGGCGCCATCATTAAGGACAAGATGTTCTTCTTCGTCGACGGCGAGAGGACCATCCAGCATACGACCGTGCCCGTGCCCGTTTCGGCTCCTTTCAGCCAATACTCGGGCAGTTTTGCCGATCCTTTCCATGAAGGTAACCTACTCGCCCGCCTCGATTACGCCCTGACCAAGAGCGCGCGTGCTTTTTATCGCTTCTCGTATTTCAAGAACTCTTTGGGGGCGACGTTTGGATTCGGCTATTCCCTGTATGACAACGTCGACATTACGCGGAATCATGTTCTCGGTGTTGACTTCAATACGGGCGCGTTCACCCATTCGATCCGGTTTTCTTTCTTGAAGTTCCAAAACCAAATTGTTGATGCGACGACGGGAAGTTCGCTTCCTTTCGCCAATATTGGGGCAGAACTCTTTATGGGCGGCACTGGCTTCACGGCTGGTCCGAACTTGCTGGCGCCGCAGAGCACACCACAAAGCGATCACGAAATCAAGTATGACGGAACCAGGGTCTGGGGCTCACACATTGTCCGCTTCGGCGTTTCATTCAATCACCTGCAGGGCGGAGGTTTTGCTTCCTTCTTCAAGAACGGACCGCAGATAATTTCGGGTGTTACTGATGACGAAGTTATGGCTGCGGGTGCAGGGCCCTTCCCGGGAGGTGCTTCTAACCCGTTCAACTACCCGGCTGACTCTGTGACCATTGCCAACGGCTTGGGTTATTCAACCACTAATTCTGCGCTCGGGTTCCCAGCCGGCGGTTTAGGCCCGGACAATCGGATCCTGCTGTACCTGGGCGACACATGGAAGATCCGTCGGAATCTCGCCCTCACCTATGGACTTCGCTATGACCGCGATACCGGGCGCACGGATAGCCAGTATCCAGCGATTCCGCAGTTGAGTGCCCTGATTCCGGGTTTAGGGAACGCTGTTCAGCAACCGAACACGAACCTCGCGCCTCAGTTTGGTTTTGCTTGGGATCCGAGCGGCAGCGGAAAGACCTCCATTCGCGGCGGCGTTGGTCTGTTCTGGGAGAATGCAATCTGGAATAACGTTTTGTTCGATGGCCCTCCCCGTGAGCAAACGGGGGCGTTCCTACAGTTCTTTTCTCCCTGCAGCGCTCCAGGCCAACCCGTCACGCTTCAGAGTCCCTTGGGCCCAATCGTCCCGAGTGCCGCGGTTTGCGGAAACTCTGGGGACCCTAATTTCCCTCTGATCGGAAACGCGCTCCCGGCAATTATCGCGTTACAACAGCAGTGGGTCGCTGCCTCTCCCTTGAATCTAAAAACCGCTAACCCGGCTTACGCCGGCCAGTATCTGACCGACTGCGCAACTGGCAGCAACTGTTTCTTCGCGCCTGGCGCATCGATGTTTAACCCGGATTATCGGTCTCCTCGGTCCATTCAGATGAATATCGGTATCCAGCGAGAGCTTCATCCAGGAATGGTGCTGAGCGTAGACTTCGTCCGCAACGTTCAAACCCATTTCCTGTTGGGAGTGGACCAAAATGATGCCGGGGACGTCAGGTACTTCAAATTGGGTCCGGCCCAGCAGGCGATTGCGACAACCCTTGCCGATTGTGGTGCTGGTTCCGTGACTGCATCTTGGTCAGTACCTTGTCCGACCGATCCAGCGAATGGAACGAATGACCTAGGAACGTACGCCCCTCGGCCTGCGACCATCGGCGATTACGCGGGGCACGGGCTCGGTTCGTCCGCCGACATGGGAGGCAACAGCTGTCTAGCCGCGCTTGGGTATAACTGCGCCTTCGGCGGTTTGAATCCACTCGCTCCTCCGTTGGCTTTCCTGTCGCCGGTCGGACGGTCGGTGTACAACGGTCTCCAAATGAAATTGATCGATAATGTGAAGAATCCGTTTACCGGTGTTCGCAACCTGAACGTCCAGGTGTCCTACGCCCTGTCCAGATTCGATAACTCCGGAGGGGGAGTCGCGGCGGACAATATCGTAACCGCTTCCAGCGGCGATCAGGATTTCATTGTGCCTTCTCTGGACAACGCCAACGTGAACCGATACTTTGGCCCGTCCACGCTTGATCGAACCAACCAGATCTCATTCGGGGGATTCCTCGATCTGAAAGGTGGATTCCAGTGGGCAGTGATCGTCCCACTTCGACAGTCCGCTGTCGACGACTCTAACCGTTCCCAATACCGGTTCCGGTCGGCCAGATTTTCCAAACGGACTTCACGGGTGACGGGACCACGCAGGATCCGATCCCTGGAACGAAGGTCGGAAACTTTGATCGCGGGATTCAGGCTGGCAACCTCAACCGGACTATTTCGAACTACAACAGCACAGTCGCGGGGCAACCGACCCCGGCCGGCAACGTTCTGATCGCGAACAATCTGCTGAACGCGGGAGATCTGGTCGGCTTGGGTGGTGTGGCTCCGAGTCTGCCGCTGGCGCCTGCCGGTCAGCAGGACTATTCCTGGTTAAAGACCTTCGACACGACGCTCACCTGGTCGTACAACATTAAGGAACGATTGACGATCAAGCCGTCAGTCGGCATCTACAACCTTTTCAACTTCGTTAACTTCGATCTGCCGACCAGCATGATGTCCGGGCTCCTCACTGGCCAGCCCGGCAGTGTGAACGGCACAAATTACAACGACCACTTTGCAAACCGAGTCGGTGCTGGCACCGGCGTGTTCACGCTGGGTTCGCCGCGCCAGATCGAATTTGGTTTGAAGGTGGTTTTCTAGAAACCTGTATTTGTCACTGACAGGGCCCGTCCGTAGTTGAGGACGGGCTTTTCTTCACGGGTTCAGTTCCGTCCTCAGGTGCTTCGACAGTTTCTCGATCTGCTTCAGCTTTTCGAGCACATCTTTCGGCAGGATTCCCTGGCGGACACTCGCCACTTCTGACGGGATTGTCTGTGCTGTCCGGGCAAGCTCGTCCGCGTCTTTCTGCAGCTTGGCGTAATCGATCCGGCGCGTGAGCTCGGCATCGGACGGCGGCGCCTGAGCTGGCTTGTCCTGGTCCATCGACGGCGGAGGTGACGGGAAATGATGCGACGCCTGCGGCACCGCCAGCGCGCTTAAAAGGCAAACTGCCGCGGGAAGGGTGAGGAAGAAAGATTTCTTCACGGGGGGCCTCCTGCCGGAAGAAGTGTTGTCATTGTACCGCCGATGCCGCATCCATCGGCCATCGTACGATTCTCGATCACGGCGCGTTCTTCCGCGCTTTGTGTACAATGCCAGCATGTCGTTCCGGGATCATCAAGGCGGAAGTCCCAATGCCAAGCGCGGACGCACTCCTCCTCCCGAGGACACGTTCGAAGAAGCATCATTCCTCAAAGCGCTCGGCGAAAAGCAGAAGGCAGTCTCGGTCAAGCTGATGGACGGCCAGGTTTTCCGCGGATGGATCGAGTACTACGACAAGAACATGGTCCGCCTCACGCGCGAAGGCGCGCCCAATCTGTTTATCTTCAAGCACGAGATCATGTATGTCGCCGAAGACGGCGACAAAAAGAAATAGCCGGACCTCCAACCTCACCGCACTCCTTTGACATCCTCCTTTCTGTCTTGCTGAGCGAGGATGGAGCTTCGCAAGGAAGCTCAACCGCAGTCGAAGCATCCCTACCTGACCGAGAACGCTGCGTCTTGAAAAGGAAGTTAGCGCAGCGAAGAATTTTCCCCCATTCATCCGTTCACGCCCGCTTATTTTGGTACGCTGATCTGCTGTCATCTAAAGTCCGAAGCCTGAGGTCCGAGGTCCGATCTGCGAGGTCCGAATTCATGTCTGCTTCCACGCATCCCGCCAGTTTTCTTCCCGCCATGTCCGCCATCGCGCGCGAGGCCGGCGCGCTGCTGATGAATTATTTTCATCAGGGCCTCAAGATCGAATACAAGGGCGATGCCGATCTTGTCACCGCGGCCGACCGCGCGTCGGAGGCGCTCATTCGCGAGCGCATCAGCAAGCAGTTTCCTTCGCACGATGTTCTCGGCGAAGAGCAGGGCCTCAACGATCAAGGCAGCGATTACCGCTGGTACGTCGATCCGCTCGACGGCACCACCAACTTCGCCCACGGATATCCCGTCTTCTGCGTTTCCATGGCGCTCGAGCATCGCGTCCCGGGCTCCGAGGGCACTCGAATCGCCGGCGTCGTTTACGATCCCACCCGCGACGAACTTTTCTCCGCCGAAAAAGGAAAGGGCGCGCGCCTGAACGGCAGCCCGATCCACGCTTCAAAAACCGCGCAACTCAAGGAATGCCTGGTTGCCACCGGATTCCCCAGCCACAAGCGCCACAAGAATCCGAACATTTTCTTCTATCATCAGATCACCCTGCAGACGCATGGTGTGCGCCGCGCCGGCTCGGCGGCGCTCGATCTGTGCAATGTCGCTAGCGGAAGGTTCGACGGATTCTGGGAATTCAATCTCAATCCTTGGGATACTGCAGCGGGCGCGCTGATCGTGGAAGAGGCGGGAGGCAAGGTCACTCGCTTCGATGGCTCATCGTTCCGCATTGACAGCCGCGAGACGCTGGCCTCGAACGGCCTGGTTCACGACGCATTGGTCCACGAATTTCAGGAAATCTTCGCCGGGCGCGGCCTCGACCCGCTCCCGGATCCGAGAGCGTATACGGTTTAGACCGCTGCCGCATCTTTTCGCCGTTGGTTTGTGAAGTGAGTTTACGATTCCCGGACACCATCGGGAACTGAACCCCCGGATTGTGAACCATGGGGCTTCGATAAGCCTTTTTGTTCCAGTGAATGCGATCTCGTTGTTCCGAAGATGTAACAAAAGCGAAGATGTGCACAAATCTCCTCGTTGTTCGTTAAAAATTGTCATTAATTGGCAGTTGGGCCCTCCACAACAATTCCATTGACATAGGAGGAGCCTATGAAGTGCTCGTTAGTATTCGTTTCTTTGTTGCTCGTTTGTTCCGTTGCTTACGCAAATCACCCGCTCCGGTGTGACAATCTGAATGACGGCGGTGGAAGCTGCAATGCGTCGGATGACTGCCAAGACCTATGCGCAACTATGGAGGACATCCATTCAGGCCTGAACCCACTAACAGCGGGCTTGATTACAGGGTTTGTAGATCGACGAGTAGTCGTGGCTGGAGTTATCCCGTACTCGCCGGCCAGGGAGGCGGGAGTTAGGACTGGTGACCGACTTGTGTCGGTCGATGGTGTTCGACTCCCGGCCCCGTACGGCCTGAACTCTATATGGCAGACGGCAGGCCCGCATCGTCTAGTCGTAGAACGCTCTGGAAGAATCGTGCATTTCTCCCTAACCCCCGTTCCTGAACAGGTTATCCTTGCTAAAGCTTGGTCGGAGTTCGACCCCATTGAGGAAGAGTCGATGCGACTGGTAGGGTTCACACAACGCTACCACGCGCCTTTGTCCCCACCTCTTCGCAAACCATTCCTCACTGGCATCAGGGCAGTGCAAACGACTGAAGGGCTTGCGGTACAGCAAGTTCTACCAGGGTCGTCGGCTGAGGTCTCCGGAATTCACAAGGGAGATATCATCCTTCACTCCAACACCAAAGAGCAGTCTGCAGACTCGCGCATGATTGTTAACTTAACGGTACGCCGCCACGACAAGACGATCAACTTTCGCGTAAGAATGGACTCGCTGTCAGAGGTTCTGGCTAGGATGGCTACGAAGCAGCAGAACGCTCGATCAGCAATTTCCGGAAGTGCAGGATTCTGACATTAACATCGAACAACAACGTCAAACGCTGCCATGGTTGCAAGGTTTTTGGTATTTTCACTCCTCGCAGTGCTCGTTTCCGCCGCGGACGGGCCGAAGAGTCGGTCCGTCTCTGGCAGCAGGGTCCTGACTCCGTTCAAGCTGCTGCGTCAGGCGGACATGGAATCCCGAGATTTTCCGGTTGAGGAAAGAGCCGGAGTGCTGCAGTCCATAGCGCACGCCAGCCTTTCTATCGACAAGACACGGGCGCTGCTCTGGAGCAAGGAGCTGTTTCGCACGGCACATCAGCTTCCTCTTGGGCAGGACCGTGCGGCTTATCAAAAGAACGCTCTCATTACGATGGCGCGCGTGAATCCGCTGGCCGCCGCCGCGCTTTACAAGCAGCAAGACAACTTGCGGGACTGGGCCACCGACGAGATTCCCAGCGAGGACATCCGCTCCGACCGCACGCGCACGCTTTTTCCGGCGCTGTGGAGTGCGCGGGGGAAAAAGTCGCTGCCTCAGATTCGGGATATTGCCCTGTGGCTCGGCGATACCGGCGGATATCCCTATTCGGGCTTGACCCCGATTTTTTCCGACATCGCAAAAGAAGATAGGAATGCTGCCACGGATCTCTTTCTTGACGCCATCACCTATCTGCCGAGGGGACAAGACATTCGCAGCACTAACAGGATTTTCACGGATTTCCTGCTATTACTACTGTGTTATAAGTGTGGAGCTCCACAAAAAGGACAACTGGAAAGTTGTCGGAGAAGCGCCCGAGCGAGGGTTTGTCGGAGTGTGGCAATCGAGCAGGGATTATGTCGTTCGAGGCGAACCGGGCGATCCCCGAGGGCGGAACTGGGGCGGTATTTGGGGGACGGATAAGTCCACTTGACCGGCGCGAGCAGAGGGAAAAAAACGGCTCCGTTCGGCTACCAGGAACCCATAGGCCGCGATACAGAGGGTAGCGTGATGATGAAAACCCCGCCAGCCTCTTCCTTCATAATGGCCCAATCCCAGTTCTTGCTTCAGTTCTTCGTAGTCCCGCTCGATGATCCAGCGCTGTTTGGCCATGCCAACCAGGTCCTTGAGTTTCGTCTCTGCCGAGAGGGTGGAGAGCCAGTACTTGGTGGGTTCAGCTTCTTGGTGGGGCCACTCGATCAGCAGCCATTGCTCGGGATAGGGCTTACTGCGTTCAAAATCGCGGTGAGCCGGACGGACGCACACGGCCGCGAAACGCGAGTGGAGTTGGCTGCGGGTTCCTTCTCGCCAGGATACTTTCTTCCACGCCTGTGGTGGCAAGGCCAGAGCCAGATGCTTTACGGTGACGGGTGCATGCCTTCGGCTGCGGCGAAGATATTTTGGCGGTCGTCCCTGGCCTCTCCAAGTCGCGGCGGGCAGCGGTCCCTGACCCGGTTTCCATACCGTCACCGAGGACATGATCCCCACCACATAAAGCAACCCTAAGTCCGTGAGCTCTTCGCGAAACTGGGTATCGGTTCCATAAGCCGCGTCGCTCAGCACGACTCCGACCGGGATCTCACGCTTCACTGCCGCGCGGATTTGTTCCAGCGCAATCGCCGCTTTAGTCTGAAATCGAATCTCCGCGGGTACTCCCGTCTTCTTCCTGCGTGTCCTGTCCTTGGCCCACACTTCCGGCAAGTACAGACGCCAGGCAACCGGCAGGCTGGCGCGCTCCGTGCTCACCGACAAACTGACCGCCACGCGACAGTTCTCTTGCTTCCCCACCTGTCCACAATACTGGCGGGTCACGCCTACCGAGTGGGTTCCTTTCTTCACGAAGCCGGTGTCATCCACGATCCAAGCTATGATCGGGCCTTTCTTCTCCAACTGTGGCAGAACATAAGCGCGCACTGCCTCCAGCATGTCTTCGTCACTCCAGGCGGCATCGGCCACGATGTGGTGCATGGACTGGTGAGCTTGGCGCACGTTGTTGGGGTACAAGCGTGCTGCCATCGGTTCGACGCTCTTGCGTTCTCCCGGCAACAACAAACCGCTGCAATAAGACTTCAGGGGAGTGGCACGATCGGCATGCTCCGCGGCCAGCGCCAGGCGATCGAGATAGGCCGCGAAGCGTTTCGCTTGGGCGCCCGGCGCCACAGAGTGGGCGCTCATGAGCAGCAACTTAACACGGAGCGTTGCGTAGAGCTGGGTTTTTCAGCAGGGGCGTATCTAGTTTATAACACAGTAGTACTAGCAGCCCGTGGTGCAAGTCCAGATTCGTAAGCAAAAACTTCTGCGGTATCCACAGACTTTGTTCGTAGAATCGGCGCATGGCGATGGGGACGCGCAAGCAGCGGGAGAAGCAAAAGGAGATCTGGATCGCGCACGCCGAGTTGGCGTCGGCTCCGGGGCATCCTTTTTATCAGCGTTTGAATGAGTTGCTGGAGGCCGAGGGCTTCGACGAGTTTGTCGAGGGCCGGTGCGCGAAGTTTTATGCGGAGAAGTACGGGCGGCCGTCGCTGACGCCGGGGATTTACTTTCGGGCGCTGCTGATCGGGTATTTCGAGGGCATCGGGGCGGAGCGCGGCATTGCCTGGCGGCTGGCGGACTCGCTGGCGCTGCGGCGGTTTGTGGGCATCGCGATTGGACGAGTACACGCCGGATCACTCGACGATCTCGCGCACGCGGCGGCTGATCGACCTGGACACGCATCGTGAAGTATTCGCCTGGGTGCTGGGGGTGCTGGCCGATCGCGGGCTGCTGAAAGGCCAGCGGATCGCGATTGATGCAACGACGCTGGAGGCGAACGCGGCGATGCGCTCGATTGTGCGGCGCGACACGGGGGCGAGTTACGAGGAGTTTCTGCGCGGGCTGGCGAAGGCCTCAGGGATCGCGACGCCGACGCGCGAAGATCTGGTACGGTTGGATCGCAAGCGCAAGAAGCGGACGTCGAATAAGGAGTGGAAGAGTCCGGCGGATGGGGACGCGCGGATTGCGAAGATGAAGGATGGGCGCACGCATCTGGCGCACAAGGCGGAGCATGCGGTGGATCTGGACACGGGCGCGGTGCTGGCGGTCACGCTGCAAAGCGCCGATAAGGGCGACACGACCACGCTGGATGAAACGTTGTGCGCAGCCGGGATGGCAGTGGCGGAGCAGGTCGGACGCGAAGCGGAGTTGCGGCCCGACGAACAACCGAAAGTGAACGTGGCCGGGATCGAGGAGACGGTAACCGACAAGGGCTATCACAGCGGCGCGGTGGTGAAGCGGATGAAGGCGTACGGGGTGCGCAGTTACATTCCGGAGAAGAAACAAAAGGGCCGGCGGAACTGGGCGGGCAAAGCGGCCGAGCAGCAAGCGGTGTACGCGAACCGGCGGCGGGTGCGGGGCGAGTACGGCAAGAGTTTACTCAGGCGGCGCGGCGAGCTGGTCGAGCGCAGCTTCGCGCACTGCTACGAGACCGGTGGGATGCGACGCTGCCATCTGCGCGGACGCGAAAACATTCTGAAGCGGCAGTTGGTTCACGTGGGCGCGTTCAACCTGAGCCTGATCCTGCGCCAGTTGCTGGGTGCGGGCACGCCACGGGAACTGAGAAATCGCTTTGGCAGGCTCGTGGTACGCGTTCTTTTGCTGTTCTCGAACCGGAATAGTCAGCACAGGCTTCGTTGCCACTGTATCTCCGGGTCGGTTGCCAAGTGCGCCGCAAGATCGCGCACCCGGATACGGCGCCCGCTTTGTAGAAAATCAGCTACATGCACCACGGGCTGTTAGTACTACTGTGTTATAAACTAGATACGCCCCTGCTGAAAAACCCAGCTCTACGCAACGCTCCGTGTTAAGTTGCTGCTCATGAGCGCCCACTCTGTGGCGCCGGGCGCCCAAGCGAAACGCTTCGCGGCCTATCTCGATCGCCTGGCGCTGGCCGCGGAGCATGCCGATCGTGCCACTCCCCTGAAGTCTTATTGCAGCGGTTTGTTGTTGCCGGGAGAACGCAAGAGCGTCGAACCGATGGCAGCACGCTTGTACCCCAACAACGTGCGCCAAGCTCACCAGTCCATGCACCACATCGTGGCCGATGCCGCCTGGAGTGACGAAGACATGCTGGAGGCAGTGCGCGCTTATGTTCTGCCACAGTTGGAGAAGAAAGGCCCGATCATAGCTTGGATCGTGGATGACACCGGCTTGGTGAAGAAAGGAACCCACTCGGTAGGCGTGACCCGCCAGTATTGTGGACAGGTGGGGAAGCAAGAGAACTGTCGCGTGGCGGTCAGTTTGTCGGTGAGCACGGAGCGCGCCAGCCTGCCGGTTGCCTGGCGTCTGTACTTGCCGGAAGTGTGGGCCAAGGACAGGACACGCAGGAAGAAGACGGGAGTACCCGCGGAGATTCGATTTCAGACTAAAGCGGCGATTGCGCTGGAACAAATCCGCGCGGCAGTGAAGCGTGAGATCCCGGTCGGAGTCGTGCTGAGCGACGCGGCTTATGGAACCGATACCCAGTTTCGCGAAGAGCTCACGGACTTAGGGTTGCTTTATGTGGTGGGGATCATGTCCTCGGTGACGGTATGGAAACCGGGTCAGGGACCGCTGCCCGCCGCGACTTGGAGAGGCCAGGGACGACCGCCAAAATATCTTCGCCGCAGCCGAAGGCATGCACCCGTCACCGCAAAGCATCTGGCTCTGGCCTTGCCACCACAGGCGTGGAAGAAAGTATCCTGGCGAGAAGGAACCCGCAGCCAACTCCACTCGCGTTTCGCGGCCGTGTGCGTCCGTCCGGCTCACCGCGATTTTGAACGCAGTAAGCCCTATCCCGAGCAATGGCTGCTGATCGAGTGGCCCCACCAAGAAGCTGAACCCACCAAGTACTGGCTCTCCACCCTCTCGGCAGAGACGAAACTCAAGGACCTGGTTGGCATGGCCAAACAGCGCTGGATCATCGAGCGGGACTACGAAGAACTGAAGCAAGAACTGGGATTGGGCCATTATGAAGGAAGAGGCTGGCGGGGTTTTCATCATCACGCTACCCTCTGTATCGCGGCCTATGGGTTCCTGGTAGCCGAACGGAGCCGTTTTTTTCCCTCTGCTCGCGCCGGTCAAGTGGACTTATCCGTCCCCCAAATATCGCCCCAGTTCCGCCCTCGGGGATCGCCCGGTTCGCCTCGAACGACATAATCCCTGCTCGATTGCCACACTCCGACAAACCCTCGCTCGGGCGCTTCTCCGACAACTTTCCAGTTGTCCTTTTTGTGGAGCTCCACACTTATAACACAGTAGTATTAGCGAGCTGGAAACTCGTGCCCCCGACTCTTGCCAAGAAAGCTTTGGCTACCGCAGTAGACGCGTTTAACGCCGCTTCTCAGGACGACCGCATGCCGAAGTTCAGGGCAGAGTCGGCCGGCGGTTCCAGCATGGCGTTCTCCTCCCAGGCAGAACTCTTGCTTTACAAGCTGCTCCCCGTGGCGCGGGAACTCGACCCCGACCTGGCTCACAAGATTGAGGAAGAACACAGACAGATCGCAGATTACCCGCCCGCGCAGCAGAATCTGCGCACGGCGGGAGTAATTTCCTTTCCCGGAGCGACTCCTGCGGCGGAGCGGCGCGCACTCGATCAGTCCCGGTATTACCAGGCTGGTCAGTTAGCGGAAACCGATCCGGCCAAGGCTATCGCAATCGCTCGGGAAATCGCCGACCCGGATGTTCAGCAGGCTGCGCTCCTCGAGATTGCTCCCTTCTCCGCCAGGACGGACCGGGCGCAGGCGGATGCCTGGGTCGAAAATGCAGCCAAACATCTCGACGACATGAATGCGAGTGTGTCCAAGTTGCGCGTGATGGTCGCGTTGGCGAATGCCTACTTCGTACGCGGCGACCAGCCGAGCGCTCTGGCGATGACCGATCACTCGCTGGATCTTGGCGAGGAATTGTACGCGCAATACATGCTTGCGAACCCCGGGGCGTTGTCCTATTCCGCCGACGGAGTGGATGAAATGACCGAGTTGGTGCAGAAGGCGGTTAGCAGGGCAAAGAATCCACTCACCGTGATCGAGAGGATTGAGCAGGTAAGGCAAGCCGTCTTGAAGGCGTCGTTGCTGGCGACGGCCGCGGAAGCCTGGAGCCAAGGCCCCAATGGGCGTACGTAGATACTCCCCGGAACCGAGGCTCCTGTTCGGTCCTCACGGTCTGCTAAGCCCCCTCCGACCGAGTTACAATCACATCGTGGGGACCGCCAATCCGCTCGGGCGGCCGATTCTAGCTGAGCCTCAGGTTAACCGTGATTAACTCACTCCTGGAACGCAAGATTGAAAAGCGCCCGGACAAAGTCCGGCTGCAAGGACGCATCCTTTTTCTCACCGAAGATCCCGAACTCATCAAGAAGCAACTCGCCGGCGAGGACCTGCCTTGGGATACGAAGAATCCCGCCAACAATCCCAAACTCCGCGACGATATTTCCACCGACGAAATCACGCCTGCGCATTACTGCTTCTATTTCGATGAGACCCTCGGCGAGATTCCTTATCTCGGCCTGAAGTGTGGCGGCGTCACCCCGATCGGCCGTGGCGACGTCAAGCGCGCAGGATTCGTCTGCGCCGTCAGCGGCAAGCGCCGCGGTAAGGGATCGAGCCGTGAGCAGTCTCCCTACGCCGAAATGTGCGCCGGCATTCGTGTCGTCATCGCCGAAAACATCGAGCGCATCTACAAGCAGAATTGTCAGAACCTCGGCCTGCTCACGTCCACGAACTTTTCTTTGATCGACCGCCTCCGCAGCGGGGAAGAGATTCCTCTGAGCGAGTTCACCGTCGGCGAGGACGAGATCACCCGCCAGGTCATCGAATACGGCGGCCTGTTTCCATTCAACGTCGCCCGCATGCAAGGGAAGGTGTTCCTGCCGCCAATCAAAAGTTCTGGCGGGCACAGACCCATGACCCTGGCCGAAAAGATCTTCGCCCGCCACATGATCCGTACCGCTAAGGAAGAGCATGTGGGGACGGCCGCCATCGGCCGTCCGGCCGAGCGAAGCTCAGCAGCGTCTGACGTGGGCGTTCCTTCCGTCAAGCCCGGCGATACCGGATTCGCGCGCGCCGATCTGCGTTTCAGCCACGAATACGTCACGCCCATGGCTGCGATCTTCTTCGAGCACTATGTCGGCAAAGATGCCAAGGTCAACGATCCCTCGACGATTCTTTTCTTCCGTGATCACCTGACATTTCTGGACGAAGTGATCTCCGAAGAAAAGAAGAAGCTCGGCCTGCTCGATCTCGCGACGCAACTGAAGCTCAAGCAGCAGGATTTTGCGAAGAAGCAGGGAATTCGTCTGCACGGCGAACTGGCCGACCGCAAGGGCTCGGAAGGCATCTGCCACTCGATCGTTCTCGAAAGCTACGCGCTGCCCGGACAATTGAATATCGGCTCTGATTCGCACACGCCACACGTGGGCGCCATGGGTTGCGTGGCTTTCGGCATCGGTACCACAGACGTCTTCAATTCCTGGATCACCAAAGATGTCCGTGTAAGAGTGCCCGAGTCGGTGAAGATCGTCGTCCGCGGCAAGAAACATCCGAATGTCACGGCGAAAGATTTCATCCTCAAGATTCTCAGCCTCGACTACGTCCGCAGCGGCAAGGCGCTCGCCAAGGTGATGGAATATTCCGGCGAAGCCATCGAAGACCTCAGCGTCGATGAGCGCGCCACCATGACCAACATGGCCGCCGAAATCGGAGGATTCACCGGCATTGTCGCGCCCGACCGCAAGGCAGTCGATTTCCTGGTCGAGCGTCGCGGCATCGACCGCAGCAAGGCCGAAGCCATGATCGAAGGCCTCTACAGCGATCCCGGAGCGCAGTACGCGCACGTCATCGAACTCGACGCCGCCGACATCACCCCGATGGTCGCCACCCCGGGCGACCCCGGCAACGGCAAGTATGTTCGCGAACTCAACACGCCTGTGCCTATCGAAATCGCCTACGGCGGCACCTGTACAGCCGGCAAAAATGAAGATATGGATATGTATGCCGCCGTGCTCGCCGACGCCCTGAAGCAGGGCAAGCGCGTCGCCGACTCGGTGAAATTTTTCATTCAGTTCGGATCGCAGGAAACCCGCGATTACTGCCTCCGCCGGGGATATCTCGACATCTTCCGCAAAGCCGGAGCGCAGGTCATCGAGCCCAGCTGCGGAGCCTGCATCAACGCCGGCCCCGGCGTCTCAACGCGTCCCGACCAGGTCGTCATCAGCGCCCAGAACCGCAATTTCCCCGGTCGCAGCGGACCCGGCCAGATGTATCTGGCCTCGCCCTACACAGTAGCTGCCAGCGCCGTCGCAGGATACATCGTCGAATACGAACCCAGCGAGAAAAGGGAAGTGGTCGGCGCATAAGCTTGCCGCAGCTTCCCCCGGTCAGCACTGAAAATCTGGCACCTCTGATTCTCTCCAAGCCCTGCATTTACAGGCCTTAAGCTCCTCCTGCTCTGATCTCGCTAAGTGGTTGATTTTGGGCAGGATGGCTGAAATCAGCCACTCCGATTTTAGCAACTTTTTCCCGCCATCCTTGTTCAAATAGATAGAGACGAGGTGGACGGTGAAAGACAAAACCAACCACGAGGTCCGAGGCAGTTCTGGAATCGCCGGAAGGCGCGGCGAGACCAAATCAGGGGGTTCTATGCGTTACCTAAAGTATGTTGCGTTGCTGACCATTTTGATGGTTCCACTGGCGTATTCGCAGGCGCAGATCGGAGTTGGAATCGGAGTTGGCGTGGGACCGGGCTACGTTAACGGACCGCCAGTTTGCGCGTATGGCTATTACAACTACTATCCATATGCCTGTGCTCCGTACGGCTATTACGGTCCAAACTGGTTCGTAGATGGCTTCTTCATCGGCGCTGGACCGTGGTATCACTGGGGTCACCCGGGCGGGTTCTGGAACCGCGGATATGCCGGACGTGGCTTCTATGGCCGTCCGGGATATTACGGACGCGGATACGTGGGTCGTGGAATCGTGGCTATGGCCGTGGTTACGCCCGCGGCTATGCGGGTAGCGGATTCCATGGCGGCAATGCCTTCCATGGTGCAAGTGGCTACCATGGTGGAGGTGGGCACGGAGTAGGTGGCTACCACGGTGGCGGCGGTTTCCACGGTGGCGGCGGGTCCCACGGTGGTGGTGGCTTCCACGGTGGAGGCGGGTCTCACGGTGGTGGCGGCTCCCATGGCGGCGGACGCCGGTAAGCCTCGCATCCTGGATTGAGTTGGGGCTTTAAGTTCGGGGGCGTGAAGAACGGCTGGCAGCATTCAATCTGCCAGCCGCTTCTTTTTATCCAAATTCCATTTCGACGGAATATCCCCGCCTAACGCGCCGCCGCTGCCCGAGCTTTTTCCAGATCTTTGACGGCCGGAAACGAACTCGGAGCTACCAGCGTGCGCTCCGGAGGCTGAGATCCTGCCTGCAAAGCATTCGCCAGCAGATGCATCGCCTCTCCAACGATCGCCGGAGAGACCACCGTGGCGGCTAACCGCTTCTGCCGCACCCATTCCTGGCCAGACCGCGGAACGCCATCGCATCCGATAAACGGAAGCCGCAGCCACGAGTCCCGCTCCCGCATATCACCGAGTTCCTCGAATGCGCGCCGCGCTCCGATCGCCATGTCGTCGTTTTGTGCCGCAATCATGCCAACATGCATTTGCCGCGACGTGGTCAGCGACAGCCACGATTTGATGGCGTGGTAGGCGCTGTTCTGGGTCCAATCGCCCCGCAGGTTTTTCACTTCGATTCCCGCAGGTTTGGTCTGCATCATCCCTTTCGTGCGGATCTTAGCCACGTCGCGTACAGACGGACCTTCTATATAGAGGGCGCATCCCTTGTCCCCCAGAATCGCGCCCATCTGCTGGCCCTGGATCTTGCCGATCGCTTCATGATCCGACAAAATGGTGTACACGGGAACGAGCGCGTGTTTCCTCAATTCCTGCACATAGTCGACGTTGGTGTTGATGACGCACCACGCGATACCCGCATTCACCGCTGCTCGCGCGATCTGTGGCATCCCGGTTCCCACCGGTTCGACCAGAATGGCGTCTGGACGCTTGGTCGGCTCTTGGATGAATTTCAGGATCTGCTGCGTCTGATGAACGGCGTCGTTGCCGGCGTAGACAATCTCGACACTGGCGCCAAGTTTCATTGCGGCTGCCTGGGCCGAGGCCGCCTGCTCGAGTTGATAATCGTTGTCGTCCGTAATCAGAGAGACGACAATACTCAGTTTATTCATCGAGGCTCCGCCCTTCGACGGGAAAGCCACACCGCACTCTGGCGTCATTAACTCATTCTCAGGGTACTTCAGCCAAATTACTTTAGTGTGGACGGCTCGACTTCGGCGCAAAGCTATCCATTGTGAAAGCAACTCCGTTCGACTCTACGCTCTATACCCCTGCCCCCATTCTTGCTAGAATGTGCCGTTCTGTGGATTGCGCGGATAGCTCGCCGTGGTAGTAATATAAAAGTAACGATCTCAGGAGACTGACCCTTTATGGCCTACGTGATTGCTGAGCCTTGCATCGGCACCAAGGACACGGCATGTGTGGACGCGTGTCCAGTCGATTGCATTCATCCCAAGAAAGATGAGCCCGCCTACGCAACCGAAGAGTTGCTCTACATTGATCCGGTGGAGTGCATCGACTGCGGCGCCTGTGTTCCTGTGTGCCCGGTCTCGGCTATTTTCGCGCTCGACGATCTGCCGGAAAAGTGGAATGCGTTCACCGAACGCAATTCAAAATATTACGGGCGATAAACTTCCGCGAGGCGGCGGCCGTCTCTCGCTGCCGTTCGGTTTGCTGGTCTTTGACTTGAAGGAAAAGGCGCGGGCCCGCTTGGGCGCGTGCCTTTTTGTGTTCCGGTCTCGTTACTTCTTCCGCTTATCTGCGTTACCCACGACCTCGGCATCCATGCCCGTGTGCTTCTTGGCTGCTTCAAGAATGCGCAGGTAGTCGTGCTTGTCCATCCGCAGCACGTATGTCTCAGGAATGCCTTCCTTCCGGTAGTCGATCTCGAGCCAGTGATTCCGTTCCTTTGTCATCATTGCGGCTGCGCCGACTCCGATCGGCGCCGTGATGATCGTGGCTTCATTGACGCGGTGCCGCTTCGTGTACTCGTAGACGAACTTGTCGATATTCTGATAGGGAATCGTCAGGCTCGCGCCCTTCACCGGTTGTATCTCCACCGCCTTGCTTTGATCGCTGAAGGTCAGCACGGCCTTGACCGGTCTTCCTTTGGAGTCGGGCACGTGGATGCGCTGAAACGACGTTTCATCGGCAAAGCCGTGAATGGCCAGAACGCCGGTCAGGATGAGAAGAGCAAGGATTTTTTTCACAGTGCTTGAAGTATATCGGAACGGCGGCCATCTCCGGGCAGGCTCAATCCCTCCGCGATCGATCGACTCTTTTCCAGCTAGAATCATCCTCAACCATGGCCCTCCGGGAATCAGAAGCGATTGTGCTGCGCAGCTATCCGCTGCGCGAGGCCGATCTTCTGGTTACGCTGTTCACCCGCGCCGAAGGCAAAGTTCGCGGCATCGCCCGCTCTGCCAAGAAATCCAAACGCCGTTTTGGAGGCGCTCTCGAGCCGCTGACCTACGTTCGCGCCTTCTACGACGTGCGCGAGCCTCAGGAACTCGCCCGCCTCGATTCCTGCGAAGTGCTCGAGTCGCCCATGTCGTCCGAGGTGAGTTATCCCCGCGCCGTCGCCCTCGGACACATTGCCGAACTGCTCGATGAATTGCTGCCCGACCGCGAGGCCAACGACGCTATCTTCCGCCTGACACTCTCCGTCTTGCACGTATTGACCGGGCCCGCCATCTGGATGCCGATCACTTACTTCGATCTCTGGCTCACTCGACTGGTCGGCTTCCTGCCTGAACTCACGGAATGTGTGGTCTGCGGCCGCAATCTCAACGGCAGCCGCGCCTACTTCCACGCCCTCGCCGACGGCGTGATGTGCGCCGACGATAAGCGTCTGGCTTCCTCCGAAATCTCGGGCGAATCGCGCGCCCTCGCCGCGCACATGTTCCGCGCCCCGGTCGACAGCTTCAGGGATATGTCGTGGCCGAAGTCCCTGGCTGCTGATCTGCGAAAATTCGTAATCCAAATCCTGCAGCGCCACATCGAAAAGAAGCTAGTCACCGCGGCCATGCTCGAGAAAGGCGACTTCTAAGACGGCGCTCTTTGCGGCCCATGCTAGACTGACTTTGATCCCTACAAACTGAGGGCAGCCATGAAATTCGGCGTCATCATTTTTCCCGGTTCCAACTGCGATCACGATGCCTTCTGGACCATTCAGCACGTGGCCAAACAGCCGGTCACGTTTCTCTGGCATGAATCACACGATCTGGAAAATTGTGATGCCATCATCGTGCCCGGCGGCTTTGCCTACGGCGATTACCTCCGCACCGGCGCGATCGCCAAGTTTTCTCCCGTGATGGAATCGGTTCGCAAGTTTGCCGCGAGCGGCGGACTGGTGCTCGGCATCTGCAACGGCTTCCAGATTCTCTGTGAATCCGGCCTGCTCCCCGGCGCTCTCATGCGCAATGTCGGCCTGAAATATGTTTGCAAGCCAGTCCAGGTCCGCGTGGAAAATGCCGAAACTCCGTTTACCAATAGCTGTACCCGCGGCGATGTCCTGACGATCCCGATCGGTCACATGGAAGGGAACTACTTCTGCGATCCCGAGACGCTCGAAGAACTCAAGCGCGACAGCCGTATCGTCTTCCGCTATTGCACTCCTTCCGGCGAAATCGCCGCTCGCGCTAATCCCAACGGTTCTCTCGAAAACATCGCCGGCATTTGCAGTCCGGGCGGCAATGTCGTGGGTATGATGCCTCACCCCGAGCGTTCGGCTGAGCCGGAGCTCGGTTGCACCGATGGAGTGAAGATTTTCCAGTCCATGGTCGGCGCGTTGGTCTCTCGTTAGAGTTTTTCCTTCCAGCCCGCAAAATTTTCTTGGAGATCAACAGCTTTTCGTTATATCTTCAATTCTTCTTCCCCTGAAGTGCGGACCCCGACCTTGGGTAACTCCAAAAACACACGCGGGGAGGCGTGTCTTCGATGACCCCGAAGCAGATTCTTGATTCCTTTTCCGAAACCTTGATGCGGGATGAACGGATTCTCAGCGCGCGTGAACGCGCCCTGCTCGCCAACCTGCTGCAACACGCCAAGAGCGCCAGCGAAGAGGATCATCCCACCCATGACGCGGTGCGAGCCGTGATCGCCTCGGCCGTCGGTGAGACTGTCGCGCAGCGCGCTTTCTCGGTTCTTGGCGCCAGCATCGTCGAGCGAATTCTTGAGAGTGGACCCAGCGTGCAGGCGGAATTTGAATATTCCCGCGCTACCGAAATCCTCTCCGATCCCAGTGGGCCCGAGCCTCCCTCTCACGGACCTGAGCCTCCGTCGGTTCGCAAGCCGAAGAAAGAGCCTCATCGTCCCGAACGCGAAGCTCCCAAGGTTCCCCCTGCTGGTCCAGAGTCGCCGGGAACCCCCTTGCGGAAGATACCGCCCGCTGGGCCGCAATCACCCGGAACTCCGCTCCGTACGCCGGCCGTGCCCGCAGGCCCTCAATCCCCAGGAACTCCATTGCGCAGCCCAAAAGTTCCCGCTGGCCCGCAGTCGCCCGGAACGCCCGTGCGAACTCCCGCCGTACCCGCCGGTCCGCAGTCCCCGGGCAGCAGCATAAAGCATGAGGTTGTGACCGCTACAGCCGCTGCAGTCGTCGAGCTTCCGGAAACTTTGCCGGCGCGTTGCGTCCTTCTCGATGAATTCCTCGCTCCACAGGAGTTGGCCGAACTTACCCGCTTTACCCTCGAACGCGAAGTCGATTTCCAGGCCAGTGAAGTCGTCTCCCCGGTTGCCGAGGGCGGCATCGTCAACTATGACCACCGCCGCTCCCGCGTCCTGATGGACCTAGGCCAATACGAGGAACTCCTCCTCAACCGCATCAAAGCCGTTCTGCCCGAGGTGCTGGCCAAACTCGGCCTGGAGCAGTTCGATATTTCCAGCGTGGAAGCACAGATTACCGCCAGCAACGACGGCGACTTCTTCCACTTCCATAGCGATAACGGCAGCGAACGCGTGGCCTCACGGTACCTCACGTTCGTGTATTTTTTCCATCGCGAGCCGCGGCAGTTCGAGGGCGGGGAACTGCGCCTCCACGACTCCCGCCTCGATGGCGGCCTCTATGTCACCGATGGCACATATCAGTCGATCGTGCCGCAGCAGAACCAGATTGTGTTCTTCCCCTGCGAACTGATGCACGAAATCACTCCGGTGAAGTCTGAGTCCCAGCTCTTCGCCGACAGCCGCTTCACTCTGAACGGATGGCTTCGTCGATAAACAATTCGGCGTGGCTGGAATGGATGGCGGCCCTCATGAGAGGAGTGTCGCGGCAGGCCGAAGCCGCGGCATTTCCTCCCGATCGTTTCTATTGCCTGCTCGATGAACTGCCTCTGCACCTGATCCCGCGGCCAGCGCGGCAGGCATTGCATCGGCGCGAAAAAGACAGTCCAACGCTCTTCCTCAACTCGGATTGCGTCATCACCTCTGGGGAGCAACTCCCGGGAGAACTCGCTCACTCCGCGGATCTGTTTTCGGGCTTCGCACTTCAAGGAACGATCGTATGGGTCCGCTCGTCCTCAACAGGCTCTCTGCTGCCATTCTGGCTCGGACGCAAGTTCGCGACTCTGCTGCAAAGCCTGCATCCCAACGAGCCCGTGCCCGCCACGTTTCCGGCCGAAGCCCGTGAATTACTTCTGGCCGCCGGAGTCCTCGTCCCCGAATCCAGTCTTGCCTCAATCCCCAGTGCCCCAGCGCAGATCTCCCAATCTGCCGCAATGTTTCGCGAGCGTCGCTATGCGCCTCTCCGCGATCTGATCCATCCCTTTCACATCGCGGCCCTGCGCCGCTACTACCGCCATCTGATCCGCACGGGAGCAATTCAGCTCGGCGACCGTCAAAGCCCGCGCCGATATGTCGCTTATAACGAACCGGTCGCGCGCTTCTTCCATCATCAGATCACGGCCAGTCTCAGCGTCCTGGCCGGCGAGCCGCTCAAGCCTTCCTACGTTTATCTCGCGTCCTATCTCAGTGGCGCGGAGCTCAAGAAGCATACCGATCGTGAGCAGTGTGAATTCAGCATCACGCTGTGCCTCGATTTCTCGCCCGAGCCGGCTTTGGCCACGCCGTGGCCTATTCACCTCGATACTCCCCGAGGCTCCGTGACGGTCTATCAGGCCCTCGGCGATGCCCTGGCCTACCGCGGAACCTGCTTGCCCCATTATCGCCACGCTCTGTCCGAAGGACACACCTCGACCTCCATCTTCTTCCATTATGTTTCCGCTGATTTCGAAGGAGCGCTAGAGTAAGGTGTAGGGACAGCCGCCTCGTTTGTCCGGCGGAGCGAAGGTCCGCTGCTTGAGATAGAACTCGATTTCGCAGTAGGTGCGGTTAGAGTGACTCCAGGAAAACTCTGCAGTCCTCGCGGCTGCGTCATTCCGAAGCCCCGCACTTTTGCCAGCGGGGCGAGGAATCTCGCGCGGGCCAGAGATACGCTCGTTGCCAGTGCAGACCGCTAATGACACCGCCCTGAGTTGAGGATCGCCGGAGTGGAAGAGCAGACAAAGACCTGCGTTATTTCAAGCCCGAGACCAGATAGAGCACCGAAAGCGTCTCGTTATAGCTATAGGCGAATCGCGTCCCGTCGCGGTTGACTACCACCGGCGCTACGGTCACGATTCCAGCGGGCGCGCCCGGTTTCAAGGTCTGAATCTCGCTCTCTTTTCCCGTCGCAATTTCGACTTTATAAACCTTGCTCGGGAATTCTCCCGAGTGATAGCCATAAAGAAACTTCCCATCGCGCGACCATTGCACCGCGACAAAATTGCTTTCCAGTTTCGGTAAAGGATGCGGTTCTCCGCCATCCAGCGGATAGATTTCGATTGATTGTCCGGGATTTGTCCCAATCATCGAGTGTCCGTCGGGAGCGATTGGGCCGCACAAAATTCCATCCGGTGTTGCTGCTTTTGCCTTCCCCGTCGAAATGTCCACGACGTAGCATCGCGGAGCGTGACTCGTTTCCTCTCCAATCAAGGCGATCTTCTCCCCGTCCGGCAGGAATCGAGCCCAACCATTGTGAACGTGATCGATCCCGATGATATCGATTGTCCGCGGCTGACCCGGACCAGTCGGCAGCAGCGTGAGCTGCGGCGCCTGGTTCGTCGAGACTGAGATCGCCCACTTCCCGTCCGGAGACAGGCCGCCCGCACTGCCTTCTCCCAGGCGCACCGGCAGCGTGCCATCGGTTTTCCGGAGCACTACCGCATATCCCGGTCCCGCTGCTTCGCTGGAATCCTCAAACAGCACGAACTGGCCATCATGAGAAATCGCGCGCGCGGAATTCCAGTCGTGCCACGACAGGTCCACGTCCTCCTTGTTCCCGAGAGTCGTATATCCCATCGCGAGCCGTCGCGAACTCAGCGTCACCAGTGCGCGACCGTCTGGCGCGATATCCTCCAAGGTCATCGCCATCGGCAAGTCCAGAACCGGCCGCAATTTGCCCGAAAGATTCACTGCCATCAGATTGAGCGTCGTTCCTTTTTCGACGGCGGTGAACCAGATCTCTTTTCCGTCCGGACGCCAAGCCAATCCGCCTTCGGTGTCCCACTCGTGCGTCAGCGTCCGCATGTGGCCGGATAAATCGACGATTCGCACCGTGCCCCGGTTGTCCCACAGCGCAGGATGATCCATGAAAGCGATGGCGTTGCCCTTCGGGGAGAATCGGATGTTGCTGATCCAGGCTCCACTCTGATACAGAACCGTGCCAATCGGATACTCGATCCGGCTTTTGCCATTCACGGAATGAACCACCGCCAGCTTGCCCTGAGGATCCCAATCCGCCCATCGCACATCCGACAACAGTTCCCGCGGAGAACCTCCCGCCATCGGCGCGCGCGCCAGCATCCCGCCCACCGTCTCCATCTGCCCGGAATTCGTTCCGCCCAGCGCCAGAGCCAGTTCGTTATTCCTCGAAATGGCCAGCAGGCTCGTATTGCTCATTGCCAGCCGTTGCGATAGCAACGAATTGCCGACTGTCGAGAAAAGCTCTTTGGGTTTGTTGTCCCATGCTGCGCTGTAGACAATCGATTGCCCGTCCGGTGCGAATCGCGCCGCATATACCGTTCCCGCCCCGAACGTGAGACGGCGGTAGCTCGGAGGCGCCATCGGCCCCCGAAACATCTCAGCCATTCCAAGGATCAGCACAACCGCTGCGAGCGCAGCCGCGAGCGCCCAGGGAAGATGTCTCGCGGAAGCGGCTCTTGGTCTCGGAACCCGTATTCCCGTCACCGTCGAACCTGAGAGCGTCTGCAAGGCGAACGCGAGATCCTTCGCCGACTGGAACCGGTTCTCCGGTTCCTTTTCCAGGCAATGTCGAACGATGTCCTGATAGCCCGGCGGAATCGCCGCCTGATCGAGGTTTACGGGGGACGGCTCCTCCCGAAGCACCGCAGTCATCGTGTCTACTTCGGTCTCGCCGTGAAATGCCCTGTGCCCCGACATCATCTCGTAGAGAATCGCGCCGAAGCTGAAGATGTCGCTGCGATGATCCACCGTCTTCGCCCGCAACTGTTCCGGTGACATATACGCAACGGTCCCGACCACCGCTCCGTGCTTGGTGACCGTTGTCAGACTTCCGATCGAACGATTCTCGTCCGGCGCGGCCTGAAGCTTTGCCACTCCGAAGTCCAGAATCTTGACCCGCTCGTCGTTGGTGATAAACAGGTTCTCGGGTTTCAGATCGCGATGGACAATGTACCGTTCGTGGGCCGCAGTCAGCGCTTGGGCAATCTGCAGCGCGTAGCCCGCGGCCTCGTGCACCGGGATCGCGCCCTCCATCAGCCGCTGCCGGACCGTCTTTCCTTCCAGCAGTTCCGAGACAATATAGGGATTCGAGCCCTCGAATCCGACGTCATAAATCGCGAGAATGTTGGGATGATTCAGAGCGGCCGCCGCCCGAGCCTCCTGCTCGAACCGCCGCAAATGGTCTGGATTGTTGCTGGATGCCGGCCGGATCAGCTTAAGCGCAACATCGCGCCCCAGCCTCTCATCGCGCGCCCGGAAGACTTCCCCCATCCCCCCTGCACCGATTTTCTCCAGGACTCGATAGTGCCCGATAAGCTGGCCGATCATAAGAAATCCGCGGGCGCGCCGCTTGGCATCGGATGTTAGCAGCCCGTGGTGCATGTAGCTGATTTTCTACAAAGCGGGCGCCGTATCCGGGTGCGCGATCTTGCGGCGCACTTGGCAACCGACCCGGAGATACAGTGGCAACGAAGCCTGTGCTGACTATTCCGGTTCGAGAACAGCAAAAGAACGCGTACCACGAGCCTGCCAAAGCGATTTCTCAGTTCCCGTGGCGTGCCCGCACCCAGCAACTGGCGCAGGATCAGGCTCAGGTTGAACGCGCCCACATGCACCAACTGCCGTTTCAGAATGTTATCGCGTCCGCGCAGATGGCAGCGTCGCATCCCACCGGTCTCGTAGCAGTGCGCGAAGCTGCGCTCGACCAGCTCGCCGCGCCGCCTGAGTAAACTCTTGCCGTACTCGCCCCGCACCCGCCGCCGGTTCGCGTACACCGCTTGCTGCTCGGCCGCTTTGCCCGCCCAGTTCCGCCGGCCCTTTTGTTTCTTCTCCGGAATGTAACTGCGCACCCCGTACGCCTTCATCCGCTTCACCACCGCGCCGCTGTGATAGCCCTTGTCGGTTACCGTCTCCTCGATCCCGGCCACGTTCACTTTCGGTTGGTCGTCGGGCCGCAACTCCGCTTCGCGTCCGACCTGCTCCGCCACTGCTATCCCGGCTGCGCACAACGTTTCATCCAGCGTGGTCGTGTCGCCCTTATCGGCGCTTTGCAGCGTGACCGCCAGCACCGCGCCCGTGTCCAGATCCACCGCATGCTCCGCCTTGTGCGCCAGATGCGTGCGCCCATCCTTCATCTTCGCAATCCGCGCGTCCCCATCCGCCGGACTCTTCCACTCCTTATTCGACGTCCGCTTCTTGCGCTTGCGATCCAACCGTACCAGATCTTCGCGTGTCGGCGTCGCGATCCCTGAGGCCTTCGCCAGCCCGCGCAGAAACTCCTCGTAACTCGCCCCCGTGTCGCGCCGCACAATCGAGCGCATCGCCGCGTTCGCCTCCAGCGTCGTTGCATCAATCGCGATCCGCTGGCCTTGCAGCAGCCCGCGATCGGCCAGCACCCCCAGCACCCAGGCGAAAACTTCACGATGCGTGTCCAGATCGATCAGCCGCCGCGTGCGCGAGATCGTCGAGTGATCCGGCGTGTACTCGTCCAATCCGATGCCCACAAACCGCCGCAGCGCCAGCGAGTCCGCCAGCCGCCAAGCAATGCCGCGCTCCGCCCCGATGCCCTCGAAATACCCGATCAGCAGCGCCCGAAAGTAAATCCCCGGCGTCAGCGACGGGCGCCCGTACTTCTCCGCATAAAACTTCGCGCACCGGGTCTCGACAAACTCGTCGAAGCGCTCGGCCTCCAGCAACTCATTCAAACGCTGATAAAAAGGATGCCCCGGAGCCAACGCCAACTCGGCGTGCGCGATCCAGATGTCCTTTTGCTTCTCCCGCTGCTTGCGCGTCCCCATCGCCATGCGCCGATTCTACGAACAAAGTCTGTGGATACCGCAGAAGTTTTTGCTTACGAATCTGGACTTGCACCACGGGCTGGTAGGTGTCCGCGCCCTCACAGTCAAGGATGAGAACGCGAAAACTCTTGTTATCAGAAAGATTGGCACGAATCCAGGGTGGCAATGCTTCCTCGCCAGACGTTTCAGCGGGCGTGTTATAATCTGGGTTCGCCTGCATTCATAGCGAGGCAATCCGGTGATCTCCTCTGAAGGCGAATCCTGCGCCATCCAAGTTCTTTAAATACGAGGTCGAACCATGTCCGGCCATTCCAAATGGGCCACAATTAAGCACAAAAAGGGCGCGCTCGACGCCAAGCGCGGCAAGATATTCACCCGTCTCATTAAGGAAATCAGCATCGCGGCGAAAAATGGCGGCGATCCTGATACCAACCCACGCCTGCGCGGCGCCATCGTGGCGGCCAAGGCTGAGAACATGCCGGCCGACAATATCAAGCGGGCGATCCAGCGCGGTACCGGCGAATTGCCCGGCGCCACTTACGAAGAATTCAGTCTCGAGGGCTACGGTCCCGGAGGCGTTGCCATCCTCCTCGACATCAACACCGACAACCGCAACCGCACCGTTAGCGAGATCCGCCACGCTTTTGGGAAAAACGGCGGCAACATGGCTTCAGCCGGCGCCGTCGCCTATATGTTCCACAAAAAGGGCGACATCATCATCCCCAAATCGGCAGCCAAAGCCGACGATCTGATGAATATCATCATAGAAGCGAATGGCGAGGATGAGCCCATTGACGATGGCGAGAACTGGGAAATCCTGACCGCGCCTTCCGCCTATGAGGGCATGATCGAGGCCTTGAAGAGGGCTGGTATCGAGCCGGCTTCGTCGAGCGTGAACATGATTCCTGATACCTACATCAAGCTCGAAGGACAGGCAGCAAACACGATGATCCGCCTGATGGAAGCGCTCGAAGAGCACGACGACGTGCAGAACGTCCATGCCAACTTCGACATCGATCAGAAGCTGCTCGAAGAAGTCGCCGGATAGCTCCGTATTAAGGGCAGCGCTTCAGCGCTGCCGTAACAATCTCACAGGAATTGTGCCTTCAGGCACCAAAACAGCCGCTCCGCACCGGGCGGCTGTTTTCTTGCTCGTCCAGCATCTTGGTCTCCGAAGTTTTCAACACATTCTTGGAAAACTCTGTGGAAAATGTACAAACCATCTTCCTAAGTCTCTCAACCGGAATTGTTTTAGCTCTTTGCACCGTTCCGAGTGCTGGCACTTTCGAGTTACAACTCCAGTGAGTCCGCGCGGGGTTGCAATGCGATTCCAAAGCCGGGGATTCTTCGCGAAAACTGTTTCAAGCCCGAGCTCACCTCCGCTATTCTCAGGACGCGTCAGCAGGCAGCCTTTCACTGGCCACTGACCACTGGTCACTGCTCTTGCGCTTCCGACTCGACAAACTCCTGGTCGACCGCGGCCTCGCCGCCTCGCGTGAACGCGCGCAAGCGCTGATTCTCGCCGGCAAAGTTCTCGTCAACGGTCAGAAGCTCGACAAAGCCGGATCGCAAGTCGACGCCGATTGCTCCATTCGCCTCCTCGGCGAGGACTTGAAATACGTCAGCCGTGGCGGACTGAAGCTCGAACGCGCCCTCGATCACTGGCAGATCAACGTCTCCGGCCAGGTCTGCCTCGACGTTGGCGCCTCCACCGGAGGCTTCACCGATTGCCTCCTGCAGCACGGCGCCTCCCGCGTCATCGCCATCGACACCGGCTACGGCCAGATGGATTTCAAACTTCGCCAGGACCCGCGCGTGCGCCTCCTCGAAAAAACCAACGCGCGTTATCTCACGCCAGAACAAGTCGGAGAGCCTGCGCACTTCATCGCTATGGACGTATCTTTCATCTCAGCGACACTCGTCCTTCCCGCCGTTATCGCCTCTGCCTTCCCGTCCGAAGTCCGCGTCGGCCGCCAGATCGTCGTTCTCGTGAAGCCACAGTTCGAAGCGGGCAGGGAACACGTCGGCAAAGGCATCGTCCGCGACGAACAAGCGCAAGCCGCCGCCGTTGAAAAAGTCCGCGCGGCCATTCAGGCTCTGGGCGCCGCCACAACAGATGTCATCGACTCCCCAATCCGAGGCGCCGAAGGCAATCGCGAATTCCTCCTGTACGCAGTGCTCTGATCACGTAGTGACGGCCGCCGAGCGGAGCCTTCACAAAAATCTCGAGTTCTACGAGGCCTACCCTTGGTTCTCCCTGCCCTCTGTGGGGAATCCGATTCTTTCTGTACAATCACAGTTTCGTACTCCCGAATGTCGACCGCCTCCTCATCCCCAAAGAAAACCGCCGCGATCATCTCGCGCCCGGGCCGCCCTGTTGTAGCCGAAATCCTCCCGGATCTTTTCGAATGGCTGATTGCGCACAACTACCGGATCACAGTCGATCCGGAAACGGCGGGCTACGGGGCCGGACATGAGGTAGTGCCGCGCTCCCAGATTGCGTCCCGCGCGCTGGACCTGGTGATCGTCCTCGGCGGAGACGGAACGCTCCTTTCCGCCGCGCG
Organism: uncultured Acidobacteriota bacterium; assembly: GCA_963763845.1. Lineage (GTDB taxonomy): Bacteria > Acidobacteriota > Terriglobia > Terriglobales > Acidobacteriaceae > Sulfotelmatobacter. The sequence continues at coordinate 167,899 of CAVXPX010000024.1, forward strand.
CGTGACCGCCGCCATCGACGTGCCGCTGCTCGGCGTCAATCTCGGCTCCCTCGGATTCCTCACCGACGTTCCCGTCCAATCGCTCTACTCCATGCTCGATGCAATCGCCGAGGGCAAAGCTCCCGTCGAGCATCGCGCCCTGATGAAGTGCCAGTTGCTGCGCGGCAATGAAATCCGCGGCTCCTACGACGTCTTCAATGACGCCGTCGTCAACAAAACAGCTCTTGCCCGCCTGAACGATTACGAATTGTTTGTCGATGGAGTCTTCGTCTCGAGCTACCGCGCCGACGGCATGATCGTCGCGACACCCACAGGTTCCACCGCGTACTCGCTTTCCGCGGGCGGCCCAATCCTGATGCCCACCGTGAAAGGCTTCGTCGTCACGCCGGTCGCGCCGCACTCGCTGAGCCATCGCCCGCTCGTTGTTCCCGATTCCGTCGAGATCGAAATCCTGCTCCGCAACGCCGAAGAGGTCGCCTATCTTAGTCTCGACGGACAACCTGGCCTCGACCTCCGCGACGGCGACCGCATCCGCTGCCGCCTCTCCGAGCATGAGGTCAACCTCTTCCGCACCGGCAGCGACTTCTTTCACGCCCTCCGCACCAAACTAAAATGGGGCGAACGCCAGATCTAACGGTTGTGTTGGGACAGCCGCCTCGGCTGTCCGGCGGAGCGGAAGCTCCGCTGGTTGTGCCTGGGAGATGTTCAGTTTCGTAGTTCGAAAAAGAAGCCGCGAAGCGGCGGAAGAATGCAGGCCCACGGCTCAAGCCGTGGGCGGCTCGAGGGAAATGAACAAGCCCCGAAGGGGCGAAAGAAACGAACGCTCCACCAGGCCGACCCTATATTTCCGCCCGCAACAAATCCCCAACCCTCTCCCGCCGTCGTACTACCTTCACTGTTTTGCCCTTCACCAACACCTCCGCAGCCCTCGGACGCGTGTTGTAATTCGACGCGAGCACCATGCCATACGCCCCAGCATCGAGAATCGCCAACAAATCTCCCTCATCGACGTCCGGCACGTCGCGGTCCCGCGCGAAAAAATCCCCCGTCTCGCACACCGGACCGACCACATCCACAATCTCGCTCTTCGCATTCGCCCGCCGCACCACCGGAACAATCTCGTGATAGGCGCTGTACAGCGCCGGACGAATCAGATCATTCATCGCCGCGTCCACAATCAGAAAGTTTTTCCCGTCGTTCGATTTCTTGTAGACAATCGACGTGAGCAGAATGCCCGCCGGACCAATAATCGATCTCCCCGGCTCCAGCAACAACGTCACACCCAGCTCTTTCAGCGGGGCGCTCAGCTGCCGGGCATATCCGCCCGCATACTCTCCGAATTCCGCTGCAGGCTTGTCGTACGAGATCCCCAATCCGCCGCCCGCATCCACGTATTCGATCGCGTGCCCATCCTCGCGTAACTGCCGCACCAGTTCAGCCACGCGCGCCATTGCCTCGCCAAATGGAGCCGCATCCGTGATCTGCGATCCAATATGCACGCTCACGCCGCGCACTTTGAGATACTTCGCCTCTGCGGCCTTCCGGTAGAGCGCCCGCGCCTTTCCAATCGGCACGCCAAACTTGTGCTTGCGCAGCCCAGTCGAAATATAAGGGTGCGTCTTGGCCGCCACGTCCGGATTCACCCGCAGGGCCACCGGAGCCGTCTTCCGCAGGCGTGCCGCGCATTCAGCCAGCGCCTCCAGTTCCGATTCGCTCTCCACGTTGAAGATCAGAATGTCGGCCTTCAGCGCGGCGGCCAGTTCCTCGCGCGTCTTCCCTACGCCGGAGAAAACCACCTTCTTCACCGCTCTCCGGTCCACCCGGATCACCCGTTCCAGTTCTCCGCCCGACACCACATCGAACCCGCAGCCCTTCTTCGCCAGCAGGCGCAGGACGCTCAGATTCGAATTCGCTTTTACCGAGTAGCAGATCCTGTGCGCCATCCCTCCAAACGCCTCGTCAAAGGCGGCATACCGATCCTCGATTGTCGCGGTTGAGTAAACGTACAGTGGCGTGCCAAATTTCTGCGCCAGTTTGCGCAGCGAAACGCCCTCGCAATAAAGATTGGCCTCTCCCGTCCGCGACTGCTCGTGATACACAAATCCGGGCGGCCTTTCCGACAAGCTCTGTTGTAGGGAATTCATTTTTTCTTGTGGGAAGCTGATATGCCGGCGCGCACCCGGATCGCGACCACCGTCTGATCGTCAAACGTTTCCACGCCAGCCGAGTGTTCCGCCGCGGCCTTGAACAGGGAATCGACCACGCACGCTGCCGATTGTTCCGCGCACTCCGCCACGATTTTTTCCACACGCCCGCGCCCGAACAGTTCTCCCTTGCGATTGCGCGCATCGAGAATCCCGTCGCTGAAGAACACGAACATGTCCCCCGGCTTCATCTTGAACTGGAATTCGTCGTACTCGGCTTCATCGAACAGCCCCAGCGGCAGTCCCGTGGCCTCGATCACTTGATTCTGGCCGTTATGCACAAAAATTGGGCGGGGAAGTCCCGAGTTCGCGACCGTCAGCGTGCGATGCTCGTCATCCCACACCGCATAAATGATCGAGACAAACTGCGCCTCGATCCGCCGCTCCGCCAGCGACAAGTTCACCGCCGAAAGCATCTCCGCCGGAGCCGGCTCAATCGGAGCATGTGACCGGATAATCCCGCTCACCAGCGCCGCATAAATCGCCGCCGGAGCTCCCTTGCCGCTGACATCGCCAATCACCAATCCAAGCCGCGACATCGAGTACGGAATGAAGTCATACAGATCACCGCCAATGGTTCGCGCCGGAACAAACTTCGCCGCCACATCCAAGTGCGCCAGCTTCGGATTCGTCTGCGGCAGCAGCCGCCCTTGCAACTCCCGCGCCAGCGACAAATCGCGCTCCAGTCGCCGCTCCTGCCGTTCGATCTCTTCATAAAGCCGCGCATTTTCCAGCGCAATCGCGATCTGTGCGGCCAGCGTTGTCATCGTCCGCTTGTGCTCTTCCGTAAAAAATCCCCGCCGCGTGTGCTCCAGGTCCAGCACGCCCACAACTTTGCTCTTGTAAATCAGCGGCACAGCCAGTTCCGACCGCGTCTCCGGGTTCGCCTCCACGTACCGCGGATCTTTCGTCACGTCGGGCACCAGCACCGCCTGCTGGGTCTGCGCCGCATAACCGACAAGTCCGCGCCCCAGCGGGATCTCATGCTTCAAGTGAATGTTCTCGTTGAATCGCAGTGAAAACCTGTGCTGCAGCTTCTCGCCCGACGAATCCAGCAGCAGGATGCTGAACATCTGGTAATCGATGAGCCGACGCACCAGTTCCGCGATCCGCCCCAGCAGTTCGTCGAGATTCAGAATCGAGGTCAGCTCCCGCGCAATTTCGTTCAGCATCAGCAGAATGCGCGCTTGCTTGGTCGTCCGGGTATACAACTGCGCATTCTCGATGCCCGCCGCCATGCGCGACGCCACCAGCGTCAGCACCCGCTGATGTTCCTCATTGAAATAGCCGGGCTCGCGCGCCTCCAGGTCGATCACCCCGATCACCCGATTCTTCGTGATCAGAGGAATTGCCAGCTCCGACCGCACATTCGGCACGCCCTCGATGTACCGCGAATCCACCGTCACATCGTCGATCAGCACGGCTTCTCTGGTCTGCGCCGCGAGTCCCGTAACCCCTTGCCCCACGGCCACGCGCGTGCGCTCGGCAAACTCCGGCGGATATCCAATCTGAAAGCGGAAGCGCAGCTCCTGCGTCTTCTCATTCAGCAGCAGAATCGCGAAGATCTCGTAATGGATGACCTTCCGAACCACTTCCGCGACGCGACGCAGCGTCGTATCCAGATCGAGGGACGTTGCCAGCACGTCGGCAACATCGAGCAGCAACGACTCGACCGGCAAGCGCTCCGGCTTGGAAACCACTGAATCCATAGCTTGGTTATGATAGCAGCCGCCAGCCAGCGGCATTTCAGCGGAGTGCACGATCCGTGAGAAGGTGCGCAATCTCACGCAGTTCAATTACCCAATTACCAAATTGCCTAATTTGTTTAGTCTCTGGGCACCACGCAAATATCCGCCAGATTCCGATACTTCTCCGCATAGTCGAGCCCGTATCCGACGACGAACTCATCCGGAATCTTGAATCCCACGTAATCGCCCTCGAGAGGAAGTTTTCGCCGCGACGGTTTGTCGAGCAGCGATGCCACCTTCAGCGATCGCGGCTGTCGCGCCATCAGCAGCTTTTTCAGGTACGTCATCGTCAGCCCCGTATCCAGAATGTCTTCGACCAGGATGATGTTCTTGTCTTTCATCGTCTGATCGACATCTTTCGTGAGCTTCACCTCGCCCGTCGAATCCCATCCACTCTGGAGTTCCTGCGTCGGAGTCGGACGGTTCCCGTAGCTCGACACGCCAATAAAATCAAACGTCGCGTCGAGATCCAGACTGCGCGCCAGATCGGCCAGAAAAATCGCCGCCCCCTTCAACACGCCGACCAGCACGACCGACTGTCCCTGATAATCTTTTGTGATTTGCGCGCCGAGTTCGCTCACGCGCCTGGCAACATCCTCCCGCGAAATCAGCACCTTAAGTTCTGACATGGCGCGTTTCATATTAAACTAGGGAAGTATTTTCGGGGGAAAAAGCACTCAGCCGTCAGCAGTCGGTATCAGCACTCCGCCAATCGGGACACTGGATGGTTCCGATCGCGGACCACTGCTGGCTGAATGCTGATTACGAACAAGCTAGAAGTTAGCAGCTAGAAGCCAGGAGCTAAAAGCCGATGAACCTGCAAGGCGTCCAACTCACGTGGCTCGGACACGCCACCTTCCGCATAGAGACTCCCGGCGGCAAGACCGTCATCATCGATCCCTGGGTGATGAACAATCCCATGTGTCCCGACGCCGACAAAAAGATCAGGAAGGTCGACATTCTTCTCTGCACGCACGGCCACGGCGACCACATCGGAGACGCCGTCGAGATATGCAAGCACCACAATCCCGCCGTCGTCGGAATCCCCGAACTTGCCCGCTGGCTCGGCAAGAAAGGCGCGAAGAACCTCGCTGAGATGAACAAAGGCGGCACGCAGACCGTCGGCGATATTAAGGTCACCATGGTTCACGCCGACCACTCCTGCGGCATTCAGGATGGCGATGATCTCATTTACGGCGGCGAGGCTTGCGGATACGTCATCGAATTCTCCACCGGTCTCAAGATCTATCACGCGGGCGACACCAACGTCTTCGGAGACATGTCGATCATCCGCGAACTTTACGCTCCCGAAATCGCGATGATCCCGATCGGCGACCACTATACGATGGGCCCTCGCGAAGCCGCGTACGCCTGCAATCTGCTCAGGCCAAAAACCGTCATCCCCATGCATTTCGGAACGTTCCCCGTGCTCACGGGGCGTCCCAGCGAATTGCAGAAGCTCGTGCCCGGCGTTGAAGTTCTCGAGATGAAGCCCGGCCAGACCATCAGTTAACCCCATTAATCGCCGCTCGGAAAGGCAAGCCCGTGACTGAAGGAAAGAAGACTAACGGCAAGAAGAAAGATCCACGTCCCACCTGGCGTCACTACAACTTCACCACTGCTGGGCCCGTCGACGACTATCTCTACTCCATGCTGCCCAGGCGCAGCGAAGTGCTCGCCGAGATGGAAGAATTCGCGACCCAGCACAAAATTCCCATCGTCGGACCAGCCGTCGCCTGTGTCCTGCAACAGCTTGCCCTCATGATCAATGCCCGCCACGTCTTCGAATTGGGCTCCGCCATCGGATACTCCACCATCTGGTGGGCCGAAGCTGTCGGCGAAAATGGCAGCGTCGTTTACACTGATGGCGACCAGAAAAACGCCGAGCGTGCCCGCTCCTATTTTGCCCGTGCCGGAGTCGCCACCCGCATTACACTCCACACTGGAGACGCTCTCGAATATCTCTCCGAGCAGAAGCGCGAATACGACATCATCTTCAACGACGTCGATAAAGACGACTACCCGCGCGTGCTCCGCCTGGTCGCGCCCCGCCTCCGGAAAGGCGGATTATTCATCACCGACAACGTTCTCTGGAGCGGCCACGTTGCTGACAAGAATCCCACCGATCCGAAAACCAAAGCCATCCTCGAATTCAACCGCAAGCTTTACGACTCGAAAGATTTCTACACGACCATTCTCCCCATTCGCGACGGGCTGGCTGTGGCGCTGAAGCGATAAGCGCCGCGCTTCTTCGCCGAGACGCCAGCAGCGATCGCTTTCCGTTCGCGCTGCGGTTCTCCGACCATCCTTTTACAACTCTCTAACTCCTCGATGACATCGTTACTTTCCCGCCGCCATATTTTGCCATCACGTTGATGTCGAAGTTGCCCTTCGATCCGCAACGACACCGCACAAAACAAATTTGGAGTGTACGAACTATGAGCAACAAAACTTTGCCTTCTCCTGACGCTGCCCAAACCATCACGCAAGCCGACTCGCCTCAAAAAGGCACGCACCGCCGGTCGTTCCTCAAAGGACTCGGAATGGCCGGCGCTACCATCACTGCCGGCGCTCTGCTCGCCGGAAAGAGTCGCGCCCAGACTGCATCCGGCAAGAACGTTCCTCTCACTGCCGGAGACACCGCCATCCTCCGCTTCCTCGCTGCCGCCGAACTCATCGAAAGCGATCTCTGGCAGCAGTACGCCGAACTCGGCGGAGTCTCGACCGGCACACAAAATCCTTACCAGCTCGCGCTGCAGCAACTCGATGGCGACGGATCGCAATACATTTCGAGCAACACGCTCGACGAGATCAGCCACGCGAACTTTCTCAACGCTTATCTCAAGATGAAAGGCGCTCCTGCCGTCAACCTCAACAAGTTCCGCACCCTGCCCAGCAGCCAGGCCAACGGCGCAAAGCAAATCGGACGCCTCACCAATCTCCTGCAGCTCACCGTTGACACCAGCTTTTACACGCGCTATCGCAGCAAGAACAATCCCGACTTCGGATCGACCTTCCCGCAAGCCATTGATCTGGTCGGCGTTCCCGCCATTCCGCGCGACAATTCCGACTTCGGTCCCGCGAAACACATTCAGGCCATCGCCAACACTGCTGCTTTCCATTTCGGATTCATCGAGCAAGGCGGCAGCAGCCTCTATTCCGCGATGGTGCAGAAAGCTCACAACGTGGAAGTTCTGCGCATCGTGGTCAGCATCGGCGGAGACGAAGTCGCCCATTTCCTCGAGTGGGTCGATTTTGCCGGCAACGGCGTGCAGACGCCCATCGCTCCATTTACCGATCCGACCACCGGGCTCACGTTCCCCGATTTCAACGCCACCAGCAATCCGTTGCTGCAGACGAACCTGATCTTTCCCGTGCCGTGTGAATTCATCAGCGCCAGTCTGCCGCGCGCCGCAGTGATCCGTCCGACCGATCCCACCGGCATCGCCGCGGGCGCGGTCAAAGCCCTCACCGACGATGGACTCTTTATCGGACAGTCCTCGGAATTCTTCGATACGCTCAGCGCCCTGGCAGCCGCCGCCGACGCAGCGTAGCGAGGGTTCTGAAAACGCACTCTCCCAGCGGGCGCTGTCAGCAAGAACAGCGGTGAACGTTACAGCGCCCGTGTTTTCAAATGATCGAATGCGAAAATATCTTCAGGAGGGAATTATGTTCGAAGGACTCTTTCAGCCCATGCATCTGCTAATCATCGCCGGAATCACCCTGCTGGTCTTCGGCCCCAAGAAACTCCCCGAACTAGGCAAGGGCCTGGGCGAAAGCATCCGCGGCTTCAAATCCGCCATGGCCGCAGACCCGACCAACCCCAAGTCGACGGCAAACGACCAACGACGAACGACTGACGAAGAATAACCGAGAACTGAGAACCGAGTACCGAGTGAGAACTGAGAACTGAGAACTGAGAACTGAGAACTGTTAAACTCCCTCATCATGCTCACTCATCTCGAATGTACTCGCTGTGGAGAGCACTATCCCGCGGACCGGCCGCAGTCCGTCTGCCCCAAAGACGCCGGCATCCTGTACGCGCGTTACGATCTCGCTGCCATCAAGAAGAATTTTTCCTCTGCCCGCCTTCTCGGACGCGCGCCCACCATGTGGCGATACGACGCCATTCTCCCCGATGCCAATCCCGTCTCGCTCGGAGAAGGCTTCACACCCATGCTCTCCAGCCGCGAATTTCCCAACGTCTACATTAAAGATGAAGGCCTGAATCCCACCGGATCGTTCAAAGCCCGTGGCCTTGCCGCTGCTGTCACTATGGCGCGCCACTTCGGCCTGAAGAAGCTCGCCATCCCTTCAGCCGGAAACGCCGCCGGAGCCCTCGCCGCCTACTCCGCTGCCGCCGGACTCGAGGCTCACATTTTCATGCCCAAAGATGTTCCCATGGCCAACCGCATCGAGTGCGACTACTACGGAGCCCACGTCACCCTCGTTGACGGACTCATCAGCGACTGCGCCAAAAAAGTCGCCGACATGAAGGAAGAGAGTTTCTGGGAAAGAGATGGCTGGTTCGACGTCTCCACCACCAAAGAGCCGTACCGCGTCGAAGGCAAGAAGACGATGGGATACGAAGTCGCCGAGCAACTCGGATGGCGCATGCCCCAAGGCATCATTTATCCGACTGGCGGAGGAGTGGGACTGCTCGGAATGTGGAAAGCTTTCGACGAAATGGAAGCTCTTGGCTGGATCTCGTTTGAAAAGCCCGGTTCCGAACGCCCGAAGATGATCACCGTGCAATCCGCCGGATGTGCGCCCATCGTCAAAGCGTTCGAGGAAGGGAAGTCGTCCTCCGAAATGTGGACCGATGCCGCAACCCTTGCCTCCGGCCTCCGCGTCCCCAAGCCCTACGGCGATTACCTCATCCTCGACATATTAAGGAAGAGCAAAGGTGCAGCCATCTCCGCTACCGACGACGAAATCCTGCAGGCCTCGCGCCACTGGGCGAAAGTCGAAGGCATCTTCGCCGCCCCCGAAGGCGCTGCCTGCCTCGTCGCCTACCGCAAACTCCGCGCCACCGGATTCTTCAAGCCCGAAGACACGGTAGTTCTCTTCAACACCGGCAGCGGATTGAAATATCTGGATGTGCTCGACGTGCCGCAGACAGCGGCGAAGTCAGCGCAACCAGCAAAGCCGCAGGCCCGCCAGATTGCCGGCATCATCGGGCCGTATTGAAGTCGAAGTGTGTAATGGATTTAAGGCCAACTGAGCCGGATGTGCGATCATCCCTTTTAGTGATCCCGTTTATGGTCTACTGCGCCAAAGATCCAAAGCAGTTTTGGTGGCTGATCGCAACGTATTGCCTTGGCGCCGTTTGTTTCATCGGGTACTTCTTGCACAGGGTTCAGGGATTTCCAAACTGACGTGGCTTTCTTCAATCTCGTTGTTGTGGCTGCCCTCGACTGATGGCGATTACACTCAAAATCCCTCACAAGCGTAGCTATTCCCTGCGGTTAGAATAAAAGTCTCCATGACCGACCGCCTCTACTACCAGGATTCTTTTCTCTACCATTTCGATGCCAGTGTAAGCTCGATTATCGAGGAGCCGCGTCCGGCGCTCATCCTCGACCGCACGGCCTTTTACCCCACCAGCGGAGGCCAGATACACGATACCGGCTGGATCGTGCCCGTCGATGATTCCGACCCTTCTCTTTCTCATTACCTGGAGTCGAACCCGAGGCATCGCGTCACCGAAGTCGCCGACACCGAAGACGGACGCGTCATCCACTACCTCGAAGCCCCCATTAAAGACCTCAATCCCGGCGCCCGCATCCGCGGCGAGATCGACATCACCCGCCGCCGCGACCACATGCAGCAGCACACCGGACAGCACGTGCTCTCCGCCGCCTTCATCCGCCTGTTTGATATGCACACCGTCTCGTTCCACATGGCCGACGACTACTGCTCAATCGACCTCGACACGCCCGCCGTTTCGAAGACGCAGATCGAACAAGCCGAGCGTCTCGCGAACGAAATCATTCTGGAAAATCGCCCCGTGGATATTCGCTTCGTGACTCGCGACCAAGCCGCCAGTCTCGGACTTCGCAAAATCCCTCCGGCGGAACGCGGCCAGCTCCGTCTGATCGACATCCACGACTTCGACCTCAGCGCCTGCGGAGGCACGCACGTCAACCACACTGGACAGATAGGCTGCATTCTCCTCCGCAAGACGGAAAAAGTCCGCCAGGGGACCCGTGTCGAATTCATTGCCGGACAGCGCGCCGTCGCCACCGCCCGCCGCGATTACACCGCGCTTACCGAATCTGCCGCGTCTTTCTCCTCGCACATCTACGACGTCCCGCAGCAAGTCCGCAAACTTCTCGACGACATCCGCGCTCTCCGCAAAGAGCGGGAGCAATCGCAGGATGAACTCGCCGCCGCGCAAGCCGCCACTCTCCTCGGGGACGCTCCGGAATCCAACGGGCGCAAACTCGTCGTCCGCACCTTCGCCGATCGCGACATGAATTCCCTCAAACTTTTGGCGCAAAAGCTGACACGCCTCGCCCCCAACGCAATCACGCTGCTGGCTTCGACCTCGCCGCAGCCGTCATTAGTCTTCGCCCAATCGCCCGGCCAGCCCTTCGACATGGGCGCGCTGATGAAGCAAGCAATGTCCGAGCTTGGAGGCCGTGGCGGCGGCAGCAAAGACATCGCCCAAGGCGGCCTCCCCAAAGCCGAAGGCATCGAAACCGCGTTGGCAAGGCTGTCGGAATCCATCCGCTAGCCATCCAGGAAAGTAAAGGATAAAAACGGGGCGCCCCACTTCTGGCCGCATTTGCCAGAACTGGGGATTCTCGCGTGCGCGAAAGCGACGGAGTGCTCTGTCGACCGCTTTCATCGAATCTTCAGGTTCTCGTGCTTGAATACCCTTCGTTGTACAGCACCTTACAAGAGGGCGGCAGCCCTGAAATCAAGCCGCCCTCGTCCTGTCAGCCGCTCTCCATTCTTCTCCAAGCACATCCGAATGTGTTTCTAATCACAGCACTATCCGGCGGTAGTGCTACGATTTGACGTAATCGACTCCCGTTTGAAGGAGGTTCCCGTGAAGCGCTTTGCACTGGTCCTTCCAGCACTCTTTCTTCTTACTCCATCCGTCTTCACACAGCAGTCCTCCACGCCCGCGCCGCAGAACCCGTCGTACTCGGCGATTCCGGTCGAAGCCACCAAGCAGCAGAATCCCGTGAAGTATTCGCCAGAATCGCTCGCCCGCGCCAAGAAGTGGTGGACCATGGATTGCGAAATGTGCCACGGCAAGAACGGCGATGGCAAAGGCGACACCGCCAAGGACATGAAGCTCACTATGATGGACTTCACCAATCCCGACACGCTGAAAGGCCGCACCGATGGAGAAGTGTTCTACATCATCAAGAACGGCCACAACGACATGCCCGCCGAAGGCCCGCGCGTCAAAACCGAAGAAGCCTGGGATCTGGTGAACTACGTCCGCGCCTTTGCCAAGAAACCTGCGAGCGAGTCCAAGCCGCAATCGCAGTGAAAGAATTTAGAGGCTGTCGCTGTCTCATAGATCGGGACTAAAGATCGCACGCACGAGGAAATGGCAAAAGCCATAGCGGGCGATGCCGTAAATTCCGCAGAGGATTCCGACAGCCAAAAAATCCACTGTGCCCACTTCGGAAGTCTATCGATGGCTCTCGAGATCAGGCCCACGATACACGCCATTCTTTCCTGCAGGCTAAACGACTCCTGCCTGAGAACTCCGCGCTCGCCAACATACACCGGGAGGAGTGACTCGGGCACTCACCCCGCCCGCCGAAATTTCCCCGCCGCTTCCTCTTTCGCCTCAGGCAGCAAGCCTACGACTCCGCGCAGACTTTCCCACGCGGCCTGATTCAGTGACGGTTCCGCGCTCACAATGTCGCGGATCATATCCCACGCCGCCATATTCAGCGCGCCTTCCGGAGGCATTCCCATCGCCAGCGACACCGCGCACTGCGGACAAAAGCATATCCGGTTCGCTGCCGACTTCTGCCGCGGACGCACTCCCACCGTCTGCGCAAACATGTACACCGCCACCGACTTGTCCCCGGCCTCAATCTCCCGCCGGCACCGTAAGCACGTGATTGCTTGCATCATCCCCCCGAACCTTTAGCGTTGTTTTTATTACTCTCAGCTACTGGTTCGGTGAGCGACAAGTGAGTAGAAAGATTCCGTGCTTGCTGACAAAGCCTCTGTGGAGAGGCGGACGCATTCGTCCGCCCGCGAACCCCCTCCCCGCTCGCGTAGTGACAGCCGCCTTCGGCTGTCCAGTCGGGCAATGCGAGAATCGAAAAGCCGACTCCCCCTTGACAACACCCCGCTCACCTTTGCTACAATTAGCACTCGAAGGCAATGACTGCTAGCAGCAGCCATCTAACCCATCAAAATCATAGGTTTGCAAGCAGCAAGTGAAGCAAATCAATCTTTCCATTGACTCGAAAGGAGTTCCAATCATGGCAAAATTCGCACCCCTTCACGACCGTATTCTGGTCCGTCGCGTGGAAGAGGCCACCACAACCCGTGGCGGCATCATCATCCCCGACTCGGCCAAGGACAAGCCCCAGGAGGGCGAAGTCATCTCCACCGGCAAAGGCCGCACCAACGACGAAGGCAAGACCTTCCCGCTGGCTGTAAAAGAAGGCGACCGCATCCTGTTCGGCAAGTACGCCGGCACCGAGATCAAGATCGACGGCGAAGACTTCATCATCATGAAAGAAGACGAAGTCCTCGGCGTCCTGACCGGCACTACCGCCTCGTCCAAGAAAGAACTCGCCAGCTCCAAGAAGTAACGCCGCTTAGCGGGCGTCTGAGAGCGCCGGCGTCATCCTGAGCGGGGCCGTTTTTCAGGCGAAGCGAAGGATCTTGCGGGGAGCGGCAAAGTTCATAGGCCGTTAGAGATTGCACCTGGGAGCTAAAAGCTTCTACTGAAAGCTGACAGCGGATAGCTGACAGCGCAAAGAAATTCATAAGGAGATACAAGCAATGGCAAAACACATCGTTCACGGAGAGGAATCGCGTCAGGCGATTCTCCGCGGCGTCAACGCACTTGCCGACGCCGTGAAAGTTACCCTTGGCCCGAAGGGCCGCAATGTCGTCATCGAGAAGAAATTCGGTTCGCCGACAATCACCAAAGACGGCGTGACCGTAGCCAAAGAAATCGAACTGAAAGATAACCTCGAGAACACGGGCGCGCAGATGGTTCGTGAAGTCGCTTCCAAGACTTCCGATATCGCTGGCGACGGCACCACCACCGCCACCGTTCTCGCGCAGGCGATCTACCGCGAAGGCGTCAAGACCGTAGCTGCCGGCGCCAATCCCATGGCCCTGAAGCGCGGCATCGAGAAAGCCGTCACCGTCATTTGCGGCAAGATCGATAAAGAAGGCAACCGCGTCAACGGCGAGCTCGACAAATTGAGCAAGCCAGTCTCCGGCGAAATGATCGCGCAGGTCGGGACGATTTCGGCGAATAACGATGAGACGATCGGCAAGATTATCGCCGAAGCGATGAAGAAGGTTGGCAAGGACGGCGTCATCACCGTGGAAGAGTCGAAGACGCTGGAGACGCAGTTGGAAGTCGTCGAGGGCATGCAGTTCGACCGCGGCTATCTCTCGCCCTACTTCGTCACTGATCCCGAGCGCATGGAAGCCGCGCTCGAGAACGCGTACATCCTGATTCACGAAAAGAAGATCAGTTCGATGAAGGACCTGCTCCCCCTGCTCGAGCAGATCGCGAAGTCGAGCAAGCCGCTGCTGATCATCGCCGAGGACGTTGAAGGCGAAGCGCTCGCAACCCTGGTCGTCAACAAACTGCGCGGCACGCTGCAAGTCGCGGCCGTCAAGGCTCCTGGCTTCGGCGATCGCCGCAAGGCAATGCTGCAGGATATCGCCATCCTGACTGGTGGCAAGGCGATCACGGAAGATCTCGGCATTAAGCTCGAGAACGTTCAGATCGGCGACCTTGGCCAGGCCAAGAAGATCACCATCGACAAGGACAATACGACGGTGGTCGAAGGCAAGGGCAAGCACAGCGAGATCGAAGGCCGCGTGAAAGAAATTCGCGGCCAGATCGACAAGACCACCAGCGACTACGACCGCGAGAAGCTGCAAGAGCGGCTGGCGAAGCTGGTGGGTGGCGTGGCGGTGATCAAAGTCGGCGCCGCGACCGAAACCGAAATGAAGGAAAAGAAAGCCCGCGTGGAAGACGCGATGCACGCGACGCGCGCAGCCGTGGAAGAGGGAATCGTCCCGGGCGGCGGCGTGGCGCTGGCTCGTTGCGCGGCTTCGCTCGACAAACTGAAGGCCGAGGGCGATGAGCAGATTGGCATCAACATCGTCAAGCGCGCCATCACCGAGCCCCTGCGCATGATCGCCGAGAACGCCGGCGAAGAAGGCGCGGTGATTCTGGGCAAGGTGCTCGATTCGAAGGAGAATAACTACGGCTTCAATGCCTTCTCCAACGAGTACGAGGATCTGGTTAAGGCTGGCGTGCTCGATCCCACAAAGGTCGTGCGCACCGCCCTGCAGAATGCCGGCTCCATCGCCAGCCTGATGCTGACCACCGAAGCCCTGATCGCCGAGATTCCGGAAAAGAAGGAAGCTCCAATGCCCGGTGGACACGGCGGCGGCATGGGCGACATGTACTAAACCCGTAGGGGCGGACGCATTCGTCCGCCCCTGAGCACTGTCAGCCTGAGCGAAGCCGTTTTTCAGGCGGAGCGAAGGATCTCAGTCTTATCGGTTGTCAGGCGTTAGCCAACAAAGCCCCGCTAGAGCGGGGCTTTTTGCCCTTCAAGGTTGGGCTCACATTCGGGGAAAAAAGCAAAGTAAAATGGGCTTATAAAGATATGGGCGATCTTTATTTCGACGACATCGAAGATAGGTCTTACACCGACAGCATGATCCTAGCTGACGTGGAAGCGCTCGTAAGATCTGGACAACGTGAGGGGACTGTTATCGATTACAAGAGTGACGTCTCCGAGCAGGACAACTGGCCGCAAACGGTGGCGGCATTCGCCAATAGCTTTGGGGGACTCATGGTGTTTGGCGTCGAAGGGAAAAACGACCAGCCGAGGCGAGTCACGGGTTTCGATCCAAAGGGCGTAGAGATCAAAACTAAGCTCACGAGCATAGTGATCGACCGAATTCAACCCCGTCCGGACTTTTCCGTTAGGGTTGTGACTTTTGATAAGGACGCTACAAAGGAGATTGCGCTACTGCGCGTTGCCGAGGGGAGAAATCCTCCGTATATGCACTCTAAGGACCAGGAACACAGGGCCTACATTAGGATTGGAGCGCAGAAGGCAGAAGTGGACTACCTGCAACTCTTGAGTCTATTTGAAAAGAGAGGGAGGGTTGTTCCACGCCGCGACGGTTCGCCCGAGAGGGCATTCGATATGGATCCGAATTTCCTTATCCCAGCTCCCGATGACCCGAATCGGGTGAGTTCTCAGTTTTTCCGCTTGCTACTGATCCCTCCCAGCGATGTTGCACCTTTGCGCCTCAGCAGAGAGACAGAGCGCCGCTTTGCGCAATGTATCGGCTCCATCCGAGGTACCGCGGGCGACATACCCTCATTGCGGTCTAGGGTTGCGACGGTATTCCGGGTGTCGGGAGAGGCATATCGAGAGCAGCGATTTGCGTTGTCTGTTGGTGGGACCGCAGGCTTTGTCTCCTATCCTTTCATTCGAACGGACACAGGGCCGAAGTTCGTGCCTGAGCATTTTTGCCGGTACCTCCTCGACTTTCTCTGCGTCTCATCCCTTTTCTATGAAAGGGCAGCACGATTCTACGGGCCTCTTCAGCTTCACGTCTCGCTGTCGATTCCGGGAGGGGCTGACATCTTCGACGGCCTGCCAAACCATCTTTCAAATCGCGTTGGAGGGGCATACCTTTTCGATCCTCCGCTAGACCACGTCTCCCAGCAGGTGCACACCGGGCTAGAAGTCTCCATGCAGCCAACGCTGGCCAGCCGCTTGCAAGAGTACTTAGAGACCGTGCTCACCGATATCGCGCGGCCACACGGCAGCGTCCTGAGTGCGGGTTTCAACGATAGCATGAAAGAGGAAGTGGACAGGGCCGTCGCGCGACTCATAACCGCACGGGCTCACTAAGGCCCGGCAGCCCTGCTATCAGTTCAGGTGTCCCGACGGGACACGGCTGTCTCTTGGGCTGGGCGTTCCCGCCAGTGGAACTGGCGCTATTTTCACTGGTCCCTCCGGGACCGGCGCATCGCTAGCCCCGAATCTTTCGAAAATGTGGGACAGGAAGTCGTGAAGAAATTGTCTTTTCGTGCGACCGGGAGGAGGGCCGCCGGTTTAGTTGAAGTGCTGGATGCCCCATCCTTTGCGTTCTTTGCAAAGGGTGGGTATCTCCGAGACCGACGAGCCCACGCGGCGGCCTAGTATTCTCCCGCGAGCCACGCTTGAACCATTTTCCACAGCCCTCCATAAAACTATTGTCCGGGACCCTCTACTCCGCGAATGGCCCACACAACGTGGTTTTTCGTTGTGTGGGAACCGATGCTGCCGATCGCTCTGGTTTCGGTTCAGGCGTCCCTACGGGACGCGGTTGCTTTTTGGGTCACCCATTCCCGCTATTGTCAGTGGTCCGTCCGGGACCTGCGCTCGCTGGCGCGTCACGCATATCTTCGTCGGATCTCCCTGAACGCGTTGGTTGTCGTCCGGTTCCGTCGAACTCTGGGAAGGATTGCACAATTAGGTCCTGGAGGGACCTTTGACAATAGCCACCCGGCGTTTCCAGCGCCGCGTAACCTGCGCTGAAAACGAACCGCGTCCCGTAGGGACGCCTGAAACCTATCAACACTTTGCGATCGAAGACGTTGCCGCGACCCGCCTGAATCATCCCCACACGTATTGCGGGTCGTACTCTACATCGTGCTTCTTCAAGAACGCGATGAACTCTTTTTCGAAACTGCGCTTGCGATGGCGCTCGGGCTGCGATCGAATGTACGCAATCGTATCCGCCTTCTGCGAGATTCCGACCGTGAACGCCCCGTATCCCTCTTGCCACGCGAAATCATGCGTGTGCGTCTCATTCATCCAGCGCGACGACGCGCCTTTCAGCAACTGCATGGCTTTGGCCAACGGCATGGACGCCGGCAACGACAACAAAATGTGCACGTGATTCTCGGTGCCACCAACGATCAGCGCCTTGAATCCGTTCTTGCGGGCGAAGCCACCGAGGAACTCCCAGAGGTCCGGTTGAACATCGGGCGAAATCAGGTTGTGGCGGTTTTTCGTGGAGAAGACGCAATGGGCAAGATCGGAGATGTAGGTGTGCGACATCGGAGTTCGACGTCTCCAGCGTACGCGGCCATGCACCGACGGGCTAGACCCGGTCGCGCCCAAATGCAATTTGCAGTTCCGAATTGGGCCGGCCGGCCGGGTGCCCCTCGATAAGAACGAAGGTTCTGTCAAGGCATAGTTATCCTGGGCGGTGGGGAAGCACCGCTTGCTTTGTCATACCAGAGAAGGTTGAGGACCAAGACTCTGGAAATCTCACTCTGAATCATCCTGCGGTGGATCGTTCCACCAACCATCGATTCGGCCCAATCATCGACCATGATTCTTCTATGCGAACATCCCGTCTCTACGGGATGCGAGAGCGCCCAATCAATCCTGCGGTCTAGCTTGCGCCGACCAGGGGCACCCGCGGGCTGCTCTCGATGCGAACGATCTCTGGATAGCCAACATTGGTGCGCAACATCCAGTAGAGTCGTACCGCTAACTTGCGCGCCGCTGCCACCTTGGCCACTCCCTTCGGCTTCTGATGACAGCGATGCAGATACTGCTTGCGAAAATCAGGATCGAAGCGCACCGCGATCTGCGCCGCCTCCACCAGCAACGAACGCAGCATGCGGTTGCCTTGCTTGCTGATCGCGCCCAGCTTCTGCCGTCCGCCCGAACTCTCCTCGCGCGGAATCAATCCCAGATAACTGGCGACCTGCTTGCCTCGGCGAAAGCGGCTTACGTCGCCGATGGTCAACACAAACGCCAGAGCCGTGTTCGGACCCACGCCCGGTTGCGTCATCAGCAGTCTGGCCTGCGGGTGTTCGTCGGCGGTTTTCTGCACCGCCGCATCGAGCCTGCCGACCTGCTGGTTCAACATCCCCAGCAGTCCCAGCAAATCTTCTCGCCGGCACGAAGCCCAGGGTTTCAACCGAAGCTCGCGCAACATCTTCTGTCCGGCCTCGCTCCACAGCGTGCGCTTCTTCTGCATGCCCTTATTCATGGCAAGGTGTTGCAGTTCGTTTTTCACCCGGCTGCGAATCTCCACCAGCTTGTGCCGGTGCAGCACCAGCTGCCGCAGATCGCGCTGATCCCGATCCGGACTCCACAGCCGCGGGAAGCGGCCCTCCACGACCAGTTTCAAAATATGTGCCGCGTCCCGCTTATCCGTCTTCTGCTTGCGCACGTAGCTGGCCCGGATCTGCGCCGCATCTCCGATGTAGATGACGTGTCCCAGGTCCTCGACCAACTCAATGAACCACTGGCTGTTCCCGGTCGCTTCCATGCCGATCAGCACCGGCGCCGACAGTTGCTGATAAAACATTTTGGCATCGCCGCTGGCATGCACCAGTTTCCGTTCGCCCGTCTCCCCAGTCTCGCTATCCAGCCACGCAATCTGTTGCCAACTGGGATGGAAATCACATCCTATAATCATCATCGCGAAGGCTCCTTCCTTTCCGAGAAGCCTTAGTCCTCAAACCAAGACTACCCCGGTTCGATGGAGCCTTCGTTCTTATCCAATCAATCCCCTTCGCGACTCTTGTGTTCGGTCTCATGACATCCCAGAACCGGCCGGAAATGGGGCACCCTCGCCGGAGTGTTCCGGGCGGCAGGCGAGTGTTTGGGGTCACGCGGTGGCGTGATTGGGCGCACCGACGTGCAGGAAAAGATTTGAGAAATTAAACTAGCTGCTTGTGCGGCGTGCCTCCACGGATTTTAGTCCGATGGGGGCTTTTGTTTTTTAGGGCAGTACTCAGTAGTCGATACTCAGTACTCAGTTAAAGAAGCAGTACTCGGTAATCAGTGCTCAGTCAAGACGGTGATGCGGTGGCAAATCTATAGGAAAGGGAATCTTCGGTTGGAATCGGGGAGTGATGGTGAGGTATGGGAGTCGAGTTGGAGGGAGCGGAACGAGTTTCACCACAGGGGAGCAGAGGGGAAAGACGCATCCAGTTTCGCAAAAGGCGCGAGACGAGGATGGGGCAACCATGCGAGCAAGTCGGTCTCACGCGGAAGCAGCGTGGGGAAATGGCGGAGGCGGCGTTTGTGGCCAAGGCGGCTAGCCTGGGGCTGTGCGTTTCGAAGCCGTGGGGCGAGAGTTCGCGATACGACCTGATTGTCGATAACGGGCGGCGGTTGATGCGGGTGCAGGTGAAGTCGGCGCATCGGGCGGGAGAGTATGGAGGGTATACGTTTCATGCGCATGGGAACACGACGCGGGTGTACGGGTCGAGCGAGATCGATGTGCTGGTGGCGTATGTCGTCCCGGAGAATGCGTGGTATCTGTTTCCGGTGGAGGAGTTCCGGAAATATAAATCGATGAAATTGTTTCCGGTGAGCCTGAGGAGGAGGTCGAAGTTCGAGAGGTTTCGGGAGGCGTGGAAGAGTGTGAGATAAGCGGATTTGGATGATAGGAATGGCCTCGTCTTCTTGGCGGGGCTTTTTTTCCCGCCATCAGGCATCCGTTGTCTGTTGTTGGTCGTTAGCCCCCTTTTCTGGACATACCGGACGACCGATAACGGATGACGTACGGACGTCTTTACTGATGACCGACGACTGACGACCGATGACGGAACTCATTTAAAAATCATCCGCGCGGTGGTGTGGCGAATCCATAATGAGACCATCCTTTCACTCGAGGTGCTCCAATGCGGCTGAAGCCGTTTCTGCTGGATAACTGGCTCGATCAGTACGAACACAACGTGGAATTCGATCTGGCGGCGAGCACCGGACCGACGTGGGCGGTGAAGGACGTCCTCGCGCTGGCCGACGAAGAAACGCGCGAGCGCTTCGTGAAGCATACGCTGGTTTACAGGCGCGTCGCGGGCGCCGATGGTCTGCGCGAGGCGATCGCCGAAATGCAGCAGGTGTCGGTCGAGGAGGTGCAGGTTATGACGGGCGCGGCCGAAGCGATCCTGGTCGTGATGTGGACGGCGGCTGAGCCTGGAGCGAATGTGATCCTGCCGCGTCCCGGATTCGCGACGTTCTCGGCGATCCCGGAATCGCTGGGGCTCGAGACGCGCTTCTATGGAGTGCGGCGCGAGAATGGATTTCGCGTCGACGTCGATGAGATCAAGCGGCTCGCCGACGCGAAGACAAAGATCATTCTGGTGAACAGCCCGCATCATCCGACGGGCTCGACGATCAGCGACGGAGAAATGGAAGCGCTGCACGACTTTGCCGCCGGGCGCGAAATTCAGCTGGTGTGCGACGAGGTCTACCATCCCATCTATCACGGAAGGGAATTGAGATCGGCGGCGCGGCTGCCGCACGCCACCGTGATCGGAGATTTGTCGAAAGCGTTTTCGCTTCCCGGCGTGCGCACGGGATGGATTGTCGACCACAACGCGGAGCGGCGCCAGCAGTACTGGACCGCGCGAGCCTACTTCACGATTACGAACTCTACGACTGGAGAGATTCTTTCGGAGATTGCAATTCGAAAGCGGGACGTCGTGCTTGGCAGGACGCAGGCGATTGCGAGCCGGAATCTCAAACTGCTCGAGGGCTTTATGGCGGAGCATCGCGCGGTGCTTGGCTGGATTCCGCCGCAGGGCGGGATGACAGCATTCCCGTGGCTGGTCAGTGGTGAGAATGCTCGGCCGTTCTGCCAAGCCGCCGCGGAACGAGGAATCCTGCTGGCGCCTGGAGATTGCTTCGATGTGCCGCCGCATATTCGTCTGGGCTTCGCGGCGGCCGGAGAGAATTTCTGCAGGGCACTGGATGGCTTTGGAACCTTTCTCAAGAGCTGGGCGGCCAAGATGGTCAGAGTGTGAAACTAACGGTGGAGCGCCCACATCCTTTCTCGAGACGAGTATCTTTGCGGACGCGGATGTTACCCGCGTAAGACGCGATGCGCGGATGAAGGTGTTCTAATTTTGCGTTGGGGCTGGCGGCGGGCAGCGGTGGATTGGCCGACGCCAACGGGAGTCTGTGGCTTTTTGGCGGCTACGGGCAAGTGCCGGGAACGACTGGGAACCTGAACGATTTGTGGATGTACATGCCGTAGCGTTGCCGCAAAACGGCCACGGATTTCACCGATTCCCACGGATCACGCTATGACTTCTGGGTTATCCGCGAGAACCCGTGGAGATCGGTGGCTCCCGCTATTTCCAAGGGACTTTCGTAGGGTACCCTACCGTTGGGCGACGCGGGCTTGGCATGCTAAGTCGAAAACTTTCCTGAAGAAATTTGGCTCGAAAATCGCAGCAGGTGTAGCAAACTGCTGCGGCATATGCAATGCTAGGGATAAGCTAGCGCCAGAGTTACGATGTTTTGGTTACAGAACATATGTATGCTCTGTTGAGAGCAGAGGTCGATACGATTCAAATAACGAAGGTCCTGGAGCCTGCACCGAAAGCAGGATTTGATCCCAAAGCTACTGAAGGGGTAAATGCAATGAGTGTCGTTTCCAAGAAAGAGCGCGAGGTTCGTCAATCGATCCGCGAGTTTTTTGATTCTGCCGCAAAACAGAGTTCGGAAAAGAAAGTGTGTCCGGAGTGTGGGGATGAAATGAAGGGGATCACGGCGATGTTTTCGCTGAGTGGAACGGATCTGAATTGGACGATCGCGCTGCCCATGTGCGATTGCAGCGCGCAAGGCAATATTCGGAAGGCCGCTTAGAAATTCGCAATCGATTCCCCGACCTCAGTGACCGATGCCTCGATGAGCGCCCCGTGGAGTGATCGCATCAAGGAGCTGTGCGAGAGAATTATGCGCGAACAGGATCCGGACAAACTCCGCGACCTCGCGAACGAACTCGATCAGCTGATTTCTGAAGAGCAGGAACGGCGGAAGCGACAGGACACTCCGCAAGTCCCCACCAAAAATTAAAGTCGCCGGCCGCGGTTACGGGCTGCGCGCGGCTGTGGCCATGCGATAATTTCAGCGATGCGCGCTGTGGGCGCGGGCGTCCGCGCCGGGATATAACGATCCTCTGAAAGATCCTTCCGAAAAATATGAACAAGAAATTTCGTGTGTTTGCGACCTGCGATATCGGAGAAGCGATCGATGTGTTGCGAAAGCGGGGATACGAAGTCGAGGTGTATCCCAAGCCGGAGGCCCCGCCGAAGAGCCTGATCATCGAGAAGGTGAGGACGGGCGTCGATGGATTGATTACGACGCTGCGCGATCCGATCGATGAGGAAATCTTCGAGGCGAGCGGGGGAACGTTGAAGGTCGTGGCCCAGATTGCGGTGGGCTTTGACAATATCAATCGCGCCGACGCAAACCGCTACAAGATCCCGTTTACTCATACGGCGGATGTGCTGACCGAGGCGACCGCGGAGTTTGCCTTCTTCATGATGGGCACGCTGGCGCGCAAAATGTGGACGGCCGAGCACCTGACGCGCGAGCTGAAGTGGGGATACTGGCATCCGTACCTGCCATTTCTGGGAGACGAAGTTACGGGCAAAACGGTCGCGGTAATCGGGACGGGGAGAATCGGGCTGGCATTTATCAAGAAGTGCTCCGGGTTCGACATGAATATGCTGTGCTATGACCCGGCGTATCAGAATCAGGCGTTCGTGAAGGCGATCCAGGAAGTGAACGATCTGCGGCACGCACGCGGGATGGCGAAAGAACGGGCATGGATCAAATATGTGACGCTGGAAGAGGCGCTGCGCGAAGCGGACTTTGTGAGCGTGCATGTGCCGCTGCTGCGCGCGGGCGAGAGTTCGACGCCGACGTATCATCTATTTAATGAGACGACGCTGAAGTGGATGAAGCCGACGGCGTACCTGGTGAATACATCGCGAGGCCCGGTGGTGGACGAGGCGGCGCTGGCGAGGGCGCTGCGCGAGAACTGGATTGCGGGAGCGGCGCTGGATGTGTATGAGAGAGAGCCGCTGCCGGCGAATTCTCCGCTGCGGGATCCTGCGATTGAGGACCGCTGCCGGCTGATGCCGCACTTTGCGAGCGCGGCGAGGATCACGCGGTTGTCGACCGATCCAGAGAAGGGCATGGCCGGGCGGTGCGCCCAGGGATTGATCGATGTACTGGAAGGGAATTACGGGGGCGACATCACCAAGATGCCTTACGTGGTGAATAAAGAAGCGTTTGCGCAACAGTAACCGCAAGAATTAGGCACCAACGGCACGAGGGCACACGAAGCAACAAATCTTTACATTTTGGCGACATATTATTGATATTGCTTGGCTTGGGTTCGAAAGAATATAGAGGAATCAGGGACGATATCGGGTTAGAAAGAAGCAGAAGTACGTTTCCGCTAACCCGCAGAATGGATCGCGCGTACAATAGAGGCTCAGTTTTTCACCTTAGGATTATTGATGAAGAATCGAATATTGGGGATTGTGGCAACGGCGTTGCTTTGCGCTCCGGTTTTGGCGGCGTTGGATACGGGTGGGCGTCCTCCGCTGTCGTTGGAGCCGGCTCCGAAGGAAGTGCAGCTTCGCAATGGCGGATTTCGTGTGGGGCCAAGAACGAAGATTTTCGTGCAGCTGGGACATCAGTCGGAGGATCGGATCGCAGCGGAGACGCTGGCGGAGCAGGTGGAAGATCAGTCCGGATTGAAGCTGGACATCCTCGGGATGAAGGCTGCCGGTAAAGCGGCGGACGGCGCGATTGTACTGGCGCGGTTACAAGATGCGCGGGTCCGGCGGTTCCTGGCGCGCAATGGGCTAAGGGCGAATCAGGATGTGGGCGCGGATGGTTATCTGCTGTTCTCGGATAAGTCGCATCTGATCGTGGCGGCGAATAGCGGCGAAGGACTGTTTTACGGCGTGCAGACTCTGCGGCAGTTGCTGCGTCCCGCAGGCAAGGGATTGATCTGCCCGGCGGTGGAAATTCGGGATTGGCCGAGCTTGGAGCGCGGCAGCGCCGCCGAAGGCAACGGCGAGAATGCGCCCGTCGTGGCGCGGGACATGGTGCCGCGAGCAGAGTGAAGAAGAATTTAGTAATTGGGTAATTTGGTAATTGGGTGATTGGTTCGGGCGTCCTTTTTGGGCGCCTTTTCTTTTTTGAGGGCGGGCCGAGTCGTTTCGATCCTTCAGATCGATCACGTAGAATTCAAGCCATGTTCTCGGAACGGACGAATTGGAAGCTGGCGCGGAACCGCCTTACCGCAGCGGTGGAAGCGGCGCTCGCTCGCCGAGTCCGGTTGCTGGATCTCACGGCGTCGAATCCGACGCGGATTGGGCTGCGCTACGATTCGGCGTCGATTCTGGGAACGCTGGGGTCGGAGCGGGCGATGGATTACGATCCGCAGTCGAAAGGACTGCTTTCGGCGCGGGAGGCGGTGGCTTCGTATTATCGCAACATTCTTGCTCGTGGCCGTAGAGAAGTTGCAAGCAACGTCTCTACGGTCGCAAATCCGGATCGCATCGTGCTTACTACCAGTACCAGCGAGGGATATTCGTTTGTGTTCCGGTTGCTTTGCAATGGCGGGGATGAGTTGCTGGTGCCGAAGCCGAGCTATCCGCTGTTTGAGTTTCTGGCGGATTTGCAGGATGTGAGACTGGTGCCGTATCCGCTGATTTACGACCACGGATGGCAGATGGATTTTCATTCGCTGGAAAAAGCGGTGACCGAGCGGACGCGGGGAGTGGTGATCGTGCATCCCAATAATCCGACGGGATCGTATGTGCAGCTGGGCGAGCTTGCGCCGCTGAATGCATTCTGCCGGGCGCATGGACTGGCGCTGATCGTAGATGAAGTGTTCCTGGATTATGCGCTGGACGGCCGCGAGCATGCGAGCTTTGCAGAGAATCGGGAAGTCCTGACATTCACGCTGAGCGGGCTTTCGAAAATTTCAGCGCTGCCGCAGATGAAAGTGGCGTGGGTGGTGACGACTGGTCCGGAGAACGAAGTGCGCGAGGCGATCGACCGGCTGGAGGTCATTGCGGACACATATCTGTCGATGAATGCACCCATACAGTGGGCGATTCCAACTTTGCTGGAACAACGCTCGGGCGTGCAGCAACAGATGCAGGAGCGGGTCAAGAACAATCTGGCAGAACTGGATCGTCAACTCGCGCAACAGAAGGCGTGCGAGCGTCTAGGTGTGGAAGGCGGATGGTATGCGGTGCTGCGGGTTCCGGTGACGCGGTCGGATGAAGAGTTGGCGATCGAGTTAGTACGGGAGAAGTCGGTGCTCGTGCATCCGGGACATTTCTATGACTTCCCGAGCGATGGATATCTGGTGTTGAGTTTGATCGCGGAAGAGCAGGATTTTCGCGAGGGGATCGTTCGCGTGCTCGACACGTTGAATTCGTGATCAGCCGCCGCTGACGGCCGGGACGATGGAAATCTCCGACGACTCGGGAATTGGGCTGCTGAGCCCGCCGGTGTAGCGTATGTTCTCGTTGCCGATGAAAATGTTGATGTGCTGGCGGAGTTGTCCCTGCTCGTTGACGAGGCGGTCGCGCACTCCCGGATAAATGGTCCAGAGTGCCGAGAGCGCATCGGCGACGGTTCCTCGCGCGGAGTCAATTTTGACCGTGCTCTGTCCCGCCGTGAATTCCCGCAGCGCTCCGGGGATGTGGAATGTGACCGCCATCGATTCTTATTTCCTCTTCGTCCTCGCTGTTGATGCTGTGCGATGCGTTTTGTGGGGCGCCGCTGATCCGGTAACGCGAGGCGTTCCGCGGGTTTGTAGTCGGAGATCGAAGTGCAGAAGCCGACCCGCCATCGACCATCGCACACCGCACGCAGACGATCGAGGGCCAGGCCTTCCAAAAGTCTCTGCCAGGTTTTTCCTTCGTCGCGGGAGCCGAAGAGTTGTCCGCTGCGCGTGCCGAAATAAATTCCGGCGGGATCGAGCGAATCTGTGGTCATGGCGTCGCGCAGAACGGTCTCGTACGCCTGCTTTTGAGGCAGGCCGCGGGCGAGCGGCTCCCAGGTACCCCCGGCGTTGCGCGTGCGATACATGCGCAAACGGCCCTCACAGGAACAGCGGAATTCGTCGGAGTCGACCGGAATCACGTATGCGCAATCCGGATTGTGCGGGTGCATCACAATGGGGAAGCCGAAATCGGAGGGCACGCCGTTGGCAACGTCGGTCCAGTTTTCGGCGGCATCGTCCGAGCGGTAGATTCCCCAGTGATTTTGCAAGAACAGACGCTCGGGTCGGCTGGGATGCATCGCGATTTTGTGGACGCACTGTCCGAACTCGGGAAAACGGTCGGGCATGAAAACGGCGCGAATGCCGCGGTTCTGCGCGGTCCATGTGGAGCCGGCATCCTCCGTGCGGTAAACGCCGCCCGATGAGATCGCAATATACATGCGCTGCTTATTCGCAGGATCGAGGAGGATCGAGTGCAGCGCGACGACCTTCACGGCGACGTCGCGGTGCAGTAGTTCGTCATAGGCGCGATACACCACGCCCATTCCGCCTTCCCCGATCTTCGCCGTAATCCGGCAGTGGCCCAGAACCTGGCCGATCAAGTAGTCTCCTTTTTCATACTGTAGGCTGCGATTTTGCGCGGCGTCAATTCGAGGATTCCCTCCTCGGCAATTGGAGGAACTGAACTTCCAACCGGCGGGACTCGAAACGCATCCAATTTCGGCCGTTTCAGGAGGAGAAACTATGAACCACAAGAAGCAAGTGTTTGCTTCATTGTTGTTATCAGGTGCTCTTTTAGTGCCGATTGGGGCGCTCGCGAGAACCGTACCTCAGGACGACCACGAGAAGCATGAACAGGAAGAGCGCGAACACCGGGTGTACGATCCCTACCAGAAGGACTACCACAACTGGGATCAGCGGGAAGACGAAGCGTACCGGCATTGGCTGGAGACGAAGCATCAGGCTTATGTCGATTACGGCCGACTGAACCACAAAATGCAGCGGGAGTATTGGAAGTGGCGTCACGAGCACCAAGACCATGAGGAGCACGAGCATCACTAGACACAGCGGGATGGATGGTAATGCCAGGGAACGGCGGAGGCTTTGACCTCCGCCGTTTGTTCTTATGGACGAAAGGCTTTATCGTCGGATCAGGAATGGATTCGTCTGGCGCTCTTCGCCGATTGTGGTCAGCTCGCCGTGGCCGGGGACGACTACGGTTTCATCGGGAAGCGCGAGAACTGTGTCATGCAGCGAGCGGAGAATTTTTTGCATCGAGCCGCCGGGTAGGTCGGTGCGGCCGATCGATCCGGCAAAGAGCGTGTCGCCGGCAATCAATTTCTTCTCAGGCTCGAAATAAAGACAGATGCTGCCCTCGGTGTGTCCGGGCGTGTGCAGGACTTGCGCAGTGTGCGATCCGGCGGAGACCGTTTCTCCAGTACTGACGCTGCGGTCGATCTCGATTTTGCCCGGCGTGGGCATGCCGACCCACGCGGCTTGCACATCGAGCATCTTGAGCAACGCATAATCGTTCTGGTTGAGAAGGATGGGCGCGCCGGTGGCGGTGCGGAGTTTCATCGCTCCGCCGACGTGATCGATGTGAGCGTGGGTGATGACGATCTGTTTGACCTGCAGACTATGCTTGCGAACGATGGCCAGCACGTCGTCGATGTCGTCGCCCGGGTCGATCACCATGGCTTCGCGGGTAGTTTCGTCGCCGATGATCGAGCAGTTGCACTGCAGCGGGCCGACAGGAAAGATTTCGTGGATCATGGAAGCATTGTAACGAGAAGCAATCTGCCTCTGTTAACGTCGGATTACAAACCCCATTTGCGAGGGTAGGGATCCTTGGACTACGCGATTGCTCATGCTTCGCTTGTGCAGTCGCTTCCTCAGGATGACAAAGCCGGGCGCCCCCCGCCCGTCCCCAAGGCATTCGTGGCAAAGCGGAAGCATTCCCAGTACAATCTCACCCGGCATGTTGCGCACTGAACTCTACGCGGATCCGAAAAACCAGTTCCTGCACGATTTAGTGCTGGCTTCGTGCCGCAAGTTTCCTCAGAAAACGGCGCTGATCGATGCTTCGTGCGGGCGGCGGCTGACCTATGCCGAGTACGGAGAGATTGTCGAGAGCGTTGGGCGGGGCCTGATCGCCGCGGGCGTGAAGCCGGGCGAGGTCGTTGCCATCTTTCTCGCAAACTCGTGGGAGTTCTGCACCGCGTATCATGCGACGACGCTGGTGGGCGCGATTCCTACCTTATTGAATCCCACGTATAAGGAACGCGAGGTGCGGTATCAGTTGGAAAATTCCGGCGCTGTCATTTTGATTACGGACGCCGGGAATATTGAAGGAATCAATCTTGGAGGCCTGCCGAATCTGCGGCGAGTGTGTACGACGCGGCAGATGGCGGCGGGCACGGAGAGTTTTTCGACGCTGCTGAGTTCGGGCCGCGCCACATTTCCCGAGCCGAGCCAGGGATCGGAGCAAACGCTGGCCGCGCTGCCTTACTCCAGCGGCACCACGGGCCTGCCCAAGGGCGTGATGCTCTCGCATTCCAACCTGGTCTCGAATGTTTATCAGTTTCTCGGGCCGAATGGAACTCCGCTCAAGTCCTCCGATGTGATTCTGTGTTTCCTGCCGCTGTATCACATTTACGGATTGAATGTGATGCTGAATCCGTCGTTCCTCCTGGGATCGACGCTGGTTATTATGCCGCGATTCAATGTGGCGCAAGTTACGAGCCTGATGGTCAGTGAAGGCATCACGATGATGCCGCTGGTGCCTCCGGCCATGAACGCGCTGTGCCAGGCGGCCGAGGCTGGTCAGTTTCCCCGCGAGCACAAAATGGCATGGGTGAAGTCCGGCGCCGCGCCGCTGGCGCCCGACCTGCCGCGAAGATTCACTGCGCTCACCAATATTCTCGTCTGCCAGGGATATGGAATGACGGAAGCTTCCCCGGTGACGCATGTGGGATTTCTGGAGCCGGAACTTTACCGTCCGGATTCGATCGGACATCCGCTGGCGCTGACGGACTGCCGGGTGCTCACGCAGGCGGATATCGATCCGAAGGATACGCCGGACGATCTTACTGAGGCGCCTTCGGGATTGCCGGGAGAACTGGTGATGCGCGGGCCGCAATTCATGCTGGGCTATTGGAAAGAGCCGCAGGCGACGGCCGCCGTGCTGCGCGACGGATGGTATTGGTCGGGTGACATTGTCACGCGCGACCGCGAAGGCTTTTACCGCGTCGTCGACCGGCGCAAAGAGATGATCAAGTACAAAGGATTTCCGGTGGCTCCGGCGGAGGTCGAAGCCGTGCTGCTGGAGCATCCGGCGGTGAAGGAGTGCGGCGTGGTCGGGCAGTCGAACGCTGAAGCCGGAGAGATTCCCGTGGCATTCGTTGCGTTGCGCGACGGATTCACCGGGAGCGGCAAAATGAAAGACGAATTGTGCTGTTTCGTCGCCGACCGGTTGACACATTACAAACAACCGCGCGAAGTGCATTTTGTGGATGCAGTTCCCAAGACCGCGTCGGGAAAGATTCTGCGGCGCGAATTGCGCAAGCAACTGTCCTGAAGACTGAGATGTGACACGCTTTTGACATCGCGCTGACAATTCCTCTTCCCTGACATTTCAAACTCCTTGCTGCACGCGAGCCGTGATGGTGAAAGCGCCGCGTGCGCCGCAGATGGCCAGCCCAGCACTCGCTTTCGCGGGATGGCGGCGCGGAATCGCAAGGAGGATTGTCATGAATTTGTCACAACTGAAAACCTGGGCTTGCGCAGCGTCGCTCGTCGTCGCTGGCGCGCTCTCAGCCCAGGCCCAGGGGAATGTTTTCAACACGCCGGGCAACGTTCTGATTTCCGATCAGTACAACAACCGCCTGATCGAAGTGAATCCCGACAACAACAAAGTAGTCTGGCGATTTGGCAATGGATCGAGCGTGGCGGGTTCCCATTCTGTGGTTGGCGTGAATGACGCGCAGCGCGTTGGTGATCTGACTCTGGTGGCGGGAACGGGCGTGCCGGCGGGCGCGGAGCCGACGTGCCCGAATGGATGCGCGGACAATCGCGTGATGCTGATCGGGAAGAACGGAGTGATTCAGTGGCAATACGGAAAGGCGGGCGTAACCGGCTCCGGCCCCAACGAGCTGAATGCTCCGGTGCAGAATACGTGGCTGCCCTCAGGGCACGTGCTGATTACCGATCAGGGTAATATGCGCGTGATCGAAGTGAACATGCAGAAGCAGATCGTCTGGCAATACGGGCAGACGGGGGTTGCGGGCGCCGGGTTCAACCAGCTGAACAATCCGAACAGCGCCGAGTTGCTGACGAATGGCCACGTCCTGATCGCGGACGAGAGCAACAATCGCGTGATTGAAGTGAAGCACAACAAGCAGATCGTGTGGAGCTACGGATGCGCGACGTGCAGCGAGTTGAATGGCTCGGCCTTCGCGAGCCGCCTGCCCGACGGATCGACGCTCATCACCGATGGCGGGAATAACCGCATTGTCGATGTCGATTCTAAAGGCAATGTCGTGTGGACTTACTACACGAACATGCGGGCGGGAAGCGTCTCGAATCCGAGTCCGAGCCGCGCGGTGATGTTAAAAAACGGGAACGTGCTGATCAGCGATCAGAACAACATGCAAGTGATCGAGATCGATTCGAAATTCAACATTGTGTGGAGTCAGGGTCAAGTTGGCGTGCCGGGAAATGGCTTCGACATGCTCAACGGTCCTTACGATGCGAAAGTGATTGGAGACTACACGGGACTGACGTCGCCGTTCTGATTCCGCGAAGACGAATTAATAACGGCGGGTTGCAGCAAAGAATCGTCCGGACTTCGAGACTGGAGTCCGGGCGATTTTTCTTTTGCCGATTTCCACGCGACATTGAGACTTATACGCGCGACTGAAATGAGAAGGACATTGTCCGTTGCACGAAATTGGACAATGAACTTATGTGCCTTGACCATGCCAGAAGACCCGAGCTAGATTGCTCAGCAATGTTGTAGCGCTGTTTCCCTCGTCCGAGGCAAATAAAGATTATTGGGGTTCCCATCACTCCCATCGAGCTGTTCGGATCGCGGTGGGGCACGGGACTGGCTTTAGGCCGGCCCGAAGCTTGAACAGAACAGCAGTCCGACCTCGCGCCACCTTCGGAATAAGAGACACAGAACGACGCAGTCGTGTGTCCATCCATGCACGGAGGTGCATCCATGAAGTTTTGCAGGCTGTCTCCGCTCGTACTCTGTATCGTGACAGTGTTCTTCCCCAGCCTGAACGTGATCGCGCAGAATGATCCGGGTCCGCGCACTGGCCTGGCCGCCGCCGGCAGTTTCTATTCAACACTCAACAGCAACGAGCAAGCGCTCTTCAATCAAGCCGTGTCACGATTCCAGGAGATCGATTCGGTCTCGGGGAATCTCGCCGGCGAAACGGGATCGGGACTCGGTCCGGGCTTCAACGGGAATAGTTGCTCAATGTGCCATGCACAACCCGCCGTGGGGGGCGCCAGTCCGGGACAGACGAGTCCGCAGAAGCCGCTCTCGAATCCGCAGGTCGGACTGTCGACTCTCGATGGCGCGATCAACACGGTTCCGGCGTTCATCACGGCCAACGGTCCGGTCCGCGAAGCTCGCTTTGTCGAGACTTCCACGGGCAGGCTCGATGGCGGGGTGCACGATTTGTATACGATTACCGGACGATCGGATGCATCGGGCTGCACGCTCGCGCAGCCGGATTTCGCCACGGCGATCGCAACCAACAACATCAGCTACCGGACTCCGACGCCGGTGTTCGGTTTGGGCCTCGTCGAATCCACGCCGGATGCCAATCTGCAAGCGAGTTTCAATGCAACAGCAGGGGCAAGGGCGGCGTTGGGGATCGGCGGATTCTTCAACACCAGCGGGAACGATGGCACGATCACGCGTTTCGGCTGGAAGGCGCAGAACAAGTCTCTGCTGATGTTTGCCGGAGAGGCCTACAACGTGGAGCAGGGGGTAACCAACGAACTGTTTCCCAACGAACGCAACGCCGTGACGGGCTGTGTGTTCAACGGAACGCCGGAAGATGCGACGAATATATTGAATCCGAATTCGGCGAGTCAAAATTTCGGCACGATGGTCGGCACTGCTTCCGAGATGTCGTCGGACGTCGTGAACTTCGCCATCTTCAGCCGGATGTCGGCGCCGCCGACTCCCGCTGCTTCGACCACCTCAACGCAAAATGGTTCGAGCCTGTTCGTTTCCATCGGATGCTCGTTGTGCCACACTCCGACGCAAACCACCGGGCCCTCGCCCTACACGGGAATGTCGACCGTGACCTACAGTCCTTACTCCGATTTCGCCGTACACAAAATGGGGCGAGGGCTGTCGGACGGCGTGAATCAAGGGTCGGCCGGGCCTGAGGACTTCCGCACCGCGCCGCTGTGGGGACTTGGCCAAAGATTGTTCTTCCTCCACGATGGGCGGACGAGCGATCTGATCCAGGCGCTCCTCTCGCACCAGAGTACAGGGTCGGAGGCGAACAGCGTCATCAAGACGTACAACAAGCTGACGGTTTCGCAGAAGCAGGATCTGCTGAACTTTTTGCGATCGCTGTAGAGAAAATCAGGAGAGGGAGAACACTCGAGACACCGCGGAGGGCACTTTCGCCTCCGCGGCGCACTCGAGCAGGGCGAGTCGGAATTTCAACTACTGCGAACTCGCGGTCTTGGGCTGAAGCTTTCTGGTGACGAGGAAACTCCAGAGAGTTTCATTGGCGTTGAGATCGGCGCTGGTTTTGCCGACGGCGTTTTCAGCCTCATACTGTTCGCCGCCGGGCCAGGTATTTCCCGCACCCTTGATGCTGTAGAGAACTACCTGCGCATTCTCCTGGCAGCCGTTAAAGGTGTCGATCTTTGTTTCCATGCTGCCCTTCCCGTGCTCCGCCATCTTAGTGCGCTCGGGTTTATCTGAGCAGTGATTGATCTTTGCCCACGCTTTGGCACTGTCTTCAGCGGAAAGCACCGATATGTCGAGAATGTGCTCAGTGCCGCCTCCGTAAGGAACCACGGGGTCGGAGGTTCCGTTGATCATCACAACCGGAACGGCGCGTCCCGGAAGACAGATCATATTCTTTGGCATAGTCGCCCCAACCACGCCTACGGCGGCGATGCGATCACTAAGAGCGCAACCGGCACGCATGCTCATGAATCCGCCATCCGACAAGCCGACGGCATAAATGCGCGAAGAATCCACCGAGGCCTTCGTCGCGACCTGATCGAGCATCTGGTTGAAGAAGGCAATATCGTCGGCGGTTGCGGTGTGGTGTTCTTGCTCCGGTTGCTGGCTTGGACGTTGACCGCCGGGATAGCCTCCACCGCCGCCTCCGGGATAACCTCCGCCGCCTCCGCCACCACCAGGGTAGCCTCCGCCCCAGCGGCGCCGGCCGCCGCCGGGTCCCATCATCGAGCGATGCTCCTGCGGGCGCACGCCGATGTTCCAGCGCCCATGTAGGGCTGCGGGATAGACAACGATGATGCCGTCCTTATCGGCCAGTTGATTGAACTCCGTAAGCCGCTCGATGTCGTCGGGATCCTGATTCATAGCGTGGAGCATGATCACGACTGGGTAATGGTGTTGCGCGTCGTATCCGGCGGGCAGGCGCAGCAGGAAAGTGCGGTCCACGTCGGCGACGCTGACTTTCTCCTTCGTTTCCTGGGCGCGCAAAGTTTGGGCTGCGAGAAGAAGCGTAAGCGATGCCGCGGCGCAGACGGCAGCGCGCCGCGTATAGGTAACTTTTGATGTCATCTGATCTCCAGATCGACCCGGAAAGCCCGCCAAAGCAGGGGTTTCTTTTGCGTTGGAAGCGTCTTAGCTCTAAGAAGTTGGCTGATTGGCGGGAACTTTCCTTCAGGCTTGAGCGTACCTCTCATCGGAGCTGGAAATCAACCAGAGGAAGGCGCGGCAGGCGCAACAGGAAGGAGACTACGATGGACGGACTTACCGGATTTGCGGCAGCGATCATGGCATTGGGCATGCCGACGGCGATCGTATGGATGTACACCTATTATCGAGTGCGCAAACTGCGCTCGGAAGAGCGGCTGATGGCGATACAGCGGGGAGCGGCCATCCCGATGGAGCCGGATCTTTCGGAGGCGGCCAGTTCGCGTCGCACGGGAATCTTGCTGGTTGCGGGCGCCGTGGGCTACATGCTGGCGTTCACGATCGTGGCGCGCTTTGAGCCCGAAGCGCAGATTGCGGCGGCGTTTGGCGCGATCCCGTTCACGCTGGGACTGGGATATTTTCTGGATGCGGCCTTGATCCGCCGCGACGCGAAGGCTTCGTCGTAACGCCGCGCTATACACCCCGATTAAGAAAAGTTAAAAGCCCCACTCTAAACGTCACAGAGGACGCGACGTTTAGAATGGGGCATCCCTGTTTTGACTCTTTAATGCTCCGCGTTTACTCTCCCGTCAGAAACTTATACTGCCGCTCGTTCAGCGGCACAACGCTCAACCGTCCCTGGCGCACCAGCGGAGAATCCGCAAAGACCGTGCTCGACTTCACTTCTGCCAAGGTCACCGGCTTGGCGACCGGGCTTCCTACCTTGATCTTCACTTGCGGATTACGCGCGTCGGAGGCATCGACCGAGACCACACTGGCCGTGCCGACGGTTTGCCTCTCGTCGCCCGTGTGATAGATCACGAGGCGCTCTCCGGGCTTCATCGCACGAAGATATTTCAGGGCGACGGGATTGGAGACTCCGTCCCAGATGGTGGACTTTTCGCGTTGCAGGTCGGCGAAGGCGTAGGTGGAGGGTTCAGTCTTGAGCAGGTAGTCCATAAGTCCCCAGTCGTTCGAGGTTCGGCTTTGAAATGTTATCGCATGATGCCCTGGTTAGAGCACCGCCATCGTAATGCTGAAGCATTGCACCACCACAAACCTGCGGTCTAGTGGACTGTCGCAAAGTAACCATTACTAGTTGTTATGCTTCTAAGTTGGTATGGCGACAGTCAGTGAAGTGTCCCTCACCAGCAACCAACGTTCGGAACTCAGCAGCATCGCTCAATCGCGCACCCTGCCGGCCGGCTACGTCTTTCGCGCCAAGCTCATCCTGATGCTGGCAGAAGGAGCCTCGTTCAACACCATTAAGCGCAGGCTGCAGACCAGTGCTCCCACCATCATCCGCTGGAAGCAGCGCTTCCTCGAATCTGGGCTCGACGGGCTCGATACCTATCATCCCGGCCAGGAGGCTACAGTTCTGACTCCGGCTTTGCGGGCCCGCATTCTGTCGGCCACCCGCAGGAAACCCAGCGACGGTTCCACCCATTGGAGTTGCCGCAAACTGGCAACCGCCCTGGGTGTCAGCAAAGACGCGGTGCATCGGGTCTGGAAAGAAGCCGGGCTGAAGCCCCATCGCTTGGAGCGTTACATGGCCAGCGACGATCCGGAGTTCGAAAGCAAAGCGGCCGACATTATCGGCCTGTATCTGCGGCCTCCGCAGCATGCCGCCGTGTTCTGCGTCGATGAGAAGACCGCCATTCAGGCCCTGGATCGGCTCGATCCCGTGCTGCCGCTTTCGCCGGGACGAGCCGAGCGTCACGGTTTCGAGTACTATCGGCACGGAACGCTTTCTCTGTATGCCGCGCTGGATACCAAGACCGGCCGCGTGCACGGAAGAACCGCGGCCCGCCACACCAGCCGCGACTTCGTTGCCTTCCTCGCAGAAGTGGTATCGCTGTGTTCGCCCCGGCAGCAGATTCACATCATCCTCGACAATCTCTCCGCCCACAAAACCCAGATCGGTTCGACGACTTTCTCCAAAAGCATCCTCGCGTGCAGTTTCACTTCACCCCTACGTATTCCTCTTGGCTCAATCAAGTCGAGCTCTGGTTCGCCAAGATCGAGCGTGAGGTCATTGCCCGCGGCATCTTCACGTCTGTCACCTGACCTTGCTCGCAAACTCCGTCGTTACATCAACGCCTACTCTGCCAACGCTCGACCCGATCCAGTGGAAATACTCCGACCCTTCTCGGCGCCTACGTACTAACGAATTCACTGCGACAGGCCACTAGTTCGGCTTCTTCGAATCCTGCGCTGGTGGAGGATCCTGCTTTGGAGTCGCGTTGGATTCCGCTGGGTGTTCGTCGTAAATAGAGAATTGTCCCTGCGGGCGCTTCAGCTTGATCGTGATTTCGGTCTTCGGTTTTTCGATATCGAAATCTTCGCCGTAGGTCTGAAAGCCGTGAGCGAGCACCTGCACGCGAAGCGTGCCGTAAGGTATGCCGTCGAGATTGGTTTTGCCGTCAGGATCCGTTTTCAGCTCCAAATCGCCGCGTTGCTGTTTGCCCTTCTTGTCGACCGGATGCAGGATGACCGCCGCGTTGCGCACCGGCTTGCCGTTGTCGTCTTTAATTACAGCGAAATAGAGCCAGGAAAAGGGCCCCTCGTCATCCTTCTCCTTCTGAGCCAGGAGCGTGCTTGCGCTGAAAATGGTCAGAAGCGCGATCCCCAGAACCATGAGCTTCTTCATGGCTGTAATTTTATGCAGGAGGCGGGGCGTTGTCATCTGTAAATGGGTTGGTAGGACGATGCAAGGCGCGCGAGCCCGCAACTCTTTTAGAATGGCTGGCGTGAAGAACTGGGATGTGATCGTGATTGGCGGCGGCATTATCGGCGTGTCGCTGGCGATTGAGCTGCGCAAGAACGGAGCGGCGGTGCTGGTCGTCGAGCGTGGTGAGCCGGGAAGGGAAGCATCGCAGGCGGCGGGCGGAATGCTGGTCGATTGTCCGTGGGAAACGCGGGCGCCGCTGCAGCCGTTGGCGAGCGCGAGCGCCCGGATGTATCCGGAATTTGTCCACGAACTGGAAGTTGAGTCGGGAATGAAGGTGGACTTGCGGGATCAGGGAACGATCCTGTTTGTGTCGGAGGAAAATCGAGCGGCTGCCGGTGAGTTGCCACGAGCGAGTGTCGGTGAGTTGGAACCGGCGCTGGCGGAAAGCGGCATAGAGGATGAAGCAGTATATCTGAAGGAGCGAAGCGTCGATCCGCGGGCGCTGATTGTTGCGGCGATCAAGACAGCGAAGCATCGTGGAGTGGATTTTTCGTCGGGCGATCCGGTGACGGAGATTAGGTTCACGGACGGATGCGCCATGGGAATCACCACCACGAAGACTTCGTTTCTGGCGGGCAAAGTCGTGAATTGCGCCGGTGCATGGTCGGGGACGATTGGGCCGCAGGTGTTGCCGACGCGGCCGGTAAAGGGGCAGATGCTGTGTCTGGCAATGCCATCGCGCACGCTGCTGAAACATGTCGTGCGGTCGCCGAAGGCGTATCTGATTCCGCGCAGTGACGGGCGGTTGCTGGTCGGCGCGACTGTGGAAGAGGCGGGATTCGATAAGCGAACCGTTCCTGAGACGATTCAGCGGCTGCATCGCGCGGCGCTCGAACTGGTTCCGAAGCTGCGCGATGCAAAGATTCTGGAAGACTGGGCTGGGCTGCGGCCGGGAACTCCAGACGCGCTGCCGATTCTGGGACCGACCGACTATCCTGGATATTTCGTGGCCACCGGACACTTCCGCGATGGCATCCTGCTCGCGCCGGTCACGGCGAAGGTGATGACCGCCGTGATCGAAGGCAGGAAGCCGGAGTTCGACTTGCGAACTTTTGCTGCGAAGAGATTCGCTCGCCCCGGTGCAGTGGCCTAGGCTCAGAGTCCCCGGCGAATTTCCAGGACTCATGAAAGCCTCGGCTACGCCTGAACGGCTGTAGGATCGTTTGCACGATCCACTCCAGCAAGGCATCGCGCAGTAGCGATATACTGATTCGTTTCCCCGGATGTCTGGACCGCAATCCTGCGATGTCCGCCGAGATTCAGATTGTCGACTTCAAGAAAGGACTCCATTATGGCTTCTCCCGCAGTAGATTTTGCGCGCAGTAATCAGCAGCGTTTCTTAAATGAGTTGAAAGACCTTCTTCGCATTCCCAGCATCAGCACGCTCGAAGAGCACAAACCGGATATCAAGAAAGCCGCAGATCTTGTAGCTGGAGAACTGCGGCGTATCGGCATGGAAAACGTCGAGGTGATTCCTACCAAAGGGCATCCGCTGATTTATGCGGACTGGCTGCACGCGTCGGGCAAGCCGACGGTGCTGATGTATGCGCACTATGACGTTCAGCCAGCGGAGCCGCTTGATGAGTGGCACACTCCGCCATTTGATCCGACCGAGCGGAACAACAATATTTATGCGCGAGGCGCGGTCGACGACAAAGGCCAGCTGTGGATGGAAGTGAAGGCGCTCGAGGCGCTAATGCAGACCGGCGGAGGCAAACTGCCGATCAACGTGAAGGTGCTGTTCGAAGGCGAGGAAGAAGTCGGCGGCGAATCGATCGCGGAGTACATCCGCAAGCAAAAGGCGAAGCTGAAGGCGGATTTCGCGCTGGTCTGCGATACAGAGCTGTTTGCGCCGGATCTTCCGACGTTGTGCGTCGGGCTGCGCGGGCTGGTGTATACGGAGATTGAAGCGTATGGCGCGAAGACCGATCTGCACTCCGGAATGTACGGTGGCGCGGCGCCGAATCCATTCTTCGCGCTGATTGAGATGATCAGCAAGATGAAGGATGCGAAAGGGAAGGTGCTGATTCCCGGATTCTACAAAGGCGTGAAGGCTCCGACAGCGGCGGAATTAAAGGCGTGGAAGCGGCTTCCGTTCAATGAAGAACATTACCGCAAGACCGAAGTCGGATCGAAAGTGCTGACGGGCGAACCGGGATATTCGGTGCTGTATCGCACGTGGGCGCGTCCGACGCTGGAGGTTCACGGAATGCCCGGGGGCTTCGTGGCCGATGGCGCGAAGACGGTGATTCCGGCGAAGGCCAAGGCCAAGGTTTCGATGCGGCTGGTGCCGAACCAGGATCCGGACGATGTTCTGAAGAAGTACCTGGCGTTCGTGAAGAGAGTCACGCCGAAAGGGATCGAGACCAAGGTGAAGGTGTGGAGCAAAGGTCCGGCGTGCGTGGTGAGCACCGACAACGAGTACATCGAAGCCGCAACGCAGGCGATGCACGACACGTTCAAGAAAGATACGGTGTTTATCCGCAGTGGCGGATCGATTCCAATCGTCACCGATTTTCAGGATGTGCTGAAGATTCCCAGCGTGATGATGGGATTCGGATTGCCCGACGATAACCTGCACGCTCCGAATGAAAAGTTCCATATTCCGAATTTCTATCGGGGGATTGAGACGATTTGCCGCTTCTTTGAGAAGTTGGGGTGAGAAGCTTCTAGCTACCAGCTACTGGCTGCTAGCTTGGCACTCAGCTTTCAGCACTCAGCGTTCAGCCGTTGCGCGAATGGATGCTGGGTGCTTTTTTATTTTGCATTCGGGTTTGGAGCTTTGCGGATTCGACAGGTGTTCACTAATTGGTACATACTCCTTTCCCCTCCCTCGGATTGTGGGTCATCGAGTTAGCGGGAAATTGGGATTCGCATAGCTCTCTAAATGCCAGTCTCGCGATGGGCGAGGAGACGATGGCCGCGATGTACGACGCTCGGAGTGGCCCAGGCTCCTGCAGAGAATGCGGGAAGGCTGGGGCAACCATGAACGGTCAACGGAAGAGAATGGGCGAACGGCTCAATCTCAGAGGCTGAAGCCTGCAATTAGACGGCCTTGGCGGCACGGCTTGAAGCCGTGCCCCTCTCCAGGACCTTTGTGAGATAGTTTTTGCTGTGACGCGTTATTCTGTCACCCGGAATTGCGGGTTACTGTTCAGCGTTCCAGTTGGAGTGACCACGGAAACCGTGCCGGTGGTCGCGCCAGTGGGAACTATCGCCTTGATGTAAGTATCCGACTCGACTGTAAATTCCGCCGGCATTCCGTTGAAGGTGACGCTTGTCGCTCCAGTCAGATGGTTGCCGAGAATAAGGACGCTTTTCCCGGCTTTGGCGGATACGGGTACGGTTTGCACGATCGGGCCAAGGCCGCTCGAGTATTGGAAGACGGTGCCGTATCCCCAGTCCTCGTTGGTGTATGGGCCGAGGCCGCCCATCGCCGTGGTGCCGTAGAGGTTGCCATCGGTGCCCTGAAAGACTCCAGCGATCGGGTTGAAACCTTTCTGCGGTCCGCATTCGCAGAAGGCTTGCAGGGGAGTGAAGTCGCCGTTGGGAGAGACTCGGTAGATGGCTCCTCGGGTCTTCGGAGCCCAGGATCCAGACCCGCCCCCGTCCAACGTCCCATAGAAATTGCCGTCACTGGCGAGGATCAATTGCGAACTGGGAGAGCCGAACGCGCCGGCGCTCTTGGAGAAGTTGTACAGCACCGAGTACTGACCACCGGGCGTGATCTTGAAGACGACGCCATAGTAGTTCGCACCGCCCTCTATCGTTGTGCCCACGAAATTTCCATCGGCGTCCTTTGTCAGGGTCCCTGCGTTGAAGCCGTCGGGGCAGGGCTTACTGTTGTCGCAAAAGTTATGAAGCACGGTGTACTGGCCGGATGGAGTCAACTGATAGATCACTCCATTTGCGTCAGAGCCCCCTGAGAGAGTGGTGCCGTAGAGATTTCCGTCATCTCCCAGTACAGGTGGATAGAGTGGGGTGTCCCCATCGGTACAGGTGTTCTGCGAGCAAAACGAGTACAGCTGGGTGAACTGGCCGGCTGGAGTGATTTTGAAAATGCTGCCGTTGCCCGGCGTTCCTCCGTACTGAGTTGTGCCATAGAAGTTCCCATCGCTGCCCAGATGTAATGAAAACTAAAAAGGCGTGCCTCCAAGGGTAAAGTACGTGCTCGAAGCAGAAGCCCTGAAGGAGGCACGAGATGATCACGTTGGCGTAGATCTTCACCAGAGATTCTGTTACATGACGGCGGTGGAAGCAAGGGGCAAGATCGTACAGGCGGGGCCGGTGAGCAACGAGAAGCTGGCGCTGCGTAAGTATTTTCGTCAGTTTCGCGGGTAACAGGTGCAGGCGGCGGTGGAGGCGTGCGGGTTCTGGCGGCGTTTCGCGAGGTGGTGGAGCCGGAGGTCGCGCGGTTGGTGCTGGTGCATCCGCAGCGGGTGAAGGCGATTGCGTCGGCGAAGCTGAAGAATGATCGGGTGGATTCGGAGACGCTGGCGCATTTGCTGCGCTGCGACTTGTTGCGGAGTCGTGGAAAGCGGACCGGGAGACGCAGGCGCGGCGGCAGCAGGTGCGGTTGCGGGCCACGCTGGTGCGGCATCGGACGCGACTGAAGAACCAGGTGCATGCGGTGCTGCATCAGCAAGGGCTGCATTCGCCGGTGACGGATTTGTTCGGCAAACGGGGACGGCTGTGGCTGGCGGGAGTAAAACTGCTGTCGCAGGCGCGAGAATCGGTGAGCGTGTGCCTGCGCTTGCTGGATGGGTACACGGAAGAGATTCAAAAACAAAATCTCCAATTAAGTGAAAAAGCAAAACAAGACGAGCGGGCCCAGTGGCTGATGACGATTCCGGGGATTGGGGAGTGTTCGGCGATGATGCTGCTGGCCGAGATCGGAGACCTGGGACGCTTCGCTGACAAAGAAGCGCTGTGCAGTTACGCCGGGCTGGTGCCGCGAGTGCGGGAGTCGGCGGGCAAGGCGGCGCGGGGCGGCATCACGCGGCAGGGTTCGCCGTGGATGCGCTGGATCATGGTGGAGGCCGCGCAGGTGGCGACCCGCTGTTCGCCGGCGGTCAAGCGTTACTATGAACGGCTGTCGCGCAAGAAACACAAGCACGTGGCGCGAGTGGCGCTGGCGCAAGTTGCTGATCGCGGTCTACGCCCTGCTGCACGACGGCGTGGTGTTTGACGAAGAAAAGTTTGCGGCGGTGTAAGGGGAATCCGTCAGCTCGAAGTCATCCTTGCTCTTCGAGAGCGACGCTCAGATGGAGCGGCGGAGTCGGACATACTTATGGCCTCGAGCACGAATAGAAGCCTGTCCGCATCGCCGCAAATACCTATGGACAGGTACGCGTTTTCATAGAAGGATGATGCCGGTGGGAATCTGCCAGTTCCGAGGTTCGCCGAAGGCGTAGAGCGTCTTCAAGGAGCCGCTTAGCGTCAATTTGTAGAAGGTGGTGGCGGTGACTCCATAGAGATTCCCATCGGAGTTCATGATTGGCGCCGTGGTGGGGAAGGTGCCGTTAGGGCAAATGTTCTGCTTACAAATGAACGTGTAAACGTTGGTGATCTCGCCGCTGGGCGTCATGCGGAAGATGTTTCCGGGATATCCGATTCCGCCGCTCGCTGTGCCATAGAAGTTCCCGTCGGTGGCTTGCGTGACGGTGCTGTACGGCTCCCAGCCGGTGCCGCCGAAAGTGCCGGTAAGGTCGTAGAAGGTTACGGTTTGCGCCTGCGCGCTCACCGCCAGGCTGAAGGTGAAGGCCGCGCAGGCGAATACGACGGCCAGTGTGGGAGAAGTCTTTGAACTTTTCATCGAGATATCCTCGTTAAAAAAATCCTCAGCGAGACAGCACAGAAAACGGGTAAAACACGGGCCCGGAAGCCGAGGGGGTCTCCGCCAGGGCCCGTTCGCGACGACTACCTGGTCACGACAAACTGCGGATTGCGGTTGAACATTCCTGTCGGAGTGACCACTCAAACCGTGCCGGTGGTCGGAAACTTTTCGCTTGGGTTCGGCCGTAGGGTGAGGGGAATCGATGCTAACAGCAGACTCTCACTTGGGGATTGTCAATCTACTTCAAGCGGATCCAGTTGTCAAGCCAGAAAGGTAAGTTAATTATCTATTTTAATTAGCTCTCTGGAGGCGCTGACCTGAAGGAAAAACCGCCAAAATATTCACTACTTGTAGCGGCATTCCGTCCCCGGAAAATCTATCGACGGCGTCTGACAGCCAACTTGCCGCGGTTGAGCGAAAGCCGCGGATCGCCGCGAGCCGCATTAATAAGGGCGAGGGCACGCTGGCCGTTGCCAACCAGCTTCTCCAAACTCTTGCACAGACGCTCAAACTCAGCGCGCGAGTCCAGTTCAAAGAACACATCGTTGATTTGTTGCAACTCCGGAAACAGCGATTGGATCGCCTGCACGCCATGCGGAGCGAGCGAAAGAAGCGAAAGCCGTCGATCCTGGCGGTCGGAGTGTCTTTCCAGGAGACCTTTCTTCAGAAGTTTCCCCGACTCCATGGTCACCCAGGGCCCGGTCACGTGGAGGTATTCGCCAACTCGGCCAACACTGACCCCAATCTCTCCCTGGAGTTCAGCCACGGCCATCATGATGGTGTATTGGGGCGCGGTGAGACCCAACCTTTCCCCCAGATAGCGTCGCACAGTTTCCAAACGCGCGGAAACCGTGAAAA
Source organism: uncultured Acidobacteriota bacterium (assembly GCA_963763845.1). GTDB lineage: Bacteria > Acidobacteriota > Terriglobia > Terriglobales > Acidobacteriaceae > Sulfotelmatobacter. The sequence goes on from CAVXPX010000024.1 coordinate 211,202, forward strand.
AGTCATACAAGAGTCTGCGTAAGGAATGGTCCGACTTTCCTGATACGAGAATAGGGCTGGTCGCGGTGAGGGGAAACTGAAAATCTGTTTTTTGTCTAGGCATTGATCGAATGATCTAAAGAAGTTTCTCCAGTTCTACCGGGTACTACGTTCGAGTATAAGCCACGTTTGAGCTGCGATGCGCCGCGCCGCAGATAGACTCCGTCGCGATGGCTTTTTTCCAAGGGTCAATCTCATGTTGCGATACAGTTGTCCGCATGAAACGTTCGTCCTTATTGGTGGTGCTCTCCGCATTTTTTCTTCTCTCTGCTGTGAATCCGCTTCTGGGTGGTCCTGCGCATGGTGATGACACGGCTCCGAGGCGCGCCTCGACATACTGCAATCCTGTGGATCTTCCTTATCGATTTCAGTTGGAGGGCGTGAGCCGGAGGGAGGCGGCCGATCCGACCATGATGGTGTTTCATGGCGAGTATTGGCTGTTTCCTTCGAAGTCGGGCGGATACTTTCATTCGCCGGACTTGCTGCACTGGAGCTTTGTCGAGGCGCATGGATATCCGGTGGAGCATTACGCTCCGACGGCGCTGGTGATGAACGGCAAGGTTTATCTGACCAGCGGAGATGGAACGACCAAGGTTTATGTGACGGACGATCCGGCGTCGGGGAACTGGACCGTGGCGGGCGATATGGGGACCGGGTATGGCGATCCGGATCTGTTTCTCGATGACGATGGGCGTCTTTATATGTATGACGGCGTGAGCGGCAAAGATGTGTTGCGCGTGACGGAGCTCGATCCGAAGACATTTCAGAAGATCCGCGAAGCGCGGATTCCGGAGAGCCGCGCGAAGGAGACGCGCGGATGGGAGGCGCCGGGAGATCGGAATAACGATCCCAAGGCCGACACGTGGATTGAAGGATCGTGGGTGAACCAGCATGACGGCGTGTACTACCTGCAGTACTCGGCGCCAGGAACGCAATTCAAGACGTACGCGGATGGAGTGCTGACGGCGAAGAATCCGATGGGACCATTTACCTATGCGCCGTACAGTCCGTTTTCGTTCAAGCCGACGGGTTTCATCGCGGGGGCGGGGCACAGCAGCACGTTTGCCGCGCTGGACGGGCGATTCTGGCATATCTCGACGATGACGATTTCGGTGCGGCATATGTTCGAGCGGCGGCTCGGGCTATTTCCGACGTACTTCACGAAAGATGGAGAGCTGGTCACAGATACTTATCTGGGCGACTATCCGCATTATGTGGATGGAGACCGCGGGTTGGTGGGCTGGATGCTGTTGTCGCGGAAGAAACGCGTGTCGGCGTCGTCGGTTCTGGAAGGGCATGAGGCGGAAAAGGCTGTGGATGAAGAGGTGCGGACGTGGTGGTCGGCGAAGTCGGGCGATCCGGGGGAATGGTTCGAGATCGATCTCGGAGGCGAGAAGACAATTGAGGCCGTGCAGATCAATTTCGCTGATGAGGGCAGCACGGCGATGGGCCGGAGTCACGATGTCTATCGATATGTTCTGGGAGTGTCGCTCGATGGGAAATCGTGGAAGAGCGTGGTCGATCGTGCGCAGATAGGGAAGGATTCGCCGGATGATTACGAAGTGCTGCCGCAGGCGGTGAAGGCGCGGTATGTCCGGATACGGAATGTCCATTCGCCGAACGGGGCAAAGTTCTCGCTGAGCGATCTTCGCGTGTTTGGCGAAGGAACAGCGGCGTTGCCGGAGAAAGTGGCGAGCGTCCAGGCGGAGCGGAATGCATCGGATGGGCGGCGGGGAACAATCCGGTGGAAGGCTGCGGATCGGGCGGAGTTTTACATTGTGCGGCTGGGAACGAATCCGAAGGAGCTAACCCAAAACTACCAGGTGTACGACGGCGCAACCAGCGTGGATGTGGGCAGCCTCAACGCGGGCGTGCCGTATTTCGTGACCGTCGATGCAGTGAACGAGAGCGGAGTGGTGCGGGGAAGTTCCGCAGTCGAGCTGCGATAGAAGGTCGTGCCAAAGGACTTGAGTACGGAACCAAAGCAGGTGCCATGGTGTCTTTGCCTTGTGGCGGCTAGCAGTTGACGGCCACACTTCTGCCGATGCCTGGATTCTGCCTAAACTCGTGGCAAACTTGTACGTCCGACTGGACCGCTGGCTGTATCTGGCACTTTTCCGACCACATTGAGCGCGCAATTTTCATCACCTTTGCGCTGATGCTTGCCTATAACGTCTTCGTAGTGGCCCGGTTCGTCTGGTGCTGCTACGCGCACCGACGGGCCGCATCCGAAGCAAATTCATCCGCGAATTCTCGACAGAAGGAAGAAAGGTTTGCCGCGGATCTCAGCCGGGGACAGGGAACTCTAAAAGCAGTTGCTTCGGCTGCACCATTTCTCGGGCTTGCGGGGACGTGCTATGGAATCTTGGCAGCCTTATACGTCGGTTACAGCGGTTCTCAAGCGCGATTTGTTGCGCTGATCTTTGCAAGAGTTGGGGCTGCCCTGACTACAACGGTCGCAGGCATCATTGTGGCCATCGCGGCTGTAATCTCTTACAACTTGCTACGCATGCGCACCGACGCGTTTCTCCCCGTGGGGTCGCTCTCGATCACAACTTCGCGCAAGTCGGGGGTGTCATCGTTTGATTTTGCTCGGGTGCTCCCATTAAGAAAGCGATTCTCCTGCATGCCGCCCTTTGCACTTATTGCCGCGCCTGCACTGGCGTGCGTTGTCAGCCTGTTCCTGACATTCGAACCATACGAGACTCCCACCGGCTTGTGCGTTACTCTGCCGCCAGACCACTGCAGACTCGGCCTTGTAGAGCCTCCAATCGTGTTGCGCGTAACCAACGACGGCAAATTGTTTCTCAATGTTGAGCCAGAAGATCGGAAGGGTCTTGCGAAGAGAATTTTAGAGATTTACGCAGCGCGCAGTGACCGTGTTCTGTACTTGCAAGGCGATAATCAAGTTCCCTTTCAAACGATAGCCGATGCGATCGATTCTACAAGAAGCAGCCCAGCTGGGGGCGCGATGGACATCACAGTGCGGCTTATCACCCCGCAAACGCAGCTTGAGAATCCGCTCTGCCACGGCCCCGTCTGGATCGGAACCCCTCCTCGCAATTGACACTATTCAGCCGATCCGAATCCCGTTGCTTTCATTCAGGCACTGCGCTAGCCTTATCTTGCTCTCGCGGTTCTCCCACCTCTTTTTCCGTCTCCAGCGAAAATGTGCGCGGTTGGTGCAATGTCTGTGCAATACAGGGCGGTATCTGCTAAAGGCCCACTACATATAGTGTTATATTGCTTGACGCGGGCAGAATATCGTCGGTAAAGTAGCTTAACTTTGTGCGCCACCCTGTCCAGCCTGGGGTGAGACCGTCGCGCAGAACGGATCCGGAATGGAGCCGGAAAGGCATCCATACCGGAGAGGAATCTATCTGGTAAACAGGTGAATCCCCATTTCTGGCGCAATAGCCGCGCGAGAAATGGGACGCCCAAGTCGGGTTGCCACTGGTTCGAAGGAGTTCACGTTGCTCAAACTGAAGAGACTGCAGATTCTCGGGTTCAAGTCGTTCTGCGACCGCACCGAACTCAAGTTCCACGGAGACGGTGTGGCGGCCATCATTGGCCCGAACGGGTGCGGGAAGTCGAACATTTCGGACTCGATCTCGTGGGTACTGGGCGAGCAGTCGGCGAAGACGCTGCGCGGATCGCGGATGGAAGACGTGATCTTTGCCGGAACCCGCGACCGCAAGCCGACGGGGATGGCGGAAGTAAGTTTGACGCTGATCGATCCGGAAGTGTATGGGGGCGCCGACGCGACCGCGGCTACCGAAGTCGATATTCAGGATGATATGCCGAGTGGAGATCAGAGCGCTCCGGCCGTTTCGGCGCAGGCTGCGGCGGACGGGAAGCACGATCCGGATACGTGCATCACGGAAGAGTGGGACGAGACAGCGATCCGGGCGCGAGCGGCGGCGGACACGGAGCGGTCCGTGGAGGAGTCGCAGCCTGGGCGCGTGGAAGAAGTGGAGGTGCCGCGGTCAAAGATCAATACGATTGCGCTTGCGTTTCCTGATGACGAGCCGATCTTTGCTCTCCCGGCGCACAATGTGACGGCGCCTGTGGCGGGGGCTTCGGTGGGAACTGCCGCGCCGCATGTGGTGTTGAAGATCCGGCGGCGGAAGTTCAATCAGCAGCAGTTCCGCATGGGGGAGATCGTCGTGACGCGGCGGTTGTTTCGGTCCGGAGACAGCGAGTATCTGCTGAACGGAAAACTGTGCCGGCTGCGCGATATTCAGGAATTGTTCATGGGGACCGGCCTGGGGCCGGAATCGTATGCGCTGATCGAGCAGGGACGCATCGGGCAGATTCTGAGCAGCCGTCCGACGGATCGGCGGGCGATTCTCGAAGAGGCGGCAGGCATCACGAAATTCAAAACGAAGAAGCGTCTGGCGGAAGCAAGGCTGGAAGACGCGAAGCTGAATCTATCGCGCGTGAACGACATTTTCGAAGAAGTCACGCGGCAGATGAATTCACTGAAACGGCAGGCCTCGAAGGCGGAACGCTACGCGCGCCTGCGGGACGAGATGCGGGCGAAGCTGCGGGTTGTTCTGGCGAGCAAATTTGCGGCAGTTGAGCAGGAGAGCGCGGAACTCGACGCGCAGCTGAATGCGCTGGCTGAGGAGATGCAGCATCGGACCGAGGAAGTGCAGCAGTTCGAGTCCGAACATGCGGAGCGTACGCAGCGCGGATATGCCATCGAAACCGAGCTGCGCGAGAATCGTGAACGCATCAGCCAGATTGCGATGGAGATCGATCGGGCGCAGGCGCGGCGGCGGCACAATGAAGAGCGCTGCGCGGAACTGCTGGTGCGGTCGGCGTCGGCGGAAGCGGAGCTGGCGCAGGCGCGGCATCGGCTGACCGCGCTCGAAGCGGAGCGCGAGTCGAACCGGCAGATTCTGGAATCGGCGGCGGCCGATCTGGCGGCGGCGCAGAATGATCTGATCCTTTGCCAGCAGGAAGCGGCAACAGCGGCGGCCAGCCTGGCCGAGATCGAGCGGCAGCAGGAAGAGTCGCGGGTCGCGGTGTTCGATACGGTCTCGCAGGCATCGCGGTTGCGCAATCAGCTGGCGCAGGCGGAAGAGCGGCTGGCGGCATCGGATCGCGAGGCGCGGCGGCTCGAGTCCGAAATTGCGAATGCGAACGTGCAGGTCGAAGCCTTTGGCGGACAGCGCGGGCAACTGGCGCTGGAGTTTGAGAGCGTCACGCAACGGATGAGCGGGATCGCAGAAGAGATCAGCCAGCTGCGGCGGCTGATCGAAACGAAGAAGCTGGAAGAAACCCGGACGAAGACGAATCTGGATGTCTTGCGGGCGGAGTATGCGACGGCGCTGGGGAAGAAGGGATCGCTGCAGGCAGTGATTGCCGAACATGGATACTCGACGGAGTCCGTGCGGCGGCTGTTTCAGTCGGGCGTGATGCAGGGCGGACTTGCGCCAGTCGGAGTGCTGGCGGATTTTCTGGAAGTCGAGCCGCGATACGAGCGAGTGGTAGAAGACTTCCTGCGCGACGAGCTCAACTACATCGTGGTGAAGTCGTGGGATGCCGCGGATGAAGGCCTGCGGATGCTGCGCACGGATGTGGATGGGCGGGCGACGTTTCTGGTGCATCCGGAAGATTCGCAGGCGAAATTCTCGTTCGTGCTGGATGAAGCGGCGCACTCGGCTCCTCCGGCTGCGCAGATTCTTCCCCTGAAGAATACGATCCGCGTGCTGGATGGATTCGGAAAATCGCTGGAAGTGATTCTGCCGAAACTGCGCGATGGATACATCGTTCCGGAGTCGGGTGTGGCGCGCGGGCTGGCGCTGGAGAATCCCGACGCGTTCTTCCTGTCGCAGGCGGGCGAATGTTTCCACAACGTGACGGTTACGGGCGGAAAACAGAGAGCGGAAGGTCCGCTCTCGATGAAGCGCGAGCTGCGCGAGGTGCTGCGTCGGCTGGAAGAACTGGAGCGGGCGTTGCGCGAGGAAGAGGCGCGGGTGCTGAATTTGGGGCATGAGATCAAAGATCTCAGCGCGCTGCTGGAACGGCTGGAAGGCGAAAAGCGGGAGGCCGAGCATCAGGAGATGACCTCGCGGCATATGCTGCAGCAGCTTGATTCGGAGATGTCGCGCGTCAGCGAACGGCTGAATGTGGCGCAGATGGAATTGCGTCGTCTGGCGGTGGAGCGCGCCGAGCAGGAGGGAATCCTGTGCGCGCGGCAGTCGGAGATTGAAGTGCTGGAACTCAAGCGCATTGAGCTGGAGCAGCAGATTACGGCGGCGCAAGAATCGCTGGCTGCGCTGCGGCAGCGCCGGGAAGAGTCGGCGCACACGACGTCGCAGCATGCGGCACGAGTGGCGACGCTCGAAGAGCGGCATCGGTCGGCGGCGGGAGTGCTGCAGAGGATTGAATCACTGTTTTCCGAGATGGGCGAACGAGTCCATGCGCTGGCGTCGCAAATTGAAGGAGCAGCGGCCGAGAAATTGCAACGAGAAGCGGAGAACGAGCAACTGGCGCAGAGCGCGGCCGATCTCGATGCAGAGCGCAATGCGGCACAGGCACGCGAAGGCCTGCTGCAGTTCGAGACCGAACAATTGCGGGCGCGACTGGCGGAGATTGAGGACCTGCTGCGGAACAGCCGGATGCTGCTGGATCAGGCGCGCGACCGTCGCGGCGAGCTGTCGGCGGCTGTGGCCAAGCTGGAGTCCGACGGGCGATACATGTCCGAGACCTGCCTCAACGAACTGGGAGTGGAGCGGACGGCGCTGATGGCCGACACGACGCTGGCCACGGTGACCGGAGAACAGCTCGCGGCGGAGGACCAGACCTACCGCGAAATGCGGGCGAAGCTGGAAGGCATGGGTCCGGTCAACATGATGGCGCTCGAAGAATATAAAGAAACGGCGGAGCGGCATGAGTTTCTCGAGACGCAGCGGAAAGATCTGATTTCGTCCATCGAAAACACGACGGCGACGATCAAAGAGATCGATCAGATTTCACGGCAGAAGTTCGAAGAGGCGTTCACCAAGATCAACGAGAATTTCCAGACGACGTTCAAGAAGCTGTTCGGCGGCGGACATGCTTTCATGAAGCTGACCGACGAAGAGAACAGCGCCGAGAGCGGGATCGACGTGGTGGCTTCGCCTCCGGGCAAGCGGTTGCAGAGCGTGTTGCTGCTTTCCGGCGGAGAGAAGGCATTGACGGCGCTGGCGTTGCTGGTGGGCATCTTCCAGTTCGCGCCCAGTCCGTTCTGTATCTTGGACGAAGTTGACGCGCCGCTCGACGAAGCGAACATTGGACGCTTTACCGAAATGGTGAAAGAGATGAGCGTGCAGACGCAGTTTGTGCTGATCACGCATAGCAAGAAGACGATGAGCATCGCTCCGGTGCTCTATGGCGTGACCATGCAGGAGCCGGGCGTATCGAAGCTGGTTTCGGTGCGTTTCGGGAACCCGGCGTAAGTCATCCTTTATCACTGTTAAACTTTGCGTGATGGCCGGGCTCGTCCTCGGAAATTTCCAGGCCGGGTGTCGGGGAATAGAACGCTTTTGGACGCTCCAGGTCCGTCAAAGTAAAGCTCTACTCCGACAACTTGAGCTCGGCTTGAAGTCATAAGCAGTCCCCTGCGATCTGCGTCTGGGGGGCTCTTCTTGGGCCGTGGCCGAGGGAACGGACCAGTTATCCACTCCCATCCTCAGCTTTTCCACAAAGGGGCCGACGCGAATTTTGATTGCAAACAGTGCTACCCGCCATCCGCTTTGTTCTCAATACCATTCTGCCTACAGCGATTGCCGTAATGTTGCCAGGCAGTGACGAGAATCGTTGACAATTTTTCCCGGTCAGCTAGAATACGCCTCGCCTCTAACCTGTAAAATCTGATCATGAGCACTGATCTCCTCGACTCCGTTTTGTTGAAGACCGATTTTCCTGACCTGAAGCTGCACGCCAGCGGGAAAGTTCGCGACGTTTATGACATCGACGACCAGCAACTGTTGTTCGTCGCCAGCGACCGGATTTCCGCGTTCGATTATGTTCTCGCGACGGGGATTCCGCACAAGGGACGCGTTCTGAACCAGATATCGCTGTTCTGGTTCGATTTTCTTGCCGACGTGGTTCCGAATCATCTGATCACGGCCGATGTAGAGAAGTATCCTCCGCAGGCCAAAAAGTATGCCGACCAGCTGCGGGGGCGGTCGATGCTGGTGCGGCGGGCGGAAATCTTCCCGGTGGAATGCATTGTCCGCGGCTATATTTCCGGATCTGCGTGGAAAGAGTACAAGGCGACGGGGAAAGTGTCGGGCATCGCGCTGCCGGCGGGGCTGAAGGAATCGGATGCGTTTCCGGAGCCGATTTTCACGCCGTCGACGAAGGCAACGAGCGGGCATGACGAGAACATCTCGTTCGACCTGATGTGCGAGATCATCGGCGTGGAGAATGCCAGCCACTTGCGCGATCTGGCGTTACGCGTCTATAAGAAAGCCGCGAATTATGCCCGGCAGCGCGGCATTATTATTGCCGACACCAAGTTTGAATTCGGACGCACCGCCCTAGGCCTTACGCTGGCGGATGAGGTGCTCACTCCGGATTCGTCCCGCTTCTGGCCGGCGGATAAGTATGCTCCGGGCCGGGCGCAGGATTCGTACGACAAGCAGTACGTTCGCGATTACCTCGAACAGATTCACTGGAACAAACAACCGCCTGCTCCGGCCCTCCCGGCGGACGTGGCTCGACGGACCAGCGAAAAGTATCTCGAGGCTTATTCCCAGCTGACGGGTCGCAAGCTGGATGTCTGATCAGTTAGAGGGCACGAATTCCCGCGAGCTCAACCTATGACGGTCGCGGATTGGTTCATTATTGCCGTAGTGATCGTAAACGTTGTGGCGGCGGCGATGCAGGGCTTCTTTTCCGAAGCTCTGACGCTGGCCGGCCTCGTCGTCGGTTACGTTGTGGCTGCGTGGAAGTACCGCAGTCTGGCCGAGTGGTTTGAGTCGTTTTTGAAGAACCCGTGGTTAGCTGAGGTTCTCGGTTTCCTGATTATCTTTTTTGCCATCGTGATTCTGTTCGGCGTAGCCGCGAGGATTGCACGATGGATCATGAAGGAAGCCGGGCTCAGCGGCTTTGACCGTTTCCTTGGCGCGATCCTGGGGCTGCTGAAGGGCGGTCTGATGGTAGCGGTGATCCTGATGGGTATGGCGGCGTTCGCGCCGACTTCGAAGCTGCTGCAGCGTTCAGAGCTGGCGCCCTATTTTCTGGTGGTCGGGCGCGCGGCGATCTGGCTGGCACCGTCGGAGTTGCGAGCGCGCTTTTATCAGGGTCTCGATCTGATTCATCAGGCGCCGCAGAAATTCAGCCAGAATCCATCGTCGCCGCCAAAATAGAAACGGTGCACTGAAAAATCCAGCCGAAGAGAGAGACGCACTGTGAAAGATCAACTGGAAGCACTCGTCCTGCAAATGTATCGCAGCAATATTCTTTATTCCGAGGGCGTGCGCGAATTCAAGAAACGCTTCATCCTGACGGTTTTGCAGGAAAACAAAGGCAACCAGTGCCGCGCCGCGCGCGAGTTGGGTATGCACCGCAATACGCTGAGCCGAACAATCACCGAATTGAAGATCGATGTCCGCCAGTTGCGGGACGGCGTGAAACGCCCGCCGCGCAGCACACGGCAAGTGGCGCTGGAAAAGAAAATCGTGCGATAGAGATGAAATCCGAGTTGGCGCGTCCCGGACTGGCGCTGCGGAGCTTTTGCTCTGCCGGACAGCCGAGGGCGGCTGTCCCCACATAAGCAGAGCTTTCCTACGATTTCGTTGCAGAAAAAAAGGCAGCCCGCGAAGGCTGCCTTTAGTTCTGAATGGGTCGATGTTTACTGGGCCGCGGGCTTGTGATGCACGGGCCTGTGAGCGGGCGCGGCCGGCTTTGTTCTAAGCAACTGGCCCTTCTCCATGACCATCATGAAGGGATTCGGAGTGTAGGAAGCGGGTTCGCCCTGGAAGTCGAAGCTGGCTCCATCTTTGGGGATGAGCCTCGCGGGAACTTTCTCTTCGAACTGCAGGGTGATGTCAGCCTTCTTCGCGTCGATATCGTCAGAGCTTCCGGCGATCATGAACTCTTCAGGTGTGGTGCTAATCACCGTGCCGTTCATCTGGACGGCTTTGCCTTTGATCGCATTCCAGACGCTATCCTGATCGGCCTGGCTGCCATTGGTCAGAACGAATTCCCAGGTCGCGAAATCCATTTTGTCCGGCGAGGTTTGCGTAATCATGTTATGCGCCTGCTCAGCGGGAGTAGGAGCCGGCTTGATCGGAACCTGAGGACCGCCAGCCTTGGCAGCGTTCATGATGTCGTCCCATCCGTCGTCACCGGCGTGGAACTTTACATATTGGGACTTCGCATATTTCTCGATTCCGGCCTGGCTGGCGGCGGGTGCGACTGCGGCAGCACGCGCCGCATACCAGATGCCATTCTGGTAATCAGGAGGACTCTGCTGCAGGTACGAAAGCGCCAGCGGATAAAGCAAGCTAAGATCCTTTTGGGAGTCGGGAGGGTTGGCGTCAACGGCCTGCTTTAATTCGTCGGCGGACTTCTTGTAATCCTTATCCTGCAGCGCGCCCCAACCAATGCCAGCCTCGAAGTTCTCGCTCATCTGGCCTTTCATCTTGGTGAAAGCGTCGTCGCTGGTTCCCTCGGGCTTGGCGAATTTCGGCAGGCAATCCATTCCTTGCTGTCCGTATTTTTCGGCGTCGGCGGATTCCTGCTTGCCGTTTGCGTCCCCGCTCTGCGCCTTGGCGCGATCGACGTAGGTCAACAGGGTCAAAGCGGGCACCTGGCACGGATTGACTTGAACCAGTTTGGTAGCTGTTTCCATCGCTTTGTTCACATTGCCCGTCTGCTGGTAGGTCTGCATCAGGATTTCCAGCGCCTGGGTCTTCATGATGCTGTTGGGATATTGCGTGACGAACGCCTCCAGACCGCTGATCTTCGCGTTGGCGTCTTTCTGCTGTATGGCCGCGACGTAAGCGTTATATTCCGCAGGATCTTTGATCACCGGCTGTGCCGACTGGGAGGCGGGCGCTGCCTGGCCCTGGGCCGCTGGCGCGGCCGGTTGCCCCTGAGCCGGCTGCGCAGTACTCCCTGCGACCGCGACCACCGTTACCCCAAGCACAACCGTAAGCAGAATCTTTTTCATCAGTATGGCTCCTTGGACTTTCAGGGAAACTTTTTTGGGAAACTCTACTCAACAAGTTCAGCAGCAACTGCATTCCGCGGACCGCATTGCGTTCGGATCCTGCTCTGGAATGCCGGGCTTCCTGGCAGGGGCCCCGGGAAGAGAAGCATCATCCGGTTGGAATGATGCACCGAAAACCTTTCATCCCGGTTGGCCGGATTATAAGTACCTCTGTTGCCGAAGGCAAGCGCGTTCCGATTCGTGCTCCTCATTTATTGCTAAGATGCGCATAGCGGAGGGCGCGGATGTTCGGCGCAGCTCCGGCGCAAGGAGATCCTTCTACTATGGACACCGCTCATCCTCTTTCGGGTCAAGTGGCAGTTGTGACAGGGGCCGGCCGCGGCATCGGAGCTGCGATTGCCAGCAAGCTGGCCAGCCTGGGCGCAAACGTGGTTCTTTGCGGACGAACGCAATCGACTTTGGACGAAACCGCCCGCGCGATTCTCGAAGCGGGCGGCAAGACTGAGGTCATTCCCTGCGACGTTACCGTGCTGCATCAGGTGGAGTATGCCTCGGCCCGCGTGGACAGCACATTTAAGCGTCTCGATATTCTGGTCAACAATGCCGGCGTTGGAGGCTTCAACGAGCCGCTCCACAATATGCTGCCCGAGGATTGGGACCGGATTCTGAATACCAACCTGCGCGGTGTGTATTACGCGATTCGCTGCTTCGCGCCGATCATGATTCGGGCGTTTTCCGGGCACATCATCAATATCTCGTCGCTCGCCGGAAAGAACGCTCTGCCCAACGGAGCCGCCTATGCCGCTTCGAAGTGGGGACTGAATGGCCTGACGTACTCGGTGGCGGAGGAGCTTCGCGGGCACAATATTCGAGCGTCGGTGGTGTGTCCCGGCTCGGTCGATACCGAGCTGAGCCCGCATGCGGGAAAAGATCCGAATAAGATGCTTCACCCCGAGGACGTTGCGCATGCCGTGGCAATGCTGGTGACGCAGGCGCCACAGTCGTTTATGAGCGAGATTCTTTTGCGGCCGACGCAGAAGCCATAGGCTTTCGGGTTTCGGGCGTCAGACCTCAGACGTCAGACCTCAGACGTCTGAATTGGGCCATTCGTTTCCGGCCTCGAAGCCGGAAGCCGAGCGCCGGAAGCACGTCGAGCCCGAAGACTCGACAGACGACCGCCTGAAGTCTGGGCGGCCGAGGTCTGAAATCTGAAATCTGAGGTCTGGCTGACGCTATTTCTTGAAGAGGTTTTCGAAGGCGGCGCGGGCATCGTTGGGGCGGACGCTCGCCGGAGTCGATGTCTCTTTCTCGCGTGTCACGCGAATTTCATACAGCGAGCAGTCGTTTCGCGCGTCTTTCTTCGCGATGCGCTCTTTGACCGGCTGCATGCATTCGAAGCGGCTGCCCGGATCGAAATAGGAGCACTGCTTGCAGGAATGCAGTTCGAAGCCGCATTTCGGGCAGGTGCCCTCGCCCGAAGTATTCTGCAGAATTGTTCCGCACTGGGAACAACGCGAAACAGCGCGCGTTCCGGGCATGTTGACCGGGCGCGGTCCAAAGGTATTGTCTCGTTTTGCAGCAACTCCGCCGGAACGAGGCTGCCCGGCACCCTTTCGTTCGTCCTCGCGATCCCGATCCTGATATCCGGGTTGACGGTATTTCGCCACGGAATCCTCCCCAAGCACGCAGTATTGTCCACCCGATGGGCCTTGAACAGCAAGTAGAAGAAGCCGCAGTTGCCAGGCACGCGAGGGCGCAAATGGACGGTAGCGCCGGCCTCGGCCTAATTCGCAAGCCTGCGAAGAAACTCCTGCTCGTCCATGCGGTACTTGAATGCCTTGCGGCCGTCGATAAAGACGACAGGGACTTCGTCGTTAAACTGGCGGCGGAGGTCGGCATCGGAGTCGACGTCGATTTCGCGCCAGGTAAAACCACCGCGGCGGGAGAGTTTCGAAAGGCTCTCTTTGACCACCTCGCAAAGGTGGCATCCCTTGCGCGAGTAGACCACCACGTTGCGCGGTTCTGGCATGCTCGGAAGATTCTAGCGCGAGGAAACAGGAACTTTCCATTCGGGGGTCCATCGAGCACCAAAGTTGCGATTGGCAGAGGTGTGATTTCAGTCACAGCGCACCCGGTCATTTCGTGGTATCAGAAATCATCCACAGGTGTGCTTGGGGGAAAGCCGGTAGAAAGGGGGAGGCGGTGACTAGAAGAGAGCGTGGTTCCCTTCTTTGCATCGGGGATGATCCGGTCAATCTGAATCTCCGCTGTGCTCTGTTGAAGAAAAACGGCTGGCAGGTGCAGAGTTCCGGGTGCGGGCATGATGGGGTGTTGCGCTTCCAGCACGCGCCGGTGGATCTGGTGGTGATCGATCTCGATCGCGACGGCGCGGAAGCGGCTCTGATTATCAGTGAACTCAAGCGGCTTCGTCAGGGTGTGCGAGTCCTCATGCTGGTGACAGATCATCGCACGCTGGCTCCGGGCGCGACCAGGCAAGCAGATGCCGTAGTGGCGAAGGCGGAAGAGGGCGAGCGGCTAGTCGAGGCGCTGGAAAAGCTGGAACGCAAAAACTGACAGGTTCTTGGCTCTGAGACCATTTGCGCCTTTGTGATGAGCCCTGCGTTATTCTGGTTGCGGGACGATAGAATTGCCTGCATGCCCGACGATCCTCAAAAACCTCTGAAAGGGAAGACTGCGCTCATCACGGGCGCGGCGCGGCGGTTGGGACGCGCCTCTGCTCTGGCGCTGGCGCGTGCCGGCTCGGACGTTGCGATCACCTATCGAAATTCGTCGCGCGAGGCGCGAGAGACCGTCATTGATCTTTCGGGATTCGGGGTGCGCGCATTTGCCTTGCATTGCGACGTGACTGATCAGGCCAGTATCCGCGACATGATGAAGGAAGCAGGGCGGGAACTGGGCCGGATCGACATTCTGGTCAACAATGCCGCGAACTACGAAACGGCCGAGTTCGAGAAATTGACTGCGAAACAGTGGGATGCGATTTTCGCCTCCAATACGCGCGGGCCATTTCTGGTGGCGCGGGAGGCCCTGAAGTGGATGCGGCGCAAGCGAGGAAAAGGCTCGGGGCCGATCGAGGCCAAGATCATCAACATGGGGTCGCTGGGAGGCCTCCGGCCGTGGGCGACGCATGCGCACTACTGCTCATCGAAAGCAGCGCTTCATATGCTGACCAAAGTGATGGCCAAGGCGCTAGCGCCGGAGATTGCGGTGAATGCCGTGGCTCCGGGGATGATCGATCTGGGGGAAAAATCCGCGGCGTCATTCATGCGGCGGATGGCCAAGCAGACTCCGATGCAGCGCAATGGCCGCGCGGACGAGATCGGCGCCGCCGTCCTGTTCTTTGCAACCGCGCCGCAGTTCATTACCGGGCAGATCCTTACCGTGGACGGGGGCCTGGGTTTGTAGCTACGCCTCAGCCCAGGTCGGATCGGTTATTTCTTTCACATGCGAAATGCGATTCGCGGGGAAGCCTCGCCGGCGCGCGTATTCGCGACATAGCTATTGCCGCAACGGGCAAGGTATATTGAGGTCGAATGAAGAAATCGAAAGAACGTTCCCCGGCTGCGCGGTCTTCTTCCAAGGGCAATTCCCGTGGTCCCATTTCAACTGCGCGCTTGGCAATTGCCATTATGGCAGCCGGTCAGGGGACGCGGCTGAAATCTCAGCTTCCGAAAGTTCTCCACGAAGTGGGCGGAAAGCCACTGCTGGAACACGTGATTCGCGCTGCCGTGAGCCTTGTTCCGGCAAAGGACGTGTACGCGATTATTGGACATGAAGCGGACCGCGTGCGCTCGGCGGTGCAGCCGACCGGCGTGAATTTTGTTGTGCAGGCAGAACAGCGGGGAACCGGCCACGCCCTGATGGCGGCGCGGGAAGCGCTGTCGGGATACGACGATGTGATTGTGCTCTCGGGGGACGCGCCGATGATCACTCCGGCGACCATCGCGAAGCTGCGTGATTTTCATCGGAACGAAAAGGCGGCGATGACGCTGCTAAGCGCGGAACTGGAGAATCCGACCGGGTATGGCCGCGTGCTCCGGAAGAATCCGCGCGGCGCCGAGGTTCGCGAGATCGTGGAAGAGAAGGCGGCGAGCGCGGCGCAGAAAAAGCTGCGCGAGATCAATTCCGGATTCTACGTTTTTAAGGTGAAGGATCTTTACGGGCACATTGAAAGACTCTCGACTGACAACGCGCACTGTGAGTACTACCTGACCGATATGGCTGGAGTCTTGCGGAAGGCGGGCCGGCGTGTCGTGGCCTGGAAGACAGAGACTCCGAATGAAATACTCGGCGGGAATACGCGGGCCGAACTGGCGGATATCGACCAAACGATGCGGCTGGCGAAGTGCCGGCAACTGATGGCTGACGGAGTGACGATTTTTTATCCCGCAACATGTGTGATTGACGCGGACGTGGAGATTGCGCCCGACAGCGTGATTGAGGCTTACGTGCAGCTATTGGGCAGGACGAAAGTGGGCACGGGCTGCCGCATCCGGTCGTACAGCGTCATCCGCGATTCGGAGATCGGCGATCGGGTGTCGATTTTGGCGGGCTGCGCCATCGAGGAATCGAAGATTCTTTCCGGAGCGAATGTCGGTCCCTATTCGCATCTGCGCCCGGGAAGCGAGATCGGTGAAGAGGCGCATGTGGGAAATTTCGTCGAGACCAAAAAGGTCAAACTGGGCAGGGGATCGAAGGCGAACCATCTGACGTACCTGGGAGATTCCGAGATCGGAGCCAAGGTGAACATCGGCGCCGGAACGATTACCTGCAACTATGACGGCGTCGCCAAGCACAAGACGGTCATCGAAGATGGGGCGTTCATCGGCAGCGACAGCACGCTGGTGGCTCCGGTGCGCGTGGGTAAGGGAGCGTATGTGGGAGCGGCATCGTGCATCACGGAAGATGTTCCAGACGAAGCGCTGGCGATTGGACGCGCCCGGCAAGTGGTGAAAGAAGGCTGGATCGCGGCGAAGCGGGAAAAGAAATAGACGGTGGCCCGAATCGCATGGAATCTTGGGGCAGCTTTGTCATCCTGACAACACAAGAAACAGGCAAAATCTCCGGGCTCGGGATTACGACGCAGGAAAAAAGGCACCGGGGAACCGGTGCCTTTTTTGATTCAGAACCGAATCAATGGGTGACCGCTGCGAACAGGTCCGAGTGCATCAGCGATTGGAACTGCTGGTCGTTGGCTTTGAAGTGAACGGTAACGTTCGATCCGTCGGAGTCGACGCTAGTGTTATCGACAGCGGTTTTCTCGGCGGGGGTTGCGCTCATCTTCTTGTAGAGCATGTAGCCTTTCAGTAGCGACGCGACAGTGGCTGCGGTTGTCGAGTCTGACGTAACAACGGTCATATCGAAATCCACCCCACTGGTAAAGGTCATGTCGTAGCGCGAACCGACAAGGTGCTTCTTCATCGTCTCGTAGTCGGCAATTTTGGAGGCATCGCCCATGGCCGAGTGCAGCGCATTCTGCGTGCCCTGCTGATCGAGAATGCTCCACACCGGCGAGGAATCGACGTCGGTCATCATGTCGGCCATGTCGCCGTTGGTGTCGAGTCCCATATTCTGGCCGTCGCGGGTATCGAGGGCGAAGCGGATAGAGGTCGAGTCGCCGAAGAGCAGGGAACTGTCGTCAAGGAACGTCATGACGAAGCCGCCCTCCATCGGATAGATCTCAGCCTGCCCGTACTTCTTGGGCACGTATTTCTGCAGCCGCATCTTTTTGAGGACGGCCTTTTCGTTGAACGGTCCGCTGGCGACGCCAATGGTTTTGACGCCCTGTTTTCCGGTCCGGAATGACGCGAAGGTGAGCGTGTCGATATCTTTATCGGGATCGAGCCCGACGGCTTTCAGGGCCGCTTCAAACTGCTTGATGTTGTCGGGCATCAGCTGCTGCTTCAGGGACATCGCCGTCGGAGAATCCTTCAGAGCGCGGTAATCGACCGAAATCAGCTGCAGCAGGTCGGCGGGAACCACAGAGCGCGCCGACGAATTTAGCGGCATGGCGTACGCCATGCTGCCCAACAACAGGGAAACCAAGCACATCTTCAACAATTTCATAGCGCCTCGAAGTCAGAGAAGAATGGGGATTGTGGGCACCCTCACTTGGATGCACGATCAAGCCTTGTCGTTAATAGATCGCTTCAATTCTAGTTTACTTGCAGCCTGATGTGCCGAAACAAAAGTATCAAGCCCGTTGACTGGTTGGACACGGTTCGGAAGCGAAATTCGACCGCGCCTTCGCATATCGCAATCATTCACCGCGGAGGCACGGAAACGTGAGAGGAGAAAGGTTGTAGTCCTGCGTTCCCCGGACCTTCTCTGAACTCCGCAGTTTTTTTTTGCCTTTCGCATTCTCAGTGACTCCGTGCCTCAGCGGTAAGAATTCGGGCTAGTCATCATCGGGAGGTTCCGCTGGGCGCCGGTCGTGCAGGAAATGATCGGCCGGCAGAGGAGCGTTGATGGTTTTGAATGTGAGCGGACTCTGATTGAAATTGAAACAGTCGGAGAGATCGTCGGCATAGGCATCCGCGTAACCGAGCGAGGCGAGGCCGAAATCCTCTTCGATCAGATTCCCGATGGCATTGACGATGGATGCAGCATCTCGGAAACTTCGGTAAGGCTGGCGATTAGAGTCTGAGTGGCCAAACTCGCGCAGATCGGAAGTGGGGAATGGTATAGTGGTATGACCGCTGGGCTTAGCCACCAAATCGGCAATAAATGAAGCACGACCATCCATATCGGTAGACTGAAAACAGCGAACCCGAAGGGCTTGCTCTCCGCCTTCGAGGGATAACAAGGACTAAGTGACATGGCAATTGCAACCATCAATCCCGCCACCGGCGAGATCATCAAGACATTTGAGCCGCTTTCCCAAGCCGAAATCGAGCGGAAGCTTCAACTGGCCGTTTCCACGTTCAAAGCGGAGCGGAAGACTCAATTTGCCGTGCGGGCGCAGCGCATGCTGAAGGCGGCCGAAATCCTGGAGCGCGATAAAGAGAAATTCGCGCACCTGATGACGCTCGAAATGGGCAAGACCTACAAATCGGCCGTCGCCGAGGCCGTGAAGTGTACGACGGCCTGCCGCTACTACGCGGAACACACCGCGGAATTCATGGCTGATGAGGTGGTCGAGACCGGAGCGAAGAAGAGCTTTGTCCGGTACCAGCCGATCGGGCCGATTCTGGCGGTGATGCCGTGGAATTTCCCGTTCTGGCAGGTAATTCGCTTTGCGGCTCCGGCGCTGATGGCCGGCAATGTCGGACTGCTGAAGCACGCTTCGAATGTTCCGCAATGCGCCCTGGCGATTGAAGGCATTTTCCGCGAGGCCGGCTTTCCGGAAGGATCGTTTCAAACTCTGCTGATCGGATCGGCGCAGGTGGATTCGCTGCTCAACGATCCCAGAATCGTAGCTGCGACCTTGACGGGAAGCGAGCAGGCCGGCATACAGGTGGGAGTCGGCGCCGCCAAGAGAATCAAAAAAGTGGTGCTGGAGTTGGGCGGGAGCGATCCGTTTATCGTGATGCCAAGCGCCGATCTTGACGCGGCAGTGTCGACCGCGGTACAGGCGCGGGTGCAGAACAATGGGCAGTCGTGCATTGCCGCCAAGCGGTTCATCGTGGCCGAGCCCATCGCCGAGGAGTTCGAGAAGAAATTCGTGGCGAAAATGCAGAGCCTGAAAATTGGCGACCCGTGTGATGAGAAGACAGAGTTGGGCCCACTTTCGACTCCCGACGCCGTCAAAGATCTTGACCGGGACGTGCAGAAGACGGTTGCTGCCGGAGCGAAGCTGCTGACGGGCGGACATCCGCTCGAAGGCAAGGGCAACTATTACGCGCCCACGGTGCTCACGAATGTGCCGAAAGGATCCCCGGCATACAGCGAAGAATTCTTTGGGCCGGTGGCTTCGATCTTCCGCGTGAAAGATCAGGAGGAAGCGATCCGCCTGGCGAATGACGTGCGCTTCGGACTGGGCGCCAGCGCCTGGACCAACGACGAAAAAGAGCAGCAGCGCTTCATCAACGAACTCGAAGCGGGTATGGTGTTCATCAACAAAATGGTGGCGTCGGATCCGCGCATTCCGTTTGGCGGAGTCAAGCAGTCCGGCCACGGACGAGAGCTGGGAGCGGTCGGAATTCGCGAGTTTCTGAACGCGAAGACAGTGTGGATTGCGTAGACAGCCGTCCGCCTTCAGCTGTCGGCCGTCAGTAAACGCAGAGACAGCCGCCTCGGCTGTCGGGCGGAGCAAAGCTCAGCTCTGCGGCCCTCCGGTGCATTACTTGTCTGTGCCCGCTGAATGCGCCAATTCAGCTGATAAAAACTCCTGCCACGGACACGGGTCGGGCTCGATGCGATGCACGGCCGCTTGTGTCTTCTGCATGACATTGCTGTAGCCGACCCAGATCACGCGGTATCGCGCTTTGCGGCCGGAGTAGAGAATCCCGATCACATCGCCGGAGCGGAGTTCGGCATCGAGTCCGGAAAGCAGCGCTCCGCTCAGACTGATTTCGCGGGCGCTCGCCTGTTGCAGGAAGCGCTCTCCGCGCGTGTCAACGCCCCAGACGGTAACCGGCAACTCGGCTTCCCTGCGCGGTTCGCGGCGGCGGTCGATGTTGCGCAGAGTTCCCATGGTGGTCTCCTCACCGTAGTTCTCGGGAAAGCTGCGGTAAAGGTTACTAGGTGCTGATGAAGCGAAAAAACGAGGCGACCGTTCCGGTTTTGGGAAGCGTTCCAAAACGGCAGGACGGATGAGACGACTGAACATTCGGCGAGCCCTAGCCGTGAGCTTGAAAATCACGCAACCTGAGCAAACGCCTTTTGACAGACCTTCTAAAAAGTAGGTAATATAACTACTTTAGGAGCCTATGGAAAAAGCCATTTCCTCTGCCGATGCCAACCGGAAATTCTCGCAGGTTCTCCGGGAAGTTCGCGACGGGTGCAGCTATGTCGTTACCAGCCACGGCAGACCTGTGGCGCGTATTTCGCCGGTTCGTGAGAATGCAGCGGCGACTCGCGCCCGAGGCATTCTGTTAAAGCGCTTGCGCTCGCAACCCATCCTCAATGGGGGACGGTGGAGAAGAGAAGACCTGTACGAGTAGTATTCACCTTTCGTGTCCATGAGAATCGCCCTCGACACCAACGTTCTCGCCTACGTCGAAGGAATCAACGGGGCGTCTCGAAAGAAGGCGGCGCTGGCGATTATCGAGAAGCTTCCTGTCAGCAGCGTCTTAATCCCCGTGCAAGCGTTGGGCGAGCTATTCCACGTTCTGACCCGGAAGGCAGCATTTTCCCCGAAGCGGGCGCAAGCTGTGATTCTGAGCTGGGAAGATGCTTACTCGCTGGTCGAGACTTCGACTTCTGTTCTGCTCGCCGCCACAGATCTCGCCGCCGACCATAATTTGACGATTTGGGATTCGATCATGCTATCCACTGCCGCCGCGGCTGGCTGCCGGTTGCTGCTTTCGGAGGACTTGCAGGAAGGATTCACGTGGCATGGAGTAACGGTCACGAATCCTTTCGCGGCGAAGAAACACGAGCTATTGGCGGGCCTGCTCTAGGTCCATCCGACAAATTCCCTGTACTCCGTCGACGCCGCTTTATCGCGCTGACACAAGCCGATTGAGCAGGGCTTTTTGCTTCTCCGCCAGTTCCTGCACGCCCTTCTTCGCATAGCTCATCATCTTGGCCAGTTGGGCGTCGTCGAAGACCTGATGTTCGGCGGTGGCCTGCAATTCCACCATCTTGCCGGCGGAGGTCATGACGAAGTTCATATCCACATCGGCGCGGGAGTCTTCCTCGTAGCAGAGATCGAGCAGGACTTCTCCTTCGACGATGCCGACGCTCACGGCAGCCACGAAATCTTTCAGCGGGACCGCGGAAAGCGTACCGGCGTCCACCAGCTTTTCGAGCGCGAGACCCAGAGCAACGAAGGCGCCAGTGATGGAAGCCGTGCGCGTGCCTCCGTCGGCCTGGATTACGTCGCAATCGATCCATAGGGTGCGTTCGCCGAGGCGAGTCAGGTCGGTGACGGCGCGCAGCGAGCGGCCGATGAGGCGCTGAATTTCGTGGGTCCGTCCGCTCTGGCGGCCCTTCGAAACTTCGCGCGGGGTGCGGGTCAGCGTGGAGCGGGGAAGCATCGCGTACTCGCTCGAGATCCATCCTTTGCCGGTGTTGCGCATAAACTGCGGCACGGCCTCTTCGATCGACGCGGTGCAGATCACCCGCGTGTTGCCAACCTCGATCAGGGCCGACCCTTCGGCCGTCGTAATGAACTCCGGCGTGATTTTCACCGGACGCAGCTGGTCCGGCGCGCGATTATCCGAGCGGTAGAACATGGTCGGGATTGTAACGCATTGAGCTTCCGGAGGATGGATCTATTGATAATAGATATATCTATAGATATAGTGTACGCAAGATCGAATGACATATGGTCTCCCAGTTTCGAGTTTCCGGTTTTCAACTTTTCGAGTAAGCCTGGAAACCTCAGGAAACCAGTGGAACCTTCAAGGAGTTGTTTATGTATGGAAGATGTGGAAGTTGGTGGAAGGGCGCGATGGGCGCTCCATTTATGGGAGGCGGTTTCCCCTGGGGACGGGGCGGACGATGGGGCCGCTTCTTTGGACCGGGAGAGATACGGCTGGCTTTGCTTTCGATGCTTGAATCCGGACCGAAACATGGGTACGAGCTGATGAAAGAGCTTGAGACCAAGTCCGGGGGAGTCTACAAGGCCAGCGCGGGCGCGATTTATCCGGCGCTGCAGCAATTGGAAGACGAAGGCATGGTGACCTCGGATGCCTCGGGAGGCAAGCGCACTTACACTTTGACCGATGCCGGCAAGGCTGAGGTCCACCGAGAAGCGGACACCATCAAACGAATCTGGCATCGCGCACAAGAAGCAGGTGGCTGGTTGATCAGTCCCGAGGGCGGAGAAGTAGCGCGTCCGGCAGCTGCGGTCTTGAAAACGGCGCTTCGAGTGGCGCGAGACAGTTGGGACGATTCGTCGAAGATCAACAAGATTCGCGAAATTCTGGAACGCGCGAAGGCGGAGATCGAAGCGCTGGGAAAATCTTAATCGGCCGCACGGGTCAAACGGAGTAGATCGGCGGACCGAATGCCTTACCCGCGAGAATCCGTGGACATCCGTGGCTGGAGTTTCGCCCGTCGACGTACTTACTGTCCCGGCTGCAATTCCGCCGCGAGCTGGTTTACCGCGCTCACGTCGTAATACGAAGACAGATCGGCGTGGCCGGCCAGCGTGTCGCGCTGTTTTCCGTCCACCAGCATTTTCACTTTCAGGATCCCTTGAGTGTTGGCGGAAATGGTGTGGATCAGCGACGCTACCGTGAGTTCTTCGACGAGCACGCCGGAGCGGTGAGTGTCGGCGAAGGCGCCATTCAAATCAATAACAGCGACTCCCGGATCAATCAGAAAGACGCTGCGGATTTCCGAGCCCTCTCCCAGGACGTGCGGAGAGTTTCGATCGAGATAGATCGACAGCAGGGCCCGCAACAATTCTTCGGCGCGCTGCTGGCGATTCGACGGCATGGGAATCTGCGCGGACTCGGCCCGCAGGGTGCCGTCCTCATCGTGAGCCACGAAGAGAACGACTTGCTCGGTTGGTCCGGCCACGGGAGGCGCGAGCGGGCGCGTGTCGGTGGCGACTGCCGGCGTGGCCGTGACGGTCTTGCGCACATGCCACGCGTAGAGGCCGAGGGCCAGCGTCGCCACCAGCAGCACAGTCATTCCGATCGCCAGATGGCGCGGGATCATGCTCGACACCTCGCTATCGGTATCAGTGGCGTCATGGCGCGGCTCCTAATTGATCGCGGGCGTTGACGATGGCGGTGGCGACCGCGCTGGTCACTAATTGCTGATAATCGGGCGCCGTCAGCTGCGAGACATCGGAACCTTGCGGCGCGACCTCAATCGCGATGGCCGGTCCGGTGATGTTGTTCAACGGGCGCAGCGGCGCAGGCAAGTCCCGAACCGGAATCTGACGCCTCTGCAATTCACTGGCGACCAGGCCTGCGATGGTCTGGCTCAGCGGAAGGGAAGCACGCTGGGCGGTGGTCCAGGAGCGGAATGGCCCCCGGTCGTCGCCTCCAAAGGGAAGCATGGCGGTGTAGATGCGAACTCCGTGACCGAAGGAGGATGCGTGCAGCGCGACATAGATGGCGGCGTGATCGGCGTTGGCGAAGACGGCGCGCTGGTCGACAGGGAGATTGGCGTCGGAGTCGCGCAGCACGAGCGTGCTGACGCCACGGCTTTCCAGTTCCTGCCGCAGGCTTCGGGCGAGAGCAACCGTGATGTCCTTCTCCATGAGCGTGGTGCTGAGAGTTTCGCCGTGATCGTCGCCTCCATGGCTGGCATCGACGACGGCGAAGTAACGGCGCGGGGCAGCGGCTGCTGCGGGGGGCGGAGCGGTTGGTTGAGTTTGAGGCGAGGCCCCGGGGGCCGCGGTCGACGAATTGGCCGGCGGAATGTTCTGAACGGTTACGGTGGTGGGCGCGATCGTGATGGTTCGTCCATCGCTGCTGAAGGTTGCCATCACCGGGACAGAAGCGCTTACGGTGATGGCGGCCGCGCTGTTGCCCTCGCTGAAACTGGCCGAGGAGATCGTCTTGTTCCCAAACGTCAGGGTTGAGGATGCGGGAGAGACAACGGGCTCTCGCGAGAACGTCATCCGCAGGGAACCCGGTTCGGTGGCAATGCTGGGATTGACCGGGGCTGTGAAATGAAAGACCAGGCGAGGAGGATTCTCGCCGGCGAGAGATGCTGTGAAGTGAGTGGCAATACTGCCGATGAAAAGCCGCCCGGCCTCTTCATGCAACGTGACGGGACCGCCGAGGAAGCGGGGCAGGAGCGATCCGAGACAGCCGACCGGAACCAGCCCGCGCTTGTTCTCCATCAAAAACTTGCCGCCGAGATCGGCCTCACGTCCCAGGACCTGCGCATGATTCTTTCCAACCTGGAAGTCACCCTCGACGTTGTTGTAGCGGATGCGCCACTTGGAACCGTCGGTCTTGGCACTTACCTGTCCCAGCGGTTCGAGGAGTTCGAGGAGGCCGACATATTCGCGACCATCACGCTGGACCAGGGGCATCGCGTAATTTGCGGCAACGGAGTAAACAGAGAGGTGCTTTTCGGCAGCGGCCCCCGAGAGGTAAAGCGCGGAAAGAAAAAGAACGGCGACCGCGCAAAGCGTCGCAATCGCGAAGGCCGACAGGGCACACGGACGAGCCACGGAGCTAGCCTGTTGCCGGGTTGGCGTCGTGGCCGGACTCTGTTGTCGGCCGTCAATCCAGTGCATAGGCCGTCAGTCCGCTGAGCAGCTTGGGATAGAAATCGGTCGACTTCTGCGGCATGACTTCTCCCGCAAACGCCACGTCGCGCACTTTCTGCACTGGGCAAGGATTCATCAGGAATGCGATATTGGCTTCGCCCTTACGGACTTGCGCGATGGCCGCGGAAGCGTCGCGCAGATACGACAAATTCTCCTGATTGCGAATCGATTCCTCCGAGAGCTTCAGCACTCCTTCGAGCAGGCACTTGTGCAACTGCACGACATCAAGCGACTGCTGGCGCGGGGACAACCCCGTCATGAACTTGACTCCGTCCGGCTTGGGCGAGTGCAGAAGGAAAGCGCGGTTGGGGGTCACAGCCAGCAGAGCCGCTCCCGATTGGCCTTTGTCCTTGAGCAGCGCCGTTGCTTTCGCGGCGTCGATTGAGGGATCGATCTCGTCCACCTCGAAGAATCCCCCGCTGGACTTCCGAAATTCGTCCACCGAAAACGATTTGAGCGAATGCACGACCCGGTGCGTAGGCAGGACGAGCAAGCCGGGGTCGTTCATATTCACGAACGTCATCATGACGAATTCATAGGGCGCCTCGGTGTCGGTTTTTCCCACCACGACGCGGCATTCGTTGCGAAAATTAAGAGCCGTTTCATAGCGGTGATGGCCGTCGGCGATAACAAGTTGCTTGTCGCGCATCTCAGACTGAACCGAGCCAAGGACGCTGGGATCGCTGACCTGCCAGACGCGGTGCGAGACTCCATATTCGTCCGCAACGTCGATCGTGGGAGCCGGGCCAGCGCCGCGTCTTAGCAAGTCATCGACTTCGCCGGAATCCTCGTACAACAAAAACAACTGCTCGTAGTGAGCCCGGGTAGCGCGGAGCAGGTCGAGGCGGTCGGCCTTGGGCTTGGCCAAAGTCTGCTCGTGACGGAATACAACCTTGGCGGAATAATCTTCGACCCGGCCCAGGGCGATCAATCCGCGGCGCTCGAACTTCTGGCCCGCCGGCGAAGTAAAAGTTTGCGAATAGCGGTAGATCGACGGCGCAGCGTCCCGTTGAAAAATGCCTTCGTCGCGCCATTGTCGAGCGTAGGCGGCAGCTCGCGTGTATACGTTCTCTACAGTATTGTCGCTGGGTTCGCGACGGCCCAGGATAATCCTGACAAGATTGTAAGGGCTGGCTGCGTAGTAACTTTCCTGCATGGCAGGAGTGATCTTGTCGTAGGGTTGAGTGACGACCTGGGCAGCAGAAACTCGCCGCAGGTTGTAGCGCAGAGCAGGAAACGGACGTATGTCAGCCATGAGTATGTAGGAGACCTTTGATTGTAACAAGTTAGCGGCGAAGATCGGATGGCGCGCCAGACGGGCAATCTCGCGGGTTCCTTTTCCGGTGCGATCCAAAATATTTGTCTCCCGGATTTGACAAAAACTCTGCGCCGCGCGGCAAAAGCTGTGCTAACATCCGCGACATAGAGGTACTTATGGCCCGCCTTGCGAAAGGGCGTTGGTCATCTCGCCCGAAGGCCCTAGCTCGGAGTGACTATTCGGCTCTCACCTGGGATCCGACAAAATTCCTGCTGCGGAAAAGGTCTGCTTCAAGGGCCGTGCAGCTGAGCCGGTTGCTCGTGCTCATGCTGATCGCCTGGGTGTGCTTTGCCGTACCGGCCAGCGCGCAGACTGACGTGGAGGATGTTCATATCCAGCCGCGCGAAGTCGAAAAGCCGAAGGATCCGCCCAAGCCTGATCTGATGGCGTCCACCACGACGGGCATGAGCGCGCACGTGCGCCCGCTGAAAGTGAACGTCGATCTGGTGCTGGTTCCGGTGACGATCACCGATCCCATGAACCGGCTGGTGACCGGCTTGGATAAAGAGAATTTCCAGCTCTACGAGGGAAATCAGCAGCAGCAGATTCGCACTTTTTCCAGCGAAGATGCGCCGGTTTCGCTGGGCGTGATTTTCGATTCCAGCGGCAGCATGACCAGCAAGATGGACCGGGCCAAAGATGCGGTCATTGAATTCTTCAAGACGGCGAATCCGCAAGACGAATTCTTCATGATCACCTTCAACGACGAGCCCAACGAAATCACCGACTTCACCAATTCGGTTGACGATATCCAGAACCGGCTGGTCTTCGCCGTCCCGCAGCATCGTACCGCCTTGCTCGATGCGATTTACATGGGCATCCGAAAGATGCGCGAGGCAAAGTATCCGAAGAAGGCGTTGTTGATCATCTCCGACGGCGGCGACAATCATAGCCGGTATACCGAGAACGAGATCAAATCGCTGGTCAAGGAAGCCGACGTGATGATCTACGCGATTGGCATCTATGACCGGTATGCGTCCGCGGTGGAAGAGCGTTTGGGCCCGCAACTG
The DNA here is from genome assembly GCA_963763845.1 of uncultured Acidobacteriota bacterium. GTDB lineage: Bacteria > Acidobacteriota > Terriglobia > Terriglobales > Acidobacteriaceae > Sulfotelmatobacter. The sequence continues at coordinate 238,111 of CAVXPX010000024.1, forward strand.
CTGAGCGATATCACGGAGTTGACAGGCGGCCGGGCATTCACGATCGACAATCCCAACGATCTGAGCGATGTTGCCACCAAAATCGGGGTCGAGCTGCGCAACCAATATGTTCTCGGATACCGTCCAAGCAAAGTGGTGCGCGACGGCAAATGGCGTAAGATAAAAGTGAAGCTGCTGCCACCGAAAGGACTGCCTCCACTTAGGGTGTATGCCAGGACGGGATACTACGCGCCTGCCGAATAGGGCCGCCAGGGTTCTATTTCTTCTCACGTTCACCATCTGGGCCGGACTGCAGGTGTCTCTGTGCGCACAGACGCCTGCGCCCCAGAATCAGCCCCAGTCCGCAGATCCTCCGGCCGCTTCTTCGAAGCCTCAGGAGAATCAGAAGCAAAGCAACGAGGAAAAGAAACTCAACGACCAGGGCGTCTTCGTCTTCAAGAAAGACGTAGACGAGGTGATGCTGCATGCCTCGGTAGTGGACGATCATCAACATATCGTCACCAACCTCGACCGCAGCGCTTTCACAGTGTATGAAGACGGCAAGCCGCAGACCATCGTCTCGTTCCATCACGTGGATATACCTGTGGCGATGGGAATCGTGATCGACAATTCCGGATCCATGCGGGAGAAGCGCGCCAAAGTAAATCAGGCGGCGCTGAATCTGGTGCGGTCGAGCAATCCGCATGACGAAGTGTTCGTGGTGAATTTCAACGATGAGCAATACCTCGACCAGGACTTCACCAACAACCTGCTGAAGCTGAAGGAGGCGCTGGAGAAGATCGACGCACGCGGAGGCACGGCGCTCTATGACGCCATCGTCGCCTCGGCCGACCACCTGAAGCAGAACGCCAGGCTGGAAAAGAAAGTGCTATTCGTCGTGACCGACGGAGAAGACAACGCCAGCAGCGAGACACTGGAGAAGGCCGTCCAGCAACTGCAGCAGGAAAATGGTCCGGCCGTTTATGCCATCGGAATTCTCGGAGACGAGGAACATCCCAGGCGAGCCAAGCGCGCGCTGGAGATTATTGCCGAGCGCACTGGTGGGATCGCATTCTTCCCCAAAACGCTCGACGAAGTGGATCAGATCAGCCGCACCATTGCGGGTGACATCCGGAATCAATATGCGATCGGGTACAAGCCCACGACTCCGCAGGCGGCGGGCGGCTTCCGGCAAATCCGCGTCGAAGCCAAAGCCAAGGGACACGGCAAGATGGTTGTGCGCACGAGAACCGGCTACTACGCTAGAACGCAATCCGTCGCAACCGCCGCACCATAAGCCCATTTAGAAGGTTTCGTCGTCGCCCCGACTGCGTCATTCCGAAGCCCCGTGCTTTCATCGGCGGGCGAGGAATCCCGCGCGGGCCAACGCCGTTGCGGTGCTCTATTATCGAAACCACCCCTCGCCGCGGCACAGCGCTCCGTTCTATTTTGCCGCGCTCGCGCTATTGAGCAACTGCGCCGCCGAATCAATCAGCGCCGATTCCTGTTCCAGCGCTTTTGCGACCCGCACGATTTCTTCGTCGGCCTCCGCGTATCTCTTCTGCTCGATTCCTTCGCGTACGCCCGGAACGGTCTTTACGCCGTATCCGGAATAAACTCCGGGCGCATAGAGAAGATGTTTGTACCAGGGACGCCGCGGCAGTCCGTCGTCGTTCGTGAGCTTGCGCTCGCTCTCGATCAGGTCCGCATTCAAGGCGCGTAGTTGTTCGGCCGTGCCGTCGCTCAAGGCCTCGCCTTTTTCCGAGAGAGCTTTGCGGTAGCCATCGGCGCTGCGAGTCAGCGCGTCGGCGGCATTCTCGAGCGGGGCGAAGTTCAGATGCGGAGCTACCTCTTCGCGTGGAGGCGCAACCATAGGCCGCCGCGGATCGAACGTCGCTTTGAATACCCCTTCGTCGAGTTCTTTATCCCGCTCGCGGGCCTCGTCCTGTTTGTCGGCGAGGAGCTTTTCCAGATCTTTCGCGTACTTGTGAACCGTGTCGGCGAAATCCGAGAAGTCGAAAGGCAGAATTTCCGCGTCGCCAAGCCGCATGACCGAACTGCCGATGGTCTGCGACAAGGCGCGCCCATAAACGAAGTCTTTGTCGGAGAAATGCGTGTACCAGTAGAAATCATCGTAGATGGAGTGATAGATGCCCTGTGGATCTTCTCCGCCATAGCTGAGGTCGAGCGTGGCAACACCGACGTGATCGAGGAATCCGGTGAAGTCAGTTCCAGAACCGAGCGCTGCAATTCGCAGATCAGGCCGCGTGCGCAATTCGTTTCGTTCGTCCGCAGATTTCGCATCGGCAATTTCTGACAGACGCAGCCGCTGCCACACCGTCATATTTGTTTCCGGGTCTTCAATGTCGCGGGCGATGCCGTTGGCAAATTGTTCGAGCGTGTGCGATCCGCCCATGTTGAGCAGGCCGCGGTCGTTGCCGTCGGAGTTGATGTAGACCGCCGCATGCTGCCGCAGTTCGTCGGCATGGGCCTCGACCCACTCCGTCGATCCCAGCAGCATCGGTTCTTCGCCGTCCCACGCCGCGTAGAGGATGGTGCGGCGCGGCTTCCAGCCTTGCTTCAGAAGCGTCCCGAAAGCGCGCGCTTCTTCGAGCAGCGCAGCCTGCCCCGAGACGGGATCTTCGGCCCCGTTGACCCATGCATCATGATGATTGCCGCGGATGACCCATTCGTCAGGAGCAACGCTGCCCGGGATTTTGGCGATGACGTCGTAGACGGGCTTGATGTCCCAGTTGAACGCGACTTTCAGGTGAACTTTCGCGGGGCCCGGCCCGACGTGATAGGGAATCGGCAAGCTCCCTCGCCATTCTTCAGGAGCCATCGGGCCCTTCAGCGCCGCCAGCAACGGCTGCGCATCACCGTAGGAGATCGGTAAAACGGGAATCTTCGTCAGGCTCTTCGCATCTTTCAACGCCAGGCGCTTGGCCCCGGGAGTCGCGCCAATTCCCGGCGTCAGGGGATCGCCGGGGCTGGCGGAGGCGAAATCCATGACGCTGCCGCGCTGTACTCCGTCTGGATTGCGCATGGGGCCCTGCGGGAAAACGTCGTCGACGGAATAGCCGTCGTCGCGTGGCTCGGAATAGATGAGGCAGCCAATCGCGCCATGCTCGGCGGCCACCTTCGGCTTCACGCCCCGCCACGACTGGTAGTACTTGGCAATCACAATCGCGCCTTTTACGGAAATGCCGAGGCGATCGAGTTCTTCGTAATCTTTGGGGAGCCCGTAGTTCACAAAGACCAGCGGAGCGGTTACGTCGCCGTCGATGGAGTACGCGTTGTAGGTTGGAAGCTGCTCGGATTTCTGATTCGAAGTTGGATCGATGGCGAGCGCGGGCTCCTCTAATTTCGCGATGAACTTCGTGGGCTCGACCATTTCCAGCACGCGCACCTTCGGAGTCGGGAAAAGCACGTTGAAGGTTTCAATGTGCGCGTCGAGTCCCCACTCTTTGAAGTGAGCGAGGATCCACTCGGCATTATCTTTGTCGTACGGAGAGCCGACGTGATGAGGCCGTGCGCTGAGCCGCTGCATATAGGCGCGCAGGTTGGTGGGGTCGGGAATGGCGCGGAATTTCGTCTCCCAATCGCGTTCGCTCTGGCTCGACTTTGGCGAGTAGCCGGTAAGCGGAGCCTCGTCCGCGCCGAAAAATATCGAAGGGAAGACCAGGCACAATGTGAGCAGGACTGCGGCGCAACCTCGCATGCGGATCCTTTCCAATCGTGGGATGGGCGGTAATTATAGCCGCAGCAGGTCGTTCTGCGGCCACTTCTTTAGCTTTCGCTTTGATTGGGCGCAGTGTTCGTGCCCTCCGTGGTTCCGGCAATGCAGTTCGCAATCAACCGAATTGACGGGCGCGCGCCGCACTGCGTACCCTGTAGGGTGAGTTCGAAAACTTCTGAAATGTCCCGCCTGCGCGTTGCCGACGACATTACCCAGTTGGTCGGCGAAACTCCCATGCTGCGGCTGAAGCGCCTGGTCCCGGCAGGATCGGCCGATGTGTTCGCCAAGCTCGACTACCTGAATCCTGGGGGAAGCGTGAAGGATCGCGCGGCGATCGGAATCATCCAGCGCGCCGAGCAGGAGGGAAAGCTTTCTCCCGGCGGAACGATAGTCGAGGCTACGGCTGGCAATACCGGCATCGGCCTTGCGCTGATCGGAGTAAACCGCGGCTATCGAGTCAAGCTGTTCGTGCCCGAGCATTTTTCGGAAGAGAAAGTCACGATCATGAAAGCGCTGGGCGCGGAGGTCTTTCGCACGCCCGATGCGGAAGGCATGCAAGGAGCGATCCGCCGCGCGAAAGAACTGGTCGCCAAAGATCCGAAGGCCTTCATGGCCGGACAATTCGAGAATCTGGCGAATCCCGACTATCACTACGAGACAACAGCGCGGGAAATCTTCGAACAGATGGATCGGCGCATCGATGCGGTCGCAATCGGCTGCGGGACCTGCGGCACATTCTCTGGTGTAGCCCGGTTCCTGAAAGAGAAGAATCCGCGCGTAATTGCGGTGGCGGTTGAGACGCAAGGTTCAATTCTCGGCGGAGGACCGCCCGGACCGCACAAAGTGGAAGGCATCGGAGCAAGTTTTATTCCCAAGACATTCGACAAATCCGTGTGCGATGAAGTGATGATGGTGAACGACGCCGACGCCTTCGGCATGGTGAAGGAACTCGCGGCCAAAGAGGGAGTGCTCGCCGGATCGAGCGGAGGCGCCGCCGTGGCTGCGTCTTTGCGCATTGCCAAGAAGCTTGGCGCGGGAAAGCGGGTAGTCACCATCATTCCGGATTCTGCCGAGAGATATTTATCGAAGAAGATCTTTGAAGGCGGCATCTAGACTGGGGCTTTCGTAAATAATTCCATGAAGAAAACCGAACAGCTGGGCTTTGCTACGCGCGCCATTCATGCCGGACAGGAGCCGGATCCTCTCACCGGAGCGGTGACGGTTCCCATCTATCCGACCTCGACGTATGTGCAGCAGGGAATCGGCGAGCACAAGGGATACGAATATTCGCGGGTTTCGAATCCGACCCGCGCGCGGCTAGAAGAGAACCTGGCGTCGCTTGAGGGCGGAGTCGCATCGCGCGTGTTCGCCAGCGGCATGGCAGCGATCAACGCTGTCGTCAGCATGCTGAAGTCAGGCGATCACGTGCTGTGCGGCAACGATCTGTACGGCGGCACTCCGCGCCTGTTCAACAGCGTGATGGTGAACTTCGGGCTGGAGTTTTCCTACATCGACACCACCGAGCCCGAAAACGTGGAGCGCGCGATCCGCAAGAACACGCGCATCGTGTATGTCGAAACGCCGACGAATCCGATGATGCGGTTGACCGATCTGGATGCCATCAGCGCGATCTGCCGCCGCAAGAAAGTGCTGCTGGTCGTCGATAACACTTTCATGTCTCCGTACTTTCAGCAGCCGGTTGCCCACGGCGCCGATATGGTCGTGCATTCGACGACGAAGTTCCTGAACGGCCATAGCGATGGCTTGGGCGGTGTGGTTGTTTGCGCCCACGACCAGCAAGCTGAAAAGCTGGCTTTCCTGCAGAAGGCGGCCGGCGCGATTCTGTCTCCGTTTGAATGCTGGCTCGTGTTGCGCGGAGTGAAGACGCTCGCGGCGCGTATGGAGATTCACGACCGCTCCGGGCGGATCGTGGCGGACTTCCTGTCGAAGCACAAAAAAGTCGGGGCTGTGTTTTATCCGGGATTGCCGGATTATCCGCAAGCCGCGCTGGCGAAGCGGCAGATGAGCGGATATGGCTCGATGATTTCGTTCGAAACCGGATCGGTGAAGAATGCCAACAAAATGCTGAAGAAAGTTCGCGTTTGCTCGCTGGGAGAATCGCTGGGCGGGGTCGAAACGCTGATCTCGCATCCGGCGACCATGACGCACGCGGCGCTGGGGCCGAAAGGCCGCAAAGCGATCGGCATCACCGACGGCCTGGTTCGGATCTCGGTCGGCATCGAGGATGTCGATGACCTTCTCGACGATCTGGATCAGGCGCTGAAGGCGATTTGAGCCGCGGATTTTCAGGATTCACACGGATAAGACAACTTCTGGATCTTCTTGAGCAACGAATCCCAAACTGACTCACGCGAGTGGAATTCTGCCGTCTATCATCGGCTCTCGGGTCCTCAGGTCAGCTGGGGCAAGAAAGTTCTTGCGCGGCTGAAGTTGCGCGGCAACGAGCGCGCGCTCGACGCCGGCTGCGGAAGCGGAAGACTGACTGCCGATCTGCTCGAGGCTTTGCCGTACGGACGCGTGGTAGGAATTGACCTCTCGCAGAATATGCTGCGTTCGGCGCGCGACCATCTCTCCGCAGACTTCGGGCAGCGCCTGAGTCTTGCCGCGTGCGATCTGTTGCATCTTCCGTTTCAGAATGCATTCGACGTTATTGTGAGCACAGCCGCGTTTCACTGGGTGCTCGATCATGATCTTCTGTCCCGGAATCTTCACGCGGCGCTTGTGCCGGGCGGCTGGCTGGAAGCGCAGTGCGGAGGCGGACCGAACATCGCTCGTCTGCGCCAGCGGTCGGATCGGCTGGCGAAGACTCCGAAGTTTTCACGATTCTTCGCCGGATTTCGCGAGCCGTGGCTCTTTGAGGATGCCGAAGGCGGCGCGGAAACGCTGCGCCGCGCGGGATTCGTTGACGTCGAAACTACTGTCGAGGCCGCTCCCACGGTGCTGGACGACGCCGCTCACTACAAAGAATTCGTGCGCAATATCATTTTCCGGCTGCATCTGGAGAACTTGCCGACGGAGGAATTGCGCGCGGAATTTATGGAAACCCTCGCCGAGCAAGCGGCCAAAGATGATCCGCCCTTCTTGCTCGATTACTGGCGCCTGAACCTGCGCGGCCGGGCGGCGTGACGCTACTTCACAGATTCTCCAATCCACCGGAGATAGTCAGGGCTGCCGTCGTCAATGCTGAGGGCAATGCATTCCGAAACGTCATAAGAATGCAGCTCGCCAATCGCATCTCGCACGCTGGGAAAAGTTGCCGCGGTCGTCTTGATGACTAGCAGCCATTCCCGGGCAGACTCGACTTTTCCTTGCCAGCGATAAATTGATTCGATCTGCGGAACGATGTTCACGCATGCAGCGAGCTTGTTCTCGACGAGATAGCGCGCGATTTTGCGGGCTTCCTCTTCAGAACCCGCGGTGGACAGGACGATTCGCTTGTCGGTCATATAAAATCAGCCGTCGGTCCTCAGCTTTTCGCGTCAGGCGCGAAGCGTTCGAGCAACGGAGCAGAGCCATATGCTAACGCAAATCAAGTTCGGAACCTCGGGATGGCGTGCGGTCATGGCCGAGGAATTTACCTTTGAGAACGTGCGGCGTGCCGTGGGCGGAATCGCCCGCTATGTGGCGTCGCGGAAGCCGAAGGGAGCGCGCGTGATTGTCGGGCGCGATCCCAGGTTTCTGGGCGAAACGTTCTGCTCCATGGCGGCGGAAATTTTGGCCTTGCACGGCATCACTCCGCTGGTTGTGAAACAGCCGGCGCCGACTCCGGCGTTTGCTTTCGCTGTCATCACGAATGAGGCGGATGGCGTCATCAATTTCACCGCGTCGCACAATCCGCCGGAGTATAACGGCATCAAGTTCTCGACTCCAGATGGATGCCCGGCGCTTCCCGAAGTCACGAAGAAGATCGAGGCAGAAATCATCGCGGGTGATAATGCATCCTCCCCCAGACAATCGGGAGGGACGGGCCTAAAAGCGGAGTCGCTCGATCCCCAGCCGGCGTATCTGAAGCGATTAGGAGAGATCGTTGATCTGGGAGTCATTCGCAAAGCTGGGCTGCGCGTGGCATTCGATCCGATGTGGGGCGCGGCGCGGGGATACTCCGACGAACTATTGCGGTCGGCGGGCGTGCAGGTGGCGACCGTGCATGATTACCGCGACGTCTTGTTCGGTGGGCACGCTCCCGAGCCGGACGATCTTCTGCTCGAAGACCTGCGAAAAAAGATGAACGAGACGCGAGCACAGATCGGAATCGCGACCGACGGCGATGCCGACCGCTTCGGCATTGTCGACGCCGATGGAACGTTTCTACAGCCGAATTATGTGATCGCGCTGCTGTTCGACTACCTGGTGGAAAGCCGCGGATGGAAGAATGGCGTGGCGAAATCTGTGGCCACGACGAATCTCGTCAACGCGCTGGCTCAGTTTCACGGTGTCGAACTGCACGAGACGCCCGTGGGTTTTAAGTACATCGGCGAGCTCATCATGCAGGACAAGATCGCGATTGGCGGAGAAGAGAGTGCTGGACTATCGATTCGGCATCATGTACCTGAAAAAGACGGGCTGCTGGCGGGATTGCTCTGCTGTGAAGCGGTGGCGCGAAGGGGGAAGTCGCTCGGCGAACAGTTGAAGGCGATCAGTAACCAGGTTGGTTCGTTCTATCCCCTTCGGCAGAACTTCCGATTGACGCCGGAGGTGAAGACGAAGTTCACTGAGAAGTTGAAGTCCGATCCGCGCGAGTTTTGCGGACACACCGTCAGCGAAGTGGTTCGCAAGGACGGATTGAAGCTGGTATTCGGCGACGGATCGTGGGTCTGCTACCGCCTTTCGGGAACCGAGCCGGTTGTGCGGGTTTACACCGAGGCCCGCAGCGAACGAGGACTGGAAAAACTGAGCACGGCGGCGAAACATTGGATTTTTGAGTGAGGCAATTCTTGGTAGACCGTCTTAAAAAGATCGCGAGTTTTCCGAAGCACCGATTTCCCACGCCTGAGGACGGGCTGCGTGCGATTTCCGAACGCGCGCCGCAGGCGGAGGCAATTGCCGCTTCGTGGATCGAGCGCGTGCGCCCCTATGCTTCGGCTGTTTATGCTCTGCGCCGCCGCATCGCGACGATTGCCGTGGCTGTGCTGGCCGCATCGCTGTTTGTGCATGTTATGTTTGGCGCGAATGGCATGGTCGTGTACAAGCAAAAGCGCGCGGAGTATCAGGCGCTGCGCAAACAGGTCGCGCAAGTGCAGCAGGACAACGACCATTACACACAACAGATTGAAGGTTTGAAAACCGATCGAGGCGCGATTGAGAAAGAAGCCCGCGAAGATTTGGGTTACGCGCGGCCCGGCGAGTATGTGTACGTGACTCCGGCTCCGGCGAAACCTCCGATGAACGTGAATCGTACCGCGAAAAAATAGGTCCGGAAATTTTCCTGCCACGCAACCGGTTTACGTTCCGCTGACAATCGCTCGCTACGCCTGTGGTATATTCCTCTTCACGATTAACGGGATCGTTGCCTGGCGACGTCTTCCCGTCATTAGTTTTTGCGGCGTGGGGCCGCAATCTGAATCTCACAAAGGAGAGCTACCGGCCATGAGAAAGGTTCTAGCAATCTGTTTTGCAGCATGTCTCGTTTGTGCTCTGTCGGCGATGGGGTCCGACATGGGGAAGAGCACGACTGTGAAAGGGTGGGTCACCGACGCCAAGTGCGGCGTCAAAGGCGCGAATGCCAAGGCTGAGGCATGCACGAAGAAGTGCCTGGCAGGCGGCGCGGGCATGGTCGTCGTCACTGACGGTGATTCGAAGGTGCTGAAGGTCGAGAATCCGGACGCGCTCAAGGAACACGAAGGCCATCACGTCGCTGTCACCGGAATGGTGTCGGGAGATTCGATCAAGGTAGAAAGCGTGAAGATGCTGTGAAGTAGAGGCATCGAAACAGTTTGAAGGGCGGCCTGCCATGGCCGCCCTTCCGTTTTTCCAGATGTAGGGGCGGACGCATTCGTCCGCCCGGCGAGAAAAGCCAGCCTTGGCTTCGGGCCGAGACGCGTGCGCTTTGGCCAAAAATATTTGCTCGTGGCTTTAGAGACGTTGCAAGCAACGTCTCTACGGGGATCGCAAAAACTATCGAACTATTCCTTCTAGCGGCGAACTAGCCGTAGCGTAAAGCTTCTTCTGCATGCGGCCCGAGAGATAGGCTTGCCTGCCGGCCAGCACCGCGTGCTTCATCGCTTCCGCCATCAGAACTGGATCCTGGGCGTTGGCGATGCCGGTGTTCATGAGGACCGCGTCCGCTCCGAGTTCCATTGCGATGGCAGCATCGGAAGCGGTGCCGACACCTGCGTCCACGATCAGCGGGACGCCGGTGATCATCTCGCGAAGAATTCGGATATTGGCCACATTCTGGATGCCCATGCCGCTGCCGATGGGCGCTCCGAGAGGCATGACCGTGGCTGCGCCGGCATCGATCAGGCGTCTGGCAAACACGATGTCATCTGAGGTATAGGGCAAAACCGTGAAGCCTTCCTTGACCAGCACGCGCGTCGCTTCGAGCGTTGCTTGAACATCGGGATAGAGCGTTGCTTGATCCCCGATGACTTCGAGCTTCACCCAGTCCGAGATACCGACCTCGCGCCCGAGACGAGCGGCGCGGATGGCTTCGTCCGCCGTATAGCAGCCCGCAGTGTTGGGCAGCAGGAAATACTTTTTGGGATCGATGTAGTCGAGAAGAGACTCCTTACTACGGTCGAGGTTGACGCGCCGCACTGCGACCGTGACCATCTCAGCGCCACTCGCTTCGAGCGCGCGCGCTGTTTCCTGGAAAGATTTGTATTTTCCCGTGCCAACAATCAACCGGGAGCGGAAAGAACGTCCGGCAATCATCAATGAGTCCGACATGCAGGTATTGTAGTGAATTTGGCGGGAGGAGGGGTAATGGGCTGGCCTCACGCGCTTACGTCACACTCGCTGCTTCTGCCTGGGTGTAGAGGTCGTCGATCTGTTTGCTGTAGCGGTCTTCGATGACGCGGCGGCGCAGCTTTAACGTTGGCGTCATGGAGCCGTCGGCGATCGTGAATTCGTCCGCGACCACGAGCACGCGCTTTAACTTCTCGAAGCGGGCGAGATTCTGATTAATGTCCTCGACGATTTGCTCGTAGAGAGCCTGCACTTTCGGATTCGCCACTAATTCAGCGCGCGAAGAGAACGCGATGTTGTTCGTGCGCGCCCACTCCTCCAGAAGCGTGAAGTTCGGCGAGACGATCAGGGCAGGAAACTTGCGGCGATCGCCGAGAATGGCCGCCACACCCACCAGCGGATTCAGCTTCAGCGAATTTTCTATCGGCTGCGGCGCGATGAATTTTCCGCCCGACGTCTTGATGAGATCTTTCTTCCGATCGGTGACCGAGAGATATCCATCGCCATCGATGTTGCCGATGTCGCCGGTGTGAAACCATCCATCGACCAGCGCAGACTTCGTCTCTTCCGGACGATTCCAATATCCGTTGAAGATCGACGGTCCTTTCACCAGAATCTCGCCGTCTTCCGCGATGCGCACCTCGAGGTTCGGCATGATCTTGCCGACGGTGCCGATGCGGTGATGGATGGGCGTGTTGAGCGCGATGACCGGCGAGGTCTCGGTGAGGCCGTAGCCTTCATGGATGCGGATCCCAACTGTCGCGTACCATTCGGCAAGTTCGCGGCCCAGCGGCGCGCCGCCCGAGATGAAAGTCTCAACTTTGCCGCCCATCCCTTCCCGAATCTTGGAAAAAACGAGTTTGTTGGCCAGCTTCCAACTCAACGCCGAGGGAGCTTTTCCTGACAGGATCTCGGGTTTGTGGGCGCGTCCGACCGAGACCGCCCAGTTGAAGATGGCGCGCTTGGGGAATCCTTTGGCCTTGAGCTCCGCCTGAGCATAAATCTTTTCATAGACGCGCGGAACCGCGACAAATAACGTCGGGCGAATTTCCTGCAAGACCTCCGGCAGCCGATCCATAAATGGGCAATACGCCAGCGTGACCCCGTGATAGAGCATGGCGAAATCCACATGGCGCGCGGTGATGTGGCAGAGCGGCAGAAAAGAAATGTTGACCAGACCGGGCCGCATGTCAAAGCCCAGCAGCGAGCACATGATGTTGGAGGCGACGTTGCCGTGCGTCAGCATCGCTCCCTTGGAGGTTCCCGTCGTGCCCGAGGTATAGACGATCGTTGCCAGGGCATCGGGCGAGGTGGCGCGGGCGCGGGATTCGAGTTCGGAGCCGAGGCCATCCGGTCCTTGGCTGGTGATCTGTTGCATGGTGGCGCATCGGCCGGCGAAGGGAGTCAGATCTCCCGTGAACTCGATCGAATCCATGACGACGATTTTTTCAAGCTGCGTCTGGCCGACGATCGAAAGGATCTTATGCAACTGCTGGTCCGTCGAAACCAAGATCACGCGGCATCCCGAGTCGTTCAGCGCGAAGGCGGTTTGCTCCGGGGTAAGCGTTGTGTAGAGCGGAACCGTAACCGCGCCAAGCAGCAGGGTGGCAAAATCCGCGGTTGACCATTCCGGCCGGTTTTCACTGAGGATGGCGACGCGGTCGCCCGGACGAATCCCCCAGGCTTGCAGCGTGTGCGCGGTGCGCGAGACGGCCTGGCCGAATTCGCGGGATGAAATGGGAATCCATTTCCCGGCTTCCCGGTAAAGCATCACCCGGTCGAGATTGCGTTCGACAGCCTTAAAGAAAATGTCGTTCAGCGTGGCAATGCGCATGCAGTTATTCATGGCCGACTCCGCATTATGCGAAACCAGTTCCGAATGAAATGTACTGTGAAGCGCTCGGTCTGAGCAACGTGAAAGGTGCGCGGCAGGGTTACCGAGTGGCAACCTGATTTTACCGCAAAAGCGCCGCTGGGGTATCCTGAGCGGGTACTCCCGTGGGGGGAGTCCTAAATGCAAAAGAAATGTGCAAGCCTGTTGGCAGCGGGGTTGTTGCTGGCCGGCTCACTCGCAATGGCGGTCCCGGCCTCGGCAGGGGCGACCAAGGAGGCTTCAAGCATGCCCAAAGTGGGGGATGTAGCCCCCGATTTCTCGCTGAAATATTTCGATGGAAACAATTTAAAAGAAATGAAGCTCAGCGATTTTCGGGGCAAGAAAAACGTCGTACTCGCTTTTTATATCTTCGCCTTCACCGGTGGTTGAACGCAGCAAATGAAAAACTTCCAGTCGCATTTGAAAGAACTGGAAGCTGCCGACACCCAGGTCCTGGGTGTGAGTATGGATAGCGCCTTCGCCAACAAAGCATTTGCCGATCAAATTGGAGTTACCTTCCCGCTGCTCAGCGATTGGGGCGGCAAAGTTACGCACGAATACGGAATCTACAAAGACGAATATCAGGCCCCGCGCCGCGTCAACTTCCTTATCGGGAAAGACGGGAAGATCATCGAAGAGCAGGTGGATAAAGATGCCATCGATCCGACCAAGATCGTGGATACCTGCCAGCGGCCAAAAATGAAAAACTAACTTTACGAAAATTCACCATCCCGTCCGGTCCCTGCGATGAGTGCAGGGGCAAGGACGGGTATTGGTTCTTGTCACAAGTCATCGCGCACGAAGCACTTCCGCGCGAGGAAACTAAACAGCCGCTATCGTGTTTAATCCGGTAGCGTTAAGATCAGACGAAGTTTTATTTCTGGTTTGGGGCGACCTTATGAAAAGACGCAGGATGTGGAGTTGGACACTGCTGCTGGCGAGCATGGCATTCGCCCTGCAGTTTTCAACATTGGCGAAAGCGCAGGACGACGATCAGGGGCCGGCCGAGGATCCGCCGGCTCGCGTGGGACGCTTGGATTTCTCCGAGGGCTCGATCTCGTTTCGTCCGGCTGGAGAAGACGATTGGGTCACCGCGGTGCCGAATCGCCCGATGGTGACTGGCGACGATCTCTGGGCGGATGAGGACTCGCGAGCCGAAGTTCATGTCGGCTCGACCGCGATCCGGTTGGGCCCGAAGTCGGGCATTACCTTTCTGGCTCTCGATGATCACACCACGCAGATCCGGCTGGCGCAGGGATCGATGATCCTTCGCGTGCGTCATCTGGACGACGACGATTCTTACGAAGTTGACACGCCAAATCTGGCATTCACGCTGCTGCAGCCGGGCGAGTACCGGCTCGATGTGAGCGAAGACGGAAGCCAGACGATCGCCACCGTGTGGCATGGACGCGGACGCGTTACCGGCGGCGGTTTCACCTATACGGTGGTCGCCAATCAATCGGCGACGTTTACCGGCAATGAGCAGCATCTCGACTACGACCTCGGCCAGATTCCGGAGCAGGACAATTTCGATAGCTGGGCGTTTGCGCGCGATGATCGCGAAGACCGCGCCGATTCGGCAAACTATGTTTCGCGCGAAATGACCGGTTACGAAGATCTCGACGAATACGGCGACTGGAGCTACGTCGCCGGCTATGGACCATGCTGGCATCCGCGAGTGATTGTGGCGGGATGGGCGCCGTATCGTTTCGGACACTGGGCCTATGTTGGGCCATGGGGCTGGACTTGGGTGGAAGATGAGCCTTGGGGCTTTGCGCCATTCCACTACGGCCGCTGGGCCTATGTGAACAGCGGATGGTTCTGGGTGCCGGGACCGGTCGTGGTTCGTCCGGTATGGGCTCCGGCGCTGGTGGCGTTCGTTGGCGGCGGCCCGGGATTCCATTTCTCGGCTGGCGTCGGCGTGGGATGGTTCCCGCTCGCTCCGGGAGAAGTTTATGTGCCGGGATATCGCGTGAGCCGCGGGTACGTAAACAACGTGAACATCACGAACACCACGGTGACCGTCACTCGTGTGACGAATGTGTATAACACCGTTATTGTGAACCGGAGCACCACGATCAACAACATCACCTACGTGAACCAGCGCGTCACGGGCGGAGTGACGGTGGTTTCGCGTGATGCATTTGTGAATGCGCGGCCGGTAGCGCAGAACATCATGAGGGTCGACGCGCGGGAAGTCGTATCTGCCCCGGTCAGCCGCATGGTAGCGGCCGAGCCGGTTCGCAACAGCGTGGTGGGCGCGGGCCGTCCGGTATCGAGGCGGCCTCCGGTGGCGATTGTGAGCCGCCCGGTGGTTGCGGTGAGGACTCCTCCCGCTCCGCCGCGGCCGATCGCGGAACGGCAGGCCGATGCCGGCGGTCGTCTGAACGAGCAGGCTCTGGTGCGAGTCGCACGACCGGCGCAACCGGCGCAGATCAATCAGGGCGGACGGCAGAGACAGAACCAGGAAGCCTTCCGTCCGTTCACGCAACCGAATAACGGCAATCCGCAGGTACACCAACTGCCGAACACGCAGCCCCGGACGTTGGAACAGCAGGGCAACTCCGAAACGGAGAACCGGAATGCTGCGCCTGCGCAGAATCGCATGCAGCCGGCCAACCGCGATTTCCGCCAGACCCAGCAGCAAGAGACGAAGCCCGAGCAACAGGCCAACCCTGCGCCTCGCCAGTCGTCTCCGCTGGTGCGGCCCGCACCCCCGGTGCAACAGCGGACGCCCCAGCAGGAGCAGCAGCAGGAACAGAAGTTCAACCAGTGGCATCAGCAAGAGCAGCGGCGCGCTTCGCCTCCTCCGCAGCCCAAACAGCAATCGCGGCCCGCGGAGCCGAAACAGGAGAAGCCTTCGAAAAAGGGCCATTGACGCTGCGGCCTTGCGATGTGATAGGGTTCGCATGAGATATGCGCGCGGACCACTCGAACCATAAAAAGAGCGCCGGGAGGGCACGATCTCTCCTGGCGTTTCTATTTGTAATCCTTCAGCCGGCGAGACGATGAACGAAGCGAAACGTCCAACGATCAACTGGATGGATATTTTGTGGCTGGCGCTGCTGGCCGGATTGGCAGTTCTGCCTCCGGTTGTGGAATGGCATAAGCAAGTCATCCTGGTCGGATTCGGCATCGTGCAGTTGCTGGAAGGCTGGATCGTAACGCGCCTGCCGAAACGCGGTCCGGCCTATGTGGTATTGCTGAAAATCGCCCTGGCTACGCTTCTGATCGATCACACCGGCGAAATCGCCATCAACAGCTATTACTATCCGATCTACTTTCTTCCGATCCTCACTGCGGCGGAGTATTTCGGTCCCTGGGGCACGCTGGCCTGGACGTCGCTGGCTTCAGCCGCCTACTGCTCGTATCTGCCTGCCGCCCTGCAGGAATATGAGATCACCGCCGAAGATTACGGACGGCTCGGGATCCGCATTCTCTTCTTCTTCCTCGCGGCGATGGTGGTGAATCGTTTCGTGGTCGAAAGCCGGAGGCAGACGCAGCGATATCAGGAACTGGCGGAAACGCTGGCGGAGACGAACCGGCGCCTGGAACAGGCGCAGGCCGAGGCGCGCCGGTCGGAACGTCTTGCCGCGCTGGGACAATTGTCCGCCGGACTGGCACATGAGATTCGGAACCCACTGGGCGTCATCAAAGGATCGGCGGAAATGCTGACGCAGAAACTGGCTGAATCGAATCCTCTGGCAACCGAGTTGGCTGGTTACATTTCCAGCGAGACGAATCGTTTGAGTGCGCTGGTGACGCGGTTCCTCGATTTCGCCCGACCGCTGCATGCCGATCTCGCGCCCCGCGATGTTTTCTCCGTTTTGGATCGCGCGCTGAACGATGTGGCGCAAGTCTGGAAGGGTGCGCCGGTGCAGGTAGAACGGAACTACGAGGCCAATCTTCCGCAGGTGCCCATCGATGAGGCCCTGGTTGAGCAGGCGTTCGTGAATATCGTTCAGAATGCTTACGACGCGATGAATCCGGGTGGTGGTCAGTTGCGCGTGGACGTGAAGCGCGCCCGGCAGACGCAGCGCAATGGGAATATCGTGGATGGCGTCGAAGTGCGGATTGCGGATTCCGGGCCGGGGATTTCTCCGGAACTGCGCGAGCAGATATTCAATCCGTTTGTGACCACGAAGAAAACCGGCGTGGGACTGGGCCTGTCGATCGTTTCGAAGATTATGGACGGGCATCATGGCTCGATCCGCGTGCAGAGCTCGGAAGCTGCATCAGACGCCGCGCCGCACGGCAAAGGCGCGTGCTTCGTGATGTTTTTCCCCGCGGTCAATATGTCAACACCGGCAGCCAACAACGAGCATCTGGTAATTTCTTAAGGCAGAAGGAATCGGGAACGAGGAACGAATGGCGGCCATTCTCATTGTCGAAGACGAAGCTAAAATGCGCCGCCTCCTCGAATTGAACCTGGGCGATGACGGCTTCACCACTTTTTCCGCGGAAGATGCCGAGACCGGGCTCAAACTGCTGCGTGAGAATCCCATCGATCTCGTTCTGACCGACCTGAAACTTCCCGGCATGAATGGCCTGGAATTCCTGCAGATGGTGAAGCGGCAGAATGCCGCGTTGCCCGTGGTGGTGATGACAGCTTTCGGCAGCGTCGAGACTGCGGTCGAGGCCATGAAAGCCGGCGCCAGCGATTACGTGCTGAAACCGTTTTCGCTGACCGAGATGCGGATGGTCATCCACAAGGAGCTGGACGTCCGCAAGCTGCGCGAAGAAAACCGGTCGCTGCGCGAGGCGCTCGGAAAACGCTATTCCCATCCGAATATCGTGGCCCGCAGCCCCAAGATGCAGGAAGTCTTGGCGACGGTGGAGCGCGTGGCGCCGACGAATGCGACGGTGTTACTTGGCGGAGAGAGCGGCGTCGGCAAAGATCTGATTGCGCGCGCCATTCACGAAAAATCGCGGCGGGCTTCCGGTCCATTTCTGAAGATCAATAGCACGGCGATCCCCGAGAATCTGCTGGAAAGTGAATTGTTTGGATTCGAAAAGGGAGCGTTCACCGGCGCCGTTGCCAGCAAGCCGGGAAAGTTCGAACTGGCCGACAAGGGTACGCTTTTTCTAGATGAGATCGGCGACGTTCCTCCGGCAACACAGGTGAAACTCCTGCGGGTCTTGCAGGAGCGCGAGTTCGAACGCCTGGGCGGCACGCGCACGGTAAAGGTGGATGTTCGGCTGATTGCGGCGACGAACCGCGATCTGCGCCAGGCGCTCGAGCAGGGAACGTTCCGCGAAGACCTTTATTACAGGTTGAATGTTGTTCCCATCGATATTGCACCGCTGCGCGAGCGCAAGGAAGACATTCCCGAACTCGTGAATCTGTTCGTGTCG
This sequence comes from uncultured Acidobacteriota bacterium, assembly GCA_963763845.1. Lineage (GTDB taxonomy): Bacteria > Acidobacteriota > Terriglobia > Terriglobales > Acidobacteriaceae > Sulfotelmatobacter. The sequence continues at coordinate 255,984 of CAVXPX010000024.1, forward strand.
CGCTTTGCCGGGGAGTCGGGAAAGCAGATCGAAGGCATCAGCCCGCAGGCGGTGCAGATTCTGGTGAATTATCATTGGCCGGGAAATGTGCGCGAACTGCAGAACATCGTCGAGCGGGCCTGTGCGCTTTCCAAAGGGCCGACGCTCGAGGCGGCGGACATTCACATTGACATGCGCCCCAGCAAGGTTGCGAATGGCGGCGCCGGATTCCTGCCGGACGGCATGACGCTCGAGCAGTGGGAGGACGAGATGGTGCAGGAAGCCCTGCGCCGCGCGAACGGGAATAAGAGCCAGGCGGCGCGGCTATTGGGACTGTCGCGGAACGCGCTGCGCTACCGGCTCTCGAAAATTGGCATCGCCGACGAGGCGGAGAAAGAAACCTAAAGCTCGGTGCAGAACGGATCGTGGCGAGAGAGACGTTGCGAGTAACGTCTTTTCGAGTTATGCCTCTGCTTACTCCGATTTCAGCAGCATGCAGGTCACGTCGTCGTGCTGGGGCGTGTTTCCGACAAACAGATCGACGTCGGCCATCAGGCGCTTGAGCATTTCTCCCGGTTCCACCAATTTGTTCAACTCGATCGCTGCGAGCAAGCGCGCTTCCCCAAATTCCTCCTGCCGGGCGTTCTCGGCCTCGACTAACCCATCGGTAAAGATGATCAGCCAATCGCCCGGCGCAAGCGTGACCTGCGCGGATTGATACTGCAGGTCAGGCATGATGCCGAAGGGCAGTCCGCCGACATCAAGGCGCTCGATTTGTCCGCTGGGGCGGCGCAGGATGGGATTGTTATGCCCGGCATTGATGTAATCAAGCGTGCGGCGGGCAGCGTCGTATTCGGCGAGAAATGCCGTGGTGAAGCGGAGTCCGCCCTGGCTGTTGGTGCACGCATAGCGATTCATGTTGGCGGCCAGTTCGGGCAGCGCCACCTGCGCGGTGGAAAGAGTCTTCAAGCTGGCCTGAAACGTCGCCATCAGCATGGCGGCGGGAATGCTCTTGCCGGCGACGTCAGCCACCGCCAGCACTACGCGATTCTCGTCGTTTGTCTTGCCCGGTCGAGGGAACACGTCATAGTAGTCGCCCGCCACGGTATTGGCCGGTCGCGTGGCGTACGCGATGGCGAGGCCGGGAATTTGCGGCGGGGCACCGGGGAGAAGCCAGGTCTGGATTTCTTTGGCAATCTGCAGGTCGCGCTTCATCACCACGCGATCGCCAATTTCCAGAATCAACAGCAGAAGCAGAATCAAACCGCCCCAGAAGTGGAGATCGAACTCGACGGCGTAGACTTTCCCGGCCTGGCCCGTGTATTGGAACGCGCCTTCAGGAATCACCAGCAGAATCAGGGCTAACAGCAGCAGGACGCGGCGGGCGGGCGAGAGCTTCTCGAATACGGCCCAGAAAAATTCCTTGATGACATGAAGGTGGCGGCCGCGATTGGTCAGGCCTTCCGGCGTTTTCGCCGCCACGTCTTTCGAATAGAGGCGATAGCTGGCGCGGGCCTCCGATTCAAACTGTGACCACAACTGGCTGATTTCCAAACCCTCGGTCACCCGGCGCCAGAAATTGTGCAACCGCGTGCCCAGGGGAAGAGGCTGCGCGGGAGCTTGTCCGGTAGGTCGGGAGGATGTCGCCATCAGCTTACGAAGAAATTATAGAAGGGAAGGAACGATTCAGTCATGGGGGATTGAGCGATTGAGTCATTGCGCGATTGAGAAATTGGGTAATTTGGAGTCGCGGAGGCTAGCGGAAGGTTTAGAACAACTCCAGCTGTTGATCGAAGGCTTCGACGGGCCACTTGGTGGCGAAGCCAGGATTGCGGCGGTGGGCGCGAGTGAGTTTATATTTCTCGCGCAAACGCGCGATCAGTTCCGAGAGGCATTTGGCATACGCGGGCGGGAGAAACGCCCGATCTTGATAGCGCTGCCGGTAATTCTCGGCAAGATGCGGAAAATTCTGCTCCAGAAATGGGAGAAACACGGCAGCCGAGCAGGGTTTGAGAAACAGGGGATTCGCGAACACGTAGTCGGCGCCCGATTCGGCCGCGGCGCGGATGAGCGACTCCAGATCGGCCGGGGCGTCGGTAATTCCGGGAACGACCGGCGAACAGCTGATTCCGACTCGAATTCCTGCTTTCGCCAGCGCGCGCACCGCATCGAGCCGCAGATCGGGGCGGGGAGCGCGCGGCTCCAGAATCCGCGCCAGGTCGGTATCGAGAGTGGTGATCGTGATGTGGACCGATAAGCTGTTCGCACGCGCTACATCTTTCAGCAGATCAAGATCGCGAATCATCAGATTGGACTTGCTCACAATACCGAGTTCAAATCCGCGATGCCGCGCGAACTCCTCCAGAATTCCTCGTGTCACTTCATAGCGGCTCTCGGCGGGCTGGTAGGGATCGGTCGCGGTGCCGAGCGCAATCGATTCGTGGGGCTTCACCTTTCGCAGTTCGTGATGCAACAGGTCGGCCGCGTGCTGCTTGACATAGATTTTCTGTTCGAACTCCATGCCATCGCGCAACTCCATGAACTCATGCGTGTACCGGGCATAGCAATAGCGGCAGCCGAACTCGCAGCCCCGGTAGGGATTGATTGTCCATGTGAAGGGCATCTGGCGCCGGCTGGCGCAGCGGTTGAGCAGGGATTTCGAGGGCAGCGTGAAATATTCGACATTGTGGCCCCCGCGGAGAGATTCCCCTTCGGCTGCGAGGCGCGCGATGCCAATCAGCTGGGGCTTGTCACCAATCGGAAGCAGGGGAAGGGAGGCCATAATTCGCCTTTTGTTCGCCTATGGTAGCGCGTGCCGCAGCCCCCGTCAATACCGCGGCGAGCCCCTGCTAAACGTTCTTAAGAATTTCGTAGAGGACCGCCACTAGGAAAGGCAACACGACGAAGATAATCCAGAGGTGTTTGACGATGCGTTCGGCGATGTAGCGGGCATCTGCGGTCACTTCGGTGCGTGGGTCAAAGGGGTTTGCCTCTAGCCTTGCCAATGTTGAGGCTTGGCCTGGGGGGCGTTTGCTCAGGAACATAGCGCAGAGGTGTTTCTGATTACAGTCGGGGTCAGACGCCCATCTTTCAAGTTCCTCGTCTGATGCGCCGTTGAGCAGCTCCGCCTTCCGATGAAGATCGAGGTCGTTCCAGGGTTTATCACCTGGAAGATCGTAGTTTGCCATCGTGTTCCTTCCTGGCGTTGGCTGCATTGTATGCCGTCTCGACCAGGTGCGCGCTTTCTTGCGACCCGTTGAGCACGCTGAACATGGGCGGCAACGCCTCATTCGAATGCTGGCACGACCTAGCCAATCGAATTCCCCGGCCACAAAAGAATCGGCGGGCCAGAGGGTGCGGCAGTTTGTCCGGAGCTGAACCCTTTCGCGAAATTCTCGGGGAACAAAGTCTTCCCGCCCATTGCTTTTCCAAGGCCGCAGGAGGAATCGAGGCCGCCTTACACCTGCCGTACTACATATTTGGACCACAGCCGAAACTGTTGCGTCCACTCCTTCACTTCCGCCTTGGTCGCCCGTCAGTCAAAGGGGCGTCTCGTTTGGGTGCTGTACTCTCCTCCGCCCCCTCCCTGTTTACTGAGTTGTTACTATCCAGGACGGGACTTTTTATCTCCTACCTCCTACCCCGTCAATACCGCGGCGGGAACTCATTACCGGCAATGGCGCAAGTCTGGCGCGTACAGCGAATACTGTAGGTGCATTCCCGGGGGTTCTCGCGATAATAGACCGCTTGGCCTCGGAGCGGTTTCTTTGATTCACGACGAGATTGGTTGCGCTTGAGAGAGCTCCCCAGCACAAATCCCAGGGAGGAGTCAGAAAGACGATGAGCGCAGTCCAGATTCTAATCGCCGACGATCACGAGTTGTTTCGGCGGACGGTGCGGTCTTTTATCGAATCGCAGGCGGACTGGTGTGTCTGCGGGGAAGCGGGAGACGGGATCGATGCGGTCGAAAAAGCCCGGCAATTGCGTCCTCATCTCGTGCTGATGGACATCAATATGCCGCGCATGGACGGACTGGAAGCAACCCGCATCATCCGCCGCGAATTGCCCGACTGCAAAGTGATCATCGTGACGCAGAATCACGCCAGCATTGCCCGCCAGCAGGCCGCCGCGGTTAACGCGCAGGGCTATGTGACGAAATCGGATTTGTCCAAAGACTTATCGAAGACGATCGAGAACGCACTCGGCAACCGGAGGCAGGAATTAGCGGCTCCGGCGGCGGACGAGCCTGGGCCCGCCGAAGAAACATTTCGAGGCGGAGCACTTGGGCGCCTGGTGACCGAGTTCGATTGGACCAAGACTCCGCTCCGTTCGATCAAACAGTGGCCGCAAAGCTTGAAAACTGTGGTCCGCGCAATGCTGGCCTCGCGCTTTGCCATGTGGATGAGTTGGGGGCCAGAACTTACTTTCTTGTACAACGATGCGTATGCCCGGATGACGCTCGGCAAGAAGCACCCATGGGCTCTGGGAAGACCTTCCCGGGAAGTTTGGGAAGAAATCTGGGATGATATCGGACCCCGGCTGGAAAAAGTATTACAAAATGGCGAATCAACCTGGGACGAGGCGCTGCTGCTGTTTTTGGAGCGGAGCGGCTACCGCGAAGAAACGTATCACACGTTTTCCTACAGCCCGCTCTTCGGGGACGATGGCAAGACTGCGGGGAATCTTTGTGTAGTGACGGAAGAAACCGATCGCGTCATCAGCGACCGTCGGCTCAATACCTTGCGTTCGCTGGCTGCCGAACTGAACAAGACGATCACCGAGGAGGACGTCGTAGTTGCCGTCAAGCGCTGCCTTGATGAAAACCTGAAGGACTTACCGTTCACCCTGATGTATCTGTTTACCGAAGATGGCAAGCAGGCTCGCCTCGTTTGCCGAACCGGCATTCCTGCGGGTCACCCAGCTGCGCCTGAATTGATTGATCTGGCGGAGCACCAGACCTGGCCGATTGGCGAGTTACTCGGCGGAAAAGACTCGGTCATCATCGAGGACTTGCAGGCGAGATTCGAGTCGCTTCCCTCCGGATTCTGGGACAAGTCCCCCTGGCGCGCCCTTTTGCTCCCCATCACCAGTCAAGCGCAAAGTACTCCGACGGGAGTGCTGGTTGCCGCTTTGAATCCCTACCGCCCGCTCGATGTGAGTTATGGCGGATTTCTGAATCTCATCGCGGGCCAAATCGCGGCTGCGATGGCCAACGCGCGAGCCTACGAGGCTGAACGAAAACGTGCGGAAGCTCTCGCCGAAGTCGACCGCGCCAAGACTGCCTTCTTCAGTAACGTGAGCCACGAATTTCGAACTCCTCTCACGCTAATGCTCGCTCCCTTGCAGGATCTGCTGGCGCGAAGCCAGACTCACCTGACTCCAACCGCGAAAGAACAAATCGAACTGGCGAATCGCAATGGCGCCAGACTCCTGCGGCTGGTGAATACTTTGCTGGACTTCTCCCGCATCGAGGCCGGCCGGGTGGAAGCGGTTTATCAGGCCACGGATTTGGCTGGCTTCACATCGGAGTTGGCCAGCGTATTCAGATCCGCCACCGATAAAGCAGGTCTGCGGCTGGCGGTCGATTGCCCAAGGCTGGGTGAGCCCGTTTATGTTGATCGCGACATGTGGGAAAAGATTGTTCTCAATCTGATCTCCAACGCCTTCAAATTCACCTTCGAGGGGGAAATCGCAGTCAGACTCGCCCGGGTTGGAGATTTTGCCGAACTGAGAGTCAGCGACACAGGAGTGGGTATACCTCCTGAGGAAATCCCTCAATTGTTCGAGCGGTTCCATCGAGTGGCGAACACTCGCAGCCGCACCCATGAAGGCACCGGTATCGGATTGGCCCTGGTGCAGGAACTGGTGAGGCTGCATGGCGGTTTCATTCGCGTGGAAAGCACGTTGGGGAAAGGAACCACATTCGTCGTCAGCATCCCCTTCGGCCAGGACCATCTCGCGTCGGGGAAACTCGGCGGAGGGCGCAGTTTGACCTCGACGGCGGTCGGGGCAAAGCCTTTTGTCGAGGAGGCGCTGCGCTGGCTTCCCGATTCGCCGAATGACGAGAATGAGATTCCGGGCGACGAGTTGCTTCCCATCCCGTGTCCGCCGATGTCGGGACGGGGCGCGCGTCCTCGAATCCTGATCGCAGATGACAACGCCGACATGCGGCTATATCTTTCCCGCTTGCTGGCAGAACCTTATGACGTTGAAGCCGTGCCTGACGGGAAAGCCGCTCTGGAGGCAGCGCGGGAGCGTCCACCCAATCTGATCCTTAGCGATGTCATGATGCCTGGGATGAATGGCTTCCAGTTATTGGCGGCGATTCGCGGGGACCAGCGTACCCGGCGAATTCCGGTTGTGCTGCTTTCCGCCCGCGCCGGAGAAAAAGCCAGAGTAGAAGGAATGCAAGCCGGGGCGGATGATTATTTGATTAAGCCCTTTTCGGCGCGGGAACTGCTCGCCCGGATTAGCGCTCGATTGGAGATTACGCGTATACAGGCCGAAGGCGAGCAACTTTATCGTGAACTTGCCGAGTCCTTAGAGAAGCAGGTACGAGTGCGAACCGGACAGTTGGAGCACCGTACGACAGAGTTGATCAAGCAATCGGAAGAGATTCGCAATCTCTCGGCAAAGCTGCTTCAGATTCAGGACGAAGAACGGCGGCACATTGCCCGTGAATTACATGACAGCGCCGGACAGACTTTGGCAGTCCTGGGCATGACCCTGGCCCAACTCACTCAACAGGCAAAAGCAAAAGCCCCTGAAATCCTTCACCAGGTAGAAGTTTCGGAACAAATCGTGCAACAGTTGCAGCAGGAGATACGAACCGCGTCCTACCTCTTGCATCCACCTCTGCTGGATGAGAATGGTCTGACTTCGGCTTTGGGATGGTACATGCAGGGTCTTAAAGAACGTACAGCTCTGGACATTTCATTGGAGGCTTCCGAAGACTTCGGGAGAATTCAGGGAGAAGTTGGGCTGGTGATATTTCGCCTGGTCCAGGAATGCTTGACCAATATCCATCGTCACTCTGGCAGCAAAACCGCTGTCATCCGCCTGAATCGCGACGAAAGTACAGTGACCTTGGAAGTTCGAGACGAAGGCAAAGGCATTTCACCAGAACGTTTGGCCGAGATTCAGTCGGGCGGCTCGGGAGTCGGAATTCGAGGAATGCGGGAACGCGTGGCTCAGTTCTCCGGCACGATGAGGGTCGAATCGGATAGCTCCGGAACCAGAATCCATGTGACCATTCCGATTGCAAAACCGGTGTCGGGGGACCAGGCCGCATTGGGTGAACCGCTGCAAACCGCGATTTAGAATTCATTCGCCTCGTCCTCACGCCGCGAACGCGCTCATCTTCGCGGGGCCCGCAAAAAGCCCCCAGCCAGGAACTCCGGGAGCAACTCCAAAACGAGGATTTTGCCCAGCTTGGTGCTGGAGGTAGAGATTCCTCGCTCCGCGAGGAATGACAACTTGGTTGCGGAACGATCCCAGCCTACTGCTTCTCCGGCGACGCCTCCGCCGGCTTCTCAAACAGCTTGGGATCCAGTTGCGGGTTCACTTCGATCTTCTGAAACTCCGACGTGCTGCTCGCTGAGCCATTCTGCTTGTTGTCGTGCTTGTAGGGCAGGGTAAGCCCGTCGGCAGTGCGCCAGTCCACGAGTTCCGTTTCTCCGTCGAACGATCCCATCTGTGACATCCCTTTATATTTTTCGCGAAGAATGTAGCCGGTCTTGGGATCGATATACCAGCGCACCCAGGGAACCGCCCCGCCAATGTCGAGAATCGAGGCATCGGTGTCTCCGATTTTTTCCGAACCCGCAGCCGTAAAGGTAAACGCCGGATCGTCCGCGTGCTGCGCGATATAGACGAGATCGTGATGAAGTTGCGCGAGCATCTCGGACTTCTGCGGCGGAGGCATGCCGCGCGAGCCCATGCTCGGAATCGACATGAAGGCCTCATCCGGAGACACGACGATCATTAGCTTTCCTTGTGGAGTCTGCACATCGACGTGCATCTTGTCAGGGAAGGCCATGCTGACCTCCAGGGAAGTAGAAGGTCCGCCCCCATTGCTCTGATTGATACTCGCGCGCATGGTCTTGATCGACTGCAACTTGGGAAGTCCGCCCATGGCAGCAGCGACTTTTTCAGCCAGAGCCTTGCCCTCGGGATTCGACGCTGCGGGCTTCGATTCCTCTTTCTCCGCCGGCGGCTGCGGAATCGTAATGTCGATGTTCTTCACCTCGCCCAAGGTTGAAAGCGGCTTGTCGAAGTCTTTGGTGTTGCCGACAACCAGCACGGCAAGCTGATCCTTGTGCAGATACTTCTGCGCGACCCGGTTCACCTCGGCAGCAGTGACTTTCCTGATCTCGGACTCGTACTTGTCAAGCCAGTCGGGCGGATATCCGTAATACTCGTAGGTAATGCGCTCGCCAAGAATCTTGTCGGGCGAATCCAGGCGGAAAATAAATGCGTTCAGGATGGCATCTTTGGCGCGCTGGATTTCTTCGGCCGTGATCGGCTGTTTCGCGAGATTGTCGATGTCTTCGTCCGTCGCGCGAATCGATTCCACGGTGCTTTGGCTCTTGGTCCCAATGGCGATTTGCAGGATGCCGGGATGGCCGAAGTTGCTGCCGATGCCTCCGCCAACACCATAGGCCAGCCCGCGTTTGGTGCGGATATCGTTGAACAGGCGCGACGAGAATCCGCCGCCGAAGGCTTCGTTGAAGACGCTGATGGCGTAATAGTCGGGATTGTCGCGAGTGATGCCCGGCGCGACCATGCGAATGTTGCTCTGGTTTACGTCATCTTTGGGAATGAGATAGTAGCCAGGCTTCGCCGGAGAATATTCGACTTCATTCTTCGGGATGGCTGGGCCCTTTGGCCACGAGTCAAACGCGGCGCGCAGCCGGGCTTCCATGTCCGCGGAATCGAAGTCTCCGCTGATGCCGAGAATGATGTTGTTGGGATGGACATACTTTTCGTGCCACGCGACCAGATCCTGGCGCGTGATCGGCGCAACGGTGGCATATTCTGGGACGCGCGCGTACGGATTATCGGCGCCGTAGGCGAGCTTGACCGCCTCGCGATGCGCGATTTCGCTGACCTCATCGTTGCGGCGCGAAATCGAATCTTCTTCGCCCTTCTTCGCGATATCAATTTTGTCAGCGCGGAATTCCGGGTTTTCGAGCACGTCGACGAAAACTTTGAAGACATCGTCGAGATCGCCTTTCAGGCACGAGAACGAAATACTGGTGGAATCCGGCCCTCCGCCGGTCTCGACCTTCGCGGCGCGTACTTCCAGAAAATCGTCCAACTGATCGCCGGTCTGCGTCTTGGTGCCACCGGTGCGCCAGACTTCTCCATAGATATCGACCAATCCGACTTTACTTGCCGGTTCAGTGACAGAACCGCCGCGAATGCGCGCCGAAGCATCGATCAGCGGGAGTTCGTGATCTTCCTGAAGGAAGATCACCATGCCGTTCGAAAGTTCAATGCGCTTCGGCTGCTGCGGCTTGAATGCCGGCAGCTGCGGAATCGGAATCTGCTTCCAGTTTGCGGCTTGCGCGGAAAGTCGCGGCAGCGGAATGAAACTCACGGCAGCCAAAAGAGCAATGAGGGCAGACTTTTTCATTGTCCACCTCCCTGACCCTCAGACGCGCCGCCGGACTGCGCGCCTCCACCCGATTGCCCAGGCGAAGATCCGCCGCCTCCGCCGGTTTCGATGATTCCCACCGTGCGGTTGGTGTCGACGAACACTTCGTTGGCGACGCGCCGAATGTCGGCCTTACTGACCTGTTCGATCCGATCCACAGACCGGAACAGCTCGCGCCAATCGCCGTAGCGCGTCTGGTAGGTCGCGAGTTGAGTGGCGAGTCCTTCGTTATCGGCGAGGCCGCGAATCAGGTTCGCCTTCGCGCGGGTCTTGATCATCTTCAATTCCTCGTCGCTGATGTCTTCCTTTTTCAGGCGGTCGACTTCCGCATGGATCGCGTCCGCCATTTCCTGCGGCTTGTGCCCGGGAAGCGGCACGGCGAGAAATGCAAACAGGTGCGGATACTTCACTCCCGGATAGCCGGTGATTCCTTCGGAATAGGAGGCGATCTTCTTGTCGCGAACCAGGGCGCGATACAGGCGCGAAGTTCGTCCTTCCGACATCAAGTCGCTGATCGCGTCAAATACGGCGTCATCTTTGCTGCGGTAATCGGGCCGGTGATAGCCCTCGATGTAGATCGGCTGCGATTGCTCCATCAGCACGACCTGGCGCTCGGAATTCTGCGGAGGTTCGACCGTCGTAGTTTCGTCCGGCTTGGGACGGGCGGGCAGCCGTCCGAAATATTTCTCGAGGATCGGCATAGCCTGTGCGGCCTTCACATCGCCGGCCACCGCGACGACCATGTTCGACGGCACGTAATACTTATCAAAAAAGTTTTGCGCGTCGGTTGCGGAAAAGTGATTCAGGTCCGACATCCATCCGACGGTCGGCCGATGATAGGGATGCGCCGCGAACGCTTCCTCGGTGAACTGTTCGAGCATGCGGCCGAAGGGATTGCTGTCGGTGCGCATGCGGCGCTCTTCAATCACCACGTTTCGCTCTTTGTAGAATTCGCGCATCACCGGATGCAGAAAGCGCTCGGACTCGAGATAGGCCCACAGTTCCAGGCGATTCTCGGGCAGGGAATAGTGGTATCCGGTCTCGTCGTAGGAGGTGAAGGCGTTCATATCTTCGCCGCCGTTCTGCTCGACGATCTTGCCAAACTGATTCGGGATCACATATTTGTCGGCCTGCGCAATCGCGTCCTTCCACGCTTTTTCGAGTTGGTCAAGCTTGGCCTTGTCCTGGCCGACCGTCTTGTCGCGTTCTGCCAGATAAGCGGCATACGCCGTTTCAACTTTCGCAAGAGCAGGCTTTTCGGCCGTGTAGTTGGTGGTGCCGATCTTGTCGGTGCCCTTGAACGCCATGTGCTCAAACATGTGAGCCAGGCCCGTATCGCGCATCGGGTCTTGCGCCGATCCGGCGTCCACCAGCGTGAAGAACGAAAAGACGGGCGCCTCCGGGCGCTCGCAAATGATGAGCGTCAGGCCGTTGGGAAGCTTTTTCACCGTTACCCGCTTTTCGAATGAGGCAACGTCCTGGGCCAGAGCAAGCGCAGAGAGAATGAGGAGAACACAGACGATTTTCAAAGTATGGTGTTTCATCGGACCTCCGACGAATTGGACGGATCGCTGTTCAGATCGCACGGTTGCGGATCGCACTATTAAAGACATCCTTTGGACGGACCAGCAGGGGTGAAGTTTGAAAGTACGTGGGGAAACATGAGGTTGTCAAACGGCGGTCCCGGCTTTTGACTCCATTTCGAGAGCGATCCCAGAGGCCGGTCCGAAACCGGGAACGCGACTGGCTGAATGCTGATGGCTGAGTGCTGAATGCTTTTGTGCGATTATTTGCTGCGTCATCCTGAGCGGAGCCGCTGTTCAGGCGGAGGGAAGGATCTGGCGCGGGCTGCATCGGCGGATCACGCGAGATCCCTCGCCCCGCTGGTAAAAGCGCGGGGCTTCGGGATGACGCATCCGTGAAGCAATGGATCATGACGCATCCGTGAAGCAGCGGATCAACAACGAGCAGCCCCGGGGTATTCTATTCTGCGCCATGAAGATTCTGATCTCAGGAGCGGGCATCGCCGGTCCAGCCCTCGCCTACTGGCTGGCGCACTACGGGTTCGAGCCCACGGTCGTGGAAAAAGCTCCCCAGCTGCGCAGCGGCGGATACATCATCGACTTCTGGGGAGCAGGCTTCGACATTGCCGACCGCATGAGCCTGATCCCCGAACTTCTGCAGAAGGGATATCGGGCGCAGGAAGCCAGATCGGTCAACGCCCGCGGAGAAAGGATCGCGAGCTTCCCCATGAAGTCATTCGCGCGGGCGCCGGGGGAGATTACGTCAAGGCATTTGCGCGCTACCAGGAATTGTTCGCTCCGTTTGTTGCGATGAAGCAGAAGGGGGCGCTCCGTTTCGCCGGATTCTTCGCACCAAAATCGAAGCTCGCCTTGTTTGCGCGCAACCAGATCATGAATCTGATGAGGCTGCCGTGGATTGCGGAGCTTGCAATGGGACGCGATATGGCCGATAAAATCAAAATCCCCGATTACTGATTCCGGCATCCATGTATCGAATGCCTTTCGGGGCTCGGCAGTTCACACGGACCGATTTTCGTTCACTAGAAGCGTCGTTCACTGGGAGCGTTCATGGATTCCACCATTGAAATTCAGGGCCAGCACCTCAAACTCTCGAATCTACAGAAGGTCCTGTATCCCGCAACAGGCTTCACCAAGCAGGATGTGATCGATTACTACGTGCGGATCGCGCCGGCGATCCTGCCGCACCTGCAGGGCCGGGCCCTCACCCGCAAGAGATATCCCGACGGAGTCGATGGCGAGCCGTTCTTCGAGAAGAATGCGCCCATGCACAAGCCGGACTGGGTCAAGACCGCCGGGATCTGGAGCGAAGGCGGTCATCGGACCGTCCATTACATCCTCGCGAACGATCTCGCAACGCTGGTGTGGCTGGCGAATCTGGCGGCGCTCGAGCTGCATCCGTCGCTCGCGCTGGCGAAGGATATTAAATGCCCGACCGAGATGGTGTTCGACCTCGATCCCGGGCCGCCGGCCAATATCGTGCAGTGCTGCCAGGTCGGCATTTGGTTGCGCGAGATCTTCGAGCATTTCGGCCTGCAGAGCTTTCCCAAAACCTCTGGATCGAAGGGAATGCAGATTTACGTGCCGCTCAATACGCCAACCGCGTTTGACGCGACGAAGATGTTTTCCCACGCGCTGGCACAGCTGCTGGAGCAGGAACATCGCGACCTTGTTGTTTCGGACATGAAGAAGTCTATTCGTACCGGAAAAGTGTTTGTCGATTGGAGCCAGAATGACGAACACAAGACGACGATTGCTGTCTATTCCTTGCGCGCGCGGGAGCATCCGACTGTCTCGACACCGATCACGTGGGACGAGGTGGCGCGCACGCTCAAGAAAAAAGACGCCGGGCTGCTCGTCTTCGAATCGAAACAGACCATCGCGCGTTTCGAAAAAATGGGCGACCTGTTCGAACCGGTGCTGCACTTGAAGCAGAAACTGCCTGATCTGAAAGCGGCAGCGGCTGTCGCGCAAGGCGAGCCTGCGCCGATCCAACTTGCGGCTCAGGCCGATGATGGCGATCATCATGGGCGGAAAGCGCGCGCAGCGAAATCCGCGAAGAAGACCAAGCCGCGCAAAAAGCGCAGCAAGGTATAATCGCCGTCGATATCGACATCGCCGCAGCGAGCGATTCTCCAATCATGGCGCAACTCTTTGCCGGAACCTCAGGATGGACCTATCCAAGCTGGAAGCCTGACTTTTATCCGGAGAAGCTTGCGCCAAAGAAATTCCTGTCGTACTACTCCACCCGCCTGAACACGGTGGAGGTGAACTTCACCTTCCGGCAGCTGGTGAAGGAGACAACCATCCAGAACTGGCGGCAGGATACGCCCGCGGATTTTCGTTTCGGCGTCAAGGCCCACCAGGTAATCACGCACATCAAGCGATTGAAGGGAACCGAAGATTTCGTGCCGCGATTTCTGGCGACGATCGAACCGCTGGCCGCGGCAGGGAAGCTCGGTCCCGTGCTGTTTCAGCTTCCGCCGAATCTGAAAATGGATGCTGCGCTGCTCCAAGATTTCCTCGCGATTTTGCCGCGCACCGTTCCGGCGGCGTTTGAGTTCCGTCACGTCTCGTGGTTTGCCGATGAGACGTGGGAGTTGCTGAAATCAAAGAATGTGGCGCTCTGTGTGGCGGAAACCGAAACGATGACCACTCCAGACATTGTCACTGCCGGCTTCGCCTATTACCGCTATCGCAAGCCAACTTACACAGGGGAAGAGCGGCGTTCGATGATTGATCGTCTCAGCCAGCACCTTGCCGAGGGACGCAACGTCTTCGCTTATTTCAAGCATGAAGAAACTCCCGAAGGAGCCTTGTACGCAGTGGAAGTTCTGCGCGAGGTGAAAGGATCCCAGTGATGCGGCGCATCTGGGCAATGGCGCCCGCGCCGCGCACCGCCTGCTGACCACCGGCTGGTGACCTCAAGCATGCGCCAACTCCTTTCATCCACTCCAAGTGAAGCGGAGTTTTTCTTTCCGCGCGAGGATTCATTGATCTGTGCCTGGGGCGGGTGATGTTCCCAGGATCCTCGAAGTGGATGTGAAGCGGTGGAAGTTTGAATAGGTGGCGGTCATTCGCCGCCCGGGGGATTGGTCACAGGCGTCGAAGCGGATCGGCAACCAGAAAGTTTGGCCTCCAAGATCCTGGGGCGCATAGTCGAGCGACAGAAAAGGTATCTCGTGGTTCTTGTGTGCGGCACTGGCCGACATGCTGCGGGTGACGTGCTCGATAGCGCCGGTGGACGGATCGACGACGACCGTCTTGCGATAGTTCTCAAAAATACCGGAGCAGACTGGCGGAAGCGGGGCGGGTTTAAGGGACATCTCAAGCTGCACGGTGCCGGACGTTGGACCGGACGAGACGCGGTAGTCAAAACAGGATTGTTGGTCGACCCGGCCGAAGCCAATGACATTCGAGAAAACGTCCTGAACGAAGTAGGGCAGCTTGAAATGAGATCGGGGCGCGTTGCCGTCGACGAGATGAAACGTATAGTGGTCCCGGAAACCCCCGCGGGCGCTGGGATCACGCTCTTCGCGCAGTGTCATATCGAGGTGGACCTCCTGCTTGACCTGATCGCCTTTGAGTCGCTCGACCACGGCCGACTCGTCGGCCTCAAAAGACGGGACGGCAGCGCGGTATTGTTCGACGTATGCGTTGATTCGAGGCAGGAGTTGCTCAGCCCTTGGGAGTCGCTGAGCGGGAGCACAAGCCGCTACAAGCAGAATTGCCGAACCGAACACAAGGCATTTCATGTCGTAGGTGGATTATATTAGGGCGGCACTTCGACATTAAAAGCCCAAACGCTCAACAACGCGCTCGACGGATGGATTGCCGGCGAAACTAACGAAGAAATTCGCAATCGTGCCGCCGGAGCCTACGATAAATATCAGAAGTGCGGCGCCCGCGCCGCGCACCGCCTGCTGACCACCGGCTGGTGAACCTCGTCGTTTGCAGACTCTTGCATCCATTTCGTCACTTTTACGCGTGTCCGATAACGCGCATAATCATTTCTCTTCCGTATGCCGTCTGAAGCCAATGCGCGCCTGCTCACCGGATTTCTCGATTATCTGCGGATCGAGAAGGGACTCGCCCGCCTTTCGATCACCGCCTACACGACCGATATCTCGCAGTTCGCTGAATTCCTGGAGAAGCGAAAGTGTCTCCTGCTGACAGCCCGCCGAACCGATGTGCGGGAATTCCTGCAGCAGCTGTTCTCGCATCAGCTCGACGGGCGCAGCGTGGGACGGAAACTCTCGGCCTTGCGACATCTGTATCGATATCTGCTGCTGGACAAGCGGATTGACCACGATCCGACGCTGAATATCGAATCGCCGCGGCAGTGGAAGGTCTTGCCGAAATCGCTGGCCCGCGATGAGATCGAAGCCACGCTCGGCTCTCGCATAGCCTCCGCCGCGTATCGTCGCGATACCAAAGACGCGGCCGCTTGGGCACTTCGGGATCGCGCGATGCTGGAACTTCTATATGCGGGCGCGCTGCGCGTTTCGGAACTCGTCACGGCCACCCTGGAGGATTTGAAACTCGAGTCGGGCTACATGCTGGTGCGCGGCAAAGGCGATAAAGAGAGAATCGTCCCGCTCGGGAAGCCGGCACAGGATGCATTGACGGAATACTTGAGAAGCGCGCGTCCGCTGCTGGCTGCGTTGCGCGGCACTGCAGCGAAGAATGCAGAGGCGTCGCTGCGGAATTCGCCGTTGCTGTTCATCGCGCGCGGCGGACGAAAGCTGTCCCGACAACGCGTATGGCAGATGGTGGGGCAGGCGTCGGCAGCATCGGGACGCCATGCTTCTCCGCACATGCTGCGGCACTCCTGCGCCACGCATATGGTCGAAAACGGTGCGGACCTGCGCACGGTGCAGACGATTCTGGGCCACTCGGATATCTCGACAACTCAGATCTATACCCATCTGGCTCTCGACCGGTTGCGCACCGTGTATCAGAAACACCATCCGCGAGCCAAGGCGAGAGCAAGAAATTGTTGAATGATGAATCGATACAACGATTGATTGCTGAATGAGAACCCGCAACAAGGTTGTAATTGGGTAATTTCGTAATTGAGTAATTTGGTAATTTAAAAACCTCCAATGATTCAAAGTTGAAATACTCATGACCGAAAACCGCCCTATCGTCAGCCGGGCCGTCGCCGATTTTCTGTGTCATCTGCGCGAGCGCAATGCGTCGCCGCACACGATCAAGGCGTACAGCACCGATCTCGCGAACTTTGCCGCTTACGCCGGCTCGCGAGGCTGGAAGCAGATCGATCACATTGCGGTTCGCGGATTCCTTTCCCAACTCTACGAAAAGGGCCTGAGCAAAACGTCGGTGGCGCGAGCTCTCGCCGCGGTGCGATCCCTTTACCGCTGGCTGGCGCGGGAAGGAGTGGTCGAGCAGAATCCGGCGAAGCTGGTGGCCACGCCGAGGCTCCCGAAAAAACTGCCGCGCGTTCCCACGATCGAAGAGATGAACTTCGTCCTCGATGGGCAAATGCCCGAGATCGCCGCTTTCCCCGAGCGCGACCGTCTGATGCTCGAACTGCTCTACGGATGCGGGATTCGCAATTCAGAACTCACTGGAATCAACGTCGACGATATTCGCCTCTCCGCCGAAGCGATTCTGATTCGCGGAAAAGGAAAGAAGGAACGCTACGTGCCGTTCGGCGACTCGGTGAAGATTGCGCTGCAGGCGTATCTTCCGGCCCGCCATGCCACGCTCACCGACACGCACAAAAATACCCCGGCGCTTCTGGTCAACCGCCGCGGAGGCAGGCTCACCACGCGCAGCGTCGGTCGCATCATCAAGCGAATTGCCGTGGCGAAAGGACTTTCCCCAGACGTGCATCCGCACACGTTGCGGCACGCGTTCGGCACACACATGCTCGAAGAAGGAGCAGATCTGCGCGCGATTCAGGAGTTGCTCGGTCACGAGCGTCTTGCGACGACGCAGCGTTACACCCAGCTTTCGATGAAACACGTCCTCCAAGTCTACGATTCGACCCACCCGCGGGCGAAGTAAGCAGTAGCGATAAGCTGGATTCGGTAATTTGGTAATTTAGTAATCGGGTAATTTAAAACACCTTCTGTTCTTTCAATTACCAAATTACTCAATTACCCAATTACCAAATTACCCAATTACCAAATTGCCTGATTACCTCCGTAATTTTGGCCCGCCTGATCTCTAATCGACAATAGGAGAACGAAAGTTCGGGCTCAAACGGGCTAGAAATGCAGTACCTCTGCCCCTGGAGGCACTGTGAGAAAAATCAATCCGGAACTCTGGCTGCTGCTGTTTCTGGTGGTGATTGCTGCGCTGCTTAACTTCCTGTTCGCATCGCAGCAAATGGCTCTCGTCTTTTATTTTTTGCCCACGCTTTATTCCGCGTATCACTTTGGGCGACGGCACGCGACTCTGACCGCAGTCGCGAGCATTGTGCTGGTCGCGCTGCTCATTTTTGCCAACCCGGCGATGTTCGCCAAGAAGGTCGATCTCCCATTCGCCCGCTGGCTTGATCTCGCCGTGTGGGGCGGAACGCTGATGATCGCGGGCTATTCCACCGGCACGCTCTACGAACGAAATCAGAAGATGCTTCGCGAGATGACTGACGGATATGAAGGGATGCTGGTGATCCTGCAGAATTTTCTCGCCAACCAGAAATTCAGCAATACGCATGCCTACCGAATTTCGATGTGCGCGACCGAGATTGCCGAGGCTGCCGGTCTCGACTCGGGAACCGTGGAAGACGTCCGCACGGCGGCTCTGCTGTTCAACATGAAGGAACTGGGAATTGCGAACGATGTTCTGTGCAAGGCTGCGCAGGTTTCCGAGGAGGACCTGCGGCGTGGAATGCCGTGCGCGGAGAAGGACTCACCAAAGCCCACACAATCCGCAGGTTCGTTGACGCGGGCCATCCCCATCTTCCTGACCGAGCGCCAGTTGCGGCAGAGCGGCGGAAAGACGATTGACGCTTCGCTCGAAGTGCAAGTCGTCGCGTTGGCCGAGGAATACGAAAGCCTCATCAGCGGCGAACGCGGCACGAAAATGTCGCCCGCGCAAGCCGGCGAGGAATTGCTGAAGCGTGCCGGCAGCCGCTACGACTCGCTGGTGCTGAACGGATTCAGCAAGGCGTTTGGCGGACAGGCCGCGGGCGCAGGAGCTTAGGGCAGCTTTTCACCACGGAGGCAGCGAGACACGGACGGGACTGGAGGGGTTCTTGAATCTCCGTGACTCCGCATCTCCGTGGTGACTAATCCTTTTTCCGCAGCTCGTTCCACATCTCGACCACTTTCGCCTTCAATTCCGCGGTGAGTTTTTCATACGCAGCTTCCGACGCTTCGGATTCCGGCGGCGGCATGATCGCATCGCCAAACTTCATCCTGAGCGGAGCGAACTTCTGGAATCCTTTGTTCCGCGGCCAGGCGTCGTAAAAGCCCTCGATCGCAACCGGTACAATCGGCGCCTGCAAATGAATCGACAGGATCGCCGCGCCCTTCTTGAAGATCTTGGGAGTGCCATCGATCGAGCGTTCGCCCTCCGGATACAGCATGAGCACGAGCCCATTGCGCAGTCCAAAAGCGCCCGCGCGCATCGCGGGAACCAGGTTCGCGTCCGGATCGACGACAATCACTTTGATGGATCGGGCCAGGCGGCGCATCAATCCCTCGCCAAAGATTTCACTGGTGCCCACGGCGAACGTTCGCAGGAAGACATCCGGGGGCACAACGCCGGCCAGGATTGCGGCATCGAGAAAGCTTTGGTGATTCGACGAAAGAATGTAAGCGCCGCTGGGCGGCAGCTTCTCAAGGCCGCTCACCTTCAGATCAAACCGGTCGCGCGCGATCATCTGAATGAATCGCGAAACGATGTACCAGAATGTATCGTTGAGGCGGCTGGGATGAGCGAGCGCCAGCACGTCCGGATCGTCGGGCGCCTCGGAGAGGATGGCCTTCCATCCCGCAAACGTCGGGCGTGTGCCCGGCCCGCCAGCGCCCGTAGCCGCACTCTTTAAAACGGCGTCGATCAGATCGCGGACCGTGTAGATTTCCCCCAGTTGTGATTCTTCAACGTTGCCGCCGAGCTCTTCTTCGAGACGGCTGAGGACTTCCACGCGCTGCATCGAATCGAGACCCAGATCGAGTTCGAGATTCAGCGTGGGGCGCATCTGCTGCGGAGCGGAACTCGAAGTTTCCCGAAGAATGTTGAGCCCGCGCTGAACATCGGGCTTGTCAAGCCATGCAGTTTCGTCGGCTGTGAGTGGTTTGTCGGCTGGAATCTCCGCATCGCCGGCAAGCTTCTTTCCCTGATTCGCGCGGACGCGCTTCTCGACCTCAAAGCGCTTGATCTTGCGGGTTGTGGTGCGCGGCAGATCGTCTTGCCAGATTTCATAAGTGCTGATGCGTTTGGTCGAAGCGATTTGCGGCGAAAGTCCTTCGATATCAAAGCGGATGACTTCTTTCGCGTTCACGACTTTCCGCTGCCGCAGCACGTCGAAATTCGGCACGATCACCGCGTGCAGACGATCGCGTCCTTCGCCGGGCTTGCCCTCGATGCCCAGAACGGCGATTTCCTTGATGTACGGCGACTTCAGATAGTGCGTTTCGATTTCCTCGGGATACACGTTCTTGCCGTTGCTGAGAACGATGATTTCTTTTTTGCGGCCGGTGAGAAACAGATGACCGTCGGAATCGAAAAATCCGAGATCGCCGGTGAGGAACCATCCGTCGCGAAGCACGGCGGCGGTGGCGTCGGGACGATTCCAATATCCTTTCATCACAACCGCGCCCCGCAGGGCGACTTCTCCGACCGGCGGGCCTTCTTCCTGCGGCTGCGGATCGACGATCTTCGCCTCCACTCCCTTCAGCGCTTTGCCGACCGAGCCGATTTCATTGTCGTCGGGCGCGTTGGCGAGAACCGCGGCTGTGGTTTCGGTGAGTCCATACGCTTGCAGGATGTCGATGCCGAGATCGCGGAAGGCGCGGGCAATTTCCGGATCGAAACGCGATCCGCCGGTGACCAGGTAGCGCATCTTCGGCCCGAGCGTGTCATGAATTGTGCCGAAGAAGACGCGCCCGGCATTGATGCCAAGCTTGCGCAAGGTGCGGTTCAGGGCAACCATCACCGCGAAAATCTTCTGCGTGACCCGGCCGCGCTTGGCAATCTCCTGCATCAGGCGTTCGTGAATCAGATAGAAAAACTGTGGAACGACCGCGAACGCAGTGATGTTGCGCTCGCTCAAGGCGCGCAGCAGTTCCGTCGTATTCAAAGTCTCGAGATAAACGACGCGGGAGCCTTTCACGAGCGGAAGCAGAAGATTCGCCATCTGCGCCAGCACATGAAACAGCGGCAGCACGCCCAGCAGCGCATCGTCAGGGCCGATATCGACCCAGTTGAAGACGGCTTCCACCTCGCCCAGAAAGTTGGCGTGAGTGAGCATCACTCCTTTCGGGTCGGCCGTCGTGCCTGACGTATAGAGCAACGAAGCAAGATCGTCCTGTTTCGCGGCGGCGGGCTTGAAGTTCCCCGGGCCGGCGGCGAAGATCTCCGGCAATTGTCCCAGCCAGTAATTTTCAGATAATCGCTCGCCGGATGACTCAGCCGGCATGCGCTCGGGATCCATGAGGACCACGCCCAGCTTCAGTTCCGACGCGGCAGGGCGCATCAGGGGAAGATGCCTGGCATCGCAGAAGACGGCCGAGGCGCCGCTGTCGTTCAGGAGCTTGCTGATCTGGTCGGAGTGTAGAGCGGTATCGAGCGGCACCGCCGCGCAACCCGACGCGATGATGCCCAGATAGCAGGCGACCCAGCGCGGATGGTTGTCGGCCAGGAGGGCCAGACGCGATCCGCTGGAGAAATTCTTCTCTGTGATCCACCGGCCAAGCGACTCCGCCATGCGCTGCAGTTCGCCGTACGTACATTTTTCGATCTGATCGGGGCGCTGGAGTTCGAGCGCGACATTGTTCGGCCAACGGTCGGCACACTCGACAAATCGGTCGTAGAAGGTGGGCATGGGTCGTGGGGAATATACACGAAATGAACGGCTTACGCAGTATTCGCAGAACCACGATGAACACCGCAGAGGACGCCGGGGGACGCAGAGGAATGGATTTGTTTAGATTCCTAATTCCTCGGCGTCCTCAGCGGTATTGGCTTGTCAGTTCAGACGTTTTGATTTCCCCACAGGACCCCGCATGGGGAAGGCTGACCCATCTTTCGTGGTTTTCGAAAGGCGGGCGCCACGGACTCACCCCGTGCCGGCGTGGAAAATCTGTTGAGGCTGACGGCAGTGGTGCCTGGCTTTCGAGACTGCGAAGGCCGGGGCAGCCACTTTAGGAATGATTCACGCGTGGAGCAAAAGCCGGCCCAGCCCCGACTAGGTGTTGTATCCTCACTGCAAACGAACCGCAGCACCCATTTCAGAGTATGGTCAGTATTCAAGAGCAGCTGAACCGACGAGTATTGGTCTGTCCAAGAACCCGAGCGCCATTGAGACAGCAGGAAAATTTGCTGGTTTCAGAAGACGGGACGGCATACACCCTGACGCGGGATGGAGTCCCGATTCTTCTGCTAGACGCGGCGAAGGCTGAAGAATACTCGCGCGAGTCCGACGTCATGACTCGTCAGTACAGCAGGGCGGCAGTGCAAAAAAAGTCTTCGTCGCTGATAGAACGGATGAAGGCAGTACTTTCCAGGGACTATCGCACGAAAGCGTCCCTTGATGCGTTCGACAGAGTTGTCACTTCGGCCCCAGCGGATTCACTTTGCCTTTCGATCGGCGGCGGGCCGGACCGCCCCGATCCGAAACTGGTCAATCTGAATATCGGGCCATTCCCCAATGTCGATATCGTGGCCGACGCCCACCAGCTACCCTATGCCAACGACAGCGTCGATGCGATTTTTTGCGAGGCCGTCTTAGAGCACCTGGAAGATCCCCGCAAGGCGGTGGAAGAAATGTTTCGTATCCTGAAACCCGGCGGGAAGGTGATTGCCATTACTCCTTTCTTGCAGGCGTTTCATGGATACCCGAATCATTTTCAAAATTTCACGCTCATCGGGCATTCTCGGCTGTTCTCCCGGGCCGGCTTTGTTGTAATCGACAGCGGAACCTGTGTGGGGCCAATGTTTACGCTGGTAGACATGGGGTATGTTTTCATTCGCGATTACTTCCCAAGATTTTTGGGTCATGCCTGCAGAGCAGCGTGGAAACTACTGGGCGCTTGTCTGGTACCGCTGGGTTCGTTTCTTTCTGCTCGAAGCAATGGCTATGTAATGGCTTCGACCACCTACGTGTTAGCGGAGAAAACATAGAGCGGCTTGGCCCATTTGATTTCCGCGAAGGCTGGGGCAGGCAATTCAGGGACGATTCACACGAGAGCAAGGCTTGGCCAGAGCAAAGCTTGGCCAGCCCCCGAACGCCAACTGAGGTACCTCGGTCGCGACGGCCCTACCTCATTACGTCAATACGGACCGGGACATTATACTGAAGGTAACGAGCACATTCTTCAAGGGATGCTCGCGCATCTAATATGCTAGGCTTCTAGAGATAGTGTTCGGGTGTAGTTCGCCTATCGAAGGATTTCCGGTTTGATTAACAAATTTCTAGGTCAGGTTTTCGGCACGAAGAACGAGCGCGTCGTCAAGTCGCTGATGCCGAACGTGCGCGCCATCAATGCGCTGGAGCCCCAAATCCAGAAGATGTCGGACGCCGAGTTGCGTGCCAAGACGGATGAATTTCGCCAGCGCGTACAGGAGCGGCTGAGCAAGCTCGCCAAGCCAACGCCGGCGGACCCGTCTGAGCCGGCATCCGAGGACGCGAACGATCTCGACCAGCAGAAACGCTTCGAAAAAGAAGAATACGAAGCGCTGCAGGACGTGCTTGAGGACATTCTTGTCGAGGCGTTTGCCGTGGTCCGCGAGGCCGGCCGCCGCGTCCTCAACATGCGGCATTTCGATGTGCAGCTGGTGGGCGGCATGGTGCTGCACAGCGGCAAGATCGCCGAAATGAAAACCGGCGAAGGCAAAACGCTGGTCGCCACCTTGCCGGTATATCTCAACGCGCTGAGCGGCCGCGGAGTCCACGTCGTTACCGTCAACGACTATCTGGCCAAGCGCGACTCTGAATGGATGGGAAAACTCTATCGCTTCCTCGGGTTGACGGTGGGCGTGATCGTCCACGATCTCGATGATGAAGAGCGCCGGGCTGCCTACGCCGCCGATGTGACCTATGGCACGAACAACGAATTCGGCTTCGACTACCTGCGCGACAACATGAAATTCGATCTCCACGATTGCGTGCAGCGCGGACACAATTTCGCGATCGTCGACGAAGTCGATTCCATCCTGATCGACGAAGCCCGCACTCCGCTGATCATCTCCGGCGCCAGCGAAGAGTCCACTGACAAGTACTACAAGGTCAACCGCATTATTCCGAAGCTGGACAAGGGCGAGGAGCTCAGTCAAGACGAATTGCGCGAGCAGTTGAACGCGGGCAAGTTTTCCCCGGAGCGAGCCGAAATACTGATCCGCGACCTGTCGCAGGCGGGAAGCGATCCCCAGAGGACAATCCTTACGGGCGACTACGCCATCGATGAGAAACACAAAGGCATCACCGTCACCGACGAAGGCTGGGAGAAGGTTGAAGGCCTGCTGGGGATCGGAAACATTGCCGATCCTGAGAACTGGGGTTGGAAGCACCACGTTGACACCGCCATCAAAGCCCATGCCCTTTACCGGCGGGATGTCGAATACGTCGTAAAAGACGGCGAAGTGATTATTGTCGACGAGTTTACTGGGCGCATGATGCCGGGGCGCCGCTGGTCCGACGGCTTGCATCAGGCGGTGGAAGCGAAAGAAGGCGTGAAGATCGAGCGCGAGAATCAAACCCTGGCGACCATCACGTTCCAGAATTATTTCCGCATGTTTAAGAAACTCGCCGGCATGACCGGAACCGCGGAAACGGAAGCTGCGGAATTCGACAATATCTACAAGCTTGAAGTCGTCGTGATTCCGACCAACAGGACTCTTCGGCGCGTGGAGAATCCAGACGTCGTTTTCCGGACCGAAAAAGAAAAGTATTTCGCGGTCGCCGATGAGATTCAGCAACTGGCGGCCAAAGGACAGCCCGCGCTGGTGGGTACGACCTCGGTCGAAAAATCCGAGCGGATTTCCGAGTTGCTTAAGAAAAAAGGCGTGAAGCACGTCGTTCTGAACGCGAAATTCCACGAGCGCGAAGCCGAAATCGTGGCTCAGGCCGGACGCAAAGGCATGGTCACGATCGCCACCAATATGGCCGGCCGCGGTACCGACATCCTGCTCGGCGGCAATCCTGAATTCATGGCCAAGCAGGAAATGGTCAAGAAGGGAATCGCGCAGCAATTGCGCGTGACTCAGGGAAAGATCGAGGGCCCCAAGGAAGATGGAGGCACCTCCATCTTCTACTACAACGGAAACGAGTACATGGTTCCGACCGACAAATGGACCGAGGCGTTCAATCGCCACAAAATAGAGACCGACGTAGAGCACGAAGAAGTTATTTCGGTAGGCGGCCTGCACATCCTCGGAACCGAGCGCCACGAGTCGCGACGTATCGACAACCAGCTTCGCGGGCGTGCCGGACGCCAGGGCGATCCCGGTTCTTCGCGCTTCTATCTCGCGCTCGAAGATGACCTGATGCGCATCTTCGCCAAGGAGTGGGTCTCGACGCTGCTGCAGCGGCTCGGCATGGAGGAAGGCGTTCCGATCGAATCCAAACTCATCAGCCGTCGTATCGAGAAAGCGCAAGAGGCAGTCGAAGGACAGCATTTCGAATCCCGTAAACACCTGCTGGAGTACGACGACGTGATGAACAAGCAGCGCGAGGCCGTCTACGGTCTGCGCCGCCGTTTGCTGGAAGGCCTCGAGCAGAAAGATCTGATCCTTGAAGATTACGTTTCGGCCATCCTTGGCGATCTGCTCGATCAGCATTGCCCGCCCAAGGCACACGTCGATGATTGGAATATCAAAGGCCTGAAGGATGCGATCTTCACGCGTTTCGGCGTGGATTTTCTCGCCGAGGGCGTGAAGCCGGAGGAAGTGAACCGGCAGGAACTGGGCGACGCAATTTTCGACAAGCTGAAAGAGCGCTACGACGCGAAAGAGAAGCTCATCGGGCCGCAGGCCATGCGGCATCACGAGCGCATGATCATGCTGAGCGTGATCGACCAGCAGTGGAAAGATCATCTGCTCGGCATGGATCACCTGAAGGAAGGCATCGGGCTGCGCGGATACGGCCAGCATGATCCGCTGGTCGAATACAAGAAAGAATCGTTCGACATGTTCGAAGCGATGATGCAGCGCTTTCAGGAAGACACGGTCCGTTATCTCTACCTGATGCAGATTCTGGAGCGCCCGCGGGATGCTCAGACGGGCGGCCCGCCAGCGGCCGGACCTGCCGGGCAAGGACCAGAGGCTGGGGTTCCGGCTTTGCACGGCGGCGATGGAAACGGGCGCCGCCCTCCGAAGATGGTTTCGACTTCGGCCGACGAACTGGAAGAAGCTTTCATGCGCCGCAAGCGCCGCGAACTGGAGCAGGCTCGCATGGCAGGCGGCGGAGAAGCGCCTCAGGTGCAGCAGGTAGTCCGCGGACAAGAGAAGGTCGGCCGCAACGATCCATGCCCCTGCGGATCAGGAAAGAAATATAAGAAGTGCCACGGCGCGTAGAGTAGTGCCTGCTTACGACGTGGCGGCCCACTCAAGCCCGCTTTTGGCTGGAGTGGGAGCTTGGAGAGCGCCACGCTCAATTCCATTTTGAAACCGGGCCGAACGCCCAAACCGGCTCGGCAGCTTGCGCTATGAAACGCCTTGCGCGGCGATTATGATCGCGCCAGACGAGCAGTCTGTGGCTTGCCCACCCCTTTACGCCGTCCCCACGCAAGCGCGCTCACGCGGCAGCTTAAATCGATTTAACTGCCATATTTATCTGTATTATTATCAGTAAGATACAAGGAATTATTTACACAGAGCTTTCACCAATAAAGCGCCGCAGAATCAGTTGTTTAACTCGACCTTGCATCACTTCTGGTGCAGCCTGTCTACTATCGAGGTCTTGACTTTTTACTGCTCAGGAAAGGCCTTCCCCACTATCTGACTTCACCGTTTCAATGCTTTGAACGTCATTTCGGTCGCAGGACTCTTTTGCTCCTGCTTCCATTCCGCAAACAGCGTTGCGTAATTCTTCGTGATGTACTCGCTGCTCGGGACGCCTAGCTTTTTCGCTGTCACGTCGATCCAGCGGGACGGCCCTTCGATCTCGCAGAAATCGCCAATCGGAGTTTCATCGACGACGACGTCGCCTTTCCCGTCGGTCCATTCGGCGCGGAATTTTTCGTATCGAAATGACGGCGAATATCCCAGCGCGCGCAGGATCGAGTCCATCTTCTTGCCATCGTCGACCGCCGTCTCGAGTTCCATGCGGCTGCTGTGCCGGCCCGCCTTGCTGCCGCTCTTGTGCGTCAACTTCCACGACTTGCCGTACTGCCGGAGCCGCAGGAGCTCTTTGCGGTTGCGCAAGACTTCTCCTGGCAGATCGTAGAGAGTATTCATCTCGTGGGTGCGGCCGGTTTTCAGGCGGAATCCCGCGTCTCGCAGCTTCCGCAAGATTGCGCGCCGGTTCGCTACCCGAAACTTGATCTCGATTTCCCGCTGCATGTGTCGAGTGTATTACGCCCGTGACGATTCCGGCGCGGCTGCGGCGACGGGGAGACTTGCTGCGGAAAGACTTGCTGCGGAAAGATTGTCCCAGTTGACTTCGTCGAGACTGCCCACGATGAACCACCAGCCGACTCCGCCAATCCAGGCGACGAGGCCGGTGATAAAAAACGGCCAGAAGAATGAGCCGGTGCGGTCGAGGAGGAATCCGGTGAGCGCGGGAGCGATGGCTCCGGCAAGATTGCCGACAAAATTCTGCACGCCGACCCATCGTCCGACCATGCGCGGTCCGGCCAGCATTTGCGGGATCGCCCAGCTATTGCAAATGCTGATGCCCAGAAAAACTCCGTCGAGCGCGAGCATCAAGTAGAACAGCGAGCCCGAGGTGATGACGGTGAGCGGCAGCATGATTCCAATGCCGACGTGTCCAACCAACATGAATCCTTTGCGCACATGTGTGGGAGAGGCTCCGGCGCGAATCCACTGATCGGAAAGCTTGCCGCTCGCCGCAGAGGAAATGGCCGACATCAGGAACATCATGCTGCCGGCGCGCGCCATTTCGTTCAACGACAGATGCCTCCCGCGCACCAGATAAAAGGGAAGCCATGTCACCAGAAAGTAGAGGAAATAGTTGATCGACGATTGCCCGATGCACGTGCCCCAGGCCGAGCGATGCTTGAGAATCTCGCGGTATCCGGCCTGATTCGTTCGCGTTCGGGTCGAAGTACACGTCCCGCTGGGCATCCACAAAATCCATGGCGCGAGCCAAAACGCACCCACTACGCCGAGCGCGATGAAGAATGGCCGCCATCCGAAGCGCGCGACTGCCGCTCCTCCCACGAGGATGCCCAGCGCGGGTCCGAGCGCCAGGCCGGTCATGATCATGGCGTTGGCGAAGCCGCGGCGGTTCTCCTTGAAATGCGTTCCGAGAATCTTGCTGTAGGAGGGAAATGCGACCGACTCACCGAGGCCCAGAATGACGCGGATCGCCAGCAACGCGATGAATCCGTGCAGAAATCCCGTCACCGCCGTGGCCGCGGACCAGAGCAAGAATCCGGTAGCGAACACCCACTTCACGTCGAAGCGGTCGACCAGCCAGCCGGCTGGAATCTGCATGAGCGCGTACGTCCAGAAGAACGCTGAAAGGAGCGTGCCGAGCTGAGAGGCGGAGATCCGCAGTTCATCTTTCAGCAGTGGCGCGGCGATGGAAAGATTACTGCGGTCGATGTAATTGATGAGCACCGACAGGGTCAGCAGGAAGAGCACGCCATTGATGCCTGGACGCTGTGCCGGCGTAATCGCGGATTCCGGCGCGTTCGCCGGCTTTCCGTCGCGGATGGCGGTATCGGTCATCGGTCAGGGCTCAGGGGCAAAGCCGCACGATTCTACACCCGCTTGGGAAGTTTCAGCGCTGAACCCGGGAGAGAATGGCGGCTCCAGGCGAGTGCGTCATCCCGACGCCCCCGCGTTTTCACCAGCGCGGTCGAGGGATCTCGCGTGCAGAGGCTGCGACGGTCGTCCGCGCCAGATCCTTCGCTCCGCCTGAAAAGCGGCTCCGCTCGGATGACGCAGCTAAGAACTGAGTCATTGCGCGGCAGACCTGCTGTGGGTCAGCTGAAATCTAAGGCGAGTGCGTCATCCCGACGATCCCGCGTTTTCACCAGCGGGGTCGAGGGATCTCGCGTGCAGAGGCTGCGACGGTCGTCCGCGCCAGATCCTTCGCTCCGCCGGAAAAGCGGCTCCGCTTAGGATGACGCCGCTAAGAACTGAGTGATTGCGCGGCAGACCTGCTGTGGGTCAGCTGAACGTGGGCAACTTTACCAGATCGTCCTTCGGAACCGATTCCAGCGGCTCTCCGGCTTTGCGCCAGGCCGTGAGGCCGCCGACGATGACGAACGTGTTGAATCCTCTTTCCCGCAGTAGGTGCGCCACCCGGGCGCTGGTCGCTTCGCGCGCTCAAGTGCAGTAGAGGTAAATGTCCTTGTCTTTGAAGAGACTCTTGATCTCCTCGTCGAGATTGTTGGGCTCAATGCGGATCGATCCGTGGATGCGTTCCGCGCCTCTGTCGTAGTAACCATGGCTGCGGACATCAACGATCTGGAGCTTGTCGGCTTCTCCGGCCACCAGACGCCGCGCGAGTTCCTGCACCTGCACGCGTGGAACGACTTTGTATTTCCGGTATTTCGCAAATTGCGCAACGCGATATCCCAGATACGCAATAACGGCGGCCGCCAGCAGGATCTCCATGGCACGACCGGCGGCATAAAAGCTCTTCAGAATGGCAGCCAGAAAATCGCGGCAGAGATATCCGATCAGGACGTAAGTGATTGTGTACAGCAGCGCCCCCGCGAGATCCAGGCGCAGGAATTGGCTGTAGCGCATCTTCATGCTTCCTGCCAGGGGTGCGGCCATCGTGTTGATGCCGGGGATGAATTTAGCGATCAGGAGTGTAGTCTTTCCACGTTTATAGAACGATTCTGCCGAACGCAGCATGCAGGTCTCGGGATTCATCGAGAGGCGGCAGAGAAATCCGAGCAAAGCCCAGCCGGTGTAGCGCCCAAGCCAGAACTGCGCGCTATCGCCGATCATCAGTGCGACAGTGGCCGCAACGAGAATTCCCATGCCAGACAATGCGTGCGAAGCCAATGCCGCGCCGGCCGCCACCAGAGCCACTGCGGCAGGGAATGGGAAACCGACCGCTTCGGCCAACAGCAGAGTGAAGATCAGGACATAGCTGTGACGGGCCAGGATCGCGAGAAGAGCGGTCATAGATAGAGGCTTACCAGTTGAGCAGGATTCGATTCGCCGAGCACAGGATAGGGTTCAGTATAAACAAAGCCGGGCGTGTCCGATGAACACGCCCGGCAGGTTCGAGGAGCGAGTCTCTCAGGAGGACTTTCCTCGACAGGGTGAGCAAAACGGCGGCTTGCACTCGAAGTCTCTCCGGCCCTGTCAGGGCCGGCGCGTCGAAAAACCTGGGCGCCTTTTCGTGCAAAGCTTCGACTGAAGCCGCCGTTCCGTCGTTGATGGTCTGTCCCGCCGCGGAGAGGACCTCAGCGGCCTGCCTTTCTCAGGCGCCAAGGGGAGAGAAGTGGGGTGGCGTCAGCCGCGCCCCACCGCATGCCAGTGCGTCTCGTTGGCCTTCCGTTTTGGCGGATACCCCCATCAACTGGGCGCATTTTGTTCCAAGTCTGGAGTAAAAATCAGTACCTGGAATCACCACGCAGAGTGATGGCAATCATCCGGATAAGTGCCGAAGAGTGTGCAAGTTCTCCAGGCTTACAAAATGGCGAAGAATTGGGGGAGAAGATTTGAGAGTAGATGTGCTCCGAGCGCCATTGCTGCCTGGGATTGTCATTCCGAGCACAGTGATGAGGAATCCCTACTACTGGCAGTGCGCTCTGGGTAGGGAGGCTTCGACTGCGAACGAGTTCGCTTCCCGATCTCGTTCTCCGCTCAGCAAGACAGTATGGCTCTGGTCAGGATCACACTATTTTTAAGCCCGGTATAGGTCGAGCGTCACTTCTCGCGAGCTACGACGAACTCTGGAGCCCACAACAGGGCTCGCTTGATCTCCGAATCGGGGAAAGGGCAAATCGACTTGCGGGCCGACTCCGCATACTCCGCCGCGCGATTTGTCGCGGCCTCAAGCGATCCATATCGCTCGAGAATGTCGAGAATGTCGCGGTGGGTTACTCCATTGAACGTCCCCTGCTGCAGAATGGTTTCGATCTTTTGCCGCTCCTCGGCGGTGCAACGTTCCGAGGCATGAATCACTGCCATCGTCATCTTGCCTTCCCGCAAATCGCTGGCCACGGGCTTGCCGAGAACGTCCTCCGAGGCGGTCAGGTCGAGCACGTCGTCGACGATCTGAAACGCCATGCCCAGGTCATGACCGTACTCGCCGAGCGCGGATTCCTGTTCGGGAGTGGCTCCGCCCAGAATGGCTCCCATCCTCATGCAGACTGAGAACAGGCAGGCGGTCTTGCGGAAGATCAGGTCGAAATGCTCGTCCAGAGTGATGAACTTGCCCAACTTTTCCATCTGCAGAAGTTCGCCTTCGACCATCTGCTGGGTGAGTTCGATGAGAGTGTCGAGGATACGGAAATTGCGCTCCTGCACGGCGATTTTGAACGCCTGCATGTAGAGCCAGTCTCCGGCCAGCACACATTTGGAGTTTCCCCATTGCGTGTTAGCGGCAGGACGGCCTCGGCGTGTCTTCGCCTCGTCGATGATGTCGTCGTGCACTAACGTCGCGGTATGGATGATCTCGACGACTGCTCCCAGCCGCACCGCGCCCGTGCCCCGATAGTCGAGAAGTTTTGCGGAGAGCAGCAGCAGGGCGGGGCGGATGCGCTTGCCACCCCCGGCGCGCAGGTATTCGCCAATCTCGGTGATCGCTCCGACGCGGGAGACGGTATCGCGTCCGAACTCGTCTTCCAGCGCCACGAGGTCGTCCCGCAGCAGATCGAAGACTTCTTTGCCGTTAATGATGGCTGGCGCGCTCAATAGAACCGTCCGATTTTCAGTTCGTCCGATAGTTTATAAATTGCAAATCGATCCCAAAATCCTTCTGGCGCAGCATCGCGATGACATCCTGGAGCGTGTCGCGGTCTTTGCCGCTGATACGGACCAGGTCGCCCTGAATCGAAGCCTGCGCCTTCTTCTTCGAATCCTTCACCAGCTTCACAATTTCCCGCGCTTTTTCGATCGCGATGCCTTGCTGCAAGGTAGCCCGGCGCTTGACGGTCCCGCTGGCGGCGGGCTCAACCGCTCCGTATGTCAGCGCCTTCAGCGAAACTCCGCGCTTGACCAGCTTCTGCTGCAGGACGTCGTTGACGGCCTTCAACTTGTACTCATCGGCTGAATGCAGCACGATCGCATCTTTTTCCAGTTCGATATTCGATTTCGAGTCCTTCAAGTCGAAGCGGGTATGGATCTCCTTCAACGCCTGCTGGATGGCATTGGAGACCTCCTGCAAATCGACTTTGCTGACTACGTCGAAACTGTTATCGGGCATACATTTCTAATCTTTCTGAAATAAAGGAATCTCGAGTTGAGGTTAACAGAATTCAAGGCTGGCGTGCGGGAACTTTGCTTTCAACCGTTTCAGATATTTTGAAAAAATTGTAGAAATTGCGGGAGGTTTGCTCGCCAACGTCGTCCATCGAGAGCCCTCGCAGTTCTCCCAGCTTGCGGGCGGTCTCGATGACAAACGAGGGTTCGTTGCGTTTTCCGCGATACGGAACGGGAGCCAGATACGGGCAATCGGTTTCGATGAACATGCGATCCATCGGAACCTCGAGGGCGGAGTCGCGGATCTGTTGCGCCTTGGGGAAGGTTAAATTGCCGGCGAAGGAGATCATGAATCCCATGTCGAGCGCCCGCTTGGCCTGCGGCCAGTTTCCGGTGAAACAGTGCAGGACTCCGCCGATTCCGTGGGGCGCCCACTGATCTTGGATCATCTCAAGGCAGTCCTGCCATGCGTTCTCGCTGCCGTCGGAAGGCCGGCAATGGATCACGATCGGCAGTTTCGCCGCCGCAGCCAGTTCCATCTGCCGGCTGAAAACCTGCTTCTGCGTTTCTCGCGGCGAATGATCGTAATAGTAGTCGAGGCCAATCTCCCCCCAGGCGATGACCTTGGGATGCCGCGCCAGCCGCTCCATTTCGTCGTAGGCGTGATCCGAAGCGAGCCGGGCTTCGTGGGGATGGACGCCGATCGTCGCATACATAAACGGATACTTTTCGGCGAGCTGGATTCCGGCATCGAGCGTGGGCGGCCCATCGCCGTTGCCGATCGCCACCATGGTGCGGACTAAGGCCTCCCGAGCCCGGGAGATGACTGCTTCGCGGTCGGAATCGAATTGCCGTCCGTCCAGATGTGCGTGGGAATCAACGAACATTGTGGCTAGTCTACAACGACAGGCTAAGAGGGAGATGGGGCTCTGGGTTACATGGTTCTACTACCGTTTCCCCGGCTTCATTCCTAGGGTTTTTGCTCTATCTAATATTTTCCAGACTGGCCCAAAAATAATGCGCGGTGTTTCCTGCGAAACGTCAGCTACCCGGCGAAACACGAGAGTTTTCAGGTGGCCATTGGCGTGCTAAGTCTGGAGCTAAGGGTCCCCATGCTGTATTGGAATTCGAAGCCCGCCGTCATCCCCTCGCCGCCATCCACCAATTCCTTTACTCCGGGATTCTTTATTCCCGCAATTCTGGCGTTGGTTGTGTTGTTTCCCGTGTCCCTGGCTTTCGCACAACAAAACAATCAGAGTGCCGGAACCGATTTGCTGCCCTTTATTGTGCAGTCGATGGAGAGAGCGCAGTCCGGCATTCAGCTTCCTGTGCGCGTTACCCGCGACTATCACGTCGGTGCGGCGGACGATCTTTCCGACGTCGTCGCGGCGGTCGATTTCACTCCGCCGGGCCGGTACGTAATCGAGAAGCGCGAAGGCAGCGGCAGGGCAGAGCAGATCGTGAAGAAATTGCTGCAGCACGAAATTGAAGTTCAAGGATCGGCTCAGAAGGCGGAGTCCAAAGCATTCTCGAATGATAACTATACTTTCGCGTACGTCGCGACGGCGATCCTCGATGGCCATCCTTGTTACATTCTTCAGATCACCCCGAAACGCACGCAGGTGGAGCTGGTTTCGGGGCGGGCATGGATCGATCAGCAGTCGTTTCTGATTCGGCGAATCGAAGGCACACTCGCGAAGTCTCCCTCATGGTGGGTCAAGAGCGTCCACGTCGCGGTTACTTTCGACAATTTCCACGAGGGATGGCTTCAGACCAGCATGAAGGCCGTCGCCGACATACGTTGCTTCGGCGAACGCGAATTGACCTCCGAAACCCTGAGTTTTGAACCCGCTCCGCTTGCGGCGCAGAACACTACCCAAAGCCTGGACCGCTGGAACGAGGTTCAGGCCGATCAATAACCGCAATATCCCGCTACTCGTTCGATCGAGTGTTCTTCGGTCAACGAGTCTTCATCATTCGCAGAATCGCCAGCCGCTCCATCGTCGCTTTCGGCGGATCTTTGCTGGCCTGGTAGTAAGTGAGCATTTGTTGCTGCAAAGAGACTGGAATGACCCTTGTGGGGCGCGCCGTGAGTCGTGCCAGCAGCGTGTCATGCGTCTCGTCGGCCAGCGCATATTCCCCCAATTTGACCTTGGCTCCGGTGTCCAGATCGAGGTTTGCGAGTTCAGCCGGTGAATCTGGATTCGCCGCCAGTTGGTCGACAGCCTCGCGAAAAACATCGACGGTGTGATTCAAGCTGCGCACGTAGCGATCTTCGGTGGCGGTGGTAGGGATCTTTATCGCCAAATCTGACGCGGCACCGATTTTTGGAATCAGGAAAACCAGCACGGCCAGCAGGTGCGCCTTGAATCCCGGGCCGTGGTAGGTGTGCTTCCACTTTCCCCGATCATAGTTCGTTTGCGCGACGCGCTGGTTGAAAAGGCGGAAGGCCTCGTCGTCCGGATGCGGGGGAAACTGGTGCCGGTGCAGCACGACTTCCGCTTCGGCAAACGCCGGAATAAATCTGCGAACGCTCGTCCGGTAGCTGCGAAGCGCAGGATGCGCGCGCCCCAGCACTTCGTGAATATCGAATCCATACGTGCTGGCGAACGCCTTTTCCAGAAATTTCCTGGGTACTTTGAACCCGATGAATTCCAGATACGTGGGAGGAGCAAACTTGATGTCGGTCAATTCGTCGATGTCGAAGGCGAACTCGGTGCGAATGTGACCGTGCGGGCTTTCGCCGTAGGTCACCGATTTGCCGAACTTCTGTTCGAGCTTCGGGAACTCGATCGCCGTCGCCGGATTGATCGCCTGCGAGTGTCCGATGGAATCGCCGAGATAGTGCGACAGAGCTCCGATGGCGAACGCCAGTTCATCCATGGTGCGGGCATTCTTGAACATCCAATCGATGAAGTCGCCGGTGCGCACGTAGTGGGTGAGATTGCTGAAGAACTGTTTTCCGAACGGGTAGTAGCCCATGTCCTGGATCGCGCAGCCGCCATAGGCATAGGCGTGAGCTTCGCGGAGTTGCTCGGGCGTCGCGTTGGGAAACCTCGCGAGCAGTAACGGACGGATCGAACCGTTCCATGCCAGATCGATTAGCTCTTCGTGAGTCAGGACGGAATACGCAGCGCTATGAAGCGCGTACAGGGCTACCACCAACAGCAAACAGGCATTGCGGGCGCTGGATCCTGGTGATGGTCTCATGTTCGGCAGGAGCATGCTCAGCATTGAGGCTTGAACATGCGGCGGACGAGAATGTGCGATTTGACTCAGAACACGAAGGTACGCGGGCAGGAAAGGGCAAGCTATCCATGATTCACTGTAGGCAGGACGAGACACAGTGACAGGCTGGGAACGATTTACTTGCCGGCGACCGCCAACGCCCGTCCATAGGTCGAGAGTAATTGCTTCCTCATGTCGGCTGCCTTTGTTCGATCGGGACACTCCGCGGGCGATTGTCTGCATTGCTTGATCGACTCTTCCAGGCTTCGAAGGAATTTCTTGCACGGTTCGCAGTCTTCCAGATGCGCTTCGATCTCTTCACAAGAAAAATCGTCAAGCTCTCCGTCGAGGTAGTCCGACAGCCCGGCAAACATGCTGCGACACCGGCGCGTTCGCGAAGCTTCGGTGGTTTGCCGAGACCGATCCACGACGCTTTGTTTTTGGCGGGCCTTGGCCAGTTCTTTTCGGACAAACAAACGCGCGCGGTGCAGACGAACCCGGACGGTCGCCGGTCGCAAGCCGGTGATCTCTCCGACCTCTTCGTCGGTGAATCCCTCCATATCGCGAAGCACAAGGATGATGCGGTAGTGAGGAGGCAGATGGCGGACGGCTTCGCGGATGCGCTGCCCCTCCTGGCCTCGGATCACGGCGCTCTCGGGACTGATTTCAGGAACAGATTCGAGCTGTTCGAGTTCCTGGCGGTCGGGCATCAGTTCATCCAGCGAAAGGTCTTCCTTCGGGGCGAACTTGCTTTTCCGGCGGCTCATCAGGCAGCGATTTTTGGCGACTTTGTAGAGCCATGTGGCGAGAGCTTTCGGATTGTCGAACTTCGGCAGGTAGGGAATTGCCTTCATCAGAACTTCCTGCATGGTGTCTTCGGCGTCCTGGCGCTGGCCGCATACGCGCATGCCAAAGGCGAATACCGAGCGCTGGAGTAATCCGAGGGCCTTTTCCAGAGCCTTCCTGTCGCCCTGTTGGAGTAACGGGATGGCTTGTTCAATATCGGATCGCATGTTTAAGCTCGCATGAAAAGTTATCTATATGAATGTATAATTATATAGTTAATTGGCCATGATTCACGAACGCATGATCGAAGTCGTCGCGCGCCGCTTCCATGTGCTCGGGGAGCCGTACCGCCTGCGGATTCTGCAGCAGCTTCAGCCCGGACCGAAGACGGTGGGTCAAATTGTCTGTTGCCTGGATGGCAATCAGCCCAACGTATCCAGGCACCTGCAGATTCTATTCGACGCGGGCCTGGTCGGGCGCGAGCGCGCGGGCAACAGCATCTATTACAGCATCGCAGATCCAATGGTGTTCGAGCTTTGCGACCTGGTCTGCCGCAGCACCGCACAACGCGCCGCCCGTGTACAGCGGCTTTTGAGCTTCAGAGGTTCTCGCAGCCGCACTGGGCGCGCGAGAGTTCTGCCAGTGAGAGGAGGGAACTAGATGCCGGATTGGGTGTGGTTCGTCGTGGTGATTGTTGGCTATCTATTTCTCACACAGTGGCTGCTGCCTAAACTCGGAGTGCCAACTTGAAGGGGAAATTCCTGTTCCGTCGAGTCTCGACGGAGTGCGCACACCGATCACGACCCTCCGAAATAATTAGCGGTCGATGGCGCGGATCTAAAATCGTGCCTAGTCCTTATCCAGATATTCCTCGGGCACATCGTCTTCCGGGAATTCGCGGGTTCGGACTTCGCGCTCGCCGGCATCCTCAGCTTTCTCAACCCCTTCGACAACGCCGGCTTCGAACGCGTTCCCCTCGTCGATCAACTCGCTAACGCTTTCCGAATCGGCTGTCTCGGCGGTCGAGAGGCCTTGAGAATCGGAATCAGTGATTAGCCGTTCAGGCCCGGGCCGAGCTCTGGAGGATCTTCGACTCCTTGCCGCGGGCTTCTGCTTGGGAGTCTTCTTCGGACGGGAGACCTTGCGCGACGATTTCTTTGAGCTTGCCCGCCGCGCCCCGGTCTTCTTCGCGACGGCCTTCTTCTTTTTCCCTTTTTTCTTTGCTTTCTTCTTGGCAGCCATGCCGGTAAGTCTACCACTGGTCTGCATTTTCGGAATGCGGCGAAGGCGTCGCATCGAGCAGTTTGAAAAACCGACTTTCGCGTAAACTTTCTTGACCTGCTTAGGGAGGATTCTTCATGCGTTCTATTAAGATTTCCGCCGCTCTCAAGAAGCGCGCCAGCCGAATCAAAGTCCTGCTCATGGATGTCGACGGCACCATGACCGATGGCAGCGTCACGTTGCTTTCTCAAACCGATGGCAGCGCGCTTGAAATCAAGACATTCGATGCCCACGACGGCCAGGGATTAACTCTGGCGCAAACCGCCGGCCTGCGAACCGGCTGCATTACCGGCCGCGAAAGCGCGGCGCTGCTCCGCCGCGCCTACGAGATGAAGATGGAATTCGTCTATATGAAGCAGCCGCTGAAAATCCCGGCGTACGAAGACATCCTCAGAAAGACCAAAGTTTCGGATGCCGAGGTGGCATTCGTCGGCGACGATCTTCCGGATATTCCTCTCTTGCGCCGCGTTGGCCTTGCGGTGGCCGTCGGCGATGCCGTGCCTGAGGTGAAAGAAATCGCGCACTATACGACGAAAGCGTTCGCTGGGCGCGGCGCAATTCGCGAGGCGGTGGAACTCATCCTCAAATCGAAAGGCATTTGGAAAGAAATGATCGACAAGGCGCGCGCCTAGATATGACTTCGCCTGCTATCCCCAACGGGGCTGCTCCCGCGGAGCGCGGCTGAGCAACCGGTTTTTTCGGATCGAGGGATCTGGCGGGCACGGCCGACGCAGCGGCGCGAGATCCTTCGCTCCGCCTGAAAGACGGCTCCGCTCAGGACGACGCCACCAGAAAGTGTCGTGAAAAGCATTCAGCATCCGGCACTCAGCTGTCAGCACTCGGCACTCAGCATTCGGCATCCAGCATGTAGCTGTCAGCACTCAGCCGGCGGGAGTTCGTGGCTGCTTAGTGTTTTGATCCGCCGCTTCAGGGATGCGTCATCCCGACGCCCCGCGTTTTTACCAGCGGGGCGAGGGATCTGGCGGGCACGGCCGACGCAGCGGCGCGAGATCCTTCGCTCCGCCTGAAAGACGGCTCCGCTCAGGACGACGCCACCAGAAAGTGTCGTGAAAAGCATTCAGCATGCGGCATTCAGCTGTCAGCACTCGGCACTCAGCATCCAGAATGCAGCTGTCAGCACTCAGCCGGCGGGACTTCGTGGCTGCTTAGTGTTTTGATCCGCCGCTTCACGGATGCGTCATCCCGACGCCCCGCGTTTTTACCAGCGGGGCGAGGGATCTGGCGGGCACGGCCGACGCAGCGGCGCGAGATCCTTCGCTCCGCCTGAAAGACGGCTCCGCTCAGGACGACGCCACCAGAAAGTGTCGCAAAAAGCATTCAGCATCCGGCACTCAGCTGTCAGCACTCGGCACTCAGCATCCAGAATGCAGCTGTCAGCATCCAGCCCGGCGGGACTTCGTGGCTGGTCAGTGTTTTGATCCGCCGCTTCACGGATGCGTCATCCCGACGCCCCGTTCTCCTGCAATTCAATCGGGCACTTCCAAACTCGCTACATTGAAAGCCAAGCCCGACGAGTGTCGCACGGAAAGTTTTGCGAGGCTGTAGTATATTGCGTGTCCTAAACGCTTTGCAGAAACGTTTTTCTAGCGGGTCCCAGAAGTTGCCGGGTTGCTAAGCGACAGACGCTGTTTTGCCGGGAGGATCTTTCGTGGCTCTACATAAAACCGTGAAGATGAATAGCGCCAAGCGGTCGATTTCGAAAAAGCTCGGCGCAAAGAAATTGAGCGTGAAACCGTACCGCAATGCTGCGCTGTCGCCGGAAAAGCGGGTGAAGGACCTTCTCTCGCGCATGACGCTGGAAGAAAAAGCCGCGCAGATGCTCTGCATATGGCAAAAGAAGCCGCAGACTCTCGTGGATGCAGATGGCAAATTCGACTTGGCAAAGGCGAAGCTGGCCTTCAAAGACGGGCACGGGCTTGGGCAGGTCGGCCGTCCGAGCGATGCCGGCAAAGGCCTGAACGCCCGGAGAATGGCCGAGACAACGAACGCAATCCAGAAGTTTTTCCTCGAGAACTCGCGCCTCGGCATTCCGGTGGTCTTTCACGAGGAATGCCTGCACGGACACGCAGCCGTCGATGGAACGAGCTATCCCCAGCCCATCGCATTGGCAGCAACATTCAATCCCGAGCTGATCGAGTCACTTTTCACCGCGACTGCGCTCGAGGCCCGCTCGCGCGGCGCTCACCAGGCGCTGACGCCGGTGGTCGACGTTGCCCGCGATCCACGCTGGGGCCGCGTCGAAGAAACCTATGGCGAAGATCCATACCTGGTTTCGCGCATGGGAATTGCCGCCGTTCGCGGCTTTCAGGGCGACGCCAAATTCCGGGACAAGACGCGTCTTATCGCCACACTCAAACACTTCGTCGGACACGGCCAGCCGGAGTCGGGCATGAACTGCGCTCCGGCAAATGTTTCCCTGCGCGTTCTGCGCGAGACCTTCCTTTTTTCCTTCAAGGAAGCGATCAATAAGGCAGGAGCGATCAGCGTGATGCCTTCCTATAACGAAGTGGATGGCATCCCGTCGCACGCAAACAAGTGGCTGTTGCGTGACGTGCTCCGCAAGGAATTCGGTTTCAAGGGATACACGGTTTCCGATTATTTTGCGATCTGGGAACTCGGATATCGTCCAGACACTCACGGACATTTCGTCGCGGCTGATAAGAAGGAATCCTGCCGGCTGGCGGTGGAAGCCGGCGTGAACATCGAACTGCCGGATCCCGATTGCTATCTCGAGCTGGTGAATCTGGTGAAAACGCGGGTGCTGAAGGAATCGCAACTGGATGAGCTTGTTGCGCCGATGCTGTTGTGGAAATTCAAGCTGGGCCTGTTTGACGATCCGTACGTAGATCCGGACGTGGCGGATCATGTTGTCGGACGCGAAGAGCATATGAAACTCGCGCGGCAGTCGGCGCAGGAAGTCATCACGCTGCTCAAGAACGAAGGCGGACTGGCGCCGCTCGATCTGAACAACTACAAGACGATCGCCGTGATCGGCCCGAATGCAGATCGCACGCTGCTGGGCGGCTATAGCGGCGTTCCCAAGCACGAAGTAAGAGTGCTCGAAGGGATCAAGGCACGCGTCGGAAATCGTGCCAAGGTGCTTTACGGCGAAGGCTGCAAGATCACCATCGGCGGCAACTGGAATCAGGATTCCGTTACTCCCAGCGATCCGGAAGAAGACCGCAAGCTGATTGCCGAAGCGATCGAAGTCGCGCAGCAGGCCGACATTATTATTCTTGCAATCGGCGGAAACGAACAAACCTCGCGTGAAGCCTGGGGACTCAACCACATGGGCGATCGCGCCACTCTCGACTTGATCGGCAGGCAAGAAGAGTTGGTCAAGGCCATGCTGGCAACAGGTAAGCCCGTCGTGGCGCTTCTGTACAACGGACGGCCGCTCTCGATCAACTACCTCGTCCAGCACGTTCCGGTCATCTTTGAGTGCTGGTATCTGGGACAGGAAAACGGTCACGCCGTCGCCGACGTTTTGTTCGGTGATGTGAATCCCAGCGGCAAGCTGCCCATCACATTTCCGCGCTCGGCGGGTCATCTGCCCGTCTTCTACAACTACAAACCGTCGGCGCGCCGCGGATATCTCTTCGACGACGTCTCGCCCCTTTACGCCTTCGGATACGGCCTGAGTTACACGACATTTTCGATCCAGAACGTGCGGCTCGAAAAGAAAACAATTCGTACGAACGGTTCGACGCGCGTGATCGCCGAGGTGACCAACACCGGGAAGCGCGAAGGCGCCGAGGTCGTGCAGATGTATATCCGCGACGTCGTAAGTTCAGTCACGCGGCCAGTCAAGGAGCTGAAAGGTTTCCAGAAAGTCGCGCTCGGTCCCGGCCAAAAGAGGACGGTCGGATTCGACATCACGCCGGAGTTGCTCGCCTTCTACGACGTGAACATGAAATACGTAGTCGAGCCGGGAGAGTTCTTCGTCATGGTCGGCAATTCGTCGCGCGACGAGGATCTGACGAAGATCACGCTCACGGTGACGGAATAGATCAGGTCTCATCACGAGGCTCTCATGATTCAGAAACTTCCTGTTGGTGAAAAGATCGGCTACGCTCTCGGCGACATGGCGGCCAACTTTGTCTTCCAGGCCATGCTGGCTCTGCAATTGGATTTCTACACACACACGTTCGGCCTTACCGCGGCGCAGGCCGGAACTCTTTTTCTCGTCGTTGGGTTAGGAGTGGCTTGCTTCAACCCGGTGATGGGAGTGATCGCGGACCGAACCAAAAGCAAGTGGGGAAAGTTTCGTCCCTGGCTGCTCTGGACAGCCGTTCCGTTTGGCGTTATC
The DNA here is from genome assembly GCA_963763845.1 of uncultured Acidobacteriota bacterium. Classification (GTDB taxonomy): domain Bacteria; phylum Acidobacteriota; class Terriglobia; order Terriglobales; family Acidobacteriaceae; genus Sulfotelmatobacter. Next base: position 297,499 of record CAVXPX010000024.1, read on the forward strand.
AGCGTGCTGACGTTCACTACTCCGCAGCTGAGTATGGGCGCCAAGATCGTCTACGCGTGGGTCACGTACATTCTTCTGCGCGTGATTTATACCGTCAACAACGTGCCATACGCATCGCTGACGGCGGTCATGACGCAGGACCCCGACGAGCGCACCAGCATCTCGTCGTACCGGCAGATCGCCGCGAACAGCGCAGGGTTCATCGTCGCGAGTCTGGCCATTCCCATGGTCAAATTCTTCGGCCGGGGCAATGACGCGCGAGGCTATCAGCTGACGATGGGGCTGCTGTCGGTTCTCAGCGTCGTCTTCTTTATCATCTCGTTCTTCGTCACCAAGGAACGCATTCAGCCCGATCCCCAGCAGAAGACCTCGCTCGGCCAGGATCTCTCCGACCTCTTCAGCAACCGGCCGTGGATCGCACTGTTTCTAGTTACGCTTTTCTACTTCAGTGCGATTCTGGTGCGCGGCAACGTCATGCTGCCTTATTTCCGATTCGTGGCTGGCGATGTGAATCTTTTTGCGTGGTTCAATGGCTTCGGCCTTGCCGCATTGCTCTTTGGCGTAGCCTGTTCGACTTTCGTTTCCGTGCGGGTCGGCAAACGGCGGCTGTTCATTGCGAGCATGATCCTCACCGGTATTTTCAATGTGCTGCTGTATGTGATTCCGCCGCATGCGACTTATGTCGTCATCGCGACAGAAGTGCTTCGCCAGTACTCGTTCGGACTCTCGGGGCCAATCCTCTGGGCGATGATGGGCGACGTTGCGGATTATGGCGAGTGGAAGTTGCGGCGCCGCGCGACTGGCGCCGTGACCGGCGGCATTGTCTTCGCGCTATGGGCGGGGCTGGCCCTGGGAGGTTTCGTCGCAGGACGACTGCTATCGGCTTATGGATTGATTTCGCAGGCTGATGTGCAGACGGCATATGCGCAGACCGGCATCCTTCTGACGGCAAGCATTTACGCCGGACTGTTTTTCTTCGCCGCCGCGGCCTGCCTGTTTTTCTATCCGTTGACGGGTGAGAAAAACCAATCGATCGCCAACGACCTCACGGAACGACGCAAGGGCGCGCCGGCCGCTGCTGCTGCACAATAGGGAATCGTATGCCTAAATTCTTATCGTTATCTGCTGCAATCCTGGCCTTCGGACTGACCGTCAACGCCCAGCCTCAGCAACCCAGCCTCAAGGACGCTTACCAAGGGTGCTTCCTGGTTGGAGCCGCGCTGAATCCCGCGGAGTTCACGGGAAAGGATCTGGGGGAAGATGCAATCATCAAGGCGCAGTTCAACACCATCAGCCCTGAGAATGTCTTGAAGTGGGAGGTCGTTCATCCCAAGCCGGGCGCCTACGACTTTGCATTGGCCGATCAATATGTCGAATTCGGCCAGCAGAACCACATGTTCATCATCGGACACAATCTTGTGTGGCATTCGCAGGTTCCCAAGTGGGTGTTCGAAGACGACAAGGGCAATCCTGTGAGCCGCGATGTCTTGCTCGAGCGCATGCACGAGCACATCAGAACGGTGGTCGGCCGCTACAAGGGACGAATCAACGGCTGGGACGTTGTCAATGAAGTTGTGGGCGACGATGGCACGCTGCGCCAATCCCCGTGGCTGAAAATCATCGGAGAAGATTACATCGCGCAGGCGTTTCGCTTCGCGCACGAGGCCGATCCTCAAGCCGAGCTTTACTACAACGATTATTCGCTCGAAAACGAGGCCAAGCGCAAAGGCGCGATCAAGCTCGTCAAGAAGCTGAAGGCCAAGGGGGTGCCGATCACCGGCGTCGGCTTGCAGGATCACGTCAGCATGGACTGGCCTTCGGTAGAACAGATCGACAAGACAATCAGTGCATTTGGAAAGTTGCACATGAAGGTCATGATCACCGAATTGGATGTGGACGTGCTGCCGTCGGCCACGAACAACCAGACTGCCGATGTTTCGCTCCATGCCGCCGCCGATCCCAAGCTCAATCCCTATCCGAATGGATTGCCGGAATCCGTTCAGCAGGCATTGGCGAAGCGCTACGCAGATTTGTTCGGCGCCTATGCGAAGCACTGCGGACTGGTCACGCGCGTAACGTTCTGGGGCGTCACCGACAAAGATTCCTGGAAGAACAACTGGCCGATCCGGGGCCGGACGAACTATCCCCTGCTGTTCGATCGCAATGATCGGCCGAAGCCCGCGTTTGACGCGGTGATTCACGCGGCGCCGAAAGCAGCCTCCCAGTCGCCCCGGTAAAAGCAGCCGACACGCCGTCGACGTTAGTCCTCAACCTTTGTTAAGCTGTCGCTTCTGCCTTTCGCCCGGGCGGAAGAATGACATGATCGTCTCTCGGCCGCGGCAGGCTGAATTCCGATGACTCCCGACCCCATCAGCGTCCCGGCCTATGAATCCGCCGCAGCGGTATCTCAGCTGGTTTCTTCTCCGCTGACCAACGCGGCCATTTTTCTTGTCGTCACCATCAAGCCCGGTGATGACAATCGAGGTCCAGTCCTCTCGCTCTGCGCAGATATTTCTGCGCTCGTGCGGGCCGTCGGTTTTCGCGCGCCCGAAAGCGGTCTCTCCTGCATTATGGGTTTCGGTTCCGATGCCTGGGATCGCCTTTTCGGCTCGCCCCGCCCGGCCGAGCTTCATCCCTTCCGCGAAATTCGCTCCGGTTCGCGCCACGCTGTCTCGACGCCCGGCGACCTGATCTTTCACATTCGGGCCAAGCGCATGGATCTTTGTTTCGAACTCGCCGCGCAAATCATGGCGCGCCTCGAAGGTGTGGCAAGCACCGCGGATGAAGTTCATGGCTTCCGCTACTTCGACGAGCGCGATCTGCTTGGATTCGTCGACGGCACTGAGAATCCCACAGGCGAAGCCGCTGCCGATGCTGTCTTCATCCGCGACGAAGATCCAGAGTTCTCCGGTGGAAGCTACGTCATCGTGCAGAAGTACCTGCACAATCTCGATGCCTGGAACAAACTGCCCACCGAAGCGCAGGAGAAGATCATCGGGCGGACAAAACTCTCGGATATCGAACTTGACGATTCGGTCAAGCCGACCTCCGCGCACAACGCCCTCACTGTCATCGAAGAAAACGGCGTCGAAATCAAAATTCTTCGCGACAATATGCCGTTTGGACGCGCCGGCTACGGCGAATTCGGCACGTATTTCATCGGCTACAGTCGCTCACCGCGCACCACCGAACAAATGCTGGAAAACATGTTCATCGGCCGCCCGCCCGGCAATTATGACCGCATCCTCGACTTCAGCAGCGCGGTCACGGGAAACCTGTTTTTTATCCCGACCGCCTCGTTTCTCGACGATGTCTCGCCCGACCAGGCGGCGATGCCTTCGCCACCCGTTGAAACTTCCGCGCCACCCGCGCCATCCAACGATAGTTCGCTCGGCATTGGTTCCTTGAAAGGAGAAGATTCTCATGAATAACCTGCATCGCGACCTTGCGCCTGTTTCAGATGCTGCATGGGCTCAAATTGAAGAGGAGACTTCCCGGACACTCAAGCGCTATCTCGCCGGCCGCCGCGTTGTAGATGTTCATGGACCAGCGGGCGTTTCACTCTCGGCCGTTGGCACGGGTCATCAGCGCACGATAGCAGCAAATGGCGATGGTGTGGCGGCGCACCAGCGCGAAGCGAAAAACCTGGTTGAGCTGCGTGTTTCGTTCGAGCTCGACCGCCAGATGATCGATGACGTCGAACGAGGCGCCAGCGATTCCGATTGGCAGCCCGCAAAAGAGGCCGCGCGCAAGCTCGCCTTCAGCGAGGACCGCGCCATCTTCGAAGGGTATGACGCTGCGGGAATCGCCGGCATCCGGCAGGGCACCAGCAATCCAAAAAGCTCCTTACCTGACGACGTGCGCAAGTATCCCGAGGCATTTGCGCACGCGTTGAGCCAGTTGCGTCTTGTCGGTGTCAATGGCCCGTATTCGATTCTGCTCGGGGCTGATGCTTACACCGAGCTTGCCGAAACCAGCGACTATGGGTATCCGGTGCTCGAACACGTCAAGCGCCTGGTTGAAGGCAAAATCATCTGGGCGCCTGCGATTGACGGCGCTTTCGTCGTGACCACCCGCGGCGGAGATTTTGATCTTCACATCGGCCAGGACGCCTCTATCGGCTACCTGAGTCACACCGAGAAACATGTGCGCCTGTATTTGCAGGAGACGTTCACGTTTCTCTATCTGACCTCCGAGTCTGCCGTCGCGCTCGGCGCGCCCTCGAAGCCCCATTCGCACTCATCCTGACGCGTGATTGCATGGAGAAGATGATCACCAATTCCGCGGGCGATCGCTTTCAGAGCGGCGCGGAGAAGTACGCTGCCTATCTCGAGACGCCTGAGGGCCGGTTGCGCCTTGACCTGGCATTTGCCAGCCTGCAGGAGTTCTTGCCGCCGCAGGGCCGAGATTCGTTACGAGCGCTTGATGTTGGGGGCGGGACGGGAGCGATTGCGGTTCGTCTCGCGCGACTCGGGATCCAAGTCACCCTGCTCGATTCTTCCCGGGAGATGCTGGGCATCGCAGGCCGTGCGGCGAACGACAAGGGACTTGAAGGCAAGATTACTCTGAAGCAGGGCGACGCTTCCCAAGTGCCCGGCCTTTTCGACGCTCAATCGTTCGACCTGATTCTCTGCCACAATGTTCTGGAGTACGTTGAAGATCCCGACGTTGTCTTGCGCGGCTGTGCCCAACTGATGCGCGATTCGTCCGCGGTACTTTCTGTTCTCGTGCGCAACCGCGCCGGCGAAGTGCTGAAGTCGGCGATTGTCGGCGGTGATCTCAAAGCCGCGGAGAAGAATCTAACCGACGAGTGGGTCAAAGAATCGCTGTATGGAGGACGGTCGCGGATTTTTTCTCCAGATGCCCTGCAAGCATCGTTGAAAGCTGCGCCGCTCGAGACGATTGCGATGCGAGGGGTACGGATTGTGTCGGATTATCTGCCGTCGAAAGTGAATCGCAGCGCCGACTATGATCGAATCTTCGAACTGGACCGCCAACTGGGCAGACGTCCGGAGTTCGCATCCATCGCTCGTTACACGCATTGTCTGGCACGCTGCGTAAAGTCTTGAATGGGGAATCGCGAGTGAACGACACGCCGCCAGTTTTATCTTCTGGATCTCGTCACACGAATCCCGACCGCGGCATTTCGCTCGGTCTCGGCCTCACGAACGAGTGCAATCTTACCTGTGCCTTCTGCTATCGCGATCCGACGCGTGCGGATCGTCTTTCCCTGGATCAAGTGAAGGCAGTCATGGAACGCCTGCCCGTACGCTCGGTGAATCTGGGCACGGGCGAGAACGGCATGCATCCGGATTTCAAAGCAATCCTGGCCTATTTGCGAACGAGACCGGTCCAGCTCACCATTACTTCCAACGGGCACAGCGTCACGGTTTTGCAGGACGATGAACTGCGCGCTTTTCACGACATCGAATTCTCGCTCGACTACCCGACGCAAGCCGAGCAGGATGCACAGCGGGGCCCAGGCAACTGGGCGCTTATTCACGAACAGGCAGAACGATGCGTGAAGCTTGAGATTCCCGTAACCGTCATCGCCGTCATGATGAAGTCGAACTACTTGCGTCTGGCGGATGTCGCGCGCGTCGCCAAAAAGTTTGCCGCTCCTTTGCGCGTGAATGTATATCAGTCGGTGCGTTCGGACATTTATGCGCTGAGCTACGAAGAGTACTGGGAGGGATTCCGACGCCTCTTTGCGGAGACCGATGTCATCGCGATTGGCGAGCCGCTGGTGCGCGCGATGGCAGGACTCCCGCCGCTGCGAGCCGGATGTGGCGTAAGCACAGTGCGCGTGACACCACGCGCTACGACACAACCGTGCGTTTATTGGCCGGGATCGGGCGAGCCGCTTTCCGATTCGGTCTCCGCCGGCGTCGACATTCTGAGTTCAACCCCTTTCGAGCAGTTGCGGACGCTTCCTGAAGCCTGCCATGCGTGCGAGTTTCGCGAATCGTGCCACGGCGGATGCGCCGGCCGGCGACGCTTGCAGGCCGCACTGCTCGAGCCCGATTCTTATTGCCCCATCATTCGCGGCGAGCGCCCACGGCTCGACATCCGCATGGCCGCAGATCGCGATCTGCCCAAGCTGAGCAGTTCGTGCACTACGGTCGTGATCGCGAGATAGTCACGAACCGTGCCGCGGTACAGCCGCCAGGCGGCGAAAGAATGCAGCCCACGCCGCCAGCCGCGGGTCCAGAGAGCAGTGAAGGCAAGCCCCGTCTGGGCGGAAGAACAACTTCGTAACAAACCTTTATTCTGCTTTGATCCACTTATCCGAGCCGGCAACCTTCACGGCTACGTCAGTCAGGAAGATGTGCAGAGGCTTGCCGTCGGCGGTGCCACGGTGCTCGGTGGAGATGAGCAGAGGACCTGCTTTCTTATAACCCGCCCAGGTTGCGATGACGACGCTTGGCTTCTTCGTCCCGCCGCGGCGGTAGACGAATTGCTCAACTCGGCCGTCTTTGCCGAGGTAGAGCTCCCAGGTGTCGCCCGGTGTGAAGCCGCCGGCCTCGGTCGGATATTTCACCACCACGTGCTTCGCCTCGCCCTTCCCAAGTGGCAGCTTTTGCATGCCGTCATCGGTCACATTGGCGCCGGAGTCCCAGTAGACATGAAGAGGGAAGAGCGCCCAATACTGATCGTTGACGAACGACGGCTCAATTTCATCCTTCACGTTGGCGGGTTCGCTCGCAACCTGGGACAGGACAAAGGAAACCTTCACCGGCTTGCCGTCTTTGTCCGTTCCCTCGTAGGAGACCTTGCCGGTCTTGGGCTCCCATTCCCAGGCGTGGGAGACATTCACTCCGGGGAACTGCGCGTGCCAGGTATAGCGGATGGCATCAATCTGTCCCCACGAGTCGAGGCCGTAGGTTTTGGCGATCTGTTCGGCGATGGCCGGGCGGGTCTGCGCCAACGTCGATGCAGCGGGGAGCAATACCGCGAGAGCCAGAAGACAAATCATCGGACGAATGCTTGACTTCGTCATGGAGTCCTCCTTGTCGAGACTGATCTTGTCATGGATGTCGGAGATGCGCCTTTGGATACTGAATCTGTGAAGGAAACATTCTTCATTCGGATTGAGCGCCGGCGTGAGCAGGTTTCCGTCCACGGTAGAACCAGATAACTGCGGCGGCGATTGCCACGCATCCGTATTCGACCAGCATGACCCAGGCGGGAAGCCCGCCCCAGGGATGCCCGAGGGCGCGCAGATGCCATTGCACGTATGTGGGAATAATGCTCGCGGTCCAGACAATGATCACCAGCGTCGAGGCCGATGTCAGAAATGGAAGCAGCCAGAGCAGGTACCAGGGGAATACGACGGGCGCGAACAAAAGCGTTGCCGCCATCGGCCACGCAAATGTGTCGGGAGACAACTTGGGTCGCACGCTTCTGAGCCAGGTCGCGGTCGCCAATCCGACGAGCACTGCGAGCGCGGCAAGCAGCTGCGGAGGCGCCACATGATTGAGCGCCGCGAACACCGGACCATTGAAGCGGAACGTCTGCACATAGGTTCCCAGCGATCCGGTGGGAATGCGGCCGTGATTCAGAAATGGCACGTAGAGAAGCCCGACTACAACTGCGGCAAGCGCCGCGTCGCGAATGCGAATCCGCTTCCAGTAGAGGCGCAAAAGTACGATGGGCAGGAATTTCACGGCGACGGCCAGCCCAAGGGCGACGGCTGCAGTCATCCGCCATCGGCGCGCCAGCGCAGCGACGGATACGAGGAGTAATAATGCCCCAACAATATCAATGTGGCCGCTGCCCGCTACCTCGATCGCTAACAGTGGATTCCAGGCGAATGCCAGAACCAGGTGCGCTGCTCGGCCGGTTACGCGCAAGAGATCGAGCAAGACGAAAACAATGGCAAGATCACAAAGCACAAACGCGACTTTGAGCGCGAATATAGATTCACGAATCGCGGTTACAGCTCGAAAAAAAAGTTCCGCTCCCGGCGGATATGGGCTTGGCAGATCGGGATTGTTCAGATTGCGGGTTTCCGCGGTATGCAAATACTGTGCGGCAGGATCGCCGGGAACGACGAGATAGGGGTTGTAGCTGAGCCTCTGCAGGCGGCCGTCCCAGACATAGCGATGAATGTCATCGTCGGGCCCGGCGGGCAGCCGAAGAAATGCAACGTGCCACACGGCAGCAAGAAGAATCCCGATCACGACCACATGCCGGGGAAATGTCGGCGCCGCGAACAATTCACGGATCGCGAGCAGGTACGCGACGCCCGCAATCGCCAAAGAAGCCATGAAGCCCGGTCCGCCGCGATCGCCAAAATAGCGCGAGCAAATCGTCAGGGCGGCGCACAGCACGCCACCGAGCACGCAGACTCTCCACACCGGGGTAATCTTCACTATGCTTCCGTGCCCGTTCGTTGGTTAGATCGTCCCGCGGCGAGTTGCCATTCTTTCAGCCACTCCGCAGTGCGCGGGGCTCTCGACGGAGCCGCTCGCAACTCCGCTACCAAGCGCGTCAGGTCCTCTGCGACGTCGATATCATAAAAAGAATCTGCGAAACCTACGGACAGCTCAAGCGTTCGCGTGCGGGACAGGAGTCTTTCCAGAGCGCTGCTGGTGCCCATTCCATCGTTAGCGAAGAGGGTAGGATGCGACGCCTTTGCTCCGACGAGATAGTAGCCTCCATCGTGGGTTGGTCCAACGACCACGTCGTGTGCCGCCAGCGTTTCGAAGGCGTCTTCGAGAACGGAAGGCGGCAGGTGCGGGCTGTCGCTGTTGAAGGCAATCGTGCGCCGGGGATGAGCGCCGGCGAAGTGTGCGAACACCGAAGTCAGGCCCGCAGCGAGCCCTTCGCCTTTCTGCGCAACCACGCTCGCTCGGGAACCTGCCAATTGCGCCAACTCGTTTACGTCCGCCAGCGGGCTCATGATGGCGACTTCGACGCCTTTTAACGACCGCGCGAGCGCCAGCGTGTCATCGAGGAGGCAACGATAGAAATCCGTGACAGCCTCTGGAGGAAGGCTGGACGCCAGGCGGGTCTTGACCGATCCGGGGCGCGGCGCTTTGGCCATGATCACGAGCACGCAGTTGCTGCCTGGTGAATGCAATACCATCTCCCTGGGCGCTTTCGAATCAATTATGGTGTCATCCCTGGGCGCTTTCGAATCAATTATGGTGTCATCCTGAGCGGAGCCGCTCTTCAGGCGGAGCGAAGAATCCGGCGCGGAGTTGGGGCCGCTGCACGCGAGATCCCTCGCACCGCTGGTGAAAACGCGGTGCTTCGAGATGACGCGTCCGAGAGAGCGAGGATTCAAATTCAGCACCACGAGAATTCCATTGGATTTTTGACGAAGCCTACGCTGTTCCTGGCGTCGCTGCCTTTCGATTTCGAAAATAATATCTCACGATCCGGCTGAGAATGAACCAGCCGGCGCCGATCGTGCCCTTCAGCGTCCCGCTGATTTTCGATTTTCCGATGCGTGGGTAATAGCTCACCGGCACTTCCACCACGCGGTATCCGGCCAGCGCGCCTTTGAGAATCATTTCCACCGCCCAGCCATAGGTCGGCTCATCGAGCCCGAGAGCGCGTAGCACATCTGCGCGGCCGGCGCGAAACGGGCCGAGATCCGTGATGTGCAGTCCGTAAAGAATCCTTATCATACCGGCCGCGAGACGATTCCCAAACGCCTGATGCCACGGCAACGCTCCGGGGACACGCTGCTTCTGCAGGCGAGAGCCGAGCGTGATGTCGGCGCGCCCTTCGATGATTGGCGCCAGCAGAATCGGCAGTTCGGAGGGCCGATCACTGTAATCGCCATCGAGAAACACAACCACGTCAGGAGAATTTGCCGCGGCCAGACCTGTGAGGCACGCGCGTCCGTAGCCGCGGCGCGGTTCCTGAATCACGCGCGCTCCCATCCTTGCGGCGATGTCAGGAGTCCCGTCCGTCGAGTTGCTATCGACCACAATCACTTCTGTCGCGAGATCCGGTGGGAGATCCGCCAGGACGCGCTCAATCGCCTGCGCTTCGTTGTGCGTGGGGATGATGACGGAGACTCGCACGTGAATTTGATCCGATCACCACAAGAGCGACGATGGCCACCGTTGCGCCAGCCACCCATCTACGCCCCACTTCCGTCCGGCAGATCCAATCGCGAGCCCGAGCGAAGCAAGCACGGGGACGAGCAGCTCCCAGATCCAGGCCGTGCCCCATTCCGACATCCAAAGGCTGCCAAGATACAGGAACGCGATGAACGCTGCGGGGCGCGTGAGCAGTCCGATGATCAGCAGGATGCCGAGCGAGATCTCGGTCGCAGCCTGCAGAGGCGCGGCCATCGCAGCGTGACTTGCCGCCAGAGCCATGACTGATTTCCATATCGCAGGTGCGTGTCCCTGCTTGATGTAGAAGTTGATGAGGCCTGCGTAGCCCTCGGGACGATAGAGTCCCTTGCGCATATTCTCAAAGAAGACGGAGACGAACATGGCGCCGATCGTCACTCGCACCATTGCCAGGCCGTTTGCGGCAGCGAGTCTGCCCGCAGATCTTGTCGTTTCGTTTTGCATGGAACCTACATTCGTCGCCATCGTAAACCTCTTCCCCAGCGAATTCGGTTCGCGACTGAGAGATTCGCAATCTTAAAGGCTTATGGGAATTCGTGCCACTGGGATGCGCCAGAGGTCGAAAAAGTTACAGAAACAAGTTCTCGCATCACGTGCGCAACCGCACCTGCGATCACCACCCCATTTGACTCATCCTGCGAAGAATGATCGCGCTGTAGCTATTCATGCGCTCGGGGCGGCGTTTCAGAGGAGCGGGCAGGATTGCGGCGAGCCGGGCTGCCTGCTCGCGTCCAATATTCCGCGCCGATGTATTGTCGTAATAGCGGCACGCGGACTGCGCGCCATAGATGCCGGGTCCCCATTCGACGACATTGAGATAAATCTCGAGGATGCGCCGCTTGCCGAGAAATAATTCGGCGACCGGAACCAGCGTGGTCTCGGCGCCCTTGCGGAGGAAGGAGCGGCCGGTTCCGAAGAAGAGGTTTTTGACAAGTTGCTGCGTGATGGTAGAAGCTCCGCGCGTGCGCTCGCCTTCCAAATCTTCTTTGGCGGCGATTTGAATCTGCTGCCAGTCGAATCCATGGTGATGGTAGAAGTTGGCGTCCTCGGCCGCGATGACGGCGTGCTGCAGATCAGGCGAGATCTGGCTTAGCGGGATGAACGCGGAGCGCTCGCGAAAAGGCTTGCCGTGAATCCAGGCTTGGAAGCGGCGCTCGACGTGTACCGCGGTGGTCGGAGGATCGATCCAGCGCGCCGCCACAAGAGTCAGCGCAGCAAGCGCCCAAAGAAGCAGTACGGCGAGGATGAGCCATAAAAGCAGTAGACGGAGGAAGCTGCGCCGAAGCTGGAGCTTGTTGTTCGGGTTCAGCGATTCAGTTACAGATTGGTCGTGCATTGATCCTCGACGTGCGGAAAGCAGCTCGCACAATCTTAGGCCAAATGTGTTGTCTGGACACGGCTCCGGTGCTGTGGCGGCGGAGACGCCGCCACGACAGGCGTCGAGGCGCCGGCGCTGCAGCGTCGAAATCCGCAAGACCCGGGCATGTTTAGAGCTGTGGGCAGAGACGTAGCAGAGACGTAGCGAGTCTCTACCAGAGGAGGCTTGAGCTGGCAAACGGTATCAGGGTGGCGATCAACGCGCTGGAACGATTCCGTTGATCAGGTTCGCGGCAATCGGACTTCCCCAGCCGGTCACGAGATCGTAATAGGCGACGGCGGAATATCCGCCGTTGCTGCCGCTTTTTATGTCGTGGAAATCGCTGGTAAAACTTGTTCCCACGCCGATGTCATAGATCAGCGGATTCAGGAAGCCGACGTTTGCCTGTCCGTTGCTGGCGGCCTGCTGGTTCATCATGGCCGCCAGCCCGGCCCAGAGCGGCGCGGCATAGCTGGTGCCTCCGCCCTGGTTGCGGCATGTGCCAATGGCGCAGACGTATTGCTCCGCAGCGGATTCGGAGGATACGTCCGGGATGTTGCGCAGCGTGGTCGATCCATGATTCGACCCGCTGATGATGCCGGCGAGTTGCTGATAACTGGGAATAGGAATGTTGTTCTTCGAAGGCATTCCTGCGCTGTTGGACCAACCTGTTTCCGAGCTCCAGGCGCCGCTCTTTGTGGTGAGCACGGTGCCTCCGACGGCGGTGACCCAGGCGTCATCAGACGGCCAGGTCACATTTCCCGCGGTCGCAGAACCGTTGTCGCCGGTGGCCACGAACACGCTCTGGCCCTGCGATGCCATTTCTTCGAAGATGGGGTCGAGGCTGGACTGATCCTTCTTCCAGCCATAAGAGCAGCTGATGCTCGAGGCGCTATTGTCGGCCGCCATCTGATTGAAGATCGAGACGTCGTTCTTTCCGACGTAGAAGAGCAACTGGCTGAGGCCGGGCGCCATGGAAAGGGCCTGTTCAATATCGAGCGCTTGCTCAATGTCGGTGCAACCAGAACCGCAGGTCGTCGATGCGCCGTTGACTGATATCGATTGAATCGGAACCGTGTTGGATTGGCCTTCGTTGTTGAAATATTTGGTGATGTCGTTATTGTTGTATCCCCTGTAGGCAAAGATCGCGAGTTTCTGTCCCGCGCCTTTCAGCGATCCGGAGCCGTAGTATGCGGTTCGAAGATCGCTTCCGTAAAAGGATCCGGCCGGGCCGGACCCAGTCGCCTTGCGCGAAACCACGGAAGCGGAAGCAATGAAGTTCTTGGCGATCGGGAGAACTTCGTTGTCGAGACCGGAGATGTGCAGGATGGGCACATCGAGATCGAGTGTCGGCTCGCGGTCGGCGGAAAAGAAGGCGCGCGCCCCGGCCGGCTCCTGATAAACCGCCATATTCACATGAAGCGCCGCTTCCACCTTCGCGACCGGCCCTTCGAGGTCGAGGACCATCCGGTTCGACATCTTCTCGACCACCTTCAAGCCATTCGCCTCTGCGTAGCTCTGGAGCGCCGTGTAGTCGGATTCGGTGGGGCCGAACCTTTCTGTAAATTCTTTGACGCTGAGATAGTGATGGTAGTTCGGGCTATGCGGATCGTAGATGTCTCCGAGGAGACGTTCCAGTTCGTCCTGATTGCGCAGAGGAAGTGAAACAGCGAGACTGATGCGCTGATCGGCCGGAAGAAATCCCACCATGGGAGCGACGCCGGAGGAAACTACCTCGGGAACGTGAGTCGTCATGGTGGGACGTTGTGCAGCGCAAGCCAGCACCGACATCATGACGACGAACGAGCAAGCACCAACCTTCCGCATCGACGAACAAGTCATGAAGCTTTCTCCCACCGAACTTGAAAAGTCTAATAATTTACTGCAGGTGATCCTGCTCCAGAACCGGCAATTCGGGCCGATCCCGGAAGTGTCGGATATTTTATCCGCATTGGTGAGAATCGGGTAACTGAATTTGCGCGCGAGGGTCACTTATGACGGCAAGAATCAAGCAATTTCTTACATGGTTGCAGGAAATTGCAAACTCTCGCTAGCGAGCGCTGTTGGGGCGGTTTGCTGCGAATCAGACTGGATATGCGAGCGGGCCGGCTTGTTGTTCGGAGCGATGCAAGGCTCTACAGGGAAGATGGAGTTGCGATGCCGCGAGCGCCACAGCTGAGCTTCGCCCCGCTGGACAGTCGAGAGCGGCTGTCCCTACATAATTCGAGTTGGTCCTGGCTGCGTGTCGCGGCCTTTTTGAGGGCGAGCTGTGTCAGCAGTTTTTCCACTCTCTTGCTTTCGTGGCTGGGGAAGGTGTGAGGTTGCATGTGGGCTAGTGTCCAACCATAACGTTACAGCAGTATGACAAATGGACTCCTGATCGAACGAAAATTGTGGAAATCGCGGGCGGAACTCGATTTTCTGGCTTTACGGCGAGACCGTCCGAACTTCCAGATTTCTGATTGTCCGCGAACGTTCGCCTGTGTTTTCCAGCAACTCTCTCCGGCAACGTGACAGTTTATGCCAGAGCGTGGCATGCGGTAAGAGGATCGAGTTTCGTTTCAGGCATCCCGCCGACGGGTCCCGAAGCTGTGACTTCCAATGTGCAAGCACCGTCGCCGTACTCGCTCATACGTTTGCAAATTCTTTCATCTTGACGAGTCTCAGTCGCGTCTAAGCCAATCAGTCGAGTGAATCCCACCATTGCGAACGGGCGAGTGTATGTGCCGGCGTCGTGCAGGTGTATGGCCTGCTGCCCTGAGCGATTGTGAAACGTTGGAGTGATCCGATTCCTCAGATTCCGGTCCGGAAACCGAGGCTTTCCCTCTGGCGGATCGGGCTCGGTATCCAGTACCATTTGCAAGCGATACGCCGCTGCCAAAGGTCTGCCATCATTTGATGAACATGATGCGTCGCTATTTCTGGATTTCTCTCTTCCTCGCTCCCTTCCTCTCCGGCTCAGCATTGGCCAGGACGAACATCGAGGTCGTGGTCGTCGCTGTGGCCAATATGTATGCGCGTCCGAGCGAGCAGGCCGATGTGGTATCCCAAGTGATTTATGGCAGCAATGTCACTCTGCTGGTGTCGCGCGGAGAGTGGTCGAAGATACAGACGTCCGATCACTACAAAGGCTGGATTGCGAGCCGGCACATCCGGACGATCCTGAGCGGGACCGGGTATGCGACGTCGGGGCCGGCGGTCGAAGTCGCGAGCCTGTTCGCCAATATCTACCGCGAGCCCGATATTACGAAACACAAGCCGCTGATTACGGTTCCGTTTGAGACGCGGCTCGAGGTGGCGTCGCCGGAAACGCCGAATGCACCGAAGGGGAAGACCGGCGCCGGGAAAAAAGTTCCGCAGGGTTGGGTCGAGGTCCGTCTGGCGGGAATGACTGATGGATGGATTCAGGATGGCGATGTGATCTCCGATCCGAAGCCGCTGACGATTCCGGAGTCGATCGATCTGGCGAAACGGTTTCTGGGATTTCCGTATCTGTGGGGAGGACGGTCGAGTTTTGGTTTTGATTGTTCGGGATTCACACAGATGCTGATGCAGGAACGCGGCATCAATATGCCGCGCGATGCCGATCAGCAGGCGGCGTGGAAGGGAATGGCCGCGGTCGACCGCAAGGATCTGCAGGCGGGCGATTTGCTGTTTTTCGGATCGTCGGCGAAAGATATCACGCACACGGGGATGTATATCGGCGATGGGCAGTTCATCCATGACACGACCAACGGACATCCGGTAGTACAGATCAGCCGGTTGGAAGATGATCCGTGGACGCGGCTGCTGGTGGCGTGCCGGCGCGCGAAGTAACTGCGTGCGCGGAGAATAATTCGTCGTGGGCTTGTGGACGCTGCCCTAGACGCTCGCTTTCATCGCCGCCGCCGGAGCGGACTCAGAGGAAGTCTTCTCCGCGGAGGGCTTTTCAGGGCCGGCTGATACTGATGGATTGGCCGCCGCGGCGGAAGGCTTGCGGCAAAGTTCGATCACGTCGGAGATGCGCTGATTCTCATGCTGCATGGCCATCTGCCAGTTGCGCAGCGATTCTTTCTCCTGCTCGATCTGCTCGTGGTTCCGCTGGATCCGCTCGGCGTAATGCGCCTTGAGACGCTCGAGTTCCGCCTCGATCCGCGAGTTTTCCTGCGATTTGTGGGACTCGAATTCTTCCATCTGCTTGCGCTTAGCGCCTTCGTACGATTCCAGAGCCTGCTGGCGGCGGGTTGCGTCCTGCAGCAAGTCGTTCACCGACATGCCGGCGGCGTCGAGAGCCATCAGCACCGAGGCGCGCCGTATATCTTTCGAGAGGTCGCGCAGATGCTCGTTGTTAAGCATATCGACGACCTTGTCGATTCCGTAGCCGGAGGGCGGATTCAGGATTCCCGCCGCGTGATAGATGTCCTGGTAGGAGAGCAGTTCGCCGCGAGGCGCGCTGGGCGATGGCGTGGCATGAGTCGTGGTCTTGTTCACTGGAGCCTCCGTGTGAGTGGGTTGCTGTGATGTCTCCGGGCCGGGTTGCGAGCGCCAGAATTTAGGGAAAAGCTTTTTCGGTTGCATAGGATTCCTTTCGTGACCACGCATAGCCTCCGGAAAGGGAGTTAGCGGTTCGGATATCGAAGAAGCAGGTGCCGGGTGACGAATCCTCTCAGGCCTGAGTGCCTGCTCTGTCGGAAGAATGCTGGGTCGCGAAGGGCGGGGGAGCGCAGGATTCGCAGGCGGCAATGAGGCAGATGTTGGACTGGGCGCGGTTGCGCGCTTCGTCATGATTTTGGATGCGGTGGCTGGCGCGGCGATGTTTGGCAGGCCGGGCTCCCGGTGGACTCCCAGCAAGAATTCGCGGCCGTCGCGGCGGCAATTTCGGGCTACGGCGGAAAACTGTTCGCGATGCCATTTGACCGTCAATGGCGATCCGACCTGAATCGGAGCCTTGACGCGAAGGCAAGCGCCAGAACGTGAGGTGTCTTCCAGAGTGGCCGGGGCATGGACGGGTTGACCGGCGGGGTCGAGCCAACAGAGGTCGGCGACTGCCCACATCACGATTCTCGGCTCGATTTCACGGCCGTCCATGCCATCTGTATCGGCGAATGAAGAAGAGAGTTGAGATTACGCGGGGACGGATCGCGGCAGATTAGAAGGGATTAAGAATTCATATGAGATTGCAGAACATAAGGTCCCTCTACTCCGCATGCCGTTCCCTTCGGGAACGGCACGCTTCGGTCGGGATGACAAATCTTGGGAGCGCTCAGGGGAACAAACGCATGAATCCGGTGGCGGGCAAGTCGGGCGAGATGAAGTGGGCGTTGGTAATTCCGGCGGATCGGGCGATCGCTTCGGCGGCCAGATATCCGCTGCGGACGGCGCCTTCCATGGTTGCGGGCCATCCGGTGGCGGTCCAGTCTCCCGCGAGAAAGACGCGTGGCCAGGCTGTGATGGTTGCTGGCCGGTGAGCGTCGATGCCCGGGCGCGGCGAGTAGGTGGCGTTGACTTCTTTGATGACGGTCGACTTCACGAGATTGGCGGCGCGCGCGGCGGGGAAGAATTCGCGCACTTCGCTGAGCGCCAGGTCGACGATCTCGCCGCGGGATTTATCGATTAGTGTTTTCGACGAACTCACGACAAGTTCAACGTAGCTGCCAGCGTTCGATCCATTGGCTTGGGTGCGGATGGGTTGCAGGCGCGATTTGTGGAACATCCATTGAATCGTGCGGTCGAGCAGGACGGCGTGGTCAAGATCGGAAATCTGGCGGTCGAACCAGAGATGGATGCCGGTGATGGGCGAGTTTTCGAAGTGAGAGATCTTCTCGCGAATGTCCGCGCTTTCTTTGGAATCTGGCAGAACGCGATCCAGAGCATCGAAGGGCAGAGCCAGCAATAAGTAATCAAACGTCACGACTTGTTCAGCGCGACTGCGAATGCCAACGTGTACCTGCGATCGCTCTTGGGAAAAGGAATCGACCGGACAACGAAATTCGAGTACGCCTCCGCGGGCGCGAATGTAGTCCCCCGCTGCGTTGTAGAGATCGGTGAGCGGAATCTTCGGCACGCCCATCTGGCGCGCGGCGGGAGACTTCATCGATTCGCGGATGACTTGTGCGGCGGCAGAGATCGAAATGCGGTCGAGGTCCTCGCTGAGCGCGCTGACCAGAATCGGGTGCCAGAAACGGGCGATAGCGGTTCGGGATTGGCCATGACGGTCGAGCCATTGCTGGAACGATTCGCCGGTGTCGCGCTGCTCGGTCAGCGTGATCGGAAGAAGGGCGCGCGAGATGGAAAGTTTGTCGGCTGGGCTGAGAAATGAAAAATTCCAGAACGACGGCGCGGTGTGCAGAGGCGCGGGGAGGATGGACGACTTCATGATCGAGGTGCGTCCGCCGGGCTCGATGAAGTTCATCTGATCGAACCAGCGGATCTGGTCGGCGACGCCAATGCGCTGATAGAACTCGATCAGATTGGTGCAGAGACGAAACAGAACGTGCTGGCAGTTATCGACGACTTCGCCGGTTCCGGGATGCTCGTAAGAAGACGCGCGTCCGCCCAGGAACGGACGCTTCTCGAACAGGTTGACGCGAAAGCCGAGGTCGGAAAGCGCGCAGGCGGCGGCGAGTCCGGCGAGACCTCCTCCGGCGATGGCCACTCTGGGTTGGGATGACGAAGCCATCGATTGAGATTTAATTTGGAGGCGCGTTGAACACAGGGTTCCTCCACTCCGCATGCGGTTCCCGTCGGAGCGGCATGCTCCAGCCGGGATGACGATGGGTGAGGAGCACTGGCCAGTTTACATGAGACGCCGGAGGAAGCCTTTCCCGAGGATGCGCAGCTTTTCCCATGTGCTGAGCGAGACTTTGGCGGTAAAGACGTCGTATTGCTTGGCGGCAATTTTCTCGAGCAGGCTGCGATAGATATGCACCAGCACCCAGAGCGCCGGCTGGCTGTCTTCGGAAATGTAGGAAATCAGCTCGTCGCCGGAGGCATAATATTTGCGGGCGCGGGCGGCTTCATGCTCGAGCACCGGGCGGAATCGCGCCGGAGCCGGAGTGCCGAAAAAATCCTGCGCCGTGAGGCCGAATTGCGCCAGATCCTCCTGCGGGAAATAAATGCGTCCCATCGACGCATCTTCCTTGACGTCGCGAATGATGTTGGTGAGCTGAAAAGCGAGCCCGCAATTTTCGGCCAAAGGCTCGGCGGCGGGATCGCGGTATCCGAAGACGTGAATGCAGACCAGACCGACGACCGACGCGACGCGGTAGCAGTAAAGGCGTAGGTCCTCGAATGTGTTGTATTGCACGGTCAGGCCCGGCGGATTTTCCGCTGTCGCGGAGTCCTCTATGTCCATAGCGGTGCCGTGGGCGAGTTCGTCGAGCAATCCGGCGGGGATGGCAAAGCGTCGTTGCGCGTCGGTAAGCGCAAGAAGGATGGCGTCATCGGTCGGCTGGCCCTGTTGCGCGTGGTGGAGTGCGTCGAGCCAGGCGTCGAGTTTCTGGCGCCGCTCGGGAAGACTCAGCTTCGGGTCGTCGGTGATGTCGTCGCAGCGGCGCATGAAGGCGTAAACGGCACACAGCGCTTCGCGCTTGCGGCGCGGCAGAACGAGGAACCCGTAGTAAAAATTTTTGGCGGCGCTACGCGTGATTCCCTTGCAGACGGAATACGCCATGACGAGCTGCGGGGCGGCGGGCGTCCACGGGATGGGAACCTGGTGCGTGCCGGCGCTCATGCGGGCAACTCACAAAAAGTCTTGGCCAGAGATTTACGCGGATTCACGCGGATAACTCCTTGTTCGTCTGATCGTTCTTGCGTTCGTCGACGGGTGTCGATCTGCGTGAATTTGCGGAAGAGAAGTTAGAAAACACTTTGCCTAGAGCGGCGCGGGCGACGAGCGCGAGTTGGCGCGGCTTCGAAATGGATGGGCGATTTCCGAGAACCGCGTAGCCTTGTTTTTCGATGGCGTGGAGGATTTCCTGGCCCCCGCGACTGAAAAGCTCGAGATCAATGGCAAGTTCGCGATCGACTTTTCCAACCAGAGGCAGGCCCTGGCGAAACCAGTCATGAGCGCGATTGACTTCGAATTTCATCATCTCGCAGAAGGCGGGAGTGTTCTGCTGGCGGGCGATGTCTTCTTCGGTGACGCCGAAGCGGCGAAGACTCTCGAGGGGGAGATAGATGCGTCCTTTGGCGAAATCGACGCTGACGTCTTGCCAGAAGTTGGCGAGCTGCAAGGCGGTGCAGGTGAAATCGGAGAACTGCTGGCGCTCGGGGTCGCGGTATCCGCAGAGATAAAGAACGAGATGCCCGACGGGGTTGGCGGAGTAGTGGCAATATCCGAGGACGTCATTGAAGGTTTCGAAACGCGTGATGGCCTGATCCTGGCGGAAGGCGATGAGCAGATCGGAGAATTCGTGCTTCGGAATGTCGAACTTGCGGACCGTTTCGGCTAGCGCAACGAAGACGGGATGTTTCGGAGATCCGTCGTAACAGGCGTCAAGCTCGCGCTGCCATTGATCGAAGAGTTCGAGGGAAGCCGCCGTGTCTCCGACTTCATCGCCGAGATCGTCGGAGATGCGGCAGTACGCGTAGACATTGTAGAAATGCTGGCGCAGCCGCCTGGGAAGAAACCAGGAGGCGACGGGAAAGTTTTCGTAGTGGGCGCGGGCGAGGCGGGCGCAGTAGGCGCGGGCCTCGTCGAGCGTGGGCGCGGCGGAGGGAATCGCGTAAGCGGGGGGCAGGCGCGACCAGCCGAGGGCTTCAGGGGATTGTGGTTGGGCGATCTGGTTCACTCGGCGTGGATTTCTTTCGCCCCTTCGGGGCTGATCATTCCTAATTGCCTTCCCCACGGCTTGCGCCGTGGGCTGCATTCGTTCGCCGCTGCGCGGCCTGGCTTTTCAATCAACTATCAAAAAATCAGACAATCATCAATTGTTGTCAGTGGCCCGGGATGATGGCGGTTTTGATGTCACCCCCGCGATTCAGCATGTGTCGCAGAACCTGCTGCAAGCGCGACAGAGGCGCTTCGCCGGTGATGTAGTCCGTGGGACGAATCTTCTTGGCGGCGATCAATCCGAAGGCGCGGCGAACTGTCTCCGGCGTATGGTGGAAGGTCGCCTTGAGCGTGATCTCGGAGTAGTGCAGGCGATTGGTTTCGAGCTGCACTTTGGTGCCGCTGGCACATCCGCCGAAGAAGTTGACCGTGCCGCCTTTGCGGACCATGTCGACAGCCCACTCCCAGGCTTCGGGCTTGCCGACCGCCTCGATGACAACATCGCAGCCCCGCTTTTGCGGAGAGAGAGCGCGCACCGCGTCGACCACATTTTGCGCCTTCGTCGTCTGGATGATCTCGTGGGCTCCCATCTGCTTGGCGGCTTCGACCTGGCCATCGCGCTTGACGACCGCAATCACGTTGCAGCCGATGGCGCGGGCGACCTGAACGAACATGAGGCCGATCGGCCCTCCGCCCAGAATGGCTACCGTGTCGCCGATCTCGACTCCCGTTTCGTGCAGACCGCGGAGCACGCAGGCCAGCGGTTCGGTCATCGCGGCATCTTCGAACGAGACGTTGGGAGGAATTACCAGCATATTGGCTTCGACAATGCGGCGCGGGACGCGGATGTATTCCGCGTAGGCTCCGTTATTGAAGAGCAGGTCTTCGCAGAGATTCTCCTGATGTTTGGAGCAGTAGAAGCACATCTGGCAGGGGGCGGAGTTAAGCGCCACGACGCGCATGCCCTTTTTGAAGCCGTTGACGCCGGCTCCGACTTCCTCGATCACTCCGGCGAGTTCATGTCCAAACAGGGCCGGAGGAACGATCATGCGGGCATGGTAGCCGCGCTGAAACACTTTGAGATCAGTGCCGCAGGTCAATGCGACTTGGACTTTGACCAGGACCTCACCTTCGCCAACGCGAGGGATGGGGACTTTCTCGATCTTCAGATCTTCTTTGCCGTACAGGACGGCAGCCGTCATTTTTCCGTTCACTGCTGGTTTCCTTCCCAACTGCACCCGGGTTGAATCATGATCTTCATCGACGAAGGCTGCGGATGAGCCGCCAAATCAAGGGCCTGCGGGCTCTCCGTAAGCGGGAAACGATGGCTGATCAGCCCTGCGAGATCCATTTCGCGGTTCATCACAAAACCGACCGACTCCTCCTGCAGGTCGACTGACGCGCTGTAGGAGCCCACCAACGTCTTTTCGTCGACACAAATTGCTGCGGGATCGATCATTGCCTCTCCATGCTGTGTCTGCGCAAATAGCAGTACGCGTCCGCCGGGCCGGGCCGCATCCATCGCAGTGCGAATCAGCGAGTTGCCGCCGACAGCCAGAATCACGGCATCAGCACCGCGTCCGTCGGTCATCTGACGGACATGCTCAACCACATTTACATGCGAGGCGTCTATCGTAAGGTTTAATCCGAAACTTGACCCTATTTTAAGCCTCTCCGCATATAAATCGGAAGTAATTAAGGTGGCCCCTTCCCGGCGGGCCAACGCGCTTAATATGATGCCGATGGGACCCTGCCCGATAGTCAGCACGGTTTCACCCTTACGAAGGCGGAGGGCCTCAATCCCCTTCATACAGGTGTTTACCGGTTCGACGAAGCAGGCCTGCTCGAATGAAACGCCGTCCGGGATGCGGACCGTGCCGTGTTGGACGATCCAGTCCAGGACGCGGACGTACTCGGCAAACCCGCCCCCTGAGGGCTCGAATCCCGCGGTGCAGCCGACTTTCTTGTAGGTAGAGCACTGGGCGAAGGTCTTGTTGCGGCAATAGAAGCATTCGCGGCAGGGAATATGGTGGAAGACCATAACGCGGTCGCCAGGCCTGTACTCGCGGACGCCTTCGGCCACCGCAGCCACGACCCCGGAGGTTTCGTGTCCGAAGATGCGGGGGGCGGAGTGCGATCCAGTGGAGATTTTCTTCAGGTCTGTACCGCAGACGCCGCAGGAGTGGACCCGGACCAGCATTTCTCCTGGGCCGATCTTGGGCACCGGGACAGTTTCGAGGCGAACATCGTTGACTCCGCGGTAGACCGCGGCGCGCATGGTTGTGGGGATCGAACTACAGTCGGTTTCAAGGGCGGATTGCCCGCTAGCTGGCATACAGTTGATTTAGATGAGAATCTGTCAAAAATCGCTTCATCGAGAGGTCTGGGATATTGTAACGAACCGGTGGACGCTATTAGTAGTCCGGCATGAATCGCCGATGAGGACTGGCGATGAGGGCTAAGGTGGCAAGTTCCTCGTCCGGCGAGGGTTCCGGCGTGCTTGTGCTAGGCTGGCCGTGATCAAGGTGGTTTCCGATGGAACCTATGCATTCCGATCGTCCACCTGCGGACGGCTCGAACGAAATTTCCGCAGGCCACCGCATTCGCATCGGAACCGCCGGCTGGTCCTATAAAGACTGGGAGGGCATTTTCTACCCGGCGGGGATGCGCCAGCGCAAGACGCACCCGGTCGAGTACCTGGCGCGCTTCTTCGATACCGCGGAAATCAATACGTCGTTCTACGGGCCGCTGAAGCCCGAAGTGGTGAAACTCTGGTGCCGCAGAGTTGCCGCCGTGAATCGCGAGTTCCTGTTCACCGCCAAGCTGTATCGCGCATTTACGCATTCGCCACTCTCCGTGATGGAGCCGACATCGGCGGCCAGCATTCGTCCCAGCGATGAAGACGAGATCAAGACGCGCGAGGGACTCGACGCTCTGGCGAACGAAGGAAGACTCGGCGCCCTGCTCATACAGTTTCCCGTTTCATTCAAGAACACGTCGCTGAACCGCGAATATCTCGATCGTCTTTGCCGCCAGTTCATCGAGTATCCCTGCGTCGTGGAGGTTCGCGATTCGAGCTGGAATAATTCCGACACTCTCGCAGCGTTCGCGCATAAGAATGTCGCCTTCTGCAACATCGATCAGCCGCTGCTGGGGAAATCCCTGGGCCCGACCGAGTACGTCACCGCGCCTACGGCCTACGTCCGTCTGCATGGACGAAATTATGATCAGTGGTTCGATTCCGACAATCGCAACGACCGCTACAACTATCTCTACAATGAAAAAGAGATGGCGGAATGGAAGCAGAGAATCATGAATCTTGCCGAGAAGGCGCAGACCACCTACGTCATCACCAACAATCACTTTGAAAGCAAAGCCGGGGTCAATGCTCTTGAGCTGAAAGCAATGATCACCGGCAAGCGTGTTGCAGCCCCGCCCAGCCTGATTCAGAAGTATCCGGAACTGAGAAGATTCGCCGATCCCTCCGACGAACCCGGTTCCGCGCAATCGGCCCAAATCCCGCTGCTGTTGTGAGTCGTAGCCCGCTGCGAGCGGCATCTAATCCGTTGCGACCGGCGCCTTGCACGAAGCCGGACGACCTCACCGACCAGTTATAATAAAGAGATTCACTCTGCCAAAAATGCGATTCTGCGGGCCCCGCGATGGAACCGGCGACTTTGCTGATAGCAGATCGAGGCCAGAAGCTGTCCGCAATGCAGGTTACGGTATTCAGGGGTTTGCTGCACGCTGACGGCTGACAGCTGAAGGCTGCTTTTTCATGGATTTCAAACTTGTTGCCAGCTACAAACCGCAGGGAGATCAGGCCGCGGCCATTCAGGCTCTGACCCGCGGTCTGTTCGACCGCGAGCAGCACCAGGTTCTGCTCGGCGTTACCGGGTCAGGGAAAACCTTCACCATGGCTAAGGTGATTGAGGCGGTGAACCGCCCGACGCTGGTCATGGCGCACAACAAGACGCTGGCCGCGCAGCTCTATCACGAGTTCAAGAGTTTCTTCCCGCACAATGCCGTCGAATATTTCGTCTCGTATTACGACTACTACCAGCCTGAGGCGTATGTTCCCGCCGCCGACCTGTATATCGAAAAAGAAGCAACGATCAACGACGAGCTCGACAAGTTGCGGCTCTCGGCCACGCGCTCGCTTTTCGAACGCCGCGACGCCTTGATTGTCGCTTCCGTCAGCTGCATCTACGGTCTCGGTTCGCCTGAGGCGTATTACGGCATGATGCTGTTCGTCGAAAAGGGACAGAAGATCAAGCGCGAAGACATCACGCGCAAGCTGGTCGACATTCTTTACGAGCGTACCAACGGCGAGTTCCGCCGCGGCACATTCCGCGTGCGCGGCGACGTCATCGAAGTCTTTCCCACCTATGACGACATGGCCTACCGCATCGAGTTGTGGGGAGATCAGATCGAGTCGCTCTCGCAGATTGATCCGCTGTTCGGAACGGTCAAGCAGAAGTACGTCCGGCTGCCGATTTATCCCAAGACGCACTATGTGATGAAAGAAGAGACGCGCGCCTCAGCCGTCGACTCGATAAAAAAAGAACTGGCATGGTGGGAACCGGAACTCGAGAAGCAGGGGCGGATGGTTGAGGGGCAGCGCATCCATCAGCGCACGATGTTCGATCTCGAAATGATCAAGGCCATGGGCTATTGCCATGGCATCGAGAATTACTCTCGGCACTTTACCGGGCGGTTGCCGGGCGAGCCTCCGCCAACGCTGCTGGATTATTTTCCGCGCGACTTTCTGATGTTCATCGACGAGTCGCACCAGACGGTGCCGCAGCTGCGCGGCATGTACGCCGGCGACCGCTCGCGCAAGGAAGTTCTGGTGGAATACGGATTCCGCATGCCGTCGGCGCTCGACAACCGTCCGCTGACGTTCGCGGAGTTCGAGCACCGCACCAACCAGCTCGTCTACGTCTCGGCGACGCCCGGGCCGTACGAACTGACAAAATCAGCGGGAGTTGTAATCGAGCAGATCATTCGCCCGACCGGACTGATCGATCCACCGGTGGAAGTGCGTCCCGTCAAAGGGCAGATTGACGACCTGCTGCACGAAATTCGCGCCCGCGTCGAGAAGGGGGAGCGCGTGCTGGTGACCACTCTCACCAAGCGCATGTCCGAAGATCTGGCCGAGTACTACGCCGAGGTCGGCGTGAAGTGCCGCTACATGCATTCCGAGATCGAGACTCTCGAGCGCGTGAAGATCCTGCGCGATCTGCGCAAGGGAGAGTTCGACGTCCTGATCGGCATCAACCTGCTGCGCGAGGGACTGGACCTGCCTGAGGTTTCCCTAGTCGCAATTCTCGATGCGGATAAAGAAGGCTTTCTACGTTCTGCAGGATCGCTCATCCAGACCATCGGCCGCTGCGCGCGGCATCTGAATGGGCGGGCAATTTTGTATGCCGACCGCATGACCGATTCCATGAAGCGCGCCATGGACGAAACCTCGCGTCGCCGCGCCATCCAAAGCGCCTACAACGAAGAGCATGGGATCACGCCCGAATCGATCGTCCGCCCGCTCGATATGACACTGGCGGCAATGGTGGCCGCCGATTATACCGACCTGACCGGAGGCGAGTCCGAGGGCATGCCGGAGTTCAAGTCGCAAGTAGAAGTGGACGGCTACATCGGCAAACTCGAAAGCGACATGCGCGAGGCGGCGAAGAAATTCGAATTCGAGAAGGCGGCGAAGCTGCGGGACACGATCAAGGAATTGAGGACTAAGGAGTTTTTGTTCGCGTAGAGGCGGACCGAACGAATTCAAATGACAACTTTAGACAAGAAGGCAGCGTTCTTTCACATAATCGATAGTCATCGTTGGCTGGCGGCGAGCGGGCGCGCCTGGACTCTCGTGGGTCCGGGTGGAGCGCAAAACGGAAAATTCGATCAGGACCTGCCAGACATCGTCGTGATGATACGAGACTGTGTTTTGCTGCATGCCCGCTCGCTAATCAAGTTCTACAAGAGTAAAGGGGCGAGCGAGGACATACTGCTCTCGGACTTTGGCGTCCCCAAGATCACGTCGGCTATCGATGCCTGCTTAGATCGGTACGAACGCCCATAGAGGTACATCTTTTCCATTTGACCGATTGGAGAGACTCAAGTTATCGCGGTTCACACACGCCGAACCGAGGAACGACAGCCCGCCCCGACTGGGACCAAGACACCACCAACATTGCGGAACTCATTCTCGACTGTCTTAAATACGCTTCGGGAAACAGCGGACCTTGGCAGACGCCGTTCGCGAAGTTATACGCTGCGACTGAGAATCGATATAGAAAAAACTCAGCCTGGCCACGGCACTTGGGCGAATGGCCGGACGTCGAGTGCTACCTCAAGAGACTGGGTCTTTAGTTATGAGTTCCGTGCCAAGTAGTCCGTCGGCGTCAGAATCGCAATTTCACGCCACGGATTCAGCGCCAGCAGATCGGCATCTCCCGTGACAATCACGTCGGCGCTGCCATTCAGGGCGACTTCCAGGAACTTGTCATCTTTCGGGTCGCGGCACTCGCGCACCAGGCGGATGATGGGGACGAACTCGGCCTGATTCGCAACTAGAGAGA
The DNA here is from genome assembly GCA_963763845.1 of uncultured Acidobacteriota bacterium. Lineage (GTDB taxonomy): Bacteria > Acidobacteriota > Terriglobia > Terriglobales > Acidobacteriaceae > Sulfotelmatobacter. The sequence goes on from CAVXPX010000024.1 coordinate 324,295, forward strand.
TGAATTGCAGTCGCTGTTCAAGGCTGACGTAGCGATCGAACTTTGCCTGGGCCAGGACGTCGCCCAGTTCACTCATGGTGGCTTGCGAAACGAGAAGGACTGCGCGGTCCATCGCCTGACTTGCGGCTCGACCGGGGACTGACGACAAACGCAAGAGGCCGCTTACGAAGACATTCGTATCCACGACAATACGCTCAGACGTGGGCATTAATCTTTGAGAAGATCAGCGAGAATCTCGTCGGTCAAGCCACGCGCCGCCGCTTGTTCACTTACGCGTTCGCAAAGGCGCTTGAGTTCGGCATTATTCACGCCTCGAATTCGGTCGTATTGCTCAGCCGACATGATCACCGCTACGTCGCGGTTCTGGCGGCGTATGCGGACTGGCTCGCGCTGTGCCGCGTCGATAATGGCTGCGAAACGCTGCTTGGCGTCGGTCGCGCTAACTGTCTTCATTTGTCTATTATAGATAGAATAGATATATTAGACAAATAGAGGCGATCCCTGCAAATAACGGGCCCCAGCCGTGGGAGAACGGTTGGGGCTGTCCCCACATGTTCCGTTCTAGAAATAACACTGTTTTCGTGTTACACTGTTTTCGTGTCATCAAAAACACAGCTCCGCAATGTCACCGTCACCCTGGAAGAAGACGTGGCCCGGTGGGCGCGCATTGAGGCGGCGCGGCGGGATACCAGCGTTTCGCGGTTGCTGGGCGATTTGCTGAAAGAGCGCATGACCGCGCAGGACGGCTATGAGCGGGCGATGCGGAGGGCGCTGGGACGCAAGCCTTTTCTTCGGGGCACCGGCCGATACCTGGCGCGCGAGGAAGCGCATGACCGCTCCCGTCTTCGTTGATTCCAACATATTCCTTTACGCGATGGATGGCGCCGACCCGCGCAAGCAACAGATTGCCCGGGATTGGCGGGCCGAACTGTGGAAGAGCCGCCTGGGACGAATCAGCTTTCAGGTGCTGAACGAGTTCTATGTCAACGCGGTGCGGCTCAAATCTGGCGGCAGCGACCAGGCTCGAGCGGAAGTTCGCGATCTGCTGGCGTGGAATCCAGTTGTCGTGGAAGCGGCTGTGATCGAGCGGGGCTGGAAATTGCAGGACCGGTATCAGATTTCGTACTGGGACTCTCTGATCGTCGCGGCCGCAAGTGCGGCTTCCTGCAGATTTCTTCTCAGCGAAGACTTTCAGAACGGGCAACAGATGGACGGACTGGAAGTAGTGAATCCGTTTTTGCGGTGACGCGAGTCGGTTCCGTGATTTGGCGTTCGTCCCGCGGAGACTCGCACATCAGCCAAATGCTGCCGGGCTTTTGCCCGGCAGGACAGCCGAGGGCGGCTGTCCCCACATGTTTTTCCCCTTATTCCGCCTGCGTACTCCGCATCCTCTGTGTCGTGATTCTTTGCTTTAGCGTCCGTACGCCGCGCTAGCCGCCAGCGGCTTCCGGTGGAAGGTATAGCCGTCGTAGGTTTCGGAACGGAAGTTCAGATTTGAGACGCAGAGTTTTTCCGTCTGGCTGAGGAACAGATACCCGCCCGGTTCAAGATAAAGATGCAGCCGTTCGATCAGCGCCGCGCGCTGCGTCCGCGAGAGGTGCGGCAGCACGTCCATGCAGAAGATGCAATCGAAGCGGCCGATATAAACCGGCTTAGTCAGGTTCATGGTGTTGAAGGTGACCAGGCTGCGCAGCCGCGGTTTCACCAGCAGGTGGGCGCCATTCGCCGAAGCCGTGGTGGCGCCGTTGCCGTTGCCGGATCCATTTCCCGCGACGCTTGCAGACGCGTCCGGAACGCCGTTCCCTCCGCTGGTGGTGCCAATCTTCGAAAACGACGCGCGGATGATCGACGGCGCCAATCCCGCCAGAGCCGATTGCGGATAGAGTCCACGCTCGGCCGTCTTGATCGCCGAGGGAAGCAGGTCGCTGCCTACGATGTGAACTGACCACTCTTTCGTCCCTGCCGAGGCAGGAACCGAAGCCTCCGCGATTCCACCATTCCGCGGGACTCCCTTTATTTCCTTGTTTCCGTTCCCGTTACTTGATCCGTTCCCGTTGCCATTTCCATTTCCGTTGGGCAGCGCCTCGCACAGGGCCATGGCGATCGAATACGCTTCCTCTCCGGTCCCGCAGCCAGCGCTCCATATGCGCAGGGTGCAAGCGCTGTCGTAAGGCTTGCGGGAATAAATCTGGGGAACGACGCACCGGGCCAGCGCGTTCATCGCTCCCGGATGGCGGAAGAATCCCGTGTTCACGTTGAGCGCGCCATCCAGAAACACCGCCAGCCATGCCGGATCGAGATCCGGAACGCGAAGCCGGTTCAGCAGCGTGGCCACCGAATCCAGTTCTTGCTTCTCCAGATACTCGGCCACGTGCGCGGCCAGAACGCTGTTGGGACAATCGAGCAGCACCCCGGTCTGGCGCTCAACGAGCAGGCGCAATTCCGACAGCTCGTGTTCGAGAATCGTGACGCCTGCCATCAATCGATGCATAAATTCTTCCTCAAGCTTTCGATCAGCCCGTTTCGGGGAGGAGTCCTTTTCTAAGATCCGCCGACCGCGGCAGCATACGCCCGGCCTGAATCGTGGACGTGCTGCTGCGCGACGACGTTCATTTCCTTTTCCAACGACGAGAACCGCTGCATAATTTCGTGGATGCGGAGCGTCATGTTGCGGATCGTCTCAATCTGCGCCCGCGTCTGAGCCGAAAGACTGCCCGGCTCGAGCAGCAGCAGGTCGGAATTCCCCAATACCGACGTGAGCGCGTTATTCATGCTGTGCCGCATCTCGAGCATGTAACGGCCCAGCGTCGCTTCCCGCTCCAGCACCGCGCAGGAAAGCTCTGCGGATCGCGCCCGTGATTCGGCGCGCGAACGGTGCACGGCCTCGGCCGCGGCTAGCACCAGCGTTTCCAGCCAATGCTCGCTGGGACGGAGAATCGCCACTCTCTGCCAGCGTTCGCGTACCAGTTGCGCCGTCGCCGAATCCTGACAGACGCAAAAAATCGGCTGCCCGGTCGAGTGTAGAGGCTCCAGAACGACTGATAAAAGATCGCGGCGCACCTGCCCCAGGATGGCAACGTCGAACACATCCGCGGCGAAGCGCGGCCACAACTCGCCACTCAGCAGCGTGAACGTGGGTACGGTGCGCTCCATCTGCCAGCGCGCGGTGATCCGGCGGGAGAAATCGGCGTCGTCGGAAATGATCAGAACTGTCGGCGTTTCCACGGTTTCACCCATCGCTTACTTTTTTGGCTGAGATGCGGAATCCGGATCCCAACCCGATGCGCCCGACACATCAAACTCAGCAGGCTCAGCCTTTCGAGGAGTGGGCTTGCTCGCCGGTTTTGTCGAACCTGACGGTACCGCCGCCGCTTTAGCCAGGGGCTTCGCCGGGGTTGCGCCGGAGGCCTTCGCGGCACCTGGAGCGGACTTGCCCGGGACTGCCGGCTTCGCCTTTGCTTCTGGTTCTGACTTGCCGCGGCCCAGCGCGTTTTCCACCGACCCCCGCAGGTCGACCAGCATGCGGAGCGGAGAGCCGGAAGAATATTCCGCCTGAAACATGACCTTCCACGACTGGCAGATCATGCGCAACCGGATGATCGGTTCTTGCGCGGAAAATTGTGCCCGCCGGCAATCGATCGTTTGAACGCCCTGGTCTTCCAGTTCAGTCAATCCATCGAGAATGATGTTCAAATCGCCCAGCATGAGCCGGAAGAACGCCCGCCGCATGAGATATCCAAAGCGCGTGAAGGCCACCAGCGCCACCGGAAGATAAAACAGCTCTCCAGCCAGGCCCTTGGCTTTGCGGCCTTGCTCGAGCACGCCCCCGTGCAGCAATTCGTCGAGCGAGCGGCATCGTCGCGCCGATTCCAGGACGCGATCAAGCGAGTTCAGCCATACTGGAGGCTTCAACTCCACTTGTCCCACGATCGGTTCCAGCGCCTGCGCTACGTAAGCGAGGTCCACTTCGGTGTCATCGACGCCGGTCGGCGCGATCTGGCTGAAATACTGGACCAGCAGAAAGTCGGTCTTATCGCGAACCGTATCGTTTTTGGCCGCCTTGGCTAAAAAATGCTGCAGCAGGGCGACCAGGCTCTGTGGAGTGACCAGGGAGCTGGTCTGCAGAAACTGCCGCAGTTGGTGTACCTGGACCGAGTTATCCATCTGCTCAATCCATTGATTTGCCTGATCGACTGCCTCTTTCCCCGGCGTCTCGACCCCTGCCTCCAGATCGGCGCACGGCGTGACTTCGATGGCGAACTCGCGCGCGAGCTCAAAGTAAATGGGATAAAGGCGACGGGCAGAATTCCATTGCGTTGCGAGATCCTGTACAGGTGTGGAAGGAGTCATGATTTCACGATCCAGTTGGGCACATCGCCGCGAAAGCGGGCGGCCACGAGAGTCTTGCCGGGATGGTATTGCACCGCGACGACCGATGCCTCGACATCGAACGAGCCATCCGAGTTGCGTAACCGCAACACATCGGCAAATTCGAGAGGCGTCTTTGACGAGAAGAGCACTTCGCGCGGCGTGCCGAATTCAATCACCGTGCCTTCGCTGAAGTCGCCGGGCTGCCCCGGTTGATGGATGCGCGCCATCTGCACCGGCATGCGCATTGGAGTGGCGTCGGGGAAAAAGCGAGCCAGTCCAGCTACCGCGCTGGCTTGGGCGTTGCGTGCAGGTGCCGCGGCTTGATGCGCCACGATAAGAGTCCTTTAATCCTCAGTTTGTTTCTTCGATTCGTGCCGAGCAAAATGCGGTCGGGCTCCCCCTCTTCCCGGTTAGGAAGAGCTGTGGGGAGCCGGATTCCGCGGTTCGCCAGAAATGGAGCAACGTGAGAACCATCGCCAAGAACGAAAGTATTAGCACTGAGGGGAATGAGTTTTCAGAGAGTTAGCCGCAGTTCCAGACGTACCGGTCGAGGTCCCTGAGAACCATCGTCTCAGCCTGAGACACCAGTCTCAATTGCACTGCAATGGACCGACGCGACCGTGCGAGCGGCTGAGAAAGCTACGACCAGGATTATCGTTATGGCTTGCAAACACCCTTCTCTGAAAACTTGAGTCACAAGTGGGCTGGCGGCATGTGGCACGTAGATGCAATGCATAACACCTTCATCACGACGGGGAACGCCGGCGCTGAATCTACTACTGCCGAGGTCACCCTCTTCTACAATGGTGGAAAGAGCAGGTACAGGCTCGAAAAAATGTTATCTCCCGGCCAACAGTTATGGCTTGACCTAGGACAAGTGATTCACGATCAGATCCCGGATTCTGACGGCCGCACGTTGTCGTCTGACACGATGAGCGGCTCGTATGAGTTGAGCGACTTGGATCACCAAACTGTAGGGCAGCTGTATGAAGGGAAACTGATTATCGACAAGACCTATGGCCATGCTTCGTACGGTTGCGGAACATGTTGTGGGTACAGTGTTCCCACGCTCCTCCCTGATCCGTTTGGTGGACCGCCCGGAATCGACAATACCGACGTTATGCAATCGACGGAACAATGCGGCGGTGAGTTAGTGGACCTGGCCGATGACGCTTACAACTGGAAGAGCACTAATACCTCGGTGGCGACGCTGCCCACCAAAGTTCTGCACACAGTAGCAAACGGCTCGGCAACTGGCAGTGGGGAAGTGTACGTACAGGCCGACAGGCCAGCACCGCGGTGTCCCATGGCTTACTACACCCCACAGCAGCCGGTCACGGTGTGCGACTTCACCGTTGGGCCTTCGACGGTGTATGCGCAAAACTGCACAGGACAAAGCCAAAACAGCAACAATTTCAGCGCTACTATCACTCCTTCGTCTTGTCTACCAGATTCACTAAAATCCAAATGCGGGGCAAGCTGGATCTCCGGGAATATAGATATTGTCGGGAGCCCACGTGCGTTTTCAATTTGGGCCCGCCAACCGCCAGTGTTACCTATTTTGCAGGACCCAAGCTGCCGGATGGCTCTGCCGGTACTTTCGACGTAACATTCGATCTTTATTTTGACAGTCTGAATACGGACATAGCACGTTACGTTACTGCAACGTCGCAGTGCCCCTAACTAGCTAACAGCCCGTGGTGCATGTAGCTGATTTTCTACAAAGCGGGCGCCGTATCCGGGTGCGCGATCTTGCGGCGCACTTGGCAACCGACCCGGAGATACAGTGGCAACGAAGCCTGCTGCTGACTATTCCGGTTCGAGAACAGCAAAAGAACGCGTACAAGGAGCCTGCCCAAGCGATTTCTCCATTCCCGTGGCGTGCCCGCGCCCAGCAATTTCCGCAAAATCAGGCTCAGATTGAAGGCGCCCACATGGACCAGTTGCCGCTTCAGAATGTTTTCCTGTCCGCGCAGATGGCAACGCCGCATGCCGCCCGTCTCGTAGCAGTGCGCGAAACTGCGCTCCACCAGCTCGCCGCGCCGCCTGCAGTAAACTCTTGCCGTACTCGCCTCGCACCCGCCGCCGGTTCGCATACACCGCTTGCTGCTCGGCCGCTTTGCCCGCCCAGTTCCGCCGTCCTTTTTGTTTCTTCTCCGGAATGTAGCTGCGCACCCCGTACGCCTTCATCCGCTTCACCACCGCGCCGCTGTGGTAGCCCTTGTCGGTAACTGTCTCCTCGATCCCGGCCACGTTCACTCTCGGTCGCTTCGTCGGGCCGCAACTCCGCCTCGCGCCCGATCTGCTCCGCCACCGCCATCCCGGCTTCGCACAACGTCTCATCCAGCGTGGTCGTGTCGCCTTGATCGGCGCCCTGCAGCGTGACCGCCAGCACCGCGCCCGTGTCCAGATCCACCGCATGCTCGGCCTTGTGCGCCAGGTGCGTGCGCCCGTCCTTCATCTTCGCGATCCCCGCATCCTCATCGGCCGGACTCTTCCACTCCTCATTCGACGTCCGCTTCTTGCGCTTGCGATCCAACCGGCCAGGTCTTCCCGCGTCGGCGTCGCGATCCCCGAGGCCTTCGCCAGCCCGCGCAGAAACTCCTCGTAACTCTCCCCCGTGTCCCGCCGCACAATCGAGCGCATCGCCGCGTTCGCTTCCAGCGTCGTCGCATCGATCGCGATCCGCTGGCCTTTCAGCAGCCCGCGATCGGCCAGCACCCCCAGCACCCAGGCGAATACTGCCCGATGCGTGTCCAGGTCGATCAGCCGCCGCGTGCGCGAAATCGTCGAGTGATCCGGCGTGTACTCGTCCAGTGCGATGCCCACAAACCGCCGCAGCCCCAGCGAATCCGCCGCCCGCCACGCAATGCCGCGCTCCGCCCCGATGCCCTCGAAATACCCGATCAGCAGCGGACGAAAGTACATCCCCGGCGTCAGCGACGGCCGCCCGTACTTCTCCGCATAAAATGCGCGCACCGGCCTTCCACAAACTCGTCGAAGCGCTCCTCCAGCAACTGATTCAGCCGCTGATAAAACGGATGCCCCACCGTGCCAACTCCTGTGCGCCACCCAAACTCCTCTTGCTTCTCCCGCTGCTTGCTCGTCCCCATCGCCATGCCCCGCAGTCTACCAGCTCTGTGGATACGCCCAACTTTTTGCTCACGAATCCAGACTTTCACCACGGGCTGCTAGTACTACTGTGTTATAAGTGTGGGGCTCCACAAAAAGGACAACTGGAAAGTTGCCGAAGAAGAACCCGGGCGATGGTTTGTCGGAGCGTAGCGATCGACCAGGGATTATGTCGTTCGAGGCGAACCGGGCGATCCCCGAGGGCGGAACTGGGGCGGCATTGCGGGGACGGATAAGTCCAGTCCACCGGCACGAGCGGAGGGGGGAAAACGGTTCCGTTCGGCCACCAGGAACCCATAGGCCGCAATACAGAGGGTAGCGTGATGATGAAAACCCCGCCAGCCTCTTCCTTCATAATGACCCAATCCCAGTTCTTGTTTCAGTTCTTCGTAATCCCGCTCGATGATCCAGCGGTGCTTGGCCATGCGAACCAGGTCCTTGAGTTTCGTCTCTGCCGGGAGGGTGGAGAGCCAGTACTTGGTGGGTTCAGATTCTTGGTGGGGCCACTCGATCAGCAGCCATTGCTCGGGATAGGGTGCACTGCGTTCAAAATCGCGGTGAGCCGGACGAACGCGCACGGCCGCAAAACGCGAGTGGAGCTGGCTGCGGGTGCCTTCTCGCCAGGATACTTTCTTCCACGCCCGCCGGGGCAAGGCCAAAGCGAGATTTTTCACCGGGACCGGGGCATGGCTTCGGTTGCGGCGAAGATATTTCGTCGGACGTCCTTGTCCTTTCCAAGTCGCGGCGGGCAGCGGTCCCTGACCCGGTTTCCATACCGTCACCGAGGACATGATCCCCACCACATAGAGCAACCCTAAGTCCGTGAGCTCTTCGCGAAACTGGGTATCGGTTCCGTAGGCGGCGTCGGTCAGTACGACTCCGACTGGAATCTCGCGCTTCACCGCCGCTCGGATTTGTTCCAGCGCAATCGCCGGCTTTGGTCTGAAATCGAATCTCCGCGGGTACTCCCGTCTCCTTTCTCCGTGTCCCGTCCTTCGCCCACACTTCCGGCAAGTACAGACGCCAGGCAACCGGCAGGCTGGCGCGCTCTGTGCTCACCGACAAACTGACCGCCACCCGACAGTTCTCTTGCTTTCCCACCTGTCCACAATACTGGCGGGTCACACCTACCGAGTGGGTTCCTTTCTTCACGAAGCCGGTGTCATCCACAATCCAAGCCATGATCGGGCCTTTCTTCTCCAACTGTGGCAGAACATAGGCCCGCACTGCCTCCAGCATGTCCTCGTCACTCCAGGCGGCATCGGCCACGAGGTGGTGCATGGACTGGTGAGCTTGGCGCACGTTGTTGGGATACAAGCGCGCGGCCATCGGTTCCACACTCTTGCGCTCTCCCGGCAACAACAAACCGCTGCAATAAGACTTCAAGGGAGTGGCACGATCGGCATGCTCCGCGGCCAGCGCCAGGCGATCGAGATAGGCCGCGAAGCGTTTTGCTTGGGCGCCCGGCGCCACAGAGTGGGCGCTCATGAACAGCAACTTAACACGGAGCGTTTGCCTGGTGCGGGGTTTCTCAGCAGGGCGTATCTAGTTTATAACACAGTAGTACTAAGCCAGGCGGCTCGCACTTCCCGCCGGCAAATGCCCAGGTAAACTACGGGCTTGGAGGAATACGCAATGAGGTTCTGCGTCGCCGTCGTGCTGTACACTCTGTATCTGTTTCCGTCCGCGGCCTTACAACAAAGCCTCTTTTCTGGACCGATTGTTGATAAGAGCGGGGCAGGTGCTCCCTTGGAGGTTAGCGGCACACTTACACTGCAAGAGTCATTGCGGGCCAATGAGTTGGAATGGTCCTGGGGAGAGAAGGTCGCGGTCAAGAACGTCTCCGAAAAGGCGATTCTTCTATTTGGGGCTACTATTACTGAAGTCGGACGCTATTCTTCCCCTGATGGGCGGCGGGCCCCTCCGGGAAGCGGGCCGAACTATCGACTGGAGGACGACAGGTTCTTCAGTGAGAAGTTAATAGAACCGGGCGAGTCGCTCCTGCTGCGCGATACCAAGCCGGGAGTTCCAGATGTGGGGTGCTGCGTTAACCCGCTGTCCGAGACCCACGCTCCTTCTGCCGACTACCGGCTGTACTTTGTGCAGTTCGCAGACGGCTCAGTCTTTGGCGACCCCGCCGAAGCAAAAGACAGTTTCGCGATACGGCAGATAATCTTGCGTGGACTGCAGGGATTGCTGCAGTCTTACGAGGACGGTGGCGAGTCTGCTTTTGCCGCCAAACTAAAGAACCTGCGATCCTATATGGCACCCAGTCGTGCTCCCAATACCCATGACCAGCCGCCCTTCTTCGAGACCGCAATTGGCAGGCAGATCCTTGCAACATACAATGCGAGAGGCGTCGGCGGGGCGCTCGACAAGGTTAGCGAGATTCTCAAGACAGCGGAGAAACACTCGGCGATGATTGCGCTGCACCCTCCCTCTTGATTGAGCTAGGAGCTAGAAGCTTTGAATTTCAATCGCTACCTGCTTGGCACTCTATTGCAGCGCGTGGCGTGATCCTGCTTCCGAATCCCTCGCGCTGATGTTGTAGCGCTTCAGCTTGCGATATAGCGTGGCGCGGCTGATGCCGAGCATGCGTCCAGCGAGAGCTTTATCGCCTTTGACCTGCTCGAATACCCGCTGGATCGTCGCGCGTTCAATGTCTTCGAGATCCGTGCTTGAGATCGCCGGACGCGCGCTCTGTTTTGCCATCGCCGCCTCGGCCAGATCCGGATCCAGCACCGTTGTCTTTGTCGCCGCTTCGATAACTTCCGGTCCGGGTAATCATCGCTCCCGCCGCGATGGCGGGAGGAAGGTCTCCGAGATCGATCACGCGTCCGTTCCCCAGAGCCACGGCCCGTTCAACGCAGTTCTCCAGTTCCCGCACATTGCCCGGCCATTCGTACTGCATCAACGCTTTCATGGCGGCGCTGGCTACGTGCATCTCCGATCCCGGAGCATAGCGTTCCAGGAACCAATGCACGAGTATCGGAATATCGCTGCGCCGCTCGCGCAAGGAGGGGACGAACAAGGTCACGACATTCAACCGGAAATAAAGATCTTTGCGGAATGTCCCATTCTTATAAGCCGCTTCCAGATCACGGTTGGTGGCGGCGATGACGCGCACGTCCACCTTTATTCGCTGATTGCTGCCCACCGGCCGCACTTCTTTTTCCTGCAGCACGCGCAAGCAGCTTCGCCTGCAGTTCCAGAGGCAACTCGCCGACTTCGTCGAGGAAGATCGTTCCGCCATCGGCCGCCTGAAACAGTCCCTGCTTCGATTTCAGCGCTCCGGTGAACGCTCCTTTTTCGTAGCCAAACAGTTCGCTTTCGATCAGCGTCGGGACCAGCGATCCGCAATCGACGGCGACAAAAGGACGGCCGGCAAAGGCGCCGCGGAAATGCATCGCCCGGGCTACCAGTTCTTTGCCCGTGCCGCTCTCGCCATAGATCAGAACCGGGGTGCGCGTGTCTTTCAGCCGCGCGACCATGCGCAGCACTTCCTGAATCCGCGCCGACGACCCGATAATTCCATGCACTGCCGGTTTCTGAATCCGTTCGCTGCCGCAGGAATTCGTTCTCCTCGACCAGACGGATCTTTTCCGCCATCCTCCGCAAAAAGAGGCGCAGCTCTTCCAGCGGAGAGAACGGTTTGGTGATGTAGTCGTACGCCCCCAGTTTCATGGCCTGCACCGCGGTTTCGATCGATCCGTGCCCAGTCATCAGCGCAACTTCAGTGCGCGGCAGAAGCTTCTTCACCTTTTCCAGGAATTCGAGCCCCGACATGCGCGGCATGACCATGTCGGTCAGAATCATGTGGACGGGTTGTTCTTCCAGCAGAGCCAGGGCGGATTCGCCGCTTTCCGCCTCCAGGCAGAAAAATCCCAGCGCTTCGCCCACCGTGCAGCAAAGCTTGCGGATGCTCTGCTCGTCGTCGACCACCAGCAGCTTTATACGAAGATCGTCTTTACCAGCAGCGTTATTCACTCGGCCTTCCCAAAGGTCTTTGAGACCACGTCGATAAATTGTTGAACACGAAAGGGTTTTTCTACGCAGGGGGCGCCGGTTTCGCGCAAGGTCGCCACCGTTTCTTCATTGGCAATGTCGCCCGTAATAAAGATTACCCGCGCCGCCAGGTCGGGCCGGTGGCGCGCAATCCAGGCATGCACCTGGCCTCCGTCGACTCCTCCGGGCGTGCGCATGTCTGAAACAACTCCGAGAAACAATCCGTGCTCGAGCAGGCGCAACGCATCGACGCCCGATTCACAACAGATCACGGGATAGCCGCTGCGCTCGAGGGCGGCCTGAACGTAGGCCATTACGGCAGGCTCATCCTCGATGAGCAGCACGGGCAAAGGGCGGGGCTGCAAGGCAGGTAGGCTCATGGTTGTTTTACTCCTGCGGCCACACCCAGGGACGCAGTGTGGGAAAGTGCGGGCAGACGGACGATGAACGTCGCTCCCTGGCCGCCAATATTGTTATGGCAAAGGATTTCCCCTCCATGCTCCTTTACGATTCCATAGCAGATGCTCAGGCCGAGGCCCGTACCTTTGCCGACTTCTTTGGTGGTGAAGAAGGGATCGAAAATCTTGTCCGGCTGCGTAATGCCGTTGCCGTTATCGGAAAACGAAACTTCCACCGCATCGCCAGCCTTGGTGGACATGATTTCGATCCGCGCCGGAAGGCCGACTTCATGCACCGCATCGTAGGCGTTGTTGAGAATATTGAGGAACACCTGCTGCAACTGGTGCGCATCCCCAAGAACGTCCGGCAAACCTTCATCGAGATGCTCGATGACATCCACGCCGTGGCTGTTGAAATCATAGGAGCGCAGCTGGATCGTGCGCCGCAGGATTACATTCAATTGCAGCGCGCTGCGCTGCGGAGGCATTTGCCGCGCGAAGCTGAGCAGGTTCTGCACAATCTGCTTAGTCCGCTGCGCCTCTTGAAGAATGACGCGCAAGTCTTTTCGCGCGCCTTCCGGCAAATCGGTATCCTCCATTAACAGGTCGGCAAATCCCAGAATCGCGGTGAGGGGATTGTTCACTTCGTGCGCGACGCCGGAAACCAGCTGGCCAACGGCAGCCATCTTCTCGGCATGAACCAGTTTGTCGCGCAGCACCGCCGAATCAGTGATGTCGGTGAGAACCGCAATAATGCTGGTAACGATGCCTTGCTCGTCCCGCATCGGGCTCAGGTTGGCGGAGAATTTTCCGACCGCCCCATTCTGGCGAACGATTTCGAGTTCCAGATTGTCGACTTGTTCGCTGTCGAGCGTACTCTGAATGGCGGCGGAAAGGGCGCGCACGTAACCGGGAGAGGCGAGTTCCAACAGCGGTCTGCCCAGTAATTCGCGCTGCTCAAATCCCGCGTCGTGCCAGCGGCGGTTCGCGTAGCTGATGAGACCGGCAGTATCTGCTACTAGAATCAGGCTCTGGGTGTTGCTCAGGATCTTTCCCGAAAAGTCGCGCTCGCGATGCAGTTCTGACTGGTAGTTGCGCAGGCCGGTCACGTCCAGCATCAGCCCGCGAATCTGAAGAAGGCGCCCGTCTTTGTCGTAGAGCCCGAAAGCATTAATCAGAACATGGATCGGCGATCCATCTTTGCGCTTGAGCGTGGCCTCAAAATTCCGCAGATGGCCCTGTTCTTCCATGATTTGGGCATGACGGTCGCGCTCCGCTACCGAGAAATAAAGCTGCGTCGGGATGTCGATCTGCAGCAGCTCTTCACGGCTGCTGTAGCCGAGCATGCGCACCATGGCATCGTTCACTTCGATGAAGCGCCCGATGGGCGTACTGAAGAACAATCCTTCCTGAATGTTGTCGAAAAGTTCACGGTAGCGGCGCTCGGCCTCGCGCCGGTCGGAAATATCTTTCAAGACATGAATCGTCTGCAGCCCTTCGCCGGATGCTCCATGCACCCGCGAGGTCGAGACCAGATACGTGTGATCGAAGACGGGATGCGCGAACTCGTCCGAGGCGCCAGCCATCGATCGGCAGAAGGGGCAGGAATAAGACGCCGCATCGTTGGTCAGGGCCATGAGCGAGCGCATATTGATGCCAATCAGCTCCGCCGGAGGAACACCGATCATCGCCGCCAGCGACCGGTTCACGCGCAGCACGCGATCGGCCTGATCGTGTACAACGATGAAATCCGTGATAGCGTCGAAAATCTCCATCCAATGGCGGTTGGCCTGCTCGATCTGGGTGAACAGCCGGGCATTCTCCAGAGCCATGGCGGCGTGGCCGGCCATGGTCTCGAGAAAGACTCGATCCTCATGACTCGGTGACGTCGAGCCTTCCGGCAGGCACAGCACTCCGTCGAGTTGCTCATTCGCACCGCGAAGCCTGACCAGGGTACAGTCGCCCCATCCCAGACTCGCCGCGCCTTTCGTTCCCAGAATCTCTTCCGCCTTGCCAATAACTACGGTCTCAGAATGCTGCGGCAGGAATTCCGCCAAGGCTGCTCCGATCTCGCGATCGGTCTCAGAATCAACCGGAGGCTCGGGATGTCCGTTGGAGGCCACGTCCGGCGCCGCATTCGGAGGTGCATCGCGTTCCGGCTGAGATGGTTCCGTTCCCGCGGCAAGCGCGAGTGGAGCATGAGATTCTTCGTGCTTGTAGATTGCCGCGACCTGCCAGCGTCCATCCTGAAGAACGGCCAGCAAGCCGGCGCCGGAGGAAGTCAGCTCGGCGATGCGGCAAACAAACCGGCGGGCAAATTCGGGAAGACGCAGCGCACCATCGATCTCGCGAGCCAGTTCGATCAGGGCCTCAGCTCGGCGCCGGTGCTGCTCGGAAAGATGCAGGTTGCTCGCGACCTCCAGCATCACAGCCGCCTGGTTCGAGAGGGCGCGCGCCCGCCGGATATCCTCCTGCGAAATGCCGGTTCCATCCAGGCGATCGAGCACGCCAAACATGCCGAGCAGCTTTCCATTGGTGCCAAGCAGGGGAACGGTAAGGAATTGTTGTACGTTGTATTTGCTGATGACTTCCTGATTGGCCCCCGGGGTCCGGCTGGCCTCATCCGTCCAGAAAACTTCCTTATTGCGCAGCGCCTTAGTGGCGATTCCTTCAGGAAAGACCTCGTCGACGCGCCGCGGTTCGCCGCGCTCCACTCCGTAGCGCACCCGGAAATGGTCGTCATCAAGCAGCGCGATGAAGCAGCGTCCAAAGCCGAGAAAGTCAGAAGCGCGGGTGACAAATGCCTGCAGAAACCCTTCGAGATCGCTGCTCGAACTCAGATCGGAAGAAATTTCCAGCAACTGATGGAGCTCGCGCGCTTGTGCATGAGAGGTCGCATACAGTTCCGCGTGCGCAATCGCGACGGCGCCGAAGCCGGTGATCGCGGCAACCAGCGCGCGTTCCTCGGCGCTGAACACACCGTCCTGCCGTGGGTAGATGAGGATCGCGCCCTGCGTCCGCGAAGCCCGGAACGGCGCGGCGATCAGCATTCCCGGAGAGACCAGATTCCCGAGCGAATGCACTTCGGCGCCGATCGACAGAGTAATCGGCTCTCCGGCGCTGACGGCCCGTTGCGCCAGATCCGCGGCAAACCGCAGAGTCTGGCGGTCGTGGCGAGCCCGGGCTGAAGTCGCCAGCTGCGGAGTCTCCGCCGAAACGGCTTTCAACTCGAAGGGCCCCTCGCGGCGCAACAGCACACAAACCAGTCGCGTCCGCAACAGCAGGCGCAGACGATCCGCCAGGGCTTCGATCACCGAAGTTACATCCGGAGTAGCATGAAGCGCGTTCGCTACATCCGCGAGAATCTCGGCACGCCGGTGCTCTTCGCGCGAGGCTTCCCCGAGGCGGGCGGCTTCGAGCAGGGTTCCAAGCTGGCCGGCCAGGATTGTCGCCTTCGAAGCTAGGTCCTCATTAAAGAAATCTTCCTTGGAGTCGTGCAGAAATGTGACTGCTCCAATCACTTCGTTGAATACCATTAAAGGAGCGGCTAACAGTGAGCGCGCGTCGAACTCCATCGCCAGCGGAAAGTTCTTCGATCTCACATGGTTGGCGAAGATCGTGCGCCGTTGCCGGACGGCCTCGGCGGCCGCTGCGCTCTGATCGGGCTGCAGCCGCAAACCGCGAAAGCGCTCGGCCAACTTGCCGCAGGCCTGTTCTCCGACCAGCTCTTCGCCGGGATGGCTGCGCCAGAAGTAGACCCCGGAAACCTGGAAGAATTCGCGTGTAGCACGGCAGAAGGAGTCGATTAGGGCGCTGGAATCGGCCCGCGCCCCAGCCTGTGCGGCAATACGGAGTAGAAGCTTCTGGAAGCCCTCATCGGACCCGGGAGCACTGCTCATTTCCGCGGAAACGATCGGACTGCCACCAGAAACTCCAACTGCTGCGCCGAGCACAGAAGAATAGATTTCGCGATTCACAAGTGCTTGAATCTATTTGGGAAAGTATCCGCCATCTCAATTTGAGTCAAGCAAAATGGGCGGCGGGGGTGCCTTCCTGTGAAATCCCGAGGTTTTCGGTGAGATTTTGTCTCACCCTGAGAATCACGGCCCCATTCTAGCCCAGTGAGACGGCTCTCATGGCAGGCGACTCAAACGAAGCACCGATCGTACATCGCTTACTCGTGTATTTTCATAAACATACACCCCATTACTTTGGTTTTTTCAAGAAGGTTCCCTTGGCCCGGTCGTTGCACGTTGAGGTTGCTGGATTTCTCACTGAGGAGGAATTGTGTCTCGACGATTCGTGGTGGCCGTGCTGGTCGCCCTTACGTTGGCAATAACCCTGGGCCCGAGCCATGTGGGGGCGCAGAACGCGCAGAACGACGAAATCGTGCGTCGCGCCAAAAGCAAAGTAGAGCCTATTTATCCCGAGCTTGCCCGGAAGATGAACATTTCGGGAACAGTAAAGATCGAAGTAGTCGTGGCGCCGAACGGCACGGTGAAGACGGCGCGCATTGTGGGCGGACACCCAGTATTGGCAAGCGCAGCGCTCGATGCCGCGAAGAAGTGGCGTTTCGAACCAGCCCCGGCCGAGAGCACGGGAATCATCGATTTCAAGTTTGAGCCGCGGTAGTGGCCTGGCCGCGGAGGAGACAGGCATGACAATCGGCAAGAAGTTATATTTGAACTTCGGCATCATCCTGACGACGGTGCTGATTCTGTTCCTCGTGAACTGGATGGCCGTGCAGCGCGAGCATTCGGCGAAGGCTGCAGCCGCCGCATCTCTGGAACTGGCGGATACGACCAATTCCGTGCGCTTCCAGATGATGCAGAACCGTCTCTACCTCAGCAACTACCTGCTAAGCGGAGACACGCGCGAAGTCGACCGCATGAACGAAGGACTGCGCTTGCTCAACGAGAAGCTCGAGCAGGGCAAGAACCTCGCCAATAACGACACGGTCAAGACTTCTCTGGGCAAGGTGGAGCAGCTCGAACAGGCCTGGGGCAAGGAATTCGCTCAGCCCCTCATTGACAAGCGCAAAGATGTCGACTCCGGCAATGCCACCGTCGCTGAACTTCAGATCTATTACCTTCAGAAGGACGCTTCCGCCTGGGTCAAAAACTCAACCGACTCGCTGGACGTGGCCGACGCCGAGAACCGCAAGCTGGTGGAAGAACGCCGCAAGTCGGATGAGACGGCCGCTACCGCGACCATCATCATCTCGCTGCTCAGCACGATTCTGGCGCTCTCGCTCGGCATCGTGATCGCCTATCGCACCGCGAAGGGCATCACCGAGCCGCTCACGAACCTGATGAATGTAGCGCGCGGCATCGGCAATACCGGCGACCTCGAACACAACATCGACACCAATCGCGACGATGAAATCGGCGAACTCGCCCGCACCTTCCACAAGATGGTCACCTACCTGAAGGAAATGGCCGCAGTCTCCGAAGCCATTGCCGGAGGCGACCTGACTTTGGAAGTGAAGCCGCGTTCTTCGCACGACACCCTGGGCAACGCCTTCGCCAAGATGGTCGACGGCCTTGCCGGACTGGTGCGCAGCGTCCGCGATGCGTCGTCCCAGGTGGCCAGCGCCTCTAACCAGGTGGCCGGGGCCTCCGACGATTCGGCCAAGATCGGATTGCAGGCTTCTTCCGCCATCGACGAAGTCACCAGCACCATGCACGAGATGAGCGTTAACGTGCAGAACATGGTGAAGTCGACGCAGGTGCAGGCCTCCAGCGTCAGCGAAACTTCAGCCTCGATCGATCAGATGGTGGCGTCGATCCAGCGGGTCGCCGACACGGCCAAAGTGCTGCTCGACATTTCGAACCGCTCGCGCGAGGAAGTTCACAGCGGCATCGGCACCATGGAAAAGGCCACCGATGGCCTGAACCGCATCAACACCACGATCACGTCTTCGGGCGAAATCATCGGAGCGCTGGGACAGCGGGCCGACGATATCGGAAAAATCATCGAGGTCATCGACGATATTTCCGAGCAGACGAATCTTCTGGCCTTGAACGCTGCGATCGAAGCGGCTCGGGCGGGCGAACATGGATTGGGATTCGCCGTCGTGGCCGACGAAGTCCGCAAGCTGGCGGAAAAATCGGCGCAGTCCACGAAAGAGATTTCCGAACTGATCCAGAGCATCCAGAAAGAAGCCCGCAAGGCGGTCGAGAATATGGACCGCTCCACCACGATCGTGAACGAGGGCTTGGAGTTGGGCGGGGAGCTGAACGGGGCCTTGAAGAAGATCTCGAACGTGGTCACCGAAGTTTACAAGTTCGCGCAGGAGATCGGCGCGGCCACCAACGAGCAGTCGCACGGCTCGTCGCAGATCGCCCGCGCCACCACCCGGCTGAACGAAATCACGCACGAAATCAACTCTGCTGTCGAAGAGCAGGCTTCGGGCGCGCAAGCCGTGGTCAAAGCCATGGAGCGCATGCGCGAACTGGTGCAGCAGTCCACCTCCAGTTCGACCGAGCTGGCCGCGTCCTCCGAGCAGATGTCGAAGATGTCGCGCAGCCTGCTCGAGTTCATGGACCGATTCGCGCTGGAAAACTCGCGCCAGCTGGCCGGGTCCGATATCGGCCGCAACGCGCGCAAAGCCGCGGCAGGAGCGCAGTTCTGAGCGCCGTCTCCCGAGGAGCCTGAACCATGAGCCATGAACTCCATATCGTGGGATTTCAGGTGGGCCGCGAGACCTACGGCGTGCCCATCACCTCCCTGCACGAAATCGTGCGGGTTCCCGAGATCACTGCCGTGCCCGATGCCCCCGATTATCTGGAGGGAGTCATCAACCTGCGCGGCAAGATCGTCTCGGTCATGGACCTGCGCAAGCGGTTCGGAGAAAAGAATGCGGCCCTGAAAAAGCAGAACCGCATTCTGGTAGTCGAGCACACCGGGCGGCTGGCCGGCCTGATTGTGGATTCCGCCTCCGAAGTGCTGAAGATTCCAGCCGATGCCGTGGAAGCTCCGCCGGCCGTGTTTCAGGACGGTGGACTGAATTGCGTCACGGGACTGGGAAAAGTCGGCGGACGGCTGATCGTCCTGCTCGATATGAGCAAGTTGCTGGCTCCGGAAAGCCTGCGGACAACCAGCGACGCCGAAGAAAAGAAGAACGGGAAACAGGAAGCACGAGCAGCAGGAAGGTAAGAAAAAGGAGCTAGGGTCAGGGATCAGGAGTCAGCCTTAAGATTCGCTGACAACTGGCCGCTAATCCCTAGTCCCTGAACCCTGGATAAACGCATGAGCACATCCGGAGCCGCACCGGCTCCCATACTGACGGACGCGGAATTGAAGCTGTTGCAGGCGCTGGTGTATCAGGAATGCGGCATGCATTTCGACGAGCGCCGCACGCACTTTCTCCAGGACCGGCTGCTGCGCCGGCTCCGGGAGTGCCGCGTCGACTCGTTCTACGCCTACTACCGCCTGCTCATCAGCCAGGAGGGCAAGCAGGAGCTCTCCAAGCTGCTCGAGAACCTGACCGTCAACGAAACCAGCTTCTTCCGGCATAAAGCGCAGCTCGATCTGTTCCAGAAGTCCGTTCTGGAAGAGTTGCTGAAGCACAAAAGTACGCGGCGCGAGTATTCGATCCGCATATGGAGCGCGGGATGCTCCACCGGGCAGGAAGCGTACACGCTGGCCATGCTGGTCACCGATGCGCTGGCCTATTACTACCTGCGCAATCCGTTGCCGATCGATCTGCCGCTGCCGAAGCCGCTGGTGCCTCCACCGTGGCGGGTGGAGATTCTGGCCAGCGATATCAGCTACTCGGTGCTGCGCGCCGGGCAGGAGGGAACCTACAGCGACCACCAGATGTCGATGGTCGACTACGGGTACCGGCTGCGCTACTTCGACAAGGTTTCCGACCGTTACGCGATCAAGAAAGCGCTGAAGGAAATGGTGCACTTCGACTTTCACAACCTGAAGACGGAGTACCTGCCGCAGCGCAACGACGTGATTTTCTGCCGCAACGTGATGATGTATTTCGACGAGGCCGAACAGAAGCGGTTGATCGAAAAGTTCTACCGCTGCTTGAATCCCGGCGGATATCTCTTTGTCGGCCATGCTGAAAGCCTGCTGGGGCTGACTAAGAAGTTCCAGATGGTCCATAAGGACAGCGGCACGGCGTATCAGAGGCTTGAGGTGCGAGAGTGACGCATTCTCACGATGAACGCGGCGCGGAACTGCGCGAGCTCTTCTTTGAGACCTCGCAGGAACTGCTGCAGGCGCTGAATGAAGAGGCGCTCAAGCTGGAGAAGAATCCCGGCGACGAAGAGATCGTCCGCGGCATTCGCCGCACGGTGCACACGCTGAAGGGAGACTCTGCCGCCTGCGGCCTGCGCGAACTGAGCGAACTGGCGCACCAGTTCGAGGATGCGCTTTCGCTCGAAGGCACCGCCTCACATGCCGCCGTGGCCGAGATTGCCTTTGCCGCGGCCGACATATTTACCGAGATGATTGCGGCCTACCACAAGAATTCCAAGCTGCCATCGACCAAAGCTCTGAGCCGCAGGATTCAGGAACTGACTGCCGCTCCCAAGGCCGGCAAAGGCCGCAAGACCAAAAAAGCCGCGGCCAAATCGGCATCGAAGTCCTCCGCCAAGCCCGCCGTCGAGCATTGGACGGAGTACGAGCGGCTCGCCATGACCAAGGCGCAAGCCGAAGGACATGCCGTCTACCACGTTGTGGTCAAGATCGATCCGCACTGCGCCATGCCGATCGCCGGCCGCCAGCTGATTCAGAACGCTCTCGGCAGTACCGGCCAGGTGATCGCAGTTCGTCCCGACGCGAAATCGCCCGCTGCCGCCAAGCACATCGAATTCATCCTCGCGAGCAGGCAATCGGTCGAGCAGATTTCTGCCAAGGGCCGCATCCCGACGATCTCCGAAGAAGTCACCATCGATTTGCTGCTCGCTGCCAATCCGGCTGCGCCAGCGTCGGAGACGGCATCCGAGATCCACACGGCTTTGTTCGAGCAGGAAGCTGACGCGGCCGCGGCTCCCGAATCGCACGCCACTCCCGCAGCCGCGAGCGTTTCGGCGACGCAGGAGAACCTGCTTCGCGTGGATGCCGGACGCATCGATAATGTCCTGAACCTTGTCGGCGAATTGATTATCGGCAAGTCGATGCTGCAGCAGGCGCTGAACGAATTTTCCAAGCGCTATCCGAAAGAGCTGTTGCGCGGCAAGTTTGCCGATGCTATGGCCTTCCAGGCGCGCGTCCTCAACGACCTGCAGCGCTCCGTCATGAAGATCCGTATGGTGCCGGTGGATCAGCTGTTCCGCCGCTTCCCGCGCATGGTGCGCGACGTCTCCCGCCAGTGCGGACACGAGGTCGAACTCGCCGTCAGCGGGCAGGACACCGATCTTGACAAGGGCATTCTCGACGCCATCGCAGAGCCTTTGACGCACCTGGTCCGCAATGCCATCAGCCACGGCATCGAATCGCCCGAAGAGCGCCGCGCTCTGGGCAAGCCTCAACAAGGAACGGTGCGGCTGAACGCCTATCACCACGGCAACCAGGTGATCGTTGAAGTCAGCGATGACGGGCGCGGCATCGATGCGCCGAAGATCCGCGCCAAGGCGATAGCGCTCGGCATGACCACGCCGGAAGAAGCGACGCGGCTCACCGAGGCCGAGACTCTCGACTTCATTTTCCGTCCCGGCTTCAGCACGGCGGAGCAGGTCACTGAAGTTTCCGGACGCGGCGTCGGCATGGACGTTGTGCAGAGCGTGCTGCACCGCCTGAAAGCGTCTGTCAGCCTCGAAACCCATCCCGGGCAGGGCACCACGTTCCGCCTGAAGCTGCCGTTGACGCTGGCCATTATCAAAGCTCTGCTGTTCTGGGTGGAGCAGCGCCTGTACGCGATTCCGCTGAATGCGGTCCTTGAGATCGCGCGAACGTTCGAAGCGGAAGTTCATCAGGTCGACAACTACGAAGTTCTGCAGCTGCGCAATCAGGTGTTGCCGCTGCTGCGAATGGGGCGCCCCGCGCCGCCGCAGGAAGACCGCAAAGCCAAGCTGTTTGTGCTCATCATTACTGTGGGAGAGAGGAAGTACGGATTGATTGTCGATGCGCTCGAAGGGGAAGAAGAACTGGTAATCAAGGCATTGGACGACCAGACATTCTCGACCGATCTTGTATCTGGCGCGTCCATTCTCGGAGACGGGCGAGTGGTGCTGATTCTGAATCTGCCCGCCGTTGTGGATCACGTGGCGCGGTCGCGGCCGCAGCAGACCGGGCAGTCCAACTCCGGCCTGTTGCTGACGCATACCGACCGCGTGCGTCTGGCTCTGACTCCGGCCGTAGGAGGCCAGGCATGACGATGAAATCCGTGCGCGTGCTGGTGGTCGACGACTCGGCGCTGATGCGCAAGCTGATTCCGCAGATGCTGGCCGCCGATGAATCGATCGACGTGGTCGGAACCGCCATGGACGGCTCCTTCTGCCTGAAGAAGATCGAAGAGCTGAAGCCCAGCGTGGTCACGCTCGACCTGGAAATGCCGGGGATGAATGGCATCGATGCCTTGAAAGAGATCATGCGCCGGCAGCCGGTTCCGGTCATCGTTTTCAGTTCGCACAGCACCGAAGGCGCGACCGTCACGATGAAAGCCCTGGGGCTGGGAGCATTCGATTTCGTCACCAAGCCCAAAGATGCCACGGCCCACATGGCCGAGACGGCGCGTGAGCTGATCGCCAAAGTAAAAGCCGCGGCCGAGTGCAAGCTCAAGCCCCGCATGCTGAGCGGAGTTCCAGCCAAGCCGGAAAAAGTCGCGGTGGCCGCCGGATCGCCCACGAAAGTTGTCGGCATTGGCGTTTCCACCGGCGGGCCGCAGGCGCTCGAATACGTGCTGTCCCAGTTGCCGGGGGATTTCCCCGGAGCGATTGCCGTCGTCCAGCACATGCCGGACGGATTTACCGACATGTTTGCGCGGCGGCTGGATGAAGTCTGCCCGCTGCGGGTGAAAGAAGCGCAGTCGGGCGACCTGCTGCAGCCCGGACGCGTGCTGATCTGCCCCGGCAGCCGCCACATGAAAGTGAAGCGCCTGCCGCTGGGAGACATCGCCGTGCTGAGCGACGAGCCGCGCGTCAACGGCCATCGCCCGAGCGTCGACGTTCTGTTGCGCAGTCTGGCCGAAGAGTTTCGCGGTAACGCTGTCGGCGTGTTGATGACCGGGATGGGCGACGATGGAGCAGAAGGCCTGGGAGCCGTCAAGAAGGAAGGCGGTATGACCATCGCGCAGAACGAAGAATCCTGCGTGGTATATGGCATGCCCAAGGCGGCCATCGAACGCGGGTATGCCATCCGCGTGGTGGGATTGGACGTGATGGGCGCAACGTTGCAGGCGATTTGCGGCCGGGGCGGATCGGAAATGGGAGGATCCGCGGGCCGGGCCGTGCGCGCCGGAAACTGAAGATCGTGCGGTAGTACCCGTGACCAGCGTGATCTGGTTACGGCGAACCCGCCATGATATGCAGTACAAAGGGGAGGTCTGTATGGAGCAGTTTGCACCAGTGAAGCGCAGTAAAGACGGGCAGCCGGTCCGCTACTTGATCGTGGACGACTCGGTGTTCGCCCGTAAGAATCTCGCCCGCATGATCGAAACGTTCGGCGGGCAGGTGGCGGCTGAGGCCGGGGACGGCTTGACTGCCATCAGCGAGTTCGACCGCACGCATCCCGACATCGTGCTCATGGATATCACCATGCCGCAGATGGAAGGGATCGAGGCTGCCGAACGGATTGTCCAGCAGCATCCCGAAGCGCGCATCGTCATGGTTTCCTCGGTTGGATACCAGGAAAACATCGTGGCGGCGCTGCAGCGGGGCGCTCGTCATTTTGTGCAGAAGCCGGTCAAGCCGGAAGTGCTCTACGAAGTCATCAAGTACGTGCTCGGCGAAGATGGCGCAGTGGCCGGCGCGGCGGGAGCGGGAGCGTAAGTCCATGAAGATGGAATTGATTCAGCCTTTCATCAACGCGGCCGATGCCGTGTTGTCGCAAGGCCTGCAGGGCACGACCAAGGTGGGCAATCTCACCATGGAAGAGGAAGCCTATCGCCGCAAAGGTGTGGCGGGCATGATTGCGCTGACAGGCGATATTGAAGGCCGGATCATTCTCGATCTTGAGCCGCAGACTGCGGTCAAGGTTGCCAGCCACTATGCCGGCGCCGAACTGCCGGAGTCGGACGGGCTGATCAAGGAAACCATCTTCGAACTTGCTAACCAGGTCGTGGGCAACGCCATTTCCGCCCTCAACGATCAGGGCTTTCATTTCCGCGTGCATCCGCCGCTCCTGCTCACCTCCGAGCAGGGTGACAAAACCAGTGAAGACACCGAAGCGCTCATGATCTGCTTCGAGACCTCCCTTGGCAACGTCTTCATGAATGTCGCTCTGCGCTATAACAAGCGCCGAATGGCCGATCACGCGGCGGTCGGAGCGTAGGAACCAGCGGTCAGTGGCTAGTGGCCAGTGGCCAGTTGCAAAGGTCTAATCCAGTTCTGGACCTTTTTGACGAACCTGATGGGCCGATACGATTCCTGGGCGCTGCGAGGCATTTTGAAGCACAGTTAGCAAGCTCTAGAACCCCGCCGGCCTTTCTCCCAAAACTCCAAACGCGCGTTCCAGCGCGATTCCCGCCGTCCCGAGAGTGCCCTCGTCGAATAATCTGCCGATCAGGGTTACTCCATGTGGCACGCGCCGCGGCGTCGAAAAGGTTGGCAGCGGGCGATCCGGGTTCGGCGCCCAGTCGCTGCGCGCTTTGGTGACCTCGACGAATCCCGCGCGCAATGTCAGCGAAGGATGCCCGGTGTTGTTCGTGATCACCAGCATCTCGTCGCGCAGCGATGGTACGAGCAACAGATCGACTTCCGACATCACCCGCGCCATCTCTTCAGCGACCTTGCGCCGCATGCGATCGGTCTGAACGAAATCCACCGCCGAAAGAAAACGCGCCTGCCGGAACAGATTCGGCCATGCGTCCGGAACCTGCTCAGTGAGTTCGCGCAATCCGCCGCTGAGCGTGAGTTCCTCGAATGCCGCTGCGCCTTCGGCGAACAGAATCAGATTGAGTGAATCGTACGGCCAGTCGGGTATCGAAACCTCGACGGGAACCATTCCGAGTTTCCTCACCGTCTGGAGCGCGGCGTGGTCAACATCGGTTGCCGGACGTTCTTTCATCCACGCGGGGAAATAACCAACGCGCAGCCCCTTCACGCTCGTGTTCGCGTCAAAGTCGAGATAGCTCGGCACGCTGGCCGTATCTCCGGCATCGGGCCCCGAGATCGCGCGCAGCACGAGCATCGCATCTTCGACGCCGCGAGTCATTGGGCCAAGTTTGTCGAGCGACCAGCAGAGCATCATCGCACCGGTTCGCGGCACGCGCCCATAGGTCGGACGCAGTCCGGTGACGCCGCAGCGCATCGACGGACTCACAATGCTGCCGCCGGTTTCGCTGCCGATCGAGAATGCGACCAGGCCCGCAGCCGTTGCCGCACCAGGCCCAGCGCTCGATCCCGAGGATCCTTCCTCGGGCAGCCACGGATTCATCGTCTGCCCGCCAAACCAAATATCGTTCAGCGCCAGCGCGCCCATGCTCAGCTTCGCGACCAGAACCGCGCCGGCCGCATCTAGCCGCTTCACGACGGCGGCATCATCTTTCGGAACGCGATTGCGATATGGCTCCGCGCCGTACGTAGTCGGAATGCCTGCCGTATCGAGCAGATCTTTCGCCCCCCACGGAACGCCGTGCAGCGGGCCGCGATATTTTCCGCGCGCGATTTCTTCGTCCGCTTGCTTCGCCTGCCGCAGGGCCAAGTCGCGCGTGATCGTGATCGCGCAGCGCAGTTGCGGATTGAACCGCCGCAGCCGTTCCAGATAAATCCGCGTCAGCCGCTCAGAAGTCAGCTGGCGTTTTTCAATCCAGTGCGACAACTGCGTGACCGTCGCGAAGGCGATGTCTTCATCCTTCGCGGGCAGGGAAGTATCGGCTGGCTTGCTTCGGATAAACCGATCTCGCTGCGGGCCGGCCTTCACACCGGGCAGCATCGGATTCCACTCCGTCGCAGGAGCCAGCGTCGATTCCAGCGCGAGCTTCCGCGGACCGACTCTCCGCTCGTACAGAGCTGCCATGGTTTTTTGCCAGCTGCTTGCGGCTTCGGCGCGTTCCGAGTCGTTCATCGGAAATTGCACAAGCTTCTCGGCTTCGGCGAATGTGGCTACGGTCACTTCAGGTCCGAATGCAGGACCGGCTCCGAATGCAGAGGGAGCTCCCGGCGGCAGGTTAGACGGATTCTGCGCTTGCATCCGCACCAGCGCCGGAACGCCGAGCATTGCCAGCGAAGTGAGTGTCAGGAATTCCCGGCGTGATTTGGACATAATTGCTTTTGGTCGGACGCGTTCAGAGTGAAGAAGCAATTCCCGTTAGAGCGGAGGTTACAACTCAATGGTGCGTCATCTCAATGGTGTGCGTCATCCCGAAGCCCCGCGTTCTTACGAGCGGGGCGAGAGATCTCACGCGCAGCGCAGCCCACGCGAGATCCTTGGCTCCGCCGGAAAGGCGGCTCCGCTCAGGATGACGCCGCATGAATCCTGGCGCCCAAGTAATGCCAGCGGCTGATCACGCAACGCTCGGCCGCAACTCCACTTTCTTCGTCGTAATCGCGACCGTCACCGGCGGCAAGACTGGACGCGGATAGGGCTTGCAGTACGCCTCTACCCTGATTGTCCCCGGCGTGCGGGTCGATTGCACAATTACCTGCGCCAGCCCGTTGAATAAACTGCGCTCCGGTTCCTTGTCCGATTCTTGGCAGTTCGGATCGCCGTTGCCCACACCAATCAGCGCGCCTTCGCCGGAAACTTTGAAGCTGATCTTGTTGCCCGCGATAGGAATCTCGCGGCCTTCCTTGTCGAGCACTTCCACGGTCAGCACCGCGACGTCGTCTCCATCGGCGTTGATCTCGGTGCGGTCCGTGGTCAGCCGGATTGCCACCGGATCGCCTGTCGTCTCCCGCTTCTCGGTCAGCACGACTTTGCCGTCTTTCGTGCCCCGCGCTTCGAGCACGCCGGGCTCGTAGATTACGCTCCACTCCAGATGCTTCAGCGGCTCGACCTTTTTGGAGCCTTGGCTCTTGCCGTTGAGGAACAGTTCGACCGAGTCGAGATTCGAGTGCACCCACACGGAAATCGGCTGCCCCTCACGGCCTGCCCAGTTCCAGTGCGGAAAAAGATGCAACACCGGTTCCGATCCCCACCAGGATTTGTAGTAGAAGAAATTGTCCTTGGGGAAGCCGCACATGTCGACGATGCCGAACTGCGAATTGATCGACGGCCATCCATAGGGAGTCGGCTCGCCGCGGTAGTCGAACCCGGTCCACGCGAATCCTCCGGCGAGCCATTCGCGCGCGGCATAAAAAGTCCACCAGTCCTCGGCCACCTCGGACCAGTCCGTGTGATTCACATCGTAAGAACTCACCCAGTTTCGCATTTTGTCGGTCTCATAAATGCCGCGCGTGCAGACCGTGCTGGCGGTTTCTGAACCGACGCTCGGCTTCTTGGGATGCGCCTGGTGCCATGCATCGATGACTTTCAGGTTGTAGTTGTAGCCCATGACGTCGAGCTGTTCAGGGAATTTCGTGTCGAAGGCGGCGTTGACGGCAGCCGTGCACAGACGTGTCGGATCGAGTTCATGCGTCCGCGCGATCATCTGATCCACCACTCGCACGCCTTGAGGCTGGTACATCATGATCCACTCTTCATTGCCCATCGACCACAGCATGATCGAGGGCGAATTGCGGTAGCGCTTGATCATCGTTTCCAGTTGCGCCATGCCTTCCGGGTTGTCGCTCATCATGCGCGTCTCGCACATCATCATCATGCCCATGCGGTCGCAGGCCTCGACCCATTCCGGTGTCGGCATGTTGTGCGACGTGCGCACGGCATTGCCGCCCATTTCTTTCAGGACCGCCAGCCGGTACCACTGCAAACGGTCGGGCAGGGCAGCGCCGACTCCGGCATGATCCTGATGGTTGCAGGTGCCTTTGAGTTCAACGCGTTTGCCATTGAGGAAGAATCCCTTGTCGGCGTCCCACTTCAAATCGCGCACGCCGAAGGTGATGCGCTCGGCGTCGCGCGCTTTGGCGGTCGACTCGACCGTCAGCACTGCGCTGTATGAACTCGGTTCTTCCGGCGACCACAATGCCGGATCAGTCAGGTTCGCATTTGCGGTGAAGGTCGCGCTGCCCTCGGCTGGAACAGATTGCGGCGCCGATTCCGCGCTAGCGACCGTCTTGCCGGCCTTGTCCACAATCTGCCAGCGCACCCGGCAGGTCTCGGCGCCCTTCCCTTGATTCTGCACGACAGTTCCCAGGCTCAAGGTGGCGGACTTGCCTTTAAGCGCCGGCCGCACGTAGCTCTCCCATCTTCCCAGGTGCAGCGCATCCGTCTTCGTCAGCCAAACATGCCGATAGATTCCTGCGCCTTCATAGAACCAGCCGTCACCGAAGCTGGCATCCATGCGGACTATCAGATAATTCTTTCCGCCATAATTCAGAAAATCGGTGAGATCGAAGCAGAACGGCGCATAGCCGTTGTCATTGCGTCCGATAAAATATCCGTTCAGAAAGACCAGCGCATCGCGGAACGCGCCATCGAATTCAATCGAAATTCGCCTTCCCTCATCTTCATTCGGAATGTCAAACACTCGCCGGTACCAGCCCACGCTCGTCTCCGGATATCTCCGGCCCAGCGGTTTGTATCCGTGCGATTGCTGCTCTTCGTCCCACACGAATGGCAACTCGACGGCCCAGTCGTGCGGCAGGTTCAACGAGCGCCATTTCGAATCGTCGAGCTTCGCCGTAGCAAAGTCGAAGTCGCCGGATTTCGAGAAGTCTCCCTGGCCCATGCCGAATCCCAGGTCGCGCCGCGGATCGTCGCCGTTGCCCAACATAAATTTCCAGCCGAAGTCGAGCAGCAGTCGCTCGCGCGGAGCCACGGCGCTCGACGCTTCGGCCGATGGAGCATCTGCATATCGGGCAAGCAAAGCGTTGGCGCGTTGAATCGAACCGGGAACCAGGGTGGAAGCGGAGAGCACGAGTCCAGAGCGAAGCACATCACGGCGAGTAAAGGATGGCATTCTTTTGCCTCACGAGAACAGGAATGAAGTCCGTGTCAGGGGCACAAAGCGAAGACAACTCGACGCCCGTGCGCACGGAACCTCGCATTATAAGCCGCGAGGGGCGCTCAGGATTCCTACTTGTGGCGGAGTCAAAGAAAATGTCTGGCCGTGCCGTTACTTCAAAGCGAAGGAGCATCCGCTATTTCTGCTTGGAGGAGCCTTTGTCTTCCGGAAGTTCGCCCATCCCCACGATCTTTGAGGAGGTGCGGAATTTCTTGTAATCGCTGTAGGCGTCGTCGCCATCCATTTTGTAGCCCTTCAGCAGCGCGATTCGCGCATCGAGTTTAAATGTGATGTGCTTCGGCAGCCAGACTTCGTCGTTGACGCGCGTCTGCTCCAGCATGACGCGCGTGCCCTTGTGAATCCGCGCCAGGACTAATCCGATCGAAACCGTATCGATCGCTTCGACGTCCATCTTGGCCATCTGCAGGTCGCCTTTGTCGATCCAGACGCGGCCGTGGAATTTCGACAGGAACTTCGCGCCTTTCATGTGCGGCTCAAAGCCGGGCCGCGGCTCGCCGTCGATCACCCAGGCGGGCCGTCCGCTGATCATTTCCGTGCCGACGAGCGTGAAATTGTAGGCGTCGGCAATTTCTTTCACGAACTTGCGGCCGTCCTCGCGTTCCTTTTCTTCTTTCTCTTCCCGCTTGCGGCGGTCGGAGTCGGATTCATTTTTCCGCTTGTCGATAATCTTCTGAATCTTCTCGTCTTCTTTGGCTGCTTCCTTGGTGTCGAGCGGCTTGTCGTCTTTCGCGGTCAGCCGGCGCACTTCTTCCCCGGCGATCTGGAGAACGTCGTAGGTCCGCTCTTGGGTGGATTTCCTGTTGCCGTTGCCATCGAGCTTGTTCTGCACCTCGCGGTCGGCGTAGGTGTAATCGCGCTCGCGCTTCTGGTTCTCTAAATCTTTGTCGGCGACGATGCGAAACAGTTCCTGCATCTGCGGCTGCGAAAGCTTGCCATCGAGGCCGGGAGTGAGATCGGGAGCAGGAGTGGCTGAGGTGTTTGCAGGCTGATTTGCGTCAGAGGGCGGCGCGGAACTGGAAGAATTCGCGTCTTGCTGGGCAAAGACAGGGCAACAGAAAGTTAGAAGCGCGACAAGCAGGAGCCGGGACCGCATGCAGGTATCTTAACCAAACCTGCGGGGCAAAGTTGCTATGCGTTTGTAAATAGCCGCTGGACACACACAGCTAACACTTCTTTTCCACCGCGGAGGCGCGGAGTCCCGCACGTTATCAGGAAGAGGGCCCTGCCGATCTTTCAGACAGTCGAAATTGGCGATCGGCCAATACCGCGGGATGCCATTCGATAAGCCACCTCCGCGCCTCTGTGCCTCCGTGGTGAAATTGCGTTCAGGAGATTTGGTTTTCCCGCAGAGTCTGTTCAACCGCCAGCTGCGTGCAGGCATGAGTGATCGTCTGCTGCGCAAGACTGTCCTCGACGAATTGAAAGCCATAGCGGAACGCCTGGCGCTGGCGCACCAGCGCGTGCACTTCGACTTCTCCCGTGGGCAGAGCGAATTCCAGCCGCACCACTTCGCCCAGTGGAACCTCGACGCGCAGCATGGCCGACATACCCGATTCGCTGATGTCGACCATGTGTCCGCGCACGACCTGCGCGTTGCGCGCATAGATGCGGACGTCAACTTCGAGCTTGTACCGGGGGTAGCGGCGCGCTTCTACGTACTCGCCGGTTTCAATCGGTGACAAATGACTGTGTACTCCCACTTCCACGCCCTCCGGGCCGAGAATCCGGATTGGCATGATGCTCGATAGCATAACGCCAGATTCGACGCACCGCACGTTTCGGCCCTTCCTATAGCATCGGCATTCCGCTAAGAGCCTTTAGAGGGGATTTCTTACCACGGAAACGCGGATTCGACGGATTGCCAGAATCGGCCCCGGTGCCTTCTCGGGAAAGACGCGAACACGAAAGTATCTACTTGAAACCTTGAAACTTCCCTACTTGATCTTATGCGCCTTGCCCAGACACTCCGCCTGGAACAGGCGATCATCAACGCGGTGCAGCCGCTTGGCCTGCGAGTCGGTCAGCAGGGAATAGTGCTTGATGTCGAACAGGTGATAGACGATAAACCACACCGGTTTGTCGGTGGTCATCCAATGCTGCGAATCGAACCGCTTCAGGTTCACCGGAACGGAATAGCGGCGCAGCGTGCGTTCGCGTCGCAAATTGAAATAAGCATTGAAATAGCTGAGCGCGAGTTCGCGCAGGGTGCGATAGACGGGCTCGCGCCAGCGGCATCCGGTGTAGTTCGATTTCGCCACTGCGCCCCAGCAGCCGTCCTGGCGGTAAATCGCAATCACGTGATCGGTATCGTGCTCGGCCTCGAAATCGAGCAGCAGCGGAGGATATCCGTTCGCGCGCAACGCGGCAGCCGAGAAGATCGCGCCCTCCAGGCAATGCGCCGTCTGCTCGGCCAGCACCTTGCGCGGAGACCACGCGGTGTCTTCCAGGTGATACGGCATGTCGTCGAGAGACTTCTGAATGCCGTAAGGACTTTTCATGCTGCGCAGCTTGCGAAGTTCGGCGGGAGTGAAACCTGAATCAGAAGTTCCGTTCGGATTGGCGCGCAACGGTTGGGGTTCCTCGCTAGTCGGTGACGATAGTCTTCTTCTTTTTGACCACGTTCCCCGTCTTTGCGTCAAATGAAATCGTACAGCGAGAGCCTTCTTCCTCGATGAGCCAGGTATCGGCTTGCCGCTGTCGGCTGTCGAGTTTGACGTTGTGCTCCGCGGCCGCCTTGAACGCGTCGTCGCGGGTCATGCCCACTGAGACTGCGTCGCACACCGAGGTGGAGTGCGGATTAATGTGCGCGCCCGCCGGTTGGACGGACTTGCCCGGCACTGGCGGAGTAGCACCGTTGGGAAGGAATCCGATGTAAGGCCCGCTTCCCACAGGAACCGCCGCGCTGGCTGCCGTTCCAGCCATCATCTTCCGCCACAGCTCACGGCCGTCTGCGGTCAGGGCTCGAAGCATCGTTCCCTCCGGACAGGTTTCCTGCACGTAAAGATCGGGTCCGTTCGCGCTGGGTACGGCTTGAATCATTTGCGTGGCCTTGCAGCCCGGAGTTGGGGCAACCGACCATAGCGTGGTGCCTGCCGTCATGTCGCCCTTGGCGCGAATCTCAATCGACGCATCGGCTGAGTCGCCTTCCGCAGATGCCGTGAGCATCACGCTTGGCGAGGCTTCGCGCGCCGCAACCGTCGCTTCGTCCCCATTTGCCGTGATTGCGGCGGCGTAACCCGGAGAAATTTCCCAACGCACATTGTGGCGGATGCGCCCATCCTTGCCCACCGCACGGAAAGTACGCGTCTCGCCGACCAGCATGGTGGCCTTGTTTGGAGATACCGTCATGGTCGCGGGCGCCTGCGCAAAAGCCCAAAGCGAGAGCAGGCTGGCGCTAAGCAGAACGCTCTGGAGGCGATTTCGCAATGGCATGTGTGCGGGCCTTCCTCTAATCTGGTGTACTCCGGCAGAGGGGCGGCAGGAAAGTTACTTCAGAGCAGTCGCTCGGCGGACCAGGGCGTCCGCTTTTCCCCAAAGCCTCTACTTTGTCAGGCTGGGTCTCGTAAAAAGTTCAGACAGTTCCTTTGGATGGTCGGCCATCACATCCGGCGAAGCGTCGGCCAGAGTTTGGGGCGCAAAGCCGTAGGTGACGCCCACGGTCCACAGTCCGGCATTGCGTCCGGTTTCGATGTCGGTATGGGAATCTCCCACGATGGCCGCCTGCTCCGGGCGGACCCCGATTTCCCGCAGCAACTGAAGCGCACCCGCGGGATCGGGCTTCTTGGTTTCGAAGCTGTTTCCGCCATAGACCTGCGTGAAAAACCGCCGAAGTCCCAGCGCGTCGACGATCGCCCGTGAGGGATTCACCGGCTTGTTGGTGAGCACTGCGAGTTTGCGCGGTCTTCCATTGGAGGAGTGCTGAATCGCGGCAAGCGCTTCGGCGATGCCGGCATACACGGTCGTGTGATCCAGTTTGTGCTCACGATAGTAGGCAAGAAAAAATTCCAGCCCTTTGCGGACCAGCGACTCGTCGATCTTTTCGCCGCCGAGCGCGCGCTGAATCAGTACGGGCGCTCCATCGCCGACGTAGCTGGCAATGACGTTCTCGGGCAATTCGGGCCGGCCAATGTGGCGCAGGGAAGCATTGACGGAATGGACGAGATCAAGCCGCGAATCAATCAGCGTGCCGTCAAGATCGAAGATGACCAGTCGAATGGAATGGGGATCGAATGCTCGACGAGTACGTATCATGTGCTTTTCAGAATAGCACTCAGCCTGGGCCACAGATCTGCACGGATTCTCACGGATCAAAGCAATTCCTTTTCTTACTTCTGTATCCGTCGCAATCCGTGAGATCCGTGGCTTGAGTTTGCCGGGCTTGACATCTACTGTATTTCTAGTATTATCGAAAGATGGCTGCGCCCTCTACGAAAGCCGCGATCAAATCCGCCGAGCGCGTCCTGAAATACGCCGACATGTTTTCCGCGATGGGCAACGAGGCGCGGTTGCGCATCATGCAGATGCTGCTGTCGGCGCATCCGGAAGGGCTGGTCGTCGCGGACATACAGGGCGAACTGGAAATCCCGGGTTCGACGCTCTCGCATCATCTCGACAAGCTTCGCAATGAAGATCTGGTTGAAGTCCAGCGCGAAGGAACGTTTCTCCGCTACACCGCCAATACCGCCGCGCTGCAGGAATTGTTGCAGTTCCTCTATGCCGAGTGCTGCACGCGCAACAAAGCTCTCAAGCCGCAGGATATTGTTCAGATCTGCAGATAGGAGTTCGTATGAGCACCACCGGGACAGATATCAAGGAAGTCGTGAAACAGAAATACGGCGAAGCTGCGCTGCGCGTGAAAACCGGAGGCAGTTCCTGCTGCGGTGCCGCGCCTGCCACGAGTTGTTGCGATCCGATCACCAGCGATCTGTATGACGTTTCGCAGATCGGGCAGATCCCGGAAGAGGCGTTGCTGGCCTCGCTCGGCTGCGGCAATCCGACGGCGCTGGCGCAGCTCATGGCCGGAGAGACGGTGCTCGATCTCGGGTCGGGCGGAGGCATTGACGTTCTGCTCTCGGCGCGCCGCGTTGGCCCCACCGGCAAGGCGTACGGCGTCGACATGACCGACGAGATGCTCGCGCTCGCCAACGAGAACAAGCGCAAGTCAGGACTCGAGAACATCGAATTCCTCAAGGGCGAGATCGAGAATATTCCGCTACCCGACAACTCGGTGGACGTGATCATTTCGAATTGCGTGATCAATCTTTCTGCCGACAAGGACAAAGTCCTGCGCGAAGCGTTCCGCGTGCTGAAGCCCGGCGGACGAATCGCTGTCTCCGACGTTGTCACGCGTGGTGAGATGATTCCCGAGATTCGCCACAGCGTGCTGGCCTGGGCCGGCTGCATCGCCGGAGCGCTGGAAGAAAACGAGTATCGCGGAAAATTGTCAGCCGCCGGCTTTGGGCAGATCGAGATTGAACCCACTCGTATCTACCGCGCCGAGGATGCGCTGGAATTTTTGTCGGGCCAGCAGATTCCGATCAAGCTCGATCCCGCCGAAATCGACGGCAAGTTTATGAGCGCATTCATTCGCGCGGTGAAACCGGGCGCGGCGACGGGTTCCTGCTGTGCTCCGAGTTGCTGCAGCTAGCGAGCCGCCTTCCATGAAAGATCACTACAACGTGTTATTCCTTTGCACGGGCAATTCCGCCCGCTCGATCATGGCGGAAGCCATTTTGAATCAAAAAGGACGGGGCCGCTTCACTGCCTACAGTGCCGGCAGCCATCCCACCGGACGAGTCCGGCCGGAAGCGGTCAAGCGATTGGAGGCGGCGCGGCTTCCGACCGGCGAGTTACGCAGTAAGAGCTGGGAGGAATTTGCGAAGCCCGATGCGCCGCAACTCGACTTCGTCTTCACCGTCTGCGACAACGCGGCAAACGAGGTTTGCCCGGTATGGCCGGGACAGCCGATGACCGCGCACTGGGGCATACCCGATCCGGCCGCGGTGCAGGGCAGCGAGGAAGAGAAGGCCAAAGCCTTCCGTGAAGCTTTCTTTCTTCTGGACCGCAGGATCAGCCTCTTTTTGTCCCTGCCTTTTTCAACGCTCGACGAGATGTCGCTCAAGAAGGAACTCAACAAGATCGGAAAACAGCCGTCGACAGCGTCTCAAGCGGGTTCCTGAGGATTAAGCGAATGAATGCCGGAGTCTCCTCCAAACTCAGCTTTCTTGACCGTTACCTGACGTTCTGGATTTTTGCCGCGATGCTGGCCGGAGTCCTCGGCGGATGGAAGCTGCCCGGGATCGTGCCCTTCCTGAACCGCTTCAGCGTGGGGACGACCTCGATCCCCATCGCGGTCGGGTTAATCCTGATGATGTATCCGCCACTGGCCAAGGTGCGCTACGAGGAGATGGGCGAAGTCTTCCGCAACAAGAAAATCCTCGGTCTTTCGCTGCTGCAGAATTGGGTGATCGGGCCGGTGCTGATGTTCATTCTGGCGATCACGTTTCTGCGCGGCTATCCGGAATACATGGCGGGCCTCATCATGATCGGTCTGGCCCGTTGCATTGCCATGGTCATCGTCTGGAACGAACTGGCCAAGGGCGATACCGATTATGCCGCCGGTCTCGTAGCCTTCAATTCCGTTTTTCAGGTGCTCTTTTATTCGGTGTACGCCTGGATATTTGTGACCAAGCTGCCGGAAGTGTTCGGACTGCGCGGTTCCGTGGTGGATATTTCGATTCGCGATATCGCAAAGAGCGTTTTCATCTATCTGGGAATCCCTTTTGTTACAGGCATGATCACGCGCTTCGCGCTGGTGCGTTCGCGGGGCAGGGAGTGGTACGAGAAAAGATTTATTCCGAAGATTAGCCCCATCACCCTGATTGCGCTGCTGTTCACCATCGTCGTGATGTTTTCACTGAAGGGCGGCTACATCGTTCGGTTGCCGCTGGATGTGGTGCGCATTGCCATTCCGCTGCTGATTTATTTCGTCGTGATGTTCCTGGTGTCGTTCTACATGGGACGCAAGTTGGGAGCGGACTATTCCAAAACGGCGACTCTCTCCTTTACTGCGGCCAGTAATAATTTTGAACTGGCGATTGCCGTGGCGGTGGCAGTCTTTGGAATCAATTCAGGCGCGGCATTCGCCGCCGTCATTGGCCCGCTGGTCGAGGTCCCGGCTCTCATTGGCCTGGTGAACGTAGCGCTGTACTTCCAGAAGCGATATTTCACTGAGGCCGTTACCGCTTGAGCCCGGATTCGACTGGAAAAAACTTACAGCCCCGGCGACTGCGGTCACCGGGGCTGCCGTCTGGCTGAGCTAGTTCTACGGGGAGGATTGCAGCTGCCGACGTGCTCGTGCGGAAGCACTGCATGGTGTGAGGAGCGGTCCAATCCGTGATGTCGATCACAGATTTAGGTGACGATGGTCACATGGCCTGACCGCATCCTGTCCACTATATCTTCCCATTTCCGTACGAAGCGGGTCACACAGTCGAGTGAATGGGCTCACTCGCGCACGCTATAAGTACGGTTAGTGGTCGGACTCGTCTTTGCTTTTCGTACGTCGCCTTCGTAGTGCCTCATTCGAAAATATGCTCTTGTCTCACGCTCAAATCGTCCCGATTGATGGCTCGGTGGCGCTCTCATCCCGCCCTCTTTATACTGACGCAGTCGAAAGGAGGCCTCGGTGAACGACATCACTGGTCTTGTTGCAGAAATTCGTGCGTTCCGCCCCTTCCTTCCCGCAAAAGAATTCGACAAGAGTCTGCGCTTCTACAAAGCGATCGGATTCGAGGCCCATCCGCTCGGTGAGACTCTCGCCGAACTCAGCCTTGGGACTCACGCTTTCCTGCTCCAGGGCTACTACGTTAAGGAATGGGCCGAAAACACGGTGATGCATGTCCTGGTCAAAGATCTCGACGCGTGGTGGCGGCATATCGATTCACTGGCCTTGGCCCGGCAGTTTGGCGTTTCGCCCCCATCGCCGCCCAAGGTAGAGCCTTGGGGTCTCACTGTAGCCTACGTATTCGATCCGTCGGGGGTGCTGTGGCATTTTGCGCAGGCGACCCCAAAAAGCCCGAATTCAGGCACTCCCTGATTTCAAACTGAAGGCACTGCCCCCCACTTTCCTACGCTTTTCCACCCTCGCGTGAACATATACAATCCAACAGGTTCATCCTTCGCCGGGTGAGAATCGGCGCAGGGCGGTTGGGAATCTAACCATTAGGAAACCGAATCGGATGGCCACGACAAAAACCGATCCTAAGCTGCCCCTGCCGGCCAACGGCGGAAAGAAATCCAGGTTTTATGAGGGACTTAGCCGCGAACAGCTCATCCAGGCCTACCGGCTGATGTATACCTCCCGGCGCATCGACGACCGGGAGATCCTACTTAAGCGCCAGCAAAAGATCTTTTTCCAGATGTCGGGCGCCGGCCATGAGGCCATCGGCGTTGCCGCCGGACTCGCGCTGAAACCCGGTTACGACTGGTTCTATCCTTATTACCGCGATCGCGGGTTGTGTCTGGCTCTCGGTGTTGAGCCGTATCAGATGTTTCTGCAGGGCGTTGGCGCCGCCGATGACCCGAGCTCCGGCGGACGGCAGATGCCCTCGCACTGGAGTTATCCGGCGCTGCACATTGTGACGCAGTCGTCGCCGACGGGATCGCAGATTCTGCAGGCTGTGGGATGCGCCGACGGCGGACGCTACCTGGCGCGGCATCCGCAGTCCGCCGAGATTCCGCCGGATTCGAAAGACTACCGGCAGTTCAAAAACGTCAGCTTCCAGAATGATGAAGTGACCTACGTTTCGCTCGGCGACGGAACCTCGAGTGAGGGCGAATTCTGGGAGGCAATGAACGTTGCCGCGCTCGGCAAGCTGCCCGTGATCTTCTGCGTCGAAGACAACGGCTATGCAATCTCGGTGCCCGTGGAAGTGCAGACGGCGGGCGGAAGTATTTCGCGGCTGGTCTCCGGATTCCCCAATTTTCATTTTGAAGAAGTCGATGGCACCGATCCGGTAGCGAGCTATGCCGCTTTTGTGCGGGCTGCGAAATATTGCCGCGAAGGCCACGGGCCGGCATTCGTGCATGCGCACGTGATCCGTCCATACTCGCATTCGCTGTCCGATGACGAGCGGCTGTATCGTCCGGATGCCGAGCGCGAGCGCGACGCGCAGCGCGATCCAGTATCACGCACGCAGATGTTCCTGTTGCGCGAGGGCATCCTCGACGACAAGGGCATCAATCAGCTGGAAAAGGAAGTTGAGGCCGAGCTGCAGATCGCGGTCGACCGCGCGTTGGACGCGCTGCCTCCGGCGCCAGAGTCGGTGACAAATTTCCTCTATTCGCCGGATCTCGATGTGTCGTCCTCGATCTTTGAGACGCAACCGGCGGCTTCGGAACCTTCCGACGGCAAGAAGCCAGCGGCCAAGACGATGGCCGATGTGATCAATGCGACGCTGCGCGACGAGATGAAGCGCGACGAGCGCATCGTGATCTTCGGCGAAGACGTAGCCGACTGCAGCCGCGAAGAGTATCTGAAACGCAAGCTGGTGAAAGGGAAGGGCGGAGTCTTCAAGCTGACCTTCGGGCTGCAGAACGAGTTCGGCAACGACCGCGTATTCAACTCGCCGCTGGCAGAGGCCGCAATTGTGGGCCGCGCCACGGGCATGGCGACGCGCGGGCTCAAGCCGGTGGTCGAGGTGCAATTCTTCGACTACATCTGGCCGGCCATGATGCAGTTGCGCGACGAGTTGCCGACGATCCGGTGGCGCTCGAATAACGGATTCTCCGCGCCCTGCGTGATCCGGGTGGCGATTGGCGGATATCTTACCGGAGGCGCAATCTATCACTCGCAGTGCGGCGAGAGCATCTTCACGCATATTCCGGGATTGCGCGTGGTGTTTCCGTCGAACGCGCTCGATGCCGCCGGGTTGTTGCGCACGGCGATTCGCTGCGACGACCCGGTCTTATTCCTCGAGCATAAACGGTTGTACCGCGAGTCCTACGGGCGCGCCGCGTATCCGGGGCCAGAGTACATGATCCCTTTCGGCAAGGCGAAGATCGTGCATGAGGGAACGGACCTGACGTTGATTACTTATGGAGCCGTTGTGCCTCGCGCATTGCAGGCTGCGCAGAAACTCGAGCGCGAGCAGGGAACGCAAGTCGAGCTGATCGATCTGCGCACGCTGAATCCGTTTGACTGGGAGACGATTGCCGCGTCGGTCGCCAAGACCAACCGCGTGCTGGTCGCTTATGAAGACACGTTAAGTTGGGGCTATGGCGCAGAGATCGCGGCGCGCATCGCCGACCAACTTTTCGATCACCTCGACGCGCCCGTCCGGCGCGTGGCCGCGAAAGATATATTTGTCCCCTACCAACCGATCCTCGAAGACGCGGTCTTGCCCCAGCCAAACGATCTGTATCTGGCGATGAAGGATCTGGCGGAATACTAGCCACGGCTCTTCGGCCACGGATCTACGCGGATTTGTCACGGATAAGGCAAAAATCTTTGTGGGAGTATCCGCGGCAATCGGCGAAATCCGCGGCGTGATTTTTTCAGCGGGCAACCGCTTGAGGCACGCTCACCGGGCGGTTGATCGCCGCTTCCACTTTTCCGGTGCTCTCAAATAGCGCCCGATAGATTGCGCCGCCTAATGCGCCGCCAACAAGAGGCGCGACCCAGAACATCCAAAGCTGCTGCAGAGCCCAGCCTCCGGCGAAGATTGCGGGCCCGGTGCTGCGCGCCGGGTTGACCGAGGTATTCGTGATCGGGATGCAGACCAGGTGAATGAGGGTAAGGCACAGCCCGATCGCGAGGGGAGCGAATCCTTTGGGCGCGCGTTCGTCGGTCGATCCCATGATCACGAAAATGAAGAACGCCGTCAGGACAACTTCCGCCACGATGCCGGCCAGTAAGGAATATCCGCCGGGCGAATGCGCGCCGTAACCATTCGAGGCAAAGCCGGCATGCACATCGAAGCCAGCCGCGCCGCTGGCGATGACGTAGAGAACGCCTGCGGCCGCAATCGCGCCGAGAACTTGGGCGATAACGTAGGCCGGAAGATCGGACGCGGCAAACCGCTTACCCGCGACGAGTCCGACGCTCACCGCTGGATTGAAGTGGCCTCCGGAAATGTGGCCGACGGTGTAGACCATGGTGAGAACAGTAAGCCCGAAGGCGAGAGCGACGCCGGCGAATCCGATGCCGACGCCTGGAAAGTGTGCCGCCAGGACTGC
Organism: uncultured Acidobacteriota bacterium; assembly: GCA_963763845.1. Taxonomy (GTDB): domain Bacteria; phylum Acidobacteriota; class Terriglobia; order Terriglobales; family Acidobacteriaceae; genus Sulfotelmatobacter. Next base: position 364,639 of record CAVXPX010000024.1, read on the forward strand.
GGCGCCGCATCCGCCGAAAACTAACCAGAAGGTTCCGAAGAATTCCGCTGCTGCACGTTTCCCGATTGGCATAATCGACCTCCGTACTGGGAATTTGGAAAGTGGAGTTTGGACAGGGAACTTGAAGCGGCCAAAGCGTAGCACACCCGACAGCGGCTGGCCACGGATTTGCACGAATTTAACAGATAACCAAGAGCTCGTCTTGATTGATCCGTGAGGATCCGTGAAATCGGTGGCGCAATAGTCGTAGGCGAAGAAAAGGCGAATATTGTAAAATGATCCTGTCATGGCGCGGCGGCCGGAGATCGGGAAGTGCGAGCAGGTCTGGACCCAGGAAGACCTGAAGGAAATCATGCACAACCTGGCGCTGCTCAGCGAACCGGGCGTGCGGGAGTTTTACCAGCGGGCCTACCGCGAGTGCGCCATCATTAATTCCCGGACCTTCCCTCCGCCCCGGGCGATTCAGGAACTGGTGCAGGCCTGGAAGCAGTTGCGCAAGTGGCGCAAGCCGTGACGAAGCTGCATTCTCGCTTCATCCTGTCAGGTTACGAACGCTTTGCCCGCAATCTGATCCCGATTGTTCGTTCCAACTACGGATGCTAGGCTCAAACCAATGGCTTCGATTGCCAATCCGTTGAAGTCTGCCCCATCGGCTCGTGTGTTCGAATGGTTGCAATCCGCCACGGCCGAAGTGTGGGTGAAGTTTCTGTTGTCGCTGGTTGGATTGGGACTCGCCTTCGGCGCGGCTTTGTTTTCTACGATCTCGCGCGATGCGGGGAACGTCCTGGCGACGGTGATCCTGGCCTCGACGTCGCTTTTGCTGGCGACGCTGGTCGGGCTGATCACGGTGCCGTATCTGGCCAAGCGCGTCGCGGTTGAACGTCTGCGCGAGAGCTTCGACTACGACATTACGCGGGCAGGCATCGTTTACATCCTGTTGACGCTGGTGATTGGCATTGCCGCGCTGAACACCGGCAATAATCTGCTCTACATCGTGGTGGCGGCGATGCTGGCGGCGATGCTGGTTTCCGGATACGTCTCGGCGTGGGTGCTGCGCTATCTCGAACTCGATATCCGGATGCCGGAGCACGTCTTCGCCGGACGTCCCGTCTTCGGTCGCATCGTGCTGGAGAATCCGCGGCGGTTCCTGCCCTCGTTCTCGGTGCGCGTGGTTTCGACGCAGAAGAAGCGGAACAAGGTCACCAGGCAATGGCAATGGGAGGCGACCACCTTCGCTTTCCCATATAACCGTCCGGCCGAAGAGCAGTGGCTGCGGCTGCCGGACCGCCGTTTGCGGCGAGTTACGGTGTTGCCTCCGCCGCCCGGAATTTTTCAGGGCATGGCGTACTTTCCCTTTGTGCCGCCGCAAACGGATATGTCGGCCGATTTAGAATTGAATTTTGACCGGCGGGGATGCTATCGCGAAGACAGCTTTGGCCTGGCGACCCGTTTTCCGTTCGCGTTTTTCACCAAGACGCGCCACGTTGCCCTGCGCAGGGAAGTGCTGGTTTACCCGCATATCGAGTCCACGGACGAGGTCCTGCAGATTCTTCCCGTGATCCGCGGCGAATGGGAGAGCTTCGTGCGCGGACGCGGCTCCGATCTTTACCGCATCCGCGAGTACATGCCGGAAGATTCGGCGCGGCATGTGGATTGGAAGGCGACGGCCAAATCGGGATCGCTGAAAGTTCGCGAATTTACGCGCGAAGATGAGCGCAAGGTGCGTATTGTTTTTGACAATCCGGAGCGCGGCCTGATCTCTGACCAAGCTTACGAGCGCGCCGTCGACCTTACCGCGTCACTGGCCTGGCACTTCTCGACTCAGGAAGCCGACGTTTCGTTCATGATCGCCGGACGCCCCCGAAGCCGCGACATTCATGAGTTCCTCGGGTGGCTGGCGGTGATTGAGGCGGGTTCGGTTGAGAAGAACGCGCCCGCAGACCCGTTCCAAGCCATGACGCACGAAGATGCCGATGACTACAACATCATCGTGACGGCGCGTCCGCGCACGAGCCTGCCGCGGGCGCTGTGGAATTCGTCGTATTTCGTGTCGATCGGCGAAGGGAATTCGCCCGCCAGCGCACGCTGCTAGTATCGGTCTGCACCCTATTTCTTCTTCTCCCAACCTTTTTTTCTTTTCTTACATCTGGAATTCGGCATATACTCGCGCCCCGGTAGATGCTTTTGGGAGACCCCGTTCGTCTTAACTCCCCCACCCAGGAGGCATCCAATGCAGATTTGTGATTTGATCAAGAATCAGGACACCTATGTGGCGGAACTTGGCCATTCGGTCTTCGAAACCGTCTGCGCCATGGTCGAGCGCAATATTGGCGCGGTTCCGGTGATTCACAACGGAACGCTGGTCGGAATCTTTTCCGAGCGCGATCTGATGCGGCGTGTGGTGGCCGAAGGGCGCGATCCGGGCGCCACCTGCATGGCCGAGGTCATGACTGACGACCCGCTCACCATCAACACGAACGAGGACATCGAAAACTGCCTGGCGCTGATGCGGCGGCACGGCTTCCGGCATCTTCCCGTCTGCCATGAAGGGCATCTAGTCGGCATGGTGTCTCTGCGCGACATCCTGTTGCACGATTTGAATGAGAAGGATGACGAGGTGCGGATGATGCGCGCCTATATCCACTCCGTGCCTGATGCCTAGGCGACGTCCCGCGGGGGCTGAAGTGACCGCGCCGTTTTTCGACCCTTGACGGCACGGCTCGAAGCCGTGCCCCTCCACAAAACTTGCAAGCCGAATGCTCGCGGAAGAGTTCGAACCCGCTCCCGGGCCAGTTTGCCGGCATTTTTATGCTTCCCCGCAAGGCGGACAGCTATTAACGCCTCAGGTGCCATCCCCTGGCACGAAGGTAACTTGCCCCCCTGTTCCCGAAACAGTAACGTTACTGGGGATTACCTCAGTACATTGAACAGCAGGTACGCGCGGGTTACCTTGACCGTACCGGCTGTTCAAGCGCGCTTTGTAAAGAAAACTCGACCGCTGTCTGTTCGAGATCACGGCATTTTCGCCGATGCGTCGTGCGCCACAAGCATGAGCGAGAGACTTAAGATTCTGTACTATGCGCTCTGGATCGCTCACCCCCTGCTGCAGGTGAGCATCGCCACCTTTATGGTGCGGCGCAAGCTCGCCCGGCCATTCAAATTCTTCTTTGCCTATATCCTGATGCAGATTGCCGGTTTCGCCCTGGTCTTTCCCGCCTACGTTTATGGGTACAGCACAACGTTGACCTTCTATCTGTACTGGTTCTGCATGGCGATCAGCGTCACGCTCGGATTCCTGGTGATTCACGAAGTGTTTGTCGATGTTTTCCGTTTCTTTCACACCTTGCGCGACCTTGGTACGGTTCTCTTCAAGTGGGCGGGACTGGTCATGTTACTAGTGGCCGGGGTGGTATCAGTTTCGACGGATTCATCGACAATATCGCCACTATTCCAGATCATTATTACGTCGCAGCGCTGCGTGCGAATCATCCAGGTGGGGATGATCCTGTTCCTGCTCTTCTTCGCTCACTACGTTGGGGTCAGCCGCAAGCAACACAGTTTTGGGATCGCGCTCGGCTTCGGATCGTTCGCGGTGATCGAGTTGCTCCTGATCTGCTCTGTGGTCGGAAACCACCTAACCGGCCCGTGGACGAGCATGCTGAACATGGCCGCCTACAACTGCAGCCTGGTGTTATGGCTGGGGTATGTTGCGGTGAAACGCCCGGCGCGCGACCTCTCGCACTCGCTACTACAACCGCAGCGCTGGGAGCAGAGCCTCTCTGATATCCATCATCCTGTACCGGCCGACTCGCTGATTCCGATGTTCGAAGATATCGTGGATCGAGCGCTATCCCGCACCCAGCCTGAGAGCTCTCCGGTTACAGCGCGGGCGGCCTCGGCCGCCCAAGGCGGTGGCGCAGCAGCCGGGGTCGGAACCCTGGGCTCCGGTCCTTTCCGGTCCAAAAGTTAGTCCTCACCCCGCGAGTCGACTCCCAATCTCTATAGCTCGCTCGAACCGGAATTGATTTTGTTCGGAATTTGTAAACTGGTGTGCAATCCTCTGCGACCTGCACCGGGCAGGGTCATGGCTAAAATCTCGCCCGCCATAGCGTACGTAAGTCGTTGCTAGCGAATAGCTTGCGGATAGTTGCCGAGGGGTGGAGCAGCTGAAGAAAAGGCGGAGTGAACTGGTGGTTGCAATCTATTGCATAGTAATTCTTGACAAGTGGCCTATAATGCCTGTCCGCGCGAAAGTTCCCTTGCACGGAAACTCTAACGCGGACAGGAGACGAACCCATGAAACGTGCAATCAGGCTAGCTATCCTGATGTTCGGGCTCGTGGGCACCTTTATGGCAGCTGCCGTCCAACAGGTTCCAGCCGCTGACGGCGGTCCGCTTATTCTGTGCCCACCCAAAATGCCAAACTGCAACACAACCCTGCCCCCGCAGTAAAGCGTAGGCAGGCGGTAACCGCAAGGTCACCAAAGTAACCGGTCGTAACTGTACTCTGGGCCGAAAACAAAGGTTCTGCAATCTTCGGGCTGTCGGGCCTCATACTAACCCGCCGGCCCTTATTTTTTGCCTCGGGTAAATCAGGTAGGACGCTCAGCAGCGCGACAGGACCGACTTCAATTCGTCCGCGGTGAACACTGGCGGCTGGCACGTTGATCCCGAACAAATCACGGCAAACGACTTCCCGGCGTGCAATGGCGGAAGGTTGGGAATCGTTTGCGCCAAAGCCGGCGGAAGATTTTCGGCGACCGCATGGCTCGACGGGATTCGCAAAGCCGTTTTGCGGAACGCGAAGGGCGCGACGGCCGCGGCGTAGAGTTCTTCCGCGGCCGCCGAATCGCTTTCGTTTGCGATGACCACGATTTGCAGCGGACTTTCCAGGAAATGCAGCACCGCAATTCCGAACGTTGCGGCAAAGATTCCGAACTGTCCGACGACGCCGGCGAAGATCTCAAGAGTCTGCTCAGCCTTTTCGCGATAGCCGGCATCTCCGGTGTAGTGATGGAGGCGTATTAGAGCGATCGCCGCCATGGGATTGCCGGCAGGCGTCGGCGTATCCTGCAGCGGCTTCCGCGGCGTAGCCAGCACGCCCAGTTTCGCGGGACCGGGCTCGCTGTCGAAGAATCCTCCGGAAGTCGCGTCAAAAAATCGCGTGATCATCTCATCGGAAATCGCCTTGGCGAACTTGTAATAGCTGAGATCGGCGGTCGCTTCATAGGCGTCAAGGCAGGCGAGCGCGGTGAAGGCATAGTCCTCCAACATGCCGTGGACGTCGCGATGCGCGGCCTTCGGATCGGAGTAGGCGACCACATGCATGAGCGCGCGTGTGGGATGGATGTCCTCCGCCTCGTCGCGGTGTTTCCATGCCGCGCTTAGCACGCGATCGAGCGTCCGCAGGCCAAAGCGGCGAGCGTCGTCGAGCTTGAGCACACGCGCGGCGTCGAGATACGCCGAGACGCACAGGCTATTCCACGCCACATAAACCGTCTTATCGACATAGGGCGTCGGACGCTGCAGGCGGGCTGCATACATCTTCTTCTTTGCCGACTCGAGCAGTTCGTGAACCCGCTCGGGCGAGGGCGGCATTCGCTTGGCAATCTCATCAATCGACGCGCGGACGTACAGGACATTCTTCGCGGGATTGTGGTGCATCTCGCCGATTTCGTTTATGTCGTAGCGCAGAGATGCGACCTCGGCTTCTTCCGCGCTCAGAACCGCGCGGGTCTCGTCGAGAGTCCAGGTGAAGTAGTCGCCGTCATCGTCCATGTTAATGTCGGCGTCCTGTGAGGCATAAAAGCCGCCGTGCTCACGGTCGCTGAGGCATTCATCCATCCAGCGGATGATGTCGCGCGCGACGTCGGCAAAGAACGGCGCGCCCGTTGCCTGATACGCGTGCACATAATTCTTCAGCAATTCCGAATTGTCGTACGACATCTTCTCGAAATGCGGGACGACCCAACGCTCGTCGACCGAATAGCGATGAAATCCGCCGGCTAGCTGGTCGTACACGCCGCCGAGAGCCATGTGCTCGAGAGTGGTCAGGATGACTTCGCGAAGCGTGTCTTGCTTGCCTTGGGCACAGCGTTCGATGAGTAGATCGAGGGCCGAGGGATGCGGGAATTTCGGAGCCTGTCCGAAGCCTCCGTTGCGCGGATCGAACATGCGATGGGCCGCGGTCTGCAGGGCATCGATGATGGCCTCGGAGATTTTGCCATCGCGTCCGGCAACCGACTCCGACTGCGCAATCGCCGACTCGACCATCTGCGACTGCTCGACGACGTCGCCGTGCTTCTCTTGGTATGCATTTGCGATGCTCAGCAATACGCGGCGGAAGCTAGGGCGGCCGTATCCGTCATTCGGAGGAAAGTACGTTCCGCCATAAAACGGTTTGCCGTCGGGCGTGAGAAAGGCGGTCAGAGGCCATCCGCCCTGTCCGCTGACGGCCTGCACCGCGACCTGATATCGGCTGTCGATGTCAGGCCGCTCGTCACGGTCAACCTTTACAGCGACGAAGTGCTCGTTCACGATGGCGGCGATTTCCGGATCGTCATAGGACTCGCGGTCCATGACGTGACACCAGTGGCACCACACAGCGCCGATGTCGAGCAGCATGGGCTTGTTCTCACGCTGGGCTGTCGCGAAGGCCGCTTCTCCCCATTCCTGCCACTGAATCGGCTGGTGCATGGCAGAGCGCAAGTAGGCCGACGAGGCATGCGCGAGGGAGTTCAGCGAGGCCGTTTTCGTCATCTCTTCAGTCTACCGCTTCGGATGGCGATTGGTGTGAGGCCGACATCGACCCTTGTCCGAGCGTTGCTGAGCCGGGCCGCAGCTCCGGCGTGGACTGCTTCGACGCTACCGACCGGCGCGTCCGGCGTCTTGGTTGCGGCCAGCTCTGTGCGTAGCCGAATCACGCCGATCCGTGATTGAAGTCACCGAAATCTGTGCACTCCAGTGAGAGCATGGCCGCCGTGCTCGCTGCAGCTGGCGGCGAGCTGTTACTGACGCGATTTCGTGTCAGTTGAGGCCGGGACGGTGGTCCCTGTTGGCCTGCCGTTGTTCCGCGCCCCGGCGCGATCGCCCAGATTGCGCCGGACTTTTACGCCAGCATTGACGGTTGGAACCGGATTTGCCGTTTCCGGAAGCTTGACCGCCAAAACAAGATCGAAACTCTACGCGGCAGGTATCCCGCGCAAGGGCGAAAAGGCATTCAAGGGATCGCTTCTCTAAAGGGGAAGGTGGTCCTGTACTGGTTCCAGTCCCAGGTGGCAAAAAGGAGAAGCAACATGAAGCAGGGCGTGCAGAACTCTCTTAGACGTTACGGACTTGTGCTCGCGATCGTCAGCTTGCTCGGCCTCGCTGCAGTCAGCGCATTCGGTCAGGCCATCGATGGAAACGTGGTGGGGACGGTGACGGATGCCACGGGCGCAGCCGTAGTCGCCGTCGATGTGACGGCGACGAACGTCGCGACCAACGTGAGCGCATCGACCAAGACGGGCGCAACCGGCGATTATCGCTTCGACCATCTTCTTGCCGGTACGTATCGAATTACGGCGAAAGCGACCGGATTCAAGACCATCAGCGAGCAGGTCGATGTCGAGGTCAACAAGACCGCGACCCGCAACCTGATGCTCACGCCTGGCGCGACCAGCGAGACGGTGGAAGTTTCGGGAACGCCTCCAACGCTGGACACCACAACGGCACAGATTCAATCCACCTATGAGACCCGCGAAACTCAAGATCTTCCCACGGCATCCGTCGGACTCGGTGTTCTGAATCTTTCGTTGTTGCAAGCCGGCGTTGCCAGCACTGGCGGACTGGGAGCGGGCACGGGCCCAAGCATCGGTGGTCAGCGGCCCCGCGATAATAACTTCACGATCGAAGGTACGGACAATAACGACAAGAGCGTCACCGGGCCGCTCATCTATGTTCCCAACGATGCGGTGCAGAACTTCTCGGTGTTGCAGAATCAGTTCAGTCCGGAATTCGGCCACTCGAACGGCGGCCAGTTCAATACCATCCTCATCAACGGAACGAACAGTTATCACGGCCGCCTCTATGAGTACTTCCAGAATCGCAATCTGAACGCTCTGGATACGTCTTTATCAAACCAGGGAATCCTCTCGCTCCCACGCTATGACAACAATCGTTTTGGCGGAGAGGTGGGAGGCCCCATAATCAAAAACAAGCTGTTCTTCTTCGCCAACTTCGAATACAACCCGGTCGGCGAGGCAACTTCTTCCGGTTCCGTCGTGTGCGCCCCCACCGCAGCTGGATATACCGCTCTTCTCGGGGTTCCGGGCGTCTCGGCGAGCAATGTGCAAGGGCTTCAGTTGTACGCTCAGGCTCCCACGGTTGATTCGTCAGGGGCATGCAAGCAACTCAGCGTTACTGGTACCAGCGGCGGTGCTGTGCCGGTTGAAATCGGCATCTTGCCGGTCATCGCTCCGAACTACGTCAATACCCGCGCGCTGGTCACGTCGATGGATTACGATCTCAGCGACAAGGACCAGATTCGCGGGCGCTACATTTACAACAAGCTGGTTACGCTCGATAACGCCGCCCAGTTGGGGACCTTCTATACTCCCTATCTCCAGCCGTACCATCTTGTGTCTCTTAGCGAATATCACACCTTCTCTGCAGCGCTCGGAAATGAGTTCCGCGTGGGGTTCACACGCACCGCGCAGGACTACACGGTGCCGGGCGGGTCGCTGGCGAAGTTCCAGAATCTGGATGCATTCCCGAACCTGACCGTCGAGAACCTGGGCGGGTTGAACGTCGGCCCTGACCCGAACGCTCCGCAGTACGCGATCCAGAACAACTATCAGGCGGTCGACAACGTTTCGTGGGTGAAGGGGAACCACACTCTGAAACTTGGAATTGAAGGCCGCAAGAATATTTCGCCGCAGCTCTTCATTCAGCGCGCTCGCGGCGACTATGACTGGACGACTCTCCAGGGATTCGCCCTTGACGAGACTCCCGACCACATTGCCGAGCGCAGCTTCGGCAGCGCCGGATATTCGGGAGATCAGTACGGCATTTTCTGGTTCGTGAATGACATCTGGAAGGTCCGGCCAAACTTCAGCCTGAATCTCGGCCTGCGCTACGAGTACACGAGCACGCCGTATGGCTGGACGCAACAGGCTCTGAATAGCGTCGCAGATGTTCCCGGTCTGATTACGTTCGCTTCTCCCGCGGCACCGACGAAGGATTTCATGCCGCGTATCGGCTTCGCCTATTCCCCGGGCCGCAGCGGAAACACTTCGATCCGCGGCGGTTTCGGATTGGGATACGACGTGTTGTATGACAACATCGGCACGCTGGCGCGGCCTCCGCAAATCGGTTCGACCGTAGATTGCCCGGGCGGTGCGGGTTGTCCGACCGGAGGGTTCCTGGCCGGTGGTGGCATTCCACCCGAAAATCTGAGCGGGATCACCACGCTCGACCCGGCCACCGCCAGAGCCAACACCTCGGCATTCCTTCCGGCGAAGGTGAAATATCCGTATGCCGAGTCGTGGAACTTTGGCATCCAGCATGTTTTCAAATCGAACTACACGCTGGATGTACGCTACGTCGGGAGCCGCGGCGTGGACCTCAACGTCCAGAACCGTCTGAACTTTGTCCCGGGCGTAACCTCGGCGACATCGGTTCCGACCTACATCCAGGCGCCAACGCAGGCAGCTGTCAACGGCCTCACCAATGCATGGGCGCAGTGTGATCCAACCGCAATCGTTACTCTGAACGGATTGGCAGTCTGCCAGAACCTTTCCTTGAGCAATGGAGGCTACGGAGACGCTCCCGGAACCTTGTCCTACGGCTACAACGATGTTGGCGTTCCGCCCGGCGGCGGGTACGATCCGGTGTACTACAATGCCGGCTTCTACTCTTCGATTACTGCGTATGAGCCCTGGGGAGCTTCGGTTTACCACGGCCTGCAAACGCAGTTGAACCGCCGGTTCTCGAATGGCTTACAGTTCCAGGTTGCGTACACATGGAGCCACGCCATCGACAACAGCACGGCGGACTTCTTCTCAACCGTGATCTCGCCGCGGCGGCCGCAGGACTTCCGCGACCTTCCGGCGGAGCGAAGCAATTCGATCCTCGATCATGCTCACCGGCTCACGGTCACAGCCATCTACGATGCTCCGTGGTTCAAGAGCAATTCGAACTGGCTGATGAAGAACGTGCTCGGCAACTATGAAATCGCTCCCGTCTACACCTTCGAGTCAGGACAATGGGGCACGGTCCAGAGCGGCGTTGATACCAATTTGAACTATGACGCTGCCGGCGACCGGGCGATCTACAATCCTGCGGGCGTCAAAGGAACAGGCAGCGATGTATACGGTCTGGTGGCCACGAGCGGTCCGCAAAACGGCAACATCGTTGCCTACCAGGCGATGAATCCCAGCGCACAGTACATTGTGGCGCAGCAGGGAACCATCGCCACATCAAGCCGAAATACTCTGGAAACTCCTGCCATCAACAACTGGGATGTCACCGTCATGAAGCATCTCGCGATCACAGAGCGCATGCGGGTCGACTTCATGGCGCAGGGGTTTAATCTGTTCAATCATCCGCAGTGGGTCACGGGATCCCTCAACAATGTGAACTCCATCAGCGACACATCGGTTGCGGACTACTTCCATCCGAATTCGCCGAACTTCGGTGTCGCGAAAACGACGTTCGCCAGCAATGCCCGCACCATGCAACTCGGCCTGAAGTTCATCTTCTGACCGCGATTGCTCAAATCAAGGGAGGCTCGAAGTGAGCCTCCCATTCTTCTTTCAGGCCTCCTTAAAGCTTGCGGGAGGTCGTTTGCGTTCCGCGCTGTACAGATTTTTGTCTTTTGCATTTCGATCCGCTGCGACTCAGAATGTCGTACATCTTCCGTTGTATTTGTTGCATCTTTCCACATACAATCGCAGTCTCTATCTGAAATCCTTGGCAGTGGGGAAATTCCAATGACTCTCCGCTCAGTTCGATCGGATTCCGCATTCATCCTTGTTTTAATTGTTGTACTGACATCTCTGGGTTACGCGCAGGAAACTGCAGGCACGATCTCCGGCACGGTGACCGGCAGTTCCGGAAAAGCTGTGGCCGGCGCGAAAGTCTCTGTAGTGAACAAAGCTTCGGGACAGTCTTCGGAGGCCGAGACCGATTCCGATGGACACTATACGATCCTGAGTCTCGCGCCGGGAGACTACGAGGTAGCGGCGTCGGAAGATGGGAGCAGCGCGACCGGGGCGGTCAGCGTGACGGCCGGAGGTCAGCAAACACTGAGCCTCACGCTCACACCGAGCCAGGCTCCGTCGCAGAATCTACCCAGCGCGCCGGCGCCGCAGAAAACAGAACCGCAGCAGAACGAGCCGTCACTTTCCGATCTGGGCTTCGCTCCGACGGAGACCAAGGCCAATCCCAGAGAGCAGGCGCTGCTCGACAAGCGCACACACATGCTCAAGATCCATCAGCGCATGGGATTGATTACGACGATCCCGATGGTTGCGTCGGTTATCACTTCATTAAATGCCGGTGGCCGAAACGAGGGCAGCACATCGCGAGACCTCCACGTTGCGCTGGGTGCGCTGACGGGCGACTTGTATGGAATCACGGCGTATTATGCGATCCGCGCACCCAGAATTCCGGGCACCCAAACCCGTGGACAAATCAAATTCCACAAGGCAATGGCTTGGATTCACGGGCCTGGGATGATTTTGACGCCGATTCTTGGAGCGATGGCATTCTCGCAGAAAAATAATGGCGAGAAGGTGCACGGACTGGCCTCGGCGCACGGCCCGGTTGCGATTGTGACCGCTGGCGCATTTGGCGCGGCGCTTCTATCGGTTTCAGTCAAGTTCTAAGGACGCGCTTTTTGCTTCGCCGGGCTAACGTGATATTCAGAATTCGGTAAGAGTTTATGTTCAGAAAACTATTCCTCTACCTTCTGTTTCTTCTGCTCGCTGTCTCGGTTTTGTTTGCCGCCGAAACGACTTGGGTCCTGAAGCAGAGCACGCTCACCTATCACGTTTCGCACCCGCTGCACGAATCGGAGGGCGTCAGTCATGCGGCGCGAGGGAAGGGTATCTGCCACGAGGAACAGTGCGACTTTCTGGTCGCGGTCCCAGTAAAATCCTTCGATTCAGGAGACAGTAACCGTGACTTGCACATGCTGCAGGTCACGCGCGGCGCGGAGTACCCGATGGTGACCGTTCGCACTCGTCTGCCCGAGTCGGCCGCGACCAAATCTACGATCAATGCCGATCTTGACATCCAGTTCGCCGGGCAGACGGCGCATTATTCGCAGGTTCCGTTCGAAGTGACAACGCAGGGAAATGAAAAGCACATGACCGGAACAATTCCGGCAAAACTCTCTGACTTCAAGATCGAGCCGCCATCGCTGCTCACGATGCCGGTGAAGAACGAGATTCCGATCCGCGTCGATATGACCTGGGCCCCGCAGTAGCTGTGGCGCGACTTTTCCTTCTCGTGCTGCGTTTGACTTTCTCGCTCGAGTGGCGAGTCCAGATTCGAGCGGAATCGCTTTCGACGATCACCCGAGGCGGCGAGGACTTTCAGGTTCCGTAAGAAGCTGTTACGATAGGGATGTCTTGATGGCTGGCTGAAGTACTCAAGACCTTCCAAAAGCGCAATGCCGCGACTCACTGGCGATTGCGAATCGTTGATTTGGCGAGTGGGGACGTAGTTCAGTTGGTTAGAACGCTGCCCTGTCACGGCAGAGGCCGCGGGTTCGAGTCCCGTCGTCCCCGCCAATTCTTTCAAGAATGTCAGCTGCTATCGGTGGTGCAAGGCTGCCTGGATGGTCATTTCAAAGCTGCGTCCGCGATCCGTTATTGTTCAACCGATAGAACCGTCACCGACTTCGGCTCGAGTTTCAGAGTGAGTTTGCCGCCTTGCGCTCTTGCTGAAACGGCCTTCGGCACGACCGTATTCGGTGCGTCAAAAGTGTTGACACTGTCCACTTTGGGCGCGGTCAAGGTTTCGCCGGCCGCTCCTTTCGCGTTGATCCCGGCGAGGGTTACTTCGATCTCCGCGGATTGATTGGGATCGACATTGGTTAGCTCCAGCCACAACTTTCCATCTTTGGCTTTGGCGGCAATCGCGTCCACGCGAGGCAAAGTGATGTTGTCGTGTGCGTATGTGCCGGCGTCGAATGCCACCGGCACAAACGTGGCATCCTGGAAGGGTACGTACATTTTGAAGACGTAATAGGTCGGCGTCAGAACCATCTTTTCTTTGTCGGTCATGATCATCGCCTGCAGCACGTTGATCATCTGGGCGATGTTGGCCATGCGCACGCGGCCGGCATGACGCGCGAAAATGTTCAGGTTCAGCGCGGCCAGGATGGCGTCTCTCATGCTGTTCTGCTGCACCAGGAAACCCGGATTGCTGCCGGGCAGCGGCGCGTACCATGCGCCCCATTCGTCGATGACGAGCGCGACCTTCTCCTGCGGATCATACTTGTCCATAATGGCCGACTGTTCCTTGATCAGACTATCCATGTCGAGCGTGGACTTGAGAATCTGCGCGTACTCGGTCTCTCCGAACCCGGCGGACTTGAACGAAGGCGGCCACTTCACGACCGTGTAGTTGTGCATGGAAAGGCCATTGATGTCCCAACTCCACGAGTGGTTCTGATAGACCTTCATGATGGTATCGGTCCATTCGGTCCAGCGCGGCCCGCTGCCGCCCGGACCGACAGCGATCTTCAACATCTGATCATCGCTCTGTTGTGCCGGATTGTAGTTTCGTACAAAGTGGCTGTAGATCTTTAGCTGGTCCAGATAGTAGTCGGGGGTCATGTTGCCGCCACAATCCCAGCTTTCATTGCCGATCCCGAGAAATTCGACTTTATAGGGAGCAGGGTGGCCATTCGCGGCTCGCTCCTTTTCGAGTGTCGTGGGCTGCGCGGTCGTCATGTACTCCAGCCACTCGGCCGCTTCACGCGGAGTACCCGAGCCGACGTTGACCGAGACATACGCATCGGCGCCAATCTGATCGAGAAAGTCCATGAATTCATGCGTGCCGAAGGTATTGGGCTCGATCACGCCGCCCCAGTTGGGATTGAGTGTTATCGCCCGCTGAGGTCCGATGCCGTTGCGCCAATGATATTCGTCGGCGAAGCAGCCGCCGGGCCAGCGAACGTCCGGAACTTTGATCGCGCGCAGCGCGGCCACGACATCGTTGCGGATGCCGCGCGTGTTCGGGATCGCGGAATCGGGACCGACCCATATGCCGTCATAGATCCCGTGGCCGAGATGCTCGGCGAACTGGCCGAAGAGGTTGCGGCTGATTTTCGCGCCGGACTTCGACGCGTCCACCGACAGTTCCACTTTCTGCGCGGACGCGAAGGACGCGGTGAGAAAGAGGATCAGCAGAACGATGCTGAAAAGGGCGACCTGGGCAGCGTGGCATTTACGCTTCTGCGTGATGAGATGAGCAAAGTAGATGAAGGGCATCGATTCCTCGCTGGAGAATTCCAAAACACTTTACTCGCGATTGGGCCGTTGTGCGCGCGAATTCGAAGATAGCCCGAACATGGTGGTTGACCCTCGCCTTACATCTCCGTAACATTCTCGCCAATGCTCGGAGACCACGAACTTGTCGGACAGATGATATCGCACTACCGCGTCGTCGAAAGGCTTGGCGGCGGAGGGATGGGTGTGGTCTATAAGGCTGAGGATACCGATCTCGGCCGCTTCGTTGCTCTCAAGTTCCTGTCAGAAGAGCTCTCAGATGATCGACGCGCGATGGAACGTTTCCGCAGAGAAGCGAAGGCCGCCTCTGCGCTCAATCACCCGAACATCGCTACGATCTACGAAATTGGCGAGCATCAGGGAACGCGCTTCATCGTCATGGAGTGTCTGGAGGGGCACACGCTGAAGCAAGCCATCCTGGGCCGGCCCCTGGAATCGGAGCGTCTCGTCGGCCTTGCGATTGAAGTCGCGGACGCACTGGATGCCGCACACTCCAAAGGCATCATCCACCGAGACATCAAGCCCAGTAACATCTTCATCACCGAGCGCGGTCACGCCAAAATTCTGGATTTCGGTCTTGCGAAGGTCGGGTCATCCCCTACGGTGACAGGCAACGAGCCAACGCTCGCTGCTCACGAGTTAGAAGAACTGACGAGCTCTGGAAATGCGTTGGGAACTGTTGCCTTTATGTCGCCGGAACAGGTTCGCGGCAAGGAACTCGATGCTCGCAGCGATCTATTTTCTTTCGGCGTCGTTCTATATGAAATGGCGACGGGCCATTTGCCATTTCGTGGCGAGACTCCCGGGCTGATTTTCAAAGCAATTCTCGATGAGGTGCCAGTTCCTGCTATCCGTCTGAATCCCGGCATACCTTCAGCGCTGACCGAAATCATTAATAAGTGCTTGGAAAAGGACCGGGCCCTTCGATATCAGAATGCGGCGGACATTCGTACAGACCTTCAACGCCTGAAACGCGATATTGATTCCAGCAGCGCGCGAATGGCGAGTTCCGCGGTGGCAGCGCCGGAACGCCGCGTCTGGTGGCCTTGGGGCCTTCTGTTGTTGCTCGCCGCCGGATTGATTGCGTGGATTGTGTTCAATCGTTCCGAGCCGGCCGTCCAAAATCCTCTTTCCACCGCGCAGTTCGCGCGACTCACAAACCTCAAGGGAGCCAAGATCGACCCGGCGATCTCACCGGACGGTAAATTCGCAGCTTTCATTTCCAACCAGAGCGGCACGTTCGATATCTGGCTGATTCAGACAGATGGCAGCGGTCTCGCGAACCTTACCAAGGGCCGGCTGGGGGATGCACGTGCCCCGCTGCGCGCGCTCGGATTCTCCGGCGATGGATTGGAGGTCTGGAGCGCAGGCATAGAAGGCCGACGGTTGATGCTGTGGCCGCTGATCGGTGGATCACCTCATAATTTTCTTGCCGACACGGCGGCTGAAGTTGCGTGGTCGCCGGATGGGAGCCAGGTGGTGTATCACACATGGCAGGCCGGCGATCCTACATTCGTCGCGGATCGCAACGGTACAAATCCACGCCTGATCGTGCAAAACGATCCCGGCTTGCATAATCACTATTACGTATGGTCGAAGGATGGACGCTGGATCTACTTTGCCCGTGGGCGCCCAGCCACGCGCGAGATGGATCTCTGGCGCATTTCGCCGGACGGGGGCGAGCCGGAACAACTCACTCACCTCGACACTGACATTGCCTTCCCAACTCCGATCAGCGAGCGGACGATTCTATTCGTTGCTCACGACAAAGATGGAGGCGGCCCATGGTTATGCGCGTTCGATACCAAGAGCCGGACTTCAGTGCGACTGAGTTCGGGGCTGGAAGAGTACACAGCCTTGGCTGCGACAGCCGATGGCCAGCGCCTGGCGGCGAGCGTCGTGAACCCGCAGGTCAGCTTATGGAGCGTTCCAATCAGCAGTCGTGTTGCCGAAGAGAGAGACGTCCAGGCTTTTCAACTTCCAACTCTGCGCTCGTGGGCGCCGCGCTTTGGCGGCAACTCGTTGTTCTTTCTATCTTCGCGAGATGGCGCAGACGGATTGTGGAGTTATCGCGACGGGAAGGCTCTGGAAATCTGGAAGGGCTCGGAAGGCGCGCTGCAGTCGTCTGCAGCCGTTTCGGGCGACGGAACGGAAGTTGCCTTTGCGCTCCGGCGAAATGGAAAGCAACAGATGGAGATCATGACCGCTGATGGAACGGAACTCCGGCCGCTGTCGAGCGATGTCGACGTTCGGGGCACAGCTTCCTGGTCTCCCGACGGCAAATGGATCGTAGTTGCCGGGAGCGACCGCAATGGACTTGGCTTGTTCAAGCTACCGGTGGATGGGGGCGCGCCGGTTCGGATTGCAACTGGAGCCTTCCTGGATCCTGTGTGGTCGCCGCATGGGGATTTGATCGTATATTGTGGGGCCCAGCTATTTACTGTAACGACGCTGATAGCGGTGCACCCGGACGGAACGCCAGCGACGCTACCCGATATCACAGTACACCGAGAGGGAGAACGGGCGCGGTTTCTCCCCGATGGAACGGGCCTCGTTTACATGCTCGGAAATACTCTGGATGAACAGGATTTCTGGCTGCTCGACCTTGCCACCATGCGCTCACGGCGGCTCACTCAGTTGAGTAGTTCCGCGGTCATGCGGAGTTTTGATATTACTCCAGACGGGAAACGAATCGTCTTCGATCGATCAACGGAAGATTCCGACATACTGCTCATCGATCTTCAGCCCAAGCGTGACTGATGAGTCGGCCCCTGAGAATTTCACGCAGAAAGTTTTTTCATCGAATAGTCCGCGAGCGGAATCGAAAATACCACAGGCAATAGTTCGAGCTCGCCCACACCAGACATCCGCGGTTCATCCATACAGGAGGCACCATGATGTACCCGACTTCGTATCGCACGATAAAGATCGATGATCTCTCGATTTTCTACCGGGAGGCTGGCTCACAGGACGCGCCAACCATCCTCCTGCTTCACGGACTGCCGTCTTCGTCGCGGATGTTCGAGCCGCTGTTTGCGCGGCTTTCGGATCGCTATCATCTGATCGCGCCGGATTATCCCGGCTTCGGGCACAGCGACTGGCCTGACCCGAAGCGGTTCGCATACACGTTTGACCACTATGCGGAGATCATGACCCGGTTTGCCGAATCGCTCGGTCTCTCGCGCTACTCGCTCTACATGCAGGACTACGGCGGTCCGGTCGGATTTCGCATGGCCCTGGCGCGCCCGGAACGCGTGGAAGCGCTGATCGTCCAGGATGCCGTGGCGCACGACGAAGGCCTGGGCGCGAATTGGAAGACGCGGCGGGCATTTTGGGCCGACCGCGTGGCGAACGAGAGTGCTCTTCGGACGAATTTGCTTTCGCTCGCAACCACACGCACCCGCCATGTGGGAAACGATCCGAATGTCGAACGCCATGACCCCGATCTATGGACCGACGAATTCTATTTTCTCCATCAACCGGGCCAGGCCGAGATTCAAAGCGACCTGTTCTACGACTATCGCATGAATGTGGAGTCGTATCCGAAATGGCAGGCGTGGATGCGCGAGGCGCAGCCTCGGCTGCTGGTGATCTGGGGGAAGTTCGAACTCTCATTCGATGCCGGGGAACCGGAACGATACCGTAAGGATGTGCCCGAGGCGGAAGTCCACGTTGTCGATGGAGGCCATTTTGCGCTGGACACAGCCCCGGATGAGATTGCGGCGCTGGTCAGCGACTTTATCGATTCCGCGCAGGGAAAGGCCAGGTCTCGGACAAGCGAGGGAGTGCAGCAAAGGCGATCCGCGTGATGACGTGCTGTGATTCGCAATCAATCGATCTTGACGGTAACGGCGACGTCAAGCTTTGAGTAGTACTTTTTCACGTCGCCTGCGCCGTACTTCGCGCGGAATTTCTCGATCACAGACTTTACCCGCGCGGCGTCGGTAACAGGCACACCTTTGAATTCATCCTCAGCACTGCCCGCCTTGATGCGCATCAATGGATTCTTGAGGACGTTCTTGTACCACTGTGTGTTCGATCCTTCGACGGGCAGAAGGTAGAGGGTGTCGCCTTCGAATACGAACCAGACTGGGTTGGTGATGGAGCGCCCGGACTTCCTGCCGGTGACAGTGATATGGATCTCATGAACTCGGGAAAGGTGATCTTTCAGCGTGGTGGTCTTGGTCGGCATAAGCCCTCCTGGTTGGAAGTGCTGGCTTACGAATTCGCGCGTTGGTCTTTTAGATATGTGACGAAGCATCCGTATCGTCCGGATTCACATCTGATTCCGTTTTGATCTCGCAGGTTTGTAAATCGTTTGGTTCAGCATCCGTTAGTGGTTGTGCGGGGTTATTTTCGGTATTGTTCGTCGCTGACGTGCTCCATCCAATCGACCACTTTGCCGTCTTTCTTTTCCTGGATGGCGATGTGCATCACTGCCGTCGTCGGGGTGGCGCCATGCCAGTGCTTCTCGCCGGGAGCGAACCAGACTACGTCTCCCGGATGAATCTCTTCGATCGGGCCGCCCCAGCGCTGTGCCCAGCCGCAGCCAGAGGTGACGATCAGGGTCTGGCCGAGCGGATGCGTGTGCCAGGCCGTCCGCGCGCCCGGTTCAAACGTCACGCTGGCGCCTTGAACCAAGGCAGGCTCCGGCGCCTGAAACAGCGGATCGATGCGGACCGCGCCAGTGAACCAATCGGACGGTCCTTCCGCGGAAGGCTGCGAGCCAGCTCGTTTGATTTCCATCGTTTGAAATCCTTTCTTCTGTCGGCAACGTTCGTTGCCGACAGATTCGCTTGTCTCTGATCGCTCTATTTCCGCTTAGCGGTTTACCAGTTTCTGCATTTCCTCCGGATACCGGGCCCCTTGTACCGGGATCTTCGAAGCCGCCGTTTGCAGCTGTTGAAGATCTGCCGGGGTAAGTTCGATGGTGGCCGCCCCGAGGTTCTCTTCGAGCCGATGCAGCTTGGTCGTGCCCGGGATCGGGACGATCCACGGCTTCTGCGCGAGCACCCAGGCAAGAGCGATCTGGGCGGGTGTCGCTTTTTTCTGTTGTGCAAACTTGCCGATGAAGTCAACCAGCGCCTGATTCGCTTTGCGGTTCTGTTCCGAGAAACGCGGCACGATGTTGCGGAAGTCGTTCTTATCGAACTTTGTATCCTGATTGATGGCGCCAGTGAGGAAGCCCTTGCCCAGCGGGCTGAAGGGAACGAATCCGATGCAGAGTTCCTCGAGTGTGGGAATTATTTCCGCCTCGGGTTCTCTCCACCACAGTGAATATTCGCTTTGGAGCGCCGTGACGGGCTGCACTGCGTGTGCGCGGCGGATCGTCTGCACTCCGGCTTCCGAAAGCCCGAAATGTTTCACCTTGCCCTGCTGGATCAGGTCCTTCACTGCTCCGGCAACGTCTTCGATCGGCACGTTGGGATCGACTCGGTGCTGGTAGAACAGGTCGATAACGCTGGTCCGGAGCCGCTTCAACGAGGCCTCGGCGACCTGCTTGATGTGCTCCGGACGGCTATCGAGGCCGGCCTGCTTGCCGGTATTTGGATCAAGCTTGAATCCAAACTTCGTAGCGATCACGACTTTGTCACGAACAGGAGCCAGCGCTTCGCCGACGAGCTCCTCATTCGCAAATGGACCATACACTTCGGCGGTGTCGAAGAATGTGACTCCACGTTCGACGGCGGCGCGGATGACGGAAATCCCTTGCTGTTTGTCGACCGCCGGGCCGAAACCAAAGCTCATACCCATGCAGCCGAGGCCGATGGCGGACACTTCCAGATTGCTCTTTCCAAGTTTGCGTTTTTGCATTTCCTCTCCTGAAGAATTCGAAAGTTGAGACAGGTTATGAAACTGCCTGCGCCCGCTGCAACTCGCGCCAGCGGGCCGGTGGAACGCCTTCCCACGTGCGGAAAGCGCGAACGAAGGAGTTTCCGTCCTCATATCCGAGAAGGTACGCAGCTTCGTTCAACTCGAGAAACGAATTATTGAGATAGTGGCGAGCCAGTTGATGACGCGCTTCATCCAACACACGCTGGAAGCTGGAGCCTTCGTCCTGCAAGCGCCGCTGCAGAGTGCGGGAACTGACGTGCAGGGCGTCGGCGATGTCTTCGATCGTGGGACGCCGTCCGGTGAGCTTTTGCTGAATCGCAACCCGCACGCGCTCGGCGAAATGTTCGTCCTTATTTTCCTGCTTGAGCTCTTCTTCGAACTGTGGCGCAAGCATCGCCAGAAGCTCGGCGTTACGCGTGACGAACGGCCGCTGCGCATCGGCGGCGCCGAAAACGATCGCGTTGCGAGCGCCTCCGCAGACGATGGGGCATCCAAAATGGCGCTCGATCGTCTTCGTGTGCGCGCGCGGCTGGATGAACTCCACCCGCAGCGGGGACAGGCGTGTGCCGCTTCCGTGCCGTCCGGTCGAGAGCACCCAGGCAAATGCACATTCAATCAGCACCGGCGGCTCCATCTCATCGGCAAGAAGCCAGCGGAACTGAATGCTCCACTCTTGATCGTCCTTTTCCTGCACGATCTCCTCCGGGCAGGTGAGTTGTTTATAGCGAGCCATCTGGCCAATCGCCGCGCCGAAGTTTTCCGATGAGAGCGCTGCCAGACCGACGGGATGAAATCGCTCTGTCCGGCTTTCGGTGCCGAGTTGAAGACCAATCGCGGGATCCGTGCTGACTTCGCCAATCGCGCGCCAGAGGGCGAAAAGTTCCTCGGTGTTGAGGAGCACGCGAGGCTGGTCCGCGAACGATTGCGGAAGTCCGGCGCTGCGCAAAACGGCGGAGGCGCGGACTCCCAGTTCTTCCAGTCTCACAAAGTTGCTGCCGGAAAAGCGAAAATGTTTATTCATCGTTTTACTCAGACTTGAGAGACGCCATATCGATCGAAAAGCGGTACTTTACATCGGATTGCAGCAGTCTCTCGTAGGCTTCATTGACTTTCTGAATCGGAATCACTTCAACGTCAGCGGTGAGATTATATTTTCCGCAGAAATCGAGCATCTCCTGCGTTTCGGCGATGCCACCGATGGGCGACCCGGAAAGACTGCGCCGGCCCATGATCAATCCAAACGCCGCAACCGGAAGGGGATTCGACGGCGCGCCAACCAGAGTGAGATTGCCATCCCGGGCCAGTAGATTCAGATAGGCATTGATGTCGTGATCGGCGGAGACCGCGTCGAGGATGAAGTTGAAACTGCCGGCATGCTTTTGCATCTCGTCGGCGTTCCGCGAGAGGACGACTTCGTTCGCTCCGAGTCGAAGCGCGTCTTCTTTCTTGTTCGGCGAGGTTGTGAAGACCACGACGTAGGCTCCGAGCGCATGGGCGATCTTTACGGCCACGTGGCCGAGTCCGCCTAGGCCGACGACGCCGACTTTTTGGCCTTTGGTGACGTTCCAGTGCCGCATTGGCGAGTAGGTAGTGATGCCGGCGCAGAGCAGCGGAGCGGCCCCTGCCGGATCCAGGTTCGACGGCACGCGCAGCACAAAATGCTGGTCGACGACAATGCTTTCCGAATACCCGCCGTAGGTGACGCCTCCCAGATGCTTGTCGGGGAAGTTGTAGGTGTAGGTCGGATTGGCGCAGAACTGCTCCAGTCCGGCGCGGCATTCCGGGCAGGTGCGGTCGGAGTCGACCATGCAGCCGACGGCCGCAACATCGCCGACCTTGAACTTCTTTACTGCAGAGCCGACCTTAGTGACGCGGCCGACGATCTCATGCCCGGGAATGCAGGGGTAGACCGTGGGTAGAAATTGTCCCCACTCGTTGCGGACCTGATGCAGATCGGAGTGGCAGATCCCGCAGTAGAGAATATCGATCTCCACGTCGTGTTCGGTGGGATCGCGTCTGGAAATTCTCGTCCGGGTAAGAGGGGAAGTAGAACTGGCAGCGGAGTACGCTTTCACGTTCGTCATGGGATTCACTTTAAACGCAGGCGGGGGTGTCGCGCTATGCAAAACACGCCATTGTATATGCAGGGAACGCCAAGAAACGAGACAGCGTTTATGAGTGAGCTAACCGCGGGGTGCGTTCTAAAGAGCACACACCGGCTGCGTTCTTACAGGAGCGAACCGTGTCGAAACACCGGTCCATCCATGCGCCCCAGTGGATCAGCACTCGCTGGTCCATTGGCTTGGACGGGATGACAGAAATGGGTGAATAACCACGACCGGACCGGTCGAGCGATCAGCGCCCTCAGGTGAATCCGCGCGAGCCGGAACCGCCGCAACCTCCGGCCGCGAAGGTCGAGAACTGGCGCTCGATCTCGTCGGAATGGCATTTCGGACATTCGAGGTCGCTATCGGCGTCAGCGATGCGCCGCAGCTTTTCAAAAATGTGGCCGCATCGGCGGCATTGGTATTCGTAAAGCGGCATCAGGAACTCCGAGTCGCATTCATCCTATTCTGAAGATCGCCAATCATCTCTTCCTATACGGTTGCCAGCGCCGGAGCTACAACGATCCGCGGATCCAGCACGATTTCGCTCTGCAGCGAGCGTGAGACGAGGCACGCCTTTTCGGACTTCTCAAGGAGCCGCAGACCACGGTCGCGGTCCGACTCGTTATGAACCGTCAAGACGGGGCGAACAGTGACCCGCGTAAAGCGATATCCGCCCTCAAGTTTCTCGATCTGGCCGTCGACCGAGACTTCCAGAGCAGCGGCGTTGAATTTCGAGAACGTGGCGATTGCCTGAAACGTGGTGATGAAGCAGGTCGCCACGGCGGCGGTGAAGAAGTGCTCGGGCGTCCAGATGCCGGGTTCACCCTGGAACTCGGGCGGTGCTGAGAAATTGATTGTTGGCCGGACATCATGCCCTGTGACCGTGCCGCTGCGGTCCTTTGTCCATCGGGCAGACGACAGGAAATTCAGCGTGGAGTTCATAAGATTTTCCTTCTCCTGAGAAATGCGGATATTAGGGAATTTGTTACAGCCTTGCAGTACCTCCTCGGTCAGAGCACGTGAATCGCGATCCAGCGGCCGACGTTCTTGCTGACCAGGATGATGGCCACGGCAACCGCGAGATGTTTGCTGACCTCAGACAGTGCCCCGACATTGCGGTAACGGGCGAGAATGCAGGTCAGGACGATAAGTAAAGACATGCCCCAAGCCATAGCCCATAGCGCGGCCCGACGCTCGGGCAAGACGAGGACGATCAGCACGAAGCTGAGACAGACGATCAGGCGGGTGGCAAAGTTGCTCAGAGTTCCGAGAAACACTTCTTTCTGCTCAAGCTGCTCCGATTCCTGGTACATGTGAACGCTGAGCGAATCGGTGAGGTTATCGGCGACAGCTGCGATCAGCAACGCGCTAATGAGGCCGGGCTTGCCCGCATGGGCGGCGTCAAGGCCTGCGATCAGCGCCATGCTGGTGACGATAGCGGCGGTGCCGCCAAAGCTGATCCTGCTGGGTCGAAGCACCTATCAATCTATCGTGGCGGATTCCGGGCGCGTGTGATCCGGGTCACAAACGAGTGCATCTTGGGTTCACATCGGAACGCGGGCCGGATTGGTTCTGCAACACCCCGCCAACCTAGGAAACGCCGAAAAAGAGGTGCATCAGAATGGCGCCGCCAAGAGATGCGAACATGGCCGCGGGCATGGCAACCACGCCGACCTTGAAAAAGTCCCAAAAGCTGACTTCGAGCTTCTCCTTGCGCAAAGCGAGCAGCCAGAGAATTGTTGCCAGCGAGCCGGTGATCGACAAGTTCGGTCCGAGGTCGACACCAATCAGCACCGCGTCGGTCATCGGCCCACTGGCATGTGCGACGTGGACTGTATTGCCGACAATGAGTCCAAGGGGAAGATTGTTGACGAGGTTATTGGCGATGCCGACCGCAAATCCGCTCACGAGCTGGCCGGCAGCGAGGCCGAGATGCTGCGCCCAAGCGAGCCACGCTTGCGTATAGCGCATCGCGCCGATGTTCTCTATGGCGTCGACCATGATGAAGAGTCCGGCAACCAAAGCCAGAGTTTCCCAACTGATTCCGCGAGCGAGAGGCAAGGGATTGGCGCGTTCTTTCAGGCAAACGAAGGCCGTGACAGCGACGGCCGCCAGGCAAGTGGGCAGTCCGAGATCCAGGCCAAGCGAGGAGGCAACCAGCAGCACGGCGATCATCACCGCGATGCCGGCAAGAACAAGTTTGCCGTTCGAGGTCAGAGGTTTCGCTTCGACCGTGTGATCAATCCTGTGGGCGAGTTCCTTGCGGAAGATCCAGCGCAGGATCCAGAACGTGACCACGATCGACAGCAGGCAGGGAACTCCGAAGGCGAGCAGCCAGCGTCCCAGCGGCGGCATCGCGTTATGGAATACGACGAGATTCGCCGGATTCGAGATCGGCAAGAGAAACGACGCGGCGTTGGCGATGAAGGCGCAGGCGAACAGATAAGGCAGGGGCTGCACCTTCGCTTTACGAACCGCGACGAGGATGGCCGGCGTCAGCACGACCGCGGTAGCGTCATTCGATAAGAAGATTGTGACCGCCGTCCCTACGGCGTACACCAGCGCGAACAGCCGCAGGCAGGACCCGTCGGCGTTGTGGACGGCAATGCCCGAGAGCCAGTCGAAGACTCCTTGTTCGCTGGCCAGTTCGGAAATCAGCATCATGCCGATCAGAAACAAAATGACGTCGAGCGATTCGACAGCGCCCCGCAAGGCAAGCCTCGGCGTGATGAGGCGCAACCCGAGAAGCAGCGCCACTCCGCCGCCGATCCAGTACCCTTCGGCAATGCCGCGCGGGCGAACCAGCATCAGCGCGATGCTGATCGCGACGATCGCCGGGATCAGAATGCCAGCCAGGTCGGGAGAGATCATCGATCGCGATCATCCTCCGAGCTCGCATGCAGAAGGATCAAGGCGGCGATTCCCGGCGAAAGCAGTTCGAAGATGGATCGCAAAGCCTGGGCATGGGCGCACGAATCGTCATACTAGCAGGGATCAGCCCCAATGCTCGGATGCCGAAAGAAGCCTGGTATCCACTGTTGCAGCAGGATGAACCGTCCGTACTGCGGGCTTGCGATCAGGCGACCTGCGCCTCTCGGCCTTTCGATAACCGCATCTTCTGCTTCATTTCCGATTTGTATTGCGGCATCTTTTCTTTCCAGCCTTTCTTGATCAGAAGAATGTTCACTGGGTACGACGCGAGAAATCCTATGATCATGCCAACCTGCATCATGAACCAGAAAACTGCATCGTTGGCGTGGAGATGCGGCCTACGGAAGAGAATGAAGTAGGAAAGCGCGGCCCATGCGGACATGCCGGTCTGGAAGGCGACGATGGAAGCAGTGTCTGCGCGAATCGCCGCCGTAAGTCCTTTGCCGAAGGATAATCCGCGCATGGGTGCGATGGTGAAGTACTGAAACACAACGCCGAGTGCCCAGGCCAGCAGAAAATCGAGCAGAAGCCGCGTGCCGAGAACGCCGCCGGCCAGCATCAATCCGGCGCTGAAGATCCACCATTCGCCAACCATATCCCCCAGGGTGCAGCCCGCGCCGCAGTGCATGGTGGCGACCGCGACCTGCTCCCGCGTAAGCCGGTTTTCGCCGCGATCTTTCGCCGAATGCATACGCCGTATGTTCGAATGCTGCTCCTCGCGGAGTTCGGATTTGATCTGTTCTTGCATTTGCTGCATGTGCTGGCGGGTCATCTTCGAGCCCGATTTGAAGTAGCTCCACAGCGCCACGGGGCCGAAGTAGAGCGCTGTAAGCGGCCAGACGATATTCATGATCATCATCTCTTGCGGGCGGCGCAGTTCGTGGACGACGATGATCAGGCTGCAGGCGAAGCACATTGAGATCGACGCCCACGCCAGGGCGTACAGCCATACTGGAATTGCTGGATTCATGACAGCCTAGGATGTTTCGGTGTCAGCTGGGAGTTGGTCTGGATTTTCTGGGGGGCAGGGTCCGGAATTTTGATTTTTGATTGTTGAATGAAAGCGCACGGGCCCGCCGGCGCCGGTCTCCCACTCGTGTTGGATCAGCCGGCCTTCTCCGTTGTCGAGGACCCTGACATTAATTTGGACAGCATCAGCAGCACGCATTCCTGCCTCTAAGCAACGGAGGGCTAAGAGTGATTGCGTGATTGCGTTAGCGGCGGTGAATAAGGGCCTCTGGACGTGGGTTCTGCGGCTGGGTGGCCCGGGGCTGATCGTTGTAGGACTCATCGACAATTCGGTCATCCCGATCCCGGGCGGCATGGACGTTTTTCTCGTCTTGTTGACGGCCCGGGACCGGCAGCTGTGGCTCTACTACGCGTTCATGGCGGTCGCAGGAGCCGTTGTGGGCGGCTACGTTACGTACTATCTGGCAGAAAAAGGGGGCAAGGAAGAGCTCGAAAAGAAGATCGGGAAACAGCGCGCCGAGAAGGTTTACAAGAAATTCGAGAACAAGGGTTTCACGTCCGTCGCGGTCGGAGCGGTTCTGCCGCCACCATTTCCGCTGGTTCCCGTGCTGATGGCGGCGGGAATTCTGCAGTATTCGCGGAAGAAGTTCCTGGCGGCGCTCACTCTCGGCAGGACGGTTCGATTTCTGGCGGTCGCGTATCTGGGAAAACTCTATGGGACCGACATTCTGCACTGGCTGGGGCGGTACTACAAACCGTTCTTATACGCCCTGATCGCGGCTGCGGTAGCGGGGGCTATTGCGGCTATCCTCTACTTCAAATGGTACCGGCCGAGGCATCAGCGTGAGCAGGTGGGCGCGCAGCACTAATTGCCCGGTTCGAACGTTCCCGCCAAGTTCCTGTACTGACGGCAGTTCGCTGCATTCACCTTAGTAATTTGCCCGGAAGTCGTGGCTCGGGGATGATTATCCACGATGTCAAACTCCAGCAATGCACGGCGATGGGATCGCATGCCGGTGGACTTGCCGGTCCGCGTGGTCACGTCGAAGGGTTTTTCGACGACCGTGGTCGAGGGCCGCGGCACCGAGATGAGCCAGGGCGGCATGGTGCTCTATGCGGGCATCCTGCTGAATCCCGGAGATCTGCTGGAAATTGAAATCGATACCCCGATGCCGTCGCGCATTCCGGCAATCGTGCGATCAAAAAACGGCTTCTGCTTTGGCCTCGAGTTCATTACTCCGCTGCCTGCCTGAAACTTCTTACCTGTTCGGAGTCCCACGAATGGCATTTCCGCCGTTTTTCATCTAGCATCTCAAAGCGTCGGGGGGATCTCCTATGTACTTCGAACAGTTCTATCTGGGGTGTCTGGCCCACGCTTCTTACATGCTCGCTTCAGAGGGCGAAGCCGTTGTGGTCGATCCGCAGCGGGACGTGGACCTTTATCTGAAAGCGGCAGCGGAGCATGGGGTCACGATCCGGCATATCTTTGAAACCCATCTGCATGCCGACTTTGTTTCCGGACACAAGGAACTGGCCGCGCGAACCGGAGCCAGGATTTACATGGGCGGGCAGGCCGGAGCGACGTTTGCGCATGTGCCGGTGAGCGACGGATTTGAGTTGAAGTTCGGCAAGGCATCGATCCGCGTGCTCGAAACTCCCGGCCATACTCCGGAGAGCATCTGTCTGGTTGTCACGGACGAAGACAAATCCCCTGCGCCGTGGGCGGTGCTGACGGGCGACACGCTTTTCATCGGTGACGTGGGGCGGCCCGATCTTTCGCCGAGACATACTCCGGCGCAACTCGCAGGGCTGCTCTACGACAGCCTGCACTCCAAGCTGCTGGCGCTTTCTGACGACGTGCTGGTGTACCCGGCGCACGGGGCGGGATCGCTTTGCGGGAAGAACATGCGCGCCGAACGTTCGTCAACTATTGGCACGGAGCGTTTGACGAATTACGCGCTGCAGATCAAGGGCAGGGAAGAGTTCATCGCGCAACTCACAAGCAATCTGCCGGCGCGTCCGGAATACTTTTCGAAAGACGCGGAGATCAACCGCACTGGCGCGGCAGCGCTGTCGGACCTGCCGCCGCTGAAGGCGGTTCCTCCCATCGAACTGAATGCCATGCTGAGTGAGGGGGAGATCGCGTTGGATATTCGCCCCGGAGAGGATTTCGCAGCGGGGCACGTGCCCGGATCGGTGAATATTGCACTGTCGGGACAGTTCGCCTCCTGGGCGGGAACTGTGCTGGGGCTGTCCGCGCACCCGGTATTGATCGCCGAAACCGGGCAGCAGATTGAAGAAGCGCGGGTGCGTCTGGCGAGAGTGGGCATTGAGGCGCTCGATGGCTATCTCGCGGGAGGGGTCGCGGCCTGGAAACAAGCCGGCCTGCCGCTGGCTACGGTGGCGCAGATGACGGTCGAGGAATTAAGCCGCAGTCTGCAATCGGATTCGATCCGCGTGCTCGACGTTCGTCGCGCACCGGAGTGGGACGCCGGCCACATCGACGGCGCGGCATGGTGGCCGCTGGATAACTTCAGAGTCTCCGCTCCGGAGATCGACCATGACGCGCCGCTGGTCGTGCATTGCAAAAGCGGCTATCGCAGCATGATTGCCAGCAGTCTGCTGCAAAGAGCGGGATTCAAGCACGTAATCGATGTCATCGGCGGATTCGATGCGTGGCAGCAGGCCAAACTTCCCGCCGTGAGCTCAAAGCCGGTCATGGCGTGATCGAGCGAATTGCACACAACAGAGGTAAACAAAAGCATCTATTTCCCGGGCGGCCCAGCGCAGCTTCGCTCCGCCGGACAGCCGAGGCGTGTCCCCACATAAGCTGTCTCTAGAAGCGGTCGTCGGTGTTGATGCCGAAGCCGAGGATGGCCGTTACCTGCACTGGCGTGTCTCCGCGCTTGGCCGGCTGGAATTTCCAGCTGCGCAGGGCGGCGAGGACCTTCGCGGTCATCACCGCGGAACCAGGTTCGAGCACGCGGATGTTGTCGAGATTGCCTGCGGTGTCGAGAGTGCAGGTGAGCACCATCCGGCCGCGCGGAGTTCCTCCCAGAAGATCGACGCGAATCGGCGACGGAGCCGTCAGAGCGGAGCCGAACTGGTGGGACGTAGCGTTCTCGTCGGCGAACTCCATCACCACCGTGCCGAGCGAGGTATCGAGATAGGTCGTGTACTGCACGCCGCGCAGTAGCTTTTTGTAAGGCTCGAACGCGCCACCGGAGCTGGCGGTGGCGACGATGGTCACATCGAGCGCGCCACGCTGCTTCACCTGGGTTCGTCCCGGAGAACTCGGATCGTTAGCGGCCGGGTCGTCGCCGAATGACGGAAGAGTCACGATGCTGCTGCCGCCGCTGATCTCGACTCCACGCACGGGTGGATTCCCCGAACTCATACTGCCAGCGCCGCCAGGGCCCGGATTCGGAGAGATTCCTCCGCGGGCCGCCGGGTCGGAACCGCGTCCTGCACCGGATTTCGCAGCACCCGTGCCTGAGCCGCTCAACGCGCTACCGGGTCCGTTACCATGACCGATTCCAGTGCCTCCTCCTGAGCCTCCAATGCCTGATTTATCGGCTCCCGAGGGCGACATCGCGAGCGAGCCCGTGCTCGCGGTGACCGGGACGCCGACTTTCGCGCCCGGCTGAGTGGAGATGACCGCGCCTGCATTGCCGCCGCTGCCGCCATTCTTTGGAGGCGCAAGATTCGCGCCGACATCGCTCGGAGCGCCAAGACCCGCTCCCCTGCGTCCTAGTCCGGATCCCCCCGAGTTGCTGCTACCGCCGACAGAGGGCGGCGGAGGCACGACATTATTGGCGAGCAAGGTTCCGCCGGAAGCGCCAGCTCCTCCACCGAGCTTGCCGCTCCCGCCACCCGCGCCGGCAAGCTGCGGCGGAGGCGGAACGATGGCTTGATTTCCCAGATAGGGAGCGGCGCCGCGGGCGCGCGTCCCAGTTCCGCCCGCGGTTCCAATCGAGGGAGGTGGAGCAACCACATTCGTACCCAACGATGCTCCTTGTCCGTTGCGATAACCGCGCGGATTCGAGCCGGCGGAATTTTCCCCGACGGAGGGCGGCGGGGGAACAACATTGCTCGCCAGTGAGGTGCCCGGAGCCGCGCTGTTCGGTCGTGAAGTGATTGACGGCGGAGGAGGCACGACCTGAGTCGCGCCGAAGATCCTGCCGATGATGCTGCTCATGAACGATCCGCCCGGCTGTGACGGCGGCGGAGGAACGACGGACCGGCTCGGATCGGCAACATTACCGGGCGACCCTCGGTGCATGTCAGAAGTGATGTCGGCCGAGGGAGGGGGCGCGACGACCTGCGGAGGGGGCAAGTTCATCCGGGCGCTGCGGGAAGTCGCACGCTCGGGTGCGGAAACCGGTGGCGGGACGACTGCCTCGTTCGTCATTTGCACGGGCGCATGAGACATCTCCCGGCTCGCGACGCGCGGAGCGGGCGGGATGACATTCGTGGCCAGCGCCAAGCCCGATCGCGCGCGGCCCGCCATAATCGTCGGAGCCGGCGCCACCACTGAGGCGTTCAGGGACGGCAGAGTCATGGTACGGTCCCGAGAAACGCGCGGAGCGGGAGGAATCACCGCGGGCGTCATGGCCGGAGCGACGAGCTTGTGGCTGTCAGGAACGCTTGGCGCGGGAGGAATCAGGTTCGCGTTAAACGTTGGGGCGATCAGGCCACGATCGCGCGGCATCGCCGGAGCGGGCGCAATCACAGCCTCCATCTGAATGCCGTTGCGCGTGTAATCGCGAACTACATTGGGAGCCGGCGCAACAATACTGGTTACAAGGTTCGGAGCAGCCCGCGCGGAGCGCAATCCCTCTGCCGGAGGCGGTCCGGCATCGGGCCTGACGGCGAGCAAGTTGGCGACGGCATCCGTCGAGGATGGAAGCTTGAGATTGGGCGCATCGGCGACCTGTGGAACTAGCGATCCCCCGCGCGCGATCTTGATCGTCTGCGTGCGATGGTGAGTTTCATCGCCACCGGCGCGTCCAGCGGTTCCGGCCTCCGCTCCGCCGAGATCCTCGACGCGGGGAAGTTCATCGCCGGTGTAATAGATAACGTCGTGGCTTGGGAGGAGCGGTGCGACATAGGGCCGCAGCTGCGCGATTTTTGCCGGCACAAGAATCGCCGCGAAAATCAGGAAAGCCTCCAGGAAATACGAGGGCAGCATGATCCGGAGAGGAATCAAGCCGAAGGGAGCTTCTCCGGCGAGGCGCGCCTGGGATCGCGAGACCGCGGGCCCGATCGAACTGAGGAACTCCTGCCAACGCGAGGACCACTCGACTAGCAACTTCGGCTTGTCGTGAAGATCCCGTATCTGCACGGGTTCATCGAGTTGGAGTGTTCCACTCATGCGGTTGGTCGAGCTTGACCCCTGGCGACGGTGATTTCGATTTTATCGCCCACGGCAGTCCGGGTTTCGGCAGCAATCTTGCCCGGTAGTTCCAAGACCGAAGCGGCGTGACCGCGGATCGGAGCAAAGCGCCAGGGCTTCAACTCCGGTTGAATATGAATCACATTCATGCCGCGATCGAGGTAGACCACATCGATCGGGAACCCCATCCCCAAAGTATGAACGCCATGGCAGGGTGTGATCCAGAGGCCGCACCCGTTACGGAAGTCATCCACCTTGAGGCCAAGTAGTCCGCGCAGGCGGGTCCAGTGCGTATCCGCGATGGCCAGATCCGTGGCCAGATAGGCCTGCCGGGTCTGATTGAATGCTTGTCCTTGTGCTGGAAGAACCGCCATGAAGCCTTATGCCCAGTTCTGACGCCAGTTGGATCCGGCGGCTAGTGACCGCCGCTGACCGGTCCCAGTTGTCGAATCAATTGAATCACGGCCGGACCAATCGTGACGAAAATGATCGACGGCAGAACAAAGATTACCAGCGGGGGAACCATCTTAATCGTGGTTTTGGCAGCTTGTTCTTCGGCGCGTTGCCGGCGTTCCGTGCGGAGGGAATCAGAGTGCACGCGGAGAGCCTGAGCGACGCTGGTGCCGAAGCGGTCGGTCTGGATCAGTGTACCAACAAGGGAGCGGATATCGTCAACACCAGTACGTTCGACCAGATTGCGCAATGCTTCGGCGCGAGGCTTGCCGGCGCGCATCTCGAGATTGACCAGGTGAAACTCGTCGCTGAGGTCGGGATGGGCGTGGTGCAGGTCCTGGCCGACGCGCATGAGCGCCTGGTCCAGAGCCAGTCCGGCCTCGACGCAGATGACGGTGAGGTCGAGGGCGTCGGGCAGTCCGAGGCGGATGCGATTCTGCCGGTCTTTAATCATCCGCTTCAGAATGAAGCGCGGAAGTAGGAAGCCGAGAGCAGGAATGCCGACCAGAAGAGGAACATTGTTGAAGCCCAGAAAAGCTGCGACTCCAATGAAGCCAACGGCAGCCATGAGTACGCGAGCGCCAAAGTAATAGTTGACGTCGCCGGAATCGCGGAATCCGGCCTGAATGAGCAGCTTCCGGGTGCTCGATACGTCGGCGGGCGAGAGCGGGATGGCCCTGCTGAGCGGGTCCAGCGCTTGTTCGATGCGTTCGCGAATCGCCGGCTTGTTTGCGACGGGCTGGGTTTGCTGGCCGCCGAGAGCGCGGAGCCGCGCGCCCAGCATGGAACTGGGCGTCACCACCGCAGCGCCGAAGGCAAACACCGCCAGCACGACGGTGATGAATATCACGATGATCAACAGCAAGGGCATAACTACACCTGAATCCGGATGATTTTCCGGATCACGAAATATCCAACGGTTTGCAAGGTGATTCCGGCCACCAGCAGCGTGTGGCCGATGGGATCCGCAAAAAGCGGCCGGATGAATCCGGGGTTCAACAGCAGCATGGTCACGACGATGATGGGCGGCATCCCCATCAGCAGTCCCATGGTCAGGCGGCCTTGCGCGGTGTAGACGCGCACCTGCCGCTGAATCTTGAAGCGCTCGCGAATGACGTACGAGAGGTTATCGAGAATTTCGGCGAGGTTGCCGCCGGTTTCGCGCTGCAACATCACGGCAGTGACGAAAAATTTCACATCAACCAGAGGAACACGCTCCGTGAGGTTCATCAAGGCATCGCGCACGGGCATACCGAACTTCTGTTCTTCGTAGAGCTGGCGGAATTCTCCGGCGATCGGTTCGGCGATTTCGCTGGTGATCATTTCGAGAGCGGTGGTGAAAGCGTGCCCGGCGCGGACGGCGCGAGCCAGCGTGTCGATGGCTTCGGGAAAGAGTTCCTCAAACTTGTCAAAGCGTTTTCTGCGCCGGATCGAAACGTAGAAATATGGAAGGATGAAGCCGAGGAGGAGCGCGAACCAGGCGACCTGCACCCGATTGCTGAACAGGTAACCGATGATGCAGGCGCTGACTCCCGCCAGAGCGGAAAGACCCAGGAAATTGCCGGCGCGTTGTTGCATGCCCGCCTGCGTCAGCATTTTCTGCAGGTCGGAGACTCGCGCCGAACGGCGCAACAGCCTATCGAGAATTGGAATCTCGCTCAGCTGCTCGTCACGCAGCAGAGCGAGTTCTTCTTCGGCGACAAGTTCAGGCGCCTTGCGCTCGTTGGCAAGGCGTTCCTTGATCAAACGGGCGCGCGCGTTGCGCTGGTCGATCACTGAAAACGCGCCAAACGCAATGGCTGCGACGACGGCAAACACGACCAGCGCAATCAGAGTTGCAGACATAAGGGACCCTAAACCTCAGCTTTTGATTCAAACAGCGCAGGACGCAGACGCGCTCCCGACGTGGCCAGACGATCGGCGAATTTCGGGCGAACTCCTGTGGCCCGGAACGCCCCCCGCACTTTTCCATTCTCGTCAATGCCAGTGCGATCGAACACAAAAATATCCTGCATGGCGATCGATTCGTCGTCCATGCCGGTGATTTCCGAAATGTTAATGACCTTGCGCGTGCCGTCGGAAAGGCGCGCGATCTGGATCACGGCGTGAACCGCGGAGGAGATCTGGTGGCGCACCGCCCGCTCGGGAATGTTGAGATTCGCCATCGAGACCATGTTTTCAATGCGAGCCATGGCGTCGCGGGGAGAGTTCGCGTGAACGGTGGTCAGCGATCCTTCGTGGCCGGTGTTCATGGCTTGCAACATGTCGAAAGCTTCTTCGCCGCGCACCTCGCCGACCACGATCCGGTCGGGGCGCATACGCAAGCTGTTGATGACGAGTTGCCGCTGCCGGACCGCTCCCTTGCCTTCGATGTTGGGCGGCCGGGTTTCCAGCCGGACAATGTTTTCCTGCTTCATCTGCAAGTTCGGCCGCGTCCTCGATGCTCACAATGCGCTCGGAATTGGGAATGTATCCGGAAAGAACGTTAAGCAGGGTGGTTTTGCCGGCGCCGGTTCCTCCCGAGACCAGAATATTCAGGCGGCCCTTCACCATAGCCGAAAGCAGTTCGAGCATCGATTCGGTAAGGGTCTGATTCTCGATCATCTGGCGGGCGGTGACGGGTTCGCGTCCGAAACGGCGAATCGACAGGCACGGGCCGTCCAGAGCAAGCGGAGGAATGATGGCGTTGACGCGCGATCCGTCCGCCAGGCGGGCATCGACCATCGGCGAGGATTCGTCGACGCGGCGTCCAACCCGCGAAACGATGCGCTCGATGATCTGCATCAGGTGCGTGTTGTCTTTGAAGGCCAGCGTCGTGAGTTCGAGCTTGCCGGCTTTTTCGATGTAGACGCGATCGTATCGGTTCACCAGGATGTCGGAGATGTTGGGATCTTTCAGCAACTGTTCCAGAGGGCCAAGGCCGAAGATTTCATCGAGAATTTCGCGCGACAGGCGCTCGCGCTCGGCGAAGCTGAGAGGAACGATTTCGCCGTTGACCGCGCTGCGGATAACCACCAGAACTTCGTCGCGCGCCGAATCGCCGGAGGTTTTACCGAGCTTTTCGAGATCGAGCCGGTCGAGGATTTTCCGGTGCAGGTCGGCCTTGACCTGCTGGTAATCGGTGCGCTCGAACGATTGAAGATTTGCCATAGCCCCCTACATCCTAAACCGACTTGAATAGCGACCAAGCCGCGCGTTTCACCTCGGCATCGTTGCGCGTCAACTCCTGCGCCAGCCCGGCAAAGCAGCGCGCGATTTCGGAATTGCGCTGATCCATCACCGGGGTTCCACGATCGATAGCATTCGACACAGCGAAATATTGGTTGGGAACATGCCATATCAGCTTGGCGCCAACCGCGGCTTCGGCATCGGCCTCGCTGAACCCCGGAACCTTGCGGTAGCGGTTGAGCACCAGTCGCACGCGCTCGCGGCTTCCGGTTTCTCCCAGATACTGTTGCACCCGGGCCGCGCTCCACAGCGATGCGACATCGCTGCAGGCGACCAGCAGAACCATTTCCGAGAGGCTGGCAATAAGACGGCTGGCGGCGTCGAAGCGGGACGAGGCGTCGACCACCACATAGCGATAGTGTGTCACCAGCATATCGAAGAGACGAACAAATTCGGCGGTGGATGGATCGACGGCTGCCGGAACGTTGGTGCCGGCCAGCAACTGCAATCCACCGCTATGGCGCGTCATAAAGCTCTCGAGCAGGGAAGCGTCCATGCGATGAAGATTGCGGGTGGCATCGGCCACGGTGAAGACCGGCTTAAGATTCATGTGCAGCGCGGCGTGGCCAAGAGGAGCGAGATCCACCAGCGCCGTTTGTCCGTAAGCGGATTGCAGGGCCAGAGCGAGATTCACGGCGACGGTCGTTGCGCCGTTTCCACCTTTTGCGTTGATGACGGAAAATACCTTGCCGCGCGAGCCTTCCTGGCGTCCGCGGCGCTGCGCGGCCGTGAGGCGAACGAAGGCCTCGAGCAGATCCGTGGTGTTGGTGGGGCGCTCGATGAACTCGCGAGCTCCGGCGCGCATGGCGTTGACGATAACCTGCGGTTGATTCAGCGTGCCGATGGCGAAGATCGCCGTGTCGGGCAGTTCCTGATGGAGCAATTCAATGGCGCGAAGCGCGACGGGTGCGATTATCAGAGGGGATGTCGACGAGCGTTACTTCTGGATTTGCCGCGCGCACGCGCCGCGTAGTTGGGTCGGATGCCGCCACCGGAAAATTGGCGCAGCTATGCACCGTGCGGGCCACACTGGTCCCGTCAACCAGCACTTGCAAAAGTGCCCTCTGTTCATTGTCGGTGGCCACGATAACGACTGAAAGCTCTGGCATAACACCCTGCGGGTTTTACTTTCCGGTTGCACTTGCCTGGCGGTTTCCCGCGAGGAAATCGCATCTACTTGCTTTTATCAAACTTGCCGGTATCCATGTACGATTGAGGAGTCTTAGGTCCGGACGGTTGTTCGGAGTTCGGATCCACACGGTGCACCGTGCACAATACCATCAGTTCCGAATTGCTCTTCTGAAGGCTCTTGCTGCGAAAAAAATTACCCAGAATCGGGATGTCGCCAAGCCCGGGAATTTTGTTGTAGATGTCAGTGACCCGGTTGTCCATCAAGCCGGCGATCACAAAGCTCTGGCCATCCCGCAACTCAAATTCAGTCTCGGCCTTGCGCGTGCTCAGAGCAGGCACGGTGAATCCGGAGATGGTCAGAGCGTTGGCGAAATCGAGCGTGCTGACTTCTGGCGCAACTTTCAGATGGATATTCCCGTTCGGCATGATCTCGGGAGTAAATTGCAGCCGCACCCCGAATTCTTTGAAGGAGATGGTGACCGCGGTGAATCCGGCTCCCGGCTGGACGATCGGGAAAGGGAACTGACCGCCGGCGAGGAAACTGGCCTGCTTGCCGTTTAACGCGATGAGATTCGGCTCGGCGAGGATCTGCAGCAGATTTTTCGTTTCCAAAGCTTCGATGACCGCGCCGAAATTGATGTCCGGACGGAATACAAACAGATTCAGGACGTTGCTGATCGTCTGGCTTTCCGAAGTAGTCTGGCCGCCCAGCGTGGTCAGATTCTGCTGGCCGAAGCCCCCATACTGTCCGGTACTGACAGTGCCGATGGTGTTGGTCGCGCCCGTGGACAGAAAGTTGACGCCCAGTTGCGTCAGTGCGGTGCGGTCCACCTCGGCGAATTTCACCTGCAGCAGGATTTCCTGCGCGCCGACAGGACCGAAAGTCAGCACATTGACGACCTTCGGAGAGTAAGCTCCCGCAAGTTCTCCGGCGCGCTTGGCGACATCTTCGTTGGAAACGTGCCCCGAAAGCACTATGGCCGCGCGCGAAGGCGTCACGGAAATTTGCTCGTCGGGAAACACCCGATGCTCTTCTTCGGCGCAAGCGCTGACATCAACATCCACCCGAAGGTCGAAGCTGCGCGAGCGCTCCAACTCATCCCAGATCAGCAGTGAAACTTCGCCCGGAGCCTTGCCGTGAACCAGAATCTGCGTTGGCGTGACAACCTGGGCAAATGCAATCGACGGATCGGTGATCGAGATCCGCTTCAGGCGTTCGGTCGTGTTGATCAGAAGCGATTTGCCAACCATGACCCGCAAGGGCGCAGACCCTTGCACCTGCTGCGACTGGGCGGGGATGGTTGCGGTCTGGGTTTGTGTCGGAACTGGAGTCTGAGCCTGCGGCGTTGTTTCCGCCTGTTGCATGCTTTCGGCGGACGCGGCCAGAACAAACGCCGCCCCAAGCAGTAGTGCCCCGAAGAACGAAGTGCGCAATTTCATTTTCAGATGGGTCTCCGTGGAAGGAAACTTGATGGCGAAACCTGAGCCAGATTGCGGACCCACACCCGTAAGAATCACTTGGAATCGCACCCCTCGTCGCCACATTTCACAACGTCGGGTTTTCTATCACCCTGGTAAACCTCGACGCTCACTCCGGTGGACGCTGGCGGCGGTGGAGCAACCTTGGCAGTCATGACGTGGTGAACTGGAGCATGCACCGGTGGCGGCGCGGCATTCGCGCCGTAAAGACCTCTGGCGCTCGAGGATTGAACGCCGTCCTCCTTAGTGTCGAGCGGATTGCGAAGCGCGAGCTGGATGTGGCCCTCGGAACTGGCAAGAGTGAGACGCTGCGCATCCTCGGGCGAAACCAGCAGCGTGATCACTGCGGTGTTCTGGGCCTCGCCGGTCGAAGTTCGTTCGAGAGTGTGTCCAGAGGCAAGGACGGCGACGTTTTGCAGAACCGTCGTGGTCTGCTCTTCACCGGAAGCTCCGGGGGTTCCGGTGAGCAGGACATCGACGCGCGTTCCGGGAGTGACAAATCCTGCGACCGACACAACTTCATTGACGCGGACCGACACGGCGCGCATTCCGGGAGGAATCAAAGACGGGAGTCCCGCGCCGGCATTCTCGGCGGCCAGCCGGTTAGGCAGAATGAATTCGCCCTGCGAGATCGGAACGATCACGCCGTGGCCCAACACCTCGGACTTTTTCCGTGGAGCGCCCGGAGGAAGGTCCGCGGCGGGAATGTTGATTTTCCTGATATCTTTCTCTTCGACCCGTGCTCCGACCTGCAGATCATCGGCGGCGACCATCACCTCGACGCCAGGTTCGCCGCCGTTGTTGCCTTTCTGCAAATTCTTGTATACGTACAAGCTTGCGAACAAGCCCAAGGCAACGGCAATAACGCCAATCATCAACAAACGCGTGCGATTCATACTGATCCTTCGACGAGCCTAACTTTAAAAGTTCGCTGACTGATTGTTACTGGATCGAACTGGCAACGTTTGAGAAGACGTTGTTCGCGTTAGAGCCGATCAGACGGATGGTTCCAACGACGATGACCAGAATGACCGCCAGCATTACGGCGTATTCCGCGATGTCTTGCCCCTCTTCTTCGCACCAAAGCCCACGCATGCGTTCTAGGAACATTGTGTTTTTCTCCTGCCCCGCTTTTGAGATCAATTAAAGAATGGTTCTGCACGAGCCTAGCTGGGAACACTGAGTGTGGCTCGCTGCCACTCGACTTAGGTGTAATCATACCCGCATCTTGAGGGAAAGTGACAAATTCTTGCAGTCCGGGAACACCCCTCGGTAATCAAGCAGATACGCGCAACCAAAGGCCCACAAGTGTACCAAAATCGGTTCGGGTTGAGGGGACGAAGGGGCGCCGGTCTCCCTAGCTTTCAAGAACCTGATCGACTGCCGATAGGGTTCCGACCTTGTTGATAGAAACGTGGGCCGGAGGGCGGTAGAATCAGCTGCGATCCAAACAATTGAGCGCATTCAGGGCCAGATCGAGTTCGTCACGATCGTATAAAGCCCTTGGTTTGCTCTTTGTAGTGGGCGTTGTTGCCACCCACGGATTCTTCTTGTGGCATGTACGGGAACGCATTGCGCGAGGCGACCCGGATTTCACCGTCTTCTACACAGCCGCACGGATTCTGCGCGAGGGCCGCGGAGGGCAGCTTTACGACCCCGCGGTTCAGCACGTGGTCCAGCGCGAATTTACATCGAACGCCCTCATCCGGCGTGGGGCGCTGCCGTTCATACATCCGCCCTTCGAAGCCGTCGTCTTTGTTCCCCTGACCTTTCTTCCGTATCCCGTCGCCTTCGTCGTGTGGGATCTGGTGAACCTGGGCATGCTCGTGGCAGTTGCGCTTATATTAAGGAGTTCGCCGGGACTCCTTCGGCAAATCCCATTTTGGCTGCTGATTTTGGGTTTTCTGGCATTTTTTCCCGTCTTTGCGACTTTCCACCAAGGACAGGATTCGATCTTGCTGCTACTGCTGCTAGCCCTTGGTTTTCGCGCCATGAATCGCGGGTCGGATTTCGCCGCCGGCTGCTGGCTTGGGTTCGGAATGTTCAAGTATCACTTGATCTTACCTTTGGTCCTGATCTTGATTTTCTGGAAAGCCAGAAAGCTGGCTCTGGGTTTCATCGCGGTCGTCAGCTTTCTATTCATGATTTCGCTGGCTCTGGTGGGATGGCAGGGGCTCGTGCAATATCCGGGCTATGCATGGCGGGTGGTTTCGGTGCCGGCATTTGGAGGCATCCCGCTGAGGCAGCTTCCTAACCTACTCGGACTGGTGGCAGGCTGGCCGGTGTTAAACGAAACTGGCTGGATGGTCAGGGCTGTGGCCCTCGTCGGAGCGGCGGCTCTCCTGCTTGCAGTCGCTTGGCTCAGGAAGTTTGCAGACAATCCACGCTTCTTTAACCTGTGCCTGGCCTGCGCCGTGATTGCGTCACTGCTAGCCGGATACAGCACGAACACATATGATCTGTGCCTATTGATCCTCCCGCTTGCCTTAGTCGCGGATTACCTTGCCGTGTCGGCGCCGAAGCAGAGGTCGACACTGAATCTTGTACTGCCCGCGATTCCTTTGCTGGTCAGCCCGCTTTGGTTTTTTCTATGGCTACGATGGGAGAGAATCAATGTGATGGCGTTCTTCCTCCTGTGGTGGTTGTTCGCGATCAGGGGCGAGATTATGAGGACGAGGCCCGGGGAAGGAACGGCAGCCGTGCCGGCTGTCTGAGAAATGTCGAGACGACCTTACCTCTTACTCGGAGCTGTACTGGCCGCCGCGGCAATGTGGATCTGGGTCCAGCGTATCGCGATTCCTCATCAGCAAGTGGAAGCCGCCGCCCATGGGACTCCCCGGGGGAATCTGTCCGATCTCTATCCGCGATGGCTGGGCGCGCGCGAATTGCTCTTGCATCGGCGCGATCCGTACAGTCCAACGATCACGCGCGAAATCCAGCAGGGATATTACGGGCGGACGCTGGACGCTTCGCGCCCGAATGATCCCAAGGATCAGCAGGCCTTCGCCTATCCGTTGTACGTCGTGTTTGTGCTGGCTCCAACGATCGGATTGCCGTTTGCCGTAGTGCAGCGAATATTTCTGGATTTGCTTGTCGCATTCACCGCGGCTTCGGTACTCCTATGGCTGCGCGCCCTCAATTGGCGGCTGAGCCTCGACTCCAGGTTGATCTGGATTGTGCTTGTCCTGGGATCGTTTCCCGCGATTC
The DNA here is from genome assembly GCA_963763845.1 of uncultured Acidobacteriota bacterium. Lineage (GTDB taxonomy): Bacteria > Acidobacteriota > Terriglobia > Terriglobales > Acidobacteriaceae > Sulfotelmatobacter. The sequence goes on from CAVXPX010000024.1 coordinate 405,876, forward strand.
AGGGATTCAAGTTGCAGCAACTCACGCTCTTGGTCGCCGGCGTGCTCGCGTTGTCAATGGCAGCCATTGCCAGCGGACGCTTCGTGTGGGCTGGCGTCGCCTTAGCAATCGCGAGCATCAAGCCTCAGCTCGTCTTTCTCATAATGTTGTGGCTTTGCCTATGGGTTTTGGGCAACTGGCGCCAGCGCCGGCGATTCTTCTGGAGCGCGGCTCTTTCGTCAGCGATCCTCGTTGTCGGAGCCGAGATATTGCTTCCGGGCTGGATGGGGGAATTCCGTGCGGCTTCCGCTGCGTACTATCGGTACACGGGCGGAGGACGCTCGGTGCTGGATGTTCTGCTTTCGCCAGTGGTGGGCCGGGTTGTTTCTGCGTTTCTGGTGATCGCGCTCTTGATTGCTCTGTGGCGGTGGCGGCGGGCTCCGGAAAACTCCCCGGAGTTTCAGTATTCGCTGGCGCTGGTTCTGGCTACGACGCTGGCGGTCATTCCGATGTTCGCTCCCTATAATCAATTGCTCCTGATTCCGGTCCTGATGACGATCGTGCGTGCCGTGCGAGATCTATGGACGAAGTCGCGAATCTCTCGAGGTCTCACCGGAATTACAGCTCTGGCTGTTTTGTGGCCCTGGATTGCCGCGGCGGGCTTGGTGGTTTCGAATGCTTTTTTGCCTCGAACGACGGTCCTCAAAGCTTGGGCGTTGCCGATCTATACCAGTCTCGCCATCCCTATCACCGTGTTGGCGCTGGTTTGGATGAGCCGGACTATCTTGCTGGAGCAAAAGGCTCTTATCGGAACGTCCTCTCCGCACACCTTGCAGCCGGGTGCAAAGGCAGAGTAATCTGGTGCCACAGGTGGGGCCGTGGCGTTTCTCCCGGCCAACCGTCCCTCCCAATGACCGTCTCATGGCCCTGAACACAATCAGTCATCCCAGCCATCACGGCTCCGGATCCGGCATTTTTCCCGCGCTCGTGTTTGTTCAGGGCAGCGAACAAAAAAATATTGTTCTCAACCGCACTCCGTTTACCGTTGGCCGCAAGGTCGATAAAGATCTGGTGATTGCCGATCCGCGCGTCTCGCGCGACCATGCGCAGATCATGCAGGAGGGGCTGGACTTCTTCCTCGTCGATCTAGGCAGCAAGCATGGCACGTTTGTGAATGGCGAGCGCATCCAGAAGCAGAAGCTGGAGCGCGGAGACCGGTTGGAATTTGGAGCGCGCGATTCGGCGTATGTGTTGTTCAATCCCGCGCACGCGACTTCAAATACCGCGCGCGAATTCCTCAGCCAGATCTCGGTGATCGGCATCAAGCCGGAAACGACCGAACTGGAAACGCTTCGGCTCTTTTTGGAAGCCGCCCGCAAGTTGAACACAGCCGGCGTGCTCGACGAAATCCTGGTCACGATGCTCGACGTGACGCTCCAGCTCACGCGCGCCGAGCGCGCATTCGTTTTTCTGAAGGACGAAGAGGGCAACCTGCGGCTCGCCGCGGGCCGCAACGCCAAGAAGGAGCCGCTGCTCGACGACAAGACCATTTCCCACTCGATCCTCGAAGAATCAATGCGGTCGAATTCGGAATTCCTTCTGACCGACACGAGTCAATCGCTCGACATGGCGGGACGACAGAGCATAGTGGCCTACGATCTGCGGACCGTGGTCTGCATTCCATTGCGCAAATTGCAGGTGCAGGCGACCCGCGACGCGCAAACGCCGGTTCCTTCGTCGACCGCGGCGCAGGCGATGGGTGTGCTTTACGTCGATTCGCGCTTCGCCTCGCGCGATATCAGCGGCGTCAGCCAGGACATTCTCCATGCAATCGCGACAGAAGCCGCGTCCCTCATCGAGAACGCACGCCTGGTGCAGGCCGAAGAGGAGGCGCGCCGCTATCAGCAGGAGCTCAGTATTGCGGCGAGCATTCAACAGCGGCTGATGCAGGTGAAGATTCCGGAAGTGCCCTTCGCGCGCCTGCGCGGAAAGAATCTGCCTTGTAAAGAAATTGGAGGCGATTTCTTCGACGCCCTGAATACCAAAGAGGGTCTCGCCGTCGTGCTTGCCGATGTGAGCGGCAAGGGAGTTTCCGCCGCTTTGCTGGCTTCCACGCTGCAGGGGATGATCTATTCCCACTTGCTTTCGGGCATGCCGCTGCTGAACGTCATTACCGCGGTCAACCGTTTTTTCACCGATAAACTGGTCGGGGAAAAATATGCCACCGTATTACTGGCGCGGCTGCGGCGCGATGGCGAACTGGAATACGTGAACTGCGGGCATGTCCCGCCGTTGCTGGTCTGTGCCGGAGAAGTGATCCGGCCGCCCCATGGCAATGTGCCGGTAGGATTGCTCCCCGACGCGACCTTCGAAAGCGCGACGTGCCAGATGAAATCCGGCGATCGTTTCATCCTTGTGACCGACGGCGTGACCGAGGCCGAGAATCCAAGCGGCGATTTCTTCGAAGATTTCCGGTTGGAGGCGGCGGCGGTGAAATCCCCAACGCTGGAAGGAATCTTTTCCGCCTTGACCGAGTTCTGCTCGGGAAATCCTTTGAGCGACGACTGCACCGTCGTCGAATTGTGTTATTCGGACCCGGACAACTGAGCTTGAGTTTTACTCTTTCTCGATGACCACGCGATAGTCCGTACCTTCCCAGCGATTTTCACCGGGCCAGAAAAACGTGAAGACGGCTTCTCCTCCCGGCGGCAGGGAGGCGGTGGGCAAGTCCAGGATGTGAATTCCCAGTCCGGTGTCGCCAGTGTCCGTGTCGTGCGTGGTCTTCCAGCCATCAAGGCTCCAATGCACGCGCGCAGGCGATAGCATCACGATGCGCAGCGTCTTGTTGCGGGGAATCGAACGGGGCTTGTTGTTGAATCTCCATCCGAAAATCTGCCGGACATGCTTGTCGTTCAGGTAGCGCTTCACGGTTTGCGGAGGCTGGTCAAAGACGCGCCCGTCGCGAAGGGAGCGCCGCAGCTTGATGTATTCGGAATGAGCCCAGACCAGCGGGCAGGCAGAGCCCGTCGGCTGGCCCCGGAACAGCTCCAGCGCCGGAATGTCCGCCGCGTCCCAGACCTGCTCGGGCAGCAGCCGGCTGTGTCCGATGGTCGAATTCTCCATCACCGTGAGCAAAGCCTCGGCTTCATCGACGTGACCACCGGCTAACGCGTAGTGGGCGCGCTCTCCAGCCAGCAGCGGCCAGGGACGACCGATGCCAGTTCCGTCGAAGGCGGATCCATCTCGATGCTCGCCGTAACCGTCGCCGTTATACCGGTACCAGCACGGCCCTTGCGGGAGTTCGACCGCCAGCAACGCGTCGATGGCGCGAAGAGTATTGAGGATCCGCGGGTCGTCAGGAGCGCGCAGGCCGAAGCGAACCAGCGCCAGAGCGTCGGGGCTGATGATGTGGTACGCGCGTTCGCCATCCTGCCCCGGCGGGCGGTTCTTGATGGGAACGAATCCCTGCGTCGGCGAGGATGCGCCGTCGGTCTGGGGCGGAGCGATGCGGACGTAATATCCTTCGACGCCGAGTTGCTGCGCGAGATCCCCCCCGGTGGCATACACCCAGCGTTCGATGCTGTCGTTCCAGGCATCGGCCACATCGCGCATCGTTACCGCCTGCTCGGAATGGCCCGTGAGATCGGCAATATCCGCGGCAGCAAGCAGAGCGGAAATTTCTGCGGCTAACGTGAACGGAGAATATCCCGAATCTTCCTCCCATCGATCCTGTTGGGTTACCGGCCCGTTGCGGACGATGAAGCTGACGGCCTTTTGCACCATCGGCCACCAGCGGCTCAATTTTCCGAGGCTCTCTGGAGCTTCGCGGCGCAGCAGATCGAGGAGCAGGATGGGGAAGGCAGTTTCATCCATCTGCACGCCGCCCCAGTAGGGACGTCCATCGAGCCAGAGATTCTGGGCCCAGTTGCCGTCGGATTCCTGCGTTGCCTCCAGATATCGCAGCACCCGGACCGCGTCATTCACGGCTCCGGAAGCGAGCAAGGCGCCCGCGGTCTCGACCAGATCACGAGGCCAAACGAGGTGATATCCGCCGAGATCTTCGTCGCCTTTATTGAATCCCCACGGGATAGAAAGGCTGGCGATGATGCCGCCGAGAAAATCTTTCGACTCGTGCGTCCGGAGAACCGCCGCCGAGGTCCGATACAAGTCATGCTGGCGCAGGGGTTCGTCGAGTTTGAGCAGCGTGTTCTGCCAGCTTCGCCATTGCGAAACGAAATGCTCGCGCAGTTCGGTGTAGTCTTCGAAAAGCGAGGACCGCGCCTGCTGTCCGGCTTCCGTCCAGATGGCGCCGAATCCGAGCGCGAGGACGAATTCGCCGTTACACGCGGCCAGATCGATCTCGCCAGTGAAGGCGATGTTGCCATTCTCCGCTCGCGTGTACTCCCAATCCATTTCAAAATGCTCCGAGAGATCCTGCCAGCCGTCGGACATACCCACAAATCCGACCGACATCTTCTTCCATTTCGTCGAAGAGGCCAGACTCAGCGAGGCTCCGTCGTGCGTTGCGAAGAACATCGGGAAGCCCTTGTAGTCGCCGATCCAGCCGGTGTTCCCCGAGCCGCAATTCGCAAGGTGCGGCGACAGCAGGGCAAACAAGCGATAGTCCGAGAGTCCTCCTTGCAGCGGTTCGAAACGGACCTTCTGCAGCACAACGTTTCGGTATGGATCGCTGAAAACTTCCTTGCGAATCCGATAACGTCCAGAGTTGTCGGTGTTCGTCAGTTCGAAAGCTGGGACGCCGGGCTCAAAGGGGTAATTTTCAAAACGGCAATGCCGCTTTTCTTCGGAGAAGAAATCGCGGCCGTTGCTGACGATGAATCCCATGTCGCGGGTGCAGGCCTGATCTACCCGGGGAAAGTAGACTTCGTTGAGAATTCCATGGCTCAGCGTGAACCACACTTTGCTGTGCTGGTTGAGCGCGGTACCGGCGCCGGTTTTTGCGCTCGAAGTCCAACGCGGCGGAATGCCCGGCCAGCCGGGAGCGTAGCGAGTCGCGGAATCGCCCATGAACTTGTCTGTCCTCGAACGTGGAGTGGATCCCAACTAAAGTGACAAATGTTTTACACCGCAGGGCAGACGTTCGGCGGCGGTTGTCATCCAACAGTGTGTGGACCCAGCCGCTTCCGATTGCCAACCATCAAAAATAACCGATAATAGAGCAAACACGTCCACAAAGATGAGCTTAGGCTTAGATGCGCGGCCGTGGAGCATAGTGGCAATCTTGTGGATCGGTTGCGTCCTGTGCCCCTTTGCCCAGTCCAAAGATATCCCCAGAGCGGCGGAGACTACCTCGCTGGATCGCGGATTTTCCGGATTGTACAACCTCGATTTCGCCGGAGCGCAGCGGGATTTTGCGAACTGGCAACAGCTTCATCCGGATGATCCCGTGGGACCGGTCAGCGAGGCAGCGGGATTCCTGTTCTCCGAATTCAACCGGCTGGGTGTTCTCGAGGCGCAGTTTTATGAGAGCAACTCCGCTTTCACGAATCGGCCGAAACAGACTCCCGATCCCACTCTGCGGGAGCATTTTCAGGCGGCAATCACTCGCGCGGAAAATCTGGCGCATGCCCGCCTCGCCAAGGATCCCAGGGATCAGGATGCGCTGTTTGCCTTGACGCTTGCTTCCGGACTGCAGGCCGACTACGCCGCGCTCATCGAGAAACGAAATCTCGCCTCCCTTCATTACACCAAGGAGGCCTCGGCGTCAGGCCAGCAATTGCTCGCGGTCTGCCCCAATTGTTACGACGCGTTGCTGGCCACCGGATTCAGTAAGTACATCATTGGAAGCATGGCTGCCCCGGTGCGCTGGATCCTGCAGATCGGAGGGTTCCCGGCGGACAAGCAGGGCGGCATCGATGATCTGAAGACGACGGCCGAGCATGGGCACTATCTTGCGCCCTTCGCGCGAATTCTGCTGGCAATCGCCTATGTTCGCGAAAAAAACAAAGCTGCAGCCGTGCAGCTGCTCTCGCGTCTGCGCCAGCAGTTTCCCGGCAATACGCTATTCCCGCGCGAAATTGCGCGACTGCAGGCCGCCCACTGAACGCACTTCCTCGCCCAAGAAAAATCTAACGTGATTTTCTCCCGAGGCTCATGTTTTGCTGCACGAACAGGAGGCCCGCTCAAAGGCCGTTTCCCATTCATCAGAAATTCACCCGTCTGTAACCCTCCTTTAACACTGGGCCGATAAAAACATTGGTCATCAACAAAAAGGAGGAATTACCTGGCAATGCGCAAAATCGTGCTGCTGTTGGTGTGTGTCGTACTGGCCATGCCGGTGATGGGGCAGACCACGCTGAACGGGGCAGGCGCTACATTCCCTTATCCCATCTATTCGAAGTGGTTCAGCGAATATCACAAGCTTCATTCCGATATTCAGATTAACTACCAGTCGATCGGAAGCGGCGGGGGCATCCGCCAAGTGACCGCCGGCACCGTGGATTTCGGCGCCAGCGACATGCCAATGACCGATCAGCAACTGCAGGAAGTAAAAGGCAAAATTCTGAATCTTCCCACCGTGCTGGGCGCAGTGGTTCCCGCCTATAACATTCCCGGCGTAACGGGTGAAATTAAATTCACGCCCGAAGCACTCGCGGGAATTTATCTGGGCAAGATTTCCAAGTGGAACGATAAGGCGATCACATCCGTCAATCCCGGAATCAGTTTTCCCGATAAAGACGTCATCGTGGTGCACCGTTCCGACGGCAGCGGCACCACTTTCATCTGGACCGACTATCTGTCGAAGGTCAGCCCGGAGTGGAAGAGCGAGGTCGGCAGCAATACGTCAGTGAAGTGGCCGCTCGGTATGGGTGGCAAGGGCAATGAAGGCGTCTCGGGCATGATCCGGCAGCTCTCGGGATCGATTGGATACGTCGAACTGATCTACGCCCTGCAGAACAACATCCCGTACGGAAGTGTGAGGAATTCCGCGGGTGTATTCGTCAAAGCGTCTCTGGAAAGCGTGACGGCAGCGGCTGCATCGGCTCCCAAGATGCCGCCCGATTTTCGGGTCTCGATCACGAATTCGCCGGGGAAGGATGCTTATCCGATCTCAAGTTTCACTTGGCTGCTGGTACCGGTGCAGTCCAAGAACCCGGCCAATGGCAAAATTCTGACCGACTTCGTGAACTGGATGCTGACGGACGGGCAAACCATGACGTCTACCCTGTCCTACGCGCCACTCCCTGCAAGTGTGGCGGCCAAAGAGAAAGAAGCAGTTAAACAAGTCAAGTAGCGCCCCGGAAATTCGGGGGATTTCCATTTCGCGGGAACAAAAAGGAGAGGGCGAATGAAGTCTGCGTGGAAATTGTGCGCAATGATGTTGCTGGCGACAGGACTGGTGGCGCAAACCAGCACTGCGCCGAAACCGAAAAAGAGATCAGCGACCATCACTGCCGCTGATGTGCAAGCTCTAAAAGATGCGATTGCATCGCAACAAGCAGCACTGGCCCAGCAGCAAAAAGAGATCCAGCAACTGCAGGACCAATTGAGCCGGAAGGATCAGGCGGTTCAACAGGCTCAGTCTGCGGCGACCGATGCCGCAAGCAAGGCTGACGCTGCGCAATCTACGGCCAGCCAGCAGCAACAGTCGGTCACGGAACTCAAGAACGACGTGAGCGATCTGAAGACCAACGTTGCCAACACCGTCGTGAGCGTGCAGGAGACGCAAAAGCGGGTTGCCGAGCCGATAACCACGATTCACTTCAAGGGAATTACCCTGACTCCGGGCGGATTCCTGGCGGCTGAATCGGCGTACCGTACGCGCGCTCTGGGCGCGGGCCTCAACACTCCGTTCAATAGCGTTCCCATGCCCGGCGCGTCGACCACGAACGTTTCCGAGTTCTTCGGGTCCGGACGTCAGTCGCGTATCTCGATGCTGGCGGAAGGCAAAGCGGGCGCGGTCGATATGAGCGGTTACTACGAGGCTGACTTCCTCTCCGCGGGCGTCACATCGAACAACAACGAGAGCAACAGCTATACCATGCGGCAACGGCAGGTGTGGGGCAAAGCGGCTCTCGACAATGGTTGGAGCTTCACCGGTGGCCAGCAGTGGAGTTTGATTACCGAAACCAAAGTGGGCTTGGACAACCGCACCGAAGCTCTTCCGATGACCATCGATCCGCAATACCATGTCGGCTTCAGCTGGGCGCGGCAGTATGGATTCCGCGTTGTGAAGAACATCAATAACAAAGTCTGGTTCGGATTCTCGGCCGAAAACGCGCAGGCCACGCTAAGCAGCCACGGCAACGCCAGCAACTTTTTGGTAGGAACGGTCGGCGTCACCGGCGGTTTGTACAACAATCAATCAACCTACTCGTTCAATCCGTCGCCGGACTTCATTGCCAAGATGGCCTTCGAGCCGGGCTTTGGACACTACGAGATCTACGGAATCTTCAGCCGGTTCCGCGATCGCGTGTTCCCCTGCGAAGATGTGAGCTCAACCACAACCTGCGGCGGCAGTTTGACGGCTGGCCCGAATGCGCTTGGAGGTTTCAACAACTCCAAGAACGGCGGCGGAATCGGAGCCAACGCGCGCTGGTCGTTCAATCATAAGCACGTCGATTTCGGACTCCACGGCTTGGGTGGCAGTGGAATCGGGCGATACGGAACGACCGGTCTTGCCGATACCGCCGTTCACGCCGATGGAACCTTGCTGCTGGTGAAGAGCCTGCAAGGTTTGACGACCCTCGAATTCCACTACCCGAAGGTCGATATCTACTTCAACGTTGGCGCAGAGTATGCCGGACGCGCTGCGGACTTCGATCCAGTCAGCGGCAAAGAAGTCGGTTATGGAGCGCCATTGTTCAACAACTCCGGTTGCTATACCGAAACCGGCCCCGGTTCCGGCGGATTCGCTCCCGGCAGCCTATCGAATTGCACGGCCGACACGCGCGTCATGATCGAAGGTACGGCCGGCTTCTGGCACAAGATCCACAGCGGTCCGAAGGGCCGCATACAGTGGGGTCTGCAGTACTCCTATCTAGACCGCCAGACGTGGTCGGGGTCGGGATTTGAGCCTCACGGCATCGACAACATGGTCTTCTCCTCGTTCCGGTATTACCTGCCGTAACGAGCCGCAGATGCCTTTCTCGGCACCGGAACCGACGCAATCGAGTTCCGGTGCCGTTTTGTATTTTTGTGATCTCGGTCGTACCTTATCGACTGCGGTACCTTATTCTGCCGGAGAATGCTTTATACTGGGGTCCCGGATTCTGAATTGCGCACTGCGGTGAAGCGCCAGGTTACGGCTCAAACTCAAAACAAAACCGAATAAGCGCGGCCCATGGCTCGAATCTCGCTAGATAATCCTCAGTACTTTCTCAACCGTGACACTTCGTGGCTCGCGTTCAACCGCCGTGTGCTGGAAGAGGCGGAGGACGAGGGCAATCCGCTGCTCGAGCGGATGAAGTTCCTCTCGATTTCCGCCAGCAATCTCGACGAATTCTTTGAAGTGCGCGTGGCGGCGATGATGCAGCAAATCGAGGACGGCTATAACGAAGCCGGGGCCGATGGTCTGACGCTGACGGAAAAACGGGACATTCTCAGCACGTTGACGCACGCGTTCGTAGAGGATCAGTACGACTGCTGGAATGCCCGCTTACGTCCGGCGCTCACGGAAAACGGAATCAGAGTGCTCGGCCTGCACGAACTCGATTCCGAGGCGCTGCGATTCGTTGAGGATTACTGCGAGAAAGAACTCGATCCGCTGCTGACTCCGGTGACGGTTGATCCCGCGCACCCATTTCCGCGGGTCATCAACAAGGCGCTTTGCCTGGGCTTCCTGCTTCGCCGCCGTCGTCGCTCCGCTCTAACCTACACCGGAGTGGTTTCCGTTCCGCGCGCTTTGCCTCGGCTGATTCGGTTGCCATCGAAAGAGACTGCCGATTTCATTTTTCTTGCAGACCTCGTTGCGCACCATGCGGTCCGCATGTATCACGGCTACGACATCGTTTCTTCCGCCCCATTTCGCGTGACGCGGAACAGCAATCTGTATCTGGCGGAAGAAGAAGCGCGCAGCCTGCTCGAATCGGTGCGGACCGAGTTGCACAACCGTCGCAAAGGCGACGCCGTCCGCATGGAGATTGAAGCCGACGCAGATCCCGAGATCATCGAACGCCTGCGCACCGTGTTCGAGCTGGATCCGTGGCAGGTGTTTCCGGTTAATGGTCCGGTCAACCTGGTGCGGCTCTTCAATATTTACGAGCAGGTGAACCGTCCGGATCTGAAGTACCGCCCGTTTTCTCCGCGGGAACTGCGCCTGACTTCGAAGTCGAAGGACTTGTTCGAGGAACTACGAGCGCACGACATCCTGCTGCACCATCCGTTCGACTCCTACGATGCGGTGGTTTCGTTCATCGAATCGGCGGCCGAGGATGAGCGGGTCCTCTCGATCAAGCAGACGCTTTATCGCACGAGCGAACACTCTCTGATTGTGCCGTCGCTGATCGATGCCGCTTCACGCAAGGAAGTCACAGCCGTGGTGGAGTTGAAGGCGCGCTTCGACGAAGCCTCGAACATTCGCTGGGCGCGCGATCTGGAAGATGCCGGAGTCCAGGTCTTTCATGGCCTCGTCGGACTCAAGACCCACTGCAAGTTGTCGCTTCTAGTGCGTCGCGATCCCGACGGCGTCACGCGCAGTTACGCGCATATTGGGACGGGAAACTACAATGCGACAACCGCCCGGATCTACACCGACCTGAGTTTATTCACAGCCAAACCCGAAATCACTCGCGCCGTGCACGACGTTTTCAGTTTCCTCACTGCGTACGCCGAGAATCCCAGCTATGATCCGCTCCTGGTCGCGCCGCTCGATCTCGCCGAAAAGTCCATCGCATTGATCGAGCGCGAGGCCGATCATGCCCGCGAAGGAAGACCAGCCCGCATTATTGCCAAGATGAACGCCTTGCTCGATAAAAATATTATCCAGGCGCTCTACCGCGCATCGCAGGCGGGAGTAGAGATCAACCTGATCGTGCGTGGAATTTGCGCGTTGCGTCCCGGTGTTCGTGGAGTCAGCGAGAGCATCCAGGTTCGCAGTATCGTCGGGCGATATCTGGAGCACAGCCGCATCTACTATTTTGCCAACGGCGGAGAGGAAGAGATCTATATCGGCAGCGCCGACTGGATGCCACGCAACCTCTATGAACGCGTCGAAGTTTTGGTTCCAGTGCGCGACGAGATGCTGCGGCACCGCGTGCACCACGAGATACTCGAGGCATACCTCTCGGACAATCGGAAGGCGCGAATCCTGTTGAAAGACGCGACTTATATTCCGGCGTGGCAGCCGGTGCAGGGAAAGCGGAATCGCCGTCCGCCAACCGGTTCGGCCGCCTTCAACGCGCAAGATTTTTTGATGGCGGTAGCGGAGGGAAAGGTGCCGCCGACCCTCCCGGAGCCGAAGCCAGCCCGGAAGCCGACCCGCAAGCGTAGAGTAGTGGCAGAGAGGGAAGGATAAGCGGGCATGATTCTCTACTTTTTACGGCATGCAAGCGCCGGCGAACACCTGGCCAACCCGAAGAAAGACGAGAAGCGGGCGCTCGACAAAGAAGGAATTGAGCAATGCGGATATATCGGACGCGCGCTGGCTGCGCTGAATGTCCAGGTGGATTCGATCATCTCCAGCCCGTTAAAGCGCTGCACGCAGACGGCGTCACTGGTCGGCAATGAACTCGGCTATGAGGGTAAGCTGCTGACCGACAATGCGCTCCGCCCGGCGGCCGGGCTCGCGGATTTTCGCAGGCTTCTCGAAAAATATGCGCGGCAGGAAGCCATCATGGTCGTCGGACACAATCCCAACCTCAGCCAGTTTCTGGGAGCGGTGATCTGCGACTCCGGCTGCGAGGCCTCGATGGAGTTGAAGAAAGGCGCGGCCGCCAAGGTCGAAATGCGGCGCACGCTCGGGACCCTGCAGTGGTGTATGACTCCGAAGGTTCTGCGCACGCTTTACGACACGGCCGTGGAAAGTTCGCGTCCGAACACTTCGCGGAAGTAATCACACTCTTTTTCAATCGCCCAGAGTTCAAGGTCCACACCCATGCGCCGGCGCGGCGCGAGAGTCATCTTCACCTCGGCGGAGCGGACCGCGATCCGCACCTTCTCAACCGCCCGGCTGCGTCCCAGATTCAAGGCCCGTGCCAGCCGGAGCAGTACGATCGCTTTCTCCACATTTCCGCGCTCTGCCGGATCGATCACCTTCATCGGCCCATCTTCCAGCGTCGGCTTCGATTTTCCCAGATAACGCGCGATGGCGGCGATGATCCGCCGTTGCTGCGGGGTGTAGCCGAGAATTTCGGAATTCGAAATAATGTAATTCGCGTGGCGATGCCGGCCGTTGCGATTCACGTAATCGCCGACTTCGTAGAGCATCGCCGCCGCGGTGAGCCACTCCCGATACTCCGGCGGCAGGCTGTGCACCGACCGCAACGACGAAAACAGAAGCGATGCGGCGTCGCGCACATCGAGCGCATGCTTACGGTCGACCTGATAGTGCGCCACCGCTTTCATGATCGATTCCCACCGCTCTGACTCGATCTGCCTACCGGAGCGCGTGCTGCGATCGTAGTCCGCCGCCATCTGGGCGAGGATTCCGTCGCGCAAGCCCAGCGGAGAATAGCGGAATCCTTTCAGGTGCAGCCGTTCGACAAGCTCGTGATAGACGTTGGCGCCGGCGACGATGATCTCCGCCCGGCGCGGACCGATCCCTTCAATCTTCCGCCTCTCGGCAACCGGCAGCCGTGACAGCCGTTTCGCAATGCGTGTCATCTCGGTGCGTGCGACGAGGTTGCGCTGGCGGCTTCGGGCTCGTTTCAAATGGCCGGCAACGGCAGCCAGAGCGGCCGCGGTCCCGGAGGTCGCGATCACATTCCTCACTTTTGCGGTCGCGATCCGGTCGACGATGCGGTTGACTTCGCGGGTGATGAATCCGCGTAAACGCTTGAGTTCGCCTTTGCGTGGCGGATCGTGCCGCAGAAATTCGTTGGTCAGCCGGACCGCCCCAAGTGGAAGGCTGACCGCATCGCGAATGTGTCCGCCATGGGTAATGGTCAGCTCGCAACTGCCTCCGCCGAGATCCATCAGGAGAGCGGGAGACCGGTCAATCCGCGGTCCGGATATAAGCCCCAAGTGGATGAGACGCGCCTCTTCCACGCCCGAGATGATTTCCACCCGCCAGCCAGTCGCAGAGCGCACCCACTCCAGAAACGCCTGCGAGTTGCGCGCATCGCGGAGCGCGCTGGTGGCGATCACGCGAACCGAATCAGTCACGACCTGCTGCGTCGCGCGGTGAAATCGCCGCAGCACCTTCACCGTCTCGGCCATGGAATCGGGCGTCAGGAAGCCGGAACTGAACACTCCTTCGCCGAGACGCGTCACTTCACGATCTTCGTGCAGGGGGCGGAGGCGTCCGCCTTGCAATCGCGCAATTTTCAAGCGGACGGAATTGGACCCGATATCGACTGCTGCGAACGTGGGCATAGGAAGCCCCACAGTTTACATGCGGAAGGGAAGCGCGTCACCGCCGTTCGCAGTCCGACGAAAGATTTTGAGGCCGGGAGGATCTAGGCTGCGGCCTGACCAGCCGTCGCAAGAGTCTTATCGCCCACTTTGGAAGGACTCGCTACGAGAGAGATTTTTTCTAAGCCGCCGTGGTTTTGCGCAGCGCTAATCGCAGCCACAGCGTTTCTGAATTTTCCCCTGGTCACATTGTGCATTGCCGCGACGAGCGAAGACTGGTTGATCTCACCGAGGCTTTGGGTCGCGGTTTGTGTCAGCGTGAACCAGTCATGCCAGCTTCCCAGCGCGTCCTGCATTTGCTTGAGTTGGGCAATGAACTCCGCGCTCTTGGGCGATTTGAGCGCAAACTCCGCCGCATAGCGCGCGCGTTTCACGGCAATGCGGTAGCGATGCAGCAGGTCCTCATTCACTTGCGTCGAAGAAATCGGCACCGCCGCAAGAATCTGTTTTGCGACTGCCAACGGATCGCGGCTCTTGGACGATCTCGACGACTCAAAAGCGCGCTTAAGCCGCCTCTGGATCTCATGGACCAGCTTTTTCTTGAAAAGTTTGCGCAACTTTCTCTCACGTATTGCGCGAAGCTCAATTAAGGAGCGGGTCAGCTGCGTCTTGCGCCTGGGTTCAAGCGGAACTTTAAGGCTTCGAATGGCCGCCAGTTGCACATCGATGTCGCGCACGCGGCCTGCCCGCCTTCGAATCCGGCCTAACAGCTTGAGCAGTTTTGCTTGATTTCGCCCCCGATTGGACACGATCTCTTCCAGCAGCGTCTCAAGTCGCCGCGAGGTGGTTCGAAAGCCGTGGACTGTGTCCGGCTGCTGGTCCGATTCGAGCCGGAGAAGTTCCCGTTCCATCTTTCGGAAAATGAGCTTCGCTGGCTTGATTGTATTCACCATAAGACCTGTCGTTTCGATAGCGAGCAGACCTGCCAGCCGGGAACCAGGGCGCAGAACTGCTCCAATCTCGAAGGGAAACGGGTTACTGGGGGAAACCTGGGAGTCGCCGAAAAAGCTACGTCATTTTAACACTTTTGTAACAAGCCTCTGCTACGGTAAGGGGCGATGGCCAACCATGCTTTGCCACGGCCTGATATGACTGGACCGCAACCCGTTGACGCGACAACAGTTAATCAGGTTACGGTAGCCCGGCCCGCGCCCCTTTTGCACATCTCTGGGGGCGAAATCCCTGACCGCGTTTTCAAGTGGGTGATCACCGCCTGCGGCTTTGCGGTTCTAGCTGTGCTCGTACTCATCGTTTATGAGTTGACGTCGCAGTCCACGCTTTCCTGGCATGCGTTTGGCCTGAAATTCTTCGCCGGCAGCGACTGGGACCCGGTCAGCGAGCAGTTCGGAGCGCTGCCGTTTATCTATGGAACGCTGCTTTCGTCCCTGGTGGCGCTAGTGATTGCCGTGCCCCTAGCCGTGGGGGTCGCGGTGTTCACCACCGAAATGTGCCCGAAGGGTCTGCGCGGGCCTCTTTCATTTTTTGTGGAGCTACTGGCGGCGATCCCGAGCATTATTTACGGGCTGTGGGCCATGTTCGTGCTGGTGCCGATTTTGCGGAACTACGTAGAGCCGTTTCTGGCAACAACTTTTGGCTGGACTGGCCTGTTTTCAGGACCGCCCTACGGCATCGGGATGCTGGCGGCTGGGGTCATCTTGGCCATCATGATCATCCCGATCATATCCTCGATCACGCGGGAAGTGCTGACCGTCGTGCCGCAAAACCAGCGGGAAGGCGTTCTCGCGTTAGGAGCGACGCGGTGGGAAATGATCCGCGTGGGAGTACTGCGCAACGCCCGCGCCGGAATTGTTGGCGGCATCATCCTTGGCCTGGGACGCGCGCTCGGCGAAACCATGGCCGTCACCATGGTCATCGGAAACACGCCGCAGATTTCGAAATCATTGTTTGCCTCGGGATACAGCATGGCCAGCGTTCTGGCAAATGAGTTCAGCGAGGCCACGGGCGACGTCTATCGCTCGGCCCTGATCGAAATTGGCTTGGCGCTCTTCATTGTCACGATCATCGTCAATGCCCTGGCGCAATTGTTGGTCTGGACCGTAACTCGAGGGCAGCCTGCGAGGGGAAATGTCTGAAGCGGGAGGCGCTGTTTCTGTCCAAACCGTTCCGCCCATCAGTCTGCGACGCCGCGTCACCGACCGCGTGATGACCGGGGCCGCGGTTGGCACCGTGTTCATCGTATTGGCCCCGCTGGTCGCGATCTTCGCCTATCTGATCTTCCGCGGCATTGGAGCGATCAACTGGGCCTTCCTTACGCAGACGCCGAAGCCGGTAGGCGAGGTCGGCGGGGGAATGGCGAATGCGATCGTCGGATCGATCATCATTCTCGGCATCTCCAGCCTGATCGGCGTTCCTTTCGGCGTTGGAGCCGGCATCTATCTCGCGGAGTATGGACGCAACCGTTTTGGCAGCGCCGTTCGCTTTACCGCCGATGTTTTGAACGGAGTTCCTTCCATCGTAATCGGCATCGTGGGCTATGCGATCGTTGTGGTCCATGAGGGACACTTCTCAGCCCTTGCGGGGGGAGTGGCTCTCGCCATCATGATGGTTCCGACCATCACGCGTACAACCGAAGAGATGCTGCTGCTCGTGCCGCAGGCGTTGCGGGAAGCGGCCTACGGCTTAGGAGTGCCACGCTGGCGGACGACGCTCTCGATCACCCTGCGCACCGCGACCTCCGGAGTGATCACCGGAATCATGCTCGCCTTCGCGCGCGTTGCTGGAGAAACGGCGCCACTGCTGTTTACAGCATTCGGCAACACATTTTGGAGCTTGCGCTACGACCAGCCGATTGCGGCTCTGCCGCTACAGATTTATGTGTACGCGAATTCTCCGTACGACGACTGGCATCGCCAGGCGTGGGCGGGTTCGCTGGTGCTGATTATCCTGATTGTTGGTGCGGTCGCGGCCGTTCGCTACGTCGTGCGCCGTGGATCGTTCGGAATGGCTTAATCCTATGGGAGTCGGAATCCAAGTCGAGAACCTGAATGCATGGTATGGCAAGAGTCAGGCTCTCTACGACATCAATCTGAAAGTTGCGGCCAACCACGCCACGGCGCTGATTGGGCCCTCGGGATGCGGCAAGTCTACGTTTATCCGCTGCATCAACCGCATGCACGAGACGATTCCGGAAGCCAGCGTCCAGGGCCGAATCCGCATCGGAGAAATTGACGCCTATAACGGAACTTCGCCGACGCAGCTGCGCCGGCGGGTCGGCATGGTATTTCAAAAGCCCAATCCCTTTCCGACGATGTCTATCTACGACAACGTTGCTTCTGGATTGAAGCTCAATGGCTTTCATGACCGTCGCAAAATGGACGAGATCGTCGAGCGCTCGCTGCAGGTTTCAGCGCTCTGGGACGAGGCCAAAGATCACCTCCACAAGAAATCCGGCGCCAGTCTTTCGGGCGGCCAGCAGCAGCGGCTTTGCATCGCCCGGGCGCTGGCGGTGGAACCCGAAGTCCTGCTGATGGATGAGCCGTGTTCCGCTCTGGACCCGATTTCGACAGGAAAAATTGAAGAGTTGATCTTCCAGCTCAAAGAGCGGTATACCATCGTGATTGTGACTCACAACATGCAGCAGGCGGCGCGAGTGGCGGAATTCACCGGCTTTTTCCTGCTGGGCAAGATGATCGAGTTCGATAAGACGGAAAAGATTTTCACCAAGCCATCCGACAAAAAGACGGAAGACTACATCACCGGCAGATTTGGATAAAGAACGTCGGGATAAGGAAGGTTCGCATAATGCGCACGCGTTTTCAGCAAGGGCTTGACGATCTACGGCAACGGTTGCTTCGCATGGGAGGATTGGCGGAGCAGGCGGTGGACCGCGCCCGCCAGGCCTACGTGGAGCGCGACCTGACCCGTTGCCAGATGGTGTTGGAAGGCGAGAACCTGATCAACATCGCGGAACGTGAAATCGACGAGTCTGCCTTCGATCTGCTCGCGATGCAGCAGCCGATGGCGGTCGATCTCCGTTTCATCCTTGCGGTTACGAAGATCAATTCCGATCTTGAGCGTGTCGGCGACCAGGCAGTCAATATTGCCGAACGGGTGATGGATATGGTCGAACTTCCCACCGCGGATCTTCCCGTCGATATCGCCCGCATGGGCACCGCAGTCAGCGCCATGGTGCGGCGCGCCCTCGAATCATTCATCGAAGGCAAGGTCGAACTGGCCCAGGCCGTTCTCGAAATGGATAATGTGATCGATCGCATGCGTGACGATGCGTTTATCCAGCTCGTGAAGACGATGAACGACCGTCCTGAGATCGTTCGGCAGGCGCTCGACGCGCTGCTCGTTGCCCGCAATCTGGAACGTGTTGCCGACCACGCCACCAACATCGCCGAAGACGTGATCTTCTGGGTGCAGGGCTCCGACGTTCGGCACAACGTGCATCCGGAAGAGCCGCAACGCGTGGAGCCAGAGCTTCCGAGCACGCGGGCTTCGGGCGTCTAAGTGGCGAAGTCTTTGGCGTAGAAATGGCGAAATGTGCTGTCAAGGGGGTTTTGGATCACATTTCTTTGTAAGCTGCTGATTTCCGCCGAGAAATAAATTTCGGAAAATGTCCATTTTATAGTGGTCGAGTTGATATTCTGGATATATAGAGAGAAATGATGGGGCGCGGGCCTGCGGGCTTAGCGCCATTTTTGTCTGGGATGAGATCGGCGCGATTTCATTGGGGTTAAGGTTTGGGCATGTTGTGAGTGGTCTATGATGCGTGTTGTTTTGACCGCGTCTGGCGTATTCAATCAGGCTCGCGCCCGCTTATGCGTTGACAGCAAAGCGCGGCTGGGAGGACTTGTGGGTTCAAGATTATACCGGTGCCTGTTGTTGGTGATCGTGGCTCCGCTCGTCGTTGCACAAACGCAGCCCAGCGAGCATTCTTCGATCAATCTCCCGACGAGCAAGCAACTGACGGTTCCCACGCCGGGGCACATCGGCAGCACGAACAGCTTTCCCGCGACCATGGTGATCAGCCCTGATGGCCGTTACGCCGCATTGCTGAATGACGGCTACGGCACGCAGGAGACGATGGCGCATCAGTCCATCGCGGTACTCGACCTGAAGACGAATCAGATCGCCGATTTTCCGGACGCGCGCCTTGGCGACGATGCCCGCCAAAGCTACTTTCTGGGTCTGGCCTTCAGTTCCGATGGAAAGCATCTCTATGCCTCGGTCGGATCGCTGACCGATCCGGAAGGAACAAAGCCGAACGACATGGGAAACGGCATCGCCGTGTATAGCTTCGCGGCGGGCAAAGTGAAGGCGGAGCGTTTCATTCACATTCCATTGCAGCCGTTGCCACCGGGAAAGAAGTTGGCGGTGGGCTTGAAAGCGCCTGCGCATATGGCGATTCCATATCCGGCGGGCATCGCGGTGATCGCGGCGCACGGGCATGACGAACTGCTCGTGGCGAACAACCTCTCCGACAATGTCGTTCTTCTCGATCCAGCGACCGGAAAGATTTCCCACACCTTCGATATGAGTACGGGTGATCTAGTGCCCGCGACCTACCCGTACACCTGCGTGGCGACGAAAGACGGCCGCCGCGCGTGGTGCAGCTTGTGGAATGCATCGCAAGTGGTCGAGGTGGATATGACCAGCGGTAAGGTTGTGCGTCGGATTGATCTCGAGAAACCCACAGATCCGCTGGATCCCGGCTCGCACCCGACTGCGATGCTGCTGAACGCGAACGAATCGCTCCTGTATGTCGCCCTCTCCAATGCGGACTTAGTGTTGGAGATATCCACTGCCGAGGGACGCCCGCTGCAATCGTTCAGAGTGGCAGCCGTCGGAAGTAAACAAGCTGGATCAACACCCACCGCGCTCGCTCTTGCTGAAAACGGCACCAGGCTCTTTGTCTCAGCCTCTGGCCTGGACGCAATTGCGGTGTTTGAGCGACCAGGCCCGCGCGAAGGATTCAGTGAGGGCAGCGGCATCTACCCTACAGGTTTCATCCCCACCGACTGGTATCCCTCTGCTCTCGCCGTTCACGGCGACGACCTTCTGATCGCCACCGCTAAAGGGGAAGGCGCAGGCCCGAACAAGATGATGGGCAAGACGGTCTACGAGACCAAGCACAAAGAGCACGCCTACATTCCGACGCTGCTGCGAGGATCCATTGCCCGCGTGAACATTCCGTCCACGTTGCAGAAACTTCCGCAACTTACTGAAACGGTGGAACGCGACAATCTGCTGCACAGCGATCCCGGCAAGATCACCTTCGCTTCCGGCGAGAATCCGATCAAGCATGTCATCTACGTCATCAAAGAAAACCGCACCTACGATCAGATTCTCGGAGACCTCAAAGTCGGCGATGGCGATCCTTCGCTCACGCTCTACGGCCAGGACATCACGCCCAACGAGCACAAACTCGCTTTGCAGTTCGGCGTACTCGACAATTTCTATGACAGTGGAGAAGTTTCCGGCGACGGCCATCTGTGGTCGACCGCCGCGATCACCTCCGACTACAACGAGAAGACATGGCAGATCGATTACCGCGGCAAGGAACGGACCTACGACTTTCAGGGACAGAATGCCGAGGAGTATCCGCTGGAGCACAACCTGCCGGATGTGGACGATCCCTCGACCGGATTTCTCTGGGACAACCTCACGCGCAACAACGTCAGCTTCCGCGACTACGGCGAATTCGTGAATGCCGAGTGGTGCAACGAGAAACGCAAGGCCGCGAATCCGCGGCAGGGAACTCCTTCCGGACAGGAAGCGGAGTGCGCCCAGAGCGCCGTCGAGCAGGGAGAGTCTTTACCGTCGAACGTCGGCGATCCGCACGGCAGCACGAGTCCGTGGCCATGGTCGGTGCCGCTCTTTAGCGGGGTGAAGCCGACAAAGGCGAATCTGCGAGACCATTTCGACCCGCTCTTTCCAGATTTCAACACCGACTATCCCGACCAGTTGCGCGCCGACGAATTCCTGAATGAGTTCGGCGCGTATGTGCGCGCGCGCAAAGAGAACGAAGGCCCGCGCTTCGAAATGCCGTCGTTCATTCTGCTCTACCTCCCTGATGATCACACCGGCGGCACGCGCCCCGACAAGGCGCGTCCGGCGGCCAACGTAGCCGACAACGATCTCGCGCTCGGCCGGGTGGTCGACGCGGTTTCACACAGCGCGTATTGGGACGACACTGCGATTTTTATTCTTGAAGACGACGCGCAGGACGGCGCCGATCACGTTGACGCGCACCGCTCCATCGCCCTCGTGATCAGCAAGTATTCGCCGGGATCTTCCGAGCATCCCAACGTCGAACATCGGTTCTATACAACTGTGAACGTCGTTCACACGATGGAGACGTTGCTCGGACTTCCGCCGATGAATGTGAATGACGCATACGCGCCTCTGATGAGCGGGTTGTTTTCCGGCGCCGGCGATCAGCCACCGTACAA
Source organism: uncultured Acidobacteriota bacterium (assembly GCA_963763845.1). GTDB lineage: Bacteria > Acidobacteriota > Terriglobia > Terriglobales > Acidobacteriaceae > Sulfotelmatobacter. The sequence continues at coordinate 426,809 of CAVXPX010000024.1, forward strand.
AGCAGATTTTCGGGACAAGGGAAATGGATTGATCTACGAAAGGAATCGTCGCGATGCGCCTGGCGCGAATGTATCGATGAAAATGGATTTCTCACGCCCCGACGCAGCCGGAGCGACAAGATTGAATCGTGTCCTCTGGCAGGACGAGAAGGGATCGGCGCCAATGCCAGCATCGCGGCACACCGTGTTTCCCGCAGGCGACGGCGACTAAATCGGATCCTCAGTTTGTCATCTCGACCGGAGCGTTGCTTCCGCGGAGCCGAAGGCAATGCGGAGTGGTGAGACCCAGTGTTTCCGCGTTGGATAGATTGGCTGGTTCTCAGCCCGCTTTTACTTCAAAGTTACCGTCTGCTTCAGCGGCAGATTCTGCGACGAGCCTCCGACCATGAACCCGTATGCGCCGGGTATCAGTTCCCAGCTATTCTGCTTCACATTGAAGATGGAGAGATATTTCGGATTCACCTCCACCGTGACTTCCTTGCTCTCGCCCGGCTTCAGCGGAATCTTACTCCATCCCACCAGACGCTTCGGAGGTTCCGAGGCGGACGGGGGCAGGGAAGCATAGACTTCGGCGATCTCCGCTCCCGCTCGGTTGCCCGTGTTCGTCACCGTGAACGAGACCCGAGGAGTTGTTTCCGGGGTGACGTGAAGATTCGAATACGAATATGTCGTATAAGACAGGCCGTACCCGAAGGGGAAGAGAACCGGCTTGTTCTCGGCGTCGTACCACTTGTAGCCGACTTTCACGCCTTCATCGTAGGTAACCTGGAAAGCCGGAAGTCCGTTGGGATTGCGATGATGCTGCCGGCTAGGCCTCGATTCCGGCGGAGGCTGCACGATTGTGGGATGCGGCAAATCCTCGATGCTTCGCGGAAAGGTCACGGGCAATTTCCCGCCGGGATTCACGGCGCCGACCAGGACATCGGCAACGGCATCCGATCCGCTGCTGCCTGCATACCAGACTTCAAGAATCGCACCGACCTTATCGACCCACGGCATGGTCACCGGGCCGCCTGATTCCAGCACGACCACAGTGTGCGGATTCGCCGCCGCCACCTTCTCGATCAATTCATCCTGATGTTCGGGCAGGGAAAGATCGGGCAGATCCGTGCTCTCACTTTCCCACTGATAGGCGAACACAATCGCCAGATCAGAATTCTTCGCCAGGGTGGCGGCCGATTCCGGATCTGCGCCCGAATCAAACTGCACATTCGCTCCCTCCGCTTTTGCGCGGATGGATTTGAGAGGCGAGGTCGGGAACCAGATCGGCTCCATCCAATGAGTTTGGCCCTTACCCGGCGGCATGATCGCGTTTCCTCCCGGAGGATCCACCTGGGCCGAACCTCCGCCGGAAATCATGCCCACGTCCGCGTGCGGACCGATAACTGCAATGCTGTGCACCTTCGAAGCGTCGAGAGGAAGTTGCCCGTTGTCATTCTTCAGCAGCACGATTCCTTCCTGCTCGATTTTGCGCGCCACCTCGAGCCCGCCCATGACGTCGACCACGGCTTTCTGCTGCGGATCGTCAATCACGCCTGTGGCAAACATGGAGCGCAGGATGCGGTGCACATGGTCGTCGATTTCCGAGAGCGGGACTGTGCCGGCTGCCACGTCCTTCTTCAAATCATCGCTATAGAAATGCCAGCCGGGCTCTTCGTGATCCAGGCCAGCCGCCGACGCCTTCTCGGTGCTGTGCGTAGCTCCCCAATCGGATATCACGAATCCCTTGTAATTCCAATCTTTCTTCAAGACATCAGTCAGCAGATATTTGTTCTCGCAGGCGTAATCGCCATTCACGCGGTTGTAGGAGCACATCACCGCGGCGGGATCGGAATTCTCGACGCCGATCTCAAACGCCAGCAGGTCGCTTTCGCGGGCCGCGCGCTCGTCGATATTCACGTTGACCGCGTTGCGTCCGCTCTCCTGATCGTTGAGGGCGTAATGCTTGATGTCGCCGAGCACGTGCTGCGCCTGTTCTCCCTTCATCACGGATGCCACCATCGTGCCGGCGAGCACCGGGTCTTCACCCATGTATTCAAACGTCCGCCCATCGCGCGGTTCGCGCGTCAAGTTGACGCCTCCGCCCAAGGACATGTTGTAGCCCTGCGCCCGCAATTCGCGTCCAATCAGAGCGCCATAGGCATACGCGCCATCCAGATCCCAGGTCGCGGCTCCGGCGATATCAGAGGGCAAAGCTGTGGAATATCGCCCGTTCTGGCCACTGCTCCGGACGCCGTATGCGGCATCCGACATCTGGATCGCCGGAATGCCCAGCCGCGGAATTGCCGGCACATATCCTGCGCCGCCGTTCGAACCAATGGCCAGCGGACTCAACGGCCCCAGTCCCGCCATGCCCGTGCCATGCAGCATCGATATTTTTTCGTCCAGCGTCATCTCTTTCACCACCATCGCTGCGCGCTCGTCCGGCGACAGACTGGTATTCATCCACGGATGAGGTTCGCTCGATTGCGCTGCGGCTGAAGAAATGAGCGAGAGGAACGTCGCTAAAAACAGAAACAGGAACGAGGAAGTGCTGAAAAGTGTCGACGTACGCTGGCGCATAGTACGAAGCCTCCAATTGAAAGCAAAATCGATATTTTAGCAGGTCCAGGATGGTTCGAAGAATCTTAGCGTCGCGCCTCGCTACAATCCCCCGTCCCGTCCTGTGCAACACGCTAAGCCGGGCTTTACACTTGATGCATGAAGATTGCCCTGGGGCAGATCAATCCGACCGTCGGAGACTTTGCGGGCAATGCTGCGAAGATCATCGCGTTCTCGCGCCGCGCGAAGGCCGCCGGGGCCGGACTCGTCGTGTTCCCAGAGCTCTCCGTCTGCGGATATCCTCCCCGTGATCTGGTCGAGCGCTCCTCATTTGTCGCGCACAATCGTGAGTCCGTGGAGCGCATTGCCGCGGAAACCGCAGGCACCGCCGTGATCTGCGGCCTGGTCACCCCCGCCGACTCCGATGCGGGCAAGAACGTCATGAACTCCGCAGCCTTGCTGATGGATGGCAAGGTCGCATTCATCCAGTCGAAGATGTTGCTGCCGACTTACGACGTCTTCGACGAAATGCGGAACTTCGCTCCCGCCAAGAGCCAGCAATTGTTTCCGTTCTGCGGCAACCGGATGGCGCTCACTATTTGCGAAGACGCGTGGAACGACAAGCAGTTCTGGTCGCGCCGCCTTTACCCCGTCGATCCGGTGGAGTCATTGATTGAGGCCGGAGGAAATTTCGTTTTGAATATCTCCGCCTCACCGTTCTGGATTGGCAAGCGCGAACTTCGGCGGGACATGCTGGCCTCCATCGCCCGTCAACACCGGGTTCCCGTGGTGCTGGTGAATCAAGTCGGAGGAAACGACAGCCTCGTCTTCGATGGCTCCAGCCTGGTTCTAAATCGCGACGGCAATGTGATCGCGCAAGGGAAGTCGTTCGAAGAAGATCTTGTTTTTTTCGACTCGCAAACCTTAACCGGAGAAATGCACGAGCAGATCTCCGGCGACGAAGCCAGCGCCTACTCCGCGCTTGTTCTCGGAACGCGCGACTACATGCAGAAGTGCGGCTTCCAGAAGGCGATTATCGGACTTAGCGGAGGCATCGACTCCGCTCTGACGGCCGTTATTGCCACCGATGCTGTCGGCCCGGAGAACGTCATCGGCGTCGGTATGCCCGGGCCCTATTCGTCCCAGGGATCCATCGACGACGCTCGCGCACTTGCCACGAATCTGGGAATTCGCTTTGAACTGATCTCCATCAATCCCGCGTACGAAGCCTACCGCGAAATGCTGAAGACGGTATTCGCCGGACAACGCGAAGACGTTACGGAAGAAAACTTGCAGTCGCGCGCTCGCGGAATGTTGCTGATGGCGCTCTCGAACAAGTTCGGAGCCATCGTGCTCTCGACCGGCAACAAGAGCGAACTTGGCGTGGGCTACTGCACGCTGTATGGCGATATGGCAGGGGGTCTCGCGGTTATTTCCGATGTGCCGAAGACGCTGGTCTACCGCCTGAGCGACTATGTGAATTCGCGCCGTCCTGTTATTCCTCACGACACTCTGGAAAAGGCGCCCTCGGCGGAGTTGCGGCCGAACCAGAAAGACAGCGATTCGCTCCCGCCTTACGAAGTGCTTGACCCAGTTCTCGAGGATTACGTCGAAGACTCGCACTCCATCGAGCAGATTGCCGCCGATCGAAAGATCGACATCGATAGCGTGCGCCGCGTGGCCCGGATGATCGACCGCACTGAGTACAAGCGGCAGCAGGCTGCTCCGGGGCTCAAAATTTCTCCCAAAGCTTTCGGTTACGGACGGCGTTTTCCCATCGCCGCGAAGTCAGACGTGTGATTCGCGCTTTTTATGTATCCTGTTAGGACGCGATTCTGAAGTATTTTTCCCGTTCGTTCCACTACAGCAATGCGAAAGGAAGCTATGCGCAGTCTTCTCAGCCTGATTTGTATGGTCTTCGTAGCATTCACGATTGCCGGAGCTCAAACCGCTTCGACCAAGCCTGCGGCTCGGAAGGCGGCCGCCGCTGCCGACGATCTTCCCTCGGAAGCTACGGTCGACTCCTTCCTGCACCAACAGTTTGGCTACGAGCCTGACATGACCTGGAAAATTTCAAGCATCAAGCCCTCGCCAATCTCCGGATTGTCGGAGGTCGTTGTCGTCCTCGCCAATCCGCAGGGCCAGCAGGTCACGCGCTTCTACGTGGGTTCTGACGGCAAGCACGCTCTGGTTGGCGACATCGTTCCTTTCGGGGCACGACCGTTTGATCCCGTTAACAAGATTCTGGAGAAGGGAATTACAGGGCCGTGGCGCGGCCCGAAAGATTCGGCGGTCCTGATCGTTGAATTTGGCGACCTGCAATGTCCTGCCTGCAGGCGGGCCCAGGATCCGATCGAGAAGTTGGTCGCCGCCGAACCGCAGGCCCGTTTCGTGTTTGAGAACTTTCCCCTAGAAATGCACAACTGGTCGATGAAGGGGGCCGAATATAGCGAGTGCGTCGGCCGCGCCTCCAACGAAGCCTTCTGGAAGTTTATTTCGAAGGTCTACGAAACGCAGCCGGACATCACGGCCGAAAACGCGGATGAGAAACTGACTGCCATTGCCGAAGAAGTCGGTCTGAAAGGCCCGGAGATGGCAGCCTGCGTCGCGAAGCCCGAAACCAAGGCGCATGTGGACGCCTCGATCGCGCTTGGCAAGTCGGTCGGAGTAACCGGCACGCCCACGCTATATATCAATGGCCGTCCGATTTCAAATTTTCAACCCGAACTGGCCGATGTCTACAAGAAACTGGTAGAGTTTGCCGCCAAGAATCCGTAAGCGGTGTCAGGTCGACAATCGCTGTCATCTCGATCGGAGCTATCGTTCAGAAACCCAGATCTCCGGCGTGGCGCGGAGGAAGTTGGAAACTACATGGGGGGTGATGGCGATCATCAGTTCGTCATCTTCTTCTTGCTTGGTATTGGTGACCATCGCCAGATTCAGGCCGGGGACCGCGCCGAGCCCGGGAATGCCGCTCATCGACAAGGTGTCGGAGCGCGAAATCTCTCCCGCGATGAAAGCGGGCTCTCCATCCTTGAGGGTGATGTCTCCTTTGAATTCCCGGTTCGAAATGATCGGCACACCGTTGTTGGACTGGCCCGTTAGCGACCGCACCTGCATATCCAGTTGCAACGTGACGGAACCGTCGCCGTGAATGATTGGCTTCGCCTTAACGCTCAGACCGAGATCTTCGTAGCTGACCGACGGGAAGGGTGGAACATAAGTCTGATTTCCCAGTACCTGCGAAATCTGCGGCGAGTTGTAGATCGGGGCGTAGCTGGCATTCAGAATCGGATAACGCTCTCCCAGATGAAATGAGGCTTCATTTCCCTGGACCGCGCGCAAAGTCATGTCATCCAGGCTGCGCGCCCACGATTCGTTGACTGAGAGCGCGGCGGCGAGCTGATCGAGACTGACTCCACTAAACGTGAGGCCGCCGCCGAAGGTAGCCAGGGGCTGGCTGAAAATGGAATTCTGCTGTCCGGTCAACTGGGATAGCAAGCCTGCAAGGCCGGTGCTTCCCGCCTGGTTGATGCCGCCGGACGCAATCAGCTGGTTGATCAGTTGCTGAATATTTTGTCCTGCCAGACCCGCCAATGCCACCGCCGGAATGTTGTAGAGATTGAACGTGTCGGGGATGTGCAGGCCGATGTTGCGCGTCAACTGATGGCTGATCTGGAACACGCGGACATCGAGCATTACCTGGGGCTTGGCTTCGTCAAGTTGGCCCAGCAATTTCGCACATGCGTCGAGCGCATACGGCGGTCCGCGCAATTCAACCGTGTTCGCCGCCAAGCCGGACGTAATAAAGCGCAAGTCGAACATGTTCCGCAGGATAGTGACCACCTCCGACGTTTCCTGCGGCGTCGAATAAGCGGGCAGGATAAAAGTTCGGAGCGACATGCGGTCGTATTGCCGATGATTCGCGGGCGTGTCAGCCGCGATCAGCATCTGGTGCGCGTCGAGCGGCGTCCACATCGTCTTGCTGACTTGGCAGGCGAGGCGAAGGGCAGTGAAGAAATCGATGTTGTCGATGTTGAAGGTTAGGGGCCGCTGCTGCACCGAATCATCGAACTGCACTTTGATGTCATAGGCCGCGCCCAGCTGCGTAAACAAAGATTTCACGTCGCCGGTGAAGTGAAAAGTGGCGGCACTGTTCGCGGGCCGGAGATGGAGTTCTACCGATTCCGTAAGGCGCCACGAAGGAGTCGCGGGTGTTCCTGGTAGATCCGCTTGTCGTGTGGCGTCGGCAAAGCGTTGCTGGGCGAACTCATTTTCAGGGTCCAGGTCAAGCGCGGCACGAAATTCACTCGCTGCTCGCATTCGGGCGTTCTCGGCCATCAGCGCATTTCCGCTCTCAATGTGGTCGAAAGCCAGCTGCGCTTTGACGACTTCGCGAGCCCGCAGGAATTGAACGCTGAGCGGGTCGAGCTTCACCGCATCGTCGAACTGCGCCAGCGCCTCTTCCAGACGCTGATTATCGATGAGTTTAAGGCCCCGCTTATAGGCGGTGTGGGCTTGCTTGAAATCCTGCTTGGTGGGGATACAGTTGACGCCGCCGAGCAACCCGTTATCGCACCGGATCGGAGGAGCCGCCGCTTCATCATTGGCGCGCGCAAACGGGCACACAGCCAGCATGGCCGCGACACACACCGCTGCACGGATCCTCGACGTGCTCCTCATCGCTTCCGATTCTAAAGCCTTCAGGGCTCCCCTGAATCAACCACCAGGGCCTGGTACCTTCGGATTCACTCCTAGAGTCGCACCAGAAGAACGCAGAGCCTTGCGAGTCTTGCAGTTCCCGTAGAGACGTAGATTGCTAGGTCTCGGCTGAAGCCAACCAATGAATCCTGGTTGAGGAAGGCCCTAAGACAGCATCAGCCGCTCAATCCTCTGCGCCCGCCCGGTGTTCTCATCGCAATCGATCACAACCGCACAAAGCCGCACATCCCCCGTGGCGGGCTCAAAACGCACCGGCATTCCATTAAGAAACTTGCCGACCACGAGCTCTTTCCGCACTCCGATGACCCCATCGTAAGGCCCGCTCATTCCCACGTCGGTGATGTAGGCGGTGCCATTCGGCAGGACGCGCTCATCCGCCGTTGGCACGTGCGTGTGGGTGCCAACCACGGCAGTGACACGCCCGTCCAGATACCATCCCAGCGAAATCTTTTCCGACGTGGCTTCCGCATGCATGTCGACCAGAATCACTTTGGCTTGGATTTTCTGCAGGAGTTGATCTGCGGTGCGGAAAGGGTCATCATTCGAAGCCATAAATACGCGCCCCTGCAGATTGATCACGGCATATGGAACCTTGCCCTTGAATCCCTGATAAACGCCAGATCCCGGCATATCTGCGGGGTAATTCGCGGGACGCAGGACGCGCCGCGCCGGACCGTGTCCATTGCCTTCGACCATCTGGAAGTAATCGACGATCTCGCGCTTATCCCAGACATGATTGCCGGTGGTGATGACGTCGATGTTGAACTCGAATAACTCTTCGGCGAGCGCGGGAGTAATGCCGAATCCCGCGGCGGAGTTCTCGCCATTCGCGATGATCAGATCGATGCCGCGGTCCCGAACGATCGCGGGCAACCGGTCCTTGACGATGGTCCGCCCGGGCCGGCCGAAGATGTCGCCAATAAAAAGAATGCGCATGGGTGAAGATTAAGGTTGATGGTAACACGCACATCAGGATCAGGCAGTGGCTGGCATCGCGGCGTCTTTGGTTGCGAGAAGAATGGCGACGGCGAAGACAAAAGGACGCTGTTTCTTGTTACTGCCCGCCTGAAACCAGTTCCGCCGTCCGCAAAAAATCGAAATTTCCCGCCGGATTCAGCTGCAGATTCTTCACCCGCTTGGTATGCACCAGAACGTTATCCAGATACCACAGATCGACGTAGGGCACATCCTGGGCCAGCAACGATTGCACTTCGTCATACAAAGGCTTCCGCACTTTCGGATCGATCGCCTGCCGCGCCTGATCGATGAGCGCGTCCACTCTCGCATTCAGGTAGTAGCTGCGGTTCGCCCCGTTCGGCGGAAATTTCGATGAATGAAATGCATACTCAAAAATATCCGGATCCTCGTTTCCCCCGATCCAGCGCAGCCCGTAGATCTGAAAAGCTCCATGCTGTACATCGGCGAAGAATGTCGCGAACTCGAAGCTACGGATATCAAGCGCAATCCCGACCTGGCGCAATTGCTGCTGCATTACCGCGACCATCATCCGCGTGTTCGCATCGGTCGAGGTCTTCATGGTGATGTGAAAGCGCACGCCGTGCAACTCGGGATATCCGGCGGCATCCAGCAGTTGTTTCGCCTTTTCGGGATCGTGGGGACAGGTAGGCACATCTCCGTTGTAGGCCCAGCTTTGTGTTGGCAGGACGCTACGCGCGGGTTCGGCCTCGCCGCGCCACAGGTATTCGATCATCGGCTGTCGATCGAGAGCATAAGCGATTGCCTGCCGTACGCGCACATCTTTCAGAATCGGATCGCGCAAATTGAATGCCAGATAAGCCAGCCGCGTTCCGGGCCCGCGTTCGACACGGAGATTGGGGTCCCGCGCCAGCGTCACGACCGTATCCGGCGTCAGGGAATTGATTGCGATATCCCCGCTGCCTTTTCGCAACTCGAGCGCCTCCGTGGTTTCGTCGGGCACAACCGCAAACCGCACGCGGGGAATTTTTGGGCTCCCTCCCCAATAATTATCGTTGCGCTCGAGAATCACCTCGCGGTCGGTCTCCGCGCTGACAAACTTGAATGGCCCCGACCCGATCGGATGCAGCGTCATGTCATCGCCGCTGCCGTAGGGCACAATTCCAATCGCCCCGTCCGACAGATTCCACAGCAGCGGCGCGTCGGACTGTTTCATGTGAAAGACGACGGTGTAATCGTCGGGCGCATCGATATGATCGACGAATTTGTAGTTCGCCGCCTTGGTGCTGCGAATCTTGCCCTGCAGCAGCGAATCGAACGTCCACTTCACATCGCGCGCGGTTAAACGCTGTCCATCATGGAATTTCACCCCATGATGCAGGTGAAAGACGTAGGTCAGAGGATCGGGAATCTCCCATTTCTCCGCCAGTCCGGGCGCGACATTCAGGTCATCGCCGCGCGACAGCAAATCGTCGAAGATCAGGTTGTCAATGCGTTCCGACTGCGCATCGATCCCTATCCGCGGATCCAGATTCGTCGGACTCGACTCAATCAGCATGACGAGTGTGTCGGCATCGGGCTTGCGAGAACAAGAAAAAATGGGAAGAAAAGCAGCCACGCACAAGAGAGCCGCGAGCGACGAGATAGTGCCACGCAGTAGCGCCGGCGCCTTACGCATACGAAATCTTCCCCAACACCGTCCCCCGCCGAGCTCCCGTAGCCGAGCGCACATTGGACGGCCTGCGATGCCAAGTCTCATAGGCCAGGACCGCAAATGCCACAGCCTCTTTGGCCTCCGAAGGGAGCCCAAATTCATCCGAGAATCGCGTAGCGATTCCCAATGGCGCCAGCTGCTCAGCGATCAGCGCAACGAGGGTAGCATTCCGCGCTCCACCACCCGAGAGAATCAGCTCGCGATAATTCCGGTTGCCCCAGCCTCGTCGCGCTTTTTGCGACAGGGTGCGCGCCTTGACGCCGGCAGCTGAAGGGTCGTGCCCCCGAGAACCTGACTTCCCAATTACAAAACGCCGCACAGCGTCCGCGATGGAATGCGCCGTCAGCGCGGTCGCCGTCGCCACCACATCTTCTTTTTTTGCACTGTGGCAAGCCCGCAGAAACTCGCGCACAAACTCTCTCCCAAACTCTTCTCGCCCCGCCGTCTTCGGAGGCTTCAGACGAAAGAAGCCGCTTCTCAGAATCTTCGCGACCACGCTCCGGATCACTTCTCCCGATGCGGCGATTTTTCCGTCGCGGTCAAACCGCCGCCCGAACAGGTTCTGCGTGACGGCGTCGATCACCATATTCCCCGGCCCCGTGTCGAACGCGAAAATGTCTTCTGTGCCAGCGCTCGCAGGAATCGCTGTCAGATTGGCGATGCCCCCTATGTTCTGTACGATGCGCCCAACATGCTGATCGTGAAACCAGAGGTAGTCAAGAAAGGGAACCAGCGGAGCTCCTTTGCCGCCCGCCGCCATATCCGCCGGACGAAAATCCGATACCACCGGCACTCCCACGCGAGCGGCAATCACCGCCGCCTCGCCCGTCTGCCAGGTCGTGGCGACGCGGCGGCCGAGAAATGGCAGAGCCTCGCCCTGGTGATACAGCGTCTGCCCATGACATCCCACGAGATCGGCTTTGGTCCTAAACGCTCGTTGTGTCTCAAGCACCGCATCGGAATACAGTTCCCCGAGCAGAGTATTGAGCCGCGCAAGTTCCGCCACTCTGGCCAACCTTGCATTCATCGCCGCCAGTACTGCCTCGCGAACTTTTCGTGGATAAGGAAACGCAGCATGCCCCAGAAGTCGAATCCTGCCGGCCACCGCGCCACGATTGCCCCGGTGCTGGGACGAAGCGCGTTCGCCGATCCGCACCAACGCCACGTCAATGCCGTCAGCAGACGTCCCGCTCATCACGCCGGCGACGACCATCGGCTTCGTGCTCATGCCCGCGACCGCCGGTCTTCGTCGCGTTTCAAAATCTCCAGCCGGACCTGCTCGCCGAACTCCCACAATCGGCGCGTCAATTTCTCAGCCATGGCTTTCGAAGGCGCTTTCCCGGGACGGAGTCCCTTGGCGGATTTCTTCTTGAACGCCGCGACCCGTTTGGCCGAAGCGGCCACGCGCGCTGCGAAGCGTTTGTCAGTCTCGGCCAGGCGCGTCAAAGCCTCAAACGCCTGCGTTACGCGATCTTCTCGATGACACACCAGGCACAAATCGCCGCCTGCGCGCACAAACTCGACCGCCGCATCTCCTACCGATGCGGCCGAGAGCACGCCGCCCATCTCGAGATCGTCGGAGACGATCAGATTCTTGTAGCCGATCCTTCTTCGCAAAATGTCCGCAATCCACACTTTCGATAACGATGCCGGAACTTTGTCGCGAGTCACTTGCGGATACGCCGCATGCGAGATCATTACCAGCGGCAATTGCCGCCGCAGAGTTCGATAAGGAACCAGATCCTCAGTCCACATCTTGTTTAGAGGCTTCTCGATCACAGGCAACTCGTGATGGCTATCGAGTTTGCCCTCGCCGAGTCCCGGAAAATGCTTTCCGCAGCCGAGAACTCCGGCGTGCTTCAAGCCCGCCAGAAACTCGCGGGCATACCCGGCCGCCTGGCGCGGATCCGCCGACACCGCTCGCGATCCCATCACACTCCGCGAAGCCGCGAATGCCAGATCCAACACCGGAGCAAAATCCACGTTAAATCTCAAAGCCCGGCAGTTCTCGCCAATCACCTGTCCATGTTTGCGAAACATCGTGCGATCTCCGGTCGCGAACACATCCGCGGCGGAAGGGGCCGGCTCAAGCGCGTCTCGAAACCGATCGACAGTTCCGCCCTCAAGATCGACGCAAGTGAATAGTGGACTCCGGACGCGCTTCTGACACTCGCGCAGCAGGCGCCAGGTCTGCTCCGGAGTCTTTATATTTCGGGCGAACAGGATCACTCCGGCAGGCTGAATACGCGTCAGCAGGAAAGCGAGCCGAGAACTCATCTCTGTCCCGTCGAAGCCAACGATCAGCAGTTGCCCAATATCGCGCGACGGCATTCCTTCGTGTACCCTCGTGGTTAGACTTCTTTCTTCAGCTCCGCCAACAAGTTCAGCGCTTCCAGCGGCGTAAGTCGATTCAAATCCAGCTCTCGTAATTTATCCAGCACTGGCTGCGACAGGGGAGTAAAGATCGTCAACTGTGCCGCCGGAGGGGTGGCGCCGGGCGACAGATGCGCCGTGGCCTGCTGCTCGGCGAATTCATGCTGCACCAGCACCTCGCGCGCCCGCTCCACCACTTCGTTAGGAAGCCCTGCCAGCTTGGCCACTTCGATCCCGTAACTGCGATCCGCCGCTCCCGGCTCGACCTTGCGCAAGAAAACAATTCCGCCGCGTGTCTCTTTCACCGACACGTGAAAATTCTTCACACCCTCAAGTTGCTCAGCCAATTCTGTCAGCTCGAAGTAATGTGTAGCGAACAATGTCTTTGCTCGCACCCGCGCGTGCAAATACTCCACCGCCGCCCACGCGATCGCGAGTCCATCATAGGTCGCGGTGCCGCGTCCCACTTCATCGAGCAAGATCAACGATCGCGCGGTCGCCGTATGCAGAATCGCGGCCGTTTCCGTCATCTCGACCATGAACGTGGACCGTCCGCGCGCCAGATTGTCGCTGGCCCCAATGCGGGTAAAGACGCGATCCACTACGCTCAGCTTCGCCGACCGCGCCGGCACAAACGATCCCATCTGCGCCAGAATGGCAATGAGCGCCGTCTGCCGCAGATAAGTCGACTTGCCGCCCATATTCGGCCCAGTCAGCAGAAGGATGTTGTGCGTCTTGTGGTTGAGATAAAGATCGTTCGGAACGAAGCGGTCGCTGCCACCAGTCGATTGCTGCAGTTCGATTACCGGATGCCGGCCCTCAATAATTTCCACTTCGCCGGATTCGACAAACGACGGCCGGCAGTAATTCCGCAGCGCCGCAATATGCGCGAGCGATGCCAGCACATCCACTTCCGCCAGTGCCAGCGCGGTCTGCCGGATCCGCTTCGCCTCCGCCGCAATTGCCGCGCGCAACTCGGTGAACAGACGACGCTCGATCTCGACAATCTTTTCCTGGGCGTCGAGAATCTTCGCCTCGTACTCCTTTAATTCCGCTGTCGTAAAGCGTTCCGCCGCTACCAGAGTTTGCTTCCGCTCATAGTCTGGCGGAGCCAAGTGCAAGTTCGACTTCGAGATCTCGATGTAGTAGCCGAAGATGGAATTGAACTTTACTTTCAGCGAGGCGATTCCGGTGCGCGCGCGCTCGCGCTGCTCGATCTGGGCCAACACGGCCTTGCTGTTGCGCGAAAGGTCGCGCAGTTCATCCAGATCACGATCGATCCCGGCCGCGATCACGCCTCCATCGGCAAAACTCAACGGAGGCTCAGGAACAATCGTCTTCTCGATTCGTTCCCTCAGATCGCGCAATTCATCGAGCAATCCATGGAGTGCCTGCAACCGTTCCGCGCCGAGCCGCGCGACCGCCGCTCGCACCGCCGGAATCTTCGCCAGCGATGCCGCTAAGGCCAGCACATCCCGCGGATTCGCCGTCTCGAGGGTGACGCGGCTCAGCAATCGCTCCAGATCGAGTACGCCGTCCAATGCGCGGCGCAACTCCTCGCGCGCGACAATGTCTTTCACTCCGGCCTCGACGGAATCGAGACGCCCGTTGATTTCGTCGAGATCGAGCGAGGGACGCAGCAGCCACGCCCGCAGCAGGCGTTTGCCCATCGGAGTGACGGCAGCATCGATCGATCGAAACAGGGTCACGCCGGAATCAGTTCCCGCAAACAGGGGTTCGATCAATTCCAAATTCCGCACCGTGACAGCATCGAGCACCAGGCAGTTCTGCCGCTCATACCATCCGATACGATCGACATGATGGAGCGATCCGCGCTGCGTCGAACGTACGTAATAAAGGATGGCTCCTGCCGCCGAAGCCGCCGCCGTTCGCCCCGCCAGCCCGAACCCTTCCAGCGACAAAACGCCGAAATGATTCTCGAGTAGAGGCAGGGCATGATCCGGCGAGAAGATCCAATCGTCCAAAGGAGTCTCGGTAAGACGACCGAAAGTCGAGTTGGAAAGAGGAAGAGGAATATGCGGGGACAGCCGCCCTCGGGAGCCCGCCCTGAGCGGAGCGGAAAGGTCCGGCCGAGCGAAACTCGGCTGGCTCTTCTCTGCTCCGTCGAACAACGGCGCAGCCGACCCATACAGCAATTCTTTCGGACGCAGCTGCTCGAGCTCTTCCTGCACTCTGCGCATCGCGCCGTCGCCCGTGAACTCGGTTGCCCGAAACTCGCCCGTGGATAAATCCAGCGCGGCGAAGCCTACCCGATCTCCCACCTGTGCCAGCGCCGCAAGAAAGTTGTTCTCTTCCGAGCCAAGCGAAGAATCCGCCGCGGTGCCGGGCGTGACCACGCGCGTCACTTCCCGCCGCACCAGCTTCTTGGCCAGCCGGGGATCTTCCATCTGCTCGCAGATGGCGACCTTGAACCCCTTGCGGATCAGTTTTCCTATGTATCCTTCCGCCGCGTGATAAGGCACGCCGCACATCGGCACCGCGATCCCTTTCTCCTTATTGCGCGAGGTCAGAGTGATCTGCAGTTCTTTCGCCGCGACCACGGCGTCGTCGAAGAAGAGCTCATAGAAATCCCCGAGCCGGAAGAATAAAAGCGCGGTGGGATGTTCTTTCTTGACGGCAGCATACTGCCGCATCAGCGGAGTGGACGGCTCGGTCATCTATGCGGGCTTCGGCGGATTATAACAAAGCGCGGCGCGCTGCTTCATCGCATGATTTGCATCACGCTATGCAAAACATCGTGCAATACGCTGTTGACTCCGCCGCTTGTCGGTGTTCTCCTTTCCTGTTCTATGGAACTTCGAAAGGATCCAATCACTCGCTCGTGGGTCATTACCGGAGACGATCCGGGAGATGCGCCGCCGCGCATGGAAGGCCCCTGCCATTTCTGTAGCGACTCGGCGTCGCCGCTGCACGTGATCGCTAACGCTCCCGATGCGCCGGGAACGATCTGGTCTGCACGTTCCGTCGTGCATCCCACGCCGTTGTATCGCATCGAGGGCGACCCTGGACGGCGCGGCGACGGTCTCTACGACCGCATGCACTCCGTCGGCGCGCATGAGGTACTTGTCGAGAATCGCAATCACGAACGTCACCTGTGGAATGCGAGCGATGACGAGATCGGGCAGTTTCTCCGCCTTGCCGCCGAAAGAATTCTCGACCTCAAACGCGATCCGCGAATCAAGTATGTGAGTTTGTTCAAGGACTACGGCAAGAACGCAGGCCAGGAATTCGCGCATCCGACGTCGGAGATCACCGCGACCATGTTTGTGCCGCGCCGCGTTCTCTACGAACTGCGCGCCGGACGCGAATACTTTGTCAGCAAGGAGCGCTGCGTCTTCTGCGACATTCTTCAGCAGGAAGAGCGGCAGGCGCAACGCGTAATCGAAGCTCGCGGCGATTATCTGGCGGTTGGTCCGTACGCTCCGCGGGTTCCGTATGAAACCTGGATTTTGCCGCGGAACCATGAAGCGTCCTTCGAACGTACCGGATTGAATCGCCCGGGCCTGCGGGTCAATCTGGCGGCGCTGCTGCGTAGAACTCTGCAGCGAATCCGCTCGGTTACGGAAGAGTTCCATCTTGTGCTGCACACTTCTCCGAGCACCCTGCATCCCTCGAAGAATCTCGGCTATTGGAAGACGATCGACGATGACTACCACTGGCACATAGAGATTCTGCCGGTGATTCCCGCCAAGGCGAAGTCGTACACCTTTAAAGAGGTCTACTATTCGCCCGTGAGCTCGGAGACCGCGGTGAAGCATCTGCGGGAAGCGAAGATCGGAGGCTAGCCGCGCGCATTGCCTGCTACAATCCACGCCATTATGAGAATCCTCGGGAGGTTTCTATTCTGTTTTGTCATATTCGTTGCGACCTGTCTTGCGCAAACAGCAGCACCTTCCGCGGGAAAGCAGAAGATCCTCTGGGAGAAACTGGAGGCGAAGATCGGGCAGATTGATGAAGGTCTCGACGGCGTCATGGGACTGGCCATTGAAGACCTCACGACCGGCGATCATTACTACCTGAACGAGGACGAGGTCTTTGCGCAAGCCAGTTCGATCAAGATCACGGTTCTCGCGGATCTTTATCTGCAGGCGCAGCAAGGAAAGCTCAAGCTCACCGATCTTTACACGGTGCAGGCTTCCGATCTGGTTCCTGACAGCGACATCATGAACGGACTTACTCCGGGAGTGACGCGCATAACGCTGCGCGATCTGGCGACGATGATGGTCGCAGTCAGCGACAACTCGGCATGCAACGTGCTGATCGATCGAGTAGGGATGCAGAACGTCAACGCCATGCTCGATTCGCTCGGCCTGACGCATACTCGTCTTCACCGCAAAATGATGGACCTCGAGGCGGCGAAGGAGGGCCGCGAAAACATCTCCACTCCGCGGGAAATGATGACGTTGCTCGATGCCATCTATCACGGCAAGGTACTGAACAAGGAGTCGACTGCCGACTTCTTCAAGATGCTGAGCACGAACAAGGAATCGTTTATTCCGCGCTACCTTCCTCCCGACCTGAAAGTTGCGAACAAGCCTGGGGAACTGGAAGCGGTGAGGAATGATTCTGGCGTGGTGTTGGTCGAGGGACGTCCGTATGTGATCTGCGTGATGACGGCATTCC
This sequence comes from uncultured Acidobacteriota bacterium, assembly GCA_963763845.1. Taxonomy (GTDB): domain Bacteria; phylum Acidobacteriota; class Terriglobia; order Terriglobales; family Acidobacteriaceae; genus Sulfotelmatobacter. The sequence continues at coordinate 443,739 of CAVXPX010000024.1, forward strand.
TGCTGAACGAACGGGATGGCGAAGAGGCAATCAGCAATATTTCGCTGGAAACCTGGCGCATGTTCGATCGTCTGAGCCGCGCCACGGAATACGGACGCGTAGTTTCGCCGGGAAATGGGACGCGGTAGAGCGCTTCCGGGTGCGAGAACAAAAGGTCTCTCCACTCCGGTCGACATGACAATATTATTTCGCGCTGGCTCCAGAGGCGCGCGAAACGGCGACTTGCTGGCGGGTGAATTGCTGGGCGGCTTTGGCGTCCATTGGTTGGGAGAAGTAATATCCCTGGCCGAATTCGCATCCCAGTTCGGCAAGACGTTCCAGTTGGCGCGCGGTTTCGATTCCTTCGGCGACCACCTTCATTCCCATCTTGTGCGCCACCAGGACGATCAGTTCGACGATATCGGAGCTGCCACGGTCGCTTTGCATCTCGTGAACCAGGGAGCGGTCGATCTTCAGGGTATCGACGGGGAACTGGCTGAGACCTCGGAGCGAGATCGATCCAGTGCCGAAGTCGTCGAGAACAACGCCGATTCCCATGTGCTTGAGGTGAGAGAGCACGGTGATCGTCAACTTCGGATCGGCGGCGGCGATGCTTTCCGTGATTTCCAGTTGCAGCCGCGACGGATCGATACCGGTCTCCTGCAGCGCCTGCTGCAGATCGTTCACCAGACGGGCATCGGCGAACTGGCGGGCCGAGACGTTCACAGTAATATTCTTCGGGCGCTGGGAGTAATCGTTCATTTGCCATTCGCGCAGCTGGCGGCATGACTGCACGATCAGCCAATGCCCGATGGAAACGAGAACGCCGGTATCTTCCGCGGCCTCGATGAAACGGTAGGGAGAGATCAGTCCCTGGGTGGGATGATTCCAGCGGAGCAGAGATTCGAAGCTGACGACGCTGCGGTGGTCGATGCGAACGACCGGCTGATAGTGGACGCAAAACTGCCGTTCGACCAGCGCAGTGCGCAGATCTGATTCGAGCTTCAGGCGGCCAACGGCGCGGCGGTGCATCACTTCGTCGAAGACCTCGCAGCGCGATCCGCCCAGGGATTTGGCGCGGCGCATTGCGACATCGGCATCTTTCAATATGTCTTCGGGGCGCTCGTGTGTAGATGTGCTCAAGGCGATGCCAAAGCTCAGCGAAGCGCGGACCTCGCCAGAAGCCACCGTGAATGGTTCCGCAACCGCGGTCTGGAGCTTTTGCGCGACGCGCATCCCATCGCTGGGATCGGCGACAGTTTCGAGCAGGATCGTGAATTCATCGGAACCGAGACGAAATAAGGGAGCTTCCGCGGTGGAACTGCGGGCGATGGTAGCATCCTGCCGAAGACAAGCGGCCAAGCGGCGCGCGATTTCGCTGAGGATGTGATCGCCTGCGTCATTGCCCATCGACTCATTGAAGATCTTGAAGTGATCGATGTTGGCGAGAAGCAGGGTGTACGATCGAGAGGAATCGCCGCGGGTACGGGCGAAGGAAGTTTGCAGGCGGTCGAGAAACGAGCGGCGATTGGGCAGTCCGGTGAGCGGGTCGTGAAACAGGTTGTGTTCGAGCTGCTGCTCAGCGCGCTTGCGCTCGGTGATGTCGCGATTGACGATCACCAGCTTCGCGACTTCGCCGTTGGCATCGCAGATGGTGCTGGCCAGAGACTCGAAGACGCGCCAGCTTCCGTCTTTGTGCTTGATGCGGTAGTCGAGCTGTCTTCCGACTCCGCTTTCGCGCGCCTCGCGGGCAGCTTCGATCACGCGGAAGCGATCGTCGGGATGAATCTGGTCGAACGCCGAAGTTTCGCCAAGCTCCGCGGGAGAATAGCCGAGGATGCGTTTGTAAGAGGGGCTGTTGTAAAGGCGGTGTCCTTTAACGTCGACCAGCGCGATCATGTCGGCTGCGTTTTCAGTGACGATCTGAAAGATCTCTTCGCGTTTTCTGGATTCGCGGCGAATTTGGTAAATGCGAACCTGCTGGTAGATCGCGACCATCACCAGAACCAGCAACGTAACCCAGTACAATTCGTGCATCGGCAGCACTCCTGGGGAGAGCTATCGGCAGAACGTTGCGCGAAATTGAATCCGAGGAAAATTCAGCGAAGAAATTAGGATAAAAGTGCCCGTCCAAAATTCCGACAAAAGTGGAATCGCGGACCGCAAGGTATACCCCCCTCCCCCCTGGATCTCTGGAATCATCGAGTTAGCGGGAAATTGAAAATTAAATATCCAGAATCAAGAGCTTAGGGGCAAAATCTTGATTTCAAATAACTTCGGGGCTTCGCCGGGCGGGCTCGTTCCAAAATGGGACGAGTTGAGCGTATCCTCGCACCCTCTGGGCCTCGGGGGATGATCGCAGGCGTGGGCTGTGGAAGGCTAGGTCAGATGTCACATGGGGAGTGTGGAAATGTCCCAGGGCGTGCCGCGCCCTCTCACACAGAGTCTTTCCGCTCCGCGTTGCTTTCCGCGTTGCGGAAGATAACGCTCTGGTCGAGATGACAATGATATCGAGATGACAATGAATCACAGTAAGGCGACGAGTTTGCAAATTCTTGCACAGATGCTCCGTCTGCGCGCGCCAAAACTAAGCACTCCTTGACCGCCTGCTGTACCTGTACTAAACTCTCGTTCCCTCCCTTTATGTGCCTACCATTACGCAACGTTGGTTGAAATCCCGCCGGTTCTGTTGGGGATAAACGAAAAAAGAAAATCAAGGGTTCTGCTGGAGGGTTCCGATGAAGTTGTGCAATCTGCTGGTTAAAGTTGTGGCCGCTTTGTGTTTTTTCGGGTATGCGATCAGCGGTTCGGCGGCGACGAATTACACGCTCAGCGTGTCGGTGACAGGGCTGAACTCCGGCGGAACGCTGGTGGTCGAAGACAGCAAGCTCGACACGCTGACATTCACCTCCAACACCACGCAGACCTTCACACATACTTACGGGAGCGGAGCGAAATGGCAAGCGCGGATTAATACCCAGCCTACGGGCCAGACTTGTACGCTGAGCAGCACGAGCGGGACGATCACCGCCAACACGACCATCACTGGGACCTGCAGTTCAGCGTCGAATTACACGATCAGCGTATCGGTGACGGGGCTGACGGGCGGTACGCTGGTCATGCAGGACAGCAAGCTTGAAACACTGACCTTCACATCGAATGGAACCCAGACATTCCCGACGGCATATGCCAGCGGAGCAAGTTATCAGACGCGAGTGAAGACGCAGCCGGCAGGCCAGACTTGCACTCTCAGCAGCAACTACAAGGGGACGATCACATCCAACATTACCGTGACAGCCACCTGTACCAGCAACACGGCGAATTACTCCATTAGCGTGGCCGTGACGGGACTGACAGGAACGCTAGTGCTGCAGGACAGCAAGGGCGACGGACTGACGTTCACTTCGAATACCACGCAGACATTTGCATCGCAGTACGCCAGCGGTTCGAGCTACTCGGTGACGATCCAGACGCAGCCGAGCGGCCAGACCTGTACTCTCAGCAGCAACTCCAGCGGCACCATTACGGCAAACGTGACCGTGACGGCTACCTGCGTTTCGAATTACACGATCAGCGTGGCGGTGACGGGATTGAACGGAACGCTCGTGGTGCAGGATAACGATAACGACACGCTGACCTTCACAACCAACAAGACTCAGACTTTCGCGACGAGCTACGGAAGTGGTTCTGCGTATTCGGTGACGGTACAGACCCAGCCTGCGGGCCAGACGTGCGCGCTGAGCAGCAATGCCAGCGGAACGATAACCTCGAATGTCACGGTGACGGCGACGTGCGCGAATTCCGGAAACAATCTCACCCTGAGCGTGAATTTGACCGGACTGTCCGGGACAGCGGTCATGCAGGACGACCAGGGCGACACGCTGACCTTCAAAAATAGCGGCACACAGACTTTTACGAAGACGTACACAAGCGGCGCGACGTACACGGTCTATGTGACGAGCCAGCCGTCGTCGCAGTCCTGCGTTCCGACCTATTACAGCGGGATGATCACGTCCAACACTACGATTTCACCGGTGTGCGCCACCGGCGCGACGCGGCAACTGGGAACGATCAGCGGAGTGTCGAGCATTTCTTGTTCGGGATCGATCAAAAATGGCGTGTGCCAGCAGATGACGGTTTCGTGTCCGGGAGTTCCGGATGTGATGGCGTACGTCAAGACGAATACGCCTAGCGGAAGTTCGCAGGGCACCGTCACTTATAACACTGGCACCGACGGCAACGGGTTGTACGACAGCATCTTTACGTACGGCAGCACCGCGGTGCAGAACGTGTTGAATGCCGGGTTCACCACCGTGCAGATTTCGTGGGGAACTCCGTTCAACAGCAGTCAGCCAGACGGATGGGCGCTGGGCCCGGGCGGCGTGCTGGCGTCGGCGTGCCGCTACGCGACCGTGACGCAGTGGATCTACGACGACATCCAGAACAATACGAACCTGCCGTACTGCGCGACGGCGAATAGCGGGGGGGCGGGCGCCCTGGCATATGCTCTGTCGCAGTATCCGACGAGCAATGTCCTATCGATGGCCGAAGTGACCAGCGGGCCGCCGACGGGACGTCTCGACTGGGGCTGCGGCTGCCAGGAGGGCAAGTTGCCAGTGCAATGCGGGTCGAGTAATTCGCTCGGGACATGTTTCGGAAAAGCGGACGCGCCGGTGTGGGATCCGGCCTACGATCCGACGAACGTGACGCCGGTGTGCAGCAATGCGGTGAACGGAACGCTGCCTCCGGGAGGATTGAACTTCTTCCTGGGCGATAGCGTCGAAGCGCCGGGAGCCAACTACAACTTCCCGAAAACGTACGTGAACCTGGTATTCGGGGACGCCGACAACAGTTCGGCAATCGCGATTGGCCAGGATTGGTTCAACAACATCGCGACGACGAAAGCGCAGGCCTGCGTGGCGGGAGGCCAGCATTCGCTGGCGAATACGCTGGCGGGAGCACAGCAGATCGCCAACGATCTGATCAACCTGTGCAAGGTGCAGTGAGAACGATCTGGTAATTGGGTAATTTTGTAATTTGGTAATTGAAAAAGCCTGGCTACCCGGGGTTCCAATTACCAAATTACTCAATCGCTCAATTACCAGATTTATTTCTGCTGCCGCTTTTCTACACGCACTCTCACCCGAGCTTCATCGCATCGGGATTCCATTTCACGACCGTGCCTCGTTCGACACTCAGATTGCTGAGCAGGGCAGCGCCAGCGGCGCGGTAACCGAAGACGGCATCTTCGACGACCGGCTGGCGCGAGCGCACGGCGGCGAAGAAAGTCTGGAAATGATCGTAGCTGTCGCTGTATCCCTCAGGCGCGACGTATTTCTCGTATCCCTCTGATGGCGGGCCTCCCGGGTGCGACCGCGGATATTTCTGGCGGTAGTCCTTCAGGATCTCTTTCTGCATTGCTTGGGTGAAAGTTCCGATGGTGTAGCCGGGTTCCTTCTGGCGTGGAGTGCGGCTGACGCTCACAGCGTTGTCGGTGATCTCCATCGTGCCTTCCGAGCCGGTAAAGATCAGCCCTTCACTCTCTTCGCCGCCATCAACGAAGTTGACGCGCAGGCTGAGGTTGAATCCTTCGCGGTAGTCGAACAGGCCGAGCAGGACGTCGTCGGCGTCGCGACCGTCTTTCCAGAAGCGGAGTCCGCCGGTGGCCATCGCGCGGGTTGGGCCGAGGCTGCCGGTGATGAAGTGCGTTCCGCTGAAGAGATGAACGAAAAGATCTCCGGCGACGCCGCTGCCATAAGCCTTCCATTTACGCCACTGGAAAAAATGCTCGGCGTTGAAAGGAATTGTCGGAGCGGTTCCGAGGAAGCGCGGCCAGTCACAGGTTTCGGGAGAGGCGTCGAGCGGGACCGTATAGTTCCAGGCTCCGATGGAGGAGTTGCGATCCCAGTGTGCGGTGACCATGTTGAGTTGGCCGATGGCGCCGGACGCGAGCAGTTCCTTGGCCTTGATATAGATCATCGAGCTGACGCGCTGGCTGCCGATCTGCAAGATGCGGTTGGTTGAGCGCGCTGCCTCGATCATTTCGGGCCCGTCGGAGTAGATGTGAATCATCGGCTTCTCGCAGTAGACGTCTTTGCCGGCCTTCATGGCATCGACGGCGACCTGCTTGTGCCAGTGATCGGGCGTGCCGATGATGACAGCGTCGATGCCGGGACGCGAGAGAATTTCCTTGTAGTCGCGAGTGGTGAAGATATCGTCGCCCCAGATTTCTTTGCTGTGGGCGAGGCGTCCGTCATAGCAGTCGGCGACGGCGACCAGCTTCACGCCGGGAACCTGCACGGCGGTTTTTGTGTCGAATTGACCTTGTCCGCCAGCGCCGATGAGCGCGATCTGGATGTGGTCGTTGGCGGCGAGCGGAGGGGCGGGGCCGGCTTGGAGCGGCGACAGAGCGTAGATTCTGGAGCCGAGGGCGGTGGCGGCGGTGGCGGAGCCTGCAACTTTCAGGAAATTCCTGCGATTCAGCATGAGGACGTTTCTCCCGGATGAAGTGGACTGGCGTATGAAACGATATGCCTGTTTGGGGAATTTGTCTTGGGGCGGAGATCGAGTCGATTCGCGGGAGATCCTTCGCTCCGCCGGAAGAACGGCTGCGCTCAGATGTAATGAAAACTAAAAAGGCGTGCCTCCAAGGGTAGAGTACGTGCTCGAAGCACAAGCCCTGAAGGAGGCACGAGATGATCCACGTTGGCGTAGATCTTCACCAGAGATTCTGTTACATGACGGCGGTGGAAGCAAGGGGCAAGATCGTACAGGCGGGGCCGGTGAGCAACGAGAAGGTGGCGCTGCGTAAGTATTTTCGTCAGTTTCGCGGGCAACAGGTGCAGGCGGCGGTGGAGGCGTGCGGGTTCTGGCCGGCGTTTCGCGAGGTGGTGGAGCCGGAGGTCACGCGGTTGGTGCTGGTGCATCCGCAGCGGGTGAAGGCGATTGCGTCGGCGAAGCTGAAGAATGATCGGGTGGATTCGGAGACGCTGGCGCATTTGCTGCGCTGCGACTTGTTGCCGGAGTCGTGGAAAGCGGACCGGGAGACGCAGGCGCGGCGGCAGCAGGTGCGGTTGCGGGCCACGCTGGTGCGGCATCGGACGCGACTGAAGAACCAGGTGCATGCGGTGCTGCATCAGCAAGGGCTGCATTCGCCGGTGACGGATTTGTTCGGCAAACGGGGACGGCTGTGGCTGGCGGGAGTAAAACTGCCGTCGCAGGCGCGAGAATCGGTGAGCGTGTGCCTGCGCTTGCTGGATGGGTACACGGAAGAGATTCAAAAACAAAATCTCCAATTAAGTGAAAAAGCAAAACAAGACGAGCGGGCCCAGTGGCTGATGACGATTCCGGGGATTGGGGAGTGTTCGGCGATGATGCTGCTGGCCGAGATCGGAGACCTGGGACGCTTCGCTGACAAAGAAGCGCTGTGCAGTTACGCCGGGCTGGTGCCGCGAGTGCGGGAGTCGGCGGGCAAGGCGGCGCGGGGCGGCATCACGCGGCAGGGTTCGCCGTGGATGCGCTGGATCATGGTGGAGGCAGCGCAGGTGGCGACCCGCTGTTCGCCGGCGGCCAAGCGCTACTATGAACGGCTGTCGCGCAAGAAACACAAGCACGTGGCGCGAGTGGCGCTGGCCCGCAAGTTGCTGATCGCGGTCTACGCCCTGCTGCACGACGGCGTGGTGTTTGACGAAGAAAAGTTTGCGGCGGTGTAAGGGGAATCCGTCAGCTCGAAGTCATCCTTGCTCTTCGAGAGCGACGCTCAGATGGAGCGGCGGAGTCCGGACATACCTTATGTGCCTCGAGCACGAATAGAAGCCTGTCCGCATCGCCGCAAAATACCTATGGACAGGTACGCCCGTTTTCATAGAAGGATGACGCAGCATTTCTCTCTATTTCCTGTTTGGGGAATTTGTCTTGGGGCGGAGATCGAGTCGATGCGCGAGAGATCCTTCGCTCCGCCGGAAGAACGGCTGCGCTCAGGATGACGCAGCATTTCTCTCTATTTCCTCGGGACAATAGAGCATTGCGCGTTCCATAATGTCGGGATGACAGTGCGGCGCGTAAAGACGTATACCGGGGCGCAGGGATATGTGTATCAGTACTACTTTGTGGGGAAGCGGGCGGCGCTGGCCGAGGATCCGGAGGCACCGGCGACGGAATTTATTTTTGATGTGACTTCGGACCGCAAGGTGACGTATGCGGTCAGCGTGTTTTTGCCGGAGAGTCCGATCGAGACGTGGCGTCAGGCGCACGGGCGTCCGCTGAACGATGCGGAGCAATATGCCGCGGTAAAGATGCGGCTGTTTCGGGCATTCGACGAATTGGAAGACGTGAAGGCCAGCGGGCGGCGGCTGCGGATCGATGAAGCGCTGCTGGAAGAAGCGCTGGCGAGCCTGGGAGTGGAGTAGGGAGTAAGTCCACGCCGTATGGTCTTGTCACGGATTTTCTTTCGCTCCTTTCGGAGCTTCACCGCATGCATCCTGACCACCCATGGCTTGCGCCATGGGGCTGCATTCTTCCGGCGCTTTGCGGCGACGCTGAGGGCAGGCATTGCGGCTATTGCTCATCACCGCCGCCGCGAATATAAATATCGGCGGAGATTCCCATTGAAAATATTCAAATCGCTTTTTGTCCTCGCAATTTCGTCTTTATTTCTTTCGGTGGCAGCGTCAGCGCAGACTCCGCGCTGGTCTGAGCAGAAGGCCAATGACTGGTACGCGAAGCAGCCTTGGCTGGTCGGCAGCAACTTCATTCCGAAGGACGCGATCAACGAGTTGGAAATGTGGCAGGAGGATTCGTTCGATCCGGCGGAGATCGATAAAGAGCTCGGCTGGGCGGAAGGGCTGGGCATGAATACGATGCGCGTGTTCCTGCACGATCTGCTGTGGCAGCAGGATCCGTCGGGATTTCAGAAGCGCATTGACGAGTTTCTGACGATCGCAGCGCGGCATCATATTCGTCCATTGTTTGTACTGTTCGATTCCTGCTGGGATCCGATGCCGAAGCTGGGGCCGCAGCGTCCGCCGATCCCAGGCGTGCACAATTCCGGGTGGGTGCAGAGTCCGGGGGCGAAGGCGCTGGAAGATCCGGCGCAGGTTCCGCGGCTGAAGGCTTATGTGCAGGGGGTGGTCGGGGCGTTTGCCAAAGACGATCGCATTCTGGGTTGGGATGTGTGGAACGAGCCGGGATCGGACCAGACAGGAAATTATCCATACACTGAGATCAAGAACGACAAAAAGGTCGACCTCGTTACGGCGCTGTTGCCGCAGGCGTTCGAGTGGGTGCGCGAGATGCATCCGACGCAGCCGCTGACCAGCGGCGTGTATGAGATCGACACGGCGAAAGACGAAGATGCGCAGGATGAGCTCGAGAAAATTCAGCTGCGAGAGTCGGATGTCATCACGTTCCATAACTACAGCTGGCCGGAATCGTTCAAAGGCGAGATCGCGTGGCTGCGGAGATTTCATCGTCCCGTGATCTGCACGGAGTTCATGGCGCGGTCGGTGGGGAGCACGTTCGACACGATCTTGCCCATCGCGAAAGCGGAGAACGTAGGCGCGATCAATTGGGGATTCGTGGCCGGGAAGACACAGACGTATTATCCGTGGGAATCGTGGCAGCACCCGTATATTCTGAGCCAGCCTCCGGTGTGGTTTCATGAGGTGCTGTATCCGGATGGTCGGCCGTACCGGCAGGCGGAGGTGGATTTGATTCGGGAGTTGACGGGGAAGAAGTAGGGAATTCGCGACCATAGCCGCAAAAAGCGCGGCTATGGGGGCACCCACATTTCGCAATCACCTGCGCTATAACTACTCGCCTGTTGTCGTTGGCGGCTTTTGGGCTTGTTTTTCCTGGGCGCGCTTGATCAGCTTTTTCAGTTTGCCTTCGATGGAGGCGTCGCCGATGTGTTCATCCTGAAGGATGCCGTCGGCGTCGATGGTGAATGTGTGCGGAATGGCTTTCACGCCGAAGGACTGGGCGATCGATCCGGTGAATCCGTGGTCGCAATACTGCAGCCAGGTCATTTCATTCTTCGCGACAAATTCCTTCCACTTCGACTCGGTTGCCCAGAAGTCGATCAGGACGACCTTGCCCTGAAGATCGTCGAGCGAGACGTGCTGTCCGTCAAGCGTGGTGATGGAGAACGGAGGCGCCATCAACGCACGGGCCAACTCCGGTTCAGCGATGAATAGCTGGGCGCGCTGACGCTCGGGAGTATCTTGCCTGGTGATGTCGACGAACTGCTGGAAGCGCGCTTTGGCGGCATCGTCCTGCTTGAGATGGGCGAGCGCGCGGCCATCCTCCAGAAGGGCTGCCGGAAATTTCGGCGCCGCAGCCAGAGCCTTGCCGAATTCGTCGTGCGACCGGCTGAAGAACTCGTCTTTGTGGCGATCTAATCCTTCATTGAAGAGAAGGTTGGCCAATTCATAGTGAGCGACGGCTACCTCTGTTGGAGTCTGCGCTTCCGAGATCATCTCGTCGGACGCCGCCTCGCCGGCTTTCCAGTCGCCGAATTGAATGCTGTACTGGACGATCTTTTTCTGGCAAACCGAGCAGTGGCCGCCATCCTGCTTGTCGGCCTTTTTGAAGGCATCAAAAGCCTGGCTGGGCATTCGTTCCTGAACATGCTTGAGAGCCTGCTGATACGTCTTCTGGGCCTTTTCGTTGGTGGGACCTCGATCTGTTTTCTGTTGGGCAAACACGGGCAGAACGAGAAAGAAGAGAACGAGTCCGACGGGCGCGCGCTTCATAGACGACTCCCTTTCGAGCCCAAGAAGGTATCACGGAATCGAAGTTTTTGCCGTGACTCTTCGGTGATTGTGGGGATAAAACAGCGGGGCAGGCTGGGAGCCCGCGCGACAGCCGACGCTACGAGAAACTGGCCTGCTGGCTCGGTTCCGGATTTACAATCTCGAGTTATGAGAGTCCACCTGCTTGTATTGGCTATCGCGCTTTCCGGTTTGCTGGCGTGCAATAAGTCCAGCAATTCCGCGGCACCTTCGAATGCGGGATCCTCCTCGTCCTCGAAACCTCCCGACGCCGTGGAGCAGAAGTTGCAGGAGTACGCAGGGAAATCGGCCGCCGATTGCGGGCGGCTGAACGTGCAGGCGTCGTCTGAGCAAGCGAAAGCTGCCAGCGACTGCGCGCTGCAGGCGAGCCAGGCAAAGCATCCGTTCTACGTGGGGTATGACATGCCGGGGATGGCGGTCGGCGTGGCGGGGAATGCCGACGGGAAGCTGTTTACCGTGCAATCGCAGGGAACGGGGGAGTCGGCGAATGTGACGGCGGGAGATTGTCCGTCGCAGTTGCGGGTGGCGTCGAGCGGGCGCGTGACCTGCTTCGCGCCGGGAGACATGGGGTCGATGAGCGGCAGCCACGCGGGCGGAGGCGTTGCGCCGGGGATGCCGAATCCGCACGGCGGCGGAATGGAGAATCCGCACGGAGCGGCTCCGAAAACAAAGTAGGTGCGGGCGGTTGATTTTTATATCAGCGGCGCGGGCTGAGAGCCGAGACGATTTCCCGCTGTCGGAAATCCCCACTTCTCGCAAAAATCGGCGAGAAGTGAGGCACCCGATTTTCTTTCCATCGTTAGGCCAGAGGCCCATCGATATTCGGGGAATCGCCACGCTTCGTCAAAAGCGGCCCACTGCCGACAGCGGCGGTTCTCTAGTCTGTGATTCTAATCACACCCTTAAGTGACCCTCTTTGTTGGTTTTAACCCGCTTCCCATGGACAATAGGGGCGTTAGACGAGAGGAACCAGCGTCCGGCCCTCAGATTGGGGTACACTCTAGGGATTCCGGACCTTGTTACGGCCTATGCCACTGCTTTGGCTGCGTTTTGCACTGGGGTGCTACTTCATCGGATTGGTCTACGCCTTCGTGGCGCTGACCCGCACCAGTGACTTGTTCAGCCGGATTGCGCTGCACGCGGCCAGCCTGGGCCTGGTATTTCATTTCGTATCCCTGGCCGAGATTTTCCTGTCGGACCCGGTAGCCTGGGCTTCGGTACACAACGGCGAATCCTTGCTGGCATTTTTGTCAATGACCTTCTTTATGGTCATCTATGCGATCTATAAGACCACGTCGCCCGGGGTGGTCGTGTTTCCCATCGTCTTCTTTCTGACGTTTGTGGCGGCCGTCGATGAACAGCCGGTGTTGCTGACTTCGTTTGTCTCGCACAAGGGATGGCTGATCGCGCACATCATCCTGATCTTCACCGGATACGCTGCACTGGTGTTGAGCTTTGGGGCGAGCCTGCTGTATCTGATCCAGGAGCGGCGGCTGAAATCGAAGAAGCCGACCAGCCTGATTTCCTTCCTGCCGGCGCTGGAAACGATCGATCAGATCGGATACCGGTCGCTGCTGCTGGGATTCCCATTTATGACGCTGGGCCTGTTGACGGGATCGGTGGTAGCGGTGACGACCTATGGGCATGTGGACTTTCTTGATCCGAAGATTCTGCTCTCGCTGCTGATGTGGGTTGTGTACATGGTGATGGTGTTTACGCGGTGGAATTCCGGATGGCGCGGGCGGAGGGCGGCGTTTCTGGCGACGTTTGCGTTTGTGGCGGCGCTGGCGGCCTGGGCGGCAAATTATTTCTCGGCGATTCACAGGTTTGGAGCTTCATGAGATTCCAGCTCATTGGAGTGAATCACAAGAGCGCTCCGCTTGAAGTGAGGGAGCGGCTGGCGATCCCGGAGTCGCGATTGCCGGATACTTGCCGCGAGCTAGCGGCCTACCCGGGAATCGAAGAGGGCATGGTGATTTCGACCTGCAACCGGGTAGAGATCATCACGCACACGACGAATGGCCACGCCGACCTGCGCGGATTTCTGCACCAGCACTTTCATCTGAATCCGGAGGAACTGGACGCCCATCTGTACGAGTTCCGCGAGAAAGATGCGGTGCGGCATTTGTTCCGCGTGGCGTCGAGCCTGGACTCGATGGTCGTGGGCGAGGCGCAAATTCTCGGGCAGGTGAAAGAAGCGTATGCCACAGCGCGCGCGGTGGGCGCGGTGCGCGGGCAACTGGATCAGCTTTTCAGCCGGGCGTTTGCCGTGGCGAAGCGGGTGAGGAACGAGACGGCGGTTGGATCGTCCTCGGTATCGATTGCGTCGGTTGCGGTGGAGCTGGCAAAGAAGATTTTTGGCACGCTACAAGGGAAGAATGTTTTCATCGTCGGCGCGGGAAAGATGAGCGAGTTGGCGGCGCGGCATCTGATGGCGCATGGTTGCGCGTCGATATTTGTGGCGAACCGGACTTATGAGCGGGCAATCGGGCTGGCGCAGAAATTCAATGGGCAGGCGATCAAGTTCGAGGATCTCTATGCGACTTGCGACCGCGCCGATATCGTGATCACGTCGACGGGCGCGCCGCATGCGATTTTCCGGCGCGAGCATGGCGAGCAGTTCCTGGCGCGGCGGAAGAATCGTCCGATGTTCTTCATTGACATTGCCGTGCCGCGCGACGTTTCGCAGGACATGGCGAAGCTGGACGGCATCTTCGCGTACGACATCGACGACCTGCAGCAGGCGGTCACCAGTCATGTGGCCGACCGGCGCAAGGAAGCGGAGCTGGCCGAGGCGATTATTGCCGGCGAAGTGGAGCGCTTCGAAGCGCGGCTGAATACGCTCGACGTGGTGCCGACGATCGTGTCGCTGCAGGATCATCTGGAGACGATCCGGCAGGCGGAAATCGACCGGGTGCGGGGACGGCTGGGGCAACTGACTCCGGAGCAGGAGATCGCGGTCGAGGCGCTGACGCGGGGGATCATCAACAAGGTGATGCATACTCCGATCACCACCCTGAAGTCGGCCGCGCGGGAATCGGAAGCGACGACCGTGGTCGACGTAGTGCGGCGGCTGTTTAATCTGCAGGTGAAGGCGAAGGAAGAGGCTGCGGTAAGGAAAGACGAAGTGGGGACGCCGCAGTGAGATCCGGCATCCGGAGTGCGGACGAAAACGACACGCTGGGGATTGTTTGTGTTTTCGAACATGAGGCACTAGCGATCGACAAATATGCCTAAACTTCGCATCGGCTCTCGCGGTTCGCAGCTTGCCCTCTGGCAGGCGAATCACATTTCTGCGATGCTGCGTGAGCGCGGGCATGAAGTCGAAATCGAAATCATCCATACGACCGGCGACAAGATTACCGACGTCGCGCTGGCCAAGGTCGGCACCAAGGGGATGTTCACCAAGGAGATCGAAGAAGCGCTGGCGGACGGGCGCGTCGATCTGGCGGTGCATTCGCTGAAAGATCTGCCGACCGAACTTCCGGCGGGATTCGAGATTGCCGCGATCACGGAGAGACAGGATCCGCGGGATGCGTTCTGCTCGCGTCATTATTCGAGTGTTGAAGATTTGCCTAAAGGAGCGCGGGTTGGAACTTCGAGCCTGCGGCGGCAGGCGCAACTGAAGGCGATCCGTCCGGATCTGGGTATGCACCCGCTGCGCGGGAATGTCGACACGCGGTTGCGGAAGCTGGAACAGGGAGAATATGACGCGATCATTCTGGCTTCGGCGGGGCTGAAGCGGCTGGGAAAGACGGAATTGATCCAGCAGATTATTCCGGCGGGGATTATGTGTCCCGCGGCGGGCCAGGGAGCGCTGGGGATTGAGATCCGCGCAGGCGATGCCAAGAGTCGCGAATGGCTAGCCTTCCTGAATGATCCGAACGCGCGGGCGGCGACGACCTGCGAGCGCGCGCTGCTGAACAGCCTAGGGGGCGGATGCCAAGTGCCGATCGGGGCTTTTGCCGAGGCGCGGGATGGCAGGCTGCATCTGGACTCGATTGTGGCCGATCCGGATGGGTCGAGGCTGCTGCGCGACTCCCGCGATGGCGATGATCCGGAGAAATTGGGCAACGACGCCGGAGCCGCGCTGCTGAGCCGCGGGGGCGATGAGATTCTCGAGGCTGTCTATGGGCGGGGACTGGCCGTGCCTCCGCAACCGTGATTCGCAGCCATCTGCAAAAGACAAAAGCGTGGACCACCAAGGGCACAAATGCCCACGAAGGTCAGCGCTGAGCCGGATCAATAAAAAGCATGTACATCCCTGAGCATTTTCGAGTGCGAGATCACGAGAGCGCGGTTCAGTTCATGCGGGCGAATCCGTTTGCCATTTTGATCTCAGATAACGCGGAGGCCCCGTTTGCGACGCACGTGCCGGTGGTGATCCGTGAAGACGGCGGGCAGATGGTGATCCGCGGGCATGTTGCCAGGGCGAATCCGCACTGGCAGTATCTGCAAGAGCGAGCGCGCTGCCTGATGATCTTTCACGGGCCGCACGCCTATGTTTCGCCTTCGAACTATGCTGCGCGGGAGAATGTTCCGACCTGGAATTACGGCGCAGTTCATGCGTACGGTGAGGCGCGAGTGTTCTCGGAACCTGAGGAACTGCTGGGGGTTTTGCAGGATCTGATTCCTACGTTCGAGGCAGCATATGCCGAGCAGTGGGGCAGTCTCAGCGAGGCGTACCGAAGCCGGATGCTCGGCCATATTGTCGGATTCGAAATCGCGGTTACGAAAATCGAAGCGAAATTCAAACTCAGCCAGAACCGCACGAAAGACGAGCAGCAGAAGGTCATAGAGAGTTTAAGCGCGGCGTCGGATACCATCATTTCCGGTACCGCGCGTCTGATGTGCGAGCAGGATCTCGGCCTTCGCACGGAATCCAAGAAACAAAAATGAGCAAGGCGCAGAAAGAGCAAGAGGATCGTCCGCTGACTGGGGTGCGTGTGCTGGTTGGGCGGGCGCGGCATCAGGCAGGAGCGCTGTCGAGCGAATTGCGCAGGCTTGGCGCGGAGGTGATCGAGATCCCGTTTATCGAGATTCGGCGGCCACGCTCGTACAAGCCTCTCGATTCAGCGTTGAAGAATATCGCGAATTACGACTGGCTGATCCTAACCAGCGTGAACGGGGTCGAGGCGTTATTCAGCCGCTGGGAGCGATTGCATCAGGGCACAAGAGGAAAGGCACGACGCGAGAAGGGAATCAGCGGAATCGGCGCCGAGCGGTTGCAAATCGCCGCAATTGGCCCCGCGACGAAAAAAGCGATTGAGCAGCGAGGCGTGCAGGTCGACGTTATGCCAAAGGAGTACGTTGCGGAGTCGGTGGTGAGCAGCCTCAGTTCGAAAGTGAAAGGGAAGCGCTTGCTGCTAGTGCGGGCGAAGATTGCGCGGGACGTGATCCCGCGGGAGTTGCGGAAAGCGGGAGCGCAGATCGATGTCGTCGAGGCATACGAAAGTATCGTGCCCGCGGCGTCGCGCGCGCGGTTGCGGGCTGTGATGAAGAATCCAAAGAGGCGTCCGCAGGTGGTGACGTTCACCAGTTCGTCGACGGTAAGGAACTTCGTGGCGTTGCTGGGCGCGGACGGGAGCGCGAGAGCCAACCCCAGGCCGCTCGAGGCGATTCTGACCTCATCGATCGGTCCGGTGACTTCGGCGACGCTGAAGGAATCCGGGCTGAACGTCGATATCGAGGCAAAAGAATTCACAATTCCCGGACTCGTGGCGGCCCTGACGCGAGCGTTCGAATCGCGGGCTCTAGCGAGTTCGAATCCCCGTTCTTAATCCTACAGTTATATCGTTTTGTTACAGAATTCACTGTATTGTGTGCTTGAGACCGCCTTGTTTTACTGTTCAGGCATTTCTCCCGTAAGGGATTATTTTGGCGGTCGGCTATGCAGTACAGTGAATTGCACGAGGGAAGAGGAGCAAGAGGCGGTGAGCCCGGCTGGTATCGAATCTATTACACGGCGCTACTGGAAGGCGATCGACACAGGGCCCGGGCAAAAATCGATCGGGCGCAGAAGGCGATCCACGAGCGTTTGACTGAGTTGCATGCCGCGGTTCCCAGTAATGAGCGGGAGTCGCAGGATTTACAGAATGCGCAAACATACCTGGGAATTCTGCTGCAGTATATAGGCGGCGAGAGCGGGAGCGTGCTATGGGATTAAGCCGCCAGGTCGCCCAGCCGGCCAACCAGTCTCCAGTGCTTCCACACCGAGCGCAGCGCTGGTACGCGGCCTACATGGAGGCCCTGTTTGAATATGATCGCGCAAGAATCGACGGCCGCATTCGCGAAGCCGAAATGTTGATCCGCAGTCGTCAGCGGGAGCTAATTCCAGGAGAGTCCGAACGGGCGGAAAGACGCGCCTTGCTCGAAGCCCTGCATGCATTGGCGGTCCTGCATTCATGTTTGCGGCATTAAAGGTCTTGGAGAGAGTGGTTCACTGAAAATCGTTTCTGCCGTGCACGGCACGCAGTGCGCAGGACTGCGAAGATCGTGCCGCCGGATTTTCTCTTCAGCTGAAAGCCAGCCGTTACATCACTCACAACCGAAAGCTGCGCGAACCGGAAGGGTCGATCGCCAGGTTTATGGGGATGGCGGAGGGTTTCGGCAAAAAGCTGGGCCCAATCTTGTTTCGGCTCCCTGCGACCCGGGCCCAGTGAAGCCCGGGGGAAATGGGAAACGATTACCGGGAAGCCGATTGCGTAGCGCCAGCCTGGGGGGCGACCTTCTCAGCTTCTTTCAGGTGAGACTCCAGAACGGGCAACGTCTGTTCGGCAAAGGTCTTCACCGCGGGATTGTGCGCGGTTTTGCTGGCGTGTTCGACTTCGGCCACATCGGTTCGGTGATCCTTCAGCATGTCGCTCATGTAGGCCTTATCGAATTCGGCGCCCGATAGTTTTTCGAGGCTATCCTTCGTTGCCTTGTCTTTGGGGCTTATCGTGTCCGGCAGGGTGACGTGCTGCTCAGCTGCCACTTGTTTGAGTTGGTCCCGGTTCTGGGTATGGTCGTGAATCATACGCTGAGCAAATTGCTTCACTTCGGGATTCGTGGCTTTCTGTTCCGCCAGTCGTCCCAGTTCAACCTCAGCGAGATCGGCACGGGCGACAGTCCGAAGGAATTTAGTGTCAGTTGCGGTGGTTGCGGCCGACGTTTTCGACATCGCCGATTTCGAAGATTCAGGGTTGGTCTGCTGCGCGTTCGCAACACAGAGCGTGAGTGCTGCACTGAAAAAGGCGATTAGAAGAACTCTAGCAATTCGCGTCACGGGAAGCTCCAAGAGGTTAATTAAGATAAAGACTAGGTTGCGCAGCCCGGACGAGCCATCGGGCGATCACAGCAGTGCCTGTCGTGCATTGCTGTATTGTGGGCGCTCCGTCCGAGCTTGTCTTGGGGCGAAGCCGGGCCCTTATCGGCGCAGTGGGATTCACTCAGAAGGATCAAAACCCTCACCGAAGAATACTCAGCGGTGAGCCTCAAAAACAGAGAAACCGGCCCCCAAGATACTAAAGTGATTGTTTAACAATCCCGCACAAGCTTCGCTTGACGCAGGGGCACAATGGCTTGGCATGGTCAACTAAAGCATGGGCGTGCATGCGGAACTTCAGATTTTCCTTGTACGGCAAGGTTTCGAATACTCGCAAGTTCTAGAACCCGTGAGTGGGGTCTTTCGGCTAGGTAAAAGGTAGTATCACCAAGTCGTCGGTTTCCGGCCCCCGGTTTTGCCACTCGTCTCCCGTTTATTAAAAAAATTCAAGGAGTTACGATGAGAGCGAAACACATTTTCGCGCCCCTTCCCCTGATTATTGCGTTTTTTGTCCTCACCGTCGCGACTTTCACAGTCGCGCAAAACGACCAAGTGGATGTTTCGGCTCCCGCTTCTTTCGACCCGAGTACGGTGACCTCTACAGTGATTCCGAGTACGTTGTTCGGCATGTCTGCGCACGATGGCGTGTTATACGGCACCCCTTGGCCAACCATGGCGATCACAGGCATGCGCCTGTGGGACTCCCACGTAGCGTGGGGACAGATCAACACGGCAAAGGGCGTCTATAACTGGTCGACGCTGGACAATTGGATCAGTTCGGCAAAATCGCACAATTCCAGCTTGATTTACACGGTAGGCTGGACGCCCTCGTGGGCCAGTTCGAAGTCCAACGACAAGAGTTGTGATATGGCGGATGGGGCCTGCGATCCCCCGAGTGATCTCAACTCCGATGGAACCGGCAGCGACCAGCACTTCATCGACTTCATTACAGCCGCGGCCAAGCGCGAGACCAGCATTATCGATTGGGAAATGTGGAACACTCCGCACGATATCAAGCAATGGACGGGCACCTATGCGCAGCTGGTGCGGATGACGCAGGATGCCAATACCTACATCAAGAAGTACATTCCGAGCGCTAAGATCATCTCTCCAGCGAACGGCCAGCTGAACTACAACTATCCCAACGGCAATTGCACGATGGCTGACAAGTTCGGATCGTTCCTGGCAGCGGGGGGATCGAAGTACATCGACATCGTCGGATTGCACACGTACTACACGACGACCGTGGAAGACATTGTGCCCGTGATTCAGTGCTACCAGAGCACAATGTCGACCTACAAGATCAGCTCTCTGCCGATCTGGTCGACCGAAGGAGCGTGGGGCACAGACAGTGAGTTGTCCGGAAAAACGGACCAAGCTGGTTTCCTGTCGCGGCTGTATCTGCTGCTCTGGTCGAACGGAGTAGTGCGTCATTACTGGTACGACTGGAACGACCAGAAGACGGGAACGCTGGAATCGAACGGGAAAGCGAACACGGCCGGAACGGCCTACAAAGAGGTGGAAAGCTGGATGTCGGGACGGACGATGAGTACGCTTTGCTCGGAAAGCAGCTCGTCAAAAATCTGGACCTGCGGCTTGACCGGCTCGGGTGGATATGCGGCGCAGGCCGTGTGGCATGCGGGGAGCAACAAGAGCTACAGCGCCCCGACGAAATACATCAACTATCTGGATCTGAGCGGGAACAAGCACACCATCTCCAAAGGAGCGACGGTGACGGTGGGCGTGGAACCGATCCTGCTGCAGAACCAGTAGAAATAGTCGAATCGGGCGGTTACTCAAAAAGGTGTGAGCCGAGCGCTCACGCCTTTTTGGCGTTGAGAGTGTTTCCAGTTTTTCGCGAGTTTGCCGAGAGCGCGGCTTCCCCCGAATACGGTACGAACTGTATTGCATTGGAAAGGGACGAAGGAGTAGCGGGATTTATTGGGTTCATTGCGCTTCAGGAGATTACCCCCACATAACTCGTTTGGGGTATCGCTGTGTGACTTCGATGCTCTGTTGCGATCTCAGGGCTCTTGATTCCACAAGTGCTCATAATGCTCGTTGGGAAGCTGCCCGAGTGCACCGGGACGCAGAGCCTTCTCCAGATTGAGCCGGGCTCTCTGCACGTCGGAGAGGCAGTTTTCTCTTATGCGAGAGGCAAGATCGCCAGATGCTCTCGCTGTTCTCAGGACTTTGGCAATTTCTGGCAGGACTTTTCGGGGACGACGCATTGTTAAGACATTCTAACGTTTGGCTACTTCAGCAAGCCAGTCTTGAGGGCCCACCGCCCGTGACGATGCGAGGCGGGGTAGAACTTTCCACAGCCAAACAATCGCTGCCCTGGCGCCGGAACGCCGGGCTGTTTCCAGATGCCCCTTCGGGGCATTTCTAGGGCTTCGAATCATAGCTGAGCCCTTTCGAATCCGGGTGCGCTCCGAGGTTAAGGACGGTAGATCCAGGTCCTGGCGGTGCTGATGCCTTGGGCGTTATCGCCGCCAAAGATACGGACCGAGCCGTCCATCAGTTCGATGGATGCGGGAGAGAAGAGCGGGATATCGAAGACGCCGGCAACCGGGCGGAATATGCCGAGCCGCGGTTCGTAAATCTCGGTCGAGCTGCTTCCACCGGTGATCAGAACTCTGCCGTCGAGCAGAACCTGAGCGTCTGAAAGCTTCATCCGGGCTTCATTCATGCTGCCGGACTGGGCAAAGGATTGGCTCGCGGGATCATAGATTTCCGACGATGCCAGTGCTGTGCCCGCACTTACGTCAGAAGCGCCGCCCACGACCAGCACTTTACCATTTGGGAGAAGTGCCGCTGTATGCAGGAACCGAGCTTCGTGCATGTCGCCAGCGGGGGAGAAGCGGTTCGTTTTCGGGTCGAAGATTTCGGCGCTGGCGAGGACGGAACGGCGGGTGCGTCCGCCAAGAATGAGCACGCGGCCATCGGAGAGGAGCGTTGCCGTATGGCCTACGCGGACAGCAGACATTTTTCCGGTCAACGTCCACTTCCCGTTCAGCAAATTGTAGGTTTCGGCCGAATCCAGGGGCTGGTTGTCGTATTCACCGCCGGCCACGAGAACTCGCCCTTCACGCAGGACCGTCGCCGTTGCGTGAACTCGGCGGGCGTGCATGTTTCCACGGGCCACGAACCTGCCGGTTTCGTAATCGTACATTTCAGAACTGGCGAGCGCCGCTCCGCCGCGAGTTGCGCCGCCGGCGACCAGTACGTTGCTGTCGCCGATCACGGCGGCGATATGTCCCTGGCGCGCGATGGACATCTTTTTCCCCGGAGAAAACGTTTCGGTGTTTGGGTCATAGATTTCGGTGGTGGAAAGGACTAATCCTTTCTGATCTTTGCCGCCCGCTATAAGAACTCTGAAATCCGGGAGAATTGTTACCGTGAGTCCCGACCGGGCGCTGATCATATCGCGACCGTTTGTAATGTGGCCGGTTGGAGGGCTGGGACGCTTGGAGATCTGGGATGCGGCGGTGCAGACGTAGAGTAGGCAGACTAGAGCCAGGGTGGTGAATCGCCGGTTCGTTTTTTGAAAGAGGCTCATTCCGAGCGAGGCCTAGCGACGGACCACTCCGTCGGCGCGATTGACGATTGTAAACGTTTTGTCCCGCGCTTAGAGATTGCGAGCTTTGGTACTCCGAGCAATCGTGAAGTTGCCAGAGCGAGGTTTGTTTTCGTGGAGCATTCGCGAACAGTGTGTCGCGATTGGAAACGCAAGGTCCCGGTCGAGACGACGCTTATGGACGAGATGACATTAGTTCACCGTGAGCTGGGTGGTGACGGTGCGAGTCAGATTGCCGCTGTTGGCGAGGACGGTGATCGAATAAGTCCCTTTAGGAGTATTTGTACCTGCCGTGACCGTCAAAACCGAACTGCCCGAGGTCTTGATTGAGCTCGCGCTTAATGTGGCTGAAAGGCCTTTCACCTCGGTGATTCCATCCAGCGTGAGATTCGCGGTTCCGGTGAAATTCAGCGACGTGATCGCCAGGTTATAGGTAGCTTTTCCTCCTGGCTTTGCGCTCAGAGATGTATTGTCGATAGTGATCCAGAAATCGGTGCCGACGGGAGCCAGGCTGCAGGCTGATCCGATGGTGGAAGAGGGCGCTTCGAAGCTCGAATTGGAGTCGGTTCCGGTGGTGCTTTTCCACCCGGAAAAGTCGTCGGTCGATCCTGCATGCGGAGTTGGAACTACAAAGGGCGTGCTCGAATTCGAGGCATTCCACCACGTGTTCTTGGAAGAACTGAGCGTGGATTCGAAGTCGGTCCAGTCGGAATCGTTGAGATAGCTGTCCTTGAACACGACCTGGCTGCTGCCGTTGCCCTGAATCGTGTTCGAGGTGTTGGTGAAATTCTGGGTAATCAGGTTCGTGGTTTTGCCAGTCTCCCAGTTCGTGACCTCAATTCCGCCTTTCTTTCCAATGATGATGTATTGGCTGGGAGTATTGTTCATCAGCACGCTATTGCTCACCGAAACTCCTTCGGAGTTGCGGATCACCATGCCTCCCACATCGAGGGAGGACGTGTGATTGCAGAAATAGCTATTTGAGAATGTGACCGGACCCTCATCTTTCTCGACGAAGACACCGCTCAGAAGATTGCTGCTGGCATTGACCCCGCTGGCGCTGATGTTCGCGTTGTCGGTATCCCAGTGAACTCCGTAGGCTTCATTGAAACTGATGGTGAGGCCGTCGATCGTATCATTATGTGCGCCCCAGGCATGCAGTCCGGAAGTGTTGCAGGCGTAGTAGCCGCCTTGCGCCCCGCGCCAGTTGTTGTAGGAAGTTGTGTCGGACTGCCACAGTCCGTACTTGGTTTGCGATTCCTGGAAGCCGCTGTCGCCATTGTGCTGCGCGACACTGTTCTCAACCGTGAAGTAAGTCGTGGGCTTCGAGATACTGAGTCCTTGGGCGTTGTTCCACTGAAAGGTATCTGTGTCGAACAGGATATTGGTCGAATCCCCCATTACTTGTACAGCCGCTGACCAGCGGCAACTATTCGCGTACTGGAACGTGATTCCACGGACGACGATGTCGGATTTCTGCTGAATCGAAAAAAGAGTCGAGGTAGAGGCGACTTCTACAGTCGCAGTGCTCATCGTCGTTGCCGACGGCGGCCAGACATAAATCTGGTTGCCCGACTCGTCGACGTAGAACGTTCCGGCGAGCATCTGGGGAATTGACATCACCTGAGTGAGGGCGGTGCCGTTCACGGCGACCATTTCTTTCCGCAGCATAATGTTCTGCTGGTAGGGGCAGGAGGTCAGCTGCGCGCAGGTTCCCCAATTGCTCGTCCAGCCGTTGGTGTAAATGCTGTTGTTTTCGGCGTATTTGGCCCATCCGGTGTAGAGCGTTCCGCCGCTGACGATCACGGTGCCATTCGTGGCGGCCTCGAAGGTGATCGGCATGGTCGTATCTTTCTTGTTGTGATTCAGGGTGATGCTCTCGCGGTAGGTTCCCGGATTGATGGTGACGCGGGTGCCGATGCCGTTTTGGTTATTCGTCTCGGCCAGGGAAGCGGCTTTGCCAATCGTCTTGAGCGGGTGCGATTGCGAGCCGGAGTTCGAATCGGATCCGTTGGGGTCGACATAAAGAAAAGCCGTCTCTAATCCCTCATTGATATTGGCCTGTCCGAAGGCGAAATGTGACATCCAGAACAGTGTGGCGAGAATGCACAGGAGGAATGCACCTTTCCGCATGATGAGACCCTTTCAACCGAAAATAATTGTGGGTAAATCAGAAACTATGGCCAGATGAGATGGGGCCCTTGTTCACGAAACCAATGCCATCCACCGGCCGAGGCCGGGAGGTGAACAAAACTTCAGACGAGGCGGTGAAGGAAGAATAGCGAAATACGGCGTAAGTTGGAATAGCTGAAGGATTTACGAATTACTCGAAGGTGCATGGCCGCCAGGAATCAGGAAGGCCAACGACGCCAGCACCGAAACCCCAAAAGGCTGGCTGCGCTCGCCGGACAGCCGATGCCGGATGTCCCCGCATTTGCCGCTGGAGAAGCTTACTGTAGTCTGCAGAAGTTCTCGATGTCAGTCGCGATTGCGGCTGCACCGTCGGCCGCTGACGGAATCGGATGTGGAGCGTCGGTGACACAGCTTTGTCCCTTGGTGGTATTCGTCAGCGAATCCACAAAGGTTAGACCCTGCTCAACTGCAGCGGTTGTGTCCTGGCCTCCGACAAGTACATTCACGCGAGTCTTGGGGAATGTTCGCTGAGGGCCGCCGAGGACGCTGTCGGAGAGGAACAATCCGGGGGGTGGCGCCGTGCCATCAATTGCGTTCTTGCAGTAAGGCTGCGGATACGCAGTGTCGATAATTCCTGCGTCATCGACCGAATAGCAAGTGGAGAGATTCTCGACCGGGTCACCGGAGTTGCAGGTGAATTGCTGGGGCTGACAAGTTGAGTTCGACGGAGGAAGGCAAGCCTCATCCAGGCGCGACATGGGAGGTCCACTCGTCTCCTCTACCATTGCGAAGATCGAGTCGAGGCCGTAGTCAGTCAGGGCGTAAGCGATCACTCCAGATCCACCACTATTTCCCGTCGCGCACATCGGAGCGCTGGTATTGGAATTGTGAATGTTCTGGTAGACCCACTGTGCGACGGTCGCGTAGCGGCAAGCCAGACGCCGCACTCCACCGGGACCAGTGAGCCATCCATTAGGCGTGTTGTCATTAAATGGCGCGCCGAAGGTTACCTGGACCGTGGTGAAGCCTGCGTTCAGCACGCTCTGGACAATGGCGAGGCCTCCATTGGTGCTGCCGTTGAAAAAGTCTGGAACGTCGTAATCGTAGAGCGACGTGCCGCCAGTTCCGGTTCCGAAGATCACGGTGCCTGCGGGAGTGCCCGCCGGCTGATTGACCTTGACGTAAGCAGAGAAATCCGCGGCTCCGGGGCAGGATGTATTGACCTGATAACAAGTGGAACTGGCGGCGGGGAGACCTCCGCCGAATGTTGGGCAGGGAATCGAGGATCCCTGGGCAGTGCCTAAAGGATCTATTTGCGTCACCGAGATGCTGTCGGAGGCGGTCGCACTGGAGTTGGCCTGCGAGGTTGCCGTGACGGTAACGGTTAGCGGGAAGGTGCCGGTCGTGGGGGCAATATAGAGTCCACTCGAGTCAATGGAGCCGGCACTCTGTGGGTTTATGGACCAATTCACACTCTGGTTTGCGGAGGCTCCCGAAAGGGCGACGCTAAACTGCCAGTTCGCTCCAGCGCCGATCTGCGAAGGAGCAGATGCGATTGTGATGCCGGGATCCTGGCCGCCGGTCGAGGAAGCCCCACCTCCGCATCCCAGCATGCAGGTGGCGAGTTGAATGATGAAGATTGAAAAGAGTATGGATAGAGAAAGTCTCACCAGAACCTCGCAGAGAAGAGTTCGACGGGTAGTGGGCGGAACGGCATTCGATTGGGGAACACAGAATCTGTGCAGTGGATTGGGTTGTGAAACAGATAGTCTCTCC
Source organism: uncultured Acidobacteriota bacterium (assembly GCA_963763845.1). Taxonomy (GTDB): domain Bacteria; phylum Acidobacteriota; class Terriglobia; order Terriglobales; family Acidobacteriaceae; genus Sulfotelmatobacter. The sequence goes on from CAVXPX010000024.1 coordinate 469,303, forward strand.
ACTCGGCGTTGCCTTCCGCTTCGCGGAATGTAACGCTCCGGTTGAGATGACGATGACTTGGAAACGCTGTAACAGAAACACTGGGTATTTGTGCTGATGGAAGGGGCGTCGGTAGGAGATTTTCACGATTAGGCAAAAGCTTTGCGCCTCTTGGACACTGGGGAAAACGACTTTAACTAAATCTATGAAAACAATGGCTTGAAGCGTCGACCAGGATTAGATTCCGAATGTGTTACTTCCGATAGTGTGCAAAAATTTTCAGCTTGGCGAAGGGCACAAAATTTGGTTAACTAGGTGAACACAGTTCGGCAGTAAATGTAGCGATCCCCCTCAAATTTTTGATGCGTCTCTATTCTCCCTCGCGTTGCGAAAGCTGATTCTGTTCCATTGATCGCTGTGGGGAACGGTGTCTGTGTCCGGCAAGCTGGGGAGTGAATCAATTCCGAAATGAAGGCTTTTCGAAGCAAAATCCTTGGGAGAAACAGCACATATGAGCACGTCTGTGCCCGATTTTGAAGTTGGAATTATTGGAGGCGGACCGGGAGGATCGAGCATGGCCGCCTACCTGGCAAAAGCCGGGGTTAACTGTGTGGTTTTTGAGCGCGATCTGATGCCGCGTGAGCACGTGGGAGAGTCGCTGGTTCCATCCTCGACTCGCGTGTTCAAGGATTTGGACTTCCTTCCGAAGATGGAAGAGGCGAAATTTCCGCATAAGTTTGGCGCTGCATGGACGGCTGCTTCCGACGCGAAGGTGTACAACATGGATTTCGGCGGGGTGTCGGCGGACTGCCACGTCGATGTCCGGTTCGCCGAGCGCGATCAGGGCGTGGGCCAGAATTATACGTATCACGTGGATCGCAGCAAGTTCGATTTGATGCTGCTGCAGCACGCCAATCAGTTCGGCGCGAAGGTGTATGAGGGGATCGGAGTTACGGGGGTCGATTTCAGCGATCCGAACCAAGCTGCGGTGAAGTTCAAGATGGGCAAAAAGGAGATGTCGACTACCTGCAGGATCGTGGTCGACGCTTCCGGCCGCAAGACTCTTGTCGGTAACCAGATGAAGTGGCGCGTCCAGGATAAAGTGTTCGATCAGTACGCTATCCACACCTGGTTCGACGGTTACGACCGGCGGTGCATGGCCGCGAACAAAGAGACGCAGGGCGATTTTATTTTCATCCACTTCCTGCCAATCACGAACACCTGGGTGTGGCAGATTCCGATTAGTGAAACCGTCACCAGCATTGGGGTGGTGACCCAGAAGAAGAACTTCTCTACCAGCAAAGAAGACCGCGAGAAATTCTTCTGGGAGTGCATTAAGAGCCGCCCGGAGCTCTACGAAGGCCTGAAGGCGCAGGGCTCGCAGCAGATCAAGCCGTTCAAGGAAGAAGGCGACTATAGCTACGCGATGAAACAGATCACGGGAGATCGCATAGTGCTGGTTGGCGATGCGGCCCGTTTCGTCGATCCGATCTTCTCAACCGGCGTGAGCATCGCGCTGAATTGCTCTCGTTTCGCGCACAAGGACATTCTGAAGTCGCTCGAGACCGGGAACTTCAGCCGCGAGTCGTTTCAGGAATACGAGTCAACGCTGAAGCGCGGCACGCGCAACTGGTACAACTTCATCACCGTCTATTACCGGTTGAACGTACTGTTCACGGCGTTCGTGGCCGATCCTCGCTATCGTCTCGATATCCTGAAGCTGCTGCAGGGCGACGTTTACGATGACGCGCAGCCCGAGGTTCTGACCCGCATGCAGAACATTGTGAAACAGGTGGAGGCGAATCCCAATCATGCGCTGCACGGCTTTCTCGGCGATCTGACCGCAGACGCTTTTGTCGAAGCCTCGGTATAAAGATAAATCCCACTCAAGCCAAAAGCTGGCTTGGGTGGGCCACCGATATATGAAACAAGTTTTCTCGGGAGAAAACAGGGGATATGAATCATTCAGTGCCGGATTTTGATGTAGCGATTATCGGCGGGGGCCCGGCCGGATCGAGCATGGGCTGCTACCTGGCGAAGAACGGCGTGAAATGCGTAATTTTCGAGCGCGAGCTGTTTCCACGGCCGCACGTGGGCGAGTCGCTCGTACCTTCGTCGACCAAGGTCTTCAAGGATCTCGACTTTCTGCCGCAGATGGAAGCGGCGAAGTTTCCGCACAAGTTCGGCGCGGTCTGGACGACCGACGATCAGAATCCGGGGTACGTGCATGATCTCGAGGGGATGGCGCCGGAATATAACGTCGATATCCGCTTCGAAGAGCGGCGCCAGGAAGGCATGGAGGACCGGAACTATACCTACCATGTGGACCGAGGCAAGTTCGATTTGATGTTGCTGCAGCACGCACACAACCTGGGCGCGACCGTTTACGACGGCGTGAAGGTTTCACGCGTCGATTTCGGGCCGCAGCATCCCGAGGTTTACTTCAGCATTGGTCCGAAGGAAATGAGCGTAAGCTGCAAAATGGTGGTCGATTGCAGCGGACGCCAGACTTTCCTTGGCAACCAGCTGAAGCTCAAGATTCAGGATACGGTGTTCGATCAGTACGCCATCCACTCCTGGTTTGATGGCTACGATCGAAAAGTATTCGCGAAGCGGGATACGAATCTTGACTATATTTACATCCATTTCCTGAAAGTTTCGAACACCTGGATCTGGCAGATTCCCATCAGCGACACCGTGACAAGTCTGGGCGTGGTGACGCAGAAGAAGAACTTTGCCAGATCGAAGACGGATCGGGAGAAGTTCTTCTGGGACTCGGTGGGCAGCCGTCCATTGATCGCTGAGACCCTTCGAAAATCGGAGCGAATTCGTCCGTTTAAGGACGAAGGCGACTACAGCTACGCCATGAAGCAACTCTGCGGCGACCGCTTTATGATGGTTGGCGATGCAGGACGTTTCGTGGACCCGATTTTCTCGACCGGCGTCAGCATTGCGCTGAACAGCTCCCGCTTCGCGCACAAGGACATTCTCTCGGCGCTGGAGAAAAACAACTTCTCGCGAGAAGCGTTTTCGGACTACGAGAACAAGCTGCGCCGCGGCACGAAGAACTGGTACGAATTCATCTCTGTCTACTACCGGCTGAACGTGCTGTTCACCTACTTCATTCATGACAAGAATTACCGGCTGGACGTTCTGAAACTCCTGCAAGGCGATGTTTACGACGAGGACGCGCCACCGGTTCTGGCCAAGATGAAGGAAATGGTGGCGAAGGTCGAGCAGAACGAGAAGCATCCTTGGCACAAGCTGCTTGGGGATTTGACGTCGGATTCGTTTCGGCCAGAGTTCTAGAGCGGTTGGCGGGTCGCTGCATTCGACTGCAGAACAAAGGATCTCTCCACTTCGCGTCTGGTTCCGCTTCGCGGAACGGAACGCTCTGGTCGAGATGACACTGTCGTAAAAAATTCCGAGGGAGTCCGGCAGACCATGGACTTCCTCGTTTTTTTTCTCCCTCGGTAGGAACCAAACTAGGGTTACGCACGAGCCGCAATTTCGTTGTTGCGAAACCTGCCTCACCCCTAGGCCTGAGCGAGGGCGAGAGCTACGTGGCCTGACTCGCCTGCCATCCCTGTCGCGTGATCGAATCGCGTCCTCAAAGAGAGCCCTTAACGAGCCGGGTACCGAACAGAAGTCGTTACTCCTCAGCGTGATAAACTCGTCCTACTTGCACCGGAACGGCTGGCTCGATCGGCCGCTCCGGAATTGTGCTTTTTGAGATGCTTTTAAGGAAAATATGAAACCAGCCATCGAGACGCCGGGAAGCGTCTCTACCGACCCATACTCGAAAACCGTGTGCTGTCTTCGGTGTGAACAAAAACTACAGCGCTATCAGCTGATGCGCGCCAGTCTGGCGCCAGGGGCGGGACACGTCATTTTGTCTTGTCCGCGATGTGGACATGTAGAGTTTCTGTCGGATTCGAGCCCGCTGCTACAGAATCTGGAACTGGTCGCGGTCGATACCGGAGATGGGGATTAGCGCGCGCGCGCGTGAATCGCAGGGCTACGAGCGAAACGAAGGATGCTGCACCCTAGGTGGCGCAGCGGAGCTTCGCTCCGCCGGACAGCCGCGGGCGGCTGTCCCCACATAGGGCGGCTGTCCCCACATAGGAGCAAGCTTTTCGGAGATTTCGGGTTAGAACGGGATGTCCTCGTCGGTGATGGGGCCGGACGGGGCAGGCTCTGGTTCGGGCGTCCGCTGGTCGAAGTTGTTGGTGGCGGCTGATGTTCCGCGCGAGGATGCGCTGGAATCTGCACCTTCGCTGCGTCCTCCTCCTCCGCCCCCGGCTCCTCCCAGCAGGATTAGATCGTTGCCGACGATTTCGGTCATGTACTTCTTTTGTCCGGTCTGCTTGTCGTCCCAGGAGCGGGTTTGCAGGCGGCCTTCCACGAAAACCTTGCCCCCCTTCTTCAGGTATTCACCCGCGATTTCGGCAAGCCTCTGCCAGAGGACGACATTGTGCCACTCAGTACGATCCTGCCACTCGCCGGCTTTGTCTTTATAGCGCTCGTTTGTCGCGATGGTCAGCTTGGCGACGGGCGTTCCCTGGGGCGTGTATTTGATTTCGGGATCTTTGCCCAGATTGCCGATTAATTGAACCCGGTTCAGACTCTTTCCAGCCATGTCATGCTCCTTTGCACGGCTCACTATAGCAGAATGGAACAGTTGGATTTCGGGTTGGCAATGACGAAACACGGAGTTCGGCCTCATTTTCAGCCCACTTTGGGACGAACCTGCAGTGCAATTAATCGGCAACGGCCGACGATTTTTGGGCTATAATCCCCCGCATGCCTGTCGTGCCCGGAGCCACCAAAGCTGTCGGGATGGTGCCCGACGAACTGAAGTTCGAGCCGAAGTCGAAGGGGCTCGCAACTCCGCGCAAGAAGAAACCCAAAGAGCTCGCCGTGATCACAGAATGCTGCACCGGATGTGCCGGATCGCCGGCGTGCGTGGAGTACTGTCCGGTCGAAGACTGCATGTTCTGGGTGCCGGATGAAGACCATCCGCCTTTTGGGCGGATTGCGGTTGACCCCATCCTGTGCATCGGCTGCAAGAAGTGTCTGAGCAAAGGCCCGGATGGTTGCTTCCTCGATGGCTGCCCCTGGGACGCCATCGCGATGGTCGATACGGCCGAGGTGGAAAAAGAAGTCGGGGTGATGTCGATTTAGGAGCCGGCTTTCGGTTTCTGCTTTTCGGCTCTCGGGCTCGGGTCTGAAACAACGGTCTCTCCACTCCGCGATGCTTCCTGTTCGCGGAACCCAAGGCTCCGGTCGAGATGACAGTGGTTAGGGTTGTTGTTTTCTCCGCTCAGGCTTCAGTTCAAGCAAATCCCACTTATTGCCGTAGAGGTCCTCGAACACTGCTACCGTTCCATACGGCTCTTCCTTGGGCTCCCGGACGAATCTGACTCCCCGATTTAAGAAAAGACGATAGTCGCGGTGGAAGTCATCGCTGTGGAGGAAGAGGAAGACGCGGCCTCCGGTCTGATTGCCAACGCGGCTCAGTTCCTCGGGAGTGGAAGCTTTCGCAAGAAGCAACTTCGTGCCCTGCGAAGCCGGAGGCGATACCAGAACCCAGCGTTTGTCTTGTTCGGCACGGTCCTTGGAGGGAGAGTCCTCGATGAGATCGAAGCCGAGAACCTGCGTGTAGAACTGGATCGCTTCGTCGTAATCGCGGACGACCAGAGAGATATAGCCGATCATCTGCGGCATTGGGCGGTTCCTTTTTTTAAGGTTCAGTTCGCGCCAGCCCGTGCGCGAATCGCCTGCTCGGTTTCCGTTGCCTGCTTGCGAACGTCATTCGATACCTCGGGCACGTCGCGCTCGTACGGACGAACCACCTCGAGATCCTCCATTTGGCCTACGAGGTAGAGTGCGCGTAAAGCTTCCCAGACTTGCTGCGTTCCGGGATCGATCACGGCCACTTCGGAGCCCGCATTTACGTACGAGCCCGGCTGTTGAACCGTTCGAATCCGCCCAGGAATCGGCGATCGCAGATCGATCTCTTGCGAGGATCCTGCCGGCGCCAGCTTGGCAATCAGTCCGCCTTGATGAATCGGGGTGCCGTTTCGATCAGAGTCAGCGATGCGTCCGTTAACGGGAGCTGCGATTGAAACCGGATGGAGCAGGGCAGCGATCTCCGGGCGCCCGGTGGCATCTCCGAATCGCACCAGAGACAATGCGGCGTTGCCTCGCACGATTGGGGACGAATCTTGCAACATCTTCAAGAGTGTTTCGTGAAAGCCAGCGCCGGACGTGTCCTGGCCCATGGCCCAGGCATCGGTGTTGCGCACTTGTTCCACCGGATTTCCGGCCACGCGGACGAGATCGGGATACCACCGTCTGGCGGAGGAATCGTTGCGCGACATGCGATCCCCCAGCTGGACCAGAGCGTGCTGGATGTGGCGAGGCTTATTGTCGTCATGCAGATATTCGGTCAGTTGCTGGTCGGAAAGATGCCGCCCGAACCACGTGTTCCACCAGAAGAGAAAAGGCATCAGGACGATGAGCCATCCGGTAACGAAGAAGAGGATTTTATGGGTGCGCGACATGCCGCGCTTGGGCGGTCGAGAGGGCGAGCCTTGTCCCACTTGAAGATCTGATTGAGCGGCTGAAGGTTCTGATGGAAGAGACATGAAACCCCGGGGTGGAACTATAGCAGAAGCCGCCTACTCCACATCGGCATCGAGGACGCGATCCTGCTCCAGATAATGCGACATTGCGTATTGCGCCAGAAGCGGCGTCTGGAGCCGGATTTCGGCGCCGATCCACTCGCCTTTGCAGTGAGGGGCGTCCGGCGGATGGTTGCAGCGGCCTCCACTGCCGAACTGCGGGCCGAAGTCAGCGCTTTGAATCTGGTCGAACTGCTTGATCTGCTTCCAGGCCGCATCGCCGACGGTGCCTGAGACATCGATTTTGAGCTTTAGGACGGACATAAGAATTTCACCACGGCGCAGAGATTGTCGATCGTTGATCGTTGATTGTTGAATAAGAACCTTTGAATAAAAATCTTCGGGGCCGAAGAGCCGTTATTCAACAATCAATAATCACAAATTTCACCATTTGCCGGACAGCCGAGGCGACTGTCGCTACGTGCCGTGGCAATTCCGCGCTAGCTGTGCGGAAACCACTGGTACAGCATGAAATAGACAAGGACGCCTGTGAGCGATACGTACATCCAGAGCGGCCAGGTCCAGCGGGCGATAACGCGATGCTTGGCGTAATGCCCGCGCAATCCACGAACGAGCGTGATGGCAACCATCGGTACGATAACGATCGCCAGCAAAACGTGGGGAATGAGAACGATCAGATAAACGACATGCCAGAATCGGTCGCCGAGAAAACGAATGTCACCGACGTGCGCGTGAAAGTAAAGGTAACAGGCCAGAAACAAGGCGGAGGAGACGACAGCGGCGATCATGCAAGCGCGATGGGCCGCCAGTTTCCCGCGCAGAATCAGGCTGCGGCCCGTAAACAGGAGGACTGCGCTCGCTCCATTCAGGCTGGCGATGAGAGCAGGGAAGTACTCGTATTGTTCAGGGATCACGCGGCGGGCCTCGTCGTACGGCGATTTGCCATCACCAATGCCAGTCCGAACATCACCAGAGAGAATAACAGCAGAGTCGCGATCGACGATCCGAGCGGAAACATGGATTCCGCGCCGGGATAGAGAAGAGCGCGGAGACCTTCGACTCCGTAGGTCAGAGGATTCAAGCGCATGATGATGCGAATCCAGCCCGAGGCGCCGCCCATGGGAAACAGAGCGCCGGAGAGCAGCCACAACGGAATCAGGAACAGGTTCACGATTCCGTGAAAAGCCTGCGAAGAATCCATAGGCCAGGCAATCGCGAATCCCAAGGCGGTCAAGGAGAAAGACACCAGAAACACTACGACAAAGACGAGCAGAACCTGGACGGGCTCGAGGTGCACGCCCGCAAAGGGAGCGAAGATCAGGAAGATCATTCCCTGAACGGCGGCCAGCGTTGTTCCGCCTAGAACTTTGCCAAGAACAATCGCAGTGCGCGGTACGGGCGCCACCAATACCGATAACAGGAAGCCTTCTTTGCGATCTTCAATGACGGACATCATGGTGAAGATCGAAGTGAAGAGCACGATCATGATGAGCGCGCCGGGATAGAAATAATCCAGATAGTGCTGCTGTCCGGGGCCTCCGCCGGAACGGAACGATGTGCCGAATCCAGAGCCGATCACCAGCCAAAACACCAGCGGGGAAGCCAATACCCCGATCACGCGCGTGGTCTGTCGATAGAAGCGCACAATTTCGCGCCACCACAGAGTGAATGCGGGCAGCAGCACTCCGGCGGATGCCGGTCGTCCGATGGGCCGCGACAATGTTGTTGCTTGAGTCGCCATCTTTAACTGGCCTTCGCTGCCGGAGCCTTTGCCGCCGGAGCGCCTTTCTTGCCCCGACGATCACGCAGTTCAAAAAATACATTCAGCAGCAAACACGCCGAAAGCGTGAGGAGAATCAGGGTCATGAATAATCCGTCGACGGTCGCGGTTGGTGGCCAGAGCCGAATCATCCCGCTGGCGAAGATCCAGCCTATGCCAGCCAGGGGAATAATGCCGAGCACCAGAGAAAGAGCAAGAATAATGGGGCGCACTCTACCTCCTCTTTTCCTTTTTATCGGGCTGATCGGAATCTGCTTCGTTGTTTTCAGTCCAGAACTTGTGGCCGGTACGATGGATAAATACATCCTCCAGGGCGGGCTTGCTTACGGAGATTGCCTGGATTTCGCCCGGAAAGGCTTCGACCAGATCAGGCACAAAACGGTGGCCGCCTTCCCGTTCGATGCGCACTTGATTGCCAAGCACTGCGGCTTCCACATGAAAGCGCGCGCGGATCTGGTCCGCTAGCGACTCTGCATTGTGAGCCGCATCGAGCAGGATGACGTCTCCGCCAATTTCACTTTTTAACTCGGCAGGCGTACCCAGCGCGACCAGGTTTCCTTCGTTCATGATGGCAAGCCGATCGCAGCGCTCGGCTTCTTCCATGAGGTGCGTGGTAACGAGAACAGAGACATGTTCCTCGTCGCGGAGAATTTGCAGATATTGCCACAGGTCGCGGCGCGCGCCGGGATCGAGACCCGTTGTGGGTTCGTCAAGGAGCAGCACGCCTGGATGATGCAGCAGGCCCTTTGCCAACTCGATGCGTCGCTGCATGCCTCCGGAGAAAGTCTCGACCCGTTCTTTCGCCCGATCAGCGAGGCCGACGCGGGTCAGAATTTCATAAACGCGTTGCTTCAACGCGGCGCCTCGCAAACCGTAGAGATGTCCCTGGTGCCAGAGATTTTCGTAGGCGGTGAGTTTCGGGTCGACACTCTGCGCCTGGAATACGACCCCAACCTGCTGCCGCAACTTCGCCGGATCCTGGGCAACATCGCAGCCCATGACCAGGGCGCGGCCTGAAGTCGGAATCATGAGGGTCGAGAGAATCCGGAAGAGAGTTGTCTTTCCGCTCCCATTCGGACCGAGCAGTCCAAACAACTCGGCAGGACGGACGTCGAGCGAAACTCCGTTGAGCGCGGTGCGGTTTTCGTAACGGTGGACGAGATTCTGAACAGAAATAACGGATTCGGCGGAGCGATTGTTGAGCTCCGGACCGGAATCAGCGAACACAGCAGCTTTCGAAACCAAAGCGAATCCCCAGAATTAAAACCAGTTTAGGACATCTAGTTGACAGCTATGCGTCGGTCACAATCTGTTGGAGTCAAACGATTCTGATCGAGTTGCATGATCGCGAACTTAGGCCGCCGAGGCATTCCTCTCTGCTTGCGGCAGTCTTTCTTCGAAGGCGACGGGAACGTTTCTCCACACTTGAATCGCGAGGATGACGGTCGTGGCCAACAGCAGTGCGCCGACTGCAACATGGGTCACCGTCGCGATCACCATGGGCAGTTCCGGCTGCACGGCATCTCGTCCCCATGCCACGCGTGTTAGAAAGGCAGTGAATCCCAGACACAACTGCGCGATCACGAGCGAGAGCATCAGAATCGCGGGCCTGCGTACCGCTTCAAGCTGCGGATAGACAGTGAGTGCGCGAACCGCCGTCCAGGCAATCACGAACGAAACCACCACCGCGTGGACGACGTGCGGCCACCAACTCATGCCGTGATGGCGGAACATCGCTCCTAGAATCAGTTGCACGTAGAGCACAAAGATCGAGAGCAGGGTCAGCGTGAACAGACTCGGACGCCGTTGATCGAACTCGACCTTTGGTTCCTCCTCCACCCATTTCCGCCCGGTGAACAGCACCATCGCTACAGCCATACAAAAAAACGTTTGGGCCAGGGCGGCATGGGCCGAGGAGACCGCCGGCGGCAGATAATAATGGACCGTGATGCCGCCGAGGATGCCCTGGGCGATTACTGTGACCAAAGCGGCCCAGCCCAAAATCCGCATCCAGCGCCGCTTCTCAGAGCGCCAGGTCCAGACTGCCAGGATGATGGTCAACAGTCCCGCAACTTGCGCGATCATGCGATGGGTGTGCTCGAATTTCACGCCGCCGACAAGTCTCGGAATTTTATAGAGCGATCCGAACGAAGTCGGCCAGTCGGGCACAGAAAGGCCCGCGTCATTGCTGGTGACGAGCGCTCCGGCAATGATCAGAAGAAAGGTCCAGCAGGCCAGAACGATAGCAAATCGATGGAGTCCGCGATTGTACGATGTGGCAACGGCTTTCGTGGCAGAGCCTCTTCGGTCAAGAGTTGCCTGCAGAACGCAGGCATGACCCGGATGAGCCGAGCGAATCACCCACATAGTGTGCTCCGGCTCACCCGGTATTCTATCAAACCAAAGCGGCTATTCGCCCGCGGCTTTGAACGCCTGATCGACGGTCTTGGTTTCTTTGGGACCGACAGTCACTTTTTGATCCTGCTCGCCAAGCTTCTCGTGAACGAACGCGATCGTGTAATCGCCGGGAGGCAGGCCTTTGATTTCATACTTGCCATCCTTTGCTGTTACGGCAAAGAACGGGTTCTTCACTACGTTGATGTACATCTTCATCCACGGATGCTGGTTGCACTTGACCGGGAGCATGATTTCTTCACGGGCAAAGTTTTTCTGAATGTCAGCAGACGACGGCGGCTGCGACTCGTTCCATTCGCGATTGTCCTTCGGCGTCGGATGAATATTGTGCGTAGTCGGGTCGGCATTCTTGATGTCGACGGTCTGTCCCGCCATCACTCCGAGAACGTGCGGGTGGTAGCGGCAGCCCTTTTGTTCAAGCTGCACCGGAGTCGTGGGAACATCAAAGGTCCGGTTGCCCAATCCGTCTTTCACATAGACGAAGACGTTGGCAAGATCGCCATCGCTGACCTCGAGATTCTCGGCCTCGTTCGGCCCCTTGCAGCCGGGATCCTGGCTCATGTCGATTTTGGCCGGTTTGGGAGCCGCGCCATCAAACTTCACCGTTCCGTTGATCGTCGCGACGGTGGCGGGATCGATCGGAGTGGCCGCCGGAGCGGGCTGAGCCGCCGGCTGTTCTGCGGTATTGTTCGATTGCTCTGTGTTTTCTTTCTTGCTGCACGCACCCATCACCAGCAGTGCGCAGAGTGCAAGGATACCAATGCTGATTTTTGTCCAACTATTGTTTTTAATCATGATGTCGCCCTTTCTCTTAAATTGCCCTGCGGTCCGTTTTTATTCCGAAGAAGCCGGAGCGGATTCACGGCGGTCCGAGGAGTCTTTGTTGTCCGAATCTTACTGCGATCCTCCGCTTGGCGCATTGTGCAACTGCAGCGCGGCCTGCTTACGCGCATGCGCGGGAACAATTGCCGCTGTTTTCGCGTGCGGCATGGATGCCGCCACTCTTCTTTGTTCTTCCGGCGTCAGCTGGAAAATGTAATCGGTCAGAAGCTTGCGGTGATCGCCAGTGAATCCGTTGAAGGTCGACGGAGTCGGACCAGCGAATACCCATTGATTGTCCTGCCGCTTGAACAGTCCAGACGGCATGGATGTACCAGGGCTGACCGCCTGCGGATCGGTGATCCAGCGCTCGACCCAATCCGGCTTGAGGCGTTCTTTGGCCAGCAGGAAATTCGGCGCGGTCGCGATCTTGTCGTGCGCCGGATCTCCAGTCGCGTGGCATTTCAAGCATGGGGCGGCTGTGCTTGAGAATAAACTCCGCGCCATGTCCGTCTCCTTTGCCGTTAAGACCGGGACCTGCTCCGGAATGTACGGCATGGGCTGTTGCGAGAGCGCCTGGAAGAATCGCACCAGTATTCGGAGCTCATTATTGGAGAACGAGAACGTAGGCATGCGGACTTTCAGGTAGGGCCGCACGCCGTTGCGATTCGTGTCAGTCGTGCTCAGCGCGGGATTCGACAGGAACTTTCTCATCCATTCCGGATCGACACGCGCTCCCTCGGTCAGCAGTTTCGGCGGCAATTGCTCCTGCACGTCCTGATATTGCTTCAGTCCCATCAGAATTGTATTTTGGCCGGGGATGAACTGATGACATCCCATGCAGTTATATTTTTTGACCACCCACCAGCCGGCCTGGATGTCGTGCCGCGCGTCTCCCGGCTTGTATTGATAGCTGTCGGGCAGGGAAGTTTCCTGGCTGCCCATCAGGAACGTGGTGATGTCCAGGACCTGGTCTTTGGTCAGATGCAGGTTGGGCATGCGCATGGCTTCCGTCTCGCTCTTTACCATGCCGTGGTCATACACGTCCGGCTCGGCGAGTTTGTGCTCGAAGAATCCTTTGAGGTTATACCAGGGCTTGGTGGCGGGGCCGTCAGGCAAGCGGGCGAGATCTTCTTTATTCTTGATCGGCTCCGCATTTTCGCCGCCGCGCTGCGCGCGTTCGGTGAACAGCGCAAAGTCAAGACGCTCGATGGGTTTGCTGCCTTCGAAGGTCAACTCCGTGCCGATGCGTCCTTCGTCTTCCAGGCCGGCGATTTCGTGGCATCCTGCGCAGCCAAAGTGCTGGACCCACTTCTTGCCTTCGGCCTTAAGAGAAGGATCGTTCATGAATGCGGCGTTCGCGTAAGAAGAAGGATCTTCCTTCTTCTGAGTCATCAGGAACGACGCGATATCCTCGGCATCCTCCTCACTAAGACGGAGGCTGGGCATAACGGTCATGTTCTGCACTTGCAGTTCGTGACCATCGTTGGGGCATTTGCTGTGCTCGAGATCGAATTGATAGGGAAGACCCTTCTTGGCGTAATCCTCGGGACCAATATCTTTTTTCTCGTACGGGCAATAGGGGCGCGTCCGCTCGCGAGCATTGTGCACCCAGCGTACAAGATAGTCGTAATTGGCCTTCTCGCCTTCGCGCGACAGGTTGGCGGCGAACCATCCCCCCTGCACCTGGTCGCCTTGGCCGATCGAATGGCATGCCACGCATCCGCGCTCCTCAAACAGTTCTTTGCCGTGAGCGGCATTGCCTGGCTTGTGCTTCGGTAACGGATCGGTAAGCGCATCCTGCCAGATGAATGCGGAGATCGCTTCGATCTGACGTTGCGTCAGCCGGAAGTTCGGCATCTTCGTCGTGGGACGGAAATCCGTGGGCTTGTTGAGCCAGACCGGAATCCAATTCTTGTTCAGCTTGAGCCGGACGTCCTTCAGATTGGGCCCGACCTTCTTCATGTCCTGCATCAAGCTGTGGGACTGAAAATCGAGCTGCTGCAGACGCCCATCCAGCTTGCTGTTGGAGACTTTCAGATCGACCGCCCGAGTGTTCAGCTGGTTGGCTTCGTCGTTCGTCTCCGCTGCATCGGCCTCTTTCATCAGATAAGCAGATTGTTTTAGATTATCGATCTTTTGATTTTCAATCTGCTTGATCTGCTGGCTGATGGAATTCAGCTCTTCTGGTTCATTGTCATAGCCTTCGTAGCGATGACAGCCCATGCAGCCACGCTGGCGGAAGAGATCCTTGCCGTTATTGATCGTCTCAAACCGCACGTCACCGCTGACCAGAACCATATCGGCGGCGTGGCAGGTCTGGCAGCCGGCCTGGGAATTTTCTTTTGGATAGAGCGGCCACAGCCAGTGCTCATAGTTGCCATGCGCTTTTTCGACGCTGGTTGTTGCGCGCCCATTTCCTTGATGACAGGGCGAGCATCCAAACTTTTCCGGATCGTGAATCTGCAAAAGTTCGGGCTTCGGATGGCTGACAAATGCCTCCGCATATTCGTCGGGCTTTTTCTCGCCCTTCAACATCATCGCGGCGGGAGTAATCCTCAAAGGCTCGCGCGTTCCCATGTGGCAGGACTCGCAGCGATCGACAATGTTTGCCTCGGCCACGTTAATCTGAACGATCTTTGGATCCCAATCCGCTGTTTTCTTCTTGAGGCCATCGATCTGTGCCGGAGTGAGATCGACCATGTGATCGGAGACGTACTCGTCCATCTTGGCCTTGGCGGTTGTCATCGGCTTGAGTACATCGCCGAGTTCGAGGCTCAACTTGGTCTTTTCATCGCGGATGCCGTTGTAGGTCTCCTCTAACTGAGGGAAAGTGAATTGTTTCTTACTTCCGTCGGGGAACGTGACGGTCGCGACTTCCGCTTTGTAGGCATCAATGTCTTTCTGCTTGCTGGCTTTTGCGGAGGCGCTCGTGCTGGTTTCGTACTCGTAGGTCAGAGCATTGACGTAGGCGCGGCGATCGGTAAATACGCTCTGCACCGCGAGGAGCCGCGCGCTGGCATCGTCGAGCTGAGTTCGTACCTGGGCTGCCTGTGCCTTGGTGTCGAGGTACGCTTTCTGGTAGTCCTGCTTGAGCGCGGCGTACTGCGAATCGCTTTCGACGGAGTTTTGCGACTTCGCGGAAACGGACTTGGCAGTATTCAGGAATGCACTGTAGCGGCCCTTCCATTCGTCCTGGAATGCCTTCCACGGACGCTGCCCCCAAGCCTCGTCCCACAAGGCCCAGAACAGAGTTGCAATGAGAAGGATGGACGCAATGACATAGTGCGCAGCGTAAGACTTGCTGGTGATTGGGTCTTGCTCGGGGATGGGTTTGTCAGGCATTGAGACCTCAGCGGTCAGTAATCAGTGGCCAGTGGCCAGAAAACCGTTTCTCCGGAAACTGTCTTGGTCGCTCAGTTGTCGGGTCGTCAGTGTTCAGCCGTTGGCCGTTGGTCCTCGGCCTTCGGCGGAATTGTCATTCCGAGCGTCGCTAGGAGATCCTATTCTTGACTGTGGTGCCCCGTGCGATTAGGCATCCTTCGACTTCACCATCGCTCCACATTCGTGGATCGATGGCTGCGCTCAGGATGACAAACGACCTACGGCTAACGACTTACGACAGCAACGAAGATCATCGACACAACGACGGCCGACTATCGACTAACGACGGTTCCTATATGTTGAACCACGGTGTGATCCACACGTACTTGATGTGCCACAACAAGCGCAGCGACATCTTCATCGGGAGCGCGACCATCGTCAGCAACAGAAACTGTACGATCGAGAACTGCAGCAGGCTCATCCGCTTGAAATCCTTAGCCATCTTGCGCCGGAAAAGCGAATAAACAAGTCCGCCGCCGACCAAGTAGTAGCCGATGACGACGATCGCACCGAACACACCTTTGCCGAGGTTCGACGTGATTCCGAATATGTCGGGCAAATCACGGTTCACCTCGTAAATCAGCCGGTTGTGATCCCAGGTTTGCCCCGGCCAGAACCATTGCCATCCGGGGCCACGGATAAACGTCCCGATCAGGATCATCGTGACCCACAGAAGGAGAAAGCCGAAGAGAAAAGTCGAAATCGAAAATTTTCGCTGCTTCCACGTGTAATAGCCGCTGCCGAGCGGATTGGTGTCGATGTAGGGAATCACCATCAGACCGACGATGATCATCGTCGGCATGACCACGCCGGCAATCCATGGATCGAAGTACACGAGCATCTCCTGCAGTCCGAGGAAATACCACGGGGCTTTTGCAGGATTCATGGTCAAGTTAGGATTGGCCGGTTCTTCCAGGGGAGCATTCAGGCTGATCGACCAAACCATCAGAATGACGGTAACGATGATGGCGGCGAGAAACTCAACGCGCAGCAGAAATGGCCAGACGTGTACTTCTTTTTGCCAGCCCTGCTTGAAGGGCCAGGCTTTGCGATGGTGCGTCTTCGCCAGCGCGGGGTCGGCCTCGAGTTCCGCGATCAACTGATCGTTCGCGCGCGCCTGCTTCCAAGCCAGGAGGATGTAGAAGAGGAGCAGCGGAATCAGCGCCACAATCGGCACGTTGTCCGGAGCCGAGCAAATCTCCCAAAGTTGTCGCCAATCCATAGATTCTCCACAACGACCGGACAGCCGAGGCGGCTGTCGCTAGGTTCACTCCCCTGCCGCTTTCGGTCCTCTTCGGGGCTTGTCGGCTTCGGCCTCAAGCATGACCGGGGCCGGCCCGGATATTCCCCCGTCTTTCCTCACCCGCCAGAAGTGCACAATCATCAGTACAGAAGCCACGATTGGAATGCCGATGCAATGCCAGATGTAAGACCGCAGCAGCGCGTTCGCGTCGACGATCGATCCACCGAGCAATCCGAAGCGGATATCGTTGTAAGGAGTCATCCCGAGTTGATGCCCGAATGGTCCCTCGTGTCCCAGCAGCGGCGTAGCGCGCGCCATGTTCGTTCCCACGGTAACGGCCCAGAATCCCAGCTGATCGTCGGGAAGCAGGTATCCGGTGAACGAGAGCAACAGCGTGAACACGAGCAGGAGGACGCCGATGTTCCAGTTGAATTCGCGTGGCTTTTTATACGAGCCTGTGAGGAAAACGCGGAACATGTGCAGCCACACACCGATGACCATCAGGTGGGCGGCCCAGCGATGCATGTTGCGCAGGATCTTGCCGAACGGGACATCATGCTCGAGATACAGAACGTCCCGAAACGCCTGAACCTTCGTCGGGTGGTAATAGAACATCAGCAGTACGCCGGTGTAGGTCAGGATGATGAACAGGTAAAACGTGATCCCGCCCATGCCCCAGGTGTAGCTGTAGCGGACTGAGTCGCGATTGATCTTCGCCGGATGCAGGTGGAGGAAGACATTCGACAGCACGCCCAGCGCGCGGTTCCGCGGGGTGTCGTCGTGCTTGTGGCGGAAGATCGAGGTGTAGACCTGTGTCTTCGTTGGATCTTTCAGGCCTTCGATCTGCTCTTTCGCCTTGCTTGGGATATCGGTTTTGAGGGCTTGAAGGTCGTCTTTGACTCCGGTGGTGACTTTTTCGAGGAGTCCGACCTTGCCGCCATTTTTCGCGTCGCCGCCGCCTGCGCCGCTAGCACCGTTGCCGCCGTTGGGATTGTTTGATTCAGCCATAATTTATCGGGTCATTGAATCATTGAGCCATTATTCGTTTGTACGCGAGTCAGGGACTCAGAGAATCGCTGACCCAATTCGCTACACCCCGGTCAAAAACGCCCCCGGATCGTTAAAGTGAGTTGGCTGGCCCTTCGGCCAGGAATAGAGCTTCGAAGTGTCGACGAGGACCTGCCCGTCGGGCGCGAGTTCGAGGTGCGCTCGATCCATGGGGCGCGGCGCCGGACCTTCAAAGTTGATCCCTTCGCTGTCATACCCGCTGCCGTGACATGGACACTTGAATTTGTTTTCGCTCGGCTTCCAGTCGGGCGTGCAGCCCAGATGGGTGCAGCGCGCATAAATGATGAACAGCCGGTCCGGAGTACGGTCTACCCAAATGCGGTATTTCTGCTGGAATTTTGTATCGACGCCGAGGGCGAACTCCGAGGGGTAGCCAATCTTGAAAACCGAGTTCGGTTCGAAAAGAGTGCGAGGCAGGAAGAAACGAAAGAAGGCAATAAGCCATGCGACGAGGAAGCCGGCGATCAGCGTCCAGGCAAACCGACGGCGATGGTGATCAATCTCCGTCGAGGGAGCAGTTCCCGCGACACCTCCGGCGGCTGCCGCTTTCGAGGTCCCCACCGCGGGAGTGCCCACGTATTTCGTGGCATCCACGATGGGCTTGGCCGGCTTCGTGGCCGCTTCCGGATTCGGATTGACCTTGTCGGTCTCCAACTCCGCCATGTCCCCTCCTCTGCCTGACTTGATCGGGCCCTAATCTAATCCGGCGGCGGCCGCGTACTGTGGCTCCGCCAACTCTCCCCCATGATTATGAATCGGAATCAATGAATGAACTTCTTGGCCCAAGGCCGCCTGCACAATACTCCCCAGAGCCTGTATGAATTTTGGAGAGTCATTGAGCCCGGCGCTCATCTCGAACTGCCGGATACCAAGCCCGTATGCTTCCTTCCGGGCTTCGTGATCAATCTCACCCAAGGTCTCGACGTGATCTGAGACGAAGGCGATCGGCACGACGCAAATCTCGCGAAGCTGTTCCGCCGCGAGAGTACGAATGGTTTGATGCAACGAAGGCTGCAGCCAGCGGCTCGCTCCTACCTTGCTCTGGTAACAAAGCCGGTGCGGATTCTTCCAGCCGCCGCGCTCCACCAGTAATCGCGCTGTCTCCTCGATTTGGCGCTGATAAGGATCGCCCTTCTCAATCACAGCCAGCGGAACGCCATGCGCGCTGAAGACAATCGCCGGGCGATCGGGAGCAGGGAAGCGCGAAAGAGCGTCGTTCACTCTCTCAATCAGTGCATCGAGATACATCGTGTTGCGGTAGAAATTGTCGACCTTGCGTGTAAGTACGTCGTCCTGAAACAAACGCCGCCACTCATTCAGACTCGAACCGGTCGTGGTCGAGGAATACTGCGGATACAGCGGGAGCAGCACGATCTCATCGCACTGCGCATCGCGAAGCTTTGCTACCGCTTCATTTGTGAAGGGATGCCAGTAACGCATGGCCACAAAACACCGCGCCTCGATTCCCTGTGCCCGGAGTTCGCACTCGAGCGCTTTTGCCTGCTGCTCTGTGTGATGCCGAATTGGCGAACCTCCGCCTATCTTCGAATAGTGGTGCTGTACTTTTCTGGCGCGGGTGGCGGAAATGAGCTTGGCGAGGGGTTTGCGCCCGATCCGGGCAAACGGAAAATCGATGATATCGGGATCGCAAAAAAGGTTATATAAAAACGGTTCGATCGCTTCCAGCGTGTCAGGCCCGCCCAGCTGAAAGAGAACTATCCCCACACGCCGTGTTGTGCGCGTCATTCCCCAGAACCCCAGAACGCAGGCACTGTACTCCGAACCGAGCGTGCGAGTCAATGGGAGATCTGAAAATTTGACGAAGATTCTGCGCGCTTGTCGTTGCAAACTGCGGGTCCAGAGGGCAATCTGGTGGTTCATGCCGGAATTGCCCGACATTGAAGCGTACTTAACCGCGCTCGAACCACGCGTGGTTGGCCAGCCGCTGCAGCGGATTCGTATCGCCACTCCGTTTCTGCTTCGTAGCGTTCAGCCTTCCGTTTCATCAGTGGAGGGTCGAACGGTAAGGCAGCTGCGCCGGATCGGAAAGCGCATAGCGATCGGAATTGACGGAGATCTGTGGATCGTCCTGCACCTTATGATCGCTGGTCGACTGCATTGGAAGCCGCCAGAGACAAAACTCGGCGGCCGCCGGAATCTGGCTGCGTTCGATTTTCCCGAGGGTTCACTCGTCCTGACCGAAGCCGGCAGTAAGCATCGTGCGTCGCTGCACATGGTGAGCGGCGAAGCCAATCTTGTAGCCTTCGATGCAGGAGGCATCGATGTTTTCGCGGCCGATCTTGAGTCGTTCCGGTCGGTGCTCACCGCGGAGAATCACACGCTGAAAAGAGCATTGACGGATCCGCGTTTGCTGAGCGGCATCGGCAATGCCTATTCCGACGAAATTCTTCATGCCGCTCAACTCTCGCCCATTGCGATGACGAAGAAGCTGACATCGGAGGAATGGAGCAGATTATTCGACAAGACTCGCCAAACGCTGGAACTCTGGATCGCTCGACTTCAGGCAGAGGCGAAAGATTCATTTCCTGAGAAAGTGACGGCCTTCCGCAAAGAGATGACGGTGCACGGACGATACGGTTTGCCCTGCCCAAGATGCGGCGAGAAGGTCTTGCGAATTCGTTACGCCGACAAGGAAACGAACTACTGCGCGCATTGCCAGACCGGAGGCAAGGTCCTGGCCGATCGCAGCTTGTCGCGCCTGCTCGGATCGGATTGGCCTCGCACGCTGGAGGAATTAGAAGCCCTCAAACGCCGGTAGTTCATTCCTGAAAACTACTGATGGATTCCTTCGGGTAAGCCTGTTAACGTTCGAGTACCCGTAGTCCTATCCCGAGAGCGTCGAATCATGAACGTCCCCACGCCAATTTCGCCGCCCGAGGGCTTGCTGAAATTTGAATTCGGTTCGGATCGCGATCGAGCCACCTGGGTTTACGGCGTCCTTCGCGACCTGATGAACGTGCCGATCGCTGAGCGCACAGAAAAGCTTGCTGCACTGACCGCCGGCATTGACGCTCACCCCCACCGTGATGAAATCCGCGCTGCGTTTCGCGATTTCTGGTCCCATCACTCCTACGTTCGCGTCATCTCGGAAGCCGGACTTCCCGAAGAAACATTCTTGGCGCGGGAATTATTCGGCCGCGCGGTAAAGCGTCTCCTGCCCGAAGATGAAGTTCGCGGCGACTTGTATGTACTGCTGGACTCGCTCGGCCTTAAAGAAAGGGATGCAGCGTGGCTGGATTCACTGCCCGAAGAGCTCGTGCGCTGGTGGTCCGACATATTTCGCCTGTCGACTCCGTCGCTGTTGGCCTCGTGCAAAATTCTGGCACTCCGCGCGGCCAATATCGCTCTTTCGCGCGACATGGTGGTGCTCGCCACCGACGAAGACATCACGAAGTCCTGTTTCTTCCATCTGCCTTCGCTGGTCGAATCGGTTGTGTTGCAGCCGGAAGAATTTCCGCGATGGGAGAAGCAACGCGACGCCTGCATCGCTCAACTGCGAGAGTTCAACGAACGCATCGAGAAAGAAGGCACCTCTGCCGGACTCGTCTTCCGGCTTCGTTTGTTGCGTTCATTTCTTTGGAGGATCGACCAGGTTCTTGGGCTTCGCAGGCCAGACGCGGACGCGCGGAAATTTGCCGTGTCCCTCATTTACGGATTCGCTTCCCAGCGGCGCATTCTGCGGGTGGCGAGCGCGACCTTCCGGCGTCTGGCGCGCAGCCTGGTGGAGAAGACGGGAAGAGTTGGAGTTCACTACATCGCGCAAAACGCCCGCCACTGGCGCAAGATGGGCGCAGGCGCAATTATGGCGGGTGTCATCACGTGCGTTACGGCCCTGGTGAAGTACAGCATCTCCGCCCGCATCCAGGCTCCGCTACTGATCGCCATCGGCCATTCGTTGAACTATTCAGTGAGTTTTCTGCTGATGCAGGCGGGAGGATTTCTGCTTGCTTCCAAGATGCCGGCCGCGACGGCGGCGACGCTTGTCGATGCCATGGAAGATCCCGCTAAGGATCACATGGCAAGCCTGCGCGCGATTTCTCAAACCCAGACGATTGTGACGATCGGCAATCTTCTGGGCGCGATTCCCGTTTCAATGGCGGTCGATCGATTGTGGCACGCCATCTTCCACCATCCTTTCCTCACGCAGGCCGAGGCTGAACACGGCATCCACATGGTGATTCCTCATCAGTCAGGGACGATTGCGTTCGCCATTGTCACCGGAGTCTTGCTTTGGATTTCATCATTGGCGACAGGTTGGACCGCGAATTATATTGCGGTGACCAAGCTCGACGACGCTATCGCGAACAGTCTCAGGGTCCGGGAACGCTTCGGGTTGAAACGCGCCGCCCAACTCGCGGAGTGGGTGAAGCATCAGGCTCCGGGTTCGATCGGTTACGTCGTTCTCGGCTTTCTCCTCGGAACAGTTCCAATTGTCGTAACGCTATTCGGAATTCCTCTGCAAGTGCGTCACGTAACCCTTTCCGCGGCGAGCCTCGGATATGCCCTGGACGGAATGTGGTTCTACGGCGGGCTGAGTCGCTTTGACCTGATCGCTTCTTTGTCGGGAGTTCTTCTGATCGGAGTGTTGAATATCGCGACGTCGTTCATTCTGAGCTTCCTGCTCGCCGTTCGCGCAAGGGACGTCGGAGAGGAGCGAGCAAGGTATTTCCTGAAAGAAGTCGGCCACGAACTGATGACGAGTCCGTTCTCGTTTTTGCTGCCGAAACGAGGTCCGTCTCGATCTGCGTAGGCCAGTTAGCCTCCAGACTGCATTTCTGCGATAACGGCGTCGGCAAACTCCGACGTTCCCGCTTGACCTCCTATATCGCGCGTCAGTTTTTCCGGATGCCGGTAGACGCGCTCCAGCGCATTGCGAATCTGCGTCGATGCGGCGTGTTCGCCAAGATGCCGCACCATTAACAGGGCGGACCGTAATAGGGCGGTCGGATTCGCCAGATTCTTGCCTGCGATGTCCGGGGCGGAGCCGTGCACGGCTTCGAAAATCGCGCAGTCGTCCCCTAGATTCGCACTCGGTACAAATCCCAGGCCGCCCACGAATGCCGCGCATAAATCCGACAAAATATCGCCGTAAAGATTCTCCATCACCAGCATGTCGTACTGATACGGATTCATCACCAGTTGCATGCAAGTGTTATCGACGATGTGCTCGCCGTATGTGATTTCGGGATAACTTTTCGCGACGTTTCGGGAACAACGCAGAAAGAGGCCATCCGACATCTTCATGATGTTCGCCTTATGGATGGCGTGAATCTTCTTCCGCTGGTTGTTGCGCGCGTACTCGAAGGCGAATTTCGCGATCCGAGTGCACGCTTTCTCGGTCATGATTTTCAGGCTCTCGACGACTCCCGGCACTACCTCGTGTTCCAGACCTGAATAGAGGCCCTCGGTGTTCTCGCGAACGATGATCAGGTCGACATCAGGATAGCGAGTGGGAATATGCGGCAGATTGCGGATGGGACGAAAGTTTGCGTAGAGCTCGAACCTCTTGCGAAGTGCGACGTTGATGCTGGGAAAGCCGCCGCCGACTGGGGTCGTTACCGGACCTTTCAAGCCCACGTGAGTGCGCTCCAGCGATTCAATCAAGTCCTTAGGGATATATTCGCCGGATTTCTGGTAAGCCTCCGCCCCCACCGCAAACGTCTCCCACTCAAATTTGACCCCGGTCGCTTCGAGGATCCTCACGGTGGCATTGGTGACTTCCGGTCCGATCCCATCGCCGGGGATCAGCGTTATTTTATGACTCATAACTATTTCGTTCCTATAAGAAGTTTGTCAGTGATGGGAAGCGAGGGTCTGGATCTATGCTAAGCATAAGCTACTGCTGAGCCTTAAGTTTCACCAGATCCTTCAACTCATTCATAAACTCTTTGACGTCTTTGAAATCCAGATACACGGAAGCAAACCGCACGTAGGCTACCTTGTCGTAGCGGCGGAGGCGATTCATGATCAACTCGCCGAGTTCGCTAGTCTTGCGTTCACGTTCGGGCGACTCGATTACAAATGACTCGGCTTCATTCACGATCTGCTCCAGTTTGCTGATCGGTACCGGCCGCTTTTCACAGGCTCGCAGCAGCCCGTTGAGCACTTTCTGGCGATCGAATTTCTCGCGACGGCCGTCCTTCTTGACGACCATGTAAGGAATTTCGTCGATCCGCTCATAGGTTGTGAAGCGTTTTCCGCACTTCAGGCACTCGCGCCGCCGCCGGATCGAATCGGCTTCCTTGCTCTCGCGCGAGTCCACAACTTTGTCGTTCTCAAATCCGCAAAAAGGACATTTCATGGCGCTTGGTTATCGATGAATCGGCCAGACACTTCGAATCTCTTCATTGCGGCGTCGACAGCGAAGCATGCGGCGGCGAAATGAACAGAAATCCCTGCTTCTGTCCGAACAGAAATTGTAACAGTTGAATGGCGCGGGCTGAATTTCTGCAAGCGCGACGTATCGCGGATGGCACGTAGCTATTTACTCGGTCACCACCGCTTTCACCAGGTTGCGCGGATGATCCACGTCATATCCCTTTTTGACGGCGACGTGGTAGGCGAACAACTGCAGCGGGATGACTTCAATAATCGGCAGCAGAAGTTCGGTCGCTGCGGGCACATAGAACACGTGATCAGCAATTTCGCTGACTTCCTTATCGCCTTCCGTGGCGACCGTGACGAGCTGCCCCTTGCGGGACCGCACCTCTTTCATCACATCGAGCGTACGGCGATAGCGCAGCACGGAATCGGGGTCGCTATGATCACAAGTGGCCAGGACCACGACGGGCAGGTTTTCGTCGACCAGCGCGTTGGGGCCGTGCTTCAACTCTCCCGCCGGATATCCTTCGGCATGCGCATAGGAGATTTCCTTCAGCTTAAGCGCGCCTTCGCGGGCAATGGCATAATGCACGCCTCGGCCGAGATAGAGAAACTTCTCGGCCTTGCAGTGAATTTCGGCGAACTTTTCTGCCAAGTCATCCCAGATCGAAAGATTCTTTTCTATTGCATCGGGCAGACGCCTCAGTCGCTGAAGATAGAACCGCGTCACTTCTGAAGTCATTCTGCCCCGCTTGCGTGCCAGGAACAGGGCCATCAAATACAGAATGGCGACCTGGGTCGTGAAACTCTTGGTCGCGGGAATGGATACTTCGGGTCCGGCGCCTGTGATCAACGCCGCTCCCGCCTCACGCACGATCGTGGTGCCGGGCATGTTCGAGACCGCAACGGTTTTCACTCCGCGGGTCAATGCCTCGCGTTGTGCCGCGATGGTATCGGCGGTTTCTCCCGACTGCGTAATGACCATGACGATCGGATCGACAGCCGCGTGAGTCGAGCGGTAGCAATACTCGCTGGCATATTCCACATCGACGGCCACGCCGGAAAGATCCTCAATCATGATTTCTCCGGCCAGTCCGGCATGACGGCTTGATCCGCTGGCGGCGATAATCAGCTTCTCAAAAGTAAGCAGCGCGCTTTCGATCGGAAGCAGTTCTCCCGGAAAGATGATGTCTTCCTTCAGATGCTTGTCGATGGTCTTGGCAATCGCCGCCGGCTGCTCGTAGATCTCCCGGCGCATCGCGTGCGAGTGATCGGGGTTGGGTGCGTTCTCGTTCTGATTAACAGGGCTCATAGTCATGAAATCGAAGGTAAGTTGTCGCGCTTCTTATGCGCTATTCGCGGCTGCCACTTAGGCTTTGGCGCCTTCAAAAACGGCTTCAATTTCCTCCAACGTTTTTCCTTTGGTCTCAGGCAGGAACCAGGTCGCCGTCACGAAGTAAACCACGGTGCAGGCCGCAAATCCGAAGAACATGGTGGAATATCCATATTTGCCGACGGTGGGCAAAAAAATTGCGGCAATGAATGTCGCGACTGCCTGATTCAGTAACAAAGCGATACTCATCCCGTTGGAGCGAATGCGAGTCGGCATCAGTTCCGAGAGCGCGAGCCAGACGCAGACTCCAGGCCCAACGGCGTAAAACGCCATAAAGACAAACAAGGTGATAGCGACAATCCAGCCATTCCGCGCACTCGGGACAGGCGTAATCAAAGCATTGTCGATCTTCAGCGGGGCGACGCGGGCGGCATCGAGATTCCCAAATGGATTGGAAAAGAATGCCACTACCTTGTTCACGGGAACCACGCTATCGCGTGCGATTTCGATGGGCTTGGCCGCTGGATCGTCGGAAAGCACCGCCTGGCTCGCTGCGCGAAAATCGCCATAGGAATAAATAACCACCATCGAAGTCGGCCGTCCAGTTTCGGACTGTCCTCCGCTGGCGCTCAATAGCCTATTCGCAACATCGTTGTCATACACGAGCTTCAGAGTCTGTCCAGGTGTAACCATCGCCTGAACGGTGTTTCTTGAATCGATGCGCAGCTTCTCGACCTTGAGAAAAAGAACGCCAGCGCAGATCATGGAGACGATGATTCCGGCGGTGCCGATCCCCAGCAGGAATTTCCGTCCCTTCTTATCCACGAGAAGGACACCGCCAAACGTTACTGCGAAGTTAATGATCGTGAAAACAACGTAACCCCAATGCGCCGCAACGTCGGAAAGACCGCTCTGGAGAAGAATGTTGGTGTTATAGGCGATGATCGAGTTGATGCCGGTAGCTTGATTGAAGGCAAGAATGATGCAGGCAAGCACAAACGGAATCACGTATTTCCGGCGAAGCAGCGAATCCCTGACCTTCGCGCCTGCCGAGTTTTTTGCTTTTTCGGCAACGCTGATCTCTTCCATCTCGCGCAGTTCGAGATCAGCCTGTTGGGTACTTCGCGAGCGCAGCAGCGCGCTGTAGGCAGCTTCCTTCTTGCCCCGGCGCAGCAGCCAGCGGGGGGATTCTGCCACCATGAAGCTGCCGATCACGAACAAGACGCCGGGCGGCAGCGATACCCAGAAAATCCCCCGCCACGCCATGTCTTTGAACGCCAGCAGCCTGGCCGCATCCCCCAGCTTTGCGACCTGCTCTACGCGGAAGCTGAAATACACACCCACCAGCGCTGCCGTCACAATACCGAGCGTGAGCAACCACTGAAAGATCCCCGTCCCTTTGCCGCGGCTCGACGCAGTCAAACATTCCGCGAGGTATAGAGGCACGACGACGCCGATCAGGCCGGCGCTGACTCCCTGTAGAAGCCGGCCGAGCACGAGCGGAGAGTATCCGTGCGCGAGGGCTATCATGGGGATGCTGATGACGAACATCACACCGCTGAGAGCCATCAGCGATTTACGCCCCATCCAGTCCGCTAGAAGTCCGGCAAAGAGAGTGGAGATCACACTTCCCAACAACACCGCCGCGACCACGATCGAAAGCTGTCCGGCGTTGAGTCCGGAGGTCGCTTCCAAATAGGGCAGCGCGCCAGCAATAATGCCGACGTCCACCCCGTAGAGCAGGCCTCCCATTCCAGCCACGATCAGCAGAAAGCGGTTGTAGAAAACTTTCTTGTCGTCGAGAGGGGAAAGAGTGCCGGTTGCCATCTCAGAGGTCATAGGGCTTGTTTCACGCGAAGACTTGCTGGTGCAACGCGCGCCAATCGTCTCGTCGCTTTTGTCGTGAATTGCACCATGAATTGTAGCCTAGACTCGGGCGAACGCCGTCAAAAGTGCTATACATGAATCTGGGAAAAATTCTGGGGAACTTGGACATCGTCTCAACAGCGTCAATAGCCCGAAACCGCCCGTCAGATACAATACTCAGGCCGTCAGTCACTTCGGGAACTCGGGGAAAGCCTCTTCCGGATGCGATACGGATTCATCATCGACAATCGTAAATGCATCGGTTGTCACGCCTGTACGGTCGCGTGCAAGACCGAAAATCATGTTCCCCTTACGGTAAACCGCACTTGGGTCAAGTACGTCGAAAAGGGAACATTCCCCAACACCCGCCGGGTCTTTCAGGTCACGCGCTGTAATCATTGCGAGAACCCTCCGTGCGTCACGATCTGCCCGGTGACGGCGATGTATCAGCGCAAAGACGGCATCGTCGATTTCAGCTCTGAACGCTGCATTGGCTGCAAAGCCTGCATGCAAGCCTGCCCGTACGACTCCATTTACATCGATCCCGATGAAGGCACCGCTGCCAAGTGCCATTTTTGTGCGCACCGTACAGAAGTTGGGTTAGAACCTTCCTGCGTCGTGGTCTGTCCGGAACACGCGATTATCGCTGGAGACCTCGATGCCGTCGATGGAGAGATCGCGCAACTGCTAGCCCGCGAGCCAGTTCGCGTTCGCAAGCCCGAGCAGGGAACTCGTCCCAAGCTTTATTACATCGACGCCGACGAAAGCGCGATCGTGCCGACGGCCGCGCGGCACGAATCGATGTACATGTGGTCGCAACGCAATGAGAGCATTCACGGCGGCGGGGCGATTTATCCGACAGATAGCCCGCTGCTGCAGAACAACGCGCTGGCCGCGTATGACGTTTCGCATTCGCGGCCGTGGGGATGGCAAGTTCCTCTTTACTGCTGGACCAAGGCGATCGGGTCGGGAGCCCTGGCAATTCCCGCATTTGCGATGTTGTTTGGATGGCTGGGGGCGAATCGTCTGCGAGACATCGTTCTTTCCAGCATCGCATTGATTTTTACGGCGCTGACCACGGGATTGCTGGTATGCGATCTCGAACACAAAGCGCGCTTTCTTCGAGTGGTATTTACGCCTCAAAAGAAATCGTGGCTGGCTCGCGGAGCTTTCATCCTGATCGCATACAGCGGACTCGCCGGTTTATTCTGGATCGGCGCAATGCTGGGAGTGAGCCCGATGACCGCCGCGCTTCTATGGCCGACGGTGCTCGTCGGTTTCCTGGCCGCTGTCTATACCGCTTTCCTGTTCGGACAATGCGAAGGACGCGATCTCTGGCAGACTCCGCTTCTGCCGGTGCATCTGATCGTGCAGGCGCTGATGTGCGGAGCGGCTGTGCTGGCAATGCTGCCGGCTTTTCTTGGCGGGTCGATGGCTGCGCTGTCTCTCGCGAGAATTGCACTCATCATTACGCTCGCATTTCACCTGCTGGTCGTCGCCGCCGAATTCCTGATGCCGCATGCAACGGATAACTCCGCTTATGCCGCGCGCCTGATTACGCATGGCCCATTCAAAACGTGGTTCTGGGGCGGAGCGATTGTGGTCGGAGGCATTCTGCCTTTATTTCTGCTGATACTGGCGATAGCTCAAAACCGTTTTGCATTCGGAGCTCTGGCCGCGGTTCTAGCATTGTTCGGCCTGCTGGCCTTTGAGTGGTGCTTCGTGATGGCGGGGCAGAGCGTGCCCAACAGTTAGGTTAGGGAGATTGCTCGATGACCGATTTCAAACGCGATGGCAGCCACCTCGCCTACTGTCCTCCCGTGGAGAAGTGGGATGACTGGGTCGAGCTCGATCCGGAAGCCTGGCCGCGCCGCGTCGAGAGGCATTATCAGCTCGTTCCGACCGTATGCTTCAACTGCGAGTCAGCTTGCGGGTTGCTGGCTTATGTCGACAAAGAGACGGGCAAGGTCGAGAAATTCGAAGGCAATCCCATGCATCCGGCGAGCCGGGGGCGTCTTTGTGCGAAGGGTCCGGCGACGATCAATCAGATTCAGGATCCCGATCGCGTGCTCTACCCGATGAAGCGAGTCGGGGCGAGAGGGGACGGGAAGTGGACGCGTACTTCCTGGGAAGAAGTGCTCGAAACGTTCGGCACACGGATTCGCCAGGCGATTCAAGAGGGACGCGGTGAAGAGGTCATGTATCACGTGGGACGCCCCGGGCACGACTTCATCATGGAGCGGACGTTGCAGGCATGGGGCATCGACGGCCACAACTCGCACACGAATGTCTGCTCGTCGTCGGCGCGGCTTGGCTATTTGCTTTGGCATTATGCCGATCGTCCGTCGCCCGACCATGCGAATGCGCGCTTTATCCTGTTGCTGTCGGCGCATCTTGAGTCCGGCCACTATTTCAATCCGCACGCGCAGCGGATTATCGACGGCAAAATGGCGGGCGCAAAACTCGCCGTGATGGATCCACGCCTCTCGAACACCGCGAGTATGGCGGACTACTGGATGCCGACCTATCCCGGCACAGAAGCGGCCGTTTTGCTCGCGATGGCAAAAGTAATTCTCGACGAGAATCGATACGATGTCGAGTTCGTGCGCAAATGGACCAACTGGGAAGAACTTGAAGTCGACGGGTTCAAAGCGCAAGGGCAAAACTTCGAATCCGCCATCGCGGCGCTCAAAGAACATTACGCTCAATTCACTCCACAATTCGCAGAAAACGAAAGCGGAGTCAAAGCCGGCACCATCGTCAAGATTGCGCGCGAGATCGCAGCCGCGGGCAGCCGGTTTGCGTCACATCTATGGCGGGGAAGCGCGTCCGGCAACGTCGGCGGCTGGCAACCCGCCCGCGCCCTGATGCTGCTGCACGTGCTGACCGGATCGGTCGGCACCGAGGGCGGACACAATCTGAACGCCTGGAATAAATTTGTTCCCAAGCCCTTCAGCGTCCCGCCACCGCAGAAACGCTGGAACGAATTGCTCTATCCCCCGGAATGGCCGCTGTGCACGCACGAAATGTCGTTCCTGTTGCCGCATTTCCTGAAGGAAGGGCGCGGAAAAATCGAAGCGTATTTCACGCGCGTGTTCAATCCAGTTTGGACGTATCCCGATGGATTTTCGTGGATTGAAATGCTTCGCGACGAACAGAAAATTGGCCTGCACGCCGCGCTGACTCCTACGTGGAGTGAGACCGCCTGGTTTGCCGATTATGTTCTGCCGATGGGCTTCAGCTCCGAGCGGCACGATCTGATGAGTCAGGAGTCGTATGCCGGCAAATGGATCGGATTCCGGCAGCCCGTAAACCGTGTATTGCGTGAGAGAAACGGAGAAAAGTTCGAGTACACGTATCAGGCAAATCCGGGCGAGGTTTGGGAGGAAGATGAGTTCTGGATCAATCTGAGCTGGG
The DNA here is from genome assembly GCA_963763845.1 of uncultured Acidobacteriota bacterium. Lineage (GTDB taxonomy): Bacteria > Acidobacteriota > Terriglobia > Terriglobales > Acidobacteriaceae > Sulfotelmatobacter. The sequence goes on from CAVXPX010000024.1 coordinate 499,596, forward strand.
CCATTGATCCGGACGGCTCGATGGGAATACGACAATATTTCGAATCCCCGAATCAGCCCGGAAAAAAACTTACCGTCGACGAATACTACGGCTGGATTTTTGATCACTCGGTTCCCGGGCTGCCCGAGGCAGCCAAAAAAGAGGGACTGACTCCGCTCGAATACATGCGCAAGTACGGCGCGTTTGAGATTACGCGTGACGTGTACAAGCAGAACGAGAAATCGTTGCCTGCGCACGAACTGGCTGGGAGCCAGGTTGAGCCCAACGGAGTGATCAAAAAGAATGGGAAGCCGATTGGAGTGAAAATCGGCGAGGCTTCGGTCGTCGGTTACAACACTCCTTCGCGCAAACTCGAACTGTTTTCGAGAACGATGGCGGACTGGAAATGGCCGGAGTTCGCGTTGCCGGAATACTATCGCAGTCATATTCACCGCGCGGCGCGCGCAGCATCAGTTGGAGAGGCAGCGGAAGAGTTCGATCCGAAGTACGCACCGGCCGTGGAATGGCCGGAACACGCGCGTGGCGGTGTGTACACGCTGTTGCCGATCTTCCGCCTGCCAAATCTCATTCACACCCGTTCCGGAAATGCGAAGTATCTGTACGAGATCTCGCATAAAAATCCGCTTTGGATCAATCCCATCGATGCCAAGACTCTCAACGTGCGTACCGGAGACCTGATGAAGGTCCACACCGAGATTGGCTATTTCGTGCTCCACGCCTGGGTCACGGAGGGCTTAACGCCCGGAGTGGTGGCTTGCTCGCACCATCTCGGCCGCTGGCGCGTTAACAAAGATGAGCAGGTCGAACGTATGTCGAGCGCCTGGGTCGATCTGAAAGAAGTCGCCAAAGGCCAGTGGAAGATGCGACAACTGGAATCCGTTTCGCCCTATGCGAGTCCGGATCCCGAGACTAAGCGCGTCTGGTGGAGCGATGCCGGAGTGCATCAGGACATCACGTTCCCCGTGCATCCTGATCCTGTCAGCGGGATGCATTGCTGGCATCAGATGGTTCGAGCGCAGAAGGCCGACCCAGAAGATCGCTACGGCGACATCTTTGTCGATACGAATCGCTCATTCGCGGTTTATCAACGATGGAAAGCGCTCACGCGCCCCGCTCCGGGTCCAAACGGCCTTCGCCGCCCGCTGTGGATTCCAAGAGTGGTGCGTCCGGCAGACTCGGCATATTACATGAAGTAGCTCGGGCGACGGGATTTTTGTGATGGCGACGCTGCGCGCGTGAGTCGGCGTGACATAGGCATCTTGGGCACTGTCGGCAGAGACGTAGCAAGTTACGTCACTACGAGACGTGTTGACGCTTCGCGCCCTCCAACGGCAAGCTGAATGAAAACACCGATCCGCTCCCCAACTGGCTGACCACTCCGATCGTGCCCCCGTGAGCCTCGACAATCACTTTTGCAATCGCCAAGCCCATGCCCGTTCCCGGAGCGGTGTAGCGCTGATTTTGCCCCCGATAGAATTTTTCAAAGATCATGGACTGTTCAAGGGAATCGATTCCTGATCCGCGATCGGCAATGCTCGTGACCAGCTGGTTTCCGCGCACTTCGCTGCTCACTTTGATCGGCGCGCCGGAGGGAGAATATTTCCCGGCATTCTCGAGCAAATGCATCAGCACCTCGCGAATCCGGTTCACATCCATAGGTATCTTCGGCAGATGTTCATCGTTCGCTAGGATCTCGACGGGATGTTTCTCGATCGCCGACCTCGCGTCATCAAGCGCGGGTTCGATGGCGTCTTGAATGGAATAAGGCTGCAAATCGAGCTTGAACATTCCGGAATCGAGCTGCGCCATTTCCGCGGCCTCTCCTACCAGCCGGTTCAGCCGGTCTGTTTCTTCATCGATGACGCTCAGCAGATCACGTCGTCCCTGATCGTCGAGCGCCGCGCTCGATAGCAATGTCGTCACGCTGGCCTTGATCGAGGTTAAGGGCGTTCGAAATTCGTGCGTCACTGAATCGAGCAGGGCAGATCGCAGCCGCTCATGCTCCTGCTCGGCACGGTTCTTGCTGAGCGCCTCCAGCGCCCGGGCGCGTTCAATGGCAAGTCCTGCCAAGCTTCCCACCGCATCGAGCGTTTCTCTCGAAAGTTCGGAGCCAGCCACCGCAAGAGCTCCAACGGTTCGCATCCCGAGGCGTAAGGGTACGTAGGAAACCCCTCCCTGCGTGATCGGCTCGCCCCGCAGCAAGGTGGAGCGCAAAACGCTCTCTTCGAACCTGGCGTCGCGCGAGGATCGGTAAAGAGTTGGTGGATCCGCCGCCATGACAACCGCGCTGCTGAATGAAAATGTTTGTTGAAGATATTGCGGCAAAGCGTTCATCAGTTCGAGAACATTCTCCGAACCGAGCAGCCGCTGACTCAGGCCGTACAGCCGTTCAACTTCCCGCCGCCGCTGCTTGGCTCCTTCCGCCTCGCGGCGCGCCCGCTCGGCCAGATTGCTCGCCACCAAGGCGGTGACCAGGAAGGCGAAGAGCGCAATCCAGTTTTGCGGGTCCGCAATCGTGAAAGTACCGACTGGAGGAAGGAAGAAAAAGTTAAAGGCGGCGGTCGCTACCACCGCCATGACGACCGCGTAGCGCAAGCCCCAATAGGCCGAAGTCAGCAGCACCGTGACCAGGAACATCAACGCGACAGTCGTGTGATTCACGTGCAACCGGAAGCCGACCGCCGTTATGACCGCGGTGGTGCCAGTCACGACTGCATAACGCACTGCTTGCGTTCGAGCCCGCGTTTCCACACCCGCATTGTACGATGGACGTGACATTTCCGAGGCTGCGAAAGACAATAGCTGCCATGCCCAAGACACCCGAAGACTGGCTGAGCGAAGTTTCTCCAGAAAAACCGCGCGGCATCTTTAAGCTATTTCTTGGATATGCTCCTGGTGTCGGCAAAACTTACAACATGTTGAGCGAGGCGATTCGCCGCTCCAGCCGCGGTGAAGACGTTGTCGTCGGAGTCGTCGAAACGCATGGTCGCAAGGTAACCGCAGAGCTGGCGACGAAACTCGATCGGATTCCTCCGCGAAAGCTCGAATACAAAGGCACGATCTTCGATGAGATGGATGTGGACGCCATCCTGTCGCGGAAGCCGCAAGTTGTCGTAGTCGACGAACTCGCGCACACCAACATCGAAGGCAGCAAGCATGCCAAGCGCTACGAAGACGTCATGGAGCTGCTCGACGCCAAAATCGATGTGCTCTCGACCATGAACGTGCAGCACGTTGAAAGTGTCGGTCCCACTGTCCTGCAAATTACCGGTGTGCAAGTCCGTGAGACAGTACCCGACTGGGTTATGCAGCGCGTCGATGAGATTGTCCTCGCCGACCTGACGCCGCAGGCCCTGCAGAAGCGCATGCAGCGGGGTGATATCTATCCCGGAGACCGGGCGCAGCGCGCCCTCGCTCACTTTTTCCGTCCCGGCAATCTGATCGCGCTTCGCGAACTTGCCTTGCGACAAGTGACCGGCGTCGTCGATCGAAGTCTTGACGCCTTCCTCGAAAAGGACGATACCAAACCCACTCATACGGTTCGGGAGCGGATCGGGGTTTGCGTCAGTTCCAATCCGGCCGCGCAATACATCATCGCCCGCGGCTCGCGCATGGCTCAGGCTCTGGGCGGCGAACTGTACGTGTTCTACATCGATGTTGGCCGCGATACCCGTCCCGAGGACCAGAAGACGTTGGCGGAAAATATTCGTTTCGCCGAAAATCTGGGTGCGAAAGTGGTCCGCCGAACCGGCCGGAGCATCGCCGAAGGCCTCGCACAATTAGTGCGCGAGCATCACATTACGCAAGTCATTTTCGGCCGCTCTGCCCGCACCGGCTGGCAGCGGTATCTCTACCTCTCCGCGATCCAACGATTCCTGCGCGATTCGCCTTCTGTGGACGTTCACATCGTGACACAGGAGGCCCGATGATGGTTGAACGCCCGCACATCCTCGTCGTCGACGATGAGCCTCAGATCACGCGCGTGTTGCGCACCAGCCTTTCGGCGCAAGGTTACGACATCCGTATCGCCAATTCCGGCGAGATGGCGCTGGAGATCATGAAGGACTGGCAGCCGAATCTGATCATCACCGATCTTTCCATGCCCTCGATCGATGGTGTCCAGCTATGCCGGCACGTGCGCGCAATTTCACTGGTCCCGATCATCGTTCTATCAGTTCGCGATAAGGAGCAGCAGAAGGTGGAAGCTCTCGATGCGGGCGCCGATGACTACGTCACCAAACCATTCGGGATGAATGAGTTGCTAGCGCGGGTGCGAGCAAACTTGCGCCGGGTTCCGGTCGGAGAGGGAGAAGATCCGGTAATTGAGATCGGCGATTTCCGCATCGACACCGCTGCCCACAAGGTCACAGTGCGCCGCTCCGAAGTGCGCCTGACTCCCAAAGAATTCGAGTTACTCGTCTACCTGGCTCGCCGGCCCGGAAAAGTCATCAATCACCGGACGCTGCTGGCCGCGATTTGGGGCGGACAAAGTACGGAGCAGCCCGAATATCTCCGCGTCTTTGTCGGACAGCTCCGCAAGAAGCTTGAACCTGATTCCTCTTCTCCGCGCTACATTGTCACCGAACCGTGGGTCGGATACCGCTTCGAACCCGGCGAGTAATTGCGCTGATTCAATCCATCCGGAATTACGAACTTTCTACGAAGTCTTTATTCAACCCTTACGGCCGGCGCAGTCCAATACGTGGGACGGCGGGACGAACACATTCCACCGCGCGAAAGGGTAAATGTTCATGTCGACCATCCAAGAAGTTTCCGCTGAGCAGTTGGCCAAACTCTTCCACCACTACCACCAGGCGCTGTCTCGCGATGGTGGATCGGATGCAGAACAACGACCTGGTTCCTGGGACCTGACCTCTCAGAACGAGCGGAAATTAATGATCGCCGCTGCCCGCCTTACTCTCCTCGAGTTATCGACTACTCCCGCAACCTCGCAGCCTGGCCGCAAGTATTACGCAACACCGGGCGAAGCGGAGTGGGGTGCCTGAACTGAGTCGTCCGTTGGTAACCAGCCTGGTCACCGTGCTCCTTACGGACCCCTTATGAACTCTTAACCCCACTCTTACGCACCACATTGTTAAATCTTCGATAGACGACGTTAGAGACAACTGGGCAGGAAAGACTATGAACTTGGCAGTGATGATTGTGTGTCTCGGAACGACTGCATTTCTTTTGTGGGTGCTGGCAGGCCTGCTGAGAGATTTGAGGAAGCGCGTGCCACACAAACTGAAGGCTTACTTGGCGGTTTTTCATCCCGCGCCCAAGCGTGGAGACCTTGTAGAAATGCCGCTTCGCACTGGCGTAGTCTCCAAGCCGCGCAGCAAAGGACAGCGAATCGCGCTTGTGATTTTGACCTGCGCTGGCGTCGCTCTTCCTGCCCGCGCCCAGCAGACATCCTCGCCCTCAACTCCCGGCACCACAGCTACCGAGACACGCTCCGGTAATCAGCAGGTTCCGCAGGAAGTCCTCCAGGAACTGGAAGCGATGCGCAAGCGGATCGATCAACTGGAGGCGCAACTCAAGCAACGTGACGCGGAGCAACCGCCAGCCGCCGCCGTGCATACCGCAAGTGCCAGCGCTCTGGAGGCCACGCAGCCTTCCGCACTATCTAATGTCGCGGCAAGCCCTGCGCCGAATCCCGCCGCGCAGTCCACAACGACTTCTGCGGAAACAAAGACGATCGATCCTTGGCACGGCACTACGTTCAATGTCGGACTCGATACTTACTACGAATACAACTTCAACAATCCAGTCGGACGAGTGAATCTTCTGCGCGCTTACGACGTTTTGAGCAACGAGTTCAGCCTGAATCAGGCCAGCGTGGTCATCGAGCACGCGCCGAATCCGGCCGAGGGCAGTCGATGGGGCGGACGCCTTGATCTGCAGTTCGGACAGGCTACCGATACGTTGCAGGGCAATCCCGCGAACGAACCGCGGCCCGATATTTATCGCAACATCTTCCAGGCCTATGGGACTTACGTTGTTCCCCTGGGCAAGGGATGGAACGTCGATTTCGGCAAGTGGGGAAGTTCGCTGGGCATCGAAGGCAACTACACAAAGGATCAGATCGATTACTCTCGCTCGTACTGGTTCAATTTTCTGCCGTTCTATCACATGGGCGCGCGCGTCGCGATTCCTGTGAACGATCGTTTCACGATCAATTACTGGATCGTAAACGGCACAAACCAGGTGGAATCCACTAACGGCTACAAAGACGAGTTATTCGGATTTGTAGCGAAACCAGTCAAAAACGTCACCTGGACGATGAACTATTACCTGGGACAGGAAAATTCTGACAGGCTAGTTTTACCCAACTGCGGCCCCGTTCCAGTGCAGCCCGGTTTGTGTTTCACCGCGATCAGCCCGGCGCCGGATGGAAAGACGCACATCTTCGATAGCTATGCCACGTGGCAGCCGAATCCGAAGCTTACGTTAGCGATCGAGGGAGACTACTTCATTTCGCGTCTCTGGGAAAATGCTGCTTCTGGAGAATCGTCCGCTCCCTCCCATGTGGATGGCGGAGCCGCCTACCTGCAATACCAACTGACTCCAAGAATCGCGCTCGGAACGCGCGCCGAATACATGTCCGATCGCGGAGGCATCTTCAGCGGTATTACACAAGCTCTGAAAGAGAACACGGTCACTTTCGATTACAAGCTGGCCGACAATTTTCTGATGCGTTACGAGTGGCGGCGGGATTTTTCCAATCAACCGTCATTCCTGACCGATAGGCAAGGCATCCTCAGCAAAGACCAGAACACGGCAACTCTTGGCCTGGTCTGGTGGTGGGGAGGAAAACAAGGTTCGTGGTGATCTTTTCCGCGAGCCGGGAGATTTCATATGCAAGATCTTCTTTGGGTAGTGGTCACGATCGCATTTTTCGCCGCCTCGATCGCTTATGTGCGTTTCTGCGATCGCGTGAAGTGAGGAAAAGTTATGGAGACTCAAACCGTCATCATGCTGGTCATCAGCGCGGTAACCACGATTTATCTGTTTTACGCGCTTTTGCGTCCGGAGAAATTCTGACATGACTCTCAACGGCTGGCTGCAGATCTTCGTATTTCTGGCGTTGATTTTCGCGGTCACGAAGCCTATGGGCGTCTTCATGACGCACGTATTCTCGCGCGAGAAGACGTTTCTAGACCCCGTCCTGCGCCCGATCGAACGGCTGCTCTATCGCATCACCGGCGTGGACGAGAACCACGAAATGCGCTGGACGGAATACGCAACCGCGATGCTCCTGTTCAGCGGCGTCTCGATGCTGCTGCTCTATCTCATCCAGCGTATTCAAGGCGTGCTGCCCTTTAACCCGCAACATCTTGCGGGGGTTACTCCCGAGCACCTCGCCTTCAATACCGCCGCCTCTTTCACCACCAATACGAATTGGCAGGCGTATTCGGGCGAGACCACCATGTCCTATTTCACGCAAATGGCCGGCCTCGCCTATCACAATTTCGCTTCGGCGGCCGTGGGCATAGCGCTGGCGATTGCGTTTATCCGTGGCGTTGCCCGCCGCCAGATGCAGACGATCGGCAATTTCTGGGTCGATATGGTGCGGGCGACCCTGTGGGTTCTCTTGCCCTTCTGCGTCGTCGGCGCGCTCGCGCTCGTGTCCCAGGGCGTGGTTCAGAACCTCAAGCCCTATGACACGGTGAAACTGGTCGAGCCGCAGCAAGTGCAGCGCGTTGGCCCCGACGGCAAGGCGGTTGTCGACGCGAACGGCAAGCCTGTCATGGATACGGTGACCACGCAGACGATTGCCCAGGGCCCGGTAGCGTCGCAGGAGATCATCAAGGAATGGGGGACAAACGGCGGCGGGTTTTTCAACGCGAATAGCTCGCATCCCTTCGAGAATCCAACGCCGCTCTCGAACCTTATCGAATTGTTTTCTATCTTTGCCGTCTCCGCCGGTCTTACATACTCCCTTGGCCGCATGACCGGTTCATCTGCCCACGGATGGGCAGTGTGGTCCGCCATGGCGATTCTGTTTCTGGCCGGAGTCACAGCTGCGTACTGGGCCGAGGCCCGTGGAAATCCGCTCTATCCCGCGACAGTTGCGCAAGCGGAAAATCCTTCGCAATCTGGCGGCAACATGGAAGGGAAGGAAGTCCGCTTCGGCATCGCCAACTCCGCGCTCTTTGCAACGGTCACGACCGACGCCAGCTGCGGCGCGATCAATGGCTGGCATGATTCGTTCACGCCGCTTGGAGGAATGGTTCCACTCGTCAACATCATGTTGAGCGAGGTGATCTTCGGCGGCGTCGGCGCCGGTATGTACGGCATTCTGATCTACATCGTCCTAGCCGTTTTTATCGCCGGACTGATGGTTGGCCGCACTCCGGAATATCTGGGCAAGAAAATCGAAGCCTACGACGTCAAAATGGCGATGTTGGTAGCCCTTGTGTTCCCGCTGATCATTCTCTCGTTCACCGGAATCTCGGTCGTGAAGGGATTCGGCATCGCGGGCATTTCGAATCCTGGTCCTCACGGCCTGACTCAGATCCTCTACGCCTTCACTTCTGGCGCCGGCAACAATGGCTCGGCGTTTGGGGGACTAACCGCGAACACTCTTTGGTACGACAGTGCCATTGGAATCACGATGCTGGTCGGCCGTTTCTTCATGATTATTCCTATGCTGGCGATCGCCGGGAATCTCGCGCAGAAAAAATATGTTCCCCCATCGGTGGGTACGTTCCCGGTCACGACGCCTCTGTTCACGTTTCTTTTGATCAGCGTGATCCTGATTCTGGGCGCGCTGACGTTCTTCCCGGCCTTGAGCCTGGGACCAATTCTTGAGCACCTGCTTTTGTACGCTGGCAAGACATTCTAAGGAAGCCTATGGCAAGCCATCGCAAATCGATTTGGGATGTGAAGTTGGTTCGCAGCGCAGCCTGGAGTTCAGTGCTGAAATTGAACCCGCGTCACATGATGGGCAATCCCGTCATGTTTGTGGTCGAGATCGGAAGCGTCATCACGACTATCCTTCTGATTCTCCATCCCCACTCCGCAATGCGTTTCAACCTGCAGATTACTCTCTGGCTGTGGTTCACAGTGCTGTTCGCGAATTTCGCGGAAGCGATGGCCGAAGGACGCGGAAAGGCGCAGGCAGAAACGCTCCGTCGAGCCCGCTCCGAGACAGTTGCAAAACTGTACGTCGGCGACAAATTGCAGGAAGTCGCCAGCGCCAAGTTGCGTGCGGGCGACCTGGTTTCCGTCTCTGCCGGAGAACTCATCCCCGGCGATGGCGAGATTATCGACGGCGTCGCCTCGGTCGACGAATCGGCGATCACCGGCGAGTCCGCTCCCGTGATCCGCGAGGCGGGCGGAGACCGATCCGCAGTGACCGGCGGCACGCGCGTCCTCAGCGATCACATCAAAGTCAAAATCACTTCTAATCCCGGAGAGACATTCCTGGACCGCATGATCGCGCTGGTCGAGGGCGCTTCACGGCAGAAAACTCCGAACGAAATCGCGCTTAACATTCTGCTCGCAGGCCTGACGATCATTTTTATGCTGGCGGTAGTAACGCTTCAGCCATTCGCGATTTATTCGGGATCTCCGCAGACTGTTTTCGTGCTGGTCTCTTTGCTTGTCTGCCTGATTCCGACCACCATCGGCGGATTGCTTTCTGCCATCGGCATCGCCGGCATGGATCGCCTGGTCCAGCACAACGTTCTCGCGATGTCGGGACGCGCCGTCGAAGCTGCCGGCGACGTCAATACGCTGCTTCTCGACAAGACAGGCACAATCACCTTCGGTAATCGGCAAGCCACGGAGTTTATTCCCGCTCCCGGAGTCACAGAGGCCGCCATGGCCGACGCTGCTCAACTCTCGTCGTTAGCCGATGAGACTCCTGAGGGCCGTTCGATCGTCGTGCTGGCCAAAGAGAAGTATCAGCTCCGCGGTCGTGACTTTGCTTCGCACGAAGCGGAATTCATTCCATTCACGGCTCAGACCCGTATGTCCGGCGTCAACCTCGACGGCCGCGAGATTCGTAAAGGAGCCGCTGAGGCAATCACCCGCCTCATCGAGTCCAACAACAGCGGCTCGATGCCCGCAGCCGTGCGCGAGACGGTCGATCGAATCGCGTCTTCGGGAGGCACGCCTCTCGTCGTTGCCGAAAATCGGCGCGCCCTGGGCGTGATCCATTTGAAAGACGTGGTGAAGGGTGGCATACGCGATCGATTCGCGCAGTTGCGTGCCATGGGCATTCGCACCGTGATGATTACCGGGGACAATCCGCTCACGGCTTCAGCGATCGCCCGCGAAGCCGGGGTCGACGACTTCCTGGCTCAGGCCACGCCCGAAGACAAGTTGAAGCTGATCCGCAGCGAGCAGGCCGGCGGGAAACTTGTTGCGATGACCGGCGACGGGACGAACGATGCTCCGGCTTTGGCGCAGGCCGATGTCGGAGTCGCGATGAATACGGGTACCCAAGCGGCAAAAGAGGCCGGCAATATGGTCGATCTCGATTCGAATCCAACCAAGCTCATCGAAGTGGTCGAAATCGGCAAACAATTGTTGATGACGCGCGGCGCGCTCACGACTTTTTCTATCGCGAATGACGTGGCCAAGTACTTCGCCATTATCCCCGCAATGTTTGCCGCCACATTCCCTGTATTGAACGCGCTCAACATCATGCATCTGAAGACGCCGGAATCCGCCGTGCTCTCGGCTGTCATCTTCAATGCCCTGATCATTATCATCTTGATCCCGCTGGCGCTTCGCGGCGTGAAATATCGCGCCATGAATGCCGAAGCGCTGCTGCGCCGGAATCTCCTTATCTATGGCGTCGGCGGCCTGATCGCGCCATTTGTCGGCATCAAGCTGATTGACATGCTCATTACGGCGATTCGACTTGCCTGAGGATTCATTATGAAAAAGAATCTCATTACCGCATTTCTGATGACGATCGCCACCACGATTCTGTTGGGAATTATTTATCCGCTGTTCGTGACCGCTCTGGCCCAGGTCTTTTTTAAGGACAAGGCAAATGGAGAGATCGTCCACCGGAACGGAGAATCGATCGGCTCGCGCCTGATCGCTCAGCCGTTCACCTCCGAGAAGTATTTCCATCCGCGTCCGTCGGCGGCGGGCAATGGATATGACGCGGCGAATTCCGGCGGCACAAATCTGGCATCCACGAATCAGAAACTCATCGACCGTGTTCGAGCCGACGCAGCTACCCTCCACCAGGAAAATCCTGCTCAGCCTGTCCCGGTGGATCTCGTCACCACGTCGGCTTCAGGTCTTGATCCGGATATTACTCCCGCTGCCGCTGATTTTCAGGTCCCCCGCGTCGCTCGCGCTCGCGGCGTCCCGGAAAACAAAATCTATAATCTTGTCCGCAAGCATACAGCTCAGCGCGATCTCGGTTTGCTGGGCGAACCCCGCGTCAACGTCCTGGAGCTGAATCTCGCTCTTGATGCGGCGTTCCCAAAGCCCTGACGAGCGGACTGGCACGGATCTGATAGGCGATACGCGCTTTTCCCGTCAAACATTCGCGACAACACGGCTGACGAAGGTTTGCATCCTACTTCAGGCTGTATATCAGTAAGCCTAGTGTGGGTGCAGATCTATCTCTGAGACTCCTCTTCCACAACAGTGAACGGTATGAGCATGGGCGAGAATTCGATCGGCGCAGTGAATACGGTGACCACTATCCCTGAAATCCCACCAGCCACCTCGAACTGCCCAGAGGATGCCGCTATTGCCGTAGGGAAGTGGCTGGGACAGACACAGTTCGAAATTCGGCAGTTCTTCACCTTGGCTTATCGTGGCTCCCGCGAAACCGCGGATCGTCTGCTGCAAAGAATTCGGAGTCGTGCTCAGCGCACGCGGGACGAGCGTCCGCTCCCCTTACTCGGGACGATCTCTGCATGCGCGTTTGCGCTGGGCGTTGGTTTCGCAATCTGGAGGTCACGACGGTCATGAATACCGAAGCGGGACATGCCCGCAGCTTGGCGGAGATTCTTGCGGAAGCTAAAAATGAGTTGCAGGAATTCGTGCAGACTCGGTTTGAACTTCTGCGGCAAGACGTTGAAGAAAGGCTCGCAACGCTCAAAATCGCAGCTCCCTTGGCCGTCGTCGGGGCTCTCTTTCTCGGTACTGCCTTTCTCCTGTTCTCTCTAGCCTTGGTTGCGCTATTTGCAGCAGTATTCGCCGGGAACATCTACCGATGGTTCTTCGGCCTCCTGATTGTCGGCTTCCTCTGGTTGGTCGGAGGCGGAACCGCAGCGATGCTGGCAAAAAGGCGGTTCAGCAAACGATCGATGATCCCTCAGAAGACGATTGAAGTGTTGGCCGCCGATAAGGCTTGGCTTCAGCATGAAGCAAGGACTGTTTTATGACTGCATCGGCGTCCGCCCGGCTCGAAATTCGTGCTCACCAGCAGCGCGACCGTCTGCATCGAACGGCGCTCGAATTGATCGAGAAAGTTGATCAGGTCAAGCAAGAGCTCAGCCTTTCGCACAACCTGAGCAAGCATTTCGTGCCCGCATCGTTAACTGCGTCTTTCATTGCATTTCTTTTTGGCGTTGGGATCGCCTCGCTGTTTACCCGGCGATAAAGGGTTGGTTTTTTCGCTACTTCGTGCCAATCTCTTCAGGCATCTAACTAATTATTCGGGTGTTGTCAGCTTTGCGATCTAACATCAAACTCGGTCGCATCGGCGGGATCGAAATTGGCCTGCACTACAGCTGGTTCATCATTGCCTTTCTGATCGCTTTCGCTCTCGACGCGCACTTTCACAGCATCCGCCCCGAATGGAGCCAGGCCGCGACCTGGTCCGCCTCGATCATTACCGCTGTTTTCTTCTTTGTCGCCCTACTTCTGCATGAACTGGCGCACTCTCTGGTAGCCAAAGCGCGTGGTTTGCGGGTCCGCGCGATCACTCTGTTCGCCCTCGGCGGAGTCTCCCAGATCGAATCCGAAGCGTCCGACGCAAAGTCCGAGTTCTGGATCGCCATCGTCGGACCGCTTACCAGTCTGATCATCGGGGGCGTTCTCATTGGGATCGCTCATGTATCAGGCGCGTATCGCGGCACTGAGCCCGTCAGCCCTGTCATCGCGGTGGTCTTGTGGCTTGGTTACATCAATATCGCCCTCGCGGTTTTCAACATGATTCCCGGTTACCCGCTCGACGGCGGACGCGTCCTTCGCGCCATCATCTGGTGGGTGAACAAGAATGCCGTGCGAGCGACTCAGCTTGCCGCCCGTGTTGGACAAGTTGTAGCCATTCTCTTCATTTTGTATGGCGTGTTTCGCTTCTTCGTCAGCGGCGACTTTGGCGGCCTGTGGCTCGCCTTCATCGGATGGTTTCTTCTCGATGCTGCACGCAGCAGCTATCTGCAGGTCGGACTTGTTTCCCACCTCAGTGGCCATTCTGTTGGCGAATTCATGCAGCGCGACTGTGGAACGGTGGAGGCATACGTCAGCCTGCGCGATTTTGTGGACCACTATCTCTTGCGAAGCGGCAGCCCGTGTTTCCTCGTCTCGCAGGACCATCACGTCGCGGGATTAATCACGGCCAGCGACACGAGAAAGGTCCCGCGCGAGACCTGGGATCAGACCAGCGTCCAGAGTGTCATGCGTCCGTTGAATCAGCTGCGCAGCGTACCACCGGACATGCCGGCACTCAAGGCTCTCGAGATGATGACGCGAGAAAACCTGAATCAATTGGCAGTGATGTCCGATGGAAGCTTGCAGGGTATCTTTTCGCGCGCGCAAGTATTGCGCTTTCTGCAATTCCACTCCGGCATCGGCGAAGATTCCCGAGACGCAGCCGCCTGATCCCCGCATTCCGGATGTGCCTTCCTCCATACACTCCAGAATTAACTTCCTCTGTTAAAGAAGGGTCGACGCTGGGGCTGAAATAATCTCCGGCGGGGGAAAATAATCCTACGGATTCAGCAATCCGTAGATATCCAACTCGTTCGCAGTAGGGACGAATACTCTGCCGTTGGCAATGGTCGGCACGGTGAACTTCAACGCCAGCCCGGCCTGATCGCGGCTTCCAGCCTGTGCGCTGTTGTAAAGCTCATTCGCGAGATTCGTCGCATTGTAGGCGTGTAACACGGCCGGCCCGCTCGCCACCGGATTCGTTCCGACGTATGCGGAATTATCGATGTCCCAGATGATTCCGTTATTCGTGCCATTGGCCGAAAGTGACGGGGTCGCACCATGCGTTGAATACACTGCGGATCCCGCCGACGTCGACGAAGTCGAGAGTTGCTGGCCCCCTTCAGCCGAGGCGTTCCAGCTGAATGCGCGCAGCACGTCTTGGCTGCAGTGAAAGTAAAGGGACCCATTCCAGTAGACTGGCGTGTCGAAAATATTGTTGTATTGCTGCGTGCCGGTGAGGACAGTTTGTAAAACATTATTGGAGGTATCGTTGAAGCCACCCATGCTGTCGCGGTTGATTACGAATATGTTCCCGTCTTTTCCGCCGCCAACCAGTTCATGGGGATACGAGCTTGAGCCGGGGACCAGAACATTGGCGCCCGATCCGAGATCGACGTCATTCACTGCCAGGGTGTAATTGTTGTCCGGTGAAAAATAGTCGAGTACTGAAAGATCATTTGGCGACAAGCGCAGAAACGCATCGTTGTACCCGACCATCGTCGATCCCGTGATCCATTCCTGGTCGCCGGAGTCGACGCCCGACATCAGGTATGCATCTCCGGTGGTGTCGTCGATCGCAGGAGCGCCGCCGCTCGCCCATAATCCGCCGCCGGCCGCGCCATTGGTGTCGTCGAAAATCGCCGTCTGCTCGAGCGACGATTTGTCATACGCGAAGAGCCAGCCATGGCTGCAACTTCCAAAGGCGATGTAGATCCAATTGTTCACGGGGTCCAGCGCCAGTCCCATGCGCTGATAGCAGGAAAAACTGAGCGAGTCGCCGGAGTAACTGCCGTTTATGCCGACGGGATTCATCTTGTCGGCTCCCGTTGTCGCATCCAAAGCATGCAGCCAGAATGGAGGATTGGCGCCATTGACCTCGGCCACAACGTACATCGTGTTTGTGGTGGCATCGATCACCGGCGTAGAGAGAATTCCTACGGCAGGCCAGGGACCGTAGGCGTCATAGACGGGAACCGGCGTGCCGAGATTCACGTGCCACAGCGTGGCCGGATGGGACGACGTGGCATCGGCGTCAAACGCATAGACGCTGTTATTTTGCGTGGCCACATAGACTACGTTGTAGGTGCCTTTGTTCGGAATGTTCACCTGTGGCAGATACAGCGGCTGGGCGTAAATCTGTCCGTCAACTGGGTACGAAAGCAGTTTGCCGAACTGGCTGGAGTTGACGTTGGAGGGGTTGAGAGTTACTTCCTGCAGATACGCGCCGTCACGCGCATCGTCGTTGTGGTAGGTCAAAACCGCCGACTGGCTGACGTTGATTACCGTCACATCGCTGGTGAGGGCGCTGGGTGGATTTGCGACGCTGGTCGCCGTGACGGCGTGCGCGCCGATTGCATTCGGGGCCGTATATAAGCCACTCGTGGTAATGGTTCCCGCTGACGAGTTTCCGCCCGCAACACCATCCACCGACCAAGTGACAGCCGTGTTGGTCAATCCTTGAATCGTCGCCGTGAATTGCTGAGTTGCACTAGGATTCAGCACAATCCCGCTGCCCGGCGAAAGAGCGAAGCTGAATACCGTAACGGGCGCGCTCGCGCTGGCGGAGGGATTTGTCGTAGCTGTCGCAGCTACTGTATGCGTTCCCGCCTGCGATGGCGCAGTATAGAGTCCGCTGCTCGTGATCGTCCCAACGCTGGAGTTTCCTCCCGCGATGCCGTCAACGGACCAAGCCACCTGCGCGTTACTTTGTCCCTGAACTGTGGCGGTGAATTGTTGGGTCGCTCCGGTGCTGATCGTCAACGTTGTGGGTGTTATTGCCACCAATCCCGCAACCGTGACCGTCGCACTCGCGCTTTTTGTGGTGTCGGCCACGCTCGTCGCGGTTACGACATGCGTTCCCGCCTGTTCTGGTGCCGCATATAACCCGGCGGCGTTGATGGTTCCTACACTACTGCTTCCGCCCGCGACCGAATCCACCGACCAGGTAACCGCAGTATTGGTCGTTCCGGTAACCGCAGCCGTAAACTGCTGCTGCGCTCCGGCTGAAATCGTCACCGAACTCTGATTCAACTTTACGCTGATTGTTCCTGAGGTGTTGGATGGCGGAGGCGCCTTCAAAGTGCCCGAGCAACCAATGGAGGGAAGAAATAGAATCAGAATGAGCCATCGCCTGCAAAACGAATAATCTGTATCGCTCATGCTCCGCTACTGTTCGCCCTAAGGAATTGCGCTGAAATAGCGACACAATAGATGTAAGTCGAAGGAACAAGGTTGCCGTTCCGGACAGGGCGGAATGCGGTTGCTGTGAGGGAGTCCCTGTTGATCTCGCTCAGCGAGAATGAGATAGCGCATCCCGCCTGCCCTTGAGCGGGCGGTTGGGAAGTGCATGAGATAATCGGTTGTATCCCGGCCCGATAGCTCACCTGGCCCCGTAGCTCAGTTGGATAGAGCAGCGGTTTCCTAAACCGTTGGTCGGCGGTTCGACTCCGCCCGGGGCCTCCATCGCTCAAAAACTCGACGCGCTGCGAGTTCGCCTGCTCACCGTGATGTTGCGATGCTGGGCGCGGAGCGCCGTGCCTGATTTCGGTTATCCGAACTCGGCTTTTTCCGCCTGGTGGCTCTCCACCGACAGCTTCCGCAACGAAAGTCTCTCGCGATGCGCCAGGATCAGGCCAGAGGGCACGACCGCGAAAAATGTCACCAGCCACAGCAGGATTCCACAACTGGCGGCTAACTCCGGCGGGACATCGAATACGCTCGAAAGCGTCGCAATGGTTGCCATCTGCGAACCTCCGCCGACGGCGGGTAGCTGCAGCATTGAGCCGAGCATGCTCGAAAACATCAGGATCAGGAGTTGGGAAACCGGAATTTCAAGCGCATCCACTCCATAGGCATGCGTCACTTCGTGGTACGCAAGCGCGATGACATACCACATTCCTACCGAGACCGCCGTCAACCAGAACATCGCGACGGGGCTATGAATCGTATTGAGCCCCATGCCGAACTCTCGCACCTTCTGTGCCACCTTGTGCGCCAGGCTGTGCCCACGATGCGCGAACTGCTTCTCGACCCACGCGGCGACCCGGTCTCCATTACGGCGAATGATCACGGCTGCGACTGCCGTGAGTGCTACCAACCCCACCAGAATGAAACCGATCTCGCGGAACCGCAGATAATATTCGGGGTGGGGAATGGACGGCAGAGCGCTTGGCAGAAAGATTGCCAGCATCATGAGAACCGTAAACGCGCCGATATCGAAAATGCGCTCCACACTCCACACCGCGACTTGAGATGACACGGGCAGGTCTGTCCGCCGCGCAATGAGGTAGGGACGAATGAATTCTCCTGCACGTCCCAGCAGGGCCAGGCCCGTGAATCCCACCAGTGTTGGCGAAAGCATCTGGATGGTCTTTGTCTTCGGCCGCACTGGATTCAAAAAAAGTTTCCAGCGCCAGGCGCGCATGAGATACCCGATGTAAATGAGAGCGATTCCGTGCAGAACGTGGATCTTCTTGATGCGGTGAGTCTGGCTCCAGAAGGTGGCCCAGTCGAAGCTTCGCCAGTGACGATACTGAAGGTAAAACAGGAATACCAGCACCAGGAACACGACGACGCTGGCCAGAATGCGTTTCTTATCCATGAAGGGGGACTATTCCGCGCCGCAGCCCCGCCCAGGGCGCGGAGAGAGCGGCACCACTCAAAGTAAACGACTGAGCCGCCACGGTCAAACCCTGCGAGGGTGGCGTGGTCGGTTCATCTACGAACTCTGCCTGAGGCGGCGAGATCGCTGCAGATTCCTACTGGCTCCCGAGCGCAGCCTTTGCCTGCATACTGCCGCTTTGTTTCTTTTTGGTTGTGGCAATGCGTCCTTGCGCAGTTGCGGTGGTGCTGGCTGCCGTTTTCCTCGCAGCGGCTTCCGCCTTTTGCTGCGCAATCTTTTTCTTATTGAAATCACGCACGATCCGTGCGACGTAGGCTCGCGTTTCGTAATAAGGCGGTATGCCCCGGAACTGCTCCACTCTCTGCGGACCGGCATTGTAGGCAGCCAGCGCTTTCGGGATATCGAAGTTGTAACGCTCCATCAACTCTCGCAGATACTTCGTGCCGCCGTCCACATTTGCGCGCGGATCGAATACGTTCGGAACGCCCAATTGCGACGCCGTGCCGGGCATCAACTGCATCAATCCCTGCGCCCCCTTGGGAGATACCGCACGGGCATTGAATCCGCTTTCCGCCTTGATCACGCTGTTTACGAGATCGGGATCGAGTTGATACCTCCCGCTCGCCTCGTTGACAACTTCGTTCAAATCGTTTGTGGATGAAATCGGAAATCCAGCAGCGGGAGCTCTCAAAGCCTGCGCGTGTCCTTGCCTTACCGCAGAAGCCGAATTTCCTGAAAGCGGGCGAGTCGGCGGATCCGGGAGATTCGGCGCTTCTTCAAAGTGATCAATCTGTGCGGTTGGAACGTCCACGAAGCTCGATCCATCTTTGCTGATATAAAGCCGTGTTACCTCGCCGACAACCTTGCGCCGCTCGTGGCGGATCGAGAATCCGTTCTTGAGAACGGCAACCTGGGCAGCAAAACAGGGAAGAGTTGCCATCGCGATGACGGCAATGGCCACGATATGCCGATATGCACGTAGCGGTTTCATCCGACTGTCAGCGGTATCTCACCCAGGGCGAATTCCACTGCCGCGGCAACTCCACAAGCATCATTCCCGCGCGTGACCCTCCAGCCGCGACTGCGCAATTCTTCGCACGCATTTCCCATGATAACCGGATGCCCCGCAAACTCAAGCATTTCCACATCATTGTGGTTGTCACCGACGGCCATGACCTCGTCGCGCCCGTATCCCCGGTAATTCGCCCAACGTTCCAGCGCATGCCCTTTGGAGCAGCCGGCATTCAACACATCGATCATCAACAAGTCCCGCGCCGGATATTCCGTTCTCAGCACCGTTGTCTTGTCCTGCATCCCGGCGCTCTCCAGCGCCTTCAGAGCCCCGCTCATCCGCGCCAGTGTTCCGCAAAACATCGCCTGGATCGGATCGGCCCCGAGCGCTTTTTCAATGGGCACGACAAAATCGATGAACTCGATATTCTTCTCGAGCCAGCGCCGGATGCTCGCGCCGAGTTCATCCAGCCGTTCCAGAACCAGTGCACCCTTAGTTTCCTTATCAAAAGTGAGAACGGTATTTCCGCGAAACTCCAGCATCGCACCGCAGAGCTCGCGGCAGGTCTCAGCCGGCATCATGTCGCGGTGGAAAGTCTCGCCGCTCAATGACCGGGTCACGGCACCGTTGGAGCTGATCAGCCACAGATCAAAATCGAGCTGCTTCGCGATTGGCAGGGCGAAGGAATGCCGTCGCCCGGTGACTAAAACGATTTCGATGCCCGCCGCGTGCGCCTTCCGCAGCGCCATGAGATCGCCCTCGGAAATCTGGAATTGTGGATTCAGCAAGGTGCCGTCGATATCGGTCGCGAGCAGCCGGATGGGACTCTTTGAAATCGTCACTCTCGAAAGTTTATCATCGCAGCTTCAGTGGGATCGACGACAGAGGCACAGTCTTCACTTTCGCAACCGCCCCAAAACTGTCTTCGCTTTCCAGAACCACGGCCGCTCGCGGCGCTTCAGATATCCCGGCATCGTGGCGCGTTTGTCGAGGATCTTTTGGGCCCACTCGCGGGCTTCGGCCGTGCGGCCCTGCGACTCGAGAAAGAGCGCGTAATGGTAGTAAGTCTCGGAAATCGTCGAAATCCGCGTTGCCTCGCGGAACATGGCGTTCGCCTTTTCGGGCTGACCCGTTTTTGCGTATGTCCAGGCGAGCAATCCCTTGGCGCGATGGAAATCATAATCGGGATCGGTTTTCACCGTCCGCTCAAGATCCTGAAGCGCAGCCGGAAAGTCGCCTAACTCCACCTCGGCAACGCCCCGCCGGTAAAAGGGATCGATCGAATCCGTCCGCGCCGAGATCGACTTGTCATAGCAGGCCCGGGCCCGCTCATAATCCCCATCATCGAGATACAGCAATCCCAACTCTTCGTAATTTCCGGCAGAGGGATTATCGAGGATATCCCGCTCCAGTTCATGAATGCGCCGCCGCCTCGGAAACATCTGAAACGACGACCGCAGCAGCCCGGCGTCGGGAAGCACTTCCACCACGATGTAGACGAGCGCTCCGACCCAGTGAAAGAGAATGATGAAGATCCAGATAAGATTGGGACGCCGCCGGATGAAGTGGATAATCGCCACCACACGCAGCGCAATCGCCCACCACGAGAACGCGTAGAAGAGGAACGATCCCATCGTCTAATCGCATTACCAAAAGCGAGGCCGGCGCATACGAATTTCACGCCGACTCCCTGAAGCCATCTGCTTAAACCTCTGCCGATTGCGCTAGAAGCGCTTCAACAAGGATTACTTCTTCTTCGTCTCCGGAGTCGCCGCCGGGGCGGGAACAGTCTCCGCCTGCGCTGTGAGAATATCTTTCACCGATTGCGGCAGCTTGTCGGCATTGGCTAGCATCAGGCTGACCTGCCACATTTCGGTCGTCGAAAGCGATTTTCCAAACCCGGGCATTCCCGTCATGCGTATTCCGCCATCCACCTTCCAATATGTTTCGCCGGGCGGATCATCCGTCACACCCGTTCCTTCCAGCAACTTCGGGGGTTTCGGGTACTCGCCCTTGGAGATTGCCGTCTGCGGAGCGCCCGGCACTCCATGACACACGGCGCAATGCTCTTTGTAGATATTCGCTCCGGCCGTAAAATTCGCTTCATCCGCGGGGATCGGTGCCGATTTTGGCGCTTCTTTTTCCATGCGCGCGTGCAGCGCCATGTGGGCCAACTTTTTCTCGAATGGCATTGCCTGCGCCGAGGTCGCTACCGGTGCCATCCCTGTCGCGAAATACACATAGACAGCCAGTGGAAGTGCAATCAACCCGATGATCAGCCCGACCAAGAACTTTCCCATGTTGGAGCTCTCCTCGAATTTTGGAAAACACTGATACTAAACTATGTGCTCAAAATCTTTTTGTCGATTCACATTGCGGCAGCCAAACAGCTCGGGTGAAATCATTCCCGGCTAGATGGATTTGACTGGGATCGCCAAAAGATCGTCCACCAGCCCAACTTCCTTTTGCAGGAAAGGTTCGGCGTGCAACACGCCTCCAAGCATGCCGTAGAAACGCGCCATCGAATCCACGCGCGCTCGTATTTCATCATAAGCAGGGAACAGGTCCTTCCCGGCTTCCTGGTCGCTGAACTGAGATTTGTACGCCATGATCGAGGCAAACTTCCGTTCAAACTGTTCGCGTATGTCCACGACAAACGTCGGGCGAATATCGTAATAAAGAGTCGCGTAGAGAATCTTGAACGGACGATGCGGGGCGAGTCCCGGACCAGCATCCCGAAGTTTTGCCAGTCCGGCCAGAAAACAGGCCTCGTATCCAAGAATCGATGCGGTGTAATGATCCGGATGCCGTCCTTTCCAATACGGCAGAATCACGACTCGAGGCCGTGTCTCGCGTATCACAGTCGCAACCTTCAGCCGGTTCTCCCAAGTGTTCTCGACCCGTCCATCGGGAATGTCGAGCGCGCGCCGCCAGCTCACTGCCAGAATTTTCGCGGCCTCGTTTGCCTCGCGTTCCCGGTCATCGGCTGTTCCGCGCGTGCCCATCTCTCCCTGCGTCAGATCGAGAATGCCGGTCCGCTGTCCGCGCTGGGCTGCTTTGAGCAGCGTTCCCCCGCACGTCTGCTCCACATCATCCCGGTGGGCGGCGATCGCAAGAATGTCTAGAGAATTACTGGTCGGGCTGGCGGACATGTCAATCGAGGTTACCTTGAGAATCTTGTCTGTCTTCCGTGAGGAGATGTAAGACGAACTTCTTCGTCTGTACCTATTTAATCACGCAATTCGTGCGCCCCGATAATTGCTACTTCTTCCGCTCCACCAGGTAGCGCGCAATTTCCTTGAGTGGTTCGGCCCTTTCCCCAAAGCTTTCCAGTTCCGCGAATGCACTGTTCACTAACTCATCCGATTTTTTCACCGAGGCGTCAATTCCGAACAAAGCAGGATACGTTGCCTTTTCCGAAGCCGTGTCTTTGCCAGCCGTCTTTCCCAGTTGCTCGGATGTCTGCGTGACGTCGAGGACATCATCGACGATCTGAAACGCCAGCCCAATGGCCAATCCAAACGCGCGCAATTTCGCGAGTTCTCTGTCTTTCGCGCCTGCGTAAAGCCCACCGCTGACCAGGCTCGCCGTAATCAACGCGGCCGTTTTCGATCGATGAATGTACTCCAGCATCTCGGCCGTTGGCTTCGTATGTTCGGCCTCAAGATCCACTACCTGCCCGCCAATCATGCCGCCGACAGTCCCAGTCCCTCGCGCGATCTCCTCGATGATCCGCACCCGCGCCCCAGGAGGACATTTCAGCTTGGAGAGAACTTCGTAAGCCTGCGTTTGCAACGCGTCGCCCGCGAGAATCGCGATCGCCTCGCCAAACGCCTTATGGCATGTCGGACTCCCCCGCCGCAAGTCGTCATTATCGAGCGCCGGCAGGTCGTCGTGAATCAGCGAATAGGTGTGCAGCATCTCCAGTGCCGCCCCAAGTTCCTCGATCCCCTCCGGCATCGACCCGGCCACCATCCTGCCCGCTTCCATACACAGAACCGGCCGCAGGCGCTTTCCCCCGGCAAACACGCTGTGCCGCATCGCTTTGTGAATCGAAACCGGATGCGTGGTCTCGAGCGGAATCAGTCGGTCCAGTGCCGCGTCGGTCAACTGCTGTCCCCGATCCAAAGTCTTTTTCAACATGAAGTGGCAGTATAGCAAGCGCTCTCATGCTGCAGGCAATCGGCCCGGCCACAGCGGTTACCAAAAGGAAAGGACGCCTCCGAGGGCGTCCTTTTTCTTGACCTGAACCTGTCCTAAGCCGCAGCGCTGCGGGACAGAGCCGTGCTGCGCAGCACAGAGGTAATCACATCATTCACATCGTCGGCGGGACACATATCGCTGGCTCCCGCCGCGAGCGCAGCGGCCCACATTTCTTCGTCAGGAATGCGGTGCGTGCAAACGATTGGCACTTCCGGAAAATCCCGATGCAGGCTCTCGAGCTCCGGCAGGCACCACACTTCCATGCTGAGAATCATAGCTTCCGGACGATTGCGTGACAGGTTGTCGCGCAACTCCTCCCGCGTATGGGTTACATGAACTGAGAAGTGACTCTGTAATCCCCCGGCCAGGGAACGGGCGACGCGCGGATCCTTTTCGAGAAGAACAACACTCTGAGCCATAGATCCCCCGATCTTCAACCGTCGTCAACGTAGCGCGTTAACGCGAGACTAAGGCTGCGGGGTGGCCGTAGAACCACATCTCCACAGGCAACTTGAGGGCAACCTTCCGAGTGGCCGACAGAAAGCGAACGCCTTATCGGTGCGCAGGCGCCTTTTCTGTTAGCGGCTGGAACGGTCCTGCCTGGAGCTTTCCGTTCTTCTTCAGCAGCATCTCCACTTTGCCTTCGGCCTGTTCCAATTCTTTCCGGCAAGCGGAAGAAAGCTGCATGCCTTCTTCGAAGAGTGTGAGCGATTTCTCTAAAGGGACTTCTCCCTTTTCCAGTTCCTGAACAATTTTCTCCAGTCGCTGGAGGCACTCTTCAAATTTGGCCAACGGTTTCTCGCTCCGTCTCTCTATTGTAATGCAACTATTTCGGCGCGGTGTCCAGTGAATTTTGAATGAAAAGTAGTGTTTAGCGCAGAAACCCTTCCCGGATCGGGAAAGGCTAAGCGGTCGCAACGCGATTGTCGCCGCCCAACGCTTCCAGCACATCCACCGCCGAGCTGTAGCGCCCGTTCGGAGCGCTGATCTGCGCTCCTTGCACCATCTGCCGGGCTGCAATTAGCATCTCGCGGGCAATGGCAACACCTTCGGCCCGGGCGGCCTCCGGGGTCTGTGCCCGAGACATGCGCTCAAGAATCCAATCGGGCACGGAAACCCGCAGCTCGTTCTTCATGAACTCCGCATTCCGTACGCTCACCAGCGGCCAGATTCCGGCCAGAACAGGGATCCGACAATGGTCGATTCGCTTCAGGAAGTTCTCCAGCAGCCGCAGGTCGAATACCGGCTGAGTCACCGCATATTCCGCACCCGCCTCGACCTTGTATTCGAACCTCCGGACCTCCTCATCCAAATCCGTCAGACCAGGATTGGCGCCAACTCCGATCACAAACGTCGTCCCTGTCCCGATCGGATTGCCGCCCAGGTCCAGCCCGCGGTTCAGGTTCCGCACGATGTTCACGAGCCCGATAGCATCCACATCAAACACGGCAGTGGCGTCGGGATAATTTCCCATCTTCGGCGGATCGCCCGTGATGCAGATCAGGTTCTTGATTCCGACCGCGGCTGCCCCCAGCAGGTCGCTTTGAATGCACAGCACATTCCGGTCCCGGCAGGTGTAGTGCAGGATGGCATCAATGCCGACCTCGTGCTGAATCAGCAGCGAGAGCGCCTGATTGCTCATGCGCGCCGAGGCTCGCGGGCTATCCGGGATATTGACGGCGTCCACTCCCACTGACTTCAGGAATCGCGCCCCCTCCACTTCCTTCCGAATATCGATCCCTTTGGGCGGCACGATCTCTACCATCGTGGCGAATTCGCCTCGCGCCAGCTTGGCCCCCAGCAAAGATCGTTGCTCCAGCGGAACCGCCGGAATGGCTGACGGAGCAGGCGCGCTACCGGTCACCTTCGCCGTGGCCGTCTTGCCTCTGGCTTCGCCAACCCGCAGCGCAGCCTTCATCACGCGGATGTGGTCGGGTGTCGTTCCGCAGCATCCGCCCACCAGCCGCACTCCGGCTGCCACGAACTTCCGCGCGTAACTCGCCATGTACTCGGGTGAACAGAGATAAATGTTGCGTCCATCCACCGATCTCGGAATGCCGGCGTTCGGTTGCGCCGAGAGCGGCAAAGTCGTCAGACCCCGCACCCGTTCCATCGCGTCCAGCATGGCGACTGGCCCTACGCTGCAATTGCAGCCAATCACGTCCGCTCCCCACTCCACCAGCTTCGGAACAAATGTCTCCGGATCGGACCCATCCAGGCAGTTGCCGTCCTCGTCGATCGTGACCTGCGCCACAATCGGAATCGACGCACTCACGTCCTTGGCCGCGAGCATGGCCTGATGGATTTCCTCCAGATACCCAAAGGTCTCCAGGATCAGCAGATCAACGCCGCCTTCCAGGAGCGCCGTGATCTGTTCGCGGAATGCATCGCGCGCTTCCTCATACGACGTCTTGCCCAACGGTTCGATTCTGGTTCCCAGCGGGCCAACCGATCCCGCCACCCATACATCGAAGCTTTTGGCGGCCTCCCGGGCGAGCCGCGCACCCAAACGATTGACATCCTGAACCTTGTCGGCCAAGCTATGTCGAGCCAAGCGGAAAGAGTTGGCACCGAAAGTGTTGGTTTCAATAGTTTCGGCCCCGGCCTGAAGGTAGTCGTGGTGAATTCCGCGGATCAGGTCGGGTTGCGAAAGGTTAAGCTCATCGTAGGAGCGGTTGATGAAAATACCTTTGGCATATAGCAGTGTGCCCATGGCACCGTCACACAGCACCGGAGACTGGTTAATTCGGCCTAGAAAATCGCCCGCCATATGAAAGCTGAGGATACAGGATGAAGGCCGGTTCATGCATCTCTGGAACCGAACTGAGACCCCGAGAGTATGCTTTGAGAGTTCTAACACCCGGTCTGTTATAATCCACGATTTCGCAATTAAATCTTCCTTTTTCATGTTGTTAGGAGCTAGCCGTTTGAAGAAACGCATCCTCGCTCTCACGCTCGGAGTATGGTTTTGCTTCGCTTTCAACGCCTGTGGCTACAACATCGACCGGGTACGCGGCCGCACCGAACGTGTCCTGGCCTCTCAGAGTGTCACCACGACAAGCTCATTCGGTGCACTGATTATCCTCAACGGCTACAACGATACTTTGCCCGGACTCGCTCCTTTGTCGGGAGGCAATTTCCCTGGCCTGATGGCGTCCTCTCCGACCCGCGACGTCATCGGCGCATTCGACTCCAGCACGAATTCGCTTTATGCGGTGAACACCGCCACCGAAAAAAACATCGGCAGCGGCGTCAGGATATTGGGCCCAACTACCAGCTTTATAATTCCCACCGCACTTCCGATTGCCTATGCGGCTGTGCCATCGGCTGTCGTCACTGGCTTTGCGATTCACGGCGCCATTAATGTCGTGAATTTCGCGACCCAAGCCGTGACGACCATCGCCGCCCCCAACGCCCAAACTGTCGTCTCCAACGCCAATGCCACGCAGCTTCTGGTCTTCAGCAACGATTCAAATTCGATGATCGTCCTGTCGCCCGGCGTAGCCGCTCCTCCGGTCGATACCAGTTGTTATTCCAATCCTCCGAACGCCGTTTGCACGTTCGTCCCCGGCTTTGACCGCCCGGCGTACGCCATCGTCACCGGCAATACTGCTTACGTCCTGAACTGTGGTCCGGAGTGCGGCGGCACGCAGGCCAGTGTGATGACAGTCGACCTTACGACCCTCACCATCACCAACACGATTCCCGTCGACGCCGCCACGTGGGGCTTTCTCAGCGGGTCGACACTCTACGTCGCAGGCACGTCGCCCACCAACAACGCTTGTACGGGCGAGAACACTGCCGCTCAGACCTGCGGACGTCTCGATGTGGTCGATCTCGGTTCAGGAACCGTGACTGCCAGCGCGGTCATCACCGACGGCTATCACGACCGCATGGATTTGACGCAGAATGGCCAGGTCTTCGTCGGTTCATTCAATTGCACAAACGTCGGCGATATCGGCAATCCCGGAGCGGGAGAAGTACGAGGCTGCCTCTCGATCTATCATGTGGACACCGGAGCCGTGATCATTCCGCCGGACAACGGAAACGTCGACGGCTTGCAGGGATTCATCAGCCGCAATATCGAATACGTTGCCGAGGGCGGCAATCTCCGCGTCTACGACACAGAAATAGATTCTCTCCTGATCAATATGTACGTTCCCCTGGGCACATTTGGCATCCCAGGCTACGTGGGCGACGTGAAGGCAATGGACTTCTTCTAACGCCGCAACTCCAGGAAGATGTTGGCTTTGTCATCCTGTCTCTAACGACATTGTGCCCTGTCGAGCGAATTTGGGCGAGACGTTCCCGCCCGCGCTGCAGCCGACTTCGTGCTCCCATGATTCGTGCTTCAAACTCCCCACCCTTTGTGCGATGTGCCCCAGCCGCTCTCCTCCGCCGCTGCTCGATCTTTCCTGTTCGCTTGTCAAAGATCGCGATCTGCTGAAAACTCGGATGAAAATCACAGCCAATAATCAGCATGACGTTGGGTTCTTTTCGAGTCTTGGTCTGTTCATCGCAACCAATCTATTCGCACCTGCGAGCCAACGTCGTTATGCAATCAAGCGGAGCGGCTGCTCAAGCAAAGCGCGAGCAACCGCGCAGTCGAACGATCCCTACCCTCACGAATAAGGCTCCCAAGAATTGGGGTGGGAACAGAGCCACGCTGCCTCATAAATATTTTTGGAAGGGGGATGACTTCTAACCGTGCCGGCGAGGCCGAGACGGCTCCTAATGCGGCGCGGGAACGAGCGTGAGCTGGTGCGCCTTGCTCGCATCGACCGCCTTCGGGCTAAACGGAAGCGTGAACGTCGTTCCTCCGTACCAACTCTTCCACTGGTCCATGTAATACGGACTCAGGAAGTTCCCGCCCTGTCCCGTCACCGTATTCAACGTGGACTGATCCAGATCCGCCAGATTCGCCGTGAACCGCTCCGAAGGCCCGTGAAATCGCGTGACCGCCTTCACCGTATATCCGCTTCCGGACTGCTCCTGCACACCGGGCGCGGACCAATACTGGAGGATCGGAATCCTTCCCAGGATCGGATGCTGTATGGAGACGGCGTTGAACGCCCCCCATCGCCACGACGCGAGATGCTTCGGCGCCTGCGGACTGCTTACCGCCGCCTCCACGGCCGCGGTGAGCAGTTCGTCATAATTCGAATATTTTTCCGGCAGCCAGCGCTTCGGGTGGTGCAGCATGACGCTTTCCAGCCACACCGATCGCATCTGCCAGTGATACGTCTTCCAGCTCAACCCTCCTTCGTTGGCAGAATCCGCCGGCGCGCTTCCCAGCTTGGGTTCGAGCAGCAGTCGCGTGAGCTCGCGCGCCGCATTCTCGGCGATGGTTGGAGCCGCCGAATCGGCTCGCATCAGGCCATTCCAGTTCCGCATCAGCTCCGCGGCTTGTTTCACGCGGGCCGATGGCTTCGCCGCGTGATCGATCGCGTATACGAACCTCTCGGCCGCAAACAGATCGGCCTCCGATGAGATATCGGTCTGAAGAGCCAACATATCTGCTGCGGAAAACTGGCGTCCCGATTCCAGCACGTGATAAATCCGGGCTGTCCGCCACGGAGCTTCCCACTCCATGCTGATCGAATCCGGATATTTGTCTGGAGTAATTCGGCCGTTCGCCGTCGCAATAATTCCTGACGGCGGATTGTAAATATTCGGCAACTTCTCGAACGGAATAAAAGACTTCCACTCATGCGCATCGTCAGCGCCGCTGACGGGCAGGCTTCCGTCGCCTGCCGCCCGAATCGGAACCTTACCCGTGGCGTGGTATCCGATGTTCCCGTCCACATCCGCATACACGACGTTCTGCCCCGGTGCATCCAGTTGCGAAAATGCCTTCGTGAACTC
The DNA here is from genome assembly GCA_963763845.1 of uncultured Acidobacteriota bacterium. Lineage (GTDB taxonomy): Bacteria > Acidobacteriota > Terriglobia > Terriglobales > Acidobacteriaceae > Sulfotelmatobacter. The sequence continues at coordinate 528,437 of CAVXPX010000024.1, forward strand.
TGCCCAGTTCTGCGCCGCATCCACATCGAAGAAGGGAATGTGCAGCCCGTCGTACAGCGTCCACCGCAGCGCCAGAGCACGGGCTTCGCCCGGAACCAGTTCGGTGATGATCGGGCCGTGGCGTGTAACTCTGACGTCGACATCAACGTCTGCCTTACCCTTAACGTGAATGACTTCCTCACGATGATCAGGCTGTACCCAACCGCTCGGCGTCTGATATTCCCCCTGCGGGTTGAAGTTCTCGATGTAGACATCCGTGACGGTCGGGCCGACATTGGTGAATCCCCACGCAATCCGCTGATTATGGCCGACAATCACGCACGGCATTCCTGGCAGCGTCACCCCCGCAACATCGAGATTTCCCGAGCGAAGATGAGCTTCATACCAGAGGTTCGGCATCTGGTGGCCGAGATGCATATCATTCGAAAGCAGCGGCTTTCCGGTGATCGTGTGCACGCCGGAAACAACCCAGTCATTCGATCCGTTAACCGGCGACTCTTCGGGAAGGGAAGGCTGCTCTGCATACGTCGGCACTTGCCGGTGCGTCACCGAGTTGTCCGGCGAATCCTCTTCGTCTTCATCGTCGTCGGAGTCGCCGTTATCGGGCTGCGTCAAATCCTCCCGCATCACGGTTGGCGGACGGTCATGCCATGAACGATTTACAAATAAATCTGCAGTCAGCTCCGGCCCCAGTTTCCCCAGGATCTTTTCGCGCTCCAGCGCGTCGAAGAAGTACTGATAATTCAGATCCTTCACCATCTGATTGGCGATCACGATGGAGTCTTCCGGCGTCCAGGGCGTCGGCGCATAGCCGAGAATGCGGAATTCAATCGGCAGCCGGCCGCGATGCCCATCGATATACGCATTCACTCCGCGCGCATAATCCTCGAAGAAATTCAGGTCGCGCGAGGTCGCCATGGCCAATGATTTCTTCGCTGCCGCCCGCAGGCCAAGAATCCGCTGCTCGCGGTCGAACTTGAGCGTGTCTTCGCCAACAATCTCCGACAGTTCGCCGCTGGCCGCGCGGCGCATCAGATCCATCTGCCATAGCCGGTCCTGCGCCGTGACGTATCCCTGCGCGAAAAACAGATCGTCCAAGCTGGCCGCCTCAATCGTAGGGACGCCATGACCGTCCCGCGTCACCGTGACTGGAGCGCTCAAGCCGCTCACCTGCAATCGGCCGTCAAGCTGGGGAAGGGCAGAGTGCGCAACCTGGTAGAAATACGCGAGGGCCGCCGCAGCCAGAAGAAGAACGAGGCCCAATACTCCCAAGACAATGCGTAAGACGGTTGTACGCCGCGAACGGGGTTGAATTTCAGCCATCGTACTCATAGGAATCTTCGATTTTATGACAGACGGTCTGCCGTGTCTTGAAAATGAATTTCAATTTCAAGATGCCGGGTGGTATCCTGACTCGCTGTCCACCCTCCATGCTGCAGAAGCGTATCGACGACCAGCCCACCCTCTCGCGCCAGATGGTTCGCGAGGCCCAGGAGATCCTCCATCGTCATCTGAAGGGTGTCGGCCTCAAACAGACCGCCCAGCGCGATACGATCCTGCGCACCTTCCTCGAGACCCGCGACCACCTTTCCACTGACGAGCTCCACCGCCTGGTCCAGAAAAAGGACGCCCGCATCGGTTACACCACCGTCTACCGGACGCTGAAACTCCTGGCCGAATGCGGACTCGCCAGCGAGGTCGCCTTCCACGACGGCATTGCGCGCTACGAGCACCAGTACAACCGCCGCAGCCATCACCACATGGTCTGCACTCAATGCGGCAGTTCGGTGGAGTTTTTCTCGCAGGAAGTCGGCCAGCTCGAGCAGGAAATCGGCCGCAAGTACCACTACCTCGCGACCCGGCACACCTTTCAGATTTACGGTATCTGCGAGGACTGCCGCAAGAAAAGCAATGCCTTACGCCCGCTCTGAATTCCTGGTACAGTCCTATCAGTGAGAAGAAGGTTCTCTTCGCAATCTGGGATGGTTTATTTCATCTTCCGATAGTTGCGATCCGGATCGCAGGCAATCCTCCGCCGAGCCATTGCGCGCCACACGAATCACGTCGGATTCATCCGAGCAAAAAGCCGGCAGTGCAGGTTTCTTCGCCATCTCCGGATACGCTACCAGCATATATTTCGCCACCGGGCCGCTCTTTTTATCGCCCGCGCAGCCGCGCAGTTCAAATACATATCCGTGCTTGCGGCCATGAGCCAGATCCTCGCTGATTCCCCAGACTCCTTTCAGTTCAGAGAGCGAGCAGGTGTACCCAATCTCATGATGTTGCTGCGCATACGCGATCTCCGCCGTGTTCACTGTCCTCAACGCCGAGACCACCGACGATTCATTACTCGCGATCAGGCCCCCCGCCACCGTCCGTTTCGCGACATGCTGGGCGTAGATTCCGAGCCCGATCACTCCGGCTGTGAAAGCAACGCCCAGGTAGCCGAGGACGATTCCTGCGATCGCCAATCCTCTGCCAGTCAGCCGCCCCGTGCTCTGGCGGATGTCGTAGAGAGACAGATGCCCAAAGATAACCGCGCAAACGGAGAAGGGAAGCAGCAAAAACAGAATCCCGCTGACCAGGCTGAAGATAGCTTTGCCGCTGGTCTCTGGCCGTAATCCAAACGCTACCGAGGGATCCACCGGAGGACTCGCCGGGCTCGCCTGTGAATCTCTCCCGCAGATTCCGCAATAGCGCTCCCCTTCCGCCAGGCTGTTACCGCAACCCAGACAAAACGAACTCATCGCCCCCGCTCCTACCAATGCAACATCGCGCCCGGCGCCAGCAAATTGAAAGGATGAACCGGAAGATTTCTCAGAATCCCGAACAGAACGATTACCACGCACAAACCGCGAATCATGTTCGCCGACAGAAACATGCCGGGCAGCGTCCGCCCGCGCAGCACCAGCGCTGCTTGCGACATCAGCCCATAGCCAATGAATGGCAGCAGTACCATGGTCAGCGGGTTCATCGCCCACGCCGCGCGCGCATTTCCCTGGAGCAACTGATGCAATGCCCGCAGCGATCCGCATCCCGGACAATACCAACCGGTCAGAAAATGCAGCGGACAGGGCGGAAAAATCCCCGAACTTGCCGGATCAAACGTCCGCAACAGCAGCAGCGCAATCGTTCCAGCCAACGCCGCTGCCGCGAGCAGATAGCCTTTTCGCTCCACCATGGAAAACCTGCTAGTGACGCAGCCCGCTCAAAGCTCCTAACAAAGCCAGTCCAATGGTAATTGCGAACGTTGCCAGACCGAGTCCAAACGAGATCCAGCACCACATCTTCGCATTCCGGGATGCCTCTTGCGCGCCCGCGAAATCCCCCGCCTGCAATTTGCCGTTTACCTGCGCGGCGTAAACGATCGCCGGGATCCCGGCCGGAAGGCAGCACAGCACTGTCGCCAGGATCGCGAATACAAGATAATTTTGCACCGTCGCGCCCGGCGGAATTACCTGGCCGGTTGCCGCCAAAGGCGCTGCCGCCAAGGGGGTTGCTGCAGGTTGCAAGTTCCTGCCACACTGCACGCATATCGCCGCATTGTCCGCATTACTTGCTCCGCATTGAGGACAGAACATTCGATCGCTCCCTCAAATAGATTTCACCGCGATTGCAACGGCTCGCCACTCTCCAGGCACTTCTGCGTCGAACCTTCCGGGTTGACCTTCACGACCATAGACTCATCCGAGCAGAACGCGCGGATCCCCGTTTGATTCTGTCTGAGCGGATACGCAACTACCTGGTAATGACGATTGGCCGCGTTTCCGTCCTCCGGCGTACAACCGCTGAGCTCGAATGCATAGCCATTTTTCTGGCCTTTGGCCAGAGGGCCGGAAAACAACCCCGCCTCCGCCAGAGTCGGCAGGGAACAGGTAAATCCATCATTCGGGTGACTCTCGGCATACGTCACCTCAGCCGTATTCAGGATTCGAATCCCGCCCACCGCCGACGCTTCATTCGCCGCAATCCGCGCCCGCAACAGATTCGGAATGGCAATCGCCGCAACGATCAGAATCACCGGGATCGCGGCCAGTCCTGCGTACCCCAGCACCAACCCGGCAATGGCGACGCCCTCTCCCTTCAGGCGGCCGGCGCTCTTCCGAATCTCCGAAAGGCTCAAATGGCCGAAGATGATGGCGAGAATAGCAAGGGGAAAAACGAAAAAGAAGAGTCCGCTGATCAGGCTGACGATCGCCTTGCCGCTCGTCTCCCCGGGGGTTGCCGGAAGCGTGGTGGCAGCCTCGGCTGCCGTTTCACTGGAGGCCGGCCTCCCGCAAACGCGGCAAAACTTGTCCTCCGGGCTGAGGTGGTTGCCACAACCCATGCAGAATGGGCCCATTCACTCCTTCTTGCCTGTTGAATTTGCCCGAACCATACTATTCGCCCCAGGTGGCGTCAATGCTCTAGATAGATACCCCATCGGCGGCACTGAAAACTCCGGACAAAATTCTGCATTGCTTTAGCCTCAGCTTTTTGCTATTTTGCCGCGAACAGTTGTTGGGGCGAGCGCTGTCCGTTCGTCCTCATCTCACCCGGGAGGACACCCTTATGGCTTTCTGTAATATGTGCGGAGCGCAAATTGCCGATGGCATGACCACCTGCGCCGCCTGTGCAAGTCGAACTGCCGGCGCGGGAGGCGCCGCAACCGCTACCGCAACCGCGCCGGCCCAGGGCATGGCGGATAACATTGCCGGCATGCTTGCCTACATCACGATTATCCCCTCTATCATTTTCCTGGTGATGGAACCCTACAATAAGAATCGGTTTGTGCGCTTTCACTCCTTCCAGAACCTCTTTTTCGCTGGAGCGCTTATCGTTTGCTGGATCGCTTTCACGATCCTCTCCATGGTTCTGGCGTTCATTCCGATTCTCGGACACATCATCATTGCGCTGGCGTGGTTCGCCCTGGCGATCGGTTCGTTCATCGTCTGGATCATCATGCTGCTGAAAGCGAACGGCGGGCAGATGTGGAAGCTCCCCGTCATCGGCGATATGGCGGAAAAGCAGGCGAACGCCATCTAGTCTGACAGTCGACAGTTTCTGTTCCGAATGTGGCCCTGGCGAGTTCATTCCGAGCGCGTGAGTGAACTCGCAGTTGCCATTCGCGGGTACCGACACACCTCGCTGCCAACAGTCGTCCAACTATCACCCCTTGACTTTCTCCCCTCAAGCTGGCAATCCTATTAGCTTTTACCTGCTGAGTGTGCGAGTGAGTGGCGCAACTCTCTCCGGGGAATCTTGATCGGATTGGGGAACGGATTGCGAATTCGGGTCTTTTATCACGACAAATGCTTCGACGGAGCCTCTTCCGCCGCGTTATTCTCCCGCTTTTATCGCGAGCGCATTCGCGGCGACGCCGAATTCGAATTCACCGGCCTCGTCCATCGGGCCGGCGCGTTGTTTGACGAAAAGCAATTCGACGGCGATGAGAACGCCATCGTCGATTTCAAATACTCCAGTTCTCCCAACATCACGTGGTGGTTTGACCACCACGAGAGCGCTTTTCTGTCTCCCGCCGACGCCGAACATTTTGAGCAGGATCAGAGCAATCGCAAGTTCTACGATCCCGACTTCAAGTCCTGCACCAGTTTCATCGCGATGATCGCTCAGCAGCGTTTTGGCTTCGACCCCACCCCGGTAGCCGACCTCGTCCACTGGACCGACGTCATCGACGGCGCTCTGTATCCCGACGCCAAGACCGCGGTCGAAATGGAAGCGCCCGCCATGAAGCTGACCATGGTGATCGAGTCCGCTCCCGATCACGGATTCGTTCCGAACCTCATCCCGCTGCTGGCGACAGAACCTCTGGGGAAGATTCTCGAAGCACCCTTCGTCGCCCCGCTGCTTCCGCCGTTGCTCAAGCGCCACGAACTGTCAATCGGGATCCTTCAACAGCGAACGCAATGCAAGGATGCCACCATCTTCTTCGACGTCACCGACCACGATCTCGAGGGATACAACAAGTTCATCCCCTATTACCTGCATCCCGAATCGGTGTACAGCGTGGGGCTCAGCAAGAGCAGCTTCCGCGTGAAGGTTTCTGTGGGATCGAACCCGTGGGCGCCCGAGGAGCCTCGCGTCAATCTGGCGCGCATCTGCGAGCGTTACGGCGGCGGCGGACACGCCCGCGTCGGCGCTATCTCTTTTCCGGTCGATCAGCACGCCGCTGCCATCAAGGCTTCCCAGGAAATCGCGGCAGAATTGCGGACCGCCATTCGCGAAAAGAAATCCTATTGACCGGGTACACCGCTGGGCTCGAAATCCGAGGTCGTATGAAAAACAGATTCGCATATTCTCTCGCCCTGCTTCTTGCACTGACTTCGTTCGTGGCCGCGCAGACTCCGAAAGATACGATCCTCGCCCTCAGCAAGCGCGACCATACGCTGGCGATTGTCGATCCAGCCACATTGAAAGTGATCGCGAAAGCGCCGGTCGGCAACGATCCCCACGAGGTCATTGCGTCGACCGACGGTAAGACGGCATACGTGTCGAATTACGGCTTCGGCGCCTACAACACGCTCGCGGTCATCGATCTGGTCGAGCATAAGGCGCTGCCTTCTATCGATCTCGGAGCTTTGCGCGGACCTCACGGCCTTACCTACGTCGGCGGCAAAGTCTGGTTCACGGCGGAGGGAGCTAAGGCATTTGGGAGCTACGATCCGGCATCGGGCAAGATCAATTTTATTCTCGGCACGGGCCAGAATCGCACGCACATGATCTACGTCTCCGAAGATCAGAAGCGCATGATCACGACTAATGTCAGTTCAGGGACTGTGAGCATCATCGACGCTGTACCGCCTCGCCCCATGCCTCCGCCGCCAACCGCTGGCGCGGAGGGCCCGCGCAGCCCGATGCCTCCGACGCATGGCGATTGGGACGAAACCGTCGTTCGCGTTGGCAACGGTTCCGAAGGCTTCGACGTTTCTCCAAATAGCAAGCAGATTTGGGTTGCCAACGCTCAGGACGGCACGATCTCAATCATCGACGCAGCCGAGAAGAAGGTAATCGATACGGTGGCGGCAAACGCCCGCGGAGCCAACCGGTTGAAATTCACTCCCGATGGGAAGCTGGTCTTGGTCTCCACGCTATTCAATGGAGATCTCATTATTCTGGACGCGGCGACCCGCAAGCAAGTGAAGCGAATCAAGCTGGGGCACGGAGCCGCGGGAATCCTGATGCAGCCGGACGGCAGCCGTGCCTTCGTGGCCTGCTCGCCCGATAACTACGTCGCCGTCATCGATCTGAAATCGCTCGAGGTCACCGGACACTTCGACGTAGGCCAGGAGCCGGATGGCCTCGCCTGGGCAACCTTGCGCTGAGATCGACACAGCGCCGCCGATTTCGAGAGAACCTTACTGGACCGGAGTTCCGCTCGCCAGACACGCTGCGGGATTTCCGCCATCCGACGACTTGATCACCGCCGACTGATCCGCGCAGAAGGTCCTCCGCCCGAAACCGTTCCCACTCGGCGCAACTGTCAGATGGAATGCAGTCGCCGGACTTCCGGTGCACCCGGAGAGCGTAAATACAAATCCATATCGCTTCCCGCTCGCCAGGCTGCTCGAGATCAGCATCGCCTGATGCTCATTCGGCTGTCCACCGCCGAATCCATCGAGATCCGATAAAGAACATGCGAACCCGACGCTCGGATAGCTCGCCGCATACGTGACCTCGGCCGTCAGAATCGATCGCATCGCCGACAGCACCATCGCATCGCTCCCCAAGGCGGGACTCGATGCCTCAGCGCGCGGAGTATATGAGGTCTTGGTCGTGACTTGCGGTGTCATCTTCTCCGTGATCGTCTTCAGAAACTCCGGATCCGCCAGCGGCAAATGCACCGTGAATGAGATCTCGTTCAGCTTCCAGACCCGCTCTTCCTGCTTCATCTCAAACGTCAGCCGCGGCTTGAAGGGAGTCAGTTGCGGCGCGCCATCCTTGTACGTCTGGAACGATACTTCAATGTCGTCCTGATCGCCGTGCAAGGCGTCGTGCTCCACCGCGATCTCAGTTTTCTGACCGGTCTTTGGGTCGACGGCGCTGAAAAGAACCGGCCCCGTCTCAAACGTTGCTACGTTGCTCCCCTGCGCGTGAAGCTGGTTCGCCAGCATCGAGTACTGCTGCAGGTTGGCCAGCGCTCCGGACTTTTCCAGCGCCGCCGTCGTTGCCGCCGGCAAATGCTTCACAAAAGTTCCGGCCGTCTTGCTGAAAAACATTTCGATCAGCGCCTGCCGCGCCGTCTGCGCAGTCGCTCCTTGCTGCGCAGACACGGTTACCGCGCACACCATCAAAGCGGTGCCCCAAACACATAGCCCTCCATACGTAATGGATCGTCGCATCGGTTCATCTCCCGCTGAGATGGTTTCATGCCGGCCATCGCCTCTCCAGTTACCGAGGTAAGAGCGCACCTGCAAAGGCACACCTTCAGCTCTGCCCCGTATACGCGATATCCGACTCGCGTGATACCCTGCGGTTATAAGCCCAATGCATGAGCAATCTCGGTCCCATGTCTGACCTGCACCACCGCCGACAGCGGCACGTGCTCCGGGCTGTAGCCTCTTTTGAATGTTTCAAGGGCATTGCTGTCCTGCTGATGGGCATTGCCGCCATTTATCTCCTGCACAAAGACACCTGGGTCATCGCCGAGAGGCTGCTGGCGCGCCTGCACATCAGCACCGATAACCATTGGGCTCTCAGGTTCCTCGATTTCGCCGATAGCATTACCGACGCCCGGCTATGGGACGCCGCCGGGATCGCCTTTGCTTATGCCGGCCTTCGATTTACTGAAGCATACGGATTGTGGAAGGGCCGCACCTGGGCGGAATGGGTGGCTTCTGTTTCGGGGACTCTGCTACTGCCGGTTGAGATCCGCGATCTTTTCCGCGGTGTCACTATCGTGCGTATTGTGCTGCTGATCGGCAATGTGGCGATTGTTCTGTACATGCTCTACGTTATCCTCGAAAACCGCCGTGAACGCCGCCAAGCCGCTTTTCTTTCCCATCAGTCTAAGACTCACACCTAAGTCGAGACTGAGGTCCCCACTGTATATAGATTCTTCCCATTTCGCCTGACAATTAAAGAGTGAGTTGGAGGATGCTATGCGGCTGGCCACTCTGTTTCTTCTGGTATTCGCGCTTGCGGGGATTTCCTTCGCCCAGGGTCAATATGACAAAGACACCCATTTCCGCGTCGGCGCAATATCTCGACACCTTTCCTCCGGACACGTACCTCACTCCGATTACAACACCGTCGCTCTCATTCCCCTCGCAACTCACTCCCACGCAACAAGCGCAATCAGACGCAGTCATGGGAGTGAGTACGTCCGCGCCTCTGTCGCCCGTCTACACGCAGTACGCCCCCAGCCCCAGCCAGATCTACTGGGGAATTCCAGCCCCGAGCGCCTACGAAGCTCCGTCGGAAGAGCAGGCCGCTGGTCCCGAGCTGCCTACGAATCTTCCTCCGGGCTTCATCGACCTCGGCGTATCTCATATCACCAGCGACCGTCAACTCCACAAACAGGGAATCGGAGTCTCGCTGGCCCAGGACGCCCGCTACTGGCGCGCACATCGTCCAGCGATCGTGCGACTTTATACGAATGCGGACATTAAAAAGCTTCAGGGGAAATAGCGAATCAGCGCTAAAAGGCCGCACTTCCTTCTCTCTCCCCTCAAACGCTCCTCGACGCCCACCCTCGCTCCCGTGTAGCCTGATGTGCACCCCAGATCCAACGGGAACCCATGCACGAAACGAATCCTTCGCATATCGATCTGCAGGCCGCCGCAAAACAAATCATGACCCGGTATGGCTTCGAGCCCGAGTTTCCGGACGAAGTCTGCGCCGAACTGGACGATCTGAAGAAGAACCCTCCGCCGATCGCCGTCACGGGCGACGCTCGCGACCTGCGCAGCCTGCTCTGGTCTTCCATCGACAACGACACCTCTCGCGATCTCGACCAGATCGAAGTTGCCGAGAGTCTTTCGAACGGCGACGTGAAGGTCACGATCGGAATCGCAGACGTCGACGCCTATGCTTCGAAGCAGACTCCCATCGACCAGCACGCCGCCTGCGAGACCACTACGGTCTACACGGGTGTCCGTAACTTTCCCATGTTGCCCGAAGAACTTTCGACCGGCGCAACCTCATTACTTGAAGGCCAGGATCGCCTGAGCGTTGTGACCGAATTCGTCGTCGGCTCGGACGGAAATCTGAAATCCTCCAGCGTCTATCGCGCCATTGTTTGCAATAAGGCACAACTCCAATACAACTCCGTCGGGGGATGGCTGGAGAGCACCTGTCCCGCGCCATCGAAGGTCGCTGCATCCGCGGATTTGCAGGCACAACTCAAGCTGCAGGATCAAGTCGCGCAGCGCCTCAAAATGCAGCGTGTGGAGCATGGGGCCCTCAACCTTGAAACCGACGAAATTCGTCCGCAGATCGTGGACGATAAGATCGTCGGGCTCGCGAAGCAGCAGAAAAATCGTGCCACCGATCTCATTGAAGACTTCATGGTCGCGGCGAACGGCGTCGTGGCGCGCTTCCTCGAAAACGTTTCATCGCTGCGACGCATCGTGCGCACGCCCGAGCGCTGGGACCGCATTGTTCAATTGGCCGCAACAAAAGGCGAGAAACTTCCCGCGCAGCCCGACTCGAAAGCCCTCAACGACTTCCTTCTGCGCCGCAAAGCTGCCGATCCCGATCATTTCGCGGATGTCTCGCTCATCGTGATCAAGCTTATCGGCCCCGGTGAATACGTTCTCGAACGCCCCGGTGAAGTCGTGTCCGGCCACTTCGGCCTCGCCGTGCAGGACTACACGCACTCTACAGCTCCAAACCGCCGCTTCGCCGACATCGTCACGCAACGCCTGATCAAGTCGATGCTCGCGGGCCAGTCGAACCCTTACTCCGACGACGAACTGACCGCCATCGCCTCGAATTGCACGAAGAAGGAAGATGCAGCGAGAAAAGTCGAGCGCGAGATGTCGAAGCGAATCGCCGCTGTTGCCATGCAGTCGCACGTCGGCGAAGTCTTCGACGCGATCGTCACCGGAGTCACCGATCACGGCACCTTCGTCCGCGTGCTGCGGCCCCACATTGAAGGATTGCTGGCCCAGGGAGAGCACGGCCTCGATGTCGGCGACAGACTGCGGGCAAAGCTCATCCGCACCGACGTGCAGAAGGGATACATCGATTTCGCGCGCGCCTGAATGAAATTCGGCAGTCTCACTCTCAGAGTGGGCGGTGTATCAGCGGATAGCGCGAGAAGGATTCGTATCAGGGCATCGCATGAGCGATGCCGATTACCGGCGCCACCTTTTAACATTGTGCGGGCTTCAGCCCGCGCCTTACTCGTTCAGCGAGCAACTGCAATCGGCGGGGACAACATGCGCCAGCAGAAAGTCCGCCACGCGCTTATAAGCGTCGACCTGATTCTCTACCCGAGCAAATCCGTGGCCTTCGTTGTCGTAGACTTTGTACTCCATCTTTCCGCCACGCTTCCGGATCGCATCGACGACTTGCTGCGTTTCCGACTGCGGGCATCGCGGATCGTGTCCGCCCGCCAAAAGAAGCAGTGGCGCCTGAATCTGGTCGACAAAGTTGATCGGCGACCGATCGTCGTACAGCGCCTTGTTCTTCAGGGGTTCGCCCATCGTCGCCAGATCCGACTCCCGAAGTTCCGGATCCTCGTTCTGAATCTCCGTGAACCAATTCACGAACGGCACAATCGGCACCGCCGCGGCCCACAGATCGGGAGCCTTCGTCACTGCCATCATCGTCAGATATCCGCCGTAATTAGCGCCCATCACCGCGATTTTTTTTGGATCGAGATGCCCGGTCTGCTTGATCCAGTCGACGCCGGCGAGCACGTCCTGCAAATCGCCGCCGCCCATGTCGAACAGGTTCGCCTGCTGGAATTCTTTTCCGTATCCCCTCGATCCACGATAGTTCGGCGCCAGCACCATATAGCCCTGATTCGCCGCAAACTGTATGAACCGGTTGAACGAATTCTTCGTCTGCGACGCCGGCCCGCCGTGGATATACACGATGGCCGCATTCTGACCATTCCTCGCCATGTTGTACGGCATGTAGAGAAACGCAGAGATCGTCCACTTGCCGTCACGGCTCGGATAGTGAATCAGGTAAGGCTCGACCAGATCTTCCGGCCGGATTCCGGCCAGCAGCGACCGCGTAATCTGCTGCGATTTTCCGGTCGCGAGCTGATACACCCACAAATCGCTCGGAGCAGTCGGCCCATTGTGAAAGTAGAGCAACCGCGTCCCATCCGCGCTGAAGGCGGAGTGCCCGCCTGTCGGCTCGTTTACTCCTTTCGGAATCGCCAGCAGCGTCGATTTTCCAGTCGCAAGATCGTGAAGATAAATGTCCTCATCGCCTTCGACATCGGCGCTGAAGCTGATGCGCTTGCCATCCGGCGAAAACTCATGTCCCCGGACTTCCCATTTTTCTTTCGTGATCCACGCAATCTTCTTCGTGGCGATATCGAGCAGCCCGATGTTCTCATGCCCATTCTCCGCGTTCGAACTCACCAGAATTCGTTTGCCGTCGGGCGAAATGTCATTTGCCAGAAAATGTTGCTCGCCCTCATGCGGCGTCAGCCGCGTGCTCGTTCCCGTCGCCACATCGGCGATAAAAACATTCGAATCCGTCCCCTTCGCCTGCACCTGCGTGTAAACGATAAACCTCCCGTCTTTCGACCAGATCGGATCCTCATTGCCTTTATCCTGCGGAGTCCCGCTCGTAATGTGCTTCACCTCGCGCATGATCAGGTCATAAACATCGATCTCCACCGCCGCCGAATCTTTCGGCTTCACTTCGTACGCGAGATAGCGCGCATCCGGCGACCAAGTCGGATTCATCTCCGCGATCCCCGTGGTCTGCGTGAGATTCACAACTTTTCCAGTCTTTGGCGAAACCATAAAAATGTCCCACTGCTCGTCGCCGTCATAGTCGGACTGATACGCGATCCACTTCCTATCCGGCGACCAGGCCGGATTCGTCTGTCGCTGATCGCTCACCGTCAACTGAATCGGGAAGCCTCCGTCGGCGGATACCAGCCACAAATTGTTCCGTCCGCTCATGTTTGACACAAACGCGATCTGCTTACCCTCCGGAGACCACGTCGCGGGCCCGATCTGCCGAGTCATAAACAGCTTCTCGATCGTCAGGCTCCGCGGTTCGACCTCCGCATTCGGCTTCGACGAGACTTTCTTGGGATCAGTGATTGCCTGGGGAGTCGTTAGAGTCTGCCCGGCCGTTTCAGCAACAACCGAGCTCATGAAGACCAAAATGGCGAACGGAATGAAAGCGCGCATGAAACCTGGAATCCTCGGGAATCTGGAAGAAAAAGTTTAGCAGAGCCGACGAAAGGGCACGTGCAATAGCAATAGCGGTTTCTAATCGCCCGAAAGAACTCTGTTCAAATAAACTGTCCCAATCGGCGAACTCAATCATCTTTAAGTCCGGCGCAACGCATCGCGCCCGAAACAAAGCGTCATCCCAAAGAATTTCGACTGCAAACGGCGGAGCCTCATGGAACACAATCTCCAGCAGACGATCGCGCTTCTCTCGCGTACCCCGGCGTCTCTCGACGCACTCTTACGTGATCTTCCCGAGAGTTTGACACTTACGAACGAAGGTGAAAAGACATGGAGCGCCCTCGACGTTATCGGGCATCTGATTCACGGCGAGCGCGCCGACTGGATGCCGCGCGCCAAAATGATCCTCGAACTCGGCGAAACACAAACGTTCGTCCCATTCGATCGGTGGGCGCAGGAGCGGGACAGCCGGGGCAAATCGTTGGGCGAATTGCTCGACGAGTTCACACGCCTGCGAGCCGACAATCTCACAGAGCTTCGCAAGATGAATCTGCAACCGCAGGATCTCTCGAGGAAGGGGCAACACCCGGCTCTCGGAGTCGTAACCTTGTCCCAGTTGCTCGCGACCTGGGCCGTCCACGACCTCACGCACGTTCATCAGATTTCGAGGATCATGGCGCATCAGTACCGGCAGCAAGTGGGCCCGTGGGACAAGTATCTCGGCGTCTTGCAGTGTGCCGGTCACAGTTCCTAGAAGCTATCAAGCTATCTGATAAATGGTTTTGGGTAGGGCACGGCTTTAAGCCGTGCCGCTAAAGGCATAGAAAATACGCGGGCTTCAGCCCTGAGGGGACCGCGAGTGTACTCTGGTCCCACGAGATGCTAACTGGCTTCTGGTAAAACATGCCTTCACGCGCAAGAAGGAATTCCTTCGGGCAACTTCGTGCCCTTGGTGGTTGACGTTTTACGCTCTCGCGTTCTTGTGCATGTCGACGGTGCTCCAGGTCTTGTCGCCGGCATGACAGATACTTTCCAGCGGACATTCCACGCAATTCGGCTTGCGCGCAAAGCACAGTTTCCGCCCGTGCCAGATGATCTGGTGTGAGAACAGAATCCACCGATCCCGCGGGATGATCTTCATCAAGTCCTGTTCGATCTTCTGGGGATCGTTTTCTGTGGTCAGCTCCAGCCGCCGCGAGATCCGATGCACGTGCGTGTCGACGACAACTCCTTCCGCCTTCCTGAACCAGGTCCCCAGCACTACGTTCGCCGTCTTGCGCGCCACGCCCGGCAGCGTCAGCAATTTCTCCATATCGTCGGGGACCTGTCCCCCGAAGTCGGACACGATCCTTTTCGCCGCCCCCACCACTGCTTTCGATTTGTTCCGGAAAAATCCCGTGGACCGCACATCCGGCTCCAGTTGCTCGGGAGCAAGGGTCGCAAAATCCTCGACCGTCGGATATTTCCGGAACAGCTCCGGGGTCACACGATTCACATTCACGTCGGTCGACTGCGCCGAAAGGATGGTGGCCACCAGCAGTTCCCATGCGCTCGAATGCGTGAGCGCGCACGTCACCTCAGGATAGAGATCGTTCAGCCGCTTCAGGATTTCCGCAACTCGCTCCGGTGCCGTCGGGTGATACCCCTTGGCCCCCTTGGCCGCGGCGGGCCGTTCCACCTTGCCTTTGGCCGGTTTTCCGACCGGCGCACTTGTTCGCGGGTTCTTGCCGCCGGTCTTCTGAATAGATTTCACCGGCGTTCGTGCCGCCCGAACCTTATCCTGACGTCCCGTTCGCGCCGGTTGACGGGGAACAACTCCACGTGACATGGCAATCCTTTCTGCTACCGAATCAAGCCGCATCATAGCAACTCGACTCGGCCCGTTCCAACCGGCGTACCACCCGGCAAGCCTCGCCTCTCGCGTGCCATGTCCCTCAGTAACCTCTGAAGCAATTGACGCTTCCCGTGTCGGCGGGTAGTCTGGAGCTTAATTCACCAAGAGTCAGGACACCACCGTGGCGGTAAACTCCATCCAACTCGGGCAAGTTTGGCGTAGCGAAACCGATGGGCAAGATTATCTGGTCACCAAGGTTTACAACGAAGTCTTTACCCAGTACGCCATGCTGCGTCCGGCCGGCATTACCGCCCCGAGCGCGCCAACGGTCCGCGTAAAGGTTGCCAAGAGCCCCCAGGGCGCAACCCTGCCCGGGTATGCCTTTACCCAGGAAGGGTCGTTCTAGCCGCCAGTGGATAGAAGCGATCGCATGAGCGATTCGTGGAAGGGCGCGGGTTCAACAGTTTGCTGAAAAACTCTCTTCCGCGACTGGTTTGAAAGGTCTCGGCTTCAAGCCGTGCCGCCGAAGGCCGCAAGAGATCCGGATTTTCAGCCGCTGAGGGAACCTCGTCGTTCAGTTATGAGACGGCTAGATGGCTTCTGAATACTGTCTCGCACGCCCCCTACCGTCGATACACTTTTCCGATAAACTGTATGTAGCGCGAGGGGCCGTGCGCCGTTCCACCAACCACTGACTGCTGCCCACTAATCACTGTCTTATGACGGAACGAATCCTCGCCATCCTGTTCGTCTTCATCAGCAAGCTGGTTGCGGCCACCGGATATGTCGGAGTCGTTGTGCTGATGGGCATCGAGTCCGCCTGCATCCCACTGCCCTCGGAACTCATCATGCCCTTCGCCGGATATCTCGTCTTTCAGGGCACATTCAAGCTCTTGTGGGTAGCGACCGCGGGCGCCATCGGCTGCAATCTCGGATCGCTTGTCGCTTACGAGATCGGCTACTATGGCGGCCGCCCTCTCGTCGAACGCTACGGCCGCTGGATTCTCATGGGACGCCGGGAACTCGACTGGGCCGATCGCTTCTTCGCCCACTGGGGATATCTCGCCGTCTTCATCGCACGCCTGTTGCCGGTTGTCCGCACTTTCATAGCCCTGCCCGCCGGAGTTGCCCGCATGCCGCGCGGCCGCTTTCACATCTACACCTTTCTGGGATCGTGGCCCTGGTGCCTCGCTCTGGCCTGGCTGGGGATGAAGCTGGGCGCAAACTGGCGAGAACTCGGCCAGTACTTCCACAAATTCGACGCAGTCATCGGGGTCTTGATCGTGGCTGGCATCGTCTGGTTCATCTGGAGCCACTGGCAGAACCGCCTCGGACGTCAGACCTCGAATCTGGCCCCTGAATAGGTTTTCGCGTATTAAGGACTGCACGCAGTGAGTTCCGGGGGCAGGGGTTAGAGGTTAGTCGCTGACCCCTAGCCCCTAGCCTCTCCTCCCTGGCCCTATCGACTAATAGTGGTCCAAAGAAAACTCCGATGCGATCCCCAAAATTCCTCAGCGGTATTCATTACGGGACTCTTGATCCCGGCGCGGCACTGGTGTAAAAGCAGACGCACAGAAGGAGACACTATGACCCGCCGCTTGCTGCTCGCCCTGTTACTCTCCGCCTTCATCATCCCAATTGCCGCCCACGCGCAGTCCTCATCGGGCCGCCCCTTCGTCGTCGAGTACTACTACAAAACCAAGTGGGGACACGCCGACGAATTCTTCAAGCTCTTCAAGAAAAATCATTACCCCGTCCTGAAAAAAGAGATGGAGATGGGACGCATCGCGAAAGTCTGGATGGATCAGCCCCGCTACCACACGACTGAAGACGGCCGGTGGGATTTCCGCGTCACCATCGTCTTCAAGAACGCCACGGTTGCAAACGAACCCTTCGACGAAGCGGCCCTGCAGAAGCAGCTTTATCCCGACCAGGAAACCTTTCAGCGCGAGGAGCAGCGCCGCTTCGAAATCCTCGACGCCCACTGGGACTTGCCCGTAAAACCAGTCGATCTGGAAGCGAAACCGTAAGAGGAGCAACGAGCCTTGAAGCCGGCTCCTTCGTGTCTCTTAAGTGTCGTTGGTGGCTAATCCTCACGGAAGCCCCACACTGTCCCACGCCCACGTGATGGCTCAGCGTGAAACCGCGCCTTCCCGGACGGGCCCTCCGGGAGCACCGCGTTCTTCCAAACGGGCCGAGGTGTCGTGCGCGTACCACTATCACGTTATCCCCAGACTCGCGATATTCATCTACAAAGAATCCCCAACAGATGAAAGTACCTCCTCGCCTTTTTCACATCGCGCGCGATCTGTTCCCGCAGCGCTTCGACGGAAGGGAACTTGATCTCGTCCCGCAGCCGCTCCAGGAAGCAAATCTCCACTTCTGTCTCCGGCGTCAATTCAATCGGATGGAAATTCAGCAGGTGGGTCTCAATGGCAAACAGTTCATTCTCAAATGTCGGACGGTTGCCCACGTTTGTCACCGAATCGAAGCGTTCCTTGCCGACGCGCGTCCACGTGATGTAGACGCCGTCTTTGGGAACTAGTTCTTCATAGCGTGAGAGATTGATGGTCGGCACCGTGTATTTCGATCCGTAACCGCGACCGCGCCCCGGGGTCCCGAGAATGCAGAACGGGCGCGCCATCAGATGCCGTGCCCGGCTCACGCGCCCAACGCCAACCAGCTTGCGGATCTGGCTGCTCGAAACAGTCTCCCCGCGCAGGCTCATCTCGGGATACACCTTCACCTCAAATCCCATCTCCCGTCCCAACTCGGCGAGCGTATTCACATCTCCCGCCGCCTTGTGTCCGAAGCGAAAATTGAATCCCTCGTGCACCTCGCGCGTATGTAATTTCTTTTTGAGGATCCGTTCCGCGAACTGCCGCGGCGTCATGAGCGACAGATCGCGCCCGAAGGGAAGCAGCAACACCGCATCGACACCGGTACCCTCCAGCCAGCGCAGCTTCTCCGCGGTCGGTGTGAGCAGCTTTAATCCCGCCTCCGGCTTCAGAATCCGCGTCGGATGCGGCTCGAACGTCACCGCTACGGCCTTGACGCCGGTCGCTCGCGCCCGCGCCACAATCTCTCCCAGCACATGCGCATGCGCCCGGTGCACGCCGTCAAAATTCCCCACGCTGACGAATGTAGGGCCGAAATCCACGGGAATTTCCTCGAGGGTGTGAAAGACGTCCATAGATGAAATCAACCGCCGAGGTCGCCAAGAACGCTGAGAGAAAAATGAGGAAATTCAAATGGACTTTTCTCAGCCCTCTCTGCGTCCTCGGCGGTAAAAAGATTTTTTGATTCTCCCCCCACGTGCATCGTCGCAACTGCTATCAGATCTCAAACTCCAGCTTCATCCCGTCATACGACAGCCGCACGTGCCGGGGCAGAGTCGCATTCGTCGTCTCGTGCGCCAGGTCGTGGCAGATGTGCGTGAAGAACGCCCGCTTCGGCTTCAACTGCTCCACGATCGCCAGCGAATTCTTCACCGTCGAGTGCGTCGGATGCGGCTTGTGCCGCAGTGCGTCCAGGAACAAAATGTCGAGCCCTTCCAGTTGATGCATCGACGAATCGGGAATCTCGCTGTGATCGGTCAGGTACGCAGCCGAGCCGAATCGATATCCGTAAATCTGGGTCTCGCCATGAATCACGATCACCGGCTCGAATCGCACTCCAAGAACATCGACCGGCCCGTCGATCGGCCGCAGCTCCAGCAGCGGCAACCCACCGAACTTGTAGTCCGCCTCAAAGATGTACGCGAACATCCGGCGCAGGAAGGCCGCCGACTCCGGCCGCGCATAGAGCGGCAGCTTGTTCGGCTTGTGTCGGTAGCTCAGCGGGCGCAGATCGTCGATGCCCAGAATGTGGTCGGCATGAGTATGCGTGTAGAGCACGGCATCGACTTGCGTGATGTTCTGGCGCACCGCCTGCGTATAAAAATCCGGAGTCGTGTCGATCAGCACGACCTTGCCGCCGTATTGCAACATGATCGAAGGCCGCGTCCGCCGGTCATGCGGATCGCTCGAATGGCAGACAGCGCAGTCGCATCCCAGCGTGGGCACGCCCATCGATGTCCCACTGCCCAACACGGTCAGGGTCGCTTTCATCTTCCGGTCGTTCCCGTCGCGGGTCCGGGCTGCGGAGGCCGCGCCAAGGCGTTCGTTACCTCCACATACGCCATGCGCAGTTCATACATACTGTTCTGCAAAAAATTCTCTTCCGCCGGGGTGAGATTCCCCTTCGTCTTCTCGGAAATCAGGCTCAACGTATCGATCGTCTGCCGCGCCCCGATGATGTCGACCTGCGGCTGCCCGCCCTGCTGGCGCATCAAGCCCAGTTGCAGCATCGCCGTCATGTAGAGCGAGGCCAGAAATCGTTCGAAGGTAATCTCAAATTCCTTCGACGAATGTCCGCTCATCTCGACCTGCGCATCCAGGTCTTTGGACGATTGCTTGTATGCCGCCGCTTGCGCCTCCTGTTCCGCGTTGGTCGGCGGCGGAGGCATCTCACGGTCCTCAGGGCTCTCGACTACCTTCGCCGTTGGACTCTCCGCAGGGGGCTCGGACTCCTTAGGCGGCGTTGCGATTGCCTTAGGCTCCTCCTTTTCTTCGGGGACGTCAGACCGCAGTTCGCCCTCCGGTGTGAACAGTCTTCGATCGGTTACGGTAAAGCTTGATTGTTCCTGTTTCTTATCAGCCATAAGTCTTTCCTTCGTGATGCTTCGTGTCTCTCTTAAGATTTTATTAAGCGGGCCGTTGCTCAAGTGAGTTCTCGCGCTCGACTGCTGCATCGCTCAATGGCATCGAGGTCACTGAAGCCCGAATTCCGGCAATGCTCACCTCGCGGCCGGGGGTGCCGGCCTCGCGCCGAATATAGCCCAGCGCGATGTGCCGCTCCGCGCCCGCCAGGATCACCGAGGCAGCGCTGGTAATTTCGCCGACCTCTTTCTCTCCCGCAACAATTTTGCTTCCCGGGCTGACCGGGGCGTCCGCCACAAATCCCGTAAACTTCCGGTGCACCGCACCGCGCGACCGGATCCTCTCCACAATTTCCTGCCCGATGTAGCAGCCCTTGTTGAAGTTCAATGCCCGAGCCTGCTCGGTCTCCTGCGGCAAATCGCGCTCACGGATGTCCACCCCAAACTGCGGAATCCCCGATGCAATTCGATGCAACTCCAGCGCTTCCGAACCCGCAGGCACGGCGCCCGCTTTCACCAGCGAATCCCAGACCGACTTCACATGCTCCGGCGCAAGCCAGATTTCATACGATTCACCCGCCGGATCATCCCGGCGCACAAACGTGCAGTTCACACAGCCGCATGCGCAATCGCACTGCGCGGTATGAAACTGTAGCGGCTCCAAGTCGGGGATTTCCATGCCCGCCGCTCGCAGCACATCCCGCGACTTCGGCCCCGCAATGCCAACGGCAGTCAGTTCAGAACTCAAATCTTTGATCTCGACGTCATCCATGATGATGTAGTGATCGAACGTTGCGAGAATCTTCTCGGCCTGTGCCCGATCGACGTCGACCATGATCGACGGAGAAACGCCCGATTCGCCGCGGTTATACGAATAAAGATCGCCCAGAATACGCCCCTGCGGATTCAGCAGAAACGCGTACACACCATGCCCGGCAGCCAGGTCCCGGATATTGTTCGTCACCATCCCGTTCAGCCAGCGCACGCGGTCGCCGCCAGTGAGCGAAATCTTCGCCCGGAATCCCAGGTCGAATACTCCACAGCCACTATGCAGCGCGGCAAACTCCGCCTGCGAATCGCCAAATCGCGCCGCCGTCGTTGCCCCGCGATACTCGGCAACCGCCGCGCCCAATCCACCAGCCTGATTCTGAAGAGCTGTAAGACCCATACTTGTATTCGATTATAGCGACTGTGTTAACGTTCCAGTTCGTGGACTCAAAAAACGCAACCAAAAAGCGCATCGCCGTCATTCCCGGTGACGGCATTGGCAAAGAAGTTATCCCGCAGGCCGTTAAGGTCATTCAGTCCACCGGCGCGAATGTCGAACTGACCAACTTCGACTGGGGCGCCGACCGCTTCCTGAAAGACCGCACCACCGTCCCGTCCGACGGATTCGCCATGCTCGCCCGCGACTTCGACGCCATCTTTGTCGGCGCCTTTGGCGATCCCCGTGTCAAATCCAACATCCACGCCAAGGAAATTCTCCTCGGCATGCGCTTCAAGATGGATCTCTACGCCAACGTGCGCCCCGTTCGCCTGCTCGATGCCGCACTCTGCCCGCTCAAAGGAGTCGGGCCGAAAGACGTCGACTTCGTCGTCCTGCGCGAAAATACAGAAGGCGTTTACACCGATGCCGGAGGCGTCTTCAAGCAGGGTACTCCCGACGAAATCGCCACCCAGGAAGACATCAACACGCGCAAAGGAGTCGAGCGCATCATCCGCTACGCCTTCCAGTATTGCGAGACGCACACCAAGCTCGACGGATCCCGCCGCAGCAAAGTCCTGATGTGCGACAAGTCCAATGCCATGACCCATGCTGGAGGCCTCTGGCAGCGCGTCTTCAAAGAGGTCAGCGGAGAATATCCGCAGATCGCCGCGCAGCACATGTACGTCGACGCGCTCTGCATGCAGATAGTCCGCGAGCCGCGCCAGTTCGACGTCATCGTCACCAACAATATGTTCGGCGACATCATCACCGACCTCGCCGCCGCGCTTCAGGGAGGCCTCGGCATGGCCGCCAGCGGCAACATTCATCCGGGCCGCACCAGCATGTTCGAGCCGGTCCACGGCTCAGCCCCGCCGATCGCTGGCAAGAATCAGGCGAATCCTTTTGGCGCGATCCTGACGGCAGCCATGATGCTCCGTCACCTGCTATTCGAGAAAGAGCCAGACGAAATCGAAGCGGCGGTATTAGAAGCCGTTCGCGAAAAGAAAACCACGCAGGATATCGGAGGCACGCTGGGAACTAACGAAGCGGGCGAATGGGTGATGAAGAGAGTCGGAGCTTAGATCCGGAAAGCCGCGAAGCGGCGAAAGAATGCAGCCCGGCCTGAGCGAAGTCGAATGGACGCAAGCCGAGCGTGACCTCTCAAAAATTAGAACCAGCCCGATGGAGCGAAAGAACGGCTCTATTCCCGCCGCCCCACTATCAAGGCCAACTCCCGCCACTTCCAATGGCAGTCCACGTCCGTGAAGCCAATCTGCCTCAACCACCCCAACTGCGTCTCCATATCCAGCAGCTTGTTCGACGGATCTTCCGTCTCCACCGTGTACCCAATCGCATGCAGAAACTTTTCATGCAGTCGCGGCGTCGGCGACGCCACGTGCTCCAGGTTGCAAAACACGCCCGGATTCAGCAGCGTAAAAATCTCTCTATACAACTCGCGCTTCCGCTCATGCACCAGATGATGAATCGCGAAGCTCGAAACCACCGCATCAAATTGCCCTAAGCAAGGCAGGGAGGCGTCCATATTGTGTTCCACCACCATCACCCGCGAATCACCCGCAAACCGCCGACGCGCCGCCTCCAGCATCGCCGCAGAAAAGTCCAGGGCCACCGCCTCTGTCTCCGGATGCTCCGCGTGCACCAACGCCAGCAGCCTCCCGTCTCCAGTTCCCAGGTCGAGAATCCTTCGCGCCTTCTCGGGAATAAACTCCAGCAGCGTCGCCTCGCCCTCCCCGCGATGGGCAATCTGATTCGCGCGCCCCAGGTAGTCGCGCACATGCTCGCTTGAGGTCCACAGATTCACAGGTTCGTTTGCAGTCATGGAGAGAAAGTATAGGAAAACGTATACACTCAGTCTTAATGAATCGAAGTGAACCGTCCCATCCGGGGATTCTACGGTTGTTTTTGCTGGTTGTGCTGGCGGCAGGTCTCTGCCTGCATCCGGCCGCGGCGCAGAATCCTCCCTCGCAAAACAGCCAGCCCGCGCAGGGTACGGCCCCCGCGCCCCAAGCCAAGAACCAAGGACAGGATCAAAGCGACGACCAGCAGGGCGACGTCAAGATCACTCCGCGCCAGGCCGAAGAACTCTTCCACTCGGTCGACGAGATTCTGCAATTCGACAGCAAAGAAACGGGGCTGCCCATCAAGCGCGATGTGAAGCGAAAGCTCACCAGCCGCGACGAAGTTGTCTCCTATCTCACCAAGCACCTCAACGACCAGGACACGCAACGCCTGCGCCGCTCCGAGCTCGTCCTCAAGAAATTCGGACTGCTCCCTCGCGACTTCGATCTCCAGACATTCCTCGTCTCGCTGCTTCGCGAAGAAGTTGCCGGCTACTACGATCCCAAAACGAAGACTGTCAACTTGCTCGACTGGGTTCCGATTGAAGAGCAGGAGCCCGTCATGGCCCACGAACTCACCCACGCTCTGCAGGATCAGGACATCAATCTGCAGAAATGGATGAAGAAGGGTGACAAGGATCTCGGCGAAATCAAGAAGGATCCGACTCCCGCCGAGATCGAGAACGACGAAATCGATAACACGCGCGAAGCCGTCATCGAAGGCCAGGCCCAGGCCATGATGTTCCAGTACGCCCTCGCGCCGACCGGCCACTCTATTACCACGTCGCCCGCACTTGTCGGCGCCATGGAGGAAGAAACCCTAACCGGCACTCCCACCACGAAGGTCTTCAATGCCGCTCCCATCTTCCTGAAGGAGTCGCTGACCTTCCCCTACAGCTACGGCATGGATTTCGTCATCAAGCTGATGCAGGCCGGCGGTAAGGACAAGGCCTTCAACGCCGTGCTCCAGAATCCTCCGCATACCACGCGCCAGATCATGCAGCCCGAGACCTATCTCTCCGGCGAAAAGATCGAGCCCATGCACATCCCAGACTTCAAGCGAGACTTTAAGGATTACCAGAAATTCGATATCGGCGCGATGGGCGAATTCGATGTCGCGGTCCTGATCGAACAATACGCCGGTCGCCCGATTTCCAAGGTCATGTATCCCGATTGGCGTGGCGGATACTACTACGCAGGCAAAATCAAATCCGCTGCCACTCCCAACCGGCCGCAGACCGCCGGTCTTGCTCTGCTCTACGTTTCCCGCTGGTCAAACTCCGATGCAGCTTCCCAATTCGCAGGCATCTACGCCTTTTCTTTAAAGAATCGCTATAAGCATCTGGACGAGGTAGGATCATCAGCGGCGAAACCCGGCCCCGACACAAAAGATGCCAAAGCGCCGCACTCTCTAAGCGGCCGTCACACCTGGAATACAGAAGAAGGCCCGATCGTGATCGATCAGGAAGGCGACACCGTCTTCGTCAGCGAAAGCATCGACCCTGGCACCGACGCGACCCTGGGAAAAGAAGTCTTCCCTGCGGCGTCCGCGTCCTCTCCACAGCCTAAGTAGCGGGACAAATATGTGCGACGATTCTATCCAGATATCAAGGACGGTCGCCGGAACTCGCTCTACTCTTTCCCGTGAGTGTCATCCGGCGCATCCCCCAAAAAATGCCGCACCGGCGCCATCACGTCAAACTGTTTCCCCGAGCGCTCCAGGGTTAACTTCCGCTCCTGTCCCGGAGTCCCGCCGAGTATCGACCAAACCTGTCCCATCGTCGCGCCCGCGACCGCAATGTCATTCACCGCAATCAGCCGATCGCCGGCCTGCACCCCATCCACGGACGGCTTGCCCTCGAAATCGGCCACACCCAGAATCGTGTATTCCCCATTCTCATCCGGCCGCAGGATGAGTCCCACAACATCAAAATCCGGCAACGTCGCCAGCCGTCCAATATCGAAATACACCATCGAATGCGCGTAGTCGATCCCGACCCGATAGTTCTGGAGCGCCTGCGAGCCTAGCCGTCCTGAACCCGCGAGCGCCGCGACTTCCCCGGGGAAATCCATCTTGTCCTTGGTCCAGTCCCCAACGGCCACATCAACCAGAAACAATGGTCCAAACTGCAAGCGATCCAGCCGCATTACTTTTTGCTTTACCAGATCGTTGCCCCATTCGTCCGCCGGACCGACCGCTCCCGTGATATGTGGCCAATTCGGATGCGCCGCGGCCAGAGTGTCAAATAAGTCGGCAGACAAAAAGCTCAGCGACTGCCCAAGGTCCAACTCGAGATCGTACTTCTTGTTTTCGATCTTGCTCGGCACCGAAATCACTCCGGTCTCGGGATCAATCTGTACCTTCGCGCTCACTCCGTTGAAGTGAATGCTTCCTGGCGTGCCGATCGTCACCTTTCGTTCCGGAAAATCAATGAGGACGTCATAGTGCCGCAGCACACTCGACGGAAGATTGATCTCGGCCTTCATCCCCAAGGCCAGCACTGCCGCCGCGTTCACCGCACGCAGAGGAATCTTCGCCTGTTTCACGTCCCCGAGCGGAATGGTCATTCCGCCAATCGTAATTCCCTCGGGCGGCGGGGCCGAGCATTCCTTGTCATCGCAGCTCACCTTTAGCCCCAGCAAGGTAGCCACGCGCCGCGACAAACGGAGATCCGGATTCCCGTTATCCACCCAGGCGCGGATCGTCTGCGTCGACCCGCCGGGCAAAGAAATCTCGGCGCTAAGGATGACTCGCCCATGATCAATCACCGCCGGAACCGTCACCGAATGCGGAGGCGGCCCGGCCGGACCCTTCTTCTTACGAGCCTGCAAGCTTCCACAAAGCGCCAGCAGAATGCAGACCGTAACCATCGCCCTCATATGCTCAAATTGTATCTGCGAAGCCGCAAACCCGTAGCCATCGCACCCTCGGTGGAACTTGGTGTCCTTCGTGGTTAACCGATTGTGCGCGCGCCCGATCCGAAGTCGGCGAGAATCACTCCTGTATAATCACCAGTTTGACTTCAGCACCCAAAGCATTCTGGAGGATGCTTGCCTCAAGCGGAGATCGGAATCATCGGCGGCAGCGGGCTCTATTCCATGCCGGGCCTCACCAAAGTAAAGGAAGTTCGCCTCAAGACTCCCTTCGGAGCCCCTTCTGACTCCTATGTCTGCGGCATGCTCGAAGGGCGCAAAGTCGCCTTCCTCGCGCGTCACGGACGCGGCCATCGCCTGCTCCCCAGCGAGCTGAATTTTCGCGCCAATATTCACGGATTCAAGCAGCTCGGCATCGACCGCATCGTCTCCATCTCCGCCGTCGGATCGCTCAAGGAAGAGCACCATCCGCTCGAATTCGTCATCCCCAACCAGTTTTTCGATCGCACCCGCCATCGCGTCGACACATTCTTCGGCGACGGCATCGTCGCCCACATCGCCTTTGCCGAACCCGTTTGCGGAGAGCTCGCCCGCGTCGTCGAATCCGCGTGCAAGAAAGCGGGCGTGACCGGCAAGCACGGCGGCACTTATCTCTGCATGGAAGGCCCGCAGTTTTCCACGCTGGCGGAATCGAATGTCTACCGCAGCCTTGGCATGGACGTGATTGGCATGACCAATCTGCAGGAAGCCAAACTCGCCCGCGAGGCCGAACTCTGTTACGTCACGGTCGCGATGGTCACCGACTACGATTGCTGGCACCCGCACCACGACTCGGTGACCGTCGATCAGATCGTTGCCGTGCTCGTGAAAAATGCCGAGAACGCCTGCAAGGTCGTTCGCCAGACTGTCGCCGACATGCCCCGCGATCGCTCCTGCAAATGTGGGTCGGCTTTAGCCCACGCGATCCTGACGGATCCGAAAACCATTCCGGCGGCCACAAAGAAGAAGTTGAATCTGATCGTCGGCAAATATCTGAAATCCCCAAAGCGAAAATAAATCCTTCGCGCGACTGAGTGTCCTTTGTAGGTGGCTCTTGCGCCGTATGGAGCACAGGAATGAAAAAGGAAATCCAAGAACGATGAGCATACTCGTAGTCGGTTCTGTAGCTTTCGACGATGTCACTTCGCCCTCCGGCAGCGTCAAAAACATTCTCGGCGGTGCCGCCACCTATTTTTCTCTCGCCGCCAGCTATTTCACCCAGGTCCGCGTCGTCGCCGTCGTCGGTGAGGATTTCGGGGCCGAGCAGGAAAAAGTTTTCCGCGAGCACAAAATCGACACCCGCGGCCTTGAGCGCTCCAAAGGCAAAAGCTTTCGCTGGGGCGGCACCTACACCGATAATCTGAACGAAGCCAAGACCGACTACACCGAACTCAATGTCTTCGAAACCTTTCAGCCTCGCATTCCGAAGGAATACGCCGACACCGATTTTCTTTTTCTCGCCAACATCCAGCCCACGCTGCAAGCCAATGTGCGCAGGGAATTGAAAAGCGTCCGCCTCACTGGCTGCGACACTATGAATTACTGGATCAACCGTACTCCGAAAGAGCTGGCGGAAACTCTCAGGCTGGTCGACGTGCTGCTCATCAACGACACCGAAGCCAAGATGCTCGCGCACCAGACAAATCTCCCGCGCGCCGCCCAGAAAGTTCTCGCCATGGGGCCGAAGGCGCTGGTCATCAAGCACGGAGAATACGGCGCGACCATCTTCTTCCGCGAAGGCGCATTCGGTATCGGACGCCACCCGTTCCGCGCCCCGACTCTTCCGATTGATGAGGTTCAGGACCCGACCGGCGCAGGCGATTCCTTTGCCGGTGGATTCATGGGATATGTGGCTTCGCAGAAAGAATTGAATCGCGAAGTCCTCAAGCGGGCTCTTTTCTACGGCGGAGTCATGGGATCGTTTGCCGTGGAGCGCTTCGGCACCGAACGCCTGCAACACCTGACTCGCGAAGAGATCGACGCCCGGTTCCAGATCTTCCGCGAACTAACGCACCTGGAATAAAACAGTAGGGACGGACGCATTCGTCCGTCCCGAGGGGCGAAGGCCGGAGTCTTTTGGTGCGTGAGCGGAGAAATGCTTCCGCCCCGCAGAAACGAGGATGATCGGCCGAAGGCCAACGACCATCGGCAATCGACCATCGACGGTTCTCATGTCTAAACGCCGAAAGCTCGAACTCCCCGCCTCCGGATGGGATTCCGAAACGCGCCTGCTCGCCTGGCTCGCGACGGTCGTCGCCGTCTTGTCTTTTCTTTTCTATTTCCGCAATGGCGAAGTAATGCTCTATGGCGATGCGATCGCCCACATCAACATCGCGCGCCGCGTCTTCGATTCCAAAACTCCCGGCCTGCTGCAACTCGGCACCGTCTGGCTGCCTCTGCCGCATTTGCTGATCATTCCATTCATCGTTTCGATGCGGATGTGGCAGACCGGCGCCGGCGGATCGATCCCGTCCATGGCCGGCTACGTATTTGCCGTGATCGGCATCTTCCGCCTGACCCGCAGCGCGCTTCGTGGCAGCACGACTCCGGAAACGGCCGTCAAAGCCACAGCTAAAACTGAAGCCCAAACTGGAGCCAGAACTGGAGCTCAAACCGCAGGATGGATCGCGGCGCTGGTATTGGCCGCGAACCCGAACCTGATCTACATGCAGTCGACCGCGATGGGAGAATCCCTCTATCTCGCCTTCTTCCTCTGGGCGGTGGTCTTCTTCGTCGAATCCCCGCGCGACTCGAAGGCATTAATCAAGTGCGGCCTCTGTCTCGCCGGAGCCTGCCTCACCCGCTATGACGGATGGTTCCTCGCCGCTGCCATGGTCGGCATCGTCGTGCTGCAAGCGATCTTCTTCGCAGACAAACCGCGCTCGCCGAAGTTGTCGAAATCGGCCGCTCTGAAGTTCCTCTTGATCGCTGCGGCTGCTCCCGCGCTCTGGTTCGCCTATAACGGCATCGTCTACCACAATCCGCTCGAATTCGAGAACGGTCCTTACTCCGCGAAGGCCATTGAGCGCAGAACTCAATCCACCGCAAATCCCGGCCATCCCGGCAGTGGCAATCTACTTCTCGCCGGGATGTACTTCGTCAAATCGGCCGAGGACAACATCGCCCAGAACCAATGGCTGCAACGCATCTGGATTCTTCTGACACTGGCTGCGCTCGTGGCCGTGCTCTACTTCGGCCTCAAGGAAAAAAATCCGACCTCCGATCAGACGTCCCGGCCAGACAAGCTGCCGGATTCCGTCGATCCCCGATGGCTCGGCTTCCTCTCGCCGCCAGCCCTTGCGCTCCTTCTGCTGCTGATTCCCGTGCCGTTCTACGCCCTCTCGGTCGCCTATGGCGGCGTTCCAATTTTCGTCCCGCAATGGTGGCCTTTCTCGCACTACAACTTGCGATACGGCCTGCAACTGATTCCGGCGTTCGCCATGGCCCTGGCCCTGGCCGCCTATTTCATCCTGCAATCAAAGTCGTGGAATCCCCGCCTTCGCGCCGCCGGATTCCTAGCCGTCTTTGCGCTCCTGGCCGCCAGCTATGCGACGATCTGGTATGCAGGCCCGGCCTGTCTCGAAGAAGCACAACTCAACATGCGCACTCGCAACCAGCTGCAGGCCGATCTCGCCACCTGGATCGACAAACTGCCTCCTAATGCCACCCTGCTCATGTATCTCGGCGACCAGGTCGGAGCACTCGAGCGCGCCGGCTTTCCGCTCAAGCAAACCATCAACGAAGGCAACCACCGCGTCTGGAAGCAGCCCACCGATCCCAAAGGCCTGTGGGAACGCGCCCTCGCCGACCCGTCCAAGTACGCTGATTACGTCCTTGTTCTTGACGGCGATCCGGTCTGGCAGGCCGTCCACAATCTGCATCTTCCCGAAATTGTCGAGATCCACGTCAGCGGACAGCCTCGCGCCATCCTCTACCGTGCGCGGTAATCATCCATGGCAATGCAGCCGCCCGCTTCCCGAATGATAAAATCCGGCCATCGCATGAAATTTTCATCGGTCCACTACGTCGTGATGGGGGTGCCCCATATCTCGCCGTCATTGCGAGACTTGGGAAGGTGGAAGCGCGAGTGAGCCCCGGCGCAATTCCTTTTCTCAAGGCCAGCGCCTGCGGCAACGATTTCCTCCTGATCGACGCCGCCCTCGCCCCCGTCAACATTGCCGATTTCACACGCCGCATCTGCGACCGCCACAATGGCGTCGGCGCCGACGGAGTCGAGTGGATGTCTCCTAATTTTTCCGCCGACGTCGAGATCCGTCTGATCAACGCCGACGGCTCCGAAGCCGAAATCTCCGGCAACGGCACGCGCTGCGTCGCCGCCTACATCTGCTCCACGCAAAATAAGGAGCGCGTCTCAATCCTCACCGGCGCCGGCACGAAAATCTGCTCGCTCATCTCCCGCACCGATCGCGACTATGAATTCGAAATCCAGATGGGCGCCGCCGCTGTCGATCCGGAACTGACTCTGCCTGTCGGATCGCAACAGGTTCGCGGAATCCCCGTCTCCATGGGCAATCCGCACTATGTGATCTTCGTCCCGCAATTCGCGGACGACTGGCAGGCCCAGGCCTCCCGCATCCAGCGCCTCTCGCACTTCAAGGAGGGCGTGAACGTTGAATTCGTCACGCTCAACGGCGAGCACGACGTGAGCGCGCGTTTTTTTGAGCGCGGCGCCGGAGAAACACAATCTTCCGGCACCGGATCATGCGCCTCCGCCGTGGCCGCCATCGCCTCCGGCCACGCCGAATCGCCGGTCAAAGTTCACGCGCCCGGTGGCACGCAGACTGTCCGCAGGGAGGGGAATAACATCTTCCTTCGCGGATCGGCGCGCCTGATTTGTCGAGGAGAATTCTTTTTTACCTGATTCCACGCCCAGCACGATGCCAGCTTCGCGACTCCAACCCGTCAAGCCTCCCGCGCTCCGCCCCGGCGATACTGTCGGCATCGTCGCGCCTGCCAGCAACGTGAATCAGGCCGACCTCGAAACCGGATGCGAAGCCTTGCGCCGCGCCGGATACCGCCCCTTCTACTTCGATTCCATCCTCGACCGCGATCTCTACTTCGCCGGCTCGCTCACTCGCCGCGTCCGCGAGCTCGAGGACCTGTTCACGCGCGACGATGTCCGCGCCATCATCTGCGCCCGCGGCGGATACGGCGCAAACTATCTGCTTCCGGAACTCGACTTAGAAAAAATCCGCGACAACCCCAAGATTTTCATCGGCTACAGTGACATCACCTGCCTGCTGACATATTTCCTCGACGCCGCAGATCTTGTGACATTCCATGGACCCATGGTGTCCAAAGACTGGAATCACGCCGACGGAATCGAACTGGCTTCCTGGCAATCGGCGCTGTCGAACGCCGCTCCATGGGACGTTCCGATAAACGACGCTCGCGCCCTCATCGAAGGCGAAGCAGAAGGCACGCTCTACGGCGGATGCCTCTCGATCCTGGTGGCGTCACTCGGCACTCCGTACGAAATTAAAACCGAGGGCACGATTCTTTTTCTCGAAGATGTCGCCGCTAAGCCGTATCAGATCGACCGCATGCTGATGCAACTCAAACTCGCCGGACATCTCAACTCAGTCCGCGGCATCATCTTCGGAGAAATGCTCGACTGCATTCAATCTGCAAATCAGGACTACACGCTGCCCGAAGTCATCCAGCGGATCACGGGCGATCTCGGCATCCCGGTCGCCTACGGCCTGAAGTCCGGGCACGTCAGCAGCAACAACATCACGCTTCCATTTGGAGTGCGCGCAAAACTGTCAGTCGGTCACACCGGAGTAAGCCTGCGGATAGAAGAATCGTCCGTAAGCGGTCTTTCGTGAACCTTCGCGTCCTTTGTGGTTGATTGAGTTTTCAAAAGTATGACGAACGCCAAGCACATCCACCTGATCGGCATCTGCGGCACCGCCATGGCCTCTCTCGCCGGAATGCTCAAGCATCGCGGGTTTCGCGTGACCGGCTCCGACGCCGCCGCCTATCCGCCGATGTCCGACTTTCTCCGCAGCCTCGACATCCCCGTTGCGCAGCCCTTCGACGCTCGCAATCTCGAGCCCAGGCCCGACCTCGTCGTGATCGGCAACGCCATTTCGCGCGGCAACGTCGAACTCGAACACGTCCTCGATGAGCGCCTCGCGTTTTGTTCGTTGCCGCAACTCCTCCACGACGAATTCCTGCGCGGCAAAGAAATCCTCGTCGTCGCCGGAACCCACGGCAAGACCACAACCACCTCCATGCTCTCCTGGATCTTCCACTCCGCCGGACTCGATCCCTCGTTCCTCATCGGAGGCATCGCCGAAAATTTCGGCTCCAGCTTTCATCTCGGCCAGGGCAAGCACTTCATTCTCGAAGGCGACGAATACGACACCGCCTTCTTCGACAAGGGACCGAAATTTCTCCACTACTTTCCCGACTCCATCATTCTCACCTCCGTCGAGTTCGATCACGCCGACATCTACAAAGATCTTGACGCCGTCGAAACCGCGTTCAAGCGCCTCGTGAACCTCGTTCCACGCCGCGGACGCATTGTCGCCTTCGATGGCTCCGCCGCCGGATCGTCCGAAAGCCCAAGCCTCGAGCGCGTTCTCGCGAAAGCATTCTGCCCTGTGGATCGCTACGGCTCCGGTGCGCGCGCGACCTGGAGGATCACCAACCTCCGCCTCGATCCGGGCCGCACGTCATGGACCGTCCTCCGCGACAACCAACCCTGGGCCGATCTCGACTTCGCATTAGCCGGAGAGTACAACGTTTGGAATGCCACAGCCGCTGCTGCTCTCGCGTTCTCCTGCGGCATCTCCAAAGAAGCTATCGCCGCCGCACTACAGACTTTCAAAAGCGTCAAGCGACGCCTCGAAGTTAAAGCGCAAGTTAACGGCATCACGATCATCGACGACTTCGCGCATCATCCCACGGCAATCGCCGGAACGTTGAAAGCTCTTCGCGCCCGCTACCCGGGATCGCGCGTCTGGGCCATTCTCGAGCCGCGCTCCAACACGCTCCGCCGCCGCGTTCTGCAGAGCGATCTCGCCCGCAGCCTCGCTCAAGCCGACCAGATCGTCGTCGCCAACGTTTTCCGCTCCGAAGCCATTCCTGAAAACGAGCGCCTCGAACTGCCCGCGCTCGCCGCGGAGATCCAGCAGAATGGCCGTCCGGCGCGCCTTTTGGCCGATGCCGATGCCATCGTGCAATCCATCGCTCCCGAGTTACGCAACGGAGACGTCGTCGCCATCCTTTCCAACGGCGGCTTCGGTGGCATCTACGAAAAACTTCCAGCCCGCTTGCGCGAGTTGTCGCACAAAACTTCGGCGGAGAATAAATGACTCACAGGATCACGCACGCTGCTCGCGCACTCTCTCTCGCAGTTCTCTTCATCTCCATCCGAGCCGCGAGCGCAGCCCCAACAGAGATCGCGTACACGATCTCGTTCGCCTCGCCCGAGCAGCATCTCGTCGAAGTGCGGCTGATTCTTCCTGCCGGATCCGCCGATCGTGAACTGCAGCTTCCCGTCTGGAACGCCCTCTACCAGGTCCGCGACTTCGCGCAATACATCAACTGGATTCACGCTAAAGACCGCGCCGGGAATCCGCTCCCTCTCGACGAAATCAATGACAGCTGCTGGCAACTCCAGGGCGCGGCCAACGGAGCCATCGTCGAGTACCAGATCTACGCCGATTCTGCCGGACCGTTCGGCGCGCAACTCAACCCGCACCAGGCCTTCTTCAATCTCGCGCAGATTCTGATTTACGAGGTCGACGCGCGCAACGCGCCGCTTACACTTCACTTCAGCCACGTACCCGCCGACTGGCACATCGCAACTCCGCTGAAATCTTCGGCCGGCGAATTTTCTGCTGAAAACTACGACCGTCTCGTCGACTCCCCCGTGGAAATCGGCACCTTTCAGGAATCCGACTTCGACGAAGCCGGCGGACATTTCCGCGTGATCATCGACGCCGATCCCGCCGACTACGACATGCAGAAGATCGTCGACCATCTCCACAAGATCGTCGCCGCGGCCATCTCCTGGATGAACGACCGTCCCTTCGATACCTACACGTTCTTCTACCATTTCCCGCGCGGCCCCGGCGGCGGAGGCATGGAGCACGCCTACTCCACCGCCATCGAACTCAGCGCCGCCTCGATCAAAGACAGTCTCTATCCTCTCGACGCCGTTACCGCGCATGAGTTCTTTCATCTCTGGAACGTCAAGCGCATTCGGCCGAAGACACTCGAGCCGGTCGACTACACGAAGGCAAATTTCACGCGCGCTCTCTGGTTCAGCGAAGGCGTCACCAGCACCGCCGAAGAAACTATTCAGCTTCGCGCCGGTCTGATCAACGAAGAACAATATCTGGGCGATCTCGGCGACCAGATCTCTGAGCTCGAGCGCCGTCCCGCTCACCTCACCCAATCTGCTGAGGACTCCAGTCTCGATGCCTGGCTCGAAGGCTTCGGCTATTACCGCCGCCCCGACCGCAGCATCTCCTACTACAACAAGGGAGAGCTCCTCGGCATCATGCTCGACCTCGCCATTCGCGACTCGAGCCACGACCACGCCTCGCTCCGCGAAGTGCTTCAGTGGATGAACACCAACTACGCCAAGAAGGGCCGCTACTTCGACGATTCCAAGGGAGTCCTCGAAGCCGCCGATGCCGTCACTCACGCCGATCTATCCACATTCTTCGCGCACTATGTCTCGGGCACCGATGAAATTCCGTGGAATGATTTCCTTCGCGCCGTTGGCCTGCGTGCGGATGCGATCAACGCCACGGTCGCCGATCCAGGTTTCATCGCGTCGCGCAATTTCGACGGACCGATGCTTGTCACAGCCGTGACCGCCGGCAGCGACGCCGACCACGCCGGTCTTCAGGTCGGCGACACCGTCCTCGAATTGCAGGGAAAATCCGGCGGCCAGGAATCGCGCGAGGAAATGCAGCGCCTCACTCCCGGCGAGACGCTCACCGTGAAAGTTCGTTCGCGCCGTTCAGGCGAGCACGAACTGAAATGGAAAGTGGGAAGCCGTCAGGAAGTCACGTACGAAGTGAAAGATCTCGATCAGGTAACATCCCAGCAGCGCGCCCGCCGTGCCGCATGGCTCAAGGGCGAAGCGCAAAACTAGAGAGGCAACCGGCAAGTGATCCGCACCACCGTCATGTTGGTGTTCTGGGCTCTGGCGATGCCGTTCGCCGCCATCATCGGATTCACCGCCGCATTCATCATGGGCGATATCCGCGTGCTCTATCGCCTCTTCATGTTGGGATGCCGGGTCGGTATTCGCCTTGCCGGAGTTCGCGTCCAGGCCGTCGGCCTCGACCGCTTCGATCATTCCCGCAGCTACGTCTTTATGACCAACCACGTGTCGAATCTCGATCCGCCCATCCAGATTCCTCTCATTCCCCGTCGCACTTCCGTCATGGTGAAAAAAGAATTGTTCAAGGTTCCGATTCTCAGCCGCGCCATGCACATGGGATCGCTCGTTCCCGTCGATCGCGGCAATCGCGACGCCGGTATCGAAGCCGTTCGCGCCGCCAAGGCCGTCGTCGGTCAGGGACTCAACATGACCATCTACGTCGAAGGCAAGCGCTCGTTCGACGGCAAGCTTCTGCCATTCAAGAAAGGGCCGTTCTATTTAGCGATGGAGTGCGGAGTCCCCGTCATTCCTATGACCATCGTCGGAACGCATTACGCGATGCCCAAGGGACGCTACGCGATCAAGCCCGGCAACGTTCAGGTAATCTTCCACGACCCTATCGACCCCAAAGATTTCGCCACTCGCGAGGACCTGCTGGAAAAAGTACGCACAGTCATCGAAAGCGGCCTGCCCGAAGAGCACAGACAGGGCCCCGTGGCCTCAAAAGAATCTCACTCGCCATCCTGAGAGTTTGTGACTTTTTTGAAGATTGCCGGATTTTTCGCGCGTAAGTTGCTTTGTTTTCAGCGTCGCAATTTTCGCGAAATCAAAAAAGTCACAAACTCTGAGCAAAACCGGATGCAGGAGAGGGGCAGGATCTGGCGTGCCAGAACCAGATCCCCCAATCCCATCGCGTACTCCGCGTCCTCGGTGGTATTCATTAACGGCACCGCCGGTTTTCATTTCTTCCGCAAAGCCCGGACCAACTCCGGCAGCCGAGGCAAAATCGCGGAATATTTCAGCCACGCCCGATGATCCACCGCCGGAGCTCCGCTCACCAGCGCGCCCGCCGGAATATCCGCCGCCACGCCGCTCTGCGGAGTCACGATCGCGTTGTCCCCGACCTTGCAGTGCCCAACCACTCCCACCTGCCCGGTCAGGATCACCCGATTCCCAATCTCCGTCGATCCCGCCAGCCCGACCTGCGCGCACAGCAGCGCATCCTCGCCGACGGTCGAACCATGCCCCACCTGCACCAGATTATCGACCTTCACTCCGCGCCCGATATGCGTCTCGCCCACGCTGGCCCGGTCGATGCACGAATTCGCCTGCACCTCGACATCGTCCTCGATCACCACCGGAGCCGGCTGCGGAATCTTGTGCCAGTGTCCCTCCGCGGTTTTCGCAAATCCAAATCCGTCGGAGCCGATCACCACGCCGTTCTGCAACAGAACGTTGTTTCCGACGCGGCAGTTCTCCCGCACTACCGAGTGCGCATGCGCAAAAAAGTTGCTCCCGATTGTCGCCCCGCGGTAAATCACAACATGCGCCAGCAGCACCGCATTCGCGCCGATCTCGACGTTCTCGCCGATCACCACATACGGCCCGATGTGCGCATTCTTCCCAACGCGCGCGCTCGCATCGACCACCGCCGTCGGATGCACCCCCGGCGCATATTTCGCCGGCTTGTGAAACAGTTCGAGAGCCCGCGCGAACGCGAGGTACGGATCCTTCGCCCGCAACATCGCCGCCGGAATGGCAGGGAAGTTGTCGCCGACAATCACCGCCGAAGCCCGCGTCGTCTTCGCGGCCGAGGCATACTTGGGATTGGAGACAAACGTCAGCTCTCCGGGCCCAGCCTGCTCAATCCCATTGAGCCCCGTGATTTCGGTGCCCGGAGCCCCATTCTCCAGACGCAAGTCAAGCGCATCAGCAATCGCAGAAAGTTTCATGGACATGGAATGGTGTACGCATGAATCGTACACCACTCCACGCATCGAGGATGAGAGGCAACGCTCCGCGGATTGTCGCGTTAAGTCGGCCGCGCCCCGGAGTTGTGAGAAGCGAAAACCTATAAACGCAGCACGACCTTTACTGCACGACGATGGTTAACGTTCCTGATTGCGTCAGCGATCCCGCTGTGGCAGTTACCGTCGCGGTATAGGTTCCGGCTAGCGTTCCCGAAAGCTTATGAGTCGAGCTCCCGCCTCCGCCTCCGCACCCCGGTACCATGACCAGCGTCGCAAGCAGCATCATTCCAATCAGCGTGTACCAGCGCCGGCGCCGCGTCGAAGCGATGAAGAATATCCCGGCTAACGGCAGCCCGCCCATCAGTGCCGCAAAATAGTAGCGCTGCCCTTGCGGCCGCAGCGCAGCCGCCTGCGCAGCTGTCGTATTCACCGCAATCGTCGTGTTTACTACCGTGGTCGGGCCCTGACCAGTCGCGGACGAGGAGACACAGGTCATCCCTGTCGGAAGTCCACTGCAAGTGAATGTGATCGAGGTGGTGAAATTCGACGATGCGATAATTCCGACACTCGTCGTGCCTGTACCCCCCGGAGCGGCAATAGTGATCGGCGCAAGTCCGGAGACTATCGCGAACCCGGGCTGTATCGTGAAACTTACTGAACCGGAACTGCTGCTCGTGGCAAAACTCCCATCGCCCGCGTAGTTAGCCGAAATGGTGTGATTGCCGGCATCGAAGCTGATAATTCCGTCGCCGATCGAAGTATTTCCTTCGCTGTTGAGAGGAGGATTGCTCACAACAACAACAGGCGGACTCACCTGCGGATTACTTGAGGGCAAGGGGCCGAATGTGTCGGTAAATGTCACCGGCCCAGTCGGCGTCCCATATCCCGAGTTGCCTTTTACATCGGCGCGGACAAACACCAGGCTGCCGAATGGATATGGGCTTGTGAGAGCGCCCCCGCTGGTCGTGGTTATCTCCGAACTCAAAGTGGTTGTGCTCGGCTCCGCGCTCACCGTAACGCTAATCTGGTTCGAATCGCTGGACGCAAACTTCCCGTCGCCGCCATAATGCGCCCAAACGTTATAGGCACTCCCCCCGCTGCCCGGTAGTGAGTTGGTGGTACCGCCGGCCTGTCCAGCACTGAGAGGGTACTGGTCCAGCGTGCTCGGAGCGAGTCCGTTGCTCGTATACAGAACCACGGCGCCCGTGGGTGTGCCCGAGTTTCCGGTCACGCCGGCGCTCATCGCCACCGACTGGCCATGCGTAATGCTGATCGCGTTCACTCCGTTGTTCAGCTTGAACGTGGTTGTGGTCGCGTTGAACATTACCGTGCTCCAGTTCGTGACCAGGTTTGCAACATTCACCGAACCAAGTCCTGTCGCCAAGTCATATCCGGTTCCCGCCTGATAGCTCGATCCGGTTTCTCCGGGAACCACATTGTTTCCAACTGTCACGTCATTAAAAACACACGTGCTGCCCGGAAAGGCTGACGTGTTCGACCCGTTACATTGCGACGGATAAATTCCCGATCCGGCCTGCGCCGCCGCCAACGGATAGAGCACATAGTTCGCCTGTCCCTGCCGAACGCCCACGCTCTGATCGATCAGAGCCATGATGCCCGCAAAGGATGGCGTCGCCGCCGAAGTGCCGCTAATGAAGTAAAGTGAGATATATCCCTGGCTGTTCGGCACACACGAACCTTCCAGGCAAAGCAGATACGGATCGTGTCCAGCAGCCGTCAATGAAACATCCGGCAGATCCCGCACGCCATCTGCGGGAATGTTCAGTCCGTTGCCTGACTGCCACGGCGGTTTCGGTACGCCGCTCGTGGTTCCCGGCGAGCCCGGCGGATACGGCGGATTCGCGATCGGATCATCGATATTCCCCGCGCTCGCCCCTCCGCTTCCCGCCCACAATCCATTCGTTGAACTACTCTCATTCCAAACATTCTCCGGAATGTACGAAAGCGCCGTCTCCGAGATCGGCGCGGTCGAGGACCAGTATTTGCTTTGATTGCCGTTCTCATTGAACATCGTTCCGCCCACAGCCGTAGTGAACGGTGTCGAGGCCAGCGCATTCACCGAAATCGGATACTGCGCCGGCGGATTGCTGGGGTCATCGCACCCCTCTGCTCCGTCATCCCCCGTGGCAACAAAGTAGCTGATGCCCTGGGCCGCAGCCTGTTCGGCCAAAGCATTAATCCCGGCAATTCGCGCGTCCGACGAAAAGTATTCACAGGTCGAAAAGCTCTCCGTCATGATGTCGGCAGAATTGTTCTCGACTATATAAAGCTCCGACAGGTCAATTCCATCAGTCGTATTGGTTGAACCCGACACCACTAAATCGACGTTGGCACCGGGAGCGACAGCGCCCGACCAAGCCGTATCCAAAGTAGCTTCGGCTTCTTCACCGCCACCTGCGTCGCCAGGGTCCGGGCCGTTCACCGTGATTTCGGGAGCGGATCGACCGAAAGTGTTGTTCCCCGTCCCGATTTCTCCCCAGAAGCCGGTTACGTCCTCGCCGCCGTTATAGAGATTGCTCCGGCCGACGATCCCAATCGTTTTGCCATAGCCGGCGTACGCCCCGTAGGTCGGATTGATGTTATAGATCACGGCATAGTCTTGCGGAGCCAGTGCATTGATCGATGCTGCGCCGCTCTGCGGAAATGTCACCTCCGGATTCCCGCCTTTCCCCGTCACAACCTGCGCCAGCACCGGCTCTTTCACCAGATGACTCGCAGGCTTGCTGAGGAAGTTATGCATCGTCAGCACGCCCCGGATTGCCCCCACCAGCGCCGTCGGAATCTGCGGGTCCGTCGCATTCGCCCAATGCTGTTGCCCATTCACCAGATACTTGTGGATCGAGGTGTGAAACGTCTCCGCCACCTGGCTCGCCGATCCGGAAAACTCCAGCAGCGTCCGTCCCTTGCTCGCGCCCACCTGAAATCCGCGCGACTGCAGCCACGTGGTGATCGTCTGCATATCGGCATCGGTCGGACCGAACTGCGCGCCAAACCGCTCCGGCGTCATCCACTTGTGATAGTTCGGAGAATTCTTGTCGTGCTGATTGTCGAGCAGACTTCGCAGCGACGTCTCCTGGTCCGGGCTGCGCTTGAGCACCAGCAGCATGCGCTCCATCGGCAACGTCGCCGGAGCCGTCCCCAAATCAAATTCCGGCCGCGCCAGCGGATGCGTGTTGCCCTTCAACGTCGTCAACTGCGTTTCATCGATCGCCTGCGTAATCAAAGGACGCGGCGCTACGGCACTCGTTTGCTCGACTTGTTGTGCGAGAACGCCCACGCACAGGAAGGAAAAAATCGTTACGAGAAGGCAAATCGAACGGAAAGCTGCTTTGGGAGCAGAGACGAAAAATGCTGGCATGGACACACCTCGACTGGGACAGTGCTTGCCCACCGAGAACGCCCGGACAGGGAGGAAGGATTGGGACGGTCCGTGTCTTCTCTTATCTTGGCCAGAGGCCCGTGGACCCCACACACTACATCATTGCATCCGCGTTTACAACGAAATTCAGGGTAAGTCGGGCAGCAGCCAGTAACGTGATAGTAATCACTAAATGTTGTCAAAAAACGCGCGACACAAGTCATTCGACAGTCCGGAGAGCGGGCCTAAAAGTCTAATTAGGGCAACTATATCGTTGACTAACCTGACTTAGGATGGGATCAGGTAAGGCGCCTGGGCGCAAAGACCTCAACAGCCATCGGTTTGCGGACCTGCTCCGCGCTAGCCCAGAGTGCCGAGCCAACGCCCGAGCCGATGGGACCAACTGTGCCAAAACCGTGCGCCCAGCAAAACTGCTGAGTGTTTCCCGCATCACGATTTTCAAGCAAGCGCAGAAAGGCAGGATTCCATCGTTCCGTGTCAGCACTTGCGTCCGCTTTTGTTCCCATCCTGTAGCGCACTGGCTTCGTAGGCAGTGAGAAGGTAATTCGCGCCCAACACTGACGTGCTCCTCTCATCACACCATCGTGTAACAGACGGAGATTCCGTTATCGGTTAACATCGCCAGTCCAGCGAAATGCTCCAAGTCTGGACAGCTACCGGAGATGGTTTATCAAATTACATTCAGCAATTCTCGTCTTTGTTCTCCTGCTTATCGTATTTTCGTCGAGTCTCATCACGTATGCCGGGAGCAAGCCGGGCGACTTTCCAACGAAGTTCTTGGTGCGCTCGGAGACAATGGCTACGGAGGGTAACGACACATGTTATATGGAACTTGAATCTGGGAATATGCACTATTCAGTAAGTCAGAAACAGTACCCTCTGCGGTGGAAGTTCTGCTCGACGTTCAGTCCGGGTCAGCAAATAAGCGGGCGGTATGTCTTAAAAGGCAACTATATAGAGTTTCACTACTTCTGCTGCCAGTCCTTCAAGCATCAGCAGGGAAAAGAAAAAACCGAGAAGTGGCACGTGGACCACAGCTACACAGCTCAGTAGGGCGGTTTGAGGACAAATTCGGCAGAAAGCAGTATGAAACTCACTTCTTACCGCGACTGGAAGGTTTCTTGAATGCGGCTTTAAGTTCGTCAAAGAGTCTTGAACTCGTTCCCTCCGGGAGAAAAATGGTCAGTTCTACCGCCCGCCTGACGCCTGCTCTCCCCTGTCTGTGAGTGGGCTTGATGTGTACCTCAACCTGATGATAAGGACCTTTCGGAAGTTTTTTCGCCATAGCGCCCCACAGTGTAGCACTACCCGAAAATCGCGTTGACCTTCTCGCGGGGCTGCTGACTGCGGGACAGCTTCAGACGACTCCGGACTCACTGCTCCTCGAACATCGTGACCTGCCGCTGATCCTGCGGACGCCGTTGCCTCCGCGTCGCTCCAATCACCGCCAGCACCGTCAACGACTCCAGCGCCGTCCGCGGCACAAAAATCCGCTGCGTATTTGCCCGCTGATCCGGAGGATTCACCAGATACCCCTCCGCCGAACTCTGTAGCAGGTCCGCCGGCATCAATCCTTCCAGCACTTCGCTGTCTTTAAATCGCAGCCGCACCCACAGCCCCTCGGTCCGCGGACGGGTCGTAAATGTCTTCCGCGTCAGCGCCTCGGAATCGCCAAACTCCCGCACAAAATACACGCCCTTGATCTCCCGCAGATCGATCGCGATCACGGTCCCGGCTGTGTTGAGGACCTCGACCTTGCCCTCATGCACAATCTGCGCCGGAGACACATATCCCGAGACCGAATCCCGGTCCATCTTTCGGACAATCACTTTCTTGTGGGTCGAAGGCATTGTGGTCTGTCATCCTGAGACGGACGTACTTTGTCCGCCGAAGGATCTGGGCGAGCCGCGTGATTGCGGCGCGTCTGGCTCGCATCCGCATCGATTCTCGCACTTTTCCGCCGATTTCTGGCGGAATCCGCCTTGGCAGTAGCCAAAATATAAACGTTGTGTTATTTTCTTGAGCTTGCCGCAAAGTTTCCAATTTGTATAAGTACTTTATAACTAGCCACTTGCCTCCCGGTGGCTCAGGCCTTGATCGATGATTTTGCACTGGCCTGTGGAAATCTTGTGGAAAGTTCGGTAGTCCGGCCATCCCCCGTCGGCTTTTCGTGCAACGAACCGACCAAGACCAAGGCCTGACAGCCGCCTGAAAGCGAATGGCTGATTACATTTACACGATGGAAATCCGGTTGACGCCGGACCAACTCAAAGGCGTCGGCCTCGTGCAAGACGTTACCCGCGCCGCGGGCATGAATCTTTACCTTACCGGCGGCGCTATCCGCGACATTATCAGCGGATTCTCCATCCGCGATCTCGATTTCACTGTCCAGGGCAATCCCCTCAAGCTGCAGAAGGACTTCGAAAAGGCTGGCGCCAAAATCACTGCCGTCGAAGAAGACATTCGCACCATCTTCCTCTCGCTGCCCGGCAATGCCCGCGCCGAAGTCAGCATGGCACGCACCGAAAAGTACGAGAAGAACGGAAGGCCTCCTCTTGTCATGCCAGCCACCATTCACGAGGACCTGCGCCGCCGCGACTTCACCATCAACGCCATGGCGCTCTCGTTGAACGAAGGCT
Source organism: uncultured Acidobacteriota bacterium (assembly GCA_963763845.1). Taxonomy (GTDB): domain Bacteria; phylum Acidobacteriota; class Terriglobia; order Terriglobales; family Acidobacteriaceae; genus Sulfotelmatobacter. The sequence goes on from CAVXPX010000024.1 coordinate 571,440, forward strand.
CTCGCGGACTTCTTCTCGATCCCTTCAACGGCGTCGCTGACCTCGAGGCCAAGGTAATCCGGATTCTGCATAACTATTCGTTCCTCGAAGATCCCTCGCGCCTCATCCGCGCCACCCGCTTCGCCGCGCGTTTTCACTGGCCGCTCGAAGAACGCACGCAGGCCCGCTACGACGCCGCTAAAGAAGGGAAGTACATCGAGTACATCCTGCGCAGCTCCATCGGCCACGAAATCGCAGCTCTCGCGCACGAAGATGATCCCCTCAACGTCGTCAAGATGCTCGAGAAAGAGGGATGGCTCGAGATCCTGCACGATCACTGGACCGTTGCCAAGGTCGACAGCAACGGCCTCAGCAACCTGATGAAGACGCGCCAGCAGATGGTCGATCTCGGCTACACGCCAGACGCCGGGCCGGCCGTCATGTATTTTCTGACGTCGCACTTTTCCGATAAAGACACCGCCGATATCCAGAAGATGATTCCGCGCAAGGATCTCGTCGAAGCCTGGCGCGACATCGAAGACCATGCCAAGGAACTCGCCAAGCGCCTGATGGGCAAGGAAGCCGCCACGCCTTCGCGCACCTGGCAACTGCTCAGTTCCGCGCGTCCGGAGATGGTTTTGTTCCTCGCCGTCACTGCGAAACAGCAATCGGTCGAACAGAAGATCAAGAACTATCTGACCAAGTGGCGTCAGGTGCAGCAGAAGCTTCCGCTTCCCGAGATGACCGAGCTGCTGATCACGCCGCAACTGCCGATTTATCCGAAGCTGGCAAACGATGTCTTCATGCTTCTGCTCGACGGAAAACTCCGCTCGCGCACCGAAACCTTGAAATTCCTGAAGCCCTTCGCCCCGCCACCACCGCCGCCTCCACCAGCCCCGCGCCGTGGACGTGCCGCAAAAGCCGCAGCCGATGCCGCCGCGGCCGCACAAGCGGCCAAAGCCGGTGCCAAGCCAGGCAAAAAAGGGAAGGGAGTCGTCTCCGCGGCGACTGCACTGCCGCAGCCTCCTGCGCCGGCGGCGGCAGATCCAAAAGCAAAAGCCGACGCCAAGGCAAAAACCGATGCCAAGGCGAAAGCTGCCGAGAAGTCAAAGCCAGCCAAGCCGGAGCCGAAGCCCGCGCCAAAGCCAGCCCCAAAACCGGCGAAAAAAGCCGCCCCAAAATCCGCACCCAAGAAAGCGCCAGCCAAAAAGAAGCACTAACGATGCAAGGAATGGTTATGCGGTGCGGCCCATTGTATTTTGCCGATCCGGCAGTGCTCCCCCGTTCTGAAAGCTGGCCTTGTTGATGCATCTCTTAGGCGCTAATTGCCGGGAAGAGCGGCGCTTAAGCGCCGCGTCGAAGAGGGGGAAAAAGCGGGCTTCAGCCCAGCATTCCATTGCCAGATTCCGCATCCTGCATTACGATGAACCGCACTCTGGGGCGTCGCAAAACTTAAAATGTCAAAACCTGGCAGAATCCTGCTCGCCGTCATGGTCTTCCTGTGTCTTCTCGTAACCGCCGCCATCAGCCTCACCATCGGCTGGCGTCCCATCCTCGGACCCAACAAGCGCGCCACCACCGATCGTCAATTCGAACGCACTCCCGAACGCGTTGCGCGCGGCCAGTATCTTACCCAAAACCTTCTCGGCTGCACGAGTTGCCACTCTCTCAAAGACTGGACCCAGCACGGCGCCCCGCAAATTCCCGGCAAGGAACTCACCGGCCAGGTCTTGCTGCTTCCCGGTTTTCCTGGAACCATCGTCGCTCCTAATCTCACTCCCGATCTTGAAACCGGCAGCGGCACCTGGACCGACGATCAGATCTCCCGCGCCATCCGCGAAGGCATCAAGCACGATGGCACCACGCTCTTTCCGATGATGCCCTACGGCGAGTACAAGCATCTCTCCGACGAAGACGTCGCCTCTGTCGTTGTCTACCTGCGGTCGCTCGCTCCCATCCACAATCCGCTGCCGGCAACCAAAATCAATTTCCCGGTGAGATATCTCGTCCGCAGCGCTCCCGAGCCGATCACAACTGCGGTTCCCGCTCCAGTCTCAGACCCAATCTCCCGCGGAAAGTACATGGTCTCGATGGGATGCGGCTGCCACAATGTGAATGAGAAATTGCCCTTCGCCGGCGGGGATTCTCTCAACGGCCCCTGGGGATCCGTCACCAGCGCCAATCTCACCCCCGATCCCTCCGGCATCAACTACTACACCGAAGCCTCTTTCATCACCACGATCCGGACCGGCTATGTCGGAGCCCGCAAGCTGAATTCGATCATGCCCTTCGGAGAATTCCGGAACCTCTCCGACGACGACCTGAAAGCGATCTTCTCCTATCTCCGCACCCTCCCACCCATCAAGCACCGCGTCGACAACACGTTGCCGCCAACGTACTGCAAAATCTGCAAACAAAAACACGGCGCCGGCGACCAAAACTAAAAGTGGCTCCCAAGTTACAACTTTTGACTATGCCCCACCCAATCTCGGAGTAAAATAGCGCTATGCGACGCCTGCCGATCATCGCGGCGTTAGTCCTCCTGCTCACGTGCATCCCCGCGCTCGCGCAACGCGGCGGAGGTCATGGCGGTTTCGGCGGCCACGGCGGTTTCAGCGGCGGACATGCCGCATTCGGTGGCGGACACTTCGGCGGCTTCGCCGGACGCGGCTTCAGCGTCGGCAGCCATTTCTCGAGCGGCCTTCGCGCCAATCCGGGTTTCGATCGCGGCTCCCTGAACGCCTCCCGCCGACCCTTCCTGCACAACGATTTTCGTGGACGCTACGGTGATCGCGGACAATTTGCCAACCGCGGACGATTTGGTGATCGCGACCGCTTCCGCGGCAGGGTCGGCAGCAACTGCTTCGGCTACGCGTGCAGGAATTACGGCTATAACTACTATCCCTGGGCCGGATACTACGATCCCTATCTCTGGGATTGGTGGGACGACGATTCACAGTTTGACGCCGATTACTACAACCAGTACGCCCTCGCCAACGAGATGAACCAGCAGAGTCTGGAAGAGCAGCAGATGCAAGACCAGCAGGATCAGCAGATGCTCCGCCAGGAAGAAGCCGACGGCGACCAGGATGTCTACGCGCGACGCGCTCCGGCCCCTGCCGCCAATCAGAACAATCCGAAAGAAGAAGCCGAATTGATCCCGCCCACGCTGCTTGTGTTCCGCGATCAGCACAGGCAGGAAATTCAGAATTACGCCATCGTCGGCCAGACTCTCTGGGAATTCAACGCAGGCCGCACCTATAAGATTCCGCTCTCCGAACTCGATCTGCCCGCCACCCAAAAAGCCAATGACGACCGCGGCATCACTTTTCAAGTCCCAGCCTCCGATCAGGGTCAATAATCGGCCCCGATCCCCGTCTCCACTCAACCCCCAGTTTCGCCATTCGCTGCATTCCAGCCTATGTTTACCCCAACGCTATTCCTATAACCCCTCCGTGCTAGTACAGTTGAATCAAATATTTAGGCACAATTTTGCGATTCTAGGGGAACCTGCCGCAACACGGGGTGATTCCCAGTGCAACCCTGTGTGAATGTTAAGATATTGAAACCGCCAATATGCCTTTAAAAACGCTATTCCTCAACCCTCCATCATTTGAAAACTTCGACGGAGGCGCTGGCTCCCGTTGGCCCGCCACCCGCGAGATAGAAAGTTTTTGGTACCCGGTATGGTTGGCTTATCCGGCGGGGATGCTCGAAGGAGCGCGCCTGCTGGACGCGCCGCCGCATCACGTATCCGCGGAAGAGACGATTAAGATCGCGCGCGACTACGAGTTGCTCGTTCTGTTTACTTCGACGCCCGGCTTTCCCGGCGATGTGCGCATTTCGCGCGCGATCAAGGAAGCCAATCCCAAGATCAAGATTGCTTTTGTCGGACCGCACGTCAGCGTGCTTCCCGAAAAATCCCTGCGCGATTGCCCCGAGATCGATTTCATCTGCCGCAAGGAATTCGACTACTCCATCGTCGATTACGCCAAGGGCAAGCCGCTGGAAGAAATTCCCGGCGTGTCATTCCTGAAAGACGGCAAGGTCGTTCACAATCCCGACGCGCCGCAGATTCAGGACCTCGACGCCCTGCCGCACGTCACCGAAGTTTACAAGCGCGATCTCGACGTCACGAAATATAACGTTCCCTTCCTGTTGCAGCCCTACGTTTCGCTTTACACCACGCGCGGATGCCCGGCGCAGTGCACCTTCTGCCTGTGGCCGCAAACGCTTAGCGGACATCCGTGGCGCAAACGTTCCACCGACGACGTTGCCCGTGAGATGGCTAAGGCGAAAGAAGTTTGGCCGAACGTGAAAGAATTTTTCTTCGACGACGATACGTTCAATATCCAGAAGGCGCGCACGATCGAACTTTGTGCGAAGCTGAAGCCGCTGGGCATGACGTGGTCGTGCACCTCGCGCGTCACCACCGATTACGAAACGCTGAAGGCGATGAAAGAAGCGGGATGCCGCCTGCTCATCGTCGGCTACGAGTCGGGCGATCAGCAGATTCTAAAGAACATCAAGAAGGGCGCAACCGTCGAGCGCGCCCGCCAGTTCACCAAGGATTGTCACAGGCTGGGACTCGTCATTCACGGCGACTTCATCATGGGCCTGCCCGGCGAGACGCACCAGACCATCAACAACACGATCGCCTTTGCCAAGGAACTCGATGTCGAGACCATTCAGGTTTCCGTCGCGCACGCGTATCCCGGCACCGAGCTTTACGACTACGCGGTGAAGAACGGATTCATCCTCGGCGACAACAAAATGGTCGACGAAGGCGGGCATCAGCTCGCGCACATCCAATATCCCGGCCTGCCTGCGGATGAGATCCTCTCCGCTGTTCATCGTTTCTATGATGAATACTATTTCCGTCCGAGAGCCATCTTCCGCATCCTGAAGAAAGGCGTGTTCGATGGCCATGAACGCAAGCGGCTCTACAAGGAAGCGAAGGGGTTCATGAAGCTCCGCGCTGCCCGCAACAAGCTGGTAAAGCAGCACGCGCGGGACGCCGCCGCGTCCTCCACTCCGCCGGCGAGCGTGCCGAGCATGACGGACTAAGCGTGACATCCGCTCTTGCAGGATTTTTCTGAAGGTAGGGATGCTTCGACTGCCGGTCGAGTTTCGCATTCGCGAAGCTCAATTCTCGTTCAGCATGACGTCCCCTTTTGTTCACGGGCTGAAGCCGTACCCTTCCCAAAAGCATCTATCCCGTAAGTTCTGAGAATTTGTTTTGACCTTGCGTAAGTATCTCGTGCTGGCCGGAGTCGCTGTCTTCGCGTCCGTGGGCGACTCCATGCTAGCGCACGGGATGAAGCAGGTTGGCCGCATCCCCATACATCATCTGCAGAATGTTGTGCTCGCCGTGCTCAATCCCTGGGTCGTGGGCGGAATTCTGCTGCTGCTCGCCTTTTTTGCGTCCTACATGAGCGCGCTCTCCTGGGCCGACCTCACCTATGTTCTTCCCGCAACATCGATGGGATACGTCGTGCTGGCGCTGATGGCGCGCTTCGCGCTTCACGAGCATGTCAGCCACTTGCGCTGGACGGGCATCATTCTGATCTCCGCCGGAGTTGGGTTCGTCGCCGGAGGTCCGTCGCGCACTTCGCATTCTGAGAGCGAAGAAGAGTTCGAGCAGATGGAATCGAAAGAAGCTCCCGAGGAAGTCGCGGCCGGAGAGGTGGAACGATGAAGCATCTGCTGACTTGGAGCAGCATCGCCGTTCTCGTGTTCTTCTCGGTGCTGGGAGATATCGTTCTGGCACGCGCGATGAAGCAGGTCGGCGATGTGCATGAGTTGTGGCGCCGCTCGGGATTCTGGAGCATAGCGCGCCGCGTCCTGGGGAATCCGAATTTCGTGCTCGGCATCGTCGCGATGACCGGAGGATTTTTCGCGCTGCTGTTTGCGCTGTCGTGGGCCGACGTGAGCCTGGTCGCTCCGGCAGCAGCATCGCTGACGTTCTTGGGGAACGCATTGGCGGCGAAGATTTTCCTGCACGAAAGAGTCGACCGCCGCCGCTGGATCGCCGCCGCCCTGGTAGCGGCGGGAGTGGCGCTGGTGGCGGGGTGAGGTTCGGAGACGGGAACAGGCCGGGATGAATTCGGTGTTCGTGGAGGCCCCCCCTCCCGCACAAAACGCGGGAAGGGTTAGACAACCGCATTTATCATCTTGACGAAAGATTGGGCCAGCCCCTAATTTTTCGGCTCATCATCAGAGCGAACTGCCGCTACCGGCCGATCACGGTAATCTTGTACACCAGCAGAACGGGTATGGTCGCTAACGTGATCCAGGCGGCCAGCGCATAACGCCGGAAGAAGTATGAGGTCACGCCCGCCCAGCAGGAGCAAGCCGCGATCAAAGCACCACCGATATAGAGGGCAGCCACCGCGGTTGAGAAGTTCGCACCGTCGATGTGCCTGAGCCGGAAGAACTCGGATAGAGTCCGGACAACGATAACAAATTCAGTCGTGATTCCTATCTGAGCCCAACGTTCTTTGGTCACGCGGAAAATTGTAGGTTCGGGCACCACCTGACGACAATAGCGCTCATTTGCATCTGCCCGCTCGGAACGCCTTACCGGTTTTGTTTTAGGACTGGCCAGGGCACGTTTCGAATCCCGCCAACCCGGCACCCGCATTCACATCAAAATGCCATGGAGAAAACGACGAAAAGAGCAGTGGACCGCGTCAACAAGCATCGCGAGGATGGCGAAGAGGCGATCAAACGGACGAGCAACGTCGTTCCGATCGATGCGGGCAAGAATAGGGCAAGCGTGCAGGTCAGCCGGGAGTCGAAGCCTCAGCCGGAAAAGAGAAAAACTGGGCGTCGCACAAGCTCATGAAACAATGAGCCAAGTGGGCGATCCCAAGCCAAGTCTGCCCATTGTTCGTAGCTCATTACTCAGCCCGACATGAACCCAGGCGATCTCTGGATAAGTCCCGTTCGGCAAGAGCACGCCTGCATCTTGCACTCTTCCAAATAATTGATATCCCCACTCGGTTTGCCTTCGCCGGAGAGCCGAAGCGGCTGTCCCTCCGGCCCCCGCTCTGCTGCCGCTCAGGCGGTAAACCGCAAAAACATGGCTCTCCGGCGGTTACCGAGCACAACGAAATCCACTGTCGGAATGCCCAAAACCGAGTTACAATTTTCAGCAGAGGAATTAAGCGGGCACGGCGGTTCGCCTGTGGGTACAATAACGGCCCGGTTAACGGAATTGGGTCGAAATCCAAGCAACTTGGCCGGGTGCCTCCCTCATCTGTGTAAGAAGCACGGTTCAGGCAGCTTAGGCACGCTCTTCTAGACAGGCAGCAATACATCCAGACGGGAATAATGGGATCCGAACAAATCAATCCGAATGGTCCCGGCAATGAGCCGGAACTGCACTTGCTGATCGGCGACACGCATTTTGAAGAGCCTCTCTACAAGTCCCTGTTTCGGGAGCTGGATGAGTTCTTCTTCCCCAAGAAGCTGCCGCCTCTCAAGCTGGAATCGAAGCCCGAGCCGGTCAAAGATATCTGGGGCTTTTACAACTACAAGCGCAATGGCGTGCTTGGCTCGACGGGCATCCATCTCCTGATCATAGGAGTGATCGCCCTTGGCTACATAATTGTGAAGCACGCCGTCACGCCGGCTTCAACCCAGAAAGTGACTGTCACCCTGGTCGACCCCTCAGATCTGCCTCCGTTGAAGCCCTCCAAGACGCAAGTTGGCGGCGGTGGCGGCGGCGGCGATCGCGACGTTTTGCAGGCGACCAAGGGTAAGCTGCCCAAGTTCTCGATGCAGCAGATCACTCCTCCGGTGGTTGTGATTCGCAATGAGCATCCGAAACTTGCCGTCGAACCGACGGTGGTGATCCCACCACAAGTGCATTTGGCGATGAACAATATGCCGAATCTGGGCGACCCCATGGCCCACGCCACCCTGCCTTCGAATGGCACCGGATCGGGGGGCGGCATTGGCTCGGGCAGCGGAGGCGGCGTCGGATCAGGCACCGGCCCCGGCTTTGGCCCGGGCGAAGGCGGTGGCACCGGTGGAGGCATCTTCCACGTCGGTGGCGGAGTTTCGGCGCCGCGCGCCATTTATCAGCCCGAGCCGGAGTTCTCCGAGGAAGCCCGCAAGGCAAAGTATCAGGGCGTCTGCACGCTGGGATTGATCGTCGGTACCGACGGCCGTCCCACCAATATCCGCGTGCTGAGCAGCCTGGGCATGGGTCTTGACGAAAAAGCAATCGAAGCGGTCAAGAACTGGCGCTTCGAGCCCGCCATGAAGGACGGACACCCCGTCCGCGTCGAGATCGCCGTCGAAGTCGACTTCCACCTGTACTGATTTTGTAATTGGGTAATTTTGTAATCGGCTAATTGAAAAGCTCTCGCTCGAGCCTTTTCAAATGATTCGATTACCAAATTACTCAATTACCAAATTTCCCAATTACTCAACTCCCTTCATTCTTTCAAGTCCACGTGCTGCACTCCCTCGATTGGGTGTCCGAGGAATCGTTCGCCCAGGCGCTTGAACTTTTCCGTTGAATCCGTGGCGAAGAATCTGAGACGCGGCGTGCAACGCCGCTCTTCGCCGTCGCGTGTCGGAGCCGGGACGAGTTCTGCCAGGCGCGCCGCCACTGCCTGCGCCGTCGATTCCGCCGAATCCACGATCGTCACATGTTCCGGCGTCACGCGCTTCAACAACGGCTTGAGCAGCGGATAATGCGTGCATCCCAGCACCAGCGTGTCTGCCTGATGGAAGCCGTCAGAGAAAGCCTCTGCCAGATAAATCCGTGCCACCTGCTCGGTCACCGGATGCTCGACCCATCCTTCCTCCACCAGCGGCACCAGCAGCGGACAAGCCTTCTCGCGCGCCTCGAGCCGGCGCGCCTCTAAGGCCTTTTTATAAGCATGGCTGCTGACGGTGGCCTCGGTGCCGATAACGACAACTTTTTGATTGCGTGTCGAAGCTGCCGCGGTCTCGGCTCCCGGCTCAACCACGCCGATGACTGGCACGTGCGCTGCGGCCGTTATGCGGTCCAATGCCAGCGCCGTCGCCGTATTGCAGGCGATCACCAGCATCTGCGCGCCGTGCGATTCCAGGAAGTGCGCCGCCTCGACCGCATACCTCGCGACGGTCTCGACGGATTTCGAGCCGTAAGGAAGGCGGGCGGTGTCGCCAAAGTACGAGTACTCGGCCTCCGGGATGACCTCAAGTAACGCTTTAAGCACGGTCAACCCGCCAAAGCCGGAATCAAACACACCGATCGTGGGGCGGCGAAGGGATGTCGACGGAGTGGTCAAAATAGGGGCCCTCCCATTGTCGTGTGCGCGAAAACAGTGTACCTATTCAGTATCAAAATCAGTACGCTCAGCGAAGACGAGCGCTTGATAAGGCGGGCGGCGCGGCTCTCGCGAACGTTTATCCTATAGCGGGCACGAGAACAATGACAGCAGCACATCATAGTGCGAATTTGAATGTATACAATGCTGCTGAAGTGGTGAGTCATTATGCGCAACTCAACGATCTTACGGTCGCCGAGCAACTTTTGTTTGAGACCTATGTCAAACCTGGGACATCTCTCCTCGACTTAGGTGTAGGTGGGGGACGGACTACATCCCAACTTTCCAGGATTGCAGCAACGTACATTGGAGTCGACTACTCAGAAGAGATGGTACACATATGCCGAGCCAAATTCCCTCGGCTGCAATTTGAAGTGAGGGACGCATCTGACCTCTCAATATTCGCGAATGAATCATTTGATGTGATTGTTTTTTCATTCAACGGCATCGACTATCTTGTCCCATCTGAAAAGAGACTACGGTGTATACGCGAATGCTATCGGGTCTTGAAACGCGGCGGAACCTTTCTTTTCTCGTGCCATAATCCACGGTCCGTTGTCGTCGGTTGGAATTGGGACTGGAATAGTCTTCGGACGAAGGCTGGATCCATCGCAGGTGATGACCGAAAAATATATTTCCCCATCGTGCTGGCAGGGCTCTCTAGTGCGAAGTTCGGAATTACGCTCTTGCGTGCGGGAGTTCAGTCGATTCCAAGAGCTGTTCGACGGCTCAAAACGAACACGTATTGGCGAGGTGAGGGATACCAGTTCGATCCGGCCCACGGCGGCCTGTGGACGCATCAAGCCGCTCCTTGCCACGTGATTGCAGAACTCACAGGCGCCCAGTTCAGGGTTCTGCAAACGCTTCCCGAAGATTATCCTCGCAGCCCAAGGAGTTGGAGGACGCGCTGGTATTACTACGCATTCGGTAAGTCCTGATTGATGGCGCCGAGTCCTGTATGAACAATTCCGGTTTGAGCATGGCGAGATGTAAAGAAGTTTCCCTACTCCCGCACTCTCAGCGCGCCTACGCTGATGCTCGAAGACTCTGCACCTCTCCCGCAGCACGGCCCGGGAGGGATCGGCGCGCCGTGCGGGCAGGTCTTCGGGTGACCGAGGAAGGTGCAGATCTTGTCCGTCGCTTCGGGCGACAGGATGTGTTCGAACTTGCAGGCCTGCTGTTCGATTTCGGTCTCGCTGTCCATGGCGAGACTGTCAGTAAAAAGCCGCTCCGCCAACCGGTGCCGCCGGATGATGCTGCCGGCGCGATCGCGTCCGCGCGGCGTCAACTCGACGATCATCGTGCCGTCGCCCACCGAGGCCGAGACCGGCTTCAACGCGTCGTGGCACGGATTCACAAACGGTTTGTGCTCGTGCGACTGCGGCGGATGCGGCGCCGACACGACCAGCTCCATCTCGATCATCTTCTCGATCGCCAGGCTCACGGGCAGCGCGCCATGCACTTCCATGCGCTCGACCTCTGCAATCTCTCCGTGCTCGGCCAGCACCCATAGTTCTTCGAGCACTTCGTCGAGCTGCTCTTCGTCGGCCATGGAGAAAACTTCCTGTGACGCGATCTTGCCGTGGTGCAGCTCGATTCTGCGGTCGGCCAGCCGCGCCACCACCGGATCGTGCGTCACCATCACAATCGTGCGTCCCTGCTGATGGAACTCGCGCAGCAGGCGGAGCACGATCTCTTCATTCTGCGCGTCCAGGTTGCCCGTCGGCTCGTCGGCCAGGATGATTCGCGGATCGTTGATCAGCGCCCGCGCAATGCAGACTCGCTGCTGCTCGCCGCCCGAGAGCTGCGAGGGCAGGTGATGCGCGCGGTCGCCGAGTCCGACCCGCTGCAAAGCTTCGACCGCTTCCTTCTCGTCGGTCATGCTGTGAAAATACTGCGCCAGCATCACGTTCTCGACGGCGGTGAGAAATGGAATCAGGTGAAACTGCTGGAATATGAATCCGATCTTTTCGGCGCGCACGCGGTTCAGTTCCGCGGCGGAAATTCCGGCGACGTTCTGTCCATCGAGCCAGATCTCGCCCGACGACGGCCGGTCGAGGCATCCAATCAGATTGACGAGCGTCGATTTACCCGATCCCGAAGGCCCCATGATCGACAGCCACTCGCCCACCGTCACGTGCAGAGAAATATGATCGAGCGCGTGGATCGCGCTGCCGTTCTCTTTGCCCGCGCCGTTTCCCGCTTCTTTGGCGGGATAGAGCTTGGTCACATTCTTGATCTGAATCATTTCACTCTCCCCGCAGAATCACGGCCGGTTCTACCCGCCGCAGCAACGAAATCGGCAGGATGGCCGAGAGCAGCGTTACGGCAACGCTGCCCGCCAGCACAAACGGCAGCACGTTCCACCGCGGTACCACCGTAGCATGAAAATTCGCGCGGCCGATCCAGGCGGCGATCCCGAGGCCGAGCAGGAATCCGATGACGGCGCCGATGGCTCCCATGGCTGCCGCTTCCGCCGCAAAGAAGCTGCTCAGCAGTCGGCCGGAAGCGCCCAGAGCTTTCATGATCGCAAAATCGCGGCGCCGGTCGAAGACCCATCCCATGAGCGTCGAAAGCACGCAGAGTGCTGCGGTCAGAATGATCAGTGCCGCCGCCGCGAACAGCGTTGCCCGTGTTTTGCCGAGCACGCGCGCTTCGCCTTCGACGATCTGCCGCACGGGACGGACCTCGGCGGCGGGGATCGACTGCGAAAGCTGCTTCATGATGCCGTCGATTTCGGCGGTAGATCCGGTCGCCGCGACTTCGATCGTGGAAGGCTGCACACCGGTCCACTTAACAAAATCAGCCAGCGACAGATAGATGCGGCTGTCTTCCGATGCCCCGGTCTCCACCGTTCCAGCCGGAGTCACGCGGACCGTCTTCCCTTGAAAGCTCAGATCGAACGGCTGATTCTTCGGCGAGACCACGGCCATCGCGCGAACGCCGACCAAGGCTTCAGAAGAAGAGGGAACTGGATTGTCGGGCTGAATCGAACTTCCCGAATTAGGCTGCCCCATTTCTCCCTGGGTTTGGGAGAAGTGGGGGTTTTGAGCGTCAGTCGGCCATTTGCTCACCGACCACCACTTATCCAGTTGCCGCACGCGGGTGAAATCCGTGCCGGCGACCACGATCGGTTGCCCGTCCGAAGTGCGCGCCACGATCATCGCAAACGGCGCGGCAATGCCGCGGCTGGCCACCGTCTCATCGACGCGGGCCAGCGCATCGGCGGGAAGAGAAGAGTTGTTCTTTCCGACGAGAATGATGTTTGCCCCGTAATTGCGGAACTCGCGCCGCAGCTTCGCCTGCACGTCGACGTATAGATTCAGCATGGCCGTCGCGACCGCCGCAGCCACAACCATCGCAAACAGCGCCGAGACAGCCCGCCCGCGGCGCAACACGGCTGCGCGCCACAGCATCCGCAGGAACATCGACGTGTGCGGAGCGTGCGCGCGGCTCGCCGCCAGATCCCGCGCCTGGCGTGACATGGGCGCGCTCACAGTTCACCTCGCAGTGCGAATACCGGGTCCATGCTCACCGCCCGCCGGATCGCGGCCGCACTTCCGGCAAATGTCACCACCACCGCAATCGCGAGGATCACCGGCAACAGTACCGGCGGAATCGAAATCTCGGAATTAAAGATGGAGTGTCCGATCTGATGGGCCAACTCGACGCCGATGGCGAATCCGGCCGCGCCGCCGATCAAAGCCAGCAACGCGGCTTCGGCGAAGAACACCGAAGCTACCGCCAGCTTTCCGGCGCCCAGAGCCTTCATCAATCCAACTTCAGCGCGGCGCTCGAAAATCGCCGTCGCCATCGCCGCCGAAACCGCCAGCGCCGACGCGAACAGAGCGGCCAGCGTGATCAGGAAAATCAGGCCTTCGATGCGCGTCAGCACCGCGCCTTCGTTCTGCGCCACCTGGCGAATCTGCTCGGCATGCGAATGCGGAATCGCTTCGGTCAGCTGCAACGCAATCGCCTGCGGATACGGCGTGCAATACCAGCGGTCATAGATTGCGCCCGACATGCTCTTAGGATCGCGCTTACCGAATGCATCTTCCGGTTTTGTCAGCGCGCTGACAAAAATCCGCCGCACCGCGCCCGGCTTGCCCAGAATCTCCTGCGCCAGCCCGAGCGGACTGACGATCTGATTGTCTTCCGCTGCGCCCGTCGACAGCACTCCACTGACGTGCAAATCGCGTCCCGCAACGGTGACTGTGTCTCCAGCTTTCTCCTCCAGGCGCTCCGCCAGCGCCTCACCGATGAGGACATCGCGTGAATCGTCCTTCGGCCACGCGCCCGCAACCTTCCACCATGGATGCGTGCTTCGCACCCCGGTCGTGAACTCGTCAGTTCCGTATTTCAGCGTTTTGGCGAAATATGTGCCGAGAAGGGTGATGTCATGGCGCTGTCCGTTGCGTTCGAGCGTTACGGGAACGGGCAGCATAGGCGCGAATCCCGTGATGTTGTTGTGCCAGAAAATTCCTTTGATCTTCGGCAGGTCGGCTTCGTTCAAGTAAGCGCCGTCGCTGGGAGGCTTGAGATTCACGCCTCCGATTTCGACGTCGAGGGAATCTTCCTGCGGAGTGACGACGAGGTTGGCGCCGATGGTGCGCAACTCGCGGTTCATCTTGTCGCCGATGTCGGTGGCGACTCCGATCATCGCCGTCGCTACCGTCACGCCCAGCGTGATCGCCGCTCCGGCCAGCAGCTTGCGCCGTTTTTGCCGCCGGAACGATTCATACACCAGCCGCACGAACATGGACTAGTTTTGCGCGAACACGCGGCTGCCCGCCGCAATGTCGGCCTCCCGAATGACGATGGCGTCGGCGGTCTGCACTGCTTTCAGCGGGATCGGATTGCATCCCCCCGCCGATCCGATCGACTGCATATTGATCGGAGCCGCGCAATTCTTGCAGACTACGCCGGTTCCGTTCTTGAAGAAGCCCACCGCGCCGCAAATCTCGCATGCATCAAACACAGTCGCAATCTTTCCGTCGGGCCGCTTCATCAGCCAGAAACGCACCTGCACGCCGTTTTCTTTGGCCTCGAAGCGGTGCAGGTCGCCATCGGCAACCTGCGACAGCGGAATGCTCACCTGCCCGTTGGTGAAGGTCACCTGCGTGGCCGGAGAGAGCGCGCTCACATTCTTGGTGTAGATGAATTCCGCAGTCACCATAACGATGAACAGGAATGAAAACGAGTAGACCGACGCCATCCACATGCGCTCGCGCCGCTGCGTCCACAGCGCCTTCCGGCGTTCTGCAGAAGATGCCGATTCAGGCACGGGCGCGCGCCGCTTCGCATCGAACAGCACCATCAGCGCCGCCAGCGCAAAGATCGTGACGAAGATGAACCAGTCGTTGCTCACGATTGGGCCGACCAGCGCCATCTCGTGCTTGGAGGAGGGAATCACGCCGCTTTCGGAAAGCTCATGCAGCCCGGAAACAAGCAGCTGGGCCGCCACCAGAAACATGATCGCGGTCGTGACCTTGAAAAATTTCTGCAGGTTGATGCGCACGCTGCCTTTGACGAACATCACGCCAAACGCGATTGCCGCCAGCACTCCCAGCAGCGTCCCGAGGAAGCTCATGAGTTCGGTGGAGTTCAACGTGACGGCGGAGAGAATGAGGACGGTCTCGGCGCCCTCGCGCAGCACCATCAGAAAAATAAAGATGAACAGCCCGAGCCACGCGTCGTTGCCGGCCAGCAGCCCGACCTTGCCTTCGATCTCGCCCTTCAGCTTCCGCCCCGTCTTCATCATGAAGATGACCATGGTGACGACGAAGAAGGCGGCCACCAGCATGACCCAGCCTTCAAAAACGTCTTCGTTCAGATGAGTGCGGGAGATGACGACCGCGACGCCGATGCTTCCCAGAAAGGCCGCCACCAGCGCCGCATACACCGTCTTGCGCAATTCGGGGCGCCGGATCTTCGTCAGGTACGCCAGGGTGATGCCGACGATCAGCGCGGCCTCCACCCCTTCGCGCAGCGTGATGATAAAAGCCTGAATCATGAAGCCAGCCTCGATGTTCCCTACGGAAAATGTGAAAAGTTGGTTCTAGCCTGAAAAGGAACGCGCAATCTTGAAAATGAATTTCAATTTCAAATTCAAGGATATTCTTCCCCGCCGGACCCCGTCAATCCGCTGCCTCACAATCGGTTGTGATTGGGATCACATGGTCGAATTCCGCCCCTGAATGGCTTCGGGCTCCATTTGGATGCCGCGCGCAGACTCCTAGCAGGAGGCTATGCTGCTGCTACCGCCGCTTACAGCCGCTTCAAAAACGCATTCGCCTCGGACGCGCCGGGGAATAGTCTTTCCTCCGCCTGAAATTCCGCCGAGTGCACGCATCGGCGGCTGCCCCGCAGTTTTACCGGATGTTTCAGGTGCAGCATCTCGTGATAGACGATGTAGTCCAGCACGTACCGCGGCACGCCGGGATGATCGAAGATGCGGCTGATGATTATGGCGTTATGTGCGGGATCGTAGTGGCCAAGAATGCGGCGAGTCCTGGTCGGGCTCCAGCTCATCCGCGGCCGCGCCATCAAGCCGTGAAAGAAGCGCGTGTTCACTTCCTCGAAGACCGCATCGAGATCGTAAAAATGCCCGCGCGGAGAGCGCAGCATCTTGCGGCCGCGAATCTGCCGCACCAGATGAGCCTGGCGTACGATCTCGTGGCTGCCAACATATTTCCGGTAGCGCGCCGCCTGCCCGCGGTCGATCGGACGGCGGTACATTTTGGCCAGCAGGATGTGGGCGATCGCGCGCAACACCGGCTCCGGCGCCCCTTCCAGCAGATCGGAAAGCCGCACCAGCAGCTTGCCATTCCTCAGCCGGATTGTGTTATTGACATTGGCGAAGGCGAAGAACTCGATCTTCAACTCGGGCAGGGAAGTGCCGGGACGCAGTTCACGATAAATTTCCTGGAAGATTTCGAGCAGCCCTTCACGCACGATGAAGCTAGGTTAGCATGCCCAGGATCCGTGGAAATCATCGCCGAACTTTGAAGTCCGAGCTCTGGAGGTCCGAGGTCCGAATTGCCCCTACTCTGGCGCGACTCCCGTTCCCTCTGACGGATGCTTGTTCAGGCGCTTGTGCTTTGCCTGCTCGTCCTGATCGGTGAGCAGCTTGCGATGATCGTCGGTTGCACTGTCGACCGAATCGATCGCATTGGTCAGCACAAACTCGTACGTAGCCTCTTCCTGTGGAGCAACATTGGCCGCGTCTTTCAGCGCCCGCAACTTCGATTGAAATTCGGTATCGGCGTCGATCACAATCTTCAACGGCTTGCGGATGTCGTCGCGCCGGTCTACATACGTATCGATGTTGTCATTCAGTTCGTCGTAGAGCGCCTGGAAATCGTCGAGCAGGTCATGGGTCTGCTGGCCGCGGTTCTTCGTCTTCGGATCGCTGCGCATCTGCTCGAGCTTCACCAGGCGAGCCCGCGCAAACTCTACGTAAAGAGGAAGCCTGCGTCCCGGCTCCCAGCTGGTATCGCGAATCTGGTTGATCTCGACGTCGGTCAGCGGATCATGATGCCTCTGCGCCACCGCGGGCATTGCCAGCGCCGCCAGCAGAATCACGCTTCCCCAACCCGCCGCGCGCTTAGTCATGTCGCACCTTCTTGAACATCGACAAGAGCAGATCGTCGCGCGCGTTTTGAAGCTTGCCCAGTGCGCTCTTGACCGGGCCCTGATCCGTCTGAGCGAGAGAGTGGAGGATGTTGTTAAGCCGGCGCGTCATTTCGCGCATGGCGATCTCCGATTCCTTCTGGTAATGATGGGCCTGAATCGCATAGTCACGCGCCAGTTCCGAATACGCCACCACGTCGGTCAGCGACGTCTGCGCATTCTGAAAATCGGAGCTCGCGTAGAATTTGTCGGTCGCATCGAGCTGCTTTTGCGCAATCTCGACGCAGAGATGAGGCCGGTCCTTGATGCTGGTGGCAGAAATCCGGGCCTTCAGCTCGTCGACGGTAACCTCGGTCCGGCAAAACGCGCTGCTCACCGCCGTTCCCAGCAGCGTTAGTAAAACCGCCGCACTTCTCCAGCCGGACGCATGCCAGGCGCGCATTTTCAATTTCGTAAGATGCACGTTCCTGCCGGAACGTGACTGGGCCTCCCGCCCCAAGGCCGGCCGCCGCCTTGCCATGCACAACAGCATCGTTCCACCCCAGGCTTTTACATCTTCTTTTATTTCTTTATCTTTTACTTCTTCGGCTCGAGGGCAATCAGGCGGTGCTTGGCCTGCCACTCCTGTTCAGGATACTTCCCATTTGCCCCTTCAAGGAAACGGTGATAATTTTCCACCGCCAGCTTGACGTTCTGCAGATGGTCGTAGGCCGATGCCCGCAGAAAATACGTAATCGGGATTTCCGGCAGCAGCTTTGCCCGCACGTCCAGCGCCTTGATCGCCAGCGGATAGTTCTTATTCTCGCTGGCCGCGAATGCCAGATCGCCATAGGCAGCGCCCATATCCGGCTTCAGCTTCAGGCAGGTCAGCAGTTCCTGTTGCGCATCGGCAAACTTTTTCTCGCGCATCAGGCTCTGGGCCAGGCCATGATGCAGTTCTGCGTCATTCGGATTTTTCGCGATCAGCGCTCGGTACGCCGCTTCCGCTTCCGTATTCTTGCCCGCTGCCGTGTAGAGATCGGCAAGATCGCTCTCGAGAGAAGCATCGCCGGGAGCCTTTTTCTGCGCTTCCTCCAGCTCCGCGATTGCGTCATCATTCTTGCCTTCGGCGGCCAGCACGCGCCCCAGCTGGATGTGCGCCGCCGTCTCTTCCGGATGCACGGATACAATTTTGCGCAACTCGGCTTCGGCCTCAGGAAAGCGCCGGCCTCGCATATAAATATTTGCCAGCCCGGTAATCGCATCCGACGACTTTGGATCTGCAGCGAGCCCCTGCTTGTATTCCTGCTCGGCTTCGGCGAATTTATTCTCGCTCTCAAAGAGCTGCCCCGCCGCGAGATGAGGCTCGGCATCCTTCGGCTGCAAGGCCGCAGCATGCTGATACGCCGCAATCGCATCATCGATTGTGGGGCGCTTGTCCATCGCCGCGGAAGCGGCATTCGGGGCAGTCGCTTTTTGTTCGAGGACGTGTCCGAGCGAAAGCCACGCCCGCTCCCGTCCTTCAGCAACGTGGCTGGTTGGCTTCAGCTTGGTTGCGGCGCGCAAGTATTGCTCGGCATCCGGCTGGCCAGATTTCGCCAGCTGTAATCCGAGATTCAGATTCGACTCGAAGACGTCCGGCTTGGCCGCAACCGATTTCCGGTACGCCGCAATCGACTCGCCCAATTTGCCGAGCGCGTTCTCGACGAAGCCAAGGTCGAACCACGCCACATAATTCGACGGATCCTTTTCCACCACCTTGCGCAGCAAGGGTTCGGCGTCGACAAGATTCTGTTTCTGGATGAATGCCTCAGCCTGCGTCAGATCGGGATCAGGCGCTACTTCTTCCGCAACCGTCACATGATGCGTCGAACCCGACTTATGAGAACTGCTGCTGGAGCTTTGGCTGGAAGTCTGTAGAGAAGAAAATGCCGTAGAGACGTAGCTGGCTACGTCTCTGCCCGCAGCGGTAGGCGTGCCCGCCCACGCCACGGTGGCCAAAGCCAACGCGACCCCGAGAACTCTACCCGCGCCCATTGCCACGCGACGCTCCATTGCCATTCAAAACGCGCGCCAGAAACTTTCCCGTGTACGAGCCCGCCAGCTTCGCGATCGCTTCCGGAGGCCCGACGCCCACGATCTTGCCCCCGCGGTTGCCGCCCTCAGGCCCAAGATCGATCACCCAATCCGCCGTCTTGATCACTTCCAGATTGTGTTCGATGACGACAATGGATCCCCCTGCTTCAATCAGACGGCGAAACGCAGCCAGGAGTTTGCTGACGTCGTCAAAATGCAGCCCGGTCGTCGGCTCGTCGAAGATGTACAGCAACCGCCTCCTGCCCTTCTGGCCCGATCGGATGCTCTCCCGCTGCGCCGGTTGCAGGTGCGCCGCCAGCTTCATCCGCTGGGCCTCCCCGCCGGAAAGCGTCGTAGCCGACTGCCCCAGCCGCAGATATCCCAGGCCGACTTCCTCGAGTGATCGCAGTTTTTCTGTCACCTTTGGAGCCTCGGCAAAAAACTTCAGCGCTTCCTTGACGGTGAGGTTCAGCACTTCATGAATATTCTTTCCCCGGTACCGCACCTCGAGCACCTGCGGTTTGTAGCGCGTTCCTTTGCATTCTTCGCAGATCAGCTCGACATCGGCGAGAAACTGCATCTCGACCGTAACCGTCCCATCGCCCTGGCAAATCTCGCAACGCCCTCCGGGAATGTTGAACGAAAAATGTCCTGCCGGGAATCCGCGCTTCTTCGCCTCGGGCAGGGAAGCGAACAGCTCGCGGATGGCGTCAAACGCCTTGATGTACGTCACCGGATTCGAGCGCGGCGTGCGTCCGATCGGCGACTGATCGACCAGCACCACTTCCTCGATGTACTGATCGCCCTCCAAAACTTCCCATGTCGCGGCCGCCGTCGCTCCCGGACCGTTCGCCCCGTTGCCGGGCTGCTGCTTCGCCTGTGCCAGCGCGCGGTATAAGACCTGATGCAGCAGCGTCGATTTACCCGATCCGGAAACGCCGGTGATGGCCACCAGCATGCCGAGCGGAATGTTGACGTCGACGTTCTTCAGATTATTCGCACGGATCCCTTTCATCTTGATCTGCTGCGGTCCCGGCCTGCGCCGCGTTGGCGGAGCCTGGATTCGCAAATCTTCTGACAGGTATCGTCCCGTCAGCGACGCTGGATTGTGCACGATCTCGTCATAAGTACCCTCGGCAATCAGCTTGCCGCCGTTCTCGCCCGCGCCCGGCCCGAGATCGAGAATGAAATCCGCCGCGCGCATGATGTCGGGATCGTGCTCGACTACGAGAATCGTATTCCCGAGATTCCGCAGATCGTGCAGGATCTTTACCAGCCGGTGCGTATCGCGCGAGTGCAGCCCGATCGACGGCTCATCGAGCACATAGAGCGTTCCCACCAGCCGCGATCCGAGCGAAGTGGCCAGCTGAATTCGTTGCGCCTCTCCTCCGGAGAGCGTCGACGACAGCCGGTCGAGCGTCAGGTAGTCGAGCCCCACGTCATTCAGAAAGCGCAGCCGCTCGCGAATTTCTTCCAGCAATTTTTCCGCGATCGCCGCCTGCTCCGCACTCAACTCCAGGTTCTCGAAAACTTTCAGCACGTCTTCGACCGTCAGCGAGCAGACTTCGCAAAGATTCCTGCCATCGATCTTCACCTGCCGCGCTTCGAGGCGCAGCCGCGACCCGTTGCACTCCGGACATACTGAGTATCCGCGATACCGGCTGAGAAATACGCGGACGTGCAACTTGTATTTCTTGCGCTCCAGGTGGGCGAAGAACCCGCGTACGCCCATGAATTTTCCGTCGCCATTCAGCACCAGGTTGCGATGCTCTTCGGCCATATCAATCCAGGCCATGTCGAGCGGAATGCCGGCCGCCTTCGCGTACCGCTTCAGGTCGGTAAACAGCGGACGATATTTCGGCTTCGTCCACGGCTCGATCGCGCCCTCGGCCAGCGTTTTCAGCTTGTCGGGAATGACCAGATCTAGATCGAAGTCGATCGTGTTCCCGAATCCCTGACATTTCGGACACGCGCCATACGGATTGTTGAACGAAAACAGCCGCGGCTCGGGCTCCTCGTAGCGCAGATTGCAATGCTTGCACTCGAACCTCTGCGAAAAACGAAGAATCTGGGACGCTGGCGTCGCTCCAGTGGATTCGGGCTCGGCCGTAGCAGCAATCTCAAACAGAACCTCGCCCGATTCGCGATACGCCGTCTCGACCGCATCGACAATCCGCGATCGCGCGTCCGGCGAGACCGCAAGCCGGTCCACCAGCAGGAAGACCGGCTGGTTGAAATCGACATCGAGCAGCGATTCCGGAGCCGAGAATTCGAATAGTTGACGGTTCTGATAAAGCCGGTTGAAACCGGCTTTCCGCAGGTCAAACAACCGCGTCTTCAAAGCGTCGGAGAGCGGCTCGCTCGCGACCTTCTTTTTTGACCGTAGCGCCGGCGTCCCGCTGGTTGTCGCGCGGGCGTCGCGGCCGCGCCCCCGCCCACCCTTCGCGTTCGTATCCGCCGGAACGGTCCCCGCTCGCTGCAGCGGAAACAGCACCTGCAGCCGCGTCCCTGGCGCCAGAGCAAGAACCGCCTCCGCGACCTCGTCAACAATATCTTTCTTTACTTCGCGCCCGCAGTTCGCGCAATACGTGCGCCCAACCCGCGCGAACAGCAGCCGCAAATAGTCGTAGATCTCGGTCGCCGTGGCCACGGTCGATCGCGGATTCCGCGTCGTATTCTTCTGCCGGATCGCCACCGCTGGAGCGATTCCGTCGATCGTGTCCGCGTCCGGCTTCTCGATGCGCTCCAGAAATTGCCGCGCATAGGCCGACAGCGACTCGACATACCGTCGCTGTCCCTCGGCATAAATCGTGTCGAAAGCGAGCGAACTCTTGCCCGATCCCGACACGCCGGTCACCACCGTGAGTGTGTTGTGCGGGACCTCAAAGTCAATGTTCTTGAGGTTGTGGACGCGCGCTCCGCGAACAACAATGCTTTCCGTCTGCGTCGAAGTAGAAGACATCGAAAGGGCCGAAATCCCACACGGACTGCCCACACCACCCACAGAGCCGTCCAAATGCATTACAGAATCTTTCTATTATAAGGGATTTCAGAGGCGAGGATTTTGGGCGGCATCCCTCTTCTCTCCCGCCCTCCATTCCTGTATACATATCGGTCCCGTGAAATCCACCGCCAGTTTCTCTCTGGAGCCCCCAATGAAAGCTTTCGCTGTCTTCCTTCTCACTCTGCTCGTCTTCGGACCGTTCGCTCTCGCGCACTCATCTTCGAGCCCTGCACCGCAAGATAAAGACGTCGACAAGAAAGTCACGGCGAACAAGAAGTCTCAGAAAAAAGAGCAACCGAAAAAGGAAGAAAAGAAAGAGGAGCCGAAGGAAGAGAAGAAAGGCGGAATGACCGCCGAAACGTTCTCCGGCCTGAAGTTCCGCCTGATCGGGCCTGCCGTCGCGTCTGGCCGCGTCATGTCGATTGCCGTCAATCCGAAAAATAAATTCGAATACTACGTCGGCGTTGCTTCTGGCGGAGTCTGGAAGACGGTGAACGACGGCACGACATGGACTCCCGTGTTCGACTCCGAAGGCTCGTATTCGATCGGCTGGGTGGAAATGGATCCCAACGATCCCTCCGTCGTCTGGGCCGGAACGGGCGAGAGCAATTCGCAGCGCAGCGTCTCTTACGGCGATGGCATTTACCGCTCCGACGACGGCGGCAAAGATTGGCAGAATCTCGGGCTAAAGAAATCCGAGCACATCGGGCGCGTTGTGGTCGATCCCCGCGATTCCAAGGTCGTCTACGTTGCTGCCGAAGGACCGCTCTGGGGACCGGGCGGTGACCGCGGACTCTTCAAGTCCACCGATGGCGGCAAGAACTGGAAGGCTGCCCTGACCATCAGCGAGAACACCGGCGTGGTTGATGTCGCGCTCGATCCCTCGAATCCCGATATCGTCTATGCCGCGGCGTATCAGCGGCGCCGCCACGTATTCACCTTGATCGACGGTGGGCCGGAGAGCGCGATCTACAAATCGACCGACGCAGGCGCCACTTGGAACAAGCTGAAATCCGGTCTGCCCGCCGTCGATCTTGGGCGCATCGGCATCACGGTCTCTCCCGCGGATCCAAATGTTGTCTACGCCTCGGTCGAAGCCGCCGACGGCAAAGGCGGAATCTTCCGCTCCGACGACAAGGGCGCCATCTGGGAGCGCCGCAACGAATTCGACGCCGGAGCCATGTACTACGCGCGCATCGTCGCCGATCCGAAAAATGTCGACCGCATCTTCGTAATGAACGTCGGCCTGCGCGAATCGACCGACGGCGGCAAGACGCTCCACCACGTCAACGAAGCGAACCATCACGGCGACAATCACGCGCTCTGGATCGACCCCGACAACACCAGGCACTGGCTGCTCGGCTCCGATGGCGGCATGTACGAAACCTGGGACGACGCCAAGAGCTGGCAGTTCAAGGCCAATCTGCCAACGGTGCAGTTCTACGACGTCGCGGTCGACAACGCGCTGCCCTTCTATCACGTCTGCGGAGGCACGCAGGATAACTTCTCATGGTGCGGCCCCGCGCGCACGCGCAACGTCAACGGCATCATGAATTCTGACTGGTATGTCACGACCGGCGGCGACGGTTTCCGCTCGCAGGTCGATCCCGTCGATCCCAACACGGTCTACTCCGAATCGCAGTTTGGAGTGCTGGTCCGCTACGACGCTCCGACCGGGCAGGAACTCGTGCTGCAGCCGCTGGAAGGGAAGGGCGAGCCACCGCTGCGCTGGAACTGGGATTCGCCCATCATCATCAGCCCGCATTCGCACACCCGGCTCTATTTCGCGGCCAACAAGCTTTTCCGCAGCGACGACCGCGGAGACACATGGAAAGCCATCTCCGGCGATCTCACTCGCCAGCTTGATCGCAACAAGCTTCCGGTCATGGGCAAGATTTGGGGCGCGGACGCCGTCGCCAAGAATCAGTCAACCTCGTTCTACGGAAACATCGTCGCCCTCGCGGAATCGCCGAAGAAGGAAGGACTGATCTACGCCGGAACCGACGACGGCCTGATTCAGGTCACCAGCGACGGCGGCGGAAATTGGACAAAGTACGAGAAGTTTCCTGGCGTCCCGGATATGACGTACGTCAGCCGCCTCGCCGCTTCCAACCACGACGACAATACGGTTTACGCCGCATTCGACAACCACAAGAACGAGGACTTCAAGCCGTATCTTCTGAAGTCGATCGATGCAGGCAAGACCTGGACTTCGATTGCGAGCGATCTTCCCGAGAACGGTCCGGTGCTCGCGTTTGTGGAAGATCCGGTGAATGCCAACCTGCTTTTCGCTGGTACCGAATCCGGCGCTTTCTTCACCATCGATGGCGGGCATCACTGGGTGCAGCTAAAAGGCGGCTTGCCGACAATCGCCGTACGCGAAATGGTGATTCAGGCGCGCGAGAGCGATCTCGTGATCGCCACGTTCGGCCGCGGCTTCTACATCCTTGACAACATCATGCCGCTGCGCCAGTTGAAACCCGAGTCTACCGAGCAGGCCGCGGCCATGTATCCCGTAAAAGATGCCTTGCTCTACATCGAGCGCCATCCCCTCGGCGAGCCAAACCACGGATTCCAGGGAGACGCGTTCTACACCGCCGAAAATCCCCCATACGGCGCTGTCTTCACCGCCTACCTGAAAGAGAAAATCAAGACGAAGAAAGAGAAGCGCCAGGAAGCCGAGAAAGAAGCGGCCAAGAAAAACCAGACGGCCCCGTATCCTTCGAACGACGAGCTGCGCACCGAAGCCGAAGAGCCCAAACCGCAGCTCTATTTCGTCATCTACGACGAGAACGGCAATCCGATCCGTCGCGTCGATGGCAGCACCGCCGCCGGATTCCAGCGCATCGACTGGGATCTCCGTTATCCCGCGCCGCAGATCGCCCACCATCCCGAAGGCCGGGAAGAAGATTTTCCGGATTCCGCTGATCTCGGCCCACTCGTTCTGTCTGGAAATTATTCTGTGCGGATGTTTGAGAACATCGATGGAGTTATCAGCGAAGTAGCCGGCCCGCAGTCCTTCAAAGTCGTCACCGAAGGCCTGGCCGGAATGCCGGCGAGCGATCGCGCCGCGCAGGAAGAATTCCTGCGGAAAGTATCGCGTCTCTACCGCGCAGTCTCGGGATCACTCCACACCGCGGAAGATGTCGAGTCGCGGCTGAAGCAGATTCGCGAAGCGCTGCACTACACTCCGGCGGCCGAGAAGCAGCTCTCGCCCGTTGCCGATTCCCTCGAACAACGCAATCGCGCCCTCCTGATTGCCCTCCGCGGCGATGTCGACGTTGCCCGGCTCAGCGAGCCGATTTCTTCTTCGATCAGCGACCGCGTCGGCTCGATCATGGATGGCGAACGCTTCTCACTGGCGAAGCCCACGCAGTCGAACATCGATTCCTACAACATTGCGGCGTCGGATTTCGTGGACGTCCTGGCGAAGCTGCACACGCTGGTCGAAGTGGACCTGGCCAAACTCGAGAAAGACATGGAAGCCGCAGGCGCGCCCTGGACGCCGGGCCGCGTGCCGGAGTGGTCGGAGAAGTAGGAGACAGGGATCAGGGGTCAGAGTTCAGGGATCGGAGGTCGGGCGTCAGGGAAAAGGAATCAGAGAAAAACTTTCATGTGCGCCGAATTCCTAGTCCCCGCTCCCTGACCCCTGACCCCTGGATCCCCGACCCAAACTGCCTCTTGCTTTCTTTGCATGACCCTGTGGTAAACTCGCCGCCGGCCATTGCTCGCGTTGTGGGACGCGGCATCGGCCGTGGGGAAATCGTTCGCGCCCAGGGGGTACTGGGGAATGGGCCTCGCGTTAATGCTGTTGATCTGGCTGATCACTCTGGTCAGCACGTACTTCTTCGTCGCCAAAACCTGGTGGCTGCCGGTCGGCGCCTCTGCCGCGGCTGGTTGGATCGACCATCAATTCGCCCTGACCTTTGTCATCATGGGCATCATCTTTGTCGCCGCCCAGTTGTCGCTCGGATACATCGTCTGGCGCTATCGCCAGACTCCATCCTCGCCGCCCGTCGCCTACATTCACGGCAACACGACGCTCGAGATTGTCTGGACCGTGCTGACCGCCGTCCTCTTCATCGGCCTCAATCTCATGGGGACGAATGTCTGGGCGAGCCAGCGTTGGGACGCCGCGCCTCCCGATTCGGTCAAGGTGGAAGTCACCGGCATGCAGTTCGCCTGGTACTTTCGCTATCCCGGCGCCGATAACACCTACGCCCGCACCAAGGTCAGCCTGATGGATCCCTCCATCGGAGGCGAGGGCGCTGTAGGACTCGACACCACCGATCCCTCCGCCAAAGACGACGTCGTTACCGGAACCATGTATCTGCCGGTCAATCGCGAGGTCGATCTCAGCCTGCGTTCCGTTGACGTGATTCACAGCTTCTTCGTGCCAAACCTTCGCTTCAAGCAGGATGCCGTACCCGGCCTCAACATCCACATGCACTTCAAACCGATCGCCATCGGCGAATACGAAATTGCCTGCGCCGAACTCTGCGGCCTCGGACATTACAAGATGCACGGCATGGTTCACGTCGTCAGCCAGGACGACTTCGACAAATGGCTCGCGGCTCGGGAGGCGGAGAAACAATAATGGCGACCCCGGTTACGCTTCACTCGCACGCTCCTCAGGGTTTTATCCGGAAATACATTTTCAGCCTCGACCACAAAGTCATCGGCATCCAGTATTTCTTCCTCGCGCTCACAGCAGTGTTCGTCGGAATGTTTCTCTCGCTGCTGATGCGCATCCACCTGATCTGGCCGACCGTCGCCCTGCCGCTCCTGGGTCAGATCAAGCCGGAGACCTATCTCAGCCTTCTCACGATGCACGGCACCATCATGGTGTTCTTCGTGCTCACCACCGCGCCGCAAGGAGGGTTCGGCAATTACTTCCTGCCGATTCAGATTGGCGCGCCCGACATGGCGTTCCCCGTCCTGAACATGCTCTCGTTCTGGACCACCTTCGTCGGCTTCATCACCATCATTGCTGCATTCTTCGTCACCGGCGGCGCTCCGCTCCACGGCTGGACCGGATATCCTCCGCTGAGCGCGATTCAAAGCGCGGGGCCCGGCGAAGGACTCGGCGCCGACCTGTGGATCACCAGCATCGCGATCTTCTGTATCGCGTCGCTCATGGGTGCGCTGAACTTCATCACCACGACCCTCGATCTCCGCGCCAAGGGCATGACGATGATGCGCATGCCGCTCACCTGCTGGTCATGGTTCATCACAGCGATCCTCGGATTGCTCGCCTTCGGCGTGTTGCTCTCTGCCGGAATTCTCCTGCTCATGGACCGCAACCTCGGCACCAGCTTTTACATTCCGCTCGTCGTCGTAAATGGCCAGGTCATGGGACACAAGGGCGGCTCGCCTCTGCTCTGGCAGCATCTGTTCTGGTTCTTCGGACATCCCGAGGTCTACATCGCCATCCTGCCCGGCATGGGCGTCGCCTCGCAAGTGCTCTCGACGTTCTCGCGCAAGCCCATCTTCGGCTACCGCGCCATGGTCTACGCCATGCTATCGATCGGGTTCCTCGGATTCATGGTTTGGGGCCATCACATGTTCATGAGCGGCATGAGCCCCTACTCCGCGTTCGCGTTCTCGATTCTGACCATGTGCATTGGCGTGCCCTCAGCCATCAAAACCTTCAATTGGCTCGGCACCATGTGGAAGGGCCACATACGTTTCGATACGCCGATGCTGTACGCCATCGGCTTCGTCTCTCTGTTCGTCTCCGGCGGGCTGAGCGGCCCGTTCCTCGCGCAGCCCGTGCTCGACATTCAGTTGCACGACACGTATTTCGTTGTGGGACACTTCCACCTCATCATGGGCGTTGCCGCCATCTTCGGCATCTTCGCCGCCACCTATTACTGGTTCCCCAAAATGTTCGGTCGCATGATGAATGAAACCGCTGGCCGCATTCACTTCTTCATCACCCTCGCCGGAACCTACGCCATCTTCATGCCGATGCATTATCTCGGCATGGCAGGGCAGACGCGCCGCTATTCGCAATTCACCGAAGTTGCCTATCAGACCAAGCTGATTCCGCTGCAAACGTTCATGACCTACGCTGCGTTCATCACCATCGCCGCGCAGTTCATCTTCGTCATCAATCTTTTCTGGAGCATGTTCAAAGGACCGAAGGCCAGCGACAATCCGTGGGAAGCCACGACCCTCGAGTGGACGACGACAACTCCTCCTCCACACGACAATTTCGGAGGCGTAACCCCAGTCGTACATCATGGGCCGTATGAGTATGGGGTCCCGGGTGCGCCGAAAGACTTCATCATGCAGACCGATCCGGCAACCACTTCCGCGCACTGACGCACTAAGTATTTATGGCGACCTATACCCCAACCACCCGGATTGACGATATCGGCAACAAACCTCCCGCGCCTCCACATCCGGGTGGCGGAGGCAACGACGGCCGCGGCGACGTTCCCGATTACGGAGCGCGCCTTCGCCGTGCCCGTCTGGGTCTGATCTGCGCCATCGCTACCGTCTGCATGCTGTTCATCTCGCTGACCAGCGCGTACGTTTTTCGTCGGGGCCTCCCAACCTTCGATGGATCTTCCAACAGCTACGTGAAGGATTGGGGCAGCGTCGATCTGCCTTGGGCCTTGCTGATCATCAACTCCATCATTCTGCTGGGGAGCAGCGTGACTATGGAGTTCGCCCGCCGCCAGTCCGCCCGTCAGGCCGCTCTCGCTCCCGTGCGCTCGATTCCGGGAATTACGCTCGAAGACGAAAAGGAATTTCCCTGGCTCGGTCTGACCGTTCTTCTCGGATTCTGTTTCCTCTTTGGCCAGTGGCTGGCCTGGTCGCGGCTGAACGATTTCGGTTTCTACATCAATACCAATCCCAGCAGTTCGTTCTTCTTTCTTCTGACGGTGGCGCACGCGATTCACCTCACCGGGGGCATCGTCGCGCTGCTCTGGGCGTCGAGTTCGTCGCTCTTTCATAAGCCGCCCGAGTCGCGCCGCATCGCCGTCGATATTGCGGCATGGTACTGGCACTTCATGGCAGTCTTGTGGATTTATATCTTCGCGTTGTTAACGCTCGCTCGATAGAACAGTCGTTAGTCGTTAGCGATTCTTAGTGGGTGGCGGGGGCTTTTTGAAAAGGCTCGGGCTCACCTCGCCGTTAATCGTTAATGACTAGGGACTAACGACCAACGACTGCCTTTTGGGGGTATTTCGGAAAATGGCCGAAGCAACAACTCTGCCGCATGATGCTATTGAACACGCACACGCAGCTGCTGGAGCTTACGAGGCGCCGTTGTTCGGCGCGTATTCCAAGAAGGTGGGAATGTGGCTATTTCTCGCCTCTGACTCGCTGACCTTCGGCGCGCTGCTGTTCGCCTTCAGTTACAACCGGATCTATACGATTCCGTGGCCCACGCCCTTCCACGTCGCGAGCATCACCAACGCGACGATCATGACGGCGTGCCTGCTCTCGAGCTCGCTCACCATGGTGCTCGGAGTCTTTGCCGCGCAGCGCGGCGATCGCGCCTGGACGCGCAACTGGCTGCTCGCCACCATGGCCTTCGGCACCGCCTTCATCGTGCTGCACGGCATGGAGTGGACCAAGCTGATCGGCGAAGGCCTCACGATCCCGGGATTCCCGCACCCCGCCGCCGCAGCCGCCGGGGAACTCGCCGATGTTTCCAAGAACGTTCCGCAATTTTCGGCGACATTCTTCACCCTGACCGCGATGCACATGCTCCACGTCACCATCGGCGTGATCTATCTCGGCGTGGTTTCGCTGCGTAAACTTTTCCTGCCGATCCTCGGAGCGATCTGGCTCGCCGGGTACCTGCTCATTCCGTCGGGTAACGTCTTTCACTACGGCATTCATGCTCTGCTGATCGGGTTGGTGGTCTCGGCCATCATCCTGTACCTTAAACCGAAGGTTTACGACGCGCACGACGTCGAAGTCTCGGGACTGTACTGGCACTTCGTCGATCTGGTTTGGATGTTCATTTTCCCGCTGGTGTATTTGATGTCGACAAGGATTCAGTAACGATTCGATCAGAGGCACGGCATAGGCCGTGTCGTAGTTGAGGTTCGTATCAGGGCACGGCTTTCGCCGTGCCGCGATCGGTTCGAACAAATTCGGCTTAAGCCGCTGTTGCGAGGAACACACAATGCACGATGTAGCCATCCATCACGACGACGCCAAAGGGCAATATTTCTGGGTCTGGGGAGCGCTTCTGGTTCTCACGGGCATGGAGGTCATCCTGGCCTACAAGCAGGTCTTCCAGGCAGTCCGCATGCTCGAAGTCCTCCTCGTGCTTTCGGTGGTCAAGTCCGCGCTCATCATCGCCTACTTCATGCACATGAAGTTTGAAACCGCGCTGATGCGCTGGATGATCACCTTCGCCGTCGTCGCCTGCTTCATCATCATGTATTTCTTTTTCTTCCCCGACGCGGGACGCATCACAACTCTGGGAGTTCACTGATCACACCATGAAACTTCTTCGCCATCCGCGCCTCATCCTGACCCTGTTGTTCGCGCTCTGGGCCGCGCCAGCCTTCGCCCAAGGCTGCGCCATGTGCCGGGCCAATGCCAAAGCGACTCCGAAAGAAGGACAGCGGGCCATCAACCGCGCCATTCTCGTCATGCTGGTGCCGCCGCTCGGCATCATGACCATCGGATTCGGCGTCGCCATTCGCTACGGCAAGCTCCGCGACCGGGAAAACAATTCCGAAGAATAAAAAGTATCGATGATCCTTCCCGCCTGCGTCATCCCGACCGGAGCCGCTTGCCGCTGCGATCTTTCCTTCCCGCCTGCGTCATCGCGACCGGAGCCGCCTTTAAGGCGTAGGGAGGGATCTCGCGTCGATCTGACGCGAACGCCGAGTGTGATGACTAACCGACAAGTAAGCCCGTGGAAACCGCTGAAGCGCTGCACGCAAGATCCCTCGCCCCGCTGGTGAAAGCGCGGGGCTTCGGGATGACGCAGTCGTCAAGCAGCAGTCGTCATCAGCAGCCCCCTCCTTGCCGCTGCGATCTTTCCTCCTCGCTTGCGTCATCCCGACCGGAGCCGCTTGCCGCTGCGATCTTTCCTCCTCGCTTGCGTCATCCCGACCGGAGCCGCTTTTCAGGCGGAGGGAGGGATCTCGCGTAGACCTCCAGCGAACTTACGGCGTGTCCCGCGACTCCCCGTTCCGCTAAAATGCTCTCCGATGGCCCACAAGATCCACGGACACGAAACGCAACACGTCCAACTCAAGAAGAACTACTGCTTCGCCTGCGGCCCGGACAATCCCGACGGCATGCACCTGGAATTCACCCTCGACGAAGAACGCCGCACGTTCATCTGCCATTTCACTCTCGACAAGCGCTACACCGGGCCTCCCGGCCACTGTCACGGAGGCATCATTGCCACCATTCTCGACGACGCCATGGGCAAAGCCAACAAGTTGCGCAACGTAGTCGCCGTGACGAAAGAGATGACGGTCGAATACCTGAAGCCAGTCCCGCTGGAAAGGCCGCTGCGGGTCGAGGGCAGGGAAGTCAGCGTCCACGGCCGCCAGCACGTCAACATGGCCGAGATCTTCGACGAACACGGCGAAGTCCTGGCCCGCAGCAAAGGCATCTTCATCGCGATTGACCCGGAAAAGATGTTCGGCAAGTTCGTGGAGAGATAATTGCCACCGCGACACGGAATCACGGGGAAGCACAATTTGCGTATGACTCAGTGTCTCTCCGTGCCTCCGTGGTGAGGAAAGCCGTCCGGGGTACCGCAATCTCTTCGCCCGCGTTACAATGAACTAGCGGCGAAACCCCTCCCCGGATCATCAAATTGAATAGGGTTAGCTGAGAGCTGACAGCGCTAAGCTAGGGGCTCCGGAGTCCACCATGTCCCAAAACAACGGCAACAACACCACTTCCCTCCGTCTCAAGACCGGCCTCGCCGAAATGCTCAAGGGCGGCGTCATCATGGACGTAACCGACGCCGAGCAGGCCGTCATCGCCGAAAAGGCCGGAGCCGTCTCCGTCATGGCGCTCGAGCGCGTGCCCGCGCAGATCCGCGCCGAAGGCGGCGTTGCCCGCATGGCCTCGCCCAAAAAGATCCGCGAGATCATGGCCGCCGTTTCGATTCCCGTGATGGCCAAGTGCCGCATCGGCCACTTCGCCGAGGCGCAGATCCTGCAGGAACTCGGCGTCGACTACATCGACGAATCCGAAGTGCTCACCCCCGCCGACGAAGCGCACCACGTCGACAAGCAGGCCTTCACCGTCCCCTTCGTCTGCGGCGCCCGCAACCTCGGAGAAGCTCTCCGCCGCATTGCCGAAGGCGCTGCCATGATCCGCACCAAGGGCGAAGCCGGTACCGGAGACGTGGTCCATGCCGTAAGGCACATCCGGCAGATCGTAATGGACATGAAGATTTTGACTGTGCTCAGTGAGCAGGAACTCTATGCCAAGGCGAAGGAATTGCAGGCGCCGTATGAGTTGGTGAAGATGGTCGCCGAGGCAGGGAAGCTGCCCGTCCCGAACTTTAGTGCGGGAGGCATCGCTACGCCAGCCGACGCGTCGCTCGTCATGCAACTCGGAGCCGAAGCCGTGTTCGTGGGCAGCGGCATCTTCATGGGTGCTCGTACAACCTGCACGCATTCTGTGGAGAAGCATCCCTTCGATGACACTTGCGCCTTTGCTCCTCCGGAGCAGGCTGCCAAGCGCGCCCGCGCCATCGTGCTCGCCGCCACGCACTACCAGGACCCTAAAGTTCTACTTGAAGTCAGCCAAGACCTGCCCGGCGCGATGAAAGGCCTCGCCGTCAGCGCCCTCGACGAAGCCCACATGCTGCAGACCAGAGGGTGGTGATTTGTCGTCGAGCCTGGTGCGATTCTAGGACTCAGTGGTTATGGCCATGACAAGGCCGGATAAGGGCGAGTAATCAGGGAGCCTCGTTCCCCTCTCTCAGGCGTCATCCCGAAGACCCGCGCTTTTACCAGCGGGGCGGGGGATCTCGCAGCGCTGCCGAATATTCCACTGCCACCGACGCCCAGGTTTAATTCATCAGACCCGCTCCGACTTCGCGTGAGATTCACGTCAAATCTCTCACTCCGCCTGAACCACTCTCCTCCAGATGACGCAATCTTTGCGCATAAGTTACCGCGGATGGGAAAAGGCTCACTTCACTCCCTTTACCCGGCAATGGAATAGTGGTGTTCTACTTTCGATATGAGCGACTGATGGCAACGCGCCAGCATCGCGCCGCGCAAACCAAGTCTGCGACTCCATTTCCCCCGCAACTTTTTCCCGCCGCGCGCCATCCACTACGCAGCGCTTCAGGAAGGAATCTATGCCCCGGGCCCGCGGTATCTCTCTTCTTTTCATCGTATTCATCATCGCTCTGCTCGCCACGCCCGCTGTCTGCTCCGACAATCAGGTTATGGGCGAGCTTCATCTCGAAGGCAAGACGAAGGTCGAGAAAACTTCCGGCGTGTGGATCGATGGCCAGTATGTCGGCTACCTGAAAGAACTCAAGGGATCGAAAAAGATCCTGCTGCTGCCCGGCACCCACACCGTCTCCGTCCGACAAAACGGATATCAGGCCTTCACCCAGACCATTACCGTCCATCCGGGACAAAAATTGAACCTGGAAGTCTCCATGGAAAAGGCTCCCACCGGCACGGTACCGGCCGCGTGGTCGATTGTGAAAATCGACGTCTTTCCGAACCGCGCCGCGGTTTTTCTCGATGGACGCTTCGTCGGTCACGTCGGAGAATTTTCGGGTCTCGGACGTTCCCTCGAAATCGCTCCCGGCGATCACAAGATCAAAATCGCTCTGCCCGGATATAAGACATTCGAGACCGAAATCAATCCCACCGCGAACCAGAAAGTCGAGGTGAAAACCGCCCTCGTCAAATCCAACGCTCCCATCACCGATCCATCGCTCGAACGCGGCAGCGGTGACACCATGCCGCCACCTCCGCCCGAAGCCGCGCCTCCCCCGCCGCACTAAATCGTTCAGCAACCTGCGGCCGAGACCTCCCCGAAGTCCGTGCCCGCTGTGGTGATTTCTTCAAGCTATACCGCCCGGCCCCAGCAGCGGCGCGCCTCTTGACCGATCCGGCCCCGCTATCGGACAATGTCCCGCCTGCGAGGACCAATGAACAAACTCACCCTGGTTGTATTTCTGTTTACCGCCATCTGGGCCACTGCGGCCGACACCAAGCCGGTCGTTAACCGTGACGGCAACTGCGTCGTCTCCGTCCCTTTGAACTGGACCGTCGACCCCATGTTCGGCATGGGCTCTTCGCCCGACAAGAAAGTGAACGTGATCGTGTCTTCTCCCAAACACGGGTTAGCTACCCTCGATCAAGCCGAACAACTCGCCCCCACCATGTATCCGGACGACAAGATCACCAAGAAGTACGGCTCCGAATTCGAGATGGAAGGGAAGAACCAGGCCGGGAAGCCCAACTTCTATCGCGCCGTTCCCGCCGGGGCAAAGATCTGCATCGCCGAGATCACCTATGAGAGCGGATCCCCCGCCGACGCCAAGGCGATCATCGAAACCCTGAAGGCGAAATAGGCCCGCGGCTCCAGTGGCGCGGGCACCCCCGCCCGCGCCCATACATCCTTTAAAATTGTCGATGAAGGTTGTTCCAATGGCAACAAGGCCGAGAACGTATGGCTGACTACCAGTGACCCCCATGACCATCGGAGTTCTCGCTCTGCAAGGAGATTTCGACGCCCACCGCCGCCGGCTCGAAGAGCTGGGCGCCCGGGTTGTGCTCGTCCGAAAGCCCGAGCAGCTCGATGACATCGACGGACTCGTCATCCCCGGAGGCGAATCCGGCACCTTCCTGAAACTTCTCGGCGAAGCCGGATTCGACAAACTGAAAGAGTTTGTCCGCCTCAAGCCGACTTTTGGAACCTGCGCGGGCGCGATCCTGCTCGCCAAAGAAGTCGAGAATCCCGCCCAAGCCGGACTCGGCGCCCTCAACATCCGCATCCGCCGCAACGCCTACGGACGCCAGATCGATAGCTCGATCTGCGAAGGAATACTGCTCGGGAACGATCACAACGAAACACCCATTGAAATGGTCTTCATCCGCGCGCCAAAAATTTCGCACGTCGGAGAAGGCGTCGAAGTCCTCGCGACCCAAGGCAAAGATCCCGTCGTCGTCCGCCAGGGCAAAACCATGGCCGCCACTTTCCACCCCGAACTGTCAGAGGACGCCCGCGTCCATCAGGCCTTCCTGGATCTGGTGCATGCATCTTCGCAGGAAAGCTCGCGCCTTGGCCCCGAATCACGATGAAGGCAGGTCGGTTCGTGGGGCTGACGCTTATTTTGCCGGAAGAAACTCGACTTTTGCCTCTCCACTCGCCGCTTTGAAATCGAAGTCGGCCGTTACAAAGACGCGGTCGCGCATCTCCGCCGCCAACTCGATTCCAAAGGCATCCACGTAAGGAACATGCGTCTTGAGTTTGAGCAATGTCGCCCGCACCGCCCGGTCCGCGTCTGCCGCTACGACCTGTATACCGAATGCACTGAGGCGGGAGAGCGCCAGCTCCATGGCCGCCTTCCCGCGCGTCTTGCAGGTCATTCCAGCAATCTCTCCCCAGTGTGCGGCCGCAATGATGGCCGCGCATCTGCCCGCTAGGTGGGACTTGATGATGTCAGCGATACGGGCAGCCCCGGGTTCGTCACTCAGGTAACGCAGGATCGCGCTGGAGTCCAGAACGTACGTTACCATCGCTCTTTCCCCCGCCGCTCGCGCTTGAGTTCCGCGGATAGCGAAGGTCCGCCCGACAGTAGCCCCCGCGTCCGGTCCACCAGTTCTTCCGACACCGGTTCCAGGATGATGCGATATCCTTCCTGCGTGACGGCAATCCGCGTGCCCGGCTTGATGCCCAGTGATTCCCGCATCGACGAGGGAATCACGAACTGTCCTTTTGTGCTTACTGATGTGATCTGTCGAGACATGCTTACATTATACTGCAGGTAAGAAACGCTGAGCCGGATAATTCTTCGCTTGACAGAGCATGGCGCGTAACTGTACGGTTACACATCATGCGTCACCGATCGGTTACAGATGCCACCGCCCGAGACCCGGAAGCCGCCTTCCAGGCCCTCGCCGATCCGACCCGCCGCGCTGTCCTCGACCTTCTCCGTCGGGGCAGCCAGCCCGCCGGTCAAATTGCCCGAGCCTTTCCCATCTCCCGTCCCGCGATCTCGAAGCACTTGCGCCTGCTTCGCCGGGCTCACCTCGTCCGTGAGCACCGCCAAGGGCGTAACCGCGTTTACCAGCTCAATCCTGAGCCGCTCCGCGCGGTCGACTCCTGGATCGAGCAGTACCGCGTCTTCTGGACTGCCAGCCTCAACAACCTGAAAGCATTCGTCGAAGCCGAGTACGAACGCGAGACCGCGGTAGGCGGACTCGCGCCGGAACCACCGAAATCCACGGGGAAGAAGCATTGAAGAAACGCAACCCAACACACGAAGAAAGGAAATTCCTATGACGAACACGAAGCCAATGCCGAAGTCGAATCGTTACCAGCTACTCATTCTCGCCGTTCTGGCGCTCGCGGCCGCCGCGGCCGCCGCGCAGCCGCCCTCTGAAACGGACGCGCAGAAAGCGTTCGCTTCCATCAAGACTCTGCCCGGCACCTGGGAGCAGACGCTGCCCAGCGGCAAAACGCTCCAGGTCACCTACAAAGTTGTATCCGCCGGATCCGCCGTGATGAGCGAAATTCTTGTCCCCAACGAAGACATGATCTCGATGATCCATCTCGACGGACCCAACCGCCTGCTGCTCACGCACTATTGCGGAGCCGGGAATCAGCCCCGCATGCAGGCCGACGTCTCTCCCGACGGCAAGACCATCACCTTCAACTACGTCGACGCCACGAATCTTTCTTCCCCCGACGCCGGCCACATGACCCGGATGGTCCTCACCATGCTCGACGACAACCATCACACCGAAGAATGGATCTTTACGGATCACGGTAAGGTGCGCAAAGAGCTGTTCGACCTTCGCCGTAAAATGTAACGTCTGGGTGCCCGCCTTAACCGGCGGGCGCCTCTCTGGATTTATGCATTTGCACGGCGCAACATCGGCATCCGAAGTGCAGATTTTCAGCAATGCCGGACTCAGCGCCGAGCCCGAGTCTTCAAAAGAGTATGCGCAGGGCTGGCCCGGCGTGCTGCAGAAAATCAAGCAAGCCAGCGAGGCGTAACCAGGAGAATCCATGGCCACCACGATCGCGAACTCAGACCTCGATATCATCGTCAGCGAGATCGACATCGCCGCCCCGCCCGAGCGCGTCTTCCAGGCTCTCACCACTGCCTCGGAGTTGAAGCGCTGGTTCACCAACCCCGAGTGTCCGGCCAAATCCTGGGAGATGGACGCCCGCCTCGACGGCGCCTACCGATACAGTGCCGACAAGGGATCGATCGATGTCAATGGCGTCCGCGAATTCACCTGTCACGGGCACATCAGCGAATTCGATCCGCCGCGCGTGCTCGCCTATACCTGGTTTGCCAACTGGCATGAGGATCCCACGCGCCGCACCCTCGTCCGCTGGGAACTCAACGGGCAGGGAAGCGGCACGCACGTCAAGGTCACGCATAGCGGACTCAGCAATCTGCCGGTCGCCCGCAAAGACTATAGCGACGGCTGGCCCGGCGTGGTCCAGATGCTCAAGAAATTTGTGGAAGAGGGATAGATGTCGTTCTAAAAAATAGCTTTGGTGTAGGGCGCGACTTTCAGTCGTGCCGCCAAAGACCGCAAAAGACGCGGGCTTTTAGCCTCTGAGGATCGCTTTCCCTCGCCGTCCGACAAATATTTGCAACTCGTCGCAGCCGCTGTATTCGAAAGGAGCACTGAATGGCCACTGCCACCCTCACTCCCGACCAGAACACTGTCTTGGCCGAGATCTTTATCGCCGCGCCGCCGGCTCGCGTATTCCAGGCGATCAGCGATCCCAACCAGCTTCCCAAATGGTGGCGGCAGGAAGGCTTGTATCAGGTCACGAAATCCACCATGGACCTGCGCCCCGGCGGCAAATGGCGCAGCGACGGCATCGGCGCCGATGGAAAGACGTTCTATGTCGAGGGCGAATATCTCGAGGTCGATCCTCCGCGCCGCCTCGTCCATACCTGGGTCAGCAGTTACAAAGGCAGCGACACGATCGTCTACTGGGACCTCGAACCCGAGCCGATCAATGCGCTGCATCCGAGCGGTCCGAAGAAATCCGGAACCGGCACGCGTGTCCGCGTGCGCCAAGAAGGATTTGCCGGCAACCTCGAATCCGCCAAAGGCCATTGCGACGGCTGGAAGCGAGTCCTAGGCTGGCTGCAAGCCTTCTCCGAGTCCTTCGAAGGATGAATCCAGGGAATCGGCCTGCTCACGCGAGAGTGGGGATTTGACTCGCATGTCCGAACCCTCCGGTTGCGCTGCCGCACCAGGCTGCGTCATCTCGAAGCCCCGCGCTTTCACCAGCGGGGCGAGAGATCTTGCGTGCAGCGCATCCGAGATTTCTGCAGGTCCCGACCTCACAACCTTTCCCCGCCCACGGGGTTTGACCTTTGCAGAAAATTTTTAATCTTCTTTACGTTGGAGAAACATTCTCCGCCCGGCGTCCCGCATCTAATCACTCACGTCCGACTATGTAAGAATGAGAACGTTCATCGACCGAATGCCGCGCCCACAACTACTGCAGTCCGATCGCGTTGTAATTCTCATCGCCCTCTGCATCGGCCTTGCTTCCTGTTCCCGCACGCCTGCGCCGCCTCCGGACGGAGCGGCGCTCTTCGTCCAGAAATGCGCCAGTTGTCATAAGGCGGAAAATGACATGTACGCGCCTCCGCCGGAAACGCTGCATGAGATGAGCAAGCCCGCCATCCTGGCCGCACTTCAAACCGGACGCATGAAGTGGGAAGGAAAGTTTCTCTCCCAGGCGAAGAAAAACGCCATCGCCGACTATCTCGCCGCGCCCAACCCCAACCCAACCATCGCCGCCACGGCCTACTGTGCCCGCGATCTGGATCCTCCTGCCAATCTTCCGACCTGGACCGGCTGGGGTGCCGATCTCCACAACCGCCGCTTTCAATCCACGCCTGCCGCCGGACTCACTGCCGCCGACGTTCCGAATCTCAAGCTGAAGTGGGCCTTCGGATTTCCCGGCGCCGCCGCCACCTACGGCCAACCCACCGCCTTCGCCGGGCGTGTCTTCGTGGGCAGCGAAGACGGTACCGTCTATTCTCTCGACTCCGCCACAGGATGCCTCTGGTGGACCTTCAAAGCCTCAGCCACGGTCAAAACCGCCATCTCAGTCGGCAATCACGGCACTGCTGCTTTCTTCGGCGACACCAATGGCATCGTCTATGCCGTCAAAGTCTCGGACGGATCTTTAATTTGGAAGGCCCATCCCGAGTTGCACTCCGCCGCCCGCATCACTGGATCTCCTCTCCTCGTCAATACGCGCTTGTATGTACCGATTTCTTCCGGTGAAGAAGGAGCCTCTGCCGATCCGGATTATCCCTGCTGCACGTTCCGCGGCAGCGTAGTCGCGCTCGACACCGAAACCGGCAAGCAGATATGGAAGACCTACACGATCACCGATCTGCCCCAGCCCACGCGAAAGAACGCCAACGGAGTCCAATACTATGGGCCTTCCGGCGCCGCGGTCTGGTCCACTCCCAGCGCTGACGTCAGGCGCCGCGTGCTCTACGTCACCACTGGAAACAATTATTCCAATCCGCCGACCGCGACTTCCGATGCGGTGATGGCTTTCAATCTCGATACCGGCAAGAAGCTCTGGTCGCAACAGCTCGGCCCGAAAGACGTCTGGAACAGCGGCTGCGTCGCTCCTAAGAAAGACAATTGTCCCGACAATCGCGGCGCCGACCACGATTTCGGCGCCCCGCCGCTGCTCGAATCCGTAGGCGGGCGCGACATCCTTCTGGCCGCCCAGAAATCCGGCGTGATCTACTCTCTCGATCCCGACAATCGCGGCAAGATTCTCTGGAACACCCGCATCGGCCACGGTGGCCCGCTCGGCGGCATCGAGTGGGGAGGCGCATCCGACCATCGCTACGCCTTCTTCCCGCTCTCCGATTTTGATTTCGACAATGCCGCGGTTGGCGGAGGCGTCTTCGCTCTGGATCTCCGCACTGGCAGGCAGGTCTGGCACGTCGCGCCCGAAACGCCCGCCTGCCTCGGCCAGTTCGGATGCAGTCCCGCCCAGATGGCTCCTCCCACGGCGATCCCCGGAGTCGTCTTCGTCGGATCGCTCGACGGACATCTCCGCGCCCACGACTCGCGCACCGGCCGCGTCTTGTGGGACTTCAACACCGCCCAGCAATTTCACACCACCGACGGGGTTAAAGCTCACGGCGGCTCGCTCAACGGAGCCGGCCCCGCCATCGTCAACGGCATGGTCTACGTCAACACCGGCTACACCAACGCCATGGACGGCAATGTGCTGCTGGCCTTCGCCCCAGAAAAATAGGAATTAGGAATAATGTGGGGACAGCCGCCCTCGGCTGTCCGGTCGAGCGCAAGCTCGACAGCATGCGTACACCCTTCACGGAGGCTTCCTACACACCCTTCGCCCTAGTGTAGTGCGTCAAGCAGATTGACGTTTATTCAGGGTACGTCGAGCGCGTTTCACTTTTTCCAGGATGTCGGCGGCTCGCGCGGTCCAGATGAATGGTTTCGGACTTTCGTTGTGGCGGTCGATGTAGGTGCCGATGGCCATGATGAGTTCCTCCAGATCACGGAAGACGCCGCGACGCAGGCGGTTTTGAGTGAGGTCGCGGAAGAAGCGTTCCACCATGTTGAGCCACGAGGCGCTGGTGGGAGTGAAATGCAGATGAAATCGGGGATGCCGTGCCAGCCAGCGCTGCACTTTGGGGTGCTTATGGGTCGCGTAGTTATCGCAGATCAAGTGAAGCTGTCGGTCGGGCGGAATGGTCTGGTCAATCAGGCGGAGAAACTTGAGCCATTCCTGATGGCGATGCCGCTCCTGGCAAAGGCCAAAGACCTCGCCGTTGGCGGCGTTCAGAGCGGCGAACAAAGTGGCCGTGCCGTTGCGTTTGTAATCGTGCGTCATGGTGGCGCCGCGTCCGCGCTTCAGCGGCAGGCCGGGTTGGGTACGATCCAGAGCTTGAATCTGGCTCTTCTCATCGGCGCACAAAACCAGCGCGTGTTCCGGCGGATTGAGATACAGGCCGACGATGTCTTCCAGTTTCTCGGCGAATGCAGGATCGTTGCTGATCTTGAAAGCTTCCACGCGATGCGGTTTCAACCCGTGGGAGCGCCAGATGCGCCGCACGCTGGCTTCGCTGATACCGACGGCGGCAGCCATGGTGCGCGTGCTCCAGTGAGTGGCGTTCACCGGTTGCTGGCGCGTGGTCATGGTCACCACACGCTTCGTCAGGCGGGCACCGATGGTGGGCTTGCGTCCGGGTCGGTGCGCGTCTTTCTGCAACCCCGCCACGCCCAGCGCCAGGAAGCGCTTGCGCCACCGCGAAACTTTCTTCGGCGTAGTGGCCATGCGGGCGGCGATTTCAATATCCTGCTGACCGCCACTCGCACCGGGAGGGATCGGCTTCGGGCTTGGGATTCCAACACCGCCCGTTCCTCCGAACTCAACGTAATGGCTGGGGCAATTCGCATCCGCAAGCGTCTCCTCCATCATAAGACGCTCGCACATGGATAAAGGTTGCTACTTGTGACGCACTACACTAGCTCCCAACCCTTTCCCGCCGTTATACTTGCCTTATATGTCTGGGGACGCGCAAAAGACCTTTTACCTCGAAACCTTCGGATGCCAGATGAATGTCCACGACTCCGAAAAAGTCGTCGGCACGCTCATTCAGGAAGGCTATCGCCAGGTGGAATCCGTCGAGCAGGCGGATCTCATCCTCTACAACACCTGCTCCATCCGCGACAAAGCCGAGCAGAAAGTCTTCCACCGCCTCGCCGACTACAAGAAGCTTCAGGCCAAGGGCAAGAAGTTCGGAGTTCTCGGCTGCGTCGCCCAGCAGGAAGGCGAGAAAATCTTCGAGCGCGCCCCGCACGTCTCTCTGGTATGCGGCTCCGCCTCGTACAGAAATCTGCCGCAGATGCTGGTGCAACTCGAAGCGACTTCGAACCGCGAGATTCCTCGCCCTGCTGGTAAAAACGCAGGGCTTCGGAATGACGCAGTCGATGACGTTACCTCAGAGTTTGCCCGCGACTCAGGACCGACGACTCGCGACTCGCTGGTACGCATCACCGGCCTCGATGATCGACAGACCGACAAGTGTTTCGAGACCGAATTCACCGCCCGCACCAACCCGCATCGCGGATACATCACCATCATCGAAGGCTGCGACAAGTTCTGCTCCTACTGCATCGTGCCTTTCACCCGCGGCAAAGAGCGCAGCCGTACTTCGAGCTCCGTGCTCGCCGAAGCCCGTCAGATGGCCGATCTCGGCTACAGCGAAATTCAACTGCTGGGCCAGAACGTGAATTCTTACAAAGATCTGGAAGGGAAGTGCTCTTTCGCGGAATTGCTTGCTGCGGTCGGCGAAGTCCCGGGCATCCGGCGCGTGCGCTTCACCACTTCGCATCCCCGCGACTTCGGACGCGACATCGTTCACGCCATCGACGCCGTACCCTCGCTCTGCGATCACGTCCATTTGCCCGTCCAGAGCGGATCGACTCGCATGCTCGACGCCATGCAGCGCCTCTACACCCGCGAACAATATCTCGAACGCATCCATTGGATGAAATCCGCCAAGCGCCAAATCAGCATCACAACAGATGTGATTGTGGGATTCCCGGGCGAGACCGAATCCGACTTTGCCGAAACCCTGAGCCTGCTCGATGAAGTCGGCTACGACAGTGTCTTCACCTTCAAATATTCCGCACGCCCCAACACCCCCGCGCTTAGCCTCGACGATGCCATCCCCGAGGAAGAGAAGTCGCGGCGCCTGGAAGTCTTGATGGCCCGTCAGCGCCAGATCCAGATCAATCGCTACAAGAATTTTGTCGGCAGCACCCTTGAAGTAATGGTTGAAGGCCGTAATGAGGCGCGCGCCCAGTGGATTGGCCGCACCTCGCAGAACAAAACATTGAATTTCACCGCCAGCCAGACCTCCTCACCCCGCATCGGAAGCTACGCGCAGGTCCTTGTCACGCGCAGCTTTCCCAACAGTCTCGTCGGCGAATTGGTGGTATAAGGAGAAAGTTCGGAGGTTTCCATGATGGAAGTAGAAATGACAATCCGCGGCCTGATGATGGATCCGGTGAGCAATATGCCTATCGTGATCCTGAAGGATGTCGGCGGAGATACCGTGCTGCCCATCTGGGTGGGTGTCTACGAGGCCAACGCGATTGCCCTGGAGATGGAAAAGGTTTCGACCCCGCGCCCTATGACGCACGACCTCATCAAGAACGTCCTGACCGGCCTCGAGACTCAGGTGCACAAGGTTGTCGTCACCGAACTGAAGGAAGATACGTTCTATGCCGTGATCTGGCTTGAGCGCGGCGGTGATGTCATCAGCATCGACTCGCGCCCGTCCGATGCGCTGGCCCTCGCCCTGCGCGTGGATTGTCCAATCTTCGTGGAAGAAACCGTATTGAAGACCTCCAAGCTGGCCGCCAACATGTCCGACCGCGTGACCAGCGAAGAACTCCGCAAATGGCTCGAAGGCCTGAACGACGAGGATCTGGGAAAGTACAAGATGTGAAAGACAGCCTTTAGTCGTTAGTCGTCAGCCCTTAGCCGCCAGCCTTCCGCTACCAGTCGCTTTCAGTCTTACCGGTCAATGCTCAAACGAAATTCACAATCGGCTTCAGCCGCAACTGTCGGGCGGGTCAACTTTACATAATACCTGTTATCGGACATTGCGCTAATGGCTGCGCCCAGTGCCTTCACCCTACCGGAGCCGTCACCGCTGGCACGCTCAATACCATCTTTGGATGAAACAGCGTCCCCGCCACACGGGTAGCGATCGCGATCAAATCGCGCTGACCGGCGAAGACTTTCACCTGGCGGGCCCGGGACAGGTCAGGCAGATTGACGGTGCCCCCGGAGCGAATGCGGGCCGCCGTGGCCCCATCCGCTGTAACCGAAGGAAGTCGCGGCAGCAGCTTGCGCGGATGAATGAACAGCTCCCCCCACACTTCCGACGAAAGTTCCTGCACCCGCGACTTCCCTGCCGCTTCGGCCAGTTCGTCGAGCGTATGCGCGTCCTCGATGTGGAATTCGGCGACTCCCGTACGACGCAGCGATTCCAGATGCGCGCCGCAACCCAGCGCCTGTCCCATATCGTGCGCGATCGACCGCATGTAGGTTCCCGAGGCAACGCGCGCGCGGAATTGCACCCGGTCCGTCGTGACTCCAAGAATTTCGAACTCTTTGATCTCCACCTGCACCGGCTTCAGCACGACCTCTTTGTGTTTCCGCGCCAGCTTGTACGCAGGCACGCCCTGAATTTTTTTCGCCGAAAATGGCGGCGGTATCTGCTCGATAATGCCGCGGAATTTCCCGGCCAGCGCGTCCACCGCATCCCGTTCAAGCTCGACCGCCTGCGGCTGGCTGGTCGCCTCGCCTTCCGCGTCGTACGTGTCGGTAGCAAATCCGAACCATATCGTTCCTTCATACATCTTCTCCGAATCCAGATAGAATTGCGCCAGC
The DNA here is from genome assembly GCA_963763845.1 of uncultured Acidobacteriota bacterium. GTDB lineage: Bacteria > Acidobacteriota > Terriglobia > Terriglobales > Acidobacteriaceae > Sulfotelmatobacter. Next base: position 616,098 of record CAVXPX010000024.1, read on the forward strand.
CGCGTGAAGCTGCCAACCACCATCGGCAGCACTCCGGTCGCCATCGGATCGAGCGTGCCCAGATGGCCAATCGAGCGCTGCCCCAGAATCCGGCGCAGACGGTTCACGACGTCGTGCGACGTCATGCCCGCCGGTTTATCGATAATCAGGACGCCGTTCATGGAATTTGGTAATTTGGTAAAGCAATTGGGTTATTGAGTAATTTGGAAATTGCGTCCTTTGCAATGTGATTCGGAACTCGGAGACAGCCACCATCTCCATTGACGTTCATCAAATTACCCAATTACCAATTTACAAAATTACTAGATCCCCGACATGCTGCCAATCAAGGACGATCAGCCCCGGTATAGCACGCCCTACGTAACCTGGTTTCTGATCGGGCTGAACATCGCGATTTATTTTTTCCAGTCCACGCTGGGAGCGCACAGCTATATGGCCTTCCTCATGACGTTCGGGGTCGTGCCATCGCATCTCTCCGCTCTCCTGGCCGGAAGCACGCAGTTTACTCTCCCGGCTGTACTGGTTCCGTACCTGACCTCCATGTTCGTTCATGGCGGTTGGGAGCATGTGCTCCTCAACATGCTGTGGCTCTATATTTTTGGCGATAATGTTGAAGATTATCTTGGACATTTCAAGTATCTCGCCTTCTACCTCCTGGCGGGGTTACTGGCAATGGCGACGCAGGTCGCCATCTATCCCCACTCCAATGTACCGACCGTCGGTGCCAGTGGTGCCATCGCGGGGGTGCTGGGCGCATATTTCCTGCTCTATCCGAGGGCACGGGTGCTTACGTGGTTCATCATATTTGTCCTCTATCTTCCTGCATGGGTTGTTCTTGGGGAATGGTTTGTCTTGCAGTTCTATGCCGGAGCAACATCCCTGACCGTCACCCAAGCCGGGCGCGATGCAGGAGGTGTCGCAGTCTGGGCCCATGTCGGAGGGTTCCTCTCCGGACTCGCCATGGTCAAACTCTTCGGCGAACGCCAACGACGCTATCCGTACGCCTACCGATAACGCCTGGGTCATCCTGCATCGTCATCCTGCATCGTCATCCTGCATTGCATTGTCATCCTGAGGCGCATTGTCGACCTGCATTGCCTTGTCATCCTGCATTGCATCGTCATTCTGCATTGCCTTGTCATCCTGAGGCGCAGGTTTTAGCGCCGAAGGACCTATGCATTTCTTACTGGCAGGCGGGATTCGTCAGCTCTCTTTATTTCTTCGGTCTCGACTCCGGAGGCACCAATCCCGACAGCCGGTAATACCCGACCAGCTGTCCATAATGTTCACCGCAGTGCTCGATGAATCCATACGCGAGATCGTACACCCGGACCTCCTGATTCCCGAACGGATCCACTATCGTAGACGTCATGCCGGCATCCCCCTTCGACTTGATCGCGGCAGCCCCGTCGGCAAACGACTTCTTCACGAACGCGACCACGTCAGCCTTGGTCTTGAAGCGGTCCGCCTTCATGTCCTCTTGCGCCGGAGGCTTCTCTCCCATCACCGGATTGATGAAGTAATAGTTCGCTCCCGCGGCATGCACGAGCTGCTCGCGGAACGAGCGCTGCGCCGGCGTTGGCTTGAAGTCATACTTGTCCTCGGGAAAATCTTCGGCCATCGCGATCAGTTTGCGCCCGATATCGTTCCACGAATCGAGCACAACCTTCGATGGCGGATCGGCCGGCTTGGGAGCCTTTTTTGCGGTATCTTGAGCGGGAGCAGGCAGGGCGAGCGTGGCCGCGAACAGAATCGCCGCGGCGAGAAACGGGGCCTTGTTCATGCGAATGCCTCCAGTCTGAAATTCGAGCGGAGTCATTATCGCACTCCCGGAACATTGATGCGCCCCCCCGGTCTCTCTCTCTGTCATCCTGAGGCGCAGCTTTTGGCGCCGAAGGATCTCTGCATTTCTGACCTCGCCCTCCCGTCCGTCCCTGTCCCGTCGTTCCTCCCAAGTCAACCCACATCCCCGCCGCCGCCGTTACAATCAAACTTTAGGGACGCATCATGGATAAATTTGTCATACGCGGCGGAGAGCCGCTGCTGGGTACGGTGCGCGTCAGCGGAGCGAAGAATGCCGCGCTTCCCTGCATGGCGGCCGCGCTGCTCACCGATCAGCCCGTCATCCTCGAAAACATTCCGCAGGTACGCGACATTCAGACGACGCGCGACCTGCTCGCCGCCATGGGCGCCGAGGTCGAACTCGGCTACGGACGCGCCCACCATCGCACTACCATCCATTGCGAAAATCTGGCCACGCCCGAAGCTTCCTATGAACTGGTAAAGACCATGCGCGCCTCAACCCTCGTCCTCGGGCCGCTGGTCGCCCGCTGCGGTCGTGCTCGCGTTTCCCTGCCCGGCGGCTGCGCGATCGGAGCTCGGCCGATCGATCTTCACATCAAAGGACTCGAGAAACTCGGCGCCAAAATTTCTCAGGAGCACGGTTACATCGAAGCCACCGCCAGCCGCCTGAAGGGCGCGGAAATTGTCTTCGACAAAATTACCGTTACAGGCACCGAAGATCTGCTCATGGCTGCAACGCTGGCCGAAGGCGAAACCGTCCTGCAGAATGCCGCGCGCGAGCCGGAAGTCGCCGATCTCGCGCATCTCTTGAACAAAATGGGTGCAAAGATCGAAGGCGCAGGCACGCCGACCATCCGCGTCAAAGGCGTGAGCAAGCTGAAGGGCGCCAAGCACCGCATCATCCCCGACCGCATCGAGGCCGGAACGTTCATCATCGCGGGCGCCATGACCGGCGGAGATCTCAACGTTGCCGGATGCGATCCCTCGCACCTCGCCACGCTTCTGGCAAAGTTGCAGGAAGTCGGGGTCAAGACTCGCGCGAGCGAAGACGCGGTTCGCGTCATGGGAGACAATCCCTTCACCGCGTCGGATATGTCGACCGAGGAGCATCCCGGATTTCCCACCGACTGCCAGGCGCAGTACATGGCGCTGGCCACGCAAGCCGAAGGCTCATCGATCATCACTGAGAATATTTTCGAGAACCGCTTCATGCACGCGCTGGAACTGGTACGCATGGGCGCGAACATCAAGATCGAAGGCCGCCGCGCCCTCGTCCGCGGCAAGACTCCGCTGAGCGCGGCCGCAGTGTTGGCAAGCGATCTCCGAGCTTCAGCCTCGCTGGTATTGGCGGCTCTTGTCGCCGACGGAGAAACCATCATCGACCGCGTCTATCACATCGACCGCGGATACGAGCACATCGAAGAAAAGCTGAAAGGTGTAGGCGCGCAGATCCGCCGCATCGGCGAAATGTTCCCAAAGAAAGCCGCAGCGGCAAAATGAAAACCGCACCCGAACAGCATTGTCATTTCGACCGAAGCATTGCGTTGCGCGAAGCCAACTCAATGCGAAGTGGAGAGACCCTTTGTTTCGAGGTAAGCCCACGGTTAACTAACTTCGCGTCCGAAATGCGTTGAGATCATTCCTTCCGCGAAGAACTCTTCCCCGCCTTGCTCGCACCCGCTGACCTTCGCTGCCCCAACACAATCCGCGCGACTCGGCTGCGCGCCAGGTGAGTGGTCTTGCCCTTCACCACCACGCTCACGCTCGCGCTGCTCATAGAAGTGACGTTGCCCAGCAGCACGGCACCATCGTGCAACACGACCGTATCGACTGTCAGCGGGATCAAGTCGATGTCGACCGCTCCCGGCATGGAGTTCGGTGCAATGTCCACTGGCGCGCTTCCAGTGGCGTACCCTTCTTTGCTGAACTCCAGAACGTGCTTTCCCGGAGCGATGGGCACCACCTGCGGCGTGACACCTGCTTCCTGCGAATCAACTTTGATCGTGGCTCCCGTGGGATTGCTGTTCACGTGCATCTTGACCTTCATCGGTTCGTCCGAGGGCAGATGCTGCGCCTCCAACTGCATCGTAGCGAACGAACCCATCGTGTGCGCGGTGACCGGGATCTTCGCCCGTTGTCCGGGAGCCAGATTGGTGACTTCAATGTATCCTTCGCCCACCCGCTTTCCGCTCTTGTCGAGCAGATAAAGGTAGAACGACGCAGAAGGAATCTCCTTCGAGCTAAGGTTTTCCGCCCAGGCCTCGCCTAGCAGATCGTTCTGGCCCGATGTTGAACTGATCTGCCGCAACTTCCCGACCGTGAAACGCAAGATGGCATCTTTGCCGTCGGGTGGCCAAGTTAACACCGTATCGGCAGCGAACGCCCCGCCAACGATACAGAGCAGCATTAAGGAAACTATCCAGACTGTCTTACGCATCGTGCTTCTATGTTGCCGGGTTCAGACCGGCCAGTACAACCAGAATATGGCAAAAGCTTGCTTACTGAAGTGAATGTCCTTGCGCCCTGGTTCCCGGCCGATAAGCTACTCTCGCGTCAATCTCTCAATGATCTCCCGATGCTGTGGATACTCCCGCGCCAACTCCTCCCGCTTTCCCATCTCGAAGTCCTCAAAATCAAATCCCGGCGCAACCGTGCATCCCACCAGCACCCACGATTTCCAATCCGCCACATGCGATGCAAACCAGCATTCTGCCGGAACGACTGCCTGAAATACCTGCCCCTCCGCAGGATCATTCCCCAAAAGAATTTTCGAACACTTCCCTTCCCGAGCGATCATCTGCACGGCCAGCGGCGAGCCGGCATAGAAATGCCAAAGCTCATCCGAGCGCAGGCGGTGAAACGCCGAAAAGTTTTCCCCTTCGAGAAGAAAATAGATGGCGGTCGAGGCAGCGCGCGATCCCGCAAATCCTCGCGGCAGCGCCTCGCGGGCAATGACGAGGTCCGCGCGGTAGGTCTGGCGAAAGTATCCGCCTTCCGGATGCGGCTTGAGCTTCAACTCGCGGATCCACTCGGCGGCCGATTTCTTTAGAGGAAGGTTCATCGCAAAACTATAACGCCCGCCTCAATTTTCCGCCTCTCGCTCACGCACCGCTGCCGCCAGTATTCTGGCCAACCTCTTCGCGCAGGCAAGAATCCACCTTAATCCGCGGCCAGTAAGAAACAAATCGAAATCCCGAGTCTGACGATGCCCCATCCTAAAATCGCGCTCTTTACAATTTTAGAGCGGGTCTTCGACTCTGCACCCACCTATGGGAATGAGAGATTCCGAATTCCTCTGCCCGCTGCGTTGAAAGATCTTAAAAACAAGATCGGCGCCGGGGACGGAGCGGATGTCGTCCTTCACGGCGCCTTTCCTTTGCGGAGAAAAACCTGCTTGCGAAATCTACTTCACCAGAATCTTGCTGCCCGACTGGTCAAGCGTGCCTCGCACCCGCACCCGCTTGCCCTCAAACTTGGCAACTTCCGGCTGGTGATCGATGTCGTAGCTCTTACCTGACGCGTCCTGCAGAACATACTTGCTGCCCTGCTTCATAATCGTGCCGGTGAAAGTCTGCGTGTCGCTGGTTGCCGCACCCGGAGCAGCACCCGGTGAGCTTGCGCCAGGCGTCGAACCAGGGTTCGCAGGCGTGGTGCCAGGAGTCCCCGATTGCGGAGTGTTTGCGCCCGGAGGCGTGTTCGGCGGGTTATTCGGATTCTGCGATTGCGGAGTTTGCTGCGAAGCGGGCGGCTGTTCCGGCGTCGCCTGATTCTGCGGCGCCTCTCCCGGCGTCGCGGTCGATGGAGATGACGGCTGCGTCTGGCTGGGCGGCTGTTGGTCCTGCTGATTCTGCGGTTCTTGCCCCGGCGTCGTGTTTGACGGTGACGCCGGCTGCTGCCCCGGCGTTGCGCCCGGAGACGACGGCTGCGTCTGGCTGGGCGTCGTCGACGGCGACGTTTGTGCATAGAGCACGCCGCCCCACGAGATCATCCCGATCGCGATCGCCAGGGTGGCGAGAAACGTTAGATACTGAAACTTCTTCACAAATCCTCCAGGAGCCAATGCGGCTCATATAGAAAAGTTCTGTTGCAACCGGTTTGCCACTAGTACAAACAAATCGTCCCGCAAACAAGCACGTTGCAACTGCACGCTTTAGCAAAAGAGGTCACAAAAACCACCCGCCGCCCCTGAGGCGCGTTTCGCAATGCGCTACCTGAAAGTCTGTAGCGCGCAGCCTCGCCGCAGGAAACGCGTGCGAGCATTTCTTGCCAGAAGAAAGAAAAGTATTCCCTAACCTATGTAGGGGCGACGCATTCGCTCGCCCTAGATCCAACCCGGGTGCCCAATTCTAAAATCGCGTCCTTTGCGATTTTAGAGTGGGGACTTTGACTTCCCTCCCGCGCTCTAAATCCCGCAAAAAAAGAGCCGCGACCTTTGATCGCAGCTCTTTGCGTTGCTCTATGGTTCGGAATCCGTGCAAATCCGTGGCCGAAACGTCAGTGCCGCCCACCACCACCACCGCCGCCGTGACCGCCATGGCCTCCGCCGCCGTGGCGTCCACCACCACCGCCGCCGCCGCGTCCGCCGCGCCCGCGACGTCCACCACCGCCGCCCCCACCAGGACGGCCTCCGCGCCCGCGATCTCCACCACGATCTCCACCGCGATCCCCACCTCGGGGACGATCATTGCCCCCGCCGGCATGGGTGCCCTGCGGACTCTCGCGGTTGAAATTCGGCTCCTCGGGATCGTCGGGGAAATTGCCGCCGCCCTCGATCACCAGCGTGCCGGCCGGAACGGACTCCGGTTCGGCGCTCGCCGCTGCCGGAGCTTCTCCGCCGCCGCCCGATGCCGCCATCTTGGCGCGCTGCTCTTTCAGGATCGCCTTGCGCGATAGCCGGATGCGGTTGCCTTCGACTGCCAGCACTTTCACCAGCACCTGATCGCCTTCCTTCAGTTCGTCGCGAACATCCGCAATCCGATGCTCCGCGACTTCGCTGATGTGCAGCAACCCTTCGGTGCCTGGGATAATTTCGACGAATGCTCCGAAGTCGGCGAGCCGCGTCACTTTGCCGAGGTAGGTCTTCCCTACTTCCGCGGTCGCAGTGATGTCGCCGATGATCTGCAACGCCTTCTGGGCCGATGCCTGATCGCTGGAAGCAACTTTCACCAGCCCGGAATCTTCCACGTCGATCTTGACTCCGGTCTGCTCGACGATCGAGCGGATCATCTTGCCGCCCGGCCCGATCAGATCTCGAATCTTGTCGGTCGGGATCTGCACCGTGTAGAACCGCGGCGCGTAGTCGGAGATCTTTTCGCGGCTCGTGGAAATAACTTCTTCCATCTTGCCGAGAATGAACATCCGCCCGCGCTTGGCCTGGTCGAGCGCCTCGCGCATAATCTGCGACGTGATGCCCGTAACCTTGATATCCATCTGCAGCGCGGTGATGCCGTCGCGCGTTCCTGCAACTTTGAAGTCCATGTCGCCGTAATGGTCTTCCGCTCCGGCGATGTCGGTCAGGATGGCGTACTGCTCGCCTTCCTTTACCAGTCCCATCGCAACTCCGGCGACCGGAGCCTTCAGCGGCACCCCGGCATCCATCATCGAGAGCGACGCTCCGCACACCGTCGCCATCGAAGACGATCCGTTCGACTCCAGAATGTCCGAGACCACTCGCATTGCATAAGGCCACTTCTCTTCCGCAGGAAGCACGGCAGAAACCGCGCGCTCAGCCAGTGCTCCGTGCCCAATCTCGCGGCGTCCCGCGCCCCGCATGAAAGCAACTTCTCCCACGGAAAACGGCGGGAAGTTGTAGTGCAGCATGAAGCGCTTCTTGGCTTCGCCTTCGAAGCCTTCCAGCCGCTGCATGTCATCGCTGGTGCCGAGCGTGGTAGTAACCAGCGCCTGCGTCTCGCCGCGGGTGAAGATCGCGCTGCCGTGCGTCCGCGGCAGAACTCCGGCTTCGATCCAGATTTCACGGATCTCGTCGAACTGCCGCCCGTCAGGACGGCGGCGCTGCTTCGTCACCTGCTCGCGGAAGATGCGCTCGCGCAGCGTCTCATAATAATGATTGAGCTTCCGCTTCGCGTCTTCATCCTCTTCCGGCAGTTCGGCTTCGAGCTTCTTCTTGATTTCCTTGACCAGCGTATAGCTTGTGAGCTTCGGATGCTTCTTGGTATCGAGTGCGTCGGTGAGCGCGGCTCCCACCTTGCCCTCGAGCTGGCTGTAGTACGCTTCGTCGAATTGCGGAGGCTCGACCTTCCGCTTCGGCTTCCCTGCTTTATCGCGCAACTCGTTGATCGCCGCGCAAATCTTCTTGATCTCGGTGTGTCCGAATTCGATGGCGTCGACGACTGTCTCTTCCGAGACTTCCTTCGCCCCCGACTCGATCATCACGATGCCTTCGCTGGTGCCGACCACCATGATGTTCACCAGGCTCTCGCGCATCTCGTTGTACGTGGGATTGACAACGAACTGTCCGTTAATCAGTCCAACGCGCACCGCCCCGATCGGTCCGAGAAACGGAATGTCAGAAAGGTGCAGCGCGGCCGACGCTCCGTTGATGGCGCAAACATCCGGATCGTTATCGGTATCCGCGGAGAGCACAAACGAGATCACCTGCGTCTCGCACTTGAATCCTTCGGCAAACATCGGACGGATCGGCCGGTCGATCTGCCGGCTGGTGAGCACTTCGCGCTCGCTCATGCGGCCTTCGCGCTTGATGAAGCCTCCGGGAAAGCGTCCGCCTGCGTAGGTGTATTCGCGGTAGTCGACGGTAAGGGGAAAGAAGTCGATGCCCTCGCGGGGATCGGCGTTGGCGACCGCCGTGGCGAGAATGACATTTTCGCCCAGCCGGACGACGGCGGATCCGCCGGCCTGCTTCGCCAGCTTGCCGGTTTCAAAGGACATGATCTTGCCGCCGCTGAGACTGACTGTAACTGTCGTTGGTTCTGGTTTCATTGAGTTTCCTTCGGAGAGGATGAGCTGTCAGCCACGAGCGGTGTGCTTCGTGTTTTAAGCTGAGAGAACGCAGTCACGGGCTCGGACACACTGCTCCCGTCGACTTGATAAGAATCGCTGGCGCTTGAGAAACGCACGTGTGGAGGTTTCCTCGATGCTGACCGTTTCGCCGGAAACGGCTTTTCAGAAATCGCCTGGTGATCAACGCTGGAAAGTTCTAAGGCTCAAGGTTTCAAAGTCCCAAACAGGAAGATGAAACGCTGCGCACTTTGAAAATTTCAGGATGCTTGCCCTTGCCGAATGCGAAAAGGGCCCCAGGCCAAGTCGTTACTTGCGGATGCCGAGTTTGCCGATGACAGTCTTGTAACGCTCGGTATCGTATTTCTTCAGATAGTCCAGCAGGCTACGGCGCTTGCTGACCAGCATGAGAAGCCCGCGGCGCGAGCCGTGGTCTTTCTGGTGCGTCTTGAAGTGCTCCGTCAGTTGGCCGATCCGCTCGCTGAGCAGGGCGATCTGAACTTCGGGACTGCCCGTATCGCTCGGATGCGTGCCGTATCGGTCAATCAGGGATTTCTTTTGCTCTCTGGCTAACACTCAGTTCCTGCACTCCTGTCTTTAATCGATTGTCTTTGTGACGTTTAGAGAATATCACGGGCAGTTGCGCAGCGTAAAGGATGCGGTGCCTTAGCTCCATAATTCTGTCACCCCCCTAACGGCAACGTGAAAATGTCACCCCACCATCACGGCCTCACCCGCGCGGATGGAGGAGGCTGCATCGAACGTTTAAGATATCGTAAGCTATACATAGACGAGATGGCAGGTGAGAGGAGATATGCGCTGCAGCCGATGCGGCAATGAAAATCCGGTGGACAACCGCTTTTGCGGGATGTGCGGAGCGACCCTGCTCGCCGCGCCTGCGGCTGCCCCCGTGAAGGTTCCAGAAACAGCCACGCAGAGGGCGGCGAGCGCCGGGCTCGATCTTCCGGCGGCTCCCGTGGTCACGGCGGCGCGGCCGCCCGAGCTACCGCGTCCGGTGGAGACTCCGCGCCCGCCCACTCCTGCGCGCGATGATTCTCCGCTGATCAGCGGGCCGTCGTTTCTCGGATTGAATGATCCTCCGCCGCGGAAGCGCGCCAGTCTGAGCGCCGATCCGCATCACGATTCGAGTTCCAGAAATCTCGACTACCTGCTGGACGACGAGGGCGAACCCCCGCACCATGGCGGCGCCGCAAAATACATTCTAATTCTGGTGGCCCTAGCCCTCGCGGTGGGATTCGGCTATTTGCGCTGGAGGAACGGTGGATTCGCCTGGCTAAATCCGAGCGCAAATAAGCCAGCCGCGACCCAGACTCCGAACGCCCCCGATACGAATGCGGCTCCGGGCGAGACGCCGTCGTCTCCAGCGAATGCCCCCGAGGGGCAGAATCCCGCGATTACGCCCGCACAAACGCCCGCCGGATCGACGCCGGCGAACGGAAGTGCGGCAGCTACTGCGCCCGCCAGCCCTGCTCCGAAAACTCCGGCGCATGCGAGCAATACACCTCTGGCGAATAATGGGGCTTCGAGCGCGCCTGCGGCGAATTCTCCGGCAAGCAACAACCCTCCCGCTGCCGACACGACCAAGCCCAGCGATTCTGGAAATGCAACGCCGAGCAATCCGGAGAACGAAGGAAACGAGAGCGCGTCCAACAATCATGAGTCGGCTGCTCCGCCGAAACCGGCGAGCGAAGAACCGAAAGCTGCGGCCAGCGTGGCGCCCACGAAGCCCGCCGCGGCGGTCAAGCCTCCGAAACCAGTGGACTCCGTGGCCGAAGCCCAGAAATATCTTTATGGCAAAGGTGTGCCGCAGAGTTGCGACCGAGGATTGCGGCTCCTGAAGCCCGCTGCGAACGCCTCGAATCCGAAGGCGATGATCGAGATGGGCGCGCTCTATTCGGCGGGACTGTGCGAACCGCGCGACCTGCCCACCGCCTACCGTTGGTTCGCCCTGGCGTTGCGAAAAGATCCCGACAATCAATCGGTGCAGACCGACCTGCAGAAGCTGTGGGGTGAAATGACGCAGCCGGAGCGGCAACTGGCGATCCGGCTGACTCAGTAGGCCGCACCCAGTGAACTCACGGCTAAGCACGCATCCAACTCCCCGGTGATTTCAAAAAACAAAATGGCGCGGCTCCTCGCGGTGAGTTTGCTTACGGTGATGCTCTGCGCCGCACAGACGCAAAGCTCTCCTCCCACGCAGCGGCAGATGGGCAGCCGCAAGACTTATCACTCTCGAATTTCGGCGAGGTCACGCCAAACTTATTTCGAGGCGGGCAGCCGGGCGCGGACGGGCTGAAGCAACTGAAGTCGCTGGGTGTATCGATCATCGTCGATATGCGCGGCGGCGCCAGCCAGCACGAAAAAATCGCCGCAACCGAACTTGGCATGGAGTATGTCTCGATCCCGTGGCACTGCCCGTTTCCGCATGATGAGCCGTTCGCGAAATTTCTGAAGCTGATCGAAGACAATCCGCGAAAGAAGCTTTTTGTGCATTGCCGGCTCGGGGACGATCGCACCGGGATGGCAATTGCGGCCTATCGCATGGGGATCGAGGGCTGGTCCGCCGATGAAGCGATGAAAGAGATGCGGATGTTCGGATTCACCGGCGTACATCATCTGATTTGCCCATGGCTGGCGGGATACGAGAAATCGTTTCCGGAACGGTTGAAAAAGGACTCGGCGTTCCGGGATTTGCACTTGCCGGAGAACGCCTCGAAGTAGGCCCGCAAAAATCTTTCAACGCTGCGGATGCAGAGGATGCTCGATCCATTCGCTCAGGGCGGACGAATGCGTCCGCCCCCTACAGGAAACTCGTATTCCTCTGCGCCCTCTGCGTTGAAAGGTTCTGAAAAAGCTGGACAGTCGAGGCGGCTGTCGCTACGCAATGCCGCTCTACGCTTCTTCTTGCTCTTTTAATTTTGCGATCACGCCGAAATCCTCCAGCGTGGTGGTGTCGCCTTTCACTTCGCCGCTGCTCGCCAGTTCGCGCAAAAGGCGTCGCATGATTTTTCCGCTGCGCGTTTTCGGTAGCGAGTCAGTAAAGCGGATGTCGTCAGGCTTGGCCAGCGCTCCAATTTCCTTCGCCACCCACTTGCGCAGTTCCTCTTTCAGCTCATGCGTGGGCTGTCTTCCCTGCTCCAGCGTGACGAATGCCGAGATCGCCTGCCCCTTCAGATCATCCGGACGTCCCACGACGGCGGCTTCGGCCACAGCGTCGTGTGCGACCAGCGCGCTTTCCACTTCCATCGTGCTCAGCCTGTGCCCGCTGACGTTGAGCACGTCATCGACGCGGCCCATGATCCAGAAATATCCGTCTTTATCTTTGCGGGCGCCGTCGCCGGTGAAATACATACCAGGAATCTGCGACCAGTAATTCTTCACATAGCGGTCGGGATCGCCATAGACCGTGCGCAGCATCCCGGGCCACGGCCGCTTGATCACGAGGAATCCGCCGGAGCCGTCGGGCACCGGCTTGCCGTCCATGGAGACGATTTCGACGACGACGCCCGGGAACGGACGCGTCGCGGAACCAGGTTTCGTCGCGATTGCCCCGGGAAGCGGCGTAAGCATGATATGGCCGGTTTCCGTTTGCCACCAAGTATCGACGATCGGGCAGCGGTTGCCCCCGATCGTTTCCCGATACCACATCCACGCCTCAGGATTGATCGGCTCGCCCACGGTGCCCAAGAGGCGCAGGCTCGACAGGTCGTGCTTCTTCGGCCATTCGTCGCCCCACTTGATAAATGTGCGGATCGCCGTCGGCGCGGTGTAGAAGACGTTCACTTGATGCCGCGCGATGATCGACCAGAAACGGTCGGGCTCAGGAAAATTCGGAGCCCCTTCGTACATCAGGCTGGTCGCGCCATTCTGCAGTGGGCCATAGACGATATAGCTGTGCCCCGTCACCCATCCGATGTCGGCCGTACACCAGTACGTGTCTTCTTCCTTGACATCGAAAACCCATTTCGTCGTGAGATACGTGCCGACGGAATATCCACCGGTGGTGTGCACGACGCCTTTCGGTTTCCCCGTGGTGCCTGACGTATAGAGAATGTAGAGCGGATGCTCGGCGTCGAGCGGCTCAGCCGGACAACAATCGGAAGCCTTTTCCATCAGCTCGTGCCACCAGTGATCGCGTCCCGCCTGCAGGTTGATGGGCGTGCCGGTGCGTTTGTAGACCACCACATGCTTCACGCTGGGACACGACTTCAGCGCTTCTTCGACCGCCGGAAACAGTTTGACCTCCGCGCCGCGACGATAGGATCCGTCCTGCGTAATCACGGCCGACGCCTGCGAGTCGTGGATGCGGTCGATCAGCGCATTCGAAGAAAATCCTCCGAAGACGACGGTGTGGGTCGCGCCGATGCGCGCGCACGCCAGCATGGCGACCGGCAGCTCGGGCGTCATGCCCATATAGATGGCGACGCGGTCTCCTTTTTTCACGCCCAGCGACTTCAGAACGTTTGCGAACTTCTGCACCTCGCGATGCAGCATCTGATAGGTCAGAACGCGGATCTCGCCCGGTTCGCTCTCCCAGATGATGGCGGCCTTGTTTTTGCGCGCGGTCGCAACGTGGCGGTCGAGGCAGTTGTACGAGAGATTGATCTGTCCGCCGACAAACCATTTCGCCCACGGGCAATTCCATTCGAGAACTTTCTCCCAGGACTTGAACCAGTGGAGTTCGTTGGCGATGCCGGACCAGAACTTGTCGGGGTTGTCGACCGATTCTTGGTAAAGCCGCTCGTATTCGGCGAGGCTCTTGATGCGCGCCTCACGGCTGAATTCGGCGGGAGGCTCGAACCTGCGCTGCTCCTGCAGAATGGAATCGATGTTGGTGGACTGGGTATCGACAACGGCTTTATCGGCCATGAGCAACCTCAACTGGGAGGAATTGGATTACCGCCCGCGAATCCGGGCACAAATTCGAAAAGTTCATTCTACACAGGAACCGCCTGATCTGAGGGGGATCTCAAGTCGCGGGAAAGCCTTAACCCAGAGGCCAGAGAGGCCGCGGGGGGCCAGCGCTAAGGGATGATGCAGTTCATGAATTCATGTGTCCGGCTTCTCCGCGGCAGTGCGTCATCCCGACCGGAGCCGCTTTTCAGGCGGAGGGAGGGATCTGGCGCGGGGCTGATCAGTTGGCCCATGCAGGAGCAGCCGCGCTGCACGCGAGATCCCTCGCCCCGCTGGTAAAAGCGCGGGACCGCGGGATGACGCACTTCACACCCAGTTCAACAGTGGTGGCCTGATGGTTCCCACGTTTGTCTGCGGGAGGCCGGGCATTCCGAACGCCGTCAGGTCGCTCTATGCTCAAACAATTCCAAGCTCAAACAATTCCAAGACCCGCGCTTCGAATTCTCGCGGCGCAGCCGCGCATCGACGTAGAGAACCTAGAGTGCGTCATCCCGACCGGAGCCGCTTTTCAGGCGGAGGGAGGGATCTGGCGCGGGGCTGATCAGTTGGCCCACGCAGGAGCAGCCGCGCTGCACGCGAGATCCCTCGCCCCGCTGGTAAAAGCGCGGGACCGCAGGATGACGCACTTCACACCCAGTTCAACAGTGCTTGCCTGATGGTTCCCACGTTTGTCTGCTGGAGGCTGGGCATTCCGAACGCCGTCAGGCCGCTCTATGCTCAAACAATTCCAAGCTCAAAGAATTCCAAGACCCGCGCTTCGAATTCTCGCGGCGCAGCCGCGCATCGACGACGTAGAGAACCTAGAGTGCGTCATCCCGACCGGAGCCGCTTTTCAGGCGGAGGGAGGGATCTGGCGCGGGGCTGATCAGTTGGCCCATGCAGGATCAGCCGCGCTACACGCGAGATCCCTCGCCCCGCTGGTAAAAGCGCGGGGCCGCGGGATGACGCACTTCACACCCAGTTCAACAGTGCTTGCCTCATGGTTCCCACGCTTGTCTGCGGGAGGCGCCGGGCATTCCGAACGCCGTCAGGCCGCCCCATATTGAAGGACAGGGCTAGGGCGGCGCAATGCTTCAGCCTTACTGGCAAGGCCGAGGTTTGGACTGGCATAATCGAGTGTTCCAAAGGACCCGCGCCCTTGTCTGATCAACCGCATCTCGATGTCGACCCAGACTTACCGAATCAGCAGGCACCCACCCCTGAGTCAAAACAACCCAGTGGCTCTGCCGCAAGGCCTTGGCGTCGCATCGATGGCCGACGCCTTGTCCTATGGGCCGTCATCGCCTTCATTCCCCCAGCCATTCTCATCTTTGGGCTGCATTTGACGGGAACTCCGAGCCATTCAGAAATGACCGTTCGAACGGGTTTGCCCGTCAAGGGGCTGCTGGCATTCTTTGTCGCCTTGGCGACGGTCATCCTGTCGCGCATCGAAAAACGTCCGCTCTCGCAATACGGCATCCCCTTGCGGCAGGCCTTCGGGCTGAAATTCTGGGAGGGGATGATTTGGGGGTTCTCGCTGCTTTCCTTGATTCTGCTCGTCCTCCGCGCTGCTGGATTTTTTCAAGTGGATTCCATAGCGCTTTCGAAGACGGAGTTTTGGCGATGGTCGCTGGGATGGGGTGCGACCTTTCTGGCTGTGTCACTCCATGAGGAATTGACTTTTCGCGGCTATTGGCTGTTCACCATGTCGCGGCGGATGCGTTTCTGGCCGGCAGCGCTGTTCCTCTCCGTGATTTTCGGGGCGGCGCACCTCGGCAATCACGGCGAAAACGCAATCGGCATCCTTCACGTGTTCGTGACCGGGGCGCTGTTTTGTCTGATGATTCGACGCACGGGCAATCTATGGTTCGCGATCGGATATCACGCGGCCTGGGATTGGGCGGAGACGTTTTTTTACGGCACTCCCGATAGCGGACTTCTCGGCGCAGGAAGATTCCTCAATTCTTCGGCGCATGGACCTTCTTGGATCACCGGGGGAACGGCGGGACCGGAGGGCAGCATCGTCTCCATCGCCGCGCTGCTTCTCTGCGCCGCGCTGATTCATCTTCGCTTTCCGAACGCGGTGTATCCAGATCGTCCGGCCTAACCGTCGGGTGCCCAGCCTTCGAAAACCCGCGAAGCCTGGGCTGCCTATTTAGAGACGATTTGCACGCGAAGCAAAGCTGGGCAACCCCAAAGCGAGTTAAAAACATCTGCGTCATCCCGACGCCCCGCGTTGTTACCAGCGGGGCGAGGGATCTCGCGGGCACCGCCGATGCAGCCCCGCGCCAGATCCTTCGCTCCGCCTGAAAAACGGCTTCGCTCAGATGTAATGAAAACTAAAAAGGCGTGCCTCCAAGGGTAAAGTACGTGCTCGAAGCACAAGCCCTGAAGGAGGCACGAGATGATCCACGTTGGCGTAGATCTTCACCAGAGATTCTGTTACATGACGGCGGTGGAAGCAAGGGGCAAGATCGTACAGGCGGGGCCGGTGAGCAACGAGAAGGTGGCGCTGCGTAAGTATTTTCGTCAGTTTCGCGGGCAACAGGTGCAGGCGGCGGTGGAGGCGTGCGGGTTCTGGCCGGCGTTTCGCGAGGTGGTAGAACCGGAAGTCAAGCGGTTGGTGCTGGTGCATCCGCAGCGGGTGAAGGCGATTGCGTCGGCGAAGCTGAAGAACGACCGGGTGGATTCGGAGACGCTGGCGCATTTGCTGCGCTGCGACTTGTTGCCGGAGTCGTGGAAAGCGGACCGGGAGACGCAGGCGCGGCGGCAGCAGGTGCGGTTGCGGGCCACGCTGGTGCGGCATCGGACGCGACTGAAGAACCAGGTGCATGCGGTGCTGCATCAGCAAGGGCTGCATTCGCCGGTAACGGATTTGTTCGGCAAACGGGGACGGCTGTGGCTGGCGGGAGTAAAACTGCCGTCGCAGGCGCGAGAATCGGTGAGCGTGTGCCTGCGCTTGCTGGATGGGTACACGGAAGAGATTCAAAAACAAAATCTCCAATTAAGTGAAAAAGCAAAACAAGACGAGCGGGCCCAGTGGCTGATGACGATTCCGGGGATTGGGGAGTGTTCGGCGATGATGCTGCTGGCCGAGATCGGAGACCTGGGACGCTTCGCTGACAAAGAAGCGCTGTGCAGTTACGCCGGGCTGGTGCCGCGAGTGCGGGAGTCGGCGGGCAAGGCGGCGCGGGGCGGCATCACGCGGCAGGGTTCGCCGTGGATGCGCTGGATCATGGTGGAGGCCGCGCAGGTGGCGACCCGCTGTTCGCCGGCGGCCAAGCGCTACTATGAACGGCTGTCGCGCAAGAAACACAAGCACGTGGCGCGAGTGGCGCTGGCCCGCAAGTTGCTGATCGCGGTCTACGCCCTGCTGCACGACGGCGTGGTGTTTGACGAAGAAAAGTTTGCGGCGGTGTAAGGGGAATCCGTCAGCTCGAAGTCATCCTTGCTCTTCGAGAGCGACGCTCAGATGGAGCGGCGGAGTCCGGACATACCTTATGTGCCTCGAGCACGAATAGAAGCCTGTCCGCATCGCCGCAAAATACCTATGGACAGGTACGCCCGTTTTCATAGAAGGATGACGCAGCAAAAAATCGCACAGAAGCATTCAGCACTCAGCCGATCAGCACTCAGCCATCAGCATTCAGCCAGACGCGTTCCGGGGCTGCTCGTTGTCGATCCGCTGCTTCACGGATGCGTCATCCCGAAGCCCCGCGTTTTTACCAGCGGGGCGAGGGATCTTGCGGGCAGCACCCATGCCGTCCGCGCGAGATCCTTCGCTCCGCCTGAAAACCGGCTCCGCTCGGATGACGCCACCCGGGAACTCCTATCGCGAAAACTGCGCCCGATCGTCTATTCGATGGTGTCTTAAATAGACACTCCCGTCCATTCCGCTGCATAGACGTTCGCCCGCCGCACTCCCTATAATGAAAAGATTCAATCACTTTCGGAGACGCCACTAGAGTGTCGTTAGAACTGAAGAAGACCATCAATCTGCCCCAGACTGCCTTCCCGATGAAGGCCAACCTGCCTCAGAACGAGCCCAAAATGCTCGAGCACTGGGAGGAGATGGGCATTTATCAGCGCATCCGGGAGGCGCGCAAGGGCGCCGAGCGCTACATCCTGCACGATGGGCCTCCGTACACCAGCGGGCCGATTCACATGGGCACCGCGCTCAATAAATGCCTGAAGGATTTCATCGTCAAGTCGAAGACGATGGCAGGATTCGACGCGCCTTACGTCCCCGGATGGGACTGCCACGGCCTGCCCATCGAAATCAAGGTCGACAAGGAACTCGGCGGCAAGAAGCTGCAGATGCCGGCCACGTCGGTGCGCGCGGCCTGCCGCAAATATGCCCAGAAGTTTCTCGACTTGCAGCGCAAGCAGTTCAAGCGCATCGGAGTGTTCGGAAGGTTCGAGCGTCCGTACGCGACCATGACTCCGCAGTATGAGTCGGTGGTGCTGTCGACCTTCTTTTCGTTCTACGAAAACGGATTCGTCTACAAGGGACTGCGCGCGGTGTATTGGTGCATGCACGATGAGACGGCGCTGGCCGAGGCCGAAGTCGAGTACGAGAATCACACCAGCAGCACGGTGTGGGTGAAGTATCGGCTGCTGGACGATCCGGCACAGATCGATCCGGCGCTTGCGGGAAAGAAAGTTTCGACGATCATCTGGACCACGACTCCCTGGACGCTGCCGGCTTCGATGGCTGTAGCGTTTCATCCGGATGAGGAGTATGTGGGATTGGAATCGGGCGGCGAAGTATTCATCGTCGCCTCGAAGCTCGCGCAGGAAGTGGCCGCGAAGTGCAATCTGGCCGATCCCAAGCCGCTGGCGTATTTTCCCGGACGCAAACTGGAGCGCTCGAACTTTCAGCATCCGTTTCTCGATCGCAAGATTCTTGGCGTGCTCGCCGATTACGTCACCATGGATACCGGCACGGGCGTTGTGCACACCGCGCCATCCCACGGCGCCGAAGACTTCATCACCGGCGTGAAATACGGGCTCGATGCCACCAGCAACGTCGACGAAAAAGGAATCCTGCGCAACGGACTGCCGGAGTACACAGGCAAGCGCGTCTGGGATGCAAACCCGCCCATCATCGATCTGGTGAAGTCGCGCGGCGCGCTGCTGCACACCGAGAAGACGGAACACTCCTACCCGCACTGCTGGCGCTGCCACAATCCGGTAATCTTCCGCGCCACCGAGCAGTGGTTCATCTCGATGGAGACGCCGATGCCGGGCGGCGCGGGCAAGAACGACACTCTCCGTACACGCACGCTGGCAGAAATCAAGAAGGTGAAGTGGGATCCCTCGTGGGGCGAAGAACGGCTGTCGAACATGATCGAGACGCGGCCTGACTGGTGCATCTCGCGGCAGCGCGTGTGGGGCGTGCCCATCGCGGTGTATCTGTGCGCGGCGTGCGGCAAGCCGCTCAACGACAAGGAAATCAACAAGAAAGTCGTGGAGCTGTTCGCGAAGTCGGGAGCGGACGCGTGGTTTACTGCTGAGTCCGACCCTGAGCGCATTCTGCCGGAGGGAACGAAGTGTCCGCATTGCGGCTCGACGAAATTTGAAAAAGAAACCGACATCTTCGATGTGTGGCTGGAGTCGGGCGCAAGCTACCTGGCTCTCATCGATGATGAGCCTGATTATCCGTGGCCGTCGGATTTATATCTCGAGGGCGGCGATCAGTACCGCGGATGGTTTCAGTCTTCCCTGCTCTGCGCCATGGGCACGCGGGGCACGCCTCCCTACAAAGGCGTCGTGACGCCGGGATGGACGCTCGACGAAAAAGGCCAGGCGATGTCGAAGTCGCGGGGCAACGATGTCGATCCCGTCGACATTTCGAGCCGGCTGGGTGGAGAAGTTGTGCGCCTGTGGGTCGCGTCGGTCGACTTCCGCGAGGACGTGGTCGGCTCGGAAGCGCTGATGCAGCGCGTCGGGGAGAACTATAAGAAGATCCGCAACACGTTCCGTTACATCCTCGGCAATCTCGACGAATTCGTGCCGGAGCGCGACGCGGTTCCATTCGATGAGATGGAAGCGCTCGATCAATACATGCTACGGCAGACGGTTTTGTTCGCGGCCCATGTCCGCAGTTACTACGACGAGTTCGCCTTCCACAAGATTTATCACCGCCTGAACCACTTCTGCATCGTGGACTTAAGTGCGTTTTATTTCGATGTGTTGAAGGATCGGCTCTACATCTCTGCTCCGAAGTCGAAGGCCCGCCGCAGCGCGCAGACGGCGATCTGGAGGATCAGCGAAGCTCTGGTGCGGTTGCTGGCGCCAATCATGACCTTCACCTGCGAAGAAGTCTGGAAGTATCTGCCGCAGTTTGCATCGCGCGAACAGAGCGTGCATCTGGCGCGGTTCCCTTCTGCCGCCGAGATTCTGGGCGCATCGATTGCGGCCGAATCCAAATCGGACGAGGACTGGAAGAGCCTGCGCGGAGTCCGCGACGAAGTGCTCAAGGCACTCGAGGCCGCGCGCAATAACAAGCTGATCGGCACCGGGCTCGAAGCGCAGGTTCTGATCACCGCGTCCGATCCCGTGTATTCGCTGCTGAAGCGTTATGAAGATCTGCTGCGCTATATCTTCATCGTCTCGCAGGTACATCTTTCGCAGGGATCGGGCAACGGCACCGGTAGCTTGCATGTCGAAGTGAAAAAGGCCGATGGAACGAAGTGCGAGCGTTGCTGGAATTACTCGGTTCACGTCGGCGAAGACACGGACTATCCCACGGTGTGCGAGCGCTGCAGCGCGGTGCTGAAGGAAATTGAGTCGCAAAGCTAAAAATTATCTTTGTCATCCTGAGCCAAGCGAAGGACCTATGCATTCTGCCGGCCGCATAGGAGGTGCCGGGGAGTGCATCGATCCTTCGCGACATAAACCGTCGCTCAGGATGACAGGAACTAACAACGGAATGTCCTCTCACCGCGTTCGGATTATTCATTTCGCGATCGCTCTGCTCGTCATTGTGCTCGACCGCTGGACGAAGTGGCTGGTCGCTGTGCGCATTCCGATGTACACGCACATCCAGATCATCCCTGGATTTCTTCGCATCACGCACACGGAGAACACGGGCGCGGCCTTCAGCCTGTTCGCCGACTCGACTTTTCATTGGAGAACAACGCTGCTGATCGCGTTCTCGGTGGTCGCGATGGTGGTGGTCGTCTTCCTTCTCTGGCGTCAGCCGCGCGCGCTCTCGATCACGGGGATTGCCTTGTCGCTGATTCTCGGCGGCGCGGTGGGAAATCTCTGGGACCGGATTGCGCGCGGGCGCGTCGTGGATTTTCTGCTCGTCTATGTGAAGCAATATCAGTGGCCGGTGTTCAATCTTGCCGACAGCGCCATTGTGGTGGGTGCGGTATTGCTGGTCATCGAGATTCTCTTCCTGCATCACTCCAAGAGCGCAGAGACGCCCTGAGGGTAACGAGCTGCGTCACGCCGCCCCCCGCGTTTTTACCAGCGGGGCGAGGGATCTCGCGTGCACGACCGATGCAGCCCCGCGCCAGATCCTTCGCTCCGCCTGAACAGCGGCTCCCCTCAGAGTTTGTGACTTTTTTGATTTCGCGAAAATTGCGACGCTGAAAACAAAGCAACTTACGCGCGAAAAATCCGGCAATCTTCAAAAAAGTCACAAACTCTCAGGATGACGCAGCAAATAATCGCACAAAAGCATTCAGCACTCAGCCATCAGCATTCAGCCAGTCGCGTTCCGGGGCTGCTCGTTGTCGATCCGCTGCTTCACGGATGCGTCATGATCCATTGCTTCACGGATGCGTCATCCCGAAGCCCCGCGTTTTTACCAGCGGGGCGAGGGATCTCGCGGGATCCGCCGATGCAGCCCGCGCCAGATCCTTCGCTCCGCCTGAACAGCGGCTCCGCTCAGATGTAATGAAAACTAAAAAGGCGTGCCTCCAAGGGTAAAGTACGTGCTCGAAGCACAAGCCCTGAAGGAGGCACGAGATGATCCACGTTGGCGTAGATCTTCACCAGAGATTCTGTTACATGACGGCGGTGGAAGCAAGGGGCAAGATCGTACAGGCGGGGCCGGTGAGCAACGAGAAGCTGGCGCTGCGTAAGTATTTTCGTCAGTTTCGCGGGCAACAGGTGCAGGCGGCGGTGGAGGCGTGCGGGTTCTGGCCGGCGTTTCGCGAGGTGGTGGAGCCGGAGGTCGCGCGGTTGGTGCTGGTGCATCCGCAGCGGGTGAAGGCGATTGCGTCGGCGAAGCTGAAGAATGATCGGGTGGATTCGGAGACGCTGGCGCATTTGCTGCGCTGCGACTTGTTGCCGGAGTCGTGGAAAGCGGACCGGGAGACGCAGGCGCGGCGGCAGCAGGTGCGGTTGCGGGCCACGCTGGTGCGGCATCGGACGCGACTGAAGAACCAGGTGCATGCGGTGCTGCATCAGCAAGGGCTGCATTCGCCGGTGACGGATTTGTTCGGCAAACGGGGACGGCTGTGGCTGGCGGGAGTAAAACTGCCGGCGCAGGCGCGAGAATCGGTGAGCGTGTGCCTGCGCTTGCTGGATGGGTACACGGAAGAGATTCAAAAACAAAATCTCCAATTAAGTGAAAAAGCAAAACAAGACGAGCGGGCCCAGTGGCTGATGACGATTCCGGGGATTGGGGAGTGTTCGGCGATGATGCTGCTGGCCGAGATCGGAGACCTGGGACGCTTCGCTGACAAAGAAGCGCTGTGCAGTTACGCCGGGCTGGTGCCGCGAGTGCGGGAGTCGGCGGGCAAGGCGGCGCGGGGCGGCATCACGCGGCAGGGTTCGCCGTGGATGCGCTGGATCATGGTGGAGGCCGCGCAGGTGGCGACCCGCTGTTCGCCGGCGGCCAAGCGCTACTATGAACGGCTGTCGCGCAAGAAACACAAGCACGTGGCGCGAGTGGCGCTGGCCCGCAAGTTGCTGATCGCGGTCTACGCCCTGCTGCACGACGGCGTGGTGTTTGACGAAGAAAAGTTTGCGGCGGTGTAAGGGGAATCCGTCAGCTCGAAGTCATCCTTGCTCTTCGAGAGCGACGCTCAGATGGAGCGGCGGAGTCCGGACATACCTTATGTGCCTCGAGCACGAATAGAAGCCTGTCCGCATCGCCGCAAAATACCTATGGACAGGTACGCCCGTTTTCATAGAAGGATGACGCAGCAAATCTCTTTTCAAACTGATCCACTCTCGGAGCGGTTTGGATAGGGATGCTCCGGTCTTGCGAGCCGGTCTCCACGATTTCCTGATCCAGCTTCAGTGAATAATCGGTGTGCGGATCGAAGGGCCGATCACACTCAGAGTTGCCCGTTCCTGAGGATCTCGCTTAGACCTTGAGGCGATCTGACGACGAATGGAGCCTTGCTCCAGGAACTCAACGAGGCGCCGCAGCGACTTATTAAATCGGTTTAACTGCCGGATGTATGTCGCTGAAACAAAGCCACTTATCGTATATTATTTGCACAGGGTCCTGGGCTCTTATCAGCCCTCGAATCAGCGCCTTGGGGCGAAGATGCACTGCGAATGGTGCATCGAGGATACTTTCGTGGTCTTGACTTTCCCGCTTCGGGTGGACTCCACATTGTTCGCTATTTCGCCGCCATCGACTCGGAGTCCCCTACTTCAACGTTCCCGCAAAAGTTCGGAATTGATCCGTGTGAATAAATCCGTGGCCAAAGAAGTTGCACTTACGGCGTCCCGTAAAGCTGCCGATACACGGCGGCGTTACGCATGATGGCCTGCACGTATTCGCGCGTTTCGGTGAATGGGATGGATTCTACGAACTCGGGCGAATCGCGGTAAGGGCCCTGGCCCATCCATTCTTCGACGCGGTCCGATCCGGCGTTGTAGGCGGCGAGGGCGTGCTCGAATGATCCACCGAACTTGTCGACCATGCCGCGGAAATAGTGCGTGCCCAGCTCCAGATTGACCGTGGGCGTATAGAGCTCGCCGGAATTGTAATGGTGCAGAGATTCCTGGTGCGCGACCACGCGTCCGGTTTTCGGCAGCAACTGCATCAGGCCGACGGCGTTGGCGCGAGAAACTGCCAGCGGATTGAATTCGGATTCCTGGCGAATCAGCGACGCGACCAAATACGGATCAAGTCCATTCGCGACCGAATACTTCTTCAGATCGGACCAGTACGGGCGCGGGAAAAGCGCTTCCCAGTACTCGCGCGGCAGCATTGGAATATCGACGGCGAAGTAGCTGGGGACGGAGTGCTTCATCACTTCGATGGCGCGATCGAAGTGGCCTGTATCGCTGTAGATCTGCGCGGTCTCGGCGAGTTCCCAGTTTCCCTTATCGACATCGGCGGCGGCCTGCAGTTCGCGGACGGCGAAATCGACGAGCCCTCCATTGCCGAGCAGGCGCGCTTTCTGCAAATGCAGATCGTCAGTTGGAGGATCTTCGAGCGTGATCTTCTCCGCGTGCTCGAGCGGAGGAATGCGGTCGAGAATCGGATACGTGCCCGGCGGATCATTCGTTTCGGGAAGCTTCTTCAGACGATCGCGGCCCAGCTCGGCGTAGTAGTAATTGCGGTAGCGCTCCGACAATTTTTCGTAAAAGGCGCGAGCCATGCCCGGCTGATTTTCTTCTTCGGCCAGACGCGCGCGCCAGTAGAGGGCGTTCGAAGTTTCGTTGCCGTTGGGATAGAGCGTGATCTGTTCTTCGAACTGCTGCTTGGCCTGTTCGGTGCGTCCCATGCGCAGAGTGAGCCATGCGGCTTTCCAGTGAGCGTAGGAGGCGCGGGCTCCGGTGGGAAAGCGCTGCTGCAATTCGCGGAAGGCGTCGAGCGCCTGATCTCTCTCGTGATGTACGAGGTGCAGATTGGCGACGAGCAACAGGGCCTGCTCGAACCACGTGCTGGTGGGCGCAGTCTCGCGCATCTGGTCGACAGTGCGATAGAAGAGATCGTTGTCGTCGGAAGCCCAGGCAGATTCGGCAAGAATGTACAGCCGGTGCGCGTTCTGTTCAGGAGTGGGGTTCGAAATGCTGGTGAGTTCAGCCTTAGCCTCGCGATGATGGCCGCCGCGATAGAGCGCGTCCGCCAGAGCGAGTTCCGCATTGGTGCGGCCTTCGGGCGTGGCATGGCTGGCGAGCTCGCGGTATTCGTCAACCGCGTCGTCCCAGCGCCTGCCCTTCATCAGCAAGTCGGCGCGGGTGTGGCGCTCGGTCCACGTCGGCTCGAATGAGATGGGAAGCCGCTTGAGTTCGTCGCGGGCGGCGTCAGCTTCCGCCGAAATCGGCATCTGGTAATAGATGTTGGCAAACGCGTCGGAGGCTTTCGGATACTGCTTCAGGGCGACGAAGGCGCGTCCCAGGGCAAGTTCGATATCGGAGCGAGCGGGAAGACGATCTTTTTCGAGAATCCCGGCGGCCTCGGCCGAGCGTCCGTCGCTGATAAGAGCCGTAGCATAGCTCAGGTGAGCGTCGCGGATGAGCAGTGAATCGGGATAGTTCGTCGCGAAATTGGCGAGCGCTGCGAGACCTTCGGCCTGACGGCCCATCTGCAGGTAGCAGGTGCCGAGATAGTAGGCAACGTAATCGCCGAGATCGCCGGCCAGCGGCTTGGCGCGGTTCAGCGGATCGATGGCCTTCGGGCATTCGTGGTCGATGACGTGCGCGTATCCCACGACGAGCCAAGCCAGGGCGCCGGCGTCTTCTTTCGTGTGGGCGCGGGCGTAGGCTTCGACTCCGGCGTAGGCGGCGGGGGTACGATCCTGAATCAGCTGCTGCGCCATGGGACGCAGGCTGGTCGAGGCGACAAACGCCTGGCGGATGCGGCGCACGCGGGGAGACATGGGGCGGCGACGCCGGCGCGCACGAGTGTGCCCAGTAGGCTTCTTCGTCGGTTTCTTGGTCGCGGATTTATGTTCGGTGGATTGCGTTGTGGGGCTGCTTGAGGAAGATTGCTCGGAGGAGGAAGAATCCTGCGAATGAGCGCGCGCGTTCAGATGCACGCTGCTCGAGAGCCCGAAGAATCCGGCCAGAGCAACGACCCACCACCACTTGAGACCTGATCGAAACACCTTAATAATTTTTCGCGCGGAGACGCGAATGCCAGAACCTGAACACTGGGGCTAAAGCCCTACGATCTATGATGCGGAACACGGCGCTGAAGCGCCGCTCTTCCACCTTTACTTCTTGAAGTTCGCGCCCATGATCGACAAATCGTCTTCGGCAAGGCTGCGGACGACTTCTTTCTGGAAGTAATCGCCACTGGCCGCTACCGTGCTTCCATAACGTTTCTGGAAGGTCGCGCGGCTCTTTTCGAGGTCTTCCTTCAGACGATCGTACAAGTCTTTGTGACGCCGTCCTTCGGCAACCTTGGCCTGGTTGTAGAGCTTGATCTCGTCGACCAGCAGGCGGGCGAAACGCTGCGCCTTGCGGTGTGTGTCGGCGTCTTCGGCAGAGAGTCCGGCAAACGGATCGGCCGCGGCCGCGGGCGCAGAGGCCGCGGCACTGGCCGACGCCGCATGCGCGACTTCGACGACTTCCGCCGGCTCCGGCTCGGGCGCGGGCTGCGGCGCGATGTGCTTGGGAGCGTGCGAGGCAAAGGGATCGGAAAAAGAGCTGACGGTTTGCGCGGGCGCCGGCGCGGCAGGCCGCTCCATCGCAGGCGCGGCTTCGAGGGAATCCTTCTGCATCTGCTTGCGCAGAGAGGTCAGTTCGAGCCAGGCGCTGCTCGCCATCACCAGAACTTCGAGCGCGGCAGGATCGAGAGAACCGCTTGCGCCGCCATCGGCATAAAGCAGAGCCGCAACTTTTTCTTTCAGCACCAGGGGCAAAATCAGAATCTGTTCGTTATCCGGACCGCCGAATTGCTTAACAAAGCGCGGATCCATTTCGGCGGTGTTGGCCGGAGCGGCCGTGCGATTCAGATACGCGTGCGAAACCGGACCGCACGCCATGTCGAGCGGAAAATCTTTGACCGCGTCGTCCTCGCCGAGGCCGCGGCTCTGCCATCCGCTGGCCGCGCCGGCTTTCACCACAAACAGCGCAACCCGCGCAGCATGCGAACTGCCGGCATCAAGCAGGGCGCGCAGGATTTCTTTTTGCGTGGTACCGGCATGAATGCTGGAGACCGACTGCACCAGATTCGACGCGGATGGGGCTGCGGCGTTGCCTTCCGCTATGGCGGTTGGCACGGGCAATTCGGCCAAAACTCGCTCCACCAGTTCAGACTGCAACTTCGGAAGCTCGCGCTCGAAAACCTGCGCCACGGCGCGCTCGACGATTTGCTGGAGTTCCTTGCTATCCGCCATTTCTCAGGAGACCATTTCCAGGATCAAAGTCTACCTTCCGCAACAGGTAATACTGACAGTACCCTAACCGCTGATTATACGGAACTTGTACGGCAGTCTCTTGAGTACTTCGGTACCTGTTCAACCGCGCCGGAGTCACGTTTCTTATCGATTTTATAGCAAGCGGGTGGGGAGCAGCAGCGGATCGTGGCGGAAGGATTATTCATCTTGACACCTCGGCGGACGATTTCCCGGGCAGGAATGATCCACACGCTGCCGGCATCCGTAGCGACCCATCCTCCCGCACAAAACGCCGGAAAGGATGGGGCAACCTCTTTGTGACTTGGCCCGTGCCAGCGTCTCGCTTCGGCGGCTGGACAGCCGACGCGGCTGTCGGCTACGCGAGCCTTGCGCAAATCGTATTTACCCGATTGGGAAAAATCGCGGGTTGCCATTAGAATAGGAATCACGCCGACGCGGTGGATGCGCCGGAAAATGTTGCATCGTCAGGACCATGGGAGCCATCCAAAACAAACTAGAAGAGCCTGTAAGCGAAGAGCTGGCGCTGGTACGGGCGGCGAAGAAAGGTGACGACTCGGCTTTTGAAGAGCTGGTCCGCCGCTACGACCGGAATGTGTTTCGAATCGCGCAGCACATCACGCAAAACCGCGAAGACGCGGAAGACGTGGTGCAGGAAGCGTTCCTGAAGGCTTACGGGAATCTGGCAAAGTTCCAGGAGCAGTCGAAGTTTTATACCTGGCTGGTACGGATCGCCGTCAACGAAGCGTTGATGAAGTTGCGCCGGAGGAAGCCCGAGCGCACAGTTTCGTTGGACGAGGACATCAAGACGGAAGACGACTCCCTGCCCCGCGAGATCGCGGATTGGAGCCCGAATCCGGAACAGCAGTACACGCAAGCGGAACTCCGGGAGATCTTGAGCAAGACGATTCAAGGCTTACCGCCCGGGTTCCGGACGGTATTCGTGCTGAGAGACGTGGAAGGTTTGTCGACGGAAGAAACCGCGGCGGCGCTCGAATTGAGCATTCCTGCGGTAAAATCGCGGCTGTTGCGGGCCCGGCTGCAACTGCGCGAGCGGCTGGGACGCTACTTTCAGCGGCGGGACAGCGGCGAGAACGGCAAGAGTGGAAGTACCAGGAGTGGAGATGTTAAAAACGGCGATGTCGCGAGCGGAGATGGCAACCAGTGAAATGTTCTGAGTTTCTTAACGAGCTGACCAGCTATCTGGACGGCGTTCTCGACGAAAAAACAAAAAGCGAGCTGGAGAATCATCTTTCCTGGTGCCACAACTGCTACGTCGTCTGCGACACTACCAAGAAAACCATCGAGATTTATCGCGACTCCCAACTGTACGAACTCCCCGAAGATCTTCGCAGCCGGCTGCGCTCGGCAATCATGACGAAGTGTCAGCAATATAAGAAGCGCGGACCGCAGAGCGTGTGAGGGGCCGCACTGTTTGCGATCGTGCCTGACCAGCTATTACTCCCTACCTTCACATTTGCTGCGGTTCGCCTCAAACCGACTAAGATCCCGGGAAGCCATGGCGCGGTGTTAACCAAGCGATGACATGGGTGGGATTCACGGGGCGATCGGCGATTGCGCAGTTCCCTTCCAACTCCATGATCTGCAAGCAGTTCACTAATGCTTAAGGGTTAGGGGATCTCCCTAAGGAAAACCTAAACCCTTTTCCCCCGTTTTGAATCTAAGTACAGGAGTGCAGCGTTACGGAATGTGGACGGTGAGGGGGCGCGCACTCTCAGCAAAGAAGTCTTTACTTTCGCTCAGGTGGAAGGTGGGTCATGCTTGCAAAACTGGTCGATGCTGTATTCGGCTGCAAACACTCTCGATATAGCTTCCCCGTTACTATGCGTCGCGCTGCGCATCGCCCCCAGGCTGCAGCGTTGACGGGCACCTACGTGGTCTGTCTGGACTGCGGAAAAGAATTCGCCTATGACTGGCAGGAGATGAGGGTGATCACGTCCCCCGAGCGTCACCGACAGCATCTGGCAGAACTGGCCAAGCACGCTGCGTAAACGGCGGGTGCACTTCCCCGCGATAGGAATCGGAAGGGTAGCCCTGAAATGCCCCGTCGAGACTCTGCCGTGAATGGAAGAGTTCTCGCATCCAGCAGAAGTATCGTCCTGGTGATTCTGGTCGTCTCCTTCTCGATCACCTACTCGTACTCTCAACAATCCAATCCTGCTGACCCTTCTCTGCCAGCGCGCAGCAACACTGGGCAAGATCAAACACCCTCTCCCCAGCAGCAGACGAAATCGCAGAATCCAAGAAAGGAAAAGCCTGGTGCGCCTACTCCCAGCGGCTCGCCTGGGCACATCTACTGGGTGATTCCGGCCTTCAAGGTCGACTACGGCCAGCACTTCACGCCGCTTACTCCGAAGGAGAAATTCAAAGAGTGGGCTCGCGGGGCTTACGATCCATTGGGACTGGGGGTGGGAGCTTTCGAAGCGGCAACTCTGGAACATTCGTCGAGCGACGGCTTTTGCGGTTACGGACACGGGGTAGCCAGCTACGGCGAATGCTTCGGCTCACTCGAGTTGGATGCGACCGTCTCCAGCTTCATCGGCGATTACGCGCTCACAGTAGCATTTCACCAGGACCCTCGCTATTTTCGGCTTGGCAAAGGATCGTTTGGCAAGCGCGTTTTCTATGCAATTTCGCGCGTGTTTGTGACTTACAATGACGCCGGCCACACTGTCTTTTATTCCTCGGGGCTCACTGGAACGGTGGCAGCCGCCGGCATTTCGAATTTCTACTATCCGCAACAGGACCGCGATTTGGGGCACACTCTTTCGCGCATCGGCATCGACCTTGGCAACACTGCGCTTTACAATGCCGCAGCTGAATTCTGGCCCGATATACACCGAAAGCTACATCCATTCCGCCGAAAATAGAATGGATGACGTGTTTTTAAAACCTTCGGAAACTCCCTAATACTCAAAAGCTGGATTCCGAGGACTAGCGCGTGGGATATTCGGCCGGGATCGGCACTGGGACGCGCTGGTCGAGCGGAATGAATTCGCGCTCCCCGGGCCCGGTGTAGATCTGGCGCGGACGCGCGATTTTCTGTTCCGGATCGCGCATGAGTTCTTCCCACTGCGCGAGCCATCCGGCGGTGCGCGGAATCGCAAACAGCACGGTGAACATCTCCGGACGGAATCCCATGGCCTGATACATGATCCCGGAATAGAAGTCGACGTTGGGATAGAGTTTGCGCTTCACGAAGTAATCGTCTTCGAGAGCGATGCGTTCGAGTTCGAGCGCGATATCAAGTTTCGGATTGCGCCCGGTAACGTCGAAGACCTGCTCGGCGCTCCAGCGGATAATTTTCGCCCGCGGATCGTAGTTCTTATAGATGCGGTGGCCGAAGCCCATCAACTTGAAATGCCCGTCTTTCACGCGCTTGATGTAGGCGGGCACATTGTCCTTCGAGCCGATCTCATCGAGCATCTTGAGCACTTCTTCGTTGGCTCCGCCGTGCAGGGTGCCGGCGAGCGCCGAGGCCGCGGAAGCGACCGAGAGATAAGGATCGCTCTCGGAACTGCCCACCGTCCGCATGGTGCTGGTGCTGCAGTTCTGCTCGTGGTCGGCGTGCAGGATGAATAGAATGTCGAGCGCGCGCGCGATGGCTGGGTGCGCGACGTATTTCGGCTCGACCATCTTCCACAACATATTCATGAAGTTCTCGGTGTAGCTGAGGTCGTTGTCGGGATAGACATAGGGAAACCCGACGTTGTGCCGGTACGACATGGCCGCGATGGACGGCACTTTGCCGATGACCCGCACGATCTGGTGCATGCGATCTTTGGGGCTGCGAACGAGCTTGGCGTCGGGATAAACGCTGGAGAGCGCGGCGACCGTGCTGACGAACATCGACATGGGATGGGCTGAGTAACGGAAGCCTTCCATGAACTTCTTGGTCGTTTCGTGCAGCATGGTGTGATGGGTGATGTCGTAGACCCACTGCTTGAGTTCTTTCTCGGTGGGCAACTCGCCGAACATCAACAGGTACGCGACTTCCAAGAAAGTGCAGCGCTCGGCGAGGACCTCGATCGGGTATCCGCGATACCGCAGGATTCCTTTGTCGCCGTCGATGTAGGTGATGGCGCTCTTGCACGACGCGGTGTTCATGTACGCCGGGTCGTAGGTCATGAGGCCGAAATCTTCGGGGCCGGTCTTGATCTGGCGCAGGTCCATCGCCCGGATCGTGCCGTTGTCGACGGGGACGGTATAGCTCTTATTTGTGCGATTGTCAGTAATCGAGAGGGTATTTTCGGGCATTCGAAGTTCCGCCTTTATACGCGCGCTGTAATAAGCATAGCCGAGGGTATGTCCCTTTGACAGCCGAATCTGTGATTCAAATCACATGCAAATGTGAATGTAGTGGTAGATGCAACGGATGGCGGACAGGTGGGCCGAACGGGGAACGACTACGGAAATTGCCCAGATTCAATGGCTGGAGCCGGGTTTCAGCGCGTAATAACCTTCGCGAGCCTGAATGGCCAGCTTTTCAGCCGTGTTCAGCCGGACTTTCAGCTTGTGAAATTTGCCGTCGAGCTTTGGCGGAGAGAATCCCAGGACGTAGATGTATTCGGGCTGATCGGCGGTACGCCGGAAACCTTCGTCCAGATCGTTGTTGCTGTGGAAGAACGTGCCCCCGGTACTGTAGGCGAGATCTGCGAGCACCTCAGTCTGCGCGGAATCTTCTTCCCTGTCGTAGCGGAAGCGGACGACCGGATTAGCAGGATGGTCCTGGTTTGGCGGGGCCACGGGAGTAACGAGGCCGCGGACGTCCAGCGTATTGACGACGATCTCGGAGTGCAGGGCGGCGCCGGTCAGGTCGGCGATTGCCTCACGAACCTCGGGCGCGAGCATCAGAAATCCCGGAGAGACGAGAACGATGCTGCGGCTGCCCGGCGCGCTGGCGGTCCGGTGGAAGGCGTAGCGCAACGCGCTCAGGATGGACTGATTCTCGGCGCTGGCGGCGCTGAGGACCTCGATCGCCGTTGATTTGGCGATCTGCTCGGCGCGGGCCATTTCGGGCCCGGGGCCTTGCGCCAGCCCACCGAAGGCGCAATTGGCCGCGTCGCGCGTGGCGAGGCCCAGGGCTTCGCGATCGTCCTGGTTGACGATCAGCTCTGCCATGTATGGGCTGATGGGTGGACACATCACGCCGCGGATGATCGGATGCGGCCGAAGAGATTTCAGAGCTTGCTGCAACCGGTCAGGGTCGTTGGTGAAATCGAGGGTGAGTTGCCCTGAGGTTGTGAAAATCGCCGCGCGATCCTCGGGCTGAAGTCGAGAAAGGTGGTGGGCGGCAGCCTCTCGGGCCGCGGCGAGATCTTCAAAGGCAGTGTGGATATCGTCGAAGAGATAGGCGACGTAGCGGTCGGGACGGGCGGACGGTTGATCGGGTGACGCTTGGGAGATGGTCGCACTCTCCGTGGCAGTGCGGGCGGCCGTGGACTGGGATTTCTCGATGGAGAAGGTTTTGATCTCCTGCGGCTTGCCATTATCGAACAATTCGAAATTCTCTTTGTTCAAATCTCCGACAGTGTTTCCCTTCGGATCGCGCAGCACGACCGTCACGGGCACGAATCGCACGCTGACTTTCAAGGTGGTCTCCGGCAGAGGCGTGGGCGGCGCGGTCTTCGCGGTTAGCGCAGCCTCGGCAGACAGCCTGCGGCGTTCCCTCCCCAGGCGGGTCAGCGCGTCGAGCGCACGAAGAGTCGCGGCGTCTTGTTGATTCCGGAGCTCCGAATCGAGAAGAGCCTGATCGTCGCGGATGGCCTGCTCGCGCAGAACGGCGTAGAGCTGTTCCGCTTGCTCCAAATCGTAATGAGAACTTAGAACCTCAGACTCGGAGGTCGCCGACGACGTCTCCGATTCCTTGGAAGGAACGTTCACTACGATGTGTGCCGTGGCGCGGAATTCGTGGCAACTGCGAAACTGCACGACATTTCGCGTGGGCTCCTCATCTTTGTATCGGGTAGCCACGACAAAGCTCGTCGGCAAAAGAAAGGAACCGGCCTCGCCGAAAGCCACGTTCTCGTAGTCGATAGCCTGGGAGGCGGATTCTATGGCGAATCCGCTGGGAATTTGAGTTGCGGCAGAGTCAAAGTGCAAAATCCAGCCGGTTTGCTGATCGATCCACAGTTCTCCACCGTAGGGAGGCGCGACCATCTGGTCGGCCGTGCGCAGCCTCCAAAGCGGATTGTTCTGCTTCAAAATCCGGTACGAGAAAATCCAGACTGGCCGGCCATCAGCCGAACCATCTTTGACGAATTGAAAAACTGCATGGTTCAGCGGGTCGAAGATGGACCGGAGATTGTTGCTGCTGAACTCTCCCGTCGACCACAGACCGGGAGATTGCGAGAGGCTGTCGGAAACCGGCTGACCATTGCGCCTGATTCTGGAGTAGAACTCCCGTCCGTCCTGGTAGCGCACAGAAGCTGTTATGAGGTCGAATGGCACTTTGTTCTTGCCGCGGTAACGCGATGCATCCTGATCACAAATAAAGTTCGGCATCCTCTGCGCCACCGTGTTCGCGAACTGACAGACATCGCGCAAAGCGTCGGCGTGCGGAAAATCGTTGGGTAACCATGCGCAGCGCTCGTTGTTGACCGTGAATACTTCTGGCACAGACGAAGCTCCCGTTGCTCCGGCGCGGGCAGGCTGAATCTTTTTCTGATTTTGAACGTTGCCGCCTTTGGCCAGTTCGATAATCGCCTGGTGCGCAATGTGACTGAGCGCAGCCCACACTGCGGATTGCAGCGAACCGGGATCATCTTCTTTCACGGAATCTACGTCGAAAGGGGCTCCATCCGGCAGGTGGATCAAGCGATATTCGACCGTTGCCCAGAAAGCCGGCATGGAGTCCATATCAGAACCGGCACCGTTATAGGTAAGCACGGAAGAGGTGCGGGCGCCGGTTAAATGAGTGGAAAGGACGAATTGGCACTGCTTCTGTTCAGCTTCTGCCGCGGCCTTCATTCCCCACTCATTTTCCAGTGGAACCGCTTCGATGGTTGGGTTGAGCTTTTTGTTCCGTTTGTGCTGGTTGAGTTCTTTGACTAAACGGTCGCGCGCCTCTGTTCCTGATACGATTTTCGGACCGGCACGGAGAACGGATACTCCGATGCGCAGGACGGCGTCCTGGCAAAACGAGGGGATACAGAGAACGCAGAGCAGACAGATTAGAGTCAGCGTGCGACGACAGCACATGGCGGAACGGTAGTCCCGTGATTCCGGGACGCAGCCATGATACTCCCGATTAGAACTCGCTGATGATCCCTGATACACAACAAAACCGGCGGCCTTGGCCGCCGGTCGGGAGTTACACACGTGATCAGTTAATTGGAATCGTCGCGCCGCTTCAGGGTCGGACGATCATCATCATTCTTGTCGTTCGATGTATCGCTGGTGTTCGAAGTGCGGCGCAAGCTGGGCTTACTGCTGTCCTTCTGGTCGAGTAACTTGTGCTTGTTCTCGATCGAGGCCAGGCGGGCTTTGACTTCCTCGAACTCCGAAGTCGTCACGATGTACTCGGCCTTGGCGGGAAGAATCCTGCGGATTTCTTCCTGCGACTTTTCGATGCGGTCCGGAGTCTGCGGATGCGTGTCGAAGGCTTTCGACAGGGTGCCCGGTTTCTTCTTCTCCATCGCTTGAATCTTTTCGAAGAAGGAGACGAAGGCGGAAGGATCGTATCCGGCGCGATACATGTACTCGATGCCGAGGTAATCGGCTTCGGCTTCGAACCCGCGGGAGAAGTGCAGGAACGTCAGGGGAATGCCGAGGCCCATGCCTTCGTAGATGCCGTATCCGAGCGCACCGCCCATGAAGATGGCGGGCAAGGAGGCAAGCTGCAGGAGGTTGGCGCGCGTCATTTCGCGGGCATAGTGGCAGGCGGCAACGTGGGCAATCTCATGCGCCATCACGCCGGCCATTTCGGCTTCTTCGTCGGCAGCGAGGATGAGGCCGGAGTTCACGTAGAAGAATCCGCCGGGCAGAGCCATTGCGTTGACGACATCAGAGTCGATGACCTTGATCGTAAACGGAACCTGCGAGTCGGAGTTGCGCACCAGATTCTGGCCGATGCGGTTGACGTATTCGGTAATTACCGGATCGTTGATCAGCTTGATTTGCGATTCGATCTGCTGCGCGTACTGGCGGCCGAGGGCCACCTGCTTTTCAACGGAGTACCAGTTCCCTACACCGCGCCCGCAACCGACGTTGCGGTTGCCAACGGCATCGACGTCGGTCTTGCCGCCGTCGTGCTTGATCTGATCATCATCCTGCGTGGGAAGTGTAGCCGGTGGCTGCTTGGGAGCGTTTTGAACATCCCCTGCTTTGGGTTGCCCCTGATCAGGATCGTTAGTAGGAGTCTGGGTCTGGGGCGGATTCTGTCCGGGAGTCGTGGTTTGGGCGACCGTCCAGGGCCCTGCGCTGAATGCCGCCAATCCTAGCGCGATTGCCAGCCATCGGAATTTCATAGGGTACTCCTTGAGCGTGATTATACGCCCGGGTGGGAAGACACCTGGCCCCTAATCTGAGCCGTGTAGGTTAGACGCTAAGTGCTTTGTCCAGGTTATCCGGAAAGGAAGGGGAAAATCGCCGGAAGGCGCCAGGGTAGGTAAGTTTGTCAATGGTTCGGTGGCAGGATTCCGCGGCGAGGAACGAAAATCCTGCGGCGCGATACACCTGCGCCGCCCGGACAGCCGAGGCGGCTGTCCCCACGTGCTTGCGGGGCGGACGAATGCGTCCGTCCCTACATCTATCTACTTCTCCTCGTCGGAAAGAAGTCCGTATACGCTGAGCTTTGTTTGGGTGCCGACGTAGACCTTGCCGTTCGCGATCGTGGGCACGGTGAATTTTACGGCCGGCCCGGCGCTGTCGCGGCTGGACTTCTGGCTGCTGTTGTAGAGTTCCGTCCCCAGATTCGTGGCGTTATAGGCGTGAAGAACGGTGTTTCCGCCGGTTTTGTATCCCGAATTGTTCAGGGTCCAGAGGATGGCATTGCTGGTTTGATTGGCTGAAATAGAGGGCGTTGTACCGGGATATCCAAAGGATTTAGCGGTCTGCGAGGTCGGGGTAGTCGAGAGCAGGCCGGTGCTTGTATTGAAAGTGAAGGCCTTGAGAACGTCGCTGCTGGCGCCGAAGTAGACGTGGTTGTTCCACCAGGCGGGCGAGTTCCACATGCCGCGATCGGCGGCGGGGAGATACTGGACGATCTGATCATTGTTGGCGGAATTGAAGTGGCCCATGTTGTCGCGGTTAACGAGATAGATGTTACCGGTCTTGTCGCTCTGTACGAGAAGATGGACGTGGGGGCCTCCGGTCTGATCGGGCAACAACAGTAGGCCGCCGGAGCCGATATCGTGATCGCCGGAATCGAGGTTGGTGCCATCGTAGGGCTCGAAATAGTCCGCAACGGGGAAGGTGGTGCCGGACGGAGGAGACAGCTTTACGATGGCCTGGCCGTAGTCCTTGCCACTGGTGTTGACGTCGAAGGTGCCGTTGGCGACTGGGAAGAATGTGTTAAAGGAAACGTCGCCGGCCGGACCGTTGCCGCTCTCCCAGATCGCGCCTTCCGAGGCGTTTGGAGTCGTGACCCACACGGCTTTCTGGGCTAGAGTTGAGGCGTTATAGGCCATCAGCCAGCCGTGGTAGGCGTTCTTGTCGCAAAGGGATCCCCAGCCGATGTAGACGAGGCCATTCTGCAACAGCAAAGCGGCGCGCTGATTCTGAACGAGAGGGTCGAAGCTGAGAGTTCCATTCTTCGAGCCCTTGCCGGTTCCGCTGACCGATGCGCTAATCACGATGGGTCCGCCAAATTTTTCAGCGCCGCTGGTGATGTCGAGCGCATGCAGGCGTTGGTAGAAGACGCCGGACTCTTTGGTGCGGACAATCGTATTTAGCGTTCCGCTGGAGGTATCGATGACAGGCGTGCTCATGATGCCGATTTTTGTGGTGATCGGATCGGAGCAAGCCACATCGCTGGTAGATACGGTCGTGATGCCCTTGGCGGGATTGGTGAAATTAACCTTCCAGAGCGGACTGGCGTTGCTTCCCGAGTTGCCGTCGGCGTCGAAGGCATAGACCGAGTCGTTCATGGTGGCGACGTAGACGACGTTGTGCGTGACGGACTTGATCTTGACGTTCGGTACGTAGAGCGGCTGGGCATACATGAAGCCGTCGACGGTCTGCGAGAAGAGTTTGCCGAACTGGGTGGAATTGACCTTGTTCAGCGTGAGCGTGGTTTCCTGCAGGTTTTGGCCGGTGCGCCCGTTGTCATCGTGATAAGTGGCGACCGTGACCTGGCCAGCAGCGCAGAGTGTCAGACACGCACAGAGAATGGCTAGTTTCAGGGTGGGGATGAAGCGAAGCTGGCTAGTCGAGGCGATGCTGAGCATATTTCCTACTCCAATCGGAGAGCAGTGCGAACGGAATTGAAGGCCATGCCGATGACCACAAACAGGGGGAGAAACGAGGAACTCCGCGAAATTACCCGGGCCGGTGACTGCTTCCATCTTTGGTCGAAGGAGCGGAGTGAGTCAAGATGAAGGATCTTGCATGGTTGCGGGGGAAGACGTCGTTCGTGCGCGCGAGATCCTTCGCTCCGCCGGAAAAGCGGCTCCGGTCTGGATGACGCACTAGAGTTCCCTATTTTTCAAACTGAGCCGCTTCCTGAAGAACATGTAACTAGCGCGTTTGGAGTTATCCTCAGGCAGTGGGGAGCGGACTGTTCCAAAATCCGGACAAAACTACGATTTCCGGCGCGGGATTGAAAGTTAGGACCAGACTGCTTGGCGTTCCCCCATCCCAATCGAAGAGCACTCGGAACGCGATTCGTTTCGCGCAGGCAAGGTTTGGCCGTCACTTAAGGCGCGGGTACAAGACGGCGCAAGCGGGGAGGTGTGTATGAAGAAAGTGGCTGTTGCGCTCGTATTCGTCGTTTTCCAGTTAGCCGCTCTGTCGCGGGCTGAGGCACAAAACGGGTCAACGACGCCGCCCAGCAAAATCGACGTGGCTCCCGTCAATCTTCAAAATCCGTTGGGAGCGGATGTTCCTTTGCAGGTGCAACTGCTGGATGCGAACGGGCGTCCGGCTGCCGCGCACAGGAACTTCACGGCAGAGGTCAAAGTGCAGCAGCCCTCGGGCCAGACCGCGACGTACTCCGTGAACTTTACCCAGGGTGAGAGCGCGAAACAGATTACGGTTCCGCTAAACGAGGCGGGCGTGGCGAAGCTCACCGTGACGCAGACGGACCAGGAACTGATCGGAGGGTCGAATTTTGTGCTGGTGCGTCCGCCGAAGGAACAGACGAAGGGGAACGGCAAGCCGGCAAACGCCGCGAAGAAAAAAGATCATTCGAAGGGTTCGGGAGCGCGGATTTACGACCTGCCTGCCCACTCACGAGCGCGGTTGATATTCGCGGCATTCTCGCAGCCTCTGGCTCCGGCAGGAACTCCTGCGGCAGCCGGAGAGTTGATGCTGACGGTTTCGGGCGAAGATGCGAACGGCGGCACGCGAGCCGACGGAACCACCTGCGCCCGGGTTCAGATTTTTTATGTCGCTCCCGAGGATCTGGAGCATGACGTCGAGATCTGGCTAAGCCCGAGCAACGGGAATCTCGATAACAATCCGATTGTCATTCATAAGGGGACGGCGGTGGGCGGGGCGTGCTGGACGTCGCAGTATCCGATTGCGGCGGCAACGCTCACAGTGGCCGATGCTCCGGGATACACGTTTACGGAGCGGCCGGGAGGCGGAGATCCGCATCAGGTCGTGCACAAGTTTACGGACGACATCACGGGAATCGAGTTTGCGAACGCGCCCAAGAGCATCACGATCGTGGACAGCTTTGATTTGATCGCGCGATTTGTGGGCCCGAACGGGCCGGTGCGGCTGAGCGATCAGCGCGAGCTGCATTTCAGCGCCGATAGCGCCGTGCTTAATTTGAAGCCGCTGCAGACGGTCGTGCAGGCAGGCGGATTCGATTCGTCGACGATCCTGATTCCAACTTATTTTGGATCATCCACGGTGCAGGTGTTTACGCCGGGATATCCGCCATTCAAATCGGAGATCACGATCACGTTTCTTGGGGTGCTGTGCGCCAGCCTATTGGGAGGATTCCTGGGAGGACTAGCGGCCTGGATCAGTTCGGCCGGCAAGTTGTGGGTGCGGATTGTCACCGGGCTGATGGTTGGACTGGTGGGCAGTTGGGCTTACGTGATCGTGGGATTGCCGAAGCTGGAGACGCCGTTTCTGCACAATCAGCTGAGCGTGTTCTTTGTCGCGCTGCTTGTCGGATTCTCGGGTGTGAAAGGGCTGAGCGTCATCGCGTCGAAATTTGGTCTGCCCAGTTTTTGAGCTATTCGTGGGTCGTGAGCCGCGAGTCCCGAGTTCACGGCCTCTGAAGCATTTCGCCCGTTGCGGAATATGCCGTGATATAACGTTCGGCGAGTCCGGAGGTTCTGCATGCTCGACCGCCGTCGCTTCTTGTCTACCGCCGCTACCGGAATTGCCGCATCCCTTGCCTTGCGCGGCAGCCTCTTTGCCCAACTGGAGAAAGTTCCGCCGCTACCTGCGCGCTCGCTGCTCGACAAGAACGAGGAGGCGTACTGGGCAGAACTCCGCAAGCAATTCCTGATTCCCGAAGACGAAATTTATTTGAACAACGGAACCGTAGGGTCGAGCCCGGCTCCGGTGCTGCGCGCGATCTTTGACGGATACAACACGACGGAGAAGCTGGACGAGAAGGACCCGGAAGATTATCCGATCTGGGGATACGCGGCATGGAACCAGTTTCGCGATCCGCTGGCGGAGTTCGTTGGGTGCGTGCGCGACGAGATTGCGCTCTTGCGCAACGCGACCGAGGCGAACAGCTATATCGCGAACGGCGTCGATATGAAACCCGGCGACGAGGTGCTGATGACCGATCAGGAGCATCCGGGCGGAGAGGGTCCGTGGAATCTGAAGGCGAAGCGATACGGCATTGTGGTGAAGAAAATAACGCTGGAACGTCCGGTGAAAGATGCGGCGCAGGTGCTGAACCAGTTCAACGATGCGATTACGCCGCGGACGCGGGTGATGTTCTTCAGCCATATCACGACTTTTTCCGGGGTGGTGCTGCCGGTAAAGGAACTGGCGGCGCTAGCCCGATCGAAGGGAATCCTGTCGGCCGTCGATGGAGCGCACGTGCCGGGAATGATGCGGCTCAACGTGCACGATCTGGGATGCGACATGTATTCCTCGAGTCCGCACAAGTGGCTGATGGCGACGAAAGGGTCGGGATTCCTTTATGTGCGCGATGAAGTGATTGATCGGCTGTGGAACACGATCGCGACCGAAGGATGGGACGAGCCGAAGATTCGCGCGGAACGCTTTCAACGGATTGGAAGCTCGAATGTGCCGGCATTGTGGGGACTGCGGGCGTCGATCAAATTCGCCAACGATATCGGAATGGAACGGGTTGAGCAGCGGCACCGGGAACTCGCGGACTATATGCTTGCGGAAATGCAGAAGCGCGGGGCGGAGTCGTGGACTTCGCCGGACGCCGGGTTGCGCTGCGGAATCGTCAGCGTGCTGGTGCCGCCAGTCCAACGCGCCGATCTGGAGAACTGGCTCTATCAGACCTACAAGATTCGCATACGAGGCGGCGACCCGCACAAGCTGCGGCTGTCGACGCCGTACTACATCCAGCGGAACGACATCGACCGGTTTCTGGCGAAGTTTGATGAGTACAAGCGGGAGAAGAAATTAGCCTTTAGGCCAAGTGACCATGCTACAATGACCATATCTTAGAGGAGTTGGTCATGAAGACAATTTCAGCCGCCGAGTTCAAAAGCCGCTGTCTGACTTTGATGGATGACGTGAGCAGTACCCGCGAACCCATCACTATAACCAAGCGTGGCAGGCCTGTCGCCAAATTGGTGCCAGCGAGCAAAGAAAAGCGTGAGTTCATCGGTCGACTCAAAGGCAAGATTGAAATTGTCGGTGACCTTGATTCGGATCCGCCGGAGGCCTGGGAGTCCGCCTTTTGATCCTTATCGACACACACGTCCTGGTTTGGGCGGTCGACGATTCCAGGAGACTCTCTCGAGCCGCGGCATCGGCGATCCGCCGGGCGCGCCATAATGGGGGAATCGCTGTGTCGGCAATCACGCTATGGGAAATTGCCGCCTTGCTCGCAAAGGGACGTGTGCGAGCCTATGGCACCCTGGAGGCTTCGATTCAAATCTTCCTGGAGGATGTGGCTGTCCGCCCAATTACTCCAGAGATTTGCGCCCTCGGCGCGATGTTCCCTGATGATTACTCCCACGATCCCGCCGACCGCATCATCGGCGGTACGGCGCGGGCGGAAGGCCTGACGCTGGTCACGCACGACGAGAGGATCCGGCGCAGCCCGCTGATCAGGACCGTGTGGTAAACCCGGCGCAAAGAAGGCTGCGCCAGGAGTGGGGGCGGCGATGGATATGCTTTTTGACCTGCTTGTCGAGTTCGTCAAAGGAATTTGGCGTGCGGTGAAGGTCAAGCGCACGGCACCGGATGAGAATCACACGGCGACGGAATACGCCGACGCGTTTCTTTTTCCAGAAGACGATCCTGGCGCCCCGAACTCGTCCGATCCGCCGACCATCCTCGACAGACGTCACTAAGCCCCCGCATCTGTTTGTTGAACCGGCTAGTCGTAATACTCGAGCCCCAAGTGCGTGATCAGTTCTTCTCCCTTCAGGTGTCGCAACGTGTTCTTCAGCTTCATCGACTGGATGAACAGGTCGTGCTCGGGATAAAGGCCGGGAGCGGTCATCGGCGACTTGAAGTAGAAGCTCAGCCATTCCTGGATGCCCAGGCCGCGCAGAGTCGAGCAGCGGTGCGCCAGGTCGAGGAAAAGGACCAGGTCCAGAACGATCGGGGCAGCGAGGATCGAATCGCGGCAGAGGAAGTCGACCTTGATCTGCATCGGATAGCCGAGCCATCCGAAGATGTCGATATTGTCCCAACCTTCTTTGTTGTCTCCGCGCGGCGGGTAATAGTTAATGCGAACTTTGTGGAATATGTTGCCATAGAGTTCGGGATAGAGCCCGGGCTGCAGGATGTGCTCGAGGACGCCGAGCTTCGATTCTTCCTTGGTTTTGAACGAGCCGGGATCGTCGAGAACTTCGCCATCGCGATTGCCGAGAATGTTGGTGGAATACCATCCGCTGAGCCCGAGCAGGCGCGCCTTGAAGGCGGGCGCGAGCACGGTCTTCATCAACGTTTGGCCGGTCTTGAAATCCTTGCCGCAGATCGGGGCTTCATTCTTGCGGGAAAGCTCGAGCATCACTGGAAGATCCACGGTTAAGTTCGGAGCTCCATTGGCGAAGGGCACGCCTTCCATCAGCGACGCATAGGCGTAGATCATCGAGGGGGCGATCATTTCGTCGTTTTCGCGGAGAGCTTTTTCGAAGGCTTTGAGCGATTGATGCGCCTCGGTGGGCTCGATGTAGGACTCGGTCGATCCGCACCACATGGTGATGAGGCGGGTGGCGACACTGGTCTTTTTGAATTCGCGGATGTCGTCGCGGACCTGCTCGGCGAGATCCATTTTGTTCTTGCCCTCCTTCACGTTGGGCCCGTCGATTTTCTTGACATAGTTGTGATCGAAGACGGCCGCACGCGGGGTGAT
Organism: uncultured Acidobacteriota bacterium; assembly: GCA_963763845.1. GTDB lineage: Bacteria > Acidobacteriota > Terriglobia > Terriglobales > Acidobacteriaceae > Sulfotelmatobacter. The sequence continues at coordinate 658,743 of CAVXPX010000024.1, forward strand.
AGAAGAGAGAAACGGCTTGAGTTGTTCGAGAAGGCGGTAGTCGAGCACGCCGGCGTTGGAGGCGGCTTCGTACATGTTGTCTTCAAAGATGTCCCATCCGGTGAAGACGAGGTCGTCGAGGCCGGCGAGGGGAATGAATTCCTTCACTTTGGGAGAGCGGGCGTCGGTGCGCTTGCCCAGGCGGACGGTGCCCATCTGAGTGAGCGAGCCGATGGGCTTGGCGAGTCCCTTGCGGACGGCCTCGACGCCGGCTACGAATGTGGTGGCGACTGCGCCCATGCCGGGGATCATGACGCCGAGTTTTCCCTTGGCCGGCTCGATGGTCCCGCCGTCTTCTGGTTTGGGAGACCGTTTCGCGCTACTGGTTCTGGCGGCGAGCTTCATCTCGCGGCTGGCGCGCTCGGCGTGGGCCAGGGCCGTTTCGCGATGCTCGTGCTCGCGGGCGGCCGAGGATGTGGAAAATTGCTTGCGATGACGGCGGCCGTCGGCATCCCACCAGTCGGCCATGAAAACTCCGGGCTTCTTCTGATACATTGCGTGAAATCCTCTCTGGTGACGGTGGCTAGTCACCGTCACCACGAAACGGATCATCATCGCACGTCCGGGAGAGGTTTTACAAATGGAAGCTCGGTGAGCGGCTGAGAAGCGAGTCCAAATGCGAGATATTGCAGTCAAACGGAATGTTGTCTTGTTCGGTTCCCGTTTTGGAACTTCTGAGTCTGCCTACAGCGAAAACTGTACTGCGTCTCTGCGCTTCAGCGTGCTAATCTAATCAGTAACCTTCTCAGGAATTATTCCTCGGGTAAAAACCTCAGCGATTGAGTGGTGATGTCATGAATTCGCGCAACTTCCCCCACGCGCAATCTTTCGTCGGAACTCTTGAACAATGTGTCGAGCGCTACGGCGGCAAAGCAAAATTCACGGTTTCAGCGCCGTTAACCTTCTTTAGCGGAGCGCGACTGGAAACCTATCGGCGGGCGCAGTCGAATGACGGCACGGTTGTAATCCTGGAGCATCAGTTGCAACCGACCTCGTGCGAAGTCCATTTACAGCGGCCGGCTGGGATAGGACCGGAGAGGGTCCATCTGACAGGCCTTGCCCAGTCGAACTGCGCGTGATTGCGGATCGGCGTTTTGCGGCTTAGCGTCCGGCGGTAACTTCGCGAGCCCAAACCATGGCCTCGTTGTAGGCGCGATTGACGCAGGAGAGCGGAAAGTTGATCTTGTTGGCGTAAGCCGCCACATCTTCCCAATGAGAGCGGGTCCTTTCGATCGGTTCTGTCGTCCTGAGCGCAGATTTTGACGGCGAAGGATCTATACATTCTGCGTGCCGTTCCGGTGCTGCCGGCGAGGTGCGTACATCCCTCGCGCAAAAGGCGCTATCCGGATGACAACGCATTTGACTAAGGAATATTGCGATGGAGGTCATCATGGCACAGTTACCATCGTCACGATTGCGCGCTGATGGCTGCGATAGATTCTTTGAATTGGACTCTGCACTGGTCTTGTTGCATAGTGGAATCACTTCGCAGCCAGCACAGCAGCCGGTCCCAGCGGAGTCGCTGATTGCATGCCAGCCGTGTTAGCGGCATCGTCAATCTCCTGACCTAGTCGTTCTCCACCAAAGCCTGAGCCCATGCGATCCGTTAGGGCGGAGCTGCGTGCTCATCAGACATGCCTGCCTGGAGGGGGGCAGAAATGGAGATTCCATGAGATCGATTCGCAACATCGCTTATGCCGCTTTGCTGGCGGCTGCCACGTTCACCTTCGCGCCCGTTTCGGCTTCGGCCCAGGCGGCGCACGGAAAATTCACGCTGACACATGAAGTGTATTGGGGCAGCGCGAAGATTCCGGCGGGAGAGTATGCGTTCTCCTACGACCCGAACAACGTTTCGCCGGTGCTGGCGCTCAGCAAGATGAGTGGAACTCCCGGAGGGTTCCTGGTGCTGGTGCCGTCCAGCGATCCGGCGAAGACTTCGGATTCGAGCCTGCTGGTACTGGAAAGCACGCCGGCAGGCAGTTACGTGAGCGCCATGCAGTTGCCCGACTCCGGCATCACGCTGCGCTTCGCGGTTCCGGCGCGCTCGGCGGAAAAACAGCTGGCCAAAGCTACACCTCTGGCGGCGGGATCGGGACAGTAGATTCGTCTGCTTGCAGGGATAAGGCGGAGGGCGGATACTCAACCAGGTATCCGCCCTCTTTTTTGCTTGGTGGTTCGTCATTGGTCGCTGGCCGTTGGTAGTTGGTCGTTAGCCTTTGGCCCCGCAGGAGTGAGCTGCCGCGATATGTGATTTACGTCGTTGGTTGGGAGTTGCCGCGGACGTCGTCGCTGAGGACGATGGCTTCGGCGATTTCCTTCATGGGACGGCGCTTCTGGCGGCTCTGGCGCTGCAGGGCGAGATAGGCTTGCTCTTCGTTGAGACCGAGATCGCGCTGCAGAATGCCCTTGGCGCGTTCCACAACTTTGCGGGTTTGCAATTGTTCGGCGAGCGAGGAGTTCGCCCCTTCGAGGCGGGCCATCTCGATTTCGGCTCCGACAAGAAATCCGATGCTGGAGATCATGCGAATCTCGCGGCGGCGATAGACGTGGTGCTGCTTGTGTTGGAGGTTGATGACGCCGACGACGCGTCCGCGGCACATGATCGGAACCGACAAGAATGCTTCGTAGCTGTCTTCCTGCAATTCGTGGAAAAACTGGAAGCGGGAATCGAGCGCGGCTTTTTCAGGGATGGCGACGGGCTCGCGGTGCTCGGCGACCCATCCGGTGATTCCCTGCCCCACACGAAGTTTCAGCCGGTCAACGACATCGGGATGGGGATTCTTCGACGCCCGCAGCACCAGTTCGTCTTCTTCCAGGATGTAAATCAGGCAGGAATCGCACTTCACCAGCGCGGATGCGAAATCGACAACCCGGGTAAGAACGTCGTGAAATCCATCCGCCGTGTTGAGACGGACGCTGATTTCGTGCAGTACATCAACATGTGAATCCTCGATAGAAATAAATGTATCCATGAAGTACATTATCGATTTTCTGGAGAGCATGTCTAATTGCAAATTTTGATGGCAACGATAAAGGAATTCCGTGGATTCTGTTGCTAAGGTTTAACATCCTTTTCGGAATTCGAGCATCGTGTGCGGATGCACAGCCTGACGGGATGGGGTGGCGCAATGCGTCAGCGGATCCACTTTTCAGGCGGAGCGAAGGTCTGGCGCGGGCTGCTTGGGCAGCGCATGCAAAAAAGGGAGGGCTGCTATAGCCCGCTTCTTCCGTCTTAATGGGGCAGGTAGCCGAATTCCATCGGCAGCTTTCCGTCGACGTGGACGACGTTCACGCTGTTATCGATGTCGTGAACTTCGATCAGGCCGATAGCGCCGGGTTCGGATTGCACGACCTTGAGTATATCGGCGTCGCTATCGACGAACATGATTTCTTCCTTGTGGGCGACGCGATAGGACTTCCACTCCGCGGCCGACATTCTGTTGAGCCGCTCCAGCGTTTCGTCTTCTCCCTGAGAATCGTTGTGCAGGATGAGGACGATGTTGCGGCCGTTAGGCCACTTCTTGACTTCGCCGCGAATGATTTTCGACAAGTGCGCGGACGTGACGTTTTCGACAGCGTTGTCCTTGTTGACGATGACGGCGGTGTGATGCGCAAAGCAAGGCGTCAGGCACACGCAAAGAAATGAGAACAGATAGATGCCGAAGCGGTATTTCATGAACGTGTCCTTAAGCTGGGTTTCGGGGAGTGACAACAGCTTAGCGGACGCGGGAATGCGGTGTTGTCAAAGAAATGTCATGCGATGCACCGAAGTAACCGGAAGTAATCCGAGATTTTTGATTGTTGATTTTGGATTGTTGAATGAAAAACCTGCGCCTGCTACTCACTTTTCCATTCAACAATCAACCATCAAAATTCAACAATTCTTATCTTTCGGTACAATCGCCGCGATCCCGCGATGGCGATTGGTCCCTTACATCTGATTCGGCAGGCAACGCCTGGACAACGCCGCACCTTGTTGGCGGCCGCCCTGGGCTGGGCGCTCGACGCATTCGACGCGATGCTGTACTCGCTGGTGCTGGCGATGCTGATGCGCGATCTGGGCATGAGCAAGACTACCGCCGGATCGCTGGGGACGCTGACACTGCTGGCCTCAGGAATCGGCGGAGTGCTGTTCGGTTTTCTGGCCGACCGCATTGGACGGAAGCGGGCGTTGATGGGGAGCATTCTGGTGTATTCCGCGTGCTCGTTTGCGTCGGGGCTGGCGACGTCGATTGCGATGCTGGCGCTCGCGCGATTCGTGCTCGGGTTGGGCATGGGCGGCGAGTGGAATACCGGGGCGGCTCTGGTGGCGGAAAGCTGGCCGGCGGAGTTCCGGGCCAAGGCGCTCTCGATTGTGCAGAGTTCGTGGGCGCTCGGATTTGCCGCGGCGGCGATCGTTGCCGGTCCGGTTTCGCGATACTTGGGATGGCGCGCAGTGTTCTTCGTCGGAGTCCTGCCGGCGCTGGTGACATTGTGGATCCAGCGGAGCGTGCCCGAGTCGGCGATGTGGGAGCGCGCTCAGGATAGATCCGAGGGAAAATCCCCACTCCTGCCAAAATCGGGGAGAAGCGGGGCACCCAAAGACAGTTCAAGGCGGGAGAGAGACGTAACGAGTCACGTCTCGACAAGGACGATTTTTTCTCCTCCTTACTTGCGGTACACGGTCGCGCTGCTATTGTTCAATCTGTTCGGGCTGTTTGCGTGGTGGGGATTGTTTACGTGGATTCCGCCATATCTATCGCTTCCGGTGGCACAGGGCGGGCGCGGATTTGGCGTGATGGGAATGACCACGCTGATGGTCGTGCTGAATCTGTGCGGAATGTTTCCCGGCTACGTGACGTTTGGATGGGTTGCCGATCGCGTGGGACGGCGGCGGGCGGTGTTTGTCTACACGCTGGCGGCAGCGCTTCTAATTCCGCTCTATGCGGCGGCTCGGTCGCAAGGCATGCTGCTTGTGCTCGGAGCGGCGGTGGCGTTCTTTGGCACAGGAATCTTTTCCGGGTCGGGGATTATAGGCAGCGAGATCTTTCCGACAGCGGTGCGGGCCCGGGCGCTAGGCATTACGTATAACGGGGCGCGAGCGCTGAGTTCGCTGGCTCCGTTGGTGATTGGCCGGGTCGGACAAGCGAAGGGATTGGGCTGGGCGTTTTATCTGTGCGCGTTGGGGTATCTGCTGGCAGCGCTGATGACGACGCAGTTGCCGGAAACGAAGGGAAAGAAGCTGGAGTGACGGTGGGCAATAGCGGACCCGGCCGTGCTACGATTCGCAGAGCTTCGATCCTTTAACTCATGGTTTCCGAAAACCTCGATTCGTCTTCCGTCAAAATCAACATAGGATGCGGCCTTTCCGGAATTCCGGGTTGGCAGAATCTCGATAACTCGCCGACCATTCCCCTGTCTCGAATTCCGGTTGTTCGTGGCCTGCTGAAAACTCCGGCCTGGCCGCGTGACGTGCGGCGCTACGACGTGCGCAGGGGACTTCGTTTTCCCGACCGCAGCGTGCAGTACATCTATTCTTCCCATACATTTGAACACTTCACCTACGCCGAGTCCCTTGCGATCGCGAAAGATTGTTATCGAGTGCTAGTACCCCAAGGCATCATGCGCGTGGTCGTCCCCGATCTGGGATTGATTGTCCGGGATTACATGGCCGATGCAACGCCGAAGGCAGCGCAGACGATGATTTCGCGCCTGAGCCTGAATCATTCCGTGCATGACATGATCCATCCCGGATCGAATCATGCGCAGATGTTTGACGGGAAGGCTTTGGTCGACATGTTGCGGCAGGCGGGATTTGAACGCGTCGAGGCTTTAAGCTTCGGCGTGAGTGGAATTCCCGAGATTGCCCAACTGGACCTGGAAGTCCGGCGCCAGGAAAGCCTGTATATCGAGGCTGTGAAGTAGCTTCAGCATCAGCTGACGCGAGGGTGCGCGGTCCATTACTCGATCGGGTCGACCACCACTGCGTCTCGATCCACCGCTTCCCTTCCCGGCAGTTGCACGATCACGATTGCCGAAAGCACCAGCGCAATCCCTAACGTTTGAATCGGGTGGACACCTTCTCCCAGCAGCAGGGCGGCGAGCAGGATCGAGAACACCGGCTCGAGGCAGCTGGCGATGATGGCGCGGGTCGGTTCGAGATACTGCAGGCCAAGGAAGTAGAGCGAGAACGATCCCAACACCGAGATCATGGAGAAGACGAACAGAAACGTCCACTGGGCGAGCGAGTAATGCGCGGCTGCAACTTTCCAGGGCGGATTGATGACCAGCCAGAACGCCGAGGCGGAAACGAGCGTCCAGGTAAGGACGCGCCAGCGGTCGAAGCGGGCAAGGATGCGGTGTCCGCCGACGTTGTAGAAGGCGAAGGAGAACGATGCCAGCATGGCGGCGATCAAGCCATAGGTGTCGATCCGCAGAGGAGATGAGTTCCCGCCGAGGATGCCGATGGTCAGCGCGATGCCGGCGATCGCGACGGCGACGGCGGCCACTTTCTGCGGCGTAAGCTTCTGCTGGCGGCGTGCCACCACGTAGAGCAGCACCCAGACGGGCGCGGTGTATTGCAGGATGATGGCGATGGCGACGCTGGTTCGCTGAATCGCGACGTAATAGAAATAATTCGAAGCGGCGACGCCGAGCATGCCGAGCACGAGGCATTGAACAAGATCGCGCGATGGCAGTTGAATGCGCTGCCATCCGCGGCGGCCGACGAGCAGCGGCACCAGCACGATCAGGGAAAATGACGTTCTGGTTTGCGAAAGAATCAGCGGCTCGATGGGATGCAGCGCTTCTCCGGCGAGCCGGAGTTTGCCGGTGAAGACGGCGCGGCCGAGCGCGGCAGAGACTCCCCAGAGGAACGCGGCCGAGGCGATAAAAAAATATCCGCGCAGGGGATGAGCTCGATTGGAAGTTGACGAGTTCAGGATTCGGTTACCGAATCCGATGATGGGGCCGGATCGAGGTACTGGTCAAGACGGACGGGATCAAATCCGGTAATCACTTCTGGCTGGCCGCCGGCAAAGACGACCAGGGTCGGAGTCTCCTCGCTGTCGTAGTCTTCGGTCATGGCGCGGCGGGCGTCAGCATCGGCGACAATGTTGCGCTCTTCGAAGACGATCTCGCGCGCTTCGAGAAAGATCCGCATCAATTCGCAGGAAAGGCAGCCGGGTTGGGTGAACAGCACAACGCGAATTGTATTCATACCGATTTCGATGACGGCAAGGTCACGCCGGATTCCCCTCAAGATACTCGATCTCGAAATGAATCTTCGCGGATTTCTGCAGCATGGCCGAGACCGAACAATATTTTTCTTTCGACAGGTGGACGGCGTCTTCCATCGCCTTGCGCGTAACTTTGCCGCCGACGCGGTACTTCAGCCTGATTTCAGTGTAGACCGCGGGATAGCCTTCGGCACGCTCGCCTTCGGCGCTGACTTCGAGGCTGGTGAAGGGCTCGCGCTTCTTGCGCAGGATGCCAACCACGTCCGAGGCGGTGCAGCCGCAGAGTGCGATCAGGACCAGCTCCATGGGAGTGTTGGCGGTCTTTTCTTTGGCGGTATCCATGACGATGGCGTGACGGGAGGTCGCTTCGCCGGTGTAACGTTCGTTATCGGTCCAGAGAACTTTGGCAGAGATCATCGTCACCTTCGGTTATCCGTGCTGGGCTCAGGATGAATGAGGACGCGGAAAAGCTCGGGCGCGTCCTGCTTGAAGCGGATTTCCAGTTCCGTCTGAATCTCGTGCACGCGCGCGAGCGAAAGATCGTCGGAGAGGGTGCAGTGACAGGATAGATAGATCCGGCCGCGGACGCGCTTGAATATGAATTCGTGGACGTCGAGGATCTCCGGAAACTGCGCGGCGACGGCTCGCAGGCGATGCTCGAGTTCGGCGTTACCCACCATTTCTTCCGGCTTCTCGATGGTGGCGGGCTCGCTTTCGATGTGGGTGAGAATATCGCAGATTTCCGGGACGTCGCGGCGCATGTCGGCTTCGAGCTCGGTCACCTCATCGTGCGCTGCCTTAAGACTCATCCGCTCGTCGAGTTCGATGTGCTGCTCCACGTGAAGACGGCCTTCGAGATTCTGCACGCTGATGTCGTGGACATTGAGATTGTTGCGCGTGGCAACGGCGCGGATGCGGTCAAAAATGTTTTCGGTGCGCTGGGCGCGCGGCAGGGGCTGCACGGTAACATCGGCGTCGGGCAAGATGCGGCGGACGGAATCGGTGACGGCGGAGACGAGTTGTCCGGAGCGCTGAAAGGTCACGGTGCGGGCCATGCCGACCGCGAGATCGGCGAAGTAGCGGTTGCCGGCGCGGCGAATGCGAACGCGGTCCACTTCGAGAACCCCATCCAGGCGCGAGACCGCGTCGTAGATCTGCGAACGAACTCCGGGCGGGGCGGCATCGAGCAGCGCGTCAACGGTGCGGTGAGCGAGGCGCCAGCTGACCGAAACCACAACTCCGGCGACAAATAAGGCGGCTACCGGATCGGAATCGCGCAGCCAAGCGATGTGATAGCTGCGCCCGATAAGGACCAGCAGCAGGCCGAGCACCACGACACCGGCGGACCAGATGTCAGTGGAAAAATGCAGAGCATCGGCTTCGAGCGCCTGGCTGTCGTACTTGGTCGCAATGCGGCCAAGAGTGCGGGAGCGCCACCCGTCAATGGCCATCGAAAAAAGCATCACGGCGAAGGCGGCGATGGAAGGTTCGATTTCGATGCGGCGGAAAAAAAGACGGTCGATGGCTTCGTAGATGATCCACGCGCAGGTAAACAGCAGCAGGCCGGTTTCGACGAAGGCGGAAAAGTTTTCGACCTTGCCGTGGCCGTATTGATGGTCGGCGTCGGCAGGCTTGTCGGAGACACGCACCGAAAAAAACGTCAGCAGCGAGGCGATCAGATCGAGCGCCGAGTGCGCCGCTTCGGAAAGAATTCCAAGGCTGCCGGTCGTCACGCCCACGGTGATCTTCAGGCCGGTAATGACGAACGCCGCGAGGACGGAATTCCCTGCAGCAGAACGCTTTTCCGCGCGCATCAGTTCCGCTGAAGAAATCGCCCCCGCCATGCAGGCATTATCGCTGGAGCAAGGCGAAGGCGACAAGGGAACAAGGTCAGAAGAGGGCGTCATCCCGCGGTTTTACCGGCGGGCCGAGGGATCTGGCGTGCAGCGCCGATGCAGGCCCGCGCGAGAAAAAGCGGCTCCCGCTCAGGACGACGCCGCTAGTTGTCTCCTTGTTTTCAGACTGGGCTACTGCCAACGAACCGCAGCCATCGGGCAACGGCACCGGTTTGTGCTAGGATTTCCTGCTTAGTATTTTTAACTTTCTAGTTGAACAATCCTGGAGGAGAAGCAAATATGCGCAAGAGTTGGCTGCTGTGTGTTTTGTTGGGGACGCTGGCTTGGGGGCAAGCCGCGCCGAGCTCGCCCGCACCCATGCGGCCCACTCCTCCGGAGGACGCTTCGGCCTCGGTGCCGCCGACCGCGGCGGTGATTACCGTGATTGGGGTCTGTCCGGCACAGGGGCGGACCGCGGCGGCAAAGACGACTGCCGGCAAGACCGCGACCAAAGCGGGCGCGGCCAAGACTCCGGCTGGCGATTGCAAGACCGTCATCACCAAGGCGGAATTCGAAAAGCTCGCGGATGCGCTTGCGCCGAACGTGACTCCGCAATTGAAGCGACAGCTGGCCGGGTTGCTGCCGCGGTTGATTGCCCTGTCGGATGCGGCAAAGAAGCAAGGGATCGACAAGGGTCCGCAATATGCGGAGACCTTGAAGTTCGTCAAGATGCAGGTACTGGCCAATGAACTGCAGCGGAAAATCCAGAAAGAAGCTGCGGATATTCCGCCGGCGGAGATTGAAAAGTATTACAAGGAAAATCCTGAGGCCTACGAACAATACACGGTCGAGCGGTTATTCGTACCGCGCACCAAGCAGAGCGACAACGAAGTGAAAGCGGAAGAGGACGAGAAAGATCAGAAGCTGACCGACGACCAAAAGAAAGCCAAGGAGGCTGCCGAAAAGGCCAAAGCCGAGGATGCGGAGCAGTCGATGACCAAGCTGGCCGACGATCTGCGCGAGCGAGCCGCAAAGGGCGAAGATTTCGCCAAGCTGCAGAAAGAGGCATTCGAAGCGGCGGGCATGAAGATCGAGTCGCCGACGGTGACTCTGCCGAACCTGCGGCGCACTGGGCTGCCTCCGGCCCACGCTGCGGTTTTCGATTTGAAGCCGGGCGAGGTCTCGCAGGTGATCAGCGACGCCGGCGGCCACTACATTTACAAGATTGTCAGCAAGAGCGAGATGCCGTTCGATCAGGCGAAGAATGAGATCCACAATCGACTGCAGAACGATCGCATGCGCGACCTGATGGAAAAATTGAATAACTCGTTCAAGACAGAAACGAACGAAGCCTATTTTGGCCCGGGTGGAGCGGGCCCGCTACCGCCGCCGCATATGCCGCGCCCAAGGCCCGGCACGCCTCCGGCTCAGTCCACACAGCCGCAGACGCCGCCTCCGGCAGCAAAACCGAACTGATGGCGAAACCTGTTGTCGTCGTAACCGGAATTTCAGGAAACCTGGGTACCAGGCTGTTGCCTCTGCTCGGGCGGTATTCGGTGATCGGGGTGGATGTCGCTCCGCCGCGCACCGACTCCGAGTTGCAATTTGAGAGTCTCGATCTCGGGCAGGAGTCCTCTACCCGCACATTCTACGAACTGCTGCGAGATACTCGCGCCTATGCCGTGATCCATCTGGCGTTTGTCATTGACCCCGTCCGCACGGGAGTGCTGGATGTCGACCGGATGTGGCAGATCAACGTAGCGGGCACGGCGCGGGTGATGGAAGCAGTGACCGAGGCTAACCGCGTCACCGATGACGGAGTGAAGCAGTTCATCTTTCCCAGCAGCGTTTCGGCGTATGGCCCAGATTTTCCCCAAGCCGCCACGGAAGAATCTCCGCTGGAGGCGCACACGCTGCCCTACGCCATTCACAAGAAAGAATCGGACGAAGTGGTGCAGCAACGATGTGCCTCACTGCGCGGATGCAGCGTGTACATTTTGCGGCCGCACATCTTTGCCGGAGCCAGCGTCGAAAATTATCTGATGGGAGCGTTCCGCGGCACGCCGAATGGAAAAAGCGAACGGGCGGAAAAATGGCGGAGCGCCGGAAAGCGACTGCCGTGCATGCTGCCGCGCGGGCAGAAGTACCTGGACAATAAAATCCAGTTCATTCACGTCGACGACATGGCGCGGCTGATCCACCACATCCTGCAGCGCGAGCCGGAGCCGCAACGATTGACCGTCCTCAATGTTGCAGGGGGCGGAGAGCCATTGACCTTCGCCCGCTGCATCGAGATGGCGAATGCGAAGCTGATCCGGGTGCCCGGCAAATGGGCGATGCGGCAAATCCTGACGCTGTTGTGGAAGCGGAAGATCTCCGCGATCCCTCCGGAAGCTGTGCCTTACATGACCGGCCAGTACATCATGAATACGGACCGGCTGCGGCGGTTCCTGGGACCGGAATATGACCACGTGATCCGCTACAGCATCGCCGATGCGTTTGCGGAGAGCTTCAAACCCGTTGCCGCGGGGCAGTCGGCATAGCGGTATGGGTGGAGCAAGGCTTCAGCATCGCGGTTCGCCGCTGATTTCTCACCACGGAGACACGGAGTCACCGAGAATACACAAGGTAAAGAGGAGTTGCGGACTTCGTTATCGGCTCGGTCTTCGGGTGATCGAGCCCATGCTTATCAAAAAAAGCTCCGAACGCCGCAGCGATAAAGGTTCCGTGCCTCTGCGGCTCTGTGGTTAGACGTTGCGATCAGCTTCTAATTTTTTTCCCCAGTAGAGGCCGGCGATGCCGAAGGTGTAGGGCGTCCACACGACATCCGAGAAGCCGGCGTTTTTCATGCGGCCCAGCATTTCTGCGGGCGTGGGGAAACGTTCGACGGAGGCGGGCAGATACGCGTAGGGGCCGCGAACTCCGGAGATGACAGTGCCCACTCGCGGCAATACCTGCTTGAAATACATGCGGTAGAACGAGCCCAGCAATCCCTTCGGTTCGCCGAAATCGAGGATGCCGCACTCGCCGCCCGGGCGAAGCACCCGGCAGATCTCGCGCAGCCCCGCATCGTAATCGGCGAGATTGCGAAAGCCGAAGGCCGAGGTCACAAGATCGAAATGGCCGTCGGGGAATGGGAGGTTGAGAGCGTCGGCTTCGATCCATGCCGGGATGCGCTGGGTGCGGTCGAGGCTCGCAGATTTTGCGGACGCGCGCTGCAGCATGGCGTGGGAGAAATCGGCTCCGAAAATCTGCGGAGAAGACTTCCCTGCCCGGCGGAGCGCGAAGGTCATGTCTCCCGTGCCGCAGCAGAGATCGAGCGCGCGCGCATCGGGGCGAGTCAGAATGTGCCGGAAGCGGCGGGCGGTGCGGCGCCACCACATGCGATCGACGTTCAGCGAAAGCACGTGGTTCAGGAAGTCGTAGCGGGGGGCGATGGAGGTGAACATCTCGCGCACGGCGCGCGCGGCAGAAGCCTGGTCAGTCGCGCCTTCGGGCGCGGCTCCTACGACGGTCGGCTTGGCAATCTCAGGCAAGAAATTCCGGAGTTCTAGCGCTTCTTCTTGGCTTTGGTTTTGGCGCTCTTCAACGGTTTTACGATGCGCTCGATCTGAAGGAGGTGATTTGTGTCGTGGCCGGCGAACATGCGGGTGAGATGCGCGATCGATTCCTTGCCGCGCTCCAGATGCATGCCATAGTTGTCCCAGGTTTCCTTGGAGATCTCCTTCAGCATGGCGAGATTGTTTTCGCGGAGGACGCGGAAAGTTTCCAGCGAGCGTTTGGAATCGCGGTCGCGATAGTTGAAGGCCGAGGCCCAGGCATCCTGATCGAAGGGCTGGATCGTAATGCCGTTCTCGCCGATGACGGACCGCATGCGCCAACTGGCGACGACTTCGGTGTCGGCGAGATGGGCCACAATTTCTGCGATCGACCATTTGGCCGGCTCGGGACGCCATTTCAGCTGCTTCGGCGTCAGGCCCTGTGTCAGTTTCTTGAGCTTGCCGGCGGTGGTGCGCTGCAGTTTGACTGCGTCCTGACCTTCGACGTAGCCGAGAATCCGTCCAATGTACTGCTCTGCGGTTTCCTGCATATGAATATCCCCCCTGCTATTTCTTTTTCCAGACCCAGCCGCCGCGCGAGAGGCGGCGCAATTCTTCCACCGCGGTGAGCACGACATTTTCAGGAACGTCGCTGGCGATTTCGACCTTGCCGATTTCGCGCGGCAGAACGAAGTGGACGACTCCATTTTGCGTCTTCTTGTCCGACTGCAAGCGAGCGAGGATCTTCCGGGCGCTCACGTTGACTTCCGGCAGGCGGCCAAGGCTCAACACGGCATCGGCAATGCGGCCGGCGGTGACGCTATCGGTGCTGCCGACGCTCAGGGCGATGTTCGAGGCTGCGATCATGCCCCAGGCGACCGCTTCTCCGTGAAGCAGCACGCGGTAGCGGGTCTCGGACTCGAGAGCGTGGCCGATGGTGTGTCCGAAATTGAGGACGCGGCGCAGGCCGCCCTCGCGCTCATCCGCCGATACGACCTCGGCCTTAAGCTTCACTGACTGGGCGATCACCCATTCGATCTCTGCCGGATCGCGCTTCAGAATGGCGGCGCGGCTCTGCTCGAAGCGCAGGAACAGTTCCACGCTGCCGATAACGCCGCACTTCAGCGCTTCATAGAGCCCAGCGCGGAACTCGCGATCGGGCAGCGTCTTGAGCACGCCGGGATCGATGAGGACTACCCGGGGATGGCAGAAGGTCCCGATCAGATTCTTTCCGGCGAGCAGGTTCACGCCAGTCTTGCCGCCGATGGAGGCGTCCACTTGCGCGAGGACCGTGGTCGGGACCTGAACGAACTCCACGCCGCGCATGTAAAGCGAAGCCAGCAAGCCGGTTACATCGCCAACGACGCCGCCTCCGAGGGCGATGATGACGGATTTGCGGTCGGCGCCCAGCTTGGCCAGTTTTTCGGCCAGCGTCTCGACGGTGGCGAGGCGCTTTGAGGGCTCTCCGTCAGGCATGACGAGCACCTGGGGCGTGAAACCTGCGGCCTTGAGCGAGGCCATCAATTTGGAGCCCCAGCGCTTGCGGACGGGCGGCACGGTGACTACGAAGACGCGGCTGGAGCGGGGCAGGAGATCGCTCAGAATCGATCCAGCCCGGTTCAGCAACCCGTTTTCAATCCAGGCCTGATAAGGCTGCGGTGGGACGTGAATCGTGGCTTGCGGCATCGCGTTTCCATAATAGCGTACAGGATAGAATCCGCATGACAGGGCTTGCCCTGCCGGTGGTACTATTTCCCGTCTATGAAGGGGCTTCCAGCCGAGACCGACTTCATTGTGGTTGGCGCCGGCGCCGCTGCGCTGCGTGCCGCCATCGAACTGGCCAGCGCCGGAAGTGTGCTCATCGTTACGAAGAAGGAAATTACTGATCTCAGCGGGCGCGATCCGAAGACCGAAGCGGCTTGGCTAAGCGATGACGATCAAATCAGTTTGCACCTCCAGGACACGCTCACCGCCGGAGACGGACTATGCAATGTTGCGGCCGTGAAGGTTTTGCTGGAAGAGGCTCCGGAGCGGATTGACGAATTGATTGCCTGGGGAAAGTCTCACGGGACCAAGCTGGTGTTTGGACTGGAGACTACCAGCAGCAAGAGCCGGGCGCTGAACGCCCAAGGAGACTCGACGGCGAAAGAGATCCTCCGCGTGCTATGGCAGAAGGTGCGGTCGTTGAAACATGTTTCAATCGCGCAGTCCGCATTCACGACCGAACTTCTGACCGATGGCGGCCGTGTCAACGGGGTGTCGCTGCTGGATGAAAAGGGCGTTCCGCACGAAGTGGCGTGCTCCGCGGTCTTGCTGGCGACCGGCGGGATTGGCCAGATTTACCACAATTCCGTCAATCCAGAATCGGCTACGGGCGACGGAGTAGCGCTGGCCGTTCGCGCCGGAGCGGACGTCAGCGATATGGAGTTTATTCAGTTTCATCCCACTGCGATTCACATGAAGAAGGTACCGCGGTTTCTTCTGCCCGAGACGCTGCGCGCCGAGGGAGCGTACCTGCGCAATTTTGAGCTGGACCGCTTTATGGGGAAATACGATCCGCTTGCAGAACGCGCTCCGCGTGAGCTCGTGGTACGCGCGATCGTACACGAGATGGAAGTCAGCCGAGCGAAGGATCCTTTCGTTTACCTCGACCTGACGCACATGCGGGCCTCGGCGGTGCAGAAGCGGTTTCCGCGCATCTACGCCGCCTGCATGGCGCACAACGTCGACATCACCGAAGATCTTATCCCGGTGCGTCCGGCGGCGCATTTCGCCATGGGCGGCGTAGGTACGGATCTTGACGGCAAAACGAATGTCGGTGGCCTGTATGCTGTGGGCGAGGTTGCGGCCACCGGACTGCACGGCGCGAACCGGCTGCCGAGCAACGCCGTGCTCGAGAGCCTGGTCTACGGAGCGCGCGCGGGCAAGGCTATGCGCAATACTGAGAAGCCAGTCTCAAAAGCATCCGGGCAATCGAGGGCGGCGTATTCCAATGGCCCGGTGGATGCAGGCTCGGAAGAATTGATCGGACAGATTCAGGACCTGATGTGGAACGAAGTTGGAATTGTCCGGGCGCGCATGGGAATGCAGAAGGCGGTCAAGGTGCTGGAGGAGATGGCTCCGAAGCTGGCGCATCCGAAAACGCGGCGTGGATACGAGGCAGCCAATCTGCATCTGACCGCGCTCGTGGTGGCGCGATCGGCTCTGGCGCGCGAAGAGAGCCGGGGCGCGCATTACCGGATGGACTTTCCCGATCATGACGACAAGAAATTCCTGAAGCACTCGGTCGTGCGCGGAGAGAAGGTCGCATTCGCGGCTTGAGCGTTCGCCGCTAGTTCTTAGGCACTTTTTCCGGGAACGCCACCGAGGCGGCAACCGAGATCAACAGCACTGCTGCAATCGTGCCGAGCGTAATTGAAGTCTCGATGTGAAAGTGATCGGCGACGATCATTTTCAATCCCACCAGCACGAGAATAATCGACAATCCGTAGTGCAGGAATCGAAACACCTTCATTAATCCTGAAACTGCGAAATAGAGCGACCGCAGGCCGAGGATGGCAAAGACGTTCGACGTATAAACGATGAAGGCATTCAGGGTGATCGCGAGAATGGCGGGGATTGAATCCACCGCGAACAGGATGTCGGTCGTCTCGATCATCAGAAGAACGAGCAGAAGCGGCGTGGCGTAGAGGGTGACGCCCTGCGGGCCGTCGCGAACGAAAAACCGTCCGCCGCGATAGTCGGACGTGACCGGGATCCAGCGGCGCATAACTTTCACGACCGGATTCGCCGACGGATTGATCTTGCGATCTCCCAGCACGGCGAAGCGGATGCCGCTGAAAATGAGCAAGGCGCCGAAAAAATAGAGCACCCAGTGGAAGCGGGAGATCAGTCCGACTCCGGCCCCGATGAATAGGCCGCGCATGATCAGGGCGCCGAGAATTCCCCAGAACAGCACGCGATGCTGATATTCCTCGGGCACCGCGAAATAGTTGAAGATCAGAAGGAAGACGAAAAGATTATCGACGCTAAGGGACAGTTCGAGAACGTAGCCGGTGACGAATTCCAGGGCCGGTTGATGGCCGAGCCAGAAATATACAATCGTTGCAAACACCGCGGCGAGAGCCACATACATCGCGCTCCAACCCAACGCCTCGCGGTATCCAACAACGTGGCCGGGCCGGTGAAAGACGCGAAGGTCGATGACCAGCATGCCGACCGCGAAGACATTGAAGAGAATCCAGAAGTAGAGCAAGGGAAGTTCCGAACGAGAAATTGTTGAATGTTGAATTTTGACTGTTGAATAAAAACCAACCTGCGAAGGCCGAGGGGTTTTCAATCAACAATCAAAAATCAACATTCATCATTTATTTCTGCCGGCCTCGCTTTCTGCTGACCCAGTCGTCCCAGACGCCGTCGGCCTTGAGCATGTCCACGCTGTTGCTGTCGCGCATGGCTTGTTCGATCTGGTCGTGGGTAAGGCGCGGACCGATGGGTCCGGGCAAATTGGCCAGTTCCAGGCTTAAGAGCGCGGCTTCAGCGACGTGCTTCTTCAGTTGCGGGAAGTCGACTTTGTCGTATGTGTCCGAGACCGCATGGTAGTTCTCCAGATAATTCGCCTCAACCTGGTCGGCAACGAATGTCGGAACGCCTTCCAGCATGAAATCAAAGTGATCGGTTCCCCACTCCATGGTGGGATCGAGTTCTTTGAGATCGAATTGCGCCAGCGGCGCGATCAACTGTTGCGCTGTCGGGATCACGTCCTTCCGCCCCCCGGTGGAGAATCCGGTCGTCTTTCCGGTGCCGGAATCGAAAACGATCACGCCCGCCGACTTGTCGAGTTCCGCGCGGTGAGCCAAGGCGTAGGCTCGCGAGCCAAGCAGTCCCTCTTCTTCGCCAGAGAAAAGAATGAAGCGAATGGTGCGGATCGGAAGCACGCGCGACGCTTTGATCGCGCGCAGCGCGTCGATCACCAGGGCGGCGTTGCAACCGTTGTCGAGCGCGCCGGTACCGAGCTCCCAGGAATCGAGATGCGCGCCGAGAATCACGAACTCGTCCGGCTTCTCGCTGCCACGGATTTCCGCCACGACGTTCGAACTCTTGATCGGGCCGCCAATCTGGTTGGGGATCGAGAGATCGGCCCAGACCAGATTCCCGGCGGCCAGCAGGCGCGCCATGCGTTCGCCATCTTCGCGGGCGACGATCACTTGCGGGATGCGGTCGATCTCTCCGGCGTTCGAATTCGTATGGCGATAGAGAATATCGTGCTCGCGCGTCGCCATGAACGCAATGGCTTTCACGTGCGCCTTCACGGCACGATCGATGATCGGAGGGGCATTCGCGTATTCGGCAAAAAGATCGGCCCAGGTTTTGAGGACGACGGTGTGAACCAGAATGATCTTTCCGGCGACGTTTCCCGCTTTTTGGAAGTCAGCATCCGCGCCGTTTCCAACGTCGATGACGGGAACGTGCTTCACGGGCGCGAGCGCCGGAGCCCACGCCACAGAAACGGCGTGAACGTGGAAGGAGGAAAGAACGGTTCCGCCGCCAACGTTTGTCGGATCCACCTGCAAGGAAGTGGTGGCGGTCATCTCCGTAGCGCCCTCCGACCACGAGTAGGGGATCTCGAAGCCCTCGGTATGCACGCTGTCGGCGCCGGCTGCGGTGAAGGCCTGCACGCCCCAGCGAATCGCGTGCTGCATGGCAAGCGTGCCGGGAACGCGGCCTCCGATCTCGTCGGTCAGGTGTTGAAGATTGTCCTGGATGGACGATGGCGCCAGCGCGGCCTGGATTACGGCGTTGACTGGGGCATTATCGGCGGGAGTGGCGGCTAGACAGGTGAAGCAGAAGATGCAAACAAGGAACACGATCTTCGCAGTTCGCATATGAGCCGCATTAGAAATGAATTTGGAGAAAAGCGCAAAACGACTCACTACAAGGGCACGAAGTCACACAAAGGATGGAAGACCCTCTTCTCGCAAATTCGGCGAGAAATGGGGCACCCCTGCTTCCCTTTGCGAAATCGAGGCAAAAACTCAAACACCAAGGACACGAAGGTGGACGAAGGAAAAATTCATTATTTCTTCGTTGTACTTCATGTCCTTTATGGTTTCCAGATTTTAGCGATGGTGATCAGCTTTTTGGCGGCAGAGGTTCCATTTTGTCGAGGATGCGGATGGTCTCGAGAATTACGCTGCCGGCGATCTGCAGACTTTCGGGGCTGAGTTTATCGACGGTGTCCTGCGGCGTGTGCCAGAAGACGTTGTTGTAACCGTAGGAGAAGTCGATGAGGTCGGCGCAAGCGACGCCACGCTTCATGAACGGCAGATGATCATCCTCCATGGTAAGGGTGCGAGCGAAAAAGTGGGACTGATATCCGAGACGTTTCGCGGCCTCGCCCACGGTGTCTTCCAGCCACGGCGTGGAATTCAGATCGCGGTCGATATTGAGGTCGGCGTCTCCGATCATGTCGGCCAGCAGGAAGGCCTTGACCTTTTTCAGCGTTCCGTCGGCCTGCCA
Source organism: uncultured Acidobacteriota bacterium (assembly GCA_963763845.1). Lineage (GTDB taxonomy): Bacteria > Acidobacteriota > Terriglobia > Terriglobales > Acidobacteriaceae > Sulfotelmatobacter. The sequence goes on from CAVXPX010000024.1 coordinate 677,892, forward strand.
CTTCTCGGCCAGATGCGTGATGCCATACAGACTGTCGGCCATGAAATCCATCTGCGTGTCGGGGACCATCGCTTCTTCGGCGTCGTCCCAGATCAGCCAGATGCTGTATCCATCGAGCGGCTTGCCGCGAAGCTGGTTGGCGAACTCGAGCAGGAGCGCGCTCGAAGAGGCTCCATCGTTCGCGCCTACATAGGAAGTATCACGTAAGGGATAGTTCGTATCGTAATGACTGGCAATGAGGATAATCCCGTCCTTTTTGCCGGGAAACTTGGCGACAATGTTGTGGACGGGAAACTTTCCCACCGGGGTGTCGGCGGTAAAAACATCGTTTTCGAGGTCATCGCCCTGCAGATGCGATTGGAGGAAATCCTCAACCTTCTTATGATTGGCGCTGCCCAGCGGACGCGGCCCGAACTTCACGATGTCCTTCACGTATTGCATGGCGCGGGCGGAATCGATGCTGGGTGGCGGAGCGTTGTCGGGCGGAAAGCTGATTGCGACGCTCGGCCGAAGCGCGGCGGGCGGCTGCACCTCAATCGTCTGTTTTGTGCGATCGCAGGCGAACAAAGCCAGCGACGCCAGCAGCAAAACGCAGCAAAGAGATCTTGGGGCGAGCATTGTCACTGTCACTGCGACTGTTTCGCTTTCCGCGCGGCCCGCTGCTTGGGATGGACCAGCCAGGCGACCCCGATGCTCACCCCGTAAAGAGCAATCATGGGCGCGGCGAAAATGCACATATTCAGGATGTCGGTTGTGGGCGTCACGATCGCCGCGATGATGAAGATGACGAGAATGGAATACCGGAAATTCTTCCACATGAATCCGGCGGTGATAATGCCCATCAGCGACAGGAAGAACACCAGAATCGGCATCTCGAAGATCAACCCCATGCCAAGGATGATGCTGAGAAAAAGGTTCGTATATTCGCCGATCGTGATCATCGGCTGGAACTGCTTGCTGAAGCCAATCAGAAAAGTCAGCGCTGCCGGATAGACGATCTTATAGCCGAAGTAACCGCCGCACGCGAACAGAGTGATCGTCGAGACCATGAAAGGCACGACGTAACGCTTTTCTTTGCGGTAGAGGCCCGGCGAGATGAACATCCAGACCTGATAGAGCACAAAAGGAGAAGTAAGAAACAAGCCTCCCAGCGCGGCAATCTTCAAGTAAAGGTTGAAGGGTTCCGTAGGATTCAGGTAGACCAGTTTTTCCGCCAGCCCGTTGGCCTTCAGCGCGTCCATGATGGGGCGCTGCATGACGTCGTAAATCTTCTCCACCTTCCACCAGCAGACGCCGAAGCCGACGGCGACGGAAATGATCGAGTAGACGATTCGCTTGCGGAGTTCCTCGAGATGATCGAGGAAGCCCATGGTGGGCATCGAATCTTTTTCGTCCTCCTTTGCGGGAGGCTCGACTGCGAGTTCAGGCATGCGATTCCTGGGACGTGGAAGATGTTACGACATCGGCGGGATGTGCGGCTTCGGTGGCAAGAGTGTTCTCTGCCGGTTCGCTCGCGGATGGGGCAGCGTCCTCTGCCGGAGCGGCGAGTGTTGCCGGCGCTTCGACCGGCGTCGTTTCGACATCGACGGCGTGCAGGGTGCGGCTCGCGGTGCCCTGCACGGGAGCGGGAGGCAAGATCGTCGGCCTGTTGTCGACCTCGAGATGAGCAATCTCCTGCTCGATCTGGGCTTTGAATTCGTTGGAGGCGCGGCGGAATTCATTCATGAATTTGCCGACCTGGCGGGCGATCTCCGGCAATTTCTTGGGCCCGAAGATGATCAGGGCCAGAAAAAACAGGAAGATCGTTTCAGAGAAACTCATGGGGTTCATCATATCGCCCCGGAAGGAGTGGCGGCAACGATTGACACAAGTTTGACAAGCGGGCGGGGCCGGAAAGCGGCAATTTTTGCCGCGGAATGTATGGGCAGACTTTGCCGCGTCCGGCGATCGCGAAGCCGGTGCCTGCCGTAAAGGCCGGTCTGGGCAAGGTTTCCTTCGTGCGCTGCGAGGCCGCGGTTTGGTACGGGACGTGCCCCATCCGTCAGGAGAATCGGCAGCTGAAGTCTTCGCTAGAAACTGCCGATAATTAGGACCAGAATCCAGGGATCCGTCAGAAGGGAGTTGTCATGTCGGTGTCTTCGATCTTCGCGAACAGCAGTCTCTTCCAACAATACGAAACCCAGAGCACGCAAAATAAGAACAACATTCAGCAATTCAAACAGGAGTTCCAGCAACTGGGGCAGGACTTGCAATCCGGGAATCTCTCGGCGGCGCAGTCGGATCTAGCGACGCTCGAGCAGACTGGGCCGAACAGCAATTCGACCACCTCAGGGCCGGCCAGCAGCCCTCTGGCGCAAGCCTTCCAACAGTTATCGCAGGACCTGCAATCGGGCAACCTGTCGGCGGCGAAGCAGGATTACTCCACCATGCAGCAGGATATTCAGAATCACGCCGCACAGACGCACCACCATCATCACGGCGGCGGAGGCGGAGGGGAGTCGAGCCAGGTCAGCCAGCTGTTCCAGGAGCTCGGCCAGGATCTGCAGTCTGGCAGTCTGTCGAACGCGCAGAGCATATACGCGCAGCTGCAGCAAGACTTGCCGCAACTGGCGGGGTCGCAGTCGTCCAGTTCCAGCTCGACGGGCTCGAGTTCCTCGATTTCGGTGAGCGCGTAGGGAACGGGGTAACGACAAGAGGGTCAGAGATTTCCTTCGGGACGGGTCAATTTCCGGCCCGTCCGGAGAACCCCAGCCGGCCGCGGACGCATCTCATGAAGAGGTGTCGAGGCGGGCGGTTACCATGGTGACGCTTCCGGTCGGGGAGCGTCTAAGGTGGTGGTATACTGCCTGTATTCAGCGCGGTAGCTGGGGTGGATGTTAGCCCTCAACCGAAGGAAAATCTCAAGATGGCTCGTAGTTCTCGCCGATCGCTCTTCCTCGTTCTTTTCTTTCTTCTTGCCTGCGGATTTCTGGGCATCCTGTTTGCCCAGCGCTCCGGCCAGCAGACTGGCCTAACCGGCGATTCCGACGTCAAGGATAGTCTCAAAGAGTTTACCGACGTGTACTCCATCGTCGAGGAGAACTACGCCGAACCGGTGAATCCGGACAAAGCCATCTATAACGGGGCGATCCCGGGGATGTTGCACGCGCTCGATCCGCACTCGAATTTCTTCGATCCGAAATCCTACGCGCTGATGCGCGAGGACCAGCGCGGCAAGTATTACGGCGTCGGCATGACGGTGGGGCCGCGCAATAACAAAGTCATCGTGATTTATCCCTTTACCGGGACGCCAGCTTATAAGGCTGGCATTCATCCCGGCGACGTGATCATCGCCGTCGATGGCAAATCGACCGAGAACATGAGTACGACCGATGTTGCCGACCTGCTGAAAGGGCCCAAGGGAACGACGGTTCATATCACCATTTCGCGCGAAGGCGTGGAGAAGCCGATGGACTTCACGCTGGTTCGCGACGAAATTCCGCGCTACAGCGTCGACGTACATTTCCTGGTACGTCCGGGCGTCGGCTACATGCACATCAACGGTTTCAACGAGACCACGGAGCATGAAGTTTCCGAAGCGCTGGATTCCTTCGGCGACCTGCACGGGCTGATTCTCGATCTCCGCGGCAATCCTGGCGGCCTGCTGAGTGAAGGCGTCGGAGTGGCCGACAAGTTTCTCAAGAAGGGACAACTCATCGTCTCGCATCACGGGCGCGCTTCCGCCGAGAAGCGGTACGTAGCGCAGCACGGCAACGGTGGCAAGGATTACCCGATCGTTGTACTGGTGAACCGGCTTACGGCTTCGGCGGCCGAGATCGTGTCGGGCGCCATTCAGGATCATGATCGCGGATTAATTGTCGGCGAAGTCACGTTCGGCAAGGGCCTGGTGCAGACGGTGTATCCGCTTTCGGAAAATACCGGCCTGGCGCTGACCACGGCGCACTACTACACGCCCAGCGGACGGCTGATCCAGCGTGATTACAGCAACATCTCGCTGTACGACTACTACTACAGCCGCGACGCGGAGACCTCGAACAACGCGAATCGCGAAGTGAAGCTGACCGACAGCGGGCGCACAGTCTACGGCGGCGGAGGAATCACTCCCGACGTCAGCATTCCGCCAGTGAAGACAAATCATTTCCAGGACACGCTGCTGCAGCACTACGCGTTCTTTAACTTCGCCAAGCTCTATGTCGTGAATCATCATCCGACCAAGAATTTCGAAGTCGATGACACGATCATGGCAGACTTCCGCAAGTCGCTCGACGAGGCCAGCGTTCCCTACACGCAGGCCGACCTGATGGACAATGCTGACTGGATCAAGTCGAACATCAAGTCGGAGATTTTTGTCGATGCCTTCGGGCAGGATGAAGGCATGAAGGTGCGGGCGGAGTCCGATCCGGAAGTGGTGAAGGCGCTCGAACTTCTGCCGCAAGCCAAGGCGCTGGCCGATAACGCCCGCAAGATCGTGGCCGAGCACAATGCGGCCCCGGCATTCAATCGACAATAAAAGTTGTTCAACATCGCAGGCCCGAACTCGTTTCGGGTCTTGTGTTTTTGCCGGTCACCTTGTGCGTCATCCCGAAGAACCCGCGTTTTCTCCAGCGGGTCGAGGGATCTGGCGTGTAGCGCATTGTCCGTGCGCGAGATCCCTCGGCAGCGCTCAGGATGACCCACGTAAAATCCCCTGGTTTCAAATTGGCTACATCGCTCGGAAGGAACGTTGACTTGGGTTTCCCCGTATGTGAGAATCCGCGCAAGAGGCCGTATGTGCGGGGGCAGGCTCGCCGGTCTTGGTAACCAGCCGTCCCGTCAGTGGGACGCATTCTACTCGACACAACATGGTTCTTTTTCAATATCATGGCAGATGCGCCACGCGCCGCGCGCCCAGGTGCCGGCGATCGAGGCTGGTTTGAAGCCGGCGATTCTGGCGGGGGCGGTGCTGCTGGCCGCGATGGCAGGATGGACCGATTGGCGCAGCCGCCGCATCCCGAACTGGCTGACGGTTCCGGGCTTCGTCGTCGGGGTGACGGTGAACACGATCCTGCGGGGGAAGAGCGGATTTGAGTCTTCCCTGCTCGGCGCTCTGGTTGGACTTGGCTTGTTGCTGCCTTTCGTTCTGCTGCGCAGCCTGGGAGCCGGCGATTGGAAGCTGGCCGGAGCTTTGGGAGCATTTGCGGGACGCGAGTTGCTGATCGACTTGCTGATCGGATCCGTTTTCGTGGCGGGATTGATGGCGGTGGCGCTGATTATCTATAAGCGGCGCGTGCGTCAGACGATGCGGAATATCGGACACATCCTGGTATCGCTGGTGACGTTTCAATTGCCGGGTCATCAGGTGTCGCTCGACAATCCGGATGCGCTGAAGGTGCCGTATGGCGTGGCGCTGGCGTTGACCGTGCTGCTGTACGGCGCGGCTCATGTGTGGGGAATGGCGTAGATGATGAATTTCGCGCGCAAAGCGATTTGCAGGCTGGCAACGGAAACGCGCGGTGCTGAAATTGCCGAGGCTGCCGCCGTTCTGCCCTTGATGTTCATGATGCTGCTGGGTATCTTCTGGTTCGGACAGGCTTTCAGCATCTATGGAGCGATCACACGAGCGGCGCAGGAAGGGGCGCGGGCAGGATCGCTGCCGTACTGCGTCACCTGCAACGGGAGTAATACTCCTACACAGAATGCATTGAACGCTGTCCAAGCTACGTTGCTGGCTTCGAACTTGGACCCGAATCAGGCCATAGCGCCATCTCCGGCTCCGACCCTTTATTCGTGCAGCGACTCAACGTCCGCAATCGCATGCTCAGGGAACTCTCACTTCTGCGTCCAGAGCCCAATCCTGATTACGGATTCCCTCGGTGCAACCGGCCTCTGCGGACTTTCCGTATCTTTCCAGTATCCTTACCGCTTCTGGCTTCCTTTCGCGTCGATCAACAACCAGACCATCATGATCAGCGCTTCGGCGCGGGTGCGAATGGAGAATCGGTGATGCACCGTCGGAGGGCAGGTTGGCGGATGTTAGGTTTTAGCAGCCGCAGGCTAAGGGATGATGCGGCGGCCCAAATTGTCGAATTCGCCGTCGCTCTTCCGCTGCTCGTGCTCTTTGTGGTGGGAATCTTCGATTTCAGCAACGCTTTTACATTCAAACAGAAGCTTACCAACATAGCCCGCGATGCTGCACGTGCATCCGCAGTGGATCCGACGAACGACCTTGCCACAGGCACTCCTGTTTCGGTGACAGATGCCTTTCACATCATCGATAACTATTTGCTCGCTTCCCATATCGACGATTGCGGTCTTGCCTGGAGCAATGCGAGCGCAGGCAGTCTGACTTGGACTTTCACTGGAAACACTGGCAGTTGCGCACCCTCTTCGCAGATTAAAGTCACAGTCAACCGCGGATATTACTTTCCTTCGATCGGAGCAATTCCACCGGACGCGACCTGCACATCTCAAGCCGTCTCCAGTGGAGTGGCCGTTCTAGGCACGTGCATTAGCATTCAATATCCGTACCCCTGGCGTTTTGGCAGGGTGGCGAGTCTGCTGGGAAGAAACACGACGCTGCCAACGCAGATCTCCGGGGTCGCCGTCGCGCTGAACGAGAACTGACCGCATCATGAAGAAGCCTTTATCTCGAAGATCGCGCCTGGTGTCGCCTAAGGATGAGCGCGGAGTCACGATGATTCTGGTGGCGATCGCGATGGTGGCGATCATTGCGATGGCTGCCTTGTCGATCGACGTCATCACGCTGTACCTGGCGCGTGAGGAAGCGCAACGATCCGCCGACAGCGCCGCGTTGGCTTCGGCCAAGATGATTGCTCTATCGGGCCTTACTGGAGATCCAAGCAACTCAACTTCGAATTGGGGCGCGGTCTGTGGTGCTGACGGACTGGCTACCTCCGTGGCTCAGGCGGTTGCCGGACAGAATGTTGTCGGCAGCATCGCTGCTAATACTGTCAGCGTGACCTATTCCGCCGGCAGCGGAGGAAGTATGGTTAGCGGCGTGCCGGATTGCTCGTCTCTTTCCACTACGGCATTTGGGGTTAATCCCATCGTTACGGTACGGGTGCAGCGTACCAATTTGCCGACGTTCTTCTCACGAATTTGGGGAAATACAAGTAACAGCGTCAGCGCCACCGCGACGGCAGAGGCATTTAACTCCTCCAATTCCGGCAACGTCGGAAATTCACCACAAAGCGCGATTACTCCGGTTCAGCCTCGCTGCGTGAAGCCATGGGTCGTTCCGAATCTGGATCCCCTCAACCCGGCAAACTGCAACACCAACTGCACTAAGTTTGTGGACCAGACGACAGGGGCCATTGAACACCAGGGGATTTCTTTAGGCGGCGCGGGCGCGAGCGGAGTAATCGGAGAAACGTTCTGGATGGTGCCTGACTGTCAAGCTGGAGCGCAATGTAACTTGATCGTGCAGCCCCCACAAGCAAACTACATCAGCGCCAGCATGACGCTATCGCCGAACCTGCTTTATGTTCCAAATCAGGTCGCAACCCCAGCGATTGCGGTGCCGGCTTGTGCCTCCGGCAATTTCGAGTCAGCGATTGCTGGTTGTGATCAACCCGCCGACTACTCCTGCGGGCAACCCAACGCAAACATCATCGATACGACGATCAACCCCTCGATAGCGACGACAAACTCTGTGTCTTGTCTGATCCACCAGGGCGTTACCAGCAACGTAACGAGTTCCTCGGGACAGGACTACCTCAGTCCCTTCGCTGCTCCTTCCCCGTATCCCTTTCAGATTCTTTCGGGCAGTAGCAGTCCCGCCCAGATAGCAAGCGGCACTCCGGTCAGCAATAGTGATTCGATTGTTTCGCTACCGATCTACGACAACACTACAAATACTGTTCGTTCAAACGGGACGACGCAGACAACATTCGTCGGTTTTCTGCAGGTCTTCATCAATGCTGTGGACACAAATGGGGATATGGAGGTGACTGTTCTGAACGTGGCGGGATGCAGTAACGGGGGCGGGGGCATCTCCGTGGGGTCGCCCGTGGTCGGCAACTCGCCGGTTCCGGTTCGGCTGATTACGCCACCGTAGGCGCGGCTTCTGCCATACACCTGCGGCAGATCATCTCCAACTAATTTCTTCGGAAAATTCTACTGGTCGGGCGTATTTGGGTTGGGCTGCCCGTTATTCGGAGGCTCGTGAACCGGGCCCTCTTGCGGACCGTTCGGCGGCTGCTGTTGCTGCTCATTGTTGCGAACGATGGCGGGCTCGTCGTTGTCGCTGCCGTCGTCGTTGCCGTCGTTACTCGCCATCGGCTGCAGCGGCGCGACGAAGTTTCCCTCCGTCCGCGTGCTGAGAATGACGCGGTCGAGTTTATTGGGGTCATCGGGAGCGCTCAGGATCAGGAAATTGAATCTCGATCCGTTCAGCAGATGCGCCAGAACTTCGGGCGCGGGCCCGGGCTCGATCTCGGCGACGACCTTTTCCTGCTCGGCTCCGGCCGGAATCGCGATATCGGCTCCGGTGCGCTGCTGGATGGCAAAAAGCACTTCCGACAGCGTCGCCTTATCCGAGTGAATGCTCAGCATCCCATGCAAATACGAAATCTGTAACCGAGGCTGCGGAACGATTGCCGGGGTCTGAGGCGCAGGAGTTGGCGTGTAATTTGCCGAGACTAATCCGGGAGCAGCCACAGGTTGCGGCGCCGGGCCCGGGCTGGACGGCGCACTGGCCACCGCGTTCGAGCCAGTCACCTTAATCATGACCGTACGGCCGTAGGGAAAGACCTGAAACGACTGCGCCGTCTTCAGATCGAGCACCACGCGCGTCACCGGAGGCTTCGACTGGAAGAGTCCGACTCGGACATCCTTTACTTCGCCGCGATCGACCGATTGGCTCCTCACCTCATCGCTGGGACGCGAGTTCGGGAAATCGATAACGAGCCGGTCCGGACCGGTTAAGACGCGAGTCTGCGGAACGATGCGGTCACTGGCTTCGACCTCAATCTCGACCACTTCTTTCGTGCCCAGGACCTTGACCGATCGAACGGAAGAAACCTGCGCGAGGGACGGGAGGGCCGCCAAGCCAGCACACACACCGGCCAGAAATAGCCGGGTCGCGTAGATTCGCGAAAATCTGTGCATGGGGGAGCCTGAATGTTATTGGAACTGATGAAATTGTAGCAGCGTTTAGTCCTTCTGAGACTTACTTAAGTACTACAACCGCCTCAGGAATCCACCCCGTCATTGCGTTTTCGATAGGGGCTTCAGAATATCGCCCAAAAGATCGGGCTGGTTGGGCACCCGCTCGAGGTGCGGATTCTTATCTCCGTCATGGTAGGAGATGGAATACGTCTTGTAGAATTGCGCGTTTTCCATCAGCAGATCGATGGGCTTTTCGGTTCCCATCGCGTCGTTTACGGCATCGTAAAGGAGTTCCGGCGACCATTTTCTTCCATTCACGGCAACCAGCTTCATATTCGGGCCAAGCCCCGCTTTGTAGGCCGGCGATCCGAGGATGACGTCCCGGACCTTCCCGTCTTGCGCGACCGTGAATCCCAGGGAATAAGAGAAATCGCTGAACTTGGCCAGCTTTTCGAGTTCCTTCGTGAACGCATTCGGCTTGTCGTTATAGACCAACTTCCAGCCGCCGCGCTCAATCCCTCCGAGCGGCGCGTGGGTGCTGGTGTCGTTGACGCGCTCGCGCAGCAGCGTCTTCCAGTCGTAAGGAGCGATTTCATTCAGCGCGTGGACGACGTCGTCGAATGTATATGGTACGACCTTCGGCGGACCGCTTTCACCTCCGTAGAATAAGTGGCAGAAATCGTTGAGCGAACGCTGGCCGTGCGTCTGCTGGCGAATGGTCGAATCCACTTCCAGCCAGATCAATTCTCCCTCGGGATAGTAGTCGAGGCTGCGCCGCCAGTTGACCCAAGCCGGCGAATTCAACATGCGGAGCAGTTGTACCGATCGCGCCGTGTCTTCGAGCGGACGCCATTCCCTGCCGGTGCGGTGATCGAGCATCGCCGCCGTATCTGCCAGTGCTTCGCGATATTGATCGCCGGTCCATAGCCCGCTGCGCGCGGCCAGCACGTCGCCCAGATAATCCGTCAAACCTTCGTAGACCCACAGGAGATCGCCAACCATCGGCTCCTGGTAATTGGGCGTGGCGAGCCCGGCCGGACGCCGATATTTGCCATTCCACGAGTGAGCAAATTCATGCGGAACCAGGCTCGCGAACAACATGCGCAAGCTGGGATCGAGCAGGGCGCGCTCGTCAGCTACGCTGTCGTTCGACTCATGATGCTCCAGGCCATGTCCGCCAACCTGATTGCTCAGCGTGAGCAGGAAGTCATAGTGGCGATAATGCCGCGCTCCGAAGAGCGCTCCGGTTTCTGCCACCAGCTTCTGAAATGCGGCAAGGTCCTGCGGAGTCATGTCGAGATCATCTTCCGAGTCGGCGACCAGATCCATCTGGTGAACCGGAGTCTCGCCCGGCTTGGTCAGTTCGATCCGGCGGAAATGCACTCCGGCAATGACGGGAGAATCGATTAGCGTGGTCAAGGACGTTGGAGCAAATTCGACATCGTTGCCGGCGACGTGCGCTACGGGCAACGCGGTGCCAAACTTCCATCCGGCGGGCAAGGTCATTGACGAGGCAAACGTAACGTCATCGGAACGCGCACCCTTGGGATAAAGCAGCACCGCATTCCAGTTCAAGTCGAGGATGTTCGACGATGCGGCCGGACCTCCGCCGCCCGCGCTATCTTGCGTCGTGATCGCGTCCATGGACACCTCAAGCGTGGCCACGCCCGGCGGAATGATGACGTGAAATTGATACATATCGATGTCGTCACGCTGCCAGGCCAGCGGCTTCCCGGCAGCCTCCATTCGGATGCCGGCCAGCGCGGCAATCGGACCGCTGGGGCGATGATTGCCGGGAATCCATTTGGGAAAGACCAGCGAGAACTCTCCGGCTTGCACCGGAATCTGCTCGTGGGCGTGATACAGGTTCCGTGGCGCGTCGGTCAGATCGACGTGCAGATGGATGGTTTGAGCGGCGGACGAACACGCGAGAGAGAGAACGATAGCAGGCAGCAGAAAGCGGGAAATGCGCACGAAGACCCTCCAAGGCGAACCGAGCCAGAAGGCTACCGAAGTCGTCGAGAAGAATGCAAGACGTGTCCGTAGAGACGTAGCTGGCGACGTCTCTGCCGGCAGCGCATAGAATGTTAGGGCCTTAGGTGGCGCGATGCTTCCGCATTGCGATCACGAGATGGCGTAATCGACCTTAATTCCCCGCTTTTCGATTTCATCCAGAAACAGATCGGCGGGGACATCCAACTCCTGCAGAACTCCGCCGCGCTTGCTAATCGCGCCCGACGCCAGCATTTGCACCACAATCGAAGCCGGAAACGCAGTGGTACGCATCATTGCGCTCATATCCGTCTTCGGGTCGTAATGATCGACCATGGTAAACGACGCGACGCGGCCCTTGAGGCGCCCGCCCAGCAGGCCGCGCACGCCCGCTCCATTGACCGACTCGTGCGCCTCCAGCCGCATGATGCAAACATCCGGCCCCTTCGAGGCGAACTTGCCGGCAAAAATCTTCGACATCATGGCGCGTGGAGAAATCTCGGCCTTGCCGAACTTCATCTTCTCGCTCGAAAACAGGCCGAGCTCTTTCAGTTCGCACAGCAGATCGTAGTGGCCGGGATAGCGCAACGTTTTCTCGAAGCACTCCCCAACCTGACCTTCGAATGTTTCCGGCAGAGTAGAAGTTCCGCCGGAGGTGTGAAAGGCCACCAAAGGAGCGAACCCATCGATATGGAAATCTTCCGGCTCGGTGAGTGGGTCGATCATCGTCAGCTTGCCTTTCCGCAGGATGCGCGCCGGTTCGACGTACTCATTGATTAATCCTTCGACCGAGAAGACGAGTTGATAGTGGAACGGCGGAGTGGGCCGGGCGGGCAATCCTCCGACGTACAGCCGCAGGGCGTCGGCGCGGCCGCCCAGACGCCGCACCAGTTCTCCGCCGAGGATCGACGCCATTCCCGGAGACAGTCCGCAGTCCGGGGCGATGGCCACCCCCACCTTCTCTGCCTTCTTTGAAAGCGCCAGTTCCTGACGGACCACCGTGTTATTGCCGCCCAGATCGGCGAAGTGGCATCGCGCCTCAACCGCTGCGCGAGCCAGTCCCAAATTCAAGAAATACGGCACGGCGGAGAGTGCCGCGTTGTACCCGCGCATCAGCCGGGCAGCAGCTTTTTCATCGCTGGCCTCGAGCGGCACGGCGCGAACTTTCTTGCTGCCAGTCATACGATTGACGCGCGCGGCCACTTCCCGCGCCCGCTGCGTGTCGCTATCGGCCAGAGTTACCGAATCGACTTCACTCCTGCGGGCCATATCGAAGGCAGCCGCCGAACCCATCATTCCCGAGCCAATCACCAGTAATTTCATGGAAGTATCCCTTTCATGTTTCGAACGCGATCTGTTTGCAGATTCCACCCGAGAGCGCACACAGCCGCCTCGTATGCAGGTTTTTTATGAAGAGCAACGGGCTACGCCGGATCGGCAGGACAATTAGAGCCCGGAAGGAGAGAGCCGCTCACAAATGTAGCGGCGGCGATCGCGCTTAATCAGATTCACAGAGAATCATATCATCCGGACTTGCCAGCCAATGAATTACTGCGATCCTGCAAGGAATCTCCGAAGGAAACCTTCGACCGAATCCAGAAAACGCTTATATCGGTAGAGACATCGAACATCGGTCACAAGCGACCTTCACCGGATGAACCAACTTTGATGAAAATAGCAAATGGATGTACCCCACTATGTCCCACACTATGTCTGGGTATATTGTGCGCCACCGGCCTGGCATGCGGAGGCACTGGATCCTCCTCCACCAATTCGACGACGCCGTCTGCGGGCCCACCGGCGTTCAGCCATGTGGTGTTGCTGGTCGAGGAAAACCACAGTTACTCTGACGTGATTGGCAACTCCCAGATGCCCTACTTCAACAGCCTGGTTTCGCAATATGGGCTTGCCGCCGAGTATTTCGCGAACGCGCATCCATCGCTTCCGAACTATTTCATGCTCACGGCCGGTCTGACCGAGACGTACGACGACGGATTCTCCGGGACGATCAGCGACGACAACGTAGTGCGCGAATTAGTAAAGGCGGGCAAAACGTGGAAGGCCTATGCGGAGTCGATTCCTTCCGCAGGATACCTTGGCGGAGACTCCGGTCTTTACGTTCGCGATCACAATCCGTTCACCTACTTTTCCGATGTGCAGAATGATAGTTCGCAGGCGGCGAATATCGTTCCCTTCACGCAGTTGGCGACCGATCTGGCAAACAACGGGCTGCCTCAATATTCGTTTATCGTGCCGAACGTGATGGATAACGCGCACAATGGAACTCTGGCCCAGGCTGACGCGTGGCTGCAAACGAACATCGCGCCTTTGCTCGCAAATTCATCGTTTCAGACGAGTGGTTTGCTGATCGTCACTTTCGATGAAGGAGATCTAGCCGACATTGCAAATGGCGGCGGTCAAGTCGCTACCCTACTTGTCAGTGCTCAGGCGAAGAAGGGATACGTGTCGCGGACCATGTACCAGCACCAGAGCACGCTCCGGCTGACGCTTTCGGCCTCTGGGGTGAACGTGTTCCCGGGCATGGCGGCAAGCGCGCCCGACATGACCGAATTTTTTCTCGGCCACTGAACCGATTCACCCGCCTCTAAGCGGACTTGTCGCCGAGGATGTCGTTCCGGACGCTTTCGACCGTAGCTTCGGCCGCTTGCCGTCCAACCCGGCTTCCTAAATCGCCCGCCTTTTCTTCAACGGCATCGGCCGCGGCTTGCATTTTCTCCTCGGGCATGCGAGCCAGTTCAGCGATCTTTTCTCGCAGTTTGCGGCGGGTCTCCGCGCCCGACGCTGGGGCAAAAACCATCCCGAGTCCAATTCCGATTCCGAAACCGAGCAGAAATTTCATTCGAGGCTCCTCTGACGCTGCCAATTCCAGTGCTTGGCGTTCAGATGGCCGTGCAGGTTCGCGCGGTTGTTCCTGCTCCAAAAGTAGCCGGCCCTGGGTCGACAAAGCTGCCAAGAGACGCCCGCAGCAACGGATTTCAGCTGCCAATAGCACGGAGCGCGGCGTTGTAGTAGCAATACCGCCCCATCTCTGCTGACCCGATACACCTTTGTCGTGGCGTGGCATCTGAAAGATATCTGCACAATGGAGGGAGGTAGGAAATGGCAGATCTTACTTACAGAACTGAATCTGCAACGTATCCGTTCAGGACTCATTGGGGTGCAATTTGGGGCGGAGTCTTCTCGTTTTTTGCGATTTGGTCGGTATTTGGGATGTTGGGTGAGGCGGTCTTTGCCAGGGCGGCTGCCCCGAACGCTACGCATCCGGTTACTGGCATGTCGGTCGGAGAAGGCATCTGGATTGTCATCCTGACCATCATTTCGTTTTACGTGGCCGGCAGAGTCACGTCGCACCTCGCGAATCTAGTGGATCGCACGGGAAGAATCATCCACGGCATCACGATGTTCGGGCTGGCGACCGTCGGCTTCGCCCTGCTGATTATCCTGGGTGGGATGGCTATCAGTGGTGGCGCCGGCGTTACCACGGGCGCTCACAACCCGTACACGCTGAACATATTCGCAGACCTTGGCTGGATGGGGTTTGTGGCTTTGTTCTTCGGATGGCTGGCAGCCATCGCAGGATCGGCGCACGGACCGACACGGGTTGCGGCCACGGCCGGCAAGAGCACGACGGAGAACGTTCACGATATTCGACCCGCTGCGTAGCGAGACGAATAGAACAGTATTTGGCGCGGGAGAGGTGGAGCCTGCTCCATTGCCGAGTATCCCGCTTTGAAACCAAGGGCGTCTTAGTCCAAACGCAGCTGCGAGGCAAGGTGATTACGAGAGCACCTTGCCCTCGCGGTATTTGAAACGGCGTCGCCAGCTTGCATCAGCAACCGGACGGCCGTCATCGCTCTCGCAGAGCACAGCAACCACAACTCGAGCCGGTTCATCCGACACACGTTCTAAGTACACAGGAAGAATTGTCTTTGCTCTGACCAGCCAGCGCCCGTCATGCACGCAAGCTCAGTACTGCAGGCTCATTCCAGACTTGATCAGCCGATTGTCCACCTCACAATCGTCGTTACCGCGATCATGTTTGCGATTCTGGTGCTGGTGGTCTTCCTGGTAGTTTTCGCATCGATCCGCTATCGCTACCGCGCGGGCATGGCAGACCCGCAGCAGAACTTCGGCAACAAAAAGCTGGAAGTAACCTGGACTGTCCTGCCGTTTCTGCTGCTGGTCAGCATTTTTGTCCTGACGGTGATCACGATGGCTGACTCCGATCCTCCGGCAACCACCGCGACCGGCGCGGATCCGTCCCCGGATCTGATCATCATCGGCCATCAGTTCTGGTGGGAAATTCACTATCCGAAAACCGGCGTCACCACGGCGAATGAAGTTCACCTGCCCGCCGGCCAGCGGATGCTGACGCGTCTCGAAGCCGCCGACGTCATCCACGATTTCTGGGTCCCGGAACTCAGCCGGAAGATGGACATGATTCCCGGCACTCCGAACGAAATCTGGCTGCTCGCCGATCATCCCGGAACATTTCTTGGAACGTGCGCGGAATTCTGCGGCAACGAGCACGCCTGGATGAGGATTCGCGTCATTGCGCAATCGCCGCAGGATTTCGCGGCCTGGGAGCAGGAACAGGCTCAGGCCGCTTCTGTTCCGAACAATCCAGCCGCCGCGCGCGGCGAGCAACTGTTTCGGACCATGTCGTGCGCGAATTGTCACGCGATACGCGGAGTAACGGCCGGCGATGTTGGCCCGGACCTCACGCACGTTGCCTCGCGCCAAACTCTCGCCGCCGGGCGTCTGGAAAATAATCCCGTAAATCTCGAAGCCTGGCTGCACGACCCCAACAACTTCAAACCCGGAAGCTACATGCCCAATACCAATCTCAAGCCCGACGACCTGAGTGCGATGGTCGCCTATCTCGAGACCCTGCGATGAGTGAAGTTCCCGTTGCCTTACCGGTTCTGAGGAAATTGGAGCGCTTCGAAAAAGAAGCCGGCATGCTCAGCTGGCTTGCTTCGGTCGACCACAAGCAGATCGGGATTCTGTATCTCATCACCGCCCTGATTTTTTTTCTCGCCGCGGGCGTGGAAGCGCTGCTCATGCGCACCCAGCTGATGTTTCCCGAGAACCGGTTCATGGGGCCCTCAACGTACAACCAGCTTTTCACCATGCACGGCACGACCATGATTTTCCTGGTCGTCGTTCCGGGACTGCTGGGGCTGATGGTTTACCTGGTGCCGCTGATGATTGGCGCGCGAGATATGGCGTATCCACGCCTGAATGCGCTCGGCTATTGGCTCTATGCACTGGGTGGCTGCCTGCTGTATTTCAGCTTCTTTGCCCACGACGCTCCGGCGGCAGGATGGTTCGCCTACACGCCCTTGAGCGAGAAACCGTACTCGAATCTGCAGGGCATCGACTTCTGGGCGCTCTCGCTGCTCGTGATCGGAGTCGGCACGGTCGCGACCGGGCTCAACGTCATTGCAACCGTCGCCACGCTGCGCGTGAAAGGCATGAGCCTGCGCCATCTGCCGCTATTTGCATGGATGTCGCTGATTAACTCATTTCTGATCGTCGGAGCCATGCCCGCGCTCAATGCCGCGCTGGTCATGCTGCTCATCGATCGCCAGCTGCAAGGTAATTTCTTCAAAGCCTCAGCCGGAGGTTCTCCGATCTACTGGCAGCATGTCTTCTGGAACTTCGGACATCCCGAGGTCTACATCATGGTGCTGCCCGCCTTCGGCATCATCTCCGAAGTGATTCCGGTGTTCTCGCGGAAAGTAATTTACGGGTACGCGGTTGTCGCCGGATCGACGGTGGCGATCGCGCTGCTGAGCTTCGGTGTCTGGGCGCATCACATGTTCGCCGTCGGCATGGGGCATTTTCTCGACATGATCTTTGCCGCCAGCAGCATGCTGATCGCCGTTCCCACCGGAATTAAAATCTTCAACTGGATTGCCACCATGTGGGGCGGCGCCATCCGTTTCACCACCGCGATGTGGTTTGCGGTTGCCTTCCTCGTTATGTTCACCATCGGCGGCCTGAGCGGCGTGATGTTCGCCGTTGTGCCGATCGACTGGCAGCTGACGGACACGTATTTTGTCGTGGCCCACATGCACTACGTCTTATTCGGCGGCACGGCGTTCGCGGTCTTCGCCGGAATTTATTACTGGTTTCCGAAATTCACCGGCCACATGCTCTCCGAGACTCTGGGGAAATGGCACTTCTGGCTGACCTTCATTGGGCTCAACCTGACTTTCATGGTGCAGCATAATCTCGGAATCCTGGGCATGCCGCGCCGCGTGTTCACCTACCCCAACATTCATGCGTGGAACGTTCTGAATTTCATTTCCACGATGGGTGCTTATGTGCTCGGCATCTCCGTCATCGTTTTCTTGTGGAACGTGATTCGGAGCCGCCGTCACGGCGCGGTTGCCGGCCCGGATCCCTGGGATGCGTGGACGCTGGAGTGGGCGACAAGTTCTCCGCCACCGGTGCACAACTTCGATTACGTTCCACCGGTCCGGAGCGCGCGCCCGCTTTGGGATTTGAAGCACCCGGAAAATCCGGACTGGCAGCGAGGCAGGAGGGCGCAGCAACATGCCCGCTGAATTCATTCACCACAAGAACCGCGTGCTGATTCTCGCTTTCATCTTCAGCGAGAGCATCTTCTTTGCGTTCCTGATCACGGCGTTTGTTCTTTATCACGGACGTTCGCCCAATGGTCCGAACGCGCACAACACACTCGACCCGGTGAAGACGGGCATCTATAGCGTCATTCTCTGGGCCAGCAGCCTGACCATGTGGCTCTCGGAAAGGTCGATGATGAAATTCCGCCTTGACCGGTGCAAGCGGTGGCTTGAGGCCACGATGATTCTCGGCGGAATTTTTCTGATCGGACAAGGCCTCGAATATCACGGCATGTTTGCCAAGGGCATCAGCGTCGGAACCGATCTGTTTGCCACCACATTTTTCTCGACCACCGGCTTTCACGGACTGCACGTCTTCATCGGACTGATCGTGCTGCTGATTATGCGCGGACTGACCAGCGCGGGCTTTGGTCAGGAGGAGTATCAGCGCGAAGGCTTCATCGCCGCCTCGTATTACTGGCACTTTGTCGACGCCATCTGGGTCGCGGTATTTTTCATTCTGTACGTGTGGGGAACGCGATGACGACGAGCCAACTGCTGATGACTGCGTGGGACTGGGAACCGTCTGTCGTGATCGGCTGTGCGGCGCTGCTCGCGCTCTATTTCTATTTCGCGCGCCCGCGCAGTCTCTGGAGAATTCTCTGCTACTGCGCCGGAGTCGTCATACTGCTGCTCGCGCTTGTATCTCCGATCGACGCTCTGAGCGATCACTATCTCTTTAGCGTCCACATGATTCAGCACCTGCTGCTGATTCTGGTGGTCAGCCCCTTGCTCATTCTTGGCATTCCTGCTGATTTCGCCGTTCGATTTCTGGGAAAGCCGAGGATCGCGGGCGTCGAGCGAGTGCTCTCGAACCCCTTCGTCTCGTGGACCGCCGCGGCGCTAGCCTTAGGCCTGTGGCATGTGCCGCTCTTGTATAACTTTGCCCTCGCGCACGAGGGCGTACATATTCTCGAACACTTGATTTTTCTCATTACGGCGACAATTTTCTGGTGGCCCGTGCTGACTCCTGTTCCGGAGTTGCGGCTGGGCGCCGGCGCAACCGTTCTCTACCTGTTCCTGGCGAGCATCTTCAATAGCATTCTCGGGATCATCATCACCTTTGCCCCGCTCGGTTGGTATCCCGCGTACGTACATCCGCAGGACGTTCTGGGCGTATTGCCGCTGATTCGCAATCAGTGGGGCATTTCCGCCGCCGCCGACCAACAACTCGGAGGCTTGCTGATGTGGGTGCCCGCCGGGTTGATCTACTTTTCGATCATCGTCGGGACGGTGATCCGCTGGCAGTCGGGTTCGGAGATCGATCTGACCGAAACGCAAGACTCCTGCATCGCGCGAGGCGAACATGCCGCGTAATAGCGCGAACGACAAATCGCCGCTCGCTGAGCTTGCCACTGCCGCGCTGGCGGTTCTCGGCGCCTCGATTGGAGCGTTGTGGGGAGGGATCGTGGGTGCGCGCGAGTCGATGAAAATAGTCTCCGCGCCGCCGGAAGAGGAATTGCAGGCCTCGCAACCAACCGCGATCTCGGACGAGTTGCAGCTTCGTCCATTTCGCCCTGAGCTGCATATACCGCCGCGGCCAGCCCCTGATTGGGAAGATTCACGGCCCACGCAACTGCCCAAACCGACCTACGCGCCCGCGACGCTGGCCTTCGGCGTAACTCTGGCCGCCGCGGGAGTCGTCACATCATTCTGGGTTTCGCTCGCGGGATTCATTCTGTTCGTCCTCGGACTTTCCAATTGGATTGGAGCTTTGTTGCATGAGCACAAATGAGATCCAGTCAAATACCGATCCGGCCTCGCAACTCCGGCGCGACCTGCTTTCCGTGCTGAGCATCCTGCTTGGACTGGGTGTGTCAGCTCTCGTCGCGGCGCCGGTCGTCGGGTTTCTTTTCGCTCCCTTCGTCCGCCCAAAGCCTCGTCTCTGGCGGGCGGTCGGCCCGCTCGAGCAGTTCAAGATCGGTGAAACGGTCGAGGTTAAATTCGACATCTCCAATCCTCTGCCCTGGGACGGATTTCTCGCCCAGACATCGGCCTGGCTCCGCCGCGAGAGCGAAGGATATCTCGTGGCCTTCTCTGTCAACTGCACGCACCTCGGATGTCCTGTGCGCTGGGAGAAAAGCGCGGAGCTCTTCCTGTGCCCATGCCACGGCGGAGTCTACGACACTAGCGGCAACGTCGTTGCCGGGCCGCCTCCACGCGCGCTGGTTCGCTATCCCGTTCGGCTCGCCAACGGAAACGTAGAGATTCAGACGACTCCCGTGCCCCTGGTTTGACATGATGCACTTCCTCAAACGCGCATGGCTCGCGATCGATGACCGCCTCGGGATCTCGAAGAATTTATTCCCCGTGATGCAGCATCCCGTGCCTCCACGCGCCGGATGGTGGTACGTCTTCGGGAGCGCCACGCTGGCGACGTTCGTCTTGCAAGTCGTCACCGGGACCGTACTCGCGACCATCTACGTCCCATCCACCGCGCACGCTTATGACAGCATGCAGTTCATCACGCACACCGCGTTGCTCGGGAGCCTGGTGCGCGGGCTTCACTTCTGGGGCGCGTCGGCGATGATCCTCTTCATCGGGATCCATTCAATTCGCGCCTACCTGATGGCCGCCTACAAATATCCGCGCGAGGCGAATTGGCTTACTGGCAGCGTTTTGATGGTGCTCGTGCTCGGCATGGGATTCAGCGGACAGCTTTTGACGTGGGATCAGAATGCCGTCTGGTCGGTAATCGTCGGCGCCGAGCAGGCGGCGAAGGTGCCGGTCGTGGGCACGGCTCTGGCGCGTTGGATCCTGGCTGGACAAACTCTTGGCGGCCTGACGCTCACGCGCTTCTACGCCGCCCACGTGTTCTTTTTCCCCGGCCTGATTTTCCTTGTCCTCGGCGTCCATCTGTATCTCGTGATCCACAACGGCATCTCCGAACCGCCGCGCGCCGGACATCCGGTTGATCCCAAGCACTATCGCGCCTGGTACGAGCACATGATCAAGACCGAAGGCGTTCCCTTCTGGCCCGATGCCGCCTGGCGCGACGTCGTCTTCAGCACGCTCGTCATCATCACGATTTTCCTTCTCGCGTGGTTCGTGCGGGCGCCAGAATTGCAGAAAGTGCCTGATCCCACCATCATCAAAGCCTCGCCACAGCCGTACTGGTATTTTCTCTGGTTCTTTTCGCTTCTGGCGCTATCGCCGCATGCCGGCGAAACGTTTCTGATCATCGCCACGCCGTCGGTCTTTTTCATCGTCATGTTTCTGCTGCCGTTCATTGCGCACAAGGGCGAACGCAGTCCCAAACGGCGTCCGTGGGCGACCGCGCTGGTGATCATGTCGGTGATCATCATTGGCGCTTTCTGGCGCGAGGCCGAGCTGCATCCGTGGGTGCCTGATTTTACAGCGCAGTATCTTCCCGCGTCCGTGGTCAACAGCGCAGATCCCGCGGTCGTTCACGGAGCTCTCCTCTTCCATGAGCGCGGGTGCGAATACTGCCACTATGTTTCCGGCTACGGCGGCCACCGCGGACCTGACTTGACCGACATCGGAAATCGACTGTCATCGCGCCAAATGATGACCTTCATCATGAATGGCGGATACAACATGCCTCCATTTGCGGGCGTGCTGAAATCCGACGAAGCCAACGATTTGATCGCGTTTCTCGAATCGCGCACCGTCGGCGGCAATGGCGCTGCCCTGACCCGGGTGAAGCAATGACGCGGCTCTCCATTTCCGCAACTCGGCTGCTTTCGATTTCAGTCCTTTGCGCATTGCTATTCTTTTCGCTCTTCGTTGACGGCCAGAAAACCACGGCCGCAGCCACGCAGCACAACATGCAGCTCCTGTTGTCAGGAAAAGGCGCGGAGTTGATTCAGAAGCCGATCATGCTGTCGAGAGTCACGGTGCAAGGCGAGCCCTCTGGGAAGAACACAAGCCCGAAAAATCAGGGAGAAGCCTACCTGCCTGCGTTCTGGGTCGGCCCAGGTTCAAATCAACGCGTTCTGGTCGTCATCCCCAACGGACTCGTGCCGGTCAACCTGGGCAACATTACGGCCCATGTCAAACCAGGGGACTTGGTCGATATCACGGGTACGGTCAGGAAGACGCCGGATGCGACACAACTGGAAGCCGTCTATCACCTGAAACAGCCAGAAATCGATGTGGTCCAACGCGAAGGTGTTATTGTGAAGGCCTCCGCAATCGTGGTTCGTGGGGCTCCCGGGCACTAAAGCATTTCGGGCCAGTCAACCCGGAACCGACTTTTGCAATCGAAGTGAGTACCGGCTCTGCCGATTGGCGGACCGTCGCGTCAGGAAAACCCATTGTGAAAGCCATTCAAAGTACGTGCGCTCTTGCCCTCTTCCTGGGATTGCTTTTCACGCTCTGCCCAGCGCAAACCATCACCCTTCCAAAAGACTCTGACGCGAATGTGGTCCGCGCGACGCTCTCCAACGGCATGCGGGTGGTGATCATTCCCAACAACCTTGCGCCCGTGGTCACCGTACAAGACAACTATCTGGTCGGCGGGGATGAAACGCCGTCGGGATTTCCCGGCATGGCGCACGCGCAGGAGCATATGGCCTTCCGCGGATGCTATGAACTTTCCGCGGATCAGATCGCTGCCATTTTCGCCCAACTCGGCGGCGATAATAACGCCGACACACAGCAGAACATCACGCAGTACTTCGAAACGGTCCCCGCGCAAGATCTCGATATCGCGCTTCACACGGACGCCAACTGCATGCGCCACATCGACGACGCGCAGGGCCAATGGGCTCTCGAACGCGGCGCCATCGAGCAGGAAGTTTCGCGCGATCTTTCCAGCCCGATCTACAAATTTCTTGTCCAGATGAACCATGACATGTTTGCCGGCACGCCGTACGAGCATGATCCGCTCGGCACTCGTCCCTCGTTCAACGCCACCACCGGCGCGATGCTGAAGAGCTTCGAAGAAAAATGGTACGCCCCGAATAATTCCATCCTCGTTATCACAGGCCAGGTCGATCCCCAAAAAGCAGTGGCCAGCATCAAAAAGCTCTACGGGGACATTCCGCGGAAGCAGCTTCCGGCGCACCCTGAAGTTCATCTGCAGCCGGTGAAAGCCGAATCGATCAAGCTGCCCAGCGATTATCCCTACACCATCAGCCTGCTCGCGTTTCGCATGCCCGGCACCGACAGCCCGGATTATGCCGCCAGCGTTGTGCTGGCGGATGTACTGGCAAGCCAGCGCGGCGACATCTACGGCTTAGTGCCTGGCGGAAAGGCTCTCGATGCCGGCTTTAAGGCAGCCGATAAATATCCCAAAGCGAGCGTAGCGTTCGCCTACGCGGTGATTCCGACCACCGGCAATCCTTCTGAGATTCAGCAATCGCTGGAGTCGGTTCTCTCGAACTACGTCAAGAATGGACTTCCCCCCGATCTTGTGGACGCGGCGAAACGCAGCGAAGTCGCCTCGTACGAGTTCGAACGCAACTCGATTCCCGGGCTCGCTTCTCTCTGGTCCGACGCTCTTGCCGCCGAAGGCCGAAAGTCTCCCGAGGAAGATGTCGAAGCCATCGAGCAAGTCACGGTTCAGGACGTGAACCGTCTCGCCAAACAATTACTCATCAGTCAAAACGAAGTCATGGGCACGCTTGTACCGAAGCCCTCTGGCCAAGCCGTTTCCAGCAAGGGATTCGGAGGCGCCGAAAAGGCTACACCCACCGCAACCAAAGCGGTTCCGCTTCCGCCATGGGCGCGATCATTGACGCAGGCAATGGCAATTCCCAACTGGGATCTGCATCCAGTCGAAAGCACGCTTCCGAATGGCATCTACTTAATCGTCGAAACGGAGCACCTCACTCCCACCATTACCGTCACAGGCGAGATTCGTCACGACGCCGACATGGAAACGCCGCCGGGCCAGGATGGAGTGTCGTCCGTTCTCGGCGGCTTGCTCTCGTATGGAACAAAATCGCTGGATCGCGTTGCGTTCCAGAAGGCGCTCGACGATATTGCCGCCAATGAAAGCGCCGGCGAAAGCTTTTCGTTGCAGGTTGTGAAGCAGTATTTCGATCGCGGACTGCAACTTCTCGCCGAAAACGAACTGCAGCCCGCGCTTCCCCCGGAAGCCTTCAAAGTCGTGCAGCAGCAAACGTCCGAGTCGGTCGCAGGCCTTTTGCAGAGTCCCGACTATCACGTCGACCGGGCACTTCTTGTCGGACTGCTTCCGCCCAAGGACCCCGAACTACGCGAGCCGTCTCCAAAGAAGGTCGACAATCTGACGCTCGCCGATGTGCAGAATTACCACGACAAAATCTTCCGGCCTGATCTGACCCGCATCGTCGTCATTGGCGACATCTCGCCCGAAGAGGCGCAGAAAGAAGTCCAGCGCTGGTTTGGCTCGTGGCACTCCGATGGGGCGAAACCGGATGTCGATCTGCCTCCCGTGCCGCCCAACCACGCTGCGGCCAGCGACGTTGCCGATCCGACCCGAGTGCAGGACGCGGTCACGCTCTCCGAAGAGTTACCGATGAATCGTTTCAATCCCGACTATTATCCCCTGCAACTCGCCAATCACATTCTGGGCGGCGGATTCTATGCCACGCGCCTCTATCGCGATCTTCGCGAGAAGACCGGCTACGTTTACAACGTCTCGGAAGCGCTGAACGCGGGCCGATCCCGCACCCGCCTGACGATCTCCTACGGGGCCGACGCCGTCAACGTCGCGAAGGCCCGCGCTCTCATCGTGCAGGATCTGAACGCGATGCGGAGCACGCCTCCGACGCAGGGGGAGATGCAGCAGGCCGTCGCCATGCTTCTCCGCGAGATTCCTCTGGAAGAATCCAGCGAATCCGGCATCGCCGACGGACTGCTGGCCCGCACCGTCATCGGCCTGCCGCTCGACGAACCGGTCCGTGCCGCGGCCCAATATAAAGCGCTCTCGGCAGAACAGGTCTCCGCCGCTTTCAATAAATGGGTTCGGCCGTCGGATTTCGTCGAGGTCGTGGAAGGACCGCCGCCGAAGTAGGCGCAACGCTCCCAGAGGTGGAAGACTGGCGCATCAGCGCCGCGATAAGGGGAGAAATCAATGTGGGCTTTCAGCCTTTGAGGAGCCGCTCTGGCTTTCGTCCTGGCATGGATCACGTGGCCGGAAATTCTCTCGCGAATGCGTCGTGAACAAAAGTCTCGTCAACCAGAAGCTCGCGCGGCACAATTCGCGTCCCCGAATACCCGCGATCTAGCCGGAAGAACAACATCAATTCCTAAAGCCCGACGTAGGCGTGTCGCTCGGTCAACACCGGGTCCGGATCGTACTCTTCCTCGGAAAGCGTCAACACGCGGACGCGCTGGCCTTCCATCAAACGCTGCATCAGCAGTTCCAGCCCATTCTTGAAGCGTAGCGCGTCGCGGAATCCCACGGTCGCCAATTGGGTGAACAGGACCTCCTCAACCGGGCTCTTGAGGCTCAGCTCTCTCTGCAGATGTTCGGGAATATCGCGCACCAGCAAACGCGCTCCCGGAGGAACGCAGACTGCCGGACACTGCTGCGGAACCGGGGGAAACAGGATCTTCTTCAGCCGCGCAAAGAATCCGGTGACCGGAACCTCCGGCACACTTTGAATCCGGGAAACGTCAGAGACTGACGCCAGCCCCATCGACCCAAGCTCAAACTTGTGAACCACCAACTCTTCGCCGCAAACTGCCAACCGATTTGGAAGTGACATGAGGGAATAGTCGCACATTGATTTTCAGCTCCTTCCAACCGCTTCCCCGGTGCGGTAAACGTATCCGGGAAGCCGGCTTAACTTTCGTTCATGTGCATTAAGATGAACTCCCTCCTGTGCCCGATGTAGGCTTTTGGGCAGAGTTCGGTTGCCAATACAAGCCGGAGAACTTGGTGCCTGACGGGTCGATATGCACGAGCCTTGACGACCATCGAATTGCGAAACAATGCGCGAACGGGCCGTAATCTGCCACCTAGGCCGTCCCCGATCACAGAACGGGGAGAGAACGAACACTGCAATTCATTGAAGGATTGGTGGAGCTAGTCGGGCTCGAACCGACGACCTCATCGTTGCGAACGATGCGCTCTCCCAGCTGAGCTATAGCCCCGTGCAGAGGTTGGATTGGAACTGCTCGGTCATTTTATCAGCGTTCGCCATCGGCACCAAGCGGCGGCCCTAGGCTATCCGCGTTTGATTTGCTCCCTTACGGATGCGTCATCCCGACGCCCCGCGTTGTTACCAGCGGGGCGAGGGATCTTGCGGGCACCGCCGATGCAGCCCCGCGCCAGATCCTTCGCTCCGCCGGAAGAACGGCTTCGCTCAGATGTAATGAAAACTAAAAAGGCGTGCCTCCAAGGGTAGAGTACGTGCTCGAAGCACAAGCCCTGAAGGAGGCACGAGATGATCCACGTTGGCGTAGATCTTCACCAGAGATTCTGTTACATGACGGCGGTGGAAGCAAGGGGCAAGATCGTACAGGCGGGGCCGGTGAGCAACGAGAAGGTGGCGCTGCGTAAGTATTTTCGTCAGTTTCGCGGGCAACAGGTGCAGGCGGCGGTGGAGGCGTGCGGGTTCTGGCCGGCGTTTCGCGAGGTGGTGGAGCCGGAGGTCGCGCGGTTGGTGCTGGTGCATCCGCAGCGGGTGAAGGCGATTGCGTCGGCGAAGCTGAAGAATGATCGGGTGGATTCGGAGACGCTGGCGCATTTGCTGCGCTGCGACTTGTTGCCGGAGTCGTGGAAAGCGGACCGGGAGACGCAGGCGCGGCGGCAGCAGGTGCGGTTGCGGGCCACGCTGGTGCGGCATCGGACGCGACTGAAGAACCAGGTGCATGCGGTGCTGCATCAGCAAGGGCTGCATTCGCCGGTGACGGATTTGTTCGGCAAACGGGGACGGCTGTGGCTGGCGGGAGTAAAACTGCCGG
Organism: uncultured Acidobacteriota bacterium; assembly: GCA_963763845.1. GTDB lineage: Bacteria > Acidobacteriota > Terriglobia > Terriglobales > Acidobacteriaceae > Sulfotelmatobacter. Next base: position 704,528 of record CAVXPX010000024.1, read on the forward strand.
CGCAGGCGCGAGAATCGGTGAGCGTGTGCCTGCGCTTGCTGGATGGGTACACGGAAGAGATTCAAAAACAAAATCTCCAATTAAGTGAAAAAGCAAAACAAGACGAGCGGGCCCAGTGGCTGATGACGATTCCGGGGATTGGGGAGTGTTCGGCGATGATGCTGCTGGCCGAGATCGGAGACCTGGGACGCTTCGCTGACAAAGAAGCGCTGTGCAGTTACGCCGGGCTGGTGCCGCGAGTGCGGGAGTCGGCGGGCAAGGCGGCGCGGGGCGGCATCACGCGGCAGGGTTCGCCGTGGATGCGCTGGATCATGGTGGAGGCCGCGCAGGTGGCGACCCGCTGTTCGCCGGCGGCCAAGCGCTACTATGAACGGCTGTCGCGCAAGAAACACAAGCACGTGGCGCGAGTGGCGCTGGCCCGCAAGTTGCTGATCGCGGTCTACGCCCTGCTGCACGACGGCGTGGTGTTTGACGAAGAAAAGTTTGCGGCGGTGTAAGGGGAATCCGTCAGCTCGAAGTCATCCTTGCTCTTCGAGAGCGACGCTCAGATGGAGCGGCGGAGTCCGGACACACCTTATGTGCCTCGAGCACGAATAGAAGCCTGTCCGCATCGCCGCAAAATACCTATGGACAGGTACGCCCGTTTTCATAGAAGGATGACGCAGCAGGAAATCGCGCAAAAAGCTGTCAGCGATCAGCATTCAGCAATCGGCCAGGCGGGACTTTGTCTCTGCACAGTGCTAATCCACTGCTCACGGATGCGTCATCCCGACGACCCGCGTTTTTACCAGCGGGGCGAGGGATCTCGCGCACCCCTCGAGGACCCCGCGAACCCTGCAATGCACCCGGAATCATCTTGACGAAAACCCCTGACCTGCGTCTAACTAGCATTAACTCGCCGAGTGCTACGGGGACGCCTATATGTTTGCGCAACTGAATCCGGCAACCGCTGGCCGTCAGCGATATTTTCGGATCGCTTGTATCGCGTTGCACGGACTCGTGCTCGCATGGCTTGTTCATCCGCCCGAGCCGATCAAACTATCGGCAAGCTCGGTCGCGATCGGCCGGAACGGCAGGTCGGTCACGCGGCTTTACTGGTCCAGCAAAACTCCCGACGAGAGCTCGCATAGCTCGTCCGACCTCGCGACCGAACGCTACCGCCATCAGCGCCTCGGTCAGAAGCTGACCTGGCATCGTCCTCCGCAGTCGGCGAAAACGCCCGCTCTCGAAACGCCCCTCGCCCGCACCGAGGCCGCCGACAATTCCCAGACTCAGACGCTTTCCGCTCTCGGCCACGGCGCGCAGGCCGGACTTCCCTACGGAACGCTCTATCACGGCCCCCTCTTGGGAGATGAACTTCGTCCCGCGCTGCCGGTCACGACCTCCGATCCGGTGGTCTATCCGTGGCAACTTCCCACCACTCCGGGCAACGAGGTCATCGAGATCACAATCGATGAACGCGGAAATATCACCCGCAAAACGGTGCTGCAAAGCCTCGGCCCTGCTATCGACGACAAATGCCTGGCCGCGCTCGACAACTGGCGGTTCCAACCGGCCACGCGCAACGGCGCGCCCATCGCCTCGAAGCAGGATGCGATTTTCCCCTTCAAAGCCAGAGGATAAGCGTTTCATTCGAGTTTCGCTTCGCCCGCTGTATCCGCCTCCCAGCCGCTATAATTATTTCGTGCCCGACACTTCAGTTCAGCAGGTCGCTTCCGCGGATTTCCCTACCCGCTGGGGCAGGTTCCGCATTTACGGCTTTCGCGGAGGCCCGGGCGGTGACGGCGATCGCCGCTCGGAAGAGGCCGTTGCCGTCGTCATGGGAGATATCAAGGCCACCCCGCCGCTGGTGCGCGTGCACTCCCAGTGCCTGACCGGGGACGTCTTCGGCTCCCTGCGCTGCGATTGCCGTCAGCAACTCGAACTCTCGCTTTCCATGATCGCCGAGGAAGGCGCCGGAATCCTGATCTACGAGCAACAGGAAGGCCGCGGCATCGGCCTGATGGCGAAGCTTCAAGCTTACGAGCTCCAGGACGCCGGACTCGACACCGTGGAAGCCAACGAGAAACTCGGCTTCAAGGCCGACCATCGCGACTTCACGCTTCCCGCCGAAATCCTGAAGGCGCTGGGGGTGCGCGAAGTGCGCCTGCTCTCGAACAATCCCGACAAGGTCGAGGCGCTGGAACGTTCGGGAGTAAAAGTCGTGGAGCGCGTCCCCTGCGAAGTCACCCCGAGCCCGCACGCCGAAGAATATCTGAAGACGAAGAAAGAAAAGCTCGGGCATCTCTTCACCTCGAGCTAGCCCCGGGTAATCGCGTATTTGAAAATTGGATTCTGCTGGCGTCATCCTGCGGAGCCGCTTTTTCAGGCGGAGCGAAAGATCTCGCGCCGGCTGCATCGGGACTGCGCGCGAGATCCTTCGACTCGCTGGAGAAAGCGCGGGTACTTCAGCCCTCGTCTGCAATTCAGAGTGAGCCCGCGGGAGCTCTTGCGTCCCGTCGGGCGCGTGCACTAATCTCCCCTCTTGCCGATGTCCACCTCGCGTCCGCCAATCCGCAGCTTTTCGCCGGGCTTTGCGCTGTGCCTGGCGCTGATCGGCGCCTCCTCGATGCTCTATTACCACCAGGCTCTGTTCATTCCGAGAACACGCGAGGCGCAGCGGTCCAAAGGTCTGAGCAACGGATATTCCTTCGGCAACGACTTCTACCAGATCTGGCTCAGCTCACGAGAACTTCTGGAACGCCGCGAAGATCCCTACAGCGCCGAAATGACCCGCAAGATCCAGACCGGCCTCTACGGACGCTCGCTCGATCCCGCTCGCCCCGGCGATCCCATCGATCAACGCGCGTTCCCGTACCCCGCGTTCGTCGATCTTCTTTTTCTGCCCGCTGCCGCGATTCCCTTCCCGATAGTGCGGATCGCGGCCTGCTGCCTTCTCGCCGCTCTCACCATCGCCAGCGTGCTCCTGTGGCTCAGAGTTCTGAGCTGGAATCTCGATTGGAATTGGACGGCCGTCATTGTTCTGCTCACCCTGTCGAGCTATCCCGCGCTCGAAGGCCTCTACGCCGCGCAGATCGGATTACTCGTCTCTTTCCTGCTCGCCGCATCCGTGCTGGCGCTACAGGGTTCGCGATTGCTGCTCTCCGGAACGCTTCTCGCATTAACGGCGATGAAGCCGCAGGTCACAATTCTCGCCATCCTGTACCTGCTGCTTTGGAATATTCGCTCAACACGCTCCAGCCGCTTTTATGTCGGATTCTTTACGACTCTTGCCGTTCTCGTCGCCGCAGCGACGATCGTTCTGCCTCACTGGATCTCATCCTGGATTCACACGGTCCTCGCCTATCGCCACTACACGCCGCCACCACTGGTCGCGCAGACGCTTACTTCGTGGCTGGGACCGCGTCTGGCAGGTCCGGCAACTCTCGTTCTGACTGCCGGATCGATCGCCTTCGCGCTGATTCTTTGCTGGAGGAATCGCAACGCCCCGGCCGGATCGTTTTCATTCCTGCTGACTCTGACTGTTCTGCTCGCCATCACAGCCTTCGTCATCGTTCCGGGCCTGGCGATCTATGATCACCTGATCCTCATCCCGGGAATCCTGTTTTTATTTCGCCATCGGAAACTGCTGTTCGAAGCGCGAGCAATCCCGCTGATAGTCGGATGCGCAGGTGCCCTCGTCCTCTTCTGGCCGTGGATGGCGGCTTTCGCCCTGGTTTGCCTTCAGCCAATTCTCAGCGCCAGCGTCTTCCACTCGACCGCGCTGCTCTCGCTTCCCATTCGCACGGCAGCGTCGCTTCCTTTTGTCGTGCTGGCACTACTGGGGTTGATGTGGCGCGCTATTGCCCGGAAAACCGGAGCGCCCGCCTGAGCGCAGTCTTGTTTTTCGCGGGCAGGAATTCCAGTGCGGCCCGCGCCAGCGCCAGATAAACTTCTCGCGCGGTCCGCCGCTCTCGCAGCACGCGCAGATGCTTCTTCACCGTCTCCACGTCGCCGCGGATAATCGGCCCGCTGAAGGCGTCCGCCGCGCCAAACCAAACATAATTCTCCAGCGTCTGCCTCAGTATCGGCGCCATCCGCCCGCGCGCCTCTTTGCCCCGGACGCCCGCTTCACCTGCTACCTGCTCCGTCGTGACCAGCAGCGCAGTCAGCAGCGGCGATGCAAATGTCCCCCACGCATGGTAGGCAGCTTTGTCATTCTTCCGGATCGTATGGGCCTTGCCGCCGAGGGCGCGAACCATCCGGCGCGCCACGCGCATCGCTGCCGCGTCGCCCTCGATCGCAAACGGCACTCCCGCGAGCGACGGCCGTGATCCGCGTACAAACGTCATCAGCGGATGCACCGACGCCACCGCCGCTCCCCGCGCTCGCAAAGACGAAAGCGCATCGCTGGTCAGCGCTCCGCTCGAATGCAACGCGACTTTTTTCTTCCAGTCGATCTGCGGAGCGAGCGAATCGGCCGCCCGCGCAATCTCCGCATCCGGCACACAGAGCCAAACCACATCCGCCCGTGATTCCGCGAGACCCGTCATGACCCGCGCCCCAACCTGTTTCCCGAGCGCCCCAGCCCGCACTTGCGACTTTCGCGAATGCGTCACGACCGCATCAATTGTGTACCCGGCTCTCCGCAACGCAACCGCCAACGCCGAACCCAGATTCCCTGCCCCAACAATCGCGATGCGTGCCTTCCCTGCCATGCCGGGCAGCATACCAGAAGAGGTTCTTCACTTCGGTGATTCCAGCCGCACGGAAGCGCAAATCCGAAAGCCGTCTGTAGAAAGCCGTTGCTTTATTTTGTTGGCATGCCGAAATCGTCTTCTCCGCGCAATCGTCCATCTGCAAAGCAATCCAAAGGCCGCCTCATCTCCTCCCGCACCGTCTATCGCGGCCCCGTATTCTGGGTCTCGACCGACCACGTCCTCGAGCCCGGAGGCATCAAGGTCCGGCGCGACCTCGTTCATCACTCCGGCTCGATCGTCGTTCTGGCCGTCGACGACTCCCGCGCCACTCCGCGCGTCCTACTCGAGCGCCAATATCGCCACGCCGCTGGCGACTACCTCTGGGAACTTCCCGCCGGACGCATCGATCCCGGGGAAGAAGAACTTCACGCAGCCCAGCGCGAATTGATCGAAGAGACCGGATACCGCGCCGAGCGCTGGCGCCGCATCCTCAAGTTTTATGCCAGCCCTGGATTTGTGGCCGAAACCATGGCCGTCTATCTCGCGACCGGGCTGCGTCTCGGCAAGGCCGAGCCTGAGGAAGACGAGATCATTCATAAGCGGCTGATGCCGCTGCCCACCGCGGTACAAATGATATTCAATGGCACGATCCGAGACGCCAAGACCATCTCGTCGGTTCTCTGGCTCGATCACACAGAGGGCGCAAAGCGTCCGAAAAGACGTCCGCGAAAAGCGCGCTAGACCGCGCACCTGTTGTCCATCCAACTGCAGCTTCTGCCCTGTTTCCGGTTGTCGTAACTTTCTTGACAGCCTACCTCTACGGCGGCAAAATGCATCTCATTATAAAGACTGCGGGCACGTCCTTGACCCCCAAACGAGAGAGGACGTGCAGTACGGCAGAAAGAAGGGGGTTCAGTGGAACGTCTGAAAGGAACCGTAAAGTGGTTCAACAATGCCAAGGGGTACGGGTTCATCGGTCGCAATGATGGACCAGACGTGTTTGTTCACTACAGCGCAATCAGTTCGGAGGGATACAAGAGCCTGCAGGAGGGTGATCAGGTGGAGTTCGAGATCACCGAGGGACAGAAAGGTCCGCAGGCAGCAAACGTGACTAAGGCTGAGGCTGCGTAGCCGCCATTCCCCATTCCCGCCCGGGGCCGGCCGCAACTTTGCAGGGCGCAGGCGTTGCAGTATGATCTCCGCACCAACCGTCGGGAGACCGCCGTCAATGTGTCGCTCGGCTCAGCGCTTATCCTGACTTTTGCCGCCGTTCTTGTGTTGATAGCGATTTATGTCCTTGTGCTGCCTGGGCCGTCGAATCGTGATGTCGAACGACGCTCGTTCCTTCTGAGTGCGTCCCTTCTGTGCCTCGCTGTCCTGCTGAACACCGGCGCGCCAGGCTCGGGCGCGCTATTTCGAGGTGCCAATCGCTTCCTGTATGCATGCGTCGGCGCTTGGTGGTTCATCTTACTTCGCAAGGGATGGACAGATAATAATGTCGGCCCCAATGCTATCCCCACCACCTGATTCCAAGGCGCTCTGGCTCTCTCCCGCTCCTCTGATTTAACCTTGTCTCTTCCCCATGGACAACAAGGCCATCGCCAACATCCTCTACGAAACCGCCGACCTGCTCGAGATCGACGGCCAAGATTCCTTCCGCATCCGCTCCTACCGCAACGCCGCGCAGGCGATCGAGAATCACTCGCACCAGATCAAAGACATCATCAGCGAACCCAAGCAGATTCTCGCCATTCCCGGCATCGGCAAAGGCATGCTCCAGAATCTGCTGGAACTGTTCAACACAGGCAAGCTCTCGGTGCAGGCTGAATTGCTACAGAAGTATCACCCGTCGATGCTGCAGTTGCTGAAGATTCAGGGGCTGGGTCCGAAAACGATCGCGCTGATCTGGAGCGCTTACAAAATCTCCGATGTCGATGGCGTCGAGAAACTTGCTCGCGAAGGAAAAATCCGCGAACTCCCGCGCATGGGCGAGAAGCACGAAGCCAAGCTGCTGAAAGCGATTCAGGACTTCCGCCGCATCGGCGGCCGCTATCTCATCGACGCCGCCGAACTCGAATGCGAGAAGATCACAGCCTACCTCGAAAGCTTTCCCGGCATCGACAAGATCACGCCTGCCGGATCGCTTCGCCGCGGCCGCGAAACCGTCGGCGACCTCGACATCCTGGTCACCGGCAACGTCTGCACCACCGAAGCCGGACGCCAGGAAGCGATCGCCTACGTCGCCAAATACCCTCCGCTCATGGACGTGATCGCCAGCGGTGACAACAAAATCAGCTTCCACGTTCGCAACGGCATGCAGGTCGACGTGCGCCTTCTGCCGCCCGAATCCTTTGGCGCCGCGATGCAATATTTCACGGGATCGAAAGCCCACAACGTCGCGCTTCGCCAGCGCGCCCTCAAGATGGGATACACCTTAAACGAATACAGCCTGTCATTTTTGGATACCCAAAAACCAGCAGCCGGAAAAACCGAAGAAGAAATCTACGCCAAGCTGAAGCTCGACTACATTCCGCCGGAGATGCGCGAGAATCTCGGCGAAATCGACCTCGCCCAGAATCACGCCCTGCCCAACCTGATCACGCAGAAAGATCTGCAGGGCGACGTCCACATGCACACCATCGAAACCGATGGCCGCAACACCATCGAAGAGATGGCCGAGGCCGCCAAAGAGCGCGGCTACAAATACATGGCCATCACCGATCACTCGAAGAACCTGGCCTTCGCCAACGGACTTGACGACAAGCGTGCCGTCGAACACATCGCGCGCATTCGCGAAGCCAATAGGAAGATCGACGGCATCAAGATCTTCGCCGGGATCGAAGTTGATATTCTTCCCGATGGCGATCTCGATCTTTCCGACGACGTCCTCGCGCAGATGGACGTCGTCATCGCCAGCGTCCACTCGGTCTTCAACCAGGAATCCGCGAAAATGACCGAGCGTCTCATTAAAGCGATCGAGAACCCGAATACCTCGATCATCGGCCACCCCACGGGACGCATCCAGCTTCGCCGCGACTCTTATCCTTTCGACACGCACGCCGTCCTGGCGGCAGCCGCGAAACACAAAGTCGCAATGGAACTGAACTCGTATCCGGACCGGCTCGACCTCAACGACGCGAATCTCCGGCAGGCCAAACAGCACGGCGTGAAAATCGTCATCAACACCGACTCTCACCACATCTCGCACATGGAAAAGATCCGCTTCGGCATCCTGCAAGCCCGCCGAGCCTGGCTGACGAAAAAAGATGTCCTCAATACCCTGCCTGTGGAAAACTTCGCCAAAGCCATGAAACACCTCTGGTGATTAAGGCAGGTAGAGGATTTTGGCGGAGGAGCTTGGGGGTGCAGGGTTTGGAAGTGAAGATTTGGGTGCTCTATTTTTCCCTGATTTTGCGAGAGATGGGGGTTTTCGATGAAGCTAATCCGAAGCGCCCGCTCTCCGACGCCTGCCTCGAAAATTTCCACAGATTTATTTTCACGATTGTGACATGTAACCTTTACCCTCCCAGCCAAAAGCGCACAATCCTAACGTGCGCATTTACCCCACAGAAGTTCCTGAAGATAGTGGCCGGGTTTCAACTCCGCTGACGCCTGTCCTCTCGACCTCGGGATTCGCGAGTCATGACTCACGCCTCACTAAGTCCTTATTCCCCAAGATTTTGCGCATAACCTGCCTGGAATCAGGATTTTGCGGACGAAAGTGTATACCTGGCGGCTGCAACTCCAATGAATTCAATATTTTGCAGACAGTGATCTGAAAAATATTTTCATTCGTATGAACTCAAAAGAAGACCTAGAAACTCTGACAAACGACCTCCAAGGCCAAGCCTGGACCTACTCCCAAAAAACCGGCGACCTCGAACAAGATGGCACCCACGTCGCCACCGGATACTCCGGCGCCGGAGGAGGCAAGAACAATCCCAGTCTCCAGAACGTTCGCAATGTGGGCCCGATCCCCGAGGGCGCTTGGACCATCACCGGCCCTCCGGTAAACACCGAAGATCACGGGCCCTATGTCCTCCGCCTGAACCCCGTCCCACAAACCGAAACATTCGGCCGCAGCGGATTCCTCATGCACGGCGATTCGAAGGAGCATCCTGGATGCGCCTCCGAAGGCTGCGTGATCCTGCCAAGGCCGGTGCGCGAGCAAGTCTGGACGAGCGGGGATCGCGACCTGAAAGTGGTTGCGGAGATCCCGGCTCCAGTGACCGCAGAGGGCGAGAAATAACGACGCAAGTAGCGCCGGCGTCCCGCCAGTTGTCGTGGCGGCGTCCCCGCCGCCAGGCAGGCAGGCGTAGAATCCGACAAAGGACGACTTATGCCTGACCAACCCCCAACTTCCCCGACGACTCCTCCGCCACCAACTCCGGCGGCCGCAACTCCGCCTGCCGCACCAGTCGGTCCGACCATCAACATCGGCGAAGAATACGGCACCGCCAAAAAAAATCTTCCGCCGGCGAAAATCGTCTTGATTGCGCTCGGCGTTGTCCTGATCGTCGTGGTCATCGCCTCATTCTTGAAGCGCCCCAAGCCGCAGGGCGCCGGATCGCTGGATAACGTCGTCGCTGTCGAAGTTCCCGGACAAACGACCACCATGGTCGCCCTCACCTTTACCCTGCGCAACACCAGCGACAAAGCCCTATATGTTCAGGGAATGCATGGCGTGGTAAAAACGGCGAGCGGTGACACCAAGGCCGACGCTCGGTCCGCCGTCGACTTCGACCGGTATTTTCAGGCGTTCCCAGCGCTCAAGAACGGAGCACAGCCCGCGCTGGCGCCGGAAACTGAAATCCCAGCGAGTGGAAGCGTTACCCGGACGATCCTCGTCGCCTTTCCCATGACGCTTGACGCGTTCAATCAGCGCAAGTCCGTGAGCGTCGAGATCTGGCCCTATAACTACACGGTCCCGGTGGTCCTGACGAAGTGAGTCCGAAATCCAACCACCAAGCACACAAAGAAACACGAAGGATTGCTCGAGCGATTTCCTTCCGAGCGGCTTATTCGAACTTCACCGCCGAGCACGCAGAGTGCGCCGAGGGATTCAAGTCGGAACCTCTACTCTCGGCGTTCTCGGCGTTCTTGGCGGTGAGATTTCCTGGAAGAATCCTTCGTGAAACTTCGTGCCCTTTGTGGTTAGTTTTTTTGTGCCCTTGCGCAAATACTCTGAAATGCGTTTCCATAACTGCATGAAAAGTTCCCGTCGTGTTCTCCATTCTGTTCTTGTCTTCGTCGCAGTCCTGAGCACCGTTCTGGCAGCCAATGCTGCACCGTCTGCGAAGGGCACTTATCTGTTTTACGTCGGCACCTATACCAACGAAGGCAGCCCGGGCAGCACCAGCAAGGGCATCTACGTTTACCGCTTCGACTCCGCGACCGGGCAAAGCACGCCCCTCGGACTCGCCGCCGAAACAATCAATCCGTCGTTTGTGGCGATTGCTCCCAACGGACGTTTCTTGTACGCCGTGAATGAAGTGCAGAATTACAAAGGACCGAACAGCGGTGGAGTCAGCGCATTTTCGATCGATCAGGCGACGGGCAAGCTGACGTTTTTGAACGAGGTCGCATCGCGCGGGGCCGATCCCTGCTACATCATCGTCGACAAGGCCGGAAAGCACGTGCTGGTCGCGAACTACACCGGAGGCAGCGTCGCCGTCTTTCCGATTGATGCCGACGGCAAACTCGGCGAAGCCACGGCCTTCATCCAGCATACGGGCCATGGACCAAACGCGCAGCGCCAGGAAGGTCCGCACGCGCACTCCATCGATCTCTCGCCCGACAACCGTTTCGCCTTCGTCGACGATCTCGGACTCGATGAAACGTTCGTCTACAAGTACGACGCCACCAAAGGGACGCTCACGCCAAACGATCCACCGTACGTGAAGCTCGATCCGGGCGCGGGTCCTCGCCATTTCGTGCTGGCTCCGTCGGGGAAATTTGCCTACGTGATCGCCGAGATCGGATCAACAGTCACTGCGCTCTCCGTCAACCTGAAGTCCGGCACGCTGAACCGGCTCCAGACGCTTTCGACTTTGCCCGCCGACTTCAAAGGCGAAAACGACGACGCGGAAATTCACATCGCGCCCTCCGGCAAGTTTCTCTACGCCTCCAACCGCGGGCATGACAGCATCACGATCTTCGCCATCGATCCGGTAAAGGGCACGCTGAACAAGGTTGACGATGTCTCGACGGAAGGCAAAATCCCGCGCAGCTTCGAAATCGATCCGACCGGCAACTATCTCTTTGCGGAAAACGAAAAGTCGAACGACATCGTCGTCTTTCGGATCGATCAAAAGACTGGTCGCCTCACGCCGACAGGACAAAAGCTCGAAGTCGACGAGCCGGTGTGTGTGAAGTTCGTGATGGAGAAGTAAGTTCTCGTAGAGACGCAGATTGCCACGTCTCCGCTGGCAGCGTCACGGAACGTGGCGAGAGAGATGATGCCGGCAGCGTCTCTACGCTTTTTTCTGGATGAATCTGCGGCGCGCGAGATGCGTGCTGGCGTCCTGTTTGATCTCGTCGTACTTCAGGCACGAGATTGAGCCGTCGACTTCGAGCACTGCGAGCGCAGTCTGCTCGATGCAGGCGATGCCATGCTCGCGCAGCGCGCGGTTCAGTTCGTCGACACTGACGTGCTCGCGGGCCATGTGCGTCTCAATCGTCTTGCCATCATGAATCAGCAGCGTCGGCTGTCCCTGAATCACTCGCCGGAATCGTCGGTTCGTGCCGGAGAGTTCGGCCACGAAATAGTTCAGAACTAACAGCGTCGTGGCGGCGACAGCGCCTCCGGCCAGAGTGGTGTCGGACCCGGTCATCGCATTTTGCACGGAGTTGGAAAGCAGGAGCAGCAGCGTGAGGTCGAAGGGAGTCATCTGTCCAACCTCACGCTTGCCGCTAAGGCGAACACCAATCAGAACGAGCAGATAGATCACGCCCGTGCGCAGCACGATCTGCGCCAGCACGTGGCTGCCCGGGAAAAACCCTCCGCTCAATTCCCGTTACCCGAGCCCCCGCCGGCCGTCACCGGCACCGGGGCGCTCTTCGGCGTGCTGAGATATCCGGTGGCCTTTCGCTTGTCGACGGTCCACACCACGAGTTCAAACAGCAGGTGGTCGCGTCCGGAATAAAACTGAATCGGCTCGGCGATGTTGCGGTCTTTCTTTTCGATCGTCTTGTCGTCGGAGGTGACGTTCAGCGTGAACCTGCCGTGCTTAGGATCGACCTTCTTCAATTGCAGGCTTACCGTCGAAACCGGCTGCGGCTTTGCGCCCTTCAGCAACGTGAACTCGTAGTAGTTGCGGTCGCCCTTGTGTTTCAGGATCTCGAGATCGGAGCGCGTGGTGGCGATCAATCCACTTTGCACTCCCAAGTCGCCAACGGCGCTCTGCAGTTTCGCTTTGGTAGCTTCCAGATCAGCCTTGGTGGACGCAACGTCGGTTTTGACTCCGCCGACGTCGGTCTTCACGCCGTTGATGTCTCCGGTGACCTGCGAGATCTGCGTTTTCTGTTCCTGCTCAAGGCGGGCAGTTTCGGCTTTCTCTTGGGCCTGCAGTTCGGCGGCGCGCCGCGCCAGTTCTTTCTTTGTCATGCCGGCCTGCTGCGCCAGAGTCTCCTCTTGCGCCTCGGCGGTCTGCATGCGGTTTTCGAGTTCCTTCACTTGCGCCTGGCTGGCAGTCAAATCGCCGGTCAGTTTCTCAATGGTTGTGTGGGTCAGATATTCCGCGTATGCGAAGCCGGCAACGACCAGAATCGCCAGAACGAGAAGAATCCACTTGCCAGCGGTGGACTGATTCTCCATGTGTACCTGTTCGCCTTCATCGGCCATACAGTCTTCCTCCTCAGGAAGCAAGAATGAGATTGCGGGAAAAGTTAATTGTTGAGCAGGAGAAGGGTAGTGTCAATGTCTCATAAGATGCTGGAAGTAGTTTTGAATGATGCCTCTATCGGCGAAAGGTCAAGGCTTCATACAGCGCCGGTTCAAGGTCATCGCGGATAGCCCGGGCTTCTTTTGCGCCTAAACGCTGCTCAATCTGTTTCTGAGCCGCCGCTGCGGTCGACGGCAGCGAGACAGTTTGCTCGGAATGCGCCAGCGACTCGGACTTGGTCATACAGGCATAGGCGAGGCGCGGCGGGAAGCCAGACTTCTCCAAAAACTGTCCATACGAGAACCAGTCGAGCGCGGTGGCGGAGTTGTCTCCAACCTTGTCATCCAGTTGAAGCGCGCGCTGATAGAGCTGCAAAGCTTCGTCCAGCTTTCCGGTGGAGGATTGCGACTGGGCCTCATTCACCTCAGCCAGGCTCTCGAGTTTGGGATTGGCTGTTTGCCGGGCTAACTTTGCAGCGAGGTCGAATGACTTCACCGCGACATCCGTCTGGGAGGCGCGCGCCTGGCAATCTGCCATGCGAAGAACGATTCCGATGATCAGATCAGGCGCCGGGCGGTTTTGCGGCGACTGGCGGGCCATCATGCGAAGAAAGTTCTCGTAGTGAGCGGCCGCTCCCTGCGGCTTCCCATCTTTGTCGAACTGCTGCCCGAGATAGAGTTCGGCGAGCGACTGGCGTGGATCGAGATCGAGAGCTCGATTCCAGTCCTCGACCGCCCGCTCGGAATTGCCGAATTGCAATTCTAGAAGGCCATGGTCAACCAGCAGGTTGGCGTCTCTGGGCGTATATCGGAGCGAGACTTCGATCAGCGAAAGGGCCTCGTCGTAGCGCTTCTGGGACAGCATGAATTTCACCAGTTCCTGGCGCGGAAGAGGGTCCGACGGATTTACCTGCATGGCGCGGCGGAACGCCGCCTCAGCAGCGTGCTGCTGGCCTTCCTCGAGCTCCTTTTGGCCGAGTCGGGTTTCAAGCGGACTGTCGAACGAATCGAGGCTCGCCGCACGCCGCAGGTCGGTCAGATTGTCGCTGTGCAACGCGAGGTAGTAGCGCGCCTGATCGACGGTTCCCCAAACCAGAAGTAGGAGCGCGGCGGTAATGCGCAATGATCGAGAGGCAACGGTTGGGCCGACCAGCCAGCGGCAGGCACTGACCAAGCGTCCGCCGGCCTGCGCGGCAGCTCCAGAAATTCGTTCTCGTGAGTTGAGCAAGAGAGACGCAATTCGGCCATCGCGCAACTTCCAGATCGCGCCATCCAGAATGAAATGGTGAATGTTGATGAGCGCGGTGAAGATCAGGAAGCTGGCGGTGAAGTCATGATGGAAGGCGCGGCTGGCAAGCCAAGGTCCGGGAATAAACAGGGCGATGCCGCCAAGAACCAACACTCCGAAATACGCCAGGGGACGCCAGCTACGCTGCTGGCTATCGCTTGACTGGCTGGCGGATTCGCGCCGGGCATAGTAGCTCGTGATCCACAGATACTGCGCCGAATGCATGAGCGCGAGCACTCCGGTGCTGTATCGGGTTTGCGGAATCTCGAGTCTTTTGAAGATGACGATAGCGGAGGGCAGCACGAACCATAGAAATTGGGAGGAGAACAGGGTGAGGGATGGAACCAGTTTTCGCCATCCGGTCTGCTGCGCTAAGCGCGAAAGGCCGAATACCGAGAGGATGATGAACGCGACCAGCAGGATAATCTGCTCGGCTCGGCTCACGACCGTAGGGATTCCCAGAGACAGGAATAGTGGATCACTCGAAAATCCGGTATGCATCCCAAGAAAGAGAACGAGATAAGAAACGATGAAAGCGCCATATAAGGCGCGGCGAGTCCCCTTCGACGGATCGGCTCCGGCCCGGCGGGCAAACATCATGAACAGGCCATAGTTCTGTCCGCTGTAATGCCACGGGCTCCAAGTCAGATAAATCGTGAAGATCCAGGGGAGAAGGCCCATCCAGAAGTGGGAAAGAACGAGGGTCAGAACCACCAAGGCCGTGATGTGAACGGTGAAGACGCGATATTTTTCGAAATCCTCAGCGCGATGGTAGGCGCGGTAAATCGTCGCCATGTAGTGCGGATAATTGAAGAAAAGCGCGAGGACATAGAAAACGACCGCCCAGAGCCGAGCGCTCGAGGAGAGCAGCAGAAAGGAAACGAGCAGCAGCGGGGCGGACCAGGCGCCGCAACCGACGATCAGGTCCAGCCATGGACCGTAAATCCAGAGTGCTTGCTGGTTCGAATTCCGTGTCGCCTTGTTCATGATGCAGTTTCGGCCGTGACGCGTCGCCGTACGGAGCGCCGGCATCATCGACTGAGTGTTATTGCGTGAACAAATTATAGGGGCCGGAATCGGTGCTGGACGTACCTCGACGAGCACGGGAGGGGTAACGAAGGTAATCGGGGTGGGGGGCTTTGGCCTATCGAGAATGCGGTCGTGCACGCGAGATCCCTCGCCCCGCTGGTAAAGACGCGGGGCTTCGGGATGACGCATCCGTGAAGCAGTGGATCAACAACGAGCAGCCCTGGAACGCGACTGGCTGAATGCTGATCGCTGAGTGCTGACGGCTGAGTGCTGATGGCTGAGTGCTGACAGCTTTTTGTGCGATTTCTTTTTGCGTCATCCTTCTATGAAAACGGGCGTACCTGTCCATAGGTATTTTGCGGCGATGCGGACAGGCTTCTATTCGTGCTCGAGGCACATAAGGTATGTCCGGACTCCGCCGCTCCATCTGAGCGTCGCTCTCGAAGAGCAAGGATGACTTCGAGCTGACGGATTCCCCTTACACCGCCGCAAACTTTTCTTCGTCAAACACCACGCCGTCGTGCAGCAGGGCGTAGACCGCGATCAGCAACTTGCGGGCCAGCGCCACTCGCGCCACGTGCTTGTGTTTCTTGCGCGACAGCCGTTCATAGTAGCGCTTGGCCGCCGGCGAACAGCGGGTCGCCACCTGCGCGGCCTCCACCATGATCCAGCGCATCCACGGCGAACCCTGCCGCGTGATGCCGCCCCGCGCCGCCTTGCCCGCCGACTCCCGCACTCGCGGCACCAGCCCGGCGTAACTGCACAGCGCTTCTTTGTCAGCGAAGCGTCCCAGGTCTCCGATCTCGGCCAGCAGCATCATCGCCGAACACTCCCCAATCCCCGGAATCGTCATCAGCCACTGGGCCCGCTCGTCTTGTTTTGCTTTTTCACTTAGTTGGAGATTTTGTTTTTGAATCTCTTCCGTGTACCCATCCAGCAAGCGCAGGCACACGCTCACCGATTCTCGCGCCTGCGACGGCAGTTTTACTCCCGCCAGCCACAGCCGTCCCCGTTTGCCGAACAAATCCGTTACCGGCGAATGCAGCCCTTGCTGATGCAGCACCGCATGCACCTGGTTCTTCAGTCGCGTCCGATGCCGCACCAGCGTGGCCCGCAACCGCACCTGCTGCCGCCGCGCCTGCGTCTCCCGGTCCGCTTTCCACGACTCCGGCAACAAGTCGCAGCGCAGCAAATGCGCCAGCGTCTCCGAATCCACCCGATCATTCTTCAGCTTCGCCGACGCAATCGCCTTCACCCGCTGCGGATGCACCAGCACCAACCGCGCGACCTCCGGCTCCACCACCTCGCGAAACGCCGGCCAGAACCCGCACGCCTCCACCGCCGCCTGCACCTGTTGCCCGCGAAACTGACGAAAATACTTACGCAGCGCCAGCTTCTCGTTGCTCACCGGCCCCGCCTGTACGATCTTGCCCCTTGCTTCCACCGCCGTCATGTAACAGAATCTCTGGTGAAGATCTACGCCAACGTGGATCATCTCGTGCCTCCTTCAGGGCTTGTGCTTCGAGCACGTACTTTACCCTTGGAGGCACGCCTTTTTAGTTTTCATTACATCTGAGCGGAGCCGCTTTTCAGGCGGAGCGAAGGATCTGGCGCGGGGCTGCATCGGCGCTGCACGAGATCCCTCGCCCCGCTGGTAAAAACGCGGGGCTTCGGGATGACGCATCTGCCCCTAGCGCCTGATGCCGCAGCTCATGAATGGATGGTGTCGGGCTTATACACTTCCGTCCATCGTTCAGCGAAGTCTTGCCACTGCGCATTCATGGATTCGATCAGTCGGATCTTCTTGCTGCGCCGCCATCCTTTGATTTCTTTTTCCCGGGCAATCGCGGCGTCGGGATAAACGAACTCCTCGTAGTACACCAGCCGCGTCAGGTTGTAGCGACTGGTAAAGCCAGGAATCAGCTTGCTCTTATGCTGGAATACGCGATGGGGAAGATTGCCCGTAATTCCGGTGTAGAGGATGTGCGACCGCGAGGAGTTCGTCATGATGTGAACGAAGAAGCGTCGGTTCGTTGGCATGTTCCGTTGCGTCATCCCGAGTGGAGCCGTTTTTCAGGCGGAGCGAGGGATCTCATGCTTATCTGTAGCGGATGGCGTTATTGCGTGTCTGTGACGAATGAACATTGTCGCCTCCGAGGCTGTGGATAATTCTGTAGCCGTGCACGCGAGATCCCTCGCCCCGCTGGTAAATACGCGTGGCTTCGGGATGACGCATCCGTGAAGCAGTGGATCAACAACGAGCAGCCGCTGGTAAAAGCGCGGGGGCGTCGGGATGACGCACTCGTGAAGCAGCGGATCAACAACGGGCAGCCGCTGGTAAATACGCGGGGCTTCGGGAGGACGCATTTCCTGTAATGACGGGCGCAGAGGAGAGCGAGCTTTCAGCGGGTTCCCGCCAGACTCAGCTCTTCGCGTTCTACGCGCTTCTTTTTGATGGCCATCAATTCCATTGCTTTGTGCGCGATGTGTTCGGCGCTGACTTCGAATTCCTTGATCAACTCCCAGGGAGCACCGGAATCGCCGAAGCGGTCTTTCACTCCGATCGCGCCGGTGATCACCGGAAGGCCGTAGAGCGACGGCTCTTCGGTGAGGATTCCGCTGACACGCCACGCCATGGCGCCGATCTGATGCTCTTCGGCGGTGACGAGAACTCCGGTGTCCTTCGCGGCGCTGATAATCGCAGCAGCGTCGATTGGCTTGAGTGTATGTACGTTCAGGACGCGCGTCTCGTAACCGAATTCCTGCTTCAGGATGTACGCCGCACGCATCGCTTCAGGGACCATGGGGCCGCAGGCAATGATGCTGAGGTCTTCCCTTTCGTTCTCGTAAGATTCGGCGAGCACGGTGTCGAAGGCTTTGAGGAAGTCTGGGCCGACGTGGCGGAGACGGATGACGTTGCCTTTACCGAAGACGAATGGCGTGTCTTCATCGGTAACGATCGGCGTGGCTTCGCGGGCGAAGCGGATATATTTCGGGCCCTTGTGCTCGAACAGCAGATAATCGGTTGCTTTGCGCGTTTCAACAGCATCGCAGGGGACGACGACCGACATATTCGGCAAACCCTGCATGGCGAACAAGTCTTCGAGGGCCTGATGTGTAGCACCGTCGGGACCGACCGACACTCCACCATGCGCTCCGGCAATCATCACGTTGAAGTTGCCGTAGCAGATGGAGGTGCGAATCTGGTCGAGATTGCGAGCGGCCGCGAATGTGGCGTAAGTCCCGAAGACGGGTAGCTTCCCTTCTCGGGCGAATCCGGCGGCCGCAGAGGTTGCGGACTGCTCGGCGATGCCCATGCTGATCCAGCGATTCTTGCGGTCGGGCTTGCCGGAGTAGAAGTCGCTGATGGTGATTGAGCCGGAGATATCGAGGCCCAGGCAGACGACGCGATCGTCGCCGCCATTCCTGGCGAGAGATTGGCCGAATCCTTTGCGGGTCGGTTCCATCTTGACGTTCATGTCGACGCGGGCATTCCACCAGTAATCGCGGGTAAACTTCGGAATCTTCGCGTTGAGTTTGTGATCGACTTCCTCCTGATAATGCCGGGCTTTGTCGAGCAGATGCTGCACCGGGATGCGGTCGATGAGGCCGAGCTCTTGAAGGCCTTTGGTGAGCTCGTCATAATTCGGGGCCTTTCCATGCCATCCGGCCTGGTCTTCCATGAAGCTGACGCCTTTGCCCTTTACGGTGTCCGCGAGAATGACAACGGGCTTTCCTCTAACTGCCTTTGCCTGCTCGAACGCGTCAACGACTTGGGTCATGTCGTGGCCGTTGATGCGGAGCACATCCCAGCCGAAGCTGGCGTATTTGGCGGCCAGGGGCTCGACTCTCATAACGTCTTTCACGAGGCCGTCGATTTGCAGGCGATTGCAGTCGATAATGCCGATCAGATTGTCGAGCTGGTAGTGACCGGCTTCCATGGCGGCTTCCCAGATCTGGCCTTCCTGCTGTTCGCCGTCTCCCATGATGCAGAAGATCTTGTGCCTCTTGTTGTTCAGGCGGGCGGCGAGACCCATGCCGACGGCGATGCTGAGGCCCTGGCCGAGCGATCCAGTGGAGACCTCGACTCCGGGCAGCTTGAGCCAGTGAGGATGGCCTTGAAATGGCGAGCCCAGCTTGCGAAGAGTGACTACATCGTCGAGCGGACAGAATCCGGCGAAGGCCAGTCCCAGATAGAGGCTAGGCGCCTTGTGGCCGGTGGACCAGATGATGCGGTCGCGGTCGGGCCAGTTGGGATTGTCGGGGTCGTGGGCCGCGATGTGGAGATAGAGAGCGGCGGTGATGTCCATGATGGAGAGCGTGCCGCCGGCGTGACCAGAACCTGCAGCGTGGAGCGCGACGAGATCGTAGCCGCGCATAAGGTTCGCGGCATCCTGCAGCTCTTCGATGGAGTAGTGACGGATGATCTCACCCGTCGTGGAATTCGTGAGGGCCATGGCAATCCCTTCCCCGCGCAGCCAGCGTGGGCAGCGCAGCGTAGCTGTTGCGAGGTTAGGCGGAGGGGGGGAGAGAGGCCGTGATTGTGATCACACGAGGGGGTGAGGCAAAATTCGAGGGCGGAGCTCTATGGTTTGTCATTGCTGACGGGATCATCGCCGCGGCAGACGGACCAGCAGGTAATGCCTCCGACGACAGCGACGGCGGACCATTTTGCCCACGGAGAATTCAGGATCGCGCCACGTCCTGCTACGGTGCCGGATGGCCTGATGTAGCCGGCTCCGCACTTGTCTTCGCGCTTCTTGTTTTCGCCCTGCCGGACAATGGAACGGTCGGAATGAGCGGTCTGCCGGGTATCTTCAAAATTCTTTTTGCGCTCGTTGATATAGACGTCGCTCTGCAGAGCCGAGACATTCATGGTGCCATTCACGTCGGAGACTTCGTAGTGAGTCCAGGCGGCATTGTTCACGGGCACGACGGTGAGGCATCCGACGCGGACGCGCAGCCCGCGGCTAGTGTTGACAGAAACGTTGCCGTGATCGAGGACGAGCACGTCGCCTTCGAACTGGACCATGGAGTCCGGGGAAATTTCGGCCGTGGAACCGGTGATTTCGATGCGGGCAGCCGCTTTCTTTTGGGTCTCAATTAAGTCATCGGTGAAGATCGCAATAGACGCCGGAATGGGCTTGCCGTTGACGAACGTGTCCTGTCCGTTGGTTCGGAGGATGGCGGCGGAAGATTCCTGGGCGGACACACAGAGGGGAAAAATGCCGATCAAACCGATGCTTATGAATTTTCGCCAACCAAACAGGGGCCACCCCGATCTGCATTCTTCTGCTGAGACAAGGGTAGTGGAGGCGTTTGCCTGAAACTATTGGCAGGCTTGATGACCGGGGGCTGAAGCCCAAATCTCCTTAGAGTGCATCCCCGATCGCAAGGCTGAATCCTTGCGCCACCCAAGAGCTCCGGCGGCTAAGGCTTCTGCCCCGAGGTGAAGACTGTCCACGGGCCGGCTTTCATGTCGTGGAGCAGGGGTTTCTGCCAGGAATATTCGGGATGATGCTCGAGGAAACTGTCGGCGAGGAAGTCCTCGCCGCAGGGATGTCCGGCGCGGGCGACGAAGCTCATATTGGCCGCCATGGAACTGTCGGCGGCTTTGCCCTGGACGGCTCCGCCGGGATTGTAGGCATTCCATTCCCACTCTTTAACTCCGCGGGGAGAGGCGTCGACGTGGCCGCAGAGAGCGCGCTCATCCGCGTGTTCCTTTTTTTCATAGCTGTCGAAGTGGTCGGAGAGGAATTGCTCGGCCATGTTCACGTCGATTTTGCCCTTCGACTCCTGCATGAGTTCTTCCCAGCGGATGTGGCGGGCGTTGGGCGAAGATGAAGAGTTATTCGGGTCGAAGGTGGTTTCTTCCTTGATGACCTTGGGATCGCGGGCAAAGTTAGAACTGACGTAGAAGCCGTCTTTGGTGCGCCAGAGCGGCGTGTTCTTGAGGCCAAGCTCGAGATAGGCGATCTCATTGGTCTTGCGGTCGCCGATCAACCAATCGTTGGCGTATCCGCCGTTGTTGCCTTCCTTGATGATGCGGACGTAGTCGTCGATATTGTTGGCATACTGGAGCGCCTTGCGCGAGCGCATGAATTCGGGCTTGCCGTTCGGATCCCAGCCTTCGAACTGGGTGATGGTGGTCTCGGTGATCATGATTCCGGCGGAGTTGACGCCGAAATCGTCATCGCTGGTGATGACGCCGGGAAAACCGTCCATAAGGATGCGGTTGCCGTGCTCGGGCTGGATATCGAAGATGACGACCCAGCGCTCGCCGGCGAGATAGCTGGTCCAGTTGTTGTGGGCGATGACGATCTGATGATCTTTGGTCATGCTGCCGGTCGCGATGAATGCGCTGCAATTTCCGGGAGCCACGGGCTTGGGGTGCTGCGCCAATTTCTTCTGCGACGCCTGTTGGTTCGCGGTTTGCTTTTCGAGCCATGGCAGGTAGTAGTCGGGAACTTCTTCGAAAGCGTTCAGGGCGACGACGTCGTAGACGTCGAGATTCACGCCGTGGGCTTTGAGGCCATCGGCGATTCCCTGCAGTTCCTGCTGGTATTCGGCATCGATATGGGGCCAGAGCATCTGGCGGGCCGTGGTGCGGAAGAATTCCCAATCGCGCTGCGTCTGGTGAGTGTCGAACAGTTTGATGGCGGCGAAGGCATCGGCGATCTCGGGGCCGAGGAGATAGCCGTGCTGGAATCCGATGTCTGCGGGAGATCCTTCCAGATGAAGGTAAGTCCAGCCGCCTTCCTGGAAGCGATAGGCCTTTTGCAGGCGAGGATCGGAGGAGTCGGCGGCAGAGGCGATCGCTGCGCTGATCGAAATGAGCACGAGCAGACAAGTCAGGCGATATAGGCGGTTCTTCGTCATAAGGCTCCCAGAGTGCCGAATCATTCTAGCTTACAGAGCGTTTTCAGAGTTGGGCTATGCGAGAACAGAAGGTCTCTCCACTGCGCGTTGCCTTGCGGTACGCGAAAGACAACGCTCCGGTCGAGATGACAATGAGGTCGTGATGACAAAGCTTGAAACCGCTGGCGCTTATCGCGGATTTATATGTCGGTGCGCTGGTCGGGATGCTTGGTGAGATACCAACAGGGCAGGGCGTCAGCATGGGGAAAGAGCGCGTGAACGCAGGGTTCCTGCTGGGGCGGATCAAAGATGAACTGCGTTTTACCGTTCTTCTGGAGGACAGCGTAGTAGTGATTGACCAGCACCGATCCGTAGGCGTTGTGGTTGGTTGCAACGCGAATACGAAAGATCAGGAAATCGACTCCGAACGTAAGGACCGCGATTGCCAGCACAGAGAGGAGGGTCGTCATGAAGATGCGGCGAAGCCTATCCCTCAGGTTGTGAGCCGGGGCCATGAGGCGAGATTATAAGCCTGTCTTCGCAACGCAAGCGTTGTCACAGGTCGTCGGCCCAGTGATTGCGGTTGTAAGTTTGACAATTTGGCCGTCCACAGGCAAACTACCGCATTCGCCGGGAGTCGCTTCTGGCGAGCGTCTGAGGACGGGTTTCCGGCAGTTTTGCCCTTCCCGTCGTATACTCAATATTCATTTCGTCCATGGCTATGACCGAGCAACGCGTGTCGTACACGCTGGATTCCTCGATAGAGACGATCGACAGTGCAGAGGAGAAGGCAACCCATATTGCCACTGAGTTGGGTTTTGGCGAAGACGAGATCATGCAGATTTCCATGGCGGTACGGGAAGGGGCGGTAAACGCCGTCCTGCATGGCAATGGCTATGCGCCGGACAAGAAAGTGACGCTGGCATTCGAGCGGACGGGCCAGGATCTGGTCATTACGATCAAGGACCAGGGGCCGGGAATGGATCTCAGCAAGATCCCAAATCCGCTGGCTCCGGAAAATCTGCTGAAGACTTCGGGGCGTGGGATTTTTCTTATGCGCTCGTTTATGGACGTGGTGGAGATACGCCCGTCCTCGGCGGGCACGGAACTTAAATTGATCAAGCACGTCCACGGGCCAACCGCGGGCGGCAAGGAGGCTTCCCAGTGAGCATGAAGGTTGGTAGTCGGCAGGTGGATGGAGTGACAATCGTGGATTGCAGCGGGCGCATTACGTTGGGCGAAGGCAGCGTGATCCTTCGCGATACGGTTCGCGATCTGCTGAGCAAGGGAAACAAGAAAATCGTGCTGAACCTGGCAGACGTGAACTACATCGACAGCTCAGGGATCGGCGAACTGGTCAGCGCCTTCACCACGACCAAGAATCAGGGCGGCGAGTTGAAGCTGCTGAATCTGACCAAGAAAGTGAACGATCTGCTCCAGATCACCAAGCTCTACACGGTGTTTGACGTGAAGGACGACGAAGCGGCAGCCGTGAAGTCGTTCAAGTAATCTGCAAGAGAGTCTTTGAGATTTGCGGCGAGGGGATTGGCATGGCCAATCCCCATTTCCTTTTTACGCTGAATCTTGAGATACCATTGGCCCGCGGACCGTTCCATTCTGGAACGTCCTGGCGAATTTATTGTGCCCTCCGGCAGGCTTCTGGCCTCGCAATTCATACAATGAGGGCGTGAATAACAACGGCACCTCTTCATGGAATAGCACCCGCACATCTGAGCTTGGGCCTCGTACGTGGGATGGAATGAGATTCTCCCGGATCGCCGCCGCCGGCCTGATGCTTTTGATTGGGACCGTCTGCGCTGCTCCGCGCGCGCTGGCGGCTGATTGCGTTCCGATTCAGGAGGCTGCGCAGCATATTGGCGAAGTGAAATGCGTGACGGGGAAAGTACATCGCGTAAAGGTCGGCACCAAAGGAGTGCATTATCTCGATTTTTGCGAGGATCAGTCGGCTTGTCCGTTTTCGGTAGTTGTGTTCTCTCATGATTTGAAGGACGTGGGCGATGTGCGGCGGCTGGCGGGTCGGACGATCGAGATTCGTGGCGACGTGAAGCTCTACGACGGGAGACCGGAGATCATCCTCAAGCGAATCGGTCAGATCACCGGAGGGGCGGCGATGATTCCGCCGTTGCCTAAGAGTTACGATGTCGAGAATCGCGGGCACTTCAGCCCCGGGCGGCTGCGTCCGACAAAGAAACCAGCCAAGACTACGACTGCTCCCAATCCGACGGCCACATACGGCGCTGGAGATGACAGCGATTCGGATTGAGGTGGTGGGCCTCGCGCAGCATTTTCCTGCACATTCTTCGCTGGCTCTGCCGGCAGAGACGAAGTTACGTCTCTATGGGGACGTCTCGTATACTGATCGGCGAAATGAGGCTCCCCACATGGACTCTCAATCTGGAATTACTCGGCGGACTGCTATGGCTCTGTTAGGCTCTGCCGGTTTAGGACTGGCTGTTCAGGGACTTCCCTCGCATGCGGTCAACTCGACGAGCGGTAAACTCGACAAGCTGCTGCCAAGATTCAGCGACCGATCGCGGGCGCTGTTACGGCAACTGCTGACGGAACCAGGCTACAACGGTCAGATTCGCGCAGCGGAGTCCGGGCGGCTGGCACGGAACGAAGGAATGAGCGTTGATCAGTTGATAGTCGCGCTGATTCCGCTGGCGCAGAGTTATTCTTTGGCACCGATTTCCAATTTTCATGTCGGCGTGGTGGTGCGCGGGGCGAGCGGATGCCTCTACACCGGGGCGAATATTGAGATCCCGGGGCAATGCCTGGGGTTTGCGGTGCATGCGGAACAGTCGGCGCTTTCGAATGCGTATATGCACGAGGAAGAGTCTGTGCCGGCATTGGCCGTGGGAGGCGCGCCGTGCGGGCATTGCCGGCAGTTTATCGAAGAGATGTCTCCGGATGGCGAGATTATGATTCTGACCCCGAATGCAGCGCCGATGAAACTCTCGGTGCTTTTGCCTTCGGCGTTCAGTCCGGCGGCGCTGGGCATGAAGCATGGAGCATTTCCCATACAGGAATCCGGCCTGGTCCTGGCCAACCCACCTTCGGATCCGCTGGCCGTTGCGGCTTTGGATGCCGCAAGAAAGTCGTATGCGCCGTATAGCAAGTCGCAGTCCGGAGTGGCGATTCGGACGGCCAAGGACCGGATCTATCGTGGCTCGTACATCGAGAACGTGGCTTTCAATCCGAGCCTTTCGCCCTTGCAGATCGCTCTGGCGCAGATGATTGCGGGCGGCGAGGCGTACTCGGCGATCTCGGCGGTCACTCTGGTGGAAGCACATGGGGCAGCAATCAGCCAGAAAGCTGTTGCGGAGACGGTGCTCGGAGCGATTGCTCCGAACATCAAACTGCAAGTCCTATCCGCTCAGAGCTAGACACCCGGATTTCATTCGCACAGAAGCCGCGATCGCCTCGACGCGCTTCGAGATCAAGCAACATCACTTTATCGCCTCCAGAACGCAGTTCGTTGTTGCAGCGATTATTTGCATCTTGGTGGCTGTTGCGGCCTTCGTGCTTCCCCCTACGACGCCCGGGCGAAAACCAGGTGCCGTCCCGAGCCCGTGGCTGCTCGGTTTCGGGGCGCTCATCGCCGGTTCAATTTTTATCCTTGTTCCCAAAGATTGGGGATGGATTGCCGTTGGGATTTATCTGGCTCTGGATGTCATCGTGATCGCTGCCGTTTGGAGGATGTCTCAAGACTCTGCGTGGGATGCGACGCATCGGCTGGCTCTGGCGGCAGGCGCCGCTCTCACGTATGCCTGGCACTCCTTCATTCAGAACCCGGCCGTGGGCGCGGGTGGCGTGTCATTCCGCGTTGGAAATGCGATTTTCGCGGCGGGGCTCGTTGTCTTGCTGGTATTTGCCGCGAGGAAGACCTCACGGTTCGTGCAGTCCGCGTGAGTCCTACACCATTCCCTTGCGCAGTTCTTCGAGGGGATATTTCGTGCCGCGCCAGATGATGCCGTCATTCCACAGCGTGAGAAACATCGAGCGCAGCAAGGTGTAGACGAACATCGTGGTGCTGACCGGGTGCAGCAGGAAATAGTAGGCCGGGACGGATGAGCGCCACGACATTCCCATGTAAATCAGGAACATCGATCCGAGGGCGATGGCGTAGGGCACGCGGGCCCAGCTGTGGGCGAGCCATATCCCCAGGAATGGACCGAGGTTGAGAAATGCGAGGCCGAACGCGGAGAGTAGTGTTCGCCACCATTGAAATGACAGGACGGCGAAGAAATTCTTGGTCAGATTGTTGACGATGCCGAATGCGCCGTGCGCCCAGCGGATGGAAATCAAATCTCCCCCAAAGACGTTCCGCTGCGCGAATCCGGCTTTCTTGACGACCTTTCCCAACTTCATATCGTCGAGCACTTCCATGCGGAGAGCGCGGTAGGTTCCGACGGCATCGTAGACACGGCGGCGGACGAGGTTGAAGGCACCGACGCCCATGTGATCGTCGGTGCTGGGATCGGCGACTTTCCACGGGCGATGTCCGAACATGAACATCGTCTGAAAGAAGGCGATCATCATGTATTCGCCGGGACGCCTCATGATCATGCGGGGAAAGAGGACGACATGATCGGCGGGTTCGGCCTCGGCATAGGCCAGAGCGCGGCGCAGCGAATCGGGCTTGAAGAGAACATCCGCGTCGGTGAAGAGCAGCCAGTCGCCGGTCGCGAGATTGGCGGCGGTCCACATAGCGTGAGTTTTGCCGAGCCAGCCGGAGGGAAGTTCGTCGTGATGGATCACGCGGAGTTTGGGTTGCGCGGAGCTGCTGACGGTTGACGTTCCCCGGTCTCGCAACTGGGGCGAGACCTGGGGTATCCCAGATAGTTGATCTTGCCTTCGAACACTTTCCTGCGCAATGCGCTCTACAATCTCGCCGGTGCGGTCGGTGGAACGGTCGTTGACGGCGATAATTTCGTAGTTGTCGTAATCGAGCGAGAGCAGGGTTTGCAATGCCTGCTCGATGGTGGCTTCTTCGTTGCGCGCGGGAACGATGATAGAGACGCGAGGATTGCCGGCGGGCGAGACGGGATTTCGATCCCACTCGGAACGGGAAACATCGGCGACGCTGGGCATGCCGAGAGCTGCGTCCACGATGCGGGAAAACCAGGCTAAGGCGAGGATGATTCCCGCAATCCAATAAAAATAGGTCATCCGGCTAGGTCTTCCCTGCTCCAGCGAACGCGCCATCAACGGCGACGGGCGGCGCGAATCTCATGCCATAGAACAGTATGGCAGAAGAGATTCCCATGGCGATGACCGGCAGAATAAACGCGGTCTGCAGAGAGCGATGGTCGGCAACCCAACCCATCATGGTGGGCGAAGGAACATCACCCAGGATGTGAATGATGAAGATGTTCACGGCGAGTGCCGTGGCGCGGATGTGCGCTCCGGCGGAGTTGATGACCGCGGCATTCAGAGGCGCGGTGTTGAACAGAAGGAAGAAGGCGGCGACCGCAATTGCCGGCATCATCAGCGGGCCCTTGGTAAACAGGGCGACGATCATGAATGGAATGCCAAGCAACATGCTCGCCGCAGAGACGAGGTAATAAGCGCTCTTCATCCGCTTGAGAAGATAGTCGCCGAGCCAGCCTCCAGCCAGCGCGGAAACGATGCCATCAATAACGATGATGGTGCCGAATGAGAAATTTGCGGCTTCGAGGGTGTAATGGCGTTCGCTGTAGAGGAATTGGGGCATCCAGACCTGAATTCCGCCGAGCGAAAATGTCATGGCGGCCATGCCGAGAGTCGACGTCAGAAAGGCTGGATTGCGCACCAGGCCAAGAATTGTTCCGCGCTCAGGCGTTTCTTTCAGCGAGTCGAACTGGCCGCGCTCCGGCTCGGTGAGGAATATCGCCGCGATGGCAAGCAGGAATCCGGGAGCGGCGGCGATGTAAAACGGGAATCGCCATCCATGACTGGGAGCGAGATAGCCGCCAAGCAGGTATCCGGCGGCCGATCCAACGGGAATCGCGAGATAGAAAACGCCAAGGATCCGACCACGCTTTTGTTCGGCGAAAAGATCAGCGACGAAAGTCGGCGCGATGGTGACGAAGGTGGCCTCGCCGACTCCTACCAGCGTGTGACGAATGAGCAGCTCGGTATAGGTGTGAGTTACCGCAGTGAGCAGGGTGAGACCGCTCCAGAAAACCGCGCCCAGCACGATGATGAGTTTGCGCGAGTACCGGTCTGCCAGCGGGCCGACGAATGGCGCCGCGACCATGTAAAAGCCTAGAAAAGCACTGGTGAGATATCCGATCTGCTCTTTAGAAAGATGGAACTCCTGCTGCACCAGCGGCTGGACGGCGAACAATACATTGCGGTCCACATAATTGAGGAGATTCAGCGATGTCAGGACAATCAGAGCGGTGCGCGGCTGGAGATCTCTTTGGGGCACGGGTCTGGCGAATATAGCACGCCCGAATGGACGAGCTTATTTACCACTCGACCGCGGCCACTTGGCCAGGATAGTTGTTGAAATTCCGCCTCGCGGGCGGAACTCGCCGTGAACCTCGGCCCAGATTGGCTTGGCCCATTTCACGACGTCCTCGAGAACCTGATTGACGACGTTTTCCTGAAAGATGCCGAGGTTTCGGTAGGACTGGAGATATTCCTTCAGGGATTTCAATTCGAGGCAATGCTTGTCGGGCATGTATCGAATTTTGAGCAGGCCGAAGTCGGGCAGCCCGGTTTTTGGACAAACCGAGGTGAACTCGGGATCGTCTACCACGATTTCGTAACCGGGAAACTGGTTGGGCCAGGTCTCGATCTCTGGGAACTTGGCATCCAGACCGGCGGCAGCGTGTTCTGGCGTGTAGCGCGGCGATTTGGGCATGGCGTTATTGTAGCGGCTCTGGCGGATGCAGCCGAAGGGCAGGGTGTGGCATCCAATGAGTACCGTCGCGGAGAGTGCTTCGCTGTGTCTGCATCGCTCCAGCGATGGTAAATTACTACTTACAGTAATTCCTGCCGGACCCTGAAAGAAAAATAGTTGGCATTGACGGACAATTCGAAAACACCGTCGCGCCGGCGGTGGTTTTGGCCCGGGCTCGCGATCGTCATACTCATTCTCTTTCTATATTCGTACTTGCATCAGACTCCGCTGAAAGTGCGCGCGGTAACGGTAGAGCGCGGTCCGATTCGCAGCCTGATTTCGACCAACGGCAAGGTTGAGCCGATTACAAATTTTGAGGCGCATGCGCCGATCGCGACAACGGTAAAGAACGTGCTGGTGAAAGAAGGGGACCACGTACGCGAGGGGCAGCTTCTGCTGCAGCTCGATGATGCCGACATCCGAAGCCAGGCGGCACGGGCAGAGGCTCAGGTTAAAGCGGCGGAGGCGAGCCAGGCGGAACTGAAGACCGGCGGAACCCAGGAAGAGGTGCTCACGCTGAATTCACAGCTAGTGAAAGCGCGGGGCGCGCGGGATCTTGCGCAGCGGAATCTCGACGCCATGAAGAAGCTGGAACAGCAAGGCGCGGCATCGCCGGGAGAAGTCCGGCAGGCGGAGACAACAGTGCAACATGCGCAGGCCGATCTGAATCTTGCCGAGCAAAAGCTGAAGGACCGGTATTCGAAGCCGGAAGTTGCGCAGGTTGAGGCGCAGGCAAACGAGGCACAGGCGGCCTATGCGAGCGCGGAAGATGCGCTGCGAAAATCGACCGTGCGCGCGCCATTCGATGGCATCGTCTATTCCGTTCCGGTGAAAACCGGCGATTTTGTGCAGGTGGGCCAGATCCTTTTGCAGGAGGCAAACCTCTCTCATGTGATAGTGCGGGCGTTCGTCGATGAACCAGACGTGGGGCGTCTACAGCTCGGGCAGCGCGTGGAAGTCACCTGGGATGCAGTTCCGGGGCGAATCTGGACGGGCACGGTCAATACGGTTCCTGCGACCGTGAAACCGCACGGGAACCGGAATGTGGGTGAGACGACCTGCCTGATCAACAACGAGGATCTGCGGCTGCTTCCGAACACCAACGTCGGCGCGACCATCATCGTCGCGGAGCACAAAGACGTGCTTACGTTGCCACGAGACGCGCTTCGCGTGGACGACAGCAAGCCCTACGTATTTCAGATTGTCGATGACCATCTGAAGCGCCACCCCATCGAATTCTCGCTGCAGAACCTGACGCGGGTCGAAATCACGTCTGGCCTTTCGCAGGGAGATAAAGTGGCACTCCCCGCGGAGGAATCGAAGCCGATGGTGGATGGAGCGAAGGTGAAAATCGTTCCGTAGCCATGGTGGAGGTCTGAGTTTCAAGCGCGGATTGAAATGGAGTACGCGGATCGGACAAACGGTTGAATCAATTTCTGCACCCGGAGCCTCTTGCGCAGCATCGTAAGAGGATAAGTAAATACAGGTTTATTGGCTCATGAAGTTCTCTCTTTTCTTCGCAATTTTTTCACTGGTTCTCCCCGTCACTTACGGGCTTACGTCTTCCAGACAACTCCTGGCCACGGGACACGTGGATGAGGCTCTTCATTCTCTGGAACAAGATGTCCAGCGTTCGCCGCAAAATCCCGAATCCTACAACCTTCTGTGCCGCGCCTATTTCACCAGAGACGAATGGGATCACGCGATCAGTAATTGCGAGCGTGCGCGAAGTCTCGATCCGCAAAACAGCATGTATTCGCTGTGGCTGGGACGGGCTTTGGGAGAGAAGGCGGACCGTGCCGGATTTATTTCGGCTGCTGGATTGGTGAGAAAAGTCAGGGCATCATTTGAGCGCGCGGTGGAACTCGATCCGAAGAACTGGGAAGCCCGCACCGATCTGGCGGAGTTTTATCTGGAAGCGCCGGCGATTGTCGGGGGCGGTAAGGATAAAGCGCGCCAGCAAGCTGATGCTCTGATGTCGTTGAATCCTGCGATGGGGCATTGGATTCTTGGACGGGTCGCGGAAAGAGAAAAGAATCCAGGGGACGCAGAGCGCGAATATCGCGCGGAAATCACGACGAGTCACGGGGGCGCCCGGGGATGGCTCGATCTCGCAATCTTCTTCCACCACGAGGATCGTCTCGACGAGATGGAACAAGCCGTCCTGAAGCTGGAATCGAGCAGAGTGGACCGCCCGGAGTCGCTGATGGACGGGGCGAGCCTGCTGCTTCATGCGGGAAGAAATTACTCGCTGGCAATCCGCCTGCTACGGCGCTACCTCTCGGATGGTCCGGTCGAAGAAGGGCCGGCGTTCAAGGCCCAGGTGTTGCTCGGCGAGTTACTGGAAAAGCAAGGCGACTGGCGAGGCGCGGCAACAGAGTATCGGAACGCGTTGGCGCTCTGTCACGATTATCCTCGCGCCGCAGAAGGTCTCAGGCGCGTTGAGCGCTGAAGCAGGAGTTTATTATTCGTCCGACAATCGTCAGGCGAGATTTGCTTCGCGCCTTCCCGCAAAAATCACATCGAAGCCTCACCTCCGACATTTAGAATCTCGCTTGCATCCAAATTGTTCATACGCTCATTCACAGCTCAATTTGAAAGGGACGCAATGAAGACCTGGTGCCGCGGTGGGCTCGCCCTGAGATATCTGCTGGTTTTCGCTTTGATTCCTACGACCTTGCTGGCCGAACCGGTCACCTTGAAACGCGTGATCGAACTCGCTTTGACACACGCGACCGGATCCGCGATCTCAGCCGCGGATCAGCAGAAAGTTGCAGCCAGTTACCGCGAACTGCATGACAGCTACATTCCGCAGATCACGACCGGAGCGGGACTCGGCTACTCGTATGGATTCCCGCTTTCGTTGGAGGGCGCTGCACCGGCGTTATTCAATGTAACGGCGCAATCGTCTCTGCTGAATGCCTCGCTGCACGATTTCGTTCGCGCGACCAAAGTGGATGCGACCGTCGCTTCTTTGAACAGCAAAGATCAAAGGAACCAGATCATTCAGGATGCGGCTCAAAGCTACGCAGAACTGGCGAAGTGGGAGCAACGGCTGGTTAAGCTTCAACAGGATCAGGTGGACACCGAGAAGTTTCAGGCGGCGGTGTCCGAGCGCATTAAAGAAGGAGTTGACACGGAATTGGACGGAACCAAGGCGCGGCTTGCGGCCGCACAAGTGCGACTAGAGATTGCTGAGGCGCAAGGCTCGGCCGACGTGCTGCGTGAGCATCTTTCGAAGCTGACCGGGCTTCCGGCGAGCGGCATACAGACCGATCCCGACTCGATTCCAGCCACGCCAGCACCTCCGCCGTCTGAGACTCCGGCGGATGTGGCTGCTTCGAATCCTTCGGTCGAAGCCGCCATGGAACATGCGCGAGCGCAATATCTGCGGGCCGAGGGGGAGCATCGCGCATTGTGGCCAAGCTTTGATTTTGCGGCGCAGTATGCCCTGCTTTCACGATTCAATAACTTTCAGAACTATTACACTCCATCGAAGCCGTGCGTAACTTCGCTCGGCGAGTTCTTGTGCGTCACCAACAACTTCCAGCAGAACAATGCGACGGTCGGTGTGAGCATACGGTTCCCGATCTTCAATTCGGGACAACGTGCGCGCGCGCAGGCCGCCGATGCCGATGCACTCAAAGCGAAGAAGCAGGCCGAGGCGGCCAAGAATCAGGCTTCGGAGGAGACCTTGCGACTGCAACGCTCGGTCACTCAATTGATGGCCGCGCGCGATGTTGCCGAACTTGAGTATGAGATCGCCCAGAAGAGCTTAGCCGCGGTGCGGACGCGGATGGATTCGGGCACAGCGAACCTGCACGATCTGCAGGATGCCCGCACCCAGGCCAGCGACCGATTTATGACCCTGCAGGATGTGACCTTCAATCTGGAGCGCACCCAACTCGGACTCCTGCGTTCTACGGGAGATTTGGAGAAGTGGGCATTGGGGACGCCATAGATTTCGACGCGACTCGAAGCGGCGCCCTTTCAAAGCGCTCTGACTTATGTCACGAACCTCTGTGACAGGACACTCGAGATTTACAGCTTGCCGCGCAACATCTTGACTACTAGCCGGATCGCCTTTTCGTTTCGGCGATACCAGCGCCACTGACCTTCCTTGCTGGCCTCGACCAATCCGGCTTTTGTCAGAATCGCCATGTGATGCGAAATCGTGGGCTGGGAGAGGCTGATCCGCTCTTCGATTTCGCCTCCACAAAGACAAGGCGCTTCGCCAGTCTTGCGGGCATGCCGGGCGGCGGCGGCGCGTTCCTTCAATACCTGCAGAATGCGGCGCCGGGTAGGATCGGCAATCGCGTGAAGAGCGCGGTCGAGGGTGGCGTCAGAAGGCGGCATGACGTGACTAGAAATAGCGTGGAAATTGATGGGTGTCAATGCGCAATAAAGATCGCAATCACTTTAATTTTGACTCCGAACAGAAAGTCTCGCCACTGCGTATTGCCTTCCGCTCCGCGCACGGCAACCCTCCGGTCGGGATGACAATGAGTCATTTCTTCACGATCGGGCTGTATCCGTCGCTGATCAGCTTGGTGCGCATGGCTTCGGCATCTTTGATATCGGAGAACGGCCCGACCTGCACGTGAAATAGCTTGTCGGGCGTCGTGGTGGATGCGACGAATGCCGAGTATTCCTTCTTCTTCAGGGCGTCGACCAAGGCGTCGGCGTCCTCTTGTTTGCTGACCGCTGCGACTTGGACGTAATAACCAGCGGTGGGGAGCGTCGTCGAAGGATCGGCCGGGCTGGCGGTCGAAGTAGGCGCCGGAGCAGCCGAAGCCTGTGCTGGAGCTGCGGTGTCAGTCTTCGTATCTGCCGGTGGAGTTAATTCCGGGGTGGCGTCCTTTTGCTCGACCGCCTTATAGAAGGTCATCGGCGGGGTCGATGGGGACGCAGCTTTATTCGCGTTAGCCGGACTCTGTGGACCGATCGCCGCGCTGGCCGTGGTGACAGCGGGTTCGGATTTCCTGCCCAACGAATATCCGAGTGCGAAGAATACGGCGCAGATTGCGACCAGGCTGAAAAACAGGAACAGCAGCTTGCCAGTTCCCAGTGTGATTTCCGTATCCTGCGACGAAGGCATAGTTCAACTCCAGCAAATCCCGAATCGTGGGCAAGTGCGCCCAGCGGAATCCATCATCTACCAACCGAGCACACAAATTCCCGACCGCGTGCTAGACGTTTTTCGGGGGTGCTGCCGCTGGCGCGTTCGCGTTCGAGACGCCCAACATCTTCTGCATTCCCGAAAAGAAATCCACCGGTACGGGGAAGATGACCGTGGTATTTTTCTCGACGCCGATTTCTGTCAACGTCTGCAGATAGCGAAGCTGGACGCTGACCGGTTCCGTCGAGAGCAGGTGTGCGGCGTCGACCAGACGTTGCGCAGCGGAGAATTCGCCCTCCGCGTGAATGATCTTCGACCGTTTTTCGCGTTCGGCTTCGGCCTGCTTCGCCATGGCACGCAGCATCGACTCGGGCAGATCGACCTGCTTCACTTCCACATTCGTGACCTTCACTCCCCACGGAGATGTGTGTGTATCAAGAATGCTTTGCAGGCGAAGGTTAATTTTGTCGCGGTGCGCCAGGAGTTCATCAAGCTCCTGCTCACCCAACACCGAGCGCAGGGTTGTCTGAGCAAACTGGGAAGTCTGATAGACGTAGTTGGAAACTTCGACGACCGCTTTACGCGGCTCGATCACGCGCAGAAAAATCACGGCGTTGACCTTCAACGTAACGTTGTCGCGGGTGATGATGTCCTGCGGCGGAACTTCAAGCGCCTCCTGCCGCAGCGACACACGCACAATACGGTCGATCGGGGCGAAAACCAGTATTACCCCGGGCCCCTTCGCGACGGGAAGCAAGCGGCCGAGGCGAAAGATTACACCGCGCTCATACTCGGCGAGGATCTTGATGGAACTGAGAAAGTAGATAACGACAATAACGGCGATGATTGTGCCGAAGCCAAAGCTCAGATCTCCCACGACGCGCCTCCACGATCGGAATGTCGAAAGACACTCCTACCGCGGATTGTATAGCAGCGGGCTGAAAGCGGAAGGCAAATTGCGGCTGGAACGTTGCTAGCCTTGATGCGTCGGATCATCGCCCAAGGTTAGGATTGGGCTCTCGCCGCGTGAATCCGGCTGGCGTCGATTGGAATGTCGCGCTGGATCTCCATCTCGATCGAGGTTCCGACTTCAAGTTTCAATTCCGGGCCATGCTTCAGCAGAGCCCAGGCGATGCCGCCGGCGATTCCGGCGAGGCCACCGTAGCGCGCGCCATTCAAGCCACCGGCGGCCACGCCACCGATGGTGCCGACGGTACCGCCGACCGCGGCTCCCTTGGCGGCATCTTCAATGCGCTTGCCAGTATCTTTATCCTGCTGAATCGTGCCTTCGGAATCTTTCACGCCTTTGTTGTCGGCGCCGGGCGTGTTTTCAATGGATCCGGGCAGCATCACGGTATATCCGCTGGGATAGATCATGGTGGTGAAGTGAATGAGAATCTCGGTGCGTTTCTTGGAGCGTCCAGCATGCTCGGTGTGCATGATCTTGCCCTGAATGTACGTGCCGGCGGGAATCAGAATGTGATCGTTCAGAACGAAAGGAAATGCGGTTTGCGCGTACACGGCATCGCCTTCGCGCGCGTTCTTGGTGGAGATTGCTTGCGCGAGGGTCAGTGGAACTTTTGTTCCGGCCGGGATGACGATGGGGTTGGCGTCGCGAGGAGCAGGCGCCGGAGTTGCCAGGCTTTTGGCTGCAGGCGCAGATTGCGGAGGAGTCTCCGGTTGGGCTGCCTGTGCGCAGGCAAGTCCTGACATCAGAAGCAGGGTGAGAAACACGCGCATGAAACACCTCCAGCAACGAGCGGCCGGCCCTTCACGCCCGAGAGTAGCACGATTTAGCGGCTTGGATGCCGGGTTTTCATAGGAAGTTAGCTGGGCAGCCCAGTGGCGGCAGCACGAAGCAGGAGAAGCAGGCTTACTTGTAGATCAGGTACTTTTGCCGGATTATATCGAACTTGTTCAGGTCGGGGCGCCAATCCTGCTCAATCCTGCGCGGATCCTGACCCGCCAGGAGCGCGTCGTAGACCGATTGATTGACCAGCAGCGCTTGCATCTTTTCGATCTTGAAATCGGATGGATAGAGTTTGTGCAGGGCGGCAGCAAGTTCGATGCCCAGTCCCGGAGCGTTGAAGCCATTGCGATCCGTGAGGACGATGTTGACGCCCTGACAGGCTTGACCGCTGTTGACGCTCGCGGTCGGGGTGAACGTCACGGGGACAAAGCGCACGCCCATGATGCCGCGCGCATTCAGGTAGGCGGCAAAATCCTTGCTCTTGATCCAGGGAGCGCCGACGAGTTCAAAGGGAGTATCGGTGCCGCGGCCCACGGAAACATTCGTACCCTCGACAAGCGCGACTCCGGGATACAACGCCGCTTCGGTCACGCTGCGCAGATTGGGCGAGGGATTCACCCATTCCAGGCCGGTCGAATCGAACCAGTCTCCGCGCTCCCATCCTTCGATCGGAACGACTGTGAGTTTCGCGTTGATGCCGCGCTCGGCGTTGAACATGTGCGCCAGCTCGCCGATCGTCATTGCATGACGCACGGGCACGGCCCAGTAATTCGTGAAGCTTTCATGGCCTGCATCGGCGACCGGACCTTGCAGGAAGGAGCCGGTAATCGGGTCGGGGCGATCGAGAACAATCATTTCGATTCCGGCGTTGGCAGCCGCTTCGAGAAAATATCCGAGCGTCGTTTCGTAGGTGTAGAAGCGGACGCCGGCATCCTGGATGTCGAAAACGATTGCGTCGAGCGAGCGGAGAACCTCGGCCGGAGGGCGCCGCTCGGCATCTTTTGCGCCGTAAACGCTGTACACCGGGACCCCAGTCGCTGAATCTTTTGAGTTGTTGATGTCCGTCGTGTCGAGCGTGCCCGTGACGCCGTGTTCAGGGCTGAAGATTGCATCCAGCGAAACCCCTGGGGCATGGGCCAGCACGTCGATGGTGCGGCGGCCGGAGGCATCGATTCCCGTCTGATTCGTCACCAGCCCGATGTGCTTCTTGCCTTCGGCGGCTTTCAGCACGTCGAAATCGTGTTCTTCCAGAACATCGATTCCGTTTTTGACGCTGCCGTTGCGAGTGCTCATTCGCCGCTCGGCGGTGAAGGCTTCGTTGTAGCCAGTAACACTCTTGGCGCGCATCTCATCTTTTTCGGTCGGGGTCAGATTCAACGCGGCGGCAATTTCGGTCGCGACCTTCACGCGCAAGCCGATGGCATTTCCCTTCCCGCGCGGATGCACGCTGTTCGTCAGCAGGATGACGTAGGCATTCGTGGTCGGATCGATCCAGATGGATGTGCCGGTGAAACCGGTGTGCCCGAACGATCCGATGGGAAATAAGTCGCCGCGATTGGTGGAGAAGGGAGAATCGATATCCCAGCCAAAGCCGCGAAGGATAGGCGCATCGGGAGGCGTCTCGGGCTGGGTCATCTTCGCGATGGTCACGCCAGCAAGGATTCCGTCGCCGCCATCGAGTAACATCTGTGCGAACTTCGAGAGGTCGTCGCCGGTGGAAAAAAGTCCAGCATGTCCGGCTACACCGCCCATCCGCCGCGCCGTGGGATCGTGCACGACGCCGCGCAGCATGTGATCGTTCTCGTCATATTGCGTGGGTGCGATTTTCGGGCGCCACGAGGCGGGAGGCAGAAAGCGCGTGTGGAGCATCTTCAACGGCGTGAAAATATGCTTTGCCGTATAGGCGTCAAGCGTCTCCCCAGAGACGCGCTCCACCAGCGCGCCCATCATAATGAAATTGATGTCGCTATAGACGAAGCCCGATCCAGGCACGGTTTCGGGGGGCTCTACGAAAGCCAACTGGTATGCCGTGTCCTTACCTTCCCATGGCGTCGTCAGGTCGAGGTCGGGAGCGAGCCCGGAGTAGTGCGTCATCAACTGACGGACGGTGATGTCTTCTTTGCCGTTCTGCGCGAATTCCGGAAGATACTTCGCGACCGGATCGTTCATCCGGATCTTGCCCTGCTCCATCAACTGCATCACGGCCGTGGTGGTGGCGATGACTTTGGTTAACGAAGCAAGGTCAAAGATTGTGTCGAGCGTCATCACTTCGCGGCGCGGTTCGAGGGAACGCATGCCGTAGGCCTTGCGATAGACGACTCGGCCGTTGTGGCCCACGACCAGAACGGCTCCGGGGATATTGCCGTCCGCAATCGATTGTTGAATGACCGAATCGACGCCGCTCAACCGGACTGCGGGAATCTGGGACGAAACGGAGTGCGCAGGCAGGCACAGCCAACATGTAGAAACGGCGAGAGAAAGAATCAGGCCGACAATTTTGTGGGTATGGCGTGAAAGGATAGAAGTATTCACCGCGTTCAATTTTGACCTGAAAAGGAAGATGCTCTTGACTCTACACAAGCTGGGCAGAGGACTCAAGGCATGGACACTAGAGCGTGCTCGTATGGTAACGCGGGGTGATGATCGAGGCCAAGATACTGCAGTGATCTTTGCCCTTCCCCATCAACTTTGCTATAACCCGCTCAGGTCGTTTTGACTTCCGCCGATGAGCACACAGCCAGAGAATCAACTACGGGAACTCGTACCGGCTCTTGAAGATCAGGACGAACTCTTTTCTTCTGCGTTCGGGATTGTCAGCAAGGCCATTGAACAACGAATCTTTCCCGGGGCGTCGGTGGCAGTCACCTTCGATGGGCAATTAAGAGCGCGGAAGGCGTTCGGCAAGTTTACGTACGCTGATGATTGGCCCGAAGTGGTGCCCGCAACCATCTTCGACCTGGCATCTGTCACAAAACCAGTGGCGACGACATCTATGGCGATGATTCTTTACGAGCGCGGCCTGCTGGAACTGGACGCAGCGGTCGTCGGAATCATTCCTGAATTTCGTAGTGCGAGCGATCCGCGCCGAAATGAAGTCACGCT
Source organism: uncultured Acidobacteriota bacterium (assembly GCA_963763845.1). Classification (GTDB taxonomy): domain Bacteria; phylum Acidobacteriota; class Terriglobia; order Terriglobales; family Acidobacteriaceae; genus Sulfotelmatobacter. The sequence continues at coordinate 743,148 of CAVXPX010000024.1, forward strand.
GCGCATGCTGCTGGCTCACTGTTCCGGCTTGCCTGCTTACGAAAAACTATTTCTTAGAGCCAGTTCCCGGGAAGAACTCCTCCGCGGTGCTTTTGAAACCCCGCTGACGGCCGATCCGGGAACGAGAGCGGAATATACCGATATCGGTTTCATCGTGCTTGGCGTCGCACTGGAGCGGATTGCCGGCGAAGCGCTCGATTCTTTCTGTCGGCGGGAAGCCTTCGGGCCGCTGGCGATGACACATACCGCGTTCAATCCACCACCGGACATCCGTCTCCAGATCCCTCCCACCGCCGATGAACGCGACGACGTGACTGCTGGAGGGGGTGAACGATTAGTCGGAAATCCGGTCAAGGCGCGCAGCACGTTTCGGAACCGAATCATACAGGGGGAAGTTCAGGACGAGAACGCCTACGTACTTGGCGGCGTGGCCGGACACGCTGGGCTTTTTTCAACCGCAGAAGACCTTGCACGCTTTGCGCATACCATGCTGATTGGAGGAGCGGCGATTTGGCGGCCGGAAACGGTCGCACTCTTTGCAGCGTGCCAGAAACAGCCTGCGGGCAGTTCGCGGTCGCTCGGTTGGGACACGCCGTCGAAGCCTTCGCAGTCGGGAAAATATTTTGGTCCCGCGTCCTATGGCCACCTCGGATACACGGGAGCGTCTCTGTGGATTGATCCGGAACGCAAGCTCTCGATTACTCTGCTGACGAATCGCACCTGGCCCGATTGCTCGAATCAAGCGATCAAGCAGCTACGTCCCAGATTTCATGATGCCGTCGTCGAGGCCCTGGCCTAAGCCTGCACTTCGACTGCGATTGTAGATGACTCGATCCGTCGCTCAGCTTTTCAGCGATTAGAATGAATCCAGGGCCTTCGCCCTGCAGCGGTTCCAACTCGGCATTCGGCACAACCGAGAGCTCCGGTTTGAAAGGCTCAAGACTTGACCCGAACTCTTACAGACAAATCTGACCTTCGCCAGCTTCTTACAGAACAAATCCTACCGAACGCGCGTGACCTCGACCAGCTGTCGTCGCTCGAAATCGTGCGGCTCATGAATGACGAAGACGCAACCGTTGCCGCAGCAGTCCGCCGCGCGCTGCCACAGATCGCGCAGGCGATCGATGTGGTGGCTGACGGGCTGCGAAACGGCGGACGACTGATCTACGTCGGCGCCGGAACCAGCGGACGACTCGGCGCACTGGATGCTTCCGAAATTCCGCCCACTTTCAATACCGATCCGCGGACGGTTCAGTTCATCATGGCGGGAGGTTCCAGAGCGCTTGGCGCGTCCACAGAGGCAAGCGAAGACGATACTGCCCTGGCGCTCCGCGAGATTAAAAAGCGGAAGCCGGGGAAGCACGATATTGTGCTCGGCATCGCAAGCAGCGGACGCACTCCATTCACCATTGCCGCCGTCGAATACGCCCGCCGACGAGGCGCGCGGACGATTGTGCTCACGTGCAACCGCAACTCTCCTTTGGAGCGTGCGGCAGAATTCGCGATCGTGACCGAAGTGGGCGCCGAGGTTCTTGCCGGTTCCTCGCGCATGAAAGCCGGAACGGCGCACAAGATGGTCCTCAACATGATTTCTACCGGGGCGATGACGCGTCTGGGATATGTCTACGGCAATCTGATGGTCAATGTGTGGACCAAGAATGAAAAGCTGGTTCAGCGGGCCGTGCGCATTGTTGAGCAGGCGACGGAAACAGATCACGAAACCGCAGCCCGGGCGCTCAAAGCGAGCGGCAACCGGACGCCGGTGGCTGTTGTGATGTTGGCGGCGGGCGTGTCGCGATCCCGAGCCTCCGCAGCGCTGAAGAAAAGCAAGGGGCACGTGCGGCAAGCGATCGCGCTGGCGAAAAGCTAGGACAACGATGGAGTCGTTGTGTGCCGAGTCGCACCGCGGAGCTTCGCTCCGCCGGACAGCCGAGGGCGGCTGTCCCCGCATAACCAGGCGAGTCTGAATTTCGTTTCGGCCACGGCTTCGGCTAGACACCGTTCGTGCGTTGGCGGATGAGCGAGAGAAACTCGGTGCGAGTTTCTTCTTGGCTGCGGAAAGAGCCCAACATCGACGAGGTCACGGCGGCCGAGTGCTGCTTCTCGACGCCGCGCATCATCATGCACAGGTGGCGCGCCTCAATCACCACGCCGACACCTTGGGGTTCGATGACTTTTTGAATCGTCTCGGCGATCTGGGTCGTGAGCCGTTCCTGAATCTGCAGACGTCGCGAGAAGAGCTCGATCAGGCGCGGAATTTTGCTGAGTCCGATGACGCGTCCGTTCGGGATGTAGGCGACGTGCACCTTGCCGAAAAATGGCAGCATATGGTGCTCGCACAGGCTGAACATCTCGATGTCTTTGACGATGACCATCTCGTCGTAGCTGACAGTGAACAGCGCGCCCTTGAGAAGGGCTTCGGGATCTTCCCGATATCCCTTGGTCAGAAACCGCATCGCTTTGTGAACGCGCTCCGGAGTCGCAGTCAGTCCTTCGCGGTTCGGATCCTCACCGAGTCGGATCAGCATTTCGCGGACAAGATCTTCGTAAGTCGCGCTCGTCAGGGTAGCCGGCTCTTTCGCTTTTTCCAGCTGGGATGGGGTCATAGGATTAAATGTTCTGGCCAATGAGTAATTGAAGCACCTTTGATCATCGGCTCGCCAGTTCCCTCTCGCCCGAGTATTCAAAGGAGTTCATCATGGTTTCTTCCAATCTCACTCTTTCCAGATGCGCATGAGGGAAGCTGCGCTGCAATATTTCGAAGATCTGTATGCAAAGATTTTCCGTCGTGGGCACGGTTTGAGCAAATTCTTGAAGCGTATTCAAATTCTCAAGGTTATAGCGCGAAAGGACTTCCTTCTCGACGCAGCCGTCAAGGTCAACCAGGTTGCAGATCATCCCGGTACTTTGGTCCACCCAGCCGCTGACCGTGACCTCGAGGACATAGTTGTGGCCGTGTCCGTGAGGGTTGTTGCACTTGCCATAGGTCTCGCGGTTTTCTTCCGCGGAGAGTTCCGCGCTGTGCAGCCGATGCGAGGCTGAGAACCGATAGCGGCGGGTGAGATGGGCTTTCATGATTTTAGCTTCTAGCTTCTAGCTCCTGGCTGCCAGCTCTTCGCTAAGAAAAATCCTCTTACTCTTCACCGTAGAAATCCACGAACAAGTCCGGCGTTTCATAAATTCGCACACGGTGCAGCTGTGCCTTCTTCAACTTGGGTTCAAGGCGTTGCCAGACGGAGATCGCCAGGTTCTCGGTGGTGGGAATCCGATGAAAGAATTCTGGAACCTCCTTGTTGAGGAACCGGTGATCCATTGCGTCGAGCACTTCCTGCTGCATGACTTCTTTGAGTTGCTTGAGGTCGACCACGAATCCCGAGCGGGGATCGACATGCCCCTTCACCGTGACTTCCAGCGTGTAATTGTGGCCGTGGCCATTGGGATTGTTGCACTTGCCGAAAAGGCGGAGGTTCTCGTCGGCGGTGAAATCCGGGTTGTGATAGTAGTGGGAAGCGGAGAACTCGGCTTTGCGCGTCAAATAAACCATACTCAGGCTTTCATTAGATGACACATCGGGTCATTGCGTTTCGGGACTTAGCTCGGCAGGGGGCTCGACGGCATAAGGCCGAATGGGCTGCCATTTGGGAGAGTTCGTCTTTTCCTGCTCAGGACAGAAGTCTTTGTTGGGTTCGAAAACGATGACCTTATAAACGTAGCGCTTGTGACGCTGTGGATCATAGGCGAAGGTGAAGGCGACGCCCTTCCTCTTATCGATCCAGAACACGAGCGGGCGGTCTCCGAGAGATGGAACTGGAGGAGTCAGAAGGACCCAGGCGCGAAGACCTTTGTAGTCGTTCGCAACTTTCTCAGGCGAATCAAATGTCGTGATCCCCTCGGCCGTTTGAAAGCGGGTCGTCGACGATTCGATCTGAAAAACCTTGCCCTTCTTCAGCCGAATGTACACATCTCCGCGACCGATGGGATTCGCCGTATCAACCCAGTCGAGTGTGGTGCCACAGGGATCGTCCCACTGCTGGTCTTCGTCTTTCTTGGGAAACAGTTCGAGCGCGCGGTCGAGGCTGTCGCCGAGTTTCAGCGGCCCAACCCGAAGGCCCGGGTCGATTGTGGTCTCGGTGAACTGCGGGGAATCGGTAGCTGCGGATGCCGGGGTCAATGCGGAGAGCAGATGGCCCCACGGCCGCACCTCGCGAGCATTTGCCCATGAAGAAAGCAGCCAGAGCGTCAGAGCAAGAGCGGCGGCACGTTTCATGCAGACTTTCCGACCGGAAACGAGGATTGTTCAGCGTCATGTATCATCGAATGCTCTTCCCCCCGATAGGTTCGCCCCTTCCAGCGAATATCTCCTCTGGCGTGCGCGCGCTTCGATCGCAAGAGCAGATAGGCGAACATCGGCATCCCAAAGAGTGCCCCGAGAACACGGCTGCTGACCGGGAAGTTCGACCGGTCGACTCGAGCAGTTAAGTATACGAAGAGAATGAGCGAAAACGCCGAGCCACCAGAGGTTCGAAGTAGCTGCCAATACCAACGAGAGGGGAAGCAGCAACCACACTCCGATAGTTTTCGCAGCAAGCCATCCTCTCCGAGGGAAAAGCAGAGCCAGGTTCTTGGTCCAGCCTTCGCGCAGTTGGCCGAAGCTGCGATACATCCGGGCGCGAACGGAGCCATTGCCATAACGGAAGCGAATCTTGCGGCCCGAGGCCTTGATCGCGCGAGCTAGAGCGACATCTTCGAGAATGCTCGACGCCACGGCGGCATGTCCACCGACTGCGTCGTAGGCCGAACGTTTTACCAGGATGTACTGCCCGTTAGCCGCTACGGCGGTCGAGTTTGGATCGCTCACTCTGGCAGGCGGATATTGGCGCGCTAACTCAGCGAAGATCACCGGCAGGATCGCTCTTTCCCAAAATGTGACCGCGATCTGTTCGGGAGAATAAGACAGCATCTCAGCACCGGATTCTTGCGCTTCAGACAACGCACGCACGAGCGATCCGGGTAAGTGCACCGTATCGGCGTCGGTGAAAAGAAGCCATTCTGCCCGGGACGCGCGGACTCCCTCTGCAACCGCGTTGTTCTTCCCGGTCCAGCCCTCGGGCAGCGGGCCGGCTTCGATCACACGCACGGCGGGAAATGATGCAGCGATCTCGCGGGTGCAGTCGGTCGAGTGATCGTTGACGACGATAATCTCGAATGAAATTCCGGTTTGTGCGACCAGCGATTCCAGACAAGACCCGAGGCTTGCTTCTTCGTTACGCGCGGGAATGACGATCGAAACCTGCGGATCTCCGGAGACAGTTCGTGTGTTTCCCATAGAAGAACCAGAACGGCGCGAAACGGAGTTCTGACCCTGCAATCGTTGCGGCTTGGCCGGTCGGGTGCAGCAGAGCCCCGGAACCCCACATCAAACCGCGAGTCCATTATTATAGACGGGTGCAACGCTTCGCCTACCGACTCACGACTGTTCTCGCCGCATTCGTTCTTCTTTCCCTCATCGGCTGTTACAGCGGATCGCGGCCTCCACGGATCGGCTCGAAAGCTCCCGATTTCACGGTGCAGGATTCGGACCGCAGCGTCACGCTAAACAAGTTTCACGGCCAGGTTCTCGTGCTGAACTTTTGGGCGACGTGGTGTCCTCCCTGCGTTGAAGAAATGCCATCTCTGGTGGAACTGCAGCGGCGGATGAAGGCGAAAGGCATTACCGTTCTGGCAGTCAGCGTCGACGTGGACGAAGGCGCTTACAAGCAGTTCCTCAAGGACCACAACGTCAATCTGCTGACCGTGCGCGATCCGGGGCAAAAGACCAGCAATCTTTATGGCACCTTCAAATTTCCGGAGACCTACGTGATCGACCGCAACGGAGTCATGCGGCGGAAGTTTATCGGCGCAGTCGACTGGACCGAGCCCGACGTTACCGAATTTCTAGGAAAGCTGTAGATCTCACCGAGGAGTAATGCGATGCGGGTTGTCCCCGCGATTGTCTCTCTGTTTCTTCTCAGTGCCATCTTGGCTGGTAAAGATCAGATGAACCCGAAAGTCGTTCACAAGGAAGGCTTCACAGTAATCGGCATTGCTGTTCGAACCAGCAATGCGCGGGAGATGACCGGTGAGGGCCTGATTGGAAGACAATGGGCTCGCCTGATGCAGGAAGGATTGCTGGCGAAGATTCCGAACCAGGCGGACCAATCGATTGTCGCGGTGTATACCGATTATGCAAGCGATCACAACGGCGAATATACGTTTCTATTGGGCGCGCGCGTGATCTCGGACGCGGAGGTACCTGCCGGCATGGTGGCTCGGCAGATTCCCGGCGGGAAGTTCGCGGTGTTCACGACGGAGAAGGGTCCGGCGCAGCTGGTGGTCCCGGCGGTGTGGATGAAGATCAATTCCCTTCCGAAAACCGCCATAGGCGGGGACCGTACGTACCGCGCCGATTATGAAATCTATGACGAGCGGGCAAGAGATCCACAGAATGCCGTCGTAGACGTATATGTCGGGATCAAGTAGTCGCCCTACTGGCCACCGCTGCGAGGCCCGGACGGCCTCGCGACAGCCTGGCGGACGCCGGCCCTACAGCTTTACGTTGCGCAGGCGCAGCGCATTCGTGATCACGGAAACGGAACTGAAGCTCATGGCGGCTGCGGCGAAGATCGGGCTCAGCAGAATTCCGAAGAACGGATAGAGAACTCCCGCCGCGATGGGGACTCCGATCGCGTTGTAGATGAAAGCGAAGAAGAGGTTCTGCCGGATGTTCCGCATGGTGGCTTGGCTGAGCTTGCGGGCGCGCAGAATACCGGTGAGATCTCCCTTAATCAGCGTGACGCCGCCGCTTTCCATTGCCACGTCGGTGCCCGTGCCCATCGCGATGCCGACGTCAGCCTGAGCGAGGGCGGGGGCATCGTTGATGCCGTCTCCGGCCATGGCGACAACTCTTCCCTGTTGTTGCAGTTTACGGATGATTTCGAGTTTGCCTTCGGGGAGGACTTCGGCTTCGAACTCGTCGGCTTTCAGTCCGAGTTTCTCGGCGATGGCTTGTGCCGTGTCGCGGCTGTCGCCGGTGAGCATGACAATATGAATTCCTTGCCTCTTGAGCCCGTTCACGGCTCCTACGCTTGCGGCCTTGATGGGGTCAGCGATCGCAAGCGTCCCGGCATATTCGCCCTCAATGGCCACGGAGAGCAGCGTTGCGCCCCTGTCCGCGTTGTCACCAATCGCGACGGTGCCGGAATCCGGAACACCAACTTCGGACATGAGCGCTCGGTTCCCAACAGCCACGCGTTTCCCGTCGACAACACCCTTCACTCCCTTGCCGACCTCATATTCGAAATTCGCAGCAGCCGAGAACGCCAGGCCTTTTTCCTTCGCAGCTTCTACAACTGCTGCCGCGAGAGGGTGTTCGCTTGATTTTTCAAGACTGGCGGCGAGACGCAGAACTTCGTTCGTCCCATCCGCCCGAGTAGCGCTCGTTCTGACGAGCTTCGGCTTTCCTTCCGTCAACGTACCGGTTTTGTCGACGACTAACGTGTCCACTTTTTCGAGCGTCTCGAGCGCTTCGGCGTTTTTGATCAGGACGCCCGCATGCGCACCACGGCCGGTGCCGACCATGATCGCCATCGGCGTCGCGAGCCCTAACGCGCACGGACACGCAATGATCAGCACTGCAACAGCATTTACGATCGCATTGGCGAGGCGCGGCTGAGGACCGAAGAAATACCATGCGATGAACGTCACCACCGAGATCGCGACCACCGTCGGAACGAACCACGCGGCCACTCTGTCGGCGAGGCGTTGGATGGGAGCGCGGCTGCGCTGCGCCTGTCCGACGAGTTGAACGATCCGCGCCAGCAGCGTCTCAGAACCCACACGTTCGGCGCGCATGATGAACGATCCCGTCGCGTTGACGGTTGCGCCGATGACTTTGCTGTTCGGCTCTTTTTCGACCGGGATCGACTCACCGGTGATCATCGATTCGTCGATCGAACTGTGGCCTTCAAGAACGATGCCGTCTACCGGGATTTTCTCCCCAGGCCGCACGCGCAGGCGATCTCCGGGATGAACCTGGTCAAGAGGAATGTCCTTCTCGTCGCCGTTCGCACCGACGAGCCGCGCAGTCTTGGGGCTGAGATCGAGCAGGGCGCGAATGGCGGCGCTGGTCCGGCTGCGGGCGCGCAGTTCCATCACCTGTCCGAGAAGGACGAGGGCGGTGATCGCGGCAGCGGCCTCGAAGTAAACATCGGGACGCCCGCCCATGCGGCGCAGGGACTCGGGGAAGATACCGGGAGCGACCGTCGCGACGACGCTGTAGACATAAGCGACTCCGGTGCCGAGCCCGATCAGCGTGAACATATTCGGGCTGCGGCTGACCAGCGAGGCCCAGAACCGTTGGAAGAACGGAAGCCCGCACCAGAGGACGACCGGCGTCGCGAGCATGAACTCGAGCCAGGGCAGCCGCGCCCCTGCGAGGTTCTGCACAATCGTCTGCGGCCAGATCATGCTGCCCATGGCAATCGCCAGTAGCGGTGCCGTCAGAACGACGCTGATCCAGAACCGCCGGGTCATGTTGTGCAGTTCCGGATTCTCTTCTGGCGCAGCGGTCACTGTGCGAGGTTCCAGGGCCATCCCACAGATCGGGCATGATCCGGGCTCAGAGCGCACAATCTCGGGATGCATTGGGCAGGTGTACTCAGTGCGCGTTGTGGGCAGGGGATTTTCGGGCTCGAGCGCCATCCCGCAGGACGGGCACGGGACCGGCTTTGTCTCGCGCACCTCGGGGCACATGGGACAGACGTAGTACACCGGGCTTTCGGCTTCGGGCTTTCGGCTTTCGCCCTGAGAGCTAGCGGCATACGCTTCAGATTTGGGCTTGGGCGCCTCCGTCGCCTTCGTCAAATACCCGTCGGGATTCGCTGTGAACTTCTCGGCACAACCTCCGCAGCAAAAGTAATATTTCTTCCCTGTGTGCTCGAAAACATGCTTGGCGGTCGCCGCGTTCACATTCATGCCGCAAACCGGATCGCGCTCCAACGCGCTAACCGAGACAGGAGCCTTTGCCGGCATACCGACCATCACCAGGCCTGGAGCAGCCGATTTCTTTAGATACGACTCGGGGTTGGCCTTGAATTTCTCTCCGCAGCCGGCGCAGCAGAAGTAGTACTTTTTGCCTTGGTATTCCTGAATATGCCTGGCGGTTGCGGGATTCACGTTCATCCCGCAGACCGGATCGCGCTCGAGCGTCGAAACCGTATCCGGAGGTGTCATCTCTCTCTTCCGATAACGATACTGTCCTGTTGGATAGCGAATGCTCTATATTGGATTCACCCGGCGAAACGGCCCGGGCACTTCAAATTCATCATACAGAAGGGTTTGAGCGAATGACCTACCTGGACATAGTTTTCAGCTACGGATCTCAGCCCGGAGAAAACGAGTTGCGGGCGATCGACAGCATGCGCGAGGTCTATGGGATTCAGCGCGTCCGCTTCAACGAAAAAGAGCGGACCGTGCGGGTGCAATTCGATGCCTCGCGGATGAAGCAGGACGCAGTGGCCAAGTTGCTAAGGCAGGCCGGAGTCGATATTCGGGAACCGATGGCGCTGGCGTAGCGGGAGACCAGTCGTGGGCCAAATCTTGGAAACTATTACAGCGGACCGAGGAGTGCGCCGGGAAAAGCTCTCTACCTAAGAACCTGGGAGTCCGGGGTTGCGCGAATGGCAAGTATGGGGAGGGCAGGCGTTGTGACGTTTGGGGGAGAAAGCAAGGGGTGCTCACAGAAAACCTCTGGCCGAAGTTATTCTCCGAAGCACCCCGTTGCGCGCCACTTCGTCTGTTCTTTCTAAAAGCAAGTCGGATGCCGTAGTGCAAGTCGTTGAAAACACGTCTGCGATGATCTGCCGCCATTGTAGGATTTGCCTTCGACGAGGAAAGAATTACTTCGAGGGCCTCACGCAACGAAAGGGCCAAGAGCCTTGTTGAAAAGCGACCTGGGGAATGAAATCAGTTCATCTACGGTATTTTTGATGGCAGGAGGATTTCTCGAAGTTGTCCGGGGCGGCTGACGACAATATAAAGCTGGCAAGAAGAATCTACGGCTCATGCTGAATGCGAGAAGCAGCCCACCAAACAAAATAAAAGTCGGGATTCTCGCAAAAAAGCACGCTCAAACAGACCGAATGACGGAACAGTCCGCGGATCCCGAATCGGTTTTCCGCGACATGATTTCTCCGCTATAATCGGATTTCAGATTTTCCCGCTAAGCCGATCCGCGCCCTTAGCTCAGTTGGATAGAGCGTCTGGCTACGAACCAGAAGGTCGGGAGTTCGAATCTCTCAGGGCGCACCATTTTTAGAGGGTTGCGAGGATAACCAAAGCAAAGGGAGTCTTCGGTTCTACGTTGGTGCTACAAGAAAACCACGTTCTTGATGTCCTCCGCGCATAAACCGACAATTAACACTACCGGGATTTCGAACGCTCAAAGGGTTACGGTTAAGTTCCAGTCGGCCTATCGAGACATGCTCTCCCAGTTGACGGCCCCGGGATTTGCTGAAGTCCTTTGCGTCCATGAGGCAGCCCACGTTGTGTACTTCGCAATAGCGGGGATGCAAAATTATGATACCCACCCCGCGCAATTGAAATACGATCCCGGGATTGATGATTACGTTGGAAGCCTCGCCTCTATCCAGTTGCTGGATTTGCCCATCTACAAACCGGGCTCTTTTTGGCAATGGTTGGGAAAGGTCGCCTGTGGCCATGCAGCGGGTGGCGTGGCGGCGAGAAAGCTACGGCCCGGATTGGATGCCGGCGACGAAAATGACAGAATGGCCTTTCAGAAGGTATGTGACGGGTTCAATGCCGATCCAAGGGTCTCAATAGACGCCGAGAAAGTCTAGCGCGGAGTAAGATTGCCGCGCCTTCAATGCGCTTCCCCCGCAGACGAAGTCAGTTTGCAAGCAAAGCACGCAATGCTAGGCATTGCATCGTTGACTTCAACATAAGGAGATGCGCTGTGAAGAGAACACTGCTCGTTGCCTACGTGCTGCTGTGCAGTTTCGCATACTGCCAAAATGTGCTGACCGGGAAGGAAATCTATAGCATCGGTTGCAAGGCCGTTGTGCAAATCAAAGCGGACGACGAGATTGGAGTTGGCTTTCTCATTTCTCCGAATGGGAGAATTCTTACGGCTAATCACGTTGTGACTACCAGGAGTTCTCAATTCAAGAGCTACGCCAGTCGTATACAAGTTTTTGTTGCCGCAACGGGGAAAATCTACGACGCCCAGCCAATTTCGGATACTCCGTCTGAGGAAGATATTAACTTCGATACCACCGCTATCAAGATTGAGGCTTCCGGACTGCCAGTTCTTGCCCTCGGAGGTTGGAATGAGGTCGCAACTGGAGATCGCGTAACGGTCCTCCCCTCCTTCCCGGGCGTGGGCTGTTTGCTTCTGGAAGGCATTGTGTCTGGTACACCCGCTGCCCAAACTCCTTTTGGGCCGAAACCAGTCAATGTACTTCTTTTCCAGATTCCAATCAGAAATGGATTTTCCGGTTCCCCGATATTGAGCTCCGCTGGACATGTCATAGGCATCGAAGACACGAAAGTCTTTGGAATAAGCCCAGCCCTCGATCAACTCCGAGCCAAATGGGCAGAAACTAGCTCCACGGGAGCGAAGTTCCAGTTCATGGGGATCGATCTTGCAACAAGCTTTACTGAAGTCATCAACAACTTGGATCAAAATCTGATCAGTGGATTGGGCAGTGGAGTATCCATCGAATACGCTAAGAAGTACATACCCGCTAAGGAAGACCAGAAATGACGATGCCGATTTCGAATACACCCTTAACATGGCCTCGATCTATTGCCCTTCTGGCGCATGGCTGATGATCCCCATCGCCTTCTTGAGTCCGGGCACCGATTCCTTGAGCACCTGTAATAGCAGATAGGCCTGTACTGGATTCTTCGCGGCCCACGTTCCTACTGCTTTCACTCCGTCGATTGTGTGCAGCATCACAGAGGGCAGCGCATCCATAGCAGCGCCCATTCCAACCGCTGAAGCGGGAACCGCCGAAAGTTCTGCTCCGGTTCCCGCACCAGAGAGAAAATTACTCAGGCCGGAAGCGTACGGGTCGCTCGGGTCCGGCAGGTTCCGAATTCTGGCATTCGGCACCGTTGAAGGATTGGAAAGCTGAATCGGCTCTTTCTTCTCGGGAGCTGGCGTAGGCTCGGGTATTCCGTTCTTCGCAATATCCGCCACTGATACCAAGGCTGGAGCAGCGGGCGTACTGGCTGGCTGTCCAGTATTTGCGCCGCCCGCTGCAGTCGTGGGCTTACCTGAAGATTGAGCCATCTGCGAAACGGAAATCAGCGGAGTCCCGGTGTTGCTCACGGCGCTACCTGCCATCCAGACGACTGCAGAGCCTTCGTAGCCTTCTGCGGATCGCCGCCCGCTATATCGAGAAACAGTTTGACAGTGGAAGCATCGGCAGGAGTGTTATGGCCTTGAGGCGCCACTCGCACTCCTATCCCGTTCTGCCGCGAAACGTCAGCCGCTCCGAGATAGGCGTCATGTCTTGCCTGATCCAGAATGCGAGAGTAGTCCTGCAACTGCTGCAGCGTGACAACCTGTCCCGTTCCATTCGGGCTCACTTTCTGCAACTTCGTGGCCGCATCCTGCAGAATGTTTCTCGCGCCTTTGTGTTCTCCTACGATTTCGTTGTTGATGCGGAATCCGCGCCCCTTCAGCGGAGCACTGCTGATTCCGATAGCGTCAAACAATCCGACTACAGAATCGGCTCCCGGAAGTTTGCCAGTCTTTTGCGCGTTGGCAATGATGCCGCGTAGTTGGGAACTGGCCTGATCGAGTTGGTTCAGATCCTTGCCGTAATCCTTCGAGAACGTATCCACGCGCTTGTTGTATTCGCTGCGTGAACCCACGTCCTGACCTAACGGCTCGCCGAACAGATCGCCCGACTGCGTGAGATTCAGCCACTGCTGCTTATCCTTGATGTTCAGATTCGTGAGTTGCGTCCCTGCCTGTTCGTGCTGAATGCCAACCTTCTCATGCTGCATCTGCAGGGCCTTGAGATCGTTTTCCGTCGAAGCCTTCAGCGTGGATGACTGCCAATTAGCAAAATCGCCCCATGTCATGGTCGCTGGTGCGTCAATGGTGCGCCATACGGGCTTAGGTTTGCCATCCTTGCCCATGGTGGTGCTCATGACGGAAATCGTGTGCCCATCTCCGATGGCTTGCTGATCCCAACCTTTCGGTAATTGATAGGCGTCAAAACCCCCGTTGGGATTCGGTACGGCTCGGATCAGATTGCGGGCGAAATCGAATGCATGCTGCTTGCTGGCTGCGTCGCCCGCTCCCGTGAGGTACTTGTTAATGTCGGAATTCGAGTCGAAATGTCCGATTAACTGCGCTCCCGGAACACTGCGAATTGTTCCCAGTTCATTGACCAGCGCTGTCTGGTCTGCGTCGAATTTCAGATTTGCAGCCTTAATGTCGAGGGCAGTGCGAACCATATCCTGATTTGACTTCGCCAATGAAGCCTGCGCGAGTTGCTGCCGCATCGTCTGTTCGTTCGTATCGCGGACGTTCTGCGATTCCTGCATCAGCCGCTGCTGCTGTTGCTGCTGGAATTGATCTTGAGCGTTTGCCCCCGCTGCCGCGGACACCCCCACAGAGCCAGGTCCGTGCTGCGCCGCTCCGGCCGCTGCCCCACGAATCAGAGTCGTGACTGCGCTTCCAACCTTCGAGCCTGTAGAGCGCGGTACTTCCTCAATCACTCCCGTCTGAGGATTCACACGCTTCATTGTGGAACCGCCGCCCAAAGCATCCCCAACGGCACGGAGAATGTTGACAATTCCGCTGTGGTGCGGTGGCTCCGCCTGTTGTGGAGCTGGCTGCTGTGGCTGCTGCATTCCCGGCTGCTGCGATCCTTGCACTGCCGCATTCGCAGCGTTCGAGATCGTTGGCTGCGCTGGCGTTGGAGTCCCAGCCAGTGCGTCTTGATATCCGCCGCCTTGTCCCGGATTGTCAGGAGTGATGTCCATTTTGTTATCTCAAATAGCTCGGCAGATCGCCGCCCCAATATCCTGCTTCCTCCAGCCATTCGCGCTGGCGTCTCGCCGTCCACGAAGCAAATTCTCGCTTGGATGGCCTGTAATCCTTGTCGTTTTTGTTCTCCTCCGTGACGCTGCGCAGGTATGGAGTCGTGCGGCCCGCCTGCTTGACGCGCTTGTCATTGATTGCTCCGGGATTGCGCAAGAGCCCTTCGGGAAGGTCGTAGCCAGCAAAGCGCCCCTGTGCGTCATACCGTGGCGTGCCTTGCTCTTCTTCCAGTTTCTTGATGTCCTTGGCCGTTCCCAGAGCGAATATCTCTGCTGCCTTCTCACGGGTCAAGAGTTTGCCCGCATTGCGAGCCTTCGAGTATGCAGTTTTGAAGTCAGCGTATTTGGGATTTGTGATTCCCGCTCGATTAAACTCCGCCAAGAGAACTTGGCTGTTCTGCGGACATTGCACGAATTCGGGATGATCGTGCAGGAACGCCAACGACTCCAGATGAGAGTTAGCCTCGGCAGAAAGCGTCGCCCGATCAATACCTGCAGGCACTTTGTCCGGTGTCAGTTCCATTTTAGTTTTCCTCCTTGCGATAGCGCAAAATCAGACGCCCCTGCGCCGTCAGTTCGTTGTAAACGCGCTCCAGGTCCGCAATGGTCGGAACATCGTTGAGCCTCACCAGTTCCCGCATGAATGCGTTTTTGTTGTGCTGGCACAGTTCCAATTCGGGATGCATGTCAATGAACGCCAGCGCATCTTGCTCCGCCCTGAGAAGATCGTTATAGATTTGAGAATGCGTCATACTGCCGCCTTTCTGCGACCCTTGCAGTAAATCTCAAATTCCGACGCATCTTGGCGCATCTGGTTCTCAAGTTGCGGAATGTAGAACTTCGACGCTGCGCAGTATTCGCCATTCAGTGCGCCGAATGATTTTCGTGGCTTGCGCATAATTTCCAGATACTCCTTTTCGCGGGTGCGGTATTCGTCCAGCGTCATCAAGCCATCCATGACGGCACGCATCCCGGTTCGCTTTACTCCATCCGGCCAGAGCGTCGGCCATTTGGGGTGCCTCCATTCCTTCTGACACCTAAAGCAGAGAGCATAGGCCTCTCCCGTTGGCAGTTCCAGCACGCTCGTAGAGCTGCCGTAAATGTTTCCGTCACCCGCGAAAAATCCCATCCGGCCTTCGCCGCCCGTATTGTGAACGCAGGTAGATTGTTCGGCCTCGATCTTTTCCCGCATGGCCTGCTCTGCTTCTTTACCTGCCTTAGCTTTCGCTTCGCGGGCAATCTTCTGGTCTAGGTATTGCTGGTTTTCGTGCGCAACTTTCTCGCACTCGATTTCTTCTTTGCGCAGCTTGACCAGTTCCCGGCGCATTGCAATCTGCTCCGGCGTCAGCGACATCGGGTCGGCGCTTAATAGTTGCTCTGCGGTCAGTTTCTTGAAGTCACTCATTTACAGGATTCCTTTCGTCGCTTTTGCGAGTTGCTCAATCGTTGATTCGGATACTGATGCCCGTTTCATCTTCCAGCTTTTGAAACTTGAGATCGTGGCGGTGAAGCCTCTCAGTAACTCGGCGAATCCAATGCCAGAGACTGCCGACAGCACTACTAATGCAGACAAATAGGACAGCGCCGGAACTCCACTGATCCGGGTCGAGAGCCAGACTGCATAGATGGTGAGCATTCACTGCTCCTCCCGTTTCTGTTCGGGAATCAGCACGCTGCCTAACATTTCCATCGCCGCAGTGAAATCCGTGGCATCCGGCACGGCGCGATAATCCTCCTCCGGATCGTTGGCGAGCGGAGGAGCGAATCCGTTGTGATAGCCGTTCTCTGGTACCACTTTTTCACCACTCATGACGCACAGCGCTTCGTCGCGCCATTCCTTCGCACACTGCTCAACCGTCCAGTCGGCCACGTCATCGAGAGACAGATTGAGATACGTTCGCCCGCCGCGGGTCAGCGTCAGCTCTACTGCGTTCTGCGCCTTCGTCCAGCCATAGAGCCAGCGTCCGCCGCCGATTGGTCCTAATTGCTGTAGTTGCTTCGCCATGCCCTCAAATGCGCTGCTCATGAATCCCTCCTAGACCGGACTCGATGGCGCAGGCCCTAAACTCCAATGCACTTGATCGTTGCTGCGCCCGGGAGTCAGATCAGCCTGTCCGAGAAAGTGATTTCCGATGACGACGAAATACCCTGTTGGATCGCCCACCAAAATGTGATCGCCCTTGTACATCATCGTCCCCTGAGTCGTAAGACTGCTCTGCACCGTCTTGCCCGGTACTGGTTTTACTTTCGCGTATTGACTGCCCGGATCACCCATGTACTTCTCCTTTCATCGCAAAACGAACGTTGGAAATGTAGCTAGAGCCCAGCTATCGGCAGGCATTGCGCCAGTGACGAGCACTCCACTGCTCGGCGACGGGCCCGCCGCTCCTATGGCAGGAGAAAATGCGTTGGTTCCCCCAAGTACTGCGGCAGGAGCAGCGGCATTGGTTGACCATGCGAAGTAGTAACGCTGACCTCCTACTAATGTCCCGCTTGTCAGCCAGGAAATATTCCGGATGCCAGTGGCCGCAAATAGCGTGGTTCCGGCAGTGAGTCCGGAATGTACTAGAAGCGTTCCGGGAGAATCGTAGATGCCGATGTCGTAGGCATTCGCGGTGTTATCAGCCGTGTTGCACGCCAGAGAAATCACAGTTGTGGTTACCGTTGCCGGAGCGACGAAGGCGTAAACCTTGGCTGCGTTTTGCACGGGTGCCGTAACACTCCCCGCCGTAGCAGAATTGATTTGTACAAATTGTGCGGTGATAGCCGCAGGGTTGTTGATCTGGGCGCCTGCCAAAAGTACCAGCGCAACGAGTGCGGCGACTGTAAGAACTCCGATTTTTGCTCTATATGTCATGCCGAGTAGATCACCCAGCCGCTTACCTGCACAGCATTTGAGGAGTTCAGAACAAAGCTGTTCCCCGGCGATGCGATAAACCAAGGAATCTGATTCGGACTTAGCAGGAACGAACCATTCGCCGTCATCGGCATAGCCCCCGTAATGGAGGTTGTCCCGTCCTTGAAGGTAAGATTCGTTGCCCCTGCCACAACTAGCGCAAGCCCCCATACGTTCACGAAAGGAGCACGCATCCCGGAATTGGCTGGAACTGTAATCGCAGCGACGAGTGTGTTATCTCCCGAACTGGAGAAAGTGACCGGAGAAAATTGCAGGTTTCGCTTCTGCGCCATATCAGCGCCAGAATGCGGCATGAGTTCTGAGACCGCAAGATGGCTACACGACGAAAAGCGAGATAGACTTTTGAGCCGGAGGAAACATGACAAAAGACGAACGAGTCAAAGCCCTGCTTCTGCAAGCCGCTACAATTCAGTCAGAGGCTGAGAGTTTGATGCGCTGTGCGCCAGATCTTACGATTCGAGAAGTTAGGGGAGTAGTCCCGAGTGGTCTAAGAGCTATTGCCCAGAATCTTAAGAGGGTCAGTGAAGAACTGAAGGCTATTGCCACTGAGATAGCGCATCAGAACTGAAACTGCCGGAAAGTCTGGCAAGGCCGACCGATCAACTTTGAAAGGGGGGTGCCAGGGTGAGGGCCACCGCCCGAAAGATCGCCGAAACGGAGCCTCAAGAGCACTGAAATTGAGCTTCTCCGCTGTGACCAGCGTTCCCGAGCGTACCCCTAAGCCTGAAATTCGGTTCACATCGCAGCCCTAGACTGTTGCTGCCTGCCAGATCAGATTCCCCTATGGGATGGTCAGCCTCCGAATACCCACTGCGAGCAAATAGCGCCCGCTTCTGCGCACGAAGTAGCACAGTCGTAGCACGATGGTCTCTCGATCCTGCGAATAGCAGCGTACTTACAGCCGTTGGGAGCACTCCGCCCTCTGGCCACTGACCAGAATGCAGGCTGGTTTGCACTTTTGTACATCGATGAACGTCGATATATATGGTCGGTTTGGGCAAGGCCATTCTGTTCCTAACGTTCCCAACGGTTCCCAACCTGTTCCCAACGTCGTTCCTAACCTTAACTCCTTTAGAATCTATGCCGTTCCCAACGTTCCCAACCTAAAACGACTTCCAACACTTCTCAGGAATCTCTATAGCGTTATTTACTCACACACATACGTAAAAGGTTGGGAACAAGGGGAACAGATAGAGAGGCAAAGGCTTAGCTTGGGAACAGAGGATGGGAACAAGGATGGGAACAAATAGCGGGTTGGGAACAGACATTTGCTAGACTTCCTTGCCTCATTTTTCTGTTACGCCGCTACCATGGGTCCAGAATCGATAGTGCTTTGTGGATCAATAGAAAGGAAAAGTAGAAAGATGCAACGATTACAACGCATCGGACTATAGCTAAACTCCAATGACCACCGAAGGCGAAGGAACACCAGGCAGCAATGGTAGTGATGCCGCAAGCGACAGCGGCCAACAAAAGAAGCCAAGCGAAAAACCGCATGTGGTTGCTTATATTGAAGCGGCCTGTGCCGTCCTGCTGGTACTCATCACGGGCACTTATACCTACTATGCGGCTGGGCAACTTCACAAAATGAAGCGATCCACCGAGGCTGCTGAGGGAGCCAATAGAATTGCCGAACAAGCACTGGAGATCACGAATCGAGCCTACTTGAGCATTACGGTAAAAACGGTGGACAGCCCTAAGTTTCTTACTGAATTGAGCCCAACGATCTGGTTCAGCATGAGCAATGTCGGCCATACTCCAGCGTTCAAGATAACTAGGCGAAAAGAAGACGCGGTTATTAGCGCATATCAGAGAATTGTGCCATTTCCAGACCACACTGACACAGTACCTTGGACGGAGACAGTGCTCCAAGGGGACTCTCCAGTATTCCCGGTCAGAGCACACCTCTTGCCGGGAGATCTTAAGCACATCGGCAACGAACAAGATCCGATCAAGCTTTTCATCGTCGGAAGAATTGACTACGTCTCTTTCGGCAAACCCCATTATGCAAGATATTGTTTTGTATTCAATACTCGCATTCCCAACTTCGCCCAACACTGCGAAACAAACAACGATTCTGATTAGTGCCTTCATATAGTGCCTGTTCGGGCCCCACGTAGAACCAGATTCCTTGTACTTTGGAGTTCGGCGTTTCGCTTTCTTTGCCATCCGTTTTTGACAAGGATGCTCGAGACGCGCATCTCGTCGGCCCGGTCCCACTTGTTTGCGCTTTTCTTGATTGCGTGAGTCAGGATCTCGGGAACGGTGACACGCCCCGGGCCAGACGCTAATGGAATTTCGTTTACGGTTGCCTGTTGCGGATCAAGCGACCACGAAATCACCAGATCGTCCCATGGGTCGGACTGCAGCCTTGCGGATTGCTGCTCTGTGACTTCTCGGTTCAGGTCGGCGGAATAGAGCCACCAGATCGCACCCGCTTTGTATAGTTCGTACGCCTCTGCGCAAATCTGGTCTCTGTCTTTTTCTAGTTGCTTGACGTTCAGCGGTCCGCAAGCTATCGGCCAAAATCGGCGGTTGCCTGTCACATCTGTGAACGGCTGCGCATCATTGAACGTTGACGCGAAAACGCACTGGCGCGGGATCTGGCAAGTCCGCCGTCCGTATGGCGGTCGATAGCTGTCGAATAGTGCTGTGAGGAATGGCTTTACTCGCTCGTTCTCACTTCGGCGCACTGGTCCGAGTTCTGCGAGCTCTACGATCCATTTTCCGAGCAGTTCGATTCGACTATCTTTGCTGGCGAGGTCGGAAACGTGATCGGTAAACCAGTCGTCGCCTGCGAGAAACGGCGACAAAGAACTTTGCGAGTCCCTGCATTCCTTCCAGTGACAGGCAGTAGTCGGCCTGACAGCCGGGACGAAAGATTCTCGCCACGGCAGACACCAGCCATGCTTTTCCGATGGCCGTATTGAGTCGATTCGGATCGGCTCCAAGGTAAGCAGAGAGCCATCCGGACACTCTGGGTTTCTTATCCCATTTGAGACTCTGCAGGTATTCGCGCACAGGATGAACGATTGATTCCTTGGCGATCAGTTCGACGGCATCCCTCGCGGTGTTGGGATTCACGATGATCTGGTATCGCTGCAGCGAATCCGCGGTCCGGATATCGTCGGTATCGGTCCAAACTCCCGGCTCCGCTTCCCACGGTGGCGGGTTCTTGGTTCTGATCTGCATCGAAAATTCGTCATAAAACAAGACGGGCGGAACGTTCCACGAAGGATGCGCTCGAATCAGCTTGATTGCGTTCTTAAGATTAGACTGCGGACTTACGCGTCCGCTCGCTTATCGAGTTGTTTGAGCACGGCAGACTCAGAGACAAACTTTCGCGCTTTCTTGACGGTGGAAATCTCGACACGCTCCGGTTCGTCGAAGGAAAGAGGAACACCGCCCGTTGTGGTGTAAGCATCCGGAGTTACAGGAGTCGGGACTACGTTCGGCCTCATGCAGTCGGACAGTTCGCGCAGAGCGCTATCGGATAGGGTCATTGCATCCTCCCCTTTCGGATCGTTTCTGCAGCTTCGAAAAACTCCTGCATTTTTCTCCGCTCTATGTCGGCCAGAATCAAACTACGAATCTCCGCGCTCGTTAACGTAGAGTAGTATCGAATCGCGTTGATATCTGAAAATCCGCCGCGGGGAATACGTTTCGGGACGATACCCATGCAAACGCGAACCGCATCAGCAATTTCTTTCAGCGCGATTTCATCGCCCGCCGTCTCGGCCTGTTCTGCAGCGTGCAGCCACTCAACGTACCGGGCCGTCCGTTTGGCCTTGGACGTTTGATCGTCGTCATAGGGGCAGGTATGCAGGAACGTGAAGAACTTGGGAGTGATGGCCAGTAGACCAGTCTCCGTCTGCATCCAGCGGAGAACGTCATCTGTCGGGCCCATGTTACGCACTGGCTGCGTGGGCTCTTGTTCCTTTTCATCGGTCCCCCTTTCCTCGGGCTTCGGCGCTATGTCGGCTAACTCCAGGTATGTTTGCTCTTGCTCACGAATTTGCGGCTCGAGCAGGGTGAGGAGTTTGCGAGCATTGTTCGCTGTCCGGACCATTGGGAGTCGCATCCAATAGTGCCCCGAGTTCCCTTTTGTACGCTTCGAGTGACAGCAGTTGATCTCGCGCCCCAAGCCTCTGGCTCCGGCATTCTTCTGCTCTGGCCGCCATTTCTCTCTGCCGTTCCAACCGTTCCTTTTTCTCCCGTTCTATGCGTGCGAGTTCGACTGTTGACAGCTCATCCGTTCGCCAGCAGCGAGTTCTCGCAGGCCTTCTGGAACGAGAGATTGTCGCGCTTCATCAGGAACGAGATCACGTCGATCCGGAAGCGGAGCAGCGAAAGCAGTACCAGCCACCGTCCGCAAGATGGACGGCGAAAGATTTGCCAGACTTGGATTCGTGGAACGGGCAGCGCCTCTGGCCCAGCCGCCACGATCCTCTCGCGTTAGCTGTCCGATTTCTCGCTCGTAAAAACTGCGGGCTGGCGGCAAAAGTGCCTTGTCGAATAGAGTCATTCGCCACCGCCAAATAACGAGTCTTTATTGCGGCGAAAAAGGCCGATTTGCTCGAACATCAGTTCGAGTGACTGTGTAATCTCGCGCCATTTCCCACTGCAGATGAACTGGGTCTGTGGGATCGAAGCGGCGGTTGCGCGTAATGGATGATCTGGCCCTTAAATGCGTCCCAGGCCAGCCGATTTGCTCGTTGCTCGCTTCCGTCGTCGAAGGCCTTGCGCTTTTCGGGCAGAACAGAAATTCGCCTTGAGCGCGGCCTATTGCGGCGTTCTCGCGTTTCTGAAGATTTATGTACATTGACGGGCGTCGATGTATCTACTATTGTCGTAGACATCAGGCGATTGTTTAACTGGTCTTGAAGCCTCTCGACACACGGGGGGCTTTGCTTTTTGGGTGACCAGTTCTTTCTTGTGATTTGTCAGGGCTCGGATGAGCCTTTGCGGACGCCCAAGAACTTCGGGGGTCTGTCTTACGGGTGAAACCTTTAAACGGCTGCGGTCGTCTCCACGCGCCTCTGGCAAAGCCAGGATTCTAGCTCTTCAATATCCCAGAGTCTCCGGCCAAAAATCTGATAGTGCGGTGGCACGTCTGGCGAACCAGCAGACAACTTATTCCTAAGAGTTTTTTCAGAGCAGCCAAGGGTGACTGCGGTTTCCTTGGTGCCAATCTTCGTTCGCTTAAGTTCCGTTTTCACTTCAATTGCCCTCCGATGACCACAGTTTGCCGGAACTTTCCGCGTCCGTCTACGACCACAATGCGAGCCTTTTTTTGGCCTTTACTTTCTGGTTAACCAGAATGCCAATCGTTTCGCCTTGTTGCTAAGATTCCGCTTGCGCCAAGTTCTCTCGAAGTAAGCTGCCTCATGCTCTGCTCCGTGTTCGCGCTTGAAGCTGGCTGCTACCTGTGGCCACGTAATCATCGGGGCATCCCGCTTGCACTTGCAGATGAAGTCAAAGGCTCTGTTCGACGGCTTCTCCAGCCATACCTCCCGCTCCCACGCACTCCGCAAGCCGATAAACCGATCTCGAAGGTCGCCCTATTTCTCCATTTCACGCCCCCGGCCTCAAGCATTGCCGCCGTCGCACGATTAACGGAGTCCCGGATGGGATCATTCGCAATCTGGGAATATATCGCTGTTGCAGGACTTCCCGGTTCGTGACCGAGTGAAGCACCAATAATCAATAGAGAAGCGCCAAGATGCGCCTGCCAGCTTGCGAAGGTCCTGCGTGCATCATGGAACCGAAGGGAAGCAAAGTCGTGCCCTCGAAATCCTTCTTCGCCTTTCTCGGATTTTGCTTCTCCCATTCCTCCCGCTCTAGATCGCCAGCGCGTTTGATGACCCTGTTCCACGCGGATTTGACTTCGACAATGTGGCCCGTCTTGCTTTCTGAGGACGGGAAGACCCATTGGCTCTTAGACCCTTTTTTTGGTTGGCGAAGAAGACTGAGCGCCATCTCCACTAGCGGAATCTCGATAGGTTCGTCAGCCTTAGCCTTCTCCGCCGGAATAATCCATAACGCTCGCCCAAAGTCGATTTCCTTCCACTCGGTGAGTTGAAGATTCGACCTCCGGCCACCCGTCAACAACGCAAGCGCAAACAAGTCACGCACCGTCGTATTGGTTTCTTGGGCCAAGGCAGCAAAAAAGTAACGCAATTCGCCAGCTTGCATGTAGCGCTTTCGTTTGCGCTCCTTGTAAGGCTCGATTCCTTTCGCTGGATTTGTTCCGCTCAATCCCTTGTTCGCCGCAAAAGCGAACATCGCATGTACGAGTTCCACTACTCGATTTGCTACGTATGGCTTTTCCTTGCCGATGCGCCGATGCAATCGTTCCACGTCGTCGTTCGTAACACCGGAAAGCTTGCGATCTGCCCAAGCTTCTAGATGGCATCTCCACAGGGAGTTATACCCCGCCAGCGTCTTAGGCCTCAGGGCGGTGTTCTCCTTGTACTTCTCCCAGAGCGATTGAAGCGTAGACTCCGCCCCGCAGTTTGCGCCGCTCGTCATTCGGATTTACCCCTTGCGCCACCAGTCCGTTAAATTTCGCTGCTTGGAGTTGAGCCTGTTCCACACTTATGTCAGGGAATCGGCCAATCAACACGCGCTCCGGTCTACCGTGGATGCGCCGATAGAGATAGAAACTCTTGACGCCTGTTGGCAGGATCGTGAGCGTGAGGCCACGGGTTACGCTGTCGCGGTAATAGACGCGCCTGACTCGTGGCGTGAGCAGGCTATGGAGAGTCCTGTCATTGAACCGGAAGGGCGTTCCCGGTTCTACTCTGGTTCTACGATTTCGTAGAACCGCGCGGGTTACAGCGGGATATTCGGGGATAGGCATGACTTGAGAATATCCATGTATGTCGCTGAAAGCAAGGTGAATATTACACAAAATGGACAATGCGGGATAGAGTCAACCTGTGGCTACGAACCAGAAGGTCGGGAGTTCGAATCTCTCAGGGCGCACCATCTCCTTCGCATCGCGGTTTCCAAATACTACCCGTGCAAGCCGATCCAGCCACCGATTGAGGCTCCGAGAATCCCGATGAAGATATGGCTCGCGGATGATTTGCTGAGCTTGGTCAGCCAGAAGATTCCGGCCACCACTATTACGACGTCCCAGGTTATGGCGGATAGGTCCAGGTTGTAGAGGCCAAGCGAGGCCAGCACTCCGTCTCTATACCGCTGGGACAACTGTCGGATCAGGGCTGCGACGCTGGGGAGGCGCTCCGAAGCAAACATTCCGAGACATGCGGAAATGGCGAAGGTCAGCAGACCCGAGATCGTGGACCGATCCGTTGTTTCTTCGTAGGACAAGGCAGCAGAACTCAGCCCGCGTTGGATGCAGTTTCAACTGCGGGGGTTGATGTGAAAAATGTGCCGTCACGGGATGCCAATTCCTGCGAGCCCCGCGGCCTTTCCCATCCAACCACGCTAAAGCCGCACCTTGCCATTGCGGGCTAACTCACGCAGGAGAGTGTGCTAGCCTAAAATGCCAGCGTGCCAAGCGGCTTGGATCCGCGGCTGCGCGCGGAAGCCACTTGCATGATGGACCCCGCCAATTTGCGCCTCGCCTTGATCTCGGCGGCGATCCTCGGTTTTCGGCACGGTCTCGATTACGACCACATCGCGGCGATTACCGACATCAGCAGCGTGCAATCGAAGGCGCGAGATGCGATGCGCTATGGCCTGCTGTATGTCATGGGACACGCGACCACAGTTTTTGTCCTCGGGGCTCTGGCGGTGGTATTTCGGCTGGCGTTGCCCCCGGCAAGCGACCGCTGGGCGGAGCGGCTGGTGGGGTTCACTTTGCTTGTGCTCGGGCTCTATGTTCTGGGCACGTTCTTCCGGCCGGGCAAGCACAGCCATGCCCCGAAAACGCGCATTACGTTAATTATCAACGGGGCGCTATGGGTGTACTGGCGATTGAGCCTGATCTTCGGCGGCACGCGGGTCGAAGCACCGCAGGTTTTCAAGCACGGCTACGGTACGAGTTCCACCTTTCTTGTGGGCGTGATCCACGGGCTAGGGGCCGAGACTCCGACCCAGATTTTGCTCTTCCTGATGGCAGCAAACTTAGGAGGAACGGGGGCGGGACTGCTGGGCCTGCTGATGTTCATCGTCGGGCTGATCGTGATGAACACTCTGATGTGCGCGTCGGCGGCCGGCATTTTTTCCGCGGCGCTGGCCCGGCCGAATGCCTTGCGGGCTGTCACGCTCATGACCTCGGCCTACAGCATTATCGTGGGGATGATCTTCTTGTGGGGATCGGCAGGCCGGCTGCCTTCACTCACCGGATAGCCGCAAAAAATCCACCATCAAAGGGGACGAAGGATCGCGAAGGAAACTTTTGTCTCTTTTTGCCTCGTGAAATTTCGCGCCATTGGTGGTTGAAGCGCCTTTTCCGCAGGTACATCTACTTCCGTTTCCATTACCGCAGTAATCTCTCGGCCGGGATTACCGTTGACCCGTCCGGCACCCGCTCCTTAAATTGCCAGCAGGGGGTTGTATGAAAGATATTCATGAGGTCCTGCGGCAAAAGCAGGCGAAATACGCCCAACTTGGCAAGCAGATTGAGGCGCTCCAGCAAGCGGCGGAAAAGCTGCGCGAAGTAGCGCCATTGCTGGCGGAGAGCGACGAAGAAGATAACGTCGTTCTGGCGGATGTGGACGAAGCCACTGCGCAATCGGATGCGATGGCCGCGAAGGCTGGGGCCGGATCCGGAAGCAGTTCGTCGTCGAAATCATCCCGTCCGGCAGCTCCTCGCTGGCCGTAAACAATCGTTGCCGGTAACAGCATTTCATTCGATCTATGAACGTTCAGGCACTGCTGGTTTCGAGCGATAACTCCGTGGCGGACGTATTGGGCAAAGTTCTGCCCAGCTTCGGCGTCGCTCTGGACCGTTCCAGCGATCTTGAGACCACACTGGCGCGCATTCAACAACAGAAATTCGATGCGCTGATTGTGGACTTTGACGATCCGCCAGCGGCCGAAAATGTTCTACAACAAGCACAGAAGCTGGGTTCTGCCCCGCTTAGCATTGCCCTGGTCGCGGATTCGGGGAAGGTTCGCCAAATCCTGAATGGCGGGGCGCACTTTGTTCTCTATAAGCCGGTCACGGAAGAGGCCGCCAAAGCCGGATTGCGGGCTGCGGCGGCGCTGCTGAGCCGCGAGCGCCGCAGGGCGTTCCGGGTTCCGGTGCAGGCCCCGGTCGAGATTTCACTGCCCGATCATCGGAAGCTCGACGGCATCCTTCTGGACCTCTCAGAAACCGGCATGGACGTGCTCACGGCGGAGCCGCAAGTTGCCGGCGCGGTGATGGCCTGCCACTTTCAGTTGCCCGACGGGACGCTGGAAGTCGAGGCTCATGGCGAGGTGGCATGGGCGAATCCGAATGGCCAGACTGGCGTCCACTTTATCGATCTGCCGGAAAATGTAGCGACCAATCTCAAAGCGTGGCTCAAGGCAGCGGCTGCGGGCGCTGGCGCGGATCCAGAAGAATCGGTGCCTCATTGCAAGCTCACCGATCTCAGCCTGGGCGGTTGCTATGTTCAGACCGATGCTCCTTTTCCGGAGCGGGCCCTGATCGATCTCTGCCTGAAGACCAACGAGATGGAAGTTCACACCGAGGGAATGGTGCGGGTAGCTCATCCCGGACATGGCATGGGAGTGGAATTCCCTTCGCGGACTCAGGAACAGCGAGCTCAGGTCGGGAATCTCATCAGTTTCTTGCAGAATAATCGGCAAACATCACCCGAATTAAGCATCTCTCCGAAAGCCTTAGTCGCCGATCTCACCCAATTTGAGTCCCCTGATAAGCAGCAACCTACCGAGGATCTGGAAGATCCTTTGCTCGAGCTTTTGCGGCGCGGCGACAGCCTGCAGCAGGAAGAATTCCTCGGCGAGCTGCAACAACAGCGCAACGGCTAATACTCAGCTTTGAAGTAGCCCTCAGAAGCGCGGAGTCGTGCGATCGTGCGCAGCTGCGCGCTTCGCACGATCTTCCAGAATGAGCCGTCTGGGACGAGAAGCCTCCCGTGGCAGGTCTTCTTCGGACAACAGGGGCAGGCATTTCGGGGGGATCTTAGAAGCTGGGCAGAGGCGAGAGGCTTTTAGGATGTCGGAATCGAAGAGCTCGAACCCCGTCTCTGGCGCGAGCTCTCCGACTCTTGTGGTCTGTTCCACCCCAATGCAAACAGCTTAATTGACATCCGTTACCAGGTTGTTTCAGCAGTGTTAAAAGTGAGTGAAATCAATTCCGCCGATAAATGTAGACTGTTGATTGTCATTTGACTGCTGAACTCAATCAAGCGCCGGAGAAATCGGTTCTGGGTAGGCCATCGGCTGTTGTCGATTCGTCCAAGGAGTCGCAGGCTCCCAGGCAGAATTCTCTGCGATGGGGGCCATTGCTGGCCATTGGACTAGCGGCCTTCCTCGTAGAGGTGCCGTTCTTTTTTCTCGGAACTCCCTCCGGACACGACGTCGAGTTTCACACGTATTCATGGCTGGAAGTTCTCTCGCAATGGAAGCACGGGATTCTTTATCCGCGGTGGGCGGCGTGGGCGCATTTTGGATATGGCGAGCCGCGGTTTGTGTTTTACCCGCCCGCCTCGTGGATGCTGGGCGCACTGACCAGTCTCGTCTTTCCCTGGACTCTGGCGACGAGCATCTATATTTGGATTGCCTTGGTGGCCGCCGGCGCGTCGATGTTCGTCCTGGCCCGGCGCTGGCTGGATCGGCGCAGCGCGATGTTCGCAGCGGTGCTGTATGCCGTGAATCCCTACCATCTTGTCATTGTGTATTGGCGGAGCGCGTTCGCCGAATTGTTGGCCGCGTGTCTGATTCCGTTGTTGCTGCTGTTCGTGGTGGAGGCTGCTGAGGGACGCCGGCGAATCCTTCCGCTGGGATTGGTAATGGCTGCAGCCTGGCTGACGAACGCGCCGGCAGCTGTCATGATTCACTATTCGCTGGCGCTGCTGATCGTCTTTTTCGCGTGGAGGAAACGCTCCTCGCGGCTGCTGTTTGTCGGAGCGGCGGCTATCGCTATAGGCGCCTGCCTCGCAGCTTTTTACCTACTTCCGGCAATTTACGAACAGAAGTGGGTGACGATCTCCGAGGCGGTTGGCGCAGGATCGCGTCCGCAAGACAACTTTCTGTTTGTCCACACCACCGATGCGGACCACGATGCCTTCAACCGGGTCATTTCGTGGGTGGCCGTTTTGGAAATGGGGCTCATTGCCCTATCCTTCGCCGCGGGCAAGTTGTGGCGCCGCAGAGACGAACTTTCGAAGGTATTGCCGGTCTGGACGGTAGGCTGCAGCATCCTCATGTTTCCGGTGACTCTGTTCCTGTGGGATGTCCTGCCCAAGATGCGCTTCATGCAGTTTCCCTGGCGCTGGCTATTGTGCCTGAGCATGATCTTTGCCACCGTTCTCACGATGGGATTGAGGCGCTGGTGGTGGCGTGGGGCGGGATGCGCTCTGTGTCTGCTGGTAATGATTCTGGCTTGGAATCGGGTGCAGGCGCCCTGGTGGGACAATACTGCCGACCTGCGCGAAATGCAGGACAACATGTCGGACCATATCGGATATGAGGGTACCGACGAATACACGCCAGTCGGCGCTGAACCTTCCGCCATCGACAAGACTGCGCGCGATGTGACGGTCGACGGACCGGCGCGCGCCGCCATCCGCGTTCAGCGGTGGGATGCCGAGTCGAAGACGTTCACCGCAGAAATGTCCGCGCCCGACCAACTCGCGCTGCGATTGTTTCCGTATCCCGCATGGAAGACTGAGGTAAACGGTCGCGGTGTTCAGACCGGCATTCGCCCGCGCACGGGTCAGATGCTGGTTCCAGTCGAAGCCGGAATGAACCGGGTGCAAATCACTTTCGTTCGAACCTGGGATCGTCGCATCGGCGGATGGATTTCCGGAATTACGGTATTGGCTTTGATCGGCTGGACAATACGCACAAAGCGTGTTCAAGCTGTAGCATCATAAAGGTCAGAACTTCTGTGAGCTGCCTTTAGACCGATGAAACGAGTCCTGATCGCCACCTCCAATCCGGGCAAGCTGCGAGATTTCGCGGGCGCGGCAAGCCCTCTGGGAATCGAGATTGCCGGCATTCCAAATTTCTCCTCGCTGCCGACGGTCGTCGAAGATGGACACACTTTTGAAGAAAACGCGCGCAAAAAAGCGGAGCAATACAGCCTCGCGGCGCCGGCAGAGATCGTTCTCGCAGACGATTCAGGCATCGAGATCGACGCCCTGAATGGAGCTCCGGGAGTCCATTCCGCAAGATATGCCGCCGACCAGCCTCATCTCGCAGATGAAAACACGGACGACGAGGCGAACAACTCCCGCGTCCTGCGGGAATTGAGAAACGTTCCTGCCGAGAAACGCACCGGACGTTTTGTGTGCGTGCTGGTCGCCGCGCGCGACGGAGAAATGCTCGCCTCTTTCCGGGGCGTTGCCGAAGGCGTCATCCTCGATCGTCCTCGCGGAACGAATGGTTTTGGATACGATCCACTCTTTTATTTTCCTCAAATTCAGAAGACCTTCGCCGAACTCACCGTCGAAGAGAAAGCTCGATACAGCCATCGCGGCGCGGCGTTCGCCAAGTTTTTGAGCTGGTATTCGAAGCAATTCCCGGGGTCCGACATCTAATCTGCCACCGTGCCTGCAATCAAAATCTCCCAGCCCGCAGCCTTGATCTTCGATATGGACGGAGTGCTGGTCGACTCCGAACCTCTCCACAAGCGCGCCAAAGAACTTGCGTTCAAAGAACTGGGGATCGTGCTGCCCGAATCGGTTTATGACAGTTACAAAGGGCGTCCCGACCGCACGATGATGCCTGAAGTGCTCGCCATCCACAGCCCCGGAGCTGACGCCGAACGTGTGATGCTTCGAAAGAAAGAGTTCTACGAACAGATCGAACATCAGCTGCAGCCGGTCGCGGGAGCGGCAGAATTCGTCCGGTGGGCCGCCGAAAAGTATCGTCTCGCGCTGGCCACGTCGGCCACGCCGCGCAACCGCGCGGCTTCGCTCCGAGTGCTGGGAATCGAGAATTACTTCGAGTCGATCGTAGACACAGATCGATTTCACCGGGCCAAACCCGACCCGGAGATTTTCCACGTAGCCATGCGTGATTTGAAACTGCCGGCTGAAGACTGTTGGATCGTCGAAGATTCCCTCGCAGGAGTCGGCGCAGGAAAGGCTGCCGGAAGCTTCACAGTCGCGATTACAACCACCTTCGATCGAAAAAGCCTGGAAGATGCCGGGGCAGACTTGATTGTCGAGTCATTTGCAGAGCTGAAAGCTGTGCTGGAGTCCGCGTAGGCTGTCGAGGTTCTCTCGGCCAGACAGCCGAGGGCGGCTGTCGCTACATTTGACTTCACTTCTCCCGCCGCAAGATAATGACAGGTTCTTTTCTCATTGCTGAACTCATAAGGAGCGCTTCGTGGCGTCAGCCAGTTCTTCTGCTCCAAGGGTAACGAATTATGTCGGGGACGGCGTAGCGCCCTTGCGCGCCGGCGAAGGCTGGTCCTTTTTCCTTCGTCGCCTGCATTCGTTGACCGGAATCATTCCCGTCGGAGCCTTCCTCTTCGAACACATCCTGGTTTCCAATGCGACGGCAATCAGCGGTCCGGCCGCCTACGCCCGCCAGGTAAGTTTTCTGGCGAATCTTCCCCTGGTGTTCTTTCTCGAGCTCTTCGGGATCTGGTTGCCGATTGCCTTTCACGGACTCTACGGTCTCTATATCTGGTATCGCGGCGAAGCAAACACAATTTCTTATCCGTGGTCTGGCAACTGGATGTACACCATGCAGCGCTGGACCGGCATCATCGCCTTCGCCTACATCATCTGGCACACCTGGACGATGCGATTCACCGGCGTCGATCTGCACGCTGTTCCGATGGCATCGTTTGGCAAAGTGCAGGCTGAGATCTTCCACGCGCCACTTTTCGTGTTCTACGTGGTCGGTCTGATTGCCGCTTCGTGGCATTTTGCCTACGGCATCTGGCTATTCGCAGCGAAGTGGGGAATAGTGTCCGGCGAAGTCGCGCGCAAGCGCTTCCTGACGGTGTGCCTGGCCTTCTTCTTCCTGTTGGCGGGTGTAGGACTGGCGAGCCTGGCTTCGTTCCGCTCGCGTCCGCAACAGCCCATCGACTTCGGTACTTCTAAAGATCAGCAAATGACGCAAGTCCGGTAGACGAAAATTATGGCAGCAGCTCCAAGAATCATCGTAGTTGGCGGCGGGCTCGCCGGACTTTCCGCAGTGATCAAAATCGCGGAAATGGGCGGACAGGTCGATCTTTTCTCGATTGTCCCGGTGAAGCGGTCGCACTCGGTCTGCGCCCAGGGCGGCATCAACGCGGCCAAAAATCTGAAGGGCGAGGGCGACTCGACCTGGAAACATTTTGACGACACGGTCTATGGCGGAGACTTCCTCGGCAACCAGCCTCCGATTAAGGACATGTGTGAGGCCGCGCCGGGGATTATCGATCTCCTCGACCGCATGGGCGTCCCTTTCAACCGCACGCCGGAAGGTCTGCTCGATTTCCGGCGCTTCGGTGGAACTTTATATAACCGCACTGCTTTTGCAGGAGCGACGACCGGCCAACAGTTGCTCTACGCGCTCGATGAGCAGGTGCGGCGCTATGAGTCCGAAGGAAAAGTAAAGAAGTTCGAGCACTGGGAGTTTCTCTCGGCGGTTCTCGACGGCAACAAAGTTTGCCGCGGCATCTGCGCGATGGACCTGCGCAGCATGGAAGTGCGGACCTTCCCGGCCGACGCGATCATCATCGCGACCGGCGGCAACGGCGCGATTTTTGGTAAGTCGACGAATTCGGTCGTTTGCACGGGATCGGCGCAGTCGGCGCTCTACCAGCAGGGGTGCTATTACGCCAATGGCGAATTTATTCAGGTGCATCCCACCTGCATTCCCGGTGAGGACAAACTGCGGTTAATGTCGGAGTCGGCGCGCGGCGAAGGCGGCCGCGTCTGGGTACCGAAAAAGGCCGGCGACAATCGCGATCCGAAATCGATTCCGCAGAGCGAGCGCTGGTATTTCCTCGAGGAGTGGTATCCGAAGTACGGCAATCTGGTGCCGCGCGATGTGGCCACGCGGGCGATCTTCAAAGTGGTCTTCGAGTACAACCTCGGCCTCGATGGCAAGCCGATGGTCTATCTCGACCTGACCCACATCGACCGCAAGATTCTCGACAAGAAGCTGGAAGGAATTCTCGAAATCTACGAGAAGTTTGTGGGCGACGATCCCCGCGACACGCCCATGAAGATTTTCCCCGGCATGCACTACACGATGGGCGGTCTCTGGGTCGATTACAAGCAGGCCACCAACATTCCGGGAATTTTCGCCGCAGGCGAATGCGAGTATCAGTACCACGGCGCGAATCGACTGGGCGCCAATTCGCTAGTTTCCTGCATTTTTGGCGGCGGCATCGCCGGACCGAACGCGGTGAATTACGCGCGCGGGCTGCAGACCGTGACAGAAAGCAACGGACACTTCGCCGCGGAGCAGAAGAAGCAGGAAGAGAACAATGCCCTGCTAATGAAGAATGATGGCAATGAGAATCCGGTGAAGCTGTGGCGCGAACTGGGCGAAGTGATGACCAAGGATTGCACGGTCATCCGCTACAACAAGAATCTGCAGCAGACCGATGCCAAGCTGGTGGAATTTCTCGAGCGCTACCGCAAGGTCAATCTGAGCGACCGCACGGCTTGGGCGAATACGACGGTCGTCTTCACGCGGCAGCTTTACAACATGCTGCAACTGGCGCGCGTCATCGCGCAGGGCGCGCGAATGCGCGACGAGTCGCGCGGCGCGCACTACAAGCCGGATTTTCCCGACCGCGATGACAAAAACTGGCTGAAAACGACGAAGGCATATTTCGCTCCCGACGCGGATGAGCCGAAGTTTGAGTTCGAGCCGGTGGATATATCGTTAATTCCGCCGCGGGCGAGGAAGTATTGATTGTGAACCGGATTACGAGATCGACGATACGTTTTTTTGTCGTGATTACGTTTTACGTGCTGGCAGCTGCATTTATTACTGTCCGGTCCACAGCACGAATCCCAACGCGCGGTTTTGGAACAAGTGGTTCCTCGTTCTCTGTGGCCTTTTCATAATTTCCGAGATCGTGCGATTTCTACGCGGAGAGAAGCGGAGCTACTTCGAGAAAGAGATGGATCACAGGCGCACGCTAGCGAAGGGATCTCGTTAGGCTCAGTCGGGAAGGGCACGAGTTCTACTCGTGCCAACAGTCGCTCTTTGAAAATTCGGCTTTAGCCGCTGCGGGCCACGGGTCCAGCTTGAATCCGGGAAATGCGGAGCAGTAGCGATACTCGCATGGATCGAATACGAGATCTCGCTCGACCGGATTTCTGTGAATGTAGGTGTTGTGATTCAGGTAATCCTGGGTGTCACGGATTCTGTGGTCAGTAAATCCGCGCTGCCAGATTTCGCGCTTCCGACCGAGAATCGAGCCCAGCGAATGTGAGTATCCGCCTTTGATGAACTGAATGGCGTGTTCGAGGGTTACATCAAGGGCAGGGGTCAGCAAGAGATGAACGTGTTCGGGCATGAGAACGAAGGCGTGGAGTTGATAACGGCCTTCGCGGCGATATCGGTAGAGAGTTTTCAGGAAGAGGCGAACATAATTCTCGACAACGAACAGTCTTCTACGCTGCCACGTCGAGAAAGTCACGAAGTACGTTCCGGGCGGGGAGATGAGTCGTCCAGGCTTCAAGGGCAAACCTCAGCGGCTAAAGCCGCGATCTTTGCTTAGACTAAATCGGCACGAGTGGAACTCGTGCCCTTCCCGGTGGATTTTGCGGGGGTTTTCGTTTCGGGAAAGGCGCTTGGAAAGAACGCCTGAAGATGCGCGTCGTATGTGCGAGCAGGTAAAACGGGGAAGGGCACGACTTAAAGTCGTGCCGATCGAGACAGGCTCTGATTGGCGGGCTTTAGCGCCTGAGGGCAGCTTTGGAATACGCGAGCGGCGGAAATCCTAGGCCGAGGAAGTGCATAGGTCCTTCGCTTCGCTCAGGATGACAAGAGAGTTTTAAGCTAGGGTGCTGAAGGCTAATTACTAATGGCTAATAACAAAACCGTCATCATAAAAATCAAGCGTCAACTCACTCCCAACGGCAAGTCCTTCTGGGAAGAATTCTCCGTTCCCTACCGGCCGAACATGAACGTGATCTCGGCGCTCATGGACATTGCGGCCGACCCGGTCACGCGCGACGGCAAGGCCACCACGCCGATCACCTACGATTCGAACTGCCTCGAAGAGGTCTGCGGATCGTGCGCCATGCTGATCAACGGCAAGGCGCGGATGGCTTGCTCGGCATTGATCGATCAACTCGAGCAGCCCATCAAACTCGAGCCGTTCTCAAAATTTCCAGTGGTTCGCGACCTGGCGACCGACCGCAGCGTAATCTTTGAAAACCTCAAGATCGTCAAGGCCTGGATTCCAATCGATGGCACATACGATCTCGGTCCCGGCCCGCGCATGACGGCGGAAGATCAGGAAGCGGCCTATCCGCTGTCGCGGTGCATTTCATGTTGCTGTTGCATGGAGGCGTGCCCGCAGTTCAACGAGAGCACCGGCTTCGTCGGGGCGGCTACCATCTCCCAGGTACGGCTGTTCAATACGCATCCCACCGGCAAGGCCCTCAAGCACGAGCGACTGGACGCGCTCATGGGCGATGGCGGCATCCAGGAATGCGGTTACGCCCAGAATTGCGTTGAGGTTTGCCCAAAAGACATTCCTCTGACCAAGTCGATTTCCGAGGTTGGTGGACAGGTCATGAAACAGGCTCTGGGTGACCTTTTCCGGCGCTGATTTTTGTCAACCTTGCAACCCGGCCGGATTGGTCGCTCATCCTACGTTCGGTTAACCCGTAGTCGGTAATTGACATAAGCCGTTGCTAACACAATCCTCCTCGCGGCACGTGAAATGCGGCTCCATTTCGTGTCTCAACGTGCCGGCGAATTGCGTAACCCAACAGTAACCACCGCTGCCACGAGATGGGTCATGGTACGCAAGTAACCGGACTGTACCGATATCCAATTGGTACGCTTGACACGATGGCTTAAAATAGCGGCACTCGCGCAGGGTAGTTTAGGCGGGCCGGGAAGGCAGCGTTCCCAACCCGAGAAGACACTGTGAGACGAATCGCCAGCCTCCAACTCGCTTCGATTTTCCTCGCCGCCCTCATTGGCCTGGCGACTTTGCCAAGCGCCTTCGCGGTGCATCGCAGTGTCATGCACCACGCGCACCGGCGCCACCTGCGCTGGGCGCGTTGGAATCCGATGTTCCGGCCATCCCATGAATCGCTTCTGATTCAGAATGCCGAAATCGATCGCCTCGATTTGCCCCGCATTCAGGATGAAACCGAACTGGAAGCCCTGAAGGCCGATGGATCTCTGCTCGAAATCGTTCCCGGCGAGGATTTGCGAATCGATCCCCGGCTCGATCCCTCGCGCCGTTATTGCCGTCCGTGGACGCTGAGCTTTGTCGATGATCTCAGCCAGGCTTTTTACGACCGATTCCACCAGCAGATTCAAGTGAACTCGGCCGTCCGCACCGTCAAGGTGCAGAGGAAACTTCGGCGCCACAATCGCAATGCTGCGCCCTACGAAGGCGACACCGCTTCCTCGCATCTCGCCGGCGTGACCGTCGACCTGCAACGCCGCGGCATGAGCAAAGACGAGATCCGCTGGATGGAACATTATCTCTTCTACATGAAGGCTCTCCGCCTCGTGGAACCGGAAGAAGAGCGACACCAATGGGTCTTCCACATTATGGTCAGCGGACGCTACGCGGGCTGGCGCGAAACCCAGTCCTTCTTCCCGGTGGAAAATCCCGACCAGGAGAAGCCTGAAACTCCGGCCACTGAAGTCGCCGCGGGCAGCGGGTCGAAATAGAATAGATTTCAAGGTTCAAAGTTCGACGTTTCGCTCTCCCGCTGGATTCCCTCTCGACCAATCCTTTACGATTCCCTTCTCATGATCGTTCTCATGGCTGGACTGCCCGGATCGGGCAAGACGACCCTTGCCCGCGAACTGGCCCATCGCACCGCGGGACGATTACTCAGCAAGGACGAGTTCCGCCACGCAATCTTTTCGCCGGAAGAAATCGAGTACTCTTCCCGGCAGGATGATTTCGTCTTGCAACTGATGCTCGAAACCGCCGGGTATCTGCTCGCAAATGATCCGGTCAGGAAGATCATCCTCGACGGGCGCCCGTTTTCGCGACGATATCAGATCGAGAACGTTCTCGCGGCAGCCGCTTCCCTGCGCCAGCCGTGGAAGATCATCGAATGCGTGTGCTCCGAGGAAACGGCGCGGCGCCGCCTTCAGGCCGACGCCACGGGCGGAGGGCATCCTGCCGGAAATCGGAACCTTCAGCTCTATCTCGACGTCAAGGCTCGCTTCGAGACGATTACGCTGCCGAACACTGTCATTGATACCGAGCAACCTCTCGACGATTGCATCCGGCAGGCACTGGAGATTCTTGGGACTTGATTCCAGACATAACAAACCTTCCCGCGATTTTGTCTCCGGCGCGCCTGCCTATACAATCGACAACTTGCCAGCAATCTTCCCTTGAGACCTACTATGAGAATCAGGCTGCTTCTTCTTTCCGCTCTTCTTTGTTCGGTCGTCGCCGCTCAGACCTCCGCGCCAGCGTCCAGTTCCGAGATGAAAATCAGCGCCAAGGCGCGCAAGATTCACGACTCGGCGCTGATCATCGATACGCACGCCGACACTCCGCAGCGCTTTCTTGATGAGGGGTTCGATATCGGCTCGACCGATCCCAATGATCCCGGCCACATCAGTCTCGATAAGGCGCGACGCGGCAACCTCGGCGCCGAATTCTTTTCTATCTGGGTTGATCCGGGGACAAATCAGGGACACTTCGCCAAGCATACGTTCGATCTGATCGACTCCGTTTATGAGCAGGCCGCCCGCCATCCTGACCGCATGATGATGGCATTCTCGCCTGCCGACATTGAGCGCGCGCACCGCCAGCACAAGCTTGCCGCGTTGATGGGCATCGAAGGCGGTCACTCGATCGAGAACGACATGCGCCTGCTGCGCGATTACTATCGCCTCGGCGTCCGCTATATGACGCTAA
Organism: uncultured Acidobacteriota bacterium; assembly: GCA_963763845.1. Taxonomy (GTDB): domain Bacteria; phylum Acidobacteriota; class Terriglobia; order Terriglobales; family Acidobacteriaceae; genus Sulfotelmatobacter. The sequence continues at coordinate 780,368 of CAVXPX010000024.1, forward strand.
GCTGGTCGAACACCAACGAGTGGGCCGACTCTTCCGGCGATATCGACGATCCCAAAGTGCAACATCACAACGGGCTGACCGATTTCGGCAAGCAGGTCGTGCTCGAGATGAACCGGCTGGGAATGATGGTCGACATCTCCCACGTCGCCGACAAAACTTTCTGGGACACGATCGCCGTTACAAAAGCTCCGGTGATCGCTTCGCACTCGTCAGCGCGGGCGCTGGTGGATGCGCCACGCAATATGACCGACGACATGCTCCGGGCGGTGGCTAAAAGCGGCGGCGTGGTGCAAGTCAATTTCTACTCCGGATTCGATGACGAGAATTTCCGCAAGGCCATGGAGGCGCAGGCCAAGGATCAGGCTGCGGCCATCCAGAAGTACGATGACGAGATGAAGGCCCAGGGCAAAACCGTCACCTACGTCGAGGAGGACCGCATCGAGCGCGAGTGGATGGCCAAGATTCCGCGGCCGCCGCTGAGCGCGTTAATCGACCACATCGATCACGTAGCCAAAGTGGCCGGGATCGATCACGTCGGGCTCGGCTCTGACTTCGACGGCGTCAGCGGCGCCACGCCGCAGGGCATCAACTCGGCCGCCGACCTGCCAAAGATCACGCAGGCGCTGCTCGATCGCGGCTACAACGAAGAGCAGATCCACAAGATTCTAGGCGGCAACACAATGCGCGTCTTTCGCGAGGTCGAGCGCGTCAGCCGGGAAATGCAGGCCGCGACGGCGACAGAGTAGGTGGTGGACCACCTCTTTGAAACATCTTGAGCGGCAAGGGCTGTTGTCGCTGTCGTACAATTCGGTTTTGCACTCCGCTCACAACCACCCAATTCAGGAGCACTCATGCGCAACAGAATGGCAAACATAATTCCAGGAATCATCTTGATCGTCGCATGTGCGGCATTCGCGCAGACCGGCATGATCGGCCAGAGCGAACCTGCCAAGCCGAGCACAGCCGCCCACGCGACGACGCACCCTTCAGAACCGACGGCCATCATCCACACCACGGCGGGCACTATGACCTGCACTCTGTTTCCCGACAAAGCTCCCATCGGCGTTGCGAATTTTATTGGGCTCGCGACCGGAACCAAAGACTGGAAGAATCCCGTCAGCGGCGCTACCAAGCACGGAGTGCCGCTCTACGACGGAACAATTTTTCACCGCGTCATTCCCAATTTCATGATCCAAGGCGGGGACCCGGCAGGCAACGGGGAGGGCGATCCCGGCTACAAGTTCAAAAACGAGGTTTCGTCCGATTTGCTGTTCGACCGGCCCGGGCGACTCGCCTACGCCAATTCCGGCCCGGATACCAACGGATCGCAATTCTTCATCACCGAAGTGCCAACGCCGCATCTGAACGGCGGCTACACGATCTTCGGCCAGTGCGACGAGCCTACGGTCGCTCTGGTTAAGCAGATCGCGCGCATGGCCACCGATCCCGGAAACGACCGGCCCTTTCGACCGGTGAAGATTATTCACATCGCGATTTTGAAAGCGGGGGCCAAACCGAAGCCCGCGGGCACGACTGCGAAGAAGCCTGCCGCGGCAACGCACAAGGCGGCAAGCACAACGAAATAGTTCTGAGATACATGTGTGCGTTGTGGGCCAACGACCAACCGCTAACGACTAATGACCGATTTCAAGAAAGGACTTCATGACTCGCCAACCCGGAATGTACGCAACGTTTGAAACCACCGAAGGAACGATTGTCTGCAAGCTGTTCGACAAAGACGCGCCGAAGACCGTAGCCAACTTTGTGGAATTAGCCGAAGGCAAGCGCGAATGGACGCATCCGTCGACGCGCAAGAAATCCAAAGACCCGCTCTATGATGGAACGATTTTTCACCGCGTGATCCCCGATTTCATGCTTCAGGGCGGAGATCCGCAGGGCACCGGAACGGGCGGCCCGGGTTATCAGTTCGAAGATGAGACGAAAGGTTCGCCGCACAAATTCGACAAGCCCGGAAAGCTTGCGATGGCGAATGCTGGTCCGAACACCAACGGATCGCAGTTCTTCATCACGGTTGTGCCGACCACATGGCTGACTGGCAAGCACACCATCTTCGGCGAAGTCGTCGAAGGACAGGACGTGGTGAACAAGATTACCGGGCTGCCGCGCGGGCGCAATGACCGTCCCAACAAGGATGTGGTGCTGAAGAAGGTGACGATCGAGACGGTGTAGCGGTTAGCGATTCGTCAAGGTGCGAATTCCTGGGAGTTTTATCAGATGCTCGTCTGCGGTGACGAGCGTCAAATCGAACACCTTGGCGGTAGCTGCGAGAAAGTGATCGGCAGGATCGCCGTGTGGAAAGTTCAGCGTCGAGATGGCGAGCGCCACCTCGACGGTAAGGGGCGCTTCTATAAGTTCCAAGTCCTGCATGCTCTTCGCGACCCACGCCACAATGTCGTTCGGAAGGGTGATACGTCCTTTGCGGAGCAGCACGACTAATTCCCCGACGCTGACGGGAGAGAGCCACAATTCATTCGCAGGATCCGCCAGGGCCGTGTCGACGCGGCGGGCAAGGCGCTGAGGTTCGAGCGTGGTCCAGAGCCAGATATGAGTGTCGAGCAGCAGTTTCACCGGGACGCTTCCCAGTCGTCCCAACTGCCGGTGGGGCCAACGATATCCCCTAAAATCTTGCCAGTTCCGACCATCGACCCAAGTATCCTTCGGGCGGGCTTCTCCGGCGTAGGCGGAACAACTTCGGCCACCGGCTTGCCGAAGCGTGTCACGCGGATCGGCTTACGGGTCTTGCGAACCTCTTCGAGGATGCCCAGGCACTTGGCTTTGAATACGGAAATGGCGACTTCTTTCATACATCAATCGTACCATGGTCAATGACCATGGTCAATCGTATGGAAGACGAGACTGGGCAGTAAACCTGTAATCCCATAAAGTGAGTTCCCAATCGGGCACGATCGGGCATCATCGCGCCCCGGCACTGGCATCCGAAAACTGGCCCTAAACCCCGATCACTCCGCACAGTTCCTTCACCGCCGCCGCGCTCTTGTCCAGCCCCGCCTTCTCTTCCGGAGTCAGCTTGATCTCGATGATCTGCTCGATCCCCTTCGTCCCCAGCTTCACAGGGACGCCAATATACAGGCCATTGATTCCGTACTCTCCCTGCAGATAGGCCGCGCAGGGGAGGATTTTCTTCTTGTCTTTCAGGATCGCTTCCACCATCTCCGTCGCCGCCGCCGAAGGAGCGTAGTAGGCAGAGCCCGTCTTAAGATATTTCACAATCTCAGCGCCACCGTCGCGCGTGCGCTGCACCAGAGCGTCGAGCTTCGTCTTCTCGATCAACTCCGTAATCGGGATGCCGGCCACCGTGGAATATCGTGGCAGCGGAACCATGGTGTCGCCATGGCCACCCAGAACGAACGCGTTGACATTTTCCACGCTAACTTTCAATTCGTCGGCGATGAAGGCGCGGAAGCGGGCGGAATCGAGCACGCCGGCCATGCCAATTACGCGCTCGCGGGGAAATCCGCTGAGCTTGTAGGCGGTCTGCGCCATGGCATCAAGTGGGTTCGAAACAATAATCAGAATGCAGTTCGGCGAATACTTCACGACCTCGCCGACGACTGCCTTCATGATGTTGTAATTCGTGTTGAGCAGGTCGTCGCGGCTCATCCCCGGCTTGCGCGGGATCCCGGCGGTGATAACGACAACGTCGGAATTCGCGGTGTCTTTGTAATCGTTCGTACCGCTGACGTAGGAATCGCGCTTCTCGATCGGCATCGCTTCAAGTAGATCGAGCCCTTTGCCCTGCGGAACGCCTTCGATGATGTCGACCAGAACGACATCCGCGAGTTCCTTCGAAGCGATCCAATGGGCTGTCGTTGCACCAACGTTTCCTGAACCTACGATCGTTACTTTCTTGCGCATAAGAAGTCCTTTTCTGGCCACGGATCTTCACGGTTATTCACTGATAAACATCGCACAAGCAGTATCCGTGAAGATCAGTGAAATCCGTAGCGAATGAATTCAAATCTCCCTATACCAGCACTCCCGCTCCCATGTTCTCGATCATGAATCCGGCGAATTCGCTGGTCTTCACCTTCGTAGCGCCGGGCATCAGGCGTTCGAAATCGTATGTGACTTTCTGCTGCTCGATGGTGCGTTCCATGCTGCGCTCGATCAGATCGGCTGCCTCGTTCCAGCCCAGATGACGGAACATCATCACGCCCGAGAGAATCACCGAGCCTGGATTGATCACGTCTTTATCCGCATACTTCGGCGCCGTCCCATGCGTCGCCTCGAAGATCGCATAGCCATCGCCGATATTAGCGCCCGGAGCGATGCCCAGTCCGCCCACCTGCGCCGCGCAAGCATCGGAAATGTAGTCGCCGTTCAGATTCGGCGTGGCGAGCACTGAGTATTCATCGGCGCGCGTAACAACCTGCTGGAAGATCGAGTCCGCGATGCGGTCGTTGATCATGATCTTCTTCTTCCACCCGCCGTTGCCGTGGCTCTTGCCCAGCGCTTCCAGCACCTCTTTCACTTCCTTTTCCACGCTCTGACGGAATGCCGGAGGCGCAAACTCCATGCCCGGCTCAATCATCTCGGCATTCTGCGCAACCGTGAGATTCGGATTCTTATCCTTGTTGTCGAGAATCCAGCTCTCGCGCTCGGTCACGACCTTGTCGCGGAACTCTTCCGTCGCGATTTCGTATCCCCACTTGCGGAAAGCGCCCTCGGTGAATTTCTGAATGTTGCCTTTATGCACGAGTGTAACGGTCTTGCGGCCGTGTTCGAGCGCGTGCTGAATGGCCATGCGGACGAGGCGCTTCGTCCCGGTGATCGACATCGGTTTGATGCCCACTCCTGAATCCAGACGGATCTGCTTCTTTCCGCCCTTCAGCATGTCCTTATTCAGGAACTCGATCAGTTTGGCGCACTCCGCCGTTCCCTGCTCCCACTCGATTCCAGCGTAGACGTCTTCTGTGTTCTCGCGGAAGATGACAACGTTCATGCGCTCGGGATGCTTCACCGGCGAAGGCACCCCCTTGTAATACTTCACCGGGCGGACACAGGCGTAGAGGTCGAGAATCTGGCGCAGCGCGACATTCAACGAGCGTATGCCGCCGCCCACCGGCGTCGTCAGGGGCCCTTTGATCGCCACCCGGAATTCGCGAATCGCCTCAACGCTGTCATCCGGCAGCCAGGTATCGAATTTGGCCTTCGCCTTCTCGCCGGCGAAGACTTCATACCAAACCACGCGACGCTTCCCTTTGTAGGCTCTTTCGACAGCAGCATTGAAAACCCGCAGCGACGCTTTCCAGATATCGCGCCCCGTACCGTCGCCTTCGATAAACGGGATGATCGGATTATCCGGGACGTCGTATTTGCCGCCCGCATAACCGATTTTCTTTCCATCCGTGGGGACAGCAACACCGTTATAAGTGCCGGCCATAAAACCTCCGCTTGTATGAATTCTCGAGGCTGAAGTAAAAAACCACCAATTATAAAGAATGGGAGGCTTCCGCAGCATCAGAATCTTGCAGCGGCCTGTGCCATAATCTCGGTGTCAGATTCCAGTCGTCCCTGGAGGTCCCCATGTTTTTGCGCATTGGCTTCCTAGCCAGGCTGTTTGCCTGCGTGGTATTGCTTGTCCTCACCTCCGGGATCGCCTTCGCCGAAGGTAGCCACGACCGCACCCAAATGGGGCGCACGATCGTTGTCGGCCCGGATGAGGAAGTCGGGGATGCCACCTGCTTCGGCTGCAGCATCCACGTCAAGGGCCATGTTTCCGGCGATGTCACCACTTTTGGCGGCAGCATCGTCGTCGAAGATCAGGCGCAGATTGCCGGAGACACCACCAGCTTCGGCGGCGATGTTCGCCTCGAAAATCAGGTCAAAGTTGACGGAGACGTCACCGTCTTCGGCGGTCACATCCGCCGCGATCCGGGTGCGATCGTGGGCGGCATCGTCACCAACATGAACGGCGGAGGCTGGATTCTCTTGATCTTCATAGCCCCGTTCATCGTCTTCGGGCTGTTCGTCTGGTTCGTCGTGTGGCTGGTTCGACGCCTGACCCATCCCGCCGTGCCCGCAGCCGTCTGAGTTTCGTTACCAGCGGCGTGTGCCAAATGTCTTTCGCACGCCCACGCTCATATAGCGTCCCCACGGCCCGTTATTTCCCAGATCGGCAATACCAAGATAGGTGTCCCGTGCTCCCAGCCGGTCAAACAGGAAGTGCTGGGTGACTCGAAATTCGAAACCCTTGTTGAGGTAAACTCCCGCTCCCCAGGAGTGCTCCACACCAATCGCGTCGGGCGACCAGGTATAGAGCGTCTGCGGAACGTTCTTTCCAAATAAAAACGTTGGAGCGCCGAACACCATGAATCTCCGAAGGGGGCCGCGGCCAAAGGGACGCACTTCAAGAATTCCCGAGAGCATGTAGCGGGCGAACATGCTGCACGGAGCATTCGCGCCGCCGTATTGGCGGGCATTTCCGGCGCACAGATTCGGATCAATCTCGTTGTGCGGAGGAGCCAGATCCAGCTGCGCCCATCCCCAAAACATATCCTTCGGAAAGAACATGCGCTCTCCCGGCGCTGCCTTGTGCCAGGTCCCATTCGAGCTCGCGGATTGTGAAGAATCTGTCTGCAGGTCGGCCGACCGCCCTTGCGCCTGCGCCATTGAGATCAGGAGAGGAACCGCCAGAATCCAGAACCACTTTTTCATTTCGCCTCCGGGGTTTACCTTTTTAGGACACACCATCCGCTCCTCCTCGCAGCCCCGCGCAAGGATCAAGCCAATTCTGAAATGAAGAGAGCGCCACATTGTAACCCGCCCCTGCGAAATCCCAGGGTCGCAGAATGGGTTCTCGACGCTTCACTGGAGAGATGAGATTTTCAACAGTCGGCGGGACAATTTCGAAACTGGGGTCAGAAGTTCGAACATCCCCTTCCAGAATTCATATCCCCACCCTGAATTCTTCCATTCATAGTACGTTTATATGAGCGCAAATCTCTCTAACCTCATACCGAATAAAGACCTATGAGTTTGGTGGACGGATTGCACTTGTACTTGGTACCGAAACAGGAACCCTATGCCCCAAGAGATTTCCGTCTCGTATCAAGCGATCAAGAGCAAGGTGTATCGGCTCATCGACGCCCTCGTCGTCGGAGAGAAGAGCGAAGCAGAAGTACAGGAATCCGTCCGCCGCTGGTGGGCTCTCATCCACCCGGCCGACCGTCCCATCGCCCAGAAATATCTCCTGATGGTTCTGGGGCGATCCAATTCCGCTCTGGATGCAATGGGCGCGGAGTTGCTCTCAGTAAGCGGATGCGAACCGGTTTCCTCCCATCTGTCCGATTCCAGTCTTCCCGCGAAGCGCATGCGCCTGATGGAACGGATGATCAAAGAGACCGCCGTCCGCACCGCCGTCTAGCCAATCAGAAAGTTTCCGCAAATGTGGGGACCAGCCGCCCTCGGCTGTCGGGCCGAGCTAAGCTCCGCTGCGATGAAGAAGCTGCATCTTCACTCCAGCGGCCGTAACCAGCACTCCTTCGATGCAAGAGATTGGGGCAATTGTGTACGCCCCTTAAATGTCGTAATAGAGCGCGAACTCATACGGGTGCGGCCTTTGGCGGATCGCCTCCACTTCCTTCGAGCGCTTGTAATCGACATAGGTCCTCAATAACTCTTCGGTAAATACTTCGCCCTTCAACAGAAACGCATAGTCGCGTTCCAGCGCGTCCAGCGCCTCCTCCAGCGATCCCGGCATCGACCCAATGTTCGACACCTCCTCGGGATCGAGTTCGTAAATATCCTTGTCGAGCGGCGAGCCGGGATCCATTTTGTTCACAATGCCATCCAGTCCCGCCATCAGCATCGCCGCGAATCCCATATAAGGATTGCAGCTCGGATCGGGAGGCCGGAATTCCACCCGCTTGGCCTCCCGCGCCGCCGAATACACCGGAATCCGGCAGGCCGCTGAGCGATTCCTCCGTGAATAAGCCAGACTGATCGGCGCCTCGAAGCCCCGCACCAGCCGTTTGTACGAGTTCGTGGTGGGCGCGATCATCGCCGACAACGCCGGACCGTGCTTGAGCAGGCCGCCCACGTACCACAGAGCGAGCTGCGATAGTCCGGCATAACCGTCCCCGGCGAACAGCGGCTCTCCCGACTTCCACAGCGATTGGTGCGTATGCATCCCGTTGCCGTTATCCCCAAAGATCGGCTTCGGCATGAACGTGACCGTCTTTCCATTGCGGTGAGCCACGTTCCTGACGATGTACTTATAGAGCAACATCTTGTCCGCCGACCGCAGCAGCGAATCGTACCGCAGGTCGATTTCTGCCTGCCCTGCGGTAGCGACTTCGTGATGATGGCACTCGATCTCGAGCCCGCAGCTCTGCATGATCAGGACCATCTCGGATCGCAGGTCCTGATAGTGATCCGTTGGCGAAACCGGGAAATATCCTTCGCGGTAGCGCGGCCGGTATCCTAAATTGTTTTCTTCCCTGCCCGAGTTCCATCGGCCCTCTTCGGCATCGATATAGTAAAAGCCATATTGCTCGCGCTGATCGAAGCGGACGTTGTCGAAGATGAAAAATTCAGCCTCGGCCCCGAAGTAGGCCGTATCCGCAATTCCGCTCGCGAACAAATACTGCTCCGCCTTGCGCGCGATGTAGCGGGGATCGCGATCGTAGCTCTGCTTGGTCACCGGATCGACGACGTCACAAACCACGACCAGCGTCGGCGCTTCCGTGAACGGGTCCATCAGATGGAAATTCGGATCCGGCTTCAGCACCATGTCGCTCTCGTGGATACCCGCCCATGCCCGGATTGACGATCCGTCGATCCCGAAACCGTCGTCAAAGCATTTCTCCGTCAACTGCTCGATCGGGCAGGAAACGTGATGCCAGAGTCCCGGGATATCGGTGAAGCGCAGGTCGAGAATCTTGGCGTCGTGCTTTTTGGCGAAATCCAGTACAGTCTTGGCGTCAGCCATAACAGGCTCCTTCGCGGGAGAAAGCAACGAGAGGCGGAGGTTCGGACGAAAAAATGTCGCTGGCCGTTATTCGGCGGCCAACGACGTCCGTCCTCTCAGGCTGCTACAATCGGTCGCGTTGTGCAGAACCGACGAGTGTAATGCCCATCGTCACCAGTCGCAATTCGATTGTTCTTATACCCGGCATAAAAGCGATTTTATACTTAAGCCGTCAGCACCCAGCTGTCAGCTTGATTGCTGCCAGAATCCTGACACCGCGGGATCATTGTGCCGTTGGTTAGCTGAATGCTGATCGCTGAACGCTGCGTGCTCCCATGGACTTTGATCAGCTCGAAACGTTTCTGGAAGTGGCGCGGCACGCTTCGTTCTCGCGTGCCGCCGAGAAGCGGTTCCGCACTCAGCCCGCGATTTCATCCCAGATTCGGGGCGTCGAGGAAGAAGTTGGCGCCAAACTGTTTGACCGCTCCGGCGGCAAGGTCTCGCTTACCGCGGCCGGCAAGGCCTTCCTGAAATACGTCGAGGACACGCTCGACGCCCGCAAGGCCATGCTGGTCGCGATCGCCGAAATGGAGCGCGTTCCGCGCGGCGAAATCATCGTGGGCGCCAACGAGGGCACTTGCCTGCACATCCTGCCCTATGTATTCGCCGATTTTAAGAAGCAGTATCCCGATGTCTCGGTCAACATCAAACGCGCCGACTACGCCAAGGTTCTTGAATCCATCATCGACAATTCCGTCGATTTTGGAGTCGTCTCGCTGCCCGTGACGGACAACCGTCTGACCGTGGTTCTCATCCATCGAGATGAATTGATTTTGATAACCCCTCCGCATCACCCGCTGGGCAAACTGAAGTCCGCCACGATTGCCGAGACCAGCAAGTACCCGCTGATCGTTCCCAAGGCCGGACACACGCGCGACGCCATTGAGCTGCTGTTTCATGAGCACCGCCTGAAGGCCAATTTCACGATGGAACTCGATTCGAGCGAACTGCTGAAACGCTTCGTGGCCGCCGATGTCGGCATCGGCTTTATCGCCCGCTCAAATGTCGAAGAAGACGTTCGCGCCAAAGTTCTGTCCGCGATTCCGCTGGCTGACGCGCAGGTTCGCCGCGATCTGGCGTTGGTGTTCCGCAAGGACAAGGCTCTGAGCCGCGCCGCGTTGGCTTTCATCGACATTGCCGTAAAGCACAAATCCGCGCAAGAATTGGTACAGACGCCCAGTCGATGAAGAGGTCCGGCTCCAGATTGTTGTTTTTACTGCTGGTCGGATTTTGCGCGGCCGCCGCTGCGCAGAGTCGTCCATCCCCGCTCGACCGTCTGCCCGCGTCGGAGCGGACGCTGATTTCTATTAAGGTTACCGGCAGCAAGCGCTATTCAGATCAGCAAATCGCGGCTGCCAGCGGCTTGCAAATCGGCACGCCCGTCGTCGAAGACGACCTCAAGAAAGCCGCCGTCCGCCTGGGCGATACGGGCGTCTTCACTGATATCGCATACTCATATACCTACTCGATAGAAGGAACCAAGCTGCAACTCCAGGTAAGCGATGCGGACAAGTTCGTGCCGGTCCGTTTCGAAGACTTCGTCTGGTTCACGGATGCAGAACTGCTGCAGCGCATCAAGCAATATGCTCCCCTGTTTGACGGCGAGCTGCCGCTTTCCGGCAAACTGGCCGACGAAGTCTCTGATGTCCTGCAGGCGATGTTGGTCGAGCGCTCGATCCCCGGGCATGTTGACTATGTCCGCTCTGGCAAGTCCGATGGACCGGTGGATTCCATCGTCTATCAGGTTTCCGACGTTCTGATCCAGATTCGGAATGTCAATTTCACAGGGGAGGATGCGGCGGAGTTACCGGACTTGAAAGAGGCGTCGCGCAGGGTCTTTGACCGCGAGTACTCGCGCACCGTGCTGAGTGCGCTCGTTCAGCATCAGCTCCTGCCGGTGTATTACGCGCGCGGCTACCTCAAAGCCGCCTTCAGCGGTCCCGAGCCCAAAGTCGTGAAGCAGCCCGCCGCTACGAACGACGAGGGACTTCCTAACCTCACCGTAGTCGATGTGAACTTCACGGTCAAACCGGGCAAACGGTACAAACTAAAAAGCCTCGACTGGTCGGGCAATCGGGAAATTCCGACCGAGGTGCTGCAAAAAATGGTCCGAGTCCATCCCGGAGACCCGGCGAACACAGTCAAGCTCCGCGACAACCTGAACGATATTCAGAAGCTCTATGGATCCAAAGGCTACGTCACCGCTGGATTCAAAACCCAGGCTGATTTCGACGACGCTGCGGGCACAGTCCTGATTCATGTCGGCGTCGAGGAGGGCTACGAATATCACATGGGGGACTTGCAATATCGCGGGCTTGATAACAACTTGACGGCAAAACTCAGGGATGCATGGAAGCTGCGTCCCGGCGATGTTTACAACGCCAGCTATCTCGACGAATACCTGCCGCTTGCCCACAAACTGCTGCCTTCGAACTTCGATTGGGAGGTTGCGTCGCACGTCACACCAAATCTCCATGATAAGACGGTCGACGTCGATCTGATCTACACGGTGAAAGCTCCGCAATAGGGTCTTAAAACCTTCGGCGTTTTGTTCGGATTTTGGAACAAGTTTGCCCACCTCTCACGGTCTCGCCCGACTTTGGAGTAACCTACGCCAACTCTCATAAGAAATCTTCCTTCAAAATGCATTGGGAAAATCAGCCCGAATCGGTATACTTCCGGAAAGTCTCGGCAGAATCCTCCTCTGAGTCACACCGATTTCCGGAGAAGTGTATGCATCTGGGCAGTAATCGCGCGATTCTCCATCTGACGCTCGCTGCGCTCCTACTTCTGTTTGTTTCCGGCTTTGGCGCAGCCTCCGAAAAGCAGACCTTGACCGGCACCGTCAGCGACTCGATGTGCAACACCCAACACATGGGCGGCACTCCCGCCGACTGCACCCGCAACTGCGTCGGGCACGGCGCCAAATACACGCTCATCGTGGGCGACAAGGTTTACGCCCTGAACACCACTGACAAGTCATTGCTCGCCGTTCTCGATAACCAGGCGGGAAAGAACGTGACCGTGACTGGTTCGGTGAATGGCGTGGGAGTGGATGTGAGTTCTGTCGTTGCTGCGAAGTGAGCGCAGATGGGGATTCCAAGTTCGAATGGATGTGTCGAATTTGCCCGGGCCCTCCCCTAGTCTGATTCCGGGCACTTGGTGGGGACGCATGCCAATGCGTCCCCGCTTTTTGCGCCGCCCTCAGATTTGTAACTTCTGCTCCGATGGAGCATCCTGTGCACAGGGGTCTGAGACGCCAGGATGCCACGGGCGCCCGCCTTACAAGGAAAATCTAAGGAGAACTTGGGATGACGAATGCTCGAATTCGGAGACTCGGATTTTTGCTTTTGAACGTTCTTGCGATTACCTGCCTGACCACTACCATGGCCCTCGCCGCCGCGAAGAGCTACACGGGAAAGGTCAGCGATTCTATGTGCGGCGCCAAGCACGCGATGCCGGGCGACGACGCCGGCTGCACCCGCGCCTGCGTTGCTAAAGGCGCGAAGTACGCCCTGGTCGTTGGCGACAAGGTCTACACTCTGGAAACCTCCAACAAGGCTGCGCTGGCCACCCTCGACAAACAAGCTGGGGCCAATGCGACCGTCAGCGGTACCGAAAAAGATAATACGATCATGGTAACTTCGGTGCGAGCGGCAAAGTAAGCTACCATCGCCCGATCTGCCCGGCACGACAGCGGAAGGCGCACTCACGCCTTCCGTTGTTTTTCTTTGGGCGTGTGCGCAAATTCACATTTCCTTTACAAACCATTGTGTTAGATTGTGCATTCTCGCCATTCAAAAATTCTTGGTTTGCGGAGGATCGAAAAAAATTGGGCAAAGACATGGTTCCCAAGCGGATTTTCTTCACCAAGGGCGTGGGGAAACACCGTGAGCGGCTGACATCGTTCGAACTGGCGCTGCGCGACGCGGGTATCGCCGCCCAGAATCTGGTGCGAGTTTCTTCCATCTTCCCTCCTAACTGCAAACTCCTCGCCCGCAAAGAGGGCGTGAAATACCTGCATCCCGGAGAAGTCGTCTTCGCGGTAGTCGCGGAGAATTCCACCCGCGAGCCGCACCGTCTGCTGGCCTCCTCGATCGGCGTCGCAATTCCCGCCGACCGCAACACTTATGGCTATTTGAGCGAGCATCATTCCTTCGGTGAAACTGAAGATGCCGCTGGCGAATATGCCGAAGAGCTTGCCGCCGAGATGCTGGCGACTACGCTGAACGTCGAATTCGACCCCGACCGCTCCTGGGACGAGAAGAAGCAGATTTACCGCCTCTCGAACAAGATCGTCCGCACCGCCAACGTGACGCAATCGGCCGTCGGCGACAAACGCGGCCTCTGGACGACCGTCATCGCTTCCGCCGTCCTGATCTTCGATTAGAAGAAGCTGACGTGCGGCTTTACCCCCTGAGGGAAGCTTCGGGCTCATATTTCCGAAAGCCAACCCAGCGATCCCCGCGAGTAAATAATCTTTGGTTCGCCGTCTACCCGCCGAAATCTGTGGAGCTATGATCTCCTGCGGCCTCGCATGAGGCAAAAGATTATGATTTCCTACCCCCTCCCTTGCTCTCCTGGTCAGCTGCGGCGTCTCGAACCACACCCAGACCTCCGGTGGTGGCGGAAGTACTCCTAACGGCAGCCCTCCCGGAAGCTACGCCGTCACCGTGAACGAATATACAGTCAGCAACAAGACTGGCACGCCTGACGCCGTGTTGAACATTCCGCTGACTGTTAACTAAATAACTGATAGCAAAGGGCTTGAATCGAAATTCACCCACTCAAGGTCTTATAACTTTGGTAACCTCCCCGGTTAGCCGAATGTAATCTTCCGTTAACAGCAATCGGTTATCATAGAAGTGGATCGAAGAGATCCTTCCGGACAGTGAGAGGCAAGCAGTGGATATCGAGACAAGACGGAAAAAACAGCGGGCACTGATGGTTCGGGCGGTCGAGCGCAAGGTTCGCTCCCGCGCCCAGCAGATCTACGTGTCCCGTGGACAAGCCGAGGGTACGGAGTTGCAGGATTGGTTTCAGGCAGAGGAAGAAGTGCTTGAAAACAAAGTGCTTGCAGCAATCTACCGCCGACCGTCCGACGGCAGCGAGCAGAATCGGAAACCTGCTCCGGCCACTGAGACCTCAGACCAATCCGCAACCTGCGAAACCGCGGTCTAACGAACTTTCCTCGACCCGGTTCTCCTACTTCTTTGCCGCAGTCTTGCCTGTCTTCCGGGCAGCATTCCCTTTCTTGTTCTTCTCGAGCCGCTCGATAACCGCTGCCACGAGAATCGGCAGACCCACGGTGGCATCGACGAATACCTCGCCAAACTTGCCCCCCTCTGACGGAGGCACGAACTTTCCCCACGAGATAGCTTCACTGTACGGGCTGCCCGAAAGTCCGCCCCAATAGACCGGCTCCGGACAGATCCTGAGTCCATAGTGATAGCGCTTCAGTGGAACATTCTCGCCGAGCCGGCGATGCCTTAATTCGATAAACGGCCCAAACTGCTGCGACCAGTTCCGCGGCACGCCGCCGCCAATCGTGAAAATCCCCAGCTTTTTCTGACGCAGCAGCGTCGCGGCAAAGTGTTCCAAGTCCTCAAAGGGATCGAAGCGGATCTTGTGCCGGCCGGTCGATTCCCGCAGCCGATTGTTCAATGCCGTATCCAGCCCAAGTTCCGAGTCGCTGAACGCCGGCACGAACACCGGCACTCCCTTTTCGTACGCCGACTTCAAAATTCCGCGCTGTCCCTGCGCGTTCTGCGAAAGATATGCACCGATCGCATGATTCAGCTTGTACGAACACATAACCTCGTTGTGATCCCAGGCGTCAAGCACAGCCGACATCACCTCTTCCACATCGTCGAGGTTCTGCTCCGGCTCCAGAGTGTCGTAGACGCGGTTGTAGCCCTGATCGTAAAGTTCTTCGTCGGAAACCTCCGGATTCGCCCGGAAATGGGCGCGGCCGGTCGCTTCGACCAACCCATGCGCCATGAGCGCTCCCGTCGACACGATCGCATTCACAATTCCGCGGTCGATCAGTTCCGTAATAATCAGCCCTTGCTTCGCCACGGTCATCGCGCCAGCGAGGGTCATCACGACGAAGGCGTCCTGATCGAGCGCCATGGCTTCCAGTACGTCGGCCGCTTCCCCAAGCTGCCGCCCGGTAAACGCAGTCTTCGCCATCGCGCGCACCAGACTGTCGATCGATTTCACCTTCGCGAGGTCGAGCGGTTCCAGAGGAATCAACCGGTCCGCAATCGGATTATGGAGCTGGCGGTCTTTCCCTTCACCCAAGTCCTGACTGTCATGATGCGAATTGCCATGATTGCCTTGTTTCAACGCGAGCCTCCAAGCCGAATGCGATTCTGTTCGACTCACCACTTTACAGGAAGGTCGTAAGAGGACGCCACGAGGTGCCGACTGCTGGCAGAGCAATCCTCAATCAGCCAGTGGATGCTTTCGCAAATGAAAAGCCCGGATCTCATCGATCCGGGCTCTCCCACGCTGTCTGCCGAAGCAACCAGCGGACATTGCCACCCTTAGTTGATTGTCAGAGTGACGGTTGCGGTTGCGGTCGTGCTGCCTGAGGTTCCCGTCACCGTGATCGTGCGGGTTCCTGGGGGCGTGTTCGGACCAATGCGGACACGCATGGCCGCAGAGCCCGAACCATTCGCGACGGTCGCCGGAGCGAACTTCACCTGAACGCCATTGCCCTGTCCTGATGCGGACAATGTAACCGTTCCTGTAAAGCCCCCCGAAGGAGTCACTGTGATCCTCGAGAGCGCCGTGCCGTTCTTGGTTCCCGAGATCGAGGTGGGCATCGCGGCGACCGTGAAGCTGCCACCACCACCGCTGGTACCGGTCAGATCGTCGATCAGCGATTGTCCGGTCGGGGATCCCAGACCAGTGGACAAGTCATAACCGACGGCCGAACCTTTGCTGTTTCCTCCACTCGTAATGTCGTGGAAGTCATTCGCGTACTCGGTGCCATTGGCGTAAATGTCCGTGTAGATCGCGGGGTTGATGAAGCCCACCAGAGCGCTGCCGTTCGAAACGGCTTGCTGGTTGGCGAGAGCGATGAAACCAGCCCACATCGGAGTCGCGAAGCTGGTGCCACCGTAGAGGTTTTCCGAACAACTCGTCTGGTCCGCGCAAACGTAGAACGTGAAGTTCGAGTTCGCCGAAACGTCCGGACCGTTGCGCAGAGTCTGCGAGCACTTGGAACATCCCGCGGCCGCTGCGACCTGCCACGACGGGATGGCAAAGCTATTGACGGATGATCCGCCGCCAGTATCAGACCAGCCGGTTTCCGAAGCCCACGCACCGCCAGCGCTGGCAGTGTTCAGATCGGTGCCGCCGACAGAGATCACGTACGGATCGTCCGCCGGCCACACAAAGCCGCTCTTGCTCCACGTGCCGCTATCTCCTGCGGCCGTGAAGAAGCTCTGGCCCTGCATCTGGAATTCCTGGAAGAACGGATCGTCAGTCGTGTTGTCCGTTGGCTTCCATGCCCACGAGCAGCTCAGTCCGCTGTTCAGCGGGCTGGCAGTCGCCATGCCGTTCAGGATGCCGGCATCGTCCAGCGTCTGTCCCGACAAGGCGCCGGTTCCGATCCACATGGTGAGACCGGACATGCCGGGCGCCATGCTGACCGCCTGCGTGATATCGAGAGTTTGTTCGGTATCGTCGCAGAAGCCGCCACTGGAACTGTCGACGCAGCTCGTGCTCTGCGTATCAACCGATGTGAGAGTGATCGGCACGTTGTTGGTCTGACCCGCATTCTTGAAGTAGGTCGTCACGTCGGCCAAATCGGTGCCAACGAATTCGAACAAGCCTACCGACTGGCCGGCGCCGGTGAGAGTTCCACCACCTGCCGAATAATACGCCGCGCGCATATCGCTGCCGCAGAACGAAGCTCCCGGGCAGGAACCCGTCGTGGCATTGGAAATCGCGCTGTCGGACTGCACCGGGTTCGGATTCTTCACGACCATCTGCTTCGGAGTCGAGAAGTTATCCAATCCGCCGATCGCCCACAGGCGCACCGACATGTCCGGCGTCGGCTCGCGGTCCGGAGCAAAGAACGTCCGGGCTTCGGTTGGGTGCTGATAGAGCCCGAAGTTTACGTGAAGAGCGTTTTGGATCTTTTGCACCGAGCCGCTGACCGGCAGGATCATGCGGTTCCGCGCCGTGCCTTCGATCTTGAGTCCATTCTCTTTCGCCCAGGTCTTCACCGCTTCGTAATCCTCGACGCTGGGGCCGTATTTCGCCGTGAACTGGTCCACGGTCAGGTAGTGATGATAGGAGGTGCTGGCGGGATCCTGAAGATCCTTCAGTTGCTGGTCAAGCTCTGACTGATTGCGGTGCTGCAGAACAAGCACTATGCGCATGTTCTTGGTTGCGGAGAGATGGCCGACGAGCGGGGAGACCTTATTGATCACCTCGTCTCGTGTGTGGCGTGTCACTGGACTCTGTGGTTGCGCAAGACAGACGGAACTGACGACTGACATCAGCGCGACCACTGTCAGCACAAATGTACTCAGTCTTCTTATCACGTGTTCTCCTTTTGATTGGGCAGCGATCATTCTTCAATGCAGGCGAAGTCCCCACATCGCCTTTTCCCCATACTTCAGGAAGGGCCACGATTGTATAACGATTCTTCTGCGCACTTGTCTCCAGAAAGAAAATTATTTCTGTGTGAATCTCGCTGAAACCCGCGTCAATACTGCAGAAATTTGCACATTTGCTTACATCTGCTTTCATGACTTGCAAATTTCTTCATGGTCTCGCGGCTGCGCAGCCAACCTGTTTAGAAATCGCGAGCGACTGATACCGACTCGAATTCCATCTGAGTTTTACCAGCACAATTAAAAATCGCGGCGCCATCGAATGCTCTCGTGCAGGCGTAGACAGCAAGCAACTGCTATATTGATCGCGGAGGTTGCAACGCGTGCCCCCTGAACAATTTCGCGTCGCTCTGATCCAGATGTCGTGCGGCCCCCAGCCCGAACAAAACCTTGAAAAAGCCCTGAGCCGCATCTCCGACGCCGCTGGCCGTGGAGCCCAAGTCGTCTGCCTCCCGGAACTTTTCCAGACGCAGTATTTCTGCCAGCGCGAAGACCATACCCTGTTCGACCTCGCGGAGCCGATTCCCGGTCCCAGCAGCGATCGCCTGTCCGCTGCGGCTCGCAGCAACGGAGTGGTTCTAATTGCATCGTTATTTGAGAAGCGCGCTGCCGGCGTTTATCACAACACCGCCGCCATTTTCGACCGCGATGGATCGCTCCGCGGCTTGTATCGCAAGATGCACATCCCCGACGATCCTCTTTATTACGAGAAGTTTTATTTCACGCCCGGCGATCTCGGCTTCCGCGCGCTCGATACCAGCGCCGGCCGATTAGGAACGCTGGTTTGCTGGGATCAGTGGTATCCGGAGGGCGCCCGTCTCACCGCTTTGCAGGGTGCGAACGTTCTCTTCTATCCGACTGCAATCGGATGGCATCCCGCCGAGAAAGCTGAATTCGGAGTCGCGCAGCACGATGCCTGGCGCACCATCCAGCGCTCTCACGCCATCGCCAACGGAGTCTATGTCGCAGTGGTAAATCGGGTCGGCTTCGAAACCGGCAACATCCGCGGAAAATCCGCTTCCGGCGACGGCCTCGAATTCTGGGGCGGATCCTTCTTCTGCGATCCCTTCGGCCGCGTACTCGCCGAAGCCTCGCAGGATCGCGAAGAAATCCTGATGGGTGATGTCGATCTCAAGGCGATGGAGGACATCCGCCGCAACTGGCCGTTTCTGCGCGACCGCCGCATCGACGCGTATGCCCCCATCACCAACCGGTTGATCGACTAGGAAATCTCAAATGATGAAGCGGCGCAAGGTTTTTCTGACTGGAGTCGCGATAGCAGCACTGGGTATCGCATGCTTTGCCAGGAAATCCAGCCTGTCGGGAAAGATGGTGGCGTACGACCCTCTGCTGCACGCAGCCAAGGGGGCGTCTTTCGTGGCGAACAAAGAGGCTGTGATTATCGAAATGCCCGGACGGAAAACGAAATATTTGAAAATCGTGTTCGTGGGCTATGGCACGACTCAGATCGACGCGAAGTATTTCGGCGGCGCCTTAGCGCTGACGGTGAAGGCTCTTCGCGATCACTCCTGCGACGAAACAGATCCGAGGTTCGCGACACAAGTCAGCCTCGATCAGACGTCGGGAACGTTCCTGCTGACAGACGCCTTCAAGAATTCGCCGCCTCCGAAAATCAAAACCCTTGAGTGTTATGACGCCCCGGAAAAGAAATAAGGCGGACCGAGATTCCGTTGAGCCTTCTGATTCCGCCCGGGGATACCGTATGCCCGCCGAGTGGGAGCCGCATGCCGCCACTTGGCTCGCGTGGCCCCACTATCACGGAGACTGGCCCGGCAAGTTCGAACCAATTCCATGGGTCTATGCAGAAATCATTCGTCATCTCGCCAAGCAGGAGCGCGTCGAATTAATCGTCAACAACGCAACCGCCGCGCGCCAAGCGCGCCGCGTGCTTGGACGCGCCGATGCGTTTTCCCCCAATATCCGATTTCACTGCTGGCCCACGAATCGCGTATGGTTGCGTGATTCAGGATGTATTTTTCTAAAGCAAGGCCATGTGGAGACGGCCGCCATCGGCCGTCAAGCCTTGACTCGCTCCGGTCAGGCTCTTGCCCTCAAGTTCCGCTTCAACGCCTGGGCAAAATATTCCAACTGGCGACACGACGAAAAAATCGGCGGGATGATGGCAAAGGCCGCGAATACTTCGGAGTCACGCCCACAAGCCGCCGGCAAGCCCGTCGTCCTCGAAGGCGGATCGATCGACGTCAACGGCGCCGGAACGATTCTCACCACGGAAGAGTGCCTGCTGAGCAAAGTCCAGGAACGCAATCCGCACATGGCCCGCATTCACTACGAAAAGCTTTTCGCGGATTATCTCGGCGCTGCGAACACAATCTGGCTCGGCCGAGGCATCATCGGGGACGACACCCATGGCCACGTCGACGACCTTTCGCGCTTCGTCTCGAAAGGAACAGTCCTGACCATGGTCGAGCCCGATGCAAAAGACGAAAACCACGCTCCTCTGCGCGCAAATCTACGGCGGCTGCAATCTGCCCGCGATCAAGATGGCAAACAACTCACAGTTGTTGAACTGCCCATGCCGCAACCCGTCATCTTCGAAGGCCGCCGTCTCCCGGCCAGCTATGCCAATTTCTACATCGCCAATGGAGTCGTGCTCGCGCCGGTCTTCAATCGTCCTAATGATCGGACTGCGCTCAACACACTGGCCGAACTCTTCCCGGCGCGCCAGATCGTCCCTATTTATTCCGGAGATTTTATCTGGGGATTGGGCGCCATGCACTGCATGACTCAGCAGCAGCCCGCCTAGCCGGCCGCGCCCTTCAGGAAGAAGATTGGCGGAAGAGGTTAGAAACTACTTCTGATATTGCGTCGGCAGCGGACCTTTTTCGAGCGTCGGCCGATCCCATATCCAGCCCTGCCGCGAGTAGCTCGCCAGCTCGAAATCCTGCGTCAATTCGAGCGCATCCGTCGGACACGCATCCTCGCACAATCCGCAAAACATACAGCGGCTCAGATCGTAGGTGAAATTGGTCAGCTCTTTTCGCCGTGTCTTTTCGTTGCGCTCACTTGAAACAACAATCAGATTTTCTGGACACGCCAGCGCGCACAGGTCGCACGCGATGCACATGGTCTCGTTCGTATCGGGATTTACGTTCAGCCGTGGCGCTCCACGGTAACGCTCCGCCACTTGCGGGCGTTCCAGCGGGTATTGCTCGGTATAGATCTCCTTGGGATCCTGGTAGCGGAACGTAACCTTCAGTCCCTGGAGCAGGTCCACGAGAAACACCTTGCGCAGCAAACTCGGCATACCCATGATGCGGTTAGCATACCACCGAAAACCAAAATCCCTCAAAGGGCATCCATAGTGGAACTGCTGATTTTGGGGGCTGACCGGCTAGTTCCCCCCTGAATCGGCCGTGTTTGCGCGCCAATCCGATGGTCATTATTCCTCATCGCAGTCGCTGGCGTTGGCTCGTCGATCACCTGCTTTGGGATACCGCGGGTAGTGCAAATTCCGGATTCCTGGGGGGAGTCTGGGCAATCCGCAAGCTGATCATTGCACTTGCCCTGACGCTGATGATGACCTGGCGGGAATAGGTGGATTACCACCCTCTCGAGATCCTGCTGGTCGCCCTCGTTGCCGTCATCAACTTCATATTCGTGTTGGCTGCCATAGCTCTCCTGGTCTTCACTCTTCGGCGGTTCAGCCGGGCAATTAGAACTCGGTAGGTCCCTAGGTTTTCGTTGGGAACTTTTCCGGTCCCCGGCCCGTACATGCCTTTATAAGAGGACGTTATGAAGGCATATTTCACCAACATGCCCATGAAGACCTGGCTTCTGCTGGTGATCCCCGCAGTTCTGGCGGCGTATCCGATTGCGAAGGTCGTTGTTCCTGAGGTCATCCAAGCAGTGGAGCCGCAGGTCGTGCGCACCT
The DNA here is from genome assembly GCA_963763845.1 of uncultured Acidobacteriota bacterium. Taxonomy (GTDB): domain Bacteria; phylum Acidobacteriota; class Terriglobia; order Terriglobales; family Acidobacteriaceae; genus Sulfotelmatobacter. Next base: position 801,927 of record CAVXPX010000024.1, read on the forward strand.
TGCTAAGCGTGATTTAGCACGGTCCGTACGCCTGCGACACTGAAATGCTGGCTGTCGGATGTCCCTGCTCGGGGAACTGTTCCGCTGGAAATCGGTAAAATATACTGCGGAACATTTCGCCGCTCAAGGAGACCAGCCCGCCGATTGGAAAGCTCCAGCGCACATCTCACATCTTTCTCCGATGAATTGTGGATGGCCGAAGCACTGCGCTGCGCCCAGCGCGCGCTCGAAGTCGGAGAAGTTCCGGTCGGGGCTGTCGTCGTGCTCGACGGCAAAATCGTCGGGCGAGGATATAACCGAAACCTCACCGACTCCGACCCGACCGCGCATGCCGAAATCGTCGCGCTGCGCGAAGCCGCCGCACTCCTTGGTAACCATCGTCTGGGAAACTGCGAGCTGTTTGTTACAATTGAACCGTGTTCGATGTGCGCCGGAGCGATGGTGCACGCGCGAATCAAACGGCTCGTCTATGGTTCGGACGATCCGAAAACCGGCGCAGTGCGGTCCGTATTGCAGGTACTGAATCACCCGCAACTGAACCATCAGATCGAGGTTAGCAGCGGAGTTTTGGCCGGACGCAGTGCAGAATTGCTGCAAACGTTCTTTCGAAATCGTCGATAGCCGTCAGCCCTGACGGCTTTTTTGGCGCGGAGAGGTGCGTGAGTGGTTGAAACGATCCGCCTCGAAAGCGGACATACCTTAACGGGTATCGGGGGTTCGAATCCCTCCCTCTCCGCCATTACCTTAGTTATCTAGTATTTGCAGGCTGGTGATACCTACACTTGATACGGTTTTCAAGGAAGGGGTCACCCCATGCACCGCGAAGTCAATCTCACCAAACGAGTCCAAACGCCGCAAGGGATGCGGTATTGCGCTGTTGTGCTGTCCGCCAATGGCCGGGTCAAGCCTGACGCCGTGCTGGTAAACGGCAAGCCTGAATGCCATCCCGAAGGGGCCTACTACATCGAGTGGCACGGCGACGGCAAGCGTATCCGCCTGTCCGTGGGCAAAGATGCAGCCGACGCCAGTTCCATGCGCCTGCGGAAAGAGACTGAACTGAACAACGGCGACGATTCGGTGCCGGAGATTGCTGCGAACGGCCACAAGTCGGTTGCAACGGCCATCGCTGACTACCTCAAAGAGATAGAACTCACGAAAAAGCCGAAGACGCTGGCGGCCTATGCCACAGCCTTGGGCTACTTCAGGGAGTCCTGCCACAAGCTGAATCTGGAAGACATCGACCGCATGGACCTGCTGAAGTTCTCTGCGTTCCTGCGGGAGGAAAAGGAGCAATCACCACGCAGCGTCTATAACAAGTTCGAGAGCGTGATGACGTTTTTGAAGGCGAATGGGATTCGCGGGTTGGTCGGCAAGAACGATTGGCCCCGCTACACCGAGGAAGAACCGGAGATGTACGAGAAGGAAGAACTGGCGAAGCTGTTCGCAGCCTGCGATGCGGAGGAACGGTTGTGGTACGAGTTTTTCCTGATGACCGGGATGCGGGAGCAAGAGGTCATGTTCGCGTACTGGTCGGACGTGAACTTCGCGGCCTCCACTGTCCGCGTGACTCACAAGCCTGACCGAAACTGGACCCCGAAGGCGTACAAGGAACGTGAGATTCCCATTCCGGCGAGACTCGCAAAGAAGTTGAAGGCGTGGAAGGCCAAAACGGACAAGGGGTGCAGTCTGGTCTTCCCCACTGCCGGATGCAACCCGAAGTTGAACTTTCTCGACGATCTCAAGGCCGTTGCTGAGCGCGGGAAGCTCGACAAGGAGAACTTCTGGCTGCATAAGTTCCGAGCGACGTTCGCGACCCGGTGCTTGTGGGCGGGCGTCGATCTCCGCACGGTCCAGCAGTGGTTGGGGCACTCTGATATGGAGTCAACGATGCGCTACCTGAAGCCTTCGCGTAGCCAACAAGTGCGAGCCAAGGTGAACAAAATTTTCGCTGTGTAGGGTCAATGAGCGAAATCGCCTGTTTTCGCGCAACCATCCCCCATTTCAAGACTGTCATGGATGTCGCTGCCGTGCTTTGTCAAAGCCGTGTCTTGACTTCTCCCGACACATAGCATAACAATGTATATGGCAATGCCAACAAATAGTGAGCATGAAGATCGCTGGGGAGCGCAGATTCGTAAAGGCTCATTGGATTTGGCCATTCTTGCTGTGCTCTGGAACGAGCGTCTGTACGGATTGGAGATCCTGCGGCGGCTGCAAAGTGCCTCATTGGATGTGGCAGAGGGAACCTTGTATCCGATTCTCCTGCGCTTGAAGAATGACGGTCTACTAGAGAGTACGTGGGTCGAAGCCGAAGCCGGACACCCGCGTAAATATTACTGGCTTACCCGCGCTGGACGCCAACGAGGCCGCAGCATGGTGCAAAGCTGGGATGCATTCTCGCAGAGCATCTCAGATTTGTTGCTGCCAATTAAGAATGGAGCGAAGGGGCGGAGGAGCGATGGAAATGACTGAGGCAACGGTTTCAGCAGACTACTCCTTAATCCGACAGTACCTCGTAAGGGTATCGGATGGATTGAAGCAAATTGATGAACTTCAGAAAAAGGAAATTTTGGCTGAGATTGACAGCCATCTGAGAGACCGGATTGAGGAACTACGAGGAGGGGGTGACCCGCATCCGGTTGAACGAGCGATTTCTGGTCTGGGCGAAGCCGCTGCCTTGGCATCGGAGTTCGTTGCAGAAGCCCGGACGAAAAGCGGTATTCATAGCTATGCCCCTTGGACATTGCTCCGCAAGGCAGCTCGGCTGGCACGCACTGGAACGAAAGGTTTGTTCATTTTCCTGATAGGACTCTTCGGTTACGGCTTTACGATTGCGGGGTTAGTTGCCGCAATGCTGAAGCCCTTCATCCCCCAAATGGGTCTTTGGGTCGGTAGTTGGGGATTCGTTTGGGGTGTAAAACCCAATGGAGCGCCGGGGCACGAACTGCTCGGACGCTATTTTATACAAGCATCGATAGCACTATCATTCGTGTTCGGTAGCACTACCACACTTGCACTACGTCGGGTCATAAACAAGATACCTTTTTTCGGGAAGTGGCCGATGGAGCAAAGTCGTGGCGGTTAAGGAGGAGTCCGGCTTGTTCTGAGTGGGGTTTGCTAAAGGCATAATATAGTCAACTGGCGAAACATCTCGATTTCACCCATTGACCATTGCGAGAGGAATTGACGGGATTAGCAGTGCTTTGCTGGAGTGTGTGAGGCTAAGACGTGAGCCTCGAATTGGATGCGGAGTTCAGCAATGTTTTGGTTGCGACTTCCAAAGATGCGGACCGTAAACTCAGTCCGACAAGCCGAACATTTCCCCGAAGAGGCCATACGATCATCCTCGGATATCACAAGATGCGGCGCTTCCATGATACAGGCCCGACCCTGATCCCCCTCTAGTCAGAGTCGGGAGTGGCTTTCATTTCGGGATTATATAACGCAGACGATATAACGGAAAAGCCCTGTTAGCGTGATGCGGGTGGAGTATAGAATCCAAGGTCGCTGTTGTGACATCCGTACTACACTCAAAACCATGAGGGTCTCTACTGCCTTCTGAGCCAATCTGCGGTTGTCTTCGGGTCAAACCGTACACAGGTCCCGATGCGGAACGAAGGAATGCGCCCTGCCTTAGCCTGTTTGAAAATCGTTACGTGTGAGACGGCCAACACGCGCGCTAGTTCGTTGGCCGTAAGAGCGTGACCAGTCATTGCGATCTGGTCAGCTAGAGAGAGATTTGATGTCATAAGATCGGGTCAGGTCGGGGAACCTGACCGCTGTGCTACGTGTGGGACCGCTACTTCTTCTCTGGCACCTCTTCTTTCTCCTCCTGCACGGCGCTGTCGCCGTACTGGGCCTCGAACTGCGCCCGGATCGCTTCATCTTCCGGTGAGTCAGCCATGCCCGTCTTGCATTCCTTTGCTTCGGCGCGTTCGATCTCGTGAAGCTGCTTTGTGTTCACTGCCGTGGTCTGCACTGATCCGCCCTTGCCGACGACGGCCTTGAAGATGTATTCCGTCGTGGTCTGGCTGGCGACATTTTTCGGGAGCACTCCCATTTTCGTGATCTGATCCACGTAATCGATCTCCATCTGCTGAAGTGCCTTCAGGTATGCGAGGCGCGAGTTGGTGCCGGGGCTGCACTCCTTCGACTTGAGGGCATCGAGGATGTCCTTCTTCACATAGCGGTGGGTAACTTCGAGGTGTCTGATCGCCTTCTCTGCGTCAGTCTTCGAGAGCCGTTGCTTATAGGCCCGCTTGGCCTTCGGTGCTTCTTCGGGTGCTACTGTTTGCTGTTCTTTCATCTGGACTCTCCCTTGTGTATTTGAAGTGAGCCGGATGAACGACTCCCTTGGGTTTTCTGCTGCGACAGTAGCGTGCGGGTGACGAGGCGATCCATGTAGCGGATCAATTCGCCGGGGAGCATCATTCCGTGCAACCGGATGAATTGCCGATGGACATCGTTGATGTTCCGCGTCGTCTCGACGTAGCCGATCAGGCGGAGCCACGTCTCAAATCTTCGGACCTCTGGGGTGAACTGTTTCATGGTGCCGCCCCACAGAAGCCGGAGTGCATCCACTTCGGCTGAGGACTGGTTGCGGTGTTGAATCTGCTGCTGATAACTCGGTTCCATTTAGACTGCTCCTTGGGTTGCTAGAATTTCTGCTGCCACATGTCTGCCTTCCGCGCCGGGGTCGCCGCCTGTACGCCTGTACCAGAGCTTTTTGTTCTCCGGGGTCAATCTGCTGTGCAATTCAGCCAGCGTCCGCGTGGGCGATGAAATCTCACTCGGTGAGCTTTCTGATGAAATCTCATGTAGTGAGCGTTCCTGCACATGAGCCTGCTTTGCAGTCCGTGATCCTGCCCCTGTTTTCTCGTCTGAGAGAAGGGCACCGCCCTCCTTGGATAACTGGGACGTTTTATTACTGGGACCTTCAAGTACTGAGACCTTAGCGACTACTGAGTGAGCTTTCATACCCCGTCCCACTGAGATTTCATCCGGCCCCAGTGAGATTTCATCGGGTGCCACTGAGATTTCATCCGGGTCCTCAGTGAGATTTCCTCGGTTGGCCTTTTGTTGGGCGATTAGGGCTTCCATCGCAGCCTCGTTGAACTGGTACTGATTCGACCTGCGCTTGTGGGTGTTGCCCCAGCCTTTCTTCCATTTCAGGACCCCGGCCTTCTTCCAGTACATGAGAGCGCCAGTGATCGTCTGTTTGCTGGTGTAGGCCGTCTCGGCCAGCAGCAGGCCGTAGGACGGGTAGCAGACCCCGTCACAGTTCGCGTGGTCGGCCAGCGTCACCAGAACGTGCCGGAAGGCAGGCTCAGGTGCGCGCAGGCTCAGCGCGAGCTTCAGAAAGCGCCAAGGGCTTTCCTTCTTGTTGAATTGAGGTGTGTTCTTCATTGCCTAGCCTCCGAGACCTTCGTCGTTCGGATTCGGACTGCGCGGGCCGGGGTCGTTGCTGATCTTCGCAAGGTCCGGCGCTGCGGTGTCCGTCTGGGGGTGACGGAAATCCTGTCCGGTCCGAAGGTCTTTAAAGTCAACCTTCTTTACGCTGATGGGAGTCACCGCACCGTTTTGTTCGCCCTGTATTCCGTTGTTGACACCGCTGGTTAAAGTGGGCTGCGATACGTACGTACCGCTTTTGGTGCCGGGATCAGAACCGGGCAAGCCGTTCACGCCACGGCGAATGCTGTCTGGAACTCTGACTAACTTTGCTGCTTTCATAAATGATGTCCTTTGTTGGAATGGGTTCTACTGCTTGGTGAAGTACATGGGATCAGCGAGCGGCCTGCGCAACGCGCGCAAGCCGCACGCACCTGAAGCGTTTTGGAAGTTCAGGGATTACGCGCCGGGAAGGAGAAACCCGTCGCTGAGTTCGCGCGAATTACTCATGCGCGACGATCAAGGTCGGAGCTATCGACGGCTTAGGATTGCACCAAGCTCGCGCTCAGTGATCGTGTTCATGAATGCCATACGGTCCTTCAATGGCAAGTCCAAGTACTGCGCTTTGGTCATCTCCTTCGAGGGAGCAACGGTCGCAGCCGCGCGATGCGCCGGGAGTTTTTCCCACGCGGCCTGCCCGTAGGTGTTAATGAACGCGACCTTCTGCTGCACGTTCGTCATCTCATCCTTGGCTCCGAGGGATACGGTGCCCGCCTTGACTGCGGCGGCGATGCTGGATGAATCACCGATGTTCTTGTCGCGCAGCATGGCGTCGGTCACCAGCTTTGCGAAGTCGGCGGGATTGCCGCTCCGATCTATTGCTGTGACCCATCCACGGTCACTTACTCGTAGCGTATGCGATGCTTGCAGCTTTGCGAGGATTGCCCGAACGGCTTCCTCACGGGTGCCCTGATGTTTAATCGGGCTGGCTTCGATGGCGCGGCTGACCGCGATGAGCAGACTGGTCTCTCTTCTTGCTTCCTCGTTAAATGTATTGTGTTCTTCAGAATGATCGGACATATTGTGAACCTTCTTCTCTGCGAAACGGCAGAGAACGTGAGTTATTACTGCGTTGTGGTTTAGAGGCCGGGGTTGAGTCGCTTAAACTCTTCCCACAATCCCTCTGACTTGATGAACTTACGAGCGGCAAAGTTGAATATCGTCTCTTCTAGTACGCGCGTTCCATTCGGCGCGACGGCGAGAGCGTCCTTCAACCGAGCGTTCTCCTTACGGAGATTGTCGAGCGGCGAGCAGAAGTCTGCCGCGCTCAAGGGCGTGATTGGTTTCATTGGGTTTTCGGTATGCCGTGCTGAGCGGGGCAGGTGCCCGCGCTTCCGCTCGCCCTGACACTCCCGCAGTTTGAACGCGAGTGCGGAACGGCTTGATTGAGGCTAAACCGGAGGCAATTTGCCTATCCGGCTACCCCAACTTGGTGACATTACAGTGCTGAAGACAACCAGTGGATGTGTGACTTGCGGGCGGGTGTATGAATACTTTCCACTCTTCTATTCTAACAGAAACGACGTGTAATGTCAACTGCTCCATGTGTGAGTAGCTCCTCTCACAGAGCCTCAGAGGCTACTCAGTGCCTGCCTAATCTTTTCCCGATCCACCTCTTCACTGGCCTCTAGCTCATCCCAAGCGTCAGGGTCTGTGATGTGCTGCCGGATGGCAGTTTCGACAAGCGTGCGTAATTCATCGGGGGGAATAGAGTCTAGCTCTGCACACTTGACCTGTCCCTCGTCGTTGCGAATGTGACCGAAGCGTTCGATGAACTTCTGATAGTTCGAGTCCGTTTTCTTGTCCTCTACATCCCAACTTTCTATGTTGTGCTCCTCGAAGTGCTCTGGATTGAACCCCAAGCGCACCATCTTGAAGTCACTGTTTGCGCCGTAGTAATCCTTCTCTAGAATCTCCCGCACCCGCTCCTCTCCGCTGTCGGGAATGGAGTAGCCGGAAGGATCGTGATCGCCGCAGTAGTAAATCGTCAGCGGCCTGTCGGCAATCTGTGCGAGGTCCTTTGCAATCCTTGCGCAGTAGGCTCTGCTCGCTTGGCCTTTGAACGGTCGCATGGTCACCTGATACTTTCGATACAGACGCTCAACTGTGGACATGACCGCTGACTTTTCAAACCAAAATTCAATATGGCTATCCTGCGACGGCCACAGCTTCTTGCGGTAGTAGTATTCCGGCTGGTCGGCGGCGAACTCTGCGAGGTCGGTGTAGCCGCCATATGCCATAACGGTGCGGTGCTCGTCGGTGATGGACTCGTCATCTACTTCGCCATCCTCTCGCGCCCTCGTCATAACCTTTGAAATGACAGCGTACTCGGCTGCGTTGTTTGTCACCTGTCCTGCGGTGACTGCCAAGTAGAACAGGTGCCTTAGCGTCATCGGGGCGTCAGGCCCTTTGAGGATGGGCTTTGCCCACTCAAGAATCTTCGCGTTGCGCTCCGTACCCTCAGCTATGCTGCGAATGGGCACCGCTGCCCAAGATGCGACACCGTTCTTTTCGCGGAAGAAGAATCCGACTTCATCGGTCACTAGCTCGTCCACCTTGCGAAACAAGTGCCACGTCGTTCCACTGGTAAGTCTTACGCGCCGTGGTTCCCAATCACCCGGCGGCATGGTTGGCAAATCAACTGCAAGGTCTGGGACCTTGCGGGTCCTGCCTCGTGCTCCGTTCTCCGCGCATGTTGGGCAAAACCTTACCTGACCGCCAGATGTTCTGCCTATCAAGTTCTTGTACAGCACGGGTTCAAACGGCTGTCCACACTCCTCGTTGGCGCATATTTTTGTCATTTGTCACCCTCTCGATTTGTTATGTAGGTGCAGGTCGTACCGACCGATGCGCGTCGAAGAGCAAGGTTATCTGGGAAGGGTCCGAGGTAGGAAGCAATGGCGGAAGTCACTGAGTAGTCTAGCCGCTTACCGCACGTTGACCATTGCTAGGAAGCTGGTGGCCTTTCGTTCCTCTTGATAGTGATCACGATCACAGACAAGGGCGTGCTGCTAGTGGACTTGGAGCCTTTTCACCCCTTGTTTGCGCGACCTTACCAACCCCCGAGCCACAGTGATGACGGTCTGAAGGTCTTGATCGCTAAGCAGGGTCGCTACAGCATCAAGAGCCGCCAGCCGGGGATCGCGTCCGAGCACCTTCAAACCCTTCGCGCCGAATCTGCGCTGCATTCGGTCTTGGGTAGCGGCCTCTTGCGCCTGTTCCACATTCATGCCGAGAATCTTGGACACTTTCGTCGCCAGTGCAGACGACGGCGTTGATGTACCGAGGAAGACCTTGCGCATATGCTCGTAGCTGCGTCCCACTTTGTGCGCGACAGAGCCTAAGCTGACGCCCTTGGCCTCGATTGCCTGTGCGAACATAGTGCCGAACTGCCCGCCCGGTGTCATCCCGATTTTCGCCATGTGGGGAGCCTATCTCGCTACGGTACAGATGTCAACTGACCGATGTGTGTACGTGTAGACACGATCCCAGCGACTCACGGAATCCGTGGCACCCGCGCCGTTCTATTCCTTTCCTCCGTGCCATACCATGCCTAAGTGCCACGGCGACAACGGCATGGCAAATCTCGCCCTGTAACCCTCCTCATTGCAACACGAAATCGAGAGTTTGAAATTCCAAAGGAGTTAGCTCGAACCCTTGGAGTGTGCGAGTGCCATGTGTGCATATACACACGTATGACGTGTGTTGTCACTTTCCATGCACATTCCTGTCAATCGTGACACTTCACGGCACCGAGGAAAGTGGAACAAATCCCTCACGCAGTTCTCTAACTCGCTGACTCTATTGCAAGCCTTCCAGCACAGCAACGATCTCGTAGGTTGGTTGCTTGATTGCTAACACATCGTGCATGTGTGTTATGCACTGTCACAGTGCATGACGACTAAGGAGCAATCATGACACGCAAGGATTTCGTCCTAATCGCAGAAACGATAAAGCAACTACCCTCATTCGATCAACCAGCCGACAGCGATGTCGTGCGGTTCTCCGCCATCGTGGCGCGGTTCACCGACGCCTTGGCTACCACTAACCCACGTTTCAACCGCGCGCGGTTCGAGCGTGCGTGCAACGGAAAGGCGGAAACCAAATGACGGAGCTACGCATAGACGATACCGAATTGCTGACGTGGTTTGAGCGAGACAGAGCGCACGTGGAGCTACGCAACAAGCTCGACGACTCGACAATCGTGGAGTGGTGGGACGACGACCTGTCCGAGGCTGTCGAAGATGGCTCACTTAACCCACGCGACTATCACTCATCGGCCTACGAATACGCGGAAGTATGCGGGCTGCTGCCAGAAGTGGAGGAAGCATGAAACGTGCTATTGGCTATCTCCGCGTAAGCGGTCGGACGCAATTCAACGATGGCACGAGCATTGACGAGCAGCGCGCGCAGATTACCGCGTGGGCTGCACTTCGCGGGTTTGAAATGCTCGAATGGTTCACAGACGGGGTCACTGGCGAGCTTGCGTGGCACCAGCGACCGGGAATGTCGGCGCTCATGGAGCGCGTGAGCGCAAAGGACCTAGACGCGGTGATTGTTCATCAACTGGACAGGATCGGGCGTGGCAAGTCTGCGATCTTTGAGGATTTTCTCAGCATCGCTGGCGCTGCCGTGGCGGTCTGGTCGGTCGTCGATGGACTACTCACTTCGGACACGTCTTTGGATGAGTTTCAGAACGCCGACAAAGACATGATCCTCGGAATCAAGATGCAAATCGTGCGCAACGAGAAACGAAAACTCGTAGCGCGAATGAAACTCGGAAAACTACGCGCTGCGAAGCAAGGACGCCACGTCAACGGAATCTATCCGTATGGCGTGCATCCTGAAAGGCCCGAAGAAAGCGCCATACTCTCCCGGATGCGACAGATGCGCAATGCGGAGCAGCGGAGCTACGACGCCATTGCTGCAACGTTGAACGCTGAAGGCGTGAGTCCACGGAGCGCCGAACGATGGACAGCATGGGCAGTGAACAAGATTCTGAACCGGGAGGCCAAATGACTTTCTCACGTCTAAAGAGTGACCACGTGCATCAGCAAACCTCTCGCGTACTCACGCGCACGGAGATGCAGTTCTTCTCGTACACCGAAAACGAACGCGAAGCAATCGCGCTGGCGAAAGTCTGTACTCTGCGAGAGCACGCCTCGTATGCGGAAATCGAAGATACCGTTCTGAAGTGCCTTAACATTGCGCTCGAATACGCCCGAGAGAAGGACAGCATCGAGTACGTGGGGGGCCGACGCCTCGACACGCTGAGGGATGTCCAATGATCCGCGCCTTGTGGTTGCGGCTGGGGCGAGTCTGGGGCTGGCAGGAGTCGCAGAAGCCCAGACCCAGAGCAAAGCGAATGCCTCGGGGCTGGTGGAAGTCTCCCGCCCCGTTTGATCGGGCGTGGCGCGCCGGGATCGACGGGAAGCCGTTTTAGCGGCTGTTGACACCTCGTTGATTCAAAGAATCCGCGCACGATGGCGCAGTACTGAGCCTTCGCTCAACCAGCGCCGGAAAGCCTGCGAAGCACGTAAGTGCCGCGCAATGAGGAAGATAGGGCAAATGCACGGGCAGGCTCGGGACAGGAAGCAAGTTGCAGACCCACGATTCGAGAGGGGCAAAAAGGGGCATTTTGATTACACACATCGATCAGTTGCATATAAACGCGCATTACGTGCGATTAGAGCGACCTTAGCACAAAGGTGAGGGTAGAGGGCTAGGTGCCGTCGCAGGAGCGTCCTGCGGTCTCCTAGGCGGGTTCCTGTTGATCTCTGAGGCGTTCCCCTGCTTGCGGGCTGTGTGTTGAGTTCTGATCTGGCGGGAAGCGAGCGTACGGTATACCGACGCGGGCGAGTGCAACGTCGTAAAATGGGAGCTTGATCGTAACGACTGAACTGTTGGCGGTATCAGGGTCAGTACCAGCCGATTATCTAGGAGATAGGATGAGAGGCGGGGAGGGCAAATGGGCATTTGTAGGTACTGCCACCAAAAAGCTGGCTGGTTTAATGACGCGCACGATGCCTGTGCAGAGAAAGCAAGGGCAGGAATTGAATCCGTGAAAAAGTGCATGGCCGATGCTGTAATTGAGGACAAGCGTTACCACGACGTATCGGCAACAATAGATAGGCTGGCAGCTGATGCCGCCATTCTGCAGGACCAAGTACAAGCCGCACTTAAGAAAGGTTGGAGCCAAGGGGCCGAGCAGCGAAGCAAGGCACAGCCAATCAGCGATGAGGAATATCTTGCTATTCTCGATATCTACCGAGCAGCAGGTTTAGCAGCAGGCTCTACGGGCGACTCGTGGATTTTCAAGACACCAGCGGCACTTGCATTGTTCTACAGCAATAAGACATGGACAGTTTTGCACGACCGGATAAGGCCGTATGAAGTCGCGACCGAGCCGCCGCCGGGGTTTCTCCCGAATGAAGCGGTGCCCGGAGTGATTTTTACCATAAATCCGACTAGCTTCAATCTTCAAGCAGGAGAAGTGCGGGTTTGGGGATTACCAAATGTTTTCCTTAAGCAAGCAGTCACAACCACGGCGTACGTCGGCGGCCATAGCGGAGCAAGTGTGCGCGTCGCAAGTGGGCTTTGGTACCGTTTTGGGGGGCTACGCGGTCACAAGGAACAATCCACGTCTGTGCGAGATTTGGATTGCGGCGAACTCTTAATCACAACTCGCGCCATCTACTACAGTGGAAGGGCGACGGGCGGGAGTGGCGTCAACTTCAGGTTGCCGTTCAATCAAATCATTCAATTCAAACCGTATTCGGATGCAGTCGGCATCTGCAAGAACGGAGCGAGAGAGCAGATTCTTGCGCCGCGCCATGTGGTATGGAGCGACGGAGTTGTTTCTGGCCCTACAGACATTGGATACTACCTGTTCAATCTACTTCAGGCACTCGCGGCCAAGGATTCTGCGGCACACCCTGCACGCAGGTGAGTTCGCGCCAGAACCCAAACCTATCATTCGAGAGGACAAAAAGCGACATTTTCATAACACACATGCAACAGTTCGATACAAACACGCATTGCGTGTTATTAGAGCGAGCGACCCTAGCCCAAAAGTGACGTAGAGGGCCATGCGCTGTCTACGTTTGCATCCTGCGGCGTCCTAGGTGGGTTCCTGTCGATCTAGCTCAGCCTTGTAACCGTGCCCTGCCAGCAACTGCTGCGCTTTCTGAATAACCGCTTCGATCCGAATTGAGATGCTTCGTGGTCCCTTCTGTCATGCGTTTAGAGTTGCGGCGGTCGATACGTTCTGAAGGCTAACGTTGATCGACTCACGCACCCACGCTTCAAAGTACCCAGCTTGATAGAAGCTGACGTTCTGAAACCCGGCAGACCGAAAGCTGCTGTTGATGCGTTCACCGTCTCTGCCCGACACGACCGTGACGCTGGTTTCCTTTCGTGGCGTATTCAGCAGCAGATCACACGCACGTTCGTCAACAGGAAGCAGGCTGTACCCACACAGCACAATCTTGTCGGCACGCTTCAATGCAGCAGCAGCCTGTGACCACAGAGAATCGAAGAACTCTTGGTGCTCTGGGCCGAACGATGTCTCGTAATAGAACTCTTTTGTTCGACCCGGAAGAATCAGACTAGGGAAACCGCCACCACGCGGAAAGGTTCCGGGCATGTCGTCGTACCCGAGGTATTTCAAATAGTCGGTCGCGATGTGCGGACTTTGACCCAGTGCTCCGTTGCCTCCAATCGCGAACGATCCTGAAGTCATCCCGTTGAAAATCGACACCAGCCAGTTCATGCTCCCATGAAGTTTCAGTACGAGAACCTGCGTCGCCGTTGTCACCTTTCCAATCTGGAAACCATAGCCTTGTGCGATGTTCCACTTGCCGACGCTCTTCAGTTCTCTTTCGAGCGAGTCGTCGTAGTTGAAGGTAATGATGACATCACCGGGGTGAATGATCTTTTCTGCAAACTGCTGGTATGCGGGAGCAGGGTTGGTGTGAATCTCCGTGAACCAGATCGGCACGGCTTCACGAACCTGCATCAAGATAGAACTGCCAATGGTTCGCCGCTTTCTGTCTTCAGTTTCCGATGAATGCTCCAAAGACTTGACCAAGCCTTCACACTCAGTGACTACATCTTCAATGTTGGGTGAATCACCGAACAACTCTCTGATGGAGTCAGCGGTGCCCTTATACCGTTCGCGTGCTGACATCCACGAAAGCATTTCCGCCCCCATTGTTGAAGCAAGCGGATACCCGACGTGTTTTGATGCCCCTGCTCCCAGCACGTAGACGCTTCTGCTCATATTGACTCCTGATCCTAGTCTATAGCAGTGGCGAACAAACGACGAATATTATCGCGTCGAAAACACAGTCGTTGGAACTGTGAAGGTGTAAGATTCATCGCGATGAACACAGACGGCAATTCGGCTCAAACTTTTGGTCCGAACTGGGTTCGCATTGTGCTCCTGTTCGTCGTTGCGCTCTTGGGGTATGGCTTGGGCCGAGACATTGATCCATCCCGCGCCAGTGTTCCACCGTGGGCAGTGAGTGCCGTGAAAGTTGCTCTGGTCGCCGTGCCTGTTGCGCTCGTCTGCTGGCTGCTGTCCGTTCGATTGGCTCTCGACCCAGTTGGACTTCGCTACGGGTCACTTCTTGGCCAAAAAGAGATGCGATGGGATGAAGTAGATGAGTTCTACACGGGCGTAGTCACGACTCTTGTGAATGGTGTTCTTCCGATGGGCACGCGGTACAGTTTCAAGCTGAAGACGGGCATTAACGCTGAGCGGCGGGTCGAAAAAGTGCGGTACGTCGGAACCGTTAAGTTCGCCAGTACCAGCGTGAAAGATGGCACCGCTGCACGGGCAGTGTCGTTCGGCAGCCGTTTCTCAAGAGCAGAGAAAATCGGCTCGCTGCTGACTGAGTTCACCTTTCCACACTTGTGGCGCAAAGTGAGCCAGCGATACAACGATGGGTTCGATGTGAGCTTCGGAGACTTTACACTGAGCAGACAAGGCGTGAAGGTTGATGTGCTTGGGATGTTCCCGGACCTGAACAAGAAGCCGATTCCGTGGCAGAATGTGCGCTCATATTCGGTAGAGAACGGCAAGTTCACGCTGGTCTATGACACACCGACCGATTCAGCGAAGACATCTAGCGCGAAGAGAGATGTCGCTGACATTGCGAACTTCCGGGTGATGATGACGCTGCTGAACCAAGTCAGGCCAATGTCGGTCGCTGCGACGGCCAATAGTTGAGAGCAGGGGGGTGTTTGAAACGCTGGTGCACAGTGCGGATCGTCACGGGTATGGGCGTAGCACCTATCGCGTCATGCAGACGCGCTGGGTTCGTGGGTGAGTGACCTATGACTGTATCGCAAACTGAGTTCCTGTCCCTCGCCACTGAATGGTACGGAACCTTCTTGCACAAACCGGAGGAAGACATTGCCCGTGTCGTTTTCTCCGAAGCCACGCGCTCCGCACACGAGTTGCTATCGTCATTCACGACTGAGGAACTGGCGAACGAGAACGGCCAGCAGTTGATGTTTGAGTTGTTCTACTTGTATGTTCACCTGTTGAACCGAACGGCATTCAGACTATTCGGGCACGATTTCCGTTGTGAACTTCAGGATAGGATGGTGGAAACGTGCTTGCCTGCTTTCATCAAATCCATGTTCCCCGAAGCATCAACTCACGAGTACGACGATGTTTTCGAGGTCTTTTTGAAAGGAGTTAATGAAACAGAGATTCTCTACGGGAGCAAACAAATGCTTGTGGATAAACATCGCCATTTTTCTGATGAAGCCGTTTTGCCCACTTTCGCAAAACGAGTGTCCGTCGTTCTCGGTCACCCAAACAATCCTGTAACGCTGATGAGAGTTCAAATTGTTATCGCAGATTCACTAGGCAGAGCGTCTCTCAATGAGTGGGTCACAAGAGCGAGAGAGAAGGCATGATGCTTTCTAGCTACTTTGATGCAAAAATGCTGCCCGGCTTCAAACGCGACTCAGAGGGGCGGCTGATGTTCGACCTCACGGCAGAGGAACAGCGGGAGGTGGAGTACTTCTTCAAAGTCGCTAAGGATGAGGGCATAGCCGTTCGGAACGAATACGCCGAATTGATTGAAAAATCCATGATGGCTTTTGCACTCGTTAGCTATGCGAAAGACCAAGTGCGTCTGGCGGAGACATGTGACGCGACGGAGAAGAGAGACCTGCTGCACAAGGCTTTAGCGGCCGTGGCGAAGGCCGGAACTGTACACGAGTTGCCTATATATGAGTTCGATTTGGCCTGTGTTTTCGAGTTCCTTGGAGAGAGAGAAATTGCAGCGGAATGTTTTCGAGAGTTCCTGTCGCGATGCGAGCAGTTTAAACCCACCGTTGTTGACGTTTCGACTGCAAGGCAGAGAGATGTTCCGCTGGCAGTGAAAATCGCAGAAAGGAAACTCAGTGCGATAGCGTGATGAATCTCGACCAGAGGCACGCTCGGCGAACTGATACCAGTGATACGGTTTCATTGGAATCAGGGGCAATAGGCGAAACTGTGGAAACAGCAGCCTAAGTTACGAATGTGCTCGACACCAGCATAAACACAGGCTAGAATCGCTAACTGTAGGAATCACCACGACTTGCTAGAAATGGCGGTTAGAGAATCCCTCCCTCTCCGCCAGTTTGATTCTCAAGAAAATAGCTGACGAAAATCAGGCGTCTACCGCGGAACGGCTGCCTGAATTGCAGATTTTTGCAAAACCAGAGTATTGGTTCATTTCGAGGAGACGGACCAATACGACTTTCCGTTTTTATTGGTGAGCGCAGCAATCCAGCGACTGCCCCTCAATTCGGAACTACGCCCCAACACAAACCTGCCGTCCACAAAGGAGAGAAAGACCGCGCCCACGCCGGAAGAAATGGAGTGACTGGAAGAAAGATGGCAGGAGCCCCTTGTCGACGGCGAAAGAGAGATTGGCGGGAGCCGCGGGACAAGGTTCTAAGCAGCCCCGTGGTATAAATGCCATTCGTGTATACGGTGCCGATTCTACAAGAGCACAGGTTCTTGCCCATTTAACGCGCAACTCGCTCTATATTTTTGGGTTTATACACCCAGCTTTGGATGAAGGATCGTCCCGAGGGCCCAAAGACGACAATGAAGACTCCCCACCCTGTTGGCAGACCCCCGTTTGGCCTGCTGTTGTTCGTGTTGCTGATATTTGCAGCTTTGTTCGAGACCGCCGCATGCGGCGGAGGTGCGTCGTCCACGACCGGAGGCGGTGGCGGAGGGGGTGGTGGAGGTGGCCAGAACGCTCCTCCGTGCATTTTCAATGCTCCCAATGCGGGAGGCAGCACGACCAGCGTAGGGACGACTGCTCAGATCAGTCAGAAATATTTCGGCATGCATCTGAACAGCCCGAATGCGCCTTGGCCTTTCTTCCCTTTCGGCGGGCAGCGCCTGTGGGCAGCGGGCGTCTCCTGGGCCCAGATCAATACCGCCGCGAACACTTACGACTGGAGTCTGTTCGATCAGTGGATGTCGGAAGCGCAGCCGCATGGCGTCGACATTGTGTATACATTGGCACGCACTCCGCAGTGGGCATCGCAGCAGCCGAGCGACAGCAGTTGCTCGTCCGGCCCGGGAGAATGCGATCCGCCTCTTGATCTGAATAAAGACGGCAGCGGCACGGACGCGACGTGGATCAGCTGGGTCAGCGCCATCGCGCAGCACAGCCTATCGGATAAGAATAGCGGTCTTCCGGGGATTTCCTATTACGAAATCTGGAACGAGTGGAACTCCAATGTCTATTGGAATCCACAGTACGGGACAACCGCTCAGCTCGTGCGCATGGAGGAGGATGCGCGCTGCGTCGTAGAAGGTGCGCCGAGCGGGCTGTCCTGCACCAAGAACGCCAGTGTTTTCCCGCAGGGTACGGCGCTTGATCCGAACGCGAAGATTGTGAGCCCGTCTCCCGTTGGAGCGGCGGCGGATGGCATGTTGGGTGAAGTGGCGGCCAGCCTGACGACGTATTTTTCGACGTCAGTAAGCGGTTATGCGGGCGGCACTTTCTCAGACGAGATTGGTTTCCACGGGTACGTTGGCACCGGAACAAAGGGCAATACGGGCGGCGGCAGCCCGCTTCCCTGCCCCGTGGCCGAGAATGTGAACACGGTTATCTCGGACATGAGTCAGACGCTGAACAGCTATCCGGACAGCGCTTCCAGTGGAGGATCGCTCAAACCGCTTTTCGATACGGAGGCGGGTTGGAGCGAGGCTCCGGTTGAGGGATTCACCGATCTGGAGCGCCAGGCAGCGTTCTTGCCGCGGTATCTGTTGCTGCAAGCATCATCGAACATCAGCCGCGTGTACTGGTTTGCTTGGGACAGCAAGACGGATTCAAGCCTCTACAACGACACGACTGGCCAGACGACCCCCGCAGCGACAGCTTATCAGCAAGTGAACACCTGGACCGTCGGCGCAACGGTCAGCAAGACATGCAGCGCAACAGGCACCGTGTGGACTTGCGGCTTCAGTCGGTCCGGCGGATACTCTGCTCTCGCAGTCTGGGATGCCGGGCAGGATTGCACGACTTCGAATTGTCCGACGACGACGTTCACGGTTCCGGCGGGCGGCTACACCGAATATCTCGATGTCGCCGGCGATCCTGCGACGACTCTGAATGGCGCATCCAGCGTGCAGATCGGAGCAAAGCCGATATTGCTGGAGACAGGTCCGATCCCATGATTTCGGCTGGTCTGTTGACCTGTCAATTTCCTGTGAGGCCTATTCTCAGTGTAGGGATTCTTCGACTGCGCTTCGGATGACAGCGCAAGGAGGCGGGGGCTGAAGCCCACAATTATTCCCGCTTCATCGCGGCACTGAAGCGCCGCTCTTCCACGTTGCGGCAGGCTGGTCCGCGTTGGGCCGCTCTTGCACCTTGCGGCGCGGCTTGAGGCCGTATCCTTCCCAAAAGCATTTACACGACAACTTCTAGAAATCCGTTGCCGGATTGAAAGTGGTCGTGGAGAATGTTGCCGGAATATCGACCGGATCTGTCGCCTTGATGATCGGATTATTCCTCCCTGCCTGCGACGGATCGAAGACGACGAATCCGACGCCCGGAGATCCGTTTGGCAAGGAATAGTCGTCGTTCGGGTAAGCTGGGCTGTTAAAGCCCGGATTCTGCGTCGCGACGCTGGCAAGATCTTCGCCGAGGCCCTGCCATCCCGAGAAGTTGTAATACGTCCAGTTGGTCGACGTGCCGCAGACGCCCGGCGAGTGCACGGCGACCTGGTCATGGAAGCCATCCGGATCAGCGTTGAAGGCGCCGTCGGTTCTCCAGTAAAGGTTGCTCTGCCAATTATGCAGAGTGGGCAGGGAGTTTCCGCAGGCATATTCGCAGCCTTGCTGCACGTAGAAACCGACGCTCCCATTGCGGTCGAAGTAGAACAAGTTGCTTGAGCTGTCGAAAATCGTGATCGGGCCCGATGGGCAGGAACTCGTCCAGTAAGGATTGCCATTCGCGACTAATCCCTTTCGAGCGAAGGCAAAGATGTTGTTCGTGATGGTGTTGGGATAGTCGGGCAACTGCGGACCGTGCGTCATGTTGATGCCCATGGACGAGACGCGATAGACGAGGTTGTTTTCGACGGTGATGGCACCGGTATTGCCGTCGATGTTGATGCCGTATCCGCCGTAGCCGTCTTTATCAATGGTGGAGGCGTCGCTGAGATCGTGAATCTTGTTGTTGAGGATCTGGTTTCCGGTGGCGATGTATGTCTGGCCGCCGGTAGCGAAATAGATTCCTCCGCCATCGTCGGTCACTCCCTGATATAGATCGAAGATGTGATTGAAGGAAGCGGTGTTGTTGAATGTTCCTGAGGAGTTCTTGGTTCCGGGAGCGCAGGCAGGTGCGAGGCAGACTTCGACTCCGCTGTGGTAGCCGTCGTAGATATCGTTGTGCGTGTAGAGATTATCGTGGCCGCTTCCCTGCACAATGCCGACGGCGCTGGGAATGACGCGGCCGTAGCCTTCGATCAATGTGTTCTGGATGGTCGTGAACTGGGCGACGTTGGCATCAGTATCGGTGGAACCCGGAGCGGTTCCGACGCGAATTCCCATTCCGCCAATATCGTAGAGAGCGCCGTTCTCGAAGGTGTTGTGCGCGGTTGTGGTGCTCTTGTCGGTGGTCATGAACTCCATGCCGGATCCCCCGGTCATGGTGATGACGTCGGAGTTGAAAGTCACGTACTGGCAGTTGTAGCAACTGACAGCGCCGGTGAGTGTCGGCTCCTGCTGGGATGAAGCGTATCCCGCGGACGGAACGGTGAAGTTGTCGTGCTCAAATTGCAAGCCCTGGAACGTCACGTATTCGAGTCCGGTCGCGGTCATGACCTGCGAAGACTGCGGCACGATGATCGTGTCGGTCGGGGGATATTCGCCCGTATTCGCGATGTAGGTCAGGACGTAAGGAGATACAGACGTATCCAGGAACCATTGCCCGGTCTGAGTGAGCAGGGTCTTTACGTTTTCGACAACGTAGCGGTGATTTTTCAGGAAGCCGTGCACGCCGGCTACTTCCTTCGTGGGTCCGGTCAAGTAGACGATGTTGTTGACGGTGTCGATGGACTTGATCCGCATTTTAGGGACGGTCCAGTATTCGAAATCAAGCAGTTCGATATCGCCAGTTGGGTACGGCGGATTCAGATTCGTCCAACTCGAGCTCAAGTCTCCGGGAGAAAAGACGAAACGGTCAAAGCATTCATAGCCGCTGCCCGAGACATAGACCGTGCAGTTCGCGTTGGAGGAGCTTGAATATACGGGAGCGACGATGCGGAGATAGGTGCCCAGACCGCCTCCGACTCTCGGACGCAAGCGGCGGACGCCGTTGTAGTAAAGGTTCTCGAAGTATTTGGTACTTGCGGGCAAGGTGGTTTGATAGGTGCTGCCGCTGACGTTCATCCAGCCGGTGACGACCATACCGCCACTGAGAATTGGCGTTTCGTTGGGATAGTTCTGCCACAAAACCCCGAGCGTGGACGTACCAGAGTCGGCCGAGGTGAAGATCAGTGATTGCTGGTAGTAATTGCCGCCACGAATTTGAACGGTGATCGGAGTGGTCCGGCCATTCGCTCCAGCAATCAGAGCTTGCACGGCGGTTTGAGCTTTGGCGATGGTCGCGAATGGTCCGTCAGTATTGTTGGCGTTCGGCGCCGGAAGCGTGCCGGACCAGGAATTGTTACCGTTCGTCGCTACGAAATAGTCGGAAGAAGTGCCCACATTGATGGGGGCCGCAGAACTGGACACTCCGCTATAGAAAGCCGTGATCGAAGCCGCGCCGCTGCCGACGCCGTCGACGAGTCCGGCATTCACGGTTGCAGCGTTCGCATTCGACGTGGTCCAGGTCGCGGAGGAAGTCAGGTTTTGGGTGGAACCGTCGCTATAGTATCCCGTAGCGGTGAGCTGCAAAGTGCTGCCCATGGAAAGCAGCCCTGAGCCGGGAGAAAGGGTGATCGATGTAAGCGTCGCCCCACCTTGCCCGGTTCCCGTCAGATTGATTTTCTGGGGACTCTTGGCAGCGTTGTCCGTGATGGTAACCACGCCGGTGCGAGTTCCGGTTGCTGTTGGAGTAAAGGTGATGCTGAAGGTGCATTTGGAGGATGAGGCGACCGACGTCCCGCAAGTATTTGTCTGCGCAAAGTCGCCGGTAATGGTGACGCTCGTGATAGACAGCGCCGTTGACTGATAGTTCGCCAGGGTTGAAGTCATCGGAGCGCTGGTCGTGCCGATATTCTGCGCCGGGAAAGTCAGGTTCGTCGGTGAAACCGTAACTCCGCTCTCCCCGGTTCCGCTGAGCGCGACGCTTTGGGGACTATTGCTCGCATTGTCGGTGACCGTGAGAGTTCCGGTCGCTTTTCCCGTCGCGGTTGGCGTGAAGGTAACGGAGATCGTGCATCTGGCCTTCGCTTTCAGCGAGGTGCCGCAATTGTTCGTCTGAGCGAAGGGACCGCTCGTGGTGATGCTGGTAATCGACAGCGTCGCTGCGCCAGTGTTGCCGAGCGTCACGTTCTTGACAGCGCTGGTGGTTCCGACTGCCTGGTTGGCAAAGCTGAGACTTGTTGGGGAGAGAGTGACGGTTTGCGCGAACGCGGCGCTGCTCAACAACCAAATACCAAATCCTGATGCACAAATTGCAATCCTGAACAGCCCTTTGAAGATTTGCATACCGGCGCTCGTCTCCCCTTTTTTGATCGGCGTGACTCTACTGTCCTGTTCCGCTCAGCGGAATATTCTGACTGGCGTTGCCACCTATGAAATCCGAAATCGTGACGTCGGCTGTTCTCGAGCCGGTTGCCAGTGGTTTGAAGGTTACGGTAATGGTGCAACTGGATAGTTTCGCGAGGCTCGTACCGCAGGTGTTGGTTTGGATGAAGTCGAGGTTGTCCACACCCGTTGTAGTGACGCTCTTGATCATGAGCGCACTGCCCGCGTGATTGGTGAACGTGATGGTCTGAGGTGCGCTCGACGAGCCCACCTTCTCCGTGCCGAAGTTCAGGCTGGTCGGCGTATAGGTGACATAAGTTCCGGTGCCGGTGAGGGAAACGATCTGCGGGCTTCCGGGAGCATTGTCGGTGACGGTGATCGAGCCAGTACGCGTGTTCACGGTGGACGGAGTAAAGGTGACACTGATGGTACAACTTGCTCCGGCAGCTACTGCGGTTCCGCATGTATTGGTTTGCGCGAAGTTGCCGCTGGCAATGATGCTCGTGATAGAAAGCGGGCCGGTTCCGATGTTCGTGAGCATCACGGTTTGCGGCGGACTGGTTGTGTTGACCAGTTGGGTGGCAAAGACCAAACTCGTCGGCGAGATCGTGACCGCCGGGCCAGCTCCGACGCCGATTCCAGTGAGCGAAGTGGATTCAGGGCTATCAGGAGCGTCGTCGGTAAGAGTCACGGTCGCGTTCTCGGTACCGCTGATTGTCGGCGAAAAAGTTACGTTGATCGCGCAGGTCGACTGGGGCGCAACCTCGGCCGTCGTGCAGTTGTTGGTCTGATTGAAGTCGCTCTGGTTGGACCCGGAGATCCCAACGGATGAAATGGTCAGGGTCGAGTTTCCAGTGTTTGTAACAGTAATTGTTTCGGGCGCGCTCGTCGTGCCGTCATTCTGGTTTCCGAAATTCAGCGCGGGCGATAAACCGACGTTTGGACTGGGAGCAAATTTTGAAACAAATCCATCATTCTGGCCGGCGAGCTTGGTTTGGAAAGCGCCTGGCGTGACCGGGAAATCGGCCGAGTTTCCATATCCGGTGATGTAGATGTCGGGCGGAGTCTGGCTGTCGATCGCGATCATCGCCGTGGCGCTGCCGTACTCGTTGGAAGAGCCTCCGATGTAGGTGGAATAGTTAAGAGCTGATCCGGCTGGGTTGAGGATGACCACGAAGGCGTCGGAGTTCGAACTGCCGTTGAGTGTGTTTTGGAAGGCTCCGGGAGTGGTTGGGAAATTGGTGGAGAACGTGTTGCCTTTGAGGTATGCGGTGCCCGTGCTGTCGAGAACGACGGATGTGGCGCCGTCGTCGCCGGTGCCGCCGATATAGGTCGAATAAATCACTCCACTACCGGAAGGATTCAGCTTGGTGGCGAAGGCGTCGTGGAATCCGCCGGCGAAGCTGGTCTGATAGGCGCCCGTAGTCGTGGGAAAATTTGTTTCCCAAGTCAGACCGACGACGTAGGCATCCCCTGTCGCATCGACGGCGATGCCGGTCGCGCAAGCGGCACAGGCGCTGGTGCTGGTTCCGCTGCCCCCGAGATAGGTCGAATAGGAGAGCGCCGTGCCGGCGGGATTAACCTTGCTGACGAACGCCGCGGTTGCTGCACCGGAAGTTCGCTGGAAAGCGCCGACGGTGGTCGGGAAATTCGTGGAGTACGTGTATCCGGTGACGTAGGCGTTGCCCGAAGCATCCACCGCGATGGCATAACCGGTGTCGCCGTTGTTGCCTCCGAGATAGCTGGAATAGACCAGCGCAGAGCCACTGGAGTTCAGCTTGGTCACAAAGGAATCCACTGTGCCTTTGGTACACGAGGAGCACTTGGGCTGGAAAGCTCCGGCCGTAACCGGAAAGCTGCTCGACTTGGTATATCCCGTGATATAGGCATCGCCTGAGCTATCGAGCGCGATCGCATTCGCCTGATTCACACTGACACCGCCGAGGTAGGTGGAATAAACCAGACCCGAGCCTGTGGAGTTCAGTTCGGTCACGAAACCGTCACCAGAGGCACAGCTGTTGCCGCCGCAAGCCTTTTGAAAGGCTCCCGAGGTAACCGGAAAATTGGACGAGAAAGTTGTGCCTGCAATAAATGCATCCCCATTCGGGTCGACGGCAATGCCGTAGCCATAGTCCTTGCTGCTTCCGCCGAGGTAGGTCGAGTACTCAAGAGCGGTTCCGCTCGGATTCAGCTTGGTGACGAAAGCGTCAATGGTTGTTGAAGTACAGGTGCCACCACCGCAGGTGGTTTGATAGGCGCCGGGAGTCACCGGGAAATTCGCAGACGTGGTGTACCCGGTGATGTAAGCACTGCCACTTGAATCGACGGCGATGGACGTGGCGTAGTCGTTGGACGTGCCGCCGAGATAGGTCGAATAGCTGAGAACCGGATCGATTACAAGCGGCTCGGTGGTGTCGTAGGAGTCGACTTGAAACGTAACAACATTTTTCGCCTGCAGCACGAAACGGGAGTTCACGAAATGCTTATTGGTGTTGACGCTCCGCGAATTGGTTTGTTCCGCGCCTGCCGGTTGATAGGCCACCGGTTTCTGGAAACGAACGTCGCCCGCCAATGTGCGAATGACGAGGTCGCCGGTGGCTTTGTCGAGACGCGCCAAGGAATCGCTTCCGAAGTTCAGCCGGATCGAATGCGGGTTGCTTCCGGCCTGCACAACGAAATCATATTCGAGCCGACCCTGGTTGCCGTAATAGACAAGATCCACTCCCGGATAAACGTTCTCGTAACGAACCCGGCCATAGTTTGCGACGTTCGTGTGCCAGTTGCGAGGATCTTTACCTAAAAAATAGTTTGTGGATCCCGATTGCCGCTCAAGGCCAGAGATCGTTGCGTGCCCGTTCGCGCCAAGCAACTGCATCCGGAGAATGGAGGGTGAGCTTGCGGGATCGGCCTGCACTCTCAAGTCCCCGCGAATGAGTGCTGCGGAACGATTGCTGTGTTCTTGCTGAGCCGACGTCTTGCGGGCGGCATTCTTGATCGCCAACACCGCTCCATGCTCGGTGAGAAGGATGTTGTATCCGGGGCCGCGAGACAGGAATTTGACGCGGCTGTCAACCTGGCCTGCATTGGCCTCGAAACTCAGCGGAAGCTGCCCCATGAGTTTGAGAACTTTGGTCTGAGCCAGGAGTTGGTTGGGAGTGTGGGCAACGGCTGGAGGAGCGGCGGTGCGGTCATTCCCGCGAACCGGAAACACGCCAAAGAACGCCACGGCGAGTCCAATCAGGGTCAACGATTTCAAACGATTGCCGAACTGCGAGATCCGAGATGCACTTGACTTGGTTTCAAGACGATAGTCCTTTTTCATGAGCCCACTTTCCCTGCAGTTCTTGAAAGGATGGATCGATCGAACCTGGAAATACCGGCATTCGCACAGAAGTACAGACACACTTTTGGCTAACTCGAAGTAAAACTCTAAAGATTGCTCGCTAACGGGGAGGGACAACAGACAAATCGTAGTGGACAGTCTCTATGGCTTTAGAAAACACGTCAAGATGAAGGATTTTGCATGGAGTCTGAGGTTTAGAGAGTGATCGTCGGGTGATATCCCACTCCTGACAACCTTGGTTGGAAAGGGTAGAAACGCTTCGACTGCGCTTGAGCTTCGCCCTGGCAAAGCCCAATCCTCGCTCAGCAGGACAGAGGAGGTGGGATGATGCCAACGGACCAGCTTGACGGCAAAGTTGACGGGTGCGGGCGGGGTGGTTTCGTGGCCCCCGGGAAGTGTGCAAGTTTCATCATCTTGACGAGGCTGGAACGGGCCTTTAATCTGCCCAGACGCAGTGCGGTGTTCCGCTTTGACTCCCTCGCGGCCCCAGGCACCGTTTTCACTCGCAAACGCGGTTGCTGCTTCTACTTTCACTCGGAGCGGTCATGATGAAACGTCGTAAGGTCGGTCGTGTTGTTGCGCTCTGCCTGTTGATCGGCAGTGTCGCGGTGAGCCCGTTGCTGGGCCAGAGCCAGAAATGGAATCGCTACGGTCCGGGTACGCGGAGCCAATCATCAGCCGTGTACGATCCGGCGACGAACCAGATGTTCGTGTTTGGCGGGCAACACGCGCCGACGAATGTCGATTTCAACGACACATGGGTGGTGCAGCATGTGATCCCCAGTTCTTCGACCGCAACCCAGAATTTACAGTGGGGAAAAGTAGTATTGACGGGCAAAGGGCCTAGCCTGCGATTTGGCCACAGCGCCGTCTACAACCCGACGTCGAACCGGGAAATCATTTTCGGAGGCGGCACAGGATTTCCGGGGCCCTGCGTCAACGATCTATGGGTGGTTACCCACCTGAATTCCCAGGGGGGATCCCCGGCCTGGAAAGCGTATTCGGCCACAGGGACACTGCCTCCGGTCCGAGAAGGGCAGGTCGCAGTCTACGATCCGAATACAAACAAAATGATTGTTTTCGGCGGGACGGACTGCAATGGAAATTACTACAACGATCTCTGGATTCTGAGCAATGCGGACGGGTCGACTGCGACTCCTTCCTGGGCACAGGTTACTCCGATCGGAACGGGGCCTAGCCCGCGCAGCCAGGCGACGGCCATCTACGACTCCGTCAACAACGTGATGACTGTGTTCGGCGGAGGATCATCGACTACCGCGGTCTACGGCGATGTGTGGACGCTCTCGAATGCCAATGGCGTGACGGGAACGCCCACGTGGATACAGCTTTCGCCAAGGGGAACGGCTCCGGCGGCGCGTATGGCGCAGAGTGCGATCTATGACGCCACGAACAACCGCATGACGATTTTCGGCGGCAGCAATAATCGCGGGAAGGTTCTGAATGACGGCTGGATTCTGACCTACGCCAACGGAATCGGTGGCACTCCGAGCTGGATGCAAATTCATTTCACCGCTGCCGGCCCGTATCGGAAGAGTCATACCGCGATTTACGATCCGGTCTCCGACGATATGGTAATTTTTGGTGGCGATAGCCAGATTCCTCTGACATTCACTGACGACCACGTTTTGATTCTGAGCGAAGCCAACGGCTTGACGACTGACAAAGGGGAGAAACAATGAGCTTTCGTGGAATTCGATTTTCGCTTCTTCCTGCGCTGGTGATGCTGTCGGCCCTATTTGCTCAAGCGCAGACGTGGACTCAGGACGGTCCGGCGGCGCGCTATCACACGAGCGGCATTTACGACGTCTCGACCGATCAAATGGTCGTGTTCGGAGGAGAGCAAACGGCTGGGGTTCCTCTGGGCGATGTCTGGGCGGCGCCGAAACTTGTGGCTGCCGGGCAGATGATTCCCAAAGCTCCTTACCAATGGGCGCAAATCTTCCCAACCGGAACCGCACCCGCGGCGCGCTTTGGTCAAAGTTCCGTATATGACAGCGTCAGCAACCGGATGATCGTCTTCGGCGGCGCCACGAGTACCACAAGTTGCTTGAACGACGTATGGCTGCTCGATGATGCCAACTCGGTGAACGGTGTTCCGGCCTGGATTTCGATCGCGCCCTCAGGATCGCTTCCTCCCGCTCGTCAAAACTTCGACGCAGTTTATGATCCGACAACGAGTTCGTTGATTGTGTTCGGCGGGTCAAACTGCGCCGGCGGCTATCTGTCGGACGTGTGGGTCTTAAGCAATGCGAACGGAGAAGTCGGCACCCCTACATGGACGCAGCTTACTCCGTCGGGAGTGGGGCCTGTCGCTCGCGAGAACAGCATCGCAATCTACGATTCGGCGAACAACGTACTGACCGTTTACGGTGGAGATGCGGGGAGCGCCGGAATGTCGGATGTCTGGACTCTCTCGAATGCCAACGGGCAGGGCGGAACTCCGACATGGACGCACCTTACTCCGACTGGGACGGCGCCTTCGGCACGGACGGGAATGAGCGCGGCTTATGACTCCGCGAACAATCTCATGATCATGTACGGCGGAATCAACACTCTGACCTCCGTGACCTACCTGGGCGACACGTGGGTTCTGACCTTTCCGAATGGGATCGGAGGAACTCCGAGCTGGGTTTTGCAGAAGGTTACCGGGACAGCTCCGCAGCTGCGTTTTCACATCGCGTTCTTCAACGCTACCGATGACAACCTAGTGGTGTTTGGGGGGGAAAGCCAGATCGTCCCCTCGGCTCCGAACGACCGAGTGTTCATTCTGATGAGCGCCAACGGACTGTAGAGTCCTGCAACTGAGATTCATCGAATAATTGCCAGGTTCTTTCCTGGAACAACGATCGGGCCTTCAGGGGCTAACGCCTGATCGACGTTGCGATATCGGCGCGGCTTGAATCCGCGCCCTTTCAAAAATCCTTCCGACTTATGTCACGAACTACCTGTTACAAGACTCTGGAGCGAAGATGAACTTGCTGTATCGGGACCGGCACAGCAGAGCTTCTCTACGTGGAACAGCCGAGGGCGGCCCGTCCCTACGTCATCGCTTACAATGGCAACGCGCAGGCCTACGCGTGATCGGTTGCGCGCCTTCTGAATGCCCGGCGATTTATCTAAGCGCGATCCGTCGGTGGAACAGACGCCTGCGCCGGAGTGGGTGCGCTATGCCCCGCGTTTCATTGCAGGCGTGGCCGTACTTTATGCGTTGTCGGCCGGCTTACATACTCTCCAGGACTTCGATCTTGGATGGCAGTTGGCCTCGGGACGCTGGATTGCGCAGCACCATCGCGTGCTCTCGACAGACATCTTTTCCTACACCGCGTATGGCCGGACCTGGATCTATCCCGCTCTATCGGAGTTGATCTTTTACGGCGCGTTTCTTCTAGGCGGATACGGTTTGCTCTCGTGGCTGGGCGCGTTGGTTTGTGCAGGAACTATCACGCTGCTACTCCGCTGGGAGTCGATCACTGTCTCGGTTCTGGCCTTAATCGCAGTACCGCTGATTGCAAATCGCACACAGCCGCGAGCCGAGGCGTTCACGGTCATTCTATTCGCGGCATTTCTGGCCCTGCTGTGGAATCAATATCGAACAGGACGCGCGCGCTTGTGGCTGCTGCCTGTATTGATGGTCTTCTGGGTCAACCTGCATCTCGGATTCATCGCAGGTCTGGCGCTCTGTGCCGCTTACTTGCTCCTCGAAGGCTTGGCAGCGCTGAGGCGAGCAACAAGAAGCGCCGCCGTAACGCGCTTGGAATCAGCATGGCCGTGGCTTGCGGCAACGGCGGTCGCTACGCTCATCAATCCCTGGGGAGCTTCGATATACGGAGCGCTACTTCGACAGGAGCGAGCCCAGGCCTTTCACAATTTGTGGGTGGTGGAATGGGAGGGAGTTCGGCCATCCTGGGCCAGCCTGCAGCAGGCCTTCGATCTCCGCGATCCACAGAGCGCGTTCTGGTGGCTCACGATCGCGGCCGTTCTCGCGGCCTACATTGCTCTGTGGCGCAAAGAATGGGGCGTTGCTTCCATCCTGGCTGGATCGATGTATCTGGCGTTTCAGCATGTCCGATTGCAGGCACTGTTTGCTTGCGTTGTCGTGGTTATCGGAGGGACGATTCTTGAGGAATTCTGGCGCGAGTCCGCCGCTTCCCAGGCGCGAAAAGAAAGGGCTCGTCAGCGACTGTGTAGTTTTTCGCAGCTTCAGACGACCGGAATATCGCTGGTTCTGCTCGCTTGCCTCTTGTTGGCAGGGGTTCGATGCTGGGACCTGATTTCGAATCGTTATTACCTGCGCTCCAACCAACTCGCAGTGTTTGGGACAGGATTATCGTGGTGGTTCCCTGAAAGGGCGGTCGACTTTCTGGAGCGCGAGAAACTCCCGGGCAATCTTTTCAATGGTTACGCACTCGGAGGGTATCTCGACTGGCGACTCTTCCCTGATTATCGCGACTATATCGACAGCCGCGCCATTCCGTTCGGACGCAATCTCTTTCTTCGCGCTTACGATCTCGCTTCCGAACCTCCGGACTCTTCGGCATGGGAGCAGGAAGCCGATGCTCGTGGCATCAACACGATCATCGTCCCGCTTTCGCGCTATCAGGGAATGACTCTGTTTCCCCAGCTTCGTCATTTCTGCCGAAACGTGTCGTGGAATCCCGTGTACATGGATGAAGTCTCCGCGATCTTCGTGCGAAGAACGCCACAAACAGAAGCGTTAATCGAGCGTTTGCAAATCAGCTGCGATCAGATCACGTTTCGTATTCCGACGGCCCCTGAAGCCGCGCGGTCTGCAGGAAATCGGGCCGAACTGTTCAATGCCTGGGCGAATGCGGGCGGGGTTCTCTACAGTCTGGAACGGTACCCCGAGGCCATGTCGTACCTCGATCAAGCAGAAGCTCTCTTTGAAGACAATGCCAATGTGCATCTTCTGCGCGCGCTCGTATTGCAGGAGATGCACCGTCCTGCCGACGCTGAGGCAGAGTTTCGCCGGAGTTTGGCTCTTGAAGCGGACGATGAAACGTCGTTTGATCTTGGCCTCTTCTACATGACGCAAAAGCGTTACGCGGATGCGGCGCGGGTTTTCCAGCAGTCGGCCGAATCGTCTTCACGGCCGCATGAAATGTGGATGATGTTCGGTCAGGCTGAGTTGCAGATGAACCAGCCAAAAGTCGCCCTGCAAGCGTTCGCGAAAGCCGAGGGAGCAAGTCCCTTCCAGGAAGGGGATACACTGGGGGCCGTGTTCAATTCGCTGGTCGCGACTGGCCGCGCCAAGGCCTGTTACCAACTGGGAGACATGGCGCAGGCGGTGAGCTTTCAGGAAGATGCCGTGAGATTAGCGCCGCACGATGGCAAATTGTGGCTGGGATTAGCGGATCTATACGATGCAGCGGGCCGCAGCAACGATGCCGCTCAGGCGCGCTTGCGCGCGTCCGGACCTTAAATTCAGAGAGTAACCGCGTCTCCCCGGGGGCTGAAAGCCGCGATGATCTCCTGCCTGATCGCAGCGCTAAAGCGCCCCTCTTCCACCGTCGCTTTATTCCGAGCGGTACGGCGGAGCTTCTCTCCGTTGGACAACCCGAGGCGGCTGTCCCTACGCAATTGCTACAGCGACCGCAGGAAGTTGACTAAGTCCTGCTGGTTTTTCGAACTCAAATTGTTGAAGTTCGTTACGGCCTGGTTTGCTTCTGAGGCCGGGTAACTAGTGTTGGCCAAGCTGTAGTGATCCTCGATCGCCGTGACGATATTGTTGGTCCGGCCATCGTGCATGAACCAGAGTCGTTGCCCGATGCCCCAAAGCGGAGCTGTGCGGAACTCGTCAGGTCCGGCATCTCCCTGAGGCAATCCGTCTGCGAGTCCGGGTCCCAGGTGGTGGACGAGCAAATCAGAGTAGAGATTAATCGTAATGTTGCCGAGGGCAGGACGCGATGTAGCAGGCGTCTTGAACGACGTCGTGTGGCAATAGACGCAGCCCGCATTCGTGAATTGTGTCTTGCCGTTTGACGTAGACGTTGTCGGCTTCACAGGAGTGGGCGCAGACAGCCACTGGGTGAAGTACTCGACACGCGAGTAGTCGCCGGGGAACATTTCAGTGAGGATCCCCGGAGTAAAATTCGTGACCGTCTCAGGCACAGGATTCAGAACACAACCCGGAGTCTGATCAATTTCGTTGGGAAATACTTCGTTGGTAACGCCCATCTCAACGTTCATCTGCTGCGACGCCATCAAGAGCGTAGACCGAACCTGCGCCTTCCAGCCGAAGCGCTGGATGCTGCCGTCATTTCCGCTGTAGTTCGGATGTCCGGTGATCCCCAGCCGCTGCTTAATGGTCTGGTTCGCGTTCATGTTGTTGATGATGTCGCTGTTTCGAATCACTTCAATCAGTCCGTCACCGTACGTCGGCGGGACTTGACGAAGCACCAGGTTATTGTCAGAAGAAGCCGTGCTGAAATCGGGTTGTGCAATGTTGCAACCGGCAGCATCGGTGCGTCCGGTGATCACGAAGTTCTGGTGAACCGTGCCGTCGGGAATCGTTGTCCCTGGCTGGTTGATAAAGCGCGCTTCGAGAATTGGTCCAGTCGATGTCTCAAAGAACGGCATCGTGTTGCTCGCGCCGTTGTAGTTGTAAACGGAGAATAACGGATTGGTCGGCGGGCTCGAGCCTCCAGCCGCGGGATATGCATGGCAACTCGCGCAGGAATTGGAATTGAAGCGCGGACCAAGTCCACCATCGGTCGGTGAAGTCACAATT
The DNA here is from genome assembly GCA_963763845.1 of uncultured Acidobacteriota bacterium. Lineage (GTDB taxonomy): Bacteria > Acidobacteriota > Terriglobia > Terriglobales > Acidobacteriaceae > Sulfotelmatobacter. The sequence goes on from CAVXPX010000024.1 coordinate 833,712, forward strand.
ACGTCGTGCGTCCGGCTGAATTCCGTCGTGGCGCTGGGTTCAATCTGTTGCTCGTTCGCGCTCAGCGTTGACAGGAAGTTGCCGGCAGCCGCCGGCAGCGGACGCGGACCCGGATCGGTTGCGGTCACACTCGGGGGGGCTGCGGTATTTGTTCGCGAGGAAATAGCAGGGCTCGTACGCTGCGCGGTCTTGGCTCCCTTTGGGAAGTAAGCGGTAGCGACCGTATAAATCGCCAGCAGCAGCACGACCGGCAGAACTACCCGCAGCCATTTTCGCGAACTCGGCTTCACCAGATCCATATTATTTTTCCCCGACAATGACATATCGCCCTCTTCGTCTGATCGTTTCCGCAAGCTCACAACGACCGCAGGAAGTTCACAAGATCCTGCTGATTCTGCTGCGATAGAGAATTGAAATTGTTGATCACCCCGTTGGCCTCGGAGTTCGGATACGTACCGTTGCCCAGGCTGTAATGATCTTCGATTGCCTGGACGATATCGCTCGTACGTCCGTCATGCATGAAGAAATACCTTTGGCCAATGCCCCACAGAGGAGCGGTACGGAACTGGTCTCCAGTGGCATTGCCCTGCGTGACGTTGTCAGCGTCGTCCGGTCCCATGTCGTGCACGAGCAAGTCGGAATAAAGGTTCGTTTGCACGCTGCTGAGGGCGGCGATCGAGGATTTCGGTGTAGTGAAAGAGTTCGCGTGGCACAAGTTGCAGCCAATGGAGTTGAACTGTGCCAAGCCGTTGCTCGTTGACTGCGTCGGAGGCACCGGCACCGGAGGCGCCAGGAATCGCATAAAAAGCGAAAAGCGCTCGAGGTCTCCCGGGAAATTCACCGGCAGTTTCGGAGCTTCACCCGTGTCGTTTCGATCGTCGGGAACACCCTTCGTCTTGTTAGTTCCCGGAGGCACCGGGAACGGAGGCAGGCAGCTTGCGATCGATTCATCGTTCTCGCTGGGGAAGGCTTCGTCGCTCACCCCTTCTTCCACCGTGTAAGCCTCGCCCGAGAAATAGATCAACGACTTGTTCTGGGCCTTCCATCCGAAGCGCGAGATGGTTCCGTCGTCATCGCTGTAGTTCGGATGTCCCGAGATTCCGAGAGATTGCTTGAGCGACAGATTAGAATTCATGTTGTTGAGGATGTCGCTTTCCTGAATCAACTCCATGAGCCCGTCGCCGTAGGTGGGAGTCGCCTGGCGGAAGATGATGTTGTTGGCTTGCTGCGCACCGGCGAAATCGGGTTGAATCATGGTGGTGCAGCCAGGCGCGTCGGTGCGATTTGAGATCGTGAACATCTGGTGCACGCCGCCGTCGGGAGTCACACCATCGGACTGATACGGGAAGCGCGCGACTATCACCGGCCCATTTTGCGTGATGAAATACGGCATGCTGTTCGTTGCACCCATCAACTGGTAGATCCCGAACAGCGGATTATTCGGCGGGCTGGAGCCGCCCACGGCAGGATACGCGTGACAACTCGAACAAGAATTGGAGTTGAAGCGCGGGCCTAATCCCACGGTCTTAACCAGCGGTCCCCCAGCAACGAAATTGACTTCGGTAAAGATCTGGGTCAACCGGGTCGTGACCGCGCTCTGATTTTTTGTGAGCTTCGAATAAAAAGTCCCGGCATTTGCGGGAAGAGGCCGCGGACCTGGATCGGTCGCAAGCGCCGAACCATGTACCACAACGGGCCGAGTCATGAGCGCTGCCAAGGATGCAGCTACCAGAAACGCAAGCGCGAGGTAATACGGGAAATGCCGACGGGTACGGCCTGAGTTTTCCAGAGCTGAAGAGTCATCAAATCTGAGCATGGATTTCCAACCTGTTCTCACTGGATATGGCTGTTCTGTTTGACCCGTGTCGGAGCGGTCGATTTCGAGGAAGATTTTCGGGGGGTTTGGCTTCCTGCCAGGCTTCTTAACACTTCTAACTGGACGTAACGGTAGTACAGGGCCTAGTGAGTGTCAATGAGAGGTTCGACTCCATGCAGAATGTTGCATAGCTAAAAAGTCAGTAAATTGTGGCGATTCAGACGTTAATGTTAGGGTTAACCAGCGAGGTGAATAGTACTCATATAGATAATGGCTCGAAAGTGCCATTTACCGGCTGAAGTGGCCCGAATACCTTGTCAAATAAGCTCTTGCCGAGGGAGCGGGTGATAGTGGGGTAAGGATTTCGACCCGTACCGACGTTTTTGCAGATTCCCCTCTAGAGACTGGCCAAGCGATTGCACACAACAAGCCACTGGGAGACAAAGGACTCTCAAACTTTCTAGGTACCGCTTCTGGATCATGGCCCAACTTACCAGTTTTCCGTTGCAGGAGCGCATTCGCGTCTTCGCCGTTGACAATACGGCGATGAACACGCAATTACTGGTCGAAACGCTTGCACGCGACAACCAATTCGCGCTGGCAACGCCTGCCGCCGCAAGCGCCGAGGTTCTTTCATCGATCAAACACGAGCGTCCTGATATTGCCCTAATCAGCGCACGCCAGGGCAATGACAGCCGAGGCGGTTTTACACTGACCCGCGAAATTCGTTCCTCTTCGACATCGACGCGCGTGATTATGCTTCTGGATTCTTCAGAGCGCACGCCTGTCATCGAGGCTTTTCGCTCAGGCGCGCGCGGGGTCTTCTGCCGGACCGAACCGCTCAAGTTGCTGGCAAAATCGATCCGCTGCGTGCATGAAGGTCAGATCTGGGCCAGCAGCGCGGAATTACATTATCTTTTGGAAGCCATGTCCGAGCCGGTTCCAATGTCGTTCGTGAGCGCGAATGGCGACGCGCTGCTCTCGGCGCGAGAACTTGATGTCGTCCGTTGTGTGGCAGAAGGGCTCAGCAATCGCGAGATCGCACAACGTCTGAGCTTGCGGGAGCACACGGTAAAAAACTATCTCTTCAGGATCTTCGACAAGCTTGGAGTTTCCAGTCGGGTTGAAGTTGTGCTTTACGCTTTGGGCAATCAGGCATCCCCAAACGGCAATCAGGCTTCTGCAAATAAGGCCGATTCTTCTTCGAAGAAAGATACTTCGGCTGCAGCTTGGCCGGACTCACCGGTACGCATGATTCGCCGGTAGCGCAGTTACCCTCCTCGCGCCGTTGGCAGTTCGGGTTTGGCCGCAAAATCCCTTCGCATGTACTTCCGGGCACCCTACGGTCACTGACCGTAGGTTATCTGTGATTATCTCCTTTGTCTGTCTACTGTTGCCTCAAGAACGGCATGAACCATGACGTTCTTACGATTCCCCCTTCGTGAGGTAACGGAAAATGAGCTCCGACGCACTTCCTCCGGCTCGGAACTACGCGACATACAATTCGAGAAAGGCAGTTGCCGTTGTTTGTCTGCTTCTTTTGATGATGTCTCTGCCGTGGTTTACCGGCTGTACCGCTGCAAGCTCTGCGATGTCTGGAAATTCGCAGATTACTAATCCACGCACTCCCGCCAATCATAATGCGAACGGTTTTTTGAGGGTCTCCGGCAATCTGCCGGCAGGCGAGATTGGAACACCCTATAACGCCACCATCGATGTGAGCGGCGGCAAAGCACAGTATGACTTCAGCCTGTCGTGGGGAAGTTTGCCTCCGGGATTGTCTCTCAGTGGCACTACCGGAACGATTTCTGGTATGCCGACAAAGAGCGGCGTCTATCAATTCGGCGTTCACGTGGTCGATTCCGCCGGGCGGGGCGGAGCTGATCCGTTTCAGATCACGATAACAGCGTCGGGCGCTGTAGCGGTGGTGGTGAGCCCCGCGACTGGAATAATCCCGTCCGCCGGGACGCAACAATTTACGGCAACGGTGAGCAATACTTCGAACGTCGGCGTCACCTGGACGGCATCCGCCGGAACGGTCAGCAGTGATGGTTTTTATCAGGCGCCGTCCGTGACTGCCAATACTCAGGTCACGATCAAGGCCACGAGCACTGCCGATTCCACGAAATCAGGAACGGCCTCGCTGACGATTACGGCACCGGTACAGTCCCCTCTTACGATCACGACCACGGGACTGAGCGGCGTCACCTCAGGCCTTTCTTATTCTGCAACATTGAAGGTAACTGGTGGCAATAGTCCATACAGCTGGTCGCTGGCCTCGGGTTCCCTGCCGAGCGGGTTGACCGTGAAGAGCAGCGGAACTTTGTCAGGAACGACCACTCAGACGGGCCAGTTCAATTTCACCGTGCAGGTCAGCGATTCCTCGTCACCGGAGCAGTTCGCAACGCAGGCTCTGACCCTCATTGTGAGCAATGCGTCCACCGGTGGAAATACGATTCCCATTTCGTTCTTCGGAGCCGATTTTAATAGCGGCAAGACGTGGGGGCCGACCGACGGCGACAACCAGCCTGCCAGTCTTGGCGGAGTCCGTCTCTGGGATGACGGCGTAAAGTGGGGTCAGATCAACACCTCGAATGGAGTCTACAACTGGACGGGGCTGGACAACTGGGTCGATCGAGCGCAGTCGACGGGAATGGATGTTCTGTACACATTCGGCGACACGCCTCAGTTTGTCGCAGCGCCGACCGCCCCTGGAGGCTGCTTGTCGCCTGGGCCTTACAGTTGTGCCCCGCCCACCGATGTGAACCCCGACGGGACGGGTACGGATGCTTACTTCCAGGCATTCGTGACGGCACTGGTGACGCATGCGGCAGGCCGCATCGCATATTACGAACTCTGGAACGAACCTGACTGCAACTGCTTCTGGAGCGGCACGACGGCTCAACTGGTTCGCTTGGGCAAAGATGCAGCCGCGATCATCCGGTCGCTGGATCCAAATGCGAAGATCCTCAGCCCCTCGGCTCACGGTCCGACCATGGCAACATGGTTTGACGGATACGTCGCAGCCGGCGGCGCGCCGAACTTCGACATTGTCAATGTACACATGCGTGGAGAAAACGGAACGAACGGCAGTCCCGAAGCATTCCTAACCGTATACGGGCAGGTCACTTCGGAGACGCAGAAGAGAAATCTGACCAGCCTTCCGTTGTGGGATGACGAGCACGGAATTCTCTCCGGGCAGGGTGTCTCTGATGCTGACGAGTTGGCCGGATACGTCGCGCGATCACTCCTGCTTCGCGCCGGCGTAGGCCTGCAACGGCAGTACATCTACACGTGGGACACTCCGTCCACGAAGTATGCGCTGCAAGGCAACCAATCCGGCACGGCATGGGATGAGGTGGCGGGATGGCTGGTCGGACACTCGATCAGTGCCTGCACTTCGAGCGGAACGGTCTACACTTGTGCCCTCGATAACGGCCTGGCGGTGTGGGACACGGCGCAGACGTGCAGCAATGGCGTTTGCACAACCTCCAACTACAACTATCCCGCAAGCTATGTCTGGTCCCATGATCTCTCGGGCAACCGGGTGGCGCTGAGCGGCAAGGCGGTGGGAATCGGATATAAGCCAATCCTGCTGTCAAACGAGTGAAGAAGCATCCAGCAGAAATAGAACGAGCCCGCATCGACAGATGCGGGCTCGTTGTTTGCTGGGGTTACACCTCAGTTCGGGAGGTCTCTTCACTCCTCTTGCGTCGGTGCGCTGCGGTCCGGATGCCACGGGTGGCAGCGGGTTTCCAAAGGCGCACTTGCCGGAATTCGCATGCTAGACTTCTCGCTTGGGGACTTTCCTGGAACGCCTGAAACGCCGCCTATTTTGGGTCATCGCTCGAGTCTGTTTCTCGCTCTATCGGACCTTTCCAATCTTCGGATCGTTGCGGGCTTCGATCGGGATCATCTGTCGCGAACACAGATTCCTGGCCATCCACCGCAACGATGGCAGAGGCTTCTCACTGCCAGGAGGAATTGCGGGTTGGCGTGAAGGTGAAGAATCTACATTGCGCCGCGAAGTCCACGAGGAAACCGGGTTGCGCGTTACGAACCTGGCGCTCGAAACGCGCTATCAGAGCACCGCGGACGTACCCTGCACGATCTCGGTATTCACAGTAGAGGCGGACGGCGAATTAAGAGAATCTTGGGAAGGAACGCCGCAGTGGCTGAGCTTGGGCGAGCTTGAACCGAAGTTGATCAAGAGCCAAAAGCCAGCGCTGGAATTGATGAGGAAGATCGACGCCGCAGATCAGGAAATACTGAGCTGAAACGTTTACGCCATTTTCAGTATTTGGCCTGCCCTGATTTGGCGTGCCCTGGAAGAGACACAGGGTGCCTCTACCTCGCTTGCCATTCCCTTCGGGAACAGTAAGCGGCGGTCGGGATGACGATAGGTCAACAGAAATAAAGCAATTGTGAAACCGCTCTGATTATTACACATCTCTAGCCTGCTTAATTCATCAAGACTGAGATTTTCTTGCGAGGAGGTGCGATCGGGCATTTTGAAGGGCAGAGTCGTCGAGGTCATGAGCTTGGTGCGGGACAGTTCGGCGGTCACGACTTGAGAGAGAGGATTTTGAACACGGCTCCGCAGGAACCAGCGACTGGAGAGTTGAGTTGGGAAGCAAGGAAAGGGATCAACTGCTGTTGACGGCGAGGGCGGCGGAGCGGAACAGGTTCTGAAAGGGCCAGCCGGTGGCGAGATGGAAGCGGATGCAGCGGGCGGTCTGGCGGACGCGAGCGCCGATTTTGAAGAGCTGGGCGCGCAGGGTTTCGATCTGGGCCGAGCGCCAAGGCTGGGGCAACTGCAGGCGGAACAGGTTGACCAGGTTGTAGGCGAAGCCGTGCAGCAGCAGGCGGAAGGCGTTGGCCAGGAAGCGGTGACAGCTCAGGCGGTCGGCGCGGAAGCCGTTCTTGAACTCCTCGATGCGGTTCTCGCACTCGCCGCGATCGTTGTAGAAAGCGAAGACCTCGGAGGCACGGCCGGCGCAGTTGGTAATCACGAAGCGCAGGTTGGTTCCGGTGGCGGTGTGCTCGGCCTTGTAGCAGATGCGGCGCTGGCGCGGCCAGCTGCGGGCGCGATGGCGGAAACTGGAGAAACTGCGCTGCGGTACTTGGGTGCGGCGATAGCGCCGTTTTAGCTGCTTCTGCCGCGGTTCGGCACGCTGTTGGAAGACGCAGTTGGCGGGGATGCCGAGGGCGTACTCGATGGCGAAGAACTCGCAGAACTGGTAGAGCAGGGGCAGAGCAAAACCGGCGTCGCCGCGCAGCTTGATTTTCACGCCGGGAAAGGCGGCCTCCAGTCGCGGCACCAGACGCAGCAGCATGGGCACGATGCGGGCATGACTGGAGGCGTTTCCCGGACGCAGGCGCGCCGCCAGCAGGCATCCGGTGTGGCGCTCGAAGATGAGCATGGGGTGATACATGTGCTGGCCGTAGGCGCCGTTGAAGAAGCTGAGTTGCTGCTGGCCGTGCGTGGGATCGTCGGTGGAATCGATATCGAGCAGGATCTCGCCGCGCTGGCGAACTTGGTCGCCGCAGAGACGGATGAACTGCTCGACCAGAGCGTCGTTGAGGTGCACCAAGTCGCGGGCGGAAGGCGCGTTCTCCCAGCGGCTGAGGGTGGGCTGGGAACCGAGCGCGTGGCCGAGTTTCTGATCGGCGACGATCTGCAGCATGGGATCGTGGCGCAGACGGTCGGCATCGTTGGCGTCTTCGTAGCCGGCCACGATTTGGTAGATGCGTTGCCGCAACAGTTCGAGCGAGTCGTGACGGACGCGCTCGTCCTCCCGCGGATCGCTGAGCAGCGCGGCCAGATCGCGGGTCAGATGATGGCGCTCGTCGAAGGCGCGCAGCGGCAGCAGGCCGGCGTCGCTGGTGATCTGCCCGCCGGAAAAATCGGCGCGAATGGGTTGATGGCGGTAGAAGGAGAAGGTCAGTTGTGGTAAAACACTTTGTATCAAGCGATGGATGCTCCGAAAGGGAATGCTGGGTGCCGAAAACCCAGTGTTCATCATTCCTTTTAGAGCATCCTTTCTTTTTTGGCTAGAGACTTCGTGAATAATCCAGGCTAGCTAGCGAGAATGCAGTTGCTGTATCCCAAGCCAGCGGAGCTTGGCTCCGCCGGACAGCCTAGGCTCTCCCTACACAACCGAGGGCGCTGCGCCTACACGATCTTAGCCCGATTATTTGCAGAGTGACGTAATGTCGCTGACGATCGTGCTGGCGCCGTTGAAATTCTCCGGCAATTCATGAGCAGCTCCCGCGACGCATGCACCAGACTTGCTGGATTTGATCGCGTTGAACCATTCCAGTCCGAGCGGTACTGCCTCGGTGAGATCGTCGCTGCCAAAGAGCGATCTCACCACCGTCTTGTAACTCGGCGCCGGATCGTCATCGGATAACACACTGTCATGGTGAAAACTGGCGTAAGGATCGGTTCCATTGCTATTGATATCGACCGAGCAAACGTCGCTGGGGTAGGCGGGATCAACGAAATCGGCAGCCGTGGTCAGGCCGTAGTCTGCCGAGATCTGCTCTCCCGCGGGACAGCTCACGGTAGAAATCGGAGCAGCAGCCCCGGCACAGCCCTGATCGATTCGCGCGTAGGGTGGACCGGACGTCGGTTCCACCATCGTGAATTCGGGTCCCGGACCATTGGCATTTCCCATTCCGTATTGCGTGATGGCGTAGCCTACGAGCGCTCCGCCGCCGCTGTTCCCGGTAGCGCAGACAGGATGAGTCGTGTCTCTCTTGAGAAGAACTGTCCAGACTGCGTGAACGACCGTTGCATAGCGACATGCAAGAGCACGGGGGCCGTCGGTTGCGGGACCGGTAATCCAGCCCTCGGGTTCAGAAATAACGCCCTCGGGATCGACGAATTGAATTTGAACCGTTCGGTAGTTGGCTGAGTTGATCGACTGAACGGTCATCAAGCCGCAGTTTGAGCCGGCACACCTGGAATCCCCCAGGAAATCCTCATCGTAGTCGTAGAGCGCAACACCAGTTCCGCCAGTGGTGAAGAAGACAGTTCCCTGTAGCTGGCTAATGTCCGGCGGCTGGTTGATCTTTACAACTGCGACAAATTGCCCGGGTGCTTCCGCACAGTTCGAGACGACTGCGCGATAGCATGTTCCGCCTGATAGCCCAGTGGCATCGCAGGCATGCTGTGTCAGCGTCGCAGTTCCAATTTTGTTCTGGGCTGGGTGAACTCCGGATGCAAAAGCGAAAGTTGCGCTGGCGAAACACAGCATCGCGATGAGTCGCCCGAAAGATGGCTTGCCGATTGGCTGGAGAATCGGTTGACTCGGAACGATCCGAGAAAATGGGGCAATCAGGCTGGAGGTACTGGGGAGAGACATAGACACCTCTACTAAATTGAATATCGCTTTAGATGAGGCTCTCTGTTCTGCCGCTGTCTCACGAAGGGGCTAGAACTATCTATTTGTTTCACAGATATTACTGGCCTGTTCCTGACAGATTTACAACCTGGGGCGAGGAACCAGCGGCAAAACTCAATGTCAGATCGCCGCTGATGGCGCCCGCAATTACGGGGCTGAACTGAACACCCAGGGTGCAAGTTGCCTTGGCGGGAATGCTTGCGCCGCACGGAGAATTGCCGCCCGATGTGTAAACAAAATCGCCGCTGGCAACGACGCTGTTTATCGGAGTTGCCGTGGAAAAGTTGTTGGTAACGGTGACAACCTGAACCGAGCTCGTGCTTCCCACCGAAACGGTTCCAAAAGAAATGCTCGCAGGCAACATCGTCACTGGCAGAATGCCGTTTCCGCTTGCATCTTGGAGTTGCGTGCTTACGGATGCATTGTCAATCACCGTTATGCTGCCTACGGTGGTCCCAGTTACGAGCGGCGTAAAGGTGACCGTTATCGTGCACTGTTTGCCGCTGCTCAAGGTCCCGGTGCATGGGCTTGCACCGCTTGGCGTTGCGACGTACGAACCGCTGCCAGTAATGCTGGTGAATGTGATTGCAGCCGAGCCGGTGTTTTTGATTGTCACGGTCTTCGAGCTCGGAGTATTCAATGCCACGTTTCCAAAGCCCAGGTTTGCGGGCGTAAACGTCAATGGCGATGCGGACCCGTTTTGTCCCGTTCCCGTGAAGCCGCCGGTCCGGATATAGCCTGAGGTCGGAACAATCGTAAGCGCTCCCTTGATCGCCCCGTTGATCGTCGGAGTGAACGTGATCGCGAATGTGCACCTGCCGCGCGCGGCTAATGTTCCATTGCACGGACTGGTGCCATTGCCAGCCGCCGAGAAATCTCCGCTGGTGCTGTAGGTGTAAGTCAGAGTCTGACTTTGATTGTTGCTCAGCGTCATGGTCTGCGGCGCGCTGGAACTTCCGACATTTGTCGCGGGGAATGTTAGATTAGCGGAAAAGGTAATCGGCAACTGTCCTGTCCCGCTCAGAGCAACGATGTGCGGCGAGCCGGCAGCGGTGTCGTTGATCGTGATCGTCCCGCTCAGCGCCCCCGTAACCACAGGGCTGAAAGTCGCCGCGATCGTGCACGTCTGACCCGGGGTAAGCGGAGTTCCCGCGCAGTTGTCGGTCTCCGAATAACCGCCACTCGCTGAAACGGAATTTACCGTTACATTCTCTACCCCTGTATTCATGATGGTGACGTTCTGGCCCGCGCTGGAGGTACTCAAGACCTGGGTGCCAAAGGCGAGATTCGTCGGCGAAACGGAAACCGTGGAGGAAGCTCCGGAGCCCGCCAGAGCGATGGTCTGTGGGCTGTTGTTCGCATCATCGGTGATGATAAGAGAGCCTGTCCGCACGCCGGAAACAGACGGGGTGAAGTACACCGTAACTGTGCATGTTCCGTGCGGGGCGATCGCCTGTTGGCAGGTATTGGTCTGAGTGAAATCCCCCGTTGTGGTCATGATCCCCGAGATGTTCAGAGCAACGCTCTGATTATTGGTGATCGTTTCGACGATGGGAGTGTCCTCGACGTCAACCGCCTGGCCACCGAAATTCAGACTGACGTTCGAAAGAAGAACCGGTCCTGCCGCGCAGGTGCTGACAGGAGGGAGTGAAGCTAATTCCGTGTACCAATAAGGCTCAGTGGTGCGGTTTGACTGCAAATACTCGCCCGCTACCCAAACGGTGCACGAGTCGCTCGGATCAAGAACTGCACTATGCCAATCACCCCAGCGATAGTTCAGGTTGCCCGTATCTTCCGCATCTCCGTCAGTGATCGGACTTGCGATGGAACCGTACGTCGAAGAAGCAAGAGTGCCAGGATTGAAATAGAGACTGTCGAGACCGGGGTGTTCGTTTGTGCCGCTTCCGGAGATGCCGAGGATGCCCTGCAAATTCCCGGCTTTATCCCGAACAACGCTCGGAAGAAAGACGTAAGCGGATCCGTCCGAAGGATCAACGATTGGATAGTCTCCGGCTACGAAAACTGAGTTCGCCGCCGACGTGTTTCTTTGCAGAACGCGGATATCGGCCTCTGTCTGGCTGCGCGAGCTGGCGCTCGGGGAGATCTGAATATCGTGCACAGCGGTCCAGATGCTGCCCTGGCCGCCATTCGAGGTGTAGTGAAAGAACTGCTGCATACGGTCGGCAACGGAGTCGAGGTGAATCCCGGTTGCAGAAGTTGAAGGCTGGGGAATGCAGACCGTGTTGTAGTAGCTGCTGGCGACGAAGCATCCGAGTTGATCGCCGCCCGGCATGGTCGAAGCCAGATCCCAGCTGTTCACGAGGGTCGGCGTTGGAGTGGAGGAGCTCCAGTTAATCGTCCACTGCTCTACGCCCTGTGTGTGATTCGGATCGGTCAAATAAGACTTGCCGTCTTTGGGCGGCTCAATCATGTAGGTGAACATCTCGCCATCGGCGGAGATCGGCGGCGTCGTATCTGAATTGTTTGCCGGCACCCAACTGCGGCGCTGGTTAAAGGGTGTCAGTGTATGGGCAACCGCGCAGGCGGGTGTCTTGGAATTGTTGACCCAAGGGTTCGAGGTACTGGCGCGAAGTCCGGCAAGATCCACGGCACACAACAGCACACCGTTGATGTTCGAGCTGGCGTTGGGATCTTCCAGGTCATAGCTGATCCACATCGCCTGGTCGGTGGCGGCGGTGTATGGCGGGACGGTGCTTGTGGAACTCTGCCACAAACCGACCTGGGGATAGTCCGGGTAGTAATAATTTCCGTGGGAGTTGGTGGGCAATACCGTGCTCAGGTCGAATTCAAATGCGAACCAGCCGAACGAACTCTGGGAGACGTCGTCCATATTGCTGATCGCCACGCACATGTAGTTGTGGCCGTTGGCAGGCGATGTAATTCTCTTCTCGAGAATCCAAACGCTGTAGACGTTGTCGTGCAGAAGTTGCGAATTGGGCGTGTAGGCGGCCGGGCAATTGGGCGTGTTGCCGGAATTATTGCTGTTCTGGCTCCAAGGCCCGTTGTCGGACTTGGGATTTGTGCTCCCGAGGAAATTCACCGGCTGGTTGGCGTTGGCTCCGCTCTTGTACCAGCACTGATAGGCGTTGTTGACGTGCTCGCAATATTCCGTCTGCCCGACTGCGACGGTGACATCGGGAGCTGCGGTTGCGTTCAACCTGTACTGGACCGTGTTCAGGCCGGAAAAAGTTTTCATGTTCCCTGTCTGTCCGAACGAATAGACGGCGGCAAACAGGCACGCAAAGATCACTGTCAATTTCGCACGCAAAGTCAACGTGAAATGCTCCCTTTTGAAGTAGTCGGGTACAGCGATAGCCTGGTGGGCTGCATTTGCGCTTCCATTCGGCGCAAATCGCCCATCCATTTACTGCTTTTGCATCTATAACTTAGGGGAGGTTACAGCTGTAAGGCTTCACTCTCGCGCGGTTTAGTTGCAACGCGCTGGTGACGCGACTTCATCTGGCGGTACTTCTGCCAGACTGGAATTGGGACGAACGAATAAACGAAAGGAACCAGAAGATCGGCGGTGCGAAGAATTCGATGTCGAATGCGGTCTGTAGTACGCTCGAGGAAGGACGCGGAGGAAGTTCCGTCCGAGACGACAGCCTTGACGGGCCACTTTCCTCCTGACTGCTTGCGCCAGAAGGCGACATAGCGCTCAACTTTGCTTTTGAGCGCGGGCGATAGGACTTCGGGGCGCTCACGCTTTGAGACGATGCTGGAGCTTTTGACCCCTGAGTGATGTTCTCCGTTGTAAATGGCCGAGCGATCCGCGCCTTCGAGCGATGTCATCTTCGGATCGAATGGAATGCCAACAAAATCGCAGATCGACTGCAGAGTCTCGGCGGGATTGCCGACGAGATCGTCGTACTGTAATTGATAAATTGCGGCGCCACGGCGCTCCAAGTCGTCAGTTTCCTGCTTCATGCGGCGGTAACCGAGGATGGCGCGCAGGTCCATTCCCGGTTTCGCGAACCAGGAAGCCTTCTCCGCCGCGCGTACGATGCTTCGGCAAACGTCGGCGGGATCGCGCCAGATCACGATGAACTTCGCATTCGGATACCAATCCGCAAACTGGTTCATGCAGTCATAATAGGTGGGCGACTTGCATCCCCACACAGTGGCGCCTTTTTTCGAGGCATACTGCTGAGCGACGGCGCGAAAGGCGTTGGGCAAGTCCGTGATGTTGTCAGGAATTGCTGCCGGGTCAATCTGGTGACGGGTTAGTGCGCCGTTCCAGGAGTCGACTTTCTTCAGCCACCACGAACTTTTCCGCGGAATCAGAAACAGCGGCGACAGGGTAAGCATGTCGCATTCGTACATCAGGCCAATCTGGGGATGCTGATTGAGCAGGGCGTACAAAAGCGATGTGCCAGAGCGCCACATTCCCACCACAAACAGCGGCCCGCTGCTCATTTCCGGATTTTGGTTTTCGGTGTTCATTGAACAATTATGCAGTGCGAACCTGAGAAACTATCTCCATCAGATTGCTGTATGCCTTTTCTGGCCCGTACTTCGTCTCCGTCAAGAGCCGGCCGCAATCGCCCATTCGCGCCGCCTCGCCGGGATGATCGGCGAGATGCTGAATCTTCTGTGTCAACTCTGAAACGTTGCCGGCCTCAAACAATAGACCGCACTTCCCTTCCTCGACGATGTACGGCAATCCTCCCATTCGGGATGCCACCACCGGTTTGCAAGCCGTGAATGCTTCCAGGGCCGTGACCGGAAAATTCTCGTACCATTCCGACGGCATCACGAGGCATAAGGCGTTGCGAAGAATCTCCCACTTTTCCACGCCACTCTTGAATCCCAGCAACTCGATGTTGCGAATCTCTTTCTTCTGAATATATTCTCGAAATTCCTGCTCCATCGGGCCGGATCCGACGATCTTCAACGGCATCGCCGGCAACTGCTCGAACGCTCGAATCAGCGTCCAGCATCCTTTTTCGGGGGAAAGCCGCCCCATATAAAGCGCGTATCTATTACTACTTGTTCGATCTTGCGGCAAGTCAGGAGCGCGCACGAAATTCGGCCGCACGAATAATTTGGAATCCGGAATTCCAGCTTCTTTCATCTTGATTCGAAAGAATTCAGTGAGGCAAATGAACCCGGAAATCTTGTCGAGCATCCCCCCGAGCCGATTCAATCCCAGCGTCAACCCATACAACGCGCTTAGCGAATAGCTATCTTTGTAACAGCGCTTGCGAACGGCGTTTAGGTAATTCCCGTCCCTGCAGGCTTCGCAGATTTGGCCCTGCGTGTAATAGAAGCCGTTCGGGCAAAACGGCCGAAAGTTGTGCAGGACCTGCACGGCCGGAACTTTCAACTCGTGCAGCGTGTAATACGCCGACGGGGAAATCAGTGGATAAACGTTGTGAACGAAAGCGACGTCCGGCTTAAAACGGCAGACTACATCTTTAATTTCATGGCTTGTCTTCCAGGAGTAGATCGTCTGCGGGAAGAACAGGCCTTTCTGAAGAATATTGAATCCCTTGATCTCGTCGTTGTGCCGGGAGCAGACATAGACTTCGTCGCCGTGACTCTTGAGGAGCTCAGTCTCCGCGCGGACGACAGAGTCTTCGCCTCCATACTGCTGGTACGCACTGTGTACGAGAAGAACTTTCATGCCGACAGTTCATTGTGGCTTACTCAAGTGCTGTATGGCTAGACTTCTTGCTGCTTCGCGATTCCTAACAACTCCAGGGTGATCCGGTAAATGAATTTCGGATTGTTGACGAGATAACGCTTCCACAACCGCTTGGGATCCTGGTAAATACGGTGCATCCACTGCACGCCAGTAAGTTTCATCCAGTAAGGCGCGTCCTTGATTCGGCCCGTGTGGATGTCGAAGGCGGCGCCAACTCCGAGCATGAGTTTGGCATCGAGCTTCGAGATGTACTGGTCCATGAAGCGTTCCTGCTTCGGAGTGCTCAATCCGACCCAGAAAAAGTCCGGCTTGGTCTCGGCGACTTTGCGAGCGAGATCTGCTTCTTCCTCCGCAGTCAGCGGCCGAAATGGCGGAGTGTAGGTGCCGACGACCTTGAGTCCGGGAAAACGTCGGGTCAGGGAATCTTTCAGTTGATCGGCAACTCCGTCGTTTCCGCCGTAAAAGAAATGCGTGTAGCCCTTCTCGGCGGAGAGCGCACAAATTCTAAGCATGATGGTGGGGCCGGTCACCTGGCGCATGTGAAGCAACCCGCGCAACCATCCGACCCAGACGGTGGGGCGGCCGTCCGGGATGGTGAGGAGCGCGCCGTTGATGATGCGCTTCAGGTTGGAATCCATCTGCGCTTCCATCACACCTTGAACGCCGGTGACGCAGACGTATCCTCTTTCGCCGCTGGTGACGGCGGACTCCAAGCGTGAAAGGGCGCGGTCGATGCTGGTGGCATGGACCTTGACGCCCAGAATGCTCACGCTACTGTCAACCGGAGGTTGCGACATGGCCTGGCTTCCGAAGGATTAGTCGCCGGCCACTTCAGCCAGTTCGCCAGCTTCCTTCTTCTTGAGCTCGCCTTCGATCCACTTGTAGGTGACGGCGAGTCCCTTCTCGAGCGGAGTGCCGGGCTCCCAGCCCAGAACTTTGCGCAGCAGGGTGTTGTCGCTGTTACGGCCGCGGACGCCCTGAGGCTTGGTCAGGTCATGCCGCTTCGTCAGTTGCTTGCCGGCGATGCCGCTGATCATGTCGACCAGGTGATCGATGCTCACCATCTCATCGGTGCCGAGGTTGAGCGGTTCGCGATGGTTGGAGGCCATCAGGCGGATCAGGCCCTCGACGCAATCATCCACGTACATATAGGAACGCGTCTGAAGGCCGTCACCCCAGATTTCTATCTCGCCGCCATTTTTCGCGTGCGCGACTTTGCGGGAAATCGCAGCCGGAGACTTCTCCTTGCCACCGTCGTAGGTTCCCAGAGGACCGTATACGTTGTGGAAACGGACGATGCGCGTCTCGAACTTGTAGTCGTGGTAATAGTAGCGGCAGAGCTCTTCGGCGAAGAGCTTTTCCCATCCGTAGCCCGGCTCGGGATCAGCCGGATAGGCGTCTTCTTCCTTCAGCGGAACAAGATCGGGCGTCTTCTGCTTGTATTGCGCATAGACGCAAGCCGACGAGGAGAAGAGGAACTTCTGCACGCCGCTCTGCTTGCCGGCCTCGAGCATGTGCGCGTTGATGAGAATGTTGTTCTTGGAGATGTCGGCCAGGAACGACGTGATGTAACCGATGCCGCCCATATCGGCCGCGAGATTGTAGACTTGATCGATGCCTTGCGTCGCCGCGAGGCAGTTTTCCCACATGCGCAGGTCAAGGATTTGAAAGTCATCGGCAGCCGAGGCTTCATACTCGGGATGCTTAATATCGACCCCACGTACCCAGTGGCCATCCGCCTTCAAACGCTTGACGAGATGATGACCGATGAAACCACCTGCCCCAGTTACCAGAATACGAGTCTTGTTTGCCATTGCGTTTACTCCCCCAGTTTGTTTTTTCGGTTGACAGTTTTCGAACAGGTTAAAGCGGTACTTCTGAAACAGAACCCTCAGCGAACTGAAGCCTTCGCAGCTGAAGCGCTGGCTTCAGCTGAATCTTCGGATAGGTCCGAATGAACTCGGCGTATCCGAGAATCGCAAAATACAGCAGCGGACAATGCCAGGCCAATTCATCGTTGAAGAACGAGTGCAACGTCAACATCCCGAGAAGCGCAAAGAGTTCGAGGGCGAGTTGGCGTTGTTCCGGAGTAAAGACGTCGCTACGAATACAACGGAACAGGTACCACCAGGCCGCGAGCAGCGCTCCGGCAAAGGGAATGATTCCCCAGAAGCTGGTGCCGATGAGGATCTCGATCCAGTCGCTGTGCATCATGGCGGCGGCGCCGACGCCCAACTTTCCGAGCACGGCGAATCTTCCGGCGGCGTAGGCGCCCAATCCCGTGAGTGGATGTTTGGCGAGCTGCTGAAGTCCGAACTCCCACCATCCTGTACGTCCGCTGAGGGAATCGAGCGCGCCAGCAGATTGATCGCGATCGACGACACCCAGCACAAAGCTCCACACATATCCGGTCAAGCGATCGTTCACCATGACCGCGAGCGCTACAACCGGAGCCAGTGCCAGACCGCCCCAGAATGCAACTTTCTTGAGGCGCGGCGAAAACGTAATGATCACAAAGACTGCGAAGATGAATGCCGCTTCGGCGTTGCGCGTCTTCGACAGGATCATCGAAGCTAGGCCGAACATCAGCAGCAATGTGTACCAGGCGCGATTCTTCGCTTTCCCGAACACCGGCAGCAGCCGGCACAAAGAAATAATGGACAGCACGGCGCCCGATGTTCCGACGCTGTTGGAAGCTTCGACCGGCAGCACGCCGGTAAGGCGGCCGCCGTCCATCGCTTCGGTGGGCCAGATGGGCAGATTGCACCAGACTCCGACAAGCGAGAGGCCGTAGAATGTCAGCGTCCAGTCGACGAGGTTCTCGTACGTGAAGAACCCCTCGGCGCTGGCGACCACTGCTGCAAGCAGCGATACGTCCGCGAGAAACTCGAGGGACTTGTAAGCAGTCCAGCCAGCATTGACCGACACCGCCGTCGTCGCCAGGCAAATCAGGCAATAGATCGCCATCGCTCCCGGAATACCGCGGAACAACGATCCCAGCCAGTTAGGCTTCTTCAGGATCAGGCGAGTGATCAGCGCCATGGAAACGAATGCTTCCGGCAGCACGCGCAACATTGCGTAGCCATCCAAGGGATTCTGCGCCGCTGCATCCACCCCGCGGATACGAAACACGAGGGTGCTGAAATAGATGAAAAACCACAGGGGATGCCACCACATCCAATTTCGCGCGAGTGTACGCGCGCTAGCGACTCCCTCCGGAGCCGCTTTCATCACGAGCGCAACTCCAGGGACGGCGAGGAGCAAACCAGCCGCGGCGATCAGTACTCCGTAGTCATAGGAGCCAGCCACCACGGTGATTCCGATGGAAATCGCGCAGCCGACGAGGATGAACAAACCGAGCAGCCACATCGTGCGCCGATCGCGCGTGAAGATGCCGCTCCTTTCTCTCGTCCGCTCTAGAACGCCGTAACTCATCGTCCCTCTTTCAAAGCTTTCAGCACGCCGTAGTACGCGGGCTTCTTGCCATAGTCGTCGTCAAAGAGCACGGGCTTGGCGTTCGGGAAATTCTTCCAATCCGAGGTACGCAGCCAGGTGAACTTATCGGCGATGCCCCATGTCATGAAGCCAATGCAATTGGAATCCTGCAGACAGGCATGGACAACGTTGTAGAAAACTTCTTTCTGCTTGTTGAAAGCTTCGGGAGAGTCGTCGGGCCCCTGATAAACGTCCATTTCGGTGATGTGAACTTTGACGCCGGCTTCACGCGCCTTTGCCAGGAAATCCTTGAATTCGTCGAGATAGGTGGGACGCAACTGCGGCAATTCCCAGTGCATCTCGGTGCCGACGACGTCGATGGGAGCGCCCTTCTTCTTCAGGCGGTTCACAAGCGAGAAAAACTCGTCGGCGCGTTCTTTGTCGATGCCGCCCTGACCGAATGTGTCATTGAGAAGGAGCAATGCGTCTGGATTCGCCTCGCGGGCATACTGGAAGGCCTTGATAATGTAATCGTCCTCGCCCAAAACCCGCGACCAGCAGCCGTTGTGCGTAGGATTCGTGGGCTCGTTCACGACTTCCCAGGCGTAATATGCGTCGCCGCCGTGACGAACGACCGCCTGAATGTGCTCTTTAAGGATGTTGTCGAGTTCGTTCTTCGACCATCCGCCGCAAGCTGCCCTATGGAAGCCCATCCAGGGTCCCGTCTGCATATTGCGGTAGACGAGGCAATGTCCCATGAGTTTCATCTGGTTTTGCTTGGCGAACTTCATGGCTTCGTCCATGGCGTCGAAGTCAAAATGGCCGCGCTCCGGCTCGGTGAGATTGGGGAAAACGATCGACACAGCAGCGTTAAATTCGCGTCCCAGGACCGGCTTGTATTCCGGATCCCGGTTCCACATACGGCCTTGAATCGTCGTGCCGACCCAGAACCCCGCGGGTGCGGCCTGGCGGAGCGTTTCGTTATCGGATGCCGCGTCTTTTTTTTGCGACGCGGCCAGGGGGATGAGTAGCAGCATCATGCCCAAAAGTCCGCCGATTTTCTTCAGTACCTTGGTCATACCTGCCTTGGTTACTCCCGTGCCATAGAGGCGAGTTCCGCTGGAGCTTCTTCAGTTAAGCCCGCGGGATAGCCAGCGCGGACTAACGCGTCGCCGGCATATCGCCTGACCATTTCGATCTGAGCGTCGGAGAGCTTCTCGCGCCATCCGCCGACAGAGCCGGAGCGGACGAAGCGAGCGTCCTCGCGGTCGATGTTGTGTTTGCGGAGCAGAGTTCCCTTACCCAACGTCGCGCCGGATTTCTTGGCCTTTTCCTCTTTTTCGCGCATGGCGCGAAGCGAGTTGTTCTCAATTGCTTTGCGGATCTGTTCACGATCGCGCTGGATGCCAAGGAAGTTCAGCATCTCGATCAGGCCGGTTTCGGTGTCGCGACGCAGATCTTCGTAGCGAACGACGAGCAGATTTCCATTTTTCGCCAGTCGGCAGTTCATCCAACAGTCCACGTGCGACTGCCACGATCCGAAGCGGGTGACCTTGCCTTTCAGAAACGATTCGATATAGCTATCCATTCCCCGGCCGTCGTCGAAGTACGTCGAGAATCCCATTTCCTTGTCACGCGCCCAGTTCGAAAGCATGACGTCGCGCAAATCGCGCATGAGATAAACGGCGCGCTTGTAGTCGGAACGATACTGGTGGTGAGTCTTGATGAACCGTCCGCCATTGGGGAGCACGTGCTCAGCGTTCTGATGGGTTCCCAACTCCGGCAACAACTGGTTGACGTTGAGGAATCCGGCGGTATCGTTGGTCAGAATTTCGAAGAGCACAAAGCGCAACCACGTATTTCCCGAGCGCTCGAATGACGCGAACATCACGTCGCTGTCATTCAGGCCGCGATGCTCCCACCAGGATTTGGGAGCGCGCAGTTTCGTGCGGGAGGCCCGGTAACGGAGTGTCTTCACAGTATTCATCGATTAGCTTTCCCCTTGGAGAACCGGATTCGGCAGAGATGCGGAGTTTGACTTCCGCCGGAGGATGTACATCGAGATTACAAATGCAGCAATGTTGGCCACGATAATGCTGATGACCACGCCCCAGAGCCCGAACATCTTGGTCGCGGGAACTCCGACGATAAGCGACAAAATGCTGGCCACCAGGCGGGCATAAAAGATGAGGTGAGGCGATTCGATTGCGCGCAATAGAATGGCCGGGCCAAACGCTGCGCTCCACATCGTTGTTCCTAACGCGACATATGGAATCAGAGGGGTGACTTCCATGTACTTGCCGCCATAGAGGACATGGAAAACCACTCCCCTAAACGGAATCAGCAGGCCCCAGTAAAGAACGGCGCCACCGACAAAAAGAAGTATGATGCGGCGGACCAGCGGTCCGGAACTCGAAATTCCCTTCTCGCGGCAAACGCGCGCCGCATAGGGAAGAAAAAGAATCGCTAGTGCCGTATAACTCTGTTCCATCGGCAGAGAGAGATTCATCAGAGCTTTCAGCTGTCCGGCGGCCGCCATGCCGCGAAACGCGCTGACCAGCGGGTAGTACATGTAATACGGAATCCAGGTAACGACTGAAACCGCCAGCGCCCAGCGTCCGTACTCCCAATGCTTGTGCCACGCCTGCGCCGCGGTTGGAGGGTCGCAAGCATCCGGCGGAAGAACCTTCTTCACCTGCGTCAACAGAAACAAGCCGGCGACCAGAGCCCCGATCGCCATTAGAAGATAGGCACTGAACGGAGAGATCAAAGCTCTTTTGTAAGCGAATAGCAAGCCGCTCACAACCATGACGAAGTAGATGAAGGCGCCCATGGCCGCACGAGCGGGCGCAAGATTCATATAGTACGAGCGGCGCATCAGCCAGAGGAACAGAATGCACGGCGAGGCGATCGCAACGCCGGCCAGGGCTCCGGGCAAGCCGTCCGCATCGCCCAAGAGGTAGACAAGGGTGGCGGAACCGCCGAGCAACACTAGGCCGAAGACGGTCACTACCAACTGAATACTCAGCAATGCCTTCAAATATCCGCGGAGGCATCGGCGATAGGCCGATCCGCTGAAGACTGCCTGGGGCTCAGACAATAGCGACTGGTAGACGTACGAGAGCAACAAGAAAACGGAGAATGCCAGCGAAAATGCGCCGTACTCGGCAGGGACCAGCCAGCGCGCGAGCAGAATACCAATGAGGAAATTCGATCCAGAGATCAGACCCTGATCCAGGATCGCCAAGCCCCCTTTGGTGGCCCAGCGCGCAGCCTTTTTGGAAGTACTGCCGGCGTCGATGCCGTTCGCATCGGAAGCGGCGACCGCAGTCGCCGCCTTTAAGTATCCGGGATCCAGCACCTGTTCTGGGTTCGATGAACTCATCTGTTATTCGGTCTCGTTACGCCTCGGCAGCCATCAGCGATGTGTCTTTAGCCGATTGAGTGAGGCAATCCCCAAGTTCCTGAGCCAGGAATCGGACTTGCGGTTCCTTCAATAGACTGAGGTGATCTCCGCTGATTTCGCGGAGTTCCACACCCTCGCGAGCCACTCGCCACCAGATGGCGTAAGGATCGTTCAAACTGTCCACCGATTTTTCTCGCACTCGGAATAAAGTGACTCGGCCGTTATAGGGCTGAATTTCATATTTCCCGGCCGCTTTGGAACAAGCCTGCCTGACGTTGCGGAGCGCGCGAGGCAGGAGACGAAGCTCGATCCGCTTGCGCAGTGTCATAAGAACGAAGCTGCCTTTTTTCGCCAAAAAGGTAATGCGCTCTTTGATGGGAAGCGACATGAGGCTCTTGAGCTGGGCGCCTCGCGTTTCATCCTGGCCGGGATAGGTATCGAATAACGCGAGCAACTCGACTTGTTCGCCTTGCGTCCGGAGCATCTGGGCCATCTCGTAGGCGACGAGGCCGCCGAATGAATAGCCTCCGATGCGATACGGACCTTCCGATTGCACGCCACGGATCTCCTTCAAATAACGCGCTGCCATTTCCGGAACGCTGGTCAGGCATTCCTGCTTGCCGTCTAATCCCCGAGGCTGGAGAGCATAGAACGGCTGATCGCCGCCGAGATGCCGCACCAGATCGCGGAAGCCCAGAACATTTCCGCCCACGCCGTGAACGCAAAAGAACGGAGGACGAGTGCCCTGAGGCTGCAGCGCAACCAGCGAAGACCAGGAACTCGAATAAGCATCCTGTGAGAGTAGCTTCGCGAGTTCCTCGATCGTGGGCGCCTGAAGCAACGACGCCAACGGAAGTCTCTGCCCGAGTTGCTGCTCCACCCGATGCATCAGGCGAGCCGCTAATAGCGAGTGTCCGCCAAGTTCGAAGAAGTTGTCTCGAATTCCAACCGGGCGCTTATCGAGCACCGACTCCCAGATCGTAACGAGCTTGCTTTCCAGTTCGCTGGTGGGCGCGAAGTATTCCTGCGCTGCCGCAAAGTCGGCCGCTTTGGGAGCCGGCAGCGCGCGCTTGTCGACTTTTCCATTCGGCGTCTTCGGCATCGATTCAAGAAGAACCACTGCTCCCGGGACCATGTAAGAAGGAAGTATCTTCTTCAAGTACGAGCGCAGTTCGCTGGCGGTCGGAACCTGTCCGCGCGAGGGCACGAGGTAAGCCACCAGCGCCTTCTCGCCAGAAGAATTCTCCCGGGCGATTACAACAACTTCATGCGCGCCCGGATGCGCTCCCAGCACGGCTTCGATCTCTTCCAACTCGACGCGGTATCCGCGGATCTTGACCTGGTCGTCGGTGCGGCCGGCGAATTCGATGTCTCCGTTGGGCAGCCAGCGGGCGAGGTCTCCAGTCTTGTACATGCGAGCGCCCGGTTCGTCGCCAAACGGATCGGCTACAAACTTTTCGGCGGTGATTTCGGGACGATTCAGATAACCGCGAGCGAGGCCCGGACCGGAAACGTATAGGTCGCCGGCGATGCCGACTGGCAGCGGCTGCAGGCTCTTGTTGAGGATGTAAATCTTGGTGTTGGCGATCGGACGGCCAATCGGCAGAACGGACGGAATTTCGTCGGATGCCTTCGGCTCGTACGAAGTCACGATTACGCTGGTTTCGGTGGGGCCATAAGTATTGATCCAGCGGACCCGAGGCCCGGCGAGACGCCGCCAGGAGAGCAACGCTCCGGAGTTGGCTTTCTCTCCGCCGACGATGACCAGTTGCAAGCTCTTTGGCAGTTTCAGAGACGATTCGGAAAGTTCGCGAACCAACTCGTGCCAATAAGCCGTCGGCAGATCCAAGGAGGTGACGCGGTTCTCGTCGACCCAGCGCAGAAAGTCTCCGACCGCGAGCGAAGCATTCTCTTCGCGGATGACCAAGGTTCCGCCGGAGATCCAGGTCGGAAAGATTTCTTCGATCGCGATGTCGAATGAGATCGAGGCAAATTGCGCCATGCGATCGGCGGGTGTGATGTCGAACAGCTTCGCGGCGGCGACGTTGTGATTGACTAATCCGCCATGCGTAAGCAGAACACCTCGCGGCTTGCCAGTCGATCCGGACGTATAGATCACGTACGCGAGATTGCCCGGCTCAACGCTGCTGCGGACATTTTCGCGGCTCTCGTCTGCGAACTGCTTCCAGTCCGGCTCAAGATTGACGACGTCGGCATCGAAGTCGGTCACTTCCGAGAGCAGACCGGGCTGTGTCAAAACCAGGGACGTTTCCGAATCCTCGAGCATGTAGCTGACCCGCTCTTTTGGATAGGCGGGATCGAGCGGCACGCAGGCCGCGCCGGCTTTGAGAACAGCAAGGATTGCAACAGGAAGTTCGAGCGAGCGGCGCAGACAAATGCCGACTCGGGACTCGATTCCGATTCCTCGCTTTCTGAGGAAACGCGCCAACTGGTTCGCGCGTTCATTGAGTTCGCGATAGGTAAGCTTCTGGCCGCTGTGCTCAACCGCGCTTGCATCCGGCGTACGCGCCAACTGCGCTTCCACCATCTCATGCACACAAAGATTGCGTGGGTAGTCCGCTTCCGTGCTGTTCCACTCGGCGAATTGCAGCTTCTCGCGCTCGGTCAGCATCGGCAACGAAGAGATCTTCCGATCAGGATTCTCGATGGCCGCCTGCAGCATCGTCTGGAAATGCCCGACCATCCTCTCGATTGTTGCGGCGGTAAATAGGTCGCTGCGGTATACGAAACGTCCCTGGATGGCGCCCGGCTCGTCTTGCAACTCAAGTTCGAGATCGCATTTGGTGCAAGCCGGATCACTCGCAGAATTCAGCGACTCCGACGGCTTGAACGAGAACATCACATTGAAAATCGGCGCAGGATCGCCGTTGCCGGTCTCACCGGAGCGGCGGCCTTGGTTGGAAGCTGCGTCCTTCAGTACGTCATGGACGCGAGTAAGGAGTCCGCGAATACTCGGATCTTCCGCTGACCCGAGATGAAGAACCACCTGAGATGCAGATCCGCCGGTTGCAGAATTGACTGCGCCGACTGCGAATTCGTCCTGCGACGAATATCGCCGCAGCAGCGCTGCGAAACACGCGAGCGTTGTGCTGAAAACATCACTCTGCACTTGCAGCGAAAACTGCCGCAGACGATCGGAAAGCTTCCCGGTGAAGGCGAACTTGAACGCTTCCGGCGGGAGATTCCTGCCTGTCGGTCGAGCGTGATCTGCAGGGAGCTCCAACTTCACCGGCATACTCCCCGATGTGCCGGACGATCGAAATTGCAGAGCACTCGACATGCGTTTCTTTCCGATGGGCAAAGGTACTGCATAGAACTGCTGGCTACTCCGTTATTGATTACCGGTCAGGCGAATTAAGGGCTGGATTACGCCGCGCCCGATCCTCTCAGGACCGCAGGTACGGTCTTGGCCAGGATTTCGAGATCGAGCCAGAGGGACCAGGTGCGAATATATTGCAGATCGAGCTCCATCCATTTTTCGAAGGTCGTAGAACTTCTGCCCTTAATCTGCCAGAGGCAGGTAATTCCGGGACGAACGCTGAACCGCTTTCTCTGCCAGTCGCCACAGTGAGTTTCGAACAACTCATAGTCACGCACTTGCAGGGGACGCGGTCCAACCAGGCTCATTTCGCCCTTGAGAACGTTGAACAGTTGCGGAAGCTCATCGATGCTCGTCTTCCGCAAGATGGCTCCGATGAATGTGACACGCGGATCCTTCTTGATCTTGAACACGGCTCCGTTGGCTTCGTTCAGGTGCTCGATATCCTTGAGCCGCGCTTCGGCGTCCACAACCATGGTGCGGAATTTATAAATGTTGAAGATCCGCTTGTTCAGTCCGAGACGCTTCTGGACAAAGAAAATCGGCCCGGGCGAAGTGAGCCTCACAAGCAACGCCGCCAGCAGCATTACGGGCGAGATAAGAATGATCGCGGTCAGTGAAACCACGATGTCGATTGCCCGCTTGATGAACAGCCCCCAGAAATCTGTAATCGTCGTCTCGTGGCTGATCAGGGCATCGCCGTCGAACTCATCGCTCCGGTGCCGCGCTTCTTTGAGATCGAAGATGTTGGGCAGGAACCGGACGATAATTCCCTGCTGCTCGCAGGCCGCGGCAATCTGCGAGGCGTAAGTGTGGAAGGAGCGGATTGGTAGTGCAAGGACAACTTCATCCACGACGTTCCGCCGCATGTAGGTTGGCAGAGTGTCCAAATCGCAAACGATCGGCAAACCCTGCTTCTTCGATTCGTCCAGGCCGGACCAGTTTTCGTCAGCGAACCCGAGGATGCGGTAGCCCAACTCCGGCTTTTGCTGAATGCGATCGACGAGTTGCAGAGCGCGAGAATTGGTCCCGATCACGAGCATGTTCCGGAGATTCTTGCCGTGCCGGCGAGCGTAAGCCAGAAACACGCGAATGATGGTGCGGCTCAAGACGACCAGCGCAGTTGTCAGCACCCAGAAGATGGCGAGGAAGGCGCGGTTGACCATCCAAATATGGAAGGTCAGGCCAAATGCGGCGATCACGGCCGCGCCCAGTGTCGTAGCTCGCGCAATGTCCCACATTTCGCTTCTGCGGCTGGTCATGCGCTTTGATCCGTAGAGTCCGAAGACGCGGAAGAGCATGTGCCAGATAAGCGCGAAGCTTACGAAGAGGATAAGATTCCCGAGCTTCACGCGCATCCCAAAAAATTCCGCCAGACTCAACCTGCCCACCCTGTGATAGAGCGGGAGCGCCGAGACGCCGAAGGACACCATCATCAACAACAGATCGAATAGCTTAAAACCGCTGGAGTAGATTTTGCGGCCAATGTGCATAAGCAAATCCTGAGAGATGGTTACGACTAATTCGCGGCTCCGGGGGAGGGATTTATTGGTGAAACTGCGGACAACGTGGACCGCACCAGGTTCGAACTCGGTTACTTCTTCGACTTGGCAAGCACGAGGCGCTCGATCGCATCCACGCTTTCCAGATTGTCGTGGGTGATTTCTTCATCACCGATGCGAACGTTGAAGGTCTCTTCCAGGAAAGCCACGAGGCGGAAAATTCCCATCGAATCGATGACACCGTTCTTGGTAAGGATTTCCTGGTCCGTGATCTGCGAAATGCCCTTCGACTTGGCGAATTCTTCGAGCACATATTCGCGGATTCGGTCTTTAACTTCTGCGGACTCGATCATTTGTGTTCTCCCAGTTGCAATGAAATTGTTACTTCCAACAGCAGAACGTTCTGTGGGCTTCAAACCCTCGTCACATTTACCGGCTCCGAGGCCAGCTTTACGCGATCAATCTTTCCGGTCGACGTCTTCGGAAGTTCGTCGTAGAGCTCCACCAGTTCAGGAATCATGTATTTCGGGATACGAGAGGCGCAGTATTGTTGCAGGTCAAGCACCCCTAACGAGCCGGCGACGTGAGGCGCAACGATCGCGCGAATCCGGTTTCCGATGATCTCGTCCGGAACGGCCAGCACCGCAGCTTCGCGCACTCCCGGATGACTCAGCAGCGCACTTTCGATCTCGCCCAGCTCAATGCGATATCCCCGGCTCTTGATCATGCTGTCGCGGCGGCCTTGGAAGTAATAATTCCCATCCTCGCCGACAGTCACGATGTCGCCGGTTCGATACATCTTCTCTTCGAAGTTCTCCTGGAAGTGGTTGCGCACAACCATCTTCCTGGTCTTCTCCAGATCGGCCCAATATCCGTAGGTTACGGACGGTCCGCGGACGTAAAGTTCTCCCGCCTCTCCGTCTTGGGCCAATCGACCGTCGGGCGTAACCGCAAAAGTTTCTGTATTGGCGCAGGCGATGCCGATCGGCAACTTCTCCATTCCGGCAAGCCGCTCGCGCTCGACTTTGTAATAGGTGCAGACGTTTGTTTCGGTTGGACCGTACAGGTTGTAAAGATCGCTGCGCTGCGAGATCTCCGCCAGTTGACGCAGATACTTCATCGGAAACACTTCGCCGGCGAACAAGATGATCCGCAGGCTCTTCAGCTTCGCGGGCGTTAAGCGCCCGTGCAAGAGCAGTAGCATTAGAGCTGAAGGCACTGAGTACCAGATCGTGATTCCCTGCGTTTCAATGAAGTTGGCAAGGCTCGTCGGGAACAGCGCCAGGTCTTCGGTGATGAGATATACGGTCGCACCAGCTTCGAGAGTGTTGTAAACGTCAAAGACAGAGAGGTCGAAGTGGAGCGGAGCATGATTGGAAAGCCGGTCTTCGCTGCGCACCTGAAATTCTTCGGCGCACCATTCGACGAAGGTCAGTGCGTTCTGATGCGTGAGCATCACGCCCTTCGGGCGTCCAGTCGATCCCGACGTGTACAGAATGTAGGCCAGGTCCGTCTCAACCAGCGTTACTTCCGGCGCCCTTGAGCCCGAGTAATTCGAGAGCTGCGACCACCCAATCAGATCGGCGCTGTTTCCTTCACCTTCGATCAGGATGCAGGTTTCCAGCATTTCTTGTGTTTCGGGGGCGAGCTCGGCACGTTTATCCGACGTGCTGATCAAAACCCTGATTCCGCAGTTGCCAATGATGTATCCCACGCGATCGGGCGGAGCTTGCGGGTCGAGAGGAACGTAAACGCCGCCCGCCTTCAGCACGCCGAGCATGCTGACAATCGACTCCAGGCACTTCGGGAAGAACAATCCGACGCGATCGCCCTTCTGAACTCCTCTTTCGCGCAGCAGATGCGCCAGTTGATTGGAGCGTTCGTCGAGTTCCCGGTAGGTAATGCTTTTTCCGCGAGCCCAAACCGCCGTTTTTCCCGGATAAGCCTTTGCGCTTCTGCTCAGCAGTTGCTGCAGTACATATGCCATGATTCAGGACCCAACCCGTTTGGATTTACTGTGGGGGATAAATACTTAAGCAATCACAAGCCGTAATAGCTCGAGATGATTACCCGATGAATTTCTGATGTGCCGGAGTAAATCGTGCCTGCAATCGCATCCCGCAATTCTCGTTCCAGTTCGTACTCGGTCATGTAACCGTAACCGCCGTGGAGCTGAATCGCTTCGAGACAGCTCTTGATGCAGGCCTCGCTCACGTAGAGCTTCGCAATCGATGCTTCACGTAAGGGATGGCGGCCCTGGCTCTTCAGCCATGCGGCCTTGTATAAGGCCAATCTTCCGGTTTCGAGGCGGACATCCATGTCGGCGATTTTGTTGTTAATTGCCGGAAATTTGCCGATCGGCTCGCCGAACTGCTTGCGGTCTTTCGCATACTTGATGCAGGTATCCATGATCCGCTGCATGGCTCCGAGATGACTGGCTAGAATGCAAATCCGTTCCCACTCCATCGACGAGGTGAAAACGGCCTGTCCGCCGAACTCCTTTCCCAGCAAATTCTCGACCGGGATCTCGCAATCCTGCAGCGAAAGTTCCGCCATCGGCGAGGTTCGAAGACCCATCTTGTGCAACTTCTTGCCTACTGTGAAACCAGGCGTTCCCTTATCCACCAAGAACGCCGTAACGCCATTCGGCCCCCGCGACGGATCAAGATTCGCAAAAACGATGGTTACGTCGGCGCCGACTGCATTGCTGCTGAACGTCTTCGACCCGTTGAGAATGTATTTGTCGCCATTCTTTACAGCACGCGTCTTGAGGCTATAAGCATCCGAGCCGGAACCGGGCTCGGTCATGGCATGCAGGCCGATGCCTCCACTTACAAGACCGGGCAGATATCTCTTTTTCTGCTCTTCCTTCCCGAACTGCCAGATCGGAATCTCGGAGCTCCACATGTGCGCATTGATCGAGAACAGGAGCCCGTTATCGCTGCATCCGTATCCCAGCGCCTCGAGCGCGCAAACAGTGGTCAGCGTATCAGCGCCGCCGCCACCGTACTCGGTGGGGATCGGTAATCCCTGAATGCCGAAGTCCGCGCATTTCTTCCACAACTCTTTCGAAAACTGCTCGTTGTGGTCGCGCGCTATGACGTCATCTTTTAATTCTTCCCGAGCAAATCGCAGAACCTCCTTACGAAACGCCGCTTGTTCCTCACTCCATGCAAAGTCCAAGGTGCTATCTCCTAGTGTCGATCTGGCCCAAGTACCGTTGAGCTTTGTTATGCAGAAGCAGAAGCGGGGGATGGTTCAGGTACTGCCTTTGAAGCTGCGGCAGATGCTGCAACCGGAACTGCCGTCGCCGGTGCGGCTTTCGCCGGAACCGCCGCCGGAGCCGTTTTCTTCAAGAAACGCTGTGGACGACCACCGGGCAACTTGATGCGCGCCGGAACTCCCATGACCATCATGTTGTCGCGCACATCGGTTAGCACCAGGCTGTTGGCCGCGATGACGACGTTGCTGCCAATTTTCGCGTCGCCGACCAACTTGGCGCCGGGTCCGAAGTAGACGTCATCGCCAATTCCGCGACATGCGTGAGAAATCAGGCATCCCGTAGCAATTGTGAAATTCTTGCCGATATTCGTTTTGCCAAGATTAATTGCATATACCGAATGAATCACGAATCCCGGGCCGATCTTTGCCTGAACATCGATGTGAACGCTGGTGAAGAGCTCCACAATTTTCCGGGAGACCAAGCCGACAATTCGAAGCAACTGGCCGATCACTGGAATCCGTACTCCTAGTGTCCAATGGCCGAACCGGTAGGCAATCACCGGCCAGGTCGCGTGCCGAAGGCATACCTCAATGCGATGATGGAGCGTCGGTTTCCAGTCATCCGGACGCGCCTGGTACATCGCACGATCGATATCTGCTTTCAGGTTCTCGAACATTTCTCTCCTAGAGCTTCCGGTAGATGGATTCCGGTACGGGGAAGGTCCGGCGATTCAGGACTGCGCCCAGCACGCGGACACTCGAGCCTTCCAGATCTCGTACTGCCTTCCGCGCCGTTTCCCGCCTCGAGGCGTGGGCTCGCAGAACCAGGACAACTCCTTCCGCGCTTCGCCCCAGCACAATGCTGTCGTCGCCAGACTCGATCGGAGGAGCATCGATGAGCACATAATCGAACTCGCGCTGCAGTTCGGGAAGGATTGAACGCATGCGGTCGGAGCTCAGCATGCTCTGTATTCCTTCGACTTCGGCTCCGCAGCTCAGCAGCCATAGATTCGGACGCGACAGAGCGGTCACGAATCTGCGGATGGGTTCGGTCACTTGAAGGGCATCGGTCAGGCCGTAGTGGTTTGGAACATTGAACTCTCGATGCAATCCGGGAGAACGAAGATTGGCATCGACCACACAAACTGAACCGGAAACCTGCGAAGCCAAGACTTCGGCCATGCGCGCACAAATCCAACTGCAACCATTGCCCGCTTCCAAGGCAGAAACGACAACCGTGCGTCCCCTCCCGGCACCCGGCATCAGGAAAACGCGTTGCACCAGCTTGAACATCTCATCACGCTGTGAGTCTTCCATTTGGAGCTGCAGCGGCTGCAATTCGACCGGTGCGGGCGCAACGTTCAGCGTCGTCGGGACTTCGACAACCGTGTCCGTCGCCGCAGGGGCCTCGAACATCTCATGTTCCCGGCCCAGATTTTGCAACAACTCGAAATTTCTGCTCATAGGGTTCTCTTTGTAGCGTTAAGGCGTGTCATAGGGTTGAGCGGTGCTGATCTGGACCGTTTCAAGCGGACTGCCGTTCGCCCCCGGCCCTCCAGTTGTGTAGCAGCCTGGCTACATCCCGCATGTGTTCGATAGCTTCTGCGGGGCTCAAGTAATCCTTACTTGCGCTGTCGGGCGAAATCGCCGTGTTCATATATTCGCGCGCCACTCCAGTCAACTCTTCAACAGGCTGGAACGGATCGTTCATTCCCTTACTTAATCCCAAGTGCAACCTTGGCGATCCGACTTCGGAAACGAAGCGGCTGATGTCCAGATCCTGGATCACTTCTCGCACCATGCCGGCGTCGATCGTTTTCTTGCGCATCGCAAAAGCCAGCGACAGGGCGTGGAAACAATAGTTGTTAATCTGGCGGGGAATCCCCTCGCTGATTTGCGAAACCAGTTCCAGCGCTTCCTTAGTGAACAACGTCGGCCCTTTGTATCCGGCGACCTGCATCCGATGGTCAATGAAACGCCCAACTTCTTCCTGATTCAGTGGGCTCAGTCCGCTCACTGAGGTGATGCGCTGCCGCAACTGAATCAGTGACGGGCTCGCGAGCTTATCCGCCAGACCCGGCTGGCCAACAAGGATAATTTGCAGCAATTTGGCCTGAGGCGTCTCGAAGTCGGAGAGCAGGCGGACGGTCTCGAGAACCGTCGGATCGAGATTCTGGGCTTCGTCGATCACGACGATGAAACGCTTGCCTGCCCGCGCTTCCTGGACCAGGCAGCGATTAAATTGCTCATGCATCCGGACGAAATCCTGCGATTCTGTCTCGATGCCGATTTCCGCGAGCAGAAAGCGCATGAATTCGCGCGAACTGCATTGTGTCTGGAACAGGAACGCGGTGCGGGCCGTACGGTCAAATTTCGCCAGCAGATGAAATAACAGAGTTGTTTTGCCCATGCCGGGCCGCGCAATCAGCGAAAGGAACCCGCGATTCGCCTCAATCCCGTAGTAGAGGGATGCTAACGCCTCGCGATGTCCGGGTCCCAGATACAGATATCGGGGATCCGGCGTGACGCCGAATGGCTGCTCTCGAAGCCCAAAAAAGTCTAGGAACATCGGTCTTATCCTCGCTCCTCGATGACGGTACCGGGCGCACCGGCGTCGTAATGAACTTCGTCATTAAAGCCATTACCGTTGTTAGTGCCATTGCCATTGCCATTGCTGTGGCCGTTCCCGTTGCCGCCAGGTTCGCCGTCATAGAGCAGGTTTTGGCTGTAATGAAGTGGCACAGCAGCCAGCACAGGAATCCTCAACTCAGACATGACTTCGGACGGAGTGCGGAACGACTGATCCGCGTAGTCGATCGCGAATACCACGCCGAGACTGACGGCCGACGCAAGGAGAACCGCGACCAGTGCGAAAACAAAAGGCGAGCGCGTCGGAATGCTGGGGACCATGGGGGTTTCGACGATCGAGACATTGAGCAAGCGTGTCCGGTCCAAGGCGTCTTCAATCCGAGCTTCTTCTTTTTTCTTGGTGTAGAGCTCGTAATTCCCTTCGTCTTCTTTCTCAGTCCGCGTCAAGTCAGCCTGCAGGATTCCCTGCTCTTCCAACTTCTTCACCTTGTCCTGATAAATGCCGATGATGGCGTTCAGGGCAGTCTCTCGAGCCTGGAAGCCACTGAGGTCGGCTTTGGCTTTCGCCAGTTCAGAACTGACCCACGAATAGGTCGGGTTCTGATCGGTGGTTTCCTCTTTCACCGGAGAGCCTTCCTCTTTCGCGAGCGCCAGCCGGGTATCGCTGAGCTGCTTGTCAACTTCCACAACCAGCGGATAGGTCGGCTGGTATTTCGTCAGCAGTTCGGTCCGCTTCATTTCCAGCGTGAGCAACGTCGATTTCAAATTTTCGAGGACCTCAGCGTTGTCTCCGCTCTTCATCTGAGTGGTCAACCGAGTAGGCGTCGATTTTGACTGCTTCTCCAGATCCACGATGCGCTTCTCGCTTTCGGCGATCGAGGCTCTTGTGGTCTCCAGTTCACTATTGAAATCGGCCAACTTCTGGAGCGTCATGTCTCGCATAGTCGTCGGCGCCACACCACCCTGCTCGTCCGCAAACTGCTTGAGCTGGGATTCGGAGGCCAGCATATCCTGCTTGTACTTCTCAGCTTGCTGATCGAAGAATTGGAACTGTCCTGATGGATGATGTACTTCGAGATGTTTTTGGAGATAGCCGTCGTCGAGCGTCGCTAATACTTTCTGCGCCAGCTTCGGGTCGTGCGATTCGTAGGCAATGCTGATGACGTTGGTCTTTTTCAGCACCTCGAGCTGAAGATCCGAGCGCAGGTCAGCGATTGCCTTATCGAGCCGGTTCTGCGGAGTCTGCCACGGATGGATAATTCCCGAGAGGAACTTCTTCTTGTCCAGATTGCAGGTCTTAACGACCTTCTCCAGAACGTCCGAGCTCGTAATCAATTCGACTTCGGAATTGATCTCTTCCTCGCCAACGGTGTCGTGGAATGTAAGCGGGGCGTTCTGCTCGGGAGTGATGATGGGATCAATGCGCTCGCGCTTAACCAGCAGCTTCGTCTCGGAACGATACTTCGCCGGCAAGAAAAGAGATGAGAGACCTACGCCGAGCACCACGCCCACGAAACACAACACCAATACTTTTTGATGCCGAAATCCGATGGCAGCCACGTCTCTCGCAGTAAACGAGTAAGGCCGGTGTCCGTAGCTGTTTAACGCGTCATTCATAGAATCTCCGTAATAGTCGGTCCAAAGCGTTCGTCAAGTTAAGAATTTGCTGAACTTCACGGAATCTGAAGGGGCAGATACGTACCCATGCTCAAATTCGGAATGAAGCGGTCGATCTTCGAGTAAGTATTCTTGGGGACGAAGATCATATCGCCAGAGTGGAGGAACGGATCCTCTCTCAAATCGCCGCTCTTCTCCATTTGCTTGACATTGATCAGTTTTGCCTCAGTCCACTGATCGTCCACGCGGCGGAAGAGATAGACTTTCGAGTGCTTGGCGCTGGACTGGAATCCGCCGGCGATCTCGATGGCCTGGGCGACCGTCACGTTTCCGTGCATGTCATACTTGCCGGGCTTGGCCACCTGGCCTCCAGCGACGAAATAGGGCTTCTCGAAGTCTTTCAATACGACTGAGATGATCGGATCGTTCAAAATCTTTGAGTACGCCGTCTTCAACGTCTGAGTGAGCTCCGGTACGGTTTGGCCTGCGACCTTGATGTCTCCCACACTGCGCAACGTCACAAAGCCGTCCGGCTGAACCGCGACCGCCGTCTGGTTGAATTCCGGACTCAAATCAAAGGTCACGTCGAATGTATCGCCCGGCTCGATGTGATAACGCGGGCTCCTATCCTTGAAGTTGGTGCTCGACGTGGTCGATTTGGCTGTATTCGGCGCGTTGGGGGGCGAGCTAAGAGCCTGCTGCCCAGCACATACGCTGCACGCGGCCAATAGGACCGTAAGCAACCGGCCCGACGGGATAAAACTCTTCCTCATTGTGAAACCTCCACCTTCGTACGAACCCTGAGATCCGGGATGAGTTCTCGCAGCAGAAGTCCGTCCACAATCCGGCGGACTGTCAACTGCTTTGCTTCAACTTTGGGAATCCGCCTTAAGGATCTCGCCGACCGGCTCCGCCTGTCCTCGCGGACGAGGAGAGAGATTGTGCTGCCGGATCTTGTAGAGGATTCCCCGGTAGCTAATGGAGAGCAGTTGGGCTGCCTTTCTGCGGTTCCAGCCCGTGTACTCCAGCGTCCGGCTGATCGCGTAAATTTCGGCCTCAACCCTCAAGCTGCGCAAGGATGGAGGGTTGCCCTCAAGTTTGTCGCCAGGAACTGCGCTATTGCGAGAAGATTTCGGCTTGATCTGCTGGGACTCGGTCTTTACAGATTTCATTTCTGCTTCGCTCATTAGATTGCACCTCACAACAACCTTTGGACGTTGTTCAGATTGGGAGAAAAAGTTAGACAGCGAGTGGCTCTACGTTGTATCCGGCGACACGTACACTCAGTGATCTTTGGATCAGGCCAATCGAAATCACAACACTACGGTCGCTATTTTCCGCGGTCAGAATGCCTTCCAGTCCATCCAGCGCTCCCCCGCAAACCCGCACGCGCTGTCCAACCTGGAGGTAAGGTCTCTCCTGATAGGCGACGTTGCTTGCCAGAAGAGTGGTGATATTCTCAATTTCCTGATCCGGAATCGGAACGCCTGAGCCCTGCACCCCAACGAAAGTCACAACACCCTGGGTCCGCAGAACCCGGATTCGATCGTTCGAGGAGTGGTTTAAGCGTACGAAGGAATAGCCGGAAAACAAAGGCTCTTCCACTTGTTTTCGCCGGTCGCTCCATTGATTGATCTTGGTGATAAGGGGCAGGAACGATTGGATACCTTGCTTCTCCAGTTGACGAGCAACCAGTTTCTCGTGGCGCGAGCGCGTGCGGACGGCGTACCAGTGAACCTCGTTGAGTACATTGCTGCAGTCAACCGGGATACAAGTAGGTTCCACTTGTTGCACTCCGTTCATAGCTCCGCCCTCTCAGTCACATTCGCCGCTCTAAAAACACGTCGACGAATGGAACACTACCGATTCAGCTGGACAAGCGAGAACCCTTCGCTTGCTGGTGGTTAAAGGGGGGATATAACTTCCAGTGAAATCGCCGATAGATTCACGGCGATCATCAAATTCAGTGGCCCCAATCTATCGACTCCTGCAATTTCTTGCAATGGGAAGAAAGTGCTGGTGAAGAAAGACTTCATTGGGGTTAAAGGTCCTATTTTCAGGAGAGAAGAAAGACTCTAGCCGGCAATTTTGTTTCGTGGTTGCGAAACAATGCGTCGAATTCAGGGTTTATTCGCGGGCGTGACTTAGCGTGATTCCATCCACGACTGGGGGCTGCTCTTGGCGGGCAGTATGCAAGAATATTCATCTTGACACTGCCGTTTTTTCCCGCCAAGCTGCGATGTGGGTTGGGTTTATCACTTACTGTTGTGCCTGCGGCAACTGCTGTGAACCTAGGACCTAATGGGTACACACTTCGCGTCCCCCTTTCCGCGAAGATAACTTCCAAAAAGCTAGAACTGAAACATAGGCTTAGGAGCCGCTATGAATCGTTGTTTTGCACCAATTGTGCTTTGCCTCCTGGCAGGGCTTTGCATGCTTGCGGTACCGTCGCACTACGTCAAAAAAGTTGAAGCTGTTTGCTCGACGTGTCCTCCGCCTCCGCCTCCGCCACCTACCGTTGGACAATTTGGCGGACCGCTTGCCGGCCTCTCGACGAGCATGACTAATCTCTTCAACGGCGGCTACGGCACATTCGTGATCAAGTGGGATCCCATCCGCGGATTAGGCCCAGACTCTACTCAGACTGGCTGTTTTACATGTCATGGGGCCGGTGTCGACGTTCTCACGGGAACAGCCGGAGATACGAGCACGACTGCGGGCACCCGATATGGCAAGTGGAACTCCGACAACACCTTCAACTATCTCGACGGCACGGGGACCTTCCCTGAGGACGAGGGGGGGCCTGTCATGCACGGCATTTCGAATGCGGCCTTCGGAACGCTTCCGGGCTGCAGCCAGGTCAAGGTCGCTTCGAACGGCGCGACGGAATCGGGAACGACCGTGACCATCACCACGACGACGAATCACGGATTCAAGAAAGGACAAGAGGTCCAAGTTCTCGGTGTTGGAGTGTCCGGCTACAACGGACAGTTCGCCATCGTGAGCGTCCCGTCCAACACGACTTTCACTTATACGAATACAAACTCTGCACTGGCTTCTTCCGGCGGCGGCACCGCGCAAAATCTACCCCACGAAGTAGTCCCGGCCGACGCCACCGTGGTCAGCACAGTCCGCTCGACCCAACTCTTTGGATTAGGACTGGTTGACAACATTCCTGATGCCGACATCCTGGCCAATGCGGCGGCCTCGAAGCAATTTGGCATCACCGGTGTAGCCAATATGATCGCCGACGAGAATGGCGTAATTCGGCCTGGGAAGTTTGGGCAAAAGCTGGATGCCGTTTCTGTCTTCCAGTTCACTGCGAATGCGGAATTCAACGAACTCGGAATCACGACCAGCAACAGCCTGTTCGGAGCGGCGGGCGAGTTCAATCCAACGGAACATAATCCGCAAGGTCTGGCTTTTCCGACAGCTTGCCAGCCCGACACGCATGCCCCGCAGGATGTCAGCCAGGCGAACATGATCAAGATGACCCAGTTCGAATCGCTGCTGGCGCCGATCCCTCCGGCACCACCAACTTCTCAAACAACTGCCGGGAAGACTGTCTTCGAAAGTACTGGCTGCAACATCTGCCACATCGAGACTTACACCACGCAGCAGAACGTCAAGTTGCGCACGACGAGTGGCGGGCAGACCTCGGTGATTCCGTCTCTGAGTAACGTGACGTTCAGCCCGTACTCGGACTTCCTGCTTCATGACATGGGGTCAGGAGATTCCGGCGGCATCCCCTTTATTCCGCACGGAACTGGTCAGGCGAGTTTGACCATGTGGCGGTCGGCTCCGCTCTGGGGCCTGTCGAATATCCTGGCGAAAGAGGGCGGTCTGATGCACGACATGACGTCAACCTCGATCGATGCGGCAATTCGCAGACACGGTGGGGAAGCCAGCCAAGTAGTTTCGAATTACAAAGCGCTCAGCAAGACCGACTCAGCGAACCTGCTTGCGTTCCTGAATTCTCTGTGATTTTCGGCATTGCCTGGATGCAGACTAGCTTCCAGTCGGCAAACTGAAGTTGATGGTAATGCGCGTCTGACTTTCAACGGAGTGGCCGTCCACGACGTAGGGTTGATATTTCCACTGCCTTACCGCTTGAACGGCCGATTCTGCCAGCAGCGGATTTCCTTTCACGATCGAAATGCTTCCGACTGTTCCATCACTCAGGACCTGAACCTCTAACACGACTGATCCCTGCATGTGCTGCTTGCGCGCTTCGGGGGGGTATTCCGGCTCGACCCGATGGGTCAACCGCCCCGCCAGGGGACCAGTCGTGCCTTTCAACGGAGCCTGGGCAGGCATCCGATAAATTACTTTTCCGTTCTCGGTTACAACCAATCCGCCACCTGGAACCACGTTATTATTGCCGGAGGCTAGGGTCTTTGGCTGAGCCATTGGTTGCGGCTTTGGAGCGTTCTTTACTGGCTCGAGCGCAGGAGTTTGTTGGTTGGATACACTGGCGCCGGTTGGCGTGAAAACGGCGGGCGGAGGACTCGTTCTTGAACGAAACTCGAGGGTTGCTCTCTGCGCCGCACTTCGCCATCCGATAAGCACCCCAAGCGTGAGCGCTACGAGGATCACAAGCACAACGAGAACGGTCGTCCAGATATCATCTTTCCCGGAAATCTGCAGGCCATCCGTGCCTCTGCTCCCGGACTCTAGGACGCCTTCGCTGTCCTGCCTAATCTCCGCCAGTTCAGGAAGTGCATCCGGTTCTTGCTGGATCCGAGCAGGAGCTTTCGCCCCAATTTCCGCTTCCTTCTTGCTTTCTACAATGCGACGCGCCAACTTTCGCAGAGCGTCTATGTCACGTTGGCCAAACGCGTTTGGCTTGGCCGCCAGCACTTCCAGGATTCCGAATGGCTCGGTGCCTGCACTGAGAGGAAGGATCAGCATCGACCGAACGCCGAGTTGACGGCAGGCCTCTGCGTCCACACGCGAATCCGTCTCGGTATCGCAACAGTTCTGAATCTCTCCGGTTGTGAGGCAGGCTCCCGAAAGTCCTGACTCAGTCTCGAGCCGCACGCCCAAATCCGGGGCAGCTGATCCGGTGGTGGCTCGACACTCCATTTCGCCACTTCTAGCCAAGGCGATGGCGGCGCCGCTGGCTCCGGTTGCGTTCCGCGCTTGCTCGACTACTTCGTTCAACACCAAATCGAGGGCCAAATCGAAGGCGAGCGCCCCGCCGCCATACGCCGCGAGTGTTTTTGCAACACGGCTAAGTTCGTGCTGATTTTGAAACGATGCGGCACTATCCGACTGTGTGGAAGCTTTCTCTCCAGATGGCGTTTCGTCAGGAACATCCGGCCGCACCATGGGATTTTGAGTCATACCGTGATGGAATTACGTCGATCGTTGCGCACGCCCATTATGGAGGTAATCTTGCGGCGATTCAAACAAAAGCGTCGAACGCCCCGTAAACTGTGCGGAGTGTTACCCGAACATCAGCCGATGTCAACCTGAAAATAGCAAGTCATCTCTTCAATAATGAACGCTTTTGGGGAGCCCCAGATATTCCCGTTTTGGCTTGCCGCCCACCCTATCTCGATTTTTTCGACTCTGGGAAGCCGAACAAGATCATAGAATTCTGTAGAATCGAAATTCGCGGCCTGGCTTTTTTGCGTGTAGTCGATTCGAGCCGCTTTATCCCTCAGGGAGTACACGAATGCGC
Source organism: uncultured Acidobacteriota bacterium (assembly GCA_963763845.1). Taxonomy (GTDB): domain Bacteria; phylum Acidobacteriota; class Terriglobia; order Terriglobales; family Acidobacteriaceae; genus Sulfotelmatobacter. The sequence continues at coordinate 873,402 of CAVXPX010000024.1, forward strand.
ATCGCTGTCGTAGGTTCAGGGTACGTAGGACTGGTGGCCGGCGCCTGCTTTGCCGACCTCGGGCATGACGTATTACTGGTCGACAATGACCAGCAAAAACTGGCCGCCTTGAACAGCGGTCAAGTGCCCATCCACGAAAAGTTTCTTCCTGAGTTGCTCGGCCGACATCGTGGGCATCGCCTCACGTTTTCCGATGACTTGAAGGAGGCAGCCCGAGTCAGTTCCGCGATTTTTGTTGCCGTTGGCACGCCTCCGACGGAAAGCGGCGAAGCGGATTTGTCCTATGTCGAGTCCGTCACGCGCGAAATTTCAGGTGGCATTGATGATTACAAGGTCATCGTCGAGAAAAGCACCGTACCTGTATATACCAGCGAGTGGATTCGCAAGATTATTCTGCGCAATGGGATTGATCCCGAATCGTTCGATGTCGCGTCGAACCCCGAATTCTTGCGCGAGGGCACTGCCGTCACGGACTTCCTTTTCCCCGACCGTATCGTGATCGGCTGCGACAAGGCTCGATCCGCTGGTGTGTTGCGTGAGGTTTACGCACCGCTTACAACCGGCGTTTATTATGAACGCGGCGATTCAATCCCGAGGCCCGACCGGGCGACCATTCCCGCTCCCATCATTATTACCAGCACGAAAAGCGCGGAATTGATCAAGCATGCATCGAATGCTTTTCTGGCAATGAAGATTTCATTTATCAACGCTGTTGCCTCGGTGTGTGAGTCTGTGGGCGCCGACGTAAACCAGGTGGTGCACGGTATCGGCACTGATTCGCGCATCGGCAACCGTTTTTTGAATCCAGGAATCGGCTACGGTGGATCCTGCTTTCCGAAAGACGTGATGGCGTTCCGCTCGGTGGCACGCGACTCCGGCTATGACTTCCGTCTGCTCGATGAGGTCATGCGAATCAACGAAGATCAGCGCCAGCGTTTTCTCCGCAAGATCCACACTGCCCTCTGGACGCTGCGCGGGAAAAATCTTGCCGTGCTCGGTCTCGCCTTCAAGGGCGGAACCGATGATATTCGCGAATCGCCGGCGCTGTTTATAGTTCAGGCTTTGTTGCAGGAAGGAAGCAAAATCCGCGCTTACGATCCTGCGGCGATGGATCGCTCGCGCGAGGTTGTTGGCTCCCGCGTCGATTTCGCCTCCTCCCCATACGATGCAGCACACGATGCCGACGCGTTGCTGATTCTTACCGAGTGGGAAGAATTCTCAAACCTCGACCTCCATCGTCTGCGCAAAGAACTCAGATATCCAATCGTCATCGACGGCCGGAATCTGTATGATCCAGATGTGATGGCAGACCGAGGATTCACCTACTACAGTGTTGGGCGGGCCGCATCACATCCCGATGGCGTGCCCACCGCGGTCCTGAGGAATGGCAAGAAAGCATGAGCCGGCAACGCGCGCTAATCACTGGGGGCGCAGGCTTTCTCGGATCGCACCTCTGCGACGCGCTGTTAGCAGAAGGCTTGAGCGTGGTTGTCGTTGACAATCTGCTCACCGGACGCCGTGCGAACCTCGCCCATCTTCAGACCGACCCACGCTTTGAGTTCGTCGAAAAGGACGTTTGCGAACCCTTTGATGTCGGTAAGGTGGATTATGTCTTTCACTTCGCGAGCCCGGCCAGTCCGGTCGACTACAGCACCCATGGAATCGAAACCCTGAAAGTCGGCTCGCTCGGAACCTTTCACGCGCTCGAACTGGCGCACAAATACGGAGCAAAGTATTTCATCTCATCCACGTCGGAGTGTTACGGAGATCCCCTCGAACATCCTCAGAAGGAGACGTACTGGGGCCATGTGAATCCGATCGGCCCGCGCTCGGTATACGACGAGGCGAAGCGCTTCAGCGAGTCCGTGACGATGGCTTATCGCCGTTATCACAATGTCGACACGCGAATCGTCAGAATCTTCAACACGTACGGACCCCGCATGCAGTTGAACGATGGCAGGGTGGTACCGAATTTCATGAAGCAGGCTTTGCGAGGCGAGGATCTAACGGTTTACGGAGATGGAAGCCAAACTCGCAGCTTCTGCTACGTCAGCGACGAAATTGACGGGTTTCTTCGCCTGGCAAAATTGGATGAGCACTTGCCCGTAAATATCGGCAATCCGAATGAATTTACGATTCTAGAGTGCGCCCAGTTGGTCCTGAAAGTTGTCGGATCCAAAAGCCGGATTCGCTACGAACCGCTTCCGCAGGACGACCCCAAGCAGAGGCGGCCTGACATCACCAAGGCGCGCCAGTTACTCGGGTGGGAGCCGAAGATCGAGCTGGAGGAAGGCCTGCGCCTCTCTTTGGATTACTTCCGGAAAGCGGTCGCAGAAGACGTGACGCAAGCTCGTTAATTCGTTGGCGGTTGGCTGGCGGCGACGAAATCGATCAGTCTCCGGGCGCTCATTTGTTCCTCTTTCGTCTTCAGTTCAAAAGCGATCCCCATCCCGTATCCGGGATGAGCGGCCTGCACGGTGCCGCGGAGCCTGAGCTTCAATTCATACGTTCGCACCACGATCTCGACTTCAGAACCCGGCGGGAAGGGCAGCGAGACTTCGAGGTAGCAACCGCCCGAACTGAGGTCGGTCAGACAGCAATGGTTGGGTACAGGCGTGCCCGTCCGGTACACCTCGGCTCCTAAGCGGCAGCTATATCGAGTTTGGCTGCGCCGATTGTCCGGATCGGACGACCCGGCAGAAGAAGCTTGAAGAGGCCGGCTGATGTAATTGCTCTGCTCCCCCCCTTCGGTTCGCATTTCATCCGCAACCGAAACAGTTGCCAATTGCAACGGGTCTTCCATTTCGACGGTCACATCCGGCAGTTCCTGTTTAGCAACTTTCGGAAGATTTGCGCCCAGATAATCTGTCAACAAACGGCGTGAAGCTTTCGGGACGTCCACGAACTGCACGCCACCGCGGCCGTTCCAGTCCTGCCATACCAACTGTCCGGACAGTCTTATGCTTGCCGCTTGACCGGGCAGCTTGAACAGGAAGTAAACTTTGCTGGTTGGCGGCAGTTTCTTTCCGAACATGACCGACATACCGTCTTCGGCCAGATCGATCAGGGTGGCCCTTTCCTGCTCGACGTTCGCATAGTCCACCGTTGCATGGGTGTGCACGGAGGCACGGGCTTTCTTCCGCTTCTCTTTGCGCATCACCGCTCGTGCCGCTCGCAGACTGCTCAGCGCACGGTCGTACGCCACGGGCTTATAAAGGACGAAATTCACTCCCAGGGAAAACAGCTCGCGGATAACTTCTTGAGACGGGACGACTGCAACGGCTAGGGTGGCATCATTCAGCCGCGACAATCGCGTCTCGCGCAGCAACGACAGAACTTGCGCTCCTGAGTCACCATCAATGATGACGACATCGAAGCGTTCTTGCGCGAGCCGGATTCCGGCGCGCGCAAAGTCGGCACACGACTCGCACCGAATGCTGAGTTCTTCCAGTACGCGCCTCAGGACCTGAGCCGCCGCCTCATCCGAGCAGACCAATAGGGCCGATAGAGTCATAGCTGCCCACAATCGTAGGTTCCAATCGTTCTCATCACAAGTTACCTGGGTCATGAGTCCGGAGGGTCGAGTTCTCCAGGAGCGCTACAACTGCATGGATTATCAGCACATAACATCGGTAACCATCGGAGGTTCCAAAAGGCCAATGCAGATTGATTGGCCCGTCGTGCTTTGACGGCGCTCCAAGCCGTTTCTACGATGAAGTCTGACGCAAACACCCCTGCCGCGCCAACTGAGTGTACCTGCCGCTTGTAACTGTCGTCGGGTACTGGAACCTTTAGCGTCAACGAAGCTTTGCAACTCGCGATGGAATACACAATGAATGTTCGCAAGCAACGGGGTTTCTCACTGCTCGAGATGCTGACAGTCGTGGCGATCGGATTCGTGATCGCTGGCATCGGCTTTATCAGTATGGTGCCCATGTTGAACAAGTCGCATATCACCACAGCGTATGAGACGACGCTGAGTGTCTTGCGCAGCACGCGGCAGCTCGCGATCACTCAGGGACACGAATACATCGTCACCATCAACCCTGGAGGCTACGCGGCGGGCACGATCTTGGTGCAATGGCAACCCGCCGCAGTCGCAGGAATCTATCCGGCGGTTCAGCTGGTGAATACGTATGCGATCCCAACTGATACAAGATTTGCGATAACAACAGGATTCCCGGCAAGCACACCGGACGGATTCGGGACTGGCGCCGTGGCGCTTGACTTCGGATACACGTCGACAGGGGGAGCCGGCGGATCCTCCTCCCTCGTGTTCATGCCGGATGGTTCGGCGCGCGATGGTAGCAGTCCAAGCAATGGAGGCAACTACAGCAGCGGCGTCCTGTATCTGGCCCGGCCCGCCGGGACGGTTTACGATGCCCGGGCAATCACTGTCTGGGGAGCCACCGGGCGCATTCGCGGGTGGCGCCTGGACGCGCTTTCTGGGGTTAACACGTGGGTCCAACAATGAAGCTCAAGACATTGATCAAAACAAAACGGGCGGAACAATCCGGTTTCAGCTTGATTGAAGTGATGATCGCGATCGCGGTCATGAGCGTGGGACTGCTCGCCGTTGTCGGTGCTATTGCTACGGCTATCGCTTCCACACAATCGGCGCAGGAAGACTTGATCGCTCGCCACAAAGCTCTGGAAGCTCTGGAGAGCATTTACACCGCCCGAAACAGCCAGCAGATTCCATTTACGTCGATCAACAACACGGGCAGCGGCGGCATTTTCACGGGCGGTGCACAACCATTGCTCTGTGCGGGGCCGGATGGTCTGGTCGGCACGACAGACGACGTCCCATGTACCACGTTCGGAGGAGCCACCTGTCCCTACGGCGGCGTTGAGTGTTGGGTTCTCCCCGGGCCAGACGGCGTGCTCGGAACCGCCGACGACCAAACGATGAGTTTGTCCAATTTCACCCGCACGATCACCATCAGCCAGGTGCTGCTGTCAAATGGCACGGTCAACGACAACATGATCGCCGTCAGTGTTGCGGTGACTTATACCAAAGACAGTCTTCCTCCTCGCACTTACACCGTAAATGGATTGATCTCGCGGTACAACTAAATCGGATTCCACATGAACAGAACCGACAACAAATCGCTGCAAGGCTTTACCCTCATCGAACTGCTGGTGGCCACATCTCTGGGCTTGATCGTCATTCTCACGATGACCGCTCTTTTCAAGATGGGCATGGACGCCACATTTACCGTGACGCAACGTGCAGAACTGCAGGAAAACATGCGGGCAGCCATTGAACTGATGACGCAGGACATCAGTCACGCTGGCGCCGGACTGCCGACCGGAGGCTTGCAGTTGGTAACCGGAGGAACTGTATCCAAGTACGCGTGCGATCAGACTGGCACCTGTTACGTCCCCTCGCATAACTACCCCACAAACCTAAGTACGGGCGTAGCGAATTACATGTACGGCATCATTCCCGGCAATGCGAACGGAGTGCAAGGCGGGCTGGCGATCCCCAATGCTTCGGCGCAGCGTGATGACAGCATCACCACCGTCTACGAAGACTACAACTTTCCGCTGACGAACTTCACATTCGCCATCACCAGCGCGACTAGCGCGACGGCGACACTGATCGCCAGTCCAAGCACATCATTGCCCACGAATATTCTGGGCGCTGGCGGGCTCAACGTCGGCGATCTCCTGCTGTTCATTGTGAGCACAGCGGGAACTGGCACTGGCAGTTCCGGTACAAGCCTGGTTCAGAATGCCACGGTCGCTGCTGAAATTACGGGCATCAGCGGGACAGGCCCCTGGACGTTGACTTTCAATACGGGCGATGCGTTGAACCTGAACCAGACGGGAACCACAAGCAATAACCTCTCAAGCCTTGCCACCGCTATGGGGGGGGCCTCGGCCCAGACGTCCGTCGCCCGTCTGAATGTGGTCACGTATTTCCTACAGATTCCGACCGGCGGCGGCACGGTTCAGTACCCGCGCCTGATGCGCCAGGTAAACGGGCTGACGCCGATTCCTGTTGCCGACAACATCATTAATCTGCAATTCAGCTATGACGTGATTGACGCGTACACCGGTTATTTGAGCGGAAATCTTGCGAACCCGATCGGAAGCGGACAATCGCCCAGCACAATTCAGAAAATAAATATCTGGATCATGGGCGAGAGTCTGACAGCGGGAACGAAGAAATCGCAAAGCATGTACTTGATCACATCCGTTTCGGCGAGTGATATGAGCTTCTGCAACTCTTACAGCGCAAGCACGACGGCTTGCTCCAATGATTAGGAAACAGGACTCGATCGGGGGAAGAATTATGGCGAGTAAACGACATCTATCTCGAGGCTTTACCCTCATTGCAGCGCTTCTGCTGACCGTACTGCTCTCCGGTCTCGCAGTGGGATTGCTCTATATGGTCAGCAATGAGACTAGGATGGGCGGCAACGACCTCGAAGCCAATATGTCGTACTACGCCTCCGAGGCGCAGATTGAAAACCTGACCTCGCAACTCTCGCAGCTCTACCAGACTTCGCAGTCACCCACGGCCTCGTCGATCGACGCACTGGCCAGCCCCAGTAACTGGGCCACAGCGGTTTCCGGCGCGAACATCACCAACATCACTTATAACTCGGCGACTCCCATGATCACCTGGCCGTCTACCCAGACCAACGGATTGCCTTGTCCTAGCCCTCCGAATCCCTGCGGATCGTGGGACATTGTGGGCGCTGGACCGAATCAGGGCATGGTTGCGACGCTTATTCCATTTAATCTGACCGTCACCGCAACCCGACTGGGGTCGAGCGGACAGGTGGCGGAACACTCCACAGCGGTGGCGACTGGCGCATCCACAACACTCAATCGTACAGTCCAAGTCGCTCTGCTCCCGGCGTTCGAGTTCGGCATCTTCTGCGACGGCGACTGTGACTACTTCGCGGGACCGAATTTCAATTTCGGCGGCCGCGTTCACACCAATGGAAACCTCTTTCTGGCCTCTGGGGCAAAGCTGACTTTCACAGACAAACTTGCCGCGGTTGGACAGGTGATCCTGGATCAACTCGAAAATGGTCACCCCACGTCCTCGGGATACACCGGCACCGTCTATGTGCCCAGCGCTGCGGGTGCGTGTCCCCCAGCCCCCGGCGCCGGACCGGCTACCAATTGCAGTGCGCTCTCGGCCGGCAGCTGGACAGGAGGATTTCCGCCGACCGGAGCGGCGAATCCCGGCTGGAAAAACATTTCTACCTCGAGTTTTAACGGCTTCATCACGAATGGCCTGACCGGCGCAACAAAATTGCAACTGCCTTTCGTACAAAACTCCTCGGTCGGCGCCATCGACATTATTCGCAGGCCGCAATCGAGCGACACTGCCCTGCTGAGTACATCCCGGCTCTACGCCAAAGCCGAGATCCGGATTCTGCTGGCCGACACCCTGGCCGACCTGCATCCTGAGCGCAGCTCAGGCGCTCTCGACTCTAACGACGTGCAACTGGTGCTGCCTTCGGGTGGTGGATACATCCCAATCACTGGCACAAGTAACTACATGTACTTTGCAACTGCGACCAACGGCACAAACGGTTGGGTTACGCCGACCGTTGCTGGTTGCTCCAGCCCGTTTCCGCTCAATGGAGAAGTCACTGCTGCAAGCCCTTGCCAGGGCGCATGGATTCGCGTGGAATATCTCAATAATGCGGGGACTTGGGTCGGCGTGACACGCGAATGGCTGGGATACGGCTTTGGCCGTCTCTATAATCAGCCGCCAACTGCCCCGTACGGCACAGGGTCCCAGTGCCCGGTTTATACGGTGACGCCAAGCCTTTCTGGTTCGACGATGAGTGGTGGACCGTATCCCACGACCGCGCAGTGCTACAACCCGGTCAGCCCGGCAATTCTTATTCTTCAGCAATTGCAGCTTAGCAAAGCCGCATCGTCTGCGTACGAGACTGATACGTCAAATAGCAGCAACACTGCCGGAAACTGGATTCCGATCAACTTCTATGATGCTCGCGAAGGCGAACCTCGTGACAATGGGTCAACCGCGCGAACTAACAACACGTCGAGCAACTCAACGCAGGTGTACACCGCCTGCGGCCCGAGCGGCGTGATGAACGCGGTTGAGTTGGACGTAGGCAACCTCTGGCTCTGGTTGAAGCACAGCAGCACCGGACCGTATTCAGGCGGCAGTGGCAACCTCGTTAACGAGTCGAATCAGAGCGGTTACATCTTGTATTTCTCGGATCACCGAGGAATGCGAGCGGATAGCCACGCTCCCTATAACGCCTATTACAACGGCATGCCGGGTTCTTCCGGACTTGAGGACGTCGTAAACTCCGGGTCGTCGACAGGCGTTCCCAACGGCAATTTGGAATCTGCCAGCTACTACACATTCTCGCCGGAAGACGTAAATGGAGATGGCGCTCTGGATACTCAGGGTGAGTTGTACCTCGGCGCAGGCTTTAACTTGAGCTCGTCTTACATGTCCAAACCTTATTTCCCGATTCCTGCCCAGAGTTCTACTACGAGCACGAATCAGGTGAACTGCAACACCAGCAAGAACAATGTAACAACCATTTACACCAGCACTGGTTCGCCGCAGAACAATATGGTGACCGGGCCGCGTCATGTGCTCCGTCTGGTCGATGGTGGCATGAATGGAACTACAACATTTCTGCCGAATTCAGGTTCGACCACCAGCTACGGATACGGCTTTACGGTTGCTTCCGAAGAGCCAGTCTATATATTAGGAAACTACAACAGCGGCCCATCGGATCCGTTCTGGCCGAGCGGCGGCAGCCCTGCCGGAGCATTGCACTCCGCTGCGGGAATCATTGCGGACTCGGTCACGCTTCTATCGAATCCGCCTTCGGGAGTGACATCTCCGACAACATACGTGGGATGGCAGGATGCTATCAGCTTCCTGAGCCCAGGCGACGTGAGCAATCGTCCCGGAAACACCAGCTATTACCGCGTCGCAATTGCTGCCGGCAAGAGCATTCCATTTCCTCAACCATCCTGGGGCTCGCAAGACTTTGGCACCGACGGCGGCATGCACAACTTCTTGCGCTACCTCGAAGATCGCGGCGCCAATGGAGCAACAGTGAACTACGTCGGTTCGCTCATCAGTATGTATTACTCACAATACGCGACCGGAAACTTCAAGTGCTGCACCGTGGTCTATGGCGCTCCGACCCGAAACTACTTCTTCGATACTCAGTTCCTAAACCCGTACAACCTGCCTCCTGGAACTCCCATGTTCCAGGACGTAGTCAGCCTGAGCTATCACGAAAGCTACAATCCACAATAGTTTTGAAAAGTTGATTCAAGTGCCCCGATCATGCTGTACGGTCGGGGCATTTTTATTGCCTGTCGTCGTAGACTGGGGCAACGTCTCACAGATCCTGACCCCCGATTAAGCGTCGCTGCCCGATAGTATCTTCGCATCAAGCCGCGCCCATCCATGGGATGCGCTGGTGAAACAATCGCCGCTCGTGGGCCGCGTCCACGGGATGCCGCTCCTGTTGGCAGTCGGTCCCGACGGCAAATCGTTTCGGGTGTTCGTTAGCCGAATCGATGGAAAAGATGCAGAGTTCTTCCTGAAAAGCGAAGACGAGTCGGCCCCTTCCAAAGCGGCAGCCGCTAATTCCTCGAAAAACTCCACGAATCCTGATTCTTCGTCGACGGCCCCAACCAAAAGAGCAGATTCTCACAAACCTTGGATTCTGCTCGACACAACGACAGCCAGTGAATGGAATTTTCAGGGATGCGCGATCTCCGGCGCCGCGCAAGGAAAGTGTCTCGATCGTACGAGCGCACTCAAGGATTCCTGGTTCAATTGGCGCAATTATCACCCGGACACTACGGTCTACAAGCATTAGCCTACTTCGACATCGCCATTGACGAGCGTGCACCGGCACATACACAATGCTGTCTGTCAGGGAAGGCCCTTTTGCCTCCGCCCGGAGATCAATCAAATGTGCCGCTTTCGTCGCAGCTTCGCCATCGAAATCCGTACACTCTGGCGATCGTCTGCCTGCGGCTTGATCGTCTTGGGTTGTGTCGCGGCGTCGAGAGCGCAGTTGCCTTACATGAATGCGGGTCCCGACTCCGCCTTTGCGCAAATCGATTTCGCGCAGATGTATCTGGATCAGCAAAGGCGCGATATGAAGGGCAACGCTGAGGAGCAAGCAACCGCCAAGAAGCTCGTGAATTCCGGGTTGGTTTCGGCCTTGGATCTTACCGCGCCAAATAAGGCCGTGAACGAATTTAATCGCGCTGCTTCCCTGATGAAGGCACAGAACTCCAAGGAAGCGATCAAGCATCTTCAAAAAGCAATTTCCGATTATCCAAAATTCGTTTCGGCCCACAATGTTCTGGGCCTCGCGTATCTCGATCAGGATGATCCGCGCGCAAAGAGTGAATTCGAGGCAGCTGCAAAGCTCGACGACAAGTTTCCCGGATCTTTTCTGAATCTTGGGTTGCTCGCCCTGTCGAACAAGAGCTTCAAGGAAGCAGAAGCCGATCTGGAAAAAGCCGCGTCCTTGGCTCCCGAGGATGCGAAGACCCTGTCGGCCCTGGCCTTCGCAGAAAACGGCAATCACGAGTATGAGCAGGTGCTTGCAACCGCGCAGCGCGTGCACAGGATCGACCATCGCGGGATGGCGAACGTGCACTATATTGCCGCTTCAGCGGCAGTGGCGCTCAACCAGCTAGTGTAGTGCGTCAAGCAGATTGACGTTTATTCAGAGTGCGTCGAGCGCGTTTTACTTTTTCCAGGATGTCGGCGGCTCGCGCGGTCCAGATGAATGGTTTCGGGCTTTCGTTGTGGCGGTCGATGTAGGTGCCGATGGCCATGATGAGTTCTTCCAGATCGCGGAAGACGCCACGCCGAAGCCGATTCTGAGTCAAGTCGCGAAAGAAGCGTTCCACCATGTTGAGCCAGGACGCGCTGGTGGGAGTGAAGTGCAGATGAAATCGCGGATGCCGCGCCAGCCAGCGCTGCACTTTGGGATGTTTATGGGTGGCATAGTTATCGCAGATCAAGTGCAGTTGCCGGTCGGCGGGGATAGTCTGGTCGATGAGGCGGAGAAACTTGAGCCACTCCTGGTGCCGATGGCGCTCCTGGCACAGGCCAAAGACCTCGCCGTTGGCCGCATTCAGCGCGGCAAACAGGGTGGCCGTGCCGTTGCGTTTGTAGTCGTGGGTCATGGTGGCGCCGCGCCCGCGCTTCAGCGGCAGGCCGGGTTGGGTACGATCCAGAGCTTGAATCTGGCTCTTCTCGTCGGCGCACAGCACCAGCGCGTGTTCCGGCGGGTTGAGATACAGGCCGACGATGTCTTCCAGTTTCTCGGCGAATGCAGGATCGTTGCTGATCTTGAAAGCTTCCACGCGATGCGGTTTCAATCCGTGGGCGCGCCAGATGCGCCGCACGCTGGCTTCGCTGATGCCGACGGCCGCAGCCATGGTGCGCGTGCTCCAGTGCGTGGCGTTGGCCGGCTGCTGGCGCGTGGTCATGGTCACCACACGCTTCGTCAGGCGGGCACCGATGGTGGGCTTGCGTCCGGGTCGGTGCGCGTCTTTCTGCAACCCCGCCACGCCCAGCGCCAGGAAGCGCTTGCGCCACCGCGAAACTTTCTTCGGCGTAGTGGCCATGCGGGCGGCGATTTCAATATCCTGCTGACCGCAGGCCGCGAACAACACGATGCGAGCCCGCTCCGCCACTCGCACCGGGAGGGATCGGCTTCGGGCTTGGGATTCCAACACCGTCCGTTCCTCCGAACTCAACGTAATGGCTGGGGCAATTCGCATCCGCAAGCGTCTCCTCTATCATAAGACGCTCGCGGAGCTATAAAGGTTGTTAGTTGTGACGCACTACACTAGATGTGGTGCAGAATCAGCTGAGCATCTTCGTTGGTGAAGACCCTACCAATCCCCTGGCTCCCACAGCACGTCAGAACCTTGCAATTCTGGCCCGTCGATCGGCAGGCACAGCCGTGACCATTGCAGGAAACGGTAAGTCGCAAGCGGTTCATACGTTCCCAAATTCTGACCCGCTAAAGGCGGAACTCCACCAAGCAGGGCCAGAGCCCGACGGCTCGGCTTGGGAAAGCCGCGGTTCGCCAGAGAAAACGAATGTCGTTGCGGCGGACTCCAGCCCTGGCGAATCCATCCCTTCGTCTCTCCCACGTGCGAATACATGGACGATTCACCAGGTCGTGGAAGAAGCAGCACTTTTCTTTGCCGTCAGCAGTCACGGACACATGATTAACGATCTCACTCTTGCGGATTTTCAGGTGCGAGACAACAACAAACCGCCGGAGAAGATCACTCAGTTCATTCCGCAATCAAAACTTCCGCTTCGCATAGGGCTCCTCATTGATACAAGCGGCTCTCTTCAAGAAAGATTCTCGTTCGAGAAACGCGCAGCGGCCAAGTTCCTCGAGAAGATCATCAACCCGGAGTCTGATCTCGGCTTCGTCGTCGGATTTAACAGCGAGGCTAGCGTGGCCCAAGACTTCTCGGCGCAGCCTTCGGAGCTCAAAAAAGGAATTCAACAACTAAAGAATGGCGGAGGAACAGCGCTTTTTGACGCGGCGTCGCTGGCCTGCTGGAAACTCTCCGCCTATCCCGAACAGAGGCGCGTAGCGAGAGTATTGGTGATTCTCACTGACGGAGAAGACAACTCCAGCCACTGCAGTCTCAAACAAGCGATTGAAGACGCAGAGGGTGCGGGGGTGGCGATCTACACCCTCAGCACGCGCGAAGATGCAGGGATCAGGACCGACGCCGACCGCATTCTCGAAGTTATCGCCGACCGCAGTGGCGGCGAGGCACTGTTCCCCGGGGATATTTTGGCTTTAGACAAGAGCCTCGACAAGCTCCGTGACTTAATTCGAAGCCGCTACCTGGTTGCGTATAAGCCCGCGGATTTCGTGCCGGACGGAAAATATCGCTCGATCCATATCACCGCCGAGAAAAATGGAAAGCGTCTTCAGGTTCACGTTCGCAAAGGCTACTTCGCTCGCCTTGCTTCACCCAACTGAGAAAAAACTCTCTTAACCATGCATTCCAGCACTTCTTGTTAGACTCTTCCTGGGAGGGCCTCTTGGCTGAGATTCGCGCTATTTTTTGGGATGTCGGCGGCGTTTTACTTACGAATGCCTGGGACCACGACGAACGCTCCAAGGCGCTGGACAAGTTCCACATAGATCCGCAGGACTTCCAGAGCCGCCACGAAATGCTGGTCTCATCCTTCGAACGCGGCAAGATTACGCTCGACGAATATCTGGAACGCACCGTGTTTTGTGTTCCGCGCTCCTTCACGATGGAGTCCTTTCGCGACTACATGTTTTCTCTTTCCCAAGCTTTCCCTGAGGTCCTGAAATTCTCGCAGTCGCTTGGCAATTCCGGAAAGTATTTAATGGGGACCATCAACAACGAATCGCGCGAACTCAACTACTACCGTATGGAGAGGTTCGGATTGCGGGAAATCTTTCGCCTATTTTTCAGCTCGTGCTTCGTCGGGCTCCGCAAGCCGGAACGCGACATTTATCGGCTAGTACTCGAGACCACGCAGATCCCGGCGAAGAGTTGCTGCTTCATCGACGACCGGCCGCTGAATCTCGAATGCGCTGCGAAAATGGGAATCCACACCATTCACATGCAGGGTCTGGACCACTTGCGGGCAGAGCTGAGCAAGCTGGGCGTGGCACCCTGAAAGACAGCCATTTACGAATTCTTCCGCGGCTGGGCTGTCTTGACCCCGAGATTCAGGGGGACATCGGATTCCATCATGCTCAGCGTCAGATCGCTCGACCAGCAATCGGCTGCCAGTTTCCATTCGCTGTTGCCTTGACGCGCAAAAACCCAGAGATACTTGCCCCGCTCTTCGCGGCGTTTACCAGTTGAGCTGGGAGTGAGTGCCTTGCAGCGTCCGGCCTCGTAGGCGAGATCGCCAACCACATCGACGCGGATTGGCTCGACTTCTACCTCGCCCAACCCGGAATCAAGGGCGCCAAAGAAGAACTCGCGGACCGCCGCCGCTCCCCGAACCGGTGGACAATTTGAACGCAGCACCAGCGCGTCGGAAACGTAGAGCTCCAGCAGGTCGTCAAGATGCCGCGTGTTACACGCCAAAACCCACTCTTGCGTAACCCGGCGGACGGCAGCTTCGGCGCGGCTCATATCGCCGCGGAGAGCGGCGTTCGGACGCATTCTCTCTTCCCTCGCCGGATCTGCGGCGCCGCGGGGCAAACTTCCTTCCTGCACTCCAGGAAAGTAGTGGTGATGATAGTGATGGTGATAGTGATGGGTTTCGTTCGCAGCGTTCGAATTTTGCCTGAATTCCGGTTGTGGCAGAAAGTTGGGTGCTGGTGTCATAGCGTAGGGAGATGGGTTTGCGGCTTCGGCTCCGGAAGCAGAACTCACTTCGACGACAGCGCCACCGCACATTCCGCAAAACTTGTTCCCTTTTCGATTGTGATAGCCGCAGACACTGCAAACGATGACGGCTGAGTCGGCGCTAAGATCCCGAACCATATCGTCCATTGCGTTCTCAGCGTCCATTTCGGAGGCCAGTTTCTGCGCGGAATCGAGCGCTGCCGCCACGGGGTCCGCGTTTCGGCGCGCCGCCGGTTGCAGCCTGCGATAGAGTTCGTTCAGATCGGCACCGCCCACCGGAGTATCCATCGGCGAGCCAAAAGGCCCAGGAGTCTTTTTCCCTTTATCCACGAATGCGTCACCCGCTACTTTGCCAATTCTAGCGCAGCGGACCTGCGTTACCTGCTGGAAAACTCGATCTTGCCTTCCGTCTCCGTCGGCACGCCGTTGCAGGTTGCGGGACGATATCTCCACGCGCGCACGGTTCGAAGCACATGCCAATCCTTGGCCATGCCTCCGCTCTCAAGAATCAGCGGGCTGTGAACGCGCCCGTCCGTGCCGATAATGAAGCTCACCTTGACGTTCTCCCCGCGGGACGTTGAAGAAAAAAGAGGATTCGGGGTAGCAATAGCCTCGGGTAGTTGCACCTCTTCGCATTCGGGACGGGAGACGTGCGGAACGTCGGCGAATTGAGAGGCTCGAGTGAGTGATTCTGCCAGATGCTTATCGAGGACCGCTGCCCTCGACCCGGGCGTAACAATAGCAACACTGAATGCGAACCCAGGAACCAGAACCAGGAGAGTCGCAGGCCAGATGCGACGAAACATGATCGTTACCCCTTGAAGAATTAGTTTGAACGACACCCTTCCACAGGGCACGCAGCTGACCACTGACTATCACTACATATCTGTTTTATATTCAGCGATTTACGGGGAGTACCTTTTGCGCCAATTGGGGAGATGTGAAAGGGTTTGCATAAGGGAATCCGCGTTTCGATCCTGTTCCGAAGCAACTATCCGTGGGAGGGGTGAATGGTGAATAGTGTAATTTCTGGCGGACAATTCAGCCGGGCAGGAACTCCGACCGTCCCCAATCCAGGATTGGTGTAAAGCGTCAGCCCTCCGACTTGGTACAGACCCCAAACGTACTTCTTGCCGAGATCGGGCAAATAGAGCGGAGGCAGGAGCGGCAATCGTACCTGGCCTCCGTGAGAGTGACCGGAAAGCTGCAGGTCCACGGGATGACGGGCGACGCGATCGGCATAATCCGGCTCATGCACCATCAGTACGGTAGCTTCGCTCCGCAGAACGTTCTGGAGCGTCGCGTCCAAGTCGGCTGTTTTGCCGAGCACATCGTCGACACCGGCCAGCCAGAAACGTGCGCCCTCGCTTTCGATTGGCGTTGACTGATTCGCCAGAACTCGAATTCCTTGTGCCTGCAAAGCGGCTGTAACTCGATCGGGATCGGTGAAGGCGTCGTGGTTCCCCATCACGGCCCAGACGCCATGGGGAGCTTTCAGATTCTTAAGGATCGCAGCGCAGGGCTCGGCATCGGCTGCGCCTTTGGACGGATCTCCAACAAATGGAACGGAAACAAAATCTCCAGTCAGCAAGACGAGTTGCGGTTTTAGCGCATTCACGAGGCCGATCGAGGCCTCGATGGGATGAATCGAGAAATACGGATCGTAATGGAAGTCGCTGAGTAACGCGATTGTGAACCCGGCAAGGCGGTCCGGCCAGCGGCGCAAGCCAATATTCAGCTTAACGACGCGAGGCCGGGTCGGGGCGATCAGAACCGAGTCGAGCCCCAGCGCGGCCGCACCCGTGCCGGCTGCGATACCAAGAAACTTTCGTCTGTTGATCGGAAGAAGCGGCAATCGGTCGTCGGGCCCTTACACTTTTGGATGCGCGGCACGCTGGACGCGCACCTTTAGGATAACCCAGCCGATTGCGTTCTCCATATATAGCGGGGAGAATCCCTCGCCTTAAAAGCTGAATGTCGCCACCAGATCGATGCGCCGGTTCGCCGTCGTTCCAGGGGAGAATGGGAACCCCTGAATGTTGTTCGAGACGCCAAACAACGGCGACCCGACCGTTCCATTCGGATTGGCGAGATTCAGGTTGTTGAAGGCGTTGCGGAAGCTGATGCCGAGCGTCAGGTTGTAGCGCCGATCTGAGCTGGTTGACATCATCATTGGACCGCCACCGCCGAACAACGGACCACCCCGATGCCCGCCCGGGCCATGGTAACCGCCACCGCCTCCTCCTCCAGGGCCCTCTTTGGTGCTCGGGCCGAAGCCGATCGTCTTGGTCAAGCGGAAATTCATGACGAAGTGCGCCGGTCCGGTGCCGTAGTTGACGGGAAGTGGCGTCCCCGTAGCTCCGGAAACATCAAACGTTCCCAGCGACGTGCAGTAGATGTATCCAATATTCGACGGGGTTGCGCAAGTTGCGCCCGAAACCAGGTTAGGACGATTGTTGTATTGAGAGTCTCCGTTCAGATCGTAGGGAGATGTGATGTTGAACGGGGTACCCGAACTCACCACCATGAACGGGCTCAGTCGAAACAGGTAGGGCAATGCGATGCTGCCCCCAAGAAACAGCCGATCTCGCGTATCGAACGAAGCGCGGCCGTAGTCCTGGCTGATGTCGTACGAGTTCGTGGGAAAACTGGACACGCCCGAGGTATCGCTGTTCGCGTAGTTCAGCGAATAGTAGCCGAACAGTTGCAGCCTGGCTCCGACCCGCACATTGGAATTCACCATCAGCTGGTTCTGCTTGAAGTTCCCTTCCGACACGTATCGATATCCGTTCTGCGAGGTAGGCGGCGGGCAAGACGGAAAGCAGCTCGTCCCAGGATACGGCGCGTTCGCATTGATCGTGAGGAACTCGTCGAATCCGCGCGAATTCAGATACGTAACCGCGACCGTCGCCGACTTTGTCACCTGCCGCTCCACGCTGATCGCGCTCTGCAGCGTGGATGGGGCCCGCAGTCTCGGTCCAATCTGATAAGTAGTCGCGGTGGATGTCCCGCAACTTGATATCGGCATCGTCAGCGGATTGTTGAGCCCGGGATAACAAGAGGGATTGGGATTGTTAATGACATCCTCCTGCTCCGCGATTCCGTTGAGGTGTCGTGCCTGGAGAAGTTGGTCGAGCTGAAAACGATCGTAGAAAATTCCCGAACCTCCGCGAATGACAAATTTCGGCGGGCTGTTCCCGCCCCCTCCAACACCCCACGCAAATCCCACGCGTGGCGCCCAATCATTGTGATCGGGGATTCCATTCTGCGTTTCGTAGCGAAGTCCGTAACTTAACGTAATGTTGGGACGAACGCGCCAGTCATCCTGAAAGTACGGTTCGAAGTCATAGTAGTTCACCGCAGCATTGGGCGTTCCCGTGGTAATCGTCAATTGTGACGGTGTCCCCGCCAGGTACTGATCAAATCCGGTAAAGACGAAGCTGCCGTTAAATCCGGCAGTTGTGTAGTCTGTCGCCTGCGTTGCGCGGAGACGCGCGCCGAACTTGATCGTGTGATTACCGTAGATCCAGGATGTGTAATTCTGCAGTTCGTAGCTATTCTGCAGGTCATTCAGATTGCCTTCGCTGTTGCCTCCAGCTGTGAAAGAGCCGAGCACACTCACCGCCGGATTCGTGCTATCGGGGTTCTGCGTGTTCCTGTCACGGTTGTATTGAAACCGTGTTTCGTTGACGATCTTGGTTCCAAACACCTGCGTGTCGCTGATTTGCAGTGTGTTCTCAGTGCTCTCGGAGTTATAGGCCTGTGTCCCCAGGTACAACTGATTGTTCAATTCGCCGGACTCCGTATCCCGGTAATACTGATAGCGCACCGTCAACGTGTTGTTCTTGTTGATGGCCCAGTCGATCCGAGGACCAAGATTGGTCCTGTGGCGCGGGTTGCCAATGGATCCGGAAACCTTATCGATTCCGGTGAGCGAATTGGGATCGATCGCGTTAATCACAGACAGTTCATTGATGTCCCGGCGATCGACGTTGAAGAAAAACGAAGCATTCTTCCTGATTGGACCGCCAAGATTGCCATTGAATTGTGTTGAATAATAGGGCGGCTCTGTGCCAGCAAAGGGATTGGGCGCGTTGAAGGAAGAATCGTTTCCATCTGCCATGAACTGCCCGTGCAGCTTGTCGGTTCCGGGCTTGGTGAAAATTTCAATCCTGCCATAGCCCAGCTTGTCGTATTCGGAAGAGAACGGATTTTGGTTGACCCGAATCTCTCGTATCGATGACTTTGGCGGAAGCTGGCCGGCGGTGAATCCGTCGATGTACATCTGTCCGCCATTCGGACCAGCAGAAGGACCGGCAAGCGCCTGCAGGTCGGACTGCAATTCGTCGGGATCATCCGGCAGAGACTCCAACTCTTTCCCGGAGATCACGATAGAACCGGCATTGTTGCTGGGATTCACGTCGATTGTTGGCGCCGTGTCCGATACTTGAACCTTCTCCTGCTCGACAGCGATCGTCATCGAAACGTTCAGCCGTAGAGGCTGTTCAGCAACCACTACGTTGTCGTTCTCGTAAAGCGTGAATCCTTGGGCCGCAACGGTGAGCGTGTATTTGCCCGCTGGAAGATTCTTGAACTCAAACATCCCCTGACCATCCGTGTGAACGACGATAGGAGATCCAGCGGCGGGAGTCATCGCAACATCGGCGCCCTTGATGGCAGCACCCGACGGATCGGTAACCTGACCGCGGAGAGCTCCACTACCGGCGCCAGCGGCTTGACCGAACGAAGCAGGAACGAACAAGGAAAATAAGAGCACTACGAACACGAACCGCAGATATCTCTCAAACCTCATCTTGACCTTTCACCATTTCCCTATGAATGATTATGAATCGATAA
This sequence comes from uncultured Acidobacteriota bacterium, assembly GCA_963763845.1. GTDB lineage: Bacteria > Acidobacteriota > Terriglobia > Terriglobales > Acidobacteriaceae > Sulfotelmatobacter. The sequence continues at coordinate 892,638 of CAVXPX010000024.1, forward strand.
ATTGCTTGCCCATGCCCAGCAAGACTACTGCATTGCTTCGCCGCCGGGAGCGCCTCCCAGACTCCATGGCGTCAGCATCATCGCCTGACTTCCGCTGGGCGCAGCTCGCAGAATCGGCTCGACGCCGCTGAGAAGAGTGATCGCTGTGCTGCTCGAGGTCGACCCCTCGGTCGCAACGATTAAAACGGCATCTCCCTTATGCAGATCCGACAATGTTACGGGTGGCATGCGGTTCAGCATCTGCTGAAAGTCCGGCGCGCCTCCCTGATGCATTCCTGACATCTGCCCGCCATTCGCCCCTCCTGCAGCCATTCCGCCGGGTCTCGCATTCCCGGAACCGGCCGCAGCTTCCGCGTGATTTCCTGCGGCTCCAGCAGCCGCGGCACCCGCCATACTGCCTTTGAGCCGCATTGCGATCCGCTGCGCAAATTCGGCAGGCAACTGGTGGAGCTGCGAGTCGCTGGTGATCTTTATGAGAACCGGCTTTTTCGTCAGCAAATCCTGGACGGTAACCGTGCCAGCGCCTGCATCTACAGAACTGACGGTCCCGGCGATATTTCGAAAGCTGCCCGTTACGATCTCTTCGGCGGTCATCTCCAAGCCATCGGGGCTTCGTTCCCCCCGCGCGCGCAACTGATCACCAGGATGGATTTCCTGCAAGCTACTCGGCTTGGCATCATCAAACTTGACGGAATCTGGAGCGTAACGGCGGACGATCGTGTTCTTCGCGGCGCGTACGGTGACGCTCTTTTTCCCGCCCAAGCCGGTCACCGAAACTGTGACTGTTCCGGCAGCCGGATCGACGCTGCTGACCAGTCCACCCAAGCCCCGCTTCTGCCAATCCTGACGGATCTGCTCGCGAACCGCGTCGATCGCCGAGCGCGTAATCACCAGCACTTCCAGGGCATCGATCGACTTGCCATCATCGGAGGCACGTCCGCGCACCCGGACCAGATCTCCTATCTGCAAATCCTGGAGCTGGATAGAAGCGGCGTTCTTCAGATCTTTGTCCCCCGGAGTCATCCGCAGCAGGCGTGCGTTCGATTCAACGGTCACGGGAACTTCAGGTCCCGACTCCGGCGCCATCGTCAGCGCGTTTCCATTGATGGCCTTAATGGTTCCGATACGCTTTGCAATGGTTGGCTGAGAGGCATTCGCGGCTTGCGCCCCACTAGCGGACGCCGGATAGATCGCAGACGTTGCGGCCAGGAGAATGAAAATTGCAATCTTGACAGTAATCTTGTTGTGCATACGCCCGACCCTCCAATGTACATCGGGAATAGTCATGCAAGTCCATGTTTTACACAGTTTTACCCAACCAAGAAGAACGATTACAAACGCGAAAAACCGCCGCTAAATTGCACCTCATCAGTGGCAGCGAGTCCGGGTCCGTGAGCGCGCATCCAGACTGTTAATAGACGATAAGGACACCCCCGGCTACGATTTGCTTTAGAACATTGTGGAAATCAGGGCTTAGGATGCGTGTATCTATCTTACGTTATTTTATTGGCTGGACGTTGCTGTTGATTGTCCCATCTTCATTGCTTGGCCAAACCACGCTCGGCCAGACATCTGACACTGGCAGTGCAGCGATTCTTCATACTCAGGGTGGCGTGTGGGTGAATGGATATGAAGCGCGCGATTCGTCCGCCGTGTTTTCAGGGGACCTCATCGAGACTAAGAAGGGATTTTCCGGAAGCCTCAGTCTGGACGGCGCAAGCGTGATTCTCGCTCCGGAATCGTTGGCGAAACTTGGCACGAACTTTCTGGAATTGGATCACGGCACTGTCTCGGTTGGAACCTCAAAGCGCTTTGAAGTTCACATAAATTGCATGCGGGTGGTGCCGGTGATTGGCGAATGGACGCAATACGAAGTCGCCGACGTCAATCGAACCATACAGGTCGCGGCCCGAAAGGATGACGTCAACGTGGATCATGCGATGACGCGGAAGACCGCGGGGACGACCGAATCAGAGCAGCACGCTTCGGTTCACGAAGGCGAACAGCATAACTATGATGAATCCGAGCTTTGCGGAGCGCCTCCGGGACCGACCCAAGCGGCAGGCCTCAATGCAAAGTGGATCGGAATCGGCGGCGCCGCTGTAGGTGGAGCGGTCTTATGCGCACTGCTTTGCCGGGGATCTTCATCTCCGAAGCCGGTCATAAGCCCCTCCTCTTTTTGATCGGAGGTGGGCCCACTCGTACTCAGAGAATTCTCTCGTGGGTATATCCAGCTGAAACCAAAACTGCGAGGAGTTCTGCAATATGCTCGGGGCCACGGGTCTCCATCGTAATATCAATCGCGGTATCCCCAAGGTTGACGCCGTGATAGGCACGGTCGTAAGCAGTTTCGACAATATTCGCGCGATGATCCGCAAGAATTCCCGTCAAGCGATGCAAAGCGCCGGGATAATCGGGAAGATGGATGCGCAGGCGCACCAAACGTCCGTCTTTAACGAGACCTCGCTCAATGATTCGAGAAAGCAGCGTGACGTCGATATTGCCGCCACTAACCAGCACTGCAACACGCTTGCCCTCCAGCGGTAGCTTGCGATTCAGGACCGCGGCAATGGCGGCCGCTCCGGCTCCTTCGGCAAGGGTCTTTTCCCGCTCGAGCAGCAACAGGATCGCATTGGCGATCTCTTCTTCTTCCACAGTGGCGATGTCATCGACGTATTTCTGAACAAGCGGCAGAGTGCGCTCGCCCGCTCGTCGAACTGCGATTCCATCAGCGATCGTCTTCGCTGCATCCAGCGTTACAGGTTTGCCCTGAGCCACGGCCGCTTTCATCGACGGGATGCGGGCCGGTTGGACTCCGAAAATCTTCACCGCAGGATTTGTCTCCTTCACTGCACACGCGATGCCGCCAATGAGTCCGCCGCCGCCGATGGGAGAGACGATCGCTTCGATATCCGGATGCTGCTGCAGAATCTCGAGGCCGAGCGTTCCCTGTCCGGAAATGACCGCGTCGTCATCGAAGGCGTGAATCAGAGTGAGGCCGTCATCATGACATTGTTGAACTGCCTTCTCATACGCCTCGTCGTAGTTGGCGCCATGCAAAATAACTTCCGCGCCATAGGCTCGCGTGGAAGAAACTTTTGTAAGTGGCGTCGGCAATGGCATCAGGATGCGCGCGTGAACCCCGTGACGGCCCGCGTGGTAAGCCACTCCTTGCGCATGGTTGCCGGCTGAAGCAGCGACTACACCTCGAGCTCGTTCTTCGGCCGAGAGTGTGAGCAATTTGTTGAGCGCTCCACGCTCCTTGAAAGCTCCTGTGCGTTGCTGGTTATCGAGTTTGAGGAAAATCTCGTTCTGAGTCAGCCCGGAAAAGGTTTCGGAATGGGTGCAGGAAGAAATGCGAATATCGGAACGTATCCTGCCCAGTGCTGAATGGATGTCGGAAAGTTGAATCATGTCCTCGGAGCCGCGCCGGCCTCCGGGTTTATCGTAACTGGTTCCGAGGCCGGAGGTCATGATCGCGAGTACACTTGCCGCTCCCCCGAGATTGAAGAAGCCACCGGCCGGGCATCCAGCGATTTGAGATAGCTATCGACGCAAGCTGCGGCTTTGCGTCCTTCCGAAATCGCCCACACTACAAGAGATTGGCCGCGGCGCATGTCGCCGGCAGCGAAAACCCCCGGAACCGAGGACATGTAGTTTGCATCGGTCGCGACATTGCCGCGATTGTCGAGTTGTACTCCGAGTTGCTCGATCATGCCGTTGCGCACTGGACCAAGAAATCCCATCGCGATCAGAACCAGATCTACCTCGATGGAAAACTCCGTTCCTGGGATCGACTCGAATTTCGGCGGCGGACCGACCCTGACAGCATGCAACTGTCTCACGTTGCCATTCTCGTCGCCCGTAAAACGACTGGTCGCGATGCTCCAATCGCGGATACCGCCCTCCTCGTGCGCGGCTTCGGTGCGCAACTGCATCGGCCACTGCGGCCAAGGAGTCAGAGGCGAACGGTCGTCCGGGGGCTTGGGCATGATTTCGAACTGATGCACGGATATCGGCTTCTGGCGGTGGCACGTGCCCAGACAGTCTGCACCCGTGTCGCCGCCTCCGATGATAACCACGCGCTTTCCAGTCGCAAGAATCTCGCTATTCGGGTCAAGAACATCGCCGTGGCACCGCTTGTTCTGTTGCGGCAGGAACGCCATCGCAAAGTGAATTCCGTTCAGTTCACGGCCCGGCAAATTGAGATTGCGCGGCTGCTCTGCTCCGCCAGCGAGAACGATAGCGTCGAACTGGCTGCGCAAGTCTTCGACGGGAACGTTGCTTCCCACTTCCGCATTGGTGACGAACTTTACGCCCTCGGCAGACATCTGCTCAAGGCGACGATCGACGATGTGCTTTTCCAGCTTGAATTCGGGAATGCCGTACCGGAGCAGTCCGCCGATCCGGTCTGCCTTTTCATAGACCGTCACCGCGTGTCCGGCTCGGCACAACTGCTGAGCCGCGGCCAATCCCGCCGGACCCGAGCCCACGACCGCTACTTTCCTTCCAGTGCGATAGGCCGGAGGCTCAGGACGAATCCAGCCTTCAAGAAATCCGCGTTCAACGATGTTCTTCTCGTTTTGTTTGATTGTGACCGCAGGTTGCGTGATGCCCAACACGCACGATGCTTCGCACGGGGCTGGACAAATTCGTCCAGTGAACTCGGGAAAGTTGTTGGTCGCATGCAATTGACGGACAGCGTCCTTCCAGTTTCCTCGATAGACGTGATCGTTCCAGTCCGGAATGAGATTGTTGACGGGACATCCGGTCTGGCAGAACGGAACCCCACAGTCCATGCAACGCGCGCCCTGTTTACGAAGCTGTTCCTCGGGAAAATCCTGATAAATCTCGAACCAGTCGTTTACGCGTTCGAGAACCGGCCGCCGCGGAGCCAGTTCGCGCGAGTAGTCCATGAAACCGGTGGTCTTACCCATGTTGCACCTGCTCTGCTGCGGCCAGAGTAGCCACGGGCTCACTGGGGATATATGCCTGCTCACTGCGGCTCACGCCTAGCACTCGCTTGAATTCATGCGGGAATACTTTGATGAAGCGCGCGGCGGCGTCGGCCCAGTTCTCAAGGATCCACTTCGCCCGGCGACTTCCGGTCAGATCCATGTGGCGCGCGACCAAGTCTTTGACAAGTTGCAGGTCTTGGACGTCGAGCAGCGGCTCCAGATCCACGGAATCCAGATTGCATCGCTCTTCGGTGAAGTCACCGTGCTCATCGAAAACGTAGCCGATGCCACCGCTCATCCCGGCCGCGAAGTTGCGTCCGCAGGAACCAAGAACAAGCACGAGGCCGTTGGTCATGTACTCGCAACCGTGGTCGCCAACCCCCTCCACGACCGCGGTCGCACCGGAGTTGCGAACGGCGAACCGCTCGCCGGCCACGCCGTTGAAGAAAGCTTCGCCGCTAGTCGCGCCGTAGAGCGCCACATTTCCAATGATGATGTTCTCTTCGGCGGCAAAGCTGGAATCCTTCGGCGGATAAACCACGATGCGCCCGCCTGATAGTCCTTTGCCGACGTAGTCGTTGGCTTCTCCCTCCAGCGTAATCGTGATGCCCTTAGCAAGGAATGCACCAAGACTTTGTCCTGCGGATCCCTGCAGGTGGATTCTCAGCGTGCCATCTGGTAATCCACCCGAACCATACCGGCGTGCTACCTCGCCGCTTAACATGGTTCCCACCGAGCGATGCACATTGCGCACCGGCAAGTTAATTTCCTGTGGGCTGAGACTCAAAAGAGCATCAAGCGAGTGCTCAACAAGTTGATGATCGAGCGCGTCGTGCAAACCATGATCCTGCGATTGCACGCAGCGGCGGACTACCCGCGACGGCAACGGCGGGGTATAGAGAATCGAAGAGAAATCGAGGCCCTTCGCTTTCCAGTGATCGACCGCCTCTCTCGTCTCAAGCATGTCGACACGGCCCACCATCTCGTCCACGGTACGAAAACCCAACTCCGCCATATATTGCCGAACCTGCTCGGCCATGAAGAAGAAGAAATTGATGACATGCTCAGGCTGTCCCTGGAACTGTTTTCGCAGTTCCGGGTCCTGCGTAGCAATTCCTACCGAGCACGTATTCAGATGGCACTTGCGCATCATGATGCAGCCCATCGCAATGAGCGGCGTGGTGGCGAAGCCAAATTCTTCTGCTCCCAACAAAGCGGCAATGACGACATCGCGGCCGGTCTGCAATTTTCCGTCTGTCTGCACGCGGATGCGGCTCCGGAGATCGTTGAGCAGAAGAACCTGCTGCGTCTCAGCCAGACCCAATTCCCAGGGAATGCCCGCGTGTTTAATCGAACTCAGAGGTGAGGCGCCAGTCCCGCCGGAATCTCCGCTGATCAGCACAACGTCGGCGTGAGCTTTGGCAACACCGGCCGCTACCGTGCCAACGCCAACCTCGGCAACGAGCTTCACGGCAATTCGCGCTTTCGGATTGATGTTCTTCAAGTCGTAGATCAACTGCGCGAGATCTTCGATGGAGTAAATATCATGATGCGGCGGCGGAGAAATCAGCCCAACGCCGGGAATCGAATGACGCAGCCGTGCGATCACTTCATCGACCTTGTGACCGGGGAGTTGTCCTCCCTCCCCGGGCTTCGCTCCCTGCGCCATCTTAATCTGCAATTCGTCTGCATTTACGAGGTAATTCGCGGTCACCCCAAATCGGGCTGAGGCCACCTGCTTGACGGCGCTGCGCCGCAGATCACCATTCGCGTCGGGCTTGAAACGTTCCTCGTCTTCCCCGCCCTCTCCGGTGTTCGACTTGCCGCCGATTCGATTCATCGCGATCGCAAGCGTCTCGTGCGCTTCCTTGCTGATCGATCCGAACGACATGGCCCCGGTCGTGAATCGTTTGACAATTTCTTTGGCAGCTTCGACTTCTTCGATCGGAACCGGCGTGTTGCTCTTCTTCAACCTCATCAAGCCGCGAAGCGTGCAGAGAGTTGCGCTCTGCTGGTCGATGAGGTCGGTGTACTCCTGGAAGGTCTTGAAATTATCCTGCCGAACCGCATGCTGCAGCTTGCTGATGGTTTGCGGGTTCAGCAGGTGATATTCACCATTCACCCGCTGGTGATAGTTGCCGCCAACCGTCAACTCCGTCTCAAAATCCGTAAGCGGACGGAAGGCATACTCGTGCTTCGTGCAGGCTTCTCCGGCGAGGACGTCGAGGCCAATGCCTTCGAGGCGCGACGTCGTTCCGGCGAAGTACGCCTCGATCAGTTCTTTATTCAGGCCGATCGCTTCAAAAACCTGCGCTCCCTGATAGCTTTGCAGCGTCGAGATCCCCATTTTGGAGAACGTCTTCAGCAGACCCTTCTTGACGGCCTTGAGGAAATACTTCACTGCCACTTCCGGGGTGACGCTCTCTCCCAGCTCTCCACGGAAAGCGAGATTCTCGACGCTCTCGAGGGCCAGATAAGGATTGATCGCGCTCGCTCCATATCCGCTCAGCAAGGCAAAGTGCATCACCTCGCGCGGCTCGCCGGATTCCGTGATCAGCGCAACCTGGGTGCGAGTTTCTTCGCGGACCAGCAAATTGTGAACCGCCGCCAGGGCCAGCAGACAAGGGATTGGGGCATAGTCCTTGTCCACCCCCCGATCGGAAAGAATGAGCAGCGAATACCCGGCCTTTACCGCACGCGAAGCGCGGCGGCAAAGCTCGTCGAGCGCGCGTCGCAATCCTGCTTCGCCTTCGCTTGCGCAGAACAGCGCGGGGAGAGTGGTTGCCAGCAAATCACGATTCGAAACCCGGCGGAGCTTTTCCAGATCGCGATTGGTCAGCAACGGATGCGCCAGCTTGAGCATGTGACAGTGCTCTGAGGTTTCCTCCAGAATATTTCGCTCGCTGCCGATGTAGCTGATGAGCGACATCACCATCTCTTCGCGAATAGGATCGATTGGCGGATTCGTTACCTGTGCGAAGAGCTGCTTGAAATAATTGAAGAGCGACTGCGGCTTGTCCGAAAGGCAAGCAAGCGGTGTATCCGTGCCCATGGATCCGACCGGCTCCTCGCCCTTCAGAGCCATGGGCCCGAGAAGCATCCTCAGATCTTCGTCGCTATAGCCGAACGCCCGCTGGCGGCGCAGAAGCGTTTCCGCATCTGGAAAATGCATGCGCGAGGGCTCCGGCAACTGATCCATGGTGATCTGATTCTCTGCGACCCACTGCGCATAAGGCTGCCGCGTAGCAAGGCCCTGCTTGATTTCTTTGTCCGAGATGATTCGCCCCTCGACGGTATCGACCAGAAACATCTTTCCCGGCTGAAGCCTGCCTTTTTTCTTTACCTGCTCGGCGGGCACATCGAGCACCCCGGCTTCAGAGGCCATCACGACCAGATCATCATTGGTAACGACATACCGCCCGGGGCGCAGTCCATTGCGGTCGAGCGTCGCTCCAATGACCCGCCCGTCGGTAAACGCGATCGCAGCGGGACCGTCCCAAGGTTCCATCAGACATGCGTGATATTCATAGAAGGCGCGCTTCTCCGCCGCCATATGCGGATTCCCGGCCCACGCCTCAGGAATCAGCATGGCTAGCACGTGAGGAAGACTGCGACCTGCCTGCAATAGAAGTTCAACCGCGTTGTCGAAATTCGCCGAATCGCTGCCGTCCGGCGCAATGATCGGGTAAAGCTTTTTTAGATCGTCCCCGAACAGGGGCGAACTCAACAGCGACTGGCGCGCACGCATCCAGTTAACGTTGCCGCGCAGCGTATTGATCTCGCCGTTGTGGGCGATGTACCGGTACGGATGCGCGCGCTGCCAACTGGGAAATGTATTGGTGGAGAAGCGCTGGTGGACGAGACACAGCGCGCTCTCCGCATCAGGATCGGAGAGCTCGCGGTAGAAACTCTCGATTTGCGGAGCGAGCAGCAGGCCCTTGTAAACGATCGTGCGGCACGAAAGCGACGGAATGTAGAACATCTCCGCGTCTTCAATGCCGGACTCTCGAATCTCGTTTTCAGCGCGCTTCCGGACGACATACAGCTTGCGCTCGAAAGCGGCTTCGTCCATGTCTGGAGAAGAACGAACGAAAATCTGCTGAATATACGGCTGCGAAGCTCTTGCGACTCGCCCAATCGCCGAGGCGTACACCGGCGTGTCGCGCCAACCGAGCAGGGTCAGTCCCTCTTGGCGGACGATGCCTTCGAGAATTCCCTCACATTGCAGGCGGGGATGCTTCTCCACGGGCAGAAAGACCATTCCCACGCCATAAGTTCCCGGATTTGGCAGTGCGAATCCCAGCTTCTCGCATTCGCGGGCGAAAAATTTGTGTGGGATCTGGATCAGTACACCGGCGCCATCGCCCGTCTCGGGGTCGCAGCCACACGCGCCGCGATGCGCCAGGTTCACGAGGACCTGAATTCCCTTCCGGATAATGTCGTGACTTTTTTGGCCGCTGATGCTGGCGACAAACCCGATCCCGCAGGCATCATGCTCCTGCGCCGGGTGGTAGAGACCCTGGGCGGCGGGGATGCCGCCTTTTCGACTAAGACGCGTCGTCATGGACTCCGTCCGACAGACAGATTTCCTTTCGAATCAATTGTTAGGGTGTGCGTGGCCGGGCGGCGGAAGGTCGCACACCTCTGCTCAGAGACACACGTTCACAATACTTTAATAGCCCTTATGGCAGAGCAAAGTACAATCCAGAATTTCGATGCAAGCTATAAAAAATTCAGGGCTGCCGGCTCGCGAGGCGGATTCCGAGAATTAACCTCGAATGCAAAGGACTCCGCTATAATCTCGCTCAATAACATGGACTTCGATCAGCTCATCACGTTTCTCGAGGTCGCCAGGCAAGGCAGTTTCTCCCGTGCCGGAGAAAAGGTCTTCCGTTCGCAATCAGCCGTGAGCGCTCAGATCCGTCAACTTGAACAGGAGTACGGAGATCGGCTACTCGACCGGTCGGGAAAATCCGTAAAACTCACGCCTGCAGGACAGATTTTCTACGAATATGCCGAGCGCTTGAAAAACCTTCGGGATGAGTCATTGATGGCCGTAGCCGACCATAGCGGCACCCCGCGAGGTACCTTGCGGGTGGGCGCGAATGAAGCGACCTGCCTCTATGTCTTACCCGAGGTCTTTGCCGAGTACTGCCGGCGTTATCCTCCCGTACAGATCAGCATCTATCGAAATTTCAGCTACAAAATCGTCGAGAAACTGGAAAACGGGATGGTTGAGGTTGGCATTCTTACGCTCCCCATCCAATCTCCGAGCCTGAAGATCCAGCCGATCTTCCGCGACAAGCTGATGTTGATGGTCAGCCCCAGGAATCCTCTGGCAAAATACAAGGTGGTTCCGGTCAGTGAGATCGCGAAACATCCCTTGCTGTTCCCCAAGACCGGGCACACTCGCCGTCTGCTCGACAAGCTTTTCCGGCCTTACAGTTCCGAACTGCAAGTGCGCATGGAACTGCCCAGCATTGGCATGATCAAGAGCTTCGTCGCCGCAGACTTGGGGGTTTCGTTGATCAGTGCATCATTTGCGCGCGATGAAGTCGATGCCGGCCGGGTGAAGCTGATCGATCTGGAAGACGCCGAGCTCTACCGCGAACTCGGGCTGGCCTATCGCCGCGACAGAACACTCTCGGTTGCGTCCACGGCATTCGTAGGTTTACTGCGCCAGTTCGCCACCCAAATGAAGAAATCCGAAGCCTAGAGGCGGACGGTAAGCTGAAATTTCGATACCCTGGATCGTAATTTTGCATTTTGCTTGCGCGGTTCCGGCGGCTATCCTTAAATCGTTGTAGTAGCGACAGTTCATGACTCTCTCCATCCAGAAGGCGAAGCGAATTACATCGACAGGCACAGGCATGTCGACACGAATTACGTGTCTTCTGGAGGACGGGAACGGATGAAGTAAAGCACTCTTAAAGAAGAAATCACCCGAACCCACCGCCAGAAGCGATCTGGCGGTGGGTTTTTGTTTTGCCCAAACAATTTGGAAAGGACCATATGAGCGGACTACAGCGACAAAGCAGATTTGAACGCGGCGAAGATGTGGTGGTGATGAAGTTCGGAGGCACGTCCGTAGAGGATGCCACCGCGATTCGGCGGCTTATCGACATTGTCAAAAGCAGGCTTGGATCACACCCAGTGCTGGTCGTAAGCGCCCTCGCCAAAGTGACCGATCAACTCCTGGAAGCCGGCCATGCCGCGACGGCAGGGCATCTCGGGTCTGCGCTCGCTACTGTTCGCAACCTTTACGTGCGGCACGAACAATTGGCCGACTCGCTTGTCGATGGCGCTGCGTACAATTCCCTCGAACGCGAATTGCGCGCCGGCATTCAGGCATTGGAGACGCTGCTTCAGGATCTCTGTTCTTCCCGCGAATTCAGCTCCCAAGTCAAAGACCATCTGCTGGGCTTCGGCGAGTATCTGTCGAGCAGGCTTGTCAGTGAAGCGCTCCGGCAGGCCGGGATTGATGCTTCGCATATCGATGCTCGTGAATGCATCGTGACGGACTCCCGGCACGGCCAAGCCAGTCCTCTGTGGGAAGTGACTAACGAACGGCTTAGAGACGTTCTCAGCCCGCTGCTTAGTCAGGGTTCGGTTCCGGTGTTGGGGGGCTTCATTGCTTCGAGTGCCGACGGCGTTCCCACCACTCTTGGCCGAGGAGGATCCGATTTCAGCGCGGCCATTGCGGGGGCCGCTCTGGGTGCTTCGCGCATCGAGATCTGGACGGATGTCGACGGCATCATGACCACCGATCCAAGGCTGTGCCCGGATGCTCAAGTCATCCGCAAAATGAGTTTCGATGAAGCGGCCGAGCTTGCACATTTCGGCGCGAAGGTTCTGCATCCCGCGACCTTATCCCCGGCTGTGCGCGAAAACATTCCTGTGTATGTTTTGAACTCCCGTCGTCCAGAAGAAGCTGGAACCGAAATTACGGCGCGCGCCAAGAATGGACGAACCGTCAGCGCGATTACCGCGAAAAGAAATGTAGCAGCCGTCCAAATTGAGTCACCGAGCGGAATTGACGCAGCGCTTCTGGATGCCGTTTTTGGAGCGTTTGACAAGCACGGGAGTCCGGTCGATGTGATGGCCACCTCTCTTGGACGGATTTCCCTGCTGGTCAGTTCGGCAGACGCGCTGCCCGCGATCGCAGCTGATCTTCAAAGCGTGGCAAATGTGAGCTGGGAGAATCACAAAGCGCTGGTGTGCCTGGTCGGAGAAAATATTCGGCGGCAACCCGAAGTGGCGAGTCGTGTCTTCGCAGCCGTGGCCGATCTGGGTGCTCGCGTTTTCTGCCAAGGACCTTCCGAACGCACCATCTCATTTCTGGTCGAAGAAACCCAGGTGGAAGAATCCGTGCAGCGCCTTCATGCTCTCTTCTTCCCGAAACACGAACCGGATCGAGACTGGGGAGGCATGTCAACCGCATTCTGCCATGCGGGATAAATCAATTACCGAGCTTGGCAGCCTTGGCGGCATCCGGCGCAGGTGCGATGATGTGCAACCCACATTCACTTTTGGCGAATCCTGACCAGCGTCCGGCGCGCGGATCTTCTCCCGGCTTTATGGCTCGCGTGCAATGCGTGCACCCGATACTCGGATAGTCCTGATTGTGGAGTTCGTTATAAGGCACGTCGTGATCGTGGATATATCGCCACACCTGCTTTGAAGTCCAATCCACCAGCGGATTGATCTTGACCAGTCCAAACTTCGAGTCCCATTCGACTTTCTTTGCGCTGGCCCGCGCTGCCGTTTGATCCCGGCGAATGCTGGTAATCCACGCATCCAGTTCCGAGAGTTTGCGCCGTAGCGGCTCGACCTTGCGCATGTTGCAGCAAAAATCTGGATCTCGGGCCCAGAGCACGGATCCATGTGTGCGATCCTGTTCTTCCGGAGACAACAGCGAATACACTCGCTCAATCTCAACGCCGTACTCTTCTTCGATTTTGTCCATGAGTGCATAAGTCTCTGGAAACAGGAATTCCGTGTCGATCGTGAACAGGCGGAAACTCTTGTGAAGGCGTGAGGCCATGTCGATCAGGACCATGCCTTCGGCGCCGAATGCCGAAGAGATAGCGACTCTCGTCCCAAAGGTCTCAATAGCCCAGGAGAGAACTGCCTCCGGACTCCAAGTCGCGGCGACATGCTGGATCTCGGCGACCCGGGTTGCGGTCATAGGATGCTGGGCCTCCACAGTGTGGACCTTCATGCGATGGACTCCTCGTCTCGGATGGAAGAAAGATTCGAATAATGAGCAACCAGATCGGGCTGTGAAGGAAATCGGTTTTGCGTTAACGCGGAAACCTCAATCGCATCGAGCGGAACATCGGCCAGCCGGGTAACCTCACCGACCACCACGAGCGTGGGAGCGGCAAGCTTAGGCGAATGGCTCAGGTTTCCGATTGTCGTGTGAAGCTTTCTCTGCTCAGGGGTGCTCGCACGGGAAATGACGGCGCACGGAGTTTCAGCCGGCAATCCCGCAGCTTTGAGCCTGCCTGCCAGGTCCGAGTAGTTCTGGCCGGGCATATAGATCACAAGCGTTGCGCCGCTCGAGGCGAACTTGCCCCAATTCGCTGCTTCGCTGCCCCTTGCCTGGTGAGCCGTGAGAAACACAACCGCAGACGACTTTCGACGGTGCGTAAGCGGAATTTCCGCTGCGGCCGCAGCGCCCAACGCGGACGTTACCCCCGGCACGATCTCGTACGACACACCGGCCCTGCGCAGAGCTTCAATTTCTTCGCCGGCGCGGCCGAAGATCATAGGATCGCCCGATTTCAGTCGAACAACCTGCAGGCCAGAATCCGCAAGGGCAATCATCAGGAAGTTGATTTCTTCCTGTTGAATCTTCTTTTTTCCGCAGCGCTTCCCTACGTTGTGAACTCGCGCGGTCGCCGGAATCAACTGCAGAATCTCGGGGGCAACCAGATCGTCGTAAAGCACGGCTTCGGCCGTTTGCAGAAGATGGAAAGCGCGCACCGTAAGCAATTCGGGATCACCCGGTCCCGCCCCCACGAGAAAGACTTTGCCTTTCAAGCTCGTTCTCCCTTTGAAGCGAGTTCCGGCTGCTGTTCTAACGCCGCCTCGACAGCTTCCCGGCTCGCGAGGGAATGCAGCAGCTCCAATTTCTTCTCTTTGTCCAGATCGCTACCGAGAATCACCCTCCTGATTTGACCGAGTTCTGCCACCCAATCTTCATATCCGGGGCCATATTGTTTTTCGAGTTCCCGCCGAATTCTTTGCGCGAGTGAAGGACTCTGACCGGCGGTGGAGACCGCGATCTGCAAATCGCCCCGGCGCACCACTGCCGGGTAAAAGAACTCGCAGAGATCGGGAACATCGACGACATTGCAAAGCGCGCCGCGTCTTTGAGCCTCGTCGTAGATGCGCTCATTTAACGAGCGTGATGACGTTGCGACCACAGCGAGAAATACGCGGTCGAGATCCTCCGGATGAAAGGGACGGATCTCGAGGTGAATCCTGCCTTCACGCGCCCATTCACGAACCGCGGGGCTGGCATCGAGAGCGACAACGTGAATACGCGCGCCAGTTTCAAGCAGTCCGCCGATCTTCGGTTCGCCGACCTTGCCCGCGCCGACCACCAGGCATCGCTTCCCTTCCAGCTTCAGGAACATTGGAAAAAGACTAGTCACCGGTACCTCCCGCGGACTGCGCCAGGTTTTGTGGCAGATCACGAATCACCGCCGGCACGACTTCTCCCGCCAGAAACTCTCGTAATTCCGTGTCGCTGTGCCGCGCGAAGAAGCGGCGCAGATTCTCGCCTGGCTCTCGCCCAACCAAATATCGAGTCAATAAGCGCTCGATCGCATCCGGCACATCGGTAGCCGCGCAGCGGTACCCGACCGGGCGCGCCATTGCTTGATGCAAACCGAGAGCTCCGCCTACGCAGAAGTAATAGGCATCGACGAACTGGCCGTTGATCTTGATTTTCTTGCCCTCGATGCCGACGTCTGCAATCCAATGCTGGCCGCAACTGTTGGGACATCCGGTGACGTGCAGCTTCAAATGTTGATCGAATCCCGGTAGCCTCTCGTCCAGTTCGTCCACCAGCCAGCGAGAGAAACTCTTGGTCTCAGTGATGGCAAGCTTGCAGAACTCCGTGCCGCTGCAAGCCACGGTGCCGCGCGAAAATGAAGACCCACCCACCGGCAGTCCGATTGCATTAAGCTCTTTCGCGAGCGGCCCAGCATCCAGCGTCGGTACATTGACTACGATCAGATTCTGCATGTTGGTGACGCGCAGTTCGCCTCCGGCGAAACGCCCGGCCAGATCCGCGCCAGCTTGCATCTGATCGGCAGTAATGCGCCCGCGCAGCACCACAGCCCCCACATAAGAGAGACCGGGCTGTTTTTGTGTGTGGATTCCGATGTGGTCGCGATAAACATCCTCATGCGGATGTTCTTCGACCGCAGGATCGAGCTTGAAACCGATCCGCTGGTGGAGTTCGTCGAGAAAGCGCTCCGCGGTCCAGCCATGCTTGAGAAAGAGGAACTTGAGACGCGCACGCTCGCGGTGCTCGCGCAAAACGTCTGAATCCCGAAACAGCTCGGCAATCCCCTTCACGACTGGAACGACCTGATCCCACCGAACAAAGGCGTTCAGACGAGCCGCGAGATAAGGTTCTGTCGACAAGCCGCCGGCAACGCGCAAAGAGAATCCCGTCTCACGCTTGCCCGCAGTCGTGCGTGTGATGGCGGTCAGGCCAATGTCATTGATTTCGGGATACGAGCACCAGGAGTGGCATCCTGCAATCGATATCTTGAATTTTCGCGGCAGATTGTAAAAATCGGCATTGCCCGCGAGCAACTGAGACACCTGCACGACAAGCGGCGAGGCATCCACTTCTTCGTCGGCGTCGACTCCCGCGACCGGGCAACCGGTCACATTTCGGACAACGTCCCCGCAGGCTCCGAGGGTATTCAGACCAACTTTCCAGAGTCCATCCAGCACATCCGGCAGAGCCTCAATCGTTACCCAATGAAGCTGAATGTTCTGCCGCACCGTGAGGTCGGCAATTCCGTTTGCGTATTTTCGTGTGAGATCCGCGATCGCGTGCAGTTGATGAGAGGTTAAGAGGCCATTAGGAATCCGGATGCGAACCATGAATCGCTGGAGGGCGCGTCCAACGCCGCCCTGACCGCCGGTGACTCCCGCCCCGTCGCCTTGCGTATAAACGCCCCACCATCGGAAATACATGCCGATCCATTCCGGCGGGATCGAATCAAAACCTTCTCGAGCAAAGCGCCGGATTTCCTCCAGCCCTTCCCACGGATTCATGGCACGTTTCAACCGTTCGGCGCGTTGTGCTTTCGTCTCTTTTGCTGTAGTCGTCATCGTCCTTCTTCCCGAGAAAATAAAAAACCCACCGCCAGGTTCGTCTGGCGATGGGTTCATGAGTGCCGGTATTAAGAAAGAATTCTTAGTTCAGCAGCCTCCCCGCGCCAGAGCACACGCATGCACAACAACAACAAGTGCAGGAACACATGGCGCGAAGATTGAGGCTACTTGACATTGAACTCTTCGATTCTAGGGACGGTACCTTGTTTCCGTCAATAAACTTACGTAACAACTTCGATTCATACTTTCGATGAAACGAATCAGATTTTTCGCACACGACCCCACAATTTCGGCGTCAGGCTGTAGAATCATCAACTTAGCTTGAAAAGCGAAGTTGAGAATTCTCTGTTGCGTAACATTTATCGTTTCCATCGATTCATCACGCGCGAGGTTCATCTTTCATGAAGCGTTTCACTGCGTCCTTACTCCTGTGTCTCTTCTTCTTCGCAATCTCTGGGTTCTGTCAAGACAGTTCCGATCCCTACAAACCGACGCTCGACCGGCTCGAGTCTTTAACCCAGCTGAGTGAAGCTGAGTGGCGTTTCCATTCGGATATCCCCCATCCCGAGGATCCCAGCGTCAACGATTCGGATTGGGGCACATGGACAGTGAAAAACGTCTCCGGCCCCGGTGGCCAAAATGCGAACGAAGAACACTGGGCCGGTACAAGAGTGTTCCGCCGTTGGATTCAGGTTCCAGAGAAAATCGATGGCTACGCTACCCAGGGCTCGCGCGTCATGATCGATCTGCGTTTTGGCAGCCCTGACAGCCTGATGATCACGGTCTTCTCGAACGGAGCCATCATTTATCGCGGCAGCGATGCTGACATCTTGCCCATGCTGCTTACAGAAAATGCACAGCCGGGACAAAAGTTTCTTGTCGCCGCGCGAGTTGTCGGCCCAGATGACGGGCAGTCGGAATTCTTCCACAGCGAACTCACGATCCAGCCTCCCAGTTCACGTCCCGATCCCAGCTTTCTCCGGCTGGAAGTTCTGGCGGCTCGTCCGCTCATCGCAGCCTACGAAGATGGAAAAGCCGAGCGCGAGCAGGAACTGGACGCCGCAGTAAAAGCGATCGACTTCTCTCCGCTGGAGAAAGGCGACCAAGCCGGTTTCGATGCGTCACTCCGAGACGCGCACGCAAAGCTGGAAATTCTCAAGCCGTGGCTCCAGCAATTTACGATTCGGGCCGTCGGCAACTCTCACATTGACATGGCTTGGCTCTGGCCTTGGACCGAGACCGTAGAGGTCGTGCGCAACACGTTCCGTAGCGTGCTCGATCTGATGCGTGAGTATCCCGACTTCAAGTTCACCATGTCTTCAGCGCGCACTTATGAATGGATGCAGGAGAAATATCCTGATCTGTTTAAAGAGATCGAGCAGCGGGTAAAAGAAGGCCGATGGGAGGTCATCGGGGGCATGTGGGTGGAACCCGATCTGAACATGCCTGACGGAGAATCGCTCGTCCGGCAGATTCTGGTGGGGAAACGCTACTTCCAGAAAAATTTCGGCGTCGATGTCAAAATCGGATGGAATCCGGATTCGTTCGGCTACAACTGGCAGCTTCCGCAAATCTATAAGAAGTCCGGCATGGGATATTTCGTGACCCAGAAACTGCTCTGGGCACACGAATTCACCACATTTCCTTACAAACTGTTCTGGTGGGAGGCACCGGACGGCAGCCGCCTTCTGACCTATTTCCCGCATGACTATGCCGGCGGCATCGATGCAGCCCCTCTCGGAACGGACCTGTCAATCTGGATGCCTTCGATCTACGGCCCGAAGGTCACCGATCATCCCGAGATGATGCATCTGTATGGAGTGGGTGACCATGGTGGCGGGCCGACGCGCGTCATGCTCGACCATGCCGACCAACTCCGTTCGCCCGACGCCGTCTTCCCGAACCTGAAGTTCAGCTTCGCCACAGATTTCTTCAACGATCTCGAAAAGAAGCTTCCCACAATGAACGTTCCTACGTGGGATGGCGAGCTTTACTTTCAGTATCACCGCGGAGTCTTCACGACCCAGGCGGAGACGAAGCGGAGAATCCGCCGCGCCGAGGAAACCGTTCTGAACGCCGAGAAGTTCGCCTCATTCGCGATGCTGCTTGGCCGCCCGTACCCACCCAACGGCATGGAGATGATCTGGAAGAACCTGTTGTTTGATCACTTCCACGACATCATGCCCGGATCGGGCATTGCTGTGAATTATCTGGATGCCAAGCGCAACCTGGAAAACGTAGATCGCGCCGCGAATGATGTAACGCGCGGATCTCTTCAAGAGATTGCTGCGCACGTCAATACCGCGAACCCTGGCGCGCCGGTGATCTTGTTCAATTCCCTGTCCTGGCCGCGAACAGACGTTACCGAGGTCGAAGCGCAACTGCCGCAGCCGACGATGGAAATCGCAGTCGTCGACTCAAATGGCAGGCCAGCAGAGACGCAACTGCTGTCGCTGGATCAGGAAACCCACCGCGCCCGATTCCTGCTGCTGGCGCACACTCCTTCATTGGGATATGCAACCTACTTTGTTCGCGGCGCGAGCAAAGCAGAGCCGGTGCATTCGGAGTTGAAAGCGACTTCCGACACTCTGGAGAACGAGTTCATCCGGTTGAAGGTTGATCCTCAAACGGGCTGCATGACCAGCCTGCTCGACAAGCGCAGTGGGACTGAGTCTCTGGCTCCTGCAGAAACCGATACCGGCGGGCCGAAGAACTCGGTCTGCGGAAATCTTTTGCAAACTTTTGTAGATAAACCCAAACGATGGGATGCCTGGAATATCGACGCTGACTTTGAAAAGCAACATTGGGATCTCGACAAAGCCGACGAAGTGAAGCTTGTAGAGAATGGCCCGCTGCGCGCGGTCATTCGCGTAAAGAATCACTTTCAGAACTCGACCTTTGTTCGCGATATCACGCTTTACGCGGGCGTGCCACGAGTCGATGTGAAGATGCAGGTGGAATGGCACGAAAAACACATCCTGCTGAAGGTTGCGTTCCCGCTGAGCGCGCACAACGATAAAGCGACGTTCGAAATTCCGTTTGGATCGGTGCAACGCCCGACCACTCGGAACACTCCGGCCGAGAAAGCGCAGTTTGAGGTTCCGGCGCAGCGCTGGGCCGACATCTCCGATTCGACCCACGGATTCAGCCTGCTCAACGACTGCAAATACGGGTACGACGCCAAGGGTAATGTGCTTCGGCTCTCGCTCCTGCGCTCGCCTGAATATCCCGATCCTCACGCCGATGAAGGCCATCACGAGTTCACGTATTCGCTGTATCCGCACGGCGGCAACTGGAAGGATGCTCTCACCATCCGCCAGGGATATCAGCTGAACTATAAACTGGTGACGCTGTCGACCGAGAACCATGCGGGCAAGCTGGCTCCGGCGCATTCCTTCGTTGAAATTCCAGAAGACAACGTCATCGTTAGTGCGGTGAAGAAAGCCGAAGATCAGAATGCCCTGATCATCCGGCTCTACGAGTGGGCCGGAAAGCAAGGCGAAATCACTGTTAAACTTCCTCGCGGAGCCGAATCGGCATCAGAAACCGATTTGATGGAGAGGCCGATTTCGAGCGTACCTGTGAGCAACAACGAAATCAGAGTGCCGATCAAGCCCTACGAGATCAAGACGCTGGAGGTGCGCTTTGCGGGCACTCCCGAGCTCGCAGCGACGGCAAGGCCATGAACGCTCTCGATAGCGACGTGATTCTGGGGGTTGATATCGGCGGGACGAAAGTCGCGGTTGGGATTGTGGATCGTAACGGCAAAATCCTTAGCCAGAGCCGCAAGCCGATGGTCGCCAGTGGCACGGCGGAAGCCGGATTCGAGGCGGTAGCCGCGGCCATGGATTCGATGATGCTGTCGCCGGGTAGCCGCGTGCAGAGCATCGGAATCTGCGCTCCCGGTCCGCTCGATCCAAAAACCGGAGTCGTTCTGAATCCGCCAAACGTTCCCTGCTGGCGAAACTTTCCGCTGGCAGAACGAATCTCGGCAAGGTACCGCGTGCCCGTGAAGGTCGATAACGATGCGAATGCTGCCGCTCTCGCCGAAACACGCTGGGGCGCCGCTCGCGGATTCCGGTACGTCTTCTACACAACCATCGGAACCGGCATTGGAACCGGAATCGTCTTCGACGGCGCGATCTACCATGGCAACACCGGGTCGGCAGGCGAGGGCGGCCACGTCACCATCGATTATCGCGGCCCCATCTGCCCCTGCGGCAAGCGTGGATGCATCGAAATCCTGGCGGCAGGTCCGGCCATCGGAGCACGCGCCAGAACGAAGCTTGCCGCCGAACCGTCCCGCCATTCCGCGATTCTGGATTTAGCGCAAGGCAAGATCGAATCCGTGACCAGCGAATTCGTCGGAAAGGCGTACGCCTCGGGCGATGCCCCTGCATGCGAAATTCTCGAGGAGACGGTCGACTTGCTGACGATTTGGCTGGGCAACATTGTTGACCTGTTCGACCCTGACGTTCTCGTCTTCGGCGGCGGCGTCGCCGCCATGCTGCGGCCGTTTTTCGACAGGATGAAAACAGGCCTCCCGAACTGGTGCGTGAACCCGCGGGCCTCACAGATTCCGTTGCTGATCGCACACTATGGTTCCGATGCGGGAATTGCAGGCGGCGCCGCGCTATGCTCTGAGACTTCTTCATAACTGCTGCTCCAACACCAAGAAGGCATCAATGCACACTTCGAAATACTTCGCCCTCGTTTCTATCTTGTTCGGTATTAGTTCGGTTTCGCCGGCCAAGGCTGACGATCTTCCGAAGGCTCCGGATGCGCATGTCTTCACGCTCTCGCCGAACCCGGGTTATTTCACGGAGCCGTCGGTCGCGGTGAATCCGAACAATCCTCAACAGGTTGTCGCCGTCTTTCAGGACAACGCTCACGCCTCCTATTCTGAGGATGAAGGCCGCGACTGGGCCTTAGCCGAAGGCGTTGCCCCCAAGAACTATCGAATCTCAGGCGATGTGTCCACCACGTTCGACAATCAGGGACATGCGTTCATCTGTTACATCGCGTTCGATAAGCTGGGTACGTTCAACTACTGGGGACATGGCGCCACCCGGAACGGAATCTTCGTCCGGCGATCCCTTGACGGCGGCAAGACATGGGAGGCGAATCACATCCCTGTCGCCGAGCAACCGAGCGTTCCGGGTATTCCCTTTGAGGATAAGCCGTATATCGTCGCCGATAACACGAAGAGCAAGTACGCCGGAAATCTATATATCGGGTGGACGCGCTGGCGGCTTACGGATTCCCAGATGGTGATCTCCCGTTCGACTGATGACGGACGAACCTGGTCATCGCCGATCGAGATCGACGCTCATCCCGGCTTGCCGCGTGATGACAACGGCGCAGCGGAAGGATTCGACGGCGCAGTCGCTCCCGATGGCACGCTCTATGCGATATGGAGCCAGGACGACGACATCATGATGACGTCATCCCACGACGGCGGGAAGACTTTCACGCGCCCCCGCTCGATCATCCACACCGCGCCTATCATGTTTGCCATCGAAACGCTCGAACGCGCGAACGGATTTCCGCAGATTGCGATCGATCCGAAGAGCAAGCGCATGTACGTAAGCTGGAGCGACTACCGCAACGGCGATCTGGATATTTTCGTTTCCATCTCCGACGATCGCGGCAAGCGCTGGTCCCAACCAGTCCGCGTGAATAACGATCCGGTTCACGATGGGGTTGAACAGTTCTTCCAATGGCTGGCGGTCGATCCGATCGATGGATCGGTGAATGTCGTGTTTTACGACCGGCGACGGGATCCGCAGAATCGCAAACAGATTGTCGTTTTGGGCCGTTCCACCGACGGCGGCCGTAGCTTCGCCAATTATGCCTGGACCGAGAATCAGTTCGAAGCCGGAGGAGTGTTCTTCGGCGATTACAGCGGACTGGCTGCCTATGGTGGACGCGTCTACGGGGTATGGACCGAGAAGCCAGTTCCTCCGCCTCCACCTCCACCGCCGCCGACGGAAGCGAACAATAAACCGGAAGGAGCTAAGGAAGCGAAACCGCAACCTCGTGGCACAGTCGTCAAAGTGGGCATCGCGGATTTCAATAGCAAGGCGCAAGGGGGCAGTTGACGATTGACAGAGTCTTAGGGACCGAGTTTATGCCGCTATACGCTTCGGCGATCGGAGCGTTCCTCCGCACTCCCCTTGTCATCGCAAGCTGTCACAGCGCTCTCCTCAGCTTCGACCTTTTCCAGCAACCGTTTGCAGCGGAATGCCAATCTTAAGAGGTAGCGATCTGGACTTGCCCATAGCCCGTCAGATTTAACTCCGATCAGGTCAGACGGACAGTTCCAGGTTTGGAGGGGGTATGGGACTCACTGCAGGTTCTGTATTTAAGCTTGTCCCCACTCGATTCAGCATCGAATCGATCTCTTCTCTCCTATCCAGCTATCCGAAACAAGACTTTCAAATACGTTTATGGGACGGGACAGTTTGGGGATGTACTGAGAATCCCAGGTTCGCGATAATCATCAAAGATCCGATCGTGTTGCGTCACATGCTGCTCTCGCCAAGCGAACTGAGCCTGGGCGAATCCTACGTTTTTGATGAACTCGATATCGAGGGCGATGTTGTGTCCGCGATCGAGCTTGGGGACTATCTGATCTCCAGCGACAAAGTTCCTTCCTCGAGTCCGTTGCTGGCGAAGCTGCTTACGTTCCCGGCAGGAAATCGAAAGCCGCAAAGATCCGAACCGCAACTCGCGGGTTCGCTGCATTCGCGGGAGCGAGACCGACATGCGATTCGCTATCATTACGACCTTCCAACCGAGTTCTACGCCCTGTGGCTCGATGAACGCCGCATGTATTCCTGTGCTTATTTCCAAGGAGAAGATATTGATCTGGACACTGCCCAACGGCGACAACTCGATTACGTCTGTCGGAAACTTCGACTATCGCCCGGCGAACGATTGCTGGATGTTGGTTGTGGGTGGGGAGGCTTGCTGATTCATGCGGCCAAACACTATGCGGTGGAAGCGGTCGGCATAACTTTGAGCGCAAGGCAAGCCGAAGTCGCCCGCGAGCGCATTCGGAACTCCGGTTTAAATGGGCGTTGCCGGGTTGAGATTTGCGACTACCGAGACCTCGAAGTTGACCGTCAGTTCGATAGAGTCGTCAGCGTTGGAATGTTCGAGCACGTTGGCGAAAAGAATCTGCACGAGTATTTCGCGCGGGTCTACCAACTCCTGCGCCCCGGTGGAGCGTTCTTCAATTCAGGCATCTCCGCCTCATCAGCGTATGTACGTCGTGGACCGTCGTTCATCGACCGCCATGTATTCCCCGATGGAGACCTCTTCCCAATTAACGCAAGCCTGGCACTGGCGGAAGCCTGCGGATTCGAAGTCCGAGATGTGGAAAATCTGCGTGAACATTACGCGCTCACGCTCCGGCATTGGGTGCGACGATTGCAGGACCATGCTGAAGAGGCGCAGAGAATCGCCGGTCAGGAGCCGTACCGTATATGGCGTTTATACATGGCCGCATCGGCGCATAGCTTTGAGATTGGCCGTATGAACCTTTATCACGTGCTATTGGCCAAGCCTCAGAACGGTAACGCTTGCGTGCCTCTTACTCGCGCGGATTGGTATTGCGACTGACTTGCGTTGAGCCGGTATCCCCGCATCTTTCCCTTGCCATGGCGTAAGCCTAACAACCGCTACTCCCAGAGTGGCATCCGAACCCTGTGCCATTGTTTGATCAACGGACAGTCTCGGTTATCAGAACACTGGCCATTTTTGTTCTCATCGCGGCTTTCGCCTATGCCGCGCGTCATACGATCTTCCTCCTGATCTTTGCCGCCTTCTTTGCCTATCTGATCGACCCACTCGTCACTCGAATCGAGCACTGGCCGAAAATCTCCCGTAGCTCTCGGGCGCTTGCAATCGCCGAGGTCTATCTCGTATTGGCATTGGCGTGCACCGGCATTGTCTTGGGCGTCGGCCCTGGCATTGCGTCCGAAGGACGCCACCTGCTGTCGGCGGCTCCTGACCTGCTCGATCACTTCACATGGGGCAAAATCATTCGCAAGATCGGTTCCACCCACGGCTGGAGCTACCACACGCAACTCGAAATAGAACATCTGGTGGCCCAGCATCGGCAGGCTATTCTCGCGGCCATTCAAAGTGCAGCACTGAAGGTCGAAGCGTTGATTACAAATGTCTTCTGGTTCGCACTCGTCCCGATTCTGGCCATTTTCCTTTTGAAGAGTGGACGCGAATTTACCGAAGGGGCAATCAGAATACTGCGCTTGCGTCCTCGCCGCCGCATGTTTGTGAAAGCCACTTTGCGCGATGTTAACGACATGGCCGCACATTTCATCCGCGCGCAGGTGCTTCTGGCAGCGCTCTCTCTTCCCGTTTATACGGTTGTTCTCGTCATTTCTGGATTGCAGTACGGGCTCTTTCTGGGCCTGCTGGCGGGCGCGCTGGAGTTCATCCCACTAGTCGGGCCGCTAGTCGCAGCTATCGCGATTCTCGGCGTCGCTTTTGTTACCGGATTTCCATACATATGGGTACTCATCCTCTTTCTGGCCGCCTGGCGAGTCACTCAGGATTACGTCAATTCTCCGCGACTCATGCACCACAGCGTAAAACTGCATCCTTTTGCGGTCATCATTGCAGTGCTCGCCGGGGGAGAAATCGGCGGCATCCTGGGAGTGTTTCTCTCGATACCAGTGGCAGCGACGTTGCAGATTTTCTGGCGGCGCTGGCGCACATCGTCGTTTGCGCTGACTGGCGACCTGGAGCGCGTCGATACGACAGAACATCGAGTCGCCTAAGGACTCCTGCACGCAGGGCGGATACTCAACGGCTGTGGCTACCGTTCGGATTGATCTCTTTCTTCCTCTAACGAGAGGGGCCGCACGCAGTCCGTAATGATCGCGGCGGTCAGCAAAAGTACGGGCAGATACAACCCCCGAACCCCGGAGAAAACGGTCAGAAGTGTCCCTGAGACCGCACCTGCCAGGTAGAGGAGCCAAATTGCGAAGATAAAGACTGCCTGCTTGCTGAACATCTGGCGGCGGACGAGATAGGATCTGCGCTGATCGCCTGCCGCAAAATGCAAATGGTACGTCTCAAAGAGAACATGTGACAGAAGTTGCGCCAGCTTGTTCAGCATGCCTGTGACAAATGTCGTGTGCACCGTCAGAGCCCCCACTCTGGTCAATGTGCCGGTTTGAATTCCCATTGCACACGCCAGGGCGGCTAGCCACCACAGCACCAAGACGTGCCCTCGCTGTATTTCTCTTCCCCCAACCAGGATAAAGCTCAGCAGGATCAATGCTTCGATCGCCAATGTAATCGATGCAACTCGGCCAAGCCGTATTCGACCTCCAATTTCGATGATGATACGAGCGATTACCGAGCCCGCGAGAAAGGAACCGATGACGGCCCCCGCAATCGCAGCATCGCTCCACTTCGAGGTCGGCAAATCCAGCCCGAGAGTCGAGGTCGCCCCGGAAATGTGCGCGGTAAAAACGTGATACAGAATGATGTAGCCGGCAACATCCACGCTCCCCGCGACAAACGTAAGCAGCAAGGCAATTGCCGCCTTACCGCGAACGTTGACAGGTCTTTCGTCCTGGACCATCGACTCTTTCGATGCGATTGGGAACACTGATGGAACATGGAATGACCGGTACTTCCTGGAGGGATACCCCGACTCGGCAGACCGCCTTTGACCGCTGCGAAGTAAAACTTCGTAAAAGTACCCCACGGTCCACAACTTGAGCCTCATAATCAGGTTCATACTCGCAGGCTCAAATCGGACAACTCTTAGGAGGAGACTATATGCGGAAATACTGGTTGCTCGCGCTTGTTCTTGCGGCGCTGGCCTATGCCGTTACACCTGCCATCGCGCAAGACAACGGCGGAAACGAACAACAGACACCACCCGCCGGCGCGCAGAGACACGGTCACGGTCATTTTGATCCAGCCCAACGGACCGAAATGCTGACCCGCCAACTGAAACTCACACCAGATCAGCAATCCAAGGTGCTTGACATTTTGAAATCGGAGCAGTCACAGGCGGAGAGCCTGCGCTCCGATTCATCTGTAGCACCTCAGGATCGACGATCAAAAATGATGGACATCCGCAAAGCGTCGAACGATCAGATTCGGTCGCTTCTGAATCCGGATCAGCAAAAGAAGTGGGATACCATGCAAAGCCGGCGTCAAGAATGGATGGAACATCGCGGCGAGGGACAACCTCCCGACTCTTCGGAACAGCACTAAGTGGAACGAGAAATGTAGCGGGTGCGGGAGAACGTCCCGCACCCGATTAAACCAGTGACGCTATTTCCAGCCGCTTCGGTCCGGCCTCAAGTATGTGTTCCGGACACTCCGAGACCATCAGTTTGAAGTTCTCGATGAACCGGGCCGCGAGCGCATCGTACTTGTTGAAGTATTGATCCCGGCTTGGCCACGTGTTTGCTGGATCGAGAATCTGCGATGGAACTCCCTCGCATTGAACCGGCACTTCGAATCCAAAGACCGGATCCTTCTTGAACTGCGCTTGGAGCAGTGAGCCACTGAGCGCGGCATTGAGCAGCGCGCGCGTGTGGTGAATACTGATCCGCTTCCCTACCCCAAACGGTCCGCCGGTCCAGCCAGTATTCACAAGCCAGACATGCGCTCCGTGTTTCAGGATCTTTTGCTTCAGCAACTCAGCATATTCCAGCGGATGATGCACCATAAAGGGACCGCCAAAACAGGCGCTGAAGGTCATCTCCGGCTCTACGCCCAACCCGATCTCGGTGCCCGCAATCTTGCTTGTGTAGCCGGAAATAAAGTGATAGATGGCCTGGTCTGGGTTCAGTTTCGAAATTGGAGGCATGACTCCGGAAGCATCACAAGTCAGAAAGACAACGTTCTTTGGATGTCCGGCGCGCTTCTCTGGCATACAGTTGTCGATATACGAGAGCGGATAAGCCGCGCGCGTATTCTCGGTCACGCTGTAATCGTTCAGATCCAAGCGGCGCGATACCGAATCGAAGGTTACGTTCTCCAGGACAGTTCCGAAACGCCGCGTGCAGGCGTAGATCTGGGGTTCGGCCTCGGGCGATAGCCGGATAACCTTGGCATAGCAACCATCCTCGAAGTTGAATACGCCGTTTTCGCTCCAGCCATGCTCGTCATCGCCGATGAGATGCCGCTTCGGATCGGCCGACAATGTCGTCTTCCCTGTTCCCGAAAGTCCGAAAAAGATCGCGACGTCGCCCTCCGCGCCCACATTAGCCGAACAGTGCATGGAGAGAATGCCCTCGAGCGGCAGCAGGAAATTCAGCGCGGTGAAAATCGTCTTCTTGATCTCCCCCGCGTAGCTCGTGCCCCCGATGATTGCCAGACGCTCGCGGAAATTAACGACAATAAATGTTTCGGTTCGCGTCCCGTCGACCATGGGTGACGCCTGAAATCCGGGCGCTGCGATGACCGTAAATTCCGGAATGTGCCTGCGGAGTCCGTCCTCGCTGCGACTCTTCAGAAACATCGTTCGCGCGAACAGGCTGTGCCACGCTTTCTGCGTGATGATGCGAATGGGAAGACTGTGTTCGGGATCGGCTCCCGCAAAGCAGTCCTGCACGAACACGTCGCGTCCCTGCAGATAACCTTGGAGCCTTGCCAGCAACGCGCTGAAGCTTTCGCCGGTAAACGGACGGTTGTATTGCCCCCACCAGACTCTCTCCTCGGTCGACTGTTCGCGTACTATGAACTTATCGGCCGCCGCCCGCGCCGTGTGTTTTCCCGTGCTCACCACGAGTGGTCCAAGATGAGAAAGAGCGCCCTCGGATCGGAAAATACTTTCTTCGTATAACGCCGGAGTTGGCAGATTCCAGTAGACCCGCCGCAGATTGACGAGCCCGTGATTCTGCAATTTGTATGCGCTGGCGAGCTTTCCAGCTTCTTTTACGGCCGGAGACTGCACGTCGAGGTATATATTCATAGCCACTCCCTCACCAGCTTGCGGTCGCCAAGATAGATTTCGTTCGCCGAATGCGGATCAAGCGCCCACTTGATCCGATCGAGTCCTTCCGTGATATCGCGAATTGTTCCGCAATAACTGAGCCGCAAATGTCCATCGAATCCGAACTCTCTGCCTGGAACCGTCACCACGCGGACCTTATCGAGCAGCAGATTCGCCAGCTTTTGCGAATCTTTCATGTAGGCGCTGAAATCGGGGAAGCAATAGAACGTTCCGTCTGGCGGATGCACTCTCACTCCATCGAATGCCTTCAGCCGGTCCATCATCACGTTGCGATTGTTTTCCAGCGTCACACGCAGACTTTCGATCGACGACTGCACTCCATTCAGCGCTCCCACCGCGGCCCACTGCGCCGGCGCCGACGGCCCAGATGTCTGCTGCGATTGAATCGTTGCCATCGCTTCAATCAGAAATTGATTCGCGATCGCCCAGCCAATACGAAACCCCGTCATCGCGTACATCTTCGAAACACCATTGATGACTACCAGTTTCGACTGCTCGAGCGGCATCTTGGCGAAGTCGTAGCACAGTGGCGCGCTCTTTCCATCGAACACCAGACGGTTATAAATATCGTCCATGATCAGATAGATACTTTTCTTCTCGCAGTACTCAACCATCTCCTGGATAAAGTCTTTCGAGTACATCACTCCAGAAGGATTATTCGGACTATTCAGAATGATTGCCTTCGTATACGAACTGACCACGTCGGTGATCTCCTTCAGCGTTGGGCAGAAGCTGCCATCCTCGGCAGTGACCGGCACCGGTACGCCTCCAGCAAGCTTGACCATCTCCGGATAGCTCACCCAATAAGGAGCGGGGAAAATGACCTCTTCTTTCGGGTCTAGAATCGCGTGCAGCAGGACCATCAATGCCTGCTTCGCGCCCCCGGAAGCGATCACATTGTGCGCCGAGACGATCTTCTTGTAGTGCTCTTCTGTATAGCGAATGATGGCCTTCTTCAGAGCAGGAATCCCGTCGGGCGCCGTGTAGCGGATCTCTCCCGTATTCAACAGAGATGTGCAATTGATAACCGCATCCATGGGCGCTTTGCTCTTGGGTTCTCCGCCTCCTAAGTGAATGACCGGCTCCCCTTTTTCACGGAGCACCGAAGCGGTTTCATTCAGCTTGAGAGTCGCGGACTCTTTGATGCACCTGGCAAGCTGGCTAAGGCTCATAGTGTTTGCTCTCCTGTCCTGGAAAATTCTCACCATCACTCGAAACCGGCTACGGACAGTCCGGCTTCCGGTCTTTTGTGATTTGATTTTGCGAAATAAATTAATTCAGCTTATCGGACGGGATATTCTGCGCAGTGACGGCAATCACGCTTCATTGGATGGCAAATACGGGAACAGTGCGAGGTTAGAGAGTCTCCGGCAGCGAGACGTGCCGGGAGCCGGCACTTTCAAACGAATAACAACCCTAACCCCAACCAGCGAATGCGTCTTGGGGCTGGATTCTTCCGGGCGATAATCTCGGTGGTTTACAAATTCAACGAATCTCTTACAGCTGCGACGATCTTCTTGCGGGACGGCAAAACACCAAGGAATGCCGCTGCGCCGCCGTCGATGATGGTTTTGCCATCCACGAGAACCTTGAACTCGCCATAGTGACCGTGAACCATGTCAACGTCGGCCTTCAACTCACGACGAAGACGTGCCGCCACCCGGGCGGCGTAGAGTCCAGTCACTCAATAGGCGCAATAGAGAACAGAGATCCGTGCCATATCGCCGGTATCCTTCAAGCGGACCGCATTCCCAGCTTTTTTAGCAGGAACATGGCCGGACACCAGTTGGTAATGCCCGATTGCAACAGGTTCAGGCCCACGAATGCGGTAAACAGATACCAGTATGGACTCACCCAATGTCCCAGTGCCAGCGAAAGCAGAATGAACATTCCCGCCATCAAGCGAAGTCCACGTTCTACCGTCATATTTTGACCTCCTCTAATTTCATAACATTTGCTTATGGGACCGGACATTCCGCGGTTTCACATTCCGCGACGTTCTCCGGCGAGTGAGCGTGCAGCGGGGGAACTGGAAAGCTCTTTCGTTCGGACATGTAATAAAGAACCGGCACAGCCATCCGCGAGAGAACCGTCGATGCGACCTCGCCGGCCATCAGCGACAATGCGAGTCCCTGAAAAATGGGATCGAACAGGATCACGCTTGCGCCGACCACAACCGCCGCCGCCGTGAGCAGCATGGGGCGGAACCGCACCGCGCCCGCGTCGACCACCGCCTCCTCCAACGACATGCCTTGCGAGCGGCGGAGCTCGATGAAATCCACCAGGATGATCGAATTCCGAACTATAATTCCGGCCCCGGCGATGAAACCGATCATCGACGTAGCGGTAAAGAACGCACCCGTCAGTGCGTGCGCCGGAAGAATGCCGACCAATGTGAGAGGGATCGGCGCCATGATGACTAGCGGCGTCTTGAAGCTCTTGAACCATCCGACAACCAGCACGTAAATGAGAACGAGCACGGCTGCGAAGGCTAACCCAAGATCGCGGAACACTTCGACCGTGATGTGCCATTCGCCGTCCCATTTCATCGAATAGTGGTCGGTACGCTCCGGCATGGTGGTGCCCTTGAATTGTTTGACGGCGTAACCATCCGGCAGCTTGATTTTGTCGATAACGTCACTCATCTTGCCGATGGCGTAGACCGGGCTTTCTTCCTCTCCGGCGACGTCGCCGGTGACGTAAACGACTGGCAACAAATTCTTGCGATAGATGCTGGTGTCGATGGTCGTCTGTTGCAGGTCGGTCACTTCCTGCAGCGCGATCTGTCCGCCCGTGGGAGTAGGCAGCTTCAGGTTTTCGAGGTTTTGGATGCTCGACCGCTCGGCGCGCGACAAACGAACTTCGATCGGGATGTCCTCACGCGAGTGCGCGTCGTGCAGTAATCCCGCATCGGCGCCGCCAAGCCCGATTTGCAGCGTGCGGGTCACATCTGCCGCGGAGATTCCATGAAGTGATGCCTTATCGAGATCGACTTTAAGGTCGTACTTGGTCTGGGGATCTTCTACATACCAGTCGACATCCACGACGCCCGGTGTCTGCTGAAAAACTCGCTTGATCTGCGCCGCGAGCTGAATCTGCCCCTTGTAGTCGGGGCCATAAACCTCGGCGACCAGGGTTTCGAGAACCGGCGGTCCGGGTGGCACCTCGGCGACTTTGATGCGCGCCCCGAACGGCGCTGCTATCTTGTCCAGCTCGGGCCGCAACCGGCGCGCGATTTCGTGGCTCTGCGCTTTCCGTTCGTGCCGCGACAATAGATTCACCTGGATATCGGCCTGATTGGGTTGATGGCGCAGGAAGTAGTGCCGCACCAGGCCATCGAAGTTGTAGGGACCGGATGTTCCAGCGTAGATCTGATAGTTGATGACTTCAGGTTGCTGCGCCAGATAGCTTCCCAGTGCGTGAGCAACGCGCGTTGTCTGCTCCAACGGTGTGCCGTCAGGCATGTCAATGATGACCTGGAATTCGCTCTTGTTATCGAACGGCAGCATCTTCACCCGGACCCACTTCAGCGGAACGAATGCAAACGCGGCCAACAGCAACACCACCACGCTCCCCAGGAACATCCAACGCTTCCTGGGATCATGAACCAGAGGGTTCATTACATTGCGATAGAAGCGGGTGGTCCAGCCTTCTGCTTCGTGATGGTCATGGCCACCGTCTCCGGCGTAATGCCGTAAAAGTCTCAACGCGGCCCATGGAGAAACGACAAAAGCAACGATCAGCGAAAAGACCATCGCCGCCGATGAGCCGACAGGAATTGGCCGCATGTAGGGCCCCATAAGGCCACGCACAAAGGCCATTGGGAGAATCGCTCCGATGACAGCAAAGGTTGCCAGAATCGTGGGATTGCCCACTTCATCGACGGCTTCAACAGCAACGTCAACGAGCGACCGACTCCGGCTCGACGGAAGCCGGAAATGGCGGACGATGTTTTCCACGACGACGATCGCGTCGTCCACCAGGATGCCGATGGAAAAGATCAGCGCAAACAGGGTGACGCGATTGAGTGTGTATCCGAAAAGATAGAAGATCGCCAGCGTCAGGGCCAGAGTGACCGGAACCGCTAGCAAGACCACGCCCGATTCCCGCCAGCCCAGAGCGAGAGCGATCAGAAGCGTGACCGAGAGTGTCGCGATCAGAAGGTGTTTGAGCAGTTCGTCCGATTTATCCTTCGCCGTCTCGCCATAGTTCCGGGTAACCGTGACGTTCAGGTCCTGCGCCAGCATGTAGCCTCGCAGATCCTTCACTTTTTCGAGAATATTGTCGGCAATGATGCTGGCATTGGTTCCCTTGCGTTTGGCAAGGGTGATAGTAACGGCCGGGTATTCACCATTGTCGGACTGGCCGGTCGTTCCTTTGGCGTTCGCAAAAAGCACGTAGTTGTCGGGCTCCGCAGGCCCGTCTTCAATCTTTTCTGCTACATCGCGCAGGTACACGGGATGCCCGTTGTGGACTCCGACCACAACCTGTTGCAGATCTTCTGCACGCGAGAAGAACAAACCGGCTTCTACCTGAAACTCGCGGTTATCGCGGGAAAAACTGCCAGCCTGTCCTCGACTGTTTGCGCCCTGCAGCTGACTGACCACCGCTCCCGGCGTCAGTTCGTATGCCGCCAGCCGTTCGGTATCAAGTTCCACTCGCACTTGCCTCGGTTGTCCGCCGATGATTGTTGTTTCCGAGACGTTGTCCAGTCTCTTCAGCGAGTCTTCGAGCTCTCCCGCGATTTTCCTCAGCCGGTAGGAGTCGTAGTTCTTGCCCCATAGTGTCAGGGCCATGATGGGGACGTTATCGATTGAGCGGACTTTAATCAGCGGCGGTGACACTCCCGGGGGAATTCGGTCGAGATTGGAATAAAGCTTGTTGTAGGTCTGGATAATCGCGTCTTCTTCTTTCGTCCCAACATAGAAGCGCACGATCACCATGCTCATGCCGGGGTGGCTGATCGAGTAGATGTATTCCACGCCCGGTACTTCGCGCAGCAGCTTCTCCATGGGGAGGCTGACACGTTGCGCTACTTCCTGCGACGACGCTCCCGGCATCTGGACGAAGACATCAAGCATGGGCACGGCAATCTGCGGTTCTTCCTCGCGAGGTGTTTCGAGAATCGCGAACGCCCCCAGCAGAAGCGCCGCCACGATCACCAGCGGAGTCAGCTTGGAGTCAATAAAGGTGTGCGCCACCTTCCCCGCCAGTCGAAGCGCCCGAGGCGCGGCATTTTCCAGACGCGAATTGTCTTTGTCGCCGCTCATTCCTGACTCCTAGCGAGATTCGATTTTCCTGCCGCTGAGTTCGCGGCCGTCGGGATTCGCAACCAGCATCTCGCCAGTCTCTAAGCCCGCCAGAACTTCCACCTGCGTCGCCGATGGCTTCCCCAGCGTGATATAGCGCAAACCCACAATCTTGTTTGGATCCAGCACATAGATGCCTTGCAATTGGCCCCGCTCGACAACCGCGTTGCGCGGAATCAACAGTGCAGTCCGCTCTCCCCGGGTGAACTCGGCACGCCCAAACAGTCCCGAGCGCAGCACGGGATCAGATGGCAACTCCACCTTTACCAGGAAGCTTCGGCTGGCTGGATCCGCGGCCGGGACGATCTCCACCACCTTTCCTTTGAGCTGGCGGTCACCGAGCGCATCGATGGAAACCTGCACTTGTTGCCCCTGCCGCACAAAGCGCAGATCGGTCTCGTTGACCGTCGCTTCGAGGCGGTAGCGGCGTAGATCTTCTACAGTGAAGATCGGCGTACCGGGACTGGCCAGGGTTCCGACGTCAGCTTTCTTTTCCGTAACAAGTCCATCGAACGGAGCGACGATGTGCGTGTATCCCAGTGCCGTACGAGCCTGCTGAAGAGCCGCCTTCGCCTGAGCCTGGCCGGCACGCGCCATTTCCTGGCGCGCTTGAGCAGCCTGAAACCGCGCATTGATCTCATCGAACTCTTGCGGGCTGACCGACTTTTTCTCGTACAGCATCTGATAGCGTTTGAATGTTGCTTCCGCAAGCGCGAAGTCGGATTCAGCCGCAGTGGTCTCTTGCTGGGCTCCCAGTTCAGCCGCCGTGGCCCGGTCAAGCGCAGCGCGCGGCTGCGCCTCATCGATGACGGCCAGCACTTGTCCGCGCTGGACGCGATCACCTTCGCGTACCCGTATCTCAACGATGTTGCCCATCATCTGGGCCGCCAGCCGGCTGGTCTCGGTGGCACGAAGCGTTCCCACGGCATCGATAACGTCTGGAACGGTCGCCGTTTGTGCAGAGATGATCGAGACATTGGCTACGGTCTCCGGAGCGCCACTTATGGTCTCCCGCCCATTCGAACAACCGATCAGCATGGCGGCGAGAACGATCGGGAGAAGTGCCGCCGTTCCAGCGAATTTCAGTTTCATGGGAGTCCTTACCTCTTTCGGAAAGATCAGATTCATGGCGTGACCACCGGCGACTGTAGACTCAAATTTCCGCTGGCCAATTCCAGATTGGCGTCGCTGATGTGAAACTGGTAGACCGCCTGCCAGTAATCGGTCTGGCTGCGGCGGGCTGCCTCTTCTGCGCCCAATAAGTCACTGATAGTGAGCAGGCCGCCGTCATAGCGATCCTGATCGATGCGTAGACTCTCCTTTGCCTGATCGATCGCGGCGCGCGCAACGTCGATCTGTTTTCGGCTCGTATCCTCATCGCAGAAAGCCTGCCGCACTTCCAGCCGAACGGCATCAATGGCGGCTTGCTTCAAGGCAGCAATCTTCTCCGCATTCGCACGTTCTCGCGAAAGAGCCGCGCGTCTCGCGCCGCCCTGGAAGAGATCGATCTGCAACTCGATTCCTCCCACCCAGTTGTTTCCACCGCCGCCGGCGAGAAATGTCGGATTGTCCGTCTCCCATCCGGCGAATGCGTTCAGACGCGGTCCAAAAGAGGACTTCGCAATCGCGACGCTCAGTTCCTGCGCCGACTGTTGCGCTTCGATCCGCTTCAGATCCGGACGGGTAGAGACGGCTCTTTGTTCGACTTCAGCCAGGGGAGCAGGTGAAAGATCCTGTTCCTGGAGCGCATCCATCGGCTGATACATCGTGTCGGCGGGCATTCCCATCCCGATGTCGAGTTGCGCGCGCGCCAGATCGAGATTGTTCTTGGCTCGAATCAGTTCCTGCTCACGGCTGGCGAGGCGAACTTTCGCGCTGAGTAGATCGGATTCGACGACGAGCCCGGCATCGTAGCGGACCTGGCTCCGATCCAGAATCGATTTCGCCGTTTCCTCGGCTTGCTGCGCCACATCCAATTGCTTCTCTGCGAGCAAGACTCCGTAATAGGACTGAACTACCCGGAACAAAATCTCCTGATCCGTGCGCTCGAGCTGACGCGTGGCGGCGATATTCATTTCCATGGCTCGGCCCATTCCATGCAAGGAGGCGAACGAGTCGAACAGATTCCATGTGCCTCCAAAATGTGTAGTGAAGTTTCCGTATGGCAGCGGAGTGTTCAACTTGTTCAGGCTGAAGTCGTTCGTCGTAAAGCGCTGCTGACGCAACTTACTCCCGAAGACATACACGGGATCGTCGCCCCTCACCACTTGTTCCGAGAAGCTTATGTGCGGCATCAGAAACGACTGCGCTTCCCGGATGCTCGCCGCAGCAGCCTTCGTGTCAGCCAGCGCCGCCTTATGCAGTGGATTTTTCTCGAGCGCAATCGTTGCCGCCTGCGGCAGCGATAGCGGGGAGGGGGAGGGCCCTGCCACTGCTTGCGAATACACCAGCCCGGTGACGCAGAGGATAAAAACAAGCAACTGAGGAATATCCATACAAAGTCGCACGTATCCAATCATGCCGGCACGATCCAGGCCGGGAGACATTCCCGGTCTTCTGTTCATCGTCTCGTCAGAGGCACTAGTCCAGCCGTGATTCCGATCACTCGATACTCCGAAAATTGGTCGCATTGGAAATCTCTTAGGCTCTGGTCGCGGCCGGTTCCGCCGAACTCAACCACTCTGCTTTCTCTGCGACAATTTCAAACGTGGTCTGGAAATTCGCGGTCTTCTGCACCATTGCGCCAACCGAGCAGTACTTCTCTTCCGACAAATGGATCGCCTGCTCGACGGTCGACGGATCGACGTCGAATCCTCGAACAACGTGATGAATGCGAACTGCTGTGAACACCTGCGGCGGACGCTCCGCTTGATCAGCTTCCACCCGTACTTCGTAGCCCGTGATTTTCTGGTGATATTTTTGGCGGAGTATTGTGATGACGTCGAATGCCGTGCATCCGGCAAGTCCGGCCGCTACCAGTTCGATCGGCTTCGGACCTGTGCCCCCTGCGCTGTCGTCCATCAGGAAATGGTGCTCGCTGCCGGTTTGGGCAACGAACTGTCTCTGTTGTGTCAGGGGCTGAGTTAATTCAACTTTAGCGGAAATCATCGGGGGTTCTCCTTCGGTCTCCCTCGTGGGAGCCACACGAATAAATGCAATTTCCGCAAATCTGTTACAGGGGAAAATAAATAGGTGTGCGGCGGCAAGCGAACGGCCCAATGGAAGTGTAACTACGTTAGAGTCAGTGACTTAGAATGGCAGGCGCTCGTCCTCACCAGCTCTTTTCTCAGAACGCCTGTTTGTGGTTGATTCAGGGACTCAGTCGGAAACCGTTGCCAGGCCTGTCTCGATGTTCTTATCCATTCAAAAGCGCTTCAGAAAGTCCCCTTGCGCTATAACTTTCGAGCGGCAAGGGTTGTGAGGTCAGGAATAGCGATAGCGATGCAAAGCAAGGGTGGAATTGGCAAGAGCCGCTTGTCGCAAAGAATCAAGGAAGACCGGTAATGCGAAAAATGGAACTATCGAGTGGTTCCCGAGTATCAGATGATCGAATGTTTGGCGTCCCCGACGGGATTTGAACCCGTGTTACCGCCGTGAAAGCGGGATGGCCAAACGTAACTCTAACAAACTACAGGAACACGGACGCACTGGATGGCGTTCTAGGAGCAGCAAGAAACACCTTATTGTGTCCCCATTGTGTCCCCAGCGCGAGATTGGGCACAGCCTGAAAGCTGCCTGGGTGCTCCCCCGTAGACGGGAAACTCGAAATGTAGTTTCGGCGCTTGAGAAGATTGGCCCCTTGGTCTCGAATTTGGGATTCCGGAGTAGCACTGAACGATTTCGATCTCTTGCGGTGGTGCTTCAACTGTCTCATTCCTGCTCGATCAGCTCATTCAAGGTGTTTGTGAGTGTGTCCGAATGGCAGTCGCAGGCCTGGGTCCAAGATTGGAAGCAGATCGAAGGCGAGAATTGATTCAACCCCACAAACAAGAAATTGGCGCAGCAAGAAGATGGTCGCCAAAGGGGACCGGACTCCCGCCATCATAGAGAACCACTCCCAGCTTGAAGTTATCGCCGCAGGCCTCCGCCAACTTTCGGAGTCCCTTGAAGTCGCCAGCATTCACGGTAGCGCTCGCCTTGACTTCGATACCGACCAATGCGCCACTTCCCGCTTCGATCACAAGGTCGACCTCGTCCTGATCTTTGTCCCGGTAGTGGTATAAAGCGCAGCTCTCACCAAACCAAGACGCCTGCTTCAACACCTCAGAGAAAACAAACGTTTCCAGCAATGGTCCGAAGATCGACCGGTCTCTCGCGACCCGCTCCACACTAGCTCCCAAGAGTGCGCCGAGCAGGCCGGAGTCAAGGAAATGCAGCTTGGGCGTCTTTACCAAACGCTTCAACTGGTTCCGAAACCACGGTTCCACCCGACGAACGAGAAACAACTGCTCCAGGATGGCCACGTATTTCCTTGTGGTCTTGTCGTCAAACCCAACTTGGCCTCCTATCTGCGTGAAATTGGTTAGCCTGCCAGAGTGGTGGGCAAGAACCTGCAGCAGCCGCGGCATTTGGTCAAGTTTTTCCACGTCGGCAACTTCGCGCACATCCCGCTGCACGATGGCTCTTATGTAATCGCGTGCCCATGCCTGGCGTCGCTTTGGATCTCCGCGTCGCAGCATTTCGGGGTAGCCGCCAGTCAGCACGGCTTGTACCAGATCTTCGCCGATCATCGGTCTCCGCGGGTTTGCTAAGTTTGCCATCGAACGCGGCTTTCAGAAAATCCGGCTTTTTGCCTCGGATTTCAGCCCGTGAGAGGGGTAATAGATTCACGATCTCCATGCGCCCAGCTAGACTCTCCGAGACTTGAGGCAGAGTCAGAATATTGGCTGAGCCCGTCAACAGAAACCGGCCTGCTCGGCGATCGTCATCCACTGACTTCTTGATGGCCCGGAGGAGGTCGGGCACTCGCTGTACTTCGTCAATGGTGGTTCGATCGAGACCGCGCACCAGCCCAGTTGGATCGCTGCGTGCCGCTGCCAGCACCGTGTCATCGTCCATGGTGATGAATTCGCGATTGCCCGCGACCAAATCGCGGACCAGTGTGGTCTTGCCGCACTGGCGCGGGCCTGTAACCATGACTACCGGAGTGTCCTTGAGCGCGGTGGTCACCAGTTCGGCAGAAAAGCGGGGAAAGAGCGCGTGATCGGTATCGTCCATGCCGGGTGAAGGCTCCGTCTAATTCGGATTGATGTTTCGTCTATTTCGGATTATATGCTCGTCTGATCCGGAATGGAGACTGAAACGATGCCGGGACTCATTCCGGCTCGTGGTGGGCCATCTCTACCTGGTTGTGTGCGAGATAGGGGGGTGCCCTCCGGGATCGAGCCCGTATCTTCCAATCCCTGTTCCTTCATCGCCCCCGTTCATTACAGCTTCGCCTTTGTCAGCCGACGCAGAAAACTCTCCTTGGCGGCGTGGGTTTGGCGGAGTTTCTCCAGCGCGGACTGGAATTCAGCACTCTGCCTTGCGGACCGCCAGATCATGCAGGTCAACCAGCAAGCTGACCGCCTTGTCGTATTCGTTCGGCTGCCGTTTTTGGATGTGCGCTGCAATCTGATTCCACGTCGTTTCTTGGCGCTTCTCCAATTGGTCCAGATACCGTCTGCGGTCTGCCTCGGCTTTTGCTTTCTGTCGCTTTGCTTCCGCCGCTCGTTTTGCGTCCGATAGCCGGGTTCTCTCCTCCGCCAGGCATGAACTGCCGCCAGGAGATCTCCGGCTGTCCGCCGTTGGACCTGCCGGCATGCGGGGAGTGCGCGCTGTTCATTCTGCTGCCGAAAGCGCCGCAGAAGATCGTTTCTCCAGCGATCGCCGGATGGCGATGCCGCGGTCAAGAGCAGATCGCTCTTCTCCTTTTCGGGCAGGCTTCGAATCCAGGCATCTAGTTCTTTCCTGCTCGGCCCGGCGTTGAGCGGCGCTGAAGTTAGTGCTGCGACCTCGACTAGTTCTTCGTCGATTCCAAGAAACTCGATCAGCGAGTGGAGAGGAGCCGAAAATTCGCCCAAGCCGGCGGGCACTGGAGGCTCCAGTTCCTCTCCAGCAAACTCCTCATGCTGGACGCAAAGAAGCCATCCGAGATATAGGCACCGGAGGTCGCCGCGCAGCAATTCAGAACGCAGAGACATCAGCGAGCCCATCCAGCCCGTGCCGTCGTCCCAGTCATCCTGCTCTGACTCATTCTCAAACCCGACAATCACACAGCTCCCAGCCTTTCGCACGCTGCGCGGCTTCGCCTGGGAGCATGGTCCTGAGCTAGTTTGTAGTCGACCAATTCCAGCGGAAGGCGGAGATAGAATTCCCGCGTCCCCCAATTTGCCACGTAGACAAATGCGTCGAAGTACTTTTCCAGAAGTTTAAGGGGATTTGCCTTTAGGTCTCCCCACTCGTAGTGGTTCGTGAAACTCGTCGAGGTAATCACGGCGCGCGTGGAAATGGACCGCAGTTCGGCCATCTCGGCTTTTGTCAGTGCCCGATCCATCGCCCGGAAATCGTAATATTGGTATTCGCTCACTCAGAACCCTCTGCGCCAGTGGCGATAGGCTGCGATCCATTCCGCACCGGCCGGGCGTGGGCGTCGGCAAGCGGCAGATCGAGGATTCCGATTCTTTGCCGGATGTTTTCCTCGCCGGCAAACCGCCACAATTCGACCATCGCGGGTCATGTCCACTTTCTCCACTACTGCCTCAACGCCAAGGATATTCACGGAGAAGGGCAGAGCAAGATGATCCTGAATCATCGTGAGGAAGCCGACGGCCTGCTCCTGCTCGGTGTACGCATCCACCACCGCCTCCGCGATCAGTTTCTCCAATCGTGCTTTGCTGACGGGCAGGAAGATTGGTTTCAGGTTCTGGCTTCAGTTTCCGCACATCCATGTGGACTACCACCAACGGGTTCGTGCTTCTTTTGCGTCATATGCGTCCATTCGATCCGAGAAGCCGTTCGCTTAATTTCTGCCGAAGAACGGATTATTGTGCTGCGCTGGATCGCATATCTTGCGCGCCGTCGCGAATCCTGTAGCCGATGGCACTGTAACCTCTCAGTCGCCGAGCGTACATTCTCGCCAGCATGAGGACCTGGGAATCTACATAGTCGTAGACCTGGACAACGCGCTTGGCGTCGTGCAGCCGATGAAGTCGCCCAACATACTGCTGCAATGTTCCCTTCCAGGAAATCGGCATTGCCAAGAACAGCGTGTCCAAGCGAGCATCATCAAAGCCCTCGCCTATGTAGCTGCCAGTTGCCAGGATGACTCTTGGCGCGTTCTCCGGAACGGCCGCAATGGCTTCCGCAATTGATCGCCGTTGTTTCTTCCCCATGCCGCCTCTCAGCACAAACACGTTGTCCACTTTGCCAGAGAGCGCCGTCTCAAAATACTTCAAGTGATCGGTCCTGCCGGTAAGAAGCAGCGGTGAGCGCCCATCTTCGACTGCACGTACGAGATCGGCCACGAATGAGTTCATTGCGAGCACTGTCATTTGCAAGTGCGGCATACAATTCCTGAATCGTTGTGTCGATCTGCTCGGACGGCAAGCAAAACTCTGTCAACCGAGGAATCACTTCATGTTCGAAAGGTGTAGCTGCCGTCATCGAGCGAGCGCTGAGCTTGAATCGAATCGGACCGCACTGCATATAGATGATGGGATGGTGTCCATCTTTGCGCTCGGGAGTTGCCGTCAAGCCGAGGACGTACTTCGCCTTCACCTGCTTCATCACCTGTTCAAAGGTGAACGCCGACAAATGGTGGCACTCATCGACAATGACTTGCCCGTACTCTGCGACGAAGTCTTTGACTCCCTCTTTGTCGTGGGTGCTTTGGATGATGGCGATGTCCACACAGCCGCTGCGCTCGCTCTTTCCTCCCCCAATTTGCCCGATTGACTTGGCTGGAAGATTGAGGAACATTGCTAATCTCGCATGCCACTGGTCCAGCAGTTGTTGGCGGTGAACCAGTACGAGGGTATTTACTTTTCGTGCCGCGATCAGCCATGCGGCCACAGCAGTCTTGCCGAAAGCAGTGGGTGCGCAGAGAATTCCCTCATCGTGTTCGGCAATCATGGAGACAGCATCCTTGTTGCAACGGGCGCAATCGGCCGGAGAACTCCACATCAATTGGACGGCCGGCGACACCGCTCGTCACGAATGTCTGTCTTGATGCGATGCGCTTCGAACAGCTCCACTACCTCCGCGAGGCAGCCACGCGGCAACGCAATGTGGTTGGCGAGATCCTCGCCGCACGCGATCACTCGCGGCTTGTTGAATGTGGGAAGCCGCATTGCCTGGGCCTTATAGAATTCGGGATTCTGAAATGCTGCCAAGCGTAGCAGCCGGTTTAACATCGCCGAAGGCAGACCATTCTTCTCGATATACAGAAGATTGGCGCGAACGATTCGAACCTGCAGTTGGGAAAGGTCCAGGTATTGGGCGCTCCACTCTCTTTTGTGACGGCGGCAACGTCCAGGGATCTTGTCCCTCGTCTTCCGCAGTGCTGATTCTGACCCCAATGAGATCCCCGCGCCTTTGAGCTTCCAGCACGACTGCCTCGACGGCATCAGCGGACATTCTTTTCTACGCTTGCCAGAAATGCCCACTGATCTGGATACGGACGAAATTCCGCATCAACAAAAACACTGTTTCCGTCTGCGCGCGGAACCTTTTGCAGAGGCAGAGCGATTAGGTTGCCAAGCCCTCCCTTGGGCATCGTGTCCTGGTTGGGAAAGAATCGGTCGTATGAATCCAGTCCCACTTGGTGGCGGGACTCCATGGTTCGAGTGAGGATTGCGCAGCCCAGTTTTCGCGCGGTTGTGGCAGGGATCGCTCGCTCGAAGAAAATCCACACATGGCCACCGTTTCCCGACCGGGAACGTTCCAATGCCGCTGGCACTTTCAGTTCGCGACAGACGCGAGAAACGCAGCGGCGTCCTTCTGCCAGGTCTTCTTATCGAAATCGACCGCCAGGAGCCAGCAGGTCTCGTCCTGCAGAAGCGGATAGATCCCGACCGTATGATCGCCGACAAGATGCCCACGAACAACGTCATCGGTGAGCGGCCTGAATTTTCGCGTCTGGCGATCAACCTTCTTGCGGTCCTCGTCTTTGGCGCGTAGATACGATTTCCAGTCACGATCCGCCTTGGGCATGTATCCAGATCGCCCGTCGGCGCTCTCCCAGCGAATGGCATAAACATCGTCGCGCCCACGGAAGAGGCTGCGAAACAGTGCGATCCGCTGTTCCGCCGTGCCCAATGCGGACTGCCGAACGTCTGGTGCTGCGCTATGGTCTGAGGGGTCCGAGAAATCCCCGTTGTGGATGGAGTCTCAGGAATTCGTACACCGTGCTCGATTAAAAGGCTTCGCAGTCGAGCATTTTCTTCACGCAGTCGTCTTACCTCCGC
The DNA here is from genome assembly GCA_963763845.1 of uncultured Acidobacteriota bacterium. GTDB lineage: Bacteria > Acidobacteriota > Terriglobia > Terriglobales > Acidobacteriaceae > Sulfotelmatobacter. The sequence goes on from CAVXPX010000024.1 coordinate 935,731, forward strand.
CAGGGATGTCGCAAGGTTCGGAAGTTCACTTTCAATTTTGCCCAACGCAAAGTCCTACCGGCACGCGCCGTTTACTTGACGCCAAAATGATCGCATATTGCCGGAC